>NZ_SOBT01000007.1 GCF_004364935.1 Panacagrimonas perspica | reverse complement strand
GGTTACGCAGTGGGGCAATCGGGCCTGGTCGCACGAACCGCCGATCACGGACGCACCTGGGGCTACGTGAAGACGCCGGTCGACGGGAACCTGTTCGGTGTGGATTCGTTCGCGGACGGACAGGTGATCGCGGTGGGCCAGCGCGTCGCGCTGCGCAGCACCGACAACGGCGCCACGTGGAATCCGATCCGCGCGCTGGACTTCAGCATCAATTGGTACACCGGCCTCGGCCACGCGGCATCCGCGGCCGCCGGCGAAGTCATCGCAGTGGGTCACAGCGGAAGAATTCTGCGGCTGGCGCCTTGAGTGAGGAAGGCGCGTGCCCGTTGAACAACATCTAGAAACGAGAAGGGGAGCAAGAGAAATGAAATCTGGAATCCGTATGCGGCAGGCCATGGCTTCGGTCGCCGTACTGATGGCCTGCTCGGGGCTTGCGCAGGCGCAGGAAGACGACAGCCTGGGCTTCTTCAGCGATCTGTGGGGCGATACGACGTTCAACGGGACGTTCCGTGCCGACGCGACGTACCGCACGACGAAGTACCAGAACCCGAACAACCAGACGAACGCGCCGTTCCAGGACGTGCTCGTGCCGCGGCAGGCCTATGTGCCGCCGGCGCTCAGCACCGGCATTCCGGCCAACGTCGTCAACTCGCTCGTTCCGGGCGCCATTCCCGGCACCGCGCTGGACTGGAACCTGCCGTTCCCGGGCATTGCGCCGTTCGCCGACACCGTTCGCCGAAGTGAACGCATCGGCCAGGACGACCTGGAGATGAACTACACGGTGTTCCGCTTCACCGGTGAAATGGACATGCGGTTCTCGAACGAGTGGCGCCTGAATGCGCGCCTGCGAGTTCTCTACGATCCGACGATCTACGACGAGTTCGACGCCAGCCAGGTCAAGGGGGACCAAGGCGGCATCACCGGTGGCGGCGGCGATCGCTACGCTGACACCGGCAAGGTCAACTACTACGAGGCCAAGGGCCGCAACGGGCGCAACATCAATCCGCTCGAGCTTGCCGGTCGCGACTACTT
>NZ_SOBT01000006.1 GCF_004364935.1 Panacagrimonas perspica | reverse complement strand
GGTTACGCAGTGGGGCAATCGGGCCTGGTCGCACGAACCGCCGATCACGGACGCACCTGGGGCTACGTGAAGACGCCGGTCGACGGGAACCTGTTTGGCGTGGATTCGTTCGCGGACGGGCAGGTGATCGCGGTGGGCCAGCGCGTCGCGCTGCGCAGCACCGACAACGGCGCCACGTGGAATCCGATCCGTGCGCTGGACTTCAGCATCAATTGGTACACGGGCCTCGGCCACGCGGCATCCGCGGCCGCCGGCGAAGTCATCGCAGTGGGACACAGCGGAAGAGTTCTGCGGCTGGCGCCTTGATCCGTGTATCGGGTTATCGAACGAACATCTAGAAAAGACAGGGGAGTGAGAGAGATGAAATCCAGAATTCGTAAGCAGTGGATCATGGCGTCGGGCGCCGTGCTGATGGCGTTCTCGGGCCTTGTGCAGGCACAAGACGACGAGAGTCTCGGCTTCCTCCGCGACCTGTGGGACGACACGACTTTCAACGCTGTCTTTCGTGCAGATGCCGCGTATCGAACGACGAAGGCGCAGAACCCGAACAACCAGACGAACATGCCGTTTCAGGACACGCTCGTGCCGCGGCAGGCCTACGTGCCGCCGTCGCTGAGTACCGGCATCGTCAACAATGTCATCCCGAATCTGATCCCGGGCGTGGACCTCGGGACCCCGATCGCCAATTGGCAGGTTCCCCTGCCGGGCGTCCCGGGCATTCCTCCGTTTGCCGACTCGATCCGCCGCAGCGATCGAGTGGGTCAAGACGACCTGGAGATGAACTACACGGTATTTCGCTTCACCGGCGAGATGGATATGAGGTTCTCCCAGAACCTGCGCCTGAACGCGCGCCTTCGCGCCCTCTACGATCCGACGATCTACGACGAGTTCAATGCTCACGATCTGTCGGGCGACCAAGGCGGCATCACCGGTGGCGGTGGGGACCGCTACGCTGACACCGGCAAGGTCAACTACTACGAGGCCAAGGGCCGCAACGGGCGCAACATCAATCCGCTCGAGCTTGCCGGTCGCGACTACTT
>NZ_SOBT01000005.1 GCF_004364935.1 Panacagrimonas perspica | reverse complement strand
ACACCCACACCGAGCACGGTCACCATCACCGAGTTGATGTCCAGACCGATGCCCATCAGGTGCATCGTCGCCAGCAGGTAGAAGTTCGACAGCAACGTCGGGATCAGCAGGATCACCGCGGCCATCCAGTGGCGATACGCATACGTCGAGATGATGAAGATCGCGCCGCAGCACAGGCCGATCAGCACCCAGTGATAGCGCTCGACGACGCGGTTCATCGCCTCCTGCAACGCGATGGTTCCCGACGCCAGGCGGATGCGGACGACTTCGTGATCTTCGCCCAGGTCCGCCACGGCCTTGCGTGCCGTCGCCAGCGCGTTGTCGACCGTCTCCTGCTTGTTGTCGCGATAGAACAGCGACACCGACGAATGCTGGAACTGGAAGTCGGTCATGTCCGCGAAGTTCAGCGCGTTCTGGCCGAAGGCGACCGCCGTTCCCGCCGCGTTGACGGCGCGATCGGTGGGATCGATCGGAAGCCACGCCGGATGACCGCCGGAGTACAGGCGGCTGCCTTCTTCCATCATGTCGGGGAACGCGCGCGTCGCCTGCGCCGGCATCTCGGCGCTCTCCGCCTCGCGCTGGATCGCCTTCGACAGCTTGTAGACCTCGGCGCTGCGCGCGGCACGCAGCGCGACGTTCTCCGGATCCTTGGCTTCGAGAATGATCTCGAGCGAGTTGACGCCGGCGAAGTGGTCGTTGATGTCCTTGACGCCGACATTGAACTCGGAATCCGGCCACAGCAGGTTGCTGCCTTCCACCGGGTTGCCGATCGCAATCAGGCTCGAAACCCCGATCGCAGCCGCAGAAAGAGCGCCCAGCACGATCGCGGTGTACCGCGCCCGCGTTCCCGTCACCAGGGCAGCCATGCGGCGCAGCAGGTCCTTCTGAAACTTGTGGATGCCCTTCTCGTGATCGCCGCCGACGATCGCGTCGATGTTCTTCGGCGCCGGCAGATAACACTGCAGGATCGCGATCAGCATCACGCCGGTGGGGATCAGCCACACCGCCCACATGCCGCAGAACAGCGCGAAGCGCTGCATCGCTGGAATCGGCGCCACGCCGATCACGAAGATCGCGATGATGTCGGTCATGATGCCCAGCACCGACGGCGCCATCATCACCGCGAGCGTGGCTTCCGACGCCTTCACGCGGTCGCGCAGGTGCGAGTAGATCTCGTAGTAGCGCTCGGTGTACTGGATGCA
>NZ_SOBT01000004.1 GCF_004364935.1 Panacagrimonas perspica | reverse complement strand
ACACCCACACCGAGCACGGTCACCATCACCGAGTTGATGTCCAGACCGATGCCCATCAGGTGCATCGTCGCCAGCAGGTAGAAGTTCGACAGCAAGGTCGGGATCAGCAGGATCACCGCCGCCATCCAGTGGCGATACGCGTACGTCGAGATGATGAAGATCGCGCCGCAGCACAGGCCGATCAGCACCCAGTGGTAGCGCTCGACGACGCGGTTCATCGCCTCCTGCAACGCGATGGTTCCGGACGCCAGGCGGATGCGGACGACTTCGTGGTCTTCGCCGAGGTCCGCAACAGCCTTGCGCGCCGTCGCCAGCGCGTTGTCGACCGTCTCCTGCTTGTTGTCGCGATAGAACAGCGACACCGACGAATGCTGGAACTGGAAGTCGGTCATGTCCGCGAAGTTCAGCGCGTTCTGGCCGAAGGCCACGGCGGTTCCGGCGGCGTTGACCGCCCGATCGTTGGGATCGATCGGAAGCCACGCGGGGTGACCACCCGAGTACAGGCGGCTGCCTTCTTCCATCATGTCCGGGAACGCACGCGTCGCCTGTGCCGGCATCTCGGCGCTCTCCGCTTCACGCTGGATCGCCTTCGACAGCTTGTAGACCTCGGCGCTGCGCGCGGCGCGCAGTGCAACGTTCTCCGGATCCTTGGCTTCGAGAATGATCTCGAGCGAATTGACGCCGGCGAAGTGGTCGTTGATGTCCTTGACGCCGACGTTGAACTCGGAATCCGGCCACAGCAGGTTGCTGCCTTCCACCGGGTTGCCGATCGCAATCAGGCTCGAAATCCCGATCGCAGCCGCCGAAAGAGCGCCAAGTACGATCGCGGTGTACCGCGCCCGCGTTCCCGTCACCAGCGCCGCCATGCGGCGCAGCAGGTCCTTCTGGAACTTGTGGATGCCCTTCTCGTGATCGCCACCGACGATCGCGTCGATGTTCTTCGGCGCCGGCAGATAACACTGCAGGATGGCGATCAGCATCACGCCGGTCGGGATCAGCCACACCGCCCACATGCCGCAGAACAGCGCGAAGCGCTGCATCGCCGGAATCGGCGCCACGCCGATCACGAAGATCGCGATGATGTCGGTCATGATGCCCAGCACCGAAGGCGCCATCATCACCGCGAGCGTGGCTTCCGACGCCTTCACGCGGTCGCGCAGGTGCGAGTAGATCTCGTAGTAGCGCTCGGTGTACTGGATGCA
>NZ_SOBT01000003.1 GCF_004364935.1 Panacagrimonas perspica | reverse complement strand
TACAGTCGCCGCTCCTTTATGGAGAAGGTGGCCACGGGTGCGGGAGCCGGTGTGCTCGCGCCGTTGTGGCCCACGATCGCCAATTCGGCGGATGACATCAGCAAGGCCTACCCGGACGAGCTGCTGTCGATCGAGATGTACACGAAGGGCAAGATCAAGCCGGGCGATGTCATCACCAAGGACAACGTCGAGGCGGTGAAGGATCTGCTCGAGCCGATTGCCTATGAGCAGGTGCTCAAGCACGGTCGTCGCATCAACATCGTGCAGTCCAACAAGGACGTCACGAAGCTGTTCAACGCGACGTATCTGCAGAAGACGCTGCAGAACAAGGGCCGCGCCAAGGTTGGCCCGGATGGCAACATCTGGACCGATGGCGACACCTCGAAGCCCTGGATCGGCGGCCTGCCGTTCCCGGATGCGACGGACGGCTTCCAGACGCAGGCGAACCTGACGCTGAACTGGGGCCGCCACGACTACTCGCAGTACGCCATTCCGTTCTACAGCCTCAACCCGGACGGTGAAGTCGGCTACCGCCACGAGCTGGTCTGGTGCGAACTGAACACGACGGTGCGCAACGACGGCACGGTGTTCCAGGGCATGAGCGACAAGCTGCGTCTGCAGTCGGTGTTCTTCACCGCGCCGAACGACACGAAGGGTTCGTCGTTCCTGTCGGTGTGGTACTACGATCAGCGCAAGTTCCCGGATCTGTACGGATACTTCCCGGCGTTCAAGCGCGTTCGTCAGTTCCCGACGAACCAGCGCTTCGAGCCGCTGGTCCCGGGCGTCACGTTCTTCCTGTCGGATGCCTGGGCTGCTGGCGACCCGATCCTGACCTGGGGTAACTACAAGATCGTCAAGCGTGGCCCGATGCTGGGTGCGATCTCGGGTTACTACAACTGGCCGGGCGGCAAGCACCCGACCTGGGATCAGACGGTTCACGGCGGACCGAAGGGCAAGACCTTCTACGACACGTGGATGGAGCTGATCCCCGAAGCGATCGTGTTCTCGGCCGAGCCCACGGGCTACCCGCGAGCACCGGTCGGTCGCAAGGAAGTCTATGTCGACGCCCGCAACATGATGTTCCCGTCGCAGGTGACGTACGACCGTCGTGGCACGATCTGGAAGCAGTTCGAGCCGGGCTTTGGTCAGTACAAGAACGACAAGACCGAAGTGCTCGACGCCAACGGCAAGCCGGATTGGAGCTGGATCTACTGCCACACGCACGACATCCAGTCGGGTCGTATGACCCGTTTCCGTCACGAGAAGAGCCTGCCGTCGGGCTACAAGAGCAAGTACGCGATGGAAGGCGAGGACGTCTACAACAAGTTCCTCACGCCGTCCGCGATGGCGCGCCTTGGAACCTGAGATTCAATAAGCGGTATG
>NZ_SOBT01000002.1 GCF_004364935.1 Panacagrimonas perspica | reverse complement strand
ACCAGCAGCGCGACCTTCGGGCCCTTGCGCTGGATCAGCGCGTTGGTGCCCAGCGTGGTGGCGTAGCGGACCGAATCGACTTCGGACAGCACGTCCAGCATGTCGAGATTGAGCTTGGCGCAGCCTGCCTGCAGCGCCTCGCGGAATCCGAGCGCGAGGTTGTGATGCGTGGTCAGGGCCTTGGACTGGATCGTGTGCTCGTTCCAGACCATGAAGCAGTCGGTGAAGGTTCCACCGATATCGACGGCGACTCTTTTCATTGTCGTGCTCCTAGCGTCCGCGCGTGCCGGCAGACTGGTGGGAGTGGTAATCGACGCCCATCGGCTCGGGACCGGCGATCTTGCTCAGGTCCTGAGGACCCCGCTTGGCCCACTGCGCCTTGAGCGCATCGATATCGAATTCCATGTCGTGCAGCGGCGGGTGGCCGGGCGTCAGGTACTCGACCTCCACCTGCGTGCCGCAACCCGGGCAATAGAACTCCACGATCTGCACCCACTTCGGGTCGGGCGCAAAGGTGAATTCGTACGAGGTGTCGAGAATCGGCTTGTGGATCTCGCGCGGATCGCGCGCGTGCACCAGCAGGCCTTCCTTGTAGTTGCCGCGAGCAGGACCCACGTCGTGCTCGCACACGCGGCACAGCCACCGCTCCTTGTCGAGATCGATCTGCAGGTATTCCGTCATTGCGATTTTCATGTGATTCCTCTCCTAGTTCTTCTGCAGAACCAGATCGTGGTTGTCGTTGACCGAGAACTTCCAGCCAGCAGGGATCAGGCAGGTGAAGTACTCCTCCTCCACCACCGCCGGGCCCGCCGCGCCCTGGCCGGGCATCAGTTCTTCGTGACGGAACAACGGCAGGCTCGAATCAGCGAGCTTGCCGCCATCGCTCAGGCGCACTTTGCGTTTGATCTTGGTGTCGGCCGCCTTGCCGCCCTTGGTGTCGTCCTGTTTGAGCGCGAAGTGCGGAATCGCCTTGGTGGCGCGGAACTGCACGCGAAGATCCTGAGCGGCCTTGAGGCCGTCCGGAACTTTCTTGTCGCCGTTGAGGCGCCGCGTGGCCTGCTCGCCGTTCTGCGAGAAGCTCAACGTCTTCTCCACGGCACACTCGGACAGGTCGAAACCTTCGGCGAACATGTCGCGCGTGGCACGAACGGTCAGACGGTCGATGACATCCGAGAGTCCCTTCTCGCCGGTATCGGTCAGCGCAGCGTCGTAGCTGTGCGCGATGTCGGAGAATCCGATGCCGAAGGCGCTGAACACCGCCGCCATGCGCGGCACGATGATCTCCTTGACGCCCAGCGCATCCGCCACGCGGCACGCCGACATCGGGCCGGCACCGCCGAACGCCAGCAACGCCGCGTCCTTGAGGTTGGGCGCAATCTGCTTCATCGCCTCGGCAATCTTGCCGACATACGCCTGTTCCATCTTCACCAGCGCCTCGTCCAGCGAGACGCCCAGCGGCTTGGCGACGTTTTCCATGATCGCCGCCTTGGCACGCTCGCTGTCGAGCTTCAGCGTTCCGCCAAAATAGGAGTCGCCATCGAGAATGCCCAGCAGCAGGTAGGCGTCGGTGATCGTCGCTTCCTTGCCGCCATAGCCGAAACAGGCCGGACCGGGCGCACCGCCCACCGACTCGGGACCGACCTGGACCTTGCCGTCCACCACCTTGAACACCGAGCTGCCACCGGCGCCGAGGCTCTCGACCTCGCACAGCGGGAACGAGATCTGGATGTCTTCCAGCGAGCCCCAGCGCTGCTCGCGCACTTCGCCACGATCGACCACACCGATGTCGGTCGTCGTGCCGCCGATGTCCATCGTCAGCAGCGTGTTCTTGCCGTAGTGCTGCGCCAGCGCCTTGGCCCCTTCCATGCCGCCACGCGGACCCGAACCCCAGGTCTTGAGCGCCACCGTCTTGGCCACGCGCGACGACGTGCCGTCGTTGCAGAAGATCAGCAGCGGGTTGCGCGCACGCGCATCGCGCAGCACGTTCTCGGCGTTGTAGAGGAAGCGCTCCATCGCCGGGTGCAGGAACGCATTCAGCAGGCTGCTCCAGGTACGGCGCGCGTCGTCACCATCATCCGAGAGCTGGTGCGAGTACAGGATCGGCACCGCGCCGAGCAGGTGGCGCGGATAGCGCAGCAGCGCCACGTGCTTGACCTTCATCTCGTCGGCCGCAAGGTTGGCGCCACCCAGGCTCACCACGAGGCGATTCGCACCTGCCGACATCAGTTCGTTGATGACCGTCGTCAGTGCGGACTCGAGCTGCTCGTCCGACAGGCCCGGATCGACGTAGGCCACGCGATCGCCAACGGTGGCGTCGAACAAGTCCTTTTCGTCCTTGTTGCGCGCCAGCTTCTTCGGGTCCTGGCCCTTGCGCAGGATCAGGCCCAGACGCGGCCCCTTGCGCTGCACGACGGCGTTCGTGCCCTGCGTCGTCGAGTAACGGATGTAATCGACTTCCTCGAGCAGCGCCGCCAGCTTCTCCTCGCCGTAAACGCGTTTCGAGGCTTCCTTCAGCACCTGCACGAAGCACTGCGTGAGATCGTGCGGCGTGGTGAGCGTCTTGGCGCGAAACACCTTGGCACCATAGATCACGCACGCGTCGGTGAGCGTTCCGCCGTTATCGATACTGATCA
>NZ_SOBT01000001.1 GCF_004364935.1 Panacagrimonas perspica | reverse complement strand
TCATCCGCCGAATTGGCGATCGTGGGCCACAACGGCGCGAGCACACCGGCTCCCGCACCCGTGGCCACCTTCTCCATAAAGGAGCGGCGACTGTAATTAAAGTCGTACTTTCGGATACGCATTTTCTTCCTCCACCAGCGTAATGACGCGTGCAACCCGGTATCCGGCGGGTTGCTTCCGGTTCCGCTCCATCCAGGCATCGATGGCAATCAGATACCTGTGATTACTAAGTTGGGCCCGTCTTGGATGCGCCATTCATCGGCCCGGGAGGGACTGTGAGTGCTTGTCGTTTTTTGGCGCCACCGGAGACTAACAACGGTGCTGTCCCACCATACCTGCCCGGAAGAGTAGGCGTCGCATTCCAAGGGCTGACCCTACATAAGCCAAGGCCCGCGAGCACAGCGTGCTCGCGGGCCTTGATCGAACCACTTGCCGATCGAACGGCAATCAGCCCTTCTTGCCGCTCTCCAGTTCCTTGATGCGAGCCTCGAGCGCCGCGATCTTCACGTCGCGCGGGTTGGGCATGTAGATGGGCTGGATGTCGGAGGCGCTCATCGTGGTACGGGGCACGCCGCCAAACGGGCCGGCATAGATCGTTTCGCGATCGGCGCCCCATGCGCCGTAGTACGGCAGGTCGGCAGGCGGCTCCGGCGTGACCCACTTCTTGACGAAGTCCTTGTACGGCAGGCCGCGCTTCTTGCGGGCATCGCGTTCGGCCTGGCGGGCCTTCTTCGTTCCATCGCGATCCAGCACCAGCGTTTCCGGGTTGTAGACCATCTTGTAGACGCGCTGCGCCGCCTCGTGCGAGAGCAGGCCTTCCTCGATGTCCTTGATGACCAGGTCCGGATCGCGATCCAGCACGTCGCCGTAACCGCCGCCCGAACCCTGCGTGATCATGTACAGCTCGCCGCGCTTGGCCAGCTCGAACTGCAGGCCGGTGTGGTGCGTCGTGTACGTGGCGCCCTCGAACGGCTTCTTGTTCATGATGTCGACGATCGAGAACTCGAACTTCTTCGGATCGGTCTTCATGATCTCGAAGACGTCGACGTTCTTGACCTTGCACAGCGGATAGGTCGGCGCGCCGTAGCCGCCGAACACACCCGGCACGCAGCCGACCTTGGAGCCGATGCAGCAGGTCATGAAGCCCCACATCGGACTGCCGATGGACGAGGCGATCATCTCGTAGCCCTGGCCGCCGCGGAATTTGCCGAAGGCCACGTTGTCCTTCATCAGCTTCTTGCTGACGAGCTGGATGAACGGGATCTCCTCTTCATTGAGTTCCTGCTCGCCCAGATCCGCCATCGGCGCGAAGATCGGCGCGATGGCGTGCTCGCCGTCGCGGTCCGCGCGCGCACCGCCGCCCATGCCGTTCAAGTCGGCGCAGAGATTGCCGACCATCTCGTTGTGCTGCGTGATGCCGCCCCAGATGAAGGTGCGGATCATGTTGTGCCAGGGCGCGATCAGCTTCGAGTACTTCTGCGGCGTGCTGTACGCGAACTTCGCCACGGCGAGCTGCACGCACGAGAACGACGGGAAGAACGTCATCATCGACTGCGCGTTCGGCGTGGTGTACGACGAATGCAGCGCCGACTTCGGATCGGTGATCACGCGGATGGGCGCGAACACGCCCTGGTTGCGCGGCAGGTCGGGCCACACGAACACCAGGAACAACTGCGCGAGCATGCCCTTCAACGAGGCCAGCAGCGTGTTGTTGCAGCGGTTCGCAAACTCCGGACTCGATCCGCGGAAGTCGCAGATCAGCTCCTCGCCTTCCTTGCGCACCTCGCACTGGATCTTGATCAGCGCGTTCTCGCGCAGCGTCGAGTCGGCCATCACGCAGGCGCGGACCTTGCCATCCGGCCAGTCGGCAAGACGGCGCTTGGTCTCGGCCTTGCAGTCTTCGAGACCCTTGCGCAGCGAGGCGATCACGTAATCGACGCCGAATTCCTGGATGCACGCGTGGATGCGCTGCTCCATGCGCCGGCACGTGAACAACTTGGTCTTCATGTCCTCGAACTGCAGCTTGGGCTCGCGCACCGAGTTCTGCAGGAAGGTCACGAGATCCTTCTTGAGCTCGTAGTTCTCGCTGACCTTGAAGGGCGACATCTTCAGCCCTTCCTCGTACACCGATTCGGCCAGCGAGGGCATGCCGCCCGGCTCGATGGCGCCATTCTCGCCTTCATGCACGGTCGCGCCGACCCAGCACACCAGCTTCCCCTCCCAGAACACCGGCATCATCATCGACTGGTCGGTGTTGTGGATGTTGCCGTAGCGGGCGTCGTTGTGGATGAAGCCGTCGCCCTCCTTGACGCCCACGCTGGGATCATTCGTCCAGTATTTGACGATGAACTTGATCGGGTGGTGCACCACCGCCGCGAAGATCAGCACGCCGCCGGCGCTGGAGACCGCAAGGTCGCCGCTGGCCGTGAACACGCCGGTGATCAGATCGCCCCACTTCGCACCGGGCGCTGCGCCCATCTGCTCCAGCATTTCGAAGGACTCGTTCGCACCGGCCTGCAGGCGGTCGCGCACCAGAGCATGCATTGCGGGATCGGTCGCCTTGGACAGCGCGGCCTTCTCGACATCGGTGATCGGCGCGATGTCATGTTCTTCCATGATCTCGGGATCGGGACCCAGGAAGAGCACGTTGTCGGCCAGGAACTGGTCGACGACCGACTTCTCTTTCTCGGTGTAGCTCTGCTCTTCGTTCTTGCCCATTGGATGACTCCGGAATTCGTTCTGAAGCTCAGGCCTTGGCCTTGGACTTTGACTTGAGGGTGGCCGCAACGGCCTTCCCGCCCGCCGTGGCGGTGCCGCGCGTGAACCAGGCCGCGCCGTGCTCGCCGATCTCGACCGTCCAGCTGGGCTCGACCAGGTAGGTGGTGGTCGGCGACACGATGACCGCCGGCCCCTTCACGAGCGAACCCACCTCGAGTTCCGAGTCCGCGTAAACCGCCGTGTCCACCGCGCCCTCGTGACCCACGAAGTAGCACTTGCGCGTGCCCGAGGCCTTGCCCGCCGGCTTGGTGGACTTCGCACGCAGCTTGCCCAGGCCCACGGTCTCGAGTTCGACGTAGCTCTGCACGCGCACGGTGTTGATGCGGATGCCCGCTTCCGGTGCTTCCGAGCCCTTGCCGAAGCGGTTGCCGTAGTCCACCGAGAACTGCTTGATGATCGCCATCACGTCGTCGATGCCCTCGAAACGCAACTTGGGCGCGACCACCGTGGTCTGCGCCAGCTGGTTGCCGTAGCGCATGTCGAGCTCGAGCTTGTGCTTGATGTCGGCCGGCTTCATGCCTTGACGCAGCAGGTCCTGGCGGCCGGCCTCCTCGAGGTCCTCGACGATCTTGTTGAACGCGGTGTAGTCGTTGTAGAGGCGGCGCGTGTTGCTGTCGAAGATCCACATGAACAGCGACTTCTCGTGGATGTGCAGCTGGTGCATGTTGCCGGCACCCACCGCCGAGAACACCGAGCAGAACGGCGGCACCAGGATGCGGTCGATGCCGAGCTGGTTGGCGATGCCGCAGCCGTGCAGCGGACCGTTGCCGCCGTAGGCCAGCAGCGTGAAGTTGGTCGGATCGTAACCACGCGCACGCAGTTCGGTGGCGATGCCGTTGGCCATGTTGGCGTCGACCTTGCGCTTGATCATCAGCGCAGCCTCGGTCACCGACACGTCCATCGACTCGCAGATCTCGTCCTCGATGGCCTGCTTGGCGCGGCCGGCCTTGAGCTTGATCGCACCGCCGGCGTAGTTGGCCGGGTCGAGGTAACCGAGCACGAGATCCGCGTCGGCGACGGTCGGCTTCAGACCGCCGCGGTCGTAGCAGGCCGGGCCCGGGTTGGAACCCGCGGACTCCGGTCCCACCTGCACGGTGTTGTACAGCCGATCGTAACGGCAGATCGAACCGCCACCGGCACCCAGCGTGACCAGGTGGATCATCGGCACGCTGACCATCCAGCGTTCGATGACCGGATTGAAGTCGTAGTGCTTGACGCCGCCTTCCACGACCAGGCCGATGTCGAAGCTCGTGCCGCCCATGTCGGTGCAGATGACGTTGCCCAGGTCTGCTTCGGCCGCCAGATGTTCCGACGCCGACACGCCGGCGACCGGACCCGAGTGGATCGTCTGCAGCGCGTCGGTGGAGTTGAGCTGTGCCATGCCACCGGAGTTGTGGATGACCAGCATCGGCTTCTTGTAGCTCGACTCGCGCAGGTTGAGCTCGAGCGACGACAGGCCGTGATACATCACGTCGTGCAGGAACGCGTCGATGATCGTCGACGAGGTGCGCACGTACTCGCCCTTGCGGCCGGCAACCTTGTGCGACATCACGATCGGCATCGCGCCGAGCAGATGCTCCGGGTACTCCTCGAGCAGGATTTCCTGCACGCGACGTTCGTGCACCGGGTTCGACACCGAGTTGACCAGCGCCACGCAGAAGCTCTGCGCACCCCGATCGACGAGGTTGCGGATCGTCTCGCGCAGGTGGTCCTCGTCGAGCGGCATCAGCACGTTGCCGACGGCGTCGAGGCGCTCGCGCACGCCGGCGATCATCGGAATCGGCACCAGGGCGTCCGGACGGCAGGCGCCCGGAAGATCCTGCTGTGCACGGAAGTCGAGGCCCTCACCGTAACCGCGGCCACGCGACAGCGGCACCGAGGACTCGTAGCCGGCGCTGACCAGCAGCGCGACCTTCGGGCCCTTGCGCTGGATCAGCGCGTTGGTGCCCAGCGTGGTGGCGTAGCGGACCGAATCGACTTCGGACAGCACGTC
>NZ_SOBT01000016.1:3682-4862 GCF_004364935.1 Panacagrimonas perspica | reverse complement strand
TGCATGCCCTGGAACACCAGGTACGCGGCCGGGAAGCTGTCCGAATAGCGGTACCACTTCTCGCCGACCAGCGTGATGATGTACTCGTCGGACTTCAGGAAATCATTGCTCAGGTCTTCCTTGGTGAAGACACGCTTGGGCGTGTACTGCACCTCGAGGTTGATGATGAACTGGCTCCAGAACGAGTTGATGTCCGCCGTCTCGGTGACCGAACTCACGCCCAGGCCGAACACTTCTTCGCGGAAGTAGTCGCGCTGCACGTTGCCGCGGATCGATCCGCCCGATCCGATGAAGAACGTGTTCAGCAGGTGGCTGGCTTCGTCGAGCGTGGAGACTTCGGAGGCGAACGAATCACGCAGCGCGGGGTATTCGCGAATGGCGGTGTTCAAGGCATCGAAGCCATCCAGGCGAACGCTCGCCGCACCGGAGAACCACTCGCGATCGCTGTAGATGCCGCCCGGTCCGATCGTGAACGGCGTGTGCGACAGCGATTCGCCGATTGAGCTGTACATGCGGCACGTCGACGGGCTGTCGGTGGGCAGGCCCACGCACTGCGGGCGAGCCGAATAAGCGAGCTCCACCGCTGCGCCGACCGGGCCATACAACCCCTTGTTGATGCCGCTCTCGGCCCAGCGGAACGCACCGAGCGGGTTGTAGCGGCTCACCGCCATCGCCTGCCAGCCCCAATCGCCGTAATCCGTCTTCACGCGCACGCCGAAGTCGAGCTTCTTGTCGTAATTGCCGGTGAAGTAGTTGTCCAGCGGCCGGTAGAACTGCGAGGGAATGACGTTGTACGGCGTGTTCGGGTTGGTGAGGATGTCCGGCTGGAACTTGCCGACGTAGCTGTCGACGATCATGAAGTCCGTGACCTGCGCGGTAGCGCGCAATGCGATCTTCGGTACGCGTTCGTCCTCGAACTCTTCCACCGCGCGATCGATCACCAGATGGCGGCGAAGATCCAGGCCGTTGGCGACGTCGAAGGTGCGGAAGAAGATGGCCTGGCCCCAGGCGATCTGCTGGTTGCCGAAACGGATGTCGTAGTTGTCGGCCTTGTAATTGAGGATCAGCGTGCCGAAGTCGACGAAGTAGTCGCGACCGGCAAGCTCGAGCGGATTGATGTTGCGCCCGTTGCGGCCCTTGGCCTCGTAGTAGTTGACCTTGCCGGTGTCAGCGTAGCGGT
>NZ_SOBT01000016.1:0-2837 GCF_004364935.1 Panacagrimonas perspica | reverse complement strand
CCAAACAGGTTCCCGTCGACCGGCGTCTTCACGTAGCCCCAGGTGCGTCCGTGATCGGCGGTTCGTGCGACCAGGCCCGATTGCCCCACTGCGTAACCCGCACCGTCATCGCGAATGCTCAGCGCGAAGAACGTCGGCGCCGATTCGCCGGAATCCGAGGGATGCCGGTACACGATGTCCCAGCAGATGCCGCCGTCGGGCGAACGCATGATCTGGCCGTACTCGCCGCCGATCAGCACGCTGCCGTCTTCCTGCACGTCGACGAGGTAGTTGGTCGGCTCGTCGCGCAGCACCGCGGTGTCGCCTTCGCCGGAGTCGTACAGCGTCGCCCAGTTCGGCGCGACCGACTCCCAGGTTTCACCGCCGTCCTTGGACTTGAGCAACGTGCCGAACGCACCGACGATGAACGCCAGGCCGTTCTTGTTGAGGTCCACCTGCAGCAGGCGCCGGTCGGTGCCGCTGTCGACCTTCTTCCACGTGCCGCTGCCGTCGTCGACCAGGATCAAGCCCATCTGGCCGACCGCGATTCGTCGTGTGCCGTTGCTGGCCACATCGATCATCGCCAGATCGGTGGGCGCGCGCTCGCGCGTCCAGCTCTTGCCGGCATCGGTGGTGCCCATGATCAGGCCGGCCTCGCCGACGGCGACACCCTTGTCGGCGTCGAAGATCACCGAGAACAGGCGGTCGTGCGGCGTCGCATGCGACACCACGACGTTGCGCTCGTCCTTGGCGTCGACCGACGCGCGGATGCTGAAACTCAGGGCCGCGAGCGCAAGAATCGCGAACGTCGGCAAAAGGATTCTCATGGCGGGTCACCCACCGGATAAAAAAGCAATCGAGATGCAGGGCGGCGGAAGATCCGCCGCCCTGCCGAGGCGGTTACTGCACGCGGCTCACGCGCGACCGAGGGACTGGATGCCCTGGGCGGTGCAGTAGGTGTTGAACAGCCATTCCGGATCGGCCTGGAAGCGGGCTTCGACGCCGGCGGCGCCCTTGGAGTGGTTGCACAGCGACATGCGCTTGTTCTGGAAGTCGTAGATGTGCACGTAGATCCAGGACCAGGCCGGGCTCACGCCGTCGGCCGCCTTGATGAAGCGCTTGCCATCCTTGCCACCGCCCTTGAACTGGCCGTGCGCCATCTCGAAGTTCGACCACAGCTTGCCCTGACGGTCATAGCGGATGTTGCTGGCCGCCATGCAGTTGCGCACATCGACGTAGGCCACGCGCTTGGACACCGGCGAACGCGGATAACCCGTCGGTTCGCAACTCGTGACGATGACTTCCGGCGCCATCTCGTACGGGATGTCGAAGAACTTCGGGTTGTCCTTCTGACGGGGCGGTTCCCACATGTCGTCGTGCTTGGCGAAGTCGGCGGCCCAGGGCCCGAGCATCGGCTTGCGCTCTTCGATCTTGTGATTGCCCCAGGTCAGGAACGGATCGCCCGCGGCCCAGGGATCGGAGAGGAACCAGACGGCGCCCGGAACCAGCGGCTCGAAGCGCTGGTTCGACGGGAACTGGCGCACGCGACGGAACTCCGGCAGATATCCGTACAGCTCCGGAATCTTGCGCGCGTCGTAATCCCAGACGCTCAGGAACGAGGTACCGCGAACGTCAGGAGAGGCCGCAAAGAAAACACTCTGGCGACGGAGTTCCGTCTCCAGCCCCTTGAAGACCTTCCGATCGGTGCGGCCTGTGCTGTTCAGCTCGACCCACTGGAAGTTGTAGTGATACTCCTGCTTGCCGGTCGCGCCGTAGTCTTTCTGCTCGATGACGTAGCAGGCGTTGTCGGCGCGGCCGATGTTGGTGGCCATGTTGCACCACACCTCGCGTCCGTCCTTGGGATTCACGAATGGCAAGCCGCCCTGCCAGCGGTTACCACTCTGGTCGACGAGGTTTCCGTTGGCGTCCCACTTTCCCTTGTGCCCCGACTTGATGTCGGCGACGGTCGCGTCGTAGTAGACCGCGTTGTTCAGATCGCGCGGATTCATCGTCGGCGCCTGGATGCGGATCCGGCGACCTTCCGAGCCTCCGACCTGCTCGATGACACCCGGATCGAGCAGATGCTTGACGTGCTCGAGATTGCTCTTGTCGATGTAGTCGCCGACCTTGACCTTGCCCTTGGTCTGCGCCTCGACCGAATACAGCTCGTCGGGATACGCCTTCGAAATGTCCTGCTCGGCGGCCAACAGCTTGTCGAGCGGCATCAGCACGCCCGCCCCCAAACCGTACGCCACGCTCTCCATCATCTTCCGACGACCGTAATTGAAGTCGTATTTCCGGATGCGCATCTTCGTTCTCCTCGAATGGTCTACTACCGCCCGTATTCGCCGGGGGACGGTTTCCGGCTCCACGGTTTATTTCGCAGGCGCAGCACCCGCCGGCAGATCGTCGTCGCCGGCCGGGTCCTGGAACATCGACATGTCGAAGCTCTCGCCGACCATCAGATCGGTACGCGTCGCGAATTGGGGCTTGATCAGCCAGACCAGCAGCGGCAGCACCATCAGCGCCAGCACCATGTTGATCAGCATCAGCGCGGCCAGCAGCAGGCCCATGTCCGCCATGAACTTCAGGTCCGACAGGAAGTACCAGGGCAGGATCCCGATCAGCATGATCGTGGCCGTGAACATGATCGCCTTGCCCGTCGTCGTGAGCGCCTCGGATATCCCCTTGGCCCAGTCCTGCCCCTGCGCGTGGTACTCCTCGATGATTCTCGAGAGCAGGTAGATGCCGTAGTCGATACCGACACCCACACCGAGCACGGTCACCATCACCGAGTTGATGTCCAGACCGATGCCCATCAGGTGCATCGTCGCCAGCAGGTAGAAGTTCGACAGCAA
>NZ_SOBT01000015.1 GCF_004364935.1 Panacagrimonas perspica | reverse complement strand
TTCTGCAAGGTGTCCTGGTTGTAGATCTTCTTGCCGTCGGTGCGCTTGACCATGATCGTCACGGTCAGCGGATTGCCGAAGTTCGGATGATCCCGGTACGTCTGCACGAACGGATCGTCCGACGGCAGCAGGTCCGCAAAGATCGTGCGGATGTCGAGACGCGGCATCCCCGCCGCAAACGCGAGCGTGACGAGAATGAAAAAGATACCTATGGGTGCGCGGCGTGAGACGACCCAACGCGCAATCGAAAAGCGGACATCGGCCATGCGGATTCCCCTCCATGCCGGCCCTCGTGGACCGTGTCGTGGCGGCAAACGTTATCCGTTATGCCGGGAATGCAACCCTGTCCCAGTGATATGACCTACTTCACGCTCGTGAATGTTGCAGCGCGGTGAGTGCGCGCCGTATCGCGTGGAGTGCGGATTTCCATGCATCTTCGATATCTCGCCGTGAATATTCATCACGGTGATATGCGTCATTCCATCGGCCCCGTTGTACGGATTCCGACGCTCGACAAACTCCACGCTCACCGCCGGCCACTTTCGCCGGCGTCCATGAGCCTGCCACGTGCAGGAAGAGACGCTACGAGTTCGGCGACAGGCGCTCCAATCGAGCGGAGCCTCCATCATCGGATTCAGCGCGACGATCACATTCGCATGTCCAAGGACTGACTGGTGTCGCTCCACAACACTGCAAGCGCGGCGCCGCAAATACGCCCCGATCTGCCCGCTCGTGTCGGCGGCGGCAACGATCAGGCGGAGTACCGGATTTCAGTCAAGGGCACTGACGTCTCGTTCCCGTGCCATCCGGACGACACGATTCTGCGAGCGGCTTTGCGTGCGGGGCTTGGCCACCCTTACGAATGCAACTCGGGAGGATGCGGATCATGCTTGTTCGAGCCTGTCCGCGGCGAAGTCCTCGATCACTGGCCGACTGCTCCCGGTATCTCTGCACGCTCGAGATCGAAAGGAAGGCGATTGGCATGTCAGGCGTCGCCGCGAAGCGACTGCACGATTGGCGTGCGGATGCAGCCTCATTGCATACCCCCCATCGCACCCGTTGCACAGCGCGCCACGCTTGAATCAATTGTTCCCCTGACACGGGACATGGCGCGGTTCAGCTTTCGCGCAGACGGACCGGCGGCATTCATTCCCGGGCAATACGTCCTCTTGCACCTGCCAGGCGTGACGGGTCCCAGGGCGTACTCCATGTCGAATCTCCCCAATGAAAACGGCACATGGGAATTCATCGTGAAGCGCACTCCCGGCGGGAAAGCGACCGATGCGCTGTTCTCGCGGACGGGTATCGGCGACTCCTGCCAGATCGATGGCCCTTATGGGATGGCTCACCTGCGCGTGGATACGCCCAGGACCGTCGTATGCATCGGAGGCGGGTCCGGACTATCGCCGTTGATGTCGATCCTCGCCGACGTGGTGCGTCGGCCAAGCTTTTCTGCGCAACGAATCCACCTGTTCTACGGCGGACGTACTCCGTCGGACCTTTGCGTCAACGATCTGCTGGCAGCCGATCCGCTGCTGGGTGGCCGCGTGCAGTGCGTGACCGCGATATCCGACAGAAGTCATTTCGAAGAATGGAATGGCGAGCGCGGCTTCATTCACGAGGTCGTTGGCCGTTGGATCGAGAGCGGAAACGATCCCACCACTTGTGACTTCTACTTCTGTGGTCCACCTCCGATGACGGGCGCCGTTCAGCGGCTCCTGCTGGAGGCAAACGTGCCACACGCCCAGTTGCACCACGACAGATTCTTGTAGCAGCCGAATCATGAAGTCGGGGGCCATCCCCCTGGCTCGCGGATGCGGCGAGTCTTGATACATCTTTCGATCATTTTCCGCTTCGACGAACGCAATCCAAAAAACCCGCGTCATTGACCGCTCCGACGCTCACGTCGTTCGGAGATCGAGGGCCCCACATGAAGGCTGCGATTTACTACGGACCTGCGGACATTCGCTGCTCCGACATTCCCGACGCGTCCATTCGAAACGATCACGAGATGCTCGTGAAGGTGACCGCGACGTCGATCTGCGGATCCGACCTTCATCTGTTCCGCGGCTCTCTGGATGCAATGATGGAGAGGGGCACGTCGCAGACCGGTCACGAACTCATCGGCGAAGTGATCGACGTCGGCAAGGCGGTCAGTCGATTCCGACGTCATGACCGCGTCAGCATGGGGTACTCGGTATCGTGCGGGCACTGCTACATGTGCGAAGTCGGACAGACGGCGCACTGCGAGACGACGAACAAAGCCGTGTATGGATTTGGTATCCCGTTTGGCAATACGAACGGCACACACGCCGAAGCGCTCGTCATCCCGTATGCCGACGGCCACGCGATGAAGATTCCATCGTCGATCGGGGATCTGGATGCGATCACGTTGTCGTGCAATCTTCCATCGGCTGTCATCGCGAACAGACTTACATCGATCCAGTCCGGTGAACGGGTTGCCGTGATTGGCTGCGGGCCGACCGGCCTGATGGCGCTGGAAATTGCGCTGCTGAAGGGTCCCGGCGTCGCAGTTGCTCTGGACACGGTCGAATATCGTCTGGACGTCGCGCGGCACATGGGCGCGACGGGCATCAACACCTCCATCGAGGGCTGGAAGGAAGCGGCACTCGCCGCGACCGGCGGGCGGGGATTCGACAAGGTCATCGAAGTGGTCGGTCTTGGCGAAACCTTGCAGATGGCATTGGAACTCGTCAGGCCCGGGGGGACCATTGGGGCAATCGGCGTCTTCTGCGAGCCCGGCTTCAATCTCGGTCTTGCTGACGTGTTTCTGCGAAATATCTCGCTTCACATGAACGGCTTTGCGAACGTGCAGCCTTCCATGTGGGAAAGCCTTCGCTTGCTTGAAACCGGCATCATCTGCCCGCACGACTACTTCAGCCATACGTTCGCCTTGAAGGACATCAACAAGGCATTTGAGCTGTTCGCACAAAAAGAGGATGGTGCGATGAAGATGTGCATTCGCCCATAAGGCGCTTTTTGCACGGTCAGCGTGACCGACGACAGGCAGTACAGAGATCGGGCGGTTGTGATTGGACATCCGGAGATGATCGGACGCGCTTCCTCTTCGAAGCCGCGTTCCGCGAATGAACCATCCTGCGATGGAGATGGCTACCCCGCCGCGGAAAGCAATCGCCGCCATCGAAAGCTGGACATATTGCCGAACGTCCGCTCGGCGCTGCCGGCTCGGCGAAGTCGTCCTTCGACCAGGCGGGCCGCCATCAGAGCGTTCAACAGCCCCCGGTAGCGGGTTCGCGCCCGGATCGGGTTGCGCCAAAGTTTCTTTGCGGTCGCTGGCTCCGTCATGGGAGTCAAACCTAGGGGCGGCTCTGACTGCCTGCCCGCGAGAAACCCGTCTAAGCTCCGCGCCCGCGGTTCCTCTTTCCTGATCTCTTCAACCTTCCCAATGTCCAACGCGATTCGCTGCCGCCTGCCTGCCACACTCGAAAGTCTCACGCCTTCACACGTGGAACCCCGCCCTCCCGGCCCGGGCGAAGTTCAGGTCCGCGTGCGCGCAAGCTCGCTCAACTATCACGACTATCTCGTGGTCATCGGCACGATCAAGGTCGGCGAAGGCCGTATTCCGATGTCGGACGGCGCCGGTGAAGTGATGGCCGTAGGTGCCGGGGTCACGGAGTTCAAAGCCGGAGATCACGTGGTCAGCACGTTCTACCAGGACTGGTTCGACGGCCAGCCGACCGGCAATGGTTTCGCGTTCGTTCCGGGCGATGGCATCGACGGCTTTGCCTGTCAGTTCGCCACGGTCCCAGCAGTCGGTCTGACGCACGCTCCCAAGGGCTACAGCTTCGAGGAAGCGGCAACCCTCACCTGCGCCGGCGTCACGGCGTGGCGCGCACTCTCCGTCAACGGACAGCTCAAGTCGGGACAGACCGTCCTGGTGCAGGGCACAGGAGGCGTCTCGATCTTCGCGTTGCAGCTCGCCAAGGCGGCCGGGGCCCGGGTCATCGCCACGTCGTCATCGGATGCCAAGCTGGAACGTCTCCGCGAGCTGGGCGCCGACCACGTGATCAACTACAAGACCACGCCGGAATGGGGCGTGGAGGCCGCACGCTTGAGCGGTAACGGCGGCGTGGATCACGTCGTGGAGATCGGAGGTCCCGGCACGTTGCCGCAATCCATCCAGGCGATTCGCTACAACGGACACATCGCGCTGATCGGTGTGCTCACCGGGTGGGAAGGCGTGATCCCGACCGCCCAGCTCATGCGCAAGCAGGGGCGCCTCGTCGGCATCATGGTCGGGCACCGACAGGACCAGATCGACCTGGTTCGCGCTTGCGATGCCACGGGCCTCAAGCCTGTGATCGACCGCAGCTTCCCCCTGATGAACCTGGCAGACGCGTTCCGACACCAGGCATCCGGCACGCACTTCGGGAAGATTTGCGTCAGCATTCCGTAGCCAGCATTCCGGACCGCTGCGCGAGTCCTCGGAATAAGAAGTGACTGAAACGTGAAGAGGCGCGGTTCGAACGAACCGCGCCTCTTCGTTTTCCCGCTTTCGTCGCTATGCCTTCGAGCCCTTCTCTTCCAATTCCTTGATCCGGGCCTTGAGCTGGGCGATTTCCACGTCGCGCGGATTGGGCATGAAGACCGGCTGGATTTCGTCAGCCGTCATCGTGATGCGCGGCAGGTTGGCGAACGGGCCTGCGTAGATCTTGTTGCGATCGCTTCCCCACGAGCCGTAGTACGGCAGGTCCGCCGGCGGCTCGTCCTTGACCCACTTCTTGACGAATTCCTTGTACGGCAGACCACGCTTCTTGCGGGCTTCGCGTTCGGCGGTGCGCGCCTTCTGCGTCGCTTCGCGGTCCAGGACCAGCGTGTCCGGGTTGTAGACGACCTTGTAGACCCGCAGCGCCGCTTCATGCGACAGCAGACCCTCTTCGATATCGTTGATCACCAGGTCGGGATCGCGATCGAGGATGTCGCCATAACCTCCGCCCGCACCCTGCGTGATCATGTACAGCTCGCCACGCTTGGCCAGCTCGAACTGCAGACCGGTGTGGTGCGTCGTGTACGTGGCGCCCTTGAAGGGCTTCTTGTTCATGATGTCCACGATCGAGAACTGGAACGCGTCGGGATCGGTCTTCATGATCTCGAACACGTCCACGTCCTTGACCTTGCACAGCGGGTAGGTCGGCGCACCATAGCCGCCGAAGACGCCGGGCACGCAGCCCACCTTCGAACCGATACAGGTGGTCATGAAGCCCCACAGCGGGCTGCCGATGGAGCTCGCGATCATCTCGTAGCCCTGGCCGCCGCGGAACTTTCCGAAGGCGACGTTATCCGCCATGACCTTCTTGCTGACGATCTGGATGAACGGGACTTCCTCTTCGTTCAGCTCCTGCTCGCCGAGGTCGGACATCGCCGCGAAGATCGGCGCGATGGCGTGCTCGCCGTCGCGATCCGCGCGCGCACCGCCGCCCATTCCGTTCAAGTCGGCGCAGAGGTTGCCGACCATCTCGTTGTGCTGCGTGATGCCGCCCCAGATGAAGGTGCGGATCATGTTGTGCCAGGGCGCGAGAACCTTGGAATGCTTGGTCGGCGTCGAGTACACGAACTTCGCCACCGCCAGCTGTACGCAGCTGAACGAGGGGAAGAACGTCATCATCGACTGCGCATTGGGCGTCGTGTACGACGAGTGCAGCGCCGACTTCGGATCCGTGATGACCTTGATCGGAGCGAACACCGCCTGATTACGCGGCATGTCCGGCCAGACGAACGCCAGGAACAACTGCGCCAGCATGCCCTTGAGCGACGACAGCAGGGTGTTGTTGGCGCGGTTTGCGAATTCCGGCGATGACCCGCGGAAATCACAGATCAGTTCGCTGCCAATCTTGCTGACCTCGCACTGGATCTTGATCAACGCGTTCTCGCGCAGCGTCGAGTCCGCCATGACGATGGATCGCACCTTGCCGTCCGGCCACTCGCGCAGGCGGCGCTGCGTCTCGGCCTTGGCGTCCTCCAGACCCTTTCGCAGCGAGGCCAGCACGTAGTCCAGACCAAACTCCTGGATACAGCCGTGGATGCGCTGCTCCATGCGCCGGCACGTGAACAGCTTGGTCTTCATGTCCTCGAACTGCAGCTTCGGTTCACGCACCGAGTTCTGCAGGAAGGTCACGAGATCCTTCTTGAGTTCGTAGTTCGAGGCGCACTTGAAGGGCGACATCTTGAGCCCTTCTTCGTACACCGATTCGGCCAGCGACGGCATGCCGCCGGGCTCGATGGCGCCATTCTCGCCCTCGTGCACGGTGGTGCTCACCCAACACACCAGTTCGCCCTTCCAGAACACCGGCATCATCATCGACTGGTCGGTGTTGTGGATGTTGCCGTAGCGCGCGTCGTTGTGAATGAAGCCGTCGCCTTCGCGGACGCCCACCGTCGGATCATTCGTCCAGTACTTGACGATGTACTTGATCGGGTGATGCACGACGGCCGAGAAGATCAGCACGCCACCCGCGCTGGACACGGCAAGATCGCCGGCCGCCGTGAAGACGCCGGTGATCAGGTCGCCCCATTTCGCACCCGGAGCGGCGCCCATCTGCTCGAGCATCTCGAACGATTCGTTGGCGCCCGCCTGCAGGCGGTCACGCACCAACGCGTGCATGGCGGCATCGGTACAGGTCGCCAGCGCACGTTCCTCTGCGGCCGTGCGCACAGACAGATCATGCGTGTTCATGATCTCGGGATCGGGGCCGAGGAACAGCACGTTGTCGGCGAGGAACTGATCGACGACCGACTTCTCTTTCTCGGTGTAGCTCTGCACAGCTTCGTTGTCACCCATGTGTCACTCCGGAATTCGTGAGGCTCAGGCGTCGACCTTGAGCGAGTTGGAGGCCTTCTCGGCCTTGCGGTCGGCAGTGGCGGTGCCGCGCGTGAACCAGGCGGCGCCGTGCTCGCCGATCTCCACCTTCCAACCTGGCTCGACCAGATAGGTGGTGACGGCCGAGATCACCACGGCCGGGCCCGTCACGACCGTGCCCACGTCGAGCTTCTCGTGCGAGAAGACCGCCGTGTCGACGGCGCCTTCGTGACCCACGAAGTAACACTTGCGCGAACCTTCGGCCGGACCTGCGGCCTTGGTGCTCTTCGCACGCAACTTTCCGAGATTGACCGTTTCGAGCTCCACATAGCTCTGCACGCGGACCGTATTGATGCGGATACCGGCTTCCGGCGCTTCCGAGCCCTTGCCGAAGCGGTTGCCGTAGTCCACCGAGAACTGCTTGATGATCGCCATCACGTCGTCCATCGACTCGAAGCGCAGCTTGGGCGCCACGACCGTGGTCGTCGCCAGCTGGTTGCCGTAGCGCATGTCGAGCTCGAGCTTGTGCTTGATGTCGCCCGGATTCATGCCCTGGCGCAGCAGATCCTGGCGACCGTTCTCCTCGAGCTCTGCGACGATCTTGTTGAACTTCTCGTAATCGTTGTAGAGGCGGCGCGTGTTGCTGTCGAAGATCCACATGAACAGCGACTTCTCGTGGATGTGCAGCTGGTGCATGTTGCCTGCACCCACCGCCGAGAACACCGAGCAGAACGGCGGCACCAGCATCCGGTCGATGCCGAGCTGACTGGCGATGCCGCAACCGTGCAGCGGGCCGTTGCCGCCGTAGGCCAGCAGCGTGAAGTTCGACGGATCGTAACCGCGCGCACGCAGTTCGGTGGCGATGCCGTTGGCCATGTTGGCGTCGACCTTGCGCTTGATCATCAGCGCGGCTTCGGTCACCGAGATGTCCAGCGGTTCGCAGATCTCGTCTTCGATCGCCTGTTTGGCGCGATTGGCCTTGAGCTTGATCGCACCGCCGGCGTAGTTGGCCGGGTCGAGGTAACCGAGCACGAGGTCCGCGTCGGCAACCGTCGGCTTCAGACCGCCACGGTCGTAGCAGGCCGGGCCCGGGTTGGAACCCGCGGACTCCGGTCCCACCTGGACGGTGTTGTACATGCGGTCGTACCGGCAGATCGAACCACCGCCAGCGCCCAGCGTGACCAGATGGATCATCGGCACACTGACCATCCAGCGTTCGATGACCGGATTGAAGTCGTAGTGCTTGACGCCACCTTCCACGACCAGGCCGATGTCGAAGCTCGTGCCACCCATGTCGGTGCAGATGACGTTGCCCAGATCCGCTTCGCGGGCCAGATGATCCGACGCCGATACGCCGGCGACCGGACCCGAGTGGATCGTCTGCAGCGCGTCGGTGGAGTTGAGCTGTGCCATGCCACCGGAGTTGTGGATGACCAGCATCGGCTTCTTGTAGTTCGACTCGCGCAGATTGAGCTCGAGCGACGACAGGCCGTGATACATCACGTCGTGCAGGAACGCATCCATGATCGTCGACGATGCACGCACGTATTCGCCCTTGCGTCCGGCAACCTTGTGCGACATGACGATCGGCATCGCACCGAGCATGTGCTCGGGATACTCCTCGAGCAGGATCTCCTGTACCCGGCGTTCATGCATCGGATTGGCCACCGAGTTGACCAGCGCCACGCAGAAGCTCTGCGCACCGCGGTCGACCAGATTTCGGATCTTCGTACGAAGGTCTTTTTCGTCCAGCGGCATCAGCACGTTGCCGACGGCGTCGAGGCGCTCGCGCACGCCGGCGATCATTGGTACGGGCACCAGCGGCGCCGGGCGGCAGGCACCGGGCAAGTCGGCCTGGCTCTTCTCGCTCAGGCCTTCTCCGTAGCCACGTCCACGCGCCAACGGCACCGTGGATTCATAGCCGCAGGTCACCAGCAGCGCGACCTTCGGGCCCTTGCGCTGGATCAGCGCGTTGGTGCCCAGCGTGGTGGCGTAGCGGACCGAATCGACTTCGGACAGCACGTC
>NZ_SOBT01000014.1 GCF_004364935.1 Panacagrimonas perspica | reverse complement strand
ATGGCCGAGCCGACGTTGTTGAACGACGAAGCTCCTACCGCGTACGCGGGCGCCGTGACGGTGCCGTCGGCGGCAACGGCTGCGCCTCCACCGAGGGCCGCGGCCAGGCCGGCGCCCTGGTTGCCGACCCGCGTCTCATTGGCCGTGACCCGGCCGTCGAGCGCCGTGACGCTGCCCTCGGCGGCGCTGACGCGGCCGTCGAGCGCGGTGATGCCGCTTTCGGCCGTCGTGACGCGCGTGTCGAGATCGCTCAAGTCGGCGGTGACGCTGGAAATGGCCGCGGTGTTGGCGGCGATATCGGCTTCGGCGGTATCGAGCCGGCCATCCAGTGCACCGATCTGCGTGGTGTGCGTGGCCAGCGTGGTCTCCGCCGTATCGAGCCGACCGTCCAGCGCGCCGATCTGGGTGGTGTGCGTGGCCAGCGTCGATTCCGCCGTATCAAGGCGGCCGTCCAGCGCGTTGATCTGCGTCGTGTGCGTGCTCAGCGTGCTCTCGGCCGTGTCCAGGCGGGTATCGAGCCCGTTGATCGCCGTCGTGTTAGCGCCGATCTGGTTGGTGTGCGTGGTCAGCGTCGACTCGGCGGTATCCAGTCGGCCGTCCAGTCCGTTGATCTGCGTGGTGTGCGTGCTCAGCGTGCTCTCAGCCGTGTCCACGCGCGTGTCGAGCCCGTTGATCGCCGTCGTGTTCGCACCGATCTGGTTGGTGTGTGTGATCAACGTCGATTCGGCGGTATCCAGCCGGCCGTCCAGTCCGTTGATCTGCGTGGTGTGCGTGACCAGCGTGGTCTCGGCCGTGCCCATGCGGGTGGTGAGCCCGCCGATCTGGCCGGTGTGCGTGCTCAGCGTCGATTCGGCGGTATCGAGCCGGCCGTCCAGTCCGTTGATCTGCGTGGTGTGCGTGACCAGCGTGGTCTCGGCCGCGCCCACGCGGGTGGTGAGTCCGCCGATCTGGCCGGTGTGCGTGCTCAGCGTCGATTCGGCGGTATCGAGCCGGCCGTCCAGCGCGCCGATCGCATTCGTGTTCGCCGTCACGTTCTCGTTGGTCGCGAAGAGCTGACCGCCGTTCACCGCATCCGTGCTCATGGTGCCAAGCGTGCCGGCACCGACGTTGACGATCCGCCGGGCTGCCCCGGCCGCGCCGACCGACACCGTATTGGCGACATTCGCCACCGAACCCATGCCGATCGCGACGCTGTTGATTGCGGTCGCCGAGGCACCCGTGCCCATGGCGATCGCGTCGACACCGGCGGCGGCAACGGAGGCGTTGCGGCCGATCGCGATACCGTTGGAGGCGCCGGCGGCGACTCTCGCGCCGGTGGCCGCGATGTCCGAATTGCCGATCGCCAACGAGAAATCCGCCCCGGCCCTGCTCAGCGAGCCGAGTGCCGTGCTGCGCGTTCCGTTGGCGATGTTGCCGATGCCAAAGGCAGAGCTGTAATTGGCGTTCGCCAGGTTGGCTCGTCCGACCGCGACACTGTCGAAGCCATCAGTCTGGTTCTGGCTGCCCACTGCGGTCGAGTCGCTGCCGGCGGCGGAATTGAAATAGCCGATCGCTGTGGCGCGCGCGCTTCCGGCCGAGTTGGCACGTCCCATCGCCGTGCTGTCGACTTGGGAGGCCGTGTTACCGCTACCGATGGCGCTGCTGGCGACGCCGCTCGCCGTGTTTGCATGGCCCAGAGCAGATCCGTTGTCGCCGCTGGCGGTGTTGGCGTAGCCCATGGCCGAGGTGCGCAGCCCCGTCGCGCGATTGCCACGTCCCACCGCCGAGCTGTCTTCCTGGCTCGCGTTGTTGTTGTGTCCCACCGACACACTGTTGGTCCCCGAGGCGGAATTGCTGAGTCCCACCGCCGTGCTGCCCGAACCCGTGGCATCGTTGTCGACGCCGATCGCCGTCGCGTCGATGACGGTCGGATCACCCGCGTTACCCGCGAAATTGCTTTGCCCAAAAGTGGTCGAGTGCGAGCCAAAGCTGACGTTATCGACGCCCACAGCAGTCGACTGTGCGCCGGCCGCTCTGTTGTTCGAGCCGAATGCCTGCGACTGGAAAGAGTTGGCCTGCGACTCGTGTCCGACCGCCGTGCTCCGCTCGCCAGAGGCGATGTTGCTGACACCCAGCGCCGTGCTGCGCACCCCGTTCGCCTGGCTGCTGGTGCCGAACGCATTGCTGAATTCAGAGGTAGCGCGGTTGTCGTATCCAACAGCCGTGCTGGAGGTGCCCGACGTCTGGCTGCCGAATCCCATTGCGGAACTGTTGGTTCCGCCAGAGGTATTGTTGTAGCCCATCGCTGATGAGCCGGCACCGCCGGCTTCGTTGAAGAAGCCGCAGGCCGTCGCGTTGAAACCTGCTCCCGTGCTGGACGCGGCACCGTTGGTTCTCATGTCGCAGACATCAGCGCGAGAAGTGGGGGAAAACGCCAGCAGCATCGAAATGGAGACCAGCGTGCGGGTGAAGCGCGGGGCCTTGGTGGGTAGAACTCGGAGGGTCATGGCGGTTCTCGGGTATGGGTCAGGTGGCGAAACGATTCACACCGCCTGCATTGGGCGGGGTGGAGTTCTGGGTGGCGCGCTACTGCGGATACATCTCGGAAAGCTGTGCAACGAGACTCGTGGTGCTTCGTCTTGCTTCGGTCGGACCGGCCGTGGTCACGGCGGTATCGATGGGGAAAAGGGCCAGCCCGAGCAGCAGCACCAGATGTCGGCGGCGATAGCCGCGACGTCCGTTACCGCGAGGGGCACTGCGTCGTGACATGGCCGGGACGTCGACTCGTCGCGCCCGCGGCTCAGGCCGCGAGCACGGCGCAAGCCGTGCACACGTCGGTCTGTGGGATGGCGGCGGGTCGAAGCATTCGGGAATTCCTCGGCGTGATTCAGATGCCGGGTATTCCGCCCCATTGCTCGACCGCAAAAAATCGGTGAGTGGAGCTAGGTCCTGGGGACTAGTACTTTGGTACTACTCGATGGGTCGCTACCGCAGCGCTCGATGGGCTCGCGGAGCTTCCTGTTGCCGATCTCGGCGCCTTGTTTCCTGCTCTGCCGAGGGTCCACGACGGGCATAAAAAAACCCCGCTTTCGCGGGGTTTCTTAATTCCGTCGGATGTCTTCGGAGTCGATGAGCAAGGGCGTTGGTTGGGAGACTAGGGCTCGAACCTAGATAAACAGTGTCAGAGACTGTTGTCCTACCATTAGACGATCTCCCACCGGAAAACGCCTTGCTGCTCCGAATCCCTGCGACCGGCATACCGGTCGCAGGTTCCGTTTGAATCTTAACGCTTCGAGTACTGCGGAGCGCGACGGGCCTTGTGCAGACCGACCTTCTTGCGCTCGACTTCACGGGCGTCGCGGGTGACCAGACCGGCGTCACGCAGCACCTTGCGCGAGGTCTCGTCGTACTCGATCAGCGCACGCGTGATGCCGTGGCGGATCGCGCCCGCTTGGCCCGAAGGACCGCCGCCCGCGACCGTGATCTTGATGTCGAAACGCGTGACGCCATCGACCAGCTCAAGCGGCTGGCGAACCAGCATGCGCGAGGTCTCGCGACCAAAATATTCTTCGATCGTCTTGTCGTTGATCGAGATGACGCCCTTGCCGGGCTTCAGGAAGACGCGAGCGGCGGCGGTCTTGCGGCGACCGGTGCCGTACTTCACGTTGGATTGCGTAGTGGCCATGATGATTCGGGACCTCAGATGTTCAGGAGCTGCGGCTGCTGGGCGGTGTGCGGGTGCTCGGCACCGGCGTACACCTTGAGCTTGCGGTACTGCGCATATCCCAGCGGGCCCTTGGGCAGCATGCCCTTCACGGCCTTCTCGATGACGCGCTCAGGGTGCTTGGCCAGCATTTCCTGCAGCGAGGTCTGCTTGATGCCGCCCGGATACTCGGTGTGGCGCCAGTAGATCTTGCCGTTCTTGCCGTCGAGCTTGTTGCCCGTGGCATGGATCTTCGCGGCGTTGATCACGACGATGTAATCGCCGGTATCGCAGTGCGGGGTGAATTCGGGCTTGTGCTTGCCGCGCAGGCGGCGGGCGACTTCGGTAGCCAGACGGCCAAGAACCTTGCCGTCCGCGTCAATCACGAACCAATCGCGCTTGACGCTCTCGGCTTTCGCCATGAACGTGCTCATTGAAGCATCCTTTAGTAGGGTAGTTATAGTTCGGTTGCGATCTGGCCAAGGCCGTCACGCAACGTCGTGAAACGGCGCGCAGGATAGTGACCCGACCGGCCGGACGCAAGCTCTGCGACCCTCCGGGAAGACCGTCGCTGCCTCCTCGGGCTGCCTGCCCCGAGATAGCCCGAGCCCCGATCGAGCAAAACCGGTACCCCGCCTGCCCTGTTCCGGCCGACCCCGTTCAAGTCGGGGGCGAGCCGGCACGACGACCGCGATCCGCTCTGTCCGACGTGGCGGCCGATCCGGCCAATCCGCATCCGACCCTACCCATCCGGGCGTCTTGCCCCAACTTTGAATCTAATTCAGAGTGCGCGCCCTCGTCACGAATTGCACTCGACTTCAGTGGGAACCCGGGAACGCCGCCAGAGAGAAGTCGCCGAGCGTGAGGACCTGTTCCTCGACGCCGCGCTGGAGCTGATCCGCCAGGATGGGCTGCTGAACCTGCAGATGTCGCGGATCGCCGAGAAGAGCGAATACGCCGTCGGCACGCTCTACCTGCACTTCGCCTCCAAGGAAGACCTGCTGCTGGCACTGGTCACGCGCGTCTTCCGCGAATACATCGAGCTGGTGAAGCTGGCCCAGGCCTGGAAGGCCTCCTCGAGGGATCGCATGTTTGCCGTGGGCGTGGCCGACATGATGTTCGTGCGCCGCTACCCCGACTATTTTCGCATTGCGCAGTACTCGGTCTGCGAGGTCGCTTGGCAGGCCGCGTCGTCCGAACGCCGCAAGGCCTTCCTGGACGCCAACGATCCGCTGGTCGAGATCGTCGCCGGCATCGTCGAGGATGCGCGCCGCGTGGGCGACCTCGAGGCCGCCGGCCAGACGGCCCAGGAGATGGCGATCGGCGTCTGGGCGCTGTGCAACGGTTACCACAACCTGTCGCACGCCGAGGGCATCCTCGCGGACTTCTCGGTCCACGACCCCTACCTTTTGATGTGCAGGCACCTCCAGGGCCTGCTCGACGGCTTCCGCTGGAAGCCGATCTCGGATGTCGCCGATGCCGCTGCGCTCGACGCGCTCATCGAACGCGTCTGCCGTGAAGTCTTCAATGAGGAGTGCAATGAAACTCAAGGCTCATAACCCTGCCGTTCTCGCGCTGATGCTGGGCCTGTGCACCGGCCAGGCCACCGCGATCACGCCGGGCGAAGCCCTGTTGATGGCGTCCGAACGCGACCCGGCGCTGGCCTCGGCGCGCGCCGCCTATCAGGCCGAGGCCGAGGCCGGCGAACAGGAACGCTCGCAGCTGCGTCCGACGCTGGGCCTGATCGGCGACGGCTACTACAACAGCTCCGACTCGCAATTCGCGTTCGGCTCGGCGAAGGATCAATACCGTTCCTGGTCGGCCTACCTGCAGGCGCGCCAGCCGCTGCTGCGCATGGACTGGTCGGCGCGTGGCGATCGCGCCGACACCCACGACGCCCTGGCCCGCGAAGGCCTTGCTGACCGCGAGCGCACGTTCGTATCCCGCGTCAGCCAGCGCTACATCGAGACGCTGCTGGCCGAGGATGAAATCGACCAGGCCGAGAGCGAAGCCAGCGCCGTGCGCGAATCGCTCAGCGACACGCGCAAGCGTTACGACGTGGAACTCGTCCCCGGCACCGACCTGAAGGAAGCGCAGGCGCGAGACGACCTCGCGCAGGCGGAACTCGTCTCCGCGCGCGCCTCGGTGGAACAGGCGCGCGACGCCTTGCAGGAGGTCACCGGCTACGACCGCGCGCGACTGCCGCGGCTGCGCGAGGCGCTGGACTTCCCCGCGCTCGATCCCGTCGACATCGACGGCTGGCTGCGCATCGCCGCCGAGAACAGCACCGCGACGCGCGACGCGAAGCTGCGCCTGCAGCTCGCCCAGACCGAACTCAAGAGCCGCCAAGCGGACGCCTGGCCGACCGTCGACGTCGTGGCGCAGGCCGGACGGATGGACTCGCTCGACTACTCGCTGGGCCAGCGCCAGGACGACGCCAAGATCGGCGTCGAACTGAACCTTCCGATCTACGCCGGCGGCTACAACCGCAGCCGCGTGCGCGAAGCCGAGGGCCGCGTGAAGGAAGCGGAGTTCGAACTCCAGCGCGCCTCGCTGGAAACCGAGCGGCAGGTCCGCTCGCTGTTCCGCGCCGTCGAGACCGCTCGCGCTCGCGCCGCCGCCTACAACCGCGCACTCGACTCCGCCGTGCTCGCCCAAGCCGCCGCCGCCGCCGGCTACGACGCCGGCACGCGCACGATCACCGACGTGCTCGATGCCAAGTCGCGCGTGGTGCAGGCGCGTCGCACGCGCAACGCATCGCGCTACGACCTGCTCACGCAATCGCTGCTCCTTTATGCGGCAGCCGGCAACTTGACCATCGCGTCGGTCGCCAAGACCGACGCCCTGTTCGAGCCCCGCTGATCGCACCCGACGTACCGACGCCGGCGCTGCCGGCCAGAAGAAGCAAAAGAAGAAAGAAAGAGTGAATCCATGACGAAGCGAATGATCATCATGCTGGTGCTGGTTACCGTCGTGTTCGGCGGCATATTCGGCATGCAGTACATGGGCAAGAAGGGCATGAACGCCTACTTCGACAACATGCCTGTGCCGCCGGCGGCAATCACGACGACCCGCACGCTGCAGCAGACCTGGCAGACGCAGATCGAGGCGCCGGGTTCGATCACCGCCGTCAACGGCACCACGCTCACCAGCGAGGCGGGCGGCCTGGTCACCGCGATCCTGTTCGAGTCCGGCAAGAAGGTGAAGAAGGGCGACCTGCTCGTGCAGCTCGACTCCGCCGACGAGCGCGCCGAACTGGCGCGCCTGCAGGCGCAGTTGGACCTGTCGCAGCTCAACAGCAAGCGCCGCGAAAAGCTGTACGGACTCGAAGCGATCTCGAAGTCGGACGTCGACACGTCACGCAGCGAAGTCCTGAGCGCCAAGGCCGCGGTGGAGTCGCAGCGCGCCAAGCTCGCGCAGAAGGACATCCGCGCGCCGTTCGACGGCACCGTGGGTATCCGGCAGGTCAACCTCGGCGAATACCTGCCGCCAGGCGGTCCCATCGTGACCCTGCAGTCACTCGATCCGGTCGACATCGATTTCGATCTGCCCGACCAGCGCGTCGGCCAGGTGGAGCCGGGCTTTCCGGTCAGCGTGACCACCGAGGCGTTCCCGGATCGCAGCTTCAAGGGTGAGGTGCTGGCCATCGAGCCGCGCGTCGATCCCGCGACGCGCAATTTCAAGGTGCGCGCGCGCGTGCCCAATCCCGACCTGATGCTGCGCCCGGGCCAGTTCGGCAAGGTGCGCCTCGACCTGCCGGTGTCGCAGAACGTCGTCGTCATCCCGCGAACCGCGATCGACTACAGCGCCTACGGCAACGCCGTCTACGTGGTGCACAAGAAGAAGCAGGATCCGAATGCCAAGCCCGCCGAGCCGATGCCGGGCGCGCCGCCGCCGACGGATCTCGAGGTCACGCAGAGATTCGTGAAGACCGGCCCGGTGCGCGGCGATTTCATCGCAATCCTCGATGGCCTCAAGGAAGGCGAAGAGATCGCGACGTCCGGTCTGCTCAAGCTGCGCAACGGCCAGCCGGTGATCGTCAACAACGACGTGACGTCCAAGCCGGTCGCCGAACCCACGCCGCCGCAGGGCTGAGCCCGCACGAGAACACGCCATGCATTTCACCGACATCTTCATCAAGCGGCCCGTGCTGGCTTCCGTGGTCAGCCTGATCATCCTGCTGCTCGGCATCCGCGCCGGCACCGACCTTGCCGTGCGCGAATACCCGACGTTGCAGAACGCGCAGGTGAACATCCAGGTGGTGTACCCGGGCGCCGATCCCGAGCTGGTGGAAGGCTTCATCACGACGCCGCTGGAGCGCGAGGTCGCCACGGCCGACGGCATCGATTTCCTGTACTCGACGACGACCAAGGGCGCGTCGGTGATCTCGGCGTTCCTGCGCCCGGATCGCAGCCCCGACCAGGCGCTCACCGAGATCGCGGCCAAGGTCAACAAGCTGCGCAATCAGCTCCCGGAAGGCGCAGAGGATCCGATCATCGAGGTCCAGGACGCCGAGCAGACGCGTCCGATGTACATCTCGTTCTGGTCGGACACGCTCAGCCAGGCGCAGCTCACCGATTACCTGGTTCGCAACGTGGAGCCTGAGCTCGCCACGCTCGACGGCGTGCAGCGCGCCGAGTTCTACGGCCAGCAGGTGTTCGCCATCCGCGTGTGGCTCAAGTCCGACCGCCTCGCCGCGCACCGCATCACCGCGGCGGAAGTACAGGAAGCGCTGCGACAGCAGAACTTCCTGTCGGCGCTGGGCGAGACGATGGGCACCGATGTGAAGATGTCGCTCAGCGCGCGCACCGAACTGCGCACGCCCGAGGAATTCCGCCAGCTCGTCGTGAAGTCCGATGCCACGGGCCTGGTTCGCCTCGGCGATATCGCCGACGTGGATCTGGGCGCTGAAACCTACGAGAAGAGCGCGTTCTGGAACGGTGCGCCTGCGCAGTTCATCGCCATCAAGGTGCGTCCGGACGCCAACGTGCTGGAGACGATCGGCCGCGTGACCGACGTGTACCCGAGCCTCGTGGCGCGCCTGCCTCAAGGGGTCTACGCGCAGATCGGCTACGACGCGACCAAGTACATCCGCGAAGCCATCAGCGAGGTGCAGAAGACGCTGATCGAAGCGGTGCTGATCGTCGTCGTCGTGATCTTCCTGTTCCTGGGCTCGGTGCGCAGCGCGCTGATCCCGGCAGTAACGGTGCCGCTGTCGCTCGTTGGCGCGCTGTTCCTGATGTACGCACTCGGCTTCACGATCAACCTGCTGACGTTGCTTGCGATGGTGCTGGCCATCGGCATGGTCGTGGACGACGCGATCATCGTGCTCGAGAACATCCACCGGCACATCGAGGAGGGCATGAAACCCTTCGATGCGGCGCTGCAGGGCGCACGCGAACTCGTCGGCCCCGTCATCGCGATGACGATCACGCTGGTGGCGGTCTACACGCCGATCGGCTTCCTGACAGGACTCACCGGCACCTTGTTCACCGAGTTCGCCTTCACGCTGGCGGGCTCGGTCGTGATCTCCGGCATCGTGGCGCTGACACTGACGCCGATGATGTGCGCGCGCATCATCAAGCCCACGCACGGTGAAGGCGCGACGCCCAACAGGCTCGCCGACTGGCTCGATGCGCGCTTCGAATGGCTGCGCTCGGGCTACAAGCGCCGCCTGCACAGCGCGCTCAACACGCACCACGTCATCGGCGTGTTCGGCGCCATCGTGCTGGTCTCCTGCTTCTTCCTGTTCAAGAGCCTGCCGGGCGAGCTCGTTCCCGAAGAAGACTCCGGCTTCTTCGGCATCTTCATCGAGTCCGACAACTTCGCCACGCGCGAGTACACCGAGCAGTGGCTCAAGCCGGTCCACGAGATCGTGGCCAAAGTGCCTGACGTGGAGAATCTGTTCTCCTTCACGGCGTTGTTCACTGCCGATCCCAACACAGGCTTCGTCGGCATCATGGCCAAACCCTGGAGCCAACGCGATCGGCACATCTCGGAGCTCGTAGCCGACGTCACCAACGCGACGGCGAGCAACGCCGGCCTGCGCATCTCGGTGTTCCAGCCGCCGCCACTGCCCTCGCCCGGCCGCGGCTACCCGGTGGAGATCACGCTCAAGTCGACGCGTGCGCCGCTGCAGATGATGGAGTTCGCCGACCAGATGATCGGCAAGGCGATGGCGTCGAAGAAATTCATCTTCATGGTCCCGGAAATGCGCATCAATCTGCCGACGGCCGTGGTCGAGATCGACCGCGACAAGGCCGCGCTGATGGGCATCGACATGGCGCGCGTGGGCGCGGATCTGTCCGCCGCGCTGGCCGGTGGCGAGGTCAACAAGTTCTCGTTCGACAGCCGCAGCTACAAGGTCATCCAGCAGGTCTCGCGCGGCGAACGCCTGGATCCCAAGCAGCTCGAGAACTACTACACGCGGGCGCGCGACGGCAGCATGGTGCCGCTGTCGACGATCGTCAGCATGCGCGAGGAAGTGCTGCCGCGATCGCGCAACCACGCGCAGCAGCTCAACGCAGCGCCGATCCTGGGCGTGCAGCGGCCGGGCGTGTCGCTGGGCGAGGCGCTGACCGAACTCGAGACCATCGCGAAAGACGTGCTGCCCTCGGACGTGCAGATCGACTACACGGGCACCTCGCGCCAGTTCAAGCAGGAAGGCTCGGCGATGCTCTACACCTTCGCCTTCGCGCTGATCGTGATCTACCTGGTGCTCGCGGCGCAGTTCGAGTCGTTCCGCGACCCGCTGATCATGCTGGTCAGCGTGCCGATGTCGATCTGCGGTGCGCTGCTGTTCCTCAACATCTTCGGCATGACCAACAACTTCCAGCTCACGAAGTTTCCGGGCATGACCTTGAATCTGTACACGCAGGTGGGTCTGCTGACGCTGGTGGGCGTCATCACCAAGCACGGCATCCTGATCGTGGAATTCGCCAACAAGCTGCAGCAGACGCAGGGCCTGTCCAAGCGCGAGGCGATCGAGGAGGCCACGAGCATCCGGCTGCGCCCGGTGCTGATGACGACCGCTGCGCTGGTGGTGGCCATGATCCCGCTACTGACCGCGTTCGGACCGGGCGCCGCGGCGCGCTTCTCGATGGGCCTGGTGATCACGGCGGGCATGACGATCGGCACGGCCTTCACGCTGTTCGTGGTGCCGGCCATGTACCTCTACCTCGGACGCGACTACGCTGCGCTCTCCAGCAAGTCACCGGCCCCTTCGCCGGCCCGAGCACACTGAGCAATGCCCAAGATCGTCTTCATCGAAGCCAGCGGGAAAGAGCACGTCGTCGAGGCCAAGGCCGGTGAATCCGTGATGTTCGCGGCCACCGGCAACATGGTGCCGGGCATCCTGGCCGACTGCGGCGGCAGCTGCACCTGCGCCACCTGCCACGCGTATCTGGACGAGGGCTGGGTCGACAAGGCCGCGCCGGTCGGCGAGGACGAGGCGGCGATGCTCGAAGGCGCCCTGGACGTCCGGCCGAACAGCCGCCTGACCTGCCAGGTGAACGTCACGGACGAACTCGACGGCGCGATCTTCCGGATACCGGTTTCGCAGTATTGAGTCCCGTAGCCCGGACGTTGAATTTCGCGAAGCGAAAGAGCGGGGTTGCGGATCGATGAAGCGGGATCCCGGACTTCGTCCGGGCTACGGTGGCGGCGGTCCCCAACCGGACCGCGCTTAACGCCGCGACAGGATCGCCGCGACTGCCGCGAGGTCTTCCTCGGTATCCACGCCGCGTGGCGGCGGATTCTGCGTGACACCGACGCGAATCCGGAACCCGTGACTCAGCGCGCGGAGCTGTTCGAGCGCCTCGCACTGCTCGAGATCGCCCGGCGGAAGCTCGCTGAACTGCGACAGGCTCCCCACGCGGTACGCGTACAGCCCGATGTGCCGATACGCGAGTTCCGGCGGCATGTGTGCGGCCAGATCCGTGGCGCTGGCCGGGTCCCGCTTCCACGGAATCGGGGCGCGCGAGAAATACAGCGCGTAACCGCGCCGGTCCTTCACCAGCTTCACGACGTTGGGATTCAGCCAGTCCTCTGCCGAGTGCAGCGGATGGCAGAACGTGGCGATGTCGGCGGCCGAATCCTCATCGAGCAGGCGCGCGGCCTCGCGAATCAGCGCCGGCGGCATCAGCGGCTCGTCGCCCTGCAGGTTCACGACGACGCAGTCGCGCTCCCATCCTTCGGCGCGTGCCACCTCGTTGACCCGGTCGGTGCCGGACTGGTGCGTGGCCTCGGTCAGCCGGACCTCGGCGCCGAAGTCGCGCGCGGCCTTGGCCACGGTCTCGTCGTCGGTGGCGATCACCACCTGCTCGGCGCCGCTCGCGCGTGCCGCTTCCCAGACATGCCGCACCAGCGGCTTGCCCGCGATGTCGCGCAACACCTTGCGGGGCAGCCGGGTCGACCCGAGCCGGGCCGGGATGACGACCTTGAATTTCATCCGCGCGCCGGACCGAGTTCCTCGTCGCTCAGCGAGCGCGCTTCGTCTTCGAGCATCACCGGGATGCCGTCACGCACCGGATACGCGAGCCGCGAGGCGCGGCACCACAGCTCGTTGTGCTCGGCACGCCATTCCAGCGGGGCCTTGGTGACCGGGCAGACGAGGATGTCGAGAAGGCGCTTGTCGAGCATGGGAATGGTGCAGGCGATCAGCGGTTCGGACGGTCGTAGGATTGTTGCACAAGCTCGCGCACGCGGGCCTCGGCGGCCTCGTCGATCTGCGCGCGCACCGGCACGGCGAAATGCATGAGACCGGCGAATTCATGGCATTTCACGGCGTCCTTCTCCGTCATCAGCACGTTCACCCCGTCGAGGAACTGGATGTCCTGGCTGCTGAAGGCGTGGTGATCGGCAAAGGCGTGTTCGATGACGGCGATACCGCGCGCGCGCAGCATGTCGAAGAAGCGTCTGGGATTGCCGATGCCGGCCACCGCGTGCACGCGCTGGCCGACGAAACGATCCAGATACGTCGCCGCGCCGCCTGCCAGCGGCACCGCCTCGGTGGCCCGCAGCTGCATCTCGATCTGCCCGTCGTGCCGCGCATCGAAGCCGGAGCCGTTGATCACCACCAACGGAATCTCCTGCAGCCGCGCGGCCGGCTCGCGCAGCGGCCCGGCCGGCAGCAAGGCGCCGTTACCCAGACCTCGCGCACCGTCGACGACGCAGATCTCCAGCGAGCGCGCGAGCGCGTAATGCTGCAGGCCGTCGTCGGAGACGATCACGTCGACGCCGGCCTGCGCGATCAGGGCGCGCGCCGCCGCCACACGATCGGCGCCGACCATGACGGGTGCCGCGGTGCGGGTCGCGATGAGCAGCGGCTCATCACCGGATTCCGAGACCGGTGTGCGCGCCGAGACGCGCCAGGGATAGCGCGGCGCCCTGCCCCCATAGCCGCGCGAGATCACGCCGGGCTGATAGCCCCATTCGCGCAGGCGCTCCACCAGCCAGATCACGAAGGGCGTCTTGCCGGTGCCGCCCACCGCGAGATTGCCGACGACGATGACCGGCACTTCGAGCGGACGTGCGTTCTGCTGCAAGCGCAGGCGCCGGCTGCGCGCGATGGCGCCGAATAGCGAAGACAGGGGGCGCAGTGCCAGCGGCGCGGGCTGCGAGGAGTACCAGCGTCGCTCGAGCCAGTCGCGCACCCGTCGGGTCCTATCCGGCTTCCTGGAATTGCATGCGATGCAAGGCGGCGTAATGCCCATCGAGCGCGAGCAGTTCGTCGTGCCGCCCCTCCTCGAGCACGCATCCGTCCTGCATCACGACGATGCGATCGGCTTTCTGGATCGTCGACAGGCGATGCGCGATGACCAGCGTCGTGCGACCGATGACCAGACGCTCCAGCGCGGCCTGGATCAGGCGCTCGGATTCGGTGTCGAGCGCCGAAGTCGCCTCGTCGAGAATCAGGATCGGCGCGTCCTTGAGCAGCGCACGCGCGATGGCGATGCGCTGCCGCTGGCCGCCCGAAAGCTTGGAGCCGTTCGGCCCCAGCGGCGTGGCCAATCCGCGCGGCAGCTTCTCGATGAACTCCCAGGCGTGTGCCGCCTTGGCCGCCTCGATGATGCTCGCCTCGTCCGGTATCGGTGACATGCCGTAAGCGATGTTCTCCGCCACCGTGCTGTCGAACAGGCGCACCTGCTGATCCACCAGCGCCACCTGGCTGCGCACGCGCTCGACCGGGTAGTCGCGCAGGTCGTGGCTGTCGAGCAGCACGGTGCCCTGGTCCGGATCGTAGAAGCGCGGCACCAGCGACAGCAGCGTGGACTTGCCCGAACCCGAACGTCCGACGAATGCGACCGTTTCGCCCGCGTTGATCTTCACCGACACGCCGCGCAGCGCTTCGGCCGCATCCGCCTGGTAACGGAAACGCACGCCGCGGAATTCGAGGTCGCCGCGCGCGCGCCCGAGTTCGCGATCACCGCCGATGGGCTCGCGCTCCTCGGCCATCAGGCGGAACACGTCGGCCGCCGCGGTGATGCCGCGCTGCAGCTTCTCGTTGACGTTGGTCAGCGACTTGATCGGACCCAGCAGGCCCAGCATCGCGCCCATGAAGGCCACGAACGTGCCCGGCGTGATCTTCTCGAGCATCTCGGGCTGCGTCGCCACGAAGATGATCGAGGCGATGGCCATCGCCGCGATGAACTGGATCACCGCTTCGCTACTCGCCTTGGTGGCGACGATCTTCATCGCCAGCGAACGCGCGCGTTCGTTGACGACCCCGAAGCGCGCGCTCTCCAGCGGCTGGGCGTTGTGCACCTTGACCACGCGCTGCCCGCCGATGGTTTCCTCGGCGGCCTGCGTGACCACCCCGACGTTTTCCTGGATGCGCTTCTGCACCATCCGGAACCGCCTCGAGACATAGCGCAGGATCACCGCGATCACCGGCGCCACGATCATCACGAACAGCGCGAGCTTCCAGTTGAGCCAGAACATCAGGCCGATCAGCCCGATCACCGTCAGGCCATCCTTGATCAGCGAGGTCAGCACGTTGGTCGTCGCATCGGCGACCTGTTCCACGTGATAGGTCAGCCGCGCGATGAGCTGGCCGGTGCTCATGCGGTCGTAGAAGCGCGTGGGCATCGCCAGCAGGTGCTCGAACACCTGACCGCGCAGCGCCTTGACCACGTGGCGCGCGACCCAGCTCATGCCATAGATCGCCGCGAAGCTGGCGATGCCGCGGATGATGAACAGGCCCATGATCGCCCACGGCATGATCCGGATCGTCTCGGGATCGCGCTTGACGAAGCTGCCGTCGAGCAGGGGCTTGAGCAGGCTCATGTAGCCCACCTCGGTGGCCGCCACGGCGACCATGCCCACGGCAGCAGCGGCAAACACCTTCCAATGCGGCAGCGAATAGCTGAGCAGCCGCTTGTAGACGGTGAATGGCCTGTCGTCGATCTCGGAAGTGAAGCTCATGGAGGCGCGCATGGTAGCAATACCGCTCGGCGCGACCGTGGGCGCGCCGCGTAAACTCGCCCCACGACACGTTCATCGCGAGGCCCGTATGTCCAGCAAGACGCTTTTCGAGAAGATCATCGATCGCGAGATTCCCGCCAAGTTCCTGCACGAGGACGAACTGTGCGTGGCCATCAGCGACGTCAATCCGCAGGCGCCGATGCACCTGCTGGTGATTCCGCGCAAGCCGATGCCGCGGCTGTGCGACGCCACGCCCGAGGACCAGGCCCTGCTGGGCCACCTGATGCTGGTGGCCAACAAGGTGGCGGCGGATGCGGGCTACGGCGACGCCTTCCGGCTGGTCGTCAACAACGGCGCCGCGTCCGGGCAGAGCGTGTTCCATCTGCATCTGCATGTTCTCGGCGGGCGCCCGCTGAAGTGGCCACCGGGTTGAAGTCCCCGTAACCCGTAGCCCGGGCTACGAGGCGGCGGACGTCGGTAGCGCTTATTCCCCGCCGAGGTAGCGGAAGCGCACGCGATTCGTCAGGCCGCAGAACAATTCGTACGGAATCGTGCCCGCGCGCTCGGACACCTCTTCGGCCGGCAAGGCTTCGCCGAAGATCAGCACCGGATCGCCGACCTGCGCATCGGCGACGCCGCGCAGGTCCACCGTGATCATGTCCATCGATACGCGGCCCGCCAGTGGCGCGCGGCGCCCGCGCACGATCACCGGCGATCCGTTGGGCAGCGCGCGATGGAGTCCGTCCGCGTAACCGACCGTCACCACGCCGATCGGCATGCGCTCCGGGCAGACGTAGGACGCCCCGTAGCCGATCGGCTCGCCCGCCTCGTAGGTCCGGATCGCGAGGATGCGGCTCTCGAGATTCAGCGCGGGCTGGAATCCGAGTTCGGCGCCCGTCTTGCCCGGCAGCGGGCTTGCGCCATAGAGCGCCAGGCCCGGCCGCACCCAGTCACGGCGCGCCGAAGGCCACGCGATCAGTCCGGCGGAATTGGCGATCGATCGCGCACCGGGTACACCGGCGAGCGCGCGATCGAACGCTGCGATCTGATCGATCGTGGCCGACGAGCCGGTTTCATCCGCGCGCGCCAGATGCGTGATCCAGCCCTGGAAGCGCCACGAGGGATGCCGCGCGAGCGCCTGGCGCAGGCGCGGCACCGCATCGAGCGGAAAGCCCAGCCGGTGCATGCCACTGTCGAGCTTGAACCACACCGCGATGTTGGAGCCGCTGGGCATCGCCTCGAGCAGCTCGATCTGCCAGAACGCGTGCACCACGACCTGCAGGCCTTCGTAGGCCGCCAACGCGGCCTCGTCCGGCGACAGCACGCCTTCGAGCAGCGCGATGGGCGCGCGCAGGTGCGCCTCGCGCAGCTCCTGCGCCTCTTCCATGCAGGCCACCGCGAGCGTGTCGACACCCGCCTCGTCCAGCGCACGCGCCACCGGCACCGCGCCGTGCCCGTAGGCATCGGCTTTCACGGCGGCCATCACGCGCGACGAGGGCGCGAGCTTCCGGACCTGCCGCAGATTGTGCTGGACCGCGGACAGGTTCACCGTCGCGGTGACGCGGGGGATCATTCGTAACCCGCTCCGCCCACGCGGTCCTCGAACTTGGTGTTCGCGCCGACGAAGCTCAGCGGGATGGTCGCCAGCGGACCGTTACGCTGCTTGGCGATGATGATCTCGGCCTCGCGCTCGTCCTTGGTCTTGTCGTAGACCCAGTCGCGATAGATGAAGACCACCAGATCGGCGTCCTGCTCGATGCCGCCGGACTCGCGCAGATCCGACATGCGCGGACGCTTGTTGTCGCGGTTCTCCAGGCCTCGGTTGAGCTGCGAGAGCGCAATGATCGGGATCGCCAATTCCTTGGCCAGCGACTTGAGCTGGCGCGAGATCTCGCTGACCTCCTGCACGCGGTTGTCGCCCTTGCCCGGCACCTGCATCAACTGGATGTAATCCACCACCATCAGGCCGATGTTCTCGCGCTGCTTGAGACGGCGCGCCTTGGCGCGCAGGTCCATCGGCGACAGGCCACCGGCCTCGTCGATGAACAGCGGCGATTCGCGCAGGCGCCCCATGGCCCAGACCAGCGCATCCATCTCGGCGTCGCCCAGATTGCCGTCGCGCAGGTTCTTCAGCGCCACGCCGCTGCGCGACGACAGCACACGCAGGCCGAGCTGCTCGGCGCTCATTTCCATGCTGAACACCGCAACGCCGATCTTGCGGTCGATCGCGACGTTCTCGGCGATGTTCATCGCCAGCGAAGTCTTGCCCATCGACGGACGCGCCGCGAGGATCATCAGGTCGCCGGGGCCCAGGCCCGACGTGGCCCGGTCGAACTCCTTGAAGCCGGACGGCAGGCCCGCCGCGCCACCTGGATTGTCGCGGACCGACTGGATGCGCTCGAACACCTGATCGAGCACCGCCGGCATCCGGAAGTAGTCGCTCTTGGCCTTGGCACCGCGCTCGCGAATGGCGAACACCGCCTGTTCGGCGTGATCGATCAGCTCGGCTGTTTCGCGTCCGTCGGGCCGGTAGCCCATCTCCGCGATGTCGCCGCCCGCGGCGATCAGGCTGCGCAGCACCGAGCGTTCGCGCACCAGATCGGCATAGGCCATGACGTTGGCCGCGCTCGGCGTCTCGTTGGCCAGCGTGCCGAGATACGACAGTCCGCCGGCCTCCTCGAGCTGCCCGCGCAGACGCAGGTGCTCGGTGAGCGTGACGAAGTCGCAGGGCTTGGCCGCGCCGATGAGTTCGCAGATGCCGCGCCAGATGAGCTGGTGGTCCGCGCGGTAGAAATCCTGCTCGCCGAGACGGTCGGCGATGTCGTTCCACGCGCGGTTGTCGAGCAGCAGCCCGCCGAGCACGGCCTGCTCGGTTTCGATCGAATAGGGAGCCTGGCGCGGCGGCGGTGTCAGCGAACGAATCTGGGCCATGGGCATCGCCTCTAGGAATGCGGCCAGTCTAGCGCCGGAGGGCACCTGCGACTGTGGATGACGCTGTGGGTTTCGTGTGCGAGTGATGTGCGCGGACGGTTCATAGCGGGTCTCCGTCGGGGCGTGGAAAAAGGCTGACGCAAAGGCGCAAAGGGAAAAGAAAGGGCGCGAAGAAAAACGACTGGAGAAAGGCCGCAGGAACAGCGGAACTGAAAATTTTTGCCTCCTTTCTTTGCGTCCTTTGCGCCTTTGCGTTCGCCGTTCTTTTTCCCACCCACCAAAACGAAAACGGCCCGCACGAGGCGGGCCGTTCGTACTGCCGCGCCGCGTGTTACGCGCCGCGCTGTTCCTCGACGACGATGTTCAGGCTGGTCTCGACTTCCGAGTGCAGCCGCACCGCCACCGCGAACGTGCCGGTGGTGCGGATCGGACCGGTGACCATGTCGATCTCGCTCTTTTCCACGTCCAGCTTGAGGGCTGCAGCGGCGGCCGCGATCTCCGCGGGACCGACCGAGCCGTACAGCTTGCCTTCCTCGGACGCCAGCGCCTTGATCGTCAGCGTCTTGCCGGCGATCTTTTCAGCGCGGATCTTGGCGGCGTTGATCGAATCGTTGGCCTTCTTCACCAGCTCGGCCTTGCGCGCTTCGAACACCTTGCGGTTGGGCTCGGTGGCCGGCAGCGCCTTGCCCTGCGGGAGCAGGAAATTGCGGCCGTAGCCCGACTTCACCTTCACGGTGTCGCCCAGGTCGCCGAGGTTCTTCACCTTCTCGAGAAGGATCACTTGCATGGTGTGGTCTCCTTACTCGTGCTTGTCGGTGTAGGGCAGCAGGGACAGGAAGCGCGCCTGCTTGATGGCCACCGAGAGCTGGCGCTGGAAATGCGTGCGCGTGCCGGTGACGCGGGCGGGAACGATCTTGCCGTTCTCCCCGATGTACTGCTTGAGCGTGGCCAGATCCTTGTAATCGATGCTGGTGGCGCCTTCGGCGGTGAACTTGCAGGACTTCTTGCGACGGAACATGCGCGACATTATTCGGCCTCCTCGGTGGCCGCCGCGTCAGCTGCGGCGAGTTCCGCCTGCTGGCGCTGCTTGTATTCGGGCTTCTTGTCTTCTTCGGGCAGCTTGAACAGAGGCGACTGCGCGGTGACGGCCGCTTCAACGCGCACGACCAGCTTGCGGATGACGGCGTCGTTGAAGCGGAAGGCGTTCTCGAGTTCGGCCAGGGCCTTGTCGGAGCACTCCACGTTCATCAGGACGTAGTGGGCCTTGTGCAGCTTGGCGATGGCATAGGCCAGCTGGCGCCGACCCCAATCTTCGAGGCGGTGAACCTTGCCGCCGTCGCCTTCGACCATTGCCTTGTAACGCTCGGTCATGGCCGGGACCTGATCGCTCTGGTCCGGGTGCACCATGACCACGATTTCATAGTGACGCATGCAAACTCCTGTGGATGTCGGGGCCGAAATGACCCCGGGACAGTCCCCCGTAACGCAACCGGTGGGACAGGTCTTTCGACCGGCAAGCCGACGAAAGGGGCGCGAAGTCTAGGGGAGGCAGCGGGGCGAAGCAACGCGACGACGGCGCCGGGACCGCGATTCAGCGGGTCAGGACGCAGCAGTTGGGGTTCGACAGCAGTTCCTTGGCCCGCGCCTCGGCCCGCTCCATATCCACCGGCCGCAGTCGTTTCTTGAGGCCGGCGAGCATGACGCCGAGTTCACGCTCGCGCCCGGTGGCCTGCTGGATCTGGTCGTAGGCGCTGAAGTGCGCGTAGGCCTCGACGTCGTCGGGCGTGCCCATTTCCTCGTTGAGCGCCCAACCCCCGACGGTGCGCAGGGCCTCCACCGAGCCGCCCTCGAGCGCCTTGGTGACGCTGGTCCGCGCCTCTTCCCTGAGGCCGGCCATGAATTGCGCCTGCTTGGGCGTGCAGTTCTCGATGAACTGGCAGTAGTCCGCCTGCGGCAGGTAGAACATGAGGTTCAGCTGCGCCTCGATCAGGCCCTGGTCGGCCGCCGAGCGCAGCAGGTCGCGAAACTGGGTGCGAGACGGCGCCGGCACACCCTCGCAGTTGGCGTAGGCAGTGCGCAGGGCCCGCTCTTCCTGGGCCGGGTCGGCGACGTCCCACCCACCGCGGCTGCGCGTCTGGTGGATCTCCTCGATGCCCTTGGCGAGCTGCGCGTCGTCGGCGGGCACATCCCGACACTGGTAGAGCATCGTGCCCAGCCGGTACTGCGCCACCGGGTCGCCGCGATCCGAAGCCGCCTGCAGTTCGGCCAGTTGCGGCCCATACGGAGGCGAAGGCGTGTCCAGGCGGGGTCGCCGCTCGACGCGCAGGTGGACGCCACTGGGCGCGATGGCCTGCACCACCCTCGGCGTCGCGGAGCCTTCACCGCCCGCGGCCGCCCCGTCCGTGGGTCCACCCGGCATGCCCGGCGAGACTCCGAAACCTTGCTCGCGCGGATTGGTCGGAAGGTCGGGCCGCTCCATCCACCACCAGCCGAGCAGCCCGATCAATACGAGCGGCAGGCCGATCAGCAGCAGGCGTTTCACCTCGCTGGCCTCAGCGCTTGACCACGTGCCGCTGGCGAAACGCCTCGAACAGGCACACCGCGGCGGCAGCGGAGACGTTCAGGCTCTCGGCCTTGCCCATCATCGGGATGCGCACGACGCGATCGCAGGTCTCCTTGGTCAGGCGTCGCAGACCCTCGCCCTCGGCGCCCAGCACCAGCACCAGCGGCCCCTTGAGATCGACGTCGTAGATCGTCCCCTCGCCTTCGCCGGCCAGGCCCGTGAGCCAGTAGCCGCGCTCCTTCAGGCGTTCGAGCGTGCGCGACAGATTGGTCACCGAGATCACCGGCACGCGCTCGGCCGAGCCGGCGGCGACCTTGCGCGCCACCGGCGTCAGGCTCGCGGCGCGATCCTTCGGAATGATCACGGCGCTGGCGCCGGCCGCTTCGGCGGTGCGCAGGCAGGCGCCCAGGTTGTGCGGATCCTGCACGCCGTCCAGCGCCAGGAACAGGCGGCTTTCGCTGGCCGGCGCGTCGAGCACCTGCTCGCCCGCCAGCTCGATCTGCGGCATCAGCGCGAGCACGCCCTGGTGGCGCAGCCCGGGCACCTTCAGATCGAGATCGGAACGGCCGACGGTGCGCACCGAGATGCCCAGCGCGGCGGCCAGTTCGCGCACGCGGCGCGAGCGCTCGTCGTTGCGGCTGTCGGCCAGCAGGACTTCGAAAGGCTTCTTGGCGGAATCTTCGAGCGCGGCGATGACGGCATGGAAGCCGCCGATGTAGTGCTCCGACATCAGTTTGCCTGCCCAGCGGCGTCGAGCTGCTTGTTGAGCTCGTCCACGCGGTGATCGTTGGCGTCCAGCGCGCCGTCGACCTTGTCCGCGATCGCATTGCCGCCGTAGCCGATGTTCTCGGCATTGCGGATCGTGCTGGTTTCCTCACGCCCTTCGCCGGCCAGCGACTTGCGTTTGCCGGATTCGTCCTCGGGAACGCCGCAGGCCGCGAGCAGGGCCGCCAGCGAGGCGATACACAGCAGATTCTCGATGGGCCTCATGGCGGGCGGCATGTCCGGATAGGGGAGGAAGGAACGGGATTATCCCGGATCGGCATGCCGCCTTGGACCACGAACCGCGCAAATAAATCGGGGCGCCGAAGCGCCCCGATGATCCCTTCGAGCGTGATGCGCTCAGCCACCCAGGTACGGCGGCGGTGTCCAGGCCGCCTGTTCGTTACCTTCGACGACCGGCTTGAGCACGATGTCCACGCGACGGTTGCGGGCTTCCTTGACGTTGTCGGCCGTGCGCACCGCGAGCTCGCGCTCACCGCGGCCTTCCTCGCGGATGCGGGTCTGCGGCACGCCGCTCTGGCCGAGATAGCTGCCCACCGACGCCGCACGATTGACCGACAGGTTCTGGTTGAAGTCGCTGCTGCCGCTGGTATCGGTATGGCCAACGACATGGATCACGGTCTTGTCGTAGCTCTTCAGGATGTTCGCGATCTTGCCGTAGGTGTCGAGCGCCTCCGGCCTGAGCGTGGCGCTGCCGATGTCGAAGCTGACGTCACTGGCCAGACCGATCTTCAGCGAGTTGTCGGACAGGCGCACGATCTGCAGCTCGTTGTTCTGCGCCTCTTCTGCAAGCTGCTGCTCGAGTTCACGCTGCTGCTTGTCCATGTAGTTGCCGACCGCACCGCCCGCGATCGCGCCCACCACGGCACCCACGATCGGCGCGCCGCGGGCGTGGCTGACGCTGTTGCCGATCACCGCGCCGACAACGGCACCGATGCCGGCGCCGGTCTTGGCCCGACGGTTGGGGTCGTCGGTCGCACAGCCGGCGATGCCGACGACGAGAGTGGAAATGAGAAGAGGCTTGAAAAGTTTCATCGACGTTTCTTTCCCTGCTGTTGACCGCTGCGTTGTGGGCCGCCGCGCTGGTTCTGGCGCGATTCTGTCGGAGCGCCCTTAATCGTCGATGAACTTTTCGGGCTCCCCGCAATTTCCAGATCGATCTTGCGTTCGTCGAGATTCACCCGCACCACTTTGACCCGTACCGTATCGCCGAGGTTGAACACGCGTCCCGTGCGCTCGCCGATCAGGCGGTGGTGCCGCTGCTCGAACTTGTAGTAGTCGTTGGACAGGCTGCTGACGTGGATCAGGCCATCCACATGCAGGCCGCCCAGCTCCACGAACAGGCCGAACGGCGCCACGCCCGAAACGACGCCGTCGAATTCCTCACCGACGCGGTCGCTCATGTACTCGCACTTGAGCCAGACCACGGCATCACGCGTGGCATCGTCGGCACGCCGTTCGGTCATCGAGCAATGCGCGCCCTGGCGCTCGATGTCCGCCGCCGAATACAGGAAGTCGCTGACCTTGGCACGGCGGATCAGGTGCTTGAGCCCGCGATGCAACACCAGATCCGGATAACGGCGGATCGGCGAGGTGAAGTGCGCGTAGTGCTCGAGCGCCAGACCGAAGTGCCCGTTGTTGTCGGCGCTGTAGCGCGCCTGCATCAGCGATCGCAGCATCACGGTCTGGATCAGGCTGCGGTTGGGCTTGTCCTTGCAGCGCGCCATCAGCTTGGCGTAGTCCATGGCTTCAGGTCGCTCGGAGCCGCCGAGCTTCAGGCCCTGGGCCTGCAGGAATTCCCGCAGCGCCTGCACCTTCATCGCATCCGGCTTCTCGTGGATGCGATAGGGCGCCGGCAGCTTGTGCTTGGCCACGAACTTCGCCGCCTCGACGTTGGCGGCGATCATGCATTCCTCGATCAGCCGGTGCGCGCGGTTGCGCTGGACTGCCACGATCCGCTCGATCTTGCGATCGGCGCCGAACACGATCTTGGTTTCACTGGACTCGAAATCGATGGCGCCACGACGCTCGCGCGCGGCCAGCAGCGCGGCGAAGCAATCGTCGAGCACCTTCAGCGCCGGCAGCACCTTGTCCGGCACGCGCCCCGCTTCACCACCAAGCGCCGCCGCCACGTCGTCGTACACCAGGCGCGCATCGCTGTTCATCACGCCTTCGAAGAAGCGCGACTTGGTGACTTCGCCGCTCGAGTTCACGCGCAGCTCGCAGACCATGCACAGCCGGTCCACGTTCGGGTTGAGCGAGCACAGCCCGTTCGACAGCTTCTCGGGCAGCATCGGGATGGCGCGGTCCGGGAAATAGACCGAGTTGCCGCGTTCGGTGGCCTCGCGATCCAGCGCCGTTCCCGGCCGCACGTAGGCGGCCACGTCGGCGATGGCCACGGTCAGCAGCCAGCCGCCGGTGAAACGCACCTTGCGCGCGTGCACGGCGTCGTCGAAGTCGCGCGAATCGGCGCCATCGATGGTGACCAATCCCAGCTTGCGCAGGTCGACGCGACCTTCGAGCTGCTGCGGCTGCACGGTATTGGGAATCGCCTCGGCCTCGCGCAGCACGTCGTCCCCGAACACATGCGGCAGGTTGTGCGCGCGGATGGCCGCCTCGATCTCCATGCCCGGCGCCAGATGCTCGCCGAGAATTTCGATCACCTTGCCCACGGGCAGGGTGCGATGTCCCGGCGGAGCCGTGATCTCGGCCACCACCATCTGTCCGTGCTTGGCCCCGCTGCGCATGTCGGGCGGGATCAGCAGGTCCTGTTGGACGCGCTGGTTGTCAGGGATCACGTACGAGGCGCCCTGCTCGATGTGCAGGCGACCGACGACCTGGCGCGACGTGCGCGTCAGTACCTCCACGACCGAGCCTTCCGGCCGTCCCTTGAAGTCGGTTCCGGTGATGCGCACCAGCGCGCGATCGCCGTTCATGAGTTCGCGCATCTGCCGGGGCGGCAGGAAGATGTCGGGAGGGCCGGTGTCCGGGACCAGGAACCCGAAGCCGTCGCGATGCGCCTGCACCGTGCCGGCCACCGCGTTCATCTTGCCGAGCGGGCCGAAGGCGCCGATCCGGTTCTGCACCAGTTCGCCCTGCCGCACCATCGCGGCGAGACGTTTTTCGAGCGCGGACTGCTGATCGAGCTTGGTCAGCGCGAAGCTGCCGATCAGATCGTCCAGCGTCAGGGGCCCGGCATGCTTCTCGAGTCGGTCGAGAATCAGTTGCCGGGAAGGAATGGGATCTGCGTAGCGTTCGGACTCCGCCTTGTAGGCTGGATCCTGGCCGCGCCAGTCGTTGTTTTCTTGCTTGTTCTTTCGTTTCATTGACATCGATGGACCGCATCCCCAGAATTCGCGCCCTTGTCGCTCCGGCCTTGTCCGGTTGGGCGCCAATGCCGAGATGGCGGAATTGGTAGACGCACTAGTTTCAGGTACTAGCGAGTAAAATCGTGGAGGTTCGAGTCCTCTTCTCGGCACCATAGCATGGTCCTTGGTTTATCCAAGGACGTTCGGAAAGCCCCGCTTTTGCGGGGCTTTTTCGTTTTTCCGCCCCTTACGCCGTCCCCCGGAGTCCAGGGGCATCCAGGCCCTGCAACGGGTACGCAGGCGGGCAACTTCGGGCTTGTGACTCGTGAGTTCGTAACCGGCATGAGGCCGGGTGACGGCGGGCGACGCCCTGCCCTGCACCCTTCACCGACCGGGAGCGACCGCGACCACCCGCATCGATACCCTCATCCGCGGGGCCAGGGCCGAATGGTTCGAGTTGCCTCACGACGAGGACGGTCTGTTCGTGATCGTCGATCAGAACAGGCCCACGCGGCGGCGCTTCTCCGGTCGAGCGCCAGGAGAAGCAGCTCTTCCTGGGCGCCTATCCCGAAGCTCCCCTGAAACGGGCACGGTACCGCCGGGACGAAGGCCACCGCCTACTGACGATCCCAGCCAAGCCCGGCGGCAAGAGAAGGTGCGCAAGGCTGCGCCGCCTGGATTCTTCAGACCCGTCGCAGGGTCGATCTCCGGCTGCGGGCGATCTGCCGGAAATTCTGACGGGTTGAGCCAACACATGAACTCGGTTGGCGATAACGCGCCGGGAGCCTGCTGAGGCCGGCTCCCGTTGCCGTCGGTCCGTCCAGTTCGATCGGCGACTGGGCTTCGCGAATGAATTCCCTAGTCGTGATAGCGGTCGATGATCGCGAGTGCCTCTTGCGAACGTGGATCCGTCGTGAGGAGCGCCACGAAATGCGCAAGCTCGTCGTCTGCCGGGACCGCATAGTCGGCGCCGCAGAGGGCCAACCCGTAGTTGGCCCACCAGCGTATTGCGCAAACCGACACATAGCCCTTGGCGACGGCCGCCGAGTATTGATTCATGGCCTGGCTCCGTTCGTAAGCCGAAACTTCAGAACTCGCTCCACTGTTCGCCACCCCTTTCACCCGCTCCGAGGGGCGGACGCCTGCTTTCATCAGTCGCAGCGCCGTTTCGCCTGGTCGTCGCCACCGATTTCGGCAGCACTTTTGCAACCGGTCGGACTGCGACCTTCGTCGCCGCCGGTGCGGGCGTCGGCTTCGGCCCGGCGCGACCTCCGCCGAAGGACCTCGTGGCGGCGACTTCCTCGATCCTGAAAAGACTGACCGAGTGCGCCAGGCCAGCGGCCTGCTCCTCCAGTGAGCGGGCGGCCGCGGAGGCTTCCTCGACCAACGCGGCGTTCTGCTGCGTGACCTCGTCCATCTGCGTGACGGTCTGGTTGACCTGCTCGATGCCCTGGCTCTGCTCCTGCGATGCAGCGCTGATCTCGGCCATGATGTCCGTCACGCGCTTCACGCTCGTCACGA
>NZ_SOBT01000013.1 GCF_004364935.1 Panacagrimonas perspica | reverse complement strand
GCGTTCTGCGGACGCGGCGCCGCCGCCGGCACCATCGAGTGCGGCGACAACGCCACGGCAGGTCCGCAGGCCGTCAACAGCCTGGCGATCGGCACCAACGCGCAGGCCCAGGCAGCGGGAGGTATCGCGGTGGGTCACAACGCAACGGCGGTGCAGTCCAACTCCGTGGCCATCGGCAGCGGTGCGGTCGCGCAGTCCTCGGTGGCGGTGGGCACCGGCGCGCAGGCGCTGGGCACCAACACCACGGCGCTGGGAGACAACGCCAGCGCGACCGGCGAGTTCGGCGTGGCGATCGGCAACAACGCGCAGGCGACGGCGGCCAACAGCGTGGCCCTGGGCAATGGATCAGTGGCGGACCAGGCCAACACCGTGTCGGTCGGCTCGGCCACCAACCAGCGTCGCATCACCAACGTCGCCAGGGGCGTGGACGCAACCGACGCCGTCAACATGAGCCAGCTCGGCGACGTGCGGCATTCGGTCGACAAGTTCCGCAGGGACCTCAGCGCCGGCATCGCCTCCATCGCCGCGATGTCGGCCCTGCCCGATCCGAGCGTCGGCAAGCGCTTCTCGGTGGGCGTGGGCGCGGGCACCTACGACGGTGAGCAAGGCTATGCCATGGGCCTGAAGGCCGCGCTGACCGACAGCATCAATGTGACCGCTGCCGTCGGTGGCGCCACCAGCGGTGGCAACGCCAGCGCTTCGGTCGGCGCCGGATTCAGTTGGTAAAGTCGCCCATGCCGTCACCGTCGATCTCAGACGTCAACGCAAAGGGCTTCGGTCCGGCCGTGCTCGCTCAATCTCCAGGAACAAGCTCCGTGAAAGTCCGTGTGCTGGTCATCGAGGACGACGACGACCTGCGGGACACGCTATGCCGTTATCTCACCGGCATCGGCATGGAGGTGCATGACCTGGATCGCGCCGAGAAGCTCGACGAGCATCTGGCGCAGCATCCGGTCGACCTGCTGGTCTGCGACGTGAACCTGCCGGGCGAGAGCGGCTTCTCCATCGTGGCCCGGCTGCGGCAGATCTCGCGGGCGGGCGTGATCATGCTCACCGGACGCGGGCAGGACGAGGACCGCATGCTCGGCCTGTCGCTGGGCGCGGACCACTACCTGCTCAAGCCGGTGAACCTGCGCGAGCTGGAATTCGTGATCCGCAACCTGCACCGCCGGCTGAGCGAGGCGCCGGCCGTGGAGCCCGACCCCCCTGCGCAAGGCGTCTGGAAGTTCGACGCCAAGGTCTGGGCCCTGACGGCGCCCAACGGCAAGCCCGCGCAGCTCACGATGTCGGAGTACCGCTTGCTTCAATGCCTGGTGACGCGCGCCGGCGACGTCACCACGCGCGAGCAGCTGCTGGCCGCGATGGATCGTCCCAATCTGGAGATCTACAGCCGCAACCTCGACGTGACGGTGTCGCGTCTTCGCAAGAAAGTGGAAGACGCCTGCGGCCAGAAATTGCCGATCAGTTCGGCGCGCGGCATCGGCTACGTGTTCAACGGGCGCGGCGAGATGGTGGGCTGACGGGACCGGGGTCCCGGGTCGTCGCCCGCTTCAGGCTCGATCCCGTCGGCCGCATCCACGGAGCAGTGCTGCAGGTAGGCCTCGGCCTCGCCGCGCGTGTCGCGCAGCACGATCCGCGCGGTCGTGCAGACCTGCAGCGATTTTCCGAATTCTTCCTGCGCGAGCTGCTTGTACTGCCGGACCTGCCGCGCCCAGGCCGCGGGTTCTTCGCCGAACAGCGCGACCAGCCCGATGTCGGCCGGCACCGTCGTGAGCGCCGGCATCGTGTTGGCGCAGAACACGCCGAGCTTGAGCCGGTTCGCGTTCCAGATTGGATTGCGGCTCGCGCGCTGCGCGTTCGGATCGTTCATCGGAAGGCGTCCCTATCGCGAGACCGGAACGAAGCGCAATGGCAGCGCGCTCATCGAACGGAATTGGAAGTTCGCGCGCCGCGGCGCGTCACCGGGGATCTCGAACGAGCGCCAGCGCTTCGCGAGCCGCTCGAACGTGACCACGCCTTCGAGTCGCGCCAGGTTGTTGCCGATGCAGAAATGGCGAAACCCGCCGAACGCGAGATGCTGGTTGTTGGGGCGCTCCAGGTCGATGCGATCCGGATCGTCGAAGCGCGCCTCGTCGTGGTTGGCCGACAGCAGCGACATCCACACCGGCTCGCCCGCCGGAATCCGCGTACCGGCGACGATCTGGTCCTGCTGGAAATGCCGGAACGTCATGCCCACTGGCGATTCCCAGCGAATGAATTCCTCGACCGCCGGCGTCGCCAGCCGTGCCGGATCCGCGCGCAACCGCTCGAACTGGTCGGGCTGCCGGCCCAGCGTGTAGAGCCCCGCCGCGATCATGCCCATCGTCGTATCAAAGCCGCCGGTGAGCAGCGACAGGACGGTCGAGACCAGTTCGTCGGGGCTCAGGCGCTGGCCGATCTCCTCGGCCTGGATCAGCGCCGTGAACAGATCGTCGGCGGGATGCGCGCGACGGTAGGCGATCAGCTCGCTGATGTAATCGATGTAGTTCTGGCAGGCGCGATGACAAGCCGCGATGCCCTCGGCGTCGTTGGCGGCCGGCAGGAAGATGCGGAAGAAATCCGGCGTCCATTCCAGCAGGCGCATGCGATCCGCGGCCGGAATGCCGAGGAATCCGCAGATCACGCGCAGCGGCACGACGAACGCGAGTTCGGTGACCGCCTCCATCTCTGCGCGCGCCTCGACGGCGTCGAGCGCCTCGTCGACGACCGTTTCGATGCGCTCGCGCATGCCGGCCACGCCCTTGCGCGTCAGCGCGGCCTCGGCGAGCCGGCGGATGCGCGTGTGCACCGGCGGATCGTTGAGCACCATCAGCCCGCGATAGATGCGCTCGGCCGGACCGCCCGCCAGCGGCGCACCGTGGTCCGTACCCGGCGGCTTCATCAACGCGTCGGTGTCGCGCAGCAGCGTGCGGATGTCGTCGAAGCGCGTGACCAGCCAGGTACCGCCAGCGATCGGCGTGTGCTGCACCGGCGCGTGCTGGCGCAGACGGCGATAGGTGCCGAGCAGATCGCCCAGTTGCGCCGGATCGTTCGGATCGAAGACCGGCACCGCCGATGCGTCGCTCACAACGCCGTCCTCAGGAACGTGGCGACGGCGTCAACGTCCTCCAGCGGCCGCGCGTTCGTGCGCGTCCACAGGTCGTGCATCACCGCCTCCGCCAGACGCGGCACGTCGGCAGCCTTCACGCCGACCTCGGTCAGGCTGCGCGGCATGCCCAGCGCGCGGATCAGGCGATCGGTCACCTGGCTGGCCGGCTCGTTGGCGCGGCCCAGCGCCGCGCTGATGCGCGCCTGCCGCGCGCCGTTCACCGGCTCGTTGAACGCCAGCGCGTACGGCGCCATTACGCACGAGGTGTGGCCGTGCGGAACATCGAAGGTTCCGCCGAGCGCATGACCGGTGGCGTGGCTGATGCCCATCGGCACGCCGGCGATGATCGGGATCATCGACTGCCAGGCGCCGATCTGGCACTTCAGCCTTCCTTCCATGTCGGTGGGATCGGCCTTCACGCGCATCAGCCCTTCTGCGAGCAGCCGCAACGCGCTCTCGGCCAGCCCGTCGCAGAACGGATTGGACATCAGCGAGCCCAGCGTCTCGCAGGCATGGTCCACGGCGCGCACGCCGGTGGAGAGCCACAGCCACTCCGGCGTGTGCCGCGTCAGCGCCGGATCCAGGATCACGCAGACCGGCGCCATGCGCCGGTGCAGGTAGCCCTGCTTGAGCTTCACGCGCTCGTCGGTGGCGCCGGACAGCGGATTGAATTCGCCGCCGGACAAGGTCGTCGGCACGCAGACCACGCGCACCTCGGGTCCGTCGAAGACCGGCCAGGACAGCCCCTGATCGGTGACGACGAAGTGATAGGGATCGAAGTCTTCATGCTGCTGCCAGCCATGGCGCAACGCGAGCGCGACGATCTTGGCGGCATCGGTCACCGAACCGCCGCCGAGCGAGACGATCAGGTCGGCGCCCGCGGCACGCGCCTTCTCGGCCGCCGCCAGCACGCTGGCACGCGGCACGTGGGGCTTGACGCCCGAGTACACACCGGCGCAACGCGCGCCGAGTGCGTCCTGCACGCGCCGCACCTCGTCGGTATCGCGCACGAGGCTGTCGCTGGCGATGAGGAACACGCGTTGTGCGCCGAGCCGCTTGGCCTCGGCACACAAGGTCTCCGCGGCCGGCTGGCCCATCAGCACGCGCTCGGTGGCGGTCTGCTCGAAAGTGGCGGCGGTCATGTCAGAGTCCCTGCGGTGCGTAGCCGTCGGTCGTGCGCGAAACACGCGCGACGTGACGGCCGGCGAAGTGGGCGGGAATCATGATGGCCTCTTCGTGTGCGACACGCGCCAGCACGTTCTGACGCGTCACGCGCGCCTGCCCGGGGTCCTCGCAGAAAATGCTGTTCCAGTCCGGGCAGAACACCTGCAAAGGGTGATGCACGATGTCGCCGACGAAGATCGCGCGCTGACCGCGGCTCTCGATCGTGATGGTCTGGCTGCCGGGCGTGTGGCCCGGCGCAGGATCCATGCGCAGGCCTTCGAACAAGGTCGTCGTGCCGCTGACGACCTGCGCCATGCCTCGCTCGAGGATGGGCTTGACGCTGTCGTCGAAGAAGCCGGTGTTCACGCCCTCGCCGATCTTGTCCGGGAAACGATGCCGGTTGGCAGGGTCCCAGTACTGCGCGTCGGGATCGGTGAACACGTACTGCGCGTTCGGGAACGTCGGCACCCAGGCGCCGTCCTGCAGCATCGTGTTCCAGCCCACGTGATCGACGTGCAGGTGCGTGCAGATGACGACGTCGATGGACTCACGCGTGAAGCCGGCGCTGGCCAGCGTCTGCAGGAACGGCGTGTTCAGATGCCCGAAGAGCGGGATGCCCGGCCGTTCCTTGTCGTTGCCGGCGCCGGTGTCGATCAGGATGCGACGGCCCCCGAGCTCGATGACGAAGCTCTGCAGGCAGGCGCGCAGGGCATCCCTCTCGAGGTCCAGGTAGTCCGGCGGAATCTGTCGTTTGACCCTCGCGTAGTCCGCGGCATCGAAGCCGGCGAACAGCGTCTGCGGCGTCATGAACAGGCCGGACCATTCCTCGATGCGATGGATGCGCGCATCCCCGACCGCTATCGGTGAGCTCATCGTCTTCTCCTCTCGTCTGGCTACGGTACGGAGGCGTGTCCGGACCGCCCGGGTGCTTTTCGGTATTTGGAGCTACTCTGCGGTAACTATAGGCATGGTGATTTGCAGCGTCCATCCCTGCCCCGCATCCGCTTCGCCCGAAACAAAGGCGCGCAACAACCCCACGTAGGCTGGGATGAAGCACAGCGAATCCCAGCGGAGACCTGGTATGCGAGCGACGATGCCGGGATTCGCTGCGCTTCATCCCAGCCTACCTCGAGACTGGTGAAGGTGCGGAAGGCTCGCGACGAACACGCGGCGTCGCGACGGAGCATGTCCGCCCATCCTTCTCGGCGATGTCGACTCGAAATCCTACTCTGGAGTAGGATCGCCATCAGACAGCCGGCAGCCCCATGCCGGCGCGCGCCGAGGAGCCGCTGCATGAGCGCAACGACGATCGAGGTCGAGGACGGCCCGCCGGGGCCGGTCCACGCCGATCCGCGAGTCCCTGCACGGGATCGCGTCGTCACGCGCGAGCTGCTGGAACGCTGGTGCCGCGAGCAACCCGACAAGGTGTTCCTGAAGTTCGGCGACGACGGCGAGGAGTGGACTTACGCGCGCCTGCGCGAACTCACGGTGCAGACGGCGCTGGGCCTGCAGCAGCTCGGCGTGCGCCAGGGCGATCACGTGCTCGTGTGGATGCCCAACAACCGCGATTGCCTGCGCGTGTATTTCGCCGTGCAGTACCTGGGCGCCGTGTTCGTCGCCATCAACACCGCCTACAAGGGCTCGCTGCTGGCCCACGTCGTCGACAACGCGGACGCCCGCATCGCCGTGGTTCACGCCGATCTGCTGCCGCGGCTGTGCGATGTGGATACGGCCGCGCTGCAGACCGTGATCGTCGCCGGCGGGCGCGCTCAAGGGCCCGCCGCACTGCGCTGCGTCGCCTACGAGGATGCGTTGCTGCCGGCATCCGGCCGCCTCGCAGCGCCGGCGCGGGCGATCGAGCCCTGGGACCCCTGCGCCATCATCTACACCTCGGGCACGACGGGTCCGTCGAAAGGCGTGCTGTGCTCCTACCTGCACCTGTTCAGCAACGCCGGCCCTGAAACCTGGCCGTTCGTGACTTCGCAGGACCGGTACCTCGTGAACATGCCGATGTTCCACATCGGCGGCGCCGGCGGCATCTACGTGATGTTCGCGCGCGGCGCCTCGGTGAGCTTCGTCGAGCGTTTCGACACTGCGACGTTCTGGTCGGTGGTGCGCGCCACGCAGACCACGGTGGGCTTCCTGCTCGGCGTCATGGCCGCGTTCCTGGAGAAGCAGCCGCCGGGCCCTGGCGATCGCGATCATCCGCTGCGCCTGGTGCTGATGGTGCCGCTGTCCGGCGACATCGCCGCGTTCTCCGAACGCTTCGGCCTGACGGTCCACACGATCTTCAACATGACCGAGATCTCCTCGCCGATCGTCTCCGGCCCGAACCCGACGGTCCGTGGCACCTGCGGCAGACCGCGGCCCGGCGTCGAGGTGCGGCTGGTCGACGGCAACGACTGCGAGGTCGCGTGCGGCCAGGTCGGCGAGATGCTGGTGCGCACCGACCGGCCCTGGGCCATGAACGGCGGTTACTACAAGAACGCCGAGGCCACCGCGCGCGCGTGGCGCAACGGCTGGTTCCACACCGGCGACGCGTTTCGCGCCGACGAGCACGGCAACTTCTATTTCGTGGATCGCATGAAGGATGCGATCCGCCGCCGCGGCGAGAACATCTCCTCGTTCGAGGTGGAGGCCGACGTCGTGCGCCATCCCGCCGTGCGCGAGGCGGCGGCGGTGGGCGTTCCCAGCGAGATCGGCGAAGAGGACGTCATGATCGTCATCGCGCCGGTGCAGGGGCAGACGATCGATCCCGCCGAGCTGCTCGAATTCCTGCGCGCCCGCATGGCGCACTTCATGGTGCCGCGCTACGTGCGCATCGTTGCGGAACTGCCGAAGACGCCGACGGCCAAGGTCCAGAAGAACCAGCTGCGCGAGATGGGCGTCACTCCCGATACCTGGGACCGCGAACAAGCCGGCATCCGTGTCCACATGGATCGCATCGGCCAAGGACGAAACCGATGAGCGACACGATGACCGCACACGAAGCCCTGCAGGCGGCTTCGGTTCCCACGCTGCTCGCGTGCCTCGCGCACATCACCGGCGAGCGCCGCTGGATCGAACCGCCGTTCCTGCCCAAGCGCGACATCGCACTGTTCGCCGAACCCTCCGGCGGCCTGCCGCAGGATCTGCAGGACGCGGCGCGCACGGCGATGGCGCAGGTTCTCGAAGAACTCGCCGACGGCCGCCGCAAGCTCGCACCGCAGCCGGACGACGCAATGATGCTCGACACGATGCGCACGCTGCTGTCGGAACAGGTGGCGCCCGAGTACGTGCCGATGGTGCTCGAGGAAATGGGCCTCGCCGACCGGCGCGTGCACTGGAGCACCACGCCTCCGGTGAGCAAGCGCGAACCGCTGCACGTGCTGATCATCGGCGCCGGCGTGTCCGGGCTGTGTGCTGCGGTGCGCCTGGGCGAACTCGGCATTCCGTACGAGATCGTCGAGAAGAACGACGAGGCCGGCGGCACCTGGTACGAGAACGACTATCCCGAGTGCGGCGTCGACACACCCAATCACTTCTACTCGTTCTCGTTCGAGCCCAACCTCGACTGGTCGAGCAACTATTCCAAGCGCGGAGAAGTGCTCGACTACCTCCTGCGCATGGCGGATCGTCGCGGACTGCGGTCGCGGATCCGCTTTCGCACCGAAGTGCTCTCGCTGCGCTGGCACGAGGACCGGCAAGCCTGGTGCGCCGTGCTGCGCGACGCCGACGGCCGCACGTCCGAGCGCTGGGCGCCGGTCGTCATCACCGCCGTCGGCCAGCTCAACCGTCCCCGGATGGCCTCGTTTCCCGGCATGGAAACCTTCACCGGGCCGTCGTGGCATTCGGCGAAATGGCCGGCCGGCACGGACCTGAAGGGCAAGCACGTCGCCATCGTCGGCACCGGCGCGAGCGCGATGCAGCTGCTGCGCAGCGTCGCCGAAGAGGCCGCGGAGGTGACGGTGTTCCAGCGCTCGCCGCAGTGGGCGCGCGAGGATCGCGACTACCACGGCCACGTCGATGAGGCCGCGCGCTGGCTGCTGCGGCACGTGCCCTACTACTACGCCTGGTATCGCTTCGGGCTGATCTGGCGCTTCGGCGATGGCCTGCTGCACACGCTGCGCAAGGATCCCGAGTGGCCGCACGCGGCGCGCTCGATGAACCGGCGCAACGATCGTCATCGCGAGGTGATGACGAAGTACCTGCTCTCGCAACTCGAGGGGCGCGACGACCTGATCGCGAAGTGCCTGCCGGACTATCCGCCCTACGGCAAGCGCATCCTGATCGACAACGGCTGGTACGCGTCCTTGCGCCGCGACAACGTGGACCTCGTCACCGAAGCGGTGGCACGCGTGGACGGGCCCGAGATCGTCACGGACAGCGGCGCGCGTTATCGGCCCGACGTCATCGTGCTGGCCACCGGCTTCGAGGCCGGCAAGATGCTGGCGCCGATGGATGTCCACGGCCGCGGTCCGCGATCCCTGCGAGACCTGTGGGGCGACGACGATCCGCGCGCGTATCTGGGCACGACGGTCTCCGGCTTTCCGAATCTGTTCCTGTTGTCAGGCCCGAACACCGGCCTTGCGCACGGCGGCAGCCTGATCTTCATGAGCGAATGCCAGATGCGCTACATCACCGGTTGCCTGAAGGCGATGACCGAGCGCGGCATTGCGACGCTGGACGTACGCCAGGACGTCCAGGACGACTACTGCCAGCGTGTCGATGACGAACACGGCCAGCTCGTCTGGACGCACACCGGCATGCGCAACTGGTATCGCAACGCGAAGGGCCGCGTCTTCTCGCCGGTGCCGTGGCGGCTGGTGGATTACTGGCGGATGACGCGCCATCCGGACCTGTCGGATTTCCATGTGCAGGCGGTCGACGAGGCGGTGCCGTCGGCCTCTTAGCTTAGGGTGCGCCCCGCGCACCTCACGATGCCCCGGCCGAGGATTCGTGCGCGGAGCGCACCCTTCACATGGCCGATCGTTCGGTGCATGACGCGCGATGTGCCGCAGCGAAAGCTTGGCGGACCGACGTTGAGAACAGACACCTCTCCCTCTGGGATGACGTCACCTGTAGTTCGAGGTCGCGAGTGGGCGTAGGGTGCGCCCCGCGCACCTCACCGATGCCCCGGCCGAAGATTCGTGCGCGGAGCGCACCGTACACATGGCCGATCGTTCGGTGCATGGCGCGCGATACGCCGTAGCGAAAGCTTGGCAAAGCGACGAAGCAGACGCCTACGCCCGCGGCGCCCCCACCATCTGCAGCGCCAGCCTCGCAAGCCCGTCGCACAGATCATCCGCCGACAAGCGCCCCGACTCGCGATACCAGGTGTAGGCCCAGTTCACCATGCCGCCGATCGCCAGCGCGCAAAGGCGGATGTCGGCAATCCGGAACTCGCCCTTGGCCACACCCTCTTCGAGCAGCCGCGACAGCAAGGCGTCGAACTCGCGATGCATCGTCTCCAGCGGCGCGAGGATCTCGGCGTCGAAGTTCTTCTGCTCGCGAAAGAAGATCGCGGTGTAGCGCTGCGAATTCAGGATCGTGCGCACGATCGCCTTGATCGCCTCGTACAGCCGGTCCGCCGCCCGGCCCTTCCCGTCCAGCGACTGCCTCAGCACCTCGTTGCCGCGCGAGATGCCGCGCTTGCTGATCTCGGACAGGATCGCCGCCTTGTCCTTGAAGTGGTAGTAGATGAAAGGCTTCGTGACGCCCAGCCGCTGCGCCACCATGTCCAGCGTCGTGCGCTGGTAGCCGTGCTCGTAGAACAGCTCGCTGGCCTCCGTCAGGATCTGCTCGCGCTTGAACGCCATGACCTGGTCGCGCATCGGCGACTTGCGGCTCGCGGGGGCAGCCGCCTTCGGCGCCTTGCTCGACACGCTGGCCGTCTTGGCTCGCTTTGACGCCGGCTTCGGTCGGGAGGTCGGGGGAGACTTGGCCATGGGAAACGCGTGGACTCGCCGGAAATGACGGGAGGATGGAAATCCTACCTGCGGGTACCAACATCATAACCGCGCGTGAATGCCGCAGGAGAGCGTGCGGCCGGCAGAAGCCCCGTGCCTCCGCCGTCACAACCGGAACGTACATTCCAGGCAGATGAACCCGCCGCGGGCCGGCCCTGTCCAACCCGCAGACCTTTCACCTCGAGGTGTCCCATGCGATTCGTCACCGCCCGCGCTGCGACTGCCCTGGCCGCTCTGTCGATCATCGTGCCGGGCGCCATCGTGGCGGCCGCGAATCGCGTCGACGTGCGCTTCACTGCCCCTGAAACCTTCACCGACGCGACTTACGAGAATCGCCCCGCCAGTCGCGACGAGGTCACGCGGGACCTCGCGACGATCCTTGCGAAACTGGGCGAGCGCTACGTTCCGGACGGACAGCAGCTCGCGCTCGAGGTGCTCGATGTGGATCTCGCCGGACGCTACGAACCCTGGCAGCAGAACGGATGGGACATCCGGTTCATGCGCGATGTCACGTGGCCGCGCATCAAATTCCGATACCAATTGCGGGATGCATCGGGCGCGACGATCGGCAGCGGCGAAGACCAGGTGAACGACATGCAGTACCTGACACACCCGGGCGCCGGTTTCGACAGCGACCGGCTGCGGTACGAGAAAGTCATGCTCGAGGACTGGTTCCGCAAGCGCTTCCATCCGGGTGCGAGATCTTCTTCACGCTGAACGCAGAGAACGTCCGCGCGGGGACGGCAACGCTGCGCTCAGCGCTGGAAGATTCCGGAAACGCCGAGGGCCGCGAGCAGCAGGAGTCCGCCTGCGGTCCACGCGAAAATCCTCGCGGAACCCGGCCGGGTGATCCAGCGCACGGCGCGTGCGCCGATCCAGGCGTAGGCCAGCAGGATCACGAGATCCACCGCGGTTCCCACGCCGCACAGCACGGCCATCTGCGACGCGATCGAGCCGGAAGCGGGATCGACGAACTGCGGCAGGAACGCCACCAGATAGAGAATCGCCTTCGGATTGGAGCCTTGCACCGCGATGCCTTCGAACCACGCGCTGCGCAAGTCACGTGGTGTCGCTTGCCCGGTATGCGCAGCGGCAATCTGCGCCGCCGTCACCGGATGGCGGATCGTCTGGATCGCGATCCACGCGATGTACGCCGCACCCACCCACTGCACCACGCGGAACACGGCAGGAAACGTCTCGACCAGCACGCTGACGCCCAGTGCCGCGAGAACGATGAAGCCGATGTTCATCGTCGTGATGCCGGCAACCGCCGCCATGCCGACGCGCGATCCGCCCAGCATCGAGCGCGAGACGATCAGCAACACCGCAGGCCCCGGCACGAGACTGTAGGCAGCGGTCACCGCGAGAAACACCGTCAGGGCTTGGAGCGTGGGCAAGGGTTTTCGAACGAGGAGATGGGTGTGTGCTGCGAAGCGGCGCAAGGCAACTCGACCTGCGTACGGTAACGCGCAGCGCCCCTCGCCGGTAGCAAGCGCCTCACCAGCCACGTAGGCTCACCAGCCTGCGCTCCTGCACACGGCAACCCGACTCATGCGCCTCTCGATCCTGACGTTCGCCGCACTCCTGCTGATCGCCTGCGGCCCTCGGGATTCGACATCCGCGAACGGCTCCGCAACGGCGCAGACGCTCACGGCCGGCCAGGAGGAGGCGACGTTCGCCGGCGGATGCTTCTGGTGCATGGTGGCGCCCTTCGTGGACCTGCCGGGCGTGGTGTCCGTGACGTCCGGCTACAGCGGCGGGAAGGTCGCCAACCCCACGTACGAACAGGTCTCGACCGGGAGCACCGGTCACGCCGAAGTCGTGCAGATCGTTTTCGATCCGAAGAAAGTCAGCTACGAAAAGCTGCTCGCCATTTTCTGGCGCAGCATCGATCCCACGGATGCGGCCGGGCAGTTCTGCGATATCGGCACCCAGTACCGCACCGCCGTTTTCTATCACGGCGACGCGCAGAAGAAGGCGGCCGAAGCCTCGCGCGATGCTCTCGCCGCATCAGGCATCCTCAAGGCGCCCATCGCCACCGAGATCACGGCCGCATCGCCGTTCTATCCGGCCGAGGAATACCACCAGGATTATTTCCGGAAGCAGGAAATGCGCTACCAGATGTACCGGGCTTCCTGTGGTCGCGACAGCAAGCTCAAGCAGCTCTACGGCGCGCAGGCCGAAGCGGCGCATCCGTGAACGTGACCGAGTGAAACAGGCGAGGCGGTCTGCTCGCCTTCAACGGCTCAATCGATCCTCACGACCCGGAAACCCAAACTGCTGAAGTGGATCGACGTGGGCTGCGCCATCCGGACCGCGGAACGAAGTTCGGACGCGTAGTTCAGCCACCCTCCTCCACGCACGACGCGACGCTCGCAATCGCCGTCGTTCCTGGCGCTTTCGTCCGCTGGCGCCGAATCGTAGGTGTCGTTCCAGCAGTCCTCGACCCACTCCCACACGTTGCCATGCAGGTCGTGGAGGCCGAAGGCATTGGGCGCGGTGCTACCCACGACCGCGCTCTTGTCGGCTTCTTCACCGCATTCGCTGTAGCAGACCGCCCTGCCCGGCAGCATGTCGTCGCCCCAGGAATAGCGCGTCTGCGCGCCGGCCCGGGCGGCGTATTCCCATTGCGCCTCGCTCGGGAGGCGGTAAATCCTGTGCGTGATCTTGCTCAGCCACTGGACGTACGTCTGCGCTTCATCCCAACCCACGTTCACGACGGGACGACGGCCGCGGCCCCACTCCTGATCGAAGATCTCGTCACTGCAGGCACCTGCGGCGACGCAGGCGTCCCACTCGGCGAACGTGACTTCGTACTTGCTCATCGCGAAACCCGGCACCTCGACGAGGTGGACGGGACGCTCCTCTGGATTCGCGCGCGAGGTTTCATCGCCCATCCGGAAAGCGCCGCCGGAGATCGGGACCATCTCGGGACAGGTCGGGCAATCACGACGATCGCCGCCCATCCGATGCGCGGCGAGGATCAGAGAAGAGATGACGACGAGACAGGCGATGGCGAACCACAACGTTGAACGACCATCGTGTCTTCCTGCAGTCGCCCCATTCGCATGCATGCGCGTTCCACCCTCGTCCTCCACGACCGGCACTTCATCGGTGCGGAGCGGCAGAACGCCGCCCCGCATCGTCTCGAACCCTGGCCGGTATCGCCTTCGCCAAAGCGCGCGTCAGGCGCCCATGCCGCCGTCGATCGTGTGCATCGCGCCAGTGATGAATCCGGCATCCGGTCCCGCGAGGAAGGCGACCATCGCAGCGACTTCGTCGACATGGCCGTGCCGCTTGATCGACAGCCCCGACTGCATCATGTCTTTCATCGGGCCGTCGGCCGGATTCATGTCGGTATCGACCGGTCCCGGCTGCACGACATTCACCGTGATGCCGCGAGGACCCAGGTCACGCGACAGGCCGCGCGCAAGGCCCTGCACCGCCGACTTGCTCACGGCGTAGGACGTCAGCCCCGGGAACGGCATCATGTCGCCGTTGATGGAGCCGATGATCAGGATGCGTCCGTTGTCGCGCATCGTCTTCGCGGCTTCTACGGCTGCGAAATATGGCGCATGGATGTTGATCGCGAACAGGCGCTCGACCGCTTCGGGCGCGAGCGTCGTCGGGTCGCCAAATTCCACCACGCCTGCGTTGACCACCAGGATGTCGAGCGCGCCGCAGGACGCGACGTACGCGGTGACCGCCTTGCGATCGGCGCTGTCGACTTTCGCCGCCTTGCCCCCCGTCTCCTTGGCGATCGCCTCGGCAGCCGCCGTATTGCCTGCATACGTGAAGTGCACTGCCGCGCCCTCCTTCGCGAAGCGGCGCACGATGGCCGCCCCGATGCCGCGACTACCGCCCATGACCAACACCGACTTGCCCTTGAAACTACCCATGCGTTTCACTCCGTTTTTCGATCGATGAGCCGTCCCAAGATGGCTTGGGGAGAGCGTCGATCTTAAGGGCGCAGGACGCCGCGGTGTAACCGGAACGAGCGAAAAGTTCGTCGCCAATGGGCAAGGATCAGGATTCTGGCGGGTTACCAGAAGCGTTCAGCGCAAAGGAATGCGGGTGACAGCAAAGGTCAACACGCTGCACTATCATCTCTGTGTTTCTTTTCTTTGCGTCCTTTCTTTTCCTTTGCGCCCTTTGCGCCAAAAGCTTTTCCTCCGTCGCCCGGAGAAGCCAAAAAAACGCCCGGCGAAAGGCCGGGCGTTCGAAGCATGCAGCAACCGCAAATCAGGAACCCAGGCGCGCCATCGCGGACGGCGTCAGGAACTTGTTGTAGACGTCCTCGCCTTCCATCGCGTACTTGCTCTTGTAGCCCGACGGCAGACCCTTCTCGTGACGGAAGCGCGACATGCGGCCCGACTGGATATCGTGCGTGTGGCAGTAGATCCAGCTCCAGTCCGGCTTGCCGTTCGCATCGAGCACTTCGGCCTTGTCGTTCTTGAACTGGCCGAAGCCCGGCTCGAACTGCTTCCAGATCGAACCACGGCGGTCGTACGTCACCTGCGACGGGAACATCATGTTGCGGGCATCGACATAGACTTCCTTGCGGCCGACCGGTGCACGCGGATAGCCCGTGGGCTCGGCCGAGAACAGGATCGTCTCCGGAATGAGTTCCATCCAGGTGTCGTAGAAGGTCTTGCCCTTTCCACCGCCGTGGACCGTCTGATCCCACGTGGGGTGCTTGCCGCCCGCCCAGTTGTAGAAGCCGGACACCGCGCCCAGCATCGGGCCGCGCTTGACGATCTTGTAGTTGCCCCAGGTCAGGATCGGATCACCTGCGGCCCACGCGTCCGACAGGAAGAACGTCACACCCGGCACCAGCGGCTCGAAGCGCTGGTTGGTCGGGAACTGGCGCACGCGCTTGAACGCCGGGAAGTACCCGTACAGATCCGGGAACTTGCGCTGGTCGTAGTACCACACCGACAGGAACGACGAACCCTTCGTGTCGTTCGGCGCGGTGAAGAACACCGACTGCAGGCGCAGCTTGTCGTTCATGCCCTGGAACACCGTGCCGTCGTTGCGCACGGTCGTGTTCAGTTCGCACCAAACCAGCTCGTGGCGATAACCGACTTCGCCATCGGGGTTGAGGCTGTACGTGGGAATCGCGTACTGCGAGTAATCGTGGCGGCCCCAGTTCAGCGTCAGGTTCGCCTGCGTCTGGAAGCCGTCCGTCGCATCCGGGAACGGCAGGCCGCCGATCCAGGGCTTCGAGGTGTCGCCATCGGTCCAGATGTTGCCATCCGGGCCGACCTTGGCGCGGCCCTTGTTGGCCAGCGTCTTTTCCAGGTACGTCGCGTTGAACAGCTTCGTGACGTCCTTGTTCGATTGCACGATGTTGATGCGGCGGCCGTGCTTGACCACCTGCTGGTACGTGATCGGCTCGAGCAGATCCTTCACGGCCTCGACGTTGTCCTTGGTGATGACATCGCCCGGCTTGATCTTGCCCTTGGTGTACATCTCGATCGACAGCAGCTCGTCCGGGTAGGCCTTGCTGATGTCGTCCGCCGAGTTGGCGATCGTGGGCCACAACGGCGCGAGCACACCGGCTCCCGCACCCGTGGCCACTTTCTCCATGAACGATCGACGGCTGTAGTTGAAGTCGTACTTCCGGATGCGCATTCGCTGTTTCCTCCAATGCATCTGAGCTTTCGCTCGACGGTGTATCCAATTGATCGCGGCGCAAGGCGTCCATCACCTGCGCGTTCGCTCCGCTTCGTGCGGCGTTGCAAGCATCCTAGGCCAGGAAGCTGAATGGACTCTTTCGACCTTCGGAAAATGATGTCTGCTCACTGCGCGGAAACCAGCAGCAGAGTTGAGACCTGAGGCAGACGCCACCGCGAAGGAAGGTCTCGACGAGAATAGGCCGGCCGCATCGATCCGGAAATGAGCATCCCCGATAACGGAAATCAGCGGAACAGATAAGGCTCCGCAAGACGCGCGGGGTAATCCGGATTCCTCGACGGCGCTAAGGCGCCTTCATCTTTGCGATCAGCGACGCCACCTTCTCCGCCATGACCTCGACGTCGGTCGATCGCAGGTTGCGTTTGTCCGGATCCCAGGCCGTGAAGTTGGTGAGCCGCACGTGGCGGCGGACGATGCGGCGCGTCGACAGATCGATGTCCGCGTCCACGATGCTCACACCGCAGTGGTCCTGCTCGAAGGCACCGAAAGCCGCGAGCGACGTCGAACCCGTGGCCCAGCACAGCGCGGCCCGGTTGAATCCACCGTGCGCCGCGAGCAGCACCGTGTTGCCAGTTGCGTCCAGCACGAGCGCTTCCATCGCCTCGAATACGCGGTCGCAATACTCGCGGTAACTGTCTCCCGTGCCGAAGATCCGGGCGCCGGGCTCCGCGGCACTCCACAGATCGTAGGCAAAGGCCCGCAGCCGTGATTTCTCGTCATCCCCGCGCTTCAACGCGGTGGAGAGATCGACCGCGATCTCGCGGTACGCCGGCGAGATCTGCAACTCGACGCGGTGCGCCTGCAGGATGATGCCGGCGGTCTGCTGCGCTCGCGTGATGTCCGATGACCACGCTTCGTCGAAGGGGACGCCACGCAGGAAGTCGCGCGTCGCCTCGGCCTGCGCGATGCCGTGCGGCGTGAGCGTGACATCGGTCGTGTAGCGGGCCGATTTCTCACCCTCACCCATCGCGTGACCATGTCGCACCAGGTAGATGCGGCGACGGGTGTGACCTTCGTCGTAGGGAAGCTGCATGGGATCGTCGTCGTTGCGTTGCTGCGGAGTGTCGGGATGATTCCGACTGCCGACAAGTTGTCTTGTCGCGAGACGCTGCGCGCGCCCTTTGCAATCGCGACGTTCCTGCGCGCCTAAGGGCAAGTACGGATGACCCGGGCCTTCCGCGTCATCGATACTCGCGCCATTCCAGAATCGAGAATCTCATGCGTGTCTTTTCAGCCCCTCTGACGTGTCTGTCTCTGGCCCTGCTCGCGGCCGCGCCGATATCCGCTCACGCGACCCTCGGCGTGTTCGAACACGGCAACGGCATCCAGTCCATGGCCATGGGCGGCGTCAGCTACAGCGTCGCCTACGAGACGACGGCGCTGGCGGCCAATCCGGCTCATGCGCTGGGGCTGGGCAATCGCTACGACGTCGGTGTCGACCTGTTCTGGGCCGAGGCCATCGCGAGCTATCGCGGCAACGCGGCCGGCCCCGACGAGTCCTATCCCTCCGACGCCAAGAGCTATTACGCGATCCCGCAGGGTGGATGGTCGACGCGGCTGTCGGACCGGCTCGGCCTGGGTGTGACGCTGCTCAACGCCGGCCTGGGGCCGAGCTATCACGGCAGCCCGTACGAGCGTTTCGGCGGCGACCGCAACGTGATGATGAACCTGGCGTCCACGAGCCTGGTGACCGCGCTCGCGTATCGCCTGAACGAGCGCAACGTCGTCGGTGCGAGCCTGAACCTCGGCTACCAGGAGTTCTCGGTCAAGGGTCTCGAATTCCTCGACAACGCGCAGACGTCGATCGCGCCCGGGCACGTCACCAACCAGGGCAAGGACGGCGCCTTCACCGGCGGCTTCTCGCTGGGCTGGCACGGCGAACTGACGCCCTGGATGAGCTGGGGCGCCGGCTACCGCACGCGCAACTGGACGCAGAAGCACCGCGACTATCGCGGCCTCATCGCCGAAGGCGGGCGGCTGGAACTGCCGTCCATCTACGGCATCGGCGTCACGCTCAAGCCCGTGGCGCTGTGGACCGTCGCCGTCGAAGTGCAGCACTACGACTACCGCAAGCAGCGCGCCTTCCGGAACGGCCTAGCGCAGTTCGAGACCGGCGAGCTGCTGGGCAGCGACCAGGGACCCGGATTCAATTTCGACAACCAGACGGCGTACAAGCTCGGCGTGTCGTGGCAGGCCACGCCTGCGCTCGCGTTGCGAGCCGGATACATCTACGCCAACCGCGTGGTCAACAGCACCGAGACGCTGTTCGGTGTCCTCGGCTGCGTGACCGCGACCTATCAGTACAGCGCGGGCGCCACGTGGGTGCGCAACGGATGGGAGTTCTCGGGCATGGCCACGCACATGCCGGCGAAATCGGCGCGCGGTCGCAATTCCATTCCCGATGCGTTCGGCGGTGGCGAGATCGACATCTCCGACGAGCTGATCGCGATCGGCTTCTCGCTGGGCCGCAGGTTCTGACGACGGCGAGCGTCACGCCGACGGCCCGCAGGGAGCCTTTCGCGGTGCGTTAGAGTCGGGCGCAAACCCGCCGACGATCCTCCCGCTCATTCGTGAAAGGCAGCTTCCTCTTCTTCCTCGCGCGTCCGCATTACCTTCCCGAAGCGCTGCGACGCATGCGTCGCCGCATCGGATTGAACCTGCTTCCTCGGCCGCTGGGAAAAGACCGCGGTCCTGCCGAGCGATGGGCCGCCGCACGCGCCATCTCGTCCGACGAGGCGATCCGCCTGCTCACCGGCCATGACGCCCAAGCCGTGGAGACGCTGTTCCCGCAGATCTGGGACGGCGCGCTGGATCGCGCGACGCGCTGCCCCGTGAAGATGGGCGGCGCCGGCCTTGCGAACCTTCTCTACCATCTCGCGCTTCATGTGCGCGCCACTCGTGTCGTCGAGACGGGCGTCGCCTACGGGTTCTCTTCGCTGGCGCTGCTGCTCGCCCTGAGGGAGACGAACGGGCGCCTGACGAGTGTCGACATGCCCTATCCCGGGCGCGGCAACGAGCAGTACGTGGGCTGCGTGGTTCCCGAAGAACTCCGGCCGCTGTGGGCGCTGCTGCGCTATCCCGATTCCATCGGACTGCCGCGCGCCATCAAGGCGATGGCCGGGCCACTGGACCTGTTCCACTACGACAGCGACAAGCAGTACGAGGGTCGCGCCTGGGCCTATCCGCTGGCCTGGAAGCATCTGCGCGCCGGAGGCCTGCTGGTGTCGGACGACATCGACGACAATACGGCATTCCGTGACTTCGCCGAGCACATCAACGTGGAACCCGTCGTCGTGCGCGGCGCGGGGCCTGGCGGTGCCGGCACGCGATTCGTCGGAATCCTGCGAAAGCCGGCGGGCTGAGTGGTTCGTTCCCGACGACCTCAAATCGACGGCGGTGTCGCGTCGGTGAGGATCCAGAATGTCTTCAGGAACGGCGTGTGGATGGACCAGACGACGTCCAGATCCTTCGGGTGGCCGATGATGTCGCCGGCCTTCACCGCGTACTCCTTTCCCGTCTGCGTGACGGTGAGCGTGGCCTCGCCTTCGAGCACGATCAGCGTCTCGTCGCCCAGCGGCGCCGAGTAGCGGACTTCCGACGAACCGTCGGCGCGGCGTACCGGCGAGCTCATGCCCGTCCGCCAGAGGCCGCACATCAGCGTTCCCGTCGTTCCGACGTCGCGGACGATCTGGATCTCGCCTTCCCGTGAAGGTCCGTGCGCGGGTTCGTTCCATTCGAACGGGATCCAGCGATCACGTGCGCCGGTGATGTCGCCCACGTAGAAATCCTCGGCGGGCTTGATCTTGTTGACCTGGGGGCTGTCCCACATCAACCACATCTTCTTCAGGAACGGCCCCGGAATCTCCCAGGTCGCATCGAGGCCCTTCGGGTGACTGATGATCGTGCCGGCCTTGATGTGATGCTTCTTGCCCGTCTTGGCTACCGTCACGAAAGCCTCGCCTTCCAGGATCAGCATCGTCTCGTCACCCAACGGGGCGGAGTAGACGACGGTGCACGATCCATCCGGGCGACAGCCCGCTGAAACCGGGCTCGTCCGCCACAGGCCGCTCGACAGCGAACCACTGCTGCCCTCCGGCCGGATCACGATGAAATCTCCCTTCGACTGCTTGCCGTGAACCGGATCGTCCCATTCGAACGGCGCCCAGTTCCCGGGATTGTCGTTTCGAGTCCCTACGAAAAGTTCAAAGGACTTCGCAATGCGTTGGGGGTGAGCGTCGTTCACGGATCCGATCTCCTCGCTGGTCGCGGCCTTGCCGCAGGTGGAAGCAGCGCGAACGGATCTCTTCGAGACCCTTCCGCACGCAGGGGGCCAAGCAGCTTCCTCGCGAAGCGCGTGGCGCAATCAAACTTCACCGTCGATCTCATCATCCGCCTCGAGCGCTCCGTCGAGTAGTACCAAGTGCGCGACGAACAAGCGAACCAATCGGCTCGGCCATCGGGACGAAAGTCGCGCAGCTCCCGTCGCCGTCCGCCTAGCCCGCATGCGCCGCTCGAGCCGCCGGTGCGAAGCGGCGCGGGCCCGGAGCACCCTCATCCTTCGTGCCGTTCGCGAAACCGCTCCGGTCATTTCCGTGTCCAGACGACAGACCGGCGTTCCGCCGGCGGGCGAGGCTCTTCGGTGATCACGAGATCGCAGCCGCGCTGCAGCGCCCACGCACGCATTGATTCCTGCAGCGTCGACATCCACTGACGGCACAGGAGCTTTGCGATCCCCGGCAGATCGCGGCCTCGCGCTTGCGCACGACTCGAGACACCGCCTCCCGCACTTCGCCGGGCGCCTGCACGATCGTGGGCGCCCTTGCTCATGAATCAAAAAGTGCTGGCGGCCTCGCGGCCGCCAGCGAATCGTGCCCGAAACGCACGAGGAGGAAACCCGTCATCGAAAAGCGCCGTCCGGTGCGCTCCACGATGCTCATTCCAGAACCGGAACATCCAACGAGGCGCCGCTTCCGAGTGCGACAGCATGTGCACGGGAGCGGGCTCCGAGCTTTGCGTAGACCTGCTTCAGGTGAAAACGGACGGTGTTCCCGGATACCACCAATCGATCCGAGATCTGCTTGTTGGAAAAGCCTTTGCACAACAGAAGAAAGACGCGACGCTCGGACCGCGTCAGCTTCGCCACGGGAATCGCGTCCGCAGCGTCCGGATGTGGCACGCCGACCGTCGGGGGCAGCAGCACACCGCACCGGGTGCACAGTCCGACTTCGAGATCGAGCTTCATCGCGGTCCACCCGCTCGCGCTTCGCCGGGCCTGCACATCGCATCCACATCGGCCAGGCCTGAGGCAGGCCTGGCCGAGGGACGTCCTCTCTCCTCACTTCGCCTCATTGTCTTACTGGCCCAGACGGGCAACCGCCGACGTGGTCATGAACTTGTCGTACGCCGTTCCGTCGTCGATGAAGAGCGACTTGTATCCGTCGGCTTCGCGTGCGTGCCGGATCAGCGTGATGCGATTGCTCTGGATGTCGTGGAACTGCGCGGTATGCCACGACCAATCCGGATACCCATCCGCGTCGAGGATCTCGGTCACGTCGTTCTTCATCTGGCCGGTGCCGAATTCGATCTGCTTGTAGAGCTCGCCGCGCCGGTCGTAGGTCACCTGCGTCACCATCGTGCCGTTGCGTGCGTCCGACCAGGTGCGGCGACGACCGACGGGTGCGCGCGCGAAACCGGTGGGCTCGGAATCCCACACGATGCATTCCGGAATCAGCTCGAAGGTCTTGTCGAAGAACGTCTTGCCCTTTGGACCACCGTGGAACGGCGCGTACCAGTTGGGGTGATGGCCGGCGTACCAGTTGTCCGCACAGGGACCCAGCATCGGCCTGCGTTCGACGATCTTGAAATTTCCCCACGTCAGCATCGGATCGCCAGCGCCCCATGCATCGGTCAGGTGCAGCGCCATGCCCGGAACCAGCGGCTCGAAACGCTGGTTGGTCGGAAATTGCCGCACGCGCTTGAACGCCGGGAAGTAGCCGTAGAGATCGGGAAATTTGCGCTGGTCGTAATACCAGACGCTGAGGAACGAGCTGCCCTTGACGTCGTTGGGCCCGGTGAACAGCGCCGTGTTGAGGCGAAGCTTGTCCTTGAACCCCTTGAAGATCTCGCCGTCGTTGCGGCCGGTCGTCTGCAGTTCGAACCAGATCAGGTTGTGGAAGTAGGCCTGCTCGCCGTCCGGTCCGACGGACCAGCAGGGAATGACGTACTGCGAATAGTCGTGCCGGCCCCAGCTCGTACTGATGTTGCAGCAGGCTTCCTGCGCCGTCTTCGCATCCGGGAACGGCATGCCGCCGACCCAGATGTCGCCCTCCTTGCCGTCCGTCCAGAGATTACCGTCGGTCGAGAATTTCGCGCGGCCGGCATTCTTGAGCGTCAGCTCAAGGTACCGATGGTTGAACATCTTGCTGATGTCCTTGATCGATTCCTTGATCTTGATCCTGCGGTTCATCTCCTTGACCTGCTTGTAGCAGATCGGATCCAGCAGGTCCTTGACGACATCCACGTTCGCGGAGGTGATGACGTCGCCCGGCTTGATCTTCCCTTTCGTGTACATCTCGATCGAGAGAAGCTCGTCGGGATACGCCTTGGTCACCTCTCCCGAATTCGCCACCGTGGGCCACAGCGGCGCCAGCACGCCGCCCGCCGCTCCCTTGGCCACCTTGTCCATGAAGACGCGACGGCTGTAGTCGAAGTCATACTTTCTGATGCGCATAAAAGGTCCTTCCGCAATTTGGAATGCTCGGCATTCGACGGGGTTACAGGGTCGGTTCGTCCCAAATGGACGACGCCCTGCTGTTTCTAGATCACGCGCGAGGCGGCGAGCGGGCTCGTCCTGGAAACAGGGATAGGTGCACGTTCCGTCACCTCTCCAGCGCGGAGCCGACGGCTCCCGGCGCGTCCTGGTAAACCGCCGTGCTGTTGGGCGTCTCGGCCAGCATCGGGAAGTGAAAACCGCACTTCTGGCACGGCGTCGCCAGCTCCTGCTGCTCGCGCGCGAGATCGAAGGCGCGATCGTTGAAGTTTCCGCAGCAAGGGCACACGCGCAGCAGGCGGGTGCTCGTGAGCTCGAAGTTGGTGATGATGTCTTCCATGATCGCGCCACGCGCCGCCCATTCCTTGGCGTGCTTGTGGTACGTGTCCATATGCCAGCTGGTCAGCGCTTCCTTGCTGCTCCAGAAGCTCACTTCGTTGAACCACGTCGGATCGTCCGGGTGGTCCCACCAGGTCAGGTGCAGAAACCCGGGGTGCTTCTTGAGATGGTTTCGCACGTCGGCGAAGACAACCTTGAACTTCTCGTATCCGTCGGGACTCGAGAAACGCACACGCTGCATGCTGAGATAGATAGCCATCGCCTTGGTTCTTCCGCCTTGGGATCTGGACCGCTCCTGCCGATCAGGAGCGCAGGAGTAGATTGGCGATGCGATGACAACTTCGGAAGAACCAATATCCCGATATTTGAAAGTACCAATACTTGATGATTATTGTTTTAGTACATCCGCCAGACGGCTTATTCCTTCGTCGATCATTTCTTCTTCCATGGAGGCGTATCCCAGAAGAAGACCGGCCACGCGCGGCGCGTGCATGAAGTACGGCGCGATCGGATAGATGCCGACGCCGGCTTCCGCCGCCTTGTCGACGATGCGCGCGACATCCGATGACGGACGCCCCACCAGCCACATCATCACGTGGATACCGGCGTTCGCTCCTTCGACGGTGACCGACGCGCCCAGGTGCGCTTCTATCGCCTTGAGCAAAGCGGTCCGGCGCTGCGCACACAGGCGTCGTGCGCGAAGCAGATGCCGGTTGAAGTGGCCCTGCGCCATGAAGTCGCTCAGCGAGGTCTGGAGCAAGGCGGGAGTCTGGCGATCGCAGGCGTGCTTCGCCGCGATGAAGCTCTTCACCAGCCGGCGCGGACTGACGAGATAGCCGAGCCGCAAGGACGGAAACAGAACCTTCGACATCGTGCCGACGTAGATCACCTGATCGTTCTCGTCGCCGCCCTTGATGGCTTCGATGGGGCGGATGTCGTATCGCAGCTCTCCGTCGTAGTCGTCTTCGATGACGAAGCAGCCCTGGGCATTCGCCCACTGCAGGAGTTCGCGACGACGGGGCGCCGACATCACGGCGCCCGTGGGAAATTGATGTGAGGGCGTGACGTAGGCAGCACGACAGCGCGATGAGCGGGCCGGCAGCCGATTCACCTGTAAGCCGTCCTTGTCGACCGGAACCGCGACGATTCTTGCGCCCGCCATCGAGAAGGCCTGGCGCGCGCCCTCGTAGTTCGGCTCCTCGATGACGACCCGGTCGCCCGGGTCGATCAGGATCCGTGCGGTCAGATCGAGCGCCTGCTGGGATCCGTTGGTGATGATGATCTGCTCGGGATCGCAACGAACGCCGCGGGCGCGCAACAGGTACTGCGCGATTTCGGCGCGCAGCGGCAGGTATCCGGCCGCATCACCGTATCCGAGCACGGATACCGCCGAAGAGCTCGCACGGCGCGCCACGATGCGGGACCAGGTTCCGAACGGAAAATCACCCAGCACCGGCAGGCCGTATCGAAAATCGAACTTGAGTTCCGGCCGCTCGAGGATCGGCGACGGATCGAGTTGTTCGAGCCGGCGCGCGAACTTGGTCAGCCGCAGTTCGCCGGGTGCTGCACCGACGGCGACCGGAGATGTCTTCGCCGATGTACCCGGCTCGCGGGCGGACGTCTGTCCACCGATGAACGATCCGCCTCCGAAATGGCTGATGACCAGCCCTTCGTTGGCCAGTTCGCCGTACGCAGTGATGACGGTATTGCGCGACAGTCCCAGATCTTTCGCCAGCGTCCTCGTCGGGGGGAGCCTGGCGCCGACCTGACCCTTCAGGATTTCGACGCGCAAGGCCCGGACAAGCTGGTCGACCAGCGTCCCCACCCCGTCGAGGGTGATCAGCCAGACCGAATAGGTCGACGAAAGCCGTCGTGGCACCTTGGCCATTTGGCGAGAAGCTCCGGATCAACAATTCCTATGCTAGGGCGTCACGAGTCCGCATGTGGAAAAGCCCTCGACCGGAGCATGGTTCCGGTCGAGAGCGCTGTCCCTACCCTCGAGAATGATTCTGGCGGATCAACTGGGCAGTTGATCCTTGGTGATGACCCAGAGCTTCTTCGAGAACGGTCCCTTCGAGATCCACGTGACGTGCATGCCGGATGACAGGCCGATCACGTCGCCGGCGCGGAACGAATGCTTCCTGCCGCTCAGGGTTTCGATCACGTCGACTTCGCCTTCGAGCAGCAAAATCGTTTCGTCGCCGAGCACGCCGGTGTACGGCGTCACCATCTTGCCCTTCGCGTCCACATCACTGCCTGCAATTCCCTTGCCGGAACGCCAGATGCCGCTGAGCATCGTGCTGGTCGAACCGCCTTCACGGATGAAGAACAGCTCACCCGCCACCAACGGTCCTTCCTTGGGCTCCTCGAAGTGGTATTCCTGCCACTCGGCCGGGTTGTCGTTGATGTTGGAGATCTTCAGGTCCTGCGGCGGATTCGCCACGGGATGGGTTCCGTTGAAGATGCACCAGTACTTCTTGAAGCTGGGCCCGTTGATCTCCCACGTCACTTCCAGGTTCTTCGGGCTGCTGATGATGCTGCCCGGCGCCACCTCGTACCTCTTGCCGGTGGATTTCACGGTGAGCGTGGCGGAACCGTCAATGACGACGGCCGTCTCGTCGCCCAGCGGTGCCGAATACACGATCTTGTGAGAACCATCCTTCGAGCCACCGGGCGACGTCGGACCCGTGCGCCAGAACCCGGCCATCAGCGTGCCCGACGTCCCGAAGGTGCGGATCACGGCGATCTCGCCGTGCACCTGCCGCCCGAGGCGGGGCTCTTCCCACTCGAACGGAATCCACTGATCCGGCGGCGGATCCTGCGTGCCGCCATGGACCTTGTGCGTTGCCGGCGTACTCGTTGCGGCGGTTTCGTTGACACCCATCGTTCTTTCTCCTTCGGACCGGATAAGGCGGTCCGAGGATGGTCCACCCGGCCCGGGATGCAGGGGTAGTACCAAGTCGCGGGAGAGTCATCGGACCAAGTAGCGTGGGCGGGCACGCCGTGAGGCCATCACAGGCTCGCAGTGAAGGCCTGTTCCGACGGGCAGCACCGGCGGCAAAGGGGCGCGTTACCGTACGAACAGTTCGTCAGGCAGGCTTCCGCGCAGGTGCAGCGTTGTCCAGCTCCTGGCCGGAAAACGTGTCATGACGGCGGGCGATTCAAAGCCGTGGAGAGGAGAGAGCAAGAATGAACGACGCACCGCGAATCGAGAAGGAGCGGATTCCGAGTCACGTCCCCGAGCATCTGGTCGTGGACTTCGACGTCTACAACCCCACTCGCGACGCCAATCGCTTCCACGAGGCGTTCGTGGAATTCCAGCGCGCAACGCCCTATCCGTTCGTGTGGTCGCCGCATCACGGCGGTCACTGGGTCGCAGTGCGCGGGCCGGACGTCCTGGCGCTGTACGGGGATCACGAGCGTTTCAGCTCGCGCTATTTCTTCGTCCCGGTGGCACCCGCACAGGTCTCGATGGGCGCGCTGACGCTCGACCCTCCGGAGCACCAGCCGTTCCGCGCCTTCCTCAACGCCGGCCTCACGCCCAAGATCATCGGCGGACGCAGCGAGTCGGTGCGAAGTCTCGCCGCGGAGCTCGCCTCCACCTTGGCGCCGGCGCGCGGCTGCGAATTCATCTCGCAGATGGGCGATGTGCTGCCGCTCTCGGTCTTTCTCGAACTGGTCGCGCTGCCCACCACCGATCGCGAAAAGCTGGGCGGCCTCGCCGAGGCGTCGACGCGCGACCCGGATCCCGACAAGCGCGTCGCGGCCATGAATGGCCTCGCGGCTTATCTCGAGCCCTATCTGAACGAGCGCCGCGGAAAAGACGGTGAAGACCTGCTGAGCCGGGCGGCCAATGCCGACATCGCGGGCCGGCCCATCACCGAAGCCGAAGCGCTGAACGCGGCCATCCATATCCTGATGGCAGGCCTGGATACCGTCTCTTCGCTCTTCAGCTTCGTGATGCTGTTCCTGGCACAGAACCCGGAACATCGACGCGCGCTGGTGGAGAAGCCGGAGCTGATTCCGGCGGCCTCGCTCGAACTGATCCGGCGCTTCCCGGTGGTGACGATGGCGCGGCAGGCGCGCGGGGACTTCGAGATCGAAGGAACCGTCTTCAAGGAAGGCGACATGGTCGCCATCGCCTCGCAGTTCTTCAATCTCGATCCGTCCATCTACGAGCGGCCGCTCGACGTGGACTGGAACCGGCCGGTCCACAAGATCCTGACCTTCGGCCACGGGCCTCATCGCTGCCCGGGCGCATTGCTCGGACGCAACGAGCTGGTCATCGGTCTGCAGGAATGGCTGAAGCACATCCCCGACTTCACGCTCGAAAAGGGCGCGGATGTCACCGTCTGCGGCGGCACGGTATCGAAGATCACGCGACTGCCACTGGTCTGGTAGCAGGGCCGAGCGTGGGTCCCGGCGCGCGGAGCCGATCTCAGCCGACGTCGATTTCCAGAACGTTCTCCTGTTCGAGCAGCCCGATGATGGCTCCGCGATCCAGAATGGCCGCTCCGCGCCGATAGGGATTCGCGCCAGTCGTGAATGCGACGGCGCGCGTGTTCAGCACCACGCCGTTCACTCCGGAGCCCGTCCCGCGCACCGAATAGATCACGCTGACCGGCCGGCCCAGCAACGAGGTCTGGACCCGCAGTCCGTCGAGGGCCGGCGGCATCACCGGATCGAGGCTGAGACGGTTCCATTCGACGCTCAGTCCAAGGAACCGGCGCACGATCAGGCCCAGCGCGATACCGGCCCCGCTCGAGTAGACGCGCCAGCCGCCGTCGAACGGAATCGTCCCATTTCGCACGCGGTCGTACTCGGCACTCGCCTGGTCGCGATCCTCGAACGTCGCATCGGAGCTCGAGTAGTAACAGTTGGCCTGACGCAAAGTCGCGCCCGGCACGACCGACCGGATGCCGATGGGCGTGGCCTGGCACAACGCCTGGAAGAAGCGCTCGGCGTCGCCGACGCGGGCAAGCGCCTGGGCGTAGCGCAGGTGCGCATGCATGTACATCAGGCCGATCTCGCGCCCGAAGTACGTCGCGGTCTCGGCGCGCTGGAACAGGCGCTGCGGACCGCCGTGATAGCGCATCGGCCGATCGAACAGCCGCAGTCCGTCCGGCCCGCTGAGTTCCGATTCCAGCAGGCGCAGGTGGGTTTTCGCCTGCTCGGGCGTCAGCAGATCCTCGAGGATGGCGTGCACCATCGCGAGCGCGCTGTAGCGAACGCCGGTGCTCTCGTCGCGAGGGTGAAGCAGCAAGCGTGGAGCGTCGTCGTCCTGGAACAGCGCGTATCCAGTGAGGACGCCATCCACGACCAGGTGCCGCTGAAAGTCGGCGCGCACGCCGTCGATCTGCGCCTCCAGCGCAGCGGCCTGCTCGTGACGACCCACCGCGCGCAATCCTTGCGCCAGCGTCGTCAGCATCTGCACGTGCAGCGTGACGGTCCACGCACTGCACAGGCGTTCGCGCATGACGGGATCGGCGGGCTGGAGCGAATCGTTCCAGTCGCCGTGTCCGTACGCAGCCAGGCGCGTGCCGGCGATGACACGCTGGTCGATCACCTTCATCGCGCGCTGCACGTGATCCCACACCGTGCCGCGCTCTCCTTGCTGGAAAAACGCCACGGACTCGTCCAGCAGGCCGCCGTCGCCGGAGGCGACCAGATACTGGCCGAGCGCGAGCAGCGGCCAGAACACGATGTCGCCGTGGGAATCGCCCGGGCGGATGTTCCGTTCGCGCTCGAAGAACATGAACCACTGCGGCCAGTCGCCGTCGGCGTTCTGCGTCGCCATGACGCGCAGCAGCAGATCGCGGATCGGTGCAACGCGATCCAGAGCGAGCAGCAGTTCCACCGGACCCTGGCAGACGTCGCGCGTACCCCAGCCGCCGCCGGAATACTGCTCCAGGCCGCGAGGCGACAGGTAATGGACGAAGGCGTTGTGGGTGAACCACGTCGCGATATCACCGAGCCGCTTGACCTGCTCGTCCTTCGTCCCGGCTCCCTCGGCCTCGAGCGAGAACCGCGGGATCAGGGGCTCGTGGTCGGCTGTCTTCAGCACCTCGTCGCCATCCTCGGCGACCAGATGACCGCGAACGCGAAAGCCGAATGTCGTGGCCGGCGCCGTCACCAGGCAGACGAAGGGTTCGCTGCGTGACACGCCATCGTCGAACAAGAGCTCGTCACCGCCTACCTGCTCCACGCTCGTCCCGTCGAGCGGCGAGAGCCGGAAACATCCATCCGGAAAGCGGCGGCCCACATCGGAATCCGCGATCGCCGTGAGAACGATGTCGCGTCCGTCCGCTCTCCACAGGGCCGGAGCTTGCGTGCTGCCGTCGTCGCCATTGAGCGCGACGTGATGCGACACCAGGATCCGCGATGCGGGTCCGCGGACGATCTCGACGCCGACCGTGACGGCGTGCGGATCGCTGTGCGCCTCGGAACGCACGTGGATCTCGCCGCCTGCGTGCCGATAGATCCAGCGGCAGCCGGTCGGCGACATCTCGAACGCGGACGGAACATCGAGCAGCTGCCACGCGCCGTCGATCTCCACGAACACGCGCTGCCCGTGAGACCGGAACAGGCTCAAATAGCTGTGTACGGTGGACAGGAAACGGTTGATGCTCACATGACCCTGCGTGGTCATCGAGTGGAAGACGCCGGCCATCCAGGCCGTCGACGTCAATGCGGATTCGTCGGGCGTCAGATGCCGGCCGGTGCGAAGGACATGCCCGTGCGGCCGCAGCGTCGCCCACTCCTTTTCCTGCAGGACCACGTGCCGATCGGCCGCGTGGAAGAACGAGAGCAGCCGATCCTCGTTGTCGGTCTCTTCATGCCGCCACGGCGCGGGAAACAGGGCGCGCAGCGCAGGCCGATCCAATCGCTGGCAGCGCAACAACGGCGCCGAAGAAAACAGCGATCGCGGTGAGGCCTCTTCCACCGCATTGCCAGCGGCAAGCGCCATCGGCCGGGCTTCCGGAAGCCGCAGCAGATCGTCGGCCCGCTGGGCATCGGCATCCGATGTGGCCTCGGGATGATGCTCCCAGTACCCGCCGAAGAACCCGCTGTCGATGCGAGCGCCCGCTGCCAGCGCGATCGGTGCATCGCGGATGACGACCATGGCGTGCTCGTGTTGCAGGCGTCGACCCGGAAGTTCGCCCGCGAGTCCCGGCAGCGGGGCTCGCTGTCGTGAAGCGAAGCCGTGGAACTGCAGCGCGTCGGTAGCGAACGCGGCGCCCGACCGCAGCGAGCCGATCAAGGTCCAGGGATGGCGGCCATCGACCGCCTGGTTCTGGCGCGTGGCCACCAGCCGCCCGAACCGCGCATGCAGCAACGGCGCGTGGTCGAGGTACTGGCTCACATAGAACTCGTTCAGGCGGACTGCGCCGTACGAGGCGAGCGCGACGTCCTGCACGTACGTGAGATCGAATTCTTCTGCGGTGGCGGTGCAGTTTTCGAGCGCGACGTGCCAGAACCAGGCGCTCGCACTCTCGGACAGGATCAACGAGATCTGGTAGCGGATCCCTTGCCACTCTCCACCCCCGAGCAGCGCGTTCTCGCGACCGCTTCGCTCGACGCGCGTGGGGCTGGAGGGCCCGAGCAGAGGCGTCGCTTCGGGGCTCGCTCCGCGGCGGCGCAGGTAGATGTTGCTGGCGCCATCCTCCAGCTCGTTGCCGACGAACAGGGAGAGCGTGACGTCCCGGCAGTGGAGCCGGCGAATCGAGCCGGCCGTCGTGACGTCCGCCCGAAGGCCCGAGGGGCTGGCCAGCGACCGGCCCTTGCGTGCTTGAGGTGCTTGGTTCACGACGATCTTTCTCCATCGCAGAGGCGGCGCAGAAATCCGCCGGCGCAGAAACCCGACGATACAGGGACCGCGTGCGGAACGACCAACAGCCACGAACGTCGTCGAGCCGCCTTACTTGCGCGCCGCTCGCTTCGTCTTCGCGCGGCCCCGCGTCTTCGTCGCCTTCCTGGCGGTCGCGGACTTTCGACCGGCTCTCTTCGCGGCCGACGCTCGGGGGCTCTTGCGAGCTGACGATGTCTTGCTCGTCGCCTTCCGGCCCGCCTTCCGCGCCGGAGAGTTCCTGGCCGGGGCTTTCTTCTTCGGCACCTTGCCCCCCGCACGCCGGGCCTCCGACAGACCGATGGCGATCGCCTGCTTCCGGCTGCGGACTGTCTTTCCCGAGCGGCCACTTTTCAGCGTGCCTTTCTTCCGCTCCTCCAAGGCCTTCTTCACCTTCGTGGCGGCAGTCTTTCCATAGCGGGCCATGCGCTTCTCCTGCGGCGGGAAGGATGGCGACTGCAAGGGACGATCCCGGAGATCGCGCGACGGACGCCCTGATTTCGAATAAGCATTCGCCGGGCGCGCCTTGTGCTCCGCTTGCTGCGAGCGGCCCCTCACATCGGTCGCTCGGGCGTCCACAGTCCACGAACGTCCTGCATTCGATCCACTCTCATCCCACGAATCCCGACCATGAATCCGACATCGATCATCGAATCCGCAAAAGAAAACGTCGCCGCAGGCCGCAGCAAGGTGACCCTCGTCCTGAGTCACGGACAGGACCTGGTGCAGTCCGGCACGCAGACCCTGCACTGCGCCAAGGACGTCCTGCTGGGCGCAGGGCACGACATCAAGAAGGTGGTCGTCCGCACGAAAGACGAACTGCGCCGGACGCTGCAGGAAGGCCGCGAACGTCTGCATCACAAGCTGACGAACATCGCGACGCCGACACGCAAGGAAGCGGCCGCGGCACGCAAGGTGGACGTCAAGGCAAAGAAACAGCGCAAGCGCGACGCGGAAGTGAACGAGGGTCCTGACGTCGATCCGGCATCGCCGCTGCCGGCATGAGCGGTTCGCTCAACGGGTGACGCGAGGCCTGGAGCCTGTCAGCACGACGGGGCCACGCCCTCGGATGCTCGGTCGCGCGATGCGCAGGCCTCGCGCAAGGAGCCCTCGCATCCTGCATCGGCATCTGCTGCCACGCGAGCCGGGGCGCCGGAGCGACCTTATCCAGCAACCAGATTGATCGGCCCCAGAAAATCCATCTTGCCGAGATCCACGCCGTTGCTGCGCAGGATCGCGTAGGCCATCGAGATGTGGAAATAGGTGTTGGGGATGGTCATCTGCAGCAGGTAGTCGTCGCCCGCGATGATCTTCCCCGGCGCCCACGAGAAACGGACCTGGCGCTCCGCAGCGCCGGCGTACTGCGACTCCGGGACGCTCTGCACGAAGGCGATCGTCTTGTCGATGCGGGCGCGCAGCTCGTCGATCGTCTTCTCGTTGTCTTCGTGCCTGGGCACCGCCTGCCCCGATAGCCAGGCCGCCGCGCCCTTCACGTAGTCGCAGGCGCTCTGCACCTGGTAGATGAAATCGAGCATGTCGGGTGCGAGCCGGCTGCCCATCAGGATGCCGACGTCGAACTTCCGGGCGGCGGCATGCTGCTCGGCCTTGTCGAGGAAGGTCCTGAGGCTCTTCAGCGCCTGCGTGCACTGCGAAATCACCGGGTAGTACATGGCTTTTCCTCGATAAGGGGGTGTACGTCGATCTACGCGTCTCGACCTGATGCACGGACGGCAGGCTCGGACTTGCAGAGCCTATCCGATCAAACGGGCGCCTCGTACAACACGCGGAGTCCTGCCCGATCAGGGCTCCGCGTTGCCGTCCCAACCTCCACCCAAAGCCTGGATCAGCGCCACCGCGGTGGTCTGCCGATCGAGCGCGGCCTGCACCAGCGCGCGTCGCGCCGACAGCGCAGACGCCTGGGCCACGACCACCTCGGTGAAACTCACCTGCCCGGCCTTGTACTGGTTGAGCACGACCTGTTCGTTCTGATCGGCCGCGGTCGACGCCTGTTCGCGCAGCGTGTGCTGACGCGCCAGCACGCGCTGCGCGCTCAACTGGTCCTCCACGTTCTGGAACGCCGTGAGCGCGACCTGGCGATAGTTGGCCACCGCCTCGTCGTACGCGCCCTGCGCCTGCTCCACGCGCGCGCCGGTGGCGCCAGCGTCGAACAGCGTCTGTGCCGCCGACACGCCGATCGACCACACCATCGACGAGGTGCTGAACAGATCGCTGAGCTTCGACGTCGTCTTGCCGTACGACGCGCTCAGGCCGAAGTTCGGGAAATATCCCGCGGTCTGGATGCCGATCTGCTCGTTGGCGGCCGCCAGGCGGCGCTCGGCCGATGCAATGTCGGGCCGGCGCAGCAACAACGTCGACGGCACCATCGCGGGGACTTCGGGGACCACCGCGTTCCAGCCCGCCGGCTGCAGGTCGAAATCAGCAGGCGCACGGCCGGTCAGCACCGCGATGGCGTGCTCGAGCTGGTCACGCTGAAGCATCAGGCCTTCGAGATCCGCCGTCGCGTTGTAGACCTGGGTCTGCGCACTGAGCAGGTCGCTGCGGGGCGCAACGCCGACCTTGTAGCGGTTGGTCGCAATCTGCAGCGATCGCTCGTAGCCTTGCAGCGTGCGCTCCAGCAGCCCGATCTCCTCGTCGGTCTCGCGCAGCGACAGGTAATTGAGCACCAGCTCGCCCTGTGCCGAGAGCCGGGCGTTCGCCAGATCCGCGGCGCTGGCTTGCGCGTTGGCATCCGCTGCCGTGGTGGCACGGCGCAGCCGGCCCCACACGTCGGGCTCCCAATCCGCGCCGATGCTGGCCTGGAAACTGTTGCGCGTCCCCTGGCTGCCACCGCCATCGCCGTTGTTGCTGCCACCGCTGTTGCGCGAGCGCGACGCGCCGACGTCGAGCGACACCACCGGGAACAATCCGGCGCGCTGCTCGCGAACCAGCGAGCGGGCCTGCTGGTAGGCCGCCTGCGCGGCGACGATGTTCTGGTTGTCGACCAGCACCTTCTCCGCCAGGGCATCGAGCTGCGCGTCCTGGAACAAGCGCCACCAACGGCCGCGATCCACCGCGTCGGCGGGCGTGGCGGCGACCCAGCCTTCCGGCGCTTCCTTGAACTGCGCGGCGGCCGCGACCTCGGGACGGCGGTAGTCCGGCCCGACGGCGCAGCCGGCGATCAGCAGGGTCACGCCGAGTGCCGCTACCGCATTCGCGACGACATTGTTCTTCATGCCGTCGCCTCGGCGTGACGGGCCAGCAGGCGCTCGTCGGGGTTCTTGCGTCGCAGCTTGTCCATGTACACGTACACGACCGGCGTGGTGAGAAGAGTGAGCAGCTGGGAGGCGATGAGGCCTCCGATGATCGTGACGCCGAGCGGCTGGCGTAGTTCCGAACCTTCGCCGTAGCCCAGCGCCAGCGGCAGCGCGCCCAGCGCGGCGGCCAGCGTCGTCATCAGGATCGGACGGAATCGCAGCAGGCTGGCCTCGCGCACGGCTTCGACGGCGGACAGGCCGCGCGAGCGTTCGGCGTCGAGCGCGAAATCGATGATGAGAATGGCGTTCTTCTTGACGATGCCGATCAGCAGGAACAGGCCGATCAAGGCGATCAGCGAGAACTCCATCTTCAGCAGCATCAGCGCGAGCACGGCGCCGACCCCCGCGGACGGCAGCGTCGACAGCACCGTCACCGGGTGCGCGTAACTTTCGTACAGCACGCCGAGCAGGATGTAGACGACCACGATCGCCGCGAGGATCAGCAAGGGCTGCTGCTTCTGCGATTCCTCGAACGTCTTGGCCAGGCCCTCGAAGCTGCCGCCGATCGACGTCGGCATGCCGATGTCGGCTTCGGCCTGCCGGACGATGCCGCGCGCGTCGGACAGCGACGTTCCCTCGGCGAGGTTGAACGACACCGTCGTCGCCAGGGTCGCGTCCTGGTGGCTGATCGACGTCGCGGCCGCGCGTTCGGTGATCGTCGTCAGCGCCGCCAGCGGCACCATGTTCCGCGTGCTGGTCGCCAGCGCGCTGCCGGTGGAAGGATCGCGCAGCGCGGGATTGGCGACGCTGGCGGGGCTACCGGTGGAATCGGTACGGGTCGCAGCATCACCGCTGGCTGCTGCGTCGCCGCTCGTGGTGCCGCCGGTCGACGCGCTGCCCGCGGGCACGTAGACATCGTTCAGCGCGTCCGGGCCCTCGCGGAATCGGCGCGCCACCGCGAGCACCACGCTGTACTGGTTGATGTCCTCGTAGATCGTCGACGCGGTGCGCTGGCCGAAAGCGTTGTAGAGCGCGTTGTCGACGTCGCGCGGCGTGATGCCGAAGCGCGATGCGGTGTCGCGGTCGATCGTCACGAACGTCTCGACGCCGTTCTCCTGCTGATCGGTGCTGATGTCGGTGAGGCCCGTCTCCTGCTCCAGGCGCGACGAGAGCTTCTGCGCCCACTGCTTGAGCTCGCCGCCGTTGTCGCCCTTGAGCGTGTACTGGTAAGTGGCGTTGCTCGACCGCCCGCCCATGCGCAGGTCCTGCACCGGATTCAGGAACACGCTGACACCCGAGATCTGCGACAGCTTGGGCCGCAGGCGCGCGATGGCGGCACTGCCGGGCTCCTTGCGCTCGGCCAGCGGCTTGAGTTCGACGAACATGAAGCCGCCGGCGCGCGAGCCGCCGGCGAAGCCGACGACGGTGGACACGGCCGGGTCCGCGCGCACGATGGTGACGATGGCTTGCAGCTTCTCGGACAGGGCCTGGAACGAGATGCTCTGGTCGGTACGGAACCCCGCCATCAGCGAGCCGGTGTCCTGCTGCGGGAAGAAACCCTTCGGGATGTTGATCAGCAGATAGGCGTTGAGCGCCACGACGAATGCGAGCAGCGCCATCACCAGGCCCCGCGCACCGAGCGCCCAGTCCAGGCTCTTCTCGTAGCTGCGCAGCAGGAACTCGTAGCCGGCCTCGAAGAACCGCGCGATGCGGCCAGGTCTTGGACCACCGGGCTCTTCGCGGCGCAGGATCTGCGCGCACAGCATCGGCGTCGTCGTCAGCGACACCACCAGCGAGATCATCACCGCCGCCGACAGGGTCAGCGCGAACTCCAGGAACAGGCGCCCCTGCTGCCCCGCCATGAACAACAACGGAATGAACACGGCGACCAGCGACAGGCTCATCGACACCACGGTGAAGCCGACTTCCCGCGCGCCCTGCAGCGCGGCCTGGACGCGGCTCATCCCCGCCTGCAGATGGCGCGAGGTGTTCTCGAGCACGACGATGGCGTCGTCCACGACGAAGCCGGTGGCGACCGTGAGCGCCATCAGCGACAGGTTGTTCAGCGAGAACCCCATCAGCTGCATCACGCCGAACGTGCCCAGCAGCGACACGATGGTGGCCACGGCCGGGATGATCGTCGCGCGCAGGTTGCGCAGGAACGCGCTGACGACCAGCACCACCAGGATGATCGACAGCACCAGCGTGAACTCGACGTCGTGCAGCGACGTGCGGATCGAGCGCGTGCGGTCGGACGCCACCTGCAGACGGACCGCCGGCGGAAGCTGCGCCTGCAGCTGCGGCAGGATCGCGCGCAGGCGGTCGACGGTCTGGATCACGTTGGCGCCCGGCTGCGTGCGGATCAGGACCACCACCGCGGGCTCGCCGTTGAACAGGCCGATGTTCTTCTCGTCGGCGGGGCCGTCGCGGATCTCGGCGACGTCGCCCAGGCGGATCGCGGCACCGTTCTTCCACGAGACGATGAGCCGGCGGTAGTCGTCGGCGTCACGGCCCAGGACATTGGTGTAGAGCTGCCAGCGCCGCTCGTCGTCGCCGACCGCGCCCTTGGGACGGTTGGCGTTGGCCGATTCCAGCGCGGCCCGCACGTCCTCCAGCGACAGGCCGTAGCGATTGAGCGAAAACGGGATGACGTCGATGCGCACGCCGGGCAAGGAGCCGCCGCCGATTTCCACCTCGCCCACACCCGGCACCTGCGCGAGCTTCTGCTGCAGGACGTTGGTGACGGCCTCGTACATCTTGCCGGTCGCCATCGTGTCCGACGTCAGCGCCAGCACCATCACGGGCGCCTGCGACGGATTCGACTTGTTGTAGGTGGGGTTGCTGCGCAGCGTGGCGGGAAGGTCCACGCGCGCGGCGTTGATCGCCGCCTGCACCTCGCGCGCCGCGCTGTCGATGTTGCGCGTCAGCGCGAACTGCAGGTTGATGCGCGTCGTGCCGCTGGAACTCTGCGACGTGATCTCGTTGACGTCCGAGATCGCGCCCAGACGTCGCTCGAGCGGCGTGGCGACGCTGGTCGCCATCGTCGCGGGACTGGCGCCGGACAGCGAGGCGTTGACCGAGATCGTCGGGTAATCCACCTGCGGCAGCGGCGCCACCGGCAGGCTGAAGAACGCGCCGATGCCGGCCAGCGCGACGCCCGCCGTCAGCAGCACGGTGGCGATCGGACGACGGACGAAGGGCGCCGACAGATTCATGCGCCGCTGGCCCCCGATGCGTTCTCCGTCAGCGGCGATGGCGGACGCGTGCCGCCGAAGCGCCGTCCGAGCCGGTCGAACGCCAGATAGATCACCGGCGTCGTGAACAAGGTCAGCGCCTGGCTCACGACCAATCCGCCGAAGATCGCGATGCCCAGCGGACGTCGCAGTTCGGAGCCTTCGCCGAAGCCGAGCATCAGCGGCACGGCGGCGAACAGCGCGGCCAGGGTCGTCATCAGGATCGGCCGGAAGCGCAGCAGCGCCGCCTGGTGGATCGCGTCGCGCGGCGCCATGCCCTCTTCACGTTCGGCCGCGATCGCGAAGTCGATCATCATGATCGCGTTCTTCTTGACGATGCCGATCAGCAGGATGATGCCGATGATCCCGATCACGCCCAGGTCGCTGCCGGTGATGATCAGCATCAGCAGCGCGCCGACGCCGGCGGACGGCAACGTCGAGAGGATCGTCAGCGGGTGCACGTAACTTTCGTACAGCACGCCCAGCACGATGTAGACGCAGATGATCGCGGCCAGGATCAGCCACAGCTGGCTCGACAGCGCGTTCTCGTAGGCGCTCGCGGCGCCCAGGAACGTCAGGCTCACGCTGGCCGGCAGGCCGATCTCGACGGCCTTCGCGCGGATCGCGTCGACGGCGCGGCCCAGCGCCACGCCCGGTGCGGTATCGAAATTGATCGTCGTGGCCGGGTACTGCGCCACGTGCGTGACCTGCAGCGGCGAGCGTTGCGGGGTGATCGTCGCGAACGCGGACAGCGGCGTCGGCCCGTTGCCCGATTGCAGGTTCAGCAGGCCGAGCGACTCCGGATCGGTCAGCAGGTCCGGCCGCGCTTCGAGGATCACGCGGTATTGATTGGTGTCGGTGAAGATCGTCGAGATGATGCGCTGGCCGAACGCGCTGTACAGCGCGTTGTCGACGTCCGAGGCGCTGATCGACAGCCGCGAGGCGGTGTCGCGGTCGACGTTCACCATCGCCGCCCAGGCCTTGGCGCCGGCATCGGTCACGGGGTTGCGCACCGCGGGTTCGGATTCCAGCGCGGCGGTGAGCTGCGTCGCCCAGTCCGCGACCACCGCCGTGTCCGCGCCCTCGAGCGAGGCGCGGTACTGCGTCGGGCCGGTCTCGGCGTCGATCGTCAGGTCCTGCGTGGGCTGCAGGAACAGGCGCACGCCGGCCACGTTGCGCTCGACCGCGTCCGTCAGCCGCGCCATCACCTCGGCCTGCGATCCGCCGCGCTCGTCGCCCATGTTGATGAGCATGCGGCCGGTGTGGAGCATCGCGTTGTTCGAGCCGTCGACGCCGACGAAGGAACTGAGGTTGTCGACCGCGGGATCGTCGAGCACCACGCGCGCCACCGCCTGCTGCAGCTCGGCCATCTTCGCGTAGGAGATCCCTTCGGTCGCCTGGATGCGCGCCTGCAGCTGACCGGTGTCCTGCGTCGGGAACAGGCCCTTGGGAATCGCGATGTAGAGCAGCACGGTGACCGCCAGCGTCGCGAGCGCCACCAGCAACGTCGCGCGCTGGTGATTCAGCACCCACGTGAGCCAGCCGTCGTAGCGCCGCACGATGCGATCGAACCCCTGCTGCACGCGCGCACCGATGCCCTTCGACGGATGCATCGACTCCGGCTTGAGCCAGCGCGCTGCCAGCATCGGCACCAGCGTCAGCGACACGACGGCGGAGATCAGGATGGTGACCGCCAGCGAGATCGCGAATTCGCGGAACAGCCGTCCGACGACGTCGCCCATGAACAGCAGCGGGATGAGCACCGCCACCAGCGAGACGGTCAGCGAGATGATCGTGAATCCGATCTCGCGTGCGCCCTTGAGCGCCGCGGCGAACGGCTTCTCGCCTTTCTCCAGATGTCGCGCGATGTTCTCGATGACGACGATCGCGTCGTCGACGACGAAGCCGGTGGCGATCGTGAGCGCCATCAGCGACAGGTTGTTCAGCGAAAAACCGAGCAGGTACATCGTTCCGCAGGCGCCGATCAGCGAGATCGGCACCGACAGGCTCGCGATCAGCGTCGCCTGCGGGCTGTGCAGGAAGAAGAAGATCACCAGCACCACCAGCACCACCGACAGCAGCAGCTCGATCTGCACGTGCTGCACCGACGCGCGGATGCCGGTCGTGCGATCGGTGAGCACCTGGACATTCACCGTCGGCGGCAGCGTGCCCTGCAGGTCCACCAGCCGCGCCTTGATGGCGTCCACCGTCTTGATGACGTTGGCGCCGGGCTGGCGCTTCACGTCCAGGATGATGGCCGGCGTGCGGCCCGCCCAGGCCCCCAGCTGCACGTTCTCCGCCGCCTGCACCACCTGCGCGACATCGCTCAAGCGCACCGGCGCGCCGTTGCTGTACGACACGATGACGCGCTCGTAGTCCTCGACCGTCACGAGCTGATCGTTGGCGTTGATCGCGTAACTGCGGCTCGGCCCGTCGAAGCTGCCCTTGGCGCTGTTGGCGTTGGCCGCGTCGATGGCGCTCTGCAAGGTCTGCAACGTGATGCCGAACGAGGCGAGCTGCTGCGTGTCGGCCTGGATGCGGATGGCCGGGCGCTGGCCGCCAGACAAGGTGACGAGTCCGACGCCCGACACCTGGCTGATCTTCAGCGACAGGCGCGTGTCGGCGAGGTTGCGGATCTCGGTGAGCGGCAGCGTGTCGGACGTCAGCGCCAGGCTCAGCACCGGCGCATCGGCGGGGTTGATCTTGGCGTAGACCGGCGGCGCCGGAAGATCCGCCGGCAGCAGCGAGTTGGCGCCATTGATCGCGGCCTGCACTTCCTGCTCCGCGGTGTCGAGCGCCGAACTCAGGCCGAACTGCAGCGTGATGATCGAGGCGCCGGCCGTGCTCACCGAGCTCATGCGATCCAGCCCGGTCATCTGGCCGAGCTGGCGCTCGAGCGGCGCCGTCACCGTCTGGCTCATGACCTCGGGGCTGGCGCCCGGATACAGCGTCGACACCTGGATGGTCGGGTAGTCCACCTCCGGCAACGCCGACAGCGGCATCAGGCGAAAGCCGACGAGCCCGCTCAGCACGATCGCCGCCATCAGCAGCGCCGTGGCGACGGGCCGCTCGATGAAGAGACGGGACGGGTTCATGCCGACGACTACTGCGGCGGCGCAGGAACGGCGGCGCCGTCCTTCGGTGTCCGCTTGCCCCTCTCGCCGTGCGTCCTGCCTTTGGGTGCGTCGCCTGCAGCCGCCTCACCACGCTTCTCGCCCGGCAGCGTCACCTTGCCGCCTTCCTTGAGACGATCGCCGCCGTCGGTGATCACGGTCTGGCCGGGCTCGAGCCCCTTCACGATCTGCACGAGATCGCCGGACGATGGCCCGCGCTGGACTTTGCGTGCCGTAGCGGTGTCGTCGTCCTGCAGCAGCCACACGAAGTCGCCGTCGGCGCCGTTGCGCACGGCCGAAACCGGCACCACGCTGGCGCCCTCGATGACCCGCAACGTCAGCCGCACGTTGACGAACTGGCTCGGAAACAGCGCGCCGTCGGCGTTGGCGAAACGCGCCTTGGCGCGCACCGTGCCGGTGTCGGTGCTCACGAGGTTGTCGAGCGTGGAGAACGTGCCTTCTGCGAGCGTCACCTGGCGGCTGCGGTCGAGCGCGATGGCCGGGATCTTCGGCGCCTCCCCGGACGCCACACGTTTCTGGATCTCGCCGACGCGGTCCTGGGGGACGGTGAACACGACATCGGTCGGCGACACCCGCGTCACCACGGCGATGCCGCTCGCATCGCCGGCGCCGATGTAGTTGCCGGCGTCGACGACGCGCAGGCCCACTCTTCCGGCGATCGGCGTCTTCACCTCGCTGTAGTCCATGTCGAGCTGCGCCGCGGCAACCGCGGCGCGATCCGCCACGACCGTTCCCAGCAGCTGCTTGACGCTGGCGGCCTGCGTGTCGATGTCCTGCTGCGCGATCGAATCCAGCGTGCCCAGCGTGCGGAAGCGCTCCAGCTGGAGCTGCGCGTTCTGGAGCTCCGCCTCGTCACGCTGCAACTGCCCGCGCGCCTGGTCGAGCGTCACCTGGAACGGTCGCTGGTCGATCACCGCCAGCACCTGCCCCTGGGTCACCATCTGGCCTTCGACGAAGCGGATGTCCGTGATCACGCCGGCGACCTGCGGCCGCACCGTGACCGTCTCCGACGGCGTCACCGTCCCCAGGGCCTCGAGAATCACGGGAATGTCCTGCTGCACGACCTTCGCCGTGCCGACCGTCGTCGGCATGCCACCACGACCGCGGCCCCCGCCGCCACCCGGCGCTCCCGCCCCCGGCGGACCACCGCCCATCGCGCCTGGCGTCGTCTGCGTCTTGCTCCGCTGCGTCAGCCCCCAGGCCAGAGCCGCCAGCGCCACGATGATCACTGCCACGACAACGACGCTACGGATTCCGGTTCGCCCCCGCTGCGCGGAACGGCGACTGAGCTGTTTCATCATCTGGATTGGCGCTGCCATCGAAGGGTCACGATGCGAGGCCATATGGTACGGGCCGGTCCGGGCAAAATATCCGGGGCGGTGTGTAAAGAAGTGCTACGGCCGCACGTGCGAAATGCAAAGGAGGAGGTCGGGACGTGGCGGCCGATCCCGCCCGGATTCGGTCGACGAGCCAACAAGACCTGCGCAGATTGTTCTCGAGGATCGGCATTCCCGGCCCTCGCACACGGCCGCCGTTCAAGCTTCCAGGGGGAACGTGCCGCGAAAAGCGACCACTCACCCGGATACCCGGCGGCTCCTGATCGAGGGATGGCCTGTGACGGTACCGCGACCTAGGATCACGCGCATGTGAACCGTTGGACATGGGACCGGATCGACGTGGAAGGACCAGGCGTTTTCACTGCAGGGAGGCGGAATCCGCCCGATGCGGATTCGGGAGGTGACCCATCCGGTCGCTCCATCGGCCCGTGCATCGGCCACGCAGGTTCGTGATCACGACTCGCATCGGGAGTCAGCCATGACCCTTCTGTTGCTGATCGGTCACGGACTTCTCGCGGTCGCGCTGCTCGGTGCGGTCACGCACCAGGCGGTAGCGCTCCGCACCTGGGCACCGGCCGATCCCAACCGGTTCCTGCATCGCTATCGTCGCGTCCGCGCGCTGACGTTCGCCAATGCCGTGCCGCTGTTGTACGCCGTCGTGGTGCTCAGCGGCGGCCTGATCTATCCGGATTATCGGCTCGACGTACGCATCCCTCTCGAAGAACTCAATCTGCGCGCGATGGTCGGGCTGTTCGAACTCAAGGAGCATTTCGGCGGCATCGGGCTTGGAACGCTGCCGCTGTACTGGTACCTGTGGTCGTCCGAAGCCACCACCCCCGGCCATCGGCGTTCCTGCATCGTCGTCACGATCTTCCTGGCGTTCACGGTCTGGTGGGACTTCCTCGTCGGCCACGTGCTCAACAACCTCCGGGGCCTGGCATGAAGATCCGCTTTTCGCCGGTGGTGTTCTCGGCCGCGTTCTGCGTGACCTATGCGCTGGCATTCCAATTCGATCTCCACCTGTTCGCGTACTACCCCCTGGTCAAGGAATTCCATATCGCGCAGCAACCCGCCACCAGCGGACCGGGGATGATGTGGTACGGAATTCTTGCCACCGCCACGCTCGCCGCCTGCATCTGCGCGGTGCTGATCCCGCACCGCTGGCTGGACCGACCACTCGCGTCCTGGCTGTGGGTCTTTCCCATCGGTTGCGCAGCGGCCTACGTCTTCTTCATGCGGAGTTTCTTCCTGTGAGATTCGCCGCTCGCCCGACCGGGGCTTCGCATCGTCGTGAGCGGGGCCGGCTGCTCGCAGCGCTCACGCTGGCGTGGAGCGCGACACTGGGTGCGGGCGGCTACGAGTTCGTGCCACCGGATGCCGAAACCCTGAGGGATCCGGTGCGCTCGGGCGTCATGTATTTCGGCTCGGTGCGCGACGAGAATGGCCAGTACGTCGCGGGCGTGACGGTCACGCTGGACGCGGGAAACACCAGTTTCGTGGCCGTGACGAATTTCATGGGCCGCTACCGGATCCGCTACATCCCGATGGAGATCGATCCGAAGCAGATCCAGCTTCAGTGCACCAAGATCGACTACGTCCAGGTTCAACTGATCAAGCGCCCGCCGCTGTCGACGACGATCAGCCCCATCCAGGCCGATTGCGTCCTGCGCCGTGCCGCCTGATGAGGTCTATCGCAACGGATCCGCGGGCCTGGCCCTAAGGGCGGCGCCGTTGTTGCTGATCATGATGGGGACATCGTCCATCGCGACCGCAGCGGGCCAGACAACGCTGAAGCCACAGGAGCACGCAGTCGTCGCCGAACAGCGCGCGCGCCTGGAATCCATCCGCGCCTCGGGCGACCGGCAGGCCGCGCGACACCATGCATGGACCCTGTTCGATACGCTGGCGTCCGACACGGCGGGCAGGACCTGGCCGTTCTTCGAGGGATGGTTTTCGGAAGCGGAAACCTTCGAGCCGGAAGCATCCGCAGGCGTGATGCCGCCCTTCACCCACCCCGCCAAGTTCCGCTCGCCTGCTGCTCCCGGTCACCAAGGCGTTCCCGGCGCACCGCTGATCACCTACGTGCACTTCAACGCATCGGCATATCAGCACATCCGGGAACATCGACTGTTCGATGCTGATGCGCTGCGCGGACTCGCAGAGTCCGGCGCAAGCGATCCGGAGTTTCGACAGGCGCGCACCATCCCTGCACTTCCCGCTTCCGCGATCGCGCTGAAGACGGGCTGGTGGCCGGTGGCCGCGCACGGTGTGACCGCACTGCCCGTCTGGGATGCGGACGCCAACGATCCCCGCGTGGAAGGCAACGACTATTCGACGTGGTCGCGCGTGATCGGCGTGGCCCCCGAACGCCGACGCACGACCGCCACATCGGCGGACCTGGAATTCATGGGGCGCCGGATCACCACGAACGAAGTGGTCGGACTGGATGCCTTCGTTCGCGTCGAGCTCGACGACGACACCGCGCGGCGCGTCATGCAGGATCCTGCGGCCTTGCGTGCGGCACAACTCGCCCTCGGCAGACCGCTGCAGGCAGGCGACTACCTGCTTCTGGTCGCGCTGCATCTGGCGACACGCGAGATCGACGACTGGGTCTGGGCCACGTTCTGGTGGCACGATCGTCCGGACACCGGGCCCTTTTCCAGCGGCCGTCCCAAGGCGCTTCCTGCGCCCTGGAATCAGTACCTGATGAGCGAGACCCTGGATTTCAATCAGCCCACGGAGCGCGACGGAACACCGGCCATCGCATTCAATCCATGGCTCGAGGCCCGCTTCCCCGATGCCGGCATGGGTTCCGGCGTGGTGAGCAACTGCATGGCCTGTCACGTCCGCGCAAGTTATCCGCCGGTCGATTTCGCGTCGGTGCTACGTGGAACGCCACTGGCGTCGAGCGACCCCGCGATGGGAGCCGGACAGGTCCGGACCAATTTCCTGTGGTCGATTCCGATCCAGGCCCAGTAGCCGGGGCTGAATGCGAGATTTCGCGTCCTTGATTCTCCGGGACAACGGCTGCCGGGGCGCGTTGTTGGGCGACGACGTGGCCCGGGCCTTGATACTCAGCGGACGCGAGCGGATTCCTGACTAATGTCGGTGAACATCCGAATCGCGTTGCTGCCCTTGCCCGTGATCTCGAGAATTTCGCCTCCACCGGGGCCAAAGCTGAACGCGTGAACCGTTCCTCCGAGCACGTGAACGAACGTGCCTGCATTGCACTTCGACGTACTGCCATCACAGGTGAACAAGACCTCGCCCTTCGTGATGAAAAATGATTCATCCCAGTTGTGGCTATGCGGCGGCGGGCCGACTCCCTCTTCGCCAGTCTGATAGGTGACCTGCAGGTCGCTCATTGCCGCCTCGGGTGCGAGGGGCGTTATCTTCGCCCCCATGACACTGAGCGCAGATGGCCGTTGGTCCGGTCCGACAACGAACGGTTTTGTGCTCATGAGGGCTGCCTCCGTGAGAAGAATTTCTGCCGAGGTTGTCGCCTGACGCCCGCGATCAGCCGGAACTCTGCCGCCACGACTGCTCTTGCAGATTGGGCTGGTACTTCCCGGCGGCAGAGACCTCGGCTGCATAAGCGGGTTGGGCGACAAGGTCACTTCCTCTGGCCCATGGCTCTCTCAAGCACGAGTGCGATCTCCTCGTGCCCATTCGCACGTGCGGCCTCTAGCGGTGTCTTTCCGCCCGCGGTTGCAAGAGAGGGGTCGGCTCCCGCTGCGAGCAATGCCTCGACAATTTCTCGATGCCCGTTCGCTGCAGCCGTACCCAGCGGCGTGAAGCTATCGCAGCAGCGCCAATCAAGCCAGGGGCCGTGCCTGAGCAAGGACTTCACGATTTGCAGATGCCCGTTAGCTGCGGCGACAAACAGCGGTGACGGTCGCTCGGCGTACGGCGCCCATGCGGACCCGACCAGCTCAGGACCACCTGGTTCTACGGCGTCTACGGGCGTACCACGGGTGAGGAGCGCTTCGACCATAGCTGGTTGGCCGCTCTCAGATGCTTCTATCAAGGCAACGTAATCTTCAATTCGCTGTTGCTCGGTCTGAGATGAACAGGCCACTACGAGAAGAAGAACAAAGGCGATGCGAAGTGCTCTAGCCATTTGTTGCTCAACGCCTAGGTTAAGCCGCAGCCGTGCACGGCATGCGCTCTAAGCGGGCACAACGCCTGGGGCGTGGTGGTCGACTTGAACCGCTGGTTAGGGCTTGCGTCAGTCAAGGTGACCTCGGATAACTTTGCACGTGGCCATGAGCTTGCCACTGAACTGACTACTGATGTGCCGGGACCCAGTTGGGCCACAGCCATGGCTACCTGCGCCCTCGGTACGGCTCACAGGCAATGCCGTCATTGTCGCGGTCGAGATGCGAGCCATAGCCAGGTTCGCCGCGACTGATGGGTGCAGCTCCTGCCGCGCGAGCCGCGTCACAGTTCCTGAAGGCGCCGGCCGGCTGGGGCCTAGAAGATGAAGCTCTCTCAGACGGCTCGGACTGGATAAGTGCAGCTGCCGGTCCGCCGCGGTGGCAGTGATAGTCGCCCGTCTTACGATTCGTGTGGCAGCCGTTCTTATCTAAACCGCCGCCGTGCGAAAAAGCCTCGCCTGCTATGGCAATCACGAGCAGAGCTAAAAGGGTTCGCATGCATGCACGCTCTTTTGAGCCCTACCGCCCGCGTTCAGCCGCGGCCATGCCGCAGCAAAGCGGAGGCATGGACGTCGGCCGGAACAGCTGGTTGGGCGGCATGTGCGGCGATTACCGGGCCATGACCAGGACTTTCCAGCCCCCATCTAGGGGTGGGATCGTTCCACAGCAAGGGCCGCCGTCTCTAGCACAGCCGTGGATTTCCACGAGAAGAGCCGCATTGTCTTGCGCCAGGGCCTCGTCGACCAATGCCCAGGAGATGGCGGCCGTCTTGATCTTTGCCCGCCGAGTCCAGCCGGTCTCCGCTTGCCCCGCCATCGTTCCCGAATTCAGGTAGAGAAAACGATCCGACGCCGGACCTTGCGCATAGGGACCCAGGATGCTCGGCACCTTACTCCCGGCCCTCGAAGCGACTCGGACCGGCACATCAAACACCAACTCTGTGTCCATGCAGCTACTAGGCTCGAGCAGGTCCGACTTTCCTCGCTGCATCGCGAATTTCACTCCGGGGGGAGCGTTCCTCACCACGACTCGGATCATCAGCTCGCGGTTCTCGACACCTGCGGGACTTTTCTTCATGACACCCAACGCCAGCGTTAAGGGGTAGACCCGCCGAAGGCGGGGCCGTCGGCTTGAACAGCTTGTTGGGCCGGGGACCCTTCCTTTATGGCGTCGTATATATCCAATGAAAGTTCAACTCCTCGCTCGGCGAGCGTCCGCAATGTTGGTACGGAAACAGAGACCCCGTCATTGCTTGTGCCCATGAACCACCCGCAGAAGAGGTCAACCTCATACCGAGCGCACAAGCTTTCCCACGCATAGAGATCATCGGTGGCGAGAGAAAAGAGACGCGCAACCTGGCCATTGAAATCTTCTGGCTCTGTTGCCGGGACCTTCAGGAACCAAGCACCGCAGGTGCGCGCTCGGGTGTGCCCCGCCCGGATGCTTTGAACGTCTCCCTTGCGCCACGACTCGGTCGGTTCGCAACGCAGCAACGCGGTTACCTCGTCAGGAATGAGGTCATCACCGAACACCCGGAGGGAGATAGCAGTGTGGTCGAGCAAAGGCATTCGTTTAGGCCCAACGCCTAAGCTCAGCCGCCGTTTGCCGCAGCGAAGCGAAGGCAAAGCGGTCGGCTGGTTTGGCCACGGCTAACACCCGCGCGAGGTGTTGATTTCCACTGCCGCCCGCAGCCCCGCTTCGATGGCTCCGTCCAGATAACCGGGGTGGTCATGAGCCGTCTCGGTGCCGGCCCAGTGGATATTGCCGATGGGCGCGTGAGGGAACGGCAATTCGGCAGGCGAACCGGGGCGGGTCAGGGCCAGGTAACCACCGCCGGCATTCTCGTCGAGGTGCCATGACTTCTCATGCCAGCTCGCCGGCTCGAGGACCTCCCGGCCGAGGTGCGGAACGAGGTCGTTTAGAAGAATTTTCCGGCGCGCCGCAGGCTCAAGAGAGTCGAGTGCCCGTGCGGTTGGACCGCCGACAAGGATGACCAAGTGCCCAGGCCCGTCCGGTGAGCCGCTGTCGAAGACAGCGCGGCCCGGGTCGTCGAGGACGATGAATTCCCCGCCAGCTTGATCTCGCCAGAACGGTGTTTCGTAGACGGCAATCGCCTTGAAGACCGAGCCCATGTGGGTGGTGTTCTGCAATTCGGCGGTCTCGGCCGGAAGTGGCGGATCGAACCGGATGCGCTTGGCCATGGGCGGCGGCACGGTGAGGATCACTTTTGACGCTCGCACCTCGCCTTCCGTAGTCCGAAGGGTGACACCAGAATCGTCGTGGATGATCTCCGTCACGCGATGGCCGGTGCGGACCCGAGGTCCGACTTGGCGGGCCAAATGTTCGGTGAGGGATCCGATGCCCTCTTTGACCAAAGTGTCCTGGGCGCCGCTCCGACCATGACTGGGCTGCAGCAGAGGCCACGCTTCTGATGCAGCCTCCGACATTCATCAGTACCTCGGAGTTCTAGTCCCTGGATACGAGGGCGAGCAAGAAACTCAGCAGCAGGTGCCAGATGCAGACAGCTAAGACCGGATCTAACCAGCGCTTCAAGCCGACGACCACGCCTCCGGGCATCTGCTTGTTCGGATGGTGCGGGCAGTGGCGTGGTCGCGGCTGAAGCTAGGCGTTGGGCCTCAACAGCATGAACCGTGAGATCGTCACGTCGGCAATCGGGGCGGACCTCGTAAGGGCGGAACTCTCATTCTTCGCGCGTCACTTTCAGGAACGCGGGCAGAAAGTTTGTGGAGCCCTGTTCGGCTTTGCTTGGGGCAACGACTACTACCCAGGCAGTGAGTGGGACCACGTGAGTATTCCTCTAGCCGATCTCGTCCAAGAGGTAGAGCGCGTCGAGTCTCAGGGCTGGGGTCGTGTTGGCGCGGACGACCTATTCATCACACTCAAAGAATTAGGTGTTGAGTTCCGCTTCTGTCATGAGGCAGATATTCACCTCACCTTTGAAGCGGGCGCGGAGCTAGGAGAGTTCTACTTCGAGCGCTGGAGTGCCCTAGGATTCGCGCCTTCGGAGTGGGAGGTCCTTCATGCCGGCAAGCTCGGAGCAAAGATTCGCTAGGGTGCTGGGCCCAACCAACGGTTCAAGCCGACGGCCACGCCCCAGGGCGGTTGGTTGTTCGGATAGGCCTGGTTGTGGCGTGGCCGCGGCTTAACCTCGGCGTTGGGCGGCATGAGAGAAGTTCTCCTACTTGCTTGCGCCTGCCTCCTTGCGCATGAAGCCGGTGCCAGTTCATACAGAGTGCACCAAGCCGCGATGGACGTTCAGGCATTCGGCCAAGCCACGCGGAGTCTGCGTTCAGACATCGGCAGATGCCCCACACTGGCCGAATGGCCGAGCATTCTTTGGACCGCACCGGCTGGAGAGGTACGTTGGAGGGGCCCCTACATGAGAGATAACGCGCTTCCGATAGACCCCTGGGGACAGCAGTACGTCTTTGTCCCAGACGGGCAGAGCGCTTCCCATTGCGGCATCTATTCGCGGGGAGTTAATGGAGTCGACGAACATGGGGCTAATGACGACGTGTCGTCCTGGTCCGGCTTCGCCAACGATGCTTACTTTCCGAACGCCACCCGTGATCGCATCCTAGGCATTGCGATGATGGGAGGCCTTCTAGTAGCCGTGCTCAGTGCCGTGTATCTAGTGGGATCGTAGGCGGTGGCGTTGCGGGTGATGATGGTGTTCTAGCTCTCCACCATGCTCTCGTGCCGATCCTTGCATGCGAGTCCGTGGCCTAGATCCGTAGCGCACTCCACGCAAAGACCCTTGCAGCAACCTTTGCAGCTTCCAACGGCCATGCGGTCCGGATGGTTGAAGCAGTGCATGAGATCTCCTTGATGCCTAACGCCTGCGATCAGCCGGTGCTCTGCCGCACACACCGGCCGAACCGTGAGAAGGAAAGGTCACGGGCGGCAGAGACCTCGGCTGCATCAGCTGGTTAGCGGCATGACTGCGCAAACTCTGCAGAGGTTTTGAATTGCTCGTAATCACAGAACTTCCCCTCGGAGTCAGAGTGCATCTCATAGGAACTACCGGTCCAGCGATAATGAGCCACATAGACCTCGTTTCCTCCGCTCCCCCAAAGTGGGCTGAACGTCTCGAAATCGTGCCAGCCGTCATGTGTTTCGGGCAGGACTCGAACAGGATGATGCGATTGGCTGACTTCTCCAATGGGACGCCAACTGTTCCCCAAGCTCTGAAAGAGAACGAAGTCTCCGTTTCGCATGCCGCCGCCAGAGCAAATGAGGAGCTGAGCTGGACCCGACTCGCGGAGCATCACCTCTTGCTCTGCGGGATAGTGCAAACGCCAACGGCCAAGAGCTCCATGCCATGCGCGTAACGCTTCGACCGTGTAAGGAGGATCCGGCGGATCAATTAAGCCGGGCACAACATCGGGAGTTGGCGCTGCGGCACCGACAGTGCAAAGCAGCAAGAGAAGGTACGGAGCGATGTTTCTCATGCCGCTAACGCTCAGGTTAAGCCGCGGCCACGCCAAAACCGCACTGTCCGGCCGAACAACTGCCCGGAGGCGTGGACGTCGGCTTGAACCGTTGGTTGGACGCGTCACTCACACATGCAGTACTCGGCGACGTGGCCATTAGACACGTACTCGCCGCATTCAGGCGGAGCTAGAGCTTGTGAGCAGTGGCCTCGCTCCACGCCATCAATGCTGGCCGCCTCTGTCGGGACGCAGAGACCCTGACATTGAGCGGTATCTGTGCACTCCTTCCCACCGTCCGTCGTCTTAGCATCCGCGCAATAGAACCAGGGCTTTGAGCCCGATGACAGTCGCCACGCTCCGCTTTTCATCTCGCACTCCTCGGCGGTCTGGGGCATCGGCTTGAAGAGCGGGTCTTCAGAGTACGCCTGCGGAGCGGATAGCAGGATCAAAATGAACACTACAGCCTTCATAGCGTCCAACGCTCAGGTTAAGCCGCGGTCATGCCACAGCGTACGCCTACAGCCTGACTTACTGCCCGGGGGCATGACCGTCGGCTTCAACCGCTGGTTGGGCTCCCGCGCTAATTGCTACCTGCTCCTCGAATGCTCTGATGGCAGGAAGGACTCGCGGGTGTGCACGCACCCACGCTCTGCCTATGAAGTCCGTGACGGAGGCACCCCGAAGAACGGACTGCAGTGACCCGTTCTTGGCTCCGTGCAGCAGGCTGTGACATTTGTGCATTGCCTCCTCGCTGATGTCCGCACCCGGCTCTCCCGCTTCGGCTCCCCACTCTTTCTGCAGCGAAGAGATGAGTTTGCCTGCAGCGTGCTCTAGAGGTGTCTTTTGCTTTTCCATGCCCAACGCCCTAGCTCAGCCGACCGCTTGCCGTAGCGAAGCGGAGGCAAGTGGGTCGGCTGGAGCGCCTTGTTGGGCGACGCCACTCTTAGCTACGAGTTGGTTTGCCGCCAACTGCTTGCAGATATAGCCCACGACAAGGCGGCGTTCAGTTTGTAATTGAAGGTCTTTGTTTTTCTCTAGCGCAGCTAACGCCTCAGAGACAACTTGCCAAGTGGATGAACCCTCAAACTCGCTATACGAGCGATCTGACGCTTGCATTGTGCGCTCCAGTTTGGTGCTCACTTCAATTGCTTTCGCTTTGACGCCCAACGCCTTCTTAGGTAACGGACCGTGCGCCATAACCCGAACTCAAGCGTGCTAACGCACATCTGGCCAGCGCAAGGATCTGACCGGTATACCGATCCCGAATCCTCGCTCGCGTTATGGCGCAATGAACGGATCAAATCGACGGCCCTCTCAAAGTGGACCCGACGCCCCTGCCCCGCGACTGCTCGACATGGTCAGGGACCGGATCCGCACGCGTCACTACAGCCTCAGAACCGAGACCGCTTACACGAACTGGATTAAACGCTTCATTCTCTTTCACAACAAGCGGCACCCACGCGACATGGGCGGGGCCGAAGTCGAAGCGTTTCTGACGTCTCTGGCCGTGGAGCGTAGCGTGTCGGCGAGCACGCAGAACCAGGCGCTCGCGGCCATGCTGTTCTTGTACCGGGAGGTGCTGCAGATCGATCTGCCCTGGATGCAGGACGTCGTCAGGGCCAAACAGCCACGTCACCTCCCCACCGTGCTGACGCGTCCGGAGGTCATCGCCGTCCTCGAACACCTCGACACGCGTTTCGAGCTGGTGGGAAAGCTGTTGTACGGGACGGGAATGCGCTTGATGGAATGCGCCCGCTTGCGCGTCAAGGATGTCGACTTTGCAATGCAGCAGGTCACCGTTCGCAACGGCAAGGGAGGCAAGGATCGAGTGACGATGCTGCCGCAATCCTTGTCAGGTCCACTGCGCGCACACCTGGCGCTTCGTCGTACGTTGTTCGATCAGGACCGCAAGGACGGCCGCGCCGAGGTCTGGATGCCCGACGCCCTTTCAGTGAAGTTCCCGAACGCGTCGAGGGAATGGTCCTGGCAATACGTGTTCGTCGCACAGGGATTTTCCGCCGACCCTCGATCAGGCGTCAGGCGGCGCCATCACATCGACGAGAAGGAAATCCAGCGCCAGGTGCGGCTCGCGGCTCAAAGAGCCCGGATAGCGAAACCGGTGTCGCCGCATGTGTTTCGACACTCGTTCGCGACACACTTGCTCGAAGGCGGTTATGACATTCGGACCGTGCAGGAACTGCTGGGGCACGAAGACGTGAGCACGACGATGATCTACACGCACGTCCTGAATCGCGGAGGACGCGGGGTGAAAAGTCCACTGGACGGATAGCGGCGGAGCGGCACGCCGGCGAAAGCTACGACCGCCGCTACGACGGTACTTCCCAAGAGCGCGGTGCGACGTCCGCGCCCCGCTTCAAACCGGCGGCTTCTTCCCCTCCATCAGTAATGCGACAGGAAATAGTCGACAGACGCTTCGATGACAACCGGGAACGGCTCCTTTGCCGACGCCATCGTCTTCGTAAACGTCCGCTTTCCGTTGATGTCCGCTTCGATGTAGATCACATAGACGGTCGCGCGATTCAGATTCTCCTCTTCCGTGTAGAACGCGCGCTCATACTCGTTCTCAACGTAAGTGAACTTCGTCGAGTCGATCACCGACTGGCTCAGATTGACCGTCATCTTATCCATCGATTGGGCGACGACCGCGCCACCGACCGCTCCTGCGACCACGCCGCCCATGGTGGTCTTTCGAAGCTGGGTCTTTGCGTTGACGTAAACCACGAGGTGATGGACCGTGATCGCCAGCGGCTTCTTTCCATCGGCTCCCAGTTTCTGCTGCGCCTTTCGTCGAAGCAGGTACATCCCGGTCGGCGACATCTTGTCCTCGCCGGTGCGGTAGATGCCGTATCCCGCTCGCGTGATCAGCGTGCTGAAGATGGTGCTTTCTCTTTCCGTGACGGGCCGATAGTCCCGCATCGGTCCGGTCCACACCGGCGGAGGCTCCGCGGCCGGCTGAATCTTGGGCGCTGAACTGCACGCGGTCAGCAACAACAGAATCAGGAGCGACGATATCGTTTTGATCATGATCTCCTCATCTGCATCCTCGGCCGGAAGATGCGCAAAAAAACGTCCGGGATGTCGTGGAACCGGCACTGGCTCATCGGGTCGAGACGAACGCGCGTGCACATGCACCGGTGCCACCCCGACATGCGGGTCGCGCGATCCTCCTCAGTGCAGGTTGACGGCAACGAGCACGCCTTCCGATCGATCGAAGTCGTTCTTCACGCCGCGCATGATGAACAGCACGCCATTCTTCGAAATGGACAGTGCACCGGCACGCGGATAGGTCCACACGACGGCCCTCGTGGCCATGTCGACGGCATAGACCTTTTGCAGGGTGCTGATGAACGCGATGTTGCGCGTGAAGACCGCGTCGATGAGCGTCCACGGGGCCTCGGGCGGCGCCCAGCTCCATTGCGTGGCGCCATTTGCATTCGAGAGGGCGTCGATCTGCGCGCCGCGCATCACGTACGTCACGCCTTCTCCGGCGCCGATGAGGGCGACCGAGGGAATGGACCAGCGCCGGATTCCCGCGACGGTGTCGAACATCGCGACGTGGTCGGGATCCTCTCCGAGGACCTCACCCACAGCTCCCGGGACGATCACCGTGCGCAGACTCGTTGCGATCGGCGAGACCGCTTCCATCCCCATATCGGCGATCGCGAGCGTGGTGTCTCCGGTCGATGCGTCCAAGGCGAACAGGCCACCGCCCAGCGGCGCGGTCGCAACGGACTCGGGCGTGAACGTGTACACCGTGTTCCCGGAAGCGACGACCGGCGCCTGGAACCAGTTGACCCAATCGATCTGCTGCGTGGCGAGATCCAGCGAGATCAACCCAGTGTTGTTGTAGATATCCACCGAGCCGCGATACACCAATCGCCCGTCGACAGCGGTCAGCGCCGCGGATTGGCCCCGCGTGTTCGGGATGTCCGCGACAACGCTGCCGGTCGCAATGTCGAGTCCGCGGATCGCATGCAGGTAGTTGGGAAACATCACGGTGTAGACGACGTCGCCGGCGATCACGGGCCGATTGAGTTCCATCGTGGCGCGGTGCGTCCAGCGCACGCTGCCGTCGGCCTCGTTCACCGCCAGCAGCGATGCGGGGACCGTTGACGCCTGCGATGTACGAAAGAACACCGCACCGTCTGCACTCAGCACCGATTCGAGCGGCGGATTCCAGGTGTTGCCCGAATTCGGGTCGAAGTCGGGGATGTCGAGTCGCCATCTGAGACTGAAGTTGGCGGGATCGAGCGTGACCGGCACATAGCTCGCCTCGCCCGCGTCACCGTCCACGGCGGTCCAATCGGCTGCCCCTGCCAACGGCGCCAGCGCCGTCAGGTGCGTGGTGCTGTTGACCTGCACGACATACGACACGGTTTCGCTCGCAAACACCTTGTTGCAGCTCGCGCTCGAACAGATGCGAACCTGAAATGACGATTGATACCGCCCCGCGGGCAGATCATTCCGCAGCAGGAAGTTGACGTCGTAGGTGGACACGTCGGTGCTGGACACCTGCACCGACTCCAGCACCGCGGTCGCACCGCGATCGGTCACGACGACGACGGGGACCTGGGAGAAATCGCTGTCGACCGACACGGTGGCGGTGGCATGCAGGGGTTCTGCGTCGCCTTCCAGGAACTCGGTACTCACCGAGCGGGGCGACAGGCTCAGGTCCAGCGAGGATCCGGAACTTCCTCCTCCGCCTCCACCTCCGCCGCCGCAGGCGGCCATCGAGGCCGCCATCCCGACCAGCAGAAGGCGGCGGACGAAACGGAAGGGGCGGGATGGGCGGAAGGCGTGCATGGCGATGAATGTTGAATCGGGCGTCAGCACATCCTAGCCAGCCACCGCCGGCATGAAATCGTTCGGCGGCAAAAGTAGGGATCGGGCCGATGGACGGGCCGATGGCCCGCAACGCCTGTTCAGGCGCGCCGATCCGAACAGGCGCTGGCCTGGATCGATTTCCCTGCCGCCAATCGGCGGCTTCCGATTCACGCAACCCGTGCACAGCGGAGACGTTCGCTGGCGCATGGGGTGGAGCGGCATGAAACGACTTTCACGATGTTTCGAGCGACGTGATCCCGCTGCGTCGCTCACGCAAGGACGACCCGATCGGATTATTCACGACACCTGGCAACGCGACGAGAAGCGCCCGACCCAACCCTTCGCCGACGATGCAATCGCAACGGACGTTCGGAACGTACGCATGCGGTGAAAAAACGGCCCAGGACGACACGCCGTCAGGGTCTGTCTTTCCAGATGCAGCTTGAATGGCGCCGGTGAGGACCCATCTTCTCTTCATCCCCGCAGCGCATTTCGCTGGCGATTTGACGAGGGACGCTGCGTGGCCGACCATCCCATCATGATTTCGCTCCTTCTCCACTCGCGCCCACTGCTCCACGCAGGGACCGTTCTCGAACGAATCTGAGCCCAAGCCGTGCGCGCCCGCGCATCCGAGCCTTGGGCCTCCTGAGCTGTAAATACCAAGCGATTCTCAGCATATCGGCTGGTCTGCAGGCACGCCCTGCCTGATCACGACGCGTCATTTCCTGCTCACGGCGGCTCGACACCTATCGGGCGCCGTTTCCCTGCATGCCTGCTTTTTTTGGAGAGTGATATGTACCCAGGACACCGTTCCACGCCGCGCCCGCCTCTGATCATCGATGCGGACCAGCTCAACTCCCTGCAGGGCGCCCTGCGCATGGGACTTCAGAGTGCGCCCGAGGTGACCGACCTGCTCATCGAGGAGATCGACCGGGCGGAAGTGCGGCCGAGCCAGGAAGTCCCTGAAACCGTCGTCACGCTCGGAAGCTGGGTCACCTACCGGAACATGGATGACGGCAGCATTCGAACCGTCAAGCTCGTCCTGCCCGGCGAGGCCGACCTCGCGAAGCAAAGAGTGTCCGTGCTCACGCCGATCGGCGCCGCGTTGATCGGTCTTTCCGAGGGCCAAGTGATGCCGTGGACCGTGGGCGGAGAGCAAGCCGGGACATTGACGGTTCTGCGCACGACCAAGCAGCCGCCGATTCCTGCTCGAACCGCGAACACGTCGAGGGGCGATTGAAGAACCCTCGACGTCCCATCGCGCGTCAACCCGGAGTGCTCGCCGCTTCAGCGACATCGCGTGCGGGCACGCCAGATGTCGACGTTCCTTTTTGCCCTGTCGTCTTCGACTTGCACTTGCCTCCTGCCGGCCTGATGACCAGGACGCGGGTCGAAGTGAAGCGCACGAACGGCATGGCCCCACAGCGCATGACGTACGGGAGTCACCGAAGATAAATCGGGGGCTCACGTTCGCGTGACAACTCCCGAGGCTCGAAATGAGCAGATCCGAAAAAGTGGTTCCGTTCTTCAAAGCACATCCGGCGTCATCCCGAAGCAGCCCGTTGCAATCGGTCCTCGTTGCACTGGACCTCACGCCCGATTCCGACCGCGTCATCGGCCGGGTTGCGCTGCTGCCCCTGGCACACGCTGCCCAGGTGACCCTTCTGCACGTCGTGCCCTCCGGACTCATGCCCCGCGAGCGGATGTATGCAGAACGTGAAGCGGTGAAATTGCTTTCCAGGGAAGCGGAGCATTGGCGCGAACGGCTTCGTGGAAACGTGAAGATCGCGTCGATCGTCAAGATCGGCACCGCTGCCAAGGACATCGCGAAGCAGGCGCTGCAGTCGAAATCGGATCTGATCGTGATGGGTCGCGGCCGCGGACGACCGCTGCGCGACGCCATCCTCGGATCGACGGCAGAGCGGGTCATCCGGCAGGCGCGGGTACCGGTCCTGGCCGTCCGGCTTGCTCCGCGAGCCGAGTATCGACGCCCGACGCTGGCTCTCGATCTGGATCCGGTGGCCGAGGACATCGTTCGCCTCGCGCTTCGTGTTCTTCCGGCTCGTCGCCCGCCGCTGGACGTGATCCATGCTTTCGACGATCTCTACGAGAGCCGGATCTACAAGCATCTCAACGAACGCGAGACCGAGGAACGCAAGGAACTGCTGCGTGCCAAGGCTCTGCACGACATCAGTGGCGTGTTTGGAGCGGCCTTGGCCAAGGCCGAGACGCGCCCGGAAGAAGGCGGCGTCGGCAGGGTCGGCGTCCGCCCCGGTCCGCCGCGCAGCGTCGTCGAGGAGCACGTGAAAACGATCGAGGCCGATCTGCTCGTCGTGGGTACCCGCGGCTACTCGGGCGCGGCCTACATGCTGTTCGGAACGGTCTCCGGCGACTTGTTGAGGGCCACCAAATGCGACGTCCTCATCGTTCCGCCATCGGCTGCTCGTTCAACGTGACGGCAGGTGCCGTCACCGGAGGCGGCGTGTCGCCTGACCGGGCGGCACGCCGGCGAAACAGAGCCACGCGGGCCAGAAGCACCGTGGTCACGGGGACGGTGATCGCGAGCAGCAGGGGAATCAGCAGCAGATGGGCGACCGGACCGGTTTCCGTCGTCAGCATGGCCGCCAGCGTGACCGTCCAGCTTCCCAACGTGTAGGCCAGTGCCGGCGGATGCATGCGGCGGAAGAAGTCGGGCAAGCGCAGAACGCCGATGGAGGAGATCACGACCAGGATCCCGCTGGCGATGAGCAGGCCCGCCGCTGCGATCTGTTCCCACCCGGGCATTTCATTCATTCGATCACCTCTCCGCGCAGGACGAACTTGGCCAAGGCTGCCGAGCTCACGAACCCGAACAGAGCGATCAGCAGGGCAGCTTCGAAATACACGTCGTTCCGGTGACCGATGCTCAGGACCAGCATGACGAGCATCGCGTGAAAGTAGAGCAGATCCAGCGCGGACACCCGGTCCTGCGCGCTCGGGCCCCGCACGAGCCTGACGATGACCAGGATCGACGCAAGGGCATAGCAACCCAGTGCAAAGGTGATGGCGCCGGTGACCAGCGTGCTCATTCGAAGATCTCCCTCAACGGCCGTTCATAGCGATGCTTGAACCGCGCGACGAAGGCGCTCTCGTCGCCTACGTCCCACACATGCAGCAACAGCGCGCTGCGGTCGAGCGCGAGCTCCGTCCACACCGTCCCGGGGACGATGGTCGTCACCACGGCCAGCGCAGCGAGCCCGGCAGGATCACGCAGTTCGAGCGGCACCGTCACGAAAGCCGGTCGCGGTTGCCGCCATCGTCCGGCGACGATGCCCCAGGCGATTTCCGCATTCGACGTGACGACATCGACCGCCACGGTCAGCACGAAGCGCATCAATACCAGGGGCGCCCGCAGCCGCACGTTTTTGAGTCGCAGCCCGGTGGTGAGCGGAGGCACACCGAATGCAAGCACGAGGCCGATGAGGATCTGGCCGGGGCTCGTGGATCGCGCCAACGCAACCCACAACAGCAGCAGCGTGAGGGACATCAGCGGCGCGGGGACGATCTTCCTGAGAACGTTCATGGAGGCTCCGACAGCTCTGCCGATGCCGACCGCGCGGGGGCCGGTCGAGCCCGGGTCGCGAGCACGGTGTCGACATAGGTCGCCGGCGTGTACAGCTCGGCAGCGGTGGACCGCGTGTAGCGCAGGACCGGCTCGGCGTAGACGGTGAGCAGGCCGCACGCGAAGAGGAGCAAGAACAGCGAGAGCGCCTCGGGTACTTTGACCTGCGGAACCGTGGAGCCGCCGGCGGACCAGAAATGGCGGACGCCGGCCCTGGCGAGCGACACCATCGCGACGAGCCCCGAGAGCAGCAGCATCGCGACAAAGGTCCACGCGGTGGCGGAGAGGCCCGACATCGGCGTCGCGATGGGCCCGGCTCCTGCGGTGACGATGGCCGACAGCAGGGCGACCTTCGCGATGAATCCGGACAGCGGCGGCAACCCGGCGATCAGCACCGCGCAGCAGATGAACCCGAGGCCCATCAACGCCAGTGACAGACGGAACGCGCGGCCGATCAGCGGCGCTTCCTCGTCATCGAGATTGGTGTCCTCGCTCGCAGCGTCTTCGGCGTCCAGCGACGATGCTCGAGGGGCGGTATCGCCGCGTCGGGCCAGTTCGGCGATCAGGAAGATGGCACTCACCGCCAGCGTCGCGCTCAGCACGTAGTACAAGGCAGCACCCGTGACCAGCGCAGAGCGCAACGCAAACGCCGTCAGAAGCGTTCCCGATGAAACGATGATGGAGAAGCCGGCGATACGGGAGATCCGGATGGACGCCAGGAGCCCCACCGTGCCGAACGCGATCGTGGCCAACCCTCCCACCAGAAGCGCCGACGCGCCGAAATGGGTTGGCGCGGCGATCGCGGCCGGGAAGAACAGCGACCACAACCGCAAGATGGCGTAGATGCCGACCTTGGTCATCAGCGCAAACAGGGCAGCGACGGGGGCGCTGGTGGCGGCATACGCCGGCACCAGCCAGGCGTTCAAAGGCCAGATCGCGGCCTTCACCAGGAAAGCCACGGCGAGGATGGCCGAGCCCGCGTAGAACAGCCCCAGATCGTGCGCCGGGATGCCGCCGGTCTTGCTGGCGATGTCGGCCATCGAGAGGGTGCCCATGACACCGTAGAGCACCGCCAGCCCGATCAGGAACAGCGAAGAGGCCAGCAGGTTCACCGCGATGTACTGCAGGCCCGAGCGTACCCGCGGCCATCCCGATCCGTGCAGCTGAAGACCGTACGAGGCCGCCAGCAACACCTCGAAGAACACGAAGAGATTGAACAGGTCGCCGGTGAGGAAGGCGCCATTGAGCCCCATCAGCTGCAGCTGGAACAGCGGATGAAAGTACACGCCGACTCTGCCCCAGCCTCCCTCCGCATAGAGCGCGGCGCCAACGCTGACGCAACCGACGAGCACCAGCATCAGCGCGGACAGGCGGTCCGCGACCAGGACGATTCCGAAGGGCGCTTCCCAGTTCGAAGCCAGATAGACGTCGATGGCCGCCCTGCCGCCGCCCGCGTCGACGCGAATCAGGATCGCCACGGCCACGAGCAGGCCGGTCACCGTCGCCACGACGCTGAGGATCGACTGGAGGCGCCTGCGCCGTTCCCCGAGCAGCAGAAGCACCGCCGCCGTCAGCAGCGGCAGGACCACGGGCGCAACGATCAGGTGCGGCAGCAGCAGCGTCATGACTCCTCGCGGCCGTCGACGTGATCCGTTCCGCTCAGACCCCGCAACGCCAGCAGCACGACCAGAAAGAGCGCGGTGGTCGCGAAGCCGATGACAATCGCAGTGAGCACCAGCGACTGCGCCATCGGATCCGTATAGCTCTCGAGATTCGGCGCAAGACCCGGCGTCACGATCGGCGGCTTGTCGATGAAGATGCTGCCGACGCTGAAGATGAACAGGTTCACGGCGTACGACAGCAGCGTCAGGCCCATGATCACCTGGAACGTACGAGGACGCAGCACCAGCCACACGGCCGCTCCCGCCATCACACCAATCACCAGAGCGAGCAAGACTTCCATTCAGGGCGCCTCCACGTGGGCCACCGGCGCGGCGACGACGGAGGGCTGCCGGTGTGCACGCAGCGATTGATGGGCGATGGCCGTCAGCATCAGCAACGTTGCGCCCACGACGACGAACAGGACGCCGAGGTCGAAGAACGTCGCCGTCGGAAAGTGCACGTCGCCCAGCAGGGGGACCGCGAAGTGCGCGGTGTGGCTCGTCAGAAGGGGGTAACCCAGCGTGATGGCACCCAGACCCGTGCACGTCGCCAGCAGCAGCCCCCACGCGACCCAGCGTCCGGGCAGAAGCCGCGTACGCCCTTCGACGAAGCGGCTTCCGGAGACGATGTACTGGGTGATCATCGCGATGGCGATGACGAGGCCGGCGACGAATCCGCCACCCGGCTGGTTGTGGCCCCGCAGGAACAGGTGCGCGGCCACGACCAGCATGACCGGCAGCAGCAGCCGCGCGATGACCGTTGGCACGCCCATGTATCCGCGCGCGACGCCCTCTACCGTCGTCGGCCCGACGAGGTCGGTGCCCACGTCCGCGGGCACGGCGCGCTGCTGACGGGGGGCCAACATGCTTTCCGCGGCGGGACGGAAACGTCGCAGCAGCGCATAGACGGTGAGCGCCACTGCGCCGAGCACGGTGATCTCCCCCAGCGTGTCCAGCGCACGGAAGTCGACCAGCATGACGTTGACGGCGTTGGTGCCGCCGCCTTCGGGAAGCGCTCGTTCCAGGAAAAACGGCGAGATGCTCTGCGGTGCCGAACGCGTCAGCATCGCGTACGACAAGGTCGCGAGCCCGGTTCCGGCCGCGATGGCCAGCAGCAGGTCACGCGCACGCCGCAGCCGTGTCCTTGCGCTCGCCACGACACCCAGTTCTTCGAGCCGGACGGGGAGCCAGCGCAGCCCCAGAAGGAACAGCGTCGTGGTGACCACCTCGACCGAGATCTGCGTCAGCGCCAGGTCGGGTGCCGAGAACCACGCAAAGGTCAGACAGGTGACCAGGCCCGCGCCACCCATCAGCGTGATGGCAACCAGGCGATGAAACTTCGCCATCATCGCGGCTCCGATCGCGCACGCCATTCCGATGGCCCACAGCAGCACGAAAGCAGCGGACGCCGGCAATTGTTCCCGCTCGCCCCACGCCAGCGGCAGGTCGCGCGCCGCCAGCAAGGCGAGCAGGAGCGCGATCGCAATGATCGCAAACATCTGCGGCTGAAGCCGCGCCGGGCTCAGCACCTTGAGGATCCGGCGAGCCCATAGCGTGAGCCACAGAAGCCCGAGGTCGAACAGGCGCCGGGCATTGAAGCGCTCGATGACCGGCGCATTTTGCAGATGCCCGCGGCGCTGATGCCGGCGGATGCGAACGTAGGCGGCGATCCCGACCGTGATCGCGATCAGGCTCATGTAGAGGGGAGCGGTGAAGCCGTGCCAGACCGCGAGGCTGTATTCCGGCAGCACCCCGCCAACGACGGGAAGCGCCGCGACTGCGAGCGCCGGGCCGATGGAGACCGACGGGGCCATTCCCACGATCAGGCAGCACAGCACCAGCAGCTCGATTGGGGCCCGCATCCAGCGCGGCGCCTCCTCGGGTTCACGCGGCAGGTCGGTCGCCGGTGACCCGAAGAAAATCCCGTATCCGAAGCGCAGCGAGTACACGACGGCAAAGATTGCAGCGAGCGTGGCCAGCACCGGAAGTCCACGCTCCACCCAGGGCTGCGAAGTCATGAACACGGTTTCAGCGAAGAACATCTCCTTCGACAGAAAGCCGTTCAACAAGGGAACTCCGGCCATGGCCGCGCTGGCAACGAGGGCCAGCGCGCCGGTGTAGGGCATGCGGCTCCACAGCCCCGTCAGGCGACGGATGTCGCGCGTTCCGGTTTCGTGGTCGACGATGCCGGCGGCCATGAACAGCGAGGCTTTGAACGCCGCATGATTCATGATGTGGAAGACGCCGGCGACCGCTGCCAGCGGACTGTTGAGTCCCAGCAGCAGCGTGATCAGACCCAGGTGACTCATCGTCGAGTAGGCGAGCACGCGTTTCAGATCGTGCTGGAACATCGCGATATAGGACCCGAGCAGCAGCGTCGCGGCACCCGCGCCGCCGACCACCCAGAACCACAGTTCGGTACCTGACAGCACGCTCCATAGCCGCGCGAGCAGAAAGACGCCCGCCTTGACCATCGTCGCCGAATGCAGAAAGGCGGACACCGGTGTCGGCGCCGCCATCGCGCGGGACAACCAGAAATGAAACGGAAACTGGGCGCTCTTGGTCAGTGCACCGAGCACGACCAGGATCAGCACCGGGGCGTAGAGCGGGTGTGCACGGACCCGGTCCCCGGAGCCGAGCACCACGTCGAGATCGAAACTGCCGACGATGTGGCCAAGAACGATCACGCCGCCAAGAAGCGCAAGGCCACCAGCGCCCGTCACGATCAACGCCATGCGGGCACCGCGCTGCGCGTCGACGCGGTGGTGCCAGTAGCCGATCAGCAGGAACGAGATCAGGCTGGTGAGTTCCCAGAACACCACCAGCTGGATCAGATTCCCGGACGTCACCACGCCGAGCATGGCGCTCATGAAGAGCAGGAACAGCGCGTAGAAGCGCGACACGGGATCCGCCGGCGACATGTAATAGCGCGCGTACAAGGCCACCAGCGCGCCGATGCCGGTGATCAGCACGCTGAACATCCACGCAAACCCGTCGAGACGCAGGATCAGGTCGAGACCGATCGACGGAATCCACGAGACCGTCTGGCGAATCACCTGGCCGTCGCGGACGAGCGGATACAAGGTGATGAGCCACGCCGTCAGCCCGGCCGAGATCAGCGACGCACCACCCGCGAGCGAGGTTCGCGCGCGCGTCGGCATGACTGCCATGACCAAGCCGACGAGGAATGGGAGCAGCAGAAGGAAGAACAGGGACATGAGTTCCACATTCACATTTGACCGCTACGCACGTCGTCTTCGATGCGAAAGCCGGTCGCAGCAGCACGTTCCTCCGCAGGTTACACCAAGCCACGACGGTCTCCAGCCAACGACGCGCCCGTTGACAACCCGCGAGCTTGGAGATCACGTGATTCGAGACGTCACCACCGAACATCCCGCAGCGGACGTCGAATCCGGCGGCCTGATCTCGCGGCCGAATGTGGTTCGTCGAGCGATGGCCGATGGCTGCGCGTCGCACGATCCAGGCGCCGCGCTGCTGCGCGCAGGAGCGCTCGCACGTTCTCCGCTGCCGTGCGATCGCAGATGTCTTGCGGATCCGGATATCGCGAAGTCGACGAGCAGAGTCGGCAGAGCGCGTTTCGAGCAGAGCAAGGCGCCGCGATGCGAGCGAGTGATGAACGGCGTGTCGTGGACCCGATCTTTGCGATCGACGTTCGAGGGAATGGATCCGGCCTCGCATCGGCCAGAATCTTTCGCGTCAAACGGTCCGAACATCGGCAGGCAGGTCATGACCCATCAGGGCAGTGAACTCGAATGAACGCGATCGACTGCCCGTCGACAATTTTGCCCTTGCACCACTCGCGAGCCGGAACCGGAAAAAGACTTCGCCTGCGGCAAGCTGCTGATGGTGTCGCAACCCTCGATACCCTCGCCCTCAAACGATGTGCGCGATCCTCAGCAGGTTCGTCGTGCCCGACTGCGCCAACGGCAACCCGGCGATGACCACCACCGTGTCGCCTCGCACGCCGAACCCCTCCTCCATGACCGCCTGGCAAGCGAACGACGTCATCTCGCCGACGTTGGCCACCTGCGGCGAGAGCGCGGAGTGGACGCCCCAGGCCAACGCCAGCCGGCGAGCTGTCGCCAGCTGCGGCGTGAGCCCCAGGATCGGCGCCTCGGGCCGTTCGCGCGACATCACGAACGCGCTGTAGCCGGAGTTCGTGTACGCCACGATGGCCACCGGGTCGAGCAAGGCCGCGATCTGGCGCATCGCGATGGCAATGCCGCCCGCGAAGTCCGCCGGCGGTGGTGTGAGCGAGTCTTCCAGCATCTTGCGATGCGTGGGATCCGCTTCGGTCTCCTCGATGACGCGGTTCATGACGCTGACCGCTTCCAGCGGGTATCGACCGGACGCGGACTCGGCGGAGAGCATCACGGCATCGGCGCCGTCGTAGATGGCGTTGGCCACGTCCGAGGCCTCGGCCCGCGTGGGAACCGGCGAGGTCACCATCGATTCGAGCATCTGCGTGGCGATGATCACCGGCTTTCCGTGCTGCCGGCAGCTGCGGATGATCCGCTTCTGGATGCCGGGCACTTTCTCGGCCGGCATCTCCACGCCCAGATCGCCGCGCGCCACCATCACCGCATCGGACGCCTCGACGATGTCCTCCAGCGCGTGAACGGCAGCCGGTTTTTCCAGCTTGGCGACGATGGCGATCTTGTCGCCGACCAGCGCACGTAGCTCGGCGATGTCCTCGGCCCGCTGTACGAACGACAGCGCGATCCAGTCGACGCCCAGCGTCAGGCCGAACGCCAGGTCCGCGCGGTCCTTCGGAGTGAGCGCGGAGACCGGCACCACGACGTCGGGAACGTTGACGCCTTTTCGATCCGACAGGATGCCGCCGACGACCACGGTGGTTTCGGCGAAGTCCGGCCCGCAGCGGATGACGCGCACCCGAATCCGTCCATCGTCGAGCAGCAGGTTGGCGCCCGGTTGCAGCGCCGCGAAGATTTCCGGATGCGGCAGCGCGACGCGCTGCTGCGTACCCGCCGTCGCGCGGTCCAGGTCGAATCGGAATGGATCATCCTTCAGCAGCTGGATGGGGCCTTGAGCGAAGGTCCCGATCCTGAGCTTCGGACCCTGCAGGTCCAGCAGCACGCCGATGGGTCGACCGAGGTCGCGCTCGAGATCGCGGATGATCTGGTAGCGGGCCCGATGGTCCTCGTGCGTGCCGTGACTGAAGTTGAGCCGGAAGACATCGGCCCCGGCCCTGAACAAGGCTTCGATCGTCGCGCGGTCGGTGCTGGCGGGGCCGAGGGTGGCGACGATCTTGGCGTTTCGGGTTCGGCGCATGGCTGTTCTGACCCATCAAGGAAGTGAACTTGGGTGACGCACTCGCTGAAGCCAACCCGGCGATGAGCCTCAAGAGTTGATGAGCCGTCCACGCGCCGGATTGCTGATTGTAGTTTCGGAGCGTCCATCCATGCCGGAGGCGATCCACGAACAAGCCGGTCACATCAGAATGCGCGAAAAACAATGCAGACTAATGGCTGTTCATGACGATGCCGGCACGGACACGAACCCGCACATGATCACTGCGGCCAGCAGCTCCGGGCATCGTGAATCTGCTGGGTTCGCGCGAGAATTCATGCCGTCTTCCGAGGGATATCCATGAGCACGGTCTGCCTCAACATGATCGTCAGGAACGAGGCGCACGTCATCCGGCGTTGCCTGTCCTCGGTGCGCCCATTCATCGATCACTGGGTGATCGTCGACACCGGCTCCACGGACGGCACGCAGGACGTCATCCGCGAGTTCATGCACGGCGTGCCGGGCGAGTTGTTCGAGCGACCCTGGAAGGACTTCGGCCACAACCGCAGCGAGGCCATCGCGCTGGCGCACGGTCGTGCCGATTACCTGTTCATGATCGACGCCGACGAGGTGCTCGAGCTTCCGCCTGCATACCGCCGGCCGAATCTGACGCAGAAGGCCTATGCGCTCGACGTTGCGTTCAGCGGCATCAACTACGGGCGCGTCTGCCTGGTGCGCGATGCGCTGCCCTGGCGCTATGTCGGCGTGCTCCACGAGTATCTCGAGTGCGGCGAGGCGGTGGACAAGCCGTTCCTCCTCGGACCGCGCGTGCTCGTGTACACCGATGGCGGCCGCAGCCAGCAGGATGTGAAGGTGAAGTACGCGAACGATGCCCGGGTCCTGGAACAGGGCCTGCGCGACGAGCCGGGCAACACGCGCTACCAGTTCTATCTGGCCCAGAGCTACCGCGATTCGGGGCAGCCCGAGAAGGCGCTGTCGGCGTACGAGAGCCGGGCCGGACAGGGCGGCTGGAACGAGGAGGTCTGGTACTCGCGGTATTCGGCGGCGCTACTGTCCGAGCAATTGCAGCAGGATCCGGCGGCGATCATCGACCGGTATCTGCTGGCCTTCGAAAGCCGGCCGTGCCGGGCCGAGACCCTCGGTCAGCTGGCACGTTACTGTCGCGAACAGAAGCGCTACGCCGCGGCACGGCTGTTCGCGCGGCGGGGCATGGAGCTGGCCGTGCCGGAGGATCTGCTGTTCCTCGATCGGTCGTTCTACGAGTGGCGCTGCAGGGACGAATTCTCGATCGCGAGCTACTGGACCGGCGACTTCGAGGACTGCAGGCGCGTCAGTACCGATCTGCTGAGGGATCCACGCCTGCCGCAGGTTCAGCGGCCGCGAGTGCTCGAGAATCTGCGGTTCGCGCAGAAGGCCCTGGGCCTGCCAACGGAACCCGATCCCACGTGAGACCGCTCCCCTCCTCCCGTGGGCGGGAGGAGGCGATTCGTCAGCGAGGCGCCCACCACCGGAAACGCCCGGCGGCCGGCGCCCGTCCCTCTATTTGAACGTGACGCCGGAGCTCGCGTATCCGCTGATCGTGTTGGCCGACGTCAGTCCCGTCATGGTGCTACCGAACACCACCATCACCCGCGTGTTGGCCGCTACGGGGATCGACAGACCGGTCGTGATGCCGCTGCTGATACTGCCGAGCGAAACAAGGCCGGTGAGTCCAGGCGCCAAGGTCACCACGGCGCCGGGAACCGGCGTGAAGAGGTTATTGGGAGCCGTCGACGTCCAGACCTGCGCCGTCACGGTGATCGTGCTGCCGATCAGCGCCAGCGCCTCCGTGGTCGAGAAGTAAGCCGAGATCGACGTGATCGTCGCGGCCACCGGCACCGAGAACGCCTCGTTGATCTGGCTTCCCGACGCTCCGGTGAGATCGATCGTCCCAGCCGTCGGGACAAGACCCGTTGCGTTAGAGCCGAACCCGATCGAACTGACGGTGCCCTGCTGCCCACTGGCGTTGGTGGTCATGACGACCGGCTGGCCCGATGAGAAGGGAATCAGGGCACCGGGACCGCTCGGTGCGGCGACGCCCGTGGGACCCTGTGCCCCCGCGGCCCCTGGAGGCCCGGCGGGGCCTGCCACGCCGGCCGCGCCAGCGGTGCCGGCGGGACCCGGCGACCCGGGCAAACCCATTGCACCGTTCGGGCCGGCGGAACCCGAGGGACCCGGGTCGCCGGTCGGGCCCGTCGCGCCCGCGATTCCGGTTGCCCCCTCCGCACCGGTCGCCCCTGTGGCTCCGGTCGCCCCGACGCCAGAGAGCATCGACCAGAGAAGGTCCACATCAGGCTGCAGGGTGGGGCCAACAAGGAAAAAAACGCTGTGGATGTAGCTCGCGCCGTTGAACGTGACCACGTCGCCGAACGAGTAGTTTTCCGACCCGCTCCAGGGACCGCGGAACGCCAGGCCGGCGACCCCGGTTGCCCCCGAGGGACCGGTGGGGCCCAGGGAGCCCGTTGCGCCGGTGGCGCCGGTGGCACCCGTCACTCCCGTTGCACCCGTGGCGCCGGTCGCACCCACGGTGCCCCCGATGCCGGAAGCGCCCGCAGGACCGGTCGGGCCACGAACGCCCGTCGCGCCCGCAGGGCCCTGCGCACCGACGAGCCCCATCGGGCCTTGCACGCCGGCGATGTCGCCCGGGGGACCCGGTTCGCCGCCGTTGCCCGGGGGTCCGATCGGACCCGCAACGCCGGGCGGACCCATCGCGCCGGTGGCGCCCGCACTTCCCGCTGCACCGGTGGGCCCCGTCAGCGTGGTGGGCAGACCGACCCATTTTCCGGTCGCGTCGATGATCGTCGTGCCGCCAACGACGATCGAACCGGGATGAATCGCCCCCTGCACGTCGGACGCGAGGATCGCGTAAGGCACGGAGCCCAGCAGGAAGCGAGGTTCGACCTCCGCATCGGCGTCGACCGCCACCCCCAGCCACACCTGCGCATTGCCGCGCAGGATGTCGACCAGATTCTGCGACTGGCTGCCAAGGGGCACCGCGAACGATCCATCCTGAAACGTGAGCGGATAGGCTTCCGTGAGCAGCGCCGTGCCGGCAGTGGGCGTCGCGTACAGCTTGAACGTCAGCGTGTGGGCGCCGCTCAGGGGCTTGCCCGTCGAATCGTCGACGACACGGCCGCGCTCGTCGATCACGAGGGGCACGCCGGCATCGGCGACCGAGATGGCGCCCAGGCCGAAGGCGATTCCGACGAACGCCCGGAACACGCCCGCACTCGAACGGCGGAACCTGGTGCCCGATTGCATCGACCGTGGATTCCTGCTCATGGCGTGTAACCCTCGAGGGGATCGTGTGGACGGGGCGATGCGATGAGCCGCCCCGTCGTGTTTCCGCTGTGCCGTGACATCAGTTGAGCGACACGCCCGCGCTGGCGTATCCGGGGACGGTGTTGAGCAGCGTCACGCCCGCCGCCGTACTGCTGAAGACCAGCAGCAGACGGGTTTGCGCCGTCACGGGGACCGAAAGGCCTGTGACGTTGCCATACGAGACGCTTCCGATCGAAACGATGCCGGTCAGCGCAGGACCCAGATTCACCTGCGTGCCGGGTACCGGAGTGAACGTGTTGTCCGGCGTCGTGGAGCTGTAGAGCTGGGCGCTCACGCTTATCGTCGAACCGATCAGGTTTTGCGCAGCCGAGGTGCTGAAATAGGCGGAGATCCCGGTAATCGTGGCGGCACGGGGAACCGTGAAGGCATAGTTCAGCGCGGTGCCGCCAGATCCCGTCAGATCGACGGTTCCGCCGGGGCCGAGGGTGGTGCTGGCGTTGCTGCCGAAGCCGACCAGGCCGACTTGCCCAACCAGGCCCCCGAGCAAGGTCGTCGTCGTGATCGGCGTACCCGACGCAAACGGGATGATGGCGCTGAGGCCCGCCGCGCCGGTTGCACCCGTTGGACCCGTCGGGCCGACGGGCCCGGCGACGCCCGCAGGGCCCGGTCCACCGATAGCACCCGGAGCGCCGCTGGGACCGATGGGACCATCGCCACCGGTAGCCCCGGTCGGACCGGTCGGACCGATCTCACCCGCGGGTCCGGTGGGCCCGGTCGGTCCACTGGCACCGGCAGGGCCCGTGGCACCGGTGGCACCCGTTGCACCCGTCGCGCCGGCCGGGACCAGCACGGACCAGAACGTCATGTTCACCGGCGACATGGCGGTGCTGGCGAAGATGTTGACGAAAGCAGCGTTGTCGAACGCCACCACATCGCCGACGTCATAGGACGCGGCGTTGTTATATGCACCCTGGAAATTGAGACCCGAAGCGCCGGTCGCGCCCGTGCTGCCCGTCGCCCCCGTCGGACCGGTGGGGCCCGTCGCGCCGATAGGCCCGGTCGCGCCGGTGGCGCCGGTCGCACCCGTCGCGCCGGTGCCTCCAAGCGTCCCCGCTGTGCCGGTGGGTCCGATCGCGCCGGTGGCGCCAGTGGGACCGACAGGCCCGGTGGCGCCCCGGAGCCCCTGAGGACCCTGGGCACCCTGGGCACCTTGCAGGCCCATGGGGCCCGCGACGCCCTGCGGCCCGGCTGCGCCGGCCGGCCCTTGAGGGCCTGTGGCGCCGGTGGCACCGGCCGCGCCCGCGGCGCCCGTCGGTCCGATCAGTCCGACCGAACTGCCGACCCAGCGTCCTTGCGCGTCGATCACGGTAGAACCGTTGACGCTCACCGACGTCGGATGGATCGTCCCCACCACGTCCGAGGCGAGGATCGCGTACGGGACCGAGTTCACGCGGAAGCGCGGCGCCAGCTCGACGTCGCTGTCGACCGTCACGCCGAGGAACACCTGCGCGTTGTCGCGCAGGACGCTGACGAGGTTCGGCGACTGGCTGCCCAGCTGTACCGAGAAATAGCCGTCGGCGAACGTGAGCGCGTAAGTCTCGGTGAGCAGCGCCGTCCCCGCCGCGGCGTCCCCGTAGAGCTTGAACGTCAGCGTGTGCTGGCCTTCCAGCGGCTTGTTCCGCGAATCGAACAGCCTGCCGGTCTCCTGGACCGTCAGCGGCACTGCGGCCACGGCCGATGCGGCGCCGAGACCGAAGCTGATGCCGACCAGCGCCTGCAGCATGCCCTTGGCGGACCGGCGGAACGTGCTGTCCGTGTGCACCGAACGCAGCGGCTTCTTCATGGCGCGTAGCCCTCGAGGGTGATCGTGTATTTGGATGAACGCCCTTGCTGCGCGGTATCGGGCGGAGTCGCATCCAGCTCGAGCCGATGCAGCGGCGATGTCGCCACCTGCGGCGCGGGAGAGACGTTGGTCGGCGTCGAGTCGTTGTCGCCGCCATGCCCTCCGCAGGCCGTCAGCAGCAGGGCCGCCGCAAAGGCGAAGGAGCGCCGCACGGACGCTGGAGCGCAAAGGCTCACATCAGATTTCATTCGGTGCCCCCGGTGACGTCCGGCATCCGCGGACGTCAGACCGCGGCTCCCAACCAGACGCTTGATGGTCAGACTCTATTGCTCGCCACCCCGAATCGCAACGACCTTCGCACGGCCATCGCGCCACGACGCCAGGCGCGTGCAGCGGAACTCGCCAGCGGTGATTTACGTAGCGATCGGGGCGAGAATTTGACGCTCCGCGGGGCGGTATTTTGCAGCTGATCAAGAGTCAGGAGGTACGGTGTTCCGAGCAATTAAAGTCGTGAACTCCGCTCTTTGATTTATAAACACTTTCTCGATGCAGTCACGGCAGGATAGTCGTGAACTCGGATGACCTCACGTACTCGCCTCTGCGCTAAGGTCATGAACACCGAGCTCCATCCGCCCGTCTGCCGCAAGCGCTTGGTCGGTCGCCACCAGAGCCAACCAAATCCAGGCGCTGGCCCAGCGGCTCGCGTGAGCACGCAGGTAGAAAGGCACCTCCGCAATCTATCGAGCCTGCTGCTTCTTGAGTTTCTCGACGGCCTCCCGCATCCCGCGCATGTAATTTTTTTCCAGGGCTCCGAGCTTCTTGAACGCGTTCGCGCGCTTCGTCGGCTCTTCCGCGCCAAGATCGAGGCCGTCGCGTTTCAATTCCCTGTCAGCGCGGTCTGCGAATTTTTCCACCACCCCGGAAAGAGTCATAGCTATTCCATCGTCGTATTGCTGCAGCCCGCGGGCGACAAGGAATGAGTGCATTGCCATTGCCTGACTAGATATTCTCGTGCTCCACAACAATTCAGCGAGTCCAGCGTCATCTCGGACGCCGCCGAGAAGCAACTCGATCATCTGCACCAGACCCACATGGCTAACCATAACCTCGGTGAGATGAGCGGTACTGTTGGACCCCGCAATGACGTCGCGCAAATGCCGATCTGCCGTCACAAAGATCGACCTCTCGAGGCTCGTCATGTCTGCGTCCAAAAGGGAGAGCTGTAACGCGTCGTGTTGGAGAAGAATCGGATCTTTTCCCCTCACCAATCGAGAGGCGTTATCGCGCTCGAGCAAACCGTATATCTGGGCGTAACGAGCGCCCCGTACTGGTTCGACCACCTCGTAGCCATTCTTCTCTAACCACTTTCGCAGAGCAATCTCAGTTTTGTAGGGCGCTACCCGAGCGAGGTACTTGTCGAACGACAGGTCGCCGTTGATGTGCGCCCAATTTGCGTAACCGCCCACAAACACGTTTACGTTCGTCGCGCCGTTGTACATTGCGTCGAACTGCGCTGTTTGAAGGAACTCATCGCCGACCTGGCGACAATATGCTTCTGCGATGTTTCGATGACTGATAATCTCATTGAGATATACCTTGCTCACCTTGAGATGTAACTGGGTGGCCGCCGACGCTGACGCTTGCTTGAGACGCTTCAATGAGTCTGAGTAAACGCTGTGGAAGGGATGTCCATCCACGATCGCCGGCATGAGGACGCTGGCATCAAAATAAATGCGGGTGGGTAAGACAGCTTTGTGAAGGAGAGCAGATCCCGGAGATTGAAATGCGAGCTCTACGGCAAAACTCACTCGCCCCAATTCTCCTAAAATCCGAGCTTCCTCTTCTGTCGGACGTTGAAACATGGCCGTCAGAATCCTGTCTAAGCGCTCAAGGTCGTAGGCAGCGAACGCTATCCCCGAATCGAGTATCAAAGGCTCGATTGCAACATTCTCCGGAGGCTTTCCCGCTGCGAATGCGGCACCCAGATCCCAACCGCGACGCACAACGAGATAGCTAAATAGAGCGGAGACCTTCTCCGCGATGGGATTCGGGATGGTCCAGCCTTCCTGTAGGTAGGCCCGGTTTAATGCGCTCTGCGTGAGGAGGCCAAGCGCGTCTGCCATAGAGGATGAGCTGGGCGCCTCAATCCAGGCGAATTTACTGCCTGCTTGGGCCTCACCTTTGTGACGTCGGCAAAGTCCATCGTCCCTGAGCGCCTGTAGGGCTCCGTCTACCAGCGTCTCCGCCGGGCGACCTTTAATGCCAAGAACGCGACGAATGCCTTCAAGGATTTCCGGTCGTGTTAATGCTTTGGGCGCCGCCTCCTGCAGAAGGGCCGATACAACCCCTTCCGTTACGGTTGTTCTTAGGGCAATCGTCGTATCACTGGTCTGAACCCTGGCATAGCAAGCCGCCAAGTAGCGCTTCGCAGCATCAAATGGTGCAGGCACGCGAACCGTAACAGACTGCAAGTTTGTAGGGACCATGAGCTTCGGGACTCTGGCAATCGACGCCCACAGCTCGCTGTGACGATCCTTGCTGCTGTACTTAACAATCTTAATGTTGAGGCGGTTCGCCTTAGAAATGAAATCCGACGAAGCATCGTCAGGCAGCAGGGCCACGTGCCTTCCAGGCGAAGCCGGTCCAAATCTCGCGTCGATTTCCTCGAAGACCTCTTTGATCGCAGGATCGTAGAATGAGAATCCGACAAAGAGAACGTTTCTTTGTGTAAAGCAGCCTCGGAGCAGATCCTCATACGTCTCGTTTTTCTTGAGCTCCGCGAATGCTGATTGCGACAGAACGATTGAGCCAGGTGCCTCGACTGCACCGTGAATCCGCGCGACAAACAGATCTTGTACCCAGATTGCTTCTTTGAAAGAAGCATCACCGTAACGAAAGTCTTTCGGAGCCTTCTTTCTCACCGCCGCTATCGCATCATGGATGCTGCGGTCGAAATTGGTCGTAATGCACGCGGAGAAAGGAAGTGCGGCTATGGGCTCAATCTTCGTCGCGTCATAGTCCGAAAGAAGCAGCTGGATAAGCGTTCGCTTTTCCCCTTCCAGAACCGACGGTGACATGAGGAAGTATTCCACAGCCAACGTGTAGCGGCCCTCATTGACGCAGTTGCGCATCTGTTGGGCAGTGAGTTGGTCCTTTGAGCGAATGCCCTCTGATAGCTTCTCTACAAGGTCCTTCCAGGTAGGCAACCCTGCTCGTACGGATACACCCGCGCCGGTAAACAGGACGGGGCTCTTCGCATTCCGGAAGAACTCTGCGATTTCATTGGCGACATCTTCGACCGAAGCGTCCACGGCACCAGCCTGGCTCATGCGTGCGTTCCAAGCGACTTAGACGACAGCTTAAACGCCCGCTCGCATGTACCACGGGCGAGATCCAGTCGGGGATTCGAAGTCATTGCGGGGACCACCTCAAGCGAGCCTCTTGCCGCACCTCGCCGCGGTGCTGCGATCCACAGAGTGGAGAGGAACCGGCGCCCGCTTGTCTGAACGTTCCACGACCGGGCGTAGATCGCATATTGCTCCGCAGAGTGGGCTATTCAGCCGCTGTTTCTAGATGGGAAGACCATGCTCTATCGCGTGAAGCTCTCGCATGACGAGTTGAAACCCCCTGTCGTCTAGCAAAAGCGACCGCGGGGTGGCACCGCCGAGCGCACGGCAAGGAGCCGTCATCCAGCCTTGAGCGATCTCGCTGCTCTCGAAGACCTCGAAAGCCTTCGTCAATACGCTCTCCTCAAGGTCCGCCCGCTTCACATCGATCCACCTCTGGTGACTTCACGAAGGTTCTAGGCATCGCACATCGAAAGTTCATACGGACCACGCGCCCCGCCTCACCACGTGTCCAGCCGCAGCGCCAGCCTGCGCCCTATTGTGCTTTTTGCCAATTCGCAACGATATCAGCTACTTGCGTAATATTGACGTGTGATTACTCTATAGCACTCACCCCCGGGCCGATTCCGTTGGCCGGTACCGATCAGCCCCGGTTCTGACACACCTTCAGCGAGGGAGGAGCGATGAATATGAGCTAAGCCCACTGATTTTGGGGCACAAAAAAGGCGCTTCAGACAAGGGGCCGAATCCCGTCTGAGCGCCTGATTTGTGAAGCGCGCCAAGGGGTTAGCTCTCCCCCAACAACATTACGACCATGAGCTTACGACCCCCCAGTTGGGTCGTCAAGCCTCTATGCGCGCCGACATTCCTTTCATTTTTGAATCGCCCAGGCGGGCGACGGGAGGATTTTGCGTGCGAACGAGCAACCATCACCCGGCGAAGCCATCGGCCAGCCGCCCATATCCATGGCAGCTGCCATCAGCGAGGCACAACCTTAAAACGCGCCTTCAGCGCGGGCAGCGCCTCCCAAGAAGCGGAAACGAGCGTTTGGAACGCTCCGCCCTAATTGGCGAGGGCTGACCCATGCGCACGACCAAGCGCTTTACCCCCGCGACGTTAGATCGATTCCGTCGGCAAGGAAGGGGACAAGGGGTCTTCGGCGAATTCAGCAGCTGGCACCAGGTAACTCGCGGAGACCCATCGAGTCGCGGTCGCTCGCACATTACGTTCTTGGACAAGCGAGGACGCGACACCCTCAGTGATCTTGAATGGACACTGATCTTCTTCGCGTTGCTCATAAATCCGCTTGACCTGCGAACCCAGTACCCCCTCGAACTCCGCAAATCGAAGCATGAGCTGTGCAGGTATCGGTCGGACTGGTCCGCCAATTCGTTTCCCGGTTTTCTGGACTTAGCCGAAGAACTCAAGATCCGCACTGCAAAGGTCCATGGGGAAGGGAAGTCCGAGGATTGGGTTCCTTCGACCGACCTACTGCTGACCCTCGGAACCCTGCCCAACACCCTGTCACTTCTCGCGATCTCTGGGAAGTACCAAAGCGACACGACATCGAAGCGCAAAAGGGAACTGCTCGGCCTCGAGCGTGACTACTGGATTCGTCGCCGAGTCGAGTGGCTTCTCATCACGGAAACTCTCTACAGCGGACGAGTTGCCCTGATGCTGCGAAACAGCTTTGGATGGGCCATCGATACCCCTGTCACCAAGGAGGAACGCGAGCTCGCTGCATCCATCGCCCTTGGGCTGGCCGGACGTTCCCGGACATACATCATCAATTCAATCGCTGAATCCGTCGGCGACAATGAGCTTGCTCAGCGATTGTTCTGGCAGTCGATATGGTTTGGCCCTCTCTGCATTGACCTCGATACGAGCTGGCATCCGTACCTGCCCGTTCGCTTCGTGACTAAAGAAGAGTTCATTCGCTTCAATCCGATCGCCAGCAGGAGAAGCGCATGGAGCTGATGCACAACGCGACCTTCTTGCTGAACGCGCCAGGGCTAGAGGGCGTATACCGCGTGCTGGCAGTCGATAACGATTGCGGTGTCGCCGGATGCGTCAAGATCGATGAGCTACCGAAAGTACCGTCAGACACCGGAAAAGAGAAACCGGGACCTGAAGCCCGTCCGTCAGAAAAGAAACCCACTGGCCAGACGAAAGCTAACAGGCGATTGTTCCTGTCAGCCGCACCTCACCGCGCGCGGTTGACGTGGCTACCGATCGCCACGCTCGAGCTCTTCGAATCTGAAGCCCAGCTCAAGGAGGTTGACATTGAGCTTCAGGGTTCGTTCTACAGCGGAGGCCAGGAACTACTAGCGTTCGACGACTCCGTTGATGTCCGCACCCTCTCGCCTTTCGAGGCGCGAGTATTCTGCATGAAGGACTTTCTGAATCCAGCTGCGCTTCAGGAAAGCCTTCTGGATACGCGCAGTCTCTCTTCCCTTGTCTCGAAGGCAATGGCACGAGGCAAGCGGGGCAAGGTTGGCATCTACAAGCTGATCTCCCTCCTGTGTCGAAATGGCTTCTGCCAAGCCGCTCTGCGCACCCGAGAAGATCGACAAGGAGGAGCAGGCAAGCCTCGCCCCTGCGACGCAATCGAAGGTGGGAGGAAAAAGCCCGGTAAGCTGAACACTGCCCAGACGATCGCGAAAGCGTATGGGGAAGAACCCCCTAAGGTTCAGCCGGCCATATCGTCCGAATGGGAGTCTCGGATCCTCGCCGCCGACGCTCGGCTTCCCACCCCGAAGCCGAAGATGAAGACCCGCTGCGATTCGATCATCCGAATCGGCTTCACAACTCGCTACAAACAGGTCGATGGCAAGCTCATCGAACAGCCTCACGCTCAGTTCTCAATTCCTACAAACCGACAGATCTGCCGGGTATTGAGGAAGCGCATTCCAGAGCTTGAAGCCCTCATCCGATCAACCACCAAAGGACATTACGATCGCAATATTCGTGGTTTGGTTGGACGGAGTTGGGCGGGCGTCGCGGGACCGGGCCATACCTGGGCCATCGACTCCGGAGTTGGCGACATTTACCTCGTCTCCTCTGTGAACCGCGCGTGGATCATCGGGAGGCCGGTGGTCTACATCGTCGTAGATGTGTGGTCGACGGCGATCGTCGGCTTCTACGTATGTCTTCGCGGTCCAAGTTGGGACATGGCGAGCCAGGCGCTGTTTGCCGCGGCGGCTGGCTCGGAAACGATGTCGGGTATCTACGGATTCGATTGCAGCCTTGGGCTGTCTCCGGAACCCACGCTCTGCTTCTCTTTGCTTTGTGATCGCGGCGAATACCTCTCGAAGGCGGCGCGCCAATTCGCAGCAGCGCTAATCCAAGACCTGGCGTACGCTGCTCCCTATCGTCCAGACTGGAAGGGCATCGTCGAAGTCATCCATCGCATCGAAAAGGACATGATCGTCCCGTGGATCCCTGGTGCGGGTGACGCACGAATGAAGGAACTGGAACGTCGTGGATTTCGGCCGAACGACGCCGTGATGACCGTGCAGGAGTTCGTCGCTGTTCTGGCCGTGGAATTCAAGACCTACAACCTGACCGCCGACCGGAACCATCGCCTCGACCCAGCCATGAAGATGGCTGGCATCCACCCCTCCCCGTCCGGTCTATGGAACTGGGGCCACCACGAGAAGATTGCGAACAGGCGCAAAGTTTCCGAGCTTGAACTCTACACCCACTCCCTCCCGATGGGCCTCGCTTCGATCACTGGCCGCGGCATCAAATTCAATGGTCGTGAATACGAATGTCAGCAGGCGAAGGACGAACATTGGACGACGATGGCCAAGAACTTCGGTAAATCGGTGCTGAACGCCCGGCACTTCGGCGGCAGCACCTCGAAGATCTGGACACCGAATCCCACGGGACCGGGCGTCTTGCGCTTTAATCTTTCACAAACGACCACCGCCAGCGGATTCGAGACTGACGATGAAATGCTCGATTCCAACGCATTTCATCTTCTCTCAAAAAACGATCGCGACTACGCCCGCATGGTCACCCGTCTGCAGGCCCGCGTCCAAGCGGATGAAATCATTGCCTTGGCAAAGGAACGCACCCGTGAAGCGAAAGAGAGGGATCGAGGCGCAAAGCCAACTATGACGGATGCGCGAAGGCTCGAGAACGACATGATGGAGCCAACGGCGCCGAACGTGGGCCCCGAACAAATTCGGCCTGAACCCGACGACGTGGATGAGCTCTACGCTAGGCTTGAGGAGGAAGCTCGCCGCCGCATGGAGGCCGAGGAGACGGCCGGTGGCTAAAAACAAAGGGTCCGAGCCATTCAACCCATACGAAGGGAACATCCTGGTCGACGGTCTCGGCCCCATTCCAAGCCCGACGGAACTGGAGAACTTCCTGCTCAACCTTCCAAAAGCTCCCGGAGCGATTTTGGAAGCGCCGGCGTACATCCGACTTCATGAACTGCTGTTGCTCGAGAACCTCTTCGTTCCGTCCCCGACGTCAATCTCCACCGCGCAGTCAATTGATCTTAGCTTGCGGCACTCATACCGGTCGCGCGATCCGCGCATACCCGCAAATCGGTGGGGCGAAGTCGAACAGCACGCAAAGGGCCCTACATCGGTCAGGCCGCCGGCGCTCGATGAGGTCCGAGGTGCACGCTTGGTCACGATTGGCGGTGCAGCAGGTACGGGGAAAACGAGGACGATCAGCAAGTCCCTGAGTCGATATCGAGAACTGATCATTCATGAGACATTCCCGGGACTCGTCGGTCAGCATGTTCAAGCCGTTCGATTATCCGTGGATGTTCCGGCGAGCGGGCAGCTTGTCGATCTGGCTGCTGGCCTGATGATGGAGTGGGACCGAGTCTTCACTCATGGCCTCGGCAGCAAGGCGGCCCGGTTCGAACTTCCACTCGCTCGCTACAGGCACGCCCGAAAGCCCAGCCAAGGTCTGCCGATGTTCGACGAATGGAGCAGTGTGGCCAGGGCGCATTGCCTCGGTGTCTTACATCTAGACGAGATTCAGAATTTTTTCCGGATCCCAACGCTTGAACAAAGGCGTGCCAAAAAGAGTGCCGATAGCCTGCCCGAGCTCAGCGTCAAAGATGACCAGGCGCTGTTGCGACTGCTGACGTGGTGCAACTCAATGCGCATCGCGCTCGTCTTTTCCGGGACGCCAGACGGAATGCATGCGTTCGCACGGCGCCTGAGCGTCCTGACGCGGGTCGCCAATGGCTTCTTCCATGAATTTTCGCCGCTCGATGGCCCGAATGGTCCAGGCTTTAAATTTTTTTCCAAGCGCCTGGAGTCGTACCAGTACGTCAGGAATCCTCTGAAGCTTGACGAAGCCGCTAGGAATACCCTGCATCGACTCACCGCAAGTGTGCCCAGAATCCTGATCGGACTTTGGGTTGGCGGTCAGCGAATCGCGCTTGAGCGCGACAAAGAGGATTTCCTGCTCACGGACCTCGAAACCGCTGCCGCGACGCTGCTAGGCCCCCTCAGGCCCGCAGTGCAGGCCTTACTGAAGGGCGACCCCGTCAGCCTGCGCCGGTACGAGGACTTGATGCACCTCAATGATGGGTTTTGGAAGCAGTTTTGGCGATAGGCTTCCCGCTTTCGGCAGCGGATTCCGGATTCGATGCTTCGTTACCCTGCGAGGTCGCGGGCATGCCACCTTTTCGCATCAGGCGTCGAGGGCTGGCCAGTGAGCTAACCGGGATGTCGCCCGCACTCACCGGCACCCATCGGCGAAGGATGTCTGCGAATGGCTGGCCAGAGGTGCGGATAAGCTTCTCCAGCTCAGAAGCTTTGACATTTGCCATTCTTGACGCGTTGTTCAGAGACTCGCCGTCGAGGTAGAAAGCGGCTGCCGCTTTCAGCAGACCCATCCCTGCACCAAGCGCAGGAAATCCCGCAGCGTCCAGTATCTGGCGAACTGTGTCCTCCCGCAGGTTTAGTTTTCGGGCTACTGCCGCGTGACCACCGCGGTTTTCAAGGTACGCCGCCTCGAGACGTGCACGATCTGGACCCGGCTTGGCCGATCGATCTTGAGTACCCCTTGTGCTGTCCGCATCCATCATTGCTGTCAATGCATCATCGGCACTGCTCCACAGCACGGCAGCGACCAAGGCATAGGAGACTGCACCGGCTGAGTCGTGATGGCCGCGAAGAGTACCGTCGATCGAAAAGTAATAGCCATCCTGTGTTTCCCCAAACCCACCGTACAGCGTATCAATCCACTTGGGATCGACCTTCTCACGCAGCAACGTACTGACCAGCGGCCTCTTCACTTCGTGGACACCGCTATGGAAGCCTTGATCGCTTGCCCTGTCGCGCATCATCCTCGAGACAACTCGCTCGGACAGTGGCACCTCCAGAGATAGCAATCCCTCCTGGATTTCAATGAAGCGTGAGATCAGAGCGTTTGATCGCAGTTCCTCACACCACTCATTTCCGACGCAGCTGGCCTCCGAGATTACCGCCGAAGGCGGCGCGCGAAACACCGCCGCATCTTGATGTAGGTGCAAGGCGGTTCTGTGCTTCGGGCACCAGAACAATCCCGGCAACTGGTGATCCCTACGCCACCAACTCATTCCGTGGAAATCGAGGTCTTCCTCTACGCATTTCCGACAAAGATAAGCACCGGCACGAAGCACCCGAAATGCATTCTTCGGAAGCAAATGGCGGCGTGCAGGTCCTCCATGTTCACCGGCCCCGTCGTCAGCGGAGAAGGCATGGATCAAGGGGACCACGGTATGCCCGACTACGAACCTCCCGACGGGTTCTCCATGAAACATCGCCATCGCCTCGATTTCTGGAAGGCCTTCGCATGATTGGCCATCATCGGCCAGCGCGCGACGCATCTCGGAAGTCCACCGGGTTTTGTCAGCAAGCCCATTCCATCGAGCAGCCCGCGCTTGCAAAGCGATGGCCAGCTCTTCTGGCATCGGCGCAGGTCGTATGAGCCGGTTCACGTTGAGGCCCCCGAACTCCTTCCCACCACGTGTAACGCCGCCAGCGAGCGGATCACAGCTGCCAACGCCTTCGCGTGCGACGGCGAGCCGTCCCAGGTATCCCGAAGCGCGCCAATGAGTTCGGGGTGATCGCGGACGGCGTCAAGTGAGATTCCGTGGGAGGATCGCTCGACATATGCGCAAACTTCGTCGCACAGCCGCGAAAAGCGACTTCCCCGCGCACTGAGGACACGACTGATCTGGGACTGACTTGCCCCGAGATCAGCGGCAATCTTCTCTTGGTGTATTCCTAGCTCACGGCAAAGCTTTGCAGCCCGTAGCAGCCTAGCCTGTTCGTTGGGACGCATGCGATACGCATCCATTAATGCATACTTGCATTATTCTTGCCACATTTTCTGGGATTGTCAATCATTTGCATGCATACATACATACGCCCGCCTGATCGACCTACATTAGTTATTGCGGGGTCGCCTGCCCTTCTTGAGCGCCTGCTCAAGGGTCGCGCTCGTCAGCGGCATCCTGTCGAGCTGCAGAAGCTTTGCTTTCAGCTCCGGAACCGCTTGGTAGATTTGCCAAAGACGGAGCGAGCGTCCGGATCGTTCTTCGCTCAACCGAAGTACCGCATTTTGCACTGCCGCCCTCAGTTCGAGGTCTCGCTCATCCCATCGAATGCGCGATTGTGTAGAAGGTCTCTGAACGGGAACCAGGGAATTGACTTCCAGCCAAGCTCGGTCGTTGCGGTACAACCATGCATATACCGCTGGGAACGATGCGCGAAGGAGCTTTGGACCATGTCCAGGGAGTTTCTTCCTTGCCTGCAACCACTCGGCGCGTCGCACATCACGAGCGCCAGTCGCTCGGGCAATTCTCCAACGCTCATGGAGACCAACCGTCGTCCGCAATACTCGTGTGATCGAGCTCAGTGACAGTGAATGCTTTTCGGCCACCGCCCTTGTCTCGAGTCCGCGCTCGAGATCTCGTACTACCGCAGCTCGACACTTATCTAGCAGAACGCTGGGGCGAGAGGACGTAATGATCCCCTGAGCTGCCGCCCAGGCCCTTGCAGTAGCCACATCGATGCCGACACTTCGAGCGACTGGCGACGGTGCTTCTCCGCTTCTAATTCGGTCCACCACCACGCGACGCAGCAGCTCTTTCTCGTCCGGCTTTGGACCGGCTGGCGTACGGTCCGCCGATTCCGGCACGTTGTCGATCGCTCGAAGGGCCTGCTGAAACGCATCGAAGTTGGGAAAGAGCCAATCGATGAGCACCAAGAAACGCAGAGGGTGCGTTCCGGTTCGCATGGGGCGCAGCAATCGGCCCAACTGCATCTCGGCATCCGCTTGATCTACAGGTAATGCTTCTAGCTCTCTGACGCCCTGAAATCCCTGCGCGTACTCCACGAACTCTGGCGCGATCATCTTCAATCGAAGCTGACCAGATTCGGTGACCATCCCGCGCGCCCGTAGTGCTTCGATCAGTGCTCCCTGAATTCTCTCGATCGGCAGCCAGCCAGCGGGTCGATCCTCGTTGACGACGGCCGCGATCAGTTCGGCAAGTCGCTTGAGACGAGAAAGTCCTTGTGCTGATGGACGTATGCATGGCTGCCATTCCCCGGAAGGTAACGGGCGCACCCAATCGAACCGGGATACACCCGTCGCCTTCAGGGTGCTCTCGAAAAGAATTGTTTCGTGCCGACGACACACCCAGATCCCCGGAAACTGGTGCTCCAAATGCCACTGCGTCCACCCGGTTTGGCCGCGGTCCGCCTCGATGCATTCTGGGCACGCTTTCAACGGATGGTTAGCCCTGAAGTGGCTGGTCAGCAGGCCCAGGCTAAACTTCAGATGCGCAACCGAGCGCGACAACATTGCATTGATCGCGTTTTCGTACCGCGCTTCGTCCAGAAACGGACGAAAGAATCGCAGGAGCGTTCGATTCTCAGCGATCAATCGACCGGATCCCCAGACGCCCTTGGTCCGCTCCGCCAACGCCGCTATACAACCCGGGAAGTCATGCTGGAAGCCTGCCTGTCGACCTCCGAACAGGATCTGGGCGGTTCTCGATGGGTGGGAGTGACCCCAGAATGCATGCTGCCGAGCGCACAAGCTGTACAACGTCTCGCCTGGCAGCCAGTCGAGCAGCGACGGCACGTCCAAATTGAGACCATCAAGATGATTCCCGCCGCTCAAGTGGGCACCTGGTCGTGATCCACTCTCATAGGCTAATCGAGAAGAAGATTCGGCTCTCCCAACAACCTCTCCGGGCTACCTCTATCCCCTCCTGGCGAAGAATAACTCTCGAACGCCGGCGCACCTTTTCAATCGTGAACAGGCACCTCGGTCGAAGCTGGCGCCAATCGGCGCGACCGGACAATGCGCTCTGCGAGTGCGTCATCCAGAAGGTTGCTGAACTTGATGGCCTTCAGCAGCACTTCTTGCATTGATTGCGGCAGGTCAGCATCAGCATTAGTAGCCCTGGCGCTCGACCATTCGGCAGTCTTGTAGAAGATCGAAAGTCCATCGAACTTCGTCGCTCCCGCCTGGCTTTCTCGAAGAAATTGAGTTCTGTTTCGCAGAGTTCCAGCGAAAGTCCAGAGTCGGAATCGTCCACCTCCCAATGCCTCAACGACTTCGGCAGCCTCGGAGGAAGGTGTCTGGTCACGAATATCGTCCAGTCCTTCTGATCCACGTTTGGACAAATGAACTCCCTTCACCGTTCCTGCTATCAGCACTCGCCGAATAGCCTGTGCAAGCTCATGGCTCATTTCCCTGCCCGACCCGGTCCACCGCGCAGCTCCACCTTCCTTAGTCGGCTCGATCCAGACAATCCGCTTCTTCCAGTCGATGTCCCTCACATCCCAGCTGCGCCCGGCAAGAAGCACCGTGACCTTGTCTCCGTCACCCTGAAGCACGGACGGATCGAGGTAGCCCACCTCGTTAGCGCCATGACGAGCAGCGAGCAGGTTTCCTCCCGTGAAGGTCGCCATCAGATCACGGTAGTGAGCCCGCCCGTACTCCTGTTCTGCAGTCAGCCCAATCGAAAGCACGCCACCTGCATCTGACAGATGTCCCGTGCTGACGAGGTGATCTATCACAGAGGTCACCCTCTCGGTGATCAGCTCGGGAAAGCATTTCCCGATAGCGGACAGGAGCTCGGACCGCGCAAGCTGACCATGCTCCAGTGTCATCAGCAACAGCTGCTGAGCAAGCACGTTCCACGGCTCCGCCGGTGGCTCGGCCTTCTCAACCCACCCCGAAGCCCACAACTCGCAGATACCCGCGGCCGTCATCAGGCCCGTGTCATTAGTCGTCAAGAACAAGCAGTTTCGGCGAGCGCCCGATCGACGGCCACTGCGTCCCATGCGCTGTAAGAACGAGCTCACGGTGGAGGGAGAGTCGATTTGAATGACGCGATCGAGGTCCCCAACGTCGATGCCGAGTTCCAATGTGGACGTCGCGACGATGACGCAGTCGCGCTCCTCAGTGAATGCAGCTTCGGCTTGCTTCCTTTCACTGACACTCAGAGACGCGTGACTGACAAAGGTGCGTATTCCTGCTCGGAGCAACTCTGCGCCGATTCGCTCGGCGTTAGCCCGGGAGTCGCAGAACACCAGCCGTTTCTCACCGCGATGCAGCCTGGAAATCACCAACGCCGCATTTTCGACCGTGCCGACAGCGTCAATGGTCACGTCCGCATCGGCAGAAACGGAAGATGATCCAACGACGCGGCGTTGACCGGAAGGAGCAAACCAGGCGAGCAGTTCGTCTGGATTGCTCACCGTCGCTGACAATCCCAGGCGTTGTGTTGGATGGCGGCAGTACGAGTCGACACGGGCCATGACAGAGCGGAGATGCCAACCGCGATCATCAGATGCAACCGCGTGCAGCTCGTCCACGATGATCGCCCTTACGCCCCCAAACCACGACTCGCGTTCCGTCCGCGTGGAAACCAGCATGCCCTCGACAGACTCTGGGGTCGTCAACAGCACATCGGGTGGAGAGGACCGGATTCGGCGCTTGCGCGTGTCGCTGATGTCCCCGTGCCACACTTCCACGCTCCGGCCGAGAAGGCCGGCATAGCGAGTTAATCGCGGCTCCAGATTATTGAGGAGCGCCTTAATAGGACAGATGTACAGGACGCTCAGGCCCGACCATTCCTCAGCCAGCATCCGCGACAGGATCGGAATGATTGCAGCTTCGGTTTTTCCACCGGCCGTCGGCGCCAGTAGGAGGCAGTGTTCTCCGCCCTGAATCGGCGCAATCGCCTCAAGCTGCGTCGGCCGCAGCGTGCTCCATCCCAAGCTATTGACGACGTGGTACTGAACCGCCGCGTGCAGGAGGTCGAACGCGCTCACAACTCAATATCATCCACCGAGGCGGCGCTGGCCGCAGCTCTTTCGGTGACCGTCATTTCGGTCTCGGAAAGAGTCAGGCTGTAGTGCTGTCTCGGATCAAAGTCCTCGAACAGATCCACGCGATCCATGACCTCGCCGACGAGCTTCTTCAGGAAAATTCTCGGCGCTACACCCACACGCCCTCCCAGTCCGCCCGCAACCGCGCGGGCGAGGGTTTGGATGTACTGATCGTCCACCTTGCTCCGCACTCGAAGTTCGGAGGATCGTCCTTCCGCAAAAATGTCGCGCACCCTTCGCCCCACGGACACCAGCGCGCTTTCGTCGAATGGAAGCAATCGAATCTGCACAGCCCGCGGATTGTCGAAGCGACGATCGGTACCGAAATCCACGTGCAGACGCTGGGCAAGAGGTGCGAGACGCTGCACGCCCTGCGGTCCATCGAAGAACGCGGGGGTTCCGGTAACCACCAGATAGAGGCCTGGATAGCGCCCAGCATCAATTTCATCAATCCATTGGCGAAGCGCGTTCAACCCCTTCTCACGAGTGTCCGCGCGCATACGCTGCAGGGTTTCGACTTCGTCGAGGACCAACAGCAGGCCAGAAAATCCACTGTCTCGCAGAATGGTCAGCAGCCCCGCAAGGAAGTTCGTCGCGGCAAAGTGGTCGAGATCGCCTTTGATGCCCGCGGCTCGCTTCACGCTCGCAGACACGTTTGGCTGCCCCCCTAACCAACTGACCAGGCCGTCGGCAACTTGCTGGTCCCCCTTGGCCGTCGCATCCCGATAAGCACGCAAGACCGCTGAGAACGCGGGCGCCGAACGACTGATCGTGGACAGACGTGCCTCCATCAGCTCGCCCGTTGCATGCAAAAGCGCCGTCGCATCCGTGGGGTTGATCTTCCCGTCGGCGAGCACATCCTGCTCGAGCGCAAAGAACCAACCGTCGATGATGTTCCGGAAAGCCCCAGAAGGTGCGTCTGCAGTGCCAAGCCGCTCAACAAGCCGTCGGTAAACGGTCTCCAGCCGATGCAGGGGTGTTTCGGTCTCGTTGATCTGCACTTCGCTCGTGACAAACCCCTTGGCGCGCGCACGCTCCTGCAGCCAGCGACCAAAGAAGGTTTTTCCGCTCCCGTACTCCCCGCGCACCGCCTTGAAGCCTGCGCGGCCAGAAGCCACCGATGCCAGTTCCTCGTCAAGCGCGGGGGCCAATGCATCAATGCTGACCGCGAGCGCGTCCAATCCGGCACTTGGCACCGTCCCGCGACGGAGCGCAGTCACGATTTCTTCTCGGCGTGCCGCGCTAATCATCGAGGTGCCTTCGGCAAGGACAATTGGAACTGCTGAATTAGAAGCGTGTGGTTCAACTCAACGGTACCCGAAAGATCATCGACCACGAGCACTGGGGCTTGATCGACATTGAGCATTCGCCGGGCAGCGCTCAGCAAACCGCTCATCCGCATCTCGGGCTGCCCGAGCTTTTGTGCAATGGCTGACCGGCTGAGCTTGCCGCCTCGCTCATGCAAGGCGTGCAGCAAGGCCTGCATTTGCGCGTCCGCAAGCGCCACACGGGCTGCCAGTAGCCGCTGCGACACGTAGATTGGCGATTCGATCAGAACGCGAGTCCAGTCAAGCAGAGGTACGCCGACTGGGTGCACGGGTGCCAGCTGATCGTTCCCGAACAGGCCCTGCTGCTTTTCGGATTTCGGCGGCGGCTTGCGCGTCGCTTTGGGTGGCGGTGCCGCGGCAACCGGCGCTGAGGCTGCGACGTTGGGGGCATCCCACCACTCCGGCATCTGCGGCGGAGACAGTTTCCATCCGGGCAGGTTGATCCCGTGAGGAGAGAACACGCTTAGCGGCACGATCACCTCAGCCGGTGAGGCCCCGCCGTGATAGCCGTTCTTGCGACCTGTATATCGTGCGGATTCGCTCCAGAGGCACACGGCCGACTTCTCGCCGCTTGCCGTCAGCACACGCGATCCTGAGAGCACGACCTCGCAGTCCTGAGTGGCTTTCGTGCCACTCCTCCACCGATCGCTGCTGCCGCCATTGACTTGTGAAGATTGATCCTCGAGCACGTGCCCGTGATCGGCCGTCACGACCAACGCTCGGCGCGCCGCCCGCGCCTCACTCAGCAATGGCACTAGCAATCGCAGGGTCTCAAGGGACCAGCTCGTTTCCAGCTGCTGTGGCCCTCCCAGATGATCGTCAACCGCGTTGTAAACCACGCCGACAATCTTTTGGGAGGGATTCCCGAGTGCAGCTCGAATCTCCGGCGAGAGCCCCCCTTCCACGCTCAGGTCACCCTTGTGAAATAGCCTTGGTGGCGACGAAGCGTTACTGACTGCCAGCAGGTCCGCGTGCGCCGCGAAGGCCGATTTTTCGGATGCTGCCGCCCCAACCGACAACTTTCCCGCCAACAGGCTGTGCCGACTCACTTCGGTAATCGTGGGGATGGCGGCCAAGCCCACCAGCGGCCGCTCCCTGGACTCAGGGATCCACTCGGCCCATCCAAGTCGCTCACAGCGCTCGAAGAGTTCGCGAAAGATGGAAAGGCTCAGACCATCTACAACCAGCAGGAGCACAGGTGAGGCCGCGGCTAACGGCGCCACCACCTGCGAAATCAGCGATTCCAGAGGTACCGCCCGCGACCCGGGGGTCGACTCCTGTCGCAACGAGCTCGCAAGTGCCGTGGCAAAACGCTTGTTCACTGCCTCGCGTTGCTCTAACGCAGCTGCTCGCAATCGCGTCAGCGCCTCCGTAAGCGACGAAAGGTTGTCGCCGCCGAGAAGCTTGTAGCGAGCACGATCCACGAATGCGCCGTCGTCAGCGTAGCTGGCGACGAGCGCTTCCATGGCAGAATCTTCCGCCTGCGGCCGAATCAGCCAGCGGACCACCCGACGCGCCATCCGGACACGATCAGCGCGTTGTACCTGGTCTGAGATGAGTCGGTGATCCAACACACTGTTTGCAGCACCCTCAACCTCCGCAGCGGTCGCCTCGCTCCTGGAATCCAGAAAGCTTGTGATCACCTGCGCAAACTGCTGAAGCCGCTGGTCGAGTCCGCTGGGCAATCTGTTGCACAGGTGCGCCCATTCGGGAACACGGAGCTCTTGTAGCAGATGATCGGCTCGATCGAGCAGCGGTCGCGCGTCCTCCAACGACAATGAATCGAGGAATCGGTGAGTCTGCTCGGCCCACTGACGCCCTTCCTGTACACCAATGTGCTGATCGCCCACGTAACGTTCAAGCCGCACCGCAGCTTGCGCCAAGGTCGACTCGCCTTCGCCAGAGCGGGAGAACAACACGTCGCAAACCAGACCGATGGAGGTTGCGTCCGCCGCGCGGCCCGCTTCGATGCACCGAATCACCCACTTGCCCGTATTCCCCGCGTTCGATGCAAGCCACTCCATCACATCGGATCGGCCGCGCTGCGGAAGCCGGCTCAGAAGCACGTCCGTATCCGGGCGCAGCGTCCAGGCAAGCAATGTCGAAGCGTCGGGACGTGCCTGATCGATCTGGAGGACCCGCGACAGCACCTCGCGCCAAGCGGTATCAAGATCCAGCATTCCGCTGGCCACTGGGGCAAAGCCATTGGCGCCGGCAACCTCAGCAAGAACGTCCGGCATCCAATCGTAGCGGCCGAGCCTGGCGTCCATGTTCTGCACGCCGAACTGCTGCCGCAGCAGATCCCAGCCTTTCGGCTGGAAGACGCGAGCACGCGCGAGGCGCGCGAGCACATCGAGTGGAACCTCCGTGTCCGGCAGTGGGGTCAGCAAAAGGAGGCCATCTGCGCTTGCAGCCGGAGGCTCCAGCGATATCAGTGCTTCCCTCAGCGCGAGGCTGCTTTCGCACCATTCCACTCGGAAAGTCCGGTCGCGTCGCTGAACCTGGCGAGGCCATTCCCCGCGGCTAGGCGTGCGAATGGCGACGGCGCGAATCTCCGCATCTCGCCCGAGCACCGCATCCAATTGAGCAGTGATCTGCGCCGTTGAAAGAGGCGGCGCCGAACTCACGCGGATTTTCCTTTCCGCCGCAGTTGCCATTGAAGGCTCAGCTCCAGACTTGGATCCTGGGCCACTTTGGCCTTCAAAGAATCTAGAACGGACACGGCCGCAGCGGCGCTGAGATTGATCTCTGCCTTTTCCTCAACCAACAGAAAATCCGGCTCGGGTGGAGGTGGGGGCGGCGGCGGTGGCGGAGGTGGCGGCAGCGACTCGGAAAGCAGTCGAATGGCGTCGCTTTCGAGCTCCCCGAGCTTCACTTTCAGCGGGATGACGTGTTCGTCATTGCGAAGTGCCTCGGCCAACCGCTCGCCAATCTGTTGACCTCGCGCCTGCCGGTGATCCGTCAGCGCCCGAACGGAATCCAGAATCTGCCATTTGGCGTTCGCGAGAGCGTCGCAAATGGCCTGAGCCTGACCGATCGCACGACCCACGGCTGCCTCTGATGTTTCTAGAGGTGCGGCAGCCAAGGTCGCCACTAACTCGCCGTCATCGGCGCGTCCCAGTGCCGCAAGCAAAGCCAACGCCGAATTGGCCGTTTCCTGCCGAGCGCAGGAGCCCCCGGCCGCATAGCGCTGGATCCGCTCTTGGATCGCTGCTGCCATTGCCGAAACAGGTTGCCGTTTCACGGATACGGCAGCTTTCACATCGGAAATAAGTCGCCCGACGTTGCTGGCATTCAATGATTGCGGCACGACGAGGCCAAACACGCTAGACGCGCGCTGCACCGCGGCCTCCCAATCCAGCGCGGTCGGCAGGCTCTGCTCGCGGAGCTCCACATCGTCAGGCAGACGGTCAATCTCCGGCTCAAACGGCCCTCCGTGCTGGAGGAACCGGCGATTCGTCGTAGCGGCGAAAGTCAGGATCACCAGGTTCTGCAGTTCGGTCGGCAGACCCCGTGGCTTGGGGTGGTCCATCCACTGACGAAGCCGTCCAACAGTCATCGGAGCCGTTGGATCCGCCGCGTGCTGCTGATTGAAATGCGTCTGCCAGAATCCTTCGATGAGCAGGTGGGTCTCGCCCATCTGCCCCAACTGCAGCGGGTTGACGATCGACCGAATGAGCCGACGGGTCGCACTGTCGGACACCAGACCGCGGTGTTGCGGCGCCTCCACGGCCGCCTTCACTTCGGGCCATATCCGACGGACCAAGGCAGGCTTTACGTCGGCATCGAAGACGGGGTGGGCCGGAAATTGATGCGCGAACAGCTGATCCAGCAGATCCTCGAACGCGCCCTTGAAATCCGCTCCCACCGGAGTGCGTGGTGAAAAGGTCGCGTCCAGAGAACGGAATTGCTGGTCGGGTGTCAGCGTATGTGAAATCGAGTCGCGCGGCTCTGATGCAATACCGTAAGCCACTTCAAGGTGACCGCGCATCTTCGCGCGAAGTGAATCGAGCTGGTTCTTGGCGAGCGCACGGGCCTGCGTACGATCGACGAAAGAAAGATGACTGGCGTACTGGTCAAAGCGCTCGCCTTGAAGAATATGGTCGAGTATGACGAGCCGCCCGAGGTCGTTGAGCGCCTTCTGACTGAAGAACGACGGCATCCAGACCAAAGTGCGGGTGCTGCCGCCCCGGTACGCCTCCAGCCGAGCGAGATCGTCCGCCGGCGAGCGATTGGGCTCGTCGAACGGATAGTCCAACACCACACTCCAAGCGCCGGATCGGCCCTTTAGACGGTCATCCGCTATTTCGCGGACATTTTCATAGAGAAGCTCTGCTTCGCGGCGCGTGCCACGCCAAATGTATTCGTAAGCCAGGAACAATCCACCACTGTCCTGAATCCGCAGCTGCTCGAACAGCAGTTCACGAATCTTCTTGCGACGGTTTCCTGGGCTATCGAGCAGCTCGGCATTCCTGATCACCGGTTCCAGATCAACGCCCGTGATCTGAATCGAGACCACCGGATTCTGGTCGTCAGTGACCTTGATCTCACCCACATCTGCGGCGAGATCCTTGATCTTGCGCAACACCTGCTGCGCCTCCTGCCCCGGGATGGGCGAGCGGAAGGTGCCGTGATTCAAGGCCGCAAGCCGCTGGGCGGTGAGCCCTTTGAGCGACTGCACCTCTGGAACCAGTGCCGCGAGCAGCAAGGTCTTGATCAGGCGAGCATCGTTGCGCAGATTCTTGGCCGCACTTGGTTCCGCCTGACCGAGCTTGATGGCTTCCCAGGTCGTGTTGTGCCGCAGCTCCAGCATTGGCAACAGCTTCTGCGCGTACAAGCGCTTGGCGTTGTCGAAGTGCAATCGCATCGCCTCGGAAAACGGCTCATCTCCTTCGGCGATCGCGTCCCACAGATCGCCCACCGGGATCAGCTGCCCGAGTTCAAGATCGTTACGACGATCCACCAGCAACTGCATCATGAGCTTGAGCGCCGTGCGCTCGCGCTGCAGGGCCGCGGATACCGCAATCAGCGTCTGTACCAGCGCCGGACTGAACGGATAGACGCGGCGGAACATGGCTTGATCCGCTTCCGTCGTCAGCAAGGTGGCTTGCACGTCTTGCCGCAGGCGCAGCACTTCTTCAAAAGCGGCGTTCAGCGTATGGCGAGCGGCCTCACTGACAGGCCGCAATACGCGCTTTTCAGCGATGGCGGGCAGATTGCGATCTTCCAGCGTAATGCGATGGAAGCGGGCCTCCCAGTGCCGCAACACATCGGTGAATTGCACGCCAATAGCGCCCGGAAGACTGTCACCAACCAACTCTCGCAGATCGCGCTGACGTGCCACGAAGCTCACGAGTGGAATCGGACGATCCGCATTGGTCGCCTCCACCAGCTTGACCAGCTTGGTGCCCTCGCGGCTGACGAAGCTCACATCTCCCGCGCGACTGGCAAGCCACAGAACCAATTCATCCAGGAACAGGATGACCGCGTCATACCCGAGATCCCGAGCGTGGCGACTGAGAATCGCCAGCCCGTCATCCAGCGCCACGAAGGACTCACCACCCCCGGCGAGCGATCGGTAGGCGGGGAACATTCGCGAGATCAGGTCGCTCACCAGACGTGATCGCTCTTCGCCGCCGGGCGGTTCCAGGGTTGCTGCCTCGTAACTTGCAGCGTCCCAGCCTGAATCCAAGGTTCCCCAACCGCCACCACCCTGAGACTGACCTTCGTTCAACTGCGAGAAAAATTTCTCGTCTCCCAAACGCTCACGAAACGCCTTGGCGTTCTGAAACAGCTCTTCAGCCTGGAAGAAGCCAGGAACCGGAGCCTCCGGATGCAACTTGCGCACATGCTCGGCGTACTGACCGAGGATGGCGGATTCCATATCAACCGAACCAATCATGTGGTACGGCACCAGCAGGAACTTGCGCCCCTGGGTCCACGTGGCTTGTGCCACAGCATCCGCCAGCTCAGGAATGGCACGCGCCTGTGTGTTCCCGGACAGCAACAGATGCAGCACCGCCATGAAGTGGCTCTTGCCCGAACCGAAGGAGCCATGCAAATAGGCAGCCTTGCTACTCGACGACTGTACGGATTGCTGGATGAAGCCCAGCGCGTTCTTGAAGGCTTCTGCCAACTGCGGCGTGACTACGTAGTCGCGCAGCGTCTGCTCTGCGTGTGACACGCCTTCCGATAGCTTCAGAACGAAGTCGCCCTGATGAACGCGCTCGGGAATCTCAATCAGGTCCTTGATCAGCGGCATTGCCACATCTCCCGTTGTTGCTCATTTGCGGCAGCGGAGCTGGCCACCCCTACCCCGATCAGTCTCATGACGCTCTCCGGCGACCGCGGCGTGCCGCGACTGCTGGCGGACGCCACCCGCGAATCTCGTCCAGCGTGAGCCCCAGCTCACGCGCCTGGTCTTGCACGAACCCCGCGTAGTAGTCGCCCATGCGCTCGCCGTAGAGGGGGTGTAGATCGTTGTGCCATTGCTTGAGCCAAGGCACCAATTCCAGCAGGCCGGCGAGCAATGGCTGCAGGCGCTCCCCCTCCCACCCTTCGTTGTCCTTCATGTCCAGGTAGTACGCCGCCAGTGCAGTTGCCTGCTGAAGGTGATTCCAACCAGCCCACGCGATCGGCAGGCTCGTATCGGCGCCGCGTTCACAGTGGGGGAAACTGACCCAGCGTTCCTTGGGTACGTCCAGCCCGCCGCGCAGGCGCCAGAAGTCGGGTTTGAGGAAGTCCTTGCTCTGGTACTTGGGCGGCACGGGAATCTTGCTGACCTCCTCACCGGCGTCCTCACGCCGCTGCAGCGCCCAGTTGTCTTCCCACTGCGCACGTTTGCGTAATCCGGTTTCGGTGTAACGCAACACCGGCAGGAAGGGTACCGAGTCGTTTGCCACGAGTTCTGCCACGAGCGGGGAGAGATCGAAGTCCGCGCGGCCGGCGTACAGCTCAGCGAGCTGCATGAATCCCACATCCATTCGCAGCTTGTCTGCGAGCCGATTCACGGTGGTGACCTGAGGGGGCCGCTCGTCGCTGGCGGACCAGAGCCGAGCGGATTCGAGACGGTCCAGCAGCCCCTCACGCAGCGCGCTGTGCTCCAGGTCTTCCCAAGCAGGCGTATTCCAGCGGCGCTTGTACTCAGGCCGCTCTATCAGGCCGATGTTGCGATCGCGCTCTATCCGATCGATGCGACGCTGCACGAGCTGCCGGTAGTCTTCGGGCCAATGGGATGGAATCTCGATGACTGGCTTCGATCCGTGGCGATCAAACCAAACGGTCGTCTCACGGCCACTGGCGACGCGGCGGGCCAGTACGATCTCGAAGGCCCGCTCACCGAGTTGCACTTCTGGCGCTTCGCCGGGAAAGCATAGAGTTTCGGTATCTTCCGCCAGTAGGCCATACAGCGCATAGCAGGCCCAATCGAGTTCTTCCTGCCAGGTGACAGCGCTTCGGTACAGCGCAGCGACACGCTCGCGCAGCGCATCGAGCGTCTGCCGCGTGGGCAGCGGCCGCGCACCATCATTGGCTTGGCGAAGCTGGGCCGCGGGCAAGCTGTCTTCGATTTCGCGCGCCAACGCGTCGAGCGTCCGCGCCAGTTCAGTCGGGCGCCTCTCGCTCAACGGAAACTCGGCGACCTTGGTCGAATTGAACGCGAAGTGGCTCTTCCATGCCTCATCACCGAGAGCAGAGTTACCGGCATCAACTCGCGTGCCTCCGCCCTCACCCTTGTTGTGGCACACCTGCTTCAACCAAAAGCACGCCACCGACGAATTGAGTAGCCCGAGCAGCCCCAGGTGCTCGTCCTCGCTGCTGCCGGCGGGTAGCTTGATCACCGGCGCAGTCTTGTCGTGGATCTGGCCTTCTTTACCCCTAATGAAATGGTTGTGCGTCGCAACTTCGGCAAAGGTAATCGGAGCCAGCTCACCAAGCTTGTCCTTAACTACAACGCCGTATTCGCGCCAGTGCAAGCCGCGCTGCTCTTTTGTCTTTCCGAAGAAAATTGACGGGCTCATAAGGGCCCGAAAGGGCCAAAAGAAGTTATCCAACTCACCGTCTTTCTTAAATTGCCCCCGATCGTCATATTCGTAAATTGCAGTTCGAGCCTCGCCGATCGACCAATCTCGTACTGCATTACCTGCAACGAACTGCCGCAATGCGGTTGCTCTTGGATACATCCGATGAAAGCTCTTCTCGGAATCACGGACAAATAGCTCGTCCTCCCCGGTGACAACCATGAATCCCACTGCGCGGGCGAGTTCACCAATTCTCTGCGCTGCAACAGCTTCTAATCGTTCTCGTAGTTCAGCAGCACCACCCCCGCCAATACTCCATGGATGCTTGGCAAACGTCGCCCTCGGCGTATCCGTCACGCTGACGAACTCACTCTCCGATCCAGCCCGATCGATCTGAGAGACAATCGCCGACCACACCAGACCCAAGGCTGGATCATTCGGCGTGCTCGGCTCGCCCTTGATACCCATCACCGTGCGCACCGCGTCATCCATCGGTGCGCGATGGCGACCGAAGAGGATTACGGTCGGCGTGCCGTGGCCCGGTATGTAGGCACCGGACGTATCGACCACATTGATCAGATCCAGCCGCGGCAGCACCTGCTCGATGAGCTTGGCGCCGAACTCGCGCTTCATGAAACTGTTGGCCGTGATCATGCCAACGTAGCCAGCCGGCTTGCCGTTGCCGGTGGTCGCGAGTTCGAAGAAGCGTTCGGTAAACGGCGCGCCGAGCGAATACTTCATGTGGCAGCTCGCATAGCGCTGCCGGTAGGCCGCGTTGAGCGCGGCGTCCTTGACGATGATGTATGGCGGATTGCCGACCACCGCGTGGTACTGCCGCCCGAGGATGCGGTTGACCTCGTCCAGATCCTCGCCGGCGTAGGCGTGCGCTAGTCCCGTTCCGGCATAGTGTTCGGCGCCCTCAAACATACCCTCGGTCGCCGTCAGGCCAAAGCGCTTGCCGTGCAGCAGGCTGTCCCCGATCGCCACGTTGAGCTTGAAGTTCGGCGCCGCGGCCAGGCGATGCACTTCGCCGACCTTGAGCGCCGCGACCCATAGGCGGAAGCGCGCGATGGCCACCGCAAAGGGATTGAGATCTACGCCGGTGACGGCATCGAGCGCCTTCTGCGCGATGTCGCGGCGGTTGCGTGCGGGCTCCGCACGCGTCCACTCCTCCACCAGCCGGTGAAAGGCGCCGAGCAAGAAGTGGCCACTGCCGCAGGTGGGATCGATCAGCCGTACTTCGCGAAAACCGAACTCGCGGATAGCCGGGGTGAGCGTGCGGTCGAGGATGAATTCCTCGACGAACTCCGGCGTTTGCAGCAGCGCGTAGCGCTTGCGCGTGGCTTCGCTCAGGTCCTGGTAGAGGTCGCCGAGGAAACGGGTATTCCAGTCTGGATCGGTGAAGTCATGCAGCAGCGCGCCGGTGTTGGGATCGATCTGCTGCCAAAACTGACGCAGTGCCATCGCGGCATCACCGCTGATGCCAAGCCGAAAGACCGGGTTATGCGTCGCATCGAAGAAGGTTTGCAGGCCCGGCAGCGCGCCGGCTTCGCGGAACGCATGCAGCAGGTACTCGCGGTCGCTTTCGGTCGGGTGAGCACGGAAATAGGCTTCATGCCGGTCACGCGCCAGAGCCAGGCGCCCAGAGTCCGGCGTACCGGCCAGCCAGGGGCGCTCGACAAGCTGGTTGTCCTCGATGAAGCGCAGGAAAACACCGCTCAGCAGCCAGTGCACACCCGCCTGTGTGATGACCTGATCGGACCAGCTCTCAAACGTTTCCGCCACACGGTTGGCGTCGCGCGCCGTCTGCCATTCGGCCAGAAGACTCGTCTTGAGCTCCGGCAACTCACCGATGCGCTGGCGCAGATCGTCTTCCAGCTTCTTGAGCTGGCGTGTGAGATCGGAAAGCAATCGGGGGGCGTCAATCACGTGCAGGTTTTCTCTTTGTTTTTATGTGACGTCGTGGCTCAAGTCGCCACGGCGTGGCGCGGCTCAGCCCGATGAACATTCCGAATCCACGCGGCAGGTAATGCGACCACGCGCGTCGCATTGACGAGCGGCACCGGCGTTGCGTCGATCACGGCGAGCCCCGGCTGGTGAGTGGGTAACAACAACCAAGCAGCGGGCGTGCGGCCAGGCCGGCCCACCTGTGATTCCAGCTCAACCAGAATTTCCATCAGCTCATAGCGGGCCAGCAGGCCGCCATTGACCACCAGCGCCGGCGCAGTCCGCTCGAATAGTGCTCGCTTGAGCGCGGGGACACAGCGCTTGGCTAGACCCAGCAGATTGCGCCAGTCCCGATTGCCGGGCTCAGCGATGTCGGCGCGCAACACAGTGGTCCATGGGACTTTTGCCGCCTCGGCCTGGCGATGCATCTCGCCCAACAACAACGCATCGAGATTGATCCTCTCTACGGCACCGCCTGCAACCGCACCGAAGCGCCGGAGCAACTCAGATTCGGCGGCCTGCGCCAGACGAGGGTCGACGGTGAGCGTGAGCAGGCCGCCGTCCTTTAGCACCCGCTGCAGGCGCTGCTCGATCGACGATGCTTCCGTCGCGTCCGCGTCGGGCTGACCCGACTCGCTGCCCCGCGCTGTGGGGCGTCGGCTGCCGAATTGGGTCGTCAACCCTACGGTCAGGCTGCCCGAAAGCGTCCTGCGCCGATACGCACCGGCACCGTTGGCGGCATGTGGATCCCATTCCAGCGGAACACCCGCTTCCTCCAGCAAACGGTCGAGATGAGGATGGCCCGGGAGCCGCTCTGCCTCCGGGTACCGGCCACGCACGCGATCCTGAATCTCCGACGGTTTGAGAAGCTGAGCACCGAGTACAGCACCCACGGAGTGCTTGAGTGACTGCAATGCGCTCATGCCGCGCGGGTAGATCTCTTGGCGGCTGGATAGCGAAGCCTTGCGCGAGGCCATCGTGGCCAAACGCAGCAGTCGGGAGGGGGCGATGGGCTGCGGCAGCGGGATGCCCGCAGCGACATCCGTTGCTGCGACCGTACTCAAAGGTTGCAGTACGCCTTCGATGGCCTCGAGCGCACGAGACGGTGGGTAAAGGGGGTCCGACAGCGCGCAGGTATCCGCGACCTCGCCTAGGCGGCGCGCAAAGTCGGCCCACGCCGATGACACCGCCACGAGCGGCACCGAGCCTTGATCAAATACGTCGAAACGCGGCTGGTCGCGATGCCGCTCGGCTTCGACCGCTGCACGGATCACCGCGTGAGCCAGACGCATCCGATCAGCGTCGTCCTGTAGCGCGCAGCCGCGCAACGCCAGTAAGGCCAGCGCCGCCTCATCTGCGGTCATGACATTACCTTGCGCGGTCAGGAGAGCCTCGATTTGCTGACGAAGTTCGGTGATGGCCTTGTTGTTCTTGAGCCAGCGCTCGCGGGCGCGGATCAACGTCTCCGTGAGTGTGGTGCGATCAACGTTCGAGGACTGCGCTGCATCACCGATCGACGGCCAGCGAGCTGCGCCCGGCCCTTCGAGGCCCAAGAAATGGGCGAGTGCGGCATCTTCTGGGCGCTCGTCACCGACAGGACGTTTGGGCAACAGAGATGCGGCCAATTCGTTGACGGTGACCGGCAGCTTGCCGGAATCGGTGTCGACCTCGTCGCTTTCGTGCAGCGTCGTCCGGCCGTGCGTGAGGTCCGGACGCAGGCGAGCCAGTTCCTTGGCCTTGATCCGGATTTCCTTGCGCACCTTGTCGCCCACACCGCGCAGATAGCGGAACTCAATGCGGTTGACGGCGAGCAGCTTGGCAACACTCTGGACGCCCATGCGCTCCAGGGCGTCTTGTGCCTCCAGGCTGTAGCCCAGCTCGGCCATGGTGGTCTGTGCGGTGACCGTGAAGGCCAACGTCTCGAACGCGGCGTCGTCCGATTTTGAAATTGGGTGCGCCGTGGTTGCCCGCTCGAATACGGCGCGCCAGTGGCGAAGCATGTCCTCTGCGTTGTCGTAGCGCTCCTTGAAGTCGCGGCGCAGCGCCGTGACGAAGAAGGCGGCGAGAGGCTCACGTACGGCCGGATGGAAGATGTCGAGGTCGATCTTGGCTTCGACGTCGATCATATGAGGCGCCGTCTGTCCGTCACCCCATGTAGGCACGCGACCCACCGCCATCTCATATAGCGTGACGGCCGCCGCAAAGCGCTCGGCGTGAAGATCCCAGCTGCGGTGCGGTCGCAACGGCAGGAAGGGGTCCAGGTACGGGGGCGTGCCCGCCGAGATGTTTTCCGGCGGAACGCGCGTGAGTGAGAAATCAAACAGGACCAGCTGCTTGCGACCCGTGCGCGAATCGGCAATGCCGATGTTGTCGGGCTTGATGTCGCGATGCACGACAGCGCGGTCTTCCAGATGACGGACGGCATCGATCAGCTCCTCGCCAAACCGCTGCAGCATGTCGAGCGATAGCCGACCCTGCTTGAGCAACTGCGCCAAGGTGTCATTGCCAGCGCTCCTCAGCAGCAGAGCCGTACGACCTGCGACCGTGCGGACGTCGCGCAGCTCAACGATGTTGGGATGGCGGAGCTTTCTGAGCGCGTCGGCTTCAGCCGAGAGGTTTTCGGTGTGAGATACGTCGACTGCGACCTTGAGAATGAGCTGCTCGTCGCTTCCATCCGGCTTGACGAGCAACGCGTCGCTTGACGAGCCGCGTCCCATCCGGCGCACGACCGTGAATCCACCGTCGACTCTATCCTCCGCGCGTGCCTGGCTCGGGTCAACGGTCTGCTCGGGATCTGGCGCGGTCAGTTCATCTTCGACCGCGTCGAGTTCGCTCAGGAAATCGCGGATGGAATCGTAGCGGGTGATGACTTCCGGATTCGTGGAGTACTGAACCAGCTCGAGGAGCTTGGGACTGCACCCATCCAAAACATTGGACAGACGCAGGCCTTGGCCTTCACGCAGCTTCGTAGAAAGCTCGAGGGTGCTTGCTGCGGGCGCTTCACCGCTAAAGATGAGGTACGTTAGACAGCCAAGAGAAAACACATCCAGTTCGGCACCATGCGCAGGATCAGCACGTGTGGTTTCCGGCGCGAGATACACCAGCCCCGGATCGTCGACATAGTCTTCGACGTGTTGCGTGCCCGTGGTGTGATGAATCGTGCCGGTAGCAGAGCCGGCACCTGGATTGCGCGCAGCGGTCTGCCAGTTCATTAGCTGGACGCGAAGCTCGCCGTTATCAGTACCTTTTACCAGCACGCTCTGCGGTCCGAGAGCGCGGTGGTACAGACGACGCGAGTGGGCAAATGCCAACACCTCAGCGATGCCGCGCACCAACTGGAGGCGCTGGTCCACGCCCAACTTTTGCGGCTCGTCACGCAGAAAATGATCGAGGCGAACCGCCTTGGGATCATGTTCGAAGATCAGCGCTGGCCCGAGCTCGGTGTCCTTGTATTCCCGACAGCGAAGCACGCCGCTGTGCTCGATTCCCTCCAGGACGGTGAATTCACGCTGCGCCTGCCGGACTCGCGTTTCGCGGGCTTCAGGACTGCTTGCAGTGGCAAGGTTGTAGATGCGAATCCGACGTTGCACATCAACGCTGACATGCTTGGCGTCCCACTCCTGATACGAAGGTCCGTCGGCAATGAGTTTGCCGAGCTGGTAGTCACCGACGCGGCGGTATTTGTTGGATGGCCGGATGCCCGCTTCAGCCAGCGCCTTCGCGATGGCTTTGACCTGTTGCCCATCGACAGGAGTCCGATACATCGAGCGGACACCGCGGGCCAGCGCTCCAACAATTCCGCTATCGTCATGCGCCCCGGGGCGACCGCGTTGAAAAACTCCGGCGGCTGCGTTGCCTTGCAGGCGCATCGTCAGCGTTGCCGAAGACAGAAAAACTGCTGGCTCAACGAAGGGCAATCGAACCTTGGCCTTGATGATCGCTGACTGGCGTTTCAGCAGGCTCGCGAGGCGCTTTGACTTTCGATCAGTGAGAAGCAGCGGGTTGTCGTATGAGCGCTCTCGTCCATCCGTGGTCCAGGTCCAAGTGTGCGCGTCGCCAGTGACGGTTCCGGGGCGCGATTTGATCTCGACCAAGACCAGCCCCGCCGGGGTCAGCGCAAGCGCATCAACCTCGTTGACCTTTCCCTCGTCATCGATGAACTCGAAGTTGGTCCAGACGTGCCAGGGATCTTGGTTCGGAAGCTGGGCGCGCAGCCATTCCAGCGCCTCGCGTTCCCAAGGAAACGTGGATTCGGCGATGACATGCCATCGGTTAGGGCCAAGGCTCATGCGGAATCCCCGTTCCTGATCGGCGGCACAAACTCCAGAAGATCGCCCACCTGGCACTTAAACAGCTGACACAGCTTGCTGAGGGCGGGTAACTCAACTCGCGTCGCCGTGCCACGGTAGAGCGCCGTGACCAGACTCCGGTTGAGCCCAGTCAACCGTGAGACGTCAGCAATACGAAGCCTGTCGCGCCCCATGAACGTGGAGAGATGGCAACGGATCATTCTGAATCGCCTTACCCTAGCGTGTTGCGCAGCGTAGCATTATTATTGTTTACGCGGCACGCAAAGCCACGCATCGCCGTGGATGGGCCATTCTCGTGGCAGCTCGAAGAGACGCGCTACCGTGCGATGAAGATCGTCGCGTTCGGCCATTCGGCCTTGGCTCTAAGTCCAAAAACGCGGGGCACTTGAGACGCGAACTGCCTCAAATATCAATTTGCCTCGAGGTCGGGTGATCCCAACTTCAGTTCACGACTCTAATTGCGAGTTCACGACTTTAATTACTTGTTCACGACTTTAATTGCTCGGAACATACGGGGTGTCGCTAGTCCCCGTCATTCCACCGTCACGCTCTTCGCGAGATTGCGCGGCTGATCCACGTCCGTCCCACGAATCACCGCCACGTGATAAGCCAATAGCTGCAGCGGAATCGTATAGACCAGCGGCGCCTGCACGGCTTCGATGTGCTCGGGCATCAGCAGCACTTCGGTGCCCGGCTCGGAGACGAAACCCGTGTTGGGATCCGCGATGACATACAGCTTGCCGCCGCGTGCGCGCACTTCCTGCAGATTGGACTTCAGCTTTTCCAGCAGCGCGTTGTTCGGTGCAACGGCGATCACCGGCATGTCTTCGTCGACCAGTGCCAGCGGGCCGTGCTTGAGTTCGCCGGCGGCGTAGGCCTCGGCGTGGATGTACGAGATTTCCTTGAGCTTGAGGGCGCCTTCCATCGCAACCGGGAACGTCGGGCCGCGACCGAGGAACAGCGCGTGATGCTTGTTGGCGAAGTGCGCCGCCCATTCGCGGATCTTCGGCTCGAGTGCCAGCGTCTTCTCGACGACTTCGGGCACGTGCGCAATCTGGCGGACGAACTCGGCTTCGATCGCGGCTTCCATGCCGTTGTGACGGGCCAGCACGAGCCCGAGCAGCGACAACGCGGCAAGCTGCGTCGTGAAGGCCTTGGTCGAGGCCACGCCGATCTCGGGACCGGCGCGCGTCATCAGCACGAGGTCGGCTTCGCGAACCAGCGACGACTCGGGCACGTTGCAGATCGTCGCGGTGGCGAGATATCCGAGTTCACGCGCGTAGCGCAGCGCAGCGAGCGTGTCCGCGGTTTCGCCGGACTGCGAAATCGCGATCAGCAACGTGCCGGGCAACACCACCGGCCGGCGATAGCGAAACTCGCTCGCCACTTCCACCGTGCAGGGCAGCCGTGCGCCCTGCTCGATGTAGTACCGCGCGATCAGGCCGGCGTGATAGCTGGTGCCGCAGGCGACGATGTGCACGCCGCGGACCTTGGGCAGGATGTCCTTGGCGCGCGGGCCGAACGAGGCTTCGAGCACGCGATTGCCGGTGATGCGCTCGGCCAGCGTGTCGCCGATGGCGCGCGGCTGCTCGAAGATTTCCTTGAGCATGTAGTGCGCGTAGTCGCCGCGCTCGACGGCGTCCGCCGACAGCTCGGACTCGCGCAACGGGCGATCGACGGCCTGGCCCTTGGCGTCGAAGATCGCGATGCCGCGCGGGCCGATCTCCGCGACGTCGCCTTCTTCCAGAAACCGGAACTGGCGCGTCTGTGGCAGCAGCGCCTGCACGTCCGACGCCACGTAGAACTCGCCCTTCGTCTCGCCCTCGCCTTCGCCGAGCACGACCGGGCAACCGGCACGCGCGCAGACCAGGCGGTCGGGTTCACGGCGGTCCAGCGCCACGATCGCGTAGGCGCCGTGCAGCCGCGAGACCGTCTCGTGCATCGCCTTGAGCAGATCGTTGCTGCGCTTGAAGCACTGGTTGAGCAGGTGCGCGACGACCTCGGTATCGGTCTCGGACGTGAAGACGTAGCCCGCCGCCTTCAGCTCCGCGCGCAGTCGCTCGTGGTTTTCGATGATGCCGTTGTGGACCAGCGCGATCTGTCCTTCGGACATGTGCGGGTGCGCGTTGCGCTCGCTGGGCACGCCGTGCGTGGCCCAGCGCGTGTGGGCGATGCCGCGCAGGCCCTGCACCGGCGACGCCTCGATGGCGTCGGCGAGCTGCTGCACCTTGCCCTGGGCGCGTCGCCGTTCCACGGTGCCGGCAGCGGTCAGCAAGGCGATGCCGGCCGAGTCGTAGCCGCGGTATTCGAGGCGGCGCAGGCCCTCGATCAGGATGGGTGTGACGTCACGATCGGCGACGGCACCAACGATTCCGCACATGAGGGTCTGGAGGGAGACGGTCGGCGAAGCAGGGAGGAGATGCGGGTCCCTGGGAAGGGCGGCCGCCATTTTATGTCGTCGCCACCAGAACCGCCGTGGCATCGATCTCGCATCGTTGAAGGCGCCACGGATATTCGCGCTTCCGCGGTCAGCAGGCCGCGATACAGATCGGTACCATTGCGAGACGGACGGAAGCCAGAGGCCACCCCCAATGCTCAAGTTGAACGTCAACGGTAAAGAGACGGTATTCGAAGGCGACCCTTCGATGCCCTTGCTGTGGTTCCTGCGCGACGAGGCCGGCCTGACCGGCTCCAAGTTCGGCTGCGGCATGGCGCTGTGCGGTGCGTGCACCGTGCACCTGGATGGACAGCCGACGCGCGCCTGCGTCACGCCGGTGGCCGCCGCGCAGGGTCGCGCGATCACGACGATCGAGGCGGTGCACACCGATCCGGTCGGCAAGAACGTGCAGGCGGCATGGCGCAAGCTGGACGTGGTCCAGTGCGGCTACTGCCAGTCCGGCCAGATCATGGCGGCCACCGCGCTGCTCAAGTCCAACCCGGCGCCCAGCGATGCGGATATCGATGCGGCCATGAGCGGCAACGTCTGCCGCTGCGCCACCTACCAGCGCATCCGCGCCGCGATCCACGACGCGGCGCAGTCCGCGCCCAAGGCCTGACCGGGAGCCGACATGCGCATCCTCGAACGCTTCTCCGGGTCCGTCGCGTCGACGACGGCCGCACTTGAACTACCCGCTCCTGCCAATCTGAGCCGTCGCGCGTTTCTGCAAGGCGTCGGTGGCCTCGCCGTCGGAGTCTGCATCGGGCCGGCGCTGAGCGCGTGCAAGCCCGCGTCCGCGCCGTCCGGCGGCGGCAGCGCAACTGCTGCGACCGTCTTCGAACCCAACGCCTTCGTCCGCATCACGCCCGACAACCGCGTGATCATCGTCGCCAAGCACCTGGAAATGGGCCAGGGCACGTACACCGGCCTGGCCACCCTGGCCGCCGAGGAACTGGATGCGGACTGGGATCAGGTCAGCGTCGAAGGCGCGCCGGCCGATGCCAAGCGCTACGGCAATGCGCAGACGGGCGGCTCGCAGGGCACTGGCGGCAGCAACGCCATGGCCAGCTCGCATGAGCAGATGCGCCGCGCCGGCGCCGCGGCGCGCGCGATGCTGGTGTCCGCTGCCGCGCAGGAGTGGAAGGTTCCGGTCGGGAGCCTGACGGTCTCCAAGGGCGTCGTCAGTCACGCCGAGTCCGGGCGCAAGGCGACGTTCGGCGAGTTGGCCGAGGCGGCCGGCAAGCAGGCCGTGCCGGAAACTCTGGTCCTCAAGGATCCGAAGGACTTCAAGCTGATCGGCCAGCAGAAGCTCGGCCGCAAGGATTCGAGCGGCAAGACCGACGGCAGCGCGATGTTCACGCAGGACATGAAGCTGCCGGACATGCTGGTCGCCGTGGTCGCCTACGCGCCCAGCTTCGGCGGCAAGCTCAAGAGCGTCGATGCCGCGAAGGCGCGCGCGATCACCGGCGTCGTCGACGTCGTGCAGTTCGACGGTGGCACCGGCTATCGCGGTGGCGTCGCGGTGCTGGCGAAGAACACCTGGGTGGCACGGCAGGGCCGTGACGCGCTAGTCACCGAGTGGGACGACAGCGCCGCGCTGAAGCTCGGCAGCACCGAACTGATGGCGCAGTACCGCACGCTGCTCGACAAGCCGGGCGCAGTCGCCAAGCACGAAGGCGATGCCGTGGCGGTGCTGGCCAAGGCCGGCAAGGTGGTGCAGGCCGAGTACGAGTTCCCGCATCTTGCGCACGCCGCGATGGAGCCGATGAACTGCCTGGTGCAGATCCGTGACCAGGATTGCGAGATCTGGAACGGCGAGCAGTTCCAGACCGTCGACCAGGCCAACGTCGCCAAGCTGCTGGGGCTCAAGCCCGAGCAGGTCACGATCCACCAGCTCTACGCCGGCGGCAGCTTCGGTCGCCGCGCGAATCCGAAGAGCGACTACGTGCTCGAAGCGGTGTCGCTGGCCAAGGCCGCGCGCGCGCAGGGGCACAAGGTTCCGGTGAAGCTGGTGTGGATGCGCGAGGACGACATGCGCGCCGGCTACTTCCGTCCGATGTTCCTGCACCGCGTGCGCGCGGCGCTGGACAAGGACGGCGGCATCCTGGCGTGGGAGCAGCGCGTGATCGGCGAGTCGATCATCAAGGGCACGCCGTTCGAGCCCTTCATGATCAAGGACGGCGTCGATCACACGTCGGTTGAAGGCTGCTTCGAGCACTACGCCGCTGCCAACGTGCACATTGATCTGCATTCGCCGGAGACCGGTGTGCCGGTGCAGTGGTGGCGCTCGGTGGGCCACACCCACACGGCGTTCGCGAAGGAATCGATGATCGACGAGCTCGCCGCGCAGGCGGGTGTCGATCCCTTCGAGTTCCGGCGCAAGGCGATGGCTGATCATCCGCGCCATCGCGCGGTGCTGGAACTTGCGGCCGAGAAGGCCGGCTGGGGCACGCCGCTGAAGCCGGGCGAAGGCAAGGCCAGGCGCGGGCGCGGCATCGCGGTGCAGGAATCCTTCAGCAGCATCGTCGCCGAAGTCGTCGAAGTGACGATCACCGACGGCAAGCTGCGCGTGGATCGCGTGGTCTGCGCCGTCGACTGCGGTTTGGCGATCAACCCGGACGTCGTGCGCGCGCAGATGGAGGGCGGCATCGGCTTTGCGCTCAGCGCAGCGCTGCACAACGCGATCACGCTCGACAAGGGCGCGGTGCAGGAAACCAACTTCCATACCTACACGCCGCTGCGCATCAACGAGATGCCGGTGATCGAGGTGCACATCGTGGCGTCGCCGGAGCCGCCCACCGGCGTCGGCGAACCCGGCGTGCCGCCGCTGGCGCCGGCGCTGGCGAATGCGATCTACGCCGCTACCGGGCAGCGCATCCGCAAGCTGCCGCTGGTCAAGCAGCTCAAGGCCTGAGGCGCGGTGCATTCTTTCCTGAACCCGGAGCCGACGGCTCCGTCCGACGTCCATCGATGAACACGCCGCAGGAATTCGCCGCGTTGCTCGCGGCGCTGCGTGCGTTGCCGGCCGATCGGCCCGATGCGGCGCTGGTGACGCTGACGCGCACGCAGGGCTCGACGTTTCGCCGCGCGGGCGCGCGCATGCTCGTTCACGGTGATGGCCGCATCGTGCGTGGCCTGTCGGCCGGTTGCCCGGAGCAGGACATCGCGGCGCGGGCACGCGAGGCGATCGCGGCCGGCGAGGCGCGCATCCTGCGCTACGACCGCGAGCACGGGCAGGACGTGATGATCGAGATGGGCTGCGGCGGCGAGCTGGAAGTGCTGGTGGAGCCGCTGCGCGCGCCCGCGGACTGGCAGTTCGCGGAGCAGGTGGATGCCGTACTCGGGGCGCGGCGCAACGGCAGCCTGGCGACCTTGTTCCGCGTTGACGGGCATTGCCTGCACAGGCCACGGCACTGGCTGCGCTCGGAGAGCGTCGTGCTCGACGAGCTGGAAGATGCAGAGCTGAGCGCTGCCTTGGCTGCGGCACCGCCTGCCAAGCCCGGCATCGTCAGCCTGGCGTCGTCACAAGGCACGGCCGAGCTGTTTGTCGAATCGCTGCAACCGCCCTGCGCTGCCGTGCTGATCGGGGCCAACGCCAGCGCATCGTCGTTGGCGCGCACGCTGGAGCATCTGGGCTGGCGCGTGCAGGCGATCGATCCGCGCGAAGTCGCGCCCGAACGGCTCGCACAGCAGGTGATCCTCGACGCGCGCACGTTCGCGATGGTGATGACGCACAACCTCGAGCACGACATCGCCTACCTGCGCGCGCTGCGCGACGCGCCGCTGGCCTATCTCGGCGCCGTCGGTGCACGCCGCCGCGCGGAACGGCTGATGGAAGCCACCGGCCTGACCGCCGAACGCCTGCGTGCACCCGCCGGCCTCGACATCGGATCGGAGACGCCGGAAGAGATCGCGCTGGCGATCGCGGCGGAGATGCTGTCGGTGGCGAATCGCACCGGCGGCGGCGCGCTCAGCGCGACGCGCGAACCGATTCATCGCTGAGTTCGGTGACGACATCCGGCGCCAGGATTGCGATCGTCATCCTCGCCGCCGGTACCGCGCGCCGCTTCGGCGCGCTCAAGCAGCTTCAATGCATCGAGGGTCGCAGCCTCGTGCGACGCGCCGCGGATGCGGCGATCGCGACCGGGCTTCCGGTTCACGTGGTGACGGGCGCGGAACACGAGGCGGTCGCCGCGCAGCTCGCGGAAATCGCCGTCGGGATCGCGCACAACCTCGAGTGGACACGGGGCATGGGCCACTCGCTGGCGTTCGGCGTGCGCAGCGTCGTCACAGCGTCACCGTCGCCGGATGCGGTGCTGGTCATGCTCGCCGACCAGCCGATGGTGAGCGCTGAAGATCTCGCCGAACTGGTACGCGAACATCGCGCGCATCCGCTTGCGATCGTCGCTGCCGATTACGGCGAACGGCTCGGCCCGCCCTGCCTGTTCCCGGCGCCGCATTTCGAAGCCCTGATGACGCTCGACGGCGACCAGGGTGCGCGCGCCGTGCTGCATGCGAACCGCGCCGCGGTGCGCGCGTTGCCGATGCAGCATGCGGCAGTCGATGTCGATACGCCCGAAGATCTGGCGCGCGCGGCGGCGGCACTGCAGAAACCGTAGCCCGGACGTTGAATTTCGCGAAGCGAAAGAGCGGGGCTCCCCTCGAATACGGAGCGCAATCCCGGACTTCGTCCGGGCTACGGTTGTCGCGCTCTACTTCACTTCTTCTTGACCGGACGCTTCCACGGCAGCGAACGCTGATCGCGCGCGCGACAGATCGTGAGTTGCTGCGGCGGCGCATCCTTTGAAATGCTGGAGCCGGCCGCGATGTAGGCACCCGCACCGATCGTCACCGGTGCGATGAGCTGCGAGTCGGTGCCGATGAAGGCGTCGTCGCCGATCACCGTGTGGTGCTTGTGGGCGCCGTCGTAATTGCAGGTGATGACGCCCGCGCCGATGTTCACGCGTGCGCCGACGGTGGCATCGCCGATATAGGCCAGATGATTGGCCTTCGACGCGTGGCCGAGCTTGCTCTTCTTGATCTCGACGAAATTGCCGACATGGACCTCGTCGGCGAGCTGCGCCTCGGGCCGCAGGCGCGCGTAGGGACCGATGCGGCAGGAGCGGCCGACGATCGCGTTGTCGAGCACGCAGTGCGACTCGATGCGCGTGTCCGCGCCGACCTTCGCATCCTTGAGCACCGTGTAGGGCCCGACGTACACGTGGTCGCCCAGCTCGACCTCGCCTTCGATGACGACGCCCACGTCGAGGAACACGTCCTGCCCGCACAGCAGGCTGCCGCGCAGGTCGAAACGATCCGGATCCGCCATCGCGACGCCCAGGCGCATCTGCCGCTCTGCCTGCTGCCGCTGGTAGCTGCGTTCCAGCGTGGCGAGCTGCAGGCGATCGTTGACGCCCTGCACTTCGGCGGCGGCACTCACGCAGGTGGTGTGGACGCGCACGCGGTCGCGCACCGCGAGGCGCACCAGATCGGTCAGATAGAACTCGCCCTGCGAGTTGTCGTTGCGGATCTTCGACAGCCATTCCCGCATCGACTTGGCCGGCCCGCACAGCACGCCGGTGTTGATCTCCTGGATGCGCCGCTGCGCCGGTGTCGCGTCCTTTTCCTCGACGATGCCGGCGACCTTCCCTGCCCGGCGCAGGATGCGACCGTAGCCGTGCGGATCATCCATCTGCGCCACGAGGATGCCCATCGCGCTGCCGGCGGTGGCGAGCAGTTCGGACAGCGTGCCCGCCTCGATCAGCGGCACGTCGCCGTACAGCACGAGCACGCGCGCAGCGTCCGGAATGCCCGGCATCGCCTGCTGCACCGCGTGACCTGTGCCGAGCTGCGGTTCCTGCACGACGAAGGCGACATCGGTGGCGTCCGGATGGGCCTGCGCATACCAGCTGCGCACGCTGCCGGCGCCAGCGCCGATCACGACGTGGCAGGCCGCGGCGCCCAGCGCACGCGCGGTCTGCAGCACGTGGTCCAGCATCGGCCGGCCCGCGAGTCGATGCAGCACCTTGGGCAGCGTGGACTTCATCCGCGTGCCCTTGCCGGCCGCGAGGATCACGACGTGAAGCGGATGCGGCGCCGGAGCTTCTTTCTTCGACGGTTTGCTTTCGTTTTTCATGGTCGACCGGGAGCCCGTACGGGCGTGCAGTGTGCGGCGCCAACTTTACTACCGGGACAAGCGGAGGCCTTGGTCTTCAGGAGGCGGAGCGCGGCGGCAATCCCGGACTTCGTCCGGGCTACGGTGGCGGAGTCCGAACTCGCGACCGTAGCCCGGGTGCAACCCGGGGTGTCTCCCCCTTCGGAGCAAAAGCCCCGGGTTGCACCCGGGCTACTTCGCGGACCGACGAACCTGCCGCCCAATAAAAAAGGCCGCGCAGTGCGCGGCCTTTCCCTACGGCGCTGGACGGTGGGATCAGCGCGTGGGTGACTTCAGCTTCTTGACGAACTCGTAGCGCGCAGCGGCCATCGTGACTTCCTCGTTGGCCTTGGCGATGTCCATCTCGCTCTTGGCGCCGGCCAGCTTGGCCTCGGCTTCCGCCTTGGACGCAGCTGCGGCCGCTTCGTCCGCATCCTCACCGCGCAGCGCGGTATCGGCCAACACCGTGACCAGGTGGGGCTGCACTTCGAGGATGCCGCCGCCGACGAAGAACGGCAGTTCGGAGCCGTCGGCGAGCTTCACACGCACCGTTCCCGGCTTGAGCGTGGTCAGCAGCGGAGCGTGACGCGGTGCGATACCGACTTCACCCATCGCCGCCGGCGCGAACAGCATCGACGCATCGCCGGAATAGATGTGGCCTTCGGCAGCGACGATGTCGACGTGGAGGGTAGCCATGAGCGTGTGAGCCTGAGGAGTCGGGTCTTAGAGCTTCTTCGACTTTTCGACGGCTTCGTCGATCGTGCCGACCATGTAGAACGCCTGCTCGGGCAGGTGATCGTAGGCGCCGTCGACGATGCCGCGGAAGCCGCGGATGGTCTCCTTCAGCGACACGTACTTGCCCGGCGAGCCGGTGAAGATTTCGGCCACGTGGAACGGCTGCGAGAGGAAGCGCTGGATCTTGCGCGCGCGGGCCACGGCCTTCTTGTCGTCTTCCGACAGTTCGTCCATGCCCAGGATCGCGATGATGTCCTTCAGTTCCTTGTAGCGCTGCAGCACGCCCTGCACGTCACGGGCGGTGTTGTAGTGCTCGTTGCCGATGACGTTCGGGTCGAGCTGGCGCGACGTCGAGTCGAGCGGATCCACGGCCGGGTAGATACCCAGCGACGCGATGTCACGCGAGAGCACGACGGTGGAGTCCAAGTGCGCGAACGTGGTGGCCGGCGACGGATCGGTGAGATCGTCCGCGGGCACGTACACGGCCTGGATCGAGGTGATCGAGCCGACCTTGGTCGAGGTGATGCGCTCCTGCAGCACGCCCATTTCCTCGGCGAGCGTGGGCTGGTAACCCACCGCCGACGGCATGCGGCCGAGCAGCGCCGACACTTCGGTACCGGCCAGCGTGTAGCGATAGATGTTGTCGACGAAGAAAAGGATGTCGCGGCCTTCGTCGCGGAAGTACTCGGCCATCGTCAGGCCGGTCAGCGCCACGCGCAGACGGTTGCCCGGCGGCTCGTTCATCTGGCCGTACACCATCGCGACCTTCGATTCGTTGAGGTTCTCCGTGTTGATGACCTTCGACTCCGCCATCTCGTGGTAGAAGTCGTTGCCTTCACGGGTACGCTCACCCACGCCGGCGAACACGGACAGGCCCGAGTGTTCCTTGGCGATGTTGTTGATGAGCTCCATCATGTTCACGGTCTTGCCCACGCCGGCGCCGCCGAACAGGCCGACCTTGCCGCCCTTGGCGAACGGGCAGAGCAGGTCGATGACCTTGATGCCGGTTTCCAGCAGTTCCGTCGAACCGGCCTGGTCTTCGTAGCTCGGCGCCGGGCGGTGAATGGCCCAGTGCTGCTCGGCCTTCACTTCGCCGGCTTCGTCGATCGGCTCGCCGAGCACGTTCATGATGCGGCCGAGCGTGGCCTTGCCCACCGGCACCGAGATCGGCGCGCCGGTGTTGCGGCACACCAGCCCGCGCTTCAGACCATCCGAGGTACCCAGCGCGATCGTGCGGACGGTGCCGTCGCCGAGCTGCTGCTGGACTTCCAGGGTCAGGTCAGCGCCTTCGACCTTGAGTGCGTCGTAAACCTTGGGGATCGAGTCGCGCGGGAATTCCACGTCGACGACCGCACCGATGATCTGAACAATCTTTCCAGTAGCCATTTAATTACTCTCAAGCGGGGCTGTTGCCCCGTCCAATGGTTAACCGCTGATTGCGGCTGCGCCGCCGACAATTTCCGACAATTCCTTGGTGATGCTCGCCTGGCGCGCCTTGTTATAGGTGAGCTGCAAGGCGCCGATGATCTTGCCCGCGTTGTCCGAGGCCGACTTCATCGCCACCATGCGCGCCGACTGCTCGGACGCGGCGTTCTCGATCACGGCCTGGTAGACCTGCGACTCGATGTAGCGCTGCAGCACCGTGTCCATCAGTTCCGCACTGGACGGCTCGTAGATGTAGTCCCAGTGCGAGAGCAGGCCCTCTTCCTTGACCGGCACCACCGGCAGCAGCTGACGGATCGTCGGCTTCTGCGTCATGGTGTTCACGAACTCGGTCGAGAGCAGGAACACGCGATCGACCTGGCCGTTGCGGTAGGCATCGGTCAGCACCTTGATCACGCCCAGGACCTGCGAGAGCTGCGGCTTGTCGCCGAGCTGGTTCGCCGTGCCCAGCACCGTGCCGCCGATGCGCCGGAAGAACGAGATCGACTTGTTGCCGATCAGGGCCACGTCGACATCGACGTTCTGGTCCTTCCATTCCTTGATGGCGCGCACCGCGACGCGGAACGCATTCATGTTCAGGCCGCCCGCGAGGCCGCGGTCCGACGAGACGATGAGATACGCCACGCGCTTGACCGGTCGCTCGACCGTATACGTGTGCTTGTACTCGAGATTGGCGGAAGCAAGATGTCCCAGCACCAGGCGGATCTTCTCCGCGTAGGGCCGTGCACGCGCCATGCGCTCCTGCGCACGACGCATCTTGGACATCGCCACCTTTTCCATCGCACGCGTGATCTTCTGCGTGTTCTTCACGCTTTTGATCTTGGTGCGGATTTCCTTGGCGCCGGCCATTGGATTCTGCTCGTCAGATCGCCGACTGCTTCACGTACGCGTCCATCGCGGCCTTCAGCTCGGCTTCGATGGCATCGTTCCAGTCGCCCTTCTCGTTGATCTTCGCCATCAACGCAGCGCTGCCGCTGGCGAGGTACTGGTGCAGGCCTTCTTCCCAGGCGAGCACCTTGGCGACGTCGATCCTGTCGATGTAGCCCTTTTCCACCGCATACAGCGTGGCGGTCATCTGGGCGACGGACAGCGGCGCGTACTGCTTCTGCTTCATCAGCTCGGTGACGCGCTGGCCACGCTCGAGCTGCTTGCGGGTGGCTTCGTCGAGGTCCGAGGCGAACTGTGCGAAGGCCGCGAGTTCGCGGTACTGCGCCAGGGCCAGACGGACACCGCCGCCGAGCTTCTTGATCGCCTTGGTCTGGGCGGCGCCACCGACGCGCGACACCGAGATACCGGCGTTCATGGCGGGACGGATACCGGCGTTGAACAGATCCGTTTCCACGAAGATCTGGCCGTCGGTGATCGAGATGACGTTCGTCGGAACGAACGCCGACACGTCACCGGCCTGGGTTTCGATGATCGGCAGCGCGGTGAGCGAGCCGGTCTTGCCCTTGACGGCGCCGTTGGTGATCTTCTCGACGTATTCCGGGTTCACGCGGGCCGCACGTTCCAGCAGGCGCGAGTGGAGATAGAACACGTCGCCGGGGAATGCTTCGCGGCCCGGCGGGCGGCGCAGCAGCAGTGAAACCTGGCGATACGCGACGGCCTGCTTGGACAGATCGTCATAGATGATCAGCGCGTCTTCGCCCTTGTCGCGGAAGTACTCGCCCATCGAGCAGCCGGAGTACGGCGCGATGAACTGCAGGGCCGGCGACTCGGAGGCCGAGGCGGCGACGACCGTGGTGTACGACATGGCGCCGAACTGCTCGAGCTTGCGCACCACGTTGGCGATCGAGCTCGCCTTCTGGCCGATGGCCACGTAGATGCACTTAATGCCCGAAGACTTCTGGTTGATGATCGCGTCGATCGCGATCGCGGTCTTGCCGGTCTGGCGATCGCCGATGATCAGCTCGCGCTGACCGCGGCCGATCGGGACCATCGCGTCGATGGCCTTGTAACCGGTCTGCACCGGCTGGCTCACCGACTGGCGCGCGATGACGCCCGGCGCGATCTTTTCGATCGGGCTCTTTTCCGTGGCGTTGATCGGGCCCTTGCCGTCGATGGGCTGGCCGAGCGCGTTCACCACGCGACCGAGCAGCGCTTCGCCGACCGGCACTTCGAGGATGCGGCCGGTGGTCTTCACCGTCTGGCCTTCCGCGAGATGCTGGTAGGGGCCGAGCACGACGGCGCCGACCGAGTCGCGCTCGAGGTTCAGTGCCAGGCCGAAGGTGTTGCCTTCGAACTCGAGCATTTCACCCTGCAGCGCGTCGGACAGACCGTGGATGCGGACGATGCCGTCCTGCAGCGACACGATCGTGCCGGTATTGCGAGACTCGGTCGCCGCTTCAAAATTCTTGATGCGGGACTTGATGAGATCGCTGATCTCGGACGGATTGAGTTGAGCCATTGAGTACTCTCGATCGGTGCGCGGTGCGCCCCGCTAAATAAAATCGGGAAAGATGTTTGCGGTTGTTCTTCAGCCGGCCAGCGCAGTGCGAAGCTTTTCGAGCTCGCCCTTCATGGAGCCGTCGATCACCAGATCGCCTGCGCGAATCAACGCACCGGCCACCAGCGACTCGTCGGTCTTCCAGCTCACCACCACGTCACGCGACAGCCGCTTCGAGACCGCATCCGCCAGCTTTTCCTGCTGGGCGGGCGGAATCGCGGTGGCGGACGTGATCTCCACGTCGACGCGCGACTCGGCCTCGGCCCGCATCGCCTCGAACTGCTCGGCGATGAAGGGCGCAGCCTTGAGGCGGTTGTTCTCCACCAGCAGCTTCACCAGCGATGCACCCTGCTCACCCAGTCCGGCGCCAGCGAGCATCTTCCCGAGCACATCGCCCAGGTCCGCCTTGAGCAGTGCCGGATGGCCGATGAAGCTGGAGATCTCGGGCGATTTCACCGCGGCGGCGAGCGCATTGAGCGCTTCGCCCCACTCCTTGAATCGCTTCGACTCCTGGGCCAGCTCGAAAGCAGCCTTGGCGTACGGGCGGGCGAGCGTCGAAAGATCGGCCATGTCGGTCGTATCCGGATCAGACGCGGGCGGCGAGATCGCTGAGCACGTCGGCGTGCGCCTGGGCGTTCACTTCGCGCTTCAGGATCTTCGCGGCGCCCAGGACGGCGAGTTCGCCGACCTGCTTGCGCAGCGTCTCCTTCGCCTTGGCCACTTCGCGCACCACTTCGTCGTGCGCGGCGGCCACGATGCGATCGCCTTCCGACTTCGCCTGCACCTTCGCCTGATCGACGAGCTGCGTCGCCTGCTTGTTCGCACCGGCCAGGATTTCCTGGGCCTGCGCACGTGCCTGCTTGAGCGTCTCTTCGGTCTGCACCGAGGCATCGGCCAGGCTACGCGCGCCCTTCTCGGCGGCTGCGAGGCCGTCGGCGATGCGGTTCTGGCGATCGGTCACGGCCTTCATCAGCGGCGGCCACACGAAGCGCCACGTGAACAGGATGAAGGCCAGGAAGACGAAGGCCTGCGCGAACAGGGTCAGATTGATGTTCATGCCAATTCCCTGGAGGGATTAGTCCGCGACGGACGCGAGCTTCTGATTAACCGGCAGCCTGCACGACGGCGAGCAGCGGGTTGGCGAACGCGAACATCATGGCCAGACCCACGCCGATGATGAACGAGGCGTCGATCAGACCCAGCAGGAGGAACACCTTGGCCTGCAGCATGGGGGACAGTTCCGGCTGGCGCGCGGCGCCTTCGAGGAACTTCGAGCACATGATGCCCACGCCGACGCACGCGCCGAGCGCGCCCAGGCCGATGATCAGGCCGATGCCGATGCCGGTGGAGGCCTGAATCATTGCCAGGAGCTGGAGCTTTTCCATTTCAAAAACCTCTTTTGCTGATGTGTGGTGAATTAGGGTGAAGCTGGCGCTGCTTGGAATCGAAGTCTGTCGTGACGCGGGTGCCGCGTTGCTGCTTGCTAGTGATGCTCGTGTGCCATCGCCAGATACACGATGGTCAGCATCATGAAGATGAAGGCCTGCAGGGCCACGATCAGGATGTGGAAGATCGCCCAGCCCACGCCGAGGATGCTTCCCATGATGGTGCCGGCCAGACCGGTGGCCGCCCACAGCCACAGCAGCAAGAAGATGATTTCGCCGGCGTACATGTTTCCGAACAGTCGCAGGCTGTGCGACAGCGGCTTGGAGATGTACTCGATCATCTGGAACAGGAAATTGGCGCACACCATCAGCACCACGCCGATCCAGGTCAGCGGATTGAACGTCAGCTTGGGCAGACCGAACGGCGCGGCATACAGCTCGTGCACGAACCCGCCGAGGCCCTTGGCCTTGATGGCGAAGCCGATCATCAGGAACCACACCGTCAGCGCCAGCGCGAACGTCGCGTTGACGTCGGCCGTCGGCACCAGACGGAACTCGGGAAGTCCGGCGGCGGCCAGGCCCTTGGCCATGATGTCCACCGGCAGGAAGTCCATCGCGTTCATGAACAGCACCCACACGAACACGGTCAGCGCCAGCGGCGCGACGAACTCGAAACTCTTGTCGAAGATGCCGCGGACCTGCTCGTTGACGAACTCGAGGCAGAGTTCGACGAAGGCCTGGCGCTTGCCCGGCACGCCCGAGGTGGCGCCGCGCGCGACCCAGGCCAGGAAACCGAAGACGAGGACACCGAGCACGATCGACGTGCCGAGCGTGTCCATGTGCAGCGTCCAGAAACCGCCTTCCGGCTTGACCGGGTGCTGCAGGAACGTGAGGTGATGTCCGATGTAGCTGGCCGGCGTCAGCGCGTGCTCAGCATGTTCGGCGTGTTCAACGAGTTCAGCGTGGTCTTCTGCGGCCATGTTTCTCGTTCGCGTTCCCTGGACTCTTTCGTATCCGCCGCGGCTAGTACCGCCGCGTTACCCACAACGTCAGCAATTGCGACAACACCGCCGTGACGATTCCCGCGAGGAAGGCAGGCCAGACCAGACCCGGTCCGAGCAGGAGCACCGAACCCAGCAGCAGGGCCGTCGTTCCCATCAGCTTCAGACCTTCCGCCACCATCAGCGCTACCGCACCGCCCGCGTCTGCTCCCTGCATGCGCGGCATCAGCCACACGGCGAGAAGCGTATTCGGCAATACCACCGCCGCCCCGCCGCACAGCAGCGAGAGCGCCGCGTTTCCGCTGACCGCCCACGCAAGGCAGGCCAGTCCTGCGACCGCACCCCATTGCAGAGCCACCGCTTTTTTGAGCGTGACTCCCCAGATTGAAGACTGAGACATCGGGACGATTCGCCTGGGCTCGAGACTATCTGGCAACGGCGGCGAAAACGGGCGCGAAGTCTACTCGCCCGACGCAAAGCAGGTCAACGCAAAGGCACGCGAAAGGACGGGTTCCGGAGCCTGTACTGCGGCGTCTGGTCGCACAATCCGGACACACCCCCCCCCACCCACCCGCTTCGCGGCTGATCGCATTGGATCGCTTGCATGCGTCAGTCCGATGACTTGGTGGAGCGGCCGAGCATTCCGGCGACGCCGGCCGCGATCCATTTGCGAGGCGCCAGCCGCGGAAGGCCGGCCACGAGGCCCTGCCCCATCCCGCCCGGCACGATGACCATCTTGTTCTTGCTCAGCGCCTCGAGACTCTCGGCCACGACACGATCGGCCTTGAGCATCATGCGGCGCGGAATGCCGGCCCGCGTCTCGGGAACCCCGGTCGCGTCGAAGAAACCGGTGTCCACCGGCCCGGGGCAGATCGCCAGGACACGGATGCCGCGCTTGCGGTACTCGCCCCACAGGCCTTCACTGAAGGACAGCACGAAGGCCTTGCTGGCGCCGTAGACGCTCATGAACGGCGTGGGCTGAAAGGCCGCCATCGACGCGATGTTCAGAATGGCGCCCCGCTTCTGCGCGAGCATGTCGGGCAGGAAGGCCTGCGTGACCCCGACCACGGCCGCGACGTTGAGCGCCACCATCTGCTGCGTGCGTTCGGGGTCGAGCGTGTCGAAGTCGCCGACCATGCCGAAGCCGGCGTTGTTGATCAGGAAGTCCACGTTGAATTCGAAGCCGTCGGCCACTTCCTTGAGCCTCGGTCCTGCATCGGGCAGCGCGAGGTCGGCCGATACGGTCTCGACCCGCACACCGCAGGACTTGCGCAGGGCCTTGGCCAATTTGGAGAGCTTGGCGCTGGAGCGGGCCACCAGCATCAGATCCAGACCGTCGGCGGCGAGCCGGCGTGCGAACGCTTCCCCGATTCCGCCCGAGGCGCCCGTCACCAGCGCGCATCCGAACTGGTCCATTTTTATGACTCCCCCTGGAGCTCCGATCCTCAGGCCTTGGCACTGTCTGCGCAGGTCTGGTCGGGGCTGACGCCCCTCCTACAGGGGCGAGTCGTTGTAGGAGGGGCGTCAGCCCCGACCAGACCTACGAGATGCGCTGCAGCAGACTCTCCAGCTCGGTCCCGCTCTTGAACTTGATCGTGATGCGGCCGCGGCCCTTGGCGTCGCGCTGCACGCTCACCGGCAAGCCGATCGAACTCTGCAGACGCGACTGCACCTCGGCCGTTGCGCTGTCCGGCGCCGGCTTGTCGGCGCGCGTCTTGCCCTGCGCCTGCACGAGCGCCTCGGCCTGGCGAACGCTCATCTGCTGATCGGCGACGAGCTTGGCCAGCGAGGACTGGCGCGGTCCTTCGACGCCGAGCAGCACCTTGGCGTGACCCAGGCTCAGGCGCGACTCGCGCACCAGCGTCTGTACGTCCTCGTTGAGTTCCATCAGGCGCAGCAGGTTGGTGACACCCGCACGCGAACGGCCCACCGCTTCGGCCACCTGCTCGTGCGTGAGCTTGCACTCGTCGAGCAGCCGCTTGAGCGCCTGCGCTTCTTCGAGCGGATTGAGGTCCGCTCGCTGGATGTTCTCGACCAGCGCCACCGCCATCGCGCCGCGATCGTCGAGCGTGCGCACGACGGCGGGAATGGCCTGCAGGCCCGCGCGCTGCGCTGCGCGCCAGCGACGTTCGCCCGCGACGATCTCGTAACGGTCCGCGCCGATGGCGCGCACGACGATGGGCTGCACGACGCCTTGAGAGGCGATCGAACTCGCGAGTTCCGCGAGCGCTTCCTCGTCGAAATGCCGGCGCGGCTGATGCGCGCCCGGCTGCAGCCGATCGACCGCGATCTCGCGCTGATCGCCCGAGTTGTCGACGTCCGGTCCTGATTTCATGCTCGCGCTGCTCAGCAGCGCATCCAGGCCGCGTCCCAGTGTGGTCGCCCGTTTCTTTGCCGTGCTCATGTTCCGCCGTGTCCCGTGTTCCCCGCGCGGGCAGTCAGTATGGCCCAACCCGCCACCGGCAGGTCAACGCAAGTTCAAGTCAATCGAGCGTGAGTTGTCCGCCGTCGTGCCGCCGCAGCAATTCGCCGGCGAGCGAAAGATAGGCGCGTGCGCCACTGGACTGCGGGTCGTAGACCATCACCGGCAACCCGTGACTCGGCGCTTCGGCGAGCCGGACGTTTCGCGGGATGACCGTTTGATAAACCTTGTCGGGGAAATGCAGCAGCAGCTGTGCGGAGACGTCGTTCGCCAGGTTGTTGCGCGGATCGAACATCGTGCGCAGCAGGCCTTCGATCTCCAGCTTCGGGTTGATCACGCGCCGGATCTTGGCCACCGTGTCCACCAGCGCGCTCAGGCCTTCGAGAGCGTAGTACTCGCACTGCATCGGGATCAGCACGCCGTCGGCGGCGACCAGCGCGTTGACGGTCAGCTTCGACAGCGCCGGCGGACAGTCGAGGATGACGAAGTCGAAGCGGTCGGCCACCGCGGCCAGCGCAGCCTTCAGCGCGAAATCGCCGGCGGCCTGATCGCGCAGCTTGATCTCGGCCTCGGTCATGTCGCCGTTGGCTGGCAGCAGCCAGAGGTTCAGGGCCTTGAGGTCCTGGATCGCGGCGTCGGGCGTGCAGGCTTCGAGCAGCACGTCGCGTGCGGTCAGCTTGAGCGTGGACTTGTCGACGCCCACGCCCATCGTCGCGTTGCCCTGCGCATCGAGATCCACGAGCAGCACACGGCGCCTCGTTGCGGCCAGCGAGGCAGCGAGGTTGACCGCGGTGGTGGTCTTGCCTACGCCGCCCTTCTGGTTGGCGACGGCGATCGTGTAACTCATGGGCGGGTACAGATCACGAGATGACGCTCCTCGCGCAGGCCGGGGACCTGCAGACGGACGACACGCGGGGCGGAGGCGAACGGGGGGATTGAAGCGGCCTCATTGTCGTCCACCCTGCCCTTCATCGCCAGCCAGTGACCACCGTCGGCCAGCATCGGCTCGGTGAGCGTCAGGAACTCGCCAAGCGAGGAGAACGCGCGGCTGATGATGCCGTCGTACGGAGGTTCCTGCTGCGACTGCTCGTCAGGCTTCTCGACGCGCGACTCGATGACGATCGCGTTGGGCAGCCCCAGGGTGCGCACGGCGTGGCGCAGGAAGCGCGCCTTCTTGCCGTTGCTGTCGAGCAGGGCCACGTGCCACTGCGGCCGTGCGAGCGCCAGCGGAATGCCGGGAAGCCCTGCGCCGCTGCCGACATCGAGCAGCCGCGAAACATCGAGGCCTTCCATGGCCGGCAGCACCGCGAGCGAGTCCAGCAGGTGGCGCGTCACCATATCCATCGGATCGCGCACCGCCGTGAGGTTGTATACGGCGTTCCATTTTTCGAGTTCGGCCAGATAGGCCAGCAGCGGGACGCTCAGGGCAGCATCCAGCTTGAGCTCCCGCAGCCCGCGATCCAGCAGCCCCGCGGGATCAGCGGTTTTCTTCACGGAATATGCGCCAGGTGCCCTTCGCGTCCTGTCGCCAGTACTGCTCTTTCTTGGACACGAACTTGTAGTTGTCGCTGTCGTAGTCGAGCGTGAACTCGGCCAGGAACATCGTCTCGCCCGGGTAGCGGAACAGGCTGACGTCGGAGAGCTTCACCTTCACGTACTTCTTGCCCGCGTTGACGCGGCGCTTGTGATCCGCGAACTGCGACTTGTTGAGACCGCCCGTCGAGAAATCCTCGGCGTAATACGTCAGATAAGCCTCGGTGTCCTTGCCCGCCCAGGCCTCGCGCCAGGCTTCCACGCGGTTGAGCATGGTCTCGCGATCCTTGGTGGCCTGCGCCCTGGAAACCCACTGCAGCTTGTCGGCGAGCACGACCGGCGCGCGATTGTTGACGACATAGGGCTTGAGCCAGAGCAGGTCGTCGTTGGCCATCGTCACGCAGCCCTCGCTCGAACGCGGGGCCCGCACGTAGGTCTGGCGCGGCACGCCGTGCAGCCAGATGCCGTGACCCGTCTTGGACTTGAAGCGATCCCAGAGATTGGGATACGTCAGCGGCAGGGAGCCGGCGCCGTACAGCTCGGGCAGCGCCTCGTCGCTCATCCAGCCGGTGACGTGGTAGATGCCGACGGGCGTACGCAGGTCGCCCTCGGCTTCCTTGCCATAGCCGGCGCGGCCCATCGCCGCGTAACGACTGCCGACCGACTCGAGCAAGCCGTCGACGTTGCGCATCAAGTGCAGGCGCGCACCGGGCAGGTCGATCAGCACGAGGTAGGGATACTCGCTGGAGAGCTGCAGCACGGTGTCCGGCACCGCGCCGGCCGGCGGGCTGTAGCGCGCACGGTCCAGGCGCAGGCGCGCCTCTTCGAACAGCTCCAGGATTCGCGGATCCTTGTCGTCGCCCATGATCCCGCGCGTGCCCGATCGGGCCGCCAGCAGGTCGGCGTAGATCAGTTGCGCGAGGCGAAAATTGGGCTGGCGCTTGAGCAGGGATTCGAGCGCCTTGATGCTCTCGCCGGGCTTGCCGCCACGCGCCAGTTCGATGGCTGCGACGAGCTGCTCTTCGGGCATCGGCAATGTGGCCGACGCCTTCATCGGCGCGATGGGGCCTGCGTGAACACAGCATGCAAAAAGCATCATGGCTGGCAAAGCCAGCCATGATCGGCGGAGCGCGGTCATTCCCGGGCGATCGTGCGTCCTGGACCCGCGAGCTGCCTCAGCGGGTGTACTCGCGGATGATTTTCCAGCCGCCGTCCTTACGCAGTTCGAGCACCTTGGTCACGCTGTCCGAGAAGCTGTCGGACTCGTATTCCTGGCGGAACGTCACACGGACGCGACCGTCGCCCAGCGCGGCCATGCGGGGATTGACGACACCGACGCGGATGCGCTTCGGGCGCGCGATGCGATCGCGGCGCTGGGCTTCCCACGTGGCCTTCGAGATGCCGCCTTCGGGACGGAAGTCCGACGCGTAGATCGCGAGGTAGGCGTCCGAATCCTTGTCCGACCAGGACTTGGACCAGGCATTGAGCGCGTCCTTGACTTCACCGGTGGTCGCGGCGTCGACGTCGTCCGACGCCGTCTCGGCGGCAGGTTCACCGATGGCGGCGGCAGCCGGCTCTGCGGCAGCAGCGGCGACCGGCGGCCGGGCGGCGGCAGCCGTCGTCGTCGAACGCGGGGAGTTGGCGTTCTCGCTGAGCTTGTTGACGAAGGACAGCTTGTTGCGGAGCGTCTGGTTGCTCTGGTCGAGCATCAGCGCGCGGTTGTACGCGGCACCGGCGAGCGCGGCGTAGATGTCGCCGAGATTCTCGTGGGCGGTGGCGTAGCTCGGGTGCGTGGCCAGTGCGGCTTCCAGCGCGTCGCGCGCCTTCTCGTAGTCGCCCTGCTGCGCGTACAGCACGGCAAGATTGTTGTACGGCTCGGGCAGCTGCGGGTAATCGCGCGTGATGTCGGCGAAGGCCTTGATCGCTTCTTCGCTGCGGTTCAGCCGCGTCAGCACGAGGCCGCGCATGAATCGCGCTTCAGCATCCTGCGGCGCCGTCTTGAGCTGCATGTCGAGACGCCGGAGCGCCAGTTCGAGCTGGCCCTGGTTCACCAGGGTCTGGGCTTCCTCCACCGCACTTGCAGCCACCACGTTCTGGGCAGAGAACAGCAGCGTGGCGGCAACCGCCAGGCAGGAAATCGTTCGATTCACGCGAAAACCTCGTGGGGGACCGGGAAACGGCGCGCGGAGTTTAACAGCAGGCTCCGCAGGGCCATAGGCAGGCGGGCCGGATTCACCGCTCGTAGACCCGCGGCGATCCCGGCAGGCGGCGCTTGAATCTCTTGTGGATCCAGAAGTACTCGGGCATCGCCTGCAGAATGCCCTCTTCCAGCGCGCGATTGATGCGCGTGGCGTCCTCCAGATCGTCGCCGCCGGGAAAGTCCTCGATCATCGGGAAGAACCGCACTTTCCAGCCCCCCGGCGTGCGCTGCGGCGTGAAGGGCAGCACCCGGGCACGCCCCATGCGCGCCAGCCGCGCCGTCGCCGTCAGGCTCAGCGCCGGCATGCCGAAGAAGGGGGCGAACACCGACATGCGCGGGTCGAGCGTCTGGTCCGGCGCATACCAGATGGCGCCACCGTCACGCAGCGCGCGCACGAGCTTGCGCAGGTCTTCACGCGGCAGCGCGGGGCGACCCGACCGCCGTTCGCGCCAGCGGTGCATGAAGTAATCCATCAGTGCGTTGTTGTACGGCCGGTACATCGCGTGGAACGGCAGGCCCGCCTTCGAGCAGACGATGCGGGCGCCGATCTCCAGGGTGCTGAAGTGACCCGTCAGCAGCAGCAGCCCCTGCCCCGACGCGATCGCCGCGTCGAGGTGCTCGCGACCCTCGATCTCGAAACGAGGCAGCAGCCGGGCGTCCGAGGCGAACCAGGCGAGCGCGGTCTCGAACAGGCCGCGACCGAGCGCCGCGAAGTGATCGCCGGTGAGCTTCTCGCGCGCCTCGGCGCGCATGTCCGGAAAGCAGACCCGCAGGTTCGCCTGTACGACGTTTCGCCGATCGCGCGCGATCAGGCCGACGAATCGTCCGAGTCCGCTGCCAAGCGCCCACTGCAGGCGGATCGGCAGCCAGGTGAGCAGGCGCACGACGCCGATCGCCAGCCACGTCGGCCACCAGCGCGGACCGAGCAGTGCGGCGGTGAACGGCGGCGCGGAAGAGGAAGGGTCCGACATCCGCGCAGTGTCCCGGGTCCGCTCCGCGCTTTCCAGTGAAGCGCGCGATCACGGGCGCGGATGGCTGGCAACTGGAATCCGGACACCGGAAACTGCTTCATGCGCTGGCTCTATCTCCTGCTGCTGTACCTGCTCACGCCCGTCGTGCTGCTGCGCCTTGTGTGGCGCTCGCGGCAGATCCGCGTCTATCGCGAGCGCATCGGCGAGCGCTTCGGCTTCGTGCCGCGTCCGGCACAGGGCGTCGCGGTCTGGGTCCACGCGGTGTCGGTGGGCGAATCGCTCGCCGCGCTGCCGTTGATCCGGCAACTGGTCGAGCGCCATGGGCAGGGCCGCGTGTGGGTCACGACGACGACGCCGACCGGCAGCGAGCGCGTCGTCGCCGCGCTGGGCGCGCAGGTGATCCACACCTACGCGCCGTACGACCTGCCCGGCGCGGTCTCCCGCTTCCTGGATCGCGCCCGGCCGGCGCAGGTCGTGATCATGGAAACCGAGCTGTGGCCGACCTTGTTCCGCCACCTGCGCCGCCGCGGCATTCCGCTGACGATCGCCAACGCCCGCCTGTCGCCACGATCGTTCAAGGGCTACGGACGCGTGGCGGGCTTCACACGCGAGGTTCTGCGCGACACCACACGTGTCGCGGCGCAGAGCGACGCGGATGCGCAGCGCTTCACGTCGCTCGGCGCACCCCACGTCGAGGCGATCGGGAATCTCAAGTTCGATATCGATCCGGTCGCGTCTCAAGCGGAGGCTGGCCACGCGCTGCGCGCGAGACTGGGCGCCGCTCGTCCCGCGTGGGTCGCCGCGAGCACGCACGACACCGAGGAGGAGACGGCGCTCGATGCGCATCGGCGTCTTTGCGAGCGTCATCCCGATGCGCTGCTGATCCTGGTGCCGCGTCATCCGCAACGCTTCGACGATGTCGCCCGGCTGATCGCGCGGCAGGGTTTTCGCGGGGTGCGGCGTAGCGAGATCAGCGCCGACCCCACACGCGCCGGAGCCGATGTCCAGGTGCTGCTCGGTGACAGCCTCGGCGAGATGTGGATGTACCTGGCGGCCGCTGACGTCGCCTTCGTCGGCGGCAGCCTGGCGGACGTGGGTGGCCACAATGTTCTCGAACCCGCCGCGCTGGGCCTGCCCGTCCTGTTCGGTCCGCACATGCACAACTTCCTGGCGGCACGCGAACTGCTGCTGGGCGCTGGTGCTGCGATCGAAGTGGCGGATGCTGGCGCGCTCGCATCGCGCGTCGCCGAACTGCTGCCGGACGCCGCGCAGCGCGCGCGGATGGGCCAAGCCGGCAGCGCTGCGGTGCTGGCCAACCGTGGTGCGCTGGCAAAACTGCTCGACATCCTCGACAGGGGTGGCCGGGAGTCGGGAGTCGGGAATCGGGAATCGTAAAAGCGGTCTGCGAATTCACCGGTTTCGTGCCGACATCCGACTCCACATCCGATTCCCGATTCCCGATTCCCGATTCCCGATTCCCGATTCCCGATTCCCGATTCCCGATTCCCGAAATGGACCTGATCACCGTCACCGACAAGGGCCTGTACTGCCCCGCAGGCGATTTCCACGTCGACCCGTGGCGGCCGGTGCCGCGCGCGGTGATCACGCACGCCCACGCCGATCACGCACGCACCGGCTCGAAACACTACTGGTGCTCGAAGCCGGGCCTGAACCTGACGCGTGCGCGTGTGGGCCTCGGCGGCGGCATCACGGCCGTGGCCTACGGACAGCGCTTCACGCTCGGCGACGCGCAGGTCTCGTTGCACCCTGCCGGTCATGTGCTCGGTTCGGCACAGGTGCGCATCGAAGCCCACGGTCAGGTCTGGGTCGTCTCGGGCGACTACAAGCGCGACCCCGACCCCACCTGCGCGCCGTTCGAGCCGGTGCCCTGCGACGTCTTCATCACCGAGGCGACGTTCGGACTTCCGGTCTATCGCTGGCAGCCGCCCGAGGAGATCGCCCGCGAGATCTTCGACTGGTGGCAGGAGTGCAAGGCCAAGGGCGAGTGCGCGGTGCTGTGCGCGTACTCGCTTGGCAAGGCGCAGCGCATCCTCGCCGAGCTGATGCGCTTCACCGACGAGATGGTCTATCTGCACGGCGCGATGACGCAGCTCGTGAAAGCCTATCGGCAGGAAGGCGTCGCGATGCTGCCCACCGACGCCATCGGCAATCAGCCCAAGTTCTTCGACTGGAAGGGCCGCCTCGTGCTCGCCCCGCCGGGCGCTGCCGGCACGCCGTGGATCAAGCGCTTCAAGCCTGCCTCGGTCGGCTTCGCATCCGGCTGGATGCGCGTACGCGGCTCGCGCCGCCGCCAGAGCTGGGATCGTGGTTTCGCGCTGTCCGACCACGCCGACTGGGACGGCCTGCTCAAGAGCATCGAGCAGACCGGCGCCAAGCGCGTGCTCGCCACGCACGGGAACACCGATGCGCTGATCGAACTGCTGCGCTCGCGCGGCATCGATGCGAGCGAGCTGAATACCGAGTTCGAGGGCGAGCACGGCGCGAATCGCCCGCTGGATGCGGCCGAGGAGGCGTCGGCGTGAACGCTTGGGCTGAAAAGCAAACGGCTGACGCAAAGGCGCAAAGGAAGAACGGCAAGGGCACAAAGAAAAACTTGGTGGTTTCGCGCAGGGCCAACCATTCCTTTGCGTCCTTTCTTTTGCCTTTGCGCCTTTGCGTTGGCCTCTAGTTTCCGGCAGCCATGCGCCGCTTCGCCCAGCTCTATGCCGCGCTCGACGACACGCGCGCCACGCTGGTCAAGCTCGCGGCGATGCATCGCTACTTCGCGACGACGCCGCCCGAGGACGCGGCCTGGGGGCTGTTCTTCCTGCTCGGCAATCGCCTGAAGCGCGTCATCCCGTCGAGCCGCCTGCGCACCTGGCTCGGTGAAGCCACGGCGCTTCCGGATCGCGTGATCGAGGAGAGCTACGCGCACGTCGGCGACCTGGGCGAGACCATCGCGCTGCTGTTCGATCGCGACGATCGACACGAACCCGCCGAGGACCTGCCGCTGCATGTCTGCGTCGAGCGCCTGCAGGCGCTCCAGAACAGCGACGAGACAGCGCAGCGCGAATTCGTGACGCAGCAATGGCGGGAGCTGCCGTTCCTCGAGTGCCTGCTGTTCAACAAGCTGCTCACCGGCTCGCTGCGCGTCGGTGTATCTGCGGGACTCGCGGCGCGCGCGCTGGCCGAGCACGCCGGCATCGACACGCCGCTGATGCAGGCGCGCCTGATGGGTGACTGGAAGCCCGGTGTCGAGAACTTCGCGACCCTGCTCGCACGCGACGCCAGCAGCCGGCCGGTTTCGCAGCCCTATCCGTTCTGCCTCGCCTCTCCGCTGGAGGATGCGCCCGCCAGCCTCGGCGACCCGGCGGATTTCCTCGTCGAGTGGAAATGGGACGGCATCCGCGGCCAGCTCATCCGCCGCGAAGGCCAGACCTTCCTGTGGTCGCGCGGCGAGGAACTGCTCGATGGCCGCTTCCCGGAAATCGAAGCAGCAGCCGCATCGCTTCCCGACGGCACCGTGCTCGACGGCGAGGTGCTGGCGTGGAACGCGCAGGGCGTGATGCCGTTCGCCGTGCTGCAGAAGCGCATCGGCCGCAAGACGCTGGGCAAGAAAGTGCTGGCCGATGCACCGGTGGTGTTTCGCGCCTACGACCTGATCGAGTGGCAGGGTGAGGACTGGCGCACGCGGCCCTTGTCCGAACGGCGTGACCAACTCGAGCGCCTGCTGGCCGGCGCCGACCCGGCTGCGGCTTTGCAACTTTCCGACGTGGTGCGCGCAGCGGACTGGAGCGACCTGGCGCTGCTGCGCGAGACCGCACGCGAGCGCGGTGTCGAGGGACTGATGCTCAAGCGGCTGGACACGGCCTATCTGGCCGGACGCAAGCGCGGGAGCTGGTGGAAGTGGAAAGTGGGCGCGCTCACGGTCGACACGGTGCTGCTCTACGCGCAGTCCGGTCATGGGCGCCGCTCGAACCTGTACACCGACTACACGCTCGCGGTGCGCGACGGCGAGGCGCTGGTGCCGGTCGCCAAGGCGTATTCCGGCCTGACCGACGAAGAACTCAACCAGATGGACCGCTGGATCCGTGCGCACACGCTCGAGAAGTTCGGGCCCGTGCGCAGCGTCGAGGCGCTGCAGGTCTTCGAGATCGCGTTCGAAGGCATACAGGCCAGTTCCCGACACAAGGCCGGCGTCGCATTGCGCTTTCCGCGCATCGCGAGATGGCGGCGGGACAAGGCGGTGGCGGATATCGACACGCTGGATGATCTGAAGAAGCTGCTTCCGTCCCCGTAGCCCGGGTGAAACCCGGGGCTTTTTCTCGGAGCCGGGAGACGATCCCGGGTTTCAACCGGGCTACTGCCTCATCCCTTCCGGCCGATACGGAACGACGGCCAAGCGCAGATCCAGCGTCCATCGCCGCGAGCCATCCACTCGCGGATGCGGGATCAGGGTCAGCGCGCGTCGCCCCAGGCGTGCAGGCGGAACATCGGCGATCGGATTGAACTTCGCGTCCAGCGGCGGCACGCGATATTCGTTCGGCGGGTTCGTCACTTCCCAGTCCAGGTTCACCGGATCGGAGAAGCGGCCATCGGTTCCGCGTCGGTAGACCTGCTGCGCCGAGATCAGCGTGTTGACCTTGAACGTGTCGAGTTCGAGCGTGTACAGCAGCGGCGTGCCGCCCAGCGCGGGCTCCACGCCGATATCGAACATCTCCGTCTTGTGCCGCACGAACGGAATGTCGAGCTCGACACGACGCTGCTTCAGGCTCAGCTCGCGCGTCTGGCGCACGCGCCCCTTGTCGTCGGTGACGAACCGCTGGCCGGACCCGGGCGCGCGCGGCTGCTCGTCGTCGCTGAACACTACGCGCATCGGCAGGCCGACGACGGGCATCTTGGCCTCGTCCACCACGGTGATCAGCAGATCCAAGGTGTCGGCGCGTGCCGCGCCGGCAGCGCCGGCGACGAACGGGAACACCTGCAGCAGCCGCAACCACCAGCTTCGCGTGTTCATCGTCATGGCGACGCGATGCCGAGTTCGCGCAGCTCGGTGTCGTCCGCGCGCACGTCGTAGAGGTAGTAGCGCCCGGTGTCGGCGTCCTTGCCTCGGGCGAACACGATGAACCGGTGGGGATTGAGCACGCAGTCGACGACGCGGGCTTCGCGCGCCGCCAGCTGCTCGACGACCCGCTCGGCCACGTGCTGCGCGCTCGCGTCGATGTAGATGGCCGCCGACGGATCGCTGCGGTACGTGATGCCGAGCAGCGTGCCGTCGGCGGTGAGCAGCGGGCTGGCGCCATCGGCGTGTTCGCGCGCCGCGATCACGCGCGGATCCTCGGCGTCGTCGAGATCGACGAGCCACATCGCGTCGCTGCCCTCGTACTTGCCGATCGCGTGAAGGTGATTGCCGAGGAGGCGATTCGGCAACGGTGCGAGCGCCTCGGGACCGCTCGCGGGCCGCAACCGCTGCAGGCGACGCCACCGCTTCTTCTGCCGGCGACCTTCGAGGACGAAACCCTGCAATTCACCGTCGACGATGCCCCAGCCGAATCGCAGGTCGTAGTCGGCGATCTCGGTCGCGAAATGGCGGATCGGCGCCTGCGCCTTCACTTCGCGTTCGAGCTTGCCGCTGTAGAGATCGAACTTGAACACCGAGGGATATTCCTCGCCGTCCTCGACCAGTAGCAGCTTCACGGCCTTGAGATCGCGCGGCATCCAGTCGAGCACCCGCGGTCGCGTGCGCTCGTCGCCGCCCGCACGCGCGCCCTGCAGGACGACCTTGGAGTCGCTGCCATCCGGGTTCACCGCGACCAGGCGCGTCAGGTCCTGAATCGCACCGTCCTTGCGCGCCGATGCGTGGTAGCCGCACAGCAGCCGCTCACTGTTGACCCAGCCGCACCAGTCGACGCTGTAGCCCTCGTCCTTGCCGTGATCCAGCACCGGGCTGACGTCGTCGTCGCGCTCCAGGTCCAGCAGTTCGAGCACGCGCCGTCCGCCTTGCTGCGCGAAGAACGCGACATAGCGCCCGTCCGGCGACAGGGCGGGGTCGGACATGCGCGGCAGCGTGGAGGCGCTGCCGGCAGACGGAGGAGCAGCGGTCGAGAGCGTCACGGTCGTCGAGAGCAGCAGCAAGGCCCAGAGGCGATGTCCGATCATGCGCTGGACTCCGGCGCGGATGAAGGCGTTGCGCATCATTCGTCCGCGCGCGCCGCGCGTAAAGCCGGCGCCAGGACGCTAGCCGTAACCGCGCATCCGCAGCCGCCAGAGACCGTCGACGGCGTACAGCGCCAGCGCCGCCCAGATGCAGCCGAAGCCGATGAGCTGGTCGTGCGAGAACGCCTCGCCGAACAGGAACACACCGATCAGCAGCTGCAACGTCGGGCCGATGTACTGGATCACGCCGACCAGCGACAGCGGGATGCGCCGCGCACCGTAGGCGAACCAGATCAGCGGCATCGCCGTGGCCAGACCCGCGAGCACCATCAGCACATCCTCGCGCAGGCCCACGTGCCCGAACGCACCGACACCGGCCCACTCGGACCAGATCAGGTATCCCAGCGCCGGCAGGAACATGATCAGGCTCTCCACGCCCAGGCCCGGAATCGATTCCACCGACGCCTGCTTGCGGATCAGCCCGTACAGCCCGAACGAGCTGGCCAGGGTCAGCGCGATCCAGGGCGGCCGTCCGACGCTCCACGTCAGCCACGCGACGCCGCACGCGGCCAGTGCCACCGAACACCACTGGCGCGTGTTGAGACGTTCCTGCAGCACGGCCACGCCGAGCAGCACGTTCACCAGCGGGTTGATGAAGTAGCCGAGCGAGGACTCCACGACGTAGCCATGGTTGACCGCCCAGATGTAGAGCACCCAGTTCACGCTGATCAGCACGCTGCTGGCGCAGAGCATCGGCACGGCGCGCGGCCGCGACAGCGTCGCACGCAGCCAGCCCGCGCCATTGCGCCAGAGCAGGAAGCCGACGACGAACAGCGTGCACCACGCGATGCGGTGCGCCGTGATCTGCAGCGACGGCACCTCGTGAAGCTGGCGCCAGTACAGCGGAAACAGCCCCCAGACCACGAACGTGGCCACCGTCGCGACGAACCCGCGACGGAATTCGTCGGCAGGCGCGTTCGGCAGGGGCGCGGGCGGTGGCGTGGACATCGTTGCGAAGAGGACGGCAAATACGCGAAAGGCCGCGCAGTCTGCGCCGCGTCCGCGGGCTTGGAAAGCACCGCGGCGGACCCACATCTTCGATCTGACCGCATCCCCACTGCGTCATGCACGGTGCCTCGGCAACCCCCGATCTGGCTGACATCGAGCGCCTGTTCGCAGCGCGCGGCTGGCGGGTGTTCGACTACCAGCGCAAGGTCTGGCAGGCGCAGGCCCGCGGCGAATCCGGGTTGATCCACGCACCCACCGGCACCGGCAAGACGCTGGCCGCGTGGCTCGGCCTGCTGATCGATCCGGCACGCCGCGACGAAGGACTGTCGGTGCTGTGGATCACCCCGATGCGTGCACTGGCCGCCGACACGCAGGCCGGCCTGCAGGCGAGCTGCACGGATCTCGGCCTGGACTGGAACGTGGAGCTGCGCACCGGCGACACCTCGTCGCACGTGCGCACACGCCAGCGCCGGAATCTGCCGAACGCGCTGGTCACCACGCCCGAATCCGCCTCGCTGCTGCTCAGCTACGCGGACCTGGTCCCCGCGTTCTCGAACCTGCAGGCCATCGTCGTCGACGAGTGGCACGAACTGCTCGGGACCAAGCGCGGCGTGCAGACCGAACTCGTGCTGTCACGGCTGCGCGCGCTGTCGCCGGGCCTGCGCACCTGGGGCGTATCGGCCACGCTCGGCAATCTCGACGAGGCGATGCGAGCCCTGCTCGGTCCGAAGAAAACGGGCCGCTGCATCTCGGCGGACCTGGCGAAGGACATCCGCATCGACACGCTGTTGCCGGACGTCGCCGAACGCTTTCCCTGGGGCGGCCACATGGGCTTGAGCCAGGCGCCGCGCGTCATCGAGGCGATTCGTGCCGCGAGCACGTCGCTGATCTTCACCAACACGCGCAACCAGGCCGAGCGCTGGTACGAGGAACTCGCGAAGGCCGATCCGCCGTTGAAGCTCGCGCTGCATCACGGCTCGCTCGACGCGGCGCTGCGCGCGACCGCCGAAGACGGTCTCAAGCAGGGCACGCTCGACGCCGTCGTTGCGACGAGCAGCCTGGACCTGGGCGTCGACTTCACGCCGGTGGACCAGGTGATCCAGATCGGCGGGCCCAAGGGCATCGCACGACTCATGCAGCGCGCCGGGCGCAGCGGGCATCGGCCGGGACAGTTGAGCCGCGTGGTCTGCGTGCCGACGCAGGCCATGGAGATCGCGGAGTTCGCCGCCGCACGCGAGGCCGCGGCGCGCGGGAACACGGAATCGCGCCGGCCGCTGACGCACTCGCTCGACGTGCTCGCGCAACATCTGGTGACGCTCGCGCTGACGCGTTCGGTCGGCGCTGACGACGTGCGTCGCGAAATCGCCTCGACGCATGCGTACGCGGATCTGGCCGACACGGACTGGAACTGGGTGCTCGACTTCGTCATGCACGGCGGCAGCGCGCTGGCCGCCTACCCGCAGTACCACAAGGTCGTCGAGGACCAGGACGGCCTGCTGCACGTGCCGGACGCGACGATCGCGCGCCGCCATCGCATGAGCATCGGCACGATCACGGCCAACCCGCTCGTGCGTATCGCGTTCGTGCATGGCGCCAGCCTTGGCAGCCTGGAGGAGAGCTTCGCGTCACGTCTGAAGCCCGGCGACAGCTTCGTGTTCGCTGGCCGCCGGCTGACGCTGGTGCGCATCAAGGACATGACCGCGCAGGTCAAGGCCGGCGGCAAGGGCACGCTGATCACCCGCTGGGACGGCGGCAAGATGCCGATGTCGTCCGAACTCGCCGAGGACCTGCTGCGGCTGTTCTCCGGCTTCGAGGCCGGTTCCGGCGCGCTGCGCGCGTTGTCGCCGCTAACCGAGCAGGACTCGGCCGGCGAGCGCAACGCGCTGGCGCCGCTGCTGTCGATCCAGTCGCGCTGGTCCTCGCTGCCGCTACCGGGCGCGCTGCTGGTCGAGCGCACCCGCTCGCGCGAAGGCGATCACCTGTTCATGTTCCCGTTCGCCGGCCGCTCCGTGCACGAAGGGCTCTCTGCGTTGATCGCCTATCGCCTGTCGCGCAAACAGCAGGCGAGCTTCGTGTTCTCGGTGAACGACTACGGCTTCGAACTGATGGCGCGCGAACTGCCCGAGCTGGACGAGGACGAGATCCGCGCGCTGTTCTCGCCGGTGGACCTCGATGCCGATCTGGTCGCCAGCATCAACGCCTCCGAGATGGCGCGCCGCCGCTTTCGTGAGATCGCGCGCATCTCGGGCCTGGTCTTCGAAGGCCATCCGGGCGCGCGCAAGACGATGCGCCAGGTCCAGGCCTCGGCCGGCCTGATCTTCGACACGCTGGAGCGCTACGACCCCGGGAATCTGCTCACCAAACAGGCGCTGCGCGAGGCGCTCGATCACCTGCTCGATGCGTCGCGATTGCGCGAGACCGCACAGCGGCTGCACGCCGCGCAGGTCACGCTGAATATCACCGAGCGCTTCACGCCGATGGCCTTTCCGCTGTGGGCCACGCGCGTGTCGTCGAACCAGTTGTCATCGGAAGACTGGCGCACGCGCGTCGAACGCATGCTCGACGTGCTGGAACGCGCGGCCGGCGGCACGCGCGGTCCGCCGCTCGACGTGTTCCCGCTCGCCAGCGACGCGGCGGGCCCGAAGCCGGCCACGACGGACACGAAGAAGAAGCGCGCGCGTCGGCCGCGGCGTCCACGCATGTCCAGCTTCCTGCGTCCGCTTTCGTAGACTCCCGGCACGATGCGCATCGAACTCTGCGGCGAGACGCTGGAACTGCACGCCGATCGCGCGCTGCACTGGCCACGACGGCGCACGTTGATCGTCGCCGACGTGCACCTGGGCAAGGGCGCTGCGTTCCGCCGCGCGGGCCTGGCCATTCCGAGCGGCGACACGCGCCGCGATCTTGCGCGGCTCGATGCGCTGATCGCCGCGTTTTCGCCCGAGCGCCTGCTGGTACTGGGCGACCTGTTCCACGCACCGCTGCTGGAATCCGAGAGCTGGTTCGCGGACGTCGACCGCTTTCGCGCACGCCACGTCTCGCTTGCCTTGGAAGTGCTGCGCGGCAACCACGACCGCGTGCTGCATCGCGTGCCGCCAGGTTGGCGTATCGACTGGCATGAAGGCGCGCGGCATGAGCCCCCGTTCGTGTTCGCCCACGAGCCGCGCGACGACGATCGTGGCTACGGCATGGCCGGACACCTGCACCCGGTGCTGACGCTGCGCTCGTCGACGGATCGGCTGCGCATGCCGGTGTTCTGGTTGCGCGAACGTCATGCGGTGCTGCCCAGCTTTGGGGGCTTCACGGGTGGATACGGGATCACGCCCGGGCCTGATGAGCGCGTGTACGCCGTCACGCCGGACGGCGTGATGGAGATTCCGGAAACCCGGACGCGGAAAGGCAGTCCGTAGCCCGGACGAAGTCCGGGATTCCCCTCGAATACGGAGCGCAACCCCGGACTTCGTCCGGGCTACGCGGATTTTTAAAGCGACTTGGCGGCGAACGTATCGCAGCGATTCGGATCGCCGCTCTCGAAGCCCGCGCGGAACCAGCGCACGCGCTGCACCGACGTGCCATGCGAGAACGCGTCCGGCACGACACGTCCCTGCGACTGCTTCTGCAGGCGGTCGTCGCCGATCGCGCTGGCGGTGTTCATCGCCTCCTCGACATCGCCATCTTCGAGCCACTGGTGCTTGGCCTGGGCCACGTTGGCCCAGACACCCGCATAGCAATCCGCCTGCAGTTCCTGGCGGACCAGCAGACCGCCGTCGCCCTGCACATCCTGGCCGCGCTGCCGCGCTTCGTTGACCTTGGCGGAGACGCCGAGCAGCGTCTGCACGTGATGTCCGACCTCGTGCGCGATCACATAGGCGTAGGCGAAATCGCCGCCGCCGCCGAGGCGCGCCTTCATCTCCTCGAAGAAGCTCAGATCGATGTAGACCTGCTGATCGCCCGGGCAATAGAACGGGCCGGAAGCCGAACTCGCGCCGCCGCAGGCGGTGTCGACACCGCCGGAGAACAGCACGAGCTTGGGTTGCTGATAGTTGCGCCCGGAGGCCTGGAAGATCGGTCCCCAGGCATCTTCGGTCTCGCCGAGGATCACGCCGACGAACTCCGCCGTCTCGTCACCGGCCGGCGGTGCGTGGCCTTCCTGTTGCTGGACCGCTCCGCCGCCTCCGCCCTGCATCTGATCGACGAGACCCAGCATCTCGAGCGGGTTCTTGCCCAGGATCAGGCTGATCACGACGACGATCGCGATACCGCCCAGTCCGAGTCCGCCACCGCCGAGTCCACCACCCCGGCGCCCGCCGCCACCGCTGCCTCGAACATCCACGACGTTGTCGCTGCGACGTCCGACTTTCCAGCGCATATCCCTCTCCTGGTGATGGCCCTGCGAGTGTAGCCCGGACGAAGTCCGGGGCTTTTCTCATTGGTCGAGGTGAACCCCGGACTGCGTCCGGGCTACGCGGTCGACGCTTTCCTTACCGAGCCCTCGGGACCCGCAAGGAAATCCGCAGCGAACGCGGCGTAGCGGTTCTGCTCGACCGCCTCGCGGATGCGGCGCATGACGCCCTGGTAGTAATGCAGGTTGTGGATCGTGTTCAGGCGCGGCCCGAGCATCTCGTTGCAGCGGTCGAGGTGATGCAGATAAGCGCGCGAGTAGCGCGTGCAGGTGTGGCAGTCGCAGTTCGGATCGAGCGGACCGGGGTCCTCGCGATGCTGCGCGTTGCGAAGCTTGACCACGCCCTGCGACGTGAACAGGTGGCCGTTGCGTGCATTTCGCGTCGGCATCACGCAGTCGAACATGTCGATGCCGCGGCCGACCGCCTGCACCAGGTCACGCGGCGTGCCCACGCCCATCAGGTAGTGCGGCTTGTCGGCCGGCAGCTTCGTGCCGATGGCATCGAGCACGTGCAGCCGCTCGGCCTCGGTTTCGCCGACCGACAGTCCGCCCAGCGCGTAGCCGTCGAAGCCGATCTCGGTGAGCCGCTGCAGCGACTCGGTCCGCAGGTCTTCGAGCATGCCGCCCTGGACGATGCCGAACAGCGCGGCGCGATCGCCCGCAGGCGCGCCCGAACGCGGAGCGGCGTCCGACAGCGCGTCGTGCGCGGTCCTGCAGCGCGCGCCCCAGCGCGCGCTCATCTCCATCGACTTGCGCACCTGCTTCTCGGTGGCCGGATGCGGCGTGCACTCGTCGAACTGCATGACGATGTCGGAACCCAGCGCGTGCTGGATCTCGATGGCGCGCTCCGGCGTGAGCATCACGCGATCGCCATTGATGGGCGATGCGAACTTCACGCCCTCCTCGGTGATCTTGCGCAGGCCCGACAGGCTCCAGACCTGGAAGCCGCCGGAATCCGTGAGGATCGGGCCGTCCCAGTCCATGAACTTGTGCAGCCCGCCCAGCGCGCGCATGGCATCGGCGCCCGGCCGCAACATCAGGTGGAACGTGTTGCCGAGCAGGATCTGCGCACCGGTGGCGCGGACCTCCGCGGGGCTCAGGCCCTTGACGGTGCCGTAGGTACCCACCGGCATGAACGCCGGCGTCTCGACCGCGCCGCGCGCGAACACGAGGCGGCCGCGGCGGGCGGGACCATCCGTCGAAAGGAGCTGAAACTGCACGCGGGTCGGGAGCAATGGACAGGGCGGGCGCGGATTGTCAGGCTCGCCGCGGCATCAATCCAGCCTGGGAGACGTCTCGATGCGCTTCGCTCACGTGTCACCACGAACCGTGAGGTTCTGGGCGTGGATCGACACCAGCGTCATCGTGCTGGCCCTGCCGATCACGGCCAAGGCCTTCCTGGCGCTGATCTACGGCCTTAACGGCCTGCTCGGCTTCGACGCCGAAGTCCCCGCATTCGGCGCGATCCAGATGTTCTTCGTGAACCTGGCCGGGATGCTGGTGGCGGTCTGGGCGATCGCGCGGCTGGTGCATCCCATCGGCCTGCTCGCCTTCATCGACGCCATCGGGCGCAGCGCCGTGGCGATGCTGATCGCCTGGTACGCGCTCGTCGAGAACGCGCCGCAGGCGCTCTGGTTGTTCGTGTTCACCGAAGGTGCCGGTGCGGTGGCGCAGCTGCGCGCCTGTCTGCGCGAGCCGGCGCCCACGGGCGCGACGCTGCATTGAGACAGGCCTGATCGCGGCTGTTACATTCGACTGGAGATGGAGCAGAACGAAGCCAGTCCGGACCCCACGGATGCGCTGATCGCGCGTCTGTATCGCAATGCGCTCGCGATTCCGCCGGAAAGCTTCCGCGCCTGGGCACTCGAACAGGTCGCCCAGCTCATTCCCTGCGATGGCGCCCTGTGGGGCAGCGGCGTGGCCGCCGAGATGCGCTTCCACACGGTCACCGTCAGTGGACTGCCGTCCGATTTCCCGCAGCGCCTGCAGGCGACGGTTCCGGTGAATCCGCTGCCCGCGCGCATCCTGGCGCAGCTCGGCCGTCCGGTGGACATGGAGGACGTGATGCCCGATCGCGAATTCCACGCCTCCGAGATCTATCGCAGGGCGTTCGAGCCCTACGGCATCGAGCGCATCCTGGCGACCGGTCATCGTGACGAACGCAGCGGGCTTTATTCGCTGGTGACGCTGTACCGCCGCGACGCCAAGGCACGCTTCACCGCCATCGAGAAGAAGCGGCAGCAGCACATCACGTTTCATCTCTTCAACGCGGCCTCGCACAGTTTCTTCCTGCACCTGCTGCGCCACACCGACCGTGTCGTGGGTCGGGGCGCGGCGGTCATCGACGCGCACGGACTCTTCCACGAGGCGCAGCCTCGATTCTTCGATCTGCTCGAGGAATCGTTCCCCGAGCGCCCGCGCGAATCGGCCCTGCCGTTTCCGTTGCCGGCCGCCGGAGAGACTGCCGCACGCGGAAAGCTCGTCGTGCGCTGCGAGGCGCTCGGCGACCTGTTCATGGTGCAGATCTGGAAAGCCGGTCCGCTGGACCGCCTCACCGCCCGCGAGCGCGAGATCGTCATGGCGGTGTCGCAGGGGCTGTCGTTCAAGCAGGCGGCGCGCAAGATCGGGGTGGCACCGTCCACGGTGGCGAATCACCTGTATCGCGTGTATCGCAAGCTCGGCGTGAGCAGTCGCACGGAGCTGGCGACGATGGTGCATCCGGGGGCTTGATTCGCTCGCCGCGCGCGGACGAATGCCGCGCTGCCGATTGCGCCGCGTGAGTCGGGGTTTTCACCGCAAAGGCGCAAAGGAAAAAGAGAGAACGCAAAGGTCTTCTTATTCCTGTTTTTCCTCTGCGACCTTTCTTTTTCCTTTGCGCCTTTGCGGTTGATGACTCGCTAGGCGCACGCGGCGCGGTCCACTCACGCCCGGTGATACGGATGATTCGCCGTGAGGCTCCACGCACGGTAAAGCTGCTCGGCGATCAGCACCCGCACCAGCGCGTGCGGCAACGTCAGCTTCGACAGCGACCAGCGCTCGTCCGCGGATTTCTGCACCTCGGCGGAATGGCCGTCCGGGCCACCCACCAGCAGCGACACGTCGCGGCCGTTCTGCATCCAGGCCTTCAGGCGGGTGGCGAGATCGGGGCTTGTCCACGCCGCGCCGCGTTCGTCGAGCATCACGCGATGAGTGTCGCGCGAGCGCTCCAGCAACTTCTCGCCTTCCGCGTTCTTCGCGCGTTCGAGATCCGCGTTCTTGCCGCGTACGGCCAGCGGCAACTCGACCAGTTCCAGCTTCAGCTCGCGCGGCAGGCGCTCGGCGTAATCCTCGAAGCCCGCCGTGACCCAGGCCGGCATGCGAGTGCCGACCGCGATCAGCCGCAATTTCACCCGACCGCAGCCGTCTGCGTGTCGACCTCGCGCATGTCCCAGAGCTTCTCGAGCTGGTAGAACGCGCGCGCCTGCACCTGCATGACGTGCACGACCGCGTAGCCCAGGTCGACGAGCACCCATTCGGACTCGTCCATGCCTTCCATGCCGAGCGGCCGGAAACCGGCTTCCTTGCACTTCTCGGCCACGGCCTGCGCGATGGATTTCACGTGCCGGTTCGACGTGCCGGTGCAGATGATCATCGTGTCGGTGATCGTCGTCAGGCCCTGGACGTTGAGAACCGTGATGTCCTTGGCCTTCAGGTCGTCGAGTGCAGCCAGCGACAGCGCGATGATCGGGTGCGGCAACTCGGCTGGCTTGGCAGCAGCCTTCGCAGGCGCCTTGGGCTTGGCGGCAGCCTTCGGCTTTGCAGCAGCTTTCGGTTTCGCGGCGGCCTTGGGCTTGGCAGCAGCCTTGGGTTTCGCGGCTCCGGATGCGGCGGCAGAAGCCTTGGTCCGGGTGGCGGTCTTGGACGGCTTGTCAGTCTTGGGCGGGTTCTTCGTCATGGGTCAGGAAGTCGATGTCCTCGTCGGTGAATGAATCGATGACGGCCTGCGGAACGAGACCGCGGACCGAGCGTCGCGCCTTCAACAGGCCGCGAACACGAGTGGATGAAATGGCGAGCGGCGGCAAGGTCGCCGTCATGAACAGACCGGCCGGGCGTGCACGCAGCGCGGCGGGGTCGGTGACGCGCTTGCCGCGCATCAGCGCGACGAGCTGCTGCGCGGGTGCCGCGTGTTCGAACGGCCGCTCGACGAACAGCAGGTGCGCGAGCTCCGGAATCTCCTGCCAGCGATGCCAGGTATGGAACTGGTTGGCCGCGTCGTCGCCCAGCATCAGCACCAGCGAGGCATCCGGCATCTCGGCGCGCAGGCCGCTCAGCGTGTCGAAGGTGTAGCTGCGGCCTTCACGCCGCACTTCGCGATCGTCGACGACCAGGCCGCGCTCGTTGCCGCAGGCCAGCCGCACCCAATCGAGCCGGCGCTGCGCCGAGATGCCCGGGGCCTGCCGATGCGGCGGTGTGCCGGCCGGGATCAGGTGCACGCGGTCGAGCGCGAGACGTTCGCGCACTTCCAGTGCCAGCCGCAGGTGTCCGTGGTGTATCGGTGCGAACGTGCCGCCAAAGAGGCCGATCGCCGTCATGCAGGAACGCTACCGGACATTCCCGTCTCCGAGCACGATCCACTTCTGCGACGTCAGGCCCTCGAGACCCACCGGGCCGCGCGCGTGGAACTTGTCGGTGCTGATGCCGATCTCGGCGCCCAGTCCGTACTCGTAGCCGTCGGCGAAGCGCGTGGAGGCGTTGACCATCACCGACGACGAATCGACCTCGCGCAGGAAACGGCGCGCGCGCGTGTAGTTCTCGGTGACGATGGCATCGGTGTGGGCCGAGCCGTAGCGCGTGATGTGGTCGATGGCCTCGTCGATGCCCTCGACGATCTTGATCGCGAGGATCGGCGCCAGATACTCCTCGGCCCAGTCCGACTCGGACGCCGGCCGCGCGAGCGGCAGGATCGCGCGGGTGCGCTCGCAGGCGCGCAGCTCGACGCCGGCCTCGTTGTAGATGCGGCCGAGCTCCGGCAGCACCTTCTGCGCGATCGGCGCGTCGACCAGCAGGGTCTCCATCGTGTTGCAGGTGCCGTAGCGCTGGGTCTTGGCATTGACCGACACCGCCACGGCCTTGTCGAAGTCCGCGTCGCGATCGATGAAGACGTGGCAGTTGCCGTCCAGATGCTTGATGACCGGCACGCGCGCGTTGCTGGACACCGCAGCGACCAGCCCCTTGCCGCCGCGCGGAATCACGACGTCGATGTACTCGGGCATCGACACCATCTCGCCGACGGTGCGCCGGTCCGTGATGTCGAGCACCTGCACCGAATCTTCCGGCAGGCCGGCCTGGCGCAGCGCACGCTGGATGCAGCGCGCGATCGCCTGGTTGGAATTCATCGCTTCCGAACCGCCGCGCAGGATGCAGGCGTTGCCCGACTTCAGGCACAGGCTCGCGGCGTCCGCGGTCACGTTCGGGCGCGATTCGTAGATGATGCCAACGACGCCCAGCGGCACGCGCATGCGGCCGACCTGGATGCCCGAGGGACGCAGGCGCATGTCGGTCAGCTCGCCGATCGGATCCGGCAGGTTGGCGACTTCGCGCACGCCTTCGGCCATCGCGGCGACGCGGTCTTCGTTGAGTTCGAGGCGATCCAGCAGCGCGGGATCCAGCTTGGCCGCCTTGCCGGCCCGCATGTCCTTTTCGTTGGCCGACAGGATGCTGGACGTTTCGTCGAGCAGGAGCTGTGCGAGCGCGAACAGGCAGGCGTTCTTGAGCCCGGAGTCGGCGCGCGCCATCTCGCGGCTGGCGGCGCGGGCGCGTTCGCCCTTCTCGCGCATGTAGACCGCGATGTCGTCCTTGGTGCCCGTGCGGGCTGTCGCTGCTTGCGCGTTCATGACCACTTCATAGCCCGAGGGGCCTCACCACGCGGCGCCCGGCGGCCGCTAGCACCAATGTTAACAACTCCTCCCAGGCCTGATCCTTCCCGCCCGTCGATTTGGCGAGCTGGTCGATCACCGCGGCCTGGCGCAGCCATCCGAAGAGCTGCGTCGATCGCGTACGCGACAGCGCCTTGCCGAACAGCGGAATGCGCGTGCGCGGGAAGACGCGCGCCTCGGCGCAGGCCGACGCCGCGTCGCCCGAGCGCGCGTAGGCGGCCTGGGCCTGCGACCACTGGCGCAGCATCCAGGCCAGCGGCCCGAGGATGGCGAGGACGTCGACGCCCTCTTCGCGCAGGCGCGACAGCGTGTGCGAGGCGCCGGCCGCATCGCCGCCGAGAATCCGGTCGCCCAGGTCGAAGGCGTCGAAGCGCGAGCTGTCCGCAACCGAGGCGCGAACCGCGTCAGCCGTCAGCACGCCGTCCGGGTGCAGCAGCGCGAGCTTGTCGATGTCCTGCTTGGCGGCCAGCGCGTTGCCTTCGGTGCGCCCGGCCAGTTCCATGACCGCGTCCTTGTCCGGCTTCAGGCCCTTGGCGCGCATGCGCTGGTCGATCCAGCCCGGCCACTGCTCGGCGGCGATCTCGGGTGAGTAGACCGAGGCGCCGGCGTTTTCGAGCGCCACGTACCACGCCGCCTGCTGCTGCTTGTAATCGAGCTTTCCGCCAGTGACGAGCAGCAGCGTGTCCTGCGGCGGGCGGCCGGCGAGTTCGACCAGCAGCTTGGCGCCGTCGATCGAGGCCGAACTCTTGCCTTCGCTCTCTTCGCCCGCGTCGTCGTCGTCATCGGCCGACTTCGACGCGCCGGGCTTGGGCCCCTTGGGCATGCGCAACTCGACGATCTTGCGCGTGGCGAACAGCGACAGGCTGTTGCAGGACTCGATGACCCGGCCCCAGTCGAAGCCGCGCTCCACGTCGAAGATCTCGCGCTCGCTGTAACCCTCGCGGCGCGCGGCCGCGCGGATGGCGTCGAGCGACTCCTCGATCAGCAGCGGCTCTTCACCGGCGACGACATAGACCGGCAGCAGCGGCTTGGCGAGGTGTGCGGACAATTGCTCCGGACGCAGCTTCATGCGCGCAGGGTCTCCGCGTCCTTGCGGGCGGCGGCCAGGTCCGGCACCAGCAGCGCGAGCGGCATGCGGCGTCGCAGGGCATCGTCGGCCGACAGCGCCATCTCGTCACGGAACGCGAGCGCCACTTCGGCGCGCACGAACGGCGCGTCCGGATGCACGCGCTGCGCCAAGGTCGGATCCTTCTTCACCATCTTCAGCAGTTCGTCGATCGTCGTGCCGTGGCGATGCGCGGCGTAACTGGCGGCAAGGCCGTCGAAGCCGGCAGCGGTCAGCTTCTTCACCGATGCCGCGAGCCAGGTGTCGAAATCGTCCTTCGGTGCACCCGGCAGGAATTTGAGATGCGTCTGCGAGCGGACCTTTTTCTGGCCCAGCGCCTTCTGCACGCGGTCCACGATCTCCACCGCGTCGCAGCGCGAGGTCGTGTACTTGCCGCCGATCGGCAGCACCAGGCGCGGCTCGGGCTCGGCGATCTCGAATTCGCGCGTCACGGCGGACAGGCTCGCCGCGTTGTCGGCCTGCAAGGTGCGCACGCCGGAGTAACGCGCGATGACGTCGGCCTCGGTCCAGCCCAGGCCCGGCAGTCCGCGGCGCACGCCGTCAATCAGGTAGCTGGTTTCCTCGTCGGTGGGCTGCTGGTCGGGACTGTCGACCGTCGCCTCCGTCGTGCCGACGATGGTCTTGCCGTACCAGGGAATCACGAAGAACACGCGGCCGTCCTTCGCGGTGAGCAGGAAGGCCTCGGTGCACCCCGGGATCGCCGGCAGCAGCAGGTGCGTGCCCTTGATCAGCTTGACCTTCGGCGCCTGCGGACCGAGCAGCGTGCGCGCCCAGGGTCCCGCGGAATTCACGATGCAGCGCGCGCGCACGTCGAACGTCGTACCGCTCTCGACATCCTTGAGCTTCGCACCGGTGACACCGTTCTTGTCGCGCAGGATCTTCTCGGCCTGTACGCGGTTGGCGCAGACCGCGCCGGCGGACTGGGCCGCAGCGACGACGGTCATCGTCATCCGCGCGTCGTCTTCCTGGCAGTCGCCGTAGCGGAAGCCGCCCAGCAGGTTGTCCGGGTCGACGTACGGATAGTGCTTGAGCAGGCTGCGCGGCCGGAAATGCTTGTGCGGCTTCACCGGCCCGCTGCCGAAGGCGAGCGTGTCGTACAGGGTCAAGCCGGCCGACAGCTTCAGCGGACTCGCACGCGGCCCTTTCCAGACCGGCAGGATGAAATCGAGCGGCCGCACGAGATGCGCCGCGATCTTCGACAGCACCTTGCGCTCGCGCAGCGCATGGCGGACCAGCGCGAACTCGTAGTGCTCCAGGTAGCGCAGGCCACCGTGGATCAGCTTGCTCGACGCCGACGACGTCCCGCTGGCCCAGTCGTTCTTCTCGATCAGCGCCACCTTCAGGCCGCGCTGCGCCGCGTCATACGCGCTCCAGGCGCCGTAGATACCGCCACCGATGACGAGCAGGTCGAACTCCGCCGACAGCCCCGCGATGTTCCGCTTGAGAGGAAACGCCTTGGTCATGCGGCGAGGTGCGACAGGTAGGTCATGCCGGTTCGGCGACCAGCCCATTGTGCCGCAGCAGCGGCTCGATGCTCGGCTCGCGGCCGCGGAACTCGCGGAACAGGTCGGCCGCCTCGCGCGAGCCGCCGCGCGACAGGATGCCGTCGAGGAATCTGCGCCCGGTCTCGCCCAGCTTCTCCGGCGTCAGGCCCGCTTCCTCGAACGCGGCGAAGGCGTCGGCCGACAGGACTTCGGCCCACTTGTAGCTGTAGTAACCCGCTGCGTAACCGCCGGCGAAGATGTGGCTGAAGCTCCAGGGCATGCGGTTGAATGCCGGGGGGCGCAGCACCGAGACCTCGTCGCGCACCTTGCTGATGGTCTCCAGCACACGGGCGCCCTGGCCCGGCACGAAGTCGCGGTGCAGGCGCAGGTCGAACAGCGCGAACTCGACCTGCCGCACGGTGGCCAGCCCGGTCTGGAACACGCGCGACTCGCGCAGCTTGTCGATCTGCGCATCCGGCAGCGGCTCGCCGGTCTGCCAGTGGCGCGCGTACGCCTTGAGCAGCGCCGGCTCGTAGCACCAGTTCTCCATGAACTGGCTCGGCAGCTCCACCGCGTCCCATTCGACGCCGTGGATGCCGGCGAGCGCACTCTCCTCGACCTGCGTCATCAGCAGGTGCAGGCCGTGGCCGAACTCGTGGTACAGCGTGACCAGTTCGTCGTGCGTCAACAGGCCGGGCTGGTCGCCCAGCGGCGGCCTGAAATTGCAGATCAGGTAGGCCACCGGCAACTGCAGGCCTTCCGAAGAACGGCGGCGACTCACGCACTCGTCCATCCAGGCCCCGCCACGCTTCTGCTCGCGCGCATACGGGTCGAGATAGAAGCGGCCGAAGGTCTTGCCCTGGGCGTCCTGCAGCGCGTAGGCCGTGACCTGCGGATGCCACACCGACACGCCCGGCTCGGCGACGACCTTGGCGCCGTAAAGCCGGTGGATCAGCCCGAACAGGCCGTCGAGCACCGCCGGCAACGGGAAGTACGGCCGCAGCACCTCGTCGTTCAGATCGAGCGCCTGCTCCTTGAGCTTTTCGGCGTAGTACGCCAGGTCCCAGGGCTCGAGCTGGTCCGGCCCGCCGAGCGTGCGCGCGAAGGCGCGCAGCTCCTCGACCTCGGTCGCCGCGCGCGCCTTGGAGCGCTTCGCCAGATCGAGCAGGAAGGTTTCCACCGCGTCCGGCGAATCCGCCATCTTGGTGGCCAGCGACAGCTCCGCGAAGTTCTTGTAGCCCAGCAACTGCGCTTCCTCGTGACGCAGCTCGAGGATCTCGTCCATCAACGGCGAGTTGTCGAACTGGCCAGCCTGCGGTCCCTGGTCGGATGCGCGCGTGGCGTAGGCGGTGTACAGCTCGCGCCGCAGGTCGCGATCGTTGGCGTACGAGATGACGGCGTCGTAGCTCGGGTAATCCAAGGTCAGCAGCCAACCTTCGAGATTCTTGGCCTTCGCCTTGGCGGCGGCCTGCTCGAGCGCGGCCGGCGACATGCCTTCGAGGCGCGACGCATCGGTGACGTGCTGCGACCAGGCCTGGATCGCATCCATCACGTTTTCTTCGAACTTGGTCTGCAGTTCGGACAGGCGCATCGAGATCTGCTTGAAGCGCTCCTTCTGTTCCGGCGGCAGGCCGATGCCCGACAGCCGGAAATCGCGCAGCGCGTCGCGAACCACCTTCTGCTGGATCGGGTTGAGCTTCGCGAAGCCCGCGGACTCGGACAGCGCCTTGTAGGCCTGGTACAGCGCCTCGGACTGCGACAGCTCCAGGCTGTATTCGGTGACCTTCGGCAGGCCTTCGTTGAACGCGGCGCGCCACTCCGGCGTGGAGGTGACGCTGAACAGGTGCGACACCGGGCCCCAGGCACGCGAGATGCGCTCGCCGATGTCCTCCAGCGGCTCGATCAGCGACGACCACGTCGGGTCACGCAGGTCCTTGAGCAGCGCATCGAGCTGGGCGCGGTTGTCCACGATCACCTGGTCGACCGCGGGCCCCGCCTGTTCCGGCTTGATGTCGGCGAAGGTCGGGAGCGCGTTCAGCGGCCGGGCGGCCAGCAGCGGATTGGTCATGGGAAGGGGACAGATTCTCGAAAGGACGGCTTGAATATGGTGGGTCGCGGCGGCGGTTCAAGGAAGACCGCGCGCCACCAGCAGGAACGCCACCGCGGCGCCGATCAGCGTAGCAACCACCACGCCGGCAGTACCGCTCCAGCGCATGCCCCGCGTCAGCTGATGCTCGGTCTTGGTGGACAGGATGTAGGGGCGGCCGTCGCGCGGCTCGCGCAGCACGTGCAGGTCGGGCTGGATGCTGCGCTCGATGTGTTCGGAGCGGACCTCGTCGATCGCCGCACGGCGCGCGATCTCCCATTCCGCGAGGTCGATCTTGCCGTCGCGATTGGAGTCGAATCGATGCAGCAGGCGCACCGGATCGCGCTTCCATTCGGCCAGGCGCTGACCGACATCGCGCACCTCGTCGTCGTCGCGCGACGCCGTCTGGGTCTGGAACAGGCCCAGCGTGTACAGCCAGTCGCCGAAGCGGACCAGGCGCTCGGTGTAGCGGAAATCCCCGAAGCCGAACCACGAGCTGTCCTTGCGGTACGCCATCGGTCGCGCGGAGACGCCGCGCCAGCTGCGCTTGACGCTGGGGATCACGGTGGCCCCGACCGGATCGACGACGCACTGCCCGGTGCCGTCGTCGATGACGAACAGCTCGTCCGAGGTCGCCCGCTCGATCGTCACCCACTCTTTGCTCGAATGGCCGCCGCGCTGCTCGTCCCGACGCTGCTGGACGACGTACTCCCACCAGCAGCACAGCTCGTTGGACAGCGGGGAGCGGATCTCGGGGCCCGGCAACAGCCGCGCATGTCCGTGGAATTCGACGTAGCCCTGCGCCGCCGAACGGATGCGCGAGGTCGGCAGGTCCTCGAGCAGGCGCGCGCGACGCAACTGCACGAAGCCGAACCCGAGGGCGACGATGCCCAGCAGGCTCGACAACGTGACCGTCGTCCAGAATTCGCCGGTCTCGGCCTGCGCGAGCGCCGTCAGGAACCCGGTCGGTAACCCCAAGCGCGCCTCCCTACTTGCGCGGCTTGAGGCCGAACAGGCCGCCCAGGCGGTTGGCCAGCGCATCGGTGCTGCGGTTCACCGCGCCCGCGTACTGCTCCACCATCGTGCCGGTCTGCGTCTCGCGCAGCGCGTCCTGGAAGCCGAGCTTCACCTGCTCGCGCAGCGCCGGCAGCAATTCGGTGCCGGCCGCGAGCACGCCCGACTTCACGCGCGCCTCGAACTCGGCCTGGATCTCGCCGAGCATCTTCTGCATCTCGCTTCCCAGCCGGCGCCGGTAGAAGGCGTAGGCGATTCCCCAGGTCAGCAGCGCCGACAGCAGCGCCGTGAGCGCCACGTGCAATCCCATCGTGACCATGCCTGCTCTCCCTGTGTCCTGGCCCGACCCCTCAGGCGTAATGCGCCGCCGCCTTCACCACGTGGTGGCCGTCGGCCCCGAAGAAGAACACCTCGGCGGCCATGCCGCGCGCGCCGCGGTAATACAGCGTCAGGCTCTGCGCGCCGACCAGCGTCGACACGAGCTGGAAGCGCAGATCCGGCATGCGCGCGAGCGCCAGCTTCCAGTACGCCCCGACGGCGGCCTTGCCCTTGAGCGTGCCACTGGGCTCCCCCGCGATCTGCGCGATGTACGGCGAGGACATCTCGAAGTCCTCGCCGTAGTGCGACAGGATCCGGTCGAGATCGTGGCTGTTCCAGGCCGCGATCCATTCCCTTGCGAAGTCGTCCGCGAATTCCCGCGTGATCATGGGAGCCGCTCCAGTCGTTGTGCCGAAAAGTCGTTGAACAGGCTGCGCACGTCGACATCGCGGATCTCGCCCTCGTCGAATTCCAGCAGCTCCGCCGCCTTGAACCCGGCCATGCGCGCGACGATGACGTCCGGCAGCTGTTCGATGCGCACGTTGTTGACGTTCACGCACTCGTTGTAGAACTCGCGCCGGTCGGCAATGGCGTTCTCGAGGGCGGTGATACGGCCCAGCAGCCCCTGCAGCGACTGGTTGGCGCGCAGCTCGGGATAGGCCTCCACGGTCGCCATGATCCCGCCCAGGCCGGCGCGCAGCATGCCTTCGGCCGCGCCCACGCCCTTGACGTCGCCCTTGTCCAGCGCAGCCTTGGCGCCGGCACGGGCGGCGATGACGCGCTCCAGCGTTCCGGACTCGAACTGCATGTGCTGCTTGCAGACCTCCACCAGCTTGGGCAGCTCGTCGTGGCGCTGCTTGAGCAGCACGTCGATGTTGCTCCAGGCCTTCGAGACGCCGTGCTTCAGGACGACCAGGCCGTTGTAGATGATGACCGCGTAGGTCAGCAGCACGGTGGCGAGGGCGAGGAAAACGTAGGAAGTCATGCGGGCTCCGGTGGCGCCGCGAGTCTAGCCCGCCTCCCGCAGGCGGTTCAGCTGCCGTTGTCCCGGCTGCGTCACCGTACGGCCGCAGAAGGCGCGGACCGCGCGGCCGGACTTCGCCTGGGGCCGGGCCAGCCGGCTGCGGGAACGCCCCCACCCTGCGGTAACATTCGTGTTGCAGTGCGGTCCAAGCGCTGCCCCGTGTCCACCAGAGGATTTCCACCCGTGCGGCTTCTTCTCACCGGCCTGACGGCCCTGATGCTTCTTGCCGGTTGTACCGGCTCGGGAACGCTCAATGCCCTGACCCCGACCAGCGGCTACGACGTTGCCGCCAACGTGCTCTACGACCAGGGCAAGAACCTGCGTCTGGACATCTATTCCCCCCGGCAGGTCCAGAACGCCCCGGTCGTCGTGTTCTTCTTCGGCGGTCGCTGGAGCGAAGGGCGCAAGGAAGACTACAAGTTCGTCGGCGAGGCGCTGGCCTCGCGCGGATTCATCGGTGTGGTGGCGGATTACCGCCTTTATCCCCAGGTCCGCTTCCCCGAATTCGTCGACGACGGCGCCCGCGCCGTGGCCTGGACGCACAACAACATCTCGACCTACGGCGGCAGCCCGGACAAGGTCTTCGTCATGGGTCACTCGTCGGGCGCCCACATCGCCGCGATGCTGGCGATCAAGGACGAATTCATGGTTCGCGCCGGTGGCTCGCGCGCCTGGCTGCGCGGCATGATCGGCCTGGCCGGTCCGTACGACTTCATGCCCATCACCGATCCGACGCTGCGCGACGTCTTCGCGCCGCCGGAGAAGTTCGAGCAGTCGCAGCCGATCCTGTACGCCGAGGGCGACAACCCGCCGATCCTGCTGATGCACGGCGAGGACGACGAGATCGTCTGGGTGAAGAACACGCGCAACTTCGCCGCCGCGATCAAGAAGGCCGGTGGCGCGATCGAGACGGTGATCTACCCCAAGATGAGCCACCGCCTGATCATCGCCTCGCTGTCCAAGCCGCTGCGCGGACAGACCGACGTGCTCAACCATGTGTCGGAGTTCGTGAATCGCTGGGCCGCCGCGCCGCGCACCGCCGACCGCCCGCCATCGCAGGACGGGGTGCAGGGCATCCCGATGCCGCTCGAGTAGCCAACCGCGATCGACCCGACGTGATCCGTCCGTTCGAAAAGATCCTGCCGACGCTGGGCCGCGGCGCCTACGTCGACGAGCAGGCCTGCGTCATCGGCGACGTCGTGCTGGGCGAGGATGCCTCGGTGTGGCCGTTCGCCGTCGTGCGCGGCGACGTTAACCACATCCACATCGGCGCGCGCACCAACGTGCAGGACAACTCGGTGCTGCACGTGACGCACGACGGTCCGTACTCGCCGGGCGGCGTGCCGCTGATCATCGGCGACGACGTGACCGTCGGGCATGGCGTGATCCTGCATGCCTGCACGATCGGCAACCGCGTGCTGGTCGGCATGGGCACCAAGGTGCTGGATCAGGCGGTGATCGAGGACGATGTCTTCATCGCCGCCGGCAGCCTGGTCACGCCGGGCAAGCTGTTCAAGAGCGGCTGGCTGTACGGCGGCCAGCCCGCGCGGCCGATGCGCGAACTGCGGCCCCGCGAAATCGAGAACCTGAAGTACTCCGCCGAGCATTACGTGCGGATCAAGAACCGCTATCTCGCCGGCGCCTGAGGCGGCGGCTTCCTCCCTCTTCTTTTCCGGAATCCCGATGCCGACCCTCGTCCTGCTGCGCCACGGCCAGAGCCAGTGGAATCTCGACAACCGTTTCACCGGCTGGGTGGACGTGGACATCACCGAGGCCGGTCGCCAGGAAGCGCTGAAGGCCGGTGAGCTGATGAAGGCCGAAGGTCTGCGCTTCGACTTCGCGCACACCTCGGTGCTGAAGCGCGCCATCCGCACGCTCAACACCGCGCTCGAAGTGATGGACCAGCTGTGGGTACCGGTCGAGAAGACCTGGCGGCTCAACGAGCGTCACTACGGTGCGCTGCAGGGCCTGGACAAGGCGGAGACCACGGCCAAGCACGGCGAGGCGCAGGTGAAGATCTGGCGCCGCAGCTACGACGTCCCGCCTCCGGCGATGGATCTGAAGGATCCGGGCCATCCGGCAAACGACCTGCGCTACGCCAAGCTCGACGTGAAGGCGCTGCCCGGCACCGAGTCGCTGGCCACGACGCTCGATCGCGTGCTGCCCTACTGGCACGACGCCATCGCGCCGCAGCTCAAGGCGCAGCAGACGGTGCTCGTCACGGCGCACGGCAACTCGCTGCGCGCGCTGTACAAGTACCTCACCGACGTCACGGAAGCCCAGATCCTGGAGATCAACATCCCGACCGGCATCCCGCTGCTGTTCGATCTCGACGACGCGCTGAAGGTGAAGAGCTTCCGCTACCTCGGGGATCCGGACGCCGCCAAGCGCGCTGCCGAAGCCGTGGCCAACCAGGCCAAGGCCGGAAAGCACTGAGGTCCGCGAGACCTCGTCGCACAAAAAAAGCGGGCCGATCGGCCCGCTTTTTTCGTTTCTGGCAGCCGCGTTATTTCTTCTTCGTGACCAGGCCGACGACGACCAGCACCAGGATCGCGCCGATGACCGCGCCGATGAAGCCCGCTGCCTGGCCCTTGTCGTACAAACCCAGCGCCTGCCCGATGAAGGTCGCCGCGAAGGCGCCAGCGATGCCCAGGATCGACGTCATGATGATTCCCATGCCGTCGTCGCCCGGCTTCAGGAACCGGGCGATCAGGCCCGCGAAGAATCCAATGATCAGCGTGCCGATGATTCCGGTGATCGTCATGTCGTGTCTCCTTTCGTTCTTTCGTGATCAAGCGTGGTGGGGCGCGAACAAACCTCCCCGCCCGAGCATCACACGTGGCGCGAATGAAGACCGGCTGAATCGCCACCGCCCGGACGGAATCCAGGGTCCTGTTCCGCTTCCGCATTGCAGTTGCGTGAACGAAGCAAGACCCCGGACTCCGTCCGGGCTACGGTCTACTCGATCCTCCACTCGATGCCGGCGACGACGCTCGCACCCGGCAGCGGGGCGAAATCCTTGATGAACGACGTGTGCCGGCGCGCTTCCTCGTCCAGCAGGTTGCGCCCGCGCAGGAACAGCATCAGCGCGCCGCCCGGCGTCGGGATCGTGTAGTCCGCGTCCATGGCCAGCAGCGAGTAGCCGTCGGTCTCGGTCTCCAGCGACGCGATGCGATCCTGCTTCTGCACGCGGGTGAAGTCGACGCTCGCGCTCCACGGTCCGCGATGTCCGTGCAGGCCCGCGCCGAAGCGCGCCGGCGTCATGCGCGGCAGATCGCCGCCGCCATCGACCCGGCCGCGCGCCAGATCCCCGAATACGCGTGCGCGCCATTCGGTGCCGACGGCTTTCCACGCGTAGCCGATCTCGCCCTCGGTTCCCCAGAAACGCGCGTCGGCCCCCACGTAGTCGAGCAGCAGCAGATCACCATCGGGATCGAAATTGCCCTCTTCATCGACGCGATCGGCCTGCCCGTCGGAGTCTGCGGTGCCGCTGCCGTCAGCGTTCAATCCGGCATCGACTTCCTGCTGGTACTTGTAGCGTCCGATGCGCTGCAGGTAGACGTTGATCCGCCAGCTCAGCGCGTCGCCATGCCGGTCCAGGCTCACCTCGTAGTTGTGCGCGCGCTCGAGATCGAAGCGGTCGTTGCCGCGCTCGAAGCTGCCCGTCGCCAGGTGCGGGCCGAACGAGTACAGCTCCTCGGTCACCGGCGAGCGTTCCGAACGCGTCGCGTAGAACTTCAGGTGGTAGTGCGCGTTCATATCGAACAAGGCGCCGCCGGAGAACGAGAACGGATTGAACTCGCGTCCGCCGATCGCCGAATCGTCAGGCCGATTGGTGTCGTGATCCGTGCGCGCGCCGAATTCCACGCTGCCGAACGGCGTCTTCGCGCGCTCGATCAGGAAGATGCCGAGCGAGCGCGTCTCGGTGGACGGCACGAAGGCCTCCTCGCCGATGGCTTCGAATTCGCGATCGCGCCGCTGCACGCCGAGCACGCCGCTCAGGCCCGCGAACGGCGCATGCACGGCCTCGATTCGGCCCTCGGTCTGGTCGTTGTGGAAGACCGTGCCCGGTTCGCCCGGCGCTTCGAACTCGGTGTGCTCGTAATCGCCGCGCGCGGCGCGCACGCGAATCGAATCCAGGCCCGGGAACGGCTTGAGCCAGCGGCCCTCGATGTCGATGCGGTCCTGCTCCATGTCGATGAACGCGGTCTCCTCCACCGGCAGGCCGTACTGCGTCTCGAAGCGCGACACGTTCGCCGCCAGCGATCCACGGTCCCAGACCTTGGCCGCCGACAGCGAGCCGGACTTCTTCTCGACGGCGCTGTTGAGCAAGGTGTTGCGATGACCGCTGCCGTCAGTCGCGCTGTTGCCGTGGATGTCGTAGTCGTCGGCGTCGAGCCAGGATCCGTCGACGCCGAGCTGGATGCCGTCGAAGCCATAGGCCGCGCGCCCGGCGACGGCGCGCTCGTCGCCGTTGCTGCCCAAGCTTCCGCGCAGGCTCGAATGGAATCCGTCGTCCACTTCCGACGGCAGTCGCCCGTCGACGACGTTGACCACGCCGGCCGACGCGCTGCTGCCGTACAGCAAGGTCGCCGGTCCCTTGAGGATCTCGATCTGCTCGGCATGCGCGGGATCGATGCTCACGTCGTGATCGGCGCTGACGTCCGAGGCATCCATCGACGAGATGCCGTTCTCCAGCATCAGCACGCGCGGCCCGGCTTGGCCGCGGATCACCGGACGCCCGGCACCGCGCCCGAAGTCGGTCGTGGACACACCCAGTTCATGCTCCAGCGTCTCGCCCAGCGTGGCGCCGCGGCGCCGGTCGAGTTCCTCTCCAGACAGGATCTCGGTGGGCTGGACGAGCTGATCGACCGTGCGCGCGAACGGATCCGCGGTGATGACGATCGTCTCGACTTCGGCCGGATCGACCGGCGGCGGTGCAACGGGAACGGAGGCCGCGTCGGCGGCCTCGACGGGAAAGGGGAACGCAAGAAACAACGGCGACAGGAGCGCGACCGCGAAGGCGGTGCGCCGATGGAAAGCAGGCATTTTCGAGAATCCTCGCAAGCAGGAACGGCGTGCCTTTCGACAGGCACGCAACGGGTTCACAGCAGCTACGAGCGCTCGGCGTCCCGGAACGAAGCCGGGACAGCGCGCTCAGGCGAGGACGGCGGGAGGTCCGCGAACGCGGATCGGGGAGCGGCGCGCGACGCGCGCAGGCGGCACCGCGAGCGGTGCGAAGAAGCAGACGATCGCCGCCAGCACCAGCGCAGCGACGACGCTGACCAGGCCACCGCCAGCGCTGCCGGCGAAGGCGCAGATCGCGCAGGCATCGGGATGCTTGACCGTGCCGGCGTGGTTCGGATCGTGCGACGCGGCCATCCACAGCCCGAACAACAGGCTGGCGATCAGAACCCACGGAGTCAGGACGCGGCGCGACATCACGGAAGTGTAGCGGCGAGCGTCCCGTCTTTGGAAAATCCCTTCAACGCAAAGGCGCAAAGGGAACATGACGCCACGATGGATCTCCCGATCGCCGAGTCGGCGACACCTTCTGAATGACCTCTCTCTTCCCGAACGGAGGCACGCGCTGTCGGGTCTGCCTCTCCCCGTGTGCCGTTCACGGAGAGGGCCGGGCTGAGGGCCGCACGGGTCGGGCTCGACGCTGTCCTGCTGGCGGCATGCCTCTCACCCCCAGCTTCGCCGCTTCAAGCCAGGCGCATTCCCCGCTCGCGCAGCCAGGCTTGCGCATCCTCGCTGTCACGCTCGAACCACGCGTGCGCAGAGCCCAGGATGAACGTGTAGCCCCAGGCGTCCATGTCGGCGAAGCACCGCGCGCGCGAATAACCAGCGAGCTGATCGGCAAGGCAGCACTGCAGGTAGCAGACCGCGTGCTCCTCGACGTCGGTGCCGCCGGCGTCGGTGTGCAGCCGCGCGCGACGGTCGGCGTCCATGCACAGGAAGTGCGAGCCTTCGTGCAGCGCCGAGTGCACCGGCGTGTCGGCGCGCAGGTACAACCGGTTTTCGATCAGGCCCGCTTCCGGCGCGCCCCAGTAGGAACCGGGGATGTCGGCATCGTCGGCCACGCGCACGATCTCAAGGCCCCGCGCAGCGAACAACCCGGGCAGGGCTTGCGCGTCCAGCATGCGGACAGGAACAACGGATTCGGGCGACAGCGGGTCCGTCATGCACGCCGATCAGGGGAAGCGGAAATGCGATTGTCCCTCGTACGCCACCCCACCCTGCAAGTGTCGGGACTGGCCCGGCTCGAGATGCCGTCAGCGCAAAGGACACGAAGCCATCGACGGGCCCTCGCTCGTCCTCGCGGGCCCTCCACCATGGCGCCGAAGATGTTTTCGCCCGACGGCGTTCGCAACGTCCACCGAGCCGCGCCGGCGTCTCCGGGTTGCAGCCCTAGAACGGGAAGCGCAGCCCGCTCAGGACCTCGAGCCTTTGCCACAGCGCCGCGGCGAGCCGGGAATCGCGGGCCGCGGGACCCGGTTCCACCACGCCGATCGGACCGGCCGCTTCCAGGAATCCCTTCGGCCCGATGAAATCGCCGGGCTGGATATGGGGCGACGTGGCCGCTTCGATCACGGCGAGTGCGCCCTGCGCGGGCGTCTGTCCATGGAAACGCATGCCGAAGGCGAGCAGCCAGCTAGAGAATCGCTGCAGCGGCGTGTCCTGCGCATGGCGGCGACGGTTGGCGCCGATGTTGGTGCGGCACACGCCGGGGTGTGCGGCCTGCGCGCGAACCGGCGAGCCGGCCAGCGCCAGCCGTCGCGCCAGTTCGCGCGCGAACAGCAGCGAGCCGAGCTTGGCCTGCTGGTAGGCCCGATACGGGTGATATCCGCGATCCAGTCCCAGGTCATCGACATCGATGCGCGCGCGTCGCTGCACCAGACTGCTGACGCAGACCACGCGCGCTGCCGGCGCCGCTTCCAGCAACGGCCACAGCCGCGCCGTCAGCGCGTAGTGCCCGAGCACGGCGATGGCGAATCCCAGCTCGACGCCCTGCGCGGCGAGCGCGCGCTGCGAGGGGGGATAGATGCCGGCGTTATTGATCAGCAGATCGATCGGACGACCCTGCGCGAGCAGGCGATCGGCCAGCCCGCGTACCGAGTCCGCATCGGCCAGATCCAGCGGCTCGCAGTGCACGCTCACCGCCGGGTGCGCAGAGCGGATCACCCGCTCCGCCGCCAGCGCGGCATTCGAATCCAGGTCGGCGATGCACACCTGGGCGCCGCGCGCGGCCAGCTCCAGCGCGCAACCCAGTCCAAGCCCGCTCGCCCCGCCGGTGATCAGCGCGTACCGGCCGGCCAGATCGCGCGGGGCGATCGCCGACGGGGAGTTCGCGTGCTGCAGTTGTGGCTCAGAAGGAATAGCGGACAGTGAGGGCTGCATAGTCGCGGTCGGCGAGTGGACGCTCGTTGTAATCGGCGGAGCCGAGGAACAGGTTGTAGCTGAGCCCGATGGTGAGCTGCTGCAGTCGCGTCATGTTCAGGCCGACGCTCGCCCTGCGATCGCGCTTGCCCAGCAGCGAGCCGAAACCGGCCAGCAGCGAGGAGTGGCCGTAGGCCATGCCGGCGAACGACACCGGCACCTGCAGGTCCCAGCCGTCGATCACGTTGCGCCGGTCGATGAAGCTCAGGAACGAGTACGCCGCCGAATCGCGCGTGTAGGTCAGGGCGTCGCTGCGCGTGCCGTCGGGCGCGAACACCGGGTCGTTGTCGTGCACGTGCTGATAGCCGACGTTGCCGATCAGCGTGATCGAATCCCAGAACATCGCCGGGCCGACGATGTACAGCGCGTTGAGATCGGCCTGCGCGGTGCGCGCGCGCGTCGGCGTCGGGATCGGCCCGAACGCGGTCTGCACGTCGGCCAGCACGATGGCGTTCTCGCGCCAGATGAACTCGCCGCCGATGTTGGCGCCGAACAGCGTGGTCGAGAACCCTGCCGCGGTCAGGTGGATGCCGTCGAAGTGCTTGACCTGGTAGGTCACGGGCACGACCAGGTCGATGACCTCGGTGGTGATCGCCGGGATCGCGCCGTTGGGCGGCGCCAGTTCCGCGTATCCATACGTGAACACCGGCCCGGGCAACGGGTCGTGGTAGCGCAGGTGATAGATGCCGACGTCGGTGTTCTCGGTGAGCTGGTACTTGAGGCCGATGCCGTACTGGCCGTCGGAATCGGGATGGTCCTCGCCCAGGTACTTCACGTTGATCGAGGGCTGCGCGTTGAGCGGCGCGATGCCGGTCACCGGCAGGCTCAGCGCTGGCAGCAGCTCGGGTGTCGTGATCAGCGGCAGCCCCGGCGTGCCGAGCAGGATGCCGATGGTCTGCAGCGCCTGGCCCAGGTCGTTCGACAGCAGGTCGGCTTCGGCCAGGCTGTCCAGATACAGCGGATTGCGGATGCCGTATGCGAACTCCGCTCCCGCGCCGACCGCGTCGGTCACCGCGAAGTACTCGCCCACCGGATTGGCCTCGGTGGGCTTGAAGTCGAGCTTGTACAGACCCAGCAGCAGCCAGTCGTCGCCGATGGCCGCCTTGAGCGAGATCTGGTTGACCGGCAGCAGGATGCTCTTGACGTCGGCGCCCGGAATGTTCGCGCGCGTACCGTCCGCCGGACCCTGCGCCAGCGCCAGGCCGCCGAAGAACAGGCTCTCACCCCAGGCCACCACCTGCTGACCGACGCGCAGGCTGGCCTGGATGTCCTCACCGATATCGAAGTCGGTGTAGACGAAGGCATCGAGCAGGCGCGCGCGACGGCCGCTCAGGCGCGCGGCGTCCGAGGAGAATTCGTCGGCGTCGTTGCTGCGCTTGTTGACGGTGTCGAGCCGGCGGTTGTCGTTGCGGCTGCGGTACACGTCGTCGTAGAACGCATCGCCGCGGAACAGCGCACCGTAGTCCTCACCGCGGAACAGCAGTTCGCCGAGCACCGAGAGCCGGTTGTTGATCAGAGCACCGCGCTTGAAATTGCGGTCACTGTCGTCGGAGTTGATGCCGCCCGGGTACTGCAGGAAATCGGCGATCGGAATGCGCGGGTCCGGCGGCGCGTCGAGGATCGCATCGCTGGGTTTTTCGGTGCGCACGGCAGCCGAGTACAGACCTGTGAACTGCCATTCGACCGGGATGTCGCCCAGCTTCCCGAGCTCGCCCGCCGCGTTGGCCGCCGTGGCGCCGCCCAGCAGCGCGCAAGCCAGCCCCATGTCCCGCCGAATGGTCCGCATCTACGCTTCTCCCTTGCGCACGCGCCGCAGATCTACTTGCCGCCCAAGGTCGCAGCCTTGGGCCCGAACATGCTTTCGTCGATCTTCGGATCGTTCATGCGCCACCAACCCTCGCCCGCCTCGTTGACCAGGTAGGTCGCCTCGTAGGCGTCGGCGGTCAGGTCGTGGTAGACCGAGACGCCACGCTGATAGGTCTGCGCATCGGGCGCGTAGCGGTAGTTGATCAGCGCCGCACGCCAGAGCTGGTCGCGGTTGTCGTAGTTGTCACCCCAGACGCCGAACCAGGTGTCCTCCTGCGCGTAGATCGTGCGGCGCTTGTAGATGTGGCGCATGCCGGACTTCAGCTCGGCTTCGATGACCCACACGCGCTGCAACTCGTAGCGCACGTAGTCCGCATTGATCGACCCCGGCGTGGCGAGCTGCGCGTACTTGATCGCCGGGTCGTTGACACGGAAGTTGTGCCAGGGCACGACCATTTCCTTCTTGCCGACCAGCTTCCAGGTGTAGCGCTCGGGCGAACCGTTGAAGACGTAGTCATCGTCGATGGTGCGCAGGCCGGCCGGCGGCACCGGGAAGTCGCAGCAGATCTCCGGCGCCTGGCGCACGCGGCGGATGCCCGGGTTGTATTGCCAGGCCATCGTGCTGTCCTTCGAAAAATTGTTCGGCTGGATGCCGACGGCAATCGAACCACGGTCGCGCGCGGGCAGCAGCGATTCGACGAAGAAATGCGCGGCGATCTTGTCGGTGTAGGAGCCGCGCCGGTTCGGATTGGTCGTGACGTTGAGGCTGCGGTAGCGCTGCTTGCCGTATGCCAGCTTGCCGTTGCCGTAGACGTCGATGATGTCGTTGACCGCGGCCTCGCTGTAGGCGCGGTACGGCGAGATCATGTTCCAGATCGCCTCCAGTCCCGACTGCGGGAACGGAAACGGAATGCCGCCGTCGGTACCGGTGGTGCCCAGGCCGTTGTCGACCAGCTCGGCCGTGGTGGCGTTCTGTTTGACCACCTTGCACACCCAGTCCGGCATGCGGAAGTCCCGATGGCTCGGATACACCGCCATGCGAAAGGTCTTGGGATGCTTCTTGAGCAGCGCCTTCTGCCCCTCGGTGAGCCTGTCCGCGTACGTCGCCATGTTGTCGGCGGTGATCGTGAACAGCGGCTTTTCGTCGGCGTAGGGACCGGGGTCGTAGCCGGACTTGTCCTTCATGCCGGGCCAGCTATCGAGGTATTTGCCGGTGTACGCGGCCACGCCGGAAGCCGTGCCGGCCCGTTCGGCGCCCACGCAGGTGTGCGTGGCCGAATCGAGCATGGCGGCCTTGTCGGCGCCGACCTTGGCCGCCGCCGCAAGCGGCAGCAGCAGGCTCAGCACGAAGCTGGAGTTCAGCAGCAAGCGGTTCATGGGTTCCTCCGCAACGGGGCCTGATCGGCCCTCTATGGAAACTATCGGTTTCGTATTGAACCGAGCATTTCCCGCGGCGTCCCCGTTCGTTCGGACGAGATCGGCGTCCGGCCCTCAGCGCGGTTTTGCGCGCAGACCCGCCAGGACCACGCGTAGCAAGCGGCGCATCCACAGCTCGTCGGGGTTTTCGAGCAGAAAGTAGATGCGGATGGCCACCGCGCCCTGGATCAGGTCGATGGCCAGTTCGATGTCGGTGTCCGGCGGCAGCTCGCCGCGCTGGATACCGCGCCGCAGGACGAGGCGCACGGGGCCGCGACGCTGGTCGTTGATGAGCATCAGCGTGGTCGACAGCGTCGGATTTCCGACGCATTCGGCCGCCAGCATCGGCAGCACACCCTTGAGCGGAGAATCCCGCATCTGCCGGGAAAACTGCGAGAACATGCCGAGCAGTTCATCCTCGACGTTGCGGCCTTCCTCAGGCACCACCACCGGCATGCGACTGAACACCGCGAGCACGAGATGCTCCTTGGTCTTCCAGCGCCGGTACAGCGTCGCCTTGCTCGCACGGGCCAGGCTCGCCACACGATCGACCGTCAGCGCCGCGTATCCCTCGGTCGACAGGATTCGCAACGTCGCGTCGAGGATGGCCTGCTCCGACACCAGGCTGCGCGGACGTCCGCGCAACGGCACCAGCGGATGGCGGGTCGGAGCGGAACTCTTCTTCCTGGTAGGCACGATGAGATTCGATCGAGGCAGACCTCGATTGTGCCGCGTCGCCGCCACCGCGCCTACGCATCGCTGAACGGCTGGCCTTTTTACGGTTCCCGTCGTACCGTTTTAACCATGACGAGATCCCCCACCTCCGCGCTGGACCGGGCCTTCGAATCCTGGACGCTCGGCCCGCTGCGCCTGCGCAACCGCTTCATCAAGGCGGCGACCAACGAGGGCATGGCGCGCGGCGGCGTCCCGAGCCGGGCACTGCTGGAGCATCACCGCGCGCTGTCGGCCGGCGGCGTGGGCATGACCACGCTGGCCTACTGCGCCGTGAGCGCGGACGGCCGCACCTTCGAAGACCAGGTGCGACTCGACGAGGACGCGCTGCCGGCGCTGCGCGCGATCACCGATGCCGTCCACGGCGAAGGCGGCGCCGCCTGCGCGCAGATCACGCACGGCGGTGCCTTCAACTTTCTCCGGCGGCTGTCGGTGCCGCGTCCGCTCAGCGCTTCCGGCGGCTTCAATGCGGCCGGCGTGATCAGCGGTCGCCTGTTCAAGGCGCAGATGCAGCCCGCCGACCTGCAGTCCGTGGCCGCGGAATTCGTCGCCGCGGCCCGCCTCGCGGAGCGCGCGGGCTTCGACGCGGTGGAACTGCACATGGGCCATGGCTATCTGCTCAGCCAGTTCCTGTCGCCGAAGTACAACCGCCGCCGCGACGGCTGGGGCGGCGATGCCGCGGCACGTGCCCGCTATCCCGCCGAAGTGCTGTCACGCGTTCTCGATGCGGTGGGCGCGCGCCTGGCGGTGCTGTGCAAGCTCAGCACCGTCGAGGGCTTCCGCGGCGGCGCCGGCATCGAGGACAGCACGATCGTGGCACGCGAGCTGTCGGCGGCGGGGGCTCACCTGCTGGTGCTCAGCGCCGGCATGAACGTCGAATCGCCCTGGACCATCTTCGGCTCAAAAGTCGCCGCCGCGGCCGGCGAGCACGCGCCGAGCCTGGCGATGCGCGCCGCCAATCCGCTGCTGCGCCTGCAGGAGCCGAACCTGCAGTTCCGCGAGCTGTACCTGCTGGAAACCTCGCGCCGGATCCGTGCCGCGGTCGCCTCGCCGCTGGCCTACCTGGGCGGCGTCACATCGGCGGCCGGCGTCGCCACCGTGATGGCGGAAGGCTTCGACGCGGTGGCGATGGCGCGCGCGTTGATCCACCAGCCACAGTTCGTGCAGGCGCTGCGGGCCGGCGTCGAACACTCCGGCTGCACCGCGTGCAACCGCTGCGTCGGCATGATGTACACCCCGGGTGGCACCCGCTGCGTGCTGACCGGCATCGATCGGCCAGAGCTCAACCGCCAGCCTGCGCAGGAGCCGTAGCAAGCCTTTCCCGGTCCGGAATACGACCGCTCCACGACAGGGCCGGCGAAGTGGCCGCGCCGCCTCGCGAGCGGCGACAATCGCGCATGTCCCTGCCCTCGATCTTCAAGGACCCCCGCATCGGGGCGTTGTGCGCGGGCAACTTCATGGTCGGCACCAGCATGTACATCGTCGGCGGCCTGCTCAGCGACCTGGCGCTCGCGTTCAAGGTCTCGATCGCCAAAGCCGGCCTGCTGATCGCGGCCTTCGCGATCACCAGCGTGATCGCCTCGCCGCTGTTCGCCACGCTCAGCGCGAAGATCGATCGCCGACGCCTGCTGACGGCGATGCTGCTGATCTGCGCGCTGGCCAATGGCCTGGCCTACTTCGCGCAGACCTACGAGCAGCTGCTGGCGACGCGCGTTCTGGCGGCCATCGCCTCCGCGGTGTTCACGCCGCAGGCGGCGGCGGTGCTCGGCCTGCTGGTGACGCCGGCGCAGCGCACGCAGGCCACGTCGGCGGTGATGGTCGGCTGGGCGCTGGCCTCGGTCCTCGGCGTCCCGCTGGGTGTCTGGATCGGCCACGCCGCCGGCTGGCGTGTGGCGATGGGTTCGCTGGGCGGCGCGAGCCTGATCGTCGCGTTCTGCCTGTGGCGGCTGCTGCCGCCGATGACCTTGCCGCCGATCAACCTGCACAGCTGGCTGACGGTGCTGCGCACGCCGGCACTGTCCCTGCTGATCGCCACCAGCGCGATCTTCGCGGCGGGCAGCCACGCCGTCTTCAGTTACATCGCCCCGCTGATCACGACGCTTCAGCCCGGCGATCCCACGTTGCTGTCACGACTGCTGCTCGCGCACGGCCTTGCCGCCGTGCTCAGCAACGTCCTGGTGATCGTGCTGATCGACCGGCTCGGCCTCGAGAAGATGGTGCGCATCTGGGTGCTGCTGCCGATCGCCGTCTTCACGGTGTGGCCGCTGCTGTCGCACTCGGTGCTGGCGCTGTTCGTCATGCAGATGTTCTGGGCGATCGGCGCCGCCGGCTTCAGCGGTCTCCAGCAGGCGCGGCTCGCCGCGCTCGCGCCGGCACTGGCGAGCGCATCGATCGCGCTCAATTCATCGGCTTTCTATCTGGGCCAGTCGAGCGGCACCCTGCTCGGCGGCGCCGCGTGGTCGCTGATGGATCCGCGCTACCTGCCGTGGCTGGGCCTGTCGATGCTGATCCCGGCGGCGCTGATTTCGCGAAAGGGGCGTCACGCGGCGAAGCGGCTGCGCAAGGAAGGCCTGTCGATTCCGCCGACGCTGTGACCCCGGCGCCGAATCGCGAAGTCTCCGCCCGGGCCAGGCTTACGACTCGGCGTCGACGGCGGCGAGCAGTTCCGCGGTCTTCAGATTCATCAGGCGGTGATCGCCGCGCGCTTCCACGTTGAGTCGCAGCAAGGGTTCGGTGTTCGATCCGCGCAGATTGAAGCGCCATTCGCCGAAATCCAGGCTCAGGCCGTCGGTGTCGTCGCTCGAGATCGCCTTCGCCGCATAGCGCTCCTCGATGCGCTTGAGCGTGCTCGACACGTTCGGCACCCCGCGGTTGATCTCGCCGCTGACCGGATACTGCGCGACGCGATCGCGCACGAGTTGCGACAGCGGCTTGCCGCCGCGCGAGATCATCGCGGCGACCAGCAGCCACGGCAGCATGCCGTTGTCGCAGTACGCGAAGCCGCGGAAGTAGTGATGCGCGCTCATCTCGCCGCCGTAGACGGCGTTCTCGCTGCGCATGCGTTCCTTGATGAACGCGTGTCCGGTCTTGGACTGCACCGGCTGTCCACCGGCCTTGAGCACGACGTCGATCGTGTTCCAGATCAGTCGCGGATCGTGGATCACGCGCGGCCGCCCTTCACCCGGCCGGCGCACGTGCGCCGCCAGCAAGGCCTCGGCCAGCAGACCCACCACGTAATAGCCCTCGATGAATTCGCCGCGCTCGTCGAACAGGAAGCAGCGGTCGAAGTCCCCGTCCCAGGCCACCCCGAAATCTGCGCCGGACGCGCGCACGGCAGCGCTCGTCGACAGCCGCATCTGCGGAATCAGCGGATTCGGAATGCCGTTGGGAAAACTTCCATCAGGCGCGTGATGCAGCTTGATCAGGCGGAACGGCAGGCGCGGCTCCAGCGCGTCCAGCAACGGACCGGCGGCGCCATTGCCCGCGTTGATCACGACGCTCATCGGACGCAGTGCGGCGGTATCCAGGTAGGTCAGCAGATGCTCGACGTAGGAGGCGCGATAGCTCGTCGGCACCATGCGCGCAGGGGTGGCCGGCAGCGGCGCGGTACTGGCCGAGACGATCGCCTCGATCTCGCGCAGGCCGGAATCGCCGGACACCGGAACGGCGTCCGCGAGCACCAGCTTCATGCCGTTGTAGTCGATGGGGTTATGGCTGGCGGTGACTTCGATCGCGCCGTACACACCCGGCTGTTGCGCAGCCCAGTAGACCTCCTCGGTACCGCACAGTCCCAGATCCAGCACCTCGACACCGCGCTCGTTCAAGCCCACCGCGATGGCTTCGAGCAACGGCCGCGAGCTGTGGCGCACGTCGTGGCCCAGGGCCACGCAGCGCGGAGAAAAATGCTCGGCGAACGCGAGGCCCAGCCGGTACGCGATTTCCGGATTCAGCTCGTCGGGCACACGGCCGCGGATGTCGTAGGCCTTGAAGCAGTTCAACTTCGGTGCTGGCGACGTCACATTGCGATCCTCATCGGTTGCTCATCACGTGGCGCAAGTGATCGACGTGAGCGCATCACGCCCACCCGGATCACGCGTCGCCGGACACTGCCCTGGCCTTTCTCGGTGTCCTGTTTCACGGGTCAGGTCACCGCCGTTGCCGTCACGGTGACCGACGTGGTCTGCGGCTCGCTGCGTCCGTAGATGTCCTCGAAGCGCACGATGTCGTCCTCACCGAGATAAGCGCCGGACTGCACTTCGATCAGCTCCAGCGGCACCAGCCCCGGATTCTCGAGCCGGTGCACGGTGCCCAGCGGGATGTACGTGGACTGGTCTTCGCAGAGCAGGAATTCCTTGTCGGCGCAGGTCACGCGCGCGGTGCCCTTGACCACCACCCAGTGCTCGGCGCGATGGTGATGCATCTGCAGGCTCAGCTTCTGTCCGGGCTTGACCATGATGCGCTTGACCTGGAATCGCTCGCCGCCAGCGATGGATTCGTAGTAACCCCAGGGACGGTACACGCGACGGTTCGCCGAGACTTCCGAGCGATCCGCATCGCGCAGTTTCTGCACGACGCCCTTGACCTCCTGCACGCGCGATCGCGGCGCCACCAGGATCGCGTCCTCGGTCTCGACGACGACGTGGTCCTCGACACCGATCAACGTGACGAGCCGGCTCTGCGCATGCACGAGATTTCCGCGCGAGTCGTGCATCAGGACGTCGCCGTGCGTTCGGTTGGCGTGCTCGTCGGTGGCCGGCTGTCCGGCGAGGAAATTCCACGAGCCGACGTCGTCCCAGCCCGCGTCCAGCGGCACCAGTGCGATGTCGTCGAGCTTCTCCATCACCGCGTAGTCGAGCGACACCTTGCGGCAGGAGGCGAAGGCCTCGACGTTCAGGTTCAGTCCGTCCGGCGTGATCGCGGCCAGCGTCACTGCCGCATGCGCGCTGTGACTCAGCGAAGGCTCGAGCTGCTGCAGGATCTCGAGGAAGCGATCGGCGCGGAACATGAACATGCCGCTGTTCCACCAGTGGTTGCCCGCGTCGAGGAAACCCTGCGCACGTTCGACGTCCGGCTTCTCGACGAAGGCCTCGACGCGCACGGCGCGCGCATCCTCGGGCAGCGCCGAGCCGCCACGCAGGTAGCCGAAGCCGGTCTCGGGCCCGGTCGGCGTGATACCGAAGGTGACGATATGGCCCTGCGCCGCCAGCGCAGCGCCGACATCCGCGGCCTGCACGAACGCGGACAGATCCGAGATCACGTGGTCCGCCGCCATCAGGAACACGATCGCTTTCGGATCGATCTCGGCCGCCACGTAATGCGCGGCGACCGCAGCAGCCGGCGCCGTATCACGGCCTTCCGGCTCGAGCAGCAACGTCGAGCCGACAATGCCGGCCTCGCGCAACTGTTCGGCGATCAGGAAACGATGCTGCTCGGCGCCGATCACGACCGGCGGCATCGCATTGGCGATCTTGCGCGCACGCAAGGCCGTGTTCTGCAGCAGGCTGTGCGCGCCCTGCAGGGCGAGGAACTGTTTGGGATAGCTTTCGCGTGACAACGGCCACAGGCGGCTGCCGCTGCCCCCGGCCATCAGTACCGGAACCACGGCATGGCTCGTGGTCGTTTCGAGACGGGTTGGGTAATCCATGGTGTGCTCCAAGAGAATAAGTGTGTTCAGCAGGACGTCCGTCCAAGTGACTGAAGCGGGGACCTTCGTATCCGCGGCGCCTTCAGCGCCGTCCTATCGGACTTCCACGATGAGCTCGCCGAAACTGTTGGTGCCGGCTCCTTCGATCAGCAATTTGTCGGAGTCCGTGTCCTCCGGCGGGACGCTGATACTCTCGGTGTAGCAGCCCTGAGACGATGCCGAGAGTGCGTAAACGACGGCGTTGTAATAGACGCCCGTCAGTGCGGAGGACGGTTGCTCCAATCCTGTATGGACGAGGATCTGGTGATGAACATCCTCGGTGACGTTCTCCACGGCGGGCGGCACCACGTTTGTCCCGGTTGTCGCGGTCGCACTGCTTGCGCGAACGACGTAACGCCCGACTCCAATATTTCCCGAACACTGCGTCGTCACTTCACTTTGGAATCGAATGTCGACGACTGCACCTGCCGCGATATTGAGCGGACCGACGCTGTATACGACCACTCTGGGAGCGCTGGCGCTGTCCTCCCCAAGTGGCGCAACAGTGTTGTTCTCAATGTTGTCGCGGGAGATTGCGGCCGCAGCAGAGTGCGCCGACGCGAGACAAAGGACCGCGACGATCAACTTGGAATAGCTCACCGGATTTCGCCTTTTGCCGAGTCGTTCATGACGTGCGCTTCAGCCGATCAACCTTGGGATGGAAGATGTCGGTGAGGTTGCCGCCGAGGCGATAGCTCTTCAGCGGGCGACTCGATTCGAGGCGCTGATTCATCGCAGCGTCGCAACCGAAGGTCCAGCAGTACGGCTCGAGCCAGGCGAGTTTTGATTTTTCCGAAAGATCCGCGGTGATCTGCTTGTCGCCCGTCTTGCGCTTGAACATGTCCGGCTGATCCATTCCGGCCAGCACGCGTCCGCTCAATCGGTCCATGGCTTCGCGCTGGGCCTTCTCGGGCTCGCGTCCATTGGCTTTGGCGAAGGCCGCAATCATCGTCAGTGGCGTCAGCGCGTAGTTGTGGTACTGCAACGCACGCGTGTCACGAGCCAGTTCGTTGGGCAGAAATCCTTCGGCATCCACTTGGGTGCCGGCAATCTGGAACTGCTGGATCGACCATTCGAAAAGGTCGCGCTTATCGGTGGCGACCGAGGCTGCCATGACGCCCCACGCGGCCCAGTACTCGTGGTTGTTCATCTTCTCCAGCGGCTGATCGCGCCACTCTTCGACGACGCGCCGGGCCACGGTCTCCAGCCACTTGTCGACCGCCGCAACGAGCTGCGGATCGCTCGCCAGTGGATTGGACGCCGAGAACTTCAGCCTCACATAAGCCGCCGAAATGCTGGCGAGTGCCCACTTCCGCATCGATTTGCCGGTGTGCGTCACCGCTTGGCCCATCAACGCGTTCGCCGACGACCACGCCCGAAGCAGCTTCTTCGCACACTCCAGCGATTCGTCGTTGCCCGCACGCATGTAGTCGTCGACCTGCTGACTCAACCCGCGTTCGAGCGAACTGATCGGCGCAATCAGTTCGCGATACTTGCGCTCGGCCTGCGGATTCACATCGTCACGGGCCTTGTCCGAACCTTCGTAGCGGCTCGGAAAGTCGAGCGCTGCCGTGAACGGGCTGGCGTTCGAGGGGCAGGCTTTGACTTCCTTGTCGGACTGGACCACCGCGAGCGTGAACCCCGGCGGCGGGACGAGATGCGCGCCCGCAGCGGTCGGTGTCGGTCCGGCGGCATTGCAGCCCAGGGTGACGACGCTCGTCACCAGCGCCATCAGCGGCATGAGGGATCGCATCATCGTGCGGCTCCGGCGACGCCGGCGACGCCGGCGACGACACGACTCTCATCAGCGCCACGCGCTCGCATTCCGGTGTCATGGGCCGAGCAGAGCCGGGCGCGAACCTTGAGCGGCGCTCCGGCGGCCGGCTTGGCGGCCGGCGTATTCGCACCCGTTGCAGAGACAGCCGTCGCGGTGACAGGCGCCTCGGGGACGATCGCCTCCACGTCGAATCCCAGGAAGATCTGATCTCCCCAGTTGCCGTCCGGCCGCAGCGACGTGACGAACCGGCCCTTCTGGGAGGGAGCGTGCTGGGACTGCTCGACGCGGAGATTTTCCTTGTTGCCGCTCGTGTACCAGACGACGCCGCGCATCTCGAGCATCGTCGGATCGCTGAACTGCACGTCCAGCACGTAGTCGCGCCCTTTCAACGGCCGTACTGCGCCGCCACCATTGAACAGGACCTCGGTCGAGCCAGTGGGCCGGACCACCACCTCGCGTTCCAGGATCGCGTCCTTGCCGTTGCATCCGCCATTGAGCAAGGGCATTGCCTGGCGAAAGAACGACAGGTCGCCGAGATTGTGGAAGTGCTGCACTTCCCAGATCAGGATCTTGGGCGGATTGCTGCGAAATTCTTCGCTCGGCAGGTAAGACAGCATCGCGCCGTCCATACCACCGCCGATGACGGAAATATTCAGGACGTCCGCCTGGAGATATTCCGAAATGAACCCGCTGAAGTTGTACGACGGGCCGCTGTTGCTGGTGCCGACGAGCGCGATCTGCGGAACTGCCTCGTCGCCGAGCAGATCTCCGCCTGCATCGGCGGGCTCGGTGACGTAGCGCGCAAAGTACTGTTTGGGCGATCCGAAGCCACAGAGTTCCGATGCAGCTTTCGCCAGTGTGCCGTTCTTGGTGACCAAGCCCTCTTTGTGGGTCACGAACGTCTGGCGTTTGACCGACTTGAACTGGGGCATCTGCAACACACGATCTGCGACGAGCTTCGCGGTGCGACGTGTGCCTTCGGGCGTCCAGTGATGGTCGTTTCTCGAAAAATATTCGCTCGAGTCCTGCGTCGTCAGCAGGGTTTCCATGTCAGGCACGGCCACCCCTCGCGAACGCAGATCGGATATCACGCGCCGGTAACTGGCGCGCGCGCCTTCCACGTCATACGAGTACCCGCTTCCCTTGAGCTTGTCCGCGTGCATCACGCCGCGGGGCGGCTGCACCATGACGACCAGTTCGGTGCCGCGCTCACGCAGCGCGCGCTGAAACTCCACCAGCCGATCGAGGCCTTCTGGCGTCGTGCCGAACTGTGCCGAAAGATCGGACTCGGCGCGGAACAGCCATCCGTCGCTGCCCTGCACCAACGTGCGGAACGCGTCGAGGAACTTGGTGTTGTACGCGGCAGGATCTGCCGCGTGCGGGCACAGCTGGCAGCAGGGAGCTGCTTCAAAGACGGGGAACGCCACGTCCGCAGCCGGAGAAGACTGCGCGGCAGACCACATAGCCGCGCCCAGTATCAGGCTGCGGAAGGCGCTCGGAATCTTCTTCGGCACGGTTCGGCTCCGGAGCGTCAGTTGATGGCCCAGGCCATGCGCGGCGTGGCGGCGCTGGCGTCGCCGACCACGAACAGGCTGAAGGCCTGGCCGCGCGCGAGACTCACCGGTGGCGCATCGGCAATCTTCTTGTCGCCGTCGTACACCGCGAGCTGGACCTTGGACGGATTGACCTCCCGCTTGCCCGACGTCTTCGATGCGACATCAGGGATGACGACCGTGCCGCCATCCTGCGTACGCAGGCTCAGCGCGCTCTTGCCGGTGAGGTTGTAGAGGATCAGCAGCGCCTTGAGGCGGTTGCCGCTGTTGTCGTTGTCGAGAAGCTTCACCGGACCCGAGCCCGCGACGGCGGTGTAGTAGCGCCCAGCGGCAAGCGTGACCGAATCGTTGGTGCTGCCGGCGCTGAGCTGATGCGTTCCCGCTGGCAGGAAGATGAAGTCGCTCGCGTTCCATGCGCGGATGTCGGCGATGGATTCGTTGCCGACCTTGGCCGTGAGTTCGTCGGTGTCGCTGGCGTTGAACACGCGGATGAACGCGGAGCCCGGAGGCGCCACCGGTCCGTACAGTCCGCCGTCTCCGGCCTGGGCGACCATGCTGGTCATGAACATCATCGCGACCAGCGCGGCGATCATCGACAACACGCTGCGTCGATCCGGTCCGGCGTTCCGCGTCGGCACGATGCCGATGTCCTGCTCACTGCGTTCCATGGGGTTCATCTGCGCTCTCCTGCTTCAGGGTTGTGCAACAGTCGTCGTCGACGTCGGGGCCAGCGCAAGCTGCGCATGACCCTCGTCGCTCTTGGGTTTACGTCCGGCGGGCTTCTTTCCGGCCGGCAGATAACGCTCCGGGATTTCCCAGATCAGATGCGCCGGCGCCGGGCCGTCCTGCGGCTTGTCGAGATACGCGAGCATCGGCTCGAACGGGCCGTGCCCGGCCTGCGCCATGTTCAAGACGTCCTGGTCCAGGCTCTCGCGCAGCGCGCCGTCGAAATTCCAGCGCCCGTCCGCGCTGTAGCTGGTGCCGACGAGCACGATGGCGGGCGCCGGCGCGTCGCCGAACAGATCGGCTTCGGTCGACGCCGTGGACGCGGCCACCGTCGAGCGCGCCGTCAGCAGGTCGGGTCGCGGCATCAGCGCGGAGAAGTACGGCGCCAGCGGCAGGAACTGCATCAGGTCGCCCTGATGCTCGACCGGCGCACCGACTTCCGACGTGAAGCGGACCGCTGCATCGCCGGTGCGTGGCGCCATCACCGCGGCCAGCGCCTGCGCGCTGCACCTGGCGCCCTCCGGCGTCCAGTGCGTGTCGGTGCGCAGGAACACGGCCGACTGCGTCTTGCACTGCTCGAGCGGGATCAGCAGGTCGGGTGCGGCCACGCCGCGTGCCTGCAGGCCGGCATGGATGCGCTGGTACAGGTCGCGATGCACCTCGGCCGGATGGTGCTGCGCCACGTACTCGGGATACAGGCGCGCCTTCGCCGGCAGCACGGCCACCGTCAGCTCGGTGCCACGCGCGCGCAGCTTCTGCTGGACCTGCGCGATCAGCTCGAGATTGGCCTCGACCTGCGCTTCGCCATCCGGATACGCACTGAATTCTTCACTGGTGTAGAGCCAGCCGTTGCGGCCGACGACGACGCCGGAGCGGCCCTCGCCGAAGAGCACGAACTGGATCGCACCCCAGACGTTGGTTCCGAAGGTCTTCACCGGAAAGACCTTGTCGTAGTGCGACTCGAAGCCGCGCGTCAGTCCGCCCTCGACGACATCGGTGCCGGGCGGCACGTCGTACGGAAGGGCGCGGACCACCGCGGCGCCGGCCATCGCCAGGATGATGGCGCCGAACAGCAGGGATGTGATCAGGTGATAAGTACGCACGGCCGGATTCCTAGAACTGGAAGTAGAGGAAGGGCGAGTAGCTCTGAGCCGAGAGCTTGAGCACCGCGAGTGCGAACAGCGGCAGCACCAGCGCGGTCAGCACCACGTCGCGCGTCGTCAGCACGCCGAGCGCGGATCCACCGCCGACCAGTTCGCCCTGCCGATGCTCGGGTGCCGACGGCCGGCGGCTCATCCAGCCCGCGATGGCGAGCACGACGTAGGCGAGCAGCAGCGTGTACATCTGCAGCGAGTCGATGCCCGCGGCGTAGACGTCGCTGACGCCGCGTCCGTCGAACGAGAACATCGCAGCGTAGAAGCGTCCCGCCTCATGCACGCTTTCGGCGCGGAACATCACCCAGCCGAGGATCACGAACAGGAACGTCGGCGCCCAGCGCCAGACGCGCCACGGCGTCTTCAGGTCGGTACCGATGCCCAGCGCGCGTTCGATGGCCAGGATCGTGCCGTGCCAGACACCCCAGAGCACGAAGGTCCAGTTGGCGCCGTGCCAGAGGCCACCGAGCACCATCGTCAGCCACAGGTTGCGGTAGGTCTTGAACGTGCCGCCGCGATTGCCGCCCAGCGGCACGTACAGATAGTCGCGCAGCCAGCTCGACAGGCTGATGTGCCAGCGGCGCCAGAACTCGGTGATGCTCTGGCTGATGTAGGGCTGGTTGAAGTTCTCCATGAAGCGGAAGCCCATCATCAGGCCCAGGCCGATCGCCATGTCGCTGTAGCCGGAGAAGTCGAAGTAGAGCTGCGCCGTGTAGGCCAGCGCCGTCAGCCAGGCGTCCGCGGTGCTCGGGTCCTGCAGCGCGAAGCCCGCCGACACCATCGGCGCGATCGAGTCGGCGATGAAGACCTTCTTGATGAAGCCCTGCATGAAGCGCATCGCGCCTTCGGAGAACTTGTCGACGCTGTGCGTGCGATTCGTGAACTGGTCCGCGAGATCCTTGTAGCGGAACACGGGGCCGGCGATCAGGTGCGGGAACAGCGCGATGAAGCAGGCGAAGTCGACCGGGTGACGCGTGGGCTCGGTGTCGCCGCGATACACGTCGACGATGTAGCTGATCGACTCGAACGTGTAGAACGAGATGCCGATGGGCAGGATGATCGCGGTCCACGCGAACGGCTCCATGCCGGTGCCCGCGATCATCGCGTTGAAGCTGTCGACGCCGAAGTTGGCGTACTTGAAGTAGGCCAGCACCGCCAGATCCACGACCACGCCCAGGATCAGCCAGCGCTTCGCGCCCTCGGTCTTCGCACCGCAGCGCGCGATGCCGAGGCCGATCCAGTAGTTCCAGGCCGTGACGGCGATGAACAGGAACAGGAAGTCGACGCGCCACCACGCGTAGAACGCGTAGGAACCCAGCAGCACGACCCAGTTCCGGTAGCGGTTCGGGCAGGCGAAATAGATCGCCAGGAACAGCGGCAGGAAGGCGAACAGGAAGATGTTGGACGAGAAGACCATGCTCGAATTCCCTCAGGTTCCTTCACGACCGGCGCCGGTGGCCGGTTCGATGACGACGGGCACACGCTTGCGCACGAGCAGATCCAGTACTTCGGCCTGCAGCTCGCCCAGGATGCCGACCATCTTCAAGCCGACCGATTTGGTCGGCGCCAGCAGGTTGACGTCGTAGAGCTCCAGGCTCAGCGGGCTGTCGATGGCCACCGGACCGCTGCGGTTGTGCGTCAGCTGTCCGCCGACGACGACCAGCGAGACGTTCTGCTGGAACGGGTCGAGCGCAAGATCGCGATCGGTTCCCGTCAGATCCTTGATGTGACCGTAGACGCCGTTGGATCCGTTGCCGATGCAGCGGTTGTTGTACAGGCGCAGGCGCATGCTGTTGCGCACACGGATGCCGTGGCGTTTGTTGCCGACGCTGTGGTTGTTCAGCAGCAGGTTGTCGCTGCTCTCGTAGATCGTGATGCCGTCCGACTCGTTTCCGAACGTGGTGTTGTCGGCCACGATGTTGTTGACGCTCGAGCGGTCGAGCACGATGCCGGACAGCGCGTTGGCGTGGCTGCGGTTGCGGAAGATCCAGCTGTCGTTGACCTCGCGCGACACGATGATGCCGTGCTTCTTCCTGGTTCCGTACGCGTCGTTCTCCGCGATGATCAGGCGTCGCGACCGATCATGCGGATCGATGCCGTACAGGATGTTCTCGCGGTAGACGTTGCGTGCGATGACGACATCATCGGCCTCGTAGCAGTAGAAGCCGTACCAGTTGTCGTGGAACTCCGAGTCGATGAGCCATCCAGTCGGATGCGAGCGCTTCATGCGATCCGCAATCGACGGGCTGTATTGCGAAATCGAGATGCCGTAGGACTTGCTCTTCGCATAACCCAGATGATTGACCTTGCTGCCGACGATGTAGGTCTCGGTGCCGCCCCAGGAAAGCAGGAACGGCCGGAACTGCGCCGCGTCGCGGAACGTCGCCGGGCCGTTGGCCTTTTCGCGCCAGGCCAGCAACGCGCTCTGCGTGATGAAGAGCTTGCCGTCGTTGACGAGGAACGCGCCGCGCTCCTCGGACATCCGGAACTCGCGCGTCTTGCTGTCGATGTGCAGCGTTGCACCGTGCGCGACGATCAGCGGCATACGCAGCACGAAGACGCCTTCCGAGGTCTCCTCGAAGTGCTCCTTGGGCAGCGCCTTGGCCAGATCGTGCGGCGTCATGTAGCCGCCATCGATGACGATCGCGCGAGGATTGGAGGGCTGGCGCGCTGCCCACTCGACGATGCGTCCGTCGCTGCCCGTGAACTCCGTCAGTTCCACCGCCTCGACCAGACGCTCGTAACGGATGTGCCCGGCAGGCTTGGTCTTGATCTTGGCGTTGACCGCCTCGGCGGTGAACGGCGCCAGGTCCGGGAGCTTCGGTGTCGGAACGGCGAGCCCTTCGAGCGACGCCTCGCGCACGATGTACTTGCCCACCTGCGGCGGCGCCTTGAGGCCCGCCTCATCGTCGATGCCGTCGTCGGAGGGCTTGGGCTTGGCTGCGGTTGCCAGGGCCATGCTCGCCGGCAGCAGGAAGAGCACCAGCACGCGGCGCAGCGCGAGCGGCAGGCTTCGGCTCAGAACCACAGCGTGAGCTCCAGCCGCACCAGGTACTTCGGATCCGCGCCATCGGGGAACGCCGCATCCGGATCGAACGCGGACGCGCGCAGGCGGATGTTCGAGCGCAAGTTGTCGTCTTCCTGCGTGGCGGTGACGGTGCTGCGCCCGCGACCCACCGGATTGGCGAAGTAGTACGCCAGCGCCAGATCGACGCCGTCGCCGAGCGCCTTGCGGCCGGGCTCGGGCTGAATGCTCAGGCCATCGGCGACGATCGGATCATTGGCGTGCTGACGCGCGAACTTGCTGTAGATCAGGCTCGCATCCCAGCGATCGTGCGGGATCGACAGGTACACGGTGCCCACGTGCAGATTGGTCAGTTCGGCCTGCAGCGCACCGTTGTAGCGATAGACCTGGCTGCGCGTGCCGGTGAAGCGCGACTGGTTGCTGTGCAGGCCGGTCTGCTCGTAGCGGTGCTCGGTGTCACCGTCCTCGCTGCCCGAGCCGAACGCGTAGTTGCCGCCGATCTGCAGCGGGAACGTCGTCGGCAGCCGCCAGCGCAGGCCCAGGTCCGTGGCCCAGGCGCGCACGTCGGTCTTCTCGGTGGACGCCGGCGTCAGTGGATCGGTGGACGGCGTGTAGTCCTTGCGATCACCGACGAGCGCGCTGAAATCCGCCCAGTACGAGATGCCGGGCTTGCCGTTCGAATCGTAGTAGCCGTTGTGCGCGTAGACGTCGATCCACGTGAGATTGCGGTCGGCCAGCTTCGGATCACGTTCCTCCGACAGCACTTCCTCTTCGGGATCCGCGTGATCGAAGGCGTGGATCGCACGGGCGCCGACGAACTGGCTCTGCGTCCACTGCGTGCCCAGCCGTCCGAAGACATAGGTGCGATCGCGAACATTCGATCGCGGATCGGAACCGTCGGAACGCCAGGTGATGAAGGACTCGGCCGCGCCGACGTCCGCTTGCAACAGCGTGGTGTCGAACATCCAGCGGACCGCTTCGATGTTCTGGTCGAACCACTGTCCGTCCGGGTCGCGCAGCCGCTGCAGGCCCACGCGCATCGACTCACCCGGATAGCTCGTCAGGCCGCGATACTCGACCCAGGCCTCGCGAAGACGCGCGAACGACTTGCTGTCGCGCGGCTGATCTTCGTCGGTGACCACCAGTTCGCCGGTGGGCGCGAACACCTGGGCGCGGGTCAGCGCCGCCCAGTTTTCACCGGAATTCCAGTACACCGTGCCTTGCACGTCGGCGAAGCCTTCGGTCGTCTCTTCGGCGAGGCCCAGTCCAAGATCGCGCTCGCCTTCCGCGAACAGGCCGGTTCCCACGCGCAGCTCGGTCTGCCAGCCGGCAGGCACCGTGCCGGCTGGCAGCGGATCGGCGGGCGCGGGATCGGCGACGGATTCGGACACCACCGCGTCGACGGGCGCAGGCTCGGCCCCGGTCGATTCGATGGGCGCCGGTTCGGCGGGCGCGACGGGATCTCCCGGCGCCACGAGCGCCGGATCGGCCGGAACCGCAGCGGGCGCCGCGAACATCGCGGCAGCGAATACGGCGAGCTTCTTCTTGTTGTTCTTCATGGATTCTTCTCCCCTACAGCGGCCACACGCGCCGCGTCGGTTTGCGGCAGTGCCAGCGCAGCCTGGCGCGCGGCTGTTTCTGCGTGGGCGATCTGCTGGGCACGCGCCAACTGCTGCGGCGTCATCGTCGATCTCAGCTGCGTCGTGATTTCCGCTGCGCCGACATGCCCGGCGCTTTCGGCGATGCTCGCGAAGCTGTACGCGAGCACCGGGTCGACCTTGACGCCGCGATTGACGGTGTACATGCGTGCCAGTGCGTAATCCGCGTTCGGATTGCCCACTCGTGCTGCCGCCAGGTAATGCTCGAGCGCTTTCTTCGGTTCGGGCAGTCCGTAATAGCCGCGCTCGTACAGGCGTCCGATCCAGACGTGGGCCGACGGGAATGCCGGAAGCGCCTCGTTGAGCAGGCGCGCTGCTTCCGTGGCGTCGGCAGAAGGATTCACCTCGTCCATGTACATGCGACCGAGCTGCAGCGCCGCCTCGAGCGAGCCCTTGGCGTACGCATCCCTCAGCATCTCCTCGGGCTTCGCACCCGGATCGAGGGCGGGCTGCTGGATCAGCAGTCGGGCCTTGCGTGCGGTGACGGTCGGAGACGGATTCTTGATCTTCATGAACAGGGCGTACGCGGCGGGCACGTCTGCCTTGCCTCCCTGATCGTCGGCGGAGAGGTTTCGAGCCACGCGCTCGATCGCGACGTCCGAGACCTTCCCGCCCTCGAATCGCTCGACCAGTTCCTTGCGCAGGCGCTTCTGGCCTTCGGCGTCATTGGTCTTGCGGAAGTAGCGCGACAGATCCGCGTAGCATTCCTCGACCTGCTTGCGATCCTTCTCGCACATCGTGACCAGTGCGTTCTCGTAGCCCGGATCGGCTTCGCGGTTGGCGCGATACCAGGCGATGGCCTCGGCGCGCTCCTCGACGATCGGACTCGCCGCGACGGTCTGCGCCAGCACCGCGACCTTCTGCCGGTCGGCGAGCTGCGGCAGTTCCCGATAAAGCCGCAGCTGCAGCGGTCGCGCCGCAGTGTCGTTGTCGGAGACCAGTTCCTGCAGCAGCTGGTCGATCTCGGCGGGATCGCCCGCCGGGCCCATGCGCATCAGGCCGCGCGCGAGCACGGTACGCATCGCCGGATCCTGCTCGGACGCAAGGCGCGCCCACTCGACGGACTTGGAGATGCTCTCCGGCGTGTCCTGCGATCCGTACAGTCGCGCAAGCCGCGTCTGCGCTTCGAGGTACCCGCGTTCGGCCAGCGGAACCAGATCCGCCTCGGCCGCCGTGACGTCACCCCGGTCCGCCGCCGCGCGACCGCGCGCCAGATCCGGCAGCGCCCACGCCGACGTCGCGGCCAGCGCAGCGCATCCCGCCAGGGCGAACGCGGGCAGCGCCGATTTCAAGGCTTGGCCTCAGCGCGGGCCGAAGAAAAAGGGGTGAGGCCCTCCGCGGACAGCCAGGAATTTCCGGCAGCGCTGACTTCGGCCGGACGGCTCATCAGGTCCATCGACAACGGCTCTTCGGGCTTGATCATCACGACGACGTCCTGGCTCAGGGCATCGGGATCGCCGTCGTGGCGCAGCTGCGTCACGTGACCGGTGCGCGCCAGCGGATCGCCGTTGATGCGCAACTTGACCGGCGTGCCGGGCAACAGCTGCTCGGCTTCGCGGAAGCCGAAGCGGGCGACGACGTAGGGTTCGAATTCGAGCGGCGCGAGGTCGGCGATCTGCTGACCCTTGCCGACGAACTGTCCGTCCGCCGCGTACGTGGCGGTGACGCGGCAGTCGCAGGGGCTGGTCACGGTGCCCTTGATCTCGCGTCCGAGCAGCTGGGCGACTTCCTCGGGCGTGAGCTGCGCTTCCAGCGCCTGCATGTTCACCAGGCCGAACATCGAGGTCTCGAACGAGCCGATCGGACTGCCTTTCTTCACGATGCCGTCTTCCGGGACCAGGCTGCGGAAGACGCCGTCACGCGGCATCTCCACCTGGAAGCGCGGACCGCTGACGCGGGCCGCCGAGGAGTTGGCGCCGAACAGCTTCTCGGTCACGCGATGACCGGTGTAAAGCAGAGCGCCTGCGCCGATCACCAGGATCAGCGAGGTCTGAGCGAAGGCCCGGGCCTTCGAGGCGAAGCCGCGGTGCTGGACGGCTTCCTTGGGGCTGCGCGGCTGCGTGAAATTGTTGCGCGACAGCGTGTGCATCAACTCGCCGGCGCCAATCAGTTCGCCGCCGAGGAAGCCTGCGATCACGCGGCGCAGCGTGGACATCGCCGTGGGATCGAGTTGCTCGAACCGCACGCCGACGCGGCCATCGGCGGCATTCACCGAGCGCACGTCGAAACGCACCGGGACCGTGACGCTGATGGTCTCCAGCTTGAGATGGATGCGGCCCGCGTGATGGTCGCCCACCTGGAACGGGTGTCCTTTGGGCTCGAAGGCCAGACCTCCTCCCGATAGATCGCAGAGGCGGAAGTTCCTGACGCCTCCGGGCAGCGCGACTTCGAGCAGGCCGGGGACCTTGGCGCGGACGTGCTGCCGCTGCGTTTCGGATTCATGGACCAGGTTCGCAGCGGTGACGGTACGACTGTTCATTGCTAATTCCTCGGATCGAATCGGGTCAGATCACGCTCACGACAACGGCCGCGAAGATGCAGGCGCTGGACGCCAGCAGTGCGGGAGAAGACCAACGGTTGAAGCGCGCCTGCCAGGGCTCGAGATCGCGTCGCAGGCGGGTGTCCTGGCGCGTCCACGACTGCTGGTCGAGGTGGAACGAAACCTTGATCTTCGTCAGCGAGCCGACGATCTGGTTGTAGTAGAGAAGCGTCGGGAACGATGGACCGATGTGGTGGCCGGAGAACGCAAGCAGCAGCGTGAGCACGAAGCGCGAGCAGCCGATCCACAGCAGGTAGCCCATCAGCATGGCCGGGCCATAGAGCAGCGAACCCCAGAGCGCCACCGAGATGCCGAGCAGGCTCGTCCACATCGAGATCCGCTGATCGAGCAGCACGTACCACGTGAATCCACCGAGACGCTTCCAGCCCAGTCGCGTCGCGCGCTGGTTCTGGCGCAGCGAATTTCCATACCAGCGGAACATCAGCTTGCGGCTGGCCCGGACGAAGTTCTTGTCGGGCGGATGCTCAACGGTCGTGATCGACGCGTCCGGCACGTACCAGGTATCCCAGCCCAGGCGCATCAGGCTGTACCAGCTCGACTTGTCGTCGCCGGTCAGGAAGCGGAAGCGGCCGAGGCGCCAGTGGTCGAGATGATCGAACTCGACATCGCGGATGAACTCCGGGCTGGTGACGATGCTGGCGCGGAACATCGACATGCGACCGGTCAGCGTCAGCACACGATGCGACAGCGCCATCGAGCACATGTTGAGATTGCGCTGCGCGAAACGCAGGCGGTGCCACTCCTGCATCAGGTAGCTTCCCTGGACGTTGCAGTACTCGTTGGTGGTCAGCGCACCCATGTTCGGACGCGTGCGGAAGTACGGCGCCGTCTTGGACAGCACACCCGGATCCAGCACGGTGTCGCCGTCGATGACCGCCACCAGCGCGTCGTCCTCGGGCATGTCGCGCGAGATCGCGCGGAAGCCCTGGGCCAGGGCGTCGCGCTTGCCCGTTCCCGGAATGCGCACGATCAGCAGACGGACGTTCTCGGGCGGCGCGTGGCGATCCCACAGCATCTTGATCATCTGCTCGTCGGCCATCTCGACGATCGAGGCCACGATGGTCGCCTTGCCCGTCCAGGCCATCGCTTCCTGGATCACGGAGCGATACACCGCCGCGGAGGTCGTCGTATCGATGCGAAAGCTCGTGACCATCAGATACACCGGCGCCGACGGCAGACCGCGGGCCTGCAGCTCCGCGGTCTGACGACGGATCTTCGGGAAGCGGTAATGCAGGAAGATCATCGCCCGCACGAAATGAATCGCACCGAGCGTGTAGCGCCACAGCCCGATCGATCCCAGCGCGACCCAGTAGTGGGCGTTGCGTTTGTCGAAGGCACTGTCCGGCAGCAGCACCGCCAGCGTCGCCAGCGCGGCCAGGAAGAACAGCCAGCCCGACCAGGTCGCGACGGCACTGAACGCTTTGCCCATGGGATCTGGAGTCCTTGTCCGGCCTTACCAGCAGATGCCCTGGGTGTGGCCGTGCGACACCCCGCTCATGAAGCCGACGAGATCGAGCGTGGGACGGCTGCCGTTGACGTTGGCGAGCGCCTTGGCGAACTGCGAGTCGCGGTTGCCCACGATCATCACTTCGGCATGCTCGATGACGGCGTCGAGATCGGAGTTCAGCAACGAGGAGACGTGCGGGATCTTCTGGTTGATGTAATCGCGGTTGGCGCCGTGCACGCGGGCGTAGTCGACGTTGCGATCGAAGATGCTCAGCTCGTAGCCCTTGCCGATCAGCGTCTCGGCCAGTTCCACCAGCGGGCTCTCGCGCAGGTCATCGGTCTCGGCCTTGAAGCTCAGTCCCAGCAGGCCGATGCGGCGCTTGCCGAACGCGGCGATCAGTTCCACGGCCTTCTCGACCTGCTCCTTGTTGCTGCGCAGGACGGAGCTGAGCATCGGCGCGTTGGCGTCGAGCTGATTGGCGCGATACACCAGTGCGCGCAGATCCTTGGGCAGGCAGGAGCCGCCGAACGCGAAGCCCGGCTTCATGTAGTAGGGCGAGATGTTGAGCTTGGTGTCGGCGCAGACGATCTCCATGACGGCGCGACCGTCGACGCCCGCAGACTTGGCGATGGCGCCGATCTCGTTGGCGAACGTCACCTTCACGGCATGCCACGCGTTGCACGAGTACTTCACCATCTCCGCGATCTCGATCGAGCGACGGATCAGCGGCGCGGCGAGCGGTGCATACAACGACGCCAGGGCTTCACCGGAGCGCTCGTCGAACTCGCCGATGACCGTCATCGGCGGCTCGAGATAATCCTTGATGGCGGTGCTCTCGCGCAGGAACTCGGGATTGATCGCCACACCGAAGTCTTCGCCCGCGCGCTTGCCCGATGCTTCCTCGAGCAGGGGAATCACGTGCTTGCGAACGGTGCCGGGCAGCACCGTGCTGCGCACGACGACCGTGTGGTACGTCGCCTTCTTCGCCAGCGCCGCGCCGATGCCCTTGCAGACTTTCTTGATGTAGCGAAGATCGAGCGAGCCGTTCTTGCGGCTCGGTGTGCCCACGCAGATCATCGTCAGATCCGAACTGCGGACGGCGTCTTCGGTGTCCGACGTGGCGCGCAGACGACCCAGCGCGACCTGCTTTTCGAGAATGGCCTCGAGACCCGGCTCGACGACCGGCGCTTTGCCGCGATTGGTCAGATCCACCTTGATGGCGGATACGTCCACGCCGATGACCTCGTGACCTGCATCCGACAGACAGCCGGCGCAGACCGCACCGACGTAGCCCAGACCAAAAATGCTGATGCGCATGTGTTCCCTCGCTGATGTGGATCGTGGGTGCGCCGGCTGCCCGTATTCGTGCAGGCCTGCGTCCTCCCTTCGCCACCACACATGGCAACGGCGGTGCCAATGTCGAAAAACCCCTTGGTTTTCGCGTAATTAATCTGCTGGTCAGGCGTCGGCGACCACATTGCAGTGAGTGCAGACGGCAAAACTGTCTGCGATCAGAGACAGATCCTTGTCGGGACGTGTTCAAGTGATTGATTCGAGGAAATCTGTTCCTGTCGCCAATCGGCGTCAGACACCTCTGAGGTTTGCGCGGGCCCATCGCGCATTGCGCGTCGAGACTGCCGACGCGACGTGGAAGGGCAGCGGGATTGCCGATCGGCATGTCCCGCACTTTCGCGTGGATCGCGTTCGACGCGGCCCGGTTTGTCTCTATCAGGCGACAGCGGTCGAGAATCGCTGCGAGAACCGCTTCGGATCGTGCGGGACATTTGCAATGCTTTCCGGCTTTGCGCACGCGTGACCACGCAAAACGCCATCACCCCGACATCGGAGCGCAGGATCCTGATGACGATGACGGCAGAGACGGCTTCATCCGATGCGGTGCAGGTGACCGAAGCACCGCGAGGAAGATTCGCTGCCTTTCGCGTCGCGCTGCGCCAGCTCGTGGTGCGTCATCTGTTGCCGAAGACGATGGTCGGCCTCGTCGCCACCAGCAAGGTGCTGGCGATGGCACCGCTGGTGGCGATGCTGGTCGTCATGGGCTTCGCGCTCGATCGCCTGCTGCTGCGCGGCGAACAACTGGTGGGAGAAGGTCAGAAGATCGAGGTGTACGGCGCTACGCTGCGCACCGAACTCGAAGATCTCGAGCGCGTCGCGTTGCAGCACTACGCGCTCCAGGACCCTGCCCTGCTCGATATCATCAGACAGCGTCTGCGAAGCACGCGCGAGGCCACGACGCGATTCTCCGCCGACGATCTGCCGCAGGGAGTGCAGGACCACTCGCGTGCCGTCACCGCCGGGCTCGACAAGATCGAACGCGGACTCGGCTCCGCGGACGGCGTGCAGCGCGTGGGCGAAATCCGCGCGCTCGCCGAGAAGGCCGAGCGGGTCATCGACGAGGGCCGGGTCGACATTTACGGGCAGGTTCGCCAGCTCAACGATCGCTCGGTGCTGGTGCGCAATGTCCTCGCACTTTCGGTGATCATCGTGGCGCTGCTCACGATCGCGCTGACGCTGGGTTTGTCCCGCGTCATCGCCAGACCGCTGCAGAACATGCGCGCCGCGATCACCGCGCTGGGCACGGCGAACTACGAGTCGCCGATATCCATCGAATATCCGCGCGAGCTGGCGCGCGTCGGCGAAAAGCTCGAATGGCTGCGCCGAAGGCTGCGTGATCTGGAGGCTGACAAGGATCGCTTCCTTCGCCATGTGTCCCATGAGCTGAAGACACCGCTGGCCAGCCTGCGCGAAGGGACGGACCTGCTGCTGGAACGTTCGTTCGGCACGCTCAACTCGCGTCAATCCGAAGTGGCGCAGATCCTGGCCGAGTCGGCGATCGATCTCGATGCACAGATCCGCAACCTGTTGACGTATGCCGAGTGGCGACGCGGGCAGCGCGACGTCGAGATGGGCTGGATCGATTCGCGCATCCTGGTGGAGGAAGTTCTTGCCTCGCAGCGGCTCACGCTGGCCAAGCGCAGCCTCGACACCCATCTGGACCTGAACGCGCCGCATCTGTACGGGCATCGCTGGAGCCTGCGGGTATCGCTCGGAAATCTGCTGAGCAATGCAGTCAAGCACGCGCCCCGGGGAAGCACCATCGACGTGCTGGTCGATTGTCGGCACGGTCGCTGCGTGTTGTCGGTGCGCGATCGGGGCCGGGGCGTTCCCATCGGCGAGCGCGAAAGAATTCTTCAGCCGTTTGTTCGTGGTTCCGAGCCGGAAGAGGCAGGAATGCGGGGGACCGGAATCGGGTTGTCCATCGTCAATGAAACGGTAATCGCACATGGAGGAAAACTTGAAGTGCAGGAAGCCCAGCCTGGAGCGCGCTTCGTCCTGGACTGGCCGTGCCCTGAGACCGATGCTCATTAGCGCGGCCTTTCTTTCGAGCGGGTGCTCTCACCTGCAGTGGGTGCCCGGCGAATCGGGCGGAGCCTCGGCATCGGACGCCAGTGGGGCGCTGGTCTGGTGGGGCCGTGCGGTCGACGCCTCGCCCGCCGCTCGGGAGTCGATGCTCCGCAGCGCGCGCCAGGGCAAGTCGGCGTGGAAGGTCGCGATGCTGCGCAGCCTGCCCGGCAGCACCGAAACGGAAACGCCCGAGGCGTCGCAGGATGCATTGCGCAATCTGCAGCGCCGCGGATTGCGCGATGACGAGGCGATCCTGGTGCGGATCCGCCTCGTGGAACTGGAGCGGAACCGCTCGTGTCAGTCCGAGGCGACCGAGCTTCGTTCGCAACTCAACCGCATCATCCAGATCGAAAGAGAGATGGGAAATGGACGCTGATATCGCGCCCAGCACCCGGGGCCGCATCCTCGTCGTCGACGACGACGACAACCTTCGCCGCGTGCTGACGCTGCGGCTGGAGTCGGCTGGCTACGAAGTCACGGCAGCATCCTGCGGAGAAGAGGCCTGCGAAAAGCTTCCGGACGCCGAGCCCCACATGGTCATCACCGACCTGCGCATGCCGGGTATCGGCGGCATCGAGCTGCTGGAGGCGATCCAGAAACGAACGCCCGGCATTCCCGTCGCCATCCTGACGGCCCACGGCGAGATCCCCGACGCGGTGCGCGCCACGCAGGCCGGCGCCGTCGACTTCCTGACCAAGCCCGTCGGCGCGGAACTCCTGACCTGCGTCGAAGCCCACGTCCGCCAGTCGCGCGAATACGAGGTCGACGGCCAGGACATGGACGGCATCGTCACGCACAGTCCGCTGGTGCGCGCCGTGCTGCACGACGCGCGCCGCATCGCGCGTCACGACTCGGCCGTGCTGATCTGCGGCCCCAGCGGCAGCGGCAAGGAGCTGCTCGCCGGCGCCGTGCACAAGGCCAGCGGCCGCTGCGGCCGGCCGCTGGTGGCGATCAACTGCGCAGCGGTGCCGCCCGAACTCCTGGAGTCGGAACTCTTCGGCCATCGTCGTGGTGCGTTCACCGGCGCCAATTACGATCACCCGGGTCTGTTCCGGTCGGCCGAGGGCGGCACGGTGTTCCTCGACGAGATCGGCGACATGCCCGAGCGCCTGCAGTCCAAGCTGCTGCGCGTGCTCCAGGAGCGCGAGGTGCGCCCGGTCGGCGAATTGCGCTCCGTTCCGATCGACGTTCGCGTGGTGTCCGCCACGCATCGCGACCTGCCGGCAATGATCGCCGAAGGCAGCTTCCGCGAGGATCTGTTCTACCGGCTCAACGTCGTGCAGCTGCGCCTGCCGGCGCTGGTGGAGCGACGCGAGGACATCCCGCTGCTGGTCGCGCATCGCCTGACGCAGCTGGCCGAATGCGGCGTGCCGCGGCGCGTTTTTTCGCCCGAGGCGATGGAGCAGCTTCTGACGTTCGCGTGGCCCGGCAACGTGCGGCAGTTGTTCAACGTCGTCGAGCAGACCGTGGCGCTGTCGCCGGGCCGGGTGATCAGCAGCCTGCTGGTGCGCCGGGCGCTGGGTGAACACGAATCCTCTATGCCCTCGCTGGACAACGCGCGCGACGAGTTCGTACAGAACTACCTGCGGCAGACGCTGCGGCTCGCTGAGGGGAATGTCAGTCGCGCGGCTCGCATCGCGGGCCGCAACCGCACCGACTTCTACAAGCTGATGCGGCGCTACCGCATCGGGGCGCAAGGCGATCAGAATTCGTGACCCGCACCGATGCATCGCGGCGGGATCGTTCGGCTCAGGAGTGCGACACATGAAAAAGGGAATCAAGGCGGCGCTGGTGGTTGCAGGTCTGGCTCTGATGGCGCCCGTCCAGGCTTATTTCATCACCGGCCAGATGCTCAAGGACTCGCTCGAAGCGGCCGACCGGCTCAAGTCCGGTGCCGCCAATCCGCAGGACGAGCGGGAAGCGCAGTTCGGTCGCGGCTTCGTCGCCGGCGTGGCCGACTCGGCGCTCGATGGCGTGACCTACTGCTCGCCCCCCGATTCGTCGCTCGGCAAGCTCAACGACGTGATCCTCGCCTACCTTCGGGCGCATCCCGAGACGATGCCCAAGACCGCGTCGAGCATCGCGCTGCAGTCCCTGATGGCCGCTTATCCCTGCAAGAAGTAGCGAGCGCTTCGTCGCGCGTGCGTCGCGATCAATCGGCGCGCGGCGGTGGAAAATAACCGGACTTCCCTGCGGACGGATCCGCCGGGGGTGCCGCTGCGCGGGTGAGACGTGCAGAATCAGGGTCCTTTCGCGGATCCGTCAAACGCGTGAACGCAGCGCCGCTCCGAATACTGCTGGCCACCACCGACCCGGTTCAGGCGGTGCTCGCCGCAAGACTGATCCAGAGACTGGGCCATCCAGCACCGCATCGGGTGCAGGGCTGGGACGCAGCGATCGCCGCGATGCCGGAATTCCCTGCCGATGTGTGGCTCGTCGATTCCAGGCTGCTGCCGCGCGACGACGCGTCGGCGACGACGCTGCCGTGGATCATCACGATCCGTGCGGCGCCCTCTGACCTGCAGGGCATTCCGAAGAACCGATACGACGACGTGCTGGGCACGCCGCTGAGTCTCGAGCCGCTATCCGCTGCCCTTCAGCGCCGGCGCCTTCCCGGTGATGCTCCGCCGGACGATTTCTCGGGCGCGACCTGGTCCGAACTGCTGAGGCTGTTCGGACCCACAGGCGTCGCGGAACTGCTGGGTGCGCTGCGAAACGACCTGCCGACGACGCGGGCGCGACAGGCACAGGCCATACAGTCGCATGACTTCCCCGGCCTCAAGCGCATTGCGCACAGCCTGCGCGGCGCCAGCCTTCAATTGGGCGCCGAAGATCTCGCGCGGCTCCTCGCGAGCGCCGAACACGCTGCCCTCGAAGGATCTACGGAAGCCGCCGAACTCGGCGCGCAGGCACTGGCCCGGTATTCCGCATTGATCGAACGACTGGACGATGAACTCCGGCGCATCTGATCCGATGAGGGCATCGATTTCCACGCGCGTGTCGGCGTCGACCTGGGTGCTGGCGTTCGCGGTACTGGCGGCCAGCCTCGTCGGCGCGTGGCAGTCGCACGCATTGATTGCGCAGCATCAGCAAGCGCGGTTCGACGCCGAAGTGCGACGCATCGAGTCGGCCATCGAACGGCGCCTGGCCGCCTACGTGCAGGTGCTGCGCGGCGGGCTGGGCCTGTTCGCCGCCTCCGACGAAGTCACCCGCGGGGACTGGCGCCGCTACGTCGAGTCGCTGCAACTGGAGCGCTTGTACCCGGGCTTTCGCGGGCTGACCTTTGCTCCGGCGGTGAGCGACGAAGCGCTTGCGGATTTCATCGCACGCGCGCGGAGCGAGCCCCTGCCGCCAGGCCTGTCCGATCCGGCACTGCTGCGCGAATTCCATTTGCGTGCGCCGCCGCCGCCGATCGTTCCGGTCAAATCCCAACTGCATGCGCCGGTGTTCTATACCGAGCCGCTGACGGTATCGAATGCGCGTGCCATCGGCATCGACATGATGCAGGACGCGGGACGCAAGGCGATGCTGGAGGCGGCCGCCGCCAGCAACGACGCGGTGCTGACACCGCGCCTGCGCTTGTTGCAGGCTGTTGGCACCCAGGTGGGTTTCATCGGCTTTCTGGCGGTGCGTCGCGAGGAGAAGCTGCTGGGCTGGCTGACCGCGACGTTCGTCGCGGAATACTTCATGCGCGGACTGATGAACCAGGCGCCGAGCGAGCTGAAATTTGCGCTCTACGACAGCCACGACCTGACGCCGGAGCGCCTGCTCTATTCCACCGCGGGCCAGGCCGCCGATGGCGAGCCGAAGCCTTTGCCCGAATCAGCACGAGGCCCATTCGAAAGCTACTCGACGATCAGCCTGCCCGGCCGTCAGTGGACGCTGCACGCCGTCGCGCCGCCGCAGTTCGCGAGCATCGCCGACCGGGTGGCGCCCTGGCTCGTAGCGCTGGGCGGCGTGCTTGCCAGCTTGCTGCTGCTGGTGATCGCCCAGGCGGGCGCGCGCTGGCGTCAGCAGGCGGCCGTGCTGGCAAAGGCACAGAACGCGATCGAATCCGCCAATCAGGCGAAGAGCGATTTCCTGGCCAACATGAGTCACGAGATCCGCACGCCGCTCAACGCGATTCTCGGCACCGCGGAATTGCTGGGCGACACGAGCCTGGATGCGGACCAGCGGCGCGGCCTGGACACCATCACGCAGAGCGGCGATCACCTGCTCAGCGTGATCAACGACATTCTCGACTTCAGCAAGGTCGAAGCCGGGCTGCTGGAACTGGACGAACAGGTTTTCGATCTGCGTCGCACCGTCGAGGAAGCGCTCGAATGGGTGGCGGTCAATGCCGCGCGCAAGCGCCTGGACCTGGCCTGCGACTTCGCACCCGGCACGCCCGAGATGTTGCACAGCGACCCCGCCCGGGTACGCCAAATCCTGGTCAACTACCTCTCCAACGCCGTGAAGTTCACCGACAGCGGCGATGTGTCGGTCGAGGTTTCCTCCACCGCGCTCGGTCCCCATCAGCATCGCCTGCGGATCGCCGTGCGCGACTCCGGCATCGGCATCGCGCCCGACCGCATGGACCGCCTGTTCAAGACGTTCAGCCAGATCGACGCGTCCACCACGCGGCGTTACGGCGGCACCGGCCTGGGCCTTGCGATCTGCAAGCGCCTGGCTCAACTGCTGGGCGGCGACGTCGCGGTGGAAAGCCATCCGGGGCGCGGCTCGGTGTTCTCGTTCACGTTCGTCGCCGGCACCGATCCCGCCTGGACGGCGCCGCCGCAGGCCGATAGCGGCGCGCTGCAGGGCAAGCGCCTGCTGGTGGTGGACGACAACGACACCAATCGCCGCATCCTGCGCTCCAGCGCCGCCGAGTGGGGCATGCAGGTGGTGGATACGGCGTCGCCGCGGGAGGCCCTGGCGATGCTCCAGCGCGGCGAACACTTCGATCTCGCGATCCTGGATTACCTGATGCCGGACATCGACGGCATCGAGCTGGCGGCGCGCATCCGCCAGCTCGACAGTTCGCGCCAGCCGCGGCTGATGCTGTTGAGCAGCGTGCGTCAGCGCGCGCAGGACCTGCCGGACTTCGATCGCGTCTGCCTCAAGCCGTTGCGACGTGCCGGCCTGCTCGATGCGCTGCTGGACATGCTGGCCGGCGCCGCAGGCGCCGCCGGCCATCTGTCGCCGACCGTCCGGGCGTCCTCGCCTGTACTGCCGCTGCGCATCCTGCTGGTCGAGGACAACGTGCTCAACCAGCAGGTGGGCCTGCGCATGCTCGAATCGCTCGGCTATTCCGCCGATCTGGCCGAGAACGGTGCGGCCGCGCTGCAGGCCGTGCAACAGCGGCCCTACGACCTGCTGCTGATGGACGTGCAGATGCCGGTCATGGATGGACTCGAAGCCACGCGCCGCATCCGCCAGCTCCCCGGCCTGCGCCAACCGCGCATCTACGCGATGAGCGCCAGCGTGCTCGACAACGAGCGGCAGGCCTGCCTGGACGCCGGCATGGATCGCCACCTCGCCAAGCCCTTCCGTCGCCGCGAGCTGGAAGAAGTGCTGGCGCAGGTCGAGACCGCGTCGCAGCCTCTGCTCGAAGCCGGAGCCGAGCAAGGTTCTGCAAAAGCGTCTGCGCTGACATGGCTGATCGATCAGATCGGCAGCGAAGGAGCGGCCGACGTGGTCGACGAAATCGTCTCCGGCGCCGAGCCGGCACTGGCGTCGCTGCAACAGGCCTGCGATGCGCATGACATGCCCCGCTTGCGCGGCGAAGCGCTTGCGCTCAAGGCCCACTGCGAATTGATTGGCGCCGCATCGACTGCATCGGCCTGTGAAGCGGTGGCGGACGCATGCATCGCGGGGCAGCCCGACGAGCTGACACGAGCCGTGCAAATCGCGACAGCCGCCTATCGCGAACAGGTCGAGCAACTCGAAGCGACCCAAGGCGCCACCCGCGTGCGACAGTAGAATCGCCGCGTTCAACCTTTTTCGTCCGTGCCCCTGGAATCTTCGCCCTTGCCCTCTTCCCGCACCGTCATCGTCGCCGACGATCACCCGCTGCTGAGCGTGGCGCTGCGCCTGGGCGTGCAGCGCGTGGCGCCGGACGTGCAGGTGATCGAAGTGGCTTCACTCAAGGCCCTGCGCGAAGCCGCCAAGGTGCACCCGGATGCGACGCTGATCCTGCTGGACCTGATGATGCCGGACGTTGAGGGCCTGTCTGCATTGCAGTTCCTCCGTCAGGAGCATCCGCGGATTCCGGTGGCGCTCGTCACCGCGAACCAGGAACGAAGCTGGGTACGCTCGGCGCAGGCGCTCGGTGCAGTGGGCTTCCTGCCCAAGTCGACGCCGCTCGAGCAGACCCACGACATCATCAGCAGCCTGCTCGCGGGCGGCACCTGGTGGCCGCCGCATCAGCCCTCGCCCGATCGCGAACGTGGCCAGGCCAGCAGCGTGGAGGAACGACTGGAAAAGCTTTCGCCCCAGGAGCTGCGCATCCTGCTGCACATCAAGGATGGACGGCTCAACAAGCAGATCGCCGGCGATCTGGGCATCAGCGAGTCCACCGTGAAGACCCATATCAGCACCTTGCTGCGCAAGCTGGATCTGCAGAGCCGCACGCAGGCCGCGGTACTCGCGCAAAGGCTGTTGTCCGGCGCGCCTGTACAAGGCAGCTGAAAAAAGGCGACCCCGAGAAGCTCGGGGTCGAATCGCCTGACACTCCCAACAGTTGCTTCGTGAATCGCCGCCCCGGTTCGTCATCGAAAACCGGGGCGGCGCTGCGACCAGATCCCGCGTGATCCTCCGCGGGGTCGTGATCGCGGATGGCCTACCAGCTGAATCCCGCGCCGAGCGAAGCGCTGGTGTCCCCTGGACCGGTGCCTCCACCGACGGCGCCGGTCAGGCTGAAGTTGTTGTTGAAGTGCGCCTTCATGCCGATGGCGAAGCCGTTCTCTCCGTCGTAGGAGCCCGTGCCCACGCCGATCGAGAAGCGCGTGCCCGGTGCGGGCTCGGGGATGGCGGCCATCGCCGAGACCGACGCGATTCCCGCGCTCAGATCCTTGCGGAACTTGTCGACCGAATGGCCCAGGTCTCTCAGCTGGCTCATGTTGACGGCGTCGGTTGCGTCCACGCCGGCCGCGACGTTGGTGATGCGACGCTGGTTGGTGGCCGAGCCGACCGACACGGTGTTGGCCTGGTCCGCCACTGATCCATTGCCCAGGGCCACGCTGTTGGCCGCCGTCGCCTGCGCGTTGTTGCCCACCGCCACGCCGAACTCGCCGGTCGCGCTGGCGTTGTCTCCCAGCGCCGTGGTGTTGGTGCCCAGCGCCTGCGCACCGGTGCCCACCGCCACCGAAGACTGCGCGACCGCACCGCTGCCGATGGCCACGGAGTTGGACTGCACCGCCGTTGCGTTGTGACCCACCGCGATGCCGCCCGCGGCCTGCGCCTGGGCATTCGTGCCGATCGCCAGGCTGTTGACGGCCTGCGGACCTGCCGTGGCGTTGTCGCCGCACTCGATGGTGCCGGCGGCGGCGCCGCGTCCGCAGAACGC
>NZ_SOBT01000012.1 GCF_004364935.1 Panacagrimonas perspica | reverse complement strand
GTCTGGAAGGCGATGCCGTCGATGACACTGATGATGTCGACGATCTTCTTGCTCGACTCGTTGATCGCGCTCATCGTCGTGACCACTTCGCTGACCACCTGGCCACCCTTGCGTGCCACTTCGCTGGCGCCCATCGCGAGTTGATTGGCCTGCTTGGCGTTCTCCGCGTTCTGCCTGACCGTGCTGGTCAGCTCTTCCATCGAGGACGCCGTTTCTTCCAGCGAGGCGGCCTGCTGCTCGGTACGCGCGCTGAGGTCGGTGTTGCCCGAGGAAATCTCCTTGGCCGCCGTGTTGATGGTGTCGGTGGCGGTCTTGATCTGCGTGATGATCTGCGTCAGCTGTTCGACGGTGGCGTTCGCGTCGTCCTTGAGCTGCCCGAAGGTGCCCTTGTATTCGGTCGCAATGGTTTCGGTGAGATCGCCCTTGGCCAGCGCACCCAGGACCCGGACCACTTCTTTCAGACCCACTTCACTGGTCTGCAGCAAGAGGTTCACGTTTTCGGCCAGCATCTTGAAGAAGCCGTCCTTGCCCTCGAGTCCGATGCGGCGCGTGAAGTCGCCATTGGCGGCAGCCGCCACGATGCTGCTGACCTCGTACTCCACTGCGACTTCCGCTGTACGGTTGCGCCACTCGACCACCGTGCCCAGACGCTCGCCCTTGTCGTTGACGATGGGGCTGGCGATGAGGCCGAAGGTCAGCGTGCCAACCTTGATCTCGGTGCGATAGGTGCTGCGCAGGTTGGCCAGCATCTGCGTCTGGTGGGCCGGATTCTTGTGGAACACGTCGATCAGCGCGCCCTGCAGCTTGCGTGCATCGAAGTGAGGCAGCGCCTTGCGCAACTCGCTCTCGGCACTCACCAGCATCTCGCTGACCGCCGCGTTCATGTACACGATCTGGCGCTCGTTGTTTGCGATCATCACGTTGCCAGACACGTTGTCGAGCGCGTTCTTGATACGCAGATTTTCGTCGGACAGCTTTCGCTCCACCGCCTGGCGCTCGGCTTCGCGGGCCGCAGCCGCGAGTTCGGCGGTCAGGTCCTTCCACTCCACGACATAGCCCAGGCGCCCACCCTTGTCGTCGTTGATCGGATTCAGGATCAGGCTGAAGGTTCGACCACCGAGCACCAGCTTGGCGTTGTGCGTACTGGTCATCCTGGACAGCAGATCGCGCTGGTATGCCGGGTTCTTGTGAAAGGTATCTATGTTGGTGCCGACCACGGCGAGGGCATTGAAGCTCGGCACGTCCTTCTTGATGTCGGCCTCGGCAAGCTTGAGCATCTCCTTGATCGAATTGTTGACGTAGACCACGTTGAGGTCGGAGTCCGCGATCATCACGTTGGTGACGACCACGTCCAGTCCCTGCTTGACGCGCGAGGTCTCCGCCAAGAGCTTCTGCTCGCGCGCAGCGGCGGCGAGTTCGGCGGTCAGGTCCTTCCACTCCACGACATAGCCCAGGCGCCCGCCCTTGTCGTCGTTGATCGGATTCAGGATCAGACTGAAGGTTCGACCACCGAGCACCAGCCTGGCGTTGTGCGTGGCCTTCATCTCCGCCAGCAACTTGCGCTGGTAGGAGGGCTGCTTGTGAAACGTGTCGATGTTGGTGCCTACCACCGCAGCCGCGCTGAAAGCCGGCAGATCCTTGCGAATGTCGGACTCGGCGAGACTCAGCATGTGTTTGATCGACTCGTTGACGTAGACCACGTTGAGGTCGGCGTCTGCAACCATGACATTGGTTTGCACGACATCCAGCCCCTGTCGAATCCGCGCGGTGTCGCGGCGATGACGCGACTCCGCTTCGGAAATTTGCGGGGCTTGCTTGGATCGACTCGAACTCGCCAGAAGCAGAAGCGCACCCCATCCACCGACCGCGAGCGTCGCAAGAACGGCAAGCACGGGAAGCGTGCCGCCGAGCACCCCGCTGCCGTGAGCAAACCCGGTCACTGCGCTGAGCGTGGGCAGGGCGACCAGAAGCGCCGCTGCGACTCGGACCTGCCCTCCGGTGGGATTCATCGATTTGGAAACATTCACGGGCCTGGATTCTCCGGATGACGTGCGAACCAACGCACGCGGATTGAGTTTGCGTGCGAGAAGTGCAAGTCCCGTACCCCGGATAAGTTCAGCCTGTACGCCAATAGAGCGACGGTTTCGCGACCAAATATCGGCGCTTTTCGGCGTTGTGACGGAATACAGACGCTATGTGATTTTCATGATCATCAAATATTCCTTTTACCGCGCATCCCGACGGGCCGGGGGCATGCGCCGCGGCTGAATGACGGATTCCCATCACGTTCTGCAAAATCGAGGCGTCGAGTCACCTCAGGCATCGCGATCCCGGCAATGCCGCGTGCGATATCGGCGCGAGCGCAGGAAGGGCGTTGGATCCGCCGGTCCGATCAACCCGGAGCCGCAGCCCGTGATTGCCGCCTTTCGAAACGGGGGACTCACCCGCGGCAACGTAGAATGGCCCGGCATCCTGGAATCCCGGCGTTCCGCCGAAAGTCCCTGAAATCGCGTGGGCGCCGCCGAATGTCCGCCGGGCGTAGCCGGGTGTCACGCAGCGCGATGAACGGCAATCGAGTTGGCCGGATTGCCCGTCAATGACTTCCGTGAATTCAGAGACCCGGACCTGATCCCTACGCCCGGCCGGTCCTCCGAGAGCTACTCCGCCGTTATCATTTGATTCACATTGCATGATACTATCGGTCAATGGAATCGAAGACGGCCCGCTTCACCTTGCTCATGGACCCTGACAAGAAGAGGGCTTTCGAGACGCTGTGCGCACAGCAGGACCTGACGCCTTCGCAAGTCATCCGGCAATTGATCCGAGAATACTTGACCAAGCACGGTGTGACCTACACATCGAAGTCGGCGCGCAAGACCACCAGGGCGACTCGGTAGGATCTAGCAGGTTATCGCTGCAGGATCAGTCCCGCGACTGCCTGGATCGGTTACGACCAGGGCGACGATGAAAATGATGGGAGCCGCTGTTCCCTCTCGTCGCTGCATCCTGCACAGCGAGGCAGCGCCAATCCCATGAAGACGTCCGGCATCTGATCCGTTGCGACGACGGGCTCCGATTTTTGTCGCGCCCGCTAGTCGACCAGACCATCGGTTTAGGGCTGTAAACGCGCAGCGAGACGTGCTCGTCTTGCCAGACGACTAAGAAGCGGACTCATCCTCCGCCTTCAGCGAGGCACTGAGGAATGCATCCCGTGACAGTTTGAGAGCCGCCACGCTGCCATTGATGTCCCCGCCGGCGCTGTACATCACACGCGCCTTTTCAGCCAGCGCGTATGCGGTCTTCATCTGGGTCTCGGATTTCGCATCTGCCGCCCGTGGTTCCAGATGACGCAGGCCGTCCAGTAAATCCTCGTAGGCATTACGCCGCAGGGTTCGGATATCTTCCCGGTATTCCCGATCGCCCCAGTTGATGAGGACGTCGTAGGCGCCGAGTACGCCTGCAAAGCTGGTCGCGGGTAAACGCATGGTGCTCCCTGCGCAAGAATGTGGAATCGCGCTGTTGCCGAGAGCCGGTCTCAAGCGCCCGACAGAGCGGACGGGTCGATCTGCAACGTGACGACGTGGATATCGCGTCGCAATCGCGCCTCCACGCTGCTCCAGAATTTCAATGCCGTGAGATTGCGCGCACGCACATACGCGTGGCAGCGCGTGATGCCCTGCGCCCGGATCGCTTCGAGACTGGCGTTGAACAGGGCAGTGGCGCAGCGCGCCCGGCGCAATCCCTGGCGAACCGCCAGGTGATAGACGTGGGCCCGCCGCCCATCGTGGCCACAAAGAATGCTGCCGATGATGTGGGGGCCGTCCTCGGCGACGAAGCTCAGATCGGGGGTGCGCGCCAGGAACGTCTCCAGCGCCGGGGCATTGTCCGATTCATCCCGCAGCACGATGCCCTCGACTTCGCGCCACAGCTCCAGGCAGGCCGGGATGTCGCGCGCCTGCATCGGTCGGATCAGGCGTTCCATCGAAGTCTCGAAGTCGAAGCACCGGCGTTCGCGCGGGAGAGGCCGAGGGGCGGCTCACAGGGGCATTGAACACGTATTTTATACATATGTCATGATAATATTATTCACATTACATTGCACGAGAGCGGATCCATGATCGCGGTGCTGGAGGCAGCAAAAGCCGGTCTGTTCCGACGCGATCAATGGGCGCGCAACGTGGTGGCGGGCGTGATCGTCGGCGTCGTGGCCCTGCCGCTGGCGATGGCTTTCTCCATCGCGTCGGGCGTCAAGCCCGAGCAGGGCATCTACACCGCCATCATCGCGGGGCTGGTGGTGTCCCTGTTCGGCGGAAGCCGCATCCAGATTGCCGGGCCGACCGGCGCCTTCATCGTCATCCTGGCGGCGATAACGGCCCAGCACGGCGTGGACGGACTGCTGCTGGCAACCGCGATGGCAGGCGTGATGCTGATTCTGCTCGGCGTGGCCAAGTTCGGCGGCGTGCTGCGCTTCATTCCCGATCCGGTGATCGTCGGTTTCACCGCCGGCATCGGTGTGATCATCTGGATCGGCCAGTGGAAGGATTTCTTCGGAATGCCGGCTGCCACCGGCGCGCACTTCCACGAGAAACTGCTGCACCTGCTGGCGAGCTTTCCGCAGCTTCACGCACCCACCACGATGCTGGCCTTGCTCAGCCTGGGGTTGGTCATCTACGGACCGCGGATACCCGGTCTTGCGCGCGTACCCGGCCCCTTGATCGCCATGGTCGTGGCCACCTCGATTCAGTGGGTCTTCGGCCTGGAAGGCGTGGCGACCATCGCCACCGCTTTTGGCGGGATTCCACAGGGGTTGCCGCACCTGAGCTTCCCGGCGGTGAGTTTCGATCGGCTGGTGGCACTGCTGCCCTCGGCATTCGCGATCGCGATGCTGGGCGCCATCGAGTCGCTGCTGTCAGCGGTCGTCGCCGATGGCATGGCCGGTACGCGCCACAACTCGAACCAGGAACTCATCGGCCAGGGCATCGCCAATCTGGTGACACCGCTGTTCGGTGGATTCGCCGCCACCGGGGCCATCGCACGCACGGCCACGAATTTCCGCAACGGCGCAACCAGCCCCCTCGCGGGCATCGTGCATTCGCTGACCCTGTTGTTGATCCTGCTTCTGCTGGCGCCGCTGGCGGCGCAAGTGCCGCTGAGCGCCCTGGCGGCGATCCTGTTCGTAGTGGCCTGGAACATGAGCGACGCGCGACATTTCCTGCGCATGGTCCGGACTGCGCCACGGGCCGATGTGTCCATCCTGCTCATCACCTTCCTGCTGACCGTGTTCTCCGATCTGGTGGTGGCGGTCAACGTGGGCGTGATCCTGGCGATGCTGCTGTTCCTGCGGCGCATGGCCTCCGCGGTCGAGGTGCTCCGCCTCGATGAGCACGCCTTGCAGCACGAACTGCGGGACAACGGCCGCTCGCATCTGCCGCCGGATGTGCTGGTCTATTCCATCGAAGGTCCGTTCTTCTTCGGGGCCGTGGAGAATCTGGAGCGCGCGCTGGAACAGACGCACAGCGATCCGCGCTGCATCGTCATTCGCCTGAACCGGGTGCCGTTCATCGACATCACCGGCATCCAGACGCTGGAAGAGGCGACTCAGAACCTCGAGCGCCGCAAGGTGCGCGTGATGCTCTGCGAAGCCCGCCCCAACGTCCTGCGCAAACTGGTGCGGGCCGGATTGGCGCGCAAGCATTCCGGGCCTCGCCGCTACTTCCGGGATTTCGGCACCGCGCTGAGAGCCTGCGATGCAGCGACCCGCAGCGCCGAGGCGCCCGCGAACCTGCCCCCGGGCAGCGATGACAGGCGATGAGCGCGCGCCACGCCAACGGCCTTCTCGATCCTGCCGCCGTCTCCGACCCGTTGGATCCCTTGGCGGATTCCCAGATCTGGGAAGTGCCGGTGGTCTTTCCGGACGGGCGGTACATCGCCTATCTCAATGAGCCCATCCCGGAGCCCGTGGCAGTGCCGGAACTACTGAAACGCCTGCGTAACGGACGATACGCCAAACCCTTCGTACTCGAAGACGGCGAATATCGGCAACTGCATCTGGGCCTGCGTTTCACCCAGAGCCGGATGAGCCTCAAGGCACCGGATGCGCTGAGCTTGGCCTACACCCGGAAGATGATGGCCTTCCTGCTGTTTCAGCCTCAGCCCAAGCACGTCGTGATCGTCGGGCTCGGTGGCGGCTCCCTGACCAAGTTCTGCTATCGCCAGCTTCCGCATGCGCGGATCACGACGGTGGAGATCGATCAGAGCGTGATCGAACTGGCGCCGCTGTTCCAGGTGCCCCGCCCCAATGCGCGCCTGCGCATCGTGCACGCCGACGGCGCCGAGTATTTTGCGACGACGCACCAATCGGCCGATGTGGTGCTGGTCGATGGCTGCGATCAGCATGGCATTGCGCCCGCGCTCTGCGAGGAGCGTTTCTACGCTTCGGTACGCGCGCGCCTGCGGCCCGGCGGTCTGCTGGTGGTCAATCTCGTCGGCACCGTCGGCCGCTCCGATGCCCTGATCCGCAGCATCGCCAAGATCTTCGACGAACAAGTCCTGGTCGTGCCGGTTTCGGTGGGCGGCAACCGTATTGCGCTGGCGTTCTGCAATCCGGCCTGGCCACCGGACTGGCCGCAGGTCGATCAACGCGCGGTGGCGCTGGGCAAACACCACGGCCTCGACTTGCCTGGATTCTCGAAGCGCCTGCAAGCGAATGCCCGCAAGGCGCTAAAGCCTTCGCCCTTGAAGCCTGCGCGAAAACCACCCGCGCAAACTGGCTGACATTGCCCCATGAACTCATCCGACGATCCGGGCAAGAAGCCCCTCAATTCCTTGCGCCTGCTCGGCGATGTTCTCGCGGCGACCGTCGGCATTCGCAGCCGACGGGAACGCGGGCGCGATGTGTCCCCGGTCGGAACCGGCGCCCTGCCTGGGGCGATCTCCATTCTTGCAGTGACAGGATTCGTTGCGCTTAAGAGCTTCATCCATCCGGCGAAGAACGCGGCAGCACAATGAAGCGCGTCCGACAAAAGAAAGTGAAGCGCGCATCGTCCGATATCAAATCCGATCTGGCGGCCGCTGCCACCGCGGAAATGGGCACCGCCCAGGCCCGGGACGAAATACGTCCGCCCATGCCGCTGGACATCGCCATCGTCGGTCTCGCCGGCTGTTATGCAGGCGCCCCGAATGCGCGCGCGTTCTGGCAGAACATTCTCGACAAGGTCGATTCCGTCAGCGAAGCCGGACCCGAATGGACCGGCCCGTACTTCGAGGCCAATACCCAGGCCAATGACCGTACCTACACGACGAAGGGCGGATTTCTGAAGGAGCTGGCCGAGTTCAACCCCATCGAATTTGGTGTGCTGCCCAATATTGTCGACGGCGGCGATCCGGACCAGTGGATGGCGCTGAAATATGCACGCGAGGCGCTGCTCGATGCGGGCTACCTCAAAGGTGGACGCGTGTTCGAACCGGAGCGCACCGGGGTCGTGATCGGCCGCGGAACCTACGGCAATCGCGCGATGGCCAGCGTCATGAGCCGCGGCTTGTTTCTCGATCAGGCGATGGGCATGGCGCACGCGCTGAGGCCGGACCTGTCGGCCGGGGATCTGGCCGAATTGCGTCAGCATTTCCAGCGTCAGTTGCCCGCTTTCAACGCGGACATGGTGGGGGCCACGACCCCGAACGTCATCGCCGGGCTGATCGCCAACCGCCTCAACCTGATGGGGCCGAACTACATCCTCGATGCGGCCTGCGCGTCCGCCCTGTTCGCGCTCGATGGTGCCGTGCGCGAACTGGTCTCGGCGCGTTGCGACCTGATGCTGGCGGGGGCCGTGCAGTCGCATACGCCGCCGCAGCTCTACATCCAGTTCTGCCAGATCCAGGCGCTCTCGCACGACAAGATCCGTCCCTTCCAGACCGGTGCGGACGGAATCCTGCTGGGTGAAGGTGTCGGCATGCTGGTGCTCAAGCGCCTGGCCGACGCAGAGCGCGAGGGCGACCGCATCTACGCCGTCATCAAGGGAATCGGCCTGGCATCCGACGGCAAGGCCAAAGGCCTGCTGGCCCCGCGCGTGGAAGGCCAGGTGATGGCGCTGGAACAGGCCTACCGCAGCAGCGGGATCGACCCGCTGACGGTGGATCTGATCGAAGCCCACGGCACCGGGACCGCCGCCGGCGACCGCGCGGAGATCGACGCACTGAACCTCGTTTTCGGCGCCCGCGGCACCGCGCCGCAGATTGCCGTGGGATCGGTCAAATCGATGATCGGGCACTGTCTGCCTGCCGCGGGCTCGGCATCGTTGATCAAGACCGCACTGGCGTTGCACCACAAACTGCTGCCCCCCACGCTCTGCGATCCGCCCAACCCGGAGCTGGTGGGTCCGGGCGGACCGCTGTACATCAACAACCGGGCGCGCCCCTGGATCGATGGAGGCCCGCATCCGCGTCGTGCCGGGGTGAATGCCTTTGGCTTTGGCGGCGCCAATGCGCACGTGATTCTCGAGGAGTACACCAGCCCGCAGAGCACGGCGGATGCGACGCTGCACGCACCGCAGGATTCCGAGCTGATCGCGATGACGGCGGGCTCGGTGTCCTCGCTGGTGCAACTCGCCGAATCGGTCCTGGCGCATCTGAGTGGCCCGGCCCCGGTCAGCGTCGCGCAAGTCGCCAAGGCGTGCAGCGCCCGCGTCGAAGGCGGCCACCGTCTCGCGATCGTTGCTGAGAATGCCGAGGACCTGATGCTCAAGCTTCGTCGGGTCATCGAGGCCCTTCGGGCCGACGATCCGCCCTCTTTCGACGCAAGCAGCGGCATCTACCAGGGTTCAGGAGCAGCGCCGGGCAAGCTGTGCCTCCTGTTTCCCGGCAAGGGGACGTTCCCCGGCGAGAGCACCCAGTATCCGGAAATGCTGGCCGATCTTTGCATGCACTTCCCCAAGGTCCGGGAATGCTTCGACCGCCTCGAGCGTTCTGGACGGGCCGACGGCCGGCCCGCGCGGGCGCCGATGCTGTTTCCGGCGCCGGCCGGGCTTGACGAAAACCGTCGCCGGTTGCTGGAGGCCGATCTGAATCGGACTGACCCCGGCTTCGAATGTGCGTTCGTGGCGAGCCTGGCGATGCTGCGCCTGCTCGACGACGTGGCGATCAAGGCCGATGCCCTGCTCGGTTACGGGGCGGGAGAATTCACCGCCGTCGTCGCCCGCAACAATCAATGGTTCGCTCATCTCGACGGGCACCTGAATTGGGCACGCGAACTCGCGCGCCTTCTGGCTTGCGCAGCGACAGACGGTGAGGATCAGGCGGAGGGGGTCATCACTTTTGCCGACACCCTGTGGCCGGAGACTCGCCAGGAGCTTCTCGACAAGCTGGCCGCACAAGATTCCCCACTGACGCTGGTGGCCGATAACTGCCCCAACCAGGTGACGTTCTTCGGACCTCCTGCGGAATCGCTGGCGCTCATGCCGTGGTTGCAGGAGCAAGGCGCCACCCCCACTCATTTCCCGGCAAAGCACCCGCACCACACCGCCCGCTGCACGTCGCTGACCGCAGCGCTCCGCGCCTATCTCCGGGATCTGGACCTGGGAGCCGATGGAATCAGCCTCTACAGCGCATGCAGTGCCGCCCCTTTTCCCCCGGAAGCGGACGCCGCGCGCGAAATGCTTGCCACGCAGTGGGAACAGCCGGTGCGTTTCACCGAAACCATCCGTCGTCTGTACGAGGATGGCTTCCGTGTGTTCATCGAAGTGGGACCGGCCGGCATGCTGACCACCTTCGTGAACGACATCCTGTGGGAAAAGGACGACGTGATGGTGCTTGCCTGTGATCGCCGGGGCCATTCCGGAATACGCCAGCTCCATCACACGCTGGCACAAGCGTTTGCCGTCGGCGCGGTCTTCAACCCGTCCGGGCTCTTCGCGGACCGCGACATCGCCCCGCTCGATCTCGAAGCGCCTCCGCGAACCTCGCCGAATGCCGGCATCAAACTCAAGCAGCAAATGCCGGAGTTGCGCATCCCTCCAGGGTGGAGGCCAATGCCCGATTCGTCATCAAGCCCCTGAACGAAGCGACGGGGGCACCCAGGATTACTTCTGCGAGCCCGCCTTGCTGGTGTAGGTCACGCCGTGCTTGGCGAGATACTCGCGGATGAGCTGACGGACGACCTGCGACGGTGTCAGATCCTGCTGCGCGCACAGCATTTCGAACGCCCGCTTCTTATCGGGATCCATCAACACGGTGAAGCGCGCCGTCTTGGATTCCATGCTCAATGATCCGCATACGATTTGAATGAAATGATCCCCGACGTGCCCGCTCAGCCGCGTGGACCCGCCTTGACGACCTGCTCCGTGGTCCTGAACTTGCGGATGTTGTTGCGGAACAGCTTCGCCAGCTTGCCGGCCGCTTCGTCGTAGTCCGCTGCGCAAAGCCAGGACCGGCGCGGGTTCAGGAGCTGCGGGTCGACGCCCGGCACCGCGGTCGGAATGTCCAGGTTCAGGACGTCCAGATGCTCCGTCTTGCAGCCCAGCAAGGCGCCGCTCTGGCAGGCCGCGACGATGGCTCGCGTCACCGGAATCGGGAAGCGTCGACCGGATCCGCCCGGACCACCGGCACCGCCGGTCCAACCGGTATTGACCAAGTACACCTGGGAACCAAACGCTTCGACGCGTCGCATCAGCAGCTCGGCATATTCCGCTGCCGGCCGGGGCATGAACGGCGCCCCGAAACAGGCCGAGAACGTAGGCTGAATCCCGGGAACCGCATCGACTTCGGTTGAGCCCACGCGAGCGGTGTACCCGCTCAGGAAATGAAACGCCGCTGCTTCCTTCGACAGGATGGATACCGGCGGCAGCACGCCGGAGACGTCGCAGGTCAGGAAAATGACCGTTCGGGGTTCGGCCCCGGAATTTTTCTTCATGCGCTTGGGCACATGCTCCAGCGGGTACGAGCAACGCCCGTTTTCCGACAACGCGGTGTCGTCATAGTCCGGTTTCCGGCTATCGGGATGAACGACCACGTTCTCGACGATAGCGCCGAAGCGGATGGCGTCCCAGATCACCGGCTCGTTCTGGCGCGACAGGTTGATGGTCTTGGCATAGCACCCACCTTCGAGATTGAACACCGAACCCTTGGCCCACGCGTGCTCGTCATCGCCGATCAGGTAGCGATTCAGATCCGCTGACAGCGTGGTCTTGCCGGTTCCCGACAGACCGAAGAACAGGCAGGTATCGCCGTCTTCGCCGACGTTGGCCGAACAGTGCATCGGCAGGATGCCGGCCTCCGGCAGCAGGTAGTTCTGGACCGAGAACAGCGCCTTCTTCATTTCGCCGGCATACCGCAGCCCGGCGAGCAGCACGCGACGCTGCTCGAAATCCAGGATCACCGTCGCTTCGGAGTTGGTCCCGTCGCGGGCCGGGTTGCATTCGAATCCAGGCGCGTTCAGCACGAGCCATTCCGGCTTGCCGCCTGGGTTGTACTGCGCCGGCCGGATGAACATGTTGCGCGCGAACAGCGAGTGCCAGGCGGTTTCGGTGACGACCAGCGCCGGCAGGTAGTGCTCGGCGTCAGCACCCACATGCAGCCGAGACGAATACCTGGTCTTGACGCTCAGGTACGTTCGCACACGTTTCCACAGCGCCTCGAACCGATCCAGATCGAAAGACTGATTGACGGCGCCCCAGTCCACCGTTGCTTCGGTGATGGCGTCGCGCACGATGAAGCGGTCCTTGGGCGACCGACCCGTCCGGGAACCCGTCGTGACCACCAATGCGCCGGTATCTGCGAGCAAGCCTTCTCCACGCAGCAGCGCCTGCTCGACCAGATGAACGGTGTCGAGATCCGTAAACATGGAAGGGGTTCCCGTACTCATGGGTTGCAGCTCCTGTGAAGTCGCGATGGGTTTCTTCGAGACACGCGATCCCCCGGCGGCAGACGCCGATGCGTCACGAACCGGGCCTCGGCATGGGCGACGCTGCGCATCTCCTGCATCGTTTTCATGATAATCACATATCGTGTGTTTATAATGTTAACATCATTATCATGTCGCAGCCCGACACTCCTTCCAGACGGATCGTGAAAGTCGGGCCGCCAGCACGGGCCCGCCTTCGCATGCCCGCCCTTCCCGCGGGGACCGCTGCCCGTTCGAAACTCCCTACATGCGAGAACTGCCATGTTGACGATCTACGCCGGCAATCTGCCTTCCAACACCACCGAAAAGGAGCTGGCCGAGCTGTTCTCCGCGCACGGAAAGGTGCGTGGCATCAAGCTGCCGCAGGACGTGTTCTCGGGAAAGTGCCGCGGCTTTGGTTTCGTCGACATGGAAGGACACGAGGCACGCGCCGCGATCGCCGCGCTGAACGGCCGAGAACTGCGCGGCAGCTTTCTGCGAATCACGCTGGAACGTCCGCGCGATGCAAAAGGCCGAAGCCCGGGCGCCCGACGCTAGTGACGCCTGAGGATCGGGCCATCCGCTATCTGCGGCGCAGGATTCCCTCTTTCGAATGCGTCCCCGGGTGCCATGACTGCTGCGGACCGGTCACCGCTTCGTCGACCGAAATGGCTCGCCTTCCGGTCAAGAGCGAAGCCGTGCACGAGGCTGCGCTCGCCGCGTTGAGCTGTCCTCATCTCGGCCCGAACGGCTGCGAGGTCTACGAGGAACGGCCTCTGATCTGCCGGCTATTCGGCACGACGCCGCGCCTGCCCTGCCCGAACGGTCGCGCTCCCGCGGTGATGATCGATTCGAAGGTGGAACATCAGATTCACTGGTTCGCCCGGCATACCCGCCAGGTGCTGGTCTAGGACCGCGGTCGATGGGATCTCGAGGACCTTGACCGCGCATCGTCGACCGGCAGCCCTCTTCCCGAGCACCTTCCCGATCGGCCACACGGCGTACCCATTGCTGAAGCGCTGAGCTTGTCATCGAAGTGACGGCGCTCTTCCAGCCTTCTGCCGGCCGTTTCCGACCGATACCGATGGATTCCGCGCCTGTCTCCGGCGAAGAACGCTCAGCCCTTACGTGTGGGGCTGGGCAGCGTCCCGGATACGCGCCACACGCGTGCGATACGCGCTCACATTGTCCCCGTTGATGCGGGTCTCGCGCGTGCCGATCACTTCGCTGACTTTCACGTCCGCGTCCGCGCCGGTGACCGGCTTGGCGTCGACGGTGGTCTCGCGTTCGAACGCGTGGGATTTGTCGGTGTTGCGGTAGTAGCGGTACAACGCCCAATACAGAGCGGTGGCACTGGCCGGGCCAGCGAGGAGGAGCAATAGGGCGCCATCTCCATCCATCACCAGAACCCCACCATCCAGAGTGCAATACCTTCGACGAAGGTGCCGACGGTGAGTGCGGTCAGCAACAGCTTCCATTGCTGCACCGGTACGCTGCCCATGGTCTCGCCGGTGCGGCCGTTCACCGCAATGTAGTGCAGCATGCCGTTCTTGCCGCCTGGCTGGTGGTATGAATAGAGCCACACCGGCAGATACATCGACACCCAGCGCGTGCCGTATACGTCGAGGCGCTCCTGCTCCCAGCGCACGCCACGACCGTACTGGCGTACCGATGATTCGACCTGGGCGCGCGCGATCGACAGCAACTGGTCTTCGAGGCGCGGACGCAGATCCTCGACGTCGCGATCGCGCTTCTCCGACGTGACACCGTTCAGATAGGACGCATTCCATTTCACCGCGTTCTTGGTGTCGAACGGCAGGATCGTGTTGATGATGTTGTTGGTATTCGCTTTGGTGTCCAGGTCGCCACGTTTGGCGGAAGATTCCAGCGGCAGATCGTCCACGGTGAAATCCACGTGCCTCTCGACCTGGTACACGTCGGCGTCGTAGTAGGTCTTCTTGTTGTCGCCGGTGCCTCGTGTGTAGCGCGCCGTCTCGATCTCGCCCCGGCCCGCTACGTCCGCGCCCACCCTGCCATCGACAATCATGTACGGCAGATAGACGGCGATCACGTTCTCGGGCGTGAACTCTTCCTTGAATTGTTTCAGCGCGAACAAGCGCCGCTTGTCGACGAACTGACGGATGCGCGCCACCGCGTCGTCCTTCTTGATGTGGAACGGCAGGACCGCGTCCGGCACTGCGCCGTTCGCCACCTGCTCGTTGACACCGAAGACATGGCGGCACCAATGGCAGCGCGCGGTCATCTGGCTTTCGGTGTTGACCGTCACCTCGGCGCCACAGCCGCTGCACTTGAAACTCATCAGGCTCGCGGCGCCGTCGTCGATGTCCGCCGCGCCGGAGGCGATGATCGTGCCCGTGAGTTCGTCCAGCCCGACGCCGAGCCCGAACTCCTCCTCCACCCGCGCGCCTTGCCACTCGTTGCGGCAGTACAGGCAGATCAGCAGGTCTCCGCCTGGTTTGGGGCGGATGTCCGTCGCACCACATTTCGGACAACGGTTGAGACCGTCCTTGAGTTCGGCGGCGGCCGTATCGATGGCAACCGGATCAGGCGCCAGCACCTCGTCGCGGATGGGTTTGGGCAGCGTGTTCGGGTCGATCGGAAAACTGCCGGGGAGCGGCGGCACGTCCTGCGGCGACCCGGGGCCGGAAAGGGGCGGCGACGTGTTGGTGGTCGACATCGGGTTGCGTGCTCCGCCGCTTACAGACCCAGCGCCTTGGACTTGGCCGCGTCGTAATCGGCCTGCGTGATCAATCCGAGATCGAGCATCTCCTTGGCCTTCTTCAATTTGGCGATCGGGTCGTCAGCGGCCGGCGCAACCGGTTGCTGCAGACCGCCGCCGACGCCGAGCATGCCGGTCGCCATGCCGACACCCACGAGGCCCGCCGCACCGCCTTTCTCGCCGGCCGACTGGATGCCCGCAGCGACGCTCGCCTGCAGATTGGAATTGCCGCGCGCACCGGCCAAGGCATCGGCACGCTGCACGGTCTTGAGCAGCTCCTTCGTGTTGGCGTCGTATTCGATCGACACGATCGCGGTCTTGGCGATGACCAGGCCGCGATCCGATTTCCACTGATACGCATCCTCCACCGCAGCCGACAGGCTCTTGGCAAAGCCGACGGAGTCCTGCTGCAGCTTGGTGATGCGATTGTTCTTGCCCGGATCGTTCGTGTAGATGCTGAACGCCGGCGCGAGCGATCCGACCACCTCATTGAACAGCTGGCTGGCGGCAGCGTTGTCCATGTCGGTGAAATCGAAGACCTGCCCGGACTGCAGATAACTCGCGGGCACGAAGTTCTTCACGAACAGGATCGGATCGACGATCTTCAGCGTGTACGAGCCGCGCGTCACCGCGCCGACCTGCGTGCCGAGGAATCCGTCCTCCCAGTAGATTTCGGACTGCGTTCCGAAGCGGTTGTCAGGCAGTTCCTTCAGCGAAACGAAGAACGCGGCCTGCTGCGAACCGGGCTGGCCACCGAACTTGAATCGCTCCCAGCTCTGCTTGATCAGCGAGTCGACGAGGTTGTCGCCGGCGAAGATCGACTTCGAATTGAGGTCGTCCGACCGCCACTCGTAGGCGCCTGGCTCGGCAACGAAGCCGGTGGCAGCGCCATCCTGGAACAGCAGCAGGCCGTAGCCTTCCGGCACGACGATCTTCGAACCGTTGGAGATGATGTTCGAAGAACCCTTGGTGTTCGAACCCCGTCCCGCATTGGTGCCGCGCGGCACCGCGGCGAACATCGCCGCCGTTGCCGGCAGGCCGTCCGGAACCGTGTAGAAGTCCTTCCACTGGTCCGCGAGCGTGCCGCCAATCGAACCCGCCACCGCTTGAATAAGCCCCATCAGATCGCTCCCCGATTCGTGGCGGGCCCAGGGCCCTCCTGACGCGACAAACTATACATTTCCGGACGCCGATATTCGTCGAAGTAGAAGCACTCCCTGTTCAAGAATTCGAGTGCGACGGGATGAATGCGCGATTTTCTGTGACCGACGTCTCTTGGCAAGCACCGCTCCCGCCACCGCTTCGAATCGGCGCTTGCACGGCACTTGCACCGGCGGGCCATCGGCCGGCCACCGCGCCCTCCCAGACTGGATTGCAGCCACGGGGTTCCGTCGTCCTTCACGACGCGATATCGCCGGGCCCGTCCAGGGAGAACAAAACGTGGTCACCTCGTCGATCCCGCGCCCGCCGGCGCGTTCCGGGCTCTCGAGCCTTCCCTTCGTATTCGGGGTGCTGCTGCACCTGGCGCTGGCCTGCGGTCTGGTCGTCGCCGGCATCGCGCATGCCGACGACTCCGAAGCCCTTCCGGCCGAAGGGCCCTACTTCCAGATCGAGCGCGGCGAACCCGGCTTGGATCGCCTGCCGCTGAAGTCCACGCAGGTCGATGTGAAGATCGCGGGCGTCATAGCCGACGTCACCGTCACGCAGCGGTACCGCAACGAGGGCAGCAAGCCGATCGAGGCGCGCTACGTGTTTCCGGGCTCCACGCGCGCGGCGGTGCATGGCATGACGGTGCACCTGGGCGGCCGCATCATCACGGCGCAGATCCGCGAGAAGCAGCGCGCACGCGACGAGTACGAACAGGCGCGGCGCGAGGGCAAGACCAGCGCACTGCTCGAGCAGTCGCGGCCCAACCTGTTCCAGATGAACGTCGCGAACATCCTGCCGGGCGACGATGTGCGCGTGGAACTGCGCTACACCGAACTGATCGCGCCGACCGAAGGACGCTACCAGTTCGTGTTCCCGACGGTGGCCGGCCCGCGGTATCACCGTCCGTCGAGCGCGGGCGGCAGCAGCTCGCTGCCAGCCATGCCGTTCCTGCACGCCGGTGCGGAGTCCGCATCCACCTTCGATCTACAGGTGGCGCTCGACGCGCCGCTGCCGGTCAGCGAGATCACGTCGACCTCGCACGAGATCCAGGTCAGCGGCGCGAAGCGCACGCAGGCCACCGTGCGGCTCAAGAACATCAAGGGCCAGAACAATCGCGACTTCATCCTCGACTATCGCCTCGCCGGCGATCGCACCGCGACCGGCCTGATGCTCTACCGCGGCGAAGAAGAGAATTTCTTTCTCGCCGTCGTCGAGCCGCCGCGGGCAATCACGCCGGCGCAGATCAATCCACGCGAATACGTGTTCGTGCTCGACGTCTCCGGGTCGATGTGGGGCTATCCGCTCGACACGGCCAAGGTCCTGATGCGCAACCTGATCGGCCACCTGCGGCCGAGCGACACCTTCAACGTGATGCTGTTCTCCGGCAGCAACGTGATGCTCAGCCCGGTGCCGATTCCGGCCACGCAGGAGAACATCGAGCGCGCCATCGCCACGATCGGCCGCACGCAGGGGGGCGGCGGCACCGAGATCGTGCCGGCGCTGCGTCACATCGCCGCGCTGCCGAAGAACGACGACGTCTCGCGCACCGTGGTGGTGGTCACCGACGGCTACGTCAGCGTCGAGGAAGAGGTGTTCCGGCTGGTGCGCCAGAACCTGGGCAACAGCAACGTGTTCGCGTTCGGCATCGGCAGCTCGGTGAACCGCATGCTGATCGAAGGTATCGCGCGGGCGGGACAGGGCGAGGCGTTCGTCGTCACCCGGCCCGAGCAGGCGGCCGAACAAGCCGAACGCCTGCGCCACATGATCGACTCGCCGGTGCTCACCTCGCTCACCGCGACGTTCGAAGGTCTCGACGTGTACGACGTCGAGCCGGCGCAGTTGCCGGACGTGCTCGGCGGCCGCCCGGTGCTGCTGTGGGGCAAGTGGCACAGTACCGGCGACGAGAACCCCGAAGGGCAGCTCGTGCTTGAAGGCCATGCCGCGAACGGCGACTACCAGGAGATCGTCCCGGTGCCCTCGCCCAGCGCGAACGCCGTGGCGCTGCGCCACCTGTGGTCGCGTGCCCGCATCGCCCAGCTCTCGGACGAGGAGGCGCTGCACGGCAACGACTCCCAGCGCGGCCCGATCACGGCATTGGGCCTTCGCTACGGACTGCTGACGCAGTACACCAGCTTCATCGCCGTCGACCAGGTCGTGCGCACCGACACGGCGGCGGTACCGGTGGACCAGGCATCGCCGATGCCGCAAGGCGTCAGCGATCGGGCCGTCGGCGTCGAAGTGCCGGGCACGCCGGAACCCGGCCTTCTGCTTTCGCTGCTGGTCGTCGCCGCAGTGCTCGTGCGCGCGACGCGCCGCCGGCTGGCGGCCTGAGACGCGCGGATGGCCGCGATGTCGTCCTCGGTAGCGCCCTCCGGTGTGCAAAGCGCGCCGGGTTTCGGCTTCCGGCTCTCGCCGGCATGGCTGCACCTCACGCTGCACGCCATCGCGCTGTGGCCGCAGGCGGGCTGGATGTGGACGCGCCTGCGCGACGGCTCGGATGATCCGCTGGGCGTGGTCGCCATCCTCGCGCTGACGCTGATCGTCGCGCGGCACGGCACCACGCTGCGCCGGTCGCCGCGCCCGACCTGGATGCTGCTGGCGACGACGCTGCTGCTACTGGCAGCGTTCGCCACGCGGCATCTGCCGCCCCTGTTCGCGGCGCTGCTGGGCGTGCTGTCGCTGGTAGCGGCGCTGGCGGCGTGGCTGCCCTCGGGAATCGCTCGCCTCCCGCTGGCAGGGCTGGCCGTGCTGGGGCTGCCGCTGATCTCCTCGCTGCAGTTCTACGCCGGATATCCGTTGCGGATCGTGACCGCGGAACTGAGCGCGCGCGTCCTGGGCGCGGCCGGCGTCGCCGCCGAACGCAGCGGTGCCTCGATGATGGTCCAGGGCCAACTGGTCATCGTCGATGCGCCGTGTTCGGGCGTGCAACTGGCGTGGATGGCCTACTTCCTCGCCTGCACCCTCGCGGCCTTGCGCGACCTGCCGGATCGCGCGTTCCTGCTGCGGCTCCCGCTGGTGGGCGCGCTGGTGATCGTCGGCAACATCGTGCGAAACCTGGTTCTCGTGCTGCTGGAGACCCGGCCCGGCGGGCTGGACGATGCGTCGCACGAAGCGATCGGGCTGACGGTGCTCGGCGTGGTGTGCCTGCTCGTGCTGCGCTGGATGCGATCGGGCGCGTTCGTGGAGCAGCGGGCCGCGCACGCGAAAGAACCGGACGCCGCGTACCGCAGTCGCTGGATGTACGGCGCGGCGCCGGCGCTGATCGCCGCGGCGCTGATGGCACAGGCCGCCCGACAGTCGACGGCTTCGGCGTTCGCGCCACGCGCCGAATCGCTCGGCGAGTGGCCGGCGCTCTGGGACGGAATGCCGCTGCGTCCGCTCGCGCTGTCCGCGGTGGAGCGGCGATTTGCGCAGCGCTTCCCCGGTCGTATCGGGCGCTTCGACAACGGCGGCCGCACGGTGGTGCTGCGCGAGATCATGGCGCCGACCCGCATGCTCCACCCGGCCGTCGACTGTTATCGCGGCCTCGGCTACGAGGTCGGCGCGCCCGTCCTCGAACGCGACAGCCGGCGCCGCCTATGGCGCTGCTTCGTCGCCGAGCGCGCCGGCCAGCGGCAGCGCGTCTGCGAGCAGGTCGTCGACGACGCCGGCCAGACGTTCACCGACGCCTCCGCCTGGTACTGGAATGCGCTGCTTGGGCGGTCGCGGGGTCCCTGGCTGGCGGTGACACGGGCCGAGGCCCTGTAAGCGCCGGCAAAGCCGCTTCCACGATGCAGCGTCGTTCAGCCGGCAGGCGGGCGCGTCCGCGCAAGTTGACCGCATCGGGGCAACATTGAACGCTAGGACCGTGAAGCCTTCCTCCATTGCGGTCTGCGAGCACTGCGACGCGGTGCATCGGCGCGTGCACCTCGCGCCGCGGGCACGCGCGCACTGCATCCGCTGCGGAACGGTGCTGTACACGGAGCGCCGCCGGCATCTGGACGGCTGGCTCGCGCTGACGATCGCCAGCGCCATCGCCTACCTGGTCGCCAACCTGAACCCGATCGTCGAGATCCAGTTGCGCGGCGAATCGACGCAGGCCTCCTTGTTCCAGGCGCTGTCCGCCACCTGGTACAGCGGCGCCGAGCCGGTCGCCGCGCTCGCGGCGCTCTGCGCCTTCGTCTTCCCCCTGGTGCGTATCGGGCTGGAGACGGTCGTCCTCGCCTACCTGCAGCTCGGACGCCGCCCGCCGGCCCTGCGCGCCGCCATGCACACACTGGTGCATATCCGGCCCTGGAGCATGGTCGAAGTCTTCATGCTCGGCGTCGTGGTGGCCCTGGTGAAACTCGGCGGCGAAACCACGGTGATTCCGGGGCCGGGCCTGGCCGGATTCGCGGTGCTCACGGTTCTGCTGACGATACTGGCCAGCTTCGATCCCGACACGCTGTGGGAGAACGCGGAGCGCGCCACCCCATGAGCCACGACCCGCACGCCATGCTGACCGCGCGCGAGCTGGGCGTGCTCGGCTGCCCGATCTGCGGAATGGTGTGCCGCGCGGCGCCGCAAGGCGTGGACGTCGAATGTCCGCGTTGCGGCCAGGCCTTGTACGCGCGCAAGCCGAACAGCATCGCGCGCACCTGGGCATTTCTGGTGACCGCGATCCTGCTGTACATCCCGGCCAACGCGCTGCCGATCATGCGCACCAAGACGCTGTTCGACGATCGCCAGGACACTATCATCAGCGGCGTCCTCGCCCTGTGGCGGGCCGGCTCCTGGGATCTGGCGCTGATCGTGTTCGTGGCCAGCGTCGTGGTTCCACTCGCCAAGATCGCGGTCCTCGTCGTGCTGCTGCTGAGCGTCCAGCTGGGTTGGGTCACCGGGCGCCGGCGCCGCACGCGTCTGTTCAGACTCGTGGAGTGGGTCGGTCAATGGTCGATGCTCGATATCTTCGTGGTGGTGCTGATGGTGGCGCTGGTCCAGTTCTCGACCTTGGCGCGCATCGATCCCGGACCGGGCGCGGCGGCGTTCGGCGCCGTGGTGGTGCTGACGATGTTCGCGGCGCAGGCCTTCGATGCGCGACTGATCTGGGATGCAGCCGAAGGCTCTCTGCACGATGACTGATACACCGGCCTCCGCCCCTCCGCCCGACGTCGACGACCTGCCCGATCCGGTCGTACGCCGGCGCGCCAGAATGAGGCCCTCGATGATCTGGCTGGTGCCGATCGTCGCTGCGCTCGCGGGCGCGCTGCTGATCGTGCGCGCCTACATGGCCAACGGCCCCACGATCGAGATCAGCTTCAAGACCGCAGAAGGCCTCGACGCCGGCAAGACCGAAGTCCGCTACAAGGACGTCGTGCTCGGCAAGGTGAAACGGGTCGAGATGTCCGAGGACCGCAGCCATGTGGTCGCAACCGTCGGGCTGACCAGCGAGGCCAGCAGCATCGCCGTGGAAGACACGCAGTTCTGGGTGGTGCGTGTGCGCGCCGACCTCGGCGGGATCTCGGGTTTCAAGACTCTGGTGTCCGGCACCTATATCGGCGTGAATCTGGGCACCTCGACCGAATCGCAGTACGAATTCGTCGGCCTGGAAGATCCGCCGATCCTGACCAACGACGAGAAGGGCCGGCGCTTCAACCTGAAGACCGCGGACCTGGGATCGCTCAATGTCGGTTCGCCGGTCTACTACCTGCGCGTGCCGGTGGGCCGCGTGCTCGGATTCGAGCTGGACAAGGAGGGCAAGGACGTTTCGGTCATCGTCTTCATCGAGGAGCCCTACGACACCTTCGTGAAGACCGACACGCAATTCTGGTCGGCCAGCGGCATCGACCTGTCGATCGACGCCAACGGTTTCAAGCTCGACACGCAGTCCGTCGTCACTCTGCTGGCGGGCGGCGTCGCGTTTCAATCCCTGCCCCTCGCGGACCCGAATCCCAAGCCCGCGGCCGACGGCGCGACGTTCCCGCTGTATCCCAACCAGGGCGCCGCACTAGCGCCGCGCGACGCGGTGGTGATGCCGGTGCGCATGCGCTTCTTCGAGTCCGTGCGCGGCCTCACGGTCGACGGCCCGATCGATTTCAAGGGCACCGTCCTGGGCCGCATCACGCGACTGGACCTGGGCTTCGACGCGACGCGCAAGCGCTTCTACACCGAGGTATCGGCCGACATCTATCCGAAGCGCATGGGTCGCGCGTACGACGAGGTCATCGCGGACGATGAAGGCGCCGACGCCACCGAACCCGAGATCTTGTTCGCCCACATGGTCGAACGCGGCATGCGTGCCCAGCTGCGTGCCGGCAACCTGATCACCGGTCAGCTCTACGTGGCGCTGGATTTCCCGCCGCAGGCCAAGAAGGCCGACTTCGATGCGAAGGATCGCCCGCTGCGCATTCCCACCGAGACCGCGAGCCTCGACCAGATCCAGACGCGCATCACCGACATCGTCACCAAGATCGACCAGATTCCGTTCGACGACATCGGCAAGCGCCTCAACTCCGCGCTCGGCAATGCCGACTCGCTGATCAAGCGCCTCGACGGCGAAGTGGCGCCCGCCGCCACCGAGACCTTGCGCGAGGCACGCGACACGCTCGAGTCCGCACGCGGCTCGCTGACGTCGGCGGATGCGCCGATCCAGCAGGACATGCGCCGTACGCTGATCGAAGTCGAACGCACCGTGCGCTCGCTGCGGGATCTTTCGGACTACCTGCAACGTCACCCCGAGTCGCTCGTCCGCGGCCGACGCGAAGCCGAAGAGCCGCAGATCCAGGAGCCCGCAAAATGATTCGTCTGCGTTCCGGATTGCGTGCCGCGTTGATGCTCTGGGCCGCTGCATCGCTCGGCGCCTGCAGCTCCGCGCCGATCCACCTGTACACGCTGGCCGGCGCGGCACCCTCGACGGCCAGCGGCAATCCGTCGTTCGCGATGCTGCTGGAACCGGTCAGCGTGCCGCGCAGCGCCGACATCCCGCAGTTGCTCATCACCGGCTCCGATGGCCGCAGCCATCTGACCGAAGACCATCGCTGGCGCGCGCCGTTGCCGGACGAGATCGGCACTGCGCTCGCGCAGCAGCTTCGCGAGCAGTTCGGCATCAGCGACCTCAGCCGCGTGTCCGCTCCCGAAGGCCTGAAGCTGTTCCGCGTGCGCGTCGACGTGCAGCGCTTCGAATCGCTGGCCGATGGGCAGGTGCTCGTCACCGCAGCCTGGAGCCTGCGCGCGGCCGATGCCAAGTCCGCCGCGCTGACCTGCGTGTCGCAATTGCAGCAGCCCGCCGGCGCCGATTATGCGGCGCTGGTCCGGGCGTACCGGGGTGCTGTCGCCGGTCTCGCCACACAGATCGGCCGCGGCCTGGAAGGATTGGCACGCACGCCGGCCGCATCGGGCTGTCCGTCGGCAGGCGCCTGATCCGCGATCGATTCCGGATGCGCTGCGCGGCCGTACTGGCCATCGCCGTCCTGCTTGTGTTTCCTCCGCTCGCATCGGCACAGACCGTCGCCGGCAAGGCGAAAGTGGTCGATGGCGACAGCCTGGAGATCGGCCAACACCGCATCCGGCTCTGGGGCATCGATGCGCCCGAGTTCAAGCAGACATGCACGCGCGGCAAGGAGCGCTGGAGTTGCGGCTACGCGGCGACCGATGCGCTGCGCCGGCATCTCGATGGTGCCATCGTGCAGTGCGTGACCGTCGACAAGGACCGCTACGGCCGACTCGTGGCGAAGTGTTCGAGCCACCAGCGCAGCATCAGCGAATGGATGGTGGGCGAGGGCTGGGCGACGGACTACGCGCGATACAGCAAGGGGACCTACGCGCGTGCGCAGGCCAAGGCGAAGTCGGCGAAGCGCGGCATCTGGTCAGGAACGTTCGAGAAGCCCGAGCACTACCGGCACCGGCCGCACTGAGCTTGCCCGTAGTCCGGACGAAGTCCGGGACCGCGGTCGCGATCGATCGGGAGAAATCCCGGACTTCGTCCGGGCTACGTTCGCAGGCTCAATCGAACGGGTGGTGCAGCACCATCGTGTGCTCGCGATCCGGGCCGGTGGAGATGATCGCGATGCGCGTCTCGGTGACTTCCTGCACGCGATCGAGATAACGCTTGGCCGCCTCCGGCAGATCCGCGTAGTTCTTCACGCCGAACGTGTTGCACTTCCAGCCCGGCAGTTCCTCGTACACCGGCTCGATCTTGCCGAAGCCCTCGGCGCCGATCGGCGGAACGTCCACCGGCACGCCGTTCAACTTGTAGCCGGTGCAGATGCGGATCACGTCGAGCTCGTCGAGCACGTCGAGCTTGGTGACGCACAGGCCCGTGACGCTGTTGTTGAAGATCGACCGGCGCGCAGCCACTGCATCGAACCAGCCGCAGCGGCGCGGGCGCTTGGTGACGGTGCCGTATTCCTGGCCCTTGTCGCGGATGTGCTGGCCGATGTCGTTTTCCTGCTCGGTCGGGAAAGGACCGGAACCGACACGCGTGGCGTAAGCCTTGACGATGCCCAGCACGTAGTCGAGTTCACGCGGGCCCACGCCGGAGCCGGTCGAAGCGCCGCCCGCCGTGGTGTTGCTGGAGGTCACGTACGGATAGGTGCCGTGATCCACGTCCAGCAGCGCGCCCTGCGCCCCTTCGAACAGCACGTTGTCGCCGCGCCGCAGATGCAGGCGCAGCAGTTCGGTGACGTCCGCCACCATCGGCCGGATAACTTCCGCGTAGCCCAGCAGCGAGTCGAGCGTCTCCTGGAAATCGACCGCCGATTCCTTGAAGTAGTTGAGCAGCACGAAATTGTGGAAGGCGAGCAGTTCGCCGAGCTTCGCGGCGAGCTGTTCGCGGTGGAACAGGTCGCCGACGCGGATTGCGCGACGCGCGACCTTGTCCTCGTAGGCCGGGCCGATGCCCTTGCCGGTGGTCCCGATCTTGGCCTCGCCACGGGCACGCTCGCGCGCCTGGTCCAGCTTGGCGTGGACCGGCAGCACCAGCGGCGCGGCCTCGGAGATCTTCAGCCGGTCGCGCACCGATGCACCTGTGGCTTCGACCTTCTCGATCTCCTTGATCAGATCGGGCAGCGACAGCACCACGCCGTTGCCGATCAGGCACGCGACCTTGGGCCGCATGATTCCCGACGGGATCAGGTTCAGCGCCGTCTTCACGCCGTTGATGACCAGGGTATGCCCGGCATTGTGTCCGCCCTGGAAGCGCACGACGGCCTCGACGCGATCGGTGAGCAGGTCCACGACCTTGCCCTTCCCTTCATCGCCCCATTGAGCGCCGATGACAACCACACTCTTACCCATGTCCTGATCCTTCAAAGAATCCGCGAAGCCACAAAAGAATGAATGACGGCCCTGTGCGCATCAGATGCCGCGCATGCCAGGGCTCTTCACTCGCTGGAACCCAGCCGCAACAACTCGTTCATGTCCGCCGAAAAACCCGTCGCCGGCAGCGCACGACCGAACTCGCGGCCAACGCCGTCGTAACGCCCGCCGCGCGCGATCTCGCGGCCGTAACCCGGCACGAATGCGGCGAAGACCAGGCCGGTGTGATAGCGCAGGCCCCGCAACTCGGCGAGGTCCACGTGGATCGGCACGTTCGGGAATTCCTTCGACAGATTCGCGGCCGCCGCTTCCAGCGTATCCAGCGCAGCGCCGATCTGGGCATCACCGCGAACCAGCGTCTGCCGGGCGCGTTGCAGCACGGTGACATCGCCGTTGAGATCCATCAGTTCGCCCAGCGTCTCGATGACGCCGTTCAGGCCGCGCGCGCGACCGAAGTCCGCGAGGTCCGGATGCGACTTGCGCTGCAGGATGCCGAACAGCGCGGCCTCGTCGTCGGTCTCCAGGTTCAGGCGACCGATGACGGCGCGATAGATGGAGACGTGGCCCAGGTCCAGATGTACGTCCGCCATGCCCGCCAGCGCGAGGGTACGCAGCATCAGGCGCAGGACTTCGAGATCGCCGGACAGCTCCGGCTCCCCGAACAGCTCGCAGCCGACCTGGCGCGGCGAACGCGGGCCGCCCGGGCTGTCGGGCGACGTGCGCAGCACGGTCCCGAGATAGCAGAGACGCACGACCTTCGATTCGGCAAAGCGCCGCACCGCGATGCGGGCCGCCTGCGGCGTCATGTCCGCGCGGATACCGAGCATCCGGCCGCCCTGTGGGTCGGCGAACTTGAACGTCTGGCGCTCGAGGTCGCCGCCGCTGCCGGTCAGCAGCGAGTCCAGATGCTCCACCAGCGGCGGGAGGATCAGTTCGTAGCCGGCGTCGTGGTAATGGTCGAGCAGCCGCCGGCGCAGCCGCTCCAGTTGCCAGGAGACCGGAGGAAGACCTTCCTCCATGCCGTCGGGCAGCATCCAGCGTTTGGTAGCCATGGTGATGAGGGGGAGTCCGTGCGCAGCCGCCGTGAAAGGAGGCGGTACGCCTATTTTACTGCGTTGAGGAGCAACGGCCCGCCGATCATGCAGGCGAGGCCCGGTCCGCGCATCACGCGGCGCTCAACGGCCGCGAAATCCAGCCCGGGACCGGGCGGGCCAACGGAGCGAAACGAGCCCGGGCCCCCTCGATCGTCTGGTGCGGATCGAGGGGGCCCGGAGGAGCGAAACCGTGTCCGCCCTTACTTGCCGCCGCCCTTGAAGTACTTGAACAGCTCGCCATCCGGTTCGAGCACCAGGATGTTGTCGCGCGTGCCGAAGGTGTCGCGGTAGATATTGAGCGACCGGTAGAACTTGTAGAACTCGGTGTCCTGGCCGTAGGCCTTGGCATAGACCTCGGCCGCCTTGGCATCGCCTTCACCGCGCAGTTTTTCGGATTCGCGATAAGCGTTGGCCAGCGTGATCTGCGCTTCGCGGTCCGCTTCGGCGCGCAGGCGCTCGGCTTCTTCCGCGCCACGGGCACGCAGGTCGGACGCCACGCGCGTGCGCTCGGCGCGCATGCGCTGGTAGACCGATTCGCTGACGTCCTTGGGCAGGTCCACGCGCTTGACCCGCACGTCGACGATCTCGATGCCCAGTTCGGCCACACGGTCCTTCGCGATCTTCTGCACGGCGTCGAGGATCTCGTTGCGCTCGCCGGAGACCACCTGGCGGATCGTGCGCGAACCGAACTGCGCACGCAGGCCCGGGTTCACGATCGCAGCCAGTCGGTCCATCGCCACGAGTTCCTGCCCGCCGGTGGCACGGTAGTAACGCGTGGTGTCGACGATGCGCCACTTCACGAAGAAGTCGACCTCGACGTTCTTCTTCTCGATCGTCAGGAAGTTCTCGGTCTGGTTGTCGAGCGTCAGGATGCGGCCGTCGAAACGCAGTACGCGCTGGAAGAACGGCAGCTTCAGATGCAGGCCGGGCTTGAAGTCCGCACCCTTGATTTCGCCCAGCTGGAACAGCAGGACGCGCTCGCGCTGGTCGACCGTGAAGAAGCTGCCGCTGATGATCATCAGCAGCAACGCCGCGATCGCCACCAGCAATACCGGAGGATTTCTCATCATGGGCGGCTCCGGTCACGCGAACGTGAAGAATCGAGCGTGCTGGTGCCTGCGCCCGTTCCCGGCGCGGTCACGTAGTCGGAGGGATAGCCTTCGGCGCGCGGCATCGACTTCATGAGCTGGTCGAGCGGCAGGTAAAGCATCGGATTGCTCTTGTCGACGTCGATCATGATCTTCGAGCTGCCGGCCATGACCTGGCTCATGCTGTCCAGGTACAGGCGTTCGCGCATGACAGCCGGTGCGATCTTGTACTGGAGCAGGAGCTGCGTGAAGCGCGATCCATCACCTTCGGCTCGTGCGAGCACCTGGTCGCGATACGCGGTGGCCTCGGCGATCTGTCGCGCCGCGGCGCCACGCGCCTTGGGCAGACGATCGTTGGCGTAGGCCTCGGCCTCGTTCTTGAGTCGCTCCTGGTCCTCGCGCGCCTTGATGGCGTCGGCGAACGAAGCCTGTACGGCCTCGGGCGGCTGCGCCTGCTGCAGGTTCACTTCGGTGACGACCAGACCCGACTTGTACTCGTCGAGGGTCTCCTGAAGGATCTGCTTGGTCTGGTCGGCGATGGCCTGGCGGCCTTCGGTCAGGATGAAGTCCATCGCGCTGCGGCCCACGGTCTCGCGCACGGCCGACTTCACCGCCTGCTGCAGGGTGAGGTCGGGATCGTCGACGTTGAACAGGAAGTCTTCGACTGCCGAGACGCGGTACTGCACCGTCAACTCGACGTCGACGATGTTCTCGTCCTTCGTGAGCATGCTCTGCTGGTCGGTGATCTGGCGCACCTGCGTGACGTTGATGCGCTCCATCGATTCCATCGGCCACGGCGCACGCCAGCCGATGCCGGGCATCGCCGTACGGTCGTATTCACCGAAGCGCAGCACCACACCCCGCTCCTGCTCGTCCACCACGTAGGTGCCGCTGGCGAGCCAGATGACGGCGATCAACCCGATCGCCAGACCCACCGTGGCGCGGGGCAGGCCCGGTCCGCTGCTTCCGCGCGGTCCGCCGCCACCGCCATTTCCGCCGCCGAAGCGCGCCTTCAGGCGCTTGAGCATCTCGTCGAGATCGGGCGGTCCACCGCCACCACCCGGCTTGTTTCCGCCGGGCCCCTGACTCCAGGGGTCGCGATTGGGTCCTTCATTCCAAGCCATGGGGCGTTCGTCGGTTTCGAGTTCGGTGGCGCCAAGTGGCGACGCCTCGTTATATGGGCCGGGGACCGCAGCCAGCCTTCCACTGAACAGATTGTGGCGGGGCCGCGGAATTCTAGGGGTGCCGTTCCCATTCCTCAAACGCCTTGGGCGAAGGCGGCGGCGTCACGCCCGCGGCAGCACAGAGTCCGCGCAGTCGCTCGTAAGGCATCACGACCCGCAGATGGGACGAGCCGTCCTCCTCGAGGCGCTCGTCGCGCACCGCCCGATGCTCGAACAGCTGAGCCCTCAGACGCGCCGCATTCGGCGGCAGAACGAGCTCGTGAACCGTCTCGTCCGGTCGCAGCCGATGCGCGATCGCCTCCCGCAAGGCCTCCAGGCCCTCACCCGTCCGGGCCGAAACGAAGGCGCGCTGCGCAAACCCCTGCTCGTCGAGTTCGACCCGGGCCGGTTCGGCCTCGCGCAGGTCGATCTTGTTGAACACCAGCATGCAGGGCACATCGCCCGCGCCGACTTCGCGCAGGACTTCGGCGACCTGCTCGATTCGCGCGATGCGCTCGGGGTCTGCCGAGTCGACCACGTGCAGCAGCAGATCGGCATCGCGTGATTCTTCCAGCGTAGCGCGAAACGCGGCGATCAGATCGTGCGGCAGATCGCGCACGAAACCGACGGTATCGGCCAGCACGGCGGGCTCGCCGTTGGGCAACGCGAGCTTGCGCACAGTCGTGTCGAGTGTGGCGAACAACTGACTCGACGCGTACGTGTCGTCGCCGGTCATCGCATTGAAGAGCGTGGACTTGCCGGCGTTGGTGTAACCGACGATCGAGACCGCCGGCACTTCGTTGCGCTTGCGCGATGCGCGGCTTTGCGCGCGGCGGCGGCGCACGTCGTCGAGATGACGCTTGAGCGTCGTGATGCGATCCCTGACCAGACGACGATCCGTCTCCAGCTGCGATTCACCCGGACCGCGCAGGCCGATACCGCCCTTCTGCCGTTCGAGATGCGTCCATCCGCGCACCAGACGCGTCGCGAGATGCTGAAGCTGCGCCAGCTCGACCTGCAACTTGCCCTCGTGGGAGCGCGCGCGCTTGGCGAAGATATCGAGGATCAGGCCGGCACGATCGAGCACGCGACACTTGATGATTCGCTCGAGGTTGCGTTCCTGGCTGGGTGACAAGTCGTGGTTGAAGATCGCGAGTTCGATCTCGGCAGCCGCCACGATGCCGGCGATCTCGTCCGCCTTGCCGCTGCCGATGAACAACCCGGCATCGGGCTTGACGCGTGATCCTCCGACGACGACATGGATTTCCGCGCCCGCCGAACGCGCAAGTTCCTCGAACTCCCGGCGATCGGATTCAAAATCCGTCCGCGGAAATTCGAGGTGAACGAGTACCGCGCGCTGACCGCTGGGCGGACGTTCTAGAAAAGATTGAACGGACAATCGATCAGTTGCCTGCGGCGCGTGCGGATCAGGCCGCCGGGCCTTCCTCGCTGGGTTCCGCGTCCGGATCGTGCAGACGCACGGCGCGGGCCGGAACGATGGTGGAGATCGCGTGCTTGTAGACCATCTGGCTCACGCTGTTCTTGAGCAGAACAACGAACGAGTCGAACGACTCGATCTGTCCTTGGAGCTTGATGCCGTTCACCAGGTAGATCGAAACCGGAATGCGTTCCTTGCGAAGCGCATTGAGGAAGGGTTCCTGGAGGGTGTGGCCCTTAGACATGTTTGTATCCCCTGGGTGTTTCGTTATTTGGCCGCGCTGCAGGTACGCCGCCCGCACGGGCTTTGGAGTCTAGCACGGCGATTTTGGCGTCCATTCATCGATTTGCCGAAGCGCCATATCGACCGCTTCCGGCGCCTCGAAGTTCAACCAGCAAAGATCGTGCTCAGACCTGAGCCAGGTGATCTGCCGCTTCGCGAACTGCCGCGTGGCCTCGAGCGCTTTCTGGGTGGCCTGCGCGAGATCGCCTTCGCCGTCCAGCCAGGCCCAGAGCTGCCGGTAGCCGACTGCGCGCACCGACGGCAACTCTACGTGCAGATCGCCTCGCGCGTGCAGCCGCCGGACTTCCTCTTCGAAACCTTGCGCCATCATCTGTTGCAACCGTGAGGCAATGCGCGCGTGGAGTTCAGCGCGTTCCGGCGGCATCAGCGCCAGCTTCACGCCATCGAATGCCGCGCTGGCAGGCCCGGCGTCGCCGCGCAGCTCGCTGAGCGGCCGGCCGGTGGTCGCCACGACCTCCAGTGCGCGCTGGATGCGGTGGCCATCGTTCGGGTGCAGGCGTGCGGCCGTTCTTGCGTCGAGCGTCGCGAGTTCCGCATGCAGCGCCGCCCATCCCTCACGCTCGGCGCGCTGCGTGATGCGCGCACGCAGCACGGGATCGGCGGACGGCAGATCGCTCAGCCCTGCGGTCAGCGCGCGGAAGTACAGCATGCTGCCGCCGACCAGCAGCGGCAGGCGCTCGCGCGAGCGGATCTCCCCGATCAAGCGCTGCGCGTCGCCACGGAATCGCGCCGCGGAGTACGGTTCGGCCGGATCGCAGATGTCGAGCAGGTGATGCGGAATCTGCGCGCGCGCCTGCGCATCCGGCTTGGCGGTCCCGACATCCATTTCGCGATACACCTGCGCGGAGTCGACGCTGATGATCTCGACACCGCGTCCCTGCGCTGCAAGCCGATCCGCCAGGCGCAGCGACAAGTCGGTCTTTCCCGACGCGGTGGGCCCCATCAACAACACCACCGGAAGTCCGTGCATCGATCAGCGACCGCGCAGGAACAGGCGATCGAGTTCCGACATCTCGAGTTGAACCCAGGTCGGGCGGCCGTGATTGCACTGATCGGCGAGCTCCGTGCGTTCCATGTCACGCAGCAGCGCATCCATCTCGGGCAGGCTCAGACGGCGATTGGCCTTGATCGCCGCACGACAGGCGACATCGGCGAGCACACGGCTCTGCGCATCGAGCACCTCGCCCAGATGCGCGTGCGGCGCCGGCCGTCCCTCGTCGCGCACCAGGCCCGCAATCAGCGCAGCGACGTCTTCGCGACCGAGCAGCGGCGGCGCCGCGCGCACGACCACGGTCGCGGGCCCGACGCGATCCAGGGAGATGCCCAGCCCGGATAGTTCTTCACGACGGGCCTCGAGCGCATCGGCCTCGTCCTCGGCGACGTGGATCGGCTCGGGCACGAGCATGGCCTGCGAGGGCACCGGGCCTTCGGCCAGTTCGCGCTTCATGCGTTCGTACAGCACGCGCTCGTGCGCGGCGTGGGCGTCCACCAACACGAGTCCGCGCGCGTTCTCGGCCAGGATGAAGACACCGTGGAGCTGGGCCAACGCCCGCCCGAGTGCGAACTCCTGCGCGGGGATCGGTTCGGCCGTCGTCGCACTCGGGCCGGCGGAAGCCGCGTCACGCATCAGGCCCCAGGCGGTCTGCGCGAAGCTCGGTTCGCGCGCGGACAGCGGCAGGCTCGCCGTATTCGTCGACCAGGGTCGCGCCATCGGCGACGCCCCCTGGTCTCCACTCGCCGGCAAGCCGGCGAAGTGCACACGATGCTGGTCCGCCTCGGGACGCAGATCGCGCAGGCGCTGCTGCACCGCGCCGAACAGGAAATCGTGCACGCGCGCCGAATCGCGAAAGCGGACTTCCGTTTTCTGCGGATGCACGTTGACGTCCACCGCGCGCGCGTCGAGTTCCAGATACAGGACGAACGCCGGATGCCGGGTCGAATGCATGGCGTCCGCCAGCGCGCGGCGCAACGCGAAGGCCACGAGACGATCGCGCACGCAGCGGCCGTTCACATAGAAATACTGAAGGTCCGCCGACGCGCGCGAAAAGCTCGGCCGCGCGAACCAGCCGGTCAGGCGCAGATCGTGTCGCGACTCGTCGACCAGAACGCGATGTTCGAGGAACTCGTCACCGCACACCGCCTTCAGACGCGCATCGCGCGTCGCGTCGTCGGTCACCGGCGCAAGGTCCATCAGGCGGCGGCGCTCGTGGCGCAGCACAAGCCCGACGTCCGTGCGCCCGAGGGCGAGGCGTCGCAACCATTGCTCGGCGTGGCGCAGCTCGGTCGACGGACTCTTCAGGAATTTGCGTCGCGCCGGCGTGTTGAAGAACAGGTCGCAGACCTCCACCGACGTACCCGGAGGATGCGCCAGCGCCTGCGGCGCCACGCTCGAATCGAAGGCTCCCGCGCCGCTGACGCTCCAGCCGTGCTCGGACGTAGCGGTGCGCGAACCCAGCGTCAGCCGCGATACGGACAGGATGCTCGGCAGCGCCTCGCCACGGAACCCGAGACTGTCGACGCTTTCGAGATCCGCCAATGACGCGATCTTGCTGGTGGCGTGCCGCGCCAAGGCCAGCGGCAGTTCGTCGAGCTCGATACCTCGCCCGTCGTCGCGCACGCGGATCAGCGCGAGCCCTCCCTGCTCGAGATCGACCTCGATGCGGCGTGCTCCCGCGTCGAGACTGTTCTCGACCAGTTCCTTGACCACCGCAGCCGGGCGCTCGACGACTTCGCCAGCGGCGATCTGGTTGATCAGGACATCGGGCAGCAGGCGGATGGGCATGGCGCGGGATTATCGGCTTTCGCGGCCCTGAAAAAACCTGAGGCCGTGCCTCGCGGCCCGGCCCCAGGTCCCCACAGCCTCCCTGACACGCTCAATCCGCGATTGCGCGGACTCCATCGCCCGAAGGGGCGCGCACCTTCTGCAGGCGCGGCGAGGGCGAATCTGCAGGCCGCTGCTCGCGCGGCCGGTAACTCTCGAAATAACCCTTGATGCCATCGAACAGCGAGCGCGCGATGCGGTCCTGCCCCTTGGGATCGCGCAGCAGGCGCTCTTCCTCGGCATTGGTGATGAACGCGGTCTCGACCAGCACCGAAGGAATATCCGGCGCCTTGAGCACCATGAAACCCGCCTGCTGGACCTGCGCGCGCTGCAAGGTGTTCACGCGGCCCAGCGACTTGAGCATGCGTGCGCCGACGTCGAAGCTCGCCTCCATCGTGGAGGCCTGCGACAAGTCGATCAGCACGGCTGCCAGCTCATCGTCCTTGCCGTGAAGGCCGACACCGCCGACGAGATCGGCCGCGTTCTCCTTCTGCGCCAGCCAGCGCGCGTGTTCGCTGGTCGCGCCGCGCGCCGACACCACGTACACGGCGGAGCCCCGCATGTTGCGATCCTTCAGCGCGTTGGCGTGGACCGACACGAACAGGTCCGCCTGCGCCTTGCGCGCGCGCTTCACGCGCTCGCGCAGCTCGAGGTAGTAGTCGCCGTCGCGCGTCAGGACCGCACGAAAGCCCGGCTCGGCGTTGACCAGGGCCGCAAGCTTGCGCGCCAGCGTGAGCGCCACATCCTTTTCGAACAGGCCGCCGTGACCGATCGCGCCGGGGTCTTCGCCGCCGTGTCCCGCATCGATCGCCACGACGATGGGTTTGGGCTCCCAGGCCTCCGCCTTGACCGGCGGCGCTGCAGGCGCCGCGCCTTCATCGCCCGCACCCGCGAGGTCGAGCACGAGGCGATAGCCGTACTGATCGGCCGGATCGAGCAGGAAGGCTCGCGGCTCGATCGACTTGCGCATGTCCAGCACGATGCGCAGGCCTTCTTCGCGTTGCGCGGCACGCACATGTTCGACCGCGCCCTTGCCCGCCGCCTTGTTGGCCAGGCGCACACCGGTCGTACCGGGCAGGTCGATGACGATCCGCGAGGGGTTTTCCAGCGCAAAAACTTTGTGGGCCGTCGAACCGCTCAGTTCGAGGACGACGCGCGTGCCTTCCGGGGAGTCCCACAGGCGCAGGTCGCGCAGTTCCCCTGCGGTCGCCAGTGACGCCGCGCCAGTCAGAAGGAGGAACACAAGGAACCGCATGGCCGCTCGCTCCGGCCGGAAGATGGCGCGGAACATAGCGTGACTATTAATCGAACGCAAGATTTTATTTTCTTCTGAACCAGTCAGATAAGACTGTTACCTCATGTCGATTATCGGTCAACCGGGCCGCTTCGCCGAGTGTCGATCGATCGTCGCGACCCGTCCCTCGCCCTGCGGCGCCAGGCGGACCTCGAGGTCCGGCGCCGGCAGGAATCCCGCTCCGCGCTGTGGCCATTCGACCAGCCAGATCGTCGATTCGGGCGGGTAGTCGCGCAGGCCCAGGTTCTCGACTTCCGACGGATCGGTGAGCCGGTAAAGGTCCAGGTGCAGGAAGCCCTGCCCGCCCACCGAGTACGGCTCCATCAGCGTGTAGGTCGGGCTGCGCAGCGTCCCGGTCACGCCGCAACTCCGCAGCAGTCCGCGCGCAAGCGTCGTCTTGCCGGCGCCCAGGTCGCCGTGCAGGAAGACCACGCCGCGTCCCGCCTGGAGCAACTCGGCCGCCAGCCGCTCGCCGAGCGCGGTCGTGGAAGCTTCGTCCGGCAGTTCGATAGGCATCGTCATCTAAGGATTCACGACAGCCTGCAGCTGCGCCACCAGGTCGCTCGGCAGCAGGCCGCGCTCGCCGTCCTGCGCAGCCGCGCGATCGCCGGCCAGCGCATGCACGAGCACGCCGGTGGCGGTGGCCGCCTCGGCATCGAGGCGCTGCGCGAGCAGCCCGCAGATCACGCCGGTCAGGACATCGCCCATGCCGCCGACGCCCATGCCCGGATTGCCGTACGGGCAGATCGCGAGCTGCTCGCCGAGCACGATCGACCCTGCGCCCTTGAGAACGACGATCGCGCCGGGGTAGCGCGCACGCAGAGCGCGCGCCGCCGCGATGCGATCGCCCTGCACCCGCGCGGTATCGGTGCCGAGCAGGCGCGCCGCCTCGCCCGGATGCGGCGTCAGCACGGTGCCCGGCGCCAGACGCGTGGCGGAGGCCCGCGCCAGCAGGCTCAGGGCATCGGCATCCAGCACCAGCGGCTTGCCGGCGCGCACGCAGCGATCGAACAGGCCGGCGCTCCACACGCCGGTGCCCAGGCCCGGCCCGAGGCCCAGCACGTCCGCGCGACGGATCAGCTCGTCGACCGCGGCGGCGTTGTCGAGGCCATGGAACATCGCCTCGGGATGCGCAGCGGTCAGCGCCAGCGCGTGTTGCGGACGCGTGGCGACGCTGACCAGTCCGGCGCCGGACCGGTGTGCGCCGCGCGCCGCCAGCAGGATGGCGCCGGCCATGCCGACGTCTCCCCCGATCAGCAGCACATGGCCATGCGAGCCCTTGTGCGCCGAGCGGGCGCGACGCGGCAGCGCAATCGGGATCTCGTCCTCGCACATCAGCTCGGCCAGCGACGGCGATGCCTCGGTCAGCGAGGACGGCACGCCCAGGTCGGCATAGGCGCGGCGTCCCGCGTGGTCCGGACCGGAACCCACGTACAAGCCGAGCTTGCGGCCGATGAAGCTGACGCTGATATCCGCCCGCACGGCGGTGCCCAGAACGGCGCCGGTATCGGCATCCAGGCCCGACGGCAGATCGAGGGCCAGCGCGCCCTGCTTCGGCGCGCGCGCGTTGATCGCCGCGATGGCATCGGCCGCCACTCCTTCGACCGCGCGCGACAGCCCGATGCCGAAGATGCCGTCGACGATGACGTCGGCCTGCGGCAGCACGTCGCGAACGAAGTTCGCGTCGAACACGCTCACGAATCCGCCCGACTGCGCCCAGGCCGCGTGCGCATGCACCGCGTCGCCACTCGACGGCAGCACCCCGACGCGCGCCACGTCCACCTGAAAGCCTGCGGCGCGCGCGATGCAGGCCATCTCGTAGCCATCGCCGCCGTTGTTACCGGACCCGCACAGCACCACGATGCGCGTCGCCTGCGGCCATCGCATCCGCAGCGCCTCGAACGCGGCACCGGCCGCGCGCTGCATCAGCACGTAACCGGCGATTCCCAGCTCTTCGATGGCCCGGCGGTCCAGTTCGCGAACCTGGGCAGCCGAATACAATCGCGCCCGATGAACGCCCGCCCGCCGTGTGGAATCCGCGCCGAAATTCATGGCGCGATTATGCGGGCAGCACGCCGCGGCCGCGCGTCATGACGAGCCTATCCGCCGATGCGCTGCGGACGCTCGCGGTGTCGATCCGCGAATGGGCACGCGAGCTTGGATTCTCGGACGCCGGCATCTCGCGTCCCGAGCTGGGCGACGACCTGGAGCACCTGCGCAACTGGATCGCCAGCGGCCATCACGGATCGATGACCTACATGGCGCGCGATCCCGAAATGCGCGCCTCCCCGCAGGCGCTGCGCGCCGGCACCTTGAGCGTGATTTCGGTCCGCCTGCCGTATTGGCCCAAGGCGCACGACGCAGATGAGGTGCTACAGAACGGCGAGCTCGCCTACCTCTCGCGTTACGCGCTGGGACGCGACTATCACCGCGTCATGCGGGCGCGCCTGCTCAAGCTGGCACGCCGCATCGAGCGCGAGATCGGACCGCTGGGTCACCGCGTGTTCGCCGACAGCGCGCCGATCCTCGAAAAGGCCGTGGCGCGCAACGCCGGGCTGGGCTGGATCGGCAAGCACACGCTGCTGATCCAGCGCGCGCAGGATTCGGTGCGCAGCGCCGACGGCGCACCCGGCGGTGGTTCGTGGTTCTTCCTCGGCGAGCTGTTCGTCGACGTACCGCTCGAGGCGGATGTGCGTGAACCCGTCGCGGACGGCTGCGGACGCTGCAGCGCCTGCATCCGTGCCTGCCCTACCGGCGCCATCGTGGCGCCGTACAAGGTCGATGCGCGACGTTGCATCTCGTACCTGACCATCGAACACCACGGCCCGATTCCCGAAGAATTCCGCGTACCGATGGGCAACCGGATCTTCGGTTGCGACGACTGCCAGCTGGCCTGTCCTTGGAATCGCGAATCCGGCGCCACCGCCGAGAGCGACTTCACGCCGCGCCATGGCCTGGATGCGGCGCGCCTGCTCGAACTCTGGAACTGGGACGAAGCCGAGTGGCTGCAGCGCACCGAAGGCATGCCGTTGCGCCGGCTCGACCACGCGCGCTGGCTGCGCAACCTGGCGATCGCGCTGGGCAACGCGCCGCGGTCGGCGGAGGTCGTCGAGTCACTGCGCAAACACGTCGATCACCCGGATGCGGCGGTGCGCGATCACGTGGAGTGGGCGCTGCGGCGCCAAGCCCCGTAGCCCGGGTGAAACCCGGGGGGCTCTCGCATACGGAGCGCAACCCCGCTCTTTCGCTTCGCGAAATTCAACGCCCGGGCTACGGGCACCCTGATGCGTCTTCGCGCGTGCCCACCGAATCCACATCCCGCCGCGTCTGCTCGACGGCCTTGGCCAGCGCCCCGGGGACTCGTCCCACGGCTTCGAGCTGCGCACGCGCCGCCGTCACGCATCCGCGCTCGAGCAACACGCTCGCGAGGTTGTTGCGCGCCGTCACTGACGCCGGATCCAGTTCCACCGCCTTTTGCAGCGCGGCCTCGGCGGCCGGCTTGTCGTTCGCCGCGTAGCGCGTGTTCGCGAGGCCCTGCCAGGCCAGTGACGATGAGGGCCAGCGATCCAGCGCGGCCTTGTACGCGCGCTCCGCGACGTCGATCCGGCCGAGCGATTCGAATGGAGCGGCCGCGGCGAGCCAGGCTTCCGGCGTCGCATTGGCGGGAACCTGATCCGGCTCCACTGACACGAAAGCCCAGCGATCCGCCCGATCCCAGGTCTGCAGAAAGCGGCGCAGTCCGGTCGTCAGACGTTGCTCGGTGCCGGATCGCAGGATGAAAGATGACGCCTCGGGCTCATAGCCCACTGCCACGGCGTAATGCCAGGCAGGCCAGCGCCGGAAGCCCAGGTTCTGCAGCAGCAGCACCGGCTGGCCCTCGTGCAAGGCCGCGATCACCGCCTCCGGCGTGGGCTCCAGTCGCAGCGGCAGGCGATCGTAACGTCGCGTCGCCGCGATCATCTCCGCCTGCAGTGTGCCCTCGCGTCCGGGAATGTAGATCAGCGGGGAGAGCTGGTCCGGTGTGACCGCAACGCCCTGCGCGGCGAGCATCGTGGCCAGCGCCGCCGGGCCGCAGTGATGTTCGGTCTGGGCGAAGAACGGGACGGCCGACAATTCGACGGCATCGCCGGGCGCGTCGATGCGCGGAGGCGCGCCTGCGCACGCCGACAGCAAAAACAGAACGGCGGGCCACAGGGCCCGCCGTTCGAACAACATTGAGATCAAGGTCAGAACGACTGGAACACGTTGATCACGCCAACCAGTTCGAGGATCAGCAGCACGACGAACACGATGCCAATCACCGCCAGCGCACCGGCGCCGGCCGGCTGCGACTCGATGTTGAAGGCCATCTGCTGCAACTCGGCGTCGCTCAGGTTGGCGACGCGCTCGGCGGCCATCGCCGGCTCCACGCCGAAGCCTTCGAGCTGCGCCCGCACTTCGTCACGCGCCATGAACTGCTCGACGGTGGCGAGATGGGATGCGCGCGCATCGACCGAAAGGGCGCTCTCCGTGCCGATCATGCCGGCATGCGCCGGAAAGCCGATCAGGATCAGGGCGGCGGAAAGCCAGCCTACGAACAGGGTGCGAAGGGTTGCGTGCATCGAAGTACTCCTCTGAAGGGATCGGATCATCATTTTTCGGGTCAGGCCGGCTTCGCCGCGTCGCGGCAATGATGGCTCAACCCAGCAGGCCGAGGTGCGAGCGCGTCGAGCCATCGAGGCCCGGGTCGTGCTTCGCATCCGGTTGCAGCAGCCGCGTAGCAAGTTGCTTGCCCAGCTCCACGCCCCACTGATCGTACGCGTTGATGCCCCACAGCACCGACAGCACGAACGTGCGTTGTTCGTACATCGCCATCAGCGCCCCCAGGTGAAAGGCGTCGAGGCGCGGCAGCAGGATCAGGTTGCTCGGCCGGTTGCCCGGGAAAACCCGGTGCGGGATCGCCTGTTCGAGCGCCTCGCCCTTCATGCCCTTGGCGACGAGCTCGGCACGAACCTCGTCCGCGGTCTTGCCGCGCATCAAGGCCGCCGCCTGCGCGAGCGCGTTGGCGATCAGCAGGCGCTGCTGTTCGGGCAAGGCGTGATCCGCTTTCACCGGCAGGATGAAGTCGACCGGATGAACTTCGGGTCCCTGGTGCAGCATCTGGAAGAAGGCGTGCTGGCTGTTGGTGCCGACATCGCCCCACAGCGCGGGCGTCGAGCGCGTCACCGGTGTGCCGTCGCGCATCACGTACTTGCCGTTGGATTCCATCTCGAGCTGCTGCAACCAGTCCGCGAAGAACACGAGACGCTGCGCATACGGCGCGATCACCTGCGTCGAGCAGCCCAGCGCGCTCTGGTTCCAGACCGCGAGCAGCCCGAGCAGGACCGGTAGGTTCTGCGCGAACGGCGCCTCGACGAAATGGCGATCCATGGCGTGCGCACCCGCGAGCAGCTCGCGGAACATCGCTGGGCCGACACGCAGCATCGCGGAGAGGCCTACCGCCGACCATACCGAGTAGCGTCCGCCGACCCAGTCCCAGAAGCCGAACGCGTTGGTCGGCTCGATGCCGAAAGCCGTCACCGCGTCGAGATTTGTCGAGACGGCGACGAAGTGCTTCGCCACCGCAGGCGCGCCCAGCGCATCGACCAGCCAGCGTCGCGCGGCGTTGGCATTCGCCATCGTTTCCTGCGTCGTGAACGTCTTGGAGGTCACGACGAACAGCGTGCGCGCCGGATCCACCGACTCCAGGACCGCGGCGAGCTGCGCGCCATCGACGTTCGCGACGAAGTGCGCACGCGGTCCCTTTCCGGCGATCGCAGTCAGCGCTTCGCAGACCATGCGCGGCCCCAGATCGGAACCGCCGATCCCGATGTTCACGACATCCGTGATCGTGTCGCCGCGCGCGCCGCGCCAGCTCCAATCGCGCACGCGCTCGCTGAAAGCGGCCATGCGGTCGAGCACGTCGTGGACGTCGCCGTCGATGCGCTTGCCGTCGGCGAACATCGGCAGACCGCGCGGCGCCCGCAGCGCAACGTGCATCACCGCGCGTCCTTCGGTGTGGTTGATCGCCTCGCCCGCCATCAAGCGCGTGCGCCAGGTTTTCAGATCGCGCGCTTCGGCCACCGCCAGCAACAGCTCAAGGGTTCGCGCATCAATGCGCTGCTTGGAAAAATCGAGGGTCAATCCGCAGGCCGTGGCGCAAAGCGATTGCGCGCGAGTCTCGTCGGCTGCGAACAGCGCATTCAGCGAGTCAGAACCCGTGGCCCGCGCGTGCGACAGCACAGCCGACCAGGCGTCGGTTCGTTCGAGTGGAATCACGGCAGCACCGGCTGAGATCGACATGAGCGACCATGCACGAACTTCGCCGCGCGGCCAAGCGCGGCGAACCGTCTACATCTTGATCAGCGGCGCCCGACAGAACCGGGCGCCGCGCCGGATTAAGCGGCCTGAACGGGGATGGTGTTGGCCGTACGCACGACGCGATTGGTTTCGTCGAGATAGACCAGGCGCGGCTTGAAGACGCGGGCCTGACCTTCTTCCATCGCGCTGTACGAACAGATGATCACGCGATCGCCAACGCGGGCCTTGTGGGCCGCCGCTCCATTGACCGAGATGATCGCGGAGCCGGGTTCGGCCTTGATCGCGTAGGTCGTGAAGCGCTCGCCGTTGGCGATGTTGTAGATCTGGATCTGCTCGAACTCCATGATCCCGGCCAGGTCGAGCAGGCGCGAATCGATCGCGCAGCTACCGTCGTAGTCCAGTTCGGAGTGAGTTACGCGGGCACGGTGCAATTTGCACTTGAGCATCGTCAGTTGCATGGCTGATCCACTTGGCTAAGCGACCCCGGGCGGCCCACTAAGACATGCACCACGGGATTCAAGTTATGAACAGCAACGGGCGGCCCAAAAAGACATACACCCGGGCTTTGCGAGGCATGGTGCAAAGCGGACGCGGAGTGTAACGATGCGTTCCTAGTGCGGCAACAACCTGGTCATAAGCAAAGATACCGATTGTCGATGAGCCGGGTCCGCCCCAGGAAAGCGGCGACGAGGAGGATCCATTCGCGGCCGTCTGCCGTCGCCGCGGAGAGGTCCGGCGCGCGGATTTCCACGTATTGCGCCTTGAATCCGAAGCCTTCGAGCCGCTGCAGCGCTTCGCGCTGGAGCGCTTCGAAATCCCGGCGTCCAGCTTTCAAACTGTCGCTGAGGCCACCCAGCGTGCGGAATATCTCCGGCGCCAGCGCGCGTTCCTCGGCCGACAGGTACTGGTTGCGCGAGGACAGCGCCAGGCCATCGGTGTCGCGCGCCGTCGGATGGCCGACGATCGTCAGCGGCAGGTGCAGGTCGGCCACCATGCGCCGGACCACCTGCAGCTGCTGCCAGTCCTTCTCGCCGAACACCGCGAGATCCGGCTGCACCTGGTTGAACAAGATGCTCACGACGGTGGCCACGCCGTCGAAGTGCCCCGGACGGAACTCGCCATCGAGCAGGCTGTTCAGCGCGGGCACGCTGACCGTGCTCAGGTTCTCGCGTCCCTGCGGATACATCTGCGCCACGTCGGGGGCGAACAGAAGGTCGCAGCCGGCGGCGTCGAGCTTGGCGGCATCGGCCGGTAGCGTGCGCGGATAACGATCGAAATCCTCGTTGGGACCGAACTGCAGCGGATTGACGAAGATGCTGACGACGACGCGCCTGGCCAGGCTACGCGCTCGCGCGACGAGTTCCAGATGCCCCGCGTGCAGGTTGCCCATCGTCGGCACCAGGCCGACCCGCTCGCCCGCCCGCTTCCACTCCGCAATCTGTTCGCGCAGTTCCGCGACCGTGTGCACGGTGCGCACGACGGGGCCTCAGAAGCAGTGTTCGGGCGCGGGGTACGCGCCGGATTTCACTTCCTGCACGTAAGCGCGGATCGCCGCTTCGATATCCGCACCGCCGGTCATGTAGTTCTTCACGAAACGCGGCTTGCGACCGATGGTGACCATCGGCGAGATGTTGAGGATGTCGTGCAGCACCAGGATCTGGCCGTCGACGTCGTGGCCGGCGCCGATGCCGATCACCGGCACCCGGCTTTCCTGGGTGATGCGCTTGCCCAGCTCCGACGGCACGCATTCGAGCAGCAGCATGTCCGCCCCGGCATCCACAAGCATCCTGGCGTCCTGCAACATCTCTTCGGCAGCGGCTTCGTCGCGGCCCTGGACCTTCATCGCGCCCATCTTGTGGACGAACTGCGGGCGCAGTCCCAGGTGCGCACACACCGGCACGCCGCGCACCGCAAGGTACTCGACGATGCTGGTCTGCTCGCGTCCTCCTTCGAGCTTCACCATCTTCGCGCCGCCCTCCTGCATCGCGCGCTGGCTCGCATCGAGCGCACGTTCGAGCGTGGCGTAGGACAGGAACGGCAGGTCGGCGATCAGGAATGCACGCTTCAGAAACGGAGCGACGCATTTCGAGTGATAGACGATGTCGGCGACGCTGACCGGCGTGGTCGTGTTGCCACCGTGGATCACCATGCCCATCGAATCGCCGATCAGCACCACATCGACGCCGGCGCGGTCCTCGACCAGCGCGAAGCTGGCGTCGTAGCAGGTCAGGCAGGCGATCTTCTCGCCGGCCTCGCGCATGCGGCGAAGTTCGGCAATCTGTACGGGCTTGGGAGCGGCGGATTCCATCGTCTTGGTCGGAAGGTGCGGCGGCCGCGACTATAACAAGGCACTACCGGGCAACTGCACGAACGGCGAGTCGGAATCGAGCGCGTCCAGCAACAAGGCGTAATCGGCTTCGCAGCCCACCAGATCGATGCGCGACGTATCGATCTCGATCACCGGCACCCGAACCGATTCACGAAACCAGCGTGCATAGGCATCCGACAGCGCCTCGAGATACCCGGCTTCGATCGGCGTCTCGTACTCCCGGCCGCGATGGGCGACGCGGGACATCAGCAGATCCACCGGTGCCGTCAGATGGATCAGGCGGTCCGGTTGCGGCAACTCGAAGGACAGGCGCTCGAAGACCTTCGCGTACAGCGCAAGGTCGGTCGCCGACAAGGTCAGTTCGGCGAAGAGGCGGTCCTTGTCGAACATGAAATCGGCGACGAATTGCCCGGCGAACAGGTCGCGCTGATGCAGTTGCTCGACCTGGCCCGCGCGCTGCAGCAGGAACGTCATCTGCGTCGAGAACGCCGCGCCGGCAGGGTCGCGATAGAAGCGCGCCAGGAAGGGGTTTTCGTCAGGCTGCTCGAGAAGCAACGTCGCCCCGAGGCTCGCTGCCAGCTTCTTCGCCAGGGTGGTCTTGCCTGCCCCGATCACGCCCTCGATCGCGATGTATCCGGACTTCACGCGGGTGGCGCGTCGAGGGCGTCCCAGGCGCTCAGCCCTTCCATGCCGACGGTCCGGGCCAGCGTGTCGATCGGCTCTAGCGAGGGGATCTGCAACTGCGGTGCGAGCTCGGCCAGCGGCACCAGCACGAAGTTTCGCGACGCGATGCCCGGATGCGGCAGATGCAGTCCGGGCTCGTCCATCGCAATGCCCTCGACGTGCAACAGGTCGAGGTCGAGCCGGCGCGGACCCCAGCGCTCGCCGCTGCGGATACGGCCTGCGGTTCGTTCGATGCCGATCAGGGCATCGAGCAGGTCGCGCGGCGACAGCGCGGTCTGCACCTGGCAGACGGCGTTGCAGTATTCGGGCTGGTCCGGCGGCCCCATCGGCGCAGATCGATAGAAGCGCGATGTCGCGACGATCCGCGTGCCGTCGAGCGCCGCGATGGCGTCGAGCGCCGCGCGCAACTGCGCCGCCGGGTCTCCGAGATTGGCACCGAGACCCACGTAGGCGGAATACATGGAACGACTACCCCGCCGGGGCAGCCTCGGCTCCACCACCACCGCCACCGCGACGTCCGCCTCGACGGCGGCGGCGGCGACGCTTCGGCCCATCGGCCGGCGCGGCCCCTTCCTGGGCCTCTTCGCCTTCGACGTGGTCCGCTGCAACGGGGGGCAGATCGCCGCCCTTCTGCGCCTCGGTCCACCACGTGGCGGACTCACGCAGAGCAGGGTCGCCGGACTCTGCCCGGAGCAACAGAAAATCGTAGGCCGCACGGAAACGCGGATGGGTCATCAGCCGGCGGGCGCGACTCGAGTTGCGCACGTCGAAACGCGACTGCATGCCCCAGATCTCGCGCATCGGCATCGTGAAGCGCTTCGGAATGGCCACGCGCGAGATCGCGCGGGCGATCACTTCTTCGCCCGCCTGCGCCAGCGCCGTGTGCTCCGGAAAGCCTTCCTTCTCGCGCAGCTCGCGCGTGCGCTTCTCCACCGGCGGCCACAGCAGCGCGGCGTAGAGAAAGGCCGGGCTGACCGGCAGATCGTTTTCGATGCGGTGCGCCGAATTGGCCAGCGCACGGTTCACGAACGCCAGCGCGGCGGCATCGTCCAGTAATGCGTCGGTTGCCGGGAAAAGCTGCCGGAACAGGCCGTAGACGCGCAGGCCGTAGAGATTGTCGACCGCCTCGCGCGTGAGCAGGATCTTCAGCACTTCGTCGAACAGCCGCGCGGGCGGGATCTCGGCGAGCAGCGGCGCGAGCTTGCGGATCGGCGCAGCGGTCGAAGGCTCGAGCCGGAAGCGCATCTTGTTGGCGATGCGGATGGCCCGCAGCATGCGGACCGGGTCTTCGCGATAGCGCAGCTCGGGTTCACCGATCAGGCGCAGCGTGCCGGTCTTGAGATCTTCGACGCCGCCGCAGTAATCCACGATCGAGTAGTCGCGGATGTCGTAGTACAGCGCGTTGATCGTGAAATCGCGGCGGAAGGCGTCTTCCACCAGCGTGCCGTAATCGTTGTCCGCCAGGATGCGGCCGGTTTCATCGCGCTGGTGGAAGTCGGTGACCGGTCCGCGGAACGTCGTGACCTCCAGGATCTCCTCGCCGAAACGCACGTGGCAGATCACGAAGCGGCGCCCGACGAGGCGGCAGGACCGGAACAGCTTCTTGACCTGCTCCGGGTGCGCGCTGGTGGCGACGTCGAAGTCCTTGGGCGTGATGCCCGCGAGCAGATCACGCACCCCGCCTCCGACCATGTAGGCCTCATGGCCTCCATCGCGCAGCGTGTACAGCGTCTTGAGCGTGCCCTGGGAAATCATCGAGCGCGAAATGGGGTGCTCGGCGCGCGGAATACGGCGGGGCTGAGTAATGGCGTAAATCCTGAATGTTCGAAGCGGGAAGCCCGCGGATGTGCGAGAGGAAAATTCGCGTTGTCCGCGCGACACGAATCCCTATAATACGCGCCCCCACGCCTCGCTCCTATCGTCTAGAGGCCTAGGACGGAGCCCTCTCAAGGCTTAAACCCGGGTTCGAATCCCGGTAGGAGCGCCAATTCGGCGAGCGCGGGGGCGGAAGCTGCACGGCTTCCGACGCATCACGGCCATAGCGGCCGTGACCGGCGACTAGCGTAAATCCCTCGTCGATTTGCTCAGCGCGGCCCCGGCCGGCGCTGGATTCGGCTGTCGGCCGCGTATCTGAAAACGGCCGCAATCAAGCTCGCTGCGTCTGGCTTCGGCGAGATTCGTCGAGCAGCCGGGCACGATCCTGATCCCCACGGAATTCGCGTCGATAGTCGGCGGCAAACGGCGTGAAAGCCGAATATCCGACCCGCTGCGCGACGGTATGTCGATCGAATCCCTCGCTGAGCAGCCGGGCCGCGGCCTGCATGCGGCAGCGCCGCAGGTAATGCTGCGGCGAGGTGCCGAAGGCTGCGATGAATCCCTGATGGAACGCCAGCCGCGGCAGCCGCAGGCGCCGCGCCAGGCGCTGGGCCGTCAGCGGCGAGGCGTATTCCGACTCGATGATCAGACGCGCGTGGTCAAGGCGCGATTCGGGATGGGCGTTCGGCACGGGCAGGGAAACGGGATGGCTCATCCCCACCGGCGATTCCTTCGCGTATCGGACGGCATGAGCAGGAAGACGATGCCGACGCACATCAGCAGGTCGATCAGCAGCAGGCAGGCCAGGATCATGGCAGCGTCCTCGATCAGTGCAGGTAGTGGGTCGACGGCCTGCGCGTCATCGCGCGCAGGCATCGACGGGCCATGGATTGCGCGGAGAGCCAGACCGCCACGTCGCGCGGCGAGTGCGCCACCCCGATCACGCCGGCGACCGACTCCAGCGCCTGGAGCGGCGAGTGCCCGTAGCCCAGGGCAAGTGCCGCGACGCCCAGGCGCTGAGCCGCGTACAGCTCGGTCACGCAGTCGCTGACGACGACGCAGTTCGAGGGCGCCACGTCCTGCGTACGGAAGAACTGCTCAAGCAGCACGCCGCGAGCGCGGCTGCACACGGCCGTCGGCGGCGTGTAGACGCTGGTCAGCGTCTGCTGCAGGCCATGCACGTGCGCGAGGCGCGTCGCGACCTCCGGGCCGGCCGTGGACAGGTAATGCAGTTCGGACGCGAGGTTCGGCAGCAGGCCGATCAGCCCCTTCGCACCCGGCAGCAACGGCGCCTGGTAACGCGCCTGCTGTTCGTAGACGCGCCAGTAGTGCTCGACGAATTCGGCGGCGAGCGTCGCATCGGTGCCGCAGGTCATGTTCCCGATCAGATCGCCGAGGCTGCGCGAGCGCAGGTCCTCCTGGCTCAGCTTCGGAAACCCGGAATGCCCGCGCAGCCGCGCCACCGAATCGAGCGCGCGGCGGACGCCCGCGACCGTGTCGACGAGCAGGGATTCGAGATTGAAGATGACGATCGGGCCAGCGGACACGTCATCAGGGAGCGGTTTGGGCACGTCGGTTCCTGGATGGACGAAGGACGTGCTGGCAAGTCGTCTCGCTGGCAAAACCACTTTAATGAGAATTCATCGCATTTGCAACGATGGCGACCTCGGGCGCAGACAACCCGTGCGGGACATCAACGCGGCTTGGGCGCCAGCACTTGCACGAGACCCCAACCAATCGCCGTCGCCGCGCCCATCCAGATCAGGAACGCCGGCCACTGCCCGCACACGATGAGCACGATGCCGGGCAGCAGGCTCGCCCAGGCCAGCAGCCGTCGCTGCGACGTGGGCATCGGCGAGGCTGTCCTCATGGCGCCCTTGAACGCCGTGCGCAGCCGTTTGGGATCGCGCAGCGCGATCGGCGTGAGCGCCAGCGCACTGGCCGCGACGGCACAGGCCGCCCAGGTCAAGGTCACGCTCATGAGGCGGCGACCTCGCCTTCTTCGGCGTCACCGTCCTGCGCCGCAGGCACGACGACCCGCGAGCGGCCCCAGGCCGCGCGCAGGCAGAGGACGCCGCCGAGCAGCAGCGCGACATCGAGTGCCGGCACCGTCGAAAGATGCGCCGACAACGCCGACATCCACCCCGGTCCGTCCGCGATCAATCGCAGGCCCGGCGCGCCGATCAGCGCGACGCCCGTACCCGCCAGCAGGAATCGGCGAAGGCGCTCCGGTTCGCTGACCAGGATCGTCAGCAGGCCGGTCGCCAGCGCCGTCGCGATGAAGGCAATCGCCATCGGCGCCTCGAGTTCCATCGCCCCCCGGCTGCGGCCGATGAAGTAACCCCAGGGCACCAAGGCGAGTGACAGCGGCAGGCCAAAGCCCACCCAGATCACCGCGCGCTCCATGCGACGCCACGCCGGCGACTCGGCGCGTCGCGCCGTCCACAGCAGCATCCCGGTCAGCGCGACGTAGCAGCTGGCGAAACCCAGCGCGAACCAGACCGCCTTGGACAACAAGCCGGCGAAGTTGCCGAAATGCAGCGGTCCCATCAGGTCCGCCGCCGCGCCGCCCACCGAAGGCACCAGGCCCAGGCCCGGTTTCTCGCGCACGAAGGCCCCGGTCGGGCCGTCGTAGACGTAGTTGTGGCTGATCAGCTCGCCGTCCGCAGGACGCGTGAACACCGTGACCTGCGCATCGGCGCGTCCGAAATGCGAAATGCTGGCGAACGCCGGCTCCATTTTCGCGCGCTGTCGCGCGTCGGCGAACATCGCGTCGAGATTTCCGATCGGCGCCGCCGCGGTGTTCTCCACCGGCGGCATGCCGACGATGGTCTCGATCAGCTTCACCTGATCACCGCCGAACGCCACCATCGCCATCGCCGGAATACCCATCGAGCTCGCGAAGCTGAAGAAGCTGCCGGTGAACGCCAGGATGAACGCGAACGGCAGATTCCACGTCGCGGCGATCACGTGCGCGTCGCGTCGCACGAGCATGGCCTCGCGGAACTTGCGGATCGTGAACATCTCCTTGATCAGGTGCCGGTGCACGAGCAGGCCCGTCACCGCCGCCACCATCATCGCGAGGCCCAGCATGCCGGTGACCAGCAATCCCCAAGGATCAGGGATGTGCAGGCTCACGTGCAGCTCGACGAGAAAATCCGCGAGTGCGTTAGAGACGTTGAACGCGCCGATGTCCTCGCCGAACCCCTCGCGACGATCCAGCACTTCCAGCGTCTGCGGATGCAGCTTGAACTCCACGCCGAAGTCTTCGGGCTGCGACGCGCCTTCCGGCGTGATGTGGTGATGGAAGAACGCCTCGATGCGTCCGCCCGCCCGCGGAAAGATCGACAGGTCCTCGTGGTACTTCGGATCGACGGTCGTCGCCAGTTCGCGCAGCTTGGCGTCGAGCCCCACCGGGAAAGGCGCCACCGTTTCCTGCTCCAGCGGACTCGACCAGTCGCCGATCTCGTCCGCGAACACCGCGATGACGCCCGTCAGGATCACCGCGTACAAGAGCAGCCCGAGCAGCACACCGCTCCAGCCGTGGACGGCCAGCAGCACCTTCGCGCGTTCCTGCGATAGCCGGATCATGCGGCAGCTCCTTTTCCGACGAACTCCATTGCGATCATCCCGCCATTGATGACGAGCAGGCCCAGGGTGACGAGCCAGGCGCGCAGCAGATTGCGATCGAGGCTCGTGTAGAAGAACAACGCGGCCCAGATCGCCGGGAACAACACGATCGGCAGCACGATGTTGTCGATGCTCGCGGCTCCCTTGGGCACCCACAGCGCGCCGCCCGCCATCACGACGGCAGCCGCGATGAACGCGACGGGACCCGCGAGGATTCCGCGCGACCAGCGTCGTGCGATGCCCGGACCGGACTTTTCAGCAGCGGATGGCGGCATCGTGAAACGGACTCGCCAGAAATCGAAAACGCACGCTCATCTCCACACGTTGACCAACTCCATTGAAAATCTTCTGGTGAGTTGGCTGGCGACCTTGTGGGTGGCTGGCTATCGATCGATCGCGCCGGCGATCAGTACCTCGGCGGTGCTTCCTGATGCTTCGCAGCCAACGGAATGGCAGCCGCTCCTGGCGGCACGACCCACTCCTGAAACGTCTTGTCGATCTGCTCGGCCCCGACCGCTTCCCCCGCCTCGACCGCTGCCGCCTGCGTGAACAGCGGAATGATCAGACCCATGCCGTCGACCTTGGTTTTCAGGCTCAGCCCGGCATTCGCAGCGAAACGCGAAGCCCAGGCGGCGCGCACCTGCGCCCAGTAATCCTTCGTGCCGGCCCAGTAGTCGTAGGCCGCCATGAAGTCGAAACCTTCGATGCGGCGGTAATCGTTGAACCCGAATTCGCGGACCAGCGAGCCGGTGGGCTTTTCGCCATCGCGCAGGGTCTTGGTGTTGTCCTGCTCGTGGGTCCAGCCGGTCGGCGTGATGCTGTGACGGTTCACCGCCTCGAGCGCGTTGTAGTCGGAGCGCACGGTGTATTCGCGCCGGGGCAGCGGCCGCCAGGTGTGATCCGAATTCCAGGTAGCGACACCGTTGTCGTAGGTCCAGCGGCCGGTGCCGCAATAGCGCGGCGCATCGCTGACCTCGTACACGCACTGCGTCCAGGCCCCGCGTGTGAGGGCGGCCGGCAGCGGCTTGATGCGCCAGGTCTGCTCCTCGGTGAACTCGAAGCGGCTGGCCGCCTCGTAGGTCCAGTCCTGCCGCCAGTGCTTGGTGATGTGCTGCCCATCGTCCGAGACCAGCAGGTGCTGCAGCACGATGCGACGCGAGGCATCCTCGACCAGCACCACCGTCTCGAAGGCGCCCGTGTTCTTGCTGTCGCGACGCTGGTAGCCGGGCGCGAGCACGGTGGTTTCCTCGAACGTGAAGCGCACCTGGTACTCGCCGAGCATCGCGAGAATGGCGCGGCGGTCGCGCTCGAACGGAGCCTCGCCGGCATCGACGACAGGACGCTCGACCGCCTTGTACGTCGTAGCAGCGGGGGCCTTCACAGGCTCGGGCTCCGCCGGCGCAACGGCACATGCGGCCAATCCGGTCGCCAGCACCAAGCAGCCGCTGAGGCGCAGGAAGTCTGCAGAAAGCTGCGAAGAACGAGGTCGGCGGCACGGAGCGGACAGCACGGGGAGGATCTCGGTGCGTGTTGCGCGTGAGTCGAGCGAAGAACGGAACGGGGCTTCGTTGTGCATCGCAGGCTCCTGGGAGAGGCTGGCGATGGGCTGGCCGGGTGATCGTTGCAAGGACGATACAGGCCGCAAGGTTATGGGTGGGGAGTCCAGATGGTCAACGCGAGGCGACCCATCTCCCCTCTCTCCGCTGGCGCGGGGAGAGGGGACAAGGTGGGTGCACGTCGGCAGCACCTCGCGACAAGGGTGTCAGTCCTTCGACTCTTCCGCTTCGGCGAATTGCCGCTTCCACGCGGCGCGAACATGCGCGCGCTCGGAGGCGAACCTCTCTTCGGTGGCCAGCGCTTCTTCGCTCTGCAGCGCCCGCGAGTGCGCGAAAGCGCGATACGCGCGATAAGCCGCGATCAGGTCGCTCCTGTCTTCCGGCGGCAGGCTGCCGGCCGCGGCCAGAGCGTCGAGCTGACGCCAGTTGTCCGACCATTCGAGCAACTCGGGCCGATCCGCCGCGTCGCGCAGCACCAGGTACTGCGTCAGGAATTCGCTGTCGATGACGCCTCCTTCGCCCTGCTTGACGTCCCAGGCTCCGGGCCGGCGCTTTTCCAGATGGCCGCGCATCTTCCGCCGCATCTCGACGATTTCCTTCGCCAGCTTCTTCGGCTCGCGGCGCCGACCCAGCACCTCGCGCCGTAGCGCCTCCACCTGCTCACCCAGCGCGACCGGACCTGCGACGTAACGTGCGCGCGTCAGCGCCTGGTGTTCCCAGGTCCATGCCTTGTCGCGCTGGTAGGCAGCGAAGGACTTGAGACTGACCACGACCGGACCGGACTGCCCGCTGGGTCGCAATTCCAGATCGACCTCGTAGGCGCGGCCGGCCGGCGTCAACGTCGACAGCCAATGGATGATCCGCTGCGTCAGGCGCGCAAACCAGGCGGCGGCGACAATCGAACGCGCGCCTCCAGACGTCTCGACGTCCCCCGGCACGTCCTCGTGCACGAACACGAGATCCAGATCCGAGCCGTAGCCGAGCTCGATGCCGCCGAACTTTCCGTACGCGATGGCTCCGAGGCCCGCCACGCTGCCGTCCTCGCGCACGACCAGGCCGTGACTTTCCTTGAGCTCGAGCATCGCGCGCTCCATCGCCGCCGACAGCACAGCCTCGGCGAGCCACGTCAGGTGATCGCTGACTTTCACCAGCGGCAGGCTGCCCGAGATGTCCGCCGCCGCGATGCGCACAGTGACCTCGTTGCGATAACGACGCAGCAGGTCCATGCCGGTCTCGACGTCCTGCACTGGCACGCCCGCGAAGCGCGCCGCGAGTTCGGAGGTCATCGCGTCGCGCCCCGGTGGCGCGTAGAGCGTGCGCTGGTCGAGCAGCGCGTCGAGCACCGCGGGCGAGGCGGCGATCTGTTCCGTCACCCACTGGCTCGCCGCGCACAACCGCACCAGGTGGGCGCGCACGACGGCCGACTGGTCGAGCAGGGTCAGGTACGTGGAGCGGCCGGCAACCGACTGCACGACGCGCAGCACGCGCTCGGCCGTGCGAGTCGGCTCGTCGGTGCGCAGACATTCGTCCAGCAACTGGCCGAGCGCGCGGTGCAGGCTCAGCCCTGCAGCTTCCGAAAGACCTCGCACGAGGCGACTTTGTGCAAGGTCCACGAGTCGCTGCGCAAGGCTTTCGTCGGCGCCGGAGAAGCCTTTCTCGAGCAGCACCGCCTTGAGATCCGAAACCTTGATCTCGGGTCCGAACGCGGTGCGCACCAGCGGCGCGCAGTCACTGTCTTCGGCGTCCTGTGTGGGGTCTGCGAAAACGCGGCGGAATTCCGCGTTGACGTAGGCGGCGACCTCGTCGAAGCGCGCGCGCAGTTCGCCCCAGTTTGCGAAGTCCAGCCCCACGCACAGTGCGTGGCGCCTGTCCTCGTCCATCGGCAGCCGATGCGTCTGCTCGTCCTCGTACATCTGGATCGCGTTTTCCAGCTTGCGCAGGAAGACGTAGGACGCGTCGAGCTTCTGCGCGGTATCCCGCGGGAGTAGGCCCGATTCGCCGAGATACTCGAGCGTGGGGCGCAGCGACGGATTGCGCAGGGACGCGTCCTGTCCACCGCGCACGAGCTGGAACGACTGCACGATGAACTCCAGCTCGCGGATCCCGCCCGGTCCGAGCTTCACGTCGTCGACGACCTTGCGAGCGACGACGTCGTCGTGGATGCGGCGCTTGAGATCGCGCAGGCTGTTGATGGCGTTGTAGTCGAGATAGCGGCGATATACGAAAGGCCGCAGCCGTCGCAGGAAGTCTTCGCCGGCCGCGATATCGCCCGCGATCGGCCGTGCCTTGATCATCGCGTAGCGTTCCCACTCGCGGCCGTGCGTCTGGTAGTACTCCTCGGCCCCATCGACGCTCATCGACATCGGGCCGGCGGAACCGAAAGGCCGCAGCATCGTGTCCACGCGGAACACGAAGCCGTCGGCCGTGCGCTCCGACAGCAGCTTGCCGACCTCCTGCGCGAGCTTGATGAAGAAGCGCTCGTTCTCGATCGGATGGGCGCCGTCGGTCATGCCGTCGGCGGTGTGCAGGAAGATCAGGTCGATGTCCGACGAGAAGTTGAGCTCGCGGCCGCCGAGCTTGCCCATGCCGAGGATCACCGGATGCGCCTGCGCACCGTCGGCGTCGCGCGGGCGTCCATGCCGCTCGATCAGCCCTTCGCTCACCCACGCAACGGCGCGCTGGCAGGCCGAATCCGCCAGCGCCGAAAGACGCTCGAGCGTCTGCGCGACGGACGCGACGTCCGTCAGTGATGTCGCCGCGATGCGCGCCATCGCCGCGTTGCGCTCGATCCGCAGCTGGGCGATCCGTTCGTTGTGATCCGTCGGCTGCCCTGCGCCCGACGGCTCGGGCATCGCGCCCAGCAGATCCTGTCCGGAAAAGCGCCCGGCCCATTGCGCCACGAAACGGCTGGCGGCTCGCGCCCTGCTCATCAGGTCAGGCACCGTCACAGCATCGTTCTCCTCGTGTGAAACGGACTCCATTATTCACTCGCGTCCGGGAACCCGTAGCCCTGGCAAAGCCCGGGGTTGCGCTCCGTATTCGACGAGAATCCGGGTTACAGGTTCGGACGACGCCCACAAAAAATCAGGGCGCCCGAAGGCGCCCTGATCTGCAACTTGCTGCTGCGCGTGGCCGCGCGGTGGGCGCGCGACCAGGGGCTGGAGCCGAACTTAGAAGTTCATGCCCGCGCCGACGCCCATTCCGCCACCGCCGTCCATCGGCGTGCCGCCCGGGAAGCCAGGGGCATCGCCCTTGGCCGGAGCGTCCGCGATCATGGCTTCGGTGGTGAGCAGCAGGCCGGCCACGGAGGCCGCGTTCTGCAGCGCCAGGCGGGTGACCTTGGTCGGGTCGATGATGCCGAACTCGATCATGTCGCCGTAGGTGCCGTTGGCGGCGTTGTAGCCGAACGAATCCTTGCCTTCCGCAACCTTGTTCAGCACAACGCTCGGCTCGTCACCGGAGTTGCGCACGATCTGGCGCAGGGGCTCCTGAATGGCGCGCTTGAGGATGTTGATGCCGATCTGCTGGTCGGGGTTGGCAGCCTTGAGGTTGTCCAGCACCTTGGCAGCACGCACCAGCGCAACACCGCCGCCGGCCACGATGCCTTCTTCCACCGCCGCACGCGTGGCGTGCAGGGCGTCTTCGACGCGGGCCTTCTTTTCCTTCATCTCGACTTCCGTCGCGGCGCCGACCTTGATCACCGCCACGCCGCCGGCCAGCTTGGCCAGACGCTCGTGCAGCTTTTCCTTGTCGTAGTCGCTCGTGGCGGCTTCGATCTGCACGCGGATTTCCTTGATGCGCGCGTCGATCGCCTTCTTGTCGCCCGAACCGTCGACGATGGTGGTGTTTTCCTTGTCGATCTGGACCTTCTTGGCGTTGCCCAGATGGGTCGGCTCAGCCTTCTCGAGCGTCAGGCCCACGTCTTCCGCGATGACCGTGCCGCCGGTCAGGATCGCGATGTCCTTGAGTTGCTCCTTGCGACGGTCGCCGAAGCCCGGGGCCTTGACGGCCGCGACCTTCAGGATGCCGCGCAGGTTGTTGACGACCAGCGTGGCCAGGGCCTCGCCTTCGACGTCTTCGGAGATGATCAGCAGCGGACGACCCTGCTTGGCCACGCCTTCCAGCACCGGCAGCAGCTCGCGGATGTTCGCGATCTTCTTCTCGGTGATCAGGATGAGCGGGTTGTCGAGTTCGACCGACTGGCTCTGCGCGTTGTTGATGAAGTACGGGCTGAGGTAGCCACGGTCGAACTGCATGCCTTCGACCACGTCCAGCTCGTTGTCCAGGCCCTTGCCTTCTTCAACGGTGATGACGCCTTCCTTGCCGACCTTGTCCATCGCGTCGGCGATGATCTTGCCGATCGCCTCGTCCGCGTTGGCCGAGACGGTGCCGACCTGGGCAACGGCCTTGCGGTCCTTGCAGGGCGTGCTGATGCGCTTGAGCTCGTTGGAGACTGCTTCGGCGGCCTTGTCGATGCCGCGCTTGATGTCCATCGGGTCGACGCCCGAGGTCACGGCCTTCAGGCCTTCGTTGACGATCGCCTGGGCCAGCACGGTCGCCGTCGTGGTGCCGTCGCCGGCGGCGTCGGAGGTCTTGGAAGCGACTTCCTTGACCAGCTGGGCGCCCATGTTCTCGAACTTGTCCTTCAGCTCGATTTCCTTGGCAACCGACACGCCGTCCTTGGTGACGGTGGGGGCGCCGAACGACTTGTCGAGCACCACGTTGCGGCCCTTGGGACCGAGCGTGACCTTCACCGCGTTGGCGAGAACGTTGACGCCATAGACCATGCGCGAACGTGCATCATCACCAAACTTAACGTCTTTTGCAGCCATGTTTAGCTCCGTTAATTACATTCAAGGCCCGTTCCGCTGTGCGGTCGGGCTAGATTATTTTTGAGAGGCGAAAGCCTTGATCAGGCGATGACCGCCATGATGTCGTCTTCGCGCAGCACGACGAGCTCTTCACCTTCGATCTTCACTTCGGTGCCCGAGTACTTGCCGATCAGGACCTTGTCGCCCTTCTTGACGTCGAGCGGGTGAACCTTGCCATCGTCCGAACGCTTGCCGGGGCCAACGGAGATGACTTCGGCACGCAGCGGCTTCTCAGCGGCGCTGTCCGGGATGAGGATGCCGCCAGCGCTCGTCTTGGCTTCTTCGAGACGCTTGACGATGACGCGGTCATGCAGGGGACGCAGTGCCATATCTCTACTCCTGATTATTCAATGCTTTGGGGTTGATTCACTGAGAAGCTGCGACAACCACATGAGACTCGCCGGACCGGCGGAACTCAGGTTGTTAGCACTCTCTGGTGAAGGCTGCTAATTCTTGGCCACTCAATCTGCGGATTCAAGGGGGACGGCAACTTTATTTGCGGCGGGGGGCAGGCAGAAGTCCGTAAATCGCGTCGTGGCGGCGAGAAGAAACAGTCACCCCTCGAATATGGAGACGTCTTACCCGGTCACAACCGGCAGACCTCGGCGACGACGATCTTCCGATCGGGGTCGCGGTCCGACGGAGGTGATTCGGGCGGGGATCCCGGACTTCGTCCGGGCTACGGCTGCGGGTCAGGCCTTGAAGAACTCGATCACGCGATCCGCGAACCACTCGGGGTCTTCGTACTGCATGAAGTGTCCGCGTCCGGTCGCCTCGCACAGCTCGAACGGGCCGCGATAGCGCTTCTGCTGTTTCTGGAACATCTCCGGCCCGATGGCACCGTCCTCGGTGCCGTAGATCGCGAGCGTCGGCACGCTGACGGCGGAGAACGCGACCTTGAGCGCGGACGGGTTCACCAGCAGCCCGGGGAGCGACCGGTAGTACGAGAGCGCCGCCTTCAGGCGTGCCGGCTCGCGAAAATTCGCCTTGATCGGCTCGATGTCGCCCAGCGAGAAATTCCAGCCCGGCGACCAGCGTCGGATCAGGTTCTCGACGACCCATTCGAAATCATTGGCTGGCAGCCGGCTTTCCGCCCAGAACGGCGACTGGAACTTGAAGATGTAGTGCGATCGCTTGAGCTGCGCCCCGCTCGGTGACAGCAGGAAACGCCGCAGGTGAGGCACTGCGGCGACCACGATCTTCTCGAAGCGATCCGGCCGCAGGTTGGCGGCGTACTGCGTGATCGGCGCACCCCAGTCGTGGCCCACGACGTAGGCCTTCTCGCCCTTGTTGAAGTGCTCGATCAGTGCGAGCAGGTCGAGCCCCAGCGTCGGCAGGGAATAGTCGCCATCCGGCGCCAGATCCGTGGGCGCGTAGCCGCGCAGGAACGGCGCGACCGCGCGAAAGCCCGCTGCCGCCAGACGCGGAACGACCTGGCGCCAGCACAGCGCGGTATCCGGAAAACCATGCAGCAACAGCACGAGCGGGCCCTGCCCGGCTTCGTAATAGGCGAACTCGAGACCGTTGGCGCGAATGGTCTGGATCTGCGGAGCGTCGAAAACTTCGGTCATCGTGCGTGTGAGAAAAATGAGAGCCGTGATGGGAGGACCTTAACCCAGGGGTGTTGCAGCGGGTAGCGCGTCGCGCCGCCCACCGATGCATCGACATCCGGCCACGCCCCAACGTTCACGGGAGCGCGGACGTGGATCACTGCGATCCCGCTGCGGACGTCGAATTCCCGAGGCAAAAACGTGGTCCACGCAGGAAAGATCTCGAGCCCGACGTCCGTCCGGGCGCATGTCAGCACGTTCCGTGCGCGGACTCCGGCAGCAGCCATCCTTCGTAGCGCACCACCCGCCCGACCATCGGCAGGCTGATGTCCACGTCGAAGCAGAAACGCCCCTGCCCGTCGACGTATTCACGGGTCTGGCTCACCGGCACGATCCATCGTGGCAAGGGCACGCCGAGCGCCGTGGCACCGAGCATCGGCATCTGCAAGCCCGTCTCGTCGACCGGCACCTTCAGGCGGAATACCAGTGCACCGAACCGCTCGCGAACCTGGCCCAGCGGATCGCCGGCAGCCGCGCTCAGCACGGACTCGAACCGGTACCGTCCGAACTGCCGCGTCCAGCGCTCGCTCGCGCCGCAGCGTTCCATCCGCACGAGCACGGGCGTGCGTTCGATCGCCGGCGGGAAGCGCATCACGCGACCGATCAGCCACGCCAACACGCCCGCACCGCCGGTGACGCGCGCCTCGCCACGGAAGCGGCGCACGTCGAAGACATCGTGGCCGTCCTGCACCTGCGGCGGCAGCCGGGTGAATTCGGCCCCGAGCGCCCGCTCGTACAGCGTGTACCACGCCGACTCGTCGCGGCCACAACGAATCGGAAGCCGGCTCGTTGCCTGTTCGATCTCGTCGATCGACAACTCGGCGACGCAAGGGCGCGCGCCCACCGCGAGCGTGCCGCTCGACAGCCGCCCGATCAGACAGAACGCGGGAATGGCCGGCACGTACGGACCCTCACCGCTTTCGGCGATCAGCGTCCAGGTCCGCCGAACGCCGCGACCCGTACCCGACTCGCGCCCGAGCACGTCGACGCGCATGCCACCGCGATCGGAACCGAAGCTCTCGAGCTGCTGCGCGATCCAGCGCAAGGCCCGCGCCCACGGCGCAAGCGACCGCAGCAGTCGCAGCCGCGGCAACCACGACAGCAGCCACAATCCGAGATGCAGCAGCGGCAACTCCAGGCCTGCCCGGAACGTCACCGAACGCGCGTTGAAATGCCGTGGAAGCAGCAGCAGGTCCGGGCTTCCGATCCAGCTCGACCATCGCGCCGGAACGCGCGTGCCATCCGGCAGTTGCAGTCCATCGCGGCGCAGCCCGCTCCAGCCATCGACGACGCTCGTCGCATCACCGCGCCACAGCTTCAGCGGCCGCCCCACCTGCGCCAGGATCGCCTGCATCACCGACAGTCCGCGCGGCGCGCGATTGCCCGGCAGGATCAGCGTCTCGATCTTCTCGATGCGCTGCAGGCCCGCGGCCAGCGCGGTGACGGCCGCCGAGGAGATCGCCGGGACCGAGCTGGCGCCGGAGATCGCGACCCGTTGTGCACTGCGCGCCTGCGCATCGAGCGCAACGATGCCGGCCGCGAAGGCACCGTCGTCGGCAAGATCGAGATAGTGCGCACCGGCGAGCAGCGCCGCGCGCGCGAGGCGATACGGATCGCCCGAATCGTAGGACTGGAACAGACCCGCGGCGTCGACGACGACGAACGGGCGCTCGCGTGCGAAGACCGCCGCCGGATCATCGTCGCGATCCAGTTGCAGCGGCTCGCCGCCATGCTGGGCGCAGAACGCACGCGCCGCGTCGAGCGATCGGCCGGCGACCAGGACGCGAAGGTCTCCGCGCGCGAGCAACAGCCGGGCCAGGCGTCCTCCGAAGACGCCGTAGCCGCCGACGATCAGGACGCTGGCGCGGTCTTCCATCCGTCCGGCAGAAAGCGTGCACGCAACGCCGCCGTCGGCATCAGGCAGGCCTCGCGCTTGCCGAACCAGCGATAGCGGTTCTTCGCGACGAGGTCGTACATCAGATCCGCGATCAGCGAGGGAATGAAACGGGCCGCCGACAGCACGCGCCATGCGCCGGGCAGGCGGCGCATCACGGCTGCGAAAGCGTCCAGCTTGGTGTGCAGCACGCCATCGTCGAGCACCAACACCGTGTCGAAATTCTCGGCAGGCAGGCCGTAGTGACGGAACAGCGCCTGGCCGAGCGCCGATTGCGCGAGCACGAAGCGGAAGGCGTCGCGCGTGTCGTGCTGCTGGATGAAGTGCATCGAACCCGAACACAGCACGCAGACGCCGTCGAAGACGACGATCGGGCGACCGTCGTCGAAGCGCGGCACCGACGCGTCGTCCCGATAGCTGTGGCGCTGTGCGTGAACGGCCATGCGTTCAGGTCGTGGGAAAGTGCGATGCGATCGTCGCACACCGCACCCGTAGCCCGGGTGCAACCCGGGGCTTTCCTCCGACATCGGAGAAGAAGCCCCGGGTTGCACCCGGGCTACATCGCTCAGCGCTGGTCGCGCTTGGCGCCGGTACGCAGACGCAGACCGTTCAGGCGGATGAAGCCTTCCGCGTCCTTCTGGTTGTACGCGCCACGATCGTCCTCGAACGTGGCGATCGTCGCGTCGAACAGGCTGTCCGGCGAACGACGACCCGCGTTGTAGACCGAGCCCTTGTAGAGCTTGAGGCGGACTTCACCGTTCACGCGCTCCTGCGAAGCATCGATCATCGTCTGGAGCATCTTGCGCTCCGGACTCCACCAGTAGCCGTTGTAGATCAGGCTGGCGTAGCGCGGCATGAGTTCATCCTTCATGTGCGCGACCTCGCGGTCCAGGCACAGGGATTCGATCGCGCGATGCGCCTTGAGCAACACGGTACCGCCCGGCGTCTCGTAGCAGCCGCGGCTCTTCATGCCGACGTAGCGGTTCTCGACGATGTCGAGGCGACCGATGCCGTGCTTGCCGGCGATCTCGTTGAGCTTCGCCAGGATATTGTGCGGCGAGAGCTTCTCGCCGTTGATCGCAACCGGATCGCCCTTCACGTATTCGATCGTGATCAGTTCGGGTTCGTTGGGCGCGTCTTCCGGGTTCTTCGTCCAGCGCCAGATATCGTCCGGCGGGCACCACCACGGATCCTCCAGACCGCCGCCTTCGTAGCTGATGTGCAGCGAGTTGGCGTCCATCGAGTAGGGCGAACCGCCGCCCTTCTTCTTGGCGATCGGAATGTTGTGCTCGGCGGCGTAGGCCAGCAGCTTCTCGCGCGAATTCAGGTCCCACTCGCGCCAGGGCGCAATGACCTTGATCTCCGGCCACAGCGCGTAGGCGCCGAGTTCGAAGCGCACCTGGTCGTTGCCCTTGCCGGTGGCGCCGTGGCTGATGGTGTCGGCGCCGGTGATCTTGGCGATCTCGACCAGGCGCTTGGCGATCAGCGGGCGCGCGATCGAGGTGCCGAGCAGGTACTCGCCTTCGTAGATCGCATTGGCGCGGAACATCGGGAAGACGAAGTCGCGCGCGAATTCCTCGCGCAGGTCGTCGATGAAGATTTCCTTGACGCCGAACTGCTGCGCCTTGGGACGCACGTGGTCGAGTTCCTCACCCTGGCCGATGTCGGCGGTGAAGGTCACCACCTCGCACTGGTAAGTGTCCTGCAGCCACTTGAGGATGACGGAGGTGTCGAGACCGCCCGAGTAGGCGAGGACGACTTTGCGGGTCTTGCTCATGGAGGGAAGGGCCGAAGGGGCGACGAAGCGGGCGCGAATTATTGGACCCCAGGGCGGATGTCTCAAGTTGTCACATGGCGGGAGACCCCCTCCATACCCGTGACCGCAGGCTATCTTGGGCACCTGTGACCCCGACCGGCCTGCCCCTCACCCTCGTGCGACACCCTCATGCCCACCTGGCTTGAAGCCGGCTTCTGGGGCCTGCTCGCCGGCTCCGCCCTGCTGCTGGGCGCCGGCATCGGGTACTTCGCCCGCATTCCGCAGCGCGTGATCGCCGCCGTCATGGCTTTCGGCAGCGGCGTGCTGATCTCCGCGCTGTCGTTCGAACTGATGGACAAGGCCTTCGAGCGTGGCGGATTCGACTCGACCGCGATCGGCTTCCTGGCAGGGGCCGCGCTGTTCACGGGCGGCAACGCCCTGCTGGCCCGCCGCGGCGCGAAACACCGCAAGCGCTCGGGCGCGCTGCAACCCACGGAGAAGGACAGCCAGGGCAGCGGAACGGCCATCGCCGTCGGTGCGCTGCTCGACGGTATTCCCGAATCCATCGTGATCGGCCTGAGCCTGCTGCAGGGCGGCGTCGTCAGCATGGTCGCGGTCATCGCCATCTTCCTGTCGAACCTGCCGGAGGGCCTGTCGAGCGCGGCCGGCATGAAGCGCGCAGGACGCAGCGCGCGCTTCATCTTCGGCGTCTGGGGCGGGATCGCGCTGGCGTCCGGTCTGGCGGCGTTGCTGGGCTACTCCGCGTTCCGCGAGTTCTCGCCGGATGTCATCGCCGCCACCACCGCCGTCGCGGCGGGCGCGATCCTGGCCATGCTGGCCGATACGATGATCCCCGAGGCCTTCGAGGAAGCGCACGACATGGCGGGCCTGATCACCGTGGCAGGTTTCCTGTCCGCCTTCGCGCTCAGCAAGCTCGGCGGTTGATCGCGCTTCCATACGGTGTCGGGCTGCAAAAAAGCGGCTGAAAACGCCAGCAAGGTCCCGGGTCCGCCCGGACCGTCGGTTATAGTGCCGCCCCCATGGATGCCCCTCCCCCTCCTCCTCCGCCCCGCATCGGCCATCGCTTCCGCGGATTCCTTCCGGTGGTGGTGGATGTCGAAACCGGCGGGTTCAATAACCAGACCGACGCCCTGCTCGAGATCGCCGCGGTGATCCTGGGCGTGGACGAGGCCGGAAATCTGGTGCGTCGCCAGACCGTCTTCAGCCATGTGGAGCCCTTCCCCGGCGCCAACATGGAAAAGGCCTCGATGGAGGTCAACGGCATCAAGGTGGACAACCCCTTGCGGCTGGCCAAGAAGGAAACCGACGCGCTGGCGCACATCTTCAAGCCGATCCGCCAGGCGATCTCCGAGAACGGTTGCACGCGCGCCGTGCTGGTCGGACACAACGCGCACTTCGATCTGGGCTTCCTGAACGCCGCGGTCGCGCGCACCGGCATCAAGCGCAATCCGTTCCACCCGTTCTCGTGCTTCGACACCGTCACCCTGGGCGGCAGCCTGCTCGGCCAGACCGTGTTGGCGCGCGCGGCCGAGGCGGCGGGACTGCCGTACGACGCGCGCGAAGCGCACTCGGCGATCTACGACGCCGAGATGACGGCCGACCTGTTCTGCACCTTGATCAACCGCGTGCGGCCGCTGTTCGAAGGCATCGGCCTGCCGCGCGATGCGGCTGCGGTGGAAGCCGAGGACGGCGCTGCCTCAGCGTAGCCCGGACGAAGTCCGGGGTTGCGCTCCGTATTGCGAGGAAAACCCCGCTCTTTCGCTTCGCGAAATTCAACGTCCGGGCTACGGTGATGCCTGCTCCACCCAGCCGCCGCCGAGCGCCCGATACAAGTCCACCGTCGACAGGCGTGCGCTCAGTCGCGCCGATGCGCGCGCCAGCTTGGCGTTGAACAGGTCGCGGTCGGCGTTGATGACGTCGAAGTACGACGAATAGCCCACCTTGTAGCGCGCGGTCGCAATTTCCTCCGCGCGTTGCTGCGCCTCCACCAACTGATTCTGCGAAACCTCGACCTCGGCCAGCTTCTGGCGCGCGACCAACGCGTCCGCCACTTCGCGAAAACCGTTGCGGACCGCGCGTTCGTACAACGCCAGGGCCTCCGCCTTGCGCGCATCCGCCAGGTCGACGCGATAGAGATTGCGATCGGCGTCGAGCAGCGGCTGCAGCAGGTCCACGCCGATCGACCACGTCTCGGCACCACGCGTGAACAGATCGGCCATGTCGCCGCTCAGCGATCCGTAACCACCCGTCAGCGAAATGCTCGGGAACAGCGCCGCCTTGGCCACGCCGACGCGCGCATTGGCCGCGACCAGTCCCTGCTCCGCCTGCAGGATGTCGGGCCGGCGTTCGAGCAACTTGCTCGGCAGGCCGCTCGGGACCTCGGGATTCATCGTGCTGGCGGTCGCCAGCGTTCCGTGCGTGAAGCTCCCGGGATTGCGACCGAGCAACAGGGACAGGGCGTGCTCGGTCAGAGCCACCTGGCGCTCGAAGTCCGGAATGTTCGCGCGCGCCTGCGCCAGCTGCGCTTCCGCCGATGCGACATCCAGACCGCTGACGACGCCGCGATCCGACTGCGCTCGTGTCAGCTTCAGGAATTCCTCGCGGGTATTGAGCGTGGCGCGCGTGACCTGCAGCTGTTCTTCCAGACTCTCGAGCCGAAACCACGCGGTCGCCACATCCGACACCAGGCTCACCAGCACGCCACGACGCGCGTACTCGGCGCCGAGCAGTTCGGCGCTCGCCGCTTCGTCCTCGCGTCGCAGACGGCCCCACAGATCGAGCTCCCACGACAAACCCACCCGCGCGGTTCGGGTGGTCCCGATGCGATCGCCACCTGCGCTGGCATCTACCGCGCTCTTGCCTCGCTCGACGCCGCCGGTGATGCCGATCTGCGGCAGCAAGGTCAGGCCGGTCGAGCCCAACACCGCTCGCGCCTGGTCGACGCGCGCAACCGCAGCACGCAGGTCCAGGTTGTTCTCGACGGCGGTGGCGATCAGACGCTTGAGTTCCGGATCGCGGTAGAGATCCCACCAGCCCTGGTCCGCGATCGATCCGGGCGCCGTCGAAGGCGCCTCGCCGAAGCTGGCGGGGACGTCGATGTCCGGCCGCGCATAGTCGGGTCCGAGCGCGCAGGCCGAAAGCGCCATGGCTGCAACGCTGACGAGCAGACCTCTCATGACACGGCCTCCTGCGGACGCTCAGCCGAAGGGGCGTGCGGATGAGATGGCCCACCGCGGAAGCGATCGATCGTGCCCTGGATCACGACATAGAACACCGGCACCAGGAAGATGCCGATCAGCGTCGCGGCCAGCATGCCGAACACCACCGTCGTGCCGAGCACCTGCCGCGCCGCGGCGCCTGCGCCGCTGGCGATCACCAACGGCAAGGTGCCCAGGATGAACGCGAACGAGGTCATCAGGATCGGCCGCAGGCGCGCCTTGGCGCCCTCCACCGCGGCCTCGGCCAGCGGCATGCCGCGCTCGTAGCCGAGCTTGGCGAACTCAACGATCAGGATCGAGTTCTTCGCCGCCAGACCGATCAGCATGACCAGACCGATCTGCGCGTACACATCGTTGGCGAACCCGCGGAATGTCAGCGCAAGGAACGCGCCGAACACCGCGAATGGAATGCCGAGCAGCACCGCGAATGGCACGACCCAGCTTTCGTACAGCGCTGCGAGCACGAGGAACACGAACAGCACGCTGGCCGCGAAGATGTATTGCGCCTGCCCGGATGCGCGCCGTTCCTGGAAACTGACGCCGCTCCATTCATGCATGTATCCCGCCGGCAGGTCCGCCGCCAGGCGTTCCATTGCGGCCATCGCCTCGCCTGAACTCACCCCGGGCGCACCCGAGCCATTGATCGTCACCGAGCGGAAAATGTTGAAGCGCTCGATGTAGTCCGGCGTCTGCCGCATCTTGGTGGAAACCAGCGTCGACAACGGCACCATGTCGCCGTCCTTCGAGCGCACGTAGAGCTGGTTGACCGCCTCGGGCGATGCCCGCGCGTGGCCGTCGGCCTGCGCGGTGACGCGATAGGTGCGACCGAACAGGTTGAAGTCGTTGATGTAGCTGCCGCCGAAGAACGTCTGCAGCGAGCTGAAGATGTCGGAGATCGGGATGCCCAGCGTCTTGGCGCGTTCACGGTCGATCGCGTACTCGACCTGCGGCGTGTTCGGATTGAAGACGGTGAACACGCGCGTCAGCTCGGGATTCTGATTCGCCTTCGACAGCAGGTCGCCCATGCTGCCGACGAGGCCGCCAAGCTGGCCGCCGGTGCGATCCTCGAGAATGAACTCGAAGCCGCCGCCCGAGCCGATGCCGGGGATCGACGGTGGATTGATCACGAGGAAATTGGCGTCCGTGATCTTGCTCGTCGCCGCCTGCAGTTCCTTGAGAATCTCCTGCGCCGAATGCTTCGATCCGCGATCGCCCCAGGGCTTGAGCGAGATGAACGACGTACCGGATGACGAGTTGGTGATGCCGGACAGGAAGCTGAAGCCGATGATCTCGATGACGTTGTCCACGCCCTGGATCTTTCGCACGGCCTCGTCGTACTTGAGCATCACCTGCTCGGTGCGCTGCATCGAAGCGCCGGGCGGCAACTGGATGGACACCAGCAGGTAACCCTGATCCTCGTCGGGAAGAAAGCCACCTGGTCGCGCGAGCACCAGCCAGCCGGCAGCGACCGTCAGCACGCCGAACACCGCGATGCCGATGGCGGATCGCCGGATACCACGCTGCACCGTGCGCGAATAGCTTTCGGTCGCACGCGCGAATCCGCGATTGAACGCACCGAACATCTTGCCGAGCACGCCCGGCAGGTGCGACTCCTCGCTCGGCCGCAGCAGCATCGCGCACAGCGCCGGTGTGAAACTGAGCGCCACCAGCAGCGAGATCAGCACCGAGATCGACAAGGTGATCGCGAACTGCCGGTAGAACTGGCCCGTGAGACCTGGCAGGAACGCGGCCGGGATGAACACCGCGGACAGCACCAGCGCGATGGCCACCACCGGACCCGCGACTTCGGCCATCGCCTCGCGTGTGGCTTCGCGCGCGGTCAACCGTTTGTTGGCATCCATCTTCGCCGTGACTGCTTCGACGACGACGATCGCGTCATCGACCACCAAGCCGATGGCGAGTACCAGCGCGAACAAGGTCAGTGTGTTGATCGAGAACCCGAGTGCCACGAACGCGCTGAACGCACCGATGATGGAGATCGGTACTGCCAGCATCGGGATCAGGGTTGCGCGCCAGCTCTCGAGGAACAGGAACACGACGACGAGCACCAGGATCGTCGCGATGACCAGCGTGTGCACGACCTCGTTGACCGACTCGGACACGAACTGCGTGATGTCGAACGGAATCGCGTATTCGATGCCCTTCGGGAAGCTCTTCGACAGGTCTTCCATCGCCTTCTGCACGCCGCGGCGCACGTCGAGCGCGTTGGCGTCGGGTAGCTGATAGATGCCGATACCCGCCGAGGGTTCGCCATTGAGCTTGTTGGCGCGGTTGTAGTCGGTGGCGGCAAGCTCGATGCGCGCGATGTCTTTCAACTGCACGAGACTGCCGTCACGCTGGGCGCGCACGACCACGTTCTCGTACTCGGTCGTACTGGTCAGACGACCCTTCACGTAGACCGCGTACTGTTTCTCCTGCCCCTTGGGCGCGGGTTCCGCGCCGACAGTGCCGGCGGGCGCCACGACGTTCTGCTCGTTGAGCACCGAGGCGATGTCCTGCGTGGTCACGCCCAGGCGCGCCATCTTCTCGGGATCGAGCCAGATGCGCATGCCGTAGTCGCGCGCGCCGAACACGATGACCTGACCGACACCCGGTACGCGCGCGAGGGCGTCGTAGACATTCAGCGTCGCGTAGTTGCTCAGGAACAGGTAATCGAATTTCGGATCGGTGGCGCGCAGCGTCACCAGCATCAGGATCTGCGGCTGACGCTTGGTCACCGTGACGCCCTGGCGCACGACTTCCTGCGGCAGCTGGCGCTGCGCGATGGCGACGCGGTTCTGCACCTGCACCGCGGCGATGTCCTGGTCGGTGCCGATGTCGAAGGTGACGGTGAGCGCGTAGCTGCCGTCGTTGCCGCTCTTCGAACTCATGTACAGCATCTTCTCGACGCCGTTGACCTGCTGCTCGATGGGCGCCGCGATGGACTGCTCGACAGTGGCGGCATCGGCGCCGGGGAAGTTGGTCGACACGACGATCGACGGCGGCACGATCTGCGGGAAGCGCGCAACCGGCAACTGCGTCAGCGAAATCGCGCCGGCGATCGTGATGATGATCGAGATGACCGCCGCGAAGATCGGACGGTCGATGAAGAAATTGACCATGGCGTGCGCCTCAGGATTTCGCAGGCGCGGGCTCGTCGGCCTTGGGCACCACGGCAGGTGGCGGAGCGTCGGCTACCTTGGCGTTCACGGGGGCGCCGGGCTTGAGCTTCTGCATGCCCTCGATGACGACGTGCTCGCCGGCCTTCAGCCCCTGCTGCACCAGCCAGTCGGAGCCGATGCGCGCACCCATCGTGACGTCACGCGGTTGCACCTTGTTGTCGGCGTCGACGACCCACACCGAGGTCTTCCCCTGCAGTTCCTGCACGGCGCGCTGCGGCACCAGCAGCGCGTTGTCGAGGCGATCGGTGTCGACCAGAACGCGGGCGAACTGGCCGGTAAGCAGCTCGCCCTTCTCGTTGTCGACAACCAGACGAATCGGCAGGGTGCCGGTGGCGCGATCCACCGCAGCGTCGATGAAATTGAGCTTCACCGGCCCTGCGTGCTCGGTGCCGTCGGCGAGCACCACATGGAACACGGCCGTGGGGCTGGGCTTCTCGCGATTGATGCCGTAGCGGTGCTGCAACTCCAGCATGCGGCGTTCGCTGATGCTGAAGTTCACGTACATCGGGTCGGTGTCGTACACCGTGGTCAGCAACGTGGAATAGGCGGTCACCAGTCCACCGATGCGGATCTGTGCGCGGCCGACGATGCCGTCGATCGGCGCCGTAACCGTGGTGTAGTCGAGGTTCAGCTCGGCCGTCTTCAACGCGGCAAGGGCCGCGTCCACCGATGCCCTGCCTGCGGACAGACGCGCCTTGACCGCATCCACCTCCTGCTGGCTGACCGCGTTCATCGCGGCCAGTGGCGAGACGCGTTCGAAATCGCGCTCGGCCTGCTCGGTGGCGGAGCGTGCCTGCGCCACCGCGGCGCGTGCCTCGGCCCGTGCGGCCAGGTAGGGCTGGGAGTCGATGACGAACAGCACCTGGCCCTTCTTCACGCGGGCGCCTTCGACGATCTCCACCTTGTCCAGCAGGCCGCCGACACGCGGCCGGATCTCGACGGTATTGAAGGCTTCGGTCTCCGCCACGTACTCCACCGTGACGCGGGCCGCCTGCGGCTTGAGTTCGATCACCGAAACGTCGGAGGGCGGCGGCGGTGGAGCTTCCTTCTTGCCCGAACAGGCCGCCATGACAGCGCCGACCAGCAGGAGGAGAACGAACCGCGCGGAACCGCGGGAAACCAGGGAGGGCGAGGGCATGGCGGACGAGACCGGATCAAAGCTAGCGTCATAATGATTAGCCTGCTAACTTACTGTCAAGGTACCTACCCAACTGGTTGGCACGTGAATCCCACTGTCCCCGAATTGCAACGAAAGTTCCTGAGCCTGCTGCCGCGCAACTACTGGCTGCTGCGTAACGTGATCGACGCGCGCATGGAGCCGATGGGGCTGTCCAGTGCGCAATGGCGTCCGTTGCTGTTGCTCGACGGGGCCTCCGGGCCGATGACGCAGGTCCAGATCGCGCGTGCGCTGGGACTCGAATCGCCGACCGTGGTCCGGCTGCTCGACCGGCTCGTGGAGAAGGGATGGGTGCACCGTCGCAACTGCCCCGGCGACCGGCGTGCGTACCACGTGGAACTCACGGCGGCGGCGCGGGCGCTGTGTGCGGACATCGAGAAGGTCCTGACGGAACTGCGCGCTTCGGTGCTGGCAGCGTTTTCCCGAGCGGAATTGATGGAGGCCGTCGGGCTGATGGAACGCATCCAGGAGCGTATGGCCACGCTCGACGATGCCGGCCATTCAGTTCAAGGCAAGGCGGACGCGGTCAGCTTGTCGTCCGCCGTTACGGCTCCATCGAATAGAATGCGGACCGCTCGGCAACGCCGCCGCATCGAAAAAACAAGCTAATGCCGCAGAGACGGACCCGCATCTGGCTCAAGAACCTGTTCATCGCGCTCTGCCTGGTCCCGGCAGCGGGCGCCGCGCAGGCTTTCGACATCGAAGATGTGGCCAAGCGCGCCCAGGCGCTCGCCGCCCAGCCTTACAAGGCGCCCGAGTCACCGCTCCCCAAGGAGCTGCTCGACCTGAGCTACGACCAGTACCGCGACATCCGCTTCAAGCCCGACCAGGCGATCTGGCGCAACCGCGACCTGCCCTTCGAGCTGCAGCTCTTCCATAGCGGGCTGTATTTCAAATACCCGGTGAAGATCAACCTCGTGCACTCCGAGGGGGTCAGCCCGCTGCTGTTCAAGCCGAGCCTGTTCGACTACGGCAAGCTCAACGGGCAGCTCGATCCGAGCAAGTACAGCGGTGATATCGGATACGCGGGCCTGCGCGTCCACTACAAGCTCAACAAGGCCGACTACAAGGACGAGGTCCTGGTCTTCCAGGGCGCCAGCTACTTCCGCGCACTCGGCCGAGGACAGCGCTACGGCCTGTCCGCACGCGGACTGGCGGTGGACACCGGCATGCTCTCGGGCGAGGAATTCCCCACGTTCACCGAATACTGGGTGGTCTGGCCGCGCAACAAGGACGAGCACCTCGTCATCTATGCGCTGATGGATTCGCGACGTGTCACCGGCGCCTATCGCTACGAGCTGCGTCCGGGCGAGACCACGACGATGGACGTCCAGTCGCGGCTGTTCCTGCGTGAGAACGTGGCCAAGCTCGGCATCGCGCCGCTGACCAGCATGTATCTGTACGGCGAGAACCAGCGCGCCAACGCCGAAGACTATCGCCCGGAAGTGCACGACTCGGACGGCCTGCTGGTGCACAGCGGCAGCGGCGAATGGATCTGGCGACCGCTGACCAATCCCAAGCGGCTGATCGTGACGTCCTTCGGTTCGCAGAATCCCAAGGGCTTCGGCCTGATGCAGCGGGATCGCTCGTACGAGCATTACGAAGACCTCGAAGCGCGCTACGAGCTGCGCCCGAGCGCCTGGGTGGAGCCCAAGGGCGACTGGGGCGCCGGTCGCGTCGAGCTGGTGATGATTCCCACGCCCGACGAGACCAACGACAACATCGTGGCCTACTGGGTGCCGGACAACCCGCCGGCCGTGGGACGTCCGTTCGACATCAGCTATCGCCTGTCCTGGCAGAAGAACGACGAGACGCGCCCCGACTCCGGCTGGACCGTGCAGTCGCGCAAGGGCCATGGCTGGTCGCGCGAGCCGGACAATTCCATCCGCATGGTGGTGGATTTCGACGGACCCCGGCTGCGCGGGCTCAAGCCCGACGCCAAGGTGCTGGGCGGCATGTGGTTCAACGACAACGGCGAACTGATGGAGCGCCAGGTCTTCCGTAACGAGGTCACCGGCGCTTGGCGCCTGTCCTTCCGCTTCCGCCGGCTTGATGACGACAAGCCGGTGGAGATCCGCGCCTTCCTCAAGAACGACCAGGACACGTTGACCGAAACCTGGAGTTACCTGCTGGCGCCCTGATGGCGGACGACGCGACCTCTGCAGAACCCGCCGCGGGCCGCATCGCGGACTATCTCGATCGCCTGCCGCTGGACACCGAACGTCGCGCGGCGATCCTCGAGCGCATTGCCGGCGAAACCACCGGCGCAGCGTTCGCACAGATCCACGCCGAGCTGTCCGGCCGCGACGGCGCCGGCCCGCAGAATTCGGTCGGAGCCCGCCTGAGGCAGGACTGGACCCGACGTCACCGCCGGGGCGACGCCGAACTCGACAGCGTCCTGCAGTCCGATCGCCACGGTCACGCGCGTCTGGTCACGATGCCACCGCTGGCGCGTGCATCGATGACGCCGCTGCCCTGGGACACCAATCTCGTTGCACGCATCGCCAAGCGCGTCGCGGCCGCCAAAGTCCCGCGGCGTGGCCTGATGGCCAGCCGCCTGCCAGGCGCCACGCTCGACGTGCCGGTGCCCGATCCCGAACGTGAATTGCACTGGCAGGGCGCTGCCCGCCTGCGCCGGCTGATCCTGGTCGCGCTGGTCATCGGCCAGACTTGGCTCGCCGCCTATTTCATGACGGCAATCCTGCCGTACCACGGCAGTCACTGGCTCGAGATGATCCTGCTGACCCTGTACTCGATCCTGTTCGCCTGGGTCGGCATGGGCTTCTGGACTGCGCTGATGGGATTCTGGGTACTGATACGCGGGAAGGATCGCTACTCGATCAACGCGACCGCGGCGCCGGATGCGCCGATCGTTCCGGATGCCCGCACCGGCATCCTGGTGCCGATCTGCAACGAAGACGTGGCGCGCGTGTTCGCCGGCATCCGCAGCACCTATGACTCGCTCGCCCGCACCGGCGAACGCGAGCACTTCGACTTCTTCATCCTCAGCGACACCAGCGAGGCGGACACGCGCGTGGCGGAGCTCGAAGCCTGGCTCAAGCTGTGTCGCGAAGTGAACGGCTTCGGCCATATCTTCTATCGCCGCCGCACGAACCGCATCCGGCGCAAGTCGGGCAACGTCGCCGACTGGTGCCGACGCTGGGGCAGCCAGTACCGCTACATGATCGTGCTGGACGCCGACAGCGTCATGAGCGGCGGCTGCCTCAAGCGCCTCGTGCAGCTCATGGAGGCCAACCCGAAGGCCGGCATCATCCAGACGGCGCCGCGCGCGGCCGGACGCGACACGCTCTACGCGCGTATCCAGCAGATGGCCACGCGGATCTACGGTCCGCTGTTCACGGCCGGCCTGCACTATTGGCAGCTCGGCGAGAGCCACTACTGGGGTCACAACGCGATCCTGCGCGTCGCGCCGTTCATGCGGCACTGCGCGCTCGGCAAGATCGAGGGCAAGGGTCCGCTTGCCGGCGAGATCCTGTCGCACGATTTCGTCGAGGCCGCGCTGATGCGTCGCGCTGGCTGGTCGGTGTGGATCGCCTACGACCTGCCGGGCAGCTACGAGGAAATGCCGCCGTCGCTGCTCGACGAACTCAAGCGCGATCGCCGCTGGTGCCAGGGCAATCTGCAGAATTTCCAGTTGTTCACCGCCAAGGGCTTGCATCCGGCGCATCGCGCGGTGTTCATGACCGGCGTCATGGCCTATCTGTCGGCGCCGCTGTGGTTCCTGTTCCTGGTCTGTTCGACGGCCCTGCTCGGCATCAGCGTGATGGCCGAGCCGGTGTACTTCCCCGAGCCCTACCAGCTCTTCCCGCTGTGGCCCGAGTGGCATCCGGAATGGGCGATCCGCCTGTTCGGCGCCACCGCGACCCTGCTGTTCCTGCCCAAGATCCTCGCCACCGTGCTGCTACTGGTGAAGCGCTCGGAGCTGCGTGGTTTCGGCGGTCCGCTGCGACTGGTGGCGAGCGTCGCGATCGAAACCCTCTTCTCGGCGTTGCTGGCTCCGATCCGGATGCTGTTCCACACCAAGTTCGTGCTCGGGGCGCTGCTGGGCTGGAAGCTGGTATGGAAGTCGCCGCCGCGCGGTGACAACGAGACCACATGGCGCGAAGCCTTCGAGAAGCACGGCATGGGCAGCCTGCTGGGCCTGGTGTGGGCCGGCGGCGTGTTCTGGCTGCAGCCGCAGTTCCTGTGGTGGCTGCTGCCCGTCGTCGGCAGCCTGATCATGGCGATCCCGCTGTCGGTATGGTCATCGCGCGTCAGTCTGGGACGCGGATTCCGCTCGGCGCGCCTGTTCCTGATCCCGGAGGAGTCGATGCCTCCGCGTGAACTGCGCTGGCTGTGGATGGCCGTGCGACGTGAGCGCGAACCGCTCGCCGATTTCCGCAAGGCCGTCACCGATCCGGTGACCAACGCGCTGGTGTCGACGGCCGGCATCCCGCGCACGCGGCGACCTGCGGCCTTGATCGAACAACGCGAGCAGCTGATCGAACGCGCGCTCAACGACGGGCCGGAATCGCTGAACGACGTGCAGCGCAATGTCCTGCTGTACGACCCGCTGCTGCTGGGCCGGCTGCACGAACGCATCTGGACGTCGAGCAAGCCTCACGCTGGCTGGGGCGTTACCGCCCCAGCCGCGCCGCCAGTCTCTCAGTCCGTGTAGAACGAGTAGACGAGGCCGACCGTTGCGAGCGTGAGGTCTTCCTTGTTTGCGAAGTCCTCGACACCGAACAGCACCTGCACGTCGAGATTCAGCCCGAAGTGCTCGGTAAACATCCAGTTGCCACCGATGCCCAGCATGCCGCCGCTGCCGTCATCGTCGGCGCTGCCACCCGGGCCTTCGAGCTTCGAGTCCTGCATGTAGCCGCCGCCCTTTATCAGGATGTCGGAGCCGGTATCGCTGAGCGGAAGACGGAAGCCCACCGCCGCGGTAAAGCCATCGAACGACAGCGAGACGTCATCGACATCGTCGATATCCATGTCGCCGGAATCGAAGTACTGCACTTCGAAGTAGAGCGGGAGGTCCGACGAGCGATAGCCGGCGAACGCGCGGTATGCGGTGCCCTCGTCGACATCGTCATATTTCGACAGCTGCGACATGCCGACGCCGCCACCGACCACGATCTCTGCCGACGCCGTCTGATGCACGAGCGCGGCGCATAGCGCGACTGAAGCCAATCCCCACGACCGAACGCTGATCATCGTTACCTCCCGAGTGGATATTCACCGCGCGTGGCGGCACACCGAGTATGCACGCATCGCGGGAACGGGCGGCGTCGGTGTCACCGAAGTTTCACTGCGCTTTCACGGTGATCACACGCGGCTTTCATAGATTTTCCTCGTCATGAAAAAGGAAAATCGAATGTCCGCCATCATCGAGATGAGCCCTGGCGCCACCGGCGCCGTCCGTGAGTCGCAGTCCTCGGACCTGCCCCGCTTCGAAGTGCGTTTTGCGCGCAACGAAGAAGAGATTCTCGAATCCCAGCGCCTGCGCTACCGCATCTTCGCGGGCGAGATGGGCGCCCAGATCGACGGCGGCGCCGAAGGCGTCGACCGCGACCAGTACGATCCCTGGTGCAGCCATCTGCTGGTGCTCGACACACAGAACGGCCGGCTGGTGGCCTGTACGCGCCTGCTCACCGACGACAAGGCGCCCAATGCCGGCGGCTTCTACTCTTCAGGCGAGTTCGACCTGGCGATGCTCGATGCCCTGCCCGGGCGCGTGGCCGAGATCGGCCGCACCTGCGTGGATGCGGAGTACCGCAGCGGCGCCGTCATCGCGACGCTCTGGCAGGGCATCGCGGCGCACGTCATGACGCACGGCTTCGATTACCTGTTCGGCTGCGCCAGCATCGGGCTGGAGGACGGCGGCGCGCAGGCGCACGCGATCCTGCAGCAGATCCGCGGCAAGTACCTGTCGCCGGACTATCAGCGCGTGCGGCCCTACTACCCGCTGCCGGCCGTCGACGGAACGCTCGCAGAGAAGGTACGCATGCCGCCGCTGCTGAAGGCCTACGTGAGCCTCGGCGCGAAAGCCTGCGGCGAGGCGTACTGGGATCGCGAATTCAATTGCGCCGACGTCTTCATGCTGCTCAACGTCACCGACCTCAATCCGCGCTACGCACGGCACTTCCTCGAACGCGCGGCCGGCAGTGTGCAGACGCTCGCGGCCGGCCACGCCTGAGATCGGCATGCTCCCCGCGGGTTACATGAGCTTCGGACAAGGACCCGAGGTCGGCTTGCTCCGGTTCCTGTTGCGCAGCACGGCGCTGCTGGTCCTGATCGTCTACGGCATGTTGATGATCGCGCTGCTGCGCCTGGATTTCTGGCGAAGGCTGAAGCCCGAGCCGATGGCGAGCCACTGGTCGCGTCTGCTGCTGGGCCTGCTGAACATGAGGCTGCGTGTTCGCGGCGCGGTGCCGATGGAAGGGGGCCGCATGATCGTGGCCAACCACGTTTCCTGGATCGACATCCAGGTGATGTGCGCGGTCGCCTCGACGCGCTTCGTGTCGAAGTCCGAGGTGCAGCACTGGCCGGTGGCCGGATGGCTGGCCGATGCGGCCGGCACGTTCTACATCCGTCGCGGCAAGGGCGGCGCACGGCCGCTGCTCAACGAGCTGTTGCCCTTTCTGCAAGCCGGTGGCGCGGTGACGATCTTCCCCGAGGGCACGACGAGCGATGGCCGCGACGTGCTGCCCTTTCATCCGCGCCTGTTCTGCGCGGCCATCGATTCCCGCCGACCGGTCCAGCCGGTGGCGTTGCGCTACGGGCTGGATCGGGCGGGCCACAACATCGCGCCCTTCATCGGCGACGACGACCTCGTCTCGCACCTGCTGCGCCTGCTGCGCTGCCGCGGACTGGACGTCGAGGTCAGCTTCGGCCGGCCGCTGCAGCCGGAGGGCGCCACCCGCGAAGAGCTGGCCGAGGCCGCGCGCTCGTCGATTCGCGAGGCGCTGGCGCATTCGATGCTGGAAACGGCAACCGATACCGTCGCTCCGGAACTTTTGACGGCCTGAGCCGGCGCAACGGGGCGTAAACTACGCCCCATGAGCACTCCCCCCCTAGCGCCCGCGCCGGTCGTGCCGGGCGTCAAGCTGCGCGGCGCCGACAAGATGGCGCGCATCCCCGTGAAGTTCGAAGCGACGGCCGAGCTGCCGCGCAAGCCCGCCTGGATCCGTGCACGGCTCGGCAATTCGCCGGAAGTGGATCGCATCAAGTCGATCCTGCGTGCGCAGGGCCTGCACACGGTCTGCGAGGAAGCCAGCTGCCCGAACCTGTCCGAATGCTTCGGCAAGGGCACCGCCACCTTCATGATCATGGGCGACATCTGCACGCGGCGTTGCCCGTTCTGCGACGTCGCGCATGGGCGCCCGAAACCGCTGGACACCGATGAGCCGGCCAAGCTGGCGCAGACGATCGCGGCAATGAAGCTCAAGTACGTCGTGATCACCAGCGTGGACCGCGATGACCTGAAAGACGGTGGCGCGGCTCACTTCGCGTCCTGCATCCGGGAATCGCGGATCGCCAGTCCCAGCCTGAAGATCGAAGTGCTCGTGCCGGATTTCCGCGGCCGCATGGATCCGGCCCTGGCGATCTTCAAGGACACGCCACCCGACGTCTTCAACCACAACCTCGAAACCGTGCCGCGCCTGTACAAGCAGGCGCGCCCGGGCTCCGACTACGACTGGAGCCTGGACTTGCTCGAACGCTTCAAGGGCCTGCATCCGGAGGTGCCGACCAAGTCGGGCCTGATGCTGGGGCTCGGAGAAGAGATCGAGGAGATCGAGCAGGTGATGCACGACCTGCGCGCGCACAAGGTCGACATGCTCACGCTGGGGCAGTACCTGCAGCCGTCCAGAAACCATCTGCCGGTTGCGCGCTTCGTGCACCCCGACGAATTCGATCGCCTGCGCGTCGTCGGCGAGGCCATGGGCTTCGCACACGTGGCGAGCGGACCGATGGTGCGTTCGAGCTATCACGCCGACCAGCAGGCCCACGGCATCGTCCAAGGAGCGGCATGAGGCGGCATGGGCCGCCGCTCGCCGCGCTGCTGACGCTTGCCGCCTTCTGCGCCTCCGCGGCCGATCTGGGCGAGTGCGTCGGCATCAAGGACGATGCGGTGCGGCTGTTCTGCTACGACCGTGTCGCGGGGCGCGCGCCGCCGGCGACCGCGGATTCGCCGGCTCCACCCGCCGTCGCGGCTCCGACTGCCGCGGCGCCCGCCGCAGCCGCTCCTGAACCCGTAGAACCCAAGCGCATCGAGTCCCGCATCGTCGGTAGCTTCGACGGCTGGCGCCAGGGCACCCGGTTCAAGCTCGAGAACGGACAGACCTGGGAATCGATCGGCACGAGCACATTCAACGTGCGCAAGATCGAAGGGCCGCAAGTGGTCCTCGAGCGCGATTTCCTGGGTCAGCTCAAGATGAAGATCGACGGCGTCGGCACGCGGGTCGCCGTGCGACGCATCGACGAGTAGCTAACGGACCAGCTCCACCCGCAGTTCGCGTTGGTCCGACCGGCCGCGCTCGTCGAGCGCGCTGACGCTGAAGCGACCGGGCCGCGTGGGCACCCATCCGAGCGCGACTCCCGGTGCCGACTGACCCACGAAGGCTTCGTCGACGAACCAGTACAGTGTGCGAACGTCGCCGTCCGCGTTGGCGTTCAGGCTCAGTCGCTCCGTCTCCATCTGCGCGTCGCGCACGCCGTAGCTCACCCCCGTCATCGGCGACACGATCTGTGGCGGCGACCCCTGCGCCACACCCAGGCTGCAATCGCCCGTCGGCGGTGGCGCACGGCGCGGAATGCCGGCTTGCGAGAACAGGCGCATCAGGTCGGACGGCCAGAACTCGTGCAACTCCCATCGCACGTTGGCCGGGTCGAACGGCGGGCAGGCCTGCCTGCCCGTGCGCGTGTCCACCGCGATGCGTCGATGCACCTGCGACAGGCGGATCGGTGACACGCCCGGAATGAACCAGGTGCTCGTGCGCAACGGGCAATCCGTGTTCGGCAGATCGCCCGACGCACTGCACACTTCCACCCTGGCCAGGTGCAGCGGCTGGGTCACAGCGGGCTCCACGTACCCGGGCTGCGCACGCGTCGCATCGACCATCCGGAAGAACAGCGGTGCAGCGGCACGAACGCCGACGAAGGCCGGATTGGGGCGTCCGTCGAATTCACCTATCCAGACGGCGAGCACGTAGGGTCCGAACACGCCCGCCGTCCAGGCATCACGGAATCCCCAGGACGTCCCGGTCTTCCAGGCCACCCGCACGCCCTTGCCGACGCCCTGGATCACGAGGTCGTCGGGGCGCGGGTTCTGCCGCAGCATGTCCAGGACCATGAAGCTCGCCTCGTCGGAGAGCAGGCGCGTGCCGTCGGCGGTTTCGGGGTCGTCCTGCAAGTAACGCAGCGGACGCAGACGGCCGCGATTGGGCAGCAGGGCGTAAAGACGCAGCATTTCCTCCATCGTGGTCTCGCCGCCGCCGAGCGCGAGCGCAAGGCCGTAATGCGATTCGGAGGCCATGCGGGTCACGCCGCCGCGCTTCAGGAACTCGTAGAAACCGGGCGACTTGAGCCGCGAATCCAGCGCCACCGCGGGAACGTTGCGCGAGCGAATCAGGGCCTGCGTGGCATCAATGGGACCGACGAACGCGCCGTCGAAATTCTCGGGCGTGAACGGCCCGAACGACGTCGGCGCGTCCTTGAGCACGGAGCGCGGATGGATCAGGCCCTGGTCGATCGCCAGCGCGTAGATGAACGGCTTGAGTGCGGATCCGGGCGAGCGCTTCGCGTGCGTCCCGTCGACCTGACCGAGCAGACCGGCATCGAAGAAGCGGGCCGAACCGATCGCGGCCTTGACGCTCATGTCGCGCCAGTCGACCAGCATCGCCGCAGCATTGCGCAGACCGATGCGCGATCCGCGCGCGAGGTACTCGCGCATCTCGCGCTCCAGCGCCCGCTGCAGGTCGAGATCCAGCGTGGTCTGCAGACGCGCTGCGCCCGCGTGCTCGCGCACCAGGCGATCGACGAAGTGCGGAGCCGAGAACGGCAGTTGGGCGAGGCTGCCGTAGCGAAGCGGCAACGCCACCAGGCCCCGCTCCCGCTCATCCTGTGGATGGCGCGACACCCAGCGCTCGAACAGCCTCAGGCGTGCCGCCAGCAGGTTCGGCGGCTCGGTCCGGGCCGGCCCTCGTGCGCCTGGAGCCTGCGGAATCAGCACCAGGCTCAACGCCTCGGGCAGCGAAAGCTGGTCGGCGGACTTGTTGAAGTACACCCGGCTCGCGGCGCCGACGCCCTGCAGGTTGCCGCCGTAGGGCAGCAGGTTGAGATGGGCCTCGAGCAGGTCGTGCTTGGAATACCGCGCTTCCAGCCACAGCGCCCGCAGGATCTGGCCCAACTTGCCCGCGATCGACGTGGTGTCGATGTCGTAATACAGGCGCGCGAGCTGCATCGTCAGCGTCGATCCGCCCTGGCGGGCGCCGCCGGTCGCCAGCGCCCAGGTCGCGCGAACGAGCGCTGCGACATCGACTCCGGGATGCCACCAGAAGCTGCGGTCTTCATGCAGCAGCAGCGCATCGACGAACACCGGAGAGACCGATTCGATCGGTGTCCACAATCGGTACTGCTGATCGCGCGCGAGCGTCAGCCGAAGCAGCCGGCCCTTGGCGTCGAAAACCGCCTGCGACTGTGCGATGGATGCCGCGAGCGGTTCTCGTGGCCGGTAGCGAATGACAGCGAGTACGCAGATCGCGACGAGGGCGACGACCGCTACCGCGCGAAGCCGCCGACGGAGGATCGGCTCAGACCGAGAACGAGGAGCCGCAGCCGCAGGTGGTGCTGGCGTTGGGATTGCGGATGACGAACTGCGCGCCTTCGACGCTTTCCTTGTAGTCGATTTCCGCGCCGGTGAGGTACTGCAGGCTCATCGGGTCGACCACGAGGCGGACACCGTGGTTCTCGACCTGAAGGTCGTCTTCCTCGGCCGTATCGTCGAACTTGAATCCGTACTGGAATCCGGAACAGCCGCCGCCGGTGATGAACACGCGCAGCACCTGGCTGGGATTCTCTTCCTCGTCCAGCAGTTCCCGCACCTTGCGCGCGGCGGAGTCGGTGAACACCAGGGGAACATCTGCCAGCACTTCAGCTTCCATCTCGATAACCCTCTCGCTACCCGCCTCGCTCAGGAGGCGACCTTGGGACGGCGCAGGTCGCGCACGTCACGCAGATCTCCAACCGCAAAATCACCGCGCATCTCATGCATGGACGCCGGGGCTCGCTCGCCGCCCGGGTCGTGCACCAGTTGCCCGTTGACCTCTGCACCCGCCTGAACTTCCAAGCGGTTGTAATAGACATTGCCGGTGACCCGGGCGTTCGGCGCCAGCGTCATCTTGTCGCTTGCGTAGATGTTCCCGGAAACCTGTCCATTGATGGTCAGGATGGGGACGCTCACGTCACCTTCAATGGAGCCGGCTTCGCTGACGGACAGGATGGCCGCGTCGCCAGGCGTCGACAGCACCTTGCCCTTGATACGGCCATCCACGTGAAGACCGCCCGTGAACAGCACATCGCCGCGAATTTCAGTGTTGCTGCCGACCAGCGTGTCGACCACACCCGGCTTGCGCTTGCGCGGCTTGCTGCCGTCGTTTCCGAAGAGAGACATCAGATCACTCCTTGGCGGCTGCGAGCCGGGACCAATCGAAGGATTCCTCGACTTCTGCCGCCTCGTTCTTGCCGTCTTGCACACGCAGCGTAACCGTTACACGTGAAGGCAGGAATCCCGACGGCAGCGTCAGCTCGCCGCCGAACTCCTGGAAAGCCCGGAAAGTGAAGCTCTTGTCGGACGGCTTGCCGGCCTGCAACTCGGACAAGCCGAGCGTCTTCATCTGCTTGCCGAGCGCGCCGGCCACCTTGAGATCCCAGCGGCCCGTCACCGTGTGATCCCTGCGCGTGGGCTGCACCACCACCAGTTCGTAGCGCCAGACACCGGTTTCGCCGGTGGGCCGCATCGCCATGCGCAGGATCCGCACACCCGCCCGGACTTCCTGTTCCGGGGCCGCCACGTTGCGGTAGAACGCGAGTTGCTCGCGCAATTCGGCCTGCTGCGATTCAAGGCTCGCCACGCTGCCGCGCAAGGCCTCGCAGGCCTGCACGTCGATCTCGCAGGACCGGGCCTCGAACGTGGAACGTCCCTTGATCTCCGACAACTCGCTTCGCGCGGCCCGCAGTTCGCGGGTCAGGCGGCGCCGCTCCTCGCGCAACTGGTCGACCTCGGAAGCCTTGTCAGGGTACTGGCCGATGCCGCCGCCGTCCCTTCCATAGCGATAGGCCGCATACGCCGCGCTGACCAGCACGACGACGGCGACTGCGGTCGCAGCGGCCACCCTGCCCCACGATCGGCGACCGTGCCGGACGACGACCCGGTGCTGCACGGCCGCGCTCGATCAGGGCGCCAGCGCCGGACCGTCCAGGCCCTGCGTTTCGGGGAACCCGAACATCAGGTTGAAGCACTGCAATGCTTGGCCCGAGGCGCCTTTGACCAGGTTGTCGATCGCCGCCAGGATCACCAGCGTCTTGCGATCCGGCGCCCGGTGCAGCGCGATTCGGCAGACATTGCTGCCACGGACGCTGCGGGTTTCCGGGTGCTCGCCGGCCGGCATGACGTCGACGAAGGGCTCGCCGCGGTAGCGCAGCTCGTACTTGGACTGGAAGTCCATATCCGGATCCTTCGGCCGCACGTAGATCGTCGCGTGGATACCGCGACTCATCGGCGTCAGATGCGGCACGAACGTCAATTGCACCGATTCGCCCGCGAAAACGGCGAGCTGTTGCTCGATTTCCGGAAGGTGCCGATGTCCCGCGACGCCATAAGCCTTGAGGCTGTCGGTTGCCTCGCAGTACAGCGAGCCGATCTTGGCCTCGCGACCGGCGCCGGTGACTCCGGATTTGCAGTCCGCGATGATGCCTGTGGTCTCGAGGGCCCCGAGTTCCAGCAGCGGCATCAGCGCCAGCTGCACGGCCGTCGGATAGCAGCCCGGGCTGGCGACCAGCCGTGCGTGGGCAATCGAGAAACGATCGAATTCGGGGAGGCCGTAGACCGCTTCCTGCAGCAGATCGAACGCCGTGTGCGGCATCTTGTACCAGCGCTGGAAGACGTCCCGATCCTTGAGCCGGAAATCGGCGGACAGATCGATGATGCGCACGCCGCGCTCGATGAGCTGAGGCGCCATCTGCATGCAGGTGCCGTGCGGGGTCGCGAAGAACACCGCGTCGCACTTGGCCAGGCGCTCGATATCCGGAGATTCGAAGACGGCGTCGCAGTATCCGCGCAGCTGCGGAAACAGCTGATCGGCGCGCTTGCCCGACTCCTGACGCGACGTCAGGACCTCGACGTGCGCGCCCTGATGATGCGCAAGCAGCCGCAGGAGTTCGACCCCGGTGTAACCGGTGCCGCCGACGATACCGACCTTGGTCATTTGCGTTCCGACCGCGAAAGGGTCGCTATTCTAACGGCTGACTTCTGAATCCACGTCGCCACTCATGCTTTGGATCAAAGCTTTCCATGTCATCTTCATGGTCACCTGGTTCGCGGGGCTGTTCTACCTGCCGCGCCTGTTCATCTATCACCTCGAAGCCAAGACTCCCGACGAGCACGCGCGCTTCTGCACGATGGAGCGAAAGCTCTACGCGATGATGACCATCGGCATGGTGCTGACCTGGGCTTTCGGCATCTGGATGATCACGCTGGTGCCCGAGTACATGAAGATGGGGTGGCTACATGCGAAGCTGGCGCTGGTGGTAGCGCTGTCGGGCTACCAGGGCTGGCTCAAGGTCAACCTGCGCAAGTTCGCGGCCGGCACCAACACGCATTCGGGAAAATTCTGGCGCTGGGTCAACGAGGTGCCGGCGATCGTGCTGATCGCGGTGGTGATCCTGGTGATCGTCAAACCGTTCTGAGCCCAACAAAAAGCCCCGCTGTGCGGGGCTTTTCATATCGGAACAGCTGCTTATTCGATTTCGCCGCTGACGCTCTGGATGTAGTTCTGCAGGCCCATCCGTTCGATCAGCCCGAGTTGCTCTTCGATGAAATCGATGTGCTCTTCCTCGCTCTCCTGGATACGCACCAGCAGTTCGCGCGTCACGTAGTCACGCACCTGCTCGCAGTAGGCGATCGCTTCCTTGTACATCGGGTGCGCTTCCAGCTCACGCTTGAGATCGCACTCCAGGACTTCCTTGACGTCCTCGCCGATGAACAGCTTCCCGAGGTCCTGGAGGTTGGGCAGACCTTCGAGGAAGAGGATCCGCTTCATCAGCGAATCCGCATGCTTCATCTCGTCGATCGACTCTTCGTATTCCTTCTTTCCGAGTTTCTTCATGCCCCAGTTGTCCAGCATCCGGGCGTGCAGGAAGTACTGGTTGATCGCAGTCAGTTCGTTTCGGAGGGCGAGATTGAGGTACTCGAGGACCTTGGCGTCACCGCGCATGGCAGGGCTTCCGGTAGAGAAGCCGCGAGTCTAGTCCGCCACACCTCGATCGTCCAGCCTAAGTAGCTGAAGACGAAGGAATTTCAATTGCTTTTACGTGCGATTCTCAAACGCGTCGAATCGCGATCTTCAGGCCGTCGCCTGTATCAAGGCCGGTGACATCATGTCGGCAAGCTTCATCGGCTGCGATTCGACGGCCTGGGAGAGAACCTCGCGCGCCTGAGGAACACACTTGCCGCAGCAGGTACCGACGCCGAGCTCGCGGCTCAGCTCCCGCAGACTGACGACGCCCTCACTCGCGGCACGGCGAATGCGCTTGTCGGAAACGGCCTTGCAGATGCAGACGATCATGGCTCGCAAAATTAAAGTTAATGCGAATGATTGTCAACCGTGTGCCGGGGAGCCACAGGCCGGTGGCGAAAGGCGATGGATTCAGTACCGGCGGCGCCACTCGTTCTCGAGCCGGTCATGTGCGCGTCGCAGCCAGTGCGAACGGTCGTACAAGTCCGAAAGCTGGCGCCGGGCGTCCTTTCGGGTCGCGTCGTCAACCTTGTCGCTGACCAAGCGGTCCTGCAGGGTCTCCACGCGTCGGTCGAGATCGGCCATCTCGCGTTCCACGTCGTAGGTTTCCTTGCCCAGTTCGTACGCCGAAACGAAATCGGCCTCGGACTGCGCCGGACAGACGCGCGAGTAGTAGCCGCCGCCTCGCCCCACCTTGTACCCGTTGTCAACGGTGCAGTAATTCAGCAGACCGGTCTCGTAGCCCTCCTGCCACTCGGCGTCGTTCGCCGACATGCCGAACTCTGAACAGGCCTTGCGATGGTCGTCGAGCCGCGTGCGCGGGTAGCCGTCGGTGCCGTCGCGAATGCCGAGCTGATACCAGTCCGCCGTACGGCATTCGGATTCGTTCAGCGTCGCGCAGCTGCTCAGCGCGAGCGCCGCGACGAGCATAAGCAGGCTATACCGCATCGACAGCGGAGGATTCCGGCGGAGCAATTCCCAGCAGCGGGGCCAGTTCGCGCAGCGCACCACGGTAGACATCGCGCTTGAACTCCACGACTTCCGTCAACGGAAGCCACCAGTTGACCCAGCGCCAGCCTTCAAACTCCGGCTGCGGGCCTGCATCGAATCGGACCTTGCTCTCTGCGCCGGCCGTGAGGCGCAGCACGAACCATTTCTGCCGCTGCCCGATGCAGGTACGGCCGCGGCCACGCCGCACGAACTGGCTCGGTAGCCGGTAGCTGTACCAGCCCACCGTGCATCCGATGATCTCCACATCATCCAGTGACAGTCCCAGCTCCTCGTGCAGCTCGCGGGCCATCGCCTGCTCCGGCGATTCCCCATGCTGGATGCCACCCTGCGGGAACTGCCAGGCGTCCTGACGCACCCGTTTGGCCCACAGCACCTCGCGGGCCTGGTTGGCCACGATGATGCCGACATTGGGGCGAAAGCCGTCTGCGTCGATCACGGGAGATGCCGCGGAAATCGTCGTCCGATTGTGCACGGGGCCCTGCGGCCGCGAAAGCGCGAACTGGAATGCGGTGCTCGGAAACCGGACACTGCGCGGCAAATGAATCTCGCCATATTCGATCTCGACAACACCCTGCTGGCCGGGGACAGCGACTACCTCTGGGGTCGCTTCCTGGTCGACCTCGGCCTCGTGGACGGCGCCGCCTACGAGCGTCAGAACCAGATCTTCTACGAGCGCTATTGCGACGGGACCCTCGACATCGTCGAATTCTCGCGCTTCGCCTTCGCGCCGCTGGCCCGCAACCCGCTCTCCACGCTGCTCGAATGGCGTGCCCGCTTCATACGAGAGCGCATCGGACCCGTCGTGGCGCCACTCGCGCCCGCGCTGCTCGAGCGTCATCGCAGCCAGGGCGATCGCCTGCTGATCACCACGGCGACCAATCGCTTCATCACCGAGCCCATCGCGGAGTTGCTGGGGGTGGACGTGCTGATCGCGACCGATCCGGAGTTCGTCGATGGCCGCTACACGGGCGAACTCAGCGGGACACCCAATTTCCGCGAGGGCAAGGTCACGCGCCTCAAGGCCTGGCTCGCCGAGCAGCCCGCGCCGCCGGAGCGCATCAGCTGTTATTCGGACTCGCACAACGATTTGCCGCTGCTGCTGCTGGCCGACTCGCCCGTCGCGGTCGATCCGGACGATCGTTTACGCCAGACCGCCGAGCAGTGCGGCTGGCCCGTGATCAGCCTGCGCGGCGAGGCCGTGCAGGTGCAGGGCTAGCGAGGAGCGGTCCTGCAGAGCTTGCCGATGAGCTATTTCCCAGGTTCATCGAGAACGAGTTGCTCGATCCGGCGCAGCTGCAGCTGCAGCCTGCGCCGGTTGCCCGCCGCAACCGCGATGGCGAATCTCACAGCCTCGATATGCTCGATCGGATAGCGCGAGCCGTCCACGTCCGGATGGCCGCCGCGGCCTTCGTGGACCACCCGAAACACCAGCGGGTCTTCTCCCGTCGAAGCGGTCCGGCGACCTAGTACTTCGCCAGCCAGGCCGTCGCATCCGGGGCCTGGATCATGAATGCTTCGAGGGCCTTCTGCGCTTCCTCGCGTGCAGCGAATTCGCCGAAACCGATGCGGTATCCATGTCGATCGCCGACGCGGTATTCCCTCGCTTCCACCGTCCAGCCGCGCGCTTTCAGGCGCTCGGCTTCCGTCTCCGCCTTCAGGCGCTCGGGCATCGACGCCAGGACCACACGCCACCGGCGCCCATCGTCAACGGCAGGCTCCGGCTCTGCAGGCGCTGCCAAGGCGACTTCGGTGACCTGCTGCGCCGCAGGCTTCGCAGCACCGGCTTCGTCGACCGGCGAGGCGGACGATCCCGCCGCGGAAGTCACCGCGCTGCTCGATGCTGCCTCTGCCTGGACAGGTGAAGGAGCCGCCGGCAAAGGGGTGGATTGCGGCTTCGCGGATGCCTTGGCCGTAGGCGCGACCGGCTCGACAACAGGCGCTTTGGGTTGCGTGACTGGCAGATTCGGCCACACCGGCGTCTCGATGGGCGCCGGTGTGGCCATTGTCACGACGCTGGCGGCAGGCATCTCGGGATCCTTGACGGGAGCGGTGGCGACCGCGATCGGCGGCGTCGGCTTGCCCTCGACCGGCGGCGGTGTCGGCTTGGCTTCGCCCGCTACCGGCTCTGCCGCCTTGACGACTGGCGCCACGGTTTCCACCGGCAGGGCCGGCGTACGAAGAGCAGCGGCCGCGGGCGCCTTTTCGATGACGACGTGCGCAGGAGCAACGGCCGGCGTGATGGCGACCGGCTTGGGAGACTCAGCCGCGGGAGCCGGCTCGACGAGCGCAACCACCGCGGGCTCGGGTTCGACCGGGAGCGGCAGTGCCTTGATCTTCGGTTCGGGCTTCGGCTCCAGGGCAACCGCCGGGGCGCGGACGCCCAGCAGCGCAACCCGCTCCTCGAGCACGCTCAAGGGCACCATCGACCATTGCGCCGTGAGCCCGGACTGCCGCAAACACTGTCCCGGCACATCCAGTCGCACGGCGCCGCTCGGTTGCTGTGCGTCGATCGCGCCGGCGATGAGGCAGACCTGTCCGCCGCGATCACTCAGTTCGGTCCATCCCTCGGCTCCGGAAATCCGCAGCCTCAGATCGCCGACATTGAGCCGCACGTCCCTGGCCTGATGCGGCCCCGCCGCCCGCGAATCAATTCGCAATGCGCCGCTCGCGACGCGAAGGCGGAGCGCGCCCTTCTCGACGCTGTGCACCAGCAGATCGGTATTGCCACCGACCGAGACCGTCGGCGCACCGCTCAGCGAAAGGTCGGCGCGACCGTCGGTACCGGTCTGGATCTGCGTCCCCTGCTCCAGGTTCTTGCCCGGAAGTACGCCGCTGTGCACCGTACCGATGACCTGCACCACCTCGCCTTCGAATCGTTCGATCTTCACCGGCAGCGGCGCTGCGACCGCAGCCGCCGAAGCAAGCGCCGCGACCATCGCGGCAAGGCAGGTGCGCAGGTGCGGCATGAGCATTGGGGACCGTCGGATGGCGGAGGCGCGCCGGAGTTCGCGACGGTAAGCCGCGCCCTCGCCTTTGGCAACACGCTTCGGGGCATGCGGCGGCACTTGGCGGAGGGACTCTTTGCTAGCATGCGCGGGCGGTCGACAACCTCCATCAACCGATCGCTTCCTCCATGCCCAACGCGCGCGCCGAAGAACCTCCGGGGCCCTGTCTCCGATGAGACGACGGCTTTGTCTCCACCGTCCGTCCCGTAGTGCCGCGGCCCTTTTCCGGCATGCGCGCGCTCGCGTCCTGCCACCTCTTTTGAAGTACACCCGATGAGCGGCCTCGTCGTTGTCGACACGCGTTCCGACTGGCCGCTGCAGATTCCCGGCATGCAGATCGTCACCGCCTGGGAATACCTCTCGCTCGAACCCGAAACGCTCGCGCGCAACGTGCGCGTCTACAACCTGTGCCGCAGCTTCGGCTACCAGACCACGGGCTACTACGTGTCGCTGCTCGCCGGTGCGCGCGGGCATCGCCCGCTGCCCGACATCACGACGATCCAGGATCTGAAGCTCGCCGAAGCGCCGAGCGTCCTCAACGACGAGATCGAGGAACTGATCCAGACCAGCCTCGCGCGCATCGGCTCGCCCGAGTACGTACTCAACGTCTATTTCGGCAATTCCCCGTCGAAGCGGCACGAACGTCTCGCACGGGCGCTGTTCAACCTGTTTCCCGCGCCGCTGCTGCAGGCCACGTTCGTCTATCGCGGCGACGAGTGGCGCGTCGCGCAGCTGGGTCCGATCGCTCTCGGCGAGGTGCCGACCTCGCACCGCGAGCTGATGCACCAGGCTGCGCGCGATTACTTCACGCGCCGGCGCATGCCGCGTGCACGTCGCGACTCCGCGCGTTACGACCTGGCGATCCTGGTCAACGAGGACGAGAAGGAACCGCCTTCGAACGCGCGCGCCCTCAAGCTGTTCGAGAAGGCCGCGGAGAAGCTCGGCTTCGAAGTGGACTTCATCGACAAGTCGGACTACGGCCACGTCGCCGAATACGACGCGCTGTTCATCCGCGAAACCACGGCGGTGAACCACCACACCTACCGCTTCGCCCGTCGTGCGGCACGCGAGGGTCTGATCGTCGTCGACGACCCGGTGTCGATCCTGCGCGCCACCAACAAGGTGTTTCTCGCGGAGCTGATGGATCGCCACCGCATTCCGCAGCCCAAGACGGTTCTGATCCATCGCGGCAACGTGTCGTCGGTCGCGCGCGAGCTGGGCTTCCCCTGCGTGCTCAAGCAGCCCGACTCGCAGTTCTCGAAGGGCGTCATCAAGGTCGACAACGAGGCCGAGCTCAAGCGCGAGACACGCGAGCTGCTCGAGCGCAGCGACATCATCATCGGCCAGTCCTTCGAGCCCACCGAGTACGACTGGCGTGTCGGCGTGCTCGATGGCGAACCGCTGTATGCCTGCCGCTACTACATGGCTGAAGGCCACTGGCAGGTGGTGAAGCGCGAGGGCGCCAAGAAGCACGAGGGCAACCACGAGACGATCGACGTCAAGGACGTTCCGAAGAACGTGCTGAGCATCGCGGTGCAGGCAGCCCGCGCCGTCGGCCGCGGGCTCTACGGCGTGGACCTCAAGCAGTTCGGCACCGTCGTGAAGGTGGTCGAGGTCAACGACAACCCGAACATCGACTACGGCGTCGAGGACCTGTTCCTCAAGGAAGCGCTGTATCGCAAGGTCATGGAGTTCTTCGTGCGGCGCCTGGAGGCGCGAACCAAGGACACGCGCTAACCATGCGCGGCCGGCAGCCCAGCGTGAGCCGGATCCGGGTGCGCGCCGCGAAGCTGGCCGATGTTCCCGCGATGCTCGCGCTCGAAGCGCTGTTTCCTTCGGACCGGATGTCGGTGCGCAGCATCCGCCGCTTCGTCACCGCCGCGAGCGCACGCGTATTCGTCGCAACCGGTGACGAGGCCCTGCTCGGCAATCTGGTGCTGCTGCTTCGCGCCCGCAGCACGAAGGCGCGCATCTACTCCGTCGTGGTCGACCCGCAGGCGCGGGGTCTGGGAATCGGCAACCGGCTCGTCGAGGCCGCGGAACGAGCCGCAAAATGTGAACGGCGCAGCGCGGTGACGCTGGAGGTTCGAGCCGACAACGCGGTCGCACGCGCGTTGTACGCAAAGCGCGGATATATCGAGGAGCAGCGCCTGCCCAGGTTCTACAACGACGGGGCGGACGGATTGAAGCTCATCCGAAATTTCAAGGGGCGAAATCCGTAGGGTGCGCCGTGCGCACGCGAATGGCGCTCACCGCGTGCGCGGAGCGCACCCTACGCCCGCTGATCCGGGTCTTCGAGCCGGCCCGACCGTAGCCCGGACCAATCCCGGGATGCCCTCGTCGACGAGGCGAAATCCCGGACTTCGTCCGGGCTACGCGAGCGACGTGATCCGCGCCGCTAACGCAGCATCAGCGACACGCCATAAGCCAGCCCGATTCCCGCGGCAGCGGACGGAATCATCCACCACAGCTTCACCGGTTCGCTCGCGCGGCGCCGGTCGGACGTCAGCAGCAATCCCAGTCCCAGCGCCGAGAACGGCAGGAACGCGATGGCCGCCGGCACGGCGAGCACCGACATCCATCCCGGCATGCCGGCGTCGTAGGCGCGCGCCGCGACGATCCACGACAACGCGAGCAGGCAGACCGCCATGACGACGAAGTGGCGCACGTCGCCTTCGCTGTCCATCACGCCGCCGCGGGTCTGGGCGCCAAGCACGATCAGCGCCAGTGTCACCAACGCCGGCAGCCAGAACGCGATGTGAACCCAGTAGCGCGAGCGGTTCACGCGCCGGGCCGGATCAGCGCTTCGTCAGCGAGCCGAGGATGCCGCGCAGCAAGCTGCGTCCCACTTGGCTTCCGATGCTCGTCGCCAGGCTGCGCGTGGCGCTCTTCACCGCCGTCTCGACGACGGTATCGCTGCGTCGTGATGGCGCGCGCGGTGCGGCGGGCGCCCGGCCACGAGAGGCCGGCCCGTAGGCATCACGAACGTCCTTCTTCCAGTCGGCGTCGGCCCTGGCTGCCGCCTTCGCCGCGGCGGCATCCGCTTTCACCTGATCGGCCTGCGCCTTGGCGGCGCTGGCATCTTCCGCGGCGCGGTTCGCGCGCTGCGTCAGCAATTCGTACGCGGACTCGCGATCCACGGCCTTCTCGTAACGACCCGACACCGGACTGCGGCCGATGATGAGCTGACGCTCCGCCGGCGTGATGGACCCCATGCGCGACTTCGGTGGACGGATCATCGTCTTCTCGACGATGCCCGGGATGCCGCCTTCCTGCAGCGTCGACACCAGCGCCTCGCCGACGCCCAAGGTCGTGATCACCGCTTCGACGTCGAGCTTCGGATTCACGCGTAACGTCTCGGCCGCCGCCTTGACCGCTTTCTGGTCGCGCGGCGTGAACGCGCGCAGCGCGTGCTGCACGCGATTGCCGAGCTGACCCAGCACCGTGTCCGGCAGGTCCAGCGGATTCTGCGTGACGAAGTAGATGCCCACGCCCTTGGAGCGGATCAGGCGCACGACCTGCTCGATCTTCTCGAGCAGCGCCTTCGGCGCGTCATTGAACAGCAGGTGCGCCTCGTCGAAGAAGAACACGAGCTTGGGCTTTTCCAGATCACCCGCCTCGGGCAGTTCCTCAAACAGTTCGGCCAGCAGCCACAGCAGGAACGTCGAGTACAGGCGCGGCTTCTGGTAGAGCTTGTCCGCAGCGAGCACGTTGACGATGCCGCGACCGGACAGGTCGACGCGCATCAGGTCCGCCAGCTCCAGCGCCGGTTCGCCGAAGAACGCATTGCCACTGTCCTGCTCGAGCCCGATCAGGCCGCGCTGGATCGCGCCGACCGACGAGGTGCTGATCAGGCCGTAGTCCGGCCCCAGCGCCTTGGCGTTCTCGGCCACGTGCGACAAGGCCGCTCTCAGATCCTTGAGATCGAGCAGCGCCAGACCCTGGTCGTCGCAGTACTTGAAGACCAGCATCAGCACCGCTTGCTGCACGTCCGAAAGATCGAGCAGCCGCGCCAGCAGATCCGGACCCATGTCGGAGACGGTGCCGCGCACCGGGTGACCCTGTTCGCCGAAGACGTCCCAGAACACCGTCGGACAGGCTTGCGGTGCGTAGCCGGCGACCCCGATCTGCGCGGCGCGCTCGGCCAGCTTGGGCTTGGCCTCGCCCGCCATCGCCACGCCGGACAGATCGCCCTTGATGTCGGCTGCGAACACCGGCACGCCCAGTTCGGAAAATCCCTCGGCCAGGACTTGCAGCGTGATCGTCTTGCCGGTTCCCGTCGCACCGGCGATCAGACCGTGCCGGTTGGCGTACTTCGGAAGAATGACCTGGGGCGTTTCGCCCTTGCCGATCAGCAGCGGTTCCATGGAATTACCGGGTAGTGGAATGACGCTGTTCTAGCGGTTGACGGCGCGGGTGGCAATTCGCAAGGACGAAGACCCCGTAGCCCGGACGAAGTCCGGGGTTGTTTGTGAAACCCGCGCCTTCGTCCGCGCTGATCGGCACCGCGCCCTTCAGGGACGCGGCGCTTCCCTGGCGCGTCGCTGATCCGCCGACGTCAGCGCCTTCGCCGTTTCCGCATAAGCCCGCGCGATCGCCGGAACGCTCAGCGGCAGGCCGCCCAGCCCTCCGCCGGCGCAAACCTCCTCGTCTTCGGTATCCGCCGTCGGCAACACCGAGTCCGTCCATTCCGTCACCAGGTTCACGGCCTCGCCATGCGCAAGGCTGCGTGCAATCGGCGGCATTTTCACGCCGGCCTCCGCCGATGCAAGGCGGAACGGCAGGATCGATCCGTCCGCGTCACGCGGGATCAGGTCGAAACGCTTGCCGCCAGACCCACGACCTGCCGCGACGGGCTTCTTGCAGATGCCGTACTGCACGTTGACCGTGCGGTAGTAGTCCAGCGACAGGCCACTGTTCGACGCCGCGCCGCGCGGGTTGTGGCAGTGCATGCAGTTGGTCTCGAGGTACGCGCGCACACGCAGGTGCACGTCCTGGGGCGAGGCCGGCAACTGACCGGTGGAGCCGGGGACGTTCCACCGAGGCAGGCGCTCGACGGTCGACGTGTCTGCCGGCAGCCCGGTCAGCAGTCCGAGATTCTTCAGGTGCTGGAGCTGGTTGATGCTGCCCACGCCCGCGTAGTCATGGTCGCGATTGAGGTTGCGCGCCTTGGGCCCGATCGGTGCGCTGCCGGGTTCGCGATCGTCGCCCGCGTGGCAGGTCAGGCAGTTCAGCGCTGCCGGAACGCGATAGCTCGCGGTGGCGCCGGTGTAGCGCTTGCGGCTGCCGTCGGCGTTCTTCACGCCGGGATCCGGATCGAGATAGTCGTATTCGACCGACGCGGTGCTGCCTTCCAGCTTGAGTTCGGCGACGCGCGTCGTGCCGCTGCCACTCCAGACGTAAGGCAAGCCCACCCACTGCACGCTGCCATCCGCCTTCTGCCGCTTGATCAGCAGGCGCGTCTCGACGACGTTCTCCGACACCAGCGTGCCCGTCCCGTCCTCCTTGCGGAACGCGAACGTCTTGGCAATCACCGTTCCCACCGGGAAGTCGAGCGTGGCGGTCACGCCGTTCGTGTGATCACGGTAGACCGCGGTCTGGCCCGGCGGGATGAACAGGAAGCGGTACTTCGTCGAGTAGTCGCTGAACAGTGCGGTGTTGAGCTCGTAGGGAACGCCACCGCCGCTGGCGTTCTTCGTCGGGTCCTGCGCCTCGGCGAACAGCCCGTACTGCTCGAGCCGCGGGCAGTCGTACGCCAGCGCCGCGCGATTGACCTGCCCTGCAGTGCCGCCGGTGCAGGCCGCCGTCACGACCGCAGGATCGGGCCGCGCGTCCTCGCTGTCCGGATCCGGCACGTACGGCAGGTCGAGCACCGGGTCGGGTCGGGTCGGCAGATCGCAGCGATGCGGCGTCAGGTCCGTCGATGCCGGCTTGAGCAGGTCGAGGACGAGCTGTACCGGGTCGCTCGACGTGATGTTGGCGCGCAGGAACTCGGTGTTCAGCAAGGTCCCGGGCTGGGTGTTGGAGTAGGTGTTGTCGGCCGCGATGCACACCCCGTTCTCCGGCAGCTTGAGCGCGCCGTCGGTGCCGAACTTCCAGGCGTTCCACTTGCAGGTGGGCGTCGCGTCCTCGCGCAGCACGTTCGGTCGGCCGCGCTCGTCGGTGCGCCCGCCCTGTTCCTCGTGCGGACGTGCGGCGTTGGGCTGCGTCAGCGCAACGCCGTCCGCATCCTTGGGAATCGACGTGCAGCCGTTGGGTGCGTCGACCGCGCCGTCCCAGACGATATGCGCGGAACGGCCCAGATTCTTGAGCTTGAGCAGCAGCGGCAGGACCGAGGCTTCGCCGCGATCCGCACTCGGCAGCTGCACGTTGCCGCCGTTGTCGCGGAACTGGTTGTGCCGGATCTCGATGCCTTCGGGATAGAAGTCGTAGCGCGGGTCCGGCTGATTCGGATCGGCCAGCCCGTAATTGATGATCGCGATGCCGAGCGTGTCGTTGTCGTAGATCTCGTTGTCGTAGATCTCGAGCTGATCGGACGCCAGGATCAGCATGCCGGTGCCGCGTGGCACCAGGCCCACGATGTTGCCTACCGGCGCGAAGTTGTCGGTGTTGTTGGCATAGCTCTTGTTGCGCCGGACCACGTTCTTCTCGCCGTACTGGCGCAGGTCGGGCAGGTCGAACACCAGGAAGCCGCCGACGTTCCTGGTCGCGACGTTGTCCTCGAACACGGCGCGAAAGGTGTTTTCGAACTCGTAGCCGGCGACGTTGTAGGTCGCCAGGCAGTTGCGCACGACCACGTCCGAGGTCTGGCCGACGTAGATGCCGGCATCGCTCGCGCCGTGCGCCTCGCAGCCCTCGATCAGCACGTGCCGCGATTCCACCGGGTACAGACCGTAGGCACCGGCCTGGAAGCGCGGCGTATACCCGGCCTGGGTCTCGTCGCGGCCGGCGGCATCGCGCCAGCGCGTGCGCACGTTGCGCAGCACCACCTGCTCCGAGCGGAACACGCGGATGCCGTTGCCCGGGGTGTCCTCGATGGTCAGGCCGTCGACGATCAGCCCGTCCGCGTGCGTCGCGTTGATTCCCTCGGCGCTATCACTGTTCTTGAACGACAGGAAGGTGCGGTCCATGCCCGCGCCCTTGATCGTGATGCCGCGCTTGCCGTTGAGGATCAGGCCGGTGGGCAGGTCGAACCGGCCGGCGCAGAACTCGATGGTGTCGCCTTCGCGGGCGTCGAAGAACGCGATCAGCGCATCGCGCGAAATCGTGCCGGCCGCGCATACGCTGTAGGTCCGCGGCTCGGCGGTCCCGCCGTCCGGGCCGCCGACGGCGTCCCCGAGCCCCGAGGAGATCCTGGAGTCGCAGCCCGGCAGCAGCAGCGCCAGCGGGATCAGCATCGAGGCAAGCCAGGTCGGGGTGCGATTGAGGGTCATGACAAATCCTGAGGTAGCCATCGTCCGCGCGGCCGTCCGCACCGTACGAATCGCGCGTGCCGACCGTAAGTAGTAAGAATGGCCCGCGCCGATCGGGTGATGCATCGCATTTCATCGGCGCGCGCAGGACAATCCGGGTGCGCCCGCAAGGGCAACAGGAAAAGGCAGGACCGGTGTCACTCAAATACAGCTTCGCGTTCGCCGTGCTGATGGCCACCGCCGTGTTCGGCCTGGGTCAGCTCGGCCTGCTCTCGGACATGCCCAGCGCGCTGCCCTACGTGCTGGCCGCGCTGGTGCTGGTGGCCTCGGCGGGGGCCTGGTTCGTGGACCTGCTCGACCGCCGCCTGAACGCGATGCAGGAAGCCGTGCAGAAACTGGCGGGCGGCGAAGACTCCCTGCGCATCGGCCACGCCACGCGCGGCGCGCCCGAAGGGATCTCCCGTCCGTTCACGGAGATGGCCTCGGCCGTCAACCAGCGCCTGTCCGAGCTGCAGAACGTCATTGCCCAGCAGCGTGCCATCGCCGAGCACGGACCCGACGCGATGTGGGTGTTCCACGTCGAGGCGTTCCAGATCACCGATGCCAACGAGAACTTCTCGAAGCTCACCGGCCATCCCCGGACCCGGCTGATCGGCATGAGCCCGATGGATATCGCGCCTCCCGAGCAGCAGGGCATGAGCACCGAGGCCTACTGCCGCAGCCTGATCCAGCGCGCCGTCGGCGGCGAGAAGCTGGAAGTACCGTTCATGGTGCGCCGCACCGATGGCACCGATGTGCCCTGCGAACTGCGCGCCATCCACCTGCCGGCGCCCGGACGCACGCTGATCTGCGGCCTGCTGCTGGACATCTCGGAACGCCATCGCACGCTGTCCGAACTGGACCGGCGGATGCGCTTCGAGTCGCTGGTGACGCGCCTGTCGACCGGCTTCATCAGCGTGCCGGTGGAAGAGGCCGACGAGTCGATCACCGACGCGCTGGGCGAAGTCGGCCGCTTCGCCGAGGTGGATCGCGCCTACATCTTCGAATTCTCGCCGTCGCGCGAGAAGGTGAGCTGCACGCACGAATGGTGCGGCCGCGGCATCGCCGAACAGCGCGATCGCCTGCAGGACCTGTCTTCCAGCACCTACGCGTGGTGCCTGTCGCGCATCCAGCGCGGTGAAGTGGTGTCGATCGATCGCGTCTCGGCGCTGCCGGCGGACGCCGCGGCCGAGCAGGTCGAGTGGGAGTCCGAGTCGATCAAGTCGATCCTGCTGGTGCCGATGCACAGCGGCTCGGAGGTGCGCGGCTACGTCGGCTTCGACGCGGTCGAGCACGAGACGGCGTGGCCGACTCAGCTCACGACGCTGCTCAAGCTGTTCGGCGAAATGGTCAGCAACCTGCTCGAACGCAAGCGCTCGCAGCTCAGCGTGCAGGAGAACAACGAGCACCTGGGCCGCGCCAACGCCGAACTCGCGCGCAGCAACCAGGAACTCCAGCAGTTCGCGTACATCGCCTCGCACGATCTGCAGGAGCCGCTACGCGCCATCGGCGGATTCTCCGGGCTGCTCGCGCGACGCTACCGCGACAAGCTCGACGCCGAGGCGCAGGAATATCTCGACTTCCTGACCGCCGCGGCCACGCGCATGCAGCGCATGATCGTGGACCTGCTCGACTATTCGCGCCTGGGCCACGAACCCAAGCCGTTCCAGCCGGTGAACCTGCGCGACGCGCTGGAAGCCTCGCTGTCGCTGCTGCAGACCGCCGTGCAGGAGCTGGGCGCCGAATTCCTGATCGGCGACCTGCCGACGATCCAGGGCGACAGCCAGCAGCTCACCCAGCTGTTCCAGAACCTGGTCGGCAACGCGCTCAAGTTCCACGGCGAGGCGCCGCCGAACATCATGATCTCGGGGCGGCGCTCCGGAAACGAGTGGCTGATCACGGTGCGCGACAACGGCATCGGCATCGATCCGGAAAAAGCCGCCGACGTGTTCCAGATCTTCCGCCGGCTCCATTCCCAGGAGCAGTACCCGGGCACCGGCATCGGCCTGGCCGTCTGCAAGCGCATCGTGGAGCGCCACCGCGGGCGCATCTGGGCCAAGCCCAACGACGACGGCCGCGGCACCTCGTTCTGTTTTGCGTTCCCCGTCATCGGCGAGTCGATCGACGCCGGCGAGGCGCCGCGCTGGCCGGAAGAGCCCGCCGCTGAGACCACCGAGGACAGCGTTCCGCGGCTGCTGGCGGAGTTCGATACGCGAAGCTGAGGGCGGCGCCTCGCGGCGTGATCCCTGAATTCCGGCTCCCTGTCCCGGTGAAAAATGCAGGGGGAGAGGCAGACCGGCGTCGTAGCCCGGACGAAGTCCGGGGTTCGCTCGCATACGGAGCGCAACCCCGGACTCCGTCCGGGCTACATCAGCTCCTCAGCCGATCTTCACCACGTAGCGACCCTGCACGCTGCTCGCCATCAGTTCGGCGCAGGCGGCCGGCACTTCGTCGAGCGTGATCGTGCGACGCACGATGTCGGACAGGTTCTTCGGCTTCCAGTCGCCGGCGAGCTTGTTCCAGACGTCGAGGCGCCACTCGCGCGGCACTTCCACCGAGTTGATGCCCAGCAGCGACACGCCGCGCAGGATGAAGGGCATCACCGTGGTCGTCAGCTCGTGGCTCTGCGCCAGACCAATGCTGGCAATGGTGCCCCACTGCCGGATGTTGCGGGTCAGGCCCGCCAGCGTCTCGCCACCGAGGTTGTCGAGCGCACCGCCGAAGCGGGCGGCTTCCAGTGGCTTCTTGCCGAGGTCGAGCGTGGTGCGATCCTCGATCTGGTCGGCGCCGAGCTTGCGCAGGTAATCCTCCGCCGCGGCCTTCTTGCCGGTGAGTGCGATCACTTCGAAACCGCAGCGCTTGAAGATCTGGATGGCGATGGAACCGACGCCGCCGGTCGGACCGGTGACGACGATCGGGCCCAGTTCGGGCGCCTGATGATTCTCGAGCATGCGCTTGACGCCCAGGCCCGCCGTGAAGCCCGCGGTGCCCAGCGCCATCGCGTCGTGCAGGCTCAGGCCCTTGGGCAGCGGCACGACCGCCGAGGCCGGCACGCGCGCCATTTCCGCCAGGCCGCCGTCCAGCAGTTCGCCGAGGTTGCAGCCGGTGACCAGCACCTCGTCGCCCTTCTTGTAGGCCGGGTCGCTGCTGGACTCCACGGTGCCCGACAGGTCGATGCCGGCCACGCGCGGCATCGCGCGCATGATGCGGCTCTTGCCGGTGACGGCCAGGGCGTCCTTGAAATTCAGGCAGGAATACGCGACGCGGACGACGACTTCGCCGGGCGTCAGGTCGTCGATCGAAAGGTCTTCGAACTTCGACAGCAGGGTTTTTTCCACCTGGTGGACGCGCAGGGCACGGAAGCGGGTCATGGCTGATGAATTCCGGTGAGGTGATGAGAGCGGCATTCTACTGAGGCATCGCCAGCACCCGTAGCCCGGACGAAGTCCGGGGCTCCTGCTCTGGATTCGGGCGACGCTCCCGGGCTACGAATGCCCTTCCGCCTGGTCCGCGTAATAGGTCTTGATGCGGTCGAACTCCGGAAGCACCTGCGCGAGCTTGTCGACCAGCAGCGGATCGAAGTGCCGGCCGCGCTCCTTGCGGATGTAGTCGACCGTCTCGTCCAGGCTCCAGGCGCGCTTGTACGGCCGCACGCTGGTCAGGGCGTCGAACACGTCGGCCAGCGCGGTGATGCGTCCCACCAGCGGGATGTCCTCTCCCGCCAATCCCGCCGGGTAACCGGAGCCGTCCCATTTCTCGTGGTGCGTCAGCGCGATGGTCTTGGCCATCTGCAGCAGCTCGGAATCCTGGTCGCCGAGGATCAGCGCGCCGAAGTGCACGTGCTGCTGCATCAGCGCCCATTCCTCGGGCGTCAGCTTTCCCGGCTTCTTGAGGATGCTGTCCGGCACGCCGATCTTGCCGACATCGTGCATCGGCGACGCCAGCATCAGCAGGTCGGCGTCGACCTCGCTCATGCCCACCGCAAGACCCAGTGCGCGCGAGTACTGGCTCATCCGCACGACGTGCAGTCCGGTGTTGTCGTCCTTGAACTCCGAGGCCTTGCCCAGGCAGCGGATGACGGCGCGGCGCGTGCGCTCGAGCTCGCTGGTGCGGATGCGCACCTGGCGTTCGAGCGCGCGGTTCTGGTTGGCCAGCGAGAGCTGCGTGCGCACGCGGGCCAGCACGATCGAGGGGCTGACTGGCTTGGTCACGTAGTCCACGCAGCCCGCTTCGAAACCCTGGGCCTCGTCGTCGATCTCGCTCATGGCGGTGACGAAGATCACCGGGATGTGGCGCGTGCGCAGATCGGCCTTCAATCGACGGCACACCGTCAGGCCGTCCATGTCCGGCATCATCACGTCGAGCAGGATCAGGTCCGGCGCGGAATCACCCGCCGCGATCTCGAGCGCGCGAACACCGTTGGTGGCTGCCCGCACCCGGTACTCGCCACGCAGGATCCCGGACAGGACTTCGATATTCGCGGGAATATCGTCCACCACGAGGATCGAGTCCCGGTCGCTTCCGCTGTCGTCGTCCACGTCCTCCCCCCGCACTCCAGACGAAACCGAGAATGTCGCGGCGCCGCCTTTTGGCAGCGCACGACGTCCGACTCCACAAAATTCTCCTCACTCTTCTTACACCAAGACGAGCGCGCGTGCCGCCCGCTTCCGGTGAAGGGCATCACCGCCTCCGTGGACGACGTCGGCGCCGTGCTTCGGGGGTGCGCCCGACGGGTGCGTCACGGAGCCTGGCTGCGCGCGGCGCCGGTCAATTCCGGGTCAGGGCGTCCCGCAGCGACGACAGCGCGGCCTTGGCCGACGGGAAGTCGTACTCCGCCACGGCGTGCCGCAGGCCCTTCAGATAGAGCCTGGCCGGGTGCGCCCCCAGCGTGGTGTCGAGATTCTCGAGCGTGTCGCGCGCCGCGGTGTCGTCCTGGTCGAGCTGATCGCGCAAGGTGTCGAGCAGCTTTCTGAGCGGCAACGTCGTGGCGTCGGGAATCGGCGCCTCTTCACGGGGATGGACTTCCAGCCACTCGCGCAGCGGCACGATCACGGCACAGACGGCTGCCTCGAGCTGCTCGAGTGCCGGATCGGGATCTCCGCCATGGCGCAGGTATTCCTCCACCGTCGCGGCCACGGCCGCCAGTTCCTGCGCGCCCACCGTTGCGGCGACGCCTTTCAGCGAATGCGCGTGACGGCAGGCCGTCGGCCGGTCGTCGCGCTGCACGGCGGCTTCGATGCGTGTCACCACGTCGGCCTCGGTGTGCACGAACATTTCCAGCAGGCGCCGGTAACGCGCCAGGTCGCCCTGCGTGCGGCGCAGCCCCGAGATGGCGTCCAGCACGTCCGCGCCCGGCAGGCTGGCCGGATCGATCGGACGCTGGAGCATGATCTGCGCGGGCTCTTCGTCCTCCACCGGAAACTGCTCGCGACCGCTCCAGCGCCGGATCGCGCCGAACATCTCGACCACGTTGATGGGCTTGGCCATGTGCTCGTTCATGCCGGCCGCAAGGCAGGCATCGCGATCCTGCTGCATGGCGTTGGCGGTCATCGCCACGATCGGCAGCAGCTTGAACCGCGGATCGGCACGCAGGCGGCGCGTGGCTTCGAGCCCGTCCATCACCGGCATCTGCATGTCCATCAGCACGACGTCGAAGCGCTCCTGGTCGATGCGCGCGAGCGCCTGCGCACCGTCGCCGGCAATGGCGACGCGAATGCCCGCACCTTCGAGCAACTCGCGAGCGATCTGCTGGTTGACCGGGTGATCCTCGACCAGCAGCACCGACAGTCCGCGCAGCCCGCGTGCGGCCAGCGTCTCCTCGCGCGCCGGTCCGCTCTGTGGCACCGCCGCCGACTCGCCGAAGGCGGCGCGGATCTTTTCGTACAGCACCGCCGGGTTGACCGGCTTGAGCACGAAGCCGTCGAAAGGCTTGCCGTCCGATTCGCCGAACTGTTCTTCGCGCGCGAACGCGGACGACAGGATGATCCGCGGCCCGCGTTGCGGCGCTGCACGGCGGCGGATCTCGCGCGCACAGGCAAGACCATCCGTACCGGGCATCTTCCAGTCCATCAGCACCAGGTCGAACGGGGGATCGGCGTGCTCGATCAGGTCGAGCGCGGTCGCGCCGTCCGCTGCCTGCTCGTGCGCGATCCCGAACGAGCCCAGGTAACGCCCGACGATCTCGCGCGCCGTCCGGTTGTCGTCGACGACCAGCGCATGCAGGCCGCGCACGGTCGTCGATGGCGTGCGCGTGCGCCGCGCATTCGAGCGCCCGAGTCCGATGTTGAACCAGAACACGCTGCCATTTCCCGGCTCGCTGGTGACACCGATCTCGCCGCCCATCAGGCTCACCAACTGCTTGCTGATGGCCAGGCCCAGGCCGGTACCGCCGTGCTTGCGCGTGATCGAGGCGTCGGCCTGCTCGAACGAGCGAAACAGGCGGACCTGCTGCTCCTCGGACAGTCCGATGCCGGTGTCGCGCACGCGCACGCGCAGCCGGCAGTTCGACTCGCTCTGCGCCTCGACTTCGACGTGCACCGCGACTTCGCCGCGCTCGGTGAACTTGACGGCGTTGTTCGTGAGATTGACCAGCACCTGTCCCAGACGCAGCGGATCGCCGAACAGTTGCGGTGAATCGGCAGGCCGGTCGATGGAGAACTCGAGCCCCTTTTCGGACGCCTTGGCCCCGACCACCGTCGACAGATTGTCGAGCACGACATCGAGATCGAACTCGATGTGCTCCACGACCAGCTTGCCCGCCTCGATCTTGGAGAAATCCAGGATGTCGTTGATCAGGCCGAGCAGCGACTGGCCGGCGCTGCTGATCTTTCCGAGATAGTCGCGCTGGCGCGAACTCAGGTCGGTCTTCAGCGCCAGGTGCGACAGGCCGAGGATCGCGTTCATCGGGGTGCGGATCTCGTGGCTCATGTTGGCCAGGAATTCGCCCTTGGCGCGCGATGCCGTCTCGGCCGCCTCGCGCGCGCGCGCCAGTTCGTCGAGCGTCTCGCGCAGTTCGCGTGTGCGATTCTCGACACGCTGCTCGAGCGTGGCGTTGAGCCGTCGCAGTTCTTCCTGCAGGCGGATCTGCTCGGTGATGTCGATGCCGGTGCCGCCGATGGCGATGACCTTGCCCTCGTCGATCAGCGGAAATTTCACCATCAGCAGGTGGCGCGCGCCGCCGGGCCGCTGCATCACTTCGACGAAGCTCGCGTTGCGCCGCGTCTCCAGCACCTTGCGATCGTTGGCATCGAACGTGGCCGCCAATGAGGGTTGCATCAGCTCGCCGACCGGCCGGCTGGCGAGATCACCCGGAGGAAGATCGAACAGGCGCCGGAACGATTCGTTGGCGAACTGATAGGCGCCGTTGAGCTCGCGCGCCCAGATCGCTGCCGGCGAGTTGTCCAGTACCGCGCGCAACTGCAACGCGGCCGTGGACAGCGCCCGCGTCAGATCGGCGCGAACCTGTTCGAGCGAGGTTTCCATTCCCTTGCGCTCGGTGATATCGGACAGGTAACCACTCGCCACCACGTGGCCATCGGCTTCCCGCCGCGGCACCGACTCGGCGCGCAGCCACACCTTGCGTCCGTCCCGCAGCTTGACGCGGAATTCGTGCTCCCAGCGATCCTGCGTGCGCAACGCGCCGATCAGCGACGCGCGCACCGCGTCCCGATCGTCGTCGTCGACCGGATGCAGGCCGCCTTCATGGGCCGAGCCGACCAGCTCGTCCGGGTGGAATCCCAGCTCCTGCAGCAGGCGGCCGCTGATGAACTCGAGGCGCAGCTTGCCTTCGCCATCCAGCCGGAACTGGAACACGGCCCCCACGATGGAGTCGGTGATCTCGCGCTGCCGATGCGCCGATTCCTCGAGCTGCAGGCGGCTTTCGGCCAGTCGCTGCGCAGTGCTGTGCGCGTCGGATTCGGCCGAGCGCCGGCGCTGCACCTCGCGCCACATCAGCAGACCCCACCACGCGACCGCCGCGATGATCAGCAGCGCGACGAGCGAGCCTGCAATGACCTGCTGGCCGACCTTGCGCGGGTCCAGTCCGGTTTCGTACTTGACGTTGAACCAGCGCGTCTGGATCTCGCGGTGCTCTTCTGGCGTCATCGACAGCAGCGCCCGCGACACCAGCGTGCGGAGGATCGGCAGTTCCTTGGGCACCATGAAGTGCAGCTTGGCGGAGCGCACCGGGTTGGAGCCCGCGATCTTCAGGTTGGCCAGCCCGTGCTTCTGGATCAGGTAGGCCGCGATCGGAAGCGGCGCGATGGCCGCGTCGGCCCTGCCGCTGGCCACGCTCTCCAGCGCGACCAGAATCGTGGGATCGAACTCGACCCGAAGCTGCGGATACAGGTCGAGCAGAAGCTGGCTGTTGGCGTAACCCTCGACCAGCGCCACCTTCAGGCTCGCGAGATCCGCGGGCTCCACGACGCCGAGCTGGCTGGTTCGCACCACGATCACCGACGAAATCTCGGCATACGGCTCGGTGAACAGGAACTCCTGCTCGCGCTCTTCGGTGCGCCCCGCGGATCCGAACAGATCGATCTCGCCGCGCAGTCCGTGCGCGTAGGCTTCGCGCCAGTTCAGTCCGAGCTGCGGCTCGATCTTCACGCCCAGACGCTGCGCGATCGCCACCGTGTAGTCGGCCACCAGACCCTGGTACTGGCCCTGCTCGTTGACGAACTCGATCGGCGCGTAATCCGGGTCGACGCCCATGCGCAGCACCGGATGCTCCGCCAGCCAGGCCTTCTCCTCGTCGCTCAGGCTGAAGGACGGCGCCGCCACTGCAGAGGCGACGCCCGCGCAGGCGCACAACAGCATCGCCACGAGGAATCGAACGACGGATTCCGGAGTCAGGGTGAGCGCGGGGACTCGGGCGTGGGGCACGCGCCGATTGTGCCGACCGCTACGGTCGCGGGCCAGCGGATGCTCCGGCGGCGCCGGCTGATGCACACTGTGGCGCATGCAATACACCCTCAATCCTCCGCTGATCGAGACGTCGCTGAACGCCGATCCCCTCGCCCAGTTCGACGCCTGGCTGGGCGATGCGCGCGCCGCCGGCATGATCGAACCCACGGCGTTCACGCTGGCCACGGTCGGTGCCGATGGCCGGCCGTCGGCGCGCGTGGTCCTGTTCAAGGGCTTCCATGACGCGGGGCTCACGTTCTACACCTGCTACGAAGGGCGCAAGGGCCAGGAACTGGCCGTACATCCGTTCGCGGCGGCCACGTTCTGGTGGGATCGCCTGGAGCGGCAGGTCCGCTTCGAGGGCAGCGTCGAGAAGGTGTCGCGCGACCTCAGCCGCGATTATTTCGAATCGCGTCCGCGCGGTTCCCAGATCGGCGCCGCGACGTCGCTGCAGTCGCGCGTGGTGGCCACCCGCGACGAACTCGACGAGCGCCTGGCCGCGAACGTGCAGCGTCTCGAAGGCCAGCCGGTGCCGTTGCCGGACAACTGGGGCGGCTATCTGATCCGTCCGCAGTCGGTGGAATTCTGGCAGGGCCGCCGCAATCGCCTGCACGACCGCCTGCGCTATCGTCGCGAAGGCGATGGCTGGACGGTGGAACGGCTGGAACCCTGAGCAAGAGACACAGCAGGCTGGTCCGATCGGACCGCAAGCCTGCGCGAATATCCTCCGGCAATGCACCGGAACGCAGAACCACATCGAGGAGAGGGCAGATGGAATCCGCGATCGATCAGCACCTGAAGTGCCCGCGCAGCCTGTCGCGCCGCGTCGCCGACGACTACCAGCCGCCCTATGCGGCCTTCGTCGGTCGCGCGTCGCCCTCGGTCAAGCAGGTCGTCATGGGTTACTTCGGCGTGCAGTCGAAAGGACCGGAGCTGCGCGAGCGCGCACTGAACGCGTTGCGCGGACTGGTGCGCGCGTTCGGGTCCGCCGCCGACGATCCGGTTCACCACGACCTGGTCGAGTACCAGGATGCGAGCGGCTACGACAATCTCATCGCGGTCGCGTACTGGGATGCTCCGGAGAAGTACGAACGCTGGGTGAATCAGCCCGGCCTCGCCGGCTGGTGGAACAGTGACGACCGGCTTCGCGACGGCATCGGCTACTTCCGCGAAATCATGATGCCGCGCGTCGAGCAGTTCGAAACGCTCTACGCCTTCAAGGAACGCTTCCCCGGTGTCGGCGCGATCGCCAGCCGTCTCAGCGGCGAGATCGAGGAGCACGGCTACTGGGGTTCGATGCGCGACCGCTTTCCGGCATCGCAGACCGACTGGATGAGCGCCAAGGGCGCGCTCGCCGTGGGCCAGGGCCAGCCGGCGCTCGGCGGCCGCGTCGTCATCACCGGCCACGACAACGTCTGCCTGATCCGCTCCGGCCAGGACTGGGAAGACACCGACGGCGAAGAGCGCACGCTCTATCTCGAACAGATCGAACCCACGCTGCGTGCAGGCATGGATTTCCTGCGCGACAACGGGCGCGAGGTCGGCTGCTACAGCAATCGCTACGTGCAGTTCATCGACCTCGACGGCAAGCCCGTCGAGAAGAGTTTCGGGCTCGGACACTGGCGCTCGCTCGACCAGCTCGAGCGCTGGGCCGAAGCGCATCCCACGCACCTGCGCATCTTCGTTACGTTCATGGGCGTGGCGGCGAAGCTGCAGAAGTTGCGCCTGTACCACGAGGTGTCGGTGTTCGACGGCGCCGCGCAGCGCTACGAGTACATCAACTGCCATCCGGGCACGGGCCTGATGCGCGACGCCGCATAACCCGTAGCCCGGACGAAGTCCGGGGTTCCCCTCGCATACGGAGTGCAACCCCGGACTTCGTCCGGGCTACGCGCGGCGATGATTCAGCGCCGGGAAGCTCGCGCGTAGCGCCTTTTGCTTTTCGAGATCCACGCGGCCTACTACCGCGGCGTCGCCTGACGGCTCGCACGCGAGCACCTCGCCCCAGGGATCGACCACCATCGCGTGTCCCCAGGTGCTGCGTCCACCGGGATGCGTGCCGTGCTGCGCGGGCGCGATGACGTAGCAGAGGTTCTCCACCGCGCGCGCGCGCTGCAGCATTTCCCAGTGAACCTCGCCGGTGCGCGCCGTGAAGGCCGCCGGCGTGCACAGCAACTGGGCGCCGTCGTCGACGAGCGCGCGATACAGCTCGGGGAAACGCACGTCGTAGCAGACCGACAGTCCGAGGCGCCCGACCGGCGTATCCACCGTCACCGGTTTCCAGTCGCCGGCGGCGATGTGCTTGGACTCGTGATACCGCTCGCTGCGACCTTCACGCTGCACATCCACATCGAACAGATGGATCTTGTCGTAGCGCGCCGCGCGACGGCCCTGCGCGTCGTACACCAGGCTCGCCGCATACACGCGCTGCGGATCGCCGGGCACCGCGACCGGCACCGTGCCGGCGACGACCCAGATCTTGTGCTTCTGCGCACAGTCCGCGAGGAAATCCTGGATCGGTCCGTTGCCGTCCGCTTCGGCGTGCGCGAGCTTGGCGGTCTCGTACGCGCCCATGAACGCGAAGTTCTCGGGCAATGCGGCCAGCAGCGCGCCGCTGGCGGCGGCCGACTCGACGAGGCGCTCCGCAGCGGCGAGATTGGCAGCGACGTCGTCGCCCGAATTCATCTGCAATGCGGCGACTGCACTCATGGCGTGGCTCCTGCAGACGGCAAGGCGGTGCTGGGCAAGGGCAGCGCGGGTGAACCGCCCGGAATCAGGCCGTGTTCCTCGCGGATGACCTGAGGATCTTCCCAGCTGCCGGTGAGTCGATAGCTCAGCTGTCCGACCTGGTCGAGCGGCCCGTCGAGCACCTGCTGCGCGATCAGTGCGAGCACGCCGGCCGCCGGCCCGCCGAGCAGCAGCGCACCCAGGGTCACGCCGGCCGACACGTCCGGGTACACGCTGACGCGCTGGTCGTAGTCGCGCGCCATCAGACCCACGCGTCCGCGAACTTCCATCTTCAGCGACGTCGCATCGATGTCGAGGTTGTCGGTTACGGCATTGCCCTGCCCGACGTTGAAACGGCCCTTGATCTCGTCGAAGCCCAGTCCGTCCGAGACGATATCGCGGAAATCCAGGGTCAGCCGGCGCGGCAATGCCCAGAAGTTGATCAGGCCGAGCACGCGTCCGGCGCCGGGATCCACCTGGCGCAGCGCTCCCTTCGAAACGTCGATTTCCAGATAGCCCTCGCCGGCCGAAGGCCGGATGCCGCGCGGCGCGCCCGCCAGCGTGGCGGGCCAGTTCAAGGTGCCGCGGAAGCGGCTCTTCTTCGCGCTCAGGCTCGGTGCATACCCGAGTCCCTTGAGCAGTTCGTCCACCGAGTCGCTCTCGACCGAGAACTGCAGATCCGCCGAGGAGCGCTCGGCGACCCGGCGCCACTCGCCGCGCAGATCGATCTGCCCGCCGCGTCCGCTGGTGCGCAAGGTGTCGATGCGCTGGCCGTCGACGATGCGTTGCGTGCGGAATTCCAGCCGTCCCAGTTCCGCGGCGCCGACGCGCAGGTCTTCGATCTCGAGGTCCATGCGCGGCAGGTGGCTGGGGTCGGCCGGCTCGCGTTTGTCCTGCTCTTCCTCTTCGCGTTTGGCCGTGCCTTCGCTGACGCGGCGTGCCGCGAACTGCGCGCGCTGGAAGCGGCCACTGATCGTGCCGCCGTCCGCGCTGTTGCGAAATCCGAGTTCGCCCTGCGCGCCGTTGCCGGTCACGCGCGTCGACCAGCCACCCGGTGCCGGCTGGTGCGCCAGGCGCACGCCTTCGATGCGCTGCGCGCCGAGCCACAGGGTTCCGACGTTGAGCTCGGCGCTCAGCGCGGGCACCGGCGGCGGCTGCGTCACCGCATCCCGCGGGTCGGTACGCGCGCCGTCGTTGAGCGCGGCAACCCAGGCGATCGGCTCGAGGTCGGTCGTGGTGCCGGTGATGAACAGCCCGTCTTCGCCCGCATGCGGACTCGTGCCACCGCCGACACGCAGCCGGCCGCGTTGCAGGTACATCCCGCCGTTGCCGTCGCGCGTGAAAGCGAGGTCGGCGCCGAGCCGGTCCTGCACCTCGACGCTCACGCGCAACGGGAACACGCGCTCCGATGCCAGGTCGACGACGATCGGCCACGACGCTTCCGCGGGCTTCAGCATCGGTTGCGGCAGCTTGACCGCGATGCCCTGGAGGTTCGAGCTCAGTCGCACGCTTCCAGCGTTCTGGCCGGTCAGCGGCACGACCGCCTGCCACTGGCTGTGGCCTTCCAGGCCCTTGCGCAGGAACACCGGCAGCAGGCGGCTGGCGCCTTCTCCGGTCGCGCTGGCCACGAAGTCGAAGCCGCCGCGCAGGCGCAGCACATCGTCCTCTTCCTTGTGCAGCCTGGCGCTCACCGCGGTGCCGAACATCTGGCCGGTCAGCGCCTCGGAGCTGACCGAGTGATTGTCGAACAGCATCTCGCCGCGCACGTCGAGCACGGGCTCCGGCAGTCCGTTGACGTCGAGCCGCACGCCACGCAGCTGGATCTCGCCGGCGACCGCGGTGTCGTGCGCGTGCTTGAGCGGAATGTCCAGATCGAGCCGCACGACCGTATCGCCGGTGGCGGTCGTGCGTGTGAGCAGGCCGGCGAGCGTGGGCGCGAGCGGCGAGGCGCGCAGGAAGTCGTAGAAGCGCGTGGCGTCGCCCTGCACCTCGCCGCTGATGCTCAGTTGCGGCTCGTGCAGATCCGGGATCAACGCTTCGACATGCTCGACACGATTGCCGGTGACGGTGCCCGAGTCGCCGCGGATCGCCAGGCTGTTGCCGCGGAACTCCAGGTGCGCGGACAGCTTCTCGATCGCCGGCCACTCCGGAGCGAATGCGAGCGTGGCGTCGGCCGCGTCGATGTCGAGCGCGAACAGGCCGCTTTTGTCGACGAACGGAAAGTCCGACAGCGCGCCCTCGATGCGCAATCGTGCGGCCGGCGCGCGACCGGCCACGATGGCACGCTGCAACCATTCACGCAGGCTGTCGGGCCAGAACGCCGGGATGTACGCCTTCATGCGCGTCACGTCGATCGCCGAGAAACGCGCGTCGAGCTTGATGCGCGGCGACCCTTCGCTGCCGCGCGGCACGAACAACTGCATCGCGCCTTCGCCGCGACTCCCGTCGAGCTGCCAGCCGAACTTGGGCAACTGGATGTCCCAGCCCTCGCCGGTGCGCGTCCACGCCAACTCGCCCGACACGCTTTCGAACGCGACCGTGCGGCTGAACACCTTCGAGAAGTGCAGCCCGAACGGCATGTCGCGCAGGCGCAGGCGCCCATTGTTCTCGGAGGCGGAGAACTCGCCCGACAGACCCTCGAAACCCGGCGTCTGCGGGCCGGCCGCCAGCGCGAGTTCGTCCAGATCCGCCCGCAGGTTGAAGCGCGGCATCGAAGCGTCCGTCGCGCCGTCCCAGCGCAGCACCAGCCTTCGCACCGCGCCGGACAGACCGCTCAGACGACCGGACTCGGCGCCGATGCCGTCGCTCGGCAGCAGACTCATCCACGGCGCGAGGTCGGCGAGATTGAGATAGGAAGCTTCGGCTTCGACGTGCGGGAGCGTGGCGGTCGCCTCGCTACCTGCAGGCGCGACCTCGCGGCTGTAGCGCACGCGCGCCTGCGTCGTCGGCCAGGCGCCCTGCGCGCCCGAAACCTCGAGCCGTCCGATGTCGAGCATCCAGCCCTGCGCCTGCGGCGCGAGCCGCGCCGCCAGGCTGATGTCTTCGAGATTCGCTTCGCGCGTACCGCGCCGGCCGTTCACCGCGTCCGCATCCAGGCGCACGTTGATCGCGCCGACCTGTCCGCGTTCGAGCACGCCGTCGACGACCATCTCGGTGTCGCGGAAATGCACCGACGCGTCTTCGGCCAGGACCGAATCCAGCCAGGGCAGCGCGGTCAGGCCCTCGAGCTTGGCGGTCCAGCGACCGAACCAGGTCTCCGGCTTTTCCAGGTCGCCTTCCATGTCCGCTTCGAAGACCACGCTCGATCCCATGGTCGGCGGCAGTGACAGTTCCGCCGAGGCTTCGCCGCGCCCGTCCATGAAGCGGATCTCGGCGTCCACCAGCCGGAAGCGCGGGTTGGGACCGCGCAGGCGCGCATCGTCGAGCAGCAGTTCGCAGCGGCTGAGCCGCACGCTCTGGAAGCGGCCGAGCTGACGCAGCCAGGCCTGCGTTCCGCGCGCCGGCATGCCGGTGGTGTCGAGTCCGCGCAGGCTGAACTTGCCGTGCTCGTCGATCTGCGCGAACAGCTCCACGCCCGACAGCTCGACGCGGTTGGGCGTGGTGTCGCCGTGCAGCAGACGCGACAGGCCGAAGCCGATGCGCAGGCGTTCGGCCGACAGCGCCGGGGATTCCTCGTCGTCGCCGTAGAGCGTGATGTCGGTCAGGTCCAGCCTCGGGGCGAGGCCGCGCCAGCCCAGGCTCACGCCGCCGATCTCGACCGGCTGACCCGCGACGTGGGACACGTAGTCGGCGAGGTCCTCGCGATATCCGGGCGCCACCAGCATCACGAGCTGGAAGATCGCCGTGATCAGTGCGCCGAGCACCAGCACGAGCGCCACCAGCGTGACGGCCGCGGTCCACCAACGACGCCTTACGCGCTCCATGCGAACGGAGCGCGGACCGGTTTCGGCGCGGAAGAGGTGGAAGGGGAAGTCATGGGCAAGGCAAGTTTAAGGGCGCGAGTCGGCGCTATCAGCAAAGCGGCATCGGATGAACCCGAACAGGCGACGGCATCCGACGCGCGGCGTCCCGCGGCGGGCTCGTGCCCGCTCCGGCGTTCAGAGCGGCACGACGTCGAAGCTCTCGGGGTGGTACGAGCCCTCGGCCTGCAGGCGGATCGGCCGGTTGAGCGTGGCTTCGAGCTCGGCGAGGCCCATCGCGGCGTCCTCGGTCAGGCGCTGGACCACCGCGGGCGCCGCCAGCACCAGGAAATGCCGGGCCTCGAACTGGCGCGACGCGCGGCTGACCTCGCGCACGATGTCGTGGCACAGCGTCTCGACGGTCTTGATGCTGCCGCGGCCCTCGCAGGTGGGACAGGGCATGCACAGGATGTGGCCGAGCGACTCGCGCGAGCGCTTGCGCGTCATCTCGACCAGGCCCAGCGGCGAGAAGTCGTAGACGTGCGTGCGCGCCGGGTCTCGCTTGAGCTCCTTCTCCAGCGCGCGCATGACCTGCACGCGATGGTCGGGATTCCGCATGTCGATGAAGTCCAGCACGATGATGCCGCCCAGGTTGCGCAGCCGCAGCTGGCGCGCGATCGACTGCGCCGCTTCCAGGTTGGTCTTGAGGATGGTTTCCTCGAGGTTGCGGTGACCGGTGAACGCACCGGTGTTGACGTCCACCGTGGTCATCGCCTCGGTCTGGTCGATGACCAGGTGTCCGCCGGACTTCAGGTCCACCTTGCGGCCCAGCGCGCGGTCGATGTCGTCCTCGACGCCGTACAGATCGAAGATCGGCGCGGCGCCCTCGTAATGGTCGATGCGCGCAGCGGCCTCCGGCACGAACACGCGCGCGAACTGCTGCACGCGCTTGAACTCGTCGAGGTTGTCGATGCGCACGCGCTCGACGTCGGTGCCCAGCAGGTCGCGCAGGATGCGCATCGACAGCGGCAGGTCGCCGTGCACCATGCTGCGCGGCCCGGCGCGACGGGCCTGCTCGCTGATGCCGGTCCACAGCCGCAGCAGGAAGCGCAGATCGGCGGCCAGCGGGCCCTCTTCGACGCCCTCGGCGGCGGTGCGCGCGATGACGCCGAACTTCGGCGCCAGCTCGCCCGAGATCTTGGCCACCACCTGCTTGAGGCGCGCGCGCTCGGCTTCGTCCTCGATGCGCGCCGAGGCGCCGCAGTGCGGCTCGTAGGGAAGCAGCACGAGATAGCGCGACGGCACCGACAGCAAGGTCGTCAGCCGCGCGCCCTTGCTGCCGAGCGGGTCCTTGAGCACCTGCACGAGCACGTCCTGGCCTTCGTGCAGCAGTGTCTGGATCGGCGGCAACTGGCGCGGCGTGTCCACCCGCGTGGTCTCGCCGTCGCCCTGTCCGGTGGGCAACGCGAGCATGTCCGCCACGTGCAGGAAGGCCGTGCGCTCCAGCCCGATCTCGATGAAGGCCGCCTGCATGCCCGGCAGCACGCGCTGCACGGTGCCCTTGTAGATGTTGCCGACCAGGCCGTGGCGCGAAGCGCGCTGCAGATAGATCTCCTGCGCCGCGCCGCCCTCGACCAGCGCCACACGGGTCTCCTGCTGGCCGATGTTCACCAGGATTTCGGTGCTCATCGGGGCATTCCCGGCTCGACGCCGAAACGTCGCAGCAATTCCATCGTCTCGAACACCGGCAGCCCGACGACGCCGCTGTAGCTGCCGCGGATCTCCTTCACCCAGCGGCCGGCCAGTCCCTGGATCGCGTAGGCGCCGGCCTTGTCGGCAGGCTCGCCGCTGTCCCAGTAGGCCTCGGCTTCCGCGCGCGTGACGCGGCCGAAGAAGACGTCCGTGCGGGTCCCGGCGATGGCCTGCTCGTCGCCGCGCCGCACGACGACGGCGGTGTGCACCTGGTGGGCCCGGCCGGACAGGCGCAGCAGCATGTCCACGGCATCGGCGCGATCCCGCGGCTTGCCCAGGATCTGCCCGTCGATGGACACGTCCGTGTCGGCCCCGACCACCGGCAGCACGGCAGCGGCATCGAGCCGTTGGCTGACAGCCCCGGCCTTGTCAGTCGCCAGCCGGCGCGCAAAATCCTCGGGCGATTCGCCGGCGCGGACGACCTCGGGCACATCGGCCGGCAGGCAATGGAAGCGGTAGCCCGCCTCGCGCAGGAGCTGCACGCGGCGCGGGGAGCGCGAAGCCAGGTAGAAGTCGTAGTCCATGGGGGCAAGTCGAATGGCCGCGCGGTCTTGTTCGGATTGCTCGCCCCGGGCCTTCGAGGACTATGGTACGCGGGCAGCCGGTCTTGCCTATCGCATTTACAGAACTACTCGGTACACTAATTTCCCCGCGCCTCGACAGAGCCCATGAGCACGCACCCCAACCCCGCGTTTTCGCGACCGAGAAGGGCCTCGATCATCGTCATCCAGCGGCTGCTGTTCGCGGGCACGCTGGCCGCCGTCAGCGCACTCGCCCACGCCAACGACCTGGGCCGCGTGTACGAGCGGGCGCTCGACCAGGACATGCAGTTCCAGGCGGCGCGCCACGGCCGCGACGCGGCCATCGAGGCGCGTCCCCAGGCGCGCGCGGCGCTGCTGCCCCAGCTCAACGGCACCTACGGCTACCAGGACCAGCACGAAGAGGGTACCGAGGGATTCGGCGGCGGCCCCGAGGCCGACGTCGATCGCGACAGCACGCTCAAGGCGCTGACGGTGACCCTCGACCAGACGCTGTTCGACTGGTCCGCCTTCAAGCGCTACGACCAGGCCGGCGATCAGGTCGCGCTGGCGCAGGCGCGCTATCAAGCGGCGGCGCAGGGACTGATCCTGCGCACGACCGAGATCTACTTCGGTGTGCTGTCCGCCGACGACAATCTGCGTTTTGCGCGCACCGAGAAATCCGCGCTCGAACGCCAGCTCGACCAGGCCCAGCGCCGCTTCGATGTCGGCCTGTCGGCAATCACCGACGTGCAGGAGGCGCAGGCGCGCTACGACCTGACGGTGGCGCAGGAGATCGCATTCGAGCAGCAGCTCTCGTCGGCACGCGAGGCGCTGCGCGAGATCACCGGCCCCGGCGAGTTCGGCACCGCCACGCTGCAGGACGAGATTCCGCTGCGGCTGCCCAATCCGGCGTCGGTCGATCCCTGGCTCGCCACCGCGCGCAACAGCAATCTGGACCTGGTGGCCGCGCGCCTTCAGGCCGACATCGCGGCCAAGGGCGTGGACGTGGCCCGCGCCGGGCACCTGCCCACCGTCGGTGCGCAAGCGCAGTACCAGAACACCGATGCGCAGGGCGCACGCTTCAGCGGCGACCTGGATACCGAGACGCTCGGTGTGCAGGTGAAGCTGCCGATCTTCGCGGGTCTGGCAACGCGTTCGCGCGTCAACGAGGCGCGGGCCACACGCGAGCAGGTGCAGGCGCAGCAGGAAGGCACGTTGCGCGCCGTCGAGCGCAACGTGCGCGACACCTGGCTCGGCGTGCAGTCCGGCGCCGCGCGCGTCAAGGCGCTCAAGCAGGCCGTCGTGTCGAGCACCACCGCGCTCGAGGCGAGCCAGACCGGGCTGGAAGTGGGCACCCGCACGTCGGTCGACGTGCTCAACGCGCAGAGCGCCCTGTACAGCGCCCAGCGCGATCACGCCCGTGCGCGCTACGACTATCTGCTGGCTATTCTGCGCCTGAAGGCCGCTGCCGGAACGCTGGGCGGCGACGATCTCGCGGAGATCGACGCGCTGCTGGTGTCGTCGTCCGGGTCTCCCGCTGCCGCGCCGGTCTCCACGCCGCCGGCCGCTGCGCCTGCGACGTCGACGGCGCCGCTGTCCGGGCTGCGGCTGAGTTCCTCGCTGCGTCCGAATTAGTCGCGCGATTCGGCGACGTTCGGCGCGCGTTGGTCGACCGCGGCAGCGCATATTCCGGTGGCGCCGCCGCGTCGTTGCGCCGTTGCATCCGGTCGCCCGCGACACTCCCGATCGTCCGCCGGCTCCGTGCGGTTTCTGAACGGCGTGGAGGTGCCGATTGCCGGCCTCCGACGCTTGAACCGCTCGTCTATAGTCGCTTCGCCGCAAGCCACGAGTCAGGTCATGTTGCGAATCGTCGTTCCGATGTTGTTTCTGCTGGCCGCATCCCACGCCACCCTTTCTTCGGCCGCCACGCTGGCGCCGGCCCAGCTCGAGGCGATCCCGCGACTGACGGTGCCGGCTGCCGATATCGAACGCGCTCGCGCGACGCTTCCTCCGCGCAATGAAAAAGATCCGGTCCGCCTGACGATCGGATTGCCGGTTTCACTGTCGCTGGCCGACGGCCTGTGGGCGGTGGAGGGTGGACAGGCCGTATGGCGGGCTCGCGTGTACGCCGCGGGCGCGCCGCAGCTGATCGCGGCCTTCGACCGCTTCGAACTGCCCGAGGGAGCGCAACTTCGGTTCTCGGATGTGGCTGGCAGCGTCGTGCTGGGCCCTTACACGCGTGCGCATCGCGCCGACAACGGCACGCTGGTGACCGCCATGGTGCCGGGCGAACAGGGCCTGATCGAACTGCGCCTGCCGTCCGAGCAAAGGGATGCGGTGAAGCTGCACCTGGGCGGGCTGGGCTACGGCATCGACGATTCCGCCAACGGCGGTGTCGTCGCCAAATCGGGGAGCTGCAACGTCGACGTCGCCTGCCCCGCAGGAAACGCCTGGCGCAGCCAGATCCGTTCGGTGGTCTACCTGCAGGTCCCCACGGGAAGTACAGGTGGGACGCTGAAGTGCACCGGGCAGCTGATCAACAACACGGCGGGCAACATCAACCGGCCGTTCCTGCTGACGGCGAATCACTGCGGTGCGAACGCATCCAACGCGGGCAACATCACGGCGTATTTCAATTACCAGACGGCGACCTGCAACGGCAGCCGGAACGAGAGCCCGGTCGGCTTTCCGAGCCAGACCGGCATGACGTATCGCGCCAACCACCTGCGCGCCGACCACACGCTGCTCGAGTTCAATGCCATCCCGGCCTCCTCGCTGAACGTGTTCTATACCGGCTTCAACGCCAGCACGACCGCGACGCCCGACAGTGGCGCCTCGATCCACCATCCCTCCGGCCACGAAAAGCGCATCAGCTTGTACAGCGAGGCGCGCCGCGTCGCCAACCAGCAGGTCGGCCTGTTCACGGTCGACGCGTTCGAGATCTACTGGGACAGCGGCGTGACCGAAGGCGGATCCTCCGGCAGCGGACTGTGGAACCAGAATGGTCTGCTCGTCGGCGTGTTGTCCGGTGGCGCCTCTTCGTGCGCCGCGCAGAACGACCCCGATTACTACGGCCGTCTGGATCTGGCCTGGGACAACCTCGGATCGATCCTCGATACCGCGGGCTCGGGAACGCGAACCGTGGCCGGCCGGGAGGGCAACACTGTCGGCAACCGCGCCCCAGTGGCCGTGGACGATGCCGCCACGACGGCGGAGGACACGCCGCTAGTGCTGGCATCCACCACGCTGGTGAACAACGACACCGACGCGGACAACAACACGCTGACGGTCACGGCGGTGAGCAACGCCGTCAACGGAACAGTGAGTCTTGCGTCGGGCACCATCACCTTCACGCCGAAGGCGAATTTCTTCGGCGCCGCGCGCTTCGACTACACCGTCAGCGACGGTGCCGGCGGAACGGACACGGGCCGGGTCAATGTCACGGTGACGAGCGTCAACGACGCGCCGGTCGCGGTGGACGACACGCGCTCGACGGCGCAGAACACGGCTCTGACCGTGACTTCGGCCTCGCTCGTGAGCAACGACACGGACGTCGACAACAACCCGCTGACGGTCACGGCGGTGAGCAACGCCGTCAACGGAGCGGTAACGCTGGTGTCGGGCACCATCACCTTCACGCCGACCGCGAACTACACCGGTTCCGCCAGCTTCGACTACACCGTCAGCGACGGTAACGGCGGAACGGATACGGGCCGCGTCAACATCAGCGTGACCAGTTCCGGCGGTGGTGGTGGAGGAGGAGGCGGTGGTGGCGGCGGTTCATTCGGCGCCGGCCTCGTGCTGCTCGCCTTGGGTTGGGCGCGGCGCGCGTTGCGGGCGCGCCCTATTTGACGCCGTGCATCCCGCGCCGCATCAACGGCGATAGCAGCAGCACCAGCGCACCGAAGCCCAGGCCGATCCAGGCCATCAGCTGGAACAGTTCGGCGTACTTCGCCGCCGCTCCGATCGTGTCGAGCGCGCCGTCCTGCGGAATCTCGATCGACGCGAGCTTGCCGAAGCCGGCGGCGAGCACTTCCGAATACGCGGTGGCCAGGAACCACGCGCCCATCATCAGGCTGACGACCCGCGCCACCGACAGTTCGGTCACCGCGGAAAGTCCGATCGGCGACAGCATCACCTCGCCCACTTCCAGCACCAGATAGGCCAGCACCAGCCACCAGACGCTCGCAAGGCCAGCATCGCCGACGGATTGCGCGGCGGCCACCATCGGCAGGAACGCCAGGCCTCCCACGGCCAGTCCCATCGCGCTCTTGATCGGCTTGGACGGATTGAGTCCGCGCCGCTCCAGGAACGGCCACAGCCACGCGAAGATCGGCGCCAGCACGACGATGAAGAACGCGCCGAGGAACGTCAGCGAACCGGCCGTCATCTGGAAGCCGAGCAGTTCATGGGTCATCAGGCGATCGCTGAAGGCCACCCACGAGCCATAGGTCTGCTCGTACATCGTGAAGAACACGAGGCAACACAGGATCAGGCCGATCAGCGAGAGCATCTGCCCGCGCTCGCGCGCGCTGCACTGCGTCACCAGAAACCAGACGAACCACGCGACGAATCCGGCGAAGACCAGGTGCATCGCGCCGTGGACCGTCCAGGTCCGCTGGATGAGCTGCCAGATCAGCAGCACGCCGAGCAGGCTACCCAGGTAGATGCGCCGCTCGAGGCTCAAGCCCGCCTTGCGTTGCTCCAGCAGCGTCGGATCATGCGGTTCGGCGTACCCGTGCAGGTGCTTCTGCCCGCGCAGGAACACCACCAGGCCGATCACCATCCCGAGTCCCGCCGAGCCGAACCCGTAGCGCCAGCCGTAGGTCTCGCCCAGCCACGCGCAGATCAGGGCGGAGAACAAGGCGCCCAGGTTGATGCCGGCATAGAACAGGGTGAACCCGGAATCCCGGCGCGGATCGTTCGCGCCGTACAGCTTGCCCACGATGGTCGAGATGTTCGGTTTCAGGAATCCGACGCCGACCACGATCAGCGCGAGCGACAGATAGAACACCTGCAAGGCCACCGTGTCCTGCACCACGGCGCCGTCGACGCGGCTCGCCTGCACGCCCTCGTAGGCCATGCCGAAGTGGCCCAGCACCAGCAGCACGGCGCCGAAGACCACCGACTTGCGCATCCCCAGATAGCGGTCGGCGAGCAGGCCGCCGAGCACGGGGATCGCGTAGGCCAGGCCGCCGTAGGCACCCAGCAGGTCGTAGCCCGCGTCGTCGCTGAACAGGTGGTACTTGGTGATGTAGAGGAACAGCAGCGCCTTCATTCCGTAGTAGGAGAAGCGCTCCCACATCTCGGTGAAGAAGCATACGTAGAGCCCCTTCGGGTGGCCGAGGAATTCTTCGGCGGCGGGGCAATCGGCGACGGAGGAATCGGACGTCACTTGGGAGCGTTACGGAGCGGGCGACGAGCCGAGCATCCGGCGCGGCGAGACGCCGCGCAAATCCGATCAAGCTTCAGTTCGACCAGCGCCCCCCAAAGCACTCAACGCAAAGGCGCAAAGAACAGTGAAGCCCGCTTTCTTGAACGTTGCGGTCTTTGCGCCTTTGCGTTGGCGCTTTTCCAATGACAAGCCCGAAATACCGGCCTCCCCAAACGACTCCCCCCGCCGGAGCGGGGGGAGCGTTGACAGCGGGTGAGTCCGAAAAGCCTAGCGGCGACCGCCGGCGTAGCGACCGCCCTTGCCGTTCTTCTCGTCCTTGCGCTCTTCGTTCACGCGGATCAGGTTGCCGCGGATTTCCTTGCCGTTCAGACCGGCGATGGCGGCACGCGCTTCGTGGCCTTCCATCTCGAGGAAGCCGAAGCCCTTGCACTTGCCGGAGAACACGTCCTGCATGAGCTTGATCGAACGAACCTTGCCGTGCGTGGAGAACAGCTCGGTCAGTTCTTTCTCGGTGGTGTCGGGCGGCAAATTGCCGGCATAGATGCGAAGCATGGGGATCTCCTTACTGGGTTGCTCGAAACTGGGGTCGGTCCGACGTTCCGCAAGCGGTCACGCGGTAAACCCCGAAAAGGGTTAAAAGTTCAGCGCGGCCGGTTGGAAGCGCCCTGTTGCGGGTTGCGGTTCTGCGGCTTGCGCGCGCCCTGCGCGTGCCGCTGACCCCCTCCACCACCGCCCGGCTTGGCGCCGCGCGGAGCCGAATGGTTGCGTCCGCCGCCGTTGCCGGCACTGTTGCCGCCCGGACGACGACCCTGGTGCTGGCGCTGCGGGGGCGGCCGGTCGGCCGGCTGGCTGGCTCGCGCCGCCATCTCGGCGGCGCTGGGCTGCGAACCCGGCTCGAAGCCCGGAACGACCGACGACGGGATCTCGCGCTTGAGCAGCTTCTGGATGTCGCGCAGGTACTCGCGCTCGTCACCGCTGACCAGCGACACCGCCTCGCCCTCGCAGCCGGCGCGACCGGTGCGGCCGATGCGGTGCACGTAGTCCTCCGGCACGTTGGGCAGCTCGTGGTTGATCACGTGCGGCAGCTGGTCGATATCGATGCCGCGGGCCGCGATGTCGGTGGCCACCAGCACGCGGATGTCGCCGGCCTTGAACTCGGCCAGCGCCTTGGTGCGCGCGTTCTGCGACTTGTTGCCGTGGATCGCCGCGGTGGTGATGCCTTCGCGCGCGAGCTGGTCGGACAGGCGGTTGGCGCCGTGCTTGGTGCGCGTGAACACCAGCACCTGCTTCCAGTCGCCTTCCTTGACCAGATGCGCGATCAGCGCCGTCTTGCGCGCCTTGTCCACCGGGTGCACCCGCTGCGCGACCAGTTCGGTCGGCGTGTTGCGCGGGGCGACATCGACGCTGACCGGATCCTTCAGGAAGGTCTGCGCGAGGCCGCGGATCTCGGGGTTGAACGTGGCCGAGAACATCAGGTTCTGGCGCTTCTTGGGCAGCGCGGCGACGACACGGCGAATGTCGTGGATGAAGCCCATGTCGAGCATGCGGTCGGCTTCGTCCAGCACCAGCGTCTCGATGCCCGACAGGTTGGCGACGCGCTGGTTCATCAGGTCCAGCAGGCGGCCCGGCGTGGCCACGACGATGTCGAGGCCGCGGCGGAACTGGTCGATCTGCGGGTTCATGCCCACGCCGCCGAAGATCACGGCGGTCTTGAAGCCCGGCAGGTGACGTCCGTAGGTGCGGATCGATTCGCAGACCTGGGCGGCCAGTTCACGCGTCGGCACCAGCACCAGCACGCGCGGCAGCGGACGAGGCGCGGTACCGGCCAGCTTCTGCAGGATCGGCAACGTGAATGCGGCCGTCTTGCCGGTGCCGGTCTGGGCGGCAGCCAGCAGATCGTGCCCGGCGAGGACCAGCGGGATGGACTTGCCCTGGATGGGGGTGGGCTGCGTGTAACCCTCGGCTTCGAGGGCGCGCAACAGCTCGGGCACAAGGCCCAGCTCGGAAAAACTCATGAAAAACAACTCCTGCAACCGCCACGCCGCGACATTGCGCGGGCCCGGTTCAGGCGAATGAAAATTGGCAGACGCCGGATGGCGCCAACGGGTTTGTTCTGCGGAAGATCACAGGCCCATGCGAGGAACGACGCGATGTCGATCCGGGTCGGGTCAATGATGATTTACGGCAGGGGCGCAACCGGAGCGCCGCTTCAAACGGCCCGTAGTATAGCGGAAGGTCCGGCCTTGCTGCGATGCGATCGGCCTCGAAGAGCGCGATCGACGCCCTCCCATGTGGCCGCTCGTCCGGCCACTGGCCTCTGTCGATGCGTCGAACCACCCTCCCATCGCGTATCCGGCGGGACCCTGGCAACCCTCTCGGGGGTTGCCGCCGGAATCGGCGAGCAAGACGCGGTTGCCGTCCGATGCACCCGCGATACGATGCCCGTTCGAGCTGAACGCAACCGAACTTTCATGACGATTCGATTCCGCCTGCCGCTCGCGGCCGCCCTGCTCGCCGCCGCCGGCATCGCGCAGGCCACAAGCTTCACGCCGATGGACCTGGTGACGATGAAGCGGGTCTCGGACCCCCGGATCGCGCCGAATGGCGAACAGATCGCCTACACGCTCCGCACGACCGACCTCGACGGCAACAAGGGCGTCCGCCAGATCTGGCTGCTCGACCGCAAGACCGGCAAGACACGCCAGGTCACCAGCGGCACCGCCAACTCCGACACGCCCCGCTGGAACGCCGACGGGCAGCTCTACTTCCTGTCGACCCGCTCCGGCAGTTCGCAGGTGTGGCGGCTGGATCCGTCGGGCGGCGAGGCCCAGGCGGTGACCAGCCTGCCGCTCGACGTCGGCGCCTTTGGCCTGGCGCCCAGCGGCGATCGCATTGCCCTGGCGCTCGAGACCTTCTCCGATTGCGCCGCCGATCTCGACTGCAGCGCCCGCAAGCTCAAGGAGCTGGCGGCCAGCAAAGAGACGGGGCATCGGTACGATCGCCTGTTCGTCCGCCACTGGGACACCTGGCAGAACGGAACCCGCTCGCAGCTTTTCGCGGCCACGCTCAAGGACGGCAAGGCCAGCCTGCCGTCCTGGGTCAGCCGCGGTCTGGATGGCGACGTCCCGACCAAGCCCTTTGGCGACGACACCGATTTCGCGTTCGCGCCGGACGGCCGCAGCCTGGTCTTCGTGCTGCGCGTCGCCGGCCGCACCGAGGCGTGGAACACGAATCTCGACCTGTGGCGCGCGCCGGTGGACGGCTCCGCGGCGCCCGAGAACCTGACGCCCGACAACCTCGCCGCCGACTTCCGGCCTCTGCTCACGCCCGACGGCCGGCAACTCGTGTGGCTCGCGCAGAAGCGCCCTGGGTTCGAGTCCGACCGCGCGTGGATTCGCGTGCGCGATCTGAAGACCGGCGTCACGCGCGACGTCGCGCCCAAGTGGGACCGTTCGCCGACGTCGATCGCGCTGTCCAGCGACGGGCGCACGCTCTACGCAGTGGCGGACGACCTGGGCCAGACGCCGCTGTTCGCGATCCAGCTCTCGAGCGGCATCGTGCGCAAGCTCACCGGCCCCGGCAGCGTCAGCAGTTTCAGCGTCGCCGAGGCGGGCGTGGTCTACGCGCACAACCGGCTCGATGCGCCGGACGATCTGTATCTGCTGGGCTGGAACGGAAGCCAGAAACGCCTGACGCAGCACAACGCCGACAAGCTCAATGGCGTTGCGCTGAGCGCCTACGAGACCTTCACGTTCCGCGGCTGGAACGACGAGCCGGTGCAGGGCTACGTGATGAAGCCCGCGGGCTTTTCGCCGAACGGACGCTATCCGATCGCGTTCCTGATCCACGGTGGCCCGCAGACCTCGATGGGCAACGATTTCCACTATCGCTGGAATCCGCAGGTCTACGCAGGCCGCGGTTATGCGGTGGTCGCGATCGATTTCCACGGATCGACCGGTTACGGACAGGCGTTCACCGATTCCATCTCCGGCGACTGGGGCGGTAAGCCGCTGGTCGATCTGCAGAAAGGCCTGGCGTACGCCCTGTCCCAATACACCTGGCTCGACGGCTCGCGGGCCTGCGCGCTGGGCGCGAGCTACGGCGGTTACATGGTCAACTGGATCGAAGGGAACTGGCCCGGCGCTTTCAAGTGCCTGGTCAACCACGACGGCGTGTTCGACAACCGCTCGATGGCCTACACGACCGAGGAGCTGTGGTTCGACGAATGGGAACTGGGCGGCACGCCCTACGACAAGCCCGAGAATTTCGAGAAGCACAACCCGCTGAACCACGTCGCCAAGTGGACCACGCCGATGCTGGTGATCCATGGCGGACGCGACTTCCGCGTGCCGCTCGAGCAGGGGCTGGGTGCGTTCACGGCGCTGCAGCGACGCGGCATCGAGTCGCAATTCCTGCATTTCCCCGACGAGAACCACTGGGTCCTTGCGCCGAAGAACAGCCTGCAGTGGCACGACACCGTGCTCGGCTGGCTCGACAAGCACCTGAAGGACAGTAAGTAGCCCGGACGAAGTCCGGGATTGCGCTCAGGATTCGAGGGAAACCCCGGACTTCGTCCGGGCTACTGTCTCACGCACTCATCGCCGCCCGACTCTCCTCGAACCGCTCCTGCACGCCGTCGAGCTCGAAGACGTCCACCTCGGGACTGATGTCGAGCTTCAGGAACGCCGGCACGCGCAGGCGATCGATGCCGGCGAGCCGGCCCTCGCGGTTCTGATGACTCTGCAGGGCCGCGACCGTGACCACGTCCACGTAGTCCGCCGGCCCTTCGTGCGTGCGGCTGAAATCCATCCAGCGGCTCGGCACCTCGACCAGTTCCTCCGGAAAATCCCAGGCCTGCAGCACCATGCGGCCCACGCGCGGCTGCAGGTTGCGGATCACGCGATCCAGCGCCGCCATGTCCGTGACTTCCTCGCCGAAGGACTCCGCCATGCGGATCACCGGCAGCGCGCCGATCTCGTGCGACAGGCCCGCGAGCATCGCCAGCTCCGGTCGCAGCACCGTGCAGTGCGCGGCCAGCACCTGCGCCAGCGCGGCCACTTCCAGGCTGTTCGCCCAGGTCTTGCGCAGACGTTCCTTGAGCGCCGGCGCCCGCGAGAAGAAGAGCTGTTCGAGCGCCAGGCCCGTGACCAGGCTGCGCACCAGACCCATGCCCAGACGCGTCACCGCCTGCTGGATATTGTCGACCTTGCGCCCGGCGCTCAGCGCGCTGCTGTTGGCCACACGCAGCAGGCGCACCGCGATGGCCGGATCGCGTCCGATCTCGGCGGCGAGTCGCGACGCGGTGGCGCGCTCGTCCTGCGTGGCCTGGCCGATCCGCATCGCGACCTCGGGCAATGTCGGCAGCGTGAGGCGATCCTGCGTGAGCGCGTCGACCACCGCGCGGAACAAGCGATCTTCCTGAATCATCTGGGGCCTGCGAGCGAGAGGTCGTAATGACCCATCGATCGCTGCCCCCCAAAACTTGAGGGATCGCGGACAGCCGGTCGGCGGCAGCCCTCGAACGGTGTCAGGCCGCGATGGCGACGCCCGATTCGTGCGACCGATTGAGCATCAGCCGGCCGAAGCGCTTGTGCCCAAACTCGGGCGTGTACGCGCCGTCCTGCCAGGCCATGCGCCCGCCGATCATCACGCCGCTGACGACGCCGTCGGGGCGATTCACCAACTGTCGCGCCTCGAAGCAATCGCGCCAGATGAACTGATAACTCTTCTCGGGATTCCAGGCCTGCAAGCGCTCCGGATCGATCAGCACCAGATCCGCCGGCGCGCCCGGCTCGAGGCGGCCCGCATCGATGCCGAGAAATTCCGCCGGCTCGCGCGTGAGACGACGCACCGCCTGCGCCACACGCTCGACGCCATCTTCCTGCGCGATCTTCAACGTGCGCAGATTGCCGTCGAAGAACGCCATGTTCGTCAGATGCGCACCGCTGTCGTTGAAGCCGGGCAGCAGCAGCGGATGGAACAGCAGGCGCTTGACCACGCGCGGATCGCGATTCGCGGTGACCGTGGACCAGCGCAGCTGCGTGTCGAAGCGGCGCAGCAGCTCGAGCATGAAGTCGGCCTCGTCGCAGCCCTTCGGCATCGCGGCGAAAGCTTCAGCCTCCAGCCCAGGTGACGCACCGGCACCCGACGCCTGCCACGCGAGCAGCCGCTCGTAGACCCCCTGTAGCGACTGGCCGTTCCATTCCGCCACCGCGCAATCGTCGAGCGTCATGTCGCGCAGATCGCGCGAGAGCACGTTGTCATCGACGCGCAGCCAGCGCTTCAGGCGCGCGAGGTTGAAGCCGCGCTTGCCATGCCACCACATGCGACGGAAGTCGGCCTGCCACGCCGGATCGCTCATCAGTTTCTCGCGGCCTGCGCGGTCCTCGAGATCGAGCTCGTTCAACTGGCGCAGCACCGGGACTTCCTCGGCCAGCGGCGTGATCGCGCCGTCGGCCCAGGTACGGAACGACGCGCCGAGCGCCTGCAGGCGGAACCGGCCGTCGTAGAGCTTCGAATTGAGCAGCCGCGTCATGACCAGCGCCGCCTTGAGCAGCAGACGATTCATGTGCAGGTCCAGCGCCGCCACGGCCGCGAGCTTCAGCGGCTTTCCGTGCAGGCGACCCGACGTCAGCGAGAAGGTCTTGAACACCGCGGCCGGACTGTCCTTGGGCGGGGTGGCCTGCCAGACGCGCTCCCAGCGCCGCACGATGTTCGTCAGGAACTTGAGCTCCGAGAACGGCGCGAACTGCGTGGGGATCTGCTTGTGCGTGTTCGGCTGGTTGGCGAGGTAGTGGAACGGCAACGCATCGGTGGAGAAGCCGACGTAGCCCTCCTGCATGCCTTTGTCGAGCAGGCCGCCCATCGTCTCCAGTTCGGCCTTCGTGGGTTCGCGCGTTACCGAATCCTGCAAACCCATCACCTCGATGCGCAGCATCGAGTGCGGAATCATCGGCACGATGTTGGGACCCAGCGCCTTGGCGTCGAAGTGATCGAGATAGGCCCTGGAATCGTTCCACGTCGCCTGGTCGGCGACTTTCGAGAGCACGTGCTTGGGCACATTCTCCACGCGCGCGAAGCAGTCGACGATCGGATCGGCGCCGTCGCGGCGCTGATTGCCGAAGGCCAGGCCCAGCGAGCAGTTCGCCACCAGCACCGTCGTGGTGCCGTGGCGTACCGCCTCCGGCAGCTGCGGCTCGATCTCCACTTCGAGATCGAAATGCGTGTGGATGTCGAGCAGCCCGGGCGTGAGCCAGCGGCCGTTGGCCTCGATCACGGTGTCCGCATTGGCGCCCGACAGACCCGGCGCGATCGACACCACGCGCCCGCCGGCAACCGCGACGTCGGCCCGCTGCGGAGCGCCGCCGTTGCCGTCGAAAACCAGTGCATCGCGAATCAGCGCATCCCAGCGCGTCGTGCTGCCGCCACCGTCCATCGCCATCTCCTGCCGCTCGATCGGACCAGAGTATTCCGGGGCACCCGGTTCGTCAGGTAGCAAGAACGGCCCAGTCGCTCGGAAGCCCGGACGAAGTCCGGGGTTGCGCTGGTGGCCCCTTAGGCGGGAAGCAAGAACGGCTAACGCAAAGAACGCAGAGAAAAGCAAAGAAAGGCGCAAAGGATTATTTGGAAGATCCTTTGCGCCATTCTTTTTCCTTTGCGTCCTCTGCGTTAGCCGTTGCCGTTGCCGCGTCCGCGACCTACGGATTCGCCGCCCCGCGCCCCAGCATCGACGTCGTCGAATAGCCTTCGTGGAAATCGAGCACCACGACGTCGCCGCCGTTGGCCTTGACCGCGGCGTAGCCGGCGATCTGTTCGGGCTTGTAGTCGCCGCCCTTGACCAGCAGGTCCGGCAGCACGCGGCCGATCAGGCGCTCCGGCGTGTCTTCGGCGAACGGCACGACGTAGTCGACACACTTGAGCGCGCCCAGGACGCGCATCCGATCCGCGCAGCTGTTCACCGGCCGCGTCGGGCCCTTCAGACGGCGCACCGAGTCGTCCTCGTTGACGGCCACGATCAGCAGATCGCCGCGCTGGCGCGCGGCCTCGAGATAGCGGACGTGGCCCACGTGCAGCAGATCGAACACGCCGTTGGTCATGACGATCGTGTTGCCGCGCGAGCGTGCAGTGGCGAGCTTGGCCAGCAACTGCTCCTCGGTGAGCAGGCTCTCCTCGCCCGCCGCCGGTCGATGCAATGCGAGTTCCAGTTCCGCGCGGCTCGCGGTGGCCGTGCCCAGCTTGGCGACGACGATGCCGGCCGCGACATTCGCGAGCCGCACGGCGTCGCCCAGATCCTGGCCGGCAGCGAGGCCGGCAGCGAGCGCGGCCACCACGGTGTCGCCCGCACCGGTGACGTCGAATACTTCGCGTGCTTCGGTGGGCAGATGCAGCGGCGGCTTTCCCGGGCGCAGCAAGGTCATGCCCTTCTCGCTGCGCGTGACCAGCAGCGCCTCGAGATGCAGATCGTTGATCAGGCGCGCGCCCTTGCCGATCAGCGTGGCGTCGTCGGGACAGGCACCGACGATGGCCTCGAGTTCGCCCAGGTTGGGCGTCAGCACGGTGGCGCCGCGATAGCGCGTGAAGTCGTTGCCTTTGGGATCGATGACGACCGGCTTCTTCAGGGCCTGACACTGCGCGATCAGCGCGGCCACGTCGATCAGCGTGCCCTTCGCGTAATCCGACAGCACCGCGACCTGCGCGTCGGCCATGCCGATCGTGAAACGCTCGATCAGCTTCGCGCGATCGAACGCACCCTGGCTCGCATACGACTCCTCGAAGTCGAGCCGGATCACCTGCTGGTTGCGCGACAGCACGCGCAGCTTGGTGATCGTCGGCAGGCGGGGCGACTCGACCCAGTCCGGCTCGATCGCGTGAAGGCGAAGCAGCGCAGCGAGCGAGGCGGCGGGCGAATCGCGTCCGACGACGCCGAGCAGCGAGGCACGCGCGCCGAGCGCCGCGAGGTTCAAGGCCACGTTGGCCGCGCCACCGGGTCGCGACTCGTCGCGACCGACGCGCACCACCGGCACCGGTGCTTCGGGCGAGATGCGCTGGGTCGGACCCGACCAGTAGCGATCGAGCATCACGTCGCCCGCCACCAGCAGGCGGGTCTTCGAGAAATCAGGGATTCCGTACATGGGCGAAAGCTTACCGCCCCCGTAACCCCGTAGCCCGGAAGCAGCCCGGGGTTCCCGCTGATCGAGCCGCAAAAACCCGGGTTTCACCCGGGCTATGCGTCGATCAGGTGTGGCTGAGCCACTCCGGATACTTCTCGCTCTGACCCTTGACCAGCGCCAGGTAGTTCGCCTGCAGCTGCGTGGTGATCGGGCCGCGCGAGCCGATGCCGATGACGCGGTTGTCCATCTCGCGAATCGGCGTGACTTCCGCCGCCGTGCCGGTGAAGAAGGCCTCGTCGCAGCAGTACATCTCGTCACGCGAGATGCGGCGCTCGTTGACCTTCAGGCCCATGTCCTGCGCGAGCTGGATCACCGTACGGCGCGTGATGCCGTCGAGGCAGGCGCTGAGGTCCGGCGTGTGCAGCTCGCCGCGACTGACGATGAAGATGTTCTCGGCGCTGCCCTCGGCGACGAAGCCGTTGGTGTCGAGCGTGATCGCCTCGTCGTAGCCCTCGCGCAGCACTTCGTTGAGCGCCAGCATCGAGTTGATGTACTGGCCGTTGGCCTTGGCCCGGTGCATGTTCGAATTCGGATGGCCGCGCGTGAACGAACTGGTCTTCACGCGGATGCCGCGTTCCATGTTGTCCGCGCCCAGGTACGAACCCCAGGTCCATGCGGCGACGATCACATGCGTCTTGAGATTGTCCGCGCGCAGGCCCATGCCCTCGGCGCCGTAGAACACCATCGGGCGCAGATAGGCTTCCTTGAGATTGTTGCGGCGAAGCACTTCGAGCTGCGCCTCGCTGACCTGCTCGGGCGAGAACGGCATCTTCATGCCGAGGATCTTCGCGGAGTTGAACAGGCGCTTGGTGTGCTCGTCGAGGCGGAAGATCGCCGTGCCCTTCGGCGTCTGGTACGCGCGCACGCCCTCGAAGCAGCCGACGCCGTAGTGGAGCGTGTAGGTCAGGACATGGGTCGTGCAGTCGCGCCAGGGGCGCATCTCGCCGTCGTACCAGATCCAGCCGTCGCGGTCGGCCATCGTCGTCATTGCAGGAATTCCTTCGTCGCGGGGTTGGGAATACAAAACCCGCCTGTGCGGCGGGCGGACTTTATTATAGGCCGATGAGCAACCGCCCCCAGCCACCGCGCCGCATTCTGATCGTGCGGATCTCGGCGCTGGGGGACATGGTGTTCTGCACGTCCCTGCTCGAGGGCCTGCGGCGCGCCTATCCGGGCGCCTACATCGCCTGGCTGGCACAACCGACCCTCGCCGGGCTGCTCGAGGGCGACGCGCGGCTCAGCGAACTGATCCGCCTTCCGGCCGGTGCGCTCGACAGCCTGTCGGGCCTGCTGGAAACGCGTCGGCTGCTGGCCAAGGAACCGAAATTCGATTGGGTCATCGACGCGCAGGGCCTGTTCAAGACGCGCCTGCTGGCCCGCATGGTGCGGGCGCGCCGCCGGTACGGGTTCGGGTCCAAGGAACCCGGCGGCTTCCTGATGCATGAGCTGGTGCCCAAGGACGGCGAGCCACGGACCATCGGCCGCGAATACCGGCATCTCGCCCGTTACCTCACCGGTGGCCCCGATCCGGGTGCGCCGCGCCTGGTGCCGTCACTGCTCGCGAGCGAGCGGGCCGCCGACATCATGCGAAGCACGCATCTGCCGCCCGGTTTCATCGCGCTGTGTCCGTTCACGACGCGGCCGCAGAAGCACTGGATGGAGCCGTACTGGGGAGAGCTGGCGCGCCGCCTGCGCGATCTCGGCCTGGGCCCGTTCGCCGTGTTCGGCAGCCCGGCCGACCGCGATGCCGCCCGGCGCATCATGGCGGGCATGCCCGAGAACACCGTCGATCTCGTCGGCGCCACGCGCATCTCCGATCTGTCGGCGATGCTGGATCGCGCGAGTCTGGTGATCGGCGTCGACACCGGCCTGACCCACATCGGCAGTGCCGTGCGCAAACCCGTGCTCGCGCTGTTCGGCTCCACCTGTCCGTACACCGGCGGCGCCGATTCTCCGCTCAAGGTGATGTACCTGGCGCTGCCCTGCGCGCCCTGCAAGCGCCATCCCACCTGCGGCGGCGTGTTCATGTGCATGCGCGATCTCAAGCCCGAGAGGGTCGCCGCCGAGGCGCAGAAGCTGTTGCTGGAAACGGCGTGAAGGTTCTGCACGTCGAAACCGGGCTGCACCTCTACGGGGGTGCGCAGCAGGTCGCCTTCCTGCTCCGCGGACTTGCCGATCGCGGTGTGCAGAACCTGCTCGTGTGCCCGCCTGGCGCCGCCATCGGCCAGCACTTCGCCGGCTCCGCGGTGAAGGTGCTGGAAGTGCCCTGCAGCGGGGACGCGGATCTGGGCTTCCTGTTTCGGCTGCGGCGCGTGCTGCACGAACAGCGGCCCGATGTCGTGCACCTGCATTCGCGGCGCGGCGCCGACGTCCTGGGCGCCCTCGCCGCGCGGCTCGCCGGCCTGCCGGTAGTCCTGTCGCGCCGCGTGGACAACCCCGAATCGCGCGCCTGGGTCGGCCTCAAGTACCGCCTGCACGACCGCGTCATCGCGATCTCGCAGGGCATCGCCGACGTGCTCGCCGCCGAGGGCGTGCCCGCCATGAAACTGCGCGTCGTGCGATCGAGCCTGGACCCGAAGCCCTGGCAGCAACCCGAGCCGCGCGCGGTGTTCCTCGCCGAGTTCGGACTGCCCACGGACGTCGTCACGATCGGCGTCGTGGCGCAGCTCATCGAACGCAAGGGCCATCGCATCCTGTTCGACGCCCTGCGCGCCCTGCCCGACCGCGCAGGGCTGCGCGTGATCTGCTTCGGCCAGGGCCCCCTCGCCGAGACGCTGAGGCGCGAGGCCACGGACCTGGGCGACATCGTGCGCTTCGCCGGCTTTCGCAAGGATCTCGCGCGCTGGGTCGGCGCCCTGGATCTGCTGGTCCATCCGGCGCTGATGGAAGGCCTCGGCATCTCGCTGCTGCAGGCTTCGGCCGCGGGTGTCCCGATCATCGCGTGCCGCGCGGGCGGCATGCCCGAAGCGGTCGCGGACGGCGTCAGCGGCCTGCTGGTCGAGCCCGGCGACGTGGCCGGATTGGCGTCGGCGCTGCGCGCGCTGATCGGTGATCCGGCCTTGCGCACCCGTCTCGGAACGCAGGGACGCGCGCGCATCGAGCGCGAGTTCTCGGTGGAGAACATGGTCGACGGCAATCTCGCGGTGTACCGGGAACTCGTTCCGTCCCCGTAGCCCGGACGAAGTCCGGGATCGCGTTTCGATTTGCGAGGGGAATCCGGACTTCGTCCGGGCTACGACGATGTTTTTTTGCCGAGCCTGCGAATCATCCGCCGATAGAAATCCAGCGTCGCGTCGAGCGTCTTCTGCTCGCTGTAGCGATGCCGGAAATGATTCAGCCCGTGTCCCGCGAGTTCGGCGCGCAAGGCCGGTTCACGCAGCACGCGCTCGATCGAATGCGCCAGGCGTGGCACGTCCTGCGCCGGCGTCAACAGCCCGGTGTCGCCGCTCTGGATCAGTTCGGTGCCGCCATCGGTCTCGGTGCACACCACCGGCACCCCCAGGCTCCAGGCCTCGAGCACGACATTGCCCAGCGGCTCGATCCGCGACGGGCAGACGAACACGTCGGCCATCGCCAGCAGCGGCAGCGGGTGGTCCAGCCAGCCGGTGAAATGCACGCGCGATCCCAGCGGCACTGCGGCCGAGCGCAGCGCCTCGAGCAGCACACCGTCGCCGATCAGGATCAGGTGCAGCGGACGATCGCCGATGTGCGAAGGCAGCGACGCGACGGCGTCGATCAGGTCCTTGAATCCCTTCTTTTCGATGAAGCGGCCCAGGCCCACGATGATCAGCGCCTCGGGCGGCACACCGAGCTGTTCGCGCGTCACGGCCGGCACGGCGCCCGGCGGCAGCGGCGGCACGAAGTTGGGCACCCATTCGACGCGGTCCGGCGGAAACCCCTTGGCCACCATCCATTCGCGCATGCGCCGCGTGTTCACGATCCAGGCATCGGCATGCCGGAAGTAGCGCAGCTTGTAGTAGCCGCCGAGTCGGGCGATGTGGACCGCGCCTTCGGGCGCACGCGTCAGCCAGCTCGCGCGCGAAGCCCAGGACTGGACGATGTCCGCGCCGTGACGCTCCGCCGCCTGGCGGATCTGCACGATCGACCCCAGGTCCACATAGTTGCGCATCGGAAAGACTTCCGCAGCGACGCGATCGACGAGGTGCCGCTGGATTTCCGCGCCGCGGCGCACGCCAGCCAGCACCGGGTGGCCGGCCGCTTCCAGTGCGCCTGCGAGCCGCAGGTACGTGCTCTCCGCCCCGCCCATGCGCGGGCTGGCGATGACTTGCAGGCTGCGGATGCTGGAGGGCATCGAAGGGATCAGTCGTTCGTTCGGGGAAGCAGGTTCATCAATTGCAGATATCGCTGCGCACTCAGGTCGGAACGATACTCCGCTACCGCGGCGCGCAGACGATCCGCCGGCAGCGGCGAGCGCAAAGTCGCAAGCATCGCGCCCGACATCGCCGCGGGGTCGCCTACCGGCACCAGCGGTCCGAACGCCCCGCCGGCCAGGATTTCCATCGGTCCGCTCGGGCAATCGGTGGACACGCTCGGAATGCCCAGCGCGAGGGCCTCCGTCAGCGCGTTCGGCGAACCTTCCCAGGCCGAGGACAGCACGAACAGGTCAGCATGCGCGAGCCAGGCGTACGGGTTCTTCTGGAAGCCCGGCAACAGCAGACGGCCCTCGACCCCCAGCGACCGCGCGAGCTGCTCCAGTCGCTGGCGATCGCCAGGCTGCGGCGCCTCGCCAAGAATGATCAGACGCGACGGCAATTCGGCCTGCATCGCCGCGAACGCGCGCAGCAACGTGTCGAAATCCTTCTGCCGCGTCAGCCGTCCCATGCCGATGACGACCGGCAGCGACTTGTCGACCAGCCAGTCGTGCGGCGCGGCTTCCGCCGCCTGGTCGGCGAGCCGCGGCGTGATCACCGGATTGCGGATCACGTGCACGCGCTGCGCCGGGATGCCGGTGACGCGCAGCGTGTCCTCGCGCACGCCTTCCGAGACCGCGATCACGCCGTCGACCTCGGGATAGCGGCGGCGCATCGGCGCGGTGCGCAGCCAGCGGCTGAAGGGATCCTTGCGCTCCAGCGCGGCCGACAGGTTGGTGCCCAGGCGAATGAAGATCGGCGTGGTGGTGCCGGCCTTGCGCCGCGCCGACAAGGCCGCACGTCCCGCGCGGTCCTTCGCCACCAGCAGCGCGTCGGGCTTCTGCTCCCGCAGGTAGCGCGCAACCTCGGGCACGCTGGTCCAGGCATGGCGCGCTTCGAGGCGCATCAGGTTCACGCTCGGCGGAATGCGCGCCGCGTGGCCGCCATCGAGCTTGAGCGCGAGCAGGTCCACCTGCACGTGCTGCGCGAACTCCGCGCACAGGTTGGTGACCATGCGCTCGACGCCGCCGTCGCCGGAAAAAGCGATCAGTACGCCGAGGCGTTTGCGTTGCGGACTCATCCTCTCTCCGACGGCGTGGGCGGCAGGCCCATCGCACGCAAGTAGCCGGTCGTCGCGGCCTCGATCTCGTAGCGTCGTGCGGCCGCGCGATTGCGCTCGGCCTGCTTGGGCTGCATCAGCAGCGACTCGAGCGCGGCGGCGAGCCCATCGACATCGCCGATCGGCACCAGCGGTCCGAGCGCACCGTCTTCCAGCAGTTCGCGCGAACCGCCGGGGCAGTCGGTGGCCACCACCGGCGTGCCGCAGCCCAGCGCCTCGATCAGCACCACCGGCATGCCCTCCCAGTGCGAGCACAGCGCGAACACCGCGGCGTGCGTCATGTACGCGAACACCTCGGTGCTGAAGCCCGGCAGCGCGACGTCGTCGGCCACGCCCAGCGCGGCGGCCTCGGCCAGCAGTGCGTCGCGCTGCCCGCCACGACCCAGGATCAGCAGGCGGCACGCGCGACCGTGATGTCGCAGCTTCGCGAAGGCGCGCAGCAGCGTCGCGAAATCCTTGCGCGGTGACAGTTCGCCGACCCCCAGGATCACCGGCGGCTCGCCGGGTTGCAGCCACGGATGATCGGGACGCGCCGCCTCGCGCTCGAACAGCGGCGCAGGCACCACCGGACTGGGCAAGGCCTGCACCAGCGACGCCGGCAGGCCGGTATAGCCGACGAGGTCCTGCGCCGCCGCGACACTCGGCACCACGACGGCCTGCGCCTTGCGATACAGCCAGCGCATCGAGTTGCGCTGCATCCAGCGATCCATCGCGCCGCGATGCGCCAGGTCCACCGAGATCGTGGTACCCGAACGCAGCACCAGTCGCGTGCTGGCGCCGGACAGCGCCCGCGCGATCACGCTGCAGCGATTGACCTTGTCCTTGTCCGAGAGCATCACGACCGGACGTTCACGCCGCAGATATCCGATCACGGCGGGCAGGCTCGAATACACGTGCGAACTTCCGAGGTCGATCACGCGCACACCCGGCGCGTCGCCCAGGTCCGGCCCGTGACGACGCACCTTGAGCTGATCCACCGCGTAGCCGCGACGGGCGATGGCGGGAATCAGGTTCCGCATCAGCCGGTCGACGCCGCTGTGTCCGGAAGTCGCCAAAAAGAAAGCGACGCGCGGCGCGGTGCCCTCCGACGTCACAGCCACGCGAGTGGATCCTCTTCGGCCCCGGGAACCGCGCGGCTGCCGCCGCCTTCGACGAACAGGCGATGCCAGATCGCGAACTGCATCAGGCTCCAGACTTCGCGCGTCGCATCGTGCTTGGCGGCCTGGCGCGCCAGCAGCGCCGTGACCGCTTCGGGCCGGCACCATTCGAGGATCGCGGCATTGCGCGGCAGCTTCTGCGCGAGCGCCGCGAGGAAATCCCCGCGCAGCCATTCGCCGACCGGCACGTGGAATCCGGCCTTGTGCTTCCACAGGTGATCGGCCGGAAGAAAGCTCTCCGCCCAGCGCTTCAGGAAAACCTTGCCCGAGTCCTTGCGCACCTTCAGCGCGTCCGGCAGCGACAGGCCGAACTCCACCACGCGATGGTCCAGGAACGGCACGCGACCCTCGACGCTGAAGGCCATCAGCATGCGATCGGCCTTCACCAGCAGGTCGTCCGGCAGGTTCGTCGTCAGGTCCACGTACTGACGGCGTTGCAGGTCGGTCCACTCGGCCGGCGTCTGCGCCCAGGCGCGCACGAACGGCGCGCGATGCTGCTCCAATGCATCGCGCAGAACCGGCTGGAACAGTCGGCGCGCCCAGCTGCTGTCGAGTTCGCCGCGCGCGCGAAAACCGCCGCTGCCCGGATAGCGCATCGACTTGAACCGGCGCTCGATCCACGCGGGCCGATAACGCCCGTAGCCGGCAAAGGCCTCGTCGCCGCCCTCGCCGCTGAAGACCACTTTCAGGTCACGTCCCGCGGCTTCGGCCAGCGCGAGCGTCGGCAGGCAGGCGTAGTCGCGCATCAGGTCGTCGGCGGCCCAGACGCAGCGCGGCAGTCGGCGGAACACCTGCTGCGAGGACAGCCGGATCGGCTGGTGTTCGGAGCCGAGCAATTGCGCGATGCGCTGCGCGCCGTCGAGTTCGTCGGTCTGCCGCGCGTCCGACCAGCCGATCGAATACGTGCGCACCGGCTGCGAGTGCAGGCGCTTGATCTGCGCGAGCAGCACTGCCGAATCGACGCCGCCGGACAGGAACACGCCGTAAGGCACGTCCGCGCGCATGTGCTCGCGCATCACCTGTGCGAACAGCGGCTCCCATTCCTCCACCGCCTGCTCGTGCGTCAGTTCCCGCGGCTTCACGTCCGTTGCACGCCAGTACTGCACATGCTCGATGTTCAGCTCCGCGTCGATGCGCAGCGCCTCGCCCGGCAGCACGCGTTCGATGCCGCGGAAGATCGTCTCGCGTCCGCTCGACGCCTGGTTCTGCAGGAACTGCGCGAGCGCGGCCGGATCGATCGCCGGCGTCGACGGCAGCGCCGGCAACAACGCCTTCAGTTCTGAGGCGAACAGCAGGCGATCCGGCAGCCGCGCGTAGTACAGCGGCTTGATGCCCAGACGATCGCGCACCAGCCACAGCTCGCGCTGCGCGTGGTCGAACAGCGCGAAGGCGTACATGCCGTGCAGGCGCTTCAGCGAATCGCGACCCCAGTGCGCCCAGCCATGCAGCGCGACCTCGCTGTCCGAATGGCTCTGCGGCCGCGCACCGAGCGCTTCGAGTTCGGCGCGCAGCTCGACGTAGTTGTAGATCTCGCCGTTGGCGACCAGCGCATAGCGCTTGCCGGCGTCGAAGATCGGCTGGTGTCCGCCCGCCAGATCGATGATCGCCAGCCGCGTGTGTGCGATGCCGAAGCTGTCGGACACGTAATGGCCGGTGTCCTCGGGTCCGCGGTGCGCGAGCGTTGCGGCCATGCGCGCGAGATCGCCTTCAGCAACGCGCCCGCGGCGCAGCACCATGCCGGCGATGCCGCACACGGCGGTCTACTCCGGATCGAAGCGGTAGCCGAGCAGATCGACGTCGCGCTTGAAGTACGTGCCGACGAGATCCGCCAGGTCGCTGCTGTAGTAGCTGCGGTAATCCTTCTGCCGGTCGGTGGCCTGGCGCTTGTGCGGCAGCGGCGGCGTGGCGATGCCCAGGTGCTTGCAGATGTGGTCCCAGTCTTCCTGCAGGCGCTCGTAGCGGCCGATGTAGTCGGTCAGCAGATGGCCGTGCAGGTCGACCAGATAGTCCGTCAGCGGCGTGATCGCGGTGTCGAGGTGGTACTGGTAGGGCCGCTCGGGGTCGAGCTTCCAGCGCGTGAACGCCTCGAAGGATTCGCGCCCTTCGAGCAGGAACGGCCGCTCGCGCTTCAGGTGGTGATAGCTCGAGACCTGCAGGTCCCAGGGATTGCGCACGAACGCGAACTTGTAGAGGCCCAGGAAGAACTCGCGCGGCAGCATCTCCTGCGCGCAGACGATCTTCGAGTGCCGCGGCAGCTTGGAGGCGATGCGATGCCCGGTCAGCCCCGACAGGCGCGAGCACATCCATTGCGCCAGGTAATACGGATCGCGCCACTGCAGGCTCTTCAAGGCCGCACGCACGCTGGTCCCACCGGTCTTGGCGATGTGGACGTACAGGAAGTTGTAACGGTTCGACAGGATCATGGAGCGGAAGTCAGGGACCGGTTCGGGACTTTGACCCATCCCGCGCGACGATAGACCACATCGCGCAGCCATTTCACGAACCCCGCCGGCCAAGCGCGCAGCAGCAGCGCGCGATCGGCGATCTCGCGCTGCTGCGCGATCGGCCCCTTGCCGACATGCAGCGCGTAACGCACGTAGCGCACGTGCGCCTGCAGCCGTATCCGCCGCGAATAACCGCGGGTGAAGCGGTTGGCTTCGTCACGAAAGCAGAACCACAGGCTGCGCGGCGCCATCAGCCGCTTGCGCAGCGTGTTGGACGAAAGACCGTCGGCCTGCTGGTCGACGTAGTGCAGCACCACGTCGATGCAGCGCACGCGGTGCGTCAGCGCCATCACCTGCGCGGCCCAGGACATGCGGAACCGCCGCTCGCCCGGGAACACCGGATAGGGATGCAGCAACAGCAGGTCGCGACGCCAGGCACCGGGCTTGTCGCCGTGGATCCGGTGGCGCTGCTTGACCTCCAGGTAGGTCGAGTCGAAGACCGGCTGCGGGTAGGCGTCGCCGGTGTTCTGCCGCGTGGCCCACCACGCGCAGTGTCCGAGCACGCCGCAGAAGCCGTCGCGCTGGCGGGCGGGGATCGCGTCCCAGGCCTCGACGTAATGGCGCAGCGCATCGGGCGCCAGCAGGTCGTCGGAATCGAGCATGACGACCAGCTCGCCGGTGGCGAGCTGCACGCCGCGGTTGTGCGCCGCGTGTTGTCCGGCGTTGTCCTGACGCGCGTAGCTCACCGGGATGCCGTTGGCCGACGACCACGCGGCGACGGCGGACGGTGTGGCATCGGTGGAGCCATCGTCGACGACGACGATCTCGAATTCGCGAAAGGATTGGGCGGCGATGCTGTCGAGCGCGCGCAGCAGCAGGCGCTCGCGGTTGTAGGTCGGGATCAGGACCGTGATGCGCGGTGGCGATGGCGTCATCGGTCGGACCCGCGGCACATGGCCGCCTGATTCTGCGTCGGCATATCGCCATTATGACGTCGGGCCATGGAAGGTTCGTGGCGGGCCAAGCAAGATGGGCGGGCCTTCGACCCCCGGTGCTCCGCATGAATTCGGACGACCCGCTTTCGCTCACCAGCAAGACGTCGCTGGGGGCTTATTACGAATCGCACCACGTCATCGGCAAGCGGCTCGGGCAGTCCTTCGAGGAAGGACAGCGCGGCCCCCTGCTCAAGCGGTGGATCGGCACCGGCAGGCGCGTGCTGGACCTGGGCGGCCGCGACGGCCAACTGACCCGCCACTTCGTCGACGGCAACCACGTGACGATCGGCGACATCGATGCCGGGGCCATGCGCCTGGCGCGCGAGGCCTTGGGGGTCGACACCGTGGAGGTCAACCTCAACGAGGCCCTGCCCTTCGCCGATGCGAGCTTCGACGTCATCGTGATGGGCGAGGTGCTGGAGCACCTGCCCTACCCGCATCTCACGCTCGAACAGGTCCGGCGCGTGCTCGCTCCCGGCGGTCAGTACCTTGGCAGTCTGCCGCTGGCCTACCACTGGAAGGATCGCTGGGACGTATTCCGCGGCAAGAAGCTGTGGATGGCGCGCGACCCGACCCACCTGCAGTTCATGCGCTACTCCGACCTTCGCAAGCTGCTGTCGACGTACTTCGAGGTCGTCGAGATCGTGCCGCTGAAGGGTGGCAAGAAGGCCGTACGCTGGCCTGACCAGTTCGCGCGCGTGGTCGCCTTCCACGCCCGGAAGGCTGCGGGCTGACGCCCCTCCTGCAGGGTCGAGAGGTGGGCAGGAGGCGCGTCAGCCCCGACAGGACCTGCGCAGATGGTCCTTAAGCCAGCCCCAGCGCCTGCAGGTACAGCGTCGTGCTGCGCTCCACCGTATAGCGCTGCGCCGCGGCCATGCGGGAATCCTTCGTGCCGACCGGATCACGCAACGTATCGACGATCGCGCGGGCCAGCGCTGCGGCATCGCCCACCGGCACCAGGCGCCCGTGCTTCCCGCCTTCGAGCACTTCCTGCGGCCCGTTCGGGCAGTCGGTCGACACCAGCGGGACGCCGACCGCCAGCGCCTCGACCAGCGCATTGGGCGAGCCCTCGCGCGTCGACGACAGCACGAAGGCACTGGCGCGCGTCATGTAGGCATAGGGGTTGTTCGCGAAACCCGGCATCGCCACGCTCTCGGCCAGCCCCAGTTCCGCGGCCAGGGTTTCCAGCGCCTTGCGATCGGGTCCCTCGCCCAGAATCATCAGGCGGCAGGTCGGCACGTCGCGCCGCACGAGGGCGAATGCGCGGATCAGCGTGTCGAATCCCTTCTCGATCATCAGCCGTCCGGCACCGAGCAGCACCGGCGCCTGATCGGGCGCGAACCACGGGTGATCGAGCGGCTGCGCGGCAAGCGTCGCGAGTTCCGGCGTCACCGTCGGATTGGGAATCACCGTGACGCGATCGGACGCGATGCCGATCAGCGCGGCGGCATCGTCGGCCACGCCGCGTGACACCGCGATGATGCCGTCGTTGCGCGGGTAATACGTGCGCATGTGATCGATCTGGCGATCGCGCTTGCGGGCGGACTGGTGATCGAACTTGGCCGACATGTTGACGTTCACGGTCACGAACACCCGCGTATCGGTCCGTGACAGGGCGCGCGCACGCAGCGCCAGCAGATTCAGTCGCACCCGCTGCGTGAGCAGCACGCGCGGACGCGAGCGCCGCAGGTACAGCGCCAGGCCCGGCAAGCCCTTCAAGCCATGCACGCTGCGAAGACCCTGGCGCGGGATCGACGCATCGACCTTGGACAGATAGGGGCTGTCCATCTCGGCAAGCAGCAGTTCGACGCGATAGCCGCGCCGCGCGATCTCGTTCATCAAATGCACGCGCATCTTGCCGACGCCGTCGTTGTACAAAGACTCGATCAGGAACGTGAGGTCGGGTGCAGCACTCATTCGGACAGATCGGTGTCGACGGGCGTGAGGCGCGGAAGTACAAGCGGTGGACTCGCGCGCGTCAAGCCGCGCCCGTAGCCCGGACGAAGTCCGGGATCCCGCTCCGTCGATCGGCAGAAGCCCCGGACTTCGTCCGGGCTACGACGACGCAAACAAGGCGAGCACCGTGACCAGGTGCCCTTCCCGCACGAGCACGCGTCCTTCCGCACGCAATCCGGCGAACGCGGCCTGCGCCGCCGGCGTCAGCGGCTGCGGCACGAAGGTTTCGGCCTGCGCATCGAAGACGATGCGCACGTCGGAGAATTCCAGCCAGGCGCCGCGCAATGGATGGACCGCCTTGTGCACGCACTCCTTGGCGCAGAACACGAGGCGGGCGATCTCGGGGCGCGTGGTCTGGGCGGTGGTCACCCAGGCGCGCTCGTCCTCGGTCAGCACGATGTCGCCAGCGTCGGCGGGCAGCGCTTCGGCAGGCTCCACGTCGATGCCCAGCGCCGTGCACGCGTCCGTTCGCGCGACGGCTGCCGCCGCGTAGCACTCGGTGTGCGCCAGGCTGCCGACGAAACCCTCGGGCCAGACCGGCGCGCCGCCGGGGTTCTTCCGGACCTCGACCGCCTCGTGGCCCTGCTCGGCCAGCAGATCGATGGCCAGCGCTCGCGCGCTGCGCGACTGGTGCACGCGCCGCATCGCCGGCGTCAGCCGCGACTCGGCGCCCGGAATGCCGAAGACGCCGAGGCGCGCCGCCACGCCGGGCCAGGGTAACGACAGTTCGATGCGGCGCATCGTCGCGGCCGCAACGATCAGGACTAGTCGGTGACCGCGCCCTTGGAGGCGCTCGACACCACGCGCGCGAACTTCGCCAACACGCCGCGGGTATAGCGCGGCGTCGGCTGCTTCCAGCGCGTGCGGCGATCGGCGAGCACGGCGTCGTCCACGTTGAGCTGGATCAGCAGCTTCCTGGCGTCGATGGTGATGGAGTCACCCTCCTCCACCAGCGCGATGACGCCGCCTTCGTAGGCCTCGGGCGAGACATGGCCCACGACCATGCCCCAGGTGCCGCCGGAGAAGCGGCCGTCGGTGATGAAGCCCACGCTCTCGCCCAGGCCCTTGCCGATGATCGCGCTGGTCGGCGCCAGCATCTCGCGCATGCCGGGGCCGCCCTTGGGCCCTTCGTAGCGGATGATCAGCACGTCGCCGGCCTTGATCTTGTCGCCGAGGATCGCGTCCATGCACTCCTCCTCGGAGTTGAAGACGCGCGCCGGGCCGGTGATGACCGGGTTCTTCAGGCCGGTGATCTTGGCCACCGCGCCCTCGGGCGACAGGTTGCCCTTGAGAATCGCGAGGTGACCCTGCGCGTACATCGGCCTGTCCCAGGGCCGGATGACGTCCTGGTCCTTGCGCGGTTCGCTGGGCACGCGCTCCAGCGCCTGCGCCATGGTCTCGCCGGTGATGGTCAGCGCATCGCCGTGCAGCAGGCCATGCGCGAGCAGCATCTTCAGCACCTGCGGCACGCCGCCGGCCTTGTGCAGGTCCACCGCCACGTACTTGCCCGAGGGCTTCAGATCACACAGCACCGGGGTCTTGAGGCGGATCGTCTCGATGTCGTCGATCGAGAATTCCACGCCCGCGGCGTGCGCGATGGCCAGGAAGTGCAGCACGGCGTTGGTCGAACCGCCGGTGGCCATCACCAGGCTGATCGCGTTCTCGATGCTCTTGCGCGTGACGATGTCGCGCGGCTTGATGTCGTTGACGATGGCGTTGTAGAGCACGCGCGCCGAGTCGGCCACGGAATCGGCTTTCTCCGGATCCGGGCAGGACATCTGCGAGGAACCCAGCAGGCTCATGCCCAGCGCCTCGAAGGCGCTCGACATGGTGTTGGCGGTGTACATGCCGCCGCAGGCGCCGGTGGTCGGGCAGGCGTTCTTCTCGATGCCGTCGAGATCTTCCTTGTTCATGGTGCCGGCGTTGAACGCACCGACCGCCTCGAACGGCGACACGATGGTCAGCGGCACGCCCTTCCAGTAGCCGGGCTTGATGGTGCCGGCGTAGCAGAACACCGCGGGCACGTTGATGCGCAGCATGCCGATCATCGCGCCCGGCATGTTCTTGTCGCAGCCGCCGACGGCGAGCACGCCGTCCATGCACTGGCTCGATGCCGCGGTCTCGATGGAGTCGGCGATGACCTCGCGCGACACCAGCGAGAACTTCATGCCCTCGGTGCCCATCGAGATGCCGTCGGTGACGGTCGGGAAGCCGAAGGTCTGCGGCATGGCGCCGGCCTTGCGCAGCGCTTCCTCCGCGCGCACCACCAGCGGCGCGATGCCGGCGTTGCACGGGTTCATCGTGGAGTGGCCGCTGGCGACGCCGACGATGGGTTTCTCGAAGTCGTTGTCGCCGAAGCCGACGGCACGCAGCATCGCGCGGTTGGGGCTGCGGGCGACGCCGCCGGTGATGGTCTTGGACTTGCGATTCAGCGGGCTGGTCATGGAAGACACCTGGGGGTCCGCCGGCCGGCGGGGGGCGTGAATTCTAATTGCACTGGCAGCCGCGAACTAGAATCGGGCATGCAATACGCCGATTTCTTCACCCTGCCGATGGACGACAGCGCCGTCGTCGTCGTCGCGGCCGTCGTCGGTGTCTCGGGATTGGGCGTGGCCATCACGTATTTCTTCGGCGATCCCCGCTCGCCTTCGACCCGCGCCCTGGCCTTCGCCGTGGCCATGGTCGGACTTGCAAACATGTCGTATCCCGCGCAGAACGTCCTCCACCCCGACGGCGACGGCACCTGGTGGCTGGTGCAGCTCCCGATCTTCGATGCGCTGGTCATGAGCGGGCTGCTGCTGTGGATGATCCGGGTAGTCCGGGCCGCACAACCGTCCGCCCGCGCGCTGAGCTGGATCCGCCGCTGCACCTGGATGTTTGCCGGCGTGACCCTGCTGTACCTGGTCCTGGGCGCGATCTACCCGGTCGAGCGCATGACGCTGTTCCTGTTCTGCGTGGGCCGCGAGGGCGGCTGCAGCGGCGACTTCTTCTGGATGTTCGCGCTGCCGGTGGTCGTCATGGGCTCGCTGATGGTCGCGGTGGGCCTGATCGTCTTCAGCCAGCGCATCGACGAGGCCGAACGCCAGCGCGTGGTCTGCGTGGCCCTGGCGGCGCCGTTCTTCTTCGCCAACTACGTGCTGCCGGCCGGCTACAACGTGCTGACCAGCCTGCCGGGACTCTTCATCTTCCTGATCGGCGGGCTGCGCTACCACACGATCCAGGGCGAGCGCGGGCAGTTCCTAAGCCGTTTCCTGTCGCACGAGGTCGTCAAGCAGGTCGCCAGCCGCGGCCTTGCCTACACGATGCAGTCGCAGAAGCTGGAGCTGACCGTGGTCTGCTGCGACCTGCGCGGCTTCACGCACTTTTCCAACGCGCACGATTCGACGGTCGTCACCCAGCTGCTCGGCGAGTATTACGAGGCGGTGGGCGTCGTCGTCGCCGAGTACCAGGCCACGATCCAGGACTACGCTGGCGACGGCATCATGATCCTGGTGGGCGCGCCGATTCCGGCCGCGGATCACGCCACGCGCGGGCTCGCGCTGTCCCAACGGGTCATGACGGCCGCGCAGACGATCACCCAGCGCTGGCACCGCCCCGAGACGCCGCTCTCGGCCGGCGTCGGCGTGTCCAGCGGCATCGTCACGGTGGGCGCCATCGGCTCGTCGTCGATGCTCGAATACACGGCGATCGGCAACGCCGCGAACCTCGCGTCGCGGCTATGCGATCTGGCGCGCGGCGGCGAGATCCTGATCGACGCCCGCACCGTGGAGCTGGCCGGATCGCGCGGACTGGTCGCGCGCGGGCCGGTGCACGTCAAGGGCCTGGGCGACGTCCTGCATTACGCACGCGCCGCCAACGAGCCGCTGGGCAGCCGCCAGGGCGTCGCGCCCTGAAAACCGCTGCTGGCGCGCCGCTCGCGAACTGCACGGCCGGCCGCACGGTCCGCTGAAAAATGCGCGGTCAGGGCGCCACGATCCGCGTGCTGTCGGGATCCGTGTTGTTGGATCGTCGTCCCTCGGTCTGCGCAGCCGTCAACGTGACGCGGCTGCGCACGATGCCCGGACTGCCGGCGCGGAAGCGCAGTTCGATGTAGTCGTTCGCGCCGGCCTCGAGCCCGCGCGCGCGATGGCAGCGCACGAGCGCCGCATCGACCGGCTCGCACGAAAAGTCGCTGGTCTGCAGTCCGGTGCCCACGTATTCGGCATCGGCTTCGATGTCGATCGTCAGCGCGTCGCCGCTGCCGAGCGCGCGGTCGTAGGCGTGGGTCTGCGGCGTGTCGATCGTCGGCGTGAGATTGCTCAGGAACAGCTGCTTGGACCAGATCTGCCCGCTCACCACCGGATCGGTCGCGTCCATCTGGATCAGGCTCAGATCGATCGGCGTCATCGAACGATAGCGTCGTGCGTACACGCCACTTTCTCGGCCCGCGCCGTCGCGCGCATCGTCGGCCCACGCCACGATCGCATCGCCATCCGGATCCATCGCCACCGCGGGCAGAAGCTGCGATCCGGTGGTCGGCGAACGAACAACGAAGGGTGCGGCGACGGGCGAGCCATCGGCGCGATAGCGTCGCGCGAACACACCCGGCTCGTCCTCGGGACGATCGACGCCCTGCCACACGACGAGGAAGTCGCCGTCCGCGGCGACCGCCACGTCGGGCGATCGATTGGCGCTGTCGGTGGTGACGACGAAGCTTTCGCCCAGCGCGGTGCCGTTCGCCAGATACCGGCGCGCGCGGATCGGACGATCGGTTTCGTCCTCGTCGGTCATCAGGTCGAACACCAGCGTGAAATTGCCGTCCTGGTCACCGCCGATGCGTGGTGACGAGCCACGGCCGACCAGCACCGCGGCGTTGGGTACCGAGGCGCCGGATGCGAGGTTCGCCGTCATCACGCGATCGTTGAATTCACCACCCGGCTGCTGCCACGCGAGCCGCAACGCGCCGTCGGGCTGGACCAGCATCGCCATGCGATTGCGCGCGCTCTGCGGCGACACCCGAATCTCGGGATCCAGCGTTCCGGTCGAAGGATCGATGCGTCGCACCAGGGCGTCGACGAAATCCGGCTCCTCGCTCGACAAGGTGTAGGCGATGGCGCAAAGGCCGCCGATCGAGCAGGCGACGCTCGGGTGCGCGACCGAGAATTCCGGTCCGCGCGCATCCACGTCGAAAGGCGCGTCGTCGATCAACCGTCCGCCGAACGTGAGCCTGCGCGCCTGCACGCCGGTGCTCGTGCCCTCGCCGGTGGTCCAGGCCACGATGTAGGTGTTGCCCGTCGTCGCCAGCGATGGGCGCGTCTGTTCCGCCACGGCGGCATCGCTGACGCGGATCTCGCGCGTCCTGGGTTTGCCCACCGAATCGTAGAAGCGCACGAACGTGGACAGGCCGCCGCCATCGGGACCGGTCCACGCTGCAGCGAACTGGCCATCGGGCGCCACGGCGATCGCGACATCGCGCTGGTCACCCGGCAGCGTCGCGTTCAGACGAAAACTTCCGCCGTATTGCGCCACGTCGGCGGCAGCGACCGGCGCCACGATCCAGAACGATCCCGACACGAAGGCGCAGCGGGCGAAAACGCCACAACGACGCAGCAAGGGCATGCTCGAACTCCCCGAAATCCGCGAGCGCGCGATTTCGCAAACCGCGTGCCCAGGCGGGCCGCGGCTCGGGAGCGAAGACCTCTACTTGGGCTGGGGCACGATCCGCAGGTAGGGCTTGAGTTCCTTCCAGCCCGCGGGGAACAGCTTCTTCGCGTCCTCGTTGTTCACCGCCGGGACGATGATCACGTCCTCGCCCTGCTTCCAGTTCACCGGCGTGGCGACCTTGTACTTGTCGGTGAGCTGCAGCGAGTCGATGACACGCAGGATCTCGTCGAAGTTGCGGCCGGTGCTGGCCGGGTAGGTGAGCTGCAGGCGGATCTTCTTGTTGTGATCGATGACGAACACGCTGCGCACCGTGAACGTATCGCTCGCGTTCGGGTGGATCATGTCGTAGAGGTTGGCGACTTTCTTGTCCGCGTCGGCGATCAGCGGAAAGTTCAGCGCCACGCCCTGCGTCTGCTCGATGTCCTTGCTCCAGCCGTGATGGTCCTCGAGCTTGTCGACCGACAGGCCAATGGCCTTGACGTTGCGCTTGTCGAACTCGCCCTTGAGCCTGGCCGTGTAGCCGAGCTCGGTGGTGCACACCGGCGTGTAGTTCTTCGGATGGCTGAACAGCACGCCCCAGCTCGTGCCGAGCCAGTCGTGGAAGCGGATGCGGCCTTCGGTGGTGTCGGCTTCGAAGTCGGGGGCGATGTCGCCGAGTCTGAGCGTCATGGCGGGCTCCTCCTGTTGCGTGAGCGGTGAAGTGAAGGGGCCATCTTGCGCCGCGAGCGGCCTGGCCGCCAGAACGATTCGTTCTGAATTCAGACGGAGGCCAACGGCGCCTCGGGAGTGGCGCGCGGCGCCGGTGGCAGCCAGCGCATCAGCCATTCGCCCATCGCCTTCGAGGTCTGCGGCCGCGCCAGCCAATAGCCCTGGATGTAGGGCACGCCCAGTTCACGGCACACCGTCGCATCGGGCTCCACCTCGACGCCGACGGCGCAGCACTGGATGCCCAGTTCCTCGCAGAAACCCACGATGCCGCGTACCGCCGCACGCGACGCGCGTTCCTGCAGGCGGATCGACTGGATCAATGCGATGTCCAGTTTCACGCCATCCAGCGGCAGGCGTCCGAGCGCGAGCAGGGCCACTTGCGATCGCCCGACGTTGTCCGCGATCACGCGCACGCCGGCGTCACGCAGCGCCTGCAGTTCTCCATGCGCCTTCACCGCTGCGCCGATCAGGGCGTCCTCGGCCAGTTCGATCTGCAGGTCACGCGGCCGCAGCCCGAGTTCGTCGATCAGCGCCAGGCGGGAGGCCGCGAAATTCCGTGCATGCAGTTCGCTGGGCGCCACGTTCAGCGCCAGGCGCGGCGGTGCGATCCCCAGCCGGCGCCATTCGATCCACAACGGCGCCACGCGACGCAGCAACCAGCGACTCAAGGCATCCAGCTCGCCGCGACTTTCCGCAGCGCTCAGCAATTCACGCGGCGAGACTTGCGCGGCACGTGATCCGAGCGTGACCTCGATGCCGTGGATGCTGCCGTCCACCGTCCGTGCCCAGGGCTGGAAGCGAAGATCGAACGCCGATTCCTCGTCACGCGTGAACACCGAGGACGCGACCGATGCGTCTGCGGTGGCGCCCTGCGTGGACGCCTCCGCCGGACGCGAAGCGTTGGACCTTCGGCTGTCCATCGCGCCGCGAATCAGCCGCTGCAGATCCTGCGCGACGTCCGCGGTACGCAGCCACGGATTCACCAGCACGTCCTGCGCGCCCAGGCGCAACGATTCGAGGGCCAGCGCGCGATCGTCGGGTGCGGCGAGCACCACGATCGCCGCGTCCGGCTCGCTGGTGCGCAGACGCCGCACCGCCACCAGGCCCTCGGCATCCGACAGGCGCAGGCTCACCAGCAGGCAATCGAAACGGGCGCGGGCGCGACCGCGACCCAGCAGCTTGAGCGCCTGGCCCAGCGTCTCGACATGCTCGAACACCAGCGCGTCGCCTTCGACGCCGCGCAGCAGCGTCTGCAATTCGCGCGCGACGGCGAAGGAGTCCTCGACCAACAGCAAGCGGATCGGCTTGGAGGAGGACACGCTGGGGTCCGGCATGGGGGTCTTCGGAAAGTCTACCGGGCGCTTCGTGACGGGAAAGTAGTGCGTGCATGGAAGCGCGCGGCCAACCCGATCGCGGCGATGGCGAGGCTGGCGATGAAGCCCCACCAGATTCCGGCCGGCCCGACGTCGGTCCAGAACGCCAGTCCTGCTGCAAGCGGCATGCCGATCACCCAGTACGCGAACAAGGTCAGCGTCATCGGAATGCGCGTGTCCTTGAGCCCGCGCAGCGCGCCATTGCTGGTGGCCTGGACGCAGTCGAAGATCTGGAAGACGGCGGCGAACGCAAGGAAGCGCGCGGCCGGTCCGGCCAGATGTTCCGCATCGGTGTAGACGTGCACGATCACGCCGGGCGCTAGCGCCATCAGCGAGGCCGACATCCCGGCGAACACGATCCCCAGCAGGATGCCGGCGCGGCCCCGCAGCGCCACGCTGGCACGATCGCCGGCACCGGCGGCGTGGCCGACGCGCACGGCCGTGGCCATGCCGATGGCCGTCGGCACCATGAAGCACAGCGAGGCGAAGTTGATCGCGATCTGGTGCGCGGCGACGGCGTCGGCACCAAAGCGCGCCATCAGCAAGGCCCCGATACAGAACAGCCAGGCCTCGGCCGCCATGATCGCGGCGACCGGCACACCGACCTTGAGCACTTCCAGCGTCTCGCGGTCGATCCGCGGCCATCCGGGCCGGAAGAGCTGCAAGGCACGCAGCATCCGCGAGCGCAGGTAGAAGCCCACGTAGACCGCGAGCATCGCCCACGAACCGATCACCGTCGCCCAGCCGCAGCCTTCGGGACCCATCGGCGGGAAGATCCAGTGCCCATACATCAGCAGCCACGCGAACAAGGCGTTGGCGCACAGGCCGACCAGGCCCGCGGCCAGCGGCACGCGCGTCATGCCGTGCGCCTCGGCGCCGTTGCGCAGGAAGAAGCACAGGCTCAGCGGCGGCGCCGACCACGCCATCGCGAACACGTACTCGCGCGCGAAGCCCGCAGTGCGTGCGTCGAGGTCGAGCAAGGTCAGCACCGGTCCGGCCGCGAACAGCATCAAGGCCAGCCAGACCAGGCCGAGCAGCGCGGACAGCACCATCGCGCTGCGCAGGAAGCGTCCGATCAGCGCCGGCGACTGCCCGGCGCCAAGGCGCTGCGACACGATCGGCGAGACCGCCATGCCCACGCCCATGAACATCACGCAGGTCAGGAACCAGATGTTGCTGCCCACCGCCACCGCGGCGAGCTCCGATACGCCCAGCTGCCCCGCGAAGATGGCGTCCACGGTTCCCATGCTCACGAACGTGAGCTGCGCGGCGATCAGCGGCAGCGCAAGGCGCAGGTTGGCGCGGACTTCGGTGCGCAGGCTGGCGAGGAACATCGGTATCCGGACTTCGTTGTGCGGACGGTGGGGGCGCGGATTCTAGGCCGCTGTTTGCGAGCGCGCCGTGACGCTCGCCACTACCATGCGCGCGTTCCCGCTCCTCCCCCGGCTTTCGCCATGGCCTTCCTGCAGATCCGCGTGCTGTCCGACCACCCCGAGTTCGCTGAAGAGCTGCTGCTCGCCAGCGGTGCCAGCAGCGTGAGCCTGGTCGACGCCGGCGACGATCCGGTGCTGGAGCCCGCCCCGGGTGCGACGCCGCTGTGGTCGCGCACCGTCGCGATCGGGCTGTTCGATGCGCAGGCAGACGCCGCCCGCATCAGCGACAACCTGCGCGAGTACCTGCCGGACGGCCCGACCGTCGAGCTGTCGACCGAGCTGGTCGAGGACCAGGACTGGGTGCGCGTATGGCTGAAGGACTGCCCGCCGATGAAGTTCGGCGAACGGCTGTGGGTGTGCCCGCACGAGAAGCGCGTGGACGAACCCGGCTGCGCCACCTTGCTGCTCGATCCGGGCCTGGCGTTCGGCACCGGCACGCATCCGAGCACGGCGCTGTGCCTGGACTGGATCGCGCGCAACGACGTGGACGGACTCGAGGTGCTCGACTTCGGCTGCGGCAGCGGGATTCTGGGCATCGCTGCGCTGAAGCTCGGCGCGGTCCGCTGCACCTCGGTGGACATCGATCCGCAGGCGATCCTGGCCACGCGCGACAACGCCCGGCAGAACGGCGTGCAGGCCGGCATCAACGCACTCGAACACGACGCGGTGTTCACACCGTTTCCGGCGGACGTCGTGCTCGCCAATATCCTCGCGCGCCCCTTGATCGAGCTCGCTCCGTTGCTGACGTCGAGTCTCAAGCCGGGCGGCCGCATCGTGCTCGCCGGTCTGCTCGACCGCCAAGCCGACGAGGTGCGCGCCGCCTACGCTGCCGCATTCGATTTCGAAGCCGACGTGTCGCGCGAAGGCTGGACGCGGATCGCGGCCCGGAAGCGCTGAGCGGGACGATTCGCCCTTCGTCCGATCAGGGCATTTTCTGTCCACGTTTCTGGCGCTATGATTGCGCCCCTTTTTCGCAAGACCGTCCGGATGGTGTTCCTCCGGGCTCACAGGGCGACCCGAGAATGTCCGCTCACAAGAACGTCGAGACCAAGCCCCTGAGCCATTCCGTCGCCGAGTGCATCGACGACTATTTCCGCAGCCTCAACGGTCATCGCCCGGTCGACCTGTATACGACCGTGCTCGACCAGGTGGAACCGCCGCTGCTCAAGGCGACGCTGCGCTATTGCGACAACAACCAATCGAAGGCCGCCGAAGTGCTGGGACTCAACCGCGCCACGCTGCGCAAGAAGCTGCGACAGCACAAGATCGGCGCACGGCCGACCTCCTCGTCACGATGATCCAGCGCGCCCTGCTGTCGGTCTCTGACAAGACCGGTCTCGTCGAACTCGCTCGCGCCCTGGTTCAGCTCGGCGTCGAACTGCTCTCCACCGGTGGCACCTTCCGCGCTCTGCGCGAAGCAGGGTTGCCGGTCCGCGAAGTGTCGGAGCACACCGGCTTTCCCGAGATGATGGATGGCCGCGTCAAGACGCTGCATCCGAAGATCCACGGCGGGCTGCTGGGACGTCGCGGCACCGACGACGGCCTGATGCAGGAACACGGCATCGCACCGATCGATCTGCTGGTGGTGAACCTCTACCCGTTCGAGCAGACCGTCGCCAAGCCGGGCTGCACGCTGGAACAGGCCATCGAGAACATCGACATCGGCGGTCCGGCGATGGTGCGTTCCGCGGCCAAGAACTGGCTGCATGTGGCCGTGCTCACCGATCCGGCGCAGTACGCCGGCGCAATGGACGAACTCAGCCGCCACGGCGAACTCGGCCGCGACACGCGCTTCAAGCTGTCGGTGGCCGCGTTCAATCGCATCGCGCAGTACGACGCGGCGATCAGCGACTACCTCTCGGCGCTGCAGGAAGACGGCGCGCGTATGGAGTTCCCGACGCAGGCCAACAGCAACTTCATCAAGGTGCAGGACCTGCGCTACGGCGAGAACCCGCACCAGCAGGCCGCGTTCTATCGCGACCTGTATCCGGTGCCCGGCACGCTGGCCACGTTCCGGCAGTTGCAGGGCAAGGAGCTGAGCTACAACAACCTCGCCGATGCGGACACCGCGCTCGAATGCGTGCGTGAATTCTCCGAGCCGGCCTGCGTGATCGTGAAGCACGCCAACCCTTGCGGCGTGGCCGTGGCTGACAGCGCGCTGGCTGCGTACGAGCTGGCCTACGCCACCGACCCGACCTCGGCCTTCGGCGGCATCATCGCGTTCAATCGCCCGCTCGACGCCGCCACGGCGCAGGCCATCGTCAGCCGGCAGTTCGTCGAAGTGATCATGGCGCCGAGCATCGATCCGGCTGCATTGGAGATCACCGCGACCAAGACCAATGTGCGCGTGCTCGCGATTCCGGCCGGCGACGGCCGCAATCGCCACGACGTCAAGCGCATCGGCTCGGGCCTGCTGATCCAGACCGGCGATCACCGCGTGGTGACGGCGGATGATCTGAAGGTGGTCACCAAGCGCGCGCCGACCGCCGCCGAGATCCAGGATCTGCTGTTCTGCTGGCGCGTGGCGAAGTTCGTGAAGTCCAACGCCATCGTCTACGCGAAGAATCGCCAGACCATCGGTATCGGCGCCGGCCAGATGAGCCGCGTCTACTCGGCGAAGATCGCCGGCATCAAGGCGGCCGACGAGAAGCTGGTCGTGCGCGGCTCGGTGATGGCGTCCGACGCCTTCTTCCCGTTCCGCGACGGCATCGACGCCGCCGCTGCGGCGGGCATCGCCGCGGTGATCCAGCCTGGTGGCTCGATGCGCGACGGCGAAGTGATCGCTGCGGCCGATGAGGCCGGCATGGCGATGGTGTTCACCGGCGTGCGCCACTTCCGGCACTAAGACGTTGCCGTTTCCTTCTCCCACGGGGAGAAGGTGCCCCGAAGGGGCGGATGAGGGAGCGTCTCGAAACGTCGGGCAGACACTCCCTCACCCCCGGCCGCTCTCCCTGCGGGAGAGGGGAGCACAGCTTCAGTCCTGAACCTTGATCACGCGCTCGAACGGCGCACCGCCTCTCAACTCCCAGGCGCGCATTTCCAGCACGCCCTTGATGTTGAGCGACACGACGAGGTACAGCCCGCCGCCGGACAGCTGATCGGCCGTCGGAACGGCCGGCGCGGCGGGGTTCGACCACAGCCGCGCCCATAAAGTCTCCCCACGCGCGGCGAAGTCCACGCCCTGGGCCTGCGAAAAACTCGAGGGCTCCGCGTCGCGTGCGCCGACGACGCCGGCGATCGACTCCGGCTGCGCGATCTGCGCCTCGTGAAGGATCTGGATCGCGAGCCGGCGCGGCATGACGAGGTCGGTATCAGCGTGCATGGAGGGTTCCGCAGACAGGACAGGAAGGATCGCGCGGGATGCTCAGGCGGCGCGAGGTATCGGTCAATGCATCCCAGATCCACAGCACGCCACGATCGTCGCCCAGGCCCAGCAGCAGCTTGAGGACGGCCAGCGCCTGCCGCGTGCCGACGGTGCCGACCACCGGGCCAAGAATGCCGGCTTCCTCGCAGGTTTCCTGCGATTCACCGGCCACCGGATACAGACAGGCGTAGCAGGCGGTGGCGCGCGCGGTGTCGAAGACCGCGAGCTGCCCGTCGAAGCGGATCGCGGCGCCCGAGACCAGCGGTTTGCGCGCCGTGACGCAGGCGCGGTTGATGGCGAAGCGCGTGGCGAAGTTGTCGGTGCAGTCGAGCACGACATCGACGTCGCGCGCCGCGGCCACCAGCGCGGCATCGTCGAGCGGCCCTTTGCGACACTCGATCCTGCAGTCGGTATTCAGCGCCTCGAGCTGCTCGCGAGCAGCATCGAGCTTGGACTCGCCGACCTGCGCCTGCCGGTACAGGATCTGGCGATGCAGGTTGGACGCGGCGACGCGATCGAAGTCGCTGAGCACGAGGCGTCCGAGTCCGGCGCCCGCCAGATACAGCGCCGCCGGCGTTCCGAGGCCACCGAGTCCGATGATCAGTGCCGACGAGTCGCGCAGCACCTGCTGACCGTTGACACCGATCTCGCGCAGCACGACTTGCCGGGAGTAGCGCGCAAGGCTGCTCATGATCCGAGGCGTCCTGCGCTGATGCGCTCGTTGCCGCCGAAGTCGCGCCGCGTCGACACGTCGACGAAGCCTGCCTCGTCCAGCAGGCCGCGAACCGCGGCGCCCTGATCGTGTCCGTGCTCCAGCAGCAACCAGGCCTGCGGCGCGAGATATGCGAACGCGCCACCGGCGAGATGCCGGATCGCGTCGAGACCGTCGACGCCCGACGTCAGCGCCACTCGGGGCTCGTAGCGCAGCGCTTCGAGATGAGCATCCCGCTCGGCGATGTAGGGCGGGTTGGAGACGATCAGGTCGAAGCGCTCGCCGTCGCGAAACGCCGAAAACCAGTTGCCGCAACGGAAATCGACGCGCTCGATGCCCGCGGCCTGCGCGTTCTGCCGCGCCACCGCCAGCGCCGCCTCCGATTGATCGGTCGCGACGATCGCCGCGTTCGCGCGCAACTCCTGCGCGAGCGCCAGCGCGATGGCGCCGCTGCCGGTCCCGAGATCGGCGATCCGCAGCGCGCCTGCCGCGATTCCGCCCGCGCGCGCACGCATGAGCTGCAAGGCCCACTCGACCAGCGTCTCGGTATCGGCGCGCGGAATCAGCACCGCCGGATTCACCGCGAGGTCCAGGCTCCAGAAGCCCTGTCGTCCGGTGATGTAGGCCACCGGCTCGCCGACGCGACGCCGCTCGACCGAGCCCGCGTAACGCAGCGCATCGGCCGCCAATATCGAATCCTCGAATCGCATCGACAACCGTGATCGCGGCAAGCCCAGCTGCGCCGCCATCAGTTCTTCGGCATCGATGCGCGCATCGGAAGACGCCGTCTCGAGCGCGCGCACGGCCCACTGCACCCAGGCCCCGATATTCCCCGGCGCGAGACCCTCGACCGGCGGCACTGGTCGCGGCTGCGAATCGGGAATCGGCGCGGATCCTTCGGCGGGCGTCATGGGTTTCTAGTTCGCGTCCGCGAGGCTCGCGAGCAGGTCGGCCTGGTACTCGGCCAGCAAGGGCTGGATCACCGGATCGAGGTCGCCCTGGATCACGCGCTCGAGCTGGTAGAGCGTCAGGTTGATGCGATGGTCGGTGACGCGGCCCTGCGGGAAGTTGTAGGTGCGGATGCGCTCGGAACGATCGCCGCTGCCGACCAGCTTCTTGCGCGTCGCCGCCATGTCGCCCTGCTGCTTGCTGCGCTCGGCGTCGAGCAGGCGCGAGGCCAGCAGCGCCATCGCCTTCGCGCGGTTCTTGTGCTGGCTGCGCTCTTCCTGGCATTCGACGACGACGCCGCTCGGCAAGTGCGTGATGCGGATCGCCGACTCGGTCTTGTTGACGTGCTGGCCGCCGGCGCCCGAAGAACGGTAGGTGTCGATCTTCAGATCGGCCGGGTTGATGTCGATGGCCTCGGTCTCGGCGATCTCCGCCAGGATCGCGACCGTCGCGGCGCTGGTGTGGATGCGTCCCTGCGCCTCGGTCTCGGGCACGCGCTGCACGCGGTGCGCGCCCGATTCGAACTTGAGCTGCGAATAGACGCCGAAGCCGACGATGCGCGCGATCACTTCCTTGAAGCCGCCGTGCTCGCCCTCGCTCTCGCTGAGCTTCTCGAGCTGCCAACCGCGCGCCTCGGCGTATTTGCCGTACATGCGGAACAGGTCGCCGGCGAAGATCGCGGCCTCGTCGCCGCCGGTGCCGGCGCGGATTTCGAGGAAGACGTTGTTGCCGTCGAGCGGGTCGCGCGGAACCAGGAATCCCTGGAGGTCTTTCTCCAGCTTCTGTTTGCGCGCTTCGGCCTGCTCGATCTCGCTCTGCGCGATCTCGCGCACTTCGGCGTCCGCATCGCCGAGCATCGGCTCGAGATCGCTGATCTCGATCTGCGCCGCACGCCAGGCCTGGAAGCCTTCGGACAGCGGACCGAGCTGCGCGTATTCCTGCGACAGCCGCCGGAACAGGTCGGCGTTGGACGACACCTGCGGCGTGGCGAGCTCGCCCTCGATCTCCTGACGACGATCGACCATCTGTTCGAGTTTCTGGATCAGGGAGGGAAGCATGGGCAAAGCCGAAGGAGGAACGTGGCGCGCGCGGACGCACGGCCGGGAAAAACGTGCGCGGTGCGCACGCTACGCGAAAGCTAATGCCTTCGGAATCCGCGCCCGCTCACGCCTCGTCGTCCGGCAGGTCGAACAGCTTGCGCGCCGCATTGACGAGCATCGACTGCTCGACGCTGTCCGCACTGCGCAGCCGGTGGCTGGGTGCGTGCAGCAGCTTGTTGCTCAGCGTGTCGGCGACGAAGCCGAGCACTTCCTCCGCCGAGGCGCCGGAGGCCAGCTTGCGCCGCGCCTTGGCCATCACGTCGTCGCGATGCGCTCGCGCCTGCTCGCGCAGGCGGCGGATCACGTGACCGGCGTCGCGGCTTTCGAGCCAGCGCGTGAAATCCTGCGAGTAGGTCTCGACCAGCACTTCGGCCTGCTTGGCTGCTTCCGCGCGCGCCTGCAGGTTGCCGGCGATGACGTTGCGCAGGTCGTCGAGCGTGTAGAGATAGACGTCCTCGAGATCGGCGATCTTCGGGTCGAGGTCGCGCGGCACCGCGAGATCGATCATGAAGACCGGCTTGCGGCGGCGCTTCTTCAGCGCCAGCTTCATCGCCGCCTGCCCGATCACATGCTCGCGGGCCGCGGTCGAGGAAATCACGAGGTCGGCGTCGCCCAGGTAGGCGTTCAGGTCGGACAGCGCGATGGCGTAACCCTGCACCTCGCGGGCGAGCCGCTCGGCCCGCTCGAGGCTGCGATTGGCCACGACGATGCGGCCGATGCCCTGCCCGCGCAGATGGCGCGCGATGAGCTGGATGGTGTCGCCGGCGCCGACCAGCAGCGCCGTCTGCTGCTCGAGGTCCGAAAAGATCTGCCGCGCCATCTGCACTGCGGCGTAGGCCACCGACACCGGATGCGCGCCGACCTGGGTCTGGCTGCGCACGACCTTGGCCACCGCGAACGCATGCTGGAACAGGCGCGACAGCACCGGGCCCAGCGCGCGGGACTCGGTGGCCAGCGCGAAGCTGCCCTTCATCTGGCCCAGGATCTGCGGCTCGCCGACGACCATCGAATCGAGGCCCGAGGCCACGCGCAGGCTGTGCAGCACGGCGCCCTGGTCGCGGTGGGTGTAGACGAACTGCTCGATCAGCCCGGCCGGGGCGTTCAGCTCGCGCCGCCACCATTCGATCAGGACGGGCGCCAGTTCGGGCTCCGACACCACGAGAATCTCGGTGCGGTTGCAGGTGGACAGGATCGCGGCTTCGTCGACACCGGTCATCGCGCGCAGGCGCGACAGTGCGGCCGGCAGTTCGGCATCCGTGAAAGCCAGTCGCTCACGCGCCTCGACAGGCGCGCTGTGATGGCTGAGACCCAAGGTGATGAAGGCCATCGCTATCCTGACGCGGCGCCCGGAGCGGTCGCCGCACATCGGTATCTTCGGCGATCCAGCCGCCTTGCCTCAACCGCAACGCGCCGAAATGCGCTCGATTCGCGGGTCGCCCGATGGAACCGCGTTACCATACGTCGGTCACTAGCCAGTCCCCGTACAGGCTCTCCCCGTGCCCTTTCGCTTTGCAATTTCCCTGCCGCTGGCCCTGTGCCTGGTGCTGTCCCCGGCTTCGTTCGCGGCATCGCCGGTCGCTGCACCGGCTGCCGGCGCTGCCGAGGAAGCGGACGCGCCCAAGCTGACGCGGGAGCAGGAAACACAGGTGCAGTTCAACATCATGGCCGGCGAACTGGCGGCCGGCCGCGGACAGCCTGGCATCGCGGCGCAGGCCTTCCTCAAGGCGCTGGAACTGGCCCCCGACGCGGCGCTGGCCGGTCGGGCGACGCAGCTGGCACTCAGCGCCGGCGACGCCGAGACCGCACGCGCCGCCGCGCGGCGCTGGCTGGAACTCGAACCCAACAGCATGGATGCGCGCGAGGTGCTGTCGCGCCTGGCCTTGCGCGACGACGATCTCGACGAGGTCTACGCGCAGAGCCTGGAGATGATTCGCGGGCACGCCGGCGGACCAGCGGAGGGCTTCCGCCACGTCGCCCTGCTGCTGTCGATGGAGCCGGAAGCCGGGCCGCGGGCGCTGGGCGTCCTCGACCGCCTGGTCGGCGAGTATCCGAAGCTCGCCGGCGCCCACTACGCCCGCTCGCTGGTGGCGTTGCGCTTCGAGCAGTTCGAACTCGCCGAGAAGTCGGCTCGCGAAGCCCTGCGTCTGGATCCGGAATCGCGCGACGACACCTTGCTGCTGATCGGCGTGCTGGTCCGCAAGGACGAGCTGAAGGAAGCCGACACCCTGGTCGCCAAGCTGGTCAAGCAGGCCAAGGGCGAGGAGAAGTCCGAGGTGCGCATGACGTATGCGCGCCTGCTGCTCGATTCCTCGCACCGCGAAGCGGCACGCGGCCAGCTTCGCGAGACGCTCAAGCAGGATCCCAAGAACCAGGACGCCCGCTACGCGCTCGGTGTAATGGCGTTCACCGACGGCGATCTGGAGCAGGCCGAAAGCATGTTCACCCCGCTGCTGGCCGACGCCGAGCGCGGTGGCGACGCCGCCTACCAGCTGGGCCGGGTCGCCGAATCGCGCAAGCAGTACGAGAAGGCGCTGGAACTCTACCGCCGCGTGAACTCGGGCGGTCAGGCCATCGAGGCCGCGGTGCGGCAGGCGGCCGTCATGACGCACATGGGCAAGGTCGCCGAAGGGCGCGAGCTGCTCGACCAGTTGCGCCGCCAGTTCCCGCCCCTGGGTCCGCGCCTGACCTTGGCCGAGGCGGAGATGCTGATGGATGCCGGCCTCAACGCCGACGCGCTGGCGGTCTACGACGAGGCGCTCAAGTCCAATCCGAACGACACCGGGCTGCTCTACGGCCGCTCGCTGGTGCACGAGAAGATGGGCAAGTTCCCGCAGGCCGAAGCCGACCTTCGCAGCATCCTGGCGACCAACCAGGAGGACGCGCGCGCGATGAATGCGCTCGGCTACATGCTCGCCGTCAACACCGATCGCTTCGAGGAAGCACGAAAGCTGATCGCGGCCGCGCTGCAGCGCTCGCCTGATGATCCGGCCGTCATCGACAGCATGGGCTGGGTCCTCTACAAGCTGGGCCAGCTCGAGGAGTCGCGCGGATACCTGGAGAAGGCGCTGGCCAAGGCTGCGGATCCCGAGATCTCCGCGCACCTGGGCGAAGTGCTGTGGGCCCTTGGCCAGCGCGAACAGGCGCACGCCGTCTGGGACAAGGCGCTGACGCGCGATCCAGGACATCGTGTGCTGCTCGACACCGTCGAGCGGCTGACGCGCTGAGATGCGGCTGATCCTGATCGCCGCGCTGATCGCGGCCTTGTCCGGCTGCGCCCTGCTGCGGCCCAAGACCGAAGGCACGCCGGCCGATGTCGCGCAGTCGGCCGCCTGGCAGCAGCGCATCGCGCTGCTCTCGCCAATCGATCGTTTCGTGCTGCAGGGCCGCGTCGCCAGCGGCGCGCTCGGCTTCAAGGCCGACCTGCGCTGGAAACAGCATCCGGCCGGGCGTTTCGAGATGCGCGTGGCCGGACCTTTCGGTGCGCGCGCAGCGGAACTCGCAGGCGACACGCAGGAGGTGCGCGTGCGCACCGGCGACGATGCGACGACGGTCACGACCGACCCGGAAGCCTGGCTCGAGAAAGCGCTCGGCGTGCGCCTGCCCGTCAGTGGGCTACGCTGGTGGGCGCTGGGCCTGCCGGCGCCGGAATCGCACAGCGACGTGCTGATCGACCCCGCCAGCGGCCGCGCGCTGCGGATCGTCCAGAACGGATGGGAGCTGGACTACGTCGAGTATCGTGTGGCCGATTCGCTTGACCTGCCGCGCCGCATCGAGGCGCGCAACGGCGATACGCGCGTGCTGGTGCTGGCCGACCAGTGGAGCCAGTTGCCGCCGTTGATGAACCCTGCACCCTGATCTGCTTCGTCCTTCGACACCCGATCCTTTCTTCGCATTTCGCAGATGCCCCGCCTCATTTCCGACGTTCCGTTGACCGCAGAATTTCCCTGGCCCGCACCGGCCAAGATCAACCTGTTCCTGCACGTCATCGGCCGTCGCGCCGATGGGATGCACGAGCTGCAGACGGTGTTCCAGTTTCTGGACCACGGCGACACGCTGTTCTTCCGCCCGCGCGGCGATGGCGTGTGCCAGCGCGAGAACGCGATCGAAGGCGTCGAGCCGGATCAGGACCTCGCCGTTCGCGCGGCGCGCCTGCTGAGCCAGGCCAGCGGCTGCGGCCTGGGCGCCGACATCCGCGTCGGCAAGCGCTTGCCGATCGGCGGCGGCCTGGGCGGCGGTTCGAGCAATGCGGCGACGACGCTGGTCGCGCTCAACAGGTTGTGGAATCTGGGCTTCACGCGCGACGAACTGGCAGCGCTGGGCCTGAAGCTCGGCGCCGACGTGCCAGTCTTCATCCACGGCCAGGCCAGCTTCGCGGAAGGTGTCGGCGAGCGCCTGAGCTCGCTGGAATTGCCCGAGCCCTGGTACCTGGTCGTGACGCCGCCGCTGGCGATCAGCACCCGCGAGATCTTCGAGGCGCCCGAACTGCGGCGCGACACGCCGCGCATCACCTCGCGCCAGTTCCGCGCAGGTTCGGTGACGCGCAACGATTGCGAGCCGGTGACGCGTCAGCGCTATCCGCTGGTCGACGAGGCGCTGCGGGCACTGGGCCGCTTTGCGCCGCCGCGCATGTCGGGTACCGGCAGTTCGGTGTTCGCGGCGTTCGCATCGCGCCCGGAGGCGCTGATGGCGCGTTCGGCGATGCCGAAGGGCTGGAGCAGCTTCATCGCGCGTGGATTGAACGAATCGCCGCTCGCGCGACTGCGTGCCGGCTAAAGAATGCGATCGCGACCGCTATAATTTGCGTGCTTTCCTGGTGGGGAGTAGCCAAGTGGTAAGGCAGCGGGTTTTGATCCCGTCATTCCCAGGTTCGAATCCTGGCTCCCCAGCCACCCCCATCATCACTTTCAACCGTGGCCTGTCGGCCCCGTAAAAGAACTCGCCATGGCTGAATCTTCCCTGATGCTGTTCACAGGCAACGCCAATCCCCAGCTGGCGCAGGAAATCGCCAACTACATGAAGGTCTCGCTGGGCAAGGCCATGCTCGGCCGGTTCTCCGACGGCGAGGTGCAGATCGAGATCCTCGAGAACGTCCGCGGCAAGGACGTGTTCGTGATCCAGCCGACCTGCGCGCCGACCAACGACAACTTCATGGAGCTGATCATGATGCTCGACGCGCTCAAGCGCGCGAGCGCTCAGCGCATCACGGCGGTCGTGCCCTACTTCGGCTATGCGCGCCAGGATCGCCGCCCGCGCAGCGCGCGCGTGCCGATCAGCGCGAAGGTCTGCGCCGACATGATCGGCGAGTGCGGCGCCGATCGTGTGCTCACGGTCGACCTGCACGCCGATCAGATCCAGGGCTTCTTCGATATCCCCGTGGACAACGTCTACGCCAGCCCCGTGCTGCTCGGCGACATCTGGCGCCAGACGTACGAGAACCTGATCGTCGTCAGCCCCGACGTCGGTGGCGTGGTGCGCGCGCGCGCGGTGGCCAAGCGCCTCGACGATGCCGATCTCGCCATCATCGACAAGCGCCGTCCGCGTCCCAATGAAGCCAAGGTGATGAATATCATCGGCGACGTGCGCGGCAAGACCTGCGTGCTGGTGGACGACCTCGTCGACACGGCGGGCACGCTCGGCCAGGCAGCCGGCGCGTTGAAAGACGCAGGCGCGATCAAGGTCGTCGCCTATGTCACGCACCCGGTGCTCTCGGGCCCTGCGGTGAGCAACATCATGAATTCGCGCCTCGACCAACTCGTGGTCACCGACACGATTCCGCTGTCGCCGGCCGCCGCCGCCTGCCCGAAGATCCGTCAGCTCTCGATCGGCGGACTGCTGGCCGAGACGATCCGCCGTGTCAGCGCCGAAGAGTCGGTGAGCTCGCTGTACATCGATTGATATCGATTGATTCGTAGCCCGGGTAAAACCCGGGGTTGCGCTCAGTATTCGAAGAAAACCCCCGGGTTTCACCCGGGCTACGCCGCTCAGCGCCAGCGATCCACCGTGCGCTGCTTCTTCTTGATCTGCCGCGGCGTGAGCTGGTTCTTCTTGTCCTTGAACGGGTTGTCGCCGGTCTTGAACGACACCTGCAACGGCACGCCTTTCAGCTTGAACGCCGCGCGGAATTCGTTGATCAGGTAGCGGCGGTACGCGACCGGCAGCTTCTCGGTCTGGTTGCCGTGGATCAGGATCTTCGGCGGATTGCGGCCCGCCTGGTGCGCATAGCGCAGCTTGATGCGCCGTCCGAGCACGGCGGGCGGGCTATGCGCCTCCACCGAACGCTCGAGGATGCGCGTGAGTTCCGGCGTCGGCATCTCAATGACCGCACCCTCGAAGGCGCGCTGCACGTCGATCATCAGTTCGCCCAGACCCGAACCGTGCTTGGCCGCGATGTAATGCGTCGGCACGTAATCCAGGTACGGCATCTTCAACGTCACCTGGTAGCGCACCTGCTCGCGCTGGTCTCCCTTCAGGTGATCCCACTTGTTCACCGCCAGCACCATCGCGCGGCCGCGTTCGGCGACCAGGCCCATCAGTCGCGCGTCCTGCTCGCCGATGTCGTGCTGCGCATCGACGACGACGATCACGACGTGCGCCTGTTCGACGGCCTGCAGCGTCTTGATGACGGAAAACTTCTCGATGGCCTCTTCGATCTTGCCGCGACGGCGTACGCCGGCGGTGTCGATCAGCACGAACGGACGGCCCTCGTATTCGAACGGCACGCGGATGGCGTCGCGCGTGGTGCCCGGCTGGTCGGCCGCCACGACGCGCTCTTCGCCGATCAGGCGATTGACCAAGGTGGACTTGCCGACGTTGGGTCGGCCGACCACGCACACCCGGACCTCGTTGTCGTCCAGCGAGGGCTCGAGGTTGGGCGGCAGGTGCTCGAGCAGGCTGTTCATCAGCGCGGCGACGCCGTCGCCGTGCTGCGCGGAGATCGCGCGCGGCTCGCCGAGTCCGAGCGCGTAGAAATCACCGGCTGCCTCGGACTTGTTGAGTCCCTCGGCCTTGTTCACCAGCAGGTGGATCGGCTTGCCGGTCTTGCGCAGCAGCTTGGCGATCTCGGCATCGGAGCCGTGCCGGCCCGAATGCACATCGGTCAGGAAGAAGATCTGGTCGGCATCTTCCAGCGCGACCTGCGCCTGGTCCTCGGCGAGCGCGGCCAGCGGGTCGGCCGACTCGGGCATCAGCCCGCCGGTGTCGACGACCACGAAGCGACGGTCCGCGAAGATGCCGAAACCGTACTGCCGGTCACGGGTCAGGCCGGGGAAGTCCGCCACCAGCGCATCGCGCGTCCCGGTGAGGCGGTTGAACAGCGTGGATTTGCCGACGTTGGGCCGCCCCACGAGGACGAAGACTGGGAGGCCGCCTTGCATGATTCGATGCCTACTGGGTGCAACGGAAGAGTCGCGCGATGCGTACGCATGCGCGACCGGGGTTCATTGCCGCATCCCGAAGCGGCACCGCGATGACGGGTGGCTCGCTCGGGATGGGCATGTTTCGCTAGTGCTTGGGCTTGCGCGACTCGATGGCCGCGATTCGACCCATCGTGTTCATCACGTAGAGCTTGTCGTCGCCGGAGACCGGGGCCTGGACGATCGGATCGGAACCGACCTTCACGCGCGCAACGAACGCACCGGTCGACGGATCCAGCCAGTGCAGGTAACCCTCGAGATCACCCACCACCACGTAGCCGCCGAAGTAGGCCGGTGCCGACAGACGCCGATAGGCCAGGCCTTCCTGCTTCCACGCGGCAGCGCCGGTGCGCAGGTCCAGGCCCCAGACCGTGCCGACGTCGTCGGTGACGAACAGGCGGTCCTCGGACGCGGCCATGCCGGTATAGCTGCGGATGGAACGGCGCCACAGCGCCTCGCCGGACTCGGCTTCCAGGCAGGCGATTTCACCGCCGAAGCTGGCCGCGATGATGCAATCGGGGCCGTCGAGCAGATCGGCGTCGACGTCCGTGAGGCGTTCGAGTTCGGTACGGCCGCTGGGCACGCTGACGGCCTGCTCCCAGACCGGCTGCCCGTCGTTCATCCGCAGGCTGGCCACGCGGCCGTTGTCCATGCCGATGTAGGCGCGATCGCCGATCAGCAGCGGCGCCGAGCTGCCGCGCAGCACGAGGTTGGGTACGTCGCGATCGAACGTCCACAGGCGCTCGCCCGCAGCGGCGCTCAGCCCGTGCACGCGTCCGTCCACGCTGCGCGCAATGACCAGGTCACCCTCACCCGCCGGCGAACCGATCACTTCGCTCGACGTCTTGCTGCGCCACATCTCGGTGCCGTCCGCGCGCTTGAGCGCGATGACTTCGGCGTCCAGCGTGCCGACGGTGATCTGGTCACCCGAGACGCTGGGGCCGGAGATCACGCGCGCACCCGTCTGCGTCTTCCACAGCAGCTTGCCCTTGTCGCGCGAGTAGGCGTACACGCCGCCGCTGACGTCCGCGGTGTAGAGCGCGTCCGGCTGCAGGTTCAGGCGCAGGCCCGAAACGCGGCCGCCGCTGCCGTCTCCGGCATGAGCGCTCCAGACCGAGACCGGCTTGATCTGGGGATTCTTGATCTCCGTCAGCGGGGTCGGCTCGCGCACCGTGCTCTTGCCGCCGCAGGCCGCAAGCAGCAGGGCAATTGCCGCCAAGGCCAGGTTTCGGGTCATCGGGGAGGTCTTCATGAGGGGTTGACCTCGGCGAGGTCATCCAGTTTCTGCTGCAGCAAAGTTTTGTTCGTGGCACCGCTCTCGGCCGCCGCCAGCGCCTTCTCGTACGCGCTGCGGGCCGCCTTGCGATCGCCCTTGGCGAGCTGGATGTCGCCGCGCAGTTCCTCGGCCAGGCTGGAGAAGCTGCCGGCCTCGTCGCCGAGCGCCTTCATCGCATCGTCCGGCTTGCCCTGGGCGAGCAGTACGCGCGCATGCCGCAGGCGCGCGACCTGCACCAGGCCATCGTCGGAAGAATGCTCGACCACCCAGGCCAGATTCGCCGAGGCTTCGTCGTATTTCGCCGCCTGGACTTCGCGCTGCGCCGCGGTCAGTGCCGCTGCGGCCGCATACGGCGTGTGCGAGAAGTCGGCCTTGAGCGTGGCGACGATCTTGTCGGCGTCCTCGGTCTTGGAAGCCTCGAGGTTCTTCTTGAGCTCCTCGAACATCTGCGAGGCCGCTTCGGCACGGCCGTCGCGCCAGTGCTTGTAGCCCTCCCAGCCGCCGATCGCACCGAAGCCGATCACCAGTCCGGCAACCAGGCCGACCCAGTTGTCCTTCCACCACGTCTTGAGCTTTTCGAGGTCTTCCTCGTCATCCAGATGAGTTGCCACGATCAGGCCTTGTCGTTCTCTATGCGTGTTTGGAGGGGAAAAGACCCGACAGCGCTGAAGCCAGCTCCGAACGGGTCACGGTCGCCTGCGGGCGATCTTCTCTGAGGAATTTTACTTGAACGACGCCTGCCGCCGCTTCGTCATCGCCGATGACCAGCGCCACACGGGCCCCGGACTTGTCTGCGCGCTTGAACTGGGCAGCCGGTTTTCCGCCGCCGGCGTTGAGCGCGACCCGGGCCTTGGGGCCCAGAAGATCGCGCACCTGTTCGGCCACGGCCAGCCCCAGACGCTCGCCCTGGGCGCCGAAACGGCAGATGTAGACATCAGCCTCGGCGGGCAATGCGGCGGTCTGGGCCTTCTGCAGCAGCAGGATCAGCCGCTCGACACCAGCCGCCCAACCCACCGCCGGCGTCGGCGAGCCGCCGAGCTGCTCGACGAGGCCGTCATAACGGCCGCCCGCGCAGATCGTGCCCTGCGCGCCCAGTTCGGTGGTGATCCACTCGAACACGCCCTTGGTGTAGTAATCGAGACCACGAACCAGCCGCGGGTTCACGTGGTGCTCGATGCCCAGGTCCGTCAGGCCCTGGCGCAGCCCGTCGAGGTGGGCGGCCGATTCCGGATCGAGGAAATCCAGGATGCTTGGCGCATCTTTGACGATGGCCTGCGTGGTCGGCACCTTGGAGTCGAGCACGCGCAGCGGATTGGTCAGCAGGCGCTTCTTCGAGTCCTCGTCCAGGCTGGACTCGTGCTGCTGCAGGAATTCGATCAGCGCCGCGCGATAGCGGCTGCGTGTATCCGGTCCGCCGAGCGAATTGAGTTCCAGCCGCAGGTTCTGGAAGCCGAGCGCTTTCCACAGCCGCGCGGTCATCGCGATCATTTCGACGTCGACGTCCGGGCCCGGAATGCCGTAGGCCTCGACGTCGAGCTGGTGGAACTGCCGATAGCGTCCGGCCTGCGGCCGCTCGTAGCGGAACACCGGGCCGGCGCACCACAGGCGCTGCTGCTGATTGTGGAACAGCCCGTGCTCGATGCCAGCGCGCACCAGGCCCGCCGTGAACTCCGGACGCAGCGCGACGTGCTCGCCGCCGCGGTCCTCGAACGCGTACATCTCCTTTTCGACGACGTCGGTGACTTCGCCGACCGCGCGCTTGAACAGCGCAGTGGACTCGACCACCGGGATGCGTACTTCGCGATAGGCGTAGGCCTCGAACAGGCTGCGCGCCGTGTCGAACAGGTACTGCCAAAGCGCCGAGTCGGCGGGCAGCACATCGTTGAAACCGCGGATGCTCTGGATCTTCACGCCTTGGCTTCCGCTGTTTTCGCGAGTCGTTCGCGCACGAGTTTCTCGAGCACGTCGACCAGCTGGTCGTTGTGTGCCTTGTGCGCGATCTGGCCGTCCACGTAGATCGAATTCGGATAACCGCCGGCCACGCCGATGGCAGCTTCGCGCGATTCGCCGGGACCGTTGACGACGCAGCCGATGACCGCGAGGTTGATCGGCTCCTCGATGCCTTCGAAGCGCGATTCGAGTTCGTTGACGACCTTGATCACGTCGAAGTTCTGCCGCGAGCAGCTCGGGCAGGCCACGAGGTTGATGCCGCGCGAGCGCAGGTGCAGCGACTTGAGGATGTCCCAGCCGACCTTCACTTCCTCGACCGGATCGGCGGCGAGCGAGACGCGGATGGTGTCGCCGATGCCATCGGCCAGGATCATCCCGAGACCGATCGACGACTTCACGGCGCCGGCGCGCAGGCCGCCCGCCTCGGTGATACCCAGATGCAGCGGCTGGTCGATGAGCTTGGCCAGCTTGCGATAGGCGTGGACGGTCATGAAGACCTCGCTGGCCTTCAGCGATACCTTGAAGTCCTCGAAGTTGTGGCGCTTCAGGATCTCGACATGCCGCAGCGCGGACTCGACGAGCGCGTCCGGCGTGGGCTCGCCGTACTTTTCCTGCAGGTCGCCTTCCAGCGAACCGGCGTTGACGCCGATCCGGATCGGCACGCCGTGATGGCGCGCGCAGGCGATGACTTCCGCGATCTTGCGATCGCTGCCGATGTTGCCCGGGTTGATGCGCAGACAGTCCGCGCCCATCTCGGCGGCCTTGAGGGCGCACTTGTAGTTGAAGTGGATGTCCGCGATCAGCGGCACGTAGCCGACTTCCTTCTTGATCTTGCCGAAGGCTTCGGCCGCCGCGATCGTCGGCACCGAGACACGCACCATGTCGGCGCCGGCCTTCATCGCCGCGCGGATCTGCGCGACGGTCGCCTCGACGTTCTCGGTGTCGGTGTTGGTCATCGTCTGCACCGAGATCGGCGCATCGCCACCCACCAGCACGCGCCCGACCTTGATCTGGCGCGACTTGCGCCGCTCGATCACATGGTGGGCTTTCATCGCCATCGCGTCGGTCTGCTTCAGTTCGCGCCAGCGGCGGGAATCGAGAATCGCGCCGTGGAATTGCTCTTCACGTAGGCCTTGAGATCGATCGGCTGGCCGCCGAACGTGACTCTCACGCCGGGCGCGTTGCCCAGGAACAGCGAGTACGGCGGCTTGCCGTCGAGCGTCTGCTTTTCGCCCGCGGAGATCACGCCCGACAGCAGCGATTTGCCGCTCGCGTCCTCGACCCTGGCCCAGGAAATCGCGTCGAACTCGAGCACCAGCTGCGTGCCCACCGGGGTGGGTGCCGCCGCAGGCGCGGGTGCGACCGGCTCAATCGTGGCGACGGCCGGAGCAGTGCCGGCGGCGGCCGGATCGGCGGGAGCCGCAGTAGCCGCGGGATCCGACGGCGGCGCAGCGGCATTCGTCGACATGCTCGGCACGGCCGTATCGGGCGGCAGCGGCGGATCGAGAATCGTCGGATCGCTGATCGCGCCGGTCTCTGCATCGGTGCCGGGTTCGATCATCTGAACCGTCGCCGGGGCCGTCGTGGGCGTCGAGGCCTGACGCACCATCCAGAGCACCGAGATGATCACGATCGCGGCGAGCGGCGCGAAGATCGGCAGGCGCGACGATACGCGCGGCGAGGAACCCAGGTCGCCACCCGAGGCCAGGCGCAGACGCTGCGGCGGGACCTTCGGGGGCGGTGTGTACAGCCGATCGTAAGCGTCGATCAGCGGCTGCTCCGGGATCTCGAGGATGCGCGCGCACTTGCGGAAATAGCCGCGCACGTAGACCGGTTCGAGCAACTGGTCGAACGCATCGCTCTCCATCGACTCGAGCGTCTGTTTGGTCAGGCGCGTGCCCGAAGCCAGCTCCTCGATCGACAGGCCTGCGCGGATGCGGGCGGCGCGGATCGTCGCGCCCGGGCTGCCGTGAACGGCGGGATCTGGAGTGACGTGTTCGGCATTCATGAGGCGGACGGACTCAACGTGCTCAGACTTTCTTCGGAATCGGGAAATTCGATGCGCAGCCGGCGCTGGTAAGCCGCCGCCGCACCCTTGTCTCCCAGCGCGTATTCGATTCTGGCGCCCATCCACAGCGTCGCGGCCGTGGCTTCGCCGACTTTCTCGTAGCGTTGCAGGAATACGCGCGCACGCGCGTAGTCCCTCTTCTCAAGCAGGATCGAGGCCATCTGCTGCAGCGCATCGGGAAGGTCCGGACGGCGCGCGAGTGCCTCGCGGTAATACCCTTCCGCCTTGTTCAGATCGGGAATGCGCTGCGCACAGGCGCCGAGATTCGCGTAGGCCCGCTCGGGCTCGCGATACGTGATCGACTTCGCCGCCTGCAGCATCTGCTTCTCGGCTTCCTTGTAGCGCTTGATCGAGCACAGGAAGGCGCCGTAGTTGTTGCGCGTCATCGGATCGTCCGACTGAAGCTGCAACGCGCGCTCGTAATGCACCTGGGCTTTCTCGTTGTCGTGGCGCTGCGCGTAGACGAACGCGATGCCGGAATGCGCCGGAGCGTAGTTGGCGTCCTGTCCGATGGCACGCGAGAACTTGTCGAGCGCCACGTCATAGTTGCCGTCGCGGGCGTAGGTCACGCCCAGATCCGTGTTCACACGGGCGGCCTCGCGCATGTCCGGTGCGGCACGTGGCGCAGGCGCTTCCTTCTTGATCGTCCCGCCGGTCGAATTCACCGTAACGCAACCCGCCGACATCACGAGCGCGAGCGCGACCAGCGTGTTGCGCATCACGCTGCCCTCACCGGGATGTCGCCGAGGCGGCGCTTCTGCTTGTTGAGCACCTTGCCCACGAGCTGGCCGCAGGACCCGGCGCGAGCTTCCGACGAGGGGCCCCACGCGGCTTCATGCGTGGGGATCGGAGCAAGGCGAGCGACGCGTGCGGCCATCAGCCTGCCCTCACCGGAATGTCGCCCAGGCGGCGTTTCTGCTTGTTCAGCACCTTGCCCACAAGCTGGCCGCATGCGGCGTCGATGTCGTCGCCACGCGTCTTGCGCGTCGTGGCGATGATGTTCTTGGCGCGCAGGATGTTGGCGAAGGCCTCGATCGCCTCCGGACGGCTGCGCTTGAAGCGCGTCTCCGGAAACGGATTGAACGGAATCAGGTTGACCTTGGCCGGCATGCCGTTGAGCAGCTTGGCGAGGTCACGCGCCAGCGCCGGCGAGTCGTTGACGCCATCGAGCATCACGTACTCGTAGACGATGTGCATCTTGTGGTCGCGCTGCGCGGTGTAGCGTCGGCAGGCGTCCATCAGTTCGGCAACGGGATACTTCTTGTTGATCGGCACCAGCACGTTGCGCAGATCGTCGTTCGGCGCGTGCAGCGATACCGCCAGCGCCGTATCGACGTCCTCGCGCAGGCGATCGATGAAAGGCACGAGGCCCGACGTCGAAACCGTGACGCGGCGCTTGGAGAGTCCGAAGCCGAAGTCGTCCTGCAGGATCTTCACCGCGGGCAGCACCGCGTTGTAGTTGGCCAGCGGCTCGCCCATGCCCATGAAGACGACGTTCGAGATGACACGCTCGTTCTGGAAATCGCCGCCGAGCGCCTTGGCCGCGAACCACACCTGCGCCACGATCTCCGCGGTATCCAGGTTGCGATTCAGGCCCTGCTGCGCGGTGGAGCAGAAGGCGCAATCCATCGCGCAGCCGACCTGGGACGAGATGCACAGCGTCCCGCGGTCCTTTTCAGGAATGAACACGGTCTCGATCGCCTGACCCCCGCCGACCTTGAGCACCCACTTGCGGGTGCCGTCGATCGACTTCTGCTCGGTGAGCAGCTCCGGCGGACGCACGACGAAGCTCGATTCGAGCCGCGCACGCAGGTCCTTGGAGATGTTGGTCATGCCACCGAAGTCGTCGACTCCGCGGCGGTAGATCCACTGCATGATCTGATCGGCGCGGAACGGCTTCTCGCCGATCGACGCGAACTCCGCCCGCAGGCGCTCGCGATCCATGCCGAACAGGTTCCTGAAACGGCCGGCGGTTGCCGCTGCCGGCCGGGCTTCGCTCGCGACGGCGTTCGCCCCCTCGGGGACGTCGCTCGGCGTTTCGGTCGGCCCTTTCGGATCCACGTCCTTATCGATTCCCGATGATTCCTCGAGCGCGCCTCAGCGCGTGCGAGGGCACAGCTCCGTGGCGCGGAAGAAGTAGCTGATCTCGACGGCGGCGTTCTCGGCGCTGTCGGAACCATGCACCGCGTTCTCGTCGATCGACGCGGCGAAGTCGGCGCGGATCGTGCCCGGCGCGGCCTTCTTCGGATCGGTGGCACCCATGATGTCGCGGTGCTTGGCGACGGCGTTCTCGCCTTCGAGCACCTGGATCATGACCGGACCGCTGATCATGAAGCCGACGAGGTCCTTGAAGAACGGACGGGCGCGGTGCACCTCGTAGAAGCCACCGGCTTCCTTCTCGGTCAGATGCGCCATGCGCGCGGCGACGACCTTCAAGCCGGCGGCTTCGAAGCGCGTGTAGATCTGCCCGATGACATTGTTGCCGACGGCGTCGGGCTTGATGATGGAAAGCGTGCGTTCTACGGCCATGACGGTTTTCCTGCTGATTTTTCTGAGTAAATGATAGGCCCGCCAAGCTGGGCAAGCCCCTGAAAAGCACGCGAGTTTAGCGGTCTATGCCGCAGTGCGGCAATCACGCGCGGGCCGGTCTGCGGTAGGCCCAGACCATGAGGAACGTGCCGGTGAGCAGCATCGGGAGGCACAGGACCTGCCCCATCGTCAGCCATCCACCGGCCAGGTATCCGATCTGGGCATCCGGCACCCGCACGAATTCGATGAGCGAGCGGAACGTGCCGTACAGGATCAGGAACAGGCCGCAGACCGAGGCGGGCGGGCGCGGCCTGGACGAGAACCACCACAGGATCACCAGCATCACGAAGCCTTCGAGGAAGGCCTCGTAGAGCATGCTGGGATGGCGCGGCAGGCGGTCCGGGTCGGTCGGGAAGACCATCGCCCAGGGCAGGCTGCTGGCCTTGCCCCAGAGTTCGGCGTTGATGAAGTTGCCGATGCGGCCGGTCAGCAGGCCGAAGGGCACGACCAGAGCCACGAAATCCATCACGTAGAAGAAGGTCAGCTTGCGCGTGCGGGCAAACAGCCAGACCGCCGCGATGACGCCCAGCAGGCCGCCGTGGAAGGACATTCCGCCCTTCCAGATCCGGAAGATCTCGACGGGGTCCTTCAGGAACGTCGGCAGGTTGTAGAACAGCGTGTAGCCGATGCGCCCACCCAGGATCACCCCCAGCGCCGTGAAGAACAGCAGGTCCGACACGGCCGGGGCCGAGAACGGCATGTGCGCCGACTTGCCGCGCCGAATCGCCAGGAACCAGCAGCCGTAGAACCCGATCAGGTACATCAGGCCGTACCAGTGGATATGGACCGGCCCTAGGCTCAACGCGACGGGATCGAAGTTCGGATGGACGAGCATGAAGCGCGAGGTGGAACGGAGGCGGGAAAGGGACTCGGGGAGGGACCGCTTAGTTCACGCGGCAGTAGAACGCCTTGAGATAGCGGGTCTCGACGATGGCGGGATGCACCGGGTGGTCCGGCCCCTGCCCGCCCTGCTCCAGGATCTGCAACTGGCGGTTCTGGGCGCGCGCCTCGCGCAGCAGGATGCGCTGCAGTTCGCTTTCCTCGAGGTGGAACGAGCAGGAACAGGCCACCAGCACGCCCCCGGGCACCAGCAGCTGCATCGCGGCGCGGTTGAGCGCGGCGTAGTGCTCCAGGCCGGCATCGTGATCCTTGCGCCGCTTGATCAGCGCCGGCGGATCGACGACAACGACATCGAAGGTGCGGCCATCGGCACGCAGACTCTTGAGACGGTCCAGCGCATCTCCCTTGAGCGCCTCGACCTCGACGCCATTGAGCGCCGCGTTCTCGACCACCGCGTCCAGCGCCGGCTGCGAACTGTCCACGCACGTCGCGCTCGTCGCGCCCGCGACCATCGCACGGATGCCCCAGGCTCCGACGTAGCTGAAGACGTCCAGAACCCGCTTTTCGCGCACGTAGCGCGTGAAGCGGTCGCGGTTGTCGTGCTGGTCGAAGAACCAGCCGGTCTTCTGGCCGTGCCGGACCGGCGCCTTGAAGCGCACGCCGGATTCGACGAGTTCGACCGAGTCGGGTACTTCGCCGATGGCTTCGACCGCCTCGGGCAGCCCTTCGACCGTTCGCGACGAACCGTCGTTGCGCAGCAGGATGCCGCGCGGCTGGAGCTCGGCCTGCAGGGCCTGGATCACCAGCGGCTGCAGCCGATCCATGCCGGCCGTGTTGGTCTGCACGACGCAGATGTCGCCGAAACGGTCGACGACCAGGCCCGGAAGGCCGTCCGCCTCGCCGTAGACCAGGCGGTAATGCGGCGTCGGATAGATCGAATCGCGCATCGCCCGCGCGGCGGCCAGGCGCCGCGTCAGCCAGGCCAGGTCGATCACGGCGTCGGCGCGGCTGCTCAGCAGGCGCGCCGCGATCAGCGAATTCGGGTTCGCGTAGGCCGTGCCCACCGCCTTGCCGCGCGAGTCCACGATGTTGACCAAGTCTCCCGCTTTCAAAGCCTTGAGCGGGGTCTTGGCCGTATCGACCTCATTGCTGAACACCCAGGAATGGCCCACGCGCAGACGGCGTTCGGCATTGGGATTCAGGCGCAGCGTCGGCAGGGACTCGCTCATCTGGAAGAAGGGGCACGACGTCGGAGGGCGCGCATTGTGCCGTATCCCGCCGGTATACCCGTTCAGGGCGGCATCGCCCAGATCGGCACGGCCTCCGCGAAACCCTTCACACGCAGCGGTTCGCGTCGCTCGAGCTGGCCCATGCCCGACAGTTCGACGGTGCGGCCGTCGATCAGCACCTCGCGGTCGGCGGCCTGCTCGCACAGGCGCGACGCCAGGTTCACGGCCGGTCCGACCGCCGTGTATTCCCATCGCGAGGCCGAACCGATGATGCCCACCGTCACGACGCCGCTGGCCACGCCCATGCCGACCCCCAGCGGGTGCGCCTGCGTGCTCCAGCGCCGCGTGACCTCGCTGGCGGCTTCGCGGATCCGCTGCGCCATCTCCAGGCCCGAGCGCGAATGGCTGGGGACCGGCAGCGGCGCGCCGACCAGGATCAGGATCCCGTCGCCGGCATAGTCCTTCACCGTGCCACCGTACTCCGCGACGACCTTGCCGACGGCGTTGTAGTACTCGCGCAGCGTCTTGATGACGCTGGAAGAGGGATGCGCCTGCGCGAAGGCCGTGAAGCCGCGCAGGTCCGAGCAGACGACGGTGATCTCGAGCGAACGGTGCTGCACCGCGTGGCGCAGTCCGCGTTCACGCACCAGCTTTTCGACCTGGGGCGACAGGAAACGCGCGAGGAACTGGCCGCGTTGACCCTGCAGCACCAAGTACTGCATGGCACCGACGAGATAGATCATCTCGCCGCTGACCATCAGGATCGAGCCGACCTTCACCGGCAGGATCAGCCCCGCGACGATCAGCGGGAACCCGATCACCGCCGCCACGATGCGGATGCGCTCGGTCCGATCCGGCTGGGCCATCAGCAGCAGCACGGTGGCCGCGGCACCCGTGAACAGGGCGATGAGCAAGGGTCCGGCGAACAGCCAGAACCCGGGCTGCACCAGCGATTCGAGGCCGTGGACCGCGCCGAGGAACTCGTCACGCCGCATCTCGGGGGCATAGACGCCGGCCACGCCCATCGCGATGCCGGCCACCTGGCCGACCCTCAGCAACACGTTGCTGAAGCGCACATGCAGATGTTCGGCGTCGATCGTCTTGCGCACGCGACGCACCCATTCCAGCGACGCGATCAGCGCGAGGGCATCCGCCACGGCCAGCCAGCGACCGGCCAGCGGCACCGGTCCGGCGGCGGCGCCGAGCGGGAGGCTCAGGCCCACCGAGCAGGCGAACGCAACGAACGCGATGCCCAGCGCACGGCTGGTCGGCGCGCGAAAGTCCGCGCTCAGGAACGCCAGTCCGATACCCAGGCCCACCAGCGCGACCAGCAGGCTGGGCAACCAGGCAGCCGGGAAATCCAGACTCAAGCGCGAGCCTTCCGGATGCGGTCGCGGGGGTCTCGTGGGATCGTCATGCCGGCGCCGCGAACAGGGCGATCGGTTCCGGGAAGCCCTTCACGCGCAAAGGCTCGCGACATTCCAGGACATGCGAAGGCACCAGCTCGCAGGTGCGGCCGTCGACGAGGATCTCGGCGTGCGCCGCCTGCTCGCAGAGTCGCGAGGCGAGGTTCACGGCCGAGCCGACCGCCGTGTATTCGAGCGCCGCCGTGCCGATGACGCCCACCGTCACCGTGCCGCTGGCCACACCGATCCCGATGCCGAGCCGCGATCCTTCCGGGCCCCAACCGCGCGAGCGCTCGATGCAGGCGGCGCGGATGCGGCGCGCCATCTCGATGCCGCGCATCGCGTGGTCGGTCATCGCGATCGGCGCTCCGACCAGAATCAGGATGCCGTCGCCGGCGTAGTCCTTGATCGTCGCGCCATAGGCGCCCACGACTTCGCCCACGGCGTCGTAGTAGTCGCGCAGCACGCGCAGCACCTCGCCCGACGGCGCGGCCGCGGCGTACGGCGTGAAGCCGCGCAGGTCGCAACTGACGACGGTGATCTCGAGCTGGTTCTCCTGCATCGCCGTCTTCAGGCCGCGCTCGCCGACCAGCTTGGCGACATCGGGCGACAGGAAGCGCGCCATGAACTGCCCGCGCTGGCCCTGTTCCACGTAATAGCGAACCGATCCGACGAGCAGGAAGATCTCGCCGATCACGCAGCTCACCGCCGCGAGGTCGCGCGGCAGGATGAAACCGGCCAGGAAGAACGGCACGGCGAGGGCCATCGCGATCAGGCGAATGCGTTCGTTGCGATCCGGCCGGCGATTGAGCAGCAGGAAGATGCCGGCGAAGCCGCAGAGGGCCGCGAATTCGATCGGCGCCGCGAACATCCAGAACTGCCAGTCTTGCATCGAGTCCGGACGCGCCGCAGCGCGAATGAAGTGCTCGACGCGCAGGTCGGGCGCAGCGATCGACATCACGCTGTACAGCGCCGCCGACACCTGCCCGACCCGCAGGATGCGATCACCGGTGCTGGTGTTCATCCCCGGCGCCGCCGGCAAGGTCCGGCGTACGCGCAGCAGCCATTCGAGCATCGCGATCAGGCCGATGGATTCCGGAATCGCGAGCCATCCCGACCACGACGGCACCTGCTCCGCCATGTCGATCAACGAGACGTTGAGGAAAATCGCCACGCCGGTGGCGCCCAGCGAAACCGCCAGCGCCTGCGACGTGCGCGAGTGGGCGTCGGCCGTGATGAACGCGAACGCCATGCCCAGCGCGATCAGCGAAACCAGCGTGTGGAGCGAGATGGCGAACATGCGGCGGCGCGCAGAGCGATCCGGGCGGGACTAGGCGGAGTCGGCCGGCCGCACGGCGGCCGGCTCGGACCGGCGATCGTCCTCGAACAGTTGCTCCAGTTCCTTCGATGCCTCCTTTGCCGACTGCCGCATGCGCTCGGGATCGCGGTGAATGGCTTGCTGGCGCAGCAGCGTGTCCTGATCGAAGCGCTGGAAGCGCACCAGGATGTCGTCGACCTTCTCGGGGGCGTCACCGAGTTCGATCAGAACATCGCGCGTCATGTGCAGGCTCGAGAAGTACGCGCGACGCACGATCTTGTGCACGCCCAGATCCATCAAATGCATGGCGTGCTGGCGCGTGCGGGCCACGGCGAACACGCGCACGTTCGGAAAGTGCTTGCGCACCGTCTCGGCGATGCGAAGACTCACGTCCTCCGGTTCGGCCACGCTGATGACAAAGAGCTGCGCCTTGCCCACGTGCGCTGCACGCAGCACCTCCAGCCGCGTGGCGTCGCTGTAGAACACCGGACTGCCCAACTGGCGCAGGAAGTCCACCTGCTGCCAGTCGCGCTCGAGCACCGTGTACGGCACGCCGCGCAGGCGCAGCACGCGGCCGATGATCTGGCCGAACGGACCGAAGCCGGCGATGACCACGGGCGTCTCCGGCACCACGATCTCGTCGAACGGGCGCGCCTCGCTCTCCTGTCCCCAGCGCGACTGCAGTGCGTAGAGCGGCGGCGTGAGGATCATCGACAGCGTCACCGTGACGACCAGAAGGCCCTGTAGATCGGACGCCAGGATCCCCGCCGTGGCTGCGACTCCGAACAGCACGAAGGCGAACTCGCCGCCCTGTGAGGCCGCGAAGGCCAGGCGTCGCGCGGCGGCGTTGTTAAGACCCGTGAAGCGGCCGACACCGAACAGGACGCCACCCTTGATCGTCAGCAGGATGACGACGAGGCCGAGCACGAGCAGCGGCTGGCTGAGCACCATGTGGACATTGGCTCCCATGCCGACCGCCATGAAGAACAGGCCGAGCAGGAGACCCTTGAACGGTTCGATGTCCGCCTGCAGCTCGTGCCGGTATTCGGAGTCCGCCAGCAGTACGCCGGCAAGAAAAGCGCCGAGCGACAGCGACAGGCCCACGCCTTCCATCAGCAGTGCCGTGCCCGCGACCAGCAACAACGCCGCCGCCGTGAACACCTCCGGCATCTCGACCGCCGCGATCGCGCGCAGCACCGGGCGCAACGCGTAGCGACCCAGCGCGATGACGCCGACAATCGCGCCGATGGCGAACAACGCCGGCATCCAGTCGCCGCCGCCTTCGCGTCCCGGCTGCGCCGCCATCAACGGCACCAGCGCCAGGAACGGGATCACGCTCAGATCCTGAAACAACAGCACCGCGAACGCCGCACGGCCGTGCTTGTCGGTGAGCTCCTTGCGCTCGCCCAGCATCTGCAGCACCAGCGCGGTGGACGACATCGCCAGACCGAATCCGATCACCAACGCCACCACGGGCGTCTGATCGAGCGCCAACGCCACGCCGCCGAGCGCCAGCGCGCTGAGCAGCACCTGCAGCCCGCCCGTCCCGAACACGGGACTGCGCAGAAGCCACAGGCGGGAAGGCTGCAGTTCGAGCCCGATCACGAACAGCAGCAGTACGACGCCGAACTCGGAGATATGCAGGATCGATTCGACGTCGCCGATCAGGCCCAAACCGCCGGGCCCGATGACCAGCCCCGCCGCCAGATACCCGAGCACCGCCCCCAATCCGAGCCGCTTGAACAGCGGCACGAACAACACGGCGGCAGCGAGAAACAGGGTCGTGGTTGCCAGCATGAGGAGGGCTGCCGTGGGGTGACGCGATTAGGCCATGGAAACGCCGCGACGGTCGCCCTGGAGAGGGGTCCTGGATACCGATCCCGAAGCACCGCCGGTGGCCTTCGACCCTCGAGCGCGCAGCCAGCGCCGCCGGGCGCGACCCGCAATCGGCACGACTCCCGCATGATCAAGCCACCGACGTGGCGCTGATCCAAAGCCGCGGAATTGTCCGTGCCGCTATCCATTTTAATCAAAGTTTTATCTTTATCTTTATTAGCTTGAGATAATTTCTTGCAACACTTTCTAACTTGTGCTGAACTCTTTGCACTTCTGTTTTTAGATTCACTCTCTTGCACACCCGCGCCAACGAGCCGAGCAAGTCCGAACGCATCCTCCAGCTCGCGGGGCAGCTCGGCGTGCTGCGTCCGAAGGATCTCGCGGGTGAAGGGATCCAGGCCGAGTACCTGAGACGGGCCTGCGACAAGGGCGTGATCAAGAAGGTGGGACGCGGCAGCTACGTTCTGTCCGCCAAGGAAATGAATCCCGATCTGGATTTCGCGCTGGTCGCGCGCGCCGTGCCCAATGGCGTGATCTGCCTGCGGTCCGCACTGGCCTATCACGGCCTCGGCGAGATTCCACGCAACACGGTGGACGTGGCGATCGAGCGCCGCGCGGCGCGACCCCGGCTGGACTATCCGCGGCTGCGTGTCGCCCGGCTCGGCGGCCTGGCGTTCACCGAGGGCGTCGAGAAGCACGTCATCGCGGGCGTGAAAGTGCGCGTCTACTCGCTCGAGAAGACGCTTGCCGACCTGTTCAAGTTCCGCAACAAGATCGGACCTCACCTGGCGGTCGATGCGCTGCGCGCGGCGCTGAGTGCACGTCGCGTCCGCAAGGAAAAACTCTGGCATTTCGCGCGACTGTGCCGCGTGGAGCGCGTGATCAAACCGTACTTCGACGCTCTCGCCTGACTCATGCGCTTCATCTTCGCCGCGATCGGCCTTTCGTCCAGCGCCGCTGCCCTGGCGGTAGACACGGTCCCGGAACCGCTGCCGCCGCTGCAACTGACGCCGGCCACCGAACTCTCTCAGAAGCCCGAGGACAAGGAGCCCGCGAGCTGGTGGAGGAAGGTCACGCGCTGCGAGGACGGCACCGATCGCTCCCGCGGCTGGCTGCGTCACTTCGCTTCAGGCGACCACCCGGTCTCGCCGATGTTCGGGACGCCCTGTGATGTCGACTGGCACAAGCCGATCTTCATCCTGCCGTACACCTACTCCCCGGATTACGACGGCAGGCAGACCGAAGTGTTGTTCAGCGTCAGCGCGAAGCTTCGGCCGATGGGCCTTCCGTTGTACTTCTCGTATTCGCAACGCAGCTACTGGCAGCTCTACGACTCCAAGCGTTCGCGTCCGTTTCGCGAGACCGTCTACAACCCCGAAATCTTCTATCGCTGGGCCGCGCCACCACCCAAAAACGCCGCCTTCACCTGGGGTCTGGACGGCGGATACGAGCATGAATCCAACGGCCAGGACATCCCCGAGTCGCGCTCATGGGATCGGCTCTACGCTGCGCCGTTCTTCGAAAAAGGCGGCACCGCCGTGCAGCTCAAGCTCTGGTATCGCCTGCCCGAGGACAAGAAGAAGGACGACGAGGATGCCAAGGGCGACGACAACCCTGACATCGAGGACTACATGGGGTACGGGGAGCTGAACTTCTACCGGCGCTTCAATCAGGACGCGCGCCTGCACATGATGACGCGATTGAATGCCGGCACCGGCCACGGCGCCGTGCAGATCGAATACAGCTGGCGGATCGGAGACGGCGACCTGTTCTGGAACGCCTACGCATTCCACGGCTACGGCGAGAGCCTGACGGACTACGACGACTCGGTCACGCGCGTCGGCATCGGCTTTTCGCTGGCGCGCTGAACAGAATCAACGCGTAGCCCGGACGCAGTCCGGGAATCCTGCCCGCTCGGAAGGAACCGCCCCGGACTTCGTCCGGGCTACGGGCCTACCGGGTTTGGAAACCCGTGGTCTCAGACCACTTCCTTCTCGGTTTCTTCCTTGGGCGGCAGCAGGTCTTCGCGCTGGATGCCCAGCAGGATCGCGAGGCCCGTCGAGATGTAGATCGACGAGTAGGTCGCCACGATCACGCCGCAGATCAGCGCCACCGAGAAGCTGTGCACGCTCGCGCCGCCCAGCATGAACAGCGCCGTCAGCACCAGCAGCGTGGTCAAGTGGGTGATGATCGAACGCAGCAGCGTCTGGTTGATCGAAAGATTCACCACCTCGTAGATGGAGGCGCGGCGCAGGCTGATCAGGTTTTCACGCACACGGTCGTAGATGACGACCGTTTCGTTGTTGGAATAACCGATCAGCGCCAGGATGCCACCGAGCGTGGTCAGGTCGAACTCGACCTGGAACAGCGACAGGAACCCGAGCGTCATCAGCACGTCGTGCACGAGCGCCGCGACGCAGCCCACCGAGAACTTCCATTCGAACCGGAAGGCGATGTACGCCATGATTCCGAGGAATGCGAACAGCATCGCCATTCCGCCCTTCTCGGTGAGTTCCTGGCCCACCTGGGGACCGACGAACTCCACGCGACGCAGATCGATGCCCTCGGCTTCACTGCCGAGCGCGTCGAGAATCGCGGTACTGACCTTGGACTGGTCGGTATCGTGCGCGGGGGGCAGGCGGATCAAGACGTCCTGACTGGTGCCGAAGTACTGCACGACCGCACGTTCGTAGCCGCCCTTGCCGAGCGCTTCACGCACGTTGTCGAGTTCCACCGTCTGCTGATAGTGGACTTCCACCAGCACGCCGCCGGTGAAATCGATGCCGAAGTTCAGGCCGCGAAACGCAAGCAGCAGGACGACGGCGACCGTCAGCAGCGACGAGACCCACAGGCCCGTCTTGCGCTGGGCCATGAAGTTGATGTTGGGGACTTGGGCGAAGAATCTCATCGTCTTTTCTTTTCGAGCCTTGCGATCCGGAGCGCGGAGAAAACCGGGTTACCAGATCGGCAGATCGGTCATCCGCGAACGGCGCGCGAAGACCAGGTGAGACAGGGCGCGCGAACCGACGATCGCGGTGAACTGCGAAGCCAGGATGCCGAGCGTCAAGGTGACCGCGAATCCCTTCACCGGGCCGCTGCCGAACACGAACAGCACGACCGTGGCCACCAGCGTGGTCACGTTGGCGTCGGCGATGGTCAGGAACGCGCGGTCGTATCCGGCTTCGATCGCGGCATGCGGTTTCATTCCGTTGCGCAACTCTTCACGGATGCGCTCGTAGATCAGCACGTTGGCATCCACTGCGATACCCATCGTCAGCACGATGCCCGCGATACCCGGCATCGACAACGTCGCCTGCATGATCGAAAGACCGGCGACCAGGATCAGCAGGTTGAGCGTCAGCGCCATGATGGCGAACACGCCGAACACGCGGTAGTAGAAGACCATGAAGGCCGCGACCATCGCTAGGCCGAGCATCGCCGCCTGGAAGCCGCGACGGATGTTGTCGGCACCCAGGCTCGGGCCGACGGTGCGCTCTTCGACGATGTCCACCGGGGCGGCGAGCGCACCAGCCTTGATCAGCAGCGCCAGATCGTGGGCTTCCTTGCTTTCCAGACCCGTGGTTTGGAAGCGCTTGCCGAACACACCGCGGATGCTGGCGACCGAGATGATCTCCTGCACGTCGCGATGCTCGCGCACCGGCTCGCCCTTGGCGTTGTACGTGGTCGTCACCTGGCGTTCGCGGAACAGCACCGCCATCGGCTTGCCGACGCTGTTGGTGGTGAACTCGAACATCTTCTTGGCGCCCTGGCCGTCCAGCGTCACCGACACGGCAGGCTGGTGATTCTCATCGACCGTGGGCTGCGCATCGACGATCTGCGAACCGGTGACGATGATCTCTTTCTTCAGCAGCACCGGCCGGCGGCCTTCACGTGTGAAGTAGAGCTCGGTCCCGACCGGAGCCACGCCACTGGACGCCGCCAGGGATGCATCGTCCTCGGCGACCGCGCGGTATTCGAGCGTCGCGGTGGCGCCGAGCAGATCCTTCACGCGCGTCGTGTCCTGCACACCCGGAAGCTGCACGACGATGCGGTTGACGCCCTGACGCTGCACCACCGGTTCGGCCACGCCGAGCTGGTTGACGCGATTGCGCAGCGTGATGAGGTTCTGCTGGACCGCGAAGTCCTGGATGCGCTTGGCTTCGGCGTCGGTGATCCGCACGCGCAGCGACAGCGCGTTGTTGGGAGAGTTGGCGAGCTGCAGTTCGCGGTACTCACCCGCGATGAACTTGCGAGCCGCGTCGAACTTCTCCTGATCGGGGAAATCGAGCACCACGTCGCCACCGTCCTGACGACGGCCCGAGTAACGGATGTTCTCCTTGCGCAACTGCGCCGGAATTTCCGTCACGTAGTTCTCGATGGCCTTCTTGCGCACTTCGTCGACATCCACTTCGAGCAGGAAGTGCACGCCGCCGCGCAGATCCAGACCCAGCGCCATCGGCTTGGCGCCGATCTGGCGCAGCCAGCCCGGCGTACGCGGCGCAAGGTTGAGTGCCACGACATAGGAATTGCCCAGCGCCTTCTTCAGCGCATCGTTGGCCTGAAGCTGGTCTTCTTCGGCCTTGAAGCGGACGACCCACTGTCCGTTCTCCATGGCCGCCGACTCCATCGGAATGCTGGCTTCCTTGAGCGCCGCCACGACCTCGGGACCGAAGTCCGACGGCAGCGGATCGCCCGAATCGCGCGAGATCTGCACCGCGGGCTGTTCGCCGAACAGGTTGGGCGCCGCGTACAAGCCGCTCAGCAGCAAGACCAGCAACAGGGTGACGTACTTCCAGGTGGCGTAAGGACGCATGTAGGTCGTATCGAGCCGGCTTGAAACAGCGTGCATGCCCCGGGCGGTTCGCCCGGGGCGTCGTTATGGCTTACAGCGCTTTCAGAGTTCCCTTCGGCAGCACCTGCGTCACGGCGGCCTTCTGGATCTTGATGGAGACGCCCTCGGCAACCTCAAGGGACACATAGTTCTCGCCGATATTGGTCACCTTGCCGGCGATGCCGCCGCTGGTGACCGCTTCGTCGCCCTTGGCCAGCGCGCCGAGCATCTGGCGGTGCTCCTTGGTGCGCTTCATCTGCGGCCGGATCAGCATGAAATAGAAGATCACGCCCAGGACGACGAGGGGCGCGAACTGAAAGATGGGATTCGGTGCGGCCGGCGCGGCCTGGGCGAAAGCGGGGCTGATAACGAGATCGAGAAGGCTCATGAGCTCTACGCGCGGGTCGGTGAAAAATTGGCCGCGGATTATGCCATAGGGGTTTTGGGCCTCCGGGAACCTGCGATCATTGCGCGGATGAGCGATGCCTTCCGTCTATTCGTCACCTGTCCGCGCGGCCTGGAACCGCTATTGGCCGCCGAGTTGCTGGCCCTGGGCGCCACCGAATCCAAGGAACGCAGCGGCGGCGTGGCCGCCGTCGGCCCGCGCGAACTGGCTTACCGCGCCTGCCTGTGGTCGCGTCTGGCCAGCCGCGTCCTGCTGCCGCTGGCCAATTTCCCGCTGGAGGACGCCGACGGTCTTTACGCCGGAGCGCGGGGTGTCGACTGGACCGATCTGTTCTCTCCGGACTCGACGTTCTCGATCGCGGTCGCCGGCCATTCGCCCGCCGTCACGCACACCCATTTCGCAGGACTGAAGGTCAAGGATGCGATCGCGGACGTGTTCCGCGACAAGTTCGGGCGCCGGCCGGACGTCAATACGGACGAGCCGGACATTCGCATCCATGTGCATCTGGACCGCGCCGAAGCCAATCTGAGCCTGGATCTGTCCGGCGAAAGCCTGCATCGGCGCGGATATCGCGGCGCCACCGGCGAGGCGCCGCTCAAGGAAAATCTCGCGTGCGCGATCCTGCTGCGCGCCGGCTGGCCCGAAATCGCGGCCCGCGGCGGCGCACTGATCGACCCGATGTGCGGTTCCGGCACCTTCCTGATCGAGGGCGCGTGGATGGCGGCGGATATCGCGCCGAGCCTGATGCGGCACCGCTTCGGCTTCGAAGCCTGGCTCGATCACGTGCCAGCCCTATGGCAGGAACTCAAGCGCGATGCGCAGTCGCGGCGCGACCTGGGCCTGAAAAAGCTGCCGCCGCTGATCGGCCGCGACCTCGATGCTCGCGTGCTCAACTTCGCGCGCAAGAACGCGCTGAATGCTGGCCTGGGCCATTCGATCGAATGGCAGGCCGGCGACCTGCTCGAAACGCGACCGGTCGGCGACGTCCCCGGCCTGGTGGTCACCAACCCGCCCTATGGCGAGCGCATGGCCGCCGAGGGCGAGGTGATCAAGCTGTACTCGCTGATGGGCGCCACGCTCAAGAGCCATTTTCCAGGCTGGCGCGCCGCGGTGCTGACGTCGCGGCCCGACCTTGGGCCGCGCATCGGCCTGCGCGCCGACGCCATCCACTCCTTCTTCAACGGTGATCTGCCGGTCAAGCTGCTGCAGTTCGGCATCGCCGAGGCGCCCGTTCCCGAGATCGGCGTGCCGGCAGCGCCTGCCGGCGGCGGCGAATTCGCGAACCGGCTCGCCAAGAACCGAAAGCACCTGGGCAAGTGGGCGCGCCGCACCGGCGTGAGCTGCTATCGCGTCTACGACGCCGACCTGCCGGACTACGCGCTCGCAGTCGACGTCTACGAAGCCGCCGAGACGCACCTGCACGTCCAGGAATACGCCGCGCCCAAGAGCGTGGACCCGGTGAAGGCCGAGAAGCGGCTGCGCGAGGCGCTGGCCCATCTGCAGGCTTCGTACGAGGTGCCGGCCTCGCGGCTGCACTTCAAGCAGCGCGCCATCCAGCGCGGCGCCTCGCAGTACGAAAAGCAGGGCGACCAGCTGCGCGTGTTCGAAGTCGACGAGCAAGGCTGCAAGCTGCTGGTGAACCTCGACGACTACATGGACACGGGGCTGTTTCTCGACCATCGCCTGATGCGTCTGCGGCTGCGCAAGGAAGCGCAGGGCAAGCGGGTGCTCAACCTGTTCTGCTACACCGGCGCAGCCAGCGTGCAGGCCGCGCTGGGCGGGGCGCGTCAGACGGTCTCGGTGGATCTATCGAACACCTACCTGCATTGGGCCGGGCGGAATCTCAGCCTCAACGGCTTTGAGTCCGATCAGCGCGATCGCGATCCGCGGCCCGCGAGCGGACCCTGGCGCGGGAAGGCCCGGTCGGCGTCGGCGCAACAGGACGTACACCTGCTCGTGCGCGCCGACTGCATGGCCTGGCTGCGTGATGCGGCCGGCGATGCCTCGGATCGCTACGACCTGATCTTCTGCGACCCGCCGACGTTCTCGAATTCGAAGAAGCTCGACGACGTGTTCGACGTCGAGCGCGACCATCCGGAACTGATCCGGAGCTGCGCCAGCCTGCTCGCGCCGGGCGGCGTGCTGTACTTCTCGACCAACAGGCGCAAGTTCAAGCTCGACCCCGCTGCGATCGAAGGACTGCGGTGCGAGGACATCACGCCGCAGACGCTGGACGAGGATTTCAAACGTCCGCCGCCCGCGCACCGGGCCTGGCGCATCACCAGGTAGCCCGGGTGAGACCCGGGATTCCGCTCGTTACTCGAGGAAAAGCCCCGGGTTGCACCCGGGCTACGCCACCCGCAATGCCCGAATCTCTCCGCTACTCTCGCGGGTAGGGGCATTGCGCCAGGCCTGCCTCGTAACTAGCCTTTCGCACCGCATTCGAATTCCAACGAGGAGCACTCCGTGGCCACCTACAACGCACCGATCCGCGAGATCAATTTCGTCCTCAACGATGTGCTCGACGTGGGCCGCCTCGCCAAGGAAATCCCGGCCTTCGCCGATGCCACGCCGGACGTGATCCTGGGCCTGGCCGAGGAGGCCGCCAAGCTGATCGAGGGCCAGATCGCGCCGCTGAACCACACCGGCGATCAGGTCGGCTGCAAGGTCAAGGATGGCGTCGTCACCGTGCCGCCCGGCTTTGCCGAGGCCTACAAGCTGTATTCGCAGGCCGGCTGGATGAGCCTGTGCAACACGACCCAGTACGACGGCCAGGGCCTGCCGTACACGCTCTCCAAGGTCGTCGAGGAAATGCTGTGCTCCGCGAACGTCGCGTTCGCGCTGTATCCGGGCCTGACCACCGGCTGCTTCGAGGCGATCTACGCCAACGGCTCCGAGGAGATCAAGAACACCTACCTGCCCAAGCTCTCCACCGGCGAGTGGAGCGGCACGATGTGCATCACCGAGGCGCACGCCGGCTCCGACGTGGGCGCCGCCAAGACCAAGGCCACGCCCAACGGCGACGGCAGCTACAGCATCGAAGGACAGAAGATCTTCATCACGTCCGGCGAGCACGAGATGGTGGACAACATCATCCACTTCGTTCTGGCCCGTCTGCCGGATTCGCCTCCGGGCGTGAAGGGCCTGTCGACGTTCGTCGTGCCGAAGTACCTGGTGAACAAGGACGGCTCGCTCGGCGCACGCAACAAGCTGGTCGCCGCCACCATCGAACACAAGATGGGCATCAACGGTTCCTGCACCTGCGTCATGCAGTTCGACGGCGCGCAGGGCTGGATGGTGGGGGCGCCCAACACGGGCATCCAGAACATGTTCGTGATGATGAACCTGGCCCGCATCATGGTGGGCTTCCAGGGCCTGGGCCAGTGCGAGCTGGCCACGCAGAACGCCATCCGCTATGCGATCGATCGCAAGCAGGGAAAGGCCTTCAACGGCAAGCCCGAGATCATCGAGCACGCCGACGTGCGCCGCATGCTGCTGACGATGAAGGCGACCACCGAAGGCGCCCGCGTGCTGGCCTACGAGACCGCGTTCTGGGTCGACGTCACGCATCACCACCCGGACGAGAAGGTCCGCGAGGAAGCGCAAGACTGGGTCGATCTGAACACGCCGCTGGTCAAGGCCTTCTGCACCGACGGCGCCGTCGAACTGGGCAGCCTCGCGATCCAGGTCTACGGCGGCCACGGCTTCATCAAGGAGCACGGCGTCGAGCAGATCGCGCGCGACGCCAAGATCCTGTGCCTCTACGAAGGCACCAACGGCATCCAGGCGATGGACCTGGTGCGCCGCAAGCTGATGATGCACAACGGCCGCCTCGCGCAGCGCTTCTTCCAGGCGGTGCGCAATGAACTCAATGCCGACGCGCCGCTGGGCTGGATCACGCGTCCGCTGGGACGCGCGGTGGACGAGCTGGAATCGACCACCAAGTTCCTGATCGAATCGTTCAAGACGGCGCCGGATGCGGCCGGCTTCGGCGCGGTGGACTTCCAGCGGGCGTTCGCGCTGACCTACCTGGGCTGGAACTGGCTGCGCATGATCAAGGCCGCTGCCCAGCACCCGGACGAGGGCTTCCGCGCCTCGAAGAAGGCCACCGCCGAGTTCTTCATCACGCGCATGCTGCCGCAGGTCCACTCGCTGCTCGGCACGGTGCGCGCGCCGACCGAAAGCCTGATGGCGCTCGAGGCTGCGAACTTCTGATCGCGGGAGGCGCCGCACGCCGGCGCCTCTGCCCCGTAGCCCGGACGAAGTCCGGGGCGCTCAGGCCGCGACCGCCATCCCGGGCTACGGCCGGCGCCGACCGGCTGGACGTCCGGAACGATCGGTCGGCCCCCAACCTGACACCAGAATCTCCTCGTCGGGAAAGTCGCGCCGCCCGGCCGCCAGCGTATGGTCTCCGATGGGTTTGCATCAGAATGTGAACATAAGGACCTGAAGGTCCGAATACCGTACCTCGGAGGAGAATTGCGATGAGTTTTCGTGGGATCTGGGTTGCCCTGGTCGTGCTGCTGGCTAGCTGTTCCACGTTCGACAAGAAGTCGTCCGAAGAGCCGGACCGTCTCCCCATGCCGGAGAACGCGGTCAGCACGTCCGGCGATGCACCGCCGCCGTTCGAGATCTCTTCGGAGCCCCTTCGCGACGAGCTGCCCCGCCCCGCCGAGACGCCCGAAAAGCGACGTGGCTTCGAGGAAGAAAATCGCATCCTGGGCAACGATCCGCGCCGCGCTGCGGCCGAGGCCCGCGCCAACGCCGGAGGCCCGTCTTCGTCTGCCGCGTCGCGCGCAAAGGGCACCGCCAATCCGAATGCGCCGATGGCGCCGATGGCAGGTCGCGTCGGCATCATGAGCCTGCTCGGCAACGAGCTGCAGCACGTCAACTCGGGCACCTTCGGCAGCAAGCAGCAGAGCTACACCACGCAGTTCGACCTCAACGGCTATGTGACCGAAGAACTGCGCAAGGCGCTGCTCGCCAAGACGCCATACCAGCCGGTGACCGTCGCCTCGACCGGCGCCCTGCGCCAAGCGTCCAACACCTGGCAGGACAGCTGGAATGGCCAGTCCTTCGCGCCGACGTTCCAGCGCGAGTTCGACGGCATCATCAGCCAGAACCGCCTGTCGATGCTGATCATCGTGGCTTACGCCAAGACCGGCGACGGATCGTTCGTCGGCGGCGCCAAGCTCAGCGGTTCGGGTCTGTACACGCGCGGTCGCAAGGCGGCTGTGTTCTCTACCCTGCAGTTCTACCGCCTCGTCGGCTCACCGGCCCAGCTCGTTCTCCCGATTGCCCCGGAAGGCGAACGCAGCATCGGCGACGTGCCAAACGCGCAATTGCCGAAGGATCTCGACGACATGCCGCCGCGTTATCTCGTCCCGATCTACGAGCCGTTGCGCACGCTGGTGCAGAACAAGGTCTTCGGGCTGGTTTCCCTGCCGCGAAAGCTGGGATACTGATTTTCACCGATCAGTCTCATCAGGAGCGGGCCATGGGCGTCTATGACTTCGCGGCAACCGGCATCGACGGCAGCGAGCAGAGCCTTGCCAGTTACAAGGGCAAGATGCTGCTGGTGGTGAACGTGGCCAGCAAATGCGGCTTCACGCCGCAGTACAAGGGCCTCGAAGCGCTGTACCGCGAATACAAGGACAAGGGCCTGGTGATTCTCGGTTTCCCCTGCGACCAGTTCGGTCACCAGGAGCCGGGCGACGAGGACGAGATCAAGAACTTCTGCTCGCTCAACTACGACGTCAGCTTCCCGATGTTCGCGAAGATCAAGGTCAATGGCGACGACGCGCATCCGCTGTACAAGTATCTGAAGAACGAGCAGGGCGGCCTGCTCGGCATGGACTTCATCAAATGGAACTTCACCAAGTTCCTCGTGGACAAGTCCGGCAAGGTCGTGAAGCGTTACGCGCCCACCGATACCCCGGCGTCGATCGGCAAGGACATTGCCGCGATGATCTGAGTCTCGAAGCACGCAACAAAAAAGGCCGGGCGATTGCCCGGCCTTTTGTTTGCACGTCGCGCTGCTTATTCCTTCTTGGCGCCCGCGTCGACACCGACGTTGGCCGAGGCCCCTGCGGAGCCGCCGTTCGCCGAACCACCGGCGTTGACGCCCGCACCGACGCTGGCGCCCGCACCGAGCACGCCACCGACGCCGCTCTTCACGCCATCGGTCACGCCGCCGACGGCCTTCTTCGTCTTCTTCGCCGCCTTCTTGCCGGCGTCGCCGGCCGCATGCGCGCCGTCCTTCACGGCGGCGCCGGTCTTGTTGCCGACCTCGACGCCGGCATCCACGCCCGCGCCGACGGCAGCCTTGCCGCCCGAAACCGCGCTCGAACCCGCAGCCGCACCGGCACCCAGTCCGGCGCCGACGGCAGCCTTGGCTTCACCGGCCTTCGCCGCACCGTGCTCCATCGCCGAACCCGCTTCCGCGTTGGCGCCCGCACCGACGCTGGCGTCGACGCCCGCCTTTGAAGCAGCAGCATCCTTGGCCTGCTGAGCCTGCGCATCGCCTTCTGCCTTGGCCTTGGCCTTCGCATCCGCTTCGACCTGCGTCTTGGTCGGCGCGTTGACATTGACAGCGGCGTCAACGCCCAGTCCGGTGTTCAGGCTCGCCGCGAACGTCGAGGAAGTTGCGAGCGCCAGCAGCGCCGCAGCCGGCAGTGAGAACTTGTTCATGTGTGTTACCCCAGAGTGTGGTCGGGATGTTCCCGACCTGCCGAAGTCTATGCCCGCGCTCTGAATTAAGACTGAATTTTCCGCGGCGTGCCGATGCGCTCCGCGCCCTGTTCCGAATGGCGGGCCGCCTCGGCAGATGGCGCTTGTCGTGCTCGCAGGCCCGGCCCCACGCTCGGCGTGATCGCTCGTGCTTCCATGGGCTCACGGCAATCGGAGCACACCGTCAGCGGGCGGAGCTTGTGGCCGCATTTGGGGTGCAGGAACTCGACCGGCGCACACGCGTCCCGGCCACGGTTTGCTCGCTGCCAGGGTCGGACGCCTGAGCAACGTCGGCACGGTGCCGGTGCTGGATATCGATGGCCGCCATATCCAGGACAGCACGCGCATCGCGCGCTATCTCGACGAGCGCCATCCTGCACTGCCGCTCTACCCGGTCGATCCGCAGCAGCGCGCGCATGCGCCCGGAGCTGGCGTGAAGATCGCGGCTCGCCGCGTGGTTGGATCGGGTGAGCGCGCCCCGAGCGGGAGAGCCGTCATCGGGCGCACGCAATGTCGCGCGAAAAAAAGGCCCCGCGAGCGGGGCCTTTTTCTTGAAGCGTTACGACCGATGCATCAGAAGTAGAACCGCGCACCGATGCGCAGATCGCTGATGTCGAGATCACCGCCGTGGTCGCCGTCGAGGAAGCTCGCACGGTAGTCCGCGAAGATGCCGAAGTTCTGCGCCACGCGATACGTACCGCCGATCGCCAGTTCGGGGCCATCGCTGTCGTCGAGCAGCAGGTAGCCGACTTCACCGTGCAGACGGAACTGGTCCGACAACGGCAGCGCGTAGCCGACGTGGCCACCGATGCCGCTGTCGTCTTCGCTGTCGATGTCGAACTTCACGTACTCGGCGCGGCCGTAGAGGCCCTGGCCCTTGGTGCCCATGCCGGGACCGAAGCCCGCACCCAGACGCAGCTGATCGAGGTCGACGTTGAAATCGTCGTATTCGACGGTCTGGTACTCGCCGGTCAGATAGACCTGATCGGCAACCTGGAATCCGCCCTTCACGCCGACGCCGACACCATCGTCATCCGCCGGCCCGACATCGATGTCAGACAGATAGAAATAGCCGTCGACGTAATTGTTGCCGGTTGCTGCCAGGGCAGGCGCCGCGAAACCGCATGCGGCGATGGCCGCGATCAACTCGCGCTTCATGTTCTTGCTCTCCGTTGAGGTGTGACCGAACTTGCGTCGGCGAGCAGGAGTATTCGTTTGCAATCTGACTGCGGGCTGAAGACTTTCTTTCTTACGTCGTGCTTACGCGGTTTTGTTCGCGCGCTTTCTCACGCGAAGGACGAGACCCGCGAGCACGACCGCCACGCCGAGGAACCACAGCGGCGTGTCGCGCCAGCGCGCGTACGGCGTCAGGCCCGAGCGCGGCACGACTTCGCCGCGCATGAGCTCGGTCTGGTATTGGCGCGAGCGCGCGAAGACGTGTCCATCCGGACCGATCAGCGCGGAGATGCCGGTGTTGGTTGCACGCACGAGCCAGCGTCCGTTTTCGAGTGCGCGAAAACGCGCGATGTCGAGGTGCTGGTGCGGTGCCGACGAATGCGCGAACCAGGCGTCGTTGGTGGCGTTGACCAGCACGCGGGCATCGCGCGACTCGCGCGCGAACTCGGCACCGAAGACGTCCTCGAAACAGATCGAGATGCCCAGACGCTGACCGTGAACGACGACGGGTTCGCGTCGTGGTCCATCGGCACTGAAGTCCGAATACGGCGTGCCCAGCACATCCATGATCGGCCGCAGCCACGCCGGGATCGGAAAGTATTCGCCGAACGGCACGAGATGGCGCTTGTCGTAGCGTCCCTGTGCGGCACCCAGCGCCAGGATGCTGTTGAAGATGGTGTCGTCGTCCTCGCCGCGGATCAGGACACCCGCCAGCAGCGCGGCGCCCTGCGCCCGCGTTTCCTCGTCGAGCTTGTCGAAGTAATCGCCGAGCAGATCCAGCGGCCGGTTGGGCACGACTTCCGGCCAGGCGACCAGATCCGCATCCGCGGCCAGCGTCATCGCCCGATAGCGCTCGAGGATCTCCTTGCCGCGGCCCTGATCCCATTTCTGATCCTGCGGCACGTTGCCCTGCACGATCGCCACGCGCAGCGGCGCAGCGGCGTCCGCGGTCCACGTCAGTGGCGACGGCATCAGGGTGCCGGTCAGCGGAAGCAGCGCCGCACCCAGCGCCAGCGGCCGCATCGCGCCTTGCGCTCCCAGGCTGCGGTACAGCGCATACGCACTCAGCGCGAACAGGAACGACAGGCCATGGACGCCGATCACCGGCGCGAAGCGCTGCGCGGGCATGTCCAGCGCAACGTAACCGAGCGAAAGCCACGGAAAGCCGCTGTAGACCCAGCCGCGCAACAGTTCGGACAGCATCCACAGCGCGGGGACGACGATCCATCCCGATGCGCGGCGCCAGCTCTGCAGGACGGTGGCGCATCCGCACACCAACGCCGGATACAGCGCGAGAAATGAGAACAGCACCGTGGCGAGCGCCAGGCCCAGCCACAGCGGAGCCCCGCCGTAGACGTGCGTGCTGATGAACACCCAGTACACGCCGGTCGCGAAGTGGGCCACGCCGAAGAGCCAGCCCAGCAGCGCCGTGCGCTTCCAGCTCCGCTGCGAACACAGCGCGAACAGCGCCGCCAGCGCGACGACCGGGGCCGGCCAGAACGAGATCGGCGCGAAACCCAGCGTCGCCATCGCTCCGAGCAGCGGTGCGAGCAGGCGATCGAAACGGAGCAACGTGGAGGAGAGGGTCTTCATGCGGGGCGCTGCGGATGAGCGCTTCCTGGAGAGCACGGGCGGGCTTCGGATGGAAACAGGACGGGCGGTTGCATGGCTGTGGCGGGCCGCCTCGTCATCGCGACGGAAACGACGTACCGCGCCGGGCTTCAGCCCGGTGCCAGCGTCACCTGCAGCATCTGCACGCGGCGGCTGTCGGCGCGCTGCACGTTGAAGTTGAATTTCTCCACGCGCAGGCTCTCGCCGCGCTTGGGCATGTGGCCGAAACGCTGCGTGACGAATCCACCGATGGTGTCGAACTCGCTGGTCGGAAACTCCGCGCCGAAGTATTCATTGAATTCCTCGAGCGGCGTCAGCGCCGCGACCAGGAAGCGGCGCTCGTCCTGCTTGAGGATGTGCGCGCCTTCGGCCTCGTCATGCTCGTCGTCGATGTCGCCGACGATCTGCTCGAGCACGTCCTCGATGGTGACCAGCCCGGCGACGCCGCCGTATTCGTCGACGACGATCGCCATGTGGTTGCGGCCGCGCTTGAAGTCCTTGAGCAGCACGTTGACGCGCTTGGATTCCGGCACGAACTGCACCGGCCGCAGCCAGCGCGCGAGGTCGAACGTCTCCGTGGACGTCGACGTGAAGCGAAGCAGGTCCTTGGCGAGCAGGATGCCGACGATCTCGTCACGCGTGTCGCCGGTCACCGGGAAGCGCGAGTGGCCGGACTCCACCACGGTCTCGATCAGCTTGTTCAGTGGCCAGGCGCGCTCGACGAAACTGATCTGTGCACGCGGCACCATGATGTCGCGCACCTGGGTTTCGGAGGTCCCCAGAATTCCCTGGAACATCGTCAGGGCGTCGGCATCCATCAGCTGGAGGTTGCGCGCCTCGCGCAGCAGCGACAGCAGGTCTTCGCGCGTGCGCGGACCACCCCCGAACCTGCGCACCATGCGCTGGACCCAGCGATTCACGTTGGGACCACTTCTGCCTTCCGCTGTCGCGTCTTCGCTCATGCCGGCCGTTTGCGCTTGCGCGCCCTGGTACTCGCGGTGATGGCGTAGGGATCCGCGAATCCCATCCCCGCCAGTATCTTCCGTTCGCAGGCCTCCATGACCTCGGCCTCGCTCTCCTGGACATGATCGTAACCCAGAAGATGCAGGCAACCATGCACCACCAGGTGCGCCCAGTGGGCGCGGGGCTCCTTGCCCTGCTGTTCGGCTTCCAGCGCCACCACCGGCCCACAGATGACGATATCCCCCAGGATCGGCACGTCGAGCATGTCGCCGTCGTAGGGAAAGGACAGGACGTTGGTCGACTTGTCCTTGCCGCGGTAGCGCCGGTTGAGTTCCTGGCTCTCCGCCTCGTCGACGATGCGGATCGTGATGTCCCCGGCGATGCGCCCGAGGGCCGTATTGGCCCATAGCCGCAGGCTCGAGGCAGCCGGCACGCCCGTCGGATCGATCCGGCGCTGGATCAGGATCTCGCTCAAGCGGGACGGGCCGGCTGCTGCGCTTCGTGCAGCTCGTAGGCGTGGACGATCGCCTGCACCAGCGGGTGGCGCACCACGTCTTCCTTGCGGAAGTGCGCGAAGCTGATGGCCTTGACGCCGTCGAGCACCTTCATCGCGTGCTTGAGGCCGCTCATCTCGTGCCGCGGAAGGTCGATCTGGGTGACGTCGCCGGTCACCACCGCGACGCTGCCGAAACCGATACGGGTCAGAAACATCTTCATCTGTTCCTGCGTGGTGTTCTGAGCTTCGTCGAGGATGATGAAGGACTCGTTAAGGGTGCGGCCGCGCATGAAAGCCAGCGGCGCCACTTCGATGACCGCGCGCTCGATCAGCCGCGCCACGCGTTCGAAGCCGAGCATCTCGTACAGCGCGTCGTACAGCGGGCGCAGGTAAGGATCGACCTTCTGCGTCATGTCACCCGGCAGGAAACCCAGCTTCTCGCCCGCCTCGACCGCCGGGCGCGTCAGCACGATGCGGCGCACGCGGTCCTTTTCGAGCGCCTGCACGGCGCTGGCGACGGCCAGATAGGTCTTGCCAGTACCGGCCGGACCGATGCCGAAGGAAAGATCGTGCGACGCGATGTTCTTCAGGTACTGCTTCTGCAGCACGCCACGTCCGCGCACGACGCCGCGCTTGGTGCGAACGACGATCTCACCGTGCTCGGCCGGCTGCGCGTCGTCGTCCGGACGTCGGCGCTCGCCGGTGTGCTCGAGCAGCGCCAGGTGCACATCTTCCGACGTGATCACCGCGTTCGCGCTCTGATCGAACAGGCCGCGCAGCACCGCTTCTCCGCGCGCACGATCCACCGCATTGCCCACGAGGCGGAAACGGTTGCCGCGATTGCGCACCTCGATGCCCAGGCGCAGCTCGATCTGTCGCAGGTGCTCGTCGAACGCACCGGCCACGTTCGCGATGCGCGCGTGATCGTCGGGCTCCAGTGCAAGGTCGGTGATTTCGGCGCGGTCTTTCATGGCGGAGTCCGGACAGGGCTCAAGCGAGCAGGCGGCCGCGCAGCGAGTTGGCCGCGGACTCCGTGATGAGGACGTCGGCGAAGTGGCCGACGAGAGAATCGGGGCCGTCGAAATTGACGACCCGGTTGGCCGACACGCGGCCCGCCATCTGGCCGCCGCCGCGCCGCGAAGGCCGCTCGACCAGCACAGACTGCGTGGTGCCGACGAAGCTTTCGCGGAAGCGATCATCGAAGTGGCGGATACGTTCCTGCAGCCGGTGCAGGCGCGCCTGCTTGATCTCGGCCGGCACCCCGTCACGCAGGTTGGCGGCGGGTGTTCCGGGACGCGGCGAGTACACGAACGAGAACGCGCAATCAAAGCCGATCTCGTCGATCAGCGCGATGGTCTGCGCGAAATCGTCGTCGGTTTCGCCCGGGAAACCCACGATGAAATCCGAGGACAGCGACAGTCCCGGGCGCGCGGCGCGCACGCGGGCGATCTTCTGCAGGTAGGCGGCGCGCGTGTAGCCGCGCTTCATCATGCCCAGGATGCGATCGCTGCCCGACTGCACCGGCAGGTGCAGGTAGGACGCAAGCTTCGGCTCTTCGATGAACGCGTCGGCCAGCGCATCGGTGAATTCCGCCGGATGCGAAGTCGTGAAACGGATGCGCTCGATGCCCGGGATGCGCGCGACGTAATGGATCAGCAGCGCCAGATCGCAGGTCTCGGCCGAGTCGCCCATCGTGCCGCGGTAGGCGTTCACGTTCTGGCCCAGCAAGGTCACTTCACGCACGCCCTGCTCGGCAAGCTGTGCGATCTCGACCAGCACCGAATCCAGCGGCCGGCTGATCTCGGTGCCGCGCGTGTACGGCACCACGCAGAACGAGCAGTACTTGGAGCAGCCTTCCATGATCGACACGAAGGCGGTCGGACCTTCGGCACGCGGCGCCGGCAAGGCGTCGAACTTCTCGATCTCCGGAAAGCTGACGTCGATGCTCGGGCGCGATGTCTCGCGCCGTGTCTCGAGCAACGCCGGGAGCCGGTGCAGCGTCTGCGGACCGAACACGAGGTCGACGATCGGCGCACGGCGCGCGATGGCCTCGCCTTCCTGGCTGGCGACGCAGCCGCCGACGCCGATCAGGCGCCGGGGATCGGCGTCCTTCCACTGCTTCCAGCGCCCCAGCTCGGAGAAGACTTTCTCCTGCGCTTTTTCACGCACCGAGCAGGTGTTGAGCAGCAGCAGGTCCGCCTCGTCCGCGTTCTGAGTGCGCTCGTAGCCGTGCGACTTGGCGAGCACGTCGGCCATCTTGACCGAGTCGTACTCGTTCATCTGGCAACCGTGCGTGAGCACGTAGAGCTTCGGGGGGGACGACATCCGGGATCGACTGCGGGGCCTTCACGAGCGGGCCGGGATTATACGGACTGGGTCGCGACCGCAGCCGCCTCGATGTGCGAGGGCAGCCGTCGTCGCCCTCATGTACGACCCTTTGTCACACCTGCCGGCAGCGGTCCGGACAGGCACCGGGGCGGCGGCCAACCCGGCCGCAGCGAAGCCCGATGGGCGTCTGCCCAACGTCACGGCCCCTGCGGCCTTCCCTAGAATCGCCGCGGGGCGAGACAGAACAACAACGACACAGGGAATCGCGCATGAACGATCTGGGCATGGCGCCGCGCTGGGGCTCGGCGTTCACGCGGGTCCTCGGCGCCGGCGTGCTGAGGCTTCTGGGCTGGAAGATGGACGTGCAACTGCCGCACGACGAGCCTCACCTGGTCATCACCGCCGCGCCGCATACCTCGAACTGGGATGGCATCCTCGCCGTGGCCGCGATCCTGGCGCTCGGCATCCGCGTCAATTTCTTTGCCAAGGACAGCCTGTTCCGCTGGCCTTTCCGCGGTTTGCTGACGGCGCTGGGCGGCGTGCCGATCCGTCGCGACGCCGCGCGCGGCATCGTCGAGCAGACCGCCGACCTCTTTGCGTCCAAGCCGCGCCTGTTCGTCGGCGTGGCGCCGGAGGGCACGCGCTCGCGCGCGCCGATCTGGAAGAGCGGGTTCTACCGGATCGCAATGGCGTCGGGCGCGCCGATCCTGCTGGCCTACATCGACTACGAGCGCAGGCGGGTCGGCACCGGCCCGCTGATTCGCCCGAGCGGAAACTACGAAGCGGATCTCGCGCAGATCCAGGCGTTCTACCGGACCATCAAGCCCCGGCATCCTCAGGATTTCGCCGCCGAAGCCTAACCGTAGCCCGGACGAAGTCCGGGGAAGCCCCTCCGCCGGACAGCGCAATCCTCGACTTCGCCCGGCCTTCGCGAACCGGCTTCAGGGCCCGGTGTATTCCTCTTTCTGGCAGCGGAAGTTGAGCTCCACCTCGCCGCCCTGCATGAAGTCCGAGATCCCGCTGGTGAGATGGGTCGGCAGCGCGTGCTGGCCCAGCGCCACGCAATGCGCCTCGGCCACCTGCATCGCCTCGCGGCGCGCGACCTTCTTGCCGTCGGGGACCTCCGCGGCGTCGATCGTCACCATGTAGGAGTTCTCGCCGACCTCCTGCATGCGCGGACCTCGCGCCGCGCATGCCGCGAGCAGCACCACCAGACCACCGACCACGCTCAGACGCGTTACTTGCACGGCTTGCTCCTCGATCGTATCGATTCCAGCGGCACGGTCGCGCGTCGTCAGACGACGAGCACGACCTTGCCCGCCACCTTGCGGTCCGCCATGTCGCGCAGCGCCTGCGCGCCCTGCGACAACGGGTATTCGCGCGACACCAGCGGCTTGAGCTTGCCTTGCTCGAACCAGTCGTAGAGCTGGCGCACGTTGGCGGCCTGCGCTTCCGGCTCGCGCTGGATGAATGAACCCCAGAACACGCCGAGCGAGGCGCAACCCTTCAGCAGCAGGCGATTGAGCGCGATCTCGGGGATCGGACCAGAAGCGAAGCCGATCACCAGATGACGGCCTTTCCAGTTGATGCACGAAAAGGAGTCCTGCGCGTACTGGCCACCGACCGGATCGAAGATGACGTCGGCGCCGTTGCCACCGGTGAGCTTCTTCACCGCGTCCTTCAGCGACTCCTTCGAATAGTCGATGACCTCGTCGGCGCCGAGCTGCTTGCAGAACGCGAGCTTCTCCGGCGAGCTGGCCGCGGCGATCACGCGCGCGCCCATGATCTTGCCGAGCTGGATCGCGCCCATGCCCACGCCACCGGACGCGCCCAGGACCAGCAGCGTCTCGCCGGGCTGCAGCTGGCCGCGATCCTTCAGCGCGTGGATGACGGTGCCGTAAACCAGATGGAACGCCGCTGCGATCGACGAACTCATGCTGTCGGGCACAGACTCGCACACGGCGGCCGGCGCGATGCATTCCTCGGCGAACCCGCCCTGCAAGGTCATCGCGGCCACGCGGTCGCCCACCTTCCACTTCGTCACCTTGGCGCCGACTTCCGCGATCGTCCCGCAGACTTCACCACCCGGCGCGAACGGCGGCGTGCCCTTGAACTGGTACTTGTTCTGGATGATCAGCACGTCGGGAAAATTCACGCCGGCGGCCTGTACCTTGATGCGCACCTCGGTGGCACCTGGCGCACGCAGCGGCAGGTCTTCGTAGACCAGCTTTTCGGGCGGACCGAATTCCTTGCAGACGATGGCTTTCACGTCGACTCCGTAGCGAATGAAAAAGGTGGGCGAACCGCTTACCAGGGGAAGAACGGCGGCATCGAGTTGGTCGAACCCTTGAACTCGGCCGGACGCTTCTCGAGGAAGGATTTCACGCCTTCCTTCCCATCCTGGATGCTGGTGTAGAACATCGCCAGCGAGTCCACGCGATGCGCCTCCAGCGGGTGCGGCTGCGCCGAATTGCGATACATCATCTGGCGCGTCAGCGCGATCGCCACCGGCGATTTTCCGTCGACGAAGCGATGCGCGAGCTTGTAGGCCTCGGGCAAGAGCTGGTCCGGCGCGTAGACCGCCTTCACCAGCCCGCCGTCCTTGGCGGTCTGCGCGTCGAGGATGTCGGCGCTGTACGTCCACTCCAGCGCCGTCTGGATGCCGACGATGCGCGGCAGGAACCAGCTCGAACAGGCCTCCGGCACGATGCCGAGCTTGCCGAACACGAAACCGATGCGCGCCTTCTCGGACGCGAGCCGGAAGTCCATCGCCAAGGTCATCGTGGCGCCGATGCCCACCGCCGCGCCGTTGATCGCGCCGATCACCGGCTTGGTGCAGGCGAAGATGGCGAGCGTCACGCGCCCGCCGGTGTCGCGAACGCCACGGTGGATGTCCGGATCTTCGAGCCGGCGCTGCATGTCGTCCATCGTCGGCTGCAGCGACTCGTCGAGCCCGAACACGTTGCCGGGAATCGACAGGTCCATGCCGGCGCAGAAGGCCTTGCCCGAACCGGTGACCACGATGCAGCGCACCGCGTCGTCGCGGCTGGCGCGCTGGAACGCGTCGACCAGCTCGTCGGCCATCTCGACGGTGAACGCGTTCATGTTGGCCGGGCGGTTGAGCGTGAGCGTCAGCACGCCCTGCTCCACCTGCCACAGCAGGGTGTTGTAGGTCATCGAAGGTTCCCGAAGGCGAGGACCCTCATTTTGCGGGAAGCGGCGCGCCGTCGCGACGCGCCGTCCCGGTAAGGCTCAGTACTTGACGCTGCAGCCGTAGGGCTTGGTGACCGGCGTGGTCACCGGCTTGCCCGCCATCGACTCGTTGAGCGCGAGCTGCACGAGGTTCTTCGACTTCGGGATGTCGGCGGCATCGGCGCTGGGCGTATCGTCGATGGCGCCCGAGTAGATCAGCTTGCCGGCCGGGTCGACGACGAACATGTTCGGCGTGGTCTTGGCGTCGTAGAGCTTGCCGATCGTGCCCGCGTCATCCAGCACCATCGCGGTGGACGCGGTCTTGAAGTCGGCCTGGAATTTCTTGGCGCCCTCGGCATCGACGTGACCCTGCGCGCCGACCCTGGATGAGAACACCGTGATCCAGGCCACGTCCTTGCCGGTGAATTCCTTCTGCAGCCCCTGCATGTTTCCGCTCTTGTAGTGCTTCTGCACGAACGGGCAACCCTCGTTGGTCCATTCCAGCACCACGTACTTGCCCTTCAGGTCGGACAGCTTCACCGGCTTGCCATTGGCGCCGGGCGCCGTGAAATCGGGCGCCGGCTCGCCGACCTTGGGCACGGCGTGCGCCGCGCCGCTCATCGCCAGGGCCACCACGCCGGCGAGGCCGGCGCTCTTGAAGCTGTGCAGAAGACTCATGGATCGATCCTCGAAGTGGATAAGGACGGCTGCGCCTACTCGAACGCAGTCGCGATGATGTCGGGGGTAAGGACCTGCGGCAGAACCTGCGGTTCCGCGCCGTCCTGCGAGGCCAGGTACAACGGCACGCCGCTGCGGCCATAGCGATCGAGCACCGCCGTGATTGCCGGATCGGCGCGCGTCCAGTCGCCCACCAGCAGCGCCACGTCGTGCTTGCGGAAGGTCTCGCGCACGCGCTCGGAGCGCAGCGCGCCGCGCTCGTTGACCTTGCAGGTCAGGCACCAGTCCGCGGTGAAATCGACGAACACCGAGCGGCCGGCCGCGCGCAGCGCATCGAAGCGCGCGTCGCTGTAGGACTCCCAGCCGTCACGCGCCTCGGAGACGTCGGTGTTCCGAGTCGGAACCTTCAACGCCGGGTGCAGCACGAGCAGGCCGGCGCAGAACAGCAACAGCAGCGCGACACTCTGGCCGACGCCGCTGCGCGAACGCCCCCAAACCCACAGCGCGAGCGCCACCAGCACCAGCCCGAGCAGCGCCACGGCCATGCCGTCGCGATCCGTCAGCCCGCCGAGCACCCACAGCAGCCACACCGCCGTCAGGTACATCGGGAAAGCCATGAGCTGCTTGAACGTCTCCATCCAGGCGCCCGGTCGCGGCAACAGCGTCGCCAGGCGCGGCGCGAACCCGATCAGCAGGAACGGCAGCGCCAGGCCCAGGCCCAGCACGGCGAACACGAGCAGCGACACGTACGCGGGTTGTGCGAGCGCAAAGCCGAGTGCCGGCGCCATGAACGGCGCCGTGCAGGGGCTGGCGACGACGACCGCGAGCACGCCAGTGAAGAACGAACCCGCAAGCCCCGGCTTGGCGGCGAGGTTCTGCCCCGCACCCATCCACGACGCGCCGAAGTGCGCGACGCCCGACAGCGACAGGCCCATCGCGAAGATCAGGCCCGCCAGCGCGAACACGAAGCCCGGGGACTGGAGCTGGAAACCCCAGCCCAGGGCCGCCCCGCCGGCGCGCAGGGACATCAGCAGCGCCGCGAGCGCGACGAAGCTTGCGATCACGCCGGCCGTGTACGCCAGCGAATGCGCACGATTGGCCTGCGCCGTGGCGTCGCGCGTCTTGAGCACCGACAGCGCCTTCATCGCGAGCACCGGGAAGACGCAGGGCATCAGGTTCAGGATCAGCCCGCCCAGCAGCGCGAACAGCAGCATCAGCGGAATCGAGGCCGCGACGGCGCCGGCCGCCGCCGCACGCGCCTTGCCCGGCGTCGCATGCAGTTCGGCGTGCATCGACGCGGGCACGATCGCCACGTCTCCGGGTTTGGCATCCACCTGGAAGGCCTTGGCCGTATCCCCCTCGTGGATCACCAGCACGCCCCGCAGATCGGCCGGCGCCTCGACGAAGTAGGTGGACAGCCGCTGGCTCAGCCGCAGGCCGTTGTTCGGATCGATGATCACGCGCTGCTCGGCGGCGTGCGCGACCAGGTCGTTCGGAATCGGGAAGAACTCAACCTCCGCACGCTGCGGGAACTGTGCGCCCTCGATCGAGATCGAGAAGTCGCCCTGCACGATCGAGTAGCGCACGTCCCAGTCCGGCGCCGCGCGCGGGACCAGCGCGCGCGCCTTTGCGAAGGCGCTCGCCCAGGCCGCATCGGGCTGCGGCTGCGCCGCGGACACCGGCATCGACAGCTTGAGTTCGGCTTCACCCGGGATGCAGATGTCCTTGCACACCAGCCACGTCGCCTTGACCGCGAGCTCGGCACGATCACCGCGCTTCACGCGGATCGGCACCAGGTGCAGCGTCTCTTCCGAGTAGCCGTAGTTGGTCAGCTCGCCCAGGGACTCGCGATGCGGATACGGCCAGTCGATCGGGCCGGCCGTAATCTCGGGCGGCAGCGTCCATTTCAGCGAGGTCGGGATTCCCGAATCGCCCGGGTTCTGCCAGTACACGTGCCAGCCCGGATCGGGCCGCAGGCGCAGCGCCACCCAGTTGTCGTAGCCGCCGGCCTTGAAGCTCTGGTTCTCGGCGATCAGCTCCGCCTCGACGTTGTCGGCCTGCACCGGAAGCGCGAACGCGCCCGATGCCGGCACCAGCAGCAGGAACAGGATGCAGAGATGCCGAAAGCTCATGAAGGATTCAGGATGGGAGCCGCAATGTGACCCAGTTTCGTCCTTCCGGTTCCAAGCCGTCCATGTTCGCGCGTCCGCTGCTTGCCGCCATTGCGATGCTCGCCGTGGGATCCGTGGCCCAAGCGGGCGACTCGATCCGCTGCGGCTCGCGCATCGTTTCGGTCGAGGCGCGCGCGGCGGACATCCTCGCCGCCTGCGGCGCGCCGGACTTCCGCGACGTCTACTCCTACCCCGGCCCCGCATCGGCGAGCGAGATCGCGGACTCCGAGCAGTGGACCTACAACTTCGGTCGCAACCAGCTGTTGCAGGTGCTCAAGCTGCGCAACGGACGCCTCGTCGACATCCAGACCGATGGCTACGGCTTTCCACCGGACAGTTCGCGCAGCTGCGCCTCCAACGACATCGTCGACGGCCTGTCGAAGTACCGCCTGATCGCAAGCTGCGGCGAGCCGCTGACGCGTCGCACCATCGGCTACGTCAACGCCCTGAAACCGCGCTACCAGCGCCGCCACGGCGGCTTCACGACGTCGCGCGGGCACTACCCGGTGGAAGTGTTCCGCGAGGAATGGGTCTACAACTTCGGCAGCAACCGCTTCCTGCGCGTCGTGACAATCGAGGATGGCGTGGTCTCCAGCGTCGAGAACGGCGAGCGCGGGTTCAATCCGCGCTAGTCCCCCGATGGCCCCTGCTTGCGCCGGAACGTCCGGCGCGCCGGCCGGTCAGTGCCTCCTGCGCATCCTGCTGCTGAGCAGCCTGATCCTTTTCACGACCGCGTCGCAGGCCGGCGCACGCTGGCACTGGGACGCGGAGTTCTCGGAGGCCGAGAAGAGCGGGCTCGCGGACTGGATCCGGCACAGCATGGATGGCATGGCCGCCCTGTTCGGCCAAACGCCCGGCACCTTCGACGTTCACTTCCACCGCAGCGAGGATCGCAGCGAGGCCGTGCCCTGGGGCGAAACCCGCAAGGGCGGCGGCCGCCATGCCCACTTCTATGTGGACACCGACTATCCCTGGTCGGACTTCCGCCGCGACTGGACGGCGCCGCACGAACTCTCGCACCTGCTCTTCCCGTACCTGGGCGAGGACAGCCGCTGGTTCGCCGAGGGCATCGCGAGCTACCTGCAGTACCCGATCCTGTACGCGGACGGCGTGCTCACCTGGCCGCAGGTGGTTTCGCGCTACGAGGAGCGATTCCGCGCAGCGCGGGCGGCGGCCAGGGGCACGGCGAGCGTGGTCGAGCGCAGTCGTGAGGGCGCCGCTGGCGGCTATATCCCGATCTACTGGGGCGGAGCCGCGTACTTCCTGCATGTCGATCAGCAGTTGCAGCAGCAGCGCGGCATCCGGCTGGCCGACGTGATCCGCCGCTACTCGGACTGCTGCTACCAGCCGTGGGGAATCGATGCCGCCGGCCTGATCCGCGAGTTCGATCGCCTGAGTGGCAGCCGCGTGTTCTCCGAGAGCGTCGCCGCGACGGTGGCCGCACCGGGCTTTCCGGACACGGACGAAGGGCTGCGGTGGCTGCTGCGCAATCCGCCGGCGCTGATCGAAGCCGCGGGCAGGCCCGCCCCGTAGCCCGGACGAAGTCCGGGGCTTTCCTCGCAAAACGGGCGGCGATCCCGGACTTCGTCCGGGCTACGGGAACCCGCGAACATCCGGGCGCCATCAGCGCGTCGGCGGACATACCTTGCAGATCGTATTGATGACGCGCGCCAGCCGCGTCAGGCTCGACGGCGCCAGCGACTTGCCATTGTTGAGGATCGCCACCGACAGCTCGCGCGCCGGGTCCGCCCAGCACACGACGTTGAGGAAGCCGATGTGCCCGTAGGACTCGCGGCTGCGCGGGCCGAACAGGCCCACCGGGCTGTCGCCGAGCATCATGCCGGCAGAGAAGCGCACGGGGATCACCAGCATGCCGTCGAACTGGCGCTTGCCGACCGGCCGCACGATCTCTTCGACGGTATCCAGCTGGAAGATGCGGTTGCCTCGAAACACACCGCCGTCGAGCAGCATCTGGAACACGCGCCCTGCCTCGTCGGCGGTCGCGAAGATGTTGCCCGCCGGGACCGGCTGCGTCAGGAAGGCCTCTTCGTTGGAGATGCGCACGACGTCGCGAAAACCGGCACCGAGCACGCGTCGGGCGACGAGATCGATCATCCACGGCGGACGCGGACCGGTGAAGACGTTCGGCGCCGCGACGGCGCGATGCTGGGGCGCAAGGCCATAGGTCATGTAACGGCAGCCGAGCGGCTCGGCGATCCACTGCCGCAATGCATCCTGCAGCCCGATCCGGCCGACCCGTCGCACCAGCTCGCCGAGGATGAAGCCGCCGGTGATCGCGTGGTAGGCCTGCTTCTCGCCGGTGGCCTCGAACGGCTTGGCGGCGCAGAGCATCGCGATCACGGCATCCCAGTCGTAGATGACGCGGTAGTCGAGATCCTTGATCGGCACCGTCGGGATGCCGGCGCGATGCGACAGAAGCTGGCGCACCGTCGTGCGGTCCTTGCCACGCTGCGCGTATTCGGGGATGTGCTGCGCGACCCGATCGTCCAGCGACAGCCGCCCCATCTCCACCAGCTTGTGCACCAGCAGGGCCGTGATCGCCTTCGACGCGGAGAACAGGCAGATCGGCGTCTGCGGCGTCGCGGGCACCCATTGGCGTCCTGCGGCGCCGGGTTCGTTGCCGCGCGCATGCCCGATCGCGCGACTGATGACCACCCGCCCCTGCCTGCGCAGCATGATCGTGATCGCAGGATGCGTGGCCGTACGGTAGAAACCTTCGACCGCCGACCAGATCGCATCGATCGCGCCGCGCTCCAGTCCGACCTCCTGCGGCGCGCACTCCGCCGCATGGTCGATCTGCGTGACCGCGGCCAGGTCCCGCGGCACGGCGATGTAGTTGCGCTGAAACACCATGAGATGCGGGACGAAGGGCGATGCGGCGCGCTTCATCCTAGGGAGTCGCCACGCCGCGGCATCGCGAATTCGCAGCTTGCAGCGCGGCGAAGTTCGTGTTGCGCGGAAACCAAGCGGTCGCGCAGCGGTCGATGATCTGTACTTGCACGGAGCGCGGCGAACGTGCGTGATGCCGGCGTAAATGTTTTATCGAAATGGCGGTCGCTTTACGGCGCTCGATTTCCGACGAACGGCTCAGGCTTCGGCACACAATGTGCAAAGCTCAATCTCGTGGACAAAACAGCAGTAACACTTGTCGCGAGCCCCAGGAGGCGCGAACGATGACCATCTTCGACTCGTACCGAGAGCAGTACTTGAAGGGCCGCAACGAGGAGATGTCGCTCCTCGATTACCTGACCCTCTGCAAGACGGATCCCCTGACTTACGCGTCGCCCGCCGAGCGCATGCTCGCGGCGATCGGTGAGCCCGAAGTCGTCGACACGCGCAATGATCCGCGCCTGTCGCGCATCTTCTCCAACCGCATCATCCGGCGTTACCCGGCGTTCAAGGAGTTCTTCGGGCTCGAGGACGTCATCGGCCAGGTCGTGGCGTTCTTCAAGCACGCCGCGCAGGGCCTCGAAGAGCGCAAGCAGGTGCTCTACCTGCTCGGCCCCGTCGGCGGCGGCAAGTCGTCGATCGCCGAGCGGCTCAAGAGCCTGATGGAAGCCTTTCCGATCTACGCGCTGGAAGGCTCGCCGATCAACGAATCGCCGCTGGGCCTGTTCAACCCGGACCGCGACGGCCCGATCCTCGAGAAGGAGTACGGCATTCCGCGCCGCTACCTGTCGGGCATCGCGTCTCCGTGGGCCGTCAAGCGACTGGCCGAATTCGAAGGCGACCTGACCCAGTTCAAGGTGGTGCGCGTCCAGCCCTCGGTGCTCAAGCAGGTGGCGATCACCAAGACCGAGCCGGGCGACGAGAACAACCAGGACATCTCGTCGCTGGTGGGCAAGGTCGACATCCGCAAGCTCGAGGCGTTCTCGCAGGACGATCCCGACGCGTACAGCTACTCCGGCGGACTGTGCCTGGCCAACCAGGGCCTGCTCGAGTTCGTCGAGATGTTCAAGGCGCCGATCAAGATGCTGCATCCACTGCTGACGGCCACCCAGGAAGGCAACTTCAAGGGTACCGAAGGCTTCAGCGCGATTCCGTTCAACGGCATCATCCTGGCGCACTCGAACGAGAGCGAGTGGACGAGTTTCCGCAACAACAAGCACAACGAAGCCTTCCTTGATCGCGTCTACATCGTGAAGGTGCCGTACTGCCTGCAGCTTTCGGAAGAAGTGCACATCTACCAGAAGCTGCTGCGCAACAGCTCGCTCGCCGAAGCGCCGTGCGCGCCGGGCACGCTGGAGATGATGGCGCAGTTCTCGGTGCTGACGCGCCTGAAGGAGCCGGAGAACAGCAGCATCTACTCGAAGATGCGCATCTACGACGGCGAGAACCTCAAGGACACCGACCCGTCGGCGAAATCCTTCCAGGAGTATCGCGACTACGCCGGCGTCGACGAAGGCATGACCGGCACGTCGACGCGCTTTGCGTACAAGGTGCTGTCCTCGGTGTTCAATTACGACCAGACCGAGGTCGCGGCCAATCCGGTGCACCTGATGTACGTGCTCGAGCAGCGCATCCTGCGCGAGCAGCTGCCGCAGGACGCGCAGCGTCGCTACCTCGAGTTCATCAAGGGCTGGCTGGCGCCGCGCTACGCAGAGTTCATCGGCAAGGAGATTCAGACCTCGTACCTGGAGAGCTATTCCGAGTACGGCCAGAACATCTTCGATCGCTACGTGACCTTCGCGGACTACTGGATCCAGAACGAGGACTACCGCGACCCGGAAACCGGCGAGCAGTTCGACCGCGCCTCGCTCAACACCGAACTGGAGAAGATCGAAAAACCGGCCGGCATCGCCAACCCCAAGGATTTCCGCAACGAGATCGTCAACTTCGTGCTGCGCGCCCGCTCGCAGCACAGCGGCAAGAACCCGCGATGGACCAGCTACGAGAAGCTGCGCGAGGTGATCGAGAAGAAGATGTTCTCGAGCACCGAGGAACTGCTGCCGGTGATCTCGTTCAACGCCAAGGCCTCCAACGAGGACAAGAAGAAGCACGAGAACTTCGTCAGCCGCATGGTCTCGAAGGGCTACACGGAGAAGCAGGTTCGCCTGTTGAGCGAGTGGTATCTGCGCGTGCGCAAGTCGGCCTGAACTCGTCCCGGGAAATCTCGACAGGAGTCCTGCGCCCCCGCCATGGAAACCTCCACCGGTACTTCGGACAGCGCTCGTCCGGGATCCCCGGGCTTCGCTGTCCGCTTTGTCTAGCCGCCCATGTCCATCGTCATCGACCGGCGTCTGAACGATCGCAACAAGAGCGCGGCGAACCGCGCGCGCTTCATCCGCCGCTACAAGGAGCAGATCAAGCGCGCCGTCAGCGACATCGTCGCGCGGCGCGGCATCACCGACATGGAAAAGGGCGGTGAAGTCTCCATTCCGACGCGCGACATCAAGGAGCCGAGTTTCCGCCACGGCCCCGGCGGCGATCACGAATACGTCCACCCCGGCAATCACTCGTTCAACAAGGGTGATCGCATCCCGCGACCCAAAAGCCAAGGCGGCGGTGGCGGTGGCTCGGGCGAAGGCGACGGTGAAGGCAGCCAGGACGACTTCACGTTCTCGCTGTCGCGCGAAGAGTTCATGAACCTGTTCTTCGACGACCTGGAGCTGCCGCACCTGGTGCGCAACTTTGTCACCGAGATCAAGGATTTCAAGATGCAGCGGGCCGGCTACACGCCCAGCGGCGTGCCGGCGAATCTTTCGGTGCCGCGTTCGCTGCGCAACGCGATGGCGCGGCGCGTTGCACTCTCTGCTCCGCTGCACCGGGAGATCGCGGCACTCGAAGCCGCCGAGGCCAAGGAAGACGATCTGGTCGTCCGCGCCGGGATCGAGACCGAGATCGCGGCGCTGAAGAGCCGCATCGCGCGTGTGCCGTTCCTGGACGAGATCGACCTGCGCTTCCGTCACCGCGTGAAAGTGCCGCAGCCGATCTCGCGCGCCGTGATGTTCTGCCTGATGGACGTTTCCGCCTCGATGACCGAGGAGAAGAAGGATCTGGCCAAGCGCTTCTTCACGCTGCTGTACCTGTTCCTGTCGCGCAAATACGAGAAGGTCGAGATCGTCTTCATCCGCCACACGGACAACGCCGAGGAAGTGGACGAACAGCGCTTCTTCCACGACGCGCAGAGCGGCGGCACCGTGGTGCAGTCGGCGCTCAAGCTGATGAACGAGATCGTCACCGAACGCTACCCGCCGGCGGGCTACAACATCTATGGCGCGCAGGTCTCTGACGGCGACGCCTTCGGCGCCGATCCCGAGAAGAGCCGCGCGCTGCTGGCCGACCAGATCCTGCCGCTATGCCGCTACTACGCCTACATCGAAGTGCCGGACGACGCGGATCACACCAGCCCGCTGTCCTACGCATATGCGCGAATCGAGTCCCCGCGCTTTGCGATGAAGAGCGTCACCTCGCGCGGCGACGTCTACCCGGTGCTGCGGGAGCTGTTCAAGAAGGAGGCGAACATATGAGCGCCACCATTTTCTGCCTGCGCGGCGGGATGCCGTCATGAGTGCCGACGGCGGTCCTCGCTACCTGTCCACCGGCGCCGAGTGGTCGTTCGACCTGATCGCGCGCTACGACGCGGCCATCAAGGACATCGCGCACAACGAGTTCAAGCTCGACACCTATCCCAACCAGATCGAGATCATCGCCAGCGAGCAGATGCTCGACGCCTACGCCTCGGTGGGCCTGCCGATCGGCTATCCGCACTGGAGCTACGGCAAGGAATTCATCCGCAACGAGGATGCGTACCGCAAGGGCGCGCGCGGCCTGGCCTACGAGATCGTCATCAACTCGAACCCGTGCATCTCCTACCTGATGGAGGAGAACACGATGGCGATGCAGGCGCTGGTCATCGCGCATGCCTGCTACGGCCACAACAGCTTCTTCAAGGGAAACTACCTGTTCCGGCAGTGGACCAACGCCGACTCGATCATCGACTACATGGTGTTCGCTCGCCGCTACGTCCTCGAGTGCGAAGAACGCCATGGCGCGCAGGCCGTCGAGGAGACGCTCGACTCCTGCCACGCGCTGATGAGCCATGGCATCGACCGCTACCGCCAGCCGCCGCAGCTCTCCGCCGAGGAAGAGCAGAACCGCGTGCGCGAGCGCGAGGAATACAACTGGAAGCGCTTCGACGACATCTGGCGCACCGTTCCGCAGAAGCGCAAGGGAGAGCGTCGCGGCGGCGAGGCGCAGTATCCGGCGGAACCGCAGGAGAATCTCCTGTACTTCGTCGAGAAGCATTCGCCCAAGCTCGAACCCTGGCAGCGCGAGCTGGTGCGCATCACGCGCAAGATGGCGCAGTACTTCTATCCGCAGGGCCAGACCAAGGTCATGAACGAAGGCTGGGCCACGTTCTGGCACTACACCCTGCTCAATCGCCTGTTCGACAAAGGTCTGGTCGATGCGGGCTTCATGCTCGAGTGCCTGCAGTCGCACACCAACGTGGTGACGCAGCGCGGTTTCGACCAGCGCGGCTACGGCGGCGTGAATCCCTACGCGCTGGGCTTCGCGATGATGACCGACCTCCGGCGCATCTGCGAAAACCCCACCGACGAGGACCGCGAGTGGTTCCCCGACATCGCCGGAGGCGACTGGCAGAAGGTGCTCGACTTCGCGATGCGCAACTACAAGGACGAGTCCTTCATCGCGCAGTACCTGTCGCCGCGCCTGATCCGCGAGTTCCATCTGTTCGCGGTGGCCGATCACGAGACCGACGATCACCTGACGGTGGACAGCATCCACAACGAGCAGGGCTATCGGCGCCTGCGCCGCCTGTTCGCCAGCCAGTACAACCGCGACTTCTCGGTGCCCGACATCCAGGTCACGCGCTACGACCGACGCGGCGACCGTTCGCTGACGGTGCAGCACCGGCGTCATCGCAATCGTCCGCTGGCGGCGGAAGCCGAGGAAGTGCTGCGGCATCTGTCGCGCCTGTGGGGCTTCACGGTGCGTCTCGAGACCTGCGACGACACCGGCAAGGCGGTGGGCGTGCGCGACTTCCGCGCCGGCTGATCGAACCTCGCACCCGTAGCCCGGGCGAAGCCCGGGGTTCCCCTCGTTCACGGAGCGCAGCCCCGGGCTTCGCCCGGGCTACGGGTTGCCGCCGTTCGTTCGCAGACGCTACGCCCGCTGGACGTATCGTCGTCCAGCAGCTAGGGTCGCGACCCTTTTTCGCTGTCTTCTTCCGCCATGGCCAACTCGGAAGCTGAATCGCGCGTTCTCCGCCTCCGAGCGGCGCTCGACAGCGGCCGCTGGGCCCCGGTGAAGCGGCAGCTGGCCTCGCTCAATCCCTCGGAAGTGGCCAAGTTGCTGGCGGCCTTGCCCGAGCGCGAGCGCAACCTGGTCTGGGAGATGGTCGACCCGGCCGATGACGGCCAGGTCCTGCTGCATCTGCCCGAGGACGTCCGCGACGGCCTGATTCGCCAGATGGACACCGCGGAACTGGTGGCCGCTGCCGAAGATCTCGACATCGACGACCTCGCAGATTTCGTCGACTCGCTGCCCGAGACCGTGACCCGCGAGGTCATGCGAGCCCTGTCGGACGCCGATCGTGCCCGCCTCGAAGCGGTGCTGATCCACGAGCCGGACACCGCCGGCGGCCTGATGAACACCGACACGGTCACGGTACGGCCGGACGTGTCGCTCGAGGTGGTGATGCGCTACCTGCGCATGCGCGGCGAGCTGCCCGCCCACACCGACGCCCTGTTCGTCGTGGATCGTTACGGCGTGTACCTGGGCCGCCTGGCGCTGGACCGCATCCTCACGCGCGATCCGGCGTCGACGGTCACCGAGGTCATGGATCGCGACTCCGAAGCGCTGGCTGTCGACATGTCGGAACGCGACGTCGCGCAGGAGTTCGAAAGCTCCGACCTGGTGTCGGCCGCCGTCGTCGGCAGCGACCGCAAGCTGGTGGGCCGCGTCACGGTGGACGACGTCGTCGACGTCATTCGCGCGGACGCCGAACACAACCTGCTGTCGATGGCCGGCGTCGACGAGGACGAGGATCTCTTCGCGCCGGTGCGCCGCGCCGCACGTCGCCGCGCGCTGTGGCTGGGCATCAACCTGTGCAGCGCCTTTCTCGCCGCAAGAGTCGTGGGCCTGTTCGAGGCCACGATCCAGCAGGTCGTGGCCCTCGCGGTGCTGATGCCCATCGTCGCGAGCATGGGTGGCATCGCCGCCAACCAGATCGTCGCGCTGATGGTGCGGGGCCTCGCGCTCGGACAGATCGGCGCAGGCAACACCGGCGCCCTGCTGCGCAAGGAAATGCTGGTCGCGCTGATCAACGGCCTGCTGTGGGGCCTGGTCGTCGCCGGCGTGACGAGCTGGTGGTTCGACTCGCCGACGCTCGGATTCGTCATCGGCCTGGCGCTGTTGCTGAACCTGATGTTCGCCGCGATGGCGGGCCTGCTCGTGCCCCTGATGCTGCGTCGCCTGGGGCTGGATCCAGCGCTCGCCGGCAGCGTGATCGTCACCACCATCACCGACGTGATGGGCTTCTTCCTGTTCCTGGGTCTGGGTACGCTGATCCTGCTCTGAGAGGCTGAGATTTCGTCGCCCGCCCTGCTGCGCGAGTGCGTTCGATAAATCTCAGCGCTTGAAGCCGACGCAGCTCACGTAGCGCAGCACCTGCTGGCGATCGGCCCAGCGCAGGAAGGCCGCGGTGGCCCGGTACTTCTTCCAGTCGATCCGGTGGGCAACGTCGGGTTCGAGGCTGGCTCGGTAACGCTCGAGCCACGCCCCGAACGGCTGGAACACGTGTCCGGTGATGTCCTCGAAGGCCTCCACCTCCAGACCCGCATCGCGCCACTGCGCAAGGTAGTCGTCCCGGCCCACGAGATTCTCCGGCGGGATGCGACTGAAGTGGCCCATGACGCCGAGCAGTGCGCGCCGGTGCAGCGGCAAGCCGGGACGGGCCAGGATCAGGTCGCTGAGCGCGATCCGGCCGCCCGGGCGCAGGACCTGGGCCGCCTGGCGCAGGAACGCGCGACGGGATGGGAAGTGGTACGCGCAATCGAGCGCGACGATGGCGTCGACCGGCGCTTGGTTCGTCCGCGCCGCCCATTCGGCGAGCGCATCGACACTGCCCTGCTGCAGTCCATCGGCGATGCCGGGATGACCGCTGTCCACGACGCGCCGCCGCGCGAGTTCGGTCTGGCTGTGCGACAGGTTCAGCCCCGCGATGTGGCGCACACCGTAGCGTCGGATCCAGTGAAGGATCTGGTCGCCGCAACCGAAGCCGACATCGACGAGTCGCGTCGCGCCGTCCAGACGCAGTCCGCTCGCGAGCCGGTCGGCCAGCGCCGCGCAGGCATCCGGATAGCTGCGCGCGTGCTGCCAGTCGCCCAGGTTGCCCCAGTGCGTGCGACCGCCGGATTCGAAGTTGAGCGCTGCTTCCGAGAGATCGTGGAACTCGCCGCTCAAGCCGGCGCGCTCCACGGTGCCCTCACGCCAAGTCGCTCCGCCACCTCCACGGCCGACTCCACCGCCGCTTCGAGCAGCGGCACGCGATCCGCCATGTAGGCGCCGCAGAACAGCAGCCCCGCCTCCTGCGACTGCAGGCGCCGCAGTTCGGCGGACGCCTCGCGGCTGTCGTGCGTCACCCGCGGGCGCGTGAAGCCGACTTCGAGCAGCACGCTGCCCTCGCGCACCGCTCGCAATGGATTCCAGGTCTGGAACACACGGGCCTGCCCCGAATACGTGCTGAAGGCCTGCGTCATGTCGACCGTGACCTCGGGCCGCGGCGCGCCCTCGGGCAGGTGATAGGTCACCGGCGACAGTGCGCCGTTCGCCGCACGCGGCAGCACGCTCGCGTCGGTGTGCACCCGCATGACCGAATGCTCGAACGGAATGCGGTGCAGCAGCGCCGTCTGCGGGAACGCGTCTCCGAGCATCTGCGCCGCCTGGTGCGCCTGCGTGGCCAGCACGACGCGATCGAACGGCCTCACCGCGCCGTCCTGCGTGTGGACCTCGAAACCTCCTCCGGATGCGCGCGAGATGCGCGACACCGCCGCACCGCTCACCGGCGTGACGCCGTCGACGAGACGTTCGACGATGGCGTCCACCCCCAGCTCTGCGCGCATGACGCCCTGCTTCATCACGCCGGACGCCAGATACCCGAGAATCAGGTCGGCCGGATACGCGCGCACGCTCTCGCAGTCGCAGGTGCAGATCACGCTCAATGTCGGCAGCAGCACGCCGTGCGTGAATGCGGCCGAGTAGCCGCGCGCATCGAGATACTCGCCGAACGTCATCCGCGAAAGGCCCGCCGCGTCGCGTGCCAGATCGCGTCGTGCGGCGGGAAAGAATCGCAGGCTGTCGCGCACGATCCGCAGCAGCTTCAGCGGCTGGCGCCGCCCATCCCGGCGCAGATAACTCACCGAGTGCCCGAGCAGCCTGAAATTTCCGTAGTGGAAGAAGATCTCGCCACGGCCGTCCGCGAACGCGGCGGCGTGGTCGGTGGCGTGCACCTGCACCCCGAGCGTGGACAGCAGCGCGAACAGGTGCGGGTAGTAGCCCTCGCAGAAAACGCGGGTCGGCACGTCGATGCGTGTGGTGCGGCCGCCGCTGGAGTAATCGATGCCGAACACCCCCATGCCCGGTCGGGCGTGTTGTTCGAACAGCGTGACCGGGTGACGCCTGCGCAGCAGCCATGCGGCGGTCAGACCGCCGATGCCACTCCCGATGACCGCGACGCGCTGCGATTCCGGCAAGTCCTGCATGATCTCCCTTGACCGGCGATCCCGGCCTCTTTGATTGGCGAGCCTGCGCCCCACGCGCACTCGCCTGCCCGGACGAAAGTCTAGCGTCGACCGCGCGCATGCTCGCGTGCGGCCCCGTTCCGTCGCATCATTCGTGTTCGACGAGGAGCGGAAGACAAGAACGACATGGACAAGCAGACCCAGTTTTCGGGCACTGACGAAGTACGCGAACAGCACCGCTTCGACGAAGGCCGTCTGCTCGACTGGATGCAGGCGAACGTCGACGGATTCAAGGGTCCGCTGACGGTGCAGCAGTTCAAGGGCGGCCAGTCCAATCCGACCTACAAGCTGATCACGCCGGGCCAGAATTACGTGATGCGGCGCAAGCCGCCCGGAACGCTGGTGGCCTCGGCCCACGCGGTCGACCGCGAATACCGCGTGATCACCGCGCTGCACGGCGCCGGCTTTCCGGTCGCCAGGACCTTCGGCCTGTGCATGGACGACGCCGTGCTCGGCACCTCGTTCTACGTCATGGACTGCGTCGATGGCCGCGTGATCTGGGACACGCGCTTCCCCGATGTTGCGGCCGACCAGCGTCACCGCTACTACGACGCGATGAACGCGACGATGGCGCAGCTGCACAACCTCGACCACGTGAAGCTCGGGCTGGCCGACTACGGCAAGACCGGCAACTACTTCGAGCGGCAGATCGGCCGCTGGTCCAAGCAGTATCTCGCCGACGAGGCCGCCGGCCGCCTCGAGAACATGGACAAGCTGGTGGAGTGGCTGCCCGCACACATTCCGCCGGGCGACGACACCGCGATCGTCCACGGCGACTATCGCTGCGACAACATGATCTTCCACCCGACCGAGCCGCGCGTGCTGGCGGTGCTGGACTGGGAGCTGTCGACCCTCGGCCATCCGCTGGCCGACTTCGCGTATCACCTGATGATGTATCGCATGCCGCCCGGCATCACGGCCGGCCTGGTCGGTGCGGATCTGGCGGAACTGAAGATTCCGTCCGAGAGCGAGTACGTCGCCGCGTACTGCGCGCGCACCGGTCGCAAGGGCATCGACAATCTCAGCTTCTATCTTGCGTTCAACATGTTCCGCCTGACCGCGATCATCCACGGCATCCGCGGACGCGTCGTGCGCGGAACTGCCGCGAGCGCACACGCCAAGACGATGGCCTCGTTCGTCGAGCCGCTGGCCGAACTGGCGTGGAAGCAGGCGCAGCAGGCCGGCTGAAACGTAGCCCGGACGAAGTCCGGGATCGCCGCCCGATTTTCGAGAAAAGCCCCGGACTTCGTCCGGGCTACGGTGGCTTTCGTGAAACGCGCCGTAGCGCGATACTGCCACCCATGCATCGCCTCCGTGCCTTCCTGACCCTGCTGCTGACCGCGACGCTCGCGTTCTCGGGAACGGCGCGAGCGGGCACGAGCTGCTGTCCGCAGCCGGCAGCGGTCGTCGCGCCCGCGATGCAGGACATGGCGGCGATGAGCGCGATGGATCACGCGCACATGCATCACGCCGGCATGGCGATGCAGCACGAAGCGAACACCGACGGACCGGACAAGCCCTGCTGCGGCCACTGCGCCGATCGCTGCGCGGCCGGACCCTGCGGTTTCACCGTCGGCCTGCTGCCGGATCTGCAGCCGCTCGAAACCTTTTCATCCGGTGCGCAACGCGCCGATCTCGCCGGCGTGCACGCCATCCGGCCTCATCTGCTGGAATTGATTCGACCTCCCATCGGCGCGGTGACCTGATCACCGCCGCGGGGCGGCTCTTCTGTTGCCGTGCCGACGTCCAGGACGTCGTGCGCACTGGCAACCGGAAAGCGCACCGCAGCCCCGCTGATCGGGCACGAGGACCTTGTCGCGTCCCGGGCCTGTTTGCCGATGGAGTGTCTCCATGTTTCGAGTGCTGTCGTGGAAAGCGCGTCGATTGCTGTCGATCGCCATCGTATTGAGCGTCGCCGGCTGCGCGACGGCGCCTGAGGACCGCGGGGCGTCCGCGGTATCGAGATTCAGCAGCGAGCGCGGCGGGCCTGCCGTCGGCGTACCGACGCAGGACGAGGACGCCCGCGCGAAGCTGATCGGACCGCTGCTGGAGCGGCATCTGTCGGCCGACGACGCGGTGACGATCGCGCTGGTGCGAAGTCCGCAGTTGCGCATCGAGTACGCGCGATTGGGGCTGGCCAGCGCGGACGTCGTCCAGGCCGGCCGCATGAGCAATCCGACCTTGTCGGCCTCGATCATGTTTCCGGACCGCGCGGGCGAATCCAACCAGGTGGGCTTCGGCCTTGCGACCCGGTTCCTGGACCTGCTGCTGATCCCCGCGCGATCCCGCATCGCGGAGCAGGAATTCACGCGCGCGCAGATGCTGGCCGGGAACGCCGTGCTGGATCTGGCGCGCGACGTGGAGTCGGCCTACTACGCGCTGGTCGGCGCGCAGCACATCGCGACGATGCGCCAGACCGTGGCCAAGGCCGCGAACGCCGCCGCCACGCTGGCGCAGCGCTACCACGACGCCGGCAACCTGCCGGACCTGCAACTCAGCCTGGAGAAGTCGGCTGCGGCGCAGGCGTCTCTCGCTGCGCTGTCGGCGCGCGCCGAGGTGGCCGATGCACGTGCGCGGCTGGCGACGTTGATGGGAATGCCCGCATCGGAGACCGGATGGGACGTCGAGACGCGCCTGCCGCTGCCCAGCGCCGTCGAAGTGCCCGAGGCTGACCTGCAGCAACAGGCCACCGATCGCCGGCTCGAACTGCAGGCCCGTCGACTGGAAGTCGCCACCTTGCGCGACGGCCTCGGACTGACGCAATCGACGCGCTGGTTCGGCGGCCTGGAAGTCGGCGTGCACACGGAGCGCGAGACCGACCGCAGCCGCATCACCGGTCCCTCGCTGTCGTGGGAACTGCCGCTGTTCAACCAGAACCAGGACGGCGTCCTGCGTGCGCAGTCCGCGCTCGAACGCGCCGAGGCGGAACTGCTGCAGAGCGAGATCGCGACCGGCAACGACGTGGCGCGATCGTATGCGCGACTGCAGAACGATCGCGAAGCCATCACGCTCTACCAGCAGCAGCTCCTGCCGATGCACGAACGCATCGTGCAGCACACGCAGGAGAAGCTCGACTTCATGCTGGTCGGCGTCTTCGAGCTGATCCGTGCGCGGCAGGATCAGTACGACGCCTGGCAGGCCTATCTCGAGGCCGTGCGCGACTACTGGCTGCATCGCGTCGATCTGCAGCGCGCGATGGGCGTGGCATTGGCTGCGCAACCCGCCGGCGAAACCGTCGCACCGCAAGTGCCGCAAGCGCCGGCCAGCGATGAAGACCCGCACCGGCATCACCACGGCATGGGCCATTCGATGGCCGCGCCTGCGTCCGACGACCCGGCACCTGCCGGCGTCCATCACCACTGACATCCGATACCGGAGAACCCGATGCGTACTCGCATCCCGCCCCATCACACCACGATCGCATTCCTGCACCGGAGCACGTCATGAAACTCAGCCGGCGCAAAGTCCTTTCCGGCATCGGCGGCGGGTCGCTGGCCGGTGTCGTCACCGCGCTCGCCGCCGCAGCGGGCGATCGCGCACTCGCAGACGAGCCGCCCCGGGCCACACGCGCGCCGCGCACAGGCGCCTACGACCCTGTGCACACGCTCAACGGCTGGACGCTGCCCGCCCGCGTCGAAGGCGGCGTGAAGGTGTTTCATCTGGTCGCCGAGGAGATCGAGCACGAGTTCGCGCCGGGCTGTCGCGCCAAGTGCTGGGGCTACAACGGCACCACACCGGGGCCGACGATCGAGGCGGTCGAAGGCGATCGCGTGCGCATCTACGTCACCAACCGGCTGCCCGAGCACACCAGCGTGCATTGGCACGGCATCCTGCTGCCCAGCGGCATGGATGGCGTCGGCGGCCTCACGCAGCGCCACATCCAGCCCGGCGAGACCTACGTCTACGAGTTCACGCTGCGCCAGCACGGCACGCACATGTATCACCCGCACGCCGACGAGATGGTGCAGATGGCCGTGGGCATGATGGGCATGTTCATCATCCATCCGAAGAACCGCGAAGCCGATCCGGTGGATCGCGACTACTGCCTGCTGCTGCACAACTGGGCGCTGCATCCGGGCACCTACCGGCCCGATCCGTCGATCCTGCAGGACTTCGACCTGTGGACGATGAACTCGAAAGTCTTTCCCGCCATCGAGCCGCTGGTCGCGCGCAGCGGCGAGCGGGTGCGCATTCGCATGGGGAATCTCTCGATGTGGAATCACCCGATGCATCTGCACGGCGTGGTGTTCCAGGTCACCGGCGGTGACGGCGGCCGCTGGCCTCGCGCGCTATGGCGGCCCGAAGTCACCGAGATCGTCGCCGTGGGCCAGACGCGCGACATCGAGTTCGACGCCGTCGCCGGCGACTGGGCGTTCCATTGCCACATGTCGCACCACACGATGAACGCGATGGCCCACGATCTTCCGAACAACCTGGGCGTGGACCAGAGCGGCGTCGAAGACGAGTTGCGCACGATGCTGCCGGGCTACCGCGCCATGGGTCAGTCCGGCATGGCGGAGCACGGCGAACACCTGCAGATGGGGCTCAAGGGGCCGGCCAACACGCTGCCGATGATGAGCGGCCAGGGACCGTTCGGGCCGCTGGAGATGGGCGGCATGTTCACCGTGGTCAAGGTGCGCGACGCGCTGCCGGCGAACCCGTCCGACGTCGGTTGGTACGAGCATCCGAAAGGCACGCAGGCGAGCCGCGTCAGCACGGATCCCGACTTCGGATCGCCGGTGCGTCGCCCGACGCCCCCGTAGCCCGGGTGAAACCCGGGATGCCGCTCGACTTGCGAGGAAAACCCCGGGCTACGGGTTTAGTACGGCTTCACGTCGCCGCAGTTCGCCGATCGCCACTGGCCGTTCAGCGTGCCCGTCAGATTCAGCGGGATGCCCTCCTGCGACGTGCCCTGGAAGGCCGTCTGCCCGTTGAAGCGTTGCGCGTCCTGCAGCGCGATCTGCACGCGACCGTTGCCCTGCAGCCAGCCGTTGCAGCTCAGATCGCCGTCGAGACGATCGCCGCTGCGGCGAAGATTCTTCGCGGTGCAGCCGGTGCCGTCGTCGGCCAGATCGGGGAAACGATCCTGCTTGACCTGTTCCGGCGTCAGGCACACGTCGTAGCGCTTGGGCTCGGGCGTCGTCTGCACCTGCAGGTCGCCGAAACCGAATTCGGCCAGCAGGTCCGGATCGATCTGCGGCAGGTCGTTCTGGCCGATCTGCACTTCGACCGCCCACAGGCCGGCCTTGGGGGCCACGGCAGCGGCGGACGCGAAGCTCGCGCAGAGCAACAGGGGCGACAGCCAGGTCAGCGGGGTCTTCATCATTCAGGACGTACTCGAAAGAACTGCGTGCAGCACCAGCCGGCAGCGACGGCGCGAAGCGCGGGCCGGTTCAGCCCTCGCCCGCAATCGTCATGCGCCCGATCAGCACCGAACCGCAGCGGATGCCGGATCGTGCATCCACGTCCCCGCCCAGAGCCTGAATGTCCTTGTACATCTCGAGCAGATTGCCGGCGATCGTCACGCCTTCCACCGGCGCCACGATCTGGCCGTTCTCGATCCAGAAACCGGCGGCGCCGCGCGAGTAGTCGCCGGTGACGCCATTGGCGCCCTGCCCCATCAGCTCGGTCACCAGGAATCCTTCGCCCATCTGCGCCAGCAGCGCGGCCTGGTCGAGTTCGCCCGGACGCACCACCAGGTTGAACACGCCGCCGGCATTGCCGGTGGTCTCCAGCCCGAGCTTGCGCGCCGAGTAGCTGCCCAGCACCCAGCCGCGCAGCACGCCGTCTTCCACCAGCCGGCGCTCCGAAGTCGCGACGCCCTCCGAATCGAAAGCGGCACTCGAAGAGGCCTGCATCAGGAACGGCTGCTGCTCGAGCTGCACCATCGGCGAGAACACCGGCTGGTCCATCTTGTCGAGCAGGAACGTCGCCTTGCGATACAGCGCACTGCCCGAGATGGCCCCGACGAAATGGCCGAACAGGCCGCGCGCCATTTCCGGCACGAACAGCACCGGCGCGGTCCGCGTCGACAGCGGCTTGGCGCCCAGGCGCGCGATCGTGCGCTGGCCGGCACGCCGGCCGATCGATTCCGGTGAATCCATCCGCGACGCATTGCGGCCGCCGTCCCACCAGTAGTCGCGCTGCATGTTCTGGCCGTCGGTGGCCACCACCGCGCAGCTCAGGCTGTGCTGCGTGCCGCTGCGGCCGCCGAAGAAACCGTGCGAGTTCGCGTAGACCGAGATGCCGCGCGACGTCGACAGTCCCGCGCCTTCGCTCTGTTCGATGCGCTTGTCCACTGCCAGCGCCGCGGCTTCGCAGGCCCGCGCGCGCTCGATGGCCTGTTCGGGCGTCAGGTCCCAGGGATGATCCAGCCCCAGGTCCGGCTGATCGCGCGCCATGCGCGAGGCATCCGCCAGCCCCGAGCAAGGATCTTCCTCGGTGACCCGCGCGATCGTGACCGCGGCCTCGACGCAGGCGCGCAGGCCGGCATCGCTCAGATCACCGGTGGACGCGTTGCCCTTGCGGTGACCGAAGTAGACGGTGATGCCCATGCTGCGATCGCGCTGGAATTCGAGGCTCTCGACCGCGCCGCTGCGCACGCTCACCGAGTAGCCCTTTGAATACGACAGGCTGGCTTCGGACTGGGTGGCGCCGGAACCGCGCGCCATGTCGAGCACGCGCGCCGCCACTTGCTGGAGATCTGCCGGGGTCGGCAGCGGGGCTGCGGAGGCGCCTTTCGAGGTCTGATTCATCTACGAAAAATGTGGGGGTGGGCCGCTTTCAGGGTACCACCGGAAACGCATCGGCCCGCAGCCCCGTAGCCCGGGTGAAACCCGGGAAGCCGCTCGACTTGCGAGAAACCCTCGGGCTACGCGTTCGCGTCGCCGAGAACGCGCAGGATCCTGCCGTGGATGCCGCCGAAATCGCCGTTGCTCATCACCAGCACGCGATCGCCGGGGCGTGCTTCTCTCGCGACGTCCTGCGCGAGCGCGTCGAGGTCGTCCGCGACCCGAAGGCGCGTGCCGAGGTCCGAGAGCGCGTCGCGGACATTCCAGTCCAGGTCGCTGCGCACGAAGACGAAGCTGAGATCAGCACCCGACAGCGCCTGCGCCAGATCGCCCGAGTGAGAACCCAGCCGCATCGTGTTCGATCGCGGCTCCAGCACGGCCAGGATGCGGCCGCTGGAGGGCTCGCGCCGCAGCGCGTCGATCGTGACTTCGACGGCGGTCGGGTGATGGGCGAAATCGTCGTAGACCGCAACGCCGCGCGACTCGCCGATCTTTTCCAGGCGGCGCCGCACGCTGCGGAATCGCGACAGCGCTTCGATCGACGTCTCCACCGGCACGCCGACATGAGCGGCGGCCGCGAACGCCGCCAGCGTGTTGGAGCGGTTGTGCAGACCCGGCAGCGGCGTCGAGACGACGCCCTTGGAGACACCGCCGACGAACAGCTCGAAGCCGTCCTGCGCATCGCGCGCCGACCAGCCCTGAGCGTCATCGAAGCGCTCGACCGGGCTCCAGGCGCCCATGCCGAGCACGCGCGCGAGGTTGGCATCCGCGCCGTTGACGATCAGCCGACCGCTGCTGGGGACGGTACGCACCAGGTGATGGAACTGCCTCTCGATCGCGGCCAGGTCCGGGAAGATGTCGGCGTGGTCGTATTCGAGGTTGTTGAGGATGCAGGTCCGCGGGTGGTAGTGGACGAACTTGCTGCGCTTGTCGAAGAAGGCGGTGTCGTACTCGTCCGCCTCGATGACGAAGGTCTTGCCGCGGCCCAGGCGTGCGGACACGCCGAAATCCAGCGGCACGCCACCGACGAGGAATCCCGGCTCCAGCCCGGCCTGGTCCAGCAGCCAGGCCAGCAGCGAAGTCGTCGTGGTCTTGCCGTGCGTGCCCGCCACCGCCAGCACATGGCGGCCCGGCAGCACGTTCTCGGCCAGCCATTGCGGGCCCGACACGTACGGCAGCCCGGCGTCGAGCACGTGCTCCATCGCCGGGAATTTCGCGCCGCGCGTGACGACGTTGCCGACCACCACCACGTCCGGCGCCGGATCCAGGTGCGAGGCCTCGTAGCCGCGCATCAGCGTGATGCCCAGCGCCTCGAGCTGCGTCGACATCGGCGGCCAGGCGTTGGCATCCGAACCGGTGACCTTGTGACCCGCCTCGCGCGCCAGCGCCGCGATGCCGGCCATGAACGTGCCGCAGATTCCCAGGATGTGAAGGTGCATGGCCCGGTCCGACTCAGCCCGGCGTCGGGCTGCCGCCGAACAGCGCGGCGACGAAGCTGGCGAAGAACAGCACGAACATCAGCACGGCGAACGCGATCAGCATCGTCACCAGGACGCCGCCCGCGAGGCTGGCGTTGCCGGACTGGCGATAGATGTGCACGTTGACGGCGAAATTCCAGATGTTCAGCAGGTTCATCGTGAACCCCGCCCAGGCCGGAAACTGCAGCTCCGGCATCGGCTCGGTGGCGCCCGGGTTCATCGCCGCGAATTTCTCGAGCTGCGGCGCAATCTCCGAGAACGGCAGCGCCAGCGCCAAGGTCAGCACGCTGCTGACGGCGAGCAGCGCGTGCAGCGTCTGCATGTAGCGCGCCTCGAGCTTGCGCGAGCGCAGGTACAGGCGCGTCGTGAAGGACAGCGCGATGACCATCGCCAGCCCGATCGCGGCGGCCAGGATGGCCGGCAGCGCGAGCTGCAGCACGAAGTAGTTCGACAGCGCCGCGAGCGGCAGCAGCCAACCGGTCAGGCGGGGGTCGTAGGGGAAATCCTGCGGTCCTGCACGGAAGAAGAGCAGGTTGAACGTGGCGGTCAGAACGGACTGAAGCATGCGCAGGGACGGGTCGCGGCGTCGATGAGCAGGTATTGTAGGGCTTCGCTTGTCTGCAACCGGTTCACGTGCCCACGCATTTCGTCGATACCCAGGCCGCCCTCGGCGAGTTCCTGCCGCGCTGGAAGGCCGCTCCCTTTCTTGCGCTGGACACCGAGTTCATCCGCGAGCAGACCTACTTCCCGCAGCTCTGCCTGATCCAGGTCGGCGACGGCCAGGACGCGGTCTGCGTCGATCCGCTGGCCGGTCTGGATCTGCAGCCCTTGCTGGACGTGCTGAACGCCGCCGGATCCGAGCGCGTCTTCCACGCCGCCGGGCAGGACCTCGAGATTTTCGTGCGCCTGGCCGGCCGCTCGCCCGAGCCGCTGTTCGACACGCAGGTGGCCGCCGGCCTGCTCGGCTATGGCGAGCAGCTCGGCTACGCCGGGCTGATCGACAAGCTGATCGGGGTGAAACTCGACAAGAGCCTGTCGCGCACCGACTGGGCACGACGCCCGTTGACCGCGCCGGAGATCGCCTACGCGGCCGACGACGTCCGCCACCTCGCGGACGTCTATCCGCGCCTGCTGCGCGAACTCGAAGAGCGCGGACGCCTGGCCTGGCTGCGCGAGGACTGCGCTGCGATGGCCGATCCCGCGCGCTACCGGATCTCGCCGGAGACCGAGTGGAAGCGCCTCAAGGGCCTGGTGCGCATGGATGCCAAGGCACAGCACGTCGCCGCGAAGCTCGCGGCCTGGCGCGAGGTGCTGGCCGAGCAGCGCGACCGGCCACGCCGCTGGATCCTGGCCGACGAGGCGGTGTACCTGCTGGCCGAACGCCGTCCGCAGACGCTGGGGCAGCTGGCGGACCTGCAGGCGCTGCCGCCCAAGTCGCTGGAACGCCACGGCGAGGCGCTGGTCGAGCTGATCACACGGAGCGCCGCCATCGATGCGCCGCCGCTGCAGGTCGAGGCGCGCTCGGACGACGCGGAGAAGCAGCGCATCAAGCGCCTGCTCGATCGCGCCCGCGCGATCGCCACCGAACTCGGAATCCCCTCGTCGCTGCTTGCGCCGCGCGCGGACGTCGAGGCGCTGGCGATCAATCGCGAGGCGGCGCAGATCCCTTTGCTGCGGGGCTGGCGGCGCGAGGTGGCGGGCGCGGAGTTGCTGGCGCTCGCAACGTAGCCCGGGTGAAACCCGGGGTCCTGCTCGGTCGAACGGGACAGCCCCGGGTTTCACCCGGGCTACGACTTGCTGCTACAGCCGCACTTCACCGTTGGTGATCCGCGCGTACATCGCCGGCGTGATCGGCTCGTAGCCCTTCGCAGGATCAACGAGCGCGTACAGCGGCTCGCTGACCTTGCCCGGGTCGAAACCTTCCTGCTTGACCTCGACCTTGCGGAACTTGAACGTGCCGGTCACCTCCTGCTCGGGGCGAAGGCGGATGAACAACGGCACGGCGTAGGCCGGCAGGTTGTCGCGCAGCAGCTTGGCCAATCCGGCGCCGTCGAACTCGCCCTGCTTCCAGGTGAGCGAGGCCATGCCGGCGCGACCGTCGCAGCCGGGCACCTGCACGCCGTAGACCACCGCCTGCTCGACGGCGGGATGGCGATTGAGCGCGCCCTCGACTTCGGTGGTCGCGACGTTCTCGCCCTTCCAGCGGAACGTATCTCCGACGCGATCGACGAACGCGATGTGACGGAAGCCCTGGTCACGCACCAGGTCGCCGCTGTTGAACCAGCAGTCGCCCTTCTCGAAGACGTCGCGGAACAGTTTCTTCGCGCTCGCCTTCTCGTCGGTATAGCCGTCGAACGGACTCTTGTCGCTGACCTCGCTGATCAGCAGCCCGACGCCGCCGCGCGGCACCTTCTGCATGAAGCCCTCGGCATCGCGGATCGGCTCCTCGGCCTCGGGATCGAATTCCACGATGGCGAACGGCAGCGGGCAGAAGCCGGCCGTCTTGCTCAGGCCGAAACCGTTGACGAAGGCGGCGTTGGATTCGCTGGCGCCGTAGAACTCGGCGATGCGGTCGATGCCGAAACGCTGCTGGAACGTCTCCCAGATTTCCGGACGCAGGCCGTTGCCGCAGATCACGCGCACCTTGTGGTCGCGGTCGTTGGGTTGCGGTTCGCGATTGAGCAGATAGCGGCAGATCTCGCCGATGTAGCAGAAGCTCGTCGCGCCGTAGCGGCGGATCTCGTCCCAGAACTTGGTGGCGCTGAACTTGCGGCCGATCGCCAGCGTGCAGCCCGCGCCGAGCACGGCGCCCCAGGACACCGTCAGCGCATTGTTGTGGTACATCGGCAGCGCGCAGTAGAAGACGTCGTCGCTCTTCAGGCGCAGCGCCATCTGCCCCAGTCCCGCCATGCCCTTGAGCCAGCGGTAGTGGCTCATCACGCTGGCCTTGGGCAGGCCCGTGGTTCCGGACGTGAAGATGTAGAACGCGGCGCGCTTGGCCGCGATGGCCTGCGTCTCCTCCAGATTGTGCGAGGGCGCGTTGACCAGTTCGGTGCGCAGGTTGCCGTAGCCGAACGGCGCGCCACCGGCGCCGTCCCAGAGGAATTTCATCGGCGGTTCGGCAGCCGGTGCGTCCTTGTTGTCCTTCTCCGCATCCCGGCCCTTCGCGCGGCCGCGAGCACCCGTCGTATCGGACGTGCTCTTGGGCGCATCGGGCGTGGATTCGAGGGCCTCGATGCACTCGTCGCCGACGATGACGACGCGCGCCTTGGTCAGCTTCAGGCTGTGCGCGAGCACGTCGCCGCGCTGGTTGTGATTGAGCATGCCGGCGATGGCGCCGAGCTTCACGACGCCGGCGACGCAGGCCAGCACCTCCGGACGGTTCTCCATCAGGATCGCCACCGAATCGCCAGCCACCACACCCTTGGATCGCAGCAGGTGGGCGATACGATTGGCCCAGCCGTTGAACTCGGCATACGTCCAGCGCCGATCCTCGAACACCAGCGCCGTGCGACGCGGATGCTTGCGCGTCAGCCGCTCCAGATGCAGGCCGATGGAGTCCAGCGTGTCGGGCCGCAGCAGCGCCAGATTGAGCAGACCGCGATTCGCGGTGATCATGTCCGGCAGCGTCTTGAGCAGGCCGCGCGCGAGATCGGTGAAGCGGATGGTGTCGGTGTTCTCGCTCAAGGTTCTCTCCGGCCCGGGCCGTACGATGCAGCGACGGGCATGCAGCCTAGCTCAGGACGGTCGGCACGCGCTGATGGAACGGGCGGATGCCATACGCGGGTGCCGCCAAACGCATTTCAACGCAGAAGCGCCGCGTCTCAGGCGGTCGCGGACAGCCACTCGCGCAACTGCGCGTAGACCGCCGGATGGTTCAACAGGCGCAGGTGATCGATCTGCACGTGCGTCGAACTGTCGGCGCCGGCCACGTCGAGTGCCAGGCTGCTCGGCAGGCAGACCAGGCCGTCGCCGACGGCGCGCGACACCCAGTGATCCGTCTCGCCCATCAGGCAGCCGCCGAGAAATCGGTAGCGCACACCCGGCACCGGCGCGACCTGCAGGCGGTCGCGTGTCCAGAACGCATCGGGATCGCGTCCTTTCCATTCGGCGTGATTCGTATAGCCCCAGCGCAGATCCTTGATGCCCAGGCTGCGCGAATCGAGCAGGCGCGCGATCGGTCGCGACAGCGGAATGCGCTTCATGAAATGCGTGCCGATGTGCACGACTTTTTCCAGGCGCGCGCCGAGATGCGGAGAGCCCAGGCACACGACCTGGAGAAGCTGCGACACCCAGCGATCGCCGCGCGCGGCGCCGATGTCCGCCGCCGAGCGCGCCACCAGTCCGCCCATGCTGTGACCGACCAGCACGATCTCGTTCGCGGGCACCGGCCAGTTCGCATGCAGCGCTTCGAGTGCGCGCGCGCAGTGGCGCCCGTTCACCGAGATGTGCAGCCCGCTGTTGTAGCGCAGGTACACCGGCGTATAGCTCAGATCACGCGCGAGCCGTGCGCCGTAAGGATCGGTCTGCGGATCTTCCGTCTTGCGGAACATTTCCCAGACGTTCTCGTTGCCGCACAGCCCGTGCAGGAATACCGCGATGCGCGGGCCTGCCTGCGGAAATGCCGCACGCAGGCCGGCGGTCGTCAGGTCGACGCGCTGCCCTTCGTGGTACACGCCAAACCGGATCGCCAGCGGATTGCGACGCCGCAGCATGTGATCGCCGACCGCGCCGCTGACGGCCGCGACGAGGTCGTCCTGCACGCGCGCAGCCTGCGGTCCGGGAGGCGCGAGCGCCGGCAGCAGATCCGCGGACTCCAGCCGGCGCAGTGCGACGTCGGCACCGCTGAACAGGGCGCGCGCGGCACCGCGCACGACGCCGTAGACCTGATCCGTCACTCCATCGTGGATGACGCGCGCGGGTTCACTGCCCCTCTTGGCCACCGGCACGCGCTTGAGCGTGCGAAACGGGATGTCGGAGATCGCACGATGGAATTCGTGCACGCGGCCGGCGACGTGGTCGAAAGCCTCCGCCGCGAGCATCAACGTACCGCGAAGCCGCGACAGGCTGCGATTCCTGATGCTCGTCATTCGACTGCCCTCCCTTGCGACGCCGCGATTGCGTCAGAGCGGCGCAGCTTCGCGTTCCAGCAACCAGGAATTCAATGCCTCGGCGGCCACCGGCGACGCGAATTGCGATCCGGCACCCAGCCTGCAGCCCTGCGACACCAGCCATTCCCGGGCCTCGACGCTCGACACACCCTTGGCCAGCACCGGCAGACCCAGGTTCTTGGCGCTGAGCAGCGCCAGACGCAGACGCTCGGTGGCCTGCGCGTCCTGCGGCGTGCGCGACACTTCGTCGGGTTCCAGCACGATCAGATCGATCGGCAGGTTGGTGGCCGTGTTGAGCGCCGCGAACAGCGGTTCGGCGGCGCCATGCAGCGCAAAGCGCACGCCCCGCTCGAGCAGGCGCCGGACGAGCGTCGGCGGTGTTTCGCGTAGCTCTTCGACGCTCCCGCAGTTGAGCGCGAACATGAGCCGGCGCGGCGGCACGTCGTGGCGCTCCATGAGTTCGAAGACGTGCAGGCTGAAATCCGGATCCTTCAATTGCCATGCCGAGACGTTGACGATCACCGGCAGCGGAGGTGCATCGGCACCCGCCGGAACATCCGGCGATATCGCGGCGACCGGCGGCAGCAGCGCGCAGGCGCGATGGATCATCCACAGCTCGACGTCTCCGAGCAGTCCCGCGCGGCCGGCGGCGCTCATCACGTCGCGGCTGATGATCCGGCCCTGGCGCGGATGGCGCCACCAGAAGTCGAGCATCAGCGCGCCCAGCGGCTCGGGGCTTCCCACGAGTTCGAAGACCGGAATCACCTCGACCTCGAACTGCTGGAGCGCAATGGCCGCGTGCAGCCCGCGCTCGAGTTCCAGCCGGCGCCGCTTCTCGGGCGGCACTTCCATGCTGTACACCCGGTATTGCCCGAGCCCGGATTGCTTGGCCTGGTACATCGCCGCGTCCGCGTGGCGCAGCAGGCCCTCGGCATCGGTGTCGTCGAGTGGGTAGATCGAAATTCCCACGCTCGGCGTGACGCGTACATCGTGTTCCGGAATCTCGAATCGCGGCACGAACCCTTCAAGCAGCTTGCGCGCCAGCACCTCGGCGTCGTCGAGTCCACGCAGTCCTTGCGCAACGACGACGAACTCGTCTCCGCCGAGCCTCGCGACGGTGTCGGTTTCGCGCAGCGCTGCGGACAGACGTTTGGCCGAGAGCTCCAGCACGACGTCGCCGATCTCGTGGCCGTAGGTGTCGTTGACGTGCTTGAACCGATCCAGGTCGATGAAGAACACGCCGACCAGCCGGCTGGATCGGCTCGCCGTGAGCAGGGCCTGCCGCAGTCGGTCCAGCAAGGTCGCGCGATTGGGCAGGCCGGTCAGCGGGTCGTGCTGCGCCAGATACCGCAGGCGATCTTCCTGTGCTTCGCGATCAGTGACGTCCACCGCGATGGCCATGAACATCGGCGGCTCTTCCTCACGCGAGAAATTCAGCCGCACTTCCACCGGGTACTCGCTGCCGTCGGCACGCACGTGCTTGCAGCGATAGGTGATGTGATCGACGTCGCCGCCACGCAGGCGCGCGAGGTGGCTCAGGAAGGTTTCGCTTTCAAGCTCGTGACTGATGCCGAGCATCGAGAGCCGGTTGATCTCGCTGGGCTGGTAGCCGAGGTTGCGGCGCGCACCGCGATTGACCTCGACGAAGTACAGCGACTGCGCATCGAAGATGTAGACCTCTTCGGCGGCCGCATCGAGCAGGCGACCCAGCCGCTGCGCGAGGTTGTCGCTGCGCAGACGCTCGGTGATGTCGCGCGTGATGACGACCAGTCCTTCGGCGCCTTCGACGTTCATCGGCTGCACGACCAGCTCCAGCGGGAAGGTCGTGGCGTCCTTGCGCCAGCCCACCACCTTGGGCAGCCGGCTCTGGTGGCGGCCGCCGATGTAGTCGGTCAGGTGCAGGCCCGGCGTGTTCAGGAAAGGAACCGGCATCAGCCGCGTGATGGTCACGCCTTCGAGTTCGTCGCGCGCGTAGCCGAACATGCGCAGCGCGCGCGCATTGGCGAATCCGATGACACCCGAGGTGTCGGTGGTGAGCACGCCCTCCACCAGGTGATCGATCACGCCCAGCGACAGGCGCGACTGCTTCTTGAGCTGCTCGATCAGATCACGACGATCGTCGATGACATGGAAGACCATCGCCGCGCCCGTCGCCGGCGTGCCCGGGCGATCCCGCAGCAGGGCCGCCATGACTTCCACCGCGGCCACCGAGGCGTTGCGCGAGCGGACCCAGAGTTCGGCGGGCTCGTACTCGCGCCCCTCGCGCAAGCACGTCTCCGCGGGCGTCACCAACGGCGACTGCTGGTCGTCCAGCGGATGGAACACCGAATAGACCAGGCGTCCGCGCGCATCGTCCACCGACCAGCCGGTGATCTCCGCGGCCGTGCGGTTCATGAAGCGGATGCGCGCGTCGCGATCCACGACGATCAGGCCGCGCTTGAGCTGGTCGAGCGCCTGCACGCCGTGCTGGTGCAGCACGTCGTTGACCAGCGCCACCTCGGCTTCCGCGTCGTCGGGGTCCGCCTCGAGGCGTTCGATGCGCTGCACCACCTGGCGACTGCGCGCGAGCAGGCCCGGCGCCGTGGTGATCGGCCAGCGCAGCACCACCATGCCCAGGGCCGCGAGGACGGGCAGGGCCAGTAGCAGACCAATCCAGGCGACGGTGCGCAGCTCGCGCACCGCCTCCTCGCGCACATCGCGAGCGAAAGCGGGAGCAACCCGGTATTCGACCTCGCCCACGCGCTGCCCGGCGTCCCGTAGATCCAGCGTGCCGCCATCGCTGGTGACCCGATACAGCCAGGCGCGCAGGCTCTGGCGCGCGAGCGTCGACAGCAGCGGCACGGCGAGCCGCTCGAATCGCCCATCCACCGCCAGCACCACACCCTGCGAATCGGTGACGGCTACGTAGGTCAAGCCAAGGCCCGACTCGCGCACCAGCTGGCGAACGCGGCGCACCAGCGGTTCGCCCCCGCCTGACGCGACCAGCGGCGCGAGCTGGGCGGTGGTGGCGCTCAGCGCAGAGCCCCGGTTGAGATCGTCCTGCAGCGTCGAGCCGCGCCACAGCGCGCGCGCGGACAGCAATGCGAGCACCAGCGCAGCGACCAGTCCCCCGGCCAGTGCGATCTTTCTCGGATCGATCCTTATTCTTGTCAGCGGCACCAACGGTTATCCCTGATCGCGCGGCTCGGGGCGCGATGACCCGATTCTAGCCGCATCACTCTTCGACGGTCGCGACGAGCGGCGGCGACGCGACAGACGACCGGCGCCAAGAATCTGCTGCTTTGGGCTATCGTCCTACCGTACAGGGCGGAGGAGTGCCCATCCCGAACGGAGGCGGCATGAAGGTGTGCAAGGACAGCGCCCGCACGGGATTGCGAAGGCAGTCGGGAGCGCATGCCGTCGAATACGCCATCGTCTTTCCGGTGTTCTTCATGCTGCTGTACGGCACGTTGGCCTACGGATTGGTCTTCGTGATGCGGCTGGGCCTGCAGAACGCGGCGGAAAGCGGCGCGCGTGCCGCGCTGCGCTATCCGGTCGGCGCCACTTCGCAGATCACCGCGCGCGAAGCCGCAGCCGAAGCGAGCGCGCTCAACGCAGCGCGCTGGATCAATGACCTCGGCAGCTTGCGGATCGTCGCCGACATCTGTTCGCTGAACACCGACTGCCTGGCCGTCTCCAGCGTGGAGCAGGCCGACAATATTCCCTGCGGCAAGACCCTGGACGACGGCTGCCAGGTGGTGGTGATGGTGGAATTCCCTTATGCCGCCCATCCGATCTTTCCTGCCCTGCCCGGCCTGGGCCTGATCATGCCGGCTCGCCTGCAGGGTCGGGCGCGCGCGGTGCTCGACGGCCGCGCGCTCGCGCTATGAACCGGCGGCCCTCTCGGCAGACACAGCGTGGCGCCGCAGCGGTGGAGTTCGCGCTTGCCTTTCCGATGATGTTCATGCTGCTTTACGGCCTGCTCACGTTCGGCACCACGTTCTACGCACAAACCGTCGTCGCGCGCGCCGTGCACGACGGTGCGCGCGTAGCGGGACTCGTGCCGACACCTCCGGCCAACCAGCCGCGCGACTTCACGAGGGTCAAGACGGAGATCATCGAGTCGCTCGCCGCCTCGGTGATCACTCCGCCCGGCAACAGTCAGACGCTGGCCGTGCGTCGCGCCTGGCTGGAAAGCCACGTCCGCTCACGGATCACCGTCGTGGAAGCGCCCTGCACCGGCGCCATCGGTGGCACCTGCGCCACCATCCGGCTGAACTTCCCCTACGGCAATACGGACGGTACGCGCCTATTCCCGGATATCAACATCCCCGGCATCGGCGGCACCGGCACCTGGATTCCCAGCGCGCTGACCTCCAAGGCCATCGTTCGGCTCTGACCCATGACATCCCGACTCCCTTCCGCTACCGGACACCGGCGCCAACGCGGCTCGATCCTGGTCAACGTCGGAGCAGGCCTGTCGCTGATGGTGATCCTGCTCGGGCTGATCGATCTCGGTTTCCTCTACTACTACAAACGCGAATACCAGAAGGCCGCCGATCTCGCCGCGCTGGCCGGCGCAAGACATCTGCCGACCGGCTGCAACGCGGCGCAGCTGGCCGGCATCGACAGCGCAAATGCCAATCTCGGGCAGCACACCGGCACGCCGGCGATCCAGTGCGGCGTGTGGAAAGCATCGACGACACCCTCGTTCACGCTGGCGGGTCCGGGCGTCAATCCCACCGCCGTGCGCGCGGTGATCCTGGGCTCGGCGCCATCGTTCTTCCTGCCGGCACGCAATCTTTCCGCCGAGGCGGTGGCGACCGCCAACCGGCGCACCGCAGCGCTCAACCTGCGCAGCACGATCGCCAGCGTGAACACCAGCAAGTCGCAGACGCTCAATGCGCTGTTCGGCAATCTGCTGGGCGGCAGCGTGTCGCTGTCCGTCGGCGCCTGGAACGGACTGCTCAATACTGACGTGCAGTTGCTCGATTATCTCGATGCGCTGGCAGTGAACCTGGGTGTGCAAGCCGGCAACTACGATGCGCTGCTCCAGACCAATGCCAGCGTCGGGCAGCTCGTCGATGCCGCCATCGATCTGATGGAGCGAGGCAAGGGAACCGGCGACATCGGAGCCGCGCTGGGGGGGCTCGAATTGCTGCGCGCCGCGATCCCGCCCGGCACGCCGCTGCTGAAGCTCGGCGACCTGCTGTCGATCCAAAGCGGCACGGATACTTCCGGCCTGGACCTCCCGCTGCAGGTGTTCCAGATGGTGCAGGCCTTCGTACAGGCCGCGAACTCCAAGAACGCGATCGCTGCCACCGTCAATCTGGGTGTGGCCAACGTACAGGTGAAGGTGCTGGAACCGCCGCAGATCTCCGCCGTGGGCGACCCCGAACTCGCGCGCCAGAACCCCGACGGCGTCAACCGCATCTACGTGCGTACGGCGCAGGTGCGCACGCTGATTTCGGTGAATCTGCCAGCCTTGTCGGGGGTGACGGGACTGGTCAACTCGGTACTCAATCTGCTGAGTCCGATAACAACGTTGCTCAACAACGTGCTTTCGCTGAATCTCGTAGCCACGCTGAGCGGATTGCTGGGCTCGCTGCTCGGCATCCCCTACGAAGTCACCGATATCCAGGTCGTACCCGGCTCGCCACGACTCGATATCAGTCTGGATGCTGGCGCCGGTCACGCCAAAGTGACCAATTACAGCTGTCCGGCGACCGGGAACAAACAGCTGAATACGTCGATTGAAACCACCGTGGCGGATCTGCGTATCGGCCAGCTCCAAACCAATCCCGCACTGCCTGGCTACATATTTGCCTCCAATTCGCCGCCGAGCGTCGGCCCGGTTCCGCTGGTGGATGTGGGCATCAAGACCTGCCGCGTATTCCTGCTCGTGGCCTCGACCTGTCAGGCGCGACGCCCGTTCGCCGCTGGCGGCATCGGCCTCATGGGCCAGACCAGCGTGGCTGGCGCGCCGTACACGCACACCTTCGTCAATCCTCCGGAGATCGAGGAAGAACCCGTCTACGAGACATTCACCACGCAGAACATCGTCAACAGCCTCGCCTCGACCGTGAGCGGCGTCCAGATACAGATGTATGGGCCCAAGAGCGGTGGCGGCCTGGGCGGCCTGCTGAATCTGGTCGGAGCCGCTTTCAACACGGTCAAGGGTATCCTCGAACCGCTGATCAAGAACCTGCTGTCACCGCTGCTGGACCCGCTGGTGAACTTTCTGCTCGATACGCTCGGCCTGGATCTGGCGAAGCTTGAGGTCGGCGGCCGCATGAGCTGCGGCGGGGATGCAGCACTGGTCGAATGATCGAATCGCAGCGCGGGCAATGATCGCCCGCGCTATCTGGCCTGAACAAATTCCAGACCGCATCCAAACTGCGGACGCGATCGACGTGGTCGCCGTTCCTGCGAAACCGGAATGGGGAGAAGACTTAGCCGCCTTCGTGGAGGCTCCTAACCGTCCAAACGACCGGCACTACTTGCCACCGCCTCCGCCACCCGAGATGAAGCTGTCGCGTACCAGCGTGTCGGGAATCGGATGGGTGAAGGTCTCGGCGTAGCGATCGTAGCTACGGTCGGCCAGCTCGCCGGGCAAAGGACGCTCGATCGTGGAAGCCGCGGCACCGCTCTTCTGCAGTTCGAGCCAGGCGTGCGACTCCGCGCCCACTGGCGTCTTCGACGTGGCGTCTTCCGCCTGCGCGACGATGGAACCGGCCAACAGTGCCAGGCCAGACAACAAGAGCAACGGGCTGCGGAAAGACATCGGCGATCTCCAGCAAAAGTCGTTCAATCAATTCTTGCGTGCGGGCGCCGGACTCTGCGCACTGCGGGTGCGCAGACTCTGCGCCTGCTTGCGCAGGCGGGCAAGCATCTCCGGCGACACGTCGGACTGCTGCATGAGGCGCTGCACGGCGGTCTCGTCGCCCGTCACCAGCGCCAACAGGATCAGGTTGTTGCGTGCCTTGACACTGCCGGTACTGGATTCGAGTTCGACTGCGGTAGCCAGCTCCGGCAATGCTTCACGGTATCGGCCCGCGAGCATCAGCGCATACCCTAGATCGTTGCGCATCTCGGAATCGGTCGGGCGACGCTGTACGGCCTGCTGAAGCTGCCAGATGGCGGTGCGCTGATCGGTCTTCGCGCTGATCAAGCCCAAGCCGTGATAAGCGTCGGCCGCGTACTTGGTTTTGAGCAGTTCACGGTACAACGCCTGCGCCTCCGCGTCCTGACCGAGCTTGCGCCTCGTCTGCGCTTCCAGCAGTCGCAGTTCATCGCGCGGACCGGATTCGCGCACCTGCCCCTGGATGTGTGCCAGTGCGGCGTAGTACTGCTCCTGGACGAGCATCTTGCGGATCAGATCGATGTGAACCTGGCGCCGGCTTTCCGGAGTCTCGGTCAGCGGCACTTCGGCAGCCACGGTCCTGTCGAGCTGCCTGCGTGTTTCGGTCACACAGCCAGTGAGCAGCAGGGCAGCGCATCCGCAGGCCAGCAGCCCAAGCCGTCGCGACCGCGGCCTCATTGGTTGACGTCGCCCAGCGCCTTGATGATCCCCAGGAATGCCGGGCCGGCCACGAAGATCAGCAGCGCCGGGAAGAAGAACAGCACCATGACCACCGTCATGCGTCCGGAAAGCAGGTTGACCAACTCGCGCATATCCAGCGAACGCCGCTCCTCGAGCACCTTGAGCGTTTCCAGCAGCGGATCGCGTACCTCACCGCCGTAACGATCTACCTGGCGCAGCAGTGACAGCACGCTGGTGAGATCGTCGAGGGCGATGGAGCGGGAGAGGTTGTCCAGCAGTTCGCCTGTCTCGCCGCCCGCTTCCATCTGGCGCAGGATCAGCTCGAACTCCTTGCCCAATTCCGGCAGCACGCCACGACCCTCGCGTACCAGGCTGGCGAAGGCCTGGCGCGTCGACAGGCCGGCCTCGAACAGCAACACGAGCAGATGGATGAACAGCGGCACCTCGGCCTTGATGCGGCGAACGCGGTTCTTGGCCGCCGACCGCAGCACCATGCGCGGCAGCAGCAGGCCGAAGATCGCGGCCATCACGCACACGGCCAGCACCATGTGCGGTTTCGACAAGGGACCGCTGGCGGACGTGGTCAGCACCAGTGCAGGGATCAGCAGCAGCACCGGCGCCACGAACTGGGACGCGTAGTACACCAGCCGCTGCTGTGGTGCGCGCCAGCCCGCCTGCAACAGCAGCAGCGCGCTTTCGTTGTTGGTGTCGACAATGGCTTCGAGCTTCTTGCCCCGGCTGGCGATGGCCTGCAGCACTTCGCCGCCGCCTGCACCATTGAACTCGCCTACCTCGGCGCCACCAGGATTCAGGCGTCGCTGCAGGCGCGAACCCTCGCGCGCCTGCAACCCCAGATAGATCAGCGCCGCAACAGCGATACCACCCAGCACGATCGCGCCGGCCACCAGTGCCGCAAACAAGCCGGCGTTCACAGCAGCACCCCGAGGCTCGCCGGTCCGCCAGAAAAACGCCTGCGCGGCTCGTGTATGCGCTGCATCCGGCCCAGGCTCCACGCCACCGTGTTCATTCGTTGTCCTCGGTGACGCTCATCATGCGATAGATCACGCCAACACCGATGACCTGCATGGCCACGGCCACGATCAGCGTGATGCGACCGCCCAACGATTCCCACATCTGCGCGTAGTACAACCGGTTCTGCAGGTAGATGTAGATGGTCAGGAACGCCGGGATGACCGCCAGGACCACCGCGGAGAAGCGGGTTTCAGCGGTCAGCGCCCTGAGCTCGCGCGCTGCGGCGTCACGCGCACGGATCGCCGAGATCAGGCTGCGGAAGATGTTCCGCAGTGAGCCGCCGTACTTGCGGTTGATCGACGCCGCGAGCGCGATGACCTTGATGTCGCGGCTGCGGTGAATTTCCGCCATTTCGATGAGCACCTGCTCCAGCGGCGCGCCCAGGCGCACCTGGCGTCCCACCGACACGAACAACGGGCGCAGCGGCTCGGGGCTCTCCGCCGCGGCGGTGCTCAGCGCCTCTTCCAATGTATTACCTGCCTGCAGTACGCGCAGTCCGGCCTCGAGAAAGGCCGGCAGCTGTTCGACGATCTTGGCGCGCCGCCGCGCGGCGCGCTGGCGAAGGAAGCCGTAACCGAACGCGAACACCAGTCCCAGCACGGCGAGCCCGCCGAACCGGCCGAACAGGAGCAGGGTCACCGGCACCATGGCACTGAGTACCCAGAGCATCTTCGCCACCGTTGACGGCTCTGCCTCCGAGCCCGTGCGCCAGACCATGTGGCAGGCGAAGCGGAGCAGCGGGCTGCGCAGCTGCGCTTCGCGCGAGGAGCGCACTGCGGCGGCGGCTTCCTCTCCGGCGCGCAGTCGCAGCAACATTTCGTCGCGGCGCGCGCGCGCATCGGCGTAGATCAGCAGCCAGATCGCCAGGCCCGCCAGGATCAGAGCCGCAGCAAACAGGATGATGGCCCCGACGTTCATGCCCCGCTCCGCAGGTCACGATGCACGCGCTGATCGACGTCATACATGAACAACTCGCGCAGCAGCATGCCGCGATCGTCGTGGCCGGCAATCTCGGCCACCGACATCAGGCGGCGCTCGCCGGTCGGCAGGCGCGCGACGTGCACGATCAGGTGGATCGCCGCCGCGACTTGGCCACGGAAGGTGGTGTCGCTGCCGTTGTAGCCGGCAAAGCCCGCCAGCAATTCGAGGCGATGGATGGCATCGCGCGGACTGTTGGCGTGCAGCGTGGTCATGGAGCCGTCGTGGCCGGTGTTCATGGCCTGCAGCATGTCCAGCACTTCGTCACCGCGGATCTCGCCGACGATGATGCGGTCCGGGCGCATGCGCAACGCATTACGCACCAGGTCGCGCGCCGTCACCGCGCGCTGCCCTTCGAGATTGGGCGGACGCGTTTCCAGGCGCACGACGTGATCGTGCTCCAGGCGCAGTTCGGCGGCGTCTTCGACGGTGATGATGCGCTCGGTGTGCGGGATCCACTGCGAAAGCAGGTTCAGGAATGTGGTCTTGCCCGAACCGGTGCCGCCGATGACGATCAGGTTGGCGCGCTTCGACACCCGCTCCTGCAGATAGTCGAGCGCGGCCTGGCTGACGCTGCCGCCGCGCACCAGATCCTCGGCGCGCAGCGCACGCTTGCGGAATTTGCGGATCGACAGGCAAGGGCCGTCCAGCGCGATCGGCGGGATGATGGCGTTGACTCGCGAACCATCCGGCAGGCGCGCGTCGACCATCGGCGTGGACTCGTCCACACGTCGGCCGATGGGCGACAGGATGCGCTGGATCACGCGTACCACGTGACCATCGTTGACGAAACGCATCGGCGCCATCGCCAGCACGCCGTCGCGCTCGACGAAGATCTTGTTGGGGCCGTTGACGACGATATCGTTGACCGTATCGTCGTCCACCAGCGACTGGATCGGGCCGTAGCCCATCAGTTCGTCGCGCGCGTCCTTGGCCAGCGTCTCGCTCTCGCGCGCGTTGATCGGCAGGCGCTGCGCGGTAACGTACAGGCGCACCTGCTCGGAGACGAAGCGCTCGATGCGCGGCGCGTCCCAGCGATCGATGTCGAGGTTCTTCTCCTCGATCTGCGCGATGAGATTGCGATGCACCGCACTCTTGAGCTGCTGGTAATGATCCGACAGCCGGAAGCGCATGATCTGCTCCGGCGTACTCACAGCACCGTGCCCTCCGGCAGCGGGCACGTCGACGCTGTCGACCACCGGGAACGGATGAGCTGTTCGGGGCTGATCACGACCGTTCGCGCCGGTGCGTCTGCACTAGTTGAACAGGCGACCGAGCAGGCCGGTCTGGGCGGGCGCCGGCGCAGCCGCGTTTTCACCGGCCAGCAGCGCCTGGGCCAACAGCCGCACGCCACTGCAATATTCGTCCTTGGGCGTGCAGACGAACATCGGTTCGCCTTGATTCATCGCCTGGATGCGGTTGGATGGCTGTGTGGTCAGGGTGGCAACCACCGGTAGATCGAGCAACTCCGACAGATTCTGCGGTTCCAGGCCGACACGCTTGCGGTAGTTGTCCACCACGAGGCCGACGCGGTCGAGCGGACAGTCGTCCAGGCGCAGCGAGCGAAGCAGGTACTTGCTGTGGCGCGATTTGAGGATCGATTGGTCGGTGAGGAACAGCGTGCGGCTCGCCAGACCGATGAGCCCACGCAGCACATCGGACGGCAGGTGGCCGTCAAACGACAGCACGATGCAACCGAACAGGCCGCGCAACACGCCGAGCAGCTTGATCAGCTCGTCGCCATCGATCGTCGGGCGCGTGATCACATCCTCCGGCAGGCTCAGCACATACAGCCCGCTGGAGTGCCGCATGAACGCGGTGTCCACCAGGGTGGTATCGCAGCGGCTGCCGTCGTTGATGGCGTCGAGCACACCGTATGACTGGTTGAGATTGAGGAAGATGCTGGCGGCCCCGGCCGGCACCGCCACGTCCAGCAACAGGACGCGCTCGTTCTTGCCCAGGCGCTCGGCGCAGGCCAGCGCGAGGTGCTCGGCCAGAAAAGCGATGCCGTCGTAGGGAAGTGCCGCCATCACGCCGAACACGCGGCCGAGCTTGCGCCCGTTCGCCGTCGTCGGTGTCGAACGCCGCAACAAGCGGCCGAGCAGCGCGGCCAGATTGGCCTCGTCCTTCCTGAGCACGAAGAAGTCGCGCGCGCCCGCGCGCATCGCCGCCAACATCGTCGCGGAGTCGCCTTCTTCCCCAAGCCCGGCCACCGCCATTTCCGGGAGACGTTCCAGCAGCCGCTCGATCATGGCCGCGCGTGCGGTAGCGGTCTGCGACGTGAACTCGAAGAAAACGACGTCGACTCGGCCGCTGGCGTGGATCCTTTCGATCAGGTCCTCGGCATCCGTGACCCGCGCCAGCGAGAACTCGGCACCGGGCGCCGAGTTCTGCAGCCAGCTCAGGTAGACCGGATCGTCGGCGACCACCAGGGCCTGGGTTCTCACATGCACTCCCGCATAACGTCCTTTTCTATCGGCAGCCGCTTACTTGCTGAAGCCGAACGTGCCGGACGACTCATCGAAGTCGCCCTTCTCGCCGAAGATCAACTTGCCGAAGCCAGGGCGGTACTCGTCGTACTTCTCGCCCGGCAGCGCAGGAAGCTTGGCGCCGCGTGCCAGCGGCTTCACCAGGTGCGGCGTGACGATCATGATCAGTTCCCGCTCGTCGCGGTCGTAGCTGACCGACTTGAAGAACGCGCCGATGATGGGAATATCCGCCAGGCCCGGCACCTTGTCGACATTGGCCTTCAGATTGTTGCTGACCAGACCCGAGATCACGAAGCTCTCGCCGTCGCCGAGCTCGATCGTGGTTTCGGTACGGCGGACGGTGAGCGCCGGCACGGTCAGCTTGCGCGAGGCGTCGTCGCCGCCCAGCTCGATGCCGGCGGAAAAATCCAGATCGCTGACTTCAGGCGCCACGCGCAACGCGATACGGTCCTTGGACAGCACGGTGGGCGTCACCGGCAGACGGATGCCGAATTCCTTGTACTCGATGGTGACCACGCCGTTGGTCTGCGACACCGGCACCGGGAACTCGCCGCCGGCCAGGAACGAGGCGGTCTGACCACTCATCGCAGTCAGGCTGGGCTCCGCCAGCACGCGCGCGATGCCGCGCGACTCGAGAATGCTCAGCGTGCCGCCGATCGTTTCGTTGTTGCCGATGTTGGTGGGGCTGATCAGCAACTGGAACGCATCGGTGACCAGATCGCCGGGTGTCAGCGAGTTGAAATTGACGTTACCGTCGCGACCGACACGGCCGTAGTTCAGGTTCAGGCCGTAGCGCTTGGCGGTCGTGCGGTTGACCTCGGCGATCTTGATCTGCGTGAGGACCTGGAACTCGCCTTCCACCACGCTCTTGTCCACCACCGCCTCACCCTTGCCGGCCTCGGCCTTGGCGCGACGGTAGGCCAGCAGATTGGGCATGCGCCCCCCGAGGCCGGCCCCTTTTTCCACGGTGGCGCCGGCCAGTTCCGGGTCGGGCCGGGCGGCCTTGTCGGGATCGATCACGGCGCCGACGCGGACACGATATTCCTTGGGGAGGCTGCCCGTTTTCGGCCAGACCAGCAGGCTGGTCACACCCAGCTTCTTGCCGCTGACCAGGACCTCGCGTCCATTGATGACGTTGATGTCCGCGATGTTGGGGTCGCCCACCGCCACGCGCTTCACACCCGCGCTTTCGCGCACCAGCGTGTGCGTACCGACTTCGACGCGGATCAGCGATTCGTCTTTCTTGGCCGGGGCGGCTGCCGTGACGGGGGCGGCTGCCGTGGCGTCGCCAGCCAGCAGCACCAGCAGGGCCAGCGCCGGGCCCTGCAGCCATGTCCGGATGCCGTTCTTCGAGTTCATGTGCGGCGGTCCTGTCCCTGATTCAATCCAAGCTCGCGATCTGGAGGCGCCGCGCTGCCACTCGGCGGCGCGGACGGTGGAGGTTACGGCGTGGTGGATTCGAGTACCGATCCACGATAGATGACGATTTTTTCCACCTGCATCACCCTCTTCTTTTCCGGCGGCAGTTCCACCCGCGACAACTGGCGCGCGGTATAGGCCTGATCGGGCACCTTCTTGGCAGCTTCCGCCTTGAGCGCTTCTTCGCTCATCGGCAGCGGGACCGGTGCGTTCGGGTCCGGCGCATTACCGGGCAGACCGTGCAGGGCCAGGCGCAACTCGCCCATGCTGGCGCCGAGCATGAGCCGGGTGGTATCGCTCTTGGGTACGGCGAGCACGGCAGTGCGCTGGCGGCGCCCTCCGCGCTCCGGCGTTTCCTCTTGCTTCAATCCCTCGGGCCGGTCCACGAGCAGTTCCTGATAAGCCAGCAAGCGAGTGTTCTCGAGCAGGATGCGCGCTTGCGCCTGCTCCACGTCGTTGCCGCCACGCAGATACAGCAGCACGTCCACGATGTCGCCGGGACGCACGAAGCCGCCGACGCCAATCACGTCGCTGATCTCCACCGACACGGCGTGGAATCCTGCCGGCACCGACTTGGCCAGCACATTGCCCTCGGCGAAATAGCGCTGGGTGACCGGCGCACCCTGATCCACGTCCACCAGCGGCTCCTTGCCGACCACATCTTCCAGGCTGGTGTAATAGTCGCGCGGGGCGACGGTGATTTCCGCGAGGACCACGTCGTCCTTGGCGATGGGCTTGTACGCGGACAAGGGCTTGACCGCGACCACCGCGAGAATCTTGGGAGTTTCCTGCTCGGCTACCTTGACCTGAGCCTGCGCCTGGACCTGGGCGCGCTCGGAGCTTTCCGCATACTGGCGGCTGACACGATAACCGACGAACGCCAGCACGAGCGTCAGAAGAATGGCGACGATCGCAACGACCTTGGCTGCAGTACTGCTGATCATTCAGGCTCCCGGATGCAAAATGCGGACGATGCACTCACCGCCTGCGGCAGATCGCTATCGACCGGATCGTCGTTCCAGCCACGCGCCGCATTTGCACAAACATGGTAGCCGGTAAACGCTGCCGCATGAATCGGTCCTGGGCAACGTAACGGCGCCGTTTGCGCTATCGCGCCTGCACCAGGACCACGGCCAAGGCGAATCCAGCGGCGATGGCAGGTCCTGCCGGCACACGCACACGATGCGGCGAGGCATGTGAACGTGAGCGCCAGAGCACCACCGCGGAAAGCACCCCGAGTGCCACCGCGGCAGCCAGCACCATGTACAGACTGTGCAACGGTCCCACGAACCAGCCGCAGCACGTGGCGAACTTCACGTCGCCGCCTCCCATCGCCTTGAGCACGAAGCCCGGAAACAGCAGGAGGAAGGCGATCGACGAACCCAAGACGCTCGCCGTGAGACTCTGGCCCAGCCAACCCTGATCTCCGAACAGGAACATCGCGACGCCAGGGGCGAGCGCTGCCAGCAGCCAGAGATTGGGGATGCGCCGACACCGGATATCCCAGACCGAAACGGCGAGCGCCCAGGCCAGGAGCCCTGCGCTCGCCGTCATCGGGTCATGCAGCAAGCGATGCGGCGATTTACTGCGCAGCGCCCGTAACCGCCGTCTCCGCCTTGGTGAACAGGGTATCGAGACCCGTACCCAGCAAGCCCAGCACGAGGATGATCGCCACTGCGATCAGGCCCAGGATCAGGCCGTACTCCACCGCGCTCGCGCCTTCCTCATCACGACCCAGGCACTTCAGCGCGACATACGCACGGACGAACATTTCATTCAACATGGCGGCACTCCAATTTGTTTGATGCTGATCCCAGCTCGACCAGCGCGGTCACTATGATGACGGCCTCAGGGTGTGTCAAAGCAGCACGTACCGTGCATTCGTACCGCTCATCGGTCGCGTCCTAAAGTTTGCCGTTCGTGGAAAATTTCGATCCGTTCATCGCCACGACCTCATGACCACTTACGCCATCGGCGACGTACAGGGCTGCCACGAAGAGCTGGTCGAACTGCTCGACACCCTGCACTTCGAGCCCAGCCGCGACCGGGTGGTCTTCGTCGGCGACCTGGTCAATCGCGGTCCGGCGTCACTGGACGTGCTGCGTCTCGCACGCAGCCTCGGCCCGGCTGCGATCACGGTGCTCGGCAATCACGACCTGCACCTGCTGGCCGTCGCGCACGGCGGTCGCCCGGGACGTCGCGACACGCTCAACGCGGTGCTGGCCGCGTCCGATTGCGACGAACTTCTGGAATGGCTTGGCGCCCAACCCCTGGCCTGGCGTCATCCCGAAACCGGCACGTTGTTCGTGCACGCTGGCGTGCCGCCGCAATGGAGCATCGAACAAACTCTGGATCTGGCACAGGAGGCAAGCAGGATGATCGCCGGGACGGATGGCCCGCGCTTCTTCTCGCGCATGTACGGCGACCAGCCAGATCGCTGGAAGCCGGGCCTACGCGGCATCGAGCGGCAGCGTTTCGTGGTGAACTGTCTGACCCGCCTGCGTTACTGCGACGATCAGGGTCGGCTGGACCTCAAGCCCAAGGGCGCACCGGGTACCCAGGCTCCCCACCTGATGCCCTGGTTCCAGGTGCCAGAGCGCGCCACTCGAGGAAATCCGATCGTATTCGGGCACTGGTCGACCCTGGGGCAGGTGCACTGGCCGGACGATCGGGTTCATGGTCTGGACACCGGCTGCGTCTGGGGTGGACGCCTGACTGCATTGGAATTGGAAACCGGCCGCATCGTGGACGTACCCAGTCAGCGTCCGCAGGTGCACGATACGGCCGACTGAGCCGCGTTAGACCGGGATCCCAGGGGTCCGCTCGCGGCCGGCCTGACGCAGGATCACGATGAACAGGGCGCCGATCACGAACGGCCCGATACCCAGATGCGTGACGACCGCGAGGCCCTGAAACACGATCGGCAGCAACCAGGCCAGCATGAGGATCTCGCGCTCGCCGGGCCGCCAGCCGTGCTCGAGGCCGTGCCGTACCGACCACGCCAGTGGCAGAGCCAGCCAGGCCAGGTCGTAGTCGAACAGGTACGGACTGGCCAGCAAGGCAGCGCAACACAGGCCGGCATACTGCAACGTGCGCGTCACCGGTGCGCGCCAAAGCCACCACAGAGCCGCGGCCGCACCCATGGTGAGCCCGATGTGCAGCGCATACGCGAGCCATGTCGGCCCTCCCAGCATCAGGGTGGTCACGAACAGCGTCGGCATCTTCACCTGCGGGAGCTGGTTGTTCGCCACCCATTGGCTGACGTGTGGCAGACGGTCGACGAAAGCCGCCAGCGTCTCCACACCCAGTACCGCCGAACTCAGCCCGAGCAGAGTCACTGAAGACAACGCCGCTCCTGCAAATGCGCGCCAGTGACCGCCGGCCGCCAGCGCCACCGGGATCAACAGGCCCAGGTGCGGCTTGATGGCCAGCAACCCGAGCAGCACACCCGCCGTCACGGGACGACGCTGCAGGCACAGCAGCCCGCCCCCCATCAGTGCGGCCGTCAGAAACGCGTTCTGGCCGTGGAACAGATTGAGCATCGTGCCGGGAAACGCGAACAGCCAGGGCAGCGCCTCGCGCTGCGGCAGCGCTCGGCGCAGCACGGCGATGTACGCGCCCAGCGTCGCGCCGGTGAACGCGATGAACGACAGCGCGTAGGGCAGCAGCGACAGCGGCAGTACCAGCAGGTAGAACGTCGGCGGGTAGTGCCAGGGATGGGCGGTGAGGATGCCGGGAAACACCTCACGCTCAGCCTGCACAATGGTGGCCAGGTCGTAGGCAGCCAGCGCGCTCTGCTCCAATGCCACGCGCGAGGCGGCCCAGAACGCGATGAAATCGTAGCCCAGCGGCTTGCCCTTGATGTCCACGCCGTCGTGCGAGAGCGCAATCCACGCGGCACCAAGTACCACGTACACGGAAATGAACAGCCAGGGGTAGACGCGCAGTCGCTCGGCGTCGAGCCAGTGGGTCTTTCGCACGTCGCCGGGGTTCTTCGTGTCCATCATCGTGACGTCAGGAATTTCCCGCCGATTCGGGCACGGGTAGGAATCATGATTCTCGACGTTTCTCTCCACCACCGGGAGAGCGGTACCAAAAAAAGAAGCCCGGCATGTGCCGGGCTTCGAGGATGCTGGCCTGTATCTCAGTGCCGCGGCTTGAACACCGGCACTTCGCCCGGCGCCAGTTCACGCGGTTTGAGGATGAAGGACGCGATGGCCGGCAGGATCAGGATCGCGCCGAACATGTTGCCGGTGAACATGAACACCAGCAGGGCGCCCATGTCGCGCTGGAACTGCAGGCCCGACCACAGCCAGGTCGCCACGCCGAAGCCCAGGGTCACGCCGGTGAACACCACCGCCTTGCCCGTCATGCGCAGCGTCTTGTAGTACGCATCCTTCGGCTTGAACCCGCCGGCCAGGGCGTCGGCATACGTCGCATAGATATAGATGCCGTAGTCGACACCGATACCGACCGCCAATGCCACCACGGGCAGTGTGGCCACCTTCATGCCGATACTCAGGATCGCCATCACCGCATAGGCCATCCAGGAGATCAGCGCGAGCGGCATCATGATCGCCACGATCGACTGCCACTCGAAGAACGAGAGGTACACGCAGATCACGATCGCGATGTAGACGTACAGCAGGATGGGTTTTTCGAGGCGATGCACTTCCTCGTTGGTGGCCGCCATGACGCCGACATTGGCCGTGGCCAGCGCGAAGTTCACCGGGCACATCTTGTCGAAACTGGCGAGCTTGGTCTCCGCCTCGGTCACCTTCGCCACCGCATCGATGACCGCCTGCTGCTTCGGAATGTCGAGCTCCGGCAGGGTCGGGTTCTTCTTCTTGATCTTCGTGATGATCTTCTGCTGGTCGTGCTTGAGGTTGCCGACGTCACGACGCGCCTCGAGCTTCTCTTCGCAGTATTTGGCGTTGACGTCGGTGTGCGTCTCGAAGAACGCCGCCGCGTTTTCCTTGTTGAAGTCCTTGGTCGTCTGCACCACGCCGGCGATCGTCGAGGCCTTGTGGTCCTTCATGAACACGAACAGCGCCATCGCGGAGCAGTTCGGATTCAGCAGACCCGAGGAAGTGGGAATCGGCGTGATCGCCTGCACCATCGTGTACTGGTTGCGTGGCAGCACCTTGAAGCGCGGATTGGCTTCCGAGAAGGCCGAGTTCACTGTCTTGGCCACCGCGGGCAGCGACAGGCTGGACTGCACGCCGTGCGTGTTGTCCATGCGCCAGCCGAATCGGTCGATCTGCTCCATGACCTCGTGCTTCACGCAGGCCTCGGGATCGGTCTCGGCCACGACCTTGAAGATGTCGAGACCGATCGCGAAGTTGGCCACGACTTCGGCCGTGTCCTGGTTGTAGCGCGAGTCCGGCAGCAGTTCGGGAACACCGGCCTGGCTGTCGCCGACCTGCAGTGCCTTGCCCTGCCAGAAGCTCCAGCCGAACAGCACGCCCATGATCAGGATGGCCGTGATGGCCGGCTTCGGGTTGACCATGTTCGACAGCAGGCGCCACAGCGGATCGAAGATGCTGTCGCGACGATCCTGCTTGGCGACGAAATCGTTGATGTCCTTGATCTCGATCCAGGTCAGCCAGATCGGCATCATGATCTTGTTGGTGACGATGATCGCCGCCATGCCGAGGCACGCGTTTATCGCCATCTCGCGCACGATCGCGATCGGGATCAGGCCGATCATCGCGAAGCCGGCGACGTCGGTCATGATGGCCATCGTTCCGTAGATGGCCAGGCGCCGCCACGTGAACAGCGAGGCATCGAAGCTGTTGCGCTTGTTCTCCGCGATCTCGCCGACCCAGGCGTTGACGTACTGCACGCCGTGGCTGACCGACACCGCCAGGATCAGGAACGGCACCAGGATCGCGAACGGATCCAGGCCGAAACCGAGCATGTGCAGCAGTCCGAACTCCCAGATCACGGCGGTGATCGAGCAGATCAGCGGCAGCATGCCGAGCTTGAAGTCGCCCACGTACAGCCACAGCAGGATGCCGGTGAAGACCAGCGTCAGGAAGAAGAACCCGACGACCGCGAAGATCTCCTCGATGATGTCGCCGACGACCTTGGCGAACCCGATGATGTGGATGTTGACGTCGGGGTTGTACTGCGGGTTGGCGACCTCGTCGAAGCTGGCGTCGCCGCCCTTGATCTCGACGATCTCGGTCTTGCCTTCTTCGAGCGGATACGCGTACTCGAAGGTCTTGATGTACTGCTTCAGCCCGAGATGGACGAAGCCTTCGCCGATGATCGTGCCGGCATCGATCTTGACCTCCTTGCCGGAGGACAACGTGACGGTCTTGTCCTTCTTGAGCTTGTAGACCAGCTTCTTCGGGTTGACGAAGCGGCCGCGCAGCTTGTCCTCGAGATCTTCCGCGACACGACCATAGTCCAGCTTCTCGCCGGTGACCGGATCGATCTCCAGCAGTTCCGAGAAGATCAGGGCGCCGGTCTGGTCGGTCGTGGTGTAGCGGCCGACGTGACCACCCTTGCTGACGTTGCCCTTCACCAGCGCGAACATCTCGGGCGTCGGCGCGTACTCGGCCGGGATGACGTTGCCACCCTTGAAGCCGCCTTCAACGACTTCGATGTAGCGCACGTCCGGCGTGAACAGCGACGACACCCGCGAACGATCCACGCCCTTGAGGAAGAAGATCTCGTCGGTGGCCTGCTTGAGATTGGACAGGAACTTGTCGTTGTAGATGTCGCCCTTGCCGTCCTTCTGCATGATCGCGACGAGCACCGTGTTGGCGCCGCCGAAATCCGCCATGTACTGCGTGAGGACCTGCATGTACGGGTGCTCGAGCGGCACCGACTTGTCGAAGCCGGCGTCGGGCTTGATCAGGCACATCTGCCAGAACAGCACCGCCGTGATCACGAGCAGGATGCTCATCGTCAGCTTGCGCTTGGCATAGATGATCGGCTCGATCGCGGCCAATACCTTGTGCGCGCCGCTTTCCTTGCCGTCGCCGTGCTCGTTGCTCATGTGCGTTCCCCAGAATTCTTCGTTTTGCCGATCCGCGCGGAGCGGATCAGAGACCCACTCGGCTCACGCCCAGCTCGCCCACCGCCAGTACGCCGCCCTGCCAGGGAATCGCACCGGAGAGCGTGCCCGAACCAGTGACGCCGGCCATGGCCTGGACCTTGGTGTTCTTGACCTGTCCGCTCTTGGTCAGGATGGCGATCTCGCCCGCCAGGCCCACCATCGCGATGTCGCCGGACGGCAGCAGCGCGCCGCCGAAGAACGAGGCCACCGTGCCGACGTTGATCTTGGTCCAGTTGCCGGCGCGCACATCGTCGCTGGTGTAGACGTTGCCACGCAGGCCGAAGATCACAGCGCCCTTGTCGCCCCGCGGCACGGCGCCGTACAGCGAGCCCTCGTATGGCGCAGTCAGGCGCTCCCACGTCGCGCCGTCGGCCGACACGCCCATCATCCCGGTCTCGCCGACGACGAAGTACTGCCCGTTGCCCAGACGCGTGATCGCATTCAGATGCAGTTCTTCCTCGCGGATCGGCGCGGCACTGAGTTCGGCCCAGCTCGCGCCACCGTCGCTGGTGGTCATGAACAGGCCGTAGGCACCGATGGCCATGCCGTGGCTGGCATCCGTGAACAGCACATCGAGGAAGGGCTTCTCGAGTTCGGGCTGGAAGTTCTGCAATTTCCAGGTCCGTCCGCCATCCGCCGTGTGCAGGATCACGGCGTCGTGTCCGACCGCCCAACCGTTGTTCTCGTCGACGAATTCCACGCCCGTGAGCGTGGCGCGTACCGGCACTTCGACCTGTGCCCAGTGCACGCCGTCGTTCGACGCCACGATGTTGCCGCGATCGCCGACCGCGATCAGATGCTTGCCCGAGTTGGAAACGCCGAGCAGCAAGCTCGAGGCCGCCAACGGCGCCATTTCCGAAGGGCGCGCCTTGACCGGTACGGCCGGCGCTTCCGCGGCTTCTTCGCCTGCGTCTTCGGCGGGAGCGGCCTCCAACGGCTCGGACGCTGCGCCTTCCGCGGCGGCGGGCGCCGCGGCCGCAGCGGCGTCGGTTGTCGCCGGCTCGTCCTGCGCGATCACCAGCGAACCGAACGCGAACACCGCGCCGCACGCGAGTACCTGGATTCCCCGTCGCATCGTGTCTGTCATGGCCCCGTGCTCCTTGTCAGCTCCCGTGCACGCGGCCCCCGACGATCCGGGAGCAATGCGAGCCGGTTTGAAATCAGGTGATGCGAATTGAGAACGACTGCTGCGCACAGCCGACCGAGCCGAACGCGGTGCTCACGCTCCGGTGCGTTTCGCTCCCTGCCCGCATGCTCCTACCTCGCTTGAGGGCCGCCCATGCGGCTTTTTTAGTTGTGGTACGGCCGTCCTGACGAACGTCCGCCTCGATCGGACTTGTAGCAGAGCACCTAGTACCGCGCAACGATTTTTGCCGCGCGAAGCGGCCCTGATTTGTCGCTGCGATTGTCAGCCCAACCAGACCATCGATGCGATGCGTCCGCAGGCTCCATCCCGTCGGTGCGAAAAGAAGCGCGAAGGATCCGAGTGCGTGCAGTCGTGCCCGCCGTGGACCCGCGTGATACCCAGATTCGCGAGGCGGGTTCGCGCCAACAGGTTCAGATCGCACCAGTAGCGTCCCGAGGGTTTGGGCACGAACGCGCCGGCCGGAACCTGCATGGTTTTCTCGAATGCGTCGAGAACATCCGCGCCCACTTCGAAAGCCGTCGGACCGATGGCGGGCCCCATCCAGGCGGTGAGCTTCGAACGCATCGTCGGCAGGGCTTCGACCGTCTGCTCGAGGACCCCGGCGGCCAGACCGCGCCAGCCGGCGTGTGCAGCAGCCACGCAGGTTCCATCGTCGTCGGCGAACAGCACCGGCAGGCAGTCGGCACTCATGATCACGCAGGGCGTGTGCGGAACATCGGTCCACGCGGCGTCGGCCGCGGCGATGACGTGCCGATGATCGATGTGCAGGACTTGCGTGCCGTGAACCTGCTCGAGCCAGGCAGGCTCCTGCGACAGGTCCAGGGAGGCTCTCAACCGTCGACGATTCTCGGCGACGTTCGCGGGGTCATCACCGACATGACCCGCGAGATTCAGTGAATCGTACGGCGTAGGACTGACGCCGCCTTCGCGCGTGGTGACGCATGCACGCACCCGCGGATGACGCGGCCAATCGGGCTCGATCAGCCGCACGGTGCTTCAGTGACGGCGTCGGCCGCCGCCACCGGGACGACCACCGCCACCTCCGCCTCCACGACGCGGCGGGCCGCTGCGGGGACGACGTGGCAGACGCGGCGGCTCGACCCAGTCCGTCGGCATCCACTCGGACGGGAACGTCTCGGTGGGCAACCGCATGCCGATGTAGCGCTCGATGTCGGGCAACGAATACACCCAGGTCTCGCAGCACAGCGAGATGGCATCGCCCGATTCGCCCGCACGTGCCGTGCGGCCGATGCGATGCACGTAGTCCTCGGGATCCTGTGGCAGGTCGTAGTTGATGACGTGGCTGACCGCGGGGATGTGCAGGCCGCGGGCCGCGACGTCGGTGGCCACGAGGATCGGCAAGGTGCCGTCCTTGAAATCCTCGAGCAGTCGCAGCCGCTTGGTCTGCGGCACGTCGCCCGAAATCGTGTGGGCTTCGAACTTGTTGGCGCGCAGCGCGTTCTCGACTTCCTCGGCGCCACGCTTGGTGTTGATGAAGATCAGCGTGCGCAGCGGGTCGTGGTGACGCAGCAGACCGACCAGCACCTTGAGCTTGTCCTCGTTGGCGACATGGATCAGCGACTGGCGCACGCGCTCCGCAGTGACCTGATCGGGCTCGATGGTGACCTTCTGCGGGTCATTCATGTGCTCGTAGGCCAGCTCGAGCACGCGCTGCGACAGCGTTGCCGAAAACAGATAGTTGCGGCGCTCGTTAGGCGGCGGCATGCGCCGGAACAGGTAACGGATGTCGGCGATGAAACCCAGGTCGAACATCCGGTCCGCCTCGTCGAGCACGACGACTTCGATGTGCTTGAGCGTGTAGATGTCCTGCTTGAAGTAGTCGATCAGTCGGCCGGGCGTGCCGATGAGGATGTCGACGCCGGCCTGAATCGCCTGGCGCTGCGATTCGTAGCCCGTGCCGCCGAAGCAGACCGCCATGCGCAGGCCGGTGTCACCGCAGAGCTGCAGCGCGTCTTCGTAGATCTGCACCGCGAGTTCGCGCGTCGGTGCAAGCATGAATGCGCGAGGCTGGCCATCCGGTCCGCGCCGCGGATTCGTCAGCAGGCGATGCATCGTGGCGAGCAGGAACGCGGCCGTCTTGCCCGTTCCCGTCTGTGCCTGACCGGCCAGATCGCGCCCTTCGAGCGCGAGGGGCAAGGTCTGTGCCTGGATGGGCGTGCAGCGGTCGAAACCGCGTTTCGCAATGGCATCGATCAGGCCCGGGTGCAGCGGGAGGCTGTCGAATCGAATATCGGATAAGTGGTCAGCTTGCATGGAATCATCGCGAAGAGGGGCGCTTGCAAGCCCTCGGGGAATCCGCTCAAATAGCGACACCCTCGGGAGTCGAGAGCGCCGGAAGAGCAGGTGCTTGGCACTCCCGCTCCGATCGGTTCCCCCGCAGCAAGCGTCCATCATAACCGCCCGATCCCGCCGATGCGTGGTTCGCATTGCGCGATTTCAGGACAGGTCTTGAGTGGGATCACGCACTACCCCATCTTCACCTCGCGCGCGTTTCGTCGCGTTCATGCATATCGAGGCTTCCCCATGAGCGAGCACATCTCCGCTGTCACCGACGCGTCCTTCGACCAGGACGTTCTCAAGTCCGATACGCCCGTCCTCGTGGATTTCTGGGCCGAATGGTGCGGGCCCTGCCGCATGATCGCGCCGATCCTGGAACAGGTCGCCGCCGAGAATGTCGGAAAGCTGAAGGTCGTCAAACTCAACGTGGACGAGAACCCGGGCACGCCCCCGAAGTTCGGCATCCGCGGAATCCCCACGCTGATCCTGTTCAAGGATGGACAGGCAGCGGCCACCCAGGTCGGCGCCGTGCACAAGGCGCAGTTGACCGCTTTCGTCACTCCGCATGTCACAACCGCCTAAACCCCCCCGCATGATGAAGCACCGTCGTCGTCACAACGGTCCCCGCAACAACAACGGTAACAACCAGGGACAACGTAACGGCGGCGGTAACCAGCACGAGGGACTTCCGGTCGACATGACCGAGGAGGAGTTCGAGGCTGAGATTGCACAACAACAGGCTGCGGCCCTTGCGCAGCAGGCCTCTGACGGGTCGCTGACGGTTCCGCAGTCGCCGAATGGGCTGGACGGCCTGCCGGAAGACAACGACGGCGGTTCGGCCACCAACGGCCACACACCGCCCCGTCCCCAGCAAGAGTTCCGCGCCCCTGGCGAGCCGCCCAAGATCGTCCGCATTCCGGACATCAAGAGGCAGAGCGCTGCGGCACTGCTCGAACTCGCCGAGGCCCAGGGCCTCGAGAACATCGCCCGCGTCCGCAAGCAGGACCTGGTGTTCAACCTGCTCAAGGCCGCCGCCCGCCGGGGCGAGCACATCATGGCCGACGGCGTTCTGGAAACGATGCCCGACGGCTATGGGTTCCTGCGCGGTTCGGACAGCTCCTACCTGGCCGGCCCGGACGACGTCTACATCTCGCCCTCGCAGGTCCGCCGCTTCTCGCTGCGCACCGGCGACACCGTCTCCGGACGCGTGCGCAGCCCGAAGGACAACGAGCGCTACTTCTCGCTGCTCAAGGTCGACTCGATCAACTACGAGTCGCCCGAAGTCAGCAAGAAGAAGGTCAGCTTCGAGAACCTCACGCCGCTGTTCGCGGACGAGCAGTTCAAGATGGAGCGCGGCAACGGCACCACCGAAGACATCACGGCTCGCGTGATCGACATCGTGGCGCCCTTCGGCAAGGGCCAGCGTGGCCTGATCGTCTCGCCGCCGAAGGCCGGCAAGACGATGATGCTGCAGAACATCGCGCAGTCGATCGCGGCGAACTATCCCGACGTCTACCTCATCGTCCTGCTGATCGACGAGCGTCCGGAAGAAGTCACGGACATGCAGCGCACGGTGCGCGGCGAAGTCGTCGCCAGCACGTTCGACGAGCCCGCTTCGCGCCACGTGCAGGTCACCGAGATGGTGATCGAAAAGGCGCGACGCCTGGTCGAGCACAAGCGTGACGTCGTGATTCTGCTGGACTCCATCACCCGTCTGGCTCGCGCGTACAACACGGTCGCCCCTTCCTCCGGCAAGGTTCTGTCGGGTGGCGTGGACGCCAATGCGCTGCAGAAGCCCAAGCGCTTCTTCGGCGCGGCCCGCAACATCGAGGAAGGTGGTTCGCTGACGATCATCGCCACGGCGCTGATCGAAACCGGCTCGAAGATGGACGAAGTCATCTACGAGGAGTTCAAGGGCACCGGCAACATGGAAGTGCATCTCGAGCGCCGCATCGCCGAGAAGCGCATCTTCCCGGCCATCAACATCAACCGTTCCGGCACGCGCAAGGAAGAGTTGATGATGAACGAGAAGGACCTGGGCAAGGTCTGGATCCTTCGCAAGCTGCTGCACCAGATGGACGAACTGGCGGCGATGGAACTGTTGCTGGATCGCATGAAGGTGACGAAGACCAACGAGGCGTTCTTCGACTCGATGAAGCGCAACTGAGATTAGGACTCGACGATCGGCCCGTGCCCGTCACGGCGCCGATCGATGCGCTTTCGCCATCCGCTTCAATGTTCGAACGCCAGCGTCGCGCTGGCGTGCTGCTCCAGGCCTACTTCCGGCCGATCGCCCGGTATCCGATATCGGTCCGGTACTGGACCCCGTCCCAGTTGATCTGGCGCACGCCCGCATAGGCAGCGCGCTGCGCGGCGGCGACGTCCTCACCCCGCCCCACCACGCACAGGACGCGCCCACCGGCCGTCACGACCTGACCGTTCTTCTGTTCGGTCCCGGCGTGGAACACCTTGGCGCTCCCGAGATCCGCCCCCAGTCCCTGGATGGCGTCGCCCTTTCGCACCGTGCCCGGGTAGCCGTGGGCCGCCATGACGACGCCTAGCGCAGGCTCCGGGCTCCACTCGACCGCGACCTCGTCCAGCTTCGAATCGACGGCCGCGTCGAGCAGGTCGACCAGGTCGGACTCCAGGCGGAACAGGATCGGCTGCGTCTCCGGGTCGCCCATCCGCGTGTTGAACTCCAGCACTTTCACGCCGCCCTTCGAGTCGATCATCAAGCCGGCGTAGAGGAAGCCGGAGAACGGGCTGCCCTCCGCGATCATGCCGTCGAGCGTCGGTTCGATGACGTGCTTGCAGACCCGCTCGTGGATCTCCGGCGTCACGACCGGCGCTGGCGAGTAGGCACCCATTCCACCGGTGTTGGGGCCCTGGTCACCGTCCAGGATCCGCTTGTGATCCTGGCTCGTCGCCATTGGAACGTACTGCCTTCCGTTGGCTACGACGATGAAACTGGCCTCTTCTCCTTCCAAAAATTCTTCGATGACCACGCGTGATCCGGCAGTGCCGAGGGCATTGCCCGACAGCATGTCGCGGACGGCGGCGCGCGCCTCGTCGAGTGTGGTCGCAACGACGACACCCTTCCCGGCCGCCAGCCCATCGGCCTTGACGACGATCGGAGCGCGCTGCGAATCGAGATACGCCAGCGCGGCGCCCACTTCCGTGAACACCTCGTACCCGGCCGTGGAAATGCGGTGCCGCTTGAGGAAGTCCTTGGTGAACGCCTTCGAGCTTTCCAGTCTTGCGGCCGACTGCGTGGGCCCGAAGATCCGCAGACCCGCCGCACGAAAGGCATCGACCACGCCCAGCGACAGCGGGACTTCGGGGCCGACGACCGTGAGGGCGACCCGTTCGGCCTTCGCGAACGCCAGAAGGCCGGGAATATCGTCGACGGCGATCGGCGCGTTGCGGCATCCCGGCTCGTCGGCAGTCCCCTGATTCCCCGGCGCGACAAGCACTTCGGAAACCTTGGCAGAGGCCGCGATCTTCCAAGCCATCGCATGCTCCCGCCCGCCGCTACCAATCACGAAAACTTTCATCTCGACTCTCACCATCACAGTTTGCCGACTCCAATTATTGGGCATAAGGTTGGCGCGCGTCGGCGCCTACGTTCTTGAACTGGAACGGTGGGGCGAAATTCGGCGCTAGGGGATGGCCGGTTTCAGCCGAGTACGCGGTGAGCGACCTCGGGCGCAGGGTTCCTTTTTCGGTAACGATGGATCGACACGACGACGCGCCATGGAGAGAGCGTTCATTTGATCGCGCAGGATCTAGCGCTGCAGGGCTTCATAGCCGCCGCCCACGATGTGGGAGAGGCGGGAGCGGCCTGCCGCCGTACCGCCGAGGCCATGGGATTCCAGCATTTCCTGTACGGACTGAGAATCGCCGTCTCGCTGTCCCAGCCCCGCCAGTTCGTCCTGAGCGGATATCCGCAGGGTTGGCGCTCGCACTACGACGAGCAGGGCTTCATGGCGATCGATCCGGTATTGGCGCGCGGCGCTGTGTCGGTGCTGCCTTTCGGATGGGACGAAGTCGACCGGACCACGCCAAGCGCCAAACGCCTTTTCGACGATGCAGCCGTCTTCGGCCTTCATCACGGTCTCACCGTGCCCATTCATGGTGCTAACGGTGAGTTCGGCCTGATGAGTCTGGCGAGGCTGGAGCCTCTCCCGCAGGGAGCTGCACGAGCTCGCCTGTTTCAGAGGGCGCACTGGATCACCGCCAATATCCAGGAACGCATGCGTCAGCTGGTTCTCGAAGCCGCAACCGCTGACGAGCCCCGTCTCACGATCAGGGAAAAAGAGTGCCTCCGGCACGCCGCGCAGGGGCTCAAGACATCGGCGATTGCCGGTGCCCTGCACATCGCGGAAAGCACCGTGGTGTACCACCTGAACGCCGCCGAACGGAAGCTCGGCGTCAAGAAACGAAGCCACGCCATCGCGCGGGCCGTTGCGTTGGGCGCCGTCGAGCCGGATCGTTTTCCGTCCCGTATCAGCTCGTCCAACCTGATCGAATTGGCGAAACGCTAGCCGGTTTTCGCGTCGAAATAGCGCTGACCCCCTATCGAATTTGAGGGGTTACAGACTGCTGTCACCGTGTTGTGATGCTCTTCACACTTCATCGGCAACGGCAAGGTCTGGCCATGCTGCAAGTCATTCGTGGAGCGTTGCATGACTCGCGCTTCGCGATTCAGTACTCCGAAGGCATGTATCGGTTGCGTTACAAGGTGTTTCACGAACGGCTCGGCTGGGCCGTGAAAGTGAAGGATGGTCAGGAGCACGACCACTTCGACGATACGGACAGCGTCTACATGCTGACCGTTGACGAAGAAGACGCCGTGTGCGGCGGCTGGCGCCTTCGCCCCACCACGCGCAGCTACATGCTCAGCGACATCTTTCCCCAGTTGCTGCACGGCTGTCCGGTTCCCCGACATCGCAATATCTGGGAAATCAGCCGGTTCGCCGTCGACACGACGATTCCCGGGAGAACCTCGGCGTTCTCCATGGGGCATTCGGCACGACTGCTGCTCGTCGATTCGGTGAAGTTCGCGGTGCAGCACGGCATTACCCAGTTCGTCCTGGTGACGAGTGTGGCCGTGGAGCGCCTTATCGCCGGCACCGGGATCGCCATCCATCGCTTCGGCCCTCCAGTCCGGATCGGGAGGGTGATGTCGGTGGCGTGCTGGGTCGACGTCGATGCCCACACGCGTCACATCATGCTGGACCCGTCCTCACCGTTGAGGGTTGCCGCCTAGCACCACATCGAGATCCGCTCGGAGTGGGATACTCGTCCATCTCGAACCGTGATTCCTCGAAGCCGCGAACCTTGAAATCGACTTCCGCCTCCGGGTCGATACTGTCCGATATCCTGGGCACGCCGACGGCGTGGCTCCAGGTCGATGACTGTCCAGAGCGCCCTTCCCGCCGCCGCCATCGTGCAACCACGCGATCCTCCGCTGGCGCGGACGCGGAAGAGCCTGCCGAAGCGGACGACCTCCTCGCGTGCCTGCGCGAAGCGGTCGTGCTCAACGCCTTCTCCGTCGTGTTCCAGCCGATCCTGGATGCGAAAAGTAGAGACATCATCGGCGCAGAAGCACTGCTGCGGTGGACGAGTACCACGCACAAGGCGAACCGGCCGGCCGACTTCGTGCCTGTCCTCGAAGCGAGCGGATTGATCAAACGCGTCGGCGCCCAGGTGCTCGAAGAAGCCTGCCGGGCGATGCGCGATCTTCTGTCCCGCGACGGCCCGGTGAGGCTGAGCGTCAATATTTCGCCCAAGCAGTTCATCGACCCTGGGCTGGCGGATCTCGTGGAATCGATCCTGTGCGACAACGCCTTCGCCCCCGATCGTCTGGAGATCGAAATCACGGAGAACGCGATCGAAGACTTTACTCAGGCGAGGGCCACGATTCTCGCGCTCAAGGCACTGGGGGTCCGCGTCGTGATCGACGACTTCGGCGTCGGCTACTCGAGCCTCGGTCACCTGAAGAAGCTCCCGGTTTCCGGCCTCAAGCTGGATCGGAGCTTCGTGGTCGGAGCGCTGAAGAACCGGCACGATCGCCTCATCACCGAATCCATCATCCGGCTCGCGCACGATCTCAAGCTCGAGATCGTCGCTGAAGGCATCGAGGACATCGCGCACGAACGCTGGCTTTGTGCGCGAGGCGTGGATCGCCTGCAGGGGTTCCTATACAGCGAGGGCGTCAGCGCGTCCGCATTTGCGGAGATGCTGAGCGTTCAGCCTTTTGCGCGGAACGTCGCGCGGCGACAAAAATCGGCTGCGCCCCGACGGCCCAAACGGCCCAAACGGCTCTCCGCGGGCGACTGAGAGCCTGGCTCCGGATACGCGGCAACGTCGGGAATGAGCAGTATCATGCCCCATCCGTTCCGTTATTCAGATCCTCATGCCGGCCCCGCTTTTCCAGTCCGAAATTTCCAGCCTGCCACTGGTCCATCGCGGCAAGGTTCGCGACATGTATGCCGTCGGCGACCAGCACCTGCTGATCGTCACCACGGACCGTCTTTCGGCCTTCGACGTCATCCTGCCGCGACCCATCCCGGGCAAGGGGGAAGTGCTGACCGCGCTGACGGAATTCTGGTTGACCCGCTTCTCGGATCTCGTGCCGAACCAGCGCGCGCCCGGGATGCGGCTCGAAGACTGGCTCAAACCCGAGGAACGGGCTGCGCTCGTCGGGCGTGCCGTGATCGTACGGAAACTAAAGGCGATCCCGGTGGAGTGCGTGGCCCGCGGCTATCTCATCGGCTCCGGGTGGAAGGACTATCAGAAGACGGGGACCGTGTGCGGCATCCGGCTCCCCGAAGGACTTCGGATGGCCGACCGGCTGCCGACCCCCATCTTCACGCCGGCCGACAAGGCGCCGGTCGGACAGCATGACGAGAACATCTCGTTCGAAGACGTCGTTTCGCGATTGGGCACCGATCTGGCGAACCAGCTCCGTGATCTGACGTTGGAAATCTACGATCGCGCCGCCCGCTACGCGCTCGAACGCGGAATCATCGTGGCGGACACGAAGTTCGAGTTCGGCCTGGACGACGACGGGCGCGTACACCTGATCGACGAAGTCCTGACGCCGGACTCGTCGCGATTCTGGCCGGCCGACACCTGGCAGCCCGGCATCAGCCCGCCGAGTTTCGACAAGCAGATCGTCCGCGATTGGCTCGAGGCGCAGCCTTGGGACAAGAAGCCCCCGGGGCCCTATCTTCCGGACATCATTGCGGAACGCACCGCGGACCGATACGCCGAAGCGCGACGCCGACTTACCGCCGACTGAGCAGCCGCTTCAGGCTGCCGACGGACGACCTCAGGAGAGAACGCGATGCAGATCAAGATCGAGATCGATGTGAAGCCGGAGGAACTGCGCCGCTTCCTGGGGCTGCCGGACGTCGCCGGCTTGCAGGACGACGTTCTCCAGTTTCTGCGCGAGAAGGTCGGACAGGTCAACGAGAACTTCAATCCGACCGATTTCGTCAAAGGGAATCTGGAACTGCTGAAGCAGTCTCCGGCGCTCAAGCGTCTGCTCGCACGCGTCAACCTCGCTGCCGACGCGCCCGCCGAGGAGACGGCCAAACCGGCGCCCCGCAAGCGCAGTGCGCGGCGCAGCCCCCGAACAAAATCCGAAGGCAAGTAGCCAATAAAAAAGGCCAGGACCTGGGTCCTGGCCTTTACTGGGCGCCGTACCTTGCGGGTACGACACCGATCAGCAAACCGACTTACTGCGCTGCCGCTTTCTTGGCTGCAGACGTCGCCTTCTTGGCCGTCTTGCGAGCTGCGGACTTCACCTTCTTGACCTCGCCCGAGACCGTGGTCGAACCGGTCAGCTTGGCGGCGACGTCTTCGTAGCCTTTCTTGACGACGCTGAAGAGTTCTTCGCCGGTCTTCGTCACGATCGAGAAGGAATCCTTGTAGGCGGCGATCACCAGATCCTTGCCGTCGGGGAGGTACTCGATGGGCTTCGTCGCGACAGCCTTGAGACCATCGGCCTTGGCCTTCTCGAAGCTCGTCTGAGCAGCGGCAAACAGATCCTTGCCGGCGTCGACGTTGGTCTTGAACAGTTCCTGCACGCCGTCCACCACGATGACATTCGCCTGCTTGAACGTCTCGAAGGACACCGTCACCAGGTCCTGGCCTTTCGCGACGTACGGCTCAACTGCGCCCTTGACGTCATTCACGATCGTTTCAACGCCCATCTTTTCACCTCTCTAACGTATTGAAGTTAAATGTTAATCCGCGCGCTTGTGCGGTGCAGCACGGTCCGACAGCATCGTATTGTTGCGGTGCAACAATGTCAACGATCGGTTGCAAAATCCACCGGCCGTTCGTCGGATCGGCTCCAAGCAGCGCATTCGAATACGTCAGCCACGGACGCGGCCGTCCAATTCTTAGCGACTACACTTCGCCGCATGCTGCCCACCAACTTCCTGTCCCGGCTCAGGGTTCATCTGTGGCAGGAGCGCGCCGCGCTTTCGCGCTCCGAAACCCGGCTGATCCAAACCGGCCGCTACGTGTTTTCGTTGACGCGCGATCTCTTCGAAGGCCAGCTCTCGATGCGCGCGATGAGCCTGGTCTACACGACGCTGCTGTCGCTGGTGCCGTTTCTCGCGCTCGGCTTTTCGGTGCTCAAGGCACTGGGCGTCCGAAACACCTTGGAGCCCGTTCTGTTCGAACTGCTGCGGCCGCTCGGGCCGCAGGCGGCCGATCTCACCGGAAAGATCATCGGGTTCGTCGAGAAGATCCAGGTGGGACTGCTGGGCTCCGTCGGCGTCGCCCTGCTCTTCTACACGGCGATTTCGCTGATCCAGAAAGTCGAGTCCAGCTTCAACTATATCTGGCGCATCGAACGCTCCCGTCCGTTCGTCCAACGGGTGGGCGAATATCTGAGCGTCCTGATGGTGGGCCCCGTGATGGTGTTCGCAGCGCTAGGCATCACGGCGTCGGTGCTCAATAGCGGCGTCGTCACGCAGATCAAGAACATCGAGCCGTTCGGATTTGCGCTGTACAGCCTCACGCGACTGATTCCCTACGCGATGATCGTCGGCATGTTCACGTTCCTGTACGCGTACATGCCGAACACGAAGGTGAACCTGAAGGCCGCCGCCATCGCGGGCCTGACGTCCGGTGTGCTGTGGCAGACCGCCAGCGTCGCGTTTGCATCGTTCGTCGCCGGCACGACGAATTACGACGCGATCTACTCGAGCTTCGCCGTCGTCATCCTGCTGCTGATCTGGCTCTATGTGGGTTGGCTGATCCTGCTGATCGGCTGTCAGCTCGCCTTCTACATCCAGCACCCCGCCCACATGAAGCCGGACCGCATCGTGCCGCTGGCCTCCGGCCGGCACTCCGAATATCTCGCCCTGATGATCATGGGAACCGCGGGCCAGCGATTCATCGAGGGCAAGCCGGCGGTGGCGCAGGAAGACCTCGTGCGCGAGCTGGGAGCCGCGCCGGAGCACGTTGCCCGCGCCGTCGATACGCTGATCGCGCGCGGCTTTCTGACCGAATCCGGACGCCTACGCACACAGCTCATCCCCGCGCGCGACCTGGAATCCGCGACTCTCGGGGATCTTTGGCGCGCGATCCGCGCCGGCACCTCCGAGCTCAAGCCGCAGCAGGAGCTGGGTCGCGAAATCGTCGAGCTGCTCGACGACGCAGAACGGGGATTCGTGGAATCGAAAGGTCGCACCAGCCTTCGCGAGTGGCTGAAGAAGGACGCGGGCTGAATCCCGGCCGGCACCCGGCAGCGCAGCCCGGGATCGCTCCAGTCAGCCCGACATCCGTCTCGGAAGCGCGTCGATCTGCCCGCGCCCCCGACGAAGCATCAGGTGCGCTCGGGTAACGTGATATTCATCTCGAGCACTTCGAGACCCGCTTCCTTCTGCACGTCGACCTTGACGGCACTGTCCGGTACCGACACGTACTTGCGCACGACGGCGAGCAGTTCTTCACGCAGCGCCGGCAGGTAGGAGACCGCGCCCCCGTTTCCGGTGGTGGTACGGCGCCCGTCCTGGTCACGCTGGATGGCGACGACCATCATCAGGCGATCGCGTGCGGTATTCGCCGTGGGCGCCTTCTTTGACTTGAACCAGCCAAGCAGATCCATGCTCAGCCTCCGAACAGCTTCGAAAGGAAGCCCTTCTTCTGTACCTCGACGAAGCGATGCGGGCGGTCCTCGCCAAGAAAACGGGCGACGAGATCGTCGTACGCCTGTCCGGCCTCATTGTTCTGGTCAAGGATCACCGGCGCACCGGAGTTGGACGCCGTCAGCACCGCCGAAGCCTCGGGAATGACGCCCAGCAACGGGATCGCCAGGATGTCCTGCACGTCCTTGACGGACAGCATCTCGCCCTTCTCGACGCGTACCGGGTTGTAGCGCGTGAGCACGAGATGCTCGCGAACGCGACCTTCACCCTTCTCGCTCTTGTGGGTCTTGCTCGACAGCAGTCCGAGCACCCGGTCGGAGTCACGCACCGAAGAGACTTCCGGATTGGTGACCACCAGCGCCTCGTCGGCAAAGTACATCGCGAGATGCGCGCCGCGCTCGATGCCGGCAGGCGAATCGCACACGATGTAATCGAACTCCTTGGCGAGGTCGTTCAGCACCTTCTCCACGCCTTCTTCCGACAGCGCGTCCTTGTCGCGCGTCTGGCTGGCCGCCAGGATCGAAAGATTCTCGTTGTTCTTGTCCTTGATCAGGGCCTGGCGCAGATTGGCTTCGCCCTGGATGACGTTCACGAAATCGAACACCACGCGCCGCTCGCAACCCATGATGAGGTCGAGATTGCGCAGACCCACGTCGAAATCGATGACGACGGTCTTCTTGCCGCGCGCGGCAAGGCCGGTCGCGAAAGAAGCGCTGGTGGTGGTCTTGCCGACGCCGCCTTTACCCGAGGTCACCACGATGATTTTTGCCAATTGAAACCCTCTGTCGTTGTCGCGCCCGCAAACCCGTCGGAACGCGTTCGTTTATTTCATCCGGATCGCGCTGCGCGGTCCGCTCTACCAATCCAGCTTGTCGATCGTCAGCACGCCGTGCTTGAGGTAGGCCTGCACGGCCACGCCCCGCAACGCGCCCTTCATCTGGTCCGCCACCGCATAGATACCGGCGACCGCCATCAGTTCGGCTTCCATGCGCCGGCAGAACACGCGTGCGTGGACGTCGCCGCGGGCGCCCGCGATGGCGCGGCCACGAAGCGGACCGTAAACGTGCACGCAGCCGTCGGCAATCACTTCCGCGCCGGGGCTGACCGTGGTCATCACGATCAGGTCGGAGGCTTCGGCGTAAATCTGCTGTCCGGAACGGATCGGCTCGGTGACCACGCGCGCGGGGCGGCGTTCCGCGGGCGCCACCGGTGTGGCGGCGGGTGCCGGCGCAGCACGCACCGATTCCACCGGCGCGCTGGCGCGCGGCGCACCGTCGGAGATCATGTCCCGGGTCAAGATCGCGAGGCCGCATTCCCTGGCCGCCTCGCTGAGCGGCCCCTCCACCACGGCGATGGGCTGGACGCCGACGGCGCGCATCGCCGCCAGGATCGGCTTCAGACCCACGGGCGACTCGGCGTCGAGCAGCAGCGGCAGGCCCTCAGCGGCTTCGCCGAGGCTGCGCGTGAACGTCTTTAATTGAGCTTCGATCGCCGTCGGGTTCTCGTCCAGGATCCGGACCCGGGTGATGGACAGCATGCGGCCCTTGAATTCGAGGGCAGGTCTGGACTTCGTCATGAGCGACCCGTTTGTTTGAAGAAGTTTACCGCGGTGGCCTGTGTTTTGCGTGAGTTTTTGAGGTAGCTTTCGAACCTCAAAAAATATTCTTGGCGCCCTAAGCGCAATGGCCATCGACTGGCAGCAGTACCGCTGCGAAGACTTCTACGACGAACTGTTCGGTGGGCCTGGCCTGCCTCGGCCTGCTGCGCGCCGACTGGCCGAGTACCTCGACGACCTGAGCAACGCGGAGCTGGCCGAGCGCCGGCTGGCCGCCGAGCTGGCCATCAAGGTCATGGGCATCAGCTTCACCGTCTACAGCGAGGGCAAGAACGTCGACCGGGCCTGGCCCTTCGACGTGATTCCCCGCGTGATCCCGCGCAGCGAATGGGAGAAGACCGAGGCCGGACTCAAGCAGCGTGCGGCCGCCCTGAACCTGTTCATCCAGGACATCTACAACGACCAGAAGATCGTCAAGGACAAGATCTTCCCGGCCGAGCTCCTGCACGAGTCCGTGAACTTCCGGCCCCAATGCGTCGGCATGAAGCCCAAGCACGACATCTGGGCGCATATCTGCGGATCGGACCTGGTGCGCGACAAGGACGGCACGCTCTACGTGCTCGAAGACAACCTGCGCGTGCCCTCGGGCGTCAGCTACATGGTCGAGAACCGTCTCGTCATGAAGCGCGTGTTTCCCGAACTGTTCGAAAACACCACGATCCTGCCGGTCGACGACTATCCCGCCCAGCTCTACGACATGCTGGTGGCGATGTCGCCGCGTCCGCTCGATCAGCCCAACATCGTCCTGCTCACGCCGGGCATCTACAACAGCGCGTACTTCGAGCACGCCTGGCTCGCGCAGCAGATGGGCATCGAACTCGTCGAGGGCTCGGACCTGTTCGTTGCCGACGACGACTGCACGTACATGCGCACGATCTACGGCTCCAAGCGCGTCGATGTGATCTATCGCCGCATCGATGATCTGTTCCTCGACCCCGAGGTGTTCCGCGAAGACTCGGTGCTCGGCTGCAAGGGCCTGATGCGTTCCTGGCTCAAGGGGCGACTGGGTCTGGCCAACGCGCCCGGAGCGGGTGTGGCGGACGACAAGGTCGTCTATGCCTTCGTACCCAAGATGATCAAGTACTACCTGGGCGAGGACGCCATTCTTCCGAACGTGCCGAGCTGGCTGTGCATGTATCCGAAGGATCGTAGCCACGTGCTGGCCAACCTCGACAAGGTCGTGGTCAAACCGGCAAACGAATCCGGCGGCTACGGCATGCTGATCGGCCCCCGTTCTGCGCCCGAGGAACGCGAAAAATTCCGGGCGCTGATCGAGGCCAATCCGCGCAACTACATGGCCCAGCCCACGCTCTCGCTGTCGACCGCGCCGACCTTGATGAACGACGAGACCGTGGAGCCGCGCCATCTCGACCTGCGCCCCTTCATCCTGTCGCGCGGCGATTCCACCTACGTCACCACCGGCGGTCTGACCCGCGTGGCGATGACGCGCGGGTCGCTGGTCGTGAATTCCTCGCAGGGCGGCGGCGCGAAGGACACCTGGGTGGTCGACGTCGATGCCGAGGCGGTGGCGCAGCCGTTGCTGCCGCAATCCCAGTCGCAGTCCCAGGGGCCGCGCTGATGCTCTCGCGAGTCGCCGACAGCCTCTACTGGTTTGGACGCTACCTGCAGCGCGCCGAGAACACCGCGCGACTGATCAACGTCAACGCCAACCTGCTGCTCGATCTGCCCAAGGGCATGACGATGGGCTGGGAGCCGTTGGTCCAGATCGTCGGCGCCGACGAGACGTACAAGGAGCACTACACCGACATCACGGAAGCCAACATCCTGCGCTTCCTGATGCTCGATGAGCGCAACGGCGGGTCCATCCTGTCGTCGCTGCACGCCGCGCGCGAGATCTTGCGCACGGTGCGCGACTCGATGCCGCGCGAAGTCTGGGAGAAGCTCAACGATCTGCATTATTTCGTGCAGGGTCGTGGCGAGATGGTCACCTCGCGGACGCGTCGGCAGGAATTCCTGCAGCGCGTCATCGATGGATCCGTACTGGTCTACGGCACACTGACGACGAACATGAGCCGCGATGTCGGCTTCCAGTTCCTGAAGGTCGGGACCAACGTCGAGCAGGCCGACATGACGACGCGCATCCTCGACGTGCGCTCCACCTCGCTGATCGATTCCAGCGGGCGCCACGACCTTGCCCCGTTCTACAACATCCAGTGGATGAGCGTGCTGCGTTCGCTCACGGCGTATCAGATGTACCGGCGTCACGTGCGCGCGCGCGTCAATCGAACCGGTGTCCTGCGCTTCCTGCTGCAGAACCGCGAGTTCCCGCGCAGCGTCATGTTCTGCCTGGGCGCCGTGGGGGCCTGCCTGCCCCACCTGCCGCAGAATCGCAACGTCGAACGCACGCTCTGGCGCGTGCGCGCGCTGGTCCAGGACGCCAACATCGAGCGACTGGTCGAAAAGGGGCTTTCCGAGCTGATCGACGAGATCCAGATCGGTCTTGGCGAGATGCACGCGTCGTTTGCGCAGGCCTACTTCCGCACGCCCGCGGCCTAGAAAGCGCCGATGCGGGAGGCGTCGGACAACCCGTCGCCTTGAAGCCTTCACGTAAAACAGGCAGATTCGGTGGATTGTCGCGGCAAGGTTTCGCGCGAGCGGAGCCTCCCTTCGGTCATTCGTGCAAGGAAGATGATTCCCTCCATCCTCAAGCTCGATGCAGGTGGTCAGCCGGTAGCCTGGATTCGATGGCAATCGGCCGTGACGCTGTATGCGCGCGAACGGGTTTGCTGGGAAGCCGGCGCGGAACGTTTCCGCATCCTGGGCGGCACCTGCGCACGTACCGGATCGCGCTCGAGCTTCGAGATCGGCTCCATCATCGCGGTGGCCGATCGCACGCGGAAATTCGCCAGCGGCACGCCACTGCTGACCAACCGCACGCTCTTCCAGCGCGACCGCAACCTGTGCCTGTACTGCGGTCACCAGTTTCATGTCTCGAAGCTGACCCGCGATCACATCGTCCCTGCGTCACGGGGCGGCCAGAGCATCTGGGAAAACTGCGTCACCGCCTGCGAACGTTGCAATCACCGCAAGGCGAATCGCACGCCCGAAGAAGCCAACATGAAATTGCTGGCGGTGCCGTACACGCCCAACCTTGCCGAATATCTGATCCTGTCGAACCGAAAAATTCTGGCCGACCAGATGGAATTTTTACTGCACTTCGCCGCGAAGAAGCAGCGCTGTGATGGCGTAATTAAGAATTGAACCGGGTAATTAAGAGTTGAACTGAGCGGCAATAAAGATCTGAACCGAACGTTCATCCCTCGCCATCGCCGTAACGTAACTTGCTGCAATCGCTGAATAAATTTCAGCCTAGACCTTGAATCCGTCCAGGTCGCCTGCAAGACGACCTAAAGCCGTCGGCAAGGGAGCGGGAAACGGGATGCATTCGTCCCCTACGGGATTCTCGGACCTGGAGCGCCCAATTATTCAACGGGCGCTCGTGTCGACTTGTGTGCCCATCATTCAATGCAACGGCACCGACGCAGCTTTCCGCGGTACAGGGCCTCTACTTCGCACCGACGACGGCTGTTATCTGCTGACAGCGCGCCATGTCGTAACCGACGTGCCACGGGATCAACTGGGCGTCCCGCTCGGGAGATGGAGGGGAGGTTTTGTCCCTCAAGGGCGCGGCCGTGTACGGCTCGGACGAAGTCACCGATCTAGCGGCCGTACCGATTTACCCGCATCGGCCCTCCATCAGGTGATACGGACGTGGAGGGTCCTGGATCTGTCAGACATCCGCCAAGCGACGTCGGGCACGACGGCCCGATTCATCGTCGCAGGGTTTCCGCGCGTCACAGGGCAGCTTGATGTCGAATCGGCGAACTTGCACGCCACCCAGCTCACCCAGGTCTATACGAGCCCCTACCTCGGTCCGCTCCCGAGCGAGCGGGATGACGACGATTTCTTCCTGCAGTACGGGCGCACCGCCAAGGGAGCAGCCGGCGAACCGAAGGCGACGCTACCCCTGGAGGGCATCAGCGGAGCGATGGTCTGGGCGGTCGCGGAGCCCATCGTCTGGGACGCCCGCTCAGTGCTCCAGTTGGCGGGCATTCAAGTCGCCTACACGGAGTCGGGTTACCTACGCTGCAAGCGGTGGGATGCAATGGCAAGGCTGCTCGACCAGATTCACGTCGCGCGCGCTCGACCGAACTCGCACGCTTGATCAGTGGCACACGCGGGCGGGATCGAGGTGCGATCCGCGCATTGAGTTGACCTCTTAGGACCCATCGTGCGGCTCATCGCTCGAAAGATCCGGCGTTCGCTTTGGAATTCTGCGGCCCCGAGCCAGAATAAGCTTGAGCGTCGGATCTAAGCGATCCCGAAAAGCGGAACACTCGTCAACCTAGGGCTCGTCGCAGCCCTCAACTCATCGGCCCGATCCTGTCGGCCGCAGCGACGGCAAGATCATCGACCACAGGACTGGCAATGGCCTCTCGTAGCATCGTCAAATTTTCACTAGTGGCGCCCGCCAGAGGACTGCCTAAAGACAAGCCGCTCGAGCGCTTCGTGCTTCAGCAGGACAACTGGAACGACTTCAAATTTCAGACCCAATATCAGCTCTATGTTCAGCACGGTAGCGATCCCCATGAGCTCATCGGGAGCGTCAAGATTCTGAAGCGGGGGCAAACCAAAGCCGACGGTCTGCAACTGACAGCGGATTTCAGCAAGCTGGACGCTTCCTTCGCATCGCTGGGCCAATCGCTCGACTACTACCAGAGGATTCGAGAGCTCCCCGAAACCACGCGTCAGGCCCTCTTGGTCGCGCTGCGGGACGTCGTCAACACACCTCCCCTCGTGGAAGACTTCTCGGCTGAACCCGGCTGGAAGACCTCTGTCCTTCCAATCCGGCAAGAGTGCCGACTGGGTCTGCCCATATGCCCAGTAGCGACGCAAATCGGCATAGACCTGGTTCTTTCCGACACTCAGTTCATTGCATCGCCCTCGGATGAGGATCCCGCGCGTTTCCGCGAAGAACATCCGTACCTCATCACTCCCGGTGACCAGGGGTTCGATTCGCGCCCACGCCTTGTCCCGCGATTCGGCATAGCTGGCCTCGAGGTCCTTCTCGGGAATCAGCTGAACTGCGCGATCCTTCAACTGCGTGATCCTGACAGTCTTGCGGTCGTGGATAGCAGTGAGCAACTCGTCCCATTGACCGAGGACCGGGAAGCCGTAGGGCTTCTTGAGCCCGTAGTAGATGCAGAAGTTGGTTTGAGGGTCGACGTGAAGAATTCGCTGCAATCCTTCGAACGGAGCTCCGTCACCAATCGCCTCAACGACATCGTTCCGAACGGGATCACGCGACATGCGGGAGCTCTGCGATGTCCCTCGTGGCGTGCATTTCCTTGACGATCTTCCTCGGACGGATTTCCGATGCGAGATCCAGCGGCAGATGGCCCATCCACGCAGCGACCTTGAACGCGATCGTCGGACTGAGTCCGCGCAGGTCCGGAATCTTCTCCAGGTCCGTCAGAACCGCGGACAGGCGTCGTTCCTGGTAGTCCAGACCACGCAATAGAGGAAGGAGGCAAGGCGCAATCTGACGGTATTCCTTCGGTAGGTCATGCCGCATGCCGTAGTGCAGCCAATCGAGGTTCGAGACGACCATCGGATCGAAGTTGGCGTCGGTGACAAGCTTCCAGTTCGTGCGGCCTACCTTCGTGGCGAATCGACGCTCGATCTCCAGCTTCTCGAGCATTCGCTTGTTCTTGGCGGCCTCGTTCCACTGATACTTGGCACTGATTGCGAGCGGCGTTTGATCCGTCGCCTTGTCGCTCATCGTGAGTACGAAGTCGTGCGACATTACCACCGGTGTGACGCTTTCCGGATAGATCGGATGTCGCACGCCCATATCCGCGGCGATCACTTCGGTCGAGCCGTAGGGTAGCAACGGAAATTGCTCGCGAATGTCGACGATCAGCGTGGAGTACTCAGCCATCAAGAAGATGGCGTACTCGAGATCAGAGAGTAGGTGATGCACCCGACCAGACTTGAGTCCGCGCACACGTCGTGATCTCCCTTTAGAAGGCACGTCCGAAACGCGCAGCCAAGGCTTGTATAAGCCCTCCACTCCAGATCCGAACCCTTGCGCCAGCCACCGATTGATGTCTCGCACGGTCACGCCAGTGCGCCGCTTGCCCATTTCCAATTCCCATTCGAAAGCACCCTGCCGGTCGACGAAACACTTTCAACGGAGTGGCTCGGTATGTACTGAATGTGCACGGCAAAAATCTTGCAGCGTCGACCGTGCGCGAGGGACCGTCACTTGAAGTTCCACTCTGTGGCAGCGCAGCGCACCATCGACACGCGAGTTGTCCCCTCTACCGAAGGGGGTGAATCGGCGAACCATGATGGAGTCCCGCTACATATTTGGGGACGACATCAGGCGTCAGCCCGGCTACGTTTCGATTTTCGATTGGCAGGTTCGGGATTGCGAATTGGCACTTCGCAAACCGCTGTTGTTCCCCTAGTCGACGATCCACTTTTGCTACGGTCGTGACGTTCCGCCCGCATACAGCATTCCCACGTATTCCTTCACTGATGCGATCTTTCCGTCGCGAAACGTGAACAACAGGTGATATTCGTTGGAGTAGCTTCGCGCATTACCCAACTCGCCGCGCGTGACGGCCTCGCAAGCGACCTTATCGCCCTCGGCAATCATGTCGAGCGGCTCGACCGCCAGCCCGTGCCGCGTTTCGGGAAGGAGTTCGTCGAATACGGTGCTGATTGCGTTCTTCGGCGCCCCACCGATTAGCGGAAACAGCTCGATCCGACCGCCCATCCACCATTTCAAGTCATCGGTGGTCAGTTGTGCGGCAGTCGCAACATCCCGGGTACTGAAACAATGCAGGAACTTCCGTACGAGCTCCTTGTTCGATTCTGTTGTCATGCATGTTCTCCGATCACGTGGTGCGCCGAGGGGACAAGCCAGCGGGCAAGTGGGTGGAATGGCCTCGTTTAATTCACCGCGCGGCCCATGGATGCCCAATACGGCTTTCTCAACTCTGTTTTCAGCACCTTCCCAGCTCCCGAGACAGGAAGCGACTCACGCACCTCGAGGCTTCGCGGGCACTTGTAGCCTGCGATCAGCTGCTTGCAATGCTGGTAGAGCGCATCGCTGTCGAGCGTCGCCCCCGGTTTGAGGACCACTGCAGCGTGGATCTTTTCGCCCATGTCCTTGCAGGGGATGCCGACCACGGCACACGCTGCGACCGCGGGATGCTTGGCGATCGCGTTTTCCACCTCCGCCGAGTAGACGTTCTCCCCGCCCGAGATGATCATGTCCTTGATGCGATCGACGATGAAGACGTAGCCGTCCGCGTCCATGTAGCCCATGTCGCCGGTATGCATCCAACCGTTTTTCAGGGCAGATGTCGTGGCATCCGATTTGTTGAGATAGCCCTGCATGATGTTCGGGCCGCGCGCGGTGATCTCTCCGACTTCGCCTTGGGGAACTTCGCGATCCTCGCCGTCCACGATGCGGATTTGCACGTGCAGGCAAGCGCGACCTCCCGAACGAAGTCGACCCAAGGGACGAGCGGCCGGGACGTGCATCGCCGGGGGAAGCACGCTCATCACGGCCGAGGCCTCCGTCATGCCGTATACCTGCAGCAGGTCGGCTCCTGCGAAGGCGGACATCACTCGATCGAGCAGAGCTTCCGAGGCCGGGGATGCGCCGTAGATGATGCGCCGTACGCTCGCGACGTCGGCTCCCACCATGGCCGGCGCGTCCACCAACATCTGCAGCATCGCCGGCACCATGAGCAAGTCCGATATGCCACGCGTTCGAATCAAATCGACGACCGATGCCGGCTGGAAGCTCGGCAGCATGACGTGCTCTCCGCCACGCAGCAGCAGGCAGCAGGTCAGCATGAAGTCGGCCAGGTGGAACATCGGTGCCGCGTGCAGCGCAACACTTCCCTCCGGCACCGCACCCTCGGCGAGGAGCGCCATCGCTGAGGAGTGAACATTGGCGTGGCTCAGCATCACGCCCTTGGGAGCTCCGGTGGTGCCCCCGGTGTAAAAGATGCCGAGCAGCTCGTCGCCACCCAGCTCCAGGTCGTCCACTGCCGTGTGCGAGTCGATCAGCCCCTCGAATGACTCGGTTCCCGCCGGTGCCGACATGTCGCCGGCATGGACGATCAAGCGCAGGCTCGGTGCACCGTCGCGAATGGCGCCGATCATGGTGACGAATGGGTCGTCGACGATCAGGGCCACACATTCCGAATCTTGGATCGAGTACAGGATCTCGCCGACGTTCCAGCGGAAGTTCGCGGGGTTGACCACAGCCCCGAGCCAGGCAAGCGCGAGGTAGGTTTCGAGGTAGCGGTCCGAGTTGAGCGAAAGCATGCAGACGCGATCCCCGCGCCGCACGCCTCGGGAGTGGAGACCGGCAGCAAGACGCCCAACACGATCGCGCAGTTGCGCCATCGTCCGCACGCGCCCGTTGCACACTGTGGCCACAGCGTTCGGCCTTTGTTGCACGGCTCGGTGCAGGCCTTGTGTGAATTGCATGTCTCCTCCTCGATTTCTACCGGTGCGCGTGATTCCTATGCGGCTGTGATGGGCAGTGCAGTGACTGGCTTTAGCGAGTGGCGCGTCCAGAAGCAGTGCGCTCCTGGGTCCAAGCGATGTGCTTCACCAGGACTCGAAATGCAGGGCTTCGAGAAAAGTGGGAAACGCGTCCTTGGGCACGTCGTACACGTAGGCTCGATAACGCGCGGCAAGCTCGCGGTAGAACCGTCGGTCCGGCGACACCGCCTTCTGGCCAAGCTGCGCCGAGGTGAGTTCGCCCTCGACTCTCCAGGTGTAACCATGCTGCCGAAGCTGGTTCATCGCAGTTCCTATGACCGAGTTCGCCGTTCAGTCACGCCGGCCGCATCACTCGCGGACAGGGCATGCACGACCGGCGCAATGTAGGAGCCCTTGACGTCATTCAGACAGGACGAAAAGCGACGATCGAACACACCGATCCGCTGCCGTTACGGGTGCGTTTTGGCATGCGAGACGGGTAGCCTCCGGCGACTCAACAATCCGCGGCAATCCCGGCCGGGCCCGCAACACGACAGCCTTCCGTGATCACGCGCGCGACCGTTGCGGGGTCGTCGTACATCGGCACATGCCCGACGGAGTCGATGACGACGCGGTCCACGCCGGCGATCCTCGCAACGAACGGCGCGCCGTAGATGTCATACGGCAGAACTAGATCATCGGCGCACCAAGCGACGCGTATCGGAATGGCACCGGCCGCAAGCGGCATGAGTCCTCCGGCTGGGCCCGTGTTGGCGAACAGGGGAGGCAATACCTGCGCGTCGCGGAAACTGCGCAACATGGCGCGGAATTCCGGAGTCGGAACGCGGTCGCCGCGCTTCATGGTGTCTTTGGCCAACACTCTGCGAACGCCGGCGAAGATCATGAAGATCCAGAACAGCACGTACAGCACCGACATGAGGCGAAAGCGCAGCGACAGATTGTCGGCAAGCGCCTTGAACGCTTCGGCGGAGCTCCACGCACCCGCCGGTGACAATGCGGTGACGGAGCGCGCGAAGCCGCGGCGAGCCAGTTCCACAGCGAGCCAGCCGCCCAGTGAGTTCCCGGCGACGTGGGCATCCTGGATGCCCCTCGCGCGCAGTTGGGCAATCAAGGTATCGGCCAAGTGTGCGACCGTCGGCGCTCCACTCAGCGCCGCGCCGCCGGGGTGGCCTGGCAAATTGGGAACGATGACGCGGTACCTGCGCTCCAGAAGCGGGATCACCGGCTTCCAGATGCGCCACGATCCACCGACTCCGTGGAGCAGCACCAGCGGCTCACCCGATCCGCCTTCGTAGACTTCCGGCGATTCAGTCTTCACGGGGCATCACCGCACCAAGCAGCCTGGGCGCGCGCAGTCTCGAATGGATTCATTTTTCTATCGCACAGGTATCGACGCGCGCGACGTCGCGAGGAGGCCTTCTCCGCGCGCCACACGGAAAGATGTGCCGTCATCGGATTGCGCGTTTTGACTTTCCACCCGGTCCTGCTTCCAGCGCGAGAATCTCGTCCAAGCTCTCCCGCTGGCAGCGCGTGAACCGCGCCGCATCCGCAATCGCCGCGCTATCGAGATTCATGCCGATGCAGCAGTTCTCTCCGTGCGTGACCAAAGAGATCATGGCGGGCACGCCCGGCAACGGCGCGTAGGGATACAGGCGGGTGGCCTGCGCGCCGGCAAGGAACACGTCTTCGCGAAGCCCGGGAACGTTGCTGCACTGAAGATCGTTGGCCGCCATCTTCGGCCCCATGATCTTGGCCAGCGTATCGGACGGGAGCGACACCAGCATCGGCATGAGAGCCAGCGGCGCCGACAGCGCGGGCTCGTTGCGCAGCCGCGAGACCTGCGCGCCGATGAGTCGCATGCGCTCCATGGGACCCAGTTCGCCCAGAGGCCCGACGAGTTGACCGGGCGCAAAATGATTCCCACCGCCGGCTGCCCCCTGCGCTCGGACGTTGATCGGCATGCCGATTGGTATCTCGTCGACCTCTACACCGTTTTCTCGGTGATAACGCGCGAAGCCACCCAGCAGGCCCGCCACGTAGGCGTCGTTGAGCGTCGCGCCGCAGGCCTTCGCAGCGGCCTTGAACTTCGCCAATGGAACGTCGAGCGTCTCGAAACGCCAGCGGTGGTTACGAGCCTTCAGCAACGGGGACGGCTCCGCCATCAAGGGCGCCATTGCGCGTCGGACCGATCCGGCGTATTTGGCAAGTTCGGAAACTGCCCCGCTGAGGCCCTCGGCCGAACGGACCTGTCGTTGCACGATCTCGTAACCGGACCGCACTCGCCGCGGAAGGTCGCGCAACCTGCGTTCGAGTTGGCGACCCAGCAGCCTCAACGTTGCCGGCGAGCCCGGCATGGTCGAGGGCGCCGCCACCTGCGAAAACGGGGCGCCGTCGATTTCGCGCCGGCGGCTGAAGAGCATCGAGAGCAATTGCACGATGCCGATGCCGTCGCTGAGGGCGTGATGCAGCTTCAGCACGTAGGCCGCGCCGCCGCCTTTCATCCCCGTGACGACGTGCGCCTCCCAAGGTGGCCGGGCGTGATCGAACGGTGCCATGGCCATCTCGGCAGCATGGTCGAGCACTTCCCGGATGCCCGCGCCTGCGGCCAGTGGGTGAACGCGGAGGTGAACACCGAGTTCGAACCGCTCGTCTGCGACCCACGCCGGGAGCCCCAGGGGGACCTCCACCAGCTTCTCGCGGAGGCGTGGAATCGACTGTGCCGCCGCCCGATGAATTTGCTGGATTCTCGTCGCATCGGGCTCCCGGTCCAGCACCACGACACAGACCACCGCCGAGCGCAGGTTCGGGAAATGATCCATGCGCCACATCAGGGTCTCGAACGCGTTAAGAGTCGGTGCACCACCCCATGCAAGATGGGGGGCAGGCGGTGCCGGGACCGTGTCTCGACGATCGTTCATCGGGCCGTCCTCGCGCGTCTGGAATTGATCGGCGCCGCATCGGCGCGCTCCGCATCCGTGGCCCCAGGCCATTGATCCAAGGTGTCAAGGAATTGCTGGCGGACCTCGGCGACGCGCCGGTCCAGGGACTCCAGTGTCCAGTCGAGCGTGGGTACCGGTTGCAGCACGCAGATGTCGACGACGCCCGGGCGCATCCACAGTGCATCCCGATGCATCACCTCGCCCGCGTTGCGCAGGACGACCGGCACGACGGGCACCCCAGCCTGCATCGCCATGTGGAACGCGCCCTTCTTGAACGGCGCGAGGCGAGGCGAATAACTCCGCGTGCCTTCCGGACAGATGCCGAGCGACATCCCTTTCCTCAGCTTCTCGACGGCCGGCGCCAGGGCCGCGCGGGCCTTGCCCGGGTCACCGCGATCGACGAAGGCCATATCCATGAACCGCCCGAACTGGCCCCAACCCAGCATGTTCTCCATCTCCTTCTTGACCACACCGGTGGCGTTGCGGCGCATCAGGCCGACGCCGATCACCAGGTCGAGCGGCGATTGGTGGTTGAACACGAACACGGCCGGCCGCGCCTTCCACAAATTCTCCTCGCCTTGGATGCGCAGCTCGATTCCCGCGGCCGCCAGACCCAGGTCCGGCGCCATGGACGTCACGAGGTTGAGCGCGCGGTTCTGCGACATCCCCAATGCGTGAGCGGCGAGCCCCGATACGAAGCTGCCTGCCATCGCCGCGTACGAGGCCACCGTGCGCGCCCGCTGCTCGAGCGTGAATTTCCGCCGCTGTCGGAATGCCAAGACCGGCCACCGAGCCCGGCTCGCGGCAGCGGCGAGCGCCGGCTTGGGATTGACGGCGCAAGGCGCGCCCACCTGGGAGAGGAACGCCACGTCCTCGGCGCCATTGGCGTAGGCGAAGCTCGCGTCCAGGTCCACCTTTTGGGTCGCAGCGAAATGTCGGACCGCCAGGGCCTTGTCCTGATTCCAAAGGGGGCTGCCGGCCAGGCGGCCCGTGAAAATGCCGTCGCGGACCTGAAGCGGCGTGGCGAGCACGTGCTCAATTCCTATCTCGCGGGCCAGCGGCAGAATCTGATAGCGCGTCGCCGACGACGCGATCGCCACGGTATGCCCCATGCGCCGATGCGCCTGGACCAGGCGCCACGCTTCCGGAAACACGGTCTGGGCGATGTGAGCGACGAACAGCTTCTCCCACTGCGCCGCGAAGTCGGCTTCCTTCAGACCTTTCCACCGCAACACCGACTGTCCGATCAACTCGTGGAAGTCCGCGTCGGTCGGCCCATGGTTGAGACTGAAGGTCAGAAGCTCCGAGAACTCGCGCAGGCCGATCTGCTTTTGACGCCAGCGCTCCTTCACCAGGTGCATCGCTGAAAAGCCGTCGATTAACGTGCCGTCGAAATCGAAGAACGCGCCGATCGCGGGGCCTGTCTGGCCTCCCAGGATCTCAGCAATGCGCGCGTCGAGTGCCTCGTTGAAGGAAGGATTAGGCGGCGACACGAACCGGCTCCTTTGGCGGTGTCACCTGAGGCTGCCTGCGAGCGCCCGCCAGCTCGATCAACGCCTGCATGTAGGACTCGCACTCGCGCGCGAAGGCGACGCGGCGTTTCGCGAGGTCGGGGCCGCCGGGTGCCAGCAGTTCCCGGTTGCCCGCCAAGCGCAACGCGTTGGCGAAGAGTTCGCGCGACAGACATTCGGGATGCAGCACGCGCTGCTGCAGCACGTACTGATGACCCACCGACATGCACGCGTCGAGCAGCGCCTTCTCGTCGACGACCTTGCCGCTGGGCACTGCGGCCAGCCGGTCGGCCAGGATGTAGTAGGCCTCGAGGAACGTGGGTAGGACGGTGGGCGCGATCAGGAACGGCGCGTCGCCGAGCATGTCGGTGCGCTGGCGTGCGGTCGAAATGCGATTGCGCCAGTCGGGATCGAACAGGTCGGACTCAGCCAGCAGTTCCTCGCGAAACCCCACCCGGTCGCTGAAGATGAACTCGAACTTGAGCAGATCGCGCAGGGCCAGGGTTTCGGTTTTTCCCGCCTTGACCAGGTCCTCGGCCCCGCTATGCGCTGACTTCCACATCGCGAGCTCGAGGAGGGCGCGGTTGATGAACCAATGCACCGCGCTGTTGCGGTAATAAGCTGCCACGGCGTGCCGACCGGGCGCGATGCGATAGACCGGCTCGGTGCCCGTGTCAAAGCGCGCGACGATGCCCGTCTTCACCAGGGTCTCGAGCGTGGTCATGACACCGTGGTGATGCCGCAAGGGCTCCACCTCCGACACGGGCAGACTGCGCGCGCGCAAATAATCGAGCAGCGGCGCGAGCTGTCGATACACCTCGTCGAGCGTCAATGCCCGATCGCCCAGAGTAAGCAGCGCCAGGGTCGCCAGCGCCTGCGAGGTCACAGGCGTCGCCTGGTTGATGCGTTTGAAGACTTCGAAGGCGGTTTTTTCGACGAGGTAGCGATTGCGGTCGCGGTCATCGCCCGCCTCCGTGAGCCGTTCCGCCAACGACAGCGGCTCCCCGAAGCGCAGGTGCACGTGGCCGATCCACGTTTGCTGCATGCGGGCGTAGTCGATCAACCAGGGAAGCCCCTCCTTGGGCTTCGCACCGCTGGTCTCCTGCGCCATCATCGCCTGCACCTCGTGGAGCTGGTCGTAGGTGATGGAGGTCGGGACCAGGACTACATCCTTTGCCGCGCCGCTGCGAATCGCATAGACGAGGTAGCTGAGCAGGCCGTATTTGGGCGGTCGCAGCTTGCCGGTGCGACTGCGTCCGCCTTCCATGTACCACTCGAGGTTGTCGCCGCTGGCGACGATATGCGTGAGGTACTCCTGCAACACCGCCTTGTAGATCTCGTCGTTCTTGAAGCTGCGGCGGATGAAGACGCCGCCGCTGTGGCGCGCGATCGGTCCCATCGGGAAGAACGACAGGTTGTCGCCGCCCAGGATCCGCGGGCGGCGAAGACCGTGCTCACTGAGCGCCTTGGACGTGACGAACACATCCGCGTAGGAGCGATGCGAGGGCAGGAACACCAGCGCGTGCTGCTCGTTGAGCTTCTTCAGGCGTGCGACGGCGATGGCGTCGGCGTCGATGGTGAACGCTCGCGTATGCGCAGGGCCCAGCGCGTGATCCCACAGCCAGGTCCCGGCGCGACTCTTGACGCTGACCATCTCGCCCAAACGATCTTGCGCGTCACGGCGGACGGCGCCCACATCCTTTCCCAGTTTCGAAGCGAGGCGGTCTGCCAGCGCGCGAAAGCGCGGAAGGCGCATAACCCGGCGGGCCTCCAATCGTGTAGCCACGGGCGAGCTGTCCAATAGATCGCGGAACGTGTTCACGGGGCACGCCGAGCTCGGCGTCGAGCGGGTCCGGTCCATTCACGCCACACCATCGCATTCCTCCCTTCGACCACCGGAATCCGGATATCTGATCGCTTCGGCGCGAAAAGACCTCTTCTGTTCCGTCGGGCCAATCTTGGCGCCGGAACGGCCGTCGACCTAGGTCAGAAACCTACGATTGATCACACTCAATCCGACTCATGCGGCAGTGCCGAGAATCTCGCCCTTGTTCGCCTTCAGCCAGTCGCTCAACCGCGTGGCCGGCCGGCCGCTGAGAAACTCCACGATGTCGGTCTTCCTCCAGACGGTCTGGTTGTCCTGCTCGAACTGGAAGTAGTGGAGGAAGTACGCATCCGCATCCGGTCGTCCGATGTACTGCTTGACGCCGTCCCCGCAGAACCTCAGGAACGTCTCATCGGAGCCGTCGTAGCGGATGGGTTCACCGAAGGCCTGGGACATCAGCTGTGCCACCTCGTCGAACCACATCACGTCGTGACCATTGTCGAGGTGATAGGTCTGGCCGATGTGCCGTTGATCCTTCGACAACAGCAGGGCCGCCGCACAGGCGCCGATGTCCTGCGTGTCGATGAAGCCCATGCGACGGTTGCGCGGCACCGCGAGCGTGCGCTCGGCGCGCAGGGCGCCGTTGAAGAACGGCGTCTTGAAGTTCTGCATGAAGTACGCGCCGATGTTGATGAACGTCACCGGCAGGCCGCTGTTCTCGAGCAGCGCTTTCGCGCGCAGGTGCTGCACCGCAGTGCCTCCCCCGAAACGCTTCAATGCGTCTGGGATCCTGTCCATCGTCATTCCCGGCGGATCGGCGACGAGTCGCACGATGTGCAGCAGCCCGGGCTCGCCGCGGGCTGCGTAGATGACGTTCGTCATGGCGCGCTGCTCGTCGAGAAAGTCCGGCGTGATGACGAATAGGCCGTTCACACTGCGCAGCGCCTGCTCGACCGAAGCCAGGTCGTAGTAGTCGGCGACCACGATCTCGGCACCAGGGAATGCTTGGCGCAGGCTTTCTCGATGATCCGGATTGCGCACGATCAAACGCACCTGCGTTTGCGCGCTTCGCTCGGTGATCCAGGCCGCGAGTGGCCGGCTGATGTGGTTGTTGGCGCCGAAGACGGCGATGCGGCTCAGCTCAGGCTTGGTGTGTGCGCCGCGTGCTTGAGATGTCGTCATCTCAGTTGGCGGCGTACAGGGCGGGACGCATGCCAGCTTCGAAGTTCCACTCCCTAGCGTGAACTGCGGTACGCAGACGCTCGGGGACTTCGAAGCGAGGCCCGCACGTGCGCACGAGCGCATCGCACCGGGCGACGAACGCCTTGCCCCCCACGTCGTCGACGTATGCGAAGGGTCCGCCCAGATAGGAAGGAAATGCCCAAGCCAGTTGCGCACCCAGGTCGGCTTCCGAGGTGTCCTGCACCACGCCGTCCGCCCAGCACCGCACCGCCTCGACGATCTGCGCGAAGAGCAGTCGCTCCTGGATCGCGTCGGTCGACGGCTGCGTCTCGCTCACCGCGCCTGCCCTGTGCAGACGCTTGGGGCTGCCTTCCGGATAATCGTAGAAGCCCGCGCCGCTCTTGCGGCCAAACCGCTTCGCCTCGACCTTCGCATCGAACAGTTGATTGGCGAGTTCGTGCTTGTCGTCCGCCCATTCGCCTTTCTCGTGGCTGCGGAAGAAATGTGCGACGTGACGCATGACGTCGATGCCGACCTCGTCGGCCAGCGCCAGCGGACCCACCGGCATGCCCAGTGCCACCCCGCAGTTCTCGATCAGCGCGGGCGAAACGCCCTCCGAGACCATGCGAAACCCCTCGCGGATGTAGGCATCCACGCAGCGGGTCGTGTAGAAGCCATAGCCGTCGCCCACGATGATCGGCGTCTTTCGAATCTGCGCGCAGTAGTCCAGCGCGCGCGCGAGGGTCTGCTCGGACGTCTGACTGCCGACCACGACCTCCACCAGCGCCATCTTGTGTACGGGCGAGAAGAAATGGAGACCGATCAGATGGTCGGGACGCGCGCTGGACTGCGCCAAGCCGTCGATCGGCAACGCCGAGGTATTGGAGGCGAAGATCGCCGAGCCGTCGGTATGGGCCTCGGTGCGACGGATGGCGTCGGCCTTGACCGACGGGTCCTCGAGTACCGCTTCGACCACGAGTTCGCACCCGGCGAAACTTTCGTGCGCGTCGCCCGCCTTCACCCGCTTGGCGACGGCGTCCCGGGTGTCGGCGGAAAGCTTTCCGGCAGCCACCTCGGAATCGAGCGACTGCAGGATCGCGTCCCTGGCCCGATCCGCGATGGCGGGTTCACGATCGACCAGGACGACGTCGATGCCGGCTTGCGCGGAGACACGGGCGACGCCCTGTCCCATGAACCCGGCGCCCAAAACTCCAAGCCTGGAGATCGAGGATTTGGGCACCGCAGGCGGGCGGCGTACCAGCTTGTCCGCGGCCTGCTTGGCGAAGAACGTTGTGCGGATCAGATTCTGCGCGACGTCACTCTGGACCAGTTGCGCGAAGTACTGCATTTCCAGTTTGAGCGCACGATCGATCGGCAGTTTGGATCCGTCGTGGATGCAGCGCAGGATCGCGATGGGCGCCGGGTAGTGACCCTTGGTGGCGGCGTTGAGCTGGGAGGTCGCGATCATCAGCGCGGCGGCGTTCGCAGGCGCGTAGGCATCTCCCCCCGGCAGCTTCCACTCCTTGCGGTCCCACGGTGCACCCGGTGTGAATCGCCCATCGAGGATGGCGGCTTCCGCCGCCACCACCAGCGCCTCGGCGGGCACGACCTCGTCAAGCAGACCGATCCGCTGGGCTTCGGCAGCGCTCATCGAGGCGCCGCCCGTGAGCATCGGGATGCTCTTCGCGATACCGATCAGGCGCGGAACGCGCTGGGTGCCGCCGGCGCCGGGCAACAGACCCAGCTTGACCTCGGGGAAGCCGAACTGCGCCTTGGGTACGTCCGCGGCGATACGGTAGTGGCAGGCCAGCATCAGCTCGAGGCCGCCGCCCAACGCGGTGCCCGACGCCGCCGCGACCACCGGCTTGCCGCAGGTCTCGATGCGACGGAAGAAGTCGCCGAGATAGCGGACGCCCTCGACCACCTGCTGCGGCGTCACGCCAGGCGCGGCGAACGCCGCCATCTGCTGAAGATCCGCTCCGGCGATGAAGCTGGCCTTGCCCGAGCGGATGACGATGCCCTTGACGTCCGCGCTGGCCACGAGGGATTCGACGCCGGCGCGCAGGCCGGCGACGAGCAGCGGTTCGAGGACATTCATGCTTCGACCCGGCATGTCGATGATCAGGTGACCGATGCCGTTGGTGCCGATTTCCGTCTTGATCATGTGCCCGTCTCAGACGCGTTCGATGATGGTGGCGACGCCCATGCCGGCGCCGATGCAAAGCGTCGCGAGCGCAATGCTCCTGCCGGTGCGTTCGAGCTCGTCCAGGGCGGTGCCCAGGATCATGGCGCCCGTGGCACCCAGGGGATGGCCCATGGCGATCGCACCGCCGTTGGGGTTGACGTTGGCCGGATCGAGGTCGAGAGCCTCAATGAAGCGCAGCGCCACCGCGGCGAACGCTTCGTTGATTTCGTACAGGTCGATGTCCCTTGCGCGCATGCCCGCACGTTTGAGTGCTTTCTCGGCTGCGTAGGAGGGGCCGGTGAGCATGATGGTCGGCTCCGAGCCGATCTCGGCAATCGCCCGGATCCTGGCACGCGGCTTGAGCCCGGCGGCCTTGCCCGCGGCCAGGCTGCCGATGAGCATGGCGCAGGCACCGTCGACGATGCCTGAGGAGTTGCCCGCGTGGTGGACGTGCTCGATAGCGTCGACCTCGGGGTACTTTCGCAGGGCCAGCGCGTTGAATCCCATCTTGCGACCCATGTCCGCGAACGAGGGCTTGAGTGCGGCAAGATCCTCGGCCTTGCACTGCGGACGCACGGTCTCGTCGCGCTCGAGCAGGACGTCGCCGAGCAGGCCGCTCACCGGGACCACCGAGCGCGAGAAGCGGCCTTCGGACCAGGCACGGCCCGCGCGTTGGTGGCTCTGCGCCGCGAACGCATCGACCGCATCGCGCGTGTAGCCGAACTTGCTCGCCATCAGGTCGGCGCTGATGCCCTGCGGAATGAAGTGGGTGGCGAAGGCGATCGCGGGGTCCGTGGTCCAGGCACCGCCATCCGACAGGATCGGCACTCTCGACATGCTCTCGCAGCCGCCTGCCACGACGAAGTCGGCGCCTCCGGCAGACACTTTTCCCGCCGCGATGTTGACGGCCTCCAGACCCGACCCACAGAAACGGTTGACCTGCAGTCCCGCCGTCTCCTGCGCATAGCCGGCCACGAGCGCCGCCAGGCGCGGGAGAACCTGGCCTTGTTCACCGACGGGTGACACCACGCCAAACACCACATCGTCGACGTGGCGCGTATCGAGCGAGCTGCGATCGCGCAGTGACCTGAGGACCGTCGCGCCGAGCTGGATCGCGGGCACCTCGTGCAGCGCGCCGTCCGGTTTTCCCTTGCCGCGAGGTGTACGGACGTGATCGAAGATATAGGCGGTCGTCATGGTGTGGTCGGCTTGAAATTCGGACGGGATGCGAGACATCGGCCGGCGCAGGTGCCGGCAGGGGCTTACGGCGTGCCGGAGGGCACGAACTTGTCGGCATGGATCCGGTCGGCGTCGACACCCAGTGCGATGAGATTCCGCTCGACGGCCTCGACCATCCCGAGGTTGCCGCAGATGAAAGCCGCGACCTTCCGGAAGTCGACGCCCAGGGCCGGGGTCAGCACCGCGGTGACCAGCCCGCGCGGGCCCGCCCAGGTCGAACCTTCGGGCTCGTGCGACAGGATCGTCACCAGGCGCACGCGTTCGCCGCCTTCGGCGAGCAGTTGCTGCAGCCGCTCGTTGGCGAACACGTCCTTCTGCGTGCGGACGCCGAAGACGATCGTGAATCTTGCGGTGGGCGACTTGCGCAGGCGATCACCGACGATCGAGAGGATCGGCGCAAGCCCTGTTCCTCCCGCGACGCAAAGGCCGTCCACGTGGACGTCGTCGATGCCCATGAGGCCGTAAGGACCTTCGATCCAGAACCGGGTGCCGCTGCGATCCTTTTCGAACAGCCACTCGGAGAATCGGCCGCCCGGCAGACGCTTGACCAGGAAACCGACCTCGGTTGCTGCCGCACCCTCGCCAGCCGGCGGGACGTCGTAGTAGGAATAACTGCGCCGGGTGAAGGATCCCGATTCCGCGATCGTGCAGTACTGCCCGGCATTGAATTGCACCGGCTCGTCGAGCTTGAGACGCAGATCGATCACATCGCCTGGAAGCTTGGTCCAGCGGCTGACGTGGGACGACACCGTGGTGACCGGCAGCAGGGCATGGCGGCCGAGCTTGGCTTCCACCACGAGGTCGGTCCGCACCTTGGCCTGGCAGGCGAGCACGTACCCGGCTTCGATCTCGTCGTTCTTCAACGGAGACAGCGCCAAGTCCACCATCGGGCTGACGCGTCCTTCGACGACGCGGGTCTTGCAGGTACCACACACGCCGACACGGCAATTGTGGGGATAGTCGACACCCTGTTCGATGGCGGCCTTGAGGAGGAGGTCATTGCGCCTGACCTCGAAGACCTCCGAGCTTCCGTCGCGTCCACGAACCGTGATGCGGCACAAATCCCCGCCCGTCAACCGGGGCGCTTTCTCGATGGTCTGCACAAGGACCTCCTGCTATCGCGCGTGCCAGATGCCGGCGGGGAGATCCTTCACCGGGTTGGACTCGTTGAGCTCGTTCCACCCGGCACGCGCATTTTCGCGATAGGCGATCTCTCGCTCCGGTTTGCTGGCGTAGTGCTGGTCCCAATGCTTGAGCAGCGGCTTGATCATCATGAAGAACAGCGGCGGCACGAACGCGAGGACGACGCACACGATGAAGGGAGGTTGCTTGGGTCCTGTGCGATCCGGCTCAAGCAGGTAGAACGGCTTGTAGCTGTCGTCGTGGTGCCCGGCGTGATTGGTGATCTCCAACGCCAGGATGCGGGTCAACGGCGTGATGTGGTTCCAGGTGTGGCGCTTTTCGAAACGGCCGGGTGTCGCCGAGATCAGCCCGTAGTGGTTCACGTAGTTGAACACTTCGAGCATCATCCGAGGGCCCAGCAGACAGGTCAGGATCGCCAGCGCCGCGCCGGTCACTCCGCCCACAAGGACGAGCAAGGCAGTGAATACACCCAGGGTCGCGGCCTTTTTTACCCACGCGTTGCGCAGGTCGTACCACTTGCGTCCGCGCTTGCTCCACATCATCCGCTCGAGGTGATAGGCCTCCTTCCACTGTCCCGGAAAAGTGCGCAGGATGTGTCCATACAGCGTGTCACCCCGGCGCGCGTAATCGGGATCGTCGGGCGTGGCCACACGCATGTGGTGGGTGACCACGTGGGTGATCTCGCGCCAGGGATCGAACAGCAGGCACTGGCCCGTGCGTCCCAGCCAGCGCAGGAAGGTGTTCTCGCGATGGAACAACTCGTGCACCGGTGGTGAGCCGATGACGAAGCCGGTGAACACCATGCTCACGAACGCGCCGACCGCGGACGAGGTCGTCGCGAAGTGATCCAATGACACCAGCCAAGCGTAGAAGAAGACGTTGAAGAATCCGCCGACCACAGTGACCGCGCAGATCGTGTCGTAGATCCACACGTGGTTCTGGTCACGCATCGAGTAGTCGCGCGGCAGCAGGGTGTCGATCGCCAGCACGCCGAAGAGCAGCGCGAACCCTAGCCAGGCGTAGTTTCCGCCGAGCCACAGTCCGTAGGCGTGCACAACCAGGATGGCCGGCGACAGCAGGTACTTGAAGTAGTCGAAGACGTTGACGGTTTTCATGAGCTCCTCTCGGGTTCAACGTGAGCGTGGTGCGACGGGCGCGCCGTCTTGGGGGACGACCGCGCCGAAAACTTTCTTCTGGGCGGGATGCTCGGCCCGGCCGGGCCAGCGATCGGCTGCATCAAGAACGGTTTTTGCCAGGCGGCGGCGGGCCGCCTCATCCTTCATGACGATGGGAGCGCGAATCGGCGCGATGCCGAGCGCCTCGATCGCAGCATTCGATTCGGCGTCCTGCTCGTCGACCACGAGCAGGTCGATCAGGTTGCGGTAGTGACGCCCGATGTTGGTGGCGTCGACCGTGTAGCCGAGTGCCCGCATGATGTCGGCGGCAGGACCCTTGATCGCACGGCCCGCCACGATGGGTGACACGGCGACGATGGGCACCTCGCAACATCGCAATGCGAAGCGAAGTCCCGGCAGCGCCAGGATCGGATCGATGCTCAGCCAGGGATTGGACGGGCAGATCACGATGCATTCCAGCCGCGAAGACGACAGCGCCGCCTGCAGGTCGCGTGACAGCTTCGCCTGCGTGGCGCCCACGTATTCGAGTCGTTCTACCTTCGGCCGACAACCCAGTCGCACGAAGTAGTCTTGAAATCCGAGCGGCCCCTCGTCGGTGTGCACGCAGGTGCGGACCGGGTGGTCGCTCATCGGCGCCAAGCGACAGCCGATGCCGAGCGCCGTCGCGAGTTGCGCGGTCACCTGGCTCAAGCTCACGCCCTGCGCGAGACGATGACTGCGCATCACGTGCGTCGCCAGGTCGCGGTCACCCAGCCCAAACCAGGTCGGGCCGCCCAGTCCCTCCAGCGCCGACATGAAGTCCCAACTCTCGCCGCGGCGTCCCCACCCGCGTTGTTCGTCGTTGACGCCCGCCAGCGCGTACATCGTCGAGTCGAGATCCGGGCAGATCGTCAGCCCCAAATGTTCGAAGTCGTCGCCGGTGTTCACGACCACGGTGAGATCGGCGGCCGGCAGTACCGACGCCAGCCCGGCCGCGAGCTTGGCGCCGCCGACACCGCCGCAAAGCGCCAGGACGCGGGTCATCGAAACAGGTCCTGTTCGGGGCGTCGCACCAGATCGCGACCCGAGCCGTTGGGTGATCGCGGCCGCACTCCGCGGATCAGGACCACGGGACGGCCCTCGTCCGCCTGTCCTTGCACGAAGGACGCCGCGGCTGCGAGTTCGTCGGCGTGGGCCACGACGGTCTGCGACATCGGGCGGTCGAACAGATCACGGGCGCCACGTCGGTCGATCAGTGCGGGCCAGCCCGCGACGCCGATGGCGGTACCCGTGACGCCCTCGCGCCAGGGGCGTCCGAAGGTGTCGTTGACGATGACGCCCGCTTCCACGCCGCACGTTTCCCAGAGCTCGAAGCGCAGGCGCTGCGCGGAGGCATCCGGATCCTCCGGGAGCAGCAAGGCCCACTCGCCGTCCGCGTTGTCCTCGAGATTCGACTGGTCGATGCCCGCGTTGGCCAGGACCCAGCCGCGCCGGTGCACCGCGACCACCAACCCCGGCACAACGCGCAGGAGACTGCCCGACTCCTGAAGAATCAGCTGCACCAGACGCGGGTCCTTGTTGGACCGGCGCGCCACGTCGAGCGCCTCCCGGGTGGGCTCGACACCGGACAGCTTCACGAGACGGCCTTCAGCCTTGGACACGATCTTCTGGGCGACGACGACCACGTCGTCGGATTCGAGCGTCAACCCGTTGCGCTGAATGGCCTGTGGAATGAGTTCGGACAGCCGGTCGCCCGCGCGGACCCATGGAAACTCACGCAGTCCGTACATCGACACTTGGTGCGGGGTAGCCATGGGGGCGTGCGGGCGGGCGGCGACGTCGCGATCAGGCCGGAAGGCCTGTGATGCGAATGCCCGAGCCCTTCACCTTGTACTTCTTGTTGATGAAGATCAGCAGGGACGTCATGGCCTCGGCCGCGGCCGAGTTCGCAACCGGGCCGGCGTGGATGCCGCGCAGGCCGGCGAGTTCCGTCAGCGCCACGACCAGGTCACAAGCCTGCGCATCGTCGCCGCAGATCAGAACATCGCAGTCGATCTGGTGGTGAGGGTCCTTCAGGTGATGCGCCGAGACGTTCTGGCAGGCGCCGACGACGCGAGTCTCGGCCCCCAACTCGTTCTGCAACGCGGCCACGACCGAGCCGGTGCTGGGAAGCGACACCCGGTCCACCTTCGGTGGCTTGAGCGGCACGGTGACGTCGACGAGGATCTTTCCGCGCAGCGCGTCCTTGAGCGGCAACACCGTGGACTGCTGCGCGGCGTAAGGAACGGTGAGCACGACGATGTCCGCGAACTTCGCGGCGTCCTCGTTGCTGGCTCCGCGCACCGCTCCCGCACCGGGCAGCGTCATCAGCTCGGCGGCGCAGGCTTGCGCCCGCGCCGGATCACGCGAGCCGATCACCACCTCGCATCCCGCCCGCGACCATCGATAGGCGAGTCCCGAGCCTTCGGCCCCCGTTCCGCCCAGTACCGCGATTTTGTAAGACGGCTTGGTGTCCTCGGACATCTTCAAAGCTCCTGGTGTACGGCGGTGACACGCGGTTTGCGCGTCGGCCGAAAGGGGGTGAGTTCGATGGGGGCGAGCGCAGCGGCGACGAAGGACTTCGCGCGCTGCTCTTCGGGGACGACGCCGTAGGCCGTGGTGCGCTGGTGTGGACGGCGGCCGCACGACTGGATCAGGGATTCCATGGCCACCGGGTTCATTTCCTGGCCGTGGGTCGAGCCCGCGGCGCGCGAAATGCTCTCGTTCATCAGCGTCCCGCCCAGGTCGTTGGCGCCCGCCGCCAGCGCGGCGCGTACGCCGAGCGGACCCAGCTTCACCCACGAGACCTGGATGTTGCGGATGTAGGGATTGAGCACCAGTCGCGACACCGCGTGCATCAGCACCGCCTCGCGCGCGGTGGGACCGCTGCGCGCGCGTCCGCGCAAGAACATCGGCGCCTCCATCGGCACGAACGGCAGCGGAACGAATTCGGTGATGCCGCCGGTGTCGATTTGGAGGGTTCGCAGCGCGAGCAGGTGGCGGGCCCAGTGCACCGGCCGCTCGATGTGTCCGAACATGATCGTGCTCGTCGTCCGCAACCCGGTCTCGTGCGCGGCCTTGAGGACGTCGAGCCATTGCTGCGTCGACAGCTTGTCGGGACAGATCACCGCGCGAACGTCGTCGTCGAGGATTTCCGCGGCGGTTCCCGGCAGCGTGCCAAGGCCCGCCTCTTTGAGCCGACGCAGGTAGTCGCTCACCGGCAGTCCCAGGGTGCTCGCGCCGTGGCTGACCTCGAGCGGCGAGAACGCATGGATGTGCATGCGCGGCTCCTCCTCCTTCACCATCCTGAGGAGGTTGAGATAGGTCTCCCCGGTGTAGCCCGGATGGATGCCGCCCTGCATGCACACTTCGGTGGCGCCGCGCTCCCACGCTTCCCGCACGCGGCGACGCACCTCCGCCTCGCTCAGGTCGTAGGCCGGACCGCGCAGCTGCTCGGTGCCCTTGCCCTTCGAGAAGGCGCAGAACGTGCACTTGTAGAGGCAGACGTTCGTGTAATTGATGTTGCGGTTGACGACGAAGCTGACCCGGTCGCCGACCGTTTCCTGCCGCAGCCGATCGGCCTCGGCAATCACGAGCGCGAGGTCCGCCCCGGTTGCATTGAAGAGGTCCACGACCTCGGCTTCGCCCACCGTGATGCCGCGGCGGCAACGATCGAGGATGCGGCGCACCCGTGAGGAAGCCGCGGAATGCTGCGTGGCCGCTGGCGCATCGAACTGGAAGTCCGTTGCATCGCCGGCCTGCGACCCGCTGATCCACTGGCCCGTGCGCGGCCATCCGCGTGCATCGACGAGCTTGAGCACGCGCGGTTCGATGGCGGGGTCGAGCCAGCGTCCGCTGTCCTCGGCCCAGCTGGGATAGATGGCCAGGCGCTCGACCAGTGCCTTGCCGGCGCGCGCGCTGCGTTCCTCGAGCACCGCGACCTGCGGCCACGGTGCTTCCGGGTTTACGTGGTCGCGGGTGACCGGCGAGATGCCGCCCCAGTCATTGATGCCTGCCTCGACCAGGCGCCCGTAGTCCTGCGGCGTGAGATTCGGCGGCGCCTGGATGTTCATGCCGGCGCCGAAGATGATGCGCGCCGCGGCGACGGTCCAGAGCAGGTCCTCCAGGTCTGGCTCAGGTGCGCGCGCCATCGGCGTGCCGGGCTTCGCGCGGAAGTTTTGGATGATGATTTCCTGCAGGTGTCCGTGACGCTCGTGCAGGTGCCGTAGCGCGAGCAGCGATTCCACCCGCTCGGCGCGCGTCTCGCCGATGCCGATCAGCAGGCCGCTGGTGAACGGAATTCTCAGCGCCCCGGCCTCGTCGATCATCTTCAGACGCAAAGTCGGATCCTTGTCGGGCGATCCGAAGTGGACCTGCCCGGGCTCCATCAATCGAGGCGATGCGCTCTCCAGCATCAGCCCCATCGACACCGACACTTCGCGCAGGCGGCGCATTTCGTCGGTCGTCAGAACCCCGGCGTTGAGGTGCGGCAACAGGCGCGACTCGGCGACGACCTTCGAGGCGCACGCGTGCAGGTAATCCACCGTCGAAGCAAAACCCATCTGCTCAAGCGCGCGCCTGGCGACGTCCCAACGCAGCTCGGGCTTGTCGCCCAGCGTGAACAAGGCCTCGTGGCAACCGGCGGCCTCTCCTTGTCGAACCACGTCCATGACCTGGTCAGTGGTCAGGTAGGCGGGGCGACCCGCGCGCGGTGCGCGAGAGAACGTGCAGTAGTAGCAGACGTCCCGGCACAGCTGCGTCAACGGGATGAAGACCTTTCGCGAGTAGCTGATCACGTCGCCGTGACCTTTATCGCGCAGCGTGCGCGCTTCGGTCATGAGCACCGACGGCGACTCGCCGAGCAGATCCCGCACGGGCCGACCCGGGCTCTGCGCCTGGATCGACGCGGAGAGGTTCACGCGGCCACCTTCTGCGCGGCCGCCGGCTTCGACGACTTGCGATCGAGGAACGCCTGCATCTGGTTGCGCGCGTAGTCGGTGCGCAACAACTCGATCAGCACGCGCGTCTCGTAGCGTAGCGCCGCATCGAAGTCCATCGACAGGCTCTCGGCCGACAGCGCCATCGTGCGCTGCGCCGCGAACTCGGCTGGACTGCCAGCCAAGCGACGCGTCAGCTTGCCGGGCTCGAGCAGCAGGGCCCGTCGCTGTGCCGCGTCCAGCTTGTGCGCAGGCAGCGCGTTGTCGAGACGATCCCAGGGCTGACGCGCCTGCGGATGCGCCAGGATCCAGCTGCGCGACTTGGCAATCAGCTGCTCGGCGTCGTCCGCCACGTCGTCGATCAGCCCGGCCTCGAGCGCGGTCGAGACATCGGCCGCCAGCCCCTCGGTGAGGAACGGCACCGCCTTTTCGAATCCGAGCAGGCGCGTGAGTCGCACCACGCCACCGGCGCCGGCGAGGATGCCGAACTCGATCTCCGGCAGGCCGACCCGCAGTCGCATGTCTCGCAAGGCGATCCGGTGATGGCAGGCCAGGCACGTCTCGTACCCTCCGCCCAGCGCCGCACCGTTGATCGCGGCCACCAGAGGTCGACCCAGGCGCTCGAGGCGCCGCAGGTAGGACTTCAGGTTCTCGAAATACGCGTAGAGGCTGGCCTCCTGGCCTGCGCGCGACTGCACCATCCGCTTGAGATCGCCACCGGCGAGAAACACGGACTTCGCCGAGGTCAGGATCACGCCGGTGTAATCGCGCGCGGTTTCCAAATGGCCGAGCAACGACTCCATCGCGGCGATGAAGTGATCGTCCATGATGTTGACCTTGCCCGGGAGATCGAGCGCCGCCAGCACGATGCCGTCGTCGAACCGCGTCAGCTGCCAACCCTGCACTGCGTTGCTGCTCATGTTCAGACCCTCTCGATCAGAGTGGCGATGCCCATCCCACCGCCGGCGCACAAGGTCACGACCCCGCGACGGCGATCGCGGCGCTCGAGCTCGTCGAGGAGCATCGACACCAGCACGCCGCCGGTCGCACCCAGCGGGTGACCCATCGCGATGGCGCCGCCGTTCACGTTGACGCGGCCCTCGTCCAGACCCAGCTCCTTGATGTAGCGAAGCACCACCACTGCGAATGCCTCGTTGCACTCGAACAGGTCCACGTCGGCGATCGACAGTCCCGCCTGGGCAAGCAGCTTTCGGGTGGCCGGTGCAGGTCCGGTCAGCATGAGCGTCGGGTCGGTGCACACCACCGCAGTCGCCGCGATCCTTGCGCGCGGCCTTAGCCCCTGCTTCTCGCCAGCCGCACGCGAACCGATGAGCACCGCGCTGGCGCCATCGGCGATGCCCGACGAATTGCCGGCGGTGTGGACGTGTTCGACGCGGCGAACGGCGGGGAAGCGCGAAACCGCGATGTCATCGAAGCCCGCGGCGCCCATCTTTACGAACGAGGGCTCCAACTTCGCCAGCGCCTGGGACGTGCAGTTGGCGCGGACCAATTCGTCGCGTGCCAGGACAGGAAGGCCCACGCCGTCCTGGAACGGAATGAGCGACTTGAACGCACCGTCGTGGCCGGCTTTTGCGGCACGCTCGTGCGATCGTACGGCCCACTCGTCGAGCTGATGGCGCGAGTAGCCGTCGACGCTCGCGATCAGGTCGGCCGAGATGCCTTGCGGCACCGATCCGACCTTGAAGGCGGTTTCGGGATCTTCCTGCCACGGGCCGCCGTCGCTGCCCATGGCGACGCGCGACATGGACTCGACACCGCCGGCGACCATCAGCTCCGGAGCGCCGGCCATGACGCGCTGGGCGGCGATGTTGATCGCCTCAAGCCCCGAGGCGCAGAAGCGGTTGACCTGCAGACCGCACACGCTTTCGTCCCATCCTGCGAGCTGTGCCGCGGACTTCGGGATCACGCCGCCCTGCTCACCCAGCGGGGTGACCACGCCCATCACCACGTCGCTCACTGCGCCGGTGTCGAAACCGTTGCGTTGCTGCAGGCTTCGCAACAGGCTCGCCAGAATGGTGACGGGCTTGAACTCGTGGAGTGCGCCGTCGCGCCGGCCGCGACCCCGGGGGGTGCGGATGGCGTCGAAGATGTAGGCGTTTTCAGATGGCATGGATGCGCTTCACCAGGTCGCGCATGGTTTCCATGTCGCGCTCGTTGGCGATGGGGATGCTGAACTCGGCGTTGGTGGCGACCTTCCCGTAGCGGTTGATCAGCTTGGTGCCGATCTCGTCGAACGTGCCGACAGTCGCGTAGAGGTTGAGAACGTCGTCGTCGATGAAGTCCGGCATCTCTTCCCAGCGTTGCTCTTTCGAAAGGACCTTCAGGCGCTCTGCCAGGTCGCCCAGGCCGTGGTATTCGAAAGCGGGGGCATACGCTGGCGTGGACGCATAGAAGGCCACGCGGGCCCGCACGTCGCGAATCTTCTTCTGCAGTTCTTCTTGGGTGGCGGCGGTGGCGATCAGCGGCTTGATCGACACCTTGAAGCCGTCGAGGCTGCGGCCGGACTTCGCGGCCCCCTCTCGGACGGAAGGCAGCATCACCTTCTCGATGTACTCCGCGCTGCAGACCGGATGCGGCCGGATACCATCGGCTACCTCACCGGCCACTTGGCACAGCACGGTGTTGACCGCCGCGAGGTGGATCGGGATGTTCGGGTGCTCGATGGGGCCCGGGTTGAACAGCGGCACCATCAGGTTGATGTTGTAGTGCTCACCTTTGATGTCGAGCGGCACGTCGTTCTGCCACGTGTCCCAGATCGCGCGCACGGCCTTGATGTACTCGCGGATCCACGGACCCGCGGGCGACCAGGGCATGCCGTAGCGGCGCTCGATGTGGCCCTTGACCTGGGTGCCAAGGCCAAGCGTGAACCGGCCGCCCGACATCTTGGCGAGCGTCCACGCGCTCATCGCCGTCACCGTGGGGCTGCGGGGGAACGCGATCGCCACAGCGGTGCCCAGCCCCAGCGTGGTCGTCGCCTGCGCAGCCAGCGCCATCACGATGAACGGATCGACCTTGGTCTCCTCCACCATCAGCGCGTCGTAGCCCAGCTCTTCCACCAGCTTGGCATCGCGCGCGACGTGGGCGATCTCCAAGGCCTTCTCCGGCTGTCGCAGGCCCGGATCCACTTTGCCCAGGGGAAGAAGGGTTTCGAGTTTCATCGTGATGTTTCCTTGAACAGGTTCTTTTGTTGAATGCGTGTGAACGGGTCTTCGCCGGACTACTTGGGAACGACCGCGATCGGAATGTCGGCGAGCTTCTTGGCGTAGTTCTTCTTGCGCTCGACATCCATCCCGCGAAGAATCTGGATGCGCTGCGCCTGCGGCGAGCCGGCGCCGTGCATGGATTCGGTGAGGTAGCCCACCGCGTTGCGACCGAGCGTCATGTTTTCGATCAGGCGCAGCATGCGAACACGGCTTTCCAGAGGAATCTCTTCCTTGCCCTTGAAGTACTTCGCGAGCATCGGGCCCGCGACGTCGTGCTCGAAATCGCTCTGCGAGGGCAGCGTCACCATAAGCCCGCCCGCCAGGTCCTGCGCCAGGCGAGAGATCTCGTAGGGGAAGCGCGTGACGTTGTGCTTGCACACGTTCGCCAGCATCGCGTCGTTCATGAAGATGCCCGAGGCCAGCTTCTTGGATTCGTGCGAGGAGGCGATGCCCGACGAGAAGATCGTCTCGTTGAGATGCGTCATCTCGACGAGCTTGTCCTTGATGTGCGACGCGCCATCGGCGCCGTTGTACTCGGCGATCGCCGCCGCAGCGCCGACCATCACGTCGCCAAGGCCGGTCTTGCAGACGTAGCTGGCGCGGTGATACGCCGTGAACCGCGTCACCAGCTCCTGTGCGAACTCGTACTCGCCGTCCATGAAGACGTGTTCCCAGGGGATGAACACGTCGTCGAACACGACCAGGGTCTCCTGGCCGCCGAACTTCGCATTGCCCTGATCGATGCTGCCCTTCTCGAGCGCCCGCGTGTCGCAGGACTGCCGTCCGTAGATGAAGGTCATGCCCGCGGCGTCGGCGGGCACCACGCCGATCACGGCGAACTCCTTGTCCTTCTCGCCGAGATTCATCGTCGGCATCACGCAGATCCAGTGCGAGTTCAGGCCACCAGTCATGTGCGCCTTGGCACCGCGAACGTACAGGCCCTCCTTCGTGCGACGCGTGACGTGCATGAACATGTCCGGGTCGGCCTGCTCGTGCGGACGCTTGCTTCGATCGCCCTTGGGGTCGGTCATGCCGGCGCCGACGATGATGTTGTTGCGCTGCGCGTTCTTCAGCCACTCCAGGTAGCGCGTGTGGTACGCGGTGCCATGCTTGGCATCGATGTCGTACGTGATCGAATGCAGGACGCTGATCGTGTCCAACCCCGCACAGCGCTGAAAGCACGTGCCGGTGATCTGGCCCATGCGGCGCTGCATCTTGTTCTTCATCACCAGGTCGTTCGGCGACGTGACGATGTGCAGGAAGCGGTTCACCTGCGCATCGATCAGCGGCGACCAGGCGGTCGCCAGTTCGGGGTCTTCCGTCGCCAGCTCGTAGGTGGCCTTCAGCGCATTCATTGAAGGACGGACGATGGGATGATCGACCGGATTCGCGACGCTCTCGCCAAACAGGTAGCAGGTGATCTGCCGACCGCGAAGACTCTCGAGATATTCGTCGCCGGTGGTGATCGGCTTGAAGCGCGACCAACGGGCCTGGGCCGTCTCTTCGCGCTCGATCTTGCTGCGGTTGATGTCGACCATCTGGTTCATCTGCCTTGCTCCTGTGCCGGGACGTCGGGGCTGGGTGCCTGTTCCGAGTTCAGACTCTAGGAGCGCAGAAGGCCGCGACCTAGGACCAAAAATGACCTTCGAGTGCACCGTTTTGCTACAGGCGACTCGTCGTTCTGCATCAGGGCTCCGCGCTCCAGTTCTCCTCGGCGGAACGTGAGTTCTTCGGGAGCCAGTCGGGCCTCACTAGTCCCAGGTGAATGGCGATGCCGACCGCCTGCGTCCGCCGCTGGACGCCCAACTTTCCGAAGATCTGCAGGACGTGGTACTTCACGGTCGCGATTCCGATCTGCAGCTGGCGGGCGATGTCCTTGTTGGAGTGACCATCGCAGATGGCGCAAAGCACCTGGAGCTCTCGCGGGCTGAGGGGCTCGGCCAACAGGACCGGCATCGTCGTCGGGGGCGGGCAGGAATCCCCGCCGCAATGGCCGGTGTCGGGCCTCTCACATCGGACCGTCCCCTCCCAGCGGCGCAAGGGACGCAGGCATGCGCTGGCCAAGTCCACGATCGGACGACCAGTGGGCCAATCCGCTGTTCGATTGGAACGCAGCGTGCCGTTGGAACGAACACCCCAACCTGGCTCGAGACCCTCTTCGATCATCTCGTGGCGCGGTGGGTCGATGGGATCCAACGACTCTAGAAGTGACCCCGTTCATGACCCAGGACCAAAAGAGACGTTCGAGTGCACCGTTCCGATACCCGCGAAGGACGTCCCCGTCGCGGGCGACGAATTCGGTGACATCCCGCGCACGTTTTGGTCCTTTCGCCGTGGGCGCCAGAGAGGCTTTACTGCAAACGAGCGCGATTCCGCCTCGCAGGAGTTCCGGCTTATGGGCGCGTTGAGCGGGTTGACCGTGGTGGAACTCGCGGGGCTGGGCCCTGCACCCTTCGCCGCGATGATGCTGGCCGACCACGGCGCCAGGGTGATCCGCGTCGACCGTCCCGACGGCGCCGATGGTTCCGGCAATGTCTTGTGCCGGAACCGCTCTTCTCTGGCGCTGGACCTGAAACACGAGGCGGGACGAGCTGCTGTGCTGAAGCTGATTGCGACGGCCGACGTGCTCATCGAGCCGTTTCGCCCTGGCGTGATGGAACGCCTGGGACTGGGACCCCGGGAGTGCCTGGCGCTGAACCCGCGGCTGGTCTACGGACGCATGACCGGATGGGGCCAGGAGGGCCCGCTGGCGCATGCCGCCGGCCACGACATCAACTACGTCTCCCTCGTGGGTGTGACCGACGCCGTCGGACGACCCGGCGAGCGTCCGCTGCCGCCACTGAACCTGGTGGGCGACTACGGTGGCGGCGGGATGATGCTCGCCTTCGGCGTCATGGCGGCCGTATGGAGCGCACAGCGGACGGGCGTGGGACAGGTCATCGATGCCGCGATGGTCGACGGCGCCTCGATCCTGATGGCCGAGTACTGGGGATTCCTGGGCCGCGGAGAGTTCGAAGGTCCCCGGGGCACGCACGTGCTGGATGGTGGGGCCCCGTTCTACCGCGTATACGAGACCCGCGATGGCTTGTTCGTGTCGATCGGACCGCTCGAGCGCAAGTTCTACGACGACCTGCTGACCATGATCGGCTTGGATCCCGCGGCGTGGGCCGATCAGAACAACCAAGAGATCTGGCCCAAGCTGCAGCGGGAGCTGGAGAAGGTCTTCCGCACGCGCACCCGCGACGAATGGACGCGCCTGCTCGAAGGCACCGACGTCTGCTTTGCGCCCGTGCTGTCGATGGCGGAGGCCCAGCGGCATCCGCATGTGGCCGCCCGCGGCACCCTGTGCGATGTCTCAGGAATGACACAGCCCTCACCGGCGCCGCGATTCGACCGGACGCCGCCATCGAGCCCTCGGGCGGGCTCCAAGGCGGGTCAGCACACGACGCAGATCCTGGCGACGCTCGGGTACGCTGCGCCGGAAATCGAGTCGCTCATCGCCGCTGGAGCGGCGCGCCAGGCGTGAGATGCACGCGCTGATCCCGGTCAAGCGTTTCGCTCGGGCCAAGACGCGCCTCGCGCCTCACCTGTCGGCTGCGTCACGCGCACGCATCGCCCGACTCATGGCCGAACACGTGCTCTCCGAACTCGCATGGATACAGGACCTGCGGGTGACCGTGGTCTCAAGCGAACCGGCGAGCGACGAGTTGTGCCAGCGCTACGGCTGCGAGCGGCTGCCGGACGACGATCTCGGGGTCGGACTCAACCAGGTCCTGACGTCAGCTCTGCACCACTTGCAGGACGCCGGTGCGACGCGAGTCCTGGTGCTGCACGCGGATCTTCCGCGGCTGAAGCGCTCGGATGTCGAGCAACTCGCAAGACGCTACGCCGGGCACTCGAGTACCGATCCCGTGGTTCTGGTCCCGGATCGGCACGACCAGGGAACGAACGCGATGATCTGCTCGCTACCTCTGGGTTTCGAGCTGCAGTACGGTCCGGGCAGCTTCCAGCGTCACCAGCAGGTTGCACGCGCTTGCGGTCTGCGGGTGGAGGTGCGACGCATCGAAAGTCTTTCGTGGGATCTCGACGTGATCGGGGATCTCGCCGATCTGCCGCCACCGCCGGCGATGGCTCAGGACAGCCGGCCCCCGCTTGTCGCGGACCGGAAGTACTTCTGCCGGTAGTGAAGCGGGCTGTACCCCGTCCACTGCCGGAATGCGCGCGTGAAGGAACGCGTTTCCGCATACCCCACCGCCAGGGCGATCTCCTCAATGCGGGCATTGCCCTTGAGCACTTTCTGGATCGCGATGTCGCGCCGGATGTTCTCCTTGATCTCGCCGTAGCTGGTGCCCTCGCGCTGCAGCTTGCGGCGCAAGGTCTGCGGCGTCATGTTGAACCGACGGGCGAGGTCCTCGATGCTGGGGAACTCCCCGATCTTGCCCTGCGTCGGGAGCAGCGCGGCCCGCACGCGGCGCGCAAGCCCCAGGTCGCTGGCGGGCATCGTCAAGAACATCAGCGGGGCTTCGCGGAGCATGGCCTTGAGCTCTGCGCGATTGCGAACGACCGGCAGACGCAGATGCTTCTCGTCGAACGCAAAGCAACTCTTAGGCTGATCGAAGCGCTGCTCGCACGGAAACATGTACTTGAACTCCTCGAGGTACTCGACGGGTTCGCTGAAGGTGAACGAGGCCCACTGCAGCGGCAGCGGCCCGCCGGTGATCCAGCCGGCCAATCGATGCCAGATCACCATCCAGAACTCGAGAAAATAGTGGGCTGGGTCGAGGTCCGGTCGCGAGAAGCTCACCTCGAAGATGGCCTGGCCCTCGTTGAGCGTGAAATGCAGGTGGGTGTCGGTTCGGCACAGATTGTAGAAGCGAGCACCGGCCTTCAGCACCTGTTCCAGCGATTCGCAAGGCACGAGGAAGCGCGTCATGAGCCCGAACAGGCCGACCTTGGCGCGATGCTCGGTGAACCCCATGAACTCGTCGTCCATGGAATACCAAACCTGCTGCACCAGCCGCGCCATGGCACGGACGTCGCCCCGGGCGTTGAAGTCGTCCAGCAGCGAGGGACTCACGCCCGCTGTCGTCAGGAGGCGACCCGTGTCCTGTCCTTTGCGCGCCGCGCCCTGGATGCATTCGCGGAAGTAGTACGAAGAGATTGTCGCCATGGACGGTTCCCTCTCAGAGGCTCGGGGCGCCAGAGGCCCGCTTTTCACTCATGATCGTCGGCGGCCACGGCACCGGACGCGGTAAAGGTCCGCGACCAGCGGGGCTGGACACGGTGAATCGGACACCTACGCCAGTCCGCATCGGATTCTCCTGTCGGTAGCGCTGGCCGGTGCACGGTCGCGCCCTCTTTATATCGAACGTCGTACAGCGCCGAGCAGCCCAAGATTCACGGTCGGCTCCACCGCTCACCCACGTCGGCAAACTGCTGCGCCGAGAATGCTACGGCCGGTCACGTTGCGTGGGCAGCACCGCAAGCGTCAATTTTGTGCACTCCGGAAGATCGGAATGGTCCTTGTTGCTGGCCACCCGCAGTGCGAGCCTGCGAGCGAATCCTCAATTCCGGAGATTTACAATGAGCCAGTCTGGACGCTGCTACTGCGGCGCGGTGCATTACACCTTCGATGCCGCCCCGGTCCTCAACCTGCAGTGCCATTGCCGAGAGTGCCAGTACATCTCCGGCGGCAACCCGAACGTGGTGCTGGCCGTGCCCGAGGCCGCCTTCCGCTACACCAGCGGCACGCCGCAGGCTTTCCGCCGCAGCGACCTGGAGAAGCCGGCGACGCGCGAGTTCTGCGCCACGTGCGGCACGCATTTGGTGACGAGGTCGCCGGGGGCGCCGGGCTTGGTGATCGTCAAACGCGGCACCATGGACGACCCATCCGCGTTCGGAAACCCGCAGGTCGCGATCTTCACCAAGGACAGTCAGCCCTGGCACCAGATTGCGGATGGGGTGCGCGCTTTCGACGGCCGTCCGGGATGAGCGCAAAGCGCCTTGAGCGGCCGGGCCGCTGACCGCGGGCGTCCGCTCTTACGACGCGTCGCAAACTGTCCAAGCGAGCGGATGCGCAGGTCCCTCCCGGTTGAGCGCGTGATCGAGGTCCCTCGATCTGTCCTGGCCGCCCTCGACACAAGCGCGGTTGTCGCCCGGCTCTGAAGCGAGCAGAGCTGGCGGCCCTTCCTCGGCAGCCCGCAGTCGCGTGCACGCCTCTGACTCCTTGCCTGGCATGACGTCAGCGCCGCTTCCGCTACTCGCCTACCAGTACCTTCGCCATCGTCGATGTGGACACATCGGCAACCTGTGCTGCTCGCTTTGCCCTTCCTATTGCCATGAGAAACGACGAATGCGCACGTCCTCGCCGCCGAGCTGACGGCGTCGGTGAACTCGAAGATTTTCCCGATCTCATACTTGGCGAGACGATTTACTCAGGCATCGTTCGCCATCACCGCCTTTCGGCGAATCCGAATCGACGGACCACGATCGCCGAGATCTTCGGCCCATCGATGCGCCGCAACCCAATTCAGGGTAGCCCGAGTGGCATCGTGGCCATGTCGCGCGCCCTTCCGATCGGCCACCCAGGTCGCGCTCTAAAGCGTCTGGTGCGAGATCACACCAGTTTCGGATTCCACACTCGCTACTACTCAGATGCAGAACGCAACAGGGCGCTGGGCATCTACTTAGAGACTGGTGCGCGGGGCCTCCGAGCGACGGTTGGTGCTGCGTTGATCCCCGCCAGCGAAGATGCCGCTTTCCCAGCATATTGCCCCGATTGCCTCGAACAGGATCGCGGCAAGCTTGGGACTGGTATCTGGAGACTTCCGCATCAGCTACCGCTGGTGAAGCGGTGCCATGAACACGGAACGCGCCTGTTAATCGGATGCGGGAAGTGCGGACCACTTGTTTCTGACGGGTTCGTGCTCGCCCTTCCGGGTGACGCTTGTCCATGCGGAAATCCCAGTCCACTGGAAGTCGAAGGATCGGGGAACGAGGATTTCGACAAGTGGTTCGCGGTCGCCTCCTTTAACGCGCTCCGGTTAGGGAGCCGCGGCGCTGGCCAAGACAACGCCTTCGAGTTGCGCGACGCGGTCATAGCGGCGGGATTTGTCAGGCGCTCGAGCGTCGATTTCGCGTCGTTGATCGATGCCATGCGAACCCATGTTGAGCCCAATGTCGTCGTGAAATTAGGCGGGCCGAATATTTCACGTTGGCTGCGCGCGATGTTGTCGTCAAAAGCGAAGCAGCCCAGTACTGCTCGGGTGCTCTGCCTGTTGTACACCCTCGAAGCAAGCCGATGCACGGTTGCACGACAACCTCCCCCGACCGCTGCGTCGAAGCATCCGATGACATCGGTAATCTGCAACCTCTACGACGAGCACCGATCGATACGAGGGGTAGCGACATCGTTGAAGCTGCCGTGGGCACAGGTCCACGACGTCCTGATCCAGCAGGGCGTAGAGGTCAAGAAACATGCGGCCCCAAAAAATGCCGTGCTACGTCATGAGGCCATCCGGAAAGCCTTGCTGGAAGGTGCCGCGCCGAACGCGGTGGCACGCCGGCTCGGCATCTCTGTGACAACCGTCCGAAATGCCATGCGGACGGTTCCTGCCCTCGTCGCGAAGGTCCGGGACATGAGTCTGGGCGAGAAGCGCTTGAGGTATCGCGAGGCGTTGACGGCTGCGCTTCGTAATCATGAGACCAAGGCGGAGGCGCTAAGGCATGTGAGATTCGCATCGGCGTGGCTGGCTCGACATGACCGCTGCTGGCGCGACGACCTGCTATCTAAAGTGGCCCGTCCGGTTACGCGTCGCTCGACCTCACGGCGACGGCCACCGCCAAGGTCTGACCGGGCAGCAATCGACGCGGAGTGGGCGCGATTGATCCGGCGTGAGGCTTCATCCGCTGTTGAAGAGACGCCGCCAGTATTCGTTAGCCAGTCTCACCTCATCGGGCGACTGGGGATCCATAGCCGGACTGCCGAAGTTCACTTTTGCGGGGCTGTCGCCTATCGGTCCATTCGTCGCCTACGAACACGAAGAGGGCGAACTTCTCAGCGAAGTCACAGACCTGACGGCCTCGCAGGCCGTGTCAGTCGCCATCAAGATCGTCACGACCGTCGTCGCTCTTCACGATCTCGAATGCGAGCATGGCGACCTCGCAGCTAAGAACATTCTGTACAGGCGCGCGCCCGGAGACATTTGCATCCTGGATGCGTTCGACATCTCGCCGGTGGGTGACGGGCGTGTCCGCACGCCGGTGGCGTGCCCCGCGAACTGGGAAACCCTCAACCAGCTGAGCCTGGATCGGTACGCGACGGTGAAGGTCGTTCGAGACCTCCTCGGTCCATTTGGGAATGGTGTTGCAGCATGCTTGGCGGTGCTCGACGAGGAACTTAGCCGCCCGCAGATCGAAACACTAGAAGTGGCTCTATTTGCACTTCAGGCGACCGGAAAGGCGCTGAGTGAACCCCCGAAGCCATCGTTCGCGATCGCAACGCGATATCCCGACAAGTTCGCGATCGACCCCGATGGCGACGGGTACTGGCTGACGAGCCGTCGGGGAAGAACCGATGATCAGGCGACCGAGTACGCCCTGACAGGCGTCCGGCATCAGTTGGTACTCACCGTCAAGGACGACGTCCTGATTGACGTCTCGCGGTCTGCGATTGCCTTTGGCGAGCTGACCCATGCGTCGAGCAGCGGCACAAAATTGCGGCTGACGATCGTCGGGGCCAGCGACGGGTCCAACGATGCGGAGCTGCTGCTGTCGTACGTGCGAAAGCATGTGCCCGTCGCGGCGCCCGTGCCGAAGGCAACCCCGCGCAAGGCGGAGGTTCGGCTCGACGTGCCTCGGCACTGGAGGAAACTGCTTGAGCTGGAGGAAAGCGATCGGATCGAGGTCGAGATCGTGCAGGAGGTCGCGTTCCGAGGCGGATTAGGTGTCTATACGTTCAGAAGCCAGGGAGGCAACTTCGACTTTGATCCCGACAGCCTAATCCAGGCCTACTCGGGGTTGAGATCCAAGGTCGGCGACATCGACCTTGAAGTTTCGGATCTGACGAGCACGCTTGCGATTAGGGGCATGACCCGACGCCTGTATCCAGGCGACGTCATCGGACTGGTCGATCGGCGCGAACAGACCTCTATCGACCGCAGAAGCCGCGCTGTCAGCAAGATTTTGAACGGCGGGGCCGCTGTCCCTAATCTGATCGGTTATTTTTCCGCCGAGCAGCAGCCCGTCGCGATCGACTTCGGGACGACGATCGAAGCCCCCTCGTTGGAGCGATACGGACTGAACCGCGGTCAGTCGGCCGCGTTCGAGAAACTTCTGCGGCATGGGCCAGTGGGCTTGTTGCAGGGCCCACCTGGCACGGGAAAGACGCACTTCATAGCGTCCTTGGTGCACTGGCTCCTGACCGAGGGCGGTGCGCGACGGATCCTGATCGCGAGCCAATCTCATGAGGCGGTCAACAATGCCATCGAAGCTCTCGTCAACCTCTACAAGAACTTCGGTGGGAAGCCGAACCTGCTGCGAATAGGGTCGAAAGGGATCTCGGAGAAGATCAAACCGTACCATTCAGCCGAGTTGAGGGCCCGCTACAAGACCAGATTCGAGTCCGCTCTCAAGGCGCGGGTGTCGATCCTGACCTCGGACAAGGGTGTCAGCAAACGGCTCGTAGCCGATGTCTGCAAGCTAGATGATGAGATGGGCGAAGCCGCGCGCCTTTGCCTGAGGCTTCGACGCCTGCTCGAGGAAGCGCCGCCCACGGCCGCCGAACGAGATCGGCAAGCGGGCGAGATGCGGCGCGCTGAAGCGGCGGTGAAGGAAGCTGCAGAGAGGATCGCCGGTCTAAAGGTCGCTTGCGATGATCCCATAGCGGATGTCGAGCGAGCGTTCGCTGCGCTGCTACTTAGGCATAAGGGATCCTCGGAGGCGGACCTCGTTTATGCGCGCAATGCGCTGGCACTCGCCCGTGAGTGGGGCCAGTCGATGGGCTCTGTTCATCGAAACTTCGATGAGTTTCTGGCCAAGACGCGAAGCATCGTCACCGCGACCTGCGTAGGAGTGGGTGAAACCAAGATTCGAATCGAGGCTGCGCAGTTCGATTGGGTGATTGTTGACGAAGCGGCACGGTGCACATCGAGTGAGTTGGCCGTGCCGATTCAGCTCGCGCGGCGGGTGCTTTTGGTTGGCGATCACTTCCAGCTGAAGCCGATGATTGAGCGCTCACTGGTAGATAGGCTGGAGGAAGAATTTCCGGGTCACGCGCGAAGCGAACTGACTCGCAGCGACTTCGAGCGCGCATTCGATTCCGCTTACGGCGAGAAGATCGGCGAGCGATTAACCGAGCAGTACCGGATGAACGATGCGATCTGTTCTCTGGTATCGGAGTGTTTCTACGAACCACACCAGGTCCGGCTCACGACGTCGCCCGATCGAAAATCGAAGCTGGCGTTTCCAGGAACGCTTCCCCCTGTTCTTTCCAAGCCCATCTGTTGGGTCGACACAGCAGTTCTGAGCAACGCTAAAGAGCGACAGCTGCCTAACAGCACGACGTTCCACAACGAGGGCGAGGTGGAAGCTGTCATTCGATGCCTGGACGTGATTGCGCAGCAAGAGGAATTGGTCACCCAATTGCTGAAGGGCGACGAGGAAACCCCCATCGGTGTCATCTGCATGTACTCCGGGCAGAAGCAGCGCATCGAGGTGGCGTGCGCGGGACATGCGTTCAATCCAAGGTTCCGCAAGCTGGTCCGTGTCGACACGGTGGATGCATATCAGGGCAAGGAGAACTCGATCGTGATTGTGTCGCTGGTCCGAACCAACGGCCGGTTCGATCCAGGTCACATCAGGGAACCCAATCGCTGCAACGTCGCGATGTCCCGTGCGAGAGAGCGCTTGATCGTCATCGGCTCAGCGCCGATGTGGTCGGATCGCCGACAGGTCAGCCCCATGCGTCAGGTGCACGCATTTTCTCAACGTAACGCCGTGGCCGCGCATGTCGTGAAAGCGGAGACGATCTGATGAACGCTCCGCACGAAGAGCTGACCGTTCGGCCGATCGGCTTCAAGCTTCCCTGCCGACAGTTTCTGATTTCGACTTTGGTCACGCGCGACCGTCGCCTCCCTTTGGTGGATGAGTTCGTTCTGAGAATCCTACGGCTCAACGAGCGACTACCAGCAGAAAAACTACGAGCGTTCCTCGGATTCAGTGAATTCGAGCTCGGCGTTGTGCTGTCCGACTTGCAGAGCCGGGGCTTGGTCAACGTCACTGCAGATGTCGTGGAGCTTCATCCCGCCGCGATGGAGATGTTTCGCATCTCGGGTGTTGGCCCGCCCCAGATCATGGAGGTTGAAGAGTGGGTCAATCGGATCTGGTTCGATCTCATCAGCAACAAGATGATCCCGCCTTCGAATGTCAGGAACATCCGAAACCTGATCGAGCTTCGTCCAGTCGATACGGGACTGACGATGACGTCGGATTTTGCGCGAAATGCCCTGCAGACGAACTTCCGCGAGTACCTGAAGAGCGTCAGAAAAATTAATAACCCGGATCACCTATCGCTTTACGCAATCACCTCCGTCGAGGCGTATCAGTTCAGCTACGTTCAGCTCCTGGGCCGACAAGTATTGAAGTTGTCGGGCAGCCCGACACTGGAGGTCGTCACCGATCTCACGGACAGTGAGAAGCCTGCGCGGCTCACGCATCTCACGGATGCGGTAACGCGAGCATTGGCGACTAATGCCGACGCAGAGCCAACGTTGGCGTCCAAGACCGAGTACGCCCGCATGACGGGGACCTCGTCGATTCACAAATCTGAGTCGGGCGGCTACGTGAACATTAGCAAATGGCGGGATATGGAGAGGGTCGAGAACGGCTCCCCTGCTAAGGCATTCGTCGGCGTCTCGTATCTAGAAGATAACCGGAAGATGTTTGTGCAGCTTCTGACGCAGGCGATAGAAAGCAGGCAGGCCCCGGACGATGGCAAAGCTGAGCTCATCTGGTTCAGGCCCGGAGGTGGTCTTTGGGGCACTTCGGAGGAGCTTCGCCATTTCATCTCTGACGTGCGGAATGCCCTCCGGGGTCGCTGGACCGGGGTAACGCTCGAAACAACGCTCGTCATGACCAGAGATCGCGACCAACGAAAGAGGTTCGGCACGATGTTCGATCGCGGGATCCTGGTCCCGTTGAGCGGTCGGCACGGAGCCCTCGAGGTTTTGTTGGTTCGAGGTTTCTGTGCGTTGGTTTCTGTTCTCGTGCCGGTGTCAGCAACCGCAGGAGTCTGGCTTGGGCGGATTACGACGGTGATCACAGATCTGGAGAGAATCGAGGAGCGTAGCGAATGTTCTTCGCTCCGAGACCAGGCTCTCCAGTGGCCGGTCGAGCTTGCAGGGGCTGGAAAGGCTGACGGCGCCGGGTCGGATGGGCGGGCTTCCTAGCCTCGCGCTCGCGGTACTCGATGAGGATCGAGTCTCGATGTTTGAATGAGCGGCTTTCGAAGCTTCCCTAATTGAAAAGCTCGGCGATCGCGATATACGGCGAACCGGTCTCTGCCGCTCGCCGGATTTTCCTTTCCAAAGCCTCATGCAGTGGGATTTCGCGCTCGAGAATCGTCCACATGTCGAGTCCGTCCATGCAGATGATTTTCTTGCCGCGTCCAAACGCTTGGAGACCCTCCGCCGTGAATCCGCTATGGCTGACGAACAAGCCTCGACTCCACGCAGCCTTTTGCTCCACCTTGCCGTGAAATGTGTGCAGCTGCTCCACCCCAATCCGCTCGTTATGCCACTTCGCTTCAAGCAGATACGTCTCGTTATCCAGATCGAAGCTCCCATCAATCTGCTCCCCGACAAGACGGAACGCGGCGCGCGGCTTCAAACCGTGCGCGTCGAACAGGTCTTTGAGGAAGCCCTCGAATGCCGTGCCGCGCGGATGCGGCGGTATGTGAGCCAGCGCAATCAATTTATCGCGGAGCGTCGCGAGCCGCGTTCGATCGGGTCCCGCTTTCGGCGGCGGCGAGACCACGACGGTCGCGGGTTTACCCAGGAGGCGTCCGATCAGTTCGAGATATCGCCCCTCGGCGTTGACTACTTTTTCTTCTACGGCGTTCTGGGCGCGAATCGCCTGTCGATACTCCCAGAGCGCGCGCAGCACGCGAACGGCTTCCTGCGCGTCCACCGTCTGGAGAAAGCAACGGAGGCGCTTTGCCTTGGAGGTTCCGTCCTTCCGATAGATCGGGTCATCGATGTCGATGTTCAGCTCGGAGGCAAAGAAGCTGCTCATCGTCCGATCTGAAAAATTCAGGACGTAGCCGCCGCCCATCTCGAACAGCTCGTCCAGCAGCATCATGTCTAGCATCTTGATGCGCGGCATCGGTCGTGGTCCTGGTTTCGAGCGTCAGGCCGGATTGCCCGGAGGAGCTGACCCACTTCGTGGGCCGAAAAGCGAGACCACGTTGGCTCGCGGGGCAGCGTCCGGAATTGCGACGAGACGAGTGAGCAACGACATCTGCACCCCCATCTGGCGCGCGATCGCGGCAGGTGGCATCCCCAGTTGCTCGCGCATCACCTTCAAACCTTCGCTGAGCACTTCCGGCTCTTCAAACGGGATCTGATGGTCTTCGCTTTCCTCGATGGCTTCGCCGTGTCGCTTCAAGAAGATGTAACCAGTGCGTACTTGATCTTCGCGGAAGTGCTGCAGCTGATGGCCGCGGAAGAGAATCGCCGACTTCGACACGCCCCAGCGCAACTTCAACTCGGACAACCCTGACCAATTCAATCTTCCGCCACGCAGCGCCAAACGACACTCGCTGCCGAAGGTCGCGCGTGGCAGCAGTAACGAACTGGCGAACCGGTTCGCTTGTGTTTCGGTGAGGCGATCGCCGGTCAGCACCCCGAGATGCAGCGCGAAGTGGCCGAGCTCATGGGCGATGCCGAAACGCATTCGGCAACTGGATCGACCACTGACGTTGAGGGCGATGACGGGCCGCTTGGTTGCGAATGACACCGCGTCGATCTCATTGGCTAGGCTGTCGACCTTCGTCACCACCGCGCCCGCATTCTCGGCGATGCGCGTGATGTTGCTCAGCGGTCCGGTGCCCAGCTGAAACTGGGCGCGGAATTGCTCCGCTCCACGCTCGATCGATTCATTGGACGTGAGGTCGGCGCCGCGGACCTGGTACTGGGGAAGATCAACGTGCTGATCCAGAACGCTCACGAGACGCTTGAACATCTCGCCCCGCGCACGTCCGACCTGTCGCAGCGCTACCTTGGTCGTCAGCTGCCGACGGAAGTGGCACTGCTCATCGGTAATCGGGTCATGATCGATCACCCGGAAGAATTCCGGCATCACCTCAAGGTGGTCCGACAGGCCAGTCTCGAGGGCGCTTGAGACCGACTCCGCGCCGGCCTCCACACGGCTCAAGAACTGCTTGGACACTCCCACCCGCTCGCCCAGATCGGCGAGCGAGAAGCCGTGAAACAAGCGGATGAGGCGGAGGTTGGAGCCGAGGAACTGAACAGTCACGATTGCCGGCGGGCGACGTTGCCGTCGTTCGCAGCATCGACGTCGCGACGCTTGGGCGCCACCACCGGCTTGTCCACCGGCACCGCCTGCACCAGGGGCTGGTCACCCACCGTCTGGAAGACCCGCACCGTGCTGCTGACCCAGCGGGTCGTCAGGGTGCCGGCCGCGGTGTAACCGAGGAACTCCACGTGCGGATCCCCAATGCCCTCCACCCCACGATCGATCACGAAGCAGAAGCGCGTCGGTCCGACGACATTATCGAAATCCAGGAACGACGCCTGATGACGGTTCGCCGTAGTGACGGCATCCTTCGACGGATTGGTCGCGTCGTCATTGCTGTACCGGCACGGAATGCCGTCGATGGTGAACACCAGATCATTGCCCGTGCTCGACATGCCCAACCAGCTGTACTTTCCGCCCTGGGCCTCCTTCATGATGCGCACGCGCTGGCGCATGAATGTCGTACAGCCGCGCGTGTAGTTGTTGTCGGTGTCCCGAACCAGATCCTCTTCGGTGGCGTACCATTCCTCAATCAGCCAAGTCGAGATCGTCTCGAGCCGATCGCCCGACAGTTGCGAGTGGAAGGTCGACGGCAGCGGCAGTTCCATTTGTGCAGATCTCGAATTTCGTCAACCCGATCTTTGTGCATTTTTGGCCGATCGTCAACCCCGCCCGTGGGCGGCGCGGATGCCATACAACTTCGCTCTAAGCGCCGCCGACACCGCTCCCACCGAATTGATGCTCGGGCACAGAAGAGTGCCCGCAGCAGTTGCCCCTCTCAGAGTTGCCCCGTCGACCGTCAATTTGGGGGACACCGGGCATAGCGTTGTTGCGTCGTCGGTGAGCTCCAAGGGCACTTCATCGCAGCAGGTGCCTCGACGTGGACCGGCTGAGCGACGTGTCAACGACTGGCGTCCCCTGGTACGGTTCCACAACCGGTTCAGAGCTTTCTCGGAAGGCCGACTCTCGTAACTGTTGATTCTCGCGACACTCACAGTTCAAGGCTTGATTTCGACGACACAAGCGCGGCGAAGTACCCGCGCGGCCGATCGTCGTCAGTTGAGCCGCTCGCGCGGCAGCAACACGTCGCCCACGAGTACCGTGACCGATCCGCTGTGCAGCTTCAGCGCGTCAGCCTCGTAGCATGTGGCGGCAAACCGAAATCATCCTGCGAACGCGTTCCCGCGGCTTCCATCTGATCACCGATGAAATCGTCGCGGCGTTGCCGGCGCTGACCGACGTCGACGTCGGTCTGTTGCATCTCTTCCTGCAGCACACGTCGGCGGCGCTGACGATCAACGAGAACGCGGATCCAACGGTGCGTGGCGATTTCGAGCGCTGGTTCAACCAAGCCGTCCCGGACGGCGCTCCTTATTTGCGCCACGTCGAAGAAGGCAGCGACGACATGCCGGCTCACATCAAGAGCAGCCTGCTCGGCGTGGAGCTGAATATTCCGATCCATCGGGGCCGGCTGCGGCTCGGCATCTGGCAGGGCATCTATCTTTGCGAGCACCGCAACCAGGGTGGCGCACGACACGTGATCGCCACGATCCACGGCGAACAGACCACGTCGAAATAACGGGGCGCCAGTTGGCCGCGCAGCGATCGTCTGCTCGATACGACCTCAACCGACCAAGGCACGCACGGCGACCGCAACCGCCGCCCCTGCGGTCAGCACCGCAAACCCCTGCTGCAACCGGGGCCCTGTGATGCGAGTCGCCACCAAGCGTCCCACGAGCATCCCGCCCACCGCACCCGCCGCGAACCACGCGGCGGCGAAGCCCGGAAGATGGCCCGCGATCGCCGCCGTGATGGCCGTACTCGCCGACACCAGGCCGATCACCATCGTGGACGTCGCGATGGTCCCGGCGATGGAAAGATCCGTGACGCGGCGCAGCGCCGGCACGATCAGGAAGCCCCCGCCTACGCCGAACAGTCCGGACAGCAATCCGGTGCCGAGGCCTGCCGCCGACAATGCACGTCCGCAGCGATCGGTCCAGCGGAAACGACCGGTGCGCGGATCGATCAGGCAAGGCGCCTGTGCGATCTCGGTGGTCGATGACGTCACCGCATGGTCCGGCGCGCGTGCCTGCAGGAACGTGCGAACCGCCACACCCAGCAGCAGCGCAGAGAACGCCAGTGTCAGCGGCAGCAGCGGCAGGTGATGCGCGCCATACAGGCCCAGCGGCATCGTGACCATGCCGCAGGCCGCCATCAGCAGTGCTGCCCGATAACGCACGATTCCCGCGCGCAGGCCCACGATCGTTCCCACTGCGGCGGAACAGGCCACCGCCGCCAGCGCCACGGGGCTCGCCTGCGTCAGCGTCCAGCCCATGCCGAACATCAGCAACGGCACCGCGATGATCGTGCCGCCGGCGCCCGTCAGCGCGAGCACCAGTCCGACGATCAGCCCGAGGGCGAAGAGGAACATGTCGGTCGCGAGGTCAGCCGCTGCCTCAAGCCTTTCCGCACGCCAGGTTGGCCGGCACGGCGATGTCCATCAACTTCGGACTGGGCAGCTTCAGGTTTTCCATGATCGCCACGTACTCGTCGCGCGTCCGACCCGCGATGCGCGGATTGCAGCGCTTCTCCTCGCCGATGCTGGAAGCGGTCCATCCGCGGTAGTCGTGCGCGGGATAGACGATCGTGTCGTCCGGCAGCGAGAACAGCTTGCCGACGATCGAATCCCAGGACTTGCGTGCATCGCCGCCCTGGAAATCAGTCCGCCCGCTGCCGCGGATCAGCAGCACGTCGCCGGTGAACACCGCCTCGGGCTTCGACGGATTCAGCACGAAACTGAAGGACTCGTCGGTGTGGCCCGGCGTATAGACTGCCTGCAATCGCACGCCGTCGAGGTCGATCGACTCGCCCTCGCGGATGCTTTGCGACACGCACTGCGCCTTCGTGAACTCGCCCATCACCGTGATGCAGCCGGTGCGATCACGCAGTTCGCCGAGCGCGGTGATGTGATCGGCGTGGGTATGCGTGTCGATGGCGCGGACCAGCTTGAGATCCAGATCTTCGATCAGCTGCAGGTATTGCTCGAGCCGATCGCGTACCGGGTCGATGATCAGCGCCTCGCGTCCGACGCCGGAGGCGAGCACGTAGGTGTACGTGCTGGAGTCAGCTTCGAAGAGCTGACGAAAAATCATGTGGCGGCCACCGGCGCATTGCTGGCGCCCGGCGGCGCCTTGGTCGCCACGCGGTCGCGCAGCCACATGCCGGCGATCATCGCGACGACGAAGCCCAACACCTCCGGCGAACCGAATACGAGGTTCGCGATGGCCGGTCCCGGGCACAGGCCTGCGATGCCCCAGCCCACGCCGAACAGCACGGCACCGCCTAGCAGCGGCGCGTCGAGGTCCTTGCGCGTCGGCAGGTAGAAGCGCTCGCCCAGCAGCGGACGACCGCGCAGCCGCAGCAGCTGGAACGTCGGGAACGTCACGCACAGCGCGCCGCCCATGACGAAGGCCAGCGACGGATCCCAGCGTCCGGCGAGATCGAGAAACCCGATCACCTTGCCCGGGTCGGTCATGCCGCCGAGCAACAGCCCCATGCCGAACAAGGTTCCCGACGCCAGCGCGACGAGGGCCTTCACGACGCGGCTCCGAACACATGACGCATCACGAAGACGGTGGCGAATCCCGCGGCCATGAACGTCATCGTGGCCGTGATGGATCGGCGCGAAAGACGCGCCATGCCGCAGACGCCGTGGCCCGAGGTGCAACCGCTCCCCATCCGCGTGCCGAAGCCCACGATCAGGCCCGCCGCGATCATCCCGGGCCAGCCGGTCTGCAGCGTCGAGGCCGCAAGGTCCGGCCGCAGCAGCGACATCAGCAGGGCACCGAGCAGAAGACCCGCGAGAAACAGGCCGCGCCACGGCGCTTCTCCTGCAGGACGGTCGAGCACCAGCGTGCCCAGTACGCCGCTGACGCCAGCGATGCGGCCGTTGAGCGAAAACAGCAGTGCCGCCGCGATTCCGATCATGGCGCCGCCGATTCCCGCGCGCGTCCATGAAGCCAGGTCGACCACGATGTCCATGATTTCCTCGTTCTCCTTTCTAGCCCTTCCGGCCTACACTCTTGCCCTCGACCGGGTTCTCAAAGCGCGAATCCGGGTCGAAATCGATCGATCCGAGGATACACCATGGGGTATGTGGAAAAGAAGAAAACGACTGCGCCGCGGGCAACCGCGAAGCGCGCGTCGAAGCCTTCCGGCGCGATCAACGGACAGGGTCTGCACCAGCAGGAAGTGATGCACCGTCTGCGCCGCGTGGAGGGGCAGATCCGCGGCGTGCTGACGATGATGGAACAGGATCTGCCTTGCGATGCCATAGCGCAGCAACTGTCGGCCGCACGCAAGGCGCTCGATCGCGCGTTCTACGAGATGATGGCCTGCAGCCTCGAGATGGAGATCGGCGAGGCCGCCAGCTCGAAGGACATCCGCGTGCGCATCGCCGAGAAAGCCAGACTGCTGGCGAAATACGCATAGCCGGGCCGTCGCGCACCGGCGGCATGCACACAAACGCATTCATTCGAAGAAAGATTCACCATTCCCAGGAGAACCCATGACGAAGCTCACCGATGTTCAGTTCCCCTTTGCCGGCGCGCCCTCGCCCGACCTCATCACCGGCGGCCAGCCCACGGCGGACGATTTCGCCACGATGGCCGCGGCAGGTCTCAAGCACGTGATCAACCTGCGCCCGGAAAATGAAGACGCGGGCTTCGACGAAGCCGCACTCGCCGCCAAGCTCGGCCTGCGCTACACGCTGATCCCGGTTGCGGGCGCCGGCGACCTCACCGAGGAAAACGCACGCAAGCTCGATGCAGCGCTCGCCACGGCCCCCGGTCAGCCCACGATCGTGCATTGCGCGAGCAGCAACCGCGTCGGTGGACTGTTCGCACTGCGCGAGGCCTGGGTGAAGGGGAAGTCGAACGCCGACGCGCTGGCCTATGGCCGCGCCGCGGGTCTGACGAAGATGGAACCGATGGTCGAGCAGATCCTGGCAAGCAAAGGCTGAAAGTAGCCCGGGCGAAGCCCGGGACTCCCCTCGCATACAGAGCGCAACCCCGGGCTTCGCCCGGGCTACGGCCGTTCTCTCTCCCCACGCGCCTTCATGCGTGGGAGAGAGGGAGTCTCAGATCGCGATCTGCAGCCGCATCTGCCAGACCGACGGCTCCTCGCCGTCGAATGCGCCTCCCTTCACGTCCAGCACCTTCACGTAGTTCGCGCTGACACGCAGGAAGGGATTCAGGTACCAGCTCACCGCGGCTGTCGCGTTGCGCTCGCGGCCGCCGTTGACGGGGCCATCGGTCAGATCGAGTTCGCTGATGCGCGCCGCGACTTCGAACGCGCCCCAGCCGGCACCACGGGCAAAGTTCTTCGCGGGCTTGATGCCTTCGAACACGCCGCGGTCGACACGGTACGGGCGCGCCTCGCCGGTCAGCGTGTAGGCGAGCTGCGCGTACCAGGTATCGAAATCGAGATTCGCCGGCGCGCCGCGCTTGACGCTCACCTGCTGGTACTCGGACTGCAGCGACAGCGCGTCGACCTGCGCCGCGAACTCGACGCCGGCGAAGGTGTACCTCTTGACGTCCGTCAGCTCACCGGTGTCGACGAAGCGCTGCGCCAGGATGTTGGACTCCGGCTTCGCGCGGAAGCGCACGGTGTCGAACTTCTGTCCGGTGGTGTTGCTGCTGTTGTCCTGGGTCGGGTCCCGCCACTGGCCGCTCAGGCCCAGGTGCACGATGCGGCTGCCGGTGAAGAGCGGCGCAAAGCTCATTCGCGCCGCGGCGCCGTAGCCCTCGTCACCGCTCTGGGCGTTGCCGATGGGTTCGCCGAAGATGCCGCCCGCGGCGCTCCAGTTGGTGCCCGACGACGAGAGCATCGCGCCCGGTGCGCGCACCACGACCGGCGACACCAGGTAGAACGGCAGCGCGCGCTCCATGAACGTCGCACTCTTGTCCTGCGACAAAGCCTCCATGCCGAACGGCGGCTTGAACTGGCCGAGCGTGACCAGCACCGGCTTGTACGCGTTGTAGGTCACGTAGGCGTCGGTCAGCGCGGCCGAACTGGTCGCGAATTCGTATTCCACGCGGTACTGCCAGTCTTTCAGGAACGTGCCGGCCGCCGACAGGCGCGAGCGCCGCATCTCGGTGCCGTCGGCAAGATCGATCTTGTCGTCCTTGTACGCCGCCAAGTCGAGCTGCTGCAGCGCGCCGACCTGCACCGACCAGCCGCCATCGCCGGTCGCGATGCGGAATCCGTCGTCGGTGATGACCGTCGGCGCGGTCTTGCGCTGCGCCTTCAGCTTCTCGTAGTCCTCCATCGAGATCACACCCTTCTGCGCGAGCGTCTCGAGCAGTTCGTCGGCGGCGCGCGAGGCGACCGGCTGGACAGCGCACAACGCGGCAACGACCACCGACAACAGCCTTGACCTCGACGACATGGACTTCTCCCCGATGCGAATTTGACAGGATGATCGCTATATATAACGGTACATAGCGTATCCACTGCAAGCCGCGCCCATGCGATTCCTCCGTCACGCTCTGTTCTGTCTTCTCCTGCTTCCCGTCACGCTGCACGCGGAGGACGCGGTCAGGGTCTACGCCGCCGCGAGCCTGACCAACGCCGTGGGCGACATCGCCACGGCCTGGCAGAAGGACGGTCATCCGAAGGCGACCCTGGTGTTCGCGGCGTCCTCGGCACTGGCCAAGCAGATCGAGAACGGCGCGCCAGCGGACGTCTTCGCCTCGGCCGACCGCAAGTGGATGGACTATCTCGCGCAGCGCAAGAAGATCGACGCCGCGACGCGCGTGGAGCTGCTCGGCAACGAGCTGGTGCTGATCGTGCCGAAGGGCAAGGCGTTCCCGCTGACCGTCGACAAGGGCTTCGACCTGGCGGGCGCCTACAAGGGCAAGCTCTGCACCGGCGAACCCGACGTGGTTCCGGTCGGCACCTACGCCAAGCAGGCACTGACGGCGCTGGGCTGGTGGGGCGCGATGTCGCCGCGCATCGTCGGCACCGACGACGTGCGCACGGCGCTGGCCTTCGTCGAGCGCGGCGAATGCCCGCTGGGAATCGTCTACGCCACCGACGCCGCGATCAGCGACAAGGTCGAAGTCGTCGGCCGCTTCCCGGCGAGAAGCCACGAGCCCATCGTCTATCCTTTCGCCCTCGTCGGCGGCGCAGGCAGCCAGGCCGGCGCCTTTCTCGAATACCTCAAGTCCGATGCAGCGCAGGCGATCTTCCGCCGATACGGTTTCACCCCGGCAACGCGCTGAGCGGTCCGCGTGGTGCTGACCCCCGACGAGTGGGTCGCGCTGCGGCTGTCCGCCAAGGTCGCGCTGTGGGCGACCGTGCTGTCGCTGCCGCTGGGCATCGCCACCGCGTGGTGGCTGGCGCGGCGCAACTTTCCCGGCAAGTTCCTGGTGGAGATGTTCGTCCAGCTCCCGATGGTGCTGCCGCCGGTGGTGCCGGGCTACCTGCTGCTGGTTCTGCTGGGCACGCAGGGTCCGATCGGAAGCTGGCTGCTGGAGCACTTCGGCATCCGCCTCGCGTTCACGTGGAAGGGCGCGGTCATCGCGTCGGCGGTGATGGCCTTTCCGCTGATGGTGCAACCGGTGCGGCTCGCGTTCCGGATGATCGACTCACGTCTGGAACAGGCCGCCTCGACGCTCGGTGCGCCGCCGTGGCGCGTCTGGCTGAGCATCACGCTGCCGCTGGCGACGCCCGGCATCCTGGCCGGCGCCGTGCTGTGCTTCAGCCGCAGCCTCGGCGAATTCGGCGCAACGATGGCCTTCGTCGGCAACATCCCGGGCGAGACGCGCACCCTGCCGCTGGCCATCTACTCGTACACGCACGTGCCGGATGGCGAGGCCGCGGCCTGGCGGCTGGCGGTGCTGTCCATCCTGCTGGCGGCTGGCGCGCTGCTGATCGCACATCTGGCGAACCGGCGCGCAGAGCAGCGGCTCGGCTATCTGGATCACGGCCATGCTCGCCATTGACCTGAAGTTCCGGCGTGCGCAGTTCGTGCTGGCGGCGCGCGCGCAGATCGAGCCGGGGACGACCGGCATCTGCGGCCCTTCGGGCTGCGGCAAGAGCACGCTGCTGGCGCTGATCGCGGGATTGCTGCGGCCACAGGAAGGATCGATCCGCTTCGGCGACCAGACGCTGGCGGACAGTACGACCCGCGCTTTCCTGCCCGCGTGGAAACGCCATTTCGGGCTCGTGTTCCAGGACGGGCAACTGTTTCCGCACCTGAGCGTGCGCGACAACCTGCTGTACGGGTATCGCCGCCTGGAACCGGGCGCTCGCCGATTCGAACTCGGACACGTGACGTCGCTGCTCGAAATCGAGCCGCTGCTGGAACGCCGGCCGGTCCAGCTTTCCGGTGGAGAGCGCTCGCGCGTCGCCCTGGGCCGCGCGCTGCTCTATTCGCCGCGACTGCTGCTGATGGACGAGCCGCTGTCGGCGCTCGACGACCGCCTCAAGCAGCAGATCCTGCCGTTCCTGAAACGGGTGCGTGACGAAACGCGCATTCCGATGCTGTACGTCACGCACTCGATGGCCGAGGTGGACTATCTCGCCGACCGCGTCCTTCGCATGGAGAACGGAACGCTCTCCTAGCGCGCCGCTACGCTTCCAGCGTCGCGTCCAGCGAGATCCTGGCGTTGAGCACCTTCGACACCGGGCACCCGGCCTTCGCCTTCTCGGCCAACTCCTTGAACTGTTCGGCGCTCGCCCCGGGCACCTTGGCTTTCAGGATCAGGTGGCTCGCGGTGATCCCGAAACCTTCGCCCACCTTGTCCAGCGTGATCTCCGCGTGGGTCTCGATGCGTTCGGCCGTGAGGCCCGCCTCACCGAGAATCTTCGACAGCGCCATCGAGAAGCAGCCGGCGTGGGCGGCCCCGATCAGTTCCTCGGGATTGGTGCCCTTGCCGCCTTCGAAGCGTGCCTTGAATCCGTAAGGCGCATCGCGCAGCACGCCGGTCTCGGTGGAAATCGATCCGATGCCGTCTTTCAGGCCGCCTTTCCAGACCGCAGATGCCTTCTTGATCATTTCGGTACTCCTGATTCGGGGATAGGGACAGCGCATGTGGCGTGCCCGTGTCGATGCGCCATGGAATTCCGGCGACGTACGCGGGTCTATACCGCTGTCCATCATCGCCGACCCTCATGAACACGAAGAATCTGCTCGACCAACTTCTCGCCTCGGGCCAATCCCTGCTGAGCCAGGCGACGCGGGGTGGTGCTCCCGGCGGCGGCATCAAGGTGTCCGATTTCAGCAAGGGCGCGCTCGCCGGTGGCGCGCTGGGCTTGCTGCTCGGGAACAAGGGGATCCAGCGCATGGGCGGCGGCGCGCTCAAGTACGGAAGTGCCGCGGCACTGGGCGCGCTGGCGTATCGCACCTACACCGACTGGCAGCGGCAGCAGCCGCAGGACAGCCCGCAGGCGCCCGCCGCCACGCGTACGCTCGATCGGCTGCCCTCCGCCGAGGCCGAGGCGCACAGCCGCGGCATCCTGCAGGCCCTGATCGCTGCGGCAAAGGCCGATGGCCACATCGACGAACGCGAACGGGAACTGGTCCAGCGGGAACTGGCGAACCTCGCGGACGACGTCGAAACCCGCGACTGGCTGCAGCGGGAAATCGCGCGGCCGCTGGACCCGGCCCAGATCGCGGCTGCCGCGACGACCCCCGAGCTGGCTTCGGAGATGTATCTCGCCAGCCTGCTGGCGGCGGATTCGCAGAGCTTCATGGAGCGCGCCTATCTCGACGAGCTGGCGAAACAGCTCAAGCTTCCGGCGGGTTTGAAGGAAGCGCTCGAGAAGGACGCTGCGCCCAAGGCCTAGTTCGCCGCATCGCGGCGTAGGCTGGGATGGAGCGCAGCGAATCCCGGCGTCGCGTTGGCAAGTCACCTTGCTGCTGGGATTCGCTACGCTCCATCCCAGCCTACGGAAGCTCCTTCCTCACGTAGCCCGGACGAAGTCCGGGAGCCGTCCATATGTACGCGACACCCACCGGGAATCCCGGACTTCGTCCGGGCTACGGTTTCGTCAGCCAGGTACGCCGAGGATCACGCTGGAGGCCTTGAAGATCGCCTGCGCCGGCTTTCCGGGCGCCAACCCAAGTGCCTTGGCCGACGCGTTCGTCACCACGGCGACGACCGAGGAGCCTGAGCCGAGATCCACGACGACTTCGCTGTTCACGGCGCCGCGCGTGATGCGGCTGACGATTCCGCGCAGGCAGTTTCGAGCGGACAGCTTCATCGTCGGAGCGCCCTGGCTCTGGTCCTCGACGCCCAGAATGATCCACGACGACTTGATCAGCGCGATGGCCTCGCCGTTCTTCTTCAAGCCCAGCGTCTGCGTGCTCTCGCGGGTGATCGTGGCGACGATGCGGTTTCCGCCGGGCAGCTTCAATTCCACCTCGTCGTTCACCGCACCCTTGGTGATCGACGCGATGCGACCCGCGAAATGGTTGCGCGCACTCGTCAGCAAGGTCATGCGTCCCAAGGTCGCGATGTCCGCCTTGTCCTGCACGCGCCGGTTGACGCGCTGCACGAAGCGTTCGCTCTCCGCCTCGACGGCGCGGAACGTGGCGACCAGGCGCTTGCCCTGCGGCGTCAGACGCGCACCGCCGCCGCCCTTGCCGCCGACACTGCGCTCGACGAGCACGGCGTCGGAGAGATTGTTCATCGCGGCAATGGCATCCCACGCCGCCTTGTAGCTGAGCTTCACCGCCTTGGCCGCGGCGGTGATCGAACCTTCCGACTCGAGGCTGCCGAGCAGATCCATCCAGCGCTTGCGGAACGGCGCGCCCGCGCCGGGACGGATGCTCAGCTGTGCTTCGAGCTTCGGGCTTCGCGCCACGTCAGGCGGCGATCGCGACGCCGCGCGTCACCCACACCAGCGGCTTCGGACCTTTCAGGTAATTCGATTCGATCTCGCGCGTCGCGAAGCCGCCGTCGCGCAGCATCGTCTTCACGTCGCGATTCAGATGGCAGCCGCCGGCAATGGGCCTCCACCACGGCGTCAGCCGATCCTGCCAGCGCTGCACCGGCTCCTCCGGCGAACGCCCGTGTTCGCAGAACAGCAGTTCGCCGCCCGGCTTGAGCACGCGGCGCATTTCCCTGAGCGCCTTGACCGGGTCGGGAATCGTGCACAACGTGAACGTGCAGACCACCGTGTCGTAACTGGCGTCCGGCGCGGGAATCTCCTCGGCAGACAAGGTCAGCAGCTCCACCTTCAGGCCGGCTGCGCGCGCACGCTGCTCGGCCTTGGGATTCATCTGGTCGGCAGGATCCAGACCCTGCAGGGATTCGAGCTTGCTGGCGTCGTAGAAACCGAGGTTGCGGCCGGTGCCGATCCCGATTTCCAGCACGCGCCCCTTGGCACGCGGAATCAGCAGGGCTCGCTGCTTCTGGATGTCCTTCATGCCGCAGCAGGCGTCGATCAGCAGCGGCATTACGTAACGGTCGTACAGGTTCATGGTTCGGTCCGGTCGTGGCAGCAGCCATTCTAGCGGCGACGTCGGTGCCTTCCTCCCACGCGCAGGGCGGGGGCAAACCCGTAGCACCTGCTCCATCGAGAGCCGCGTGGGAACGGAACCTGCGCCCCGTTGCCCAACCCCCCGCAGGCGACCCGGACCGTGAGCGATGGCGACAGGGCAGGCACCGTGGATGTGATCGAGCAACCCGCCTCTCCGGCCGATCGGGCCTGGCTGCGGGCGTACTTCGCGTCGACGGCGCCCGAGGTTCTGGGTACGCGCACACCGGCGGCGCTCCGCGACATGGCGCTCGCCCACCGTGACCGGTTCCGTCAGCGTGCGTCGGGAGTCGACAGGGTCGAAATCGGCCCCGGCGATGCAGACGGCACGGTGCGTCTGCAAACCTGCATGGCCGACCGCCCGTTCCTGGTGGACACCACGCTGATGGTGCTGCGCGAAGCCGGCATGGCGGCCGGCCTGATGCTGCACCCGGTGCTGCGCGTGCAACGCGACGCCGACGGCGTCCTTCTCTCGGCGCGCAGCAACAGCGAACCGGCCGCCGATGCGGGCGCCGTTCTCGAGTCGTGGATGCTGGTCGACTTCGACGGATCGCCGGACGCGGCAAGCCTGGATTCACTTCGCGAACGGCTCGAAGCGCGCCATGCGCAGCTACGCATCGCGGTGGACGACTACCCCTCGATGCGCGCTCGCCTGCGCGCCCACGTCGACGAACTCGCGCGGGTTCCTGCGGGCGGCGATGCCGCGGAATACTCGGAGGCGCGCGAGTTCCTGAACTGGATCGACGCCAATCGCTTCACGTTCATGGCCTCGTCCGAATCGCGCACCGTCCAGCAAGGCGACGGTCGCACGCGGTTCGAACCCTTGCCCGACCAGGGGCTCGGATTGGCGCGGCCAGGCTGCGCGCTCGCCGATACCGATGCGCTGATCGCCCCGCGCGAAGAGCTCGATCGCTACGCGGACTCGGCGCGCGTGATCGTCGTCACCAAATCGCTGCAGCGCGCGCCGATCCGTCACGAAGAGCCGCTGGACGTGGTGAGCGTCAAGCACTTCGACGCGGATGGCCGCGTCACCGGCATCACGCGCTTCGTCGGCTTGTTCGCCGCGGCCGCGTACCAGGAAGCTCCGTGGGCTATTCCGCTGATCCGGCGCAAGTGCGAACGCGTGCTCGGCGAATCGCACCTGGACCTGCACGCGTACAGCGGCAAGGCGTTGCGCGACATCCTCGGCGGCTATCCACGCGACGAGCTGTTCCAGTCCAGCGAATCGGAATTGCTCGCCACGTGCATGGGCATCCACGAGTTGCGCGAACAACAGAATCTCCGGCTGTTCCTGCGCCGCGATCGCTACGGCCGCTTCTTTTCGGCACTGGTGTACGTGCCGCGCGAACGCTACTCCCGCGAGCTGCGCGACCGCATCGGCAACGAGCTGCTGCAGGCCATCGGCGGGCAGTCGCTGGAGCGCAGTGTCGACTTCCTGCGCGGCGGTTTCGCGCGCATCCAGTATCAGGTGCGCACGCCGGCCGGCACGCAGCTCAAGACGCCCGCCGCGCAGATCGAGCAGCGCCTGCTGCGCATGACGCGGCCTTTCCGCGAACAACTGCGGGCTGCACTCGGGGAGCGGCAGGTCGTCGACGTCGCGAAACTGGTCGATCGCTTCGGCGAGGCGTTCACGCCCGCCTACCTCGAACGCACGCCGATAGCGGATGTCGCGGCGGATACGGCGCGGCTGGCCGGCCTGGACCGTCAGACCCCCGTCGTTGCCGCGCTCGTGCCGGGCGGGACCACTGCGCGCATGAAGCTGTTCGCGTGGCGGGAGCCGCTCGCGCTGTCGGACGTCCTGCCCGTACTGCAGCATTTCGGCATTCGTACGCTGCGCCAGGACCCGGAGCCGGTGAAGTCCCGGGATGGGGACACCGCGTGGATCCAGGACTTCGAGGTCGAGATCCCCGCGGGCGCGACGCGTGCCTCCGCAGACGAAGCCGAGCGGCTGTTGCCGCAGGTCCTGCTGGGACGCGAACAGAACGATGCCCTCAATCGTTTGGTACTGGCAGCCGCGCTCGATGCATCGCAGGTCGGCATCCTGAGAATGCTCGCCGGCTACGTGAACCAGGTCGGCCTGCCGTACGGCCGCGCAGACATCGAGCGCATCGTCTCGATGAGCCCGGACGTCGCGTGCGCGCTGGTGCGCCTGTTCGAGCGCCGCTTCGATCCGGCTCTCGCAGCGGCGAAGCGGGCAGATCTCGAGAACGAAGCCTCCGAAGCGCTCGACAAGGCACTCGATACCGTGGCCGGCCTGGATGCGGATCGCGTGCTGCGCGTGCTCGCATCCGTGGTGCGCGCCGGCCTGCGGACCAATTTCTGGCAGCGCGATGCGCAAGGCCATCCGAAGGCCTGCCTGAGCCTGAAGATCGACGCGTCGAAGGTGCCGGAGCTGCCGCATCCGCGGCCGCTGTACGAGATCTGGGTGAGTTCACCCGATGTCGAGGGCGTGCACCTGCGCGGCGGCAAGGTGGCGCGCGGCGGCCTGCGCTGGTCGGATCGCAGCGAGGATTTCCGCACCGAGGTGCTGGGCCTGATGAAGGCGCAGCAGGTGAAGAACGTCGTCATCGTGCCGGTGGGCGCCAAGGGTGGATTCGTGGCGCGACGCGCACCGTCGCCGTCCGATCGTGAAGCCTGGATGGCCCATGGCGTCGCGTGCTACCGCACGTTCCTGCGCGGACTGCTGGATCTCACCGACAACCGCGTGGGCGACCACATCGAGCCGCCGAAGGACACGGTGCGCCACGACGCCGACGATCCCTATCTGGTCGTCGCCGCCGACAAGGGCACCGCGACGTTCTCCGACATCGCCAACGGCGTGGCCGCCGAGTACGGCTACTGGCTGGGCGATGCCTTCGCCTCCGGTGGTTCGGCCGGCTACGACCACAAGAAGATGGGCATCACCGCGCGCGGCGCCTGGGAGAGCGTCAAGCGCCATTTCCGCGAACTCGGCACCGATATCGGGCGCGAAGATTTCACGGTGGCCGGCGTCGGCGACATGTCCGGCGACGTGTTCGGCAACGGCATGCTGCTGTCGCCGCACATCCGCCTCGTCGCGGCGTTCGACCATCGTCATGTCTTCCTCGACCCCGAACCGGACGCGAAGCGCAGCTTCGACGAGCGCAAGCGCCTGTTCGCGCTGCCGCGATCGTCGTGGGCCGACTACGACGCGAGCCTGATCTCGAAGGGCGGTGGTGTATTCCCGCGCACGGCGAAGCGCGTCGAGGTCTCGCCCGAGGCAGCGCGTGCGCTCGGCATCGAGCCCGGCACGATGCCGACGAACGACCTGATCCGCGCCTGCCTGCGCGCACCCGTCGACCTGTTCTGGAACGGCGGCATCGGAACCTACGTGAAGGCCAGCCACCAGGGCCAGGAGGAGGCGCAGGACCGCGGCAACGCCGGCGTGCGCGTCGACGGTCGCGACCTGCGCGCGCGGGTCGTCGGCGAAGGCGGCAACCTCGGATTCACCCAGGCGGGACGCATCGAGTACGCACTGCGCGGCGCCGGGGGCCAGGGCGGGCGCATCAACACCGACGCGATCGACAACAGCGGCGGCGTCCATTGCTCCGACCGCGAGGTGAACATCAAGATCGCGCTCAACGAGGCGCTGACTGGCGGCAGCTTGTCGCGGCCCGATCGCGACCGGCTGCTGGCCGCGATGACCGACGAGGTGGCGGCGTTCGTGCTGCGTGACAGCGAGGTGCAGTCGGGCGCGATCAGCCTGATCGAGGCCCAGGCCGCGATGCACCTGGACGATCACGTCGCGCTGATCCGGCGCCTGGAGCGCGAGGGCAGGCTGGATCGCGCGCTGGAGGGCCTGCCGGACGACGACCTGCTGCAGCAGCGCCGCAGCGCGGGACGCGGCCTGACGCGCCCGGAGATCGCGGTGCTGATGGCGTACGCGAAGATGTCGCTCAATGCGGCCGCGCTGGACAGCGCGCTGCCGGACGCCCCCTACTTCGGCCAGGCGCTGCTCGACAACTTCCCGCATGCGCTGGTCGAGCGCTTTGGGCCCACGATCGAACACCATCGCCTGCGGCGCGAGATCGTCGCCACGATGCTGTCGAACGACGTCGTCAACCGCATGGGCGCCTCGTTCGCGCATCGCCTGGCCGAGGATCAGGGCGTCCCGCTCGGCGAGGTGCTGGGCGCCTACGCGGCGGCACACGACATCGTCGGCGCCGGCGAGTACTGGCGCGCGATCGACGAAAACGAAGACCGCCTGCCCGCGGCCGTGACGATCCGCTGCGCTCACCAGACCGCCGATCTGGTGCGCCACGTTGCCGCCTGGATCGTGTCGGCCCGCTACGCGCCTCCGCTCGATCTCGGCGCCCTGGTGTCGCGCTACGCACCGGCGCTGACACGGCTCGAGAAGATGCTGCCCGACGTGCTGCCGCGCACCTATCGGGACGAGTACGACCGCCAGCTGGCGGCCCTGATCGGCGACGCGGTGCCGAACGCGCTGGCCCGGCGGCTGACCGCGACCAAGGTGCTGGGCAGCGCGCCGGACATCGCCGACATGGCCGGGCACGCCAAGGTGTCGCTGGAAGATGCCGCGGCCACCTATTTCCAGCTCGGCGGCCGCCTGCGCCTGCCGTGGCTGCTGCCGGCGATCGCCCACCTGAAGGTCACCGGCCCCTGGCAGGCCCTGGCGCGCAGCAAGCTGCGCGAGGACGCCTACCGCGCCTTGCGGGATCTGGCCCGCGAAGCGCTGGCCGCGGGCGGGATCGAGGTGTGGTCCAAGGCCCGCGCGGGACGCCTGGAGTCGGCGCTGGGCCGGCTCACCGAGATGCAGACCTCGGGCGCGCATGACCATGCGGCGTTGTCGGTGGCGGTGCGCGAGCTGGCGGGCTTGCGGCAGGCCTGACCCCCCGTAGCCCGGGTGCAACCCGGGATCTCGCTCGCCGAGCGGGACCATCCCCGGGTTGCACCCGGGCTACGGGTCAGTCGGCGGGCTCTGCGAGCAGGGCCCGGATATCCGCCTCGATTGCCTTCGCACTGCGGTCGCCCGCATGCGTCTCTCCGATGTGCCGCGCGCGCACCTGCCCTTTGCGATCGATCAGGTAGAAAGCCGGCCCCGCGCGGTTCTGCATCGCCTTCCAGTAGCCGTAATCGTTGTCGATCATCTGCGGATCGGTGATCGCGAATTCCTGGAGCTTGGCCTTCACGCGATCGAGTTCGTACTCCTGCGCGAGTTCCGGGGTGTGGACGCCGACGATCACGAGGTCCTTGCCGAATTTCCCGTGCAGCGTCTGCAACCAGGGAATCGAGCGGTAGCAGTTCCAGCAGACGAAGGTCCAGAACTCCAGGACGACGACCTTGCCGTGCAGGTCCGCCCAGGTCAGCGGCCTGGAATTGAGCCAGGCTTGCGGTACGACCTGGGTGAACGCAGGCGCGGGGAACCCCGGTTGCAGCGCGGCGTGCGCCTCCGGATCAGCCAGACCCAGAGCTGCGAGCAGCACGCCGGAGCCCAGCAGGAACGCATGAAACGGCTTGAAGACGGCCATGGCCGGGCACCTCGAAGGTCGAGCGGCATCGTCGCCGGAGCCTGTCGGCGACGCCCTCCGCTCCCGTCCGTGGCTGCATCCCGATCGTCCTGAAAAGCGGCCGGAAGCGTCGCCGCCCGTCCGCGCCAGCAACGCGGTGAGGCGATTTTCCGGGCTGGGACGGGGACCGGGGCCGTACAATGCCGCGCCGCCGCTTCCCCTGCCCCTGATGTCCAGCCCTGTTGTTGCCACGCCGCGCCGCCGGTCCAAGACCCCCAAGGTGGGTTTCGTCTCGCTCGGCTGCCCCAAGGCGCTCGTCGATTCCGAACGCATCCTGACGCAGCTTCGCGCGGAGGGTTACGAGACGGTCCCCAGCTACGACAAAGCCGACGTGGTGGTCGTGAACACCTGCGGCTTCATCGATTCCGCGGTGGCCGAATCGCTCGACGCCATCGGCGAAGCGATGGCGGAGAACGGCAAGGTCATCGTCACCGGCTGCCTGGGCACCGGCCCGAAAAGCCACGTGGTCAGAGAGAAGTTCCCGGACCTGCTGTCGATCAGCGGCCCGCAGAACTACAAGGCCGTGATGGACGCCGTGCACCTCGCGGTGCCGCCCAAGTACGACCCGTTCGTGGATCTGCTGCCGGCCGCGCGCCGCCGTGGCAGCGGGCTGGGCGACGACATCGGCGTGAAGCTGACGCCGCGTCACTACGCCTACGTGAAGATTTCCGAGGGCTGTAATCACAAGTGCAGCTTCTGCATCATCCCGTCGATGCGCGGCAAGCTGGTGTCGCGTCGCATCGACGACGTGCTGCGCGAGTCCGAGAAGCTGGTGAAGTCCGGCGTCAAGGAACTGCTGGTGATCTCGCAGGACACCAGCGCGTACGGCGTCGACATCAAGTACGAGAAGGGCACCTGGCGCGAGAAGGAATATCGCACCTCGATGCTCGATCTCTGCAAGGGCCTCGGCGAGCTGGGCGTCTGGGTGCGCATGCACTACGTCTATCCCTACCCGCACGTCGACGAGATCATTCCGCTGATGGCGGAGCGCAAGGTCCTGCCGTATCTCGACATCCCGTTCCAGCACGGCAGCCCCAGCGTGTTGAAGCGCATGAAGCGCCCGGCCTTCGCCGAGAACACGCTCGAGCGCATCGCCGCGTGGCGCCGCATCTGCCCGGACATCACGTTGCGCAGCACGTTCATCGTCGGCTTCCCGGGTGAAACCGAGGCCGAGTTCCAGGAATTGCTGGACTGGCAGCAGGCCGCGCAACTCGATCGCGTGGGCTGCTTCACGTACTCGCCGGTGGAAGGCGCGCGTGCCAACGAGCTGGCGGATCACGTGCCGCCCGACGTGCAGGAAGATCGCCTCGCGCGCTTCATGAAGGCGCAGGCAAAGATCAGCAAGAAGAAGCTCAAGGCCAAGATCGGCAAGACGATCGAGGTCATGGTCGACGAGATCGGCGAGGACCACGTCGTCACCGGCCGCTCCTGGGCCGATGCACCGGAAATCGACGGCAAGGTGTATCTGTCGTGCATCGACCCGCTGAAGCCGGGCCAGATCGTCAAGGCCGAGGTGATCGGCGCCGATGAGCACGATCTGAATGCGGAAGTGATAGACGAGTAGCGCAACCCGTAGCCCGGACGAAGTCCGGGGTCGTCCCCGTTTGCGAGAAAAACCCCGGACTTCGTCCGGGCTACGAGCGACGTCTACTTCGCCGGCTTGAACGTCTTCTCGATGTACGCGCGAATGCCGGCGCCGGTTTCCGCGCTCGACCACTGCGCCAGCGCTTCGCTGTCGTAGGCGGGGCCGTCCTGGCGGATCCGGCGGATCGTGCCCTCGCGCAGCTGCCGCTTGGTCAGCGCGTACGCCTTCGGCGGCAACTCCGCATATGACGCCGCCAGCGCCGTCGCGCGCTCGAGAACGGCTTCCGGCGCCACGATCTCGTCCGCGAGCCCGCGCTGCAGGGCATCGGCCCCGGCGTAGGTGCCTGCGCCGTACAGCACGCTCTGCAGGTACTGCGGCGTCACGGTGAACCGCATGATCTCCGCCGCACTGGTCGGGAACGGCACGCCGACCTTGAGCTCCGGCACGCCGGTGCGCGCGCCTTCGGCCATGATCCGATGATCCGCCGCACAAGCCAGCACGCAGCCGCCGGCGATTGATGCACCGTTGACCGCCGCGATCACCGGCTTGGAACATTCGAAGACCGCATCAAACATGGCGCTGAGCGCCGGCAGGAAGCGCTGCACGTAAGCGTGGCCGCCGTCGACGATGCGCAGCAGGTCGACACCGGCCGAAAAGATGCGGCCCTGCCCCACCAGCACGATCGCGCGGCAAGGATCCTTGTCCAGCTCGCGGAACTGCCGGGCCAGCCCTTCGCAGAATTCCACATCCATCGTATTCGCCTTGCCGTGACGCATGGACAACACGACGACGTCGGCTTGGCGGGTGATCTCGAACACAGTCCTCTCCTCTCTGGAATATCGGGAAACCGTAACCCTAGCGCAGCGCGAGCACCGGCATGCCGGCGAACCACGGATGGGCGAAGACCAGCACGCCGGTCACGAGCAGTCCGATCAGCGCGCTGATGGTGGTGCGCAACCCGCCCACCCGCGGCGGCTTGACGCGTGCACCGTCGCGGCGATTGATGAAGATGACTTCGACGACGGCCCAGGCCAGCAGTCCGCCGAACAGCACCAGCGAGCGCACTTCGCCGTTGGTGAGCAGGTGCGCCACCGCCCAGAGCTTCACGCCGGTGAGCTGCGGATGGCGGATGAACTGCTTGATGTCGGTGGGCGCGCGCGAACTCGTGAACAGGATCACCGCGAGCGGCATCAGCAAGATCGTCAGATGACGCATCCCGGCCGGCGGCAGCCAGGCGGACGTCGGCGGCGTGGAGCGCCAGCCGATCACGATCAGCACGAGCGATGCGACGATCGTGAGCGCGAAGAGACCCTTGTACGGACGCAGCCCGATGCGCGCGACGAGACGCGTGCGCTGCGCCGGGGCCATCGCAACGGACAGATGGACGCCTGACCACAGCAGCACACCAAGGACGAGCAGCAGCATGTCGGGGTTCTCCGTGAAGGGATGCCGGGATGGCCGAAAGGTTAGCGGTGTTCGGCGCCGATTACGTCATGGGTAATTGCCCACTCGGCGCCCGCTCGCGAATCTGGATGCAGCAGCAATGCCGCTGCGCAAGCAAAGAGCCCGGAAACCGACCCATGATCTTTCACGGCGCCGTCGTCCTCATCATCGGCCTGCTGTCGGGCTTTCCCTTCCTGTTCGGCATCGTGCGCGGTGCAGAAGCGCGCAAGGTCGACGCCTGGCGGGCCGCACATACCGGCCTCTGCTCAACCGGCGTCATGACCATCGCGATGGGCGTGGCCTTGCGGATGTGGGCGATGCCGGGCGTGGCGGCGCAGGTCGCCATGTGGGGCATCGTGATCGGCAGCTACGGCATTGCGCTGGCGATGACGCTCGCGGCCGCCAGCGGCTCACGCGGACTGGTGGCCGAGGGATCGCTGCCGAACAAGATCGTGTACGTCGCGTACATGACCGGCGTGCCGGCGACGCTGATCGGCGCGTTCGCGTTCCTGTGGCTCGGGTGGCAGCACTATCTCTAGCGCTGGGTCTGCGAACCAGAGGGCCGCGACGCCTCGAGCGCGGCGCGCCTCGCATCCGAGCGCGCGCCGCAGGATGCGACCCTAGTACTTCATGCGCAGCAGCGACGTGGAACTGAAGTGCGCGCGGAATTTGTTGTCCGAGAACTCTTCGAAGTTGTACGGCGGCAGCCCGGTGGTGATGACTTCTTCCAGGCTTTCGTTGTTCGCGTTCTTGATGTCCATGGACACGCCCTTCATGTTGTGAAGGGCGTGCACCAGTTCGTGCGCCAGGCCGAACGCCGGAGGACGCTTGCGCATCGCAGGATCCAAGGAGCAGGGAAGCTCGTTGTAGGGATCGAAGCCGACCGTGGTATGGCACCCCGTACCCGGCGTCAGGTGGTCGCGCAGCAGGCGCGGTAGATCCCACTTCCATCCCGCAGGCAGTTTCGCCAACGGAATGCGTCCATCGGCGCATTCCTGCAGCCAGCCCATGCACTTCATGATGCGGGCGCCGATGTCTTCCTGGGCCTGCGCGCCTGATCGCCCGCGTCCGATGACGATGTTCGACGTGTTGCGGACCGCGTTGTTCATGGCCTGGTAGGTCACCGGAGTCAGACCGTTGGCCAGCTGCCGACCCAGATGTTCCAGCGTGATTCCGCGGCGCTTCGCCGTGGCCAGCGAAGCCGCGACTTCGCGTTGAAACGTTGCGGCGTCGTTCTGCTCGATTGCCGTGATCATCTTGGCGGTACCCGCCCACGTCGCCGAACAATAATTCCCTTCCGCCGGCGTCGTGTTCTCGACGGTGACCGTATACGCCGTGCCGTTGATTGCGCCGAGCAAGGCGGTGCCGACGGTGACCTTGTCGATCTGGTTGCTCAGGACTGCAGCCGTGTCGGTGACGTACTTGTCTTCGCCTTTGATCCGGACCTTCGGGTATTTTGTGAGTGCGACGGTCTTCATGACGAGGAGTTCCTGGCGATCGGCTGGGTAGGCGCAAACAGCATGGCGCTACTCTGAAGCCTCGCCGATCCACGCGGCAAGAGCTCGCGACGAACACCTCGTGATGAAACTCACGCGCTCGGCCAACAGTCGAATCGGATGTCCGATGTGGGCAGTGCCGCGCCATCGTTTGCGTACGTGAATCAGTACACCGTGACGCAGCGTTACCGTTTCGACATGTCCGAATCGACGTCGACGTCGACGCGACGCCGATCGCAGGATCGGCGTGAGGGCAGTGAGGGCAGCCGCTCTCGTGGATGGCGCGGCTTTACACTGCGTCATGACCCGCAAGGATCTCAACGACCTGCCGCCGCTGGCGCGCGCCGAGGCGATGGACCGTCCTTATCGGCCCGGGCAGCGTCGACGGCGGATGCTGATGGGGGCCGTCGTCATCGCTGCGCTGCTCGCCGCGTTTCTCGCATCGATGCCAAGCGGCGCGCCGAAGAACAGGGGCGCGACCGCGGCACCTGATGCCACACCCGGCGTCGTCTATCCGAACCTGCACGTATCCCCGCAGCCGCCCTCGCGCGAACGTGACGACAGCGCAGCGGCAACCGCCACACCATGACCGGAGCCTGTCCATGAACCCCCTCGAATCCCTCCATGTCGGCCTGCAGGGCAAGGAGTCCGTCGTCGTGCGTGACGAACTCACGGTGCGTCATCACCTGCCGACGATGCCGGCGGTCTACGGCACGCCGATGATGATCTACCTGATGGAGGTGGCTGCCGCCAACGCGATCCATCCCCTGTTGCCGGCGGGCTGGGTGTCAGTGGGCGCCGAGGTGAACATCAAGCATCTCGCCGCGACGCCGATCGGTCGCACGGTGACGGCGACCGCGTTCGTCGTCGGCATCGAGGGCCGGCTCGTCCGCTTCAACGTCAAGGCCCACGATGGCGTTCGGGTGATCGGCGAAGGCACGCATGTGCGCGGTGTGATCGACCTGCAGAAATTCGAGGAGCGGCTCGCGAAGGAGTGAGCGCGGTTCTGTGGTGAGAGACCGCAGCGGACTCGAATTCGACGCCTCCGAAATTCGCACTCGACATTCGAGTCGAGGCGAATCCGGACAGACGCAGGCCTCTTATTCGAGCTTGCGCTCCGCCACCGGCGGCGGCGACCACTGGTAGAGCCAGGTCTCGGAAAATGCCTGCCCGTTGACGTTGAGGTACATCCGGATATCGATCGGCGTTTCGGTGTCGTCCGGCGGCACCAGATCGAACATCGCGCGATAGCCCTGCACCGCGTGCAGCGGTCGCACCGAGGTGATCTCGACCTTGCCGCGGTTGACGCTGATCACCGGCTCGATCTTCACGTCGGGTCCGAGCAGCGACAGATCACCGCGCGCGAAGTCCACCGCGAAACGTTCCGAGTAGTACGCCCGCTTGCGGCCGATCACGCCGCCGATGCCGGTGCGCGTGGCGACGACCTGCGCCAGATTCGGCTCCACCGGCGGCTTGGCGCCCCAGTGCAGCCGGTAGCTGAACAGCAACTCCTGCCCCGCGGCGGTCGGCGCTTCCGGCACCCAGAACGCGACGATGTTGTCGAAGGTCTCGTCCACGGTCGGCAGTTCCAGCAACTGCACCGAGCCCTTGCCCCAGCCTGCCCGCGGTTCCACCCACACGCTCGGGCGCCGATCGTAGAAGACGCCGTCGTCCTGGTAGTGATCGAAGTCGCGGTCCCGCTGCATCAATCCGAACCCGCGCGGATTCTCGGCCTGGTAGACGTTGAAACGGCGATTGCGCGGATTGGTCAGCGGACGCCAGACCCATTCGCCGTTGCTGCTCCAGATCGCCAGACCATCGGTGTCGTGGATTTCCGGGCGCCAGTCGTTGGCCTTGCGGCGATCGTTCTCGCCGGTCTGGAACATGCTGGTCAGCGGCGCGATGCCCAGGCGCTCGATCGGCTTGCGCGGATACAGCGCCGCGTCGATCTCCATCGTCAGCGTCTGTCCCGGCGTGATCTCGAAACGGTACGCGCCGGTGGTGCTCGGCGAATCGAGCAGGCCGTACACGATCAGCTTGTTGGAGTTCGGCGCCGGCCGCTCGAGCCAGTAGGCGACGAAGTCCGGAAATTCCTCGGGCCGTTCCATACCCGAATCGATGGCAAGGCCGCGCGCCGACTGCCCGTACTGCCACTCGCCACCGACTGCCCGGAAATAGCTGGCGCCGAGAAACGCCGCGACATCGCGCGAACGATCGGTGTGATACGTCACGCGAAAGCCTGCGAAGCCCAGGTTCTTGGGCAGCTTCTTGCCATCGATGCCGCTCTTGCCGTAGTCGAACATGCCGGAGTCGTAGGCAAATTCCTGCGCCTTGCCGTCGACCAGCTCGTACATGTGGACCGGCGACTTGAAGTACAGGCCCAGGTGGAAGAAGGCCGCGCGGAAAAACGAATCGGAATCACGCCACAGCAGGTGATCGTCGCGGAAGCGGATCGACTGGTACTGGTCCCAGTCCATGCCGCTGACCGAGGCCGGCAGTTCGCTGGTGCGCGACTTCCACGGCTGCGCGGACAAGGTGCGCGCGCGACCCTTGAGGGTGGCGTAGTCGAACTTCTCGGCTTCCCCGAGCTTGCGCAGGGGTTCTGCCGCGTTGGCAGGAGAGGCGAGCAAGGCCAGCGCGGAGGGGAACCCGGCGGCGAGCAAGGCCGGGGCCGCAGCGAGGAGATCTCGTCGTTTCATGGCTCAGGTTTTTCTGATGGAAGTTTGAAGAAGAAAAGCGCGTCAGCCTGCCCAGTTGCGATGCTCGACCATCAGGCAACGATCCTGCACGACCGAAATACCGGCGTCGGCCAGCTTCCTGGCAAACGCATCGTCGCGAATGCCCTGCTGCAGCCACACCGCCTTCGGGCGCTTGGCCAGGATCTCGTCGAGATGGCCCGCCAGGTCCTGCGGACGGCGGAACACGTCGAGCAGATCGATCTCGCCGGGGACGTCCGCCAGCTTGCGAAACACCGGCCGCCCGAGGATCTGCGTGACCTGCGGGTAGTACACCGGCACCGGGATGACATCGAGGCCGGCCTGCACAAGATAGGCCGGCACGTAGAACGCCGGCTGACTGGAATGCTCTTCGGTCTTGATGCCGAGCACGGCGATGCGGCGGGTGGCCGCCAGCACGGCGGCGATGCCGGCAGAGTCCTCGATCAGCTTTCCGCTGCTGCCCATCGTCATCACTCTCCTCGCTTGAAACGGGTGCCAGCACGACGCTGGTCACGCTCGGGACGCACCACGTCGAACATCGGACCAGACTTGCGCATCAGCCGCGCGTCTTCCTTCCGGCGCAGGCTGTCCGCAGTTTCTTCGTAGAGTTGCTGCGCCTCGGGCGCGCCATGGCGCTGGTCGCTCAGACCCTTGACGATCACTTCGCGTTCATCGAAGCCCTGGCGCAGGTTGACGACCGCACCCACGCGCACCGCACGCCCGACCTTGGCGCGTTCGCCGTCATAGCGCACGTGACCGGATTCGATCGCCTCCTTGGCGATGCTGCGAGTCCGATAGAAACGCGCCGCCCACAGCCACTTGTCGAGTCGAACCGGGACCGACGATTCGTCGTGGTCGTCCTCGTCCTTGCGCGTGCCTCTCACCGCGTGTCCCGCATCAGCAGAGCGAGCTGATGGCCTTGAGCACGTCCGAACGCGAGATCTGGCCGACGAGCTTGCCGTTTTCCATCACCGGATAGCGGCGAAAAGGCTTGCTCAGGAACATCTGCGCGAGCTGCGTGAGGCTGTCGTCGGGGGAGACCGAAATGACGTTGCCCTTCATGAACTGGCTGACGGGTCCGGCGACGCAGGTGTCCTCGGCCGCGATCAGGCCCACCTGCATGCAATCCATCTCGGAGAGCATGCCGACGACCTGGCCATTCGCGTCGACCACCGGCGAACCGCTGATGTGGTGCTTCACGAGCAGGTTGATGGCCGCCATCACTTCCGTGTGCGGAGCGAACTTCACGAGCTTCTCCACCGGGGTCATGTAGTCACGCACCACCACCGAATCGAGTTTCGCCATGTCGCTGTCTCCCCGGATCGCCGCTGTATGCCTGAACCATACTGCCCGGACAGGGGCCTGACAATCGCGCCGCGCCGGCGCCTTCAGTAGCGGGCCAGCAGTCCGTCGATATCGGCGCGGATGGCTTCCATCGACTTGTAGAGCGGCACGTGGCGTTTTGCATCGCTGCCGTTGATCAGGATCGCGAAGGCCATCCAGCCCCCGTCCTTGCGGCGCAGATACCCCGCCACGGCACAAACAGAGACCGGATCGTTCATCGTCCCGGTCTTGAGCGCCACGCGGTTCTGCCACTCGCGGCTGCCACCCCGCAGGAACGCGAACGGCGCCTGCGCCGGCACCACCAGCCCGCCGTAGAACGCCGGAAAGGTCGCGGTGTTGCGGTACTGGTAGTCGAGCATCGAGACCATTTCGGCGGCCGAGATCTCGTTCTCCGGCGTAAGGCCGCTGCCACTGAACAGCCGCGGACTGCTACTGCCGCTCGTTGCATTGCGGGTGAGCGCGCCGGTCAAGGTCAGCGATGCCTCGGATAGCTGCGACGGCGGCTTGGGCGTGCGCGCTGCCGCGATGTTCAGCGTCAGCAGATCGGCGACGTAGTTGTTCGAATATCGCAGCATCCGGCTGAGCTGCTCGCGCAGGGCCACGCCCTGCACGCGCGCGAGCACGCTGTCGGCCTGGGCTGGCGGCCCGTACTGCACGCGCGTCTTGCCCGCAATGGTCACGCCCAGTTCCGCGAGCATCTGGCGCAGCAGCAGCGCCGCGCCCATCGCCGGGTCGGACATCGCGCGGTACACCTCTTTGGAATCCCCCTGTGCGATCACGCCGCCGACCTTGAGCACGTCGCCGCCGTCGGCCGTGCTGCGGCCGATCCAGAAGTTTTCCTTGGTGCGCGCCCCGCCGGTCTTGATGCTGCCCTCGACCGCCACCGGCAACGGCGTACCGCCACAGGCGCGCAGCCGGGCGGGCTCGCCCGAAGTCGTGGGAATGACTTCGACGCACCAGGTGCCGAAGTCGACCGCCAGTGCGGACAAGGGCGTATTGAACGCAGTGTCGCTGCTCTCCAGCGCCTCGCACCGGTCCACGTTGTCGCAACCCAGCGGACCGTACGTGGGATTGGCGACCAGGCTGCCGCTCACCGAGCGGATGCCCGCCGCCCTCACCTGCCCCGCCAAGGTCCACAGATCACGATGATCGAGCGTCGCATCGCCATCGCCGCTCAGGATCAGGTCACCCGTCACGCGGCCGTCGCTTTGCACGCGCCCATTGAGCATCACGCGCGTCTCGAAGCTCTTGTCGGCCGGCCAGACCTCCAAGGCGGTCGCCGCGACGACGAGCTTGGTGATCGAAGCGGGCGACAGGCGCGTCTTCGCGTTGAGGGTTTCGTAGAGCTCGGCGCCAGTGAGGTTCTGCACTACGGCGCTGACGCGGGCGCCGTCGCGCTGGAGGCCTTGCAGGGCGGTCCAGCCGGGTTGCTGAGGCTTGGCTGCCGGGCCGTGGGGCTGAGGCTTGGCCGCCAGGCCGTGGGTCGGCCACAGCGCTTGCACGAGCAGGACGAGAGCGCACGCGATCTTGTTGGGCGATTTCACTGATCGCGTCTTTCTCATCATTATTTTTCTTTGGGGAAGGAGTGCTGCTGGCCGACGCTGCGGGCCCATCGCAGCATCAGGTCCGATCGGAAAGTCCGATCAAAAGTTCCGCGGTTTGATCAAACGGAGCCTTCGTGTTGCTGCGTCGTGCGTCGTCGATGGCGAATCGGGATTTCGCACGGTCGTCGCGATCAGATGGTTCGTGCGGTCGTCATGGAACCGCTTCGGGCAAATCGGACAAACCGGCGACTGCCTCGGCATCGAAGTGCGGAGGCCCGCCACCGGTCTTCGCAAACCGGTGGCGGGCCTCTCTAATCGGCGCCGACGATCACGGCGCCTCGCTGTTGTCCAATGGGCTATACGACAGCGCATTCCCAGCGTTGCCGTCGGTGTGACATTGAGGATCGGCAGTATCGATAAAAGTGTCTGCGTCATTGTCGATACCGTCAGAACACTGCGGCAGGGCCTCGGAGTTGTCCAGCGGGTTGTACGACGTCGGATTCGCGGCATTGCCGTCGGTGTGACAGCCGGGATCGGCAATATCGATCAACCCGTTGGCGCTATTGTCGACGCCATCGGAGCACTGGGCGTTGACGGTGCTGCCGCAGCTCGCACCCGTGCCGTAAGGGCTGATCTGTCCCGGCGGCGCGATGGTGCAGTCGGCATAGTCGGGCGCAGCACCCGGCAAAACGAAGCTGGTAATCGCCACCGATTCGGAACCCGCCACCGACGCCGTCGCCTTGAGCGTGACCGCGACCCAGTACGCACGATCCTGCGGATACGTCAGATCGAAATCGGCAACGCCGTCCACCAGCGGAACAGTGCTCGGGACCGTGACGACATTGCCCGGATCGAGAATGCCGTTCGTATTGAGGTCTTCGCCCGCATCGAGAATGCCGTTACCCAAACCGACCGGAACGTCTTCCGTCCGGCATCCGCTGCCGAACCCGGTGCTCAGGGACGGTCCGGGTACGGTGTAGGAGGGGACCCAGATTCCAGGCGGCGTCACGCAAGTTGCGAACGCACCCTTCTGGTAGGCCACGGAAATCACGGTCAAGCGGAACGTGGTGTTCGAAGGCGCCGGATTGCCTGCCGCATCCGTCACCACCGCCGAATACGGCAGCTTGTAAACCGTGGGGCTAGGCTCGGCGACGGTGTTGCCGGTGCCCAGCGAAATGAACAGGGCCTGCCCGCCCACGGTGATGTTCGCCGTATCCGTGATGGCGGTCGCAGGAATCGACGCGGCGATGGCGACGCCATTGGTGGCGCTGGGAACGGTCGAAGCCCGGTACGTCACGGTTGCCGTGCCGCCCGAATTGGTCACTGCCGACGCGGCCGACAACGTTCCGCCGGTGGCGTCCGTCAACAGGAAGTCGACCCTCTGGTTGGCCACCAGATTGTTGCTGGCGTCACGCACGACCGCCGTCAACGTGCTCGAACCCGATACCGGAATGGTGGCCGGGGTCGCCTGAAGGTCGAGGTTGGCCGGAGCATTCGCCAGGATCTGCACCGACTTGGTCACCGAGCTTCCCGACGCGCTCTGCAGCGAGACGATGGTTTCTCCAGCGCCGTCACTTCCATTCGAACGGATGTCGATATCGATGACCCCGCCCGGACCGGTTATGGCCCCAACAACCTGCTTCATGCCCGGGACGTTGTTCAGGTAGCCACGCGTCACGCTGTAGCTGACGACCTGACCTACGATCGGCACCCCGGCCTCGGTGTACACGAACCGAAGTCGCGTGCCCTGCGTCGGCGGACCAATCGCCACGACCGGACCGTCGCCGATGAATGCGGATTCGTTGTCGTCGGTTGCTGAAGCGCACTGGCCATCAAATCCAGCCCCGACACCGAAATCCACGCCCGCGTCGCCGGGGAGTTCGTTATCGATCAGGTCCTGGCACTGCAGCAGGTAGGTGAACTGGTTGGCCGTGACCGTCAAATTGAGCGCGGCCGTGGCGTTGAGCACTCCGGCATCAGCGCTCAAGGTGTCACTGCCGGGATTGGTGCCGGTATAGCTGAAGCTCGCAGTCCCGTTGAAATCCGTGACGACGGAAGCGGAATTCAAAGGCGCGGGCGGCAGGTTGTTCAGCAGGGACGTCACGGTCACCGAGCGACCGGGAATGCCTGCCAACGTGGAATCGCGCAACACCACCTGATAGGTCTGGACCTGGCCAGCGCCCACGGTGATCGGTCCATTGATCTGCAGGGTCGTACCGACCACCGCGATCTGCACCGTATTGCTGCTCCCTCCCGAACTCGACGCGGTCACATTGACCGTGCGGTTGGCCGGATTGCCGCCCGTGGTCAGCACTGCGGTGGCGGTGCCCGACGCATCCGTGGTGCCCCGCGTGACCTGGATCGCGGCGCCCGGCGCTGCGAACGTCACCGGAATGCCGGCAACCACCACGCCCTGCGAGTCCTTGATGATGGCGGTCAGCGTGATGCCGTTGGCCTGCAGGACAGCGCCCGACGGCAACTGCGGCGAAGAACTGATCAGCGTGATGTTGCTGACCGGGTTGACCACCTGGATCACTTCCGAATCGCTGATCGTGCCGACCCTGGCGCTGACCGTGATGGAGGGCGGCAGGCTGGTATTGCCACCGGTGGTCAACACCGCGGTCGCCTGTCCGTTGGCATTGGTGACGGCAACGATGTTCGCCAAGGCGCCCGCGTTGGCCGCGAACTCCACAGTCACGCCGGGAATCGGATTGAGGCTGGAGTCCAGCGCCGTGGCCGTCAGCGCGACGCCCTGCGCGGGACTGCTCGCCGTCGAGAGCAAGGTGCTGCTGCTCGTGCTCAGCGTGACGAAGGCGACGGAACGACCCGAGGCTCCGGCAACGACCTGCACCTGAATCGTGGAACTGAGCCCACCGGCACTCGCCGTCACCGAGATGGTGCGAAGTGCAGGATTGCCGCCCGTGGTCAGCTTGGCCGTGGCGACGCCATTCGCATCGCTGGTGGCGCTGATGCTGACGAGCTGCCCGGAGGTCGCGCTGAACGTCACCGGCGCACCGGTGACCGCGTTGTTGTTGGCGTCGCGAACCAGTGCGGTCAGCGTCACCACACCTGCTGCGGCCGCGGTGTCGGCATCCGACGGCAACTGCAGGCTGCTGGCGATCAGGCTGATCGCTCCGACCGTGGGGCCGCCGGAGGGCGCGATCACTTGAATGTTGATGGTGGACGAGAACCCACCCGCGGTAGCGGTCACCTGGATATTTCGCGGAGTGCTCACGCCGCCCGTGGTCAGCACCGCCTGGGCCGCACCGCTCGCGTCGGTGGTGCCCTGCGTGACGATGATGGCGCCGGAATTCGCGGTGAAGGTCACCGGTACGCCCGGCACCACGCGGTTGCCCAGATCGGTGATGACCGCCGTCAGGTTGACGCCGGTAGCCTGGGTATTGCCGGTGGAAGCGAGGGTCGCGCTGCTCGAGAACAGATTGATGGCGGCGGGATTGCCGACCTGGCCCGCCGAATTGACCACCTGGATAGGCGGCGACAGGCTCGCGCTCAGCGTGCCGACCGTCGCGGTGATATTGATCGTGCGCAGCGTCGAATTGCCACCGGTGGTGAGTACCGCCGTCGCGCGGCCGCTGCCATCCGTTGTTCCGACGATGTTCACCAGCTGGCCCGACGTCGCGGCGAAGCCGACGTTGACGCCGGACACGGCGTTGTTGTTGGCGTCCGTGATGATGGCGGTGATGGTCACGCCGTTGGCGGCATTGACCGCGTTATTGGCCAGCGTCGGATTGCTGGAAATCACCGTGACCTTCGAGACACCCTGGCCCGCTTGAGGGCTGACGACATTGATCGTGCTGGAATCGCTCTGACCGCCCGCGCTGGCCGTGACGGTGACGGTGCGCAGCGTGGGGTCGCCTCCGGTGGTGAGCGTCGCGGTGGCGATACCGTCCGAATTCGTCGTACCGACCACGCCCACCAGCTGGCCGGAAGTGGCGGCGAAGGCCACCTGGACACCGGCGACGCCGATGTTCGCTGCATTCTTGACGATGGCCTGCAGCGGCAGACCTTCTCCCGAGGTATCCGCATCCGAAGGAAGGTTTGCGGAGCCTGGCGACAGGGTGATGGTGCTGAACTGGGGTCCGCCACCACCGGCGGGAATGACCTCGATCGTCGCGGAACGCGTCGCGCCGCCGACCTTCGCCGTCACCGTGATGGTTCTGGGCGTCGGATCACCGCCCGTATGCAATGTCGCCGTGGCGCTGCCGTCCGCTCCCGTGGTCGCACTGGAAACGACGATGACGCCCGAGCTGGCGGTGAAGCTGACGGTGGCGCCGGCCACCGCGCTGTTGCCGGAATTCACCGCGATGGCGGTGAGCGGCACGCCTTCTGCGGCCGAATCGGCATCTGAAGAAAGGGTCGCGCTGCTGGCGATCAGGTTGATTCCGGCAACCTTGGGGCTTCCCGTGCCCCCGCCACCATCGTCTGATCCGTCGAACGTCGGCCTGTCACCTCCGCAACCTGCGATCGTCAACGCGGAAAGGGCGGCGCAGAGAGCCCGCAGGAAACGGTGACTACCCATATAACCCCCAGACTGCCGCAAGCATGGCGCGGCTTTGTATGGCCCGGATGCTATCTTGAAAGTACAGGCCAAACAACCGACTCGCGGGCAAAAGGAAAGTGTTTTCGAAGGTTTGGCCGAGGTTTGCGAGTGGCTGACAAACCCGAGTCGGGTGTCTGGTTTTTCGAGTCCCCGGCAACGGCAGACCGGGGCCCCGGTCCCACGATCCCCGCTTTCGGTCGAACCGCGGAGAGGCAGGCGACGAGCGCGCGCAGTCAGGAGCCGAGGGGCTTGCGCCGTCGGCGCGATCGCACGAGATGCCGGGTCGCCACGACACCGCCTCAAGCGCAGCGATTGGTGTCCCCGGCGGGAGTCGAACCTGCGACCTCGCCCTTAGGAGGGGCGCGCTCTATCCAGCTGAGCTACGGAGACGTCCGGCAATTCTAAGAGGTCGGGGGATGGCCGTCTCGCACGCCATGCGGGGAGCCCGGGTTCGCCGGCGGATGCCTCGACCGCATTCGCCCGCACCCGGGGCTGCTCGGCGGCGCATCAGCCCGCCTGACCCAGGAACGCCCTCAGGCGTGCATTTTCCGGGTTCGAGAAGAATCGCTCCGGCGCGTCCTGCCAGACGATGCTGCCGGCCTCCATGAACACCGCACGCGTCCCCACCGCCCGCGCGAACACCATCTCGTGGGTGACGATGCACATCGTCATGCCCTTGAGCGCCAGGTCCCGCATGACGTCGAGCACCTCGCCCACCATCTCGGGGTCGAGCGCGCTGGTGGGCTCATCGAACAGCATGACGTCCGGCTGCATGCACAGGGCCCGCGCAATGGCCACGCGCTGCTGCTGGCCGCCCGAGAGCTGCCCCGGCCGCGACCGCGCCTTGTCGGCCAGGCCCACCTGCTCGAGCAGCGCCAGCGCCCGGGCACGCACCGTCGCCACCGGCTGGCGCAGCACCTTGACCGGCGCGAGCATCAGGTTCTCCAGCACGTCCAGGTGCGGAAACAGGTTGAACTGCTGGAACACCATGCCCACCTTCGTGCGCAGGCGATCCAGCCGCGCCCCGCGGGCATGCACCGAGACGCCCTCGATCCAGACCTCGCCCGCGCTCACCGGCTCGAGCACGTTGAGCGTGCGCAGCAACGTCGACTTCCCGCAGCCGCTCGGGCCGACGATGCAGATGACCTCGCCCGCGTGGATCGACAGCGACACGTCCTTCAGCGCCTGCGTGCCGGTGCCGGCGAAACACTTGTCGACGTGACGCACCTCGATCAGCAGCCTTGCGTCAGTCATGACGATCCAGCCTTCGTTCCAGCCGCCGCACCGCGAACGACAACGTCCCGGTCAGCGCCAGGTACAGCAAGGCCACGCAGAACCACACCTCGAACGGACTGAACGTGGAACTCACCACCTCGCGCCCGGCCTTGGTCAGATCCGTCAGCGCCATGATCGAGACCAACGAAGAATCCTTGATCAGGTTGATGAACTGCCCCGCCAGCGCCGGCGAAGTGCTGCGCAGCGCCTGCGGCAGGACCACGTGGCGCATCGCCTGGAACGCGCTCATGCCCAGCGAGCGCGCGGCTTCGGTCTGCCCGCGCGGAACGGCCTCGATGCCGCCGCGCACGATCTCGGCGATGTAGGCGGCCGTGAAAACGGACAGGGCCGCAACACCTGCCGCGAACGCGGACAGCGACAGCACCGTGCCGATGAAGAAGTAGAAGATGAAGATCTGCACGAGCAGCGGCGTGCCGCGGATCACTTCGACATAGAGCGCGGCGAGGTCGCGCGACACCACACGACGGGACACGCGACCCAGTCCGACGACCAGGCCCAGGATCAGCGCGAACACCAGCGACGCCAGCGAGATCTTCAGCGTCATCCACAGGCCGATCGCCAGCGGTCCGGCAGACCAGCCGTGTTCACGACCGAGCGTGTTGCCCGCAAAGACGATGTCGCCGTCCGACACTTCGATGCGATCGAAACCCGCCACCGTCACGGGCTCGCCGCCACCGAGCAGCGGCGTCAGCGTCAGGCTTTGCCCGTCCGGCGCGAACTTCACCGTGCCATCGAACGGCGCCGGAATTTCAGTGCCGCCGGTCTCGACCAGATAATGGGGAACGCGCTCCCATCGCCACTCGTAGTCGATCTGCCGGCTGGCGTAATACAGGCTCAGACCCACCGCGAGAACCACGATGGCCGCGGCGAGATGTCCCACCCACCCGCCGCGCGAATCGGAAGCCTCAGCCCTCAAGATTCTTCATCCACGCGGTGCTGTCGAACCAGCGCTTGTAGAGCAGGTCGTAGGTGCCGTCGTTGCGGATCGCGTCGAGAAAATTGTCGAGCCAGTTGAGGAAATCCGGATCGCCCTTGCGGATCGCCCAGCCCAGGTTCTCCTTCGTGAACGGCTCGGCGAGATGCGCAACGTTGCCGGCATAGCGCAACGCGTAGATCGCGTTGAACGGGAAGTCGTAGATGAACGCATCGGCGCGACCGTTGCGCACTTCGAGCGAGGCGTCGGCCTCGCTCTCGAAACGCTTGAGCTGGGCACGCGGGAAGAATCGCCGGGCCGCGAGATCGCCCGAGGTCCCGAGCTTGCTGGTGATGATGTATTTCGGATCGTCCAGCTGCGTGTGCTGCGTGATCTTTCCCTCGAGCTTCTTGGCCAGCAGCGCGGTCTGTCCGATCACGATGTACGGGCGCGTGAAGTTCACCTGCAGGTTGCGCTCGGGCGTGATCGTCATGCCGCCCATCAGCAGGTCGAACTTGTCGGTGAGCAGCGCCGGGATGATGCCGTCCCACTGCGTGTTGACGAAGCGCACCTTGACCTTCATCACCGAGGCCATCTTGCGCGCAAGGTCGATGTCGAAGCCGATGAGATTACCGTTGCGGTCGAGCATCTCGAACGGCATGTAGCCCGCTTCCAGTCCCACGCGCAGTTCGCCGCGCTTGAGGATCTGGTTGAGCGTCGACTGCTCCCACAGCCCGGGTTCCCGCGCACGCAGCAACCCGGGAGCCAGCAGCAGCGGCAGCGCGAGAAAGTGTCGGCGTTGCACGGCGCCTCGCTCGTCAGGGACGTCTACAGGGTAGCCCGGATGGAGTCCCGGGCGGTCGCCCTCCCGGCTCTTTCGCTTCGCGAAATTCAACGTCCGGGCTACGGAGTCGCAACGTTCTACACTCGCACCGTGAACGCTCTGGCGAACCCGCTGGACTGGATCGACGCGCAGCTTCCCGCGATGCGCGAGTTCCTCGTGCGTCTCGCCGACCAGAATTCCGGCAGCTTCAACGTCGCGGGCGTGAACGCAGTCGGTCGCGACATGGCGGACCGGTTCGCTTCGCTGGGTGCGACCACGGAGTTCATCGATCTGGCGCCGTTCGCGTCGACCGGTGACGACGGCCTGCTGCATGCGCGCCCGGTCGGACGGGCGGTGCGCCTGCGCAAGCGCCCCGAGGCGCCGCTGCGCGTGTTCCTGTGCGGGCACCTGGACACCGTCTACCCGGCCGATTCCGCTTTCCAGAGCGTCATATCGCCGGCGGACGACGTGCTGCGCGGACCGGGTGTGGCGGATCTCAAGGGCGGCCTGCTGGCGATGTGGGCGGCGCTCGCGGCGCTCGAACAATCGCCGCATCGCGATCGCATCGGCTGGGAGGTGCTGCTCAACCCGGACGAGGAGATCGGTTCGGCCTCGTCCGCCGCACTGCTGGCCGAAGCTGCGGCGCGTCATCACCTCGGCCTGGTCTACGAACCCGCGCTGCCGGACGGACATCTGGTCGGCGCGCGAAAAGGCAGCGGCAACTTCGACGTGGTCGTCCACGGTCGCGCGGCGCACGCCGGTCGCGACTTCGCGGCCGGACGCAATGCCCTGGCCGCCTGCGCGCGGCTCGTCGACGGCGTCAACGCGCTCAACGGCCAGCGCGAGGGCGTGACGATCAACCCCGGTTACCTGCATGGCGGCGGCGCGCTCAACATCGTGCCCGACCTCGCGGTGTTCAAGTTCAACGTGCGCGCGACGGGGCCGGACGACGGCTGCTGGCTGCACGAGCAACTGGACCTCTTGCTGACGCGCGCCAACGCCGTCGACGGCATCTCGGTGGAACTGCGCGGCGGCTTCACGCGCCCCGCCAAGCCCTTCGACGAGCGCAATCGACGCCTCGCGGCGCTGATCGGCGATTGCGGCCGAACGCTCGGCCTGTCACTCGAATTCAAGCCCACCGGCGGATGCTGCGACGGCAATAACCTGCATGCGGCCGGACTGCCGAACATCGACAACCTCGGCGTCGTCGGCGGCGACATCCATTCGGAGCGCGAGTGGATGCGCGTGTCCAGCCTCACCGAGCGCGCGAAGCTATCGGCACTCCTGCTGCTGCGCCTGGCTTCCGGCGAACTCGCATGGAGCTGAGAGCCCATCCCGTAGCCCGGGTGAAACCCGGCATCCCCGCTCGGTCCCAAAAGAGAAACCCCGGGTTTCACCCGGGCTACGGGGCGTGCCGATGAACCTGATCCGGCCGATCCGTCTCGACGATCTCGACGCGCTGCTGGAAATCGCGCGCGGCGCCGGCGCGGGATTCACCTCGCTGCCACCGGACCGCGACTACCTTCGCGACCGCATCGAACTCTCGCTGAGTTCCTTCGCCGCACCGGTGTCGCAGGCGGGACACGAGCGCTACCTGTTCGTGCTGCAGGACGGCAGCAGCGGGCTCATCGGCGGTTGCTGCGCGATCGAAGCAGCCTGCGGTCTCGACGAGCCGTTCTACAGCTATCGCGTCGGCGAGACCGTGCAGGCCTCGCAGAAATTCGAGGTCTACAACCGCACGCAGACGCTGTACCTGACCAACGACTACACGGGCGCCTCGGTGCTGTGCTCGCTGTACCTGCGGCCGGAGTTTCGCGGCAAGGGCGGCGCGGGCCGCCTGCTGTCGCGTTGCCGCTTCCTGTTCATGGCGGCCCATCCGGCGCGTTTCGCGGATCGCGTCATCGCCGAGATGCGTGGCGTATCGGACGAACGCGGCCGCTCGCCGTTCTGGGAAGGCCTGGGCCGTCACTTCTTCAGCGTCGAATACGCCGAGGCCGAACACATCGTGGGCATGGGCAACAAGAGCTTCATCGCCGAGCTGATGCCGGCGCATCCGATCTACGCGGTGCTGCTGCCGGCGGAAGCACGCGCGGTGATGGGCCAGGTGCACGCACACACGGCACCTGCACTGCGGCTCCTCCAGAGCGAGGGATTGCGCCACACCGGCTACATCGACATCTTCGATGGCGGCCCCACCGTCGAGGCACCGGTGGCGGACATCCGCGCGATCCGCAAGTCGCGGGTCCTCGAAGCGCGCGTGAGCCACGCCGTGTCGCGCGGCACCGCGCACCTGGTTTCCAACGATGCGCTCGACGGTTTTCGCTGCGTGATGGCCGATCTAGCACCCGCGCGCGACCACGTGGTACTGGATCAAGCCACCGCGGCTGCGTTAAACATACGGGCAGGAGACTCCGTGAGAACCCTCGGCCCATGAGCCAGACCGACCTGAATGACGCCGACGCGCACACCGGCAAGCTGTTCATCGACGGCGCGTGGGTCGAAGGCGTGGGCGAACCCTTTGCCAGCATCGAGCCCACGCAGGGCGACGAGATCTGGGCGGGACCCGCCGCCGGCAAGGCGGACCTGGATTGCGCGATGGACGCGGCCTTCGACGCCGCCGACGCCTGGGCCGATGCGCCGTTCGCGCAGCGCGAAGCCATCGTGCGCAAATTCGGCACGCTGCTGGAACAGAACCGCCACGCGCTCGGCGAAGTCATCGCCCGCGAGACGGGCAAGCCGCTGTGGGAGTGCAAGGCCGAAGTCGGATTGATGATCGCCAAGATCGATCACTCGGTGCGCGCCTATCACGAGCGCACCGGTACGCGCGAAAGCGAGGAAGCCGGCCTGCGCCAGACCGTGTGGCACAAGCCCCACGGCGTCGTCGCGGTGTTCGGGCCCTTCAATTTTCCGGGCCATCTTCCGAATGGTCACATCGTGCCGGCCCTGCTCGCCGGCAACTGCGTGCTGTTCAAGCCCAGCGAGCAGACCCCGCTGGTCGCCGAACATGTCGTCAAACTCTGGGAAGCGGCCGGCATTCCGAAGGGCGTTCTCCAGCTGCTGCAGGGCGAGCGCGAGACCGGCGAGCTGATCGCGGCACACGAGGAACTCGATGGCCTGTATTTCACCGGCTCCGCGCGCACCGGCGAGATCCTGTCGAAACAGTTCGCGACCCAGCCCGGGAAAATCCTGGCGCTGGAAATGGGCGGCAACAACGCCTTGGTCGTGGGCAGCGCGGTCAGCGACATTCCCGCCGCCGTTCGCGACATCCTGCTGTCGGCCTATCTGAGCGCCGGCCAGCGTTGTACCTGCGCGCGCCGACTCTACGTGCCGCGCGGCGCTGCGGGCGATGCGCTCGTCGCTGCGCTGGTGGAGGCCTTGCCCAAGCTCAGGATCGGCCCCTGGGATTCCAGCCCGGAACCGTTCATGGGTCCGCTGATTTCGGTGAAGGCCGCGGACGGCATCCTGTCCGCGCAGACGCGACTGCTGGCGCTGGGCGCCCGTGCGCTCGTCGAGGCCAGGCGGCTCAAGCTCGGCCGCGCGTTCCTGTCGCCGGGTCTGCTCGACTGCAGCGGCCTCAACCGCATGCCGGACGAGGAGCATTTCGGCCCGCTGCTGAAGCTGGTGCGCTACGCCTCGTTCGAGGACGTGGTGGATACGGCCAACGACACGCGCTTCGGCCTTGCCGCCAGCCTGATTTCCGAAGACGACGCCGAGTGGAAGCATTTCCGCCTGCGCATCCGCGCCGGCATCGTCAATCGCAATCGCCCGACGACGGGCGCCTCCGGCGGCGCGCCGTTCGGCGGCATCGGGGCGTCGGGAAACCACCGGCCGAGCGCGTTCTACGCGGCCGACTACTGCGCATATCCGGTGACGACGATGGAGGCGGCGCGGTGCGAGCTGCCGTCGCAGCTGGAACCCGGCCTGGAACTCCCGTAACCGTAGCCCGGACGAAGTCCGGGGTTCCCCTCGAATACGACGCGCCATCCCGGACTTCGTCCGGGCTACGGGTGCGTTCTCCAATGCGGGGCGATGCCGCAAACTTGGCGAATCTTCCCGAGCCTTCCCCCTGATGTCGAACCTGATCGTGCCGTCCCCGCTGTGGCGTCGCCTCTTCGCCTCCGTCTACGACGGCCTGGTCCTGCTGGGCCTGAGCATGGCCACGCTGCTGATCGAGATGCTGGTGCGCGAGAACCTGCTGGGCCTGCCGAAGAACATGACGTGGCTGCAGGGCCTGCTGTTCTTCGTCGGGCTCGGATTCTTCGGCTGGTTCTGGGTCCATGGCGGGCAGACGCTGGGCATGCGCGCCTGGCGCCTGCAGGTGCGAAGGCTCGACGGCGCGCCGCTGCGCTGGCCGATCGCGGCGGTGCGTTACACCGTGATGCTCGTGACCTGGCTCGCCGTGCTGATGCCCAGCCTGCTCGGCATTCCGCGTTACGCCGCGATGCCGGGCATCGACGCCGCGGCGCTGGCCTGCGTGCTCCTCTCGCTCGCCGCCGCGGCCCTGATGCTGGTGGAATCGCGCCGCCGCGCGCCCTGCGACTTCGCGGCAGGCACCGAAGTGGTCGTGATCCCGAAAGCGGTACCGTAGCCCGGACGAAGTCCGGGGGTTTTTCTCGAATACAGAGCGCAATCCCGGACTTCGTCCGGGCTACGGGGAGGGTCGCGTCAGCGCGCCGTTGCGAGCCGTATCAGCGCCAGCACCATCAGCACCGCGGTCGGCGTTCCGGCGGACACCGGCGCCGACCATCCATACAGCGCGCCCAGGTTGGCGGACACCTCGTTGAGCAGATGGAAGCCCACGCCGACGAGCACGCCCAGCAGCAGGCGCTGCCCCGCTCCGCCACCGCGCGTGGGACCGAACACGAAGGGCACGGCGAACAGCACCATCGCCGTGACGGTGATCGGTGCGATCAGCTTGCGCCATAGCTCCAGCCGCTGATCGCTCGCATCCAGCCCGTTGGCCTCGAGATATTCGATCAGGCGCATCAGGCCCGAAGCCGAGACGCTCTCCGACTCGAGCACGTAGAAACGCAGCACCTCGGGCTTCAGGCCGCTGGTCCACTCGAGCGTCTCGTGCTTGTCGACCCGCGTATGGTCGCCTCCGAACGCGGTCTCGGTGACACGGTTCAGCAACCAGACGCCCTGCGAGTAGTCGGCATCTTCCACGCTCAGCACCGAGCGCAGCGTCAGCGCGTCGTCGAATCGAAAGATCTCGGCATCTGCGAAATGGTCTTCGGCCAGCAGACGACGGATCAGGAAGATGTTGTTGCCGTCGCGCAGCCACACCGGCTTGCTGCTCACCCCCGCCGCGATACCGCCGCGCGCCACCGACTTCACGCGTTCCGCCGCTTGCTGCCCCGCCGGGGCCAGGCTTTCGCCCAGCACGACGGCCAGTACCCCCAGCAGCAGGCCCGCGATCAGCGCCGCGCGGCCGATGCGCAGATTCGAATATCCGGCAGCGCGCATCGCCGTCAGCTCGCTCTGCGCGGCGAGCTGCCCCACCCCGAGCAAGGTGCCGAGCATCGCCACCAGCGGCATCAGCACGTACAGGCCCGAGGGCATCAGCAGCAGCGTCATCGTGAAGATCTGCGTGACGCCCAGCGAACGGCTGCCCGAATCCACTTCGGTGATGAAGTTGATGAAGCTGTAGAGCGCCACCAGGCCCAGGCCGACGACGGCGCTCAGGCCGAAGATGGCAAGGACGATGTAGCGGTCGAGGCGCCCGAATACAGCGCTCACGTCCGCCTCCGTAGCCCGGGTGAAACCCGGGTTCCACCCGGGCTACGGCGAGCCGTCCTCATGCGCCCGTCCTGCGCAAGGTCCAGCCCTGACGGCGCGCGATCATCCACAGCGCCGCGCCCGCGAACAGCAGATGCACCCACCATAGGCCGACGACCGACGGCACACGTCCCTTGGCGATCCAGGCCTGTCCCAGGCCGAGCAGGTTCGAATACACCAGGTACAGCACGATCCCGAGCACCAGCTTGCCGTAGCGACCCTGGCGCGGCGCCAGGTACGACAGCGGCACCGCGAGCAGGCCGAGCACGAACACCGACACCGGCGCCGCGATGCGCCAGGCCAGCTCGGCCTTGTCTTCGTTGTCGTCGGACATCATCAGGTCGGACGTCGCCGACAGCTTGCGCTTGCTGCTGGTGTAGGCGAACTGCGGCGGTGTGATGCGCGTTTCCAGTTCCTCGAAACGCACGACGTCGAAATCGGCCGAGCCGGGTTCGCCGGCGTACCGCAGGCCGCCGTACAGCGTCACGTGCCGCTCGCCGGTAGCCTGGTCGATCGACTGCCTGCCCTCGGAGGCGATCAGGATGCTTTCGCCCTTCTCCTCCTGGACGCGCGCGAAGACCGTCGTGAGCTTCTCGCCGGTCGGGTCGATCTGCTCGGTGTAGAAGATGGCGCGGCCGCCGGCCACCGACTTGAAGCGCCCCGGCTCGAACGGCGTGTACTGCACCAGGCGACGCGCATCCTTGGAGATGTAGTCGACATGCCGCCCCGCCCAGGGACCGGCGTCGAAGGCGAGCCAGGCGGTGATCAGGGCCATCACGGCAGACAACCACAGGAACGGCCGATACAACCCGCCTAGGCTCACTCCGCAGCCCATCATCGCGGCGACCTCGCTGTCCTTGTACAGGCGGCCGAGCGTGAGCATCACTGCCAGCAGCAGCGCCGCGGGGATCAGCAGCACGAGGTACTGGATGCTGGAAAGCGCCACCACCTGCGCCAGCAGGTTCCTTGGCAGATCGCCCGTGGCCACCGCCCCGAGAAACTTGGCGAAGCGCGCGGACAGCATGATCGCGAGCAGCACCAGCGTCACCGCCAGCGTGGCGGCAGCGGTTTCACGCAGCAGGTAGCGATCGAGCGTTCCGCGGAGCATGCGACCAGGACGAGAGGCAAGTCGCTCATTATGCGGGACCCCGCCGACTGCCCCGTGAACGAACCTTTCACGACACACGCAGCGAGGCCGGGCCGTGAAGCTGGATAAAATGCCCCGGCGAGGCCGCGGGCCCGCCCCGGGAGCTCAGGCTCCTCGACCCGAACGAGACGGAAAACCAAGACCCTCATGGAATACCTCGTCAAGAACAGCAGTCCCGACAAGCGCCGCACCGGTTGCGTCATCGTCGGCATCTTCGATCGTCGTGCGCCCAGCGCCGACGCCGGGATCATCGAGAAGGCCTCCGGTGGCAGCCTCGCCGGCGTCATGCGCCGCGGCGACATGGACGGCAAGCTCGGCCAGACGGTGATCCTGCACGACGTGCCGGGAACCGCCGCCGACCGCGTGATGCTCGTGGGCCTGGGCCGCGCGAGCGGGTTCGACGAGTCCGCGTTCCGCAAGGCCGTGGCCGCCAGCGCCCGCGCGCTGCGCGCCACCGGCGCCGTCGAAGCCGTGAGCTACCTGACGCGGCTCGAGATCAAGGGCCGCGATGCCCATTGGAGCGTGCAGCAGGCCGCGCTCGTCACGCAGGCCGAGTACTACCGCTTCGACGAATGCCGCGGCGAAGCGGCCAAGGCCGACCTGCCGGTGTACAAGCTCGAACGCCTGTTCTTCGACGTCGCCGACAAGGGCGGCGTGAGCGCCGGGGAAACCGGCCTGCGCGAGGCGCTCGCCATCGGCTCCGGCCAGCAGCTCGCCAAGGACCTGGGCAATTCGCCCGGCAATCTCTGCACGCCCACCTATCTCGCCGAAGCGGCGAAGAAGCTGGGCGGCACCGGCGAGCGCGCCGCCGTGAAGGTCAAGGTGCTCGAAGAAGCCGACATGAAGAAGCTCGGCATGGGATCGCTGCTGTCGGTGTCGCGCGGGTCGCGCGAGCCGGCCAAGCTGATCGTGCTCGAGTACCTGAAGGGCAAGAAGGGCGACAAGCCGATCGCACTGGTCGGCAAGGGCCTGACGTTCGACGCCGGCGGCATCAGCATCAAGCCGTCCGCCAACATGGACGAGATGAAGTTCGACATGTGCGGTGGCGCCGCGGTGCTCGGCACGTTCAAGGCCGTGTCGGAACTCAAGCTGCCGATCAATCTTGTCGGCGTGATCGCGGCTTCGGAAAATCTTCCGGACGGTGCGGCGGTCAAGCCCGGCGACGTCGTGACGAGCATGGCCGGCATCACCATCGAGGTGCTCAACACCGACGCCGAAGGGCGCCTGATCCTGGCTGACGCGCTGACCTACACCGAGCGCACGTTCGATCCGTCGATCTGCATCGACATGGCCACGCTCACCGGCGCCTGCGTCGTGGCGCTGGGCGCCTACCCGAGCGGCCTGTTCTGCAACACGCCCGCGCTCACGCGCGCGCTGAGCAGCGCCGGCGAGCAGATCGGCGATCGCGTGTGGGAGCTGCCGATGTGGTCGGAGTACGACGAGCACATCAAGAGCGAGTGCGCGGACATCGCGAACATCGCCACCAAGGGCGCCGGCCAGGCCGGCGCCACGATCGGAGCGGTGTTCCTGCAGCGCTTCGCGCGCAAGATGAAGTGGGCGCACCTCGACATCGCGGGCACGGCCTGGGTCGGCAAGAAATCCAGTGGCCGCCCGGTGCCGCTGCTGGTGCAGTACCTGCTCAACGTCGCCGGAAAGAAAAGCGAGGCATGACGCGGGTCGATTTCTACCTGTTGTCGGAGGCCTCCGGCAACGTGGTCATGGCGGTCTGCCGCCTGTGCGAGAAGGCTGCCAACGCGGGCCATCGTCTCTACGTGCGGACGCCCGATCCGGGCCTCGCCGACGAGATGGACGGCGCGTTGTGGAGCTTCAAGCAGGGCGGCTTCATCCCGCATGAGCGCATCGGCAGCGCCGCGATCGAGGATCCGCAGCCGCCGGTGCTGATCGGCGGCGCCGAGCCGCCGCCGACGCATCACGGCGTGCTGATCAACCTGGGCGACGACATCCCCACCTGGTTCTCCACGTTCGAGCGCGTGCTCGAAGTGGTGCCCGCCAGCGATGCCGGCCGAGCGAAGTCCCGCGATCGGTTTCGCTACTACCGCGAGCGCGGATACGAGCTCAAGACGTTCGAGCAGAACACCGAAGGTGGCTGGCAGGCGCGTTAAGGCGTAACCGTAGCCCGGACGAAATCCGGGGTCGCCCTCGCAGATCGAACGTCGACCCCGGACTTCGTCCGGGCTACGTCACATCAGTACCCCGGCCGATTCATGAATCGCGGCGGCGCGGTGTCCTTCTTCTTCGGCTCCTCGGGCTTCACTGCAGCCGCGGGTGCGGGTGCTGCAGCCGCAGGTGCCGGAGCAACCGGAGCAGCAGCCGGCGTCCCTTGCTCCCCCAGAATCACGACGACTTTCCCCTTCGGCGACCACGCGCGCGCGCTCACCTGGAACTGCATGCTCGGCAACGGCAGGCTCTTCGCACCGACCGACGTCCAGGTGGGACGACGCTCACCGAAGGCTTCGTTCTTGCCGTCGATGGTGTCGTTGAATTTCTCCATGTCGAGCTGGTAGGTGGTGATCTCCACGACCTCGTCCATGCTCGCCCCGGCGGCCTCGAGGACGCGCTTCAGATTCGCGAAGCCGGCTTGGACCTGCTCGGGGTAGGACTCGGGGAAGCCGCGCTTCTCGATGTCGAAACCCGGAATCGCGGATGTGGTCACCCAGGGCCCGACGCGCACGGCCTGCGAGTAGCCGAACAGGTCCGAGACGAACTCCGTCCCCTCGGGCACGACGAACTGCGGCACCGGCGCCGGGGGTGGCGGCGGCGGTGCGGGTGGCGCGGGAGGCGCCATCGCGCAGGCGCTCAGCAGCGCGGCCAGCGGCAACAGGCGCAGGACTCGGGTCATCGTCGGTCTCCTCGGCGGCAAGGGCGCCACCTTAGCGAATCGCGAGATACCAGAGCGGCGCCGTCACGAACGAGAACAGGATGCCCAGGCCCACCGTCAGCGTCACGAGTTCCGGGTCGAGCCGGTGCTCCTGCGCGAGGATGCCGGCCGTGATCATCGGGCCCTGCGCAGCCTGCAGCACGCCCACCGTCATCGGCAGGCCGCCGACGCCGGCGACGAGCGCCAGCGCCACCGCGGCGAGCGGCGCCAGCACGAGCTTCCACACCAGGCCCGCGGCGACCAGCTGGACGCGCCCGCGCAGCGCGCCGAAGCGGAACACCAGCCCCACCGAGAACAGCGCGAGCGGTGTCAGCGTGTCGCCGAGGCGGTGCAGCACGAAAGAAACCGGCTCCGGCCATCCACCGAACAGCTGGCGCACCAGCAGGGCCAGCGCCAGCGCGATGAAGGGAGGAAAACGCATCAGGCGCCGCAACAGCTCGCGCGGCTCGATGCGATCGCCGGCATACAGTCCGGCCAGGATCACGCCCATCGTCGACAGCGCCAGGAAGCTGCCCAGCTGATCCGACAGCAGCGCCGGTCCCAGCGCCTGCGGACCGGCCAGTGCCTGGATCATCGGCAGGCCGATGAACGCGGTGTTGCCCAGGCCGCAGGTCAGCACCAGCGCGCCGATGCTGGCGCGGCTCCAGCCCAGCCGCCGCCCGACCAGCGGGATCAGCGTCGCGGCGCCCAGGATCACGATCCACGGCGTCGCCGCCGCGAACAGCAACGTCGCATCCCATTGCAGCCGCGGAATCTGCTCGAGCACCAGCGCCGGAAACGCCACGCGCAGCAGCCAGGCGTTGATCACGGCGTGCGTCCCCGCCGGCATCCAGCCGCGGCGCGCGAACAGCCATCCCAGCGCGGGACAGGTGACGAGGAGCAGGAAAGCGCTCAAGGCCGCACGCTACCCGGCGAGCAGGCGGTCGAATCCGAAGCTGCGCGGTGACAGGACGTTGAGCGGATCGTGCCGGCGCTTGCGTGCGGCGAGCTCGTCGAGGCGCGCGCGCGGCGTTCGCTGCAGGAATTCGGTCGCCCATTTCGGCCCGACGCCATGTTCTGCGCTGAAGGTGCCGCCGAAAGCCTGCGTGACGTCGAACACGATCTTCGTCAGCCGCGCGGCATCCGGCGCCACCGGCGCGCCCTGCCCGCCGATCAGGTGCAGATGGGCGCCACCGACACCCGCATGACCGAAGTCCACGAGTTGCACGTCGGGCCGCGCCGCGCGCAGTTCGCCGGCGAGCTGCGCGAGGTAATCACCGAACACCGACACCGGCGTCGCCGTGTCGAACGACAGTCGGCCACCGCCCAGTGCGCGCATCTCGAGATTGCTCGCCTCCGTCACCGAATGACGAATCTTCTTGAGTGCCGGCAGCGGCGCATAGCCGATGGCCTCGTCCGGCACCCCCGCCGTCTCCGAACAGAAGGCGTAAAGCTTCTGCGCGAGGTCCTCGTCCGGCAGATCCGACTTGACCTGCATCAGCACGAGGTACGGTGCATCAGGCGTGTGTTCGAACGGCAGGCGCACATCGCCGCCCTTGCGGCGCAGCACCAGCTCCACCGCGCTGCGCGACAGGAACTCGAATTCCTCGATGTTGGAGCCGAAGGTCTCGCGCGCCAGCGAGAACACGCGCATCGCCTCGGGCATGCTCGCCACCGCCAGCAAGGCACCTTCACGGGTCGCCGGAATGGGCTGCGTGCGCAGCTGCACGCGCGTGATGACGCCGAACACGCCCTGCGAGCCAACCAGGCCCCAGGCCGGCGGCAGGCGCGTCGAATCGATGGCCAGCTGATCCGTCGCCGGACGAACCCAGCTCGATGCCGCCTGCGGGCCGGTCGCGCTGCCGTCGCCCCAGAAGCCCCAGGCCGCCGTCGCCATGTGCGCCGCCGTGCCGTAGCAGACCGCGTTGGCGCCGGCCGAGGCGTTGGCCACGCAGGCGCCGAGGCTGGCGGATGCCGTCGATCCCATCTCCATCGGGAACATGCGGCCCAGCGGCGCGAGGATCTCGTTGAGCGTGTCGACGGCCAGACCGGCCTCGATCGTCACCGTCGAGTCCGCGAGCTCCGGCTTGCCGAGATCGCTCCACCACGCGAACAGACGATTGCGCACGGCATCCGGCGACTCGCTGCGCTCGAAACGGCACTCGCGTCCGTCCGCCAGCGTGAACGCCAGAAACCCGCGCAGCTTCTCCAGGCTCAGCACCACCTCGCCTTCCGGCCGCTGCGACTCCACCAGCCCGGTGCGTCCGCTGCTGAGCACGAAGTGCAGGCGATGTTCGTTGGCCAGCTTCAGCGCGCGCTCGACCTCGGCTTCCGAATCCGGCAAGAGCACGGCCTCGGCATGGCCGGGCGCGCCGCGCTCGGGGGTTTCGTAAGGCGCACGCCGCTCGGCCTCCACCAGCAAGCGAGGGCCAAAATGTTCGCGCAGGACGTCGATCGCGCTCATGGGACAGCTCCTGCACGAAGCGGGCCCGAAGGCGGGCACGTGCGAAGGGTGACGGGGGCGCGAATTCTAGTTCACCGTCATCGGCAGGTCCGCTACGCGGCGTCTTCGTCAGCGCGGTGATCCGGATGTCGGGGCGACGCTTCAGCTGTCCGATGAGGACACGCCGCCGCCGTTTCTGCGGCGACAGGACGGCACGTTCAGGACGGCATCGATCTCGCTGCGCGAGCGGGGCGCGGCGGCAGCACCAGCACCAGGAACACGCCCAGCATGCCGCCGAGCAAGGTTCCGGCCGCGGCGATCAGGGCACGCTTGGGCCGGATCTTTCGCTCGGGAACTCGTGCGGGATCCACGGTCTTGATCACGTACTCGCCGGATCCCTTGGCCAGCATCAGCTTCTTGATCTCGGTTTCGGCAAGACGAAACAGGGCCTGCCGGATCTCGATGACGTTCGTGCCCTTGGCTTGCGCCTCGAGATACGCAAGATTCTTCTCGCTCTCCTCGATGGCTGTACGACGCAGGTGTGCATCGGTGCGCGCCACGATATCGGTGACCCAGTCGGTGGCCTGTTGCGGATCCTTCCACTCGATCGCCACCGTGACCAGGCCGGTTTTCCTGTCCTCGCCGACCTGGAACATCCGCATCACGAACTTTCGATGGGCTTCCCAGACCGTCGGCGGCTTCTTCGTCCCCAGGATGCCGTCCCCGTCGAGCAGCACATCGACCAGCTTTCGATCCGTGATGAACTGCTCGATCAGCGCACGGGACTTCAACGTGGCCACCGCCACGGCCTTGTCCTTCGAGCCCGGGATCGACAGCCCGGACAGATCGGCCAGACCTCCGAGCTGTCCGGCCGCGTTGGCGAGCACACTGCGCTGTTCATCCTCGCGAATGCTCAGCAGCGCCTCCGCCCGGAACACGGGAGTGGCCAGCAGGGCATAGATGATGGCAGCGACCGCGCCGATCCCCGTGCAGAGAAGAATCAGGCCTCGACGCGCCCACAGCTTGAGCAAGAGCTCCCGAAGATCGAGTTCATCGTCATCCCGCGAGGCGGTGCTCCCCTCGGCCCGATCGGTCATCAGAATATTCCGATGGTCTTGAAGCTCGCCGCCGTGATGGCGAGTTGCCCGATGATCTGCGCGATCGTCGCCGTCATGAACAATCCGCGACCGCGGTCGACCTTGAACGGAACGATCACGACATCGCCCGGCATCGGCGCGTCGGCACGGTCGAGTGCGGACACCTCGCCGTTGATGCGCACGACGAAGGTCGAGCCGCGATCGGCGCGGGAGCTGAACCCGCCGCTCTGCTGCAGGTAATCCTTGTACGAGAAACCTTCCTGGTACAGATGGGTCGTCGGATAGCTCACCTCGCCCAGCACGGTGACCTCGGCCGGCCTGCGGGGAATCGTGATGGCGTCACCGTCACGAAGTGCCACGGGCGCTCTGCCCGAGAGCGTCGCCTCCATGTCGATGACGATGCGGCCGAGCGCCTGGGCATTCTCCAGTTCCTCGGCGAGCAGCGCGCCGAGCTGGCGAACCCGCACGACATCGACGTCCGCCTTTTCGCTGCCCCGGTAGTCGAGTTGCACCTGCAACAATTCCGACTTCAGGCGCTGCCCCTGCCGGGCCAACTCCGCCTGCTGCCTCGCACGAATCTCTTCGCGCGAGAAGATCGTCCCGGGAAGATAGGCCTCCTGCGTGAATCCTCCCGCTCTCCGGATCACCGACTCGATGGTCTCGTTGGGCTGGATGACGTACTCGCCCGGCAGCTTGACCTCGCCCAGGAGCTGCACCCTCTCGGTCTTGTACCAACCCTGGATCGGTCTGACGTTGACCGTGTCGTATGGCGACAGCAGCGTCCGGGCGGCTTCGGGATCGGAAAGATCGATCACGTTGCGCGTGATCTCGCGGCGCTGACCATTGACGATCGTCCGCCGGATGACTTCCACCTCGCGCGGGTACGAATCGTCCACGCCGCCACCCGCTGCACGGACCAGCTCGGATACCGTCATCGGAGCGGTCAACGGATACTCGCCGGGCGCCTTCACGCGTCCGGTGATGTCGACGATCTGCACATCCTGGTTCATGCCGGCCTGCTGCCGCAGATCGTCGAGGATGGGCTCGAGCAGGTCTTCGCGCGTTCCCTGGTTGGGGAAGACCACCAGCTGATCCCGGCTCTGCAACAGCAGGTTCTCCGGCGATCCGGGATCCCGCAGCGCGGCCGACGGGTTGGCCGAGATCGTCTCGATCCGGCGTTCCGGCCCCACTTCGCGACGGATCAGCAGATAGTTGGCGTCTGCACGTGCCTTAAGGCGTCGCAGATCCGGAATCGCATCCGAGATCCGCATGCCTTCTTTCCATTGCAGCAGCCCGGGGCGCTCGAACGCGCCGGTCAGCAACACGACGTTCTCGGCACGGTCGAAGACCGAGTAGACCTGCAGGTGGTCACCGGACTGCAGCGCGGTGTCCTTGCCCTTGGACGCAGTCAGGTCCAGCGTCGCGATCGTACGGTCGGTCTGGCGGCGGACGCGCTCCAGACTCGCGCTTTGCAGATAGGCCGTCGGCAGCAAACCGCCGCTGAGTTCGATCAGCTCCGAAACCGTCGAGCTTCCACGCAGCTCGTAGGTCGCAGGTCTGACGACTTCGCCCGAGATGCTTGCCGTCTTGCCCACCGGCGGAATGAACACGACGTCGCCGGGTTCGAGGACCATGTCGTCGCCGGTGTCGCCCCTGAGCAGGAGGTCGTACAAGTCCAGCGTCGTGACGACCTCGCCACCTCGCTTGACCTGGACACCGCGCAAGGAGCCGGTCTCCGGAATGCCGCCGCTGGCGAACAAAGCGTGCGTCACCGTCGACAGCGAACTGACCGTGTAGGACCCGGGCTTGCGAACGTCACCGAGCACGAAGATCCGGATCGAGCGCAAGGCGCCCATCGTGATGCTGGCTTCCACGCCGATCATGCTGTCGGCGACCCGGGCCTGCAGCAGTTCCTGCACCTCGTCGAAGCTCATCCCGGCCACCGGGATCGGTCCCAGCTGCGGGAATTGCAGGATTCCGTCGCGCGTCACCGTCAGCACGTAACGGCGGTTCTCCTTTCCGAACAACTGGACTTCGACCTTGTCACCCGGCCCGAGCATGTAATCGGTGGGGACGGGAATGTCCGTGATCGAAGACAGCTCACCGGCGTCCTGGTCGAACAACTCGTATCCGAACGGCCGCGGGCGTTCGAGGAAGCGTCCGAACGGATAGACCGCGCCCAGGTAGTCGTCGAGCTCGACGGCCGTGCAGGCTGGAGCATCTGCCGTCGTCTTTGGCTGTCCGGCGTTTCCTTCCCGATTCGCGCGCCGCTTCTTCCGCTCCAGGCATGCCCGGCTCATCGAGACTTGCTCGTCCCTGTTGAGCTGGTCGAAGCGGCTGCCCTGTCGAGCGCCCTTCTGAGGGTCCGAGTCGGCGTGTGAGCGCTTCTGGTCGGCGCGATTGCCACGATCTTGTTGCCGCAGCGATTCGATTCCCGTCGACATCCTCATCTGGCCAGGGATTCGGTCGGCGTCCTGCTCGTCTTCGCGCGCTGCCGACCCGCCCTGATAGCGCTGCATCAGGGCCTCGCGCTCGGCATCCGACAGATTCGAAAGCGCCTCGAGCGTCTGAGGATCGACGACCGTGGCAGACCACGCCACCTCAGGAGCAATTGCGCCGAGCATGCCGACGAGTACCGCGAACCATGCACCGCGCAAAGTCTTGTTGAGCAAACGTCCCCCGGGAAACATCCAGTCTTGACTGCTATCCGACGACCGTCGCCACGCCAGAGGCGATACCAACAGTCCGACGATCATCAGCAGCGTCCACGATAGTGGAATGACCCTGGCTTGGAAACCACGGGGCCGCAGCCATGGCTCGCAGGAATTCATCCCTCACTCGGCGGCGCCGGGTACGAGCGCAAAGAACCTCTGCAGCGTGCGGTTCAGCTCCTTCACGTGATCTCCCTCGGCGGGAAGATACGGTGTCACCTCGCCGACTCCGCACACGTATCCATGGGCGGCATGCATGCCGTTCTTGATGGCCACGAAGACCACGTGCCCTGCGAGCAGGAAGGGAGCCGCCGCCCCCTCCACGAGGGCCGAAGCCTCGATCTCGTTCGGGTATGTGAGGGTCACGAACAAGCTGTCGCCCCGGTTGTCGATCTCGGCGAAAAGCAATTCGCCATCGTGGGCGAATCTCAACGCCGACAATGATCTCTGCGCACTTGCCGCGTCCGCGGCATCTGCAAATTCGATCACGAAGTCGCGCGTCATGCGCGGCAGCACCCGTACGTGCCGTATGCCGAGCATCCGCAGGAAGGCCGCATGATCCTTCAGCCGGTAATAGAAGGTGACGCGTTCGTACGGGACCTGCGTAAGACCCGTCGCAACCAGCAGGCTCGCGTCCGGCAGGCGCAGGTAGTCCCCCAGAATGGCGTCGTACACCTGCAGCATCTCGGCGATCGGATCGGCCGAGGGGTCGATGTACCAGGCGGGATTCCGCTGTGCGACCGGGCGATCCAGCTTCCCGTTGAAGAAGTAGTGATGCTGGATATGGGCCCCGGCATTCAGAAACAGCGTGGAAAAGTTCGGCCTGTGTCGTCCGTACAAGCGAACGTGGAGGTCGTGCAGGAACAGATCCAGGAATAGCGCCTTGCGCCACGGCGCCCCGCGACTGCGCCGCAACAGCGACAGATAGAGATCGTAATGGCGTGGCTGCGCGAATCGCAGCAGGCCGCAAGCAAGCGCGAAGGCACTTCCGGCCGTGATGCGGCCGCTGGAATTATCGTTGACCGCCTGCGAGATCGCCGTCCACAGCCGGCGACTCCAGCCCGAACCATCCGTGGGCGTGCGCGTCCATGGGTCGGGGATGAAATAGGCGGGCGACCTCAGGCGATTTTCGGTGTTCATCGGCGACACCGCGCCCACCGACAGCCCGGCCGCTTCCACCTGCTCGAAGATCTGCGGCACGCCGCTGCCCACGATGTCTCCCAGCCGGAAGATCGCGTGCTCCGCAGCCGTCAGTCCGGAGTGCGCCGACACCCATTGGATCCAGGGCTCCAGCTGCTCGTATTCGGATTCCGAACTCGTCCGGCGCACACCCGCGGACAGCAATTGTTCGAAATGCTTCAAACCCAGTTTCGGCACGTACGAACGCGCAACGTCGAGGTTGACCTCATTGAGTTCCACCAGGATGAGGCGACGATTGCTCATGACCACGATTGGAGACTCATGAAGCCTGGCTCGGACGCGAAAAGAACTGCGGGATCCTGCGCGTCATCTTGGCCAACATGAACCCGATGCCGCCCGGGTATCCGTGCCGACGACATGCGTGCGCGGCTTCCAGGTTGCCGCGAATGATGTTGCGCAGGCTGCCCGTCGTCGCTCCGCCCATTCGCATCCGCACCAGCGTCGACGGCAGATACGCCGAGCGTATCTTCACGACTTCGAACAGACGCAGCATCAACTCGAAATCGGCCTGCAGACGGTAATCCAGGCAGAAACCCGCGTTCTCCAGAAGCAGCTTGCGGCGCACGTAGAAGGTGGGATGAGGAGCCATCCAGCCGCTCGCGCACAATCCTGCGCGGTGCTTTCCCGGTCGCCAGTAGCGTACGACCCGGCTCGTGTCGTGCTGCGAAACGAAGACCAGATCCCCATAGACCGCGTCGACTTCGGGATCCTCCATGCATCGTGCAATTCGGGATAGCACCTCGTCATCGGCGAGCAGATCGTCTGCGTTGAGGAAGCCCAACACGTCTCCGGTGGCAAGGCGTATGCCCTTGTTCATCGCATCGTAGATTCCCCCATCCTTTTCGCTCACGAAATGGGAGAGATGCTGGCCGTGCTGCTCGACGATCCGGGAAGTCGCATCCTTCGATCCGCCGTCGATGAGAAGGTGCTCGACGTCTCCGTGACTCTGGCGCGCGACCGACTTCAGGGTGTCCGACAACGTGGCAGCGGCGTTATAGCTGGCGGTAACGACGGAGATCTTCATGGCGTGCCCGAGGCAGGTTCGCAGGCAACCCTCAGCACGCGGAGAAAATCGTCTGCATAGGCGATCACGCGGCTTTCCGAAGCCCGATGTGCAGCCTGCGTCCGGGCCAATCGCTCCGGCGTGGACAGCGGCTGCCATCGGTCGAGTACTGCAGCCAGCGAGGCCGCGTCGTGAGGATCGAAATAATCGGCCTCGGTGCCCATCTGCTCACGGTGGACCGGCAGGTCCGAAAGGATCATCGGCGCGCCTTGGGCGCGCGCTTCTTCGACAGTGGTGCTCCATCCCTCCATCAACGACGGGTTGAGCAGCGCCTGGCCCGCGGCCATCAACATCGAGAGATGTTCAAAGGGCACGAGACCCAGGATGCGCATCTGCGCACTCACACCCGATTCCGAGATGGATCGTTGAAGCGCCCCGAAGTGACCGGGGTTGCGCGGATCCAGCGGCATTCCGGTTGCCGCCACGACCACGTCCTCACGCCCCATCCGTTTGAGCTGCGCAAGCGCCTCGATGACCAACCGGTGGTTCTTGTGGGCCCAGAATTGATTGGGCAGAAAAAAGAATCGCTCCGGCAGTCCGTATGCATCGGCCACGGCGCGCGCTGCCGCGAAATCGACTGGCGCCGGTGCGGGTACCGCAAAACGGACGGCGTGCACACGACCGCTGCTCGTTCGATAGATGCGCTCGAATGCCATGCGCGTGTGCTCGCTGCTGACCATCACTGTGTATCCGGCAGCAATCTGCGCCCGAAAGCCCAATTCCCGCTTCCACCAGCCGAAGCGTGTGAACAGGTGACTGAGCTCACGGTGCTGAAGATCCGGCACCCACGCGATCGCGGGAATGCCAGTGCGCCACCCCAGAAACGATGCCGATTCGAACACGCATCCGATCCGTTCGCCGCGATAAAGATCGCGCCTGGCGGTATCACGACCTGCGATCAATCCTCGTAGCAGAGAGGCTGTCTTGCGGGCCTCGTTCATGACCGCCGAATGGACCACCTCCACACCAGGAATGCGTTCGAAAGGCGCGCGGTCCTTCGCGTCGATATCCGTGCCCAAAAAAATGACCGGCTGGACAGCGTCGCGTCGGTGGCGAGTCAGCGCCTCGAGCAGATTCCGCAGGTAGTTGTTGCCGCCGGTCCATGTCCTTCCGCCGATCAGCGAAAACGCGACGCGAATCACGTCGAACTCCGTCCGAGCTCTCGACGGAACCACCGCACGTACGACGTGAGTCCCTCGTACAGACCGACCTGCCATTCAAAGCCCAGGGCCGAAAGACGGCGGCTGTCGGCTACGAGGTTGGAAGGATCGCCCGGCCGGGAAATGCCGGAAAGTCCGAGCGATGTCGTCGCTCCATCGCTTTCCTTCTTCCAGATGTCCATCACGTGCGCGGCGATCTCGCGCACCTCGACTCCCTCGCCTCGGCCCACGTTGATCGCGGTTCCAACGACATCGTCTGCGCCACCGATCAGATCAAGCGCCCGGGCCACATCGCCGACCTCTGTCCAGTCACGCCTCTCGCCACCGGTTCCTCCTATCTGAAGAACCGGAACACCCGTGGAAAGCCGGTTGCACAAATCCCACAACAACTGCTTGCGCAGGCCGTCGCCGTACACGGAAAAAAGACGCGCGATCACCACTTCCAATCCATAACTGTCCGCGTACGAGCCGCACATCGCTTCCATCATGGCCTTGTGGTGCCCGTACGGGGAATACGGCTTCAGCCGAACGTCTTCGCCGATGGCTCCATCGTGTCCCGCCCCGTACACCGCCGCACTCGAAATTGCGATCAACCGCGCGCGTGGCGCATCCGTTCGCAACCACTCGAGCAGATCGGCCGTCGATGCAACGGTCTTGAAGAAATCCTCACGCGGGTTGGCAAGGGCCACCCCGACCGACGATCCGCCGGCCAAGTGATATACCCGCTCCGGGGGCGGACCTCCCGCACACGCCAACTGCAAGTTGGTGGCATTGACGCCCCCGTTGATCCAGTTGACGACACCGTCGCGGTGCGCCGATTCAGGTGGCCACTGCCCATGACCGACGCCGATCACGTCGTGTCCACAGGCCGCGAGCCGTCGCGCCAGGTGAGTGCCGATGAAACCTCTGGCACCGGTGATGAGGACGCGGCCCATTCTTCAGAAACCAGGACCTGACACGGAATTGCCGCCCAGCCCGAAATACGCGGGGCCAGCCATATCAAGTCCTCGATTCGGAGCAGTGCTCATCAACTGACAGATATCGAATCGAAGGTCTCGGCAACCCGCAAAGCGGCGCCACTGCTGACATCGACCAGAGGAAGATGGCCAATCACATCCCGGCCTTCGCGCGCGGAGATCATTCTCAGCTCGCCACGTTCGTCTCGTGCTTCTCGAAAGCTCGACTCGCGAAAGCAGTCGGCAACCGGAACCGCCTTCACTCGTTCATTGAGTAGTTCGCGCCGAACGAAGAAAGCATTGCTCCCCACGCTGTTGACGCCTACCAGCGAGTAGCCACGCCCGCTCAGCAAGTAGTCGAATGCAGTCAAGCTGGCACCCCAGTACAGATTTGAATGATGCGCCGACGAGCGACTGAACCCCGGCGAGTAGGGAACCGATACCGCATGTCGAGCGCCAAAGATCGAGTTGTATTCCACGACGATGACCTCAGCCCGCCATTCCGCGAGAGCCTCGAGAAGGTAGTAGTCGACGCCGTCGACATCCACCGACATGACACCCACTCGCTTGTCGAACCCGCTCTCGTCCAGCAAGTCCGCCACGTTCTCGCGAGTGATGAACGCAGCGCGCGATTTCAAAGGGTATTTCCAATAGAAATAGCTCCTGCGGAGACGTTCGACGTTGCGCTGTGACCCGTCGATGACATACCCCTTCCAGAGGTCCTTCATCAAGAGAAATCGCGAGTTCGACTCGAAGAAATCTTCGACTCCAAACTCAATGAATGTTCGATTCTCGATGCATAGCTCACGTATCAAAAACTGGAGGATGCCGTCCTCTCCCCATTGCGAGAAGACTTTGAACTCCACGTCAGAGAGTGAAGCTACAGGCTTTCCGCGCTGCAACTCGCACAGCACGAGGCCTTGATTGATTTTTATCTCGTCGATGCGCCGATCCAGCGTGAGCAGCCGCATCAGCACATCTCTTGTTCTTAGAATGATTTGTCTCATCTTCAATAATTAGGCCTACGGCTGCGACGATCGAACTATGAGACGGAACGAACGAAGCGAGCCGGATTTCCTGCCACGACGCTGTCGGCAGCCACATCCCGCGTCACGACGGACCCTGCCCCCACGATGGACCTGGCACCGATCCTGACCCCACGAAGGACGATGGATCCCGCTCCTATCCAGGCGTCGTCCTCAACCACGACCGGCCGGTCGTCCAACGTGATGTCCTTGGGATGGCCCCGGGTAAGGATTGCTCTGAACTGCTGGTGCCGCGCTTCGGGATCGATCGGATGGGTGAGATTGTCAAAGATATTGACGTTGTGCGCGATCAACACTCGATTCCCGATCTTTATCGACGCTCCCGACCAGATTCGGGTGCCCGGCCCGACGTAGCACCATTCTCCGATGCTGATACTTCCACCGTGCGCAAATACCATCAATTCGCCGCGAACAACGGTGGATCCGCCGATCGTTATCAAATTGCTATCGCCGCGCAGATTTCCCACGCGAGCTTCAGCTGCGAGCCGCGCAGAGGGCGCCATCACGCAAGTCGCACGGCCAATGCATCTCTGAAGCCAATAATGAACGTTCATATCGTAAAAATCGCATATCACAACCTGATGGGTTCATCCCTATTCGGATGACGCCGTTGAAATCTCTGCACACGATAGCCGCATCTTTGGCGAAGCGTGGAACGTCGGCACTGCTGGCATTACGACGCCGCATCCCCGAGCGAGCGGTCATTTTTCGTGCTCAAGGACGTCCTCATTCCGAACATTAGTATTAAACACAACCATAGCAGCGTCGATCCGTACAGCGACCCGCTAGTGACAGAAATAATAAGGCTCTGGACGAACAACATTCCTAACAAGTTGCTTCGTGTTCCGATCAGATGCCAGCCAACCATAGCGCCTCGACTAACGATCAGCACGAACATCGATGCCAACGGAATCCCCAATGCCATCGCCGCTTCCACAAATACATTGTGAGGATAGTGGCCCGACTTCAGTTCAACCGATGAACTCCCGACCCACGGGGATGCGACGATCTGCTGCAGACTATCGTTCAGTAGAACAACCCGTTCGAGCGTCGATAAATCTTCTTCAGCACCAGAGATTCGGCTTAATAGCGGGAGTTCGTTGAATGTGGAAAGCAGGAGAGCAATCGGAACAGAGACCAACAAAATCTTGATCAGATGCCCCCGGCGGACGGCCCAAATTGCCAGGGCAAAAATTAGCGCTACTGCAGGGCCCTTCGACCCTGTCTGAAGCAAAACCAGTAGCAGCCCGGCCATCACGAACACCAGTAGCGCGCGAAGCCTGCGCGTGCTCGCTTCGCATAAAACGGCTCCGCATAAAATCCCGCTCGCCGCAAGATGGCCAAGAGATATCGGGTTCAGTGACTCGGTTGACAGCCGGCCCGTAGTCGACGTCAGTTCGGAATATCCGAAAGCCCCGAGCCAGTCGCCGACCAGGCTCATTGCGCACCCGAGAGAGCAGGTCATGAATCCTGCCCAAGCATATCGGCTCTGGTCGAAAGTATCGGATTTCCACAATGCGAGTGCCGGAAGGACCGATCCGGCGATGAAGTATTGCATCGAATAGTCGGCGCCTTCGATGCCGTCCACGAAGTAATCGTGGGAAAGCCTGAGGAGATAGCAAGCCCAGATGAACAACATCCCGAGCCTCCAAGGATCAAGCCTTATTCGACGAAACAGATACAACCCCGCCACGGCATAAAGTGCCACCACCACTCGAAATAGAATCGACAGCGTCCTATTTTCCAAGTGCGCTAGCGCGGCTATATTCCCGATAATGGGATACCCAAATTGAGCAAGTGCAAATAGCCAGGCACCAAAACGCGCGCGCCTTTTTACATCACTGGGGATAATTTTTGGCATCGCGAAATGTGATTCTTTCCTATCGACAATCATCGATCCAGGTGAAGCCATGCCGCGCCCCATAACCCTCTCAACCTTGCAGACGGAATTTCGGCCTTCGTACGCCGTCATCGCCGGGAACTCTCACCCTATTTCGATAGGCTTCTGCTCATGTCACGTCTCGTCATCCACAATGGATGGCTCGGCTTCACTTAGTTGCGTCGATTATCGGAAGGCCGAGCGCCCCCATTTTTTCGTTGATCATATTTCAGAAATCAATTGCTGAAAGCGTTTCCATTGCATCGCCTTGCTGTAGTGCAGGCTTAAAGCTTCGTGGCCGCGCGCTGCCATCACGCGCCGTTCTTCCGGCGAATCAATGGCCCGTCGTATCTGATCTACCGCCTGACTCGCGCTCTTGTAGGCTCTGAAATTTGTTCCGTCAATCATGTGCTCAGGATAGCGACCGTCGTCGGAGATCATTAATGCTCCGCTGCCCATCGCTTCGAAGCAGCGCATATTCCCACGATCCTCACCAGCCATATCGACCGCGCCGTTCAATACGATTTTGGATTGCGATAAAAGCTTGTAAAGCGATCGACCGAACACAGGCTCTCCAGATACTGCAGAGATGTCTTTAGGTCGTCGATGTGCAGCTAAGGGCAGCATCTTCCCTAGCGCACTCTCAGCTAGGCGAGTCAATCGCGAACGATCGAGTCTGAAGTCGACGCGTACTTGACCCCGAAGCTCGGAAACCGCGTCGAGTATCGAAGCCCGTCGCTTGTGATGACGGCTATATCCGCCAACAAACAAGACATCAATCGGCCTTTCGGTATTGCTAGCGTACGCGTCGAGTTCTGGATCGTGCGCGGGGGAGAAGTAAGCGGCTTTCCATCCCAAAGATTTGTAGTGTTGAAGGATGGTCGGAAAATTGCAGACGATCCTGTCGTACGCTCCGAAGTCTGCGCCGGGCGACGGCGCAGCGCGCCAGGCGATCGATCGTTTTACACAACCTGGAAGGCGCCGAACGAATTGGCTTCCGAAGCGCATAGGGTCCATGTTGTAGAAAACCTCGGATCTTTGGTGCTCGATCTGGGCTAACAGGATTTCTTCATTGTCGGCTTTTGATCGCATGCCTTGCTCTCTGGCCCACATGCGCTGGATGTCGGAATAGTCGCCAATCGTGAAGAACGACTCCGGATCTCGCGAGAGCACAGGTGTCAGGTAGTGGGGTGCTCCGAATCGATCATCCAGGAATGTCTGGATGTAGCTCGAAAAGTCGCGGCTACCCTTGCTCAACATGGCTAGACGCGGAAAGTACGACGGATAAAGACCCACGTTCTGAAACAACCTCATGCGGAGCTCCTCCTTGATGAATCTCAGCTTTCGAGTTATGAATTCCGTCACGCTCTGTCCAACAGATTTCGACTCGACTCCGCCGCGCTGATTTCGCTTTTTAAGGGGTCAATTATTGATCGAGTAGCCAGCGCAAATTTGCGTACGGCCACAGGCGACTGGCCCGCTCCCAGTTCCACGCACGATTCCCGTTCAAGGAGTTGACTCGCCGGAGCAATGCACCTCGATCAACCATGTCATCGAACTGCGGATGAGGCTTGGCCAGCAGCGCGCTCATCCATTGACCCAGCGATCCGTTCAGCCATTCGGGCATCGGCGAGTTGAAGCCGACCTTTCGCTGAGACACGCGGATACTTTCCGGCATGCGCCCTTGCATCGCGTGACGCGCGATCGCCTTGCTTCCGATCGGGTCGATCTTCGCGGCGTCGGGAAGGGACATTACGTAGCAGACCAGTCGCCAGTCCATGAACGGCATTCGAACCTCCACGCCATGCGCCATGGACAGCCGGTCGAAGTTACGGAGAATCGTCGGGAGGACGGTCGAGTGAAACATCCGGTATAGCCGCCGATTGAACATCCCCCATTCCGCCGGCAGCGCGTCGAGCTCTGCCGGGATTTCCAGTGCGCGAGGAGCGCGGATCGAAGAACGCCTCAGGAAACTGAGGCCACGCGCAGACAGCCACGCCAGCTTGGCGTCATCGAGTCGGTGCGAAGCAGCTTTGGATGCGCCCGCCGCTCTTGCGAGCGCATTGCGTACAGCGAAGCCCACACCCTCACCTCCCTGACGGTAGCCTCCCATCAGTTCGTCGGCCCCATGCCCGTCGAGCGACACCAGTGTGCCGCGCTCCCGAAGCCGCCGATAAATCTGCCACGGAGCTGCGGGCAGGCTGATGTAGATATCGTCGAGATCGCGAAGGATGCAGTCGATCATCGATGGATCTTCGGTCTGGCTCAGATCGATCACATGTGGGGTCACCCCCGCATGCCGTGCAGCTTCCAGCGCCTGCGGAGTCTCGTCATGAGCGCGCCCCGGGAAAGAGGCAATGAATGCGTGACGCCAATCCCCGGCCTCCCGGCGGCGCTGCCCTTCCTGACGTGCCACCTCTTTCATCTCGCACACGATGGCGCTGGAGTCGAATCCACCGCTGAGGCAAGTCCCGATGGTCACGTCGCTGCGCATCCGCAGCCGGATCGAATCAGTGAAGAGTTCGTGAAAGCGGTCCGCCTGGGCACGCGCGGTCCGAGGTGGCTCCACCAAGTGGTCCGTCGTACGCCACCAGCGCCGCACGCTCAGACGCCCATTTCGCCAAAGCGCACTGTGCCCCGCAGGGAGACGATGAACCTCTTTATGGATCGTTCGCGAGCTTCCCTCGACAGCGAACGGATCGAACAGCAGGCGCTCCACGACGGGCGCGTCGAGGTGCCGTTCCGTCACGACCTGCAATAACGCGCGCTGTTCCGAGGCAAACGCCATCCGCCTGTCGCCGGTGGTGTAGAGCAGTGGTTTGATCCCGAAGCGATCGCGGGCGAGAAACAATTCGCCCGTCGTCGAATCATGTATCGCCAGCGCCCACATTCCGTTGAAGCGCGGAAGCATGTCCTCGCGCCATTCGCGCCACGCGGCAAGAACAACCTCGGTGTCACTGTCCCCTCTGAACGTGTGGCCGCGCTTGACGAGCTCGTCACGCAATTCCAGAAAGTTGAAGATTTCGCCGTTGTACACGATCGTCGTCGTGCGGTCGGCGCTGAGCATGGGCTGGTGGCCCGCCTCACTGGTGTCGAGGATGGCGAGTCGCCGATGAACCAGCCCAACCCGCTCGTCCGCACTGACCCAAAACCCTTCGCCATCGGGGCCACGATGAGCGAGGCCTCGTGCCAGCACTGTCAGATCCTCGCGCCGCACTGGAGGGCCTTGATGGACCGCAATGCCTGCAATTCCACACAAGGTCAGCTACTCCCTCGGTCGACTTGATGCCTTTTCGAGAAGACCTCTCTGATCAGGGAGCGGCCTTCGAACGAAGACGCCGCGAGCGCGAGGCTCGCTGCCAGCACCAGAATGGCCGTCGCGCAGTAGAGCAGCACCAGCGAGACCCATCCATGAGCGCTGGGGGCGAACGACTGCACCGCCCATGCGAGCGTGAGCGCGGCAATCAAAGGCACGAGCGTGGCCATCAGAATGCTTCCGCGCTCCAGATGTCCTTCGAAATGATCCAGGGCGGAGTGAACTGCCGCCGCGAGACGAAAGGTATTGCCCACCACGTATGCGACACCTGCTGCCAGAGGGCCGAACCATACGATCAACGGAATGGTCAACGTGATCAAGATCAGGGAATGGTAAAGATTGATATACGCCAATCGCTGCGCCTGATCGGTCGCCATGGCGAGGAAGGAGAATACGGTGGCCGCACTACCAATCATTCCAGCACTGGCCAAAGTCCGCAGGATCGGCGCACCCACTTGCGCCGCGTCGTCGTCCACCCAGAGGGTAATGAGCGATCCCGCCCAGGGGATCAATGGCGCCAGTGCCGCGACGCTCACGAGGTTGACCGCCCAGCTCGCCCGGACATAGAAGGCAGCTCGAGACGCGGGCTCATGTGCGGAGGTGATGCTGAAATGAGGAAACAGGACCTCTGCGATTTTCAGGACACCGGCATGCACGACTTCCTGCAGTCGCATCGCCACGTTGTACTGTCCGACGATACCGAGGGGCGCCACCGCTCCGATCACATAGCGGTCCGCCTGGTTCGCCAGGCCACTGGAGAAACCGGCGATGCCCTGCCACCGCGCAAAATGAAAAAGCGAGTCGCGCTCCGCAGGCAACCAGCGCCTCGCTCTCATGAGCCAGGGAGCCTTGCTGCGCACGAACGCCCAGAGAACCACGAACTGGACAGCAAAGCCCGTCGCGGTCCCGCCCAGGAAGCCGGCGTCATTTCCGAAATGGCGGGACGCTGCAACGACGCAGCACGCGCTGGCGACAGCACCGATGACGTTCGCGGCGGCAAGCTTGGCCCAGCTTCGCAACGCTGCGAGAGTCGCTTGCAGCACGAAGCATCCTTGCTGGAACAACCAGGCTGCAAAGCCCAGTTCGAGAACGCCGCCGAAGCTGCGGCTCTGGCCGGGATCTGCCGCAAGCTTGTGCATGAGCAGGGGGCCGAACGTCGCGGTCAACACTCCTACCGCGAGACAGCCGATCAGCACCCCGGCCGTGGCTGCCGTGAATATTCTCGCGCAGGCCTCGTGATCACCCTGTTCAGCAGGCGACGAAAGATCACGAACGATGGCTTGACCGATGACGACACCGACAAGCGACAGGGGCGCCAGAATGGCCAGCGCAAGTCCCGCCGATCCAAAATTTTCCAGACCGATCGCGGTAATCGCGATCGGCAACGACACAAAATTCACCGCCAGTGAAATCGCGAACGCAGCGAAGTTCAGTCGCGATTGCAGGACCAGTTCGAATTTCTTGGGGGCAACTTCCATCTCACTGCCGGGCCTGGGTGAACTCGGCGATGGCGGCAACGACCCAGTCGATCTGCTCCGCAGTCATCTCGGGAAAGATCGGCAACGACAAGACGCGGCTCTGGTGACCGTAGGCATTGGGGAAGTCTGCTCCCGTATGACCCAGACGGGCGTACGCCGGGACAAAGGGCAGCGCCACGGGGTAGTTGACGACCGTCTGGACATCCCGCGCCGCAAGATGTGCAGCTAATTCATCGCGTCGTTCGTGTCTCACGACGTACAAGTGATAGACGTGCTCACAGCCTGCAGCCACGGTCGGTCTCGTGATGCCGGGTAGTTCTGCCAGGGCCCGGTCGTATTGCGCCGCAAGGCGTTGGCGCGCACTCGTCCAGGCCGGAAGATGCGGCAGTTTCACGGACAGGATCGCGGCCTGAAGCCCATCGAGCCGGCTGTTCACACCCTCTATGCGGTGATCACCCTTCGTCACGCCCCCATGCCGCGCGAGCATCGCCATTCGTTCCGCCAGACCGGCATCGTTTGTCGTCAGCGCGCCTGCATCACCCATCGCACCGAGATTCTTGCCGGGATAGAACGAGTAGGAAGCGGCCGCACCGAAACTGCCGACCAGGCGCCCCTTGTAGCGGGCCAGATGCGCTTGCGCGCAGTCTTCCAGCACCCACAAGCGATGCTTGGCCGCGATCTGCATGATCTTTTCCATGTCCGCCGGCTGCCCGTACAGATGGACAGGAATGATGCCGACGGTTCGCGGCGTAATCTTCTCCTCGATCCGGGCAGGATCGATGGTGAACGTATCGGCATCGGTGTCGCAGAAGACGACGTTCCCACCGGCTTGCGTGATCGTCTCGGTCGTCGATATCCAGGAGTGCGCCGGCGCGATCACCTCGTCTCCCCGACTCACGCCTAATGCCCTCATCGCGATGTAAAGGGAGTCCGTTCCATTTGCACACGACACGCAGTACTTGGCGTCGACCATCCTGGCGAAGGCATCTTCGAAAGCCTGAACTTTCGGTCCCCGAATGAACGCCGAGGTCGCGATGACGTCCGCTATCGCGGCGTCGATGCCCGACTTGATGGTGAGGTACTGTGCGTGAAGGTCAGCGAACGGTACGCGCATGGGATTTACGGGCTTCAATGGAGCCTTGAACATGAAAAGAAGGGCTGCAGTCGTAATGAAGCGCAGCCGCGGCGGGGCCCCACCATCTCAGGATTTTGGTACAAAACACCGCAGCCTGCGTGCTGGATTTCCCGCGTAGACGCCGGGGACATCGATGTCTCGCGACACGACGGCGCCGGCCCCAATAACGGTATCCGAGCAGATGCTCACCGGTAGAATCGTACAGTTCGAGCCGATCGATACCCGGTTGCCCACAATCGTGCGCTTCCATAAGGCCCGCTCGCCGTTGGCTGGGCCACCGGCGGAGAACAGATCGTTGATGAAGACGACGCCGTGCCCGATGAAGCAATCGTCGCCGATCTCCACCAGTTCGCAGATGAAGCTGTGCGACTGCACCTTCGTTCTCGCACCGATGACGACACCTTTCTGAATCTCGCAGAAAGGACCCACGAACACTTTCTCGCCGAGAGTGCACTCGTAGACGTTTGACGGCTCGACGATCCGCACACCGGCACCGCAGGAAACGTCGCGCACGGAGGCGCTCAATAGTTGTGGCCGCTGGGCATTCACTGGGCGCGCCCGAGTCGACACCGCTGGGGCTCGAATCGAAGGCGCACCTCTTGGCCAGTCTCTATTGATTCGTAAAGGGCAGAGATCAATTCCAGGCTTTTTCTCCCTTCCAGTCCGTCGACGAGCGCGGGCTGTTGCTTGGAGAGGCAGTCGATCACGTGCTCGTAATAGGCCTGATGCCCGAAGCCGTAAACATTCGGAGGATTGACCGAGTATCGCTCCATTACTTCAGCGTCGGAAGGCAGCGGATCCGAGAACTGCCATGTCCGGATCTTGTTCACCGAAAACCCTGCGATTTCGACGGCGCCCTTTTCTCCGAGAACGGAAAGCGAACCTTCCATGTCCTTGGGTCTCGCCGCCGTGGTCGCCTCGATGATGCCGAGCGCACCGTTGCGAAATTTCAGCGTCGCAACTGCCGTGTCTTCCGCTTCGATCCGGGCCAAGGCCGTCGTTGCCCTTGCATGCACGCTTTCGACATCACCCATGCACCATTCGAGCAGGTCGACGTGATGGCTCGCCTGGTTCGCCAGCACACCGCCGTCGTAACGCCAGGTACCTCGCCAGCTGTCGCCGTCGTAATAACTCTGGCTGCGAGCCCAGCGCACGCGCACGGTACCCAGCACGAGTTTCCCGAATCGACCCGAATCGAGTGCCTGGCGCAATTTCACGACAGGCAGGTTGAAGCGGTTTTGCTTGACTACGAAAAGACGTACACCGGCGGCATCGCAGGCACGAATCATTGCGTCTGCATCGTCGAGCAGCAGAGCCATGGGCTTCTCGACGATCACATGCTTTCGCGCACGCGCTACCGCAATGGCGTGCTCGGCATGCATGCCGCTGGGTGTAAGTACCGCGACGGCATCCATTCCCGGATGCGCGAGGAATGCCTCCAGATTCTCGTAGGGCCTGATGCCGAACTGCGTTGCATACGCCTCGGCGCGCTCCTTCTGGCGATCGCACGCTGCCACCAGGCGAGCGCCCGGAATGATGTTCGAGCCCAGCAGATCGGCGTGACGTTTGGATATCCGGCCACATCCAAGCAATCCGATATTCACCATTTTTAGTTCTTCAGTTATTTCTACCGCCGGAACTTCGGAGGATGGGCACCGACGGTGCGGCACCAACCAACCACCTACAGAAGCAATCGGCTTGAGCCTACGAGGCCCGAGACCGGGAAACGCAGCTGCCATGCAGCATTTCGCTATCCGTATCCATTGGCAATCTAGATTCGGAATCCGGCTGAAAGGACCAGCGCGTCGCGCCTTGCGGCGTGGTAGTCAGCTTCCACCATCTCCTTGACGAGCTCGGCCAGCGTGATCTTTGGCGTCCATCCGAGCCTTTCCCTTGCGCGGGTTGCGTCACCCAGCAAGGTCTCCACCTCGGCCGGCCTGTAGTAACGGGGATCGACCTTGACGATGACGTCTCCAACTTTGCAGCTCGCCCTGTCGCCCTGCACAGCAACCACGACACCGACCTCGGCATCTCCGTCGCCTTCGAAGCGAAGTTCGATTCCCAATTCTCTCGCAGAAAATTCGACGAATTGACGGACGCTGTACTGCACCCCGGTTGCAATGACGAAGTCCTCCGGCTTGTCCTGCTGGAGCATCATCCATTGCATCTCGACGTAGTCCTTCGCATGTCCCCAGTCTCTCAGCGACGAGAGATTGCCGAGATACAGGCAGCTCTGCATTCCAAGTGCGATACGTGCAATGGCCCGAGTGATCTTGCGCGTGACGAATGTTTCGCCGCGCACAGGACTCTCGTGGTTGAACAGAATGCCGTTGCACGCATAGATGCCGTAGGCCTCCCGGTAATTTACGGTGATCCAATATCCGTAAAGCTTCGCGACTCCGTAGGGAGAGCGGGGATAAAAGGGAGTGGTTTCCTTCTGCGGCGTTTCTTGCACCAGTCCGTACAACTCTGATGTCGAAGCCTGGTAGAAGCGCGTCTTGTCGACGAGTTTCAGGGTGCGGATCGCCTCGAGCAGGCGCAGCACACCAATCGCATCGGAGTTGGCCGTGTACTCGGGCTCTTCGAAAGACACCGCTACATGGCTCTGGGCCGCCAGATTGTAGACTTCGTCGGGCTGCACCTTCTCCATGATGTGAAGCAAGCTTGACGAGTCGGTGAGATCGCCGTGGTGCAGCACGAATCTCCGATCCGGTTCGTGCGGCTCCTGATAGAGGTGATCGACACGCTGGGTGTTTATCAGCGAGCTGCGCCGCTTTACACCGTGTACCTCGTAGCCTTTGGATAGCAGCAACTCGGCCAGGTACGAGCCGTCCTGCCCGGTGATCCCGGTAACCAGCGCGACTTTCCGGGAGCTCATTGGCCTCCAGCTCGTGATGACATCCGAATCGATCGATCGTTGATCATGGTGCGCTGTAAAAAGGGGCGGCCAAATAGGCTTGCTTTATTCCGTCGCGAAGACAGGTCTTCGCTGTCCATCCCAAGTCGGCGAGCCGGCTGACGTCCAGAAGCTTGCGTGGCGTGCCATCGGGCTTGCTGCTGTCGAAAACGATATTCCCCTTGAATCCCGTTACCTCCATGACCATTTCGGCGAGTTCCCGAATCGTCACGTCTTGACCGCAACCGATGTTCAACGGAGGACCGTCATAATCTTTCTTCATCAGGTAAACGCAGGCCTCTGCCAGGTCGTCAACGTGCAGGAACTCACGTCGCGGCCGCCCGGAACCCCACACGACCAGATCACGATCGCCCCGCCGACCCGCTTCATGCGCCTTCCGGATCAAAGCAGGCAAAACATGTGAATTCGCGAGATCGTAATTGTCGTTGGGCCCGTAAAGATTGGTCGGCATTACGCTGATGTACCGCCGACCGTACTGCTTCTGATAGCTCTCGCACATCTTCAAGCCGCTTATTTTGGCCAGCGCGTACGGTTCGTTGGTGGGCTCCAAGGGACCTGTGAGCAGATACTCTTCCTTGATCGGCTGTGGGCAGTCACGCGGATATATGCAGCTCGAGCCCAGGAACATGAGGCGATTCACGCCGGCCAGGTGCGCGCCGTGAATGATGTTGGTTTGCAGGACGAGGTTCTGATGCAGAAACTCTGCACGATAAGTGTCGTTCGCCTGAATGCCGCCGACCTTGGCCGCCGCGAGGAAAATGTAGTCCGGCTTTTGCTCTGACAAATACTTTGCGACGGCCTGCTGGTCCAGCAGATCCAGCTGCTCCCGCGACCTGGTCAGCAAATTGTTGTAGCCGTCGCTCTGCAACGCACGAACAATCGCACTACCGACCATCCCTCGATGGCCGGCCACGAAGATTGCTGCCTCTTTTTTCATCGCAGTATCGTAACCGCGAACTTACGAAGGAGGGAGCGTCCTCTCGGTTCGCTTGAGGGGCGATCTCGTCATCAGACGCGGAATTCTGAAGAGCACCAGCTTGCGGTAAATCACACCGTACGAGACTGCGAAAGCAGCGCAGAACACGATCAGCATGTGGCTCTGATCCCAGAAAACAAGCGCTGGAACCGCGCATAGAAGCGCGACCAGCCACAGATAGAGCGATGTCGTCGCGTTGCGGCGTGTTCGGTACTCACATCCGCGCGCCACTCCGTAATGCTTGACCACTCTCCTGAAAATCAGGGAGTGCAGATGCAGCGCGTCGGGTCTGCCCATTTCCGAAAGTCCATGCCGCGCCCGCCTGTACATCGAGAACAGCGTCTCCCATACCGGATGCATCACCAGAAGCAGCGGAAACCACGGCGAGACCTCCGGATGCCGGGCCACCAGCAGGATCGACAACAGCGCGATCAGGTACCCGAGAAGATAGGCGCCAGCGTCTCCGAGAAATATGCGACCGCTTGGGAAATTCCACACCAGAAAACCGATGGTCGAGGCGGCCGACAGGAGCGCCAGCCTGCAAACGAAAACGTCGTCCACCTGCCAGGCGACCAGCGCCAGCGAAAGGAACACCACGGTGACAAAGAACCCGCTGAGCCCGTTGTAGCCGTCGATGATGTTCACGGCGTGGGCAATGCCGGCGGCCGCTATGAGGGTGAGCACGAAAGCGGCTGCGGAGTACGTCACCAGGAAGCTGTCCACGTACGGAATGTCGAGCCGCAGGAGCTTGGCGTCCAGCAACCACCAGCCGAGCGCCGCGGAGACCATCGTGAGGACCAGGCGCGTCAGGACACCCGCCCGCCGTGTGATGTCTTCCATCAGTCCGATGCCGAACGCCGGCAGCACACAGACGACGAGCGCCAGGCTGGTATTCACCTCGGTCTGGGTCAGCCACGCGAGGATGAGCAGGCTGGTGGTCAGCGCGACGAAAATCGGCACGCCGCCCAGGCGGGGCACCCAATGCGAGTGGACTTTCTGGACCCCGACGCCCTCGTCGACCCCGAGCCCGTGATGTCGGGCGACGGCGATCGTTGCATGTGTCAGCCACACGCTCGAGACGAGCGCGACCAGGGCGATGAGGATCAGCATGCCGACTCAGATCTCCGGATATAACGCGGCAGGGTTATCAGCTTACACAGACATGCTGGCGACGTAGAACAGCCCCCCTCGCTCGCCTGATCGCCTTCATGGCAGATCGCTCCGGGCAAGCGGCTTGCAGGCTCTCTCGGCACCGTAGGCGGGCAATCACGGACCGAGGCCTGCGGCTCGCGTCGGGCACGCGCGCTGCTGGCGCCGGTCAAGTCGGAAAGCTCGCACAAAACCGCAGGAATTGGCTCCCGTTCTCGCAGCGCGGACGTTGGGGCCATCCCGCGGATCCCTCGAATCGACCCCGTTACTACGCCTGAGTACCCGATCCGGACGCGGAATCGTCAGCTCCGGGTCGGATAACGACGCCCTGAATGGGACGATTCCCAGACCCATGCGACCGCCGGCGGGGTTCGAGAAGAGCCTTTCGAAAATCAGCGCCAATCGATCGACGGCCAAAAAAACAGCCCGGCGTTTCGGCCGGGCTGCAGGTACCGCATACCGCTTATTGAATCTCAGGTTCCAAGGCGCGCCATCGCGGACGGCGTGAGGAACTTGTTGTAGACGTCCTCGCCTTCCATCGCGTACTTGC
>NZ_SOBT01000011.1 GCF_004364935.1 Panacagrimonas perspica | reverse complement strand
GTCTGGAAGGCGATGCCGTCGATGACGCTGATGATGTCGACGATCTTCTTGCTCGACTCGTTGATCGCGCTCATCGTCGTGACCACTTCGCTGACGACCTGGCCACCCTTGCGTGCCACTTCGCTGGCGCCCATCGCGAGCTGGTTGGCCTGCTTGGCGTTCTCCGCGTTCTGCTTGACCGTGCTGGTCAGTTCTTCCATCGAGGACGCCGTTTCTTCCAGCGAGGCGGCCTGCTGCTCGGTACGCGCACTGAGGTCGGTGTTGCCCGAGGAGATCTCCTTGGCCGCCGTGTTGATCGTGGCCGTGGCGGTCTTGATCTGGCTGATGATCTGCGTGAGCTGCTCGACGGTGGCGTTCGCGTCGTCCTTCATGCGCAGGAAATCACCGGTGTAGTTGCCGCTCATCTGTTCGGTGAGATCGCCCTGGGACAGCGCGCTGAGAACGCGCTGCACTTCGTTGATCGCCTGCTTCTGCTCGGTGATGTCGGTGGCGTACTTCACGACCTTGAACGGCTTGCCGTTCATGTCGAAGATCGGGTTGTAACTGGCCTGGATCCAGATCTCGCGGCCACCCTTGCCAATGCGCTTGTACTGGCCGGCATCGAACTCGCCGCGGCCCAGCTTCTCCCAGAACGCGCGGTACTCCGGAGACAGCCGATACGCCGACTCCGCGAACATCGAGTGATGCTGCCCCTTGATCTCGGGCAGCGAGTAGCCGAGCGTCTTCAGGAAGTTCTCGTTGGCATTGAGGATCTTGCCATCCATCGTGAACTCGATGATCGCCTGCGCCTTGCCGATGGCCTCGAGCTGCCCGGCTGAATCCGCGGCCTGCAGCTTCTGCGCGGTGATCTCGCTGGCGTATTTGACGACCTTGAACGGCTTGCCGTTCATGTCGAAGATCGGGTTGTAGCTGGCCTGGATCCAGATCTCGCGGCCACCCTTGGCGATGCGCTTGTACTGCCCGGCGTCGAATTCGCCGCGACCCAGCTTCTCCCAGAACACGCGGTACTCGACACTGGCGCGATACTGGGGATCCGCGAACAGGCTGTGATGCTGTCCCTTGATCTCGTCGAGCGAGTAGCCGAGCGCGGCGCAGAAATTCTCGTTGGCGTTGATGATCTTTCCGTCCATCGAGAACTCGATGACGGCCTGCGCCTTGCTGATGGCGGCGAGCTGGCCCGAATAATCGGCAGTCTGCAGCTTCTGCGCGGTGATGTCGGTGGCGTACTTCACGACCTTGAACGGCTTTCCGTAGCGATCGAAGATCGGGTTGTAGCTGGCCTGGATCCAGATCTCGCGGCCGCCCTTGGCGACGCGCTTGTACTGCCCGGCGTCGAACTCGCCGCGGCCCAGCTTCTCCCAGAACGCCTTGTACTCGGGGCTGGCGCGATACACCGGATCGGCGAACATCGAGTGATGCTGCCCCTTGATCTCTTCGAGCGAGTAGCCGAGCGCGCTGCAGAAATTCTCGTTGGCGTGCACGATGCGGCCGTCGAGCGTGAATTCGATGACGGCCTGCGAGCGGTTGATCGCCGCGATCTGACCCTCGAGATTGGCGCGCTCCAGCGCGGCCGCGTCCGACCGCGACGCCAGCGCGGTGGGCACCTTGCTGCGGTTGACCAGCTTGGCGCTGGGCTTCTTTTTCCTGCTGACGATCTTCTTGGCGGGCGACTTGGCTTTCATGGAAGCGACTCCGGGGGCAAAAGGCTTACTGCAGGGATTGGGAAGAGGCGGCATCCATCAGCGACATGTCGCTACCCGACATGAGCTTCTCGATGTCCACCAGGATCAGCATTCGTTTGTCGAGCGCCCCGATGCCGGTGATGAACCGGGTATTCACGGCACCTCCGAACTCGGGCGCGGGACGTATCTGTTCGGCGGAGAGCTGCATGACGTCCGAGACGCCATCGACCACCATGCCCACCACGCGGTGCGCAATGTTCAGGATGATCATCACCGTGAACTCGTTGTAATCGGCCTTGCCCAGCTTGAACTTCAAGCGCATGTCGACCACCGGCACGATGGTGCCGCGCAGGTTGATCACGCCCTTGATGAAATCCGGCGCATCGGGGATCCGCGTGACGGTGTCGTAGCCGCGGATCTCCTGGACCTTGAGGATGTCGACGCCGTATTCCTCGGCGCCGAGCGCGAAGGTCAGGAACTCGTTGGGCATGCCGGCGGCGATCTGCGCGTTGAGCGGCTGCGCCTGGTTGGATGGGGTGGTCATGAAAGGGTCCTGTTCATAGGAAAACTGCTAACGCAAAGGCGCAAAGGGAAAAGAGAGAACGCAAAGAAACAAGTAACGAATCGGGAGAAATGAATCGATCGAATTGATGGTTTTCATATCGACCCTTTGCGTCCTTTCTTTTCCCTTTGCGCCTTTGCGTTAGCCTTTGGGGAAGGGCTCAAGCCGCCGCCGACTGACTGAACACACGCACCAGCGCGGCGACATCCAGGATCAGCGACACGCGGCCGTCGCCCAGGATCGTGGCGCCGGAGACGCCGCGGACGCGTCGGTAATTCGCTTCGAGACTCTTGATGACCACCTGCTGCTGGCCAACGAGCTCGTCGATCTGCACCGCCACCTTGCGGCCCTCGGACTCCACGATGACGACGATCGCCTCGTGCGAGGCACGCGTCTGGCCCGGCAGGCCGAACCATTCGCGCAGATCCACCAGCGGCAGGTATTCGTTGCGCACGCGCACCACGGTGCCGGCCTGCCCGACGCGCTTGATCTGGTCGGGCAGCGGCTGCAGCGACTCGACGACCGAGGACAGCGGGAAGATGAAGACGTCGTCGCCGACGCCTACCGACATGCCGTCGAGAATCGCCAGGGTCAGCGGCAGGCGGATCAGCACCGTCGCACCACGACCCGGCGTGGACGAAAGCTCCACGGAGCCGCCCAGCGCCTGGATGTTCTTCTTCACGACGTCCATGCCGACACCGCGACCCGACACGTCGGTGACCTGGTCGGCGGTGGAGAAGCCCGGCGCGAAGATGAGCTGGTAGGCCTCGGAGTCGCTCATCGACTCCGAACACGCGATGCCCTTCTCGGCGGCCTTCGAAAGAATCTTCTGACGGTCCAGGCCACGTCCGTCGTCACAGACCTCGATGACGATGTGACCACCCTGGTGAGCGGCCTTGAGGGTGATGGTGCCGGTGCCGTCCTTGCCCGACGCCTTGCGATCGTCCGGCTTCTCCAGCCCGTGGTCCAGACTGTTGCGGACCAGGTGATTGAGCGGATCGGTGATCTTCTCGATGACGCTCTTGTCGAGCTCGGTCTGCTCGCCGACGGTGACCAGGCGCACCTGCTTGCCGAGCTTGGTCGCCAGATCGCGGACCAGGCGCGGGAAACGCGAGAACACGGCTTCCATCGGCAGCATGCGCGTAGCCATGACTGCCTCCTGCAGCATGCGGGTGTTGCGATCGAGCTGCGACAGGCCGCTGAACAGTTTTTCGTTCTGCACCGGGTCCAGCGCACCCGCGACCTGCGCGAGCATGGCCTGGGTGATGACGAGTTCGCCGACGAGATTGATCAGCGCGTCGATCTTCTCGGTGCCGACGCGGATCGAGGCGCCGTCGTTGGCGGGCTTGGCACCGCGCGCCTGCACCGGCACCTCGGGCTGCTTGTTGGTGATCGCCGCTTCCGCTTTCGTCGCAGGTGCAGGCAGCGCGGCGCTCGCTGGCGCCTCGACGATCGCGACCGGAGAAGGCGCTACTGCACGCGCTTCGACGCGCAGGTCGCATTCGTCCTCGACCCAGGCGAAACAATCCTGGATGGCGTCGCGGGTGACGTCTCCTTCGATGTCGAGAACCCAGGACAGGTAGCAGGTCTCGGGCTCGGCGGTGTGCAGCGACACTGCCTCCGGAATGCCGGGAACGGACGTCAGCGCGCCCAGCTCGGAGACCGCGCGAATGATGCGCAGTGGATCGTTTCCACTGCGGAACAGGTCGGGCTTGGGCGCGAACGTGATCCGCCATCCTCCAGCCTTGGCAACCGGCGCTGCGGGAGCGTGTACCGCCGCCACAGCTGGCTTGACCGACAACGCAGTCTCGAGATCAGCCTGGACCTGCGCGACCTGGGCCGCGTCGATTGCGGTGGCGTCGCGCGCTGCCGTCAGCAGGCTGCGCATCGTGTCGCCGGCGCGCAGCAACAGGTCGATATCGATCTGCGCGAGCGCGCGCGCACCCGAGCGCATCTGGTCGAGCAGCGTCTCCGCGTGGTGCGTGAACGAAGCAACGGCGGCGAAACCGAACGTGGCGGCGCCACCCTTGATCGAGTGCGCGGCACGGAAGATCGTGTTGATCACCTCGGCGTCGAACGCCGCGATGTCGAGGCGCAGCAGCGCCTGCTCCATCGTCTCGAGGTTCTCGAAACTCTCTTCGAAGAAAGTCTTGTGGAAGCGGGCCAGGTCCAGGCTCATGCGAAGGTACCGTGCGTCAAACCGGCGTCGGACCGGGTGCACCCTCGCTACAAGTTCTGTTCCCACCCGAATACCGCGTCATGGCGTCGGTTTCCCGTCCCGCAGGCGTCAAGTACGCCGCGGGCGCGCTTGCGGCAGAGTCACCTGGATCGGCTCGCGCACCTGTCCGCGCTTGTAGTAGCGCACCTTCTCGAGAAAGGCCTCGTCGATCTCGAAACCCCGATTCACCAGGAGCTGCCCGGAGCTGGTGTAGACCGCTTCGGCGATGCACATGCCCGGGCGCAGCCGCGACACCGGCAGGCTGCGCATCTCGACCTTCGGCCCGTCGGCGGCATGCAGGCGCGCCAGACATTCGACGAGTTCACGTTCAGCGGCCGTCGCCTGGCCCCGCAGCAGCCCGAAGGCCTCGTGCAGCGAGAATCCGCGCACGATCAGCGTGTCCAGGACGCTCACGAGCCGCAGCACGCTGGCCGTGCGCACGAGCTCGCCATGTCGCACATCGCCGAAGCGCTCGCGCCATCCCGCAGGCAGCGGCTGACGATACCGCAGCAGGATCAGCGCACGAACGTCTTCGAGGCCCGGTATCGGCGCCAGCAGTCGATCGGTGAGCTGGGGCACGCAGGCAAGGATGCGCTGGTCTTCGGCGGTGAGTGCTTCGCCGTCGCTGACGCGGCGCTGCAGGTCGGCCGGCAGGCCGATGCTGCCCAGCGGCGAGAGCAGGGCCGCGGTCTGGAGTTCGAACGCCGATCCCTGGGGCCACTCGCGATGCAGGTCCGCCACCATGCGCTGCACGCGCAGGGCCTGCGTGTAGGCCACGGGTTCCGCCAGCGCCAGGATCTCGCCCAGCGCGCGCACGGTGCCCTCCAGCACTTCCTTGCGAGGGTCGCGAAATCCCAGGCCGGCGGCGGCGCCGGCGGGCAGCGTGTTCACGACGCTCCGCGATCCGCTGGTCTCGAACCCGACGATGCACGCAGCACCGGCGACGATCCGGCGCACCCTGGCTCGCGCCGGGTGTGGAAGCGGAACCTCGCCATTGCCGCGATCAGCCCAGGACGCGTTGCACCGTCGCCACGAGCTGCTCCGGATTGAACGGCTTCACCAGCCAGCCGGTCGCGCCGGCTGCCTTGCCCTCCATCTTCTTTTCCGGGGTGGACTCGGTGGTGAGCATCAGCAGCGGCGTGAATTTGTATTCGGCCAGCGTGCGCAGGTTGCGGACCAGCGTGATGCCGTCCATGCGCGGCATGTTCACGTCGGCCAGCACCAGCTTGAATTTCTCGGTCCTGGCCAGATCCAGCGCCGCCTGGCCGTCCTCGGCCTCGGCGACGTCGAAGCCGGCGGACTTGAGCGTGAAGGCGACCATCTGGCGCATCGAGGCGGAGTCGTCGACGGCGAGAATGCGGCTGCTCATCTCAGGCGGCCTCCCTCGACATGTTCAGCAAGGTCGTCACGCCCAGCAGCGCCGCAGCGGCGCGCATCGCGTTGGACGGCGAACGCCAGTCGGTGCGGCGTCCCTGCGCGCGACGGTCGCGGCAGAACAGGCAGAACAATTGCAAAGCCGCGGTGTGGATGCGTGCGACCTCGCCAGCATCGAGCACCACCGGTGCCGGATCGTCGACGTACGCGATGAGTTCGCGATGCAATTCCGACGCGGCCTCGATGCCGATGTCGGCGGGCAGCTGGATCACCGCCGTGGCGTAAGCGCTGGGCGGCAGCGAAAGGGGATCCGAAGGATTCATGGGCGTCTCCGTGGAACCGTCGTACGCCCAGGTGGGGCGAACCTGACCGACGATCCTTGCCCTGTTCCTACAACTTCCGTTCCCGCGCAGGGCCGGCGGTTTTCCGGCGCGACAAGGCGTCCGCACGTAGCCCGGACGAAGTCCGGGTAGCTTTCGATTTCAGGGTGACCGTCCCGGACTGCGTCCGGGCTACGGGACTTACGCCGCCGGCGCGAACGACTCCGCCGACGCCATCTTCCAGAACGTCGCGTAGACCGGATGCTCGGCGCGGTTCTCCAGCAGGTCGCCGGGTTTCAGGAACGGCAGCAACGTGGAGAGCAGCTTCACCTCGCTGGTCGAGATGCGCCGCACGATGTGCTGCGGACCCAGGCGCCCCGGGTGCGACAAGCCCGCGGCACCCGTCAGTTCGGCCAGCGCCTCGAGCGTGTTGCGGTGGAAGTTCGCCACGCGCTGCGCCTTGTCCTCCGGGACCAGCGCGCGCTGGCGATTCTTGTCCTGCGTGGTCACGCCGGTCGGGCAATGGCCGGTATGGCAGGCCTGCGCCTGCAGGCAGCCGAGCGCGAACATGAAACCGCGCGCGCTGTTGCACCAGTCGGCGCCCAGCGCCAGCGTTCGCGCCACGTCGAAGGCCGTGATGATCTTGCCGCCGGCGCCGAGCTTCACGCGCGACCGCAGGTTGAGCCCCACCAGCGTGTTGTGCACCAGCAGCAGACCTTCCTGCAGCGGCGTGCCGACGTGATCGGAGAATTCCACCGGCGCCGCGCCGGTGCCGCCCTCGGCGCCGTCGACGACGATGAAGTCGGGCGTCAGTCCGGTCTTGAGCATCGCCTTGCAGATGGCGAAGAATTCCCAGGGATGGCCGAGGCAGAACTTGAAGCCCACCGGCTTGCCGCCCGACAGCTCACGGAGTTTGGCGAGGAACTCCATCATCTCGATCGGCGTCGTGAACGCCGAATGCCCCGGCGGCGAGATGCAGTCCTTGCCCACCGGCACACCACGCGCCTCGGCGATCTCCACGCTCACCTTGGCGCCCGGCAGCATGCCGCCGTGCCCGGGCTTGGCGCCCTGCGAGAGCTTGAGCTCGATCATCTTGACCTGCGGCCCGCTCGCGGCCGCGGCGAAGCGCTCCGCGTTGAACGTGCCGTCGTCGTTGCGGCAACCGAAGTAGCCCGAGCCGATCTCCCACACCAGGTCCCCGCCGTGCTCGCGGTGATAGCGGCTGATCGACCCTTCGCCAGTGTCGTGCGCGAAGTTGCCGATCTTCGCGCCCTTGTTCAGCGCCAGGATCGCGTTGGCCGACAGCGCGCCGAAGCTCATCGCCGAGACGTTGAACATCGACATGTCGTAGGGCTGCTTGCAGCTGCCCTCGCCCACGCGCGTGCGGAAATTCCAGTCGTGGATATGCAGCGCGTTCATCGAGTGGTTCACCCACTCGTAGTCGTCGGCGTAGACGTCGAGCTGCGTGCCGAAAGGCCGCACGTCGACGACGTCCTTGGCGCGCTGGTAGACCAGTGCCCGCTGCGCGCGCGAAAAGGGAATGCGCTCCTGATCGTCCTCCAGGAAATACTGCCGGATCTCCGGCCGGATGAACTCGAGGAAGAAGCGGATGTGCGCGAGGATCGGATAGTTGCGACGGATCGAATGCTTCTTCTGGATCACGTCCCAGAGGCCGATCGCCGTCAGGAAACCGGTGGCCAGCGCAATGACGCCGACGCTGGCCGCGGCCCAGGGCATCAGGAACGGCAACACCAGCACCGAGAGCAGGAACAGCGCGGTGACGGCCACGAACACGAAGTACCGCGGCTGGAATATCACACCGATCACACCCATCCTGAATCCCCCCTCTCGTTATGCGCTCTTCATAGCCCATGGGCGATGACGCGGCAATGCACCTGCGAGGGTTATCATGCGGTGGATCACGAAAAGAGCCGACCTCATGAGCCCGATCCGTCCCGGCGAAGGACCCCTCCCCATCCGCCTCGGCGTCAACGTCGATCATGTCGCGACCTTGCGTCAGGCGCGTGGCACCTCCTACCCCGACCCGGTGGAGGCCGCGCTGGTGGCCGCCGGCGCCGGCGTCGACAGCATCACGATCCACCTGCGGGAAGATCGCCGCCACATCCAGGACCATGACCTGACGCGCCTGGTCTCGAGCTGCCCGGTGCCGGTGAACCTCGAACTCGCCGTCACCGACGAGATGCTCGCCATCGCCAGCCGCGCGGCACCGCGCTTCGCCTGCCTGGTTCCCGAGCGCCGCGAGGAGATCACGACGGAGGGGGGCCTCGACGTCGCGAAGAACCTTGCCGACATCCGCGATGCCTGCAAGGAACTCGCGGACGCCGGCATCCAGGTAGCCCTGTTCATCGACGCCGATCCGCGCCAGCTCGACGCCGCGCTGCGCTCGGGCGCGCCGCTCATCGAGATCCACACCGGCCGTTATTGCGAGGCCCACGACGGCGAGCCGCGGCTGCGCGAGCTCGATGCGATCCGCCGCTTCGCCGAGGCCGCCGCCAGCGCCGGGCTCGAAGTCCACGCCGGGCACGGGCTGACGGTGCACAACGTGGCCCCGATCGCCGCGATCCCGCAGATCGTCGAGCTGAACATCGGCCACTCGCTGATCGCGCGCTCGGTGTTCATCGGCCTGCCCGCGGCCATCGGCGAGATGCGTCGTGCGATGACCGACGCGCGCACGCCGACGGAAGCGGACTGAGCGGTTCACGGACACCGCGCGGCAGATGATCTATGGCATCGGCACCGACCTGATCCGCGTCGAGCGTATCGCGGCGGTTCTGGCGAAACACCCGGATCGCTTCGCGCAGAAGCTGCTGCATCCGGCCGAATTCCAGCAGTACCTGCAGTCGAAGCGCGCCGCCAATTTTCTCGCCAAATCCTGGGCGACGAAGGAAGCCTTCGGCAAGGCGCTGGGCACCGGTGTGCGCGGATACGCCAATCCCGAAGTCGGCGTCGTGCGCGGTGAGCTGGGACGGCCGCACCTGGTGTATTCGGGTGCGATGCAGGCGCGCCTGTACGCACTGGGCATCGTGGCAGGACACGTGTCGCTCACCGACGAGGACGGGCTGGTGCTGGCCTACGTGGTGCTGGAACGCGACGACGCGTCGCCGTAGCCCAGGTCAAACCCGGGGCGTCTCCTCGACCTGCGAAAAAAACTCCCGGGTTTCACCCGGGCTACGGTGTGTCGCTTCGCCGCCTCCCGCCGAGGCGCCGGCGCCGTCTCAGTTCTGCGGTTCGATCGTCGACGACGGCTGCGGCACCGCCTCGAAGGCGCGGCGCAGCTCTTCGACACGCTCGCGGTTCTTTCCGAAGTCCCGCGTGCCGAAACGCGAGATCGAACGCACTTCGATGGCGCCTTCGGGCAGCACCAGCAGTTCGAGATCGTCGCGCAGCTTGAGCTGGGTGACCACGAAGACCGCGTGCAGATACCCGGCCGACTCGTGCTCGATCTTGCCGCCCATGCGCTCGATCACCTCGCGCAGCATCGACACGGCGGTCAGCGCATCGCCGGTGTATGCCAGCGCCGCGACGCGATGCACGTCGTCCTTGGCCAATGAAGACACGCAGCTCGGACGCGCCGGGCATCCGGGGAAATTGCCGGTGGTCGCGTAGAGATCGTCGGGCTGCACGATCGTGCGATACATGCCCACCCCGATCGTCACGAGTATGGCCAGCACGATCAGCTTCAGCAGCGTCTTCATCATTTCTTCTTTTCCCCCTTCTTCGCCGGGTCGGGCTGCAGCAGCACCGACGCGTCGAGCCGCACATCGAACCAATTGGCGCGCCAGCACAGATGAGGCCCGGTCGCGCGCCCGGTCTTGCCCACTCGTCCGATCACCGCGCCGCGCTTCACTTCCTGCCCCGATGTCACGTCGACCTTCGACAGATGCAGGTAGGTCGTGCTCAGCCCGTGGCCGTGATCGAGAATGATAGTCCCGCCGGTGTAGTAAAGGTCGCGGTGCGCCAGCCGCACGACGCCGCCCGCGGATGCCCGCACCGGCGCGCCCTCGGGCGCCGCGAGGTCGATGCCGAAGTGCGGCTGCTTGGGCACGCCGTTGAGGATGCGGTTGGAGCCGTACACGCCGGTGACCTCCGCCGCCACCGGCCAGATGAAGGCGCCGGCGAAGTCGTCGATCGGCGTGTCGAACACGCGCGCGCCGGCGACGAGCTTCTGATCACTCTCGATGCGCGCGAGCACCGCCGCAGGGGGCTCGACCATGCCCTGCGGCAGGCCGCTGATCTTCTGCACGTCGTAGGTGCGCGGCTCGACGCTGTACTCGTATCGATGGACGGCGCCCGCCGGATCGGTGACGACGAGCTCCGCCGCGGGCGGCGCGTCGTAGGCCACGCCGACGACGAACCGGCCTTCTTGCGAGACCGCCACGTCGCGCTCCCCGAAGCGCAGCTTCGAACCTGGAGCGACCGTCCCGAAAACCGGGGCGCCCTGCACCCAGCGTCCTTTCAGTTCCGGTGCCGCCGGGAACGCCGTGGCCGACGCCAGGAGCAGCAGTGCCAGCGCGCATGACGCGATGGCCGGCCTCATACGTCGGGCGCGATCGTGAAGTGGAACGTGGCGCCCTCCCCGGTCTTCGAATCCACCCAGATGCGTCCACCGTGGCGCTGGACGATCTTCTGGCAGACCGCGAGCCCGATGCCGGTGCCCGCGTATTCCTCCGGCGAATGCAGCCGCTGGAAGATCTGGAAGATGCGCTGCTGGTACTCCGGGCTGATGCCGATGCCCCAGTCGCGAACGCTGAATTGCCAGGCCTCGCCCTTGCGCACGGCCGACACGTGCACGCGCGGCTCGGGGCCGGGCTGGAATTTGAGCCCGTTGACGATCAGGTTCTGCAGCAGCTGGTTGATCTCGAGTTCGGACGCCAGCAGCGTCGGCAGCGGGTCGTGGGTGATGCGCGCATCGCGTTCCAGGACGATCGCGGACATCTGGCTCTTCACCCGGGCGAGCACGGTTTCCATGTTCACCTGGACGAAGTCGGGTCCCTGGCTGCCGACGCGCGAGAAATCCAGGAGCCCGTTCACGAGCGCCTGCATGTGGCGCGCGCTGCCTTCGACGAAGTCGAGGAACTCCTGCCCGTCCCGGTCGAACTGGTCGTGGTACTTGCGGCGCAGCAGCTGGGAGAATCCGATGATGCTGCGCAGCGGCGCCTGCAGGTCGTGCGACGCCACGAACGCGAACTGCTCGAGATCGCGGTTGCTGCGCGCCAGGTTGTCGGCGGTCCGCGCGAGCTTGCGTTCCACCGCCTTGCGGTCGCTGATGTCGCGTACCGCCGCCGTGGCGTACAGGCTGTCGTCGCTGCCCATCGGACTCAGGCTGATCTCGATGGCGAACTCCTCGCCGTTGGAGCGCAGGCCCGGCAGCTCCAGGCCGGCTCCCATCTCGCGCACCTTGGGCGCGCCGAAGTAGCCGGCCCGGTGCTCCCCGTGGCGCCCGCGCAGGCGCTCGGGGATCAGCATCTCCACCGGCCGGCCGATCATGTGCTCGCGCGCATGTCCGAACAGCCGCTCGGTCTGCGCGTTCACGAGCACGATGCGGCCCTCGCGGTCGATGATGACCATGGCGTCCGGCGCGGTCTCCAGCAGCGACCGGAAACGTTCGTCGGCCTGCTTGCGCTCCGAAATGTCGCGGCCGATTGTCGAGGCGCCGACCACGCGCCCCGCCGCGTCGAGGATCGGCGAGATCGTCATCGACATCTCCAGCACCCGGCCATCCGCGGCCCGCCGCTGCGTCTCGAAGTGCTTGATCTGCTCGCCACCGCGCACGCGCTCGAGGATCTGTTCTTCCTCGTGCAGCCGCTCGGGCGGGAACAGCATCGTCACCTCCTGCCCGATCGCCTGCTCCGAGGTGTAGCCGAAGGTGTGCATCGCAGCGCGGTTCCAGGAGGTGATGCGGCCCAACAGGTCCTTTCCGATGATGGCGTCATTGGACGATTCGACGATCGCGGCCAGCCGCACCGCGGCATCGCGCTCCCGCTTGCTCTGCGTGACGTCGCGGATCGCTGCGGTCACCCAGGTCCCGTACTCGGTGTCCAGGGGGCTCAGGCTGATCTCGATCGGGAACTCGCTGCCGTCGCGACGCCGGCCGGAGAGCTCCGCGCCAGCCCCCATCTCGCGCACCTTGGGCGCACGAAAGTAGTCCCCGCGGTGCGCGAGATGCCGACCGCGCAGGCGCTCGGGCACCAGCATCTCGACCGTTTGGCCGACCAGGTCGCCGCGTGCGTATCCGAAGATTCGCTCGGTCTGCGCGTTGACCAGTTCGATGCGCCCTTCGGCGTTGATGATGACCATCGCGTCGGGCGCGGTCTCGAGCAGGGCGCGGAATCGGTCCTCGGCGCGCTTGCGCTCGGAGATGTCGCGCACCGCCGCCGTCGCCCAGGTGCCTTCCTCGGTCTGTAGCGGGCTCAGGCTGATCTCGATCGGGAATTCGCCGCCGTCCTTGCGCCGTCCGGAGAGTTCGAGACCGGCACCCATGCCCCGCGGCTTGGGCGCCACGAAATAGCCGGCGCGGTGGGCGGCGTGTCGTTCGCGCAGGCGTTCCGGAATCAATACCTCCACGCGCTTGCCGATCAGCGCCTCGCGCTGGTAGCCGAACAGCGCCTGCGCCTGCGCGTTGGCCAGCCGGATGACGCCCGTATGGTCGATGATGACCATCGCGTCGGGCGCCGATTCCAGCAGGGCCCGGAACATCTCGTTGGCACGACGACGCTCGCTGGCATCGCGGATGGCGGCCGTCACGAGCAGGCCGGAGGACGTCCGGATCGGGCTCAGGCTGATCTCAATCGGGAACTCGGTGCCGTCCTTGCGCCGCCCCGCGAGCTCGAGCCCGGCGCCCATCTCGCGCACCTTGGGTTCGGCGAAGAAGCCGTCGCGGTGCAGCGCATGCGCCTTGCGGAACTGCTCCGGGACCAGCATTTCCACGGCCTGCCCGAGCAGCTCCTCGCGCTGGTAACCGAACAGGCGCTCGGCCTGGCGATTGATCAGCAGGATCCGGCCTTCCGAGTCGATCAGGATCACCGCGTCGGGCGCCGATTCGACGAGGTCCCGGTACCAGGACGGGTCGATCGGCACCGGCCCGGCGAGCGGTCGACCGCGATTCCCCGCCTTCTGGTCCTTCATGTCCCGCCTCCACGAGCGATGAACGCGCGCAAGCGCCCCTGCAACTTCCCGCAGCTGGGCTACGCCAGCAGCCGCTGCAAGGCCTGCGCCAGTGGCAGCGTTTCCTGCCGCTCCTCACCACGGAAGCGCAGCGTCACCGTGCCTTCCTCGGCTTCCTTGCGCCCGACGACGACGATCACCGGAATCTTCTGCGTGGCGTGCTCGCGGATCTTGTAGTTGATCTTCTCGTTGCGCAGGTCCGACTCGGCGCGGATGCCGGCCTTGCGCAGTTCCGCGCAGACCTTGGTGGCGTACTCGTCGGCGTCCGACACGATCGGCGCGACGACGGCCTGCACCGGCGCCAGCCACATCGGGAACGCGCCCGCGTGCTGCTCGATCAGAATTCCGATGAAGCGCTCGAAGCTGCCGAGCACCGCGCGATGCAGCATCACCGGCGTCTTCTTCGAGCCGTCCTCGGTCACGTACTCGGCGCCGAGGCGCTCGGGCACGACGAAGTCCACCTGCAGCGTGCCGCACTGCCAGTCGCGGCCGATGGCGTCACGCAGCACGAACTCCAGCTTGGGACCGTAGAACGCGCCCTCGCCCGGATTCATCGTGTACGGCAGGCCGGTCTGTTCGACGGCGTTGCGCAGTGCGCCCTCGGCCTTGTCCCAGATGGCATCGTCGCCGGCGCGGCTCTCGGGGCGATCCGAGAACTTGATTCGCACGCTCTCGAAACCCAGGTCCTTGTACATGCGCGTCAGCAGGTCGCAGAAGGCCACCGTCTCGGCGGCGATCTGGTCCTCGGTGCAGAAGATGTGCGCGTCGTCCTGCACGAAGCCGCGCACGCGCATCAGACCGTGCAGCGCGCCGCTGGGCTCGTAGCGATGGCAGGCGCCGAACTCGGCCATGCGCAGCGGCAGATCGCGATAGCTGCGGATGCCCTGCTTGAATATCTGCACGTGGCAGGGGCAATTCATCGGCTTGACCGCGAGCATCGCCTTGCGCGCCACGCCGGCGACTTCGCCCTCGTCGACTTCCGCGATGAACATGTTCTTGCGGTAGTTCTCCCAGTGGCCCGACTCTTCCCAGAGCTTGCGGTCCACCAGCAGCGGCGTCTTGACCTCGACGTAGCCGGCTTCGTCGAGCTGCTTGCGCACGTAGTTCTCGAGCGTGCGGTAGATCGCCCAGCCCTTCGGGTGCCAGAACACCTGGCCGATGGCCTCGTCCTGGATGTGGAACAGATCGAGCTGGCGGCCGAGGCGGCGGTGATCGCGCTTCTCGGCCTCCTCGATCATCTTGAGGTGCGCCTTGAGCTCGTCGTCGTTGGCGAAGGCCAGGCCGTAGATGCGCTGCAACTGCGCGTTCTTGGCATCGCCGCGCCAGTACGCACCCGACACCTTGGTCAGCTTGAACGCCGTGCCGAGCCTGCCGGTGGACGGCAGGTGCGGACCCAGGCACATGTCCAGCCACTGGTCGCCCTGGCGATAGATCGTCAGGGTTTCGTCGGCCTTGATGCCGTCGCGGATCCACTCGGCCTTGAACTTCTCGCCGGCCTTCTCGAAGTGCGCGACCGCGGCCTCGTGCGACCACACTTCGCGCGTGATCGGCAGGTCGCGCTTCACGATCTCGCGCATTTTCTGCTCGATCTTCTCGAGGTCGGCCTCGGTGAAAGGCTCGGCGCGCGCGAAGTCGTAGTAGAAGCCGTACTCGGTCGACGGGCCGAACGTGATCTGCGTGCCGGCGAACAGCTCCTGCACCGCCTGCGCCATCACGTGGGCGGCGTCGTGGCGGATCGTCTCGAGCGCCTCGGGCTTGTCGCGCGTGATGATCGAGATCGTCGCGTCGCGGTCGATCGGGCGCGTCAGGTCCCAGAGTTCGCCGTCCACGGCGACGAGCGCGGCCTTCTTGGCCAGGCCCGGCGAGATGCCCTGTGCGATGGAAAGGCCGGTCACCGGCCCTTCGAATGACTTCTGGTTCCCGTCCGGGAAGGTGATGTTGACGGACATTGGCAATGGCGCCTGCATGCAGCAGGGAAGAATCGGGCCGCCATTGTCCGCGCAGAGCTGACGAATGTCGCGCCCGCAGCCCGGACGAAGTCCGGGATTCCTGAGCGATGGACGGAGAAAAGCCCCGGACTTCGTCCGGGCTACGGGTTACGCCGACTCGGCACGCCGCTGTGCCGCCGCCAGGCGCGCCAGGCCGCGTTCGCGTCCCAGCAGCGCCAGCGTCTGGTCGATCGGCGGCGAGATGGCCATGCCGGCCACCGCCACGCGGATCGGCTGCGCCACGTCGCCCAGCTTGAGGCCGAGCTTCTCGGCCACGCCGTGCACGGCCAGGTGCAGCGCCTCGGGCTTCCACTCGGTGCCCGAGAGCGCCTCGATCAGCGCGGACAGCACCGGCACGGCCTTGGCCGTCAGGTGCTTGGCGGCGTCCTTCTCGTTGTAGCCGGCCAGCTCCTCGTAGAAGAAGCGCGACTTCTCGGCCATCTCCACCAGCGTGCGGCAGCGCTCGCGCTGCTGCTCGATCACCGCCGGCAGCGCGGGGCCGTTGGCCGGATCCACGCCCAGGCGCCGCAGATGCCAGTCGAACTCCGGCGCGATGATGGCCGGGTCGGTGACCTTCAGGTACTGGTGATTGACCCAGTACGCCTTCTCCATGTCGAAGCGCGCCGGGCTGGGCGACACATGGTCGAAGTCGAACTTCGCCATCATCTCCTCGCGCGTGAACAGCTCCTGGTCGCCGTGGCTCCAGCCCAGCCGCACGAGGTAGTTCAGCAGCGCCTCGGGCATGAAGCCCATCGCGCGGTACTCGGTGACGCCCAGCGCGCCGTGGCGCTTGGACAGCTTGGCGCCGTCCGCACCCAGGATCATCGAGACGTGGGCATAGGCCGGCGGCGTCACGCCCAGCGCCTTCAGGATGTTGATCTGGCGCGGCGTGTTGTTGACGTGATCGTCACCACGGATGACGTGGGTGATGCCCATGTCCATGTCGTCGACGACGACGCAGAAGTTGTACGTCGGCGTGCCGTCCGAGCGCGCGATGATCAGGTCGTCGAGTTCGACGCTGTCGAACACGATGTCGCCCTTGATCAGGTCCTTGAGCACGACCTGGCCCTCGACCGGATTGCGGAAGCGCACCACCGGTTTCACGCCGGCCGGCGGCGCCGGCAGCGTCTTGCCGTCCTCGGGCCGCCAGCGGCCGTCGTAGCGCGGCTTTTCCTTGCGCGCCTGCTGTTCCGCGCGCAGCTGGTCGAGCTCTTCCTTGCTCGCGTAGCAGTGGTAGGCGGTGCCTTCGTCGAGCATCTGCTGGACGACTTCCGCGTACCGGCCGAAGCGCTGCGTCTGGTAGATCGGCTCCGCGTTGTCGCCGGCCAGGCCCAGCCAGGCCATGCCCTCGAAGATGGCGTCGACCGCCGCCTGCGTGGAGCGCTCGCGATCCGTGTCCTCGATGCGCAGCAGGAACTTGCCGCCGCGGCCCTTGGCATAGAGGTAGGAAAACAGGGCCGTGCGGGCCCCGCCGATGTGCAGATAACCGGTGGGGCTGGGGGCGAATCGGGTGATCGTCATTTCGGGAGGCGGGGACGAAAAAGCGGAAGTCGAGGCCGGGATGTGGAGAATCCGAGCCTCTGCGGCGCAACATTTTAGACTACGGGTGCTCGCAGGCCTCGGAACGGCCCTGCCCTTGCGCCTCTTTGGTCCTCGCCTTGCCCCTCGCCCGCAGATGTCCACGCTCTTCGTAGAACACCTGACCGTCATCGACTGCGCCTACCTGGACGCGGCGCGCGGGCTGGTGGGCCAGAGCTGGATCGTCGACGTGGAGCTGGAAGGCGACCTCGACCAGCAGTCGATGGTGCTCGACTTCGGCGAGGTCAAGCGCCGCCTCAAGCGCGCGATCGACTCGGGGCTGGATCACACCCTGATCGTGCCGACGCAGGCGCCGGAACTGAGCCTGGCGCACACCGGCGACATCAGCGAACTGCAGTTCCGCTCGGCGCTGGGCGCCTACGAGCACCGCTCGCCGGCGCTGGCGATCACGCCGGTGGACGCCGCGGCGATCGACGAGGCGGCGGTCACGGCGCACCTGCGCACGAGCCTGGCGCCAATCCTGCCGGCCAACGTCGCGCGCCTGGATCTGCGGCTGCGCACCGAGGTCATCGACGGCGCGTCGTACCAGTACGTGCATGGCCTGAAGAAGCACGCCGGCCAGTGCCAGCGCATCGCGCATGGGCACCGCTCCCGCATCGAGATGCGCGTCGACGGGACGCGTGATGCGGCGCTCGAGCAGGACATCGCGCTGGCCTGGGCCGACATCTACCTGGGCACGCGAGAGGACCTGATCACGCGCGCCAACGGGGAACTGCGCTTCGCGTATTCGGCGCCCGAGGGTCGATTCGAGCTGGCCCTGCCCGAGGCGCATGCCGAGCTGCTCGATGCGGACACCACCGTCGAGCGCATCGCCGAGCACCTGGCCTGGGTGGGGGCTGCGCGTCTGCCGGGCAAGACGGTCGAGGCACGGGCTTACGAAGGCGTGATGAAGGGAGCCGTGGGACGGGTTCGCGGCAGCTGAACGGGGAATGCACCCGTCGTAGCCGGGGTGAAACCCGGGGCTACGGCCGCCCCCTTGAATCGCCACCCTGCCGACGCCACGTATAATTCCCGCCCGCTTCGGCGCCCCTCCCTCCGACGAGCCGCATCATGTCTTCGACTCCCGACGTCCAGTTCTCCAAGCGCCTCACGATCGAACAGGTCGAGGAAGGCCATGAGCTGGCGCCCAAGTTCGACGAGCACGGCCTGATCGCCTGCGTGACCACCGCCGCCGGTTCCGGCGAAGTGCTGATGCTGGGCTACATGAATGCCGAGGCGCTGAAGAAGACGATCACCACCGGCGAGGCGCACTACTACAGCCGCAGCCGCAAGCAGCTCTGGCACAAGGGCGCAACCTCGGGCCTGGTGCAGAAGGTGGTCGAGATGCGCATCGACGACGACCAGGACGCGGTCTGGCTGCGCGTGGAGATTCCGGGCGACGCGAGCTGCCACGTCGGCTATCGCTCCTGCTTCTACCGTTCCATCCCGACCGGCGAAGGCGAGGCCGCGCGCGAACTGCATTTCGAGGAAAGCGAGAAGGTCTTCGATCCGAAGAAGGTCTACGGCGACGCGCCGAATCCGACGATTCTCTGACTTCGCCGTAGCCCGGACGAAGTCCGGGATTCCCGCTCGATTTGCGAGGAAAACCCCGGACTTCGTCCGGGCTACGGTTCGGGCGGCGCACTCCAGAACCGCGACGAACGCCGCCGCCACGATTCCGTCCGGATCTCGCCGGCCGGTCCGGGCCATATCCGTATCGCCCCCTCGACACCCGTCGTCAGCGGTCGCGCGCCGGCCTGCTGGTAACGCTGCACGACTTCCGGCCGTGGATGTCCGTAGTGGCTGCGCCATCCGGCGCCGAAGACGACGACCTTCGGCGACACGGCAGCGACGAACTCTGCCGTCGACGACGTCTTGCTGTTTTAATTATTTCAGCGCAATCGGTATATTTTCTTTATTTTTCCAATGTTTTATCTATGCGTGACCAGCACGTCGAGTTTTTTCTCCGCCAGCCATTGACGCCAGTCCTCAAGGCCACGGGTCACCAGAGCAGCCGTCGCCTCCCTCCTCACCTCACGCATCCGAACGAGTTGATGAATGAGTTCCGGCTTCGTTACCCGATCCAGCTCGCGCGATTGAACAGGCCTAGGGACGGCCGCTCGACCGACGGCCTTGAGATAGGCGGCGTACGCGCGCGCATTGCCCAAAATAGCGCGCCGAGTGATTCCTCGGCCCTCAGGATCAACGCCCTTGGACGCCCGTTCCAGCGCTCGCAGGGAGACGGTGCTGCCATCCCTCCTGCAGAGTTCAAGAGCCTGCCTGAGTAACGTCGACGTACGCGACTCCCTTGTTCGATATACCTCCCGGAGTTGAGCAGGCGGCGGGCTTAGGGGCGCCCAGCAAACATCCTCATGAGATGGCCCGCGTGGAAGCGAACGCAGCTTCTCCACTTCAGCTAAAACCAGTGACGCCAGTTCCATCTTCGAGTAGCGGCTGAAGTAGCGAATCTGACTTCCGGTCGCGAGCTCGGACTCGGCGCGACGCTTCTTCATCGGCAATTCAATCAACGAGGATTTGCATCTTGAGTGTAGCGCTCATTGCGGGCACGCCGACGACCTTGTCCGATAATTGACGGGTCTTGCGCCGAACGAAGCGGATTTACGGCAAGCGAGCAACGCCAATTGAGTCCAGTGAGTGCGGTCCACTCCCCTGCGACTTCTCGCGCTCGGCCTTTTCCCGTCGCCATTTCCGTTCCTCCTCTTCGAGATCGATGCCATCCACCTCGAGAAAGAACTGATGCTGGCTGAATCGCTTCATCTGGACGAGCTTTGGGTCGTGACGACACGGCATGCTCAAATCTAGAGCCTCACCGCCCAAGGCCTCAACGACGTTCGAGAGTAGAGTAAGTACATTTAACCCCTTGGGTTCACCTTTGAACTGCAACCGATTATGCGGCACGGCGCATCTCCTCTGGTGTGAAGTATCCATGCCTCTTCCTGGGTCTGCTGTTGAGTTCACGAGCTAGGAAATCGCATCGATCCTGAGTGACTCGGGCCGTGCTGGTCCGCTTGGGCAGGTACTGGCGAAGCAATCCATTGGTGTTCTCGCAGGTGCCACGCTCCCACGCATGGTGGGGCGTCGCGAAGTAGAAGATCACCCCGGTGGCCTGTTCGATATCTTTGTAGCTGTGAAACTCTGTGCCGTTGTCCGAGGTGATCGTCTTGAAAGATCCAGAGCGCTCGCGCTGGATCATCGAGATCACTTGGCGGGTCAGTCCTTGGGCGGAGCGATCTCGGAGCTTTCCGATCAACGTGTAGCCGGTCGAGCGCTCCACCAGCGTCACGACGCAGTGCTGGTCTGGTGAGCCCATGACCGTGTCGATCTCCCAGTGACCGAATTCGCTGCGCTGATTAGCCGCCTCAGGCCGTTCGCTGATGTGCCGCTTGCCTGCGAGCCGGCCACGGCTATCGTAGGCGCCGTACCGTTTGCGCTTCTGCTTCTGACTCAAGCGGAGATGCCTGAACAGCTGGCCGCCGCGCCGCTTGTCTCGCCACACGTGTCGATAGACCGTCTCGTGACTGACCTCGAGGGCGAACAGCAGAGCCCCTCGATTCGCGATCTGCTCAGGGCTCCACTTGTCAGCCAGGCAGCGCTCGATCAGCGCCAGATCCTCGTCTGACAACCTTCGGTTGCGCCGAGAGCGGGAGCGTCGGCCGTTGCTGCGCTCCTGCGCCTCGTACCAGCGATACAGAGGATCGTTGCCACGCACGTTGCGCCGAACCTCGCGCCAGATCGTCGTGCGATGACGGCCCATCTGATCCGCGATCTTGGGCACGCTCAGACCTTGCTTGAGAAGCTGGCCGAGCATATATCTCTCACCCGGGGTGAGCTGGACATACGACATGAGGTCTCTCTCTTTCTTGGCGGAAAGCGAGGCCTCAGTATCCCAGCTCACTCCTTCTTCGACTGCTCCGGCGACGTTGCACTTACTTTGTGAATGCGCGCCCCCTAACGCCCGCGATCAGGCGCGGTTCTGCCGCCAGCACCAACCTTGAAGTGCTCGACCAAGCCACGTGCGGCAGAACCGGGATCTTCACCCAATTTAGTTGACACTCCATGGTTGATGCTCACGCCGCCAGTCGCTCGAAGTCAATCGGCGATCGGCTTCCGATTGAAGAGTGACGGCGCCAGCCGTTGTATCTCCAGATGTAGCGATTCACCGTGCGTAGCAGCGTGGAGTCGTCCAGGAAGCGGTGGCCGTGGATCACATCGCTCTTCATCGAGTGGAAGAAAGATTCGATGAAGGCGTTGTCTCCAAACCCTGTTGGGCGCTTCGTGCTTTGAACGATGCCGCAGGTGGCCAGGCGAGCCCGATACGCCGCCTGCGTGTACTCGATGCCTCGATCGGAGTGGAAGATCAGGCCGGCTGCCGGTCGACGCACGTGGACCGCCTGGTCGAGCGCATCCAGCGTCAACTGATGCCCGCGTTGTCGGCCGAAGCTCCAACCGATGATGCGCCTCGAGTGACGGTCCATCACCACAGCGAGATATCGCCATCGATTGCCGACGCGCAGGTAAGTGATGTCACCCACCCATATCTGATCGAGCGCTGTGGTCTGCAGATCGAGCACCAGATTCGGAATCTGGGCGAAGAACTGCTTCACGCCTTTGGCACGGCGATAGATGCGTGCCGAACGAGCAACCAGCTTGGCGTCCCGCATCAGGCGTGCGATTCGCTTCTCGCTGACCTTCTCACCGGTAGCCTTCAGCTCGTCGTGGATCCGCGGGCTCCCGTAAGTCTGATCGCTGGCTTTGAAGACCTCGCGGATCCGCTTGAGAAGAATCTCGTCCCGTTGGCTATGAGCACTCTTTCCGCGACGGCACCACGCGTAGAACGCCGCCCGGGTCACCGTGTACCGCCGGCAGAGATAGGTCACTCCGAACCGGTTCTTCTCCCGCGCTATGAACGAGAAGATCTCGTCTTTAGTTCGGAAGAGAACCGGATAGCTTTTTTTAGGAGCTCATGCTCCTCCTTGAGCAAGGCCAACTCGCGCTTGACCTTCGCAAGCTCGGCCAGCTCGGCAGCCTTCGCGACATCGAGCTCGACCGGACGCTCGGTGACCAGCTCGCCGTGTGCGTACTGCGTCCGCCACTTCGAGAGCATCCAGGGGTGGATGCACAGCGCTTCTGCAACATCCTTGACCTGAACCCCTTCTGCCTCGCTCAGCTTCACCGCCTTGAGCTTGAACTCAGCGGTGTAGCGATACAGCTTTCGCGGTCCCTTGATCCTGGCCATCTCACCTCCGACATGGTTAGGTCGGAGTGTTAACTATTTCGGGGGAAGGTCCCCGTCGGCTGCATCAGCTGGTTGGGCATCACATCTCATTGTCGAGGTAGAAGCTCACTCCTTGATCTTCTGCTGCCAACAGACCCTCCGCGACGCCAATCAGCTCTCGCGCCAGTCCATCCTTTGATACCAGGGGCGGGAGCGGAATGCGAGCCTTAGGCTCCGCTAACGCCTGCAGCAGCGCGTGCACGGTGCGTAAGCAGTCTGTGGCTGGGAAATACTGTGCAGGACCAAGCTTCGCCTTTAGACGCTCGCGCTCGATCGGGTCATCGATCTGCCAATCCAGATCCGCGGGGTCCGTGCTGTAGAAATCGACGAGCGGGCGGACTCCCAGCTTCGCCGTGTACTGCTCAAATCGCTTGTCGAAGAGGAGCCTTGCGAGCCCTCTCCTTTCATCAGGTACGTAGCCGACGACAGGGGAGCGAAACACCAGTTTCAGAGAGGCGGCCATCTATGCTCCGCGGCGGTTAGTCAGATGGATGATCTTGAATGCCCAACGCCACAGCTCACCCGACCGCTTGCCGTAGCGAAGCGGAGGCAAGTGGGTCGGGTGCAGCGCCTGGTTAGCGCTTGAACACAAGCGGCTTGTCCTGTGGGAGTTTTGCGACACGCCGTTCGACCTCGGTCCAAGCACCAGTGGGCCCCTTCTCGATCCGTTTTCGCACCATAACGCCCGGCGCTTTCCTGTCTTCAAGGATGAAGATTATTGCGCCCTGGTTCAGCCCTGATCCTGGTGGTGGAAACACCGGCGAGACGAGTGCGGCTGCGACAATCTTTGAGTCAGCCGCTTGGGCTGAGAGCTGACTGATGACTGCTTGATACGCCGAAGATGGATCTGCAAAGTCAGACGACGCAATGGCCAGCACAGTCTTGCCGTCTGTCCCGAGCCCCACACCAAAATCGGGAAACTGTTTTCCTTCCGCCATGAAGCCGGATGTAATTGATTCTGCCTCGCGAAGCACGGCCTCTTGACCCGGGGTTGGTTGAATGTTCTCGCCTGCTTGTGCTGCCGAGATGAAGCCGATGGCTCCCAACAGCCGCTTTAAGAATGTCACTTGAATCTCCCTTGATGCGCGCGCTAACGCGCACGTTCAGCCGCGGCGTCGTCGAAGCGAAGCGGAGGCGACGACGTCGGCTGCAACGTGTTGTTAGCCCTCATTGCCCGCCATCGATGACTCTTAGCAGAAGTCGGCCGAGCGAAGTAATGGTGCGCCTCTGAACTTGAAGGCGTCCATGGCTGTCGACTTTGAGTTCCTTGGTCTTTGGGTCGGTCCGGTATCTGTTCTCCAGGAGCCCAGTCCTTACCAGATGCTGACGGTAGCTCTCTCCCACGGTGTTTTTGTCCAGGTCCGGTTGAGACGAGCCCAAATGAGCAGCCGGAAGGTTCAAGACACTAGAGTGCTTCTCTCTGAACTCTGAGTCTCCGTCAATCTCATCATGCAGGTGCGATCGGAGCCATATGAGCTCTGCATCGCTCAGTTCGCCGAGAATTTTGAGAAGGTGCTTTGATTCGAGATAGCTGACTTCGCCTTCGCTAAGCCCGTTGGCAATCAGCGACGCGATCCTCTCTCGCCTGTCATCGGATAGGGACGAAGCTGCCTGCCTGAGCGCTTCCTCAAGAAGATCTGCTCCGGCCGGATCACGGGCTTGCCGCGATAAGGCTTCCTTTTCTAGCGTTGAGAGGCGAGCCTCAAGAAGCACTGCGAACTTAGCCACCCTATCAATGCGTTGGTTGGGGATAAGACTTCCGGCAAGCTCGGCGAGCAAGGAGCCAACGAACGGAACACCATCCAGAATCGCTCTCGCTGCCGACGCTACATAATCCGTGTTCTTCGTTTCTAGTTCGTTGGCCATGACTCAGTCGATGAGGGCTAACGCTGTCGTTCAACCGCGGCCATGCCGCAACCTGCCCTGTCTGCATAGCTGAAGGCGTGGCGCATGGACGTCGGCTGCAACGGCTTGTTGGGCCAAAAGTCGCCGAAGCTTCTAGGCAGGGAAGAATTCACCTGCGACCGCCTCAATTTGTCCACAGCTAGATATCAGCTCTCCGTCTTCCCCGCGGATTTCGTACATCTCTTGTGTGCCGCCAATCTGCCCAGAGCCGTCAAGGCCAAGCAGCAGCGAATAAAACGTGTCAACGAGAACGCCATCTATTACGACGCAGAGTTCATCCCGCTGCTCGTCAGTTAAGTTCAAAGCGCGGATGCGCTCAGCAACCCGCAACGTGCTGTCTGGATCGGTGAACGAGGTCAGCAGGCGATCCTTGTGCTTGCGCCAGCGAGAAACAAACTCACGAGCTTCCATGCGCGCTCCTTGTTGCCCAACGCCTGCGATCAGCCGGGGCTCTGCCGCCCACACTGGCCGGTAAGGCTGACCGATAGCTCATCGGCGGCAGAGATCTCGGCTGCATCAGCTGGTTGGGCATCACCTCTCCAAGTGGCTCATTCGGTGAATGGGCCCTGCTCGTAGGTGACGCTGCCTCCGAGGAACTCTCGAACCCAAACGTCTCTAAGGTCTTCTCCACGACCTTGAACTCCGAACGGCACCTCAGGGCGCTGCTTCGACACCCACAGCAGAAACGTCTCGAGCGCAGCGCAGCCACCGTAGAACGTGAAGAAGGCCTCTCCCTGGGTGAAGAGATCTATAAGCCCTTTTCCGACGTCACGGTGAAGTCCGTGCTCGTTAAGCAAGATCACAAGCCCTTCACTGAACTCAGAAGGATCGATCGCCCCGCCGTCCGGATACTGCAAGTTCGCAAAGGTGTAATAGCTCACTCGAATGCTCTCCATGATGCCCAACGCCAGCGTTCAGCCGGGGCTCTGCCGCCCGCACAGACCAGCCATTGAGAATTAAAGGTCACGGGCGGCAGAGACCTCGGCTGCAACAGCTTGTTGGACCGCGTCGGCGGCATCTAGTCTGTGTTGGCGAAGAGAACATGGAAGATTTTGTCCCAAGGCTGCCGTCCGAGACAGTACTCCTGCGGCCTTATGTGGGCCGGGAGCATGGCTTCCAGCTCCGCAAGCGGTGGGAACCTGTAACCGTGATCTGCCACCGCATCGAGAACGCACTTCTCCAAATCTGATAGGCGGCTCATTGCCGGATCGAGCGCGGTATCCAGATCTATTGAGGGATGGCTCCAGCCGTGCCCTTTGGGGCTCCGATGTACGGAGTACGTTCCACGGCCAAAGACCGCAACCGGCGTCAAGAGACTGAGATACACGACCGATACCTCAGCCTGCTCCAGTTCCTCCCCGCGAGGAGCGGGTCGACGCTTCAACGCTCCGTCCGGATGAAAGAAGAAGTGAAAGTACGTGGAATGCCCGTCCTGCCCGTGCGCCGACACGACCACTGAAGCAGAGCATTGGCGTTTTAGCCGTGTCATAAGCGGATGCTCAATGCGCTTGCGCCACTGGCTCTCAGATCGGGGAATGGTGTCGAGGAGATCGAAACCTGACTCAAGGGAACCCCATGAGGCCAATCGTTCGAGTTCGCTGACGGTGAACATCTTGAGGCGATCGCCGTTCCCTCGACGTCCCCCCGGTTTCAGTAGCGCGCGGCATTGGAGTCCGGGGCAAATGTAGCCGCCTTGGCGGCTAGTTGCTTTGCGTAGGCAACGGGCGTCAGCCCGCCGAGTCCTGGCTTCGGTCTTTCCTCGTTGTATTCGCGCGTCCAGATCGCGATGACGGCCTTGGCGTGCAGCAGGCTGGTGAACCAGTGCTCGTTGAGGCATTCATCGCGGAGCCGACCGTTGAAAGATTCGACATAGGCGTTCTGGTTGGGTTTGCCAGGCTCGATGAGGCGCAGTGCGACATTGTTTCGGTGAGCCCAGGTGAGCATGGCTTTTCCTGTGAACTCCGCCCCATTGTCCGATCGAATCACCGCTGGCCGGCCTCGTAGCGAGCAGACCTGATCGAGGATACGAACCAGGTGCTCGCCACCGACGGCGTGCTCGGGGATGACGGCCACGGCTTCGTGCGTCGCGTCGTCCACGATCACCAGCATCTTGATGGCCCGTCCCGATGCGACGCGGTCGAAGACGAAGTCCATCGACCAGACCTCGTTGGCGGCGCCGGGACGCACTAGCGGCTGCCGCTCGCTCACCGGGATCTTCTTCCTGCGGCGACGTCGCACCTGCAGCTTCTCCAGCGCGTAGAGACGCTCCACGCGTTTGTGATTCACGAGCTCGCCCGCCTGCCTCAGCTTCAGGTAGATCATCTCGGCTCCGTAGCGACGATGCCGTTGTGCGAGCTTCACGATCTTCTCGCGCAGCACCGCATTACGGTCCGCCGCGGGCTCGTAGCGCAATGAACTGGCGCTCATGCCGACCACCGCCAGCGCGCGTCGCTCCGTCGATCCCAGCGCCTGCATTGCCCGCACCGTCTCGCGCTTGGCCGGTGCGGTCAGAACTTTTTTCGGAGCACCTCGCGGGTGATCTCGTTCTCGAGCATCGACTCCGCCAGCAGCTTCTTCAGCCGGGCGTTCTCCGACTCCAGGGCCTTGAGCCGCTTGGCATCCGACACGTCCATGCCCCCGAACTTACTGCGCCAGAGGTAGTAGCTGGCCTCCGAGAATCCGTGCTTGCGGCACAAATCCTTGACCGCCATACCGGCGTCAGCCTGCTTCAAGAACCCAATGATCTGCTCTTCGCTGAATCGCTTCTTCACGTCCAATCTCCTCGATGGGTAGGATTGGACTCCAAACCGAATCGCTACTCAAAATCGGGGGGACGTCGCCCTATGCCCATGATCTGGAGCCGCACGCCAACTTAGCGGTCCAACGCCTGCGTTAAGCCGCGCTCTTGCCCAGACCTGCACTTGCAGATCTGAGCAATCCACGCAGGGCAAGAGCGTCGGCTTGAACAGCTTGTTGGGCAACACCCACACGAACTCCTAATCGGTATCTGCAAGCCATAGAACACCGGCAAGAGTCCGACCCTGCCGTACGATAACGCCGGTGTCCACCGTGCTCTCCGTAGCACTGCAGAACCCCCACGCAGGCTCAGCGGAGCGGAAAGGTGTGGCGCTATTGCTGTAGAAGCGGGACGAAGAAGGGAACAGCCCGAGAAATGCGTCCGCGAACTCTGCCGACGCCGTAGGGCCTAGCCGCCTGGTGCGGTAGCAAAGGTCAATAGACAGAGACGCTGCCAGTGCCTGTTGCGCGGCATGGCGCGAAATCTCGTGGGCGGTACATGCGTCGGGGTGGGAGATTCCGACGTGCGTCAACGCAGCGGAGCGCTCCGACCAAGGCGCTTCATCAAATACCTCGCAGATGGCGCGTTCTTTGCACCTGCGCACTATCAGTTGGGGAATCGTTAACGCCATGCTTGTGGTGCCCAACGCCTGCGATCAGCCGGGGCTCTGCCGCCTGCGCTAACCAAGCAGATGGACACAGTGATCGCCGGCGGCAGAGACCTCGGCTGCATCAGCTGGTTGGGCGTCAGTAGCACCCATCCTCCCACCCCGGATCGGAGTTTTGAGGACGCTTTCCATCGAACGGGCCCAGCAGTAGAGGCGATTGCAGCGTGCCGTCAAGAAAGCTCGCGATTAAGGCGGAGGCAGTCATCGCATGCTTCTCAATGGATCCTCCTCGAGTATTGATGACCACCGTCGGCCACCAATTGGGATAGCCTTGAGTGAGCCAGCAAAGAATGTCGCCGTTATCCGTTACACCCCATGGATAAAGCCCGCACCTCTCGGGATAGATCGGGTATTCGATGCTTCCCGGATACTCACGAGCTGCCTCCAAAAGAGCTCCAAGGATGCGTAGTCCTCGTGTTTCCAGCTCAAGACTACGCCTGACGTGACCCGGAATGAGTGTGTGAAGGAAGCCAGCCCACGCGTGTGTTCCATAGATTTCCACAAGATTTTTGTAGTCTGGTGGAAACTCAACTCCGAGCCGCGTCTCTGACTGCTTCCACCGGTCCGATGTCGTCGCGATGGATTCACTCGCCTTGTAGGGCGTGCCGATCATGGCCTTCAGCGATTCCATTCCACTGTCCATTACAAGATCTCTTTCCCTGACGCCCAACGCCCAAGCTCAGCCGCGGCCACGCCCATACCGGCCCATCCGATTGGCCGAATGCCCTGGGGCGTGGACGTCGGCTGCAGCGACTTGTTGGGCATGCCGAACGGCTATCTCTTGAAAAGCTTTTTGAGAAACCCGCCTGAGGGCTTGGCGGCTTGCATAGTTGGCGCCTCCTTTGAGAAGTAGGTATCCACTGGGTCCGTTGCGAACAACTCTCCAGGTTCTATCTGACCGTCGGATACCGAATACGGCAGATAGCATGTGCTCGCTGAGTCTTGGAGGTGATCTAGCGTGATCTGGATAGCTTCCGTGCCCGCTTTCACTGGCCCCGCGCGGAGTGTGACGTGGCGAGCGACAGCTACTGCGCGTAGCTGCTTGTCCGCGATAGCGGACCTCACTTGTTGTTGTACGAGAGCGAGTAGTGCGTCGTACCCTGATACCGCTGTGTCATCCGCGGCAATATTCAGGCGCTCGCCTTTTACCGTGACTGCCATACAGAACGGGAAGTTGCTTCCATGCTCTGCCGTGAGCTTGAGTGCCATCTCAATGGCCTCATTGAGGAGGCCGTTTGTTTCATCTCGTGGAGTCATGCGCTTACTCTCTTAGTGCCCAACGCCAATTGGACGGATCAATTGCTGCTTTGTTTTGCCGCATTTTCGCAATTCAATCTGGTCGACTGTGATGTAACGCTCTGATTCAGCTAAATGATCTCGGCACTTCCGCCGGATTAGACAGCTGAATCGATGAGCCCCGACGAAAATCCTACTCCCCTTCTCCAGCCAAAGCTTCTGGACCGGCTCCGCGACGAAATGCGGCGCCGAAACCTGTCGTTGAGGACAGAGAAAACCTACCAGCACTGGAATCGGCGTTACATCATCTTCCACGGCAAGAGGCACCCGAAGGAGATGGGCGAGCCAGAGATCACACAGTTTCTGACCCACCTTGCTCGGGATCGTCACTGCTCGGCCTCCACCCAGAACCAAGCGTTGGCTTCGATCCTCTTCCTGTACAAATGGATCCTTCGACAACCGGTCGATTGGGTCGACACATTCCAGCGCGCAAAGAAGCCGCAGCGGCTGCCTCAGGTTTTCAGCCAGGAAGAGTGCAGGCACGTCCTGGCGGCTCTATCGGGCACGCGGTGGCTCATGGCGAGCCTTCTCTACGGCGCGGGACTTCGGTTGACCGAGTGCATCACCCTTCGGGTGAAGGACATTGACCTGACCAGGTTGCAGATCACGGTACGTGATGGGAAGGGTGCAAAGGATCGCGTGACGATCCTGCCCAAGGCGTTAGTGCCATCGCTGCAGATCCACCTCGACAAGGCCCGCGAGCTTCACCAACTCGACTTGGGCCAGGGCTTCGGAGAAGCGTCGCTACCCTACGCACTGGCCAGGAAGTATCCGAAGGCTGGGTTCGACTGGGGTTGGCAGTACGTCTTTCCGTCGGCGAAGCGATCGGTCGATCCCTACTCCGGCAGAACGAAACGACACCATGTCTTTCCGGACACACTCCAGCGAGCGGTAAAAGGCGCCATCCGGACGGCAGGGATCACCAAACACACGAGCTGCCACACGTTCCGCCATTCTTTCGCGACCCATTTGCTCGAGCGCGGGCAAGACATTAGAACGATCCAGGAGCTCTTAGGCCATAACGATGTCGCCACCACGATGATCTACACGCATGTCTTAGGCAAAGGAGTGCAGGGCGTGATCAGTCCGCTGGACTAGAGAGTTGAGCATTGGCTTGACGGCCCTACCGCCTTCTCTGTCCGGGTCGTCAAGCCTCTATCCGTTGGCCAGCCACTCAGTGTCCGCTTCGGCGCCGGCCGGATCCGTCGACAGCAGTCCGCAGTGGGCTGATACGCGTCGTTGGCTCCTGAGTTCTCAGTTCAAATCGGCAGTCCGTACTCGATCGCCGAGAGCTCGGCTAAGACGCGTCGCAGGCCCTCATCCGAATCGAGCAGTATCAGCGGCGCGACGTTCCCGAGCGACACGTTTGGAGTCTCAATCCAGTGTGCAGCTGCCTTCGCATCCTCGAGTATTTCGAGGGCTCTGGCATTGGCTTGCCTGATTCGAGGATTACTGTCGTCCATCAATGCTCCCCCGCCAAAATGCCGGCTAGACAATGAACCCGTATCGGGTGAAGACCTTGGCCCACAATACTCGCTCCACAAACGACGGTGGGCGGGTTTCGGCCGTATCCCGAATGATCGTCCTGGAGTGCGCGAGTTCTCGACATGCGGGCGGCCATTGTTCCAGCATGCGGCGACTCAGCGCGATAGGTCCTGAGATGAATCGACAGTCTGACCGGCAGGTGCTGAGTCTTGAAGAGCTCTCCGAGTGCGATTTCTGGGCAATCATGCACAGTCTTCCACCGCCCGAGTCGGCGATGTTTGATCATGAAGTGCCCGCTACCGCAGCCTTTGAGCTGGGCGAAGACTCGGATCCTCCACCGATGAGCGAAAGTCCGACAACGCGTGCAGCAAAATCGGGGCGGTAGGCGGTCGACGAGATTGCGCCAAAGAGTGCGGTGACCTTCGACGCTGTCTCAAGAGTTGTCGCTTGCGACCGTCCGCTCCTAGGATCCGAAACGATGGCCGAGATGGGCTGAAAGCGGTCCCTTGCGACCGATGAAAAATCGGCCGTCGGTCTCGATACCTGCGACGGATTACGAGGCGGAAGAATGGGTGACCACGTAGCCTGGTAGCGCGTACCTAGTTGGGCGGCGTGATCGACTCGTCATCGAGACGGCTGCAAGAGTTCCCACATTCGCCAACTTGGCGTACGGTCCCCTCCATGAAGAGTGCTCGCCCTAAGCGTCCCCGTCGCGGACTTGAAGAGGCTGCTTCGCTGCAGAAGTTGGCAGCGATGGAGTCTCACGTGGATAGCTTGGCAGGATTGAGCCTAGAGGAGATCGAAGAGCTCATGCGATCTGACACGGGCATGCAACTGCTCATCGGGCCGCACCGTGAGCCAACTGCCCGCCAGGTCCACATACCGAAGTTCAGTGAACTCGTCGCAGCCGTTCCCGGGCGGATGACTGACGTGCAGTTCGCGAAGGTTCTGAGCGGCGGGACGCCTCTTCAGTGGGGTCCCTGGCGTCGCCTTGCGGAGAAGCTGATGGCGCGCCAGAAGAAGGAGTAGATGGCAGCAGGGTGAGCGCCAGCCCAAACACATCGATGAGATGTGCGAGATCGCCTGCACCCGGCAACGAGACCGAACGCGAGCCGCTGGCTTCGGCGTTGATGATCAGTTCGATCGTGTGTCGCGCCATTGCATGTTCTCCCGACTGAGTGCTGACGGAGTTTGCGCCGTTCGCGATGTGGCATCGAGCGTGTGAATCCACGCGTCCATCGGACGCAAGTCGTTCACTCGAGTGCGGGAGCGAAGTTTGGGAGAACCCTCTCTCAGGGAGGCCGCTGGCGGGCACTGTGCGGGCCGGAGAGCCAGACCACTCGAGGGTTCGTTGCGCGGGTGCGTGACCAACGAAAACAGAGGTGGCGGATGGGCACGCCTACCCTCTCGCCAACCACCCAAGCCTGAAGTTTGCACTCGTCGAGACCGACAATGTCGTCGGAATGGCGGTCCAGCAACGTCGCGAAGGCCAGGAGCATCTGTCGACCCTCCTCGTAGCTGTCGGCGATCGCAAAAGCCAGCATGTCCTCGTGGAAGCTGACACTGGCTACTTGATCAATAACGAGCGACCAGCCGATGGAGCTGATGTTCCTCGAGATACAGGGCACCCGGTTCAGCGCCTCCGCGATCACCTCGGTGCCGTTGATCGAAGACGCTTTGAGATAAAGCGGGCCGGCCATGGCGTTTAGCGGATGGCGATGAATCACTGCGCCAGACTTCCCGAGAGCGCGCAACTGTCGGTAGTCTCTTCGCATACAAGCTCATCGATCTCGAGCCCGAATAGCGGCCCCATCGTTCCGATGCGGTGGGCGTACTGCAGCCAGGGGCGAAGCGCGGCAGGAACAAGGTAGCGCGCTTCGGTAAGGCACCCAGACCATGACTGCCCCGGCTGGTGACTTCCATCCACTTTTGCGATGGGCTCACGCATGCGCGCGGCTCCATCAGGAGGTCGCACCTATGTGGTACATCGGTCGCATTCCGTCCTCTAAAAATCCCGCGAGCCCGGGGTTCCATGAGTTGCTTTGTGTTGATCGCAAGACCGGCCGTGTTGGCTGGACCCCGGAGTTGAGCAAGGCATTCTCGTTCTCCGGCCAGCAGGCCGCCGCACTTCGCATCGCGACGCTCCCGCCGGAGGCGCAGGTTGGCGCAAAGCCCATCAGGTTTCGGCCCAGCGGGGCTGTTCGCCGTACCTAGGCGCCACGGGAAGGCCCAAAAGGTCGGGTAAGGCCGCTAACCGTGGCGGCAGACGGTGCTGTGTCCATTTGGATCACTAAGATATCCTTAGTACCCCAGATCGATTGGATTCGCCCGAATGCCGCCGCGGAGGGCAAGCCGTTCCGACACGCTCGACCCTGCCCACGAGACCACCTCGCAAGTGGTTGATCCGGCGTTGGGTGTGCTTGGCCTTCGCTCGAGCCTGTTCCTGCTCTCAGTCCTGGGTGATACCTCCGTCGCGACGTCATTTCGAAGCGCAAGACCCCTAAGTCGTCTAGCGCCTCACACCGAGATGGCCTCTCAGATGCTGCGAGAACTCGCGGCGCACGGCGCGATCGTTTGGAGTTCGTCTTCGGATCCCCGGCGGAGCTGGATTTTCTCCGCCGCCACCGTGCAGGAGCCCGAATGGCGCTTAGGGGATGCGCTCGCTTCGATCGAAGGTCTCAGCGGCCAGCTCGCACGACACACGCTCGAGCTTGCCCGCCAGCCCGCCGCTACAGAGGAACTCTTCACCGTCTGGCGCGAGCTCGCCATTTCGGAAGTCGCTGGCTTTCTTGGCCATGAACTTGGCGAGCACCGATTCGATGAGGGCTGGGCGTTGGCGGCAGTGCCCGCGTTTGAGCGGGGACTTCGTAAGCTCTCGGCGAACCAGATGTTCTATCTCTGCTGGCTGGCAGTCCGTGAGGCGGCGTCCCGCTACTTGCGCTTCCCAGCGTCGGTGCACACCCTCTCGGATTCCCTGGTTTCGTACATTGACCAGAGGGTCGATCGGGCAATCTCAGAGCGATGGGCCCTCAAGGAATGGTCGGACTACAGAGGCCGAACACACAGTTCCGTGGCGGCCGTGTTCGCCGACCAGGTCACCGGACTTGGGAGCGACTATCTCGGACGCGTGCCCTCTCGGGAGCGACTCGCGGGGCGCGAATCAATGACGCGGGCCACCGTACCAGGCGCACGCCGCGCAAGGACGGGCTTCAGGTAGCCCGAGGCAGTTTGAGTGCAGCCCTCTTGCGATCGTTGGGAGAGAGACCGCCGTACGCGAGGATGATCTCCGCTAGAGCAGGCTCATCGGCATAGAAGTAGGCCGTCGGCGCATGCAACGCCGCTGCGATCCGCCTCACCAAGCCGTAATGAGGTTCGTGGGCGCCTCGCTCGTATTGATTCATGCGAGGGCTCGCCACCGACTGATCTAGTCCGATCAATACACCCAGCTGACGTTGAGAGATGCCCGCGCGCACGCGAAGCTCTTTCAAGCGTTTTGACACGGGACTGCGGGTTTTCGTCGGACGCGCCACGCGAGAGCCATCGTTGACCTCACATAAGCCTGCGCTGCTAAGAAGTCCTTAGATACTAAGGAGTTCTTAGTGTCACCGAGGAGACGACACGCTCTCGTTTGCTCCCTCCGCGCGACCCTGCAATATCGGTGGCGTTGGCCGCGTCCGGGGAGTGGTTCCGATGTGATCTGAGCGCCGAAGCCCGTCAACCGATGAGTGCTCACGCGGCAATCAGGACTGCTTCGCAGTTCGTCGGACGAGGGGCCAAGGCGACTGGGCCTGCATGGGTTCGCTGGCAGAAGTTGTGCTGCATCGGGGTCCGTACACCCAACCAATCTGGAGTTCTGCCCAGCCGCGCCCAAGTATCCCACCCGGCCACGCCTTTTCCCCCTAGAAATTCAGCCTCCCGATCGGTGGCCACCTGGGACACTTTCAACTCATTGGTGCGAAAAAAGCGGGAGCCGACCCACGCCTAGAACACTTGCCGTTCATACACTAGCCGGTGGCCACCCTGGGACACTATGAGCTGAGGACCGGGTGGGACACTTTGACCTGGCCACAGGTGGTACAACTTGGGTGACCGCTGACGACTGAGTCGGTTGTCTTGCGCGTTGTTAGGGTGTGTTCGCAGCCTGCGGATCACTAAAGCTCAGCGGGCGTACTTCGAGGCGCCACTCGACGCTTCGTTTACGGGAGGCTGCCAGTCGCTCCAAGGCTTCTTAACGAGCTGACCTCTCAGAGGCGCCGAGCCGTCCGCGAAGCTCTCCTGCCTCCGCTGACAACGCCTCGATTCGTGCCCGGGCCGCTTTCAGTTCCATCTGCGCGGCCGCCAACTCGCGAGCCAAGCTCTCCGTCTCGGTCGCCCGGCGTATCTGCTCTCCATGCAATTGTTCCTGCGCGCGCAGCCGCTCGGAATCAACCGCGGTAAGCCGCTCGCGAGCCTCCCGGAGCTCCCCCTCGACTGCCTGCGCCCGCTCTCTCGCATCTCGAGCATCCGCGAGCACCTGGTCCATGTCGCTGCGCATGATCTGGCGTTCTTGGCCAACATTCGCGGTCACCTCAGCGATTTTGACCTCCAAGGATGCGGCAAGCGCCTTGTACGCTTCCTCCCCAGCCTTTCTAGCCGCAGCCGCAATCTGCTCAATCACAGCTGCGGGCACGTCCCGCTCGATCGCCAGCGGGGCACTTGCCTTGCCGCCAGGCTGCTGCTGGTCGCGTACCGCACGTAGGAGCGGAGCGATTGTGCTGAACGACCCTCGGCCGAGTCGTTCCCTGACAGAGCTCGCACTAACGGATATCCCCGCCGCCTCCAGCGCAGCGACGGCATCAGCCACGTCCTTGATCGTCAAGCTTGCCATTGATTAACTCGCTGTAATGTAGGGGCAACGTAATGTTAATTACATTACATTACCTTACATTTCATTTCCAAACTTGATCTCTGCGCGTGGCTACGATGCCTGCGGCGCCCTGCCAAAGGTTGCCTGTTGATCGATAACCCCATCCGGCCGGAGGAGTGGGCCTCGAGCACAGATGCCATTGGGCTCACCCTTAGAGCGGCCACCTGCCGACCCGCCTTCGCGACCTGAACTCACTAGCGCTTCTAGCTGCCCAGCGCCTCGCACGCGCACTTCGTCGACCCGCCGGCGAATCGCAAATTCATTTTGAAGCACGATTCTTTTTCGCCAGCTGGATCAGATCCATTTCTCGTAGCTCTGCTTCGCAATCATTGATAGCAGCTGCCGCCTTACGGACCTCAGCCCCCAAATTCTCTTTCTCGGCGTACTGCTTCCAGCGGCGCGCATCAACGAGCTTTACCTCCACCTGATCACGCTTGGCCGGATCCGGGATCTTTCCTGCGCAGTTGACGCAACTGAACTTCGCGGCGCACGCGTGCGATACGGTGCAGATTCCGCCTAGTACGTGGGTGTACGCGCCGCTCAAGCGACCAACAGACTCCAGGCTTTCAAGAAAAACAGCCGCTCGCTCGGCTCCCAGTCTCTGGGAAGTAGTAGTCACGTCAGACCAATCCACCTGCGGGCGAAACAGGAACTCGGCAGCCGAAAGAACCTGCCTTCGCGTCGCTTGCTTGTAGTAGCGGGTGGCGCTGAGGTCCTTCTGCTTCAACATCTCAGCAATAACCTCTTCCGGCACACCTAATTGGTCCAACAGATTCGCCACCGCGTGACGCACGGTGTGCGTCTCAACGTGGGAATGCTTCCCCCACAGCAAGAATCGATAGATGAAGTTGGCCTCTGCCGTCGTAACTGCTCGGCTGTTGACCTGAAAAAGATAGCGATCGCGCTTTAGTTCCCGCGCCTTAAGGTATGGGGCGACCACCGGGAGTTGCTCGTCGTCCTTAAGTCCACGCATCTGTCTGACTAGGATGGCGACGTCCAGCATCGTCTCCATTGTCTCTGCGTCAACGAAGTACTCGGACAGCTCGGTATGTCCCTTTGGAACAGCAGAGAAGCAGAAGATGTCCTTCGGCGCACCTGAGGCGACAGGGACCCGCTCGTGCTTGATCCGTCCTGGAGAGGTCGCGACCTGGAGGACCTCTCCTATTCGGGCACCCGTCACTGTCTGTGTTCTAAGCATCGCGCGTCCATAAAGACACGTCGCGTATATCCCTCGCGGATAGAACAGCTGCAGGCCAACGCGATCCGTTAGATCGTTAACAACCGGACGCAGGCGGCTTGACCACGGCTCCGGAAGACCTGCTGCAAACCCAACCGGAAGCCGCCCGATCTGGCGACCTACCAGCTCGACACCCGAGAGGACTCTCTTGCGAAAGCGCTGTACCTCAGCCGACGCTGCCTTGTGCTCGGAGTTGAAGAACTGGCCCTTGATCAGGGGAGCGAACCAAAACTCTTCGGTTCCGGCGCTGCCTTCCTCTGCTTCGATAGAGAGAAATTCGACGATGGGAACGGGTTCGTTTGCGTCCTCGCGTTTCCTGGACTTCGGCTTCACCTTCGACATCGCTCGCAAACTGTCCACCGAATGGAGCCGCAGCTTGACCATCTGGACGATCGGAGTTCTGCGGTCCTCGTAGTGAATGGTGTCTCTGTAGGCAAAGTCGTGCGGCAAGGGAAGGCCCAGCTTCTTCACCTCCGCCACCGCTACGTTTGTCGCCTCTTCCAAACGCCGCGCGATATTCGTTCGAATTTCAATGAGAAAACGGAGGCCCGCGAAATCCAACGAAAGCTCTTCAACTTTCGCCTTCCTTTCCTTTCGGGTACGCGCTTGCATCGCACGCCACAGCGATACGTTTCGATACTGGGCATCGTCCCTCGGGTGTTTGATTGCGAATCGGATCAGACGGCGAGCGTCTTCAACTCCCAGCTTGGCCTGGTGCCGTTCGTACGCTCTAGCAACCTCCCGCCACAAAAAGGGAAATCGCTCCCGTTTCGATTTCGAGTAGGCCTTGCAAATCGTGCCGTCAAAAACGCCTTTGATCGCAGCGTCAGGCGTGGAGGTCGTGAAATCCCACGCCGTTAGCTCTTCGCTGATGTCTCGAATTCGAGCGACGATAGATCTAGCACGCCCAATAATCGCAATCTGCTTAACCTTGTTCGCAGATTGAATTGCGGCCACCAGACCGATGCTATTTCGAAGGGCTTGGTCCTCGATCTTGCAAACAAATGCGATGAGTTCGGCGTTCGGCGCCGTATATTCACTCCCTGCATCCTTGTCCAAGCAAGTGAAAGGCAGATTGCCGACCCTCTTCATCGCCTGACGGAAATGCTCAATGGTCGCGGGTCTCCCTGTCGAGATTGAAGGCGGAAGGTATTTCTTCTGCTTCACCCTCCAAAGATTCACGACATCGGCGATCTCGTCGATACTCCAAGTGCTACCTGTTGCCGCTCTCGAGTCCCATCGGTCCACGATGTTCGGCGCCTTCTTCGTCGTTCCCCATACAAGACTTCGGACTTCGAATAACGATGGTAGGTGCCCACCGTTTGCGCAATAGATGATTTCACAAGCGCTGAAAATCCAGGACTCTGGCACGCGATAGACGGAGAAAATGCGGAGCTTGGCAAACAGTTTCGCCCGCTCCTCAAATTCCTCCTGAGTCTGCGGCGGACTTGCATACTCTGACTCGTTGATCAGCGCGATTTTTAACCTATCGATCTTCGAAGTACTGTCCGGCCATCGCTCGTCTCCGTCGGGTATGAGCGGCAACGAAAGTACCAGTCGATTCTCATACTGATCGCCGTACACGATCGATGGAAAGATTTTTCGAAGTCGACGAAACGTGAATGCGGATGCCTCAAAGTGCTTAATAGCATCGTCCTGAACGACGATTATCCGTTCGTCAACGGATCCGACGATGGGTTCAGCGACTCCGATCTCTTCGACTGCTTCCTCGATCAGCCGATACGCAAAGCCATCTTGGTACAGCCGATGCCTCGGCAAACTGATCTGTCGGGCAATCTCGGCAATGTTTACAAACTGCGCTGCCTTCTTTCCGTTTCCCTTACCGTTGGGTCCAGGCGGTGGCAACTTTTGCCCTGTGCGCTTTAGCCGCCCGAAGTATTTTTTGAGCGCGCGTTGCACGTCTTCAGGGGGACTATTCATGTCGGCCGTCCCATAATTTTGCTGATGACGGACGGTTGGGCGTCGGCTGCCAGTTCGGTCGATCCCACTCTCGCTACCGGAGCTGAGTCCTGCTTCTCGCGTACTCGCTCGATCACCTCAAGGATTCTCCGACCCTTTGAGCGCCGGTCGTAAACCTTGAGCATGCGATCCCCTTGAGCCCAAGCGAGGAGGCTCACCAGTTCCTCCCTCAACATTTGCCGCCGCGCGGGGGTATCGGCGACCAAGTCAATCTCGTCGAGCGCCAGTGAAACGAAGTTGTGGCGCGTTCCGTGCGGCGAGATATCGAAACCAGCACGACGCGCCAATGGATTGAAGAACTGGTTGCGGAACTGCTCCGGGCTCAGCTGGGTTCGATTTCTTGTAAGAAATATGGGAGTACTGTGGGGGAGGTCTCCACGCCGACCGAGGAGCTCAAACTCCTCCAGCCCACGACCTTCTGGATCCAACCGACGGCGCTCCGTATCAACGTAGGTCCGCAGAGCCTTGGCGGTGTCCTTACTTAGGGAAAGGACCTTCACAGGAACATCCCCGCTACCCTTCGAAGGCGAGTCAATGGCCGTTCCAAACCTGCTGCCTCGCCACCAATTCTCCATCGTGACGCCGCAGGCTTCACTTACACGAGAGCCAGAGTCACACATGACCCGGAGAGCCGATTCGTACCGCAATGAGCTTCCTGCAGTCGCCGCCTCCTGCAGCAGCTTATGGCGCATATCAGGAGCCGCTCTGATGTCGGGTCGCCAAAGGTCTCCGATGATGCAGTAGTAGCTGTCGGAAGAAGACCGCGATGGAGGAGGATCAACCCCGCTACGCCTAGGCATTCGCCCACGAGAAGGGACAATCGGACTCCTCATCGTCTCAAGAGCTGTCCGCTGGCCCTGCCTACGGAGTGGGTTTGGGTGCCCGTACAACCCGCAACGACTGCAGAGTTCGTAAAACGCACGCAGTGCTTGAAGCTCAATCAGGAGTGAGCTGCGCGTTGCACTCGACGGCTTCACGAGACAGATCTCCGCTTCGACTTCGGAGCTCCTTCGCTGAACTCGACACGCGTGCTTAGTCAGCAGCCTTCTTTCTGTCGCTGCTCGAACCAGGCGTGGCTCCTCGAATCGGCCCCATTTCTCCCGGCGAGCGATTGCGTCCTGCTCGAGCCAGTCGAAGAACCGAGCAAGCGCGTACAGGTAGACGATGACCGTCTTCGCCGCCAGGCCGAGCTGCACCGATGCCGCAGCACTGAAAAGCGTCAGCTCACGATCGATGGCGCCCCCAACGAGCACTAACCAAGTGTGCTGCCCCTTCTCCCCATGCTTCTCGATCGTCCTCATTCAGTTATGATAACCTATTAATAATCACTGTAAAATCATAGTATTACTGAATTAAATAAAAACAACGTTAAAAGGCTGCCGTGGTGAGGAGCGATCAGCACGTCCGCCTTCATGGCCCCTGCGTGCACGTCCAGCAGCCGGGCTTCCGCACCGCGCTCGATATCGCCGGTCAGCAAGGCGCTGAAGCCGGGCGCCGAGACGCGCATTACGCAGGACCGGTTGTTGTCCGACCAGGTGCCGGCATCGGGATGCAGCAACTCGAAGCGCACGCCGTCCCATTCCCAGCCCTGGCCCTCGTGGCAGGCGTTGGCCGGCAGCGTGCCGAGCTCGTCCCGTACGCCGACCAGCCGCCGCACGGCGGGCACGCCGCCCGAGTGATCGCTGTCGCCGTGCGACAGCAGCAGACGATCCACGTCGCGCTGCCCCAGGCCGAGGATGTACGGCGCCACCACCGACTCGCCGGCATCGAAGCCGTCCTCGAAGGCCGGCCCGGCGTCGTAGAGCAGGCTGTGGTGCGGTGTTCGCACCAGCACCGCGAGCCCCTGCCCGACGTCGAGAACGGTCATCTCGAACGGCCCGTGGACCGGCGCCTGCGGCGGCAGCAATAGCGGAACGAAGCAGGGCAGCGCGAGCCAGCGCAACGGCCAGCCACGCGGCGCGAACAGCAGCAGCGCGCCGAACAGCGACATCAGCAAGGCCGCCAACGGCGGCGCGGCCGGTATCCAGGCCGACGGCGCGTGCGTGGCGATCCAGGCGAACGAGACCTGCAGCAGGTGCAGGGCGTCGGCCACCCACCCCAGCGCCGGCACGCCCAGCGACGGGATCACTTCCGCGAGCGCCACGGCGGCGAGCACCAGCGGTGTCAGCACGGCCATCGCCGGAACCGCGAGCAGGTTCACGAACGGCCCCAGCCAGGCGGCGCCGTCGAAGAAGTACAAGGTCAGCGGCGCCAGCAGGACGCTGAGCATCATCTGCAGCTTCACGGCGACCACCGCGACACCGGGCGCCCGCAGTCGACCCGCCGTCGAATAGAAGATCGCGGCGACCGCGCCGAACGACAGCCACAGGCCGGGCGCCAGCGCCGCCGCCGGATCGAACGCGAGCATCAAGGCCAGCGCGAAGGCCAGCACGCGCGACGGATCGGCCCTTCGATCCGGCAGCGCGGCGAGCAGGAGCAGCGCGAGCATCAGCGCGGCACGCTGGGCCGGCGATTCCCAGCCCGCGAGCAGGCCGTATCCCAGACCCGCGATCGCCGCCGCCACCATCGCCGCCTTCTGCGCCGGCAGTCGCAGGGCCAGCCGCATCGAGGCAGGCCAGGTCCATCGCAGCAGCAGGAAGGCCAAGCCCGCGAGGATCGCGATGTTGAAGCCGGAGATCGCCACGAGGTGGCTCGTACCTGTGCGTCGGAACGCATCCCAGTCGGCGTCGCTGAATCCGGCGTCGTCACCCACCGTCAACGCCACGGCCATCGCCTTGCCCGGATGCTCGCCAAGCCAGGCATCGATGCGATCGACGATGGCCTGCCGCGCGCGCAGCACCGGCATCGGACGCTCCTCTGCGCACGGCACTCCGTCCCGCACGGTCGCCACGGCGCCGATGCCGCGCCGGTACAGCCAGCCCTCGTAGTCGAAGGCACGCGGATTGGACGAGCCGTGCGGCGTGCGCACGCGCAGCGTGAGCTTCCAGCAGTCGCCGCCGCGCAGCGTCGTCTGCGTGCGATACCAGGACGCGCGGATGCGGCGGGGCAGTGCGGGATCGACAGGCTCGAATTCGAATCTCAGCGTATGCAGATCGGCATCGGAGCCTTCGCGCCCCGTCGCAAGCGACCGCTCGGGCAGGCTGACGACGTGGCCGACGACATCGATCTGCTCGCCGTGACGCGCAGCCGGCCAGCGTTCATCGAGATAGCGCTGCCCGTGCAGGCTCGCGATCAGCAGGCCAAGCACCGCCGCCGACCACAGCGCGCGACCGCGCCAGGGCGGCAAGGCCGACAGACCCAGCAGCACCAGGACCCACGCGGGGAGAAGGTTCGTCGCCGCGTGCGTTGCGAGCACGCCGGCGACGAAGGCGAAACTCAGCTTCCGGACGTCAGGCGAAGCCGGCCGGACTCGATCGTCCACGTGCGATCCATGCGCGCGGCCAGGTTCATGTCGTGCGTGACCACGACCAGGCTCGTGCCCAGTTCGCGGTTGAGTTCGAGCATCAGGTCGAACACGCGGCCCGCGGTCTTCGCATCGAGATTGCCGGTGGGTTCGTCGGCCAGCACGCAGGCCGGACGCGTCACCAGCGCACGCGCGACCGCCGCGCGCTGGCGTTCACCGCCCGACAGTTCGCCCGGCTTGTGCTGCAGGCGCTCGCCCAGGCCCACGCGTTCGAGCAGCTCGCGCGCCTGTGCGAAGGCTTCCTTGTCCTTGGTACGGCGGATCAGCAGCGGCAGCGCCACGTTTTCGAGCGCCGTGAATTCGGGCAACAGGTGATGGAACTGGTAGACGAAGCCCAGCGCCCGGTTGCGCAGATCACCACGCGCCGAGTCGGACAACGCCGACATCTTCGAACCCTGCACCCAGACCTCGCCCGTGGTCGGCGAATCGAGCCCGCCGAGGATGTGCAGCAACGTCGACTTGCCCGAGCCCGAGGCGCCGACGATGGCGATGCGCTCGCCCTTGCGCACTTCGAGGTCGATGCCTTCGAGCACCGTCAGGTTCAGACGTCCGTCGTCGAAGGTCTTGGACAGACCCGCGCAACGCAGAACGGTATCGCTATCGCTCACGAGCTGCGCCCCCTTTTCCCCTCTCCCACAGGGAGAGGGTGCCCCGAAGCGGTTGGGTCCCAGCGTGGGAGTGCATCAATGGCACTCCCGCGTAAACCCAACCGGGGTGAGGGAGAGTCTGGGCCGCGAAAAGCCAGCTCCCACAATATCTGCAACACCTCTTCAATCCGTCCCAGCATCTCGTCATTCCAGAAACGCACCACCTGTATCCCCTTCGCATTCAACACGCGCGACCGCTTCGCACCGCGAACAGCCATCGCATCTTCATTGTGCTGACCACCATCCAGCTCGATCCCGAGCTTCAGCTGCTCGCGAAAAAAGTCGAGCACGAACGGCTGCACCGGATGCTGGCGCCGGAACTTCAGCCCGCCGAATCGCCGATCGCGCAGGAAATACCCGAGCTTCTGCTCGGCATCCGTCATCGCGATCCGCAGATCCCGCACGCGATGCAGCACCTCGAGTGGAAGCGCGTGCTTCCAGCGCGACTCTCCCTCACCCCCGGCCCCTCTCCCTGCGGGAGAGGGGAGAACAGCGGCTTCATTCATACCGCAGCGCCTCCGCCGGCTGCACGCGCGATGCGCGCCACGCCGGGTACAGAGTGGACAACAGGCCCAGTGCGAGCGAAAGCGTGGCAATGCGTATGACGTCGGAGGATTTCAGCTCCGACGGCAGGTCGCTGATGTAGTACACGTCGGGCGACAGGAACTGCTGCCCGGTGGCGGCCTCGAGCAGCGGCACCAGCGATTCGACGTTCAGCGCCAGCGCCACGCCGCCGATGACACCGAGCAAGGTGCCGATCACGCCGATGATCGAGCCCTGCACCATGAAGATGGCCATGATCGCGCGCGGCCGTGCGCCGAGCGTTCGCAGGATCGCGATGTCGGCCTGCTTGTCCTGCACCACCATCACCAAGGTCGACACGATGTTGAACGCGGCCACGCCGACGATCAGCGACAGGATGATGAACATCACGATCTTCTCGGTGGCCACGGCGCGGAAGAAATTGGCGTGGCTGCGCGTCCAGTCGTTGACGTAGTACGTGCCGTCGAGCGTGCTCGCCAGCTGACGCGACACCGCGGGCGCCTTGAACATGTCGTGCAGCTTCAGGCGCACGCCGGTGACGCCCTCGCCCATGCGGTACAGCGCCTGCGCGTCGGCGAGATGGATCAGCACCAGGCCGCGATCGAATTCGTACATGCCGACGCGGAACACGCCGGACACCGTGAAGCGCCGGAAACGCGGCAGCACGCCGGCCGGGGTGATGCTGGCCGTCGGAATCATCAGGTCGATCTTGGAGCCCGGCTCCACGCCCAGCGTCTGCGCCAGCTCCACGCCGATGACGATGTTGTACTCGCCCGCCTTCAGCGATTCGAGCGACCCGGCCTTGATGTGCTTGCCGATGTCCGAAACCGTCTTCTCCTCCTCGGGCAGGATGCCGCGCAGCAAGGTTCCCGAAAGATCCTGGCCGACGCGCAGCATGCCCTCACCTTCGATGTAGGGCGCCACCGCCTCGATCTCGGGATTGCCGCGCACCGACTTGGCCACGTCCGGCCAGTCCGCGAGCTGCCCGCGATAGGCCGAGATCGTCGCGTGGCTCGCCATCCCGAGGATGCGCGTGCGCAGTTCGCGCTCGAAGCCGTTCATCACGGACAGCACCGTGATCAGTGCCGTCACACCGATCGCGATGCCGACCATCGAGGCGGCAGAAATGAAGGAGATGAAGTGATTGCGACGCTTGGCGCGCGTGTAGCGCAGGCCAGCGAACAGCTCGTAGGGATTCCGCATGCGCGCATTCTAGGGAAACTGGGGACGGGACCCGGCTCGCCGGGCCGGCCTTTTGCTCCGGACATCGAAGCGTGGCCGCCTCCGACAGCGCGGCGCGTCAGGCGTTCGCCGCCTCGCACAACTTGCCGAACAGCGCACCGCAGCGGTCCAGCAGGTCCGGCATGGCGGCAACACCTTCGTCGAAGTTCGCCTCGCGCAGATCGCGCTCGGCCGACTCCAGGGCATGGCCCAGAGCGTCGGCGGCCACCATGCGGACTTCGGACTTGAGGCTGTGCGCGACGCGCGCGCAGCTGACGCGATCCTTCTTGTCCAGCGCCAGCGCGAAATCGGCCCGCTGGCGCGGCAGATCGTCCCGCATCGTCTCGGCCAGTTCCCTGGCGCCCTCGGCCTCGTACATCGCCACGAGCGGCGCGAGCATCTCGGGGCGGAAATCCGCCGACGGCGACGTGACGGAAGCGGGCTGCGGGGTTGTCGGCTTCGCGGTCATCTCGAAAAGAGTCCGGGGCGGAACGGCCTGGGGACAGCTTGCGCGCTGCGGTCCGGTCGCGCGAGTCGAGCGACGCCTCAATGTAATCGAGCCCGTGTGCAGACGGGCAACGTCCTTCAGGCGCACCCGGTCCCTCGGTGATCGCGATGGCGCTCGGCTTGCTCGAGGAACGCATGAAGCCGCGGCGTTGGGAAATCCGGCCCAGCCGTGGCCAAACCTTCGATCGCAGACAACGAGGCGCCACACTGCCGTCCCGCGCGGCGCTGCCATCGGGGCCGCACCCGCGAGTCCGGCTTCTTCTTCGCGAACGGAAGTGAACGAATGACGGCAGAAACTCGATCCGCGTACGTCCCCGCGCTGGGTTATCGCGCGCTGACCGCGTTCTACGATCCGGTGGTCCGGCTGACCACCCGCGAACACGCTTTCAAGCGGGGCCTGCTCGATCAGGCCGCGTTCCAGGCGGGCGACGCCGTACTCGATCTGGGCTGCGGCAGCGGCACCCTGGCCTTGATGGCCCTGCAGCGCACACCGGGCCTGGACCTGACGGGTGTCGACGGCGATCCGGCAATGCTCTCGCAGGCGCGCGCCAAGGCCGCCCGCAGCGGTGCGACGCCACGGTTCGACGAGTCGCTCGCCCAGGCGCTTCCGTACGAGAACGCGCGATTCGACGCGGTGATGTCCAGCCTGTTCTTCCATCACCTGGATCGCGCCTCCAAGCTCTTGGTGCTGCTGGAAGCCCGCCGCGTCCTGCGCCCGGGCGGCAGCCTGCATGTGGCCGATTGGGGGCGCGCGGCGAATCCGCTGATGCGCCTGGCCTTCCTCGGCATCCAGTTGCTGGACGGTTACGTCAATACGGCCGACAACGTCGAGGGGTGCCTGCCGGAGCTGATGCAGGAGGCCGGATTCGAGCAGGCACGGGAGACGCGGCGGTATTCGACGGTGTTCGGGACGATGAGCCTGTATCACGCACGGACCGCGTCGTAGCCCGGACGAAGTCCGGGGTTTTGCTCGACGGGCGAATGCCATCCCGGACTCCGTCCGGGCTACGGGGCTGCGTAGTTGCCTTCGCGGCCCTAGACTGAAGCCCATGTTCTCCCGCACCTCACGGCAGGTGGCTGTACTGGCGCTGATCTGCCTGGCCTTGCTGTGGGCGCGCACCGGTGTCGCCCATCTGCACCTGTGCTTCGACGGTCGTGAAGCACCGACGACGCTGCACCTGAGCGATGCGGCGCACCACGCGGACGATCACGGCGGACATCACGGCGCCCACGAGATCCATAGCGACGTCGACGTGCCGCTGGGCGAACAGCCGCTGACCAAGCCCGGCAAGCTGGTGCAGGACCTGACGCTGTTCCTGCTCGCGGCGACCTGCCTCGCATTCCTGTCGTTCCCGCGCGAGCGTCCCGCTCGACGCGCCGAACCGCCTGCTTTCGCATCGGCGGTCCTGAGGCTGCTGCCGCCCCTGCGCGGCCCTCCGCGCGCGCATCAGGGAATCCTGTAGCGCGCTGACGCTGACCCAGGCGGGTTCTCCGGCCTGAGGGTTCGGGCGGCAAGGCCGGGCTTCAAGCCTGGCCCGCATCGATCCGTTGCATCGCGCGCCGCACAGGCGTCCCTGACGTTCCCGGCCATCCGTCGTGCCCGGCCGCTTTCGCGCTCGGGCCCCGCGGACACCACCGGGGCGGCGTGGAAGACGATGGCCCCGCAGTCGCATCCGTTCCCGCATACCGCGGGTCGCGATCGCCCTTCCCCGTCCAGCGAAGTTCGCTCGTCCGCTCGCCGCGGGCGCTCGTCCGTCCCGATCCGGGAGGCTGCATGTCATCGCTACACCTGCTTGCTCCAGCACAACGTCCGTCGCCGCTACTGCGGCTCACCGCGACGCTGATCCTGTCCGCGCTGTCCTTCGCGCCGCTGGCTGCGGAGAACGAACCGGAGGCGCACGACGCGCATGCCGGTCACACCTCAGGGCACCTGGCTCACGCCGGCCCGCACTTCACGTTGGCCGAGGCGCTTCGACGCGCCGACCAACAACATCCGTTGTTCCTGTCCTGGCGCGAACGGCTGCGCGCAGCGGAGGGACGCGCGGTGCAGGCCGCGACCCGCCCGGCGCCGGAACTCGGCATCGACATCGAGAACGCATTCGGCAGCGGCGAGCGTTCCGGACTCTCCGGCGCCGAGACCACGATCGCCTTCAGCCAGCTGATCGAACGCGGCGGCCTGCGCGACCGCCGCGTCGAGGCCGCGGAAGCCGAGCGCGGCCTGCAGGTCACCGACGGCGAGATTGCGCGCCTGGATCTTCGCGCCGAGGTGGCGCGGCGCTTCGTGCACGTGCTGTCGGACCAGGCGCAGCTCGGCATCACGCAACAGGCCACTGCGCACGCGCGCAGCACGCTGGCCGAAGTGGAGCGCCGCGTCGCCGCCGCGCGCTCGCCGCTGGCCGAGCGTTCGCGCGCACAGGTGTCGCTCGAACGCGCGCACCTGGAAGAAGAGCACGCCGAGCACGAGCTGCTGTCTTCGCGTCGCCATCTGGCCGCGGCCACCGGCAGCCTCGACGCCGATTTCGGCGAGGCCGAGGGCGATCTGCTCGACCTGCCCGCGGTGGAGCCGTTCGAGGCGCTGCTCGCGCGCCTGCGCCAGACCCCGGACCTGCTGCGCTTCGCCAGCGAAACGCGGCTGCGCGAATCGGAAGTGCGCTTGTCCGAAGCACGTGCCGCGTCGGGCCTGACCTTGGGCGCCGGCGTGCGACGCCTGGAGGAACGCGACGACACCGCGCTGGTGTTCTCGGCCTCGATGCCGCTGTTCGGTGCGTCGCGCCAGCGCGGTCACCAGATCGAAAGCCAGGCGCGCCTCGCGCAGATCGGACCCGACCGCGAGCAGGCGCTGCTCAAGGCGCAGGCCCAGCTCTACGAGATCTGGCAGGAGCTGAACCACGCGCGCGTCGAGTTCGAGGCGCAGCGCGACCGCGTGGTGCCCGCGATGGAAGAAGCACTCAAGCAGACGCAGTACGCCTACGAGCGCGGCCGCTACTCGCTGCTCGAACTGCGCGAGGCGCAGGCCGAGTGGGCGGTGCAGCGCCTCCGCCTGATCCAGTCGGCGGCCGAGTACCACGGCCATCTCGTCGAAATTCAGCGCCTCGCCGGCGCCCCCGCACTGACTTCCGGGATCCCGCAATGAACCGCTCCTTCCTCCTTCGCATCACGCTCGCCCTGCTGCTCTCGCTGCCGCTCGCGGCCTGCCATCGCGACGACGAGGCCGCGACCTCGCAGGGCGACGGCCACAGCCATGAAGCCGCGACCGACGAGGCGCCACGCGGACCGCATCGCGGCCGCCTGCTCCAGGACGGCGCGTTCGCGATCGAGCTCGCCGTCTTCGAGGACGGCGTTCCGCCGGAATTCCACGCCTGGGCCACGAAGGGCGGCAAGGCGCTCGCGCCCGCCGACGTGAAACTCGAAGTGAGCCTGGCGCGCCTCGACGGCGAGACGAATCGTTTTACGTTCGTGCCCGCCGGCGACTTCCTGCGCGGCGACGGCATCGTCACCGAGCCGCACTCGTTCTCGGTGCTCGTGAAGGCCGAGCACGCCGGTGCGACGCACGAGTGGCGCTACGACAGCTTCGAAGGCCGCGTGACGATCGCGGCGGCGAGTGCCCAGGCAGCCGGACTCGGCGTCGCCATCGCAGGTCCACGACTGATCCGCGACGTGCTGCCGCTGTACGGGCGCATCGCGTCCGATCCCGAGGCGGTGCGCGAAGTCACGGCGCGCTTTCCGGGCATCGTGAAGAGCGTCACCCGCTCGCTGGGCGAAACCGTGAAGGCCGGCGACGTGCTGGCGCGTGTCGAATCCAACGACTCGCTGCAGGTCTACGCCGTCACCGCACCGATCGCCGGCGTCGTCACGGCGCGCCGCGTGCAGCCGGGCGAGCACGCCGGCGCCGCTCCGCTGTTCACGATCAGCGACCTGTCGCGCGGCGGCGCCGAACTCTCGGTGTTTCCGCGGGACCTGGCGCGCCTTCGTGTCGGACAGGACGTGCGCCTGCGCAGCGTGGAAGGCGAGCGCAGCATCGCGGGACGCATCGCACGCCTGGCGCCGTCGGGCAGCGATGCGAGCCAGGCGCTGCGCGCATGGGTGCGATTCGATGCGCCCGATGCGAGCTGGACGCCCGGCCTGCACGTGCAGGCCGAGGTACTCACCGGCGGTGCCGACGTTCCACTCGCCGTCAAACGCAGCGCGCTGCAGGCCTTCCGCGATTTCACCGTGGTGTTCGCCAAGGTCGGCGACACCTACGAGGTGCGCATGCTGGAACTGGGCCGCAGCGACGGCGAGTACGTCGAAGTGCTCTCGGGCCTGAAGCCGGGCGCCGAGTACGTCGCCGAGAACAGTTACCTGGTCAAGGCCGACATCGAGAAATCGGGAGCGTCGCATGACCATTGAACGCTGGCTGCGCTTCGCCATCCGGCATCGCGTCGCGATGCTCGTCGTCGTGGCGGCGCTCGCCGCGCTCGGCGTCCACAGCGCGCGGCAACTGCCGATCGATGCGGTGCCGGACATCACCAACGTGCAGGTGCAGATCAACACCGAGGCGCCGGGCTACACGCCGCTGGAGATCGAGCAGCGCGTGACGTTCGCGGTGGAGACCGCGATGGCCGGCCTGCCGCGCCTCGACACCACGCGTTCGCTGTCGCGCTACGGGCTGTCGCAGGTGACGGTGGTCTTCGAGGACGGCACCGACATCTACTTCGCACGGCAACTGGTGTCCGAACGCCTGCAGGCGCTGCGCACGCACCTGCCGGCGGAACTCTCGCCACAGCTCGGACCGATCAGCACCGGCCTCGGCGAAATCTTCATGTACACCGTCGACGCCGCGGACGACGCGCCGATCGACGCCGTGGCGCTGCGCCAGGCGCAGGACTGGATCGTGCGCCCGCAGCTGCTGCGCGTACCCGGCGTGGTCGAGGTCAACACCATCGGCGGCCACGAGAAGCAGTTCCACATCCGGCCGGATCCGGGCCGCCTGCTCGCCTACGGCATGGGCTTCGACCAGATCGTGCAGGCCGTCGGCGCCAACAGCGCCAACCGCGGCGCGGGCTACATCGAGCGCAATGGCCAGCAGCAGCTGATCCGCGTGCCGGGCCAGGCAGCGAACGCCGAAGACCTGTTGCGCATCGTGATCGGCCAGGCGCAGGGCATGCCGGTGCGGATCGGCGACGTCGCCGAGGTGGGCATCGGCTCCGAACTGCGGACCGGTGCGGCGACGCAGAACGGACACGAGGTGGTGCTCGGCACGGTGTTCATGCTGATCGGCGAGAACAGCCGCGCGGTGTCGCGCGCCGTCGCGGCAAAGCTCGAAGACGTCAAGCGCAGCCTGCCGCGCGGCATCACCGTCAACGTGGTCTACGACCGCACGACGCTGGTGGAGCGCACGCTCGACACCGTCAGCCGCAATCTCGTCGAAGGTGCGCTGCTGGTGATCGTCGTGCTGTTCCTGCTGCTCGGCAACGTGCGTGCGGCGCTGATCACCGCGATGGTGATTCCGCTGGCGATGCTGATGACCTTCACCGGCATGGTGCAGGCGCGCGTGTCCGCCAACCTGATGAGCCTGGGCGCGCTCGACTTCGGCCTGATCGTCGACGGCGCGGTGATCATCGTGGAGAACTGCATGCGCAGGCTGGCGCTGGCGAGCGCCGGCAACCGCACGCTCGACGAGCGCGAGCGGCACGAGGTGGTATTGCAGGCGACGCACGAGGTGATCCGCCCGACGCTGTTCGGCGTCGGCATCATCACCGCGGTCTACCTCCCGATCTTCGCGCTGACCGGGGTGGAGGGAAAGATGTTCCACCCGATGGCGATCACCGTGATCGCCGCGCTGACCGCGGCGCTGCTGCTGTCGCTGTCGTTCGTCCCCGCGGCGATCGCGCTGGCCTTCCGCGGTCCGGTGAAGTCGCACGAGAACGCGGCGATGCGGCTGGCGATGCGAGGCTATGCGCCGCTGCTGGACCTCGCACTGCGTGCACGCGTGCCGTTGCTGGCAGCGACCTTGGCGTTCGTGATGGTCTGCGCCTGGCTGGCGACGCGCCTGGGCTCCGAGTTCCTGCCCAGCCTCGACGAGGGCGATGTCGCGCTGCACGCGCTGCGCATTCCCGGCACCAGCCTGGGCCAGGCCGTGCGCATGCAGACGCAGCTCGAGACCGCGCTACGCCAGGCGCCGGAGGTGGAACGCGTCTTCAGCAAGATCGGCACCGCCGAGATCGCGAGCGATCCGATGCCGCCGAACGTGGCGGACACTTTCGTCATGCTCAAGGATCGCCGTGAATGGCCGGATCCGCGGGCATCGAAGGCGGCTGTGGTCGGAAAGCTCGAGCGCATCGCGGCCGACGTGCCGGGCAACAACTACGAGTTCACGCAGCCGATCCAGATGCGCTTCAACGAACTGATCTCGGGCGTGCGTTCGGACGTGGCCGTGAAGGTCTACGGCGACGACCTCGACACGCTCGGCGAGGTGGCGGAGCGGGTCGAGCGCGTGCTCGCCGGCGTCGATGGCGCCGCCGACGTGAAGACCGAGCAGACCACCGGACTGCCGCTGCTCACCGTCACGCCGCGGCGTGAATCGCTGGCGCGCCTGGGCCTGAACGTCTCGCAACTGCAGGACCTGGTGGCGGCCGCGTATGGCGGCGAGCACGCCGGCCTGCTGTACGAAGGCGACCGGCGCAGCGACATCGTCGTGCGCCTGCCCGAGGCCCTGCGCATGGATGCCGATGCGATCGTGCGACTGCCGGTGCCGCTGCCCGATGGCGGCTACGTGCCGCTGGGCGAGGTCGCGCAGGTGGAACTCGGCCTGGGTCCGAATGCCATCAACCGCGAGCAGGGCAAGCGCCGGGTCGTGGTCACGGCCAACGTGCGTGGACGCGATCTGGGTTCCTTCATCGGCGACGTGCAGGCGCGCATGCGCACGCAGCTCGAACTGCCGGCGGGTTACTGGCTGGATTACGGCGGGACGTTCGAGCAATTGCAGTCCGCGTCGCGTCGCCTGGCCATCGTGGTGCCGGTGACCCTGGCGCTGATTCTCGCGCTGCTGTGGCTCGCGTTCGGATCCACGCGCGATGCGCTGGTGATCTTCAGCGGCGTGCCGCTGGCGCTCACCGGCGGCGTGCTCGCGCTGTGGCTGCGCGACATTCCGCTGTCGATCTCCGCCGGCGTCGGTTTCATCGCACTGTCCGGCATCGCCGTGCTCAACGGCCTGGTGATGATCGGCTTCATCCGCTCGTTGCAGGAAAAGGGCCGCCCGCTCGTCGAGGCCATTCACGAAGGCGCGCTGACGCGGCTGCGCCCGGTGCTGATGACCGCGCTGGTCGCGGCGCTGGGGTTCGTGCCGATGGCGTTCAACACCGGCATCGGTTCGGAGGTGCAGCGGCCGCTGGCCACCGTCGTGATCGGCGGCATCGTGACGTCGACGGTGCTGACCTTGCTCGTGCTGCCGGCGCTGTATCGGTGGTTGGGAGCGCCGCGTGCCACCCCGGTAGCGCGTGCGCGCTTGGCGGACACGACGACGTGAGGTCTGCTGCGTGAGGCCCTTCTCCCCCGCGAGCTTTTTCACCGGCAGAGGAAGCAATGAGCGATCGCGGCTGCGCTCCATCGACGGCTTTTTCAAGATGAACCGACGCTGAAATTGCTTCGCTGCGGCCGGTGCTATCGTGGGGTCGAACTTCGCAAAGGAGAGTCGCGTGAGCGAAACCTCGCCTTCCGCCGAGACCACGGTCGCGGCGTTCGACGTACGCATGACGCGTTTCGTCGACGCCGCCGGCACCGTGCTCGCGCCGCTGCCTGCGTTCGCGCAGGATCCCGAAGAGCTGCGTCGCATGTACCGCGTGATGGTCGAGACGCGCGCCATCGACCGCAAGGCGGTTGCGCTGCAACGCACCGGCCAGCTCGGCACCTACGCGTCCTGCCTGGGCCAGGAGGCGATCGGCACCGCCACCGGCATCGCGATGCACGCGGACGATGTGCTGATTCCCGCGTACCGCGACTATGCGGCGCAGTTCCTGCGCGGCGTGCCGGCCGAGTCGACGTTCTTGTACTGGGCCGGCGACGAGCGCTCGATGCATTTTCCAGAAGGCACGCCGTCGCGCCACGACTTCCCGTTCTCGGTGCCGATCGGCACGCACATCCCGCAGGCCATTGGCGTGGCCTACGCGTTCCGGTTGCGCAAGCAGCCGCGCGTGGCGGTCGCGGCCTGCGGTGACGGCGCCACGTCGCGCGGCGACTTCTACGAGGCGGTGAGCAGCGCAAAGGTGTGGAACCTGCCTGTCGTGTTCCTGATCTCGAACAACCAGTGGGCGATCAGCCTGCCGCGCGCGCGCCAGACCGGCGCGCAGACCCTGGCGCAGAAAGCCATCGCCGGCGGCATTCCCGGCGAGCAGGTGGACGGCAACGACGTGATCGCCACGCGCCACGTGCTGGAACGGGCGCTCGCCGCGGCGCGCGCCGGAGAAGGGCCGCGCGTGATCGAGGCCGTGACGTATCGCCTGCACGATCACACCACGGCGGATGATGCGCGCCGATATCGCGCCGAGGACGAACTCGAGGACGCCTGGACGCGCTGTCCGATCAAGCGGCTGCGCGCGTGCATGGCGACGCTCGGCTGCTGGAGCGTGGCCGATGAGGAGGAACTCGAAGCGCAGGCCGCAGCGCGCGCGGAAGCCGTGGCGCAAGCCTACTTCGCGGTGCAGCCGGAAATGCCGCAGGCGATCTTCGATTCGCTCTACGCCACGCTTCCCACCGCGCTCGGGGCGCAGCGCGCCGAAGTGATGACCGCGCCCGCGCCGCAGACGGAGCATTGAGTCATGGCCGATCTGAACATCATCGAGGCGGTGAACCTCGCGCTGAAGTCGGAGATGGCGCGCGACGAGAACGTGCTGGTACTGGGCGAGGACATCGGACGCAACGGCGGCGTGTTCCGCGCCACCGTCGGACTGCTCGACGCCTATGGACCGGAGCGCGTCATCGACATGCCGCTGGCCGAGAACCTGATCGCGGCGATGGCCATCGGCCTGTCCACGCAGGGTCTGCGCCCGGTCGCGGAGATCCAGTTCAGCGGATTCCTCTATCCCTGCCTCGATCAGATCGCGAACCACGCGGCGCGTTATCGCAACCGCACGCGCGGCCGCATCACCTGTCCGCTGGTCATCCGCGCGCCCAACGGCGGTGGCATCCACGCACCCGAACATCACTCGGAATCGATGGAGACGTTCTTCGCCCACATGCCGGGGCTGCGCGTGATCGCGCCGTCGAATCCCGCACGCGCCTACGGACTGCTGCTGGCGGCGATCCGCGATCCCGACCCGGTGATCTTCCTTGAACCCACGCGCTGCTATCGACTGTTCAAGCAGGCGGTGGAAGACAGCGGCGAAGCGCTGCCGCTGGATACCGCGTTCGTCGAACGCGAGGGCACGCATCTGACGCTCGTGAGCTGGGGCGCGATGATGCATGAGACCCGCCTTGCCGCCGACGCGCTGGCACAGGAAGGCGTGAGCTGCGAGCTGATCGACGTCGCCAGCCTCAAGCCGCTGGACATGGACACGATCCTGGCGAGCGTCACCAAGACCGGCCGCTGCGTGATCGTGCAGGAGGCGCCGCGCGCTTACGGGCCCGCGAGCGAGATCGCCGCGAATCTCGCCGAGCATGGACTGCTGAGCCTGTTCGCGCCGGTCCTGCGCGTCAGTGGCTACGACACCGTGATGCCGCTGGCGCGGCTCGAGAAGGTGTATCTGCCCGATGTCCGTCGCATCGTGGCCGAAGTACGCAAGCTGCTGGAACTCGCACCGGTCGGCTAGCCGGACAACAAGAAGGAGGAATTCGATGAGCGTGTTCAAGCTGCCCGATCTCGGCGAAGGCCTGCAGGAAGCCGAGATCCGCGAATGGCTGGTCAAGGAAGGCGACACCGTGAAGGCCGATCAGCCGCTGGTGTCGGTGGAGACCGACAAGGCGGTGGTCGAAGTCCCAAGCCCCCAGGCGGGCCGCATCGCCAAGCTGCACGGCGGCGTCGGCGACACCATCGAGGTCGGCAAGGCGCTGGTCACGTTCGAGGGCGGCGCGCCGTCACCCGCAACCGCGGCCAAGCCCGCAACGAGCCATGCGCCGCCGCAGCCGCCAGCGCCCGCCGCAGCGAAAGCGACCGCGGGCGAGGCGATTCGCGACACCGGCGTCGTCGTCGGCGCGATGACGCAGAACAACGAGGTGGTGACCGAGAAGGTCACTTCGGTCGGCTCCGCGGCGGGCCTTAAGGTGGCGCCTGCCGTGCGCGCGCTGGCGCATCGCCTCAACGTGGACCTGACGATCATCACGCCCTCGGGCCCGGACGGAATCATCACCGCGGCCGACGTGCAGCGCGTGCACAAGATCCTCGCGGAAGTGGGACCGCTGGAGAAGCTCAAGGGCGCGCGCAAGGCGATGGCCAACGCGATGAGCCAGGCGCGCGACGAGGTCATGCCCACGACCTTGATGGACGACGCGGTGCTGCGTGCGTGGGGACCCCAACAGCAGGACGTCACGTTGCGCCTGATCCGCGCGATCGTCTCTGCGGCCCGGCGCGAGCCCGCGCTCAACGCCTGGTTCGATCACGCCGAGGTGGGCCGGCGGTTGCTCGACAAGGTGCATCTTGGCGTGGCGGTAGACACGCCCGAGGGCCTGTTCGTCTGCGTGATGCAGGACGTCGGCAATCGTGACGGGGAGTCGCTGCGCCGGGGCCTCGACAAGATGAAGACCGATGCGCGCAATCGCACGGTGCCGCCGGAGGAGCTGCGGGGCTACACGATCACGCTGTCGAACTTCGGCCGGTTCGGAGGGCGGTACGCGACCCCGGTCATCGTGCCGCCGACGGTGGCGATCGTGGCAGCCGGTGCGGTGCGCTCCGGCGTCATCGCACTCGATGGACAGGCCGTCGTGAGCCCGGTGCTGCCGCTGTCGCTGACGTTCGATCACCGCGCCGTGACCGGCGGCGAGGCGGCGCGATTCCTCGCCGCGATGCTCGAGGATCTGGCCTTGCCGACCTAGACGATCCGGGCTGCGGAGGCGCCAGGCGGCTCAGGACGCGGCTCCCATCGGCCCGGACCCGCCTGCCTGAACACCCGGGGCCAGTGCTATCCTCATGTCGAGATTGCGGAGGTAAGCCCCTATGCGACTGACTGTTCTCTTCACCGCCGCCGCCCTGTCCTGCCCGTTCGCCTGCCTCGCGCAAGAGGAGCAGGAGGGACTGTCGGTCGATGCCGGCGAGATCGTCGTGGTCACGCAGGCCTCGCGCCCGGCGTCCAGCACGATCCTGCCGAGCAAGGGCATGAACAAGGCGTCCGTTTCGGCCCAGTACGGCCAGCCCGCTGCGAAGCGTCCGCCGGTGGGTGGCGGATCACGCGCGCAGCCGCCGATCACGCGCTGGGACTACGACGGTTTCTCGGTCTTCTTCGAATACGACCACGTGGTGGACGCCGTGCAGCGTGACCATCCCGCGCCCATCGCGGTGTACGACGGCCTGGCCGGCGGCCCCCCGCGGTAACAAGCCGTCCGCTCAAATCCGTAACCCGGGCGTCATCCCCGCCCAGCAGCCTCGGTGGTCCTCGACCGCCGAGGCTTTCTCATTTTCAGCCCTGACATGACCGACTTCCTTCCGCCCGAGTGGGCGCCCCAGACCTCCGTGATGCTGACGTGGCCGCGCGCCGACGGCGATTTCGCGCAGCACTTCGCGCAGGTCGAGGACAACTTCCTGCGCATCGCCGCGGCGATCAGCCGCTACGAACCGGTGCACATCAACTACGGCTTGGATGCGGCATCGCTGCTCGTGCGGCTGTCGGCGGCGGGCGCACGCACGCAGCGCGTCCGCATCCATCGCGTCGACTCCGACGACGTCTGGGCTCGCGACCACGGCCCGATCACCGTCGTGCGCGAGGGTCGGCTGCTGCACCTGGATTTCGGCTTCAACGGCTGGGGCGGCAAGTTCGAAGCCGCGCGCGACGATGCGCTGACGCGCGAGCTGGCGAAGCTCGGCGCCTGGGATGCGCCCATCGAGACGCAGGATTTCATTCTCGAAGGGGGCGCCATCGAGGTCGACGGCCAGGGCACGCTGCTGACGACGGAGCGCTGCCTGCTGGCGCCGACCCGCAATCCGCATCTCGACCGCGCGCAGATCGAGGCCTTCCTCAAGCCGCGCCTGGGCGTGAACCGCGTGCTGTGGCTGCGGCACGGCGATCTGCTCGGCGACGACACCGACGGACACATCGACACGATCGCGCGCTTCTGCGATGCACGCACGATCGCCTACCAGGCCTGCGACGACCGCAACGACCCTCACTACGAGGACCTCGCGGCGATGGAGCAGGAACTGCGCGCGCTGCGCACCGTCGACGGCCAGCCCTACCGCCTGGTGGCGCTGCCGCTGCCGGCCGCGATGCATGACGAGGACGGCAAGCGCCTGCCCGCCGGCTATCCGAATTTCCTGATCGTCAACGGCGCGGTGCTGGTGCCGGTCTACGGCGCGCCGCAGGACGAGGCCGCGCTCGCGGCATTGCGGCCCTGCTTCCCGGATCGCGAGGTCGTCGCCGTCGATTGCCGCTGGCTGATCCGGCAGTACGGCAGCCTGCATTGCGTGACGATGCAGATTCCGGCGCTGGTCTGACCGTCCCCGTAGCCCGGGTGTTGAATTTCGCGAAGCGAAAGAGCGGGGTTTTCTCGCAAATCGGAGGGAAACCCGGGTTTCACCCGGGGTACGGGGCTTCGTACCAGGCGGTGTTGACGAAATCCTCGCCCGCTTCGTAGCGCTCGCCGAGGCGCGGCGTGATGACCTTCACGTCCAGCGCGGGGGCCGCTGCCAACGTGCGCCGGATCGGTTCGTCCCACGCGTGATACGCCAGGTTGAACGTCGCCCAGTGCAAGGGCAGCAATACCGAGCCGCCCAGATCCCCCTGCGCACGCACGGCGGATTCGGGATCCATGTGGATGTCGATCCAGGGCTTGGGTTCGCCATAAGCGCCGACCTTCATCAGAGTCAGTTCGGGCGCGCCCAGCCTGCGCCGGATCTCGGCGAAATGCGGCGAGTAGCCGGTGTCGCCGCTGTAGTAAACGGAATGTCCGGGACCGCGGATCATCCAGGACGCCCACAGCGTGGAGTTGTCCATGCGCCGACGACCCGAATAATGCCGGGCCGGCGTGCAATGGATGCGCACGCCCTTGATGTCCGCCTGCTCCCACCAGTCCATCTCGTGGATCTGCGCCGCGGGCACCTTCCAGCGTTCGAGGTGTGCGCCCACGCCCAGGCCCACATAGAAATGGGTCCCGCCATCGGCCAGGTGCTCGATCGTGGCCATGTCGAGATGATCGAAGTGGTCGTGCGAGATTACGACGGCGTCGATGTGCGTCAGCGCCTCCAGCGCCAACGGCGACGGATGCAGGCGCTTCGGGCCCGCGAACGCGAACGGCGATGCACGCTCGGACAGAACGGGATCGGTCATGAGGCGCACGCCGTCGATTTCCACCAGGGTGCTCGCATGCCCGAGCCACCACAGGCGCAATCCCGGACGGACCGGCTCCAGCAGCGCGGCCGGCGGCATCGCCATCACCGGCACCTCGAACGTCGGCTCGCGGACCTGGCCTTCCGAATACTTGCGGATCGTCTCGACGAGCGCGAAGCCTCCGGGCGATCGCGGCGTGTTGTCGAAACGGCCGTCGTGGTACTGCGGCGATTGACGCATGCGCTCGAGTCTTGCGCCTTCGAAGCGTCCGCCGAAGACCGGCAACTGGAACACGACGTAGACCGCGCATCCAAGACCGACGCCCAGAACCACCAGCCACGTCAGGATCTTTCCGGCGCGGGCCATGTCGCCCTCAACTCGCGAACTTCATCGCCTGATCCAGGCGGCTCACGGCAGTGACCTCGAGATCGAGCTTCACGCTCTTGCGGGGGCGATTGGCCTCGGGCACCAGCGCGCGCTTGAAGCCCTGCTTGGCCGCCTCGACGAGCCGCTCCTCGCCACCCTGCACCGGGCGGATCTCGCCGGCCAGACCCACTTCCCCGAACACGACCAGGTCGGTGGGCAGCGGTCGGCCGCGAAAGCTGGACAGCGCGGCGAGCAGCAGCGGCAGATCGGCAGCCGGTTCGCTGATGCGCATGCCGCCGACGACGTTGACGAAGACATCCTGGTCGCCGAGTGCGACGCCTCCGTGCCGATGGAGCACCGCCAGCAGCATGTTCAGCCGATTGCCTTCCAGACCGAGCGCGACGCGGCGCGGATTGCCGACCATCGAGCGGTCGACGAGCGCCTGGACCTCGACCAGCAGCGGTCGCGAGCCCTGACGTGTGACGGTGATCACACTTCCCGGCACCGGTTCTTCATGGCGTGACAGGAACAGCGCCGACGGATTGCTGACCTCCTTGAGGCCGGTGTCGGTCATCGCGAAGACACCGAGTTCGTTGACGGCGCCGAAGCGGTTCTTGACCGCGCGGATCAGCCGGAAACGCGAACCGGGGTCGTGCTCGAAATACAGCACCGTGTCGACCATGTGTTCGAGCACGCGCGGACCGGCGATGGCGCCTTCCTTGGTCACGTGCCCGACCAGGATCACCGTGGTGCCGCTGGCCTTGGCCTGACGCACGAGCTGCGCTGCGCATTCGCGCAGCTGCGACACCGAACCCGGCGCCGAATCGAGCGTGTCGGTGTACAGCGTCTGGATCGAATCGATGACGACCAGGCCGGGTCGCGTGGCGGCCACCGTGGCCAGGATCGACTCGATCGAAGTCTCGGCCAGTGCAGGCAAATCCACGCGCGGCAGTCCCAGCCGCTGGGCCCGCATGGCCACCTGCGAGAGGGATTCCTCACCGGTCACGTAAAGGGTGTCGAGACGCCCCTCGACGGCGGCCAGCAACTGCAGCAGCAGCGTGGATTTGCCGATGCCGGGATCGCCTCCGATCAGGATCACGGCACCCCGGACCCAGCCTCCGCCGAGCACCCGGTCCATCTCCTCCAGGCCGGAGCCGACACGAGGCGCCGACTCCGCATCGACCTCGTGCAGACGCCGGACGGCGGTCGCGTTTGCGACACCCGGCCGGGTCCCCGGGCGGGTCGCCGCGACGGTCGATTCCACCAGCGTGTTCCAGGCCCCGCAATCGGCGCACTGCCCTGCCCACTTGGAAGCCGATGCACCGCAGTTCTGGCAGACGTAGGCGGTTCGGGTTTTCGCCATGACGTTCGTAAAGTCCGTTAGTTGAGGTCCCGAAAACCACGCTAGTATCACCGCAGAACGCGAATCGGGTTCGCGCGCAGGGGGATGATGGTGAAGCAGGGGTTCTGGACCAGGGACTGGTTTGCGGCGCTCGCGTTCTCTGCAGCGTTCGTGCTGCTGGCCTACGCAGTTGTGCCTAACAGCTTCAGTTCGCTCGAAAGGTATACATACGATCTGGGTGTGCGAGCCAACTCTCGCGCGCCTTCCGACAAAGTCGTCGTGGTCGCCATCGATGACGACAGCATCGCCAAGATCGGCCGCTATCCATGGCCTCGCCTGGTGCATGCGCAGATGCTCGACCGGCTACGCGAAGCCGGCGCCAAGGTGGTCACCAGCGCGATCTTCTTCTCCGAGTCCCAGGACGAGCCGGGCCTCGAAGCCCTGAGCGACCTGTCGACCTACCTGGCGCAGTCGCCGCTGACGCAGTCGATCCCGGGCGACATCGATTCGCTGGGCAAGCAGGTGGCGGACGTCGAAGGCCTGCGCAAGCAGATCGACGCGGCCTCCGCGGCGGCACGGCAGATCGATCCGACCCAGGCCGCGCCGGACCTCAAGGCGATGCGGGATCTGAACAAGCTGTGGGCCGATCTGGCGCTCTCGAAGCGCTACGCCGGTGAAATGACGGCGCTCAAGGAGAAGCTCGACAACGCACGCAGCCGGCTGTCCGCGGACGATTCGCTGGGCATCGCGATGCGCGGTTACGGCGCCAACCTGCTGCCGATCATGTTCACGCCGGGGACGCCGCAGGGAAATCCCGACGCGCCGTTGCCGGACTACGTCAGCCGCTTCGCGCTGACCAACCTGCAGGACAACGTCGAGGCGGTCGCCTCGGGCGGCCTGCCGATGCCGGTCACCTCTGCAGAGCTCCTGCCGCTGCCTGACCTGGGCGCCGCTGCGAGCGGCATCGGGCACCTGATGTTCCTGCTCGACCCGGATGGCGTCGTGCGTGAAGAGCCGCTGGCGGTTCAGTACTTCAACGAGCTGTATCCCTCGCTGAGCCTGATGACCGCGGCCCGCGCGCTCAACCTCAAGCCCGAAGAGATCGAGGTCAAGCTGGGCGAAGGCGTCCGCCTGGGCGGAATCAATCTGGAGACCTCGCCGTACCTGCAGATGCGCACGCACTTCTACGGCGACGTGAACGGCCGTCCGCCGTTCCCGGTGTACTCGTTCTACGACGTACGCGAAGGCAAGGTCCAGAAGGGCGCGCTGAAGGACAAGATCGTGCTGATCGGCGCCACCGCCGCCGGTACCGGCGATTCGCTGGCGACGCCGGTGTCGGCCAGCATGGCGCCCGTGATGGTGCTGGCGCATTCGGTGTCGAGCATCCTGCAGGGCCACTACTTCATCGAGCCCTCCTGGGGCGGCATCGTCAGCGCGCTGGTGCTGATCCTGGCCATCGCGTATCTCGCCGCGGTGCTGCCGATGCTGACACCCGCCATCGGCTTCGCGATCAGCGGAGGCCTGGTGGCGGTGATCCTGCTCACCGAGTTCTATCTGCTGTCGGCGAGCGCGATCTGGGTGCAGTTGACGATCCCCGCCCTGCTGCTGGTTCTCGGCCACCTGTTCATGACGGTCAAGAAGCTGCGCCTGACGGAGAAGCTGCGCGTCTCCAGCGATGCCGAAGGTGCGGAATCCAACAAGATGCTGGGCCTGGCCTTCCAGGGCCAGGGTCAGCTCGACATGGCCTTCGACAAGTTCAAGCGCGTGCAGCCGGTGGACGATCGCCTGCTGGACCTGATGTACAACCTCGCGCTGGATTTCGAGCGCAAGCGCCAGTTCAACAAGGCGCAGAGCGTCTACGAATACATCGGCTCGAAGAACAAGACTTTCCGCGACGTGCAGAGCAAGCAGGTGCGCGCCAAGAAGCTGTCGGAGACGGTGATCCTGGGCACCGGCATGGGCGCCCAGACACAGGACGGCACGTTGATCATGTCCGGCGGCTCGGGCGACATGGAAAAGCCGATGCTCGGCCGCTACCAGGTCGAGAAGGAGCTGGGCAAGGGCGCGATGGGCGTCGTCTATCTGGGCAAGGATCCGAAGATCGGCCGCATGGTGGCGATCAAGACGATGGCCCTGTCCAACGACTTCGCCTCGGACGAACTGGCCGACGTGAAGGCGCGCTTCTTCCGCGAAGCCGAGGCGGCCGGAAACCTGTCGCATCCGCACATCGTGCAGATCTTCGATGCGGGCGAGGAGCATGACCTTGCCTACATCGCGATGGAGTTCATCAAGGGCTACGACCTGGTACGCCACACCAAGGCCGCGGCGCTGCTGCCGGTCAAGGACGTCCTCAAGTACATGGCCGATGCGGCCGACGCGCTCGATTACGCGCACGCCCGCAACATCGTCCATCGCGACATCAAGCCGGCCAACCTGATGCTGGTGACCGATACGCGGACCATCAAGGTCACCGACTTCGGCGTCGCACGCATCACCGATGCCAGCAAGACCAAGACCGGCATGGTGCTGGGCACGCCCAGCTACATGAGCCCGGAACAGCTTTCGGGCATGAAGGTGGACGGCCGCTCGGATCTGTTCTCGCTCGGCGTGACGGCCTATCAGCTGCTCACCGGCACGCTGCCGTTCCAGGCCGAATCCATGGCGACGCTGATGTTCAAGATCGCCAACGAGCCGCAGATGCCGATCACGAAGGTGCGTCCGGATCTGCCGCCGGAGCTTAACGCCATCATCGAGAAGGTGCTGCAGAAGCACTACGACACGCGCTATGCCCGCGGGGGTGAGTTCGCGCGCGATCTGCGTGCGGTCCTGGCCACGATGAGCTGAGTCAGGGGCGCACATCGACATGGCCATCAAGGACAAGGTATCGACCGCGCTGCTGACCGACATGGGGCGGGTGCGGACGAACAATGAAGACGCGATCACGGAGGACCGCGATTTCGGACTTCTGGTTCTTGCCGACGGCATGGGCGGCTACAACGCCGGCGAAGTCGCCAGCGGCATCGCCACGACGACGATTCCGCACGTGGTCCGCCGCGACTGGAAGAAGCTGGGGCGCCTGACCTCGTCCGAGGACGGCGCCAACCATTCGCCGCAGGCGCTGCTGCTGAAGAAGGCCATCGAGGAAGCGCACGAGACCATCTACCAGGCCGCGCAATCGCAGCCGCAGTGCGCCGGCATGGGAACGACGGTGGTCGTCGTGCTGCTGCACGACGACCGCATGAGCATCGCGCACGTCGGCGACTCGCGGCTCTACCGGTATCGCGCCGGCAAGCTGCAGCAGGTCACGCGGGATCACTCGCTGCAGGAAGAGATGATCGCGAAGGGCCACTACACGCGCGAGGAAGCGGCGATGATGGTGCGCAAGAACATCGTCACGCGCGCCATGGGGGTGGAACCCGCCGTGAGCGTGGAACTCGGCGAGGCGGCGGTGGAAGTGGGCGACGTGCTCCTGCTGTGTTCCGACGGGCTGAGCGACATGGTCTCGGACGAACAGATCGGCGTCAGCCTGAAGCGTAACGGCGACAACCTCCAGGAAGCGGCAAAAGACCTGGTGGAGCAGGCACTGCAAGGCGGCGGCAAGGACAACGTCTCCGTGATCCTGGCGCGAGTCGACCAGTCCTTTGCCATCGGCAAGCCCTGGTACCGGCGCCTGCTGGACTGGTTCTGAGCGCGGACGGGATACCTAAGGAATACCGGAAGGGAACACGCGAATGGGCAAGCTCGTCATCACCGACAACACAGGCGTCACAACCGATTTCGAGCTCACCGCCGAACGGGTCACGCTCGGACGCCAGGCGGGCAACGACATCGTTCTGAACGACAAGGCCGTGTCGGGCCGCCATGCCGCGATCGTGACCATCCTCGATGACTCCTTCCTCGAGGATCTGGATTCCACCAACGGCACGCAGGTCAACGGCCAGCCGGTCACCAAGCACCCGCTCATGCACGGCGACGTGATCACCATCGGTCGCAACACGCTGCGCTACTTCAGCGTCGAGGTACCGGCGTCGGAGATGGACAAGACGATGATCCTGCGGCCGGGCTCCATCCTGCCGCCGTCGCGGATGCCCGTCCCGGTGCCGCCGGCGCCCACCCCGATGCCGGCTGCCGCACCGGTACCGCGGCCGCCGATCAATCCGGGGCTGGTGGCGGCCGGCAAGCCGGTGCTGGGCAAGCTGCGCATCGCCAGTGGTCCCAATCAGGGCAAGGAGATGGAGCTGAGCAAGCCGCTCACGACGCTGGGCAAGCCCGGCGTGCAGGTCGCGGCGATCACGCGCAGGAGCGATGGCTACTACATCGTGCAGGTCGACTCGGCCAGCGGCCGCAAGCTGCGCATCAACGGCGCGGAGGTCGAACCGCAGCCGCGCAAGCTGGCCGATCGTGACCGCGTGGAGCTCGCCGGCACGCAGATGGATTTCGTGCTGATCGGCTGACCTCTCCCGTAGCCCGGACGAAGTCCGGGATTCCCTCGATCGGGCCGATGCTCCCCGGACTTCGTCCGGGCTACGGTCCGGCCCTCCGATTCAACCTCGCGCCCCGCCGCCGATTCCCGGGCGATCCCCCGGACAGGCGGGCTAAACTCGCGCCCCATGAACACCCCGACGCTCGCCGAGACCATCGGCAATACGCCTCTCGTGCGCCTGACGCGCCTGCCCGGCATCGGCAACAACACCCTGCTCGCCAAGCTCGAAGGCAACAACCCGGCGGGTTCCGTCAAGGACCGGCCGGCGTACTCGATGATCAAGCGCGCTGAGGAGCGCGGCGAGATCAAGCCCGGCGACACACTGATCGAGGCGACGTCCGGCAACACCGGCATCGCGCTGGCGATGGCGGCGGCCATGCGCGGTTACCGCATGGTGCTGATCATGCCCGCGCACATGAGCGCGGAACGTCGCGCGCAGATGAAGGCCTTCGGCGCCGAGATCGTGCTCGTGACCAAGGAACAGGGCATGGAGTACGCGCGCGATCTGGCGCTGCAGATGCAGAAGGAAGGCCAGGGCCGCGTTCTGGACCAGTTCGCCAACCCGGACAACCCGCGCGCGCACTACGAGGGCACGGGACCGGAGATCTGGCGCGACACCGACCACAAGGTCACGCACTTCGTCGCGACGATGGGCACCACCGGCACGATCATGGGCACCGGACGCTTCCTGAAAGAGGTCAACCCGAAGATCGAACTGATCGGCGTGCATCCTGCCGGCGAGTCCTCGATCCCGGGCATCCGCAAGTGGCCCAAGGAATACGAGCCGGGCATCTACGACGTCACCAAGATCGACCGCATCCTCGAAGTCGACGCCAAGGACGCTGAAGGCATGATGCACACCGTCGCGCGCACCGAGGGCCTGTTCTGCGGCCCCTCCTCCGGCGGCTCGATCTTCGCAGCGGTGGAAGTCTGCAAGCGCGTCGAGAACGCCACCGTCGTCTGCATCATCTGCGACCGTGGCGATCGCTACGTGTCGACGGGCGTGTTCCCGGCGTGAAGTGACGAAAAGGTTGAACGCAAAGGCGCAAAGGACGCCGAGCAAGAAAAAGGAATGGCCGCACACAGGATCCGGCGTCGTTTCGTTTCCTTTGCGTCCTTTGCGCCTTTGCGTTTCAGCGTGATTTTTTCAGCCACCAAGCCATGACTCCCACCCTCGTCTTCGACATCGAAACCATCCCTGACCTCGAGGGTGCGCGCCGCATCCTGGGCATCGAGTCGACCGACGAGAACGTGATCTGGAACGCGATGCGCACCTTGCGCCGCGCCGAGAAGGGCACCGAGTTCCAGCCGGCGCATCTTCAGAAGATCGTCGCGATCTCCTGCGTGCTGCGCAGCGGCGACACGCTGCACTGCTGGTCGATCGGCGACGAGACGGCGCAGGAAGCCGAGCTGATCCAGAAATTCTTCAACGGCGTGGAGAAGTACAAGCCCACGCTGGTGTCCTGGAACGGCGGCGGCTTCGACCTGCCGGTGCTCAACTACCGGGGCCTGATCCACGGCGTGCGCGCGCAGGCCTACTGGGACAACGGCCATTTCGACCGCGAGTCGAAGTACAACAACTACCTCAAGCGGTACGAGTTCCGGCACACCGACCTGATGGACGTGCTGGCGCTCTACACCGGACGCCAGAACGCGCCGCTCAACGAGATCGCCCTGCTGCTGGGCCTGCCGGGCAAGCTGGGCATGGACGGCTCGATGGTTTTCGACGCCTACCGCGCCGGCAAGCTCGACGAGATCCGCGCGTACTGCGAGACCGACGTGATGAACACCTGGCTGGTGTACCTGCGCTTCCAGTTCATGCGCGGACACCTGTCCGAAGACGAGTACGAACAGGAAATCCTGCTCGCGCGCGACTTCCTGGAAGGCAACGGCGCAGCGCACTGGGCGGAGTTCGCGGCGGCCTGGACCGAATGAGCCGGCCGTTTCGCGGCGGCAATCGCCGCAGCAAGCCGCTGCCAGAGGGCGAATTCGAAGCCGGCATCGTCGATCTCGCAGAAGACGGCCGCGGCGTGGCGCGCATCGAAGGCAAGGTCTGCTTCATCCACGGCGCGCTGCCCGGCGAGAGCGTGAAGTTCCGCTACACGCGCAAGCACCGCGACGCCGATGAAGGCGAGACCACGCAAGTGCTCGTGGCTTCGCCGGATCGCGTCGATCCGCCCTGCCCTCACTTCGGCGTTTGCGGCGGCTGCTCGCTGCAGCATCTGGCGTCGGCGGCGCAGATCGCGCACAAGCAGCAGCAGCTCGTCCAGGCCCTGCGCCGTGTCGGCAAGGTGGAACCCGAAGCGGTCGCGCCGCCGATCATCGGCCCCACGCTCGGCTACCGTCGCCGCGCGCGGCTCGGCGCCAAGTTCGTCGACAAGCGTGGCACCGCGCTGGTGGGTTTCCGCGAGCGATCCAGCCCCTTCCTCGCGGCGCTGGAAAGCTGCGCCGTGCTCGACCCGCGCGTGGGCGAGAAGCTGCGCGCGATCGGCGAATGCCTGTCGGAGCTCTCGATCCGCCGCGAGTTGCCGCAGATCGAGATCGCCTGCGCCGACTCCGTCGCGCTGGTGCTGCGCGTCATGGAGCCACCGACCGTCGCGGACCGCGCGCGGCTGGCGCAGCTCGCACAGGAGCACGGCTTCGAGCTCTACCTGCAATCCGGCGGCCCCGGCACCGTCGCCCCGATGACGCCGCCGGCTTCGAGGCTCGACTACTCGCCCGACGGCTCGGCCGACCGGCTGCAGTTCCAGCCCACGGACTTCATCCAGATCAACGCGGCGGTCAGCCAGCAGGCGGTGCGCCAGGCGCTCGCATGGCTGCGTCCGCAGCCGGGCGAGCCGGTGCTCGAACTGTTCTGCGGCCTGGGCAATTTCTCGATCCCGCTGGCGCGCAGCGGTGCACGCGTGACGGCCGTCGAGGGAGACGCGGCCCTCGTGGCGCGGGCGCGGACCAACGTGCAGGCGCTCGGCCTGGAGATCGACTTCCATGCCGCCGACCTGTTCCAGCCCAGGGCCGATGCGCCCTGGCTGCAGGCGCCTTTCGACGCGGTGCTGCTCGATCCGCCGCGCGCCGGCGCCGAAGCGATGATGCCGGTCATCGGCGCCCGCAAACCCGGCCGGATCCTCTACATCTCCTGCCATCCGGGAACCCTGGCGCGTGACGCCGGGCTGCTCGTCCATGGACACGGTTATCGGCTGGTGCGTACGGGCGTCATGGACATGTTTCCGCACACCTCGCACGTCGAATCGATGGCCTTGTTCGAACGTGCGTAACCCCGATTGACTTGCTGCGGCCTTGGCTTAGCCTTCCGCAACGATCCTCAACCCGGGAACCTCATGCCGGTGGAAATCGAACGCAAATTCCTCGTCGTGGATGACACCTGGCGTTGGGAAGTGTCACGACACCGTGCGATGCAGCAGGGTTATCTGGGCGCGCCCGGCGGCAAGGCCTCGATCCGCGTGCGCCTGGAAGGAAAGCGCGCGCTGCTCAACGTGAAGGCGGCGGTCATGGGTGCCGTGCGCGCCGAGTACGAGTACGAGATCCCGCTCGAAGAAGGTCGCGAGATGTTCGACAACCTGTGCATCGGTCGCCTCGAGAAGACGCGGCATTACATCGATCGCGACGGACTGACCTGGGAAGTCGACGAGTTCCATGGCGACAACGATGGCCTGGTCGTGGCGGAGGTCGAGCTGATCGATCCGCAACAGGAAATTCCGCGCCCGGCCTGGCTGGGGCGCGAAGTCACCGAAGAACCCAAGTACTACAACCACAGCCTGTCGCTGAAACCGTTCCGTTCGTGGCATGCACATTGAGATCGACCTCGGACGTCAGCGCCTGCAGCTCTGGAACGAGGGCCGCGTCCTGCGCGAGTGCCTGGTCTCTACCGGCGCCAACGGCATCGGCGAGATCAACGGATCGGGCTGCACGCCGCGTGGGCGCCACGTGATCCGTGCCAAGGTCGGCGACGGCGCCGCCGCGGGCACGCTGTTCACGCGACGCCGGCCGACCGGCGAGATCTGGTCGCCCGAGCTGCATGCGAAGTTCCCGGGGCGGGACTGGATCCTGACGCGTATCCTCTGGCTTTCGGGAACCGAGCGGGGCCGTAACCGGCTGGGCTGTGTCGACACGTTCCGTCGCTACATCTACCTGCACGGCACGCCTCCCACGACGCGCTTGGGGATACCCGGCTCCAAGGGCTGCATCCGCGTCGCCAATAACGATATCGTCGAGCTCTACGACCGCCTGCCCATCGGCGCCGAAGTGAATCTGCACGAGTAGTCGGGAAGCAAACTAGGAAACGGAGTTTCATGGCAGGCAAGGCTGCGCGCGGACCCATCGGGCCGCTGATGCTCGACGTGGGCGGTCTGGAACTCACGCCGGAAGATCGCGAGGTGCTGGCCCATCCGCTGGTCGGCGGCGTGATCCTGTTCACGCGCAATTACCGCGACCCGGACCAGTTGCGCGCCCTGTGCGCCGCGATCCTCGACATCAAGCGCGATCCGCGCCTGCTGCTGGCGGTGGACCACGAGGGTGGTCGCGTGCAGCGCTTCCGCATGGGCTTCTCGCGCATCCCGGCCATGCGCTCGCTCGGGAAGCTGCACGAGGAGAGCGTCAAGGCCGCCACCGACGAAGCGCAGGCGCACGGCTTCACGATCGGATCGGAACTGGGCAGCTATGGCATCGACCTGTGCTTCGCGCCGGTGCTCGATCGCGATATCGGCGTCTCCGGGGTGATCGGCGATCGCGCCTTCGCGACGAAGATCGAGGTCATCGTGGAACTCGCGCGCGCATTCCGCGCGGGTCTGAATCGCGCCGGCATGGCCGCCACCGGCAAGCATTTCCCGGGACACGGCGCGGTGGCCGCGGATTCGCATCTCGAACTGCCGGTCGATCGACGCTCGCTGCCGGAGATCGAGCGCACCGAACTCGCGCCGTTCCGTCCGCTGATCGACGACGGCATCGAGTCGCTGATGATGGCGCACGTGCGCTACACCGCGGTCGACCAGATTCCGGCGTCGTTGTCGCGCAAGTGGATCGCCGGGACGCTGCGCCGCAAGCTCAAGTTTCGCGGCGCGCTGTTCTGTGACGACCTGTCGATGAACGGGGCCGCGGTCGTCGGGACCGTGACCGAGCGGGCGCTCCTGGCATTGTCATCTGGCTGCGACATGCTGCCGGTCTGCAACGATCGCCCGACGTCGATCAAGTTGCTCGACGAGTTGCGCGACGTGGCACCCAGCCCGGCGCGCAGCCGTCGCCTGGCCACGCTGTTCCGCACCGAAGGACCCAGATGAACCGGCTCGACGACGCCCTGAAGGTCCGCGCGCAGGCCGACTGCCTGCACGATGCCGCTGCCGTGCAGCGTGCCTTCGATGTCCTCGCCGCGCGCATCGAAACGGATTACGCGCAGAAAAATCCGCTGGTGCTGTGCGTCATGAATGGCGGTCTCTACCCCACGTCGGAGATCACGCGCCGGCTCGAGCTTCCGTTCGAACAGGACTACCTGCACGCGACCCGCTATCGCGGCGCCACGGCCGGCGGTGGACTGGTGTGGAAGCGCCAGCCGGAAGCGCAGTCGATCACCGGTCGCGACCTGCTGGTCATCGACGACATCCTGGATGAAGGCCACACGCTGGTCGCGATCCGCCGGGCGCTGACGGAATTCCGTCCGGCCTCGCTGCGCGTGGCCGTGCTGGCCGAGAAGCTGCACGATCGTCGCGCACCTGATGCCCACGCCGAATACATCGGCCTGGCCGTCGAGGATCGCTACGTGTTCGGCTGCGGCATGGATTACAAGGAATACTGGCGCCAGCTACCCGCGATCTACGCGGTGAAGGAATCTTCTTCGTGAAAACCATTGCGGTCATCGGCGGCACCGGCATGAACCAGTGGCCGGGCCTGGTCATCGAGTCGAGCGAGGAAGTGCGCACGCCCTACGGGCTGGCCACCGGCCCCGTCGTCCGGGGCCACATCAACGGGCACCCGGTCCTGTTCCTCGCGCGCCACGGCGAGGGTCACAAGATCCCGCCGCACAAGATCAATTACCGCGCGAACCTGTGGGCGCTGAAGAACGCGGGCGCACAGCAGGTACTCGCGATCGCCGCGGTGGGGGCCATCGCCGAATGGTTCGCGCCCGGCGAGATTGCGCTGCCGCGCGACCTGATCGATTACACCTGGGGTCGCGAGCACACCTATCACGATGGCGTGCCCGGCACCGAGCTTCACCACATCGAATTCACGTATCCCTACACGCCGTCGCTGCGACAGACCCTGTTCGAGGCCGCGGGCGCCGCCGATGTCGTCGTCAGCGGCGCCGGGACGATGGCCATCACGCAAGGGCCGCGTCTCGAGACGCCCGCCGAGATCCAGCGCCTCAAGCTCGACGGTTGCGACATGGTCGGCATGACCGGCATGCCCGAGGCCGCACTGGCCGCCGAACTCGGACTCGAATACGCCTGCATCGCCGTCTCGGTGAACTGGGCGGCCGGCATCGGCACCGGCGGCATCCACGACGAGATCCGCGAGAGCATCGAGCGCGGCATGCTCAAGGTCCAGGGAACCCTGGTGCGGTTTCTCGCGGCCGCGGGCTGAAGCCGCAGGTCGTAGTCCGGACGAAGTCCGGGGGTCTTTCCGAGTACAGCGTGCAATCCCGGGCTTCGCCCGGCCTGCGCGTCGATGCCGCCCCTCGTCACTCGCGCACCGGCTGCGCCTCGAACCGGTAGCACCCCATCCGACCGAAGCGCGCACTCATCCCGCGATCGGCGCTTTGGGATCGCTAGCGACCGAGCGGGAACAGCGAAGCCTGGCCTCGGAAGTCGAACACGATACCGTCCGGCCTGATCTCCGAGATCGTCGGCCCCTCGGGGAGCGTCGACCCTTCGACCGCCTTCTTGCCGTTGATCAAGGTCCAGCGTCGCTCGGGATCGTCGTCATAGACGTGCACGTCCACGCGCAGCTCGGGGAATGCGCCGCGATAGTCCGAGGGCATGTCCCTCAGCAGCGGAATGCCGTCGGACGGGACGGCCTCGGATTCCGGCGCGGGTGCCTCGGCGACCACCGCCGGCTTCGGCGCGGGCTCCGCCGGGACCGCCGGCGTGCGCGTGACCGCGGGCGGCTTCGCGGCCACCGCAACGCCGGGGTCCGGCGGCAGCTCGTTCGCATCGAGCGGCGCTTCGGCGCCCGCATCGTCCATCAGGTCGTCGATCGATTCGGCGGCGACATCGGCGCCCACCGTCGGATCGGCGGCGGGCTCCTCGGGAAAATTCTGCGCCGCGACCACCGTCTCTTCCGGCGGCGGCGCGGCCGGTGCGGGAACAGGGGCTGCAGCGGGCGGCGCAGCGGCGATCACCGGCGGCGGTGTCGCGACCTCGGGAGCGGGCGGCCACAGCAGGATCGCGAGAGCCAGCATGCCCAGCACCAACCCGATCAACGCGAGCACGCGCCGGGACGGCCCACTCGAAACCGGGGCCCGTGCCGATGGCGACGTGACGTCACCGAGCGACGGCGTCCGTCCGAGATTGCGGTCCCTTTCCGCCTTGCGCAGGGCGTCGAGGATGTAGCTCATGGGGATTCCACCAGGCAGGCCACAAGCATCACGCGCGGGATTCGTGCTGGCCTCACCACCGTCATGACGTCGACCCGGCGCTCATCCTGGTTCAGGGGTGGAACTTCAAGGTCGGCGTTCCCGGAGCGGGATCGGACAGTGCGATGCGCGTGCGGATTCCGACGACGCCATCGGCGAACAACTCGCGCGCTTCCTGGAACAGCCGCACTTCTTCCTTCAGATCGTCGTCGTAGCGATCCGAACGCGCCGCCGGCTTGCTCATCATTTCCGCCAGCCTCTGACGCAGCCAGACGACGCTGGGCCCGCGCATCCCGGGGCTGAGCTGAACTTCCTTGGTCTCGCGCCGCCACAACACGAAGATCTCGCCATTCCAGGCGCGGCTGAGGTCGACGATGGCCACATCGACGCCGCCCTTCGGCGTCTCGACGCGTGCGCGATCCTCGGTGAGCTGCGTGACCAGCGCGTACTTCGTCGCACCCGCCTCGTCCGTGATCGTCAGGATGGCGGGGCGATCCATCTGACGCAGGTCCTTCAGACCACCGGTGGTCCGGTAGCACTCGATGCCCTGCCGCCGCAGAGAGCGGCACACGTTGTCTCCGGCACCGACGCGAACCCCCGCGTCCCACAGCCGGATCAGCTGGCCGGTGAGCTGCGTCAGATTCTGGGTGGTTGCGAACACGGTCTTCATCGCGGCCGAATCCGGCGGCTTCACGACCGGCACCCGCGAGATGGCCGCTGGCGGCTTCGGCACTGCGGCAGCCGCAGTCGGCGCTGCGGCGGCAGGCTGTTGCTGCTGCACCGCAGCTGGACGGGTCGGCGCGGTTGCGGCAGCAGCGGCGGCCGCGGGTGCGTGGGTCGACTCCGCGGCCGGCGGCACGGACTGCACGCGGCGCACGATCGTCTGGTAGATCAGCGCGCCACCGATCATCAGCGCCAGCGCGATCAGCGCCCCCTCGAACCAGGTCAGCGACAACAGCGGCAGACCGCCACGCGTCCGGCGATCCAGGCGGCTCCAGCCGCCGGTGCGCCGATCGCCGAGGACGCCATCGCGTTCCTGCCCCAGCACCTCGAGCGCAGCGCCGCGAACCAGTTCGGCGCTGACGCGATGCTGGTGGCTGCCATACGCGCCGAGCAGCGCGCGGTCGCACAGCACGTTGATCAGGCGCGGCACGCCGCGCGTGCGCTTGTGGATCTCGGCGACCGCCTCGGGCGGAAACAGCTCTTCCTGCGTACCGGCCACGCCGAGGCGATGCCGGATGTATTCGGCGGTTTCGTCTTCCTCGAGCGGCGTCAGGTGATAGCGCGCCGTGATGCGGCTGGCGAGCTGGCGCAACTCCTGGCTCGCCAGCGCATCACTCAGTTCGGGCTGGCCGACGAGCATGATGCGCAGCAGCTTTTCCTTGTGGGTCTCCAGATTCGTCAGCAGGCGCACCTGCTCGAGCACACCGGGCGCCAGGTTCTGCGCCTCGTCGATGATCAGCACCGTGCGCTTGCCCTGCGCATGGTTGGTCAGCAGGTGCAGGTTCAGCGCGTCGATCAGGTCCTTGAGCGTCGGCGTCTGCGTGCGGTCGTAGGTGACCCGCAGTTCGTCGCAGATGGACTGCACGAATTCACGTTCGCTCTGGCGCGGGTTGTGGACCATCGCTACTTCGACACCGTCGAGTTTCTGCTCGAGCAGCGTGCGCACGATCGTCGTCTTGCCCGTCCCGACTTCGCCGGTGAGCTGCACGAATCCGCCGTACTGTCCGGTCCCGTACAGCAGATGCCCGAGCGCCTCCTGATGGCGCGGCGACATATACAGATACGCCGGATCGGGAGTGATCGAGAACGGCATCTCCCGGAGGTTGAAGAACTGCGTGTACACGCCTGTTTCGTCGGACTTTGAACGGGGCGGCGGAAGTATAGCCGCCGCTCAGTCCATCGCGCCCTGTCGTCGCATGTCGACGTGCAGGATGCCGTCCTCGTCGTAGGGCTCGCGCATCGCCTCGAATCCCATGGATGAATAGAAGGACTCGAGGGGCTGTTGCGCCGAAAGCTGGATCGCCGCCCCTGGAAAATCGCGCTCGCAGCGGGCGATGCCCTCCGCCATCAGACGCCGGCCAAGGCCCGTGCCCCGCTCGGACAACGCCGTGACGAGCCGCCCCAGCGCAGGGCCGTCCGCCGCCGGGGCGGTGCTGTGCGGACGCTGCAGACGCGGTGGCACGAGACGCAGGCAGCCGACGACGTCACCCTGGGCATCGGTCGCCAGCAGGTGCTCGCAGCGCGGATCCAGACCATCCATCTCGTGAAAAATGCAGGCCTGCTCGACGACGAACACCGCGCTGCGCAGCCGCATCAGCGCGTACAGCGAATCCGGGTCGAATGCCGTCCAGGCCACCCAGCGCAAGGTCACGCTCATCGCTGGAACTCGTACAGGCTCCCGAGTCCGAGCAGCTGCGTGAGGCGATCGAGCGCCGTGCGCGACTCGTCGAGCAGCTGCGGGTCCGCGAGATCGGCGGGGACCAGCCGATCGCGGTAATGCCGCCTGACCCAGTCGACGAGCTGCCCGTGCCGTTCCGGCGTGATCCAGCACGGCGCGTGAACAGCGGCCTGCTGCTGCGGCGTCAGCACCACGCGCAGCCGCAGGCAGGCGGGCCCTCCCCCATTGCGCATCGACTGGCGCAAGTCGAAGACCTCGACGCCGCGGATCGGCAACGTCGGATCGGCGATCCACTCCTGGATCAGATTCCAGGCACGCGTCATCTCCCTGCATTCCTGCGCACAGATCAGCCACATGCCGCGGCCGGGCACGTCGACGATCTGGCTGTTGAACAGGTAGGACGCAACCGCATCGTCCAGGCTCAGCTGCTTGTCGCGCACTTCGACGAAGCGCGGCCGGAACTCGGGGCCGAGCGCCTTGCCGGCCTGCGTACGCAGCGCCTCGAGGTCCATGAAGGCGTGCTCGTGATGAAGCAGCAGGCCGCGATGCGCCACCGCCACGACGTCGTTGTGGAAAGCGCCGGCCGCGATCGCACTCGGCGCCTGCCGCAGATGCGCGACGCGTGCCGGACGCAGCCGGTGGCGGCGCGCGATCGCTTCGCCGGCGCCGCGCGCCTGTCGTGCCGGCGCCACCGGTGCGGCGTCGGGATCGGCATCGTCGGCGACGACATCGATCGGGTCCTTCGCATCGCGCCCGTAGACGAAGACCTCCAGGCCGGCCTCACCGACGTCGCTGCACAGACGCATGTGATTGGCCGCCCCTTCGTCCGCCGTGGCCGGCATCGCGGGCAAGGGACCGTGGTGCACGAAGAGCTCCGGGTCCGCGAACAGCTTCGCCAGCACGCGCGCCGTCGTCGCGGCCTCGATCGCGCGGTGTCGGTGCGACACCAGGTTGGCCGACGTGAAATGCACGCGTCCGTCGGCCGTGTCGGCCGACGGCGAAACCGTCGCGGCGTTGGCCGCCCACATGCTCGAGGCCGAGCCGACGGCCAGCAGCAGATCCGGGTCGTCGCGGCGAACGTGGTCGAGCACGTAGGCATCGCGACCCCGATACCCCTGCGCCCGCAGCGTCGGCAGATGCGGTCGCTCCTGCGGCGGCAGCACGCCTTGCGCGAGGCCCAGGTCCGCCAGCGCCCGCATCTTGGCCAGCCCCTGCAGCGCGGCCTCGCGCGGGTTGGAACGTTGCGCGGCATTGCGGGCCGATGCGCGGTTGCCTTGGGCCAGGCCCGCGTAGTGGTGCGTGGGGCCGACGAGGCCGTCGAAGTTGGCCTCGATGGCCGTCAGATGGGTAATTTCGTTCATCGCCATCACCTTAACGCAGCCGTCGGTGCTTGCCACCGATTGTCAGTCTTCGACCAATGAGGGCAGAGCCAGGTGACACCTGCGCTGCGTATCCGCGGGCCCTGCGCGCGCAAGTGCTTGTCTTGGAAAAAAGTGCGTGCCGCCGGGCCGACGGCACGGAAGGCGCTAGCACGCAGGCAACGACAGAACAGGGCCGCGACACGACCCTTCGATTTTTCGACGGCGCTCTCCCCGCTGAGTCGTCGACTCGGCACGGCCGGCTTTCCGGTCGCGCCGATTTTTGATTCCACGCGCAACGACATTGGAGGCTCGGCATGACCGCAAAATTCCAGCGATTCGAAAACGCCGCGGCCCGCCGATTCAGCCAGGTCTGCTTCATCTCCCTGGCCGCGTTGCTCACGTCGGGCGCCGGCCTGCTGGCCTATCTGCACAGTGACCCCGGCCCGCCGTGGCTGCGATCGATGGTGCTCGCCTCGGCGGTCATGGTGGCCGTGTCGTTCACGGGCTGGCTGATCGCCAGCATCGCGGCGTTCGCGCGCCACCAGATGACGACACGCTGAATCGCCTCAGCTTCCGGAACCCGGCGTCGGAACGCGCTCCAGGCTGCGCCGCAGGTCGCGCAACATCGTCGCGGTACTCAGGCCCTTGGTGCCGAGATGCTCGGCCAGCGCGCCCCTGAGCAGACGACGCGCCGCGCGAAGGTCTTCGACGGTCTCCAGCTGATCATCACGCAAGGCGATCAGCGTTCGTCCGGAATAGCTGTCTTCCGCATCGGCCGCACCGGGAACCGGCTCCTCGCCGTTCCGATGGAAATAGTGCAGCGAAGGATCCAGATCCGGCGGCAGGTCGATGCCGAAGCCCAGTTCGGCCAGCAAGGTCATTTCGAATCGCCGCAGCGCGCGCTCGCCGGTCGGGATCAGTGCCGCCAGCGCCTCGCCGTAGGCCTCGAACAGGACCGGGTGTGCGTCATGGCGTTGCAGCAGGCGCAGCAGCAGCTCGTTGAGATACCAGCCGCTGAAGACCGTCTCGCCGCGAAACTCGAAAGCGGCCGCGGGCGATGCCTCCACACCGGTCAGCGTGCCCAGATCGCCAGCCTCGGTCCACGACAGCAGCAGCGGGCGAAAGGCCTGCAGCAAGGCGCGCGGCCGCGACTTGGCGGTACGCGCGCCGCGCGCCACTAGGCCGATACGACCATGTGATGGGGTGAAAGCCTCGACCAGCAGGCTGGTGTCGCTGTATGCGGAAGCCTTCAGGACCCAGGCCGGCTGGAGCTGGATCCTGGCGCGACTCACTCGCCGCCGATTCCGAACAGCTTGAGCGCCTTCGGATCATCGCTCCAGTTTTCGCGGACACGGCACCAGAGCTGCAGGAAGACCTTGGCGCCGAGCAGGTGCTCGAGTTCCTTGCGCGCCGTCGTGCCGACGCGCTTGAGCGACACGCCGTTCTCGCCGATGACGATCTTCTTCTGGCCTTCGCGCTCGACCCAGATCACCGCGCTGATGCGATGCATGGTGCCTTCGAGCGCGTACGACTCGATGGCCACCGTCAACGCGTAGGGCAGCTCCTGGTTGAGCGTGCGCGTGAGCTTCTCGCGCACCAGTTCAGCGGCAAGGAACTCGTTGTCGAACCCGGCGATCATGTCCGGCGGGTACAGCGGCGGGCCCTCGGGTAGCCGCTTCATGATCTCGTCGGCGAGCGCGTCGACGTTCTGCTTGCGCAGAGCGGACAGCGGCACCACGAACGCGAACTCGCGACGGGCGGACAGCTTCTCGATCTCGGGAAGCAGCTTCGCCTTGTCGGTGACGCGATCGATCTTGTTGATCACCAGCGCCACCGGGGCGGACACCATGGCGAGACGCTCGAGTACCGCCTGGTCTTCCTCGGTCCAGCGGCCGGACTCGACGACGAAGATCGCCAGGTCCACGTCGTGAAGGCTGCCGGAGGCCGCGTCGTTCATGGCCCGGTTGAGCGCACGCTTCCCGTTGAGATGCAGACCCGGCGTGTCCACGAAGACGATCTGGCCTTCTTCTCGATGGACGACGCCCTGGATGGCGTGTCGCGTGGTCTGCGGCTTGTGCGACACGATGCTGAGCTTGCGACCGACCAGCGCATTGAGCAGCGAGGATTTGCCGACGTTGGGACGTCCGACGAGGGTGACGATGCCGCTGCGCATGGAGGTTGGAGAATTCAAGAGACGTCAGGTCGTGGAACTTTGCAGGGATTCGAGCAGCGCCGAGGCGGCCTGCTGCTCCGCGATCCGGCGGCTGCTGCCGCTGGCGTCCGAGGCACGATCCTCGTCGGTCAGGCTGGCCCGGACGAGGAAGTATCGCCGATGCGCCGGTCCGGATTCTTCCAGCACCTCGTAGACCGGCAGCGGCCGGCTGCGGCCCTGCAGCCATTCCTGCAGCCGGGTCTTGGGATCCTTCAGCGTTTCCGCGTCCGGCAGGTCGGCCAGATCCTGCGCAAACAGCGTGCGGCAGGTCTGCGTCGCCGCCTCGAAACCGCCATCCAGATAGACCGCCGCGACGACGGCTTCGACGGCATCGGCGAGGACCGAATCGCGCCGCCACCCGCCGCTCTTGAGCTCGCCTTCGCCCAGGCGAAGATGATCGCCGAGTCCCAGCCGTCGGGCGATCGTCGCCAGCGATCGCTCACGGACGAGGCTGGAACGCCAGCGCGAGAGGTCCCCCTCTTCCGCGCGCGGCCGTTGCACATACAGCGCGTCGGCGATGAAGAAACCGATCAGCGCATCGCCGAGGAATTCGAGCCGTTCGTTGTTGACCCCGCTGAACGAGCGGTGGGTCAGTGCACGGGCGAGCAAAGCCGGGTCGCGGAATTCGCGGCCCAGCTTCGTCGCCAGTTCAGCGTCGCGCCGTCCTGCTTCCACCGGCCCCAGGCTCAGGAATCCGCGTCACCGCTTCCCTGCTTCATGACGAAATCATCCTTGAAGTGGATGACGACGAACACGTTGTAGAACAGGTTGACGCGGGCTTCGTAGTCGTAAGAAAGCATGCGCCCGTTGGCGCTACGCTTGATCTTCACGTCCTTGTCGTCGATCTGGTTGATGTAGTCGATGTCCCAGCGCCGCTCGAGCGTGGTGCGAATCTCCTGCGGGGAGGCGTTCGCGTAGTCGGGGCTGTCCGCAACGCCCTTCACGACCTTGATCACGTTGCCCTGATTCAGATACAGCGGGCCGACCTTGATCACGATGATCGCGAAAAACGCGATCGTGCCGAACAGGAACGTCAACCCGAACCACCCCATACCCCGCTGACGCTTCAATGACTTGAACATGCGGCTCCTCCCTGGATGCGCAGTCCAAGCTTAGCGGATGCTTGTCCCGATTCGGGAGAAGTTGGGCCGCATGCGGGCGCCGTCCCAGCTCATCCAGACGAAGAACGCCCGGCCCACGAGATTGTGCTCGGGCACCGTGCCCCAGCCCCGCGAGTCGAAGCTGCCGTCGCGGTTGTCGCCCATGGCGAAGTATTCCTTCTCGGGCACCACCATCTCGAAGTCACGGGCCGGCTCTTCGGGATTCACGATGATGTGATGGACGTGGTCCGGCATGTCCTCGCGCAGACGGTAGGCCGTTCCGCCTGGCAGCTTGGGCGCCGTGTAGACGCCGTCCGCGGTCTGCGGCTGGGCCTCTCCGTTGATGTAGAGCACCTTGTCTCGGTACGCGATCCGGTCACCGGGAAGGCCAACGATGCGCTTGATGAAATCCACCGACGGGTCGTTGGGCCAGCGGAACACCACGATGTCGCCGCGCTTGGGGCGGTCGCCTTTCAGGAATTCGTTGTGGAAGACCGGATCGCGCAGGCCGTACGCGAACTTGTTGACCAGGATGAAATCGCCGACCAGCAGCGTCGGGATCATCGAACCGGAGGGAATGCGGAACGGCTCGGCCACGAACGATCGCAGCACCAGCACGGCCACGATCACCGGGAAGAACGAGCGCGAGAAGTCGATCAGCCAGCCCGGCTTCTCCTTGCCGCCGATCAGGTTGCGCCGCTTGCGCGCCAGCCAGAGCACGTCGATCAGCCAGCCGATCCCGGTCAGGATCGTCAGCAGCGTCAACAGGACTGCAAAATCGAAATGCACGTCCGGCGGCAGCTTCATCTAGTTCCTCACTTCTTGCGGTCCACACCGAGCACGGCCAGGAAGGCTTCCTGCGGAATCTCCACGGAGCCGACCTGCTTCATGCGCTTCTTGCCTTCCTTCTGCTTCTCCAACAACTTTCGCTTGCGGCTGACGTCACCACCGTAGCACTTGGCCGTGACGTCCTTGCGCAGCGCCTTGACGGTGCTGCGCGAGATGATCTTGGCGCCGATCGCGGCCTGGATGGCCACGTCGAACTGCTGGCGATGAATCACTTCCTGCATGCGCTCGCACAGGTCGCGTCCGCGCGTATACGAGGCGTCGCGATGCACGATGCTCGCCAACGCGTCGACCTTGTCGCCGTTGACCAGCACGTCCAGCCGCACCAGGTCGGCGGTCTGGAAGCGCGTGAACTCGTACTCGAAGCTGGCGTAGCCGCGCGAGACGCTCTTGAGCCGGTCGAAGAAATCGAGCACGACTTCGGCCAGCGGCATCTCGATCTCGAGCTGCACCTGGGCGCCGAGGTAGCGCAGGTTCTTCTGCACGCCGCGCTTTTCCATGCACAGCTGCATGACCGGGCCGACGTAGCTGTGCGGCATCAGCACGCGCGCCGTGATGATCGGCTCGCGCAGGTCCTGGAACTCGCTGCCGTCCGGCAGTTCGGCCGGGTTGTCGATGCGGCGCACTTCTCCGTCGCCCGACACGATCTCGTACACCACGCTGGGCGCGGTGGTGATCAGGTTCAGGTTGTACTCGCGCTCCAGGCGCTCCTGCACGATTTCCATGTGCAGCATGCCGAGGAAGCCGATGCGGAAGCCGAAGCCCAGCGCGGTGGAGTTCTCGGGCTCGTACTGCAAGGCCGAATCGTTCAGTCGCAGCTTCGACAGCGAGTCGCGGAAGTCTTCGAAGTCCTCGGCGTCCACTGGAAACAGGCCGGCGAACACGCGCGGCTGGATCTTGCGGAAACCGGGCAGCATCTCGGTGCAGGGGTTGATCGCCTGCGTCAGCGTGTCGCCCACCGGCGCGCCGAAGATGTCCTTGATGCCGGCAATGACGAATCCGACTTCACCGGTCTCCAGCGCATCCTTGAACACGCGCTTGGGCGTGTGCACGCCGAGCATCGAGACCTCGTGGTCCTTGCCGGTGGACATCACCTTGATCTTCTGGCCCTTCTGGATCCGGCCGTTGATGACGCGCACCAGCGAGACCACGCCCAGGTAATTGTCGAACCAGGAATCGACGATCAGCGCCTGCAGCTTGCCCGCCGGGTCGCCCTTCGGCGGCGGCAGCTTGAGCACCACCGCTTCGAGCACTTCGGCGACGCCCAGGCCGGTCTTGGCCGAGATGCGCAGCGCGTCGGTCGCTTCGATACCGATGACCTGCTCGATCTCGTCGGCCACGCGTTCGGGCTCGGCGTTCTGCAGATCGATCTTGTTGAGGATCGGCAGGACTTCCAGGTGCATTTCCAGCGCGGTGTAGCAGTTGGCCACCGACTGCGCTTCGACACCCTGGCTCGCGTCCACCACCAGCAGCGCGCCCTCGCAGGCCTGCAGCGAGCGGCTGACCTCGTAGCTGAAGTCGACGTGGCCCGGCGTGTCCATGAGGTTGAGCTGGTACACCTGCCCGTCGCGCGCCTTGTAGTCCAGCGACACGGCCTGCGCCTTGATGGTGATTCCGCGCTCGCGCTCGATCGGATTGTTGTCGAGCACCTGCGCGGTCATTTCGCGCTCTTCGAGTCCACCCGTGTACTGGATGAAGCGGTCGGCGAGCGTGGATTTACCGTGATCGATGTGCGCGATGATGCAAAAGTTGCGGATGTTCGCCAGATTCATGGCGCAAGCTGAGGAAAGTTCAGGCGAAAAGGTCGCGGAGTATACCGGGTGCGCCCTCCTCGCGGACGCTCCGGCAAATGAATCGACGGCCGCGGCCGGCCTGCGCCAGCCGCGGCGTCAAAGCCATCAGCGTTTGCGGCGCGCCGCACTCTTCACCGGCTTGCGCACAGCTTTCTTCACGGCCTTCGTCGCAGCCTTCTTGGCGACTTTCTTCGCGGCCGCCTTGCGGGCCGCCGGCCGCTTCTTCTTGGCAGGCGAACCTCCGACCGCACGCTCGAGCGCCGACAAGCGCGCATCCAGCGATTTGCGCAGGGCGCTGATCAGACGCAGCAATTCCTTGCGTGAAGGCCCTGCGCCGGTGCTGAGCAAGCCACCGAGTTTCTTGAGCAACTGGTCCAGATCGTTCACGACGCCGCCGAACACCGCGCGGGCACGATCGGCGAGTTCGCCGGGCAACCCGTCCAGCTTCAGTTTCGCAGCCATGCGTTGTCTCCTGTCCCGAGGCGTCCGATCTGGACGCAAGGCCATGGTAGGTGCCAGCGGACGCGGCCACAAATTGCCCAGATCACCTCAGGCGCCACGACGCGCCATTTCGAGGCGCCACGCCGAAAACGCATCGGTGTCGAAATGGCCTTCGCAAACGACGTCGCCCCAGCGATCGAGCAGGACCGGCACGCGCAGCCCGTAACGCCGTTGCCAGTCGGCCTGCGAGTCGACGTCCGCATGCTGCAGCTCCACGCCCTCGAAGGCGTGATGGGAGCGAAGCGCGATTTCCATCTCCTCGCAGAGCCCGCACTCGGGGCGGCCGAGCAGCAACAGGATCTCAGTCATCGGCCTCGTCCTCGCCAGGCTCGGGTCGCGCGAGCGCGAACAGGCGGCGTGCACCCTCGACGCCCTTCAAGCGGAAATTGCCGCGACGGGCGAACTCGAAATCGCTGCCGGCGACGAGATCGCGCAAGGTGCCCGTGACCCAGATTTCATGCGGCCTGGCTTCACCGGCAACCCGCGCGCCGATGTGGACGACCAGCCCACGCACCGATTCGCCCGAGACTTCGCATTCGCCGGCGTGCAACCCGGTGCGAATGCCGATGTTCATCGCCGACGCCGCATCGTGCAGCGCCTGCGCGCAGCGCAGCGCGCTGGTCGGTGTCTCGAACACGGCGAACAGGCCATCGCCCGCGGTATCGACGACGCGACCCCGAAAGCGGTCGACCCGGGTCTGCAGCATCTGCTGCACGCGCGCCACCAGGTCGCGCCAGGCCGCGTCGCCGAGTTCCGATGCAAGCTTGGTGGATCCGACGACGTCGGTGAACAGCACCGTCAGCAGACTGCGCCCGGCATCTGCGTGCTCGCGGGCGCCCGTCAGGAATTCCTCGATCGCGCCAAGCGCCTCGTCGGCGTGCTCGAACGTGAAGAACAGGCTCGAACCCGGCAGTTCCACACGACGGCTGCCCGCAACGTTGCGCTCCACGTATCGCGCATGGCGCCCGCTGTGGAACAACGGAAGCTGCGGCCGATGGAGCAGCAGGGTCGGACAGGTCACCCGCGGCAGCAGCGCGCGCGAATCGAGATTCAGGAACTGGCGGTAATGGGCGGCCGCCCGCAGCGGCGTCGCCGAGGCGCGCTGGAACCGGGCCGCGAGCCGACGGAATGCGGCGTCGTCGGCGCGGCTGGGAACCGTGACACTCACCAGCTTTTCCGTTCCCCAGTGCTCGCTCAACAGGGCGCACAACTGCTCCGCCGAAGCCTCCGGCTCTCCTTCCGGATAATCCGGCGCCACTGAAAAGCGGGCCGAAGGATTCCCGAGCACGAGCGATGCGATGCGTTGCGGATGGTGCGCGGCCAGATGGAAGGCGACGGCGCAGGCATCGCGCTCGGCCAGCAGGGCGACCTGGGTCGCCTTGACCGCATCGAGCACGCAGAGCAGATCGGCGGCCCAGTGCTCGGCATCCGGCGTGTCGCCCGCCGCCAACGGATCCGAAATGCCGGCGCCGCGCCGGTCGAACAGGATGACGCGGCTGAAGTTGGCGAGCCGGCGCAGGAAGCGCTCCATCTCCGGCAGGTCCCAGATCAGGTCGATCTGCGTGAGCTGTCCGCCGATGAAGACGAGGTCGATCGGTCCCGCACCCAACGTCTGGTACGCGATCTGCGCGCCCGCGGCCGTCGCGTAGCGTGTCTGCGGCGGCTCCACCGGGTCTCAGCCGCCGCCGGCCGGCGGCAGCTCGAGCGGGAAGAACGACGGCGCTCCGTCACGACTGACCAGCATCGGCACCGTCGCCCCCGGCGTGAGCTGGCGGACGACGTCGGCGAATCGCTCCCGCGAGTTCACTTCCTGGCCCGCGATGGTCAGGATCACATCGCCCGGGCGGACGCCGGCCGCAAACCCGGGGCCGCCGCTGGAAACCTGCTCCACGCGCACGCCGCCCGACAGGACGCGCAAGGTGCGGCGCTGCTCGTCCGTCAGCGGACTGACGACAAGGCCGATCGGCGCATCCCGCGGGGGCTCGACGCGGGGTGGCGGAGACTTCGGCACTTCGGGATCCGGCCCGGCGTCGGACTCGTCGAGGACGCCGATCTCCACCTTGAATTCGATCGGCTTGCCGTCACGCACGATGTTCAGCGACACGATCTGGCCAGGATCAACGCTGCCCACCAGCGGCGGCAGGCTGCCCGACGTCGGCAAGGGTTCGCCGTTGAACGAAAGGATCACATCGCCCGGCTTGATGCCTGTTTCTTCCGCAGGACTGGAGGGCATCACGCGCGACACCAGCGCACCCTCGGGCTTGTCCATGCCGAAGGATTGGGCAAGGTTGCGATCCACCTCCTGCACGACCACGCCCAGCCAGCCGCGCGTGACCTTGCCGGTATCGCGCAGCTGGCGCGCGACCTTGGCCGCCACATCGATCGGGATCGAGAAGCTGACGCCCTGGAAGCTGCCGGACTGCGAGTAGATCTGCGAATTGATGCCGACCACTTCGCCATCGAGATTGAACAGCGGCCCGCCGGAATTGCCCGGGTTGATCGCCACGTCGGTCTGGATGAACGGCACGTACTGCTCGGACTGCAGGTTGCGTCCTTTGGCAGACACGATGCCGGCCGTCACCGAGTAGTCGAACGTGAACGGCGATCCGATCGCGAAGACCCACTGTCCCGGCCGCAGCTTGCGCGTGTCGCCAATCTTGACTGCCTTCAATCCCTTGGCATCGACCTTGAGCAGGGCGAGATCGGTCGACTTGTCGGTTCCCACGATCCGCGCCGTGAATTGACGCCGGTCCATCAGCCGCACGATCACTTCCCGCGCACCCTGGACCACGTGGTAATTGGTCAGCACGTAGCCCTCTTCCCACAGCACGAACCCCGAACCGAGCGGCTCGGCCTGCGGGACATCGGCTTCTTCGGCGGGCTCGTCTCCACCCTGCCCTGGCGGCGCATGCTCTTCGAGGAACCGACGAAACCATTCCGGATTCTGCTCGTCGGCCTCGGGCGCGACACTGACCTGTTCCGACGCCACCGTGCTGATGTTGACGACCGAGGGACTGTTCTTCTCGACCAGGTCCGCGAAATCAGGAAGTCCGTGATCGTTTCGCGAGCAACTCGCCAGGCTGCCGGCCAGCAGCAGCGTCGTCAGTGCGAATACGGACGTCCGCAGGGCTGGCATCCATCACTCCGGTAGAAAGCTTCGAGAGGGCGAAGCACCGGGCGGATTCTAGCGAATCGCCCGTCTCCCTCCGCCTGCGCGTCCCGGTCGGCGAAAGCCGGCCCTGGTGGAACGTCTGCGCCCGTCAGGGCGTCGAGGCTTGCGCCGTCAACGGCGCAAAGGCGGTATCGATGTTGTCGCCGATCATCTTGATGGTGCGGCGCGGCGCCTCACCGACGACCGTGATCTGCACTTGTCCGACCGAACGGCTGTAGGCATTCAACGGACCCATCTGGTCGATGCGGTGGTCCGCCGACGCGGTGGTGGTCGCTTCCGGCGCAGTGCGTAGTACCCGGTAGACGGAAATCGCGCTCAGCCCATCCGACAGCAGCAGATGCTCGCGTACACCGGCCGGAGACGCGCGGATTTCGCGTCGAACGACGCGGAAACCCGGCGGCAACTTGCTGAACTGGGCCGAAGCCGCCTCGGCGGTCGTCTCCTCGGCGACCGGCTCGCGCTCATGGGCCTGCGCGATGGCATCCGCGGCGGCTGCGGTGGACTGGCGGGCCTGGTCGGCCGGCACGTCCTGCGCGAACGCGGATTCGGGGATGCTGGCCGGGAAACGGACTTCGGTGAAGAACATCTGCTCGAGCAGGCGGCCATCCGGCGCCACCAGACTCAGCTTGAGCGGAACTCGGGATTCGCTGTCGGCCCACAGTTCATAGCCGTAGCGGAACTCGTCGCGGGGCGCGATCGCGATACCGCGGCAGTTGCGGCCCGCCACGCGCGCCTTGCCCAGTTCCTTGAGTTCGTAGACACCGGCGATCTGCTTCAGCCGCTCCTGCGAAAGAGGCTTGAACAGGCTCTTGGGCGTGGTCGGACGATTCGCCGTCAGGCGCTGGTCCTTGGGCAGCAGGCAGGTGACCTTGTTGTTCTGCTTGAGGACTTCGCGGACTTCGCCCGTCATCGACTGCACGCGCTCGCGCTCGGAGCCGTCCTCGAACCGGTGCGTGACGCGGAACGTCTCGAGGATGTCGTCGCCCCGATACACCAGCACGCCCTCGTAATTCGCCATCCGGGCCGCCTGGCTCATCTTCACCAGCCAGTCGCCGGCCTCGTCTCCGGCCCGCGCTCCGGAAGCCAGCACCAGGCCGGCCGCAAGACACGCGAGACGACGAGCGCTCTTCAAGGCTGATCGTCCGTCTGCGACCGGTATTCGGCCGTGTGCGCGGCGAAGCGCGCGTACCTCAGGGTGCCACCCACGCCTTCGTCGGCGATCGCGTTGCTGTGATCCATCAAATACTCGCGGAGCATCTGCGAGTGCGCGTCGTCGGTCGTCGCGACGGTGCGCAACTCCGGTGTCTGCGACCAGCTGGCCACGGTGCCCGCCGGAATCATGTTGGAGTCACGGCCACCGCTGGCCGGACCGTTCTGAGGCTGGATGAACATCACCGCGGCGGCTCCGACCGAAGCGGCGGCGGCGAACCCGATGGCGGGCTTCCAGATGGAGGCCATGCGGCCGCGCCGGTTGGCCTTGTGCACGGCAAGGTCCACGACCTTGGCGTTGGCGGTGGCGGGGATGGCGTCCAGCTTGCCCATCACGTCAGCGCAGATGCAGGGCTGCTGCTTGGCGATACGGGTACCGACGCCGGCTTCGCGCACCAGGCAAAGGCGGCTCCACTGCACGCCCAGCTCGGGCGAACGGTCCAGTTCGTCCAGAAGGCGATCCAGCTCCGCGCTGGAACATTCGCCATCAAGCAACGCAGACAGGGAATCCTGAGGCATTGGGGACACCATCTTCTAGGTCAGTTCGCCACGGTTCGCACGACGTACCTCAGCTAAACCGCAGCTTAACGGGAAAGTTCCGCGCGCACGACGAAAGGAAGGGTTTTCCATCAATCACTCGATGAGTGGCTTGAGCACGAGATCGATGGCTTCGCGCGCCCGGAAGATACGCGAGCGAACGGTACCGATCGGACAATTCATGACCTCGGCGATCTCTTCGTACGAAAGCCCCTCGAGTTCGCGCAGCGTGATCGCCTGGCGCAGATCCGGCGGCAGCTTGGCGATCGTCTGGGTGACCTTGTCCTTGATCTCCTCGGACAGCAGCACCGCCTCGGGCGTGTCGACGTCGCTCATCTGCTCGGTATGCCCGAACTGCTCGGCATCCTCGACATCGATGTCCTGATTGCTCGGCCGGCGCCCACGCGCAACGAGGTGGTTCTTGGCGGTGTTGATGCCGATCCGGTACAGCCAGGTGTAGAACGCGCTCTGCCCGCGGAAACCATTGAGCGCGCGCCAGGCCTTGATGAAGGTTTCCTGTGCGACGTCCGGCGCGTCGGCGTCGCCCACGAGACGCCCGACCAACTGAATGATCTTGTACTGGTACTTCCTGACGAGCAGTTCGAACGCGCGACGGTCACCCGCTTGCGCACGTTCGACGAGCTGCTCGTCGATTCCAGGTGGTTCTTCGCTCATCGACAGGGGTGTTGCGGAACGGTCGTCCTAAGTCCGATGGCCTTCACCAGCCATCGCTCCCTCGTTCCGCGTTCATAATCCCGCAAGTCTACCAAGCGGGGCTCGTCGGGGATGGGTTCGGACGTATTGATTCTGGGCAGCGGCGCCGCCGGCCTGACCCTGGCCCTGCGCCTGGCGCAGGCGGGACGGCAGGTCACGGTCGTCTCCAAGACGCGGCTGGAGTCCGGCTCCACGCTGTGGGCGCAGGGCGGCATCTCGGCCGTCCTGGACGCGGGCGACTCGCTCGAAGCCCATGTCCGCGACACCCTGATCGCCGGCGGCGGGCTGTGCGACGAGAAGGCCGTGCGCTTCACCGTCGAGCGCGGCCCCGACGCGATCCGCTGGCTGGTCGCCCAGGGCGTGTCCTTCACCCGCGACGACGACGACCCCTCGGGTTCGCGCCTGCACCTGACGCGCGAAGGCGGCCATAGCCATCGTCGCGTCGTGCATGCGGCCGATTCCACCGGCCGCGCCGTCGAGACCACGCTCGCATCGCTGGCCTCCAACCACCCGAACATCCGCATCCGCGAACGCGCGGTCGCGCTCGACCTGATCGTCGACCGCACATCGAAATCCGTGCAGGGCGTTTATCTCTACGATCGCTCGACGCACGAGGTCGAGGCGGTGCCCGCCAAGGTCGTCGCGCTGTGCACCGGCGGCGCCAACCAGGTCTACCTGTACTCGTCGAATCCCTACGGCGCGTCGGGCGACGGCATCGCGATGGCATGGCGCGCGGGCTGCCGCGCGTCGAACATGGAATTCATGCAGTTCCATCCGACCTGCCTGTATCACAAGGACTCGCGCGCCTTCCTGATCACCGAGGCGCTGCGCGGCGAAGGCGGCTACCTGCGCCTGCCGGGAGAGAACGGTGCGCCGGGCGAGCGCTTCATGCTGCGGTTCGACGAACGTGCCGAACTCGCCCCGCGCGACATCGTGGCCCGCGCCATCGATCACGAGATGAAGCGCCTGGGCCTGCGCCACGTGCTGCTCGACGTCACGCACCTGCCGGCGGACCTGCTGAAGAATCATTTCCCCGGGATCTACGCACACTGCCTGGAACTGGGCATCAACATCACCAAGGAACCGATTCCAGTGGTGCCGTCCGCGCATTTCACCTGCGGCGGCGTGGTGACGGATTTTCGCGCGCGCACCGACATCAGCAATCTGTATGCGATCGGTGAAGTCGCCTGCACCGGCCTGCACGGCGCCAACCGCCTGGCATCGAACTCGCTGCTCGAATGCCTGGTGTTCGCCACCGCGGCCGCCGAAGACATCCTCAACCGGCTCGACAAGCTGCCGGAGCCGCCAGCGCTCACGCCCTGGGACGCCTCGCGCGTGCGCGATTCCAACGAGGACGTCGTGGTCTCGCACAACTGGCTGGAGCTGCGCACGTTCATGTGGGACTACGTGGGTATCGTGCGCACGACCAAGCGCCTCGAGCGCGCGCTCAATCGCATCGAACTGCTCAAGCGCGAGATCCAGGACTACTACGGCAACTACAGCGTCAGCCACCACCTGATCGAGCTGCGCAACCTCGTGGTCTGCGCCGAGCTGATCGTGCGCTCGGCGCTGATGCGCAAGGAGAGCCGCGGGCTGCACTACACGCTCGACTACCCGGACAAGGTCGACGCTGCGCTTCCCACCGTGCTGCCGGGTCGCGACACCTGATCGGACCTGTAGCCCGGACGAAGTCCGGGATGGCCGCTACATCGACGGCGACGACCCCGGACTTCGTCCGGGCTACTCAGATGAGGTTCTGCTGCTGTCCCTCGTGCGCGAGCAGCCATCGCTTGCGCTCGATCCCGCCGCCGTAACCCGTCAGCGCGCCGTTGGCGCCGATCACCCGATGGCAGGGCACGATGATCGAGATCGGGTTCTGTCCGTTGGCCGCGCCCACCGCGCGCGGCGCATCCGGCAGACCGATGCGCCGGGCCTGTTGGCCGTAGCTGCGCGTCTCGCCGAACGGGATTTCCAGCAGCGCTTCCCACACCCGCTTCTGGAATTCGGTCCCCAGCATCTTCAACTCGAGATCGAACTCCCGGCGCTCGCCCGCGAAGTACTCGGCGAGCTGGCGACGCGCCTCTGGCACGATGCCGTCGTCGCGCGGCCCCAGCTCGGTGCGCGGCAACCAGCCGGTTTCGATCTTCATGTACAGCCCGCACAGCAGGCCGTCCTCGGCGATCAGCAGGATCGGCCCGATGGGGCTGTCGATACGCGTATGACGGCGCGTGGTTTCCATGATGTTGCTCATCCCCCGGATGCGAGTCCCAGCCACAGGTGCAACGACGCGTACGCACGCCACGGCCGCCAACGCTCCGCGGTGGCGATGACCTGCGCCGGACGCGTGAGTCCAACCGCTTTCATGACGCCCAGATCGGAATACGGAAACCCGTCGGGGTCGCGCAGTGCGCGCATCGCGACGTACTGTGCGGTCCACGGCCCGATGCCCGGAATCTTCTGGAATCGCTCGAGGCTGGCCTCGATGCGCATGCCACCGTCGAGATCCAGTTCTCCGCTGGCCACCGCACGCGCCATGTCGGAAATCGTCTGCGCGCGTCGCTGCGTGAGACCCAGGTCGATCAGTTCCTGCAGTTCGGCGCGCGCGATGCGCTCGGCTTGCGGCGCGTAGTACAGCAGTCCCGCGTACGGCGTCTGCGCCGGCTCTCCGTAGGCGCGCGCGAAACGCCCGAACAAGGTCGTCGCGGCTTTCACGGTGACCTGCTGCCCGAGCACTGCGCGCAGCGCGAGTTCGAATCCGTCGAGCGCACCCGGCACACGCAGACCCGGACGTGCCGCCACCAGCGGCGCGAGGCGAGGATCCTGCGACAAGGTCTGATCGATCAGCCCGGGGTGCGCGTCGAGATCGAACAGCCGGCGAATGCGCGGCAGCAGCTTGGCCAGCACCGGCACCAGGTCGGCCGAAATCTCCACCTCGAGCAGGTTGCGTCCCTCGGCCGGCTGCACGGCGATCCAGCCGCGACGGCCATCCAGATGCACGGTGCGCAGATAGCGGTTGCCCTCCGCGCACTCGACGCCGACGGCACCACGACCGACGAGAAAGGAACGCAGCTCGACCCAGGCCAGCGGCGGACGATAGGCGAGTCTCAACGTCACACCCTGCCCCGCCGCCTCGCCCGAGGTCTTCCGGAAACGCATCGGATTGAGTCCATAGCGTGACGTGAACAAGGCATTGAAGCGCCGCACGCTGGAGAACCCGCTGGCGTGCGCGAGCGTCGCCATCGGCAGGCGTGTCTCGGTGAGCAGGTGCTTGGCCAGCAGCAGGCGTCGCGTCTGGGCGAGCTGGATCGGCGTCACGCCGAACTCGCCGACCACCGCGCGCCGGAGCTGGCGCGACGACAGGCCGTACTCCTTGGCGAGCCGCTCGAAATCCGATTCGTTGAGCGCGCCCGACTCGATGCGCGCGAACGTCCAGTGCGCTGCGCTACGCGACGCATCGACGGGTGCAACGCCCGGCGCCAGCTCCGGCCGGCAGCGCAGGCAGGGGCGAAATCCGGAGCCTTCCGCGGCTGCGGCGTGGGAAAAGAACGTGCAGCGATCGCGACCCGGCGTGCGCGCCGTGCAGACCGGCCGGCAGTAGATGCGCGTGGTGGACACGCCGACGAAGAAGCGGCCGTCGAAGCGCGCGTCGCGCGACTTGATGGCCTCGTAGCAGAGCGCGGGGTCGAGTTGCATGCCGCTATTGTGGCGCGGCGGGGCGCAGCGGTCTGGCCGTTTTCGGACGCGGTCGCCCGTGTGGATTGCGTAGCCCGGACGAAGTCCGGGGGCTTTTCCTACACGGCGTCCGCCGTCCCGGACTTCGTCCGGGCTACGGACTGCTACAGCGGCGGCCGCGGCTCCTTCTCCGGCCACTGCTGCGGCACGCGCTTGAACTCGGCCATGTCGTAGCCCATCGCCGCGATCATGCCGCGATAGCGCGAGTACGAATCGTCGTCCATCTCCGGCCGTCGCGACATCAGCCACACGTAGTCGCGCTTGTTGCGCGCCACGATCGTCACCGAGTAATCCGGCTCCACGTGGGCGATGCGGTATTCGCCCTTGAACGGCCACAGGAACTGCATGCCCCACAGCGCGTTGTTCGTGTCGGGCACGACGAAACCCTTCGGCGTGTTCTTCGTCAGCTTCTTGTCGAACGAGCCGTCGCGGTAGCGGTAGGTCGTTGCGATGGTGCCGTCCTCGTCGAGCCGGTAGCTCTCGACCGGGTTGTGCGCATTGCGCTCGGGGAAGATCGGAATGAATCCGATCACGTACCAGTCGCCCATGAAACGCGGCAGCTCGACGTGGGGAGCCAGCGGAATGGGTTCACGCGCCGACGCGAACATCGCACAGCCTCCGAGCAGGATGGTCACGGCCAGCAGCAGCATCTTCTTCATGGAGCGGCTTTCGAATCGGAGGGATCTTGCACGCCGGCAGCAAGCTGCGTGCGCAGCCGGCGCAGCGCATCGGGATCCGCCTCGTCTCCCAGCAGCACGCGGGTCCGCCGTCGGCCGTCGGCGTCGCGGAAATTCAGGATCTGCAACGCGGACCACAGCACGCTGTCGTGCCGCAGCTTCACGTCGAGCCGCGTCCCGGCCGGGTTCCAGATCGACCACTGGCCCTCGGGATCCACTGCGATGCGCACGATGGCGGCCGGGCCGAAGCCGAACGCCGCATGCCGGCGCACCCGGACCCAGGACAGGCCGATGGCGAAGGCCACGCCGACCATCCACGCACCGGTTTCCATCGCCATCGGCAACAGCGCCAGCGGCAGCACGTGCAGCCAGAACATCAGCTGATGGGCACGCGCCGAGGGCTTGAGTGTCACGTCCAGCGCCAGACTCATGGCGCCTCCCGGTAGATGCGCAACTGCTCGATCAGCTCGCGGTATTCCGCCGGCGTCTCGACATAGCCCATCGTCCAGGACCAGATATCCGGGTCTTCGGCGGTCTTCAGGAGTTGCGCGAACGCCGCGCGCTCCGCGGCCGGAGCCTCGGCATAGCGGCTCGCGTGGTAGCGCATGACCATCACGTCGAGTTCCTTCATGCCGCGACGCAGCAACCAGCGCAGTCTTCGTTCGTCTTCCATGCGGTAATTGTCGACGATGCGGACAGGCGGCGCAGCCCGCCGATCGGCGTTCGCATCGGCTAGGCTGGGGTGGCCACGGGAGAATCGAATGTCCGCAACCCCCCATACCGCGCGGCTCGCCGTGCTGATCGATGCCGACAACACGACCAAGCTGGCGCCGATGACCGAGGCGCTGTTCGCCGAAATCGCAAAATACGGGACGGCCAGCGTCAAGCGCATCTACGGCGACTGGACGCAGCCCAACCTCGCCTCCTGGAAGAAGGTGCTGGCCGAGCACGCGATCCAGCCGATCCAGCAGTTCGCGAATACCTCCGGCAAGAACGCGACGGACAGCGCGCTGATCATCGACGCGATGGACCTGCTGTACACGAACCGTTTCGACGGCTTCTGCATCGTGTCCAGCGACTCGGATTTCACGCGGCTCGCCGTGCGTATCCGCGAGGCCGGCCTGACGGCCTACGGCCTGGGCGAGCAGAAGACGCCGAAGCCCTTCGTGTCGGCCTGCGACAAGTTCATCTATACCGAGCTGCTCGCCCCGGCCGAGGAAGCGACCGAGCAGGCTGCCCCGAAGAAGAAGGGCGTCAAGGAACTGCGCAACGACACCCGGCTGATGAGCCTGCTGCGAAACGGCATCAAGGCCAAGTCGGACGACGACGGCTGGGCGCACCTGGGCGCCGTTGGTCAGCACATCTCGAAACAGGCACCCGATTTCGACTCCCGAACCTGGTCGTACCGGAAGTTGAGCGACCTGGTCATTGCGATCGGGCTGTTCGACGTGGAACATCGGAAACGTCCCGACGGCGGCTTCAGCGCTCACTACGTGCGCGAGAAGCAGAAGGCGTCGCGCGACAGTTCATGAGACACACATAGAAAAAAAGGAGGAGAGGCCCTTGCGTAAAGCCCTGACCTGGACGGTCGCCGTGATCCTGGGCATCAATGGACTGGCGATGCTGCTGCTGCCGGACACCTGGTACCAACTGGTGCCCAGCGTGCCGCCAACGGGGCCGTTCAATCCGCACTTCGTGCGCGACATCGGCCTGGCCTATCTCATCTGCAGCTGGGCGCTGATCTGGTTCGTGCTCGACCCGCTGCGTGGCGCGGCAGCGGCGATCGCGGCCGCGGTACTGCAGATCGCGCATTCGTTCCTGCACGTCTGGGATCTTCTGGCCGGCCGCACCACGCTGAATTTCTTCCTGCAGGACTGCGTGCTGGTGATCCTGCCGGCGGTCCTGATGCTGTGGCTGGCCTGGCCCCGCGCCGGCGCGTCCGCGTCTCCTGCATCCGCTCGCTGAGACGCGACCGACATCCCGTAGCCCGGGTGCACCCCAGGGCTTCTGGCTCGCATCCGACGAGAAAAACCCCGGGTTGCACCCGGGCTACGGTCAGAGGTCCTTCGGATCGCCGTACGGCTTCGTGATGAGCTCCATCAGGTGATCATCCGGGTCGCGGAAGTAGACACCACGTCCGCTGAAGTGATGGTTGATCTCGCCGGGCTTCGTGCGCGCCGGATCGGCCCAGAACTCGAGCCTGCGATCGCGGATGCGCCGAAAGCTCGCGTCGAACTCCGCATCACTGACGAGGAAGGCGTAGTGCTGCGGTGACGGCGCCTTGCCAGTCTCGTAGTAGTCCATCGACACGCGGTTGGAGAGATCGACGACGAGGAAATGCATGAAACGCCGCGGCGGCGGCAGGCCAAGCATCTCGCTCAGGAAGTCAGCCGAGATCTTCTGGTCGCGGCACCAGACGATGGTGTGATTGAGCTGCACGGCCACGGGCGATCTCCTGTTCCGATCGGTCAGCCGTCGATATATCCCGCTCCCGCGGTCACGAACAGCCCCCTGGGGCACGCCCTGTCGCGATGCTTTTCCATACCGATCGGCAGATACTCCCCCGCACCCAGAGTGCAGCCAGCGGGGAGATTTCTCATGCGCAAGCTCGCATCGCATCCGATGGACGATTTTCCGGTCCGCCCGCTCACGTTCGACCTGGGCTCGGCGGAGGGCGAAGGCGTCGTCTGGAGCCGCACCTGCCCCGAGTTCGCGGTGTTCATCAACGCACTCGCGCTGCACATCCCGCACTTCGAGCGCTACCTGATCAAGGCGATGCGCGCGGCCCGCGAGCACATCACCGATCCGAAGCTACGTCGCGACATGACCGCGATCATCGGACAGGAAGCGCACCACGCGAAGAACTTCCTGCTCTTCAACGCGGCACTCGCGCGCCGCTATCCGAAAGTCGGACGGCACGACGCCGAGGCCGCGAAGGATTTCGCCGATCGCGCGGAGAAGGATTCACTCAAGCAGCTCGTCGGATTCACCGCGGGCTACGAGACCTTCACATTCCTGGCCGGCATCATCATCCTGAAGAACTACGAGCGCTGGTTCGCGGATTCGGATCCCACGCTCAAAGCCATGTGGATGTGGCACCAGGTCGAGGAGATCGAACACGGCGCGGTCGCGTTCGACGTGTACAAGCAGCTCTACGGCCAGCACGAGTGGTACCGGAAGTGGACGATCCTGCATGCGCTCACGCACATCGCGGTGCAGACGCTGAAGACCTATCCGCACATGGCGAAAGTCGAAGGCTGGCTGCGCAATCCGTTCAAGGGCGCCGCAAAGCTCTGGTTCTGCGTGCACATGCTGCTGCGACTGCTGCACGCCGCACTGCCGGTATTTCGCCGCAACTACGATCCGCGCAAGCATCCGATCGCGACGACCGCGCAGGATCCGATCCAGGTCGCGTGGCGGCGCTTCGAGGCGGCGGATGGCGACGTGCTGAAGATCGACCACGAGCGGATGGCGCAGATGCTGGGCGTCGCCGCAAAGCCTGCGTAGCCCGGACGAAGTCCGGGGTCGCGTTCCATAGGACGCCGGAAGGAAGGACGGGGAACAGCCCTGGACTTCGTCCGGGCTAGGGGCGCACGAGTCCGATCGAGTTCTTCGAGGAAAAGTGAAAAGGCCCCGCATGCGGGGCCTTTTCTTGAACCGATGAACGCGCGGTATCAGGTCCGGCGTTCGACCAGCATCTTCTTGGTCTCGGCGATCGCCTTCGCCGGGTTCAGACCCTTCGGGCAGGTCTTCGTGCAGTTCATGATCGTGTGGCAGCGATACAGCTTGAACGGATCCTCGAGCTGGTCGAGACGCTCGCCGGTGGCTTCGTCACGCGAGTCGATGATGTAGCGATAGGCCTGCAGCAGGATCGCCGGGCCCAGGTAGCGATCGCCGTTCCACCAGTAGCTCGGGCAGCTCGTCGAACAGCAGGCGCACAGGATGCACTCGTACAGACCGTCGAGCTTCGCGCGGTCTTCCTCGCTCTGCAGACGCTCGCGCGTCGGCGCCGGCGAATCGGTCTTGAGCCAGGGCTCGACGCTCGCGAGCTGCGCGTAGAAGTGCGTCATGTCCGGCACCAGATCCTTCACCACCGGCATGTGCGGCAGCGGGTAGATCTTGACGTCGCCCTTCACCTCGTCGCAGCCCTTGATGCAGGCCAGCGTGTTGGTGCCGTCGATGTTCATCGCGCACGAACCGCAGATGCCTTCGCGGCAGGAGCGGCGGAACGTGAGCGTCGGATCGATCTCGTTCTTGATCTTGATCAGCGCGTCGAGAACCATCGGCCCGCACTGCGACATGTCGACTTCGTAGCTGTCGACGCGAGGGTTCTCGCCGGTGTCCGGGTCGTAGCGGTACACCTTGAAGGTCTGCACCTTCTTGGCACCCGCGGCGGCCGGATACTTCCGGCCGGCCGACTGGTTGATCGTGGAATTCTTGGGAAGGGTGAACTGGGCCATGGGCTTGCTCGGCTATCCGCGTAGGTCGCGCTTGCTTGCTTTGATTAGTACACGCGCTTCTTGGGCGGGATCACGTCCACGTCCGAGTCCAGCGTGTTCATGTGCACCGGGCGATAGTCGATCTTCACGCCGGTGTCGGACTCGCGCCACGCGAGCGTGTGCTTCTGCCACTCGTGGTCGTCGCGGTCCTTGATGTCGTCGCGGGCGTGCGCGCCGCGCGATTCCTTGCGGTTCTCGGCGCAGACGATGGTGACCAGCGCCTGTCCCAGCAGGTTGTCCAGCTCCAGCGCTTCGACCAGATCGGAGTTCCACACCAGCGAGCGATCGACCACCGACAGGTCGTTGGAGAAAACCTCGACGATCGTCTTCAGCTTCGCCACGCCTTCCTGCATCGTCGGGCCGTCGCGGAACACCGCGCAGTGCTTCTGCATGGTCTTCTGCATGTCGAGGCGCAGGTTCGCCGTGAGCGTCTTGCCCTTGGCGTTGCGCAGCTTGTCGAGGCGTGCGATGCAGGCGTCCTCGGAGGCACTCGGAATCGGCTTGTGCGGCTCGCTGGGCTTGACCAGCTTGGCCGACTGGATCGCCGCGGCGCGGCCGAACACCACGAGGTCGAGCAGCGAGTTCGAGCCCAGGCGATTGGCACCGTGCACCGACACGCAGGCCGCCTCGCCCACCGCCATCAGGCCCGGCACGACGGTGTCGGGCTGGCCGTTCTTGAGCGTCACGACTTCGCCGGTGAACAGCGTCGGGATGCCGCCCATGTTGTAGTGCACGGTCGGCACCACCGGGATCGGCTCGCGCGTGACGTCCACGCCCGCGAAGATCTTCGCGCTCTCGGAGATGCCGGGCAGGCGCGCGTGCAGCAGCGCCGGATCCAGATGCTCGAGATGCAGGTGGATGTGATCGGCCTCGGCGCCGACGCCGCGGCCTTCGCGGATCTCGGTGGCCATCGAGCGGCTCACCATGTCGCGCGGCGCCAGGTCCTTCACGCTCGGGGCATAGCGCTCCATGAAGCGCTCGCCGTTCTTGTTCGTCAGGTATCCACCTTCACCACGCGCACCTTCGGTGATCAGGCAGCCCGAGCCGTAGATGCCGGTCGGATGGAACTGCACGAATTCCATGTCCTGCAGCGGCAGGCCGGCACGCAGCACCATCGCGTTGCCGTCGCCGGTGCAGGTGTGCGCCGAGGTCGCCGAGAAATACGCGCGACCGTAGCCGCCGGTGGCGAGGATCACCATCTGCGCGCGGAAGCGGTGCAGCTTGCCGGTCGACAGGTCCCAGGCCATGACACCACGGCAGGCGCCGTCGGCATCCATCAGCAGATCGAGCGCGAAGTACTCGATGAAGAACTGCGCCTTGCACTTCAGCGACTGCTGATAAAGCGTGTGCAGCATCGCGTGACCGGTGCGGTCGGCGGCGGCGCAGGTGCGCTGTGCCGGCGGGCCCGCGCCGTATTCGGTGGTCATGCCGCCGAACGGGCGCTGGTAGATCTTGCCTTCGGGCGTGCGCGAGAACGGCAGGCCGTAGTGCTCGAGCTCGATGATCGCGGGGATGGCCTCGCGCGTCATGTACTGGATGGCGTCCTGGTCGCCGAGCCAGTCGGAACCCTTGACGGTGTCGAAGAAGTGCCAGCGCCAGTCGTCCTTGCCCATGTTGGACAGGGCCGCCGAGATGCCGCCCTGCGCCGCAACGGTGTGCGAGCGCGTGGGGAACACCTTGGTGATGTTGGCCGTCTTCAGGCCGGATTCGGCCAGGCCCAGCGTCGCGCGCAGGCCGGAACCGCCGGCGCCGACGACGACCACGTCGTATTCGTGGTGAACGATTTCGTAGGAAGTGGAAGCGGTCATGTCGATCAGCTCAGCGCGACTTTCAGCACCGCGAAGATCGCGGCGACGGCAACGGCGACGTGGAAGAACTTCGAGAGCAGCAGGGCGGTCAGCTTCATGCCTTCGCCTCCCACGTAGTCCTCGATGACCACCTGCACGCCGAGCATGGAGTGGTACAGCGCCGTTGCGATGAACAGCACCAGCGTCACGGCGACGGCGGGATAGCTGACCCACCAGTGCACCTGCTCGAAGCTGGCGCCGTGCAGCCTGGCGACGCTGAACACGAACCACAGCGTCAGCGGGACCAGGGCGATGGCGGACACGCGCTGCACCCAGAAGTGGTGCGTGCCGTCCTTGGCGGAACCCAGGCCACGCGCGTGGCCCAGAGGAGAACGAAGACTCATGGCGAACTCCTCAGCTCAGGTCAGGTAGGCCAGGGCCCAGACCGCGACGGTCAGGACACCCGAAATGGCGACGACGGCATAGCCGCTCCGGTAAGCCGCCGGCAGGGAGAAGCCCTTGCCCACGTCCCAGAACAGGTGCCGGATGCCGTTGCACAGGTGATAGAGCAGCGCCCAGCTCCAGCCGAGCAGCAGGATCTGCCCGTACCAGGCCATCACGTGTTTCGAGTACGCGTGGTACGCGTCCGGGCCGTTCGACAGCGCGATCAGCCAGCCGGCCAGCAGCAGCGTGCCGAAGCTCAGGGCCATGCCCGTGACGCGATGCGTGATCGACAGCATCGACGTCAACTGGGGCTTGTAGTACGGCCCGATCATGAACGGCGACAGCGGCCGGTTCGGACCCGACGACGGTTTGGGTGTGGACATGGTTACCTTCAAGATCCGCGACGAGGCGCCGCGGACTACGTGGGTTAAAAATCGATGCAGCGGCCGTCCTTTTCCCAGTCGCCGTAGCGGGTCGGATCCAGGCCGCTTCTGCGGCCGCCGATTTCCGGGACGACGCCTGGAGCCTGCGTCGCTACAGGTGCCAGCTTCGGTGCCGGCGTCGAGTGCTCTGGCGTGAACCGGGCATTCGCAAGAAATTCCGCGAGCGGAACAACATCGTCCTGCTTCGGTCTGAAGCTGCGGACGACGGGATCGACGCGATCATTCATGGACGGCCGGGGCACACTGGGCTCGGGACCTTGGTATTTTCGCAAACCCGATGCCGCGCTCGCAACGAATGACCGATCCGTATTCCCTTTCCGAGCCACATCCGCTAACGACGCGATCCGCGGCGGAGGCTGGTTTTGCGCTCGATTCCTGGGCCTCGGTGCGCGTGTCCGGCGCAGACGCCGAAATTTTCCTGCAGGGCCAGCTAAGCGCCGATGTCGCCGCGGTGAAGCCCGAATGCGCGGGCTGGGCCTCGTACAACAGTCCCAAGGGCCGCATGCTGGCCGTGATACGCGTGGTCCGGAGCGCCGATGCGATCGATCTGCGGATGCCGCGCAGCCTGGTCGAGCCCGTAGCCAGACGCCTGCGAATGTTCGTGCTTCGATCGAAGGTCAGCCTCGTGCTGCCCGATCCTGCTGAGACCGACGAGCACGCCGACGCGCGCGATCGCGCCGAGCTGATCGAGGCCGGCGTGCCCGTGGTGTATCCGGAGACCCAGGACCGCTGGGTCGCGCAGATGGCGAATCTCGACCTGATCGGCGGCATCAGCTTCACCAAGGGCTGCTACACGGGCCAGGAAGTGGTCGCGCGTCTGCACTACCTGGGCAATCTCAAGAAGCGGCTGTTCCGCGTCAGTGGAAAGGGCGCCGTACCCGCACCCGGAACCGCGATCCGCGATTCCGCCGGGGACGGGCAGGCGGTGGGTGACATCGTCGATGCCGTCGCCGACGCCGCGGGCTTCACGGCCAGCGCGGTGTTGCAGGTGGCGGCCGCCGAGTCCTCAAGCCTCGTGCTCGACCGCAGCGGCGACGCCGCGCTGTCGCGGCCGCAGGCCTATCGCTACCCGGATCCGGTCACGCCCTAGCGCCGGGGCCGGGGGCCGGCCTCAACGGGCGAGCAGGCCCTCGTCGCACAGCCAGCGATGGCAGTCGGTGAGCATCTCGCGCAGGGTGTGGGTGCGATAGCCGAGTTCGCCGACCGCCTTGTCGGAGCGGCAGACGTAGGTGTCGGAGAACACCTCGACGATGTCCGGCGTGTAGATCGCAGGCTCGCCGGTGTGCTCTGCGATCGCCGCCTGGGCCCGGGCGAGGTCGGCCAGCAGGGCCGTCGGCAACGGGCGGGTGCGGTTGGGAATGCCCAGCAGCGCGGCCATCTCGGCTGCGACCACGTGCAGCGGCGCCGATTCGCCACCCAGGATGTAGTTCTCGCCGCGCCGGCCACGCGTGGAGGCCGCGACCTGCGCGCCCACGACGTCGTCGACATGGCACCACACCATCTGTCCCTGATCAGGGGCATACGGCAGCAGGCCGTCGCGCACCAGGAAGAAGAACGTGCCCCAGGTGCGTGAATCGTACGGCCCGAGAATGCCGCCGGGATTCAGGATCAGGGCGTTGAAGCCCTCGCTCGCGGCCCGACGCACTTCCTCCTCGGCGAGCCACTTGGAACGCGAGTAATGCAGGGGGGACGTGCCGCCGAGCTGCGGCGAGCGTTCGTCGATGATGCCCGGGCGGCCGCCGTACGTGCCCAGCGTCGAGGTGTGAACGAAGCAGCGGGCGCCGCGGCGGCGCGCGATCCCGAGCAGATGGCGGGTTCCCAGCACGTTGCTTCGATACTGCTGCTCCTCGCCCGCCGCCGCGAAGCTCAGGTCCGCGGCAACGTGGAACACGGTGTCGACGCCTTCGGGCACCGCGCGTTCGAGCGAGGCCGTATCGGTCAGGTCGCCGGCCACCAGGCGCACGGGAAACCGGCGCAGATGATCGAGATTCGACGTCGGCCGGTGCAGGGCGGTCACGGACCAGCCCTCGCTCGTCAGCCGCTTCACGAGGTTGATGCCGACGAACCCGGTGCCCCCGGTCACGAACGCGGTGCGTGCGCTGTCCTTCATCGCTCGACATCCTCTCCGGTTCGGCCGCGCGGCACGCCGCTGCAGGCGACGAACAACGGACGGACGATCGATGCGATCGCCCGCTTGGCCGCTACTGCGTGCGGTAGTTCGGCGCTTCCTTGGTGATCGTCACGTCGTGGACGTGGCTTTCCTTGATGCCGGCCGCGGTGATCTTCACGAAGCGCGTCTTCGTGCGCAGATCCTCGATGCTGCCGCAGCCCGTGTAACCCATGGACGCACGCAACCCACCGATCATCTGGTGCACGATCGCCGCCATCGGGCCCTTGTACGGCACGCGGCCTTCGACGCCTTCGGGGACCAGCTTCTCGACTTCGCTGGTGGTGTCCTGGAAGTAGCGATCCTTCGATCCCTGCGCCTGCGACATCGCGCCCAGCGATCCCATGCCGCGGTACGACTTGTACGAGCGGCCCTGGTAGAGCTCCACTTCTCCCGGGGCTTCCTCGGTGCCGGCCAGCATCGAGCCGACCATCACGGCATGCGCGCCGGCCGCGAGAGCCTTGGAGAAATCGCCCGAATAACGAACACCGCCATCGGAGATCAACGGCACGTTGCGCGACTTGAGCGCCTCGGCCACCGCCATGACGGCGCTGATCTGCGGCACGCCGACACCGGCGACCACGCGCGTCGTGCAGATCGAGCCGGGACCGATGCCGACCTTGACCGCATCGGCGCCCGCGTCGGCCAGTGCGAGTGCGCCCTCGGCCGTCGCGATGTTGCCGCCGATGACCTGCAAGTCGGGGTAATGGCGCTTGATCCAGGTGACGCGATCGAGCACGCCACGCGAGTGACCGTGCGCGGTATCGACGACGACCACGTCCACACCGGCCTGCACGAGTCCTGCGACGCGATCCTCGGTTTCCGGCCCGGTACCCACCGCGGCGCCGACGCGCAGGCGACCGCGCTCGTCCTTGCAGGCCAGCGGGTAGTCGCTCGACTTCTGGATGTCCTTGACCGTGATCATGCCGCGCAGCTGGAAGCCGGGGCTGACCACGAGCACCTTCTCGATGCGGTGCTGGTGGAGCTTGGCGATCACTTCCTCGCGCGACGCGCCTTCCTTGACCGTGACCAGCCGTTCCTTGGGCGTCATGACGACGCTCACCGGCTCGCCGTAGCGCGTCTCGAAGCGCAGGTCGCGGCTGGTGACGATGCCGACAAGGGTCTCGCCGTCGACCACCGGCACGCCGGAAATGCGGTTGGCGCGCGTGAGCTTGAGCACCTCGCCGATGGTCATGTTCGGCGGCACCACGATCGGGTCGGTGATCACACCCGACTCGTACTTCTTCACCGCGCGAACCTCGGCGGCCTGGCGTTCGGCCGTCATGTTCTTGTGCACGATGCCCATGCCGCCTTCCTGCGCGAGCGCAATGGCGAGCTTGGCTTCGGTGACCGTGTCCATCGCCGCCGACAGCAGCGGGATGTTGAGCACGATCCGCGAGGTAAGGCGCGTGGTCAGATTGACCTGGCGCGGGAGTACTTCCGAATAGGCCGGCTGCAGCAGGACGTCGTCAAACGTCAGGGCCTCGGTTTGAATGCGCATGAAAGGCTCCGTCGAGAACCTATTATACGGATCAGGTCGCCTTGTCCCTAGCCCTCTCTTGAACATTCCCGCATCCCGAACCGTCCACACGGTCTCCGAACTGGCGGAAATCCTTCGCGCGCTCGTCGAGGATTCGCTGCCGCGGCTCTGGGTCGAGGGCGAGATCTCGAACCTGTCTCGCCCGTCTTCGGGGCACTGGTACTTCACGCTCAAGGACGCCCAGGCGCAGATCCGTTGCGCGATGTTCCGCAACGCCAATTACCTCGTGCGACCGCCGCCGCAGAACGGCGACCGCGTGCTGGTTCGCGCCCAGGCGAGTTACTACGCCGCGCGCGGCGACCTGCAATTGATCTGCGAACACATGGAGCCGGCGGGCGAAGGCGCGCTGCTGCGCGCCTTCGAGGAACTCAAGCGCCGCCTGCTCGCCGAAGGCCTGTTCGATGCCGCGCACAAGCGACCGTTGCCGCGCCTTCCGCGCGCGATTGGCCTGATCACCTCGGGCACCGGCGCCGCCGTACAGGATGTGCTGGCAGCCTTCGCGCGCCGCTTTCCTCTGTTGCGCGTGTTCTTGTGGCCCGTCCCCGTGCAGGGTGCCGCGGCCGCGCCGGCCATCGTGCGCGCCCTCGCCGGCCTGCCCCGACGGGCGCCGGTCGACGCCATCCTGCTCGTGCGCGGCGGCGGTTCGCTCGAAGACCTGTGGTCATTCAACGAGGAGAGCGTGGCGCGCGCGATCCGCGCGTGTGCGGTTCCGGTCGTGACCGGCGTCGGTCACGAGACCGACACCACGATCGCCGATTTCGTGGCTGATCTTCGTGCGCCGACACCCACTGCGGCCGCCGAACTGATCACCCCCGATGCCGCGGTGCTGGGCGCCCGGCTCGAAGGTCTGGCAAGCACCATCGAAGGCGCGATGGCGCGTTCGATGGCGCGCTCGGGCGAGCGCCTGCAGCGCATGACGCAACGCCTGGCCCAGCTTCATCCCTCGCGTGCCCTGCACCTGCGTGCACAACGGGTCGACGACGCCGAGGCACGATTGTCGGCCGCGATGCTCAGGCATCTGCGCGACTCGAGGTCCCGCTTCAACGCCGCGCGGCAGCAGTTGTCGATCACCCGCTACGCCGCCGATCTTTCCGCTGGCAGCGCACGGATCGATGCCTTGCAGGTGCGCGGTGCGCTGGCGTTGAAGGCCAGGCTCGCGCTGACGCGTCAGCGCCTGGAGCGCAGCGACGCCCTGCTGCGCAGCCTCAATCCCGCGGCGGTTCTCGATCGCGGTTATTCGATCGCGCGAACGATGGACGGTACGGTGATCCGCGACGCGGACACGCTGCCGATGGGCGAAGAGTTCGAACTCACGCTGCCGCGCAACCGCGTGCGCGCGAAGCGCACGGGTTGAGCGGAGCGCCGATCGATCAGTCGGTCGCTGCGGGGATCAGGACCGTGATCGGAACGGTCTTGACGACCGTGATCGCAACGCCGGTGGTGGCGTTGGTCTGATTCGTCGTGAACGTCGCCGTGATCTCTTCGGCACAGCTCGTCGCGTTCACGCACTGCGTTCCGCTGGTCGGGGCCTTGGTTGCGCTGGCAAGAATACCGGCGCCCAGGACGCGGCCGCTGGTGATGCCCAGCGTGCCGCTGGCCTTGGTCGTCCACACCACGTCCTTGGTGATGTCCTGGACGTAATCGGCACCGGCCGCGTCGGGCCCGAAAGTCCCGGTGGCGCGCAGGCACAGGAACTTGCCGCCGGTGAGCTCCGCGGGGACTGCGCCATACGTCGTTTCGTTGACCTTGCAGACGCCGTCTTCCGAATTGCGCTGCGGACTGGAGGTAATCTCGATCGACCGCAGCAGCACGTCGCGCACCAGCAGCGGCAGCGTGTTCGAGGTCGTACCCACCACCGGCGGCGTATCCGTGGGTCTGGCGCCGAAGACGGCACTGAGGTCCGAAGTGCCGTCCGACTCGGGCGTGCCCGCCGTCGTCGCATTGTCGGGCACGGCGTAGACCAGCGTTCCGCGACCCAGCAGGGTCGAGCCGATGAACGTCGCGACGTCGGTGTCCGAGGACGTGAACGCACCCACCGCACCCGGCTGGAAGGACAGGTCCTGGAACTCGTTCGCATCGTCCGAGTCGCCGTCGCCGTTGGCATCGCCGAAGCGGGCGATCAGCTTGAGGAACTGCGAGGTGCCCTCCGCGAGGGTCGCCACGTAACCATCCTCGGGCTCGAGACGCAGGCCCAGCTTCTGCGGATTCGGCGTCGGAGGCGTCGGAATCGCCATGACCTGCAGATCGGCCTGGGCCGTCGTGGCCGGCTTCGTGGCGCAGGCGCCGCCGCGGACATTGAGCTTGGCGGTGATGGGCAGCGGCGCGCTGGGCGCGATCGCCCCGATGGACCCGGTCTCGGACAGCGTCGCGAATTCCGCGACCTCTTCCGGGTCAGCGTTGGTGAATTCGAAGATGGTCTGTGCAGTCAGATCGGTCTTCTTCCCGGCGATAATCGCCGTCGCCTGGAGCTGCTGGAACGAGCGCGGCACCATCTTCAGATCGTTCGGCGTGATCGTGATCGCGCCGGCCTCCTCGACGGTGACCGGGATCGTCGCGGTCATATTGAGGTACGTCGCGGTGACCGTGGCCGTGCCGGGGGACAGCGGCGCGATCGAGCCGTAATCGAACCGGTTGTCCGGACTGCCGGGAACGACCTCGTCGAAATTGCTGACCGTCAGGACGCTCGTGTCGCTGCTGCTCCACTTCACGCGGCGCGTGAAGTTACCGACGTCGTCATCGTCGAAGAAGATGAAAGCCTGCAGCACCCCGCGGACGCAGGTGTAAGCCTGGCCCGGGATCTGCTCGCCGCGGATGAAAGCCTCGTCGAACGTCGTCTCCGGTGTGACCTGGAGGATCTTCAGCGATTCGGGGCTCGCGCCGTCTCCGATACCGCTGCAGGAACCCAGCAGCAGTACAGCGGCGCAGCTGGCCGCAACGGTCTTGATCATCTTGGGCATTGTCTTCCTCGGGAGGCTCGCGGGGGCTTGGACCGTCACCGCGGCTCCGTGGTTTCAGTTGTCTTGACGAAAGTGCTGCGAATGTTGAGTTCGCGCAGACTCTTGGTGTCGACCGTGCCCGGGGCATTGGTCAGCGGATCGTGCGCGGTCTGCGTCTTCGGGAACGCGATGACCTCGCGAATCGAGGCTCCGCCGGCCATCAGCATCACCAGGCGATCCACGCCGATCGCCAAGCCACCGTGCGGCGGCGCACCGTAGGAAAGCGCCTCCAGCAGGAAGCCGAACTTTTCCTTCTGCTCCTCCGGCCCGATGCCCAGCAGGTCGAACACCGCCTGCTGCACGTCGGTGCGGTGGATACGTACCGAGCCACCACCGAGTTCGACGCCGTTGAGCACGAAATCGTAACCCTGCGAAACGATCGCACCAGGGTTGGCCCGGATCGCTTCGGCATCGAACTGCTTGGGCGCGGTGAACGGATGATGCGGCGAGATCCAGCGGTTTTCCTTGTCGTCGTGCTCGAACATCGGCCAGTCGACCACCCAGAGCGCCTTCCAGCCCTCGGAGACCAGGCCGACGTCGCGACCGACCTTCAGGCGCAGCGCGCCCAGGGCGTCGCTGACGACGCTGGACTTGTCCGCGCCGAAGAACAGCAGGTCGCCGTTGCCCGCGCCGGTGCGCTCCAGGATGCCGTTCAGCGCCGCATCCGAGAGATTCTTCACGATCGGCGACTGCAGGCCCTCTCGGCCCTTGCTGGTGTCGTTGACCTTGATCCAGGCCAGGCCCTTGGCGCCGTACTGGCCGACAAAGCCGGTGTACGAATCGATCTGGCCGCGAGACAGCTTCTCGGCGCCGCCCGGCACGCGCAGCGCCGTCACACGGCACTTCGGATCCTTGGCGGGATTGGCGAACACCTTGAAATCGGAATCCGCGACGAGGTCCTTGATGTCGACCAGCTCGAGCGGGTTGCGCAGGTCCGGCTTGTCCGAGCCGTAGCGCGCCATGGCCTCGTCGTAGGCCAGGTGCGGCAGCTGGCCGAGGTCCACGTTCAGCACGGACTTGAACAGCTCCTTCACCAGGCCTTCCACGATCTCCATGATCTGGACCTGCGTGAGGAACGAGGTCTCGATATCGAGCTGGGTGAATTCCGGCTGGCGGTCCGCGCGCAGATCCTCGTCGCGGAAGCAGCGCGCGATCTGGTAGTAGCGATCCAGTCCGCCCACCATCAGCAGCTGCTTGAACAGCTGCGGCGACTGCGGCAACGCGAAGAAGTGGCCCGGATGGGTGCGTGAAGGCACCAGGTAATCGCGGGCGCCCTCGGGGGTGGCGCGCGTCAGGATCGGCGTCTCCACATCGACGAAGCCGTTCTCGTCCATGTAGTTGCGCATGCGACGAATGACGTCGTGGCGCAGCCGCAGGCTCTTCTGCAGCGCCGGGCGGCGCAGGTCGATGTAGCGGAACTTGAGGCGCGTGTCCTCGCCGACGTTGTCGTCGTCGAGCTGGAACGGTGGCGTTTCGGCGCGGTTCAGCAGCTCGGCCTGCTTGGCCAGCAGTTCGATCTTGCCGGTGGTCAGGTTGGCGTTCTCGGTGCCGGCCGGACGCGGGCGCACGCGACCGGTGATCTTGACCACGTATTCCGACCGGAACCGGTCCGCGAGCGCGAAGGCCTCGGCGGTATCGGGGTCGAACACGCACTGGAGCAGACCCTCGCGGTCGCGAAGGTCGATGAAGATCACGCCGCCATGGTCGCGACGGCGATGGACCCAACCACAGACGGTGACAGTCTCACCGGTCAGGGCTTCCGTGACCTGACCACAGTAATGGGAACGCATGTATGCAGGGCACGGCTAAAAAAGAGTCGCGGATTGTAGCCGCGTGCCCCTGCCCCTGCTTGGCGGCCCGGCGAGGAGCTCAGGTGGCGGCGCTGCTGCCGGGGCTCGGCGATGTGGCGGCCGGGGCTGCAGCAGGCTTGGATTCGCTCTTGGTCTCGGCCTTGGCCGGCGCAGGACTGGCATCGGCGGCGGGCTTCGCGGCCGGCTTGCCGGCCGACTTGCTGTCTGCGCCCGAGGATTCGCCGCTGTCCCCCGCGAGGTTGCGCTTGCCGTCCGACTTGAAGTCGGTCTCGTACCAGCCGGCGCCCTTGAGCCGGAAACCGGCGGCCGAAATCATCTTGGAGAGCTTGGGCGCGCCGCAGACCGGGCAATCGGTCGGGGCAGGATCGGACATCCGGTGGTTGATTTCCGACGTGGCGCCGCAGGCAGCGCAGCTGTATTCGTAGAGAGGCATGGCAAAAGACGCGATGGATCGATGACGCCGGAATGGACGCTGCCGTCATTGTTTCAAGAGCGGTGCCATGGACTCAAGCCGGATGCGTCCCCCATTACTTGCCCTTGGGTCCGCCGGTGCTCGAAACACGGCCGTTCTGCAGCACCACGGTGCGCCGCTGCTTGCCGTCGACATACGTCCATCGCTCGACGCCGTCCTTGCGCTTGACCTCGTCCGGGCTGCCGAGAGCGCGGCGGACTTGGTCGGCGCTCATGTCCTTCAGGACCTTGTGGTCCGCAGCGGCCGCAGACAGGCGCTCGTCGGTCGCCTTGCGCTTGCGGTGATCCTTGAGCCATTTCGCGTCGTCCCCGGCCTTCGATTTCAGATGACGTTCGCGGCGCGCATCGTGATCCGCCACGAGGTCGGCCTCGCCGGGCGACGGCAGGACGCTGATGACCGGCAGGTCGTGTGGCGCGGTGCCGGCCGCACAAGGCCGGTCGGTGTACACCGGCCTCTGGTCCACCTCGCAGCGGTACACGACCGCCTCGGCCGTCGGAATCATGGCCAGGACGCACAGGACCAGCAGGCAGCGCATGGACGAAACCTCCCTTCGAGATCGCCACGCCACGCTAGCGCCGCGACGGCCGCTCCTGACACGGGCGTTCGCACAGGCCCGACGCCGGACGGGTGGGCGTCCGTATTGATGCTGGATTCAGGGGTGAACTACGGTGCATGGCACGAGAGGACCGGCGCGAATCTCCATGGGTCGCAGGTTCGCGCCGTGAAACCGATGCGCTGGGAGGCGGGATGACATCGCTGATGGCAGGCAAGGTGGTCGTGGTCACGGGCGCCGGCGGCGGTATCGGGCGCGACATCGCGCTGGCGATGGCCCGCGACGGCGCCAGCGTGGTGATCAACGACCTCGGCGCGTCGCTCTCCGGCGAAGGCGCCGACCAGACGACCGCGCACAAGGTCGTCGCCGAGATCGTGGCGGCCGGCGGCAGCGCGATCGCCAGCACCGAGAGCGTGGCGAGCTGGGAATCGGCGAGTCGCATCATCGCCACCGCGGTCGACACGTTCGGCCGCATCGACGTGCTCGTGAACAATGCCGGCATCCTGCGCGACCGCTTCTTCTTCAACATGTCGGTCGAGGAATGGCAGTCGGTGATCGACGTGCACCTGCATGGCTCGTTCTTCATGTCGCGCGCCGCCGCGCCGCACTTTCGCAAGCAGGGCAGCGGCGCCGTCGTGAGCATGACGTCGACCTCGGGGCTGATCGGCAACTTCGGCCAGGCCAACTACATGGCCGCCAAGCTCGGCATCGCCGGACTGTCGCGTTCCATCGCGCTCGACATGGCGAAATTCGGCGTGCGTTCCAACTGCATCGCGCCGTTCGCGTGGAGCCGCATGATCGGCGCCATTCCCACCGACACGCCGGACCAGGTGGAGCGCGTCGCGCGGCTCAAGACGATGGAGAGCGCGAAAATCGCGCCGCTGGCCGTGTACCTGGGCAGCGACCTCGCGGCGCAGGTCACGGGCCAGATCTTCGGTGTGCGCGCCAACGAGATCTTCCTGTTCTCGCAACCGCGCCCGGTGCGCTCGGTGCACGACGCACGGGGATGGACGCCGGAGCGCATCGCGCAGCACGCGATGCCGGCCTTGCAGGCGCAGTTCACGCCACTGGAGCGCTCGCAGGACGTGTTCTGCTGGGACCCCGTCTGACCGCACGAAACCCTGATCGATCACTGAAGAGAACGACAACGATGGAACTCGAGAACAAGATCATCGCGCTCACCGGGGGCGCCTCCGGCATCGGCCGCGCCACCGCGTTGCTGCTCGCCTCGCAGGGCGCCACCGTCTGCATCGGCGAGCTCGACGTTGCCGGCGCCGAGCGCACCGCAGCGGATGGCACCGGCGCCGGGAGTCTGCACGCCTACCCGCTGGACCTGGCCGACGCCGCCTCGGTGAAGACCTACGCGGACACCATCATGAAGACGCACGGTCGCGTGGACGGCCTGGTGAACGCCGCCGGATTCGACAAGATCGGGCCGTTCATGAAGAACGACCCCGCGCTGTGGGATCGCCTGGTCGCCGTGAATCTGCTTGGCGCGATCCGCCTAACGCAGCTGGTGCTGCCCTCGATGATCGAGGCCAAGGCCGGCAAGATCGTCAACATCGCCAGCGACGCCGGCCGCGTGGGCAGCATGGGCGAGACGGTGTACGCGGCGACCAAGGGCGGACTGATCGCGTTCACGAAGTCGCTGGCGCGCGAGATGGCGCGCTACCAGATCAACGTGAACTGTGTGTGCCCCGGCCCCACCGACACGCCGCTGTTCAACACGCAGGTGGAAGGGAACCTGCGCGAGGCGCTGATGAATGCCATCCCGTTCCGGCGCCTGGCGCAGCCGGAGGACATCGCCAACGCGATCGCCTTCATGATGAGTCCGAGATCCAGCTACGTCACCGGCCAGGTGCTCAGCGTCAGCGGCGGGCTGACGATGGTGGGCTGAGGCTCGCGCCCGGCGAACGCTGAAGACCGGACGATCCCGATGAGAACGTTCAAGACCCTCGATGAACTGATCCCCTGCGTCGGCCAGGAACTCGCGATCAGCGAGTGGGTCACCGTGACCCAGGCGCAGATCGACCTGTTCGCCGACGTCACCGGCGATCACCAGTGGATCCACGTGGACCAGCAGCGCGCGAAGGAAGGGCCTTACGGCCGCACGATCGCGCACGGATTCCTGACGCTGTCGCTGCTGCCCCAGCTCTTTGCATCCGCCGTGCGGCTCGAAGGCACGCGCATGGGCCTGAACTACGGCCTCAACAAGGTGCGCTTCCCGGCGCCGGTTCCGGTCGGCAGCCGACTGCGCTGCCGCGTCGTGCTCGGCGCCTGCGAACCCGTGCCCGACGACGGCCTGCAGCTCACGTTCAACATGGAAGTGCAGCGCGAAGGCGAGGCCAAGCCGGTGTGCATCGCGGAATTCATCCAGCGCCGCTATCGCTGAACCCAGCCCCCGTAGCCCGGACGCAGTCCGGGATGACACTTCGCAGAACGCGCGCACTCCTCGCGCCGCCGTCCCGGACTGCATCCGGGCTACAACACCCCCTTCAGCCGATCTCCGCCAGATTCGGAATCAGCATCAGCAGGTCGGTGACGCCCACATCCTCACCCGCCTGCGTCAGCAAGGTCGTCGCCTGCCCGCGGTGATGGGTCTGGTGGTTGAACAGGTGCACGGCCAGGCTGCCCAGATCGCGCCTGGCGAGCACGCCCCGGGTATTGCGGTATTCCAGCGGGATGTCGAGATCCGGCTCCCGCAGCGCGGCGGCCCAGTCCACGATCAGCGCATCGAGCCTTCGGCGATGCCCGCGCAACTCGGCGAAATCCGCGTAGAGCAGGTGATCGAGCGAGGCCGGGACCGGCCAGGCGTCCAGCCCGTCGAGCAGCGCGGGGCGCGCCGGATGCTCCCGGAATCGGCCCAGCCAGATCAGGTCGGCCGCGACGAGGTGATTCAAGGTGCCCAGGATCGAGCCGAAGAAGGCCCCGCGATCGGCCGCCAGCGCCCCGGCGTCGAGGCGGCCGGCAGCCTCGTAGACCTTGTCGTTCATCCAGCGGTTGTATTCGGCGAGCAGCCTGAGGTTCGCGCAGCGGTCCATGCGGTCTCCCTGGGTGGAATTTGGGCCAGGGGGTACAACATTCCCCGGTGCGCCGTGGATAATGCCCGCCCCAAGACGCCCTTGCGCCCGCAACGCGTCGAAGCCCCCCCCGCCGGATCCGCGTCGCGCTGCCGTCGACGCCAGGCCCCGCACCCGTACCGAGAAGCCATGCAATACGTCTACACGATGCACAAGGTGGGCAAGATCGTCCCGCCGAAGAAGGAAATCCTTCGCAACATCTCGCTGTCGTTCTTCCCTGGCGCCAAGATCGGCGTGCTCGGCTACAACGGCGCCGGCAAGTCGACCCTGCTCAAGATCATGGCGGGCATCGACAAGGAGTTCATCGGCGAAGCGCGCCCGGCGCCCAACCTGAAGGTCGGGTACCTGCCGCAGGAACCGCAGCTCGATCCTGCGAAGAACGTGCGCGAGAACGTCATGGAAGCGCTCTCGGACGTCACCGACGTGCAGGCGCAGCTCGACGCCGTCTACGCGGCCTACGCCGAGGAAGGCGCGGACTTCGACAAGCTCGCAGCCAAGCAGGCCGAGCTGGAGTCCAAGCTCGCGGCCGGCGGCGGCGAGAACATCGACGTCGTGCTCGACAAGGCCGGTGAAGCGCTGAACCTGCCGCCCTGGGACGCCGACGTCACGCGCCTGTCCGGCGGCGAGCGTCGCCGCGTCGCGCTGTGCCGGCTGCTGCTGTCCAAGCCCGACATGATCCTGCTCGACGAACCGACCAACCATCTCGACGCGGAATCCGTCGCGTGGCTCGAGAAGTTCCTGAAGGATTTCCCGGGAACGATCATCGCGGTCACGCATGACCGCTATTTCCTCGACAACGTCGCCGGCTGGATCCTCGAACTCGACCGCGGGCACGGCATCCCCTGGCAGGGCAACTACTCGTCCTGGCTCGAGCAGAAGAGCAATCGTCTCGAGACCGAGCAGAAGCAGGAGGACGCGCACACCAAGGCGATGAAGGAAGAGCTGGAGTGGGTGCGCAAGAACGCCAAGGGCCGGCAGTCCAAGTCCAAGGCGCGCCTCAAGGCCTACGAGGAAATGGCGAGCCAGGAATTCCAGAAGCGCTCCGAGACGCACGAGCTGTACATCCCGCCCGGCCCGCGCCTGGGCGACGTCGTCATCGAGGTCAGCAACGTCGGCAAGAAGTACGGCGATCGCTGGCTCTACAAGGGCCTGGATTTCACGGTGCCCAAGGGCGCCATCGTCGGCATCATCGGCGCCAACGGCCGCGGCAAGACCACTCTGTTCCGCATGCTGCTCGACCAGGAAAAGCCGGACGAGGGCACGATCCGCATCGGCGAGACCGTGAAGCTCGGCTACGTCGACCAGAGCCGCGACGCGCTCAACGGCGATCTGACCGTGTTCCAGGAAATCTCGGGCGGCAGCGACCTGGTCCGCATCGGCAACTTCGAGATGCCGGCGCGCGCCTACATCGGCCGCTTCAACTTCAAGGGCGACTCGCAGCAGAAGCGCGTGAAGGACCTGTCGGGTGGTGAGCGCAACCGTCTGCACCTGGCCAAGATGCTGCTCTCCGGCGGCAACGTGCTGCTGTTCGACGAACCGACCAACGACCTGGACGTCGAAACGCTGCGCGCGCTCGAGGATTCGCTGCTCGACTTCTCCGGCTGCGCGCTCGTGATCTCGCACGATCGCTGGTTCCTGGATCGCGTCGCGACGCACATCCTCGCGTTCGAGGACTCCGGCGAGATCGTGTATCTCGAAGGCAATTACCGCGAATACGAAGACGACTTCCGTCGTCGTACCGGCAGCGAGCCGGGCGTGAACCGCAAGTCGCGGCACAAGAAGCTGGCCTGATGTCACAAGCCCCGGACTTCGTCCGGGCTACGGGGAAGCGCCTCTCGTAGCCCGGACGAAGTCCGGGGCTTTTGCTGTCCGCGGCACGTCTACCCGCGACCGCACATCTGCGCATCCGCACCGCGCGGCGAGCACCCCCAGAACAGGGGGTGGCCCCTGTCGGGCATCAGCGACGACCTTAGTTCTCCGTCGTCACGAGCCCGCCCCTCCGAATGCTTCCTTTCACGCGACACCTCTCGCGCCCGCTGCTGGCGCTGCTGCTCCCGCTGTCCGTCGCCACCGCGCAGGCCGCGCCGGACATCGCGAAGGACAACGCCGGTTCGATCAAGGGGCAGACCCAGGTCGTCATCGCCGAGTTCGGCGTCGAGTTCTACACCCAGATCCATGCGCAGGGCCGCGCGGGCGGCGCCAGCGCCGCGATCACCACGCACCTCGTCGGCGTGAGCGACGCCAGCCTGCAGGCGATCACCGACCAGGCCTATGCCGACACGGTGTCGGCACTCACCGCCGCCGGCTTCCAGGTGATGGACAGCGCGGCGCTGCAGTCGCAACCGATCTACCAGGAGCTGGCCGGGAAATACGGCCAGCCCGCACCGTTCCTGTTCTCCGACGGCAGCATCGTCGACAGCCAGCCCTCGCTGAGCCGGATCTTCGCGCCCGCCGGCATGAAGGTGTTCATCGCCTCTGGCAAGGCCCGCGGCGACCTGCGGCAGCGCATCGACGTGCAGAACCAGGCGCGCGGCGATCGCGAGGGCGAACTCGCCAAGGCGGTCGGCGCCACGTTGCTGCACGTGAACTACCTCGTCAGCTTCGGCGAAACCTCGGCGACGAAGAACGGACTGCTCGCCGGCATCGCCGGCAAGGCGCGCGTCTCCATCGACGCCAAGCCGCTGCTGGTCGCCGAAGAAACGCAGATCCAGTTCGTCACCTCCGCCGGCAAGCGCACGTTCACCAACAGCAAGCGGCCGCGCCACACGGGCGCCGTGTATCTCGACGAGCCGCTGGTCTCGCCGGTGGCCGACCTGTTTGCGCTGACCGAGACCACCACTGCCGAAACCAAGCGTGCCGACGGCATGTTCAACGCCGTCGGCAGCCTGCTCGGCAGCAGCGCCGCCGAGAAGAACAAGGCCAACGAGGTCGCGGTTTCGAACGAAGACAACTACCGCAGCACCTATCAGGCGCTGATCGGCGAAGCCGCCACGGCGCTCGTCGGCACGCTCGCGGCCAATCGCTGAGTTCCCACTCTCCCCATTTTCCGGATCGCCTCGCCCATGACGCTCGAACGTCTTTTCCGCCACGGCCTGCCGCTGCTCGCGCTGACCGCGGTCGCTGCCTGTTCGTCCAACCACGATGACGATTTTCCCGCGATGCCACGGAGCACGATCACCGGCGTCGCAGCGGTCGGCCTGCCGATCAGTGGCGGCGCGGTCGCGGCGACCTGCAACGCCTACACCGACAACACGACGACTGCGGCCAACGGAAGCTGGACGCTGACCTTGCCGACCTCCGCACTACCCTGCGTGGCGCGCGTCAACGGCGGCACGCTCGGCGCCGGTGGGCCCGCCAACCTGCTGACGCTGTATTCGATGAGCGGCGTCACCGGCGCCACGACCACGGCCAACATCACGCCGCTGACCGACTTCGCGCTCGCGCGCGCCGTCTTCCTGTCCACCGGCGCCGACATGGCGACCTGGTTCGGCAATGGCACCACGACGCTGCCGCGGCTCTCGGACGTGGCCACCGGGCTGCCGGCCGGGCGCGACCTGCTCAAGACCGTGCTCGACAACGCCGGCTACGCGTATCCGCAGGGCGGGTTCGATCCGTTCTTCTCATCCATCGCGCCGGGCGTCGCCGGCGACATCTACGACCAGTTCCTCGAAACCTTCGCGCAGGGCATCGCCGCCGCCACCGGCGAAGGACTGACCGCGCCCCAGGCCTACCAGGCCGCGCTCGATGGTTTCAGCCGGGCGTCCCAACCGACGGTTCCGCGCGCGCCGGGTGCGGGTCCCGGCCCTGGTCCTGATCCAGGTCCGGGTCCGGGTCCGGGTCCTGGCCCCGATCCCGACCCTGTCGGGGAGACGCCGGACACGGCGCTCGGTGCGAACGAAACCGGCGTGCGTTTCGAGACCAGCGGCACGGTGCAGGGCGCGGCCCAGAGCCATGCGCTGCGCTTCTTCCCGGGTCCCGGCACGATCAGCGCCGGAACGCTCGCGGGATTCCTCGACGAAGTCACCGCCAACGGGCCCACGCCCAACAGCTACGTCAATTTCCGCAACCTGCCCGACGCACCCGGCACCTACGACTGCGGCGACGCGCTGGGCGTCACGCGTCCGCGCAACATCGAGATCGGCTTCGCGGCCGGTCACGGCTACAACACCGCGGGCACCCTGGGCGCGACCGGCTTCCACTGCACGCTGGTCGTCACCAAGGCCGGCCTGCGCACGCCCGGCGGAACCTACGAGGGCGCCGTGGAAGGCAGCTTCGACGCGCGGCTCTACAAGACCGGCCAGGCGGTGAACCTGCCGGACTCGATCGCCGTGACCGGTCACTTCCGCATCGGCGAGGTCTCCACGACCGTCCCGCCGGTGAGCGGCACGACGCTGGCCTCGCTGATCGGCGCGGGCTACCAGGGCACCTACGTGGTGGGTTGCGGTGACCGGGGCCAGCAGACGATCGTCGTGAACGCGGACGGCACGTCCAGCGTGAACGGTGTCGCTGTGGTGGACGGCACACATCCGGGCATCGTCGGCACCCGCGGCAACGTCGTGAGCTTCGAACGCCGCGCGGACGACCTGGGCAGCGCCTTGCCGCCCAGCTACAGCCTGATCTTCAACAACGGCAGCGTGTCCTCGGCGTCCATCCTGTTCACCGCCGGCGCGGCGCCAGTGACCTGCAGCACCGCCGTCTCGGGCTCGACGACCACGACCAAGGACTTCGTCGACGACGCGATGGCGCTGTTCGCAAGGAGCGAAACCCTGAACTGCCCGGGAACCGCCAGCCTCCCGGCAGGACCGACGCTGTTCACGATCGCCAGCGACGGCGGCCTGACGCTCGGCAGCCTGAGCATCACGCCGGCGCAGTACCTGGCCTCGCAGAACTTCACGTTCACCGACGCGCATACGTTCCTGCTTCACGACTCGGCGCCGTTCTTCTATTCGAAATCGGCGCTGCGGGTCTCCGCCAACGGCTATACCTACGTCGTGGCGCTCGACCCCGTCACGCAGGCGACGGTGTCGCTGGACTACGTGATCGGCCTCGAGCGCGGAACCTGCGCGCCCTGATCCGTTCTTGACGCTTCGCGGCGTCGTCACCCAGGCTCGGCTGATGATCAGCCGGGCCTGCTTTTTTTGAAGCGCATGAGAAAACGATCGGCATTCCGATGAAGTACGGGCTCGTGGTGGAAGACCAGCCCTCGCTCGCGCAATGGCTCGGCGAGACGCTGCGCGAGAGTTTCACCGGCATCGAGATCACGGTGACCGCGACGCTGGCCGAGGCGCGGCGCGCCCTGCAGGCGCGAAGACCGGAGATCGCGCTGATCGATCTGGGCCTGCCGGACGGCAACGGCACCGACCTGATCCGCGAGATCTGCGCCAGCGGGCCTGCCTGTCATTGCGTCGTCACCACGATCTACGCGGACGATCGGCACCTGTTCCCCGCGCTGACCGCGGGTGCGAGCGGCTACCTGCTCAAGGATCAGCCCCGGGAGCGGACGATCGCCGCGCTGCGCGGCATCGCCGCCGGCGAGCCGCCGCTGTCCGCCGAGATCGCACGGCGTCTGCTGCGCCTGTTCGCCGCCGACGGGCCTTCAGCATCCGGCGCACCCGCTCAGCACCTGACCACGCGCGAAAGCGAAACGCTGGCGCTGATCGCCAAGGGCTACAAGATCGCCGAAGTCGCCACGAGCCTGGGCATCACCCGCAACACCGCCCACGGTTTCATCAAGAGCATCTATCGCAAGCTCAACATCAGCAATCGCGCGCAGGCGGCGGTCGAAGCCACGCGACGCGGACTGATCAATCCGCACCTGTGAACGCCGGGAACCGATGCAGCGCTCGGCTATGATTTCCGGCTGACCCCCTCGAGAACCTCATGACAGCGCAGGAGCAGACGCATGGCGATGGTGCCGGCCTGCCATCGCGCGTCGGGCCCTATCGCATCCTGTCGCTGCTCGGCGAGGGAAGCACCAGCCGCGTGTATCTCGCCGAGCAGGCCGAGCCGGCACGCGAAGTCGCGCTCAAGCTGCTCCGCGGCATCGATCTGTCGTCTGAATCACGTCAGCGATTTCGTCGCGAAGCGGCGCTGCTCGCACCGCTCGAACACCCGGGCATCGCGCGGCTCTACGCCGCCGGGCTGATCGACGACGAGAAAGGCCCGCAGCCCTATCTCGCGATCGAGTACGTGCGCGGCGGCGATCTGCTGAGCTTCGCGCGCGAACGCGCGCTCGACCTGCACGGCAAGCTCGCGCTGATGGCCGCGGTCTGCCGCGCGGTGCACTACGCGCACACTCGCGGCATCGTCCATCGCGACCTGAAGCCGGCCAACATCCTGGTCGACGCGCACGGCCAGCCCAAGATTCTCGATTTCGGCGTCGCTCGCATGATCGAGGACGACGGCTCGCAGATGACGCGCGTCGGCCAGGTGCTGGGGACGGTGCCGTACATGAGCGCCGAACAGCTCGCCGGCGGCGCCGAGCGCAGCGATCCGCGCAGCGACGTCTACTCGCTCGGCGTGATCGCCTACGAACTGCTGAGCGGCCGCCTGCCATATCCGGGCCTGTCGAAGTCCACCGTCATCGAAGCGATCTCGATGATCCGCTCCGGCCGTGCCGAGCGACTGTCGCGGCACGTACCCGCGACGCGTGGCGACATCGAGACCGTCGTCATGAAGGCAATGGCGACCGAGTCCTCGCGGCGCTACGGATCGGCTGCGGAAATGGCCGTCGACTTCGAGCGCGTGATCGACCAGCGGCCGATCGAGGCACGTGCGCCCGGTGCCGCCTACGTGCTGGGATTGTTCGTGCGGCGTCATCGCGGCGTGTCCGCGGCGCTGCTGGTCGCCGCGCTCGCGCTGATCGCGGGCAGCGCGGTGTCGCTGCGCTTCGCCGTGCTCGAAGGCAGGGCCCGTCAGGAGGCCGAGACGCGTGCGCTGCAGCTCGACGCCTCGAACGCCTTCGTCGAGAACATCCTGAGCGCATCGGATCCCGAGGCCGCGCAAAGCCGCCCGCGCAACCTGCGCGATTTTCTCGACGCCGCGCGACTGTCGCTCGATTCGGATCTATCGATGCCGCCACCGGTACGCGCGATCGCGGCGCGGACGATGGCGCTCACCTACGCACGCAGCGGCGACGTCGAGCGCGGACTCGCGCTGATCGACCAGGCGCAGACCGCATTCGACGCCGCCGGCAATGCCGACGCCTACACGCGCGATCGTCTTCGCCTGGCGCGCGCCGAGATTCTCGCGGCCGCGGGCCGGTATGCCGACGCGCTCGCGCAGCTCCAGCCGCTGCTGCGGCCCGAGGCGCCGCGGGATGCACTGGCGCTGCGCCAGTGGATCGAGGCACGCAGCCAGGCGCTGAGCGCCGTCGCCACGCTCGGCCGCACGCGCGAGGCCGCCGATGCCGCCGCGCCGCTGCGCGCCGACGCAGAGCGCCTGCTCGGCGCCGGCGACAAGCTGAGCCTTGCCGCCACCGCGCAGCAGATCGAGCTGCGCCACCAGCTCGGTGATGGCGCCGGCGCGCTCGCCGACTACGCGCTGCTGATCCCGCGGCTGGTCGAGAACCTGGGGCCGAATCACCCGTACACCCTGCAGGCGCGGCTGGCGCAGGCCGCGATCACGCGCGAGCAGGGCGACCTGCCGCAATCCGAGAAACTCACGCGCGCGCTGATGACCGACCTGAACCGCGAACTCGGGCCGCGGCACATGCTGACGATCACCACGCAGTTCATGCTGGCCGCGGCGCTGCAATCGCAGCATCCCGAATCCATCGAAGCGGTGGACCTGATGCGCGCGGTGCTCGCGCAATACCGCGAGCAGCTCGGTCCCGATCATCACTACACGCTCAGCGCGATGAGCGCGCTGGCAGTGTTCTTGCAGAAGCAGAACCAGCTCGAAGAGGCCGCCGATCTGTCGAGGCAGGCGCTCGATTCCGCCGAGAGCCAGGGCTTCGCCGACGGACCCGAAGTGCTGCCCAAGTACAACACCTACGCCCAGATCCTGATGCAGCTGAATCGTCTCGACGAGGCCTGCCCTCGCTTCGAATCGCTGGTGTCGCGTGCGAACAAGGCGCTGGGGCCCTCGCACCTGCAGACCCTCACGTTCGCGGCCAACGAAGGCGAATGCCTGTCGCGCGCGAAGAAGAACGTGGCGGCCGTCTCGGTGCTCGAGCCCAGCCGCGAGCAGGCACTGCAGCACCTGGGTGCCGCGCATCCGCTGACGCGGCTCACGACGCAGCGCCTGGCGAGCGCCTATCGCGCACTCGGCCGTACGCTCGACGCGCAGCGCCTCGAGGCAGCGGCGCCGTGATCCCGATGCTGGTGATCCTGCTGTGCATCGCCGGCGCGCTGGCGGTCTGGGCCTGGCGGCTTCGAAGCGCACTGCGCGCCGCCCACGGCCACAGCGATGTGCTGCGCCAGCAGCTCGCGCGCGTCGTCGAGCGCCCCGACATCGCCGCGCAGGAACGCCAGCGGCTGCTGTCCGATCTGCACGACGACATCGGCGGCAAGCTGCTGACCCTGGTGCACACGCTCGAACGTCCCGAGCAGGCCGATCTCGTGCGCGCGGTGATCCAGGATTTTCGCGACGTCGTGAGCCGCAGCCGGCTCGAGGCCTGCACACTGCTCGAGGCGCTCGGGCAGATCCGCGACGAGACCGGCCAGCGGCTCGATGCCATGGGCGGCACGCTGGACTGGCAGCAGCACGCCGACATTCCGGATCCCTCGCTGGACGAAGCGCACGTGCTGCACCTGTTCCGCATCGCGCGCGAGGCGCTGACCAACGCGCTGCGCCACGGCCACGCCACGCACATCCGCATGCGCGTGGGCATGGCGGGCGACCGCCTGCTGCTCGACGTCACCGACAACGGTCCCGGCTTCGTGCGCGATCCGGCGTCCGGCGGGCGCGGCACCGTGAGCATGCGCAATCGCGCCCAGGAACTCAGCGGCACCATCGACTGGCGGCCCGGCACGCAGGGCGGCACCAAGGTCGTTCTCGAATTCCCCTTGCCCGCGGATGCGGCGAGCCCACCGGCCAAGACACGCCGTCCATGATCCACCGCTTCAAGCGGAACGCCACGCTGCTCCTGTTCGTGGCCGCAGCTCCGTTCGCACTGCCCGCGCAGCCGCTGCCGCCGGTCGAGACCATCGACGTCACCGGCACGCGCATCGCGGGTGCAGACGGCGCGTCTGCGCGACTGATGGCGATCATCGACGCGCAGACGCTCCGTCGCACCGGAGCGACGAGCATCGGCGAACTGCTCGACGAACTGCCGCAGCTCGGCGCCTCGGTGTCGCTGGGCAGTTCTCCTTCATCGTTCGGAACCGAAGGCCTGCACCTGCTCGACCTGCGCCACCTGGGCAGCGAACGCACGCTGGTGCTGGTCGACGGCCTGCGCCATGTCGGCGGCAGCGCGGGTTCCACCGCCGTGGACATCAACAGCATCCCGGTCGACTGGATCGAGCGCGTGGAGATCATCACCGGCGGCGCCTCGGCCGCTTATGGCGCCGACGCGGTCGCCGGCGTCGTCAACTTCGTCATGAAGAAGCGCTACGAAGGCGCCGAGCTGCACCTGCAGTCGGGCAAGGCCAGCGACAGCGGGTTCAATCGCCAGCTCGGCAGCCTGACGTTGGGCAGCGACTTCGCCGGCGGGCGCGGCAACGCAGCGGCGGCGGTGGAGTTCTCGCGCCAGGACCGGCTGCGCGCCAAGGAGCGCGCGGCCACGTCGACGCAGTACCGCGTGCTGCCGAATCCCGCCGACACGGGAGCCGGCGACGGCATTCCGGATCGCATCCTGGTGGCCAACGCCGGCCTGCTCGCACTCAGCGAGGCGGGCACGATCTTCGGCCCCGACGGCGGCATCTTCACGTTCGATCCCGACGGCAGCTTTCGCCCGGTGCGGCTCGACGGCATCACCGATTTCGGCTCGCTCAATTGCACGGACTGCGATTTCCTCGACACGCTCGCCGTGCGCGACCTCGAGCCGCGCTTCGATCGCTGGTCGATCAACACGCGCGTGGGCTTCGCGCTGAACGACGACACCCACCTGAGCCTCGACGCCAAGTTCGCGCACAGCGACGCCGAGTTCTACACGCAGCCCGCCTTCGATTTCTTCGGCGGCCGGCTCGTCGCGCGACGCGACAACGCGTTCCTGCCGGCTGGCCTGGCCGGGTATCTGGATGCGCAGGGACTCGATCGCATCGAGATGAATCGCTTCAACACCGACGCCGGCCAGCGCGGCGAAGACAACGCGCGCCAGACCACGCGCGTCGTGTTGGCGCTCGACGGCCGGCTGCAGGCGCCGTGGTCGTACCGCGTGGCCGTCGTGCACGGCGAAACGCGCGTGCACCAGGCAGGGCTCAACAACCGCATCAACGATCGCTTCTACGCCGCCACCGATGTCGTCATCGATCCTGCCACCCAGCAGCCCGCCTGCCGCGTGAGCATCGATCCTGCCGCGACGCTGCCCGACGGCCGGCCGATGCCCGCCGACATCGCCGCCGACTCGTCACGCTGCGTTCCGGCGAATATCTTCGGCGTCGGTGCGATCGATCCGGCGTCGCAGGGTTTCTACGACACGCGCATCGTCAGCCACGCACGCCTGCGCCAGACCGTGGCCACCGCACAAATCGACAACGCAGCGCTGTTACAGCTACCCGGCGGCGCGCTCGCCTTCGCCGCCGGCGTCGAGCATCGGCGCGAAAGCAGTGCGTACGACCCCGATCCGCTGCTAGCGCTGAACACCAGTTTCCTGCCGGCGGTGCCCGCCGAGCACGGCGACTACGACGTGTCGGAAGCCTTCGCCGAATTGCGGATCCCGCTGCTTGCGTCGCGGCCCGGCTTCGAGCGCCTGCAGCTCACCGTGGCCGGTCGCATCTCGGACTACAGCACCGTGGGCGATACCGTGAGCTGGAACGCCGGCCTCGAATACCACCCCGTGCAGGCACTCGCGCTGCGCGGCAGCTACGCGCGGGCCCTGCGCGCGCCGAACGTCACCGAGCTCTACAGCCCGCAGTTCCAGAGCCAGTTCCGCGTCGAAGACCCCTGCTCGCAATCGGCGCTGGCCAATTCGGCCGATCCCGCGCGACGACAGGCCAACTGCGAGACCCTGGGCCGCCCGGCAGGCTTCGAGGCGACGGCAGATGACGGCCTGGTGGCCGGCACGCTCGGCGGCAATCCGGATCTGCAGGAAGAGACCGCCACCACCTACACCGCCGGCGTCGTGCTCGCCCCCGCGTCGCTGCACGGGTTCCAGCTCAGCGCGGACTACTGGCACATCCGCGTCGAGGACGCGATCGTGCTCACCGGTGCGCAGGACACGCTCGACTACTGCGTTGACGGCGCCGGTGCCGACAATCGCTACTGCGGGCTGGTGCAGCGCGATCCGCAGAGCTTCGAGCTGCTCTCGATCCTGCAGAACGTCCAGAACACGCGCGCGCTGGAGACTTCGGGCATCGACTTCGGCGGGCGCTACGCCTTTGCGCTCGCCGGTGGACAGTTCGACGTCGGCGCGATGGCGACGCGACTGATCCAGCTGCGCCGCTTCGCCTACGACGACGAGGACTCCCGCTTCGACGAAGAGCGCGGAGAACTCGGCGATCCCGAATGGCAGGCGATCCTGTCCGCGGGCTATCGCCGCGGCGGCGCGAGTTTTTTCTGGCGCGTCCGTCATCTGGGAAAGCAGCTGCGGATCGAGCGGGCGCTGTACGAGTCCAACCCCGAACGTCAGTCTCCCGCCAAAGTGGGCGCCACGGATTACCACTATGCGCAGGCGCGCTACGACTGGCCGACGGGCCTGGGCCTGTACGCCGGTGTGAACAACGTATTCAAGGAGGATCTCGCCGCCGGCCTGCTCGGCGACGGCGACAGCGCGATCCACGACAACGTCGGGCGCTTCTGCTACGCGGGGATGGATTACCGCTTCTGAGGTCCGGTCCCGGACTTCGTCCGGGCTACGGGGCTGCCGTTTCTGAAACTGCGCGCCGATACCGGGAATACAGGGATGACGTCGGCCTCGTAGCGGCGACGAGTCCGGCGTGAATCGCATACCACGGCACGAGAAGCTGGCCTGAGACACGCTCCGGAGCCACGGGGAAAGTCCCGGGTTTCACTCGGGCTACGGCCTCATTTCGAGCTTCGCGAATACCCTGCTCAGCCGAAAGCGTCTGCTCCGAGCTTCGCGTACATCGCCGCCAGCGCCGTCACGTCGGTATCGAACCACCCCTCGATCCATCGACGGTACGCCGCCCCACCCTGCGCTTCGTCCGCACCCCGCTGCACGATCGCCACCGCGGTACGCCCGGCCATCGTTCCCGACAGCAGCGCCTTGAGCACGCCCTTCGACGACGTCGGATCGAGATTCGCGGCGGCATCGCCAGCGAGCAGCCAGCCCGGCCCTGCGGACTGCGTGACGCGCCACGTCGCATCGGCTCCGCGTGTGGCTCCGATCCGTTCCATGCCGGCGAATTCGGACGGTGGTTCGTCACGCGAAGAATGTCCTTCGAAATCCATTCGCGCCCACTGGTAGACGTCGTCGTCGACGCGGGCGGTCCACGTCCAGCCGCTGTCATCGGCCGACAATGCGGGAGCCTCGTCCCGCACGGGGCAATGTCCGCGCACGTAGCCATAGCGAACGATCTGACGGGGCGATCGTTCGCGCTGCGGAAGGTCGAGCTTGCGAGCCAGCCAGCGCGCTGGCCCGCTGGCATCGATCAACATTTTCGATCGGCATTCGGTTCCGTCCTCGAGGCGCAGGCCGATCACGCGGCCCTGCTCGACGATCGGCTCCTGCGCACCCGACCCATATCGCCGTTCGGCACCGAGCGCTCCCGCGCGCTCCTGCAGCGCGGTGTCGAGCCGGGCACGGCTGACCTGGTAGCCGAGCCACGGGCCATCCTGATCTTCACCGAACGCTTCGAAGCGCGGCGGGCCGCCCCATCCCACCCAGACACCCGCGAAGCGAGCGCGGGATGCGGCCTGCAGTCCTTGGGCAACACCGAGTTCGCGCAGCAGCGGCTCGACACCCGGATGCAGGCCCTCGCCCGGCTTGTCCTTCGCGTCGGCGTGGCGTTCGAGCAGGCAGGTGCGCAGACCCGCCTGCGCGCAGGCGATGGCAGCGGCGGACCCGGCGGGCCCGCCGCCGACGATCAGGACCTCGGCATCGAGACGTCGCGTTTCCACGCCTGCCTGCCGCGACGGATCAGCACCTGGCGTCCGTCGACGAACGCGACGGCCTCTTCCTTGATCGAGACACGCACCTTGCGCATGTCCTCCGGGTGCGGCGTCTGCACACCGGGCCGGTAGATGTGAAAGCGATAGCGCGGCCCGTTCGCGGACAGCTTCACGCCGAGCGTCTTCTGCGCTTCCAGCAGTTCGATCTCGTCCTCGTTCACGGAGCGGAACGAACTCACGGCCCAGCCCGCCTTGGCACGCGTGATCTCGGTGATCGCGCGCGCCTTGCTCTTGGGCCAGCGCTTGCGGAAGTCGGCGTCGCGGATGCCGAGCGCCCAGTACACCGAGGCCATCGCCATCACGCGCGCCTTGGTCTCCGCCAGGTCCACCTGCGCGATCTGCGCGATCGTCATCGTGTTCGGCATCGCCGCGTAGTCGACGCGGTCGATGTCCGCGTATTCGACGGCGCGCTTGCCGTCGACCATCACGAGCTGCGGTCCGCGCACGCCGTCCCAGGGCAGGAAGCGCTCGCCGACGGGCTCGATACCGGTTTCGGCATCGGTCAGCGGCACGATCGTCGGCCAGGGGTAGACGTAGCCCGTCGGATTCTTGAGCGGCGAGAAGCTGCGCGTGGAGTCGGGCGCGATCGCGGGCCAGTAGGACCCGAGCGCGGCACACAGCTTCACGTCCTCGACGAAGGGCGTGCCCAGGCCATGGTTTTGCAGGAACGCCTGCAGGCCCTCCTCGGGATTGTTGTAGAACAGACCCTGGCTCGCGTCCCAGCCCGGATCGAACAGCCCGGGCGAGTGATCGGGCAGCCCGGAGTAACGCGAAATGCGCGAGACCTCGCGCTTGGGCAGCGGCCCCTTGCCGGCCTGCGCCTGCGCCACCACGGCGCTTGCGCCGACGTCGTAGATCGAGAATCCGATCGGCAGCTCGATGTTCGCCGCCATCCGTCGCGCCGACAGCGCATACGGCGGGATCGCCCACAGGCCGTCGCGGATCGCCGCCGGAACCTCCGTGGTCCACCACTTCATCAGGTCGTGCTGGCTCACCAGCGGGAAGAAATCGGGCGGCGAGATCGGTGCATAGGCCGCCATGCGCGGCATCTCGGCCGGCAGGCCGGTGACGCGCGCCTCCACCCAGCCGTCACCGGCGAAGTCGATGAAGTGCTGCGCCTTGTAGCCGCCCTCGCGGATCATGCGTCCCATCTCGGGATTCGCGTTGAGGTCCTCGAGCGTGCCGTCCTCGCGCAGGCGATGACGCAGGCTGACGTATTCGGGCGCGTTGCGGTCGTAGTCCGCGCCCGCACCCTCGAAGTAGAGGTATTCGCCGTGCTTGAAGTCTTCCTCGGTGTCGGCCTCGCCTCCGAGAATCTGGCCGCTGGAGAAATACACCACGCCGTTGGTGGCCACCCATTCCCGCGGAACCTGGAAGCCGAGCCACTCGCCCTTGTACTTGGCGCGGTTCACGAAGGGCGCCGCGCGCGGCTCGACCACGCCCGGGCCGAACGCGCCGGTCTTGGAGAACGCGGCGATGTCGGCGTCCTTCATCACGAACGGATACTGGTCGAGATCGTCTCCGGCCCACTCGGTTGGGTAGCCGTTGAGCTGCAGGAAGCGGTGGAACTTGCGCAGCTTCTCGTTGCGGAACGCGCAGCCGAGTTCCACCTTGAGCTTCTCGCCGGCCAGGCACTGGCTGCCGGTGAACAGCTTTTGCACGGGCAGCCAGAACGCGTGGTCCTCGTCACCCTTCTGGCGATCGAGCAGCGCCAGCCGCGGGTCGCTTCCAGGCACGCGCACCGCGAGGAACGGCGCGAAGCGCTGCGGAATCGCCGGGAACTCGAATGGCTTTCCGGGAACGGTCGCTTCGAAGTTGCGCGCACGGGCGTTGTAGATCGGCTCCACCGTGCCCATGCGCGAGATGCCAGTGCGCGAGAACACCAGGTCCGCGTGACGCTGATCCACGGTGTCGCGCGCCGGCCGGTACTGCAGCGCCATCATGACCACGCCCAGCGGGTTGTCGCCGGCCGCCTTCTGCAGGTCGGCGAGCGCCGGCGGCCGCGCGCCGTAGACGTAGTTCTCGAGCGCGTCGATCTCGGCCAGCGTCGGATACTCGGTCAGCGATTCGTGCACCACGTCCGGGGATGCGAACGCGTGGTACAGCAGGCTGCGCGCCGGCTGGCCAGGCTCGACGCCGCGCTCGCCGGCGGCAGCGAAGTCGGCGAAGCCGACGACCTCGCGATTGACGTTGAGCCGCTTGCCCAGCTCGGCGGCGAGATCGGTGCTGCCCAGGTCGAACGCGCCGCCGGTGACGGTCAGCAGAAGGTCACGCCATCCGGCCGCGGCCAGTCGCTTGCAGGCGGCCTGCACCGGATCGATCAGCTCGCCCGAGGACGAGCCGAACAGCGCAAAGGCGGTCGGCGAGAAGCTCATCGCCGCACCGCTGGTCCACAAGGCCTGCGTCAGGAATTCACGTCGAGTTCCCATCTTCCCCTCCCCCTTGTCCGTCGATGTTTCAGCCGATCGGCCGCCTTGCTATTCCGCCGCTGCCGGTGTCTCCGGCGGTGTCGGCGTCTCCCGATAGAACGTGGCGACCCACTGCCCGTTGCGCAGCGACCAGCCGGCAGTGACGTCGGCCTGGTAGGTCTCCTGCACGCCGCGGTCGCGCGAACGGGCGCGATACGTCACGACGGCCGCATCGGGCGACAGCAGGAAGACGTTGAAGCGGTCGAGTTCGTGCCATTCGACGTTCGCCTTGGGAACGAAGGCCAGATGTCCCTCGCGATCCAGCAAGGTTCCATCGGTCTGCACGTCGGCGTAGTCCGCGGCGAGCAGCGGGCGGCTGCCTTCGAGGTCGCGCGCGGCGTATTTTCGCCACGAGTCGCGTTCGTTCTGGATCAGTTGCGGCGCGACGTCTGCAGCCTTCGCAGGCGCCGCGTCCTGGGCGCGCTCCGCGCAGCCCGCGATCCCGATCAGCGATGCCGACAGCAGCATCGCGGCAAGCCACTTCGGCGTATCCCCGCGCCGTCCGTTGCCCATGACTCTCTCCCCGGCTAGCGGTCGCTCCGACGAGGCCCGCAGTCGGCCGAATCTATCCCATATCGCGGATCGCGTCGGTGATGTTCGGCGATGGAGACGAGACTTGCGTCTCGGGGTTCCGACGGCTCGTTCACGCCGGTCTCGAGGGCCTTGCCATGCCCTCTGTCGAGAGCTGCCCAAGCGGTTGGCGAAATCTGACTCCTCTCGCTTTGGGAGAGAGGGCCGGGGAGAGGGCCGCGCGAAGCGCGGTCGGCCCCGTTCTGCGTGGGCCCACGCTCGGCTTCGCCTCGCGCCCTCACCCGCGCTGCGCGCGACCTCTCCCGGCGGGAGAGGTAAGCGTGTTGTTGCCCCCGGACGATTTGCCGCGAACGGAGATTCCAGCCGCGCCGCCCGGGGTTCCCCTCGAATACGGAGCGCAACCGCGGGCTTTACCCGGGCTAGGTTCAGCGCATCAAGAACCCGATCTCCGAACGCGCTGCGTCGCGCGCTTGCAGATTGCGGCGCAGGGCCGGGGAATTCGAACGCGCCTGAAGCCGAACCACACCGTTGTGGGCGTACGTGTATTCGCCTTCCGACTCGGTGCCCTGCATGTAGAGGAAGGGCAGCACGCCGGCGACCAGCGGGATCACGAACGATCCGGACACCACGCGACGCTCGCCGTGGCCGACCACCTGGCGCGCCGAGCGCATCAGCAGGTATTGCTCATCGGCGTTGTCCTGGCTGAAGAACATCGTGGTCTGCAGGCGATCTCCGCGCAGCGCGAAACGTTCGAAGGGGACCTCGCGCAGCACCTTGCCGGATGCGTCGAGCGTCAGCACCTCGGGGGCGAACAGGCTGCGCCCGTTGATCTGGCTGTCGATCTGCAGCGTGTAGTCCTCGCGATAGCGGGGCAGACGGAACACCGCATAGGACACCGCGCTGCCATCGGACTCGGCGACGCAGCCGGTGCCCGCCTCGAAGCTGTGCTGGACCGTGCGCAGCGAATCCACCTGGATCGCCTGCGCATTCGACATGTCCCACCTCGCGTCGCAGCCCGGGGCCTGCATCCGCGTCACGGCGGCGGGACCGCGGCTGGCGCAGCCGGTGGCGGCCACGGCGAGCAGCGACAGCATCAGGATGCGAAAGGCGTTCTTCATGTCGTCAGTGCTCAGCGGAGTTGGCGGGCCAGTTCGTCGCCGGTCGCGCGCATCGCGATCTGCAGACCTTCCAGCGCCCGGGCCGGATCGGCCACGAGGGCATCGAAATTCCAGTATTCGTAGTCCTTGGCGGCGGTCAGCGTGATCGCGCCGCCGCCGTCGCCGAAGGCGTTGTAGGTGATGCGGTCCTGGTAGAGCACCTTGTGATCGGTGGCGCGCACCAGGCGGACATTGAGGTACACGGTCGGGCGGTACGGCGTGCCGCCGCCGGCCGCGATATAGCCGACCACGTCGGTGTAGAGATCGAGATAGGCGTCGACGCTGCCGTCGGCTTTCGGGTACTGCTCCAGGAACGCGTACTCGTGGTACGGACGCGTCACTTCGATCGTCTTCACGTCGTATCCGCCGCCGCGCAGGCCGGCGTCGAGCTGCGTCAGGAACGTCTTGCTGCAGACGAAGCCCTTGCCCTTGGCGGCGCGCGTGAACTGGCCGGTCTTGCCCTCCATGTCGCCCTCGGCGATCAGCATGCCGACCACGCCGAAGCTCTGGCCGGGATGCACTTCCATGCGAACAGCGACCGTGTCCGAAACCGCGGGCGTGAGCAGGCCGATGCTCATGACCTTGGTGCGCGCGGCCGGATCGTAGGGGCGGTACTTCGGAGCAGCGCAGGCTCCGAGGAGCGATGCCAGCGCAAGGAGGGCGAGCAAGCGAACCAGCGGCACGATTCCGACCCCCCAAATGCTGAAACGCTGAAGTGAATTGCATGGACTCGCCGTTGCGCCTTTCGGTGTGCGCGTGTTCGCGATGTCGTGGTACCCACATTGCACTTGACGCTCGATTCACATTGCGGCGCGCCGACATTCGGACGCCCGGGGCGTCGGAACGGGAAGCAGGTGGGGGAATCCCCTACGTGGGGTCGTGCTGGCCCCGACTTTTATGCGACGGGAACCAGTCACGAGCCGCGGGTCGCGCGAGGAGGTCGCGGCTACCGTAGCCCGGGTGAAACCCGGGGTTTCGTTCGCACACGAAGCGCAGCCCCGGGTTTCACCCGGGCTACGGTCTCAGCGCATCAGCGCCGGAACGTCGAGCAAGGTCATCAGTTCCGCATCCCGGGTCACGATGCCCAGGACCGCGGCGCAGGGGGCGCCACCCGAACGCGGGGCCGGCTTGATCGCCGGATCCGGAATGCGCCGAACGTGCGTGACCCTGTCGACGCGTGCGGCCAGGGTTTCGGAGGGACCATCGAAGACCACCAGCGGCCCGGCCGCGGACGCCGATGCGCTCAGGCCCAGGCGTAGCCGAAGGTCGATCACCGTGACGATCTGTCCGCGCAGGTTGATGACGCCCAGCACCTCGTGCGCGGTACCGGGCACCGGCTCGATCTCGGCCGTCGCCAGGACTTCCTGCACCGCCAGGATCGGCACACCGTAGAGCTGGCCCGCGAGCTCAAAGCCGATCCAGCGACGCACGACGTCGCCGTCGCGACCCCCATCCCCATCGCGCCCGACTTCGGGCGTGGCTTTCGGAAAGACGACAGCGCTCATGGTTGGGAATGCTCCCGTGTGGCGACGATGGACGAGGCCGTGGACACACTCGTGGCGACGCGCTCCGGAACCGCGGGCGCGGCCTTGTCTTCAGCAGAAGTCGTCGTCGTCAGCGAAGGCAGCTTCGAACCCGAATTGGCCAGCACGACGATGACGACACGACGGTTGCGGTTGCGGCTGGCCGCATCCGTGTTCTCGGCGACCGGGTTGAATTCGGCGAGGCCGAGCACGGTCATGCGGCGTGGCTCCACGCCGCGCGCCATGAACCGATGGACGACGCTGGCCGCGCGGGCGGCTGAGAGTTCCCAGTTCGACGGGAACTCACGCGTCGCGATCGGCACGTCGTCCGTGTGGCCTTCGATGCGCAGGCGGTTGTCGAAGGTGCGCAGCACGTCGGCAAGCCGATCGAGCACCCCGCCGGCCTCGTTGCCCAGCCGTGCAGAGCCGCTGGTGAAGAGAATGTCGGTCTGGATCTCGATCTCCAGCCATTCCTCGTGACGGCGCACCAGCACCTGCTTGCGCGCGATCATGTCGCCGAGCGCCGCCTGCACCTGCTCGGACATTTTCTCGAGCTGCTCGCGTGCACGCGCGCCGCTGCGTCCACCGCCGCCGCCCACGTGGAAGCCCAGCGCGAGCCCCGGCAGATCGGGCTTCTGAAAAGCCTTCTCCGAACCGCGGACACCCTGCTGCGGTGGCGCGGCCTGGAGCATGCGCGGCCGCGGACTGCTGCTCGGGCTCTGCGTTTTGGGGCCGACCTGGATCGGCGTCGGCGAGCGCGGCGCGCCGCCGAATGCGGCGTTGAGCGAATCCGACAGCACACGGTACTTGCCCTCGTTGACCGAGGACATCGAGTACAGCACCACGAAGAACGCAAGCAGCAGGGTGACGAGGTCGCCATAGGGAATGGCCCAGGCCTCGTGGTTGATGTGGTCCTCGTGCTTGGCTTTCTTGGCCATGACTAGAAGCCGGGAATCGGGAAACGGGAAACGGGAATCGTCGAAGCCGGAAAAGATGAAAGCAGGTCCGTTGCGGCGATGGCGCCGTCACGATTCCCGATTCCCGATTCCTTGTTCATGGCGTTCAATGCAGGAACCCATGCAGCTTGGTCTCGATGACGCGCGGATTCTCGCCCTGCGAGATCGCGATCAGGCCCTCGATGATCATCTCGCGCACGCGCGTCTGGTCGCCGATCACGCTCTTGAGCTTCGACGACATCGGCAGGAAGAACAGGTTGGCCGAGGCGATGCCGTAGATCGTGGCGATGAACGCGGCCGAGATGCCGTGACCGAGCTTCGAAGGGTCGGCGAGGTTCTGCATGACCGCCATCAGACCCATCACCGCGCCGATGATGCCCAGCGTGGGTGCGTAGATGCCCATGCCCTCCCAGACCTTGGCGCCCATCAGGTCGAAGTGCTCCTTGGCCTGCATCTCGGTCTCGAGCGTGTTGCGGATCGTCTCCGGCTCGGCGCCATCGACGAGCATCTGCAGGCCCTTCTTGATGAAGCCGTCGCCCTCGGTGGCGATGCTGCCTTCGAGCGCGAGCAGGCCCTGCTTGCGCGCGGCATTGCTCCACTCGACGATCTTCGCGATCAGGCCCCTGCCGTCCAGCGACGGCGGCATGAAGATCCACTTGGCCATCTTCATGCCGTGCTTGAACGCCGGCATCGGCGTCTGCACGGTGATGGAACCGAACGTGCCGACGATGACGATGACGAACGCCGCAGGGCCCCACAGCGCCGCGACACCGGAGCCTTTCAGAATGGACCCGCCGATCAGCGCGACCATGGCGAGGATGAAACCGATGATGCTGAGGATGTCCATGACCTAGGTTTTCGGCGGAATCGTCGAAAGCTGAAGTCCTTTTTCCCGACGGGTTCCGCCAGGCGGATATGCGGTGCAGAAGCCGGACATGCCGTGTCGCTGTCGCGGCGAACGGGTTTCCCCCCGCCGCGAACGAAACACGGAAGCCCTCGCCGACGACCGGTTCATCCGTCTAGACCGACTTCGCGTGCGTCTGGACCAGACCCGGCACATCGACGATCAGTGCGACGCGCCCCTGCGGTGTCACCGTGGCGCCCGCGACACCGGCCAGCCCGCGCAAGGTCGCGCCGAGCGGCTTGATGACCACCTCTTCACGGCCGCGCACTTGGCGCACGATCAGGCCGAACCGTTCTTCGCCGAGCATGACCACCACGACGTGCCGTGTCCCGGAAATGTCGGTCGCGCCGGCCCAGAGTTCGAGATCGATCAGGCGCAGGTTTTCGCGCTTGAGCGGCGCCACGTTCCAGTGCCCGACCTTGCGCACGGCGGACGGATCCAGCGCGAACACGTCGGCCACCATCGCCAGCGGCAGCGCGAACTGGCGCTCACCAGCATCGATCATCAGCGCCGGCAGGATCGCCAGCGTGAGCGGCACGCGCAGGTGCACCGCGCTGCCCTGCCCGGCCTGCGATTCGATCGTCGCCGAGCCGTTGAGCGACAGGATGCGCTGCTTGACCACGTCCATGCCCACGCCACGACCCGACAGGTCCGAGACCTGATCCTTGGTCGAGAAACCGGGCAGGAAGATCAGCTGCAGGCATTCTTCGTGTGAAAGCCGCGCCGCCGACGCCGCATCCATCAGCTTCTTCTCGACGACCTTGGTGCGCACGCGCTCGGGGTCGATGCCGCCGCCGTCGTCGCGCACCGTGATGCGGATGTGATCGCCTTCCTGGCGCGCCTCGAGCTTGAGCTGTCCGGCAGCGGGCTTGCCACGGGCGATCCGGAGTTCGGGCATCTCGATGCCGTGGTCGACGCTGTTGCGCACCATGTGCACCAGCGGATCGGCCAGCGCCTCGACCAGATTCTTGTCGAGATCGGTGTCCTGCCCGATCAGCGTGACCTCGACCTGCTTGCCCAGGCCGCGCGCGACATCGCGCGCCAGCTTCGGGAAGCGCGAGAAGACCTTGCCGATCGGCTGCATGCGCACCTGCATCACGGCGCCCTGCAGGCCGCGCGTGATGAAGTCGAGTTCGCGCACTGCGCGACCCACTTCGCCTCCCGCCTCGGTGGCCAGTGCCTTGAGACGGTTGCGCACCAGCACCAGTTCGCCGACCAGATTCATCATGCGGTCGAGCTTGACGGTGTCGACGCGCACCGAGGTTTCGGCAGGCGCAGACGCGGGCGGCGGCGCGACATTCGTCGCCGGCGCCTTCCTTGCGGGTTCCGGGTGAGAAGGTTTCGCCGACGGATGCGCCACTGCGGTTGCCGGCGCGGGGCTCGCGGACTTCTTCTCGGCCGCCATCTGATCGAGCAGCGCTTCGAACTCGTCCTCGCTGATCGCGTCGTCGGAACTCTTCGCCGCATCCGGCGCGACGTTCCCGGATTTCTTGTCCGCGGCCATCTGATCGAGCAGCGCTTCGAATTCGTCTTCGCTGATCGCATCCGGATCCACCGGCGGAGCCGGCTTCGCCTTCTTTTTCTTCTTCTCGACCGGCGCCGCCACAGGCGGCGCCACGGGCGCATGCGCTGCGAGCAGACCGTGCAGCGTCTGGATGAGCGCAGGTGGCGCAGGCTGCGGCACCTGGTTGCCGGCGACGCTGGCCATCATGGCCTGCACCTGGTCGACGGCCTGCAGGACGGCGTCCATCAACGCGGCGTCGACACTTCTCTTGCCGTTGCGCAGTGCGTTGAACACGTCCTCGGTGGCGTGGCACAACTCCACCAGCGGCGTGATGGCCAGAAAGCCGGCGCCGCCCTTGACCGTGTGGAAAGCGCGGAAGATCGCGTTGAGCAGGTCGGAATCGTCCGGCCGCGATTCCAGCTCGACGAGCTGTCCGCCCAGGTTCTCGATCAGGTCGCCGGCTTCCATCAGGAAGTCGGCGCGAATCTCGTCGTCGACGGCGGGCATGGTCGTGTCTCTCTCAGAATCCGAGATCGGCGAGCAGCGAGTCGGCGTCGTCCTGGCTGACCGCCAGCGGCGTGACACCCGCGACCGCAGGGCCGTGCAGATGATTGGCAGGCGCATCGGACGGCCGCGAAGCCACCGCTCCGCCGGATGCGCGCAGCAGGTCGATCAAGGCCCGCTCCACGCTGCGCACCAGCGTCGTGACCTTCTTGATCACCTGGCCGGCGAGATCCTGGTACTCCTGCGCCTGCGCCAGCTTCGACAGCCGGTCGCGCAGACTCGCCGCGCTGTTGACGATGTGATCGCGCGTCTCGTCGACGCTCACGACCAGGCCCGACAAGCTGTACGGCGAGCCCGCGTAGATGTGCGCGCGATGGCAGGCCGCCGAGATGTCGTGCGTGGCCAACACGATGTCCTGCGTGAGCTGCTGGCACTGCTCGACCAGGTCCAGCGTCTTGTGCGCGGCCTCTTCGGTCACGCGGGTCACGTAGTCGAGACGCGAACAGGCGTCCGGAATTTCGCGGCCGGCGAGCGTCGACAGCTGTTCGTCGAAGCTCAGTCCGCGGACCGCGTCGTGCAGGTCGCGCGTCAGGCGCGCGACGCTGACGAACAGGCCCTGGTCGCGCGACTGCAGCAGGCTGGAGAAGCGCGCTTCGAAACCGGCGTCGTCGCCGGCTTCCAGCAGAGATACGAGTTCGCGCATGCGCGCAAGCTGATCGGCGCGGGCCGGCAGCGTTTGGAAAGGTGCGTTCACCGAAGCACTCCGGAGCGCGTGGATTACGCGGCTTCGGCGAGTCGCGCGAAGATCTTGTCCAGCTTTTCCTTCAAGGTCACGGCGGTGAAGGGCTTGATGATGTAGCCGTTCACGCCAGCCTTGGCAGCCTCGATGATCTGGTCGCGCTGCGCCTCGGCGGTCACCATCAGCACCGGCAGGCTCGCCAGCTTGGGCTCGCCGCGGATCGCCTTGAGCAGGTCGATGCCGGTCATCCCGGGCATGTTCCAGTCGGTGACGACGAACTCGAACCCGCCAGCCAGCAGCATCGGCCACGCGGTCTTGCCGTCGTCGGCTTCCTGCGTGTTGGTGTAGCCCAGGTCGGCGAGCAGGTTCTTGACGATGCGCCGCATCGTCGAGAAGTCGTCCACGATCAGGATTCTTGCGTTCTTGTCCATGCTTCGGTTCTCGGCATTGAAGAGAAAAGCTTTTGTCGCAAAGGTCGCAAAGGAAAAAGAGAGAACGCAAAGAACAACAATTGAAAAGCCTTTGCGACCTTTCTTTTTCCTTTGCGCCTTTGCGGTGAATATTCCTGTTTACGCAACTCAACCCAACGCCACGTTCGCCCAGTCACCGAGCCGCGCGCGCAATCTCACCAGCGCCTGTCCATGGATCTGGCAGACGCGGCTTTCGCTGACGTCCAGCACTTTCCCGATCTCCTTGAGATTGAGTTCGCGCTCGTAATACAGCGACATCACCAGCTTCTCGCGCTCCGGCAGGCCACCGATGGCCTTGATCAGCTCGACCTGGAATTCGGCGCGGCTGAACTGTTGGTCCGGATCGCCGTCTTCGGCAGGTGCGTCGAAGCCTTCACCGTCGGCGAAGCCATCTGCCGACATCACCTGGCAGCGGGCCGAGTCGGCGACGGCGTCGAAATATTCGGCGAGCGAAATGCCCAGACGCTCGGCGACTTCCACGTCCTTGGCCTCGCGTCCGGTTTCCTGTTCGATCGCGCGCATCGCAGTGGCCACGTCGCGTGCGCGGCGATGCAGCGAGCGCGGCGCCCAGTCTCCGCGACGCAGTTCGTCGAGCATCGCGCCGCGAATGCGGATGCCGGCGTACGTCTCGAAGCTCGCGCCGCGATCGCCCTGATAGTTCCGCGCCGCCTCGAGCAAGCCGATGCTGCCGGCCTGGATGAGATCGTCGATCTCGACGCTCGTCGGAAGACGCGCCGCCAGGTGATAAGCGATGCGCTTCACCAGGCCCGCATGCTGGTTCATCAGGTTGGCGTCGGGAGACCGCGATCGCTCGTAGCGGGCAACGGCCTCTCTGGGCAGTGCGCTCATGATCCGCTCCTCCACGCCTGGCTCATCCGTGCATCCCGCACCTGAAATCTCATACAGCCACGCCCGCGAGCTGACCGGTTCCGCGTTCCACGAGGCGCTCGACGAAGAATTCGAGATTCCCGCGCGCACCCTTGGGCAGACCCCAGCTCTCGGCCTTCTTCGCGAGGCCAGCGAATGCCAGCGCCGCCGCGGAATTCGGATACGCCTGCACCACCGGCTGCTGGCGGCGGATGGCGCGCTTGAGCCATTCGTCCTGCGGCACGAAGCCCATGAAGTTGAGCGTCACGTCGAGGAAGCGTTCGGCGACGCGGCGCAGGTTTTCGTGCACTTCCTTGGCTTCGGTGAGGTTCTGGACCATGTTGGCCAGCACCTGCACGCGCTCCACGCCGTGGTCGCGGTTGAGAACCTTGATCAGCGCGTACGCGTCGGTCAGCGAAGCCGGGTCGTTACAGATCACGACGATCACTTCCTGCGCCGCCTGCGTGAAGCTGATCACCGAGTCGGCGATGCCGGCCGCGGTATCGATCACCAGCACGTCGATCGGCCGGGACAATTCGCTGAACGCGCGAATCAGTCCGGCGTTCTCGGCGCGATTGAGCTCGGCCATGTTCTTCTTGCCGCTCGAAGCCGGGATCACCATCAGTCCCGAAGGACCCATCAGGATCGTCTCGTCGAGCGTGCACTTGCCTTCGAGCACGTTGGCCAGATTGCAGGTCGGCTGCAGTCCCAGCATCACGTCCACATTGGCCAGACCCAGATCGCCGTCGAGCAGCATCACCTGCTTTCCGCTCTGCGCCATCGCGGTGGAAAGATTCACCGAGACGCTGGTCTTTCCAACCCCGCCCTTGCCGCTGGCGACCGCGATCACCTGTACCGGCTTGGCGGGCCGCAATACGCGCAATCCCGCTGCCTGATCGTGTTTACCCATGGGCCGCTCCTGCAAACTGATATGAAAGTTCATCGTCGTCCGGCGGTGCCGCACCGGCGCGTGTCGCAGCCACGGCGCGCAGGACGAGCTGGTCGGGACGTGCGGCCGACAGATCCTCCGGCACGCGCTGGCCATCGGTGACGTATGCCAGCGGAATGGCGTGGCGCGTGATCGCGGAGATCGCCGCGCCGACGCGCGTGGCCTCGTCGAGCTTGGTCAGGATCACGGCGCTCGGAGCGGCGGCGGCGAAGCGGCGGTACTGATCGTCGAGATCGGCGATCTGGCTGGCGGCCGACAGGACGAGCGCGGTGCGATTGGGCACCGGCAGGCCGGACAGCATCGCGAACTGCTTCTGCAGGTTCTGATCGCGCGGCGACATGCCGGCAGTGTCGATCAGCACCAGCTTGCGGTCCTTGAGTTTATCGAGCGCCAGGCACAGCTCGCGCTGGTTGTCGGCGGTGAGCACCGGCACGCCCAGCAGGCGTCCGTACGTGAAGAGCTGCTCCTGGGCTCCGATGCGGAAATGGTCGGTGGTGATCAGCGCGACGTCGCGCAGACCCCAGTGCTGCACGTAACGCGCGGCGAGCTTGGCGATCGTCGTGGTCTTGCCCACGCCGGTGGCGCCGACGAGCGCGATGACTTCGTGGCGGCCATCGTTGCCGGGCGCGGTCGTCGCATCGAGCCACTCGTGCTTGAACGTCGGCATGCGCCGCGCGAGCAATGCCATCGGCAGGAAGCGCGCGCGATCGGCGTCGGTGCCTTCGGGAATCTCGGAGGCGATCTCGCGAGCGAGCTTGAGCTCCAGGCCCAGGCCGAGCAGACGTCGCACGACGTCGGCCCGAACCGGGTTGCGCGTCTTCATGTCGTTCCAGGCCATGCCGGCGACCTGCTGTTCCATCAGGCGGCGCAGCGCCTGCATGTCGTCCTTGAGCCCGGCGATGGCAGGGTCCTGCGCCGGCACACGAGGGGCAGGCGCAGCCACTGCAACTGTGGGCACAGGGGGCGGCGCAGGCGCAGCAACGGGAGCCGGTATCACGATCTGCGCTTCGACGGCGCGCACCGGAACGCGCTCTTCGAAGATCGGCTCCACACGCTGCGCGGCCTGCTGCACGAGCGCCGCGTCGTAATCGGTGGCGGCAACGACTTCGATGCCGTTCTCCAGGCGCCGGTTCGACAGGATCACCGCATCCGGCCCCTGCTCCTCGCGCACCAGGCGCATGGCATCGCGCATCGTCGGAGCGATGAAACGCTTGATCTTCATGTGCGGTCCTTACGCGCCCACCGCGCCGGCGATGCGGACGCGGCGTGATTCGGGAATTTCGTTGTAGGCGAGCACTCGCAACGCGGGGATCGTCTGGCGCGTGAAGCGCGACAGGATCGGCCGCAGCGCCTGCGGCACCAGCAGCACCGGCACGCGGCCGCTCGACTCCTGTTTCTGTGCGTGAGTGACCAGCGAGGTGTGCATGCGTTCGGCGAGTCCAGGTTCGAGAGCGGCGTTGCCCGTTGCGACGCTGTTCTGCAACACCTGTTCCAAAGGCGCGGCCAGCGTGAGGACCTGCAGCTCCTCATCGAGACCGTTGATTTCCTGCACGATCTGTCGGCTCAGCGCGACACGTGCCGCGCCCGTCAACACGACGGGATCCTGGCTGCGCGGCGCGGCCTCCGCCAAGGCTTCGGCGATCACGCGCAGGTTGCGGATCGACACCCGTTCGGCGAGCAGGCCCTGCAGCACCTTCACGAAAATCGCGAGCGGCATCGCCTTGGGGACGAGGTCCTCGACGAGTTTCGGAGACGACTTGGCCAGGCCGTTCAGCAGTTGCTGCGCCTCGTCGAAGCCGAAGAGTTCTGCGATGTGCTCGCCCACCAGGTGTGACAGGTGCGTGGCGATCACGGTCGCCGCGTCGACGACGGTGTAGCCGAGCGACTGCGCATGCTCGCGCCGGCCGCGTTCGACCCACACTGCTTCCATGCCGAACGTCGGATCCTTGGTGGCGATGCCTTCGAGGGTTCCGAACACGCGGCCCGGATTGAGCGCGAGTTCGCGGTCCGCGTGGATCTGCCCGCTGGCCAGCGGCACGCCGAGCAAGGTGATGCGATAGCCGTTGGGCGGCAGCTCCAGGTTGTCGCGGATGTGAACCGGCGGCACCAGGAAGCCGAGTTCCTGCGTCAGCTTGCGGCGGATGCCCTTGATGCGCGGCATCAGCTCGCCACCCTGGCGCGGATCGACGAGCGGGATCAGGCGGTAGCCCACTTCCAGGCCCAACGGATCTTCGGGCTGCACGTCGTCCCAGCTCAGTTCCGCGGGCTTGTCGGACTTCGGCGTCTCGACCGGCTCCGCTGGCGGACGCGCAGCGCGCCTGGCCAGCAGCCACGCGCCGCCACCGCAGGCTCCGGACAGCAGCAGGAAGACGAGATTGGGCATGCCCGGAATCAGGCCGACCAGACCCAGCACGCCGGACGCCACGCCCAGCACCTTGGGCTGCGCGAAGACCTGCTTCATCACGGTGCCGGCGATGTCCTGCGCGCGCGACATGCGCGTGACCAGCACCGCGACCGCCACCGACATCAGCAGCGACGGCACCTGCGCCACCAGTCCGTCGCCGATCGTCAGCAGGGTGTAGTTGCGACCGGCCGTCGCCAGATCCAGCCCGTGTTCCATCGTGCCGATGAACAGGCCGCCGACGATGTTGATGAACAGGATCAGGATGCCGGCGATGGCGTCGCCGCGGATGAACTTCGAGGCGCCGTCCATCGAGCCGTAGAAGTCCGCTTCCTCGCGCACCTCGTCACGCCGCGCCTTGGCCTCTTCGCGCGTCAACAATCCGGCGTTCATATCCGCGTCGATCGCCATCTGGCGTCCGGGCAGCGCGTCCAGGATGAAGCGGGCCGACACTTCCGAGACGCGCTCGGCGCCCTTGGTGACGACCATGAAGTTCACGATCGTCAGGATCACGAACACCACGATACCGACCGCGAAACTGCCGCCGACGACGAACTCGCCGAAGCTCTCGATGACCTGTCCGGCGGCATGCGGGCCCTGGTGTCCGTGCAGCAGCACCACGCGGCTGGAGCCCACGTTCAGCGCCAGGCGCAGCAGCGTGGCCATCAGCAGCACCGTGGGAAAGGCGCTGAAATCCAGCGGCCGCATCACGTTGACGACCGACAGCAGGATGACGATCGACAGCGCGATGTTGAATGTGAACGCCAGGTCCAGCACCACCGGCGACAGCGGCACCACCATCATCGCCAGGATGCTCAGCAACAGCAGCGGCGCCCCGAGGCCGAGGCCGCGGAGCATTCCGAGTTTCGCGAGGAGGCCGCTGGTCTGGCTGCTCATGTTCCGCCTTGTGTTTGAGCGGTACGAGCAAGTTCTGTTCTAGGGAAGCGTTGTCACCGTAGCCCGGGTGAAACCCGGGGGTTCCCTCGCACACCGAGCGCAATCCCGGGTTTCACCCGGGCTACGTTGGCTCAATGCGTCACCGGCGCCGTCGGGCCGGCGCCGTGCCCCGATACCGCCGCGGCGTCGCCGCCGGCCATCCGTACCTGGTTACGGCCGTTGCGCTTGGCCTCGTACAAGGCTTCATCCGCACGCTCCACCACCAACTGGGCGTCGTCGCCGTCGCCGGGATACATCGCCACCCCGATCGACACCGTCAACGGCGGCAGATCGCGATCCTTGAGCCTCACGCGGATCGCCGTGACCGCGAGCCGCATCCGTTCGGCGGCGCCCTGCGCGTCGATTTTTCCCGAGGTGTCCAGCACGACGGTGAACTCTTCGCCGCCGAAACGCGCCGCCGCTTCGCCTTCGCGCACGCAGCGCAGCAGGGCCGCTCCGATCTCCTGCAAGGCACGATCGCCGGCCTCGTGACCGTAGACGTCGTTGACCGACTTGAAGTGGTCGACGTCGATCATCAGCACCGCGAAGCCTTCGCCGCTGCGCGAATGGCGCGCCACGCGCATGCGCAGCGCGGCCTCCAGCCAGCGCCGATTGTTCAGGCCGGTCAGCGGATCGAGCAGCGCCTGCCGGCTGAGCTCCTCGCGCAGGCGCAGGTTGCCGAAAGCCAGACCAATCTTCTCGGCGACGGTCTTGATCAGTGGAATCTCCGGCGCCCAGCCTTCCGAGGTCCGGCCCCAGGCCAGCTCGATCAGGCCCAGCGGCGCGCCCAGCGACTGGATCGGCACGCACAGGTGCGGATGCGTGCGGCTGTCGCAATGAACGTGGGCGCAGTGCAAGGCGTCGGGCTCGCCTTCGACGTGATGGGTCTCGCCGCGCCGGATCGCCCAGCATTCCCCGCGCTCGAACGTCAGAGCGCCCGGCTTGGCCTCGCCCCAGTTCGCCTTCCGATCGAAGCGCTCATGCGCCGGGTCGGCCAGGTACAGCGCGCCGTCTGCGAGCGGAAAGATGCGGGGCAGGTAGCGCGTCACCACCGTCGTGGCTTCGGACATGTCGGTGGCGGCCGCCAGCAGGCGCCCCATGTCGGTGATCAGCGTGAGTTCCTCGTTGCGACGCTGGCCGGCACGGATGATGTCGCGCAGCTGCGCGGTGCGTTCGGCAACGCGCGATTCCAGGCTGGCCGTGAGCGCACGCACGCGCGACTCGGCCGCCTTGCGCTCGTCGATGTCCTCGACCACCGAGACGAAGCGCGCCGGCAGGTCGTCGGTCGCATCGAGCCGGCGCACGAACAGCAGCACCCAGACCAGGCTGCCGTCCTTGCGGATGTAACGCTTCTCCATCGAGTAGTGATCGATCGTACGATCCATCACGGCCGCGGACATGTGCAGATCGCGCTCGATATCATCGGGATGCGTGATCGACTGGAAGTTGACCTGCATCAGCTCGTCCAGCGAATAGCCGGTGATCTCACACAGCTTCTGGTTGACGTTGAGCCAGCGGCCGTCCGCGTCCAGCAGCGCGATGCCGACCGCGGCCTGGTTGAAGATGCTGCGAAACCGCGCCTCGCTCTCGTTGAGCATGCGCAGCATTTCTTCGCTTTCGGTGATGTCCAGCGCCATCGAAACCAGCGCCTGGACGCTGCCGTCCGGCCTGCGCACGACGGCGTTGTGCACCTCCGCCCAGAGGCTTCGACCTCCACGACGCAGCATCGCTATCTTGATCGTCGAGCGATCCACCTCGCCGTTGAACAGGCGCGAGATTCGCAGCCGGCGCGGCTCGCGCTCCTCGACCGGGAACATGCGCAACTCTTCGCCGGTCCGACCCAGGGCTTCGGCCTCGGTCCATCCGAACACCTGCTCGGCACGCTTCGACCAGCGCCGCACGCGCATCTCCATGTCCCACTCGACCACCGCCAGTGGCGTGTTCTCGAAATGGAAGTCGCGGATCTGCCGGTGTTCGGCCGCCAGCGCATCGGCGCGCTTGCGCTCGCTGACATCGAGCGCCACGCAGATGAACCGCCGCTCCTGCCCCTCGCCGCCGTCCAGCTCGCGCGTGAAGACCTCGACGTCGACGCGGCTGCCGTCCTTGCGCAGGTAGGCCTTCTCCTGCCGGAAACGTTCGGCGGTGCCGTCGGCGAGGCTGTCCATCAGGCGCGCCGTGATCGCGCCGTCTTCGGGCGGACTCAGGTCGCGAAAATTCATGCCAACCAGTTCGTCGCGCGAGTAGCCGACCATGTCGGCCATCCGCTCGTTGACCATCAGGTAGCGGCCCGCGGCATCGGTGACGTTGATGCCGACGGCGGCCAGGTCGAACAGGCTGCGAAAGCGCGCTTCGCTCTGGCGCACGTGCTCGAGCAGTCCACGCTCGGCGGAGGCGAGCCTGGCGTGACGATCGACCAGCATCTGCTGGCGGCGCCACGCGGCCGAGAACAGGACCAGGTAGGTGCTGTGACCGAGCCAGACGAAGGACAGCAGCATCACGATCGGAGCGTGCTGCTCCGGCTGGTGCCAGTGCGGCATCGTCAGCGTGGTGATCAGCATCGAGATCAGCAGCCACAGGCTCACCGCCACCCGCTCCGCCCACTGCGGTGGCAGCAGCACGAACGTCATCACATACAGCAACGGCAAACCGGCGAATACGGGCACGAACAGCGTCTGCTGTTGCGGGTCGAAGTGGCCCTGCATGAACATCACCAGGATGCGCTCGACCATCAGTGCACTGGTCAGCGCGACCCCCGATACGGAGGCGAATCCGTAAGTCACCAGGCGCGCGCGGAACAAACCTGCGACGAGCAGCAACAGCAGGCCGCAACCGACGACGAAGGAAAGATCGAACGTATGCGGGCCAGGGCCGTCGGAGAGTACCCAGCCCAAGGCCAGCATCAGCGCACCGACCAGCGGAAGCACCAGAGAGAGCAAGCGCGCATGTCCCGCGGCGGTAGCGGCATCGACCGCCGCCCGCGCGTGGACCACTGCGATTTCGTCGCCTCGGCTCTTCATGCCCGTCAAGTTCCACACGCGCCCAGAGAGGATCGGATGCCGACGTGCAGTTCCTGTTCCTTCATGGTGAATCGCCTGTCAGGACGGTGGCGCCGGGTCGATTTCTCCACCCGGAAGATCGCCGACCTCCGGCACGACCGGCGCAGGCGTCCCCGCCCGCCACCGGCGCAGCTGGTAGACGTAGCTCAGGACCTGCGCCACGGCCTGGAACAGCGCGGCCGGGATTTCCTGATCGAGCGCAACGGACCGGTATAGCGCGCGTGCCAGCGGCGGCGCCGAGACGATCGGCACGCGGTGCTCGCGCGCGAGGTCGCGGATCGCGGCGGCGACGACGTCCGCGCCCTTGGCGACGACCTTGGGCGCGCGCATGCGATCGGACGAGTAGCGCAGCGCGACCGCGTAATGCGTCGGGTTGGTGACGATGACGTCGGCCGTGGGCACCGCGTCCATCATCCGGCTCCGCGCCAGCGACTGCTGCACCTGACGGATCTTCGCCTTGACCTCGGGCCGCCCTTCCGACTGCTTGTACTCGTCGCGCACTTCCTGGCGCGTCATGCGCAGTTCCTTGCCGTGACGGAACCACTGCCAGGGCACGTCGAGCGCCGCAATCACGCCCAGCCCCAGCGCTAGCCAGCCGAGCAGGCCCATGATGATGCTGCCGGCCGTGCCCATCGCCGTCAGGGGATCCATTCGGGCAAGCCCGGCGAGCTGCGCGCGCTGCGACCACAGCACCGCCGCACCGATTCCTCCGAGCACGCTCACCTTGAGCAGGCCGAGCAGCAGGTCCATCAGCGCGCGGCCGGAGAAGATGCGGCCCAGGCCCGCCATCGGATCGAGCCGCGAGAATTGCGGCATCAGGGCCTTCGAACTGAAATTCCAGCCGCCGAGCATCAGGGGGCCGACCAGCGCTGCGGCGAATCCCAGCGCGAGGATCGGCGCGACGATCATCAGCCCGGCCCGCAGGATCCGGCCCGGCACCCGCGCCAGGTCCGCCGTCGATGCCAGATCCGCCGGCGTGATGATCAGGGCTTCGCGCAACAGCTGCGCGGCCTGCATCGTCATGTCGTCGCCCCTGGCGATCAGCACGGCGGCGCCACCGGCGACCAGCACCGCGGTGGTCAGTTCGCGCGAACGCGCGACCTGGCCTTTCTCGCGGGCGTCGCGTTCCCGTTTGGGTGTGGCGCGTTCGGTGCGGTCCTGGTCCTGCGACATCGATCAGACCCCTCCCGGCAGTTGCTCGAGCATCGGCCAGGCCGCATCGAGCCATTGCGTCAGCAGCTCGGCCAGGCCCGGCAGCAGCCAGCGCAGCATCAGCAGTCCCAGCACCAGCGTCAGCGGGAAGCCCACCGCCATCAGGTTGATCGTCGGTGCGGAGCGGCCGAGCACGCCGATCGCCAAGTTCACCGCAAGCATCGCCGCGAGCACCGGCAGCGCGAGTTGCACACCGCCGGCGAACAGGCTGCCGGCCCAGTCGAGCATCAGGCGCACGCTCGCCCAGTCGAGCGCGGTCTGCGCCACCGGCCGGTCGCGAAAGCTGCCGACGAGGCCTTCGATCAGCGTCAGGTGCGCACCCGTGGCGACGAACAGCAGGCTCGCCACGATGATCAGGAACTGGCCGACGATCGGCGTGTTGACGCCACGCACCGGATCGGCGAGCTGCGCGAAGCCCAGGCCCATGCTGTTGGCGATCAGTTCGCCTGCCAGCGCGAACGCCTCGAACACCAGGCGCAAAGTCAGGCCCATCGAGATGCCGATCAGCACCTGCTGCGCCATCGCCCAGACCCAGGCCGCGCTGAACATCGTCAGCGCGTCGGCGACCGGCACCAGCGGCAGCACCAGCACCGTCAGCGGCAGCACCAGCATCAGCCGCACCGTCTGCGGCACGCCGCGCTCGCCGAACACCGGCGCGAGCATCAGCATCGACGCGATGCGCGCGAGCACCAGCAAGCCGGTCTGCAGGCTGGCGAGGAGCTCGTCGACGGGGAGTTCGATCATCGCGGCGTCAGGTGCAAGGCCTGTTCCTCTCCCGACGTAGCCCGGACGAAGTCCGGGGCTTCAGTCGCAATTCGAGGAAAAGCTCCGGACTTCGTCCGGGCTACGCATCGTCATCCGACCAGTGCCGGAATGCTCTCGATCAGGCGCCGCGTGTAATCCACCAGCATCCCGAGCATCCACGGACCGGTGGCGACCACGACGGCGGCCATCGCGACGACCTTGGGGATGAAGCTGAGCGTCATCTCGTTGATCTGCGTCGCGGCCTGGAACAGGCCCACCACCAGTCCAACGACCAGCGCAGTCAGCAGCAGCGGCGCGCCCAGCATCAGCGCCAGTTTCAGCGCTTCGTTGGACTGCGTCAGAACCGTTTCCGGCGTCACGTGGCGAAGCTCCCGGCCAGCGATGCCATCAGGATCGCCCAGCCGTCCACCAGCACGAACAGCATCAGTTTGAACGGGGCGGAAATCAGCATCGGCGAGAGCATCATCATGCCCATCGACATCAGCACGCTGGAGACCACCAGGTCGATGACGATGAACGGAATGAACAGCAGGAAGCCGATCTGGAACGCCGTGGTCAGCTCGCTGGTGACGAATGCCGCGGCCAGCACGGCGAACGGAATCTGCTCCGGCGACTCGAACGGTCCGGTCTTCGCGATCTTCGCGAACGTCATCAGCTCGGTCTCGCGCGTCTGCTTGAGCATGAAGTCACGGATGGGCTGCGAGGCCTTCTCCAGCGCGAGCTTGGGTTCGAGCTGGCCGTCGAGATACGGCGTTACGGCCTCGTTGTAGACGCGGTCGATCACGGGCTGCATCACGAACAAGGTCATGAACAGCGCCAGCCCGATCAGCACCGGATTGGATGGCGTCTGGCCGGTGCCGAGCGCCTGCCGCAAGAGGCCGAGCACGACGATGATGCGGGTGAACGCCGTCATCATCAGCACGATCGACGGCAGCAGCGTGATCAGCGTCATCAGCACCAGCACCTGGATGCTGAGGCTATAGCTGGACGTGCCACCCGCGCCCGGCGTGACCGTCACGGCGGGCAGGCCGCCGATCGCCTGTTGTGCGAATCCCGGTTCGGCGATCAGGAACAGGCCGAACACCAGCAGAACGCGAAGCGGACGGATCATCGGCCGAGCAACTGGCCCAGCTGGCGCGCGAAGGCGTCCCTGAAGCTGGGGCTGGCCTCCGTAGCCCGGGTGAAACCCGGGATCGCCGGTTCGTCGGACGACACACCTTCCCGGGTTTCACCCGGGCTACGCGACGCATCGTCGATCTGCGCTTCGACCGCGCCGATCAGATTGACGCATCCCGGCGCCACCCCGATCACGAACTGCCGGCCCGAGGCCTCGATCAGCACGACGCGCTCCTTCATGCCCACCGCGATCGTGGCCTTCACGCGCAGCGCACCGTTCGACGCACCCCGCAGTCCCTGCATGCGGCGCGTCATCCACGCCAGACCCAGGATCACGGCGACGACCGCCACGAGGCTCAGCACCATCTGCACCACGGAACCAGCGCCTTCCACGTCAGGTCTCCGGGATCAGCGCAGCTTCTTGATGCGTTCGGCCGGGCTCACGACGTCCGTGAGCCGCACACCGAAGCGCTCGTTGACGACCACCACTTCGCCGTGCGCGATCAGCGTGCCGTTGGCGTAGACATCCAGCGGCTCGCCGGCGGCGCGCTCGAGTTCCACCACCGAGCCCTGGTTGAGCTGCAGCAGGTTGCGGATGGGAATGCGTGCGCGGCCGACTTCCATCGACAGCGTGACCGCCACGTCGAGGATGACGTCGAGGTTGACGTCGTTGGCGCTCGGCGCCGAGGTGCCGCTGGCGAACTGCTCGAACTGTGCAGGTGCGACGTTGGGTTTGGCTTGTGCGTTCATGCGGGCACTCCGGAAAGGGTTCGGGTCTTGCTCAGCGGCGGACGCCGGATGATTTCGTCGATGCGAATCGCGTTGTGGCCGTTGGCGACGCCGAACTGGCCGCGGTAGACGGGCACGCCTTCGACGCAGAGATCCAGCGCCTTGGGCAAGGTGACGGGGATGATGTCGCCGGCCTTCAGACGCATCAGGTCGCGCAGCGAGATGGTCGCGTTGGCGAGTTCGGTTTCGAGCTCCACTTCGGCGTGCTGGATCTGCTCGCGCAGGCTGATCGGCCAGCGCTCGTCCTTGTCGGTGCGATCCGACTGCAGGCCGGCGTCGAGCAGGTCGCGGATCGGCTCGAGCATCGAGTACGGAAAGGTGATGTGCAGGTGCCCACCGCCGCCTTCGAGCTCGATCATGAACTTGGAGACGCAGACGATCTCGCTCGGGGACACGATGTTCGCGAAGTGCGGGTTCACTTCCGAGTTCAGGAACTCGAAATCCAGCGGCATCACCGGGCCCCAGGCTTCGACCAGATCCTGGAACACCTGGCGCACCATGAGCTGCACGACACGCATCTCGGTGGGCGTGAATTCGCGGCCCTCGATCTTGGTCTTGTTCTTGCCGTCGCCGCCGAAGAAGTTCTCGACGACGGAGAACACCAGGCGCGGCTCGAAGATGAACAGCGCGGTGCCGCGCAGCGGTTTCACGCGCACCAGGTTCAGGCTGGTGGGCACGAACAGAGAGTGCGTGTACTCGCCGAACTTGATCATCTCGATGCCGACCACGGTCAGCTCGGGCTGGCGGCGCAGCATGTTGAAGAGGCCGATGCGGAACAGGCGCGCGAAGCGCTCGTTGACCATCTCGAGCGTCGGCATGCGGCCGCGCACGATGCGGTCCTGCGTGGCGAAGTCGAACGTCCGGGCTTCGCCCGGCGCCGAAGGCGGCGGCTCGACGTCGACTTTTCCGGAATCCACGCCATGCAGCAGCGCGTCGATTTCGTCTTGCGAAAGAAGCTCTGTGGCGCTCATGACGGGCGAGTCCGTGAGAAAGGGAGGGCGAGAACGCTCATTGCATGACGAAGCTGGTGAAGTACAAACCCTCGACGACCGGCTTTCCGGTCTCCGCCTGCAGCACCTTCTGCACTTCGGCCAGCGCGACCTGCTGCAATTTCTCCTTGCCGGCGCGCGTGGCGATGTCCGCCGGCTTCTGTTGACCGAACAGCATCAACAGGCTGTTGCGGATCACCGGGACATGGATCTTGGCGGTGTCGAGCGCGTGGGCATCGCGCGCCATCAATTGCACGTCCACCTGCAGGTAGTGCGCCTCGTCGGCCGATTCGAGATTGACGACGAAGGCCGGGTCCAGTGCCAGGTACGTGGCCGGAGCGGTCGGCGCGCCGTGCGCATCATTCCCGTGCGATTCGGCATTCGCCGCGTCCGCCTTGGACTTGCCGAGCACGAAGTAGGCGGCGCCACCGGCGCCGGCGATCGAGAACAGGGCGACGCCCAGCAGCATGCCGATTCCGAAACGGCCGCCCTTGCTGGCGGCGGCGGGGGAGGATGCGGTGTCTGCTGCGCTCGACATGCGGCGGGTTCCGGGGCGGGACGGGTCTCGCACGAAGGAGTGCAACCCATGTGCCACGGCGCCCGCGCTCGACGAGGGCCGCTTTTCCCCGGGAATTCGTGCGCCTGTCGAAGGCTTGACGCGCGAATCTGACGCCCGGTGCGCCGGTTTCCCGACGCTGTGGCGTCGGGATCGCCTGGGGCCTCGCGCCACGAACGGCGACGGCACCGTAGCCCGGGTGAAACCCGGGATTGCGCTTCGTATTCGAGGGGAATCCCGGGTTTCACCCGGGCTGCGGCGTGCCGCTGATCTTTAAGCCAGCAGGCTCCGGACGATCGGCGCCAACGCGGCCTTGTCGCCGCTGGTCCGCCATTCGAGACCGCCGTCGGCGGCCGAAGGATTGAGCAGTTCTTCGCGCTCGAGCACCCGGCGCGCCTGGCGCGCCACCGCCTCGCCGGTGTCGATCAGCTGCACCTGCGCGCCCGCCACGGCCTGGATCGCATCGCGCAGGAAGGGATAGTGCGTGCAGCCGAGCACGATGACATCGGCGCGCGCGCGGGCCAGCGGCTGGACGTAGCGTTTCACCAGTTCGTCGACGAACGCGCCTTTCAGGTCACCCGCCTCGACGCATTCGACCAGCCCGGGACAAGGCTGCGTGATGACGCGCACGCCGGCGGCGTGCTGCGCCAGCAGCCGATGGAATTTCTCGCCGCCGAGCGCCGCGCCGGTGGCGAGCACGCCGACGACGCCGGTCCTGGTCATCGCACAGGCCGGTTTGACCGCCGGCTCCATGCCGACGAAGGGCACCGGGTAGTTCGCGCGAAGGTGCTCGACCGCGGCGATGGTGGCGGTGTTGCAGGCCACGACGATCATCTTGCAGCCGGCCGCCAGCAGTTCTTCGGTGATGGCGACGGCACGCGCCTGGATCGCCGCGTTGGGCTGCCCGCCGTAGGGGCAGTGCGCGCTGTCGGCGTAATAGATCAGGTCCTCCGCCGGCATCAGCCGGCGAAGGTCACGCAGGACCGAAAGCCCGCCGACACCCGAGTCGAACACACCGACAGGTGCCAGCGACGCCATGCGTCAACGCGTCCGCGGCGCCGAGGGCGTGCACATGCAGTGCGCGTACAGGCCACGCGGATCGTTGAAGCGCGCCAGCCAGCCCGCCGCGTCGGTGCGCTGCAGCGCCTGCAGCACCGGGTGCTGCATCGAGACGCCGCCGAAGCCGAAGCGCGAGCTGATCGAGCCGAAGAACTGGCTCAGCAGCGTGCTCGGGAATTCCGGCGCCGGCGTGATTTCTTCCAGCGTCCAGTCGCCCGCTTCGAGGCCGGCCAGCGTCGCCGCGGCCTCGGTGGCCTGCTCCAGACCGCCGAACGAATCGACGAGGCCCAGGCCCTTGGCGTCCAGTCCGCTCCAGACACGGCCCTGCGCGAAGGATTCGACCTTCGCGACCTCGAGCTTGCGCCCGGCCGCGACGCCACCAACGAAATCGCGATAGCCCTTGTCGACCTCCGACTGGAAGATCGCGGCGACGTCGTCCGACAGCGGCCGGTCGATGCGGAACGCTCCGGCCAGCGGCGTCGTGCCGATGCCGTCGGTGTGCACGCCCAGCTTCTCGAGCGGCTGATCGATCGTGGGGATCAGGCCGAAGATGCCGATCGAGCCGGTGATCGTGGATTCACTGGCCCAGATCTGGTCCGTGTCCATCGCGATCCAGTAGCCGCCGCTTGCGGCGACGGTTCCCATCGAGGCGACCACCGGCTTGCCGGCGGTCTTGAGCTGCTGGATCTCGCGACGAATGATCTCTGACGCCCAGGCGCTGCCGCCGGGCGAATCAATGCGCAGCACCACGGCGGCTACGTCGTCGTCGCGGCGCGCTTCTTCGAGCAGTTCGGCGATGGTGTCGCCACCGGCCTGCCCGGCTTCGCCGACGCCGTCGACGATCTCGCCCTGCACGACGATCAGCGCGATCTGGTTGCCGGTGGTGTCGGGTTTGGGCTTGGCCCGGTTGCCGGCGTGCTTCACCGCGCGCAGATATTCGCTGTAGTGGATCTGGCGGAAGCTGCCGTGATCCTCATCGATACCCACGATGGCCCCTACCCGCTGGCGAAACTGCTGCAACGTCTCGATGTGCGTGATCAGCCCGGCGTCCTTCGCATAGGCCGCGCCGTCGCCGCGGAATTTCTCGATGCCGGCGCGGAAGCCCGACACGTAGTTCTGCGCGGCGTCGTCCTTGATCTTGCGGCCCTGGGCGACGTGCTTGCCGTAGTTCGACCACAGATCGCCCAGCCATTCCTGGTTGGCGCGCTCGGCTTCGGGCGACATGTCGTTGCGGATGAAGGGCTCCACGGCGGCCTTGAACTCGCCGACGCGAAAAACATTGATCTTGATGCCGAGCTTGTCGAGCGCGTCCTTGAAGTAGTTCTGGTAGACGCTGAAACCCTCGATCAGCACCGAACCGTTCGGATCCACCGAGACGTCATCGGCTGCCGCGGCCGCCAGATAACCGATCTGGTCGTACGACGGTCCGTAGGCGTGGATGGTCTTCCCGGCGGCCTGGAACTTGTGCATCGCCGCGACCAGCTCGTCGATCTGCGCCATGCCGGCGCTGGTCAGCGTGTCGAGCTTGAGAACGGCGGTGGTGATGCGCTTGTCGTCGGCCGCGGCCTCGAGTGCATCGACCAGATCGCGCAGTCGCGTCTGCGACGGCGGCTCGCGCATGACGCGCTCGACGAAGGCGCGTTCGTTGTCGAGCTGGTCCACGACCTGGCCTTCCGGCCAGATCACCAGCGCGACATTGTCTTCGACGGTGGGCGTCGGCCCACCCTTGAACACGGTCCAGAGCAGGACGGCGAACATCACGACGCTGAGGATGATCAGCGCACGATAGATCGTGATGACCGTACCCCAGAGGAAATCAAAAGCCCGGCGGATCAGGGATTTTTTCGGTTCGGACATGTTGGAGGACGTGAAAAACCGCTACGCGCCGAGTATGTCACGCCACCCGGACCCGACTGCCTTCCGGTGCGCTCATCCCTGACCGGCGAGGATGCTCCACAGCTGCGCCAGGTCGGCTGCCCCGTCCGTACCCTTGACGTCCTTGAGCGCATCGCGCGCCTTGGATTTCTGGCCCGCCAGGTAATAGGCGTAGCCGAGCTGCAGCCTGGACTGGTCCGGAAACTTGAGCTGCCCCTTCTTGAGGCCCTGCTCGATCATCGGCAGGCCCTTGGCGCTGTCGCCGTAGGTGACGTAGGCCATGCCGGTCTTCACCAGCGGGTCGCCGGTGGCGGCCGCGTTGATGTCGGCATCGGCGGAGGCGATCGTCGCGCGATCCTCCTTGGCCTTCTGCTCGACCAGCGTGCGCAGGCGGTTCTGGCGCTCGGTCTCCGCCGCCGTGCCGGTGCCCAGAAGCTTCTTCTCGTAGCCTTCATCGAGCAGCGACTTCGCCTCGCCGTGCAGCTTCGCCAGGCTGGCGAGCTGCGCGGCCTGCATGTAGTCGTCGGCCTTGGTCATGTTGCCGGTGGCACGCAGCAATCGGTACATGTCGAGTTCGAGATTGCGCGAGAAGCCCGGCTTGGCCGCGGCACGACGGATGGCGTCGTTCCAGTACTCCCGCGACGGGTGATAGCGCACCATCTTTTCCATCGTCTGCGCATAGCCGGCCGCGTCTTCGTTCTTGGCCTGTGCGCTGATCAGCAGCTTCAGGTCGTCCTCGGTCGGCTTGCCGCCCGCCTTCTCGGTGGCGGCGATCAGCCTGGACGCTTCTTCGGTGGCCTTCTTGTAGTTGCCGGCGAAGTAATAGGCCTGCGCCAGGTAACCCAGCGTCTCCGGGCGCTTGCCGCCCGCGTCGCGATAAGCCTCGGTCCACTCGATGGCCTTGGGATAGTTGCGCGCGCGCAGGTAGGTCCCGGCCACCGCCTCGGTGATCCGCAACTGGTCTTCCGGCGGCAGGCGCTTGGCCGCCAGCACCTTCTCGAAGGCTGCCGCAGAGCCCGCCGCGTCGCCGGCGCCCGCCAGCGCGGTGCCGCGCATCTGCGCGACGATGAAGCTCTCGTAGGGCGTCAGCCCGCCGACCGCCTCGGCCTGCTCGATCGGCTTGATGGCCTCCTTGAATTTCTTCGCCTGCACCAGCTTCTGCGCCTGTTGCAGCGGCGTGGCGACTTCGGGCCGCAGGCTGTCGGCCGCCATCGCGGGAACGGAAGCGAGGATCGCGCCCAGACCGAGCGCGAGAAGAAGGAAGCGGATCGAACGCAGCAGCATGAGGATCGGATTTCCGGTGTTCGGGGTCAGCCGCCGCCGCCGACCAGGCCGATGTTGGTGATGCCCAGCTTCTGCGCCGTGGCCATCACGCCGGCGACGTGCTTGTAGGCGACCAGCCGGTTGGGGCGGATGTGGAATTCGGGCTGCGGCACTTCGTGCGCGGCGATTTCGAAGCGCGCCGCAAGGCCGGCGCGGTCCGGCACGATGTCGGTGTCCCAGTACACGGTGCCGTCGAAGTCGACTTCGATGTTCACCACCGGCGGCGGATCGGGCGGCAGCTGGTTCTGCTGGTTCACCGGCAGGTCGAGCTTCACGGCGTGCGTCTGCACCGGGATCGTGATGATCAGCATGATCAGCAGCACCAGCATCACGTCGATCAGCGGCGTGGTGTTGATGTCCACCATCTCCTGCGGATCGCCGTCACCGCTGCCGCTGCCACCTACGTTCATTCCCATGATGAGGTTCTCCGGGACTTATCCGCGCGGCGCGGGTTCGGTGATGAAGCCGACTTTCTGGATCGCAGCGCGCTGGCAGGCCTCGACGACCTTGTTCACGTTCTCGTAGCGCGTTTCCTGGTCGCCGCGAATGTGCACCTCGGGCTGCGGAACCTGGCGCGCGACTTCGTAGAGCTTGTTGCGCAGCGCGTCCTCGTCGGCCACCGGCTGGTTGTTCCAGAACAGGTTGCCCTCGACGTCCACGGCGATCGTGATGTTCTCGGGCTTGGTCTGCAGCGGCTGGTTCTCCTCGGCCGGCAGCTTCACCGGGATGTTCTTGGTCACGACCGGGATCGTGATCAGGAAGATGATCAGCAGCACCAGCATCACGTCGACCAGCGGCGTGGTGTTGATGGACGCGTTGAGTTCTTCCTCGCCGTCGTCGCTGGAACCGATCTGCATGGCCATGGCGTGCTCCGCGAACGCGCAGCCTTACTTCTTGTCGCCGACGCGCGCGCCGGAGAGCAGCACGCTGTGCAGGTCGGAAGCGAAGGCGCGAACGCCGTCCATCGCGTTCTTGTTACGGCGCACGAGCCAGTTGTAGCCGAGCACCGCAGGCACTGCGACCGCCAGACCAATGGCCGTCATGATCAGCGCCTCACCGACCGGGCCGGCGACCTTGTCGATCGAGGCCTGGCCGGAGATGCCGATCTGCGTCAGCGCGTGGTAGATGCCCCAGACCGTGCCGAACAGGCCCACGAACGGCGCCGTCGAACCCACGGTGGCCAGCACGGCGAGTCCGCCGGTGAGGCTGCTCTGCACCGTGTCGACAGCGCGGTTGACCGACATCGTGATCCACGTCGAGCGGTCGATCTGCTCGACCATCGTGCCCTCGTGATGAGCGTCAGCGCTCACACCGCGCTCCGAGATGTACCAGAACGGCCCGCCCGTCTTGAGCTTTGCCATGCCGGTGGCGACCGACGGCGACGACCAGAAGGTGCGGCTCACTTCGCGCGCTTCCGAGAACAGCTTCTGCTGTTCGATCAGCTTGACCACGAGGATGTACCAGGTGGCGGCCGACATGATCACCAGGATCAGCAGCGTGCCCTTCGAGACGAAGTCTCCCTGCTGCCACAGCGCGTCCAGCCCGTAGGGGTTGGCCACTGCAACCGTCTCTGCCGCAGCTGCTGCGCCTGGCGCCGGTGTTGCCGGCGCCTCGGGGATGGCCGGGATCGCGGGCGGCTCGGGGGGAGCCGTGTCCTGCGCCTGCCCGATCGCGGAGAACATGAGCAGCGCGAGGAGCACGGCCGTGCCCGTCCAGCGAGTGAGGGCAACCGGGAATTGCATCGGGAAAGCGAACGGCATGGCGTACTTCTCCTGAACGACGTGACGCGGACGGCTGGATCGAAGACAGGGACGATTCGGGCGGGCGGCGCTGCGAGCTCCGATCACTCGTCCTCCAGACTCCACTTGTAGTTGATGCGGAACCAGGTGGGCTCGGGCTTTCCGTCGACGGTGCCCACGGTGAACTTGCAGGTGCTGAATGCGCGGATCGCGGCCTCGTCGAGTCGCGGATAACCGCTGGACTTCTCGACACCCGACTCGGCGACCTTGCCGTTGACCCCGATCAGCAGGCGGATGCGGCTCGTGCCCTGCTCTTCGAGGCGCTGCGACGCGGCCGGATAGTTCGGCTTGCGGCAACCACGCGGACTGCCGTCGTAGTCGATCTTCGGCGCGACCCGCACCGCCTCTCGCGCAGGCATCGGCGGCGCCGGGGGTGGCGGCGGTGCTTCGGGCTTGACCACGGTGACCTGCGTGATCGTCTTGGGCGGCTCGGGGGGCGGCGCGATGACGATGTCCGGCGGCGGAATGTACGGCAGCGGCGGCGGCTCGAATTCGGGCACCGGCGGCGGCGGCTCCTCCATCTTCGGCTTCACGTCCTCGATGATCTTGGTTTCGATCGGTTCGGGCAGCAGCGCGATGGCCTTGCGCGCCAGGCCGTTCATCAAACCCCAGACGAGCAGGACGTGAAACCCTACGACGAAGACCAGCCCGATCAGCCGGTTCTGGTTGTCCGCTCGGCCGTCTGCAGTGAAATTCATGCGGTAAATCGTCTGCGTGGGAGCGGGGCCGGAGGGGCGCTCCTTAAAGCTTGAAGGGCAATTGTCCATCGCGGAACGAAACGCCGCAATCCGCGATCAGCAATCCTCTGGTCTTATTCACTTCCCGGAACGACGCACGAAAGAGGCCATCCGTCACCACCCGCGAGACCCGCGGGCACTCACCGATTGATGCCGCGGCCCATACGGGCGAGCATTCGCGCGCACCGTCATCCTCTTTCATGATTACGCTCCGCTGCCTTGCGCTCGCGTGAACAACAGAAGACGCGATGCGGCGAAGCGACACGGTAGTTGTGTACCATACTAATTTCGCGAAGACGGCGGATTCGTCGACGCGGGAATGTTCGTTCTGCAGCCCCTGGAGGCTTTCGTGACATCCAAGATCTACCCCGACGCCGCAAGCGCGCTCAAGGGTCTGACCCGCGACGGAATGACCGTCATGGCCGGTGGTTTCGGCCTGTGTGGCATCCCGGAGAACCTGATCGTCGCGCTGCGCGACTCGGGCGCCAAGGACCTCACCGTCATCGGCAACAATGTGGGTTGCGACGAGCACGGCATGTGGCTGGTGCTGGCCAACAACCAGATCAAGAAAGTGCTCGCGTCGTACGTGGGCGAGAACAAGATCCTCGAATCGCGCTACATGAAGGGCGAGATCGAGGTGGAGTTCAATCCGCAGGGCACGCTCGCCGAGCGCATCCGCGCCGGCGGCGCCGGCATCCCCGCGTTCTACACACGCACCGGTTACGGCACCAAGGTCGCGGAAGGAAAGGAGACCCGCCAGTTCAACGGCGAGTGGTACGTGATGGAGACGGGCCTGACCGCCGATGTCGCGCTGGTGAAGGCCTGGAAGGGCGACGCCGCCGGCAACCTCATCTACAGAAAGACCGCGCGCAACTTCAACCCGATGATCGCCACGGCCGGCAAGGTGACGATCGCCGAGGTCGAGGAGCTGGTTCCGGTGGGCGCGCTGCCGCCCGACCAGATCCACACGCCGGGCATCTTCGTGAAACGGATCATCCAGGGTAAGGACTACGTGAAACACATCGAGCGACGGACGACGCGTCCGCGGGGGAGCAAGTAATGGCCTGGAACCGTGACCAGATGGCGGCCCGTGCGGCCAAGGAGCTGCGCGACGGCTTCTACGTGAACCTGGGCATCGGCATTCCGACCCTGGTGGCAAACATGATCCCGGAGGGCATGGAGGTCACGCTGCAGTCCGAGAACGGCATGCTCGGCATGGGCGCCTTTCCGTACGAGGGCGAGGAAGATGCGGACCTGATCAACGCCGGCAAGCAGACCATCACCGAGCTGCCCAAGTCCGTCTACTTCTCGAGCGCGGATTCGTTCGGAATGATCCGCGGCGGGCACATCAACCTGTCGATCCTGGGCGGCATGCAGGTCTCCGAGAAAGGTGACCTGGCGAACTGGATGGTGCCCGGCAAGATGATCAAGGGCATGGGCGGCGCGATGGATCTGGTCGCCGGCGTGCCCAAGGTCGTCGTGGTCATGGACCACTGCGAGAAGGGCGGCGACTCGAAGTTCAAGAAGGACTGCTCGCTGCCGCTCACCGGCAAGGGCGTGGTCGACCTGCTGATCACCGAGCTGGGCGTGTTCGAGATCGATCGCAAGGGATCGGGCGCCAAGCTGATCGAACTCGCCGAGGGCGTGACGCTCGACGAGATCAAGGCCAAAACGGAAGCGAACTTCACCGTCGCGCTCTGACGGCCTCAACCCGTAGCCCGGACGAAGTCCGGGGTTGCGTTCGCAATTCAAAGCGCAGCCCCGGACTTCGTCCGGGCTACGTATTACGCGGGGGCCTTCTCGAACTCGACGAGTTCCGCGCCCTCGGGCACCTGGTCACCGATCGCGAAGCGGAACGCCTTCAGCGTTCCGTTCGCCGGAGCCACGATCGTGTGCTCCATCTTCATCGCTTCCATCACCAGCAGCGGCGCGCCCTTCTCGATGTCGGCGCCAGGGTTGGCGATCAGCGCGATGATCTTGCCGGACATCGGCGCCACCAGTCCGCCGCCTTCTTCCTGGTCCTCGCCCGCGTGCAGCAGCGGATCGATCTTCTGGATCGCGTGGCGACGTCCGCCCGAGAACACGTAGAGCGTCTCGCCCTGCGCCACGACGTGCGCGTCGAGCTTCGCATCGCCCCAGGCGAGTCGCACGGTCCCGTCGGGACGCGTGCTGCCGACGGCGGGACGTGAATCGATGCGCAGGCTGCCACGCGATCCCTGCTCGATCACCGTTTCCACCTGTTGCTCGCCACTCTTGAATGCGAGCGTGCGCGTCAACGCACCGTTGAGGCGCCAGCCATCGGCGACGCTCCACGGCGAGTGCGGTTCGACCGTGAAGGCGGACCGCGTCGCGCGCTCCGCTTCCACCGAGGCGAACGCGGCGAGCGCGAAGACTTCCGCCGCCACCGGCTGTGCTTCCGGAATCAGCGTGGCGCGTTCGCGTTCGATCAGCCCCGTGTCGACCTGTCCGCTGCGGAACGAATCGCATCCGACCAGCCGACCGAGGAATTCCACGTTGTTGCCGACGCCGACCACGCGAAACTCGGACAGCGCCTTGAGCATGCGATCGCAGGCGCGCTCACGCGTCTCGTCCCAGACGATCAGCTTGGCCAGCATCGGATCGTAGTGCGGGCTGACGACGTCGCCCTGCTCCACACCGGTGTCGATGCGCACGTTCGCCGACGCCGCCGGCGGCGCGAAATGCGCGAGCGTGCCGATCGACGGCAGGAAGCCCTTCTCCGGCTCCTCGGCGTAGACACGCACTTCGATCGAGTGCCCGCGCAGCGGAACCTGATCCTGCTGCAGCGGCAACGGCGCACCGCCGGCCACGCGCAACTGCCACTCGACGAGATCCAGCCCCGTGATCATCTCGGTGACCGGATGCTCGACCTGCAGGCGCGTGTTCATCTCCATGAAGAAGAACGTGCCGTCCTGGTCGGCGATGAATTCCACGGTGCCCGCGCCGACATAGCCGACCGCGCGCGCCGCATCGCAGGCCGCCTTGCCCATCGCCGCGCGACGCTCCGGCGTCATGCCGGGCGCCGGCGCTTCCTCGACGACTTTCTGGTGACGTCGCTGCGCCGAGCAGTCGCGCTCGTGCAGGCTGATGACGTTGCCCTGGCTGTCGCCGAACACCTGGATCTCGATATGTCGCGGCCGCTGCAGGTACTTCTCGACCAGCACCTTGTCGTCGCCGAAGCTCGAGCGCGCCTCGCGCTGGCACGAGGCGAGGCCGGCGGCGAAGTCGGCCGACTTCTCGACCACGCGCATGCCCTTGCCGCCACCACCCGCCGAGGCCTTGATCAGCACCGGGTAGCCGATGCGATCCGCCTGCTGGTTCAGGAACGCCGGATCCTGGTTGTCGCCGTGATAACCCGGCACCAGCGGAACCTTGGCTTGCTCCATCAGCGCCTTGGCCGCCGACTTCGAACCCATCGCACGGATCGCCTCGACCGGCGGCCCGATGAACACGATGCCCGCTTCCGCGCAGGCGTTGGCGAAGCCTTCGTTCTCCGACAGGAAGCCGTAGCCCGGATGCACCGCCTGCGCACCGCTCGCCATCGCGACCTCGAGGATCTTGTCGCTACGCAGATAGCTTTCACGCGAGGGTGCGGGTCCCACACACCAGGCCTCGTCGGCCATCCGCACATGGCGTGCACCGGCGTCGGCTTCCGAATAAACCGCGACGGTGCGGATGCCGAGCTTGCGGCAGGTGTTGATGACGCGGCAGGCAATCTCGCCGCGGTTCGCTATCAGGATTTTCGTGAACATGGTCTGGTTCTCCGGCCGCATCACATGCGGAACACGCCGAAGCGCGTTTCCTTCACGGGCGCGTTGAGCGCGGCGGCAAGGCCGAGGGCGAGCGTGCGACGTGCCTGCGCCGGATCCAGGATGCCGTCATCCCAGATGCGCGCGGTGGCGAAGTACGGACTCGACTGGTGCTCGAACTGTTTCAAGGTCGGGGCCTTGAACGCCGCTTCCTCGTCCTTGCTCCAGCTCTTCCCCGAGGCCTCGATGCCATCGCGCTTGACGGTGGCGAGCACGCTCGCGGCCTGCTCGCCGCCCATCACGGAGATGCGCGCGTTCGGCCACGTCCACAGGAAGCGCGGCGAGTACGCCCGTCCGCACATGCCGTAGTTGCCGGCACCGAACGAGCCGCCGATCAGCATCGTGAACTTCGGAACACCGACGGTTGCGACCGCCGTCACCAGCTTGGCGCCATCGCGCGCGATGCCGCTGTTCTCGTATTTCTTGCCGACCATGAAGCCGCTGATGTTCTGCAGGAACAGCAGCGGAATCTTGCGCTGGCCGCAGAGCTCTATGAAATGCGCGCCCTTCAGCGACGACTCCGAATACAGGATGCCGTTGTTGGCGACGATGCCGATCGGGTAACCGTGGACGTGCGCGAAACCGGTGATCAGCGTCGAGCCGTAGCGCGTCTTGAACTCGTCGAGCCGCGAGCCGTCGACCATGCGGGCGATGACCTCGCGCACGTCGTAGGGCTTGCGCGTGTCGGCCGGAATGACGCCGTAGAGCTCCTCGGGATCGTAGAGCGGATCTTCGGGCGGCAGCATCGCGACATTCGGTGACTTCACCGAATTCAGATTGCCGACGATGCGGCGGACCATCGACAGCGCGTGATGATCGTTCTCGGCGAAATAGTCGGCCACGCCCGAGATGCGCGTGTGCACGTCGGCGCCACCGAGTTCCTCGGCGGTCACGACTTCGCCGATGGCGGCCTTCACCAGCGGCGGGCCCCCGAGGAAGATCGTGCCCTGCTCCTTGACGATGACGGTCTCGTCCGACATCGCCGGCATGTACGCGCCGCCGGCCGTGCACGAACCCATCACGCAGGCGATCTGCGGAATCCCCTGCGACGACAGGTTGGCCTGGTTGTAGAAGATGCGACCGAAATGCTCACGATCCGGAAACACGTCGTCCTGCAGCGGCAGGAACGCACCGCCCGAGTCCACGAGGTAGACGCAGGGCAGATTGTTCTCGCGCGCGATCTCCTGCGCACGAAGATGCTTCTTGACCGTCATCGGGTAGTAGGTGCCGCCCTTGACCGTCGCGTCGTTCGCGATCACCAGGCATTCGCGACCGCGGATGCGGCCGATGCCGGTCACCATGCTGGCCGCCGGCACTTCGTCGCCGTACATGCCGTTCGCCGCCAGCGGCGAGAGCTCCAGGAACGGCGAGCCCGGATCTAGCAACGTGTTGACGCGATCTCGCGCCAGCAGCTTGCCGCGCCCGATGTGCTTCTGCCGCGCAGCCTCGGAGCCGCCCTGGGCGACCTTCGCGGTACGCGCACGCAGATCTTCGACCAGCCCCGCCATCAAGGCGTGGTTGGCCGCGTACTCGGGCGAGCGCGTATTGAGCTTGGATTTTATCGCGGTCATCAGATGGTCTCGCTGAACAGTTCGCGGCCGATCAGCATGCGCCGGATTTCGGAGGTTCCTGCACCGATCTCGTACAGCTTGGCGTCGCGCCACAAGCGCCCGGTCGCGTATTCGTTGATATAGCCGTTGCCACCCAGCGCCTGGATCGCCTGACCCGCCATCCACGTCGCTTTCTCTGCGGAGTACAGGATCGCGCCGGCGGAATCCTTGCGCGTGGTCTCGCCACGATCGCAGGACTTGGCGACGGCATAGACGTAGGCGCGGCAGACCGACAGGCCCACGTACATGTCGGCGAGCTTTCCCTGCATCAGCTGGAACTGCCCGATACTCTGGCCGAACTGCTTGCGCTCGTGCACATAAGGGACGACGACATCGAGGCAGGCCTGCATCAGACCGAGCGGCCCGCCGGAGAGCACGACGCGCTCGAAGTCGAGACCCGACATCAGCACGTTGACGCCCTTGCCCTCGGATCCGAGCACGTTCTCTACGGGGACTTCGCAATCCTGGAACACCAGCTCGCAGGTGTTGGAGCCGCGCATGCCGAGCTTGTCCAGCTTCTGTGCGGTTGAGAATCCCTTGAAGCCCTTCTCGATGATGAAGGCGGTGATGCCTCGCGGCCCGGCGCCGGTATCGCTCTTGGCGTAGACGATCAGCGTGTCGGCATCGGGACCGTTGGTGATCCACATCTTGTTGCCGTTGAGCACGTAGCGATCGCCATGGCGGTCGGCACGCAGTTTCATGCTGACCACGTCCGACCCGGCGCCCGGCTCCGACATGGCGAGCGCGCCCACGTGATCTCCCGAGACCAGCTTGGGCAAGTACTTCTTCTTCTGCGCCTCGGTGCCGTTCTTGCGCAGCTGGTTCACGCACAGATTCGAGTGGGCGCCGTAGGAAAGCCCGATCGAGCCGGAAGCGCGGGAGATTTCTTCCATCGCCACGACGTGTGCGAGGTAACCCATGTTGGTGCCGCCGTATTCCTCCTCGACCGTCAGACCGAGTACACCCAGATCGCCGAGCTTCTTCCAGATCGGCATCGGGAACTTGTTGCTGTGATCGACCTCGGCGGCGATCGGTGCGATCTCCTTGAGCGAGAACTGCATGACCGCCTCGCGCAACGAGTCGATGTCGCTTCCGAGGTCGAAATTCAGGCTGGAATTCATGGTGGCCGGGTCCTCGCGAATCGGGATGGGATGGGATGGGATGGCGGATGGTCAGTCTAGACCTGTCCGCAATAAAAGTGAATCTACATTCATTTCGTGATGTATCATTCACACCATGCGATACAAGCGCTCCCCCCTGATGGAAGAACGCTTGGCGGACAACCGCCAGCGCATCCTCGTGTCCGCCCGCAAGCTCGTCGCGGAAGGCGGGTTCCGGGCGGCGCAGATCGCGGCCGTGGCGGCCGACGCCGGCCTCTCCACCGGCTCGATCTATCGCTACTTCCCGTCGAAGGCGGACCTGTTCGTCGAGGTGCTCGGCGAGGCGGTCAAGCACGAGATCGAGATCCTGCGCACCATCGCGAAGTCGGAAGGGACCGCCGCCGACCGCCTGCGTCGCGCGGTCGAGTCGTTCGCACGCCGTGCCTTCGAAGGCCCCTTCCTCGCCTACGCCTTCATCGCCGAACCCGCCGAGGCCGAGGTCGACATCGCCCGCATCCGCGCGCGCCGCGAGTTCGGCAACGTGTTCAAGTCGATCCTCAAGGACGGCATCGCCTCGGGCGAATTCCCGGCACAGGACGGCGACGTGGCATCGGCATGCATCGTCGGCGCCTTCACCGAGGCGCTGATCGGGCCGATCGGGCCGACCCATCGCGGCGAGCGGCATCGCGAACAGGTCATCGCGACGATCAGCCTGTTCTGCCTGCGCGCAGTGGTGGGACCCGCCGTGTTGGCGCCGCGTGCCGGCGCTCGCAGTCCCCGACGCCGCAATACCGCCTGAATTTGCGTACCTGCGGGTCGCCTCCCGCACCGGACGGCCTGTCGCGGCAGCGCTGGAGCCCCCGGAAGCCTGTGAGACACTGACCCGCATTCGCGCGGCGCCGGCCGCGCGTCCGGCAAGATTCCAGGGGACACATGGGGACGAAGCGCAAATACGACATCGTGGTGTTCGGCGCGACCGGCTTCACCGGCCAGCTGACGGCGCAATACCTTGCGTCGCACGGCGGCGACAAGCTGCGCTGGGCACTGGCGGGGCGCAATCTGGCGAAACTCGAGGAGGTTCGCGCGGGCCTTGCCGAACTGAACCCGGCCTGCGCGGATCTCGCGCTGTTGCAGGCGGACGTCGCGGATCCCCCCTCGCTGGAAGCGGTGGCGAGCGCCGCGAAGGTCGTCATCACCACCGTCGGCCCCTATATCCGCTACGGAGAGCCGCTGGTGGCGGCCTGCGCCGAGGCCGGCACCGATTACGTCGACCTCACCGGCGAACCGGAATTCGTCGATCGCATGTGGCTGGCGTATCACGACAAGGCCAAGGCCAGCGGTGCGCGCATCGTCAATGCCTGCGGCTTCGATTCGATCCCGCACGACCTGGGCGCCTATTTCACGGTGCAGCAGTTGCCCGACGACGTGCCGCTGACCGTCGAGGGATTCGTGAAGGCCGGCGGCGAGATATCGGGCGGCACCTGGCACTCGGCGATCTCCGCGTTCTCGCGGCTGCGCGAATACTCAAAGGTGGCCAGGGAACGTCGTTCGCGTGAAGGATGGCCGGTGGATCGCAAGATCGGTTCGACCCGGCAGACCATCCGCTTCGAGAAATCCCTGAACGCCTGGGTCGTGCCCTTCCCGAGCATCGACCCGCAGATGGTGCGACGGTCGGCAGCTGCGGACGACCGCTATGGACCGTCTTTCCGGTACGGGCATTACATCCAGGTGAAGAAACTCTCGACCGTCGCGGGCCTAGTGGGTGGCGCAGGCGTGGCCGTGCTCGGCGCGCAGTTCAAGCCGACCCGCGATCGCCTGCTGAAATTCCGTGATCCGGGCCAAGGTCCGAGCGCCGAGAAGCGCGCCAAGGCCTGGTTCCGCGTGCGCTTCATCGGTCGCGGTGGCGGGCAGCACGTCGTCACCGAAGTCACCGGCGGTGATCCCGGCTACGGCGAGACCTCGAAGATGCTCGCCGAGTCCGCGCTGTGCCTGGCCAAGGATCGCCTGCCCAAGCGCGCCGGCGTTCTGACGCCCGCCAATGCGATGGGCAACAAACTGATCGAGCGTCTGCGCAAGGCAGGCATCGGCTTCAATGTCGTGGAGACATCTCGATGAACGCCTTGGCTTCCGCTTCCATCGGCATCGGTGCGATTCTGGGATTCGTCGCCGTCACGTTCGGCGCGTTCGGCGCGCATGCGTTGCGCAGCCGCCTGTCACCGGAGATGTTGGCGATCTGGAAGACGGCCAACGAGTACCACTTCTACCACGCGCTCGCCCTGGTCCTCGTCGGCGTCTGCGCCCGCCACGCGAAGATGCCCGGCCTCGACATTGCCGCCGGCTGCTTCCTCGCGGGCGTGATCGTCTTCAGCGGAAGTCTCTACGTGCTCGCGCTGACGGAAACGCGCTGGCTCGGTGCGATCACGCCGATCGGCGGATTGCTGTTCCTGGCCGGTTGGGCCTGGTTCGCCTGGGCCGCGATGCGCGCCTGAGAAGGCGCGCGATTCAGCGGCGCCCGACGGCGCCGAGGATGGCGTCAGCGAGCTGGTCGGAGATACGCAACGCCGCCGCCATCACCGTGCGCTCGGCCACGACCTGCGCCTCTTCGGCCGCAGCCTGCCGTGCCGACTGGACAATCTCCGTCACGCGATCCGCATGGAGCTGGAGTGTGGCGTCGACATGCGTGCGCATCGCGGTCAACTGCGAAAAAAGCTCCCGCTCGATGCCTTCGATGCGGGACGTCATCAGACGCAGCGCCTGATTCGTCTCGTCGATTCCGTTTCGAAACTCGGTGCGCAGTTCGGTTCGCGCCGATTGCGTCTGCTCCGCGAGCCGGGTCTGCTCGGCCAGCTTCGTTTGCTGGCTCGCCAGATGCGCCACGGTCGCCTTGATCTCGGCGAACTGGACGAACAGGCCCTGCGAGACCCTCTTCATCCGCGACTCGAGTTGCTCGCGGATCGCATCTTCACTCGTGCCCGCCATCCCCGTGCCGGGGGGACTCGCAGCCACGGCTCCATTCGGGGTCGGCACGGACGCCGGTCGTGCAGCAACCGGGAACCGCGGAACGTTCGGCGGCGCCGTCAGCAACGGGGCCGGCGCCGACGCCTGTGCGGCCGAAGGGATCTCACCGCGCTCCAGATCGTCGAGGATCCGGTACAACTGTTCGGGATTGGGCGGCTTCTGCAGTACGCAATTGGCGCCCGCGGCGCGCGCCATCTCGTTGAATTCCGGGCCTTCGTTCGAGGAGCAGATCACCACCGGAATGCGGGCAGTGTCCACGTTCGCACGAAGATTCCTGAGGACGGTGAAGCCGTCGACGCCGGGCATCACGTGGTCCAGAAAGATCACGCCGGGTTTGCTGCCCTCCAGGAAGCGCATCGCGTCATCTGCGCTTTCGACCGCCTCGACCTGATACCGATAGCCTTCGAGGTACCGACGCAGCGCGAACCGCGCTGATTTCGAGTCGTCGATCACCAACGCGCTTCGGCCAATCATGGAGAGCTGTTTGGAGGCAGTTGGACGAGCGGCAATCTAGCATCGGCCTCGGAGCTTGAACATCGCGCTGAAGAGGGAAAATCGCGCCGTCCGGCGACACTCGGCGACAATGCTCGGATGGATATCGGTCCCCACAGAATCGACCCCCCGCTGGTGCTGGCGCCGATGGCCGGCGTGACCGATCGCGTCTTCCGCGGATTGTGCCGCCGGCTGGGCGCCGGGCTGGTCGTCTCGGAGATGACGACGGCCGACCCGACGCTGTGGTTCACCGAGAAGTCGCGGCTGCGCCGCGAGCACGATGCCGAATCCGCGCCGATCTCGGTGCAGATCGCCGGCACCGATCCGGCGACGATGGCGCGCGCCGCGGCCTTCAACGTCGAGCAGGGCGCCCAGATCATCGACATCAACATGGGCTGCCCGGCAAAGAAAGTGTGTCGGGTCGACGCGGGCTCTGCGCTGATGAAGGATGAGGCGCTCGTCGAACGTATCCTGTCGGCCGTCGTGGCGGCGTCTCCGGTTCCGGTGACGCTGAAGATCCGCACGGGATGGGCTCGCTCCCATCGAAACGCGGTGAAGATCGCGCGCATCGCCCAAGACTGTGGCATCGCGGCGCTGACCGTTCACGGCCGCACCCGCGAAGACCATTACGAAGGTGCGGCGGAGTACACGACGGTTGCGGAAGTCAAAGCGGCGGTGCGAATTCCGGTCATCGCCAACGGCGATGTCGACAGCGGCCCCAAGGCGCTCGAGATCCTGCGACAGACCGGCGCCGACGGGTTGATGATCGGGCGCGCGGCGCTGGGCCACCCGTGGATCTTTCGCGAGCTTGCCCACTTCCTGAAGACCGGTGAAGTGCTTCCACAACCGGATCGCGTGGAAGTCGCGTCGACGCTGCTCCAGCACATGCGGGAGTTGTACACGCTCTACGGCGAGTCACGCGGCGTACGCGTCGCTCGCAAACACATCCAGTGGTATTGCCAGAGCCATCCTGGCGTCGATGCGTTCTGGGCTTCGGTGAATCGTGTCGACGACGCTAGCGAACAACTCGACCGTGTGACCGCTTTCTTCGAACGCGAGCCCGAAGAACTCGCCGAAGCAGCCTGATTCGAGGCTTTTCAGCCAAATTTCAGGCAAAAAAAAGCGCGGCGGAAACCCCGCCGCGCGAGCAATCGGAATAAACCGATTACTTCTTCTTGGCCGCCTTCTTGGCCGTCTTCTTTGCAGCTTTCTTCGCAGGGGCCTTCTTGGCCGCCGGCTTCTTCTTGGCTACGGGCATGACTATCTCCTAGCAGTAAGTCAAAGCGGTCAGATCCGACAACGCCCACCGTCGACGGCCTCCAACCACGGCCTATGGTGTACCGGACGTTTTTAAAACACAAGATGTTGTGTCAATAGCTCTCGGCTTTTTTTTACCGTCTGTCGGAAAGTTTTTTTGAGTCAGCCTCCATCAGTCGTGCAATCGCTGCCAGGACTTCGAGGTTCACGACCAATCCGAAGTGGCTTCCGGCGACCTCGATGTTCTGCGTGTTCGCCGCGACCTCTTCCATGCACGCCTGCCACGCGACGATGCCGTCGGTGCGCGAGTAGATCGCTGCGCACGGCACAGGCGGCGCAATTTTTCTGCGGTTGAATCCTTCCCGATCCTGCTTCGGTGCACGTCCGCCATTCACCAATCGGAACAGCGGCATCATGTTGTTGGCATCCGGCCGACGATTGATCGGACTACCCAAGGTGATCACTCGTCGCACCTGCTCGGGTTTCGCACGCGCAAGCTCGCGCGCGAAAACACCGCCGAGGCTCCAGCCGATCAGCGTCACTTTGCGATCGCTGCGCTTGGCCATCGAGTCGAGCTTGCGGGCGAGCTCTTGCCTGATCGCGGGCCGCATGCCGAGATTGCGGCCCTGTCCCCAGTCCTCCGCCGCATAGCCGAGCTTCACCAGCGCGCGACGCAAAGGACGCATCAGGAATTCATCGGCGCCGAAACCCGGAATCAACAACACCGGATGCCCGTCCCCTTCGGGCAGGCCACGCAGACGCCGCGTCCCGATCAGGAAGCGCAGCACCTCGAACGGGACGCGCGCCTCGCGTGCGAGCAGGCTCAACGAAGGGGCACGGGTGTCGTCTTCAAGCGGTGGGGTGTCACTCATGCGTCACCTCGAAAGATAAGGAGCGGCGAAAGAATCCGGACGGTGGAAACTGCGTTCGCCGTCGATGATCACCGAGACGGCGGGCAAGCCGTCATAGGAGCAGCCTCATCCTGCATGCGCGGCCGCCGAACGCCCTGGATGCGGGTCGCTCGCTACCGGACGAAGCGGGGGCGTAAGGGCATTCTCCAATCGGGGGTCCAGGCCGGGCCTTCGCCCCGCGATCTCCTCCCCAGGTCCGCCTTCTCCCAAGCTGGCCGGTGCCGCCGCAAGAACAGACGTCGGCGGCCATCCGACCGGATACCGCGCCTGAGCGAGGCTGGGGGCCCTCCTAAGGCTCAGAAAATGAAGAAAGGGCGCCACCCTTGAACCGGCTGGGGACGCCTTCATTCATCTCTTGCGGGCCCTGGGAAAGGCCCGGCGCCGGGGAGTTCGGGGCCTGTTCGCGGCATCGAATTTGCTCTGTAGTTAGACGGAACTCTGGGGCGCATTAGCACTCAAATCCCCGAGTGCTAACATCCTTTTCGTCGCTTGATTTGGGAGATTTCAATGAGTTCGTCCACCACGGCCCTTGCGCTGCGCCCCGCGGCTCTGCCGGTTCCTATGGCGGGCAGCCTCGATTCGTACATCCATTCGGTCAGCCGCATTCCCGTCCTCGAGGCGCAGGAAGAGCGTGACCTTGCCCATCGCCTGCGTGACGAAGGCGATCTGGCGGCCGCCCAGAACCTGGTCGTCTCGAACCTGAGATTCGTCGTGCATATTGCACGCGGCTACATGGGCTACGGCCTTCAGCTCGCCGACCTGATCCAGGAAGGCAACGTCGGCCTGATGAAGGCCGTGAAGCGCTTCGACCCCACCGTCGGCGTGCGGCTGATCAGCTTTGCCGTGCATTGGATCAAGGCCGAGATCCACGAGTTCGTGCTCAAGAACTGGCGCATCGTGAAGATCGCCACGACCAAGGCCCAGCGCAAGCTGTTCTTCAACCTGCGCTCGGCCAAGCGCCGGCTCGGCTGGATGACGTCGGCCGAAGTCGAGGCCGTGGCGCGTGACCTGAAGGTCAAGCCGGAGGAGGTGCTCCAGATGGAGGGCCGACTCGGCGGAAGCGACGTGTCGTTCAGCGCGACGCAGTCCGACGACGACGAGAGCACCTACGTTCCCGAGGACTACCTCGCCGTCGAAGATCCGTCGATCAAGCGGATCGAGGACGCGGACTGGCACGAGCAGCGCGAGAACACGATGCGCGACGTCATCACCCAGCTCGATGCGCGTTCGCGCGACATCCTGATGCGCCGCTGGCTGGCCGAGGGCGAGAAGGCCGGCCTGCAGGAACTCGGCGACGAGTATGGGGTGTCGGCCGAACGTATCCGCCAGATCGAGGCGGCTGCGATGAAGAAGATCCGCAAGGCGATCGAAGCCGCCGTGTAAACCGGCGCGCCTTCGTCAACAAAAAAAGCCCGGCTTCGGCCGGGCTTTTTTGTGGTCAGCGCTCGATCCTCAGGGATGACCGCGGAACGCCAGCACCACCTGCATCAGTTCGGCGAAGCTGGCGACACCCATCTTGCGCATCAGCCGCGCACGATGCGCTTCGACCGTCTTGTAGCTGATTCCCAGCGCCCGGCCGATCACCTTGTTGCTCTGCCCTTCGATCACCAGGTCCAGGATCTCGCGCTCGCGCCCGCTGAGCCCGTCGATGCGCGTGGCCGTGTCGCCCTGCTGGCGGCGCATGCTGCGGTTCTTCGTATCCAGTTCCAGCGCATTGCGCACGCGCTCGAGAAACTGCTGGTTGTTGTACGGCTTCTGCAGGAAGTCGAAGGCACCGCCCTTCATCGTGTGAACGGCCAGCGGCACATCGCCGTGGCCGGACAGGAAGATGATCGGCATGCCGAAATGCTTTTCGTGCAGACGGTCCATCAGCTCCGGGCCCGACAAACCCGGCATGCGCACGTCGAGCACCAGGCAGCCCGGACGATCGGTGACGATCTTGGCCAGGAAAGACTCGGCCGAATCGAAGGTCTCCACCTTGAGGCGGATCGATTCGAGCAGCCATTGCAGCGAACTGCGCACCGAACTCTCGTCATCAACCACGAAAACGGTGGGTTCTTCTTCGCGCCTCGGCGCGACCCTATCCTGGATCATTCAATGTTCTCGGGGGTGATTTTTCGCGAATCGGCAGCGTGAAGGAGAAGGCGGCGCCGCCGTGCACGTTGCGCGACACCGTCAACCGTCCACCGTGCGATTCCACGATGGAGCGGCACACCGCCAAGCCCAGGCCCATGCCATTGCGCTTGGTGGTGAAAAAAGGATTGAAGATCTGCGTCAGCTTGGTCTTGCTGACACCGGGGCCACGATCCGAGGCTTCCACCTCCACCATGTCGCCCTGGCGGCTGGTGGAGATGTCGATGACGCGGGACTCCGGCGGCAGATCCGACATGGCCTCGAAGGCATTCTTGATCAGGTTGACCATCACCTGCTTGATCTCGAGCGGATCGACCCACACCGAGGGCACGTCCGGCGCCAGATCCAGGTTGATCGCGGTACGCGACTGGCGGCGCTCGAAATCGAGGAAGGACAGCATCTGCTCGATCAGCGAGTTGATCGGCACCAGGATGGATTCCGGCTCGTGCTTGCGGACGAACTGGCGCACGTGGCGCACGATGCTGCCGGCCTGTTCGGCGTGATAGATGGCCTGCGAGATCGCCGAGTCGAACAGCTCCCGATCGTAGTCGCCGCCGACCAGCCGTAGCTGGCAGCCGTGCAGATAGTTGAGCGTCGCCGCCAGCGGCTGCCCGAGCTCGTGCGCCAGCGCAGCCGCCATCTCGCCCATCGTGTTCAGACGCGACACACGGGCCAGTTCGGCCTGCTGCGTGCGGTCGCGCTCTTCGAAGCGCTTGCGCTCGGTGATCTCGGTGTACGCCACCATCGCGCCGTACCCCTTCACCGGGATCGGAGCGGCCGTGACCTGGAACCATCGCAGACGGCCGTTGCCGTAGCGCACACCCAGCTCCACGTCCGAGATCACGCGCTGCTCGCGGATGGCACGCGTGCTCGGCAAGGCGTCATGACGCATCGGCGTGCCGTCCGGATGCACCAGCGCGGCGTTCATCGAGCTCAGCTCGAGCTCGCTGGTGAAGCGCGCCACGGTGGACAGCGAGCTGATCCGCGAAAGCTTGCGGTTGATCTCGATGACCTTGCCCTGCTCGTCGGTGATCGAGATGCCGATCGGAAAGCTCTCGAACAGCGCGCGATATTTTTCCTGGCTCGCGCGCAGTTCTTCTTCGGTCTGCCGGCGAATCCCCATTTCCTCGCGCAACGCATCGTACGCGCGGCGCAGATCCGCGGTGCGCTCCTGCACGCGGCTTTCCAGACGCTCGTTGGCGCGCTGCAACGCCTCCTCGGCGCGCTTGCGCTCCGAGATGTCCTGGAAGATCCAGATGCCGTCGCGCGTCGGATGGTCGTGATCGAGCGGGCGACCCGAGACCTGACACCAGAACACGTCGCCGTCCCGCGAACGCATCATGCGTTCGTCGGAGTAGGTGTCGTGGGTCTCCAGATAGCCGTAGCCGGCTCTGCCGATACGGTCGTATTCCTCGCGCGAGGGATAGAGCATCACGATGTCACGCCCCGTCAGGGCGCCGGGCTCATAGCCGAACATCTCTTCGAAACGCTTGTTGCAGCGGACGATCACGCGCTCCCGCGTGTAGCAGACGCCGACGAAGGCGTTGTCGAAGATGACCTGGAGTTCCGCCAGCGCCCCGCGCAAGGCGCGCGCAGTCGACGGCCCCAGGTCGCGCGACGATGTCACGCGACTTCTCCTGCAGCCTTCCTGTTCCACGCAATGCGCTGAGCGCTCACACCCTCTCCTGAACCGGGGTCATGGTCGGCGGGTAGCGCCCCGCTCTCTAATGAACGTGGATTGTCGCCGATTCATGCGCTCTTTGGCGCACGGCGGGCCCGCATGCGCGGGCGATTCGCGATTTTCGCGCCACGGCATTCCGCGCAAGTGCGTGTTCGGCACTCTGCATGTCGACTCCGCTGCTGGTCAGGGGCGAGTCGACCGGCCTGGTGACGGGCGCTCACGCGTCGCAGAGCATCACGGTGACGGGCGTCCGGTTCTGCGCGAGCAGCGCGCGCACCGGCGATGCATTCTTCGCCTCGATCGCCCGCGCGTACGCGGCTCTCGGCCCCTCACCGGTCGGGAACAGATAGATCCGCCGGGAGTCGAGCAGCGCGCGCAGCGTCATCGTGATGCGATCGACGTCCTCGTCCGGATCGCGCGCAGGTGCCGCCGGCACCGCCCAGTTCGGATTCAGCATCGCGGCCAGCCCGGGCATCCCCGGGAACAGGCCGGCGACACGCCCGTCCTCGCCCACGTCCAGCACGACGGCGTCGTACGGCCGCGTCATGCGCGTCAGCCGTTCTGCAATCTCGGGCGAGGCCTGGATCGGCTTGGGGTCATTCGTCCACAAACCGACGAGCCGTGCGTCGAGCACCTCGTCCCGGATCAGATGCCGCCGGAGCACGCGCTCACAGCTCTGCTCGGAAGACGGCGGCACCCAGCATTCGTCGGTGAGCGCGATCTCGACACGCGACCAGTCCAGCGGCTGCGTGCGCAGCGCGGCGAAGAACGCGAACAGATCCGGCCGCGCGCATACCGCCAGCGACGCCGCCGCCTGCCGCGTGAGACCCGTACGCAGGTCCTTCGCCACCGCCTCGGCCAGCGCGAGCGCGACCTGCTCCTGCGTCTCGAAACGACGTTCTTCGATGGCCAATCAGCAACTCCCAGGGATTCGGTTCAAGGACGCACCGGAAGCTCGATGTAGCTGCCCGGATACCAGCGGATCTTCAGCGGCGCCTTGGCGCGCTTCAACGACTCCGCGCTCACATCGTCGCCGATGCCGTAGTTGATCTGGCGATCGGCGCGCTGATTGACGCTCATGACCAGCACCAGACGACTGCCGGCGTGCAGCCGGCGCGCCATCAATTGCTCGGTACGGAACTTGAGCTGCTGGCGAACCCCGGCCTGCAACAGGCGCCGCTGGCTGCGGTCGCGCGCGTAGCTCGCGCGGAATTCGTAAGGGTCGAACAGCAGCAGATACCCACCGTCGGCCAGCAGCTCGTACATCGCGACGTTCAGATCCACATCCATCCGGCTCGGCCGGAAATCGAGCTGGCCGGAGAGCAGGCCGCTGACTTCCATCGATTGCGGTAGCGGATCGCTGATGTACTTCACCCCGTCCCGCACCGGCAGCTGTCGCGACAGGATCGGCGGCGGCGCGTCGTCGCCCCGCGCGTCACGATTCCTGCGGTCGACCACCTGCTCGAACGATACATCGTTCATCGTCGGATCGCGGAACAGGCGGCGCGCATCCGACGCCTCGCTGGTCTCGAGATACAGGCGCACGGCGGCGCTGCCCATCGCCTCGACGCTGGACGCATGACGCCACTGGCCTGCTCCCATCGCCCAGTAATTCACACGATCCTTCAGCACCTCGGGCTTTGGCCGGCCATTGAGCACATGGTCGAGCCATTCGAACCGCAGCTCCTCCAGATCGATACGCGACGCCGGATCCACGGCGTATCCGCGCAGCACGCGCGCGGGGCGGTCCTCGATGGCGCGCTCGTCCCAGGGCCCGATCAACAAGGCATGCGAGGCATCCGGCGCGTGGCGCACGTGTTCCTGGAAGTAATGCAGCGCGCCGACCTCGCCCTGCGCGTAGTAACCGGTGATCGACAGCACCGGGATCTGCACCTTCGCGAACTGCTCGCGGAACGGGATCATCTTCTGCCAGTAGCGGTCGTAACTCGGATGGCCGATCCAGCGGCGGAACACGCGGTTGGGTTCCTTTGCGATGCGATCGAAATCGCGATACGGCCGACCGCTCTGGAACCACAGGAGGTCGAGCGCCTGCCAGCCTGCGTCGTCCCGGCGCACGGCGGCTGGATCCGCCAGCCCCTGCGTATGCTCGCTGGCCCAGCGATAAGCCTGGTTGCGAACGATGCGGCCTTCCATCGGAAAGTCGATGCCGGGCGCCGTCGCATCAGCCGTGGCAATCGCCTTGAGCGCGGCCGGCAGCTTGCGTGTCGCGGCCCAGGCCGCGAACCCGCTGTAACCCTCGCCGATCATCGCGACGCGTCCGTCGCTCCAGGGCTGCTTCGCGATCCACTCGATGACCAGGCGCGCGTCCTCGCCATCGTTCTCGAACGGCGTGATGCGGCCTTTCGTGCGCAGCTTCCCGCGCGTATAGGCGATGACGCCGACATAACCGTGCGCAGCGCTGGCAGCGGCATCGTCCTGTGCCGGGTCGATCGTGAATTCGAGCAGCGCCGGCAGCGGCTTGTCCGCCACCCTGGGGCGCACGACGCGCGCCACGATTTCCACGCCGCCGCGTCCCTTGATGCGCACGTCTTCTTCCGAGACGTAACGCCGGCTGCCCTCTTCCCTGGCCAGCGACGGCAGGGTTCCACCGGTGCGTCGATAGGCATCGAACCAGATGTAGGTCCACACCAGGTCCATCGCCTCGCGATCGCCGACGCTGCCTGCCGGGCGGATGCGGTCGAACGCGGCCTGCAGCGCATCGCGCGTGGCTTCCGGTGAAGAGCCCATCAGGCGCGTCACCGCATTGGACTCGCGGTCACCGAGCTTGGACACGTTCTCGCGAAACAGGCGCGCGAACGCGTCCGCGAACGCGATCTTCTCCGTCTGCTCCACCGCGCGGGCGCGCACGACCAGATCGTGGAACAGCACATACGGATGCTGCGGCCGCTTGCCGTCGGTCTCGCGGCGTTCGCGCAGCGAATTGCGACTCTCCGCCGCAGCGCCGGGATTTCCCGCCACCATCTGCAACGCGGCGAGATTGACCAGGTAACGCTCCGGGTCCTTCTCCTGGTAGACCGGCAGGATGCGTTCCGCCAGATCCCGCATCAGCCCCGGCACAGCTGGATCTTCCACCGACGCTGGCGGCACGAACTCGAATCCCTGCGACCGCACGACACTCGACGTCAGCAGCAACACCAGCACCGCGACGACGCGACCCCAGATCGTGCCCCGGCTCATGAGGCTCCTCCTTCCGCGGCCTCGTTGCCGCTGGCGACTGCGCCATCTGCCTTGACCAGGTTCACGACGCGCGAGAACAGCGGATCGCCGCCCTGCACTGCCCGGCCGATGTGCACGACACCGGTACGGATCAATTCCTTCTGGAAGATGTCCACGACGCGACGCAGACCCTCGTCGTCGAGCGAGCCCAGCGCGTCGTCGATGATCAGCCACGGCGGCGCCTGCAGCACGATGCGGGCGAACGCGAGGCTCAGCTGCTCGTCCTGGCTCAGCTCCTGGTCCCAGCGCTTGGTGACATCGAGCGAGGGCGCCAGTCGCCCCAGGCCCAGTCGCGACAGCGCCACCGCGAAAGCGCCTTCGCCGAAATCCGCGACCCGGGACGGATAGGCCAGGACTTCGCGCAGGCTGCCGCGCGGCAGATAAGGCGTGCCGCGCGGCATGTAGTAGACCGGCTCCTCGGCCGGTCGCTCCACGCGACCCTCGCCCCAGGGCGACAAGCCGGCGAGCGCCCGGAAGAGCTGCGTCTTGGCCGTGCCGGGCGCACCGACGATCTGCACGCGTTCGCCGGCCGTCACCACCAGCGACGTCTCGTCGAGTCGATCGCGCCCGGTCTGCGAATCGACCTGCAGGTTGTCGACCTTCAAGCGTCCGGCTTCGCCCTGCGCGTACTCGATGCGGCTGGCCGTCCCGGTCAGCGAGTGATCCATGACCAGGGCCTGGCGGAAGTTCGCGACGCGCAGCAAGGTCGCGCGCCAATCGGCCAGGATGCTGAAGTTGTCGACGAACCAGCGCAGCGAAGACTGCGCCTGCGTGAACGCAGCGGCCGCCATCATCAAGCCGCCGAATGAAACCTTGCCGGAGAAATACAGCGGCGCCGCGACGAGAATCGGGGCCACCGTCGTCATCCATCCGAATCCGGCCGTGACCCAGGTCAGGTTCGTCAGGCCCAGGACGAGACGGCGCGACGCGGCGAGCAATTCGTCGAGATGGCGCTCGACGCGACGCTTCTCGCCGGCCTCGCCGTTGGCGAGCGAAATGCCGTCGAGATGTTCGTTGACGCGCACCAGCGACAGGCGCAGTTCCGCTTCGCGCTCGTAGCGCTCGGCGTTGCGACCCACCAGGCTGCGGCCGACCCAGTAGCTCAGCAGCGAGCCCAGGCCTGCATACAGGACGGCCGCCCAGACCATGAAGCCGGGCACCGCGTAATCCTTCTCGCTGATGCGGATGCTGAAGTCCGCCGAGATCACCCACAGTACGCCGGCGAACGACATGAACAGGATCGAGGCCTGCAGCAGGCCCACGCTCAGGTCGGCCGACATGTCCGACAGGTGCCGAGCATCGTCGTGCATGCGCTGATCGGGATTGGTCCCCATCGCGCCGGCCTGCGCCAGCCAGAACGCCCGGCGCGGCAGCATCCACTGGCCCACCAGGTCGCGAACCATGCCTTCGCGCAGCTTCAGCTTGAGCATCTCCACCAGCCAGCGCTGCGCGACATTCAGCACCAGCAGCACGCCGGCGATGATGAAGAACACGCCGAGCTGGAACATGAAGTCGCGCATGTCGCGTCGCGACAGCGCGTCGAAGAAATCCTTGTTCCAGCTGTTGAGCCGGATCTGTCCGTAGGACGTGGCGCCGACGACCACGACGATGCCCAGGGCCACAAGCAGCAGTGCCTTGCCCGCCGGCGAGGCGTACAGCGCCCGAACGATGGTCACGAGCTGGCGCGTGAGCCCCGTGCGCGCGATCGCCGCCTCCACCGGAGTGGTCACTGCCGCCGCCTCGGAAGATTCAGCCATCCGCTCAGGATGCCTTGAGCGCGCGGGCCGCGTCGCGGCGGGCCACGATGCAGGAAATGCAGGCGGCGTAGCTCCAGGTCAGATGCTTCGCCGACGTCTGTGCCCCCGTGGTCTGGTCGAACTGCTCCGACAGCGCGCCGTCGGAGGGAATGTAGTCGCGCATCGTGGCGAGGTAGGCGTCTGCGCGCTGGAACCACGCACGCGCGCCATTGGCGCCGGCCGCGGCGGCGCGGAAACAGAATTCAGCCGCCGCGAACGTGGAGAAGAAGTACGCGCCGCCGGAGTGGTACACGTCGCCCTCGTAGCGCCCCATCGCCGGACCTTCGCCACGGCCGCGGTTGATGGCGTAGAGCCGGCCAAACAAGGTTTCGAGCCGCGCCAGCGACGATTGCAGCCGCGGATCGAGCACCGAATGCGGGCCGGCATCCGGCTCGGCGTGGATCCCGGCGAACACGACGGCGATGTCGAGGTCCTTGGCCGAGCGCACCCCCGACGGCAGGATGCGTGAACGGAAGTAACCGTCATCCTGCAACCAGTAGTCGTCGAGCCGATCCAGCGCGAGCTGACCCTGCTTGCGACAGGCGCCCGCGGCAGCACCGTCGCCAATCGCATCGAGCCACGCCGCGCCCTGCACGAGTGCCGAGGCCGACACACGCAGCGTGTAGTAGTGGTGTCCGAATTCTTCTTCCCAGATGTCGTGGGAAGGCTCGTGCCAGTGGCGGCGCGTGAACTCGAGGTCGGCCCGCAGCAGGCGCGCGATGTCCGCGCGCAGGGCCTCGTCCAGCGCGCTCATACGCAGCCAGCGCAGCAGGGCGAGCGCACGCAGCGGCGCGCCGTCGAACTGCGGGCGCGTCCATATCGAGATATCGAGCGTGCCGTCCGGATTCACGCGCGTATCGGCGACGACCGCATCGCCGTGAATCCCGGCCAGTTCGTCGTCGTCACGCAGGAATTTCCGGAAGCCCGGCGCCGCTCGTTCGCGCCGCGTGGTGCCCGGCACCAGGGTCCGGCCATCGAGCTGGTTCAGCTCCAGGCTGAACTGCACGAAATCGGCGAGATGCGTCTTGGCTTCCGCGCCCAGATCGCCCGAGACATGCAGCAGCCGCAGCGCGTCGACGACGATCGCCGAATCGCGATACCAGTGGAAGAAATAATCCGGGTCCGGATCCCAGTCGGCCAGCACTGGGGAGGCGACGATCGCACCCTTGAGCGCACGCATCGACTGGCCGAAACCCGGGCGCTCCTTGACCAGGTGCACCGGCGATACACCGCGCAGCATCAACACGGCCGACAGCCGATATTGCCGGTCGATCCAGGCGTCCAGAGTCTCGCTCAAGCGACAGGGCTCCCATCCAGATGCGGACTCGAGAATCCCAGTCGGCGCAGGCCCTCGCGCACTTCGGGCACCCGCATGAACAGGTTCCACAACAGTCCGCTGCGATGGTTCTCGATCATCACGACGATCGGCCCCTGATCGATCGCCAGGAACGTGTCGGCGAACCAGCCGCGCTTCTCGCTGAACGCATCGACGAAGCCGAACTCGCGCCAGACCTTGGTCCCGTGACGTGACAGGAATCCGCGCATGGCCTGCATCGCCTCGTGCGGCGCGTACGGCATGCTCGAGATCGCGGCGGTCGGCGATATCGTGCCGTTGTCGTTGGCCGGCGCGTGCGCGTCGTAACCGTCCGGATCATCGCTGGCGGTGATCCCCCAGCACTCCGCGCCGTAACCGGCGTGACCGTTGGGATTGTGCACGCAATGCTCGCGATTGATCTGCACGTGACGCACGCACAAATCCCAGTAATCGGCGTAGCGATCCTTCAGGCCGCGCGGATCCAGCCCGCAGAACGAATAGTGCGAGAAGAACAGCGGCCCGCCGTAAGGCTGGCCCAGCGGCAGTTCGATGCCGTGGTAGGCCTTGCCATTGAGAAAGTCGGGCCCGCTCGCATAGCCGTGGTGATACACCTCAGGCGCAATGGGGTGAGTCGGCGACGAGGCCGCGAGCAGGTAGGTGATCAGGCACTCGTTCCAGCCGTGGATCGGGTGATTCATACCCCAGCCGTGACGCGGGCTCCAGTGCCAGAACAGCACGTCCGTCCCGCGCGTGAACCAGTCCCACTCGACGGTCTCCCAGATGCCGCTGATGCGGCTGCGGATCGCCACCTCGCGCGGCTCGTCGCGATCGAAGTACTCGCGCGCACAGAGCAGACCCTGCAACAGCAGCGAGGTCTCGACGATATCGGCCGCGTCGTCCTTTCCCCAGAAGGGGATGCTCGCGCCCGTGCGCCCATCCATGAAGTGCGGATACGCACCGTGGTAGCGCTCGGCACGCAGCAGCACCTCGAGCATCTCACCCACGCGATTCACCGCGACATCGCGCGACACCCATCCGCGTTCCGCGGCGACGATCAGCGCCATCACGCCGAAACCAGCGCCACCGATGGCGACCTGATCTTCGGGCGAATGGCTGAAGGCCGGAATGCGATCGCGCGCCAGCCCACTGCTGGCCTGCGCACCTTCCCAGAAGAAACGGAACGTCTGGCGCTGCACCCGGTCCATCAGGGCCTCATCGGAGAGCCCGAGCAACATCGCGGGATCGTCCGTCGTCACGCGGGGCGCCCTCTGTTGGCTTGGCATCTGTCTCTTCACCGGGCGTGCAAATGTCCTGAAGCCCGGATTCTGACTTTGTTTGAAGGCTCTGGCGATCTGGAGTTGCCGACCTATCATGCGGACATACCTTGAGATGGATGGCGATTGATGAGTCGTACCGAAGAACTGCTGGCCAGGATGACGCTGGCGGAAAAGCTGGGCCAGCTCACGATGACGGCGTCGAGCTATGCGGTCACGGGGCCGGTGATCGCTGGTGATTCCACCGAATCCATCCGGGACGGGACGATCGGAAATCTGCTCAACATGGTCGGCGCCGACCACGTCAACGAGATGCAGCGCATCGCCGTGGAGCAGTCGCGCCTCGGCATTCCACTGCTGATCGGCCTCGACATCATCCACGGACATCGCACGCTGTTCCCGATTCCGCTCGCCGAGACCGCATGTTTCGATCCCGAAGCCTGGGAGCGCAGCGCACGCGAGGCCGCCCGCGAGGGCGCCGCCGACGGTCTGGCGATGACGTTCGCCCCGATGCTCGACGTCTCGCGCGACCTGCGCTGGGGCCGCACCGCGGAAGGCTCCGGCGAGGATCCGGGGCTGGCGGTGCTGATGGCTCGCGCCAAGGTGCGCGGCTTCCAGGGCGCCGATCTGTCCGACGCCGAAAGCCTCGCGGCATGCGCCAAGCATTTCTGCGCGTATTCGCCGGTCACGGCAGGCCGCGAATACGCCGCGGTGGACATCTCCGAGCGGACGTTGCGGGAGGTCCACCTGCCCGCCTTCGCCGCCTCGGTGAAAGCCGGCGTCGAGACGATCATGCCGGCGTTCACCGATCTCAACGGCGTGCCGATGACGGCCCACATCCCGCTGCTGCGCGATTACCTGCGTGGTGAACTGGGCTTCGAGGGCGTACTGGTCAGCGACTACAACGCGATCGGTGAACTGATCAAGCACGGTGTCGCCGCGGATCTCGTCGAGGCCGCGACGCTGTCGCTGAAGGCCGGCGTGGACATCGACATGATGGCCAACGCCTACCGCAACGGCCTGCCGATCGCACTGGAGCGCGGCCTGGTGACGATGGACGAGATCGACACCTGCGTGCGCCGCGTCCTGCAGCTCAAGGAGAAGCTCGGCCTGTTCGATGATCCGTATCGACGCGGTGCGAAGCCGGAGGCGGCATCGGCGATCACGGCGCGCCGGCAGTTCGCGCGCGATCTGGGCTCACGCTGCATCACGATGCTGAAGAACCAGGGTGACACGCTGCCGCTGAAACCCGGTGTGAAGCGCCTCTGCGTGCTGGGTCCGCTCGCCGACGCCGCCGCCGAAATGCGCGGACCGTGGTGGGCAGCTGGTGCGCCGGAGGGCCAGATCACCGTGATGGCGGGCCTGAAGGCCGGGCTGCCCGATGTCGAGCTTCGCCATGCGGCCGGCGTGGGCTTCGACGACGGCGACGTCTCGGGCATCGATCCCGCGGTTGCGCTGTGCAACGGTGCCAACGCGCTGGTGCTGTGCCTGGGCGAGCGCGCGACGATGAGTGGCGAGGCGGCGAGCCGTGCCTATCCGGAAATCCCGGAGCCGCAGATGGCACTGGCGAAAGCGGCGATCGCACGCGCCCGGGCGCTGCAGATTCCGGTCATCACGATCCTGTTTTCCGGGCGGCCGCTGGTGATTCCCTGGCTCGCGGAAAACGCGGACGCGATCCTCGCCGCGTGGTTTCTCGGCTGCGAGTCCGGCAACGCGATCGCCGACGTGCTCGGCGGCCGCGTCTCGCCGAGCGGTCGCACGCCGATCACGTGGCCGCGCGCCGTCGGCCAGGTCCCGATCTTCTTCGGCCAGCGCCCCAGCGGACGGCCGATGGATCCGAAGGACTACTTCACGAGCAAGTACCAGGATGTTCCGAACGATCCGCTGTATCCGTTCGGGCATGGCCTGACGTACGGACGCTTCGTGCTGTCGAACCTGCGCGTGACGCCGGAGAGCGTCGCCGAGCGGCAGGAGATCGAGGTCACGATCGGGGTCGGCAACGAGGGTGCGTATGCCGCCGAGGAGACGGTGTTCCTGTTCACGCGCGACAAGATTGCGAGCGTGACGCGGCCGCTGCTGGAGCTGCGGCGCTTCGCGAAGATCCGGCTCGAGCCGGGAGAGTCGGGTACGGTCGTCATCAAGTTGCCGGCGTCGGAGCTTGCCTTCCTCGGTCCGGATCTCGAATCCGTTTTCGAAGCGGGCGACATCGAGATCCTTGTCGGTCCGCGCGCGGATCGTGCGGATCTGCTGACCGCGAGCGTGCACCTGCTCGCCAACGTCGACGACTGACGACGTAGCCCGGGTGCAACCCGGGGGTTCCTTCGCATACGGACCGCAGCCCCGGGTTTCACCCGGGCCACGGGCCGCGAGATCGACGAGCGGCGTCGCTCGCGAAACCCGATAACTGTATATTCATACAGTATCCCAACGAGGCCCGCCCACCGGGTCGCCGTCCATGTTCGTTCCCAAACCGCTGAAGGGCCGCGGCGCTGTTTCGTTGCCCAAAGGTCGCTTCGAGAGCCGGTCGGTCGAGGCCATCGACGATGGCTGGGGCAGCCTCGAAGACTCGGTCGTCGAGACGCTGAAGACGCAGCTCTTCGCCGAGAAATCGAAGAGCATCATCAGCCGCAACGATTCGCCCGACATCGGCTTCGACCAGTCGATCAATCCGTATCGAGGCTGCGCGCACGGCTGCGTTTACTGCTTCGCCAGGCCGGCTCATTCGTACGTGAACCTGTCGCCGGGCCTCGACTTCGAGACCAAGCTCTTCTACAAGCCCAACGCCGGCGAATTGCTCGATCAGGAGCTGCGCCACAAGTCCTATTCGTGCCGGGTGATTCAAATCGGCGCCAACACCGATCCCTACCAGCCGATCGAGAAGGACCTGCGCATCACGCGCGACGTGCTCGAAGTCCTGCTGCGCTTCCGGCACCCGGTCAACGTCATCACCAAGGGCGCCGCGCTGATGATGCGGGATCTCGATCTGTACGAACGATTCTCGGAACTGGGCCTGGTCCGCGTCGCTGTGTCGGTGACCTCACTCGACGATGCGCTCAAGCGCACGCTCGAACCCCGCACGTCGTCTGCCAGCATGCGGCTGCGGTTGATCCGGCAGCTCACGGAGATCGGCGTGCCGGTAACGGTGATGGCGGCACCGATGATTCCATTCGTCAACGACGCCGAGCTGGAATCCATTCTCGAAGCGGCCGCGGAAGCGGGCGCACGGCACGCCGGCTACGTGATGCTGCGACTGCCGCATGAACTCAAGGGCATCTTCCGCGCCTGGCTCGACGCACACATGCCGGATCGCGCCGCGCACGTGATGAGCCTGGTGCAACAGATGCACGGCGGCCGCGACTACAACCCGGAATTCGGAACGCGACAGAAAGGCACCGGCAACTACGCGATGCTCATCGCGCAGCGATTCCGCGTCGCGTGCAAGCGCTTCGGGTTGAACCAGGATCCACGTGGTGTTCTGGATACGAGCCAGTTCCGGGTGCCGCCGACGTCGGGGGATCAGCTCTCGCTGATCTGATCTTCAAGAACGACGGGAAAAACGTAAGGACGTAGCCCGGACGCAGTCCGGGATGCCGGCACGTAAAGCGGGCAGGATCACGCATCGAGGGACGGAACCCCGGACTTCGTCCGGGCTACTGTTGATACGCCCTCAGCTCGCGATCTTCAAGCGACCCTGTCCATCCTCGAGCACGATGTCCCGGTACCGGCACTTGCCCTCGCCTCGCTGGAACACCGTGTTGGCGATCAGCCAGACGCCGACGATCTTCTTCGGCAACTCGCCACCGATCGCCTTGCGATAGTCGTCTGCGATGTTGCGGCGTTCGTCCAGCCAGCGACCGAGCTGCTCGGTGCCGCTGCGCACGACCCAGTGCGTCTCGCGCTCGTTCCACCATGCCAGCGGGCACTGGAAAATGGTGTCGACCGGCAGCGCCGCGCTCCACATCCACGTGAGGTCCAGGCCGTTGTCGAACTCCACGGCGAGCGACAGATAATCGTGCGTGGGCTCGATGTGCTCGGGCAGCTTCGACGGCAACTGCTCGACGAGCCACGACCACTGCACCTCGCTGTCCGCCGTCAATGGAACATCGACCGGGTACTGCAGGATGCCGACGTCTGCGCTCGTGTGGCAGCAGAGTTCGTCCTTCTTCGTGTCGCAGGGCTGGAAGATTTCGCCCTGCCCCAGACGCCAGAGGTAGTGCCAGCCCGCGGGCGGTGCGACCGGCGACTGCAGCCGCTTCAGCGCCGTCCCGAACCACTGCGGCTCGATCGTCGCCGCCGCTTGCACGCCTTGCGTCGCATCGCCGCGCCACTGCACGACCGCCACTTCGAACTCGCCCGGAAATTTCACGCGCGGGTACTTGGGCTCGAACGCGCCCTTGCGATCCGCGAACTCGCCCGAGGGTTTGCTGGTGAGCCAGAGCGTGCCGCCGGCGCCCGAGTCGAAGCTGCTCGCATTGCCGACGATCTTCGCGAGCTCACCGTCGCCCACGCGATGCCAGAGCCCGACCTTGGGCTGGAAGCCCACGTCCAGCGCGCTGGAGGCGTACACCATGCCGTTGGCCAGCAGACTGATCGTCTGGCCGCTCGGCAGCACGACACCGCTGTCGATCCACGGCGCGGTCGTCGCAGGCACCTTGACCCAGTCGCAGCGCAGCACGGCATCGCCCAGTTTCGCCAGCGCCTGTTCGATGCGGGCGCGAAAGTCCGTCGGCGGAACATCGGCCTCGCCTTTCAGGCGCCGCGCGAGGCGCGAGCCCATGAAGCGCAGGGTCGTGGGCAGGGCAGACGGGGCATTGCGAATCGGCATCACGACTCCAGTCGTCAAGGTGAATCGGGAAGTGCAAGCGCAACATCTCGATGCGCGTGCTGCAAGTCTGACGCTCGCTCAGGCGCTGAGTTCCACCTGTGCGGTGGGCGGCGTCGGGAACGGACCGGGAGAACCGGTCGACGCCTCGTACATGCGCTGCCACAGGCGACGGCCGAGCCGGTCGACCTTGTGCACCGTCGCGACGAAATCCTGCCGGGCCTGCACGTCGACGAGTGGGCTGGGCAGCAGCGGATCGTAGACGACGTGACGGATCGCATGACCGCCGATCGTGAAGACCTCGCGCGCACCGGCCTGCGGATCGAGTTTCGCCGATGTGCTCATCCAGTCCTCGAGCTGCAGGCGCAGCTTGCGGTAGTTCGTGTTGAGCGTCTTGCCGTCCCACAGCTTGCGGATCTGCGCTTCGCGCGCCGCATCGAAACCGTCGGCAGAGAAGACGCTAGCGCCGCGCTCCAATCCGATCTGATAGAGCCGACGACGCACCGTGTCGAGATCGCGCTCGATGTTGTCCGGACGCAGGTAGAGCCCGCGTTCGAGTTCGCGAAAGCCGAGCATGTCCAGCGCGCGTCGTCGCGCACGCAGTGCGGCGCGATCGCTGCGGCCGAGCGCGCCGCAGTGGACGCCGATGTAGCCGCCGTTCCATTCGCGCACCCGCTGTTCGGCTGTCCGCCAGGTCGCGACGTCGTCGGACAGCTCGTGCGCCCGCGCGCTGAGCTGGTAACTGCCGCGCTCGGCGGCCTCGAGCAGGCCTTCGGAGACCAGCCTTGCGAGCGCGACGCGCGCGTTGTTGTCGCTGATGCCGAACAGTGCGCAGGCAGTGACGGCATCGCGTGCGGACAGCGGCTCCGGCACGGCGGCGAGCAGCAGGTCCAGGATCAGCCCGCGCGGCTTGGGCTTCATGCCGCGACCTTCGCGAGCTCGTCGTCGAGCTGTTCGTTGAAGCGCGCCAGTGCGAATTCGTAGCGTCCGAACTGCAACGCGATGTTGGCCCCGCAGGCCAGACCGGACTGCATCGACGCCATCTGCGCGTAGTCCTCGCCCAGCGCCTCGCGATACAGATGCACGTTGCGCTCCCAGTGCGTGCGTGCACGCTCCGAGTCCGGCGCCTGCGGAATCAGCGCGAAGTCGATGATCCGCGTCGCGCCCACCGCCGTCGGCTCGATGCGGGTGACCTGCGCATGGTCCGGCTGCACCAGGATCATCGTGCTGGGAAAGACGTAGTAGAGAAGATTGCCGGCATCGCGCAGCTGCACATCGGATGCCAGGGGTTCGCTGCGCAACGCTTCCTTGACCAGGAACATGCGCCGGTGCAGCCCGTTCTCGTCGACGATCTGCACGTTGTCGGCGAACAGCGGCGCGATGCTGTCGCGGTGCGCAATCTTGAAGTGATAGGCCTCCGACGAGCCTTCGACCATCAGCTTCCAGTTGCATCCCACGTCGAGTTCGCGAGGCGCGTACGCGACGTGATCCGCAAAGCCGAATCCTTCGAGCTCATCCACGAACGCGCCCAGGCGAGCGCTCACGTCATCGTCGGCGTGCGCGGCATCCGGAATCACCCAGACGATGCCGGCACGCTGCGCAACCGCGAGCCGGCGCAAGCCCGAAGTTTCCGTCCGAAGCTCCGGGAATCCTTCGCGTCGCGGCACGTTCAGCAAGGCACCGTCCGCCGCATAGGTCCACGCGTGATACGGGCAGGCGAATTTCTCGCGACCGCAGCCCTCGCCGGTCGCTACGACCCGCGCGCCGCGGTGGCGGCAGACGTTGAGGAACGCGTGGAGCGCGCCTGCTCCATCGCGCGTCACCAGCAACGGAACACCGAGCACGTCGCCCGACCACCAGCTTCCGTTGCGCGCGAGCGTCGATGCCGGAGCAACCGCCTGCGGGTGGCGCCGCATCATGGCGAGTTCGCGCTGGTGGCGCGCACCGTCCAGGTATCGGGAAACAGGCGAGCACACGACGTGCTCGCCCATCTCCGGCAGCCCGCTGGACAGCACCGCGCGGGCTCGCGCGATCAGGTCCGCGGCGACCGCTGGCTTCATGCAGCGGCTACGGCCTGAAAGCGGTCGAGGTGGTAGTCGCGATCGCCGAATCGCGTGCCGAACGCCGTGAGCTGACGGAAGTAATGACCGACATCGAGTTCCTCGGTCATGCCGATTCCGCCGTGGAGCTGCACGGCCTGCTGCGCGACCATCTTGGAAGCCTTGGCCACGTAGGCCTTGGCTGCGGACACGGCGCGTCGTCGTTCGACGGCATCACCACTGTCGGCCTTGGCCGTGGCCAGCAGCACCAGCGAACGCGACTGCTCGAGCTCGATGAACATGTCGACGACACGATGCTGCAGCACCTGAAACGTGCCGATCGCCACGCCGAACTGCTTGCGCGTGCGCAGGTAGGCCGAAGTGCGCTCGAACAGCGCCTTCATGCCGCCCAGTGCGAGCGCGCAGTCGACGGCGATGGCCTTGTCCAGGCCCGCTTCGAGCGCCGTGATGTCGCCCAGCCGCGCGTCGCTGTCCACCTGCACGCCGTCGAGCTTCACGTCGGCCGCGACACCGCCGCCGAGCACCGGATAAGCCGTCAGGCTCAGGCCCGCGGTCTCGCGCGGCACCAGGAACAGGTCCACCGCGGATCCGTTGCGCGCGGACACGATCAGGTGCGAGGCGTTCGGCGCGTTGAATGCGCAGATCTTCTCGCCGCTGAGCACGAAGCCCTTCGCGTTCTTGTCGGCGATGGTCGTGCACTGCGCGGGATCGAATCGACCTGCGCGCTCGGAGTAGGCGACCGCGAGCTGTGCGTCGCCGCTGGCCAGGTTGCCGAGCAGCGCGTCCTGCCGGCCCGCGCTTTCGCTGGCCGCGATGATCGCGGCCGGGAAAATGGCGCCTGCGATGAAAGGCTCGATGACCAGGCCTGCGCCGAGCGCCTCGGCGACCAGCGCGATGTCGAGCGTGGAGCCGCCGATGCCACCGGCGGATTCGGGAACGGCGAGTGCCAGCCATCCGAATTCGGCGACCTGTTTCCAGATCGCCGGATCGCACTGGCCCGGCGCCTTCAGCGACTTCTTGTACTGGTCGAAGCTGTAGCCCTTCTGGGCGAACTTGACCGCGCTGTCCTGCAGGATTTCCTGCTCGGAAGTGAATGAGAGATCCATTTTTTCGAGTTCCTCAGAGTCCGATCAGCACTTTGGCCAGCACGTTCTTCTGGATTTCGTTGCTGCCGCCGTAGATGGTGCAGGCGCGCAGGAAGTTGTAACGCGTCGATGCCGCTCGATAGACCGGCTCGCCCTCGACATCCTGGCCCCACGGCATCGCCTGCAGGCCTCCGAATTCGAGCTGCGCCTCGGAGATGCCCTGCTGCAGTTCGGTGCCCTTGATCTTCAGACCGGAGGATTCGGGTCCAGGCGAGTGGCCCTTGGCCATGCGATCGAGCGTGCGCAGGTTGGTGTATTCGAGCGCGAGCAGATCGACCTCGAGTTCGGCGATGCGACGGCGGGCGTGCGGGCTGTCCTTGAGTGCAGGATCGCGCGCGACCGTCTCGCTCAGCCAGCGAAGCTGGCGCTTGCTGTCGCCGACGCCGGCAATGGCGGTGCGCTCGTGCGTCAGCAGGTATTTGGCGATCGTCCAGCCCTGCCCCTCGACCCCGACGAGATTCTCGACCGGCACCTCGACGTCGGTGAAGAACACTTCATTGAGATGGTGATGTCCGTCGATCGTGACGATCGGCCGTACCTCGATGCCCTTGGTGTTCATGTCCATCAGCAGGAAGGAGATGCCCTGCTGCTTGGAGCCATCACCGCTGGTGCGCACCAGGCAGAAGATCCAGTGCGCCCAATGCGCCTGCGTGGTCCAGATCTTCTGGCCGTTGACGATGTACTTGTCGCCCTGACGAACCGCCTGCGTCTTGAGACTGGCGAGGTCCGAACCCGAGCCCGGCTCCGAGTAGCCCTGGCACCAGACCTGTTCGGCGCTCGCGATCCTGGGCAGGAAACGCTTCTGCTGCTCGGGCGTACCGAACTTCATCAGCACCGGGCCGAGCATCATCAGGGCGAACGGAATCACCGACGGCGCACCGGCGCGGGCGCGCTCGGCGTCGAAGATATCGCGCTGCACCGGCGTGAATCCCGGTCCGCCGAATTCCGCCGGCCATGTGTAGGCCAGCCACCCCTTCGACGCGAGCTTCTTCTCCCAGGCGAACTGGGTCTCCTTGCCGATACGCATGCCGGTGGCGATGCCGCTCGGGTCGCGTGGGGCGTTCGCTTCCATCCAGGTGCGAACCTCCTGGCGGAATGTCTCTTCTTCGGGCGAGTAGTCGAAATTCACGGACAGCCTCCAGGGCTACGGGTCCTGCGGATCAGGGGAAATGTCGCGGTTCGGGACATTACTTGCGTCACCGGCATTTGTCACCACGTGTAATATCGATCGACGTCTTTCCAAGGAAACCGACATGGCCGACTCCCTCTCTCCCACCGTCGTCGTCGAACGTCGTGCACCGCTGCTGGTGGTCCGCATCAACCGTCCGGAAGTTCGCAACTGCGTCGACGGACCCACCGCCGAAGCGCTCGCCTCCGCGTTCCGCGCCTTCGATACGGACCCGGAACTGCGTGTCGCGATCCTCACCGGAACCGATGGACACTTCTGCGCCGGCGCCGATTTGAAAGCCGTCTTCAGCGGCGAGCCCGGACGCTCCATCCGTCTCGAACCCGAGGGCGACGGACCGATGGGCCCCACGCGCCTGCAGCTGTCCAAGCCGGTGATCGCGGCCGTGTCCGGCTACTGCGTGGCGGGCGGCATCGAGCTGGCCGCGTGGTGCGATCTGCGCGTGGCCGATGAGACCGCCATCTTCGGCGTGTTCTGCAGACGTTTCGGCGTACCGCTGGTCGATGGCGGCACGGTGCGGTTGCCGCGCCTGATCGGCATGTCGCGCGCACTCGACATGGTCCTCACCGGCCGCGCAGTCGACGCACGCGAGGCCTACGGCATGGGCCTGGCGAATCGCCTCGCACCGCGCGGGCAGGCGTTGGCGGTCGCAGAGAAACTCGCGCTCGAGATCGCGGCCTTCCCGCAGGTCTGCATGCGCGGGGACCGGCGCAGCGTCTACGAACAATGGGGCTACGACGAGCCCGAGGCCATCGCCAACGAATTCGTACACGGCATCGCGACGCTCAGGTCCGGCGAGAGCGCTGCCGGCGCCACGCGTTTCAAGGACGGCGTCGGCCGTCACGGCAAGTTCTGATCGGAAACGCGTACCGGAGAACACCATGTCCAACGTCGCCTCGTTCGTCACGCACGACGTCACCAATCAGGTCCCGCCGATTGGTCACTACAACAGCTACACCAGCGACCGTGCGCTGCGCGATGCCGTGCATCGCGAAGGCGGTGGCTGGGCAGAGACGCAGCTCGTCGCGTTCGGCACGGTGGCCGGCGGCGAACTGATGGACCTGGGCTATACCGCCAACGAGAATCCGCCGAAGTTGCGCAGCTTCGATCGCTACGGTCATCGTCTCGACGAGATCGAATTCCATCCCGCCTATCACCGCGTGATGCAGCTCGGCATGCAGCACGGCGTCCACGCCTTCGCGTGGCGGCATGCGGACACGCCGGGCGCGCACGTCGCGCGCGCCGCCATCAGCTTGTTGCATTCACAGGCCGAGGCCGGGACGGGCTGTCCGCTGACGATGACGCACTCGTCGATTCCGGCGCTGCGCCATGCACCCGAACTTGCGCGCGACTGGCTGCCTCGCATCACCTCGCTCGAGTACGACCCCCGCGTGCTGCCGTTCGATCAGAAGACGGCGCTGACGATCGGCATGGGCATGACCGAGAAGCAGGGCGGTTCCGACGTGCGCGCGAACACGACACGCGCCGCGCGCCAGTCCGACGGCAGCTACCGGATCGTCGGTCACAAGTGGTTCTTCTCCGCGCCGATGTGCGACGCCTGGCTGGTACTGGCGCACGTCGACGCCGGCCTCACGTGTTTCCTGATGCCGAAGCTGCGTCCCGACGGGTCGCGCAACGCCATCCACATCCAGCGCCTCAAGGACAAACTGGGCGACAAGTCGAATGCCTCGTCCGAAGTCGAGTTTCTCGACGCCTATGCGGTGCGCGTCGGCGACGAGGGTCGCGGCGTGCCGACGATTCTCGAGATGGTGTCGCTGACGCGCCTCGATTGCATGATCGGCAGCAGTGCACTGATGCGTCAGGCCACCGTTCAGGCGCTGCACCACGCGCAGCACCGCAACGCTTTCGGAAAGCGGCTGGTCGATCAACCGCTGATGCAGAACGTGCTCGCCGACCTTGCGCTCGAGAGCGAAGCGGCGACGGCGCTGACGATGCGCGTCGCACGTGCCGTCGATGCCAGCGGGCGAGACAAGGGCGAAGCCGCCTTCGCGCGCATCGCGACCGCCATCGGCAAATACTGGATCTGCAAGCGCGCGCCCGTGCTCGTCAACGAAGCCCAGGAATGTCTCGGCGGATTGGGCTACGTCGAAGAGAGCAATCTGCCGCGTCTGTACCGGCAGGCGCCGCTGAACTCCATCTGGGAAGGCAGCGGCAACATCCAGTGCCTCGACGTGCTGCGCGCGCTCTCGAAGGAGCCCGACACGCGCGAGGCGCTGTTCGCCGAACTGCTCGCCGTGCGCGGACGGGACACCGCGCTCGACAACGAGGTGCACTGGCTCAACGAGGCGCTGTCGGATCGCACGGCGCTCGAGATCCGAAGCCGGATGGTCGTGGAGCGCACCGCGCTCGCACTGCAGGCGGCGATCCTGCTGCGTGCGGACGACGAGGACGTGGCACGCAGCTTCTGCCGCTCACGCATCGGCGGAGAGCACGGGCTAGCGTTCGGCACGCTGTCGGCGGACGTCCCGATGCAGGCGCTGATCGAGCGTGCGTCCATATGCACGTAGGAGGGGCATTCGCTTCGTAGGGGTTTTCACCGCAAAGGCGCAAAGGAAAAAGAAAGAACGCAGAGAAAAGATAGAAACAAATCTTTGCGACCTTTCTTTTTCCTTTGCGCCTTTGCGGTAAATGTCTGCCTGTCTCACCCGAACTTTCCAAAGTTGACGCAGCGGTTCTCGACTCCTATATTCACCCTTATGGGTGAATATGAAAATGCGCAGCAACTCGACGCCGTCTTCAGCGCCATGGCCGACGCCACGCGTCGCGCGATCCTGGCCCGGCTCGCCGAGTCGGACGCGCGCGTCACCGAGATCGCAGGCGGTTTCACGATCTCGCTGAACTCCACGTCGAAGCACATCCGCATGCTCGAGCGCGCGGGCCTCGTGCGCCGTTCGGTGCGCGGCCGCGACCACGTGCTCTCGCTCGACGCCACGCAGATGCAAAGCGCCGCGCGGTGGATCCAGCGCTACCAGCCCTTCTGGGAAGACCGCCTCGCGTCGCTCGACGCCTTCGTGACGCGCAAGCGCGTCGCTGCCAATCAGGGAAAGAAAAACCGATGAACATGCCTGACCATGAGCAGCCCGCCGTCGTGCATGTGCGCCGCGAGATCGCCGCTAGTGCCGACGAGGTCTTCGATGCCTGGCTCGATCCCGAGAGCCTTGCCGACTGGATGCGGCCTGGGCAGATCCTGCGCACCAGCGCCAAGGTCGACGCCCGCGTCGGCGGCCGCTACGAAGTGCTGATGCATCGCCAGGACGATTCGCTGCTCCACACCGGCACTTACCGCGTCATCGATCGACCGCGACGCCTGCAGTTCACGTGGATCTCGCCGGCCACGGAGCAGCGCGAAACCCTGGTCACGGTGGAGTTCCTGGCCCGTGGAGACGAACGCACCGAGGTGCGCCTGACCCACGAGCAACTGCCGCAGACCGAAGAGACCCTCGCCTCGCACACGCAGGGCTGGACGATGGCGTTCGAGCGCCTGCACGGACGCTGCACAGCGGCTCGGTCGCGCTGACACGCCGTCCCAGGACGAACGCCCAACCCGAGGGAGAACGACGTGAGCATCAAGCTGACCGCATTCAAGTGGGTGCCGCCTTTCGCTCAGGGCCTTGTTCGCGACCTGCGCGTGCGCTGGGCGCTCGAAGAGGCGGGACTCTCCTACACGGAGCATCTGATCGGGCAGGAAGAGCAGAGTTCGAAGGAATATCGCGAGAAGCAGCCCTTCGGCCAAGTCCCTGTGTACGAGGAGGATGGGCTGGTCCTGTTCGAAACCGGCGCGATCCTGCTGCACATCGCCGAACGCAGCGAAGCGCTGATGCCCGGCGACGCGAACGGACGCGCGCGTGCACGCGCCTGGGTGTTCGCCGCGCTCAACAGCGTCGAGCCACCGGTGCAGAACCTCGTCGTGATCGATCTGTTCTGCGCCAATGAGGAATGGGCCAAGCTGCGCCGGCCCGGCGTGGTGGACTTCATGAACAATCGCCTGAAGTCGCTCTCGACGTGGATGGAGGGACGCGAGTACCTCGAAGAGAGCTTCAGTGCGGGCGACCTGATGATGGTCACCGTGCTGCGCCTGCTGCGGCATACGGACATCCTTTCGAAGCAGCATCCGCTGCTCGAAGCACATCGCCTGCGCTGCGAAGCGCGCCCCGCATTCAAGAAAGCGCTGGCTGCGCAGATGGCGCCGTTCGCGAGGAACGCTCCGCCATGAGCGAACTGACCATCTGGACCTACGACTGGGTTCCAGAACCCCCACGCGGCTTCGTTCGTGATCTGCGGCTGCGATGGGCCTGTGAGGAAGCAGGACTCGACTACAGGGTACGGACCGTCGCGTTCGACGAGCGTGCAACCCACCATCTTGCGCAGCAGCCCTTCGGCCAGGTCCCGTTCCTGGAGGACGATGGCCTGGAGATGTTCGAGAGCGGCGCCGGACTGCTGCACCTGGCGCGCAAGAGCGACCAGCTGATGCCGCGCGATCCATCGGGAGAGGCGCAAACGTCGCAATGGGTAATCGCCGCGCTCAATTCGATCGAGATGGTCAGCGTGCCGTGGTGGTTCCTGAAGATCTCCGGCGACAAGGACAACAAGCTCGCCGGATGGATGGGCACGCGCCTCGACCAGATGGAGCGCGTGCTGAGCGAGCGCGAATGGCTCTGCGCCGGACGCTTCACCGTCGCCGACCTGTTGATGGCGGACGTGCTACGGGTCCCGGATGTCCGTGCGTTCGGCGACCGCCCGGCGACCGAAGCCTATGTCGCGCGCGTAACCGACCGCAGCGCATTCAAGAAGGCTCGAGCCGACCAGATCGCGCATTTCAAGGCCGCCGACCAGACGCGAGCACGACATCGGTAGGGTGCGCCCCGCGCACCGATCCCGTTCCCAACGCAAAGAACACGTGCGCGGAGCGCACCCTACGGGCTGACCGCGTCCGCCAGATCGCGCAGCAGTTTTGCGCCGTCGCCGCGCCAGGCGCTGCCATGCATGCAGGCCATCGTTTCGGGCCGGGCGGCGGCCAGCTTCTCGATCAGCGCACGCGTGTTGCTCGCGTGGGCGTAATAGTCGATCGCCTTGCGAAACCCTTCGCTCGGTCCGAGCACGTCCGACTCCGTGATCGGCGGGCGATCGGAACCGGGCTGCGTGAACAGGTCTCCGCACAGGAGGGTCCGCGTCTTCTCTTCCATCAGATAGCCGCACTCCCAGCCATGCGGCAGATGCGGCGCATCGAACCATCGCAGCGTCTTGCGCCCGATGACGAGCGATTCGCCGTCCGCCAGCGCGCGCGGCGCGCGATCCGCCAGGTCGCCGACCGACGTCATCGCCGCGATGTTGCCGCACAGCGGCGTCGCCTGCGGGGCTACGGCAAGCCATTCGTTGAGCGATCCGCACTCGTCCGCCTCGACGTGCGAGAACCCGACGTGACGCAGGCGCTCCACCGGCATGATGCTGGCCACGGCCTCGCGCACGAGCGCGAATATCTTGCGCGGACCGGTGTGGAACAGCAGCGGCTCGTCGTCGAGGATCAGGTACTGGTTGAACGAGAATCCGCCGCCGCCGTTGGGAAACTCCACGGGCGTATTGATGCGGTAGATACCGTCCGCGATCTCGTGGACGTTGGTGCCGGACTGGCGGTTGGTGACCGTCATGGAAACCTCCTGGGCTGCTGGCCGCTCGTCGATGCGCGTCCAAGCCTAGCCCAAGCGGGGCGCGAAAATCAGGTGCTGGCCCTGGATTTCGATACCGGCACGGCGGTCCGCTCCAGGCAGCGCTCGTGGCGCTGCTGCACGCGCAGCGAAAACCATTCGGTGGTGAGCTGGCGCGTGATCTTGGGGCTCTTGAGCAGGATCTTGGGCATCACGGCGCGCGGCAGGCTGCGGCCTTCGAGGCCGTCGGCGAGTTCGAACACTTTTTCGTACAGATCGGTACGCGCGAATTTCTCGGTCTGGCCACGCTCGAGATCGTTGCGGATCTGACGATCGCTCATCTTGAGCCGCTTGCCGAGCGTGCGCGCCGCGAGTTCCGTGCTGCCGGCGGCGTCGTTCGCGCCGGCGCCGAGGCGCACGAGATCGCCGTCGAGGTCCAGCGGAATCCCCGAGGCCGCGGTCAGCGCATTCTGGAACGCGGCGTTGCGGCTCGCGTAGTGCCCGGCGTTGAAGTCGGCGAAGCGGAACAGCGGGCGATCGTAGTCGGCCGGATAATCGAGCAGGTGCGCGATGCCGAAATACAGGCCTCCGCGACGCGTGAACACCTCGCGGCGAAAGCTCTTCCCGTCGAGCGGATACGGATAGGGGTTCTCGTCGGCATAGCTCTCGGCGAACGCGATGCTCACCTGCATCGGTCCGCCGGTGCGCACCGGATTGCGGTCCGCGAGCATCTTCTGGCCGCCCGGCAACACGCCGATCAGGTCTTCGAATATCTGGCTCAGCTCACCTTCGGTGCGCGCGGCATCGAGGCGTTGCGCATAGCTGCGTCCTTCGGAGGAAGGCATGCGCAGCAAGGTGCGCACGACGCGGGGCGACAGTCCCATGCGCTGCGCACGGCTGTCGATCTCGCGCCACGCCAGCTTCGAGAGGCCCGGCACGACCGGATCGACCTGGAAGTTGGATTCCTGATCCGTCACCGCGACCACGGCACAGACGTTGCCGGGATCGACGGTGATCTCCATCGACGCGAACGCGGCGTACATGTCCGCGGCCCAGCCGTTGCGGTCCTGTACGTGTGGCGGCAGTGCGCGCGCCATCAGTTCGCGCGCGGACGACGGACTCAGTGCATTCGATTCGGGTGATGGCGTGCTGGCGCAGGCGGCCAGCAACAGCGATGCGGCGAACAGGGCCGCCCGTTCCAGCGCGCGACGTCTCCCGGTCCTTGCGGCGGGAGCCCACGCCGCGTTCACGACCGCACCAGCTCCACGATCGCGCCCAGGTAGTGATCGACCAGCAGCACCGTGAAGATGCCCATCAGGTAGACGATCGAATAGCCGAAGGTCTTCATCGGCAGCCCGGGCACCGGCTTCCACTTCAGGCGGATCGCGTAGATCAGGAACTGCCCGCCGAGTAGCAACGCACCGATCAGGTACAGCAGCCCGCTCATGCCGGTGGCGAACGGCAGCACGGTGACGACGATCAGCAGCACCGTGTACAGCAGCACCTGCGTCTTCGTGAATTCGATGCCGTGCGTGACCGGCAGCATCGGGATGTCGGCCTTCGCGTACTCGTCGCGTCGCTCGATGGCGAGCGCCCAGAAGTGCGGCGGCGTCCAGATGAAGATGATCAGGAACAGGATCAGCGCGTGCGCGTGCACTTCGCCGGTGACGGCCACCCAACCGAGCAGCGGCGGCGCCGCACCGGCCGCCCCGCCGATGACGATGTTCTGCGGCGTCGCGCGCTTCAGGTACAGCGTGTAGATGCCGGCGTAGCCGATCAGCGTGAACTGCGTCAGCCAGGCCGTGAGCGGGTTGACGAAGAACCACAGCACGGCGAAACCGGCCAGACCCAGCACCGTTGCGAACGCGATGGACTCCGTCATGCCCAGTGCACCGGTGACCAGCGGACGGCCGCAGGTGCGCGCCATGTTGCGGTCGATGTTGCGGTCGATGATCTGGTTGACCGCGGCGGCGCTGGCGGCCTGCAGCCCGATGCCGATGGTTCCCCAGATCAGCGCGCCCAGCGGCGGCATGCCCGGAACGGCGAGGAACATGCCGACGACCGCGGTGAACACGATCAGCATCACCACACGCGGCTTGCACAGCTCGTAATACTCGTGCGCGCGGCTGCGATGCTCGAGCCCGGCGACGGCGGCGGGCGTAGCGCTCACGACACGATCTCCTTCTTGTCTTGCGTCCACAGGAAGTGGTTCAGGCTCACCAACACGATCACCAGCAACGCAGCGCCGCCATTATGCGCGGCCGCCAGCAGCAGCGGCAGTTGCAGCTTCACGGTGCTGATGCCGATGACGACCTGCAGCGCCAGCGCGCAGATCACGACGATGCCGAAACGCCGTACCACCAGCGAGCGGCTGCGCAGCATGACGATCGCGAGCAGGCCGAGCACCAGCGTGGTGACGATCGCTCCGATGCGATGGAAGAAGTGGATCGTGACGCGCGCGCGGTTGTCGAGCACGCCGTGTTCGTAGTTGATGCCCAGTCCGCGCCACAGCACGAAGGCTTCCTGCACGTCGGTTTCGGGCAGCCACTGTCCGTGACACGTCGGGAAGTCCGGGCAGGCCAGCGCCGCGTAGTTCGTGCTGGTCCAGCCGCCGAGGAAGATCTGGCAGGCCAGCACCAGCAGAGCGCCGGCGGCGGCGATGCGCAGTCCGCCGAGGATGCTGCTGGTGACCTGTGCCGGAGGTGCGGTAGTGGCGAAAGAGAACGCCGCCTCACGTTCCGAGCGGAACTCGCGCTGCGGCCTGTCGTCGACGGCCGCGGCCGTGCGCGTCTTGCGAACCGACAGCCACATCCACAGCAGCAGCGACAACGTCGACAGGCCGCCGAACAGATGGCCGGTGACCACCAGCGGCTTGAGCTGCCAGGTCACCGTCCACATGCCGAGCATGCCCTGGAAGATCACCAGCGCCACGAGGAACCACGGCAGCCGGCGCGGCAGGCGCGTCTCGCGCTTGTTGAACACGCTGATCAAGGCCATCGCCACGATCAGCAGGCCCAAGGTCGAGGCGAGATAACGGTGGATCATCTCCTTCCAGGCCTTGTGTGCTTCCACTGGCCGTTGCGGGAATTTCTCTTCGGCCGCAGTCACTTCATGGTGTGCTTCGGGCACGCCCAGGTGCCCGTAGCAGCCGGGCCAGTCGGGGCAGCCCAGGCCGGCATCGGCCAGCCGCACGTAGGCACCGAACACCACCACGCAGAAGCACAGCAGCAGTGCGACGAGATTGATCGAACGAAAAGCGGTCACGATGAAGATCCGGAGAAATCGGGGGGCGGCTTCAGCCGATCTGCGACAGGCGCAGCAGCTTCTTGATGTCCTTCTGCATGCCCTTGAAGTCGGTCTGTATCTCGCCGCCCGAGGGATACACGAGCAGCCAGTTTCCGTGCGGATCGAGCAGGTAGGAGGCCGCGCCGGCCGGCTGCAGGAAATCGGACAGCTGTTTGCCGGGTTCGCCGACATCCGCGATCACGCGCAGGTCCGGATGTTCCGGCTTGAGCCTGGCCAGCACCGGCGCGACGGCCGCAGGATCCGACAGCACGAGCACGCGTTGCACGCGGCTGCGCTTCTCGTTCATGGCCAGACGCACCTGGCGCGTCATCACGAGGCTGCGCAGACAGTGGTCGTCGCAGTCCGAACCCGCCAGCACGGCATAGCTCCAGCGGATCGTGAACACCGACTGGTCGAGCGGCGCACCCTTGTCGTCGACGAACGTCAGCGGCGGCGCCGGCAGCGCCGGGTTGATCAACTGGCCGTAGTTCGTGGTGTTGCTCGGACGAACGCCCGGAAACCAGAAATACAGCACGTACGAGATCAGCAGCGGGAAGAAGAAGAGTGTGGCCAGCAGCAGGAACTGCGTGCGGCCTCGTGGGGTGCTGGGAGTGGCGGCAGTGGTATTCACGGCAGGCGCTTGAGGCTGTACTTGATGAACAGGAACAGCAGGGTGGCAGCAAAGGCGAACCACTGCGCGGCGTACGCGTAGTGCCGCGCCGGAGGCACGGGGTTGGGCAGCGTCCATTCGCGAACGTAACCGTCCGGAAGTCCGGCATCCAGCAGCAGCACGCCGTCGGCGACGGGCGCCCCGAGGACGCACGCCAGTTGCTCGCGCGTGGGATAGCTGGCCACGCGGGGAAAGCCGATGGCCGCGCACGGATCAGACGCTAGGCGCAGGCCGGGTTCGGGCAGCGGTCGCCAGAACCCCTGGACCTCGCGCGCATCACCCGCCACGTCGATTGCCGGCAGACGGCCGCGATCCGGATCCGCCGCCACCCAGCCACGATCCACGATCAGCCAGCTCCCGTCCTCGCGCTTCAGCGGTGTCCAGACGCGATAGCCCGGGATCTGCGCACGACTCTGGTTGTCGAGCAGCAACTGGCGCTGCGGATCGAATGCGCCCTCGACCCGGACGCGGTGCGTCGTCAGGGCATCGCCTCGCGGCGGCTGCAGGGGCAGTGAGGTCACCGGCGCAGTGCCGGCCGTATCGAACGCGGATTGCAGCGCTTCCTTCTGATGCGCGCGGCCGAGTTGCCAGGTGCCGAGCGTCACGAACAGGGCCGTCACCAGCACGGTCGGCAGGAGGGACCACAGCGGCGGCTTGAACGTGATGGGCATGGGCGCAAGCCTAGACCGCAGGAACAGCAGGGAGTGCGGCGGCGCTACCATTCACGTCCCGCCATCCCGTCGACAGCGTCCATGCTCGTCAAACTGCTGATTCTCGCCCTGCTCATCGGCATCGTCGTCGCGCTGGTGTTCGGCGGCGTGTTTCTGGTCAAGGATCCCAGCACGAGCAGACGTACCGTGAAGGCCCTGTCCTGGCGCGTCGGCCTCCAGGTGGCGCTCATCCTGTTCCTGATTCTCGCGTTCTTCATGGGCTGGTTGAAGCCGCACGAAGTCGGCGGTCACTAGCGGCCTGGGCGGATTTCCGAAAAGGCGCTGCAGACGAAGAAGGCCCGTTTCCGGGCCTTCTTCTTTCCCAGCCTATGTAGCCGTGCGTCAGAGCACGTACACGAAGACGAACAGGCCGATCCATACCACGTCGACGAAGTGCCAGTACCAGGCCACGCCCTCGAATCCGAAGTGGCTGTCGGGCTTGAAGTGGCCGGCCATCAGGCGGCACGTGATGATGATCAGCATGATCGTGCCGAGCGTCACGTGCATGCCGTGGAAGCCGGTCAGCATGAAGAACGTCGAGCCGTAGATGCCGGACGCGAGCTTGAGATTCAGGCCTTCGTAGGCGTGGTGATACTCGTAGGCCTGGCAGATCAGGAACGCCACGCCGAGCCCGACCGTCGCCCACATCCAGAGGATCGTCGAGAGGCGGTGATTTTCCTTCAGCGCGTGGTGCGCCATCGTGATCGTCACGCCCGAGGTCAGCAGCAGCAGCGTGTTGACGAAGGGCAGGCCCCAGGCGCCCACGGTCTCGAAGTGCCCGTTGAGTTCCATCGGACCATTGTTCGGCCAGATGTTCTCGAAGCCCGGCCACAGCGCCAGATGCGTCGCCATCTTCGTGCCCTCGCCCGAGAGCCAGGGAATCGACATCTCGCGGGCGTACCAGAGCGCGCCGAAGAAGGCGCCGAAGAACATCACCTCGGAGAAGATGAACCACGCCATCGCCATGCGATACGTGCCATCGACCTGCAAGTTGTACTTGCCGTGCTCGGATTCGAGCGACACGCCGCGCAGCCAGCGGAAGATGATGTAGATCGACACCGCCGCGCCCGCGTAGATCGGAAGCGCGATCGGGAACTGCTTGTGCTCCAGGAAGCCCCAGACACCGACGATCACGGTGAACAGGCCCGCCGTCAGGATGAACGGCCAGACACTGGGATCCGGAACGAAGTAACGGCTCGGCGGACTACCGGCGGCGGCGGGGGCAGCGTGGCTGGACATCAGGTGTCTCCCAGTCTCTCTTGACTTAACTCTGCGTCGGTTCTTTCCGAGGCGGCACAGCAGGTTGCGCCGACTCGGTCACATCGAAGAAGGTGTACGACAGCGTCACGGTGTCGACATCCGCTGGCAGGGCGGGGTCGAGCATGAAACGCACCGGCATCTCCTTGGTCTCGCCAGCCTTGAAGGGCTGGTTGCTGAAGCAGAAACATTCCGTCTTGTGCAGGTGCTTGGCGGCGTTCCACGGCGCCACGTTCGGTACCGCCTGGGCGATCAGATCGTGATCCTCGGTGTTCTTCGCGTGGAAGTTCACCGTCGTGAGCTGGCCCGGATGCACCTGCACCTGCGACTGCTCCGGGCGGAACTCCCAGGGCTTGCCGCCGTTCACCGTGGTGACGAACAGCACCGTCACCAGGCGCGATTCGTCGACCACCGGCAGTGCGTTGGCGTCCGCCACCATGCCGGAGGTCTTGCCATTGATGCCGGTGACCTTGCACAACGCGTCGTAGATCGGACCCAGCGCGAAACCGAAACCGAACATCGCGACGACCACGACCAGCAGACGCCAGCCATGGCGCTTGCTGTCCTGGTCCGACGGCGCGTTCGGCTCGTTCATTCCGGTCAGCCCTTGTGCGACTGCATGAACACGAACAGCGCGAGGATGCCCACCGCCAGCGCCACATGCACCAGCGCCAGCATCACCGAGCGGCGCGCCTTGCGGCTCGCCTCATCCGGTCCCGGACTGTTCACCTGCGCCGTCACGGTCGTATTCCTCGCTCGTGGCTCAGTGCTTGTGATCGCTGTAGCCGGCGCCCGAATCATGGACGGCGGCCAGCTCGGCGTCACCGATGCGCGGCGGATCCTCGAAGGTGTGATACGGAGCCGGTGAAGGCACCGTCCACTCGAGACCGTGCGCGCCTTCCCAGACGCGGTCGCTTGCCTTCTGACCCTTGCGCGCCATGCAGGCGATCATGTTGAAGATGAAGATGAACTGCGCGATGAAGAACACGAACGCGCCGATCGTGGAGATCATGTTGAAGTCCACGAACTGCACCGCGTAGTCCGGCACGCGGCGCTGCATGCCCGCCAGTCCCGAGAAGTGCTGCGGGAAGAAGGTCACGTTGATGAAGATGGCCGAGAGCCAGAAGTGCACCTTGCCCCAGAACTCGTTGTACATCACGCCCGTCCACTTCGGGATCCAGTAGTACACGGCGGCGATGATCGAGAACACGGCGCCCGGCACCAGCACGTAATGGAAGTGCGCGACCACGAAGTAGGTATCGTGGTACTGGAAGTCCACCGGCGCGATGGCGAGCATCAGGCCCGAGAACCCACCGATCGAGAACAGGAACACGAAGGCGATCGCGAACAGCATCGGCGTCTCGAAGGTCATCGAGCCGCGCCACATCGTGGCGATCCAGTTGAACACCTTCACGCCCGTCGGCACGGCGATGAGCATCGTGCTGAACATGAAGAACAGCTCGCCGGCGAGCGGCATGCCCACCGTGAACATGTGGTGCGCCCAGACGATGAACGACAGGAACGCGATCGACGCGGTGGCGTAGACCATCGAGTCGTAGCCGAACAACGTCTTGCGAGCGAACGTCGGGATGATCGTGGAGACCACGCCGAACGCCGGCAGAATCAGGATGTAGACCTCGGGGTGACCGAAGAACCAGAAGATGTGCTGGAACATCACCGGGTCGCCGCCGCCCGAAGCGGTGAAGAAGCTGGTGGCGAAGTATTTGTCCGTGAGCAGCATCGTCACGGCTCCGGCGAGCACCGGCATCGTCGCGATCAGCAGGTAGGCGGTGATCAGCCAGGTCCAGCAGAACAGCGGCATCTTGAGCAGGGTCATGCCCGGTGCGCGCAGGTTCAGCACCGTGACGACGACGTTGATGGCGCCCGTGATCGAGCTGATGCCCATCAAGTGGATCGCGAAGATCAGGAACGGGAAGCCTTCACCGGTCTGCAGTACCAGCGGCGGATACATCGTCCAGCCACCGGCAGGGCCGCCGCCCGGCATGAACAGCGTCGAGAGCAGCAGCGTGAAGGCGAACGGCAGGATCCAGAAGCCCCAGTTGTTCACGCGGGGCAGCGCCATGTCCGAGGCGCCCACCATCATCGGGACCATCCAGTTGGCCAGGCCCGTGAATCCAGGCATGACGCCACCGAAGATCATGACCAGCGCGTGCAGCGTGGTCATCTGGTTGAAGAATTCCGGATCGACGAACTGCAGGCCGGGGTGCCAGAGCTCAGCGCGGATCACCAGCGACATCAGGCCGCCGATGAAGAACATCGTGAACGAGAAGATCAGGTACAGCGTGCCCAGATCCTTGTGATTCGTCGTCTTGATCCACCGCATGATCCCCTTCTCGGGGCCATGGTGATGGTCGTCATGACCGTGGGCGTGATCGTCGTGAGCGTGGTCGTGGCTGGCCATGTTCGTTCCTTAACTCAGTGCTTCAACTGTCATTCTGAGCGCAGCGAAGAAATTTCTCTTCGGTGACGCTCCGTTCGGCAAGAGATCCGTCGCGGTGCTCGGGAGCCTTGCCTTGGAGGTTCGTGTACCGCTGAGACTTACTTGCCGCGCAGCGCGGTGACCTGCGACGCCTGCACCGTGGGGCCGGAGTGCCCCCAGGCGTTGTGCGTGTACGTCACGACCGCGGCGATGTCGGCATCCGACAGGTGCCCGAACGGCGGCATCATGTTCTTGCCCTTGAGGATCTGCGTGATCTGCGCGTCCGGCGAGTCACCCTTGACCACGGCCGAATCGACCAGCGACGGGAAGTTGGGCGGCATGCCCTTTCCGGTGACCTGGTGGCAGGCGGCGCAGTTGCCGTTGTAGACCTTCTCGCCGGCCTTCACGAGGTCGTCCTTGGACGTCTCGGCAGCCGGGGCGGCAGCGGCAGCAGGAGCCGCAGCGGCGGCAACTTCCGTGGCAGGAGCAGCGGCAGCGGGAGCGGCTTCGGCGGCGGGCGCCGCGGCAGGTGCATCGGTCGCGGCGTCGCTGGCGACAGCCGGGGCAGCAGCAGCCACTTCACCGCCCTTGGCCTTGGCGAGCCAGGCCTCGTACTCGTCCTTCGGCAGCACCTTGACGACGATCGGCATGAAGCCGTGGTCACGACCACAGAGTTCGGCACAGACGCCACGGTAGGTACCGGGCTCGTCGACCTTGGTCCAGATTTCATTCACGTAACCCGGGATGGCGTCCTTCTTGACTGCGAAGGCGGGCACCCACCAGGCGTGGATGACGTCGTTGGCCGTGACCAGGAAGCGCACCTTGGTGTTGACCGGCAGCACCAGGGGGTTGTCCACGTCCACCAGGTAGTTGGGGACGGTGTTCGGGTCGACGCCCGAACCGCGCTGGCGTGCACGGTTGGAATCGGCGGCCAGCGAGGAGAAGAACTTCACGTCCTGGCCGATGTACTCGTACTGCCACTTCCACTGGTAGCCGGTGACCTTGACGGTCAGCTCGGCGTTGCGGGTGTTTTCCATCTTGATCAGCGTGCCGGCGGCCGGAATGGCCATGCTGATCAGGATCACGAACGGGATCGCCGTCCAGATGATTTCCACCGTGGTGGACTCGTGGAAATCGGCCGGCTTGGGATGAACCGAGCGGCGGTGCGCGAAGACCGAATAGAACATCGCGCCGAACACGACCACCGCGATGGCCACGCAGACCCAGAAGATCAGCATGTGCAGGTGGTGCACTTCGCGGCTGATCTCGGTGACGCCCATCGGGAGGTTGTAACGCTCGCCGGTGTAGGCCATAGCCACGCCAGCCGTCGCCAGCCAGGTCGCCACCATCGTCGCAAGGCGCCCGCCGAGCCTGTTCATCGCCATCTATCCTTCTCCCAGAGTCATTTCCGAGTGCGCCGCCCGGTCGTCATCGCGACCAAACCGCACCTTCAACAGCTGTCCGAACCGACGCACCAGCACTTCGCGCTCTTCGTCGGTCAGGCATCGACCGATCTGCACCTGCTGGCCCGAACAGCCCAGCAGCAGACGGGTCGGTGCATGACGCCGTTCGGCATCACGCTCGATCCAGGTCCGAGTCCAGCCGCGCGGCAGTTCCACACGCGCCGCGGCGCCCTGCCCGACCACGCCGAACTCGATCCGTACCCGTTCGCGTTCGAAGCTCACCACTTCGCGATAGCGATTGCGCCGCAGGGATACCGCCAAAGCCCAACCGACGGCTGCCAGTTCCAGTCCTGCGAACGGCAACACCGGCCAGAAGCCATGAGCGGCACACCACGACGCCGTGCCCAGCGTTGCGAGACTGACCAGAATCATGAAGGCCCAGGCCCCGCGAACGCTCAGCGACGCGTTCGGGCTCAGGACGAAGCGGGTCTCGAGGCTTGCTCCGATGGCTAGATCGAGAGGGTCGCTCAAGGTGGCTCCGGGCTGCGCGAATGCGTTGCTGGCGGTCGCGGATTGTAGTGGAAGGCCCAAAGCGGGCGCAAAGAAATCAGCGGCCTTCGCGTACCTGCATGCGCTCGAGGACCGCGCAAAGTTGCGCGCACAGCGAGCCCGCGCGCGAACCTACTCGACCGAGCAGGGGCGCCGGCATGCGCATCTGGAGTTCCGCGATGTTGTCGTCGAGGCGTGGCTGGCGCGGCGGCAGCTCGTTGGCGACCCAGCCGAGCAGGCGCGTACGCGGCCGAATGGATTCCGCCGAGAGCAGCGCGTGATTCATGCAGCCCAGCCGCATCCCGACGACGAGCAGCACCGGCCAGCCGTGCCTGGCGACCCAGTCCGCCTGCGTCCAGTCGCGGCCGAACGGAATCTGCCAGCCGCCCGCGCCCTCGACGATGACCAGATCGTGGGTGCGCGCCAGTTCGCGATATCGCGCATCGAGGACGCGTCGCTCGATCCGCTGCCCGGCCTCGCGCGCGGCCAGGTGCGGGGCGATGGCAGGGGCGAATGCGTAGGGATTGATCCGGTCGTACGGCTCCTCAGTCCCGGAGGCCCGGATCAGGGCCAGCGCGTCCGCATTGCGCAGACCCCGCGGTCCGCGCCTGCACCCGGAGGCCACCGGCTTGTAGCCGCAGGCCGCGATGCCGAGCTCGCGCGCGGCCGCGAGCAGACCGGCCGAAACATGCGTTTTGCCCACTCCGGTGTCGGTGCCGGTCACGAACAAGGTCATCGCATGGGTGCCGCGCGCCGACCGCGGCCCGTTTTTTTTCATGCGGCCAGCGGCCGGCTACCCAGGCCGCACGCGCGCATCGCGTCGAGCAGCGCATCGACGTGCGCGGCCTCGTGGGTCGCGGACAGCGTGATGCGCAGCCGCGAGGTGCCGGCCGGAACCGTCGGCGGACGGATGCCGGCGACCCAGAAGCCGCGTTCGAACAGCGCGCGCGACACCGCCATCGTCCGGGCCGCGTCGCCGATCACCAGCGGCTGGATCGGAACCAGGCTGAATTCGTGACCCGATGTGACGGGACTGGCCGGTGATCCCTCGGGCGGCCCGAGCCGGATTCCCAACTGCGTGGCGCCACGCACGAACCGCGCGATGTTCAATTGCAGCCGCGCACGGCGCTCGGGTTCCGCCTGGATGATGCGCAGCGCCTCGCGCGCCGCGGCCGCGATGGCGGGCGGCGGGGCCGTGGAGAACACGAAACTGCGGGCGCGCTGGATCAGGTATTCGATCAGCGTCTCGCTGCCGGCCACGAAGGCGCCAGCGGTGCCGAGCGACTTGCCCATCGTCGCCACGTAGATATCTGGCCGCGTGCCGAGCAACTCGTTGCCGCCGCGCCCGCGATCACCGAGCACACCGAAGCCGTGCGCGTCGTCCGTCATCAGCGCCGCGCCGTGCTCCCGGCACAGGGCGGCGATCTGCGGCAGCGGCGCCAGATCGCCATCCATGCTGAACACCGAATCGGTGACGGCCAAGGTCAGCGTTTGACCGTCCGGGTTCTTCGCCGCCGACAGCGCAGTGCGAAAACCCGCGCCGTCGGCGTGCGCCACGCGACGATACGTCGCCCCACTCAAGCGACCGCCGTCGATCAGCGAGGCGTGATTGAGTTCGTCCGCGATCAGCGTGTCCTGGCGCGACAGCAGCCCGCGCAGCACGCCGCAGTTCGCGGCCCAGCCCGACGTGAACAGCAGCACGCGCGGATAGCCGGTGAATTCGGCGAGCGCCTCTTCCAGGCGACGATGCTCGACGTTGTAGCCGGTGATCAGCGCCGAAGCGCCGCTGCCGGTTCCGCTGCCGGTGAGCGCGCGACGCGCGGCCTCGGCGACGCGCTCGTCGCCCGCGAGGCCGAGGTAATCGTTGCTGCAGAAATTCAGGCAGTCGCGTCCTTCGACGCGCAGACGCACGCCGTGCACGCCGTCGACGACGCGCCGCATGCGGTACAGGTCCGCGGCGCGCAGCCGCTCCAGCTCGGCGCGGAGTCGCTGATCCAATGGAGAATCGATGCTCAACGTCCGGTCTCCGCGGCGAAGCGCTCGGCGGCCTGCGGCTGTTCCACGTAGGTCTCGAAGGTCTCGCCCATCGCTTCGCTCAGCGCATCCAGACGGGCGCCGGGAGCCGGATGCGTGTCGAACAGCAGCGCCACGCTGGAATCGTCCGCGCTGATCGCCTCGATCGCCTGCAGCACCGCCGGCAGGCCATAGGGGTCGTAGCCCGCGCGCGTGGCCAGCACCACCCCCATGCGATCGGCCTCGTACTCGTCGCTCTTGTCGAGTCCGCGCAGCATCACTTCCTTGGCGCCGCTGAGCAGCTTGGCCGAGGCATCCGCGTGCTCGGTCTTGGACAGGCCGAACTTCACCAGCAGGTCCGCACCCAGGCCAATTCCCGAGGTCTTCCGGATCGCGGCCAGATGGTGCTTGCGCACGACGTGGGCGATCTCGTGACCGAGCACGCCGGCCAGCTCGGCCTCGCTGTTGAGCCGCGCCACCAGGCCCTGCGTGACGAACACGTAGCCACCCGGCGTGGCGAAGGCATTGACGTTGGGCGAATCCAGCACGCCGAAGCGCCAGGGCAGGTTCGGACGTTCCGACTGCAGCGCGACCCAGCGTCCCACGCGGTTCACGTAGCGCTGCAGCTTTTCGTTGGCCACCAGCGGCGCGGCACCCGTGAGCATCGCGGCCCACTCGTGGCCGATGGCCTGTTCGTCGACCTCGTTCTTCGCGGTGACGGTTTCGCCGGCCTTGCCGAGCATGTCGCCAATCGCGTTCAGATCGACCTGTTGTGCGGCTGCGGCACCGCAGAAGCAGGCGCCACACAGCGCGGCGAGGAATCGATGACGAAGGTTCATGGCTGGGCCTCCTCGGGCGCACCGTCGGATTTCACGTAGGCGATGCGCGTGGCCTTGAGTGCCGGCTTGGACGCGGCGAGCTTGCGCGCCTGGTCGTCGCTGGCGGCATAACCGTCGAGCTTGGCCAGCTCCGCCGGGTTGGGCGTGGCGTTCTTGATCTGTTCCTTGTCCAGGCCGCGCACGCCGGTGGTGGTCACCGCGCCGCTGTTGCCGCTGCGCGCGATGTTGAACAGGCGCGACAGCCCGCTCTCTCCTTTCTTGGCCGTGCCCGGCACGCCCGAGCGCACCGCCAGCATCGGCACCCAGCCGACCTGCTCACCGAGCTGCACCTGCACCCACGAGCCCTGGCGCTTGAGCGAGGTCAGCGGCGTGTTGGCATCGAGCGACTGCAGGGTCTCGGCACTGCGCGAGGGTTCGCGCTTGAGCTCGGTGAAGTTGGCGACGTAGCCGGGCCTCTGCGCCATCACCGGCAGGGCCAGCAGCAGCAAGGCTGCGCCTATCAAGTTGCGGGGAGTTCGTTTCATCGGGGCACACTCGGTTCGAACAGTTCAACGGCGCGCGCGCGTCCCTTCACAGGGAACGCACCGCGGGAAATGAAATGGAGATCGGCATCGGCGCAGGCCTGTGCAGTGTCAGCGCTCACCAGCACGCGCGCGACACCCTTGGTCAGGCCCTCGATGCGACTGGCGAGATTCACGGTGTCGCCGATGGCGGTGTAGTCGAGCTTCTGCTCGGCGCCGATGAAGCCCACCACGGCGGTGCCGCTGTGGATGCCGATGCCGACGTCGAAGTCGCGCCCCGCCTCGCCCAGTTCGCGGCGGAACGCGAGCAGCTCGCGTTCCATGTCGAGCGCACATTCCACGGCGCGGCGGGCATGCCGGGGCTCGTTCAGCGGTGCGCCCCAGAACGCCATGATGCAATCGCCGATGAACTTGTCGAGCGTGCCGCCGTGACGGAACACCACGGCCACCTGGCGCGAGAAATAACGGTTGAGCAGATCGACGATCTCCTGCGGCGGCCGCGTCTCCGACAAAGACGTGAAACCGCGGATGTCGGAGAACAGCACGCTCACCTCGCAGCTTCGACCCGACAGCGATTCGACGGTCTCGCCGCGATCGACCAGACGCCGCACGACCTCGGGATTCAGGAAGCGCCCGAACATCGCCACGGCGTGCAGCCGTGCCGCGCGCTCGCGTCGCCAGGACAGCAGCGCCGTCAGTCCATAGAAGGCGGCCGCGAAGACGATGGGCTCGAACACCGACAGCACGACGAGTTGCTGCAACGCGAACCACGACGCGCCCAGCAGCAACAGGCATCCGGCGAGCAAGGCGCCGCCCACGAGGAACGGGCCGGCACCGGCCGCGAAGGCCGCGGCCGTCGCAGCGATCAGCAACAGGGCCAGCACCGCCGGCCACGCCGTCGACGTCTCGTACATCGAGCGGGCGTTCTTCAGGTTGTCGATGGCCGTGGCGAGAATCTCGACTCCGGGGTAGAGGCTCGAAAGCGGCGTGACGCGCTGGTCGCGCAGACCCGAGGCGGCCGTGCCGATCACCACGATCGCGTCGCGGAACTCGTTCACGGGACGTCGCCGCGGTTGCGCCTTCAGATCATCGAAGACGTCCGCGAAGCTCACGTGACGAAAGCCTCCCGAACCGCTGCGGAACGACAGCCGGATGGAATCCTGCGCCGGCACGCCCCAGCCGAAATCGTGTGCCAGCCGCGCCGGCAACGAGAACAGCTGCCAGCCGTACAGGTCGTGATGGACGTAGTAGCGCCGGCCGACGCCGTCGGCATCCTCGAGGTAGTTGATCGTGCCGGTGCGCCAGGTCTCCGGCGGCAACGCCAGCGGCGGCAGCAGCGAGGCGTGCGCGGTGGGGTCGGCAGCAGCCGTCTTCTTCAGGCCCAGCGCGTCCGCCACTTCGCGCAGCGGCACGCCGGACGGATCGTCCTTCGGATCCAGGCGCACCATCGGCAGATACACGATCTCGCTGGTGCGCAGGACTTCGGCGAAGGCCTCGTCGCTGTCCGGGCGCAGGCTGTCCTTCTCGGTGAACAGGATGTCGAACACGACAGCCTTGGGCTGCTGCGCCAGCACGGCCGGCAGCAGTTCGGCATACACCGCGCGCGGCCAGGGCCAGCGGCCGGCTTCTTCCTGCATGCGTCCGAGGCTGGCCTCGTCGATGTCGAGGATCACGATCTGCGGATCAGGTGCAACGCGCGCGGCCTGCACGCGCTGCAGGCTATCGGTCAGGCGGTTTCCCAGCGGCTGCAGCAGGTGCAGCCACAGGATCTCCACCGCCGCGACGGCGGCGAAAGCGACGGCGAGTGCGGCGGTTCCCCGAACGCCGCGCATCGTCGCATCAGCAACAGCCACCACCGGCGCTGCAGCTCGCGCCGGCGGGGACCAGCACGTGCTCGTCGATCACCGTCTCGCAGGCGGCACTGCCCTGCACCTGCATGCCCAGGCGCGCGAGCAGTGCACGGTCCTTGGCGTTCTGCGGGTTCTCGGTGGTCAGCAGCTTGTCGCCGTAGAAGATCGAATTGGCGCCGGCGAAGAAGCACAGCGCCTGCAGCTCGTCGCTCATCTCGGTGCGACCGGCGGACAGGCGCACGGCCGCGCGCGGCATCATGATCCGGGCCACGGCGATCTGGCGGACGAAGTCCAGCGGATCGAGCGCATCCACACCCTTGAGCGGCGTGCCCTTCACCTGCACGAGGTTGTTGATCGGCACGCTGTCCGGATGCGCCGGCAGGTTCGCGAGCTGGCGCAGCAGTTCAGCGCGATCTTCCGGCTGCTCGCCCATGCCGACGATGCCGCCGCAGCAGGTCTTCATGCCGGCATTGCGCACGTGCTCGAGCGTGTCGAGACGATCCTGGTAGGTGCGCGTGCTGATGATCTTCCCGTAGTACTCGGGCGAGGTGTCGAGGTTGTGGTTGTAGTAATCCAGGCCGGCGTCGGCGAGGCGCTGCGCCTGCGTGTCCTTGAGCATGCCCAAGGTCATGCAGGTCTCGAGGCCGAGGTCCTTCACGCCGCGCACCATGGCCTCGACCTTGTCGAGATCGCGATCCTTGGGCGAGCGCCATGCGGCACCCATGCAGAAGCGTGTCGCGCCACCGGCCTTGGCTTCGCGTGCAGCGTCGACGACGGCCTTCACGTCCATCAGCGGTTCCTTCTTCAGGCCGGTTTCAAAGCGCACCGACTGCGGGCAATAGCCACAGTCCTCGGGGCAGGCGCCGGTCTTGATCGAGAGCAGCGTCGAGAGCTGCACCGTGTTCGGGTCGTGGAACTGGCGATGCACGGTCTGCGCGCGGAACAGCAGATCGTTGAAGGGCAGCGCGAACAGCGCGTGCACTTCCTCGCGGGTCCAGTCGTGGCGGGAGATTTCCAAGCCACCGATGTGCTGATTCATCGAATAATTCCGTTATGTCTGGTGGATTGTCCCGATTGCGGGCCGACGCTTCCTCGCTCACGCTGCGCCGAGTTTCCAAGGCGTACGGAGGCACTGTCAACTTGAGAGTCGCCCATTGGGTTGACGACGCCATCCGCCTGCTGGCGCCGGAACGCTGTGTCTGGTGTGGCTCGGCCGACGCCGCGGAAGGCGTCTGCGAGGGCTGCAAGGCGGAGTTGCCGTGGAATCGCGTGGCCTGCCCGTCGTGCGCGCAACCGATGCCGGTGATCGCGACCTGCGCGAAATGCCTGCGGCGGCCGCCGGCCTTCGATTCGGCATGGACGGCGTTCATCCATATCGAGCCGGTCCGGCGCGGCGTGCATCGGCTCAAGTACGGCGCCCAGTTCGAGCAGTCGCGCGTGCTCGGAACCCTGATGGGACGACAGGCCGCCAGCCGCGGTGCGCCGCTGCCCGACCTGCTGATCCCGGTTCCGCTGCCGCGGCGTCGCATGTTCCAGCGCGGCTACAACCAGGCGCAGGAACTGGCGCGCGCGGTTTCCCGTGCCTGCGGCACGCCGATCGACGCTGGTGCCGCCGTCCTGGTCCGGTCGCCTGGTGATCAGATCGGACAGACCGCAGCGCAGAGACGACGCAACCTGCGGGGGGCATTCCGGATCGAGCGGAATCTCCAGGGCAGGCACGTCGCCCTGATCGACGACGTGATGACCACGGGCGCCACGCTGGATGCACTCGCCCGCGCCGCGCGCCGTTCCGGGGCCGCGAAAGTCGAGGCCTGGGCGCTGGCGCGTGCGCCTTGATGCGTTCGCGCATGACCAGGGCAGCATGATCTTCGCGACGTCACCGAGGCGGCTCGCCGCAGGCCTGTGCCTGCTCGTGTGCGCCTGGTTCTTCGCGGCGACGCTGTGTGCGGCCTTTCGCACGGAACTGGGCTTCGACCCGGCCTACCACGCCAACGTAGCCAAGAGCTTCGTGCTGGGTCAGGGCTGGGCCACGCATTACGAACGCAGCTTCCCGTTCAACCCGGACGTCACCACCGGCCCGACGCTGTTGTTGCCCGCCGCCGCGATGATCGCGGTCTTCGGCAACGCGCTGTGGGTACCCGCGGTCACCGCGGCCTGCGTGCACCTCGCGATCTTCCTGCTGATCCTGCTGCGGCTGCGCGGATTCGGCCTGAAGGGAACGGCCGCGGCCGCCCTTTGCGTGGCGTTCACGCTCTACGCGCACACATGGTGGTTGTCGCTGACGGCCGATTTCGTCGTCGTGCTGCTGCTGGTCCTCGCCTGCGTGCTGCTCGCGGAGCCCGACCCCGAGGCGAGTCCGCGTTCACGGCTGCGCCGAAGTTTCGTGGCCGGCGTCTGCGTGGGACTCGCCCTGCTCGCCAAGGCCCTGGCGTGGTTCGGCGTGGTCGGCCTTGCGCTGTACGGCCTCGTGGCTTTCGTGCGAGGCGCCCGCTCTGGCTCGGACGGCTTGCGTGCCGGCGTCCTGGTGCTGGGCCTGATGGCGGCCGTCCTTCCGTGGAAGCTGTATGAAGCGGCTTCGCTGCGCACCCTGCCCGCCGAGCAACGCGCGGAGCGCGCGGACTACGCCAGCGAATTCCTGCGTACCCAGGGCTCCGGAATCGCAGAGTGGGAGACGGCTCCTTCCCGCATCGCACTGCTCGGGAGCAACCTGAAACGCAACGCCAGTGTGCTCGCTCGCGACTTCGAACAGCGCTATGGCCTGCCGGGCTGGACGGGGATCGTCGCGATGGCGGGCCTGCTGCTGTTCACGCTGCTCCTGATGCGGCAGCGTCCGGATCCGCTGCGACGCTTGCTGCTGATGCTCGGACTGATCGGCAGCGTGCAGGCCGCCTGGTTCCTGTTGTTGAGCCAGAGCTGGAGTGCGAAGTACGCGCTGGCACCGACGCTGCTGGCGATCGTCGTCCTGTGCCTTGCGTCGGCACAGCGTGGACGCCTGCGATACCTGCTCGCGCTGGGAGCGGTGGTGGTCATGCTGCAGCCTTCGGCTGCGGCCCGCTATCAGGCGAGCCTGCTGCGTTTCGAAACCACGCAGAGCGCGTACACGCGCGACCTGGCCAGCACGCGCGACTATCTGCAGCGGACTCCCATGAACGTCCCGCTGGCCGGATGCGGATGGGTCTTCGCGCCATGGGAAACCGAATACGCGCTGCCCGGCGTCGGCCACTTCCGCGATTGCCGGCGGCTGATCCGCGAGGCGCTGGCTTTCGACGACGCGTACTACCTCGACCAGCATCCCGCGGCACGTGAACAGATCGAACGAGGGCAGTATCGGGATGCCCTGGATCATCACCTTCGCACCGACGCGCAAGGCACGACACCGTTCCGCTTTCGCTGGATTGCCGAGCCCTCGTTCGTGCTCGTCGTCAACCACGTCTTCTGGCGCATTTCGGCGTACCGCGAGTCCGATCGCGCGGTGCTCGAGGCCTGCCTGCAGCATCCCCTGCACCAGACCGATTACTTCACGGTGGCACTGTGCTCGGCCGATGCATTGCGCGACGCGTTGCCGCTCGATCGTCCTTCCGCGTTTCTTCCCGTGCAGGACGACGGTGGGTTCGTGCGCAAGCCTGCGCCGCTGCCGTTACGCTGATTTCGAGGCTGCTAAGCTGCTTCGCGTCGCAACCGCAGCCGATGCCCGATGCCGATCAACCGCCGAGATTTCCTGATCGCGTCGATCGTCCTGCTCGCCGGCTGCAAGCGATCCGAGCCGGCGCAGAAGCGGGTCGAAGGCACCGACGTCTTCCTCGGCGGCGGGCAGTACCGGGAAGACGCTGAAGCTCAGACCCGGTTCGTCATGTCGGTGGTCGATGTGGACGCCGCCGGCGCGCGACGATCGATCACGCCGTCGCGCTTCCTGCCTCACGGAATCCACGCGCATCCGCAACAGCTTCATCGCCTGGCCCTGTTCGAGAAGAAGGGACCGGGCGCCTGCGAATACGACCTGGGCACGCAACAAATCATCCGCCCGATTCCTACCACGAAGAACCGCTATTTCTACGGGCATGGCGCCTACAGCGCGGACGGCAAGGTGCTGATGTCGACCGAGGCCGATGTGGACAGCCTCGACGGCGCCATCGGCATCCGCGACAGTACCAGCCTCGACTACCTGGGCGCGTTCCCGTCCTACGGCAAGGCGCCGCACGAGTGCCGCCTGATCGACGACGGCCGCACGCTGGTCGTCACCAACGGCGGTGGCGAACTTGGCGGCGATCCACCGAGCGTGACCTACATCGACGTGGCGTCGCAGAAGCTGCTCGACCGCGTGCTGCTCACCGACGCGCGCCTCAACACCGGCCACCTGGGCATCGCGCGGGATCGAAGCCTGGTCGTGGTATCGGCTCCGCGCGCGGGCCTGGGCACCGTGGAACGCGGCGGCGTGAGCATCCGCAATCCCGGCGGCGAGATGGAAACGCTGACCGAGCCCGCGCAGCTTCCGCGCGATCTGCGCGGAGAAGCCCTGAGCGTGGCGATCCACGACGAAACGGGCGTCGCGGCCGTGACGCATCCGGACAGCAATCTCGTCACGTTCTGGTCGCTGCGCGAACGCGTGCTGATCAAGACGCTGTCCGTGCACAAGCCGCGCGGCGTCACGCTCACGCACGATCGCAATGCCTTCGTGATCAGTGGCGGCGAGCAGGCCAGCCTGATCAAGGTGCCGGTCGCCACGCTCGTCCCGGATGCGCAGCCGATGATCGCGCTGTCGTACATGACCGGGTCGCACATCTACAACTGGTCGAGCGGGATGAGCGAGATTTTGTCGCCTGGCCCGATGGCGGCTGTCCCTCGGCGCAGGGACGATGCATCCGCCGTTACTTGAGTTCGGCCGAGGTCTTGCCGAGCAGACGACGCGCCACGATCAGGAGCTGGATCTGCTGCGTGCCCTCGAAGATGTCGAGGATCTTGGCGTCGCGCGCCCACTTCTCGAGCAGGCCAAAGCCGCTCTCGCCTTCGACGTAACCGAGACTGCCCGCGAGCTCCACGCACTTGAGCGCCACCTCGGTGGCGACGCGTCCGGCTTTCGCCTTGGCCATGCTCGCCTGCAGCGAGTTGGGCTTGCGGTTGTCGGCCATCCACGCGGCCTGCAAGGTCAGCAGGCGCGCGGCCTCGTAATCAGCCTGCATGCGCAGGAACTCGGAGGCGGCGGCCGTCTGCGTGTGCGTCGACTTCAGGTAGTCGACGGTCACGCCAGCCTTGGTCAGCAGCTTGCGCGTCTCTTCGAGACAGGCGCGCGTCAGGCCGACGGCCATCGCGGCCACCAGCGGACGCGTGTTGTCGAAGGTCTGCATGACGCCAGCGAAACCCTTCTCGACGTTGATCTCCGGATCGCCGAGCAGATTCGCTTTCGGCACGCGGCAGTCCTTCAACAGGAACGCCGCGGTATCGGAAGCGCGAATGCCGAGCTTGTGTTCCAGGCGCACGAGTTCGAACCCGGGCGTGCCTTTCTCGACGACGAAGCTCTTGATCGCTGCGCGGCCCTTGCTCTTGTCGAGCGTGGCCCAGACCACGACGAGTTCCGCGCGCTCGCCCGCGGTGACGTAGATCTTCTCGCCGTTGAGGACGTAGTCGTCGCCATCGAGCACGGCGGTCGCGCGGATCGCCGCGGAATCGGAACCGCAACCCGGCTCGGTGATGGCCATCGCCGCCCAGCGTCCCTTGAAGCGCGCGAGTTGTTCCTCGTTGGCCACGCTGGCGATCGCCGAGTTGCCAAGGCCCTGGCGCGGCATCGACAGCAGCAAGCCGACATCGCCCCAGCACAGTTCCATCGCACCGAGCACGGTCGACAGGTTGGAGCCGTTGCGATTGCCGGCTTCCATCACCGCGTCGCGGCGCACACCTGCCGCACCCGCGCCGGAGTTGCCGCCCGCCGCGGTCATGCCGTCGAGCAGCGCGGCGAGCACGTCGAGTTCCTTCGGATAGCGGTGCTCGGCGCGATCGTACTTGCGCGAATTGGGCCGGAAGATTTCCGTCGCTACCTGCTGCGCCTGCTGCACGAGGCCGGCGAACTTGCGGGGCGTTTCGAGATTCATCATCGAGCGATCCTCGAGCGTCCGCCGCGGCGGGCGCTCATGAATTTACTTGAACGGATTGGCGAGCCGGCCGAGGTGATAGCGCAGCGTTTCGGGCAGCGGACGCAGGGCACCCACGGTCAGCTTGTTCACGAGGCCCGGCACGCATACCGGCCGGCCCTTCATGACGGCCTCGTAACCGGCCTTCGCGACTTCGTCCGCCGTCTGCCAGACGAAGTCGGGAAACTTGTTCATCGTGTCGCGCGTGCCCATCACGTCGTGGAACTCGCTGCGCGTGAACCCGGGACAGAGCGCCGTGACGAAAACCCCGTGCGGCTTGAGCTCCATGTCCAGCGCCTGCGACATGTTGAGCACGTAGCTCTTGATGCCGGTGTACAGCAGGCTCGCACCCGGCGGGGCGAACGCGGCGATCGAGGACAGGTTCACGATGCGGCCCCAGCCTCGTTCCTTCATGCCGGGCGCCGCACGATGCGCCAGTTCGGTCACCGCGGTGACCATGATCTGCAGTTCGCCGGCCAGATCCTTCCATGGCGTCTCCGCGAACTTGCCCTTGCCGGAGAGCCCCGCGTTGTTGATCAGCACGTCGATCGGCATGCGCAGCGCGTCGGCTCGCGCCATGACGTCGAGCGGCGCGGAACGATCGGTCAGGTCGGCCGGCGCGATCTCGCAACGCACGCCGTGGGCGCTCGACAGTTCGTTTGCCAGCTCTCGCAGGCGGTCTTCGCGCCGCGCGACCAGCAACAGGTCATAGCCTTCGGCGGCGAGCAGCCGCGCGAACGAGGTTCCGATGCCGGCGGAGGCGCCGGTGACCAATGCGCAGCGATTCGTCGGCTTCATGGTTCAGACCAGCAGCACGCCTTCGATGAAACCGACGGCGCGAAGATCGCGATACCAGCGTTCCGCCGGATGCTCCTTCACGAAGCCGTGTCCGCCGAGCAGCTGCACGGCGTCGGAGCCGATCTGCATGCCCTTGTCGGCGCACAGCCGGCGCGCGAGCGCCGTCTCCTCGAAGAAGGATTTCGACTGCTCCGCGCGGCTCGCGGCGCGATACGTCAACAGGCGCATTCCCTCGATCTCGATCGCCGCATTGGCCACCGTGAACGCGACCGCCTGGCGATGACTGATCGGCTCGCCGAACGCGACACGCTCGTTGACGTAGGGCACGAGGTAATCGAGCGCGGCCTGCGCTGTGCCGACCGCCACCGCGCACCAGCCCACGCGCGCAAGACTGATGCAGGTGGCGTAGATGTCGGCCGACCCGTTGCCGAGCAGCGCGCGATTCGCGAGCACGACGTTGTCGAGCACGACACGGCCGGTGGCCGCGGCGCGCAGGCCCATGGCCGGCTCTGCCTGGATGCTCAGACCGGCCGTCGACGATTCGACGATGAACAAGGCCGGACCACGACCTTCGAGATGAGCCGCGACGATGAACAGCTCGGCCTGCGCCGCGCGCGGGACCAGCGACTTCACGCCGTCGAGCACATAACCGTCCGGCGTGCGGCGCGCCTTGACCGACAACTTGAACGGATCGAACAGCGCCGAAGGTTCCTGGATCGCAAGCGCCGCCGCCGGCGATTTCTCTCCGGCGAAAGCGGGCAGATAGGCCGACTGCTGCTCGCTGTCCCCCCACAGCACCAGCGCATTGCTGACCGCCGAGGGTGCGAGGCAGGCCACGGCAAGCGACAGATCGCCATGCGCGAGCGCCTCGGCCACCAGCACGCTGGTCATCGCCGAACGTTCCTGCCCTGCTCCGCCGAGCGACTCCGGCAGGCCCAGCAGGTGGATGCCGAGCTCACTTGCCGAGGCGAGCAGTTCGGGCGTCGCTGCACAGGCCGTGTCGGCGGCAAGGGCCGCAGGACGCAGCTGCTCGTCCGCGAAGCTGCGGCACGAGTCACGCAGCATCTCCTGCTCTTCGCTGGGAGTCAGATCGAAGAGGCCGTCGCCGGAACGCTGCGTCAACCGTGCAGGCTGCACGAGTTTCTGCGTCGACTTGAAGACGCGGCTGGCGGCGCCGACCGTGGCGAAGCCCGCGCGCGAAGCGCCGAAGATCGCCTTCTCGGCGGGCTTGCGCAGGCCGAGCTTGTCCACCGCCTTGAGTCCTGCGAAACGATTGAGCACACGCAGGCCCAGGCCCATCGCGTCCTTGGCGACATTCATTCGTCGAACCCCTGAAGGTGAAGGCTCAGGCCGAAACCTGGGCCTTGTGACTGCCGGAGGCGGCGGTGAGCTTGTCGAGGAAGCTGTCGATCAGGGCCGTGAACTTGCCCTGGATGAAGGCCGGCGCCACGAGGCGATACATCAGCGGCACCGGCACATCGTTGAGTTCGCCGCGCACGCGCAGCGTGATGCGCGTGGACTTACCCTCGCCGGCCAGCCGGAGCTGCCCTTCGAGCTGCGCGTTGCCGACCTTGGGAATCGGCTTCCAGCTCAGCTCGGACTTGGGCAGGTCGAGCGTGCAGCGCGCGCCGAAGCTGACGTCATGCGCGATCTTGGCGATCGAAGACCCGATGGTGTGCATGTCCAGGCGGAAGTCCTGCGCGCCGAGCACGTTCAGCTTCTTCAGCTTGGGAAATTTCTTCAGCGTGCCTTCGACATCCGTCAGCAGGCTTGCGAGCTGGACTTGCGACAGCGGCACGGTCTTGTGCCGCTCCAGGTCGATCTTGATGTTCACTTCGGGACTCTCCTCGTCATCGTTCGAGGAGCGTCGCACGCGGCGTCGGAACCGAACCTTGGCCGGCGCGTCAGATCAGCGGTCGATCCAGCCAAGCTTTCGAAACGGGTCCGCGACGTGCGGACCCGAATGGTTACTTCAGCACCGCGACGATGCGCTGGAAGATCTCGTCGAGCGTGCCAACGCCTTCGACCTTCACCAGCTTGCCCTGCTTGCCGTAGAAGTCGAGCAGCGGGCTGGTCTCGGCGTTGTAGACCTCGATGCGATGACGGATGACCGGCTCGGTGTCGTCCGCGCGGCCTTCCTTCTGCGCGCGGTCGAGCAGACGCTTGACGATCTCCTCGTCGGTCACGTGCAGGTGCAGGGCCTTGCCGATGCCCGCGGCGCCCTGGCGCTTGAGCATGTCGTCGAGCACCTGCGCCTGCGCGAGATTGCGCGGGAAGCCGTCGAGGATGAAGCCCTTCTTGGCGTCGTCCTCGGCCAGCCGGTCCTCGACGATGCCGTACACGACCTCGTTGGCGACCAGGTCGCCCGCGTCCATGGCCGCCTTGGCGGTCATGCCCAGCGGCGTCTTGGCCTTGACCGCGGCACGCAGCGCGTCGCCAGTCGAAATCTTGGGAATACCGAAGTGGGCGACCAACTTCTCGCCCTGGGTTCCCTTGCCCGAGCCGGGCGCACCTAGCAGCACTAGTCTCATGGTGTGTCTATCGCTTGAGTGTCAGCCCTGTACCGGGCTTGTGATGGTTCAACGCCCGCCGTGCGGCGCGCGTGCTCTGGCCCCTTTCTAACTGCACGGATTGTGCCCGAAGGGCCCCCTCTTGGGCGAGTTACGGGAGCACCCTCGGCATGGTCGGAGCCCAAAAACCCCGTGGTAGACTCGCGCGCGTTTTTTGTCGCCTTATAAGGCCATCGGCCGGATGTACGGTCGGGCTAGCGCGTCGCAGCACCGGACGTCCCAAAACCTATTAGAGGGGAGCCAATACGATGTTGTTGGAAAACGGGTTGTTGATTGCGCTGGCCTGTGCGGCCGCGGCAATCGTGTACGGCGGCGTCGTCGCCAAATGGATCGTCGGCATGCCGGCGGGCAACGAGAAGATGCAGTCGATCGCCGCGGCGATTCAGGAAGGCGCCGGCGCCTACCTGCGGCGCCAGTACACGAGCATCGCCGTCGTCGGCGTGATCCTGTTCCTGGTGATCGGCTTCGTGCCGCAGCTCGGCTGGCCTACCGCCATCGGCTTCGCCATCGGTGCCGTGCTCTCGGGCCTCGCCGGATTCATCGGCATGTTCGTGTCGGTTCGCGCCAACGTGCGTACCGCGCAGGCCGCCACCGTCAGCCTCAACAACGCGCTCAACGTCAGCTTCAAGGGCGGCGCCATCACCGGCATGCTGGTCGTCGGTCTGGGCCTGCTCGGCGTGGCCGGCTACTTCATGGTGGTCATGAAGGGTGAGCCGAGCGCCGAAGCGCTCAACGCGACGCTGCAGCCCATGATCGGCCTGGCCTTCGGCTCGTCGCTGATCTCGATCTTCGCGCGCCTCGGCGGCGGCATCTTCACCAAGGGTGCCGACGTCGGCGCCGACCTGGTGGGCAAGGTCGAAGCGGGCATCCCCGAGGATGACCCACGCAACCCGGCCGTCATCGCCGACAACGTGGGCGACAACGTCGGCGACTGCGCCGGCATGGCCGCGGATCTGTTCGAGACCTACGCGGTCACCGTGATCGCGGCGATGCTCGTTGCGGGCATCTCCTACGCGACCTACGGCTGGGCCGGTGCGATGTACCCGCTGCTGCTCGGCGCGGTCAGCATCCCCGCCTCGATCGTCGGCACGTTCTTCGTGAAGGCGCGTGAAGGCGGCAAGATCATGAACGCGCTGTATCGCGGCCTCGCGGTTTCCGGCGGCCTGGCGGCGGTGGCGTTCTACTTCGTGACGACGACGCTGTTCCCCGTCAGCGACGCCCTACCCCACGGCGGCATGCCGCTGTTCTACTGCACGCTGATCGGCCTGGCCCTGACCGCGCTGCTGGTGGTCATCACCGAGTACTACACCGCAACCGAGTACGGCCCGGTTCAACAGGTCGCGCTGGCTTCGGAGACGGGTCACGGCACCAATGTCATCGCCGGCCTCGCCGTGTCGATGAAGTCGACCGCTGCACCGGTGCTGGTGGTGGCGGCCGCGATGTGGGGCACCTACGAGATCGCGGGCCTGTACGGCATCGCGATCGCGGCGACGGCCATGCTGTCGATGGCCGGCATGGTCGTGGCGCTCGACGCCTACGGTCCGATCACCGACAACGCGGGCGGCATCGCGGAGATGAGCGGCATGGACAAGTCCATCCGCAAGACCACGGACGCGCTCGATGCGGTCGGCAACACGACCAAGGCCGTGACCAAGGGCTATGCCATCGGTTCGGCGGGCCTGGCGGCGCTGGTGCTGTTCGCGGACTACGCGCACAAGCTCAGCGAGAAGGGCACGGCGGTCGACTTCTCGATCAACAACGTCGACGTCGTCATCGGCCTGCTCATCGGCGGCATGATTCCCTACCTGTTCGGCGCGTTCGCCATGCAGGCGGTGGGTCGCGCGGCCGGTGCGGTGGTGGTGGAAGTTCGCCGCCAGTTCCGCGAGATCGCCGGCATCATGGAAGGCACGGGCAAGCCGGACTACGCCAAGAGCGTCGACCTGCTGACCAAGGCCGCCATCCGCGAGATGATCATCCCCTCGATGCTCCCGCTGTTCATCCCGATCATCGTCGGCATGACGCTGGGTGCGGATGCGCTGGGCGGCCTGCTGATGGGCACCATCGTGACCGGCCTGTTCGTGGCGATCTCGATGTGCACGGGTGGCGGCGCCTGGGATAACGCCAAGAAGTACATCGAAGAAGGCCATCACGGCGGCAAGGGTTCGGAAGCGCACAAGGCAGCCGTCACCGGCGACACCGTGGGCGATCCGTACAAGGACACCGCCGGCCCGGCCATCAATCCGCTGATCAAGATCATCAACATCGTGGCGTTGTTGCTGGTGCCCTTGCTCTGATTTGAGAGATGGGGCGACGGGGGACCCGTCGCCCGTCCCGCGCCGCACGAACTGTCACTGGCAGTTCGTAAACGCGGCGCGGGACTCATCAACATCGTGGCCCTGCTGCTGGTGCCCCTGCTCTGATCGGTCTGCATCAAGAAAAAGCCCCGGCTCGTCCGGGGCTTTTTTTGCGTCCTGATTTGGTGCGACGCATCATTCCGGACGGCACCGCCGATATAATTCCCGCCCCCCGATTCCCCGCTCCGGCAAGGTCCCTCCTGATGTCCCTCGAACTCGTCCCCACTGGCAAGAACGTTCCCGACGACATCAACGTCGTCATCGAAATCGCGATGAACAGCGAGCCCGTGAAGTACGAGGTGGACAAGGCATCCGGGCAGATCTTCGTGGATCGCCTGCTGACGACGCCGATGCGCTACCCCTGCAACTACGGGTATGTGCCGCACACGCTGAGCGGCGACGGCGATCCGATCGACGCCCTGGTGATGATGCCGATGCAGCTGACGCCGGGCTGCATCATCAACTGCCGTCCGATCGGCATGCTCGAGATGGAAGACGAGAGCGGCATCGACGAGAAGCTGGTGGTGGTCCCCAGCGACAAGATCAGCCGCTTGTACAGCGACATCACCTCGGTCCGCGAGCTGCCCGACCTGATCCGCGACCAGATCTCCCATTTCTTCGAGCACTACAAGGATCTCGAAAAAGGGAAGTGGGTGAAGATCAGGGGCTGGCACGGCCCCCAGGACGCCAAGAAGGCGATCCTCGACAGCGTCCAGCGCTACAAGGCCGAGCCGGTTGCCCCGAACTTCTGATTTCTCCGCACCGTAGCCCGGGTGAAACCCGGAATTTTCGGCGCGATCGGAGCGCAAAGCCCCGGGTTTCACCCGGGCTACCGCGCTCAACGCAGCAGCAGCAACTTCGGCACCGCATCGGTATCCGCCCACAGCACCGCGTTCTGACCATGCCGGCGCCCCCAATCGCAGGCCGCCGCTCGATCCACGTCCGGTACCAGGACGCTGACCTCCTCGTCCGGCCAGGCACCGCTGGGATCCGACCCGACGCCGGGCACCCAGGCCAGGCCGGCGGCGCGCAGTTCATCGATCAACCGCTGCTGCCGCTGCTCGTTCCGATCGCGCGACAGCGACTCGCCGAGCGGATTCCAGGCCGTGATGAACATCGCGCCAGTGTGGCCCCCGGCCTGCATCAGACGCCCGAGGCCGGGGCCGTGCACGTCTACCTTCATCGTGAACGGCGGCGCGAGATCGACGCGGTAATGCGTCGCGCGATAGGCAGCGACCAGGCCGGGGTCGAGGGCCGACAGATGCTCCGGAACGTCCATTGACGCACAGTAGCCGCGCGCGCAACCGCGCAACAGGCCCGACTCCGTGAACGCGACCTACGACACCCTGATCATCGGCGCCGGCCACAACGGCCTGGTCTGCGCCGCCTATCTCGCAAAAGCCGGCCGCAAGGTGCTGGTTCTCGAACGGCGCGGCCTCGTCGGCGGCGCCTGCGTCACCGAGGAGATCGCGCCGGGCTATCGCACGTCCACCGCCTCGTACGTGGTCAGCCTGCTGCTGCCGGAGATCGAACGCGATCTGCGGCTCACGCAATTCGGCTACAAGGTTCTGCCGCGCAGCCCTTCGTCGTTCACGCCGTTCGCGGACGGCCGTTCGCTGCTGATGGGGCCGGACGCGGAACTCAATCGCAGCGAGATCGCGAAATTCTCGGCGCGCGATGCCGAGGCCTACCCGAAGTACGAAGCGCTGCTGACGCGTATCGCCGAGCACCTCGAGCCGGCGCTGATGGACACGCCGCCCGACCTGCTGCCGCTGCCCGCCGAGTGGCGCCGTCGCGGCTTCATGGACCGCCTGCGCAACCTGCGCCGCGGCAGCGCGCTGTATCGGGCGATGAAGAAGCTGGGCCCCGATCTGCCGGAGGCCATCGAGATCCTGACGGGCGCCGCGACGCCGGTGCTCGATCGCTGGTTCGAATCGCCGGAGCTGAAGGGCACGCTCGCCACCGACGCGATCATCGGCAGCTTCGCCCCGCCCTCCGCTGCCGGTTCCGGCTATGTGCTGCTGCACCACGTCATGGGCATGGCCGGCGGTGCGCGTGGTGTCTGGGGCTATGTGGAAGGCGGCATGGGAGCGCTGACGCAGGCGATGGCACGCTCGGCACAGGCGTCGGGCGTCGAGATCCGTTGTGATGCGCCGGTGGCCGAGATCCTGGTCGAGAACGGCCGCGCCTGCGGCGTGCGGCTAGGCAACGGCGAGATGATCCGCGCCCGGCAAGTGGCTTCCAACGCCACCGCCCAGGTCACGTTCGAGCATCTGGTCCGCGCCGATGCGCTGCCCGCAGACTTCCGGCGCGCCGTGCGCCGGATCGACTACTCGAGCGCCGCGGTGAAGATCAATCTCGCCGTCTCCGAATTGCCGCGCTTCCGCTGCATGCCGGATCGCGGCGGCGCGGTCGGCCCGGAGCATCGCGGCACGATCCACATCAACTCGATGCCAGAAGACCTCGAGCGCGCCTACGAGGATGCGCGGCGCGGCATGCCAAGCCAACGGCCGGTGATCGAGATGGTGATCCCGAGCAGCGTGGACACGACGCTCGCGCCGGCCGGTCACCACATCGTGAACCTGTTCGTGCAGTACGCGCCGTATACCCCGACCGAAGCGGGCTGGGACAGCCTGCGCGACGTGTTCGCCGACCGCTGCATCTCGCAGATCAACGAGCATGCGCCCAACTTCGCGGCCAGTGTGCTGCATCGCGAAGTGCTGGCGCCGCCCGACCTGGAGCGCCGTTTCAATCTCACCGGCGGCAACATCTTCCAGGGCGCCATGCCGCTGCATCAGCTCTTCAGCTTCCGTCCGGTACCGGGCTGGGGTGACTACGCGACACCCGTGCCGGGCCTGTTCCTGTGCGGCGCCGCGGCCCACCCGGGCGGCGGCGTGATGGGCGCCTGTGGGCGCAACGCTGCGCAGGCGATGCTGCGCGGCTGACACGGCTGCCGTTCTTCCCTGCGCGCGTGGACTTGCGCCCGGCACTCCGATAAAACCCTGTATCGGTGATGCTCGAACGGAAATGAAGCGCGCAGCGAACAAGAACAATACCGGCACGCGGCCCAAGCCCCTGGTCAGTACCAAGCTGCGGCCTCCGTCCAACCGCGGGACGCTGATCGAGCGGCCGCAGCTCATCGAAACCTTGCGCGAGACCTTGTCGCGCAAGCTGGCGCTGGTCTACGGGCCTGCGGGCTTCGGCAAGACGACGCTGGCGACGCAGTGGCATGCCCAGCTTCGCGAGGCCGGCACCTCGGTGGCCTGGCTCGCCGTCGATTCATCCGACAACGATCTCAACCGCTTCCTCGGATACCTGGTCGAGGCCGTGCGCAGCGCCGAGCCCGACATGGGCGAAGGCTTGCGCGACGTGATCGAGGCCAGCCCGGGCAGCGCCGTCGACTTCGTCATCGACACGCTGGTCAATGATCTTTCGCTGCACGACGCCGACTTTGTGCTGTTCCTCGACGACTGGCACCTGGTCACCGAGTCGCGCGTGCACGAGACGCTGCAGATGCTGCTGTCGCGCAGCCCGCCCAACCTGCACGTCGTCGTCGCCAGCCGCACGCGAACCGGCATTCCGCTGGCCCGCCTGCGCGTGCAGAACGAGCTGGTCGAAATTGACGCCGCGCGGCTGCGCTTCGATTTCGAGGAATCGCGCACCTACCTGACCTCGGTGAAATCGCTGGATCTTCGGCCCGAAGACCTGGTCGCGCTGTGGCGCAGTACCGAAGGCTGGGCGGCCGCGCTGCAGCTTGCCTCGCTGTCGCTGCGCGAGTCCGGCGATCACGAGCGCATCCTGCAATGGACCTCGGGCGCATCCAACGACATCGGCGAATACCTGGCCGAGAACGTCGTCGACAACCTGCCGGCGGACCAGGTCAGCTTCATGCTCAAGACCTCGGTGCTGGACCGCCTCTGCGGCGATCTCTGTGCCGCGGTGACCGGCAAGAAGGACAGCACGGCACGGCTCGAGGCGCTGGAAAAGCAGGAGATGTTCCTGCTGCCGATGGACGAGGAGCGGCAGTGGTTCCGCTACCACCACCTGTTCGCGCGCTTCCTGCACCGGCGCCTGCAGAAGCAGATGCCGGACAAGATCAAGGATCTGCATCTGGCGGCCGCCGAGTGGTTTTCGTCGCGCGGCCACACCGCCGATGCGGTGAAGCACGCTCTGCTCGCCGAAGAGACCTCCGAGGCCGTCGCGCTGGTCGAGCGCGATGCGATGAACCTGGTCGAACACAGTCACATGTCGACCTTGCTGAACCTGGTCAGCCAGTTGCCGCGCACCGCGCTGTTCGACCGCCCACGCCTGCAGATGGCCATCGCCTGGGCCACCTGCCTGACGCATCGCCGCCAGGAATCGATGGAAGCGCTGTGGCACGTCGAGCGCCTCGCCGAGGCCGCGCCGCCGCAGCAGAAGGCGCTGCTGCTCGACGAGGCCAAGTGCGTGCGCGCGTGCAACAGCGTCTACGCGGACCAGATCACCGGCGTCGAGCAACTCGTGAAGCCGGTCCTCTCGCAGGTCGACAAGTTCTCGCCCTGGGCCGTCGCGGTGGCCGCCAACATCCGGGCGTACTGCTACATCCGGGCCTCGGACTACGGCAAGGTCGCGCCGCTGATGCTGTCGGCGCGCGCCTATCAGGATCGGGTCGAGGGTGTCTTCGCGGCGGTCTACGGCCGCTGTTTCGACGGCATCGCCGCGCAGAGCGCAGGGCGCCTGGGTGCGGCGCGCGAGATGTTCTCGGGCGCGATGGACGTGGCGATCCGTACGGCCGGACGCCAGTCCCACGCAGCGCGGCTCGCCGGCGCGCTGCTCGGCCAGCTCTTGTACGAAGAGAATGATCTGGCCCGGGCCGAGCGCCTGCTCAGCGACAGCCGCGTGCTCGGCTTCGAAGGCGGCGTCGTGGATTTCTACACCGCGACCTACCTGTCGAGCAGCCGCCTGATGCTGCTCAAGGGCGACGCCGAGGAAGCGCTGGCGATCCTCCAGGAAGGCGAGGACACGGGACGCGCGCTGTCGCTCGACCGGCTGCGCGTCGCGGTGGCCTGCGAACGCGTGCGCGTGAAGCTGACCGGGGGGGACGTGCGCGGCGCCGAGCAGATCCTGGCCGAGGTCGACACCCGCCAGCAGCCCACCGACAGCGACGAGGTGCGCGTCTATATCGCGACCGCCAAGGCGCGCCTGCTGTGCGCGCGCGGCACCGCGGGGCTGGCGGTGGGCATCCTGCGTGCACAGATCGCCGCCGCCACGCGCCGCGGACAGAAGCTGCAGGAACTGGTCATGCGCATCCTGCTGTCGGTGGCGCTGGACCTCGATGGTGAGGCCGCGGAAGCCGAACGCGCGCTGCTCGATACCGTCGACGAGGCCGTTCCGCTGGGTCTGATCCGCTCGCTGCTCGACGAGGGGCCGCCGCTGATCACGATCCTGGAACGCGCGCGCGACCATTGCCGCAAGCACGGTGCCGACGCCGGCGAGGGCGTGCGCTTCAGCGCCACGGCCCAACGCCTGCTGATGATCAGCCGGCATCCGGCACACGGTGTGCGCGGCCAGTCGGGTTCGCGCACACGCGTCGCGGAACTCACCGCGCGCGAAACCGAGGTGCTGCGCCTGCTCGAGCAGGGGCGCTCGAACAAGGAGATCGCGCGCGCGCTCGCCATCGGCGTCGAGACGGTGAAGTGGTACCTGAAGAACATCTTCGTGAAGCTCGGCGTCTCCACGCGCGCCCAGGCCGTGACCGAATCGCGCCGGCAGAACCTGTTCTCCGCACCCGCCTGATCGCGCCGGAGGCACCCGGGTCCGCCGATTGCTGGCTTGTCCTCAGCGAATCCAGATGGAGCGTGTCATGGACGAATTCGATTTCGGCGACGGACTCAAGATCGTTCTGGTCTCGATCTTCCTGCTCGGTTCCGTGCAGCTGCATGCACTGATCGACGAGTCTTCCCAGCATTCGGAAGAACGCGACGAGCGTGCGGCTTCCCGAGCCGTGTCGGCCCCAACGGTCGATCAGGCTGCCGACGTGCGCGAGGACCTCGACGCCGATGAAGCCCGCCTGCGCAACGGACCAGCCTTGCTGTTCAAGACCTGAAGAAAGGCCCCCGTAGCCCGGACGAAGTCCGGGAATCCCCAACGTGCCGATACCGCGATCTCGTCCCGGCTGCATCAACGCTCAGCGCGCCTCGTACTCCAGCGCCTTGTTCGTCACCGACCCCAGCTTCAGCGCCGCCGCATCGCGCAGGTAATCGTTGAGCACCGTCCACGGCGCCTTGTCGCCCTGCCGCGGCAGGTTGTCGGCGCCACGTCGCACATAACCCGACGCCAGGCTTCCCATCACCGTGTCCTGCGTGAGCTTGATGCCCTTCGCACGCGGCGTGACGGTCTTGAACTTCTTCTTGTCCATGTGCGCGATCATGCGGATGAAGTGCTCGGTGACGATGTCGGCCTTCAGCGTCCAAGACGCATTGGTGTAGCCGAAGATCGCGAGCAGGTTCGGCACTCGGTCGATCATCATCCCCTTGTAGACCAGCCGCTCCTTGATGACGACGGGCTCACCGTCGATGTTCATCTTCGCGCCGCCGAAGAGCTGAAGGTTCAGTCCGGTCGCGGTGACGATGATGTCGGCGTCGAGATGTCCGCCGGATTCCAGCTGGATGCCGGTCGCATCGAAGGCCTTGATCTTGTCGGTGACGATATGCGCCGCGCCCTTGCGCAGCGCGCGGAACAGATCGCCATCGGGCACGACGCACAGGCGCTCGTCCCAGGGGTTGTAGCGCGGCGAGAAGTGCTTGATGTCGACTTCGCCGCCGAGCTGGTGCGCGGTGAGCTTGTGCAGCAGCCGCTTGACGACCTTGGGCCGTTCACGCGACGCGACGAACAGCGCACGCTGCAAGCCGATGTTGCGGATGCGCGTGGCCAGGTACACGGCCTTGGACGGCATGAAGCGCGACAGCTTGGACCACAGCGGATCGACCGCGGGCACTGACAGCACGTAGGTCGGCGAGCGCTGCAGCATCGTCACCTTCGCGCCGCCTGCGGCCATCGAGGGCACCAGCGTGATGGCGGTGGCACCGCTACCGATGACGACGACCTTCTTGCCCGCGTAGTCGAGCTGCTCGGGCCAGTGCTGCGGGTGGACGATCTGCCCCTTGAACTCCTTGCTGCCCGGGAATTCCGGCGTGAAGCCACCGTCATAGCTGTAGTAGCCGGTGGCCGCGATGACGAACGGCGCGGTGTAGATCTCTTCGACGCCGGTCTGCTCGTTGAGCACCGTCACCGACCACAGCGTCTTCGCGGACGACCAGTCCGCGCGCAATACCTTGCGGCCGAAGTGGATGTGCGGCGTGACCCCGTACTGCCCGGCCGCGTCGTTGACGTAGCGCTTGATCGACGCGCCGTCGGCCAGCACCTTGGGTTCGCGCCAGGGACGGAAGTTGTATCCGAAGGTCGACATGTCCGAGTCCGACCGGATGCCCGGATAACGAAACAGGTCCCAGGTTCCGCCGATGGCGCTGCGCCGCTCGAGGATCGCGTAGGTCTTGTTCTTGAGCTTGCGCGTCAGGTGGCAGGCAGCGCCGATGCCGGAGAGACCCGCACCGAGGATCAGGACATCGAAATGCGTGTTGCGCATGGCAAAGCTCCTCCCGTTGATGACCTCGTTGCGGGTCGTCGATCGATCTGTGCGATTCACCCATCGCTGATCGCAGCTTACAACCCTGCGCCGCATGAAGGCCCGTTCCAGGCCTCGCAGCCTGCACACCGCAGCGCATCCGGCTTCACGGCAAAACGAATGGAATCGACCGGAGCAAGGCAGAGCGCCCGAGCCTTGATCACGCGTTCGAGTGCACACGGGCGCGCGCTAGTATTTATCCGAATAAGTCGCCGATTTCTGCGCGGATCGGCCACCTGGGTATGCTCCCTGCGACCTCTCCAGGGTCCGGCATTTCTGCCGGCCACCACTGGAGAATCTGATGAATCAGAAGAACGACCAGAGTCGCAATCAGCAGGGCCAGCAAGGCCAGAAGACCGACGCCCAGCAGCAGGCGGATCAAGCGCGGCAGCAGGGTCAGCAGGACGACCCGAACCGCAGCCGTCAGCAGGGCGACAACCCGTCTGACGGCGGCCAGTCGCGCCAGCAGGGACAGCAGGGCAACGAGTCCAATCGCGATCAGCAGCAGGGCAACAACCAGGATCCGAAGCGCGACCAGCAGGGCCGCCACCAGATCGAACCGGATCAGAAGCAGGGCGACAAACAGGCCGGGCGATAGCATGACGATCGCAGGGTCCGCTCGGCGCGCGTCATTGCCAGCGGCGTCCGCGTAGCTTGGACCGATCGTCGAGATCATTGCGTCACAGGACGATCATGGAAAACAGAAAGGGCCGCTGATGCGGCCCTTTTTTCATGCATCACGTTGGCTTCAGGACATCGAGAATCCTTCGTAGCCACTCGCCTTCACATCCTCGCACTGCTGCCGGTACGCACCGACACCGCCCATGTACGACAGCAGGCGCGGCGGCTTGCCCTCCACGTTGCTGCCCATGTACCAGGACCGGGTCTTGGTGATCAGCGTCATGTTGGCGACTTCGTCGTGGTGCGCGATCCAGCGGTCTTCCATGTCGCGCGTCGGCTCGACGCGCATCGCGCCCTTCGAGCGCGAGTGCTGGATGCAGTCGCTGATCCAGTCGACCTGCTGCTGCAGGCAGGTCGGCACGTTGCAGAACGCCGCCGCGGGCGCGAACGGCGCCATCGTCGTGAACAAGTTGGGATACCCGTGCACCGACAGGCCCATCGTCGTGCGGATGCCCTGTTTCCAGCTCTCCTTGAGCGAGATGTTATCGCGGCCGCGGACATCGATGGCCGACAGCGCACCGGTTCCCGCGTCGAACCCGGTCGCGAAGATCAGCAGGTCGAGCGGATATTCCTGCTTCGACGTGCGCACCCCGTTCGCGGTGATCGCCTCGATCTTCTCGTCGCTGATGTCGACCAGCTCCACGTTGTCGCGGTTGAAGGTCTCGTAATACTGCGTCTCCAGCGGAACCCGTCGCGTTCCGAATCCGTACGTCGTCGGCACCAGCTTGTCGGCGACTTTCGGATCGCGAATGCGTTCGCGGATCTTGCCGCGTACGAACTTCGAGATTTCCTCGTTGACCTCCGCGTCCGTGAACAGATCGCTGAAGCCACCGATCCACATCGCCAGCGAGCCGTCGGCCCACAGGCGTTCGAGGATCGCCTCGCGCTCCTCGGGATCGGTCTGGCGGAACGTCTTGTCCTGGAAGTCGTAATCGAAGCCCGCGAACGTGCGATGTACGCGCTTCTTGAGATCGCCGTAGCGCTCGCGGAAGGCCTGCATGTCACCGGGCCCGTACTTCGGATTGCGCATCGGCACCGCGTAGTTCGGCGTGCGCTGGAACACCGTCAGGTGCGCGCACTGCGGCCCGACGGTCTGGATCACCTGGATGCCGGTGGCGCCGGTGCCCACGATGCCCACGCGCAGGCCGGAGAAATCGACCTCCTCCTTGGGCCAGCGGGCGGTGTGGATGATCTGCCCCCTGAACTTCTCATGGCCCGGAAACGACGGCACCAGCGGTGCCGAGATACCACCGGTGCAGAATGCGGCGTACTGCGTGTCGAACACTTCGCCCATCATCGTCGTGATGGTCCAGCGGCCGCTCTTCTCGTCGTATCGGGCGGCCTTGACGCGCGTGTTGAACTGGATGTTTTCGCGCAGATCGAAACGATCCGCCACGTGATTGAGATATTTCTCCATCACGGTCTGGTCCGGAAAACGTTCGGGCCAGCTCCACTCGTCGAGCAGTTCGTCGGAGAACCAGTACTGGTAGACGTAGGCCTGCGAGTCGACGCGGGCGCCCGGATAGCGGTTCCAGTACCAGGTACCGCCGACGCTGGTGCCGGCTTCGAGCACCTTCACCCGGAGCCCCTGCTCCCGCAGGCGGTACAGCATGTACATGCCCGAAATGCCGGCGCCGACGACGATCGCGTCGTAAGTCTTGGCTGGCTGCGGGACCTGTGCGGTGAAGGCCATTGAGTATCTCCTCGAGCGGACCCTGCGGTGGGCCGCGCGGTCTGCCGCCGCCCGTGCACCACCGCTCCGATTTCCACCAAGGGTCGCCTCCTTCCGGCGACACCTCGGCCGCCGAGAGAACAGGGCCACGACGTGGCCCGCCCTCGCGGCTGCGGACTTACCGCATCAGCTCAGCGCAAAACCCTTGTACCCGCTTTCCTTGATGTCTTCGCAGGCCTTCTTGTACGTGTGAACGCCGCCCGGGTACGACAGCAAGCGACGCGGCTTGCCCGGCACGTTCGAGCCCATGTACCAGGAGTTGGACTTGGCGAACAGCGAGGAATTGGAGATGCCGTCGTGGTGCTCCACCCAAGCGTCTTCGGTCTCCTTGGTCGGTTCGATGACCTTGAGACCCTTGTCGCGCATATAGCCGATCGTGTCCGCGATCCAGCCCGCCTGCTGCTGCAGGCAGGTGGTCATGTTGCACAGCGCGGCCGCGGGTGCGAGCGGCGCGCCGGTGGTGAACAGGTTCGGATAGCCATGCACCTGCAGGCCCAGCGTGGTGCGGATGTCCTTGCCCCACTCTTCCTTCAGCGAGCGCCCGTCACGACCGCGGATGTCCATGCGCGTGAGCGCGCCGCTGCCGGCATCGAAGCCCGTGGCCAGGATCAGCACGTCGAACTCGTGCACCTTGCCATCGGAGGTCTTCACGCCCTCGGGCACGATCTCCGTGATTCCCGTCTTGTGGCAGTTCACCGCCGTGACGTTGGGCTGCAGGAACGCTTCGAGGTAGCCGCTCTCGAGCGGTACGCGGTGGATGCCGAAGCCGTGGTTGGACGGAATCAGCGTCTCCCACAGGTCCGGACGGGACTTGAGACGCTCCTGCATCTTGCCGCGCACGAACGCGGAGATTTCTTCGCTGGCTTCCTTGAAGAAGAAGATCTCCGTGTACGCCGCCAGCCAAAGCGACAGCGATCCGTCGGCCCACAGGCGCTCGTACACCTTGTGGCGCTCCTCGGGCGTCTGGTCGTGCCACTTGCCGTTGGTGAAGTCGTAGTCGAAGCCGGCGTACGTGCTGTTGACCTGCTTCTGGGTCTCCGCGAAGCGCTTCTTGAATTCCGCGCGATCCGCGTCGTTGTACTTCGGGTTGCGCATCGGCGTGATGTAGTTCGGATTGAGCACGAACACTTCCATGCTGCCGACCACCGGCGCGATGGTCTGGATCACCTGGATGCCGGTGGCGCCCACGCCGACGACACCGACTTTCTTGCCGGCGAGGTCCACCTTTTCACGCGGCCAGCGCGCCGTGGTGAGCAACTGGCCCTTGAAGGTCTTCTGGCCCTTGAAGAGGTCCGTCATCGGCGCGGACAGCATGCCGGTGCAGCTCACGAAGAACTGCGTGTCGATCTTGTCGCCCTTGTCGGTCGTCACCAGCCAGCGGCCGGTCGACTCGTCGTAGTGCGCGGATTCGACGCGCGTGTCGAACTTGTAGTTGGGCTTCAGGTCGAGAAAGTTGGCGGCGAACTGCAACCAGCGCTCGTTGTCGGGCTGGGCGCCGAAGCGCTCGCGCGGTCCTTCCCACGCATCGTGCAGTTCCTGCGAGAACCAGAACTGGTAGATCTCGGTCTGCGAGTCGAAGCGGCATCCGGGATACCGGTTCCAGTACCACGTGCCGCCCACATCCGATCCGGCTTCGATGCCCTGCACCTTCAGGCCTTTCTTTCGCAGCTGGTAGGTCTCGGCGAGGCCGGCAACGCCGGCGCCGACGACGACGGCGTCACACGTCTGGGTCGCCTTGGCGGCGGTAGGGTTAGCGGACATCTGAAATTCTCCTCTGATTCTGTAGTGGGTCCACCGCTTTGCGCGGGGCCGGCCGGTGCGAAGTCCACGCCTGCGACCGTAGGGAGAAGTTATCGGGTGCACGCTCCCGCCGCTTCCCTCGCGATGGGGGGGGCGGGCCGCAACATCGGGGGGGCCATCGTGCGGTATGCCGGCCTGCTGCCGGGCATCGCACTGCAGCATGGCGACGAGCCGCGAACGGCCCCTCGCTGGTGCCGTCGACTCAGGCGCGCAGCCGGCGCGCCTTGAGGATGCCGACGCCCTTGCTGCGCAGATCCAGCACGAAGGACTTCAGCGCGCTCTCATCCGGCACCGGCTCGCGACCGCGGCCCATGCGATGCAACTGGCGCGTGTACCAGGTCACCTCGAGCGATCCGAAGCCATCCAGCAACTTGAACCCGGTGCTCAGCGGCTGCACGCGATGGCGGGTCTCCTGGCCGCGCAGCAGCCGCGCCGGCGCATCCGGCTCGATCGCGAGGATGCGGCCCAGTCCGACCAGATCCAGCGCGTCGGCACGCAGCGGCGCTTCCATGCCGGCCAGGCTGCGAAACCCTCCGGTCACCATCAGCGGCACCTTCACCTGTGCGCGCACCTTCTCGGCGAATTCGAGGAAGTAGGCTTCTCGCGCCGCGCTGGACGCCTTGCGCAGCCCCTGCATCGCCGGCTCCTCGTAGGTGCCGCCGGAAATCTCGATCAGGTCGATGCCGGCCTTGGCCAGCGCCTTGATGACGCCAAGCGATTCGGCTTCGGTGAATCCGCCGCGCTGGAAGTCGGCCGAGTTGAGCTTGATGCCAACCGGAAAATCCTTGCCCACGCGGCGACGCACCTCGCGGTACACCTCGATGACGAAGCGGCGACGCTTGACCGCGGTACCGCCCCAGTCGTCCTCGCGCCGGTTGTGGTGCGGCGACAGGAACTGGCTGATCAGGTATCCGTGCGCGCCGTGCAACTGCACGCCGCCGAAGCCGGCCTCCTTGGCCAGCGCGGCCGTGTTGCCGTAGCGGCGCACGATCTCTTCGATCTCGGTTTGCGTCAGCGCGCGCGGCACCGGGAAGAACGGCGCGAGCTTGGGCCCGAACGGCACCGCGGACGGCGAGACGTTTTCGCGGTTGAGTCCGCGCGGCGCCTGCTTGCCGGGATGATTGATCTGCATCCACAGCGCGCTGCCGCCGGCGGATCCGGCCGCGGCCCATTCGCGCAGGCGCGCCATGTCGCGATCATCCTCGAGCACGACGTTGCCGGGCTCGCCGACCGCACGCCGATCGATCATCACGTTGCCCGTCATCAGCAGGCCCGCACCGGACGTCGCCCAGCGGCGGTACAGCCGCACCAGTTGCGGCGTCACGCGGTTGTCGGCCGAGCCGAGCGCCTCGCTGAGCGCCGACTTGGCGAGGCGGTTCTTCAGCGCGGGGCCCCGCGCGAGCGGCAACGGCTGGTTGATCAGAAGCTCGGACATGGGGCTCTCAGGCAGCAACGGGAACCGGCAGGATCCGGACCGGCACGTACTTGTGGTATGGCGTTCGCGACAGCGGATCGCAGTGCGCAGCGCCCGTCAGCCGGTTGAGCTGCGGACCCGCGGGCGCGCCGTCGCGGTAACGCATGCCATAACCATGGGGCAGCGAGACGGTGCCGCGGCGCAGATCCTCGTCGCGTTCGACGACCACTTCGATCTCGCCGTGCTCCGAACAGCAGCGCGCGCGATCGCCATCACCCAGGCCCAGCCCATCGGCGTCCAGCGGATGGATGCGCATCGCGCCGTGCGGATCGACTTTGCGCCAGGCCGGATCCCGATAGATCTGGTTGGCGTTGTAGCTGCGCCGCTCGCCGGCCGCGAGGATGAACGGGAACTGCGCTCCCACCGGCTTCTCTTCGCGCAGTGCGCGCAGTTCCTCGAGCATCTCGGGTATCGCCAGGTGCACGCGGCGATCCGCATTCGCCACCAGCGACCAGGTGTCCTCGTACTCGTGGCGACTCAGCAAGGTGCCCGATCGTCGCGAGGTGATGGCGTCGAACAGCGCCGCGCCCAAGGTGAGCCGGTTGCCACGATGTCCGGCGCGTAGCACCGCCGCGCGGTGCTGCTGCGCGTAGGCCATCGTCAGCGCCAGGATGGGCGCGGCGGCGGCCGTCCCACCGGGCAGCGTCTGTCCCAAGGTGCGATAGACGATCGACGCCGCATGCGGAATCCATTTGCGATTGCGCGCCAGCGCCGCGCCCAGCGCCGCCAGGAACGGCAGGTAGGCTGCGCGCCGCGGCTGCAGGCGCGCGATCCGTTCGAGCATCGGAAAGCGCGACGGAATCTCGCCCATCTTCTCCAGCAGGCGCGTGTAGATCTCCGGCTCGGGCAGCGACTCGCCGAGCGGCGCAAGCAGCGGGTGGCGCAGGTGGAAGAAGTTCTCCGGGAACTCCAGGTTGAATCCGGTCGCCTCGCATTTCTCGAACTGCGACGCCGCCGGCAACACGTAGTGCGCCAGCCGCGCCGTCTCGGTCAGCGCCACGTCGACGACCACCAGCAGGTCCAGCTTTGCGAATGCGCGCTCGAAGCCGGCGGTGTCGGTCCACGTCAACACCGGATTGGCGCTGTCGACGAACACGGCGCGGATGCGCTTGTCGCCGGCCTTCTCGATCTCGTCGGGCAGGATGTTCGGCGGATAGATGCCGGCGATCGGCTGCACACCGTGGAACGCCGTGCGCTTGAGCGATTTTCCGCGCACGGTCTTGCGCTCGTCGGTGTTGCCCAGGATCGGCAGCAGGAAGCTGTGCAGGTTGTTGCCGCCGCGCCGGCCGAAGTTTCCCGTCAGCAGGTAGAGCAGCTTCTCCAGATAGCCGTTGAGCGTGGTGTGCAGCGTGTGCTGGATGCCCAGGTCGATGCGCACGCAGCCGGCCTTGGCCTGCGCGAATCCGCGCGCGACGCGTTCGACGTCGGCCAGCGGTACGTCGGCGCGTGCCACGTAGTCCTCGATCGGCACCGCGCGCAGCGCCGTCTCCACGGCTTCGAAATCGCGGCAATGCGCGGCCAGGAACGCGCGGTCGACCAGACCTTCACGCACGATGATCGCGAGCATCGCCGCCATCAGGAACGCATCGGTGCCCGGCTTCAGCTGCAGGTGGATGTCGGCCTGCTTGGCCGTCTCCGAACGGCGCGGATCGATCACCACCATCGTGCGTGCGGGGTCGCGCTTGAGGTCGCGCAGCACGTCGCGCGCGTTCGGGATGCCGTGCGCCTGGAACGGATTGCAGCCGATGAACAGCACGTAGTCGGCGTGCTCGACATCCTCGGTCGTGTGGCAGGTCTGGCTGCCGAACAGTCGGCCGTTGACCCAGAAGTCGCCGGTCTTCTCCTGGCCCAGCGAGTTGTAGGCGTAGCGGCTCTTCATGGCTGCCATCAGCTGCCGGCTGTAGGCGCCACCGAGGTGGTTGCCCTGCCCGCCGCCACCGGCAAAGGCGAAGGCATCGCCGCCGTGTTCCGAGCGGATCGCCTTGAGTCGCGTCGCGATGTCGCTCAATGCCTCGTCCCAGCTCACGCGCGCGAACGAGCCGTCGGGCTGACGCTTGAGCGGATGCGTCAGGCGGTCGTGATGGTTCTGGTAATGCTCGAGCCGCGCGGCCTTCTGGCACAGGTAGCCCTTGGAGATCGGGTGCTCCTCGTCGCCGCGCACGCGCCGGAAGTGACCGTCCTCGATCTCCACCGTGAGTCCGCAGTTGCGCGAGCACAGGATGCACGCGGTCTTCTCGGTCGCCATGGCGGATGTCCTCGGGCCGGCAGCTTGGTATGACGGACGTTATTCTATGAACACGAACCCCGCCATTGACCGCGGCACCCACGACCATGCGCTATCCAGCCAGCCACAAGACGACGACACGGGAGCGGATCCTCGACGAGGCGGGCCAGCTGGCGAAGGAGCGCGGCTTCGCGACGACCGGCGTCGACGCATTGATGGCGGCCGCGGGCCTGACCGCCGGCGCGTTCTACGCGCACTTTGCGTCCAAGTCCGAATTGCTGAGCGCGCTGGTCGAGCGAGAGCTGAAGCGATCGCAGCGGATGTTCGCCGTGGATTCGGACGCGGCCCTGGAAGCCGCGATCGGCGCCTACCTGAGCCCGCAGCACGTCGAGCGGCCGCGCAAGGGATGTCCGCTACCGACGCTCAGCTCGGAAGTCGCGCGCGCGGACGACACCGTGCGCAGCACCTATGCGCGCGGCCTGGCCGAGGTCGTGCAGCAACTCGCGCAGCGCGCGGGCAGCGAGGAGAAGGCCTGGCCGATGGTGGCGCAGGCCGTCGGAGCAGTGACCCTGGCCCGGGCGCTGCCGGCGGGCCGCGCCCGCAAGACGCTGCTCGACAGCGTGCGCGATCAGGTGATCGCTGCGCTGCGTCAGCCCGAGGGTGAAACCGCGCCGCCTACTTCCCCTTCCAGACCGGGGCGCGCTTCTCCGCGAAAGCCTTCGCGCCTTCGATCGCATCCGAACTCTTGAAGACGGTGTCGAGAAACGGCTGCTGACGCGCGAACGTCTCGGTCAGCGACCAGTCCTGCGACTGCTGCACGACCTGCTTGCTGGCCTTGACCGCGATCGGGCCATTGGCGGCGATCGTGCGCGCCAGTGCCGTCGCCGCTTCCAGCGTCGTACCCGCGGGCACGACGCGATTGATCAGGCCCAGTTCGTAGGCGCGCTGCGCTGAAATGAATTCACCGGTGATCGCCAGTTCCATCGCCACGCGCCGCGGAATCTGCCGCGGCAGGCGCACCAGACCGCCGGCACCCGCCGCAAGACCGCGCTTGACCTCGGGAATACCGAACTGTGCCGTGTTGGCCGCCACGATGAGATCGCAGGTGATCGCGATCTCGAAGCCGCCCGCGAGCGCGAAACCTTCCACCGCGGCGATCAGCGGCTTGGCCGGCGGCGCCTCGGCGATGCCGGCGAAACCACGGCCCGGCACGATCGGCAGCTCGCCGCTGACGAAGGCCTTGAGGTCCATGCCCGAGCAGAACGTGCCGCCGGCGCCGGTGATGATCGCGGCGTGGATCGCGTCGTTGGCGTCCAGCTCCTTCATCGCTTCGGCGATGCCGACCGCGACCGCGCGGTTCACCGCGTTGCGTGCCGCCGGGCGATTGATCGTGACGGTCATGATGCCGTCGGCAACGGATACCTGTACGTCCTCGCTCATCGCTCTCTCCTGTTTTTCCATGCAGTCGCGGCGCAGACCGTAGCCCGGGTGCAACCCGGGGTTCCGTCCGACTAGATGCAAAAAACCCCGGGTTGCACCCCCGGGCTACGTCAACGATCGAGCAGCCGGCTCACGATCAGGTCTGCGGCCGCTTCGGCGCTCATCGACGTGGTGTCGATGCGGATCTGCGGCGACTCCGGAGCCTCGTACGGCGAATCGATGCCGGTGAAGTTCGGCAGTTCGCCGCTGCGCGCCTTCTTGTAGAGGCCCTTCACGTCGCGCTTCTCCGCGATGGCCAGCGGCGTGTCGATGAAGATCTCGATGAACTCGCCGGCCGGCAGCATCGATCGCACCAGTTCGCGCTCGGCGCGGAACGGCGAGATGAACGCGGTCAGCACGATCAGCCCCGCATCCGTCATCAGCCGGGCGACTTCGCCGATACGGCGGATGTTCTCGATGCGATCCGCCTGCGTGAAGCCCAGGTCCTTGTTCAGGCCGTGACGGATGTTGTCGCCGTCGAGCAGGAACGTGTGCTTGCCCAGGTGCGCGAGCTTCTTCTCGACGAGATTGGCGATCGTCGACTTGCCGGAACCCGACAAGCCGGTGAACCACAGCACCGACGGCTGCTGACCCTTGAGACCCGCGCGGACTTCGCGCGTGACGTCCAGCGCCTGCCAGTGCACGTTCTGCGCACGGCGCAGCGAGAACTGCAGCATGCCGGCCGCGACGGTCGCATTGCTGAACTTGTCGATCAGGATGAAGCCGCCGAGCGCGCGGTTGTCCGCGTAGGGCTCGAACGGAATCGCACGCTCCAACGTCAGCTTGGCGACGCCGATGGCGTTGAGCTCCAGCGTCTTGACCGCCAGATGCTCGAGCGTGTTGACGTTGATCTGGTACTCCGGCGCCTGCAGGCGCGCCGTCACCGTCTGCGTGCCGATCTTGAGCCAGTACGGACGACCCGGCACCAGCGCCTCGTCGTTCATCCAGACGATCGTGGCTTCGAACTGGTCGGCGACCTGGGTCGGTTCCTCGGCCTTGGTGATGACGTCGCCGCGCGAGCAGTCGATCTCGTCGGCGAAGCACAGCGTCACCGACTGCCCCGCGACCGCCTGTGGCAGATCACCATCGAAGGTCACGACGCGGGTCACGGTGCTGGTCTTGCCCGAGGGCAGCACGCGCACCGCGTCACCGGGCTTCACGACGCCGCTGGCGATCAGGCCCGCGAAACCGCGGAAATCGAGATTCGGACGATTGACCCACTGCACCGGCAGCCGGAACGGCTTGGCCTGGTCGGCCATCGTGTCCAGCTCGACGGTTTCCAGGTGCGCCATCAGCGTCGGACCGGTGTACCAGGGCGTGTTCGGCGACGGCGCCGTGATGTTGTCGCCCTTGAAACCCGAGATCGGCATCGGCACGAAGTGCGTGATGCCGATGCTCTTGGCGAACGCGCGGTAGTCGTCGACGATCGCGTCATACCGGGCCTGGTCGTAGCCGATCAGGTCCATCTTGTTGACGGCCAGCACCAGGTTGCGGATGCCGATCAGGTGCGCGAGGTAACCGTGCCGCCGCGTCTGCGTCAGTACGCCCTTGCGCGCATCGATCAGGATCACCGCCAGATCGGCGGTCGACGCGCCGGTGACCATGTTGCGCGTGTACTGCTCGTGTCCCGGGGTGTCGGCGACGATGAACTTGCGCTTCTCGGTGGCGAAGAACCGGTACGCGACATCGATCGTGATGCCCTGCTCGCGCTCGGCGGCCAGGCCATCGACCAGCAGCGCGAAGTCGATCTCCTGACCCTGCGTGCCGACCTTCTTCGAATCCGCTTCCAGCGCGGCGAGCTGGTCCTCGAAGATCATCTTCGAGTCGTACAGCAGGCGGCCGATCAGCGTGGACTTGCCGTCGTCGACGCTGCCGCAGGTGATGAAGCGCAGCAGGCTCTTGTGCTGGTGGCGGACGAGGTAGGCGTCGATGTCCGCCGCGATCAGCGCATCGGTCTGGTACACGCTGTCTTGCGTGGTGGAGGGCGTGCTCATCAGAAATACCCCTCCTGCTTCTTCTTCTCCATGCTCGCGGATCCGGCGTCCTTGTCGATGATGCGGCCCTGCCGCTCCGAGGTCGTCGTCAACAGCATTTCCTGGATCACGGCGGGCAAGGTGGCAGCGGTGCTCTCGACCGCGCCGGTGAGCGGATAGCAGCCCAGCGTGCGGAAGCGGATCGAGCGCGTCACCGGCTTTTCACCGGGCTTCAGGCGGAAACGATCGTCGTCGACCATCAGCAGCAGGCCGTCGCGCTCCACCGTAGGACGTGGCGCCGCCATGTACAGCGGCACGATGGGAATGTTCTCGAGGTGGATGTACTGCCAGATATCCAGCTCTGTCCAGTTCGAGATCGGGAACACGCGGATGCTCTCGCCCTTGGCCTTCTTCGCGTTGTAGAGATTCCACAGTTCGGGACGCTGGCTCTTGCCGTCCCAGCGGTGGCTCGAGGTACGGAACGAGAAGATGCGCTCCTTGGCGCGCGACTTCTCCTCGTCGCGGCGGGCGCCGCCGAAGGCGACGTCGAATCCGTGGAGATCCAGCGCCTGCTTGAGTCCCTCGGTCTTCCACAGGTCGGTATGCAGCGAGCCGTGATCGAACGGATTGATGCCCTTGGCCTTGGCTTCGGGGTTCTGGTAGACCAGCAGCTCCATGCCCGACTCGCGCGCCATCTGGTCGCGCAGCTCGTACATGGCGCGGAATTTCCACGTCGTGTCGACGTGCAGCAGCGGGAACGGCGGCGGCGACGGGTAGAAGGCCTTGCGCGCCAGGTGCAGCATCACCGCGCTGTCCTTGCCCACCGAATACAGCATCACCGGCTTCTCGGACTCCGAGACGACCTCGCGCATGATGTGGATCGACTCGGCCTCGAGTCGTTGCAGGTGCGTGAGCATCGTCGGCGACGAGGACCGTTCGGTCTTCGCGGGTGTGTCCATTAGCGGTCGTAGCCTGTCAGTGAATCGGCGATTTTAGCCCGACATCGGGGCGAATCCGGCCGGCGCAATGATCCCGTCGCCGGTTTCAGGGCACCTCCTCCGGACGGCCGAGTCCCGTCCGGGCCCTCGAAACCGGCCTCGTTCCGCGGTGTCAGCGCCGCACGGGCGGCGCGTAGGCACGCAGGAACAGGTCGATGACCTCCTCGACGTGACGCTGGCGCTCCGCGGAATCCGGCGGGAGCGCGGCGCCGACCAGCGACTTGATGTGGTGTTCCCCCTTCAGCAGCACGAAGAAGTGCGAGGCCGCTCGTCGAAAGTGGGGTATCTGCAGCTCGCCGGCACGGTGAGCGGCCTCGAGGACCTGGGAAAACCGCTCCAGCGTCCGTTCCGGCCCGAACTCCCAGAAGAGGCGCCCGAAGTCCGTCGGTCCTGCCCCCTCGGCCGACATCAGGCGGTACATGCTGATCACGTCGTCACTGTTCACGAGGTCGAGAAATCCCCGGCCGATCAGGCGCAGCCGCTCCCGCAACGGCGAGCGTGCCTGCACATCGAACAGGACTTCCGGCCAGTGCTCGTTGCACTTCGAGCAGACCGTCTCGCGAAACAGTTCCTCCTTGCTGCGGAAGTGGCTGTAGACCGTGAGCTTGGAGACGCCGGCCTCGGCCGCGATGCCCTCCATGCTGGTCCCCGGCAGCCCCTGCGCGGTGAACATCTTCTTGGCCGCCAGCAGGATCGCCGCACGTTTGTCCGGGTCCTTGGGCCGTCCTCGGCCGATGTTCTTGCGACCTGCTGTGGGGGGTGGAGCTGCCATGGGGTGCGCGATTTTTTGCTCCGGCCGGGGGCTTCAACGCCGCGACCGATTAAATGTACTATTCGGTTCAGTATATCGGGACGGTCACCGTAACGGCGGCCACGGGGAGCGTAGGAACCATGATGAAGATCCATCCTTGCGGGTGCTACGCGGCTCTGCTGGTGGCGGGCCTGGTTGCAGGCTGCTCCCGCGACGCAGCCCCCGTCAACGCGGCCCGCCCCGTCGTCGTCGAATCGCCGCAGCCGCTCGGCGGCGCCACCGGCGTGGAGCTGTTCCCGGGTTCGGTCCACGCCCGCACCGAAGCCGACCTGTCGTTCCGCGTCCCGGGCAAGATCGCCGAGCGCAAGGTCGACATGGGCGCACGCGTGGTGCGCGGCACGGTCCTCGCCGTGCTCGATCCAGAGGACGCCCAGCTCAATCTCGACGCCGCGCGCGCCGCCCTCAAGGCCGCCGAAGCCGACGCCTGGCTCGCGCAGGAAGAAGAACGCCGCTACACCGACCTCAAGGCACGCGGCCACGTCGGCCAGTCCGCGGTCGATTCGCGCACCAACACGTCCAAGCTCGCGCAGGCCCGCCTGTCGCAGGCGCGCTCGCAGCTCAACCTGGCGCAGAACCAGTCGAGCTACACCAAGCTCACGGCCGACAGCGCCGGCGTGGTCACGCAGGTCCTGGCCGAACCGGGCAACGTCGTCAACGCCGGGCAACCGGTGGTCCGTTTCGCCGCAGACGGCGAACGCGAAGTGCACATCGACGTGCCCGAAGGCCGCATCGATGCGCTCGCCAAGTCGCCCACGGTCGCGGTGGAGATCTACAGCCAGCCCGGCAAACGCTACGAGGGCCGGATTCGCGAGATCAATCCGCAGGCCGACCCGGCCACGCGCACGCACGACGCCCGCGTCACGATCGTCGATGCCGACGCCGCGGTGCAGCTCGGCGTCACCGCCACCGTGATGACCGCGGATACCGCCGACGGCAAGACCTTCCGGCTTCCGGCAACGGCGCTGGGCAGCGTCGACAAGCATCACGCGACGGTCTGGACCGTCGTTGCCGGCGAGAACGGCGCGAACACCGTGAAGCCGGTGCCGGTGCAGGTGCTGCAGTACCTGGACGGCGTCGTGATCGTGGCAGGCCCGATCACGACGAAGGACCGCCTCGTCACCGCCGGCGTGCACCGCCTGGTCGAGGGCATGGCGGTGCAACCCATCGATCGCGCCGCCAAGGCCGCACTCTGAGGCGACGCCGCTCATGACCCGCATCAACCTGAGCGAGTGGGCGCTGGCGAACCGGTCGCTGGTGACGTATTTCATGGTGCTGCTGGGCGTGCTCGGCGTCTGGGGCTACTTCCATCTCGGGCAATCCGAGGATCCGCCGTTCACGTTCCGCATCATGGTCGTGCGCACGATTTGGCCGGGCGCGACCGCCGACGAGGTCGACCGCCTGGTCACCGACCGCATCGAGGAGAAACTGCAGGAACTCGATTCGCTGGATTTCCTGCGCTCGTATTCGCGACCGGGCGAGTCGCAGGTCTTCGTGCTCTACCGCGAAGACGTGGCCCGCAGCACGATCCCCGACAGCTGGTACCAGACGCGGAAGAAGGTCAACGACATCCGGCATCTGCTGCCGCCCGGCGTGATCGGTCCGTCGTTCAACGACGAGTTCGGAGACACCTTCGGCAACATCTACGCATTGCAGGGCAAGGACTTTAGCTACGAGGAGCTCAAGGACTACGCCGACCGTGTCCGCGATCGCCTGCTGCGCGTGCGCGACGTGGCCAAGGTCGAGTTCATCGGTCTGCAGGAAGAACGCATCTTCGTCGACATGGCGAACACGCGGCGCGCGCAGCTCGGCATTCCGCCTGACCTGATCGCCCGGGTTCTCGCACAGCAGAACGATGTTTCCCCCGCCGGCGACTTCGATACCTCCACCGACAAGATCTACCTGCGCGTCAGCGGCGGCCTGTCGCGCGTCGATCAGCTCAAGCAGCTCCCGATCGAATTCAACGGCCGCACGTTCCGTCTCGGCGATGTCGCCGAGATCTCGCGCGGCTACCAGGACCCTCCCGGTCCGCGCATGCGGTTCAACGGCGAGAATGCGATCGGCATCGCCGTGTCGATGGAAAAGGGCGGCGACATTATCCGGCTGGGCAAGGCGCTGGACGCCGAGTTCGAGACGCTCAACCAGGTCGTGCCGATGGGCATGCAGCTGTCACGCGTGGCCGACCAGCCGCGCGCGGTGACGCGCGCCACCAACGTCTTCGTCCGCGCGCTGGGCGAGGCCGTCATCATCGTGCTGATCGTGTGCTTCGTGTCGCTGGGCACGCGCGTGGGGCTGGTGGTCATGGCCTCGATCCCGCTGGTGCTGGGCATGACGTTCGCGGCCATGCATTACTTCGGCATCGGCCTGCACAAGATTTCGCTGGGCTCGCTGGTGATCGCGCTGGGGTTGCTGGTGGACGACGCGATCATCGCCGTCGAGATGATGGCGGTGAAGCTCGAGCAGGGGTACGACCGCGTCAAGGCCGCGGCCTTCGCCTATACCTCCACGGCTTTTCCGATGCTCAGCGGCACGCTGATCACCGCGGCCGGCTTCCTGCCGATCGCGCTGGCCAAGAGCAGCACCGGCGAGTACACGGTCTCGATCTTCCAGGTGGTCACGCTGGCGCTGCTGCTGTCGTGGATCGCGGCGGTGATCTTCGTGCCACTGCTCGGCTACAAGCTGCTGCCCGAGAAGGGCCTGTCCGACGACGGCAAGGCGCACGACGAGCACGCCGTCTATCACACCAAGTTCTACAACCGTTTCCGCAAGCTCGTGCAGCTCTGCGTGAACCGCCGCTGGAGCACGATCGGCATCACGGTGGGCCTTTTCGTCGGCAGCCTCGTGCTGTTCAGCACGGTGCCGCAGCAGTTCTTCCCGGCGTCGACGCGCCTGGAATTGCTGGTGGATCTGAAGCTGCCGGAAGGCGCCTCGATCGATCAGACCGAGAAGGCCGCGAAGCGGCTCGAGGGCCTGCTCACGGACGTGGACGGCCTGGAGAGTTTCGTTGCGTACATCGGCAGCGGCGCACCGCGCTTCATCCTGCCGCTCGATCAGCAGCTGCCGGCCGCGAGCTTCACGCAGTTCGTGCTCAACACGCGCGACTACAAGGCGCGCGAGGCGATCCGCGCGCATCTGATCGAGATCCTGCCGCAGGAATTCTCGGAGGCGCGCTGGCGCGTCAACCGCCTCGAGAACGGCCCGCCGGTCGGCTACGTGTTGCAGTACCGCGTGTCCGGCCCTGACCGCGATATCGCCACGATCCACGCCGAGAAGATCGCCGCGGCCATGCGCGCGAATCCGTATCCGCGCGGCATCCACCTGGACACGGCGGAGCCCTCGAAGGTCATCCACGTGACGATCGACCAGTCGCGTGCGCGCAGCCTGGGCGTGACCACGTCCAGCGTGTCGCAGCTGCTGGAGACCGCGATCAACGGCGCCACCGTCACGCAGTTCCGCGAGGACAACAAGCTGATCTCGGTGGTCATGCGCGGTCCGCCGCGCGAGCGTGAGCATCTCGAACTGCTGAGCAGCCTCGCGGTGCCGACGGCCAGTGGCGCGAACATCCCGCTCGCGCAGATCGCGCGGCTCGAATACAGCTTCGAGCCCGGCATCCTGTGGCGCCGCAACCGCGCGCCGACGATCACCGTGCGCGCCGACATCTACGACGACATCCAGCCGCCCGAAGTCGTCGCACAGCTCGCACCCGAGATCGCGAAGATCGAAGCGGGCCTGCCGACCGGTTATCGCATCGAGGTCGGCGGCACCGTCGAGGACGCCGCCAAGGGCCAGGGCAGCGTGAACGTCGGCATGCCGCTGTTCCTGCTCGCGGTGTTCACCGTGCTGATGATCCAGCTGCGCAGTTTCTCGCAGAGCATCATGGTGATGCTCACGGCGCCGCTGGGCATCATCGGCGTGGCCAGCTTCCTGCTGCTGTTCGGCCAGCCATTCGGCTTCGTCGCGATGCTCGGCACGATCGCGCTGCTGGGCATGATCATGCGCAACAGCGTGATCCTGATCGACCAGATCCGGCAGGACCTGGAGCACGGGCGCTCGCCGTTCGACGCCGTCGTGGAAGCCACCGTGCGCCGCCTGCGTCCCATCGTGCTGACCGCGCTGGCGGCCGTGCTCGCGATGATTCCGCTGTCGCGCAGCGTGTTCTTCGGCCCGATGGCGGTGGCCATCATGGGCGGCCTGTTCGCGGCGACCGTGCTGACCTTGCTGTTCCTGCCAGCGCTGTACGCGGCCTGGTTCAAGGTGCCGCGCTCGACGTCGAACGGCAATGGCGGTTCCGCGTCCCACCATGCCGTCGCAGTGGAAGGCAGCCTGCCGTAGCCGGACGTGAATTTTGCGAAGAGCAAAGAGCCGGGATTCCCGCTCGATGTGATGTGCCAACCCCGGCCTTCGTCCGGGCTACGGTTTACTCAGCCGTCGTAGCCCCGGTGAAACCCGGGTTGCACCCGGGCTACGCGAGGAGCCTGCGAAGTTCGGCCTGCAGCACTGGCACCACCTCTTCCTCGAACCACGGCCGCTTCCTGAGCCACAGCGTGTTGCGCGGACTCGGATGCGGCAGCGGCAGGAATCCGAGCGCAAGGTGCTGCCGCCAGTTCTGCACCGTCTGCTCCAGCGTCTGTCCTCGCGTGTCCAGGTAGCGCGCCTGCGCGTACTGGCCGATCAACAAGGTCAGCCGCACCTCGGGCAGCAGCGCACGCACGCGGTCGTGCCAGCGCGGCGCGCATTCCGGCCGCGGCGGCAGATCGCCGCCCTTGCCGCGTCCCGGGTAGCAGAAGCCCATCGGCATGATCGCGATGCGCGCGGTGTCGTAGAAGATCTCCTTCTCGAGGTTCATCCACGCGCGCAGCCGCTCGCCGCTGGCGTCGTCCCAGGGCACGCCGCTGGCGTGGACCTTGGTGCCGGGCGCCTGTCCGATGATCAGCAGCTTCGCGCTCGAGCCGAGGCGCACGACTGGGCGGGGCCCGAGCGGCAGGTGCTCGCTGCACAGCGTGCAGGCGCGAATCTCGGTGACGAGCCGCTCGAGCGGTGCATCGGCGGACTTGAGACGGCTCGGCATCGCACGATGGTAATTCCGGCCCGGTGCTTCGCGTGAGCGGGAATGCGAAACTGCCCGGGCTCCCGAATCCTGTCTCCATGCCCGTCCTCCTCGAAGCCCGCGACCTCGTCAAGCACTACCCGAAGGTGAAGGCCGTCGACGGCGTGAGCTTCGACGTCGCGCAGGGGATCTGCTTCGGACTGCTCGGTCCCAACGGCGCCGGGAAGAGCACGACCATCGAAATGCTCGAAGGCCTGAGCAAGCCCACCGGCGGGCAGGTGCTGTTTCGCGGTGCGCCGCTGGGCGCGGACTACCGCGATCACATCGGCATCCAGTTCCAGACCACCGCGCTGCAGGACTTCCTGACCGTGCGCGAGAACCTGAACTTCTTCGGCGCCCTGTACCCCTCGCACCGGTCGATGGACGAGATCATCGAGCGCTGCAACCTGGGGGATTTCCTGGACCGCGACACGCGCAAGCTCTCGGGCGGGCAACGCCAGCGCGCGCTGCTGGGCATCGCGTTGATCAACGACCCCGAACTGCTGTTCCTCGACGAGCCCACCACCGGACTGGACCCGCAGGCGCGGCGCAATTTCTGGGAGCTGATCGGCGACATCAAGCGCGCGGGCAAGACGCTGCTGCTGACGACGCACTACATGGAAGAGGCCTACGCGCTGTGCGACGAGATCGGGATCATGGATCACGGTCACCTGATCGCGCGCGGTACGCCCAAGGCGCTGCTGGCGCAGCACTTCGATGAGAAGGTGCTGGAACTGCCATCGAGCCTGCTCGCGGGACGCGAGTGGAGCTTTCCGGTTCATCACAGCGAAGCCGGCGCCGAGATCCGTACGCGTTCGGTGAATTCTGTGCTGGGCGAACTGCTCGGCGCGGGCGTGGATCTCACGCAGCTGCACCAGCGCCCGCCGTCGCTGGACGACCTGTTCCTGGAACTCACCGGCAAGGACGAACGCTCGTGATGGGATTCTCGTTCCAGCGATTCCGCGCCGCCACCATCGCGCGCAGCATCGAATTCCTGCGCGACCGTTCCGCGCTGGCCTGGAACCTGATGTTCCCGGTGCTGATGGTCGTCGGCTTCGCCGCCATCTTCTCGGGACCGGGGCAGCCGGTGTTCAAGGTCGCCGTCGTCGCGTCGGCGGAACCTTCGCCCGCGATGCATCCCTTTCTGGGAACGCCGCACGTCCAGTTCTACCGCGAGCCCGAACTCGAAGCCGCCAAGCGCAAGGTCGCGCGCCATCGCGTGGACTTGCTGCTGGACTTCAGCGGCGAGAAGCCGCGCTACTGGACCAACCCCGAATCGCCAAAGGGTGAACTCGTCGAGAAGCTGCTGCTCGGCAGCGGCGGCGTCGCACCCGAGAAGCAGCAGGCCACCGGCAAGCCGATCCGCTACGTCGACTGGGCCGTGCCCGGCATCCTCGGCGTGAATCTGATGTTCTCCTGCCTGTGGGGCGTGGGTTACGTGATCGTGCGCTACCGCAAGAGCGGGCATCTGAAGCGCCTCAACGCCACGCCACTGCGCGCGCTGGAATTCGTCTCCGCGCAGATCGTCTCGCGCCTCGCACTGGTGATGACCACGACGACGATGATGTTCGTGGGCTGCAACCTGTTCATGCATTTCCCGATGGAAGGCTCGTACATCGACCTCTTCATCCTGACGCTGATCGGCAGCCTGTCGCTGACCTCGATGGGCCTGCTGGTGGCCGCGCGCGTCGGCAGCGAGGAGATCTCCGGCGGCCTGCTCAACGTCATCAGCTCGCCGATGATGATTCTCTCGGGCGCGTTCTTCTCGCTCGACGGCTCGCCGCGCTGGGTGCAGGCGCTGGCCGAGATCTTCCCGCTGACGCACATGCTCTCCGCCGCCCGCAGCATCATGCTCGACGGCACCCGCCTGATCGATCTGGGCTACCCACTGCTGGTTCTGGTCGGCACCACCGTGGTGTGCATGAGCTTCGGTTCGCTGCTGTTCAAGTGGACGCAGGACTGAGGGCGCTCGTCGTCGCGCTGCTCGGCGCCTCGCTGTGCGGGTGCGCGTCGCTGGGTTACTACGCGCACCTCGCGCGCGGGCAGATGGAGCTGCTCTCCAAGCGCGAACCCATCGAGAAGATCGTCGAGGATCCGCAACGTGATGCCGAGCTGCGCCGCCGCCTCGCGCTGGTGCTCGATGCGCGCCGGTTCGCCGTCGCCAAGCTGGGCCTGCCGGACAACGCCAGCTACACGCTCTACGCGGACCTGGGTCGCCCCTACGTCGTCTGGAACGTGTTCGCGACGCCGGAGTTCTCGCTGCAGCCGATCGAATCCTGTTTCCCGCTGACGGGGTGCCTGGCGTACCGCGGCCACTACCGCAAGGAACTCGCGCAGGAACAGGTCGAGAAGATGAAGGCAAAGGGCTACGACGTGGACATCGGCGGCGTTCCGGCCTACTCCACGCTGGGCTGGTTCGACGATCCGGTGCTGAGCACGATGATGCGCTGGAGCGACGCGGTGCTGGTCGGCACGGTGTTCCACGAACTCGGCCACCAGCGCCTCTACGTCAAGAACGACACGACGTTCAACGAGTCCTACGCGAGCTTCATCGAGCAGCAGGGCCTGCTCGAATACTTCACCGGCGGCCAGGTCGATCCGGCGGAATCGGAGACGCAGCGCGCGCACGAGGCGCAGTTCGTCGCGCTGGTGATTGACGCGCGCCGCAAGCTGGCAGACCTGTACTCGCTGCCCTTGTCGCCCGAGGCCATGCGCACGCAGAAGGCCGGGATCTTCGCGCAACTCAAGCTCGACTACGCGCGGATGCGGGACGCCGAGTGGAACGGCTCGCGCGATTACGAAGGCTGGTTCGCGCGCGATCTCAACAACGCCAGCCTGCTGCCGGTGGGGCTGTACGACGAGTGGGTGCCGGCGTTTCGCACGCTGTTCGAAGAATGCGGGAATGACTGGGCGCGATTCCATGCGGCTGCGAAGGCACTCGGCGAATCGGGCGCGCAGGCGCGGCAAGAGCGTCTGGCGGAGTTGCAAGCCGCGCCCAAGTAGCCCGGGTGCAACCCGGGATTGCGCTCCGTATGCGAGCGACACCCCAGGTTGCACCCGGGCTACGGGTATTCCCGGCTAGGTCACGGGCGCTGTGCGCCTTAAGCTGGCTTCTTTCCCACGCTGGAGTCCGCGCGATGTCCGATGCATTCGACCTGTTCGTGATCGGCGGTGGCTCGGCCGGCGTCCGCGCCGCGCGCTTCGCCGCGAACTTCGGGGCCAAGGTAGCCGTCGCCGAGAGCCGCTATCTCGGCGGCACCTGCGTCAATGTCGGCTGCGTTCCGAAGAAGATGCTGGTCTACGGCGCGCATTTCCACGAGGACTTCGAGCAGGCCGCCGGCTACGGCTGGAGCCTGGGCGAAAAACCGGTGTTCGACTGGTCGACGCTGATCCAGAACAAGAACCGCGAGATCGCGCGGCTCAACGGCATCTACCGCAAGCTGCTCGTGGATGCCGGCGTGAAAGTGCTCGATGGCCATGCGCGCCTGCTCGATGCCAAGACCGTGCAGGTCGGCGCCGAGACGTTCTCCGCCAAGCACATCCTGATCTGCACCGGCGGCTGGCCGCAGATCCCGGAGATCCCCGGCAAGGAGCACGCGATCAGCTCGAACGAGGCCTTCTTCCTCAAGGAATTGCCGCGGCGCGTCATCGTCGTCGGCGGCGGCTACATCGCGGTGGAATTCGCCTCGATCTTCCACGGGCTGGGCGCGAAGACCACGCAGCTCTATCGCGGCGATCTGTTCCTGCGCGAGTTCGACATCGGCGTGCGCGAGCATCTGCGTGACGAACTGCTGCGCAAGAAGCTCGACCTGCGCTTCAACACCGACATCACGGCCATCGAGAAGCGCGCCGACGGCACGCTGGTGGCGAAGCTGAAGGACGGCGGCAGCATCGAGACCGACTGCGTGTTCTTCGCCACCGGCCGGCGTCCGATGCTGGACAACCTCGGCCTCGAGAACACGAAGGTCGAGCTCGACGAGCGCGGCCACGTGAAGGTGAATGCCGAGTTCGAAACCAGCGAGCCGTCGATCCTGGCGCTGGGCGACGTGATTGGCCGCGTGCAGCTCACGCCGGTGGCGCTGGCCGAGGGCATGGCGGTGGCGCGGCGGCTGTTCCGTCCCGCGGAATACCGGCCGCTCGATTACACGATGATCCCGACCGCGGTGTTCAGCCTGCCCAACATCGGCACCGTCGGACTCAGCGAAGACGCCGCGAAGAAAGCCGGTCACAAGGTGAAGATCTTCGAGAGCCGTTTCCGGCCGATGAAACTGACGCTCACCGACGTGCAGGAACGCACGCTGATGAAGCTGGTCGTGGATGCCGACAGCGATCGCGTGCTCGGCGTGCACATGGTCGGTCCCGAAGCCGGCGAGATCGTTCAGGGCCTCGCCGTGGCCCTGAAAGCCGGTGCCACCAAGCGCGTGTTCGACGAGACCATCGGCGTGCATCCGACGGCCGCCGAGGAATTCGTCACGCTGCGCACCGCGACGCGCTGAAGGATCGACGAGACGGCGACGCGTAGCCCGGACGAGGTCCGGGGAAACTCTTCGACGCGCACAACCTCCTGCGAGCAACGATCCCGGACTGCGTCCGGGCTACGTTGCCGGGCGGATCAGCTCGGGCGTGAGGCGTCTTGTCGCGCGAGCGCCTTCAGCAGTTCGTCCGGCGTCTGGTAGCCGGGGATGAGCTGGCCATCCGGCAGGACGATCGCCGGCGTGCCGCGCAGACCGAGCTGGCTCGCCAGCTTCAGATGATCCATCACCGGGTTCTGGCAGCCGGCGTCGCCCTCGTAGCCGCTACCCAGCTTGGCCTGCGTGAGCGCCGCCTTGCGATCCGCCGCGCACCACACCTTCTCGGCCTTGAAGTACGACGGCGTATCGGGACCCGAGCGCGGGAAGAACAGGTAGCGCACCGCGATGCCGTCCGCGTTGTACTCGGCGATGTGCTGATGCAGCTTGCGGCAGTACCCGCAGTCGATGTCGGTGAAGACCGTCACCGTGTACTTCGCCGGGACGCCTTCGGGCGCGTAGACGATCGACTGGTCGTCGGAGAACTGGTTGACCAGTGCCATGCGGGCCGTGCGACGCGTGTCTTCCGTCAGGCTGCGACCGGTCGTCATGTCGTTCAGGTCACCCTCGATCAGGTAACGCCCGTCGAGCGTCACGTAGCCGAAATTCAGGCCGGACTGCACCTCGTAGATGCCCGGCAGCGGCGTGGGACGCACGGCATCCACCGGTGTGCCCTTCAGGCGCGCCGAGACGAGCTGGCGCAGCGCTTCCATGTCGTTCGGATCGGCCGGCTGCACCGACGTGGGCGTGGCGCCCGTGCCCGTCGAGGCGGACGTCTTGGCTCCCTCTTCCAGCGGCGGAGCGCAGCCCGCGAGCGCCATGACGGCGAGGAGCATCGGAATCAGTAGCTTCTGCATGGAAGAGGACCTGTTGATCAGCGGTCATTGTAAGGGGAAGGAAACCCGCTACGGGCTGTGACGCCGTGCACAAGGGGACCATCGGATCGCCTTGTTCGTTCCTTCATCGCCACCCAGAATCCTGCCGTCGACCCAGGCAGCCGCAAACGTCCCGTATCCGGGTCGAGCCGACCGCCCAGGCCTCACCCGGACAGCCCGCATGGCCAAGCGCTCCCTCTTCGTCGTCTGTGGCCGCATGCTGGTGGGGGTATTGCTGATCGTGGTCCTGGCGTACCTGGGCATTCCCAACGCCTGACGCGCGTCCCCCGGCGCCGCATCCGGGTCCTGACTCCACCTGCCCGGCCGCTCACCCGCGCGGATGGTGCCTGGCGTGCAGGTCGCGCAGTCGGGTCCGCGTCACGTGGGTGTAGATCTGCGTCGTCGACAGGTCGCTGTGCCCCAGCAGGGTCTGAACGACGCGCAGGTCGGCGCCGTGCTCGAGCAGATGGGTGGCGAAGGCGTGGCGCAGCGTGTGCGGCGACAGCGCCGTCGTGATCCCGGCCATGCCCGCATAGCGCTTGATGATCTGCCAGAAGTTGTTGCGCGTCATCGCCGCCCCGCGCGCCGTGATGAAGACATCGTCGCTGCGGTGCTTGTCGGCCAGTTCGGGGCGCGCACGGCGCAGGTATTCGCGGATCCAGTCGCAGGCAGGCTCGCCCATCGGCACCACGCGCTCCTTGCCGCCCTTGCCGACCACCTGCACCAAGCCGCGCTCGATCTGCACCTGGTGATGCCGTAGTCCCACCAGTTCGCTGACCCGCAGGCCGCTGGCGTACATCACCTCCAGCATCGCGCGGTCACGCAGACCCAGCGCAGTCCCCAGGTCCGGCGCCTCCAGCAGCTGGTCGACCTGCTTCATCTCCAGGTACTTGGGCAGGGCGCGCGGCAGCTTGGGCGAGTGCATGCGCGCCGTCGGGTCGTCCGGACGGGCGCCGTCGCGGACCAGGAACCGGTAATAGCGCCGCAACGCGGACAGCAGCCGCGCCTGGGAGCCCGCCGAAAAGCGCGGCCCGGCGAGCCGGCCCCGCTTCGGCCCCGTCGCCGCCATGGCCAGCGCATGCGCCCTGCCGCGCGCCACGAGGTAGTCCTTCAGATCGTCCTCGCGCGCTAGAGCCAGCTCGATGCCGCGAGGGGCCAGCCAACGCGCCAGCAGCGACAGGTCCGAGCGATAGCCGTCGATCGTGTTCTTCGACGCCCCGCGCTCGATCCAGAGCGCATCCAGCACGCGGTCGATGCCGGCCAGGTCCTCGGCGGTGGGCTGCGGCGCAAACAGCAGGCCGCCAGTGCTGGGTTCTTCGATCATGTCTTCCATAATAGGCGCTGAAATTCTCGCTCACGCTCCCCTTTTGATCCTCGTTCGCCTGCTCGACCGGCTCTACGGCGCCGTGGCCTCGTTGATATTCGCCGTGGCGATCCTGGGCGTCGTCAGCCCGCTCGTGATCCTCGGTCCGACGCTCCCGATCCGCCGCTGGTTCGGCCGCCACGGGGTTCGCCTGTCGCTGCTGTGCATCGGCGTGCCGCTGCAGGTCAGCGGGCGCGACCGGGTGCCCGCCACGCCGTGCATCGCCGTCGCCAACCACGCCAGCTACATCGACGGCATCGTGCTGACCTCGGCGCTGCCCGCAAATTTCACGTTCGTCGTCCAGGACGGCGCCGCCGAGTGGCCCTACGTCGGCTACGTGCTGCGGCGCATGGGCGTGACGTTCGTGAACCGCAACTCCGCGCGCGAGGGCGCCGCGCAGACGCGTGCGCTGATCCGGCGGGTCGAGGAAGGAGCGTCGCTGGCGATCTTCGCCGAGGGCACCTTCGAACCCGATCCCGGCCTGCTGTCGTTCAAGAAAGGCGCGTTCCTGATCGCCGCGCGCGCCGGCGTCCCGGTGCTGCCGGTCGGGATCCGGGGAACGCGCCGCCTGTACGGTGGCCACAGCCGCCTTCCGCACTGGAGCCGCGTCGACATCGACATCCTCCCGCCGATCCCGGCGTCGCCTGACGCGCTGCAGTTGCGGGACGCCGCCCGGGACGCCGTGCTGCGGGTCTGCGGCGAGCCGGACGTCGCAGCGAGAACCGCCGTGCTGGCCGAGGCCGAGGCATGAGCGAGAGCCCGATGTCGCCGCGCGATCGCTATCTTGCCGACCTGGCCGAGCCCGGCTTCGTGCCGGATGCGGCGCAGGCCGCCGCCGTGGATGCGCTGCAGCGCGTCTACGAAAAGCTGCTCGCCAATCCGCCGAAGAAGCGCTTCCTGGGGCGCCGCCTGCGCTGGCCCGACGTCGACGGCCTGTACCTGTGGGGCGGCGTCGGCCGCGGCAAGACCCACCTGATGGACGCCTTCTTCGAGGCGCTGCCGTTCGAGTACAAGCTGCGCACGCACTTCCATCGCTTCATGCTCGACGTGCACGAGCGCCGCCGGAAATTCCCCGACGAGCAGGACCCGCTGAAGCTGGTCGCGGCGGAACTCGCCGAGAAGGTGCGCGTCGTCTGCTTCGACGAGTTCTACGTCTCCGACATTGCCGACGCGATGATCCTCGGCCGCCTGTTCCAGCACCTGTTCGCGCAGGGCGTGACCCTGGTGGCGACCAGCAACTGCGCGCCCGACGAGCTGTATCGCAACGGCCTGCAGCGCGCGAACTTCCTGCCCGCCATCGAGATGCTCAAGTCCAACGTCGACGTCCTGAACGTGGACGGCGGCGTCGATTACCGCCTGCGTGCGCTGACGCGCGCCGAGCTCTACCACTGGCCGAACGGCGCGCGGGCCGACGAGAAGTTCGAGATCGCGTTCAAGGACATTGCACCCGAACCCGGCCAGCCGAACGTCGAGCTGGAAATCCACGGCCGCAAGCTGAAGGTGCGGCGTCTCGCCGATGGCGTCGCCTGGTTCGATTTCGCCGAGCTGTGCGAAGGCCCGCGCGCCGCCGCCGACTACATCGAGCTGGCGCGCGAACATCACACCATCCTGATCTCGCGCATTCCACAGCTCACCTACGAGCGCGAAGATCCGGCGCGCCGCTTCATCAACCTGGTGGACGAGTTCTACGATCGCGGCGTGAAGCTGCTGCTGGCGGCCGACGTGGCGCCGGAAGATCTCTACACCGGCAACAAGCTGCAGTTCGAATTCCGGCGCACGCGTTCGCGGCTGACCGAAATGCAGACGCAGGAATACTTGGCGACGCCGCACAAACCCTAGGGAGCGCCCTCTTTGGCGGCTGCGCGCCAGGATCGGTAGATTGCGGCGTGCCCGCACGACCACCCACGAGGAGCTGCACATGATCGTCATTCACCACCTGGGCGTATCCCAGTCCGACCGCATCGTGTGGCTGATGGAAGAGCTCGGCCTTCCCTACGAGCTCAAGTGGCATCACCGCATGCCCAATCGCCTCGCTCCGCCCGAACTGCTGGCGCTGCATCCCACCGCGACGGCACCGGTGATCCAGGACGGCGACAAGACGCTGACGGAGTCGGCGGTGATCGTGGAATACCTCTGCCATCGCTACGGCGGCGGCCGCTTCACGGTGAGTCCGGACCAGCCGAACTACACGGACTACCTGTACTGGATGCACTTCAACAACAACATCATGGGACTGTTCTTCGCCAAGCGGGCGCTGGGTGGTCGCACCGAAGGCGACAGCGCGCTGTGGGACACGCTGCTGAACCGGCGCGAGGATCGCAGCTACCACTTCGCCGACCAGCGCCTCGCCAACTCGCCCTACCTCGCCGGCCCGGAGTTCACCTGCGCGGACGTCATGGCCGCGTTCACGTTCACGTCGCTGCCGCTGTTCGGCGGCCGTGCGGTGGATGACCTGCCGAACGTGCGCGCCTACGTCGAGCGACTCAACGCGCGTCCGGCCTATCGCAAGGCGATGGAGATCGCGGGGCCCGGCGCGAAACCGCCGGGCTGAGGACGTCGTAGCGCGGGTGAAACCCGGGAGTCTTCGCGCGACGAAGCAGAATGATCCCGGGTTTCACCCGGGCTACGCCGGGATCTCGACCAGCCGGTCGGCTTCGACAAAATACAGCGCGCCGCGCACTTTCCGGCCCGCCCGCAGCGTCCCGAGCAGGCCGACGTACTGTTCGATCTGGCCGCGGTAATGCTCGGTGCCGGCCGCGATGTAGGCCTCGCGTTGATCGACCGCGATCGACTGCGCGCTGGTCTTGTAGTCGATCACCCACAGACCGCCGTCCTCGTCCTCGAAGCAGCGATCGATCACCGCGGAAATCCAGCGACCGTCACGCAGGCCGGCGAGCGGAAATTCGGAGCGGGCCCAGGATTTTGGCGAGACCAGCCAGCGTCCCCGCTCCGAGGCCAGCGTGCGCGCGAGCAGATCGCTGACTCTTGACACGGCCGGTTCGACCAGCGGCTCGGGCATGCCGCGACGACGCAGGCCGGCCGCCATCGAGGCGCGACGCGACGCGCCGGCATCGGCCCAGGCATCGAGTCCCTCGCCTGCGATCCGTTGCATCGCCTCGTGGTACAGCGTGCCGACGAGCTGCGCGTACAGGTCGCCCTCGTCGCGCCGCGCCTCCGGTTCTTCCTGCGCGGTGAGCACGGCCTCGCTCGGCCGCAACGTGCGGATCTCCGCGGGCCGGTACAGGTCCTCGTCGAACACAAGACGCGCGCCGACTGGAAGCCGCGGCGCGCGCGGCGGCAGCAACGTGGGCGCTTGCCCGCTCGGCGCAGGAGATACGGGCGCTGGCTGCGTCGCCGCCCGATCGACCAGCTCGCGGATCACTGGCTCCAGCGCGCCCGCGAACGAATTCGACTTCAGCTTTGCCGCGCCGGTCAGCCCATCGCGCTCCGCGGAAACGTAGAGCGTGGCCGTGCGGCGCGCGCGCGTGACGGCGACGTAGAGCAGGCGCAGTGCCTCGTTGCGGCGCGACTGCGTGTGCAGATCGTGCAGCAGGTCGAAGGCGCGATGCGCCGCGTGATCCTCGGGCCAGGCCTCGTCGGGCCTGGGCACCAGCAGCGCGGTGTCCGCCAGTTCGAGCAGGTGCAGCGCCGGCTGATCCTCGCCGCGCGCGCCGCGGTTCACGCCGACGAGCAGTACGTGATCGAACTCCAGCCCCTTGGCCTTGTGCACCGTCATCAACTGGACCTGGCCTTCGCGCGGCGCGGCGTAGAGCTCGCCCAGGCGGCGTTCGAGGCGATCCAGATCGCGGATGCCGCCGCCGCGCGTCTCTTCGCGCAGCGCACGCAGCGCCTGCCGCACGTCGTCGAGCGCCGAACGCGTGCAGCACGCCGGTCCACCCAGCGCCGTCCACACCGCCTCGACACGATCCGCCAGTTCGGCGCGCAACGAGCGGTTGGCGGCACTCGCATCGAGCGCCTGCTGGAGTGCCTGCAGCCGCCGCAGGCCATCGTCGTCGAGCGTCGAATGCTCCAGCGCCGCCTCGATCCGCTGTGGCCACGACAGCTCGTTGCGGCCGCGCGAAAGATCGACGAGCTGGGCCCAGCTCAGGCCCACGAAGGGCGCGCGCAGCAGCACGGCCCAGGCGAGCCGGTCTTCCGGATGCCACAGCGCGCGGGCCAGCGCGAACAGGTCGCGCACCTCGGGCAAGGCGCCGAGCGGGTCGATGTCCTGGCAGGCCGGCGTCAGGCCCCGTGCGCGCAGCGCGCGGATCACCGGCTCCAGATGCCGCCGCGTGCGCGCGAGCACGACCACGCTGCGATCCGGCGCGATGCGCCGCGCGGCTTCGCCGGCCGCGGCCTCGGCTTCGCGCTCGGCGCTGTCGCAGACCTCGACGTGCACGCCGCCCTCGCCCTCGGCACGTCGCAGCGCGACGCTGGAAGCGAACGGCACCGCACCGCGCAGCAGGTCGGACGCACGCGGGAAGATGCGCGTGAAGGCATCGTTGAACCACTCGACGACGGCCGGCTGCGAGCGGAAGTTCGCACTCAGCCGCAGGCGCCGAAGCGGCAGCGTTCCAAGCCGCCGCTCTTCCCACAGCCGCAGGAACAGACGCACCTCGGCCTTGCGGAACGCGTAGATCGACTGCTGCGGATCGCCGACGAGGAACAGCGAGCGCCCGTCACCTTGGGTCCATGCCGCGGTGAGGCTTTCGAGCAGGCGTAACTGCGTATCGCTGGTGTCCTGCATCTCGTCGACGAGCAGGTGCCGGATGCGACGGTCGGCCGACAGCAAGGCGTCGCCGATGCCACCCGCGGGGCGCAGGGCCTGCAGCGCCGACTGCGCGAGCTGCGGGAAATCCGCCTGCTGCGCCTCGGCGAAACTCAGCCGCAGATGCGCCGCCAGTCGTCGCAGCACGCGCAACCAGGCAGCACGCAGCTCCCGCAGTTCGGCCGGCAGCTCGGTGTCGGGCAGCACGCAGACCGCACGCGCGGCGCGCACCAGCGCCTCGTTGCCTTCCTGCGATTCGAGCAGCGCCTTGAAGGCCAACGTGTAGGGCTGCTTGGCGACGAAGCCGCCGCTGACGTTCACGCCCTTGGGCTTGCGCAGGTCGCGCTCGCCGCTCTTGGTCAGCAGCACGTCGGCGAGGCGCCGCAGCAGCGCGAATTCCGCCCCCTCGATACCCGGCCATCCCTGCAGCTCCGCGGCCCAGGCCAGCAGCGGACTCTGGCCGGCGCCTTCGCGCAGCAGATCGACGAGCGCCGTGCGCTGGACGGCATCGAGACTATCCTCGAAGTCGCGTACCGCGGGTTCGATCAGCGCGGCCAGTGCCAGCGCGTCCTGCGCTTCCCAATCGTGGTCGCGCGCGGCGGCGGCGTGCATCCATTGTTCGCGTCGCGCGAGCAGCGACGACAGCGGCTCGATCAGCCGGTCGATGCGATTGCCGCTCAGGCGCAGGATGCGCGCCAGCGCGTCGCGATCCTCCACCGGCACCGAGGCATCCTCGATCTCCTCGAACAGCCGCGAGATCGCGTCGAGATAGAGGCTGCGCGCGTCCTCCGCGATGCCGATGCCGCCACCCAGGCCGGACAGCAGCGGCAGTTGTGCACCGATCTGCGCGCAGAACGCATCGATCGTCAGCGCGTTCAGCCGTGCCGGCTGTGCCAGCAATTGCCAGTTCAACTCGGCGTCGCGTGCCAGCACGGCGCGCGCGGTCTCGTGCAGCGCCCGCTCGTGCGGATCGTCGGTGGCCTGCTCGCGCGCCGCAGCACGCAGGACTTCGAGAACGCGTGCGCGGATCTCGGCGGCCGCCTTGTTCGTGAACGTGATCGCGACGACCTGCTCGGGCGCCTCGACGACCGCGAGCGCGCACAGCAGGCGATGCACCAGCAGGCCGGTCTTGCCCGAGCCCGCGGGGGCCATCACCAGCGCGTGGACGGACAGATCGAGCGCGGCGGCGCGATCGTCGGCATCGGGCAGCACTCCTACGCTCATGCGCCGTCCGCCTCGTCAGGACTCAGGCCCGACAGCACGAGCAGGTCGGCGTACGCGGATCGCTCGTTGGTCTTCGGATCGATCCAGGCTTCGCCGGACAGAAAACCAAGCGCGGCCATCTCCATCGCGTAGCGCCACTGATCGAGCCGGCCGCTCCATTCTCCCTGCAGATCGGCGGCTGGCTCCTCGCGCAGCTTCTTGCGCCAGCTCGTCTGCGCCACCAGCGCCGGATGACCGTCCTTCACGTGCGCGAAGCAGATGCCGTCGACCTGCGGGATGCCGGCGGCAGCGGTCGCCGCGTGACTCGCATACAGCGGCAGCTGCGGCTCCAGCGGGCGCTCGGCGCGCCAGCCCTTCGGATCGGCGTCGCGACCGGTCTTGTAGTCGATCACCAGCCAGCGCTCGCCGAGCGGCGTTTCCACGCGATCCACGCGATCCAGCCGCAGGCGCAGCTTCAGGCCTGCGACCGTGGGCTCGGCGCCGACCTCGCGCATCTCCACGTGGAAAGGATCGATGCGCTCGCGCTCGTGACGCAGCCACTGCTGGATCACGTCGTGCGCTCGCGCGCGTTCGAGTTCGCGCGTCACCGCGCCGTACTCGGTGGCGGGCAGCAGCCGCGGCAGGCTCGCATCCAGCGCCCGCGCAATACGCACCGACAGCGCCGCGTCGTCGATGGCGGCAAGACCCGCGCTGTCGCGCAGCGTGCCCCACAGCTCGTCCAATGCCGCGTGCACGAGCATGCCCTGCACCCGCGCATCGAGGCCGTGCCCGGGCTGCGGCAAGGACTCGATGCCGAGCCGGTAGCAGCAGAACGCGAAGAACGGGGATTCGAACCAGGCGCGGAACAAGGCGCTCGCCGGGCGCAGCGCGGCCTGTTCGGCGGCATCGACGGGCGGCACCTCGTCGGCCTCCGGCCATTCGAGCGCGGGCCGGTCTTCGGGCAGCGAACGTTCGAGCGCACTGACGCTGCGCTCGGGCGTCGCGCGCACCCAATCCTGCGGCGCGCCAAACAGGCTCGAGGGCTGCAGCATCGCGCCGCGCGAATCGACGCCCGGCATGCACACGATCACCTCGCTCGCGCAGCCCTGGAGCAGTCGCGCGGCCTGCGCCTGCGTACGCGCCAGCCAGGTCTCCGGAGACGCCTCGGCGACACCCGCGAGGCGCTGCACCTCCAGCGGCAGGAACGGCGTGGGCCGGGCCAGCGAAGGCACCTGCGCGGCGGTTGCGTCGAGCACGTACAGCACGTCGCAGGCCAGCGCCGCGGCCTCGTCAAGCGACGTGATCAGCACCGGCTGCGCGTATTCGACGCGCGGTGCGAACGTGCTGCCGCGCGCCAGCTCCGACAGCCAGTCTCGCGCGCTCGACAGCGGCACGCGGCCGAGCTGCGCGTCGAGCGTGCCCAGACGGTCGAACAGTCCGCGCCCGGCGCGCACGGCCTGGTAGGTCTGCGAGTCCAGCGCATCCGCGCCAGGCCAGCCGAGCGTCTCGACGAGTTCGCGAAAGCCCTGGGCCCATTCGCTGGGCAGCGCGCGCGACGGCAGCGCCGACAGGCGCTCCGCCAGCGCCGTGAAGCGCAGCGCGAGCGTCGGTGGCAGCAGCGCGATCACGCGTGCAAGACGAATGCGCGGCCAGCCCTTGTGCCTCAGCTGCAGGTCGGCGCGCGCGGTCTGCGCACGTTCGCTCTCGGTCCACAGGCTGGTCGAGAGCAGCACGCGGCTGATCAGTTCGGGCGTGTTGTCGTCGACCTTGAGCTGCAGCAAGGCCAGCAGGATGTCGAGCTGCGGCGTCTGCGCGAGCCTGCGCCCGCGCTCCCAGCGCCAGGGCAAGGCTCCTTCGCCGCCGGCCGCCCAGGGCGCGAGCAGGTCACGCAACGTCGACTCGCCGAGTTCCCGCTGAGATTCCGGGTCCGGCAACGCGATGAGGATGCGTGGCGGCATCGCGTCGCCGACACGGCGCAGGCGCTCGCGGATGTCGTGAACGACGTGCCGCCACTGGGTTTCCTGGTCCGGCAGCGACTGCCGGATCACCTGCGGCGACAACGCCGGCGGCGCCTCGAATTCGATCCGCGTGCCGCGGGCGGCCAGCACATCGAGCACACGCTGTTCGGAGGGCGGCAGCGCATTGACGAAACCCGCGAGCCGGATCGCATCGGGCACCGCGATGTCCCCTCTGGTGATCAGTCCCGCGACCTGGGCCGCCAGATCGCCACCGGTCAGCCACTGGTTCTGGCGCATGCGCCGCAACACGTGCTGCCGCCAGCGCCGGAAGGCGTGATGCTCGTCCTGCCAGGCTGGCGCGGTATCGAGATCGATCGCGTGCCGCCGCACGATCTGGTCGGCGCGGCGCGCCTCGCGCGCGGCGGCCAGAGGCGCCAGCAACTGGGCACCGGCCTCGTCGCGTTCCACGGCCTCGCGCCACAGAACCAGTTCCTGCGTGCTGCTCAGGAGCTGCGCGTCAGGCCAGCTGGCGGTCCAGGATTCGGTGAGCCAGCGCGAGAAGCTGGCGATCTGCGGGGCTTCCCAGACCTGTGCGCCCGCGCGGGAGCGGGCGAGATTCGCGTCTTCGCGGCGCTGGCGCGCGAGACGGTCGGTTGACGTCAGGACGACTTCGGAATGCGGACTTCGAAACGCGGCGTCAGGCGGGTCCGCTTCGTTCATTGCGAATTCCGCTGTCCGGGATCCGCATGGCCGCGGGTCAGCGTTCCAGCAGCTTCAGCTTGTCCGGCTTGCCGTCCCAATCCTTGGCGCCTTCCGGGGCGTCCTTGCGCTCGGTGATGACCGGCCAAGCCTTCGCCAATTCCGCGTTCAGCGGCTTGAAGTGCGCATGTTCGGCCTTCAAGTCGTCTTCTGCGACGATCGCGTTGGCCGGGCACTCCGGTTCGCACAACGTGCAGTCGATGCACTCCTCGGGGTCGATCACCAGGAAATTCGGGCCTTCGTGGAAACAATCCACCGGGCACACTTCAACGCAGTCGGTGTACTTGCACTTGATGCAGTTTTCGGTGACGACGAAGGTCATGGTGAATAGTGAAGCGACGGCCGGGGGGCGCAGATTGTAGTGCCAGCCGGTCGCGTCCGCGATTGGCCCGCCTGGCGCCGGGCCCGGCCGGTCGGGATCCTCAGGCCAGACCCGCCAATCTCGCCTCGATCTGCTCGAGGTCCGGAATCACCGACTCCTGCCCGGCCATGCGCACACGCGACAGCACGAGATCGTCGTGATCGGTCGGCAAAAGATTGACCGGATTGATGGTTCCGCGGTTGATCGAGATCAGGTGCGGGTGGCCCTGGGCCAGCAGCGCAAAACCGCCGCCGCCGACACGCCGCCCGATCGGATTGACGATGACGATGCGCGAACGCTTCACCACCTCCGGTCGAGGATGGCCGCTCAGGGCTTCGAACGAGAGCACCGGGATGCGCCGTTCGGCCGTCGCGTGCCAGCCCGCCAGCCAGGCCGGCGCGTCCGCGGCGGCCGGCTCGAAGCGATCGAGCGCGGTCACTTCGGACACGGCTGCGTTGGGCAGCAGCAGGAAATCCCCGGTGATCTGGATCATCACCGCATAGAGCGCTTCGTTCATGCGTCACCCCGCCTGGTTTCGTCAGCGGGCAAGACGCATGAACGGGGGAGCGCGCATGCGCCCACGCGAGGTGCAAAGACGGATATCGCTGCGCGCGGGTTCATGCGGTCTCCGCCTCTTCGGCAGCCAGCAGCGCGCGCAGTTCGGCGAGCAGCTGGTCCTCCTGGTAAGGCTTGATCAGGTACCGGTTCACGCCCAGGCTGCGCGCGTGTTCGCGGTGCTTATCGCCGGATCGCGACGTGATCATGATGATCGGCAGGCGCGCGATGCGGGGCGTATTGCGAATGAATGCGGCGACCTCGAATCCGTCGGCGCGCGGCATCTCGATGTCCAGCAGCACCGCGTCGGGCGTTTCCGTCTGCAGGGACGCCATCGCGTCGAGGCCGTCCTTGATGGTGATCACGCGATAACCCTTGCGCGTGAGCAGCCGCTCGGTGACGCGACGGATCGTGATGGAGTCATCCACCACCATGATCAGGCGATGCGCTTCCGGCGCCGCGATCGGAGCCGAGGCCGCCTCGTCGCCGAGCCGTCGACGGGTGGCTTCACCGATCAGCGCCGGGATGTCGACGATCAGCATCACGCGACCGTCGGCCAGGATCGTCGCGCCGGAGACACCGGCGACCGAGCCGAGCATCGGCCCGGCCGGCTTGGTCACGATCTCGCGGTTGCCGATCAGGCGTTCCGCCACGACGGCGACGCGGCGTTCGACTCCGCCCAGGCCATCGCCCAGGCGCATCAGGATGGCCGGAACGGTGCGTGAATCGATGCGTGTCGGGGCGGGCAGGCCCACCAGTTCGCCGAGCCGGCGCACCTGGTACTGGTTGCCGCCGTACTCGAGGGACTTTCCACCCTCCTTCATCATGTCGGCCAACCCCTCGCGCGGCGTACGCGCGATGCCCTCGACCGCGCCCAGCGGGATCGCGAACAACTCGTCGCCCACCTGCACGACCAGGGCCTGCGACACCGCCAGCATCAGCGGCAAGCGGATGCGGAAGCGCACGCCCCTGCCGGTTTCCGATGCGATGTCGACGGTGCCGCCGAGCTGTTTGACTTCCGCGGCGACGACATCCATTCCGATGCCGCGACCGGCGTCCTGCGTGAGCGTGCGCGCAGTCGAAAAGCCGGCCGCGAAGACGAAGCGCGCCAGGTCGTCGTTGGAAACCTGGGCGTCGGTGCGCATCAGACCGCGCTTGACCGCCTGCGCGCGGATGGCCTCGAAATCCAGGCCACGACCGTCGTCCCGGACCTCGATCAGAAGCTGCGAACCCTCGCGCTTGAGCGAGACCCGCACGACGCCCTCGGGGTCCTTGCCCACCGCCTGGCGGGCGTCCGCATCTTCGATGCCGTGGACGACGCAGTTGCGCAGCAGGTGTTCCAGCGGCGCGGTCATGCGCTCGAGGACGTTGCGGTCCAGCTCGCTTTCGGCGCCGTCGAACTCGGTGCGGGCGCGCTTGCCGTTCTGCTCGGCGGTCTGGCGCACGACGCGCGACAGGCGCTGAACCTGGCGCGAGAAAGGCACCATCAGCGTGCCCATCAGCGCCTGCTGGACCTCGGTGTTGATGCGGCCCTGCTGGATCAGCAGGCCTTCGGCCTCGGTGCTCGAGGTATCGAGCGAGGCATGCAGCGAACTCATGTCCGACACCGATTCCGCCAGTGCGCGCGACAGCTCCTGCATGCGCGAGTAGCGGTCCATCTCCAGCGCGTCGAACTGCGAGGAGTCGTAGCGGTGGTCGTCGTCTCCGCGCGAGAAGCCGCGCGCGGCGATCTGCGCCTCGGTCTCCACTTCCATCAGGCGAAGCTGCTCGCGAACGCGCGTGATCGTCTGCGCCATTTCGGCCAGCGAGCTGCCGAGCGTCGCGTGGTTTTCTTCCAGGCGCGAGCGATAGATCGAGATCTCGCCCGCCTGGTTGAGCATGGTGTCCAGACGTTCCACCGGAACGCGGACCGCTTCGCGGCGTGCCTCGGATGCCGCGGCCGCCTCCTCGGGCTTCCAGAAGAGTTCCGGATTCCAGTCACTGTGCGTATCGACCGCCGCCGGGACCTCCTCGACCTGTGCGGGCTCGACCGGCTCGGCAGCAGCCATGGGCTGCAGCTCGATTTCGGCGACCGGCTCGAGCGGTGCCAGGACCGGCTCGAACGGGAAACCAGCGTCGACGACCTGCGACACGAAGGGCTCGGGCTGGATCGGCGCGAACCGCTCCTGCACGGGCTCGGGAAAATTCTCCGCGACGAACGCATTGTGGAACTCGCCCGGCATCTCGCGAACGGGCTCTTCGGTTCTCGCGGACATGTCGCGCAGCCGGTACAGCTTGTCGATGCCGGTCGCGATGTCGTCCAGCGCCCACGACTGGACCTGCAGGCCTTCACGCTCGAGTTGATCCAGACGGCTCTCGAGATCGTGCGCGGCATCGCCCAGGGCCGTGAGACCGGCCATGCGCGCGCCGCCCTTGAACGTGTGCAGGTCGCGCTGCATCGCGCGCGGGAACTGCAGGTCGTGGGGCTGATCGCGCCACTGGCCCAGCAGGTTTCCGAGGGACTCCAGCAGCTCTCCCGCCTCGGGCAGGAAGATCGCGACGAGTTCCTGATCGATCGGCCCGGCGATGAACTCTTCGGGTTCGGTGACCGGTAGCGGCACATCCGATCCCGACGCCGCCTCCCAGGCAGCCTCGAATTCCTCGAGTGATCCTGCGGCAGGTACGTTGACCGGCGTGTCGACCGCCGGCAGGTCGGCTTCGGACAGCTCGATGAGCTCGAAGCCATCACCGGAAGGCTGCTGCACAACCGCGGGCGTCGCACCCACTTCCTCGAAACGCGCCAGGATGCGGGCGGCCGCGCCGCTCTCTCCGCGCCGCGCTTCGTCGACCAGTTCCTGCAAGCCATCGACGGCGACGCGCAGCCGCGCACGGAAACGTTCGCGACCTGCCTCGTCCGAGTCACGCGCCAGTTCGGTCGCGGTCTCCAGCCGGTGAGCGACTTCGCCGATGCTGTCCATGCCGGCGACACGTGCACTGCCCTTGAGCGTGTGCAACGCGCGCAGCCAGGCGCCCAGCAGGACGGGATCGTCGGGTCTGGCCGCGATCGCGTCGGACGCGCGCTCGATCTCGTCGACCAGTTCCTCGCCTTCCTGCAGGAAGATCTCGACGAGTTCGCGATCGGGCTCGGCGCTGGTGGGCGCCGGCGCGAAGCCAGACGGCCCCGGACCGGCCGGTCCGCCCTCGGGCATCGGCGTGGCACCGTCGAGCGACGACATGATCGACAGCCACTCGGAGCCATCGCCGCCCAGTTTGCCGTCGCGATACTGGTCGAGCTGCGTGTAGAGCCCTTCGACGATCTGCCCCATCACGGCGAAGAACGATTCGCTCGGCGCCGGCATGTCGCTCATCGAGGCCAGCCGCAGATTCAGCGCCTGGGCAACCGCGGCGATCGGCGCGCAGTGCGCCATGCCGGCAGCGCCCTTGAGCGTGTGGATCGTGGTCTTCAGCGAATGCACGTAGCCCGGAGACTGCGGCGATTTGGCCCAGGCCCGCAGGTCGGACTCGAACCGCTGAACCAGATCCAGCGCCTCGAAGGCGAACACCTCGGCGAGCTGATGGTCTTCGTCGGTTTCGCCCGACTCGCTATCGGCGCCCGCACGGATCGCCTCCACCCGGTCGAGCCAGGGTCTGGCGTCGATGCTGCTCGCGTTGTCGTCGCCCAGACGCTTGATCCACTGACCCAGCACGTTGCAGCAGTCGCCGATCAGCGCGAAGCCGACCGCGTTGAGCGGCATGTGCGAGCGATGCAGCACGTCGAGATAGGCCTCGAGGCTGCCGGAGAGCTCCCCGATCGGCTTGGCGCCGATGGCCATCGCCGCGCCCCGCAAGGTATGGAACGCGCGCACGACGGGCTCGGGAATTCCGTATTCACCGATGCTGCGATCCTGATCCTCGAGCCAGCGCGAAATCATCTGCAGCCGCACCGTGGCGTCGCTGCGGAAAACCGAGATCAGATCGGTTTCCTGTTCCGCCTCATTTCCAGCCGCGAGCCGACGCGCCTGCTCCGCAAGCCGGGTGGCCTGCTGCGGTGGCGACATGTTGTCGCGGAACGCAGCGATCATCGCGGGCACCAGAACCACGGTCTCGCGCACCACGTCCCGCACCGCTTGCGACTGCACGATCGTTCGGTCGAGGCAGCGATTGAGCATGCTCTCGATTGCCCACGACAGCTCGCCGATATCCACCGCACCGACCATGCGTCCACTGCCCTTGAGGGTGTGGAACGCTCGCCGGATCGTGCCCAGAACGTCTCGCTCGTCCGGATGACGCAGCCAGCGCGGCAACGCGCGCTGAAGGGTCTGCAGGACTTCCTCGGCCTCCTCGATGAAGACCTCGCGGATCTCGGGGTCGACGTCGGCCAGCGCGAGCTTCGCCACTGGTGCCTGTGCGGCCACGGCCGGCGATTGCGCGGCGTCCGCGGGGACCGGCTCGGCAGTCTGCACCGGCGCGGCTTCCTGGGGTTCCGGCAGCGGCTCGCCGATCAGATGGAATTCGGGGGTGACGATCGGCGCTGGCGGTTCGGGCGCCGGCGCGCTGCCCTGGGCCAGCGCCTTGTACTCGACGATGGCCAGCTCGAACGGCACGGCGTCATCCGCGACGGACGGCGCCGCAGTCGCGCTCTCATCCGCTACTTCGGACTCCGGCGGAGCCTCGACCGCTTGTACTGCCTTGAGCAGGATCGGCGGCGTGCGCAGCTGAGCGATGGTCTTGCCGAGTTTCTCGAGCACGCCATCGGACCCGGGCAATCCGTCGCGCCGCATCTCGATGTAGTACTCGACGGCGGCGATCGCGTCGGCGAAGCGCCCGGCCGAGGTGTTGCTTTCCCGGACCTGCGGGAAATCGGTGGACTGCACGAACTTCAGGACGTCGAGGACCAGCTCCTCGGCCCGCTCCATCGAGAGCATCCGGAAACCCGCCGCGATCTCGTCGAGCATCCGCGCCGCGTCCGGCAGACCGAAGACATCATCGGTCTTGATGTAGGCCTCGACATAGGCCTTGACCCGCGCCAGGTTGACCAGGGATTCGCGCAACAGCGCAGCGGTGCCTTCGCGCAGATCCAGGACAGGAGGCTTGTCCTGCGCATCCGCGAGGATGGGAGTGGGCTGCAGCTGTCGATACAACGCCGCCTCGAGCGACAGATCCACCTGCAGTACGGCGGTGGCGAACTCCATCCACGCCGCCGGATCGGACTCACCCGCGTCGTGCAAGGTTTCGACCGGCTGCGCCAGAGCCTGGCTTTCGGCGGACAGGCCCAGCACGAGCAGCGTGTCGGCCACCCGCTTGAGCAGCTGCGCGGTGCTTTCGAATTCCTGGCGCGATGCGCCCGCACGCAAGGCGACGTCGATGCTGTCGCGAACCTCGGCGAGGTCCGAGCGCAGCTCTTCGGCGACGCGCACGAGCAGGCCGGTGCTGGCGCCGCGCAGCCGCGCACGGCAAGCCTGCACGACTTCGAGGCTGGGCAGCCATGTGTCCAGCTGGAGGGCGCGGCGCAGCGCGGAGACGCGCGGCCCGGTGCAGCTCGAGCGGCCCGCGTAGAACAGCAGCCGGAGCGACACGTCGCTCATCTGCTTCACGGCTCCGGCCTCACCGATCTCGGCGAGGATCTTCATCAACTGGCCGGCACGACCGAACTGGCGCTTGAGCTCCAGCGTGTCGTCCAGCGCTCGCGACAGCAGCGCCTCGACACAGGCCGCAGCGGTGCGCCACAACTGGTGCAGCGCGCGTTCGCGTGACGCGTCGGCCAGGATTTCGGCGATGCGTCCGATCCGCGACAAAGCCTGCACGCTGTCCTGGTCCTTGAACCACGACAGCAGCGACGCCGCGAATACCGGATGCAGGCGCCCGGCTTCGGTCTGCGAATCCGCATCACTGCGGCCGCCTGACGTGCGGTCCAGGTGCAGGCCGAGCACGCGGAACTGCGCGACGAACAGATCGTCCTCGGTCAGCAGGCTCTTGCCGCGCGCGAGCCGCAATTCGTTGACGATCGGCTGCAGAACCAGCGCGCTGTCGCTGTGGCCGCTCTGCAGGACGTCGAGATAGTCGGTCGCCTGCACGCAGGCGCCGACGACGGCGGAGTACGCCGGATCGGCTTCCTGGAGCATGCCGCTGCCCAGGTCCTGCACCGTCTGCTTCATTTCCTCGGCGAGCAGCGCCAGGCCGTAGGCCTGGATCAGCACCGCCGCGCCGCGGACCTCGTGAAGATGGTGCAGCGCCTTGTTGAGCGACCCCGGATCCTTGCGGTTCTCGGAGTGCAGCTCGACCAGCTGGCTCGCGTGCTGGAGGTTCTCGTTGAGTTCGTTGCGGACCCAGTGCAGGCCCGCAGCGACGCCACGCGTGGCGTTATGGATTTCGAGATGTGACGGTTGCTTGCTCATGCCGACATCACCAGCCCGCGCGCCGCAGGGTTTCGGACTGGGCCAGCTTGTGCAGGCTCAACACCTGCCAGGAGCGACCCTCGCGCACGAAACCGCCCAGGACATACGGCGCCATCACGTCACCGGGGGCCAGATCGGCAGGCGCCTGTTCGGCGGCCGTGAACTGCCGGTAGCCCGCGACCTCGTCGACCAGAAAGCCCGCCGGCATCTGATCGGAGTTGAGCACCAGAACGCGCGCCGTACGGCCACCGGCACTACCGTCACCGCCACCCAGCAAGCCCAGGTCCACCAGGGTCAGCAGGCTGCCGCGTACGTTCGCAACGCCGGCCAGCCAGGGCTTGGCATTGGGCACGCGCGTGACACGGGGCGGCGGAATGACTTCCCGCACGTCGTCCTTGGGCGTTACCAGCCAGCGCTCACCCTGGCGGAAGGCCAGACCCTGCCAGACCGGCCCGGTTCCGGCGGCCGCATCCGAGCGCATCGCGCGCAGGCGGCTGTCCAGTTCCGCGAGCAGGCGATAGGGGTCATCTCGCAGTCCGCGAAGGTTCGCACTCATTTGCGAAGGTGCGTCCGCACCGCGCCGATCAGCTCGTCGCGCGTGAAGGGCTTGGTGAGGTATTCGTCGGAGCCGACGATACGGCCGCGCGCGCGATCGAACAGTCCGTCCTTGGACGACAGCATGATCACCGGCGTCGATGCGTAACGCGGGTTGGCCTTGATCAGCGCGCAGGCCTGATACCCGTCGAGCCTGGGCATCATGATGTCCACGAAGATCAGCGCCGGATGGTGATCTGCGATCTTGGCCAGCGCTTCGTACCCGTCCTGCGCCGTCACAACCGTGAAGCCTTCCTTCGCCAGCAGCGTTTCCGCTGTCCGGCGAATGGTCTGGCTATCGTCGATGACCATGATCTTCGCCGCTTCCGCTGTCGCCACAGTCAATCCCTCGCTCACTGGCGCCGCAGGCGAGTGCCGCGGCGAAGGCGCCCCGGTCGATCTCCCTTTGTAATGACTGATATTTAGCACAACCGCCGCGATGCGCCTACGTCCGCGCCGGGCCTCCGTTACGCTAGGCGCAGACCGCCAATCCGGACCGAACATGCTCGGCACCATCCCGCAGCTTTCCACCGCCAATACGTCCCCTCTGCTCAAGTTCGAAGAGCAGCTCATCGCGCGCAGCGCCGATATCGAAGCCTGGTTCCGCAGCCAGTGGCTGAAGACCCCGCCGCCGTTCTATTGCTCGGTGGATCTGCGCAACGCCGGCTTCAAGCTGGCCCCCGTCGACACCAACCTGTTTCCGGGTGGCTTCAACAATCTCGACGAGAATTTCTCGTCGCTGTGCGTGCAGGCGATCCAGTCCGCCGTCGAGCGGAGCTGCCCGACCTGTACCGGCGTGCTGCTGGTGCCGGAAAATCACACGCGCAACAAGTTCTACCTGGAAAACGTCGCCACGCTGTTCGAGCTGATCCGCGAGGCCGGCTTCCACGTGCGCATCGGGACCCTGCTGCCGGAGATCAAGGAGCCGACCACGCTCAAGCTGGAGATCAGCGGACGCGAACTGGTGCTCGAACCCCTGGTGCGCGACGGCGATCGCGTGAAGGTCGGCGATTTCTCTCCCTGCCTGGTGCTGCTGAACAACGATCTGTCGGCGGGCATCCCGCCGATCCTCGAAGGCATCAAGCAGACCATCGTGCCGCCGCTCGGCGCCGGCTGGCATGCGCGCCTCAAGACCCAGCACTTCGGTTACTACCGCGACGTCACTGCCGAGTTCGGCAAGATCGCGGGCATCGATTCCTGGTGGGTGGATCCGCTGTTCCGCAACTGCGGCGAGATCAACTTCATGAAGCGCGAAGGCGAGGAATGCCTGGTCAGCAACGTGGAACTGCTGCTCGAGGACATTCGCGAGAAGTACGCCGAGTACGGCATCGCCGAGGAGCCCTTCGTCATCGTCAAGGCCGACGCGGGCACCTATGGCATGGGCGTGATGACGGTACGCAGCGCCAATGACGTGCGCGAGATGAACCGCAAGGCGCGCACCCACATGAGCAGCGCCAAGGAAGGCCGGGAAGTCACCGGCGCCATCCTTCAGGAAGGCGTGCACACCTTCGAGACCTGGGGTCCGGACAATCACACGGCCGAGCCGGTGGTCTACATGATCGACCGCTTCGTCGTCGGCGGTTTCTACCGCGTCAACGAAAAGCGCGGCAATCAGGAAAATCTCAATGCGCCGGGCATGAGCTTCAAGCCGCTGGCCTTCGAGTCCTGCTGCAACCATCCGGACCTGTCGCAGCAGCCCGATGCGAAGCCCAACCGCTTCTACGCCTACGGTGTGGTCGCGCGCCTGGCGCTGGTGGCGGCAGCCCGGGAGATCGCAGCACTCTCACGGCCGGTCACGACCTGAAGCGTTTGCCACGAATCGCGTAACCCCGACGAAGATCGGGGTTGTTTCATCTGAGGAGCGCCATCCCGGACTTCGTCCGGGCTACGGAGGCGCCGGCCGCCGACACCCCGCGCCGATGAGAGCGCACTGCATCGGTTGCAGAAGGTGACGAGCACCGGCATCGGATTCAAAAGAGAAGCCAGGGGGAAGTCCGCGTGGGGAAATTCGTTCTGTTCGTCATGCTCGCCGGCGGCGGCGCATGGTGGTACTTCGTGGGCGGCCGCACGCTCACTGAAGACCACGTCAAGGCGTTCTACGCCGAGCAGACCCGCGCCACACTCAATCGCAATCCCGAAGCGCTGTGCGACATGCTCGCGAGCGACTTTCACGGCACCGCCGTCAGCATCTCGCTGGGCGGGCGCAAGAAGATCGAACAGAACCGCGGGGAGGCCTGCAGCGCGTACCACGAGTTCTACGACGCCGCGGAGGCGCTCGGCGAGAAGATGGGCGGCATGGTCGTCCTGGAGTACGACCAGCGCATCACGAAGCTCGAACTCGCCGCCGATCGCCGCAGCGCGACGGTCAAGACACGCTTCACGTTCGATATCGGCGGCGCCTTGATCAACCTGCGCGGCACGTCGACGGACACGCTGGAGCGTCGCAACGGCAAGGTTCGCCTGTCGGGTTCCGACGGACAGGTGACGACCAGCAGCGGCATCGCCGGCTAGCCGAAAGCCAAAGCCGGACGGCTGGCCGGACTGGACGCCCGGCCGGCGCCCCGCTTACTGCGTCACCGGCGCCTGCACCTGCCAGACGAAAGCGTTCGTGGCGGTGCGCGTGCCGTTGCTCGCCGTCACCACGACGTCGTAGCTGCCGGCGGCGGTCGGCGTGCCGCTGATGCGCGCGCTGGAACCCGCGCCCGCGGACAGGCTCACGCCCGGCGGCAGACCCGCAGCCGCATAGCTGAGCGGCAGCGCGGCAGGATCGGTTCCCGCCACATTGAACGTGACCACGGCGCCGACGGCATCGGTACGATCCGCCGACGCGACGACGACGGGATCGGCCGCCGCGTCCTTCGCGGGCGCCACGCCGACGAACACGGTCCTGGCCTTCGACGGCACCCCGTCCTTGTTGAACACGAACAGCAGGTAGTAACCCGGCGTCACATCACCCGCCCGTGACGTCATGTACACGTTCAGACGGGTCGAATTGAGGATCGAGAACGGCAACTCGACGAAGCGCTGTTCCATGTTGAGGTTGTGCGTCACCGCCGAGGTCTTGATCAGCACCACGCGCGCCGCCGTATCGGAGCCACCCACCGCGCCATAACCGAGCTGGAAATTGCGGCCGACGACCAGCTCCGCAGGCGCCGACCCGATGGAGGGCCGCGGCGCGAGCGCGCCGCTGGCGGTGAAAAGGTAGGGCGGCGAGTAGATCTCCGCGTTGAGATTGCCCGGCAGATCCGGCGGGCCCGGCGCGCCGCCGCCGCCGACCAGAACGGTGGCGTCCGGCAACAGCAAGGCGGTCGAGTGGTACAGGCGCGCCACCTGCTCGGGCGCGCCCAAGGTCCACGCGCCGGTGACCGGGTCCCAGATCTCGGCCTTGAGATTGGCCCCGCGCGTGGTGTTGTAGAAGACACTGCCGCCCGTTGCCAGCACCTTGCCGTCGGCAAGGATCGTGGCCGTCGACAGGCGACGGATCGACGACAGGTCACCGGACGGCGTCAGCACCGGCGCCGGGCCGCGGGCGTCGATGACCAGCGAACCCCGGGCGCTGGAGTTCGGAACCCGGTTGCCGCCGAATTGCAGCAGGCGGCCCGGGCGGAACATCGCAACCGTCGAGTCGTCGCCCTGGTAGAGCTCCGGAAATTCGCCGACGGTCGTCAGCGACCCCGGGCCGGTCGGATCGACGTAATACATGGTGCCGCGGGTATCGAATCCGAACAGCCGTCCATCCGGGAGCACGAACCCGCGCGGGTAGTAGTAGCGCAAGGCGCTGGTGTCGGCGCCCGGCAACAGCCTGAACGTGCCGTCGAGTTCGCGAACCTCCGGCCGGTCCGCGCCGCTGATGCGCGTCTCGCTCTTGCCGCCCTGGATGTAGATCCGGCCATCCAGCAAGGTCGTGACCGAGCCATACCAGCGTCCGCGATTCATGCCGGGGCCGGCATCGAGCGTGTCGCCGCCGGCGTAGTCGAAGATGTTCGAATCCGAATTGCCGTCGCTGTTGTCTTCCGGGACCACCTCGTCGGTCGGATCCGGGTCGACGAATCGCGGGAACGTGTCGCCGCCCACGATCAGGACGCCGGCATCCGGCTCGGGGAGCAGGAGCTGCGCGCTGCAGAACAGGTCCGTGATCGTCAGGTTGGGCAGCACCAGGTGAGCGTCCTGGCCGGTGCCATCCGCCGGCGTCCACAAGTCGTAGGTGAACGCGCCCGAAATCGGCGGGCCGTTGTCGCCCGGCGTCTGCGTGCCGTAGCTCAGGATCCGGCCGTCCGGCAGCAGCGCCGCGTGGATCGGGATCAGCGGCCAGCCCACCAGCGGCCCCCATTTGCCGACAGCCGATGCCGGCAGGACTTCGGGATCGGGCGGCGGGACATTCAGCCGCTCCCCGGATCCGCCGCCGCTGCAGGCGCCCAGCAACGCAGCGCATGTCATCGCGGCGAGCCAGCGGATCGGGAATTTCGGGGTGCTCATCGGGTTCACATCGCACTCCGAGCCGGGCGCGAACATCGCGACCCAGGGCTCATCAAGGGATTCCGCGAATAGTGCGGCGACGCGCGGATGGCGCCGGGCGGAATTTGAACACGCCGGCACGAGCCCTGTCCTCGACTCCGCCGGCGCCCGGTCTGGCAGTACGATGCGGGCCAGTCTCTGGATCCCGAAGATGAACAGCACCCCCAGCCGCACGCTCGGCGTCGTCATGGACCCGATCGGGTCGATCAAGCCTTACAAGGACACCACGCTGGCGTTGATGCTGGCGGCGCAGAAGCGCGGCTGGTCGCTGCGCTATCTCGAGCAGGGCGACCTGTACGTGCGCGACGGCGTGGCCTTCGGCCGCGTCCGCGCCGTCGTGGTCCACGACGACAAGAAGCATTGGTACGACTTCACCGGCGAATCGCAGGTCACGCCGCTGGGGAGCCTCGACGTGATCCTGATGCGCAAGGATCCGCCGTTCGACCTCGACTACATCATGAGCACGTACATCCTGGACCGCGCCGCGGTGCAGGGATCGCTGGTGGTCAACCGCCCGCAGAGCCTGCGCGACTGCAACGAGAAGCTCTACACGGCCTGGTTCCCGGAGTTGTCGCCGCCGACGCTGTTCGCGCGGGATGACGCGACGCTGCGCGCCTTCCACGTCGAGCACGGCGACGTCATCTACAAGCCGGTCGACGGCATGGGCGGCAGCGGCATCTTCCGCGTCGGACGCGATGGCCTGAACCTGGGCGCGGTCATCGAGGAACTCACCGACCGCGGCCGCCGGATGATCGTGGCGCAGAAATACCTGCCGGCGATCGTCGACGGCGACAAGCGCATCCTGATGGTCGACGGCGAGCCCGTTCCGTACTGCCTGGCGCGCGTGCCGATGGCCGGCGAGACGCGCGGCAATCTCGCGGCCGGCGGCAGCGGCCGCCCGCAGCCGCTGTCCGACGCGGATCGGCGCATCGCCGCGCAGGTCGGCCCGGAACTCAAGCGCCGCGGTCTGATGTTCGTGGGCCTCGACGTCATCGGCGAGCACCTGACCGAGATCAACGTGACCAGCCCGACCTGCGCGCGCGAGATCGACGCCACGTACGGGACCGACATCGGCGGCATGCTGATGGACGCCATTGATCGTCGCTTGTCGAACTCCGGCCAGACCCTTATTGCCTGATCGGCGGGGCGGTCGGATACTCGTCCCATGGCCATCCGCATTCCTGTTGCAACCGTCCGCCGCCTGCGCGATCGCACCGGCGCGACGCTGGCCGCGTGCAGGCGCGCACTGCAGGCGCACGAGGGCAACGAGGACAAGGCCGAGGCGCAGCTGCGCACGGACACGGCGCTCGATGGCGACGCGACGTCGCTGAAGAACCAGTTCCTCGTCGCGATGCCCGGCCTCGAGGACGACAACTTCAGCCACACCGTGTCGCTGCTGTGCGAGCACAACGACAACGGCGCGATCGGACTGATCATCAATCGTCCGACCGATCTGACGCTGAGCGCGATGCTCGACCAGATGGGCGTCAAGCACGAGTCAGCCGACGTGAACGAGCACGTCGTGTTCTGGGGCGGCCCGGTACAGCCCGAGCGCGGCTTCGTCGTGCACAAGGCGCCGGGCGGCTGGGAATCCTGCATGCCGATCAGCCGCGATCTGTTCATCACGACCTCGCGCGACGTGCTCGCCGCGATCGGCGAAGGCCGCGGGCCGAAGGAATTCCTGGTCACGCTCGGCTACGCCGGCTGGAGCGCGGGCCAGCTCGAGAACGAGATCCTCGCCAACTCCTGGCTCAACACGCCGGTGGACGCGGGCGTGCTGTTCTCCACACCCGCCCGCAGCCGCTGGCAGTCCGCCACGCGCCTGCTGGGGCTGGACGTCACGCAACTGAGCAGCGGGGCGGGTCACGCCTGAGGGGCGGCAAGCTCCCCGGCCGTGGCCACCTATCTCGCCTTCGATTTCGGCCACAAGCGCATCGGCGTGGCCGTGGGTGATCGCATCACCGGGACCGCGCGCCCGCTGCCGACCGTTCCCACCGCAAACCAGCCGGACTGGAATGCGCTGCTGCGCGTGATCGGCGAATGGCGGCCGCAGGCCCTCGTCGTGGGCCTGCCGCTGGACGACGACGGCTCGGAGCAGGAGATCACCACCGCCGCGCGGCGCTTCGCCGCGGAACTGGCCCGTCGCAGCAAGCTGGCGGTGCACCTGGCCGACGAACGCTTCTCGTCGCGCGCAGCCGACGATGCCCTGCGCGACGCGCGTTCCAGCGGCCGCATGACGCGACGCGTGCGCAAGGGCGATCGCGATGGCGAGGCGGCGCGCGTGATCCTCGAGCAGTGGATGGCGTCGGCCCCGGAATAGCGGCGCGGAACAGAAGCGTTCGAGCAACGCGCGCGGCACGGCATGTGCCGCTCGATACGTTGATCGCACCCGCATCGACGGCCGCCCATTTCGTGCGCGGACAATTTTTTCGACGGCTTCCGACCAGTTCCGGCGCGAGGTTGTCTAGAATGCCGCCCTGAAATGACCTCGTCCCTCCAACTCGATCAGCACGGCCGCCTGCGCCATCTGCTGACGATGGACGGATTGCCGCGACAGCTCCTCACGGAGATCCTCGATCGCGCGGCGCACCTGGCCGAAGCGACTTCGGGCGCGGACAAGAAGCTCCCCAACCTGCGCGGCCGCACGATCGTGAACCTGTTCTTCGAGGCCTCGACGCGCACGCGCTCGACGTTCGAAGTGGCGGCCAAGCGTCTTTCCGCCGACGTCATCAACCTGCAGGTCTCGTCGTCGAGCACGTCGAAGGGCGAAACCCTGCTCGACACGCTCAAGACGATGGAGGCGATGCAGGCCGACCTGTTCGTGATCCGTCACGACGCCAGCGGCGCGGCGCATTTCTTCGCCGAACACGCGGCGCCGGGCGTGGCGATCCTCAACGCCGGCGACGGCCGCCACGCGCATCCGACGCAGGGTCTGCTGGATCTCTATACGATCCGCGCCCACAAGGGCCCGCCGGAAAACCTCAGCGTGGCCATCGTCGGCGACGTGCTGCACTCGCGCGTGGCCCGATCGGACATCCACGGCCTGCGCATCCTGGGCTGCAAGGACATCCGCGTGGTCGCACCGCCGACGCTGATCCCGGCCGGCATCGAACAGATGGGCGCCCGCGTGTTCCACCAGCTCGAGCCCGGCCTCGATGGTGTCGACGTCGTCATCCTGCTGCGCCTGCAGACCGAACGCATGCTGGGCGCCTTCCTGCCCTCGCTCGGTGAATTCCATCGCGACTTCGGCCTGACGCGCGAGCGCCTGGCCAAGCTCAAGCCGGACGCCGTCGTGATGCATCCGGGACCGATCAATCGCGGTGTCGAGATCGCCGGCGAACTCGCCTACTCGGAGCGCTCGCTGATCCTCGAACAGGTCGCCAACGGCATCTCGGTGCGCATGGCGGTGATGGACATGATCCTGGGCGATCGCGGGGCCTCGAAATGAGCGATCGCCGCCCCGCCCCGTCGCTGCTGTTCGAAGGCGCGCGCGTCCTCGACCCCGCCAGCGGCTTCGACGGCAGCGCCTTCGTCGCCGTCCGTGACGGTCGGATCGAGGCGGTTGCGGCGACGCGACCCGCAGGGTCGTTCGACCAAACGATCGACGCACGCGGTCAGTGGCTGATGCCGGGCATCGTCGACATCGCAGCCCGTTTCCGCGAGCCCGGCGCGTCCCACAAGGCCACGTTCGCCAGCGAGACGCGCGCCGCGCAGTCCGCCGGCATCACCGCCGTGACGATTCCGCCGGACACCCGGCCGCCGATCGCGACGCCGGCGATGGTCGATCGCATCCACGGCATCGCCGACCGCGTCGGCGGGCTGGACGTCCATCTGCTGGGCGCGCTGACGCAGGATCTCGCCGGTGAATCGCTGGCCGAGATGAGCGCGCTGCGACAGGCCGGCTGTGTGGGCGTCAGCAACGCCGCCTCCGGCCTGCGGGATTCGCTGGTGGGACGCCGCGCACTGGATTACGCCCACGGCCTGGGCCTGACGGTCCATGTCTTCGCGCAGAACCCGGCGCTGGCCAATCGCGGCTGCGCACACGAAGGACCGATCGCCACGCGCCTGGGCCTGGCACCGATCCCGGTGGCTGCCGAGGTCTCGGCGATCCGCTTCTGGATCTCGCTGGTCGAGGACACCGGCGCCGCCGTGCACTTCGGGCGCCTGTCGACGGCCCGCGGCGTGGAGATGGTCGGCGCGGCGCAGAAGATCGGACTGCCGGTGAGCGCCGACGTGGCCGCGCACCAGTTGTTCCTGACCACCGACGACATCGGCAGCTTCAATGCGATGTGCCACGTGCTGCCGCCGCTGCGCTCGGCCGAGGATCGCGATGCCCTGCGTGCCGGCGTCATGCACGGACTGATCGGCACGATCTGCTCGGATCACCAGCCGCACGAGCCCGACGCCAAGATCAACCCGTTTCCGCTGACCGAGCCGGGCATCTCCGGCCTCGAGACGCTGCTGCCGCTGGGCCTTGTGCTGGTCGAGGACCGGATCCTGACGCCGCTGCAACTGGCCGAACGTCTCTCGCTCGGACCGGCTCGCGTGCTGGGCGTCGCAGCGGGATCGATGGCGGTGGGTCAGCGCGCCAATCTCGTGCTCGTCGACCCCGCACAGCCCTTCGAATTGCGCGGTGACCAGATGCTCAGCGCCGGCCGCAACACGCCGTTTCTGGGCCGCAAGCTGCCCGGTCGCGCCAGCCTCACGGTGCATGCGGGGACCATCGTTCATCGCATCCAGGCGCCTCGCTGAAGCCCACTTCCCACCGTGTATAGTTCAGACGTTCGCGCGGGGGCGCGGACAGAAGTCCGCAACACTCGCGTGGGGGCAATGGAGACGTAGCGATGGCACGGGTCATGGTCGTCGACGATTCGCCGACAGATGCACTGAATCTGAAGAACATCCTGCAGAAGGCCGGTCATACGGTCATCGAGGCGAGCAGCGGGTCGGACGCCATTCCGCGCATCAAGTCGGAGCGGCCGGACTGCGTCGTCATGGATGTGGTGATGCCGGGAATCAACGGCTTCCAGGCCACGCGCACCTTGTCGCGTGACCCGGAAACCGCGTCGATCCCGATCATCGTGTGCAGCAGCAAGAGTCAGGAGACGGACCGGGTCTGGGCGCTGCGTCAGGGCGCACGGGAATACCTCGTCAAACCTGTCAAAGACAATGATCTGCTGTCGAAGATCAGAACGGTGATCGGCGCCTAACCGCGCCGTCACGAATCACGGGAGGAGTGGTCGATGGCGAAGGGGAAGGTCGGATTCCGGTTCGACGTCCTGTTGCTCGTGATCGCGGTGCTCGGCATCGGGATCGGCGGCGGCGGTCTGTACTACAACGACACGCTCGCGCGCCGCCACGAATCCTGGATCGCGATGACGCGCCAGCTCCAGAACGACTCCCTGGCCGTGAACCGGATCGCCGAGGACGTCGGCCGCGGCATCTCGCCCGACTTCGCTGCCCTCACCGGCCAGTCGGAGAATTTCGCGGATTCGATCCGCATCCTGCGCGAAGGCGACGCCGATTCGGGCATCGAGAAGATGCCGGCCGCCGTGCGCGACCAGGTCAACAACGTCGACCAGGCCTGGGCGACGATGAAGCAGGCGCTGGACAAGCTCTCGAAGGCCGAAGAGCCGGTGGGCAGCGCCTCGGCGCACATCCGCGAGATCGAAAGCTCGAGCGATGAACTGGCGGTTCTCTATCGCGACGTGCTGCAGCGCCTGAGTGCTGCCGGCTCGTACGAGCGTCTGACCCTGGCCGCCGAGCAGATGGCGCGAGCCGAACGCCTGCAGGTCCTCGCCCGCCGGCTGCTCGGCGACGGCCGCAACGCCGGCGCCATCGCCGAGGAACTGGGCAAGGAAGGCGCGGCGCTCCAGGCCACGCACACCGCGCTGGTGGGCGACGGGCCGGTGGGAACCGTGCTGCGCGAAAAGACCGAACTGGTCGACCGTCTCTCGGCGGCGGCCGCGGCACTGGCCACGGACGGCCCGGCGCTGAACGAGATGCAGGTCGCCGCCGGCGTCCTTCCGGGCGACGGCCGCAACCTGTATTCGACGGCCATCGAGCTCGAAGACGGGCTCGGGCCGCTGGCCGGGTCGGGCAACTTCCTGCGCGTCGCGATCCTGCCGGCGCTGGGCGTCGCCTCGCTCGCGCTGATCCTCTATGTGCTGATCAACATCGTGTCGGTGCGCCGCCGCATCGCGCGGGCGGAAGAGAATGACCGCCGGCAGCAGGCGGCGATCCTGTCGCTGCTCGACGAGATCGGCTCGCTGGCCGACGGCGACCTGACGGTGCGCGCCAACGTCACCGGCGATTTCACCGGCGCCATCGCCGACTCGATCAACCAGACCATCGACAACCTGCTCAGCCTGGTCGGCACCATCAACGAAACCGTCGGCGAGATCAGCGCCGCGGCGACGTCCACGCAGGAGACCGCGAGCCTGATGTTGTCCGGCTCCGAAAGCCAGGCGCAGGAAGTGGTCGACATCTCGGGCCGCATGACGCAGAGCGCGGAGTCGCTCAACGCCGTGGCCGCGCGCGCCGAGCAGCTCTCGCAGCAGGCGGGCAACTCGGTGCAGATCGCGCACAACGGTGCCTCGACGGTGGGCCGCACGATCCAGGGCATGGCCGCCCTGCGCGAGCAGATCCAGGACACCGCCAAGCGCATCAAGCGCCTCGGCGAGTCGTCGCAGGAGATCGGCAACATCATCGAGTTCATCAACGACATCGCCGAGCAGACCAATACCTTGGCGCTCAACGCATCGATCCAGGCGGCCATGGCCGGCGAGTCGGGCCGCGGTTTCGCCGTAGTGGCCGACGAAGTGCAGCGACTGGCCGAACGTGCCGCCGCGGCGACGCGCCAGATCGAAACCCTGGTCAAGACCATCCAGGCCGACACCAACGAGGCCATCGTGTCGATGGAGCGCTCGACCAGCAACGTGATCGCCGGTGCCCGCAGCGCCGAAGAGGCCGGCCAGTCGCTGACCCGCATCGAGGCGACGTCCACTGATCTGGCCCGCCTGATCCAGGAGATCTCGAGCGAGGCCCGCTCCGAAGCCGCCCAGGCCACGCGCATCACCGGCCAGGTGCAGTCGATCCGGGAAATCGCGATTGCCACCGCCGGCTCCGCACAGCAGACCGCGGCCGCGGTCGGCGAGCTGAATTCCTTGTCCACCAAGCTGCGGGAGTCGGTTGCCGGCTTCAAGCTGCCGCCCGACGTCGCCCTCGAAACGGGGGCGATGATGGCCTTCACGAACCCGAACGCATCAGGCGGACCGTTCGTTTGAGGGAGCCGGGGGACGCCCCCCGGACTGGATTCGCGCCGTCCCCGCCCTGCTTGCCGCGCCCATGGGGCGAACACTATCCTTGCGCCCCCCCGGCGTCCCGCCTCCCCCCAGGACCGCGATAAATGACCTTTCAGGCCGATCTCGAAAAGCTCTTTGGGCTCAAGACCGTCAGCTACAAGTACGAACTGGGCAAGGAAGCGCTTTTTCACGAGGCCATCGCGAATGACCGGGGTCGCGTGAAGCGCGGCGGTCCTTCGGATGCCCAGAAGGCGTTCCCGACCAAGCTCGGCGTCAAGGGCCCCCTCGTCTATTACACCGACCCGGACTGCACCGGTCGCCGCACGAAGGACACCTACGCGGTGAAGTGGCCGGAAGTGGCCGACGAGATCTGGTTCAAGGCCGACCTGTCGCCCTACGACCCGACCGCCTACGAAGGCCTGCTCAAGCGCGTCATCCAGCACCTGAACGACAAGAAGGCGAGCCTGTACGTCAAGGACGTCTTCATGGGTTCGGATCCCGACTTCGCCGTGCCCTACCGCTTCGTCGGCGAGTACGCCGCGCACGCGATGTTCGTGCACAACATGTTTCCGAAGAACCTGCCCGGCGTGAAGGACGTCGAGGCGCGCCGCTGGACCATGCTCAACGTGCCCAGCTTCGTCTGCGTGCCCGAGCGTGACGGCTGCCGTTCCGAAGCCACCGTCGTCATCGACGCCAAGAACCGCATCTGCCTGGTCGCCGGCCGCGCCGACTACTGCGGCGTGAACAAGAAGACCATCTTCACCGTCGGCAACTACCTGCTGCCCAAGCAGGGCCGACTTTCGATGCACTGCTCCGCCAACGTCGGCAAGAACAACGACGCCGCGATCCTGTTCGGCCTGTCCGGCACCGGCAAGACCACCTTGTCGGCCGACACCAGCCGCAAGCTGATCGGCGACGACGAGACCATCTGGTCGGACAACGGCCTGTGCAATCTCGAGGACGGCTGCTACGCCAAGCTGATCAATCTCGACAAGCAGGCCGAGCCGGTGATCGCCGCCGCGCTGTCGCAGCCGGGCACGATCATCGAGAACGTGCCGCCGCTGCCGGGCAAGAAGATGGAAGAGTGCCACCCGGACGAGCTGGATCTGAACGACGGATCGATCGCCGAGAACACGCGCTTCAGCTACCCGCTGGAAGTCGTGCCCAACGTGATGCCCAACGCCCAGGGCCCGCACCCGCAGACCATCGTGCTGCTCACGGCCGACGCCTACGGCGTGCTGCCGCCGGTGTCGATCCTGGATTCCGAAGACGTGATGTACCACTTCGTCTCCGGCTTCACGGCGCGCGTCGCCGGCACGGAAGTCGGCGTGACCGAACCGCAGCCCACGTTCAGCGCCTGCTTCGGCGGCCCGTTCATGGCGCAGAAGCCCAACGTCTACGCCAAGCTGCTTTCCGAGAAGATGAAGAAGCACAAGGCGCGCTGCATCCTGCTCAACACGGGCTGGAGCGGCGGCAAGTACGGCGTCGGCAAGCGGATGTCGATCAAGGTCACGCGCGCCCTGCTGAACGCGGCGCTCGATGGCAAGCTCGACAACGTCGAGACCGAGAAGCTGCCGATCCTGAATCTGACGATTCCGAAGTCCTGCCCTGGCGTCGAGAGCGCGATCCTGAATCCGCGCAACACCTGGGCGAACAAGGACGAGTACGACGCGACCGCGACGACGCTGCGCGATGCGTTCCGCGAGAACTTCAAGAAGAAGGGTTTCTCGAGCTTCGGCATCGAAGAGCGGATCTGAGAAGTCGCCACCGTAGCCCGGACGAAGTCCGGGGCTTCCCCGCGAGGGGAGAGGGCAATCCCGGACTTCGTCCGGGCTACGTTTGCTGAATATCTCGACGTGAAAAAGCCGGCCTAGCGCCGGCTTTTTCTTGCTCATAGCCCGGGTTGCACCCGGGCTATGCGGGGGTTCTTCCGATGCGCGTGTTCGCTTCGGTGGCGGTCGCCCCCGGCTCGAACAACCGCCGCTCGTCCACCTTCAACCCGCCTTCCCCGCACTGCTTCATCAGGTCCCGCGAATCCCGATCAGTGCGAAACACGATCGGCTGCTCGTTGACCGCGAGCTTCGTGCGCTCCACGACTTCGCGGATCCGCTCGTGGTGCGGCGACTTGTCGCACACCGGGTCCGCGTTCTCGGCGTCGCCGGTGAGCATGTAGGCCTGGCAGCGGCAGCCCCCGAGATCCTTCTCCTTCTCGGGGCAGGTCCGGCACGGATCCTTCATCCAGCCATCGCCGCGAAAACGATTGAAGCCCGGCGAGTCGTACCAGGCCCATTCCATCGAGTGCTCGCGCACGTTCGGAAACGTCATGCCCGGCAGCATGCCGGCGACGTGGCAGGGCAGCACGGTGCCGTCGGCCTGCACCGTGATGAAGAGGTTGCCCCAGCCGTTGGTGCATTTCTTCGGCCGCGTCGCGTGGTAGTCCGGCATCACGAAGAACAGCCGCATGCGGCCCTTCACCTTCTCCCGGAACGCGTCGGTGACCAGTTCGGCGTGTTCGACCTGCTCGCGCGTCGGCAGCAGCTGGTCCTTGTTGAGATAGGCCCAGGAATAGAACTGCGTGTTGGCGAGCTCCACGTACTCCGCGCCCATCGCCTCGGCCATCTCCAGGATCTGCTGGACGTGATCGATGTTGTAGCGGTGCAGCACGCAGTTGAGCACCATCGGATAGTCGTACTGCTTGATCAGCGCCGCGACCTTCATCTTCAGATCGAAGGTGCGCGTGCTCGACAGGAAGTCGTTCATCTGCTTCGTCGAGTCCTGGAACGAGAGCTGGATGTGATCCAGCCCGGCGCCCTTCAGCGCCGCGATGCGCGCCTCGGTCATGCCGATGCCCGAAGTCAGCAGGTTGGTGTAGTAGCCGAGGCTGCGTGCCTCGCGCACGATCTCCTCGAGATCGTCGCGCAGCAGCGGCTCACCGCCGGACAGCCCGAGCTGCGCCGCGCCGAGTTCGCGCGATTCGCGCAGCACGCGCTTCCATTCCTCGGTCGTCAGTTCCTGGTGCTGCTTGGCGTAGTCCACCGGGTTGTAGCAAAAGACGCAGTGCAGCGGACAGCGATACGTGACCTCCGCGAGCAGCCACATCGGCATGCCGACGCCGTCGCGCGACGGCATCTGCATTTCCTCAGACACGCAGCACCCAGCCCTGGCGGATGGCGCCCGCCATGAAATCGAGGACGTCCTGCTCCAGGCCCTGCGCGTTGAACGCGGCCTCGCAGTCGGCGACGACCTGCGCGATCGTCTGCTTGCCGTCGAGCCGTTTCAGGATCTCGCCCGCGCTCTGGTTGAGCCGCACCATGCCCTCGGGATAGAGCAGCACGTGGGCCTTCTGCGCGGGCTCCCACTGCAGGCGGAACAGCTTGGCCACCGCGTAGACCTGCTCGACCGTCACGACCGGTTCGTCGCTCATGCGCGTGCCCCGACGATCTTCATCTCGCACTGGCTGAGCATGATCGCGTCGGCCAGCGACCACAGCACGTCGAGCTTGAACTGCAGGATCTCGAGCGCGCGTTCCTGCAGCGCACGCGACTGGCTGAAGTACGCGAGCGTCAGGTGCAGCCCATGCTGCACATCGCGCCGCGCCTGCGTCAGCCGGCCCTTGAAGTAGCGCAGGCCTTCGGCATCGACCCAGGGATAGTGCTGCGGCCAGGTGTCGAGGCGCTGCTGATGGATGTGTCCGGCGAAGAGTTCGGTGAGGCTGGACGCGACGGCTTCCTGCCAGCTCGCCTGCCGCGCGAAGTTCACGTACGCGTCCACCGCGAAGCGCGCCGCCGGCACGACGTGGCGCAGCGACACGACGTCGTCGCGCGACAGCCCCACGGCCTCGCCCAATCCGATCCAGGCCTCGATGCCGCCCTCGTCGTCGCCGTAGCCGTCGTGATCGAGGATGCGCTGCACCCACTCGCGCCGCACCTCGCGATCCGGACAGTTCGCGAGAATCGCGGCGTCCTTCCGCGGGATGCTGATCTGGTAGTAGAAACGGTTGGCGACCCAGCCCTGCAGCTGGCGCGCGTTCAGCCGACCTTCGGCCATCATCACGTGGAACGGATGATGGACGTGATAGCCGCTGCCCTTGGCGCGCAGCTTCTCCTCGAAGACGGACGCGCTCCACGGCGCGGAATCGTCGCTCATGTCGTGTTCTCCCGGATGCGTCCTGCGCATCCGTGGTGCCGCTCAAGAAAATGGTCCTTCTTCAATCCGGCAGCGCGCGAAAGACCGTCGCTACCGTTCGCGGCGAATTTCGAACCTGCGGAAGAAAGGCTTTTGACGCAAAGGTCGCAAAGGAAAAGAAAGGACGCTAAGAAAAGAAAAAAGGGAAAAAGAAAAAAGGATGATTGAACGGCTTCTGCCCCTGCGCTGTTACCCGCATTCCTTTGCGTCCTTTCTTTTCCTTTGCGCCCTTTGCGCCAAACGCTTCTGCCAGCCGGCCAGATTCCGAATCCCCGCCCATCAGCGAAGAACCAAAAAAATGCGGCGGTGAGAAGCTCACCGCCGCATTCCTCACCGATCCTGCGTCGCCCTCACGTACCGCGAAGGCGGGCGAACCGGAATCGCGCTCAGCGAGCCGCGATGTACAGATTGATCTCGAAGCCGTACCGCATGTCGACGGCGGCGGGTTTCGTCCAGGCCATGATGATCTCCTCAGCTGTTGTCGTGGATAAGGGCCGCCTCGCGGCGACCAAGTCGCCCGACCGGAACGACCTCGCCTCATTGTTCGCCTCGACCGCGGGGGTGCCTACCGTCAGCGCGCGTGATCGGTCCTCATGAAAATCATGAGCCGTGCGCCGATCGGCCGACCCCGTTAAGGTTTGCGCGACGAGGAGAATCCATCTTGAGCGACGCGAAGAACGTCCTGTACCCCGCTCCGGCCGCACACCGGGCCGAGTGGCTCGCGGTCGGTGACGGCCATGAACTCTATTTCGAGGAATCCGGCCGGCCGGACGGCCAGCCGGTGGTCTACCTGCACGGCGGACCCGGTAGCGGCTGCGTGCCGGCCCAGCGCGGTTTCTTCGATCCTGCGCACTACCGCGCCGTGCTCTACGACCAGCGCGGCTGCGGCAAGAGCCGCCCCGCCGGGCTGCTCGAGGCGAACACCACCGCGCACCTGGTCGAGGACCTCGAGAAGCTGCGCGAGCACCTGGGCATCGCGCGCTGGATCGTCTTCGGCGGCTCCTGGGGCTCGACCCTGGCCCTGGCCTACGCGCGGCGCTACCCGGCCCGCGTGCAGGCGCTGGTGCTGCGCGGTGTGTTCCTCGCGCGCGTGCGCGAAGTCGAGTCCTTCGCCTACAACCTGCGTACGTTCCTGCCCGAGGCCTGGCACGCGCTGGCCTCGCCGTTCGGAATCGCCGACGAGCAGGCGGCCCGCGACTTCGACCTCGCCACGCAGGCCGCCCGCACCGTGCTGCGCGGTGCACCCGAGGCGGCGCGCGCGATCGCCACCGCCTGGCTCAGGCTCGAATCCGAGGCGATGGCGATGACCGTCAACGGCGTCGCCAGCGGCCCTGTCGGCGATCCGCTGTGCGCGCGCACGCGGGTCTACATGCATTACCTCGAGCACCGCTTCTTCCTGCGTGACGGCGAGCTGCTGGAAGGCCTGGAGGTGCTGCGCGACATTCCGGTGGAGATCGTCCAGGGCGCGCTCGACCCAGTGTGTCCGCCGATCAGCGCCTGGGAGCTGGCGCAGAAGATTCCGCACGCGCGCTTCCGAACCTTCCCGCTCACCGGCCACGGCGTGTTCGAGCCGGCGCTGAGCCGGGCGCTGGTGGTGATCATGGACGAGCTGCGGTCGCGATTCGCATCGTGAGAGCGCCCCCCGTAGCCCGGACGAAGTCCGGGATTGCTCTCGCAAATCGGGCAAACACCCCGGGGTTCACCCGGGCTACGGGCTTGCGATGAGCCTGCGCGCCCGCATCACGCTGCTGGTCACGGCGCTGAGCCTGTTGTTCGTCGCGGCCGGCACGTACCTGACGCTCGGCGAGATCCGCCGCCAGATCCGCGAAGAGATCGAGGCCTCCAATCGCGTCACGGCGCAGTTGATGACGGCGGTGCTGTTCAGCAGCGGCATGTTTTCCAGCGGCGCGGCGCAGCAGGGCGTCGTGCAGGACTTCCTGACCCGCCTGGGCCGCGTGCGCGCCAACGACATCGATCTGTTCGATCGCCTCGGCGAGCGCGTCTTCCAGTCGCCGCCGTCCAAGTACAAGGCCGGCCGCGATGCACCCGAGTGGTTCGAGGACCTGGTCGGCCCGCGTCTTCCGCCGGTGACGCTGGAGGCCGACAGCTTCCGCCTGGTGATCACGCCGGATCCCTCGCGCAGCGTGCTCGACGCCTGGGACGACCTGTTGCGCCTCACGTGGCTGACCTTGGGCTTCTTCGTGCTGGTCAACGCGCTGCTGCACTTCGTCATCAGCCGCGCCGTGCAGCCGGTGCGAACCGTCGTCCAGGGCCTCGCGCGCGCCGAGCGTGGCGACCTGTCGGTGCGCCTGCCGGACTACAGACTGCCGGAACTGCACGCGATCGGCGTCGGCTTCAATCGCATGATCGCGGAACTGCAGCGCGGCGTGACCGCCGAGCGCGACCTCGCCGAGAACCGCCAGCTCACGCAGCTCATCCAGCGTCATCTCGAGGACGAGCGTCGCGTGCTCGCGCGTGAACTGCACGACGAGGTCGGGCAGTACCTGACGGCGATCCAGACCATCGCGAAAGCCACGGCCAATCGCAGCGAGAACAGCGATCCGCAGACGCACGAGTCGAGCAAGGCCATCGGCGCGTCGGCCGCGGCGATCTACGACGCGATGCATCGCATCATCCGCCGGCTGCGGCCGATCGCGCTCGAGGGCATGGGGCTGGCCGACACGCTCGGCGACGCGGTCAACGAGTGGCGTGCGCTGCATCTGCAGCTCGCGTTCGAACTGCATCTGCCGGAAGCCCTGCCGCGATTGGGCGACGAGGCGGAGATCGCGCTGTTCCGCATCGCGCAGGAGAGCGTCACCAACGCGGCGCGGCACGCGAAGGCGAGTTCAGTGGCCATCGAAGTCAGCGCCACGTCGACGCAGGTCTCGCTCGCGGTCACCGACGACGGCGTCGGCATCACGGCGCAGCAACTGCACAGCCCGGATCGCTTCGGCCTGCTCGGCATGCGCGAGCGGGTGCAGGGTGTCGGCGGTACGCTGGCGATCACCCATCCCGCGGAAGGCGGCACGCGCATCGTCGTCCAGCTCCCTCTACCGTCGTCCGGGCATCCGTCGTCATGAAGAACGGCAACACGAATCCCGTCGGCGGCAAGACGCGCGTGATGCTCGTCGACGATCACGCCGTCGTGCGCATGGGCTTTCGCCTGCTGCTGTCCGGCACGCCGGATCTGGAAGTCGTCGCCGAGGCCGAGAACGGTGAAGACGCGCTGCGACGCTGTGCCGAAGCCCAGGCGGACGTGGTGGTGATGGATCTTTCGATGCCGGGCATGGGCGGGCTGGAAGCAATCTCGCGGCTGATCGCACGGCATCCGGCGCTACGCATCCTGATCCTCTCGGCGCACGAGGACACCAGCCATCCGCGCCGCGCGCTCAAGGCCGGTGCGGTCGGGTATCTGACCAAGCGCAGCGCCGCCGACGAACTCATCCAGGCGATCCGCCAGGTCGCCGCCGGCAAGATGTACGTCGAGGCCAGCCTCGCGCAGCAGATGGCCGTGCAGCAGTACTCCGCCGATCAGAATCCGGTCGACGTGTTGTCGGCACGCGAGTTCGAGGTGTTCATCGCGCTCGCCAAGGGACGTTCGGTGAACGACATCGCCGAGGTCCTGCACCTGTCACCGCGCACCGTCGGCACGCACCTGTACAACATCAAGCAGAAGCTCGGCGCGTCGAACCAGGCGGAGATCGCGATCGCGGCGCTGCGGGCGGGATTGATCGATCCGTAACCGGCCGTAGCCCGGACGCAGTCCGGGATTCCTCTCGCAAATCGGACCAATACCCCGGACTTCGTCCGGGCTACGGTGGCGAGACGGATCCAGGTCAACAGCTAACGCAAACGAACAGCAGACCCATGACCCGTAGCCCGGGTGAAACCCGGGGCTCCTCTCGCAAATCGGACAAACACCCCGGGTTTCACCCGGGCTACGAGATATCGAGCACCACGTTCCCACCCGCCTGCCCGCTCTCCACGCGCTCATGCGCCTCGGCGATGCGATCCAGCGGGAAACGATCCGTTACGTTGTGCTGCAGGCGCCCGGACGCGAGCAGCTCGCCGAACTCCGCGAGCTCCCGCGCGCGATCCGCCGCCGTCAGGTTGTAGACGATGAAGAAGCGCAGCTGCAGGTTCTTCGTGATTCCCTGCACGAAGTTCACCGGGACCTCGGGCACGTTGCTGCCATAGATGACGATGTCGCCGTTGGCCGCGGTCACGGCGAAGTCCAGCTTCACGTTGGCGTGAAGATCCACCTCGATCACGCGGTTCACACCGGCACCGTTCGTGAGTTCCAGCACCCGCGCCGCGACGTCTTCCTTGCGGTAGTCGATCGTCACATCGGCACCGGCCGCCAGCGCGATCTGCGCCTTGGCCTGGCTGCTGACGGTCGTGATGATCTGCCGGGCGCCGCGCAGGCGCGCGAACTGGATGGCGTAATGCCCGACCGCGCCCGCGCCGCCGGCCACGAGCACCGTCTTGTCCTTCACGCCGCCGTCCATGACGACCGCGTGATACGCGGTCAGCGCCGGAATGCCGAGGCAGGCGCCGGCCGCGAAGTCCACGCGCTCCGGGAGCTGCACGGCCTGCGCAGAGGGCAGCACGATGTACTGCGCCGCGGTGCCGTGAGGCCGTCCCCAGGCTGCGTTCCAGGTCCACACGCGCTCGCCGATCCGGCCGCTGTCCACGCCGGCGCCCACGGCATCGATGACGCCGGCGCCGTCGCTGTGCGGCACGATCTGCGGGAAGGCCAGCACCTTGGTGCGCGTACCGCCGCGGGTCTTCACGTCCGAAGGATTGATGCCGGAGGTCGCGAGCCTGACGCGCACCTCGCCGGGACCCGGTTCCGGTGTCGGCAGCTCGATCAGGGTCAGGACGTCCTTCGCGGGTCCGGTGCGATCGTAGGCGGCGGCGCGCATGCGGGATCTCGGGTTTCGAAATGGGTCGCGAGGGTAACAAACGGGCCCGCGCCGTCGAAGCGGGGCGCGCGCGTACAATCCACCCGACGTTCGCTGCCCGAACTCCCTCGACCGAATCGGCATGACCGCACGCCTGTTCAATCGCGTTCGCTCCACGCTCCAGCCGACTGATCATCCGTACCTCAATGGCGCCTGGTCGCCGGTGTTCGAGGAATGGACCGACGACGACTGCCCGGTGGTCGGCGAGATTCCGCGCGACCTCGACGGCGTCTACCTGCGCAACACCGAAAACCCGGTGCACGAGCCGCTGGGCAAGTACCACCCCTTCGATGGCGACGGCATGTTGTGCGCGATGCGCTTTCGCAGCGGACGCGCCTCGTTCCGCAACCGCTTCATCCGCACGCGCGGCTTCATCAGCGAGCAGGAAGCCGGTCGCGCGCTGTGGTCCGGCATCGCCGAAGTGCCCCCGAAGTCAGAGCGTCCGGGCTGGGGCGCGCAGGGCTCGCTCAAGGATTCGTCGAGCACCGACGTCTGCGTGCACGGTGGCCGCGCGCTGACCAGCTTCTACCAATGCGGCGAGCTGTACGCCACCGATCCCGTCACGCTCGACCAGTACGGCGCGGTCGGCTGGGGCGGCGAGTTTCCGCGCGAAGGCGTCTCCGCGCACTGCATGCCCGACGCGGCCACCGGCGAGCTGCTGTGGTTCAACTACTCGCGCGAAGCACCGTTCATGCGCTGCGGCGCGGTGTCCCGGTCCGGCGATCCGCTGGAGGCCGTCGACGTTGCGCTGCCCGGCCCGCGCCTGCCGCATGCGATGGAATTCACCGAGCGCTTCTACATCCTCAACGACTTCCCGCTGTTCTGGGACGCCGAGCTGATGACGCGCAACATCTTCGCCGCGCGCCTGCACGATCTGCCGTCGCGCTTTGCGCTGGTACCGCGCCGCGGCCGCGCCGGCGGCATCCGCTGGTTCGAGGCCAGTCCCACCTACGTGCTGCACTGGACCAATGCACGCGAGGAAGGCGACGAGGTGATCCTGGACGGCTACCGCCAGCAGCATCCGATGCCCCCGCCGCTGCACGGTGCGCCGAAGAAGTACGCGCAGCTGATGGCCTACGTGGATCTGCAGTCGCTCAAGCCGCAGCTCTGGCGCTGGCGCTTCAACCTGCGCACCGGCCAGACGCACGAAGAATGTCTCGACGACACCGTGTGCGAGTTCGGCACGATCAATCCGCGCGCCCACAACCGCGCGAACCGCTACGTCTACAGCACCACCGGCGAACCGGGCTGGTTCCTGTCCGATGGCCTGGTCAAGCACGACCTGCTCACCGGCAAGCGCGAGACGGTTCCCTTTGGTCCCGGCGTGTTCGGCAGCGAAACGCCGTTCATCCAGCGTGCGGGCACGCAGACCGAGGATGACGGCTGGCTCGTCACCTACGTGAGCGACATGAATCGCAACGTGTCGGAATGCTGGATCTACGCGGCGCAGAATCTTGCCGTCGGGCCCATCGCCAAAGTCCGCATGCCGCTGCGCATTCCCTCCGGCACGCACGCCTGCTGGGCCGACGCCTCCGAACTCCACTGATCGCTGCTGCATGAAGATCAAACCGCTGCCCCGCCTGCTCGACTGGCGCCGCCTCGCCCGCACCTTCCTGACCGGCCTGTTCGTGCTGCTGCCGATCATGGTCACGCTGGCCATCGTGATGTGGATCATCGGCGTGGCCGAGACCGTGCTCGGCGGATTCATCCGCGTGCTGCTGCCGAGCAACTTCTACCTGCCCGGCATGGGCCTGGTGGTGTCGCTGCTGGTGATCTTCCTGGTCGGCGTGCTGATGCAGGCGATCTTCTTCCGCGAGCTGATCGGCTGGCTCGAAGAACAGCTCGAGCGCATTCCGCTGATCAAGACCGTGTACAGCGCCGTGAAGGACCTCACCGGATTCTTCTCGCGCGCCGGCAGCAACCAGAAACGCTTCGGACAGGTGGTGCAGGTGCAGATGCCGGGCCTGCCGATCCGCATGCTCGGGTTCGTGACGCTCGAAGATCTCAAGAGCGTGGGACTGGAGGCAGCGTCGGGCGAGGAGACGGTGGCCGTGTACCTGCCGATGAGCTACCAGATCGGCGGCTATACCGTGCTGCTGCCGCGCAGCTACCTGACCCCGGTCGACATGGGCATGGAAGAGGCGATGCGTTTCCTGATCACCGCCGGCATGTCGCGCTCGCCGGAGCACAACGTCACCCCCGCCAAACCCGAAGCACCGTGAACCGCCCGTACAAGCTCGCGCTGCTCGCGAGTCTGTATCTCGCCCAGGGATTGCCGTTCGGGTTCTTCACGCAGGCGCTGCCGGTGCTGCTGCGCGAGCGTGGCCTGTCGCTGGCGGCGATCGGCGCCAGCGGCCTGCTGTTCCTGCCCTGGGCGCTGAAGTTCCTGTGGGCGCCGCTGGTGGATCACACCGGCTCGCGCAAGACCTGGATCCTGTCGCTGCAATTCCTGACGCTCGTCGGCGCGCTCGGGCTGGCGTTCGTGGATCTCGAAAGCAGCCTCGTGCCGATCTTCGCGGCGCTGGTGCTGTTCAACCTGCTGGCCGCCACGCAGGACGTGGCCACCGACGGCCTCGCGGTGCGCCTGCTGTCGCCCGCCGAGCGCGGCCTGGGCAACGGCATCCAGGTGGGCGCGTATCGCATCGGCATGATCCTGGGCGGCGGCGCGCTGCTGTGGATCTTCGCCAAGGCCGGCTGGTCCGCGATGTTCTTCGGCATGGCGGCGATCCTGCTGCTGACCTGCGTGCCTGCGCTGTTCCTGCCAGGAAAACTCTCTGTTCCCATTGCAGGAGGGGTGTCAGCCCCGACAGGAAGTATCGGGGCTGACACCCCTCCTGCAGGCGCCGCATTGCGGCTGGGCTGGGGCCATCGCCTGCGCCATCCCGGCTTGCCGACCTTCATCCTGCTGATCTGCGCCTACAAGTTCGGCGACGCGATGGCCTCCAGCCTCGTCGGCCCGTTCATGCACGACGCCGGCCTGAGCAAGGAGGAGATCGCCATCGTCAAAGGCACCATCGGTTCGATCATGGGCCTGGCCGGCGCCGCCGCTGGCGGCTGGCTCGCGTGGCGCTACGGACGGCGCATTGCGTTGATCAGCTGCGGCGTGCTGCAGACCTTGAGCCTGCTGATGTACGTGGCCTGCGCGCTCGACCCGTCGAACAAGTCGCTGATCTACGCCGCCACCACCTGCGAACACCTGCTCGGCGGCATGGCCACGGTCGCGCTGTTCACGCTGATGATGGACGCCTCCGATCCCCATCACGCCGGCACCGACTACACGCTGCTCGCCTGCGCGGTCGTGCTCGGCAGCGGACTGGCCGGCGTCTGTGCCGGGTTCATCGGCGATGCGATCGGCTATGCCGGCGTATTCGGCCTGTCGGTCCTCATCTCGGGCCTGGGATGTCTTGCGCTGGTGCGCCTGCTCGACCACGGACACGGCCCGCAGCGCCTCGCGACCGTGTGGCCGCGACGCAGCGCCTGAGGGTCAAGGAGTCCGCCGAAGCGCGGTGCTAGCGTCGAGCCATCTGCTTCCCTATTTCAAGGAAACGTCCGATGGCCCGCACACCGAAGAAGAATCTCGCGCTCGAAACCTGGAACCGCATGTCGAAGCTCCCGCTCGGCAAGTCGGCCTGGTCGAAGATGATCGCCGCACGCGCCCCCTACTTCCGCAGCATCTCCCCACAGATGCTCGAACTGCGCCCGGGCTATGCCGAGGCCGCGCTCAAGAAACGCTGGGGCGTCACCAACCACCTGGGCACCGTCCACGCGATCGCGATGTGCAACCTCGCCGAGTTCGCCGGTGGTCTGGTCACCGAAGTCAGCGTTCCGAGTGCGACGCATCGCTGGATTCCGAAAGGCATGACGGTCGAATACTTGAAGAAGGCCGGTACCGACTTGCGTGGTGTTTGTGATTGCAGTCCGCTGCCGGCGTTCGGTGCCGAGGGTTTCGATTGGCCGGTGACGGTGAATGTGAAGGACAAGCAGGACCAAGTGGTGTTTCGGGCGGTGATTACGATGTGGGTGAGTCCGAAGAAGTAGGGTTCTTTGGTAATTCAAAGCCGCTGCCGGGCAAAGCGTGGGCGCGATGGATTGGGGCTGGGGCGGGTGATACGGTCTGGACACGTAGAGGTTGGACCGGCGCCCGCGAGCGCGACGCGAGCCATGGACAGCCGAATAACCTAGGAGTCTGCTTCTTCAACTGAACGACGATGGTGCTGAAATGATCCGTTCATTGCGTGATAACCCGGAGGCGGGGACGGCACCGGCAGGCTCTTCAAGCACTTGCCTCGGCCGGCGGCGTATTAGCGCGCACGCAGACGCGTTAGGGCGCAGAGTTGGTTACCTAATAAGGCGTTGGGCACGGAGAGGGGAAAGAAGCTATTTGTGGCCGGCGCGGTGCGGCTATTGCACATCTCTTCGGCGTAGAGTTTTAGTCGTCGAGCTGAGCTAATCTGCAAATGGCTTCGGTCTGCGTAGAAGTCGTCTAGCAGAGCTGCGTCAGTCTGAGATCGCATCGAGAGAGGCTTCTGCATGCAAAGCATCCGTCTCAATCCAATCGTGGTAACGGTCTCGCGGGTTGAGGCAGCCGCGTGGCTTCAATATTTCGTGGTGCCTGCGTCGAGCAGTGGCCGTGTAGAGACAGCACAGGCCCAACAGGTCGTTGAAGCCGACGTTCTTGCCTCCGGGCATTTGTTTGTCCGGCAAGCGTCGCCGGGCAAGAACGCGGCTTAACTTAGGCGTTAGGCCCAATGCGCGTGCTCGTGAAAACTCTGCTGGCGGTCGCGCTACTCCTGGCCGCCCTAATGCTGGTTTTTTTCGGATGGCTATGCGTCATAGCCAATATCGGCATCGCTATCGGCTTGATTTCTGTTCTCTACTTCCCGCTTTTCACGCTGAGTTCGCCTCTCTAGCAATGAGTTCCCACCAACGGTTCAATCCGAACTATCCCTCTAGCTCAGTACCGGCCCAGAACGCAGGTCGGGCGTAGGGTCTTCCTACCTCGGAGTTGGCGCTGGAATTCTCCATCGCGCTATCGGTTCCGCAAGAACATCATGAAAGCGTACGACGAATTTACTTGCAGAGTTCGAAAGCTGCCGGCCCTGATACTGCTGATCTTCCCATCCATGGCAGGCGTCAGCTTTGTTCGGATGCCCTATCGGAATCATCACGGGGTACGTGTGACCCGTCTTATCGAGAATCTCGGCCCCGACGCTTCGGCACTATTGTTCTTTTCCATGGCTGGCTTCTGCTTCTTGCTTGCCGCCCTTGGACTCAGGATGTTGGTTGCATCCTTTGGTGGACCAACGAAAATCATCATCACGGACACACTACTTGTCATGCCAAAAAACGGCGTGTCCAAGGTAATGCTTCGTATACCCGTGAGTACCATTACACGGACGTGGATTCAAAATATCGGGAGCCAAAAGATTCTTCATATCAAGGCCGGGAGCAAGGAACACTTGATTTCGTCCGCGGCACTTTCCCGGGCTAGTGACGTTGAAGACATTCACCAGCTCATCGAGACACATCGTGCTCCAGGCGCGTAACCAGTCGCTCCAAGGCCGGTCGACACGTAACCGGCTCGTGCAGTCGATGTGGGTTGCCTGTGATTTTCGATGCGCATGAACAGAACCGCTGACCCGCGCAGCCCCTATCGTGAGACCCCCTGGAGACGAACGTGATTCGCAGAACGATCGGAACGACCGCAGCCCTGCTCCTCGGCGCGACGGCGCTGACCGGCTGCATCACCGCCAGCGAGTCGTACAGCAGTTTCGAGTCGCAGCGCACGGACAGTTGCGGGACGCTGACCGGCAACGAACGCGACGAATGCCTGGAACACGCGCGGGTTTCGTTTGCGGACGTCGAGAAGCGACGTAGAGAAGACGAGCAGAGTCAGGGTCGCTGAGCCGCGGGCGTCGGCGATCCTGTCCGACCCGCAAGGCCGAACGATCCTGCGGGGTCCTGTGGCGAATCGGCGAGGTCACCGACGCGTGAGTGGCAACATGGCGTCCGGGCGCTGGATCGCAGCGGCCTCTCGAGCAAAGGACGTTCCGTGACACTTGCCACTCTCCTCAGCATTTCCGACTTCGGCGACCTGGTCGAAAGCGCGTTCCAGGCGGAGACGCCCACCGTGTCCTCCTCCGAATCCGACCTCGGCAAGCCGCTGGAGCGCTTCGCGACGCCGGCGGAGATCCAGGCCAAGGCATCGCAGTGCGGGCGGGAGGGCATTCCCCACTATTCGTTTGCGCTCTGGTATCCGTCGATGAAGGGCAGCCCGCTGGAACGGCGCGTCGAGTTCGACCCGCCGCGCGACGGCCATTCGTTTCGCCATTCGGTGAGCGGTTGGGGCCTGATCCACCTGCATCTGTATTTCACGCCGCCCAAGACCTTCCAGTGCCGGATCGTCGTCAATTCCGAGGCCCGGGCGAAGGCCCGCGAGGAGCGCTATCCCGAACTCGGGGCGGTGGCGGATTGGGACTGGCGCGTCATCGACACCTACGCGTTCCGGCTTTCGCGCCGGCTTGCCGCGATGGGGCGCACGGCGCCCGTCGTCCAGCCTTCGTCGGACGGCTGAGACCTTGCACCGAAGTCTCACGGCTTCGATGACGCGGCATGCGGCCGTCGTTGTCGTCGCCGCTGCCTTCGTGCTGCTGTCGGCCTGCTCGGGCGAACCTCGCGCCGTGCAGCCGCGTCCAGGCGAAGCGAGCGTTGCTTCGCCGCGAACGATTCCGGTCCACATCGTCAACCACGGGTGGCACACCGGGCTGGTGATTCCCGCGCGCGCGTTGAACGCGGTGCTTCCGGATCTGGGGACGCGCTTCGGCGCGCCGGCGTTCTACGAGATCGGCTGGGGCGACAAGGGTTTCTACCAGGCACAGGACATCACGGCCGGCCTGGCGCTGCGCGCGCTGTTCCGGTCACCGGGGACGGTGATGCACGTGTCGGCGGTGCCGGTCGCGCCACAGGATTCGTTTCCCGAGAGCCAGCTCGCCTCGTTCTGCGTTTCGCAGGAAGAGATCGATGCGCTGGGCCAGTTCCTGTCGGGCAGTTTTTCGCACGACGACGGCGGGCATCTGGTGCCGCTGTCGAAAGGCATCTACGGCGATAGCCAGTTCTTCGACGCGGCCGGCCGCTATTCGGCGGCCAACACCTGCAACAAGTGGACGGCCAAGGCGCTGCAGAGCGCGGGCTTCGACTCGATCCTTCGCTGAAGCTGACGTCGGGCAGCGTCATGCGCTATCTGGAACACGCGAAGATGGGCCACGCCTGCGCGGCGGACGGCGGGACAGGGCCCGAAACCGAAGTCCTGCGTCCGGTCAGCATCGCGCCTCCTCCCGCGTGATCCGCAGGAGGAGGACGATTCAACGGATCTTCACGCGACGCTCGCCTTCAACGGCGAGGCGACGCCTTCGAATCCGCAGGCCTTACTTGGCCTTCTTCGGCAGAACTTCCGGGACGACCACGACCGGCGCGACCGGCACTGCAATGGTCGGCGATACCGTCGTCGTCGGTGCGACGGTCGGCGCAACGTTGGGGGCGATCGGGACGGCGGGCGCAATCGAGGTCGCGGTCGACGGTGTGATCGGGGCAGTCACCGGGGCGTTCACCGTTGCCGCCATTGCGCTGCCGCCGATGAACGAGCCCAGCACGAGGGCGGAAACCAGGAGCATCGGGTTGGATCGTGTTTTCATGTTCTTCTCCACTGAACCGGGACCACCGATGGGCGCAGTCAGATGACCGTTCCCTCGAAGTGCGTCGCGCAGCGCTCGTCGCCGGATAAGGCAGCGAAAACTTCACGTCGCTCTTCGTTGCGCCGCCGCGTGCCGATGAGCGAATGAACGCTCGTCGCTTCCAGGGGGCGCAGGTGAATCCTGTGAACATCCAAGGTAGGCGAGCCGCAACCGGTCGTCGGTGCGGTGGCGCGCATTCGTTCACGGGGCTGCGACGCATCGAGGCGTCGCGCCAACCCGCGGAAGTGGATCGGGCGCCGCACGCGGGCTACCGTGGAGACTGGATCCGCTGACTGCGTACCAGCATGGATAGCGAATCACCCACGCATCTCGAGCGGCTCCGCGACCTTCCGCAGATCAAGGTGGCGTTGTTGCGTCTGCGCGCGACAGCACCTTCCCGCGATGCGCGCTTCGAGCGCTCGGCGCGAAACGCCTTGTACTGGGAGCCAGTGGAAACGCTCGCGACGCAGCTCGTCGCGGCGCAAACGCCTCGGGAACTGTGCACGCCGGTGACGCTGTACGGACGGCCGTGCTGGCTGATCTGCACGGCCTTGGCGGCGGCGCCGGATTCTCCGTACGCGATCGCTGTCGTCAGCTCGGAAGGCGTGGAGCTGGCGGGGGTCGTCGAGCATCTGCGCAACGTGATGCGGGATTACTGGTACGGGTCGTACTTCTTCAAGTGACGGGCGTCCTCGCGTCTGACGCCGGCTTTGATGGATCGATACGCGGCGTGCTGTCGAACGCCGCCGCTTGCCGCGAACGGAAGGGACACCGGTCCGGACTATCCTTCACGGCCGCCCCGCCCCGATCACGATGAATTTCCTCGCTCACCTCTGGCTCGCCGATCGCACGGGCACTTCGCTATCCGGCAGCGTGCTCGGCGACGTCGTGCGCGGTGCGGATCTGTCGGCGTATCCGGACGACGTCGCGCTCGGCATCCGCTTGCACCGGCGCGTGGACGCGGCGACGGATCGTCATCCGATCATGCAGGCGGCGCGCGGTGGGTTCGCGCAGGGCGAACGTCGGTATGCGGGCATCGTGCTCGACCTTGCGGCGGATCATGCGCTGGCGAATGCCTGGGGCGATTTCCACGACCGGCCGCTGTCGGATTTCGCGACACGCTGTGGCGTGTCGCTGGCCGACGATGGCGAGTGGTTCGAGCGGGGCGGCGGACGGCGGCCTTCGGCGGCGGGATTCGCCGAGCTGTTGCAGTCCTACGGCACGGACTACGGCATCGAGCGCGCGATCCGTCGCACGTCGACGCGGCTGCGCGATCCGCAGGGGCTGGTCGATGCGGGGCGTGGATGGATGGAGGCTTCGCAGATATTGATGCCGCAGTTGCGCGAGCTGCTCGATGCGCTCGTCGCCGTGATGAATACGCGAGAGGCGTAGCCCGGGTGAAACCCAGGGATGGTCTCGAATTGCGAGCAGGCCCCCGGACTTCACCCGGGCTACGCGGACGTCGTGGATTCGGACGGGCGCACTCGCTGCCTGCGTTGTTGTTGGCACGGACCGGCGGCGGCGATCCCTTTCCTTCCACGGAACCGGTAGCCCGGGCGAAGTCCGGGGCAGTCTCGAATTGCGGGCGGGGATCCCGGGTTTCACCCGGGCTACGCGGACGTCGTGGATTCGGACGGACGCACTCGCTGCCTGCGTTGTGTTGGCACGGCCTGGTGGCGGCGATCCCTTTCCTTCCACCGAACCCGTAGCCCGGACGAAGTCCGGGGATGCGCTCGAATTGCGAACAAGACCCCGGACTTCGTCCGGGCTACGCGGGCTCAGCCCGACGCACCGCCTCCGTTGTTGTTCGCATACACCGGCGGCGGCAACCCGAGCATCTCCGCGATGCGGCGATCCTTCTCCTTCCACAGATCCCCGATCCAGAACTGGAACTGCTTGCGGAAATCGTTGCTGGTTTCGTAGTCGCCGCGGATCAGGCCGTCGAGCATGCCGTCGGGGAGCTTGAGCGGACGCACGTCGACGATGACGCGACGCACCCGGCCGCACAGGAAATCCCAGAAGCCCATCGCGCCGCCCGGGTAGGCGATCGTCACGTCGATCAGGTCGTGCAGCTTGTCGCCCATGGCTTCCATCGCGAACGCGAAGCCGCCGGCCTTCGGGCGCAGCAGGTGCTTGTACGGCGCCTTCTGGTTGACCTGCTTGGTCTTCGTGAAACGCGTGCCTTCGAGGAAATTCAGGATCAGCACCGGCTGGTTGCGGAACTTCTCGCAGGCCTTGCGCGTGGTCTCAAGATCCTTGCCCTTGAGCGAAGGATTCTTCTTGATCTGGTCGGGCGTGGAGCGCTTCATGAACGGATAGTCGAGACCCCACCACGCCAGGCCCAGCACCGGCACCCAGATCAGTTCCTGCTTCAGGAAGAACTTGAAGAACGGCGCGCGACGGCCGAACGCGTGCATCAGCACGAAGATGTCGTTCCAGGTCTGGTGATTGGCGCAGACCAGGTACTGCTTGTCCGGGCTCAGCGGCACGCCGATGCGCACGTCCCATTCGATGCGGTGCAGCTTGCGGGAGAAGATCGTGTTGCACGACGCCCAGTTCTGCGCCAGCGAGGCGGCCATGTGCGACAGCGCGTCGCGTCCGCCACGCCACGGTGTGATCAGCTTGATCAGCACCAGCACGTACAGCGGCGTCGCCCAGAACACGGTGTTGATGGCGAGCAGCAAGCCCATGATGACGCCCTGAATCGGGCCCGGCAGTACATGCAGCATCTGGTGTGATCTCCCTCGGGATCGATCGCTTCTTCTAAAAGTGGAACCTCAGGCCCTGGACCGGTCCGCACCCGCGGCCCGCTCAAGGCTTCTTTTTCTTCTGTTCGCTCGCGCTGTTCCGCCGACCCTCCGCCGGAGCCTTCACAGGCGCCGCATCGGATTCAGTGCAACCGGATCACGGGGCGCCCTCGGTGTCCGCCCGAACCAGGCCGGTCTGGTCGATGAGCCGGACGCGGCTGTACTCGGCCGCCGGCAGCGCCACGATCACGCAGGGGCTGCTCACCTCGGCCTCCGACCAGCGGCCCGGAATCGGCTCGAAGAACGTGGCCTTGAGCATCAGGTCCCCGTCCTTGGCGCCTGCCATCCGGCTGACGGCAATGCCGTAGCCGCTGTTCGGGCGCTGCCCGAATTCGACGATGGCGTAAGGGCCCTCCGGGAACGGCTTTCCGTTGAGGCTGACCAGCGCGATGCCGCGATTCGCCGACCACGCCTGCATCGAGGGCAGGTCCCGCATCAGGCTCACCACCGATTCGCCGCCCGGCGTGCCGCAGGTGTTGGCGCGGGCCGCTTCCTGGACCACGATCGAGTTCTGGCTGTCGAACCAGTCCGAGAAGTCCGGCGGCGCGGAACGCATCCAGGCCGGCTTGGCGCAGGCCGACAGCATTACGGCGAGGAGGAGCGGAAGGAGCGGTCGCATCGGAGTCTGCTTGGGGGTCTGGGGTCGCCGGGCCAGCAGGGGCGGCATGTTCCATTATCCACTGCCATACGACGGGTGCCCACCCGCCGACGGACCTCAACCGCGAACCGGCCCACCTGCGCTAGCCTAGGAACATGACCACCGTACCCGCAGCCCGAGGCCCCGACCGTCGTCTGGCGGTGCCGGAATTGCTCGATGCCCTGCTCGCCGACGGCCTGATTTCAGGCGCGCAGCGCAAGGAGATCACGATCAAGGTCGACGTGACGCGCGACAAGCGTCACCCGCTCGACATCCTCGCCGGCGCGGACTGGCCCGACCCCCGCAAGGCCGGCGGCAAGCTGACGATGGACGTGCTGACGCAGTGGCTCGCCGCGCGTCACAACATGGGCTGGATGCGCATCGACCCCCTGTCGATCGACGTGGCCAAGGTCACGTCGGTGATGCCCTACGCCTACGCCGCGCGCGTGCGCGTGCTGCCGGTGAAGGTCACGCCCACCGAGATCACGGTGGCCACGGCCGAGCCGCTGGAGCGCGAGTGGGAGAACGAACTCGCGCGGATCATCCCGCAGGCGATCAAGCGCGTCGTCGCCAACCCGGGCGACATCGAGCGCTACCTCGTGGAGTTCTACGCGCTCGCGCGTTCGGTCAAGGCGAGCAACGAAGAGCGGCGCATGCTGCCCGCGGGCTCGCAGAATCTCGAGCAGCTCATGGAGCTGGGCCGCAAGGGCAAGCTCACCGCCGACGATCAGCACGTGGTGGCGATCGTGGACTGGCTGCTGAGCTACGCCTTCGACTCGCGCGCCTCGGACATCCACCTCGAGCCGCGGCGCGACTCCAGTCACGTGCGTTTTCGCATCGACGGCGTGCTGCACGAGGTCTATCAGATGCCGACGCCGGTCATGATCGCCGTGACCAGCCGCTTCAAGATCCTGTCGCGCATGGACGTCGCCGAGAAGCGCAAGCCACAGGACGGCCGCATCAAGACGCGCTCGCCCAACGGCAAGGAAGTGGAGTTGCGTGCGTCCAGCCTGCCGACGGCCTTCGGCGAGAAGCTGGTCATGCGCATCTTCGACCCCGAAGTGCTGGTGCGCGATTTCTCAGCGCTGGGCTTCTCGGACGCCGATGCGGACCACTGGAACGACATGATCCGTGCGCCGCACGGGATCATCCTGGTCACCGGCCCGACCGGCTCGGGCAAGACGACGACGCTGTACACCAGCCTCAAGCAGCTCGCGACCTCGGAGGTCAACGTCTGCACGATCGAGGACCCGATCGAACTGGTCGAGCCCTCGTTCAACCAGATGCAGGTGCAGGCCGGCATCGACCTGACGTTCGCCAGCGGCGTGCGCGCGCTGCTGCGCCAGGACCCCGACATCATCATGATCGGTGAGATCCGCGACCTCGAGACCGCGGAGATCGCGATCCAGGCCGCGCTCACGGGTCACCTCGTGCTGTCGACCTTGCACACCAACGATGCGCCGAGCGCGATCACGCGCCTGCTCGATCTGGGCGTGCCGCCGTACCTGATCAAGGCGACGCTGCTCGGCGTCGTCGCGCAGCGTCTGGTGCGCCGCCTGTGCCCGCACTGCAAGCTGCCCTCGGTGCCCGACCCGGAAGCCTGGAGCGAGCTGGTCGGAAGCGACAAGCGCGTGCCGATCCCGGCCGAAGTGCGTCAGCCGGTGGGATGCCTGGAATGCCGCGAGACGGGTCACCTCGGACGCCTCGGGCTCTACGAGATCATGCCGCTGTCCACCGGCGTCAAGCGCCTCATCGATCGCCAGACCGACATCGCCGACCTGCGGCGCCAGGCGCTGCGCGAAGGCATGGTGCCGTTGCGCGTCGCGGGTGCGATGAAGATCGCCGCGGGGCAGACGGACATCGAGGAAGTGCTCGGTGCGACGCCGGTGGTGACGCTGGACTGACGGCGCGGGTCCTGCGCTTGCGTAGCCCGGACGAAGTCCGGGGTTGCGCTCTTTATTCGAGGGGAATCCCGGACTCCGTCCGGGCTACGGGTTCGGTGCCCAGATCGGCTGCGCCAGGAACCACAACCCGAACACCATGAACGCATGGTGCGATTGCGCTGCGCAGGTCTCTAGAAGCCCGCGCCTCCGTAGCCCGGGTGAAACCCGGGATTCCCCTCGAATAAAGAGCGCAACCCCGGACTTCGTCCGGGCTACGGTCCGTTGCTGGTGATCGGCTGCGCCAGGATCCACAACCCGAATACCGTGAACGCCAGCATCAACGCCAGCATCGGCAACTGGCTGAGCGCCGCCGTGCGCGGCGTATCGAACACGCGCAGCGCCTCGCGATGCGCCACCACGACGCTGGCCACGTGTCCGATCAGGATCAGGCCCACCTGCGTGTGCCAGACCCAATCCATGCCGGGGATCACCGGCCGGTGCAGCCACAGCGCGGTGCCGAACAGGTTCCAGCCGATGCCGAACGGATCCGAGGCCAGGCGCAGCACCATCAGTCCCTGCGTGAGGATCAACGTCCAGTAGTGCGTCGCGTGGTAGACCAGCGCGATCGGCAGCAACGAGTACGCAAAGCGACAGGCCAGTTCGCGCACCGAGAACTCGCTGCGCGCGATGCGCTTCATCCACGCCAGCGTGGCCAGGTACGCGAGCAGATAGACGAAGGGCGACAGCAGCAGGCTCGCGACCTGGTAGCCCAGGAACATCGGCTTCAGCAGCGGATAGGTCTGCACGATGTTGTCGCCGATCCACGGCGCCAGCAGCGCGGCGAAATCCTCCCAGAACAGTCGCGCCCACACCTGCGTCGCCTGCAAGCCGTCGAAGGCCGTCGACGAGAGCATGAACAGCACGAACAGCACTTCGCCCAGCGAGACGGCGCGCGCCTGCAGCAGGCCGGCGAAGGGCATCTGCAGTTTCAGCCCTCCCCGCGGGGCTTGCGGCGACGGCGCGACGACCTGCAACGGCGCCATCCGCGACACCAGCGAGAAGAACAGGCCGAAGAATTCGCAGCGCTCGAACCAGGCACTCATTCCGAACAGCCACGCACCGACGATGTTCAGCACCGTGTAGCCGAGCAGCATCACGCCCAGCGCGCGCGGGTCGACGCGGCCGAACAGTTCCATCGCGATGAACGCCGCGTAGAGCACCAGCGCCGGCCAGCATCCGAGTCGCGCGGGATAGGCGAATCGCCCTTCGAACGTCGAGAGCCCGGTATTCGCCAGCGCCGTGACGATCAGCTTCCAGGGATTGATCTGCGCATACAGAGGGCCGATCAGCGCCGAGACGTACGTGAAGCCGATCACGAAGACGATCCAGAAGAACGTCATGTTGAAGTTGAAGGCCGCGCTGCGCGTGCCGAGCAGGCCGGTGGCGATGCACAGCAGCAGGCCGAGCAGGCTGATCACGCCGAGCATCGCGATCGTCGTGCGGCCGACGAGCACGCGCGCGAAGCGGGTGTGCGTCAGATCGACGACGCGGGGTTCGGGGTTGCGCGCCCGGGCGAACCAGGCGACGGCGAAGAACGACAGCAGCAGCGCCGCGAGGCTGCCGCCGGCGTACATCCAGAACGGCACCGGCAGGTTGTAGGAGGGCGCGAAGGGGTGTGCGTGCGCGGCGCTGGTGAAGGCCAGCGTCGCCAGCACCATGCACAAGGTCGCGCTCGTGTTCCGGATCATCGGAAGGTCATCACGTTGCGTAGCCCGGGTGAAACCCGGGGCTTTCCCTCGAATTGCGAACGGAACCCCGGGTTTCACCCGGGCTACGGTTACGGATCACCCCAAGTGCAGGTCAGCGCGGTCGCGGCGCCGTCGGCCCCGCCGACTGCGTGAACTCCAGGATCTGGAATCCGGCGCTGTAGCTCGCCAGCCAGATGTGGCCGGTCTCGGGCCGGTAGCGCACGTAGGTGGGCACGGCGTCCCAGCGATCCCCGGAGCTGCCGAAGAATTCGGCGGCCGCCACCGCCGGCGTGTTCGGATTCGGCACCGGGTGCCAGTACGCGATCTCGCGCGGGTTGCGCGGATCGCGGATGTCGAGCACGCGCATGCCGGCGGTGTAGTTGGTCGTGAACAGCGTGGTGGCGTTGTTGACGTCGTCGAACCCGACGTAGTGCGCCGAGTAGTTGGCGACGTCGATCTCGGTCGTGCCGCAGTTCGCGAGCTGGTTGACCTCGAGCACGATGTTGGAGACCAGCACCGGGTGCGCGTCGTCGGTGATGTCGATGATGCGGCTGTGCGACCAGGGGCAGATGCCGGCGGTGGGCCACTCGTCGCTGGAGTACAGGTAGGTCCGTCCGTTGTTGCGAAACCAGCGCGCCGTGTGCGACCCGGCACTCGGAGCCTCGCCGTCGAGCACGTTGGTCCATCCGAGGAAGCCCACCAGCGGCGGGGCCGGCCCGAGCAGCAGCGGCGCCACCGGGGCCGTGCGGTTCTGGATGGTGCTCACGTCGTAGATGCCCATTCCGTTCTGCCCCACCGCCGGGCCGTTCGGAATCCCGAGCCCGAGCGAGACGAAGCCGAACTGGGCGAGGTAGAGCCGATTGCCGTCCGGACTCAGCCCGCAGTCGTGCGCGGCGGGCGCGAAGATCTGCAGCACGCGCGGATTGGACAGGTCCGCCAGATCCAGCACGGCGTTGGTCTGGATCGAGCTGGTCGCGTAGGCGGTGCGGCCGTCGTCGGTGATGCACAGCGCGTGGCCGCCGAAGCCCACGCCCTGGTCGATCGTGCCGACGCCGCCGGGCAGCGGCGGCAGCGGCGGCAAGGTCACGCCGATGCCGATGTTGATCGAGGCTCGCAGCACCGGGTTGCGGCAATCGGTGGCCTCGTAGACGTCGAACGCGGTGCCGCCGCCGCGCGTGGCCACGATGATGTGGCGCGCCTGGTTGGCCTGCAGCGACTCGTGCGGCGCCAGCATCGCCGGGCTCTGCAGGATGCGCACGAGTTCGGGATTGCGCGGGTCGGAGGCGTCGATCACCGCCATGCCGTTCAGCGGGTTGAACTGCGGATCGAGGTACGGCGACGACAGCGGCCCGAAGATCTGGCCGGGCGAGGTCGTCGTGACGTAGGCGCAGTCGTCGAGCCAGGCCATCGAGAAGTTCGCGCCGCGGTCCAGGATCGTGTTCTGGCCCACCAGCCGCAGGCCCTTGCGATAGCCCTGAGCCGCGCGGCCGCTCATCTGGTCCGCGAGGGGCACCTGGCCCTGCAGGCCGGTTTCCAGCAGGTCGTCGGCGGGCGGCACGCCTCCGGAAGTCCCCACGCCGCCCACATTCCCGCTGTAGGGCGAATTCGTGCCTCCGCAGGCCGCCAGCACCAGCGCAAACGCGAACACGCCCGCCACGCATCCAGATCGGTTCATTGCCGTCTTCTCCTCTCGTTTTTTTGTGCGCGCGAAGTCCGTTGCGGGCCTCCTCCCCGGCCGCACGGCTGCGCGATCTGCCCGGCAGTGTGGCGAGCGCGGAGGGGATTTCCTAGTGAATTCGACGAGGATGCGGCGGCTCTCCACGCCGTATTGAGCGTGGTGCTGCTCCCTCGCCTCCTGCGTCGTTTTGCATGAGGTGAGGAGCACGCCCGTAGCCCGGACAAAGTCCGGGGCTTTCCCCGCATTGCGAACGGAACCCCGGGCTTCGCCCCGGCCACGGTTGCGCCCCGCTCACACTTTCTCCGACGCCTCAAGTCTGCACGGCGAGCACCCCTGGGGCTTAAGCTGCGCGCCTCAGAAGGTTTGACCAGCGCCGTAGAGCGCCTCAGAAGATAAGGCAGGTACGCCATGTTCCAGCGGCTGATGCCCCGCGAGGGCCGCTTTTTTAGCTACTTCGACGAACATGCCGAGCAGATCGTGCTCGGCGCCGAGCAACTGACGGCGCTGATGCGCTCGGTGGGCGAGCTCGAGGAGCGAAAGCGCAACATCGAAAACATCGAGCACCGCGCGGACAAGGTGACGCAGCAGACGATGCAGCTGCTGCATCACACGTTCATCACGCCGATGGACCGCGATGACATTCATCAGCTGATCACGCGGATGGACGACATCCTGGATCTGATGGAAGACGTCTCGCAGTGCATGTTCCTGTACGACATCCGCGAGGTCACCGATGCCGCGGTGGAACTGGCGGACCTGTGCCTGACCAGCGCGCAGAAGGTGAAGGCCGCGGTGTCGGAGCTGAACAATCTCAAGAATTCGAAGCACATCCTCGAACTGTGCAGCGAGATCGACCGGCTCGAAGGGGATTCGGACCGGGTGATGCGCAGCGCCATGGCCAAGCTGTTCCGCGAGGAGACCGATGCCATGCAGGTGCTGAAGATGAAGGAGATCTACCAGCTCCTCGAATCGGTCACCGATCGCTGCCAGGACGTGGCGAACATCATCGAAGGCATCGTCATCGAGAACGCCTGATGACGGTCGATCGACACGGGGGTAGCGGCCGCCACAGCGGCCGCAACGGAGTGCGGGAGATGAGCAAGGTCGCGGCATCGTTTCGGCTGCTGTCGGCCTTCCGGGTGCGCCCGTGACGATCGGAATGGAGGTCCTGGTCCTGCTGATCGCCGTGGCGCTGCTGTTCGACTTCATGAACGGCTTCCACGACGCGGCCAACTCGATCGCCACGATCGTCTCGACCGGCGCGTTGTCGCCGCAGGTGGCCATCGTCTGGGCCGCGTTCTTCAACTTCATCGCGTTCCTGTTCTTCGGCCTGCACGTGGCCGCGACGGTCGGGAAAGGCATCGTCGATCCCAACGTCATCGACACCTACGTGGTGTTCGGCGCGCTCGTGGGCGCGATCTCCTGGAACATCATCACCTGGTACTTCGGCATTCCGTCGAGCTCCTCGCACGCGCTGATCGGCGGCCTGGCGGGTGCGGCGATCGCCAAAGGCGGCACCGACACCCTGCTGACCGCCGGCTTCACCAAGGTGACGGTCGCCATCGTGCTGTCGCCGCTGGTGGGCTTCGCGCTCGGCGCCCTGCTGATGGTCGCCTGCGCCTGGCTGGCCTTCCGCTCGCCGGCCAAGAAGGCCGAGCGTACGTTCAACCGCCTGCAGTTCATCTCGGCCGGCCTCTACAGCCTGGGCCACGGCAGCAACGATGCGCAGAAGACGATGGGCATCATCTGGCTGCTGCTGATCGTCTCGGGCGCCATCGGCAAGGACGCCGACCTGCCGTTCTGGGTGGTGCTGGCCTGCCAGACCGCGATGGGCCTGGGCACGCTGTTCGGCGGCTGGCGCATCGTCAAGACGATGGGCATGCGCATCACCAAGCTGCGGCCCGTGAGCGGGTTCTGCGCGTCGGCCAGCGGTGCGACGGCCTTGTTCGTCGCCACGAGCCTGGGCATCCCGGTCTCCACCACCCACACCATCACCGGCGCGATCGTCGGCGTCGGCGCGGCGCGGCGCTTCTCCGCGGTGCGCTGGGGCGTGGCGGGCAACATCGTCTGGGCCTGGGTGTTCACGATCCCGGCGTCGGCGTTCATCGCGGCGATCGCGTGGGAACTGGCGCGCTGGGCGTTCTGACGATCCCGTAGCCCGGACGAAGTCCGGGACGCACAAGGCCCGACGAAGCGGCGCATCCCGGACTTCGTCCGGGCTACGGGTGGCGCTATCGTCGTGGTTTCGCCAGCATCTTCCCATGCCCGAACTTCCCGAAGTCGAAACGATCCGCCGCGGTATCGAGCCGCACGTGCTCGGCCGGCGCATCGGCCGCGTGGTGGTGCGGGATCCACGGCTGCGCTGGCCGGTGCAGCCCGACCTGCCGGCGCGGCTCGCCGGGCGGCGCATCGAGCAGGCCGCGCGCCGTGCGAAGTACCTCGTGCTGCATCTGGACAACGGCGATCGCCTGCTGATCCACCTGGGCATGTCGGGCCGCATCTGGGTGCTCGACCCGACGGTGGCACCGATCAAGCACGACCACGTCGACATCGAACTCGACAGCGGGCAACTGCTGCGCTTCCACGATCCGCGACGCTTCGGCGCCGTGCTGCTGTGGAGCGCCGGCGAACCGCACCACGAATTGCTGCGCCATCTCGGACCCGAACCCTTCGATCCGGCATTCCACGGCGACTACCTGTTCGAGCTGTCGCGCGGCCGCAGCGCAGCGGTGAAGAATTTCGTCATGGACGGAAACGTCGTGGTCGGCGCCGGGAACATCTATGCCGCCGAGTCGCTGTTCCGGGCCGCCATCCGGCCTACCCGCGCGGCCGGAAAAGTCACGCGCGCCGAATACGTCGAGCTCGCGTCGCGCATCCGCGAAGTGCTGAACGAGGCGATCGTGCGTGGCGGAACGACCTTGCGCGATTTCGCCGGTGCGACCGGCGAGCTGGGCTACTTCCAGCAGGAGCTCTACGTCTACGGACGCGAGGGCGAGCCCTGCCGGCGTTGCGGCACCGGGATCCGCCGCAAGGTCATCGGCCAGCGATCGAGCTTCTACTGCACGCGCTGCCAGCGCTGACATCGCGCCGATGTGGACATGAACAAGCCTTGTTGCCACGGATTTCACGGATGAACACGGAGAACCAGATCCCTCATCCGTGCTATTCCGCGAAATCCGTGGCAAACCGTCCTTCCTGTCGTCGCGCCAGAGATCAACCGTGACTTCGACTTCATCGATCCTGTCCGAACCGCTGCGCCTGCCCTGCGGCGCGGTGCTGCCCAACCGACTGTGCAAGGCGGCGATGACCGAGGGCCTGGCCGACGAGCATCTTCGCGCGACGCCGCGGCACGACACCTTGTATCGCCGCTGGAGCGAAGGCGGCGCCGGGCTGCTGCTGACCGGCAACGTGCAGGTGGATCGCCGCGTGCTCGAAAGGCCGGCGAACGTGACCATCGACATGAGCGATGCCATCACGCACGACGCGGAGGCGCGAAGCCGGCTGGCGCGCTGGGCCAAGGCCGGCACCGTCGGCGGCAATCACCTGTGGATGCAGATCAATCATGCGGGCCGCCAGTCGCCCCGCTACGTGACGATGCAGCCGCTCGCGCCCTCGCCGCAGCAGCTCGGCATGCTCGGGAATTTCGGCAAGCCGCGGGCGCTGACCGAAGAAGAAATCCTGGACCTGATCCAGCGCTTCGCCAGGGTCGCGACGGTTGCGCGCGAGACCGGCTTCACCGGCGTGCAGATCCATGCGGCACACGGCTACCTGCTCAGCTCCTTCCTGTCGCCGGTCACCAACCGGCGCATCGATGCCTGGGGCGGCGCGCTGGAGAATCGCGCGCGCATGCTGATCGAGACCCTGCGTGCCACGCGCGGGGCCGTGGGCGCCGACTTTCCGATCAGCATCAAGCTGAACTCGGACGACTTCCGCAAGGGCGGCTTCTCCAACGACGAGTGCCTGCAGGTCGTGCAATGGCTCAACGCCGAGCCCGTGGATCTGCTGGAGATCTCCGGCGGCTCGTACGAGCAGCCCGCGCTGGTCGGGCACCTGGGCGACGCCTCCACCGCCGCGCCGCAGCGCGAGAGCACACGCAAGCGCGAAGCCTATTTCCTCGATTACGCGGAGCGCATCCGCGCGGTGGCGAAGATGCCGCTGATGGTGACCGGCGGATTCCGCCTGCGCGAGACGATGGAAGCCGCGGTGTCCGAGAACGCCTGCGACATGATCGGACTCGGGCGTCCGCTGTGCACGCACACCGACGTGGCCGGCGCGCTGCTGCGCGGCGAGACCCGCGAGCTGCCCGCGTTCGAACGTGGCCTGGTGCTCGCGGACAAAGGCATGTTCTCACCGACGTCGCGCTTCGCGCTGTTTCGCCAGCTCAACGCCTTCGGCGAGATCGGCTGGTACTACCTGAACCTGTTCCGGCTCGCCGACAGCCGCGGTCCGGATCTGCAGCGCGGCGCGCTGTCGGCGCTGGTCGGATACCTGCTGACCGAATACCGCGCGGCGGCGCGCATGCACCGGGCGCGCAGGGCACGGGCGTAGGCATCGGGCGGGCGGGTTGGACGGCCCTCCGTATTCGTCGGCCTCCCTCCCTTCCTGTTCAGGGCGAGTCGCCGTGCGCAACAGCGCGCGGCGCGTCGAGCCCGGGGCGGCGTCCGGCGTCTGCCCCCTACCGTCGGACGGGTCATGCGATCGACGCGAAGGGGATCCGCGCAGACTGGCCCCGTCGCGACACGGGCGAGCGCCAAATTCGGCGAGCTCACCGGACGCGGCTCCATCGGTACCCGTCGCGCAATTCGAAAGCCGCGGAAACCGCACAAGACGATTCACGCGTCATGACCCACGAGCCATCGGTGCGTCGGGGTTCTGGACGCAAAGCCCAAGGACAGGCGTGAAACTCAAGCTGACGACGTCGCGACTCCTGATCACGATCAGCCTCTGCTGCACGGTGGCCGCCTGTGGAGGCGGTGGCTCGGGAGGCGGCGACTCCGATAGCGCGACACCGACGCCGACGCCGGCACCCACCCCTACACCCAGTCCGACCCCCACGCCTACACCGAGTCCGACACCGACTCCTACACCCACACCCACACCGACTCCTACGCCTACGCCTACGCCTACGCCGACACCCACGCCAACGCCAACGCCAACGCCAACACCAACGCCAACGCTCAATCCGATCGATCCGCTCAGCGGCATCCTCAGCCTGAGCGCTCCGCTGAGCTACACGTATCCGCGGATCAACGGGATTCCGGTGCGCACCCCGGCGGGCACGCGCTCCTACGAGGCCACGTTGACGGTGAATGGGCAGGCGCGTCGTTACGTCGTCACGCGTCCCGATCCGAAGCCGCTGAACGCCCCGGTGCTGCTGCTGCTGCACCCGCGCGACACGGCGCCGGAACTGACGGCGAACTTCACGTACGTCAGCGACTTCGTCGCGACGCAGAACTTCTGGGCCGTCATGCCCGAAGCGCTGGGCGGCGTCTGGAAGGCGGAGCCGCTCGACGGCACCGCCGACAAGGATTTCATGGCCGCGCTGATCGACGCGATCGTCGCGGAGGGCGCAGACGCCGAGCGCGTGAGCGTCGCCGGCTATTCCAGCGGTGGCGTCATGGCCGAACGGATGGCCTGCGAAATGTCGGACCGGATCGCGGCCGTCGGCGTCGTCGCCGCGACCTTGCCGTTGAGCCTGTGGCTGTCGTGCGCGCCGGCCCAGTCGCGGCCCAAGGTCTACGTGCTGGGGACGGCCGACCCGATCGCGCCGTACTACGGCATCAGCGGCCTGGGTTCCGCTGCGAGCCTGATGGACTACTGGGCCCAGAAGCAGGGCTGCGGCGGCGCCACCAGCACCGCACTACCCGACATCGCGGACGACGGCACCACGGTGCAGCTCGACGAGCGCACCGGCTGCACCGACGACAAGGGACTGCGCCTCTACTCGGTGGCGAACGGCGGCCACGCCTGGCCGGGCGGCGATACGTCCTACGCCGGTGTCACCAGCCGCGACATGAGCGCCACCGGCGCCATCTGGAGTTTCGCGCGCGGGTATCACCGCTAGGGAATTCCCTGCCGATGCATCCTCGATCTGCGTACCCGCTCCATGGACGCAGCGGGATGACGCGCCCGGATTAGCCCCCGAAGGCGAGCGGCAACTCCGTCCACGAGATCCTGCCACGAGCAGGACGAGCTGTTCGACCCGCATCGCTCTGTGCGCCAGTCGACAGTTCGGAACGCGAAACGGCTTTCGTTCCTTATTGGCCGCCCGTTATGGTGATTCCACGGTCGACACCATGGAGAACTTCGTTGCGTGCCGATCGGGCTCGTCCTGCAGCGGCACCGCCAGGCCGTCGTACCGACCAATGCATGACCGTCTCGGAGATGGAATTCTCATGGCCTTGAAGTCATTGCGGTTCTCTCGTGACCAGCGCTTGCAGAAGGCGTCCGAGAACAACCCGTCCCTGAAGCGCGGAGCCACCGGAGAAGCGGTGGTCGCGATTCAACTGGCGTTGCTCGACCTCGGGTATCCGCTTCCCGTCACCACCAACAATGGCCGCAAGTTGCCGGACGGAATCTATGGGGCCGAGACCGAAAAAGCGGTGCGCCTCTTCCAGGCGCAAGCCCTGATCGGGGTTGATGGCCATGTCGGCAAACAGACCTTGCAAAAGCTCGAGGAGCGGACGATCGCGTTGAGTCTTGCGCAGACGGCCGCCGGTGCCGCGACCCAGAATTTCTCACCGCAGCAGGCGTCGATGCACCGCACCTTGCGCTGACAACTCGAAAACGCACTCGCGAATCCGCCATGACCAAGGACCAGATCGATCTCGCCTCCATCAAATTAACGGTGAATGCCGCCGGGGCCGTCCCGGACGTAGCGGTCGCCCCCGACGAAACCAAGGCAGGAAAAGGTGTGGCCCGCTGTCATCTGACGTCAGGCGCGCGCTTGTCCTTGTCGGGGGCCCGGTTCGATCCCGCGATTGTCGTCACGGCATCGGTCGATGTGGTGGTGGATCCGAACGACACGAAGGAGTGGTCTTTCAGCTTCCTCCAGTTCGCCAATCTCCTGGTGCGGGAGGTCATCTATGGAGGACGCGTAGAAAACGAGGGGAGTGTTCGCATCAATTACGCGGTTCCCCCGGCAATGGGAAAGAATCCTTCACTGGACAGCACTTCGGAACTCGCGCCATTCGTGAATCTCCTCGGCTCTCCGCAGAGCGAGGTCAAGGAAGGAAACCGGGTACGGCGCACGTTGACGCGCACGATGGGCGATCACCCCAATTCCCAGATGCCGTTGGTCGTACAGAATCCGAAAACCAACGCCCCGAACTTCCTCTACAACCAGCGTCTCGATCTCGGATTGACGACCGTGTTCGTGGGCAGAGATCCCGATAACAAGATTCATCCCCTCGCGCATTTCACGTGGCACCTGATCTACGACGCCAAATTCTCCTGGCTGGGGTCGATCTGTACCGGAAAAATGGCCAATGGCCGATTCGACATCTCCAACGTCGTCAAAGGCGCGCCTCCCGACCCGACGCTGAGCAGTCTGCTGAACAAGCCCGTGGGCCCGTTCTACAACGACCTCTGCAAGACGGCCAACGAACGAGTGATTAATGCTCTTTCGCCGCCCAACTATGTTTCGCTGGCCACGCGCGATACCGGGATCCCGAAGAATTTCTACGCCTGAGGGTTCGCGATCGCCGGGAATACCTCGGCCGCGAACCTCTCCCGGGCCCGATGCGTTGAATGCTTCCGTCCGCGATGCGACATTCCGCATCCCTGCATTCACGTCCAGGACCCGCGCACGAGCGGGTCCCGAGAAAAAAACGTCATGACCACGATCGGCACCCCGCTCACTCCCTCGGCTATTTGCGTCCTGATGCTCGGTTCGGGCGAGTTGGGGAAAGAGGTCGTGATCGAACTGCAGCGCCTGGGCATCGAATGCGTCGCCGTGGACCGTTACGCCAACGCACCGGCCATGCAGGTGGCGCACCGCAGCCACGTCATCAAGATGCTGGACGGCGCCGCGCTGCGCCGCGTGATCGAGGAGGAGGGGCCGCACCTGATCGTCCCCGAGATCGAGGCGATCCATACCCCGACGCTGCTGGAGCTCGAGTCCGAGGGATATCCGGTGGTGCCGACCGCGCGCGCGGCGCGCCTGACGATGGATCGCGAAGGCATTCGTCGGCTCGCCGCCGAGGAACTCGGACTGCCGACCTCGCCCTATCGCTTCGCCGAAACCGAGGCCGAGTACCGCGCCGCGATCCAGGCCGTGGGCATGCCCTGCGTGGTCAAGCCGGTCATGTCGAGTTCGGGCAAGGGCCAGAGCACGGTCAAGACGGCGGCGGACGTGCAGAAGGCCTGGGATTACGCGCAGGCCGGCGGCCGCGCCGGCCAGGGCAAGGTCATCGTCGAGGGCTTCGTGGATTTCGATTACGAGATCACGATGCTGACGATCCGGCATTGGCCGGGGCCTCCGGGCACCAAGCTCGATGAAGGCGACGAGGGCCAGACCAGTTTCTGCGCACCGATCGGCCATCTGCAGATCGACGGCGACTACCGCGAATCCTGGCAGCCGCATCCGATGTCGGCGGTCGCGCTGAAGAAGTCGCAGCAGATCGCCGAGAAAGTGACCAAGGCGCTCGGCGGCCGCGGCCTGTTCGGCGTGGAACTGTTCGTCAAGGGCGACGAGGTGATCTTCAGCGAAGTCTCACCGCGACCGCACGACACCGGGCTGGTCACGCTGATCTCGCAGGACCTGAGCGAGTTCGCGCTGCACGCGCGCGCGATTCTCGGACTGCCCATTCCGAACATCCGCGCCCGCGGCTTCGCGGCCTCCTGCGCGATCCTGTGCGAAGGCGACACCGTCGGGCCCTCGTTCCTCGGCGCGGCCGAAGCGCTGGAAGAACCCGACACGATGCTGCGCCTGTTCGGCAAGCCGGAGATCGTCGGCAAGCGCCGCATGGGCGTGGCACTGGCGCTCGACGAGAGCATCGACACGGCGCGCGCCAAGGCGCGACGCGCCGCGTCGAAGATCACGGTGATGTGAACGGCACGGGCCCGGCATGCCGGAACTGCCCGACCTGACGGTCTACCTCGAGTGCCTCGAGAACAAGGCGCTCGGCCAGACACTGAAAGGGCTGCGCATCGGCAATCCCTTCGTGTTGCGCAGCGTTGCACCGCGCCCCGCGGAATTCGCCGGCCGGCGACTGGTGGGTACCTCGCGCATCGGCAAACGGCTGGTGCTGCGATTCGAAGGCGACCGCTGCGCGATCGTGCACCTGATGATCCTGGGGCGGCTGCACTGGAAGAAGCCGGGCGCTGCGATTCCGAAGGGCTCGGGCTTGTGCGCCTTGGACTTCGAGAGCGGCACGCTGCTGCTGACGGAGTCCGGCAGCAAGCGTCGCGCGTCGCTGCACCTGGTTGAAAGCGAGGAGGCGCTCGCTGCATTCGATCGCGGCGGGCTGGAGCCGCTGCAGATCGACGCGGCCGGTTTCGCGGAACGCCTTCGACGCGAGAACCACACCCTCAAGCGTGCGCTCACGGATCCGACGATCTTCGCGGCGATCGGCAACGCGTACTCCGACGAGATCCTGCATCGCGCCCGGCTGTCACCGTTCCTCAAATCGCAGTCGATCGACGACGCGAGCGTCGCGAAGCTGTTCGACGCGGTGCGCAGCGTACTGGCCGAGTGGACCACGCATCTGCGGCACGAAGCACAGGCCGATGCCTGGCCGAAGAAGGTCACCGCGTTCCACGCCGGGATGGCCGTCCACGGTCGTTACGGCCTCCCCTGCCCGGTCTGCGGCTCACCGGTGCAACGCATCGTCTACGCGGACAACGAGGCGAACTACTGCGCGCGCTGCCAGACCGGCGGACGGCTGCTCGCCGATCGCGCGCTGTCGCGCCTGCTGCACGACAGCTGGCCGAAGTCGATCGACGACGTGTGACCGAAACCCGTAGCCCGGACGAAGTCCGGGATCGCCATCGGGTGCGCGAAAAGATCCCCGGACTTCGTCCGGGCTACGGTGGGGCGCGGATCGCTCACTCCGCTGGCCGCTTCTTCGACGCCTTGCGCTGGTGCCAGGCCTCGACGGCCTGCGGATGCTCCGGCCCGGTGAACAGCACGCTCTGCGCGATGCGTTCGGCGTTGCGCGCCTGCGTGCGATCGAGATCCACGGACATCTCGATGACCTGCTTGGCCATCGCCATCATCTCCATCGGCCCGCGCGCGAGCTTCTCGCAGAAGGCGTCGACCTGCACGGCGAAGGTCTCGTCGGGATACACCGTGTGCACGAGGCCGATGCGCAGCGCCTGCTCGGTGTCCACCGGTTCGCCGGCCATGATCATCCAGCGCGCCCAATGCGGTCCGCACAGGCGTGTCAGGCGACTGATGCCGCCCGCGCCGGGCAGCAACGCGAATTCGTGCTCGGGCAACAGGTAACGCGCGCTGGCGGCGGCGAGCCGGAAATCGCAGGACAACGACATCTCCAGCGCGCCGCCGATGCACGCGCCCTGGTGCGCGACGACCACCGGCTTCTCCACGTTCTCGAGGCGATCGAACAGATCGTGGAAGCGCCGCTTGTAGCGCAGGCGCGTGTCCTGACCGCCGCGATAGGCATCGGGCGCCAGGTGCGGTCCGATGTCCGCGCCCGCCGAAAACAGTTTGCCGATCGAGCGGATCAGCATCACGCGCAGCGACGGCTCGTCCTCGAAACGCGTCAGCGAATCGCGCAGCGTGTCGAACATCGCATCGGTCATCGCGTTGGCCTTGTGCGGCCTGTCGATGACCAATTCCAGGATGCCGTCGTGTTCGCTGACCCGCAGTTCGTCGCCCATCGATTCACATCCTCGTGTTCACGCCGTCTCGCGCCGCTCGAGCCAGGGAAGCAGCTCGGCGATCGCCGGCCACTGCCGATCCACCGACTCGCGACCGTAGCGATACCACGCGCTGGCCTTGTTGTAGTCGCGGAAGCCCGGCGGCGCCTCGTCGCCCGAATCCGGACGCAGCAGCAGGTGCGCGCCGCTGCGGCTGTGCTCGGTGATCCGCGCGTGCATCAGGTTGGCGGAGTGGCGCAGCACGCCGAGCAGTCGCGGGCCTCCCGGCGGCGGCACCGTCACCTGATCAGGAATCGCGGACAGGTCCACCGAGATCACGCGATCGCCGCCCAGGGGCCGGACAAAGGCAGTGGGCACCGGATTCAGCACGCCGCCGTCGAGGAACCACTGGTCGCCGATCTGGATCGGCGGATAGACGCCCGGGATCGCGCTGCTGGCGAGCACGCAGCTCACCATGTCGCCATCGGTCATCAGCATCTCTTTGGCGCCGTACAGGTCGACCACGACGATGCCCATCGGCTGGCGCGACTTGTCGAACGCCGCGCCCACCGTCGAGCGCCGCATGAACGTCGCCAGCGCGCGCCCGCTCAGGATCGAACGCGACGGGAAGGTCCAGCGCACCGCGTGCTTCTCGAGCTGCGCGAACAGGTCGAGGATGCGCTTGGAATCGAAGCCGACCGACCACATCGCGCCGACGCCGGCGCCAGCGCTGCAGCCGACGATGACGTCCATCGGCACGCCGCGCTCGGACAGGCGCTCCAGCACGCCGATATGGGCAAAACCCTTCGCGGCGCCGGCGCCCAGCGCGAGCCCCAGCCGTTGCCGCGCCATCGCGCGCGCCAGTCCATCGAGCCCGAATGGATCGGTGGCGCTGCCCGCCGTCGTGAACGTGCGGGCACCGAACTGGGCGTCCAGCGCCTGCGACTCGCCGACGTTCGCCGGGCACGTCGGACTGGTCACCAGCATTCGCGGAAGCTGGCCCGGTTCGCGCAAGGCCCGTGCGAACCGCGCCAGGTCGCGCCGCTGTGCCGCCGAATTGACGACGACCACATCCTCGAAACGATCCGGCAGCGCCTCGGCCAGCTGCGCGGCGAGGTAGGGATCGGCGGCGACGACGAGCACGTCGCAATACGGATCGAAGAAACCGAGCAGGCCGGCGAGCTGGCGCGGCTCGGGAAGTGAGCCGCCCGGCCGCACGGTCCACAGGAAGCCGTGGCCGCTGCCCATGTCGCGCAGGATGTCGCCGGACCGCGCGGGCGTGGCCAGCAGATCCGACAGCGAGGGCAAACCGCGGGCGCGGCTCATCATCAGCCGGTCCGTCAGGTCCGCCACGACGACGCGCCGTGCGTAGCGGCCCACGCACGCGAGCAGCTGGCGTGCGAGCACGACGTCGCCCTCGGCCGAGGGATCGGCCACCAGCAGAACCACGTGCGCGGCGCCCTTGCCGAGCAGGCCGTTGAGGCGGTCCATCATCATCGTGGCGAGGTTGGCGCCCAGACGCGGAACGCGGTCCAGCGCCGCCAGGACCGTTTCCTTGTCGAGCACCAGCGCACGCACCGGAACCAGCGCGCGTACCTGCAGATTGACGGGTCGACCGCTCAGCGCGGACAGGGCGCCCTGCACGCTGCCGACACCCTGTCGCGCCGCCGTCTCGCTGGTGTCGGGCCCGGTCGAACGCCGTGCCTCGACGACGCCATCGAGGATCACGTAGACGTGCAGATTCAGCTGGCCCGGATGCAGCAGCGCGTCACCGGCAGCGAAATTCGCGACGGGCGCGTGACCGACCAGGGCTCGCAGGTCCGCTTCGGCCAGGCCCTGGAAGAGTTCGCAGTTCTTGAGCGCCTGCTCGATCCAGGGGTCGAGCGCTTCGAGTTCGGGTTGATTCATCGGTGCGCGTTGTCCGGCGCGTGGGGTTGCGGCAGCATCGGATCCTCAGCGCCTCCCTCAGGCGCCATGCGACCAGGGGTTTTCAGTCTCGATGTCCAGCGCCAACGCTTACCTGCAAGGCAACTGGGGGCCCGTGCGGACCGAATCGAGTATCGATGATCTGCCGATCATCGGGGAACTCCCCGAAGGCCTGTCCGGCATGTTCGTGCGCAACGGACCCAACCCGCAGTTCGAGCCGGTGGGCAAGTACCACTGGTTCGACGGCGACGGCATGCTGCACGGCGTGCGCATCGGCAACGGCCGCGCCCGCTATCTCAACCGCTACGTTCGCACGCGCGGCTGGCAACTCGAACACGAAGCCGGCAAGGCCCTGTGGACCGGCGCCTTGGAAACACCGCAGCGCGACCTGCCGCGACAGAGCAGCTTCATCCGCTTCAAGAAGAACGCCGCCAACACCGCGCTGGTCTGGCACGCCGGGCGCCTGCTGGCGGTGTGGGATACCGGCGAGCCCTACCGCATCTCGGCCACCGACCTGCAGACGCTGGGTCCCTACGATCTCGGCGGCACGCTGGATTTCCCGATGGCCTCGCACCCGCGCATCGATCCGGTGACGCAGCAGATGATGATCTTCGGCGGCAGCGTGCGGCCCGGCGCGGCGCTGTCGTATGGCGTCGTGTCACCGGAGGGAAAGCTGGTGCACAAGGCCGAGGTGCCGGTGCGCTTTCCGATGTACACGCACGACTTCGCGATCACCGCGCATTACACGATCCTGATCGACACGCCGTTCGCGTTCGACATCTCGGCGCAGGCGGAGCGCGGCACGCCGTACCGTTTCCGTACCGATGCCGGCTGCCGCTTCGGCGTGATCCCGCGCCACGGCGCAGCCACCGACGTGCGCTGGTTCGAAGTGCCGTCCTGCTTCGTGCCGCACGCGCTCAACGCGCATGAAGAGGGCGACGAGATCTGCCTGGTCGGCGTGCGCGTGGGCACGGTGTCGATCGGCCCCGAGCAGATGGACGGCGGCGCGTTCTACGGCGGCGAGCCGCCGGTGCTGTGGATGTGGCGCTTCAACATGGCCACGGGACAGGTGCAGCACGCGCAGCTCGACGACGCCGGCATCGAGTTCCCGTTCCACAACCTCGAGCGGGTGGGCCTGCCCTACCGGTACGGCTACGCGGTGCGGCTGGCAGGCCGCGGCTATTGCGCGGACGCCCTGGTCAAGTACGACCTCGAAGGCGGAGGGCGCGAGATCGTCGAGCATGGGCCGCAGCGTTTCGGCGGCGTGATGGTGTTCGTCCCCAGGCCCGGCGCCCTGGCGGAAGACGACGGCTGGGTCATGGGCTACGTGCACGACGAGCGCGCGCAGCAATCGGAACTCGCCATCCTCGATGCGCGGCGCCTGTCCGAGGGACCGGTCGCCCGAATTCTGATTCCGCCGCCTGCGCGCGTGCCCTACGGCGTGCACGCGATCTTGCTGACCGAGGATCAGATCGAGCGGACCGTCGCGGACTGAAGAACGGCACCGCGACGCAAAAGCTTCAGGGCATGCGGCCCGTCAGGCCTCGCACCCGCTCGGCGAAACGCTGTTCCACGTCCGGTGCCAGCTCCGCGAGCATCGCGAGCAGCAGCTTCTCCTGCCGGTAGCGCCGCACGTGCATGTCGACCCGCGCGCGCACCAGCGTCTCGTGGAAGGGCTTGATGATGTAGTCCGAGCAGCCCAGCTCGAAGCCCTGGATCTCGTCCTCCACCTCATGCCGCGCGGTCAGGAAGATGACCGGGATCCGTTCGGTCTGGGGTGCGGCCTTGAGCCGTCGGCATACCTCGTGACCGTGCATGCCGGGCATCGTGACGTCGAGCAGGATCAGGTCCGGCGGCGTGGGCCCCATCGCGAGTTCGAGCGCCCGCTCGCCGCTGACCGCCGTATCGACCTCGTAGTCGGATTCGAGGATCGACTTGGCGAGGAACAGGTTCACCGGCTGGTCGTCCACCACCAGGACGCGTGCACGCTCGTTCAACGTCCCTTGGTCCATCGCCTGGTCCATCGCCCTGTTCCTGTGAGGCAGCGGGGCCATCAGCCTAAACGAGCGCGGCCCGGATCGGCAGGTGCGGGGATGGCGCATCGCGAACCTGGCTGTAGCCTGCCGCGCCACCCGGTGCATCGGACGATTCGTCCCACATTTCCAGCGAAAACGGCCCGATCACCTGCGCGTCACAGGCGCCCCTCCCCCCTCGGCTTTCATCGACGGCACCGCGGGCATCCCTAAACCCTGGAGCGCCCCGAGCGCGTGGAAAGGACGGTTTTCTCGACTGCACCGAGCTGCCGGCCGAGGCGGACGCCAACGCGAATATCGGCGGCACGATGGGCGACAAGGGCCCGGCCAGCGACAGCAGTGGCAGGCTTCCCCAAGGAGGTCGCGGACGGGCTAAACCGCCGATTTGCAGCGCCGGACGCTGAATTTTCACCCGAAGCCGCGTAGACTCCGCGACCGTTTGAATACCTTCAACCGGGGCAGCCCACGGGCTGCCCCGTACTTTTTATGATCCAAAACCTTCGCAATATCGCCATCATCGCCCACGTCGACCACGGCAAAACGACCCTCGTCGACAAGCTTCTCCGCCAATCCGGCACGCTCGACAAGCGTGAGGAACTGGGCGAACGCATCATGGATTCCAACGACCTGGAACGTGAGCGTGGCATTACGATCCTCGCGAAGAACACCGCGCTGCGCTGGCTCGACAAGCGCACCGACATCACCTACCGCATCAACATCGTCGACACCCCCGGCCACGCCGACTTCGGTGGCGAAGTCGAGCGCGTGCTCTCGATGGTCGACTCGGTGCTGCTGCTGGTCGACTCGGTCGACGGCCCGATGCCGCAGACCCGTTTCGTGACGCAGAAGGCCTTCGCGATGGGCCTGAACCCCATCGTCGTGCTGAACAAGATCGACCGTCACGGAGCGCGTGCCGACTGGGTCGTGGACCAGGTGTTCGACCTGTTCGACAAGCTCGGCGCCAACGACAAGCAGCTCGACTTCCCGTTCATCTACGCCAGCGGCCTGATGGGCTACGCCGGCGATAGCCCCGACATCCGCGAAGGCAACATGGACCCGCTGTTCCGGGCCATCGTCGACAAGGTGCCGGCGCCGGGCGTCGAAGTGGACGGTCCGTTCCAGATGCAGGTCACCTCGCTGGCCTACTCCAGCTATGTGGGCGTCATCGGCACCGGCCGCATCAAGCGCGGCAGCATCAAGCCGAACTCGCAGGTCTCGGTCGTCAATCGTGACGGCAAGGTCCGCATGGGCAAGGTGCTGCAGGTGCTGGGCTTCATGGGCCTGGACAAGGTCGAGGTCACCGAGGCGATGGCCGGCGATATCGTCGCGGTCACCGGTATCGACGAGCTCGGCATCTCCGAGACCATCTGCGATCCGAAGAATCCCGAACAGCTGGCCACGCTCCAGGTCGACGAGCCGACCATGAGCATGATGTTCGAGGTCAACAAGTCACCGTTCGCCGGCAAGGAAGGCAAGTTCGTCACCAGCCGCCAGATCGCCGAACGCCTGCAGCGCGAGCTCAAGACCAACGTGGCGCTGCGCGTGGAACCGGGCGAGGCGCCCGACCAGCTGCGCGTGTCCGGTCGTGGCCTGCTGCACCTGGGCATCCTGCTCGAGAACATGCGCCGCGAGGGTTACGAGATCGCGGTGGCGCGTCCGCAGGTCATCCTCAAGGAGATCGACGGCGTCGTCTGCGAGCCGTACGAATCGCTGGTCGCCGACGTCGAGGACAAGCACCAGGGCGGCACGATCCAGGGCCTCGCCGGTCGTGGCGGCAAGATGCTCGACATGGTTCCCGACGGCCGTGGCCGCGTGCGCCTCTCCTACATGATCCCGTCGCGCGGCCTGATCGGCTTCCAGACCGAGTTCATGTCGATGACCTCGGGCACCGGCCTGCTGTTCCACAACTTCGACCACTTCGGTCCGAAGGCGGAGAACACCGAGATCGGCCAGCGCCACAACGGCGTGATGATCTCGAACGACCAGGGCGAAGCCCCGGCGTACGCGATCTTCAACCTGCAGGAACGCGGCAAGATGATGCTCGACCCCGGCCAGGCCATCTACGAGGGCCAGATCGTGGGCATCCACTCGCGCGACAACGACCTCGTCGTCAACGCGCTGCGTGGCAAGAAGCTGACGAACATGCGTGCTTCGGGTTCGGACGAGAACGTGCTGCTGATCCCGCCGGTGAAGTTCTCGCTCGAGCAGGCGCTGGAATTCATCAACGACGACGAGCTCGTCGAGCTGACGCCCGCCGCGATCCGCGTGCGCAAGAAGTTCCTGAAGGAAAGCGATCGCAAGCGCGCCGATCGCGCTGACTGACATTGGAGCAGCCCGGGTGAAACCCGGGCCTGCGCTCCATGTTCGAGGGGAACCCCGGGTTTCACCCGGGCTACGGATGTAGCGGACGGCGTGCAGCGCCTTCGATCCGTTCAGTTCAGTTAACGGCCGATTCATGGGCCGAACTCCAGCATCGCATCCACTCTCAGGAGGAGGACGATGCGATGAACACGATCAACAGATTCATGTGGGCCGGCGCGGTTGCGCTGGGACTGGCCGGCTTCGCCGGTTCGGCTGCGGCGGGTGTCGACGTGTATGTCGGCGTGGGCGCTCCGGACGTCGTCTATTACGACGCGGGGCGACCGTACTATCGCGATCGCTACTACAGCGCGCCGCGACCGGTGTACCACTACTACGATCGCCGGCCGGACTACCGGCACTACGACCGCAGGCCGGTCTACAACAACTATTACTACTACCGCGACAACGGCCGTCACCGGCACTACCGCGGTCACGACCATGACCACCACCATGATCACGGCCCCCGTGGCCACGACCGCCGATGGCGCGATGATCACGACCGCCGGTACGGGCGTCGCGACTAGCCGATCGGCGTAGTACGCGACGAGGGCGGATGCCGGCCCCGTGAGATGTCTCACCACGGCTTCTCGTGGTGAGACATCTCCAGAGAGCGAGGAAACCTCGCCAAAAACCAGAGCCAGCAGCGCTCGCTAAGTGCTCTCTTCCTCGAGCATGCTGCGCAACGCGACCCGATCGACCTTGCCCGAGCCCGTTCGCGGCAGCATGTCCACGAACAGCATGACCGAGGGGATCTTGTGGGCGGCGAGCAGATTTCGCAGTTCGGCGCGTAGCTGATCCGGTTTGCCGATCACGCCCGCGTCCATGACGATCGCAGCCAGACCCGTCTCACCCCAGCGCGTGTCCGGAATGCTCAGGACCGCGCACTCCGCCACCCCCGCGCACTGGACGAGGGCGGCTTCCACTTCGGCCGGATAGACGTTCTGCCCGCCGGATACGTAGGCGTCACGGCGACGTCCACGGATGAAATACAGGCCTTCGGCGTCCTGCTCGGCGAGATCGCCGGTCCAGAACCAGCCCTCACGGCAGACTGCGCTCCAGTCGTCGTCGCGCCCCAGGTACCCGGAACACAGGCCTTCGCCGGTGATCGTCAATTCGCCCACTTCGTTGGCCGCGCAGATCTCACCGTCCTGCCGACGGATCCGGACGTCCACGTGTGGCATCGGACTGCCGATCGAATCGGGATGCCGCGCCGCGTCTTCCGGCGGGATGCTGAAGCAGTTCGGGCCTGCCTCGGTCATGCCGTAGCCCTGCATGAACACGACGCCGCGTTCGAGCATCGCGCGGGCGATCGGGGGCGGACAGGGGCCGCCGCTCGACATCGCCCAGCGCACGCGCCCGAGGTCGGTCGTGGCGAACGCCGGGCTTTCGATCAGGCGCTGGTACATCGTCGGCGTCAGGGACATCACGGTGGCCTCGAGCCGCTCCGTCAGCCGCAGGAACTCGCCCGGATCGAAGGCGCTCATCAGCACGACGCTGCCGCCCAGCGTCAGCAGCGGCGTCGCCAGCACGTTGACCCCGGCGTGGAAGCAGGGAACGGCGTGGACCGTGCAGTCCTCGGGGCCCAGGCCCCAGCTCATCGCGGTGCACTGCGCGTTCGCCAGCGTCTGCCGGTAGGGCAGCATCACGGCCTTCGGACGGCCGGTATTGCCGCTCGTGAAAAGGATCATCTGGATGCTTTCCGGCGACAGCTCGGGCATCGGGATGTGCTGGCGGCTCGAATTGCCGAGCCAGGCGCGGTACTGCGCCAGGGCGATCCGCGGGCAGTCGAAGGCCTGCGCCGCCAGTTCGGCATAGCGCGCCTCGCAGAAGACGAGGTCCGGGCGCACCGTCAGGGCCTGCTCGCGCAGCCCGGAGGCGGTCTCGTGCACGTTGAACGGCACGAAGATGAAACCCAGCTTGGGCGCCGCGAACAGCAGGTCGAAATGGGCCAGATCGTTGGCCGACAGGATGCCCACCCGGGCCCCGAACCCGATGCCGGTCGCCGCCAGCGTATTGGCCAGCCGCGTGGCACGCTCGTTGAGGTCGCGATAGGTGTACCAGCGCCCGTTGAACCAGACGGCATGCCGATCCGGCGTCAGCTCGGCGCCCCAGGCGGCGAGATCGAATTTCATCCCTGTGTGTCCCGGCAATCCAACGGACGAAGGCAAGGTAACCCGCGGCCCGATATTCGAGACGTCCCTTCGGGTACCCGCTCCCGGAGGAGCCTGACATAGTTCGGCGCGGTCCCGATGGACCACCCGGCCGCCCGGGGTGGACCGTACGACGGGAAGGCCCCTCCCTCGCAGGGTAGACTTGCGCGCTGCGTGCGCACCGCGTTCGCACCTCGACACTCGTTTCCGCACCCGTGAACCAAGACTACGAACCGCGCGCCGTCGAGCGCGCCGCCCAGGATTTCTGGCATTCCGCCCGCGCCTTCGAGGTCACGGAAGACCCGTCGCGCGAGAAGTACTACTGCCTGTCGATGTTCCCGTACCCCAGCGGCAAGCTGCACATGGGGCACGTGCGCAACTACACGATCGGCGACGTGATGAGCCGCTACCAGCGCATGCTGGGCAAGAACGTGCTGCAGCCGATGGGCTTCGACGCCTTCGGCCTGCCGGCCGAGAACGCGGCCATCGCCAACAACACGGCGCCGGCCAAGTGGACGTACGCCAACATCGAGTACATGAAGCAGCAGCTCGATGCGCTGGGCTTCGGTTACGACTGGACGCGCGAGGTGCAGACCTGCCGCCCGGACTACTACCGCTGGGAACAGCTGCTGTTCACGCGGCTGATGAAGAAGGGCCTGGTCTACCGCAAGAACGCGGTCGTGAACTGGGACCCGATCGATCAGACCGTGCTGGCCAACGAGCAGGTCGTCGAAGGCCGCGGCTGGCGCTCCGGCGCCGTCGTCGAGCGCCGCGAGATCCCGCAGTGGTTCCTGAAGATCACCGCCTACGCACAGGAACTGCTCGACGGACTCGACCAGCTTCCGGGCTGGCCGGATTCGGTCAAGACGATGCAGCGCAACTGGATCGGCCGCTCGGAAGGCCTCGAGTTCCAGTTCGCCATCGAAGGACACGATCCGCTGATCGTCTACACGACGCGTCCCGACACCATCATGGGCGTCACGTACGCGGCGGTCGCGGCCGAGCATCCGCTCGCGCTGGCCGCGGCGGCGAACAATCCCGAACTCGCCGCCTTCCTCAAGGACGCCGGACGCAGCGGCGTCGCCGAAGCCGAGATGGAGACGATGGAGAAGCGCGGGATGCCGCTGGGCATCGACGCGATCCATCCGATCACCGGCGCCAAGGTGCCGGTCTGGGCGGCGAACTTCGTACTGATGGGCTACGGCAGCGGCGCGGTCATGGCCGTCCCCGGTCACGACGAGCGCGACTTCGCGTTCGCGCTCAAGTACGGCCTGCCGATCCAGCAGGTCGTCGCCATCGAGGGCGAGACCTACGACCTCACGCGCTGGCAGGACTGGTACGCCGACAAGCTGCATCCGCAGATGCGGATCGTGAATTCGGGCGCGCTCGACGGCCTGAACTACAAGCAGGCGTTCGATGCGCTCGTGCAGCGCTTCGAGAAGGACGGCACCGGCAAGCGCCGCGTGAATTTCCGCCTGCGCGACTGGGGCGTCTCGCGCCAGCGCTACTGGGGCTGCCCGATCCCGGTGATCTACTGCGCCAAGTGCGATGCGCAGCCGGTGCCCGAGGATCAGTTGCCGGTGGTGCTGCCCGAAGACGTCGAGTTCACCGGGGTGAAGTCGCCGATCAAGGCCGACCCGAATTGGCGCAAGACGACGTGCCCCAACTGCGGCGGCCCGGCGGAGCGCGAGACCGACACCTTCGACACCTTCTTCGAATCCAGCTGGTACTCGGCGCGCTTCACGTCGCCGGGTGCGCAGGAACTGGTCGACGAGCGCGCGAACTACTGGCTGCCGGTGGACCAGTACATCGGCGGCATCGAGCACGCGATCCTGCACCTGCTGTACTTCCGCTTCTTCCACAAGCTGATGCGCGACGAGGGCTTCGTGAAGGGCGACGAGCCCGCGACCAACCTGCTGACGCAGGGCATGGTCGTGAAAGAGACCTACTTCACCGAGAAAGACGGCAAGAAGACCTGGATCAATCCCGCCGACGTGCTCATCGAGCACGATGCCAAGGGTCATCCGCTGTCCGCGAAACTCGCCACCGACGGCTCGCCGGTGCAGATCGGCGGCGTCGAGAAGATGTCGAAGTCGAAGAACAACGGCATCGATCCGCAGGTGCTGATCGACCGCTACGGCGCCGACACCGTGCGACTGTTCGCGATGTTCGCGTCGCCGCCCGACGCGTCGCTCGAATGGAACGATTCGGGTGTGGAGGGCGCCGCACGCTTCATGCGTCGTCTCTGGCGCGGCGTTCACACGCACGTTGCGCAGGGCCCTGCCACTGCGCTCGATATCGGCGTGCTGACGCCCGCGCAGAAGACGATGCGCGCGGCCCTGCACGACACGCTGGCCAAGATCGGCGACGACTATGGCCGCCGCAAGCAGTACAACACCGCCATCGCCGCGGTGATGGAACTGATGAACACGGTCGCGAAATTCGAGGATGGCTCGCCGCAGGGGCGCGCCGTGCTCCAGGAAATCTGGGAGAGCATCGTGCTGGTGCTCAACCCGATCGTCCCGCATGCCACGCATGCGCTGTGGCAGGCGCTCACCGGCCGGTCCGATGCACTCGATGCCCGCTTCCCGGTGGCCGACGACACGGCGCGCGTGAAGGACGTGATCGCGCTGGTCGTGCAGGTCAACGGAAAACTGCGCGGACACATCGAGGTTGCGCGCATCGCGACGCAGGACGAGATCATCGCCATCGCGCTGGCCGACGAGAACGTACGCAAGTTCATCGGCGATGCCGCTCCGAAGAAGAAGATCGTCGTTCCCGGCAAGCTCGTGAACATCGTCGTATGAAGCGGACCCTGCGAGCGTTCACGCTGCTCGGCCTGGGTGCGCTGCTGGCCGCCTGCGGTTTCCACGCGGCCGGCACGCGGCCGCTGCCCGACCCGCTCAAGCGCGTGCGCATCGACCTGGTCGCGCCGTATCGCGTGTCGGAACCGCCGGTCGAGACCTCGCTGCGTGACCGTCTGACGCAGCGCGGCGCCCAGGTAGTCAAGAAGATCAAGGGTGACGACAGCGTCACCGTGATCCGCCTGTCCGATCTGCGGGAGTCGCGCGAAGTGCTGTCGGTGGGCTCCGACGGCAAGGCGCTGGAATACGAGCTGATCCTGCGCGTGCGCTACGAGGTCCGGACCGGACAGCACGTCTGGATTCCGCCGTCGCAGATGGAGGCGCGGCGCGACTACAGCTTCAACGCACAGCAGGTGTTGCCCAAGGAACAGGAAGCCGAGCGGCTGCGCGAATTCCTCGAAGACGAGATGGCCGAGATGCTGCTGCTCAGGATCGAGGCGGCGACGGCGCGTGCGGTGGAAGAACCAGAAGCTGCTGCGCCAGCAGTTGCGCCGGATGCAGCACCGGTGGCACCCGCGACGTCATCGACGCCGGAGGGGCCGACGCCTGCTCCGCAGACACTGGACTCGACGACCGCTGCTCCGGATGCGGCACCGACGACGCCTGCCGAGTAAGTCCGCCGGCGATGTGCAGCGAGCAACCCACGTTGCCGCTGATGATGAAGTCCGGCGCCACCCGGGCGATCGACGCCAGCTTGGGCGTCAGCAGCCGATCCGACTCGTCCGGATGCGTCACGAAGTGACTACCGGCGGCGCCGCAGCAACCGAATCCCCGATCCAGTTCCACCACTTCGAGACCCGGAATGCGCGCGAGCAGCGCGCGCAGTCCCGCATCGGATTTCATCGCACTCGCGGCCGTGCACGGCGTGTGCAGCGCAGCGCGCTTGTGCAGCGGCGCGAACTGCAGGCGGTCGGCGCGGGGCAGCAGCCAGTCTGAATATTCCTTCACGCGCGCGGCGAATGCGGCGCCGCCCTGCGGTGCGAGATGCGCGTAGTCCTTCAGGGTCGCAGCGCACCCCGTCGTCAGGCTCGCGACGCGCTCACTGCACGCGAAGGCAGCGATGTTCTTTTGCGCGCAGGTGCTGGCCTGCACCGGCAGACCCGCGTGCTGATGCAGCGCGCCACAGCAGCCCTGGCCGGCCGCCGGCTGCACCGCGTAGCCGGCGGCCGCCAGCAGGCGCTCGACGGCTCCAATCGCGTCGCGTTCGAACAGGTCCGACGCGCATCCACGAAACACGCTGATCGATTCGCGCAGGTCCGACGCCACCCGCACCGACGGCGGCGAACTCGTCGGCAGGCGGGCCAAGACTGACGAGGCCGGCACCATCGATTCCAGGCGCGCGAGCCGGCCGCGACCGAGCACCCCGGCGCGACGCATCAGCGCCTGCAGACCCGACACGCGGTACAGCGCCCACGCAACGCGCAGCACGGCGCGACCGCCACCCGACACCAGCATCGCACCGAGCAGGCGCGTGAGGCGCGTTCGCGCCGGACGACGCTCGGCGAGCCGCGCCCGGCCCGCATCGAGGATGTGCGAATACGGCACGCGTGCCGGACAGACGTCCTCGCATCGCCCGCAGGAAAGGCAGCCGTCGAGATGCGACTCCATGCGCGGACTCGCCTCGATCAGGCCGGTGACGAGGCCTTGCACCAGCATGATCCGCCCGCGTGGCGAATCGCCCTCGTGCTGCGAATCGCGATACGTCGGGCAGTGCGGCAGGCACAGCCCGCACTTCACGCACAGGTCGGCGTCGGCGAGCAGCCGGGCGTCATGCAAGGCGAATGCGGGCGCGGACATGGCGCCTATCATCGCGGATTCCCTCGCGGGGGACGCTCGTATCGACGGCCGATTGCGAGGCACCCTGCCGCACGCCGGCAGCGCCTGCGTGCCGCTCGCGGCGGCGTCGGTCAGGTTTCGTACAGCAACGTCGAATATCCATGACGCTCGACCGGCCACGCCCACCGCCTCTCCGCTCCCGGAGCGGCACCCAAGGAGACCGATGATGCTTCGACGTACCGCTTTTGCCGCGCTGATGAGCGTGCCCGCGATGGCTCACAGCGAATGGAAAGGCGAGGCAGGCGCAGGACTCCTGACCACGAGCGGCAATTCGGAAACCGAGTCCTTCAACGGCAAATTCCGTCTGGACTGGAAGTCCGAGACGTGGAAGAACAGCTTCAGCGCAACAGCCATCAACAACGGCGACGAGGACGGACGCTCCGCCGAGCGCTACACCGTGGGCGACAAGCTCGACTATCACTTCACCGAGCGCGACTACATGTTCGGCGCGGTGGACTGGGAAAAGGATCTGTTCGGCGGATTTCGTGAACGCACGGCCGAGACGGTCGGCTATGGCCGCCATCTGCTCACCGGCCCGATCCATACGCTGGATGCCGAAATCGGCGCCGGCTGGCGCCAGACCGAGGAGCAGGAAACCGGCGACAAGGAGCGCGAGGCCATCGGCCGCGCCGGCGGCAAATACCTCTGGAAGATTTCGGACACCAGTGCCTTCGCCCAGTCGCTGAAGGTCGAGTACGGCAACAGCAATACCTTCTCCGAGGCCGTCAGCGAGCTGAAGATGTCGGTGGTGGGCAACCTGTTCGCGTCGATCTCGTTCACCGCACGCAACAATTCGAACGTGCCGCCGGAGACCAAGAAGACCGACACGTTCACGGCCGTGAACCTGTCGTACGCGTTCGGGCAGAAGTAGCTCGTAGCCGGGCGAAGCCCGGGACTCCCCTCGCATACGGAGCGCAACCCCGGGCTTCGCCCGGGCTACGGTCACTTGCGGTCCGGCGACAGCGCCCCAGAATAGGCGCATGAGCTACTACGAACACCACCTCTTCTTCTGCAACAACCAGCGCCCTCCCGGCGCGCGGACCTGTTGCAACGACAAGGGCGCCACGCAGGCGCGCGACCATGCCAAGGCGCGCATCGCGCAGCTGCGGCTCAACGCACCGGGCAAGGTTCGCGTGAACCAGGCCGGCTGCATGGAGCGCTGCGAGGAAGGCCCCTGCCTCGCGATCTATCCGCAGGGTGTCTGGTACACCTTTCGCGACAAGGCTGACATCGACGAGATCATCGACCGCCATGTCGTCGGCGGACAGATCGTGGAGCGCTTGCGCCTGCCGGACGCACCGCCGCCCAAGCCATGATCCGCGACGTGCTGCGGATGGGCGACGAGCGCCTGCTGCGCCGTTCGCGCGAGGTGGACCGCTTCGACACGCGCGAGCTGCACACGCTGATCGCCGACATGTTCGAGACGATGCGCTCGCTCGATGGCGCGGGCCTGGCGGCCCCGCAGATCGGCGTGGATCTTCGCGTCGTGATCTTCGGCTTCGGATCCAGCCCCCGCTATCCGGATGCGCCGTCGGTGCCCGAGACGGTACTGATCAATCCGGTGCTCACGCCGCTGTCCGACGAACTGGAGGACGGTTGGGAAGGTTGCCTGTCGGTGCCCGGCCTGCGCGGCGTCGTGCCGCGCTTTCGCAGGCTGCGCTACACCGGCGTGGATGCGAAAGGACAGCCGATCGATCGAACCGTCGACGGCTTTCATGCACGCGTCGTGCAGCACGAGTGCGATCATCTCGACGGCATCCTGTATCCGATGCGCATACGCGACTTCAGCCGTTTCGGCTTCCAGGACGTGCTGTTTCCCGGGGTACCGGACCGGGACGACTGAAGCACTGCAGAAGGGTCTCGCAGCCGTCGCAGGATGGGTCAGGCGCGCGGCGCCGTAACCCGCCCTACAACACCGGCGTGCGGATGTTCAGCGGATCTTCCCGCGGCGGCGCGTGCTCGGGCGGCGTTTCGATTGGCACCGGCGCCTGCGGCGGATCCCCGAACAGGTACACCAGCATGTCGTAGTAGGTGCGCACGTTGCCGACGTAAGTCCTGGCCTCGTGCCCGCGCGCATAGCCGTGCTTGGTCTTCTGATACCAGCGCGCCTGCGTCAGCAGCGGAAGGTTGTTGCGCACGTCGACCCAGCGCGTCGGATCGCCACCGCGCTGTCGCGCGAGTTCACGCACGTCGATCAGGTGTCCATAGCCCATGTTGTACGCCGCCAGCGCCAGCCAGGTGCGATCGGGGTCCGTGACGTCGGGCGGGATCAGGTCGATGAGACGGCGGATGTAGCGCGCACCCCCGTTGATGCTCTGGGCCGGATCTTCCCGATTGGCGACGTCGAGGAATCTTGCCGTCTCGCTGGTGAGCTGCATGATGCCGCGCACGCCGGTGGGGCTGACCGCAGAAGGATCCCAGTGCGACTCCTGGTAGCCGATGGCCGCGATCAGCCGCCAGTCCATGCCGAACTTCTCGCCCGCGCGCTCGAACATCGCGCGGTACTTGGGCAGTCGCGTCGTCACGTGGGTGGCCAGCGCGACCGCGCCCAGGTAGTCCACCTGCTCGACGTGCCCGAAATACCGATCCCGCAGGCGCGCCAGGTCCGCCTCGCTCTTGCCGCTGAGGTAATGCTGGGCGAGGTTGTACAGGCTGTTGTCAGCGCCATTCGCAAACGCCCAGGCGACGTCCTGGCGCTCGGCGACGTCGAAGGCGACGCGCAGCTGCGGGTAGTAGCGCTGGTTGATGGCCACGACGTCCGACGGCGCCACGGTGTACGAAATCTCGCCGTTGGCCACCTGGAGCAGCAGCTCTTCTGTCTCGGCGTCGGCGGTCTCCGTCCACGTGAGTTCCGGAGCCGTCTCCTTGAGCTTGGCCAGATGCTCCGCGGCCGCGCTCTGCTGCGCCACGACCAGGCCTTCCGTGATGTCCGCCGGCTTCGAGGGCCGGGGACTGCCCCTTCGATAGATCAGCTGGGGCACGACGGTGAGCACCGGCCGCGAGAAGCGCAGGGCCTGGCTGCGCAGCGGCGTCACCGAGATGCCTGCGGCCGCGATCTGGGCCCGCCCGGTCTGAACCGCCTGAAGCGCCGCCGCGGGACTGTCGACGATCACCAGCTCCAATTCGACGCCCAGGTTCTGCGCCAGCCCGAGGGCCAGTTCATATTCGAAACCGGTGGGGCCGGCCGGGCCTTCGTAGTACGTCGTGGGACTGTTGATCGTCGCCACGCGCAGGGCACCGAGCTGCTGCACCTGTTCGATGGTGGTGACGCGCGGCGAGCAGGTGGACAGTAGCAGCAGGACGGTGGCCGCCAGGGTCAGCCCCGCCACCCGCCACCACGGAATCCTCGCGACAAGCTCCCTCATCCTCTAGAATGCGGTCCGGTTCATGGGCTGGCGGACGCTAGCACAGCCGCCGAGTCGACAGACCTCGGGCCGCGGAGAGGTGGCAGAGTGGTTGAATGTACCTGACTCGAAATCAGGCGTACGTGCAAACGTACCGGGGGTTCGAATCCCTCCCTCTCCGCCACTTTTTCTAGGCCAGCGTGCAGATCACAGTGCCCTCGCTGCAAAGGCCTAAAAAATAGCGGCTTTAAAGCGCTCAACCGAACCGTCGCACCTGGGCGCTGAGTTACAGCACCTGCTTTTTCGGCATGTCTCTCCACTAGTCGATCGGTCGGTTCGCTTCGGCTACCTCGTAGCTTTGCCCCAGGCATTGCCCAACCGGGGAGTTTAGAGTTCAGCCGGACGGATGAAGCGGCACAACTGCCGAGCATCATCTGGCAGCACAATCTGCGGCACTTCTTTCTCCTTCATGCCCTCTCAACAGCAAGATGAATTTTGTCTCCAGGAGGGCTACGTTTGCCAAGTCAACGGCGCGGCAGACTCGCTGGGGCGCTCACCCCTGACAAAGGCAAGGAGAGACCTCGAGGAGATGCGCGAGTATCAGCTGTCGCTACACGAGATTTCTCGAGAGCACCCGAGACCAGATGTCGTTCGACGATATGTGACGGGCCGGTCATTCAGCTTGGGCGACCGATCCTGATATCAAAACCCTCATCGATGTGCGATAGCTGCATATGACGCAACTTCCTATACTGTCGTGCCTTCAGGAAGCCGAGAATCCACCGAGTGGAGGGGACGTTTCCCGGCTTCAAAAAACGACACTGATGACGCCTGGCCTATCCAATGGAGATGCCTGCCCCGCTCCGGCGCTGACCAGGATTTCGTCAGTCAATATCACCGCGGCAGCGTGAGGCGCTTCATGCCCCGGCAGCATCCGCGACTCCCGATGTCCGGCCCACAGACTTAGGCTTGCAGACTTGAGGCGAAGGTCAGCGGGATGTCGAGCGCGTTGCAGTGTCTGAAAATTATCGGCGTCCGAACTTAAGTGACCATGGACTTGCAACAGAAGCTTCGCGCGATCAGGAGCGAAATCAGGGACCAATACGCGAGCGATGTCCATGGTCTTTGCCGCAACGAATAATCTTCGATCCGCTGAAGATCTTCCCGGCCGAACCATCAAATGGACCTTCGACTTCCATAGCCAAGCGAAGATTAATACTGACGCGACTTTCGATGATGATGACGAAGTCGCTAAAGCCGACGATGATGATGATGATGATGATGACAAGTAGCTCGATATAGCCTGTTGAACGTCATCATTTTTGCAATCGAAGAGCAGTGTTCGCGCTGCTCCTGAAAGACTTACCCAGCGGCATGCGCCGCTGGGTGCTTTGAGTCGCCAGCGCGTCCCGCCCCAAACGTTCGCTTCAGTGGTCAGACGTTCTGCGCCAGTGATTCAGGCAATGCAAGTAGCCGGTCTCGAAATAGCTTTCGCAGCTTGGTTCGCTCGGCCGGCATTGCCTTTCGTCCGAGGTCCGACGTAGCGAAGGACGAAGAGGGACTGCAACGCGTGCTCACCCGTCTCGCGGAAGTCGCCCCGACTCTCGGGCCCGCACAGTGGAGGCCGAAGCTCAAGGGGCAGCGCCGATCGAATCGACGCTGCTGACCCGGACGCTTCGGATCTCAAGGTGTAAACGAAGTTTGAATCTTGTTTATCCGTGGGAAGGATGTCCGGCGCTCAGGCGAGCAAAGTAGCGTCCATCGAAGGGACGATCTCTTCGGCCAAACACCTCACCGGAGATTCACGATGAACCTCACCAAAGCACTCCAGGCAGCCGTCGCCGTCTCTGCCATCGCGCTGTCGTTCGTGTCGACCTCGTCGTTCGCTGCGACTGCGGACGGCCCGCTGTCGCTCAGGACCTGCACCGTCAAGGGCAACTGCGAGCCCCCTGATCCGAACGGCCCGAGCCTTGATGGCTTCGTGGTCCCGGTCCCGGCTGGCGTCAAACAGCACGGCCAGCACGACATGAACGGTCCGAGTCTCGATGGCTTCGCCGACACCAGCGTCGGCCACGACAGCAAGGCGCCATCGATCAGGACCTGCCCCAGCAAGGGCAACTGCGACTTTCCGGATCAGAATGGGCCGAGCCTCGACGGTTTCGCCCCGGTCCAGACGGATGCGCCCTCGCTCCGCACCTGCACCATCAAGAACAACTGCGACCTTCCCGATCCGAACGGTCCCAGCCTGGACGGCCTCGCCGACCTGAAGCTCGGCACGGTCTTCATCGCGATCCACACGTCGTAAAGAGCGTCGGCGATGCCGGATCTGACTTGGATCCGCGGCGCCTGGGTGGCCGGGCGGTCCGGTCGATGCGTGACGGACCCTCGGGGCAAGGCGCGGTAGTAGATATGCAGGCGCCTTTTCACTGCACTCCGACAGCCCCGAGGTGACTGAACGTTGGGACTGAAGTATGGAAGGCACAGCGTCCACGATCCTAGAATCGCGCGCATTAGCCTTTTCCACCAAAGCTCATCGCGATGAAGGAGTATCAGATGGCCTACGACGTCCTCGTCGAGAGAATCGTCGCCCTCTCACCGAGTCGCGTCTACGCGCTACTCGCGGACTTCGGGGGCATCAAACGCCGACTGCCCGACGTCATCGAATCCGTCGAGATGCGCGGCTCGGGAATCGGCAGCGTCCGAACGATCCGGCTCGCCGGGAAGCCGGGCACGATCGAGGAGCGCCTCGAAGCGCTCGTCGAGAATCGACTGGTGTCCTATTCGATCATCAATGAGTCGCCACTGCCGGTCGATCATTACCACGCGGTCGTTTACCTGGACGATGCACAGGACGGTTGCAGAATCCGCTGGGGAGCCAACTGGATCGCGCGAGGCGTCTCCGACGAACAGGCCCGCCAGGTACTGATCGCGACCTACAACCGTTCGATCGACGGGATCGTGCGCCTTGGCTCGCAAGCGGGAAGCTGAGCCGCTACCGTCCCGCGCGCGTCACGTCGCCACCGAAACCATGACGATCGGAACCGAGGATCTCGCGAAGCCAGCAGGCGCTTTGAACGCCTAGTTCACGGTGCGAGCAACGACCGATTGGATCCGTGCCCCAAGCGGTCATTCCTCAGCGTTTGCGATGAAGAAAGAGACACGTTGTGGACTTTCTTTTCGCGGCCGAGGGCTGCGACCATCGGGAGCGCCTGACTAGTTCGTCACTAGTGCTTGCAGGTCTGGCAAAGCCCCGGAATCTCAACGATGGGCTTCTCCGGCTTGAAGCCTCGGCTCCGCGCTGCCTTGCTGAGGAGATCAGCCAAGCTATCGGATTCCAGCTCGTCGGCCTTCCCACAAGACGAGCAGACCAAGTAAAGGCTGTCGTGCGGGTGGTCCAGATGCTTGCACGCCACGTACGCTTGAGCCGACGGCAGCTTGTGCACCAACCCTACGCGCACAAGGAAGTCCAGTTGTCGGTAGGCGGTGAGCGGCGCGAGCTTACGGCCTTCCTTCTGCTCCATGAGTGCGAGCAGTTCGTAAGCGGAAATCGGTCGAGTCTGCGCCAGCAGCTCGGCGTACGCTTGAGTGCGCGCGGCGGTCAGGCGCTCACCTGCCTTGGCGCAGGCCTCTTCAGCCACCCGTCGCGCCGCGGCTGGAAGCTCGCGGGAGCGGATCGCGCGGACCGGCGTCTTCTTCGAGTTCATGGGCAAATCATAGACTCGTGGAGTATGGCAGCACAGACCACGGTGCAAATCACTTCGACATCACCCGGGCTTGCCGCAGCCGGTAGATCACCCCCAGTTGCCCACCCTGCACCGTCTCGAACCGGCCTTCCAGGACGATCGGGTCCCACGACGCCTTGACGCCCGTGTCGGCGAACACCTCGACGGCACCAGCTGGTCCGCCCGGAATGTGGAAGAAGCAACTGGGAGGGTTGGAAGTCAGCAGGAAATGCTTCTGGTTCTCCTCGGCTTCCAGCGGCATCATGAAGCCGATCAGTTTGACGGTCTTGCCGTGCTTCATCGCGATCTCGGCCGGAAAGTCGGCGCTGACCTTCTCTCCTTCGAAGCGAAGGCGCGCCTGCATCAGGGTCTCCCAACGCAGCCCGCCTTCGATCTCGTCGAGCTTGGCGAACCCCATCGCTTTCAGACTGATGACATTGAGCAGCACTTCGATCTTCTGGTCCGCCACGGTCACGTCCACGCGATCGCTGCCCATCTTGCCACCCACCACGCCGAAATCGAGCCAGCCCGAATCGTCGGTGGTCGGGTGTTCGGTCATCGGCACCATGCGCGAACTTCCGGTGACGCTGAACTGCGGAATGGCACCACGAACCGGTCGCCCATCCGCGGTTTCGACGACAAGCGTCAGGTAGGCCAGATCGCGTTCCAACAGGTCCACGACGTAGCGCTGACGCTCGTCGAGATAGGCGGTCTCGGCTACCAGTCGCAGCCGCAGGGACTTCGCCTGGGCGATGTCGACCGGAGAGCCGGTCATCGCCACGGCGGGAAAATCGCCGTCGTTCGTGGACCTGGCCGGCGGCAAGGCGCCGGCATCGAGCGACGGCTCGGCAGGCTCCGCGTTCAGTTCGTCCACGCTCAGCTCCTTGTGGGTCTTTTCGGCGGCGGGCTCGCCGGACCCGCAGGCAACGACGACAAGGCATGCGGCGAACAGAATCGGCCATCCAGATCGCATAGGTTCAGCCTGCGAGAATTCGCGCAACGTCGGTGCGGTACGCCTGCCAGGCCGGCAGCAACGTCGCGAGAAGCCCGATTGTGACCAGTCCGATGATCAGTACCATTTCGGCTGGCAGCCAAGTCCACCCCGTAGCCGACACACCGCGGCTCGCCGCCATCCATCGCCCCAGCACCTCCATCGTGCCGTGGCCGAGAGCGAAGCCGAGCAGTGCGCCCGCGGCAACGAGAAGCAGACCTTCGAGCAACAAACTTAGCAACACTTCGGCGCGCGTCGCTCCAAGGCAGCGCAGCATCGCAAGATCGTAGCGGCGAGCCTTCAGAGCGCCGTACAAGGCAGCGAACACGCTGAAGGCAGCGGTGAGGATCAGCACGCCGGCAAAGGCACGCAATCCATCCAGCCCCAGCCCGACGAGCTGCAGCAACCGAGTGATTTCGGATGCGGGTGCCGCCGCCTGCAAGCTGGATTCCGCATTGATCTGCCGCGGCAGCGTGGTGGCGGCCAGCGGCGAGTGATATCGCACCAGCAGCGCTGTTATCTCGCGCCCCTCCGAATCGCCGGTAGCCGCATCATCGTGCGCGTGATCCGCTTCCTGGTCGTGACTCGCCTCGGCTTCAGGCAGGGGATCGGACTTGTGAGCGTGTCCGTGAGCGTGTCCGTGATCGTGATCCGCGTCGTGGTCGTCTTCAGGATGTCCGGCCTCATGCAGTTCCCAGACGCTGTCGAGCGAGGTAAGGATCAGGCGGTCGAGGATTGTCCCGGTAGGTGCCAGCACGCCGACCACACGATAGGGATGGCCGGCATGCGCGTGCCCTCCACCGACGAGCCCATGCGCGCCGACCAGGTGGCTGCCTTCCTGCAGTCGCGCCTCGCGCGCAGCGGCAGCACCGGCCACGGCTTCCATGGGCGCTTTCCAGAAACGACCAGCGGCCAGCTGTCCGTCATACAGTGCAGCGTAGCCGGGCGTGGTGCCTACGATACGGAAGCCGCGGTAGCTGTCGCCCAGTGACAGCGGAACAGCGCGCGCAACGCGAGGATCGGACGCCCAACGGTCGGCCTCGGCCTTGGGAATGTTCCCGGTCGGAAGGTCAGCGTGGTAGACGCTGGAGAGCACCAGCTGTACGGGGCTGCCCTTGGCACCGATCACCAGGTCGATACCGCGTGCATCGCGCGTCAGCGTCGAAGACAGCTGCTCGCCGATCAACAGCAGCAGCACGATGCTCGCGGTTCCCAGGCCCAGCAGCACCACGTTGACCAGCGAGGTCAATGGCGACGCGCGCAAGTTGGCGAGGGCAAGGCGCGGCCAGTTCATGCCGCGCCTCCGAGCACGACCTCGCGATCCAGCTGGCCGCGGATGCGCCGGTCGTGCGTGACCACAAGCAACGCGGCGCCGATCGACTGCGCCTGCGTGCGCAGCAGTTCAATCGCGCGCACGGCATTGCCATCGTCCAGACTGGAGGTTGGCTCGTCCGCCAGGAGCAACGAAGGCCGGTGAACCAGCGCACGCGCGATCGCCACGCGCTGTGACTGCCCCTGGCTCAACTGTGCCGGCCGTGCCCGCGCCAGCTCTCCGATCCCCAGCGCATCCAGCAGCGCATTCGCGGCGGCGCCGTCGCGCGACACGCGTGCCAGGTGCTGGGCCAACAGCAGGTTCTCCAGCACACTCAACGCCGGCAACAGGTGAAGGCGTTGGAAGACGATGCCCATGTTTCGCCCGCGAAACCGGTCACAGGCGCTGACCGAGAGTTCGTCCAGCCGCTGACCACACACGCTGACTGTGCCTAGCGTCGGACGCAGCAGGCCGGCGACCAAGTGCAGCAATGTGGTCTTTCCGCACCCGGAAGGGCCGATGACCGCGCAAGTCTCGGCCGGCTGCAGAGTCAGCGCATCGAGGCGCAACACGGTGCGGTCACCATAGTTGAAAGACAGGCCATGAAGCGCGAGTGCAGCGTTCAATGAAAAGCCCCGTGGCAGTAAATATCGCCGTCTGGGGTCTCGTGACAACAACCTCCCGTCTCGCGAGCGCCCCATGTTCTGCCGCCCAGCGGAGGTCGATGCAACGGGGGCAGCGAGCCTGTTTCGATTTCGTCAAACCGCGGCGGCTGGTGCCGCTGGGCCGTCAGAGGTTTCTGCGGAGCCGTTTCCTGCGATAGGGCCCGTTGTGACGATCCGGAACGCGCAGTAGCGGCATACAACAGGGCGGGAATCACCCGCATCAACGCGGCGCCGTGCATTCGGGGTCTCCAGCGGATGCAAGAACAGGGCGTGCCTGCAGCCAATCCAGCGTGCTTCCCACCACGTCCTGACCCCAGCCGCGCGTGATGAAGACCAGCCTCGTGCGCTGATCTTCGCTGGGCCAAGCCGGCAGTTGCCGTGTGGGATGGAAGACGTTCTGGACCCCGTGCACCACCGTCGGCAATGTTTGCCCCTTCAGGTTCACCAGGCCCTTCATGCGCAAGAGCGTCGGCCCGCACAAGCTGCGCAGAAAATCCGTCCAGCCGAAGAAAGTGGACGGCGCTATCGGTTCATCCAAGATCAGGCTGAAGGTCTGAATCGCATGATCGGCCGGTGTGCGATCGCGCGGCGCCAGCAGCGGGCCCCGCGATGCTACGTCAGGGGTGAAGCGCAGAAGATCGACGTTGCCGAACATCACGCCCAGGTCGGCGCCGCTAGCCGCACGCCGATGCACGCCGCTGAACAAGGCTTGCGGTGGCGCGACGCCTTGGAGCACGCGCTCGATCACCGCGTCGGGGTTCATTTCGGCAAGGCGCCGTTCCAGCCTGCACGCGTCAGCTTCGTTTACTAGATCGATCTTCGTCACCATCAACCGGTCGGCGCCTGTGACCTGCAGCACGGCGATGTCGCTCGCATCAAGCGTCGACGCGGCGTTGGCCGCATCTACCAGCGTCACCACGCTGTCGATCACGAAACGTTCTTTCAGTTGATGATGCGAAACGAACTGCCGCAGGATGGGCGCAGGTTCGGCCAGGCCGGTCGTCTCCAGGATGACGCGGCGCAACGTGAACTGCCGTCGTTGCGCTCGCAGGAACAAGCTCATCAGCGCGTCGGCGAGTTGCCCGCTGGCCGTGCAACAGATGCAGCCATCCGCGACCAACGCAGTGTCCTCCGGTGCCGACTCGACCAAGTGATGATCCACGCCAACCGCGCCGTACTCATTGATCACCACCGCTGTGCCCTCCATCCAGGGATGGCGCAGTACGAAGTTCAGCAACGAGCTCTTCCCGGCGCCGAGAAAACCGGTGAGCAGGCAAACCGGCAATCGATGATCGGGAGACTCGGGCCCCAGCTGTCTGATCTCGAGTGCCACTCAGGTCAACCCAAGTAGGCGGGGTTGCGCGCGCCGGATCGCCTGAAGATTGAGCAGATGACTGATCGAAAGTGCAGCGCTGCCGATCAAGGTCAGGCCTTGCTCCCATCGTGGCGGCAGAAACTCCGCAAAAGGCGCTACTAACAACAATGCGACAGCACAGACGCCGATACTGAAAACCGATAACCGGCGATGTCTCGCACATCCGCGCGCCAGGGCAAAAACGCTGACCGGCACGATGGCCAGCAGCAGCCAGCGATGCACCGTCGTGTCGTTCTCCGTCAGCAGTGCCAACCACGGCAACATCGGAACGACCAGGGGTAACAGCAGGCAATGCACGGCACAGAGACCTGCCAGCAGGATGGCGGCACGGTCGCCCGCGGGACGATCAGGATGAGAGTGCGTCATGGTCATGCTTTGGGATTCGGATCGTTCGGCGCAGGAGCGGCGACCGAGATATCGGCGCCGCTTCCCGCAAGCCTGATTCGCTTCAATGCGCGTGCTCGGGCAGACCCAGCCAGGTGAACCCCGCGGGCGTGAAGCCAAGGTCGATTCGTTCAGCCACGGTGCGCTTCACCAGATCGATCACCGCAATGCTCTGATCGCCGGGATCCGACACGAACGCGATGTCGCCGGCGTGGCTTACCGAGATGGACGGCTGCGGTGCGGGGCTCGCCGCAATGCTGTCGAGCACCTTGACCGTGCCCCGCGTGCTCCAGCCGCTGGCCGGATCGAGGAAATGCAGCATGCCGGCGCTGTCCAGGATCAAGAAGGTCTCGGCGTGCGCATCCATGGCGTGGGCTACGCGCGTCACCGCAGTGGCACCGTTCCAGTCGACCTCGGTCATGCTGCCCGCCACTGCGTTAATCGCGTACAGCGCGCTGCCGGCGATGCCGCCGAAGCCCTGCAGTCCATGGTGCCCCACCACCGTACCGACCCGCGCGCCTGCGGCCATGCCGGCTGGATTCGGCACCTTGGTAGCTGTGAACGTAGTGCCGGACTGGGTAACGACCAACACGCCGTCGCTGCACCCGAAGGCGGAGTGAGAATCGTTGGAGTAGCTGCCGTGCAGATCCGGGCAGGGTTCGGTGAAGCGTTGCACGAAGCTATAACTGCTGGCGTTGCGCTGGTAGAGCTCCACTGCAGAGGGCAGCGTGCCCGCCGCGGCACCGTCGCGGTAAGTGGCCAGGAGGTAGTCGCCGCGCGGCTCCGCGGTGCCGTGCATTGCTGCCGGCAGATCGAGCGTGGCCTCTGTCTCTCCATTAGTGATGCTCTCGTCGGTCAGCAGGGCGACGCCGGCGTTGTCGCCGGTGGTCGCGTTGCCATCGAAAAACAGCGCTGCTAACTCATCGTGCAACTCGTAATGGGTCGGGCGCACACCATCGAGCTTGAAAGCCATGAGGAGAGGATCCTCCAGGTAGTCGTGCAAGTGATCACCGTGATCCTCCTGCCAGATGCCGCCATCGATGAACTGCGTGCGGTTGTCCGCGCGCTGGGCCACTACCGCGTAGCGGCGATTCGGGCTCGGCTGGACGGCGCTGGACGGGAAATCCAGGGTGAACGAATCGAGCAGCGCCTCAGTGTCCAGATCGTAGACATGGACGGTAGGCGCGCCGGCCTCGGCGATCACTAAGCGACCTGACGTTTCGACATGATCGTGATCGTGTGCGTCGGCCGGCAGGTTGTCGTTGTCACTACAAGCAGCGAGTGCCGCGACGGCGAGGAACGCGCACGGGCGCAGGGAGCGGAAAGCGGGAAGGGAGATGGACATAAAGACGCCCTAGGGTTTATCAAAGGTGGAAAGGGAACCTCAGGCGGGCGGCCTGAAATCGAAGCGGATACCGGTGAAGATCGACCGGCCGGGTAGTGGCGCCACGTCCTTGAGGAAGGACGTGGATAGACGCACCTTCTCGTCGAGCAAATTGCGACCCTGAACGAACAGCGTGGCCGTCACGCCAGCCAGCCGGAAGCGATAGTCGAAGTCGGCCGTGACCAAGTCGTAACCCGGCGTGTTGGTTTCCAGCGTGGCCTTGCGGTCTTGTTTGTCTGCACGGAGGTAGCGCACTCCGCCGCTGAATGCCGAGTAGCTGGCCTCGAAGCCCACGCCGCCGCGCAACGGTGGTATCCGCGGCAGATCGCGGCCGCCGTCGCGCTCACCGCGTACGACATCGCCGAATGCCTGCAGGCTCAGACGCGCTGGGCCTCTGTCCAGCACCGCATAGGAAACGCTGACCTCGCCACCATAGAAGCGCGCATCTTCCTGGCGCTGGTCGACAAGTAGCAGCTCGCCATCGGCGTCGAAACTGCCATCCTCGTCCACACGATCAGCTTCGCCGTCGGAGTCGGCAGTGCCTCCGCCGTCGGCGTCGAGGCCAACGTCGACTTCGCTCAGGTAAACGTAGTCGGCAATATGGCTATAGAAGGCCCCGACTTCCCACTGAAGTCGGCCATGGTCGCGCAGGAATGCGACCTCGAAGCTGCTTGTCGCCTCCGGATCCAAAGCCTGACTTCCGCGTTCAAAGCTTGACGTCGCCAAGTGAGGGCCGTTCGCGTACAGCTCCTCGGCAGAGGGTGCGCGCTCGGCTTGCTGCGCGTTGAGGCGCAGGTGGAGATGCTCGACCAATAGGAACGAGATCCCTGCCGACAAGCTCCAAGTGGTGAAATCCATATTGCGCGCACGCTCAGCTTCAGGCGCGTGCTTCAAGTGATCGACGCGCGCACCGAGCTCGAGTCGGTGCTCTCCAAACGGGCGGTCTTCGACGACGAACAGTCCTAGCGACTCGGTTTTGGTGCGTGGCACGAAGGCCTCTGCGCCGACGGCGACGAAATCGCGATGTCCATACTGCAGACCAAGCACGCCCTGCCACAGACCCGCGGGCAAGTGTGTGGCCTGTAGGCGTGCTTCGATCTCTTCGACGTCGAAGACTGTTCCAATCGTGCCGCTTGGCTCGACCTCACGGTGCTGGTAGTCGTTGATGCCGACGCGCGCCTCGACATCTTCGATGCCGGCCATCGGTGCCAGCAGAAGTCCACGCAGGTCGTAGCGCGTCTGCTCGAGTTCGATGCGCACCCCGTCGTGACTGTGGCCCGCTTCATCCTCTTCGCCCTCGTGGTCGTGATGATGGTGACCGCCCGAGGGAATGCCGTACTCGGATTCGAGATCGCTCATCGCGACGCCGAACATGCCGCGCGCGCCGACATAGGCGGTAGAGGCACCGATGCTGTCACTGCGCAGACGGCTGTTGTCGAGTACGTTGCGGCGTGGGGTCTCTTCTTCCTCGCCCTCGTGCACATGTCCGCCTTCGGACTGGCGAGCAGCGTAGCCCGGCACCGAGAAGTCGCCGGCCCGGCGCGTACCGTACTGCGCACCCAGTTGCAGCGGGCCGGTGCCGTAGTGCGCTCGCAGCGCAGCGTTCTTCTCGTCGGCGTTGCTGCCATAGCTGGTCAGACCGCGCAGGTTGAGACCCGGAGTAACCTTGTCGGGCAGGCGATCGTCGACCAGGTTGACCACACCGGCGGACGCGGCCCCTCCGTAGAGAAGCGTCGCCGGGCCCTTGATGATCTCCACGCGGTCGGCTCCCAGCGGGTCCACGCCCACGGCGTGGTCCGCGCTGATCGACGAGGCGTCCATCGTTGCAATGCCGTTGTCGAGCACCTGCACGCGTGGCGTGCCCTGCCCGCGTATTACCGGCCGTCCCACGCCGGGTCCGAAGCTGGCGTTCGAGACGCCGGGACGATGTGCCAGCACGTCACCGATGGTGCCGTTGCGGCTCCGTTCGAGTTCCTCGCCGGAGAGGACGTCCACCGGCCGGACCAGTTCCTCGGCCGTGCGGCCGAGCGGATGCGCCTCGACCACCACCTCCTCGAGCGTCACTGCGGGTTCTGGCGGTACGGGTAGGGTCTGCGCCTGCGCGCACCAGGGCAGCGCGAGCGCCAGGCCCAGCACAGTTCGCTGCGCATCGAAGACAGCAACAGAGCCGCCGTGGTGCCGCGGGTGAATGTTCGACATCAGATTTTTCCTAGGGGGAAACGAGCGTCCGGCTCGCCCAGGCGTGGATCAGCAGCGCTTGGTGGATCGGAATCGTGTGGCGAAAGCCGGCTTCAGCCAGCATCGACTCGATCTGGGCCGGCGCGACGACCGCGACATCACGTCGATATGCCGTACGCAGCCGTTGAAGTTCGGCGTCACCGAGGCCCGACGCGCGCATCAGACCGATCCACTGCTCGATTAGAGCCACCCCCCGCTCGGCATCGAGGTCGGCAGACAGGTCGGCATTGATCAGCCAGCCACCCGGCCGCAGACGCGACGCGATTTGGCGGAACAGGCCGACGCGCGCGTTGCGTTCCAGCAGAAACTGCGACACCAGCACACAGGTCGCGGCGTCGAAATCCGCTGGGGTGGACAAGCTATCGAGATAGCCTTCGTGGAAGGTGCATCGGGACGCGAACCCAGCATCCTCTGCCTTGCGGCGGCATACGGCCAGCATTGGCGCCGAGGGGTCGACCGCGGTGAAGTGCCAGCTGGGGAACAGCGGCGCGAGCGCCATCATCTCCGCACCGGTGCCCGCCCCCACGCACAGGATCCGGGCTCGCGCCGGCAGGTCCGCGAGCAAACTGCGAATCAGGAGGTGCAATGCCTGTGTGATCGGCGCAAGCGCTGCGAAGCGCTCGTCGTAGCGCGCCGCGTGCTCCGCATCGAAGGCGACCGGTTCGCCCACCCCACCGGCGGTTCCGCTCATACCGCAACACCTCCAGTCGACGCCCACGCCGGAAATGGATCCGGCAGGTCACGCCACGTCTCGACGCCCCGCGCGATCTCCAAGGGGCAAAGCAGGCACTCATCCAGACGCGCGCGCAGGGCGGCCTCGTCCAGTTCGATTCCAATGAAGACGAGCTCCTGACGGCGATCGCCGTAGGTGGTGTCCCAGACCGGGCGCAGGCGCTGCATCATTTCCGGTGGCGCCTTCTTCGCGCGCGGACTGGCCCACCACAGGCCCACAGCGCCCAGCGACAAGGTGCTTCCGGCTTGCGACAGCTGGCACACGAGGTCCGGGCGGCTGGCGATCCAGAACCAGCCCTTCGAGCGAATCACACCGGGCCAGCTCGATTGAACAAGCTCGTGTAAGCGCTGAGGATGAAACGGCCGACGCTCGCGGTAGACGAAGCTGGTGATGCCGTACTGTTCGGACTCCGGCGTGTGCTCGCCTCGCAGCTCCTTGGCCCACCCTGGATTACGCTCGGCTTGGCCCGGATCGAAGCGAAATCCTTCCAGCAGTTCCACCGCGGAAACACGCCCGAAATCCGACAGGACTACATGCGCTCCGGGGTTCAGAGCTTTGACCACCGCGAGCACATCCTGGCGCTTGGCGTTGTCTACCTCAGAGATCTTGTTGACGACTATGGTGTCGGCAAACTCGATCTGGTCCACAAGGAGATCGACGACGTTGCGTTCATCGCCATCACCAAGCGATTGGCCCCGATCGCGCAAATAATCGGTCGACGAGTAGTCGCCCAAGAGGTTGGCGGCATCAACCACCGTCACCATGGAATTGATGCGGGTGAGGTCGGCCAGGGAAAAACCTTCTGCGTCACGCACAGCGAACGTCGCAGCGACCGGCATTGGCTCGGAGATGCCAGTGGACTCGATCAGCAGGTGATCGAAGCGTCCTTCGCGCGCCAGTCGCGTGACCTCCTGGAGCAGATCATCGCGTAGGGTGCAGCAGATACAACCGTTGCTGAACTCGACTAGCTTCTCTTCGGTGCGAGACAAATTTGCCTGACCATCGACGATCGCTGCGTCGACGTTGACCTCGCTCATATCGTTGACGATGACGGCAACGCGCCGTCCCTCCCGATTGGCGAGAACGTGGTTCAGCAGCGTGGTCTTCCCTGAACCAAGGAATCCGGAAAGCACAGTTACTGGTAGCAATGGCATTTAGTGTTGCGCCATAGAGGTTCAAGGATTGTTATGTGATGTTATAACGTTAATGATATTGACATGTAAAGTGCTTCCTCATCGAGCATTCACACCTTTCGATTGCCTTTTTCTCAAACCACCCGCACCTTCAAGGCTCGACACTACCGTCGTGTCGTGTGTAGACGTATGTCTCTCCATTCGGCTGAAAGGCCAGCACGTCGTAATCGGCGCGGCGGGGGCTGAACTCGCGCATCCCTGGACTTGCCCCCGGCATCCCGGGGACCACTAGGCCACGAACGGGCTCTCGACTCTTGATGAGGCGCTTGATGTCAGCCGCAGGCACGTGGCCCTCAATGACGTATCCATCGACGATCGCTGTGTGGCAAGCACGAAGCTGTTTCGGCACGCCAAAGAGTCGGCGCACTTGGTGGATGTCTCGCGTCACCCGGCCGTCAACGTCGAAACCATTGCGCTCAAGGTATTCGTTCCATGCGATGCAGCAGCGACACGTAACTGACCGATAGACCACGATAGGAATGCGCTCGGCGCCTGGTTCGTGCGAGGCACGAATGGCTAATCCGGCCGTACCACCGCACAGAAGGCTTGCTGCGCCGATTGCGACCAAAACTCTGCGAGACACATACGCCGGATCTCTGACAGTTCGGCTCCTCATTTCCGTGTCCGATTCGGAGAAAGATACGATACTTTTGTATTGTTATATCATTACCTTCTTATTTCTAGAAGTGGTTGGTCAAGACCGGACCCTGCGCTTTCGCCAACAGATGACGACGCCGGTCACCGACAGGATGGCGATGACGATGCAGGTCACGCAGAGCAGAACCTTGTAAGGAGCGCCGAAAGCCCCGCCGACGCGCAGATCGCTGAACCACTAACTGAATACGTCAGCCCCACTGCCTACTGAACTTCGGGCGTAAATGATCCCCCGCGGTTTGTTCGTCGACGAAGATTCCGAATTTGCCCGCGGTCGCCCACAGCGAGTTCGGCTTACGGTCCGGTGTAGTAGAGCCGCTACGCAACTTCCTCGCCGAACTCTCGCGCTACCGGCCGGGCGATCTGCGCTGCGATCAGGTCGCTGCGCATCTACCGGTGTACGGCCTCTACCATCTCGACGATCCGGACGGCCTGCTACGCGATCTCGAGAAACTGCTGCCGATCCAGGTGCGGCAACGTTCGCGATAGTGGACGGTGGTGGAGGAGCCACCGCCGGAAACAACACCATGAATGCAGTGAAACCCGACCATCGCCGCCGGGCTTCACCGCACATGGTCTCAGGCAGAGTCCTGAAGCTGCACCTACGAACTTAGAAGCTCAGCGCGACCGAGAAAGTCGCCGATATCGGGGCGCCGTAACCCAGATAGCCGGCGTCGCCCGCATAGAACTCGCCCGATTCGTAGTAACGCTTGTCGAGGACATTCTCGACGTTCAGCCTCAGTGTCCATTCAGTGGCATTCGCTTTGAACCGATAGCGACCGCCGAGGTCGAGAACCCAGTAATTGTCGATGTCGAACTGCTCGGCCTGGTCGAGATATTGCCCGTCGACGAAGCGCGCATTGGCGATCATGGACAGACCCGAAATCCGCGGAATCGCGAGCTCGCCCCACACGTTGGCCTGATATGCCGGGACGTACTGCGGGCGTTTGCCATCCAGGGCGGGGTCGCTGGTATCAACCTGCTCGGCGTCGAGAAGCATTGCGGCGACTCCTGCCTGCAACTGGGCGGTAACGAGGCCACGCAAAGCGAATTCGAGTCCACGATGCCGTTGCAGACCGTCGAAGCGGTCCACGCCGTCGGCATCCAACGTGGCGAGATCCTGCTCGATCTGGAAGACGGCCGCCTCTCCGGTCACCCGACCATCGATCCATTCGCCTTTGACGCCGGCTTCCCATTGCTCCGATTTCTGGACGCCGAGCGGCTCGAAGGCGTTTACCGCCAGTCGTTTCGCGAATCCACCGTCCTGCATTCCCCGGGTGTAGGTCACATAGCTGCGAACGTTTCCCACGGGCGCGTACATCAGGGCCAGCGCCGGTGACCAGGCGTGGACGCGGTCATTGGATGCAGGGTCGTCGGCGTAGGTGTTCTCGTACTCGCCGTAGCGGACTCCCAGCAGAACGGAGATCTTCTCGTTAAAGGCGACAGTATCGGTCGCGAAGAAGCCGGTTTCCTCGTACTCGAATTTGCCCGGCGGCGTCCCCCACGGGCCTCCATCGGGGCGGGGCAGGGGATTCAGCTCATAGGCGTTGTTCGGGCCCACGTCAGGAAAACTGCGCTGGCCGGAAGATTCGTAGGCGGAGTACTGGGCGCCGACCACCACATCGTGCCGCAGGCTGCCGGTGGCGAACCCGCCCTCGAGGTGCAGGTGCCCCCCCTGGGTTTCCCATTTGAACGGCCCGTTGGTGATCAACGCGCCCTCGGTGTAGTCGCCATTGTCCTCGACGGAGTAGGGATAGGACAGCCGGGACTCGCGGTCCGCGTCCTGGTGATTGAATGAGGCGCGCAGCTTCCAGTCCTGGTTGATAACAACGTCGCTGCCGATCGCCGCATCGAGCGTCTCGTGCCGGTTGCGCGCCCATCCCTGCATGATGTTGGTCTTAACGCCGGTATCGAGGATCTGCCCGTTGGCCGTGATCATCGGGCCGTAGTAGCCGCTGCGTTCGAGATCCTGGGCGCCGACCGAGGTCCAGAGCATCACCCGCTCGCTCGGCTTCCACTCGGTGTAGAGCGAGCCCGTCATGCGATCGCCGCCAGCGTGGTCGTAGAAGCTGTCGAAGTCGTCGCCGGCGAGCACCAGGCGGTAGCCCAACGTTTCATCCAGCACGGTGTCGCTGACGTCGATCTGCGAGTACAGGTTGCTGAAGGTGTCGGCGTCGAATTGCAGGGACGTCGAGAATTCCGGTGTCGGCCGTTTGCGCACGAGATTGATGGCGCCACCGGGAGCCATGAACCCGAAGCGCAGTGCAGCCGGCCCCTTGAGCAGTTCCACCCGCGACTTGTCGTCGATGGAGGACTCGACCGTGTGGATCACTGGCAACCCGTCGAGCCGGTAGCCGTTGAAGTTGTCCACCCGAAAACCGCGCGAGCTGAAATTCTGGGTGCCGTAGAAACCGCCGGGCATCTGGATCGCAACGCTGGGGTCGTTCTGCAGGACTTCCCGGAGGGTAAAAGCGCGCTGATCCTCGATAAGCGTCTCGTTGTAAATGCCGACGCTGAACGGGACCTCGAGCAGCGGGGTTTCGGAGAACAGCGCAACCGAAGAGGACTCCACACGATATTGGTGCGGCTCCGCCTGCTGGTTGGCCGTGACGATCACCACCGGCAGAACCGTGGCGCCCTCGACCTTCGGCGGTGCGGGTCGCAGCGAGTAGGCTCCGTTTTCGCCGCGCACGACCTGGAGCGCGTGCGGCGCCAGGAGTGCGGCGAAGCCCTGCTCGATCGTAAAGGCACCCTGCAAGCCATCGCTGGTCTTACCGCGCGTGAGCGCTGAGTCGACCGACAGCTCTACGCTCGCGGCGACAGCGAAGGCGTTGAGCGAATCCGCCAACGCGCCCCCCGGTACTTTGAAAGACCGCACAGCGCTCGATGCGGCATTGGCTGCAGCTACGCCGTTTAGGTCCTGAGCCCAAGCAGGCGTGACGGTGCCACTAAAGATGGCCGCAGCCGTGAGCACCATCAGGCGACGCTGGATTCCGATGGGGTGCCGGGCGCGATTCGAGGACCGGGGGCCGCTGCCAGCCCAGGGGGTGCGTTTCATGCGGTGAAGCTCCCTGTGATTCTGTAGTTGTCACAAGGTGTACCGAACGAAATCCACAAACCCTCAATCATCGGAGCAAAATATTTCACCCTCACGCTGGCGAGGCGACCGCGCGCAGCATCAGGTCCCGGCAGAGGGGCGTGGCACCACCGTCACCCACCACGAGCTGCGGTAGGCGATGTCCACCGGGATTCCGAGCGTCAGGTTGGCAAGGGCACGATCGGTGTCCTGCAGCGGGAATACGCCGGTCACGCGCAGTTCTTCGACGCGCTCGTCACATCGCAGGACCCCCACCCGGTAGCGGCTCACGGTCGTCACGAATTCCGACAGGCGCAGGTCATTGGCCACCAACAGACCCCGGGTCCAGACCTCAGCGCCCGGCGCGGCGGTCCGAATGTCGTCGACATGCTCCTGGGTAAACCCAGCGCGTTGCCCCGCTATCAGGCGCACCGCCGCGGAAACGGCGTGCTGAGGCCGAAGTTCTACTTTTCCGTGCTGCACCACCACCTCGGTGCTGTTGTCGAGGTGGTGGACGCTGAACTCGGTACCGAGCGCCAGCGCCGTTCCGTGTACGGTCTCCACACAGAACGCTCGCGCCGGCGCCATGGGATCGGGCGCCGTGACGACGGAAATCCTGCCGGTGCGAAGGCGCAGGCGGCGCTCGTCGCCGGTGTAGACGATGTCGAGAGCCGTGGCCGAGTCCAGAACCACGCGCCCTCCGTCAGGCAACGACAGCGCTCGGATTTCGCCGATCCGCGTGGCATGGTCGGCAACACGACGCTGCCACGGGCCGGTCCGGCTCACCGCGTGCCCGCCAAGCCCCACCGTCAACAGTGCGCCGAGAGCCTTCAAGGCGCGCCGGCGGACTGGGTCGGATACACGCCGATCCAACAACGTGGCCCGCGCACCCGCCTTCGAGAGCGCGGAGATTTGTTGACCCACGTCGTGCACGATCGACCACGCGCGGGCATGGTCTGGATGCGCTTCACACCACGCTCGACACGCGGCACGATCTTGTTCGGTGACATCGTCAGCCCACAGACGGGCGGTCCACACGCTGGCTTTTGCCAGGACGTCGGGATCCACCATCGCGCTGCCGCGCCCGCTCATCGCACGTGATCCGGGTTGCGCGCAGTCAGGCTTCGGGGACGATCTGCGCCTGCGCGCAGCACAACACGGCTGTGGCCACGTACTTCTCCACGGACGACGACGTGACGCCCAGCTGTGCGGCAATCTCGGCGTAGCGCAGCCCCTCGAGCTTTCGCAGAAGGAAGGCCCGCTTTACCTTGGGAGGCAGCGCATCGAGGATTCGATCGAGCTCAACCAGCGCCTCGACAATCAAAGCACGCTGCTCCTCGGAAGGAACTTCGACATCCGACGACGCGATCAACTCGATATACGCCGCCTCAATCTGCCGGCGCCGCCAAGCGTCAATCGCAAGGCCCTTGGCGATCCGCGAGAGATACCCCCGCGGCTCGGAGGACGGAAGCTGCTCCAGCTTGAGCACACGCAGATAGGTGTCATGTGCGATATCGGCCGCTTGCTCCGGACAGCCCAGACGACCCTTAAGCCACGTCCGCAGCCAGCCGTGGTGGTCCGCGTACAACGTGTGGATCTGATAGTGAAGTTCCTGCTCGACGACGGACACGACACTCCCATGGGTTGCCCGGCAGCACTTGAAGTGTAAACGAGAATTGATCGCGTTTGTCGGTGGCGTGAAATGGCACAGGTCACGTGACGAAATGTTCGTCGGCGTCGGCGTGAGCTTGTCGCGGAAGCAACCTGTGGCGAGTGCAGTCGCCCCATCCCCTCCCAAGCGCTAATAGGTGCCTGCCAGGAGAGCTTGCGGGACTGTCGTCCGCTTCCGGGAGGCCAAGCCCCGCTCACCACTCGACGCTCAATCGTCGCGCATCTCAAGGTTGCGATCGATGCCGAGCGCCAAGAGCGCGCCTACCGCGCCGGAAAGAAGATCGAGCCCGACGTAACCGACACCAAACCGAGAATCATCTCGCTCGATCTCTTCCGTTCTTGTTTCGAAAGGTGACCGGCGGTGTGGAGTAGTTGAATGGCATAGATCATTTACATAAGCCGTCTCTCTTTTTTTAAGAGCGGCGCGGCTTTGTGTGCACGGGTAGGTAGGAACGATGCGAGCGTCCGCTGTCGGGCCCACATATTAGTAAGTCGAATGACCGCAGCGGGCGGATCGGAGACCGACGCTTAGTGCCAATTGAAGCCGCTCACGAATGTCCGCTTCTGGGAGCGCCAACGAACAGGTTGAGGGGCGAACCCGCGAAGCGTTTACGTCTCCTCGAACCGTTGGTTGGACGACAACTCTCCGCCGCCTGTGGTCTCAAATCGTCAGCACATACGAGCGGAAGTCTTGATCCAGCTTCCAGCCAAGGGACTCATAGAGCTTCTGTGCGGGCTCATTGGTATGGGCTGTCGACAAGGTCAGCCTGATGGCGCCCACGGCATGAGCGAACCGGGCGGCCTCGAGCAACAGCTCCCCAGCGACCCCTGCCCGACGACCCGATGGGCACACGAACAGATCGTTAAGGATGAAGGTGCGTGCGGCACGCACCGATGAGAAGCTGGGATAGAGCTGGACGAAACCGACGTATTCTCCGCCGCCGTTGGAGGCGATGAAGATAATGGACTCACTGTGCGTGAAGCGGTCCGCCAGGAACGCCCTCGCACGCGGCAGGTCGGGCTCCTGACCGTAGAACTGTCGATACGAGTCGAACAACGGAGCCAGCACCTCGACGTCGTCCACGGTGGCTCGACGAATGACGGTCATGCCGCTTTCCCCTGCCTTGTCGTAATGATTCAGTGTCGATTTGAACACGTGCGGTGTCAGGTAGCCCAGGATCGAATGGAGACGCACGGCGTTGCAATGCCGGCGCCAACTCTCAATTAGGACTCGTGCTTCAGATCGTGATCGGAATTATTCTGACGACAATCGCTCGTCGCGCAGCTTGCCGTTGCAAGTATTGTCGGTGCGATTCTGCGAAGAATCCCCCTGATCGACGTGCGCGGTCTGGCTGCCGACTCCGACGATCCGTTCGAGGATGGCGCTCGATTCGAGCTGCTAACCGTTGTCGTAGCGCACGTGGCGCGGTGCCCATGCCGTGCGCTACCGATGGCGGGGAACGTCGCCTATTGCTGAATTACCCGCATGGGTAGTAAGGAGGGGCGTTAGATGCCCTATATCGGGCGCTACCACGCATCACCCACTGATTCTGTCCGGGAGTTGATCCACGTGTTGATTTCGATCCCAGCTCCGCGTCATCGCGCCGCACTCGCGTTGTGGTTCCTGAGTCTTGTCGCCGTGCCGTCGATGGCTGCGGAGAACGGTCTTTCAAATTTTCCCTACGGTGCCCAGACCACCTACGCCGCCTACCTTCCGGCGCCCGGAAAGACGTCGTTCTACGGATACGCCCTGTACGTCGATGCAAACAGCGTGCGGGACGATGACGGAGATCGGATTCCCGGCTTGAGCGTGGAGGCCTTGGCGGTCGCTCCACGAGTCGTACATACCTGGTCGACCCAATGGGCAGGCTTCGACCTCAGCACTGGCGGCGTTGTCCAGGGGGTCGCCCTCAAGGTCGACGCAGGGGACGACAGCTTCAAGAATACCGGCGGCACCCTGCTGGCCATCGAACCGCTCCATCTCAGTCGCTCGTTCGGCAAGTGGCGCTTCCTAGCCGGCCCGCTGTTCTACTTTCCCCTCGGACCCTATGAAGCCGGAGCGCTCGACAACACCACTCAGAATCACCGGTCCATCGCCTACGAGCTCAACAGCACCTGGACTCCGACCCCCAACGTGGACTTTTCGCTGAACGGCACCGTCGAGTTCAAGGGCAAGAACAAGACGACCGACTATCAGTCCGGTGACCAAGCGAGCCTCACCTACGGATTGGGATACCGCCCATTCGCCGACAAGCGCTGGGACCTCGGGGTCAGCGGATATTTCACCGATGGGCTCCAAGACGACAAGATCGACGGTGAACGCGTTCCTGGCGGCGGACGCACCCGCAAGTTCGCGATCGGTCCGAAACTTGTTTTCTGGATGAGTCCGGCTGCCGCGATCGTCGTGCAATACCACCAGGAATCGAGCGTTCGCAACGGATCGGACAACAACCTGCTTTGGCTGGAGTGTGCGTTTCCAATCTTTGATTAGCTGCGATTCGTTCTCCTAGTAGCAGCAGATCTGCCGCCGCAGGCCACGAGCGACCGCTTTCGGGAAGGCCAGCAGTCCTAGCCTTGTGATCGCTTGGGGCTGGTCAGCGACCGTCGCATTGGTGCCAGAAGCGATCTGTAGCAAGTGTCTGCTCCCTGGGATGCTAGTTCCCCAACTGATGAGGGTCTTTCCGAACGAGATGGCTTGCCGAATGGCCCGTTCTTGGTGAGAATATTTCTCATCTGAGCTCAGGAGTCGCCGTTCTACACGGCACTCCGGCAGCCCGGCGCCACCAGCGCCCGCCACCCCAGCGTTCAGTGATCGATGCCTGCCTCTTGCGCGGGCCCGCACGACATTACCGGGGAAGACATGCGTTTGATCAGGATCGGGGCGGCGGCATGCGCAGTGATGGCCGCGTGCGCGATGGCGCAGGACCCTGAGGGACCAGAGATCTTGGCGCAGAACGACGGGTCCGACCCGGAGCCCGAGACCATCGTGGTCACGGGAGAGAAGAACGGCCCGTCGCCCACCGTCGTAGCCGGAGCCGCCAAGTCCGACATCCCGCTGATCGAAACACCGCAGGCGATTTCGGTGATCACTGCCGACACGATCGAAGCGCGCGGCATTACGCGGCTCGGCGACGCGCTGCGCTCGGTGGCGGGCGTCTCGCAGGGCAGTACCTACGGCTTTTTCGACTCGTATCAGATCCGTGGCTTCGACGCCGCCTATGGAAGCGTGTACCTCGATGGCTTGCTGACCAGCAACGTCGCCGGTACCAACAACGAACTCGCCGGACTCGAGCAAGTGGAAGTGGTCAAGGGACCCGCGTCGATGCTGTTCGGGGCAGCGCCTTTGGGCGGCATCGTCAACCTCGTCAGCAAGCGCCCGCGCAACGACCGGTTCGTCGACGTGGGCGTTGCGACCGGCTCCTACGGACGGTTCGAATCGACGCTCGATGCCAATGCGCCGCTCACCGCCTCCGGCAACCTGCTGGGTCGCGTCAACCTGCTCTACCGAGATACCGACGATTTCGTGGACTACTCCCGGGAGGAGCGCGTTTTCGTCGCACCTTCGCTGACCTGGGTGATTCAGCCCGGGACGCAGTTCACTTTCCTGGGACGCTACCAACGGGACCGCGACAATCCCTGGTCTCCCGTGTCGGCATGGGGCACGGTCCTGCCCCACGCCAACGGCAAGACCCCGAGAGACTTCTCCGTCAACGATGCGGACGACCAACGCGCCGTCATCAACCAGGATCGCAAGTACTTCGGATACGTGTTCGATCACGCGTTCAACGACGCGGTCTCCTTCCACCAAACGCTGCGCCGCGCGCAATCCAAGGTGTACTGGAACGACTGGGTGTTCGTCGGAGGATTCGTCGACAACCAAGTGGTCGATGGTGTGCAGCAGGGCACGACCTTGGGCCGCTACGTCTATGGACCTTTCCGCCAGAAGGACAACGACTTCGCATTCGACAACCGATTGGGCTTCAAATTCGCTACCGGTACCGTACGTCATAACGTGCTGGTCGGCGTCGACAGCCGCCGTAACAAGAACAGCTTCGCGGACGAAGGCGGCAACTTCGACTCGGCGGCCAATCCGTTGGACTTGTTTGATCCGGATTACTCCGCGCCACTGGTCCACGACCCGGCGTCCGCCTATTCCGGCTCGGGCGCGTCGCGCCAGGTCGGGTATTACCTGCAGGATCACATCGAGATCGGCGAGCGCATCACCTTCACCGCCGGACTTCGCCGCGACAAGGCGGTGTCCGATGATGTCACCGACTACAAGACCAGTCCTCGCCTCGGCGCAACGTTTACCGTGGTCCCGGGCGCGGCGCTCTACGCCACCTGGTCGAAGTCGTTCACGCCGCAGATTGGTCTGTTCTCAGCCGTACGCGATGAACAAGGCGAGGTCGTCGGCGAATCACCGTTGCCGCCGGAAACGGGCCGCAACATCGAGGGCGGGCTCAAGGTCACCCGCGCCGATGGAACGCTCAACGGGATGGTGTCGGTGTTCGAACTCACCCGTCAGAACGTAGCGACCGATGATCCCGACTTTCCCGGCGTTTTTTCCGTGGTCAGCGGCGAGCAACGCAGCCGCGGGTTCGAGATCGAAGGCACGTGGCGTCCTTACTCGTCCACGACGCTATCGGTCGCCTATGCCTATCTCGACGCCGAGATCACGAAGGACAACTTTTTCGAGGAAGGCACTTTGCTTCCCAACGTACCGCGCAACGGCGTAAACCTGTTCGGCGAGTACGTTGTGCCCTCCGGGCTGCTCGTCAATCTGGGCATCGACGCCGCCCTGCTCTACAACGACCGCAAGAGCGCCACACTGTTTCCAGAAGATCTGGACGGCGATGGCGAATCCGACGATCTCTCTTTGTTCAAGCTTCCCAGCTACACGATTGTGGATGCTGGACTTTCCTATCGCTGGCAAGCCTGGAAAGCGAGGCTCAACGTGGGCAATGTGTTCGACGAGCGCTACTTCCCGGACGCCTGCTGCGTCGATCGCGTGACACCCGGCGAGCCGCGAAACTGGCGCGTGTCGGTGTCCCGCACGTTCTGACCAATAGGGCCTAACGGTCGGCCGCTTTGTGTTGATCACCAACCGTCGCTTCTGTGCCATCTGCAGACTGTGGCGAACGTCCGCTTCGAGCTACCCAAAAGCGCGGCCTCTCAAATCGACCCATACCTCCGCGGGCGCAGTACAAACGTTTCCCCGATGTTGTGCCGGTAGAACGCCCAGCTGATGTCGAACGTGGCCCTATGATCTACCGGCTCTGGCTGCATCGCCTTGGTGATGCCGCGATCGCCGGACACCAGGGACTGGAGTGCATCTGAAAAGAGAATCCATCCGATGTCGCCTTCTCGAAGATCGAGGTCGGAAAGTTTTGCAGGGTCTCGGACGCGGTCGGCGAGCCCATCACCGGCCTCTGCCCCGACCTCAGGGCGCGTCGACGAGAAACCGCATTCCTGGCGAAGCTGCCGCCTCATCCCTCGGCCCCCTTCGCTGGCGACGCCGTCGGCGCGACGCCGCTTTTCGGCTCCTCACCATCCTTTAGCCCGTTCGCTGTCGCGATGGCCTGACTGCGGATGAAATGCTGCAACGAGTCCAGTTCGTCGTCCGTGATCTCGGCGAACTGCGGCATGCCTCTCGACCGCAACGCTCCCTTCACGACAACGGCCTTCAACGAGTCGTGCGCTAATGGGATGGGAGAGGCGCGCAGATCCGGCGCGCCGCCGCCCGAGACCACGCCCGCGCCGTGGCACATCAGGCAATGCGACACATACACCGCTTTGCCTTTCGCAACCCGCTCGGGCTCCAAGGTGAAGTCGGTCGGAATGATGGGCTTGGGAAAGACCTGGGGCTCGAACACCGGCATTGCATCCTTGCCATCGAGCGAGAACGTGTACAGCCGGCGCGTCTGGGCCCGATAGGCCCACCCATACTGCGCATTCGCCGAGCCACCAGCGATACTGATGGCGGCTCCGCCCCAGCCGACGAGGATCGATACGTACTGCTTGCCATCCACCGAGTAAGTGATCGGCGGTGCCGAGATGCCCAGCCCCAGGAATCGGCTCCAAAGCTCCTTCCCCGTCTTGGCGTCGTACGCGGCGAAGGTGCCATTCGCGCGGCCCTGGAAGACGAGATCGCCAGCAGTGGCCATCGTGCCCGGGTTCCAGAATCCGTCGAGCGGAACTTCCCATACCTTTTTGCCCTTGAGCGGGTCGAACGCGATCAGCGCGCTGATGCCCGAGCCCTTGGGAATGTCGCTACCGAAACCCGCGTCGACGGCGGGGTCGAAGCTCGTCTTCGGCGATTGCCAGTCGATCAACTGGTTCTTCGAGTCGTCGTACTTGCCCGGCATCTCGACCTTGGGCACGAACATCAGGCCCAGTTTCGGGTTGAACGACATGGCGTGCCAGTTGTGCGCGCCAAAAGCGCTCGGCCATACCACGGCGGAACCCTTCTCGTAGCGCTGCCCTTCCATTTCGACCGGCCGTCCGGTCTTCAGATCGATGTGGCTGGCCCACGTGACCTTCGCGATCTTGTCTGCAGAGATCAGCTTCCCGTTGTTGCGATCGATCACGTAGAAGAAGCCGTTCTTCGGCGCGTGCATCAGCGCCTTGACCGTCTTGCCCTTGACCTTCAGGTCCGCGAGCACGATGTCCATGCTCGAGTTGTAGTCCCAGGTCTCGCCGGGCGTGGTCTGGTAGTGCCACTTGTACTTTCCGGTGTCGGCGTCGAGCGCGACGATCGAGCAGAGAAACAGGTTGTCGCCACCGCCTGGGCTGCGCACCTTGCGGTTCCACGGCGAGCCGTTGCCGGTGCCGATCAGGATCTGGTTGAACTCGGCGTCGTACGTAAAACCATTCCAAGTGTTGCCGCCGCCGCCGTGCTTCCACCACTCGCCGGTCCAGGTCTTGGCCGCCATCTCCTGAGCCGCGTCCTCGAAGCCGTCCGCCGGATTGCCGGGCACGATGTAGAAGCGCCACGCCTGCTTGCCGGTCTCGATGTCGTAGGCCGTGACGTAGCCGCGTGCGGCGCCGTGCTCGGTTCCCCCGTTTCCGACCAGCACCTTGCCGTGGAATATCTTCGGATAGCCGGAGATGTAGAAGTGCGAATTCACATCGGTGCTCTGCGCCGACCACTTCGCCTTGCCGTCCTTCGCATCGAGTGCGATCACGCGCCCATCGGTGGTGGCAATGACGACACTGCCCTTCCAGTAACCGAGCCCGCGGCTCGTGCCCCAGTAGATGCGCAGCCGGTCGCCGGAGTGTTCGATGACCTTCGGGTCGTATTCCCACAGCAGCTTGCCGCTACGCGCGTCCACTGCACGGGTGACGTTCCAGGTGCCAGTGAAGTACATCACGCCGTCGACGACGAGCGGTGTGGCCAGCAGCGACGTGTCATTGGGCAGCGGCAGTTGCCACTCGAGTGCGAGCTTGCCCACATTCTTCGTGTCGATCTGCGTCAGCGGGCTGAAGCGCTGCTCGCTGTAGGTACGGCCGTAGCTCAACCAGTTGGCGCCCTGCGATTCGTCGGCGAGCGCCTTGTCGTCGACCACGGTCTGCGCCGACACCAGCGGCGCTGCGACGGCCAAAGCGACTGCCGCCAGCTGCTTGGATAGATTCATCGAGATCTCAGGTCTCTAACTGAAATGAACGCCCGCATCGCGATTCGAGACCGCCGTGAAGCTCTCAGATCGACGGGCAGCACCGGCGCTGCGACTCAGGTCGCGGTGTACCCGCCGTCGATGATCAGCTCGGTGCCAGTCACGTAACGCGCAGCATCGCTGGCGAGGTAGAGCACGCCGGCTGCGATGTCCGACGTGACGCCGCCATGGCCCATGGGAATGCCCGCAACGAACGCTGCGCGCGAAGCTTCCGCGGACTCCACCAGACCCAGATCGACGAACTTGGCGAGCCAGACATCGGTCAACTCGGTCTTGATCAGGCCCGGGTGGAGAGAATTGCAGCGCACCCCTTGTTTTAGTCTTCCGCATTCCACGGCAACCGACTTCGACATCAGCCGCACTGCGCCCTTGGACGCCGTATAGCCGTGGAGCGCCGGGAAGCCGACCAGCCCGGCCGCGGAGGACACATTGATGATCGATCCGCCCCGACCGGCTTCACCACCCGGCCGCATGACCCGCACCGCGTGCTTGCAACCCAGGAATACACCGGTGACGTTGACGGCGATGACATTCTGAAAGTCAGCGACTTTCGTGTCGGTGAGGAATGTCAGGTCTTCGACGCCGGCGTTGTTGACCAGGATATCCAGCCCGCCGAAGAGTTCCAGCGTCGCGGCCACCGTGGCCTCCCACTGCGCCTCGTCGCGAACATCCTGTTTGCGGAATGCAGCATGCGCGCCTGTCTGCTTGAGAGCCTCGACCATCGCCCGGCCTCGCTCTTCGAGCAGATCCGTCGCCATAACCTTCGCGCCAGCGGCGACCAGAGCCCGGCACACTTCGGCACCGATGCCTCGTGCACCGCCAGTGACCAGGGCAACCTTGCCGTCCAGGCGGAAAATCTTGTCGTAGTCGACCTGATCGTTCGTCATCACGCTCTCTCCTCTTGATCCCGATGCGAAGTCCACAGTGCGAGGTCCGGGATAATCACTCGCCTTGGGGTGGACGGTCGCCGCTCGTGCCCCTGCGCTTCGCTGCAGTGGGACGGCGGGACACTCCCGTTGAAAGTCATCAGACCTGTGCGGGGATCGTGTGCAGCATCCGCCGCATGATTTTTCCGCTGCTGGTCTTGGGCACGTCGCTGACGAACTGCCAGGCCCGAGGGACCTTGTAGGACGCCAGTCGCTCGCGGCAATGCTTCTCGAGCGTATCTGCGTCGACGGTGGAGCCCTGACGGCGGACCACGTACGCCTTCGCTAGTTCGCCCTTGTGGTCGTCCGCGATGCTCCCCACCGCGACCAGCGCAACATCGGGATGGGCTGCGATGACGCGTTCGAGTTCCGCCGGGTAGATATTGAAGCCGGCGGTGATGATCATGTCCTTTAGGCGGTCGACGACGTAGAGATAGCCATCGCGCTCCATGCGCGCCAGGTCACCGGTACGCAGCCAGCCATCGGGCGTTAGCGTTTGCGCCGTGGCGTCCGGTCGATTGAGGTACTCGCGCATGACCATTGGGCCGCGGATCTGCAGCTCGCCGACCTCGCCGAGCGCGACCACTTGGTCCGGCGCCTCCGGGTCGCTGACCCGCGCTTCGAGGTGCGGCAGCGCCACGCCGATGCTGCCCAGGACCTGTGGACCGTACGCCGAATGCGTCGTACCCAGTCCACCCAGTTCGGTCATTCCCCACAGTTCGATGAGGGGGCACCGGAACCGCTCGATCACCTGCCGCATCTTGGCTTCCGGCATCGTCTGGCCGCCCACCGTGCAGCAGCGCAAGGAAGATAGGTCCGCGGTCTGAAGCTTCGGGGCCTCGAGCAGGTACATGTACATCGTGGGGACGCCTTCGAAGATCGTGGCCCGATGGGTTTGGATACTCTCGAGGATCCGGCCGGCATCGAAGCTGGCGTGCAGGACCAAGGTCATGCCGTACGCAATCGCAGCGTTCATCACGATGTTGCCGTACACGTGTGAGCACGGCAGAGCGCTGACCACCACATCCGACGACGTGCGCAGGTGAAGGGTCGCCGTCATCGCGGTGTTCAACATGATGCCGCGGTGCGTCAGTACGGCGCCCTTGGGATGCCCCGTCGTTCCCGATGTGTAGGCGATGGTCGAGGCACTGTCCGCCTGGATCAGTGCATGGGCCGCCTGCACCGTGTCGCCCTGGAGAAGCTCGTCGAAATCGAGCGTCCCGTTCAGGGCCTTGCCGCGGTAGGAAATGCGGTGACGCAGCTTCGTTTTTGCCAGCACAGGAAGCAGCGCGTCGAGCTTATCGGCTGACCCAATCACCGCCACCGCACTGCAGTCGCTCATCGCGAAGGCGGCTTCGTCGGGCGTCAGCATGAGGTTCAGCGGGTTCACCACCGCCCCGAGTTTCATCACCGCGTAGTAGCCGATGATCCATTCCGGACAGTTGGGAGAGTAGAGCGATACCACCTCGCCCTGGACCACGCCCAAATGAGCAAGCCGACCCGCCAGCTGGGACGATGCCCGGTCCAGCTCGGCGAACGTCCAACGCTCGTCCTCGAATACCAGCGCGACCTTGTTTCGATAAGCGGATGCGGCGGAGCGGATCAGTTCGCCGACAGAGCTGTTCATCCGACGTTTCTCCTCGTTCGTGAATGCGCGTCTCTCATCGGTTCGAGCGCGTAATCCGAGTGCTCCCGAGTATTCGGGGCACTCATCCCGTCATATGCGTCACGGTATGCAGTTGTACGTTTCGTGTCAACTTGGATTGATGATGTATTTCTGAGATCGTGACGGTCCCGCCCTGTTGGAGGGCGCAGCGGCAGCTGACATGAGACTGGCGAAACCGCATCTAGACCTCGGCCTGTTCACCAATGGCATTCAGGAGCAGCGCGCTTTCTGGACCGACACGGTCGGTCTGCGACTCGACCACGAGTTGGAGATGGGCCCCGGGTGGGTCCAGCATCGCTTCGATGCTTGGGGCTCGGTGATCAAGGTCAATCACCGCAGCGAGCGACTGCCTGTGCTTCCACCGTCGGGATACGTGGGATTGAGCATCGTCACTGACGGCCCACCGCTGAGTGCGCGAGACGCCGACGGCAATGCCGTAAGGACGGTCGCGCGGGGAACCCATGGGCTGGTGCGGATCGGCATCACGGTACGCTCGCCCGACCCCGACCGACTGACGGCCTTCTATTGCGACGTGTTGGAATTCGATCGCGTCGACGAGCGAACCGTGCGCGCTGGCGACACCCTCATTTTCGTCGAGCGGGGTCCGGGTGGCAGCGACACGGAGGATTTCATCGGACCGGGGTATCGATACCTCACCGTGCAGATCTTCGATGCGGACCAGGCCCTGCGCGAGATCGCAGCGCGAGGCGGCCGCGTCGCCCGCCAGGCCGTGAGTTTCAGGGACGTTGCCCGCTATGGGCTCGTGAAAGACCCCGACGGCAATTGGATCGAGATTTCCGCGCGCGCATCGCTGACGGGGATAAAACCGGTTTGATCGGCGCCAGCGGGGCCGATCAACCCATCAGCGAAAGGGTATCCAGGTCGATCATGTGCTGGGCATGGCGCTCGATCATCGTTGTGAAGAGACGATCTCCTCGTTCGGTGGGCGTGACCATCGACGCGCCCAACAAGGCGGTGATCAAGCCTTCGGCCGCGAAGCGCCTGTATTGCTGCCACACCTCGGCCGAGGGAAGGCTGTCGACACCCAGGGCCCGAAGACTCTCCCGATAGCGCTCGAGCAGATCGCGCTCGTGGGTCCGACGTGTTTCCAGCGGAAGTCCTGCGCCGATGAAATAAGCCACATCGCTCACGCCGGGGCCGATGCGCACGGTCTGCCAATCGAGCACGGCGACGGGCATTGCACCGTTCTTGGCATCGAACAGCAGGTTGTCGAGGCGGAAGTCCTGATGGGTGACGGTCCACGGACGCGGTTGTGCGGCGTAATACCGGTCAAGGCCCTCGCCAAGCCGGCAGATCACATTCGGAACCTCGGGACGTAGTGAATGTTCAAAGCGCTGCAGCACCGGGTCGATGGCGGCGCGGTAGCCCTGCACGTAGAGGGCGACGTCGCGCGCACGATCGATCCACGGCAACTCGTCGATCTGTGTTCGGCCCCAGAAAGGGGCGTGGATGGCGGCGGCGGCATCCAGCACAGCCGCTGCATCCTCCAGGTTACAGCCGGCGATTTGCTCGCCCGATCGGGCCGGGAACAGGTCGTCCATCAGTAGCAGGAAGCGCTCGCCCAAGTGATCCACGTCGGCGAACAGCGCCGGAGCTACGGCTGCGCCGATGCGTGGTGCGATGTCCTGGTAGAAGCGGACCTCTTTTTCGTATACGCCCAGGGCCGCCCCGGCCTTGCGGCTGGCCTCGTCGACCGACGTCATCTTTGCCACGAGCGTCGACGGGGCCAGAGTTTGCGTGTCATAGGACAGGTGCAGCCGTCGCGTGGTGGCTACCAGCCCATGGCCGACCGGCTCGCTGCGTACCGCGGTCACTTCGCCTTTGGGCAAGGCGCCGATCCCCCGCAGCACTGCTGTCAGCCATGTCGGCGTCAAGTCAGCTTCCCGATCGACCAGCGGGTGCCCGCCCGCGGGGTCACTGCGCAGCGTCACACGGCTTGCGCTGCTCACGCCGGCGTGCCGAGCATCGCTGCGAGGTTTCGCGCCGCGATCTTGTCCATCGGCCAGTTCTCCTGCACCACGCCGTAGCCAAGCTGGCCGGAGTCGGTCGTCCACTGGTGCAGGGTGTTGTGGGTGTGCAGCGTCAGGTAGGCCGGCCAGGCGCCGCCAGCGATTGCGCCTCCCCGCATCGAGACCGAACGCCCGGTGCAGTCGGTGACGTCCACCGACATGGCGATGCCCTGCAAATTCACCCGGTCGGCCACGACAGTCGCCCGCGTGACGGCATGCACGGCTCCGTCGCGCAGCACGTATCCGTGTGCAAGTTCGTACTGCTGCTCGCGCGCGGCCCAGGGCTTGAACGAAAGAATCAGGTGCACCACCAGGTCAGGGCCGAAGTGTCCGTGCAACCAGCATTGGGATTTCATCCCGTATTCGGGACGCGGGCCCCAGCTGTGGTCCATCGTGTCGATGCAGTCGATCGCGAACGTACGGCCGCCGAGCTTCAGCGATCCGGTCGCGTGCGAGGTCTGGTCAAAGTGACCCTTGTAGGCTTCGCCGAAGCTCGAGCCGGCAGCGCGCGCGGAATCGGTCTTGGCGGCGCGCGCGTTCTGGCTTGCATCGTGGATGTCAAAGGGTTCCATTAAGCCGGTGTAGTCGAGCTTGAGTTCCGTCCCCTCGCGGCCCGTGTACTCAATGCGATAGTCCCGCGGCGCGTTCACCGCGCGCACCTGCATCCCGTTTGGCAGCCGGTAGTCCGCCAGACTCTTCGGCAGCGGCAGGTGCTCTTGAACGTCGTAGTGCACGACGTTCATTCGATCTTGCGATAGCCCGCGATAGACGATGAACTCGGAGGCGCAAGCACCGGTGCCCGCGCGCGCCACCGTGTAGATGCTGCCGAGCAGGCGTTCCTCCGGGATGTAGAACCCGAAGAAGTTCGTCTCGGCCCACTCGTGATCGACCTCGTTACAGTGGTGATAGTCGATGTCTCTCGCAGTGATCATGCTGCAGGCTCCTCGAAGTCAAGTGACGCCATCTGGCACAGCGTCGGCGAGAGCCGATCGCAGCGAAGGATTAGCGCCAGGGCGGTCAGGGTCGCAGGATGGCTTTGAGCACTTGGCCGCTCTCCGAGGCGTGCACGGCCTCGTTGATCTGCGCCAGCGGGAAGAAACGCACCAGCTTGTCGAACGGAAATCGCCCCTGCTGCCAGAGATCGACCAGCTGCGGAATGAACACGTCGGGAATGCTGTCGCCCTCGATGATTCCGCGGACCGAGCGTCCGAACAGGATCGCGTTCATGTCCAGTGTGATCTCGGTGCCCAGCGGCGCCACCCCGATGACGCCGCATACGCCGGTCAGGCGAAGCACGTCGACCGCCTGGCGCACGACCTTGGGCACGCCGGTGCATTCGAGCGAGAACTGCACGCCCTCGCCGCCAGTGAGTGCGGTGATCCGCTCGTGCACATTCTCGGACGCCGCGTTGACGACGTGAGTAGCACCGAGCTCACTGGCCAGCGCGAGTCGCTCCGCGTTGAGGTCGACAGCGATGATGGTGGTGCAGCCCACCACTCGCGCCGCCATGACGGCCGACAATCCAACCGAGCCCGCGCCGAATACGGCGATGCTGCTCCCCGCCGATGGTTTCAGCGCATTCATCACGGCGCCCGCGCCGGTCTGAATTCCACAACCCAGCGGACCCATCAATTCCAGCGGCACGTCCTTGCGGATCTTGACCGTGTTGCGCTCGGACGCGATGGCGTGGTCGGCAAAAGAGGACTGCGCGAAGAAATACGCGCTGACGCGATTACCATGCGCATCGCAACAGGGCGACGAACCATCGGGCCGTGAACCGGAGAAGTTGCGCCCGTAGAGGTCCGGGCAGTAGCCGTTCAGCCCTTTCAGGCAGTTGGCACAGGTGCCGCAGCTGGCATAGCTGAGAACCACGTGGTCGCCCGGCGCAACCTTCTTCACCTTGTCGCCGACCGCCACCACCACCCCCGATCCTTCGTGGCCGAGCACCGCCGGCAGGGGCGTGGGCAGGTGCTGATCGCGTACCACCAGGTCGGTATGGCACACCCCAACGCCGTGGATCTTGACCAGCACCTCGTCTCCACGGGCCGACTCGAGCCGCAGGTTCTCGATCTGGAAGGCCGCCGACTTATCACGGACGACTGCCGCCTTGATGTTCAGCACCAGTTTTCTCCGAAAGCGCGCAAAAGGGTTCCCACCAGGCGCGCCATCGGCCGCCCGGAAGCAATGCAGCGGAAGATCAGGCCGCCAGCGGCTTTCGCATCAAGGTCTGCGTGTTGCAGTACTCGGCGAGCCCGTGGAGTGAGTTCTCGATGCCGACGCCGGACTGCTTATGCCCGCCGAATGCGATGTCAGGCGAGAAGACGTGCACTTGGTTGATCCAGACGGTGCCCGTTTCCAGTCGCGACGCGATGGCCTCGGCCTTCTGAACGTCCTTGCTCCAGACCGATGCCGCCAGGCCATAGGGCGTGTTGTTGGCGCGCTTCACGACGTCGTCGATGTCCTTGAATTTCAGCAGCGGCAGAACGGGTCCAAACGCCTCTTCGACCACCACCCGCGAGTCCTCCGGCGGGTTGTCCACCAGCGATACCGGGATGAAGTAACCCGGCGCATCCGCGATATCCCCACCGAGCAGGAACCGCTGCCCGCGATCCTTGCAGTCCTTCAGCAGGTTGCTGACCTTTTCGAACTGCATGCGGTTCTGGATCGGGCCGAGCTCGACGCCCTCGGTGAGGCCGTTGCCGACCTTCACGGTTTTGGCGTACTCGACCAGTTCCTTGGCTACCGCGTCGTAGATGTCCTCATGGATGTACAGGCGCTTGCACGCGACGCAGAACTGCGCGCTGTTCGAGAACGACGCCCAGAACAGATCCTTTGCGATTTTCTTGGGATCGACATCGGGCAGCACGATGGCCGGATCGTTTCCACCGAGCTCCAAGGTCAGACGCTTGAGGTTTGCCGCGGCGCTGGCCATCACCTTGCGCCCGGTGGCCGTGGAGCCGGTGAACGCGACCTTGCCGATGTGAGGATGCTCGGTCATCCACTGTCCCAGCTCGTTTCCGCCCGAGAGGATGTTGAGAACGCCCGGCGGCAGCACGCTCTGCGCCAGCTCGCCGAACCACAGCGTGCACAGCGGCGTGAACGGCGACGGCTTCAATACCATCGTGTTGCCCGCGACCAGCGCCGGGGCAATCTTCCACACCGCCAGCAGCAAGGGGAAGTTCCAGGGCGTGATCCCCGCCACGACGCCGATCGGCGTGTGCCGCGTCACGATCTGCTCGTCGCCCTTGTCCACGACGACTTCCGCCGGCAGCGACTGCTTGGCGACTTCGCGCAGCCAATAGATCGAGCCGCCGATCTCCCATTCAGCGCCCGCCCGGCCCTTGCCCTGCTCGGTGATGAGGAGCCGGATGAAGGCTTCCTTGTTCTCTTCGACCAAGTCCCCGAGACGGGTCACGAGCGCCTGGCGCTCGGCGAGCGGACGGTCCCGCCACTGCGGAAACGCGACACGCGCCGCTTCGACGGCCTCGTCGAGATGTGCTCTTGTCGCCAACGGGAAATTGCAGATCGGTTTCTCCGTGGCCGGGTTGATCGCCGCGTCGGAAGCGTCGGTGAAGACCCGCTTTCCGCCGATGGTCATTGCGTAGGGCATTTCTTTCATCGTTCTTTCCTCATCTGGATGTGGACGCGCGGGAACGGGCGCGCACTTCATAGCGGGTGATTCAGGACTGCGAGGCCGTGATCATGAGTCGAGCCTGCAGATCCGAGACGACGTCGCCTGCGCTGCTGGTCTCGGGCCAATGCGTCGCGTAAGCCCCTGCCGGATCGATCAAGTACGTGATGGCGGTGTGGGGCACATCGTAGTTGGCTGGATTTTCGGGATCCGGCTTGGGTCGCGAGAACACCTTGAACGCGTCCTTCGCCGCAGCCACCTGATCCTCGGTGCCCGTCAGGCCAACGAAAAGCGGATATCGCGCCGTCAGGTAGTCGCGCATCACCTCGGGCGTGTCGCGCTTGGGGTCGACGGTGACGTAGAGCGGCTGGATGACGTGCGCGAGGTCGGGCGCGAGTGCGCCGAGAACGTTCGATAGCCGGGTCAGCGACCGCGGGCAGACCACGCGACAGTGCGTGAATCCGAAATACACCAGCAACCACCGCCCCCGATAAGACGCCTCGGTCACTGGTCGGCCGTCGTGGTCGACCAGGTCGAACTTCGCGGTGACGAAGGTCATCGCGCGAGCGCTCCGAAGGCGGATCGCGCGAACCTCTGCCGAGCCCTTGCCGCCGTCCGCTGCGATCCCTGTTCGCAGAGGCGCTCGGCCAGGGCGCCGATACCGATGCCTGCGAGCATGGCCAGCGAAACCTGTGGGATCCCCGGCGCGTCAAATACTGCGATTCCCGACCCGCCCATCAACATCGAGCCGGCCACCATGCCGACCGCCATGAGCGCGAAGCATCTCGCGCCGCGCCAAGTCTCATATCGCCAGCCTTGCTCCCCGCGATGGACGCGCGACGCCACAGCGATGCTCACCAAGTTTGCGATGGCCATCCCGACGAACATTGCCAGGTGCTCGCGCAGGTGAATGTAGGCCAGCGAAAGGAGGCTGCCAGGTGTCGGACGCGTTGCACACAAGGCGAGCAGCGCAGGCTGCGCAGTGGCCATCAACCCTACCAGCATCCCGTAGACGCCCATCACTTGATGATTGGCGAGTACAGCCTCTAACTCGCGGGGTCGCCGCGCGTTCATCGCCCCTTCTTCTCGCACTGAATCAGGCCCAGACTAGGCTGTAGGCGGACGCTGCTTCGCGCGCAGCCACGAGTTCCATCACATCCGCGTGTCGCTCGATCTTCAAGTCCGCGGCGCGGCTGACCCGCTCATCGTCGCCGCTCGCAGTCTCGACGCCGTCCCGGTACAGCTTCCAGGATCCGCGCCCCTTCTCGAACACGTTCGAGATCGAGATGGCGGCGTCACCCGACCGGTCCTGCCGTGCGTTCAGCGTGAAGCGCAGTTCCGATGCGGACGGATCGAACCGCGCCTCGACGACGTCGACGTTGTTCGAGATCTCGGTGAGCAGCGGCTCGGCGTAGTGGGCCCGCGTCCACGGCTGGTTGTAGAAGGTGTTCAGGCCGTTGGGCACGTTGAGTCTTGCGAACGGCAGCAACGTGTTCGACGTGATCGGCTCCACCAGCCGGACGATGCCATTCTCGTCGTAGCGCACGTCGTTGCGCGGATAATGCAGACCGCCGTCGCGCCACGTTGGATTCATGAAGCGATCGGCATGAGCGAGCAGGCCGCGCAGTGTCTTGTCGTCGCCCAATTCCGCCGCCGCCACCGCGGCCCAACCGAAGTCGGCAGTATCGGCGCCGGTCGTGACCCCGCGGATCTCGAACGGTTCCCACAGCCGCACCGCGCAGGTGTCGTCCGGACCCGGGATCAGGAACTTCTGCAGCATCGCCGGGTAATGCTCGTGCACGAACTCGGGATTCCAGGAGTGCATCAATGCCGCCAGCCACGCGTCCGACCACAACCACGGCAACGCGTTGGGGATGGGCATCTTGATGTCGGTGACCACGTGGACCATGAAGTGGCCACCCGCGTCGACCGACCCAAATTCCTTCCAAGCCTTGACGTATCCCTCGGTGACTTCCTGCGCGCGAGAAGTGCCCTTGATGAAGTCCTCGATCCGGAACGACAGGATGCTGGGCTGGTTGCAGATCTGGAACACGCAGCTTGGCTCGCAGGCCACGCCCAGGTACCCGTTCTGCACCATCTGCCAGTAAATGATGTCGCTCAGCTTGTGCTGGTCATACTCGAACACCATCCGGTCACCGAAGGTGAGCGGGTTGATCGACATCTTCAGCGCACCCGGCTGAGCGTAGCGATCATCATCGAATAGGTAGTTGTAGAGCATGGGCAGCAGCGTCAGGTACGCGCTGAACATGATGTTGTCTTCCTTGACCGGGTCCCACTTGCCCTTCAACTTCCCCCAGAGATGTCCGTTGGTCAGCGCGCCGCCCTGGCTGACGAAGTGCCAGTACATCCAGACGCCCGGATGCATCATCTTCCGGATCAGGTTCTCGAAGATCGGCTTGAACACGCCCGGCGCATTGGGCAGCCGGTGGAAATGGGTCAGCGCCAGCGCCAAGCCGGCATACGCCATCTGGTAGCGGAACGCACCGAAATCCTCCTGCAGTCCGCAGCGCCCTCCCATCATCGTCCACTCGCCGTCGAGCTGGCCGGCGATGTTCTCGATCTGGCGGATGCTGCCGACCTGCTTGGCGTCGAGCTTCGAAGCCGGAGTGCGATGGCGTGCACTGCCGGAAGGGGGGGTCAGGGGAAGATTCATGGCTTCTCTCTCGCTCGCATGGAAGATCAGCCGAGGGCTGTCCCACTCCTCTGGTGCGCAGGTATCGCAACGACACGATCAGTCGCGTCGTTCTCGTCCACCAGCGTTCGGACCACGGTCCGCCGGGAGTGACGTGACCCTATCGGAATTGAGCGAAAACTGTCAATTCGGAACCACCCGCACGTTCCTCGTCATTGGTGCGTTGCTACGGTCTGAACCGACACGGTCCGCGAGGTCGAGCGGAATTACGGCCGTGCGGGCGCGGTGGGCAACGTGCGCGTTGAGAGAGTTCACTCGAGCAGTCCTGACGGAGATTCGCGCGAACGCTGGAGTTCGCCGCGAATGCCTGCGCTCTACGCAGGACTCAGGTTGCCGAGCCGCGCGCCGTTCGCGGCAGGCGAAAGGTGCGAGCGCATTGTGGGCAGCGGCCGCTTCACCAAGGACTGTGCTTCGGTTGCAGACACCCCGAGGGAACGCAGCATCAGGGCAGCAATTGCCGGCGGATATCCTTCAGAACGCTCCTCGATCAGCAAGGCGTGGAGCGCTGTTCTGCATGCGCCCACCACCAGGTCCTTTGCGGCATGGATCTCGTCGAACTTGAAACGACCTTTCCGCAGGCCTTCCTCGAGGTCCGGTCGCGGGAACGCCAGAAGATCCGCATTGACCGTCGTGATGTCCAGCGACAGCGCGAAAACCACCCAGCCCCAGGTGGTGTTGTCTTGGGCCGTTTTCAGGATCAATCGGGTCTTGGTGACCAGTCGTTCGGCGGGATCCTTGATCGAGGCACAGGCCTTCTGGATGCCGACGAACGGATCGCGGCCGATCTCGGCCCAGAGGTCATCGAGGATCTGTCCGCGCGTCTGGTAGTAGTTGTAGAACGTACCCCGCGCGACACCGGCGGCCTGGATGAAGTCATCGATCGTCGCCTTCTGCTCGCCGTATTCGGCCAGCACCTGGGCCGCTGCTGCTAACAGCTTGGCCCGCGTACGCTCGCGGCGCTCCTGGCCGATCTCTTTGCGGCGCAGCAGATTGGCACTGACCTTGGTCACGATGGGTGCATGCTTCACGACAGGAGTCGCAGGGACGCTCGAGCGCGATTGATCTGGAGCGGAAACCCCGGCCTCCCCGACAGGCATCAGCAGGATCTCGCTGTGGTCGCGCTCGCTTCCCTGCGCGAGCGTGCCGCGATTATGGCGACGCATTGTCGATGCGACAACGGATCACTCCGCGCACCGGATGGTGAGCCTCATTGCCGGACCACTCATGAACTCGTACCCCCTTCGTGCACAGCGCCTCGTCTCACGGGTAGCGCGCCGCACCAGGCACGCTACTTACTACTTCCCGCTACGCGGCGGCCGCGTCGATCGTGGGGCGCCGGAACTGCATTCCCTTGAAGCCTCCACCGGACTCCTTTTCGAGCTCGATGAAGTAGTTGTTCGCACCGCCGAAGAAGAACAGTGGTGCTTGCAGCTTTCCAGGAATGTTCTTGCCCAGGAACCAGGAGTTCACGCCTGCGCCATCGGCCAGCACGGTCATGTCCATCGTGGTCTGCACGAATTTCGTCCAGTTCTCGCAAGCTTCCGCGCGCGCCTCCACCACTGTGTCGCCCGAGGCCTGGACATGACGGATGCAATCGCCGATCCAGGTCACCGCCCGGTCCACGATCATCGGCGTGTTGGCGAATGGTGCCTGCGGGCCAGAAATCATGAAGAAGTTGGGGAACCCGTTCATGCAGATGCCGAACTGGGTCTGCAGGGACTTGCGCCACGTCTCCGCGATCGACTGGTTGTTGGTGCCGCGAACGTCGATTTTCACCAGGGCTCCCGTCCCGCCGTCGAACCCGGTTGCGTACACCACGGCGTCGAAGTCTCCGAACTCACGAGTGCGAGTCTTCAGGCCCGTAGCCGTCATGGCTTCGATCGGGTCGTCACTCACATCCACCAGATTCACGTTCGGCCGATTGAAGGTCTCGAAGTAGAAGTGACCGAGAGGCGGACGCTTGGCGAACAGCGCGTAGTCTGGGCAGAGCATTTCCGCCGTCTTTGGATCCTTGACGATCGCCCGGATCTTCTTACGCACAAATTCCGCCACGACGGCGTTCGACTCGCGATCGGTCAGGATGTCGTTGAACGTCTCGAAAGCAAACTGGAACCCGCCGATCTCCCAGCCCCGCTCGAGCACGCGCTGCTGCTCCTCGGGCGAGACGCTCTTCAGAGCGACTTTCGAATCGGTCATCGGGAACGCGAAGACCTGCTTGCGGCACTGCGCGACCATCTGGTGGAAATCGCGGCGAATCGCGCGCTGCTGCGCGTCCGTCACCGGCGCATTGCGTGCCGGCAGCACGTAGTTCGGCGTGCGCTGGAAAACCGTTACGTGGGCCGCTTCGTGCGCAATGATCGGAATCACCTGCACGCCGCTCGCGCCGGTGCCGATGACCGCCACGCGCTTGCCCGCGAAATCGACATGCTCCTTGGGCCAGTTCGCCGTCAGGTAGACCTTGCCGTTGAAAGCCTCGGAGTTCTTGAAGGGCGGCTTGTACGCGACCGACAGCACGCCACTGGCACTGACCAGGTAACGGCACCGATACGTCTCACCCGTGTCCGTCTGCACTTCCCAAACGTTCTCCGAGTTGATGTATCGGGCCGTGGTCACGCGGCGCTCGAAGCGCATGTGGCGGCGCATGTCCAACGCGTCGGCGGCGTAGTTGAGGTAGTCGAGCGAGCTGTCCCAGGTCGCATAGCGTTCCTTGAAGCTGTACTGCTCGTTGAGCTTCTCGGAAAAGTAGAAGCAGTACGCCCAGCTCTCGGTGTCGGTGCGAGCGCCTGGATAACGATTCCAGTACCAGGTGCCGCCGAGATCGGTTGCAGCGTCGAGGATGATGGCCTCCAGTCCGAGTTCCCTGCACTCCTGCAGCATCCGAAGGCCGCCGAAACCGGCCCCGATGATCAGGACATCGATCCACTCGGCTTGGCCAGCTGATTGATTCTTGGGTTTCATGATGGGGTCCTCGCGGTTGCCCATCTCGCGCGCCAGGGCGGTGCGGACGGGTCTGAGATCGTTTTACAGCGGACACGGTGCGTCTTCATTGCACTGTGGCGCGGTCCAATCCGCCTTGCATCAGCGGTACTAGAGCGTATCCAAAGTGTTCGTTTTTTGTCAACTTGGATTGCGCGTGCCACATCGCAGCGTCGCTTGAGGCGCTCCAATCCCAGACCGCAGAAAAGTCTTCGTGGAGCTCACGCTGCACAACGTCTGCTTCGGACTGAACAGCGACAGACGCGCTACTGGCAGAGTCGGTAGCCCACGGCTGTCCGCTTTCGGTCGATCAAGTGAGCGGCTCGACAGTCGGCTTCGGGCTGAACTGCGACAGTCGCATTGGCGCAAGAAGATAGCGCGCCAGCGAGCGCTACCTGCGGGAGGTGTAAGCGAAGTGTGAATCTTGTTTATCCGTCGGAAGGATGTTCGGAGCGGCGGCGATCAAAGTAGCGTCCATCGAAGGGACGATCTCTTCGGCCAAACACCTCACCGGAGATTTCCCATGAACCTCATCAACACGCTCAAGTTCGCTGCCGCCGTTTCCGCCATCGCGCTGTCCTTCGTATCTGCCCCGTCGTTTGCTGCGACCGCGGATGCGCCCTCGATCAAGACCTGCCCCAGCAAGGGCAACTGCGACCTTCCGGACCAGAATGGTCCGAGCCTCGACGGCTTCGTGGTCCCGGCCCCGGCTGGCGTCAAGCAGCACGGCAAGAACGACATGAACGGCCCGAGCTTGGATGGTTTCGCCACCCCCAAGCAACTGAAGACCTGCCCCAGCAAGGGCAACTGCGAGATTCCTGATCAGAACGGCCCCAGCCTAGATGGCTTCGTGGTCCCGGCCCCGGCTGGCGCCAAGCCGGGCGTCTGCTACAACGACAGGAACGGCCTGGGCCTCGACGGCTTCGCGGTCCCGGCTGGCGTCATCCAGAACGGCTGCCACGACTTGAACGGCCCCAGCCTCGACGGTTTCGCCGATGCCGTCTCTCAGGCGCCGTCTATCCGGACCTGCACGAAGACCACAGCGGAGTGCGCGGACCCGAACGGCCCGAGCCTGGATGGTCTCGCAAACCCGAAGCTCGGCACTGTCGTGATCGCGATCGACAAGCCGTAACCGGCACACCGGTAATGCCGGCCAAGACCTGGATCTGAGGCGCCTGGGCTGATGCTCAGGCGCTTTCTCCGTTTGGGAGTCGCACGCGTCCGTACAGACACCGCACTTGCCGCAGCGACCTACAGCATTCGCCTTGTCGTTACGGTTCAAAATCGCTCGGACGTATTCCCAGAATCTCAAAGATCCGTCCGGCGTTCAGACTGACCAGATGTCGTGTCCCGCATGAGTCGCAACCGACGAAGCGCGTTGCTGCGAACGTCCGCTCCTGGATCGGCTAATGAGCCACCTCGACCGGCGGCCATGGACTGATCAGCGACCGTCGATGGCGCCAACGGCGGTGCCGACCAAGGTCCGTCGCTGGCTAAGTGGGTGGAACTGCATTTCCGATGGGTCCGCCGGACATTATGTGAGGTGATTCGCGCATCCGACTCTTGCGCCACTCGGCGCGATCACGCTCTGCCACACGATCTTCTACATCGACTCGCGAGCGATTGGCTGAGCCCTGGCTTCTCGGAGCGTCGGCAGCGGAGGCGCTGCGGAAGCGACATCCGGCTTCCCGCCACAACGAATCGGTCGAGTCGCCTTCACGCGCTTGCCTTGAAGCTTGGGGCTAAGAACAAGGGCGCACCGGGCACCCGCGGCCCCGCGTTCCACATCGGCTACTTCCGCGATCTCGACAGCAACAAGCTCAACTTCTTCTGCGGCGACGGCTGACAACATGCGGCCCTCTGTCGGGCCGACGCCTGACAGAGGGGCTGGCCGGTGCAAATACCCGTCACCGCGAAGAATTTTGTTCACGCCCCCCGTCTTGAAACTTTGTGACCCTGCTCATACTTCCCGAAGTGTCGGGGCGCCGAAGTCCGGGCTCCGACTCTCAAATCCACTTCGCTGAACACCAGGAGGTTGTCACCATGACCACGTTCTCACCGCTGTATCGCTCCACCATCGGCTTCGATCGCTTCAACGACCTGTTCGAATCCCTCACGCGCGCCGAGCCGGCGTCCTATCCGCCCTACAACGTCGAGAAGAAGGGCGAGGACGAGTACCGCATCGTCGTGGCCGCCGCCGGCATGGCCGAGGAGGATCTCGAGCTGCAAGTCGAGAAGGACGTCCTCACCATCGGCTCCGCCAAGCGCGAGACCACTGACGAAACGTACTACCTCCACCGCGGCATCGCGCAGCGTGCGTTCAAGCTCAGCTTCCGCCTCGCCGACTACATCGAGGTGCACGGCGCGAGCTTGAAGAATGGCCTGCTCAGCGTGGACTTGGTCCGCCGCATTCCTGAGTCCGCCAAGCCGCGCCGCATCGCGGTCAACGGGACCGCGCCGACGCTCTCGGTCGTCGAGAAGGCCGCGTAAGTCGTCTCGGAACGGCCCGGCACCACTCGGGGTGCCGGGCTTTATTGCGGATTGCGGCAATTGCACTCCCCGATGGCGACGGGTCGAGTTTTCTGATGCGTTTTCGCCGCTCAAGATCCTCGGCACTCGGCGGCTCCGAACCATTCCCACGTCGCGATAGATATTCGAACGTCCGCTTTGCGGTCAGTCAAATGGCGGAGCAACCGTCAGTAAAGGGCTGATCAGCGGCCGTCGCAGAGGTGCCAGGAGCAGACCGTCGACACTGACCGCTATCGAGTGGCCCGCCGCCACGCTTGATGAAGCGTTGGCGCCGAGAAGCGGCAGCAATGATGTCGCATGCAACCGGACGCAGGCCAAAGTACGACTGAACCCACTTTCACACGCCAGGATCAGCGATTCACCCCACCTGCGGGCTTGCGAGACGAGTCCAAGAACTTCGCTCGCCATTCCGGAAATTCCGAGCAGCACGTCGGTGATACCGGTGCGGCGAAATAACCGCAAGAATCGTCCGCACGACGTGCAGAAACGCGGTGCCGATGGACATCGAGGGCGACGATCTTTGCATCTGTTGGCGGGATGAGTACGTAAGGCGTCTCTCAATTCAACTTTCAGGGAATACCCATGACGGGGTTCATTGCCGTGCTGCTGTACGTGGCATGGATGCAATTGCTGACGCTGTCCTACGCGTTCCCGCGCGTGCCGATGGCGCTGTTCGGCGGTCGCAAGTTCGCGGACTGGGAGCGCGCCGAGGTCAATCGCGACCCACCCTTGATGGTCCGCGCCAAGGGCGCGCACCTCAACTGCGTGGAAAACTTTCCGCTCTTCGCTGCCGTCGTGGTGATCGCCGCACTTATGAGCAAGAGCCCCGTTGTGGATGGCGTCGCGGGCTTCATCCTGGCCGCGCGTGTGGGTCAGGGCGTGTCGCACCTCATCAGCACCGCCCCCGCGTTCGTACTGCTACGTGCGACCTTCTTCCTCGCTCAGGTAGGCATGATTTTCTGGGTTTGCTACCGACTCATCGCCTGATCAAGCCATTGGCTCGAAGGCGTGCGCGCCCGTCGGGGTGAGATCTCAATCTTGAAGTGTCCGCTTTTGACTGCTTGCTGCGTTCGCGGCCAGGACTGCTTCGGGCTGGTCAGCGACCTTCCGCGGGCTGCTGACCAGCAAGGCAGGAGGACATCGATTTCATGTCAGTGGCAGCCGTCATTCAACCTGCTGCGGTTGGTCACGCGGTCAAGCATTCGGTCGTCCGCGAACAAACGATCCCCCTACAACTGCACCGGCCATTTCGGCATGCCTGGCCAAGCACCCGTGAATGGGATGGTCTGGCCGTTGATGAAGTTACATTTGTCTGACGCGAGAAATGCGACGAGCTCGGCCTGCTCTTCTTGCTCGCCGAGCCGCTTGGCAGGTACATGCGCGTGGAGATATGCCTTGACCTCGGCGTTCTCCTCGAAGAGTGCGCGCGGATAGTAAAGCTCGCTATGGAGGAACTGCGAAAGAATGGCGTTGATCTGGACGTTGTGCTCCGCCAGCTCGAGCGAGAGCGACTTCGGCAGGTTCGAAGCGCCCGCCCGCGCCGCGCAGTAGCCAGAGGAGAACGGATATGGCGCTAACGGCGTCGCAGAGGAGAGCAAGATGATATGGCCGGTACGCCGCTCTTTCATGTGCGGCGCGACGGCGCGGATCAACGCGAAGGGCATCACGAGCAGCGCTTCGAGCGTCGCCCGGAAGGCATCGAGCGTGATCTGCTCGATCGGAAGGAAACCCGCAGGATGGACGTCATTGGAGAACAGGACGTCGACGTGACCGAATCGCTCGATAGCTTCTGAGACGAGCCTTCCCGGATCCTGCTCCTTCGTCGCGACGAGCCCGGTGTCCTTCTCGAATGCCTTGCGAGCGGGCTCGTCCACGAACGCCAGGTCGTGGCACAGGACCTTCATTCCGTCCCGCGTCAGTGCGCGTGCCGCCGCGGTACCTGCTAGCTGCTGGACGTTTGTGACGATCGCATTCTTCGATGCTGACATTGTGATCTCCTCCTTCGGTTGCTACGGACAGATGGGCAGGGGCGACCGACTGCCGAGAATCAGCTGAGCTTTTCGACCACGGCGCGGGCGGCGGGCCCCGACGATGCCGGGTTCTGGCCGGTAACGAGATTGCCGTCGACGACGACGAACGGAGCCCAGTCGTCACCCTTTGCATACAGGCCGCCGAGGCGGCGCATCTCGTCTTCCACGAGCAGCGGCACCACCTGAGTGAGGCCCACGGCTTCCTCTTCGGTATTGGTGAATCCGGTCACCTTGCGGCCCCGGACTATCGGAATACCGTCGATGGACACGTTCAACAGGGCGGCCGGGCCGTGACAAACCGCAGCCACGATCTTCCCGGCTGCATGCATCGTGCGGATCAGGCGCAGAGAATCGGGATTGGATACCAAATCCCAGAGCGGGCCATGGCCGCCGGGGTAGAACACAGCGTCGAACCCGGCAGGATCCTGCGCGGACAGCAACTGAGACGACGCCAGGACCTGCCCCGCCTCGGTATCGGCCTCGAATCGGCGGGTTGCATCCGTCTGGAAGCCGGCTTCGGCGCTCTTAGGATCCAACGGCGGCCGTCCGCCCTTAGGAGAGGCGACAACAACCTCGAAGCGCGCATCTCGAAAGACGTAATAGGGAGAGGCGAACTCCTCCAGCCAGAAGCCCGTGGGACGACCCGTGTCGCCGAGTCGATCGTGCGACGTGACGACCATCAGCACCTTTTTCATCACGGCATCTCCTTTCATTCTTGGTGACCGCGCCGGCAGAGATCGTCTTCCGGGGGCCGGCAATCCCGGCACGCGAAATAGCGCCCTCAGTTCCGAACATAGGAACTGAGGCACTGAATGTCAACCGGGTGATATGTTCACAGCGTCACCCTCCTTTCATCGAAGCATGCGTCCTCTCGTTCATCCCGCACTCGACGACCTTACCCCCGAAGGAATCCTTTACGCCCTGGCAGACCCCGTTCGCGCGCAGATCTTTGCGGAGATCGCGGTTTCCAAGTGTGCACACACTTGCAAAAGCTTCCTGGAGGTCAGCGACCGTCGGGTTCCGAAATCAACGCTGTCGAAGCACTTCGGCATCCTTCGCGAAGCTGGCCTGATCCACAGCACGCGCGTCGGTAAGGAGATGCACAACGTTCTGCGCGAAGACGTCGTTAAAGAGCGGTTCGACCCCTTGGTGACCGCGATCATCAATGCGCACAGAGAGCAGGAATTGCATCGGCGTTCGAGGGCATCCGCTCCCTGGCTTCCCTCCGGCGGAGCGAGCGCGGCCGGCCGAGCGCGGAGAGCCGCTGGTGCGTCTGGCACAGCCGTCTCCGGTACTCGCGACAAGGAACCGGTGAGTGCCTCAAGGGCGGCCGGAGACGGCCGCGTCCTGCGTCGATCTCAAAGAGCACGACGCAGACTAAAGGGGTGAGATGGAGTACTTCGTGGGTGTAGCCGCCCCGTTGCCGATTTCGAGCCCCAAGCGAGTCCGGCTCGATTCATCTTGGCGGCCGATGCTGACATCTCGTGCCGACATTCAACGACGGCTTGGTGCGTGCGATCGAGCGAGGTGCCACGTACGTGAGCCTCCTCACCTCCCTTTTGATGACGGGATCGGACCGCACTTAGCAGACGAATCGCGGTCCAACCTCCAAGCCCACGCGGATCGCGCGACAAGCTCGGCGAATCCGCCTTCGACGGAGATCCCGATGTACTTTTCGCTTCGCTCCATGCAGTTCCTCCGCGCCACCCGTCCTCCCTCGCGTCGGCTTCACCTGCAGCTGACCGCCGCCGGCTGCGCCGCGCTCTCTCTCCTGATGGCACCGGCGGCCACGTCCAGCGACGAGGCTTCTCGCGATCCGGACGCACTCGAGTTCGCCATTGAGGGCGTCGGCAAGGGAACGTTCGATGAGGCGGTGCTTGCCGAAGCGCCAGCCCAATCGCAGAAGGGTGCAGGTCACCTGTGCGTCACGCTTGCGGGCGGGTCCCGCAGCAACCCCCCGGCGCTCCTCAAGTGGGTAGGCTCCAACAGCGCAGGAGCGGCTCTCGCAACGCGACCCGACGCAACCCTTAGAGTGCCGGCGGCCCGCAAAGACCTAGAGCCGGGCACCTATCACCTGAGCGGCGTCACCGTCCGGAAATTTACTCAGAAGAGCGATCGCGATCTGACGCATCCGCGCCTCGCCGGTGTCGAAGTGAAGTGCGAGACGATCACGGGTCCGTCGGCCTGACAGGCAAGGGCGAGGTCCACACCCCTTCGATGCTCTTTCGCGATGGGTCGCGTGAGCGATGGGGGTACGGTCAGGCTTTGCCGGTTCGCTTCAGGACGTGCGGTGCACCATTCCTTAGAGCGTCCACAGGCCCATGCCAATCATCAAAAGGTTCTCGCTGAGGGACACGAAGCCGAGCGGCACCTCTGATCCGCCGCCAACGCACGCGCACTTCAGTTGGCGTTTCTGGTCCTAGACGGCATAGGCCACGGAGGCGGCGCTGACCCCACTGATGACGAGCGCGAGCGGCGCGGATATCCAGGGCACCGCGCCGGCGAGCATGAGCAGGCCAGACAGGGCTTCGGCGAAGGGATACAGGTAGGCGTATTGCACCGGCGGCGCGCGAGCAGGTCATAGCAGACGAACATCGTCGAAAAGCCTTCGAGATCCTGCAGCTTCTGGATCGCCAGAATGCACACGTCAATCGACGCGAAATGCTCGATCAGCACCATCGTCGGCAGCCCGCGGCTCGCGTACCAGGTACTCGCGCAGCCATCACGGGAGCCATGGCGAAGACGACGATGACGGGGCGGTAGCTGGTGGCGTCAGATGCGAGGACCTTCTCCTCGAAGAATCGCCGCAGGTCGTCGTATCCTCTGACTCGCCTGCCATCGATGAAGGTCTGCGGCGTTGTCTCGACCCCGTTGTCGCCTATGAACGCGTCGTTTCTTCGCGCGTCTGGAGAGGGTGATCCTCCGCGCTGAATCCCCGCCGTTGCAGCAGGTCGAGCGACTTCAAGCCGAAGGGACAGACGTTTTTCCATCACCATACGGAACAGGACGGCATGGCGGGATTGGGTCCGGGTCATGGCCAGGGTTCTTATGATCAGGCGCGGCGGGACATTCGGGCGCCGCTCAAGTGGGCGAAAATTCGCGCTCGTGTCCTGCGCGCTGCTCGGCCGGCTTCGAAGTGCGGGCGAGGTTGAAGGCGCTGTTGATCAGGGCGATGTGCGAGAAGGCCTGCGGAAAATTCCCCACGAGCCGGCGCCGCTCGACGTCGTATTCCTCTGCAAGAAGACCGACGTCATTGGCCAAACCGCACAGCCGCTCGAAAAGGCGCTGCGCCTCCTCACGCCGGCCGGTGAGGACCCAGGCGTCGACAAGCCAGAACGTACACGCGAGAAACGCCCCTTCGCCGGGCGGCAGGCCATCGTCGACATTATCCGTCCGGTACCGCAGCACAAAGCCGTCGACGAGCAATTCGCGTTCGATCGCCGCGATGGTGCCGAGAATGCGCGCGTCGTCACAGGGCAGAAAGCCGAGTTGCGGGAGCAGCAGAAGGCTGGCGTCCAGGTCCGAACTTCCGTACGAGCGGACGAACGTGTTACGCGAGGCATCGTAGCCGCGCGCGCAGACGTCGCGATGGATGTGGTCGCGCAGCGCGGTCCACCGCGCCACCGGCCCCGACAGTCCGAAGTCTTGGACGCCCTTGACCGCACGATCCAGCGCCACCCAGGCCATCACCTTTGAATAGGTGAAGTGCATCGGTTCGTTGCGGACCTCCCAAATGCCGGCGTCGGGTCGCTCCCAGATCTGCTCCAGCGAATTCATCAGCGCGCGTTGCAGCGCCCATGCTGGCTCGCTGCCCGTCAACCCGCCGCGGCGGGAATGATGCAGCGCGTCCATCAGCTCGCCATACACGTCGAGCTGCAGCTGCGAGTGGGCAGCATTGCCAATTCGGACGGGCGCCGATTGCTCGTAGCCGGGCAGCCATTCCGCCACCCACTCCGGCAGACGCGACTCTCCGCCGACGCCATACATGATCTGCATCCGCTTAGGGTTGCCCGCAACCGCACGCAGGAGCCAGTCGCGCCAGTCGTGTGCTTCCTCGTAGTAGCCGGCATTCATCAGCGCCAGCAGGGAAAGGGTCGCATCGCGCACCCAGCAGAACCGGTAGTCCCAGTTCCGCCGGCCGCCGATCTGTTCGGGCAGCGAGGTCGTCGGTGCGGCCACGATCCCGCCGGACGGGGCGTACGTCAGAGCCTTGAGCGTCACCAGCGAGCGGCGCACCGCTGGCGGAGCTTCCGGACTACAGCGGCTCATCCAGTCGTTCCAGAACGCTTCGGTCGAGGACAGTGCGTCGTGCGGGTCAATCGGCCCCGGCGGCTCGCCCCACGACGAACCGTGGGTCAGGACGAAGGGAACGACCTGCCCGACGCCGATCTCGAACGCCGCGACGGTGGACGCGCCTTCGCCGCGCAGGCCAACCGGCGTTCGCAGCACGACCCGCTCTGCGCCGCACACCGCCCGCAGCGAGCCGTCGGCTGCGCGCGTGACCCAGGGAACCTGTGCTCCGTATCCGAAACGCACGACCAGCTCCATACACATCGCCACACGTCCACGGTCGCCCCGGACCAGGCGCACGACGTCCGAGGCCGATCCGCGCGGCGGCATGAAGTCGATGACCGTCACCTCGCCTTCCGGAGTGCGGTGAGTGGTCTCGAGAATCAGCGTGTCGCCCCGGTAGCTGCGATGGGTTGCGACGTCGGTGGCGGCCGGCGCGATTCGCCATCGGCCGTGCTCCGGGGTCCCCAGCAGCGCCGCGAAGCACGCGTCGGAATCGAACCGCGGCCAGCACAGCCAGTCGATGGACCCGTCGCGTCCGACCAGCGCGGCCGTCTGGCAATCTCCGATCAGCGCGTAGTCCTCGATCCGCGAACTCACGTTTCAGCCTCGAACTCGAGGACCACCTTGACGTCGCCCGGCCGCCGCTCGAACGCGTCACGCCACTGTTCGAGGGCTACACGCCGCGTGATGATCCGGTTGAGCCAGCCTCGATCCGCGCTCGCCAGCGCGCTCGCGGCCATCTCGTAGTGGCTGCGGTTGGCATTGACGGATCCGAATACGACATCGTTCTCCAGAACGATCTGCCGGTTGAGCACCCCCATGTCCAGGCTGAGTCGATGTCCACCGGAGGAAACGCCCGCCAGACACACGATGCCCGCACGCGCGGTGTGCTCGAGTGCGTCCATCACGATCGGTGCGGCCCCGGTGCATTCGATCACGATGTCAGGCTCCAGAGAGCGCAGAGCGCGGATGTTGCCAGAGTGATAGTGGCCGCCCAGGTCCCGGACGAGGGCGGGCTTGACGCCGTCCTCGGCGCGATCGAACACATGGACATCGAGGCCTCGTTGCTTACCCAGCAGCGCGGCGAGCAGGCCGATCGGGCCTGCGCCGGTGACGAGAACGGTTCGCGGATTCCAGCAGCGTGCGCGTCCGCCGATGCGTTCTACGTGGTCCCACGCCTTTGCCACTACGCTCGCCGGTTCGAGCAGTACCCCGAGGAACCCGAGCGTCGCATCTACCTTGACCGCGAACGCCGGCTCGACCCGGATCCACTCGGCCGCGAACCCGTCGAGTTCCTTGATGCCGCGCTCGGTGTATTGCCCGTTCCTGCACATATCCCACTCGCCGGCGGCACAGCAGGGACACGGCACGGGATCTGGCCGACGCACGATGCCGACGATCAGATCCCCCGCCGTGAGACCCGATGACGCCGGTGCCTCGACCACGCGAGCGATCGACTCGTGTCCGATGACGAGTCGCTCCACGTCAGGCGGTGCCCATCCGTAGGTGCCCGAGAGGATTTCGAAATCAGTCCCACAAATGCCAATCGCCAAAGTCCTGGCGACAATCACGCCGTTGCCCGTCGGGCCCGCGAGCACTTCGAGCTTCGCCGAGTTCCGTCGGCCGGGGACCACCGTGAGAGCGCGGCTCGTGGGGAAAAGGGAGATGTCCATGCCAAACCGGTCGCATGAAGCAGTCCCGGGTCGCCACTGGAGACACCACGCGCACCCGGGGTGTGCGGCGCGCTCGCGACCTGCGCGTGCGTTGTAACCCCCAAAGCGAGGCGTAGATAGCAGAGGACCGACGAAGGGCTACAGCGAGGACGCGTTGCCGCCAAGCCGTATGCAGCGGCGTTCTGAGTCGCAGAGCGATCTCTCTGCTTGAGATCAAACGGATCGAGGGTGCGAAGTCGGCTCAGGCTGTCCCACGCCTCCCCACAGGTCGGCTCAGTCGTGCCAAGAGCAGCACTTCGCCGACATCCGGTCTCAAGAAGCTAGGTGGTGTCTGCGACCTCGAAGCCAAAGGGAAAAACGGACTCCCTACAGAATCAGGTTGCGGAAGAGACGCAGCGCTTTTCTGCACCCCAGTCAAAAATACGTCTCACAGGAAGAACCCGATCGACAATGGAGCGATCAACCGTCGACGAGAACGTTCGCTCGACGACAGCTCATTACCAACGTCTCCAAAAGCCGGGATTCAGCACGATCAGCAGAGTAAAGATTTCAAGTCTGCCCAGCAGCATCGTGAATATCAGAATCCATTTTCCGGCTTCGCTTACCCCAGCCATCGAGCCGGCGAGTGGGCCCAGGCCTGGTCCCATGTTGTTAATGCAGGCTGAGACGGCCGAAAATGCGACCACCGGGTCCAGACCCGTTGAGATCATGGCGAACGTGAGTACGATCGTGAAGCCGATATACACGGAGAAGAAGCCGCCCACTGCGTAAACAACCGCATCGTCCACCACCTTTCCTTCTAGCTTAATGGGGAGCTGGGCTGACGGATGGACCAGTCGTTTCACTTCTCGCATCGCCTGCTTCACAAACAGCATTAGACGAACCATCTTCACGCCGCCCGATGTCGATCCGGCGCATCCCACCATAAAGCCGGCGAGTATCAGCATTAGAGGGGCATAGCTGGGCCAGACGCTCGAATCCGACGTGGTAAATCCCGTCGTCGTTCCGTAAGAAATGACATGAAACACGCTCTTTCGCACCGACACGAGCGGATCGCTGAACGTAGCAGTCAGGATCAGCGGCAGCGCGACGAGAGCTGAAAACAACAGGATCACGGACAGACTGGTGCGGAATTCGCTGTCTCTCCAATAGGAGCGCACGCTGCGACTGCGCCAAACTGCAAAATGAGTCGCGAAATTGATCGTTCCCAACAGCATGAACAACATTACAGCCCACTCGAGTATGGGATTTTGGAAAAATCCAATACTGGCGTCGTGGCTAGAAAACCCTCCAGTTGCCAAGGTCGATAACGCGTGTATAACCGCGTCGAACGCTGTCATGCCCAGTGCGTAATAGACCAAGCCGCACACGGCCGTGAGGGTCACGTAAACCAACCAAAGGACCCGCGCAGTCTCGGTGATGCGCGGGGTCAGCTTGGCATTTTTCATCGGCCCTGGAGTCTCGGCCCTATATAGCTGCATGCCGCCGACCCCCAGCATCGGAAGGACGGCAACCGCAAGCACGATGATTCCCATGCCGCCGAGCCAATGCAGCTGCGCCCGGTAGAAGTTGAGCGCGTGCGGGAGATCATCCAACCCCCTTGCGACCGTGGTGGCTCCCGTAGTTGTCAGTCCGGATACGGACTCGAATATGGCATCGGTATAGGAGTGCCAAGCCGCATGGGTGAGGATCAACGGAATCGCGCCAAAGATTCCGAGAACCGCCCAGAAAAGAACGGTGATCAAAAAGCCGTCACGCGTCTTAAGTTCAGCACGCTCCTTGCGGGCGGGCCACCAGATGACGGCCCCCGTCACGAACGTGATCCACAGAGCTGTCAGAAATGGGCCCGTCGTGGTGCCCTCGTAAAGCTGATCCACGACGATGGGCGGAACCATGGTGAAGCTGAAGATCATCAGCAGAAAGCCCGTAATGCGTTGCACCGCTACGAAGCGATGAAGGCGAGTGCTCGGGTGTGCGGTCCAGGAGGTCATTGAGGGAGTTCGCGCGATGCTGTGGATCGATTAATCGCCGACACTCGTCGTCGCCTGACAGGCGATGAAAGCTGGCTCACTGCTCGACATTCATGGGGCAACGATCCCGAACTTCGCTCAGACTGCGTCCTCCCAGTCCCGAGACAGCCGAGTCGCCGCGTTGATGATGCCTACCAGCGAATAGGTTTGCGGATAGTTGCCCCAGAGTTCGCCGGTCTGGGGATGCACATCTTCCGACAACAATCCGAGGTGATTGCGTCGGGCCAGCATATTCTCGAAAAGCTCCCGCGCCTCGTCCCGGCGGCCGACCTTCGCGAGCGCATCCAGATACCAGAACGTGCAGATGTTGAACGCCGTCTCCGGCATGCCGAAGTCATCGGCCTGCGCGTACCGGAACAGGTAGGGGCCGCGACGCAGGCGGTTTTCGACGGCCGCGAGCGTGCCCAGGAACCGGGGGTCCTGCGCCGCGACGAATCCCACCTCCACCATCAGCAGCAGGCCGGCCTCGACATCGGCTCCGCCGAAGCTCTCCACGTACGAGTTGGCTTCGGCGTTCCAGGCGTGGGTGTCGATCGCGGCACGAATGATCTCTGCGCGCTGCTGCCAGTGCACCGCCCGCTCCGTCAGCCCCAAGTGCAGCGCGATCTTGCCAAGGCGATCGCAGGCAGCCCAACACATGAGCGTCGAAGACGTGTGGACGCGCGCACGCGTGCGCAACTCCCACATGCCCGCATCCGAGAGGGCATGCACGCGGAACGCCTGATCCCCCACCGATTCGAGGCGAGCGAACTCCTCGTGTCCGGCGGTGCGCATCAGGCGCTCGTCGAAGAAGGACTGCGTAGCAGCCAGGATCACGTTGCCATAGACGTCATGCTGGAAATGCTCGTAAGCCTGATTGCCGATCCGCACCGGACCCATGCCACGGTATCCGCCAAGACACTCGGCGTGACGCTCCGTGAGCGCGCGCTCCAAGCCGATGCCGTAGACCGGCTGCAGGTGCCCGTCGGGTGCGTCCACGACCAGATTCTCGAAGTAACGCAGATACAGCTCCATCGCTTCGACCGCGGACAGGGAGTTGAGTGCACGTACCACGAAGAACGCGTCGCGCAACCAGCAGTAGCGGTAATCCCAGTTGCGCTGGGTTCCGGGTGCTTCGGGGATGCTCGTGGTCATTGCCGCGACGATGGCGCCCGTGTCCTCGTAGGTGGACAGCTTGAGTGTGATCGCCGCGCGGATCACCGCCTGCTGCCATTCGAGTGGCAAGGCCAGGCGCCGCGTCCACTGCTGCCAGTAGCGCGCCGTCGATTCGTGGAAATGCCGCGCGAGGTGATCCAACCCCTCCTCGATCGTTTCATCAGGGCCGAGCAAGAAATTCAGCGGCTCGTCGACCAGGAACGCAGTTTCGTCAAGCACGTACGTTACCGGCGCATCCGTGGTCAGGCGCAAGGTGAAGGCCGGCCCCTGATAGCGCACGTGATTGGACCCGTGCGTGATGACAGGCCCCACCGCGCCGTATCCAAAACGCGGGCGCAGACGCACTCGGATGCGCGGACGTCCTGCGAGGCGGCGAACCCGTCGCACCAGCATCTGCGGTCGGAACATCCGCCCACGCGCCTCAAAGCGCGGACAAAAATCGACGATCTCGATGGCGCTCCCATCGGACGCGAACAGGCGCGTGACCAGGACGGCCGTGTTGTGCTCGTAGACCTGCTCCCCGCGCTCGCTTCCTTCGAGCACGATGCTCCATTGCCCGTCGACCCGTCCCGGATCCGCGCCGTCCACCAGCGCGCAGAACACCGGGTCTCCGTCGAATCTCGGAAGGCAGCACCACTGCACGCTCGCTTCCCGGTCGATCAGGGCCGCTATACCGCAGTTGCCGATGACGCCCAACTCAAGGTTCTGAAGCTTTGCCATACGCGGCCTCCAGCGCGGTGAGACTGGCGCGCAACCAACGCAGCACGTCGGATGGCGATGACAAGATGTGGGTAGCCCGGGGGGAGCTCGCGCCTACGCGCACGCTCATGCCCCCGCAACCCGATACCACAGGAAACGCCTCCTCGTCGGTAACATCGTCACCCAGAAACACGGGTACGCGGAATTCGAACGGCGCGCGCTGCAGGAGCCTCAGGATCGCGCTGCCCTTGTCCGCGGCGGCCGGAAGCGCTTCGATGACGCAGTGCCCGTGCATCAATCGCAGGTCCGTGCGTTGGCAGGTGACCGCGAGCATTGCCGACTCGCATTCCTCACGTCTTTCAGGCGCCAGCCGGTAGTGCAAGGCCACCGAGTGTTCTTTGTCCTCGACAAGAACCCCCGGCACGGATGCAAAACGTGAGCGCAATTGCTCGACAATGTTTCGCACGGGCAGCAGTGGCAGACGATCGATCGTGCGCATGCCGGGCAAGCGGTACTCCGCGCCGTGCAAGCCCGCACCGATGACCGTCCATGGCCGCAAGAGCGCATCGACGGTTTCGAGTGCGCGGCCGGTAACGATTGCGAGGGCACCCCCCAGCGCTGATGCGAGCGAGGCGAGCAGTGCGCTCAGATCCTGGGGCACCACGACGGCGTCCGGTGTGGACGCAAGTTCCAGGAGCGTCCCGTCCAGGTCGAGAAACAGGGCATTGCGGCGCGTCAGCAGCGGCGGCGGCGGCCCTGTGTCGGGCGGATGCGGAGTCACAGGTAGCGCATGGCCACGATGGCCACTGCTGTCGGCGGCAGTGCGGCGAGCAGCAGTCCGAGCGGACTGATCGTCTCGTCCTCGAAGCGGACCTTCAGGATCGAGAAGCCTGCCGGGTTGGGCGCGTTGGCGATCACTGTGAGCCCGCCACCGGTAACCGCTCCTGCTACCAGCATGTATTTGAATTCGTCAGTGAGGCCCTCGACGAGCGATCCCAGGTAGGTCAGCGCCGCGTTGTCCGTCAGTGCGGTCAGGCCGGTGGCGCCGAAATACACCGCATCAGGACTCATCGACAGCAGCAGCGGCTGCAGCCACCACTGCTGCAGACCTCCGAGCACGACGAGCCCCGCCAAGAAGAAAGCGACCAGCAGCGCTTCACGCACGATCAGCCTTCCCTGGTGCCGCTGGTAGGCGCTGGCGAATCCCATGAAGAACAGCAGCAGGCCGAGAAACAACGCCGGGTGATGCGCGAATACGACGATTCCGAGAAGCACCGCCGAGTTCACGATCATCATCGAAGCCGGTACCGGCGCCCGGCGGGACTCGTCGATGGCGCTGATTCCGCCCAGCACTTTCCGGAAGAGCAGCGTTACAGCCAAGGCGTTCACTGCCACCGCGATCGCGGCCTTCCAGCCGAACTGGGTCATCATGAACACGATGTCCCAGCCCCATTTCCCGGCAACCATCAGCACGGGTGGCGCAGCAAATGGCGTCAACACACCGCCGATGGAGATGTTGACGAACAGCACGCCGAGCGTGGCGTACTTGAAGCGGGCGCTCAACCCCTCCTCGTGGAGGAAGCGGTCTCGCAGCATCAGCGCGCCCAGCGTCATAGCGGCCGGCTCGGTTATGAACGACCCCAGTAAGGGCACCAGCGACAAAATGGTGAAATACGCGGCCAAGCTCGGCGTCATCGGTAGCAGACGGGAGACTCCCCGCACCAGCAAGCTCGCCAGTTCGAGGATCGGGCGGCTCCCAGCGACGATCATGATCGCGAACACGAACAGCGGCTCCGTGAAGTTTCGCGAGTCCACGTAGCCGAGCGCGCTCTGTTTGCCTTCGATCGCGAACAGTGCGATCACCAACACCATCGCCCAGAATCCGAAGACCACCTCCACTTCACCCAGCAAGTGGAAGATGCCTTCGTGCTGCGGATGGCGGTGCGCCAGCCGCTCGAAGATCTTCGTGGAGAACGTATGGATCAGCGCGATGGCGAACAGCGCTGCAGCCAACCACTGAACCAGAGTCGCTGTCATGATCGAATTGTCGCTCCTTGCGTGAGTCGGGTGATCGTGGCGCGGGCTAGAGCGACTTCTTCGGGCTGCGGTCGCGACCCACTTGTTCGTCGGATCGCACTGCGCGATTCACGATGTGACGGGGCGCATTTCATCCCCGCCCTCCCATTGCGGAGAGCCGAGTCTTTGAAAGCAGACCGGCCAGTTGTTCACGCTGCCGTAGTCGGCTCGCGTCGATCAACATTCGTCCCGCCCAGCGATAGACATTAAATTCCGCGACGAGCGCGCGCATCACCCGCATGCGGGCACGCTGCTCATCGCGCGGCATGTGCAGCGCCGCGGACAGCGCGGCGCTGGATTCTTCGATGTCGTAGGGGTTGACCTGCAGCGCTTCGGTTAACTCCTGTGCCGCGCCGGTGAATTTCGACAGGATTAGAACCCCCTGTTCGTCATCCCGCGCCGCGACATATTCCTTGGCTACCAGGTTCATTCCATCGTGCAGGCTACTGACGTAGCAGAGGTCGGCCGCCCGGTAATACCGAAACACATCCGCCGGCTCGGTGTGCTCACGCTTGAGCACGATGGGACGCCATAGATCCGCACCGAACCGCGCATTGATTCGTGCGGCGAGCTGTTCCACGTCGTCGTTCAGTCGCTGGTAGCGGTCGATCAGAGTACGGCTCGGAGAGGCCAGCTGCAGGAAGGTGAATCGACCCACCAGAGCCGGCTCACGCTCAAACAGTCGCTCCACCGCACGCAGGCGTTCCTCGATACCCTTGGTGTAATCGAGCCGGTCCACACCCATGCCGAGCTTCGCGTCCTCCTTCAAGCCCAGCTCGGCGAAGACGCTCGCGCGGCAAGCGTCGGACGCCGGCGCGCTCTCGACCCAGCGATTGGGCCATTCGATGGAGATCGGATAGGCCCGCACCAGTGTGCTGCGTTCGTTGCGCGAGATCGCGAGGCCTTCTCGGTCGAGACGTGCTTCAAGGAAGCGGTCGGCCGCTTCCATGAAATTGTTGCAATGGAGCCGGGTGTGGAATCCGACGATGCTGCTTCCTAGAAGACCGTCCAGCAGTTCCTTGTGCCAGGGACAGATGCTGATCTGTTCCGCGTTCGGCCAGGGGATGTGCCAGAACGTCAGGATCGTGGCGCGAGGCAGGCGTTCCCTGAGAAGCCTCGGAGCGAGCGCGAAGTGATAGTCCTGAACCAGGATCACCGGATCATCGGAATCGACTTCCTGGCAGACCGCATCCGCAAATTTGAGGTTGACGTCTTGGTAGTGGCGCCAATCCTCCGCGCGAAACAGGGGACGGTTGTGAGCCACGTGACACAGTGGCCACAGCCCTTCGTTCGAGAAGCCGTAGTAGTAGCCGTGCTCCTGCTCTGGCGTCAGCCATACCCGCCGGATCCAGTAGGACTCTTCGCCGGGCGGCACGCGGATGCGGCCCTGTGCGTCGGCGGTCTCGCGGTCGGCGCTACCAGCACCGTGCGCGAACCACACGCCCGAACAGGCGCGCATCACCGGTTCGAGCGCGCTGACCAGCCCACTGGCCGGATGCACCACTTCGATCGATCCGTCTGGCCGGCGGTTGTGGAGATACGGTTCGCGATTGGCGACGACAATCATGCGCTCGCCGTGAAGATGCCGCTGCAGGGTCAACTTGAGACGTTGAGGACTCCATAGCCCCCCGTTCAACTCTGCGCTCTCTTCTTTCGCAAGCCGATCGAGCAGGTCACGCAGATCCTTGAGAAGAGGTTGGAACTCAGGCCGTGAATCACCATGCCCCAGCGACAGCTGGTGCAGCGTATGGCTCCAGCCGCGCCACAGCATTCGCACGGTGAACAGGGTGATGACGGCGGCGAGCACAGCGAGGATCGCGAAGACGGCGAAGAGGAAGCGTTGCGTGCTCTGTTCGCGCCGCGCAGCGAAGCTCAGGTCGTGGACCAGAATGACGAAGCCCAGAGCCTGGTCGCCTTCTATCAGAGGAATGGCACTGACATGGACGTCGCCACCTGCGAGTGCGACCGTATCTCGCCACGTGCGCCACGAATGCGCAGGAGACGTCGCGGACGGACGAATCCGGCGAGCCATCTCGTCGCAGGAGAGCGCCGACGACGGATACCCGGACGTCACGGCCACCGGAGACTCCGTAGAGCCACACATTGCAGCAGCGAGAATTCGCTCGTCACGCGCAAGGTCGGTCAGCAGGTCCTGCACGCTGCGCATGTCCGCTCGGCGCAGGTCCGCCACCAGCGCGCGGCGCGCACCGCTCAATGCCAATTCTGCCCTGAGCGCGACATCCTTCTCGAACCACCCGCGAGTTGTTTTGGTCACGACCAACCAGGCTGCGAGGACAAGGATTGTCAGCGCTGCAAGCCAGGCCACGAGAAAGCGGAAGTTGCCCCTCATTCGCCGTTCAGTCCTTGCATTGCGAGACGCTCGACCGCACTTCCCATTTGTCTGAGGCTTCCTTTCGAGAAATGATTTCTCGCGCTGTTGCAAAAGCGTCCCTAAGCCCGCGCATGCTGTCCGGTGCAAGTACGGCCCGAACTCTGGAGGCATCGTCCATCGACGCCAGTGGGCCAGAAGGCGCGTCACGAATGGACGCTGTGATCTCATGGCCGCCCTGAATTCTACATGTTGCTCTGCGCGGATTTGCCCGGCCGTGCATTTCTCCTCAACTTCAGTTCGGCTCTTTCAACCAGCACGGCGGGGTGACGGGCAGAGAAGAGGGCAAGCCCGTACGCGCATCACCGCGTTGCCGCGTGCGCCTTCGACTTGGCTGCGTCTGCGCAAGGGTTGGCATGCGTATGGCTTGGAATGCGTGCGGCACTCAAATGCGCCGCGCTGCACCTACGCCGCAAACCGCGACGGGGGACCGTCAGAACGCGACGCCACTCTTTTGAAAGGATGTTCCTTTGCCAGCTGACATCATCGATCGATCCCTGCGTGTCGACCGGATCTGCACAAACACGATCATCGCGATCCTCGTTCCGCTCGCTCTTTCGGGCTGCGCGGGGTTTGCCCCATCGCCCACTGCACAAGTAACCCGCGTCGCGCGCGCATCAACGATTCACACGCAGCCGATGCCCGTGCGCGCTGCTGATCCACCGAAGCCGCTACTTACCGACTCGGGCGTGCGCTCGATCGCGCTGCTGCTGCCGATCTCGGGCCGTTTCGAGAATCCTGCGTCCGCGCTTCGCGACGGCTTCTTTGCCGCGCACCTGGCCTCGCGTTATCCGCGGCCTCTGATTCACGTCTACGACAGCGGCGAAACAGGTGAAAGCGCCCTCACTGCTTACGACACGGCGATAGAGCGATCGCCGGATATCGTCGTAGGACCGCTGCTGCGCGAGCAACTCGACGCGCTTGCAAACCAACGTCAGTTTGTCCGGCCTGTCCTTTCTCTGAACTATTTGGATGACGCGATTGCGCCACCGCCCCTGCTTTATCAATTCGGCCTGTCTCCGGAGGACGAAGCCCGGGAAGCCGCCGCATCGGCCATCGACAGCAACTTGAGATCTGCCGTCATTCTCGCGGAGGAGAGCGATTGGGGAACCCGGACTGCATCTTCGTTCAGAGATCACTTCGAGGCCTTGGGCGGGACCGTCCTGCGCACACGGCGGTTCTCGGCCGTTGGGGACGATTCGAGCGAGACGATTCGCGGGTTGCTGGACCGTAGGACGATCAACGGTTCCGCTGACGAGGATATCGAGACGGTGTTCATCGCCACAGGCGCTGCCCAAGCCAGGCTCATCATTCCGGAACTGCGCTTCTATTGGCACCGTCCGAATGATCTTGTCGTCTACGGCGTCGCGGCGTCTTACGATCGCTCGCTGAGCGCGACCGATCGCGAAGGATTGCGCTTCTGCGGTATGCCCGTGGTCCTCGCCTCGGCATCGATAGGAGCGGATCCGTACGGCACGTCGTCTGCCCAATCGGTCGGTCGTACTCGCCTTCAAAGCTTAGGCTTCGACGCATACCGAATCGCCCGTGCGATCCGTCTGAAGGAGTTCGTGGTCGGCACGACGATCGATGGCAGGACCGGAGCATTGTTGGTGCAGGACGACGGAAGGATTCTCAGGCGTCTGTCTTGCTCGGAAGTCTCGGACGGTCACCTTCAGGCACTCGACAATTCGGCGACTGCGACTGCGTACCGACAGCCCACTCTCACTGCACTTGAAGACAGACTCGACGATGGCGCTCGCCAAACGCGTTGAAGTCATCGACGCGGATATCGTCGGTCGCAACCAATTCCCAATTCTGCGTTCGGATCAGGGTCGAACCGATCACAATCAACCGACACACACTCGAATATGAATCTCGATGCAGTCACCCAGGTGCAACTCGCGGAATTGACGCAGGCCTCGATCCGCGTGGCGATTGTGCTGATCGTTTGGTGGGTGCTCAGTCGCGTCGTACGCGTACTCCTGGGCCGCGTGGAGTCCCGCCTGTTGCGCGACGTCGCGGCCGATCAGCCGCTGTCGATGGAGGACCGTAAGCGCGTCGATACGCTGATGCGCCTGCTTCGGCAGATCGTGACGGTATTTTTGTTCGTCACGCTCGCTCTGGTGATGCTCATGCAACTCGGTATCGCCGTGGGGCCTATCCTAGCCAGCGCGGGAGTTGTCGGCATCGCAGTCGGCTTCGGCGCTCAGAGCCTGGTGCGCGACATCATCACGGGCTTCTTCTTCGTGATGGAAAACCAGGTCCGCGTGGGGGACGTTGCCGTCATCAATGGAACCGGCGGTCTGGTCGAAGCCATGACGTTGCGTACGCTGGTGATCCGCGATCAGGCCGGAACCGTGCACGTGTTCCCCAATGGCTCCGTCGATACGTTGAGCAACATGACGCGAGGATGGTCCGCCTACGTGTTCGATATCGGTGTCGCCTACAAAGAGGATCCCAGTGCCGCCATCGCCGTGATCCGGGCCACGGCCGAAGGCATGCAGAGTGACCCCTCGTTCGCGGACAAGATCATTGAAAAACCGGAGATCTTCGGCGTGGACAAGCTTGATGAGTCGGCCGTCGTCATCAAGGGCCGAATCAAGACCTTGCCGATCAAGCAATGGGAGGTTGGCCGTGAGTTTCTCAAGCGCGTGAAACTCGCGCTCGACGAAGCAGGCATCGAGATCCCGTTCCCCCATCGAACTCTGGTGTTCGCTTCTTCCGGCGCAACCGATGCGCGGGAAGAGACGCTGTTGCGGGCCGTCCCGCCCGCCGCGGCGAAGACGGCACCGCAGGCCAAGGAAGATACAGGCGGGGACTGAGTCGGCGAATGGTCAGCAATGCGAGTGCTGGCTGCCTCAGCGGACTCCCTCTCGATCTGGCGCGACCTGACAGCAGCCAACGAGTCGGGAGCGAGGCGTGATCAGGAATGCTCGATCTCTAGCAGGGTGTCACCCGTCCTGACCACAGCTTCAGGCCCCTCCCAGAAGCCTATCCGGCTGTTGCCCCGCAGAATGCGGACAACTAGTCCGGGCGAGATGTCGCGAATCGCCTTGCCCACCTCTTCGGGCAGCGCGATCCGTTCGACCAAACGGACGCGCCCGTCCGAACACATGAGGTCGCTGATGTAATCCGCCACGTGTGAGGACCGCACCGAGTCCGCCATGAGGTAGCCCCCGACGATGGAGGGCGCCACGATGGCGTTGGCGCCAGCCTGGCGGACCAGCTTGATGTTCTCCTCCTCAGCGACTGAGCAGATCACGCGAACGGAGGGCGCGAGTTGGCGAACGGTAAGCACCGTCAGTACGGTGGCATCGTCGCGGCCCAGGCAGATCAGCACGGCCTGCGCACGCGGTACGCCGGCGTCGAGCAGATCCTGTTCGCGCGTGGCGTCGCCGAGAAGGCCGATGTATCCGAGTGCCGCGGCCTGCTCAAGAACCTTCGCGTCCTTGTCCAGCACCATGATCTGCGCCGCCGGCGTCCCGCGCGCCACCGCCTCCTGAGCCGAGCTGCGCCCGCTGTGGCCGAATCCGCAGACGACGAGGTGCCCGCTCAGGGTGTTCTGAATTCGCATCATCCTGCGAGCCTCCATCCAGCGTTGCAGCACCAATTCGTAGGCGGTGCCGAGAAATACCAGCCAGATCACCAGCCGAAGCGGCGTGACCAGTACCGTGTCCACCAACCTGGCCCGCTGCGATACCGGGACAATGTCGCCGTAGCCGACCGTGGTGATGGTCACGGCAGTGAAGTAGGCCACGTCGCCGAAGCTCACATGGCCGTCGACATGATCTTTCAGTCCATCGCGATCGGCCCAGAAGATGGCGAGCACCGCGAGCACCAGTACGATCAACAGGAGAACTCGGGTCAACAGCACGCGCTCGGGCGATCGCGTCGCCTGCACGAACAGGCGGCGGCGAATGATTGTCGGGAGCGCAGTCTTCACCGACGACCACCCGCCGCCGTCATCGACGTTGCCGTCGGCAGCGACCCGCCAATGTCCATGCGTTCTTGGGCCGACGCGGTCACTCGTACCCCGCACGCCGTGCATCTGAACGATGTCTCATCGGTGCTCGAATGCGATTCGCGCCATGCCCAGCAGTGCCGGCTGCGCATGCGCGATGCGATGGACCGGAACGGCCGCAAGATCCGCGGAGAAAGGGGCCTTGTCCTCGAAGCCCCGGCGGAAGGCATGCAGATCCAGTGAATCTCCCAAGTCGCTGACCAGGCTGCCGGTGAGATGCACCCCGCCCCACGCACCGAGGCCCAGCACGAGGTTGCGGATGCTGCGACCCAGCCACGTGGAAAACGCCGTGAGGGATTTGAGAGCGGCGTTCTCGTGCCTGCGCTGCCGCATCAACAGCTCGTCCACCGTCTGGCACGACGACCCCGAGATCACCTCGTAGAGGCGCAGCAGGCCGGACTCGGACAGCAGCGCGTCCGCCGTGAGACGTCCGAGGGGCGCGAGCCGATTGAGCCATTGACGCTCTTCGGCGCTCACCGCCGCAAGATCGGAGTGTCCTGCCTCGGTTTCGATCACGGTACCGTCGGCGGTCAGGGCCGCGGCACCAAAACCGGATCCGACGCTGATCACCAAGCGCAGACCCTCGACGGCGGCCCGCGAAGGTCCGAAAGGCCAGCGCTCATCCGCACTGAGCAAAGGCAACGCCGCCGCGATGGCCGCGCGCTCGTTGACGATCCAGCAGGGGCCACCGATCAAATTAACAAGGGATTCCCTTTCAAGTGTCAGTGAAGTGTTGGTCACCGACACCCAGGTTCTGCCGGGCAGCCGGCGCACCCGCCCGGCGGCCGAGACCGCAATCGCGGCTGGCTGCTTGCACCGTGCATCCAACAGAAATTCGCGCAGCACCTCGAACAGGTCCGCGCGGGGTACCGCGTACAACCGGTTCTCTTCCAGGTAAGGTCTGGGCGCATCATGCCGCGCGAGCGCCAGCCGGCAATGAAGACTCCCGATATCCGCTACCAGCACGCGCTCATCCATCGAACCGCTTTCTCCTATGCATGCGTCGGCTCATTTCGGTTGACGGATCTCGGCGCCCATGTGAATCACGTCGGCTAGGCTGCGGGCGTTGATCTTCTCCATCATGCGCGCCTTGTACACTTCGACCGTGCGGGGGCTGATGCCCAACGTCTGTGCAATTTCGCGGTGCTGTCGCCCTGCGACCAGCAACTCCATGACTTCGCGCTCGCGCATGGTCAGCCGCGCAAATCTCTGATCGATCTCTTCGCGTTCTTCGAGCTGGCGCCGGCGCTGCTGCTCGCGATCGAGCACGCCCTTGATGACTTCGACCAGGACCGTATTGTCCACCGGCTTCTCTAGGAAATCATGCGCTCCGACCTTCAGAGCGGCGCGGACCGTCGCAACGTCACCGTACGCCGTCATGATCACCACCGGCAGACCGATGGAACGTCGCAGCAGTTCCTGCTGCACCTGCAGACCGTCCATCCCGCCCATCTTGAGGTCGAGCAGCACGCAGCCTGTCCAGCTGGGCTCGACGAGATCGAGGAATGATTCGCCGGAGGCATAGGTCGTGACGGCGATGCCGCTGACGTCCAGCAGCGTGCTGACGGCATCCCGGACGGAGGCGTCGTCGTCGACCAGGTGTACACGGTGATCGCTGTTCATGCGCGCAGCACGTCGGACGACGTCGGAGCGGGCAGACGCATCACGAAACAGGCACCGCCCGCTGCCGCCGGTTCGATCCACAAATCGCCGCCGCTGGCACGCACCAGCGACCTGGCGATAGCCAAGCCCATACCCATCCCATCCGCTTTGGACGTGTGGAACGGCTCGAACAGCTCTGCCATCATCTCTGCTGAAACGCCGGGGCCGCTATCGTGGATCCGGATCTCCACGCTTGTTTGCGTCACTGAAATCGACGTCTCGATTCGACGCGTCTTCGAGCCGGCCATTTCCATGGCCTCGATCGCGTTTAGGAGCAGATTCTGGATCGCGTTCTCAGTCTGCACGGTGTCCACCAGCAGGCGGCGCGACCATTCACCCGGGCGACTCACGATTTCGACATCCGCGGATTGTGCATTGCGATGCAGTACCTGGATGACATTGTCTACCAGACGACCGGCCTCGATCGGACAAAGGTTCGTCGCCCCACGTCGATAAAAGTCGCGTAGCCGCGCCACCACCTCGCTGGATCTGCGTACCTCACCTTCAATCTTTGCCATGAGATCCCGGAGTCTGGCCGCATCGAGAATCGGTTGGCCCACCATGATCTGACACGCCCCGACGTAACTATTGAGCGCGGTCATCGGCTGGTTGAGCTGGTGCGCGAGCGCAGAGGTCATTTCGCCGGCTGATGCAAATTGTTGGGCGCGGTTGAGCGCCGCCTGCCGATCGAGCAATGCCAGCTCCAGACGCGCGCGATGGGACGACATGGCACCGATCGTCAGTCCGGTTACGCACAGTCCCGTCATCAGCCATTGGAGCTGCACGAACGTGGCGGCGTGGTAGTCGGCAAGCTGCACACACGTGATGAGGCCAAGCTGGATTATCACCTGCGCAACAGCGGCGCCGGGCAAGCCCCAGCGCGCCGAGATCCAGATCAGCGGGAGGAACAGCGCGTAGAAGGACCGGTAGGGATAGTCCCCCGCGAAAGCGAGAATCAGGCCGAGTGCGGCCCCGATGGAGAGGAGCTGCAGAATGATTTCCGGGCTTACGAGCTTGCGAATGGCGAAGCCTATGTTGCCGATCTTGCGGATACTGAAGAGCGCCGGCGTAAGTACGAGAATTCCGTTCAGGTCTCCGACCCAGTATCGAAGGACGTCCAGCGGCATGTCGCGCATGCTCACCATGCCGATCGCCGCGTAGAGACCCACGAACATCACCGCAACGGTGCCGCTCGCGGCCGACGCCACCACAAAGAAAATCACCAAGTCGCGGGTCGACTCGAGCGGCGCACTGACCTTCCACGAGCGTTGAAGGAAAGTCGCCGCGACCACATAACATCCCGTGATGAATGCCGCAGTGGTAAGCATCGGCGCATTCACCGTCGCATTACGCACGACGACGTCGGCCGCGACGGCCGCGATCAGCACTGCGGGCCAGAATCGTCGGCCACAGGTCAACAGCAAAAAGAGGCTGAGCCCAGCCGAAGGATTCCACGGCGTGATGCCGAGTGGAACCACCGGGTAGATGTAGCTGCTGGCGTCCAGCGCCAGATACCCGGCGACATACATGCTGAAGATGGCGGCATCCCGTGGATTTATCACGACTCTCTTTAGGCATCGTCGCATTGGGTGAGCGTGCGGAAGTCTTACACGACGCGGTCCCTGGCGAGGCGGGATCGCCTCAGTACGGGCATGCCCGTACGGGGACCGGCGAATTGGTGACGTGGATTTCCTCACCTAGAGTCCCGCCATGATCCTTGTTCGATCCGGGCTGGCAATGATCGTCCTCTTCGGACTGAGCGCCTGCGATCGCACGGGCACTAAGCCTGGAAATCTCTCGGGGCTCAATCTCGAATATGCAGATCTCGAGGGTGCCGATCTGCGCGGCAGCGATCTGCGTAACACGTCCCTGCGAGGCGCCAATCTGCGCGGTGCGCGACTGCAACAAGCTCAGCTAAATCACACCAACTTCGAAGAGGCGGATCTGCGTGGGGCTGATCTCTCCGCCGCGAGTCTGCGCCGGGCGACGCTCTCGCGGGCGCTGATACAGGGGGCGAATCTGGCCGCGATCCGTGCATCCGAATCGAACTTTTCGGGTGCTTATCTGGATTCGGCGCGACTCGCCGATGCCGATCTGTCTGGGGCCGATCTTCAGAATGCGGTGCTCGATCACACCGATCTGGAACGTGCGCGCCTCACAAGCGCGCGGTTGTATGGAGCCAAGGCCCAAGGCGCGAATTTTCGAGGCGCTGCGCTCTCGAACGCCCGACTGGAGGGTTTGAGTCTTGCGGGCGCCACCTGGTTCGATGGCAGCAAGTGCCTGGATGGGTCGATTGGAATGTGCCGGTCAGCGCCGGACGGCTCTCCGGGCGCTGGGATGTTCCTCCAATCCAACTTGCGGGTGGCCGGCGTTTTAGCGCCGCACGCAATCTCCTATCGCTCGATGACGGATACCGGAACAGATGATGACCGTTGACGACGTGCTTCAGAACCCGCTGACGTCGGAATGGCTCAGAACCGCGCTGAACGCCGCACTGAGGCGTGATCCGGTCGACGCCGCAAACGATGCGGATGTCCTTCGAACCGTGCTGATGCATCAGATCGAGATCGCGGAGGACGATACCGCGTCGCTGAACGCTGTCGCTGCGGTCGCGGGCGTTTCGATCGTCGAGAACCTCCTGATTCCACTTGGAAGGACGGGTGTCCCCCAGACGACCATGTCGGTCGCGGCAGCAAGCGCTACTCCTGAATCCCGCGCGATCGACAACCGAGGCTGAAGGTGGACTGGATTCTGCACGCGGCCCATCGAGCTGCCCTAGCGCCGTTTTTCTTCGAAGGGACGAGGCTCTTGCTGGAGTATCGCGGTGCGTTGGTCCCCGCGTACGATCCGCAACTCGGTTCGGCCCTCCCGTCACTCTCGTCAAAGACACTGGATCTTCTGCAGCGCGTGGCGACGCATTACCGCGTGACGATCCTGGCTGGAGCGGAGCGACGAGACGTCCAGCGGAGGCTCGACAGCCTGCGATCGGTTGATGTCATCGATAACGATCGCATGCGACCCGAACCAATGGACCCGATTCGTGCGCTGCAGACGATCGGCGATTGGAAGAAAGAGCTCGAGGAGCGCCTCGAAGGATTCTCAAGCATCCTGGTGAGGGATCGGCTTTTCTCAATCGTGGTCGATTTCCGCTCGACGCATTCGCCCCGACTCGCGGAACGTGCTGTCCGCAGAGTGGCGTCGCAACTAGAACACGCGCGCCTCAGCGGCACCAACGGCGTCCTCGAGATCCAGTTGGCTGGCTCCGACCACGCCCCTTCGCTTGGACGCCTAGCTGAGCAGGCAACAAGGGGTTCGACCCTGTTCGTTCACGGAACCGGCAACCAAGAAGACCGGCTTCGGCTGCTGGCCTCCCCTCGCATTCTCCCCATCCGCGTCGGCAACGACTTGCGATCGCAGGGTTTCTGTCTTCGCGAGCAGGCTGAAGTGGACGCACTCCTGCGCATGCTCACCGAAGGCGCAACGGCGGCATCCAGAAAACGGGAATCGGGACGGAGCGCTTCGGCGATCTAGCCATTGGATGAAAGCAGCCGGGCGACATCGACGTCGTTATCAGCCTCCTGTCTCTCTCATAATATTCATTCAGCGCGCTCATCTCGATGGGCTGGCGTTTGCTTGCCAGAGATGCAAAAAATGGAATCTGATCGTATCGGTTAGACGTAGTCGATGCTGTGGGCGAGATATCCCCACAGAGGCGGATAAGCTCTCTAGGGCATGAAAAGCAGGGAAGGAAAAAGCCGATGACAACCGCCCGGTATCTGTGGATCGGCTTCGGCACCCTGGTCGCGCTTCTGTTTCTGTCGAGCTCGGTGATCGCTCAACGTGTCCGCACCATGGACAGCGCCGTTCGGGAGATGGCGGATGCACGAAACCTGAGCGCTGCCGCGACTCAGCTGGAGAGTGACGCGCTGCGGTATGCGCTGAATGTCAGGGCCTACCTACAGACGGGAGATACGCGCTCGCTCATGGAGATGGAATTGGCGGCGCACGCCGGAGACCATCACCTATCGGAGTATCAGCGCCTGGCGCACGGAGACGGACGCTACGCGATCACGCCGAAGTTTCTGCCAGCGTGGCAGGAACTCGAGGCTCTCGGGCAAACACTGGTCGCCCTGCCTCCAGGTGCGCCTACGTTGGCACGCTCCCAGCAGCTGCTGAACCTGCGCTTTGAACTGCAAGATCTGCTGGCCGGCGGTCTGCAGGCCGAGGCCCTCTCGGTCTACAACAAGCGCAAGGACGACGCTCTTCGCGATGTTCAAACCATCATTCATGTCGCATGGGCGCTGCTGGTTGGCGGCACGATCATCGCCTTGTCGACGAGCCTTTTCATCGCATCCGCAATTGTTCGCGCGGAAAGGCGTTTGTGGGATCACCGTGAGCTTCTGGATGTGACGCTCAACAGCATCGGCGACGGCGTGATCGCGAGTGACACGATGGACCGCGTGACCTATATCAATCGCGTGGCCGAATCACTTACAGGGTGGACACGTCATGAAGCCGAGGGGCAGCCGCTAAGTTCAGTCGTCAAGGTCTTCGACGGCGCCGATCAGCCGTCAACGGAGGCGACCGGAATCGAGAACACTCCCTCCCGTTTCCTGGTCGACCGGTCAGGCCGCGAGTTTCCGGTCGACGACAGGAGCGCTCCGATTCACGACAAGGACGGCCACACGGTCGGCGCCGTCATGATTTGCCGCGACAACACGGAACGTTATCGCCTCGAAAGCGAATTGCGCCGTCACCTCGCTGACGTCGCACAAATCGATCGCAGGAAGAGCGAATTCCTCGCGATGCTGTCGCACGAGCTACGCAATCCCATCGCGCCTGTTCAGAACGCGCTGCAGATCCTGCGCCACCGCATCGCCGAGGCGCCAGCCCTTCAGCCCGTCATTGCCATGATGGAGCGTCAAATTGGTCAGCTGGTGCGGTTGATCGACGATTTGGTGGACCTGAGCCGGATCAGTCGCGGAAAGATCGATCTCAGATTGGAACCTACCGACCTCGTGGCAGTGCTGCAGCTCGCCGTGGAGGCGGTCACGCCATTGCTGGACGGGATGGACCATGACTTGGCGGTCAAGCTTCCCTCTGAGCCGGTCATGGTCCTTGGCGACGCCGCGAGGCTGGCGCAGATCGTCGGCAACCTGCTCAACAATGCTGCCAAGTTCACCGATCGGCGCGGACGCGTCCTGTTGACCGTGGAGGCGGATTCAGCGTGGGTCGTCATCCGGGTCAGCGACTCAGGGATTGGCATCAGCGAGCGCCAGCTTCCTTACGTTTTCGACCTGTACATGCAAGACGACTGCTCGCTGCAGCGCTCGGGCAGCGGAATCGGCCTGGGATTGGCGCTCGTGAAGAACCTCGTCGACCTGCATGGGGGCGCCGTGACCGCCCAAAGCAGCGGGCTCGGAAAAGGCAGCGAGTTCACCGTAAGACTACCCCGGCACCACGCTGCTACCGTCGCAGTTTCCCAAGGGATAGCAAGCGCAGACTCCGTGCCTGTTCCGCGACGGATCCTGGTCGTCGATGACAATCGGGATGCGGCATCATCCTTGGCGATCCTCCTCGAACTCGAAGGACACGAAACTCGCACCGCCGCCGACGGAGAGACGGCGTTATTGACGATCGAATCCTGGCGGCCCGAAGTCGTCTTCCTGGACATCGGAATGCCGCGTCTCAGTGGCTACGACGTGGCGCGCATGATCCGCGCAAAAGAATGGGGAAATACGATTCTTCTGATCGCGTTGACCGGCTGGGGTCAGGAAGACGATCGCCGAGCTACGGCAGAGGCCGGCTTCGATGCGCACTTGGTCAAGCCGGCCACCCGTGACGGACTTGCTGCGTCGCTGACGGCCAGACGGCTGCCGCCTACGACGAGCGCGATCGAGTCAACCTAGCTCGCGCCGCGTCGACGGTCATGACATTCGGCCACGCGCCAAGCCGTGTCCGCAACCCAAAGCATCCACGTATCGTCGCGATCAGATTCCGATTCAGGCCTTCCCTTCGACCTCGTGCGCGTCGGGAAGGCCGGACCGCACGAAGTCCCCGCTACGCCTTCGCGCTGGAGCGCGCCGATACGATCTCGTACCACTTGCGCGTGGCCGCATTGGCGGACGGAATCGGTTGCTGAACCCATCCGGCGAAATCGACGACGGTCAACGCCGTGATGTCGGCAATCGAGTAGTCATTCCCCGCCACGAATGTTGTCTTCGAGAGATATTCCTCCAACATCCGGAAAAAGCGCCCGATTCCAGCCACGCCGCGATCAACCAGGGCCGGGATGGCCGGAACTTCTTCAGCGATGCCCGGCAGTCCGCGCTTAGCGAAGTCGGGCGATGAATTTCTAAATACATTGGCGACCGATAGGAACCCGTCCAACTCCATGTGTCGGGTGCGCGACTCAATCACCGCCTGCGTCAGGGGGTCGGTGCCCATCAACGCAGGCACCGGTTGGAGCGCCTCAAGGTAACGACAGATGGCGACCACCTCATCGATGCGGGTACCGTTGTCGAGCTCGAGCGTCGGAACGACACCGCGCGGGTTGATCTTTAGAAACTCAGGCTGCAGGTTCTCGCCACCGATCAGATCGACTTCCACTTTCTGCAGATCTAGACCCTTCTCCGCTGCGAATATGCGAACACGGCGGGGACTCGGAGCGACGGTGCAATCGTAGAGTTTCATCTTCTCTCTCCTCCTTAGCATTGAGAACGGCGGGCCTTCGATTCGGCTAGACGCTCAGTTTGGCGGTCGGCCTTGCGTTGACTTGATCATGCCAGCGCGCGGTCGACGGGCATTCCGGTGGAATCGGCATGCCGACCGCGATAGCGAAATCCATCGCGCACAACGTCGTGATGTCCGCGACCGAAAACCGCGACCCAGCGACCCATTCTTGCTCGGCCAGCTGCGCCTCGATCTTCTGGTAGTAGCGCGCGACCCGTCCTTTCCCGCGTTCGATGAGAGCCGGAATCTGCGGCACCTTAGCGGTCGTCCCAGGCAGCCCGCGGTCGACGAAATCGGGATGAGAATTGCGGAATACCTCCGCCGTCCCGATCAGACACTCGTCGTAAGCGCGGCGCTCCCACATTTCAATCGTGCCCTTCTCGACGGCGGTCCGTCCCATCAAGTTAGGCTCGGGAAATCGCTCCTCAAAATATCGGCAGATGGCCATCGCTTCGCCGATTTGTTGTCCTTCGTCGGTTTCCAGCATCGGGACCATCGCGTGTGGCCACGTCTCGAAGTATTCGGGCTTCAGTCTCAGTCCGCTCCCGATCACCTCTTCGATTGCAGGAAGGTCGAGTTTCTTCTCCAGCACGAACATCCGGACGCGTCGGCAGTTGGGCGCAAACTGCCAGTTGTAGAGCTTCATCGGCGATATCCTCAATAGGTCCAGTCTTCGGTATACGGGCGCAACTCGATTTCGTTGCTCCACGCCGAGCGCGGTTGGCGATGAACCCAGACGTAGTTTCGGGCGACGTCGTCTGGGTTGGCCGTACGTGTCTTGTCGTACTTTGATCCCATCATCGATTTCACGATCGGCACGTCGAGCGCGCAGTCGAGTCGGACATGCACCACATGCACACCCTTTACCGCGTAAGCCTTCGCCAGAGACTGCGACATTCCGCGTAAACCGAACTTGCCGGCTGCGTAGAGCAGGTTTCGTCCTGAGCCGCGCAACGCCGCGGTGGCGCTGCTGAAGATGATGGTGCCCTGGCCGCGTGCGATCATCGCCGGCAGTACGGCCTTCGCGGCCGCGAACGCGCCGACGACTTCCAGCGACAGGACGTCCTGCAGCTCTTCCGTTGTGACGTCGATGGGTGGCTTGAAGGTCAACGGACCACGAGGGTTGTAGATCAGAACCTCGACCTCGGCACCCTCGAAGGCGCGCGCTAGAGCGTTCGGATCGCGGGCGTCCGCCTCAACCACTTGGACCTGGGCTCCCGCTGCGATCGCTGCCTCTTTTGCCCGTGCCTGGCCGTCGGCGGTTCGCCCCACCAGCAGGAGATCGTGTCCGTCCTGTGCGAACGCCTTGGCCAATGCAACCCCAAGGCCCTCGCCGGCGCCGACGATTGCACATCGTGATCTGGTTGGTTTCATCGATTCGTCCTCGACTTCAGTGAGTGCTGCATGGCCATTGAGCGCAGACCTTCGTCACAAATGGCGCGGGAGTGGGTGACACGGTGGTCACGGCGAATATTTCAATCCAGGATCTTCAGGGTGACTCGCGCAATGTCGGCGAGGACGGCGCGTCCGGGTCTCCCTTTGGACGCAACGTTGAGTCCGGAGAAGTTATTCAGCAGAAACCGACCGATGGAGCGCGGACTGTCGCGCTTGGCAATGGTCCCCTCTGCCTGACCTCGCTCGACGGCGCGGGTGAATCCATCCTCGACCATCGCGCGGGCGGCGAGCAACGCGCGCCGCGCGACCGGAACGCGGGTTGCGAGCTCGGTCATGCAGTTGTTGACCAGGCACCCATACCGACCCTCGGGGCTCGCCGTGTGAGCGATCATCCTCGTGAAGGTCTCTTCAATTTCCTCGCGCGCCGCGTCCGGCTCGAACAACGGCAGCAGCACGCCATCCATTCCAACGTCCATGTACCGGCGGATGGCGTCGAGCAGAATTTTCTCCTTGCCGCCGAATGCGTTGTAGAAACTGCCACGAGAAAGACCCATGGCGTCCAGAAGCTCCGGCAGCGGTGCGCCATCGAATCCCTGCCTCCAGAACAGCCGCATTGCGCCGTCCACAGACGCTTCTTCGTCAAACAATTTGGGGCGCGTCATCGACGTCTCCGGTCCGGCGCGGTCAGCCTGGGGTAGCCGCGCACCGCGCTCAAGCCGGCGTTTCCATCCTGCGGGCTCACCATGTTCTGCTCCAAGCCAGATAGATCGTGTCGACTCTCGGCTCCGCTCTTTCCTTGGCGCCAGGAAAAAGAGCGGAATCGCCTTCGTACTCACCGCGCCGATAGGCACCGTAAGCGAAATGGAACTCGGTATCGTGAGCGGGGCGATACGAAAATCCCGCCGTCAGATTGAGTGCGGGATTGGGTGCGAGCATCGTGAAGCTCGCTGTGTTCGTGGAGCTATCGGCTTGCGGCACGCGGCCGTACGCGAAACCGGCCCGCAGGTCGAGGTTCGGCGTCGTATGCCAAGTCAGCGATAGGCGGTAGTTGGTCTGATGATTCCAGTTGAACCCACTTCCTTGCCGATCTCCCAAAGGCTTTTCCGGATCCGTCAGCGTATTCAGCACGCCATTGCCCAGTGCCGGCACGTGCCCGAAGAAGATCCGGTGGATATCGCCGGCGAGCGTGAGGTTCTGGTCCTTCAATGCGAAACCGACGCTGAAATTGTCCGGGATGTCGAAACTGCCGTCCGCCAGCAAGCCGCGGTATTCGTTGAACTCCTCCATGTAGACCTTGGTGGCGTACGTTGCGCCCAGATCCAGCCACGGCTGGATCTTGCCGAGCCATCCCACGCGCACTCCGGCGCCGAACGCACCGTCGTACCCTTGATTAGTCACGTGATCGGCGTCGCGAGATAACGGCTCGAACGCTTGCAGGCCATATGCGCGGATCTGCTGGAAGGCGAGTAGCGGCGATATACCGAACGAGTGCCGTGTCCAGAGCCGAACCGACAACGTGGGCGCGACGACTAGCTGGAGCAGATCAAATCCGACTTCGCCGCAGCCGCGAAAGAAATTCCCGGGGCGATCACCACAGCGATCTGGATTCCCATTGCTGCCCGGAACACCAGTGTTTTCGTGGTATTCGGTGTTGAGTCCGCCGTTCCCGTAGAGCGTAACACCCCACGCCCAGACGTCATCGATTCGACGCGCATAAGCGCCGTCCGGCACCAGGAAGAAATCATTTCGGCTTTTCGACTGGATATCGAAAGCAGAGTCCGATCCCGTCCGCGTGATTCGCCGGTATGGCATGAACGCCAGCACGCCCAAGTCCAGACGCGTCCCGACCTCGGAGAGCTTGGCGGGGTTGGATGCCCCGGCAAACGCATCGAAGCCTACTGCGGTAGACGTGCCAGCAGACTGATGGGCGTAGGGCCCATACCCGAGCACGAAGTAGCCGCCTGCAGGGAATGCATCCCCTGCGTAGAAACAAAGAACAAGAAGGAGTGCGCAGAGCACCCTTCCAATCGGTCCATCGACCTTGTGATTTGGCACCCGCTCCCCTCACCTGACTCGGTCTCTTATTGGACCAGTCAGTCCAAAATCGCCGATACGTGATCAAAGATCAATTAAGGGCTTCCCCCCTCTCTGCTTCCTCGGGCACTAGACGTCCAGAACGGGGCCAAGGCGGAAAGCTGATGCAGCCTATTACGAGTGAGCGGCCGTTCAACGTGCGCGTGTGGCCCAGATGGCCGTCCCCCCTCTCCCCTGCGCCGTAGTGTCGTACGCCAAGATCGGAAGGCACTCGGCTGGGATGGACGCGACTCTGAAACTGGCGGGCAACCGGATCGAAACAAGCGGTTTTAACCGAACTCTCTGGTTCGCAGATCAACAGCGCTCGGCCGCTGCGCGCCTCCTAAGGCGCTAACTGACGTCCTTCGCAATCCGGAGCAACTCGGGTACTTCCCATTGATCGTAGGCATGGGTTCCGTATTTCACGGCAACGACGGTGCCCTTCTGATCAATCAGAATGTCCGCCGGCAGTCCGACCGGGCCATTTTCCATTTTCAGGCCCATTTTCCCCAGGAGCATTCCCTTGATCGCTGCCCACAACGCACGGGGATGCAGGCTGGCCAAAATGGACCGTCCAACACCGAACTTGGCGTAGAAGACTTTTGGGGGGTCAGCCACTGCGGCAAAAGCGATGCCTTTCTGGTATTTCTCCATCTCCGATGCTGACGAGTGAAAGAAGATGACTTCACGTATTCCGGCGGCCCTGATCTGGTCGGAACTCTTGAAGAACGTATGTAGATGAAGGTTGCAGATCGGGCACCCTGCGAAGCGCCTGAACTGGAGATGTGTGAATTTTGAAGGTGCGTCGGGCACCGCCAAAGGGTCTCCCTGAAGCGTCTGCACGGCGAAGCTTGGAATGCTCTGGCCGACTTGTACTTTCATGGCTTTCTCCATCTGTCGCTACTACAAAAATTGAGGCGCAGGAATCAGATTCCGTTACCGGCGCCGGCATCGATACCCAACGCCGCTCAGACGGCCAAAGCTCGATGCAGGCGCTCCAGCGTCGGCAACAACTCGCTCGGATCGGGTCGGCGGGTGTAATCGGGATTGACTTCGGCGTAGGCGATCACGCCGTCAACACCGATGACATAGCGGGCCGGCATGGGCAGTGTCCAACTCGGCTCCCCGTTGATCACTGCGAGATCGGTGGAGAACCCTCGGGATACGTCGCGCAGGTACTCGGGCACGACGAAGCGCAGACCAAACGCTGCTGCGACTTCACCGACGTGATCGCTCAGGATGGGGAAGCTCAGATTGGTGGCGTCGCCGGCTTATCTCGCACTTGCGGGTGTCCCCCGGTAACCTGGAGAGCTCGCGAAGCACTCGATCATCAGAGGCCCCGGGGGTCGACGTCCGACGCCTGGTCATTCAAGAATGACGGACGCACGATGTCGCTGCGCGCGGAAGCGCGAGTTCTTGCTTCAGTCGACGAGGGAGCAACTGCGGCCGCGCTGTCTGGTATCGGGATTTTGTCGACCAGAAGTTTGGGGTGCCGGCCCGAGTTGGAGAGCGGCACATTGGTACGCGTTCTCGCCGACTGGACGATGGATGCTGCCGAGGTCCACGCCGTATTTCCGGCCGGGCGCGCCGCCAAGCCATCGGCGCGCGCCTTCGTTGACCACTTGGCGCATGGACTAGCCCGATAGACGAGCAGTTCATTCGATCAGGTTGCTGGCATGCAGGCATTTGCGCGCTCGCCATGACAATCACCGCAACTGAAGGGGAACGCTGCGAGAAAACGCCCTAGTGCAATTGGCGCTGTCCGATCACCTGGTAGTCCTTGATCGGACCCCACGTCGACACGACCTAGAACCAAACGAAATGGAACCGACGATCAAGCTGTACGGCTCCGTAACCTTTTCGGGGATCACTTTGCTATTCCTTCGCGCGCTGACGGCGCCGATCGGCTGCGGCTTCTCGATCATCTTCGTGGAAGCTAAGGACGATCTCGCGGACCTGCTCCCTGCTATTTGTTTTCGATTTCCCTGTTCGCCTCGCCAGGGAAAAACCGCGTAGAACCGTGAAAGCCCTGGGAATCGCGATTTCGTGAGCCCGTAGAACGCGTTTTTTATCGGATTTCCCTGTTATTTTCCCTGATACCGGTCGAGCCCCGTTCGCGTGAGACTGTGCACACCGCCACTTTTTCTGGGCGACAGCCATAACGGCAGCGTCTCTCAGCTAAAGACCGCAAAAATGGAGCTGTCTCGCCTTCAAGACGAACCACGGAGCGCGCTGTCAAGGCTGCGGCGACCCCCTCTCGTAGCCGATATCTCCATTTGTCGATCGGACGGTTCGCTAGACTCCGTTCCTGATTATCCCTGTTCGCATGGCCACTTCGAGCGTCCAGAGACCGCCCTCACCTTAGCGAATTGACCGGGGTCATTTGCCAGCTACCCCGTACATCTAATCGTTGAACCGCATTTGAGGACGGGTTTTGCCCTCCAGCCGTATCCAACACCGACTGGACACGCGCCCGTGAGAGCGTCCTTCGAAACGAACATAGCTCGGACCGCCCCCGAAGCTGCTGCATTTGTTAACGCCGAAAAGGACCCATGGCTGCGTTCAGCTTCTCGATTGCAACATCGTCCAGGTCGACATCCGCACTCACATAAAAGGAGTCGGCCTGTACATCCGCGGGCGGCGACGATCGAGCTACTCTCCACAGAGCCGCACGTCCGAAATATTTCAGGGCGATCAGAACGAGAATCGCCGAGAGGATCTTTGGGCCCATCGGAACGAGAACGACACGATAGGTCGGCACCAAGCCATGTACGAGCGTTTCGATATGCCTAAATGCCGCGCCGATGTCGCGAAGGTCATAGTCGGAAACTTCAACGTTGTAGGGACCAAAATCGAACCCTAAGTTGGCGTCCGAAACGGCGGCGTCATACATAGGATCCCCTCCGGAAGCCTTAAGACAGATCGTCAGCTGCGGTTCAAGCTGATTGATGAGTCCCACCGCCGTCCCATACTCGTACCCCAGCCCCATCACCACAGCGACGGGGCGACCAGGTTCACATTTGAAGCCCGATAACTCTGGCAGCACCGGTCCAACTTGTTCAATTGGCGAGACGGTGAGGCTAGGCGACGCGAATCTTGCAGGGACATAAAAAAGAGTTATTGCTTCGCAGCAACTCGCCTTAGAGAGAACGGAGAGCAGCAGCGACGCCGCCATCGTTCTATTCATGGACGATATATCAATTCCGACACGAATTTTTCGCCCAGTGCGCTCGCTCAGGGCCCGGATTTCGCCAGCCAAATCGACACGGCAGTACCGAATTGGATCTACAACGATTTCAGATTGGGCAGCTTTCATAGCCGCCATGTTTCTGTCGTATGACAGCACATGGTCGGAAGCAAAGACGAATGTCTTGGTGACGTTAGACGATACTCGACGCTCTTCGATCACCACTACGATCGTCGCGTCTGCTCTTGAGTCCTCTAGGATTACGTAGTCTTCTGCCCAAAATCTAGAAGCCAATTTTTTATCCGCCAAAGGGAACCGGGGCAGCAGGCTTTTTAGCGCCTGTTCAGCGGCTACAGCTTCGACAGATCTTCTGGAGTCGACGTCGTGATTCCCCACCGTTCCGATGAGCCGCCGGGCGCTCAAGCGTTTTCGCAGTTGTTCCAAACACCCCCAAGCCTGGGCTGCGGCCACCGACCCCGCGTGGTGGACGTATCTGGTCAAGCACAACGAGATCGCGACGTCATTTGAAAATGAGCCCGGCGACGCCGGAGAGAAGATTCTTCGGCGTTACATCGCGGGTGACGTGATCGTGGCCTATGCAAAGGGATTCGGGGCAGTGGGCTGGGGCGTCGTCGAGAATCCCAGCACCTACCGGCTGCTGCGAAAAGGCGATCCGGGTGATGTCCTCAACGGCAACGGTCTCCATCGCCTGCAGGTGCAGTGGAAGGCGGCGGCCAAGACGCTCGACGAGAGCATGCCGGCGGATGCGATCCGCAAGACGTACGGAATTCATCATCCGATTTCGACGTCGGTGTCGATGAATCCGGAGGCGGGACGACGACTGACAGCAGAACTTTCAACGAGATATCGCGGCGCCTAAAAATATTTTCAGGGACCGTGAAAAATCGCTTTTATGGTGCAATTCTTTCTTGCTATCTTCGGCTTGAAGAGTAACCCGGGGGATCTGGGTTCGTTTCGCTAATAGAAACGACGTGCTGGCGGCGGGATGCCAAAAGGGCGAACGGAAGGAGGGAGTCCTTCCACCTCTTAACCAATAGCGAGCTCTTTGCTCGCGGCCTGGAAATCTATTCGTGGCGGCGGGATGCCAAAACGAAGACGACGTACAAGCTCTCCTATCCCCTTTTTGCGGACGCTGCTGTCTGGAGCCCTGAGCTCCAGGGCACACGTACGCATTGGAGTTGGTCATGAGCCTTCCTAATACAAGCTTACGTTCCTTCAAGTCGCCCGCGTCGGAATCTCTCGACGTTCTCTCTTCTACACCTCCAACCGACGCACTGCGTGCGTTGCTCGCCCGCTACACGCTGGAACACGTGCCGCCGCAGGATCTCAAGCACAGCCCCCGCGCGCTCAGGCGACATCCGCCCAAGCAGCTTCGTGCCATCAAAAAGTCGTTAGTGAAGTACCGCCACATGCGTCCAATCCTCGTAGATCGAGATGGCGTCATTGTCGACGGCGATGCGCTGGGGACCGTTGCTTGCCAAATGAAGTTGAGCCACGTGCCTGTGATCCGGATCGATCACCTCTCAAAGGAAGAGCTTCGACAGCTCACCATCGCGCTGAACAGAACGCAGGAGCTCGGCAGCTGGGATTTCGCGGTCTTGTCCGAAGACTTCGCTGAATTTCTGAAGATCGATGACACATTCGACTTCGATGGACTCGGATTCGAGCCTGCGGAGGTCGACCGGATCATGTTGACAGACCATGATCGAGACTCTGCGCCGGATCCTGGCGATGAAATTCTGGATCCTGGTCCTGCGGTAACCCGCGTGGGCGATCTCTGGATGATTGGCAAGCACCGGGTTCTCTGCGGCAACAGCCTCGACACCTCGACCCTCGACAGGCTGACGGACAAGAAACCTGCGTCCGCCGTCTTCACCGATCCGCCCTACAACGTGCCGATCGACAAGAACGTGGGCGGCAATGGATCGATCCGTCACCGGGAGTTTGCGATGGCTTCCGGTGAAATGACCAAAGACCAGTTCACCGCCTTCCTCGCGGTAATCTTCTCGCTGCTGGCCAAGCACAGTAAGCCGGGATCGATACACTACATTTGCATCGATTGGCGGCATCTCGCTGAGGTCCTTGCCGCTTCACGCGATGCCTACACCGAGCTCAAAAATATCTGTGTGTGGGCGAAGGACACTGCCGGCATGGGCTCGTTCTATCGGAGCCAGCATGAGTTGGTATTCGTCTTCAAGAGCGGCGTAGGTTCCCACCGCAACAACATCCAGCTGGGCAAGCACGGACGAAACCGCAGCAACGTCTGGAAGTACCCGAACGTCGGGGTGTTCGGTCGCAAGACCGAAGAAGGCAGCCTGCTCGCAATGCACCCGACCGTGAAGCCGGTTGCGATGGTGGCTGACGCGCTGCTCGACTCCACGGACCGCGGCAACATCGTCTTGGATCCGTTCCTCGGCAGTGGAACGACGCTCATCGCGGCAGATCGAACTGGCCGTGTCTGCTACGGCATTGAACTCGATCCGGCGTACGTCGATATCGCGATTCGCCGACTTCAGAAGCTCACCGGCCAGAAAGCTGTGCATGCCGAAAGTGGACGCTCCTTCGACAATATCCAATCGGAGAGCCGCAGCCATGGCTAAGCCTCCGAAAAAACCTCCTTCCGGGGTGGGCTACGGACGTCCGCCACGAGGGACGCGATTCAGGCCCGGCAAATCCGGAAACCCGAACGGACGCCCGAAAGGAGCGAAGAAGCGTGCTTCGATTGAGGAGGAGCTTTTCAAAGAGCTAAACAAGCCGGTATTCGTCAACATCAATGGGCGCAAGGTAAGAAAATCGGTTCGCGAGGTTATCGTCAAGCAGTGGATTAACGGCGCAATGAAAGGAAATACACGAGCGCTATCCATGCTCCTAGGCGCGACGAACAATCTGCGAACCGTTGATCTCCACGATGCACCGCCCGAAACGATCAAATGGACCTTCGATTTCAAGAGCCAAGTGAAGCTGAATCCAGACGCCACTTTCGACGATGACGATGATCCTAAGGGCGAAGATGATGACGATAAGTAGCGTAACTGCCGCCTGAACATTACAGCGCAACATCGCGATAACCTGCGGCGTTCTTCCAGAGGTTCGCCCAGCGGCATACGTTGCCGCTGGGCGTTCGGAACCGGCAACGTGCAGATCGTCGTAGAGAGGGCGGCGCTGTGTCGACGATGCAGGGTGATCAAACGCACATGCTCGACATGGGTGAGCCCCGCGGCGGTTCGGCCGACCTAGGCGATATGGCTGATCACATCAGGGGAGCTAGCGGTACTCCGTTGAGGGCTGAATCGGGCAACCAGTGGTGCTCGAGGTAGATTTCTCCAGCAACAGGCTTTCCGTGTTTGACTGCAGCGGCATAGCTGCACAGGCTGTATCCCTCAACCGTCGCCCCGTCGAGATCAGCACGTCCGCTGGAACTGACGATCCGATGAGATGACACCTCGCCTAGAGCGGTGACGGCCAACCGCAGCTTCACCACCGCATGCTCGCTCAGCGCCATCGAGGTAGCCGGTTTTAGTGGGCCTTCACATCCAAACCTGATACGGGGTATGTCGTAGTCCATCCCCCTATAGGACCTGAGACGGATCGGCATCGTGAAACGCACTGCGACTGCGTCAGTCGGTAGCTCGCTCGGAAACGCGTTGTAACGTGTTCCTCGACATGCGCTAAGTGCATTGCGCTCCAACGTCCGGTTGCCGTCGCTCATTTGCACTTGGCATGTGGTTTCGCCGCTCTTTGCAATTGAAACCCCCATCCATACCGTTCCCATCGCTGACGCGTCGGGCACGCCCATCATTTCTTCGAGGGCTTTTCCAAACCGCTCGGTCCCTTTGAAAAGCCATTGCGTTTTAGGATTGGAAAGATCTTGCGCGCTGGGAAGCCAATCGACTTCCGCGCGCGCGGTATGCGTAGCGAACAGCACTACGATTGCGATCGGAAGCCATCCACTACGTCGATTCTTCGACATCATTTGCGTGCAATGCGATGGATACGGTGTTTAGGCGAGGCCGCCGCATCTCAAAGCTGGGGCGACATTGGCGCCGATCGTACTGCCGGACATCTCGGCCAGATCACCGCCGATCTACGGATCCGCACCGTCAATCTGTGCGATGTGCCCTGGCCCGCCGAATGGCGCCAGCGGCGGAGTGATCGGTTAGCCGTCCTCTCCTGCCTCCGCCAAGTGTGTTCGCAGCAGCTCGCCCGAACCTGCCTTAACGAGCGCCTCCCGCAACGGGCGCCCGCCGGCATTCTCATCCCTGCGCCCGGCCCGTGGGCACTTGTCGGGCGGTCGCGAACAGCCGTCAATTTTGCCGATTCGACCCTCTTGAAACCGTCGAGGCCGCTCCTAGATCGGCGATGTCGAGACGCCGAGGTTCGGGGCCCGGCAGACATCCACTTCGCTGAATCCAGGAGGTTCACATGACCAGTTTCGCTCCCCTCTATCGCTCCACCATCGGCTTCGATCGCTTCGATGATCTGTTCAATTCGCTCGTACGAGCCGAACCTGCGCCTTACCCGCCCTACGATGTCGAGAAGAAGGGCGATGACGAATACCGCATCGTGGTCGCCGCCGCCGGCATGGCCGAGGAGGACCTTGAAATCCAGGTCGAGAAGGACGTGCTCACGATCGGCTCAGCCAAGCGCGAGACCAAGACCGAGACGACCTATCTGTACCGCGGCATCGCGCAGCGCGCGTTCAAGCTCAGCTTCCGACTGGCGGACCACATCGAAGTCCACGGCGCGAGTCTGAAGAATGGGTTGCTCAGCGTCGAGCTGGTGCGGCGTGTGCCGGAGTCCTCCAAGCCTCGCCGCATCGCGGTGAATGGCTCAAACGTGACACCGATCGCCAAGGCGGCGTAAGCAGTACCGATCCGGCGCTTTCGCGCCGGATCTTTTCGCTGCGTTCTCCCTGCGCGCGAGGTCTCGCGGTGATGACGGTACGTCCCGGCGCGTGCCGTGGTGGTCCTTCCGCGATCACCGACGAGTAACGCAGCCGTTCCCATTGCCCGTCTCGCTACTTCCGCTTTGTGCCAGTTGCTGACGGCCATCAGTGACCGCTACTGGGCGGGCAAGCACTCAAATCGCGACACGCTTACTGGAGGCGGTTCGCCGGAGTGGCAATCTGCACTTGATCAAGTCGCGACCCGGAGCGGAGGATCCAGCGGCGCCAGCGCCGCCGTCTGGCGATCCTCGGTTTCTCGGTAGATCCGGTACGCCTCGAGCGCCGTCATGTCCCGCTGTGGCTCGAGGCCGTCGCCGAGCCTCCAGATCTGCACGAAAAACCACACCAGGTTGGTCCACATCTCGAGCGCCTTGGCCTCGGCGGGTGTCGCGCCCGCCGCGATGACCAACGGATCGACCGGCAGCGCGCTCTCGTAACTGATGGCGCTGTTGCTCTCCCGCGACAGCAGCTGCTTGCAGATGTCGGTGTCCACGCACATCGGACGGCCCAGCCCGATCACGTCCATGCCGCCCGAGCGCAGCGCGTCTTCCATACCCGCTCGCGTCCGCATGCCGCCGGTGATCATCAACGGCATCGTGGCGACCGCCTGCATCCGCTTGGCGTAGTCGAGAAAATAGCCCTCGCGGCGCTTGGTGCTGGGCTTGACGTCCTCCAGCCACGGCAACTCCTCGTAGTTGCCGCCGGTGATCTCGAGGAGGTCGATCTTCTCCTCACCGAGCCAGCGCACGACCTCCACGCTTTCCTCGTTGGTGAAACCGCCTTTCTGGAAGTCGGAGGAATTCAGCTTCACGCTCACCGGGAAATCCGGTCCCACGGCCTTGCGAACCGCGCGCACCGTTTCCAGCAACGCTCGAGCGCGATTGGGCAGGCTGCCGCCCCACGCGTCGGTGCGGGTGTTGGACAGACCGCTGAGAAAAGACGACAGCAGATATCCGTGTGCGCTGTGGATCTGCACGCCGGTGAATCCGCATTCCCTTGCGGTGGTCGCGACGAACGCGAAGCGGCGAATGATCTCGAGGATCTCCTCTTCGCTGAGCGCACGCGTCTCGAACGGTGGACGTCCCGGAACCTTGAGCGGAATCGCCGATGGCCCTGGAAAGGTTCCGTCGCGCGTCACCGCCCCCTGGCGACCCGGATGATTGATCTGCATCCAGAAATGATTGCCCGCGCTGGTCCCGGCCTCGGCATAGGCCTTGATCCATTCGAGGCCGCCATTGCCATCGATGGCCACGTTGCCCGGCCGCTCGAGATAGCGGCGGTCGATGTGCACGTTGCCGGACACCAGCAAGCCGGCTCCGCCTTCCGACCAGCGCCGGTAGAGCCGCACGAGTCTTTCGTTGGCGCGATTGTGTTCGTCGGCCAGACCCTCCGTCAGCGGGGCTTTTCCGAAGCGGTTGGACAGGACGGCCCCGCAAGGGAGTGTGAGGGGTTGGCTCAGCAGATCGGTCACAGGACGGGTCTCGGTCGTGGCGAATGTCGCGTGGGGGCAGGCATCGCGCGGTCTAGCTCGCGCGCTGCTCGATCTTCTTGAGAACCGGGTCCAGCGCTTTTCGGAACGCGACCGGGTTCTCCGACATGGGGAAGTGGCCCAGATCGGGCGAGCGAACGACGGTGATGCCCTTGATCGCCTGCTGGATCCGGTCGGTGTGTTCCTTGAAGCAGCTCCAGTCCCAGTCGCCGGCGATCAAGTACATCTTCTCGCCGATACGGCTGAGCTGCGGCCCATACTCCCGGCTGTCGTGATCCACGCTGGCGAAATGGAAATCGCCCGGCAGGACGCCCGGGCCGCAGCGAGCGTAGATCCACTCGATTTCGTAGCGTCGCGCCTCTGGCGCCGAGGCCGGGATGAGGCTCGCGATCAGCGGTCGAATCAGGGTGTTCGCATTCACCTCCGGGTGGACGAACCATTTCGACAGGCCATCCCAGGCCTTCTCCTGGTCACGGCCCTGCAACGAGATGAACGCGGAGAACCGCTCCGGGTGATCGTGCGCGATGTCGAACATCACGTAGCCGCCCATCGAGCATCCCATGAGGATGGGCTTGTCCAGTCCCATCGCCTCGCAGAACGCCACGACGAACGCGACGTAGAAGCGCCGCGAAAGCTTGTACTCCTCTTTCCACCAGCCATCCGGCGGGAGCGAGCGGCCGTGCCAGGGCATGTCGAAGGCGATCACGCGGAAGCGCTCGGCGATCTCGCGATCCGCCAGCAGGTGCCGGAATTCGATGCTGTCAGCACCGGCGGTGTGCAGGCACACGATCGGCCTGCCCTTGGCGTTCGCGTTCTCTTCGAAATAGGTTCGGTAGTCGCGCCCGTCGAGTTCGACGTGGACGTAACGACCGACGATGGACTCGATGTTGGAATTGGCCATGGCTTATCCCTCGACGTGGCGAAGCTGCGCGAGCACGGCGCACACCGCGGCAAGGTTCGCGTAGAGCTTCTGGTAGTTGCCTTCGAAGCGCAGATGAGTAGGCGTGCCACCTCCCACCGCCATCACTCCCTGCGTCGCCATTCCGATCGGATGGTTCGTCAGCGGCGTGGCGGCCTCGCGCAAATGCCGGAGCGCCTCCTCCGATCCCCGTACGCTGAAGTCCCAGGGCTCATCCGTGGTCGGAGACGAGATGAATTTCACGTCGCCCTCGCGCGCCTTCATCAGCAAGGTGTGCGGACCGAACTCCAGCAGCGACGAAAACGTCGCGTGCCGTGTGGCCAACCGGGTTTCGGGATCCTCGTGCACTGCACGGGTCAGATTGCTGATCAACGCGTCGCTGAACATTTCTCGCTCCGGTCGTGGACATCGATGTCTTGTTCCGACGGGAGTTCCGACGGACAGGATTCTTGTACTACTGTAGTACAATCTTGTCCACCCGCTGTTGCCGCTGTCAAGGACACGGAACGGACGAGGACGTCCTGTTCCTTCAGACTCGGCGCGATCGACTGGAGAGTGTGGTGAAGCGTCCATCGTCAGTAGAAGTTGAAGTGATCGAGCTCCCGCGCGCCTACCAGGCGGTCGCCAGCAGCATCAGCCGGAAGGTCATGAGCGGTGAGTGGGCGGTGGGCGCATCGCTTCCAGGGGAATGGGCCTTGGCCGAAGCGTTTGGCGTCACCCGCTCGACGGTGCGCGAAGCCATCCGCGTCCTCGAGCAGGAAGGTCTTTTGGTCCGGCCACGGGGTACGAAACAACTGATCGTCAACGCCCCCACTGGGGTGCATGTCTCGTCACGCATGACCGCGGCGATCATCCTGCAGCAGGTCACCTTCCTCGAACTGTGGGAAACGATGATGGCGATCGAGCCGGCCGCCGCCGAGGCGGCCGCTCGCCACGCGACGCCCAATCAGCTCGCGTCTCTCGAGGAGAACCAGCGGCTGACCGCCAAGGCCCTACGCAATCCGTCGAAACTGCTGGAACTCGATCTGGCTTTCATGAACGGCATCGCCGAGGCCTCGGGAAACCGCGCACTCGTCTTGTGTCGTTCGGCCATCAGCGACCTGCTGTACCGGGCTTTCCTGCCGGTCTTGCGGAGAGCCCCGGCAGGCGAACGCCTCTTTGTCGCACACCAGCACATCCTCGCCGCCCTGAAGGAGCGTGACCCCGAAAAGGCCCGTCGCTGGATGGAACGGCACTGCGTAGACTTCCGCCGCGGATACGAGCGTGCGGGGCTCGACATCAATCTTCCCGTCCCCCGGCTCGAACGGACCGCGTGACACCACATCGAGCGCGCTGACAACGGGCGTAGGCTCAAGCTGATAGCCGTCGTCGATTGAGGTCGCTTGGTGCCAGAAGCGAAAGGTCGCGTTAGTCTGCTTTCAGAAGGCCGACGTTCTGTATCGGGTGATTCCCCCTGCCCGTTCTTGTTCTGCTCCCTCTCTATGTGATTACGCCAGTCGCACGGAGCAGGGAGAACGAACCCCCAGCGAGGTTGGCTCAAGCGATTCGGCAGTGACATGGGTCCGGCAACCGTAGAGGGATTATCAAAGCGCCTCGCCGCCGCGGATGTTGACGATTCCACGCACACCAAGGCCGCCATCGGTGTTGATGATCGCGCCCGTAATGGGCCCTGCATCCGTCGCGGAAGCGAGCAGCACGTAGGGCCCGCAGTAGTCCTTGGGCTTCGGCGAGACCTGCAGCGGCGTGACGTCGCGAAGCATCCTGTCGAGGCCTTCTACGTCTGCGAGCGATTGCGCTGCCGTGCCGGTCGCCCGCAGTCCACTCAGGTTCGTGCTCATGCCGCCCGGCGCGACACCATTCACCCGCACCTTGGGTGCCAGTTCGTGCGCAAGCTGCTTCACGAGGCCCACCAGCGCGTGCTTCGACGCGGTGTAGAGCGGACCGCCGCCCCCGGGATAAAAACCGGCGTTGGAAATCGTGAAGATGATGCTGCCTCGGGCCTTCACCAGTTCCGACAGCGCTGCTCGCGCGCCGAGCAGGCCGCCCTTGACGTTGACCGCGAACAACTCGTCGAACGCCGCGGCGAGCTTGTCGCCCTCGTACTGCGGCAGCGCCTGGAAGAAATCGAAGACGCCGGCATTGGCGATGAAGGTATCGAGTCGTCCGAAGCGGGCGACTGTGCGCTCGACCGCGCGCGCGTTGTCGGCGTAGACCGTGACGTCGCCGATGATCGCCTCGACCTCCTCGCCGAAGTCGGTGCGCAAGCTCGATGCGCGTGCGGCGCTGGATTCCAGTACCGCGACGCGGGCCCCTTCGCACAGGAAGCGTTCGACCAGCGCGCGGCCGAGGCCGGATCCACCGCCGGTGATCAGCACCACCGCATCCTTCAGTCCGTTCATCGTCGATTCCGGCTCAAGAACGGGTACGAGGCGCGTCACGCACCGAGGAAACCCAACGCAAGCCGATTGAACTTCTCTGCGTGTTCCCATTGCGCCCAATGCCCGCAGCGGCCGAAGATCTGCAGATCGGCGTCCGGAAGGGCCCAGACCGCCTTGATGCCGTTGTCCAAAGGCACGAACCGGTCGTCGCGGCCCCAGACGACGAGCGTCTTTGCCTTGATCTCGCCCAGGCGCGGCGTGAGGTCCACGAACAGCGCCCGCGGATTCATCTCGTTGCTCTTCACGAAGTTCGCCAGGTGCTCCTGCGAGCGCTGCATGGCCTGCCAGCGCTGCAGCACCAGCTCGCCGGTCAGGACCGACGTGTCGTAGACGAACACCTGCAGCATCGCCTGCAGGTTATCCAGCGTCGGTTGCTTGTACAGCTTCATTAGCAGCTTGATGCCTTCCTGCGGCGTCGGCTGGAACAGGCTCTGGCCCAGTCCGGCGCTGCCCATCAGGATCATGCGGTCGAGACGGTCCGGGAATTCGAGCGCGAAGGTCAGCGCGCTTAAGCCCCCCATCGAGTTGCCGATCAGGTGTGCCTTCCGAATGTCCAGCGCATCGATCAGGGCGCGAACCGCGCGCGCGTTGATCAGGCCGCGTGGATCGGCGGAGACGATCGGAGAGGATTTGTTGAAGCCGGGGCAATCGAGCAGGATCGTGCGATACCCGGCATCCACGAAGGGACCGATGTTGCGGTTGAAATTGCTCCAGCCGCCTGCCCCCGGGCCGCCGCCGTGCAGCATGATCACGACCGGACCGCGACCGGCGTCGTGGTAGTGCAGACGCTGGCCGTCGGCGTCAACGTAGCGGCTGGTGCTGGATTCGGTGAGGTCGGACATATGGGTTTCTCGTCGGGACTTCAGGGCAGTTCCACGTAGACGGCATCGCCGTTCACGTGCACGGGGAACACGCGGATGGGGCAACTCGCCGGGACCGCACGAATCTCGCCCGTTCGCAGGCAGAATCGAGCGCCGTGCAGCGCACACTCGATCTCGGTGCCATCCACTGCGCCCTCGGTGAGCGGAAAATCTTCGTGGGTGCAGTTGTTCTCGAACGCGAACCACTCGTCCTTGACTCGGCAGACGGCAAGCGCAAGCGGCGCATTCGCCACCACGCGCTTTTCGCCGTCGGCAAGCTCCTGCACGTTGCAGGCATGGATGCGCTGGCCCATCAGAAAAAGATGCTCAGGTTGTTGGCGAGCAAGGTGCCCTGGTCGAGCGTCAGATCGCGGCGCGCGATCTTCCAGCGCGACCCGTCCGGATGTGGTCGCAGGCGATCCACGCGACAGCCGACGAACAGATCAACTTGGCGTTCAAGACGCGAGCGGTACAGCAGGAAGTTGCAGGCCACGTTCCACTCGCCGGCGACTTCCGCCGGCGTCAGCATCACGTTGCCGATGGTGCGGCGCGTGCGCGAGGGCGGCATCTCCGCCCAGCCCTTGCCGGTTTCAAGACGCTTGACGCGCTGCGTGAGCGTGCGCAGGTCGTCGTGGAAGTAGTAGGCCTGCGGCCCCGCCGACGGGGGCGCACCGACGGCCTGCTCGTGGTAGTTCGTCGTCACCGGCATCCGGTACACGAGGTCTTCGGTGAACAGCGACAGCCAGTCCCGATACTCGTGACGGTCGAGCAAGGCGGCTTCCTCGAACAGGAAACGTTCAACCTCGAGCTGCAGCTCGGGCGTGACGCGCGGCGTCATGACAGGTCCTCGTGCGGACGCGCCAGTTGCGCGTGCGACTCGCCGGCCATCATCCGCGCCCAGCGCGTGTACAGCCCGCGAGCCGCCGCCTCGGAGAACACGTAGCTGAGCGGCCCCGGAAACCGCTCGTCCGACTTCTCGTTGCCCAGGCCCATCTGCAAGTTGAAGGGCTGGCGCCTGGCGCGGGCGCCGCGCAGCACGCGCTGCACCTCGATCCAGTTCTCGCCGTCGTCCTGCTCGAACATCCCCGCCGGACTGAAGCTGCGGGTGATGCCCTGCCCCCAGGTATCCTTGACGTCCTGCGGCGCATCCGCGTCGACGATCGCCATCGCCCACACCTCGATCTCGTTCGGCCCGCGCGGATGCCACACGCGCAGCGTGTTGATGCCGGGCAGGAACGAGCAGGTCGGGAAGATGGTCATGTGCGCGCCGTTGACCGCCGTCGTCCTCGCGTTGCCCAGGCGCGCCGCGACCCGCGGACGCGATTCCATCAGGTACTGCGCCACCGACGGGCCGACGATGGCCGCGAGCAGTTGCCCCTGGTCGTCGGGCGTATGGAAGCCGGTGCCATGTCCTGCGTTGGGCGAGCGCCACTGCAGGCCTTCGGTCGGCCACTGCGCCGCCTCGGGCGGAACCCCTTCCGGCAGCACCGCCAGGATCGCGGACATGTGCGACAGCGGCGCGTGATACATGTCGCTGCAGAACTGCTCCGCGGCGAACTTCCAGTTGCATGGGATCACCCACTTGTGGACGCCACCCCAGACCTCGGTGCCGGCCTCGCTGCGGTCGAACATCACGTCGATGTAGAACTTGGCGTCGCCCAGATATGCACCGAGTTCCGGGGCTGCTGCGTCCCAGCAGCCGAAGATCAGCCCTTTGTATTCGGCGATGCGCGGCACTCTCACCGCGCCCCATTCGGCCTTGTTGAGCTTGCTGCAATAGCCGTTCTTCTCCATCGGCACGTTCACCAGCTTGCCGGCGGAGTCGTAGCTCCAGCCGTGATAGGAGCAGGTGAAGAACTTCGCGTTGCCGTGATCCAGCCGTGACAGACGCATGCCGCGATGACGGCACTGATTGAGGAAGGCGGCCACGCTGCCGTCCTTCTGCCGCGACACGATGACCGGATCCTCGCCCATGTACGTGGTGAAGAAGTCGCCCGCCTTCGGAATCTGGCTGCGGTGCGCGAGGAACAGCCAGCTCCGCGCGAAGACCTGCTCCAGCTCGATGCGGTACAGCTCCTCATCGCAATAGATGCGCGGATCGAGCGTGCCGGTCTGCACATCGACCAGCGCGCGGATGTTGTGCGGGGTCCAGCCAGTCTCGGCGGTGTTGGCGACCATGACGTCCTTGCCCTAGGCCTTGGCGCCGCCGCGGACCTGCACGCCGCGATTGAACTTGCTGGCCAGGCGTCGCCACACCAGCGTGTAGCCGTCGCCTTCAAACAGGTTTTCCGCCGACTTGTAGGGCAGCCCGTCCGTCCCGACCTCTACCGCGAGATTCGCCTCGAGGTCAGTCTTGTTGAACTCATCGAACCCGAGGTGCTTCCACTTGGTCATCACCTCGTCGCGGAATGCCGCGCGCTCGACGGGATCCACGGTCTTACGTCCCCAGGCGATGAAATAACGATGGCTCTTCTCGTCGGTGGGCACGTACCACTCGTAGTGCACCATGCCGAGAATCGGCCACGGATCGACCTTGAGCACGCCGGGCAGCCAGATCGATCCCTGGATCGACCCGTAAGCCATGTAGGCCATTTCATTGGGCGGGATGCGCGAGGCCATGCGACCGCGCTCACCCTCGCATTCGAACTCGAACTCGAACACCGGCTCGGACTTGCCCAGCGCGTCGACCAAACCCTTCGGCCCGGGTCCGGTGATTTCGGTGATTTCGTGGAACGTGTCGCCGCCGACCAGACGGTTGGCGATCGGGAACGGCCGGTCCAGCGCCTTCAGAAAATGGTCGTCCTTGTGGATGAAGATGTGGTTCGGGTCGAAGCCCGAATCCGCCGCCAGCCGCCAATTGCAGGCGCTGCTGACGTTGACGGCAGGCACGACGCACCAGTCCGCGTCGAGAAAGCCCGGCGGAACGTCGTCGCTCAGCGGAGGCACCGGCACGAGATCGCCCACGAACGCGAACACCATGCCGTTGACCTCCTGCACCGGATAGCTGTGCAGGCGACGATTGCCGATGAGTCGGCTGTCCGGCGCGCTGGGAATGGCGATCAGCTCGCCATTCTTGAAGTTGTACGTGAAGGCGTGCAGCCAGCAGGTGATGGTGTTCTTCGTGTAGCACTCGGGACGGGCCGAGAACTTGAAACCGCGGTGCAAGCACTGGTCGGCGATGGCGTAGACGACGCCGTCGATGCGCTTGAACAGCAGGTTCTCGCCCAGCAGCGTGATCGGCACGAGCTGCTCCTCGCCGATGTCCGTGGAGAGCATCGCGGGGTACCAGTGATTGCGGAACCCCAGCACTGCATCCTCGTAACGGCCGGGATTGATCTGCCCCTGCGGTCGGTCGCCGTCCATGTCGATTCTCCTCCTGGGTTGTCGTGCTGTGTTATCGGTGTGCGATCGCGGCCGCCGGCGGCGCATGACCCCAGTCGCTGAGCTGCGAATACGTGCGCACGCGCCAGGTCTGGTCATCCACCAAGCATCCGCCGTGGCCGAATTCAATCGCGAATCCGGACGGGGTAATCGCGTAGAACGAGAACATGCCGTCGTTGGGGTGATGACCCAGTCCCATCATGATCGGCACACCCGCCGCCAGGCAGCGGTCGTAGGCCAGTCCCACGTCGTTGAAGTCGCTCACTTCCACCATGATGTGGTGGATGCGCTTCGGGAACGGCAGCGCGGCGGTCGCGAACGAGTGATGCCGCCCGGTCACGGTATGGAAGAACGTGGCGTCGAACGGGATTTCGCCGTGCGGCGTCGTCAGCGGCGCCTGGATGCGATCGCTCACCTTCAGTCCCAGTCCGTCGCGATGAAACGCGAGCGTCTTGTCGTAATCCTTCGCGGCGGAAACGTAGTGCCCGATTCCCAGTGCGCCCGTGACGAAACCGCCCCGCAGGACGTTCGAACGGAAGACCTGTGGTGCGTGGGCGGGCCCGTAGAAGAACTCGTGTCGGATCCCGTCAGGATCCGAGCAGAAGAAGAGCTGCTCGACGCAACGTGACGCCGTCAACGCGTCGCCGCCGGACGTCACGTGGACGCCCCGCATCGCGAGGTCCAGGATGTAGGCCCTCAGTGCTTCGGCCGTTTCGAATTGCCAACCGGCGGCGACGAGGTCATCGTCCGGGCCGGGCTCGATACGCAGCCGCAGTTCCCATTCATCCATCCGCAGCGCGAGGGCCCCGCCGCCGTCACGCTGGCCCGCCGACATGCCCAGGATGTCGACTGCAAAGCGCTCCCACTGTGCAAGGTGCCGGGATGCCACGCATAGGTAACCCAGGGACGAGATGTCCGCCATCGCCGATGTCACTCCTCGCTCGCTTTGCGCCGGGGTCTGTCGCTCCGGCTGATGATCTGGGAGCGCAATGGCTATGCCACCTTCGCGGCGAACCTGCAGGTTGCTGATTCACCGCCCATTCCCGACGGTGTCGCCTTCGCGGCCGGATTGCAGCTCTCTGGATGCTTCATCAAATTCATCGATGACAGGCGCTCGGGTTCATGTTTTGATGAACATCAATCCACGAAGGGAGACGGAGGAATGGCCCGCACCGCCAAGGCGCCCGTGAAGATCACCGGCAAGGTCAAGCGCGATCCCGTTCCCGCGGATCTCCACTTCCCGGAGGTTCGCGACGTCGCCGAGCATCTTCATTTCAATCCCGAGCACGGGCGGATCTGGCTGGAGGATCAGCGAATGGTGTTGCTGCACGCCGAGTCGTTCTACGGCATGCGCAGCGAACTCGTCGCCCGGTTCGGTCTGGACGCCGCGCGCGGCGTGATCACCCGCATGGGCTATGGCGCTGGCTGTCGCGACGCGGAATTCGCCAAGCGCCTTCGCGGTGACGCGAGCGCCTTCGAAGCCTTCGCCGTGGGGCCTCAGCTTCACGCGCTCAAGGGGATGGCCGAAATCCGGCTCCAGCAGTTCCGCATGGAGGTGAGCACCGGCCAGATCTCCAGCGAGTTCGTGTTCCACGATTCCTTCGAAGTGGATCAGCCCGTCGGCAAAACCCTGATGTCCCACCAGGGCGCGTGCTGGATGCTCGCGGGCTACGCCTCTGGGTACGCCAGCGCGTTCATGGGCAAGAGCATCCTGGTGCGAGAGGTCGAGTGCCGCGCTTGCGGGGCACTCCAGTGCCGCGCCGTGGCCCGACCAGTGGAGGATTGGCCGGACGCGGATCGCGACCTGGATGACCTGCATCCGTTCGTCGAAAAAGCCCCCACGGCCCCGGCTGCACGCGAGTCGCAGCGCCGCCTGGCACGGCTTTCCCGCAACGCATCGCCCTCCGATATGAACGCCCCGATCGGCGGGTCCATGGCGTTCAGCACGATCCTGCACCAGATCAATCGCGTCGCGCCGACACGCGCCACCGTGCTGCTGCTGGGCGAGAGCGGCGTCGGCAAAAGCCTGTTCGCGCGCGAACTGCATGATCGCAGTCCCCGCAAGAATCGGGACTTCGTCGCGGTGAACTGCGCGGCGATTCCCAACGACCTGCTGGAGTCCGAGCTGTTCGGCGCGGACCGCGGCGCTTTCACCGGGGCGCACGTTTCGCGCGGCGGGCGTTTCGAACTGGCCGACGGCGGCACGCTGTTCCTCGACGAGGTCGCCACGCTCAGCCTCACCGCCCAGGGCAAGCTCCTGCGTGTCCTGCAAACCGGCGAGTTCGAGCGCCTCGGCAGCACGCGCACGCGCAAGGCCGATGTGCGCGTCATTGCCGCAACCAATGCAGATCTCGCGAAGTCGATCCGTGAGGGAGCCTTCCGCCAGGATCTGTTCTATCGCCTCAACGTGTTTCCCATCCTCATCCCGCCGCTACGCGAACGAAGGGACGACATCCCCCTGCTGATCGGGCACTACCTGGCCCGCTTCTCGCGCCTGCACGCGCGACGCCTGCCCGGGATGACGCCTCGCGCGCTGGCCGCCCTGCTCGACCACGACTGGCCGGGCAACGTGCGCGAACTCGAGAACGTGCTCGAGCGCGGCGTCATCCTGGCCGAAGAAGGCCAGCCGCTGGATCGCTCCCACCTGTTCGCCGCCACCGGTGAATTTAATCACCGGACGCTGGAATTGGGGCACGCAGGGGAACTGGTCGCACCGAACCGGGAAACCCGTCCCGATGCCGCCGCCGCAGACGCGCTCCAGGCGGTCGGCGCGTGGTTGCACGGCAAGGAAGAGGCACTCGATCTGCCGGCGACGCAGGACCGCCTGGCACTGGCGGCATTGGCGCGGGCGAAAGGCAACGTGTCGCTGGCCGCGCGCCAGCTCGGGTTGACGCGGGCGCAGCTCGAATACCGGGTCAAGAAGATTCGCGCGCGTCAACCTCGTTGATCGTAGCCGCTGACCCGCAAACGCGGACGCGCGTCTCTAGCGCGACGATCCGTTGCCGGACCGAGCGGCTTTCACCTGCCGCACGGGGACGGCCGTCGGTCGAGTTCCATTCCCGCGACCCGTCTGCCGGTTCGCCAGTACCCGGTGCAGGTTGATCTCGATCCAATCCGCCAGCGATCGGACCTTTGCCGCGGCCTCCGCACCGAGCTCGGTCAGGCTGTACTCGACGTGCGGCGGCACGACGTTGAGCGCGACGCGATGGACCAGGCCGTCGGACTCGAGCCGCTGCAAGGTCTGCGTCAACATCCGCTCGCTCACGCCTCCGACCGAACGACGCAGTTCGCTGAACCGGTGCGTCCCGCCTTGCAGGACGATGAGCACGAGCACGCCCCATCGGCTCGTCACGTTTTTGAGCACCTGCTGCGAGGGACATTCTTCCGACAGGATGTGCCCGCGCTGCGCGGATAGAACCGCCCCGCGCCGGGATTGTTTGCGCGCGAGATAAGGAGAAGCCGCGTTCGAGACGGCTTTGGTTTGAGTACTTACTTTCATGTACGTACTTCCGGAAAGTGCGTGCGGATCGTAGATTCCGCGCCCCGCCGGTGCAATCCGGTGGTGCCCGACCCTACTCCCCTCCATCTCTCTCGCATCGCACATGAGCAGCAAGGCACGACTCCTTGGCCGCATCTTCGCCGCCGGATCACTGCTGGTCGCCGTCGCGATCTCGCGGCCCGCTCATGCAGGCGGCGGCTACTTCATCCTGGGGTATGGGCCGCTGGCGGGCCAGTCGGCCGGCACATCGGCGGCCATCGGCTTCGACGGCTTCGCGGGCGCGAGCAATCCGGCGAAGCTGACGATGACGGACGATCGGCTCGATCTGGACGTCATTCTCTTCAACCCGTATCGCCGCATCTCGCGCTCGGGATCCGCGGACCCCGATTACAACTTCACGACCACCAGCAAGAACTCCCTCTTCGTTCTTCCGGAAGTCGGCTACGCGCATCGGATCAACGACCGCTTCAGCTGGGGCGTCTCGCTCTACGGCAACGGCGGTCTGAACACCGAGTACCACGGCGACACCGGTGTGGCGGGCAGCAACCGCAACCCGGCCGTATGCGGCGACCGGCCCGGCAATTTCTTCGGCGGCTGCGGAAAGCTCGGCTTCGATCTGTCGCAGATCATCCTCGCGCCGACCCTGGCCTGGAAGATCGCCGACGGTTACAGCGTCGGCATCTCGCCGCTGCTGGCGTTCCAGCAGTTCAAGGCGTACGGCCTGCAGGCGTTCCAGGGAATCTCCGCCAGCCCGGACCACGTGACCAACCAGGGCTACGAAAGATCATTCGGAGGAGGCGTTCGTGTGGGACTGTTCGGGCGGGTCACCCCGTGGCTCGACGTGGGCGCCGCGTATTCGAGCAAGGTCTACTTCCAGGACTTCGACGACTATCGCGGCCTGATCGCGGACGAAGGCTCCTTCGACATTCCAGCGAACTTCAGCGTTGGCTTTGGCATCAGGCCGGCCCATGGCGTGACCATCGGCGGCGATATTCAACGCATCTTCTTCAACAGCATCCCGGCGCTCGCCAATGGCGTGTCCAACTCGGTGAGCAATCCGCCCAACGATCCTTTCGGTTCCCGCAACGGCACCGGCTTTCACTGGAACAACGTCACGACCTACCGTCTGGCGCTGGCTTGGAACTCGACCGAGCGGCTCACGCTGCGCATCGGCGGTGCATACGGGCATCACCCCACCAACGGAAACGACGCCAACTCGACCAGCCTCAATCTTTTTGCGCCTAACGCGACGTGGCAGGGAACATTGGGCGGAAGTTGGGCGCTGACGAAGTCGAGCGAGCTGCACGCCGCCTATGGCCGGTACATGGTCAGCGATATCGACGGAGATTCGGCCACCGACGCGCTGGGCATCGGCGGCAAGGAATCCATCGACCCGCACGTGAACACGTTCCTGTTGGGATACACCCGTCACATTGGACGGTGATCGCGAGGCCATGCGTTCGACGCAGGCCGAGTGACGAAGGCGGACCAGCAATGGGCCGTCATCGCCGAGCTCCGAATCGATGGAGCAGGAAATCGATCGCGCTGCGAAGTTTGGCGGTCGGTCGACGATCCTGGGTGTAGGCGAGATACATCGGCGACGGCGCCAGTGACCACGCTGGGAGCACCGGCACCAGGCGGCCCGCCGCAAGATCGTGGGTCAGGGTCGCCTCCGGCAAGAGGGCGATTCCGAGCCCCTCGATGGCGGCAACCCTGACGGCCTCGCCGTGATTGGCAGTGAATGCGCCTCGCACCGGGACGTCACAGTTCGCGCCGCGGGGCCCAACGAGCCGCCATCGGTCACGCCGCTGCCAGTAGGTCAGCCCGAGGCAGTCGTGCAGGGCGAGTTCCTCGGGCCGCTTGGGCGTCCCGCGCCGCGCCAGGTAGCGCGGAGCGGCGACGAGCTTCCGGCGGTAGGGCTCGAGCGGACGCACGACGATGCCGGGTTCGTCGACGGCGCCGATGTGGATCACCAGCTCGTAATTGCCCTTGGAAAATTTCGGCGGCGCGTTGTCCAGGGTCAGGTCGACGCGGACAGCCGGATGTTTCGCCATGAACTCCGCCAACGCCGGCACCACACTGGCGCTTCCAAAACTCACCGGGGCAGCGATCCGCAAGAGGCCGCTGGGCACGGCCTGCAATTCTGAAACGGAACTTTCAGCGACGGCAGCTTCCTTCAGCACCTGCCGGCTTCGCTCGTAGTAGAGCTGCCCAGCCTCCGACAACTGCTGCCGGCGCGTCGTCCGATGGATGAGCCGAGCCCCCAATCGCTGCTCGATGTTGCGGATGCGTTTGGCCACCATCGTGGCCGACACCCCGGAGGCGTCGGCCGCCGCGGCGAAGCTGCCACATTCGACCACGCGGATGAACATTTCCATCTCGGCGAGAAGGTTCACGATTCCAAACCAAGTGGTTGCGAGTGTCCGGAATTATCGCACCGCGATGATGTCGGCGTTTGGGCGCATCCTTCCATCCCCATCCTCGCAGATGGCAACACACGCTCGCCTGTCAGGAGACTGCTTCATGGCTGCCTACTTCATCGGATTCGCGAAGGTCAAAGATGCCGCCAAGGCGCAGGAGTACTCGTCGAAGGCGGGGCCTACCCTCGGGCCGGCTGGAGGCACCCTCGTTGGACGCGGCAAGCTTGCCGACGTGCTGGCGGGCCGCTTCGATGCCAGCTCCTGCCTCATCGTGAAATTCGCGTCGATCGACGCAGCCCGCGCCTGGTACCACTCGCCCGCTTACCAGGCGCTGGTGCCGCTGCGCGATGCGGCGATCGACTCCACTTTCCTGCTGATCGACGAGCCGAGCTGAGGGCATCCGGCGACCCTCGAAGCTGCGAACCAAAAAGCCTGCAGCCAGACGCAGGAAGGGCCGCGCGCGGTCCTGGGCATTGCGCAGCTGATCAGCGACACCGACGAGTGATGAGTGCTTGCCAGGCGCGGAAGGTCGGACCGTCCGCATATCTCTGCGGGCCTGAACCAACCGACGACTGAATCTTTTCCCGCGCGAAGCCTTCGCGCCGGCTCTTGTTCGTGCACGCCACTTCTCTGTGGGTTCGCGGCAGCACTCGCGCGAAGTCAGCGCGCCGCCTGAAACCTACCCGTTCGTGTCGCTTATTTCCCGCTCCGTCGTGGGATATCAGGCGGCGCGTTTCGAACGGCTCGAGCTCCACATTCGATTCGCCGGCCCGCGCGGAATCGATCACCACCACCAGAAAACCACCATGTTCTCCACGACCGGAACAGCGCTGGAAAAAGCGCATGCGCGAGGGATGCGGCAAAGGCGCGTGCAAATTGAAAACAAAACAGGAGATAGCGGTATGCATCACGTGAAGGGAACCGCGCTGCGTTCGAAACTCTTCGCGCTGGCCGTCGCAAGCGCATTCAGCATGGCCGCACCGCCCGTCATCGCGCAGGACGCAGGCGCGGACACCGACGTTTCGACGGGCGTAGATGACGGCGGTCTCTTCAGGGATATTGGATTTTCCTTCAGCGGATTCGTTCGCTTTGATTCGGCATTCCACACCGACTCCGACGAGAATCCGAACAATCAGCGCACCAACCCCTTCAATCGCAAGAACACGGGCCGCAGCGCATTCCCGTCGGCCGGTCTGGGCTCGGTCGCGAATCTGCAGGAATCGCTCTTCCCGGGCGTTGCCGGCGCGGACATCGGGCGCCTGCTCGGAAGCGGTCTCGACACGACGATTGGCAATCTGCTCGCCGCGGCGCCGGGTATTCCAAGCATCGCGCCTCGCAGCACGAATCCGGGCCACAACGACTGGAACCTCAACCAGCTACGCGGCAAGTTCGACGTCACATTGACGCTCGGCTCGAACGTTTCGATCTACTCGAGCCTTCGCACCGTCTACGACTTTGGAACCTACGACGAATTCGAGCGCGGAGATTCCCGTGACACGTTCGGAAATCCGTCCGCCCCGGCGGGCTTCAACCAGCGCAAGTCGCGCTACTTCGAGTACGCCGATTACCAGGACGGCGGCGGGAGCTGCGTCAACTATCTCGAGCGCTGCGGCGACAACTACATGGCCGACTTCACGGCCCTGTACCTGGACGTCACCGCCGGTCCGCTCCTGATCCGTATGGGTCAGCAGCAGATCGCGTGGGGTCAGGCGCTGTTCTTCCGTGTCTTCGACGTTCCCAACGGACTCGATCTTCGTCGGCACCTCATTCTCGACGACGCACTCGAGGAATATGCTGACGAGCGCATCTCGGCGCCCGGCGTTCGCGTGACGTGGCAGGCAACGGACCAGTGGGAAGCCGACGCCTACGCGCAGATGTTCACGCCGTCGATCTACCCGAACGCGAACACGCCGTACAACGTGATCCCGTCGCAGTTCACGGTGCACGAGACGTGGACCGAGAAGCATCGCGGCGAAGACTTCAACTATGGTCTGCGCCTGCGCGGCAACTTCGGAAATTGGGGACTGCAGTTCATCGCGACGCAGCGCTACCGGCATGAAGGTACGTTCCGCTGGATTGAGTCGGGCGCCGTGAAGGACCTCCCGGGTCTGCCCGGAACCGGCGCCATCATGGCTGGAACGCCGCTCGAAGCCGATCCCACGGGCGTGTGGTCCGCGAACGAGTGGTTCACGTTCGCCGGTAGCGCGCGCCTGGATGGCGTCGAAGGGCTCAACACGCTGGTGCGCGAGTTCCAGCCTTTCACCGGACTACTGGCGGGTTCGGAAATAGGTGGCAGCAAGGAAGCCGCTGCGCGTGAACTCGACCTGTTCTTCTCCATTGGAGGAGGACTGGCCGCGGGCAACCTCAACGGTGGCGGTCTGCGCGGCCACCTCATCCACGAGTACCACAAGGAAGAGGTGTACGGCGCCGGCATCAGCTACGTGGTGGAAGCCGAACCGGGCTCACTGTTCGACCAGCTGATCATCAACGTCGAGTCGCATTACACGCCGGAGCGTACGTTCACGGAGAAGTCGCTTTCGCGCGACTTCATCGAGTCGGATGAAAGTGTCACAGCGCTGGTGATGGAGAAGTACCACCGCTGGTTCCAGGAATTTCCGGCCACCTACATGGTGTTCCAGGCTTTGCACCAGTCGGACTCCGACCTGTTCGGTCAGCACCTGGGTTGCCAGGGCGGCACGGGCGGCGATCCGGGCACCGTGGCGGGCGAGTTCAACCGCAAGACGAAACAGTGCGGCGACAACAAGAAGGGCGGCAGCAACAACGTCGTCATCGCGTTGATGCAGCCCTTCCCGAACTACATCTATCGCCTGACGGGCGCGGCGCTGCTGGATGTCGAGGGCGGCCTGTTCCTCCAGGGTGGCTTCCGATGGAGCCCGGGCAATGACCTGACCTTCGACTTCATCTACAACTACGTCGACGGAAATCTGTACGGCGACGAAAACACGAACGCGCTCCAGGCGATCGACTTTGCCGACGATTTCACGATTCGCGCGGCGTATCAGTTCTGACGCCGCACCGGTCGGAGGAGTCTCGCCACTGTGGTCGGAGCGAAAGGCGGCGACAGATATGTAGCGGTACTGGCCCCGGGGCACACCCCCAGGGCCTTTTCGTTTGACGGCGCCCCCTCGGCACGATACCGAATGCATTGGAGCGATCTCGGAGAACCGGGTCTCATCGCGCAGCACGAGGCTCTCCGGATCCACTGGCCGCTCGGTGCAAGACGCTGCTGTAGTCGGACATCGCGCCCTTGCGCCGAGCCCTTGCGCGAACGCGCCACGCCCCAAGATTTGTTCCGGAACCAAACCGTGAGGCCGGGTCCGCGTACCAACAGCTCGCATGTAGCAGGTATGCCTGCATCGGACGTCGGGGCAAGTGCCCATGAAATCGAGCAGGTAGAAGTAGGGCTATACGGCTGCGGAGCGTGGGGGGGGCCGACGATGAGGAGCTCGATAGGAACAGTGTGCAAAACATGAGCGCCGACGGATTCGAGAGTTCCGTAGCCAGTCGTTCGAGGGCCCCGGGATTGGCACTGCAGCAGGACGAAGCGCCCGCCGGGTCCGGCGGCGGGTCTTCGCGGGTGATTGACTTTCCCACGACCCGGCCCATGACGGGCGCCGAGCGTCGTGGCATTCGCCGACACGCGCTGATCTCGCGCGCGCTGCATCAAAGCGGGACGCGCGTAGTGGTGGTGCAAGCGCCGGCCGGGCACGGTAAGAGCACGCTGCTGGAGCAGCTTCGGGTCGAATGCGAGCAGCGCGGGGATGTCACCGGCTGGCTCGATCTCGGTGAGGGCGACAACGACATTCGCCGCTTTTACGGACACCTCAAAGATTTGATCGTCGCAATGAAGGCGCAGGGCGAACACGCCGCCGATCGGGCGACGCGCTCCGCCGACGAAAGCGAATTCCGCTCGGACTGGCTGCTGTCCCAGCTGCGCTCAATCGGCCGTCCGGCGAGCCTGTTCCTCGACGATGCGCACCTGGTCGGCGCCCGACCGACCCTTACCCTGTTGGAGCAAATCGTCAGTCGATTGCCCCAGCACGTCCAGATCTTCATCGCCGGGCGCACGCTGCCCGACATCGGGCTCGCCCGCCTGACCGTTGCCGGCCAAGCCCAGATCATCCGTGCCCAGGAACTGTGCTTCACACGTGACGAGACGGCCCGCTACTTCGCCTCGATAGCCGATCTCGAACTCTCCGAGCCCGAGCTCGATCAGATCTATCTTCAGACCGATGGCTGGCCCGCCGCGCTGCAGCTGTTCCGCCTGGCGCTTCGTCATCCGTTGCTGCGTCGCGACCTGCAACGCTTCGGCGAATGCCCTCCGGAAGAGCTCGCCAGCTACTTGGCGGAACACGTGTTGCATCAGCAGAACGTGAGCACGCGCGAGTTTCTGCTGCTTAGTGCCACCATCAGTCGTGTAAGCGGCGACCTGTGTGACGCGGTGCTGTGTCGCGAAGATTCCGCATCGCAACTCGCACAGCTCGAATCGGCAGGCTTGTTTCTGCGTCGCCTTGATCGTGAACCCCAGTGGTTCACTTACCACCCGCTGTTCGCGAGCTTTCTGGTCGACCAACTGCGCAAGCGTGGCAACGGGCAGATCGTGGAGCTGCGCCGGCGAGCAGCCGACTGGTTCGCGGCGCACGATCGCATCGAAGACGCCCTTGAGCACTACCTCGCCGCCGGCGACCAAGGTGCGGCGGCAGACGCGCTCGAGCGCTGGTCCGACCGGCTGATCCCCCTGGGACAGCTGATGACAGTGGAACGCTGGTCCGAGCGTCTGTCTCTGGCAGAGATCGAACGCCGCCCGGGGCTTTTGGTGCAGATCGCGTGGGCGCTGGGCTTCCTGCGTCGGCAGTCGCGCCTGGCGCCGTTGCTCGAGACTTTGCGGAGGCTGCCGGCACTCGCTCGTACCGACCACCACGCCGATCCGCGCCTGCTGCTGACGATGGCCGCTTTCCTCGAAGACAACCTGCAAACCGGCGACAGTCTTCTGAGTCGCGTAGACGTCTCGCAGGATGCCGAGGCTGGGTCCTTCCGTGCGTTTGAACTGGGCGCGGTATGCAACGTGCGCGGCTACACCGCGATGGCCTCGGGCGACTTCCCGGCCGCCCATCAGTTCTTCGCGCGTGCGAGGCACTTCTGCGGCCCGTCGGGTACCAGTTTCACCTGGGCCTATTGCGTCAGCCTCAATTCGTTTGCGCTCATCCAGCAGGGCCAATTGCACGAAGCCCTGTCACTACTGCGGTCGAGCATGCTCGATCACCGGATGGTCGAGGACGAGTCGATCCCGCAGGCTTCGGTCGTCGCCGCCTACGTCACCGCTCTCTACGAGGCCGATCAGCTCGAGGAGGCACGCACGCAATTCCAGCGTTTCGGCGATGTCATCGCCAGCACCGCGCTGCCCGACTACCTGGTGGTGGCTTTCATCGCGATGTCGCGCGTGCACGATGCCGGCGGCGAACCTGGCAAGGCCTTGGAGTGCCTCGATGAAGCCGAGGCGATCGCCTATGCACAACGCTGGCCGCGGTTAGGGACCATCGTCGGCTGGGAACGCGTGCGCCGCGAACTCGTGCGCGGCGAGTTCGACCGCGCAACGGCGCTAGCCGAGCGCGTCGAGCGCCTGGGAGATTTCAGCACCGGCAGCGGCGTACAGTTCTCGGAGGATGTCCACGGCCTGACGATCGGGCGGCTGCGTCTGCACGCGATGCTTCGCGATCCCACTGAGGCGCTGCGAATGATCACCACCGCACTCGGCGCCGCGAGACGCAAGGGCCGCGTGCACCGGCAGATCAAGCTGCTGCAATTTGCGGCGGTAGCGCATCACCGGCGGGACTCGGCGTCGCGCTCGCAACAGTATCTAGACGAGGCGCTTCGCCTGGCTGCCGCCGGCGGTTATCTACGCGCGTTCCTGGAGGAAGGACCGTTGTTCGAGCGCGCGATGCAGGACAACCTGATCGGCGTCCGCAGCCTTTCCGGGGAATCACCGCAATCGCGTACGCCCCAGGATGCATTCCTGTCCCAAATCGTTCATCGCCTCAAGAAAAGTGGCGAGAGCCCTGGCATGGGCGCGGGATTGGGGGAGGTGCGGCGGGTGTCGAGCGTGCGCTCGGTGGAGCGTTTCACGCGGCGCGAGCAGACCTTGCTCAAGCTGCTTGCGGCCATGGTCTCGACAACGGAAATGGCGCAAGCCATGCACCTGTCGACCGACGGTCTCAAATTCCATCTGAAGAACATCTACGCCAAGCTGGGTGTGCGCACGCGTATGCAGGCGGTACGCGCCGCTCGGGACCTCGAGTTGGCGCGCGACTGATCCGACCCGAAGGGGTAGGTTTTTTCTAGGCGCCGTGCACACCGCCGCGCCGACGTCCCCGGTATGCGCATCGGCGCTGCAGAGGCGCGGAATGCGCCTTTTCGACGCGACTTGCGACGGCCGACGTTCGCAACCCGAACGGGTAGTTTTTCAAATCCCTTCGCTTCGTAAGTTGTGTCAGGACCGCCCTGCCACACGGTGGATCTTTGAACGCTTTCGGCCGTGCCTGGTTGGGCGGCCCTGTGCCGACGAAGCCACATCGACAGCAGAGCGCGGACGGGAAGCAGCCCCCGGAACACACCGGTTGCATTCGTAGCAGGAGGAGAACGACAGCACCATGCGTATCCGAAAGTATGATTTCAATTACAGCCGCCGCAGCTTCATCGAGAAGGTCGCCACCGGTGCAGGCGCCGGTGTGCTCGCGCCGCTTTGGTCCACCATCGCCAACTCGGCGGACGACATCAGCAAGTCCTACCCCGACGAGTTGCTCTCCATCGAGATGTACACCAAGGGCAAGATCAAGCCCGGCGACGTCATCACCGCCGCCAACGTCGACACGGTGAAGGACCTGCTCGAGCCGCTCATGTTCGAGCAGGTCAAGAATCACGGCCGCCGCCTCAACATCGTGGCGTCCAATCGGGACGTCACCAAGATGTTCAACGCGACGTACCTGAAGAAGACGCTCGAGAACAAGGGTCGCGCGAAGGTGGGCGACGACGGCAACGTGTGGACCGACGGCGACAAGACCAAGCCCTGGATCGGCGGCCTGCCATTTCCCGATGCTACCGACGGGTTCCAGACGCAGGCGAACCTGACCTTGAACTGGGGACGCCACGATTACTCGCAGTACACCGCGCCGTTCTACTCGCTGAGTCCTGATGGCGAAGTCGGCTACCGGCACGAGATCGTGTGGTGCGAACTCAATACCACCGCGCGCACGGACAACACGGTGTTCCAGGGACACACCGACAAGCTCCGCTTCCAGTCGGTGTTCTTCACCGCACCCAACGACACCAAGGGCTCGTCGTTCCTGTCGATCTGGTACTACGACCAGCGCAAGTTCCCGGACCTGTATGGCTACTTCCCGGCGTTCAAGCGCGTGCGCCAGTTCCCGACCAATCAGCGCTTCGAGCCACTGGTGCCGGGCGTGACGTTCTTCCTGTCCGACGCTTGGGCGGCCGGCGATCCGACCCTGACTTGGGGCAATTACAAGATCGTCAAGCGCGGGCCGATGCTGGGCGCGATCTCGGGTCACCACAACTGGACCGGCGGCAAGCACCCGACGTGGGATCAGGCCACGCACGGCGGCAAGAAGGGCAAGACCTTCTACGACACCTGGATGGAGCTGATTCCCGAAGCGATCGTGTTCTCGGCCGAACCCTCGGGCTACCCGCGCGCGCCGGTGGGCAAGAAGGAGGTTTACGTCGACGTGCGCAACATGATGTTCCCGTCGCAGGTCACCTACGACCGTCGCGGCCAGATCTGGAAGCAATTCGAGGCCGGCTCCGGCCAGCTCAAGAACGACAAGGCCGATGTCCTGGGGGCCGACGGAAAGCCGGATTGGACCTGGCTGTACTGCCACACGCATGACATCCAGTCGGGCCGCATGACGCGCTTCCGACAGGAAAAGAGCATTCCCTCGGGCTACAAGAGCAAATACGCCACGGAGGGCGAGGACGTCTACAACAAGTTCCTCACGCCGTCGGCGATGGCGCGCCTGGGCACGTAAACATCTTCCTCCACCCTTTGCCCGGCTTCGGCCGGGCTTTTTTTGAGGCCCGATTCGCGACTGCAGTAGGAAGCAGCCGGCATCGTCGGGGAAAGAATCAAAAATTCCGAAGGTCGTAGCCCCAAGGTGAATCCCAAACCAGGCAGTCGTCGCGGACTCCTCTATGACGACAGGGAGCCCGCTCTTCACGAAGCTCTCTACCTCGCTCTCTTCTCCTGGTTTCGGTCGAGGCGAACGAACAACACGACTTTGACCAGGACCGGACTCCTGTCGTTACAACGATTGCTGCGCTGATGCCTCGACGCAGAAGCCCGCTCAGCACGATGGGTGAATTCTTACGTCCCATTGAAGGATAGTTTTCCGGCTCGACGTCGCCTCCCCCCGAACGCGGCCGGGAATGGACACGCGTTCCCCCACCGAGCCCATGGGTGGGGCGTACCTCATCCCGGAGAACTGCCACTTCTCGCGCCACCGATAAGTCGCGCGGCCGCCGGCGAAATCCTCCTGCGCGATCCACGGCACCGCGATCGACAACGACAACCGCAACGGCTGCAAACGCGTCTCGGCGTGCTAGCGATCGCCAGCGCTGCAACGAACACTTGACGCGCGCATAGCTTCAGCGTGGCCGCGAGGTTTGCCGAGACCCCAACCAAGCAATCCCGCCGCAGCCGCGATTGCGCACCAAAATCATCATCAACGTCGAGGCCACGTCAGGTCAGATTCTGGCAGCAGCACTCACTCGATCTTCGAGATGACGCCGAAGGTAAACCGCGGTGCGGCTGTTGTCCGACTGCGCAACCTGCTCGGGGGGGCCCGTCGCGACGATGGTGCCGCCCGCCTCACCAGCACCCGGCCCGACATCAATGACCCAGTCGGCGCGCGCGATGACGCGCAGGTCGTGCTCGACGACGACGACGGTGTTGCCAGTCTCGACAAGCGCGTCGAGCTGGGCGAAGAGCCGGTCGGCGTCGACCGGATGCAGGCCGGTGGTGGGTTCGTCGAGCACGTAGAGCGCGTCGCCACGCTGCGCTCGCTGCAGCTCGGTGGCGAGCTTGATGCGCTGCGCCTCGCCGCCCGAGAACTCCGTGGCCGGCTGCCCGAGGCGCAGGTAACCCAGTCCCAGATCGCGCAGGACCGCCAGCGGCTTGCATACGGCCGGCTCGTCGGCGAACACGGAAAGCGCTTCGTCGACGGTCAGGCGCAGCACGTCGGCGATGGAGCGATCGCGCCATCGCACCGCCAGCGTGGCCTCGTTGTAGCGCGCGCCCTTGCAGGTGGGACAGGGCGCAAAGACGCTGGGCATGAACATCATCTCCACGCTCACGAAGCCCTCGCCCTCGCAGGTTGCGCAACGTCCCTTGCCGACGTTGAACGAGAAACGTCCGGCGTCGAAGCGCCTGGCGCGCGCCGCAGGGGTGGCCGCGAACAGGCGCCGCACCGGGTCGAGCAGGCCGGTATACGTCGCCAGGTTCGACCGCGGGGTGCGGCCGATCGGCTTCTGGTCGACCACGACGAGCCGACGGATCCGATCGACATCGCCGTCCAGGCGTCCGCGCGTCCGCTGCACCGCCGTCGCGGGACCCTGGTCCAGCGCCTCGTCCGCCGGCACGTCCTCGTGACCCAGGTGATCGCGCACCAGGTCCACCAGCGCCCGGCTGATCAGGCTCGACTTGCCGGACCCCGACAGGCCGGTGACCACGGTGAAGACGCCGAGCGGCAACTGCACGTCGACCTCGCGCAGGTTGTGGAGGGACACGCCGTGCAGTCCGAGGTGATGGGTCGCGCGACGCCGCTGGCCCGCCACGGCCGGTTGCGCATCGAAGAGCACGCGCGCGGTCTGCGAGTCGGCAACGGCTCGCAGTCCCGCGGGCGGCCCGCTGTACAGCACGCGGCCGCCGTGCTCGCCGGCGCCGGGTCCGACGTCGACGATCCAGTCCGCGCGGCGCATCGTCTCGAGATCGTGCTCCACCACGAAGACGGAGTTGCCCCGTTCCCGCAGTTGCTGCAGCGCCTGGATGAGCGCCTCCCCGTCGGCAGGATGCAAGCCGGCGGAAGGCTCGTCGAGCACGTACACGACGCCGAACAGCTGCGACTGGATCTGCGTCGCCAGGCGCAGGCGCTGCAGTTCCCCGGCGGAAAGGCTGGGCGTCGCCCGGTCCATCGAGAGATATCCGAGTCCAAGGCGCTCGAGCACCGCAACGCGGTCGACGACGTTGCGCGCGAGGCGCTGCGCCGCGACCCGCTTCTCCTCGGACAAGGTGGGCGTGCGATTCGAATCGAAGGCCTGGGCGTGCGCGGCGTGCCCGCCGGCCGCGCGACGGTCGCGATCCCGGTGGGTGGCGGCGCGATCGACCTGGGAGCGACGGCCGCGCGCGGCGTCCTCGAAGCGGCCCTCGGCCGCGGGCGCCAAGAGTGTCGCGATCTCGTGCAGCGAGCGCTGGCTCAGTTCCCCGATGTCGAGGCCCGCGAACGTGACGGACAGCGCCTCGGGCTTGAGACGCTTGCCCTCGCAGGACGCGCAGCGCGTGCCGCGAAGGAAGCGGGCGGCACGCCGCTTCATGAGCGCACTCTGCGTGGTCGCGAAGGTGTGGAGCACATAGGCACGCGCGCCGGTGAACGTTCCCTGGTAGCTGGGCTCTGTCTTGTGGCGGCGCGCGGCGCGGACCTCGGCGAGCGTGAATCCCGCCCACACCGGCACGGTCGGCTGCTCGTCGGTGTACAGGATCCAGTCGCGGGTCTTCTTCGGCAGGCGATGCCAGGGAATCTCGATGTCGACGCCCCGCGAGGTGAGGATGTCGCGCAGATTCCCGCCGTGCCAGCCGGGCGGCCACGCGGCGACCGCGCCTTCCGCGATCGAGCGCGCCGGGTCCGGGACCAACAGGTCCTCGGTGGTCTCGTAGACGTGGCCCAGGCCGTGGCACGCCGGGCACGCGCCCTGGGGCGTGTTGGGCGAGAAGTCTTCCGCGTAAAGCATCGGCTGGCGCGGCGGGTACGTCCCGGCGCGTGAATAGAGCATGCGGATCAGGCTCGACAGGGTCGTCACGCTGCCCACCGACGAGCGCACGTTGGGCGTGCCGCGCTGCTGCTGCAGCGCAACCGCGGGCGGAAGCCCCGTGATCGAATCGACGTCCGGCACGCCGACCTGGTGGATCAGGCGACGCGCGTAGGGCGATACCGAGTCGAAGTAGCGGCGTTGAGCCTCCGCGTAGATCGTCGAGAAGGCCAGCGAGGATTTTCCCGAACCCGAGACGCCGGAGAAGACCACGAGCGCTTCGCGCGGGATGTCCACGTCGACATCGCGCAGGTTGTGCTCGCGCGCGCCGCGAACGCGCACGAGGCGATCGGTGCCGTCGGTGCCGTCGGTGCCGTTCGGTCCTGGGTCAGTGCGAGAAGTCATGTGCCGATCCTGCATGGAGCGTGCTGCGAGCACGCTGAACGCGGCTTGCGACCCCGTGGGTAACGCGGCGCCGATGCGAGATGCTCCGGCGCCGCTGCGGACATCGGCCGAGGATCCCGGCTACGCATCCACCGAGAACGCCGCCGCGCCAGCCTGTGCGACGGTCTGATCCTGCTCGCCCGAGCCGCCGCTGACGCCGACGGCGCCGACCACGTGGCCGTTCTTCTTCAGCGGAATGCCGCCGGCGAAGATCATGATGCGGCCGTGATTCGAACCGTGAATGCCGAAGAACTGCTGGCCCGGCTGCGAGTTGTCCGCCAGATCCTTGGTCGCGATGTTGAAGGCGCGCGCGGTGAACGCCTTGTTGATCGAGATATCGACGCTGCCGATCCACGCGCCGTCCATGCGCTCGTGTGCGACCAGATTGCCGCCGGAATCGACGACGGCGATGTTCATCGGCTGGCCGATTTCCGCGGCGCGCTTTTCGGCGGCGGCAAAGATGTTCCTGGCGTCCTTCAACGTGACCAGAGAGATTTCCATGTGATGAGCCTTTCGTGTTGTCGTGGTGGGATTCAGCCGGGAAGCTTGGATGCGAGCACGTCGATCTTCTCGATGCTCGGCGGCTGCGAGAACAAATCGGGCGCCTTGGCCATCAGCGCCGCGGCGACTTTTCCGGACAGATGCGCCTGTCGGCCGGCGTCGTTGGGAAAGACGTCGAAGATGGCGTAGCTCGAAGGTCCGAGCTTGACGCCGAACCAGGCGATGGTCGCCGGCTCTTCCATCACGAGCGGACGGCCCGCGAGCAGAAACTCCTCGACTTCCTTTTCCTTGCCGGGCTTGGCTTCCATGCGAACCCACAGTGCGGTCGTGACCATGTTCGAACTCCTGTTGCGAGAAAGGGGATGAAACGTTTTTTGAATTGCGCCGCGAGCGCGTCGTCGGCAGTGAGGTAATTGCAGCGGACGTGCCATGCGAGCGTTTGAATGCAATCAGGCACTTGTGCGTTCGGCCAGCGACGGGATCTCGCGAACCGGCGATATCTCGTTGCCGTTCGCCATGAGATTCGGCGAAGACGCGCCGCGCAGGCGCAGCGTGATCTCGGCAATGCGCCGACCATAGAGGCGCGCGGTTTCCAGATCGCCGGGCGGCGGAGCAAGGTCCGGTCTTTCATCGACGTTGGATTGCGCGGCCGCGCCGAGGTAGACGCCGAGCCGATTGAGATCGTTCGATTGGCCGTCTCGCGCCGAATCAAAAAGTTTCAGACGCTTGCGCTGTCGGGCCGCTGCGAAATGTCGCGGGCCTCGCGAAACCTCGTCGCGCTGCCCGTGGAACCAAGCGCGGCTCAGGGGTCGAGACGGAGATTCAGCGCCTTAACGCGCGAGGTGAGCGTGGACGGTTTGAGCCCGAGCAATTCCGCGGCGCCGTCCGGACCGTGAATGCGGCCCTTGGCGCGCTTGAGCGCGGCGCTAATGTTGGCGCGCTCGCGGTCGCGCCATTCGGCTTCCGGCACGATGGTCTCGTCGTCCACCTCGGGCCGTGCGCGCGGGATGTCCGCGGGCGCCGCGCGCGCATCCGGCAGTACCTGATCCAGCCGCAGCGGGCCCGGCCCGCTGAGAATCACGGCGCGTTCGACCAGATTGCCGAGTTCGCGGATGTTGCCCGGCCAGTGGTAGCACTGGAGCGCCGCGCACTGCGCGGCGCCGAGCCTGGGTTCCGGCAGCCCCAGGCGCCGCGCGGCCTGTGCCGCGAAATGCGCCGCGAGCAGCGGGATGTCCTCGCTGCGCTCGCGCAGCGGCGGGATGACGACGGGAAAGACGTTGAGCCGGTAGTACAGGTCCTCGCGAAACAGTCCGGCTGCGATTGCGGCGGGAAGATCGCGGTTGGTCGCGGCGATCACGCGCACATTGACTTCGCGCGTCACGTCATCGCCCACGCGCTCGTACTGCCCTTCCTGGAGCACCCGCAGCAGCTTGGGTTGCAGCTCCAGCGGCAGATCGCCGACTTCATCGAGAAAGATCGTGCCGCCGTGCGCGGCCTGGAAGCGGCCGGGTCGGTCGCGCAGCGCCCCGGTGAACGCGCCGCGCACGTGACCGAAGAACTCGCTCTCGAACATGTCCTTGGGAATCGCGCTGCAATTTACCTTGATCAGCGCGCGGCCGGCACGCGCGCTGCGTTCGTCGATTTCTCGCGCGAGCAGTTCCTTGCCGGTGCCGGACTCGCCGAAGATCAGCACCGTGGCCTCGGTGCGCGCCACCTGCGCGATCTGCCCCAGCACGTTCCTGAGCGCCGCGGAACGGCCGATCGTGCCGCTCTGCGAAATCGCGGACTGGATTTCTTCGCGCAGGTAGATGTTCTCGTCTTCCAGTTCGCGCTTCTGGCGCTCGCGCTCCGCCAACGCCGCGATCGCGCGCTCGCGTTCGAGGTGCAGGCGCTCGCCGCGCAGCCAGATGGCGAGCTGCGTGCAGGCGGCGGCGAGCAGGAGATTGTCGGTGTCGCCGGGAAAATCCGCGCGCTGCGAGGCCGCGAGCACCACGCTATGTTCATCGATGCTCAGCGGGACCACGCGCAGGTTCAGCGGGCGCCCGTCCAGCGGACTGACCGCGCACACCCGGCCCGGCGCGTTCAGAATCGACGCGAACGCGCTGCCGATTTCTCCCGCATGGTTCGCGGCGTCGGCGTGCTCCGGCGCGCGCGCTGACTGCAGCGCCGTGCCGTCGTGCGGATCGACGATCGATGCGAACGCGAGGTCGAGCCGCAACGCGGAGACGATCAGATCGAGGAAGCTGCCGAGCACCGTCGACGGCGACGCTCCGGCCCAGATCAGCGGTACCGCGCCGAGCGCCAGCAGATCGCGCAGCGTGTTGCGCAGGCGCAGCAGCTCTTCGTCAGGTCCGCTCACGTTCGTGCTGCCGCTGCGCGCGCAGTTCGCGCAGGAACTCCTCCGGCGGCACGAAGAACGGATTGACCTGAAGCACGCCGCCCAGGATCACCATCGGGTGCGTGCGCAGCACGTCCATGATTACGCCGGCTTTGAACTTCGCCAGGTCGTAGCAGCACACCACCACGTCCCCGCCCGGCTGCAGCACGGTGTTGAAGCGGCTTTCGTACTCGAGCAGCGCGTCGGTGCCGGGATGGTCCTCCAGCGCCCACCGCATGTCGCAGACCAGGCGCAGCAGCGGTTGCTCCGACGCGCTGTTGAGCGCAGCGGCGAGCATTGCGAGCATCCGGTCCTGATCGAAACCGCCGTCGGGGAAGTAGACCTCGTTCCAGTCGCCGAGGCGGAACTGGCCCGTGCGCTGCGACGACTCTGTCGGGATGGCAGCGTCTTCCAGGCGGTGCAGGTGGTCGTCGCGCAGCGCGGGATCGACCACGTGAAACGCCCGATCGCCGCACTCGAAGCCGTCCTTGACGAACGGCATCAGCACGCGATACGACTCGTCCCGGCTGTTGAAGAGCGCGCAGATGTGACGGTGCTCGCCGAGCGCGGTGCCGGCAATGCGTATGCTGTTTGCCTGCATGGAAGCATTTCCTGCGTCGCTAAAGCGGAGACTATACGCCCGATGTCCCGACGCGTCCGTGATCGCCCGGCCGGGCCCGAAATCGCCTTGTGAAGTGCGACTGCCGCCGGCGACGTCTAGCGCTGCATCCAGCGATTATTGTCGTAGGCGCATCTAGTGCGCGGGTCCGGATCGAGCGAATCGGCCGCGGCCTTGCGGGCGCCAATTCCTATCTGGCTGGCCTCGCGAAACGAGGAGCAACCTCGACTGTCTTCTCTGGAGTAAACAGCCTCCGAGATCGAATGCCCGCTTCGGGCTGTGAACCGCCACCCCTACCTCGATACGGGGGGATTGTCGCCGCCTGCCCGCTCTTCTAGAAGCGGATAGCCGACATGACAGGTCGAACGTCAATGAAGAGCAACTAACGGCGGCTGGTGAATTTTAGTTTGCCGAGAATATTTTGGCGGAATAGCAAATACCCTAAGGCCTAAAGCCTTTCATTTCGCGAAGTAGGCTTTTGCCAGACGATCGATGTGTGCCTTGTAGATGTCGGCTCGTTGTCCAGTGACTTCGGACATGAGGTTGGTCCGCTGGGCGCCACCAATGATGTGCCTCGCGTCACCGGTCGCGTGGACGATCTCGTGTGCCAACGTGGCGAAGTCCCCGGCGGATGTATTGGTGCGCAAGCAGCAATAGGGCAGCCATACATTGGAATCCAGTTTGGTGACGCCGTGCCCGGGTTGAAAGCAAGCCATTGCGTCCGCCTCACGAACAGAAAGCGTCGGTATCTAGTGACTCATTCCTCCGGACTGAGTACAACTCCTCACGGAAACCGACGAGACCGGCGAAACCAGCATTACGTACCGATCCTCTGACGGGCTCTCGTTCATTCCGCCCTAACGATACCTGGGAGAAGGTCAGCCGGGCCCCCCTACAGGGCGCGGTTGGGCAGCCTTCATGCGCTATCCGATTTAAGGACCTCGAACTCCTCGCAGACGACGTCAGTTCGGCCTCGGGTCCAATTCAAATCGGCGGCGACGCCTCGGGTATCTTTTGTCGCTACAGACGATCTCGCGGATCAGTACCCTGCTATCCGGTTTCGACTTCCCTGTTCGCCTCGCTAGGGAAAAACCGCGTAGAACCCTCTGAATGCCCCGGGGAACGCGACTTCGCGAGCCCGTCGATCGCGTTTTTTAGCGAATTTCCCTGTTATTTTCCCTGATAACGGCTGAGCCTCGTTCGCGTGAGACTGTGCACACCGCCATTTTTCATGAGCGCCGTGCAGGGCGACATCCCGTCCGTCCCATTGCACAGATGGTTTGTCCAATGAGTTTCCGCCCCTGAGAGTCGCGCAGCACGGCGACCCCGGACCTTTCTTGGCCGCACGGCTGCCTCGCGGGCCTTCTGGGCCTCGCCCCTCCGTCAGCGGCCGTCGGTCCGGTCGGCAACCATCCCTACCGCCTGCCGACCAGGGGTTCGGTCACCACGTACCACGCCGAGAAGGGCAGAAACAGCGTGTCGCCGATGAAGCTGACCGCCAGATCAGCAGCGGGATACGCCGGCGCTTCGATGCCGTACTGCCGGTATCGGCTCAGCGAAGTTTCGTCGTCCGAAAGCGCGGCGACATTGACGCGGGTCCCGCCATAAATCTTCGGGCTGCCGACGTGCGCGTTGTCTGCCGTCCGCACGGTGGCACAGCCGGAAAGGCCGATACAAAGCATCGCGGCAAGGGAGGCTGCGAACCTGGGAGTCACTGCCGCTCCCGTTCCTGGGCGATCTCTCGCAAAGGCCCGGCCTTGGACGGACTCCTCGCTCGATCACGCAAGTCGAACGCCAGCATGTCCACGAATGACGGCCGACCGAGGCCGACCTTGTCCGATGCCCAGTACCAGGCATCCATCGGCAGCACGACCGTGTCGACGACGAAGCTGATCGGCGCGTCGATGATCGGATTCTCGGGCGGCTCGATACCGCCATAGCTCCTGTAGACCGCGAGCTTTCCGTAGTCCTCGTTGAGTGCCGCCATATTGAGACGGGTCCCGGCGTACACGGTCGGCACGCCATAAGCGGTGCGTCCTTCTGCCCGGGTGCTCGCGCATCCGCTGACGGACACCGCCGCAACCGCCAGCAACGCACAGATCAACGCCTTCATGGCGCCCCCTTCATGAATACGCGGAACACGATACGCCTTCGATTCCAGAGGCGCACGACCCCGGGTTGTGCGGCTCGGACCAGACACGATTCATTCCGTTCCGCGGGCGCCCCAAGAACCACCGCCATCCTGCAACAGAGCAAACTCACCCTCTGCGCTGAACATTCCGCCGGAAATGAGCCGATGAAACGTCTGCTGATCACGAGCCTCCTGGCGATGGCCAGCCCGACCACGGCCAGCGCCCTGGATGCCGGCAGCACGGCCCCGGCGCGTCCCGCCATGACCGGCGCCGAATGGTTTGCGTCCGGCGCGCGCGCGGTCGAGATGAATCGCGGCAAGGTCGCGAAATCGCGACCGGCGCGCAACGTCATCCTGTTCATCGGCGACGGCATGGGAATCTCGACGGTCACCGCGGCCCGGATCCTGGAAGGTCAGCAGCAAGGTCGCGACGGCGAGAGCAACCGGCTGAGCTTCGAACAATTCCCGCAACTGGCGTTGTCCGTCACCGCATCGGCCAACCAGCAGACATCCGACTCCGCACCGACCGCGACGGCGATGGTCTGCGGGATCAAGGCCAACGATGGGGCGATCTCGGTCGATCCGGCGATCAGCCGTACCGAAGCGGGCGCGGACAAGACGCGGGCGCTCAGTGCGAAGACCATTCTCGAGCGCGCGGAGGCCAGGGGCCTGGCGACCGGCATCGTGACCACGGCCCGCGTCACGCATGCCACGCCGGCCGTGAACTACGCGCACATCGCGGATCGCGATTGGGAAGCCGATGCCGACCTTCCGGCCGGCGCGACGGTGCCGGACATCGCGCGCCAGTTGATCGAGTTCTCGATTGGCGACGGTGTCGACGTGGTATTCGGCGGCGGCCGCAGGAATTTCCTACCGGCATCGCAGAAGGATCCGGAATACCCGGAGCGCAGCGGTGTCCGCAAGGATGGACGGGATCTGGCGCGCGAATGGACGGCCCGTTCTTCCAGTGCGCGCTACATCTGGAACCGTGCCCAGTTCGAGGCCATCGATGTCGCGAAGGCGGGGCCGGTGCTCGGCCTGTTCGAACCCTCCCACATGCGCTACGAGGTCGAGCGCGCGTCCGATGCCGGAGGCGAGCCGTCGCTGAGCGAGATGACGGAGAAAGCCATCCGGCTGCTGCAGAGAAATAAAAAGGGCTTCTACCTGATGGTGGAGGCCGGCCGGATCGATCACGGCCATCACGCCGGCAACGCGTATCGCGCGCTCACCGAGACCATCGCGCTTTCGAATGCCGTGAAGCGCGCGCAGTCGCTGGTCGGTGACGACACGCTGATCATCGTCACGGCGGATCACAGCCACACGATGAGCATCGGCGGGTATCCCTCGCGAGGCAATCCGATCCTGGGTCTCGCCGCCATCAACGGCGTCCCGATCCTCGACGCGCTGGGGCTCCCGTACACCACGCTGTCGTACGCCAACGGGCCCGGCTGGACCGGCGGCCAGCAGCGGCGCACCTACTCCGAGAAGGAAGATCCCAAGGCCCGCGCGCCCTACAAGGGCACGGCCTTGCGCCCGAATCTGAGCGATGTCGACACCGAGGACGAGGACTATCTGCAGGAGTCGACCGTCTCCCTGCCCAGTGAAACGCATGGCGGCGAAGACGTTGCCATCTATGCACGCGGACCGGGAAGCGAATGGTTCCGCGGCGTCATGGAACAGCACACGATCTTCCACGTGATGTACGCGGCGTACGGCTGGAAGTGACGGGGTCGGCTCGCTTGGATCAAGCCGAGGCCTGATCATTCGGAAGCCCAAGGTTGTCCGCCGCGCCTGCCGCCGCGAGCATCAGGAGCCCCTTGCGATTCTCCCGATGGACTTGGCCGCGCTGATCGTGTTCCTCGATTGCCGGCTGCGGCGCGCCTGTTGCTGCGCATCCGGAATGGACCCGCCTGCTCGCCGACCGCCTGACCGGACAGAAAGAGAATCCCGACGGCAATGGGCAACCCGGCATTCAGGGCTGATCGAACCTTGTCGAGCAGACGCGCCGTGTATTGGTCAAATCCAGACGAGCGGCAACACCATGGGCTCACCCGCTTACGGGGTGTTCTCGAAACGAGGGCGTTGGAGGGGCGGCGATCATGATGTCGTCACGGGCTACGGCAGGCCGTGTACCCGGTGGATGCCCAGGCGCGGGACTTGCGCCTGTTCACACCCACCGCCACCTACCGAGGAAGCCAACATGTCTTTCGTCGACAAAGTTATCGCCGCCGTCACCCCGCCGGAAAGCCCCCGTGCCCGCGCCAAGGCACGCGAACACGCCCTGAGCCTTGCCGAGCCCGGGTCCTGGTTCGCGATGGCACTGGACCATCATCAGCAGATCGAAGCCGCGTTCGACGCGGTTGAGAACGCCAAAACCGACCGGCACCGGCGCGCCACCCAAAAATGGCTCGCGATCCTGCTCACCGGCCATGCCATCGCCGAAGAGGTCACGCTTTATCCCGCCATGGCCTCGCACGGCGAGAAGGCGCGAACGGAACTGGCGTACCAGGAGCAGAGCGCCGCAAAGGGAGAAACAGCCGCACTGGAAGAGCTCGATCCCCTGAGCCAGGACTACCTCGACAAGCTGCGCCACATCCGCGGCGCCGTGCAGCACCACATGTATGAGGAGGAAGACACCTGGTTTCCCAAGCTGCAGGACAAGGCGTCGCCGGAAACCATGGCGCGGCTGACGACGCGCTTCGATGAGGAGTTCACGCGCTACGTCGGCCGCGACACCGCTGCCAGCGTCATCAAGGCCACCAAGGCCAACCTCAACTGACGCGGCGGCGCCGGGAAATCGTGCCGCTCCGGTGACCTGCGACCACTTGCACCTGCGGCCGCTATCGACGGTGCGCGCTTCACGTTTTCAGAAGGCAGACCCGCGCGACAGGCAGCGGCATCCTCCAGCTTCTTTCGCATTCTCTTCGGGAACCGCGGAACGGACAAAAAATGGAAATGCCTGATAGGCCAACATTTATTGTTTGAAACTTCCCCTCTTGAACATCCAGATGGAGCTCCTAGTTTCGTTGCGTCGGGGCGCCGAGGTTCGGGTCCCGGCAGACATTCACTTCGCTGACGATCAGGAGGTTTCACGATGAACACGTTTTCCCTCGCCCCGCTCTTCCGCAGCTCGATCGGCTTCGACCGTTTCAACGATCTGTTCGAAACGGCCATGTCCGCCGATGCCGTCGCCTACCCGCCGTACAACGTCGTGAAGAAGGGCGACGACGAGTACCGCATCGAGATCGCCGCCGCCGGCATGACCGAACAGGAGCTGGAGATCTCTGTCGAGAAGGACGTACTGACCATCGCATCGGCCAGGCGCGAAGCCCAGAACGAAACACAGTATCTGCACCGCGGGATTGCGCAGCGCGCGTTCAAGCTGAGCTTCCGTCTCGCCGACTACATCGAAGTGCAGAACGCCGTGCTGAGCAACGGCCTGTTGAGCGTGGAGCTGGTGCGGCGGATCCCTGAATCTGCCAAGCCGCGCCGCATCGCGGTCAACGGCTCGAACGTGACGCCGATCGCCAAGGCCGCGTAAGAGCGTCGTACGTACGGAGGGCCGCCGCGAGGCGCCCTCCGTACGCTGTTTTACCGGCGGATTGCCTGCCGTCTCAGGTGAGAGAGCCTGAGCGCGGTCTGCGCGTTGTTCCGAACTCTTGGCGTTGCGGGTTCGCGCATGACTCTGCGTGCCGCATCAACGAATCCGTCGAGGTTCCTGCAAAAGTTGCAGCAAGCGCTGGACATGGACCGGCTTCACCAAGTGGTGATCAAAGCCCGCTTCTTGCGCTCGCTGTTGATCGCCTGCCTGACCCCAGCCTGTCAGCGCCACGAGCGTGATGCCTTCTCCCCACGGTCGGTCGCGCATGGCCTGCGCCAAGTCGTAGCCGCTCATCCCCGGCAAGCCAATATCCAACAGCGCGATTTCCGGAACGCTCTGCTCGCACGCCGCCAGGGCCTGCATCCCGTCATAGGCCACGCTCACATCGTGGCCCAGCAAGGTGAGCAGCGCACTCAAGGCTTCGGCGGCATCTCGATTGTCGTCGACCACCAGCAACCGGCGGGTCGGCGGCGGGTCGACGGCCGGGACTCCGGCAGCGCGCACATGCTCCAGGGGCGACACCTGGACCGGAAGGCGGACGGTGAACGTCGAGCCTTGCCCAACCCCCTCGCTGCGAACCGCTACCGTTCCTCCGTGCATCTCCACGATGCTTTTGACCAACGAAAGCCCCACGCCCAGACCGCTTGATTCGGACTTCAAACGCGTAAACATCTCGAAGATGCTGCTGAGCTCGCCTGCCGGAAGTCCAATGCCGGTGTCCTGAATTCGAACCAACGCGCTCTCGGAATCGCTCTGCAGGCTTACCGAGATGGCCCCGCCGGGCTCGGTAAACTTGGCAGCGTTGTTCAGCAGGTTCGAGAAGACTTGTACGAGACGCACGCGATCGCCGCTGACCATCAAGTCCTTCTCGTGGATGCTCACGTCGAGATGATGGTTACGGCTGTCGATCAGCGGACGGCTGATGTCGATTGCATCCTGAAGGATCGTGCCGAGCGCCAGCAGCTCGGTCTTGAGTGTGATGGTCCCTCGCGAGATCCGCGAGATTTCCAGGAGGTCGTCGACCAGGTGCACGAGGTGATCAACCTGCCGTCTCATCACTTCGAGCGATCGCTGGCTGGAGGACGACGTTTCCGGATTGGCTGATAGAAAATCGATGCTGGTGCGCAGCGGCGCCAGCGGGTTCCGAAGTTCATGGCTCAAAGTGGCCAGGAACTCGTCCTTCCGCTGATCGGCGAGCGCCAGTTGCCGCTCCACGTATTTCCGGTCCGAGATGTCGCGCGCAATCTTTGACGCCCCGACGATCTTGCCTTGGCGATCTCGAATGGGCGATACGGTCAGCGAAATGTCGAGAAGGCTGCCGTTCTTGTGGCGCCGCACCGTCTCAAAGTGTTCGATCGATTCTCCGCGCGCGATCCGTCGCAGCACCTCGGGCTCTTCGTCGAGCCGCTCGAACGGAATCAGGATCGTGATCGGTTTGCCGATCACCTCGCTGGCGGCATACCCGAAAACCCGTTCCGCGCCGCGGTTCCAGGTCACGATGCGTCCCGTGAGGTCCTTGCTCACGATGGCGTCGCTGGAGGACTCGACGATCGCCGCCAACTGGCTGCGGACCATATCCGCCGCGTAGCTTTCCGACACATCGCGCGCGATCTTGGACGCGCCGACGATCACGCCACTTTCATCGACCATCGGCGAGACGCTCAAGGACACCGCGACCTGGCTGCCGTCCTTGCGCCGGCGGTAGGTCTCGTAATGATCAACGACGACGCCCCGGCGCACGCGAGCCAGCACTTCCGGCTCTTCGTCGCCCTGGCATTCAGGAATCAGAATGGACACCGGCTGGCCGATCACTTCCTCGGCGGAATATCCGTAAAGCCGGCTTGCGCCAGCGTTCCAGCTGGTGATCACACCGTCGAGATCCGTGCTGACGATCGCATCGTCGGACGACTGCACAATCGCGGTGAGGCGTCCGCGGACGAGCTCCAGATCCCGACGCGATACGCTCTCATACGCAAAAGCAAACGCTCCGACGGCGCTTCCGTTTCTCATGACAGGAACGGCCTGCAGGGTCACGCGCTTGCGTGTGCCATCGGCGGCGACCACCTCGATGTCGGATTCTTCGACGTTCCGCCCTTCGCGAATGCACTGGGCCAGAATGCAGGTCGCGGCGTCAACCGGTTGTCCGCGCCGATACATATTGAGTCCATCACACCAGCGGGCATCCTTCGCCGGCGCGCATCCCCACAAACGGACGGCTGCTGCGTTGAAGAACACGAGGCGACCTTCCCCATCGCTGGCGCACGCGGGCAGGTCCATCGACGCCAGCGCTGCACGCCAAGTCTGCGGGTCATCCACCATGTCGCCCATCGACTGCCTCACGAAGCCTCCCCCGCATTCGACGCTGAAAGAAGACGGCGTCCATTCGCAGTATGGGCTCTAACACTCCGAAAGCGATCGTTACGCGCCACCGCGGCTTGCTGGCGACACTCTTGGAGTGCGGCCGTCGGCAGTATCGTTGTCGGCGGTTCGTTTGTTGACCGCGTTCCCTTGTGGCAGCACCCGAGGTATCGCCCGTAGCCATCCAGTCGTCTTGTCGCTGTTGCACTCGCTCAGCGATCGGGTTGCTCTTGTCGGGGCGGGCGTCACAGGGGGCTCTACATCCGCCCTGCGCCCTCTGTCCCATAAGTTCCTGCTGCCTCGCCCCGCGGTTGCAGCGATGCCGCGACCCTACTGCTCAGATTGCAATGTTTTCGACGCGAGCACGGACGAACGGTACGTTCCACGCCAGACCATCGCTATCGGGCAGCGAAGCTGCTTGGGTTCGATCGCAGCGGACCGTCATCGGTCTCGCGGAATTTCGGATGATTCGAGCGGCAGCTCTCAAGTGACCACCGAGTGGTATGCATCCAGGTGCAGGTGCTCTTCCGCAACCCCTTTTCGACGCAGGAGCTGGACGACTGCATCGATCGCGAACGGCGAGCCAAATCCGTGCACCCGAAAGCCCGTGAGGTGATCGAAGTCGGCTTCAATCGCCTCCGTCAGCAGCCCGCGTCGCAGTCCTCGCTCGGTCGGACCCGCTGAAACCAGGACGTGGCGAGCGCGAGCCGAAAGGATGCGCGGTAAAAGCGCATTCAATTCTTCGAGCCCGTACACATCTTCTCGCGCCATGAATCCGACGTAGATGAAAACAGGATTCATCATCTGGCGCGCTGCGATTCCACGCAGAACCGACAACAACGGCGCGAGACCTGTCCCTGCGGATATGCACAGAATCGGATCGGAATGATTGGCTCGCAGGTAGGACGTTCCGTACGGTCCACGAATCTTCAGAGGATCCCCCGCTTTCAGATCTTCTCCGATGACTTGCGATGCACGACCGTGCGGATGCATCCGCACGTGGAAGCGTAGTTCAGTGTCGCCCGGAGTGCCCGCCATCGAATACAAACGCGAGAGTCCGCGAGACAGCTCCACCTCTGCACATTGACCCGGTGAGAATGAGAACGGCACATCGATCTCTACTCGCAGCTCGCGGACGGTGTCCGACAGCGCTTCGACGCTCACTACCCGGCCCCGATATCGTCCACCGGGGTGCGCGACTGGTTCCTCGATATCTGGAATGTTGATCGTAGTGTCCTCCAGCAACGAGGTCTGGCAGGCGAGGATGTAGCGTTCGCGGCACCCGAAAAGCTGCCGCGGCGGACGAGCCTGCTCGCGGACACGGCCGCGCACCAGATGGCAGCGACACATCCCGCAACGGCCGTCCTCGCAGCTGTAGGAGATGCCGCACCCGCGGATCGCCCCCAGGAGCGTGTCGCCCGGCTCCAGGCTCAACGTGCGTCCGTTGTTGCGGATCAGCAGTTCCAATGGTCCAAGTCTCAGTGCGCTTCAGGCCAGGCACGCCTAGGCGTTGATGGGAGGTGATTCCGAGAACAGGTCGAATATGGTACGGCGGAACCATTGATTGGCCGGATCCCGGTGCAGAGCCGCATGCCAGAACATTCCAATCGACGTATCCGGCAGCGCGACGGGATGCGGGATGCAGGAAAGACCCAAAGGATCGGCCATGATCTGGTACATGCGCGACGGCAGCGTCGCCACCATGTTCGTGGCCTGCAGGATCTGACCGATCGCGCTTGCGTGCGGAACAATCGCCCTGATCCTGCGCTCGAGCCCCTTCCGCTCCATCAGGCGGTCGACTTCGCCCAGATCATTGCCCGCCGATACGACGACATGCTCGCAAGCCAGATAGTCCGCCACCGACATGGCACACGCTTCAAACGGATGCCCTTTGCGAAAGGCGCAGACGTGATGTTCTCGATACAGGCGCTGTCTGAAGAAACTTCCCTGCAGCTGAGGCGAAATCCCGATCGAGACCTCGATCCGGCCCGTCTCCATATCGTCCTTCAGCAACAGCGGATTGTTGCGGACGGCGGTAATGAGGACACCTGGAGCCTGCTGACCCACGCGCGAAAGCAGCGGCGGCAAAAAATACATCTCCCCCAGATCGCTGAGTCCGAGGAGGAAGTTTCGCTGAGCAACGGACGGATCGAACGCCACCTGCTGGCTCATCGCCGACTTGATCGTGTCGATGGCGTAGGCGATCGGCTCGGCGAGCTGACGCGCGCGGGAAGTCGGCTCCATGCCATGCGTGGTGCGCAGGAACAGCTCGTCTCCGAGCGCGCTGCGCAATCGCTTGAGCGCGTTGCTGACCGCAGGCTGCGAGACACCCAATGACTCGGCGACCTTCGAAACCTTGCGCTCCCGCATCAACTGGTTGAAGTAGGGCAGCAGGTTCAGGTCGAAATCATCGGAGTTCACGGCATCTCCATAGCGGAACGGTCAGTCTGGTGTTGCATTCACCCTATTGCGATTCGGACCATTATCGCCGATATCGCCACCGCCGCTCGTGGCGATTCCAGGGCGAGGACGAGCATCGCCGCCGAGCATGCCGGAGCGGCGCTACGGGGAACCGGTTCCATCCCGCCGCGCCGTCGGTCTCCATCCAAAGACAGCGCGCGCGACCCACGAATCAAGCCGAGCCGCGGCTCGATCCACGCGGGCTGCGGCCCACGGCGTGCCTGGCGCGATCGAGGGGGTCCGCTGGCGCCGTGCTACCCGTGATGCTCGGGATCGGCAATGGCGCCGGCGAGACGGGCTCGCTCGCCGCGAAAAACCCCGTCCGATGCCGCACCGGGACGCGCGAGCCGGCGCCAGAGGACGATCCGAGGACCGCCTTCTTCCGCATCGAGGCAGGCGTCCCATCCAACATCGCTCGATCTCAAAACGGACATCGCGGTTTTGTACGAAAGGATCAGCTCGTACCGCACTATGCAAAGCGCTTGACAGGAAAGCCGACCTTCAATGACCCCGGCCCCGCCTCAGACGATCCGGCACGCCGCCGACCGCGCGACGTTCCCATTCAGAACCCTTCGCCCAGCGAACGCCGGAAGTCGCGCGTCGCCTGCTGTGCGGCCGAGGCGGCGTTCGGAACGTCGGGAAGCGCCGCGCAGAAAGTCTCGATGGCCTTCTCCGCGAGCGGCTCCCACTTCGCGATCCAGTTGCGGATCACCTCGGCGTTCCCTTCCTTCTCGCAAACCATGCGCACCAGCGCGGCCGACCAGCGCCGATGGCGCGTAGCGTCGATCGTCTGCGCGTCGGTCAGCATGCCCAGCAAGGTGTCCTGGTGGTGGCGCGCCGCATCGCCGAGGCGACGCAGTACCGCCTCCTCGATCGCGGGCTTGGCGACGAGATTGAGGGCGACGAAGCACTCGGCCCAGTCATAGGCGACCAGCACCTTCTCCATGAGCTCGCGGAAGCCCTGCCATGCAGCGTCATCTTCCCAGTACCCGCGTTCGGCCGTGCCGAAACCCTTGTCCGGGAACGTGGCGGAGAGCTCCTTGGCCCGGTAGGCGGAATGGCTGAGCCAACGGAACGCATCCATGCCCTGGAACGCGGCCGCGATGGAGATCGTGCTGGCCGGCGACATCTGCGCGAGGTAGGCCGAGGCCATCTGCACCGTGTGAAACAGGAAGCGCGCCGGCGTGTGCAGCCGCGCGAGGCTGCCGGCCCACTGCGGACTCAGCGCCTTGTCGTGCTCGCGCTCGTTGAACTGGCTGAACAGGCCTTGCACATAGGTTTCCTGTCCGTCCTGCAGGAGGCAGTAGGTGCGGTAGATCAGTTCGTCCGGGTCACGGAACGCGTTCCAGTCGTCGTGCTTGAGCGGGCTGCCTTCCCGGTTCTTCAGGTACCAGCGATTCATGAACAGCTCGGGATCGAGCTCGTACGGCGCGACCGAGTCCGGTCGCGTGCTGTAGTGGAGGTTCACGGACACCACCTCGTATTCGCTGGGCTTGCGCCGTCGCGCGGCGAGATGGCTCCAGGTCTTCAGCGGCTTCAGCACTTGGGTTTCGTTCATCGGAATCTCTCTGTGGCTACAGCTTCTTCTCGAAATAGAACCGCACTTGTTCCGCGTTGTTCTCGATCCTTCCGGAGAACGAACTGAGTTCGACTTCCAGCTCGCTCATCCGGAACGGCTTGCCCAGCATCTCTTCGATGGTCTCGCGGCGAAGGATCATTTCGCCCTCGGTGGAGACGCGCAGGTAGGCCACCTTGTCGTCGAGCGTGATGACCTTGCCCGGGTTGTCGATCTCGGCGGCCTCGGCGACCGCCTTGGCGAGCTCGCCTTGGCGCAGCACCGGCCCGACGCGATTGTTGAGGTGTGCCGAGGCGATGTGGCCGGGAGGTGTCGTGGTCATGGTCTGGCAGGTTTCCGGTGGGTCAGGCGAATGTCGAGGGCTTGATCCCTTCGACCTGGACCAGCACCTCGCCATTCTCGATCTTGATCGGGTAGCGCGAGAGCTGGGCGCCCGCGGGGTTGAGACCCTTGCCGCTGCAGGCGTCGAAGGTCCACTGGTGAGCGCGGCAGGTGACGACCTTGCCGTCGAACTTCCCCTCGACCAGCGGAATGTCCTGATGAGGGCACAGGCCCTGGAACGCACAGGGCTCGCCGCCTTCCGGCCAGACCATCAGCACCTCTTCGCCGTCGACTTCGAAGGCCTCCATCTCGCCTTCCCAGAGGTCCTCGAGCTTGCACACCGCCTTGAATGTCATGGTCGCGCTCCTTCAATGCACCGGCGCGCGGACGCTGCCCGGGGAGCCTTCCCAGAAGATCTCCACGCATTCCATCGGCCGCAAACCGGCCTCGCCGACCTTGAGATCGCGCGGGAACGGTTCGCTCGCCCCTTGCCGGCGAACACGCAGGACGCCGGGACGGGCCTTGACGCGGCGACCGACCGAGTGGACGGCCGCGACGGCGGCGAGTTCGTCCATGCTGTTGTCGGTGTCGACCGCGACGACCTGGAGGACGAAGTCCTCCTGGAAGTTCGACGTCAGGGGAAAAAGTGCCATTTCACTGCTCCTCGGAGTCTGATTCTGTTCTTGCCCCTCCCTGGACCCCGCGCGACGCTCGGGACCAGGGTTGGGATGTGGAGTGTCACGAAGACAGCGTGCTCAGCCGGCCTTGCGCAGACGTTCCGCGCGAATGCCTTCCACCCACGAGAATTGCAGCGCATCCTCGCCGGTCTCGCCAGGCGAGAGGCCCATGTACTTGAGCGCGCCGCCGAGGTCCGGCGGCTGGATCTGGCCGGCCAGGAAACGATCGACCAGCGACAGGTGACCCTTGTAGCGATCCGGCTCCTGCTCGAACACCCACTGGCAGCCCTTCGAGCAGAAGTGGTAGTCGCGGCCTTCATGCGTCAGCGGGAAGTCGCGCACCTTCCACGCCGGCCCTGGCGTGAAATTGATCGGCAGCTGGCACATGTTGCAGACCACTGGCAGCGTGACCGGCAGCGTCTGGTCCATCTTGCCTTCGAGCGCGCTCTCCGTGATGACATCCCAGCAATGGCCCCAGGTGTCGTTCCAGCCCGGGTACTTCTCCTCGAGCCAGGCACGCTCTTCGGTGGAGACGCCGGCGGCGGGGTTCCACCACACGGTCGGACGCCAGAACCAGACGCCCATGTGCATGCCGTGATGCTGGTGGTCGATCTCGTGGATCATGTCGTCCCAGAACCAGGGCTTGTCGAGACCCAGCTCGAGCAGGGATCGCTCGAACTGCGTGACGATCCACTCCTGCATGAACTCCTTGAACGACTGCTTGCGGTGTTCGAGCGGCGTGTAGTAGTCCATCACCGGCCCGGTGAGAATCGAGAACAGCTTCCAGGCGCGCCAGATCGAGATGTCGATCAGCTTCTGCGCCTCGGCCTTGCGGCCGTTCTTGACCAGGATCGTCACCAGCGGTCCGCCGATCTGCGCATGGCGCGACTCGTCGGTCTGGATGCTCGAGATCAGGCTGGAGAAGGTCCAGTCGCCGGCTTCCGCGGCGTCGGCCGCGAGGCCCAGGAACTGCATGTTGGTGAAACCCGTCTCGAACGCGAACGTCAGCATCAGGGCCACGCCGGTGGCGCCGCGCGTGACCATCATGTCGTCGAAGAAGTGGCGCGCAGCGATGATCGCCCACTCGTTGGTGTCGTAGGCCTTGAACGCCCAGTCGAACTGGCGATCCTTGGACACGTACTGGTGCGGGAAGAACAGCTGCAGCTGGCTGTGCCGGATCTCGTCCATCATCCCGAACGTGGCCATGTTGCGCATGCCGGGCGCGCGACCGAAGCGCACCATGCGCGCTTCGGCACCCGACGCCGAGTACTCGCCGCGCGCGATCGCGCCGAAATGCATCTTGAGCACCGAGAGCCAGCCCGGGGCGGCGTTCTCGAACATCTTGCTGCGTTCCAGGGCGGCCTTCACGGAGTAGGCCCCGGCATCCTTCTCGCGCTGGACCTTCACGTACTCGGTGTACGTGGTCTTGTACGGCTCGTCGTATTCCTCGAAAGCTTCGACCGGCAGGCCGAAGGCGCTGCTCAGTTCCTCCGGGAAAAGTTCGGATTCGGCCACGTATCGCGGCGTCCAGTTGGTGTCACGCGCGATGTCGTACCAGTCCAGCCGACCCAAATTTGCCATGCGAAATCCTCCGAATAGTTCTGGCGAAGTATCTGAAACTCTTCGCTACGTTAGCCAGCTCAGCGCTGTCGACCTTGTGGTCCCCTCGTCCGTCCCATGTCGGGCACGGTGGTGGAAAGAATCTTCGCCGACCATCCGCGGCCCGCGTATAAGCCGCGGCGTATAGTTTCCATTCGCGTCCTGAATGTCGGTCCGCGCGCTCAGCTTGCCCCGAGCTTCATCAGCGCGCCTTGCGTGAGATAACTGTCGTACAGCTTCGGATCGTTGGCGCCGCTGAAGTACTGGTTCTCGACCTGGCGGACCTGTTCGAGCCGCGTCACCGATCCGGTCTGGATGTTTGCGGCGGTGACGTGGCACCAGCTCCAGTACGGATGCTTGCCGTCCATGATGCGCTTGTCGCCGTTCTCGTACAGCGAATACGCGCCGTCGAAGGAACGGTA
>NZ_SOBT01000010.1 GCF_004364935.1 Panacagrimonas perspica | reverse complement strand
TACCGTTCCTTCGACGGCGCGTATTCGCTGTACGAGAACGGCGACAAGCGCATCATGGACGGCAAGCATCCGTACTGGAGCTGGTGCCACGTCACTGCCGCGAATATCCAGACCGGATCGGTGACCCGGCTCGAACAGGTCCGCCAGGTCGAGAACCAGTACTTCAGCGGCGCCAACGATCCGAAGCTGTACGACAGTTACCTCACGCAGGGGGCGTTGATGAAGTTGGGTGCGGCCTGACGCGCCCCCGTAGCCCGGACGAAGTCCGGGGTTGCGCTCCGTAGGCGAACGGAATCCCGGACTTCGTCCGGGCTACAGGCGGCTCAAGCCCGTGGCAGTGGCACGACGCGCATCGCGTCGCCGCGCGCATCGGTCTCGCCCGCGAGCTGCGCGCCGGTGGCCGTCATCTCGGACGGCAACACCGCCACGACCGACTGCGAGGCCGACAGATCGCGCGCCGCGCGCAACGCGGCGGCGAACACTTCGCTGCCCGCAGGCCCCAGCTTCGCGTACTCGCGTTCGGCGCAGAACTGCGTGGTGAAGCGTGCCGCTTCTTCGGCGATGTGCTGATAGTCGACGCGCCCGGTGGCGCGCAGCAGCCGATGCTCGCGCTGGAACGTCAGGCCGTCGTGGGGACGGTTGTCGGACTCCATGCACAGCAGGCGCGTGTCGACGGCATCCAGGAACGCTTCGATCGTGCCGAGCGTATGCACGCCGTCGCCGCTGTGCGTGATCAGCACGTCGGCATGACCACCGGGCAATTGTGTGGTGCTCGCGCGCAGGCTCCTGCCCTGCATCGCCACCAGGTCCACGACGATCGTCGGATACGGCGACGGGCCGCCTGCGGCGGGAGAGATGTACAGCGAATCATGACTGCCGAGCGCATCGTTCAACGCGCAGAGCTGCGCGCTGGCGGCCAGGCCGAAACTGGCGTCCGGGATGGTTTCGATCTTCGCGCGCATACCGATCAGCCGTTGCAGGGCGCCGGCGTTGTGAGCCTGCTCCGCCTCCGAAAGATGCATCACGCAGTACAGGCCCAGACGCTGCGCCGCCTGGGCAGCCAGCAAGGCATGCCGCGCCTGCATTCCTGCGGCCACCACGCGCCGGTAACCGAGCCGGCGCGCGATCAGCACCTGGCCGATGGCGACGAGTGCCGCATCCTCGTCGGGATCGCGTCGGCGTTCGTCGCGGAACAGGACGCGGCCGCCACCCAGGTACTGCGTCAATCGCTCGGCCGGCGTCAGGCCGGGATCGGGAGCGAGCGACTGGCGCGAGACCGCCGTCAGTTCGCGCCAGAAATCGTTGTCGCGGCGAAGCTGCGTGTACGCGCGATCGAGGTGCTCGCGCAGCGCCCGCAGCGCCGTCGCATCGGCGTTCTCGTAGAAGCGGCGCACCCCGGTGCGCGCGCCCTGCAGCGGAATCACCGTGGCGCGCGCGGCTTCTCCCGGATGTGCGGAGTAGAGCCCGCTTTCGGGGGCGATCTGCCGGCCCATGCGCACGATCTCCGGCCAGTTCTCGTCGGCCGTGCCGGCCAGCGAGGCCAGGTACCCGCGCGTGTGCTCGACGAACGCATCGCGCCGGCCCGACGTGAAATAGAGATCGAGCAGGCGGAAGCGCAGGTCGCGCCGATCCGGATTCTTCTGCAGCGTGGCGATCAGCAAGGCCGCTACTTCATCGTAGAAATCGCGACCTACTTCCTGCGCGTTGTCCTGCGTCCTCGAGTAGACGGGCGGCGGTGCGCTCGACGGCGCGCCGACGGGCGCCGGGGCGGGCGGTGCGGCGACTGCCTGCGGGAGCGGGACCGGAACGGGCGTCGCGGCAGCAGCGGGACGCCGGTGCGTTCGTTTCTTGCGGCCCACCGCCCAGCCCAGCAGCAACACGACGATCAGTACGGCGATGGCGTTGCGCAGCCAGGCCGGAATCTCGCGGGTTGCGGTCGGAACATCACGCGAGCGCGTGTCGGGCAAGACGGCGATCGGCGTCGACACCGGCGTGTCGATGACGGTTTCGACCGGAACCGGGGGCGCCATCGCCGCGAGGTAGCGTTCGGCGACGCGGCCTTGCTCGATGGCGGTGGGAAGCGTGGCGAGCCGCTCGCTCATGTGCAGCCGCTGCGCCCAGTCACGCGGGACTGCGTCGGGCGGCGCTGACGATGGAAGCTCAGCGGCGGCGGGTGCGGCAGCAGGAGTTGCGGTTTCGACGTCCACCGCCGTCGGGGTCGCCGGCACCTCGGCGCCCAGTCGGCGCAGGTTCGCCGGCATCGTCAGATGACTGCCTGCACGAAGCCGGTCCGCACTGCCGGTGAACGCATCCGGATTGGCCCGGTACAGCGCGTCCACCATGGCCGGCAGCGCGATCGGACGATCCCCGCGCAAGGTCTGCGCGACCTCGCTCAGCGTATCGCCCGGCACGACCAGCCTGCCTTCGGCGGTGCTGTCGCCAGCGGCGACGGCGTGACGACCGACACGATGCCGGGGACGTTCGGCGCGGGCATGCGGAGCCGCGATGGCGGCGGCGTCCGGCAGTTCGCACGCGGTGACGGCGCTGCCCGGTTGCGGCGGATCGATCAGCAGATCGTAGCGGCGGCGCAGGATATGGCCGTTGGCAGCGCGCAAGGCCAGGTGAAGTTCGAGGATCGGTTCCTGAAGCAGCTGCTCGTGGCAGATGCGAAGGCCCGGAAGTCCGTCGATGCTGGTGAAGAGGATGCGAAAAGGTCCCTGCATCCACGCGGCATCGCCTTCGGCCGACAACGCGGCCCGGCCTCGCACGGAAACCTGGAGATCTTCCGTGGATTCCCCCGGTGACAGCAGCAACGGCAGGTCGACGCGCAAGGGTTGGCCCAGTACCAGTCTTGCCTTGGCATCGCCCAGATCGAGCGCCTGGGCGAGCCCGGTGGCGCCCGCGGCAAGGGCGACGACCCATACCGCCGGTCCGAAACGTTGCAGCGAAGAAGCAGGACGTTGCGTTGGCGCCCGGCGACGTTTGCACGTTTTCATACCGTCCTCCGTGGGCGGCCCAGATCCGCCCGCGCCTAGTGTGCATCCTGCAATATGTGTTCGGAAAGACGATTTGATCGGATGCCGGATCGGGGTCGCAGGCCGTCGAGGCCTCCGACGGTTCAGTCGGGCGAAAGGTGCTCTCGGCCTATGCTTCGATTCCTCTTCCCTCGTTCCCTGCACCGGTGGCAATCCGCTCGACTCCCCGTTCACGACGACGCCTGAAGGCGGGCAACTCCATCGTTGCCGCGACACTCGCTGCAACACTGGCGCTGTGCTTGTCCGGGTGCGCCTCCACGCCCGATGCCGAAGACGGTGCGCAGGCGGAGAAGATGCCCGCCACCGCTGCGGGCGAATCGCCGGCAACGGCCGTTCCGGTGGAAGAACCTGCTCCGGTTGCCGTCGCGGCGCCGGTAGAGGGACGGCGTGTGGCCGATGTGCAGGCCGCGTTCGCAGCCCGTCAGGCCTCGTTGCGCTGGCTGAATTCGAATCGGGCCAGCCAGAACGCCGGAAAGATCGTCGTTTCGTTCGTCGTGGCGCCGAACGGCCAGGTCGTGGAGTGCCGCCTGATCTCCTCGGACTTCCAGGATCCCGCTTTCAACAAGGCGGTGTTCGCCGAGGTGTGGCGCCTGTACCTCGGCGAGCGGGATGTCGGCGAATGGGCGGTGAACGACTATCCAGTGGAATTCGCCCCGCGCGAGGCTGCGCAAGGTTCCGTGCCAAGCGGATCGTCGGCGCCGCTGGGTGTGGCGCCCGCAGCGCCCGTCGCGTCTAGCGCAGCGCCAGCAGGCTGACGACCGACGCGTTGCCTTCCATGCCGGCGGCGCCGCCGCCCATGGTTTCCACCAGGCCCAGCTTCGCGTTCGGAACCTGGTGTGCGCCGGCCATGCCGCGCAGCTGCCAGACGATCTCCGCGATCTGCGCCGTGCCGGTGGCGCCGAGCGGATGTCCGCGGGACAGCAGGCCGCCACTCGGGTTCACCGGCTGCTGGCCGCCGCGTTGCGTGTGCCCGCTCGGAGCGAGCGATGCGCCTTCACCGACCTTGCACAGGTCGAGCGCTTCGAGCGTCAGGATTTCGCCGATCGTGAACGAGTCATGCACTTCGAGCACATCGACCTCGGAAGGCTTGATGCCGCTTTGCGCGTAGGCCGCCTGCGCGGCGCGACGCACCGGGCCTTCGCCCCAGAATTCCTTCGAGCGGTGATCCCACAACTGGCCGGAGGCCATTGCGGAGGCGAGCACGCGCACTTCGCCGCGGCGTCCCTTCGGGCGGCCGACCACCGCCGCGGCGGAGCCATCGCTGACCGGGCAGCACTGCAGGAACGTCAGCGGCTCGGCGATCATCTTCGCGGACATCACCTCGTCCAGCGTCGGTGCGCTGCCCTTCAACTGCGCACGCGGATTGTGCGCACCGTTGCCCTTGTTCTTCACCGCGACTTCGGCGAACGCCTCGGGCCGCGTTCCGAACTGCGCCATGTAGCGCTGCGCCTGCAGCGCATACAGACCGGGCAGCGGCAGGCCCGCACGGCCTTCGCTGTCGGTGGCCTCGGGAACGATCGCGCCGCGCGTGAACAGCGAGGACAGGTGTTCGATGCCGAACACGAGCACGCAGGAATAGCGGCCCAGCGCCACCGCCTCGCAGGCCTCGTGGTAGGCCGCGGTGCCGCTCGCGCAGGCCGCTTCGATCGTGATGACCGGCACGCCGCCGATGCCGATGCCGCGCAGCGTGCGCGTCGCCACGCCCGGTGGACCGAACACGCTGCCCACGAACACGGCTTCGATCTCGCCGGCTTCGGCGCCCGCGTCCTGCATCGCTTCGAGGATGGCTTCCCACGCGAGCGACTCGACCCGGCGATCCGGAAAGCGCCCGTAGTGGGAGCTTCCAACGCCGCGGATCACGACTTCCTTGCGATCAGACATGGGGGCCTTTGGGACGGGGAGTGGAGATGGGATTAGATGGAGTTCTTACCGCAAAGGCGCAAAGGGAAAAGAAAGGACGCAAAGGTAAAGAATGAATAGCGGCTGTTGACCGGAACCAGACGATGGTCTGCCTTCCGCTTTTCTCTGCGCCCTTTCTTTTCCCTTTGCGCCTTTGCGGTGAATGGGCCTGCTAGGCGAGGCGCACGATCAGATCACCGTCGTCGCCGCCGACGATGTTCACGCGCGTGCCCACCGCGAGGATGGCCGGTGCTTCGAGGTGCGCGATCACGCGCGGGCCGTCGTCGAGGTCGATGTAGGCCATCGCGTACGGCGGCGCCCAGCGGCCGACCGGAATCTGCACGAGTGTCGAGGCCCACACCGTACCGCCGGGGCCGAACTCGGCCTCGACCTGTTCGCGGTGCTGGCAGGCCGGACACCAGGGCGCCGGTGGCGACGTGGGGTAGCGGCAGTGGGCGCAGCGCACGCCGATCACCTTGTCGCCCTTCACCACGCAGCGCGGATCGGACACGAAAGCCCCGCCCATGACCTGGCCGGAGCGGCGTTTGCTGATGGGAGGTGCGGAGGGTTCTGACATGGTCGTCTATCGAGAGTTATACGAGCGAAGCGCTCACGCGCCATTGCGTCCGAGGCTGATCGAGAAATCCGCGTTCTCGAACTCGATGTGATTGCCCATCGGCTGGCTCATCAATTTCTCGATCAGCGCCACCGGCCCGCTCTTGTTGCCGCGGATCACGTAGTCGCGCTTCGGCGGTCCGGCGGCGCGCATCGCGCTGATCTCCTTCTCGGGCACCAGCAGGCGCAGGATCAGTTCGTCGTCCGACACGTTGCCGAAATCCTTGCGCAGTTCCGCGATCGAAGGCTGCGGCGGCGTCCAGTTCAGGAAGTCCTTCGCGCGCGGCGTGGAGAGGATGCGATCCTTCGCGTTCTGGTCGAGCGGTGCCACCGGCTTGCCGTAATGACCGAGCACGTAGGTGATGATCTCGTCGGGCGCGAACTTGTAGCGCTCGCCGGGCGTCATCAGGTTCATCACGGCCTGCGTGCCGATGAGCTGCGAGAACGGCGTGGCCATCACCGGGTAGCCGAGCTCGTGGCGGATGGTCGCGATCTCCTCGAGGATCGCCGGCAGGCTGGTCTCGATGCCGCGATCCTTGAGCTGGTTCTTCAAGGTGCCGGTCATGCCGCCCGGCAACTGGTGCTCGTAGTGGAACAGGTCGTACTCGGCCGGCTGGCCGATGACCAGGCCCTCCTGCTCGGCAATCGCCTTGAGCTTCGCCGACACGCGCTCGACGACGGCGAGATCCACGTTGGACTTCCAGCCCTTGCATTCGATGTTGCGCAGCATCGCTTCGGTCGACGGATGTGCCACGCCGTTGGCGAGCGGCCGGCTCGCGGTGTGGATCGTGTCGGCGCCCTGCTCGAGCCCTTCGAGGTAGTTGAGCGGTGCCAGGCCGGTGTTGTTGTGGAAGTGCAGTTCGAGCCGCTTCTTGCCGATGGCCTTCTTGACCACCTTGCACAGGCTGCGCGTGCGCTCCGGCGTGAGCACGCCGCTGGCGTCCTCGATCTCGATGCCGTCCACATCCAGCGCCGCGAGCTCCTTGGCGCGCTCCGCGTAGTACGCATCGGTGTGATACGGGCTCGACGAGAACAGCATCGTCGGCACCGCTTCGCAACCGGCGGCGCGCGCGACTTTCGAAAGTCGCGCGATCTTGTCGATGTTGAACAGCCCGTCGTAGATCCACAGTGCACGGATGCCGTTGGCGGCGAGGCGCTGCACCCACAGATCCATCACCGCATCGGGCGTGAGGTTGAACGTGACGATGCCGTTGGATCGCGTGCCGGCGCGCAGCTTGGTCTTGGGCATCGCCGCGGACAGCAGCCGCAGGTTCTCCCAGGGATCTTCCTTGCAGTGACGGACCTGGATCTCGAACAGCGAACTGCCGGCGATGTCGAGCTCGTCGTAACCGGCGCTGTCGAGATCCTGGGAGAGCGCGAGGGAAATCGCAGCGGGCATGCGCATGCCCCACCAGCTCTGCTGGCCGTCGCGAAGGGTCTGGTCGACGAATCGAATGGTGCGGCTCATGAAAAGCTCCTTCTTCGATCAGCCGTTCGCGGGATCGATGTAGATCATCACCTGGTCGAACTCGACCAGGGCCCCGTTCACCACCGCGATCTGCGCGACCTTGCCTGCGGCGCCGGCCTTCACGTAGTTCATCAGCTTCATGACTTCGAGAATGCAGACGTTGTCATCGGCGGTGACCTGCTGGCCGACCGCGACGAAAGGCGGAGCGCCCGGTTTGGGCGCCGAGTAGAACGTGCCGAGCATCGGCGCCTTCACGGCGATCCAGCGGGGATCGATCGTGGGAGTGGGCGTCGGCGCGGAGTGGGAAGGCGCCTCCCGTAGCCCGGACGAAGTCCGGGGCTTCTCCTCGATCACGGAGCGGGCACCCCGGAGTTCGTCCGGGCTACGGGGCGAGAAATTCTGCGCACGCCCGTTCTTCGAGATACTCAAGCGCACCCCGCCGCTCTCAAGCGTCAGGTCCTCCCATCCCGATTTCTGGAACAGGTCAAGGACTTCGAGAATCTCTTTTTCGCTCAGCGGCATTGTTCGTGATCCTTGTTCTTCGCCGTCATTTCATCTGCGCCCGCTTTCGCGCGAGCTCCACGTACAGCGGCACCACGGCGCCCCATGACGCGAAGCGCGGATCGGTTGCGCGGCCGGTGCGCGACAGGTGATAGCCCAGCGCGATGATGCTGCTGACCTTGCACAGCGCCAGCGTTTCGTACAGCCGGATGTCGCGTGCGACGCGCCCGGTCACGCGCTGCCATTCCTCGACCACGCGCCCACGCGGCCACCAGCCTGCGAGTTCGAAGCCCGCGTTGGCGAACGACACCTCGCCCTGATCGTAGAACTGGAACATGTAGCCCAGATCCGTCAGCGGTTCGCCGACACCGGCCATCTCCCAGTCCAGCAGCGCCTGCATCTCCGGACCTTTCCACAGGCAGTTGCCCTGCTTGGGGTCGCCGTGCACCGGCGTCATCGGACCCGATGAGGCCGGCGGTTTGGCGAGCAATGCTTCCAGCAGATCGATCAGGCTCTTCTCGGTTTCGGCCTGCACGGCGACGTCGCGCCAGTGCGTGATCTCCTGCTCGACGCTGCGCGAACCCGGCGGCATCAGCGAAGCGGGCAGGGCGTGCAGCGAGGTGATCGCGCCGACCCACTGCGCGCACATCGACGACACCGTGTCCGCACCCGCGCGCTTCATCCAGTCCGGCGCGACGTGATCGAAGGCTTCGCCGTCGAGTCGCGACATCAGGAAGAAGTCGTCGCCGATCACCGACGCATCGGTGCACAGCTCGTACATCGTCGGCACCGGCGGGCCCTTGGGCGCCTTGTCCACTGCGTCGAGGATGGCGTGCTGGCGCGCCATGTCGTACGGCGGCAGCAGGCCTTCCTCGGACGGCGGCATGCGCAGGATGCGATCGAGTCCCTCGACGAGATAGGTCTCGTTCGAGTGGCCGGTGGACAGCGCCTTGATGCCGGTGACCTTGGCGCCGTCCTTCAGGTATCCGCGCAGCCCGCGCGTCATGCGCTCCAGGTCGCGAGCCATGGCGCCGGCCTCAGATGAACGAATGCTCGGCCGTCAGGCCGTACTCGGGCCACGCACCGACGAGCACCGATTCGAAGATGCCGTGACCCACGGCATCGCCCTCGCGGATGCGGATCGGGCAATCGCGCAGCTGGTGGATGCGCTTGAGCGTCGCCAGGTCCTTGGTGTCCTCGATCTTCTCGCCGTCGATGAACGGATCGCCGCGGTACATGCCGTGCTTGTTGCCGTCGAGGCCCAGGTACAGCGCGCAGCCCAGATGGAAGCCCGCCTCGCCCGGCACTTCGATCTCGACGGTGCGGTTCTCGCCGTTGAGCATGTCGAAGTGGATCTTGCCGCCGAGCAGCCGGCGCGTGCGGTCGTCGTACTTCAGCTCGGGGCGGATGCGCGCGATGCGCTCCTGGCTGCCGTCCTGATGATTCAGGTAGCCCGAGAAGTAGAACGGCTTGTGATCGCGCATCTGCAGGTAGTAGTGGTACTCGTAGCGCTCGCCGTTGGGCTTCTCCATGAACATCGGCGACCAGTTGAGCAGGAAGGACATGTTCGCCATCTCCTTCTCGCCCCAGTTGCGTGCGGGCCGCAGGTCGGTCGGCGAGGCACCCACGTCGAGACGAACGCCCCACGAGCGGTCACGGAACGCGATCCAGTCCTTGGCGGCGATGTCTTCCTTCTTGCCCTCGATCGAATACCAGCCACGCACCTGGCCGGCCTGGTGGAAGCGCACGATGTCCGACACCGCGCGATAGCCGCCCTCGTCGTACTGCAGGTGACGGTCTTCGCAGAACGGCGGATTGAGCGACGTGAACTCGATCTCGAACGCCACCGGCTGCGTGCTGTTCTCCTCGAGGCGGATGCGCAGCTTGTTCAGCGGCTCCACGACCTCGTAGTGCAGCGGGCCGACGCCAATGCGGTTGGCCTCGGTCGACAGCGCGCGCGATCCGCGCACCGTCCACTGCTGGCGACCGCGCGAGATGCCGCCGAAGCCGTCCATGACGTTGCGGTTCTGGTACTTGCCCAGGCCGAAGTCGATCTCCACCGAGCCGTCCTTCCTGGGAATGGCGAACCAGATTTTCTCGGTCCAGCCGAGGTCGGATTCGCCGACGCGGCTGAACAGGTTGGCGGTCTGGTGGTTCAGCATTTCGTCCGCGGGCGACGGACGGCCGAGGTTGGGGGTCATCGGGGGATCTCCTCTGGTCTGATCGACTCTGCGCGATTGAAGGCCGGGCGGCCGGCTCGCGTCTTTCAAAATCGTGCAGACCTTATCGGAATCGGGGGCCGGGTCCGGGGCTTGCTCCGGCCCCGCCCCGCGGGCTCGAACGGCTTGCCGCAGCCCTGAAAGGGGGTGTAGAAAACAGGAATGCTGTCCACTCCCGCTCCTCGACCGTCCTCCGGCGCAACGCCTGCGCGCTTTGCGGCGACCGGCCGGTCGATCCGCGAAGCGGTGGGATTCGCTCCGGAACTGTCGAGTGAATCGGCCGGGTGGAAACACGTGGCGCTCTACGGCTGGCGCGGCGACTGCCGCGAGGCCGAGTTCGAACCGTTCAACGAGCCGGCGATCGTCTACCACGTGGGCGGCGCTCCGAGCGTGCCGGTGAAGGTCGAGCGCCGCTGGGACCGCCGCACGCACCCGGGGCTGGTCACGATCATCCCGGCCGCCACGCGCATCGCCTGGGACATCCGCGGCGAAGTGCATTCGCGCTCGGTGCACCTGGGCTCCGCGTTCTTCTCCACGGCGGACGGCGCGCCCGTCACCAAGCCGGCGCTGCGCTTTCGCTGTGGCGTGCAGGACCCGCTGCTGATCTCCACGATCCAGGCGCTCGAGAAGGAACTGCGGCATCCGAGCCAACAGGGAAGCCTGTACGCGGATTCGATCTGCGATTTCATGGCGCTGCACCTGCTGCGCGAAGACGCCCAGGGCGATGTGCTGGCGCGTGTTCCGCAGGCGCTGTCGCAGAAGCGGCTGGAGCGGGTCATCGAGCGCATCGAGGACAGCGTCGAGACCGGCATCTCGCTGCAGGCGCTGGCCGACGAGGCGGCCCTCGGGCGGACCTGTTTTGCTTCGGCGTTCCGCAATGCCACCGGTCTGTCGCCGCATCGCTACCTCACGCAGCGTCGCCTGATCCGTGCGCGCGACATGCTGCTTCACTCGGATCTGACGCTGGCGCAGATCGCGCTGCGCTGCGGCTTCTCGAGCCAGGCGCATTTCACCGAGTATTTCCGCCGCGATGCGGGCGTCACGCCGCGGGCGTTTCGGCTGGGGCCGAACTAGGCGATCTGCCGTAGCCCGGGTGAAACCGGGGGTTGCGCTCCGTTTGCGAGAGGAATCCCGGGTTTCACCCGGGCTACTTTCGCTTTACCGGATGGGTTTGCGGTACTAGGCTCGCGGAGTGAATCGACTCACGCCCCGGATCTTGATGTTCCTCGCAGGTCTTCTGCTGCTGGGACAGGTCATGGCCGATGCATGGGCGGTGGATCCGGGCTGCTGTCACGACGGCAAGCCCTGCCCGATGATGATGACGAGCGCGTCGTCCGCCTCGTCATGCACTTCCTGCGTGAGTCCCGGCCTGCAGCCTTCGTGGCCGGTGTGGTGGGATCGATCGATGGAGATCGAGCGAGTGGCCGTGGTGCGCATCGATGCGGTTCCCGGGCATCGGGTGGAAATCTGGCGGCCGCCGGCGGTCTGACCGGTTGGGTTGGCCGTATTTCAAATCACAAACCGGGAAGACCATGAAAACGAAGCTGCTCAATCTGGTCGCGGCGCTCTCTGCGCTCGCGACTTCCACCACCGTGTTGGCTGCCGGCGCCTGTTGCGTCGCCGGCGCCGCCTGCTGTTTTGGCGGCATGCCCTGCTGTCCGTAACGTCTGTGTGAGACGGGCCCCGCCTTCGCAAGGAGGCGGGGCTTTTTTATTGGGGGCCCGTAGCCCGGACGAAGTCCGGGGTTGCGCTCCGTTTGCGAGGGGAATCCCGGACTTCGTCCGGGCTACGGAGCCTGTGCGTCGCCGCTACAACGCGCGCGACAGCTCAGTCCACGCCGCAGCGAGCGACTCGCGCATCGCCGGTGCAGCGACCGCGATCAGAGCGCGTGCGCGCCCATGGATGTCGAGACCCCGCAACTCGGCGACGCCGTGTTCGGTGACGACCGTGTCGGCGGTGTGCCGCGGCAACGCGACCAGCCCTGAGCCGGAGAGTCGCGGCACGATGCGGCTGTACTTGCCGTCGTCGGTGGCGGCCGGCAGCGCGATGATCGAGCGGCCACCTTCGGACAGCGAGGCGCCGGCGACGAAGGCCGGCAGCCCGCCGACACCCGCGACGAGACGGCCGTTCATCGAGTCCGCATTCACCTGGCCGAACAGGTCGACCTCGACGCCGGAGTTGATGGCGACGAAACGCGGGATGGCGGCGATGCGACACACGTCGTGCGTCTCCGACACCGGGCGGAAGAAGAACGTGTCGTCGAGCGCGGCGCGCTCGTAGAGGCTGCGATCACCCAGCGCGACACCAATGCTGACCGACTCCCTGCCGGCGATGACGCCGCGATCGAGCAGGTCGAGCACCGGCGTCGAGGCCATGCCGGACCAGACGCGCAGGTTCCGGTGACCCGACAGCGCGCCGAGGATTCCGGCCTGCAGCTTGCCGACGCCGAACTCGAGCGTGTCGCCGTCGCGCACGAGACCTGCGACGAGCGCGCCGTGCGCCCGCATGGCCTCGTTGGGCGTACCGCCGTCATACGTGAGGACGTCCTGCTCGGTGTCGAATACCGCGTCCAGATCGGCGTAGCGCACGCTGAACGAGCCGCGCGTGCGCGGCAGGCGCGGGTTGATGTGGCCGATGCGCTGCCTGGCGCGCGCCCACACCGCTGCGTGGAAATCCGCCGAGACGCCGAGACTGCAAAGACCCTGCGCGTCCGGAGGACTGAGCTGTGCGAACGCGATGTCGACCTGCGGCGACAGCGACTCGAGATCGCGGAACACGGCGGGATAGTCGACGGCCAGCAATTGCGCGCGGCCATCCATCAGCCCCGCGCGCAGGCCCGGCAACATGAAACACGAACGTTGCTGCGCCGCCGGGTGCAGCCCCAGGTAGTCGGAGCGGTTGATGCCGGGGAAGTGCACGCCGACGAAGCGCACGCCGTTGGCGGCCTCGGGCGATTGCTTCAGCGCGTCGTAGAGCGCCAGGCTTTCGCCGGACATGCCGGGGACGAAGACCGTCATACCGGGCTTGAAGCGGGCGATGACGTGTTCGAGGGTCAGGATGTCGGGCATGGGCGAAATCAGTTTGCCATCTGTGGCGGGCGCCCCGTGCACGACCTGTCGCGAACGTTGTCGTCCGCGGTGTGCACGTCAGGCGAGGCGAACGCGGGCCGTCCCGATGAGCACCTTCGCGCCGCTGCCGTCGACGGCTTCGAGTGCGAGAACGGCGTCGATCTCGTCGCGGCTCTCGAACCGGGCGCTGCAACGCAGCGACTGGTCGACGGCGACGATGCCGGCGAACCGCGCATCGAAGCCGCGCAGACGATCGGCGGCAAAGTTCTCGGTGAGCAGGCGTCCGAGCAAAGCCATGCTGAGCATGCCGTGCACGATGACGTCGGCGAATCCGGCCTTGCGGGCGAACTCGGGATCGAGGTGCAGCGGGTTGGTATCGCCGGAGGCTTCGGCGTAGCGCACGAGCATCTGGCGATCGATCGGGCCGCTGTCGTATTCGGCGATCAGGTCGCCGGGCGATGCGGTGAGCAGATTCGTCATGCCGCCACCTTCGGCGCCGGGTGGCGCACCAGCACGATCTGGCGCGAGCGGCCGGCGAGTTCGCCGTCGTCGACGCGCGTGATGCTGGATTCGATGACGATGAATTCCATCTGCCCGTTCTTGCGCTCGTAGATGTCGGTGACCGTGCGCTGTACGCGCAGCACGTCGCCGCGGCGAATCGGCGCGAGATAGTCGAACTGCTGCTCGGCGTGCAGCACGCGCTTGAGGTCCACCGCCAGCGCATCGAGGATGCGGCGCGAACTGTTGTTCTCGCCTTCGACGGCCTTCATGAACGTGGGCGGTGCGACATCAGGCGCCGCGCTCATGCCGATGGCCTGCGCGAACTGCGCGATGCGCTCGGCGCTGGCGACGACGTCGAATGCCGGCAGCGCGTAACCGATCCGTGCGCGATCGACTGCCATCAGGCCGCCGCGCGGAAGTAGCGATCCAGCCCGGCCGGCAGCGCGAACAGCTCGGCCTGCGCGGCGAGCCGCGTCTGCGCATCGGCGGCGCGGTGGCGAAGGTCTTCGGCTCCGTGCTGCGAAGCCCAGGTGAACGGGCCGCCGGTGTAGGAGGGGAACGCACCGGCGGCGACGACGGCGACGTCCGCGAGTTCCGTCTGCTCGACCTTGCCCGCATTCCACACGCGCAGTGCGGCGAGCGACGTCGCGAGCAGGGTGTCGTTCTCGTCGAGGCCGGCGGCCTTGGCCTTCGCCTTGGCGGCCTTCACCTGCGGCAGCAGCGCATCGTCACCGCTGGCCAGCGGGCTGGTCGCCGCGAGCAGGCCGAGCTTGGCGGCACGCTGCCGGTTCAGGAACAGCGTGCGGACCATGTTGCCGGCGACGGCGTCGCGCATGAGTTCGACGAAGATGCGCATCTCGTGCTCGCCGCCCTCGGTCATCGGCAGCGACCAGCCGCCCACGACGCATCCGAGGATCGCGTTGTAGGCGGGGTAGTAGCGAAGCTGGTAGTCGCTGATGCCGACGTCCTTCGCGATCGCGGCGAACGCACTTTTCGCGTCGGAGAAATCGTAGGGCTTGGCGTCGAAGCGGGCGCCGGGTTCATCCCAGACCGCACGCGGCTGCGCCATCGAACGGGCGCGCTTCTTCGCGGCCTCGATGAGCTGGTCGGCGGGCGCGGTCTCGTGCACCAGGCCGAGCGCGAGCGCTTCGGCCGGTGCCACCGGCTCGCCGGTGAGCAGCATCTGCATGCCCTTGGCGGTGCCGACCAGGCGCGGCAGGCGCTGCGTGCCGCCGGCGCCGGGCAGCAGTCCGAGCTTGATCTCGGGCAAGCCGAGCTGGATCGCCGGATCGTCCGCCACCACGCGGGCGTGGCAGGCCAGGCACACCTCGAGTCCGCCGCCCAGCGCCAGGCCGTTGATGGCGGCCACGAACGGCTTGTTGCTCAGTTCGAGCTTGCGGAACAGGCGGCCGAGATGGCCGAACAGCTCGTGCAGTTCGGCGGTGCTCGCATCGCGCGCCCGCTGCGTGAACATCTGGATCATCTCGAGATCCGCGCCGGCCAGGAACGTGGCCTTGGACGAGGTCAGCACGACGGCCTTGATCGCGGCGTCGGACTGCGCACGCACGACGAGCTGCTCGAGCGAGTCCATCAGGCTGCGCGAGAACACGTTCATCGCGCGGCCCGGCATGTCGATGCGCGCGAGCAGGATGCCGTCGGCGTCGAGTTCGGTGTGGATATTGAGGTCGGTCATCGAGCGCGGCTCGTTGTGAGGTCGTGAAAATCTCACCGCAAAGGCGCAAAGAAAGGCAAAGAGGAGGACGCAAAGATTTTCAGTGACCGAGCGCCGACGGCACCCGCTTCAATGCTTCCTTTGCGTCCTTTCTTTTCCCTTTGCGCCTTTGCGGTATTTCGCTTTCGAAGCGAACGTCTGCAGTAGATCTAGACGAACTTCTTGAAATCCGGCTTGCGCTTCTCGTTGAAGGCCTTGACGCCTTCCTTGGATTCGTCGCTCTGGTAATAGCCCTTCACCGCCGCGATGCCCAGGTAGCTCAGGCCGCGGATGTTCTCGGAGTCGGCGTTGAACGAACGCTTGGCGATGGCGATCGCGGTGGGTGACAGCGCGTTGATCTCGGCGGCCCAGGTCTCGCATTCGGCGTCGAGCTGGTCGTGCGGCACGACCTTGTTGATCAGGCCCATCGCGAGCGCCTCGTCCGCCTTGTAGCGGCGGCACAGGAACCAGATCTCGCGCGCCTTCTTCTCGCCGACGAGGCGGGCGAGGTAGGCGGTGCCGAAGCCGGGATCGACCGAACCGACCTTGGGGCCGACCTGGCCGAACTGCGCCTTCTCGGAGGCGATCGTCAGATCGCAGATGGTGCAGAACACGTTGCCGCCGCCGATGGCGAAGCCCTGCACGCGCGCGATGACGACCTTGCGGCAGTCACGGATGGCGCTCTGCAGTTCTTCGATCGGCAGGCCGACGAGACCGCGCGGGCCGTACAGGCCGTCCTCGGACATGTGGACCTTCTGGTCGCCGCCGGTGCAGAACGCCTTGTCGCCAGCGCCGCCGAAGATCACCGCGTTGACCGACTTTTCCTCATCTGCGCGCTTGAACGCGTCGATGAGTTCCTCGACGGTCTGCGTGCGGAAGGCGTTGAACACTTCCGGGCGGTTGATCGTGATGCGGACGGCGTTGGCGCCGACTTCGTACGTGATGTCCTTGTAGTTCGACACGGGCATTTCCTCTCGGGAAGGGGTGGACAGGCGGGTGGGGGTGCGTGAGATAGTAGTGTACCGTACCATATCGCAAACGGGGCGCGCGACGCCCCCTCTCCAACGAGGATTCTGGGCCAATGGCAGACGTATTGAAGGGCAAGGTGGTCATCGTCACTGGCGCCGGGCGCGGGGTCGGCGCGGAGATCGCCAAGCTGGCGGCGCTCGAGGGCGCGCGCGTGGTGGTCAACGACCTGGGCGTCAGCCAGGGTGGCGACGGCGGCAGCCTGGGACCGGCCGAGGAGATCGTGCAGGAGATTCGGGCCGCCGGCGGCGAAGCCATCGCGGAAGGGTCCAACGTGGCGAGCTGGGACGGCGCACACGCGCTGTTCGCCAACGCGATGAAGGCCTTCGGCGACGTCGACGCCATCGTCAACAACGCCGGCATCCTGCGCGACACGATCTTCCACAAGATGTCGCAGGAAGAGTGGAACGCCGTGATCCAGGTGAACCTCACCGGCTGCTTCAACGTGGCGCGCGCCGCGGCGCCGCATTTCAAGGACAAGCAGAAGGGCAGCTTCGTGCACATGACCAGCACGAGCGGCCTGATCGGCAACTTCGGCCAGGCCAACTACGCCGCGGCGAAGATGGGCGTGGCGGCGCTGTCCAAGAGCATCGCGCTGGACATGCAGAAGTTCGGCATCCGTTCCAACGCCATCGCGCCGTTCGCCTACACGCGCATGGTCAGCTCCATTCCGGACACCCCGGAGAACGCCGAGCGCAACCGCGTCAACAAGATGATGACGGCCGACAAGATCGCGCCCTTCGTCGTCGCGCTGTGCAGCGACGGCGCCAAGGATGTCAGCGGCCAGTTGTTCGGCGTGCGCCGCAACGAGATCTACCTGTTCAGCCAGCCACGCCCGATCCGCTCCGTGCATGCTGGCGAGGGCTGGTCGCCGCAGGCCTGCATCGACCGCGCGCTGCCGGCGCTGCGCGCATCCTTCTACAAGCTCGACCGGTCGTCGGACGTCTTCACGTGGGAACCGGTGTAGTCACGGTTCCCGAACAATTCAACCGCAAAGGCGCAAAGGGAAAAGAAAGGGCGCCAAGGTGAAGAGTGCGGGGGCGCGGCCTCGTCGTTTCCATCCGCCCTTTGCGTCCTCCTCTTTGCCTTTCTTCGCGCCTTTGCGGTGAAAACCCAACTACTTCAGGCAAGTCATGGAAATCGAACTCAACGAAACCCAGCGCGAGATCGAGACCTCGGTCCGCAAGATCACGCAGCAGTTCACCGACGACTACTGGCACGAGTGCGACGAGAACTCGCGCTTCCCGGAGGAGTTCTACCGCGCGATGGCGGATGCCGGCTGGCTGGGCATCACGATGCCGGAGGAACTCGGTGGTGCGGGCCTGGGCGTCACCGAGGCCGCGATCATGATGCACACGGTGGCCAGCGGCGGCGGCGGCCAGGCGGCCGCATCGAGCATCCACATCAACCTGTTCGGGCCGCACGCGATCGTCGTGCACGGATCGCCCGAGCAGAAGAAGCGCTGGCTCACGCCGCTGATCAAGGGTGAGGAGAAGGCCTGCTTCGGTGTCACTGAGCCCGACGCGGGTCTGGACACGACGAGCATCAAGACGTTCGCGAAGAAGGTCGACGGTGGCTACCGCATCACGGGACGCAAGATGTGGACGTCCACGGGGCAGGAGGCGCACAAGATCGTGATCCTGGCGCGCACTACGCCCAAGAGCGAGTGCAAGCGCCCCACCGACGGCATGACCTTGTTCTACTCGGATCTCGATCGCACGAAGATCGAGGTGCGCCGCATCAAGAAGCTCGGCCGCAACGCGGTGGACTCCAATGCGACGTTCATCGACGACTACTTCGTGCCGGAATCGGACCGCATCGGCGACGAGGGCAGGGGCTTCTATTACCTGCTCGACTCGCTGAATCCGGAGCGCGTGCTGGTCGGCATCGAGGCCATCGGCATCGGTCGCGACGCGCTGAACCGCGCCGCCAAGTATGCGCGTGATCGCGTCGTGTTCGGCCGCCCCATCGGCAAGAACCAGGGCATCCAGCATCCGCTGGCCGAAGCCTGGTGCAGCCTCGAGGCCGCGTACTGGATGTGCATGCGCGCCGCGTACCTGTACGACAAGGGCTTGCCCTGCGGTGCGGAAGCCAACGCGGCCAAGTTCCTGTCCGGCCGTGCGAGCTTCGATGCGACGACCAAGGCCGTGCTCACGCATGGCGGCATGGGTTACGCGCGCGAGTTCCAGGTGGAGCGCCTGTTCCGCGAATCGATGCTGCCGCGCATCGCGCCGGTGACGGAACAGATGATCCTGAACTTCATCGCGGAGAAGGTGCTGGATCTGCCGAAGTCATATTGACGTAGCCCGGGTGAAACCCGGGATTGCGTTCGCTCGGAGAGAAAAGGATCCCGGGTTCCACCCGGGCTACGGCGCGGCGTCGCAACTCCGCACAAGTTTGCGAATCGTCGCGGCGTTATAGATGGATGAGAGAAGGCCCGGATCGCATCCGGGCCATCACAAGAATTCGAGGAGCCGACATGATCAAGCCGGAAGACGCCGAGTATCACTTCAAGCCCGATTCCCACTGGCAGTGGGTCGAGACCATCGCGCTGCCGTTCCACGTGCCCGAGGCTTCGCTCAACGGGATCATCTATGTGGTGACGCGGCCGATGCTCGGCGTTTGTGCCTGCGACATCTCGCTGCACGACCGCCTGACGGACCTCTGGGAAGAGCAGCTCTACATCGACAACCAGCAGCACCTGCCCTGCCCGAAGTCGCTGCTGAACTTCACGCTGCCCAACGGGCTGACGATCGAGGCCACGGATCCGTCGCGCCGCTATCGCGCCAAGTACGAAGGCATCGACGAGACGCGCTTCGATCTGGACTTCGTCGCGCTGCACGACCCGTTCGATCTCAACGATCCTGAAATGGACCCGATGGCCGCCAAGCGCCAGAGCGGTGCCTGGGATTCGTCGTGGTCGGGACATTACGACGTCACGTATCGCGTCACCGGCGAGCTGGTCGCGCGCGGCAAGCGCTACAAGATCGACTGCGTCGACACCGGTGACCGCAGCTGGGGGCCGCGCCCGGAGCGCGACAATTCGTCGGTGATCTGGTGGCACGCCAGCTTTGGCGAGGACCTCACCGTGCACCTGTTCAAGGCGCACAATCTGGCCAGGACCAACGAGATGGGCGCGCACATCAGCGGCTACGTCTCGGAGCGCGACAAGGTGTACGGCATCGTGTCGTCGCGCGGCACCCAGGAATACCGCAAGGCCGTGCCGCTGGGCGGCGAGATCGAGGTCACCGACACGCGCGGCAAGACCTTCCTGATGACGTACTCGGCGATCAACTCCTGCTACTGGGCGCCGTATCCGTCGAACACCTATCTGCAGTCGTATTTCCGCGCCAATCACAACGGCAAGATCGGTTACGGCGTGCAACAGCTCGGCCTGAGCCGCGCGTACCTGACGCGCAACCGCGACGCGATCCGCGCGCGCAACTGAGGTAACGGCAAGTCCTGTGAGGAGCGGCGGACGGCGCGGCGGAACTCGCGACCGTCTCCCGCTCCGCGTCATCGACGGCGTCGCACGACGCGCACACCGCCGCTTATATTGCGATCCACCGAGGGACTGCGGAGATCGCCGATGCAGCGCGTGCCGTTCAATCTGCTGGACGATGCGTTTCACAACATCGAGCGTCGCCACGAGCCGTGGAGCATCCACTTCGAACTCGCGTTCGCCGGGCGCATCGACGCGACGCGCCTGGGTGAATCGCTGCGCTACGCCCTGTCGCGCCATCCGGTCGCGCGTGCGCGCATCGAGCGCTACCACTCGGGATCGGTGCGCTACTGGTGGGAGATTCCGGAGAGCCCGGACCAGATTCCGCTGACGGTCGTCACGGCATCGTCGGACGCCGACGTGGCGCGTGCCCGCGATTCGCTGGTCAGCCTGCAGGTGCCCACCACGGTGTCGCCCGCGTTCCTGATGTATCTGGTCAAGACGCCGGCGGGCGACCGGATGATGATCAACCTCAGCCACGTGATCGCCGACGGCATGTCGACGTTCCGCATCCTGAGTTCGGCGATCCGGCACTACGCCGGCGTTGCCGACCCGGTGCCCGCGTTCGACCCGCTCGGCGTGCGCGATCTCAAGGCCCTGGCGGGTACCAAGTCGCTGCCCGAGCTGGGGCGGCGGCTGAAGCTGCTGTTCGAGCATCTGGCCACCTCCGCGCGTTCGCCGGCCCGCCTCGCGCCGCGGCACGAGACCGAGGACGGAGGCGATCGCGCCGGATACGGATGCCTGCTGCTGACGCTCGACGCCGACGAGACCCGGACGCTGATGGCCCGGCGCGTGAAGCCGGCGACCGTCAACGACCTGGTGCTGGCCGGCATGCTCGTCGCCACGGCGCACTGGAACGAACAGCGGGGCCGCAAGGCGGGGCGGGTCACCTCGATGATGCCGATGAACCTGCGGCCGGCGGAGTGGTGGTTCGAAGTCGTCGGCAACTACTCGTCGTACGTGAGCATCAACCTGCCGGCCAAGGAGCAGCACGACCTCGCGGCCGCGACCGCGTTCGTCAGCGAGCAGACCCAGCGGCTCAAGGAAGCAGGGGCGTCCGGCATCCTGATCGACGTGCTCGATGTGCCCAAGCTGTTGCCGGCGATGCTCAAGTCGCGGCTGCGCGACATCACGCCGACCTTGGGCCGCAACCTCGTCGACACCACCTGGGTCACCAACCTGGGCCGGCTCGCGGACCTGCCGCCGATGGGCGAGGCCGGACCCGTCACGGACATCGCGTTCAGCCCACCGGCGCCCGAGCCGATGGGTATCACGATCGGGGTCGCGTCGCTGGCGGACCGGATGTACCTGACGCTGCGTTACCGCAAGTCCGTGCTCGATGCCCCGGCGGCGGCCGCGTTCGGCGAGCTGCTGAAACAGACCTTGCTGGCCTGATCCCCCGTTAGAGGGAATAGCCCGTCCCCGCATGAATTCGGGGGCGGGCGTGTGCGAGGCTTGCGCTCCGCGGACGCTTGCGTCTGCACAGCCATGACCTGATTTCCCTGCGAGGAGTGTTCCCCATGTCGGAGTCGTCCCCGAGTTTCATCCTGTACGAAATGGCCGCCCCGCATGTGGCGCGCATCACGCTGAACCGTCCCGCGCAGGCCAACTCGCAGGACACGCGCGTGCTCTATCAGCTCAACGAAGCCTTCGATCGCGCGGCGCACGACGAAGACGTGAAGGTGATCATCCTCGCGGCCAACGGAAAGCATTTCTCGGCGGGGCATGACCTGCTGGAGAAGGACTACGCGAAGAACATGAGCGAGTTCCGCACCGTGTTCCCGGTGTGCGGATTCGGATGCGGCGGCGGCGCGGGACAGATGGCGCGCGAAGAAGAGATCTACCTGGGATTCTCCGAACGCTGGCGCAACATCCCGAAGCCTACGATCGCCGCCGTGCAGGGCAAGTGCATCGCCGGTGGACTGATGCTGGTATGGCCCTGCGACATCATCATCGCCAGCGAGGATGCGACGTTCAGCGACATGACCGTCACCATCGGCGTCGGCGGCGTGGAGTTCTTCCAGCACGTCTGGGAACTGGGCGCACGCAAGGCCAAGGAGATGCTGTACACCAGCGACGAATTTACGGCCCAGCAGGCGCAGGACTGGGGCATGGTCAACCAGGTCGTGCCGCGTGACGGGCTGGCGCAAGCCGCACTCGACATGGCGACGAAGATCGCGCGCAAGCCGGCCTTCGCGCTCAAGCTCGCGAAGAAGGCGATCAACGGATCGGTCGATGCGCAGGGCCGCGAGATCGCGATGCAGAACGCCTTCCATCTGCACCAGCTCGCGCACACGCACAACCTCAAGATGTTCGACCAGCTCATCGATCCGTCGGGACTTCCGCCGGCGATGCCCAAGGGAACGAAGGTGGGCGGCGCCTAAGGGGGCGGGTTCTTCGCTGCTCATCGCGAGCAGGCTTGGCGAAGGATCGTGCGCGCCTTCCCGTCCCGGGATGGCGCGCAGAACACGCTCAGTCCTTGGTCCAGGGCATCTCGGGCTGCGCCTCCGCCTCGTACTGACGCCGCCCTCCGCCATCCGCGCCCGGTGCCTGCTGCGTCGTGCGAACACCCGGCAGCAGCTCTTCCCGCAGGTAGCGCCCCCAGTAGTCCACGCCCGTGGCGAGGATCTCCGCGGCCCGGCTCTCGCCTTCTGGCGACAGCGACAGGCAGGTCTCGCCGTCCTGCTCGTCGATGACGAGCATATGTTCGGAGCAGAGCATGGCGATGGCGGTGACCAGGTCGGAACGACGCAATCGGGTGTCGGCCCAGAACTTCTCGAGCCGCGAAAGCCACATCACGTCGCCCTGCGCGAGCCCTCTGCGCGCGAACAGCTCGAGCACCGTGTTCTTGATGTCGACGTCGGTAATCATATCGGCTACCCCGTCCAGCAGTGTTGGTGGACTAGCTTCCGAGAAGCGGCCCGAGCATCGCACGTTCGGCCGCGAAGCAGAGGGATTACGGCTCCCGCGGCCGGCTGGATGCTTTCCGTGAAATCCCGGGTCGACGGCCTCCTCCTCAGCGCAGCTTGATCAGCTTCTTGCCCTTGTTGCGGCCCGAGTAGACGTCGACCAGCGCCTGCGGCGCATCCGCGATCTGGGTGCCGATATCCTCGGCGTAGCGCAGCAAACCGTCGCGGGCCATGGCCGCGAGCTTCGCCGCGGTTTCGTCGTAGCGCTTGAGGTGATCGAAGATCACGAAGCCTTCGATGCGCAGGCGGCGCGTCAGGATTTCGCGATCGTTGCGCGGCCCGACCGGGTTCGGAACCCAGGAGGCGATCGACATGGTGCCGCACTGGATCGCGCGGCCGAACAAGGCCATCTGGCGGATCACGGTGTCGGCGATCTCGCCGCCGGTGTTGTCGAAGAACACGTCGACGCCCTTGGGGCAGGTTTCGCGCAGCGCTCCTTCGAGCGGCTTGCGGTAATTGATGAAGGCCGCGTAGCCGTATTCCTCGCAGCACTGGCGGCCCTTGTCGTCGGAGCCGACGACCGCGACCGCGCGAGCGCCCGCCAGCTTCGCGAGCTGACCGACGATGCTGCCGACCGCGCCCGCCGCCGCGGTGACGAGCACCGTCTCTCCGGGCTTGGGTTTGCCGATGTCGTGCAGCGCCAGGTACGCGGTCAGGCCGTTGATGCCGAGCAGGCCCGCACCGGTCGACAGCGGCGCCTGCGCCGGGTCGACGCGTCGCAGGATGCCGGCGGGTGTCGCCGCGCAGTAGTCCTGCCAGCCGAACCAGCCGTACAGGAACTCCCCCTGGCGCACGTCGGCGCACTTCGACGCCACGACTTTGCCCACGGCCATGGCGCGCATGACGGCGCCGATCGGAACCGGCGGTGCGTAGTTGTTCTCGTCGTTGACGTAGCCGCGCTGGGCCGGGTCCACCGACAGGTAATGGTTCTCGACGAGGAATTCGCCGTCCTTCAGCGCAGGCGCCTCGGAGACTTTCAGCTCGAAATGTTCGGGCTGCGGAATCCCGACGGGACGGGACTTCAGGACGATCTGGCGGTTCTGCATGTGGCGTTCCCAGGAGCTGCGTGGACGCCGGCCGCGAGCAGCCAGTAGGCGGTTCGCGCGGCCGGTCGGGCGATAAGATACGGTACCATACGAATACCCGTTCGAGGGGGGCGTCCGCGCCCCCTCGGTGTACACACTGCGGGCCACCAGACTCAGGACCTCATCGATATGCAAAAGGCCACCGGCATCACTTCCTTCGGCGCCTTCATCCCGCGCCGTCGACTGCAACGCGCCGCCATCGCGAGTGCGCACGCCTGGGCATTTCCGGCGCTCAAGGGCCTGGGCAAGGGCGAGCGTTCGATGTGCGGATGGGACGAGGACGCCATCACGATGGCCGTCGAAGCCGGGCGCGACTGCCTGCGCGGGCGATCCGCCGAAGCGGTCACCGGCGTGACCCTGGCGAGCACCTCGGCACCTTATGCGGATCTCAACAACGCCGTGTTCGTGGGCGCCGCGCTGCGCCTGCCGACGACGGCCAGCGCCGGCGACACCGGCGGCTCGACGCGCGCCGGCCTGTCCGCGCTGATCGCCGCGTGCCGCAGCGCCGATTCCGGCGAGCGCCTGGTGATCGCCTCCGAGCGTCGCACCGCCAAGCCCGGCAGCACCCAGGAAATGCAGATCGGTTGCGGCGCGGGCGCCGTGTCGGTCGGCGCGGGCGACGGCGTCATCGCGCGTTTTCTCGGCAGCGAATCGGTGTCGGTTCCGTTCATCGATCACTTCCGCAAGACCGGCAACGACTTCGACTATTCCTGGGAAGAACGCTGGATCCGCGACGAGGGCATCGGGAAGATCGTTCCTTCCGCGGTGAGCCGCCTGCTCAAGCGCCTCGAGCTCGGCGCCGATCGGGTCGCGCACTTCGGCATGTCGGGCGGTCCCGCCAAGAGCGATGCGGCGGTGGCCAAGGCGCTGAAGCTGGCGCCGGAAAAAGTGTTGCCGGACCTTCAGGGCACCGTGGGTGATACCGGTGCCGCGCAGCCGATCCTGCAACTGATCGCGGCGATCGAGCGCGCCAAGCCGGGCGATGTGATCGTCATCGTCTCGTTCGCGCAGGGTTGCGAAGTGATCGCGCTGGAAATGCAGCAGGCGGCACCGGCGGCCGTGGGCCGTCGCGGCCTGGCCGGCAGCATCGCCAACCGTATCGAGGAGACCGCGTATCTGAAGATGCTGTCGAACGACGGCCATCTCGAACTCGACTGGGGCATGCGCGCGGAGACCGATCACAAGACGGCGCTCACGCAGGTGTATCGAAGCGCGGACCAGATCTTCGCGTTCATCGGTGGCAAGTGCAGCGCCTGCGGCCAGATCCAGTTCCCGCGCCTGCCGGCCTGCGTCAACTGCGCCACGTCCGGCGCGCTGACGCCGTACGCGCTCTCCGAAGAGCCGGCGAAGATCGCGACCTATACCGCGGACTGGCTGATGTATTCGCCGGCCCCGCCGCTGTACATGGGCCTCGTGCAGTTCGATTGCGGCGCGCGCCTGCTGATGGAGATCGTCGACGTAGGGACCAACGGCATCGACGTCGGCACGCCGCTCTCGATGACCTTCCGCAAGAAGGAGCGCGACAAGTTGCGTGGGTGGGATCGCTATTTTTGGAAGGCCACGCCGGGCTGAGCGGGCGCGCGATATCAGGCGATTTCACCGCAAAGGCGCAAAGGGAAAAGAAAGGACGCAGAGAAAAGCGAAAGCAAGAATTGAAAGGCCTTCATCGGTAACAAGGTTGAACAGAACATACCTTTGCGCCCTTTCTTTTCCCTTTGCGCCTTTGCGGTAAATACGTTTCGGCGCCGAGCGTCGATCGAAGATTGAGGAACTGAACATGGCAACCGGAATCAAGGACAAGGTCGCAATTCTTGGCATGGGGTGCTCGCGATTCGGCGAGCGCTGGGACTGCGGCACCGAGGACCTGCTCAACGAGGCGTTTCTGGAAGCCTTGAAGGACGCGGGCATCGAGCGCAAGCAGATCGAGGCGGCGTGGTACGGCTCGGGCGTGGATCGCGTGAACGTCGGCAACTCGGCGATCCCGCTGTCGACGGCGCTGCGCCTCGAGGGCATCCCGGTCACGCGCGTGGAGAACATGTGCGCCACCGGCACCGAGGCCTTGCGCGGCGCGGTGTACGCGGTGGCCAGCGGCGCGGTCGACATCGCGCTCGCCATCGGCGCCGAGAAGCTCAAGGACACCGGCTACGGTGGCCTGCCGGTCAGCAGCAAGGGCACGTTCAACGATCTGTGGATGCCGTACGGCTCGGCGCCGGCTGGGTTCGCGCAGCTCGCGGCGGGCTATCGCGCCAAGTACGGCGTGTCCAAGGAAGACCTGAAGAAGGCCATCGGTCGCGTGTCTTGGAAGAGCCACCAGAACGGCGCGAAGAATCCGAAGGCGCACCTGCAGAAGGCTGTCGAGATGGAGACCATCCTCAACGCGCCGATGATCGCCGAGCCGCTGGGCGTGTTCGACTGCTGCGGTGTCAGCGACGGCGCGGCCTGCGCCATCGTCACGACGCCGGCGATCGCGCGCGCGCTGGGCCGGAAGGATCTGGTCACGGTCAAGGCGCTCGCGCTGTCCGCGAGCGCCGGGCGCGAGCAGGGCACCAACCAGTGGGACGGCTCGTACGTGCAGAACACGCGCAACGCCGCGAAGGCCGCCTACAAGGAAGCCGGCATCACCGATCCGCGCGCGCAGCTGTCGGCGCTCGAGGTGCACGACTGCTTCTCGATCACCGAGTTGGTGACGATGGAGGACCTGGGCGTGTCGAAGGACGGCGAGGCCTGGAAGGACGTCATGAACGGCGTGTTCGATGCCGACGGCATCATTCCCTGCCAGATCGACGGCGGCCTGAAGTGCTTCGGTCATCCGATCGGCGCCAGTGGTTTGCGCATGGTCTACGAGCACTACCTGCAGCTCACCGGCCGCGCCGGTCCGCGACAGCTCAAGAACCCGAAGCTGGGCCTGAGCCACAACCTCGGCGGCGTGCCGTACAACGGCGTGTGCGGGATCAGCATCGTCGGCCTCGAAGGCGCGTAACCCGTAGCCCGGACGAAGTCCGGGGTTTTCCTCGTGATCGGGCGGGAATCCCGGACTTCGTCCGGGCTACGCGTTCGAGCCAGCTCGAGAACGTGGAGCTGGCGTCTGCGGCATCAACACCGTCGGCCTGGAAAGCGTAATCCGTAGCCCGGACGAAGTCCGGGGGTTCCCTCGCAAATCGAACGGGGATCCCGGGCTTCGCCCGGGCTACTCGGCAGCCCAGCCATGAGTGCAAATCCTCTATCGCGCCGCTTCTTCGGCCGGTGATATTGTCTGCCTTGGCAGCTAATGCCGAGGCAGGCTATGGCACGGGCGAAGCATTACCAGGCATCCACGTACAAGGCGCGCACCAGCGTCGGGTATCTCGTGAAGCGCGCGCAGACCGCGATGGTCAACGGCATCGAGCCGGCGTTTGCGGAGCACGGATTCAACCTGATGCAGTGGATCGTGCTGATCTACCTGCGCGACGGCATCGCGCTCAACGCCAAGGACATCTGCGCCGAGTTCCAATACAACAGCGGCGCGCTGACGCGCGTGATCGACCAGCTCGAAGAGCGCGGCTACATCGAACGCCGTCGTTCGCGCAATGATCGGCGCTCGGTCGAACTGCACCTGACGGACAGCGGGCGCGAACTGGTGAAGTCACTGGTGCCGGTCGTCGTCGACCGTCTCAACCAGGCGCTGTCGGACTTCACGCGCGCCGAGGTGAGTGAACTCACGCGCCTGCTCAACAAGCTGATCGCCGGCTCACAGTCGATGGCCTCTGCCGGAGAAGCAGCATGAACTTCCGACTCGGGGCGCTGCTGATCGCCACGACGCTGTCCGCGTGCGTCACCCCGCCATCCGATCTGCCGAAGGGCACACCGCTGGAAGCGGGCACGCTGGGACTCGGCGGCGCGCCGGTCCATCCGGTGCCGGACCAGTGGTGGAAGGCCTACGGCGATCCGCAGCTCGATCGCCTCGTCGAACGCGCGCTGGATCGCAATCCGGGTCTCGCGCAGGCGATGTCGCGGCTGGACGACGCCAACGCGAGGCTGGGCGTGGCGCGCGCACCGCGGCTGCCGAAAGTCACGCTCGACGGTACCGAGCTGCGTGAACAGCTGAGCGAGCGCGACATCATTCCGCCGCCTTACGGCGGGCAGTGGATCTGGCGCGGCGAAGTCGGGCTGAACCTGAGCTGGGATCTCGACTTCTGGGGCCGTCAGACCGCGCTGATCGACTCCGCCGACCTGCGTTCGCAGGCGTCCCGGCTCGACATCGAGACTGCACGCCTGGTGCTCGCCGGATCGCTCGCGCGCTCGTACCTGCAGCTCGATCACGCATACCGGCTGGCCGATCTGGCGCAGCAGGCCGAACTGCAGCGCACGCAGCTCGAAAAACTGACGCGCCGGCGGGTCGAGGCGGGCCTGGACACGCAGGTGGACCTGCGCGACGCGCAGGCCGCGGTGCCCTTGTCGCGCATCGACGCGAGCGATGCACAGGCTTCCGTCGAGCGCGCGGTTCACGCGCTGGCGGCGCTGACCTCCGATGGCGCCGACGCCTATGCCGGCATCAGCCGGCCGCAGGTGGCGTTGCAGACGCAGGTGGCGCTGCCCACGGAACTGCCGGCCAACCTGCTGGCGCGCCGTCCCGACGTGATCGCCGCGCGCCTGCGCGTCGAGGCAGCGGATGCACAGCGCCTGGCGGCGAAGGCCGCGTTCTATCCGGACGTGGATCTCACCGCGTTCGCAGGCTTCGGCGCCATCGGCCTCGACAACCTGCTGGTCGGTGACGCCGCGCAGATGGGCTTCGGCCCGCGCTTCCATCTGCCGGTGTTCGACGCCAAGCGACTGAAGGCCGAATACCACGAGGCCAACGCGGACATCGACGCGGCGATCGCCATCTACAACGCCACCGTGCTGCAGGCCGTGCAACAGGTGGCGGATCGCCTGACCGACATCCGCGCCGCGACGCGCGAGCTCGCCGAGCAGCAGACGTCGCTCGAGCACGCGGAAGCCGGATACGGACTCGCCGAGAAGCGATACCGCGCGGGTCTCGCCAACCGGCTGGTCGTGCTCAACGCCGAGACGCGGGTGCTCGACGCGCGCCGCCATCGGATCGATCTCATCGACGCGATGGCGCAGTCGCGCGTGGCCTTGCTGCTCGCGCTCGGCGGCAGCTTCGATCCCGCTGCCACGGCTTCATCTTCTTCTTTCGTTCCGATTGCCGCCGCCACGACGGCGCAGGTGACTCCATGACCGCTGATCAGGCTTCCTCGGTGCGCAAGCGCGGATTGCTCGGGCTGTTCGCCGTCGTGGTGATCGGCAGCATCGCGACGGCTGCGTGGTGGTACTGGCACGGGCGCATGTTCGAGGAAACCGACGACGCCTACGTGGCCGGCGACATCGTGCAGGTCACCAGCGAAGTCGCGGGCACCGTCGTTGGCGTGCACGTCAACGACACGCAGTCGGTGAAGCGTGGCGACCTGCTGGTCGAGCTCGACCGGGCCGACGCCAAGGTGGCGCTGGCTGCGGCCGAGGCCGAACTGGCGCGTGCGGTGCGCAGCGCCCGCGCGCTGTTCGCACAGGACGGACAGGTCGAAGCGGAAATCGCGGAGCGCGCCGCCGCGATCGCGCAGGCCGAGCGGGATCTCAAGCGCCGCCTCGCGCTCGAAGCCGACGGCGCCGTATCCGGCGAAGAACTCAGCCACGCGCGCGACGCCGTCACGCAGCTTCGTGCGGCGCTGGCCGCGGCACAGGGTCAGCAGCGCCAGGTGCAGGCGCAGACCGCCGACACCACGGTGCAGACGCATCCGCAGGTGCTCGCCGCCGAGACCGCCGTTCACAACGCGGCGCTCGCATTGAAGCGCACGCGACTGCTCGCGCCGGTGGACGGGGTCGTCGCCAAGCGTGCGGTGCAGATCGGGCAGCATGTGGCGCAGGGGGCACCGCTGATGGCGGTGGTGCCGCTGTCGGAGGTCTGGGTCGACGCCAACTTCAAGGAAGTGCAGTTGCAGTCGATGCGCATCGGGCAGCCCGTCACCTTGTCGGCCGACACCTATACCGGCGACGTCGAATTCCACGGCCATGTCGCCGGGCTCGGTGCGGGCAGCGGCTCGGCGTTCGCGCTGCTGCCGGCACAGAACGCGTCGGGCAACTGGATCAAGATCGTGCAGCGCGTGCCGGTGCGCATCGCGCTGGATCCGGCCGAGGTGCAGCGCCATCCGCTGCGCATCGGCCTGTCGATGGATGTCCGCGTGGACATCCACGACACCGCCGGCGCGCCGCTCGGCGCCGGCGTGCCCACGCCGCCAGTGGCGCGCGGGGCCGACAACGGCGATCCGGAGATCGACGCGCGCATCGCGCAGATCGTCGCGGCCAACGCCGGTGACGATGGCACGCGAGGCGGCCGGGCGGGTTCGTCCGCGCAATGAGCGAGGGCAAGGCCCAGATCGAACTGACACCGGGCCGGCGCACGCTGGCCTCGGTGGCGCTGGCCACGGGCACCTTCATGCAGGTGCTCGACACCACGATCGCCAATGTCTCGATCCCGACGATCGCCGGCAATCTCGGTGTCTCGGCCGACCAGGGCACCTGGGTCATCACCTCCTTCGCGGTGGCCAACGGCATCGGCCTGCCGCTCACCGGCTGGCTGATGGGACGCTACGGCGTGGTGCGCGTCTTCATCATCTCGGTGGTGCTGTTCACGATCGCCTCGCTGCTGTGCGGCATGGCCTGGAGCCTGCCGTCGCTGGTGGCCTTCCGCGTGCTGCAGGGCGCGGTGTCGGGGCCGATGATTCCGGGATCGCAGGCCTTGTTGCTGATGCTGTTCCCACCCGAGCGCAAGAGCGCGGCGCTGGGCCTGTGGTCGATGACGACGCTGATCGCGCCGGTCTGCGGGCCGCTGCTGGGCGGACTGATCTCCGACAACTGGACGTGGCCGTGGATCTTCCTGATCAACGGTCCAGTCGGCGCGTTCTGCGCGTTCACCTGCTGGCGGCTGCTGCGGCATGCAGACACGCCGACGCGCAAGGTGCCGGTCGATCGTATGGGCATCGTGCTGACGGTGATCTGGATCGGCGCGCTGCAGATCGTGCTCGACAAGGGCAAGGACCTGGACTGGTTCGGTTCGACGTTCATCGTCGTGCTGGCGCTGGTGGCTCTGGTGGGCTTCATTGCGTGGCTGATCTGGGAGCTCACGGACAAGCATCCGATCGTGGACCTGACCTTGTTCAAGAGCCGCAACTTCGCGCTGGGCTGTATCGCGATGACGGCGGTGTATGCGGCGTTCTACGGCAACCTCGTGCTGATGCCGCTGTGGTTGCAGACGCAGATGGGCTACACCGCGACCTGGGCCGGCCTGGTCACCGCGCCGGGCGGCCTGATTGCCATCGCGATCACGCCCTTCGCCAGCCGCTGGGTGGCCAAGGGCGACGCGCGCCACGTGGCGACGCTCGCGTACATCGCGTTCGCGGCGTCGTCGCTGATGCGCGCCAAGTTCAACACGCAGATCGGGCCGATGACCCTGCTGTTGCCGCAGCTCGTGCAGGGCGTTGCGCTGAGCACGTTCTTCATCGCGATGGTGACCTTGCTGCTGGACGGCATGCCGGCGCACCGCGTGCCGGCCGCGTCGGGCATGTCCAACTTCCTGCGCATCATCGGCGCGAGTTTCGGCACGTCGCTGACGACCACGTACTGGGATCGCCGCGAAGTCCTGCACCAGACGCGGCTCTCGGAAGCGACCAGCGTCTTCGATCCCGGATTGCAGCAGACGATCGGGCAGCTCCACGCCGCGGGTTTGAGCGAGCCTGCGGCGGTCGGGGTGATCACGCGTGAACTGATCGCGCAGTCCTACCTGCTCGCGGCGCTCGACCTGTTCTGGATTTCGGCCTGGCTGATCCTGGGCATGCTCGCGCTGGTGTGGATGCTGCCCAAGCCGCAAGGTGGGAAGGCGCCGGTGGTTGCCGCGGATTAAAGACCCGGGGTTTTCCTCGCCTACGCAGCGCAACCCCGGGTTTCACCCGGGCTACGGTCAGATCACGCTGTCGCGGCCGGCCCAGTACGGTGCCTTCACCAGGCGCTTGAGCAGCTTCCCGCTTTCGCTGCGCGGCAGGGTCTCCACGAAGTCGACCGTGCGCGGACACTTCAACGCGCTCAGGCGCCAGCGGCAGTACGCAATCAGTTCCGCGGCGAAGATCTCGGGGTGAGGAACCGGATACACCTTGGGCTGGATGACGGCCTTCACTTCTTCGCCGAACTCGGGATGCGGCACGCCGATCACCGCGGCGTCCGCGACACCGGGATGCGTTGCGAGCAGGTTCTCCGCTTCCTGCGGATAGATGTTCACGCCACCTGAAATGATCATGTGCGACTGTCGATCGGTGAGATACAGGTACCCGTCGTCGTCGAGATATCCGATATCGCCGAGCGTGCCCCAGCCCTGCGCGTCGATCGCATCGCGCGTCTTCGACGCGTCCTTGTGGTACTCGAAGCGATTGCCGTTGTGCATGTGGATCAGCCCCGGCGTGCCCGGTGGCTGTTCATCGCCCTGCGCGTCGAGGATGCGGATGCGGCAACCCGGCGCGGGCTTGCCGACGGATCCCTTGTGCGCGAGCCAGTCGTGCGAACCGATGAACGTGTGTCCGACCGACTCGGTGCCGGCGTACAGCTCTTCGATGACGGGACCGAGCCACTCGATCATCTGTTCCTTGACCGGAATCGGGCAGGGCGCGCCCAGATGTACGGCGCAGCGCAGGCTCGACAGGTCGTGACGTGCGCGCTCCGCGTCGTCGAGCTTGAGCATGCGGATGAACATCGTCGGCACGAACAGGCCGTGCGTTGCGCGAAACGTCTCGATGGCGCGCAGCACTGCCGCCGCATCGAACTTCCGGAACGAGACCACCGTGCCGCCGCAACGCAGGACGCAGACCATGAAGCGGCCGGGGCCCGCGTGGTACATCGGGCCCGGATTGATCAGTACGGTGTCGGCGTCGAAGCGGTACTGCTGCACCAGCAGGCCGTGACGTCGTGGCGGCACCTCGGGCGGATCGTCGGGTGTCACGGCGCGAACGCCCTTGGGGCGGCCGGTGGTGCCCGACGAATACAGCATCGATGGTCCGCGTCGTCGCCCTTTCAGTGCGACGGCGGATTCATGTTTCAGAAGTTCTTCGTGCGACCAGAATGGCGGCGCATCGATGCCGTCGAGCGCCAGAACCTGCAGCCGATCGCCGAAGCGCTGCGTCAGCGCACGCGCGATGCCCACGAGATGGGCCGAGGCGATCAGCAGCTTCGCGTCGCAGTTGTCGACGATGTAGGCCGCGTCGTCGACACTCGACTGGCTGGCGATGCAGACGTAGGTGATGCCGGAGTTCTTCGCCGCCCAGATCAGCTCCGGATAGCGGATGTGGTTTTCCAGCAGCAGCGCAAGGGTGTCGCCCTCGACCAGCCCGAGACGCGCGAAGAGCTGCGCCGCGCGATCCGCGCGCTCGACGAGTTCTCCATAGCTGATCGACTCGCCGGTATCGGCCAGGATCAGCGCGGGCTTCTCGGGATGCACCGCGGCGTGTGCACGCGGATGGGGAAGGGTCATCGGGAATTCCTCGCGATCGCCGGCAGGTTAGAACGCCGGCAGCGTTCGCGCGCGGATCCGCGGGGCAACGGCACGCGGGCCGGTGACATTCGATGCAGGTCCCCTGAAACGTCAAAGCCCCCGCGGGATGTGCTCCGCGGGGGCTTTGGGTGCGACGAACCTGTCGGCTGCTTACTTCGACAGACCCGGCAGCGCCGGCAGCAGGCCGTTGGGGCCCGTGACCGGGGCGGCCAGGCCGTTGATGACGGCGAAGCCCGGAATCGTCAGACCCGAAACCACGACGAACACCGGACCGGCGGCAGGAATGATGCTGCCGAGGATCTGGCCGCTGATCGCGGTGAGCGGATTCAGCAGGCCGCCGCTGAGGGCGAGCAGGCTGAAGTTCGCCGGAAGCGGGATCTGCTGACCTGCCGCATTGGCCTGCAGCGACGCACAAGCCAGCACGGCGCCGGCGAACAGTTTGAGAGTTTTCTTCATGTGATTTCCTCCTGGATGAATTGATAGACCGTCGTTTCCCCGATGGTCTGACGACACAACACGAAAAATACGGGATTCGGGTTGCACGCGCGAATCCCCCGAAAGAGGCTGATTTCAGCCGTGCATCGTCAAACCACCTGACACGCTGATCACCTGTCCGGTCATGAACGAGGCGTCATCACTGGCCAGGAACGCGACCAGGCCCGGGTAATCGGTGGGCTCGCCGATGCGGCCCAGCGGCACGCCGCGCACCATCGCGTCGCGAATTTTCTGGCCTTCTTCGCCGGTGCCGACGAACGCGTCCATCGCCGGCGTGTTGGTCGGGCCCGGGCACAGGCAGTTCAGCGTGACGTTCTTGCGCGACACCTCGCGTGCGAGCGCCTTGGAGAACGCGATCGTCGCGCCCTTGGTGCCCGAGTACACGACTTCGCCGGAAGAGCCCACGCGGCCCGCGTCCGAGGCGATGAAGATCACGCGGCCACCGCCACGCTGGACCATGCCCTGCACGACGGCATGGGTCATGTGCAGCGGACCCATGTAGTTGATGCTCACGACCTTCTGCCAGAAGTCCGGCGTGGTCTTCAGGAACGGGATGGGCTTGTCCCAGCCGGCGTTGTTGACCAGCGCCCAGGTCGGACCGATCTTCGATTCGATCTCGGCCACCGCGGCTTTCACGGCGTCGTAGTGGGTGATGTCGCAGATTCCGGCCTCGGCCTTGCCGCCCGCAGCCTTGATCTCGGCGACGGCCTTGGCGGCCGCCTCGGCGTTGATGTCGAGCACGCCGACGACCATGCCCTCCTCGGCCAGGCGCTTGGCGATGGCCAGGCCAATCCCGCTCGCCGCACCGGTGACTAGTGCCACTTTGTCTTTCAGTCCACGCAAGACGCTTTCTCCTGAGGGTTTGCCGCTTGATAAGAGGGGTGATGCAAAGTAGTATGGCCCCATACTACTATCGTGCGGCCTCGCCCGCAAAGGGCCCCCGTATCCCCCGGAGAAAGTCGGGGAAGGGCGGCCCACCCCTGGGTTAGTCTGACCGGACCGAACAACCGGTCCGGCCCGCAACGTCGCCGGACCATGGGAGTGCCTTGTGAGTGTAGAAAGCGCAGGCGGCCAGCCGGTCCCGAATGATGCCTACGTCGGCGGCAGCGGCTCACCGCTGCTCCTGCTGCATGGCATCGGGGGCAGCTGGCACATCTGGAAACCCGTGCTGAAGGGCCTCGAGGCGCGGCACCGCGTGTTCGCGCTGACCCTGCCCGGCCACTGCGAAGGCCCGGACTGCGCCATCGAAGGCGACGCCACCGTCGGCGGCCTCGCCGACCAGGTCATCCAGATGATGGCGGCCCGCGGGGTCACCTCCGCGCACGTCGCCGGCAATTCGCTCGGCGGCTGGCTGTCGATCGAACTGGCCCGTCGCGGCTTCGCCCGCTCGGTCACCGCGCTGTCGCCTGCGGGCGGCTGGTCCCACATCAGCTCGTTCGAACAGATCCGCAAGCGCTTCCGCCTGTTCTTCGCGCTGATGCCCTTCATCCTGTTCCTGGCCTCGCCGTTCCTGCGGTTCGCGGGCTTCCGCAAGCTGCTGGGCGCCGAGACGATGGAGCACGGCGACCGTATGCCGGCCGACGAATTCCGCTACTCGCTGCGCGCGATGGTGAAGACCCGCGCTTTCCTCGGCCTGCTGCGCACGATGGGACGTGACGGACCGGTCGGTGCGATCAGTCCGGCGCGCATCCCGATCCGGATCGCGTGGTCCGAGCACGACCGCGTCATCCCGTTCGAGAAGTTCGGCGTCCACATCATGAGCAGCATCGCCGGAGCCGAGAAGACGATCGTCACCGGTGCCGGCCACGTGCCGATGTACGACGAACCCGAACAGGTCGTCGCGCAGATCCTCGAGGTCACCACGCGGACCGAGCGCGAGGAGGCGGCAGCGGTTCACGGGTCGCTGGCAGCATGAAGCTCTCGGCCCTCAATCCGGTGGTCGCCGCCACGCTGATCCAGCGCAAGCAGGTCGCGCGCAACGTCGCCAAGACGCCACGCTTCCAGGACCAGTGCGCCAAGCTCGCGAAGCTGCTGCAGCGCACCCCCGAAGACGTCGTCGCCGAGGCGCGCAAGGGCCTCGAGGAAATCGTCACCGTGCAGAGCCCGGCGTTCGCGGCCGCGTTCGACTACGGCCTCGGGCCGATGCACACGAAGGCCTGGACCGTCGACGCCGACGAGGATGCGCTCGCCCGGCTCAAGGAGCTCAACAAGACCAACGCGCTGGTCTACCTGCCGACGCATCGCAGCTACGCGGATCCGTTCATCCTGTCGCGCTTGCTGCGCGACCATGGCATGAAGCGCAACCACATCCTGGGCGGCAACAACCTGGGCTTCTGGCCGCTGGGAACGATCATCCGTCGCGCCGGCGGCATCCTGATCCGTCGCAGCTTCCAGGACGACGAGGTCTACAAGCTGGTCGTGCGCGAATACCTCGCGTGGCTGGCCGCGCAGCGCCTGAATCTCGAGTGGTACATGGAAGGCGGCCGCAGCCGCACCGGAAAGCTGCGCCCGCCCAAGTACGGCCTGCTGAGCTATCTCGTCGCGGCCATCGAGAGCGGCGGCGCCGACGACATGCTGCTGGTCCCGGTCTCCACGACGTACGACCAGATGCACGAGATCGGCAAGATGGCCGCCGAGGAAGCGGGCGCGTCGAAGGCCAAGGAAAACCTGCTGTGGCTCGCGGGGTACGCGCGCACGCAGCAGAAGTGGATCGGCAACGCGTACGTGCGCTTCGGCGAGCCGCTGTCGCTGAAAGAGGCGCTGGCGCAGGCGGACAGCGAAGGCGGCGGCAAGTGGACCGTCGCCAAGATCGCGTTCGAGGTGTTCCAGCGCATCAACCGCTGCACGCCGGTCACCGCGCCCGCGCTCGTCACCTTTGCGCTGCTCGGTGTCACCGATCGCGCGCTGACGCTCGAAGAAGTGCACGACCAGGTGCAACCGCTGCTCGATTACGCCGCGGCGGCAGGCCTGCCGAGTTCGCATCTGGACGAGCTGCGCGGAACCGTCGGCGTGGAAGAGACGCTGCGCATGCTCGAAAAGAGCGGCGTCGTGAGCGGCTACGAAGGCGGCACGCAGGCCGTGTTCCGCATCGAGCCGGGCCAGCACTCGGTCGCGGCGTTCTACCGCAACAGCGCGATCCACTGGTTCGTGAACCGCGCCATCCTCGAAGTCGCACTGCTCGACGCCACGCGCGAGGACATCACCGGTCCGCTGGAACGCGCCTGGGCCTCGGCCTTCGCGTTGCGCGACCTGCTCAAGTTCGAATTCTTCTTCAGCGACAAGGCGACGTTCCGCGAGGAGCAGAAAGCCGAGTCACGCCTCATCGATCCGAAGTTCCGCCAGCGCGTGGCGATGGCCGCGGACCGGCGCGACATCCTGATGACGGTGCCGGTGCTGATCGCGCATCGCGTGCTCGCGCCGTTCCTGGAAGCGTACTACGTGGTCGCCGACCGGCTGGCCGCGCAACCCGTCGACAAGCCCGTCGACAAGAAGGCGCTTACCGAGGAGTGCGTGAAAGTGGGACGTCAGTACGTATTGCAGCGGCGCCTGCTCCATCCCGAGGCGGTGTCGCGCGAGATCTTCGGCAACGCGCTGGCACTGGCGTCCAACCGCGACCTGCTGAAGCCGGGTGCGCCGGACCTGGCCGAACGTCGTCGCGCATTCGCGCAGGAACTCGAAGTGGCGGTGCGCAGCGTCGCCGCGATCGAGGAGCTGGATCGCACGCGACGTGCGGCCGCGGCGGTCGCGCCATGAGCGCGCTCGACGAAGCGATCCAGCGTGTTCTCGATGGCCCCAAGGGGCCGAAGATCGGCGCGTTCTTCGACTACGACGGCACGTTGATCGACGGCTACTCGGCGGCCGCCTATTTCATCGACCGTATCCAGCGTCGCGAGATGGGCCGCAAGGAACTCATCGACACGCTCAAGCTCGCGCGCAAGAAGGATCTGACCGACGCCGAGTTCCACGAGGTCATCGGCAAGGGCATCCTCGACTGGGCCGGCCGCACCGAGGATGAAATGCGCGCGCTGTGGAAGCGCCTGTGGCTCGGCAAGGTTGGATCCACGCTGTTTCCCGAAGGCTGGAAGCTGGTGCGCGCGCACCAGAAGATGGGCCACACGGTTGCGATCGCGTCCTCCGCCACGGCCTACCAGATCGAGCCGCTTGCCGAGGAATACGGCATCGAGCACGTGATCGCCACGCCGGTGAAGATCCGCAACGGCAAGCTCACCGGCGGTCTTTCGGGCGCGCCGACCTGGGGACAGGGCAAGGCCGACGCGGTGATCGCGTTCTCCAGGACGCACAAGATCGATATCGCCAACAGCTACGGCTACGCCAACGGCAACGAGGACATCGCGTTCCTGAAGTCGGTCGGAAACGCCACCGCGGTGCAGCCCAAGGAGCTGCTCGAGAAGACCGCCAACGAATCCGGCTGGGCAGTGCTGCGCTTCGATCCGCGCAAGCGCGGACCGGCCAAGGCGATGGCGCGCACCGTCGGTGCGTACGGCGCGATGGGCCTGAGCTTCCTCGCGGGGCTGGGCATGCACCGCACGCACGGCAACGCGCGCAAGACCGTGGACTGGGTGACACAGGCGGCCGCCGACTCGGCCTTCGCGGTGCTCGGCGTCAAGCTCGACGTGGTCGGCGAGGAACACCTGTGGGCGCATCGTCCCTGCGTGTTCGCGCTCAATCACCAGAGCAAGTTCGACATGTTCGTGATGATGCAGCTCGTGCGCCGCGGCTTCACCGGCGTGGCCAAGGCCGAGGCGCGCAAGGTGCCGGGCTTCGGGCGCTTCATGGAAATGGCGGAGGTCGCGTTCCTCGATCGTAGCGATTCGGGCAAGGCGGTGGATGCGCTCAAGCCCGCGGTCGATCGCCTCAAGAGAGGCCTGTCGGTGTGCATCGCGCCCGAGGGCACGCGCTCCTGGACGCCCAAGCTCGGCGCATTCAAGAAGGGGCCGTTCCATCTGGCGATGCAGGCCGGCGTGCCGATCGTGCCGGTGGTGATCCGCAATGCCGGCGAGATCATGGGCCGCAACGATCAGACAATGCGATCGGGCGTCGTGCAGGTGGCGATCCTGCCGCCGGTCGACGTGTCCGGGTGGAAGCTGACCGAGCTCAACGAGCGCATCGCCGAGGTGCGCCAGATGTACGTGGACACGCTCGAGAACTGGCCGGAGAAAACTGCATGAGCCGCCCGATGCGCGTGACCGTGCTGGGCGCGGGCTCGTGGGGCACGACCGTTGCGTCGCTCGCGGCGCGCAATGCCGACACGTTGATCTGGGCGCGCCGTGCGAGCACCGTCGAGCAGATCAATCGCGAGCATCGCAACGAGGATTACCTGAAGGGCTTGGCGCTGCACAGGAAGCTGCGCGCGACGACGAGCCTCGAGGAGGCGCTGCGCGATTGCGACGTGCTGGTGATGGGCGTGCCCTCGCACAGCTTTCGCGCAACGCTCAAGCAGGTCGCGCCGCTGGTGCGTCCCTGGGTTCCGGTCATCAGTCTCGCCAAGGGCCTGGAGCAGGGCACGCAGCGACGCATGACGGAGATCATCCACGAGGAGTTGCCGGGTCATCCTGCCGGCCTGCTCGCCGGACCCAACATCGCGCGCGAAGTGCTTCAGGGCATGGCCGCCGCCGCGGTGGTCGCGATGCCGGATGAAACCATCGCCCGCGCGCTGCAGCCGCTGTTCTCCAGTTCGGTGTTTCGCGTCTACATCAACACCGACGTCATCGGATCCGAGCTGGGCGGCCCGCTGAAGAACGTCATCGCGATTTCCGCCGGCATGGGGCAGGGCCTCGGCGTGGGCGAGAACACGCGCGCGATGGTCATCACGCGTGGCCTCGCGGAAATCACGCGACTGGGCGTAGCGCTCGGCGGTCGCGCCGAAACCTTCTCCGGCCTCACCGGCCTGGGCGATCTGCTGACCACCTGCATGAGCCCGCTGTCGCGCAACCGCCAGGTCGGCGAACAGTACGCCGCCGGCAAGACCACGGCGGAGATCGTCGCGTCGATGAACATGGTCGCCGAGGGCATCAAGACCAGCAGCGTCGTCATGGAACTCGCCGGTACGTACGGCGTGGACATGCCGATCGCCCGCGAGGTCGCCGCGGTGGTGAAGGGCGAACACGGCGCGGTGCAGGCGTTTCGCGGTCTGCGTCGTCTGGCGGCGGGTGCGGAGCAGGAGTCGGGTTGAGGCGACCGTAGGGTGTGCAAAGCGAAGCGTGCGCACCATTCGCACTGTCCGGTGTGCACGCTTCGCTTTGCACACCGTACGAAATGGCAGCAGGAGGCGGGCAAACCCCTTTGCGCCTTTGCGGTGAAGTCTTTCAGGACAGAAGCATGAGCAAGAACATGGGCAAAGCCGAACCGATGAACGACGACCTCCTGGCCGAACTGCGCGACTGGGGCGGCCCCGCCGAGATGAGCGCGTTCGAGGCCGTGATGTGGCGCGCGGAAGTCGATCCGCGGCTGCGCTCGACGACGACCTCGGTGCTGGTGATGGACGCCACGCCGGAGTGGGAGCGCCTCGTCGCCGGTCATCGCTGGGTGACGGAGGCGGTGCCGCGTTTTCGCCAGCGCGTCGTCGAGCCCAGCTTCGGCGTCGGCAACCCGGTCTGGGTCGAGGATCCGGATTTCAATCTCGACTACCACCTGCGCCGCGTGCGCCTGCCGGAGCCCGGCACGGAGCGCCAGTTGTTCGACCTGGCGCAGAACCTGGCGATGACGCCATTCGACAAGGCGCGCTCGCCGTGGGAGGCGACGCTGGTCGAAGGTCTGGAGGGCGGTCGTTCCGGTTACGTGCTCAAGCTGCATCACGCGACATCGGACGGCCTGGGTATCATCCAGCTGTTGTCGCGCGTGCTCGGCAAGCAGCGCGACCAGACCACGCGTCCGCCGCCTCCGCGTGAGGAGAAGTTCGATCGGCCCGCGCCGTCGCCGTCGGATGTCGCGGCGCGCCAGGTGCGCGAGCGCCTGTTCGCGTTGCCCTCGGAAGCGGCAGGTCGTGTGTCCACGCTGACGCGTTCGATCGGCGAGTGGATGCGCAATCCGGACGCGGCGAAGAAGGGACTGGACTACTTGTCGTCGGCCAAGCGCGTGCTCGGCACGCGACCGGTCCCGGGCTCCGGACTGTTCAAGCGGCGCAGCCTGTCGTGGCGTTTCGATGGCATCGAGATTCCGCTCACCGACTTCAAGGCGGCCGCGAAAGCCGCGCAGGGTTCGCTGAACGACGTGTTCCTCGCCGGCCTCGTCGGCGGCTTCAGCCGCTACCACGAGGAGATGGGCGTCTCGCTGTCGAAGATGCCGATCGGGTTTCCGATCTCGCTGCGCACCGAGAACGATCCGATGGGCGGCAACAAGTTCGCGGGCAGCCAGTACGCGGCGCCGCTGGACATTCCTGATCCGGTCGAGCGCGTGCGTCACATCCAGAAGTTCGTGAGTCAGACGCGCGCCGAGCCCGCGCTCGACGTCATGATCCGCATGATGCCGGTGGTCACGCGGCTGCCGCTGGCTGCGATCACGGCGATGACGGCGGATTTCACGGCGGCGCAGGACGCGCAGATCAGCAATGTCCCGGGCATTCCGTACCCGGTTTACATGGCCGGTGCCGAGATCACGCAGTTCTGGCCGTTCGCACCGGTGCCCGGATGCGGGATGATGATCGTGATGATGTCGCACAACGGTCGCTGCTGCATCGGCATCAACAGCGATCGCGCGGCCGTCACCGAGCCCGAGCTGCTGATCGAGTGTCTGCAGGCGGGGCTCGACGAGATGATCGCGCTGGGCAAGCCGGCCACCGCACCCCATTCCGCCACGAGCAAGAAGAAGTGAGCCAGATGAAGAGCAAGGAAGGTCGTTTCAAGGGCAAGAAGGATGTCGAGATCTTCTGGCAGAGCTGGCTGCCGACGCGGCCCAAGGCCGTCGTCGTGATCGTGCATGGCCTGGGTGAACACAGCGGGCGATACGCGCACGTGGCCGAAGCCCTGGTGAATGCCGACTGCGCGGTGTACGCGATGGATCATCGCGGGCACGGCAAGTCCGGCGGCCCGCGCACGATGATCGACCGCTTCGCGCACACCGTCGACGACATCGATCACGTGGTCGAGATCGCGCGCCGCGAGCAGCCGCGCAAGCCGATGTTCCTGCTGGGCCACAGCATGGGCGGCGCGCTGTCGCTGAGCTACACGCTGAAGAATCCCGGCAAGCTGTTCGCGCTGATCCTGTCCGGGCCTGCGGTCGCACTGGATGGTGCGCCGCCGCTGATGAAGCCGATCGCCAAGTTCATGTCGACGATCGCGCCCAAGGCCGGGCTGTTCGCCGTCGATCCGGGCCTCGTCTCACGCGATCCGGCCGTCGTCGCCGACTACGCGGCCGATCCTCTGAACGCGCACGGCAAGGTGCCGGCGCGAACGCTCGGCGAGATCATCAAGTTCGTCGAGATCCTTCCGGCCGCTCTGCCGCTGATCCAGTTGCCGCTGCTGGCCATGCATGGCAGCGATGACAAGCTCGCCGGCGTCGCAGGCAGCAAGATGGTGGTGGATCGCGTGACGTCGAAGGACAAGACGCTGAAGGTCTACGACGGCCTGTACCACGAAATCTTCAACGAGCTTCCGGCCGATCGGGCGATCGTGCTGAAGGACCTCACGGACTGGATCGGCGCACGCGTCGGACGCTGACGCCAGTGTCGCCCGGGTAAAACCCGGGGTTTCCCTCACACGCGGGGCGCAACCCCCGGGTTTCACCCGGGCTACGGTTATCGCGGTTTCGCGGCCTTGCGCCGCGGCGGACCGGCGGACACCTTGGTCGCCGGCTGCACGACATCGATCACCGAACTCACGCGCGTCAGGAAGTGGACGCCGTCGGTGGCTTCGGTGCCGCTGAGATGATTCACCATCGTCTGGATGAAGCGCCGTCCCTCGTCGACCATGCGCTCGATTTCACGCGCACCCTTGGCCGTGAGAATCACCTCGCGTTCACGGCCCGAGAGCGGGTGCTCGCGGATCTCGAGCAGGCTCAGCGGTTCGCGTGCCATCCCGCGCAACGTCTTCGAGATCGCGGAATTTCGTAGTTCGAACCAGCGCGTGATCGAGCGCTCGATCTCCTTGCGCGGAATCGTGCGGCCGCCTTCGCCGGCCGAGCGGATCAGCCACAGGATCGCGACCTGGTGGCGACTCAGCCGCCCACCCCGCAATGCGTCCTCGATGCCGATCCCGATCTTGTAGTGCACCGGGTAGAACAGGTCGAGGAATTCCTTCGCGGCCTCTGAAATCGGGGCCGGCAGCGCGCCGCCCGTCGGGGCGACGGTTGACCGTGCTCGCTTCGCGGGTTTATCGTGTCCTGGAGACATAGTTACAAATTGGCAATTATTAACGAGGAGACGGTCAAGACCGGCTCCCTGAGGAGAAAACGTGGAAACCAGTTTCGACCCTGGCCGACTCGCGACGCCCGAAGTCATCGCGAATCCCTACCCTGCCTATGATGCGCTGCGCGCCGACTCCCCGGTGTCCGGCTATGCCGACTGGCCGCCCGGAACGGTGCCGGGTTTCGACCCGCCGATCCAGGCCTGGGCGCTGCTCAGCTACGAGCAGGTGGCCGCCGCGGCCAAGGATCACCAGACGTTCTCGTCGGCGAATTTCCAGCAGGGCACGGATGCGCCCACGCTGATGCTCGTCAATCACGACGACCCCGAGCACGCGAAGCTGCGTCGCGTGGTCGTGCAGGCCTTCACGCCGCGGCGCGTGGCAGAACTGCGTCCCCACGTGCAGGCCGTCGTGAAGAAGCTGATCGACGGACTGCCCGATGGTGACGTCGATGTCGTCGAGAAGCTGTGCGCGCCGCTGCCTGCTCAGCTCATGGTCAGGCTGCTCGGCCAGCCGGACGAGATGACGGACAAGTTCCAGCGCTGGGCCAACGCCTTCATGTTGTCGGCCGACATGAGCGTGGAAGAGCGCACGCAGAGCAACATGGAGATGGTCGGCTACTTCATGCAGATGGTCGACGCGCGCGCCAAGCGCCTCGCGGAAGGCGGCAAGCCGGGCGACGATCTCGTGGACGCGCTGCTGGTTGCCGAATCGGAAGGCGCACGGCTGACGCGCGACGAGGTCTGGCGCTTCTGCTTCACGCTCGTGGTGGCCGGTGCCGAGACGACGATGTACTACGCGGCCAACTGCCTGCGTGCGCTGGTGGACAACCCGGACGTGTTCGCGAAACTGCGCGAGGATCGCACGCTGCTGTCGCGATTCCAGCAGGAGACCCTGCGCATGGCGGGCCCGCCCCAGCGCCTGTTCCGCAAGGTCATGCGTGACGTCGAGATCGGCGGCAAGCAGATCCGCGCGGGCGAGTGGGTGGCGCTGTTCTTCGCTGCGGCCAACCACGATCCGAAAGTGTTCCCGGAGCCGCGGCGCCTGCGCCTGGACCGCGACAACGCAGGTGCGCAACTCAGCTTCGGTCACGGCATCCATTTCTGCCTGGGTGCGCCGCTCGCCAATCTCGAGACCGCCTGCCTGATCGAAGGCGTGCTCGACCGCTTCAGCGCGATGAACCCGGGCAGCGAACCCGCCGAACCGCAGCGCGCCACCTTGCTCCAGCACAGCGTCACCCGTCTCCCCGTCCTGTTCCAGAGAGCCTGATCACCATGAACAACAATGTCGCCATCACACAGGAAATCTTCGGGCGTTTCGGCCGCGGCGATGTGCCTGCGATCCTCGAGTTGCTGTCGGAAGACGTGCTGATCGAGTTCTACGGCCCGCCGGTGATTCCGTACGCCAACACGTTCAAGGGGCAGGCCGGTGCGCGCAAGTTCTTCGAGACCGTGCTCGCCTCGGTGGACATCCACCAGTTCGATGCCGAGGAATTCATCTCCGAGCGCGACAAGGTGATCGTCACCGGGCATCTGCGCCTGACGGCGAAATCGACCGGCGGCAGCATCGAGTCCGATTTCGTGCACGTCATCACGATGAAGGACGGCAAGTGGACGCGCTTCCGCGACTTCATGAACACCTCGGTCGCGCAGGCAGCGTTCACGAAGAAGGCCTGAAGTCGGCGCCACCGTAGCCCGGGCGCAGCCCGGGGTTGCGCTCGCTATGCGAGGGGAGCCCCGGGCTTCGCCCGGGCTACGGTCTGCGAGTAGCATTCCGCCTTTCCGACGAGGAGCAGGCTGGTGGACGTGCGTGCCGTGCAGGTCGAAGTCCGCGAGTCCATCGCCCACGTCACGCTGACGCAGCCGGAGCGCGGGAATCCGTTCGATCAGGCGTTCTGCTCGCAGCTCTGCGAGGCCGCGATCGAATGCGACGAGACACCCGGCGTGCGAGCCATCCTGATCCGGGCGCAGGGCAAGTATTTCAGCGTCGGGGCTGACCTCAAGTGGCTCGGCGCCGATCGCGCCTTGCTGCCGCGACGCTTGAAGGCGGCGACCGCGGACCTGCACATGGCGATTTCACGCTTCGCGCGTTGCGACGCACCCGTCGTGCTGGCGGCGCATGGTCTGGTGACCGGCGGCGCCGTGGCGCTCACCGCGATGGCGGACTTCGCCGTCGCCGGGCGTTCGGCCCGTTTCTATGCCGCGTACAACGCCATCGGATTCGTCAGCGACGGCGCTGGCACGTACTTCATCCCGCGCCGCGTCGGTACGCGTCGCGCCGCGGAATTCCTGATGCTCAACCAGATGTGGAGCGCCGGGCAGGCGGCCGAGTACGGGCTGATCTCGCGTCTGGTCGAGGACGCGGACCTGGAAGCCGAAGCGATGGCGCTCGCACGCCAGGTCGCGAGCGGTCCGACGAAAACCTACGGCGAGATGAAACGCCTGCTGTTGTCGACGCACGACCAGCCGCTGGAGACGCAGCTCGAGTTCGAGGCGCGCGCGATCTCGCAGTGCGCGAAGACCGACGATTCCTGGAACGCGATCCAGGCGGTGCTGGCCAAACGAAAGCCCGAGTTCTCGGGACGCTGAATCATTCAACGATAGAAGGGAGCAACAGGGCATGACCACGGCTTACTGGTGTGTGTTGATCGGCGCGTTCATGCCGCTGATGTGGACGGCGACGGCCAAGTTCGGCGGCTCGCAGAAGATGTCCTTCGGCCAGAACAGCGCGCCGCGCGAGTTCCTGGAAACCGTCTCAGGCATGCAGAAGCGTGCGCACTGGGCGCAGCTCAACGCCTTCGAGGCGTTCCCGGCGTTCGCTGCGGCGGTGATCATTTCGCATCTCGCCGGCGGCGCGCAGTCGACGATCGATCTGCTCGCGATGGGCTGGGTGGCCGCGCGCGTCGCGTACGGAATCTGCTACCTGGCGGACTGGGGCACGCTGCGCTCGCTGGTGTGGGGCGCTGCGGTGGCCTGCGTGGTCGCGCTGTTCGTCATCGCGGCCTGAGACTCGGGGCCCGGGATGAAACCCGGGCTTTTCGCGAGGGGTGAAAAAACAACCCCGGGTTTCACCCGGGCTACGCTCATGCGGATGGTGAGCGGCCCCAGATGTACTCGACGCCATTCGGCCCCACGTTCTCCTGGTGCGATACGCCGACCGGCATCGTGAAGATCTCGCCGGACCGGAACGTCGTGGCCTTGCCCTGCATCGTCAGCGTCATCTCGCCCGAGGTGATCAGGCCACGCACGTCGAACGGGTGCGTGTGGAAATCGTTGAAGCAGTTCGCGGGATAGTCGCCCGGGATGGGCGGGCTGAAGCCGCGCGCGGCCAGCTCTTTCGTGAACTCGGGGGGTGTCCATCGAATTCCCCTCCTGCGCGTCGTCGCGCCAACGGCCCATCGTCTGGCAATCCGTCGAGGACTGCCAGACGGGGAATCCCCGACAGGCTCAGGCCTTCTCGTTGCGCAGGAAGTCGAGGTATTCCGTGGGCCACATGAACTCGGTCCAGCCCACGCCCTTCTGGCCGTCGATCGTGCAGGTCATCGCGCCTTCGTTGAGCGTGCAGCTCGGGACCGGCAGGAACGGGAACGTCGCGAAGTACTGGCCCTCGACGCGCAGCTTGCGGCCCGCGGTGTCCTCGACTTCGGCCACGATGCGCGTCTGGCGGTACTGGTCGTCGGTCTCGAACTCGTAGTCGGCGCGCGCGACTTCGGCCATGCGGCCGTCACGCGACACGTAACCGCGCAGCTCGTTGCGGCCGCGCGCATTGATGTGCCAGAAGTGCACGCAGGTGTCGCCGGCCTGCGCGTGCAGCCACTTCCAGTTCTGCGGCACATCCCAGTTGCGCGTGCCCCAGGAGTGATCGCGCGCGCAGGCCGTCTCGAAATTGTGCTCCTTGCCGTCGATGCGGATCTTCCCGTGCAGGCGGCCCGCCTGTTCGGTGCGATTGGTGGCGGCCCAGGTCGGGCAGCCGTCCGGATGGAAGGCGTACGCATAGGCCGGATGCAGGGCTTCGAACTGCGCGTCGAGGCCGAAGCGCTCGCCGTCGACCTTCACGCGTGCGCGCTCGAGCTTGAGGTCGTGCTGCAGCGTGAGCTTGCCGACGTTCCAGTTGTCGAAGCTCTGCTTGCGCGGTACCTCGATGCCGTCGGTCTTCTCGGCGATGGGCGTGGCCACGCCCGGACCGAAGGCCACGCAGGCCGAACCCGCCAGGCTGTCCTTGGTCACCCAGGTGTAGACGAAGGCGCCGATGCCTTGTTCGGGCAGGGCGATGACGTAGGGGATCGACTCGCGTGCCAGCGGCAGGTCCTGCAGGACGTGACGGCCGTCGTGCACGACATCGAGTACCGGGACTGGACGATTGGGGGTGAGCTTGTTCATGACGTCTCCTCGAAGGGAAAAGTGAACGGTGTCGGTCTATAAACCACGGATTGCCGATGATACGGTACCGTACCAAGGAACTACCACACCGGGTGACTCCCTCCATGCCTTACCAATCCGTCTACCGCCCCGGCCTGTTCGAGGGCCAGGTCATCATCATCACCGGCGGGGGCTCGGGCATCGGGCGCTGCACCGCCCATGAGTTGGCTTCGCTCGGCGCCACGGTGGCCATCGTCGGTCGCGACGAGGACAAGCTGGCGAAAGTGCGCGAGGAAATCGAGGCCGAGGGCATCCACGGCAAGGTCAGCCTGCACATCTGCGACATCCGCAAGGAAGAGCAGGTGATCGCGATGGTCGACGGCGTTCTCGCCGCGCATGGACGCATCGACGGCCTCGTCAACAACGCGGGCGGCCAGTATCGCCAGCCGCTGAAGGAAATCAGCAGCAAGGGCTTCGAGGCCGTGGTGCGCCTGAACCTGTTCGGCGGCTTCATGGTGATGCGCGAGGTCTACAACCGCTGGATGGAAAAGAACGGCGGCAGCATCGTCAACATCATCGCGGACATCTGGAACGGCTGGGCCAACTACGCGCATTCGGGTGCTTCGCGCGGCGGCATGTGGACCTTGAGCGAGAGTGCCGCGTCCGAGTGGGCGCCGGCCGGCGTGCGCGTGAACTGCGTGGCGCCCGGTGGCATCGAGAGCAGCGGCTTCGATACCTACGAGCCGGATGCGCAGAAGGAAATCCTGAAATTTCCGCCGACGATTCCGGCCCAGCGCTACGGCAACGTCGCCGAGATGTCGGGCGCCATCGTGTACCTGCTGTCGCCGGTGGCCTCGTTCATCACCGGTTCGTGCATCCGCGTCGACGGTGGTGCGCCCAACGCACGCAACTGCTGGAACCCGCCGTCACCGCGCACCGGCACGCCGTCCGACAAGTCGCAGCCGTTCGGCGGCTTTCATCTCGATGCGAAGCCCAAGCTGCTGACCGAAGGCATCACGAAGAAGCCGACGCGCTGAATGGCTTCGTAGCCCGGACGAAGTCCGGGGCTCTTCTCCGGCTTCCCAGCGGCGACCCGGACTTCGTCCGGGCTACGGGATGCCCGCTGGACTCGTACGGAACCATACGATATAAGGTCGCGATGGCCGGAAACCGTTCGGTTCCGTGGCCTCGAGTGCATACCAGGAGGAGTACCCCAGTGGGTGTCCAGGATCATCTGCAGAACGCGTTCTACATCGGCGGCGAGTGGGTTGCCCCGTCGTCGAAGAAGCACTTCGACCTGATCAATGCCACGACCGAGGAAGTCATCGGTTCGGTGCCCGAGGCGGCAGAAGCCGACGTCGATCGCGCGGTCGCCGCGGCGCGCAAGGCTTTCGAGACCGGCCCCTGGGCCAACAGCACGCCCGCCGAACGCGCCGAGGTGATGGGACGCTTTGTCGCTGCGCTCGCCAAGCGCAGCGACGCGATCGCGCGCGCGGTCAGCATTCAGAACGGCATGCCGCTCGCCGTCAGCAGCGGCCTCGAGGGCCAGTTCTCCGTCGGCGTGCTCGCGTACTACGCCGAGCTGGCGAAGAACCTGCAGACCGATGAAGTCCGTCCTTCGCAGATGGGCCGCGAGACCCTGGTGAGCCGCGCGCCGCTGGGCGTCGTCGCCGGCATCGTGCCGTGGAATTTCCCCGTGACGCTCGCCATCAGCAAGATCGCGCCGGCAATGGCCGCGGGCTGCACGCTGGTGATGAAGCCCTCGCCGGGCACCATCCTCGACAGCTACATCATGGCCGAGTCTGCTGCCGAAGCCGGCGTGCCGGCAGGTGTCATCAACTGGGTCGCGGCGGATCGTGAAGTCGGGGCGTATCTGGTCTCGCATCCGGGTGTCGACAAGGTCGCGTTCACCGGTTCGACGGCGGCGGGTCGCGCCATCGCGCGCGTCTGCGGCGAGCTGCTGCGTCCCGTGACCTTGGAACTCGGCGGCAAGTCGGCCGCGATCATCCTCGACGATGCGAATCTCGAGACCGTGATGCAGGGCCTGCCGTCGGTGTCGCTGCTCAACAACGGCCAGACCTGCTTCGCCTGCACGCGCATCCTCGCGCCGCAGGGCCGCTACCAGCAGGTCGTCGACGCGCTCGCCGCGATGGCCTCGTCGCTGAAGGTCGGCGATCCGATGGACATGGGCACGCACGTCGGCCCGATGGCCTCTGCGCTGCATCGCAACCGTGTCGAGAGCTGCATCGAGAAGGGCAGGTCGGACTCGAAGCTCGTCGTCGGCGGCGGACGGCCCAAGGGACTCGACCGCGGCTGGTTCGTGCAGCCGACGGTGTTCGCGGTTCCCGACAACAGCACGAGCATCGCGCGCGACGAGATCTTCGGGCCGGTGCTCGCGGTGATCCCGTACAAGGACGAGGCCGACGCGGTGCGCATCGCCAACGACTCGGTCTACGGTCTCGGCGGTTCGATCTGGAGCAGCGACGAAGGCCGTGCACGCAAGCTGGCGCGCCAGGTGCAGACCGGCACGATCGGCATCAACGGCTACATGCCGTCCATCGGTTCGCCGTTCGGCGGCGTGAAGGCCAGCGGCCTGGGCCGCGAGTTCGGTCCCGAGGCGCTGGCCGGCTACCAGCAGTACAAGTCGACGTACGTGATGGGGTGAGCGTTGCGGCGGCGCGCGTGATGCGCGGCCTGCGGAGATAAAAAAGGACCGGGAAACCGGTCCTTTTTTACGTAGCCCGGGTGCAACCCGGGGCTTTGCGCCGACGTCCGGAAAACCCCCGGGTTGCACCCAGACGCCGGTTAATGGCCGTCGCGGAAGCGGCCCGGCGTGTTGCCGGTCAGCGCGTGAAACTGCCGCGTGAAATGGGACTGGCTCGAGAAGCCCGTTTCGTTCGCGATCCACGCGAGATCGCGATCGGTCTGGCTCAACAGCCGCTGCGCCGCCTCGACACGACGACGCGTGATGTAGCGGTGTGCCGACTCGCCAGTGACATCGCGGAAGCTGCGCGTGAACTGCGCGCGGCTCATCCCGGCACGCGTCGCGAGATCGTCCAAGGTCAGGCGTTCGCCCAGATGTGAATCCACGTACTGCACCAGCTCGTTCAGGCGCGCGCCCTCGACCGCGCGTTCTACCGGACCCAGGTCGGCGAGCAGCGCGAGGTGGCAGAGCAGCGCGTCGGCGAGCTTGGAGAGATAGTCGGGCGGGATCGGCCGATCGCTGCGTGCCGCGCGCAGCATCGCCTCCATCGAGGCGCTGACGTAGGGGTCGCGGAACGCGAAGCGCGGCGCGGTGCAGCGGGCCAGGCGCTCCAGCGGACTGTTGTCGTCGTCGCTGCGGGACAGGTGCAGCGTCGCCACGCGCACGCTGCCCTCGGTACGGAACGCGAGGGGCTGACCGGGCGGCAGGATCGTGATCATGCCGGGCGTCGACTGGGCGCGGCTCAATCCATGGTCGGTGACGGCGCGGACCTTTCGCGAGCCGCCGAGATGGAGGGCCAGCACGAGCTCATCGGATTCGGGCAGCTCGAAGCCCTCGAAGTCCGGTGTCTGCCAGCCGTAGATGCCCAGGCGCGCGCCGGCCACCACTTCGCGAGCCACTTGAGGCGCTACGCGAAACGCGGTGCGGAACGCCTGCTCCGCACGCCGCTTGCTGGAATGGGTCATCGCACGGCCCTCGTTTTCGCCCCCGCGCTGTGAGCCGATTCTGCCATGAGATCCATCCGGTTCTGGTAGAGCCGGCTCGCGCCAAGGACAAGAATGCGGGATGGCCACCGCCGCGGAGAAGTTCCCGGTGCGCGGGGCCCGCCGGCACATGCCGGACCTATTCGAAGAGCGAGTGCGACGGAGACCCCATGAACGATCCCAGGATGTTCAACACCGAGGCTTATTTCCGGTACTACAACCCGGTCCTGAGCAACGAGTCCTACTTCAAGTACTGGCGCGTCTGCGCCGCGATGGGGCCGGTCTTCCTCGCCGCCTTCATCATCTGCTGGGGCGTGCTGGGCTCCAACATTCCGCCGATCCCGGCCGACTTCACGGCCGACCAGTTGGCCCAGCACTTCCGCACGAACTACAACGAGGTGCGGGCCGGCATGTCCGGCGCGATGCTGTTCGGCTGCCTGTACCTGCCGTGGACGCTGGCGATCTACAAGGTGATGCAGCTGATCAACCGCAACGAGAACGACATCGTCTCGACGTTGCAGATGTGGGGCGGTGGCCTGACCGTGGTGCCGCTGGTGACGTCGTCGGTGTTCTGGCTGACCGGTTCGTATCGTCCCGATGAACTGGATCCCAAGACGCTGCAGATGCTCTACGACCAGGGCTGGCTGCTGATCGACATGTTCTATTTCATCACGACGATTCCGATGGTCTGCATCGGCGTCGCCGGCCTGACCGACCAGCGCGCCAAACCGCTGTTTCCGCGATGGGCATGCTGGTATTCGATCTGGGCGGGCCTGAGCTTCCTGTTCGAACTGCTGATGCCGTTCTTCAAGTCGGGCCTGTTCGCACGCCAGGGCTGGCTCAATTTCTGGGTCGAGTTCGTGGTCTGGTTCGCGTACATCCTGATCATCACGTTCTTCACGATGAAGGCGATTCCCCGGCTCGCGAAAGAGCGCGAGGAAATGCTCGGCCGGGCCTGATCGCTGACGGCTCGGCACGACGCCCATGGAGCACTCCACGGCGCCCACGATCGGTGCGTCCCGGGACCAGCGTGACCTGGTCTCCGGGATCCTGGTCTTCATCATCGCGGACCTGATCGTGTTCGGGATGCTGTTCACCGGTTTCATGGTGGACCGCTCCAAGGAACTGGCGGTGTACAACCAGTCTGCGAACACGCTGGACTATCACCTGGGCCTGCTCAACCTGCTGATCCTGGTGACCAGCGGGCTGTGCGTGGTGTTCGCGGTCACTGCGGCGCGGGAAGGGCGCCTCACGGCGCTGCGCAACTGGATCCTCGCGGCCTTCGTCATCGGAGCGGGCTTTGGCGTGAGCAAGGCGATCGAGTACGGCGACAAGTTCGCGCACGACATCGGCATGCACACCAACCCGTTCTACATGTACTACTTCGCACTGACCGGAGCGCACTTCCTGCACTTCCTCGGCGGTATGGGCGCGCTCGCGTTCATCTGGTTCTACAGCCTGCGTCACGCGGGAGCGCCCGACTTCCGCGGCAAGATCGAGGCGGTCGGCCTGTACTGGCACATGGTGGATCTGCTGTGGATCCTGATCTTCCCGCTGCTCTACGTCCTGGGACTGCAATGGCAGCCATGTCCCTGAACCGCGCTGCGATCCTGACCTGGGCGTTCCTGGTCTGCGCGAGCATCGCGACCGGACTGCTGATCGGCGGCAAGGGGCTGAGCCCGGCGATCGTCGTATCGCTGATCCTGCTGATCGCGGTGTTCAAGGCCCGGATGATCGTGCTCCATTACATGGAGCTGAAGCACGCCCCGCTGAGCTGGAGGCTGGCGTTCGAGCTGTGGGTGGTGGCGGCCGCGGCGCTGATCCTGGGAATATGGCTGTTCACCGGAAGCGCGGCGAACTGCGTCGCGCCGTAAGGGCTTCGACGAACCCATCTCCTGTCCCGATGAATGAACGTGTGACCGATACGGCTGAAAAACCGGCTCGACGCCTTCCCGGCGTGGAAGGCGTCTGGGTGTTCCTGGCTGCGGACATGCTGTTCTTCACCGCGCTGTTCGTGTCCACGATGATCGGCCGGCGGGATGCGGCCGAGGTGTTCGAGGCCGGACGCCTCACGCTGGATCCGAACTACGGCGGCATCAACACGCTGATCCTGCTGACGAGCTCGTGGTTCGTCGTGCTGGCGGTGAACGCCGCGAAGCACGACCGGCTCGACGAGATTCCGCGCTGGTTGCTGGCGGCGTTCGGCTGCGGCGTCGCCTTCGGTATCTCGAAGGCCTTCGAATACGGCACCAAGCTGTCGGCCGGCATCACGCCTGCGAGCAGCGATTTCTACATGTATTACTTCATCCTCACGGGCTTCCACCTGCTGCACGTCATCGGCGGCAGCGTCATGTTGCTGGTGTTCTGGAAGATGTCGCGACGGCGCGCCTTCGATTCCCGGCGGCTGGCCGTGCTCGAGAGCGGCGGCCTGTACTGGCACATGGTCGATCTGCTGTGGATCATCCTGTTCCCGCTGCTGTACCTGATGAAGTAGCCGCCATGAATCTGCTCAAGCGACCCGGCATCCTGGTGTGGTTCGTGCTGATGCTCGCAACGGTGGTCACGACCTGGGTGCTGTCCAAGGACATCGTGGCCGCCCGCACCGGCACCGTGGCGATCATCGCGATCGCGTTCTACAAGGTGCGCCTGGTGCTGCTGCACTTCATGGAGTTGCGGCACGCGCCGCGAGGACTGCGACTGTTCTTCGAACTGTGGGTCCTGGTCGTGGCGGCCGCGATGATCGGCATGTACCTGAGCGGCAGCGCGGCGCCGGCGTAGCCCGGGTGGAACCCGGGGCTTTCCTCCCGGGACGAACGACCCTCCCGGGTTTCACCCGGGCTACGGGAGCCCTAGTTCTCGCGTACGACGCGAAAGCCGATCGCGTTGCTGAAGCCTTCGCCGCTGTCGGCGTCACGCGAGGCCGATCGCATGCTGCGGGGATGATTGCCCCAGCCGCCGCCGCGATTGACGCGCTTGCCGCACTCGCCGCCCGAGGTCCAGGCGGAGCCGTCGGTGGGCGCACCGTTGTAATCGTTGTGCCAGCAGTCCTGCACCCACTCCCAGACATTGCCGTTCATGTCGTAGAGGCCGTAGGGGTTGCCGCGGAAACTGCCGACCGGCGCGGTGGTGGCGAACTTGTCGTCGCAGGTGGCACGCCAGGTCCAGTTCGGGAAGGTCTCTCCGCCGGTGACATCCAGCACGTTGCCGTACTCGCAGGCCCACTCGGCGCCTTCGCCCCAGGAGTAGCGGCCTTCGGCTCCGGCGCGCGCCGCGTATTCCCACTCCGCTTCGGACGGCAGGCGGTATTTCTCGCCGGTCTTCCTGCTCAGCCAGTGCACGTATTGCTGCGCATCGACCCAGGTAATGTTGATGACCGGACGGCGGCCGCGGCCCCAGTTCTTGTCGTCGGGTGTCTTGACGCATCCACGCGCGCGCACACAGGCGTCCCACTCGTCGAAGGTGAGTTCGTACTTGCCGATCGAGAAGCCGGGGACCTTCACCTCGTGCAGCGGGCGCTCGTAGAGCGTGCCGGTGCTGGTGTGCTCGCCCATCATGAAGGTGCCGCCCTGCAGGCGGACCAGTTCAGGGGTGTCCGCGCAGTCGCGGTAAGACACCTTGCCGGTCGCCGGATCGGTGGCGAACGGCGGCGGTTCCGGGCAATCCAGGCCGCCCTTCTGGGCTTTGTCCTGGGCGCCGGCGGAAGGCTTGGCGCTCTTGCCCTCGTCGTCGGCCGCGTGCAGCGGCGCGACGGCGAAAAGGCTCAGCAGCGCGAGCGCTGCGACGCGCAGCTTCCACGCCCGCGCCGCGCCGGAGCGGGGAAGGCGTGGGCCGGTGGAATCAGGTGCTTCGTTGAGCCTTGGACGCTGCGGTAGCAGCCACACTGGCTTCGCGGATCTTGCGCCAACTGTCATCGCTGAGCTTGTTCAATCCCGCGAAAGTGGAAGGCGCGGCCAGATGATGACCCCCATCAATGCAGATGGTTTCGCCGGTGATGTAATCGCAGCCATCGCCAAGGAGCAGGATCATGAGGTTCGCCAGTTCCTGAATCTCGCCGAAGCGCCCCATCGGCACTTCGTCCGCCTGGGTAGCCCCAATCTTCGCATCATCGGTGGGAGAGAGCATCTGCCAGGCGTACTCGGTCGGGAACGGCCCTGGCGCCACTGCGTTGATGCGGATGCCGTACTTGGCCCACTCGACGGCCAGCGACATCGTCATCGCGTTGACCGCAGCCTTGGCCATCGACGAGGGGACCACGAAGGCGGAACCGGTCCAGATCCAGGTCACCAGCGTGGAGACCACGGAGCCTTTCAGGCCCTGATCGATCCAGCGCTTGCCGCAGGCGTGCGTCGTGAAGAACGCCCCGTTCATGACGGTGGAGGTCACCGCCTCGAAGGCGCGAGGGCTCAGGTCCTTGGTCGGCGCGATGAAGTTCGCGGCTGCGTTGTTGATCAGGCCCGTCAGCGGACCGTGCTGGCTCCAGATCTCGCCGACGGCGGCGTCCACCGCTTCCGCCTTGCGGATGTCGACGGCCTGGACGTGCGCACGCGCCGCGCCGCAACCCTCGTTGATCTCGGCTGCGGCCTTTTCCAGGACTTCCATTCGACGTCCCCAGAGATGGACGTGCGCGCCGTGCTTGGCGAGGAAGCCGGCCACGCCCTTGCCCAGGCCCGTGCCGCCACCGGTGACGAGGATGCGCTTGCCGGCCAGTGCGTCGGCGGAATAGAGGGCCATGGAAGGGCTCCGGATTGATGATATGGAACCATACGATAACACCGCGCCGGCCCGGATCGCGACCCGGACGGGATGTCGCATCATGTCGCATGGACCAGACGCCAACCAAGGCGGGGCAAGTTGTGCGCAAGGGCGTGCGGCCGCCGGGGCGTCCTCGTCGCGAGGATGCCGACGCGGCGCGCCGCAGCATTCTGGAAGCGGCCTTGCGCGTGTTCATCGCGCGCGGCTTCGAGGCCGCGAGCATGGAAGGCATCGCCCGTGAGGCCAAGGTTGCCAAGCTCACGCTGTATCGCCATTTCGAGACCAAGGAACAGCTGTTCGAGCAGGTTGCGCGACGCGCGCAGCTCAGCGTCCGCGAGCGCCTGGGAACGATGGTGGATCGCGGCCTGCCGCTCGACCAGGTCCTGCGCGAGATCGTCGAGAAGCTGATCGAGGGCTACACGCATCCGGATTACCTCGCCGTGATGCGCATGGTCGTCGCCGAGGCGGCCCGGTTTCCGAAGCTCGGCCGCGCGATGCTCGACGACTCCAGCAAGGGCGCGCAGCCGCTGGTCGAGTATCTGCAGCAGCTCAAGGACTCCGGGCAGATCGACATCGATTCGCCGCGCGAGGCCGCGACGCAGATCGCCGGGCTGGCGAGCGGAGCGGGGCGCTACGTGCTGATCCCGCCTTCGCGCAGCGCGGCGAGCCGGCGTCACGCGGTGGAATCGGTGGTCGGCCTGTTCACGCGGGCGTGGCGTGTGAATCCGCGTCCGTAGCCCGGACGAAGTCCGGGAACCGTCGGCGACGGGAAGCGGCGGCGCCCCGGACTTCGTCCGGGCTACGCATAGCGGTCGAGGGAAAATATACGGAGCCAGGCTTTTCTCGCCGCCGGGCGCTGCCTAGATTGCCTGCTGGCGCATGCCACCGATCCGACACGCCGCTTTCCTGTCCTCGATTCGATCTGGAGTTCCTCCGTGCTGAAGCCCCGTCCCGTCTATTCCGATGAACACGAAATGTTCCGCGACGCCGTACGCGGATTCGTCAAGGCGGAGATCACGCCGCATTTCCAGCGCTGGGAGGAAGCGGGCATCGTCGATCGCAGCTTCTGGGATGCGGGCGGAAGCGCCGGCCTGCTGTGCCCGCAGCTGCCCGAGGAATACGGCGGTGCCGGTGGCAGCTTCAAGCACAACTGCATCGTCGTCGAAGAGATCGCGTACGCGGGCTACGCCGGGCCGATGACGGATTTCTCCGTGCACAGCGACGTGTGCTGCGGCTACATCCAGCACGCGGGTACCGAGGAGCAGCGCCGCAAATGGTTGCCGCGCATGGCCAGCGGCGAGACGGTCTGCGCGATCGCGATGACAGAGCCGGGCACCGGCAGCGATCTGCAGGGCATCAAGACCCGCGCCGTGCGGGATGGCGATGTCTACCGGATCAGCGGTTCCAAGACCTTCATCAGCAACGGACAGCATTGCGACCTCGTGATCGTGGTGGCACGCACGTCCGACGCACCGGGTTCCAAGGGCATGAGCCTGATCCTGGTCGAGACCGACCGGCCGGGTTTCCGCCGCGGCCGCAATCTTCACAAGCTCGGGCACCTGTCGTCGGACACGTCGGAGATGTTCTTCGACGAGGTCGAGGTCCCGGCGAGCAACGTCATGGGCGTCGAGGGCACCGGCTTCGCAACGCTGATGACCGAGCTGCCGCAGGAGCGACTGATCATCGCCTACCAGTCGATGGCCTCGGCGCAGCGCGCGTTCGACATCACCGTGGAGTACACGCGTGGCCGCAAGGCCTTCGGCCAGGCGATCGCCGACTTCCAGAACACGCGGTACAAGCTCGCTGATCTGAAGGCGGACCTGCTGGTGGGTTGGGCTTTTGCCGACCAATGTCTCGAGAAGCACGTGCTCGGACAGCTCGACGCGCTGCATGCCTCGACCGCCAAGCTCTGGTGCACGGAGATGCACGGCCGCGTCGTCGATGCCTGCCTGCAGTTGCACGGCGGCTACGGCTTCATGCGCGAGTACGAGATCTGCCGCCTGTTCGCCGACGCCCGCGTCCAGCGGCTCTACGGCGGCACCTCGGAAATCATGCGGGAGCTGATCTCGCGCAGCCTGTAGCGCCGTAGCCCGGGCGAAACCCGGGAAAGCCGCTCGAAGCCGGGCCGGCCGCGGTGATGCCAAAGCGCCCCCGGGTTTCACCCGGGCTAGGGCCGATTTCCACTCCCAGAGTTACGTCCGGACGTCCGGAATTCGTTGGCCGCGCGTACCTGTTTTGGCCAGGACAGACGGGCCTTTACATACCTAGTAGGGTACCGTACTATCGTCTCATCCACTTTAGGGAGCAGTCCATGTTCGAGCGCCGGCTTTTCAAGGAAGAACACGAGATGTTCCGCTCCTCGGTGCGCAAGTTCATCGAGAAGGAAATCGCCCCTTTCCACAAGCAGTGGGAAGAGGACGGCATCGTGCCGCGCGAGCTGTGGCTCAAGGCGGGCGAAGCCGGAATGCTCTGCTGCACGATCCCCGAGGAATACGGCGGCCTGGGCCTGGACTACCTGTTCGACGTCATCGTCTTCGAAGAGATGGCACGCAGCGGCTTCACCGGCCCGGGATTCCTGATCCACTGCGATCTGGTGTCCACGTACGTGAAGTCGTTCGGCACCGAGGAGCAGAAGAAGTACTGGTTGCCCAAGATGGTGGCGGGCGAGGCCATCGGTTCGCTCGGCATGACCGAGCCGCACGCCGGCTCCGACCTCAAGGCCATCCGCACGCGCGCCGTGCGTGACGGTGACGACTACGTCATCAACGGCCAGAAGGTGTTCATCTCCAACGGCCAGCTCTGCGACGTGCTGGTGCTGGCGACCAAGACCGACAGCACCCAGGGCGCGCGCGGGGTCACGCTGTTCCTCGTGGACACCAAGCTGCCGGGCTTCGTGCGCGGCAAGAACCTCGACAAGCTGGGCATGAAGGGCCAGGACACCTCGGAGCTGTTCTTTGAGAACCTGCGCGTGCCGGCCACCGCGATGCTCGGCGAAGAAGGCCAGGGCTTCTCGCTGATGATGACCAAGCTCGCACAGGAGCGCCTCGCGCAGGCGATCCGCTCGGCGACGGTCGCCGAGACGGTGATCGAGTACACGGTGGACTACACCGCGCAGCGCAAGGCCTTCGGCAAGACCATCGCGGATTTCCAGAACACGCAGTTCAAGCTGGCCGAGCTGAAGACCGAGGCCGTCATCGGCCGCGTCTTCACCGACAAGTGCATCGAGCAGTTCATGAAGGGCGAACTGACCGAGGTGGATGCGGCGATGGCCAAGATGTGGCTGTCGAACCTGCACTGCAAGGTCGTCGACGAGTGCCTGCAGTTGTTCGGCGGCTGGGGCTACATGTGGGAATACCCCATCGCCCGCGCCTATGCGGACGCCCGCATCGTGAAGATCGCCGGCGGCTCGATCGAAGTCATGAAGCACATCATTGGTCGTGCGCTGTTCCGCGAGCACCTGGGCGGATCGACGATCCGCCCGATCGCGGGATCGCAGGACGACACGAACAGCGGCAAGCGCGCGGTCGCCTGAAGAACCACCGGTAGCAACCGGGTCAGGAGCCGCCAGCATCGTGGCGGTTCCGAACAATTCTCGAAACGATGCATTGGGACGGAGAAGCATCGATGGACTACCTCAAGTATTGGACCCCTGTCCTCGTCGTGGCGTGCTCGGCGGCAGGCCTGTTCGCCGGGGGCGACTGGATGTGGGTCGGCATCGCGACCTTCCCGATCCTGGCGATCCTGGATTCGATCGTCCCGCGCGATTTCGGCGTGCGGAAGATGACCAACGCGACGCTGGCCAACATTCCGATCTGGCTGTGCTGCGTCGGCCCGGTGGCGCTGTATTTCGTCTTCGCCTGGTCGCTGTCGGTCCACGACCTGACGATCTGGCAGAAGATCGGCGGCATCCTCAGCGTGGGCTGGATGGGCGTGATTCCTCTCGTTCCGGCGGCGCACGAGCTCTACCACATGCGCAATCCGATCGCGCGCACCGTCGGCCGCTACGGACACCTGTGCATCCTCGACTGCACGCGTGACATCGGGCACGTGGTCGGCCATCACATCGACGTGGCCACGCCCGATGACGGCGACACTGCCGCGCGTGGAACGACGCTGTACAGCTTCACGCCGAACGCCGTGATCGAGAGCACGAAGTACGCGCTGAAGATGGAAGCCGGCGCGCTGCGCAAGAAGGGCCTCAGCCCCTGGCATTACAGCCACCGCCTGTATCGCGCGTTGTTGGCGCTGGTGCTGTTCCACGTCGTGATCTTCCTGATCGGCGGCTGGGAAGCGAACCTATGTGCGCTGGCTGGCCAGATCGTGGCGCGCTTCTGGGTCGAGTCGTTCAACTACTTCCAGCATTACGGCGTGATCCGACTCAAGGGCGCGCCGATTGGCCGTCGTCACCTGTGGAATCACCTGGGCTGGTTCTCGCGCACCTGCGGCTTCGACATCACCAATCACGCCGACCATCACCTGAATTCGTACCAGGTCTACTACAAGCTGGTGCCGCACAAGGAAGCGATCCTGATGCCGTCGGTGTTCGTCTGCTTCCTGTCTGCACTGATTCCGCCGCTGTGGCACGAGGTGATCATCAAGCCGGCGCTCAAGCGCTGGGATCTCGAATTCGCGACCAAGGAAGAGCGCGTGCTCGCCGCCGAGCAGAACCGCAAAGCCGGATGGCCGGACTGGCAGAACGAATCGCCCGAGCTCGTCGGCAAAGCCGCGACCGTCGGAGTCTGATCCGGCAACCCGCTTCACATCGCGCCACTGATCTCCGGACGAGGTCAGTGGCGTTTTCATTCCTGCGAGAACTTCCGTGATCTACAAAAGCATCGACCTGAGCGTCACCGAGGGCGTGGCTCGCCTGACGCTCAACCAGCCGGAACTGGGCAATCCGTTCAACGCGGCGTTCTGCGAAGAGCTCGCGCAAGTCGCGAACGCGCTGTCCGGTCGCAACGATCTGCGCGCGGTGCTCATCACCGGGCGCGGCAAGTTCTTCAGCGTGGGTGGCGACATCCGCATGTTCGCCGACGATCTCGACAACCTGCCGGACAACATCCGCACCTGGACCGCGGGTCTGCACATGGGCATCGCGCGTCTGCAGCGTCTGAACGCGCCGCTGATCGCGTCGGTGCACGCCACCTGCATGGGCGGCGGCGTCGCCTTGATCGCGGGCTGCGACATGGTGCTGGCGGGCAAGAGTGCGCGCTTCGGAGCGGCCTATCCGCAGATCGGCTACACCTGCGACGCGGGTGCCTCATTCGTGCTTGCCGCGCGCCTGGGCATTGCGCGCACGCGGCGCTTCTTCCTGTTCAACGAGATGCTGGATGCGCAGGCCGCGGCTGGCATCGGCCTGATCGACCAGCTCGTCGACGACGCATCGCTGGCCGAGGAAACCGAGAAGGTCGTGCGCCAGCTCGCGTCGGGCCCCACTCGTGCGTTCGGCGCGGTGCGCAAACTTGTGAACCAGGCGTTCCGCCAGCCGTTCGAGGCGCAGCTCGAGGACGAGGCGCAGGCCTTGGCGATCGTCGCCGGCAGCGCGGACGCACGCGAAGGCATCACGGCTTTCGTCGAGAAGCGCAAAGCAAAATTCCAGGGTCGCTGAGGCGGCCTCAGATCCGAAAGATACGAGGGGGAACGCGACATGTGGCTGCACTACGAGATCAAGAACCTCGGCGACATCCCGCGCCATTACGCGCGTACCAAGGCCGATCAGCCGGCGCTGATCGACGGCCTCGGCCGGCGTAGCTGGAAGCAGCTCGACGATCTCAGCAATCGCATCGCAAACGGCCTGATCGGCGCCGGCATCCAGCCCGGCGCGCACATCGGTTTCTTCGGCAAGAACTCGGCTCGCTATTTCGAGCTGCTGTTCGGCATCAACAAGGCCGGCGCGGGCATCGTGCCGCTGAACTGGCGGTTGGCGGCACCCGAAGTCGCGGTCGTCATCGACGACGCGCAGTGCGCACTGGTCTTCGTGGATCGCGAGTTCGTCGACGTGCTCGCTGCGGTCGAGAAGCTGTGCAAGCGGAAGTTCAAGACCATCGTGTTCGACTCCACGCGCGCGGATGCCGCGGAGTTCGAGAACTGGCTGGGCGAGAGCACGGCGCAGGATCCGGACCTGCGCATCCACCCCGGCGACACCGCGATGCTGATCTACACCTCGGGCACGACGGGCAAGCCCAAGGGCGTGCAGCTCACGCACGGCGGACTCAACGCGATGCGCCTGTGCGAGCACCTCGAGCCGGCGTACGAGTGGCGCGAAGGCGACGTGATGCTCACCGTGATGCCGGTGTTCCATCTGGTCGGCACCGGCCTGTCGGTGCAGGCGCTGTACAACGGTGCCGCGGTATCGCTGCTGCCCGCGCTCGAGCCGGGCAACATGCTCAAGCTGATCGCGCGCGACCGCCCGACGATCTGCGCGCTGGTGCCCACCGCGATCCAGCTCGTGCTCGATCACCCGGACTCGAAGACCGCCGACTTCTCGTCGCTGCGCCTGGTCATGTACGCCGGCTCGGCGATCAGTTCCACGTTGCTCAAGCGCGCGCTCGAAGAGATGAAGTGCCGCTTCATGCAGTTTTATGGCGCCACCGAATCCTCGGGTGCCATGACCCTGCTGCGGCCCGAACAGCACGACGTCAACAACGAAGCGCGCCTGCGCTCCTGCGGCACGCCGCTGCCGCTGATCGAGATCAAGATCGTGGACCAGGAAGGCAACGAGGTTGCGCCGGGATCCAACGGCGAATTCTGGGCGCGCATGCCCAACATGTTCGGCGGCTACTGGAATCAGCCCGAGGCGACGGCCGCGGTGATGAAGGACGGCTGGTACAAGACCGGCGATGCGGGCTTTCGCGACAAGGACGGCCTGCTGTACATCGTCGATCGCGTGAAGGACATGATCATCACCGGCGGCGAGAACGTGTACTCGGCCGAAGTCGAGCAGGCGCTCGCCAAGCATCCGGCGATCCGCCAGTGCGCGGTCATCGGCCTGCCCGACGCGAAGTGGGGCGAGCGCGTCACGGCCGTCATCATTCCTGCGCCCGGCGCGACGCTGACGCAGGAAGAAGTCATCGCACACTGCCGTTCGCTGATCGCCGGCTACAAGGTGCCCAAGGAAGTCCGCTTCGTGGAAGCCTTCCCGATGACGGCGACCGGCAAGATCCTGAAGCGCTCGGTGCGTGAGCAGATGACTCGCGGCTCCTGAGGCGTTGCTTGGGATAGAGAGGATTTCACCGCAAAGGCGCAAAGGGAAAAGAAAGGACGCAAAGGAAATCAACAATCATGGAAGCGCTTGCTCCGACTGCACGCGAGCTCTCTCTTCCTGAAGATGGGTGTGCACATCTGACTAGCGCACGTCGCCCCATCGATCTTTGCTTTTCTCTGCGTCCTTTCTTTTCCCTTTGCGCCTTTGCGGTAAATGACGTTCCGTAAACGACGTTCTGTAACGTCCAGCACTACGAATAAACAGGGGAGAACACACGATGACTTTCACGTCGCTTCAGAAGCGCATGGTCGGCCAGGGCGCGGCCGTGATGCTGGTCGGAATGATCGCGGGCATCGGCCTGCTGATTTCGCTGCTCGGCGGTATCGAGCTGATTCCCGGCCGCATCATCGAATTCGGCATTCCGGGCGACACCGGCGCCTGGGTTCGCACGCACATCGGCGGCATGCTCAACGGCATGCTGATCTTCGTCGTCGCGATCCTGCTGGGGCCTCTCGGATTCGCCGAGGCCGCCGCCGGGCGCATGTACTGGATGCTGGTCGGCACCGGCTGGGCCAACACGCTGTTCTACTGGGCGGCGCTGTTCGCGCCCAATCGCGCGCTGAGCGTGGCCGACAACAAGTACGGCGAATCGAACTTCGCCTCGATCATCGGCCTGGTGCCTGCGCTGGTGTTCGCGGTGATCTCGATCATCGCGATCTTCATGCTGATGCGTCAGGCATTCGCGTCGGCGCGAACTTAGTCGTAGCCCGGACGAAGTCCGGGGGCTTCTTCCTCATCCCTGAGAACAGCCCCGGACTTCGTCCGGGCTACGGGGGCGAGCTAGATGGCGTCGACGAGGTTTCGCGTCTGGTTGAGGACCGGGCCCACGGGCCGGCGCGACGCGCGCGCGGCAGCACGTTCGATCGGCTCGAGCGTGATCGCGAACGTGACCTGGTCGCGGCCGCGAACCTCGGCGGGAATCTGGAACGTGACGCTCGCATCCTTCTCGCTGGGCAGCACGCCGATCGCGACCGGGTCGGTGTCCGGCACCAGGCACCAGAGCTGGAGTTGCTGGCGCCCGCTCTGGAAGAAGTCGTCCGAGGCCACCGCGATCAGGTGTTCGTGGTCGGGCGTCAGGCTCAGCAGCCAGCCCTTCGCCGAACCCGGGATGCGGACTTCGGCCGCGTAGATCGGCCAGGCGTCGCCCGGCTCGCTCGGGCCGGCGGCCGTCGTCGTCGCGACGGGGCTACGTCCCATCTGCGGCCTTGAGACGTCCGCGTCGGAATAGTGCTGACCCAGCAGGAATGCCAACGCGAGGCTCGCCGCGGTGGCGAAACCTGCCGCGTAGGCCCACACGCTGCGTGCGCGACGGCGTCGTACCGCCGGCAGCCGCAGGGGCTCCGGCACGCTCGCGACGGTCGGCGCGATGCGGCGCAACAACTCGGCGCGTACGTCCAGCGGCGGCGCCACCGGCGACAGCACCTGGCCGAACTCGCTGAGGCGCTGCTCCCAGAAATCGCGCTGGAAGCGCGCTTCCTCGTCGGTCTCCAGCAGTTTCTCGAAGCGCCGGCGCGCAGCGCCGTGCAAGGTGCCGAGCACGTACTCGGCCGCCAGTTGCCGCAGCAGTTCCGCATTGTCGTAACGCATGTGCCGCTCCTCCTGTGCCGCCGTACCGCCTCTGCACCGCGCTGCTAACGCTCCAGGCATTCGCGCAGACGCGCGAGTCCCCGGCGGATCCAGGCTTTCACCGTCCCCAGCGGGGCGTGCATGGCCTGTGACAGTTCGGTGTGGGAATACCCTTCGTAGTACGCGAGAAGGACGCTTTTCCGTTGCACCTGTGTCAGGCCGCGCATGCAACGCATCAGGCGCTCCAGCCCCTCGCTCTCCACCGCACGGTCTTCGGGACTGGCTTCCTGCCCGTCGATGTCGATCGCCTCGGGTGATTCCGTATCGGAGACTTCGATGTCACCGTCGCGGCGGCTGCGCAGCAGGTCGAGGGCCCGGTAGCGCGCCACGCCGATCAGCCATCCGATCGGCTCGCCCTTGCTCGCGTCATAGGCCTCGGCCCGCTGCCAGACGCGCAGGTAGCTGTCCTGCAAGGCTTCCTGCGCCCATTCCGGGCGCCGCAGCATGCGCATCAGCAGCCCGTACAGGATCGGGCTGGTCAGGTCGTACAGCTCGGCCAGCGCGCGCGGGTCGCCGCCCGCCACGCGGGACAGCAGGACCCCCAGATGCTCCCGCTCTTCGGCTGTGGTCTGGATCACGCCCGGCTCCGATCAGCCCGGCGGGGCGGCCGACGGGATCGCGGGAGGAATGAAGACCGACTCGAGCAGGAACGGCGCGTCGAAGTGTTCGCGCCCGACATAGGCCGGCGTGTGATGCCCGTACTGCTTGAGAGCGCCCGGATGACGGACGCCGCTCGACCACATCCACGAGGGGTCCGGTCCGTCGGAACCGGGCACGAGACCGTCCGGGCTGAACAGGCTGTGCGAGCCGCCGGAAGGAAGCGGCAGCGTGTACAGCTCCTCGTAGCGGCGCAGCTCGTACGTGGCCGTGCGCTCGGCGCGCGCAGACGCGAGCGGCACCACGCGACGCACCGCGTGGTTGCCGGCCTTCAGACGCACTGCGCGATCCTGTTCCGCCACCTGGCCCTGCGGAAGGAAACCGGCCTGCTGCCAGTAGCCCGCGTTTTCGCGCCGTGTCAGCGGCTGAACCGGGAACCAGTAGTGCGAATGCCCTGACGCATGCAGGCTCTCGTAAGCCAGCGGCTTGGCGTCCATGTCCAGCGTCACACGCCACAGCAGCCCGTCGATGGCAGGTGACGACGGCGCACCGTTGCCGCGAAACCAGAAGAAATAGGTGATCTGCATCACCGGATCCTTGCCGAAGCGCGAGAAGCTGATCGAGTAGTTCACCAGGGCCTGCGTGCTGTCGACGTCGACGCCGCTCCCCGTCAGCCGCGGCAGGCCGGGCCGGTCGGCATCGCTGGCGGTCTCGATCCACAAGGACGGCGCGTAGCGCTGGGTCAGCGTGAGCCACTGCGTTTCGGTGAGGCCGGGCAACCCGAACTCGTCGGGCAGCGCGCGGCGGAAATTCACTTCCTCGTAATCCGGCTCTTCCGGCGGCTTGACGCTCCACAGCGTCAACACGCCACCCGAATCGAGTTCCGGCAACGGCCGATCGAAATCCTTGCGCACGGCTTCCTGCTCCGCCTGGATCCGGGAGCGCAGCAGCGGAACGGCCAGCGGGTACAGGCCCACGGCGCGGGCCACGCCGGAGTAGGCGTCGTCGGGTTGCGCCGTCGACTTCAGCTTCTCGAGATTGCCCGGGTCGTCGAGCTCGAAGGTGGCGAGCGTGCGGCTGCAGTTGAGGAAGCGGTCGCGCTGCTGCCCGATCTGGTTGAACGTCATGCCGAGGTTCAGGTACTCGAACTCGCGCGATTCCTGATCCAGTTCGCGCATGCGACGTATCCATCCGGCGGTCTGCTCCGGCCCCTCGATCTCTTTGGCATACGAGGCCAGCAAACGATCGATGCGCAGATAGGGATAGCCCGGCACCCGGTAGTACGCGGCGTCGCCGACACCGGCGGACGCAACCCGGGCATCCATCGCCGCGTACTCATCGCGACAGGTGTCGAAGCCCTTGTACCAGCCGACGTAGACCGACGGCGGCGGAAGGATGGGGCCGCAGCCGGCCATGCCCAGGAGAAGAAGCCACAGCAGTGCATGGACACGGCGGGTCATGCGAACTCCGTTGGTCGTATGGAACCCTACCGTTACGGCTTGGCGGGCGCCGTGGACGCGGGCACTTCGCGGAACGTCCACTCCATCGTCACGTTGGCGGTGCCTGTCCACAGGCCGAGCCACGTCGCATTGCCGTTGAGCGGCAAGGGCAGCGGCAGGCTGACGCTGGCCTTGCCGTCGGACTTCGCGTGCCGCAGGACCTCGGTCATCCAGTCCACCGCCGGGGGCGGCATCGGCTGCGGCTGCTGCTCGCGGCTGGTGTGCCCGTTCTCCGTGTATTCGGTCATCCCCACCGGCCGCGGCACGAAGATGGTCTCCTGGTACATCGGCTTGTCCTTGTCCTTGGTGTCGATGACGGCCAGGAAATGCCGGCACAGCAGCAGCCCGTCCGACGCATTCACGGTGTCGGCCGAGCGACGTTCGGAAAACGGGATGAAGGCCTTGGCGTCCTTGTTGTAGCGCACGCCTTCGACGAGCAGCTTCAGCGTCACCCGTGTCTTCTCCGGGCAGTCGTCGTAGGGGACGAAGTACTCGTACTGACCCGGGTCGCTGTCCTCGTTCATCGCCTCCGGATACTCCATCGCCGCCATGATGATGGCCGCGTCCATCTGCAGGTTGTAGTAGCAGGTGGGGTCGCCTTCGCACGCGATGTTGGCGCGCTGCAGCGCGAGCGTGAACGCCTGCTTCTCTTCGGGCGTCTCCGGAAGCTTGGCCGGCTGACCGGGCTTGCCCAGGCGCTCCTTGGCCATGCGCGCGAGGTGGATGGTCTTGGCTTCGAGGCGGTTGTTGAGAATCGGATCCAGCAGGTTGCGCAGGTGCAGCTTGCCGTCGCTGCGCAGGCGCGTGGTGATCTCGTAGCGTTGCTGCGTGCTGCCCTTGGACCACTGCTCGCCCGGGTGTTCGGGGTCGTTCTTCTTCCACTCCTGCGTGGCGTCGACGGTGGCCACGACGTGCAGCTCGCGCACGCTCGGAGGCACCCGGATGGGGCCGGTGGGCTCCGCGGGCTTGGCGGCCGCTGCCGCGGCGGCCGGCTTGGCGGGTGCAGCGGCTTTGGGCGCAGCAGAAGGCGGGGCCGAGGGTTTTGCGGGCGCGGGTTTCGCGGGAGCCGTCTTCTTCGGAGCCGGAGCGTCCGCCGCGGGGGGCACGGGCCCCGCGGACGCCGGCAGAGCGATCGCCGCTGCGAGCAGGGGAGCGATCAGGCGGGACTTGAATCGCAGGTCGAAGCGCATCGCGAATCTCCTCTTTTCTGGGCATGACGCGCAGCGACGATCCTCGTGCGGATCGCGTTGCGCGGTGAGTTCCTACGATACGACGCCGCGGTTCGCCTGGATCACGGAAAAGCGGGAGCTCTGGCGCTCAGAACGCAACGCCATACAGCAGATACAGCCCCAGCGCGGCCACCGATCCGTGGCCCGCGATCAGGAACAGCGGAGCGCTCTGCTTGAACAGCACGCGGAAGAACAGCAGTCCGCCGACGAAGCCGCTGGCGAACACCACCAGGGCCCACCATGCGAGATCGGGCGTCGCATCGCCGCCCTGCAGGTTGACCCAGAACAGGAAACCGAGCGCCGCGAGGCCTCCCAGGCCATGTCCGATCGGGATGAAGGACGGGATCTTGATCTTGGCCAGGATCATGCCCGCCATCAGCAGGCCGCCCGCTGCGATCGCGGCAAAGAACAGGAACGCTATCTGGATGTGAGTCATCTGGATCTCCCCTTGCTATGCGTGCTGTGCACGCATCGACGCGCACCAGCCCTACGCTGGCGCATCACTTCGATTCCCGTCAGTACCACGAAAGCGGTACCGCGCCCCCTCAACTCAGGTTGGGGTGCCGCACGGCGGTCGCGTCCTCTGCTCCCGCTGGTCCCGAGTGCCTCACCACGGCTTTCGCGTGAGGCGCATCGAGGAAGGGACAGGAAAGAAGTCGCGTCCGCTCCTCGCTACGGCATCTTCGCGATGTGGCTTTCGTCGGTGAACTTGTCGTAGAAGATCGACTCGAGCGTCATGCCGACTTCGGTCATCGACGCGATGCCGGCGTCGATCATTCCCGGCGGGCCGCACATGTAGCCTTCCGCCTCGGCCCAGTTGATGCCCGGCATCGCGTCGGTGATGAACTGCGTGACGAGGCCGCGCGCGCCCTTCCAGGCGCTGTCGGCCGGCTCGTGCGAGAGCACCGGCATGAACACGAACTTGTCCGCCCAGCCCTGCTCGATCTGCCTGATCTGCTCGAGGCAGTACAAGTCGGCTTCGGTGCGCGCGCCGAACAGGAAGGCGCAGGGACGCTTCACGCGATCCTTGCGCGCTTTCTCCAGCACGCTCATCAGCGGCGCAAGGCCCGAGCCGCCGGCGATGCAGATCATCGGCGTGGAACCGGGATGAAGATGGAACGCGCCGTGCGGGGCCTCGATGTCGAACGGCACATCGGTGAGCCGGCCGGCGAACAGGTCTTCCGTGAACGCGCCCTTGGGCACCTTGCGGATGTAGAAGCTGACCTGCTGGCGACCGTCGCGATCCGGCGCATCGGCGAACGAGTAATTGCGCGCGCGGCGGATGTTGGGGTACTTCAGGTTGGCGTACTGGCCGGCGACGAAGTTCACCGGGCGATCCAGCTCCAGCGTGATCTTCTTGATGTCGTGCGTGAGGTCCTCGGTCGCCACGATCTTGCCGGTGTACTGCTCCGGTTTGGGCGCATCGGACGCGGCGCTCTCGACCTCGACCTGCGTGAGCGGATCTTTCGGGATGGCCTGGCAGGCGAGGATGAAGCCCGCCGCGATCTCCTGCTGCGAGAGCGTGTAGCCAAAGTCGGTCAGCGCACTGACGCGACCGGTCTTGAGCTTGCACTTGCAGGAGCCGCAGGTGCCCACCGTGCAGTTGTGCGGGAACGGCACGCCGTTCTTGAGCGCCGCCTCCAGCATCGTTTCGCCGCTGGGAACTTCGTAGCGCGCTCCGAACGGGGCGACCTCGACGAATTTTGCTTCCTTCGCACCGAACAGGGACTTGAGGAAACCCATGTCGACTCTCCCTTGATTTTGGTCGCTTTGACTGGCTGCCAGGGCGTTCAGAACGAGCGCTTGCAGGAAATAGTAGGATACCATACGATTTCTGACAACAAGCTTCGCACTGTCTCCGGGACTGCTATCGGGACGGTATACAGACCTCGGGATCAGAGGCCATGGCGACGGTAAGTACCGGAGGAGAGAATCGGTGAATACCCCTGCGAACAGACAGATTATCCTGGCAGAGCGCCCGCGCTACATCGTTCCCACTGCCAGCATCTTCAAGCTCGGCAGCGCGCCGATGCCGCAGATCGAAGAAGGCCAGGTGCTGTTGCGCACGCTCTGGCTGGCCATGGAATCGACGCTGTACGCACGCGTGCAGCGCGTCACGGCGATCCAGCGCGATCCGATCAAGCTCAAGGACGCCATGGTCGGCTCGGCCGTGGGTCGTGTCGTGGAATCGAAGCATCCGCGCTTCAAGGTCGGCGATCTCGCCAGCGGTCTGTGGAACTGGGCCGACTTCGCCGCGGTGAAGGGCGAGCGTCTGCGCAATCTCGACTTCGGTCCGCAGAAGCCCAGCTACGCGCTCGGCCCTTATGGCCTTCCGGGCTTCGCGGCCTACATCGCGCTCGATACCTTGGCGCCGCCGCAAGCCGGCGAGACCGTCGTGGTCGGTACCGCGCTGGGAAGCCTGGGCCACCTCGCGGGGCAGATCGCCAAACTCAAGGGCTGTCGTGTCGTCGGCATCGCCGGTTCGGCGGAGCGGTGCCAGCTCGCGGTGGAGAAAGCCGGCTTCGATGTCTGCGTGAATCGCGAAGCCGAGGACTTCGAAGCCCAGCTCAAGGCGGCGTGCGGAAAAGGCGTCGACGTCTATGTCGAGACGCTCGGTGGTCGTGCGCTCGATGCCGTCGTTCCGCTGATGAACACCGGCGCGCGCATCGCAGCGGTGGGCCAGATGGCGACGCCGCATTTCGGCGAGGCCTTGGCCAGGGGCCGCACGCAGAACACGATGAACTTCATGTCCGAGATCATTGCGCGACGCCTGAGCGTGCGCGGCCTGGTTGCCTCCGACCACGTGCAGGGCCGGGTCAAGGTCTTTCACCAGCAGATGAAGGCCTGGCTCGATGAAGGCCGTATCAAGCCGATGGAAGACGTCGTCGCCGGGCTGGAAAACGCGCCCGATGCGTTCCAGGGCGTGTTCGAAGGACGCAATCGCGGTACCCGTCTGGTCAAAGTCGCGGATTAACACGCCGCGCGCACATCAATCGATTCACGGAGAGAGCATGAACGCAGCAGCATCAGTGAAGGCCAAGGCGGCCCTGGTCCGCAATGTCGGCGGTCCGTTCACGGTGGAAGAAGTGGATGTCGCGGCGCCACGCGATCACGAGGTGCGCGTGAAGATGGTGGCGGTGGGCATGTGCCACACCGACATCGTTGCGCGCGACGGCTTCCCGGTTCCGTTGCCGATCGTGCTTGGGCACGAAGGGGCGGGGGTGGTCGAATCGGTCGGCGCGAAGGTCAAGAAGGTCAAGGTCGGCGATCACGTGGTGCTGAGCTTCAACTCCTGCGCAGACTGCCCCACGTGCAACCAGTCGCTGCCGGCGTATTGCTACAACTTCCTGGCGAACAACTTCTCCGGCGTGCGTCCGGCCGATGCCTCGACGGCGCTCAGCCAGAACGGCAGCGTGGTTCACGCCAATTTCTTCGGGCAGTCCTCATTCGGTTCCTACGCGGTCGCACACGAGCGCAACACGGTGGTCGTCGACAAGAGCCTGCCGCTCGAACTGCTCGGGCCGCTCGGCTGCGGCATCCAGACCGGCGCCGGCGCCGTGATCAATTCGCTGGGTCTGAAGAAGGGCGAGTCGCTGGCGGTGTTCGGCGGCGGCGCAGTGGGCCTGAGCGCGCTGCTCGGCGCGCGTGCGGTCGACGCGGGCATCGTGATCGTCGTGGAACCCAATGCCGAGCGCGGCAAGCTCGCGCTGGAGCTGGGTGCCACGCACGTGATCAATCCCAAGGAAACCGCCGATGTGCTGGCGAAGATCAAGGAGCTTGCGGGCGGCGGCGTGACGCACGCGGTCGACACGACCGGCATTCCGGCGGTGATCGCGGTGGCCATGGAAACGATGCTGCCCAACGGCATGCTCGGCCTGATCGCCGTGCCGCCGCCGGACGCGATGCTGCCGGCGAACATGATGAGCATGCTGATGCGCGGTGTCGGGGTGAAGTGCATCACCGAGGGCGATGCCGATCCGCAGACGTTCATTCCGCAGATGCTCGGCTACTACAAGGCCGGCAAGTTTCCGTTCGACCGGCTGATCAAGAAGTTCCCGTTCGACCAGATCAACGAAGCCGCGCACGAGTCGGAGAAGGGCGTGGCGATCAAGCCGGTTCTGGTGTTCTGAACCGGGCTGTACGGACATAACCAGAGAACGAGGAGCTACTCATGCAGCAGGAAAACATCGGATCGCAGAAGGCGGGACTTTGGTGCACGTTCGTCTTCGTGGCGCTCACGGTCATCGGCTGGCTGGGCATCGCGCATTTCTGGGCGCCGGCACCGGCCGATATCGGGATGGAGGCCACCAAGATCTGGTTCACCGAGACCTACCAGTGGCAGACGATCCTGGGCTGCACGATCTTCTACATCGGTGCGGGCCTGCTGACGCCGGGTTCGATCCAGTTCGCGATCATGCTGTCGAAGATCGAAGGCAAGTGGCCACTGTGGTCGATCACCACCGGTGTCTGCGGCATCTTCATTTCGCTGATCATCTTCTTCAACTGCTGCGCGTGGATCGTCGTGGCGTACCGGCCCGAGTTCGGTGCCGACGTCATCCAGGCCTGGTACGACTGGTCATGGTTCGCGTTCCTACTCGGCTGGATCTATCTGGCCATCGAGATGGTCGCGACCGGCGTCGTGGAGCTGATGGACAAGCGCGAGGTGCCGATGATCCCGCGCTGGTTCACCTGGGCGACGTTTGCGGGCGCCGTCTCGCTGGTCACCGCTGCGGGGCCGGCCTTCTTCAAGAGCGGCCCGTTCGCGTACCACGGCCTGCTCGCGTTCTACCTGCCGGTCTTCGTCTGGGGCACGTATCTGGTCGGCACGACGATCTTCATGCTGCGGGAGCTGGATCGGCAGGAAGCGCGCGTGGCGTCGCCGCTGGGTGCTCCGGTCCGCGCGTGAGCGCTGCGCGAACGTAGCCCGGACGAAGTCCGGGACACGGCTCGGAAGAGCGCAGCAACTGAAGAAGCCCCGCAATCACGCGGGGCTTCTTTTTGGGGGCAGGCCTCCCGGACTTCGTCCGGGCTGCGGTGGCGTCTCAACGCGATGCGAGTTTCGGCACCAGGTCCGCGAACCGGGCGAGGTGCCCTGCCAGGAACTTGCGCGTGCTCTCGACGGTGACGTTCCCGTCCGCGTCGATCAGCTCCGGCTTGAACTGCAGGTAGCACTCACCGCCGAGCACGATGCCGCTGACGGCGCCGAGGATCTGCCGCAGATGCTGCTGGCCCACGGCCGTGCCGATGGCGCCGGGCGAGGTGCCGGTGATGAACGTCGGCTTGTCGCGCCAGACGTTCTGGTCCGCCGGTTTGGATCCCCAGTCGATCGCGTTCTTCAGCACCGCCGGCAATGAGCGGTTGTGCTCGGGCATCACGATCATCAGGCCGTCGGCCGATCGAACTTTCGCGGTGAAGGCGTCGACGCGCTCCGGACGCGCGCCTTCGAAGTCGCGGTTGTAGAGCGGCAGATTCTCGATCTCGACTTCACGGAACGACAGGCTCGGTGGCGCCAGCTTCACCAGCGCGCCCGCGAGCTTGCGGTTGATCGATTCGCGGCTGTTGCTGCCGACGATGTAGGCGATGTCGTAGGAGGTCATGGGCTCGAAGGGTCGGAAGGATTCGTGGGACAGCTCGTGGAGCAGCGGCGGCGGCCGCCGGTGAGAGGAAGCAGTTTACGGAAGCCGCGATGACAGGCCGCAGATGATGCGTGACAGAGATCCGCAAACGAAAACGCCGCAGGTCTTTCGACCTGCGGCGTTTTCAGCGGAAGCTGCGGGCCTTGGAGACCCTGTCGGTCAGACGCCGACGGTGGCGGCTTTTCCGACGATCTCGGGCTGTTCGTTCTGCCAGTCCGGCCATCCGGCTTTGCGGTTCTGCTCGGCGGCGAGCACGCGCTCTTCCTTGGTCGCGAATTCGAGATCCCAGCGCTTGAGCGCCGGCTTGATGATCACCTCGTGCCACAGCGGCGGAATCAGCGCCGACAGGAAGCAGACGAAGACCGACGGCATCGGAATCGCTTCCTTGTGCGGCACCAGCTTGTAATAGACCTGATAGCTGTTCAGGTGATGGTCCGCATGATTGGTGATCTCGAAGCCGCAGGTGCGCGAGAACCAGCCCAGGTGATTCCACAGGTGACGACGGCCGATCGGCGCGCCCTTGAGTCGGATCACGCCGTAGTGCTGGAAGTAGTTGAACGACTCCACCCAGAAACGGGCGATCGTCTGTCCAGCCAGCGCGCAGACGTTGGCTTCCCATCCGCCGATCAGGAAGATCACGACGTGGAATGCGCCCAGCGCCAGCAGTGCACGCCAGGCGCGATGGCTGTAATGCCACGGGCTCTTGCCCTTCTTGCGCAGGGCATTGGCTTCCATGTTCATCGCGTACTTCGTGCTCTCGATGAAGGCGCCCCAGGTGAACGAGTACAGGTCCTTGCCGCGCGCGGCGGTGTCGCCGTCGTCGGGTGTGGCCACGTCGATGTGATGGCCCACCACGTGTCCGATGTCACGCGTGCAGTCGAGGATGCACAGGTGTCCGTAACGGCCGACGGTGCGCGCGATCGGATTGCGCATGTGGTAGAGCTCGTGCGCCGCCGGCACCAGCGGGATGACGCCCATCCACGCCACGCTCAGCACGCCGCCGACCTTCTGCCAGGTCGTCAGCTCGTGGACCGACAGCGACCAGGCGAAAACCAGGTACAGCGCCACCGGGCCGATGCAGCACAGCCAGATCGGAATGTTGGCCAGGAAGTTGTTGCTCATCTTCCTCACCGAGTAGTCGCGCGGCAGGATCGAGTCCAGCGTGGCCAGAACCGGGAAGGTGATGATGCCCACCCACATCCAGTCACCGCCCGCGATCAGCCCTGCAGCAGACAACGCCACCACCAGCACAGGCGTCCAGTACTTCAGGTAATCCATCGCACATCTCCTCACGCAGTTCAGATGGCGTGCCTGCCTCTCTGGGTGGGGGCGGGTCACGGGCCGATTCGCTTCGATGTTCCGTGACGCGTCTCTATCGCGGCCAGAACGTGTAATCAAATTACGTACAATGGAAATATGTGTCAACTGCTAGCATCCGTGCGCCGACGAAAGGGAAGCCGCGAGCGGTGGAGCCGCTAGACCGATGAAGATGCGGGACCTCGAACAGCGCACCGGCGTGCGTCGCGAGATGATCCATTTCTACTTCAGAAACGGGCTCTTGCCGGAGCCGCAGCGGCCCAAGCCGAACGTCGCGGTGTACGGCGAGGGCCACGTGCGCGGGATCCTTGCGATCCGCCGCCTGCAGGACGAACAGCGTCTGTCCATCGACGAGATCAAGCGCTCGCTGAATGGCCACGCGGCCAGTCTGCAGACCGATGCGATGACCTACCGGCACCTGGACGAGCTGGTGGCGGCGCGTCTGGGCGCCGACAAGACGCTGGTGCCGCTGGAGTCGCTGATCGAGAGCTATCCGCAGGCCCGGGCCGATGCGCTCGAGCTCGACCGGGTCGGCACGATCGAACTGGTCACGCGCAGGGGCAAACACCTGCTGTCGCGAATGGATGCGCGCATCGTCGCGATCTGGGGCGAGATGCGGCGTGTCGGCTACACCGAGAAGACCGGTTTCGGGCCCGAGGTCACGGAGCTCTACGTGGATCGCGCGAAGGACCTGGCGAAGGCCGAGATCGCCGCGTTCATGGCGCGCATTCCGCCGTACGCACCTGGCGAGAAGGCCAAGCTCGCCGACTTCGCGCAGCTCGGACTCAATCAGATGATCAACCTGTTCTCGCTGCTCAGGATGAAGGCCGTCATCGACGAGTTCCGCAAGACCGGGCTCTGAAGTTTTTATGCAGGGAGAGAACATGGACGAGGGACGCATCGATCCCAACGGCGCAGCCGAGTGGTTTCGTCGACGGGCTGCACGCGCGCCGGAACGACCGGCCGTCAGCTTCAAGGGCCGGACGTACAGTTACGGCGAGTTCCAGCAGCGCATCGAGCGCATGGCGGCCGTCTTCGCTGCCGGCGGTGTGAAGGCGGGCGATCGCATCGCATGGCTGGGTCTCAATCACCCGGATCTGCTCGCCGCGCTGTTCGGCGCGGCGCGTCTCGGTGCCATTCTGGTGCCACTGAATTTCCGTCTCGCGGCGCGTGAGCTGCAGCAGATCATCGAAGACGCCGGCGCGCACACGCTGGTGGTCGATGCCACGCAACGTTCACTGATCGAGCCGGTGAAGGCGGCGTTGCCGTGTCGCCGTTACCTGCTCGACGACGCGACGCCGCACGCGGGCTGGGAGGCGCTGCCGCTCGCGCTCGCAACAGCAAAGGACACACCGCCACCGGTCAACGGCACGCCGGACGACGTGGTGCTGCTGATCTACACGTCCGGAACGACGGGGCGCCCGAAGGGCGTGATGCTGACGAACGGCAACCTGTGGACGAACAACCTGAGCTGGACGTTCAGCTCCGACTTCACATCGCGCGATACGACGATCAATGCCGCGCCGCTGTTCCACGTCGGCGGACTGTGCGTGGTGCTGCTGCCGACGCTGATGGCGGGCGGTCATCTGGTGCTGCACGAATCCTTCGATGCCCTCACGTTCATGCAGGACGTCGAACGCTACCGCGTGACGACGACGTTCCTGGTGCCGGCGATGATGCTGTTCATCAGCCAGCACGAACGCTTCGCGCAGGCCGACCTGTCGACGCTGCGCCTGATCGTGGCCGGCGGTGCGCCGGTGCCCGAGCCGCTGCTGCGCCTGTACGGCCAGCGCAACATCCCGGTGAGCCAGTGCTACGGCATGACCGAGGCGACCACCGGCGTGACGTTCCTGGAGACCGATCGGGCGCTCACCAAGCTCGGCTCCTGTGGACGTGCGGGGATGCTCAATGAAGTGAGGCTGATCGACTTCGACGGCCATCCGGTCACGCAGCCGAACGTGCCGGGCGAGCTGTGCATGCGCGGTGGCATGGTCACGCCCGGCTACTGGAACCTGCCCGAGGTCACGGCGCAGTCCAAGAGTGCGGACGGCTGGTTTCGCAGCGGCGACGTCGCGTACTTCGACGACGAAGGCTTCTATTACATCTGCGACCGCGTGAAGGACATGATCATCAGCGGCGGCGAGAACGTGTATCCCGCCGAGGTGGAGAGCGCGATCTACGAACACGCCTCGATCGCCGAGGCTGCCGTGATCGGAGCGGCGGACGAGAAGTGGGGCGAGCGCGTCGTGGCGGTGGTGGCGCTCAAGCCCGGATCGTCACTGGAGATCGAAGGGCTGCGCACGTTTCTCGACGGACGACTGGCGCGTTACAAGCTGCCGCGCGAGATGCACGTCGTCGAACAGTTGCCGCGCAACCCGAACGGGAAGGTGGCGAAGATCGATCTGCGCAAGCGGTTTGCGAATCATCCGTAGCCCGGACGAAGTCCGGGGTTGCGCTCCGTATTCGAGAGGAACCCCCCGACTTCGTCCGGGCTACGGAAGCTCGGGATCCCCGAAGCTCAGGTATTCCCACATGCGTTCGTACACGCGGCCGGCGGTGACCTGGCGCGCCGTGGTTTCGTCGGCGGTCAGCAGCGTGTGTTCGCCGTCCTGATTCATCTGCATCAGCCCGACCTCGACGCGCGCAGCCTCCTCGAGAAACCAGGACAGCGCCACGGCCTCGACGAGACTTTCGCCCGCCACGACTGCGCCGTTGGCGCGCATGACGATGGCCTTGCCGGCGCCGAGCGTGTCCGCGAGCAGACCTGCCGCGGCGTCGTCGCGCAGCAGGCGCGGGTCATCCCACAGCGCGGGATGCGGTGCGAAGTAGGCGCCGAAGCCGTGTCGCGGACGCGGCGTGCGGCGCAGCAGCGCGAGCAGGCCGATCTGCGGCGGCATGATCCGGCAGATCGCGCCGATCTCGGGGCGCCGCGCGTAGATCGCCTGGTGGATGCGCACTTCGCCGAGCACGCCGTCAGGAAGCGCGCCCTTCACCGGGACGACGGTACCCACGTCGCGGGGAAGGATCGTGCCCATCGGCTTGGCGGCGCACACCAGGAAGTCATCGGCGCCGAGGCGCCGGCTGCAGTGCCCGTAGGCGTGAACCAGGTTGCCGCGCGCCAGCGCGCGAGCGGCGACGCGCAGTTCGCGCTGCTGGTGTTCGGTTGCTGACGTCATGCTGCTCCTCGAGAGCAAAGGAAATCGCGCTCGTGCCGGCGAGCGTGCACCTCCGGCCTTCGGCACCGCGCAGGAACAGGCAGCGAACGAGAATCCCGTTCCGTCTGCCCGAGGATCAGGTTTCGGCCTCGGTTGCCGTCGCGTTCGGCGCCAGCCGCGAGATCGCGTGCTTGATCTTGATCAGCACGCGCACGAGGTCGGTCATTTCTTCATTGCTCAGGTCCGAGAGGATCTGGCCGTTGAACTCGTTTTCCATCACCGTCATGCGCTTGATCAGCGTCTGCGCCGGCTTGGTGAGGTAGACGCGCTTGGCGCGCTTGTCGGCCGGATCGGGACGCCGCTGCACCCAGCCACCGCCTTCGAGACTTTCGATGACGTCGCCGAGGCTGGCCTTGCCGACCTCGAGCACATCCGCGAGTTGCGTCTGCATCATGCCGTCGTGACGCGACAGGTGCGCGAGCACCCACCACTGCGCACGCGTGATGCCCAGTGGCTTCATGAACTGGTCGTACGCGCTGCGTCGCATGCGCGACACGTCGTGGATCAGGAAGCCGAGGCGAATGCCTTCGCGCGCGGTGTCGTTGATCGACAACGCGGCGCCCGCATCGTCTGCGCCGTTGCTGCCGGACTTGGGCGAGCCGACCGGAAGGAAGTCCGGATTGCGTGACGTGGCGATGGCCTTGGTGACCTTCGCCACATCGGCGGACTTGGTGCGTCGCTTGACCATTGTTCTCCTTGGCGACCGACCTTGTCGCGCAGTTCTTTGCGTCGGTCCAAAGCAGTCGGATGCCGACCATTCTAGCCTGCTGAAATACCCTGACTTCACCCGTTCGGGTAGGCCCTGTGCGTTTGGATAGGCTGGATGCGTGCATCCGGCAGCGTTGCTCGCGAGGAGATATTCGAGCGAGAAATAATTATGGTACCGTACCAATCCACCCGGGATTCGCTGGGTAGGACTCAAAAATGGGGAGCGGCGTCCGGCGCCGACGCCCCCGTGCGCAAGGAGGAGGAAACTGATGCCTGTCGTCGACAAGGATCGACCGTCGCCCGATTGGATCGCGGCGTTGCGCAAGCGATTCCCGATCGAGAAGGAAATCGATCGCGTGCTGACGCGCAAGATGGAACGGCGTGCCGGCCCCGGCTATTCGCCGATGCCCCTGGGCACGCTGATCGAAGGAACCGAGTCGCTGATCCGCTCGCAGTTCGGCGGCAAGTGCCAGCTCTCGGATGCGCGCTGGCTCTCAGGTGGCGCTTCGAAGTTGCAGATGGCGTTCGTGCTGGACTGGGATCGCCCCGGCCAGGGACGCCAGAAGACACCGATGGTGCTGCGCATGGAGCCGGCGGAATCGATCGTCGAGACCAGCCGCCTGCGTGAGTTCCAGCTCATCAAGGCTTTCGAAGGCACGGTGCCGGTGCCGCCGGTTTTCTGGTGCGACGCCGAAGGCCAGCACCTGCCGTATCCGGCGCTGGTCTATGGATTCTCCGAAGGCGTGACCAAGCCCTCCGCCGCACACAGCGGTGTCACCGGCCTGGGCACGCACCTGCCACCCGAGTTGCGCGGCAAGCTCGCGCCGCAGTTCGTGGAGTGCCTGGCGAAGATCCATACCTTCGACTACCGCAAGGCCGACCTGAGCGCCTTCCAGATTCCCGAAGCGAACAGCACGCAGTGCGCCGAGTGGGGCGTGAACTGGTGGACGCGCGTGTGGGAAGAGGATGCCGACGAGGAAGTTCCTCTGATGCGCCTGGCGGAGGCCTGGTTGCGCCGTCATATGCCGGTGATGGACAGGGCCGTCACCGTTCACGCGGATTACCGCCTCGGCAACTTCCTGTTCACCGAACACGACGCGCGGATCTCGGCATGGCTGGACTGGGAACTCGGCCGCATCGGCGACCGGCACCAGGATCTCGCGTGGACGACGACGCGTGCGTTCGGACATCTGGCGGAAGATGGCAAGACCTTCCTCACCTGCGGATTGCTGCCGGAGGCCGAGTTCCTCGATGCCTACGAGAAGGCGACCGGCTTGAAGGTCGATACCAATGCGGTGCACTGGTACAAGGTCTACAACGATTACATGATGGCGACGCTGCTGTTCGCCACCGGCTATCGCATCGCCAACGGCGGCAAGACGCACCAGGACGTGCTGATCACCTGGCTGATGGGCATCGGCAACACGCTGCTCGAAGAAATGCGCACGCTCATCGAGGAGGCACCCTGACATGCAAATGCGCCCCGATCTCCAGATCAAGAGTGTCATCAAGGCGATGAACGACGTGGTGCTGCCGGCCGTCGATCCGCAGAACAAGCTCGCCCAGGAACAGGTCCGCCTGTGCATGGGTCTGCTCGGGCTGATGGCGAAGCAGCTTCCGCTGCAGTTCCGTTTCGATTGCGACGAGCTCGCGCGCCTGAGTGCGTATTCCGCCGAGCTGCAGCGCATCGCATCCGGTGGCGGCGAAACCGGCGCTGCGCTCGCGGCGCTGGCAGAGAAGACGGCAGACGCCAACGCCACGCTCGAGCGCGCCAAGTCCTCGCCGTACGACATCGAGCAGGCCGTGCGTAGCCTGCGTGAAGCAACCGGGTCGCTGGTCAGCGGCGTCTTTCGCGACGGCGACAGCGCCGTGCAGGACCGCGTGCAGCGCGCCACGCTGGCGATGTCCAAGGAGCAGCTGCTGCGCGATCGCGCCTGGGTCATCACGCAGGGCTGGGAGCCGGATCCGAAGTCCGTTCCGCCGATCGAGCAGCTGCTCGGCATCTCTGCTTCCTGACCGCCTGCTGCGGATAGACGCGTAGCCCGGGTGCAACCCGGGGCTTTTCTCTTTCATCGAACCGGCATCCCGGGTTTCACCCGGGCTACGGTTGGCATCACCCCCCGAATGAGTCGAGGTATCCCCCGCTTCGCGTGATACCGGTGAAGGCGCGCGGACTCGATCCTCTCCACGCCGACAAACCGTCGGCGGAGGAGCGCGCGCAATGTGGCTGGATGGTCGTCAGATCAATGAGGTGACTTCGCTGGATGCTGGACAGGAGCGCTGGCCCGTGCCGACGCAGATGCTGTCCAACGGCGAGTTCATGCCGATTCCGCAGACGCCGCAACAGAAGCACGTCGAACATCTGCTGGGGCAGCTCGCGGATCGCCGCAGCCGCGAACTGGGCATGAACCGTCGCGACTTCCTGCGCTCCGCGCTGGGTACCGCGACCGCGTTCGCCGCGATGAACTCGGTATTCGGAACCTACTTCAACGATGCCAGCGCCGCGGGCCTGGATCTGGACGCCGCTGCTGCGCTGCGCAAGCGCGTGGCCGATCAGCTGGTCATCGACGTGCAACTGCACTTCGTGCGCGACGACTACGCGAAGGAAATCGTCACGGTGCTTGGCGAGTACGCCAAGAACTGGAATCCGGTGATCGCGCGCGAGGGCGTCACGCTCGAGCGCTACAAGTTCGACAACCTGCTCAAGGAGGTCTACTTCGACAGCGACACCACGATCGGCCTGGTCAGCGCCGCGCCGTCGGAGCAGGGCGACAACGTCATCGTCGGCAATGCGGGCCTCGAGCAGGCGCGTCGCCTGGTGAACGAGGCGGCCGGTTCGCGCCGCATGCTGTGCCACTCGGTGATGGCGCCCGGCCAGAAGGGCTGGCTCGACGAGATCGACAAGGCCGTGGAGGTCTACAAGCCCAATGGCTGGAAGGGCTACACGCTGGGCGATCCGTTCGAGAACTCGCAGTTCCCGTGGCGGATGGACGACGAGAAGCTGATGTACCCGGCTTACGAGAAGATGATGAAGTCGGGCATCCGCACCGTCTGCGTCCACAAGGGACTGCTGCCGGACGACTACCAGCGCAGCCTCAAGCACTGGAAGCACGCGATGGTCGATGACGTCGGCAAGGCCGCCAAGGACTGGCCGGACCTGAACTTCGTCATCTATCACTCCGGCCTGCGCATGTTCCTGACCAGTCCGGAGCCGACGCTCGTCGAGTTCGACAAGACCGGCAACATCGACTGGGTCACCGAGCTCGCCGGTGTGCCCGCCAAGTACGGCGTCAAGAACGTCTACGCGGAACTGGGCACGACCTTCGGAAGTTGCGTGGTCACGCATCCGAAGCTCGCCGCCGGCATCCTCGGGCAGCTCATCAAGGGCATGGGCGCCGACCACGTGATCTGGGGCACGGACTCCGTCTGGTACGGCTCGCCGCAGTGGCAGATCGACGCGTTCCGTCGCATCGAGATCCCGGAAGAGATGCAGAAGAAGCACGGCTTCGCGCCGCTGGGCGAAGTGGACGGACCAGTGCGTACGGCGATCCTCAGCGGCAACGCGGTCAAGGTGTTCAATCTTCAGAAGGACGCGCAGGCTCAGGCCTGGAAGACCGACCTTCTGGCCAAGGCCAAGGCGCAGTACATTGCGGCCGGCGGCAAGCCGTCCAACGAGTACTACGGGTTCATCCGCAAGTCGACAGGAAAATCCTCATGAGCCGCGACTTCGAAGGAAAGGTGGTCCTGATCACGGGTGCGGCGGCCGGTATCGGCCGCGAGATCGCACTGGCTGCAGGTCGCGAGGGCGCGCGCGTCGTGCTCGGCGACATCAGCGAGAACGGTCTCGTCGAAGTGGCGGCGCAACTCCAGCAGAGCGGTGCGGAATCGGTCTGGGCGATCTGCGACGTTCGCAAGCAGGGCGATATCGACGCCTTGTTCGCCAAGGGCCAGCAGAAGTTCGGGCATCCCGACACCGTGTTCGCGAACGCCGGGATCCTGGGCCAGCCCGTCGACGTGTGGGCGCAGTCCGAAGAAGATTTCACGCGCCACATCGACGTGAATCTCACCGGCACCTGGCGCACGTTCAAGGCCGCGCTGCCCAAGATGATCGAACGCAAGTCCGGCACGATCGTGGCCACGGCGTCCGTCGCGGGCCTCGTCGGTGCCGCGGGTCTGGCCGCGTACGTCTCGAGCAAGCACGCAATGCTCGGGCTCGTGAAGTCGACGGCGCTCAACGTGGCGGCGCATGGCATCCGCGTCAACGCCATCTGCCCGCACATGGTCGATACGCCGATGCTGGATCGTCTCTTCGGCGGTGATGCCGTCATCCGGGACACGCTCAAGGCGATGAACCCGATGAAGCGCAATGCCACCTGCGAGGAAGTCGCGAACGCGGCGCTCTTCCTGGGCTCCAGCCGTTCGGGCTACGTGACCGGGACTCACCTCGCGATCGACGGCGGTCACATCGCCCAGTAGTCATTCATCATTTCAGGAGAAGCAGCGCATGAGCGACACCAAGGAATCCAGCGAGAAGCTCGTCCGAGACTTTCTCGGCGCATGGGAAGGCCGCAACCTCGAAACCATCTGCAGTGCGTTCGCGGACAACGCCGTCTATCACAACGTACCGGTGAAGCCCATCGAGGGCATGGCCGGCATCCGCGCGATCTTCCAGGCGTTCCTGGACGGTTTCAAGGAAGCGCGGCTGGAGATCGTGACGCTGGCGTCGGGTCCTGGCCTGGTGATCGCCGAGCGCATCGACTACTTCACGATGAACAACGGCGGCAAGATCGTGCTGCCCGTCACCGGTGTGTTCGTCGTCAAGAACAACAAGATCACGCGCTTCAGCGATTACTTCGATCTGGCCGACTTCGAACGCCAGAGCGGAATGAAGCTGTAACCTTCGCCGGTCCCGTATCCCGGCCCCGGACCACGTTCGGGGCTCGGTCAGGCGACCCGGACTTACCCGGCGTTTTCGCTCCGCGAAATTCAACGCCCGGGATACGGTGAGCCTTGCGCGTCATGACAAAGAGTCCCCCTGCCCGCGGTATCCTCGACAAACACCCACGACCCCGGTGGTTGCCGATGGCCAGTGGCTGGTCCCTGTCGTCTTCATCCGAATCGCTGCCGCTCGACCAGGAACCGCTCTGGTTCGAAGCCGAGCAGGACGAGAACCGGCTGCGGCGCGCCGAGAAGGACATTCGATGGTTGCGCTTTTCGGGCCTGATCGGCTGGTTCATCGTTCTGCAGGGACACGGCTACGAACTCGGCCTCACGCCGGTGTGGGCCATCTACACGATCGGCTGCATCTACGCGGCCTGGGCTCACGTCCAGGCGGGGCGCAGTTCGAATATCCGTCGCACCGCCGTCGCCACGACCTTCGGCGATCCGGTGCTTGCCGCCTTCATCTGCCTCGCGACCGGGGGCATCGATTCGGTGCTGTACCCGTTCTTCTTCTTCACGCAGATGTCGGTGGCGATCCGCTTCGGCGTCTGGGAGTCGATCGGCATCGCGTTCTTCAACTGCGCGGTGACGATCGTGATCTTCTTCGTCGAGCCCTGGTACAGCCCGCATCCCAGCAGCGCGACGTTCCTGATGCTGGCCACCAAGCTCTTCCTGCTGGGCTTTGCCGGATTCCTCGGCGCGATCCTGGCCGAGTGGGCGCGCGCGCACGCGAACCTGATCCTGGAGCATGCCCGCACGCTGCGCGAATCGGGCGATCGCTATCAGGCCGTGCTGCGACGATTCGCGCAGGTGCAGGAGGAGGAACGGCGCAACATCGCCGGTGAACTGCACGACCGCATGAGTGGACATCTGTTCGCGCTGCGCCAGGGACTCGAGCAATGTCTCGGCGGACTCGACGATCGTGTCGCGCTGCGGCAGCGTCTGGACGAACTCGAATCGACGGTGCGCGCCTGCACGCACGACGTGCGCTCGATCATGAACGAGCTTCGTCCTACGGTGCTCGACGAACTCGGCTTCTTCGAGGCGGCCAGCGAGTATCTCGGCCGACAGTCCGAACTGCTGCCATTCCGGCTGGTTCGGCGCATCGATCCGAGCCTGCGTGACTGGCGTTCACGGCAGGATGCGATGCTGTTCCGGCTGCTGCAGGAAGCGTTGCTCAACATCCAGAAGCACGCGAAGGCGACCACCGTGGAAGTGCTGCTCGAAGCGCGCGGCGACGAGGTCGTGCTGAGCATCTCCGATGATGGACAAGGATTCGACCCCGAGAACGTGCCGCTCGGCCACTATGGATTGATGACGATGCGTGAGAGAGCGGAAGCGGCGGGCGGCGAGTTGCGCGTCGACGCCTTCGGCGGACGCCGCGGTACGCGCATCGAAGTACGGCTGCCCAGGAACGAGCGATGACCCCGACAAGCGTTTTTCTGATCGATGACCACCACGTGCTGCGTCAGGCCATCGCGCGCATGCTCGACCAGGAATCCGACATCACCGTCGTGGGTCAGGCGGGCGATGCGCGCAGTGGCATCCGCACGATGGAGACCTTGCAGCCCTACCCCGAGATCGTGATCGTGGATCTCAAGATGCCGGGGCAGAGCGGCATGAGTGCAATCGTCGAGATCATGCAGGCGCATCCCGGGACCAAGATCATCGTGTTCACGATGTACGACAACCCGGGCTATGTCTGGAGCACGATGAACGCGGGCGCGCGCGGCTACATTCTCAAGAGCGCGTCCGGCAGCGACTTGCTGCGCGCAGTCCGCTCGGTGGCCAATGGCGGCGCCTACCTGCAGGCCGAAATCACGATGCCACTGCTCAAGCGTCTCGTGCAGGACGCACGGGCTGCGGACGATCGCGGCACCTTGTCCGTGCGCGAGATGCACATCCTCGAGGCGCTGGCGGAGGGTCTGAGCAACAAGATGATCGCCAAGTCGCTGTCGATCACCGAGGAGACGGTGAAATCCCATCTCAAGAAGATCTACGAGAAGCTCGGCGCTGCCGATCGGGCTCACGCCGTGGCCATCGCCCTGCGCCAGCAGCTGATCGGATAACCCGTAGCCCGGACGGAGTCCGGGGTTCTCCTCGATGACGGAGCGCAACCCCGGGCTTCGCCCGGGCTACGAAGGTGATCGCCAAGTCGTTGTCGATCGCGCGCACGCCGTTGCCGTTGTGTTGCGCCAGCAGTCCATTGGACCGTCTGTAGCCCGGGATTCCCCGCGATGACCGCGCGCAACCCCGGGTTCTGCCCGGGCTGCGTGGGGGCCACCCCGACAAGCCCGCCCGATCCCCTTATCGGGTGATAGTCCCGAGGCTTGCATCGGCCGATCCTGCGGACACATTTTTCCAGTGGTGGGGATGGCGGGATGGAACACGTCGTGACGGTGCGATATCTGGGCGGCGCGGAGCGCAGCATGCGCGTCGCAGCGGGCCAGACCGTGCTCGAAGCCGCCGAGGCCAGCGGCGTTCCGATCGTCAGCGAGTGCGAGAGCGGCGTCTGCGGCACCTGCGTGGCCGGATGCTCGAAGGGCCGCTACGAGATGGGTCGCACCGAGGGCCTGAGTGAAGTCGAGCGGGACAACGGCAAGATCCTCACCTGCCAGACCACCGTGGAGTCGGATTGCACGATCGAGCTGCAGTACCCGCTCGACGACAACGCCGCTCGGCTGGTCCAGGGCGACGGCGTGGTGACGCGCGTCGAGCTGGTGTCGTCCACCACGGCTGTCCTGTTCGTCGACGCATCCGCATTGGGCCAGGCGCTGAACTACCGCCCCGGCCAGTTCGCGCAGCTCAAGGTTCCGGGCACCGAGGAATGGCGCAGCTACTCGTACTCCAGCCTGCCGAACGCGAAGAACGAACTCGAATTCATCGTGCGCCTGCTGCCCAAGGGCGCGATGTCGGATTACCTGCGCAACGGCGCCAAGCCCGGCGATCGCATTTCGCTGCGTTGCAGCAAAGGCGACTTTCACTTGCGCGCGATCGCTCGCCCGCTGATGCTGATCGCCGGCGGCACCGGCTTGTCCGCGATTCTCGCGATGGCCCAGAGCCTGCGCGACGTGCAGCTCGCGCATCCCGTGACCCTGCTCTACGGCGTCACGCACTACGAGGATCTGTGCAAGCTCGACGAGTTGCGCGAACTCTCGGAACGCCAGCCGCAGCTGACGGTCCGCAGCATCGTGATGAATGCCGATCCGCGCTGGCCCGGCCCGGTGGGCTGGGTCACCCATCTGCTCGACGCCGACACGCTCAATCACGGCAATGCAGACGTCTATCTCTGCGGTCCGGGCGCGATGGTCGACGCGACGCGCGAATGGCTGGCGCGCGCCAACCTGCAGCAGGTCGGCATGTACTTCGAGAAGTTCGTGCAGACCGGCGCGCGGCTGCGATCGCGCGTGCCGCCGCAGTTCGACGTGAAGACGGCGGACCTCGCGGCGATCGCGCGCGAAGGCCGCGGCACGGCGGTGGTCATCGGCGGCAGCATCGCCGGCATCGCGTCGGCCAAGGTTCTGACGGAGCGCTTCGACAAGGTCATCGTGCTGGAGATGGATCCCCAGCATCGGCGCATGGAAGGCCGGCCCGGTGCGGCGCAGGGCTGGCATCTGCATCACCTGCTGACGGCGGGCCAGCAGGAACTCGAGAAACTGTTCCCCGGCATCATCGACGACATGGTGCGCGAGGGTGCGTTCAAGGTGGACATGGCCGAGCAGTACCACCTGCGCCTGGCCGGGTCGTGGAAGAAGCGCTGCAAGAGCGATATCCAGATCGTCTGCGCAGGCCGTCCGCTGCTGGAGTGGTGCGTGCGCCGACGGCTCGATGCCGAGCCGCGCGTGGAGTATCGCTACGACACGCAGATGCAGGACCTGGTGTACGACGAGTCGACCAACACGGTCATCGGCGTCGCCGTCGACGGTGAAGACGGGCTCAAGGTGATTCCGGCCGAGTTCGTCGTGGACGCGTCCGGCAAGAACACGCGCCTGCCCGAGTTCCTCGAGCGCATGGGCGCGGGCAAGCCCGAACTCGAGCAGGACATCCTCAACTGCTTCTATTCGAGCATGTGGTTCCACGTGCCGCCCGAGCGGCAGTGGAACGACAAGGTCATGGAGATCTGCTACGCCTATCGGCCCAACGAGCAGACCTACGCGGCGCAGTACTACGTCGACAGCAGCCGCACGATCCTTTGCTGTTCGCTGATCGAATACAACTGCTATTCGCCGCCGCGCAACGTGCAGGAGTTCCGCGAGTTCGCCAAGCGCATGCAGTCGCCGCTGGTGGCGCAGAACATCGAAGGCCTGGAGCCGGCCTCGTCGGTGTACAACTTCCGCAGTCCGCGCATGCAGCGCTATCACTACGAGAAGCTGGATCGCCTCCCCAACGCGCTGGTCGCGATCGGCGATTCGTATACGAGCACCGACCCCGTGGCGGGACTGGGCATGACGATCACGCTGCAGGAAGTCGCGCAGCTGCGTGATGCGATGCAGCGCTACGCGCCGACGAGTCCGCAGCTTCCGCGACGTTATTTCCGCGCGGCCGGCAAGATCGCCGACGGCGCGTGGTTCGTGATTCGCGAGCAGACGCTGCGGTTCTCGTGGATCAAGGACGTGGAGAAGAAGCGACCGTTCTATTTCGGCGGACTCAACTGGTACATGGACCGCGTGACCGAGCTGGTGCACGACGACATGGATGCCTATCGCACGTTCCTGGCGGTGATCCACATGGTGAAGCCGCCGTTCGCGCTGCTCACGCCGGTGATGATCGCGCGGGTGCTCGGCAAGTGGGCCTGGACGAAGCTACGTGGGCGCAAGACACTCATCGAGCGCAATTACGCGCCGACGCCGGAGCTCCGGTCGTCCGGCGTGCCTGTGGCGCGACGCGCGTAGTACGACGACCTGACAAAAAGCCCAAAGCGCATGGAGAGCGGAATGCATCAACGGAAGCACCGGATGATCAACGCCAATGGCGTTCGGATCCACGCCGTGGAAGAAGGCGAGGGGCCGCTGGTCGTCCTGATCCACGGGTTTCCGGAATCCTGGTACTCCTGGCGCCATCAGCTCACGGCATTGGCCAACGCCGGCTACAAGGCCGTGGCGATCGATCAGCGCGGCTACGGCAGTTCGTCGAAGTTCCGCGTGCAGGAGGCCTATCGCATCGGCCCGCTGGTGAAAGATATCCTCGGCGTCATCGATGCCTACGGTGTCGAGAAGGCCTTCATCGTCGGGCACGACTGGGGCGCGCCGGTGGCGTGGACGTTCGCGTGGTTGCACCCGGAACGTTGCAGCGGCGTCGTCGGCGTGAGCGTGCCGTTCGCCGACCGCGCGCTGATCTGCCTGCCCGGCAACACCTTCGGCGAGAAGCGGCCGCGCGATCACCACGTCGAGCTGGCGGGTCCGGGGAAGGTGTTTTACCAGGACTATTTCTCGGAACAGTCCGGAATTCTCGAGGAGATCGAGGCCGATCTGCGGACATGGCTCAAGGGCCTGATCTACACGGTATCGGGCGAAGCGGTCGGTGCTGCAGTGCGATCGCTCAACGGGGCGGTGATCGATCCAGTGGACGCCATCCGGCATGGGCCGCTGTGCATGCCCAAGGGCGCGAAGCTGATGGATTCGTTCGTCTATCCGGAAACGATGCCCGCGTGGATGACGAATGCCGATCTGGATTTCTTCGCGAGCGAGTTCGAACGCTCGGGTTTCAGCGGACCGCTGAGCTTCTATCACAACATCGATGCCGACTGGCACGACCTGGAATCGCAGGCGGGCAAGCCGTTGACGCCGCCCGCGGTGTTCATTGGTGGCGAATTCGACGTGGGCACGATCTGGGGCGCCGAGGCGATCAAGGCCGCACCTCGACGCATCCAGAACTATCACGGAACGCACATGGTGGCCGGCAGCGGCCACTGGATTCAGCAGGAGTACCCGGAGCAGACCAATCGGCTGCTGCTGGGATTCCTGGATGACGTCAAGCGCGGCAAGAGCTGAAGACGGGACTGACCAAACTTAAGGTGGGGGCAGAAAGGTCGAGAATTCAATTTGATAGGGAACCGTACCGTTCACGCTGCATAGCAGCATCGACGGCGGCCCGTCAGGTGGGATGCTGGGGTTGTAGCAACATCGAGAAGCAAGGGCCGCCCGGGCTGCGTCACTGCCCGTTCGGACCCGACCCAAGAAGCCATCCAAAAAGGCTTCGCGAAAATGCTGGAGGAGACGGAATCGATGGAAGCCGGGACGACGAAGGCGTCTGCGCCATGCGGCTGGATCACGTTCGCGTGAGCGCTTCTGCGGCCATTTCCAGTGGGTATTCCTGCGCGGGAGCACGTCCGCGGATGCCTGCTGAAATGATCGCGGATCGTTCGTTGCCGACGACATGTCGACACAAGTCAGTCACGGATTGCTGGATTAGGTTCGCTGTCGCTGCGCGCGTCGTTGCACGCGCAGGATCAGCGCTTTGAAGCGTCATTTCCACGGTGATTGCGCCTTCGATCGAGGGAAGGCCGGAGGGATTGCGCTTTTATTTTAATATGGTACCGTACCGTCATCGAGGCGATGGACCCTTGCGCGAAGGCTTGGGACGGTCGGGTCAGCGGTAGATGGAACTCAAGACGCCGCCGGTAATCACCGCGACGTCGAGTGCAATTAAGGCCGGACATACGGCTTGCGGGAGGAGAGTCAAATGCAGATGAAACAGCGTTCGCTGAAGCGTGAAGCCGCGATGCGTGGCTCGACGTTCATCGTGCGTGCACGTCTGCGTGGGGGCGCTCCGCGGTCTGCTGGCGGACGTGTTGGCGCCTGGTCGGATGTTGCGTCCACCAACTCGTTTGGAAACGTACTTTCGGCGTCGGGCACGAACGCCCTTCGCAACGCTGTGAGACCTGCTGTCTGGATGTGAGAAGGATGGTTCCGGTGCGATCGACGCTGTTCGATCGACGCCGGGCGACATGAGAGAACGAGGTCTGCGGCGACCCTAACGCAGTATTTACTGGAGGTTTGATCAATGCGCATCAGAAAGTACGATTTCGATTACTCGCGCCGGCAGTTCGCTGAAAAGGTGGCGCTCGGTCTCGGCGCCGGCATCCTGGCTCCCACCTGGCAGACGATTGCCGCTACGGGTGAAGTGGCCAAGGCCTATCCCGACGAGCTGACCTCGATCGAGCTGCAGACCAAGGGCAAGATCAAGCCCGGTGACCTCATCGACGCCAAGAACGTCGAGCACGCGAAGCACCTGATGGATCCCATCATGTACAAGCAGGTTTCCGAGATGGGTCGCCGTCTCCGGGTCCGCGCGCCGAACAAGGACATCACGCAGTTCTTCCCGCATGCCTATCTCGAAGCCACGCTGAAGAACAACGGCAAGGCGAGCTTCGACGAGACCGGCAACGTCGTCGAGACGGCCACCAAGGGCCCGTGGATCGGCGGAAACCCGTTCCCCGACATCAAGACCGGCCAGGAAGGCATCGCCAACCTGACGCTGAGCTGGGGCCGTCACGACATGTCGCAGTACGCCGTGCGTTCGTACTCGCTGAACCCGGACGGTTCGCCCGCGTACACGTATGACCTGTACTGGACCGAGCTGAACACGACAGCCCGCACCGAAGGTGACCCGGTGTTCCAGGGCAAGAAGGACATGCTGCGTTATCAGAGCGTGTTCTTCACCGCCCCGCAGGAACAGGCCGGTGCCTCGTTCCTCGTGCCCTGGTACTACGATCAGCGCAAGTTCCCGGACATCTACGGCTACCTGCCGCAGTTCCGTCGCGTGCGCCAGTTCCCCGCGAACCAGCGCTTCGAGCCGATCGTTCCGGGTCTGTCGTTCTTCCTGTCCGACGCCTGGGGCGCGGGCGACCCGATGCTGACCTGGGGCAACACGAAGATCGTCGGTCGCGGCCCGCTGCTCGTCGCCGGTGCCGGCAACTTCAAGGGCAAGTCGAACGCGAACTGGGAAAACCATTCCTGGCACGGCGGCCCGAAGGGCAAGACCTTCATGGAGTACACCGTCGAACTCGCGCCGGAGTGCGTGGCGATCGAGTCCGAGCCCACGGGTTATCCGCGTGCGCCGGTCGGCAAGAAGAAGGTCTGGGTCGATGCCCGCAACGGCATGCTGGTGGCTTACATCACCTTCGACCGTCGCGGTCAGCTGTGGAAGCAGGTGGACGCCGCGTTCGGTCCGCAGATCGAAGGCGACTTCATCAACAAGGATCGTCACGGCAAGCCGCACTGGTCCTGGACCAACGTGCACTTCCACGACATCCAGTCGGGCCGTATGGATCTGTTCAACCACTGCAAGCAGATCGCAGGCGGTTACGCGAGCCAGTACGAAGCGCCCAATGGTGACGAGAAGGCGATCGTCGACAAGTTCTGCACGCAGGCCGCCATCGCCCGTCTCGGCGCGGTGTAAGGCTTCAAGCAGGCGAAGTAAGAAAAGCTGCATTCCCCGGTCGGCCCGCAAGGCCGGCCGGGGAGTTCAATGACTGGATTTTGCTTTTTGGGGGAAGGGAATGATGCGTAGGCTGATGGGTGCGATGCTCGGACTCGCCATGGCGACTGCCAGCTCTGCGGCAGAGGCGCCCGCCAAGTCGGGCGGCGTGCTCAAGACGATCATCGAGGGCATTCCCCACTCCGCGTTGTTCGGCCTGTCGCTGGATTCCAACTCGGGTTCTGCGGTCGGCGCAGGCGGCTCGATCTACGAGACCACCGATGGTGGCGTGACCTGGAAGGCGGTCGACAAGGCGCCCACGACCTTGGCTTTCCTGTCGGTCTCACGTCGCGGTGACAAGGGAATTGCAGTAGGTCAGGCGGGTGTCGTCGCGGTGCGCGATGGCAGCGGCTGGAAGATTTCGGATAGCGGCGTGCCTGCACGTCTGCTCAGTGTCGAGATGAATTCCTCTGGCCTGGCCTTCGCCGGCGGAGAGTTCGGCACCCTGCTGAAGTCTTCGGACTTCGGCGCAAGCTGGTCGTCGGCAGCGCCGGATTGGGCGTCGATGGCAAGCGCAGAACATTTCGGCACCGGCGAGCCGATGATCTATGCGGTCTCGGTGCTGGATTCCGGCCAGATCACCGTGGCCGGCGAATTCGGCGTGATGCTTCGCTCCAACGATGCCGGCGCGACGTGGCGCGTGCTGCGCCCGATCAACCCCGAGGCGGCCACGCTCCACGCGCTGCACCTCTCCCCGAGCGGACAGAACAGCTACGCCGTGGGTCAGACCGGCGAGATGCTGATCTCGACCGACGGCGGCGAGACCTGGGGCAAGTGCGACATCGCGACGGAACTGAATTTCCTCGGCGTGGCGGCATCGGCGTCAGGGCAGGTGGTGGTGACGGGAATGCGCGTCATGTACCGCAGCGAGAACAACGGCATGACCTGGACCCAGATCGAAGAAGGCGACACCAAGACCGACTGGTATCAGGCCGTGCGAACCGAAACGGGTTCTGGGCGAATCCTTGCGGTAGGCCACGCTGGAAAAATCATCCAGATCGGTGGCTGAAGGGCGGGGCAGGTAAGGAGTGAGGTGCCGTGCGCTGAATGGCGCGGCACCTGGGGTAATAACGAAATTAATCTTTAGGAGGGAAGATCCATGAGTTTGCAACGGAAGCGGTGGATTGGCGCGGTCGCGGTACTCGCAGCGTCGACGGCGACGAGCACCGCCGTGCATGCACAGGGCGAGATGGCAGGTGCGGTGGACCGCAAGCTGTTCGGTGGAGACTTCTCTTTCAACGGCCAGATCCGTGTGGAGACGGCGTTCAGCACGACGGGTCGTGCGTCGCCGGCCAACCAGCGCGGTCTTCTGACCAACGGCCTGGCGCTCAAGCGCAGTGCCGGCAACCCGGTCGACGGATACAACTCCACGATCCTGCCCCAGGCCGTTACCAGCATCTTCGACCAGACCGGTCTGAATCTCGGAGCAGTGCTCGGAGGCACGCCGCTCGGACCTACGGACGGTGTGTCCAACCAGAGCCTGGGCGGCCTGTCCGACACGTTCACGCGCTACGTCCCCGACGCGGAACAGATCGTCAACTATCACCTCTTCCGGTTCGAGGCCACGCCCAGCATCAACTGGGGCGCGTGGTCGCTGCAGACGCGCATCCGCGCGACGTATGACCCGGGCAGCCTGGGCTACGAAGAATTCAATTTCAACGACTACAACGACATCAATCGCGGCTTCGAGACCGGCAGCCGCGACGCGGGTCGTCAGTACAACGGCAAGCCCGACTACCTGGGTTACGAAGTCGACGGCAAGAAGGATCCGCTGCTGTTCGAGCGCTCGGGCAAGCACTACCAGGTCGACCTCCCGGCGTTCTTCGTGGAGTGGACCGGCGGCGACATGACCGTGCGCGTCGGCAACCAGTCCGTCGCCTGGGGTCAGCTGCTGTTCTTCCGCATCATGGATCAGGCCAACGGCCTCGATCTTCGTCGCCATCTGTTCATCGATCGCGCCATCGAAGAGTTCGCCGACGAGCGCATGTCCGCGCCCGGTATCCGCTTCACGTGGCAGGCCACCGATCAGATCCTGGTCGATGCGTTCGCCCAGCAGTTCATTCCGACGATCGTCCCGAACTCGAATACGACGTACAACATCGTCGATTCGCGCTTCATCCTGCACGACAACTATTTCGACGGCGACTACAACAAGAAATTCAACTTCGGCGTTCGCCTGAAGGCCGAGTTCGGCAACTTCAACCTGCAGGCCATGGCCACGAGCAAGCTCAACCAGCTCGGCGCCATCCGCTGGACGAAGTCCAACATCAACAAGAAGCTGCCCGACACCAACACGCTCGGCCTGGCGTTCAACCAGTACTGCGAAGGCGTCCTGGGTTCGGCTGCCGGACAGGGTTGCGGTCCTCAGCTCGCCAACACGCCGTTCGAATCGGGTCCTGCCGGCCTGTTCACGGCTGAAGAGTGGTTCGATCGCGCCGGCTACACGAAGCTCGATCCGCTGCTCGGCCTGGCCAACATCGTCAACGAGTTCCAGCCGACGACCGGACAGCTTCTGACCGCGGCGCCCACCACGGCGCAGCAGGCGTACAACGAGCTCAACGCGTTCTTCATCGCACTCGAAGGCGCGCATGGCCACGTCGAGCGCAACTACTACCGTGAAGAGGTCTACGGCATCGGTGGCGGCTACGTGACCGAAGGTGAGCCGGGCTCGCTGCTCGACCAGCTCATCATCAACGTCGAAGCCACCTACACCCCGGAGCGCGCGTTCACGGATATCGGTCTTGCGCAGGCCCCGGATCGTCGCGAGGAGTACCAGGTTGGCCTCGTGATGGAGAAGTACCAGCGCTTCTCGCAGAGCATGCCGGCCACCTACATGGTGTTCCAGTACCTCTGGCAGAAGGAGAGCAGCCTCGAAGGTCTGCTGCTCGATGGTTACGGCTCGAAGGCTTACTCCGACGTCGCACTGCAGGGTCGCGCGGTTCAGCTCACGAACAACGTGCCGGTTTCGAGCAATCCGTTCGCTCGCACTGGCAAGGAGTTCACGCCGGGTATCAGCGAAGGCGCGAACTACGTCGTGCTCGCTGCACTGCAGCCCTCGAACGCCTACATCTTCGAGTACAGCTTCGCGATGCTGATCGACGTGCAGGGCGGCGTCCTGGTGCAGCCGGCGGTGCAGTGGAAGCCGCGCGGCAACATGACCGTCAACCTGTTCTACAACTTCATCGACGCGGAAGTCTGGGGCGGCAACGCGAACAACTCGTTCCTGAGCTTCATCGATTACGCGGACGAAGTCTGCCTGCGTCTCGGCTACCAGTTCTGATCCGGCTTCTGCTGCAACGACTCCTCAGCGCTAACCCTTTCTAGCGCTTTTGTATCCGGCGGTCGGTCCTTCCCCGACCGCCGGAATTTTTAATGCAGGAAGACGGAAGGCCGAATATGAAACTTCTCAAGTACGACCATCAGTACAGCCGACGTCACTTCCTGCAGAAGCTCGCTGCAGGAAGTGGTTCGGCAGGCGTCCTGATGTCGGCTTGGAAAGCCTTCGCCGCAACCGGTGAAGTGAGCAAAGCCTACCCCGACGAGCTGTTGTCGATCGAGGGTTACACCAAGGGCAAGATCAAGACGGGCGACGAGATCAACGCGTCCAACGTCGAACTCGTCAAGGAGCTGCTCGAGCCAATTCGCTACGAGCAGATCCTCAAGCACGGTCGCAAGCTGAAGATCGTCAAGTCCACGACGGACGTGATGAAGCTGTCACCGTGGGAGTACATCGAGACCACGCTCAAGAACGCCGGCAAGGCCAAGTTCAACGAACAGGGCAACGTCGTCAACGCGGCGGACGGACAGCCCTGGATCGGCGGCAATCCGTTTCCGGACGCCAAGACCGGCATCGAGTTGCTGGCCGCCCAGACGCTGAGCTGGGGACGCCACGACGCTTCGTTCTACGCGATCAAGATCAACGACGTCGCCATCGACGGCGAGACCCGCTTTCGCTATGCCGGCGGCTGGGCCGAACTGAACACGGTTGCACGCGTCAGCATGGATCCGAAGCCGTACTGGACCGAGCACAAGGACAAGCTGCGTTTCCAGACCGTCTTCTTCACGGGGCCGCAGCAGTTTCGCGGCACCTCGTTCATGAACGTCTGGGACTACGACCAGCGCAAGTTCCCGGCGCTCTACGGATACGTGGCGGACTTCCGCCGGATCCGTCAGTTCCCGGCCGACCAGCGTTTCGAGCCGCTGCTGCCGGGCACCACGCTGTATCTGTCCGACGCCTGGGCGGCGGGTGATCCGCTGCTGACCTGGGGCAATTTCCAGATCGTCGGCCGTGGACCGTTCCTCGCGGGCCTGTCGGGTTCGTGGAACGCCGACAACGAGAACTGGGAGCACAAGACGCACGGTGGTCCGAAGGGCACGACGTTCTGGGATTCCACTGTGGAACTGGTACCCGAGGCGATTCTCGTCGAGGCCACGCCGACGGGCTATCCGCGCGCCCCCATCTCGAAGAAGCAGGTCTGGTTCGACGCACGCAATCAGGTCGTCGTCGGCATGGTGACCTACGATCGCCGCAACCAGCCCTATCGTTCGTTCGACGGCGCGTATTCGCTCTACGAGTCGGGCAGCAAGAAGTTCATGGATGGCGCACATCCGTACTGGAGTTGGTGCCACGTGACCTGCTCCGACATCCAGACCGGCAGCGTCACCCGGCTCGAGCAGGTTCGCGCCATCGAAGGGCACACCAGCGGTGCCAACGACCCGAAGATGTACGACAAGTATCTGACCCAGACCGCACTGATGCGGCTCGGCGCGAACTGACGCCCGGAATTCAGAAAAACCTCTTTCAGAAACGACAAACGACGATCATGGATAACCTGCCCTTCCGATTCCGACTGGCCAAGTGGATCATGGACCACCGCGGGATTGTCTCGATCGGATTTCTGGTCGTCACGGTATTTTTCCTGTTCGGCTTCCCGCACGTCGTGGTGAAGACGATCTTCAAGAACCTGCTGCCGAAGGACGACCCGTTCGTCCAGGTCTATTACGACCATCCGAACTTCGGCAATCCGCTGACCATGTACATCATGGTCAAGCGCAAGGATGGCGACATCTATCACCAGGACACGCTGCAGAAAGTCTGGGATATGACGCGCAACGTCGACCTCACGCCCGGCATCGACCATGTTCAGCTCATCTCGATCTCGACCGAGAAACTGCGCTACGTCGAGGCCACGCCCGCCGGCGTGGACGTGAAGCCGCTGATGGGCGACCGCGTGCCGACCAATGCGGCCGAAGTCGAGGAATTCCGCCGTCGCGTGCAGCAGTCGCCGAACGCGCGCACGTTCTTCGTTTCTCGCGATGAAACCGCCACGCTGATCCAGGCGACGTTCCTCGATTCGATCGAATACGGCGTCGCGTTCGACTTCGTGCGCGACCTGATCCACAAGGCCAGTGACGACAAGCACGAGATCTACCTCGCGGGTCAGCCCACACTCACCGGCTGGGTGTACGAACTGCAGCGACAGACGTACAGCATCTTCGCGATGACGCTCGGCTTGCTGACCATCGCGCTGGTTATGTACATGCGCAACATCGCCGGCGTGGTGATGCCGATCGTGTGCGCACTGGTGGCCGGTCTGTGGGGCGTTGGGTTCATCGGCTGGCTGGGAAGGCCCATCGAACCCTTGCTGACGATCGTTCCGCTATTGCTCGTGGCGCGCACGTTCTCGCACTGCATCCAGTACACCGAGCGCTACTACGAAATCCTCGCGCACCTGAAGGACAAGCGAAAAGCCGCCGAGGTCTGCATGGGCGTGATGATGACGCCGTCGGTGCTGGGCATCATGACCGACGTGTTCGGCATCATCTTCATCGCCATCGCGCCGATCGAGACGATGCATGACCACGCGCTGTTCTGCGGTGCGTGGGCGCTGTGGATCATCCCGACCGGCGTGTTCCTCGCGTCGATCCTGCTCTCCTACCTGCCGCTGCCGAAGAACTTCGAACAGATCTCCGGCGGCGAAGGCAAGGAGTCGGGCATCCACCTGTTCCAGAAGAAGCTGCTGCACCGCATCTCCAAGCTCACCTACGGCAAGCCGGCGCGGATCACCGCGGTCGTCATGATCCTGCTGACGATCTGGTCCGTGTACGAGACGCTGCAGCTCAAGGTCGGTAACCCGACCGAGGGCAGCAACCTGTTGTGGTACGACTCCGAATTCAATACCGCCGTGAGAGCGATCAACGCTCACTTCCCCGGCATGAACACGCTGGAACTCGTGATCGAAGCCAAGAATCCGGAAGACGGGACCAACCGTGTCGCGCTGAATCCCGAGGCGATGGAGCTGCGCGCCAAACTGCAGGCGCTGGTCGAAGCAGACCCGGGGATCAAGCCGCGCGCCACGCTTTCGTTCACCGACTACATGATGGAAGGCAACCGTCTGTTCGCCGGTGGCAACCCGCAGTGGCTACCGGTGGATCCGAACAAGCGCGCAGCCTATAGCGCGGGCCAGGCGGTGCTGTTCGGCTCCACGCCGCTGAACTTTGGCCACGTGATGGACTTCAACGCCCAGCACTCCACGGTCTCGGTCTGGTTTGCAGACAACAAGCAGGAGACGGTGGACGCTGCTCTGGCGAGCGCTCGCCGCGCAGTGGACGTGGTGGGCGAGGACCACGAGAAGTTCCGCGTGCGCATGGCCACCGGCTTCATTGCGCTCCAACAGGCGATGAACGTCGTAGTCGAGCGCTACCACTGGTTCATCTTCGGCCTTGTGAACGTCGCGATCGCGATCATTGCGGCGCTGGCGTACAAGTCGCTCGTCGCGTCTATCCTGCTGCTGATCCCCGTGAATCTGTCGAACACGCTGCAGATGGCGGCGATGCATCAGCTCGGCATCGGTCTGGACATCAACGCGACGATCGTCGCGGTGATGGGAGTCGGTGTGGGTATCGACTACGGCATCTACCTGCTGTCGCGCATCTGCGAGGAATACCACGTGCACGAGGGTGATCTCGGTGCTGCGATCAGCACTTCGCTGACCACGACCGGCAAGGCGATCATGTTCACGGCCTCGATCATGCTCGTCGGTATCGTGCCCTGGTACTTCCTGTCCGATCTCAAATTCATGGCGGACATGGGTCTGCTGCTGATGGCGATCATGCTCATCAACATGGTCCTGTCGCTGATCCTGTTGCCGCTGGTGGTCTGGTACTTCAACCCGGGCTTCCTGCGTCGCACCGATCTGGCCGTGGGCGAGAACATCGACCTGTCGCAGTTCATGCCGGCTACGTCGAAGTAACGAAGGCGCAGTAGCGATTCTGGGCCCGGCTGCGAAGGCAGCCGGGCCCTTTTTTATGGCTCTTCTCCGATTTGAGTGGAGATCGCTGCGAGCTGGCCATCCGTGGCAAGTCCGTCGCACCGAAAAAGCGATCGCCTCAGATCGGAAAGCAGGCTATTAATTCGTAATGGTGGTGACGCGGCGCGCGCGTCTACGGCAGATGCCGCCGGAACGCGGCTACGACGGCGATGCTGGCGCCCGGGCAGCCATCACGGTGAGCGAGCGCGGAAAGTTATTCCGTGCCGTGGGACTCATCCCAGCACTTTCGCGGAGCGCAGTGCGCGGCGCAGGTGTGAATAGTCGCTGGACTGCGGCAGCTTCGGCGGCTGCGGGCCTTCGTTGATCTTCCCCATCTCCACCAGCGCCCACTTCACCGGAGCCGAATGGGCTTCGGTCATCAATGCTTCGTACAGCGGGTGCAGGCGTGCTTCCAGTTCCTCGCTGCCGTTGCGATCACCCGCCAGTGCCGCCGCGTGGACGTCGCGAACCAGCGACGGTGCGACGTTCGCGGTGATCGAGATGCAGCCGTGGAAACCCTGCAGGATCGACACACGCGCCGAGCCGTCGTGTCCCGAGTACAGCGCAAAGTCCTTCGGCAGGCCCAGGGCCAGCAGTTCGCGAACGCGATTGGAATCGGCGGAGCCTTCGACGAAACCGGCGACGCCTTTGATCTTCGTGAGCTCCGCAACGACTGCGGCAGGCAAAGGTGCCGAGCGGGCAGTCGCGGGACGCACGATCAACGGAAGCTTCGTCGCTTGCGCGAGCGTACGGATCTGCGCGAGCAGCTCCTCGGATGACGAAGCAATGGCTCCGGGAAGCTCGAGCAGCAGCGCGTGGGCTCCGGCCTCCTCCGCCGCGCGTGCCATCACCAACGCCTCCGACGCTTCGTCGAGCCTGACGGCGGCGATCACCGGAAGGCGGCCGTCGGCCTGCCAGATCGCGCGTTGAAGCAGTTCACGACGATCCTCGAAGTCGGGAGTCGCAACCTGGCCGGCCGCGCCACCGATGAGGACGGCCGCACTGCGTTCGCTCACGTGCCAATCCATCAAGGCCTCGATCGCTTCGAGATCGGGTGCGCCGTCGGCGAGTTGAGGCGTGACGAGGTCGACGATGCTGCCTTTGATCATGAGCGCTCCGGATCACGGTGAGTGCGAAAAAGCGGAGCCGAGTATAGCCACGTAAAAAGCAGATTTTGCCGAGAAAACGAGCCCCAAAATGGGGCGTCCGATGTGGTGCGAGGTCTACTGCGGGGCGATTTTCGGGGCAAGGATCCCGGCAGCAGCCGAAGCGAAATTGCGTGGAAATCGGTAGCAGCGTGGGCCGCGCCAAGCTGCGCCATTCCGATGCCGATCGGGATGGCGCAGCAACGCGTCACGCGTGCCGGGCGCTCACAACTGGCTCATGCCGCCGTCCGCGATGATCTCGGTGCCCACGATGAAAGCCGATTCCGGCGACGCGAGATGCAGCACGGTGGCCGCGATCTCCTGAGGCGTGCCGAAGCGGCCCAGCGGGATCTGGCTCTGGATCTGAGCGGCCGTCGCTTCCAGCGCCGCGGCATCCAGGCCGAGCTTGCCGTAAAGCGGCGTCGATACCGGCCCCGGGCTGACCACGTTGACTCGCACGCCGCGCGGCAGCAGTTCGGCAGAAAGGGTTTTGACCAGCGAGATCAGCGCCGCCTTGCTCGCTGCATAGATCGTCGTCTGCGGCATGCCGAGCTGCGCGTTGATCGAGCCGTTGAAGACGATCGAGGTGCCGCGGTTCAGATGCGGCAGCAGGGCCTGGATCTGGAAGTACGGGCCCTTCACGTTGGTGTCGAACGTCAGGTCCCACAGCTCCTCGCTGGCGACGGCGGCTTCCGCGAACCTCGCGATGCCGGCATTGATGAACACCGCATCGAGCGTTATGCCGCGTCGCGCTATCTCCGCTGCCAGCGCCTTCGCGTCGTCGATACATCCGGCGTCGTTGCGAATCGTGATCAGCCGGTCGCTGGCGATCTGCTGACGTGCCTGATCGAGCGTCTGCGTATCCCGGCCGGTGATCAGGACCTGCGCACCCTCTGCGATGAAGGCCTGTGCGGCCGCGAAGCCGATACCGGTGCTGCCCCCTGTGACGAGGACGGACTTGTTGGAAAAGCGGTTCATGGCGATCTCCTGCTGGCTCGGATTCAGTTCGATTCGGCGGGATGCCGTGAAGCGATACTGATCCTCTCCGGGTCGCATGCCGTGCCATCATTTCGACGCACTCGTTCGAAGGAATCGAACATGTTGTCCGAAGACGAATTGGCCTTGCTGGAAGCCATCAAGCAGACCGGCAGCCTGTCGCGCGCGGCCGCGAAACTGGGAAAGGCGCCATCAACCGTTTCACATGCTGCTCGCCAGCTCGAGACGCGGTTCGATGCGTTGCTGTTCGATCGCCGCCGCTATCGGCTCCAGCTCACGCCGGCCGGGCAGCTGCTCGCCCACGAGGCGGCGCGGCTGTCCACGGATGTGCGCAGGCTGACGCAACGCGTCAAGCAGGTCGCCGGCGGTTGGGAAGACCGGCTGACGATCGTCACGGACGAGGTGCTGGGCTTCGCGGCGCTGGTGCCGGTGATCCGCGCGTTCGATGCCCTGCAGTCCGGCGTGTCGCTGCGCATCACGCACGAGGTGCTCGGCGGAACCTGGGATGCCCTGCGCGAAGGGCGCGCGGACCTGGTGATCGGCGCTACCAACGAGCCCCCCTTGATTCCACGTTTGCGCTGGCTCGAACTCGGTGTCGTCGAATGGGTGTTCGCCATCTCGCCGCGTCATCTGCTGGCAAAGGCCTCGCAACCGCTGGAGCGCGACGCGATCGCGGCGCACCGCGGCATCGTCGTGGCCGACTCCTCGCGCCGGCCCGATGCGCGCAGCTACGGCGTGCTGGGCGGCCAGGCCGCGCTCGCCGTACCGAGCATGCGCGCCAAGCTGCAGGCGCAACGCGAAGGGCTGGGTGTGGGATGGCTGCCGAAATCGATCGCGGCGCCGTTCGTGAAATCGGGCGAACTGGTGGAAATGCGGACCGCCGATCCGCGTGAGCCGAACACGCTGTACATCGGTTGGCGAGGCGATCACGAGGGACGCGCGCTCGACTGGTGGGTGGAGCAGATCAAGCAGCCGAGGCTCGCGTCGCGGCTGGTCCGGGGGCTGAGCATCGACACATAGCAGGACTCCCTGGCGCGCCGAGCGTCGGCGACGTCCGCGGTATCGCGTGAGCGGCCATCTGAGGCACCATTCCCGACTCCTCGCGACCGCCTGTCGGTTACGACTCCTGATTGCGACGCTGCGTGTCGATTTTCGCCCGCGCGATTCGTCGCCCTGTCGATACCCTGATTCTTCCTGCCCGCATGACCTCTTCGCAGACTCCCCGCCAGCGCTGGCTCGCCCTGTACGTCTTGTGCCTCGGCGTCCTGATGATCGTGCTCGACACCACGGTCGTGACCGTCGCACTGCCGTCGATCCAGTCCAGCCTCGGCTTTTCCGACACGGCGCTGGTATGGGTCCTCAACGCCTACATGCTCACGTTCGGCGGCTTCCTGTTGCTGGGAGGACGACTGGGCGATCTCTACGGCAACCGGCGCTGCTTCCTGATCGGCCTGGTGGGTTTCACCGTCGCGTCGCTCGCCTGCGGCGTGGCGCCCACGCGCGGTGTGCTGGTGGCGGCGCGTGCGCTGCAGGGCCTGGGCGGCGCGTTGGTCACCGCCGTTGCGCTGGCGCTGATCATGAATCTGTTCAGCACGCCCGCAGATCGCGCGAAGGCGATGGGTGTCTACGGCTTCATCTGCGCCGCGGGCGGCAGCATCGGGGCGGTCCTGGGCGGTGTGCTGACGGGGCTGCTCGACTGGCGCTGGATCTTCCTGGTCAACCTGCCGATCGGCATCGCCGTGTACGTGATGTGCCTGCGCCTGCTGCCGGCCGATGTCGCGCCGGTGACCCGGCCTCGTCTGGACGTGGCGGGCGCCATCCTCGTCACCGGTGGGCTGATGATCGCCGTGTACGCCGTCATCGGCGGCAACGTGGCGGGCTGGACGTCGGGCCGCACGCTCGGCTTGCTGGCGGTCGGTGGCGCGCTGCTCGCCGCCTTCTTCGCCGTGGAGGCGAGGGTGCGCGACCCGCTGATGCCGCTGCACCTGCTCAAGCTGCGCAATCTTGCAACCGCCAACGTCATCGCCATCCTCTGGTCGGCCGGGATGTTCGCGTGGTTCGTCATCACGGCGCTCTACCTGCAGCGCGTGCTCGGCTACGACCCGCTCGAAGTCGGCCTGGCGTTTATTCCCGCCGATCTCGTGATGGCGGTGTTCTCGGTGAGCCTGTCCGCTCGCCTGGTGATGAAGCTGGGCATCCGCACGCCGTTGTGGGTCGGCCTTGCCGTCGCCGCGCTGGGGCTGGGGTTGATCGCGCAGGCGCCGGTGGACGGCACCTACGTCGTGCACGTGCTGCCGGGAATGATGTTGCTGGGCGTGGGCGGCGGCATGGCGTTCAACCCGCTGCTGCTGGCGGCGATGAACGACACCGACGAGAGCCAGGCCGGCCTTGCGTCCGGCATCGTCAATACCGCGTTCATGATGGGCGGCGCGCTGGGGCTGGCGGTGCTCGCGAGCCTGGCGGATGCGCGGACCGCGGCGGAACTGGCGGGCGGTGCGACCGCACGCGATGCGCTCAACGACGGCTACCAGCTCGCGTTCGGCATCGGCGCCGTGATGACCCTGCTGGGTGCGGTCATCGGCGGCGTCCTGCTGCGGCCGCGCCTGACGCCGCGGGGAGTCGAGTCGCCGACGCCCGCGGCGCACTGATCCGGCGAGGGAGCCGATTAGGGTCAGCACTAGACGACAACCCGGCCCGCGGCTTCCACACTTTCGACTCGTCCGGATCGTCAGCGGAGAACCCGAAACATGAAGCGCGCGCTCGTCGTCATCGATGTGCAGAAGGAATACTTCGACGGTGCACTGCCGATCACCGACCGCGACCGGTCTCTCGCCAACATCTGCCAGGTGATGGATGCGTCGAGCAAGGCCGGGATTCCGCGCATCGTGGTTCAGCACACGATGCCGACGAAGGACCTGCCGATCTTCCAGCGCGATTCCGAGGCCTGGGCGCTGCACCCGGAGATCGCTGCGCGCGGTGCCGAACTGAGCATCGAGAAGAATCTGCCGGGCAGCTTCACGAACACCGGCCTCGAAGAGTGGCTGCGCAAGCAGGGCGTCGACACCCTCGTCGTCTCCGGCTACATGACGCACATGTGCTGCGATACCACGGCGCGCCAGGCTGTCCACCGCGGCTTCAAGGTCGAGTTTCTGTCCGATGCCACCGGCACGCTGCCGCTGGACAACGCGGGCGGCAAGGTCACGGCCGAGGAGTTGCAGCGCTCCATTCTTGCCGCGCAGCAACACCTGCTCAGCGAAGTGATCAGCACCAAGGACTGGCTGAAGCGCGTCGGATAACAAGCCGTTCGAAGGCCGGGGTCCCGGGTCGGTCGCGATTCACGGCGACCGACGGGCTCACTCCTCGTCGAAGTCGAACTTCTCTTTCGGCGGATTGCCGTCGTAGATCTTGTTCAGACGATTCTGGAGATACGTCGTCCGCAGGAACACGTAGGGATCGAGCTGTTCGTCCAGCAAACGGTCGGCCCCCAGCAGGCCGGCACGTGCGTCGACCGCTCCCAGCGCCGTCAGCGTGTAATCGACGGAGTCCTTCACGTGGTAATCGGTCACCGTGTAGGCGTCGGCGAGATCGGCGACCGGCGTGGGTCCGGTGAACGAATCACCGACCTTGCCGAAGAGATCGCGCGTGTCGCTGGGACCGAAGAACGGCAGCATCAGGTACCAGCCTTCCGGGACGCCCCATTTGCCCAGCGTCTGTCCGAGGTCTTCATCGTTGCGCTCGAGACCCAGCGGCGTCGCCACATCCATCAGGCCGGCGAGGCCGATCGTGGAGTTGATGACGAAACGCCCCAGATCCTTGCCGCTCTGCGCGATCTTGCCTTGCAGCGCCGCGTTGACGATCGTGGTCGGGTAGAACAGGTTGTCGAGGAAGTTGTGTACACCGCGCTGGAACTGCGTGGGCGTGTACTGCTTGTAGCCCTTGGCCACCGGACGCAGAACGTAGGTGTCGGCCACGCGGTTGAACTTGTAGATCCCGCGATTCACCGGCTCGAGCGGATCGGAGGGATCGTCGGGCGGCATGTGGGCGCACCCCGTGCTCATCACGGCAAGCGCAACAATCAGGATCGCGGCACGCACGGTCTCTCCCGGTGTAGCGACGGCGCGGTGCGGGCTCTAGCTCAGGCCAGCTTGAGCGCGTCGTCTATCTGCAAGAACTCTAGCAGGCCGCGCAGGGCCTGACTCGCATTGATGAATTCGACCTGACGCGAGCCGTTCTTGGCGGCGCGTCGCGTCAGTTCCAGCAGAAACGCTGCGCCCGCGCTGTCGACCTTGCTCACCTTTGCAAGGTCGACGCGGTCCTGAGACGCGAGCTCATCGGCACGCGCGAGCCAGTCGCGAACGCTGGCGAAGGTGAGCTCGCCCTCGATCATGAGGCGGCGGCCGGCGGGTTCTGCTTGAGGTAGGTGTTGTCCTCGAACTTCTTGATCACCGCGTCCAGGCCGTTGGCCTTGATCTCGGTGTTGAGCTGGCTGCGGAAATTCGTGATCAGCGAGATGTTCTCGACCGAGATGTCGTAGATCTTCCAGACGTCGCCCACCGCGTGCACCGAGAACGACAGCGGAATCGGCGGCGCATTCTGGCGGATGATCTTGGCGTTGACGTTCACGTCGGTCGCACCGGCGGCGGCCTTCAGCGGCGCCCACTCGGCGCTGACGCTGTCGTGGTAGTCGAGCATGGCGCGCGCGTAGGTGCGGATCAGCGAATCCTTGAACGCCGCCTCGAAGCGTGTGCGCTGGTCGGGAGTCGCCGTCTTCCAGTTGCGGCCGAGCACGAGCTGGGCGATGCCCTTCGTGTCGAAGTGCGGCACGACCTTGTCCTCGACGACCTTGTAGAAGCCGGGCAGGTCGGCGCGGTACTTCTCGTGGTTCTGCTTGATCAGGTCCTGGAACTCGGTCGTCGCGGCCTTGATGACGACGTCGGCGGGCTGCGAGGGCGCGGCCTGCGCTGCGAACGTGAAGCCCAGCGCGGCGAGCAGGACGAGAAAGCGGGTACTGAGGTTCATGGCGGTCTTCATGGGGTGGCTCCGTTGCCAGGCGTCGCCGCGGCAGGGCCGGGCGGCGGGGAATTCTTGTTGCCGAGCGAGTCAGCGAGCTTGCCGATCGCGTCGGCCAGCTGCGTATCGCCCTTCTTGTCGCCCTGGGACGACAGAAATTGGCCGATCAGGTTCTCGAGGACCAGCGCGCTCTGCGTCAGCTTGAGCTTGCTGCCGTCCTTGAGCGGCTCATCGGCGCCTCCGACCTCGATGCCCACGTACTGCTCGCCGAGCAGGCCGGCCGTGAGGATCTTGGCGTTCGAATCTTCCGGGATCGTGTTGTACGTGTTCGACAACTCCAGCGTGACGTTGGCTTCGTACGTGTTCGGATCGATGACGATGTCACGCACGCGGCCGATCTTGACGCCCGCCATCGTCACCGCGGAGCCCTGCTTGAGGCCGCCGATGTTTTCGAACGACGCGACGACGCGATATGTGCTGCCGGCGCCGCCGACCGTGTCGAGGCTGGCGACACGAAACGTCAGCACGAACACCGCCGCTACGCCCAGGCAGACGAACAGGCCGACCAACATCTCCAGAGCGCGTGATTGCATGGTGTGAACCTAGGGCAAGTGGCTTAACTTCATTTGAACATGAAGGCCGTGAGCACGAAGTCGAGCGCAAGGATCGACAGCGAGGAGATCACGACCGTCGACGTGGTGGCGCGCGAGACGCCTTCCGACGTCGGTTCCGCATTGAATCCCTGGTAGACCGCGATCCAGGTGATGGCGACGCCGAACACGGTGGCCTTGACCAGCCCGTCGGTGATGTCGTCCATGCCGACGCTGCCGCGGATCTGCGACCAGTAGCTGCCGGCATCCACGCCGAGCAGCTCCACGCCAATGGCGTGGCCGCCAGCGATGCCGATGGCCATCACGGCGAAGACCGAGGCCAGCAAGGGCATCGCGATGACACCGGCGAGGAAGCGCGGTGCCACGACGCGACGGATCGGATCCACCGCCATCATCTCCATCGCGGAGAGCTGATCCGTTGCGCGCATCAGGCCCAGTTCCGCGGCCAGCGCAGAACCCGCGCGGCCGGCGAACAGCAGCGCCGTCACAACCGGTCCGAGTTCGCGCACGATCACCAGCGCCACGAAGACGCCCAGCGACTCCTCGGCGCCGAAGCGGATCAAGGTGCGGTAGCCCTGCAGCGCCAGCACCATGCCGACGAAGGAGCCGGCCAGCACGATGATGACCATCGAGAGCTGACCCACGTAGTAGAGCTGCTGCACGATCAGGCGCGGCCGCAGCAGCAGGGCCGGGATGGCGCCGAGCACCTGCAGCAGGAAGAACTGCGCGCGGCCCAGGCCGGACAGGAAATTCTGGATGATGCTGAAGGCGCCGCTCATGGCGAGCCTGCCTTGGTGGTGCCGAGGAGCTCGGACGCGAAGTCCGGCGCCTTGTAGTGGAAGGCCACCGGGCCGTCCGGCAGACCGCGCAGGAACTGCTGCACCCAGGGATGCTGCGATTCGCGGATCACGTCGGCGGTGCCCTGGGCCTGGACCTTGCCGTCGGCGATCAGATAGCCGTAGTCGGCGATCGACAGCACTTCCTGCAAGTCGTGCGACACGACGATGGACGTCAGCCCAAGCGCGTCGTTGAGCGTGCGGATCAGGCGCATCAGCACGCCCATCGAGATCGGATCCTGGCCGGCGAAGGGTTCGTCGTACATCACCAGGTCCGGGTCCAGCGCGATCGCGCGCGCCAGCGCCACGCGGCGCGACATGCCGCCGGACAGCTGCTGGGGATACATGTCGCGTGCGCCGCGCAGACCGACGGCCTGCAGCTTCATCAGCACGAGGTCACGGATCATCGACTCGGGCAGCTTGGTCTGCTCGCGCAACGGGAACGCCACGTTCTCGAAGACCGTCAGGTCGGTGAGCAGCGCGCCGTTCTGGAACAGCATGCCCATGCGCTTGCGCAGCTCGTACAGCGGGCCACGTCCGAGCTGGTGGACGTCGATGCCGTCGAACTCCACGGTGCCGGCTTTCGGGCGCCATTGGCCACCGATCAGGCGCAGCAACGTCGTCTTGCCGGTTCCCGAGGGACCCATGATGGCCACGACCTTGCCGCGCGGGATCTCGATATCCACGCCGTCGTAGATCACACGGGTTCCGTGCGCGAAGTGAACGCCGCGTGCACGCACGAGGACCGCATCGTTTGCGTTCATTCGCGGTTCATGAGGTGCCGCAGAGGGGCAGTATGTCGAGCATGCACATGAGCCTATCTTAGGGTGTTGCCCGCCGCTTCGGCATGGGCTTGTGTGCGGCGCAGCAGATTGTCAGCGTCGCGAAAGGAAATGCCGTCGAACATGAGAACCATGAAGAGGATAAGGCCCATGCCTGTGCTGGATCTGAACCGAATGGCGGCGCGGATGTTCGTGCTCGGAATGGTGGCGATCCCGATGCTCGCCTTCGCAGACCCGGCGCCCACGGTGCGTCTGAGTCCCGCGGTCCGCAGTTCCGCGCCGGTGCAGGGCGGATCGAATGCCGCTCCCGTGTCCGTCTATGCCGCCGGCTGCTATGACGCGGCGGGGCGTCCCGTGAATCCCGATCCTGCGAATCCGGGCCGCTCGGTGGACTCGGCCTGCCAGCCGCCTTCGGGTGCGATGGTGCAGGGCGGCCGTTCGGCAGCGGCAACTGGTGAAGCCTCGATGGAGCGGGGATCGATCAATCGGCCGCCGCTTCCGGTCCCGGTTCCCGACGGCATCGGCGTGATGCGCTGAGCCGCCGAGCTATGCTCCGGCTCGTCTCCTCGACGCCGCGAAAGTGGCTTCGGACCCGGAGACGATGCGCGGGGACCGAGGAGAACATCGTGAAGAAGGGATCGATCGGGCTGCTGGTCCGGTGGCTCATGTCGGCAGCCGCTCTGGTGGCGATGCAGCCGGCGCATGCCCAGCTCGGATTGCCGACGCAGAACCTGCAGGTCGGCTGCGGCTGGATGCTGGCGTTCGATCCGACCCGGACCGGCCTCGGCAATACCGCCTTCCCTGAAATCAACGCGCGCTACTGGATCGCGGTGGTCTCTGACACGGCACCCGCGGGTTCGCGCCTGCGCATCCAGGGCCAGTACCCGGATGCACGCTATTCGGCGTTTCACGTGCACGACGGAAACCTGTTCGTGTTCGAGGCCATCAGCGACAACGAGCTGGTGCCCGACCCCGGCAGCGCGAACCGGAATCTCGATCGCACACGCCGCGACGACCAGGTTCCCGTTGGTGGCTCGTACACCGCCTACGTCCGGATCAACGCCGCGGTTCCGGCGGTTCGCGAGACGAACACACTGTATCGGCCGAAGCCCGGCGCGCTGGATGCGAAGGTCAAGAAGCGCACTGCGCTGGCCTATCGCACCTACCTTCCGGTGGGAGGCAACGAAGGCGGTGCCCCGCTGCCGACGCTGACGCTCGAAACACCGAGCGGCCCGAAATCCCTACCCAATGCCGCGGACGCAGCGGTCTGCGCGAGCATCCAGAAGCAGTTCCACACGGACGGCTCCGCGCTGCCGGTTTCCTTGACCCCTCCGGTGATTCCGCCGGCGATGCCGGTGTTCGTCAAGTTCGACGACACGGTTCTTGCCGCGGCGGGCCTGGGCGTGGGCTACAACCCGCACAACGGTTTCCTGGCGCTCAAGTCCGATCGGGACTACGCCGACTTCCTGCTGGTGCGCGGCAAGTTGCCGAGCTACACCACGCAGGATCAGCCGCAACCGACGCCGCTCGTGCGCTACTGGTCGCTGTGCCAGTACGGGGCCGCCAGCACGCGGGTCTACGCGTGCATCGCGGATCAGCAACTGAAGCTGGACGCCGAGGGTTACTACAACATCGTGATCAGCAGGGACTGGATGCGTCCGGTGCTGCTGCCGGCCCAGTACGACTGGCTGCCGTGGGGAACGGAGAAGCAGGGCGCGGTCACGATTCGCGAACTGCTGGCGCATCCGTCGTTCGCGAAATCCATTGAAAAGAGTTCGGCGTCGCAGACCGCGGCCGATCGCGGCGAGTACATGCCGCTCGCGACGTACTGCTCGCAGGCGGTGCTCGCCGCTGCAGCTGGAACACCGGGTGCGGGGACCGGCGATGCCTTCGCGGCTTGTCGTGCGTCGCGACAGGGGCTGCTGTCTTCGCTGCTGCCGTTGCCCGTGTTGGGGACGCTGCCGCCGATTCCTCCACTGTTGTAGCGGCGCTGATCAGGCTTCCGGCGGGGACGTCGCGTCCTGCGACGCCAGCGCGTCAGTCAGCTCCGCTGCCAGGTCGCGGCCGACCGCGTCCACATCAGTCGATCCGCCCAGCTCGCTGATCTGCGTCATGCGCAGCCCCGCGTAGCCGCAGGGGTTGATCCGGGAGAACGGCTCCAGGTCCATCGCAACGTTCAGCGACAGGCCGTGATAGCTGCAGCCGCGACTCACGCGAAGTCCCACCGATCCGAGCTTGCGCGTATCGGTGTGCCCGTCGAAAACCTGTTCCACGTACACGCCGGGCGCATCGCTGCGGGCGAACGCGTGAATGCCGTAGCGCGCCACGGTCGCGATCATCGCGTTCTCCAGCAGGCTGACGAGTCCGCGGATGCCGATGCCGCGGCGATGCAGATCCAGTAGCGGATACATCACCAGCTGCCCCGGCCCGTGATACGTCACCTGGCCGCCGCGATTGCTCGCCACCACCGGGATGTCCCCCGCTGCGAGCACGTGCTCCGCCTTTCCCGCCTGACCCTGCGTGAAGACCGGCGGATGCTCGAGCAACCAGAGTTCGTCGGGTGTCTGGGGCGTGCGCGTCTCGGTGAACTCGCGCATCGCCGTGTAGCTGGACGCATAGGGGACGCGCCCGAGGAAGCGAACGATCAGTTCGCGATCCACATCCTCACCTGGTCCGACAAGCGCTGGAACAGGCTGCCCGCCGGCACTTCCTTGAGGGCGACCAGCGGAAGCTTGCGCACCACCTTGCCTTCCACCGACACCTCGATGCTGCCGAGCGTCTGGTTGAGCGCCACCGGCGCGAGCACCGGCTCGTTGACCTGAGTCTTGACCTGGATCGTGTCCTTGCCACCGCGCGGCAGCAGCAGGCTCATCGATTGTGCGCCGACCGCAAGCTGCGGTTCCGCGCCCTTCCACACCCGCACGGTGGCCAGCGGCTTGTCGGGTCCGAACATCGCGGCGTTCTCGAAGAAGCGGAAGCCCCAGTTCATCAGTTCCAGGCTGGCCTGCGCGCGGTACTTCATGCTCGGCGTGCCCATTACCGCTGCGATCAGGCGGCGATCCTCGCGCTTGACCGAGGACAGCAGGCAGAAGCCGGCACTGCTGGTGTGACCGGTCTTGATGCCGTCCGCGCCGCGGTCCATGTCGAGCAGGATGTTGCGATTGCCCTGCTTGATGCCGTTGTAGAGGAACTCGCGCTGCGCGTAGACCTTGTAGTCCTCGGGGAAATCGCGGATCAGTGCGCGGCCGAGAATCGCGAGGTCGTGCGGCGTGGAGTAGTGGTCGGGATCGGGCAGGCCCGGTGCGTTGGTGAAGTGCGAATTCTTCATGCCCAGCTTCTGCGCGTACTGGTTCATCAGTTCGGCGAAAGCGTCCTCGCTGCCGGCGAGATGTTCGGCCACCGCGACGCTGGCGTCGTTGCCGGACTGGATGACGATGCCGTGCACCAGGTCCTCGAGCTTCACCTTGGAGCCGATGTTCAGGAACATGCGCGACTCGCTCGAGTCCTTGCCCTGGCGCCAGGCCTTCTCGCTGATCAGGACCTCGTCGGTCCACTTGATGCGGCCCTTCTTGATCTCGTCGTAGACGATGTAGCTGAGCAGCACCTTGGTGATGCTCGCGGGTTCGGCGCGTGCGTCGCCATTCTTCTCGGCGAGGACTTCACCCGAGGCGTAGTCCATCAGCACCCAGGACCTGGCGTCGATCGCGGGCGGATCGGGAATCTTGGCGGCGAAGGCGGGGCCGGCGAGGACGAGCGCGAGCAGCAGGGCGGGAACGTTGAATTTCATCAGGCGCGGGAGCGAGTCGGGAGGCGGGAACCCAAGGCGCGATTATCGCAACGCATCGTTCGAACCGCGAGCAAAGTTTGCAGCCGGCACGCCATCACGAGCCGTGCGGCTATTCGGAGATCGGAATGGCCTCGAAGCCGGCGCCGCGGATGCGGATGCGGGTTTCGTCCATGCGCTTGCGCTCCTCGAACGGACCGACCATGACGCGATGCACGGTGTCGCCGTTGTTCAGCATGCCGACGCGGACCTGCACGGCGGTGATGCCGAGCTCGACCAGCTCTTCCTTCATCGCCACGGCGTTGATCGGATCGGAATAGGCGGCCACCTGCAGCAGTCGCGGCGTCGGTCGTGCGCCGCCACCGGCGACTTGTGTCGGCGTCCTGAGCTTGGGCGGCGGCGGCAATTCGCGGCCCGGCGTGATCGCTTCGAGCTCCACGGTGGCGATCTTGCCGACCGTGTCGAGCTTCACCGCCGCCGCATACGACAGATCGATGATGCGGCTGGAATGGAACGGGCCGCGATCGTTGATGCGCACGATCACGCTCTTGCCGTTGCCCAGGTTGGTGACGCGCACGTAGCTGGGTAGCGGAAGGCTCTTGTGCGCGGCCGAGAGCGCGAACATGTCGTACTTCTCGCCGTTCGACGTCTTGCGGCCGTGGAATTTCTTGCCGTACCAGGATGCGAGGCCCGTTTCGCGAAAGCCCTCGGCGGACGTGAGCACGTGGTACTTCTGGCCGAACACTTCGTAGCTGCGCATGTTGCCGCCGGGGCTCAGCGGCTCGTACTGCGGCACGGGTTCGGCGAGGCTGGCGAGATCGGGCGGGATCTCGTCATCCAGAGGCGGACCGTCCTTCTCCCATGAGGGAGCGGGTCCGGGGTCGCGCTCCGTGGATCGTGCGACGGGTGCTCGCTCGGGCGGGCGGACGATGCTCACCTGCGGGGGCGGAATCCGCACCTGGCGCGGCGGATTGCTGGTGCGCGGTGGAGCGGTGGTGCATGCGCTCAGGAGCAGCAGCGCCACGACTGCGGAGCAGTACGCCGAGACCCGGATAGTCATCGAGCGATGTTGCGCTCGGCATCGACTCGCGCCATTTCCTGCGCCAGAAGGCTCACCGTCATCGCGTAGTAGACGCGGGGGTTGTAGCTCATCACCGAATAGAAATTGTTGAGGCCGATCCAGTACTCGCGGCCCTGGTCGAGCTGCAGCTCGACCACGCCCACCCGGGTGCCTGGAGGCAGATCGACCGTGGCGCGAAGGCCGAGTGCCGCCAGCTCCGCGACGGTATGCGTCGTGCGCGAGGTGTTGATCGGAACCGTGGCCGGCAGCGGCTTTTCGAGCACGGCTGGCACCGCCAGCGGTTCGCCGCGATGCCAGCTGCGGTTGGGGTCGTACTCGACCAGGTAGCGCGCGATGCTGCCGATGGCGTCGGCGCCGGTCCAGAGATCGCGGTTGCCGTCGCCATCGAAATCCACGGCGAGGCGGCGGTAATTGCTCGGCATGAACTGTGCCCAGCCCATCGCGCCTGCGTAGGAGCCCAGGGCCTCCGTCGGATCGCGCTTGAAGTCGCGACAGAACACGAAGAACTCGCGCAGCTCAGAGAAGAAGAAGGCCGACCGGGTGGGATGATCGAAACCCTGCGTGGCCAATGCGTCGAGCACGCGCGCAGAGCCGGTGAAGCGGCCGAAGTTGGTCTCCAGGCCGAGCACCCCTGCGATGATGGCCGGCGGTACGCCGTACTGGGCCTCGGCCCGCGCGAACCAGGTGCTGTTCTCGTCGAGGAAATCGGCGCCGTTCTCGATCCGGGGGGCATCGACCCGCTTGGCCGCGTAGGTCGTCCAGGTCTCGGTTCGCTCGGCCGCCTTCTGCTCGGCCTCGACGAGTTTCGGAATTTTCTCCGCCTGGGTCAGTGCCACTCGCACGGCTGCCAGTTCCTCGGGGCTGAAACGCTCCTCGCGGGCGAGCTGCGTCAACAGCTCCTGCGCCTTCGGATGCCCGCTGTAGTCAGCACTGGCCGGCGCGGCGGCGAGCAGGAACAGGCAGGGCAACAGGCGTCGAAAGACCGGCATCAGGGGGCATGAGGGGGACATTATTCGGCGGCACCTTATCGGGTGACCCGGCCCACGCCAACCCGTCGCGCCCGTCGGGACCGGCCCAATGCCTGTTCCGGCAACCGGATCGGGCGCGGAAAAAGGCGCTTCCGCGCGATTCGGCGCGGTCGTTGCTTCAGTTCGGGAACGCAGGGCCGCGTACCCGCCGCGCAATGAAGCAGGCATCGCTTTAATGACGACCTTAGAAAGGATCCATCGGATGATCGGCTTCAAGAACACGAGCTTTGTCGCGGTGCTGCTGACCGCTTGCTGTCTTGTTTCGCAGGCTGGAGCAGCCGGACCCGCCGGCGCGCCGACCCAGACCAAGCCGCCTTCGGGTCCGCATGAGGTCTCGATCGGCTTCAATGTGTTCGTACCCGAGACGCTGACGGTTCCTGTGGGTACGACTGTGACCTGGGTGAACAACGACGGTTCCAATCACAACGTGATCTTCGCCGACCAGACCAAGAGTGGCCGCCTGCGGCACGATGCCTCCTGGACGCGCACTTTCACGGCGCCTGGCAGCTACGACTACAAGTGCGCCATCCACGGCGACGTGATGAAAGGCAAGGTGGTGGTGCAGTAGTCGCGTTGGAAATCAGCCGCCCGTAGCGGGGGCGCAGCCCGGGAAGGCTGCTCCCGGAGTTCAGGACGCCAGCAGCTTGCGATGCGTGTGGATCGACATCAGCAGGCCGAAGCCCGCCAGGAGGCTGACCATCGAGGTGCCGCCGTAGCTCATCAGCGGCAGCGGCACGCCGACGACGGGGAGCAGGCCGATGACCATCCCCATGTTGATGAACACGTAGACGAAGAACGTCATCGCCAGGCTGCCGGCGAGCAGGCGCTGGAAGCTGTCCTGCGCGCGCGCCGCGATGTAGAGACCGCGACCGACGATGGCCAGGTACAAGGTCAGCAGCACGCAGATGCCGATGAGCCCGAGTTCTTCGGCGAACACCGCAAAGATGAAGTCGGTGTGCGATTCGGGAAGGAAGTCGAGCTTGGCCTGCGTGCCTTCGAGCCATCCCTTGCCGAACACGCCGCCCGAGCCGATCGCGATCTTCGATTGCGCGATGTGGTAGCCGGTGCCCAGCGGGTCGGACTCCGGGTCGAAGAGGGTCAGGATGCGCTGGCGCTGGTAGTCGTGCAGGCGCGCCCACAGGATGGGCGCCGCTGCGCCGATCGCAGCCAGCGCGCCGAAGATGTACTGCCAGCGCAGGCCGCCCAGGTACAGCGCGAATCCGCCAGCAGCGACGATCAGCAGCGAGGTGCCGAGGTCGGGCTGGACCATCACGACCACGGTTGGCAGGCCGATCAGCATCAGCGTCAGCACCACGGCATGCCAGCGCGGCGGCAACGTGAACAGGTGCAGGAAGGCCGCGACCATGATCGGCATCGCAAGCTTCATCAGCTCCGACGGCTGGAAGCGCAGCACGCCAAGATCCAGCCAGCGCTGAGCGCCCTTGGCGTGATCGCCCAGCACCAGCGTCAGCGCGCACAGCAGCAACGCGAAGCCGTAGAACCACGGCGCCGCGCTGCGATAGATCTCGGGCGGCGCCTGCGCTGCGGCGGTCATGACGACCAGGCCGATCAGCAGGCGCTCGGCCTGGTTGATGACCATCGCTATCGAATGGCCCGATGCCGAATACAGGACGGTCAGGCCCAGCGCGCAGACCGCCAGCAGCAGGCACAACAGCACGGGGTCGATGTGCAGCACGTCGAACAGCTTGCGGACGCGCGTGTCGTCGTTGCTGGAGCGATGGAAGGGGCTCATGTGCGAAAGCTTATTCCTCGTCGTCGGACGCCGAGCCCGGCGAGCCGATGAGTTCCACCGGAGCCGCCGGCACTCCCGCCGCCACGGGAGCGCCGGCGCCCGGATCGGCCGGCAGGTTGTAGAGAATCTGGCCGAGCAGATACTGGTCCATGACCTGGCGCGCCACCGGGGCGGCCGCGGAGCCGCCATGGCCGGCGTGCTCGGCAATCACCGCAACGGCGATCTTGGGGTCTTCGGCGGGTGCGAAGGCGATGAACAAGGCGTGGTCGCGCAGGTGGAACGGCGTCTCGGTGAGCTTTCGGGCCCGCAGCTCGTCCTGCGACATGCCGGCGACCTGCGCGGTGCCGGTCTTGGCGGCCACGCGGTACGGCGCGTCCTTGAACACGCGATACGCGGTGCCGCGCTGCGAGGCCGTGACCTCGACCATCGCGTTGATCACGGTCTCCCAGTCCTGCGCGTGTCGATGCGGAATCGCGGGCAGCGCTTCGGGCGGTACCAAGGTGGTGGCGCCGGTGAGTGTGTCCTGCATCGCGTGCACGACGTGCGGCTTGAACCCCTTGCCGCGCATCGCCATGCGCGCCGTGATCTGCGCGAGCTGCATCGGCGTAGTGGTCATGTAGCCCTGACCGATGCCGATGTTGAGCGTCTCGCCCGGGAACCAGGCTTCCTTGCGCGTGCGCATCTTCCATTCGCGCGACGGCAGCAGTCCGCTCTTCTCGAGCGGCAGGTCGACGTCGGTGGGATGTCCGAGTCCGAACAGCGACAGGAAGGTATGGATGCGGTCGATGCCCAGCGCCTGCGCGACCTCGTAGAAATAGATGTCGCAGGACTGGATCACGCCGCCTGCCATGTCGAGCCAGCCGTGGCCGCTGCGCTTCCAGCAGCGGTACTTGCGCGTCGAATGCGGCAGGCTCATCGAGCCGCTGCAGTATTCCCCGTGGCCGCCCTGGAGCGTTTCGTATTCGAGACCGGCCAGCGCCATGAACGGCTTGACGGTCGATCCGGGCGGATACGCGCCTTGCAGCGCGCGGTTGTAGAGCGGGCGCTTGCGATCGTCGAGCAGCGCCTTGTACGTGGTGCGATCGATGCCGGCGACGAAGGGCTGCGGGTCGAAGCCGGGCTTGGAGACCAGCGCGATGACTTCGCCGTTGCGAGGATCGATCGCCACGACCGCGCCGTCGAGGCCGGCGAGCGCTTTCTCGGCCGCCATCTGTACCTTGGCGTCCAGGCTCAGCACCAGATTCTTGCCGGGTGCGCCCTGGCGGTACTCCAGCTCGCGCAGCGGACGGCCGTAAGCATTGGCTTCGACGATCTTCGCGCCGGGTGTTCCGCGCAGCTCGTTCTCGTGCGACTTCTCGACGCCGATCTTTCCGATCTGCGTCAGGCCCTGGTAGGCGGCGGCCTCGATCTTCTTGAATTCCTCTTCGGTGATGCCGCCGACATAACCAACCACATGGGCCGCCGCCGAGCCGAGCGGATAGCTGCGCGTGAGCGTGGCAGTGACGTCGGCGCCTTCGAAGTCGAAACGGTTGAGCTGGAAGCGCGCGACCTGCTCCATCGTCAGGTTGCCGCGCAGCGGCACCGAACGATAGCGAGGTGTCTTGCCGACCCGATCCTTGAAGCGTGCGATCTCGACGTCGTCGAGATTCAGCACCGGTCGCAGGGCGCGCAGCAGCGTATCCATGTTCTCGACCTGCTCGGGCACCACCTCGAGCACGAAGGCAGGTGTGTTCTGCGCGAGCAATACGCCGTTGCGGTCGGTGACGAGCCCACGCACCGGCGGTACCGCGGACAGGCGCATGCGATTTTCTTCTGCACGCGTCGCGTAGTACTCGCGATCGATCACCTGCAGCCCGATCAGCCGGTAGACGAGCAGCGACGTCATGCTCAAGCACACCAGTACGGCGACGCCGATGCGCGTCATGTACATGTGCTTCTCGCGGACGAGATTCTTGAGGTTGTCCATGAGAGATCAGCGGCGCGTCAGGCGCCGACCCGCGTCCCGCTCGCGCGCTTCTGCGGGAGCGAAGCGAACGGTGCGGCGAGGGCCCACGTCGGTCGCATGTCCATCACTCCTGCGAATGGCGCCGCGTCGCGCCCTCGAGCACGGTGTACACCAGTGGCCAGAACAGCGTCGTCGACAAGGCCGGCAGCCAGCGCAGCCAGACGTCCGCGCGATGGCGCGAGATGTCGTCGACCATCGTCATCAGCAAGCAGTACGCGGCCCATGCCGGAATCAGCGCGATCGTCGACTGCCACAGCGGGAACAGGACGAACACGGCGCGCAGCCGTGCCATGAAGAACACGAGCAGCACGAAGCCCATCGCATGCTGACCCAGAACGGTGTTGTAGAGGACATCGAGGGCGATCCCGAGGAGGAACGCTGAGATCAACGCGGGCACGCGAGGTTCCGCGAGCGCCCAATAGACCAGGATCAACGGGATCCACAGGGGCCTGGCGGCAGCGACCGCGTCCGGCAGTGCGACCAGTTGCAGAAACAGGGCAACCAGAAGGCTGAGCCAGAATCGCCTGAAGGGCGTTCGACTCATGGTCCCGGCGCGGTCGGCGCCGGGCGCGCGGGAGCCGCCGGTTCGGGCGCGGCGGGCGCGGGAGTGGCGGAAGCCGGAGTGGCGGGCTTTTCGGCGGGAGGCGGCGGGCTTGCAGGCGCGGGTTTCGCCGCAGGCGGTTGTGTTGATGGCGGCGCTTGCGTCGGTTGCGCCGGGGTGGCCGGTTTGGCGGCCACGGCGGGTTTCGCAGCAGGCTTTGCCGCCACGGCGGATGCAGCGGGTTTGATCTGCTGCGCTTCGGCAGCTGCGGCTTCGCTGGCCTGCAATGCGTCGATGGCCGGGCGCTCGCTCCACACGAGCAGCGCCTGCCGGCCCTGGCCGACCCGCGCCGCGGGAGTCACCAGCGCTTCCTTGAAATGACCGCCGGGTGTGTGCTCGACGGATTCGACGCGACCGACCGGGAAGCCGGCCGGGAAGCGGCCGCCGAGCGACGACGACACGACCAGGTCGCCCTTCATGATCTCGGCGTTGGCAGGAAGGAAGGAGAGGCGAAGACGCTGTCCGCTGCCCTGGCCGAGCGCGATCGCCTGCAGGCCGTTGCGATTGATCTCGACCGGGATGCCGTGATCCGGGTCGGTGAGCAGAAGGCCGATCGACGTGCCCGGCAGCACCTCCACGACCTGGCCCAGCACGCCGCTGGCGTCGATGATCGCCTGACCCCGGTACACGCCGTCGCGCTCGCCCTTGTTGAGGGTGATCTGCTGGCGATACGGATCCTGATTGGCGGCGACGATGTCGGCCACCGCGACCTGGTCGGTCAATCTCGCCGAGGCGTCGAGCAGTTCGCGGATGCGGCGATTCTCGGCATCGAGTGCGGCATAGCGCTGGAGTTGAGCCTCAAGCGTGAGCTGCCGATTCTTGAGCGCGATGTTTTCGTTGAGAAGGCGCTGGCGCGAGTCGAGATGCTCGAACGCGAGGCCTACCTGATCCGGCAGCTCGGCCATCCAGACCACCGGACGGAGCGCCACGGCGAGCCACTCGCGCGGCGACTTGATGCGTTCGCCGTCCAGTTCTGCCGCCATCAGCCCGCCGCATACCATCAAGAGCGCGAGCGTCTTGAGCCCCAGCCCCGGTCCTCGCGGAAACAGGGGTTTGTGGGAGCTCGCGCTGAGGGAATTCAAGCTCGCGCCTTCTCTGTTGAGACGGATGAAATGGGTCGCGCGCAGATTAGACCCGCCACCGCTGCGCCGCAATGGTCCGGCTCAAATTTTCCGCAGACGGCTCAGGTGCTTATGCAAGACTTTGCAACTTTCCCGGAAGTTCGGTGATTTGTGACGAAAGATCGAATTTCATCACAGTGATCGCGCGTTGCGCGCGTCATTCCATGGAGTAGAAGTCGCCCTGGCGGTCGAGCATGTCCAGCACCATGCCGCCGCCGCGCGCCACGCAGGTCAGCGGGTCGTCCGCGATGATCACCGGCAGGCCGGTTTCCTCGGAGATCAGCTTGTCCAAGTCGCGCAGCAGCGCGCCGCCACCGGTGAGCACGATGCCGCGCTCGGCGACGTCGGAACCCAGTTCCGGCGGGGTGCGTTCCAGCGCCTGCTTCACCGCCTTGACGATGCCCGCGAGCGGTTCCTGCAGCGCGTCGAGGATCTCGTTGGAGTTCATCGTGAAATTGCGCGGCACACCGGCGGCCAGATGGCGACCGACGACGTCGATCTCCTGCACTTCGTGACCGGGGAACGCGGTGCCGATTTCCTGCTTGATGCGCTCGGCCGTGGCTTCGCCGATCAGCATGTTGTACTGGCGGCGCACGTACGAAACGATGGCCTCGTCGAACTTGTCGCCGCCGATGCGCACGCTCTCGGCGTAGACGATGCCGTTGAGCGAGATCACCGCGACCTCGCTGGTGCCGCCACCGATGTCGACGACCATCGAGCCGCGCGCATCGCCGATCGGGATGCCGGCGCCCATCGCCGCGGCGATCGGCTCTTCGATGACCCAGACCTTGCGCGCGCCGGCGTTCTCGACCGATTCGCGAATTGCACGGCGTTCGACCTGCGTCGAGCCGTAGGGCACGCAGACGACGACACGCGTGATCGGACGCATCATCCGGCCCTTCTGCACCTTGCGGATGAAGTGCTGGAGCATCTTCTCCGTGACGGTGTAGTCGGCAATGACGCCATCGCGCAGCGGTCGGATCGTGGAGATGTTGGTCGGCGTGCGACCCAGCATCTTCTTGGCTTCGATGCCGACGGCTTCGACTTTCTTGCTGCCGCGCGCATCGCTGCGGATGGCGACGACCGAAGGTTCGTTCAGGACGATGCCTTCATCGCGAACGTAGACGAGGGTGTTGGCAGTGCCGAGGTCAATGGACAGATCGTTGACGAACAGGCGGCGGACGGCGTCGAGCATCGGGGGATGGTCTCGCGGAATTCGGGCAAAAAAGGCTGCGGAATATGGCTGCCTCGAAGGCAGACTTCAGGGCACAGCAGGCCGCGGAGCGGGTACTATTGTGCGGCGCACATCTTAATCCAAAAAGGTCGTCAGCAAGATGAGTCTCTCAGCGGAACAGGTCCGGCAGGTCGCTCACCTCGCACGGCTGGAAATCCAGCCCGAGCAGGTCGAACACTACGCGGGGCAGCTCTCGCGCATCCTCGATGTGGTCGGGCAGCTTGCCCAGGCGAACACCGAGGGTGTCACGCCAATGGCGCATCCGCTCGCGATGGTGCAGCGGCTTCGGCCCGACGTGGTCACCGAGCCCGACCGTCGCGCGGACTACCAGGCACATGCGCCTTCGGTCCAGGACGGATTGTTCCTGGTGCCCAAAGTCATCGAGTAGACCGGAATCGGGTAGTGGCACCGGAGCGTCATCACTGACCCCCGCTTCCGATGAGCCCTGCCTTCAACGATTCCCGATTCTCCAACCCCGATTTCCGAGCCGCATGCACACACTCTCACTCAAGCAACTCGCCGACGGACTGCGCAGCAAGCAGTTCTCCAGTCGCGAACTGACGCAGCACTATCTGAAGCGCATCGAGACGCACGACCCGAAGCTCAACAGCTTCATCACGGTGACGCCGGAAATCGCGCTCGCACAGGCCGACGCCGCCGACGCGCGCATAAAGGCCGGGCAGGCCGGGCCGCTGACCGGCGTGCCGATCGCGCAGAAGGACATCTTCTGCACGCAGGGTGTCCGCACGAGTTGCGCGAGCCGCATGCTCGACAAGTTCATCGCGCCCTACGACGCCACCGTCGTGACCAAGCTGCATGGTGAAGGCGGCGCGGTGATGCTCGGCAAGTGCAACATGGACGAGTTCGCGATGGGCTCCTCCAACGAGACCAGCTGGTACGGCCCGGTGAAGAATCCCTGGGACCTGACGCGCGTTCCGGGCGGCTCCAGCGGCGGATCGGTGGCCGCGGTCGCCGCCCTGCTGGCCCCGGTGGCCACGGCCACGGATACCGGCGGATCGATCCGCCAGCCTGCGGCGCTGACCAATCTCACCGGCATCAAGCCCACGTACGGTCGGGTGTCGCGCTTCGGCATGATCGCGTTCGCGTCGAGCCTCGACCAGGGCGGCGTCGTGGCGCGCAGCGCCGAGGACGCCGCGGTGGTGCTGCAGGCGATGTCGGGCTTCGATCCGCGCGATTCGACGAGCGTGGAGCGCGACGTCGACGATTACCTGCGCGATCTGAACCGTCCGATTGATGGCCTGCGCATCGGCCTGCCGAAGGAATACTTCGCCGAAGGCCTCGAGCCCGCGATCCGCGCCTGCGTCGAGCAGGCCGTGAAGCAGTTCGAACAGCTCGGCGCGAAGATCGTCGAAGTGTCGCTGCCGCATGCGCCGCTGTCGGTGCCCACGTACTACGTCGTGGCGCCCGCGGAGGCCTCGAGCAACCTCGCACGCTTCGACGGCGTGCGTTACGGACATCGCACGGAGTCCTCGCGCACGCTCGAGGAGCTCTACAAGAAGAGCCGTGGCGAAGGCTTCGGCCCCGAAGTGCAGCGCCGCATCATGATCGGCACCTACGTGCTCAGCCACGGCTACTACGATGCGTACTACCTGCAGGCGCAGAAGGTCCGCAAGCTGATCTACGAGGATTTCCGCAAGGTCTTCGAGCAGTGCGACGTGATCCTCGGGCCGACCACGACGGACGTCGCGTTCGAGCTGAATTCGAAGATGGACGATCCGGTGGCGATGTATCTCAACGACATCTACACGATCGCCGCGAACCTGGCCGGCATTCCGGCCATGAGTCTGCCCTGCGGTTTCGTCGGCGGGCTGCCGGTGGGCATGCAGCTGATGGGCAATTTCTTCGAGGAAGCGCGGCTGCTCAACGTGGCCCACCAGTACCAGCAGGCGCAGGACTGGCATCGCCGTTCGCCGGCGGCCTTCGCGTAGACGCCTCGCCGACGTGCCCATACGCCGGCGAAGCGTGTTTTCCCGGCCTTACGGCGCGCTGACACGCAATTAGCGTTTACCCCTATGCGGGGTTCCTGACCACTTGAGTAGCATTCTTCTCCCAGCAAGGACCGAATGGTTCCCAGCTGGGGAGGAAAGAGGGTGCGAGCGACGGATACACGCAACCCCGACTATTTTCATAAGGTCGTCGATTGCCAGTGGGCATGCCCGGCACACACGCCGGTTCCGGAATACATCCGGCTGATTGCAGCGGGCCAGTACGCCGATGCGTACATGGTCAACTGGAAGAGCAATGTGTTCCCCGGAATTCTCGGTCGCACGTGCGATCGCCCTTGCGAACCCGCGTGTCGACGCGGTCGCGTGGAAGAGAACAACGGAGACAAGCCCGAGCCGGTGGCGATCTGCAGGCTCAAGCGCGTGGCCGCCGATCTCAAGGGCGACATCGCGGCGCGACTGCCCAAGCCCGGCGTCAAACGTAACGGCAAGCGCATCGCCTGCGTCGGCGGCGGGCCCTCCTCGCTGACCGTTGCGCGCGATCTCGCGCCGCTGGGCTACGAGGTGACGGTCTTCGAGGCGGATCCCAAGGGCGGCGGCTTCATGCGCACGCAGGTGCCGCGCTTCCGTCTGCCGGAGGCCGTGATCGACGAGGAGGTCGGCTACATCCTCGATCTGGGCGTGGAATTCCGCGGCGGCACGCGTATCGATTCGATGAAGACGCTGCTGGCCCAGCACTGGGACGCGGTGTTCGTCGGCAGCGGTGCGCCGCGCGGACGCGACCTCGAGATCCCGGGACGGGCCGAAGCGGCGGCGCACATCCACATCGGCATCGACTGGCTCTCGTCCGTGTACTTCGGTCACGTCACGAAAGTCGGCAAGCGCGTGATCGTTCTCGGCGGCGGCAACACCGCGATGGACTGCTGCCGCTCCTCGCGTCGCCTCGGCGGCGACGAGGTGAAGGTGATCGTGCGCTCGGGCTTCGACGAGATGAAGGCGAGCCCGTGGGAGAAGGAGGACGCGATGCACGAAGGCATCCCGATCCTGGATTTCCGCGTGCCCAAGGCCTTCATCCACGAGAACGGCAAGCTCACGGGCATGACGTTCGAGAAGGTGCGCGCAGAGTACGACGCCAAGGGGCGCCGCAAGCTGGTGCCCACCGGCGAAGAAGACGAGTTCCACGCCTGCGACGAGGTGCTGCTCGCGGTCGGCCAGGAAAATGCGTTCCCCTGGATCGAGCGCGACTGCGGCATCGACTTCGACGAGTGGGGCATGCCGGTGGTCGACAAGATCACCTTCCAGTCCTCGCGCCCCGACGTGCTGTTCGGCGGTGACGCCGCATTCGGACCGAAGAACATCATCTGGGCAGTCGCGCACGGCCACGAAGCCGCGGTGACGATCGACAAGATGCTCAACGGCGAGGATGCGCGCGACAGGCCGCTGCCGGCGGTCGCGGTGATGTCGCAGAAGATGGGCATCCACGAGTGGAGCTACGACAACGAGGTATCGCTCGACGAGCGCCGCAAGGTGCCGCTGGCACCCAAGGAGCGCGCGCTCAAGGACATCAAGCTCGAGGTGGAGCTCGGCTTCGACGTCGCGCTGGCGTTGAAGGAGACGCAACGCTGCCTGAACTGCGACGTGCAGACGGTGTTCGCGCCCAAGCTGTGCATCGAGTGCGACGCCTGCATCGACATCTGCCCCGTCGACAGCCTCACGCTGGCGCCGAACCTCGAAGAGCCCGAACTGCGGACGCATCTGACCGCGCCTGCCGTGAACCTCACGCAGGCGATCTACGTCTCCGATGCCCTCCCCACCGCGCGCGTGATGGTGAAGGACGAAGACGTCTGCCTGCACTGCGGGCTGTGCGCGGAACGCTGCCCGACCGGTGCCTGGGACATGCAGAAGGTTCTGATCGAAATCACGAAGGCCGGGCCGGCCTGCCGCTCGCGCGCACCGGCCCCCGAGGAGGTTGTTGCATGAGCGCTGCATCGCTGTCGGCCATCAACGATTTCGTCGTCAAGTTCGCCAACGTCAACGGTTCCGGTTCCGCTTCGGCCAACGAGCTCTTCGCCAAGAGCATCCTGCGCATGGGCGTACCGGTGAGTCCGCGCAACATCTTCCCTTCGAACATCCAGGGTCTGCCGACCTGGTACGAGGTGCGGGTTTGCGAGAAGGGCTGGCTCGGCCGCCGCGGCGGCGTGGATCTGCTGGTGCAGATGAATCCGCAGACCTGGACCGACGATCTGGTCGAGCTCGCGCCGGGCGGCTACCTGTTCTACGACAACTCCAAGCCGCTGCCGCTGTCGCGTTTCCGCGCCGACGTGAACCTGATCGGCATGCCGCTCACGGAGATCTGCAGCCGCACGTATTCCGATCCGCGTCAGCGCCAGCTGTTCAAGAACATTCTCTACGTCGGCGCACTCGCCTCGTTGCTGGGTGTGGATCTGGCGGTCATCGAGAAGCTCATCGGCGAGCAGTACAAGACCAAGGAGAAGCTCCTCTCGGCGAACGTCAAGGCACTGCATCTGGGCCACGAGTGGGCGCAGGCCAACCACAAGCCCATCGGGCTGCAGGTGCGCAGAGCGGATGCCGTGGGCGATCGGATCTTCGTCGAAGGCAACATGGCGACCGCGCTGGGCTGCGTCTACGGCGGCGCCTCGGTCTGCGCCTGGTACCCGATCACGCCGTCGTCGTCGGTCGCCGAAGCCTTCGAGAAGTACTGCCAGAAGATGCGCGTGGACCCCGAGACCAAGCGCAACCGCTACGCCATCGTGCAGGCCGAGGATGAGATCGCGTCGATCGGCATGTGCGTGGGCGCCGGCTGGAACGGCGCGCGTGCGTTCACGGCCACGTCGGGGCCTGGCGTGTCGCTGATGAACGAGTTCATCGGCCTGGCGTACTTCGCAGAGATCCCGGTGACGATCATCGACGTGCAGCGCGGCGGGCCGTCCACCGGCATGCCGACGCGCACGCAGCAGGCCGACCTGCTCGGCGCCGCGTACGCATCGCACGGCGACACCAAGCACGTGATGCTGCTGCCGCAGGATCCGACCGAGTGCTTCGAGTTCGCCGCGACGGCGCTGGACCTGGCCGACCGTCTGCAGACGCCGGTCTTCGTGATGACCGATCTCGACATCGGCATGAACCAGCGGCTGTGCGCGCCGATGCAGTGGGACGAAACGCGCTCGCTCGATCGCGGCAAGGTGATGACGGCCGAGGAACTCGAGAGCGGCCGCGACTTCGGTCGCTACCTGGACGTCGACGGCGACGGCATTCCGTACCGCACGTATCCGGGTACGCATCCCACCAAGGGGGCGTTCTTCACGCGAGGCACCACGCGCGATCCGTACGCGCGCTACTCCGAGAAAGGCCCCGACTACGTCTACAACGTGCAGCGCCTGCTGCGGAAGTTCGACACGGCCAAGACGCTGGTCCCTGCGCCGATCCACACGAAGGCCCCCAAGGCCACGCCTTTCGGCGTCATCTACTACGGCTCGACGAGCCCGGCGATGGACGAGGCGGTCGATGCGCTGCAGGCACAGGACAAACCGCTCGACACGCTGCGCGTACGCGCCTTTCCGTTCCCGACGAGCGTGCGCGAGTTCGTGCTCGAGCACGAGTACGTGTTCGTCGTCGAGCAGAACCGCGACGCGCAACTGCGCAGCCTGCTGATCAACGAATTCGATCTGGATCCGGCGCATCTGGTGGCGGTCCTTCATTACGACGGCACACCGATCACGGCGCGCTTCATCGTCGATACGATCGAACAGCGGTTGCAGCCGCTGCGCGTCGTGCCGCTGACGGGGCGCGCGGCATGAGCGCCCTATCGATGCGCCGCGTGGAGAACGCCTCGTGACCTACCTCGCCAAGCCCAAGCTCCACCACCCCTCGCTGACGCGCAACGCCGTCGGTTACACGCGCCGCGACTACGAGGGCAAGGTCTCCACGCTGTGCGCCGGTTGCGGCCACGACTCGATCTCTGCCGCCATCGTGCAGGCCTGCTGGGAACTCGATGTCGAGCCGCATCGCGTCGCCAAGCTCTCCGGCATCGGGTGCAGCTCGAAGACGCCGGATTATTTCCTGGGCCAGTCGCACGGCTTCAATACGGTTCACGGCCGCATGCCCTCGGTGCTGACCGGCGCGAATCTCGCCAACCGCGACCTGCTCTATCTCGGCGTCTCGGGTGATGGCGATTCCGCCTCGATCGGCATTGGCCAGCTCGTCCACGTGATCCGGCGCGGCGTGGCGATGGTCTACATCGTCGAGAACAACGGCGTGTACGGCCTCACGAAGGGCCAGTTCTCGGCCACCGCCGACCAGGGCTCCATGTCCAAGAAGGGCGTGAAGAACGCCGACAGCCCGATCAATCTGGCAGCGCTCGCGCTGCAGCTCGGCGCGACGTACGTCGGCCGCGGGTTCTCGGGCGACAAGCACCAGCTCGTTCCGCTGATCAAGGGCGCGATCCGCCATCGCGGCGCTGCTTTCATCGACGTCATCTCGCCCTGCGTGGCGTTCAACAATCACGCCGGCAGCACCAAGAGCTACGAGTACGTGCGCGAGCACAACGAGGCGGTGAACTTCCTCGACGTGATCCCGTGCAAGAGCGAGATCACGGTGGATTATCCCGAAGGCTCGCTGGTGGAAGTCGAGCAGCACGACGGCAGCGTGCTGCGCCTGCGCAAGCTGTCGGCCGACTACGACCCGACCGATCGAATCGCCTCGCTCAACCACGTGCTCGCCACCGAGGCGCGTGGCGAGGTGGCAACCGGCCTGCTGTTCGTCGACACCGAGGCCGAGGATCTGCACGCGCACCTGAACACGGTGGAGACGCCGTTCAACAAGCTGGGTGTCGGCGAGCTCTGTCCGGGCAAGGCGGCCCTGGACCGGATCAACGCCTCGTTGCGCTGACGCACACCGTAGCCCGGACGAAGTCCGGGAGCTTTTCCTCGATCCAGAGCGCAACCCGGACTTCGTCCGGGCTACGGTGCCGGTTGCCCCGAGGGCTACCGGCCTGCGGCGCATTCATGAGACATTTGCGCTCTCGTTCCGGCTTGTTCCGGACCCGTTCGTCCTCATCCATGACTCCGTCTCCGCATTCCGCGGTCGGAGCTGAAACGCAATGAACTCAAACACCTGGGAAGCCGTCATCGGACTGGAAGTGCACTGCCAGCTCCGCACCAAGTCCAAGATCTTCACCGGCGCGGCGACCGAATACGGCGCCGCACCCAACACGCAGGCGGACCCGGTCACGCTGGGCATGCCCGGCGTGCTGCCGGTGCTCAACCACGACGCGCTGCAGATGGCCGTGAAGTTCGGCCTGGCGGTGGATGCCGAAGTCGCCGAGCGCAGCGTGTTCGCGCGCAAGCATTACTTCTATCCCGACCTGCCCAAGGGCTACCAGATCTCGCAGTACGAGCTGCCGATCGTGGGCAAGGGGCATCTGGACATCGAATTGCCGGGCGAGAAGGGCGGCGAGCCGGTGGTCAAGCGCATCGGCATCACGCGCGCGCACATGGAAGAGGACGCGGGCAAGAGCCTGCACGAGGCCTTCCCGGGCTTCACCGGCATCGACCTCAACCGCGCCGGCACCCCGCTGATCGAGATCGTCTCCGAGCCGGACATCCGCTCGGCCGCCGAGGCGGTGGCCTACCTGAAGAAGCTGCACCAGCTGGTCGTCTACATCGGCATCTGCGACGGCAACATGCAGGAAGGCTCGTTCCGCTGCGATGCGAACGTCTCGGTCCGCCGCCGGGGCACGGAGAAATTCGGCACGCGCACCGAGACCAAGAATGTCAACTCGTTCCGTTACGTCGAGAAGGCGATCGAGTACGAGATCGAGCGCCAGATCGAGGTCATCGAGGGCGGCGGCACGATCATCCAGGAGACGCGCCTGTTCAACCCGGACACCGGCGAGACGCGGGCGATGCGCAGCAAGGAAAACGCCAACGACTACCGCTATTTCCCTGATCCGGACCTGTTGCCGGTGGTGGTCGAGCGCAGCCAGATCGAGGCGATCCGCGCGACCATGCCGGAGCTGCCGGAAGCCAAGCGCCTGCGCTTCGTGACGCAGTACGGCCTGCCGAAGTACGACGCCGGCGTGCTGACCGGCGAATCCGAACTGGCCGACTTCTACGAAGTCGTCGTGAAGTCCAGCGGCGCGGATGCCAAGACCTGCTCGAACTGGATCACCACCGACCTGCTCGGTGCGCTCAACAAGCTGGGCAAGGACATCACGACGTCGCCGATCACGGCGGACATGCTGTCGGGGATGCTCAAGCGCATCGTCGACAAGACCATCTCCGGCAAGATCGCCAAGGACGTGTTCGAGGCGATGCTCAACGGCGAGGGCGATGCCGACACGATCATCAAGGCCAAGGGCCTGGTGCAGATCACCGACGACAGCTCGATCATCGCCACCATCGAGAAGGTCATGGCCGACAGCCCGGGCCAGCTCGCGGACTACCGCAGCGGCAAGGACAAGCTGTTCGGTTTCTTCGTCGGACAGGTCATGAAGGCCACGCAGGGCAAGGCCAATCCGGACGCCGTGAACCGTCTGTTGAAAGAGAAGCTCGCGCCCTGATCTCCAGGCAGGTGCGAGCGCTTCGACAGGCTCGAAGCCCCGCCACTACCTGCCCCGATGAACCAGCTCACGACTTTCGCTTTCGACAACCACGTGGCGCACGGCGCGATCGTGCGCCTGAAGGCGGGCGTGCACGACCTGCTCGATCACCGCGACTATTCGCCGGACCTGCGCAATCTGCTGGGCGAGGCGATGGCCGCGATGCCGCTGCTGGCCACGCATCTGAATTTCGAAGGCCGCATCAACCTGCAGTTCCAGGGTCTTCCCGAGACGCGCACGATCGCCAAAGCCAAGACGCAGCTGCTCGTCGCCCAGGTCGACAACCAGCTTCGCGTGCGCGCCATGGCCAAGGCCGGGTCCGATGCATCCGGCAATTTCCGCGAGCTGCTCGAAGGCGGCGTGCTCGCGCTGATGGTCGAGCCCAGCGGCGGCACGCGCTCGGCGACGCAGGCGCTCGTCCTGATCGAGGGCGAGCGTCTGTCCGATTCGCTGGAAGCGTATTTCGATCGGTCCGAGCAGTTGCCGACGCTGATCCGGCTGGCCGTGCGCGGCGACGAACTCGCCGGCTTCATGATCCAGCGTATGCCCATCGAATCAGCCAAGGGCACCGACGACGACTGGGACCATCTGCGCATCCTGGCCGCGACGCTGACGCGCGAAGAGCTGCTGGATACCGACGCCGATGCCCTGCTGATGCGACTGTTCTCGGACGCACCGCCGCTGCGCCGCTTCGAGCCGCGCGCCGTGCAGGTGCAATGCAACTGCGATCACGCCGGCATCTCGCGCCTGCTGATTTCGCTGGGGCGCGAGGAAGTGGACTCGATCATCGCCGAGCAGGGCAAGGTCAGCGTGACCTGCGAGTTCTGTTCGCGCGAGTACACGTTCTCTGCGGTCGAGACCGCGGACCTGTTCAGCGCCGCCGCCAGCCAGCCGTCCGGCACGCGGCACTGAGCGCCATCCTCACGTGATCCTGCCTCGCTATCGGGTCGCCGATTCGCTGATTCCGATGGCCGGCAAGGGTCTGTTCCTGGACGAGTACGTCGCCGGCGGCCGCGTGATCCTGGCGCCGGACAACATCCACACCGTGTGGCCGGAAGCTCGCCTGCGCACGTACCCGGAAGATTCGGTGGAAGTGCATTCCAGCGTGCGCTGGTTCGAGGATCGCTTCTCGCTGACGCCCGAGTGGAGCGACGAGTGCTACGTGAACCATTCGTACACGCCCACCGCGCTGTGGCACCTGGGTTTCGTGTTCGCCCTCACGGACCTGCCGGCCGGCACCGAAGTGACGATGGACTACCGCTACGTGATCGGCGACGGCGAGGCGATGCCGTTCCAGGATTCCGTGACGGGACGCCCGATCGTCGGGCTGCCATGGAGCGAATGCGTCGCCCAGACCGCGGCCCAGCTCGCGAGCCTGTTCAAGCGCTGAGCGATGCGGCCGGACGCGGCGGACCTGGAGAGGCTGCCGATCGCTGAGCTCGATGGTGGCCAGCATGTCGATCCGCTCTCGTATGACGGAGAGCCGACGCTCCTTCCCGAAGCGTGCGCGAGCCTCAGTTTCTCAGCGCGACAACTCCACCGACATCCCTTCCATCTTCAGCTGCACGACCGGCGACTTCGCCATCTTCATCAGCCGCGCCACCTGATCCAGCTCCGGTGACGACAGCAGCGGATACGTGGTCTTGATCGGTCCCGCCGCGCGCATCTTCTCGATGTCGGCCTGCGGCACCAGCGCGCGCAGGATCAGCTCGTCGTCGTTGTCCGTTCCGTATTGCTTGCGCAGTTCCTCGATCGTCGGCTGCTGCGGCGGACTGGCGAGGATCTGCTTGGCGCTGGGTGCGGACATGATCTTGTCGAGCACGTTCGCGTCGATCGGTGCGACGGTCTGGCCGTAGTAGCCGGCGGCGTACTGGATCACTTCGTCGGGCACCGTGCCGTAGCGCTTGCCGGTCACGATGTTGAGCACGGCCTGGATGCCGACGAGCTGCGAGAACGGCGTCGCCATACCCGGATAGCCCAGCTCCTTGCGCACCACCGCGGTTTCGCGGAACACCTCTTCGAGGCGATGGCTCATGCCGTGTTTCTCGAGCTGCGCCTTCAGCGTGCCGGTCATGCCGCCCGGCACCTGGTGGTGGATTGCGAGAATGTCGTACTCGTTGCTCTGGTTGACGAGATACCCGGCAGCCTTGCCGACTTTCTCGAAGTGATCCGCCACCGGCTTGAACAGGCTCTTGTCCAGCGAGTGCGTGTGCCCGAGCAGTTCGATGTTGTGCACCATGATCTCGGTCGACGGCACCGACGGGCCATTGGCCATCGGGCGGCTCGCGGTGTGCAGAATGCTCACGCCCAGCTCGATCGCATCGAGATAGGCCTTGGCCGACTGCCCGAGAATGTTGTTCGAGTGGAACTCGATCGGCTTGCCGCGGCACTTGGACTTGATCGCCGGGATCAAGGTCTTCATGCGCTCCTTCTCGAGCACGCCGCCGGTGTCGTACAGCAGGATCGTGTCGATGTCCGGCGAGGCGCTGAGCTTGTCGGCCTTGTCCGCGTAGTACTCGTCGGTGTGCACCGGCGAGAGCGCGAACATGATGCTGCCCGCCACTTCGCTGCCGAATTCCTTGGCGACCTTGGCGAGCCGGTGCATCTTGTCGATGTTGAACAGCACATCGTAGATCCAGAAGCTGCGGCAGCCATGTCGATTGAGCTGGCGCATCCACGCGTCCATCAGCGCATCCGGCGTCACCTGGAACGTCACGCTCGCATTGCTGCGCATGCCGCCGCGGATCTTCGTGCGCGGCATCGCCTGCGTCAGCAGGTCCAGCCCCGCCCAGGGATCTTCGCGGCAGGTGCGGATCATCACCTCGAACATCGACGAGCCGGTCAGGTCGATCACACGGAACCCGGTGCGATCGATCATCGGTGCAACCGGAAGGGCCATGCCGGCCTGCATGCGCATGCCCCACAGGGCCTGCTGTCCGTCGCGCATGGTCTCGTCGAGAAATTCAATGTGGGCCATCGGGTAGCTCCGTGTTGCAAGTTCGTTTACCGCAAAGGCGCAAAGGGAAAAGAAAGGACGCAAAGGATTGAGGATGGCGTGCGCCATCTGGAAGCTCACTCAATTCCAATGCTTTTCTTTCTTTGCGTTCTCTCTTTTCCCTTTGCGCCTTTGCGGTGAAAATCCTTCAATTCGCGGATCGTTGCGCGTAGCTCGGCAACAACACCTGCTCCAGCCACCGCGTCGAGATCCGGTTCTCGATGAAATCGGGATGCGCTGCGATGTATCGCAGCAGCGGCACGTTGGTCGCGATGCCTTCGATCGTGAAGTCGCGCAGCGCGCCTTGCAGCCGCTGCACGGCCTGCGCGCGGTCGGCGCCGTGGACGATCAGCTTGGCGATCATGCTGTCGTAGTACGGCGGCACCATCGCGCCTTCGTGCATCGCCGTATCCAGGCGCACGCCGTCACCAGTCGGCGCCTGCCAGCGGCGGATGCGGCCGGGCGAGGGCGCGAAGTTGCGGTCCGGATCCTCGGCGATCACGCGCACCTCGATGGCGTGACCGCGTCGCTGGATGTCCTTCTGCTCGAGCGCCAGCGGTTCGCCGCCGGCGACCTTCAACTGCATCTGGATCAGGTCGACGCCGCAGATCGCTTCCGACACCGGATGCTCGACCTGGATGCGCGCGTTGACCTCGATGAAATAGAACTCCTGGCGTTCGACGTCGTACAGGAATTCCACGGTGCCGGCATTGCGGTACTTGATCGAGGACAGCAGGCGCACCGCGGACTCGTGAAGACGCGTGCGCACGTCTGCCGGCAGGATCGCGCCGGGCGCCTCCTCCACCATCTTCTGGTAGCGACGCTGCGCCGAGCAGTCGCGCTCGCCGAAGTGCAGAACCTTGCCGTTGCCGTCGCCCATGACCTGGACTTCGATGTGCCGCGCGGTCTGCACGAAGCGCTCGAGGAACAAGGTGCCGTCGCCGAAGGCTTCCTTGGCTTCGTGCGACGCGCGCTCGAAACCTTCCTTCAATTCTTCGGCCGTGCGTGCCACGACCATGCCGCGTCCGCCGCCGCCGGCCGAGGCCTTGGTGACGACCGGAAACCCGACGGTCTTCGCGAACGCGAGCGCTTCCTCGGCGTTCGCCAGCGCGCCGCTGCCCGACACCAGCGGCACGCCGGCGCCGTGAGCGAGTTCGCGCGCGGCAATCTTGCCGCCGACCTGTTCCATCGACGTGGGCGTCGGCCCCACGAACGCGATGCCGTTCTCCTCGCACAAGGTCACCAGCGACGTGCGCTCGGACAGGAAGCCGTAACCCGGATGCAGCGCATCGCAGCCCGTAGCCTTGGCCGCGTGCACGACCAGGCGCGGGTCGAGATACGACAGCGAGGCCTTGGCCGGGCCCAGGATCACCGTGCGGTCGGCTTCCTTCGCGGCCAGGCTCTCACGGTCGGCGGCCGACGCCGCCAGCACCGATTCGATGCCCAGCGCACGCGCCGCGCGCACGATGCGCAGCGCGATCTCGCCGCGGTTCGCGATCAGCAGGCGCTTCATTCGTGACTCCGGGAACGGCGAGAACAGCCACTGTCAGGACAGCAACGGCCAGCGCAAAGGGCGCAAAGAAAAGCGCAAAGGCGCGAAGAAAGTCCCATCGAAAAGCTTTGCGCCTTAGCGTTATCCGTTCCCGAAGGCATAGGTCACACCGGCTCGATGTAGAGCAGCACCTGGTCGTGCTCGACCATCTCCGCATCCTGCACGGCGAGCTGGCGCACGACGCCGGCGACACCGGCGCGCACGGAGGTGAACAGCTTCATCACCTCGATCAGGCACACCTCGGTGTCGGCCGCGACGGTCTGGCCGATCTCGACGTAGGGCGCAGCGCCTGGCTTGGGCGCGCGATAGAACGTGCCGAGGTTCGGCGCCTTCACCGCGATCCAGTTGGCCGGGATCGCCGCTGCAGCGGCGGCCACCGGAGCACGCGCAGTCGGCGCGGCGGCAGGCGTGCCGAAGACAGCTGCCGGTGCGCTCAGCACTGGGGCAGGGCTCGCGGCCGGTCCGTGCGAGCGGCGCCGCGTCGGATCCTTCGACAGATACAGCTCGAAGCCCTCCGTGCGCAGATCCAGTTCCTTCCAGTCCGATTTCTCGAACAGGTCCATCAGTGCCTCGAGATCGCGAGCCGTCGGTTTGGTCATGGGGTTCCCTTGCGTTCTTCTTGTTCGTCGGCGGCACGCTTCCATTGCATGAACTGCGCAAGGCGCGGGTCGCTGGATTCATCCGGCTTGATCACCGGCAACGCGCCCTCGTGGACGCGGCCTTCCTTCCCGCAGACCGTCACGATGCGGCCCTTGAGCTGGCTCAGAGCGTTTTCGCCGCAGCCGACCACGCAGGGCCGTCCGAGCGAACGGCTGACGACCGCTGCGTGCGAGGTGCTGCCGCCCTGCTCGGTGATGATGGCCTTGGCGGCGATCATTCCATGCAGGTCTTCGGGGCTCGTCGTCGGACGCGCGAGCACCACGTCCTCGCCGGCAGCGGCGCGCCGCTCGGCCTCGTCGGAATCCGTCACGACGACGCCGATGCCCACGCCGGGACAAGCCGCTTCGCCGGACGCCAGCGGCGGCTTGCCGCCGTTGTCGCTGTCGGCCAGGCGCGGGTTCATCAGCGCGGCGAGCTGCTCGCCGGTGACACGCGTGAGTGCGGTGGCGATGTCGATGCGCTTCTCATCCACCAGGTCCACCGCGATGCGCAGCGCCGCCGGCGCGGCGCGCTTGGCGGCGCGCGACTGCAGCAGCCACAGCTTCGACTGCTGCACCGTGAACTCGATGTCCTGCACGTCGCCGTGTTCGGCTTCGAGCACGCGGGCCGCGGCGAGCAGACCGGCCAGCGCATCGGGTACGGTCTTGTTCATCTCGTCGAGCGGCTTGGGCGTGAACTTGCCCGACACCACGTCTTCGCCCTGCGCGCGCGGCAGGTACTCGCCGTAGGGCGCGGGCGATCCGTCGAGCGGGTTGCGCGTGAACAGCACGCCGGTGCCGGAGTGGGCGTCGAGATTGCCGAACACCATCGCCTGCACCGTCACCGCGGTGCCGATGTCGTCGGGGATGTTGTTGTGCTGGCGGTAACGCTTGGCGCGACGCGAGTTCCAGGATTCGAACACCGCGCGCACGGCCGCCTGCAGCTGCTCGACGGCGGTGGCGGGAATCATCGCGCCGGCGGCGGTGGCGATCTGCTCGCGCCATTGCGCGGGTGTTGCGGCGCGATCCAGCTCGGGCGCGGTGCCGCGCAGCACGATGGTGGCGTACAGCTCGAGAAAGCGGCGATGCGTGTCCTTGGCGAACGCCGGATCACCGCACTCGGCCGCCAGCGCGGCTTCGGTGGCGTCGTCGATGCCCAGGTTCAGCACCGTGTCCATCATGCCGGGCATCGAGATCGCGGCGCCCGAACGCACCGATACCAGCAAGGGCTGCGAGCCGCCGCCGAACCTGCGCCCGGTCTGCGCTTCGAGCCAGGCGATACCTGCCGCCAGTTCTGCAGCGAGCTCCGCGGGTTCGGCGCCCTGCCGCAGGTACTCCGTGCAGGCGCGCGTGGTGACGACGAAGGCCGGCGGCACCTGCAGGCCCAGCTCGCGCATGCGCGCGAGCGACCAGGCCTTGCCGCCGATCAATGATTTTTCGGCCGACGCGCTGCCATCGAGCGCGAGCGTCCAGGTTCCGAGCGAACGGGCCATACGTGTTTTCGTCCTCGTTCTATTCGGTGCGGGTGCGGCCCATCAGGCGCAGCAGCTCTTCGTGCAGCTCGAACCAGACCGTGTGGTAGCTGTCGATGCGCGCGTCGCTGACCCATTCGATGGCGCCGTCCTCGGCCTTCTCCAGCGCCGCGAGCAGGTGATCGCGATAGATCTGCAGGCGCGGCAGGCCGGCGGCGAGCCGTGCGAACAGCTTGTCGGCGCGCTCGTGCATCTCGCCCAGGCGATCGATGACGCGCTGGTCGTGCGCCTCGTTGGAGTGATCGTTGGGCACGCGCTTGCCGGCGACGTCCATCGTCTGCCAGTCGGTGATCAGCGTCTTGAGCTCGACGTTGACGCGCTCGAAGCCCTCGTACGCGGCGACGAAATCGGCGTTGGCGCGCAGGTCCGAGTAGTACTTGGAGTATTCGCCGTCGAGCGACATGCGCGCCATCGGCGCGAGGATGTAGCGGCCCTGCGCCTCGACGGCGCGGCCGCGCTTGACGGCGTCGGCCAGCGCGGTCTTCACGCGATCGACCGGGAGGCCGATCAGCTTCGAGACCGCCTCAGCGTCGGCGTGCTTCTTGATCGCGAGGCCGTGGAGGACCAGGTGCGAATCAGGTGTTGCCATCAGGAAATGCTCCTCGTACTTCGCAGATATCCACCGCAAAGGCGCAAAGGGAAAAGAAAGGTCGCAAAGGACATCGTCATCGAGTCGTTCACCGAGTGCGCCGTTTCTAGTTCTTCGCTTCTCTCTGCGTCCTTTCTTTTCCCTTTGCGCCTTTGCGGTAAAGACCTCAGAGGCTCAAGGTCTGCCCGACGTCCGCGCCGCGACCACCCGATCCCGCACTGCGCGCCGCAGGATCTTGTTGGCGCCGGACTTGGGCAGCTCGGGCCAGATCTCCATCGAGCGCGGCATCTTGTAGCCGGCGAGTTTCGTCTTCGCGAAGGCCAGCACGTCCTCGACGGTGACGCCGGCACGCGCGGTGATGACGGCGTGCAGGCGATCGCCCCACTTCTCGTCGGGCAGGCCGACGACCGCGGTTTCGATGACGCCCGGGAATTCCTGCAGCACTTCTTCGACTTCGCGCGGGTACACGTTGAAGCCGCCCGAGATCAGCATGTCGTTCTTGCGATCGAGGATGTAGAAGAAGCCGTCCTCGTCCATGCGTCCGACGTCGCCAGTGTGCAGCCAGCCGTTGCGGAAGGCCTTCTCGGTGGCTTCCGGACGGTTCCAGTAATGCGACATCAGCTGCGGTCCGCGGCAGACGATCTCGCCGACGCCACCCGCGGGCAAGAAGCGGTCGTCGTCGTCGACGATGCCGACCTCGACGAACGAATACGGGCGACCGCAGGAGCCGACGCGGTCGTGATCCTTGGGCCCGAGGTACGTGATCACCATCGGGCTCTCGGCCTGCCCGTAGGTCTGCGAGAAGATGCGGCCGAAGCGCTGTTCACCGCGCGTCAGCACGTTCGGCGAGATCGGCGACGCGCCGTAGTAGATGCCGCGCAGCTTGAGCTTCGAGTCGTGCGTGTCGGGCTGCTCGAGGATCATCGCGAGCATCGTCGGCACCAGGAAGGTGTGCGTCGCCTTCTCTCGCGCAGCCAGCTCCAGGAATTCCGCCGGCTCGAACTTGGTCATGACCAGGTGACGGATGCCGCGCGCCAGGCCCGGCAGGAAGAACGCGCCCGAGGCGTGCGAGATCGGCGAGGCGTGCAGGAAGGTTTCGCCCTGCGTCAGGTCGGGAATGAAGTCGGCCAGGAATGCCGCCAGCTCGGCCAGCTCGCCGCGCGTGGTCAGGGTCACCGCCTTGGCGTTGCCGGTGGTGCCGCCGGTGAAGCCCAGGCGATACGGCGCATCGAGCGGACGATCCACGGCGCAGACCTTGTTCTCGCCGGTCTGGATCAGGTCCTGCAGCCGCGACAGCGGAATGTCGAACTCGTGGCCCAGGCCCTGGTCGAGACCGTGGATCAGTCCCCGCGCCGAGACCTCGCCGAGCTTGTACTTGTGGTTGTCCAGGGTCTCGCGGATGTTCAGACCCACGCGGACCAGGCCGTTCTTGGCGAGCGCGTAGTACGCGATCAGGCAGTCGATGCCATTGGGCAGCAGCACCCCGACCCGGTCGCCGGGCTTCAGGCCCAAGGCCAGCAGCGCGTTGCCGAGTTGGTCCGTCAGGCGATCGAAGTCGCGGAAACTGAGCGTGCGATTGCCCTCCGTGAGGCAGGGGGCGTCCTTGAACTGAAGTGCTGCGCGACGGATGAGAGCGCCGATCTGCATGGCGGTTGGGCCTCCTTGGGCCCGGGGCGTTCTGGTGAGCGCAGAATGATGGGGCAAGATTGTCCTACAAAATATCGAAATCAGCCACGCGTATCGAGATCGACGGGCGGCGTGGGTCGGCGGCGACGGGCCGTAGGCGAAAAGATGGCGGTTGAAACCGCAATTTTTCGCGGAGTTTGACGCCCGTTGGAGGCAGGAGCGGACCTGGGTAACGGGTGCATTCGATGGCCCCGATGACCGGCGACGCGCGCCGGGTGGGGTCGAAAGCAGGCGACCGGGCGGTGTCGACGTCGGTTGCGGCCGGTCGAGTCGCTGCGATTATTCGTCGCGGGCGGGGCGTGAAGGTGTCGCGGGCGGTCCCGACCGCGGCGTGACGTTCAGGGACGAATGCCCGGCCCCGTCGTCGGGCGGGGTGAACAGGTCGTACGGCGCCCGCCCGCTGAAAATGGAGAACGCCAGCAGGATCACGACGAAGACGAGGGCGATCGACAGCAGCGGCCCGCTGTACCAGCGGGAGGGGCCGCGCCCCTCGTCCGGATCCGAATCGAAGGGTGCGCTTGGCTCGGCCGAATCCCCCGCCGGCTCGGGCTGCTCTTCCGAATCGATCGGTGCCCGCTGCGACGACGGCAGCCGGGTGACGAGTCGTGCGGCGATTCCAGCGGCGTCGCGTGGAGTCGCGGACGCATCGGGAAGCGAGGCGATCAATCCGGTCAGGCGCTCGATCGCGGCGGCCGTGGGAAGCGCGGCGAGTTCAGCCGCTTCCTTCCAGGGATCCAGGTCGAGTCTCGCGAGTGCGGACAACACGCTCAGCAGCCGGTCCTCGCGATCCTCGTCGACCGACGCCTGAAGGAAGGAGTCGAACGCCCGATCGACGCTTGCGCTCGAGGGGGTCCTTCGCTTGCCGGAACGCGTCATTCTTCTCCTGAAAATCGGTTGCCGAGGATGTCGTTGTCCTGCTCCGCGCCTCGCTGCCGGGACCGGGGCGGACTCGTCGTATCGGTGCGCTGGCGCTTCCTGCGTCAGCGCGAACCTGTCGGGACGGGACGATTGGCCGTCAATTGCGCGTCGCAGTGACCCGCATGCGGGCCGTGACGTCCATTCCCACACCACGATAGCCGCAATACCGACCCAGTGGATCGAACATCGGCTCGCCACTGACTTGAAAGTATTGCGTCGCGCCATCGGGGTCGACGCGGCTGTAGACGAAATCGAGAAACGGACGCCGTGCGGCGATGTGGCCGTTCAGCACGCTGCGCTCTGACTCGTTCCAGCCGATATCGTTCTCGGCGCGGACTCCGAGCATCTCCAGCGCCGGACCGGAAACCTGGGTGAAGGCGCCGTTCGCATCCTGTTCCCAGTACCAGTCGGACGATAGCTCGGTCAGCCGCTGGAACCGCTCTTCGCTTGCACGCAGTTCCGCGGTTCGCGCCAGCACCGTCTGTTCGAGCCGCAGATTGTGATCCGCGAGTGCGCGATACAGCAGTCGCACTTCCAACAGATTGTGGATGCGTGTCTTGATCTGCAGCATTTCGAAAGGCTTGGATACGAAATCCCGCGCACCGGCCTGAAGGGCGCGCAGTTCGTGGCCCGGCTGCGCGGTGATGGCGAGCACGGGCAGATAGCTGCCGGCTTCGAGCGCTCTCAGGGAATCGAGCACTTCGAAGCCGTCCATGCCCGGCATCTGCAGGTCGAGCAGGATCAGGTCGTAGCGGTATTCGCGATGCAGCGCAGCGACCCGGGTCGGATCCATCGTCGAGCTGACCGAGGAATATCCGGCGCCCGCCAGCATCTGTTCGAGCAGTCGGACGTTCGCGATCTTGTCGTCCACGATCAGGATGCGAGCCTGCAGGATGTCGGCGGCGAGGATCATCGGCGGATCTTCCTCACGCCGGCGCCGCCCAGGCCGCTTTCGGCGTACTCGATGGCGGCATCCAGGACCGCCATGAAGGCATCGACCCTGATCGGCTTGGTCAGGTAGCGGAAGAAACCCGCTTCCAGGCCCTTGCGGATGTCGTAGGGCATCGCGTTGGCGCTGACGGCGACCACCGGGATGTGCTGCGTCACCGGGTCCTCCCGCAGGATGCGCAGCGCATTGATGCCACTGATGCCCGGCAGATTGATGTCCATCAGGATTACGGCCGGCAGCCGTTCGCGCGCGATGCGGATGCCGACGACAGCGTCCTGGGCGCTGAGCAGGTGCAGGCCCGGACGGCGCGCGATGAGCTGTTCGACCAGGCTCAGGTTGGCCGGATTGTCCTCGACGTACAGCAGCGTGTGCTGCGCGACGTCGCCGGCCGGCGACGCCTGCGCGTCATCGGGGAACTCCTCGATCGCAGGATCGAGATCCGGTTCGACGGCGCGAAGCCAGTCGATCCAGAACACGCTGCCCTGGCCGACCGTACTCTCGACGCCGATGATGCCGCCCATCAGCTCGACCAGCCGCTTGGTCATCACCAGGCCGATGCCGGTGCCTTCCTGGCCGCTCGACTCCTGACCCAGCCGGTTGAAAGGCTGGAACAGTTGCGCGAGCTTGTCCGGCGACAGGCCCAGGCCGGTGTCGGTGACGCTGATGCGGATTCGCGAGGCGGAGGACTGATCGCAGGTCACGCTGACGCTGCCGCCGGCCCGGTTGTACTTGATGGCGTTCGACAGCAGGTTGAGCAGGACCTGTTTGACGCGAGTGTGATCCGCCTGGATGTAGCAGGGCTGCTCGAAATGGCAGACGTCCATCGCGATGCGCTGGCTGCGCGCCTGCGGCTCGATCATCGAATGACAGTCGAGCAGCACGCGGTCCAGCGCCGTCGGCTCCTGGGAGAGCTGCATCTTCCCGGACTCGACCAGTGCCAGATCGAGGATCTCGTTGATCAGGTCCAGCAGATACCAGCCCGCCTTGAGAATGTGACCGGTGTTGCTCTTCTGGTCACGCGTGAGCTGCACCTTGTCCGAATCCATCAACTGCGCGAAGCCGAGGATCGCGTTTAGCGGCGAGCGCAGTTCGTGGCTCATGTTGGAAAGGAAATCCGACTTCGCGAAGTTCGCCTTCTCCGCGGCTGCCTTGGCCTGCAGCAGTTCCGCCTCGACCTGCTTGCGCACGGAGTTGTCGGTACCGATCAGCAGATAGCCAATGATCGCTTCGTCGTCGTCGCGCAATGCCGTGATCGACACCAGCGCCGGGAAACGCCCGCCATCCTTGGAAATGTAGGTCAGCTCGTAGCTGTCTTCGATGCCGCGCGAGGCCTTGAACGCGAGCGAGCCGAAGCCGGCCGAGATTGGCGTCGAGAACTCCTTGCTCAAGGCCAGCGCGCGGGCCATGACCTCGGCGTGATCGTGGATGTCGCTCGGGCTGATGCGGTTCACGACCTCCTCGGCCTTGTAACCGAGCATGCGTTCGGCGCCGACGTTGAACAGCTGGATGATGCCTTTCTCGTCAGTGGCGATGATCGAGAACGTGGCGCTGTTGAGAATCGCATTGCCCAGGGCCTGCGTTTTCAGCAAAGCCTCCTGGGCACGTAACGCTGCGCTGTTCATGGGATAAGGCGTTTCCTTTGCGGCGAGGAGCATCACTTCACACCCGAAACAGAATCCTGTCGGTGCTGTACGTCACTCAACAGGCGGGCGAATTCTTTTTTCACGACGCCGTAGCACTCGCAGACCTGCGTGCTCAGCAGTTCGCGATCGAGCACGGTGATGTGGCCACGGCGATAGCTGATGGCGCCGAGGTCGCGCAGCCTTCCGGCGGCTTCGGTCACACCTTCGCGACGCACGCCCAGCATTCCCGCGATCAGTTCCTGGGTCATGACCAGATCGTTCGTGGGCATGCGGTCGAGTGTCGTCAGCAACCAGCGGCACAACTGCTGCAGCAGCGAGTGGTGGCGCGTGCAGGTTCCGCTCAACGACATCTGCGCCATCAAGGCCTGCGTGTAGCGCAGCATCAAGCGCATCAGGCGACCGGCGCGATCGAACTCGAGGATCAGGGCCTGCGCACGCAGGCGATAACCATGGCCCGCGGTCTGCACGATCGCGCGGCTGGGCGTGGTGTTGCCGCCCATGAATAGCGAGACGCCCACGATGCCTTCGTGACCCACACCGGCGATCTCGGAGGCATCGCCGCTTTCGAGCACATAATGAAGCGACACGATGGCGCTGGTGGGAAACCAGGCGTGCCGGGCCGTCTCGCCGGATTCGGCGAGCAGATCGCCGAGCCGCATCTCCACGAGTTCGAGATCGGGCAGCAGCCGCTCGAACTCCTCGGTCGGCAGCGCCGCGAGAAGCTGGTTCTGATTGGGGCTGTGGGGCGAGGTCATGATCGAGCGGGTGATCTGACCTTGGAGCGCCGGAGCGCGAGCGGCATCTTACGCTCCGCGATCGCCGTCCATGCCGCGGCCGCGCGAGAACGCGGTGCGGATCCAGCGCAATGGAGCCGCCGCAGGTTCATGTCACAGCCAGTAGGCGCCGATCCGCGCCGTCCGCTCCTGCAGACGCAGCAGCCAGGATCGATGACGCCACTCCGAGAGTTCGATGGCGTCGGATTCCGCCAGGTCCACGGCGAACATCGCGTCCATCTGCGCGGCGAAGCCACGACCCAGGATCACGGCGTTGATCTCGTCATTGTGAAGGAAGCTGCGCCAGTCGAGATTGGTCGAGCCGATGGTCGACCACACCCCGTCGATGCAGGCGGTCTTGGCGTGCATGACCGCGCCGCGCCGCTCGTGGATGGTGACGCCCCCCTTGAGCAGCCGGCTGTAGTACGAGCGGCCGAGGTGGAAGATCGCCCAGGAATCCGAATGGCTCGGCAGCACGAGCCGCACCTCGACGCCGCGACCCGCAGCATCGGTCAGGGCCTCGAGGAGCTGCGGGTCCGGCGCGAAGTACGCGATTGTCAGGTGCACGCTGCGCTCGGCGTGCGTGATGGCCGAGAGCAGCGTGAGATAGATCAGGCTCTGCGGATCGTCCGGCGTGCTGCCGATCGCGCGTACGATTTCGTCGCCCTGCGGCTTGAGATCGGGGAAGTACGCGCGCTCCGGCAGCGGGTCACCCTGCTGGCGCTTCCAGGTATCCAGGAAGAGTTTCTGGAACTCCGCGACGGCCGGACCTTCGATGCGGATATGGGTGTCGCGCCAGCCCAGCGGAAGCGCAGGAGCACCGTCGCGCAGGCGCCGTTTGCCTGATCTCGACGGGCCGCTCGAGTAGGTGTCGCTGATGTTGATGCCGCCGGTGAACGCGATTCGACCGTCGATCACCAGGAGTTTCCGGTGGTCGCGATTGTTGAGCGCCCACTCGGACTTGTTTCCGGCGAGCGGATTCACCGGATTGAATTCGAGCACCCGGACCCCGGCCTGGCGAAGGCGTTCGAAGAACGCCGCCGGCGTCGACAGGCTGCCGACGCTGTCGCGGATCAGGTTCACCTGCACGCCCGCGGCCTGGCGTTCCAGCAGCAGTTCCGAAAAAACCTTGCCGGCCTCGCCGTCATCGAAGATGAAGGTCTCGAGATTGATGTGATCCTTCGCCTCGCGGATCGCCGCATACATCGCCTGGTAGGTGTCCGGGCCGTTCTGCAGCAGGGTCAGCCGATTGCCCAGCACCAGGGGGCTGGCGGCGTTCACGGCCTGCTCGTAGGCGAGGTGCGTCGCCAGCACGTCGGATTCGCCGTGCGACCCTTCGAGCTTCTTGATGATGGCGTCGCTGCGGATTTCCGAGACCGGTCCCCGTGCGCCTTCGAATTCGACCTGCTTGGCGTGCGGCTGGTCGCGATCGCGCCGCGCATCCGGCAGCGTGGCGCAAGCCTGGATCCCCAGCAGCGCCAGGCATACGACGGCGGGCAGGCGTACGCGCGATCGCGTCGCTCCAGCAGATGCGCCACGCGGGTCGACGGGTGACGCGAGCGCTCGATCACCGGACGACACGGCGCCGGCGGTTCTTCGATTCGTCGATGTCGGGCGCCGGCTCACGCTCAGCCGGGGCCGTCGATGCCAGCAGCGGGCGCAGTGACGTCGTTGCCGTGCGGCGCCGGATCGACGCCGCTGCCGGGCAGGGTCGCCCACGCGAGCAGCACCAGCAGGCCCATGCCGACGAGGCACACCAGTCCGGTCAGATCCCGTTTCGACGCGAGCAGTCTTCGCTTCATGCCTCAATTGCCCTGGAACGCGCCAGCCGGGAGACCGCGAATACGCCGTGACGCGCACGGCTTGCGCGGCAGGGAGAGCCGATCGGGTCAGAAGACGACCTTAGACGCGTGAACGGGCGGCGTCGGTTCGTTACCGCACGAAGCCCGGACGAGCGAATTCCTCGGCGCCGGTTCGTCGGCGCCTGGCGGGACGCGCAAACAAAACGCCGCGCATTCCGATGGGACGGAATGCGCGGCGAATGCTGCTCCCCGTTTTCAGGCGGGTATCAGACCTTGAGGCCCTTCGACTGCACGCTCTTCACGCCGCGCACGTTCTTGGCGAGTTCGATGGCCAGGGCGCGTTCCGCACCGGTGTCCACACGACCGCTCAGGGTCACGACGCCGTTCTTGGTATCGACCTTGATGTCGGAGCCGTCGACATTGCTGGAGTACAGCAGCGTCGATTTCACTTTGGTGGAGATCCACCCGTCGGCCACATCGTGACCGGCTTCGGTGGTGACGGCCTTGGTCTTGTCGACGATCGTGGCCTTCGGCGCGACGACCACGAGCTGGTTGTCCACCGAGGCGACGCCGCGCGTGTTCATCGTGAGCTGGCTGGCGAGGCTCTTGGCCGCCTCGCTGTCGGCCGTGCCGGTCAGCTTCACGTTGCCGCGATTCGTGTCGACGTCGGTGGTCAGGCCATTGGTGTACTTGCTCCACCCCAGCTTGGACTTCACCGAGGAGGTGATCGTCGCGTCGTCGATGACTTCACCGTAACGGCGTTCGGTCGAAGGCGGAGCGACGTACTCGGGCTTCACGACGATCTGGTTGTCCACCGAGGTCACGCCGCTGACGCCGAGTGCGATCTGGCGGGCGAGATCCTTGTTGACGCCTTCCTCGACGGTGCCGCTGAGCGTGGCCTTGCCGTTGTCGACCGCGACCTTGAGATCGTTGGCACGCAGGTAGGGGCTCAGCGCGAACGTCGTCCAGATCTGGCTTTCCTGGCGGGCTTCGATCAGGTCCTGGGCGACGGTATCGGCGGCGAACGCGGTGTTGCCGACGCCCAGCGACAGGACGGCGATCGCCGAAGCGATCAGTGTTTTACGGAATGAGGTGTTCATGATTTCTCTCCATTGAGAAACGGCGGGAGGCCTCTCGGGAACGGTCGGACGACGGTCCCCCGAAGCATCCCGCGAAGTGATTCAGGTGGTCTTGAACTGGGCGAAGAAGGCCTTGATCTGCGTGGTCGCTTCATCGCGCGTGATCGCGTAGCGTTGCTGCACGAGGCCGGAGAGCTTCTGCATGTGGCCTTCGGTCTGCAGCAGTTCGTCGTCGGTGAGCTTGCCCCAGGTGATCTTCGCGGAGCCGACACGCTGCTTCCACGCACCCTTGGTCTCGGTGATGCTGGTCGGCATCGACTGCTGCTGTTGCTGGCTCATCGGATCCTGGTGGCCCATGGCGGCCAACATCGGCATCGTGAGCGGATCACCGGCGGGGACGGTCGTGGCGGGCTTGCGCAGGCGGATCTCGTGATCGCGCTCCTGCGCGACTTCCTGCGGATCCTTCTCGAGATCGACGCGGGTTTCGACGGGACCGGAATCGCGTGACAGGATGATCTTCATATGACCTCTTGGATGCCCACGATCGCGAAGGTGCGAGGCGGCGGGATCGCGTTGTGGAGCGGACTCTGCGGGTTCGTGAGGTGGCCGTCGGTACGGTCCCGCGCATAGCCCATCCACGGGCCGGCCGGCATCTCCTGCACGGCCGGAACGCCAGCTGACCGGGAGTGTTTGCCCCTATCGGGTTCCGGCGGCTCGTCGGGATAGGCTCGGGCCCTTGCTTCCCCGAGGAGATCTCAAGATGACCACGCACAAGGCCAGCTGTTTCTGCGGCGCCGTCGAGTTCACCGTGACCGGTGCGCCGGTGGCGATGGGCTACTGCCACTGCGAGTCCTGCCGGCACTGGTCTGCAGGGCCGGTGAATGCGTTCAGTCTGTGGCAGCCGGACGCGGTGAAGGTGACCAAGGGTGCCGACAACATCGGCACGTACAACAAGACGCCGGTCAGCTTTCGCAAATGGTGCAAGACCTGCGGCGGGCACCTGTACGCGGATCATCCGCCGCTGAACCTCACCGATGTGTTCGCCGCGATGCTGCCGAGCCTGAAGTTCGAGCCGGCGGTGCACGTGAACTACCAGGAGACGGTCCTGCGCATCAAGGACGGCCTGCCGAAGATGAAGGACTTCCCGGCCGAGATGGGCGGGTCCGGCGAAGCCTTGCCGGAGTAGCCCGTAGCCCGGACGAAGTCCGGGGTTGCGCTCCGTACCCGAGGGGATCCCGGACTTCGTCCGGGCTACGGGAGCGTGTGCGGGGCCGCGCGATCGGCTCCCGCTACAATCCGCGCCCCCTCGATTTGATGCGCCCGGTCCTGACCGCAGCCGCCGACACCTCATGAATCTCGCGCCGCCGGATCCGCCGATCGCATCGACCGCTTTGCCGACCTTCCTGCGTCTTGAGCGCGGATCCCTGCGGCAGAAGCTCGCCGAGGCCACGACCTACGCGCAATGGGTCGACGCCGCGCAGGCCTTCGACGCCGTCACCGGCCGCGAACGCTGGAAGCAGCGCCGACGCAGCGGGCTGTACGACCACGCGATGATCGGCGAGAAGCTGGACCGCCTGCGCGGGCTGCTGCAGCAGGGCGACAGCCGCGGCCTGCTGTTCGAGATCGAGGAAGGCGTGCACGGCAATCTCGGCGGCATGGGCAAGCCGATCCTGCACAACAAGGCGCAGTTCGGCACCAAGCAGCTCATCACCGACTACGTCGCGGCCGTCGCCGACACGCTGACGCACCTGGAAGGCGTGGACGACGTGGCGATCCCGCTCGCGACGAAGCTGGATCTGTTCCGTCGCGCCAGTCACTGCTACGGCCGCACCGCGCTGATGATGAGCAGCGGCGGCATGCTGATGTTCTTCCACTTCGGTGTGGCCAAGAGCCTGTTCGAGCAGGGCGTGCTGCCCAACGTCATTTCCGGTTCGAGCGCGGGCGCCATCGTGGCCGCGGTGCTCGGCACCCGCACGGACGCGGAGCTCGACGGCTTCTTCAAGCCGGAGAACCTGTACTTCGGCGAAGCCTGGAGCCCGAACCGGCTGGAGCAGCTCACCGGGTTGCGCCGGATCTTCGGCACCGATTCCTTCGAGCGCACGTTCGATCGCCTGATTCCGGACCTGACGTTCCGCGAGGCCTTCGAGCGCAGCGGTCGCAACATCAGCATTTCGGTGAGTCCCTGCGAGCGCCACCAGACGCCGCGCCTGCTCAACGCCGTGACGTCGCCGCACGTGCTGATCCGCTCCGCCGTGCGCGCGTCGTGCGCGGTGCCCGGACTATTCGAGCCGGTGCAGCTGCTGGCGCGCGACCAGAACGGCCAGACGGTGCCGTTCCTGAGATCGCGATGGATCGACGGCGTGTTCGCGGCCGACCTGCCGGCCAAGCAGCTCGCGCGCCTGTACGGGACCAACCATTACATCGTCAGCTACGTGAATCCGGTCCTGCTGCTGACGTTCCGCGATCACAAGACGCAGGGCTATGGACTCAAGCCGATCGTGGACCTGATGAAGGGCACGGCGCGCAGCCTGCTCAAGGCCGCGGATCCGCTGATCGGCAAGTACGTGCCGGCGTCATCGGTCGGCGTCGTGCACAAGGTCGCGCACGACATCCTGTCGCAGGACTACGTCGGCGACATCAACATCACGCCGCGTCGCCGCCTGTTCTCGCCGCTGCGCCTGGTGTCGCCGTACACGCACCAGGAAATCGGCGAACTGATGCTCGAAGGCGAGCGCCAGACCTGGCCGCGCATCGAGATGATCCGCATCTCGTCGCAGATCAGTCGGACGCTGGATGGGATCCTGGGGCGTGTCGATCGATCCTGACCGTAGCCCGGACGAAGTCCGGGATTGCGTCCTGTAAGCGAGGGGACCCCGGACTTCGTCCGGGCTACGTTACGCCGCCTTCTTCATCTTCGCGGGCGACGAATATTCCATCGCGCCATCGTCCATCGATCCGCTCCCCAGACTCAAACGTTCCAGCACGTAGTTCTGCTTGAAATTCCACGGCTGCTTCGAGCCCTGCTTCGGGAACATCGCCGCGGCGCGCTGCACGTAGCCGGACGTCAGATCCAGCAGCGGCAGTTCGGCCATCGAGCCGTCCTTCACCCGCGGCGTCGCCTGCTGCGCGCCGCGACGATCCATGTGGTTGAGCAGGCGCGCCACCCAGCGTGCGACCAGGTCGGCACGCAGCGTCCACGAGGCGTTGGTGTAGCCGATGCACGCGGCCATGTTCGGCACGCCGCTGAGCATCACGCCCTTGTAGCTGAAGCAGTCGGATGGATGGATCGCCTTGCCGTCGACGTTCAACGACACGCCGCCGTTGGCCAGCAGTTCGAGGCCGGTCGCGCTGACGATGATGTCGGCTTCCAGCTTCTGTCCCGACTTCAGGCGGATGCCATCGGCTTCGAAGCATTCGATCTGGTCGGTGACGACCGATGCGCGATTCTTGCGGATGGCCCTGAACAGGTCGTTGTTCGGCACCAGGCACATGCGCTGTTCCCAGGGGTTGTAGCGCGGGTTGAAGTGCGTATCCACGTCGAAGCCCTTGGGCAGCTGCGCGAGCGTGCCATTGCGCAGCATCTTCCGGGAGAACGCCGGGTAGCGTTTGCAGACCTGGTAGAGCGCCATGCTGAGCATCACGTTCTTCCAGCGCGACACGCTGTGCGCCGCTTTCTCGGGAAGCAGCTTGCGCAGGCCGTTGGCGATCGGATCTTCGGCCGGCAGCGACAGCACGTAGCTCGGCGAGCGCTGCAGCATCGTGACGTGCGCGGCCTTGTCGCTCATCGCCGGAACCAGCGTCACGGCGGTGGCGCCGCTGCCGATGATGACCACGCGCTTGCCGCTGTAGTCGAGATGTTCGGGCCATTGCTGCGGGTGGATCATCTGCCCCTTGAACTGCTCCTGCCCCGGGAAGGCGGGCGTGTAGCCCTGGTCGTAGCGGTAGTAGCCGCTGCACAGGAAGAAGAAGTTGCAGGTGTAGCGCACGGCGTCCTTCTGCGGACCGCGCTCGACGTCCACCGTCCACTGCGCGTCTTCCGATGACCACGACGCGCGCAGCACCTTGTGCTGGTAGCGGATGTGCCGATCGATGCCGTAGGTCTGCGCAGTCCGTTTCAGGTAACGCAGGATCGCGGGGCCATCGGCGATCGCCTTGGCTTCCTTCCAGGGATGGAACGAGAAGCCGAGCGTGAACATGTCGGAGTCCGAGCGGATGCCCGGATAGCGGAACAGGTCCCAGGTGCCGCCCATCGACTCGCGCCCTTCGAGAATCGCGTAGCGCTTGGTCGGGCACTGCGTCTGCAGGTGATACGCGGCGCCGATCCCGGAGATGCCGGCGCCGACGATCAGGACATCGACGTGTTCGGTCGACATGGGCGGGGAAATCTCCAGGGCCTGTTGCTCGTGCGGCTAGCCTACTCCGCCGGATACACGCGAAATTGGCCGTTGCGCCGCGATCTTCGGCACGAAGCGCCGCCGGTATTCGCCAGGCGACAGGCCGACGATGCGCTGGAAGATTTTCCGGAACGCGCTCGGGTCCTCGTAACCCACCGTCCACGCCACCTCGTCGATCGCCTGCGGCGAGGATTCAAGCAGTTCGCGCGCGCGCGACACGCGCAGTTGCTGCACGTAGGCCGTCGGCGTCTGGCCGGTGGCGGACTGGAAGCGGCGCAGGAACGTGCGCTCGCCCAGGCGCGCCTGTTCGCACATCGCGGACATCGTCAGCTTCTCGCCGTGACGGGCCTTGATCCAGTGCTGCACGCGCAGGATCGACGCATCGCCGTGGGCGAGGCGCGGCGCCGGGTCGGAGTAATGGCGCTGTTCGCGGCCGGCCGGGTCGACCAGGAACATGCGCGCCGTCGCGATCATCACGGCCGGCGTCGTCAGCTGTTCGATCAGGCGCAACCCGAGATCGATCCAGGCCATGACACCGCCGGCGGTGAGCAGGTCGCCGTCGTCGATCAGCAGCTTGGCGATGTCGAGCTGCACGTCCGGGAAGCGCTGCGCGAAGGCTTCGGCCAGCGCCCAGTGCGTCGTCGCCGGGCGCTCGTCGAGCAGGCCGGTCTGCGCGAGCACGAAGGCGCCGGCACACACCGAGGACAGGCGCGTGCCGCGGCGGTGTTGCTCCACCAGCCAGCGCGCGAACGGCGCCGCGTCACGCGGCGTGGGAATGCCGGTGAGGCAGGGCGGCAGGATCACCGCGGCCAGCGGCGCGGTCGGCGAACGGCGGCAGTCCTTGCGCGACAGATGCTGCACCTCGATGCGCCGCGACTTCGCACCCCGTGCGAGGTCCAGCCGTGCCGCGGTCTCGAACAGGTCGGCAAGCCCGTGGATCGCGGCGCCCTGCGCGCCCGGGTAGTCGAGGATGCCGATGACGGCGGGGGAGGGCGCGTGTCTGGGCATGTGTCGGAATCAACCCGCTCGCTGTCGGTTTTGCCTATGGGACCGAGGATGGCGCGCCACTAGTCTGGCGGTCAACGATCACCACGTCCGGGAGAACCCATGAGCGGCAAACTGCTTCAGATCGGCCTTTACGCCTGCGTCGCCTATTTCTGCGCGATGAGCGCGGCGCATTTCGCCGGTTTCAAGGTGCCGCTGCTGTTCATCTACTGGAACGTGCCGTCGAACCACTACCAGGACATGATCATTTCGTTCTGCGCCTTCACGTACGCGGTGCTGTTCTTCACGGCCGCACGCCATCGCGCCGCGGTGCCGGGCGCGCTGGTGGCGCTGGCCGGAACGGTGGTGGGCCTGTCGGCGGTGAACGCCTCCTCGCATCTCGCGGCGATGATTCCGGGTGCGCCGACGACGGCGTATTGGGCGCAGACCGGGATGATCGCGGGGCTGCTGGTGGTGCTGGTGGTGCTCTACCAGCAGTCTTCGAAAGCCTAGACGTATCCCGTAGCCCGGACGAAGTCCGGGGCTGTCGCTCCGGATGGGGGAACCCCGGACTTCGTCCGGGCTACGGGGCCGTCGAATCCGGGTAAGCGCACTTACGGCCTGCGCGCGGCACACTTCACGTCCTCTTCGTTTCATTTCTTTCCGAAGGACGTCCCGCATGAGCCTGCCCCCCGATCGCATCCCGGTCATCGTCGGTGTCGGCGAGATCGTCGATCGCACGCGCAATCCGGCCGAAGGTCGCGAGCCGCTGGCCTTGATGGTCGAGGCGCTGCGCGCCGCTCAGGACGACGCGAGCGCCGCGCTGCTCGCGCAACTCGATTCGCTCGACGTGATCTGCGAGTACTCGTGGCCGTACATCGACGCGCCCGGCCTCGTGGCACGCGAACTCGGCGTGAGCCCGCGCCATTCGCGCTACGGCGATGTCGGCGGCGAATCTCCGGTGCGCTACCTGCACGAGGCGGCGCTGCGCATCCAGCGCGGTGAGGCCACGGTGGCCGCGGTCGTCGGCGCCGAGGCGCAGTACACCGTCGCCGGCGCGATCAGGGCGAACCTGAACCTGTCCTGGGAACAGCGCGACAAGAAAGCCGTGATCCTCACGGGCCGCGAGTTCTCCGCGCCGGTCGCCGTCGATCACGGCGTCTGCATTCCCACCAACGTCTATCCGCTGTACGAGAACGCGAGCAGCGCGCACTGGGGCCAGACGCAACGCGAGGCGCTGCAGGAATCGGGAGAGACCTGGGCCGCGCTGTCGCGCGCTGCGGCGAAGAACCCGGCCTCGTGGCTGCAGGAGCCGTACACGCCCGAGGCGATCACCACGCCGGGCGAGAAGAACCGGCTCATCGCCTGGCCGTACACCAAGCATATGGTCGCCAATCCGCTGGTGAACCAGGGCGGCGCGGTGTTGCTGACGAGCATCGCGAACGCGCGTGCACTGGGCATTCCCGAGTCGCGCTGGGTGCGCGTCCTCGGCGGCGCCGCCGCCAACGAGCCGCGTGACTATCTGGAGCGCGACCAGTTCTGGCAGTCGCATGCGCAGAACGCGGTGCTCGAACGCTGCGTCGAAATCGCCGGCGGCGATGCGACGCGCTTCGCCGCGATGGAGCTCTACAGCTGCTTCCCCTGCGTGCCGAAGATGGCGCGTCGCACCTTGAAGCTGCCGGCCTCGGCGCCGCTGAGCGTGACGGGCGGCCTGAGCTTCTTCGGCGCTCCGCTCAACGACTACATGACGCACGCGGCCTGCGCGATCGTGCGCACGCTGCGTGAGTCGCCGGGTTCGGTGGGCCTGCTGTACGGGCAAGGCGAGTTCGTCACCAAGCATCACGCGCTGGTGATGGCGCCGGGTGCGGGCGACGCGACGGCGCAGGCGACGCTGCCGGAGGAGTACAAGGTGCAGGCGCAGGCCGATGCTCGTCGCGGCCCGGTGCCGGCATTCGTGTTCGATTACGCGGGACCGGCGCAGATCGAGACGTTCACGGTGATCTACCAGCGCGACGGCAAGCCCGAGTACGGCTGCGTCATTGCGCGCACGCCCGAGGGTGAGCGCCTGATGGCGCGTGTGCCGGCAAGCGATACGGCGACGCTCGCCGTGCTGACGGATCTGGATTCGCAACCGGTGGGCAAGAGCGGGACGGTGAGCCGGCTGGACTCGAAGCGGCTGCGCTGGGAAGCGGCGTAACCTCGTAGCCCGGACGAAGTCCGGGAAGGCAGCTCGCTAGCGGGTGCAATCCCGGACTTCGTCCGGGCTACGGTCGCGGCGTTTGTGTCGTCACTCCGCCGCGTCCGCCGCCGAGCGCTGCCGGTAATCGCCCGGCCTGACGCCGGTCCACTGCTTGAACGCGCGATGAAACGCGCTGGGTTCGGCAAAGCCGAGTTCGCCCGCGATCTGCGCCACGCTCACCGTCGAGTGCGTCAGCCGGTCGATCGCAAGGTCGCGTCGCAGGCTGTCCTTGATGTCGCGGAAGATCACGCCTTCCTGGTCGAGCTTGCGATGCAGCGTCGACAGGCCCACGCCCAGTTCCTCGGCGATCTGCGCGAGGTCCGGCCAGTCCGCCGGTGCGCAGGTGCGCAGCCGGCGCCGCACGTGCGCACTCCAGCTGTTGCGGTCCTTGAACTTCACGATGAAGTTGTGCGGCGCCTCGCGCAGGAACTCGCGCACCGCGGATTCGTCGGGCACCACGACGTTCGCGGCGAGCACGCGCGCATCGAACGCCAGCGCGCTGCGCTCGGTGTCGAAGCGCAGGTCGTTGGCGTACATCGAGTGGTACTCCACCCACCACGCCGGCCGCGGGTACGCGAAGCTCGCGCGATCCAGCGTGATGCGCCGCCCGACCAGCCAGCACATCAGGCCGTGCAGCATGATCATCAGGGTCTCGTGCGCGAACACCGTGAACGGCGCGGGGCGCTGGCCGGGCTGCAGTTCCTCGACTTCGAGCGCGGCGTCGTTGCCGTCCTCGACCAGGCTCACGCGGGCGTCGTCCATCGTGACGTTGAAGAACTGCACGGCGAGCCGCAGCGCGCCGCGCAGGTCGCCGGCCTGGGCGCAGGCACGCGACAGCATCGCGAAGCTGCCCACCTTCATGCGCCGCCGGTCGAGCCCGAACAGCTCGTCGTCCAGCGCCGCCGCGATCCCCAGCCACAGCGCGCCGAAGCGTTCGGCCGCGACGCGGGAGTGGTCGGAGGCGAGCAGCGATTCCGGGATGCCGGCGGCCTTGAGCAGCGGCGCGCGGTCGACGCCCCGGGGCGCCAGGCCCGACAGCGCGGCCCGGACGAACCAGATCGAGACGCTGTCCTTGGATTCGGTGGCGTCGCTCATCGAGCCAGGAACGGTCCAGATACGCCCGTAGCCCGGACGAAGTCCGGGGCGGTTCCCCCTTTCCGGCGGGAATCCCCGGCTTCGTCCGGGCTACGGTTCGCGTGAAGCATTCTGAGCATGTCGAATTCTGTCACGCCCACCGCGAGAATCCGGCATCGCCTCGGCCTGCCTCGGGCAGTAGATTGCGGGTCCCCTGCAACAACCCCGGACCCGGCCATGAACGACCTCTCGATCCCCGCGAAGCTGACGCCCTACAAGACCGCCCACAAGGTGCGTTTCGTGACGGCCACCAGCCTGTTCGACGGGCATGACGCGTCGATCAACATCATGCGCCGCATCATCCAGGGCTCCGGCGCCGAGGTGATCCACCTCGGGCACAACCGCTCGGCCGGCGAGATCGTCAACGCCGCGCTGCAGGAAGACGCCCACGGCATCTGCATCACGTCGTACCAGGGCGGGCACATCGAATTCTTCAAGTACATCGTCGACCTGCTGCGCCAGAACGGCGGCGAGAACATCAAGGTCTTCGGCGGTGGTGGTGGCGTCATCGTGCCGGCGGAAATCCGCGAGCTGATGGCCTATGGCGTGACGCGTATCTACTCGCCCGAGGACGGCGCGACGATGGGCCTGCAGGGCATGATCAACGACCTGCTCTCGTCCAGCGACGCGGACCTGACGGCTGCGGCGCCCAAGTCCGAGAAGGTCGCGCAGATCCTGAAGTCGGGCGATCGTCGCGAACTCGCGCGCATCATCACCGCGCTCGAAGGCGGCACCTACGGCGACAAGCTCAAGGCCGAGCTGATCGAGCAGGCCAAGGGCCTGAAGATTCCGGTGCTCGGCATCACCGGCACCGGCGGCGCCGGCAAGTCCTCGCTGACCGACGAACTGATCCTGCGCCTGCGCCTGGACCAGGAAGACAAGGTCAAGGTCGCCGTGATCTCGATCGATCCTTCGCGCAAGCGCACCGGCGGCGCGCTGCTGGGCGACCGCATCCGCATGAACGCGATCGAGTCCGACAACATCTACATGCGTTCGCTCGCCACGCGCGACACCGGCATGGAGATCTCGGCAGCGCTTCCGGAAGTGATCGCGGCCTGCAAGCTGTCCGGCTTCGACCTCGTCATTGTCGAGACCTCGGGCATCGGCCAGGGCGACGCGGCGATCGTGCCGTTCGTGGATCTGTCGCTGTACGTGATGACGCCGGAATTCGGCGCCGCCTCGCAGCTCGAGAAGATCGACATGCTCGACTTCGCCGACTTCGTGGCCATCAACAAGTTCGACCGCAAGGGCGCCGAGGACGCGCTGCGTGACGTGCGCAAGCAGTACCAGCGCAACCGCGAGCTGTTCATGAAGTCGCCGGACACGATGCCGGTGTACGGCACGATGGCGGCGCGCTTCAACGATGACGGCGTGACCTCGCTGTACCAGGCGATCCTGCCGCGCCTCGCCGAGAAGGGCCTGAAGCCGGCCCCCGGCAAGCTGCCGGTGGTCAAGGTCAAGAGCAGCAGCGGTGGCCGCGCGATCGTGCCGCCGGAGCGCGCGCGCTATCTCGCCGACATCGCCGACAACGTGCGCGGCTATCACAAGGAAGTGGCGGCGCAGGCGCGCGTGGCGCGCGAGCGCCAGTCGCTGCAGACGGTCAAGGAACTCATGGAGCGCGCCGGCAAGCCGGTGGCCGGCTTCGACGAGATGATCTCGGCCAAGGACGGCGAGCTGATGCCGGCGGCGCGCAAGCTGCTGAAGGAATGGCCGGCGATGCAGGCGGCGTACTCGGCGGACGAGTTCGTCAGCAAGGTACGCGACAAGGAAATCCGCACGAAGCAGACCAGCGACTCGCTGTCGGGTACGAAGATCCGCAAGGTCTCGCTGCCGCGCTACGAGGACGAGGGCGAGACGCTGCGCTTCCTGATGAAGGAGAACGTGCCGGGTTCTTTCCCGTACACGGCCGGCGTGTTCCCGTTCAAGCGCGAGGGCGAGGATCCGACGCGCATGTTCGCCGGTGAGGGTGACGCCTTCCGCACCAACCGCCGCTTCAAGCGCGTGTCCGAAGGCATGCCGGCGCATCGCCTGTCGACCGCGTTCGACTCGGTGACGCTGTACGGCTGGGACCCGGATCTGCGTCCGGACATCTACGGCAAGATCGGCAACTCCGGCGTGTCGATCTGCTCGCTCGACGACATGAAGGTGCTCTACGGCGGCTTCGATCTGTGTGCGCCGACCACGTCGGTGTCGATGACGATCAACGGACCCGCGCCGATGATCCTGGCCATGTTCATGAACACCGCGCTCGAGCAGCAGGTGGACAAGTTCAAGGCGAAGGAGAGCCGTGAGCCGAACGCCGAGGAGCTCGCCAAGATCAAGGCCTGGACGCTGTCCAACGTGCGCGGCACGGTGCAGGCGGACATCCTCAAGGAAGACCAGGGCCAGAACACCTGCATCTTCTCGACCGAGTTCGCGCTCAAGATGATGGGCGACATCCAGGAATACTTCGTCAAGAACAAGGTGCAGAACTTCTACTCGGTGTCGATCTCCGGGTACCACATCGCCGAGGCCGGGGCGAATCCGATCTCGCAGCTCGCGTTCACGCTCTCGAACGGCTTCACGTACGTGGAGTCGTACCTGGCGCGCGGCATGCACATCGACGACTTCGCGCCCAACCTGTCGTTCTTCTTCTCCAACGGCATGGACCCCGAGTACACGGTGATCGGCCGCGTCGCTCGCCGCATCTGGGCGGTGGCGATGAAGAATCGCTACGGCGCCAACGAGCGTTCGCAGAAGCTCAAGTACCACGTGCAGACCTCGGGCCGTTCGCTGCACGCGCAGGAGATGAACTTCAACGACATCCGTACCACGCTGCAGGCGCTGATCGCGATCAACGACAACTGCAACTCGCTGCACACCAACGCCTACGACGAGGCGATCACGACGCCGACCGAAGAGAGCGTGCGTCGTGCGATGGCGATCCAGCTGATCATCAACCGCGAATTTGGTCTGGCCAAGAACGAGAACTCGCTGCAGGGCAGCTTCATCGTCGACGAGCTGACCGATCTGGTCGAAGAGGCGGTGCTGCGCGAGTTCGAGGCCATCGCCGGCCGCGGCGGCGTGCTCGGTGCGATGGAGACCGGCTACCAGCGCGGCAAGATCCAGGAAGAGTCGATGCTGTACGAGCACAAGAAGCACGACGGCTCGCTGCCGCTGATCGGCGTCAATACGTTCCGCAATCCGAACGGCGATCCGGCGCTGGAGATGGTCGAGTTGCAGCGTTCGACCGACGACGAAAAGCAGAACCAGCTCACGCGCCTGAAGAGCTTCCAGGAGTCGAACGCGGCCGAGGGCAAGCAGGTGCTGCAGCGCCTGCGCCAGACCGTCATCGAGAACGGCAACACGTTCGAGGTGCTGATGGACGCGGTGCGCTGCTGCTCGCTGGGTCAGATCACGCAGACGCTGTTCGAAGTGGGCGGACGGTATCGCCGCAACATGTAAGCCGGGTCGGATGCGGACAGGCCCGGCATCGCCCTGCGATGCCGGGCTTTTTCATGGGCGGCGCGTGCAAGAGCGAGCTGCTCGCGACGCTTGCCGCCGCTGGCGCAGGCAAAAAAGGCTAACGCAAACGAGCAAAGGAAAAACAAGAAAGGACGCAAAGGGATCCTGGGCTCGAGCAAATAGGTTTTTGCTTCCTTTGCGTCCTTTCCTTTCCCTCTGCGCCTTTGCGCTAGCCGTATTTTTGCGGTCCGCAAGGGTCGCCAGGAAGCCGGCTTCTACGAGGGGAAAGTCAGTTCCGGCAGCGGTTGGAAATTGGTTGGAATCTCGTTGGAACAACGAGACGAAGTCGAGGAAGGCTCCGGGCAAAGTGTGTTCCGTGGCCGGGACGAAACCGGCCCATCAAAAACCCCAAACCCGATCACTGGAGAATCCCAATGTCCTTCCGCAAGCTCATCACCGCCGCCACGCTCGCCGCCGCCACCCTTTCCGGTTCGGTCCACGCCGCCGAACAGGCCAATGGCTTCACGCTCAACGGCTTTTCGCTCAATGGTTTTTCGCTGAACGGTTTCTCCCTCAACGGCTTCTCCCTCAATGGCATGAAGATGAACGGCTTCACGCTCAACGGCATGAAGATGAACGGCTTCACGGTCAACGGAATGAAGATGAATGGCGACGCCTGGAACGGAACGGAAGCCGCCGCCACTGCCAAGTCCGCCACGATCCTGGCCGTCACGCTGCCGGAGTGAGGATCCTGCGACGTCCCTCCCTGCCGCAAGCGACCGTCCCGCGCCGAAACCGGCGTGGGACGTCTTGTTCCCGGACAGCGTCGCGGGTCCGATCCATGGCAGGCTCGCCGCGAGCCCATGACGGCGTGCGCCAGGATGCCGGGTCGTACCGCATGAGCGCAGCAGGGCCGGAAGGGGAGGCTTTCGCATGACCCAGGATTCATCCGATTCGACGCGCGAGGCGCGCCGCATCGAGCAGCTCGAGGCCGACGTCGCGCGGCTCAACGGCTTGCTGAACGCCATCCCTGCCGTGGTGATGGAGATCCACCACAAGCCTGGCGGCGTGCCGGTCCACCGCTACCTCTCGATCGGCGACCGTTTCCCGCAGGACCTCGTGGTGAAGCGCGCGGAGCTCGAGGCCGACTACCGGCGCTACTACCAGATTATGCACCCGGACGATCTCGTCATCACGCGCCAGCGCGTCATGGGCACGCCGCCGCCGCCGGGACACGGCATCCGCGAGCTGCGGCTGCTGCGTGAGTCGGGCGGCTACTACTGGGTCCGCGTCGACTCGTTCACGCGCGTCGAGTCCGACGGCACGCACGTCACCAACCTGGCCACCTTCATCATCGACGACGTCAAGCAGCTGCAGGCCGAGCTGGCGGCGGCGCGGGAGTCGGCCGACGCCGCGAACCAGGCGAAGTCGGCGTTTTTAGCCAACATGAGCCACGAAATTCGCACGCCGATGAACGCGATCCTTTCGTTCGCCTACCTCGGTCTGCGTACCGGAGCGGCGCCGAAGCCGCGGGACTATTTCGCGAAGATCGAAACCTCCGCACGCGCGCTGCTCGAGCTGATCAACGATGTGCTCGACCTGTCGAAAGTCGAGGCCGGCCGGCTGGAACTCGATCCCGGACCGTTCGCGCTGTCGCAGGTGATCGACAATCTCGAGAGCGTCCTGGGCCTGCGCGCGCAGGAGAAGGGGCTGTCCCTGAGGCTCGACGTGGATGGGCGCGTGCCGCCGGCGCTGGTCGGCGATGCGCTGCGGCTCGGGCAGGTGCTGCTGAATCTGGGCGGCAATGCGGTGAAGTTCACCGAGCAGGGTTCGGTGGTCGTGAGGATCGCGCCTGTCGAGGAACCGCGGCCCGGCGCGGTGACCCTGGCGTTCTCGGTGCAGGACACCGGGATCGGCTTGTCGCCGGAACAGGCGGCCAAATTGTTCGCGCCGTTCACGCAGGCCGACGCCTCCACGACGCGCAAGTACGGCGGCACCGGCCTGGGCCTGTCGATCTCCAAGCGCCTGGTCGCGCTGATGGGCGGCGACCTGCGCGTCGAGAGCGTCGCCGGACAGGGCAGCACCTTCGGTTTCGAGGTCACGCTCGACGTGGCGCGCGAGGACGACCTGCCGGCGCCGCAGCGGACCGCGGAGCAGGTCGATCTTTCGGGCTTGCGCGTGCTGGTCGTCGACGACCACGAGGCGAACCTCGAAGTCGCACGCGACCTGCTGCAATCGGCGGGGGTGGACGTGGTGCTGGCCCGCTCGGGCCCGGAGTCGATCGAGGCGGTGGCGCGGGAACGCTTCGACGCCGTCTTCATGGACATGCGCATGCCCGGGATGGACGGCATCGAGGCCGCGCAGACGATCCGCGCCGCCGAGCGCGGCACACGCGTGCCGATCGTCGCGCTGACGGCGAACGTGATGTCGCCTGACCGCGAGCGCTGCCTGATGGCGGGCATGGACGACTTCGTGGGCAAGCCGATCGACGTCGATGAGATGTTCGCGGCGCTTGCGCGCGTGACCGGGCGTGGCGATTCCCTGGTCGCCCGTCCGCCGGCGCCGGTCGTGGCCGCGCCGGCCGATCACGATTTCGAGCATGCGCGGGCCGGCGTGGCCCGCTCGCCGGGCCTGTACGGGCGGCTTGCGAGTCGTTTCCTGCACGACGACGACCCGGTCAGCCATCTGCGATCCCTGGTCGAGGCCGGCCGCGACGCCGACGCGACCATGGCGGCCCATCGGCTCAAGGGATTCGCCGCGCAGGTCGGTGCGCTGCGGGTGGCGCGCCTGGCGGGCGACGCGGAGCTGGCGCTGGCCTCCTCGCGCCGGCTCGACGCGACCGGACTCGATGCGACCGGACTCGATGCGCTCGAGGCCGCGATGCGCGAAGCGCGCGCACGCCTTGCCGATCTGCTCCAGACGGCGTCGCAGGAACCCGCGTCGGCCGGAACGCCGCAGCGGGAGGCGCTGGTGCGACGGCTGGAGCAGGAACTGGTGGACGACGAGGACGCTGCCTGGGACACGTTCGAGGCCTTGCGGGCGGCGACGCCTCCGGCCGGACGCGAGTCACTGGAGGCGCTCGGCCAGAAGATCGCGTTCCTCGACTACGACGGGGCGCTCGACCTGCTTCGCGGCCTGAACGGCTGAAGTTCGATGACCGACGAGCCCCGGTAGACTTGCGTCATGCGGCCTACGATCCATCTCGTCGACGACGATTCTGCCCTTCGCGAATACCTGGGCGGTTACCTTCGCGACGTCGGCTTCGACGTCCGCACCTTCCCCAGCGTCGCGTCATTCCGTGCGGCGTCGGCTTCGGGCCTTCCCGACATCGTGATCACCGACCTGCTGATGCCGGACGAGGACGGGCTGGCCCTGCTGTCCTGGGTCCGCAACTTCTCGAACGTGCCGGTGATCATGCTCACGAGCCAGGACGACAGTTCCGATCGCGTCGTCGGCCTGGAGCTCGGCGCTGACGACTACCTGGCCAAGCCCTGCCAGCCGCGCGAACTGCTGGCTTGTGTGCGCACGCAGCTGCGCAGGCTCAAGGCGATGGCGGCGCCATTGACGGCCCCTGTACCCGCCGCGGCCGCGGAAGGGCCGTTCCGCTGGACCGTCGCCCAACACGTGTTCGATGAGCGTTCGCTGGAATTGCGGGTCAACGGCGAGCGCGTGGAACTGGCGCGCAAGCCGCTCGAGCTGCTGATGGTCTTCCTGCGGCATCCCGGCGAGGTGCTGACCAAGGAGAAGCTGATCGAGACGGTGTGGCCGGGCCGCATCGTGTCCGACGCCTCGCTGACCAACGCGATGAGCCGGCTGCGCGCGGCGCTTCAGGACGAGCAGCAGGCGCTGATCAAGGTCGTGTACGGCTATGGATACCGGCTGGAAGTGAAGCCGGAACGGGGAGCGGCGTAGGCACGGCGATGTTTGGCGCCGTGCGCGAGGCCGCCCCGCCGCGAAGCGTCAGCTCGCGAGCAGTCTGCGCGCTGCCTTCAGGTGCGGAATGTCGTACATCTTGCCGTCGATCTGCACCGCGCCCGCGCCCGACTTGAACGCATCGATGATCTTCTGCGCCGTCGCGCGCTCGGCGTCGGTGGGCGTGAACGCCTCGTTGATGCCAGCGACCTGGTCGGGGTGGATCGCGATGCGACCGGTGAAGCCGTCGTAGCGCGACTGCAGGCAGGCCTTCTTCAGGCCCTCGGGATCCTTGAAGTTCACGTAGACGGTGTCGAGCACCTCCACGCCCATCGCGTGGCCGACGAGCAGGCACTGGTTGCGGGCGTACTCGTACATCGGGCGCCACGCACCTTCCGGCGTGCGCGGATCGCCGGCGCCCATCGCCGAGCTCAGGTCCTCGCCGCCCCAGGCGACGTGGCTGATGCGAGGGTGCGCCTGCTTGGCGATCTCGCCCATGCGCAGCATCGCCTCCGGCGTCTCGGTGATGATCGCGCAGACGCGGATCTGGCCCTGCGTGAGGCCGTGCTCGGCTTCGAGCGCGTCGAGGTAGTGGCCGAGGATCGCGACGTCCTCGGGGCCTTTGACCTTGGGAAACAGGATGCCGGCGGGACGTGCCGGCACCACCTTGGCGAGATCGCGCAGGATCTCGCCGGATGTCATGTCGTTGACGCGCACCCACATGCGGCTGCGGTCGGTCAGCGAGCCCAGGTACTGCTGCATCATTTCGCGAGCCTGTGGCTTGCGTTCAGGCAGTACGGCGTCTTCGAGATCCAGCACCAGCGCATCGGCGCCACAGCCGGCGGCCTTGGCCAGCTTCTTCTCGCTGTCCGCAGGGACGAACAGGATCGAACGCATCACGGGAAACTCCTTGAAAAGCGGGACGAGGTCGGTCGGGCAGGCGTGTCCGCGACCAGGCGCAGGAGCCGCTTGCGGGAGTCAGGACGGGGCCCTGGGGCCACGCATCCGCTCGGGGTGCCACTTCATTCTTCACATTCATCGAGCGGATTCCGCAGGCAGATTGCCTGCGGAATCCGTCGGAAACTATCGACGCCAGGGAAGCGAGTCGCGGAACCCCTCGTTCCCCCGGCGGCAGATCAGAGTGCCGCGTCCTTCAGCTTCTTCAGCGGACGCACCTTGACCTTGACGGTTGCCGGCTTGGCGGCGAACCACTGTTCTTCCTTCGTGAACGGGTTGATGCCCTTGCGCTTCGGCTTGGCAGGCACGCTCACCGAGGTGATCTTCAGCAGGCCGGGCAGCACGAAGGAGCCAGCGCCCTTCTTGCTGATCGAACCGGCGACGGCGCCTTCGAGGGCGGCGAGCACGGCGCGCACGTCCTTGGCAGCAACTTCGGCGGTTTCGGCGAGGTGGGCGACGAGGCCCGACTTGCTCAGTGCATCCTTGATGGGCTTGGGTGCAGCGGTCGTCTTCTTGCTCTTGGCCATTCTTTGATTTCCAGTAGTTGAACGGGAGTTCCGCGGGGTTCGGTGCGGTGCCCGGCGCGATATTTCGCGGGCAGGCGGAATGTAGTCCATGTCTGCGCTCACGCCAACGCCTATTTTCAGGCTTTTTTTGCGTTACGAAGGTTGCAATCTGTTCCGGCTTGGGTTCGCGAGCAGTCGACGTGAAAGAGGCGCTCGGGAAAAAGTCCCGAAGCGCCGCACAAGCATTGCGTCGCAGAACGCCGCATTCCCTAATCGCCGGCGTCGCGGCGGCCGTTGCGACGCCCATTGATCGGAGTTGCGCATTGGCGCGCAAGCCGGCACCAGACCGGAAGGGGAGAACATGAAATCGCACCTGAGGACGGCATCACTGCCGGCACTCATCCTGCTCGCGCTGATCGTCGCGGAGCCTGTAAAAGCCGAGAAAGTCGACACGATCGAGGTTTTCGCCGACGCGCCGATCGGCCCTGCGCACGGCGATGCACAACGCGCTATCGGCAACGCGCAGTCGCTGGATTCGGACGACATGACGCGTGCCGGACATCGTGCGATCGGCGATGCACTGCAGGATCTGGGCAGCGTGTTCAGCACCGATGCGACCGGCAATCCGTTCCAGCCGGACCTGTTCTATCGCGGCTATTCGATCTCGCCGCTGCTCGGTCTGCCGCAGGGTCTGGCCGTCTACCAGGATGGTGTGCGGGTCAACGAAGCCTTCGGCGACACCGTGAATTTCGACCTGATCCCGCTGATCGCGCTGTCACGCGCGGATCTGGTGCCCGGCTCGAATCCGGTCTTCGGCCGCAACACGCTGGCTGGCGCGCTCGCGCTGACGACCAAGACGGGCTTCGAGGCGCCGGGTCTGGGCGTCGTGATGAGCGGCGGCGAGTTCGGTCGTCGCAGCCTGAGCGCCGAATACGGCGTGGCGTCGAAGGATCTCGCGCTGTACGTGTCGGGCGAGACGTTCAGGGAAGACGGCTGGCGCGACCATTCCAACAGCCGTGCCTCGCGACTGTTCGCCCGCGGCACCTGGCTGCCGGACAGCGCCACGCAGCTCGACCTGAGCGTGAACAGCGCCGACAACCGCCTGCGCGGAAACGGCGCCGCGCCGCTGGAGCTGCTCGACGAGGAAGGTCGTGACGCGGTGTTCACGTACCCGGACGAGACCCGCCCGCGGCTCGCGCTCGTCAATCTGCACGGCAGCCGCAAGATGGACGGCGACGTCACCGTCTCGGCCGGCACCTACTACCGTCGCAACCGCACGCGCACCTTCAACGGTGACGGCACCGAATTCGAGGCCTGCGAGCAGCCGGGCAACGTGCCGTTCCTGTGCGAGGAAGAGGACGACGACGAGGAAGTCGTCGAGGACCTGGACGGCAACCCGGTGATCGCCGACGACGACAACGACTCGGCCACCCAGAATCGCAGCTACACCCGGCAGGAGACCTACGGCCTGTCCGCTCAGATCGAGAAGCCTTTCGGCGCGCATCGCGTCGTGGCCGGCGCCAGCGCGGATTTCGGCGCCATCAAGTTCGACTCGGACACCGAACTGGGCCGCCTGACCGATTCGCGCGGCACCGTCGGCAGCGGCATCTACGTGGGCGAGTCGGTGGTGGACGTGCACGCCGACAACGACAGCGTCGGCGTCTACCTGATGGATACCTGGCGCGCCACCGACCGGCTGGAAGTGGTTGCCGCCGGCCGCTGGAACCAGACGACGATCGAGTTGCGCGACCAGATTCCCGACGGGGATCTCTCCGGCAAGCACCGCTTCAGCCGCTTCAACCCGATGCTCGGCGCGAGCTTCGTGCTGGTGCCGCGCTGGACCGTGTTCGGCTCGGCCTCGCAGTCCACGCGCGCGCCCACGCCGGTCGAACTCACCTGCGCCAACCCGGACGATCCCTGCCGCCTGCCCAACGGTTTCGTCGACGATCCGCCGCTCGACGAGGTCGTCACCCGCACGGCCGAACTCGGCCTGCGTCACCGCGGCGAGAACTGGTCCGGCTCGGTCGCGGTGTTCCGCGCGGTCAGCAAGGACGACATCCTGTTCATCACCGACGGCAACCTGACCAACACCGGCTACTTCGACAACGTCGGCAAGACGCTGCGTCAGGGCGTCGAGCTGGGCGTCGACTGGCGCATCGGCGGCGGCTTCACGGCCGGCCTGCAGCTCACGGCGCTGACGGCGGAGTTCCGCGAGAACTTCCTCGTGAATTCGCCGAATCATCCGCTGCGCGACGAGGACGACGAGGATGTGCCGGACGCCTCCACGCGCCAGGTCAGCAAGGGCGATCGCATTCCGCTGATTCCGCGGTTGCAGGGTCGTGCCACGCTGGGCTGGAGCAACGAGCGCTTCGACTTCGGCCTGGAAGCGGTGGGACGTGGCAACAGCCGTTACCGCGGCGACGAGGCCAACGTGGATTCCGAGAAGGTCGACGGCTTCGTCATCGTCAATGCCGACGCGAGCGTGAAGCTGCTGCCGCAGCTGTGGCTGTTCGCGACGGTGGAGAACCTGTTCGACCGCGACTTCGAGACCTTCGGCGTGTACGGCGAGGGCGACGAGGTGCTGGGAGACGAGTTCGAGGACGCGCGACGCTTCGTCGGCGCCGGCGCGCCGCAGATGTTCGAGGCGGGCGTGAGGATGAGGTTCTAATCATCCCGTAGCCCGGACGAAGTCCGGGGTTCCCCTCGAATACGGAGCGCAACCCCGGACTTCGTCCGGGCTACGGATGCTTCGGCCCTGCGAACATTCCGGCGATCAGGATGGCCGAGCAGCCCAGCGCCCAGCTCGTCAGCCAGCCGACGTGGATCAGGGCCCCGGCCGCCAGCGGCGACACGATCAGCGTGATCGCCTGCAATGACTGCGTGACGCCGAACACCATGCCCTGTCGCGTCGCGGGCACGGCGTTGGAGATCAGTCCGAGCAGGGCCGGGCGCAACAGGCTGGTGGCGATGCCGCTCAGGCTCAATGCGATCACCAGCAGCGGCAGATCCTGCGCCACCGCCAGCACCGCGTAGCCGGCGGCGGCGACGGCAAAGCCGATCCGCACGACCTGCGCCTCGCCGCAGCGATCCACCAGCCGGCGCAGCACCAGCAGCTGCACGACCAGCCCCAGCGCACCGAGCCAGGCCAGCGCAAAGCCGACCTCGACGGCGCCGAACGGAGCGCCGTTCCACGTGAAGCGACGCTCGCTGAACAACGCGAAGCCCGACGTGAACATCCCGAACGCGGCGAGAAACGCGAACCACTGGGCCAGCCGTGGCGCGACGCCCGGTGTCGCGATCAGCTCGGCCGTGCGGATCGGCGGCGCAGCCGTGGCGGTGGGCCGCGTCGATGGCAGCATCAGCATCGTCACGACGATGCTGGTCGCCGCGAGCGCGGCGGCGGTCCATAGAGGAGTGTGCGGGCCGAACACGGACAGCAGCGAAGATCCTGCGGGGCCGACCAGGTATCCGAAGCCGAACGCCGCGGCGATCAGCCCGAATGCCGCGGAACGATCCTTCGGCGGCGTCACGTCCGAGATGTACGCCCGCGCGGCCAGCAGGTTGCCCGCGCTCAGGCCGTCGAGTGCACGGCCGATGAACAGCCACGTCAGCGAAGGCGCGATCGCCAGCATCACGAAGCCGAGCAGCGAACCGGCCTGCGAGAACAGCAGCACCGGCTTGCGCCCGAAGCGATCCGACGCGCGGCCCAGCAGCGGCCCGGTGAACAAGGCGAACACCGCGTAGGTCGCGATCAGCGCACCGACCGCGGCCGGACTCGCGCCGAGCGACTGCGCGTAGAACGGCAGTAGCGGGATCACGACCGTGAAGCCGAGCACGTCGATGAAGACGATCAGCGTGATCGGCAGCAGGGCGGACTTCTTCATCGTGATCCGGGAGGGCGAGGTGCGGACGATTCTGCGTGGTCGGTGAATTTCCTGACACCCGTACCGTAGCCCGGACGAAGTCCGGGGTTGCGCTCGGTATGCGAGGGGAATCCCGGACTTCGTCCGGGCTACGACGCTACGCCGATCGTTGACGCGATTGCTGCGGCCCGAGCCCGCGTGCTACATGCCCCGCATGAAAGCGCTGATCCTCGGTGCCGCCGCCGGCGGCGCCTTCCCGCAGTGGAACTCGAACGCCGCCGCCTGCAACCGTGCACGCAGCGGCGACCCGGCCGCGCCGGCGCGCACGCAGGCGTCCCTGGCAGTGAGCGCCGACGGCGCGCACTGGTTTCTCCTCAATGCCTCGCCCGACCTGCGCCAGCAGATCGAGAGCAACGCGGCATTGCAGCCCAGGCACGGCCTGCGTTCGACGCCGATCTCCGGTGTCGTGCTCACCGGCGGGGACGTCGATGCGATCGCCGGTCTGCTGACCTTGCGCGAGCGCCAGCCCTTCACCGTGTATGCCACACGCAAGGTGCACGACGTGCTCGCGTCGAATTCCATCTTCAACGTGCTGGCGGCGGACGTCGTGAAGCGCGACGTCATCGCCGTGGGCCAGCCGGTGACGCTGCGCCACGCGGACGGCGCGGACAGCGGCCTGACGGTGGAACTGTTCCCGGTGCCGGGCAAGGTGCCGCTGTATCTGGAGCAGGCCGATGGCAGCGCACCGCCGATCGTGCAGGGCGAGGACACCGTCGGGGCCGTCATCCGCGATGGCCGCTCGACGCTGTTCTACATCCCCGGCTGCGCCGCGATGAACGAATCGCTGGCCGCGCGCCTGCGCGGCGCCGAACTGGTGTTCTTCGACGGCACGCTCTACCGCGACGACGAGATGCTGCGCGCGGGGCTGGGAAGCAAGACCGGCGCACGCATGGGCCACATGAGCCTGAGCGGCCCGCAGGGCACGCTGGCCTCGTTCGCCGACCTGGGCGTGAAGCGGCGCGTGCTCGTGCACATCAACAATTCCAACCCGGTGCTGCTGGCCGATTCGCCGGAGCGGGCGGAGGTCGAGGCGGCGGGGTGGATCGTCGGGTATGACGGGTTGGAGATCGCGCTGGACTGAGTTGCGACAAACCGTCGTAGCCCGGACGAAGTCCGGGGCTTTCCTCTAAGACCGAGTGGCAACCCGGACTTCGTCCGGGCTACGGGGTGGTCAGGGCGTCGCTGACGGCACGTCCAAACTGCCTACCGACTTGGGCCAGGTGACGATGCCCCAGGGCAGCTTCTTGTCCTCGATGCGCTTGACCTCGGTCAGCGTCGTTGCGTCGATGACGACCACTTCGTTCGAGCGGCCGCAGGCGACGAGGATCTGCTTGTCGTCCGGCGTGAACGTGAAGTGCCAGCAGCGCGTGCCGGTGGGCACTTCCTTGATCGGCACGAGCGTCTTGGCGTCGAACACCTGCAGCGCCTTGCCGTGCGCCAGCGCGACGAACAGCCGCTCGCCCTTGCGATCGAACGCGACGCCGTAGGGCACGTTGCCGGTGGGAACGGTCTTGACCGGGTCGAACTTCTCGTCGAGCACGAGCAGCTTGTTGCCGTGCTCGAGCGTGGCGACGTACGACTTTCCATCCGGCGCCATCTTGATCCCGCGCGGACGCGGGCCGTGGGTCTTGGTGTCGATGGTCTTGATCAGCTTGCCGGTCTCGATCTCGTGAACCGTGATCGTGTCGTCGGCCTCGTTGGTGATCAGGATGTTCTTGCCGTCGGCCGAGAACTCGATGCCCTCGGTCTCCATGCCGCCCATGATCTTTCGGATGACCGTGCCCTGCTCGATGTCGACGACGGCGATCTGCGCGCGCTCGTCGTCGTCATCCTTCTCCTTGGCCTCGGCGCGCTTCTTCTCCAGCGCGAGCGCCTCCGGCGAACCCGGTGCCGGCGGCGGACCGCCCTCGGATTCCGGCTCGAAGGACACGAAGGCGTAGGCGCCGCGCACGCGCACGAACTCGGGGTTCTCGCCGATCGGCACCTGCCGTACGAGCTTGCCGGTCTCGCGTTCGATGACCGAGACGTTGCCCTCTTCGCGATTGGCGGTGATCAGGTAGCGGCCGTCCTCGCTGATGCCGATGCCGCGCGGGCTCGAGGCTCCGGGCGGAATGCCGCCGACGGTCTCCAGCGTCGCGAGGTCGATGACCGAGATCTCGCCTTCCTGGTTGCTTACGTAGGCGAGGCCCGCAGGTCCGCCCTTGGGCAGCGATGCGCCCGTCGCGGCCGCTGCCGATGCGGGTGCCGCCGGTGCGGTTGCGGGATCCGTCGCGGGCGGCGAATCGGGCTTGTTGCACGCGCTCATCGATACGGCGACCGTCACGAGAGCGAGCTTCACGAAACTGGGTTTCATCCTTCCTCCGGCATGCTGTGCGTCTTGGATTATCCCGCGTCGCGCAAGTTCAGCGACGCGCAGCGGGCTTCGCCGTGATCTCCGGACCGCGAACATCGCCGCGGAAAACAGATTCCGCGGCAGCGTAGCGACGGGGGTTCGGGAAAAAGTCCCGTGCCCGGATCGGGGCTCCTGCCAGCTCTGTGCGTCGACCCCATGTTACGGTCAACGTCCCCTGCGACCCACTGGAGCCACCATGAGCACTGCTGTCCGCGTCGTTGCACGACTGACGTCCAAGCCCGACAAGATCGAAGAGATGAAGGCGGTCCTGCTGGCCCTGATCGAGCCCACGCTCAAGGAAGCCGGCTGCAAGCGCTACGAGCTGCTGCAGAACAATGCGGATTCCGCGGACTTCACGTTCGTCGAGGAGTGGGAGAGCGGCGCTGCGCTCGACCTGCACATGACGCAGCCGCATCTGGTTGCGGCACTGGGCAAGGCCCGCGACCTGCTGGCCGGCGCCCCCGACGTTCGCCGTTACACGACGTTGCGCTGATCCACGCGCCTCGCGTGGCCGGGGATCTCCCGGCGTGAACGCACAACGCCGCCCCGGGGCATCCCGCGAGGCGGCGTTTTTGTTTCCGGGAGCGGGCAGCACCTGACGGTGGGTCCCTGACCGTACAAGGGCAGGGCCATCCTGCTGACGGAGGAACGGCCGCTGGCCGGGCGCCGCGGGAAACAGCAGCCGGTGTGGCAAAAACCCCTCTTTTCGCAGGTTTCCTGAACGGCCACGCCGGCTGCGAGCGGGCAGGCACCACTCTCGCGGATCCCCGATAGCCCCCCCATCGGGCTACCCGTCAGGACAGTGTTTTGTGCAGCGCGATGGGGCGTACTCTCGCATCCTCGCGAGCGTCGGGAAGAAATCCCGAACGGTGCTAACGTCCGGCGTCGCGGGCCGCTGATTCGGGCCACGCCGGACAGCAACCTTATAAAAATTTCGGAGGAGCAAACCGATGAACCAGTCCACACGCGGGAAGACGTCGTCACGACATCTCCCGGCCCTGATCGCTGGCTGCGCCATGCTGCTCTTGGCGGGAACGGCCTCCGCAGCGGGCGTCACGGACGCGATGATTTCCAACGACGCCACGTCGACCAACGACGTGCTGACGGTGGGCCTGGGCCAGAGCGGCCAGCGCTTCAGCCCGCTGACGACGATCAACGCCGACAACATCGGCGACCTCGTGCCGGCGTGGACGTTCTCGTTCGGCGGCGAGAAGCAGCGCGGCCAGGAAACGCAGGCGCTGGTCTACAACGGCAAGATGTTCATCACCGGTTCGTACTCGCGCCTGTGGGCGCTCGACGTCAAGACCGGCAAGCGCCTGTGGGCCTACGAGCACCGCCTGCCGGACGGCATCATGCCGTGCTGCGATGTGGTCAACCGCGGCGCCGCGCTGTACGACAACCTGGTGATCTTCGGCACGCTCGACGCGCACCTCGTGGCGCTGAACATGGACACCGGCAAGGTCGTCTGGAACGAGACGCTGGGCGACTACAAGGCCGGCTACTCGTACACGGCGGCTCCGCTGATCGTGAAGGGCAAGGTCATCACCGGCGTGTCCGGTGGCGAGTTCGGCATCGTCGGCCGCGTCGATGCGCGTGACGCCAAGACCGGCAAGCTCGTGTGGTCGCGTCCGACCGTCGAAGGCCACATGGGCACGCTCAACGGCAAGGACAACGGCATCACCGGCAAGCTCAATGCGAGCTGGCCCGGCGACATGTGGAAGTTCGGCGGCGCCGCCACCTGGCTGGGCTGCACCTACGGCGCGGACGTGAACCTCGTCTATTGCGGCACTGGCAACCCGGCGCCGTGGAACGCCCACCTTCGTCCGGGCGACAACCTCTACTCGACGTCGACGCTCGGCATCGACGCCGACAAGGGCGTCATCAAGTGGAGCTACCAGAGCACGCCGAACGACCACTGGGATTTCGACGGTGTGAACGAGTTCATTCCGTTCGACATGAAGGACAGCTCGGGCAAGGTCGTGAAGGCCGGCGCCAAGGCCGACCGCAACGGCTTCTTCTACGTGCTGGATCGCACCAACGGAAAGCTGCTGAACGCCTCCCCGTTCGTCACCAAGCAGACCTGGGCCAGCGGCGTGGACCTGAAGACCGGTCGTCCAATCGAGTCGAAGAACAATCGCCCGGGTGATCCGTCCGCGGCCGAGAAGGGCGAGTCGGTGTTCTCGGCGCCGTCGTTCCTCGGCGGCAAGAACTGGATGCCGATGGCCTACAGCGCGCAGACCGGCTACTTCTACGTGCCGGCCAACGAGTGGGGCATGGACATCTGGAACGAGCCGATCACCTACAAGAAGGGTGCGGCGTATCTGGGTGCCGGCTTCAACATCAAGCCGCTGTACGACGACTACATCGGCGCGCTGCGCGCCATCGATCCGGCCACCGGCAAGATCGTCTGGGAATACAAGAACGACTCGCCGGTCTGGGGTGGCGTGATGACCACCGCCGGCAACCTCGTGTTCATGGGCACGCCGGACGGCTACTTCAAAGCCTTCAACGCCAAGACGGGCGAAGTGCTGTGGAAGTTCCAGACCGGTTCGGGCGTGGTCGGCCAGCCGGCCACCTGGGAACAGGACGGCGAGCAGTTCATCGCCATCGCGTCGGGCTGGGGCGGAGCGGTGCCGCTGTGGGGTGGAGACGTGGCCAAGAAGATCAAGGACATCAGCCAGGGCGGCATGATGTGGGTCTTCAAGCTGCACAAGTCGGCCGCGCCCGCCGTTGCTAAGAATTAGTACAGCTTCGTCGCGTACACAGGAGGGGCGGTCCGCCGCCCCTTCTTTTTTCCACCTCCTGAAACGAAACATGACCAAGTTCCGATTCCTCGCGGTGGCGGCGTTGCTCGCCGCGCCGCTGGCCCACTCCCACGGTGACGTCACGCCGCAGGCGGTGGACGTCAGCAAGCTCAAGAAGCTCGATGGGGAGCAGACCGAGAACCCGTACCGCGCCGACAAGAAAGCGGCCAAGGCGGCTTCGGATGTCGGTTCTTCCGCGTACAACCAGAACTGCGCACGCTGCCACGGCCTGGGCGCCGTCTCCGGCGGCATCGCGCCGGATCTGCGCATGCTCCCCGCCGGCAAGGAAGGCGACGAATATTTCTCCGAGAAGATCCGCAAGGGCGTGATCCGCAATGGCGTGACCTACATGCCGCCGTTCGGCCCGATCTTCAGCGAAGAGGCCATCTGGGCCATTCGCAGCTATCTCGACTCGGTCCATGTCGACGAGTGAGTCGGTGCGGCGCGGGTTCGGTCGCGTCGTCTTCGCGATCGCCGCGCTGATCGGTGCGCAGGCGGCTTCGGCCGCCGACGAGGGCACCGACCCGCTGTCCGCGGTGCGCGCCAAGGGCGTGCTCGAAGTGGCGATGTACGACGCCTTCCCGCCCTGGTCGTACAAGGGCGCGGGCAACAAGCCGGCCGGCGTCGATGTGGACCTGGGCCGCGCGCTCGCCGAGAAGCTCGGCGTGTCGTTCCAGCCGCGCCTGTTCGTCGCCGACGAGAACATGGGCGACGATCTGCGCAACAACGTCTGGAAGGGGCACTACATGGGCGGCGGCGTTGCCGACGTGATGCTCCATGTGCCGGCCGACCGCCAGTTCGCTGCCAAGGAAGACAAGGCGGACTTCTTCGGCGCGTACTTCCGTGAAGTCGTCTCGGTGGTCTATCACCCGGACAAGCTCGAGGCCTTCGAGAGCCCGATGGCGCTCACCGGCCACAAGGTCGGCGTCGAGATCGACAGCATCAGCGACTACTACATGAGCGGCGCCTTCAACGGCCGCCTGCGCACCTCGGCCGTGCGCAAGTCCACGCTCAGCGAAGCGGTGCAGGCATTCAAGGCGGGCGAAGTCGATGCGGTGATGGCGCCGCGCGGCGAGCTGCAGGGCCTGATGAAGACCGCGGATGTCGGTGATCTTGCGTTCAAGGAACAGCAGCTCGTCGGCATGTTCCGCACGACCTGGGATGTGGGCCTGGCCGTGAAGAACACCGACTCGAAGACCTTGCGCGATGCGCTGGCCAAGGCGCTCGACGAACTGCGGACCGAGGGCAAGCTGGCTGCGATCTTCGCCGCGCACGGCATCGACTACGTCGCGCCTGCGGATTCGGCGGGCGCTGCTGCTGCTCCGCGCGCGTCTGACTGACACCGCGCCGATGCCGAGGCACGACGCTCAGGGCGTGCTCGCGCATCGGGTTGCGGGCGCTCGTTGCGCCCTCGTTGCACTGCTGCTGATCGCGCCGTCGATCGCGCTGGCCGCGAAGCTTCCGGACTCGGTCAAGACGACGGATCCGCTGCGCTCGCCGGCCTGGGACGCGATGGTCGCGCGCCATCTCGACGGCGGACCGGTCGAATTCGACGAGCGCGTGCAGGTGACCGTGCCGCCGACGGCCGAGGACGCGCTGGCGGTGCCCGTCGAGGTTCGCGTCGACGACACGCTCACGGGTGTCGAGGAACTGCGCCTGATCGCGGACCTGAATCCCATCCCGCTGATCCTGTCGTATCGGCCCACGCGCGCCGATCCGTTCATCTCGTTCCGCTTCAAGGTCGAGCAGTCGACGCCGGTGCGTGCCGCGGCGCGCACCAAGGACGGTGTCTGGCACGTCGGCGGCGCTTGGCTCAGTGCGGCCGGCGGCGGTTGCACCGCACCCAGCCACGGCACGGGCGAGGGCATGTGGCGCGACCAGCTCAACCAGGTCAGCGGCGGTCTGTGGGCGCGCGGCGAAGATCGCAGCCGCCTCAAGCTGCGCGTGATGCATCCGATGGACACGGGCCTTGCGGCCGGCATCCCGGTGTTCCACATCGAGTCGCTGCGCGTGCTCGATGCCAAGGGACAGGAGCTGGCGCTGATCAAGACCTACGAGCCGCTGTCGGAGAACCCGGTGCTCAGCTTCGAGCTGAAGCATCGCGGCCCGGTGCGCATCGAAGGACGCGACATCCAGGGCAACCTGATCCAGGCGCGGGTCGGACCGTGATGCGCGTGTGGCGCCCGATCGTCGCCGCGTGCTGCGGCCTGGGTATCGCCGGCGCCGCGCTCGCCGCGGCGACGTTCGACTACGGCTTGAAGGCGAAAGAGATCGCGGAGGGCGTGCATCTGTTCGAAGGCCGCATGGAGCACTTCACGCGCGAGAACGGCGGCAATATCGTCAACACCGGTTATCTCGAGACGAGTGCGGGCGCCGTCGTCATCGACACCGGCCCGTCGCGACGCTACGGCGAGCAGATGCGCGCGGCGATCGAGAAGCAGACCGGCAAGGGCATCGCGCAGGTCTTCGTCACGCATGCGCATCCGGATCATTTCCTCGGCGACCAGGCGTTCGCATCCGACACGCTGTCGGCTCTGCCGGCCACGCGTGCCGCGATCCAGACCGGCGGCGATGACCTGGCCGCCAATCTCTACCGCATGGTCGGTGGCTGGATGGAAGGCACCGAAGCCGTGGCGCCGGCGCATGATGCGAAACCCGGCCCGATCGTCATCGGCGGTCGTGCGCTGCGCCTGCTCGCGCTGGCGGGGCACACCGGCGCGGACCTCGCCGTCTACGACGAGAAGACGCGCACCTTGTTCGCCGGCGACCTGGTGTTCTTCCAGCGTGCGCCGACCACGCCCAACGCCGATATCGGCCAGTGGCTCTCCGCGCTGGACCAGCTCGAGAAGATCGACTTCGCGGTGCTGGTGCCAGGACATGGTCCGGTGGTGAAGGACAAGACCGCCATCGCGCAGACGCGCGCGTATCTGCGCTGGTTGCGCACCGCGCTGCAGGGCGCCGCGCGCCAGGGCCTTGATCCGACCGAGGCCATGCAGATCCAGGTGCCGGCGGAGTTCGCGAAGCTCGCCGTGCTGCAGGAGGAATTCCAGCGTTCGGTGGTGCACCTGTATCCGGCGATGGAACTCGAGACGCTGAAGAAGGCGCCGCACTGAGGGAGAACCCTCTGCGAGCGATCGCGTGCATGCGGACGCTTAAGATCGCGCCCGTAGCCCGGACGAAGTCCGGGATGGCCGTCGAAGCCGAACAAGATCGTGTGGGGAGAACGACATCCCGGACTTCGTCCGGGCTACGGGGAAGTCAGCTTCTCGTGTCGAAATGCTGTGACCGGAGAGTCCCGATGAAGCGATGGATCCCGCTGCTCGCCTGCCTGTTCCCGATGCTCGCGCATGCCGCCAGCGAATGGCCGCTGCATGGTCTGGACACCGGCAACCAGCGCCTGTCGCCGATCACCGCCGTCGAACCCGGCAACGTCGGCAAGCTCGTGCCCAAGTGGATCTGGCAGAGCGGCGTCGTCGGCACGTTCCAGGCCACGCCCATCGTCGTCGACGGCGTGATGTACGTCAGCCTGCCGTTCTCGCACGTCGCGGCGCTCGACGCCGCGACCGGGCGCGAGCTGTGGCGCTACCAGCACAAGAAGCGCGTCGAGAAGATCTGCTGCGGGCCCGCCAACCGCGGCGTCGCGGTGTCGGGCGGACGCGTGTTCGTCGGCACCGTCGATGCGCGTCTCGTTGCGCTGGACGCGAAGAGCGGCAAGGTCATCTGGGACATCGAGGTCGCGCCGCAGCTCGACAACACCGAGAGCAAGGCGAGCCTCGCGGCCGGTGACGGCAATGCCAAGGCCAACGTCACCGGCAGTTCGGGCGTCGGCATCGCGGCCGCGCCGATGGTGTTCGAGGACAAGGTGATCGTCGGCGTCACCGGTGTCGGCTACGGCCTGCACCTGGATTCGCCGCGACCGGGCACACCGCTCGGCGCCGTGATCGGCCTGCCCGGAAATTACGGCGGCATCGGATTCCTCGCGGCGTACGACGTCGCCAGCGGCGAGCGACGCTGGCGCTTCGACACCGTGAAATCGCCCGAGGACGGCGGCTGGGAAGGCGAGTACCTCGCCAGGACGCCGGACGGCGTGCCGCTGAATCGCGACATCAAGGCCGAGAAGAAGCTCGCACGTGAACGCGCCGACGCCTGGAAGTATGGCGGCGGTTCGGTCTGGAACGTCGCGGCGATCGACGCGCAGACCGGGCGCCTGTTCTTCGGTGTCGGCAACCCGAGTCCGCAGATGAACGACAGCGGGCGGCCCGGCGACAACCTCTACACCTCCTCGCTGGTCGCGCTCGACGTGCGCACCGGCAAGTACGTGTGGCACTGGCAGCAGGTGCCGCACGACCTGTGGGGCTACGACCTGGCGTCGGCACCGGTGCTGTTCGACGCCGAAGTGAAGGGCAAGCTCGTTCCCGCGGTCGGACACGCCTCGAAGCTCGGCTGGTTCTACGTGCACGATCGTCGCGATGGCACGCTGCTGTGGAAGTCCGAAGCCTTCGTGCCGCAGGACAATCTGTTCGCGCGTGCGACGAAGGAAGGCGTGCGAATCACGCCGGGCGGCGCCGGTGGCGCCAACTGGTCGCCGGTGGCGCTCGATGCACAGCGCAAGCTCGCGTTCGTCGCGGCGATGCACATGCCGATGCGCTACTCGCTCGGCGAGATTCCTGCAGAGGGCGGCAAGCCGGCACAGCCCTACTTCACGCTGGAGCCGATCGACGAGCCGCGCTGGGGCGTGCTCGCAGCGATCGATCTTTCGAAGCAGGGCAAGCTTGCGTGGACCGTGAAGACGCCGCAGCCGCTGATCGGAGGCGTGCTCGCACTCGCCAGCGGCGTGGTGTTCACCGGCGAAGGCGACGGACATCTCTCGGCGTTTGATGCGAAGGACGGCAAGCGCCTGTGGCAGTTCCAGTGCGGCGCCGGCGTCAACGCGCCGCCGATCGCCTACGAGGCCGGCGGCAAGCCGGTGGTCGCGGTCGCGGCCGGCGGCAGCGCGATCTGGGGGTATCCACAGGGCGACGCGGTGATCGCGTTCGGGCTACCGGAGTAGCGGGCGGCGCGGCCGATGCGGCCACGCGCGGTGAATTGACGTAGATTTCGACGCACGGCTTCGCGCAACGCGGCACGAATTCCGGACTTTGACTCGGCAACGACGCCGGTCGATTCCCCCTTCCGAGCCCCGGAGAAATCGTCATGCGCCTGTCCCGGTCGAGCACCGTCGTCCTGTCCGCCGCGCTGTTGCTGGCGGCTTCCCTGCCATCCGCGTTTGCCGCGGATGCGGATGCGGCTGCGACGCCCGCGTCGCCATCGACCGGCAGCGAGACCGATGACGCGCCCACCATCGAGATCTTCGGAAAGCGCCGGACCTCTCCGATCACGCCGGAGTTGCTGCAGCGTCTCGGCGGTATCGAAGGCGCCCGCGAGTGGGTCGGGATGATGACCGACAACATGCGGCTCTCGTATCCATTGCGGCAGAAGCTGTTGCGCTTCCAGACGCCGGAGCAGCGCGCGGACCTCGACCAGCTGTTGCTCGACACGATGCTCGGCATGCCGCTGGACGTGCAGAAGAGCACGGTGGAAAAGGTGGAACGCCTCGAACTCACGGAAGAGGAATTCAACATGATCACCGAGGCCGTGATGGAGACCTGCGACGAAAGCAGCCTGTCGTTCCGCGACTGCAATCGCATTCTCGCCAGCATCCGTCCGGTCGGGCTTTACGCACGCGGGTTCTGAAGTCCGTCGGATCGCGGCTGAATATCCCGCGAAGCTCCTCCAGCCCATCCGCGAAATCATTCGAGCCTGGCCCTCATAGCTCTGCGACGGCTTCGACCCGGTGACCGATGCACCAGGTCACCCGGGTGTCTGAACCGCCGCAGCCGCCAGACCCTCGTCGTTCCGCAGCCAGCTTACGGCCGATGTCTTTGCCCGGGGATGGCTGCTCACGCGAGAACGCGCGCATGAAGCCTCCTGATCCCTGTGACGGCCATCGGATGACGGTCAGCATCTCCTTCAGGCGGGTATGCAGCAGCAAACAACACGGCAGTGTAATGACCCGCTTCTGCAGGTCTATGGAACGGGCATGCACCCGGGAGTGATGCTCCGGACATCAACGTTACGCTAAGGTTTACCGGAGGAGTCACGCATGGGGGAGTCGAGAGATGCGTCGAATGTTCGGAATTCTGTCCGCGCTCTGGCTGGCAGGCTGCGGCGGCGGTGGTGGGGGCAGTAGCGGCGGCGCAGAGACCTCGATCAGCATCGAGCCGCAGCAGCAGATCGTCTTTCAGCAAATCGGCGTTAACGGTTTTGTGGAGCCGAAAACCGTACATGTGCGATTCGTCGGCGACGGTGTGGTCGCCGGGTATGCGCCCGGTGTTGCCCAAGCGGGCTGGCTCTCTGTTTCGGATGCCGGCAACACCACTGCCAACAGCGCTGACTTCCTGCTTTCCGTACTCACGATCAATCTGCCCACCGGCACCTATACGACGTCGTTGCGTTTTGCGACCGGCCGCACGAATGGCAGCGGCGATATTTATTCCGCGACACAGATCAAGACCGTTGATGTCCCGATCAGTCTCAAGGTCTCCGATCTGGCGGCCGTGCCGACCAGCTTCGGCTTCGAGGCGGTGGAGAGCAGCAACGCATCGCCAGCACCGGAGGGCCAGCATCAGTTCTGGATCAGCGCTTCGCAGTTGAACTGGACGGCATCTTCCGATCAAGGGTGGCTGGTTTTGAGTCAAACCGCAGGCACGGAACCGACAGCCGTTCCGTTCACGCTCAACACGGGCGGATTGTCGCGCGGCGAGCACGTGGCCCATATCACGGTCCGCAATCCCCCTACGGGAGAAACCCAGCAGCTGACGGTGGCGGTCACGGTTCGCGCTCCGCGGCTCACTCTGAGCAGAGACGCCATCGATACCACCATCGGCGCGGACAGCGCCGCCGCCGCCCTGCAGCTACCACTGCGGGTCAGTGATGAACTGCAAGGTTTGAGTTCCAGCCGTGCCGTCTCGTGGCGGATCAGCGGCATCGATCAGCCGTGGCTGAGCGCGTCGGTGTCGACTGGCACTACGTCGCCGCCAAAGGACATTCAGCTGCAGATCGATGCCGCTCAGCTTGCCCAGCTGTCGAATGGCACTCATCAGGCACAGGTCACGTTCACCTACAGTAATGTCGAGGTGCAGAACGCCAACGTGGTGCTGCCCGTTTCATTGCAATTGGCGCTGCCACGAGCGACGCAGCTTGCACCCTACGTCGCCATCACCGGCAGCCCCAGCAAGGTGCTGCTGCGGGGTAGCGGTTTCACCCGATTGACTGCCGCCCAGGTGAGTTGCGGCGGCGTAGCAGCCACCGCGATCGAGATCCTCAGAGATACGCTGGCTCGCGTGGTGTGTCAGCCAGCGACGCCTGGACGCTATCGCCTTTCGATCAGCAATCTCAGCGGTGTCAATCTCAGCACTCCGGAACTGCTGGTACGCGCGCCGCAGGTACGTCCCTATGCCGCGTTCGAGGTCAGCGGCCATCCCGGCCGCCTGATCTTCGACCAGGAGCGCGAGACGTTGTACGTGGTCAATGTCGGCAACTCGCAGCTGGAGCGCTATCGGTACGACGGCATGCAATGGCAGTCGCTACCTGCCATTCCGGTCAACGCGCTTCTCGACGGAGCGTTGAGCTATGACGGCAAGAAGCTCTATGTGCTGACAGCATCCGTGTTGCAGGAAGCAGCGCTCGACGCGCCCCAGTTCAGCCTGACGCCGCGCAGCGAGTCCTTGCTGCCGGAGTATCCGTCGGAAGAGTACTTCCGCATGGGTATCGCCCTCGACGGCATGGTCGTCTTGACCACGACGTCGCGTTACAGCAGCGGCTTTTACTCGACTCGCCGGTACACCCTGCCGAGTGGTCCCTTGAGGACCTTCTCCACTCCGGTGACCGACGACCGCGCGCGGGTCTTCAGCAGTGCGGACGGCGGCAGTCTCTATACTTCCGGTTACTCGCTGAATCGTTACGACGACATCAGCAAGGAGCTGCCAAGGGCCGACAGCTTCGACCGTCGGATCGCACTGATGAATAGCAATCGCGACGGTAGCCGCCTGCTCCAAGGCGGCTCGATATATGCGGCTGATCTGAGTCTGATCGGCGATGTCAGCAATACCGGCGTGTATGCGGCCTTCGGTGCCCAATCCGGCCGCATTTACGCTTTCCACACTTATGAAGATGACCCCGATCTGGGTCAGAACCTTCTCATCGTGGACGGCAACGGCGCTGTGCAAGACGGTCTCTACCCGGAAATCACGCGAATCGCCCTGCCGGATTCGCCGAATATGGGCATTCCAGGCGATCTGTTCTATCTCTACGCACTGCCTGTCGAAGTATCGACAGACGAGCGCAGTGCGTTTGTGCAGGGGTTCAGCAGACTGGTCATTGTTCCGGTGCCATAAATCCCGCTGATGCGACTACTTTGAGATTCGCCATCGCTTCGTGTTGCGCCAAGACGCGACGCTCAGGTTGAGAGGCGGTGAAAGCCCTTGTCGTGGATTAAAAGGGCCGGGCTCGAATTATTCTGAAAATAATTCGAGCTCGGCCTCCTTTTGCGGTCGCTGCCGATGGCGGCGCGACCTGGAATATCCACGGGGCGACGCGGTGATCGCGTTCGGCCTGCCCGAATAGCGGATTCGATCGCGTCGCAGAACGGAGCTTTACGTCCCGAAGTTGGGACACTTTTCGATTCGATCCGACGACGCCTCGGCGAGCGTGCAGGAAATACTCCCTCCGTTTGCTGGAAACGCTGTTTTTTCATTGAGTGCCTGCTGATGCGATGACAGCCTGCGCGCCGCGGTGATCAGCAGGTCGGGCGCGTTCCTTTCGAACGATCGTCTCGTCGCTTCCCACCGCCACGTCACGGGGAACAACAAGACAGGCCATCACGCGAAAGACGGCCGGGCCATCATTCGAGGAGAAACACCCATGCGTCGCACACCCTTCATGCGTCTCGCGCCGGCCGCTGTCGCGGCCACGCTGGTCGCCGCCACCGGTTTATCCGGCCACGCCCAAGCCGCCGGCGTGACCTGGGACGACATCGCCAACGACGACAAGACCCCGCAGGACGTGCTGTCCTACGGCCTGGGCCTGAAGGCGCAGCGCAACAGCCCGCTGAAGACGATCAACGCCGACAACGTCGCGGGGCTGCTGCCGGCGTGGAGCTTCTCCTTCGGCGGCGAGAAGCAGCGCGGGCAGGAATCGCAGGCGCTGGTGTACGACGGCATCGTCTACGTGACCGGCTCGTATTCGCGCTTCTTCGCCGTCGACGCGCGTACCGGCAAGCGGCTGTGGGAATACAACCATCGCCTGCCGGACGACATCCGTCCGTGCTGCGACGTGGTCAATCGCGGTCCGGCGATCTACGGCGACAAGGTGTTCTTCGGCACGCTCGACGGCGCCGTCGTTGCGCTCGATCGCAAGACCGGCAAGGTGATCTGGAACGAGAAGTTCGGCGATCACAAGGTCGGCTACACGATGACTGGCGCGCCGTTCATCGTGAAGGACAAGAAGACCGGCAAGATCGTGCTCGTGCACGGTTCGTCGGGCGATGAGTTCGGCGTCGTCGGCTGGCTGTACGGCCGCGATCCGGACACCGGCAAGGAGCTGTGGGCGCGTCCGATGGTGGAAGGCCACATGGGCCGCGCCAATGGCAAGGACAGCACGCCTACGGGCGATCCGAAGGCGCCGTCGTGGCCGCGCGACAAGGACGGCAAGCTCGTGGAAGCCTGGAACCAGGGTGGCGGCGCGCCGTGGCAGACCGCGACGTTCGACGTCGACACCAACACCATCGTCATCGGCACCGGCAACCCGGCGCCGTGGAACACCTGGAAGCGCACCAAGGAAGGTGACGATCCACGCAACTGGGACAGTCTCTACACCTCGGGCCAGGTCTATATCGATCCGTCCAACGGTGAGCCGAAGGGCTTCTTCCAGCACACGCCGAACGATTCCTGGGATTTCTCCGGCAACAACTCGGTGCTGTTGTTCGAATACAAGGACGCCAAGACCGGCAAGGAAGTGAAGGCCTCCGCGCACGCCGATCGCAACGGCTTCTTCTTCGTGACCGACCGCGAGCGTCTCGCCAAGCCCGAGAAGAAGATCAACAAGCCGACGTCGCTGATCCACGCGTGGCCGTTCGTCGACGGCATCACCTGGGCCAAGAGCTGGAACCTGGAAACGGGCCGTCCGAACATCGTCGAGGGCCAGCATCCGCCGAAGCCACCCGAAGGCGCGGACAAGGGCGACACGATCTTCGTCTCGCCGCCGTTCCTCGGCGGCACCAACTGGATGCCGATGAGCTACAGCCCGAGCACCGGCCTGTTCTACATCCCGGCCAATCACTGGGCGATGGATTACTGGTCCGAGAACATCACGTACAAGGCCGGCGCCGCGTACCTGGGCCAGGGCTTCCGCATCAAGCGCCTGTTCGACGATCACGTCGGCGTGCTGCGCGCCATCGACCCGCAGACCGGCAAGATCGTCTGGCAGCACAAGGAAGAGATGCCGCTGTGGGCCGGCACGCTGACCACCGCCGGCGGCCTGGTGTTCACCGGCACATCGGACGGCTACGTGAAGGCCTTCGACGACAAGACCGGCAAGCAGCTCTGGCAGTTCCAGACCGGCTCGGGCGTGGTGTCGAGCCCGATCACCTGGGAGATGGACGGCGAGCAGTACGTGGGCATCGCCTCGGGTTACGGCGGCGCCGTGCCGCTGTGGGGCGGCGACATGGCCGACATGACCAAGAAGGTCACGCAGGGCGGATCGTTCTGGGTGTTCAAGCTGCCCAAGGCGGCTGTCGCGCAGCGCTGATCCCGCAGGCAGAACAGATGGCGGCGCGATGTTCCCGTCGCGCCGTCGTCTCTCCACCGGAGAATCCCGAATGCCTGCTTCAGGCAACGTGCTGCATCGCGCGCTGATCGCGTTCCTGTTGTCGATGGGAACCGCATGGGCGATCGACGCCGACACCGCCGGCACGCTCACCGATGAAGTCCACGCCGCGCCGCGCGGGCCGTTCGAGCCGCACGTGATCCACGGCTGCGGCATCTGGCCGCTGGCGCAGTGCGCCGGCGTCGACCTTCGCCACGCGGCGCTCGCGGGGCAGAACCTGCGCGGCGCGAATCTCGCGGGCGCGCAACTGCAACGCGTCGATCTGAGCGGCGCCAACCTCGCGGGCGCCAACCTCGACGGCGCCGACCTGACGGGAGCGAACCTGTCGCTGGCCAACGCACCGGCGGCGACGTTCCGGGGCGCCAGGATGGTCGGCGCGAACCTGCTGTTCGCCAAGATCATGCGTACCGACTTCAGCGGCGCGGACCTCACGGCCGCGAATCTCGAATCGATCCGCGCGAGCTACGCGATGTTCAACGGCGCGCGCCTGACCAACGCCAATCTGCAGGAAGCCAAGTTCGACACCGTCAATCTCAAGGACGCGAATCTCGAAGGAACGCTGCTGCGTTTCGCCATCTTCCCGAACAGCAATTTCGACGGCTGCACGGGCTGCCCGGACAACTGGAAATGAGCACGCATCGCTGCCGTCATCTCGCAGGTGCGCTGCTGCTCGCACTCTTCCCGCTCGCAGCGTGGAGCGGCGGACCGGTCCCGGTGCCGCCGACCGTCGACACCTCGGCGCTGCCGTCGCTGGACGGCTATGCCGGCAAGACCAATCCGTATCGCGGCAAGGCTGAAGTCGTGGAAGCCGGCCACGCGATCTTCAACCAGAGCTGCGCCGTCTGCCACGGCGCCGACGCGGTCGGCAATCGTTCGCCCGCGCCCGATCTGCGCCGCCTCGACGGCTTCTGCCGGCGCATCGAGGACGAGGCGCTCCGCACGCATTGCCTGGCCGATGTCGACCAGTACTTCGCCAAGTCGGTGCTCGGCGGAAAGATCGTCGTCGGCACCGTGCACATGCCGCCGTGGCGGGGCGTGCTGAGCAGCGAGCAGCTCTGGTCGATCAAGACCTTCATCGAATCGCAGCGGCCGTGAGCCGCCAAGCCCCTTCTTCCGTGGATCCTTTCCCAATGGCGACTTCCTTGCGCATCAAGACCCCGCTGCTGGCGACCTTGCTCGCCCTGTGCGCCGCATCCGCGACCTTCACCGTCCACGCGCACGGTGATACCGCACCGCAGGCGGTCGATACGCACGCGTTGAAGAAGCTGGACGGCCCGCTGTCGGAGAACCCGTACCGCGGCGATGCGGCCGCCACCAAGATCGGCGCGTCGGCGTTCAACCAGAACTGTGCCCGCTGCCACGGGCTCGGCGCCGTCTCCGGCGGGATCGCGCCGGATCTGCGCTACCTGCCGGTGGGCAAGGAAGGCGACGAATACTTCGCGCAGAAGGTCCGCAACGGCGCGATCCGCAACGGCGTGACCTACATGCCGGCGTTCGGATCGATCTTCTCCGAGGAAGCGATCTGGGCGATCCGGACCTGGCTCGAAACGGTGCATGCCGAGCAGTGAGGCCGGCAGTCGTAGCCCGGGTGAAACCCGGGGTTCCCCTCGAACACGGAACGCAATCCCGGGTTTCACCCGGGCTACGGGGGCCGGATCCGTGGGGACGCTAGGGGTCCGCAAGCCTGTGGCGCCCGCGCCCGCTGGTCTATCCTTTGCCGGACGACGAGCCTCCACGCGAGCGCGTGACCCCATGTCTCCTGCACCTGCCATCACCCGCATCCTGCTGATCGACGACCACGCGCTGGTGCGCGCCGGGTACAAGTACCTGCTGCATTGCACGCGCCACCTGCAGGTGGTGGCAGAGGCCTCGACGGCCGTGGCCGGATACCGCCGGTTTCTGCGCGGCGGCGTCGACGTCACCGTGCTCGATCTTTCGCTGCCGGGCGCCGGTGGCCTGGAGATCCTGCGCCGCATGCGCTGCCGGCAGCGCGATGCGCGCGTGCTGGTGGTGAGCATGCACGACGAGCCGGCGATGGTGGAACGCGCCATCGGACTCGGCGCTGCCGGTTACCTGTGCAAGCGCTCCAATCCCGAGATGCTGGTCGAGGCCGTCACTGCGGTCGCATCGGGCTCGACGTTCGTCGATCCGTCGCTGACGCGCAGCCGTCCGCGCGCGCGCGGCACGCAAGGTCTCGAGCGCCTGTCCGAGCGCGAGTTCGAGATCTTCCGCCAGCTCGCCGAAGGCCAGCCGGTGGAGGCCATCGCGCGCTCGCTGCACCTGAGCACGAAGACGGTGGCCAATTACGGCACCGCCATCCGCAACAAGCTGCAGATCGAAAACCGCGCCGAGATGGCGCGCGTGGCGCTGGCCGCGGGGATCGTCACGCCGATATGAGCCCGCCGGGCAAGGCGCTCGCGAACGGGACGTCCGCTCGCGCGGCCCGGCCGGCGCGCCTGGAATTGCGCTGGCGCCTGTCTCTGGCGATCGGCCTGCTGCTGACGGCAGCGCTCGCGGGCGCAGCGCTCGTGGCGGTCGGCAACGCCCGCGTCGCCGTGTCGCGCGAAGTCGACACCAGCCTGCGCAGCGCCACGGCGAGCCTGGATCTCACGCTGTCGCTGATCCGCGATCTCGACGACATCGAAGTCGAGCGCGTGCTCGCGAAATGGGTGGCCGGCTTCACCGGCGCGCGCCACCTCTGCGTGTCGCTCGACACTCGCAGCGCACCCCGCGATCGCTGCGCGTTTCCCGAGGCGCCGCTGGGCGTGCCCGGCTGGTTCGTGCAGGGCGCCGAGTTCAGCGAGCCGCCGGTCTTGCGCGAGATTCCGCTGACCGAGAAGACGATGCGCGTCCACCTCGAGGCGGATCCGCGCGACGAACTGCGCGAAGCCTGGGTCGACGTGCGCAGCCTGCTGCTGGTGATCGGGGCGCTCGCGTTCGCGGTGAATCTCTGCGTGTTCCTGACGATCTCGTTCGCGCTGCGGCCGCTGGAGCGCCTGGTACGGGCGATGGACCAGATCGGTCGCGGCCAGCGCGCCACCGAGCTTCCGCGCTCCGGGCCGCCCGAGGTCCGGCTGCTGTCCGAGAAGCTCGGTGAACTCGAGGACCGCATCGCGCGGGGCCGTGAACAGGTGCGCTCGCTGCATCTGCGAAACCTCGACCTGCAGGAGGACGAGCGGCGCATGGTCGCGCGCGAGCTGCATGACGAGATCGGCCAGCACGTCACCGCCATCGAGATGGAAACCATCCGCGTCGCGCGCATGGCGCCCGAGGAGCAGGTGCAGCGCGAGGTGCGCCTGCAGCAGTTGCGCGCTTCGGTCGCGGAGATCCATCGCATCAGCCGGCGTCTGGTGGGACGGCTGCGTCCGCCGTCGATCGAGAGCCTGGGCCTGGTCGGTGCGCTGGACGGTCTGCTCGACCGCTGGCGCGAAGATCATCCGGACATCGCGCTGGGCGCGGAGCTCGATCCGGGTTGCGACCGCATGCCTGGAGATCGCGCGGTGCACCTGTACCGCATCGTCCAGGAGAGCCTGTCGAACGCGGCGCGGCATGCGCGGGCGAAGACCATCGGCGTTCGCGTGATGCTCGAAGGCGCGGCCGTGAAATTGCGGGTGGGCGACGATGGCTGCGGCTTCGACGCGCAAGGCTCGTATCGCGGCTACGGACTGGCGGGAATGCGCGAGCGCGCCGAAGCGCTGTCCGGGACCTTCACGGTTGTCTCGAAGGCCGGCGCCGGCACCGTGATCGAGGCGGAGTTTCCGATCGCCTGAGCGCCGCGGTGCGCGCGGCAAATTGCAAAACTGCCGCCGTGCAGCTTGCGATTCGCAAAGCCCAGGTAAGCGAGCGGGAGCGGGAGGCATCGACGTTTGTGCGTCGCCTCCGGCAGTTGCGCGTCTTGGCACGGGCCATGTGTCGGTTTTGCTCATCGACCGCCGCCAGATTCTCCGAAATGAGCCTTTCCATCCCGTCGGCCTTGTTCGGTGATCCCGCGTGAACCGTCTGGCCACCCAGCAGCCGGCGGCGACGGACCTCGCCGCGAACGTGCGGGCGCGGCTCGAGCGCTTCGCCAACGCCGCCTCGCCGCTGTTCAGCATCGTCGTCCCCATGTTCAATCGGGGAGACACGATCGAGCGCTGTCTCGACAGCATCGGCATCCAGGATTTCGCGAGCTACGAAGTGGTCATTGTCGACGATGCGTCGGTCGATGATTCGAAGGCACGCTGCACCCGGTTCCTGTCGTCGGATCCGCGATTCAAGCTGATCGAGTGCGACGTCAACCGCGGTGTCAGCCCTGCGCGCAACCTCGGTGTGGATCGCGCGGTGGCGCCCTGGGTCGTGTTCCTGGACAGCGACGATGAACTGCTGCCCGGCGCGCTCGCGCGCATGGCCGAGGCGGTCGAGCGAGCGCCGGAGACGCTGCACGCGCTATGGTTTCGCTGCCGGCTGGACGACGGCGACACGACCCCGCCGGTCGTGCCGCGGATGACCGAGTGGGGCTACGAGGGCTACCTGCAGTTTCTCGAGCAGACCGCGCACCAGGCGCGCGACATGATCCGCTGCGTGCGGCGCGAATGTTTCGAGGTCGTGCGCTATCCCGACAGCCGCATGCAGATGACGAAGTACCACCTCGACTTCGCGCTGCGCTTTCGCTCCCGCATGTTTCCGGATGTGCTGCGGCTGTATCACCAGGATGCCGGCGAGCGACTGGTCACCAATGTGCGCGCGCTGGATCGGCCCGGTCGCGACGCGGAACTGCTGTCGAACCGCAAGAAGGTCTTCCTGCAGGATTCGGCCGACGGATTCGATGCCTTGATGCACGAGCACGGCGAGGCGCTGCGCGTATGGGCGCCGACGATGCATCTCGACTACCTGCGCCGCGCCGCCGTCACCGCGATCGGCGCCCGCCGTGGTCGCAGCGCGCGCCGGCATGCCTTCAAGCTGCTGCAGATGCGACCGGCGTCGGCCGGCGCCTGGCGTATCGCGGTGGCGAGCCTGCTGGTGCGGGAGCAGGCGGGCTGATGTTCAACGCCAGACGAGGCGACGAGCCGCCTGGCCTGGATCTCTCGGTCCTGATCGCGACCCGTTCGCGCGCGGACTCGCTGGAACGCACGCTGGGTTCGATGGCGGCGATGGACACGGACGGCATTCGCTGGGAATTGGTGATCGTCGACAACGGCAGCACCGATCGCACTTCGGAGCTGCTGCTCGAGTGGTGTTCGCGCCTGCCGCTGCGCAGCCTGCATGTGCCCGAGTCGGGCCAGAACCGCGCACGCAACACCGCGCTGCCCGGCCTGCGCGGACGCATCACGGTGCTGTCCGACGACGACGTGTGTGTCGCGTCCGACTGGCTGCGCCAGTGGAAGCAGGGCACCGATCGCTGGCCGGACGACGCGATCTTCGGCGGACGCATCGCACCTCGCTTTCCCGCCGATTGCGCGGACTGGATCCGCAGCGATCGATTCCCCTTTCGTGCGCAGTGCTTCGCCGAGTTCCAGCCAACGCAGGGCGAGGGGCCGTATCCGCGTACGCCGTTCGGGCCCAACTTCGCCGTGCGCACGGACCTGCTGCGTGCGCAGCCGTTCCGCGCCGATCTGGGTCCCGCGGCCGGCACCTATGCCATGGGCGGAGAAACCGAACTCACGTTGCGGCTCAAGGCGCAGGGGCATCGGGTGATCTACCTGCCCGGTCCCTGCGTCGAACACGTGCTGGCGCCGGAGAACCTGAGCCTCGACAAACTCTGCCAGCGCGGCTTCAACGCCGGTCGCGGCGACGAGTACCGGCGCGCGATGCGCGGTGCCTGGTCGCGTCCGGTGCTGTGGCTGCGGTCGAAGCTGCTGATGCCCGCGAAGATCGGGATCTACGTGGCGGCCCAACAACTCGCGTCTCTCTTCGCGTTGCCGATGGACCGTCGGTTCGCGCGCCAGTACCGCGTGCATTCGGCGCGTGGCCGTCTGCACCAGCTGCGCCTGATGCTCGGCGGTGGCCCGAGCCGCGGTGCGCCCGCGTGACGGCGCTGCGCGTCCTGCACCAGGCCTACCTGCGCAACGGCGCCTGGGGCGGCATGGAGAAAAGTCTTGTCGGCTTTCTCGCCGCGACGCAGGCGGATGCGGAGGTCGAGAATTTCCTGATCGAGAACCTGCGCGGTGCCGCGCCCGGAATGCTCGACGCGCTGTCCTGCCTGAGCGCGCCGGCACGCGAGGTTCGTCGCTGGTACGGACTGCCGCTGCCCTCGTCGCCGCCGGCACTGCGTCGCGGCCATCGGCGTTCGGCGGCCACGAAGTGGCGCGTCAATCGCGTCATCAACTGGAACCAGGTCGGCGACGCCGATCCCGCGCGGCTGGCGCACAGCCTGGGCGCCGCGGCGGTGTACTGGGAGCGCGGCTCGGCCTGGTTCACACAGGTGCCGCGGCCGGATCCCGAGTTCGCGACGGCCTACGATCTGTACCTGGCGAACTCGGAAGCATCACGACAGATGCTGCGCCAGCGCTGGAAGGTGCAGGGCGACATCCAGGTGTGCACGCCGGCGCTTTCGCATCGGCTGGATGCGGCAGTGCCGCGCACGCTGAAGGCCGATCGCCCGGTGCGACTCGGATTCGCCGCGCGTCTGCGTGCATTCAAGGGCGGGGTGCTCGCGGTCCACGCGCTGCGTGCGCTGGTGGATCGCGGCATCGACGCGGAGCTGTGGGTCGCTGGCGAAGGTCCGGATCTGCAAGCGATGCAGGCACAAGCAGAGTACCTGGGCCTCGGCTCGCGCGTGCGCTTCGCTGGCTGGGTCGCCTCGATGGACGACTGGTTCGGCGACATCGACCTGATGCTGCATCCGGCGTTGCGCGAGCCCTATGGCATCTCCTGCGCTGAGGCACTGAGTCGCGGCATCCCGGTGGTGGCCACGCGCGTCGATGGCTTGTCCGAAGTGATCGAGCATGGCGTCGACGGTCTGTGCGTCACGCCGACGTTGGCGCTGACCGCGTTCGACGCGCTGGGGGGCGACCGCAACGACGTGTATCCGCTGGTCTACCGTCCCGAGCGCGGCAGCATTGCCGAGCCCGGACTGCCCGATCCCGAGGCGCTGGCCGATGCGGTGATGCAGATCGTCGGCGACGCGAGTCGCTATGCGGCGTTCAGCGCCGCCGCCTGCGCGACGGTGGACGGGCGCTTCTCGTACGCCTCGCATCTGCAGCGCTTGAAGAGCCTGCTGCGCGGCGCGCGCGCCCGCAGCGACGCGGCATCGTCCCCCTTGCCGACGACGGCGCCCGTCGCCAAGCCGATCCGATGATCCGCAGCCTGCAGGTGATCGCCAGTCCGCGCATGGGCGGTGCGGAGATGACGTTCGTGCGCCAGGTGCAGGGACTCAACCGCGCCGGCCATGTGTCCGTGGCCGCGGTGCGTCGCCGCTCCGCGCTGGTCGACGCGCTGGCGGGACTGCAGGGGCTGCACGAGTTGTCGATGGCCAACTACATCGACCTGGTTTCGGTGTTCGGCATCCGCCGTCTCGTGCGTGAGCACGAATGCAGCGTCGTGCAGAGCTGGATGTCGCGCGCCACCTGGCTGACGCGGGCCCCGCGCGGCTGCGTGCACGTTTCGCGGCTGGGCGGCTACTACCACCCGCGCTATTTCCGTCACGCTCATGGCTGGGTCACCGTCACGCACAGCCTGCGCGACTGGATGGTGCAGCAGGGCTTCCCGGCCGATCGCGTCGAGTACATCCGCAACTTCATCCCGGTGTTGGCGCCGGGTACGCCGCCGCCGTTCACGCGTGCGCAGCTCGGTATTCCCGACGACGCGCTGCTGATCGTCTCGATGGGACGATTCATCGACAAGAAGGGCTATCAGGATCTGCTGCCGGCGTTCTCGTCGCTGGGCGCCACGCGGGGCGGGCGGCCGCTGCACCTGCTGCTGATGGGTCGCGGGCCGCAGCGGAAGGAACTCGAAGCGCTCGCCACCGACGCGCCGGACCGCGTGCACTTTCCCGGCTGGGTCGACCAGCCGGTCGCCGCGCTGCAGCTCGCGGATGTCTTCATCTGCCCTTCGCGCGAAGAGGCGCACGGCAACGTGATGCTGGAGGCCTGGAGCCAGGGTCTGCCGGTGATCTCGACGCGCACGGACGGCGGCCGCGAGCTGATCGTGGACGGCGACAACGGACTGCTGTGCGACATCGGCGACGTGCAGGGCATGGCCGATGTGCTGCGCCGCGTCATCGAATCAGCGGCGCTGCGCGAGCAGCTCGCCGGTCGCGGGCGCGAAACGCAGCGCACGCGGCACGACGAGTCGTCGACGGTGAACGCGTACCTGTCGTTCTACGATCGGCTGCGCCAGCGTTATCGCTGACGTCGTTCCGATGCGACGGCCACGCGTAGCTTGGGCGTTGAATTTCGCGAAGCGAAAAAGCGGGATTCCGCTTGCCCGGCGAAAGACATCCCGGGTTGCACCCGGGCTACGTTGAGCCGCTGCTGCATCAACAGGTACTGCACCAGCGCGACCATGAAGATCAGCGGCAGCGCACATTCGAATCCTTCCTCGTAGGCGCCGATCAGGTGCCCGGTGCTTTCGCTCCAGACGATGCCGAACCATTCGCTGACGAGGTTGATCGAGCGATCCAGCACCTTGGTGCCGATCAGCGTGGCCACACCGATCAGCAGGCTCCAGGTCCAGGTCTGCGAGAACGCACCCGGCGTGCGCAGGTGGCGATAACCGAGGTAGAGCGAGCGCAGCAACACGGCAAGGCCCAGCACGACGACGATGCCGGCGACGATCTTCACGTGCTGCGGCGCCACGCCGTGCGCATAGAACTTGAGCTTCAGCACGTTCTCGCCAGCGAGCTTGTAGTGCCAGTCCGCCTCGCGCATCGCGAACAACACCGGCACGAAGGCCACGGTCGCCATCTTCAACGCGGAGGACCGCGGCAGACGCCACGCTGCGAGGAACATCGTCAGCGCGAGCAGCAACCAGAACGGCGGCGACAGCCGCTCGAACGGACCTCGCTCGGAGAAGACCGCGCGGAAGTGCTCGAGATCGAGCGGCAATTCGATCAGTGTCAGCCCGATGCCGTACAGCACGAGCACGGCCAGCAGCCACCCGATGCTGCGCACGGACAGCGTCGACGAAGGGTTCATGGCGGTGTGGTCCGCGCCGCCAGCAGCGAGGCGGCGTGGGGAACGGGCAGTCGCGTACGCGCCCCTTTCTTCCAGGCTGGCCGGACCTGCCGGCGCTGCGCGACGGCCGCACGCGGCGCGGCGAACACGCGCGGGCGCATCGCCGGCGCGCCGTTCTGCCGCATCGCCAGTGCGGCGTACTTGTGGAACGCGTACTGGGCGAGGATCACGGAGATCAGGAAGCCGCGCCAGCCATCGAGCACGCACAGGCGGCCGATGTACTGAACCAGGAAGTCGAAGACGAGGCGGCTCGAGGCGTAGAGCAGGCTGCTGCGCTGGCCTTCGGCGTACTTCTGCTCGGCGAGCAGGCAGGCGTACAGCAGATGCTTTTCCTGCGCGTGGTGATAGTCGCGCCAGCTGTGATGTTCCAGCGAGGACTTCAGCACGCCCACGCGCTTGTCCGGCATCTCCAGCGACTCGTGGACCTGCAGATTCCGGTAGGACGCCCCTTCACGACGGAACATCCGCGTCTGCGGCGTGCTGAAGCGGCCGAAGCGCAGCGGCGCACCGCAGAAGTAGGTGCGCCACGGCATCTTCAGCACGTTGTATTCGAGATCGGGATTCGAGAGGCAGGCGTCGATCTCGTCGCGCAGTTCGGGCGTGACGCGTTCGTCCGCGTCGAGGCTCAGGATCCAGTCGCCGCTGGCCTTGCCGATCGCGCGGTTGCGCTGCGGGCCGTAGCCGGGCCAGTCTGTGACCCAGACCTTGGCCGTGTAGCGGCGCGCGATCTCGACGGTCGCGTCGCGGCTGCCGCTGTCGAGCACGATGATCTCGTCGGCCCAGCCCTGCACGGATTGCAGGGCACGCTCGATGCGATCTTCCTCGTCGCGACAGATCATCACCACCGACAACGTGAAGGCGCGTCGTTCGGGCATGGCCCTCGTCCTTGCAGTTACAGCGACCGGTCGGCCGCTCCACCTACAAGTTGGCAACCAGCATGCCAACGAAAAAATCACGAAAAACCCACACCTTACAGCCAGGTTTCAAAATGCAATTTTTGCGAATTGCCAGCCGGTGAGGCGTCGTCTTGCGGAACGCAGCCTCGCTATGCGACTGGCCGGCGATGCCGCCGGCCTTCAAATCCTCAGCGTTCGAAGCCGAGCAGTTCCATCGTGATCTCGCCGCCGACGATCGACTCGGTGGCCAGAGCTTCGTTGCGCACCAGCTTCACCAGTCCCACGCCGGGCGCGTACCACTCGGTGTGGGTCACCGGCACTTCCGAGGCGCCGATGCGGGCGTCGGCCAGCACGTTGAGCAGCCCGGTTCCCTCGAGTCGCAGGCAGCGCTCGAAGCGGCCGGCGGGAACCTCGACGACGTCGTCGAGCGCGGCGACCTTCATGTGCAGGTTGATGCGCTTGGACTCGTCCTGCGAGAAGCGCTCGCGAAACGGTTCGACGCGTTCGAGGATGTACGGCCGGCTGTCGACTTCCCACCACTGGCCCAAGGTGGGCGGCAGCTGCATGACCGTGCGCGGCTGCTCGTCCATGCGCGGCGAAAAATCGATCGCGCTGCGATGGCCGACGCGCTGGATGGCGGTGTCGCTCGCGCTGAGCCAGTACTCGTTGCCGTCGCTGCCCAGCCGGCGCGCGTATCGCTCGCCTTCCTGCCGCACCGTCTTGAGATTGCGCATCCCGAGCTGCGTGAGCGTGTCGGTGACCGGGTTCTTCTCGTGAATGACGTACTGCCATTCCAGTCCCGGTTCGAGCGGAAAGTAGTCGGACGACGGCTTGCCGCCGCAGGCACCGAGCGACAGGGCGAGCATCAGCACGGGAAGAAGGGACGCGCGCATGGAAGACCTCACTTTTCCGGCAGCGCGGGGCTGGGCAGATTGCCCAGGTCGAACTGCTGGTCGTCCTCCTGGCGTTTCATGACGCCGGCGATCGCGAGGTTGCCTTCCGCGCCGCGCTTGCGCTTGCCCACCTGCGGAATACCGTTGCGCATGCGCGCCTCGGCCTCCTGCAACTGCGAGTGTGTCGACTTCAGGTAATTCACGCGGTAGGCGCGCGGCATGCCGACCGGGCCTTCGTCGGTGAGCTCGGTGGCCCACACATAGATCGAGCCGAGTTGCGACTTCTCGGGGTCCGGCTCGACGACGGTGGCGGCGTGGAACAGGAAGTTGTCCGGCAGCTCGGCGCGCGCGGGCCAGCCCGCGACGTCGCGCCACAGCAGCCAGCTCGCGAAGAAGCTGATGCTGACCAGCAGGACGAGCCCCGCACGCAGCATCAGCGGCAGGCGCGAGCCGATCACCAGGTAGATCACCATCAGCGCGACGCCGACGTAGAGCGCGCACAGCAGTACCAGTTCCAATCCGATCGTCATTGCTGGACCAAGTTCTTTTGCAGGGTGTTGATGCCGGACACGGCCCCGTCGGGGCCGACGGTGAAGCGGACCACGGTGCGCTCCGCGCCCTGGGAGGGCAGATCGACCGTGCCGTAGTAGACGACTTTCAGGACCGGGTTGACCTTGACCACGTTCACTTCCACCGGCAGCACATTGCCGTCGGAGGCGTGGTAGCGCTGCACGTTGACGATGTACTCGCCAGGCAGCACGCCGCGCACGGTCACCACTTCCTGATTCAGCGGGTTGACGATGGGTTTTCCGTCGACCAGCAGCGTGTCGTTCTCGGCGCCGCGATCGTCGCGGTCCAGGTGCATCAGGCCGCCATCCGGATTGCGATACCAGACGATCTCGCCGTCCGGCGCCTCGATCCAGGTGTCGACGTCGTCCTTCAGGCCGTCGGCCCAGGTCGTGGTCACGATCATCTCGGCCTTGGCCGGGATGTCGCCCTGCTTCTTCGCCGGCGGGTTGATCGACGTGATGGCGATCATGAACAGCATCGTGAAGCCGAGCAGCGCGTTGAACAGGAGGTCCGTGAACGGATCCTGGTCGTAGTGCGTGCGCCCGGCTCCACGCTTCACGGCGCGACGTTCCCAGCGAGCGCCGGCAGCATCTCGCGCTCGGCGAACTGCATCGTGCCGGAGACCAGGCGTTCGGCAGAGCGGTCCAGCATCAGGTTCTGCAGGCCCAGCGCCATGTTGGCCACCAGTCCCACCAGCGTCGTGTACAGCGAGATCGCCATGCCGGCGCCCATCTTGCCGAGCATCTGCGGCAGGTCGGCGGTGGTCAGCGTCTTGATCGCATCGATCGCGCCGAGCATGAAGACGAACCCGACGATGGTGCCGAGCAGCCCGAGCTTGAGGATCATGCTGGACAGGAACCAGCCGGCCTCATGCGCGCCGCGTGCCCGTTCCTCCAGCACTTCGCGCAGCGCGGCGCGGTCCGCTGCCGCCTCCAGCAGTCCCGAGCAGTACTCGTGCGACCACTCCTCGAGGCGGCCGGACGCGGACGGCAGCTCGCCGCTGCTTCGGAAGTGCGCGCGCATCCGGTCGAGGCCGCAGTGGGCGCTCGAGAGCTGGTAGGCGCGCCAGCCGCCATAGGCCATGCAGCCGAAGTAGATCAGCACGATGCTCGCGGAGATCTGCGTGGTGTCGGCGATCAGCACCTGCTGGAGCAGGCCCAGCGTCCACGACATGTGGACGCCGAAGACGCAGGCGGCGCTGAGGACGAACCAGTAGAGAAAACTGGATCCCTCGACCTCTCCCAGGAGCTCAGCCGAAAGTGTCGCGCGTGATCTGTTCATACCATTCGTGTGCGTACGCCGCTTCCCGCGCACGCAGTTCGCGCGCGGCTCCCAGCGGACTCATTCCGTCATTCAATGTGCTCAGGCGATCGGACACAACGCCGTACAAACCCCCTACCGAGATTCCGTAGTCGGGCGCGAGCAGGCTGTAACAGGTGTTGACCAGCCGCGGGACCGGCGCCGGGCCGCCCGCGAACTGGGCCGCGATGGCCAGCGCCACCAGCTTGGCCTGGCTGTTGGCGCTGAAGGCGGACTTGGGCATCGGCTGCGCGATGCAGGCGTCGCCGATGACGTGGATGCCGGCGTGGCGCGTGGATTCGAAACTCGCCGGATTCACCGGGCACCAGCCGGATTCGTCGACCAGGTCGCCGGCCACCGCGATGTCGGCCGCGCGCTGCGGCGGCACGACGCTGGCGAGATCCACGCGCAGGCGCGAGCCGTTCTGCAGGCGCAGCGTGTTGCGCCGCGCGTCCACCTCGAGCACTTCTCCGCCCTTGGCGTGCGGCACCCACTCGACCATGCCGGGATACAGCGTGTCCCAGCCCACCTGGAACAGCGCGCGCTTGGTGAAGTCGTCCTTGGCGTCGAGCAGCAGGATCTTGCAGCGCTTGAGCCGGCGCGCGCTCAGGCGCCAGGCGAGCAGGCTGGCGCGCTCGTACGGGCCGGGCGGGCAACGGTAGGGATTGGCGGGAGCGCTGATCGCGATCGTCGCGCCGTCGCGCAGGGATTCGATGCGCTCGCGCAGCCGCGAGACCTGCGCGTCGCCCAGCCAGGCGTGCGGCATGCGCTCGCTGGTGGTCGCATCGAGGCCGGCAATGCGGTCCCAGCGCATCGCCACGCCCGGGCTCAGCACCACGCGGTCGGCGTCGAGCACGGTGCCCGAGGCCAGGCGCAGCCGCCGCGCCACCGGATCCAGTGCCGTGGCGGCTTCGCGTATCCAGCGGATGCCCAGGGCCTCGAGCGCGGCCGGGCCGCGCACGATGTCGCCCTCGGCGCACACCGAGGCCAGCGCGGCGTTGGTCGACGGGCCGGTGAAGAACTGCGCGCGCGGCTCCACCAGCGTGATGTCGGCCGCCGGCATCAGGTACCTGAGCTGGCGCGCGCAGGCGGCTCCGCCGAAGCCTCCCCCGACGATGATCAGGCGTGGACGTTCGCGTACCGGCTTGAGCGCCCAGGCCGCCAATGGAAGCCCGGCGACGGACAGGCCGGCCAGCAGCAGGGCCCGGCGGCGGCGATCGGGGGGCGTCATCGCACCGGCGCCCCGAACTCGTAGGCCAGCGCGCGGATCTCGTCGTCGCTCATCGCCTTGGCCAGCCGCGGCATCGCGGTGCCTTCGCGCGCACCGCTACGGAAGTCGCGCAGCGCGGACTCGATCTGCGCCGTGGACATCCCGTAGAAGCTCGGGACGGTGGAGGGCGCGTTGCGGGCGCCGTGGCAGACCGCGCAGGAGAGGCTCAGCGAGTCCTGCGCGCGGGTCGTCGGCGTCGCGAGCAGCAGGCACGCCAGCGCCAGCACGGCGAGGCGGTGCATCGGACGAACGACGGAGAGGACAGGGCGCACACGGGGATTCTGGAGTGCGTCACAGGGTTTGCGCCATGTGCCGGAAATGGGACAGGGCGGGGGAGTTCGAGTTGAGAGGTTTCGAAAAAGCGGCCCCTCACCCGCCATCGGCCTGACTGGACTGACATCGAGTCAGTCCTCGCCGGAGCCGATGGCTCTCCCCGCTGTCGCGGGGAGAGCGAGAACCACGCAGAAACGTCGAGGGTTTTGCGCCCTCTCCCCATCGGCTTCCTCGATGGGGAGAGGGGCGGGCCGTTTGCAGCAGCGCCCCTCGGCGCCTCAGCTCGTGTGCTGCTGCACGAACGCCCCGACCTCGTCGAGCGCTTCGACCGCCTCGTCGAGCCGCGTGCAGAACACCTGGAACACGTGGATCTGGCCTTCGAACTCGTGGAGCTGCACCTTCACGCCGGCCTTCTTCGCGGCGTCCGCGAGGCGGCGTGCGTCGTCGAGCAGGGTCTCGCGCGTGCCGACCTGGATCAGCAGCGGCGGCAGGCCGGACAGATCGCCGTACAGCGGTGCGATCAGCGGATCGCGAACGCTCTTGCCGGCCGGGACGACCATGCTGACCATGCCCAGCAGCAGCGGCTTCTTGACGATCGGATCCACGGACTCCTTGCTCGTCATCGTCTCGCCGAGCGCTTCCATGTCGACCCAGGGCGAAAGGGGCGCCGCGCAGGCCGGCATCGGCAGCTTGTTCTGCTTGATCGATAGCAGCGTGGACACGCACAGCCCGCCACCGGCCGAGTCGCCCGAGATCGCGATGCGGCCCGGCTTGATGCCCTGGGCGAGCAGCCACTTGTAGGCCGCCGTGGAATCCTCGACCGCCGCGGGGAACGGAGCTTCCGGCGCCAGGCGATAGTCGACGAACAGCACGCGCGACTTCGACGACTTGGAGATCTGCGCCGCCATCGAGCCGTGCGAGATCGGACCGCCGAGCACGTAGCCGCCGCCATGCAGATAGAGCACCACGCGGTCCTGGGCAGCCCCCGGCGCGTCGAACCAGACGGCGCGCACGCCGCCGGCGTCGACCGGGGTCTGCTTGGCGCCGAGCGTCGAAGGGGGCGTGCTGGACACGGCGTCCCAATCGGCACGCATCTGTTCCAGCGTGGTGTCCGGGCCGAAAGCGCCGAAGCAGGCCTGCACGTCACGGATCACGGCATCGAGTTGCTGTTGCGACATGGTGTTCTCCTCTCTCGTTATGGATGAGTCTCAAACCGTAGCCCGGACGAAGTCCGGGAAACCTGCGTTCGACTTGTGAGAAAAAGCCCCGGACTTCGTCCGGGCTACATCAGAGGCCCCAGGCCGACAGCTTTTCGGCGGAAGGCTTGCTCGAAGGCGCGGCCAGCGACGTGCGGCTGAAGCGCGGCATGGGCATGGGCTGCGTCATGCCCTCGATCTTCTGGAAACTGCCGCGCGCGATGTTGTGCGGATGTGCTGCGACCTCGTTCATCGCCAGCACCGGCGACACGCAGGCGTCGGTGCCGTCGAAGCGCTGGGTCCAGAACGCGCGGTCGTGCTCGCGGAAGATCGCCTCGATCTCGCGGTGGACCTCCTCGTCCTGGTCGCCGCGCGCGCAGATGGCGGCGTACTGCTCGCCCACGCCGATGCCGTCGAGGAACAGCTTGCGGAACTGCGGTTCGATCGCGCCCACGGCCATCCACTGGCCGTCCGCGGTCTCGTAGCAGCGGTAGTACCAGGCACTGCCGTCGAGGAAGTTGCCGGCGCGGTGCGCGGGCCAGCGGTTGGATTCGCGCAGTCCGAAGATCATCGCCATCAGCGCGCCGGCGCCTTCGACCATCGCGGTATCGACGACCTGGCCTTTGCCGGAGGCGCGCGCCTCGAGCACCGCGCTGACGACGCCCAGCGCCAGCACCATGCCGCCACCGCCGAAATCACCGACGAGGTTCAGCGGCGGCACCGGGCCGGTGAACTTGGTGCCCATCGAGTGCAGCGCGCCGGACAGTGCGATGTAGTTGATGTCGTGACCCGCGGCCATGCCCAGCGGACCATCCTGGCCCCAGCCGGTCATGCGGCCGAACACGAGCTTCGGGTTGATCGCGTGGCAGGCCTCGGGGCCCACGCCCAGGCGTTCCATGACCCCGGGCCGGAAGCCTTCGATCAGGGCATCGGCCTTGCCCACGAGTTCCAGCACCTTGTTGCGGCCGGCCTCGGTCTTGAGGTCGACGTCGACGCGCCCCGCGCGGCTGCGCGTGATGATCGGCACCTCGCTGTTCTCGTCGCGCTTGGCGCGGCCCACGGTGAGCACGTTGGCTCCCAGGTCCGAGAGCAGCATCGCGCAGAACGGGCCGGGCCCGATGCTCTCGATCTCCAGCACCTTGACGCCGGCGAGCGGGCCCTTGGATTCGATGTTCGACATGGGGAATTCAGGTTCGTGGTTGGAATGACGAGAAGAAAAGCGATTCAACGCAGAGGCGCAAAGATCGCGAAGGAAAAATGAAAAGGTCGCGGGTTCGTAGTGGTCACGGCATCGACGATCTTTGCGTCCTTGGCGCCTTTGCGTTGCAGCGGTTGCTTCAGTGCGTACCGCCGGAAACGAGCTTGCGCGCGATGCTCCAGCGATGGACTTCGCTCGGGCCGTCGTAGATCCGGAATGCGCGGATGTCCTTGAAGATGCGCATGACGATGGTCTCGCCGGTGACGCCCTGGCCGCCGAGGACCTGCACGCAGCGATCAACGACGCGCCACACGGCCTCGGACACGATGACCTTGGTCATGCTCGATTCGAGATTGCCCTTGCCGCCCTGGTCGAGCACCCAGGCCGTGTGCCAGATGTTCAGGCGCGCGCTGTGCAGGTCCATCTCGTTGTCGGCGAGCTGGAAGCCCACGCCCTCGTGCTCGGCCAGCGGCTTGCCGAAGGCCTGGCGCTTGCGCGCGTAGGCGACCGCGACATCGTGGGCGCGCCGGGCCTGGCCCAGCCAGCGCATGCAGTGCGTCAGGCGGGCGGGCGCGAGGCGCACCTGCGCGTAGCGAAAGCCACGGCCGATCTCGCCGAGCACGTCGGTCGCCGGCACGTACAGATTCTCGAAATGCAGCACGCCGTGGCCGCCGACGAAGCAGGAGTCCAGCGAATCCATCAGGCGCTCGAGCCGGATGCCGGGCTGGTCCATGTCGGACAGGAACATCGTGGCCGAACCATCCTCCATCTTGGCCATGATGATCGCGAAGCTGGCGCCTTCCGCGCCGGTGATGAGCCACTTGGTGCCGCTGATGCGGTAGCCGTCGCCGTCTTTGACGGCGCGCGTCTGCATCATCGTCGGGTCGGAGCCGGCGCCTTCGCCCGGTTCGGTCATCGCGAAGCAGGAGCGGATGCGGCCTTCGACCATCGGTCGCAGCCAGCGCTCCTTCTGGGCGTCGGTGCAGACCTCTTCCATCAAGTGGATGTTGCCCTCGTCCGGCGCGTGGATGTTCAGCGCGATCGGGCCCAGCGGCGAGTAGCCGGCCTCCTCGAAGACGATGGCCTTGGCGCGGTGATCCAGCGCGAGACACCCGTAGTGCGCCGAGGCGTGGGGCGTCAGCAGTCCGGCCTTGCGGGCGCGGGCGACGAGCTCGTCGCGCAGGGATTCTTCGGGCCCGTGCGCATGCTGGCGCGGATCGTTCTCCAGCGGGATCACTTCGTCCGCGATGAACTGGCGCGTGCGCTGCTGCAGGTCGAGGAGTTCCGCGGACAAGGTGAAATCCATGGGGGAGCGTCGGGGCGAAAAGGGGAGAGGACCCCGATTCTATTCCCGCGTCCGGCGGATGTCGGCCCGGTCGGGCACTTACGCGCCGGACCGTGGCCCGTAGCCCGGACGAAGTCCGGGACGCGCACGTCCAGTCGGCCGAGTTCCCGGACTTCGTCCGGGCTACGCCGGTGGGCGGGCCACCAGCGAATACACCGGCACGGGGTAATGCACGCCCTTGCACTCGACCTCGCCGCCCGGCTCGAATCCGAACGCGTCACGCGCGAGCTGGTAGGTCGAATCGCTGACCAGCACGCTGCCCGGTGCGGCGGCCCGCTCGATGCGCGACGTGATGTTGGTCTGCAAGCCGAACGCGGTGTACGTCATGCGTCCCTGGGAGCCGTAGCTTCCGACGCTGACCGTGCCGGTATTGATGCCGATCCGCATCTTCAGGGGCCTGCCGATGCCGACGCGCAGCCAGCGCTCGTTGAGCTGAGACATCAGGTCCTGCATCTCGCGGGCGGCGGAGACCGCCTGGCGCGCCTGCTGCTCCGGCTCGGCGTAATTCGGCGCGCCGAACAAGGCCATCAGGCCGTCGCCTGCGAACTCGTTCAGGGTGCCGCCGAACTTCTCCACTTTCTCGGCCATGCCCGAGAGATAGTCCACCAGCAGGGCCGTCAGGTCCTCCGGCTCGATGCGGTCCGACACCTCGGTGAAGCCGACGATGTCGGCGAACAGGATCGTGACGCGACGCCGTACCGGCGTGTCGATGCTGGCTTTCTCGCCCTTGATGATCAGGTCGGCCACCGACGGCGGCACGTAGCGGCGGATCGCGTCCCGGCTCTCGCTGAGCTGGACCCGTTGCAGTTCGATGATCTGGTCCTTACGGAACGTGCGCCGGTTGTTGAACTCGATCACCGACGATACGAACACCCCGGTGTTGCAGGCGATCAGCTGCATCGCCGCCAGGCCGCCTGCCATCGCGATGGAGATGTCACCCGACACGTAGTCGAGGAACAGCAGACCCATCGAGAGCACGATGAAGGGGACCGTCGCCACGATCGCAAGCAGGGGGCTGAGCTGATAGACGCAGAAGCCGAACATCACCGGGATCAGCACCGCGGTGCCGGCGAGCGCGAAGCGGTCGGGCGAGGCGACGAGCTCATGGATCTGCAGAACCAGCAGCAGGCCGGAGATGCAGTTGGCCACCACCGTCATCGGCACCAGCAGCGGCCGCAGCGGGGCGAGGCAGGTTCCCAGGAAGATGGCGGTCAGAAAGCCCAGGAAGGCCAGCACCGCGGGAAAGATGCCGTCGAAGCTCTCCCGTTCGAGCAGGAACACGGTGAGCAGGTAGACCGCGTATCCCGCGGCCGAGGCGATCATGCCGACCCGGATCAGCGGAATCTTCCGGTCGACGCTCCACACGTAGTACCGGCGTTCGAGGCCGGGGTCGGCGAACAGGAAACCGAAGCGGCGTAGCGACAGATCGGGCGCACCGTTCCCAAGAAACGGGGGAAGGAAGGCTTCCTCGGGGGCAGTCATGGCACGCTGGCTTATTCGGCTGACACGCGCCGATTCTACGGGGCGCCGCGTCGGATGGAGTTCGCGGGGGGTGCCGTGGGTGACTCGGGCGGGTCCGGAAGGCGTGCGCCCACGCCCGCGCGTGCGGCGGACGGCGGTCTTTCTTGGCACCCCGGACAGGCTTGAATCCTGTGGCGGGTCCCTCATCTACGACGCACAGATTCTTCGAGGAACACCATGCAACAGTTCGATGGCACCACCATTCTCAGCGTCCGGCGCGGCAACCAGGTCGCGCTCGGCGGCGATGGCCAGGTGTCGATGGGCAACACTCGGGTAAAGGGCAATGCGCGCAAGGTGCGCCGGCTCTACAACGACAAGGTCATGGCCGGTTTCGCCGGCGGCACGGCCGATGCGTTCACGTTGTTCGAGCGCTTCGAGGGCAAGCTCGAGAAGCATTCCGGGCACTTGGTGCGCGCCGCGGTCGAGATGGCCAAGGACTGGCGTACGGACCGTTACCTGCGCCGGCTCGAGGCGCTGCTGCTGGTGGCCGACAAGGACGCCTCGCTGATGATCTCCGGCAACGGCGACGTCATGGAGCCTGAACCGCATGGCGTCATGGGCATCGGCTCCGGTGGCAGCTTCGCCACCGCCGCGGCGCGTGCGCTGGTCGAGAACACCAACCTGTCGGCGCGCGAGATCGTCGAGAAGGCCCTGCACGTGGCCGCCGACATCTGCATCTACACGAACCACAGCCTGACGATCGAGCACATCGATCTCTGAGCCCGAGAACCCCATGAGCGATCCGAGCAACACCGCAACCACCATGACGCCGCGCGAGATCGTGGCGGAGCTGGACAAGCACATCATCGGCCAGGCCGCCGCCAAGCGCGCCGTGGCCATCGCGCTGCGCAACCGCTGGCGGCGCCAGCAGGTCGAAGGGCAGATGCGTTCGGAGATCCATCCGAAGAACATCCTGATGATCGGGCCCACCGGCGTGGGCAAGACCGAGATCGCGCGGCGCATCGCCAAGCTGGTCAACGCACCGTTCGTGAAAGTGGAAGCCACCAAGTTCACCGAGGTCGGCTATGTCGGCAAGGACGTGGACTCGATCATCCGTGATCTCGCGGACGCGGCCGTCAAGATGACGCGCGAGCAGTTCATCGCCCGCCAGCGCACGAAGGCGGAAGCCGCGGCAGAGGAGCGCGTGCTCGACGCGCTGGTGCCGCCGCCGAAGGATTTCGGCGAGGCCAGCACGCAGCGCACCACCGAAAACGGCGCGGCGCGCCAGGTGTTCCGCAAGCAGTTGCGCGAGGGCAAGCTCGACGAGACCGAGATCGAGATCAAGCTGTCGCAGGCGATTCCCAACGTGCAGCTGATGGGGCCTCCGGGCATGGAGGAGATGACCCAGCAGCTGCAGGGCATGTTCGCCGGCCTGAACCCGGGCAAGACGCGCAGCAAGAAGATGAAGATCGTCGACGCGATGAAGGAGCTCACCGAAGAGGAAGCGTCCAAGCTCGTCGACGAAGAAGCCATCAAGAGCGAGGCGCTGAAGAACGTCGAGGAAAACGGCATCGTCTTCATCGACGAGCTCGACAAGGTGTGCAAGCGCGGCGAGTTCGTCGGCGCGGACGTTTCGCGCGAGGGCGTGCAGCGCGACCTGCTGCCGCTGGTCGAGGGCAGCACGATCACGACCAAGTACGGCTCGGTGAAGACCGATCACATCCTGTTCATCGCCAGCGGCGCGTTCCACATGGCCAAGCCCAGCGACCTGATTCCGGAGCTGCAGGGCCGCCTGCCGATCCGCGTCGAGCTCGATGCGCTGAAGACCGAGGACTTCGTGCGCATCCTCAGCGAGCCGGACTATTCGCTGACCGATCAGTACATCGCGCTGATGAAGACCGAGGGCGTCACCGTGGAATTCGCGGCCGACGGCATCCGTCGCCTCGCCGAGATGGCCTGGCAGGTCAACGAGCGTACCGAGAACATCGGCGCGCGCCGCTTGCACACGGTGATGGAACGACTGATGGAAGAGCTGGCGTACGACGCGCCGGACAAGGCGGGCACGACGCTGACGGTGGACGCGGCCTATGTCGACGGCAAGCTGCAGAAGCTGGCCGGCAACGAGGACCTGAGCCGCTACATCCTGTAACCCGGGCGTTCGTTCTCCCGTTGCAGACGCCTCCCGGGGTTCACCCGGGCTACGGCGGACGTCACCCGCAGCCCGGGCGAAGCCCGGGGTTCCGCTCCGTTGACGAGAGGAACTCCCGGGCCACGAGGGGGACGTCCGCCGCGGCATGCCCGATCGTCCGCATGACGTGCCCGAAGCGGCGCGGCATGAACACGCGCCCGGATTTTGGGTCAATCTGGAGCGACTTCCGGAGCCTCCCATGCTGATCCGCGTCCCGCCGCCGCATCCGATCCGATCCAGCCAGATCACCTCCGAGCGGGTGTATGCGGATCGCCGCCGTCTCGTCGCGCAGCTCGGGCTGAGCGCCGTGGCACTGCTGACGGGCTGCGGCAAGTCCGAGCCGACGGCCGCGGCATCGCCCGCCGCGGACGTAACCAAGTCCGGCCAGGCGGGCGGCGGAGCGCTCGCCGAGCTGACGATCGCCAGGCGCAGCGAGCAGGCCGGCGGAGAAGTGGTCACGCCGTTCTCCGATAGCAGCACCTACAACAACTATTACGAGTTCGGCACCAGCAAGGACGAACCGGCGCGCAATGCCGGAACGCTGCGCACGCGCCCCTGGACGGTTGCGGTGGACGGCGAATGCGAGGCGCCGGGATCGATCGGCATCGAGGACATCCTCAAGCTTTCCGCGCTCGAGGAACGCATCTACCGCTTCCGCTGCGTCGAGGCCTGGAGCATGGTCGTGCCCTGGGTGGGCTTTGCGCTCGGCGATTTCCTGGCGCGCTTCAAGCCGACGTCGAAGGCCAGGTACGTGGCCTTCGAGACACTGCACGACCGCGAGCAGATGCCGCTGGCGCGATATGCGGGTTTCGAGCTGCCCTATGTCGAGGGCCTGCGCATCGACGAGGCCATGCATCCGCTGACCTTGCTCAGCGTGGGGATGTACGGCCGCGCGCTGCCCAACCAGAACGGCGCGCCGCTGCGGCTGATCGTGCCGTGGAAATACGGCTACAAGAGCATCAAGTCGATCATGCGCGTGCGCTTCGTCGAGAACGAACCGCCGACCACGTGGAAGAAACTCGAGGCCCGCGAGTACGGCTTCTATTCAAACGTGAATCCGGACGTCAGCCATCCGCGCTGGAGCCAGGCCACCGAACGACGGCTCGGCGAGTTGTTCAAGCACAAGACGCTGCTCTACAACGGCTATCCGGAAGTGGCCTCGCTCTACGCGGGCATGGATCCGGTGAAGTTCCACTGATGAAGGCCGCTGCAGCCCCTGCTTCGCGCCCGCAGGCGCGGCCGGCCACGCCGGTGCTGATCGCGTTGCGGATCGCCTTCTGGAGCCTCGCGCTGTGGCCGGCCGCCGAACTCGCGTGGCGACTCACGCACGCGGGTCTGGGCGCCAACCCGGTGGAATTTCTCGAGCGCTACACCGGCCTGTGGGGCCTGCGCCTGCTGCTGCTGACACTGGCGATGACGCCGTTGCGCGAGGCGTTCGGGCGCATCGAGTTCGTGCAGGTGCGACGACTGCTCGGGTTGTGGACCTACGCCTGGGTCTGCACGCATTTCGCGATCTACCTGACGTTCGATCTCGAGTGGTCGCCGGCGCAGCTGGCCACGGAAGTGATCGAGCGCACCTACATCACGATGGGCTTCGCAGCGTGGCTGCTGATGCTGCCGATGGCGATCACGTCGACCCAGACCTGGCAGCGTCGTCTGAAACGCCGCTGGAAGCAGATCCATCGCGCGATCTATCCCGCCGTACTGCTCGGCGCGGTGCATTTCCTGTGGCTGGTGAAGTCCGATCACCGCGAGCCGCTGGTGTACCTGGGCATCGCGATCGTGCTGCTGGTGCTGCGCATGCCGTTCAGGCGCTGGTGGGGTCCGGCGCCGGCATCACCGGCCAGGCGTTGAACGCGATGCGGCGGTCCAGCGCCGCACTGCTGCTCGTGCTGGCAACATTGGGCATGTCACGCGCGAACGATCCGCTCCCCGTACCCGCCGACCCGGCGGCGGGTGAGGCGGTGATCGTCGTGCACGGTCTGGCCCGGTCCGCCAAGGCGATGCAGAAACTCGCCGACGCGATGAAGGCCGCGGGCTACGTCGTCGTCAACCTCGACTATCCGTCGACCACGGCGACGATCGAAGTGCTCGCCACCACGCATCTGGCGCCGGCGGTGCAGGACGCGGTCGCCTCCGGCGCCACCCGCATCCACTTCGTGACCCATTCGATGGGCGGGATCGTCGTGCGTCAGTACCTGGCGACGAACACGCTGCCGCAACTCGGCCGCGTCGTCATGCTCGGACCGCCCAATCACGGCAGCGAACTGGTGGATCGGCTCGGCCGCTTCGCGCCGTTCGCGTGGGTCAATGGTCCCGCCGGGAAGCAGCTCGGCACCGACGCCGGCAGCCTGCCGAACCGGCTGGGTCCTGTGCGCTACTCGGTCGGCATCATCGCGGGCACGCGCTCGTTCAACCCGGTCTACTCGGCGATGATCGACGGCCCCGACGACGGCAAGGTCAGCGTCGCCAGCGCGCGACTCGACGGCATGACGGACATCATCGAGCTGTGGGAGAACCACACGTTCATGATGCGTAGCGACGAGGTGATCCGGCAGTCGCTGCACTTCCTGCGCGAGGAGCAGTTCGATCGGACGTCGCCGCCTGCGTAGCCCGGGTGCAACCCGGGGCGTCTCGACCGAAGGATGGATACGCAGTCCCGGGTTTCACCCGGGCTACGCGTGACGCGGTTCTTCAGGGCTTGCCCGCGAGCCTCTTGCGCATCTCCGCAAACCGCGCTTTCTCCGCCGCGTCGAGCACCGGCCAGTGGATATCCATGGATTTGAGCGTGCGCACGACGATGTCGGCGACGGCCGCACGCATGAACGACTTGCTGTCCGCGGGAATCGCGTACCACGGAGCATGCGCGGTGGACGTGGCGTTGAGCATCTCTTCGTATGCCTTCATGTAGTCCTTCCAGCGTGCGCGCTCGTCGAGATCGCCGGACTCGAACTTCCAGTTCTTCTCCGGTTCGTCGAGGCGCGCCAACAGCCGGTCGCGCTGCTCGTCCTGCGACACGTTGAGCCAGAACTTGATGATCACCGTGCCGTTGCGCGCCAGGTGCTTCTCGTGATCGCGGATCGAGTCGAAGCGCTGGCTCCACAATTTTTCCAGCGGCACTTCGTCCGGGAGTTTCTGCTTGTCCAGGTATTCCGGATGCACGCGCACGACGAGCACTTCCTCGTAGTAGCTGCGGTTGAACACGCCGATGCGGCCGCGTTGCGGCAGGCACAACGCCGTGCGCCACAGGAAGTCGTGATCGAGATCGGTTTCGGAAGGACGCTTGAACGAGTAGACCTCGCAGCCCGCAGGATCCACGCCGGACAGTACCGCGCGGATCGTCGAGTCCTTGCCGGCCGCGTCCATCGCCTGGAACACCAGCAGCACCGAGTAGCGATCGTGCGCATAAAGCATTTTCTGGAGTTCGGCGAGCTCCTTGACCGATTCCTCGAGATCACTCTTGAGCTCGGCCTTTTCCGGCACGTTTCGCGGCGGCTCGCTCGGCGACTTCGACAGCTTGAACGAGCCGTCGAACGGCACGAGATACGGACTGGCGACGGCCTTGAGCATGATCGGACTCCTTTGATCGCTATCCCGGCGGACCGGGCACGACGTAGTAGTACACCGTGAACCAGTGCAGCAGGCTGCCGCCGAGCACGAACAGGTGCCAGATCGCGTGGTGGTAGCGCAGGCGTTGCCAGGTGTAGAAGGCCACGCCGCCGCTGTACGTGATGCCGCCCGCCGCGAGCAGGATCAGGCCGCCCGGCTCCAGCCGGTCGAACAGCGGCTTGATCGCGACCACCGCGCACCAGCCCATCAGCAGGTACACCGCGAGCGAGACTTTCTCGTAGCGGCCGGTGGTGAAGATCTTCAGGCCCACGCCAATCACGGCCAGGCCCCAGGTGAAGCCGAACAGGCTCCAGCCCCAGGGACCGTGCAAGGTCACCAGCGTGAACGGCGTGTAGGTGCCGGCGATCAGCAGGAAGATCAGCGAATGATCGATGACGCGCAGCACGTGGCGTGCGCGCGGCAGCGGAATGCTGTGATAGAGCGTCGAGGCGGCGTACATCATCACCAGCGTGGCGCCGAAGACGCTGGAGGCGACCACGTGCCAGACGTTGCCGTACAACGCGGAGCGCACCACCAGCACGACCAGGCCGATGATCGCCAGAACCACGCCCAGGCCATGCGTGATGGCGTGGGCGAGTTCTTCGCCGAAGCTGTAGAGGTTGTCGCGGGCCTGTTCGAGCTGCTGCGGAACGTGGACCCGCGGCAGCGGTTGTCGCAGCGCGGCCTTGTGCCGTGCCTTACCCGGCACGCTCGACCCTGAGCGTGGCGCCGTCCGCCTGCACCACGCGCACCTGGCTGCCGGCCGGCATGTCCGGCCCGCTGATGCGCCATTGCGAATCATCGACGCGCAGCGTGCCGATGCTGTTGACGACGGGGTCGCTCAACGTGAACGTGCGGCCCACGTAGGAATGGCCGCGGCGATTCAGCGAAGGCTGTTCGACCACCACTTTCTGCGGCCACAGCTTGCGGTACGCGAAGAAGCAGACGATGGAGAGCACGCCGAACAGCACGCACTCCACCGGCCAGCTCGTCGGCGCCGCCCAGGCGATGGCGCCGACGATGATCGCCGAGACGCCCATCCACATCAGCACGAAGCCTGTGGGCAGGAACATCTCGACGATCAGCAGCGCCAGGCCCGCGACGAACCAGTGCCAGTACTGCAGCGCGTCGAGTTCCATCTCAGGCGGCCGGCGACTTGGGCGCGCCGCCGATGCCGGCGTTCTTCGCCAGCTCGGCGATGCCGCCGATGGCGCCGATCACGCTGCCGGCTTCCAGCGGCATGAACACGAGCTTCTCGTTCGGGCTCGCGGCGAACTTGGTCAGCGACTCGATGTACTTGGTGGCCACGAAGTAGTTCAGCGCCTGCACGTCGCCCTTGGCGATGGCCTGCGACACCATCATCGTCGCCTTGGCTTCGGCCTCGGCCTCGCGCTCACGGGCTTCGGCGTCACGGAATGCGGCTTCGCGACGGCCTTCCGCGTACAGGATCTGTTCCTGCTTCTGGCCTTCGGCGGCGAGGATCTGCGACTGGCGCTCGCCCTCGGCCTTCAGGATCGCGGCCTGGCGGAAACCCTCGGCCTCGAGGATGTTGGCGCGCTTGTCGCGCTCCGCCTTCATCTGGCGGGCCATCGAGTCGACCAGATCCTGCGGCGGGCGGATGTCCTTGATCTCGACGCGCGTCACCTTGACGCCCCAGGGCGTGGTCGCGGCGTCGACGACGCTCAGCAGCTTGGTGTTGATGTGGTCGCGCTGGCTGAGCAACTCGTCGAGGTCCATCGAACCCATCACGGTGCGCAGGTTGGTCATCGTGAGCTGCATCATCGCCAGCTCGAGCTGCTGCACCTCGTAGGCGGCTTTCGGTGCATCGAGGATCTGGAAGAACACCACGCCGTCCACGCCGACCATGGCGTTGTCCTTGGTGATGACTTCCTGGCTCGGCACGTCCAGCACCTGTTCCATCATCGAGAGCTTGCGCCCGATGCGGTACATGTACGGCACCATGAAATGCAGGCCGGGCTGGTAGGTGGCCACGTACTTGCCGAAACGCTCGATCGTGTACTCCTTGCCCTGTGGCACGGTGACGACCAGCTTCCACAGCGTGATCGCAGCAAAAATCAGGAAAATAATGGCGACGGCGCCCATGACAGCCCCCCGGTTGAATGGCTTGAAAAGTATGGCACGGGCACCGCGGATGCCATCACCGCGGCGGCCCTCGAAGCAGGGTAGCAGTGAGACGCGGTGCGCAGGCGCAACCTTAGCCCGGGCGAAGCCCGGGATTGCGCCCCGTATGCGAGGGGAACCCCGGGCTTCGCCCGGGCTGCGGGTTACGCCAGCTCCGCCTTGGCCATTCCCTTGATCCGCTCCACCATCGAATAGAACCCGTTGCGCCGGTTCATGCTGATGTGCTGCTCCAGCCCCAGGCGGGTGAATGCCGCGGCCAGGTCCAGATCGAGGATTTCCTTCGGCGTACGGCCGGAGGTCAGGCCCAGCAGCAGGGCGATCAGGCCCTTGACGATGTGCGCATCGGAATCGCCGCGGAATTCGAGCCGGACCGGCGGGCCGTCCTGGCGCGTGTGGGCCAGCCAGACCTGGCTCATGCAGCCGCGCACCTTGTGCGCCTCGTCGTGCTCGCTCTCGGGCATCGGCTCCAGCTTGCGGCCGAGCTCGATCAGGTAGCGGTAGCGTTCTTCCCAGTCGCCGAGCAGCTCGAAGGTGTCGGCGAGTTCATCGATGTCCATACGCGATTCTAGTGCGGCGCTGGGAGGCGGCTCCATTCGCAGCAGTATTCGCGCCGCGCCACGTTCGGCCCGCCGCGTGCTCATGGGGACTACAATTCGCGATCTGCTATTCGAGATTCGCCCGTGTCCCGACCCTCCGGCCGCAATGCCGACCAGCTCCGTCCCGTCTCGATCCAGCGCAAGTACACGCGCCATGCGGAGGGTTCCGTCCTCGTGGCCTTCGGCGACACGCAGGTGTTGTGCACCGCCAGCGTCGAGGAGCGCGGTCCGGCCTGGAAGAAGGACAGCGGCTGGGTCACCGCCGAATACGGGATGCTGCCGCGCGCCACGCACACGCGCGGGCGCCGCGAGGCGGCCCAGGGCAAGCAGTCCGGTCGCACGCAGGAGATCCAGCGGCTGATCGGTCGATCGCTGCGCGCCGTGGTGGACCTGAGCGCGCTGTCCTGCTGCACGATCACGCTGGATTGCGACGTCCTGCAGGCCGATGGCGGCACGCGTACCGCGGCCATCACCGGCAGCTACGTCGCGCTGGTGGATGCCGTCGCGGCGATGAAGAAGAAGGGCCTGATCAAGGGCAACCCGGTCCACGGGCAGGTCGCCGCGATCAGCGTCGGCATTCACCGCGGGCAGCCGGTGCTGGACCTGGACTACGTCGAGGACTCGGACTGCGAGTGCGACATGAACGTGGTCATGAACGACGCCGGGCACTTCATCGAAGTGCAGGGCACGGCCGAAGGTCACGCCTTCCGCCGCGAGGAGCTGGATCGTCTGCTCGACCTGGCGCAAGGCGGCATCGCGCAGTTGATCGAGGCGCAGCGTGCCGCGCTCGCGGGATAAGACCGCTCATCACGAAGGATCACGCGGCTTGTTCGCCGCGCTCGGGGCGTACAATCGCGACATGGAAGAGATCGTCATCGCCAGTCGCAATCTGAAGAAGGCCCGCGAGCTGGAAGACCTTCTGCAACCGCTGGCACTGCGCGTGCGAAGAGTCAGCGAATTCTCGCCCAAGGAACCGGCCGAGACCGGGCTCACGTTCGTCGAGAATGCACTGATCAAGGCGCGCCACGCGGCCGCCGCTTCCGGCCTTCCGGCCATCGCCGACGACTCGGGTCTCTGCGTGGACGCGCTCGACGGCGCACCCGGCGTGCGCTCGGCGCGCTACGCCGGCGAGCCGGCCTCGGACGCGGTCAACAACGACAAGCTGCTGGCGGAGATGGACCGCATCGACGACGACGCGCGTGGCGCGCAGTTCGTCAGCGTCGTCGTGCTGCTGCGTTCGCCGAACGATCCGATTCCGCTGATCGCCGAAGGGCGCTGGCGCGGCACGATCCTGCGCGCACCGCGCGGTGGACAGGGCTTCGGCTACGACCCGCTGTTCTTCATCCCGGACCTGCGCTGCAGTGCCGCGGAACTCGCGCCCGACCGCAAGAACCGCATCAGCCATCGCGGTCTGGCGATGCAGCAACTGCTGCGTCAGCTCGCCGGAGCCTGATCGGCTCCTTCTTTTTCGCATCGCGAGAAAGAAGGGCAGTTCGCGGCGCCATTCCATGAGCAACACCGACCTTCCGCTCGAAAGCGTGCCGCTTTCGCTCTACGTGCATCTGCCGTGGTGCGCGCGCAAGTGCCCGTATTGCGACTTCAACTCACATGCCGCCCGCGGCGTGATTCCGGAGCGCGAGTACGTCGACGCGCTGATCAGGGACCTTGAATTCGAACTCTCCGATGCGGGTGAGTCGCGGCCGCTGCGCAGCATCTTCTTCGGTGGAGGCACGCCGAGCCTGTTCTCGGGCGCGGCGATCGGGCGCGTCCTGGATGCCGTTGCGGCGCGGTTGAAATTTGCGAACGACATCGAGATCACGCTCGAAGCCAATCCCGGTACTGCGGATGCCGCGAATTTCCGTGGTTATCGCGCGGCCGGCGTGAACCGCATGTCGATCGGCGTGCAGAGTTTCGATCCGGCGCATCTGGCAGCGCTCGGGCGCATCCATTCCGGCGACGAGGCACGGCGTGCGTTTGCGATGGCACGTGACGCCGGTTTCGACAATCTGAATCTCGACCTGATGTTCGCGCTGCCACAGCAGACGCAGGTACAGGCCCTGGCGGATCTCCACGGCGCGCTCGCGCTGCAGCCGGAGCACCTTTCCTGGTATCACCTGACCCTGGAGCCGAACACGGAGTTCGCCGCTCGGCCGCCGGCCGTGCCTGACGCGGACACCGCTGCCGACATGCACGACGCGGGCTGCGCGCTGCTCGCCGATGCGGGCTTTGCGCATTACGAGACCTCGGCATTCGCGCGGCCCGGCCTGCAGAGCCGTCACAACCTGAATTACTGGCGCTTCGGTGACTACCTCGGCATCGGCGCCGGTGCGCACGCCAAGCGCACGGCCGGAAAGGATCTGCGGATCGAGCGACGCGCGCGCCACAAGCATCCGCGCACCTACATGGAAACCGCCGGAACCGCAGAGGCCATACAGGAACGGCGCGTGCTTGCACAAGACGAACTGCCGTTCGAGTTCTGCATGAACGCGCTGCGACTGCACGACGGGTTCATCGCCGAACAGTTCGAATCGCGTACGGGTGCGCCGTTCTCAGCGCTGTCGCCGATGCTGGCCCAGGCGCTGCGCCTGGGCCTGGTCGAGCCGCCGGCGACCGATGCTGTTCGTCCGACCGAAGCCGGGCGCCGTTACCAGAACCGCTTGTTCGAACTGTTTCTCTGAGGAAGGACCGCCGCGTGCTCGAAGAAACCGAAGTCACCTGTCCGTACTGCTGGGAGACCATCGTGCTGGAGCTGGACCTGTCCGCCGGTTCGCAGACCTACACCGAGGATTGTTCGGTGTGTTGCCGGCCGATCGTCGTGCACCTGCGAGTGTCGGACGACGGCGAAGGATTCGAAGTCGATGCGCGCGCGGAGGATGAATAGCGTCCTTACCGTAGCCCGGACGAAGTCCGGGGTTCCCCTCGGATAGGGAGCGCAACCCCGGACTTCGTCCGGGCTACGTCACATCGCTTTGACGCGACGCTCCCAGATCGCCAGCACGATGCAGCCTTCGTCGCTGTGCACGTGGTGCTCGCTGCCGGGTTCGTTGATCAGCAAGGTGCCCGTCGGATGATGACCGCGCTGGTCGGTCTGGCTGCCGGAGAGCACGAGGATGTGCTCGTAGCCCATGTGCAGGTGATCCGGTGCGTGCGCGCCGGGCTGGTAGCGCAGCAGCATCGCGGCGGGACCGCCGTCCGGCGTCTCGTAGATCGGCAGGCAGTCGATCCCGGTGTGAAACGGCTTCCAGTCCTTCTCGGCGGTCGTGGCGACCACGTCGAGCAGGCCCTGCATGGCGATCGCATTCATCCCGCGGCGTCGACTCTTGGATTTTCAGGAGGCTCAGCCTAACCCGCCGCTTCCGGCCGGCACCAACGCCGGCACGCGTTTCAGGACAGCGTGGATAGCAGCGACGCCGAATCCGACACCGCGCCGAACACGCCGCCCTGCATCTTGATCATGCTCAACGCGGCGAGATGGTTCTTGTGATCGGTGGCGCCGCAGCAGTCTTCGAGCAGCACGCATTCGAATCCGCGATCGTTGGCCTCGCGCATCGTCGTGTGCACGCAGACGTCGGTGGTGATGCCGGTCAGGATCAGGTTCTGGATGCCGCGCAGGTGCAGGATCATCTCGAGATCGGTGGCGCAGAACGAGCCCTTGCCCGGCTTGTCGATGATGACCTCGCCGGGCAGTGGCTTGAGCTCGTCGATCAATTCCCAGCCCGGTTCGCCGCGCACCAGGATGCGACCGCAGGGGCCCTCGTCGCCGATGCCCGCGCCGATGCGACGGGAACGCCAGCGCTTGTTCGCCGGCAGGTCGGCGAGATCCGGGCGATGGCCTTCGCGCGTGTGGATCACGTGGAAGCCTTGCTTGCGGAACACGCTCAGCACCGATTTGATCGGCCCGATCGGCGCGCGCGTCAGCGACAGGTCGTAGCCCATCTTGTCCACGTAGCCGCCGACGCCGCAGAAGTCGGTCTGCATGTCGATGATGATCAGCGCTGTGTTCTCGGGGCGCAGATCGCCGTTGTACGGCCAGGGATAGGGCTCGGACTTGATGTGACGCTCGGTCATGCGGCGGTCTCGGTCGCTTCGGCTGCTGGAACAGGGCTCACTCGGATCAGACGGCGGCTTCGCCACCGGGCACCGCTTCCTGCGGGCGCGGGGCGGGCTTGGACAAGGGCGCGAGGTTGTACTTTGCGCAGGCCATCAGCAGCCCGGCGACGCCGAGATAGCTGAGCGCGACCATCGGCGTCTTCGCGAAGCCGATCGCCTCGCTGTGCATGAAGCCGAAGAACGTGAGGACGGCGCCGGTCGCCGCGAAGCCTGCGGCCTTGGCGAATGCGCGATCGATGATGCAGGCCGCGACTGCCGCGAGGATCAGGCTCGTGAGAATCGCGCCGCTGCCGAGCAGTTCGAGGCCGTGATAGAGCACGCCCATGCCGGCGAGCTTGTCGATGCCGACCGCAGCGGCGTTCGTGCCTGCAGCGCCGAGCGCATTGTCGATCATCAGCTTGCCCCAGCCTGCCACTTGCGGGATCAGCGACAGGATCACCGCAGGCGCATGGCTCTTCGGTGTTTCCTGGAACGCCTGCGCACCGATCAGCATGCCGATGTAGAGCAGGATCGGCGAGATCGCGACGACCGGGATCAGCGCCATCATCACGGCGAGGATGCCGAGCCAGGACATGATCAGCACCATCACGCCGGTGGCTGCGGAATAGCCGATGCGTCCGCCGATGGCCTTCCAGCCGGGGTGGCCGATGTAGACCGCGTTGATGAACGGATTGCCCAGGCAGCAGCCGATCAGGCTGACGACGCCGTCGGCAGTGAGCACGCGCGTCGTCGGGAAGTGATCGCCGCCGGCTTCCGCGCTCTCGACGTTGTCCATCGCCTCGACCAGGTCGTAGATGCCGAACGGGATCGCGGTGACCAGGATGACGGCGAGGAATTCGAAGCCGCCGAACACGTGGCCGAAGGCCGGCAGCGGCACCGAGAAGCCGAAGCTCGCAAACGAGGAACCGAGCTTCTCCAGGCTCATGCCGCCGAAGTTGAAACCCAGCGCCAAGCCTCCCCAGGCGATCAGCGAACCCACCGCGATGGCGACGAGGCCGGCCGGGATGCCCTTGAAGTAACGCACGCCACCGAACCAACTCGACAGCAGGATCGCGAAGCAGATGATGCCGATCACCGGATCCATGTACATCTCGAGCGCCGGGCGCATCGAGATGAACGCGATGGACACACCGGCCAGCGCACCGAGCAGCGCCGCACGCGGCGTGATCTTCTTGATCCACGGCGCCACGAAACCGCCGATCATCAGCACGAAGCTCTGCACGAACACCCACGTCAGGCCCGCTTCCCAGCCCTTGATCGGATCGCCGGTGGCGGCCGCGATCGGCATCATGATCACGAACACCACGACGAACATGTGCGGCACGCTGATGCCCGATGGCAGCGCGCACACATCCGTGCGCCCGGTCTTCTTCGCGAGCTGGTAAGCCAGATACGCGTAGTAGACCGTCGACAGGAACAGCATCAGTCCCGTCGCCGGCAGGATGCGGCCGAACACGAGGTCGTCCGGCAGCTTGAGCACGTAGCGCATCAGCGCCGTGAGCGTCAGCAGATTGACCAGGATGTTGGTGCCGAAGCCGAAGAATGCGTTCCAGTCCCCGGGAACCCAGATCGACGGTTTGAAAGTGCCGGCGCTGCTGCTGGCTGCGGTGCTCATGACGCTTGTCTCCCTTTCCCCAAAACGATGCGAACGCCGCACGTCCGCCCCGGACGCGCGACGACCTGTGCGATGCGTCAGCCGAGCGCGGCGATCACGCGCGCCGAATCCGAGACCCAGCCGAAGATGCCGCCCTGCGCCTTGATCATTCGCAGCGCGGTCTCGTGGAATTCCGGGAAGTACGACGCCGCGCAGTCCGAGGGCACGAGGCACTCGAAGCCGCGGTCGTTGGCCTCGCGCACCGTCGTGTGCACGCAGACCTCGGTGGTGACGCCGCACACGATCAAGGTGCGCACGCCACGGTTCTTCAGGATCAGCTCGAGATCGGTCTGGCAGAACGAGCCCTTGCCGGGCTTGTCGATCACCGGCTCGCCGGCTTTGGGATAGAGCTCGGGGATGATGTCGTGGCCGGCTTCGCCGCGAATCAGGATGCGGCCCATCGGGCCGATGTCGCCGATCTTCGTCTCGCCCTTGCCGCGCGCGAGCTTGCTCGGCGGCACGTCGCTCAGGTCGGGTCGATGGCCTTCACGCGTGTGCAGGACCAGCAGTCCGGCCTTGCGGAACGCGGAGAGCAGCGCGTGGATCGGATCGATGGCGCGCCGCAGCAGCGACACGTCGTTGCCGAGCATCGCGCCGAAACCGCCCGGCTCGATGAAGTCGCGCTGCATGTCGATGATCAGCAGCGCGGTGCTGGCCGGGTCGAATGGCAGGTCGTAAGGCTCGGCTCGAATCAGGTGCGTCACGCGATCCCCGTGTGGCTTGCGCCGTCGCAGTGCTTGCCCCTCTCAACGCAGTATCCATGCCAGCGTGCTTCGTTGCATGCAAGAACGGAAGGGGCGGTTTTGCGGATGCCGCGAAGCGGCTTTTCCGGGTGCGCTGCTAGGCCGCCGGCGGCGCGGCCAGGTACGCGCGCCAGCCGCCGAAGTCCGTGATATCTCGGGCCGAACCGAGCGCGCCCTGCTCGCAGATGAAGGCGTTCTCGACGCTTCCGTCGGCGAGTTCGACCTTGCCCAGACCCAGCGGAGCACCTATTCCGTCGAGGAAGGAGGCGAGTTCGCTGGCGGGCATCTCCCAGACTTCGACGTCGATGCACCGACCGCTGGCGTCGCGCACCAGCGCGGGTCGAAACGGTGGTCCACCCGGGAGCGCGTAGAGGCGATGGCCGGGCGCGGTCTGCGTGGCGCGCACGAGACGCGCGCCGCGATCGCGGAGCTGGTGATTGAGCGCGAGGCCCTGCAGATGCGCGCCACAGACGACGACGCGGATGCGATCGCCCGGAATCAACGCACGCTTCAGCGTCGCATCGGGAGCAACGCTGCCCGCGACGAAGTGCCCGGCCATCGCAAGCAGGTACTGATCCGTGCCGGCGCGCCCGAACAGCGTCACGCCCCAGGGCAGGCCACTGCGCTGCTGCCCGGCGGGCACGGCAACGGCCGCGTAGTCGAGCAGGTTCATGAAATTGGTGTACGTCCCGAGCTCGCTGTTGCGCCGGATCGGATCGGCTCGAAGCTGCTCGCGCGTGAACGCGCGGGGAATCGTCGGCGTGAGCACGAAGTCGATAGCCGCGAGCTCGCGGTCGCACTGGTGCTGAAGTTCTCGCAAGCGCTGCGCCGCGTGTACGCGCTCCACGGCGCTGGCCCGGTTGCCGGGGGCGACGACCTCGCGGATCACCGGCAACACCGAGGCGTCCTCGAGCAGATGACCGAAGGAGGCGTAGCGCTCCGCTGCGCCAGCCGGTTCGTACAGCATCTTCGCGGCATCGAGAAAAGGCTGGAATTCCAGCTCGAAGGCCTCACCCCCGAGCGCTTCGAGACGCGCCCGGGCGGCGGCGAACAGGGCAGGGCCTTCGTCGCATCCGCACCACACCAGATCCGCTTGCCGTGGCACGCCGAATCGAAATCCGGAGAGGCGACCGCGCGCCGGAGCGGCGTTCCCCATCGGATTGCGGCGACTCCAGGCCTGCTTCTCATCGAAGCGTGCGAGCAGCGCCAGCAGCGATGCCGCTTCGGCTGGCGTGCGCGTGAACAGGCTCACGCAGTCGAGCGACGGGCAGCAGGGCACGACGCCCTGCGTGGACACGATGCCGCGTGTCGGCTTGCATCCGACCAGGCCGTTCAGCGCGGCCGGCACCCGGCCCGAGCCGGCGGTGTCGGTGCCCAGCGCGAAGCTCGCCACACCCAAGGCCACCGCTAGTGCCGAGCCCGAACTCGAACCTCCGCTCGGATACTCGGGCAGGAACGCGTTGGGGCATTCGCCGTACGGCGAGCGCAGGCCATTCAGACCGGTGGCGAACTGATCGAGGTTGGTCTTGCCGGTGGGGATCGCGCCGAGTTCGAGCAGGCGCGCAACGACGGTGGCCGACACCGTCGGCGTGTAGGCGTAAGCGGGGCAGGCGGCCGTCGTGGGCACGCCGGCGAGATCGAGGTTGTCCTTGATGGCAAACGGGACGCCGTACAGCGGCAGCGAGGCCGGATCGCGCGCTTCCAGCGCGTGCAGGAACGGTTCGAGCTGCTCGTCGGACAGCAGTTCGATGTAGATCCGGAAGCGCTCGTTGAGGTCACGCGCCTGCTGCTGGAGCTGGCCGAGCAGCGCGCGCGGCGTCAGCGTCCCGTTGCGATAGGCGGCCTGCAGGGCAGCGGGAGACAGATCGATGGTGGACGTCGCGTTGGGGCCGGCATTCATGGGCACGACTCTCGGTTTTGGCTGCACTCATTCTTGTATGCAACATGAATGCCGAGGCTTGCATACAATCGACCGATGAGCCTTTTCCGGTGCGTTTCCTTGTTTCGCCGGTGCGCGCGATGAACGCCGCCAACCCGATCAGGGCGGGGTCGGCGCAGGAGGTCTATCAGCAGCTCAAGACGCTGATCATGAGCTTCGAGCTCTACCCGGGCTCCCGCGTCACCGAGACCGAACTGGCCGAGCGCTTCGGCGTCAGCCGCACCCCCGTCCGCGAGGCGCTCCAGCGGCTGCAGCTCGAGGGCTATCTGACGGTGCGGCCCAAGCAGGGCTGCTTCATCCGCGAGATCGACATCGCGGAGATCGACGAGCACTACCAGGTGCGCATCGCGCTGGAGATGTGTGCGATCGAACTGGCCTGCACGCACATGCCGGAGCGCGAACTCAAGGAACTGGCGCGCCAGTGGGACCCGATCTACCAGCCGACGGAAGACGTCGACGTGGAGACGATGTCGGCGCGGGACGAGACGTTCCACATCGCGCTCGCCGAAGGCAGCGGCAACCTCGTGCTCGCGGACTATCTGCAGCGCGTCAACCAGACGATCCACATCATCCGGCGTCTGGATTTCACCAACGACATGCGCGTGGACCTGACGTACAAGGAGCACCACGCGATCTGCCAGCACCTGATCAAGCGCGACGTGGTGGCCGCGCAGCAGGCGATGACGCAGCACATCCGGCGCAGCCAGCAGGCGGCCCGGGCGATCACGCTGGAGCAGTTGTCACGCGCGAGATCCAGGGTCCGACGCGCCCAGCGGGTCTAAACCCGTAGCCCGGACGAAGTCCGGGGTTCCCACCTTCCCCGGAGCCGCAACCCCGGACTTCGTCCGGGCTACGGTCAGTCCGCGAGCACGTCCTTCAACCAGGCCCCGATCCGCTCGATCTCTTCCATGCAGACCTCGTGCGCCATCGGGTACGTGAGCCACTCGACGGTCTGCCCCATCGCCTTGAGCTGATCGCGGCTCCACTCGCCGATCTCCAGGTTCAGGACCGGGTCGTACTGGCCGTGGACCATCAGGATCGGGATGTCGCGGTTTGCGGCGTTGGCGTCGCGCGCCAGCGACTCGGCCGACGGCAGATAGGTCGACAGCGCGAGCAGGCCGGCGAGACGGTCCGGGTAACGCAGCGCCGCGTGCATGGCGATGGCGCCGCCCTGCGAGAAGCCGGCAATCACGATGCGACCCGGCTCGACGCCGGCCTTGCGTTCGGCCTCGATCAGTCCGCGCACGCGCGCAACCGAGTCCAGGATGCCCTTGTCGTCCATCTTGCCCTTGCGATCGAGCGAGACGATGTCGTACCAGGCGCGCATCGGCATGCCGCCGTTGAGCGTCACCGGGCGCACCGTTGCGTGCGGGAAGATGAAGCGGATGCCGGCGTCGGCTGCGAGGCCCAGTTCGCGCACGATGGGAACGAAGTCGTGGCCGTCCGCGCCCAGCCCGTGCAACCAGATCACGCTCGCGCGCACCGGGCCGTCGGGTTGCACGATGACGGCGTCGGCGGATTCCTGGAGTTTCATGTCGATGGGTGGGGTCTTTCTTCGAACGGTAGAATGCGCGGCACGTTAATGGATTCCCGCCGTCGCGGGAACGACCCGCGCCCTGATGCGAATTCCCCTCGTCACGCTCCTGCTGTTTCCGCTTGCGCTGTGTCTGGCCGCCTGTGGTCAGTCCGGTGATCTGTATCGCCCTGACAAGAACGCGGAGCCGGCCCCGGCCGCGCCGGCGACGCCGACCCCGCAGGTGGTGCCGCCGGTGACGGCTGCGCCGTCGGCAGATGACAAGACGCCGGAAGCGGACAAGAAGAAAGAGGAAGAAGCCAAGCCTGCGGCGACGCCGCCTGCGGACACCGCCCCCTCCTCGCCGACGACGACCCCGTGACCGATCACTTCCACATGCGCGACGGCGCGCTGTACGCCGAAGACGTTGCGCTCTCCGATATCGCACAGCGGTTCGGTACGCCTTGTTACGTGTACTCGCGCGCCACGCTCGAACGGCACTACCGCGCGTTCGACGAGGCGCTGGCCTCGGTGCCGCACCAGGTCTGCTTCGCGGTGAAGGCCAACTCGAATCTCGCGGTGCTCGGCGTGCTCGCCAAGCTCGGCAGCGGCTTCGACATCGTCTCGGGAGGGGAGCTGCGCCGCGTGCTCGCGGCCGGCGGCGATCCTTCGAAAGTCGTGTTCTCCGGCGTGGGCAAGACCGCCGACGAGCTGCGCTTCGCGCTCGAGCAGCGCGTCGGCACGTTCAACGTCGAGTCCGAATCCGAACTGCGCCGCCTCGACCAGCTCGCGCAGGCCGCGGGGACGCGCGCGTCGATCGCGCTGCGCGTGAACCCGGACGTCGATGCCAAGACGCATCCCTATATCTCCACCGGACTCAAGCAGAACAAGTTCGGCGTGGACCTCGTGACGGCGGAGCGGCTGTACGTCGAAGCGCAGTCGATGAAGGGCATCCACATCAGCGGGATCGCCAGCCATATCGGCTCGCAGCTGCTGGACGTATCACCCTATCTGGACGCGCTGGATCGCGTGCTGACGCTGGTGGACCGGCTGGCCGCGAAGGGAATCGAGTTCGATCATCTCGACGTCGGTGGCGGGCTGGGCGTGCGCTATCGGGACGAGATCCCGACCGAGCCGGCCGACTGGGCGAAAGCCTTCCTGCCCAAGCTGGCGGGGCGCCGGTTCAAGATCATGACCGAGCCGGGCCGCGCCATCGCGGGCAACGCCGGCGTGCTGCTGATGCGCGTGGAGCTGATCAAGCGCGGCGAAGCCAAGCACTTCGCGGTCGTCGACGCGGCAATGAACGACCTGCTGCGGCCGTCGCTGTACCAGGCCTGGATGGACATCGTGCCGCTGCGTGAGAACAGGACGGCGAGCGTCCAGAACTACGATGTCGTCGGCCCCGTGTGCGAGACCGGCGACTGGCTGGGCAAGGATCGCGAGCTCGCCATCGCCGAGGGCGATCTGCTGGCGGTGCGCACTGCCGGCGCCTACGGTTTCGTCATGGCGAGCAACTACAACACGCGCGGCCGCGCGGCCGAGGTCATGGTCGACGGCGATCGCGCGGTGCTGGTGCGTGCACGCGAGACGTTCGACGATCTGGTGCGCGGCGAGCGCCTGCTGGAAAGCTAGGCGGGCGGAGCGCCGAGGTGGACCTCAGCCTCGGCCCTGCCAGCATCCTGGCGCTGACCGCCTCGATGATCGTGCTGTCGGCACTGCCCAGTGCCAGCGTGATGGCGGTGACCGCGCAATCGGCGGCCTTCGGCTTTCGTCACGGCGCCGCGGTGTCGGCCGGCGTCGTCGCCGGTGATCTGATCTACATCCTGCTCGCGATCTTCGGACTGTCGCTGTTGGTCGATGCGATGGGCGGCGCGATGGAGGCCATCCGCTATCTGGGCGGCCTGTACCTGATCTGGCTCGGCGTGCGGCTGTGGCGGTCTGCGCCGCGCAGCAGCGACGGCGATGACGAGGATGCGGATGGCGCGCCGTCGATGCGGTCCAGCTTTGCGACCGGACTGCTGATCACGCTCGGTGACCAGAAAGCGGTGCTGTTCTACCTGGGCTTCCTGCCGGCCTTCATGAACCTGGGGCTGGTCACTACGATGGACGTCTTGGTCATCGCGACCGTCGCCGCACTGTCGGTGGGTGGCGTGAAGCTCTTGTACGCGGCGGCCGCGGCGCGGGCGCGCATCCTGCTCGGAACCGGCGTGGCGCGGTGGATGAACCGCGTCGCAGCGGGCGTGATGCTCGCAGTGGGCGTGTTCCTGCTGACGAAGAATTTCCTGTTGTCTTCCTGATCGATAGAGAGAACCCGGCGCCATGCATCCCCTGATCCTCGTCGATGGCAGCAACTGGCTGTTTCGTGCCTTCCACGCGCTGCCGCCGCTGACGGCGCCGGACGGGACGCCGACCGGTGCCGTGTTCGGCATGAACAACATGCTGCGGCGCCTGATCAAGGACTATCAGCCCAAGAGTCTGGCGATGGTGTTCGATCCTCCGGGGCGTACGTTTCGCGAGGACATCTATCCCGAGTACAAGGCCACGCGCGGCGCCACGCCCGAGGACCTCGTGCTGCAGTTCCCGCTGGTGGTCGAGTTGTGCGAGGCGCTGGGGATGCGCGTGCTGCAGGTCGCCGGCGTCGAAGCCGACGACGTGATCGGAACGCTGGCGGTGCGAGCGGCGGCGGCAGGGCAGGACGTGCTGATCGTCACCGGCGACAAGGACATGGCGCAGCTCGTGACGTCGCAGGTGCATCTGCTCGACACGATGAAGAATCGCCGCATGGATCCCGCGGGCGTCGTCGAGAAGTTCGGCGTGCTGCCGGAACGCATCGTCGATTTTCTCGCGCTGATGGGCGATACCTCGGACAACATTCCGGGCGTTCCCGGCGTCGGCGAGAAGACGGCGGCCAAGCTGATCACGGAGCACGGCTCGCTCGACGGCGTGCTCGCGGCGGCGCCGACGATCAAGGGCAAGCTCGGCGAGAACATCCGCGCGAATCTCGACCGCATCCCGCTGGCCAAGGATCTGGCGACGATCCGCACTGCGCTGGAACTCGGGCTCACACCCGAGGATCTCGTGCCGCGCGAGCCGGACGAAGTGCAGCTCGAGGCGTTCTACGCGCGGCTCGGCATGCTGCGGCGCGCCGCTGATCCGGGCACCACATCAAACGCGGGCGGGCCTGCTGCGACGACCGCCGCTCCGCCATCCCCTGCGCCCGATGCGCCGCGTGCAGCGGCCACGGCGGCAGAACTCGTCGTCGATGAAGCCGCGCTCGAGGCCATGGCCCAGGCGCTGGAACGCGCCGACCTGATCTGCCTGGATACCGAGACCGACGCGCTCGATGCGAATCAGGCGGGGCTCGTCGGATTCGCGTTCGCGATCGAAGAAGGCAAGGGATGGTACGTGCCGGTTGCGCACAATTATCTGGGTGCGCCGGAACAGCTTTCGCTCGAGGTCGTGCGCGCGCGCCTGAAAGCCGTGCTCGAAGACGACGCGAAGCCGAAAGTCGGCCAGCACATCAAGTACGACCTCAATGTGCTCGCGCGCCACGGCATCGTCGTGCGCGGTGTGGCCTACGACACGATGCTCGAGAGCTACGTGCTCGATGCAGCCGGCAATCGCCACGACATGGACACGCTGTCCGAGAAATATCTCGGTCACAAGACGATCAAGTTCGAGGACGTCGCCGGCAAGGGCAAGAACCAGATCACCTTCAACCAGGTGGCGCTCGACAAGGCCGCGGACTACTCCGCCGAAGACGCCGACATCACGTTGCGTCTGCATCGCGCGCTGCATCCGCGGCTGGTCGAGATCCCCGAGTTGCAGCGCGTGTTCGAAACCATCGAGATGCCGCTGGTGCCGGTGCTGGCGCGCATGGAGCAGACGGGCGTGCGTGTAGATGTGCCGCTGCTCAACCGCATCAGCGTCGAACTGGCGGCGCGCATGGATCAGATCCGTGCGGAGGCTTTCGAAGTCGCCGGCGGAGAGTTCAATCTCGGATCGCCCAAGCAGTTGCAGGAGATCCTGTTCACGCGGCTCGGCCTGCGCGTGGTCAGCAAGACGCCGAAGGGCGATCCGTCCACGGCCGAGGACGTGCTCGAAGTGCTGGCCGAAGAACATCCGCTGCCGCGCAAGATCCTCGACTGGCGCGGCATGCAGAAGCTGCGTTCGACGTACGCGGAGCAGTTGCCCAACGCGGTGAATCCGCTGACGCGTCGCATCCACACCAGTTATCACCAGGCCGTCGCTGCGACAGGCCGCCTGTCGTCGCAGGATCCGAATCTGCAGAACATCCCGGTACGCACGGCAGAGGGACGTCGCATCCGCCAGGCGTTCATTCCGGAGGACGGCCAGTCCCTGCTGTCCATCGACTACTCGCAGATCGAGTTGCGATTGATGGCGCATTTTTCTGCGGACGAGCGCCTCGTCGCCGCGTTTCGCAGCGGACTCGACATTCACCAGGCGACGGCAGCCGAAGTCTGGGGCGTTGCGCTCGATCAGGTCACTGGCGAGCAACGTCGTGCGGCCAAGGCGGTGAACTTCGGATTGATCTACGGCATTTCCGCGTTCGGTCTTGCGCGCAATCTCGGCATCGCACGCGGCGAGGCGCAGGACACGATCGATCGGTTCTTCGGGCGTTATCCCGGCGTGAAGCGTTTCATGGATGGCACGCGTCACGCGGCGCATGAGCGCGGCTATGTCGAGACACTGTTCGGCCGACGCCTTTATCTGCCCAACATCCAGTCCAAGAATCAGGCGATGCGTCAGTACGCGGAGCGCACCGCGATCAACGCGCCACTGCAGGGAACCGCGGCCGATCTGATCAAGCTCGCGATGATCGACGTGCAGCGCTGGCTCGAAGGCCATGCACCCGACGTGCGCATGATCATGCAGGTGCACGACGAACTCGTATTCGAAGGTCCGTCGGATCGTATTGCGGCGCTGGCCTCGGAGATTGCAGGTCGCATGGTGAGCATCCACACGTTGTCGGTGCCGCTGGTCGCGGATTACGGAATTGGAACGAATTGGGACGAAGCGCATACCGCGACCGGGCATGCGATCAGCTGAGCTCGCGAAGCTGGAAAAGGCCGATTTCAGCGGCAATATCGATTATCCGAAGACCTGAGCCAGCGCTCATCACGTGATGAGTGGCAATCGAAGAAAAAATTGCGGGAATAAATTCCCACAACTCAGTGGCTTGGCGCCGTATCAAAATGAATTCGGTGCTTTGGGGAAATTTTTGGAAACTTTCCCGGCGCGCGTCGCTCTATATCCATGAGTGACGGACCTCCCTTCCTTCACTCCCCGCTTCTACTCCCTGAGCGGGTCCGGCTTCCCCGGCCGGAGCAAGCTGGCCCGACGGATTTCCCCGATCCGTCGGGCCTTTTCTATTTTTGGCGCCCGAAATTCCGGAATCATCTTCCGCGATGGGCGAACGAAAAAAATCGCTGAAAGTTTTTTCGCGTTTCCGCGAACTTTCCGAAGTAACCGCCCTCTATACCTTCGAGTGACGGACCTCCCTTCCTCACTCCCCGCTTCTACTCCCTGAGCGGGTCCGGCTTCCCCAGCCGGAGCAGCGCTGGCCCGACGGATTCCCCGATCCGCCGGGCCTTTTCTATTTGTGGGACAAAATTCCGAGGTTATTTTTTCGAAAGGGGCCGGCGAGAAAAATTCCCGAAAACTTTTTCAGATCGCCGCGAACTTTCCGGAAAAGGCGCCGTCTATAACCTTGAGTGACGGACCTCCCTTCCTCACTTCCCGCTTCTACTCCCTGAGCGGGTCCGGCTTCCCCAGCCGGAGCAAGCTGGCCCGACGGATTTCCCCGATCCGCCGGGCCTTTTCTATTTCTGGCGCCGAAATTACCCGGCCGCCGGACTCGGGGGCGCCGCGGGGTCCGGCAGTGCGAGGAGCCTTGCCAGCGCATCGCGGGCCTCTTCAACGCCTTGGCCGGAGTGAGACGAGAAAAGCTGCGACTGGACCTCGATTCCCATCTCGCGGATCTTCTTTTGCACCGTCAGCAAGGCGGTCTTGCCCGCCCCGAAGCCCAGCTTGTCGGATTTGGTCAGCAGCACGTGACAGCGGCGCTCGCCGAGCTGGATCCAGGCGAGCATCTGCTGATCGAAATCGGTCAGCGGGTGACGGCAATCCATGATCAGGACGATGCCCTGCAGATTGGGCCGCTGCTCGACGAATCGACCCACCATGCGCGCCCAGTCCTTCCGGATCTTCTCCGGGACCTGCGCGTAGCCATAGCCGGGGAGATCGACCATGCGGCCGGCCGGCCCGGCCTGGCCAGGCAGCTCGAACAGGTTGATCAGCTGCGTCCGTCCCGGCGTCTTGCTGACGCGGGCGAGGGCCTTCTGGTTGCATATCGCGTTGAGCGCGCTGGATTTGCCCGAATTGGAACGGCCAGCGAACGCCAGCTCCGACAGGGCGTCGGTCGGACACTGGTCGAGGCTGGCGCAGGACATCACGAACTGGGCGTGCGCGAAGGGATTGGGCCGGGGAGTGGCCGTGGGGTTCAGCAAGGGACTGTGCGCCGTGTAAAATCCGCGCCACCATAAACGCTTGCGCGCAACCCCTGCCAGCCCGGCGCGCCTGCACATCGTCTTCGGGAGCCAGCATTAACATGTCGATCGTCGTTCGTGGCCTGATTCGTGGTCTGGTTGGGGCCTGTGCTTTTGGGCTTTCCGCCTCTGTTTTCGCCGCCGATGCGGCTCCTGCCGCCAGCGCCTTCACCAAGGGCGACGCCAAGGCCGGGGAAACCAAGGCCGCGGTGTGCGCTGCCTGCCATGGTCCGGGAGGCAAGAGCGCCATGCCGGCCTGGCCCAAGCTGGCCGGGCAGGGCGCGCCTTACCTCTACGCGCAGCTCAAGCATTTCAAGGACGGGTCGCGCAACAACCCGATCATGGCCGGCCAGGTGGCCGCGCTGTCCGACCAGGACATGCAGGACCTCGCGGTGTTCTTCGCCGCGCAGGAAATGTCGCCGGGCGTGGCCAGCAAGGATGCGATTCCGGTCGCCGAGAAGCTGTACCGGGCGGGCAATGCCGAGCGCGGCATCCCGGCCTGCTCGTCCTGCCATGGCCCCAAGGGCTCGGGCAACCCGGCGGCGTCCTACCCGCGCATCGGCGGCCAGCACGCCGACTACACGGCCGCGCAGCTCAACGCGTACCGGAAAGGGGAACGCAAAGCGGGCGCCAATGGTCTGATCATGGCTGAAGTCGCCGGCAAGCTGACGGATGCGGAAATCGCAGCCCTGGCGTCGTACGTCAACGGTCTCCAGTAACGCTGTCCCCCACTCGTCACAGGAACTCTCCATGCGCGGTTCGCTGCGGGCGCTCGTCGCCGCACTGTCTCTGTTGAGCTTCGCCTGCACGGCCCAGGAAAAAGGCGCGCAGTACGAAGAAGGCAAGCAGTTCAAGGAGGTCAAGACGGTCGCCAAGCCGGTCGACCCGAAGCGGATCACTGTCGAGGAGTTCTTCTGGTACGGCTGCCAGCACTGCTTCCACTTCGACCCCGATATCGCGGCCTGGGTGAAGAAGAAGCCGGCGGATGTGGATTTCATCCGTATCCCCTCCAGCTTGGGCCGCCCCGAAGGCGTCGTGCACCAGAAGGCCTACTACACGGCTGAAGCGCTCGGCGTCACGGAGAAGATCCACAAGCCCCTGTTCGATGCCATCCACGAGCAGCACCTGCCGCTGATGACGCCGGATTCGATCGGTAATTTCTTCAACTCGCAGGTCGGCGTGCTTCCGGACGTCTTCAAGAGCACATTCACCGGCTTCGCCGTCGACAGCCGCGTGCGCCGCGCGGACACGCTGGCCAAGGACTACATGATCTTCAGCGTCCCGACGGTGGTCGTGGGCGGCAAGTACCAGGTGACGGCCCAGATGGCAGGCGGGACGTTCGCCGACATGCTGAAGGTGATCGACTTCCTCGTCGAAAAGGTGCGTTCGGAGCGCAAGAACTGATCTTCGCGTGACCCGACTTTCATCGAGACTGCTGAATGCCCGGCTCCTGGCCGGGCTTTTCATTTTTGTTGCTGCAGCGGCGGGCGCGGCTGCGCCGCAGGCGCCGCTGGCCTCGGTCGAGCGCGCCTGCGAACGCATCGGCGAGCGGCTCAAGGATGTGGGCGTCCAGGGCTGTCTCGACGCCGGCCTGATCATCGGCGAGGGTGCCACGTACAACGGCATGCCGATGATGTATCGCGATTTCGTGCCCGGCAGCAGCCGACGTACGCCGTTCCGCGTGCTGCTGATCGGCGGCATCCACGGCGACGAGCTGACGTCGGTGGCGATCGCCTTCCAGTGGATGAAGAAGCTGCAGACCGAGCGGCTGCAGCCGTTCCACTGGCGCGTCATCCCCTCCTCGAACCCGGACGGCCTGCTGTTGCCCGCATCCACCCGGACCAACGGGCGCGGCGTCGACCTCAATCGCAACTTCGCCACGCCCGACTGGGACGCCAAGGCGCTGGATCGCTGGCGCAAGGTCACCCGCTACGACCCGCGGCGCTTCCCCGGTTCGGCCGCGGCGTCGGAATTCGAGACGCGCTGGCTGATGGACCAGATCGGCGAGTTCCGGCCGGACGCGATCGTGTCCATCCACGCGCCCTGGGGCGTGCTCGATTACGACGGCCCGCTCGACCCGCCGCAGCGCTTCGGATACCTGAGGCTGCAGCCGCTGGGGGTCTACCCGGGTTCGCTGGGCAACTACGCCGGCATGGTCCTGCGCGTACCGACGATCACGCTCGAGCTGCCCAACGCCACGGACATGCCCACCAACGCGCAGTCGCAGCGCATCTGGGCGGACATGCTGGGATGGCTGGAGCGGAATCTTCCGCGTGGGGAGCCGCCGCTGTATCAGCGACTGGGCGACTCGCACTGGGTGCAGCGCTAGTCGCCCGACAGCACGGGGCGCGTTACGCCAGCAGCTTCCTCAACAAGGCTTCGCTCGCCGCATCCGCCGGAAACAGGTTCTCAATCCGCAGTTCGTCCGTCGTGATGTCCTGCGGCGTGCCGAAGCTGGTCAAGGTCGTGATCAGGCTCAGCTCGACGCCGCCCACCGACAGCCGCGTCGGCAACACCGGCAGCATCGGCGTACTCCAGTCGACATTGCGCCCGCGGCTCGGCAATCCCGGATAACGCAGCACTTCCTTCAGGATCTCGTCCAGCGCTGGAAATTCCAGCGCCTCGTGCGCGCTGCGCGTCAGCAGATGCGCCGCGATCTCGTCGAAATTCGCGATGTAGGGCCGCAGCCCTTCCGGGTGCAAGGTGACGCGCAGCATGTTCGAGCCGCCGACACGGGCCGCCATCGCTTCCATGCCGCCGAGCACCTCGAACAACTTCGGAAGGCCGCGGTTGTACATCACCAGATTCCACGCACGATCCACGACCATGGCGGGAAAGGGTTCGTGCACGGCGAGCATGCGCTCGAGCGCCATGCGCACCGGGGCCATCGCTTCGGCATCGAGCCGTCGCCGCGGGTAGAGTCCGGCGAATCCCGCCGCGGCGAGCAGTCGGTTGCGCGTTTCCAGCGGCAGGTCGAGTGCCTCGGCGAGCTGCACCACCATCTCGCGGCTGGGCTTGGCGCGGCCGGATTCCAGGAAGCTCAGGTGACGCTGCGAGACTTCGGCGTTCAGGGCCAGATCGAGTTGCGAGAGCCGCCGTCCGCGGCGGCAGTCACGCAGCAATCGGCCGAATGGCTCGGGCCCCGTCGCGGAATCGGTCTGTGTGCTCATGGATCGATTGTGAACACGCCCCGCCGGTGTTTCCATTACGTCTGGCGTAATTGCGGCGTGACCCGGCGAGGACGAGCCTGCCGCTACTTCCACGACGAGCGGAGCGACGCCATGAATCCAAGAATCCTGTTGCTGATCGCCATCCTGCTGGGCTTCGGCGGGCTGACGACCCTGGCCCTGATCCAACACGGCTACTGGGGAATTCTTTCCTTCCACTTCCCCTCCAGCGCCGGCTGGCAGGTGCTGGCGGACCTGGTGATCGTCTGCCTGCTGGCGATGGTCTGGATGGGGGTCGACGCGCGTCGCACCGGCCGGACCGTGTGGCCCTACCTGCTGCTGACGCTGACGTTCGGATCGTTCGGACCGCTGCTGTACCTGCTGGTGGGAGCGCTGTCGGCGCGCGAGTCGCGGACGATCTACGCCTGAGATCCGGCTCTTTCACGCCAATCCCGAAGCCAACGCGGAGCCCGCCGATGAATGCCCATCCGACAGAGCTGTTCCTGGCATTCGCGCTCGCGTCGTCAGGGGTCGTGCACCTGCTTCCGGCCGTCGGCGTGCTGTCGGCGCAACGCCTGCACGGGCTGTATGGCGTGAACGCGCACGATGCGGTGACCTTGCTGTTGCTGCGTCACCGCGCCGTGCTGTTCGGGATCCTCGGCGTCGCGTTTCTCGCGGCTGCGTTCCTGCCGGCATGGCGCGTCGGTGCCGGCGGCGTGGCGCTGTTCAGCATGCTGTCCTTCGTTGCGCTGGCGAAGGACGGCGTTGCGGTTCCGTCGATCCGGCGGATCGTGCGCATCGACGTGGTGCTCAGCGCGATGCTCGGCGTGGCGCTGCTGCTGCGTCTATTCGTGCACGGCTGACGCGGGCTCGGCGCGCCGCATGCGCGCGGCGAGCGTGCGGATCGGCGCGTGCAGCAGCACGACCAGCAGCGCGAACGTCGGCAGCGCGATCAGCGCCCAGGCCACGATGCCGTAGACCGCGACCAGCCCGTAATCGATGAAGAACTGGCCAGGGCTGTTCCAGAAGCGCGCGGTGAGTTCGGTCAGCGAGAACAAGGGCACCGGCGGCTGCTGGAACAGCCACTCGCCGGCCCGATAGAGCGGGAAAAGCAGCGCGATCTGCGCCGGGTACAGCAGGTAGTTCACCGTCTGGATCAGCGGCTGGTTGAGTCCGAACGCCGCCGCGACGATGCCGCAGAGAATCGTCGTGCTGCCCAGGATCGGGAACAGGCTGAGCACGCAGCCGGCCGCCACGGTGACCGCGATCATCTTCGGCGACGTGCCCTGGCGCAGCTGCGCCATCAGCGGCGCGAGCACGCGGCGTCGCCACCAACTCTGCTGCGTCACGGGTGTCGGCGCGGGCCCGCTCATGCGGCGCGACGCAGCAGCAGGTCCTGCACCGTCGCGCCGGATCGCAGCTTCGCGATCTGGATCAGCATGTATGCCGCCATCGCCATGTTGCCGAGCAGCAGGATCACCAGCAGCCACAGTCCGCGCGCCAGCCACGACGTCTCCTTGTAGGCGACCCACAGCCAGAACCACAGGAAACCGAAATAGGCGTCGAACAACGTCGCGATGAGCCAAGGATTGTTGCCGGCTCCGGGTTGCTCCATGACGTCGCGAATCGACGCCATGATCGCGATGTGACCGGTGGCCCAGATCGACACGCCGATCAGGGCGGCCAGTGCGGCGAGCGAGAACAGCGTGAGTCCGGCTTTCATCGTGTGCGTTTCCAGGCGGTGGGTGCGGTGGACGGGAGAGGTTTCGATGATACGCAGGCGATCGGATGGCCGGACGCCGGCGAATGCGAGCCGGGATTCCGCAACGGCGAGGGCGGTAGCTTCGAAGCGGCGATGGTGCTCAACCGTAGCCCGGACGAAGTCCGGGATTCATCGATTCGACGGGGTGTCCCGGACTTCGTCCGGGCTACGGCGACCAAGCTCTCAAGGCTTCTGCAGCGTGATCTGCATCAGGTCGATGCTGCCGACGCGAAAGCCGCACTCGCAGTAGCTGAGGTAGTAGCGCCACATGCGCAGGAAGCGTTCGTCGAACTGCTCGACGATCGGATCGCGCACGGCCAGCACGTTGCGATGCCACTGCGCCAGCGTATCGGCGTAGTCGATCGCGTAGAACAACGGATCGACCGGCTTCAGGCCCGCGTCACGCGACAGTTCCTCGAAGCGGTTCGGCGGGCACAGCATGCCGCCCGGGAAGATGTATTTCTGGATGAAATCGCGTTTGCCCCGGTAGTGGTCGAAGATCGCGGGATCGATCGTGATGCCCTGGATCGCGGCCAGACCGCCGGGCTTGAGCGCACGCGATATCGCCGAGAAGTACGTCGGCCACCATTCCTCTCCGACCGCCTCGTACATCTCGATCGAGACCACGCGATCGAACTGGCCCTGGATGTCGCGATAGTCGCGCAACTCGAACGTGACCTTGTCGGACACGCCCGCACGCTCGGCGCGCAGGCGTGCTTCGACCAGTTGTTCCTGCGACAGCGTGATCGAGTGGACGCGGCAGCCCGCGTGCTTCGCAGCAAAGATCGCGAAGCCACCCCAGCCCGATCCGATCTCGAGCACGGTGTGCTCCGGCTTGAGCGCCAGGCGCTCGAACATCAGCTTGAACTTGTTGACCTGCGCGTCCTGCAAGGTCTGCGTCGGCTCGATGTACATCGCGCTCGAATACGCCATCGTCTCGTCGAGCCACATCTTGTAGAACTCGTTGCCGAGGTCGTAGTGGTGCTCGATGTTGCGACGCGCGGTGCGCTTGGTGTTGGCCTTGCGGCGGTGCTGCCAGTAGCCGTACAGCTTGCCCAGCCAGTTCTTCTCGAACGGCCCCTTGTAGTAGGGCTCGTTGAGATACAGCGTCATCAGCAGGCGCGTCAGGTCCGGCGAATCCCAGGAGTCGTCGAGATACGAATCGCCGATGCCGACTTCGCCCGAGGCGAGCACGTGACGCATCAGGCGCTCGCTGCTCTTGATCCGCCAGACGCCGTGCGGTCCCGGCTGCGGGCCTTCGAAATGGCGCGTCGAACCATTGGGCAGGTACACGTCCAGCGAGCCCTTCTGCATGCCGCTGAGCATGTAGATCATCAGGCGCAGGCTCCACGACAGGCCGCGCAGATCGCCCTTCGACGACAGCACGCCCGGCAGGTCCGGCGAGAAGCCGTCGCGGCCCATGACGCGGCCGAACTCGTCGCCGTCGCGTCGATCCTCGTTACCGTTCTCGCTCATCAGCTCGCTCCGTGTCGCGGCGGTTCCGGCTTGCCGTGGAACCGCGCCCCGCGCAACCAGATTTTCAAGGCTTCCCAGTGAATGCCGGCGACGACCTTCAAGGTCATGAAGGGCATGCGCAGCACCTGTCCAAGGATGGCACCGTCGCTCGTTGTCCGCCGCTCGGCCGCCAAGGTCGCATTGAGGATCGGCTGACCCTCGCGGGCCTCGTGGATGGCCACTCGCAGGCGCTCACCGGGTTCGCTCAGGACGAACCGGTACTGCCCGACGAGATCGAAGAACGGCGAGACGTGGAAGCACTTTTCCTTGTCCCACGCCTCTTCATACGTCAGCGGCGAGCCGCCGGATGCCAGCACGTAGCAATGCTTCTCGCCGAAGGTGTTGCGCACCTCGGCGATGACCGCCCGCAGGCTGCCGTCGGCGTGCTGGCAGTACCACAGGCTGATCGGGTTGAACGCGAAGCCCAGCAGGCGCGGCATGCACAGCAGGCGGATGCGCCCGCCGGCGAGGTCGATGCCGCGGGCTGTCAGCAGGCCTTCGGCCCAGGCGCGAAGCCCACCCGGGCTGCCGTCGCCGTGGTCGCGATCGTGGAAGGACAGCAGGTTGAAACGGTTGCGCGACAGCAGGCGGGTGCTTCGTGCCGCTTCGTCGATGCGATCGATGTCGAACAGGAAATAGAACACCCGGTAGACGAACCGGTAGAACGGTGCGACGCGACGACGGTGCGACACGCGGGCGACGTACAGGACGGCGGGGCTCGATGGAAGCGGATCGCGAGAGGCCGGCGGGCAGGAATCGCTCCCGTCTTTCCCGATTCGCGATTCCCGATTCCCAGCTCCCGGCTTCACAACACCGCCCAGCCCGGCAGGCATTGCGGATCGATGCTGCGCACCACGCGCAGCCCGGACTTCAGCCCGTCCTCGTGGAAGCCGTACTGCGTCCACGCGCCGGCGAACCAGACGCCGCGGCGGTTCTGGATCTCGCGCAGCCGCTCGTGGGTCATGACGCTATCCGGGCCGTAGTGCGGATGATGGTAGAGCGTGTCGTACAGGACGCGGTCGCGCGGGATCTCGCGCACCGGGTTGAGCGTGACGATGTAGTTCACCGGACCCGCGATGCCCTGCAGCTTGTTCATCCAGTAGCTGCCCGAGATCGGACGGTCGTGCACCTCGTCGACGTCGTTGAGGTAGTTCCACGAGGCCCAGGCGGCGCGGCGCTTGGGCAGGAAGCTCTCGTCGGTGTGCAGCACGCAGCGGCTGCTGTTGTACGGGATGCCGCCGAGCACGCTGCGTTCGACCGCGTCGGCATCGGCCAGCAGCGCCAGCGCCTGGTCGGAGTGCGTGGCGCAGATCACGCTGTCGAAGCGCTCTTCGGCGCCGCCCGCCGTGCGCAGGCGTACGCCGTCGCCGTCGCGGTGGATCGATTCCACCGGCGTGCCCAGTCGCGTGCGGCCGCGGAAACCCGCCATCAGCGGCTTCAGGTACTGGTGCGAGCCGCCGATCACCGTGCGCCACACCGGCTGCTGGGTGGCGGTGAACAGCGAATGCGAATCGAAGAAGCGCATGAAGTCGGCGGCCGGGTACTCCATGGCCTTGCGCGGCGAGCAGCTCCAGATCAGCCCGGCCATCGGCAGCAGGTAGCGGCTGGCCAGTTCTTTCGACAGCCCGGACTTCGCCAGGAACTCGCCGAGTGAACCTTCTGGCAGCTCGCCCGACTTGAGTAGTGCGTTGCACATCGCGTTGAGCTTCAGGATGTCGAGCAGCATCCGGATGTGCGACCAGCGGAACAGGTTCGAAGGCTGCGCGAACACCGTCCAGATCGCGTCGCTGCCCATGTATTCGTAGCGGCCGCCGCCCAGCGACACACCGAAGGACATGCTCGTGGGTCGCGTCTTCACGCCCAGCTCGCCGAACAGCGCGGTGAGGTTGGGGTAGTTCACGCCGTTGTAGACGATCCACCCGGTATCCACGGCCTGCGTTCCGCCACCGGGCAGCGGCACCTCGATCGTGTTGGTGTGGCCGCCGACGCGCGCGTCCTGCTCGAACAAGGTGACGTCGTGGCGTTGCGAAAGTCGCCAGGCGGCGATGAGGCCGGAGATGCCGGCGCCGATGACGGCGATTTGCATGGGATCCAACGCGTGGGGACGAGGCCGATTACGTCACGGCCGGCCGGACGGATGCCCGGCACCCAGAATAGGGTGATCTCGCGCCGAACCGTAGCCCGGGTGAAACCCGGGGCGCCGTCCGCATCGAGGCGGCATCCCGGGTTTCACCCGGGCTACAACAGCGGCTGGAGCGTCGGCCAGGCCGCGTCGAGAATCTGCGGCTGCGCGGCGGCGGACGGATGAATCCCGTCGTCCTGGAAGAACTTGGGATCGGACGCGAAGCGCATCAGCAGGAACGGCACCATCGGCACCTTGCGTTCCTCCGACACGCCGGTGAACGTGCGGACGAAGGCCTGGGTGTATGCCGGGCCGTAGTTCTCGGGAATCCGCATCTCGAACATCACCGGCGTGGCGCCGGCCTTGCGCGACAGATCCACCATCTGCTCGAGATTGCTGCGTAGCGCCTTGACGGGCAGCGCGCGCAGGCCGTCGTTGCCGCCCAGTTCCACCAGCACGATCTTCGGCTTGTGGCGCGTCAGCAGGCCCGGCAGGCGCGCCAGGCCCCCGGCCGTGGTCTCGCCGCTGACCGACGCATTCACGACCTTGTACGCCAAGCCTTGAGACTTCAGCTTCTGGTCCAATAAAAAGACCCAGCCCTGGCCGGCATCGAGGCCGTAGCCAGCGGAAATACTGTCGCCCAGCACCAGCATCACCGGTGCCGTCGGCGGCGTCGCCACCGTCGCGGCGCCGGCCGTTGCGGGAAGCAGGCCCAGCAGGCACCACAGCATCAGGACGAATCGGAAGGACATGGCAGGCATCGAGCAGTGGGCCGTTCGCGCCCACGAGGTCGCGCACGAGATTAGCAGCGGCGAAAAGCATCTGAAGATCCTGGATGGGGTCGAACTCCAGATCGCACAAGGGGAATCGGTTGCCATCGTCGGCCGCAGCGGCTCCGGCAAGACCACGTTGCTGTCCTTGCTGGCGGGGCTGGATCGCCCGACGCGAGGCCGCATCGAACTCGCCGGCGCGGACCTGGGTCCGCTCGACGAGGACGGCCGCGCGCGCCTGCGGGCCGGGCGTGTCGGGTTCGTGTTCCAGTCGTTCCAGCTGCTGGCCGGCTTCACGGCGCTGGAGAACGCGCGCCTGGGAGCGGACCTTGCCGGTCATGCGGACGCCGCACAGCGTGCACGCGAAGCCCTCGAACAGGTCGGCCTGACGGCGCGCGCCACGCACCTGCCGCATCAGCTCTCCGGCGGCGAGCAGCAGCGCGTGGCCATCGCACGCGCGTTCGCGGCCGGCCCGTCGATCCTGTTCGCCGACGAACCCACCGGCAACCTCGACAGCACCACCGGCGCCGAGATCATCGACCTGCTGTTCTCGCTGAATCGCTCGCGCGGTACGACGCTGGTGCTGGTCACGCACGACGAGGGGCTGGCGCAACGCTGCGGTCGCAAGCTCACGCTTCGCGACGGCCGGCTGGATGGCTGAGCCCCGTCTGTCCCGCACTGCGTCCCGACCTCTGCCGCCACCGACACGATCCGCCCGATGACCTCGATCCAGGCCCTGCTGCGCCGCTGGCTGCGCACACCCGAACTGCTGATCCTCGCCGCCTCGGTCGTCATCGCGGTGGCCGCGAGCAGCGCCGTGGGCCTGTTCAGTGATCGCGTATCGCGTGCGCTCGAAGACCAGTCCGGCGAAGCCTTCGGCGCCGATGCGGCGATCCGGTCGCGCGATCCGTTGCCGGAGAAACTCGAGCAGGCCATCGGCAAGCTGGAATTGCGTCGCGCGCACCTCGTGCAGTTTCCGAGCGTGGCCTTCGTCGGCGACAACTCGTCGCTGGCCGCGGTCAAGGCGGTCGATGCGAACTACCCGCTGCGCGGCGCCTTGCGCAGCGCCGGAGAGCCATTCGGTGAGGAACGTGCGGAGCCGCGCGGCCCTGGCCTGGGCGAAGCCTGGGTGGACCTGCGGCTGTGGCAGGACCTGCAGCTGTCGATCGGCACGCCGATCCAGATCGGCAAGTCGAGCGTGAAGGTCAGCCGCATCCTGGCGTACGAGCCGGATCGCGGCGGTGGATTCTCGGACCTCGCGCCGCGGCTGATGATCTCGGTCGACCAGCTCGCCGAGACCGGGCTGGTCACGGCCGGGTCGCGTGTGCAGTACACCGAGATGTTCGCCGGTGCGCCCGATCGCATCGAAGCGCTGCGCGAGCTCGAACTGCCGGAGGGCGTGCGCCTGCAGACGCCGCAGGACGGACGCCGCGAGATCGGCAACTCGCTGGCGCGTGCGCGCCAGTTCCTCGATATCGCCGTGCTGTCGGCGATGCTGCTGGCAGGTGCGGCCATCGGTGCGTCGGCGCATCAGCACGGCCAGCGGCTGCGCGACGAGGCGGCGATCCTCAAGGCGCTCGGCGCGACGTCGCGGCAGGTCGCACGCCGCGCGCTGTCGCGCCTGCTGCTGCTCGCGCTCGGCGCCGGCACCGTCGGACTGCTGATCGGTTTCGCCGCGCAGGGCGTCGTCGCCGCGGCGGCCACCGGCATGATGCGCAACCCCTTGCCGGACCCGCGGCCGTTGGCCGCGCTGTGGAGCCTGGGCCTCGCGTTGCTGCTGGTGTTCGGCTTCGCGGCGCCGAGTTTCCTGGCGGCGCGCAGCACGCCGCCGATCCGCGTGCTGCAGCGCGCGGACGATCGCACCGGCAGTCGCATCGCCGGCATCGTCGCGGCGCTGGCCTCGGCCGCGCTCGTGGCCTGGCACGCCGGCGACATCAAGCTCGCGGGCTACGTCATCGTCGGCGCGGCCGTCGCGGCCCTGGTGTTGGGCACGATGGCCTTCGTGCTGGTTCGCCTGCTGGCCGGCCTGCGCAGCCGCGGAGGAACGGCGCTGCGCTTTGGCCTGGCGAACATCGCGCGACGCCGCATGGCGAGCGTGGCGCAGGCGGTGGCGCTGGGCCTGTCGTTGTTGGCGCTGCTGCTGGTCGGCATCGTGCGCGGAGACCTGCTGAGTGCCTGGGAGAAACGTCTTCCCGACGATGCGCCCAACCAGTTCCTGATCAACATCCAGACGCCGCAGGTCGAGCCGATGAAGGCCTTCTTCGCGCAGCACGGATATCCCGACCTGCGCCTGTGGCCGATGACGCGCGCGCGCATGACCGAGCTGCGCGGCGAGCCGGTGACGGCCGACAGCTTCGACGACGAGGAGACGCGCCGCTGGATCAATCGCGAGTTCAACATCTCGTGGACCGATCGTTTCGGTGACGACAACCAGCTCGTCGAAGGCCAGTGGTGGGATCCGTCGACGCGCAACGAGCCTTGGCTGTCGGTGGACGATTACGCCGTCGAGCGCCTGAAGCTGAAGATCGGCGACACGCTCAAGCTGCAGATCGCCGATCGCGAGGTCGAGCTGAAGATCTACAACGTGCGCAAGGTGAGCTGGGACAGTTTCCGTCCCAACTTCTTTCTCGTCGTGCCGCCGGGTCTGATCGACGGCAGCGAGGCGCAGTGGCTCACCAGCTTCCACCTGCCACCGGAAAAGCGGCCGCTGCTGCGCGAGCTGATCACGCAGTTCCCGAACGTCACCGCGCTGGATCTCGACGCCGCGATGGCGCAGGTCCGCAGCATCCTGGATCGCGTCGTGCGCGCCGTGGAATTCATCTTCCTGTTCACGCTCGCCGCGGGCCTCGCGGTACTGCTCGCTGCGATCGAAGGCACGCGCGCCGAGCGCGTGCGCGAAACCGCGCTGCTCAGGACCCTGGGCGCGAGCGATCGCACGTTGAGCCTCGGACTGCTTGCCGAGTACGGCGCGCTGGGGCTGATCGCCGGCCTGGTCGCGGCGGCATCGGCGCAGGCGATCGGCTGGGCGCTCGCGCGCTTCGTCTTCGAGTTGCCGTACGTCTTCAGCCTGCCGTTGTGGGCGGCCGGAGCCCTGGGGGGCGCCGGACTGGTGAGCCTGCTCGGATGGTTGTCGTTGCGGCGCACGATGCGGACGTCGCCGACGCGGGTGCTGGCTGCAACAACGTAGCCCGGACGAAGTCCGGGGCCGTACCCGTCAATCCAAGCGCAACCCCGGACTTCGTCCGGGCTACGGTCAGCGCGGAACCCAGCCTCCACACACCGGGAACACCTGCCCGACGAAACAGTTCGCCGCCTCGCTGCATAGATAGGCGGCGAAATGCGCGTCTTCCTGTGCCGACACCAGACGCCCGAGCGGCATCTCCCACTTGATGCGCTCCTTGAACTTCGGATGCGCCTGCACTTCGGCCGGGAAGTACGTGGGATTGTCGACGAGGTTCTGCGCGATGGCGTTGACCTGGACGTTGTGCGGCGCCATCTCCACGCCGACGGCTTGCGCCCACGCGAGCTGCGCGCCGCGTGCCGCGCTGTAGATCGAGGCGCGCTTCATGCCGCGCAGTGCCGAGGCGCTGCCCATCAGCAGGATCTTGCCGGCGCGTCGCGCGATCATCTGCGGCAGCACGGCACGCGCCAGACGCGGCAACGGGTCGACCATCGCGGCAAACGCGATGCGCCATTCCTCCTCGGTCCCTTCTTGCGCGGTGGACGTTGCCGCAGGCACGCCCAAGTGTGCGATCAGCACGTCCACGTGACCGGCGCTGCGCACCAGCTCGGCCGGCAGTCCGGGATCGGTCAGCACGCGATCGTCGGTGATCACGGTGGCGCCCATTTCGGTGAGCAGGGGCACCAGCGTGGGGCCCATGAAATCCTGAGCCTGCGTGAGCAGGATGCGCTTTCCCGCGAGCGAGGTCGGGTTCATTCGAGGATTCTCAAAGACTCTGCTTGGCGCTGGGGCGCGAACTGATTTCCTCGTACCAGCGCTGCGTGGCTGGCGAGGTTTTCGGAATGGGCATGTCCACGGCGATGGCGAAGTCCATCGCGCACAGCGTCGTGATGTCGGCGAACGAGAAGGCCTTGCCGGCGACGTAACGGTTGTCGCGCAGCTGGTCTTCGAGCTTGGCGTAGTGGCGACGGACCCGGCCCTTGCCGCGTTCGATGAGTCCCGGAATCTGCGGCACGGGATCCTTGGTGCCGGCGAGTCCACGGTCGACGAATTCGGGATGCGAGTTGCGGAAGACCTCGCCGGTGCCGACGAGCAGTTCGTCGTAGCCGCGGCGCTCCCACATCTCGATGACGCCTTTCTCCACGCTGGTGCGTCCCATCAGGCGCGGCTCCGGATGCTCGTCCTCGAAGTAGCGGCAGATCGCGGCGGCTTCGGCGATGCGCGTGCCATCGTCGAGTTCGAGCATCGGCACCACCGCGTGCGGCCATTTCTCGATGTATTGCGGCAGCAGCCGCAGTCCGCTGCCGATGACTTCCTCGATCGCCGGAAGGTTCAGGCCTTTCTCGATGACGAACATGCGGACCCGTCGGCAATTGGGCGCGAACTGCCAGTTGTAGAGCTTCATGCGATCTTCTCCATCGAGGCGCGATCGGGTGCCGCGCTGCTCCGGATACTTCTCCGATCGATGCCCGGTGGCAAGACGGGTGGCCGCCCCATCCCGTAGCCCGGGTGTTGAATTTCGCGAAGCGAAAGAGCCGGGGTTTTTGCCGGTTTGCGGGGAGGATCCCCGGGTGTCACCCGGGCTACTTGTTGGGCAGCAGCTTCAGGAATGGCTCGACATCCGGCGCGAACGCACGGTGTCGGCACAGACGCTGGAAATGATCCAGCGCTCGCGGCCAGGTTTCCGCGACAGCCGCGTTGAGGATGGGCTCGAACTCGTTGGCCAGCAGCAGGTCGGTGTGCAGGCGCTCGTTGTGGAACAGCGCGAATTCGGCTACGAAGCAGATGTCGGCAAGGCTCAGCCCGTCCGCGACGATGTAGTCGCCGGTGGTCATCAGCGCGCGCTCGGTTCCGCTCATCCACGATTCGAACGCCTGCTTGGCGCGGATGTAGATGTCGCGCGGCAGCGAGCCGGCGCGCAGCGCGAGGATGTAGAACTGCGCGTCGCGGGCGAACACGAGGCTGGCGTCGAGGTAGCTGTCGATGCGCGATGCGCTGTACGCGTCGTCGCCGTACAGCGGCGCGTTGTCGGCGCCCAGGCGCGCCACCGTGCGCATGATGCTGTTGGATTCATAGATGCCGACCCGGCCATCGGGGCTGAACGCCGCCGGCACGGTGCCGAACGGATGGGCCTCGAGGAATTCCTCGGTCTTGAACAACTGCGTCGTGAAGCCGGTCTTCGCGCCGTGCGCGAGATCCGCCGCCGCAGCCTTGTCCTGGTCGGTCATCGGGTGCGCGTCAAAGTCCCACAACCAGTCGGCGAGTTCGTTCGCGGGTGCGCCGCGGACCTCGACCTTCACGCCGCACAGGCGCGCGGCGATCGTGGCCTTCCAGATCCGCGGATTCGGGAGATAGGAAAAGATGCGGAGTTCGGACATTGCGGGATCGGCGAGGGGCGGCCGTGGATGATGACGCGAGTGCACCGGCACGGATAGGCGACCTCCCATCCGATCGGCGCGATCGTCCGCGCTGTCAGGACGCCGCGAGGATCTCCCGCACCGTGCGCTCCGCCGAACGCACCGCGCCATCCATGTAGCCGGTCCAGTAGCCGCCGGTCTCGGTGCCGGCCCAGTGGATGCGGTCCACCGGCGCCGTGAGCGCCGGGCCGTAGGCCGTCAGCAGGCCCGGCGGTGCGATCGCTGTCGGACAACCCCGCGTCCATTCCTCGCGGCCCCAGTCGGCCACGTGCCACTCGCGCACCTCGCGCGCTTTTTCGCCGAAGCAGGACACGAAATTCTCGATCACGGCGCGCTTCAGCGACTCGGGCGCCCCGGAGAATTCGCGCGCCGCGTCGCCGCCGACGAAACCGAGCAAGGCTCCGCGACTGCCGTCCGGCGGCGACACGTCGAAGATGCTACGCGCCGGGCCGTCGTTGATCACGGCCGAGCCGTTGAGACCTTGTGCGCGCCAGAACGGCGTGTCGTAGACCGCTTCGCACTTGATCAGCCAGCCCATGCCCAGGCGCTGCGTGTACTGGTCGCGCTCGACCGGCAGCGCGGGTTCGTAGGTGATGCGACCGGCCAGCGGCGGCGGCACGGCGACGATGACGCGCTTGCCGCGTACGACGAAGGCGTTGCCGATGACGTTCGCCCCTTCGCCGTTCTGCGCGATCAGCCGGATCGGCGTGGAGAGCCGCACACGCTCGGGTCCCAGTTCGGCCGCGATGCGCGTGCAGATGGATTGCGAGCCCTCGACGATCTTGCGTTCCTGCGCACCGGCGCGCGTGTTGAGCAGGCGCTCGAACGTGCCAGGCACGCCTTCGGTTCCGGCGCAGGCGACGTAGTGCAGCATGAACAGCGCCGACATCTCGCGGGATTCGGCGCCGAACAGGGCCTCGAACGCCGCCGAGAAATTCTTCGCGGTTTCGCCGAGCAGGTTGAGCGTGCGCCCGCGCAGCCAGGTCTCCGCTGTTTGCCGGTCCAGCGCCTGCGCGTCCTCGGCCTTCCACGGCGCGCCGACCGGAATCTCCTTGGCGATGCGATCGATCCAGGTCGAGACGATGGCGAGGTCGGGCAGCAGCAGCGGATCGGGCGGCGCGGCGCCGAACGGGGGCTTCTCGCGGAAGGTCTTGCGATCCCCGCGCGACACGTAGACCGATTCACCGTCGGTGTACTGGTCGAACAGCGTCAGCCCCAGTTCCTGGATCAGCGCCAGCACGCGATCCTGCGTCGGGCCCACCCAGGCGGCGCCGAGTTCGGCGTAGGCGCCGGGCGCGATCTCGTGGCTCCAGGTACGGCCGCCGACGCGGTCGCGCGCCTCGCAGACCATCACCGACTTGCCGGCCTTGACCAGCAACCGGGCCGCGACGAGGCCGGCGATGCCAGCGCCGACGATGACCACGTCGACGGGTTTCGGCTCCTCCAGCGACCGCGGCGGTCGTGCGAGCACGGCCCCGGCGGCGAGCGAGGCCGGCAGACCGGCAAGGACGCGGCGGCGCGTCAGGTCGGGAGCATCCATGTGGCGGCGAGCTTGAGACGGTTCTATGGAGGGTAAGCGAAGGGGCTGGGCGGTGGGAGAAAGGGGCCGTTCATTCGGGGACCGCTGCCCGAAAGGGAAAGGCTTTCACCGCAAAGGCGCAAAGGGAAAAGAAAGGTCGCAAAGAAATGAAGAGGGAAGCGCCGCTACCCATTTACCGTATGCGGACGATCCTCACCCGTGCCCTCCCATGCGGTGAAGCGGCGTAGGGGAGCAGGCTGTGAACGCAGGTTCTACAGATTTCCTTTGCGCCCTTTCTTTTCCCTTTGCGCCTTTGCGGTGAAAACGTTTTTTTACGGCCCCAACCCGGACGCGCGCATCCCCGAATCCCTACAATTCGCACCGCTGCCCTCGATACGACTCTTCCCATGCCGCTCGATCTCGCCAACGCCCACGACATCGCCCACGTCCTGACCGAAGCGCTGCCCTATATCCGCCGCTTCGCGGGCAAGACGATCGTGGTCAAGTACGGCGGCAACGCGATGAAGGACGACACGATGATCGCGTCGTTCGCGCGCGACATCGTGCTGATGAAGCTGGTCGGCATGAACCCGGTCGTCGTGCACGGCGGCGGCCCGCAGATCGGCGCGCACCTGGAGAAGCTGGGCAAGGAATCGCGCTTCGTCGAAGGCATGCGCGTCACCGACGACGAGACGATGGACGTCGTCGAGATGATGCTCGGCGGCCTCGTCAACAAGGCCGTGGTGGCCGCGATCAACCAGCAGGGCGGCCGTGCCGTGGGCCTCACCGGCAAGGACGGCTCGATGATCCGGGCGCGCAAGCTCACGGTGAAGGGCGAGGACATCGGGCAGGTCGGCGAGATCGAGAAGATCGATCCGCGCGTGGTCACGCATCTCGAAACCGGCGGGTTCATCCCGGTGATCGCGCCGATCGGCGTGGGCGAGAAAGGCGAGGCGTTCAACATCAATGCCGACGTCGCGGCCGGCAAGCTGGCCTCGGTGCTGCAGGCCGAGAAGGTCATGTTCCTGACCAACATCGCCGGCGTGCTGGACAAGGCGGGCAAGGTGCTCACCGGCCTTTCGGTCAATGAGGTGGAAGCGCTGATCGCCGACGGCACGATCTCCGGCGGCATGGTGCCCAAGGTGCGCTACGCGCTCGACGCGGTGAACAGCGGGGTGCGCAACGCGGTGATCATCGACGGTCGCGTGGACCACGCGGTGCTGCTGGAGCTGTTCACGGATGCCGGCGTCGGCACGCTGATCCGCGGCTGAAACACGCGCCCGCTCAGGGCGCCGGCTGCGATCCGGCTTCGACGATCTTCCAGCCGGAGCCGGATGACCTCACGACCACGTAGAAGGGCTCGCTGGTCTTCGACAGCGTCGACGTGCGCTTGCCGCTGACGGTGGCGCGGCCGTCTTTTCCCGGCTCGATTCTGATGTCCGAATACTGGTGCGTCTCGAGCTTCTGCTTGGCCGCCGGCAAGGCCTTGATCAGCTCCGCGCGGTAGTCCGCGATCTTGCGCTCCTCGATCACCGGCTTGCCGCTCGCGTCGAGCCTCGGGATCCTGATGACGGCGTTCTCGGCGTAGTTGTCGAGGAAGGCCGGGTCGAAATCGTTTTCCAGTTCCGCGTGGTGATCGAAGAACGCCCGCACGCCGGTGATGTCGGTGGCGGCCGCGGCATCCGACGACAGGCTGCCGGCGACAGGACACGGGCTGGTGAACGTCACTGCTCCGTTCTTGAGTTCCTGGAACCGTCGGATGTCGCGCGTGAAGTTGTTGCAGAGCGTCTCACGGTTCTTGCGCAGCGCTGCCAGCGAATGCTGCGTGTCGGCCAGGGATTCCTCGAATTCGGTGACCTGCTTGAGCAGTCGCGGCTCCGGTTTTTCCTTCGAGGTGGCAGCCGGAAGCCGTGCGCGAAGCTCGGCAACGGAAACCATGTCGCGCCGCACCGACGCTTCCGACAGTTCGATGCTGGTGTCGATGCTGGCCAGGCGATCGTCGCGCAACGAGGCGAGTTCTTGCGGCGTGGCGTAGGTGGCGAGCAAGGCGCGGTCATAGGCCGACTGCTGCTCCGCCGCGCGTTGGGCCACCGCATCCTGTCGTGCCTTGGCTTCCATCGCGACGCGCTGTTCGGGCGTCGGCGCACCGGGCACGACTTTCACCGTGCGACCGGAGGGATCGATGATGTTGCGCGGCTTGTCGGCGTATTTGGGAGGCAGCGAATCGCCACAGGCCTTGCGCCCCATGTCGTCCGTCCAGCAGACCAGTCGCTTGGCCTGCGCCTGAGCATCCAGCGGCGTCAGGACGGCGACCGCCAGCAGCAGCCACACGCCTGCGAATGCCGTGCGATCTGCTGTCATGTGCTTCCGTTGGTCACGCGGCCGTAACGGAAATCAGTGTACGCCGTAGCGCGACTGGTAGTCGCGCATGTCCGCGAGCGTGCCGGAGCGGGCAGGGTCGGTTTCCAGGTACGCCATGACGTCACGCACGGTAACCAGCGGAATCACGCGCACGCCGCTCTCGTGTTCGAGATCGGCGACCGCGGAACGGCCGGAGGGGCCGACTTCCTGGCGATCGAGGGCGACCAGCGCCGCGACCGGGTTCGCGCCTGCATTCCGCAGCAGGCCGATGGCCTCGCGAAGGGCCGTGCCGGCCGTCAGCACGTCGTCCACGATCACGACCCTGCCACGCGGCTCGGCGCCGACCAGCAGGCCGCCCTCGCCATGGTCCTTGGCTTCCTTGCGGTTGTACGCGTAAGGCAGGTCGCGCCCGGTCGCGGCATCCGCCATCGCACAGGCCACGGTGGCGACCAGCGGAATGCCCTTGTAGGCCGGCCCGAACAGCATGTCGAACGAAAGGCCGCTGGCCTGAAGGGCGGCCGCATACGCGCGCGACAGCCGTAGCATCGCGGCGCCCGAGCTGATCCGTCCGAGATTGAAGAAGTAGGGGCTGACCCGGCCGGACTTGAGCGTGAAGCTGCCGAATCGCAGGACCTCGTGGGCCAGGGCCAGCTCGATGAAATCGCGTTGATGGGAGTGCATGGGCGTGGTCGCTTTTGGTGCCGGGATTGTGGAACATGCCCCGGGCGCGGACCAGCCGGAACGAGGGTTTCGGTGGGGTGCCCCGCTTCTTCGCCCGCCCGCCGTTGCCGGAAGCTTTCACCGCAAAGGCGCAAAGGGAAAAGAAAGGTCGCAGAGGAACACTCCAACAAAACTTTGCGTTCTCTCTTTTCTCCTTTGCGGTGAATTTGTCCTGCATTCCGCGAGATCTTTCCGACCGACCCATGCGCATCATCACGCTCAACACCAACGGCATCCGCTCCGCCGCCTCCAAGGGGCTCTTCGAGTGGCTGCCCAAGCAGAAGGCCGACGTCCTCTGCATCCAGGAGACCAAGGCGCAGCTCGCCGACATCGAGAAGCTGCCGGATTTCTTTCCCAAAGGCTGGACGGCGCGCTTCAACAGCGCCAAGAAGAAGGGCTACGCGGGCGTCGCGATCTATTCGAAGCAGGAACCGGACGCCGTGCTCGATTCGCTGGGCGTGCCCGAGTTCGACGACGAGGGGCGCTACCTGGAATTCCGTTTCGGCAACCTGTCCGTGGTCTCGCTGTACCTGCCGTCCGGTTCAGCCGGCCCGGAGCGGCAGGCCTCGAAGGACCGCTTCCTGGAGTTCTTCCTGGCGGTACTCCAGTCGTGGGCAAAGAACGGACGCGACTACGTGGTCTGTGCCGACTGGAACATCGCGCACACCGAGCGCGACCTGAAGAACTGGAAATCCAACCAGAAGAACTCGGGCTTCCTGCCGCATGAGCGCGCCTGGATGACGCGTGTCCTCGGCGAGCAGGGCTGGACCGATGCGCATCGCAAGCTCGAACCCGAGGGCGAGGGCGAGCTGTACACTTGGTGGTCGAATCGCGGCGATGCCTGGAACAAGAACGTGGGCTGGCGCATCGACTACCAGCTCACGACGCCGGGCATGGCCAAGAAGATCAAGGCGGCCAAGGTCTGGAAGGAATCGCGCTTCTCCGACCACGCGCCGCTGATCGTCGACTATGCCGGCTGAGCGCACCGGGCCTGGCGAGGCGCCGGGCTGGGGCGGCGCGCTGTCGATCTACGCGCACCCGCGCGTCGCGGCGATGCTGTTTCTCGGCTTCTCCGCCGGCCTGCCGTTCCTGCTGGTGTTCTCCACGCTCTCCGCGTGGCTGGCGCAGGCGGGTATCCAGCGCGGCACGATCGGCCTGCTGTCCTGGGTCGGCATCACGTATTCGATCAAGTTCTTCTGGGCGCCGGTGGTGGACCGTCTGCGGCTGCCGCTGCTGCACGGCCTGCTCGGCCGTCGCCGCTCGTGGATGCTGGTGGCGCAGCTGGGCATGGCCACGGGCCTGGCGGGGCTGGCCGTGCACGATCCTTCGACGCAGCTCGCCACGATGGTCTGGTGCGCGCTGCTGGTGGCGTTCTCCTCGGCGACGCAGGACATCGCCATCGACGCCTGGCGCATCGAGGCCACCGAAGTCGAGCGCCAGGGCGCGATGGCCGCGGCCTACCAGCTCGGCTATCGCATCGCGCTGATCGTCGCTGGCGCGGGCTGCCTGTACCTCGCCGCCGAGTACGGCTGGCGCGTGGCGTATCTGGCGATGGCGGGCCTGGCGCTGGTCGGTGTGCTGACCACCGTGATGGTGCCCGAGCCCGAAGCGCGCGTGCGCGGAACGCCGCAGGCGGAGGCGCGCGTGCTCGCATGGATCGAGCGCAAGGGGCACTGGCCCGAGCGGCTGCGCAACGCCGGCGCGTGGTTCGTCGGCGCGGTGGTCTGCCCGTTCATGGATTTCTTCCAGCGCAACGGCTTGCAGCTGGGGCTGGGCATCCTGTGCTTCGTCGGCCTGTTCCGGTTGACCGACATCACGATGGGATCGATGGCCAACCCGTTCTACCTGTCGCTCGGCTACACGCTCAAGCAGGTCGCCGTGATCGCCAAGTTCTACGGCGTGATCCTGTCGATCGTCGGTGCCTTCCTGGGCGGCCTGTCGGTGGCGCGCTTCGGCTCGTCGCGCTCGCTGATGATCGGAGGCGTGCTGGTGATCCTCTCGAACCTGGGTTTCGCCGCGCTGGCTGTGCACGGCTCGCCCGACGTCACCGGTCTTGCGCTGGTGATCAGCGGCGACAACCTCGCGTCCGGATTCGCCGGCTCGGCCTTCATCGCCTACCTGTCGGGCCTGACGAATACCGCGTACACCGCCACGCAGTACGCGCTGTTCTCGTCGTTGTTCACGCTGCCCGGAAAGCTGCTGGGCGGGGCATCGGGTTATGTGTCGGAGGCCTTGGGCTGGCCGGGCTTTTTCTTCTACACGTCGGCGCTGGGGATTCCGGCGCTGTTGCTGATCATCTGGCTGGATAGACGGTTGAGCCGCGCGCCGTCGTAGCCCGGGTGAAACCCGGGGTCGCCGTTCGATCTGCGGGGGCAATCCCGGGTTTCACCCGGGCTGCGCGGGCGGCGCCGAGCGAGCCTCAGTAGTCGTCGAGCAGCCGCGCGTTCAGATCGTCCAGCGGATTCGCGGCGTGTCCGTTGTGCGGACGCTCGTCGTCGTAGACGTCGTCCCTTTCGAGATCGAAGGCCCCCGACAGGTCTTCAGGTGCGGCGCAGGGTCTTGCACTGAGTTCGAGCCAGGAGTCGAAGTCGAACTCCTCGAGAGAGCCGTCGAAATGCTGGACGAGCACGACGCCGGCGCGTGCATCCACGCCGATGATCTCGAACGGATGAGCGCCGGCTTCGTACCACTCGCCGACCGACATCTCGCGCAACCATTCAGCCATGGCCTGCCTCCTCACTGTTGCGAGCAGTGAAAAATTCTCCGTGACGATGGCTTTGTTCTACGCCCCTCGTCCGTGGCCTTCAAGGCCGCCGGTCAGACCGTGCGGGACGTCTTCAGGGGCAGGGAATCGTGAAGCGCTGATGGATCTTCTCGATCTCGGCGAGCACGTCCGCCGATAGCCGGATTTTCTCGGACGCGATGTTGCTGCGCAGCTGTTCCATCGTCGTGGCGCCGATGATCGTGCTGGTCAAGAACGGTCGCGAATTCACGAACGCGAGCGCCATCTGCGCGGGATCCAGACTGTTCTTCTTCGCCAGCGCCACGTACTCCGCCGCTGCGCCATCGGCCTGCGGATTGCTGTAGCGCGAGAACCGTGCGAACAGCGTCACGCGACCATCGGCCGGCCGCTTGCCGTCGAGATACTTGCCGCTGAGCACGCCGAACGCCATCGGCGAATACGCGAGCAGCGCGATGTTCTCGCGATGCGCGAATTCAGCGAGGCCGATCTCGAAACTGCGGTTGAGCAGGCTGTAGGGATTCTGGATCGAGGCGATGCGCGTCAGCTTCTTCTCGCGCGAAGCGCTCAGGTACTGATGCAGGCCCCAGGGCGTTTCGTTGGACACGCCGACGTGACGCACCTTGCCCTGCTTGACCAGTTCATCGAGCGCGCCGAGCGTCTCCTCGATCGGCACGGCGGGCGTGTTGGTGTGCTCGTAGCCGAGCTTGCCGAAATAATTGGTCGGCCGCTGCGGCCAGTGCACCTGGTACAGATCGATGTAGTCGGTCTGCAGGCGCTTGAGATTGTCGTCGCAGGCGGACAGCACCGACTTGCGGTCGAGCTTGCTGCCGCCGCGCAGATACGCGAAGCCTGGACCCGTGACCTTGGTCGCCAGCACGATGTCCTTGCGCTTGCCGGTCTTCTTGAACCACGTCCCGATGTATTGCTCGGTACGGCCCTGCGTGTCGGGCTTGGGCGGCACCGGATACATCTCGGCCACATCGAAGAAATTGATGCCCTGCGCCAGCGCGTAATCCATCTGCTCGTGCGCCTGGACTTCGGTGTTCTGTTCGCCCCAGGTCATCGTGCCCAGGCAGATCAGGCTGACATTGAGTTCGGTGTGGCTGAGCTTTCGGTATTCCATGTGCGTGAGATGCGTCCGGGATTCAGCTCGCCTGGGCCAGCAGGCGGCGATGATTGTGGGAAAGCGTTTCGATGGCGGGCGCGAGGATCAGCTCCATGCTGCGCGCCATCGCGGTGCCCGGCACGACGAGGGTCTGCTCGTTGGACTTGAAGGCGCCCTTGATGGCGCGTGAAAGTCCGTCGAGGCTCGCTCGCAGGCGCGTCTTCTCGTTGAAGTGGATGACGATCAGGCTCTCTTCGGCCGACGGGATCTGGCGTACCGTGAACGGATTCGAAGTGTCGACCAGCGGCACGCGCTGGAAGTTCACATCCGTGCGCGAGAACTGCGGGACGATGTGCGTGACGTAATCGGGCATGCGGCGCAGGATCGTCTCCGTGACCGCCTCGGGCTGATGTCCGCGCACCGCGGTATCCCGCTGCAGCTTCTGGATCCATTCGAGGTTGATCACCGGGACCACGCCGATCAGCAGATCCATGTGGCTGGCGATGTCGGCGTCCTCACCGACATATCCGCCGTGCAGCCCTTCGTAGAACAGCACGTCGGTATCCGGAGGGATGGGCGCCCAGGGCGTGAAGGTGCCGACCGGCTGGTTCCACTCGCTGGCTTCTTCGTCCGAGTGCAGGTAGTGGCGCGTCGTCCCGGTTCCCTTTTCGCCGTACTCGCGCAGCAGCCCCTGCAGGCGGTCGAGATGATTGCCGGCCGGCCCGAACAGCGAGAAGTTCTCACCACGGATGCGCGCGCGTTCGATCGCCTTCTTGTTGCCGTCGCGGTCGACGGCGTGGAACGCGTCGCCCTCGATCATCGTGGCCTTGAGGCCGAGCGCTTCGAAGAGGTGCTCGAATACCCGCACCGCCGAACTGGTGCCGGCACCGGACGAACCCGTGATACCGAGAATGGGATGGCGGGCGGACAAGGGCTGACTTCTGAAGACGCGGACACGTCATTTACCACGCCCGCAGGAAGCGCGTCGATGGGTGCCAGTCGGGGTGTTAGGGAACTCTGCTCACGCTCGGGGCTGGCAATCGGGGGCGATGCCCCTCCTGCAGGGTGGGGACAGGCCCTGCGCAGATCATCCTCAGGAGAATCGTTGCGTGAGGCCTGTCTCGATCAGGGACCGCGATCAGCCCGGACGCCGCCGATAGGCCAGATCGAAGACGTCGTGCCCCAGCCGCGTGCCGCGTGCCTCGAAACGCGTCAGCGGCCGCAGGGCTGCTCGTGGAACGAAGCCGCCGTCGGTCGAAAGGTTCTCGAAGGCAGGTTCGGCATCGAGCACTTCGCGCATCTGATGCGCGTACGGCGCCCAATCGGTGGCGAGCAGCAATTGCCCGCCCGGCCTGATGCGTTCCGCCAGCAACTGCGCGAACTCAGGCTGCACCAGACGCCGCTTGTTGTGGCGGGTCTTGTGCCACGGGTCCGGAAATTCGATGACGACCTCATCGAGCACGCCGACGGCCACCTGCGTGCGCAGGATGTCCACGGCGTCGCGCGTCATGACGCGCAGGTTCGAAAGGTTTCGCTGCTCCGCCAGGATCAGCGCGCGGCCAACGCCCGGACGATGCACTTCGACGCCCACATGGTTCCAGTCCGGCCTGGCTTCGGCACGCGCCAGCAGCGCATCACCAGCGCCGAAGCCGATCTCGAAGCTCAGCGATGCGGTACGTCCGAATGCGGCGGCGAAATCGATCGGACCTTCGAGCGGGTCCAGCGAGTAGCGCAGCGAGAGTCGCTCCAGCGCTTCCTTCTGGCCGTCGGTCATGCGTCCTTCGCGGCGCACGAAGCTGCGGATGCGGCGCAGATGCGGAGCGAGATCGGGTGGAGGCGGGTGGGTCATGGGTGCAAGGAGCAGGCGATGTCGTAGCCCGGGTGAAACCCGGGATGTCTTCCCGGGGCGAACGAAAATCTCCCGGGTTTCGCCCGGGCGACGGTGTCGTCAGCCGACCAGTCCGTCCACCGGCGAAGACGCCGATGCGAATCGGCGTCGCGGCATGCGGCCGGCGCGAAAGGCCTCGCGTCCGCCGATGATCGCGTGCCGCATGGCGCTGGCCATCAGCACGGGATTCTTCGCCTCGGCGATCGCGGTGTTCATCAGCACGCCGTCGCAGCCCAGTTCCATCGCGATGGCCGCGTCGCTCGCCGTGCCGACGCCGGCGTCGACGATGATCGGCACCTTGGCGTTCTCGACGATCGTCAGGATGTTGTAGCGGTTCTGGATACCCAGCCCCGAGCCGATGGGTGCGGCCAGCGGCATCACCGACACGCAACCGATCTCCTCGAGCCGCTTGCACAGGATCGGATCGTCGGTGCAATAGACCATGACGTCGAAGCCATCCTTCACCAGCGTCTTTGCGGCCTCGAGCGTCGCGGTGACATCGGGATACAGCGTCTTGGCATCGCCGAGCACTTCGAGCTTCACCAGCTTGTGGCCATCGAGCAGTTCGCGCGCCAGGCGGCAGGTGCGCACCGCGTCCTCGGCCGTGTAGCAGCCGGCGGTGTTCGGCAGGATCGTGTAGCGACTCGGCGGGATGACGTCGAGCAGGTTGGGCTCGCCGGCGTTCTGGCCGATGTTCGTGCGACGGATCGCGACGGTCACGATCTGCGCGCCGCTGGCCTCGATGGCCGCGCGCGTCTGTTCCATGTCCTTGTACTTGCCCGTTCCCACGAGCAGGCGGGAGTCATAGGCCTTGCCCGCGATAACGAGCGCATCGGTCTTCGGTGTCGACATGTCCTGATCCTGTGTAGTGCTAGCCGCCGCCGATGGCCTGCACGATTTCGACGCGATCGGCCTCGCGCAGCTGCGTGTCGGCATGCGCCGAACGCGTGACGATCTCGCCATTGATCTCGACCGCGAGGCGCTTGCCGGCGAGCTGCATGCGCTCGATCAACGTCGAGACGCTGGCGCCGTCGGGCAGATCGAGCGCTGCACCGTTGACGAGCAGTTGCATGGAAGGGTCGCGTACGGGCGGTTGGGCGCGCAGTCTAATCCGCGAAGCCACATCGCCCAAAGCGCAGCCCCGTAGCCCGGGCGAAGCCCGGGGTTGCGCTCCGTATGCGAGGGGAGCCCCGGGCTACGGAGGGTTAGCCTCGGGCTGCGCCATCGGATGCGCCCGCCGGAAAGGCTCCAGCGCCGCGCAGTTCTGCTCGATGGCGCGGATCGCCGGATACGGCGAAAGGTCGGTCTTCACGCGCAGCGCGTTGGCGATCTGCGGCATGAGGCAGACGTCGGCCAAGGTCGGGCTGTCGCCGAAACAGAACCGGCCACGCCGGGGCGAAGCCGCCAGCCGGGCCTCGATCGCGGCGAAGCCCAGCTCGATCCAGTGGCGTGCCCACGCATCCCGGGCCGCGTCGCCCTGGCCGAATGGATCGCGCAGGTATTTCAGCACGCGCAGGTTGTTCAGCGGATGGATGTCGCAGGCAATCGTCAGCGCGAGCTGGCGCACGTACGCGCGATCGGCGGCGGAAGTCCGGGGCAGCAGCGGCGGATTCGGGAAGCGCTCGTCGAGGTACTCGATGATGGCGAGTGACTGCGACAGCGACTCTCCCTCGTGCTCCAGCACCGGGACGAGTTGCGCGGGATTGAGCGCCGAGAATTCCGGCGCGAGCTGCTCGGCGCTGCGCAGGTTCACCGGCAGGCTCTCGTACGGCTGGCCCTTGATGTTGAGCGCGATGCGGACGCGGTACGAGGCCGAGCTCATGAAGAACTGGTGCAGGCGCATGGTCAGATCGGGTGGATGATCGCGTTCGGAATCATTTCGCTGTCGTAGATGCAGTGCCGGGACGCGAACCGCAGGCCGTCCGGCGTACGCACGACGGTGTCGAGATAGCGGCCGACGTTGAACACCGTCGACAGCTCGCCGAGCTTGGTGCGGAACACCGTGTAGTTCGTCTCGGCCGTGATCGTGCCGCTCGCGTCGATCGACAGCACGCGCGGGATGCCGACGACGTGGCGCTGGTAGTAGGGATCGTGGAACAGCGTTTCGCGGATGCCGTAGGCGCGATCCTTGAGCATGCCCTTGCTGATCAGCCGCAGCGTCGCCAGCGGAAGATTGCGCTCGTGGTTCTCGCGTGGCTGGACGATGTAGCGGCAGTCGTCGGCGAACAGATCGACCCAGCGCTCCCAGTCGCCGGCATCGACCGCGGCCGCGTACTCGGCGTACAGCGCGGCCAGGTCCAGGAAGTCGGACGGCGTGATGTTCGCCATGTCAGATCCCCATGACCTTGCGCCAGTACGCGTACATCCCGCGGATCAGCGTCTCGGAAGCCACCGTCTCCGCTTCGTTCGTGTCGCGTCCGCCCATCTCGATGACCGCGCGGTGCCAGGGCTTCTCGTCGAAACCCATCTGCGAGAACTCGATGACCTCGCCGTCGTCCGCCGACACGTAGCCCGAGGGCCCGAACAAATTGGCCTGGATCAGCCGTCGTTCCGTCATCTCCGCGGTGTCGTCCTCGAAGCCGAAATGCGTCCAGACGAAATCGAACACGCCGGCGCCGCGCGGCTGGATGTGGCGTGTCGACAGCGAGTTCACCTGCTGCTGGATGATCAGGCTCGGGAACAGCGTGAGCATCGTCACCGTCGGCCCGTTCCACCAGGGCTCCGGGACGATGTCGAGCTGGCGCATGTCGTGCAGCTGCATGCTCTCCTTGTAGCTCGCCACGCCCTTGGTGACGTCCGCCGTCGGCTTGGCGACGCTGCGCACGCCCACCATCACCGCATGACGCTTGTGCGCATCCATCAGCAGCCGCGTCTTGTTGTCCGCACGCCAAAGTCCGAAATTCACGAACCAGGTGTGCAGCAGGCCCGGGTGATACGGATCCTTGATGTTCTCCTGCATCAGCTTCCAGTTGCCCGGAATCCGCTGGCGGTTGTAGCCGAGCAGGGTCAGCTTGCGTCCATTGAAGATGCGGTCGAAGTACGACAGCACGGTGGGGCCGAGGAAGTCCTCGAACGATTCGATGTCGTGATCGAACGACCCGAACACGACGCCGCCGCGCGTGGCGACCCTGAGTTTGGTCAGGCCGTTGTCCTTCAGCGAGAAATCTTCCGGCATGCCGCCGTGGAGCTGTTCTTCCTGGCGGATGCCCTGGCGGAACGGAAGGCCGCGCAGGTTGCCCTCGAGGTCATAGTTCCAGTGGTGGTACGGGCAGTGGAAGCCCTTCGCGTTGCCGCCGCGCTCGCGGCAGAACTGTGCACCGCGATGCGCGCACACGTTCTCGAAGGCGCTGACGCCGCCGTCCTTGTTGCGCACCATGATCACCGAGCGTTCGCCGACGACGGTGCGCCGGAAGTCGCCGACGTTCGGGATCTCGACTTCCAGGCCCAGGTAGCACCAGTGGTTCGCGTAAAACAGCTTGCGCAGTTCCTGCTGGTAGATCTCGGCGTCGGTGTAGGCGGCGAACGGAACCTGATGGGTGCCTTCGCTCTTCCAGATCGACTCGGGTTGCAGTGCAATGCCTGCGTCGTTCATGTGTTCTGCCTCCGTGTGTTCTCGGGGCGCTTGCCTTCGCTTCGCGCGCGCTCCCGCGACTGCTTTGCTCCCTCTCCCCCGCAGCAGCGGGGAGAGGGAGCGTGTTCGTTCAGCCGCCCGCGACCCTCACCGTGATCTCTTCCAGCCCGGCGATCCGCGCGTGCATCACGTCGCCCGCCTTCACGGCGCCTACGCCCTCCGGCGTGCCGGTCATGATCACGTCGCCCGGCTGCAGCGCCTCGTACTTCGACAGATAGGCGATGCTCTCGGCGACGCTCCAGATCATCAGGCTCAGATCGGACGACTGCTTCGATACCTGGTTGACGGCCAGCGAAATGGCGCCGCCCTTGAGCGCACCCGACTTTGCGATCGGCGTGATCGCGCCGATGGGCGCCGATGCATCGAAGGACTTTCCGAATTCCCACGGGCGGCCCTTGTCGCGGGCCGCGAACTGCAGGTCGCGGCGCGTCATGTCCAGGCCCACCGCGTAACCGAACACGAGACTTTCGGCGTGCTCCATCGAAACGTTCGCTCCGCCCGTGCCGATGGCGACGACCAGCTCGACCTCGTGATGAAAATTCGACGTCATCGAGGGATACGGAATCGTGACCGCGGCGCTGGCGTCCACCGCCGCGTTCGCCGGCTTCATGAAGAAGAACGGCGGCTCGCGCTCGTCCTGGCCCATCTCGCGGGCATGCGCCGCGTAGTTGCGGCCCACGCAGAAGATGCGGTTCACGGGAAAGCGTTCGCCCGAACCGGCGATGGCCAGCGAGTGGACGGGTGCAAGGGCAACGGCGTACTTCGGGTCGGACACGAAGGTCTCCGGACAGTCGAGGGGAATCAGTCTTTGTGTTCGCGCCACAGGCCCAGCGCCTGCTGCACGGGTCGATCGGAATAACTGAACAGCAGGCAGTCGCGCTGCGCCTGCAGGTGCAGCGGATGCCATGACGGCACGACGAACACGTCGTTCTGCGAGAAACGAAATTCCTGTTCACCAACGCGCGCCATACCGTCGCCTTCGAGGCACACGTGGATCGTCGAGTCCGTGCTCCTGAGCGCGCGCGTCTCGAAGCCGGCCGGCAACTTCTGCGCGAACGCGCCGATCGTCGGCATCGGCGAGGCGCCGGTGGCCGGGTTCACGTAGCGAAGTTTCCAGCCGTGGTGCGGATCGATCGGGCTGGCGGCGATGCCGTCGAGCGCACGTTGCGTCTGCGCATACGGATAGACGAAAACGCGCGTCGGGTCCGACGGCCGCGGATGGAAATCCATCGGCACCATGTTGCTGGCGTAACGCGCCAGCGCGTCGCCCTCTGCACGCGTGACGGCCTGGACGTCGGCGCCGCCCTTCTCCTGGAATCCGGCGCCGAGGAAATCGACGATCGGAATGTCGAGTCCATCGAGCCAGATCACCGGCTGGTCGCCCTCGTTGCCGTGATCGTGGAAGGTCCAGGCCGGCGTGATGATGAAGTCGCCGCGCCGCATCGTCGTGCGTTCGCCGTCGACCGCGGTGTAGGCGCCTTCGCCGTCCAGCACCAGGCGCAGCGCGGACTGCGTGTGGCGGTGTGCGGGGGCGACTTCGCCCGGCAGGATCAGCTGCAGGCCCGCGTACAGGCTCTGCGTGATGCGCGACTGGCCGCGCAGGCCGGGGTTCTCCAGGATCAGCACGCGGCGCTCGGCCTCGTGAGCGGTGATCAGGCGGCCGGCTTCCATCAGCTCCGGGCGCACGTCCGTGTAGCGCCAGAGCGCCGGCTGCGCCGCCGTGCGCGGCGTCTGCGGGACCAGCGCGCTGAGCACTTCCCACAGCGGTGTCAGGTTGGCCGGATCGATGCGCCGGTAGAACGCGCGGCGCGCTTCGGCTTGGGGATGATCGGAGGCGTCGGCTGGCATGGCGTGTCGCGGCGGTGGAGCGGACCCGGACACCTTACGCGCCGACGCGCAATCGGGGAACGCGATAACGCGGATAAGTGAATTCGGTAAATCGGATAAAGGTCGGTGTCATTCGCGACGGTCCGTGAACAGCTCGACGATCTGCCGGCGAAACCACTGGTGTCCCGGATCACGCTGCATGCGCGCGTGCCAGAACAGGTCGATCGAAGCCTCCGGCAGCTTCACCGGGTGCGGCAGATAGTGCAGCCCGAACGGCTTGGCGATGCGCTGGGCCATGCGTTCGGGCAGCGTCGCCACCAGGTCGCTGGCCTCCAGGATGTGGCCGACGCCGACGAAGTGCGGAACGGTGAGACGCACGCGCCGTGCGATGCGCTTTCGTTCCAGCGTGCGATCCACCTCGCCGTGGCCGGTCCCCGACGCCAGCACGACGACGTGTTCCGCGGCGCTGAAGTCCGTCGTCGTGATTTTCTTCTTCCGCGCGAGCGGATGGCCGCGGCGCATCGCCAGCACGTACGGCTGGCGGAACAGGCGCTGGCGGAAGAAGCGGCCCTGCAGTTGCGGCAGCAGCCCGATCGCGGCGTCCACGCGCCCGCTCTCCATCTCGTCCTTGAGGTCGCGGATGCTGTTGCGCGCGGTGCTCAGGTCGATGCCGGGAGCGCGCTCGTCGAGCCGCGCCAGCAGCGGCGGCAGGAAGTAGATCTCGCCGATGTCGGTGAGGCTGAGCATGAAATTGCGCCGCGCCGTCATCGGATCGAACGGTCCGGGACGCGCGATGGCGTTGCGCAAGGTGTCGATCGCCGACGCCACCGGTTCGGCGAGCTGCTCGGCCAGCGGCGTGGGCTGCATGCCGCGCGCGGTACGCAGGAACAGGTCGTCCTTGAGCACCTCGCGCAGGCGCTTGAGCGCACCGCTGACGGCGGGCTGCGACATGCCCAGGGATTCGGCGACGGCGGACACCCGCCGCTCGATCATGAGCTGGTGGAAGATCCGCAGCAGGTTGAGGTCGATGTCGTCGAGATCCGTCACCTGCGCAGTGTGCCGCGGCGAGAAATGCCGCGTCGCGGCCTTCACCCGCGTGGCGCGGGAGGGTACCCTTGCACCCGTGCGGGTGTAGTTCAATGGTAGAACTTCAGCTTCCCAAGCTGATAGCGTGGGTTCGATTCCCATCACCCGCTCCAATTTCCGCAAGCGTGGTTTCGGGAATCTCACCCGCGAGCGTGGGAAGTTCGCTGCGCTCACGCCGATCCGACGTTGGCGGATCGGTCGATTCCCATCACCCGCTCCAGTTTTCCTCTTCCGCGTCGAAGGGGCCGACCGTCGAAGGCGCGAATGTTCAAGGCGAAATCGGGGCGCAATCAGGATGCGGGTGCACGGCCCGGCGCCGCGCGGGTTCTGCCGATGCGTCTGGTGGCACGGGTGCCCTTGCTGCGTCGCCTCGCGCCTCAGCCCGTTGCGGTGAAACCGCCCGCGCTGCTGTCGCCGCGTCGACTGGTCCGCTTGCTGAGCGGCAAGAAGGCTACGCCGCCGCCGGCTCCATCGTCGCGACTGCGCCTGTCGATCGTCGGTCCGATGATCCGCGGTGTGCGTGATCCCATCGAGCGGACCGCAGCCGTGGTCCGTGCGGCGCGCGAGGTGCGCAAGCCGCAGACGCGATGGGAGCGGCTTCGTCAGGCCGCGCGTGTGGCCATCGATGATCCGGTCGACGGCACGCGTTGGGAGCGCCTGATGGGACTGGGCGTGGGACTGGTCGCCGGAGGCAAGCATCGCAAGGCGCCCAAGGCGAAGACCAAACGTCTGCCGCAATTGCGCGTATCACGCCTGAAGATCGAAGCGCCCGCGAGGCGGCCGTCCTTGGGACTGCGTGACGGCCTGCAGCGGCTGCAGACGCTGCTCAACGAAAACGCCGGTCCCGGACAGCGCCGGGACCGGCGTGGAATCAAGCCACCGAAGGCACGCTGAACCCGTCGGGTCCGGCGTGCCGGGCGATGATCAGCGCAGCTGGATGTTGCCGCCGACCACACGCACCTTGGTGCCCGCGGTGATGCCGGCCGGATCCGGAACATTGACGGTCTGGTAGCTGCCGTTCTCCATGTTCACGCCGATGCGGTAATAGGTCGAGGCCCGGATGCTTTTCTCGGCCTGGTGACCCGCAACACCACCCAGCACCGCGCCGCCGGCCGTGGCGACGTCCTTGCCGCGACCGCCGCCGAACTGGTGACCGATGACGCCGCCGGCGATGGCACCGAGCACGGCGCCAGCGCCGCTACCCGAGCCCTTTTCCTTGACCGCCTCGACCGATGACACCGTGCCGCACTCGTTGCAGATGACCGGCGCAGGAGCCGGCGTCGGCGCAGCGGCTTGCTCGGTCGGACGCGGACGCGGCTTCTTGGCCGCAGCAGCAGCACGCTCGTCGGCGACCTGACGCGCGGCTTCCAGCGCAGCTGTTTTCGCCTCTGCGGCTTCCTTGGCGGCCTTCTCTTCTTCAGCGGCCTTCTCGACGGCGAGGTCGGCGGCTTCCTGAGCGGCTGCCGCTTCTTCGGCTGCCGGGTCTTCGGACGGCGGCGCGCAGCCAGTCAAAGCCAGCGCGAACGCAAAGCTTGCGGCAATCAACGATGTGCGAAACATGGTGTTACTCCCTTATGGAACGGTGAACGCGTCGCGAGAGCGTCGCGGGCAAAGCATCTGTGAGCGGATTCTGGGGGCATCGACTGAACCCCTGCTGAGTCATTTTGCCCGGGCGTCCACACGCTCGACAAAGGCCAGGAAGGGTTGCGCGACGGCAGCCGGCGCCTCGACCTGGGGGTAATGGCCGATGCCGGGCAGGCTCACGGTGTCCGGATTGGGGACCAGCTCCCGGTAGCGGGCGACCATGTGCGCCCCCGATACCGGGTCCAGCGGTCCATTGATGACGCGCAGCGGTACGGGGGTCTCCTGCAGCGCGTTCACCCAGCGCTCGCGGTTGCGGCGGCGGTCGAGGATGTAACGGATCAGGCGGTGTGCGATGCGATGTCCGTTGTTCTGCATCGCCAGCCGCCAGAACCCGCGCGCGTGTTCTGGCGAAGGCTGCGTGTCCGGTCCGAAGACCGCGGCCACGCTGCGGTTGAAGCGTTGCTCGTTGTTGAGCTTCGAGATCAGCGGGCCGAAGCGGCCCAGCAGGAGCTTCTGAACCAGGCGCGCGCGGTGGGTTTCGGGAAACAGGCCGCCGTTGAGGAACGTGACCGAACGCAATTCGAGCTGGCGCGGCTCCTTGCGTTCGAGATGCCGCGCGAGCAGTTCCTGCGCCACGCTCACGCCGTAGTCGTGAACCAGCAAATGGGCTTCCTTCACACCGAGCCGCACGAGCAGGTTTTCGTGCAGCGCGGCCTGATCGACGAGATCGTAGTCGTAGTCCGGCGGCTTCGCGGAGAAGCCGAAACCGATCATGTCGGCGGCGATGATGCGGCCGAAGCGCGGTGCGATCAGCGGCCAGATGTCGGCGAAATCCCAGCTCGAGGTGGGAAAGCCATGGATCAGCACCAGCGTGGGACCGGGGCCCCGCTGCTCGTCGATGTAGAAAATCGCATGGCCGCGGTGATCGAACCAATGCCCGCGTCGGCGCCAATCGTCGGGTTTCATCGCTCATTGTGCGTTGAAGGCGCCGGGACGTTCCGGGCGCACGTGGAGTGCAAGAATGTTCTGCGCTCTGGCGCCTGTCCATTCCATGTCACCGCCTTCTCCGGAAACGTCCGTCCATGTCCTTGACCCCGTCCACCATGCTGCCGCTCGGCACCGTCGCACCCGATTTCGGCCTGCCCGACGTCGTCTCGGGTTCCACCCTGGCGTTGGCGGACGTACGTGGGCGCACGGGGACCCTGGTGATGTTCATCTGCAATCACTGTCCGTACGTTCTGCACGTCAACGCCGAGCTGGTTCGCGTGGCCCAGGCGGCCCAGTCGCGAGGTGTCGGCGTCGTGGCGATCTCGTCGAACGACGTGCGCGCGTACCCGGCCGATGCGCCGGAACGCATGACCGAGGTCGCCCGCGAGCAGGGTTATCCCTTTCCCTACCTGTACGACGCCACGCAGTCGGTGGCCCGCGCCTACGACGCTGCCTGCACGCCGGACTTCTTCCTGTTCGACGCGGAGTCGAAGCTGGTCTACCGCGGGCGTCTCGACGATTCGACCCCGGGCAACGGGCGGCCGCTGACCGGCGCGGATCTGCGTGCCGCTCTGGACGCGTTGCGGGCGGGTGCTGCGCCGCTCGACGACCAGAAGCCCAGCATGGGCTGCAACATCAAGTGGTCCGCGCCGCGCTGACGGCCAAGCCATTCCATTCCGCGGCAACGCGGACCGCTTGATCGAGGTTCTCGCGGCTCTGGGGGCGGGTGGCACGGTCCTCGCACTCCGAGGGCACGTCTTGCTTTCCTCCCCGCCCGGTAATGCCCGTCGAGCTTCCTCCCATGCAACTCCTGCGAGCAGCATTGATCACGCTTCTGCTTCTGGGCGCCATCATGACCCTGGTGCCCGAGAATCCGGCCTCCTTCGAGTCCGCTGCGCCGGACAAGACGCTCGCTGTCGGCGAGGTTCTTGTGCCCTGATCGGCACGTCGGATGACGCAAAGTGTGCTCCGACTTCGTCGCAATCTGACCCGGGTTGTCAGTCTTCCCCGGGGCCGCCCTCCCGCACGAACCGGACTCGGCAGCGGTCGCGGACGCGATCGGCGCTGGCAGCCGGGCCAGGCAACGAGCGGGCAGCCGATGCGGATCGACGCCGTAAATGGTGCAGTGCAATAGAAAAGTCGGGGCGGCCGGCTTAGACTGACTGCCTTGTGAGCGCCGACCCTCGTTACACCGTTTCGCTGCCGGATCCTGCGACGCATCGCTACGTCGTCCGTTGCGATCTTCCCGGCACCGCGACCCACGTCCTGACGTTCCGGCTTCCCGCCTGGATTCGCGGGAGCTACCTCGTGCGCGACCTCGCCAAGCACGTCTTCGATGTTCAGGCCTGGCGCGACGGCCAGAGCGTGGCCATCGAGCGCCTCGACAAGTCCACGTTCACGGTGCCGGCCGGCACCGGAGCGCTGCGGCTGGAGTACACGGTCAACGCCTTCGACGAATCCGTGCGCAAGGCCTTTCTCGACACACGACGCGGCTTCTTCAACGGCAGTTCGCTCTTCTATTGCCCGGACGGATTCCGCGAAGGCCGTTTCGAGGTGGTGATCGAGCCGCCGCGCGGCGCCGCGTTCCGTGACTGGAAAGTGGCGACCGCGATGCCGGCGGTCGAAGTGGATGATCGGGGATTCGGTCTGTACGCGGCCGACGACTACGAGGCGCTGATCGATCATCCGTTCGAACTGGGCACGTTCCGCAGCTTCGAATTCCAGGCGGGCGGTGTGCCGCACACGCTGGTGATCTCGGGCCGTATCGAAGCCGACTTCGCGCGCGTCACCGCGGACCTGTCGAAGATCTGCACGATCCAGCGCACGATGTTCGGTGATGAACCGGCGCTGGATCGCTACCTGTTCCTGACCAACGTGGTCGCTGCGGGATACGGCGGGCTCGAACACCGCGCCAGCACGGCGCTGATCTCGTCGCGGGCCGATTTCCCGCGGCCGGGACAACCCGCGCAGAGCAAGGAATACCGTGGATTCCTGGGCCTGTGCAGCCACGAGTATTTCCATCTGTGGAACGTCAAGCGCATCACCGCGCTGTCGTTCCAGCAGTCCGATCTGGCGCGCGAGGCCTACACGCGCGACCTCTGGCACTACGAAGGCGTCACGTCCTACTACGACGACCTGTTCGTGTTGCGCGCCGGCGTCATCGACGCACCGACCTACCTGGATGCGCTCGCCGAGCAGGCCACGCGCCTGCAGCGTTCGCCCGCGCGCAGCCGCCACACGCTGGCCGACGCGAGCTTCGAGACCTGGATCAAGTACTACCAGCCGGACGAGAACAGCCTCAACGCCAGCACGAACTACTACGTCAAAGGTGCGCTGGCGGCGCTGTGCGTGGATCTGCGCCTGCGGCGCGATTCCGCGGCGACGCTCGACGACGTGATGCGGACCTTGTGGACGCGCTACGGACGTGAAGATCGCGGCGTGCCCGAGGGCGGGCTGGAGAAGGTTGCGTCGGAAGTATCGGGGCTCGATCTGCGGCCGCTGTTCGACCAGTTGCTGCGCTCCACCGAGGAACTGCCGCTGGAAGCGCTCCTTGCCGATTTCGGAGTCAAGGCGGAACTGCGCGCCTGCACATCGGCCATCGACGACGGCGGCCGCACGCACGCGAAGGGCACGGTGCCCTGGGTCGGCCTGCGCATGCGGCCGGGCGATACCACGATCTCGGCCGTGCTCGACGACAGCCCCGGGCTGGCGGCGGGTCTTTCGGCGGGCGACCAGTTGATCGCGCTCGATGGCCTGCGCCTGACCGGCCCGCAATGGAGCCGCCGGCTCGAGGCGCTGACGCCAGGCGTCGCCGTGCCGGTCCACTATTTCCGGGGTGACGAACTGTTCAGCACCACGCTCGTCCCTCGGGCGGCGCCGCTCGACACCTGGACCTTCACGCTCGCCGATGCCGGCAGCGAAGCTGCCGAACGACGCAAGCGCTGGATCGGCGTCTGAACCCTTTCTTGATGACCACCGCCAGTCTTCTCCAAGCTGTTCCGCAGGCACTCGACCGCGCCTCGATGCGCACGCTCGCCGATCTCTACGGGGAGCGCCTGCGCGCGACGCCGAACGCGGAGGCCTGCCGACGCTTCGATTCGCAGACGCAAAGCTGGCGCAGCCTGAGCTGGGCCGAGCTTGCGGCATCCGCGCAGGGCTTTGCATCGGGTCTACGCGAAGCGGGCTTCAAGGCCGGTGATCGCATCGCGCTGCAGATTCCCAATGGCGCCGACTGGCTCGCGCTCGACTGGGCGGCGCACAGCCTGGGCCTGGTGACCGTGGGCCTGTTCGCCGACGAGACCGCCGCGGGCACCGCGGCGCTGCTCGAAGACAGCGGTGCCCGCATCCTGGTCGCACGCGACCTCGAGGTGTGGAACGTGGTCGCCGGCCGCGCGAAGCTGCCGGACCTGCAGATGGTCGTCTCGTTGCGTGACAAATCGGAACACGCCGATCGCCGCGTGCGACCGCTCGCTCCGTTCCTGCGCCGCGGTACCGCGCTGCCGGACAACCCGGCGAGCGGCGAGAGTCTGGCGACCATCGTCTACACCTCCGGCGCGACCGGCCGGCCCAAGGGCGTGATGCTGTCGCACGACGCGCTGATCGCCAACGCGTTCGCCGTGCAGGACGCGGTGCAGTACCGCACCGACGACCTGCTGTTCTCGAACCTGCCGCTCGCACACCTGTTCGGGCGCGTGGCCTGGATCTACGCTGGCGTCGTCGCCGGCGCCAGCCTGGTCTTCGGTCGCGGCGCCGGATCCGGTGCCGAGGATCTGGCCTCGCAGCGTCCCACCGTGCTGATCGGACCTCCGCGCCTGTTCGAACGCATCCACGGCGTGGTCATGCACGAACTCGAAATGGGTTCGGCGACGCGCCGCACCTTGTTCCGCATTGCGGTCGAGGCCGGTTGGGCGGCGAGCCGCAAGGACGCCAGCCGCATCAAGGCGCGGTTGCTGCCGACGGTGCTGGCGCGTCGTGCAGGTGACGCCCTGCGTGCGCGCCTCGGCGGACGCGTACGCCTGGCGATCTCCGGTAGCGCGGCGCTGTCGCCGCAGATCGGACGCGTGTTCAGTGCGCTGGGCATTCCGCTGCTGCAGGGCTATGGCCTGACCGAGGCGGGTCCGGTGGTCAGCGTGAATCGCGTCGATGACCTCGATCCGGCCAGCGTCGGTGCGCCGCTTCAGGGCGTCGAGACGCGTATCGAGGCCAACGGTGAGCTGTGCGTGCGCGGCCCGTCCGTGATGCTCGGCTACTGGAAGGACGAGCCCGGCACGCAGCAGGTGCTCGATCCCTCGGGTTGGCTACGCACCGGCGATAAAGTCAGCCGGCTCGATACCGACCGCATCTATCTGGTCGGCCGGTTCAAGGAACTGGTCGTCACGGCGACCGGCGAGAAGGCCTCGCCCGCCGATATCGAGAGCCGGCTGCGCGAGCTGCCGCTGGTCGAGCAGGTGATGGTGGTCGGCGAGGCGCGTCCGTTCCTCACCGCGCTGATCGTGCCGCAGCCCGGCCCGCTGGCGATGCTGCGCGCCGAGATCGGAATCAACGATGGCGACTACTCGTCCGCCGCGCGCGACGCCATCGAAAGCGTGCTGCTGCAGCGCTGCCAGGAAGTGCTGCAGAACGCGCCGCGCAATCACTGGATCGTCAAGGTCGCGCTGATCTTCGAGCACTGGACGCCGAACAACGGCCAGATGACGTCGACGCAGAAGCTGCGCCGCTGCGAGATCGCACGGGCGCATGCCGAAGACGTCGAGCGGCTCTACGCGGGCCACTACGCCGTACCGGCGACCGATTGCTCGAACAACGCAGGGTTGTAATTCAACCCGTAGTCCGGACGAAGTCCGGGATCCCGCTCGATCGAACGCGAAAAGCCCCCGGACTTCGTCCGGGCTACGTTCAGTAATCCCCTTCGCGATGCTTCAGCGCCTTGCGCGCCGCGATCCGTTCCGCCCGGTCCTTGTCCGACGCCCAGATCACGTCCGGAAACAGCAGCACGCGCAGCAGGCCGACCAGCATCCACAGATACGTCGACGAGAAGATGATCCCGCAGAACATCGAGACCCACTCGAAGTTCGGCGACACGAACTTGATGCCCCACCACGACATCACGTCGGTCAGTGACGCGGCCAGACCGGCCGGGAACACCCACTGGTAGGTCTTGATCTGGTTGAACTGCAGCGAGAACGGAATGCCGACGATGAAGAAGCTCGTCGTGAACCCGAACAGGTGCGCGTGCGTGAACGCGATCAGCTTGCCCAGCGACATCTGCGCGAAGTAAGCCTCAGCTGATCCGTGGATCCGCAGCTGGTACCAGATCTCGGCAGCGCCGAAGCAGAAGGCCACACCGAACATGCCGACCGCCATCGCGATGCCGCGCTTGGCCGCGGGCGGCAGGTTGCGCAGGTTCAGATCGATGCTGTGCGAATCGAACGGCACCAGCCACCAGATCTGCACCAGCATCCCGAAGAACAGCGCCAGCAGCGCGATCGGCCCGCCGATCGTCAGCCAGCGTGATTTCTCCGGCGGCAGTTCGATCACCTCGGCGCTCTGCACCGGCGCATCGCTGAAGAAGTCGAAATTCTGTTGGTCGCCCTCTTCCGATCCCGCGTTCGCGGAATCGGAAGAGGGCGCCAACTCGCCGGATTCGAGCGACGCGTTCGCGTCGCTCAATCCGGCGGGCGCTGTCGCGCCGTGGGCGTCGGCATCGCTGTGAAGTTCCCCGGCGGCGGGACCTTGTTGTGCCGCCGCGGGCAGCGCCAACCCGATCCACAGCGCGACCAGCGCGCCCGCTATCGCGCTACGCATTCTTCAACCTCACGAACATCAAGGTGCCGGCCTTTTTCACCGCCGTGGTGATCGCGGCGTCGATCCCGCTGCCCTTGGCCACCGGCAACTGGTCGAGCGACACGCCTTTGAAACTCGCGTACACGGCGCTCTTCGCCGCATCGGGCACATGCGCGGTGTTCAGCGGCTGCACGGCGATCACCTTGAGCTGTCGATCGGTGGCGAGCAGCAGGAAGAACGCCTTCTTGTTGAACTCGGCCGGGAAGATCAGCGCGGTGCCGGCCGGCCGCTGATCCTGCAGCGGGATGTAGATGGTGTTCTCGTCCTGTTTGCCGAGCTCTGCGCCCAGCGCCTTGGCGCGTGCGATGTCGGCGTCGGTGAGCAGCGCATCCTTCGGAAGGTACGCGCGCACGCCGGGGAACAGGGCCTGCACCTCGCGCGGGATCAGGCTCGCGGTGTCGAGCCAGTCGCCCTTGGCCTGCGGCGTCGAGTTCTTCGAGCCGGGATTGGATTTTGCGCTCGCCTCCTCGCTGTTGGAGAAGCCGTCACCATCGCCGTCCAGCGCGGCGATCTTGTCGAAGGCAGCAAGGTTCTCGCCGGCTTTCTTGAACTGGTCACCGTAGTCGTTGCGCGGTGTGCCGCCGCCGTCCTTGTGGCAGGCGTTGCAGGAGGGCGGATAGCCGTACTGCTGCTTGTAGAGGCGCGCGAACGCCGGCTCGGCCCTGGCGTTGCCGATGGCCGCGGTGCAGGCGACGACGAACAGCATCCAGCGCAGAGGCGCAAAGGACGCGAAGGAAACCAGGTCGGGCCGTCGTGCGCTTTTCATTTTTCTCTGCGTCCTTTGCGCCTCTGCGTTGAAACGTTCTGTCGCCATCAGAAGTCGAACATGCCCGGCACCACTTCGCGCATCTGTTCCAGCAGCTTCGAATTCTGCGCCAGCTCGGCTTCGACTGCCGCGCGCTGCACCGAATCCGCCGGCGGCATCAGCTTGTTCGCCTTGTCGGTGTTGCGATAGCGATCCCAGTCCAGCGCGTCGCGAATCGCGGCGGTCGCCTTGATCGACTCCAGCACCTCGGCCTCGCTGGCGCCGCCCATGAAGTTCAGACGCTTCGCCGGATTGCCGCGATGGCAGGCGAAGCAATGCTGTTCGAAGTGATGCAGCACCGAGCCGTCGCTGATCTGCAGCGGTGGAACGCCGATGGCGACCGGCGGCGACATCTCGGTGGTCGCGAGGCAGCAGTAGCCGGGCTGCACGCGCGCCTTCGCATCCTTGCGCACGTCGAGGATCACGCCCGGCGCCATCAGCGCCTGCAGCGTCTTCACGCGCGAGAACGGTTGCGCTGCGAACACTTCCGCGGGCAGCCGGTCCACGGCGTCGAGCGTCGCGGTCCAGACGAAGCCGCCTGCCGCGAGCAAGGTGCGACGATCGGAAGCGGTGAAGAATTGCGCCAGGCCGAACACGCCATCGAGATCCTGCGCGCTCAACACCTGCTTGGGCGTGCGCGACGTCAGCGGATCGAGATTCGCCGGCAGCTTGGGCAGCTTTTCGAACGCATCGAGATCCTCGTTGTTCTTCGCCGCCGCACCGGTCTTCTTCGAAAACATCTGGCCGATGCGGTCGCGCCACGCGAGCTTCTCGTTCAGCGGGTCGCGATTGTTCAGGTCGTTGTTCGGCACCGGGATGCCACCTGCGGGCCAGGCCTGCGCCTGCAGTTCGCGCAGGCGCGTCGCATCCGGCTGCCCGGGATCGAACGCAGCCGGATCGTCGAGGAAACGCAGCGCCAGTCGCAGCATCAGGCGCCGGCACTCCACGCCTTCCGCGCCGCAGCCGTCGAGCCAGGAGCGCTGCGTTGCGTTGATGAAGTTGCCGACGTCGGTGAGTTCGTCGATGCGCTCGGGCGAGGACAGCGGCTGTGCCGGTTGCACGGCGAGGTAGGGATCGGCGCCGCGTGCGGCGACGATGCGATTGGCGATCTCGGGCTGGCCGTTGGTCTCCTGCCACGGCCGCACCGAGAAGATCGGCGAACCGCCCTGGTGGCAGGTCTGGCAGATGGCGCGGCGCGCGTAGACGATGCGCGGCACGCAGCCTTCGCAGTAGTTCTGCACGAGCTGGAATTCGAAACGCCCGGCCAGTTCGTTGTAGCTGACGACTTCGATCTCGTTGGCCGCCTCGGTGAAGCCGAGGAACAACTGGCCGCGCGGTGCCAGGCCCAGGTTCGCGTCGCTGTTGTCCGCGTGGTAATCGGCAGCGAACACGACACGCGGCTTGTGGAAGTCGGCGCTCGCCTTGAGCAGCGAGCGGCCCAGCGGAATCATCACGGCCAGCGGCTGGCTGCCTTCAGGCGCCTGTCGCTGGATCACGCCGACGAGCTTCTCGAACGGGAATGGCAGGCCGTCGTTCTGCGCCAGGACATGGTCGAACAGGCTGCGCGTGCCGGCCGGCGGCAGGTCGTCCTGCGGAATGGCCTTGGCGGAAACCGGGCCCAGCGCGGAGCCGGAGTGCTTCGTCAGGTCGCTGATGTCGGGCGCTGTGGAACCTTCGGCGCTGAACCACAGCCACGCGCCCGCGCCGGCCAGCGCGAGCAGCAGGACGACGACGACGGCCGCAAGGCGTTTCACGTTGCGGACGCGCGGCTCACATCAGTTTCAGGAATTCCCGCAGAGCGAGCTTGTCCTCGGCCGACAGCGACACGCCGAACTGATGTCCCTTGTTCTCCACCAGATCGTCGCACTTCATCGTCAGCGGGCGATGCGGATTCAGGCTCGTGAAATAACCCAGCGGCGTGCCCTTGGACACCGGCAGCTTGATGAAGCCCTGGCCGTCCTCGCGCGCAGCGAGCTTGAAGTCCTGCGACACGCGCGTGATCTTTTCCGGGCGATGACCGGTGACGGTCTGGTTGTCCGATCGCATCAGTTCGTCGAAGGCGTTCTCGAACTGCGCGATGCGGCCCTTCACGGTGTAGTCGATGGTCTTGTTGTCCGCCAGATACGTCAGCTCGCCGATCGCGTTGTTGTGCAGGAACGGCGCGTGCGCCCACAGCGACAGCAGCGAGATGTTGCGCAGGTAGCCGGGGCCGCCCTCGATCTTGCGCTCACCGATCTTCACGCCGCCCAGGCCCGGGACCATGCGTGCGATCGTGACCGGCACGCTGCCCGGCGACGGACGCATCTTGTAGTCCTCCGACGAGAACTCTTCCCAGATGTGGCCGGCGTTGTGGTTGTCGTGCAGCGCGCGGCAGCTGTTGGTGCCGACGATGTTGAACGCGGTGGGCTCGTCGTTGCCGAGCCAGTCCTGGCCGTAGATGCCTTTCTCGGCGAACTGCTTGGGCCGCCCGTTGGCCAGATGCCGCGCCTTGAACTCCTCGGAGTTTCGCTCGCTCTCGGCGAACTCGTACTGCCAGTACTCCTCGGCGCCGAAGACGTGACCTTCGTAGAAGCGTTCCAGTGCCGCCTTGTCGGCGCGCGTGGCGGCGGGGGCGACCTTCGAGCTGTGGCAGGTCGCGCACTCGCGCGCGAAGATCTTGCGGCCGGTCGGCACCTTGCCCAGGTCGATGTAGCGCCCGCCGGGCGAGGCATCGACGTCGTTGGCCTTGAGCAGGTAGGTCGGCCCGCCGGTGACGAGGAAGGCCGCGAGGTCCGGCATCTTGGCGTCGGCGTAGTTCCAGGCGTCGCAGTCCTTGGCGCACTGCGTGATGCGGAACGGGCGCTGGTGCGACGACTCGCCGAACAAGCTGCCCGGCGTCGGGAAGTTCGGCGTCCAGCATTCCTCGGTGCACATGCCGATGTTGACGTAGACGCGGATCAGCGCGAGGTGATCGCCGACGCTGTCTTCACCGCCCTTGAGTACGTTCTGCGTCAGGCCCTTCTTCAGCTCGCCGGTGACCGGGTCCTTCATCAACTGCTCGCGGACGATCCGGTTATGGAAGTCCATGATGTTGTTCTGCGTGCCCGGATTGTTCTGGAAGTCGTTGGCGACCAGGCTGGTGTCGATGGTGCCGTGACGTCCTGCCTCGAGCGCGATGCGCGCCAGCGCGTCCTTGGGCGTGCCCTGGAAGAACATCTCGGGCTGCTTGATGTGCTGGTTGCCGATCGTCGCGGAGAGGTTGTCCCACTCCGGCTCGTTCGGATCCTTCGGCGGATGCGTGGGATCGAAGCCCACGTGGCACTGCACGCAAGGATGTCCCACGACGAAGCGCAGGTTCTTCTGCAGTTCGTCGTCGCGGTACGGCGCGGTCTTGGGATCGAACACGACCTTGCCGGCCGTATCCTTGGTCGGATCCGCGTAGTACTTGCGATAGCCGAGCACGCCGCTCGAATGCGGGTCCGGACAGCGGTCCCACCAGAACGTGGACTCGTCGCCGGCGCTGCAATCGGGATCGTTGATCAGGCCGTACTTGGTGAAGCGCGTGGCGCGCTCGCGCGTGTCCAGCCACGGGTACCAGATGTCCTTGATGCCGTTGGGCGTGGTGCGCGCGAAGTGCAGGTAGATCTCGTCCTGGTTGCCGAACGTGCCCTTGAACCAGACGTCGCGGCCGCGGCGCGCCTGTTCGCGGTACTGCTTCTGCTTGTCCTTGTCGGCCACGTCCTTGAACAGCGAGTTCACGTAGCGGCAGGACTCGGCGTCGTAGCCGGTGGGCTGCGGCTTGTCACAGGGCGGAGGCGCGGCCTGCGGGATGCCGGCGTATTTCCAGGTCACCGGCGCCTGCCACTCGCTGGTGTAGTGCTGCGCGCCGTCGGACCACACCTTCTTCGCGGCGAGCGTGTCGTAGAAATGTGCGTTGAACCAGTCGCGACGCGCGTTGAGTTCCGGCGTGCCCTTGTAGATGCCCAGCGGCAGGATGTTGCGGGCGGCCAGGTCTTCGAGGGACACCGAGCGCAGCGTGAGCGAGTAGGGCTCGTCGGGCACCGGATACTTGCCGGCTTCGGGCCAGTAATGCTCGGTGGAGTAGGCGCCGTCGGCGGTCAGCGGCGCGGGAGACTTGGCGGACGGCTGTTCGACGTCGGCCGGGATGCCCTCGGGTGGCGGCTGGGCGTTGACGAGGAAGCTGAGGAGCGCGGGCACGCCGATGACGAGCGTGCCGATCGCAAGTGTTCTGCGGAACATGGGGCCTCCCCGTAAATCACCGCGCTTCGGACGGCGCGGTTGGTGTGAGGCAGTCTAGACCTGCGCCCACAGGCAGGCGAGGGCCGGTGGATCAGAGCGCGAGTTGCGCGTCGGTCACATGCGCCGCCAGGCGCTCGACGAATGTTCGACGTTCGGCGTCGGTGTAAGGACGCGCCGGGTGCTTGCCCCAGACCGGCGCCGGCCAGGCCGGATCGCCGTCGAAGCGCACGATGTGATGCACGTGCAGCTGCGCTACCACGTTGCCCAGTGCCGCGACGTTGAGCTTGAACCCGCCGAAGGCCTGCATCAGTGCGCGTCCCAGTGCCGAGGATTCACGCAGCAACTGCTGCTGGTCGGCGTCGGGCAGGTCGTGGATCTCGCGCAGGCCGGCGCGGCGCGGCACCAGGATGCACCAGGGGTATTGCGCGTCGTTCATCAGCAGCAGCGTGCACAGCGGCCACTGTCCGAGCACGAACGTGTCGGCGGCCAGGCGCGGATGCAGTTCGAAATCCATTGTCGGGGTTCAGGACAGCACGGGATCGGCGGCGGAGCCGGCGAGCGTCCAGCGATTGCCGCCCGCGGCCTGGGAACGGCGAAGCGCGGTGGTCGCGAGTTCGATGCTGGACATCGGATCGGTGCGTGAAAGCGAATCGCTGCGCACCGTGCAGACGCCGGCGCTCAGGGTCAGCAGCTTGCCGCCGGCATCGTCGAGCGGGAAATACAGCGCTTCGACGGCACTGCGCACGCGTTCCGCCGTCTCGACCGCCCCGGTCTGGCCGGTGCCGGGCAGCAGCATCGCGAAGCGGGTGTCGTCGAAGCGGCCCACGCAATCGCCGGGCCGGTGCAGCGAATACTGGATCGCCAGGGCGGCTGCACGCAGGCCGCGATCCAGCGCCGCCGCGCCCTCGCGGCCCGTGAACCCGTGCAGGTGATCGAGTTCGGCCACGATCACGCTGATCGGAACCAGCGCGCGCATCGCCCTGCGCCATTCGCGGTCGCCCAGTTCATCGAAATGGCGACGAATGAGCGTCCCCGTCTGCGGATCGTGCAGCGCGTCCGAGCGCAGTCGCAGGCGGTCCTCGACGATGGCGCGCAGGTCCTGCAGTGCGGCGCGGGCAAGGTCTTCGCGCGTGCGCGGCTCCGCATCCATCAGGCACAAGACCCCGATGCGCTCGCGGTCACGCCCGCGCACCGCGATGCTCGCGAAGAAGCGCACGCGCGGTGTCCCGGTGACCATCGGGTCCGACGCGAAGCGCGGATCCTGGGCGGCATCGGGCACCACCAGGATGTCGTCCTGTCGGAGCGCCTGCTCGCCCAGAGCGGACAGGCGCGGCACGTCGCGCGTCGCGAAGCCGTGCGCTGCGGCGAAGAACGAGCGCTCCCTGTCGACGACCCATAGCGCCGCCATCGACGTGCCGCCGATGCGGGCGAGCAACTGCATCAACCGTTCGAGACCTTCGTCGCCGCGCTGCGGCGACAGGCCCATTTCTTCGACGGCCGACGGGCGCGATGAGTCCTTGCGTCCTTCGGATTCGATCTGGATCGGAGGCTCCATGGGGCCAGTTTAGCCTGCGGATCGCAGCCGTCCGGCGAGCCGCTGGCATCGATGCCGTTCAACCGGTTTGCTTGCGGTACCGGCGGGCTTCGATAATTGCCGACCGTCGCGAAACCCGGAGCACCCTCCACCCCATGCCCAGCAAACCGCACCTGTACCGCGTCAGCTTCCACAACCACGGGAAGGTGTACGAGATCTATGCCAGGGGCGTGAGCCACGGCGGCATGCCGGGCTTCGTGGAAGTCGAAAAGCTGGTGTTCGGCGAGAAGTCGATGGTGGTCGTGGACACCTCGGAAGAGAAGCTCAAGACCGAGTTCGAAGGCGTGGAGCGCTTCTACATCCCGCTGCATTCCGTGATCCGCATCGATGAAGTGGCCAAGGCCGGCCCGGCGCGCATCAGCACCGGCAGCGACAAGGTGCTGTCGTTCCCGATGATGATGGGCGGAACCGACACCAAGAACTGAAAGGGACACGATCGACCGGTGAGCCTGTTCCGCTTCGCCCTGCTCGGCAGCGGAAGCCGCGGCAACGCCACGGTGGTGGAGGGCGGCTCGACCCGTCTGCTGGTGGACTGCGGTTTCCCGGTGCGCGAGATCGATGCGCGCGCCAAGAGCATCGGGTTCGATCCGGCCAGCCTGAACGCCATCCTGGTCACGCACGAACACACCGACCACATCGGCGGCGTCGCGCGGCTCGCGCGGGCCTACGGCATTCCCGTCTACCTGACCCACGGCACCGCGGCCGCCCGCAGCGACTGGGACGGCTGCACGCTGTTCCGGGTGTCGCCGCACGACGCCTTCGCGCTCGGCGAGATCCAGGTCCAGCCGTTCCCGGTGCCTCACGATGCGCGCGAGCCCTGCCAGTTCGCGTTTGCCTACGGCGGCCGGCGCCTGGGCATCGTCTCGGACCTGGGCCGCATCACGCCGCACGTCGCGCGCAGCCTGGATGCCTGCGAGGCGCTGCTGCTGGAATGCAACCACGACGTGGCGATGCTGGCGGCCGGCCCGTACCCGGAGAGCCTGAAGCGGCGGGTGGGTGGCGACTGGGGGCATCTGTCCAACGCGCAGGCGGCCGGCCTGCTGCGGGGAATGGACCGCTCGCGCCTGCGCACGCTGGTGCTGACCCACCTCTCGGAGAAGAACAACACGCCGGAACTGGCGCGCGCCGCCATCTGCGAGGCCCTGGACGAGGATCCGGCCTGGTGCGTGTGCGCGGAGCAGGATCGCAGCTCGGGGTGGCGGGAAGTGGCGTGACCCCTAGCCCGGGCTGAGCCCGGGGTTCCCCTCGCATACGGAGCGCAGCCCCGGGTTTCACCCGGGCTAGGGGGGCGCGGCGCGAACTTTTATTCCGGTCGATGCCCTCGCGCCCGACCCTTCCCGGTAAAATTGCGCTCCCTCCCGCGTCGCCCACCTCACGCGTCGCCATGACCGTCCACGTCGTTCCCTCGGCCGCGCGACTTTCCGCGTTCCGCATCGCACGTCTGCTCGAGCGTCTGGCGCCCAAGGCGCCCGGCCTTACGGGCCTGCTGGTGCAGGATTTCTTCCTCGTCCAGGGCGATGCCGACCCGGCCGCGCTGCGGCGCCTGCTGGGCGATGGCCCGGCCGCGCTACCGGACGGCGCTGGCCGGCTGTTCGTCGTGCCGCGCCTGGGAACGGTGTCGCCGTGGAGTAGCAAGGCCACCGACATCGCGCGCGTCTGCGGCCTGGAGGCCGTCCATCGCGTGGAGCTGGCGCGCGTCGTCGTGCCTCAGGGCGTCGAGACCTTGCCGCCCGAGGCCTACGCCGACCTGCACGACCCGATGATGGAATCGGTGCTGACCGATGCCGCGCAGCTGGCGCACGTGTTCGACACGCAGGCGGTTCGTCCGTTGCGGCGGGTCCCGGTCCTGGCCGGTGGCCGCGAGGCGCTGGTGGTGGCCAACCGCGACTGGGGCCTCGCGCTGTCGGGCGAGGAGATCGATTACCTCGTGCAGCACGCGCTGGCGTCCAAGCAGGACCCGAGCGACGCCGAGCTGATGATGTTCGCGCAGGTCAATTCCGAGCACTGCCGCCACAAGATCTTCAACGCCGAATTCACGGTGGACGGCGCGGCGCAGCCGCTGTCGCTGTTCCAGATGATCAAGGAGTCGACCAAGGCCTCGCCGCAGGGCGTGCTGAGCGCGTACCACGACAACGCGGCGGTGATCGAAGGCCACGACGCGATGCGCTGGTTCGCCGAGAGCGACCACGTCTGGCGCACGCACGACGAGGCGGTCGACATCCTGATGAAGGTGGAGACGCACAACCATCCCACCGGCATCTCGCCGCATCCGGGCGCCGCCACCGGCGCCGGTGGCGAGATCCGCGACGAGGCGGCGACCGGCCGCGGCGGCAAGCCCAAGGCAGGCCTCTGCGGCTTCACGGTGGCCAACCTGCGCATCCCGGGTTTTGCGCAGCCCTGGGAGAGCGATCTGCCGCGCCCGCCGCGCATGGCCAGCGCGCTGAACATCATGCTGGAGGCGCCCATCGGCGCCGCCGCGTACAACAACGAATTCGGACGTCCCAACCTCGCCGGCTACTTCCGCAGCTTCGAGGCCATCGCCGCCGACGGCCGCAATCGCGGCTTCCATAAGCCGATCATGATCGCCGGCGGCTACGGCAACATCCGCCGCCAGCACGTCGACAAGATGAAGGTCGTCGACGGCGCGCAGCTGATCGTGCTCGGCGGCCCGGCGATGCTGATCGGCCTGGGCGGCGGCGCCGCCAGCTCGATGGCCACCGGCGCATCGAGCGAGGCGCTCGACTACGCGTCGGTGCAGCGCGCCAACCCGGAGCTGGAGCGCCGTTGCCAGGAAGTCGTCGATGCCTGCTGGGCGCTGGGCGACAAGAACCCGATCCTGTCGGTGCACGACGTCGGTGCCGGTGGCATCTCCAATGCCTTGCCGGAACTGGTGCACGCGGACGATCGCGGCGGCCACTTCCGCCTGCGCAGCGTGCTCAGCGCCGATCCCGCGCTGTCACCGATGGAAATCTGGTGCAACGAATCGCAGGAGCGTTACGTCCTGGCGGTGCGTCCCGAGGGCGTCGCCGTGCTGCAGGGTTTCTGCGCGCGCGAACGCTGCCCGATGGCCGTGGTCGGCACCGCCACCGCGGAGCGCCAGCTCATCGTCGAGGACGCTGACGGCAGCTGCCCGGTGGACATGCCGATGCCGGTGCTGCTCGGCAAGCCGCCGCGCATGCGCCGCGACACGCAGCGCGCCGCCGCCGCTGCGGTGCCGTTCGCGATGCCCGAGAACTTCGAGGACGCCGCGCGCCGCGTGCTGCAGCATCCGTCGGTCGCCTCCAAGCAGTTTTTGATCACGATCGGTGATCGCACCGTCGGTGGCCTGACGGTGCGCGACCAGATGGTCGGGCCCTGGCAGGTGCCGGTGGCCGACTGCGCCGTCACGGCGAGCGGTTTCGAATCCACCACCGGCGAGGCGATGAGCATGGGCGAACGCCCGGTGCTCGCGCTGCTCGATGCGCCCGCGTCGGGCCGCATGGCCGTCGGCGAAGCGATCACGAACATCCTGTCGGCGCGCATCGGCAGCCTGTCCGACGTGCGCCTGTCGGCCAACTGGATGGCCGCCTGCGGCCAGGGTGACGAGGACGCGCGGCTGTTCGACACCGTGCGCGCGGTCGGCGCCGAACTGTGCCCTGCGCTGGGCATCGCGATCCCGGTGGGCAAGGACTCGCTGTCGATGAAGTCGGTGTGGAGCGACGCCGAGGGCGCGCACACGCAGATCGCGCCGCTGTCGCTGATCGTCACTGCATTCGCGCCGGTGCTCGACGTGCGCGCGTCGCTGACGCCGCAGCTGCGTCTGGACGCGGGCGAGACAGCCCTCGTGCTGATCGACCTCGGCGCCGGCAAGAACCGCCTCGGCGGATCGATCCTGACGCAGGTGTACTCGCAGCTCGGCGAGACGCCGCCGGATCTCGACGATCCGGCGAAGCTCAAGGCCGCGTTCGAACTCGTGCAGCGCTGGAACGGCGAAGGCCGCGTGCTTGCCTGCCACGACCGTTCCGACGGCGGCTTGCTGGCGACGCTGTGCGAGATGGCGTTCGCCGGTCATTGCGGCCTGCGTGCGGCCGGCCTCGATGCGGCGGGCTGGTTTGCCGAGGAGTTGGGCCTGGTGCTGCAGGTGCGCGCCGGCGATACGCAGCGGCTGCTCGACGACGCGCAGGCCCTGGGTCTGAACGCGCTGCGCGTGGGCGCGCCGAGCGACGACGATCGCATCGTCATCGAAGGGCTGCCCGGCAAGAAGAAAGCCCCGTTGCTGGACGAGGCGCGCAGCACCTTGTTCAAGGCCTGGTTCGAGACCAGCTATCGCATGGCGCGCCTGCGCGACAACCCGGATTGCGTCGACGAGGAATTCGAGTCGACGGGCCGCTTCAGCGATACCGGTTTGAGCGTGTCATTGAGTTTCGATCCGCAGCCGCTCGCGGTGCCGGCCGTGACGCGTCGTCCGCGCGTGGCGGTGCTGCGCGAGCAGGGCGTCAACGGCCAGTACGAGATGGCCTACGCCTTCCACGCCGCAGGATTCGAGGCGGTGGACGTGCACATGTCCGACATCCTCGAAGGCCGCGTGTCGCTGTCCACGTTCCAGGGGCTGGTCGCCTGCGGCGGCTTCTCGTACGGCGACGTGCTCGGCGCCGGGCAGGGCTGGGCCAAGACCATCCTGTTCAACCCGCGCGGTCGCGACGAGTTCCAGACCTTCCTCGCGGACACGTCGAAGTTCGCGCTCGGCGTCTGCAACGGCTGCCAGATGTTCGCGGCGCTGCAGGAGCTGGTGCCCGGTGCGTCGCGCTGGCCGATGTTCCGCCGCAACCGCTCCGAGCAGTTCGAGGCGCGCTGGACGATGGTCGAAGTGCTCGATTCGAAGTCGATCCTGTTCGCCGGCATGGCCGGTTCGCGCATGCCCATCGCGGTGGCGCACGGCGAAGGTCGCGCGGAATTCCGCACCGATGCGAATCTGGCCGCGCTGAAGGACAACGGCCAGGTCGCGATGCGCTTCATCGACAACCAGGGCGAAGTCGCGGCGCGCTATCCGGCGAATCCGAACGGCTCGCCGTCGGGCCTGACGTCGATCTGCAACGAGGACGGTCGCGTGACGATCCTGATGCCGCATCCCGAGCGCACGATCCACGGCGTCACCGGGTCCTGGTGGCCGGATGCCGCCTCCGGCGGCGCCGCGCAGCGCACGCCGTGGTTCCGGATGTTCGAGAACGCGCGGAGCTGGATGGCCTAGACGCCGGCGTAGGGTGCGCTCCGCGCACGTCTTCGCATGCATCCGGGGGCGCGCGTTCGTGCGCGGAGCGCACCCTACGGTGCGGTTTCCAGGGCCTCGACGAGCAACGCCAACGTCGCCTTCGCGAACGCCCACATGTTCTCGACGCGATCCTCGTTGCCGGTGCGCAGCGTGCGCACGAGATTCACCGGCCCGGTGATCGCCATGCAGGTGTGGCCCGAAGGATCGCCATACGGATTCGGCGGACCCGCGGCGCCGGTTTCCGAGAGGCCCCAGGTCACGCCCTCGTGCTTGGCCAGCATCGCGCGGCACAGGATCTCCGCGTAGGGCTCGGAACTGGAACGCACGCCCTGCTTGCGCAGCTCCTTCATGTCCAGCTGCACGAGCGACTTGATCGAGTCGAACGAGTACGTGATGGCGCCGCCGACGTAGTACGCCGACGCGCCGGGAACGGCGAGCAGGCTGGCGCTGACGAGGCCGCCGGCGGAGGTCTCGGCGATGACGATTTTCTCGCCGCGTGCCTTGAGCAGCTCGCCGGCGCGCTTGCCCATTTCGAAGATGTCGTTCATCTGGAACTCTCTGGAGTGATCGGGGAGGAGGCGGTTGCCGATGCGCCGCGTGCAGCGCAGGCTTTTGCCACATTCTCGCGCAGCAGCTCGACCAGCCGCAGGATTCCCGGTCCCGCGTAGTCGCGATCGGCATAGATCAGGTACAGCGTGGCCACGCGATCCTGCGCGACGCCCAGGTCGAGCGGCGCGATGGCGCCCGACAGGATCTCGTCGCGGATCTTGTCCTCGGGAAGCCAGGCGAATCCGTAGCCGGCGCGCACCGCCGAGATCGAGGTGGCCATGTGGCTCACGGTCCAGCGTTGCTTCGCCTCCAGGCTCAGCGGCGTGGCGGCACGCTGGCTGCCGGAATCGCGCACGACGATGTGGCGGTGCGCACGCAGGTCGCTCTGGCCGACGGGCCGGCCGAGCTTGTGCAACGGATGGCCCGGCGCCGCGACCAGGCGCAGACGGCTCTGCATCAGCGGTTCGCCGAGAAAACCAGTCGGGACCTGCGGCGCGATGGCGATGTCGGCCTCGCCCTTGAGCAGGCACTCGGCGGTGCCGCCGAGCACCGACTCGATCAGCTCGATGCGCGTGTGCGGGCTCTCCTCGCCGAACTGGTCGAGCGTGGTCAGCAGCAGCTGGGTCGGAAAGAGGATCTCCACCGCAAGGCGGATCTGCGCTTCCCATCCGGCGGACAGGGAACCGGCCGCCCGCTCCAGGCTCGCGGCCTCGTCGAGCAGGGCGCGCGCACGGCGATACAGCAGCGTGCCCGTGGGCGTCAGCACGGCCTTGCGGCCCTGCACCTCGAAGGCCTTCACGCCGAGCTGCGATTCGATCTTCTGCACGGCATAGGTGATGGCCGATTGGCTCTTGTTCAGGGCCTCGGCGGCCTGCGCGTAGCCGCCGGCCTCGACGACGCCGGTGAGGGCCCGCCACTGCTCGATGCTGATCCGGGGCGTGCTCATCATCTAATCAATAGATAGGTATGGCCTAAATAATGTTCTTTTTTATCCAATCTGGAAACCATTTAATGGGCGCACACCCTCACCACGACGGAAGAAACCACATGAACAAGCCGCTCAACCTCCTGCAGATCAATGCCAGCCTCTATTCCGGCAAGGGTCAGTCCAGCCTGCTGTCCGAGCGCTTCGTGAACAGCTTCCGGGCGAGCCATGGCGACGTGCGCGTCGTCACCCGCGACGTGGCCGGCGACCCGGTGCCGCATCTCGATGCGCGCCGCTTCGGCGCCTTCCTGGCCGCGCCGGAAGCCCGTACGCCCGAGCAGCAGGCCGTGGTCGACTACTCCGACACGCTGATCGACGAGCTGCGCGCGGCCGACGTGATCGTCCTCGGCCTGCCGCTCTACAACTTCGGCGTGCCTTCACAGCTCAAGGCCTATTTCGATCACGTGGCCCGCGCCGGCGTGACGTTCCGCTACACCGCCGATGGCCCGGTCGGCCTGATCACCGGCAAGAAGGTGTACGTGCTGGCAGCGCGCGGCGGCTTGTTGGCCGGTACGCCGCTGGACACGCAGACGAGCTACGTCCGCGACTTCCTGCGCTTCATCGGCATCGAAGACGTGGAGTTCGTGTACGCCGAGGGCCTGGCGATCAGCGCCGACCTCAAGGCGCGTGCGATCGAGCAGGCCAACGATTCCATCGCGCGGCTCGCCGCGTAACCCTCACCCTCATCCACCCAGGAGATTTTCCATGAACCAGATCCAGATCCTCGCCGCACCCGTTGGCCGCGTCCTGCTTGCCTCGCTGTTCCTGCTCGCCGGTCTGCAGAAGATCGGCGCCTATGAAGGGACGGCGGGCTACATGGCCTCGCAAGGCGTGCCCGGTGCGCTGCTGCCCATCGTGATCGCGCTCGAAGTGCTCGGCGCGCTGGCGATCATCGTCGGCTGGAAGACGCGGCTCTTCGCCTTCCTGCTGGCCGGCTTCAGCCTGGTCTCGGCCGCGCTGTTCCACTTCAAGCCGGACGACGCGATCCAGATGACGATGTTCCTGAAGAACGTCTCGATCGCCGGCGGCTTCCTGCTGCTGGTGGCCCAGGGTGCCGGTGCGTACAGCCTGGATCGACGCGCCTGATTCGTAGCCCGGGTGCAACCCGGGAAGTTTTTGCGGTCCGATTTGGAGAAGGCTTGTCAGAGTGAAAGCCCCGGGTTGCACCCGGGCAACGGCTCTCGCAATCCGGGAACTCGACCCCAACGTGGAGAACACCATGAACACGAACACGCGAACCCTCGCCCAGGTCATCCGCTCCGTGGAGACGTCCGACGGCGCCGGCGTGAAGCTGCGCCGCAGCATCGGCAGCCAGCGCGGGCTCTACCTCGATCCGTTCCTGATGCTCGACGAGTTCGGCACCGACAACGCGGACGACTACATCGCCGGGTTCCCGCCGCATCCGCATCGCGGGTTCGAGACCGTCACGTACATGCTCGACGGCCGCATGCAGCACAAGGATCACCTCGGCAACGTCGGTGATCTCGGACCGGGCGGCGTGCAGTGGATGACGGCCGGGCGCGGCGTGATCCATTCCGAGATGCCGTTGCAGGAGAGCGGCCGAATGCGCGGGTTCCAGCTCTGGCTCAACCTGCCGGCGAAGGAAAAGATGAAGGCGGCGTGGTATCGCGACATCCCGGCCGGCGAGATTCCGGTGGTCGCGCTGCCGGGCGGCGGCCACGTGAAGGTGATCGCGGGCACGGTGAAGGCGGGCGAGACGAGCACGAGTGGGCCGATCAATTCGGCGGAACGTCCGCTGAGCACCGATCCGCTGTATCTCGATCTGCACCTGCCGGCCGGCGCGCGCTTCGAACACGCGCTGCCGACGGGCCACACGGCCTTCGTGTACAGCTACGAGGGCGCGGCCATCATCGGCGACGGCGACTCCGCACGCGCGCTGCCGCGACAGGCAGCCGGCGTGCTGTCGGCCGGTGATCGCATGGTGATCGCGGCCGGTGCGGAGGAGACGCGCGTCATCCTCGTCGCCGGGCGGCCGTTGAACGAGCCGATCGTGCAGTACGGACCGTTCGTGATGAACACGCGTGAAGAGATCGAGCAGGCGATCCAGGATTATCAGCGCGGCGATTTCGCGAAGGTCGCGGCCTGAGGTGTCCAGCTGAACCGTAGCCCGGACGAAGTCCGGGTTCCCGCTCCGTAAAGCGCGGCGTTCCCGGACTTCGTCCGGGCTACGTCGTGTGTTGTTCCTGACGGAACGCGCGCGGCGTCGATCCCGTCCATCGCTTGAACGCGCGGGTGAACGCGCTCTGTTCGGAGTAACCGAGCAGTAGCGCGACCTCGGCGATGCCCATTCCGGGATCCGCGAGATGCTGCTCCGCCAGGCGCCGCCGGGTGTCGTCGCGCAGTTCGCGAAAGCCCAGTTCGAGCGCATCGAGCCGGCGATGCAGCGTGCGCGGCGACAGGTGCAGCGCGCTGGCGATGCGCTCGAGCGTGACCTCGCCTTCGCGAACCGTCGAGCCGACCGCGCGACGTACCGCCTGTTCGAGATCGCCGGCTTCGGGCAGATCGGCGAGCAGCGTTTCGGCCTGCTGTTCGAGCAGGCCCAGCAGCGCCGCGTCGGGCTGGCGCAGCGGACGCGCGAGCAGCGATAGCGGCAGGCTCACGCGCGTGGCGTCCTGCTCCCACCGCACCTGGCCGCCGAAATAGCGGCGGTAGGACGCCGGGTTGGCCGGCGGTTCGTTGACGAAGTGGACCTCGTCGATGGTCGTGTCGACGGCGCCGGTGACATCGCGCGCGAACTGCACCAGCGCCGTGATCGCCGTCTCATCGACGAGACGGCCCGGCCGTCCGTTCTCCGTTCCCCATTCGAGCGTCACCGAATTGCCGTGCGTCTCGAAGCGCATCGGGCTGACGTCGTAGACCAGCCGCTGGTACCGGTGCAGCCGCGTGAGCGCCGCGCCGAGCGTGCCGCAGGCCAGCAGCACGTAGCCCATGACACCGAAATGTCGCGGCGTCACGGTGCGGCCGAGGTGCAGGCCCAGATCGTCGTCCTGCAGGTGCGCGGCAGCTTTTTCCAGGTGACGGCGCCATCGCTCCACCGGGTAGCGGCCCGGCGCGGGCCCGGTCGGTTCGGGCGCCGTTTCTCCGAGCAGCTTCACCGCGTCGATGTTCCGGTTTTCGAGATATTCGTAGAGCAGGCGGACATAGCTGGCGGGAACGACACCGCGTGCCGCGTTGGCGCGGACCGCACGCGGCTGCGGCGCCGATGCATCGCCTGTCGCCTGTGTCCGCCTTCCCCTCATGCCGATCCCCACCCCCCGTTCGCTGCCGTTGCATCAGGATGCCCGATGACCCGGTCTCGGGGTGCAGGCGACGGCGCCCTCAGATGATGGCGAGAAATGTCAAAAACAAGGCGGCCAGGGTCAAGCCCCGACGCGGCCCGCGACGCGACCATGCGCCATCGAAGAACGACGAGGAGCGCGCAATGGAAACCCTGGTGCAGATGCTGGGTCCGGACGTGGACTGGAAGCAGGTGCTGCTGATCGGCATGTCGCCGGTCTTCCTGATCGCGTTCGCCATCGAGTGGCAGGTCATGCGCGGCCGCGGCAAGCGCGCGCAGTTCGAGTGGCGCGACATCCTGGCCAACCTGTCGCTTGGCGGCAGCTACCAGGTGTTCGAACTGGGCGCGCACCTGCTGATCACCGGCGTGGCGACGCTGTGGATCTACCAGCACCGGCTGTTCGACGTGCCGGTGAATGCGTGGACCGTGCTGCCGATCTTCATCGGCGTGGAGTTCTGCTACTACTGGTTCCACCGCACCAGCCACCGCGTGCGCTGGTTCTGGTCGGCGCACGTCGTGCACCACAGCAGCGAGCGCATGAACTTCACGACGGCGATGCGCCAGAGCCTGCTGTACTCGATCACCGGCTGGTGGCTGTTCTTCTGCCCGCTGATCTTCCTGGGCGTGCCGCCTCCGGTGGTGTTCTTCCTGTACGCGGTGGACCTCTGCTACCAGTACTTCGTGCACACGGAGAGCGTGGGCAAGCTGCCGCGCTGGATCGAGTATGTGTTCGACACGCCGTCGAACCATCGCGTGCATCACGGCCGCAACGCGCAGTACATCGACAAGAACTACGGCGGCGTGCTGATCCTGTTCGATCGCTGGTTCGGCACGTACGAGGAAGAGCAGGAGAAGGTCGAGTACGGCATCGCCACGCGCCAGCCGCACAGCGCGAACTTCCTGGTGCTCAATTTCCACGAGTTCGCCGACATGTGGCGCGACGTGTTCACGCGCGGTCCGCTGGCGATGCGCCTCAAGCACCTGTGGGCGCCGCCGGAATGGCAGCGCCCGAACCGTAGCCCGGACGTTGAATTTCGCGGAGCGAAAGAGCGGGATGCGCTGCTTAGCTGAGTGACGGCTTCCCGGACTTCGTCCGGGCTACGTGAACGACTACTGCGAGATGCTGCCGCCGTCGGCCACCAGGATCGTGCCGTTGCAATAGCTGGACTCGTCACAGCCGAGGAACAGGCAGGAGTACGCCATCTCCTCGGCGGTACCCGGACGCGCGGACGGCGAAATCTGCTTGCCGATCGCCGGATCCTTGAACAGCGGTGTCACCGACGCGACCATGCCGGTGTCGATGAAGCCCGGGCACAGGCAGTTCGAACGGATGTTGTCCTTGATGTAGGTGACGGCCAGCGAGCGCGTGTAGTTGATGATCGCGCCCTTGGATGCCGTGTACGCATGCGCGTTGGGCACGCCGATCATTCCGTAGATCGAGGCCACGTTGACGATCGCGCCGCTCTGCTGCTTCTGCATCTGCGGCACCACGAGGCGGCAGACGTAGAACAGCGAGTCGAGGTTGATGCCCATCACCTCGCGCCACTTCTCCGGCTCGCAGGTGGCCGTCTCGGCCATCGAGCCAGGGCTCTTCTCTTCCCAGCTGTAGCCGACGCCCGCGGCGTTGACCAGGATGTCGATACGGCCGTAGGCGGCGATCGCCGCCTTGAAAGCGCCCTCGGCACCCTCGAACTTGGACAGGTCCGCGGCGAAGAACGCCGCGTCGCCGCCAGCGCCCTTGATGTCCTTGACCACCGTCTCGAGCTTCGACGCCGTGCGCGACACGCAGAAGACCTTCGCGCCTTCCTTGGCGAACAGCTTGGCCGTAGCCTTGCCGATTCCATCGCCTGCGCCGGTCACCAGCACCACCTTGCCTGACACTCGACCCATGGTCCCGCCTCCAGATTCTGGTTGTTTCCCGAAAGCCCATGAGGTGCCATCCGGGATGGAAAGTCGGCGGAGCGTAGGACAATATTGCCTGACGAACAACGGGACCCGGGGCGGTCGCCGGGGATGGTCGGGGACGTCGGGACAAGGGAGAAGCCGCTGATGAATGCCACTGCGACCAGCCGCGCTGCCAAACGCAAGGCCGCGCCGCTCGTGCGCGCGGCTGAGCCCGAGATGGAGATTCCCGCGGAGACGGAAAGCCATGGCCCGAGTTCACCGGACCAGGTCGTGGACGCGGTCAAGCACGGCATCCTGCTGGGGCGCTTCGTGCCGGGACAGCGGCTGATCGAGGCGGACATGACGCGTGATCACCGGGTCAGTCGCGGCCCGGTGCGCGAGGCGCTCAAGCGCCTGTCGGCGGAGGGCATCGTCGAGTTGAGCCGGCATCGGGGCGCCTACATCCGCCTGATGACGCGCCGCGAGGTCGTCGACATGCTGCAGGCGCTGCAGGCGGTCGTGGGCCTGGCGGCGCGGCTGGCGGCCATGCACATGAAGAAGCCGGAGAACCGTGCCCGTCTGAAAGCGGCGTACGAGAAGCTCAGCGAGCACGGACCGATCGGCGATCGCGTGCTGCTGTCGATCGATCGCAACGCGTTCTACGAGGCGATCTTCGACGTTGCGGGCAATCGTGAACTTGCCCGCATCCACCCTGCGGTGCCCACGCAGATCCTGCGCATGCAGGTCTACCCCTATCTTTCGACGGCCGATCGCGAGCGCCAGTTCGCCGATTACCGCGTGCTGTACGACGCGATGCGCACCGGCAACAGCCGCGAGGCCTATCGCATCGTCGTCAGTCATCTTCGGCGCAGCCGCCTGCAGGTGAAGAACCTGCCGGACGACGCGTTCGCGGCGGAATAGCCGGGGTCCCGTTCCGCGCGGCGACAGGCGATTGCCCTACTGCTCGGCGCCGAAGAAACCCAGTAAAACGTCGGCATCGCAAATTGCCCGACTGCGGTCCCAGCCGGGCACACCTCCCGATGTCCGCAATGGAGCCCCGCATGCCTCTCAGCGATCGCTACGATTTCCCGCCCCACTACGTCGACGTGCTCGGCTCGAAGATGCATTACATCGAGTCGGGCCCGAAGGACGCATCGCCGGTGCTGTTCCTGCACGGCAATCCGACGTCCTCGTATCTGTGGCGCAACATCATTCCGCACGTCGCCGCGAATTCGCGCTGCATCGCGCCGGACCTCGTCGGCTTCGGCAAGTCGGACAAGCCGGATCTGGCGTATCGCTTCGAGGATCAGGTGCGCTACGTCGACGCCTTCATCGAGAAGATGGGACTCGGTGATGTGACGCTGGTCATCCACGACTGGGGTTCGGCGCTCGGACTGAACTGGGCGCGCCGCCATGCCGAACGCGTGAAGGGCATCGCGATGATGGAATTCATCTCGCCGGTGAAATCCTGGAACGACTGGCCCGAAGGCATTCGTCCCTTGTTCCAGGCCTTCCGCACGCCCGGTGCGGGCGAGGAACTGGTGCTCGACCAGAACGTGTTCATCGAAAAGGTCTTGCCGGGCGCCGTCGCGCGCGGCCTGACCGAAGCCGAGATGGCGCACTACCGCGCGCCGTTCGGCGAGCGTGCCTCGCGCAAGCCGATGCTGAGCTTTCCGCGCGACCTGCCCATCGAAGGGCAGCCCGCGGACGTGGTCGCCGCTGCGCAGGCGTACATGGACTGGCTGCGTGGCTCGAAGGTGCCGAAGCTGCTGTTCTGGGGCACGCCGGGCATCCTGGTGACGCCGGCGGATGCCGCGCGCTACCGCGAAACCTTGCCGATGCTGGAGAGCGTCGACATCGGCCCGGGCCTGCACTACCTGCAGGAGGACGCGCCGGACGTCATCGGGCGCGGCATCGCGGAGTGGATCGCCCGCGTCGTGCATTGAGCACGCCCCGTAGCCCGGACGCAGTCCGGGATTCCGCTTCATCGATCAGCGACAACCCCGGACTGCGTCCGGGCTACGGGGCACTCACGATCGCGGCCGCTTGCGCGTGTCCGTCATCAGGTCCCACAAGGTGTTGCCGCTCTCGACCGTCGACGCGTCAGCCGATTCGAGTCCCGCTGCACGTTCGACCGAGAAGCGCGTCAGGCCGAGCAACACTTCCACCTCGTTGATCATCGCGGCCCGGTAGCGCTGCACCGCGGCGCGGCTCTCCGGTGAAGCAATCGCGGTCGGTTCGCCGGCGGCGGCGAGCTCCGCCTGCGCCTTGCTGACGATCGGCGTGCGCTGTGTCTGCCAGTCGGCGAACAGCGAGCGATACGCTGCCAGCTCCTGCTCACGCACTTCGGTCGCGCGGTCGGTGCCGGCGACGCGCTTCTTCAGTCCGCTGAATCGGCTGGCCAGCCATTTCACGCGGCCGCCCAGGACCGCCTCTGGCGCATTCGCTCCTTCGTTGGCAGCGACGTAGGCGCGATAGCCGGCCGCGGCCGTGCTGACGGCGGCCGTATCCGGCGTCGCCGCTGGGGCGCCGGCAGCGGCTTTGGTGGCCTCGGCCAACGCCGTCGCCTGTGCGGCCTGCAGATTGGATTCGAGCGTCACGATCTCGGGCGCCACGACCTTCCCGTCCTTGACCCAGGCCAGCGCCGTCGCCGGATCCTTCGGGGGCGCGGGTGTGCTCTTGTACAGCTCGGTCAGAGGCGTGGCCGCGGCGCAAGGCCCGGACACGAGGCCCGCGAGCAGCATCAAGGTCTGCAGGGAACAACGCATCGGAATCTCCCGTTTCGTAGGCGATTGTCGCAGCGCGAACCGTGCCACGTGGGCGTCGCCGTCCGCCGGGGGCCTTCGCGAGCGTCCTGCAGGCACCCGCGGACGGTTGCCGAACCGGGGATGGCGGCCTCGCCGATTACCACCGGACGTCCGGGACAGGAGGCCATGCGTGTCGGAAAACCGTCTCCGGGCGAGCGGTACGGTAATTGCCCGGTACGCGCGCCCCGCAACCCCGGAACCCCGCTTCCTTGACCAGTCTGATCGATGCCGTCGGAGCCGCTCCGGCGTCCGCCACCCGCCGCTCCACCCGCGACCGGGCGATTTATGTGCCGGTCCGGTGGAAGCTGGTCCTCGCGCTCGTTTTCGGTTTCGCCTGGTTCTCCCTGAGCGTCTGGATCGCGTTGCCGTGGATCGCGGGTATCGCGGCAATCATGGGCCGGCCGCTGGCCTGGGTCCTGGTGACGGGCGTGGCCCTGCTGCCGGGGCTTGCCAACTCCTTCCTGCTGGCTGGCCTGCTGCTGGATCGACGCCCGGTGTTCGCCGCGGTGGCGGTGCTCCCGCCGATAACCGTGCTGGTCGCGGCGTACAACGAGGAAGCCTGCATCGAGGACACGCTCGCCTCGCTGGCGCGCCAGAAATACGACAGCGCGGTACACATTCTCGTCATCGACGACGGCTCGACGGACGCCACCCGCGCGCGCGTTCAGCGCTATGTCGAGGCTCGGGACTACCCGGAACACTTCGCCGTCGAGCTGATCGGAATGCCGCAGAACGGCGGCAAGGCCCGCGCCCTGAATGCCGGCCTGGCGCGGGCCGCGCACGACCTGGTGCTGACCGTCGACGCGGACACCACGCTGTTTCGTGATGCGCTGGCGAACCTTGTGGTCAACCAGCTCCAGAGCCCGCCGAACACGGCCGCGACGGCCGGCACCGTGCTGGTCCGCAACTCGCGCGTGAACTTCATCACGCGGCTCCAGGAATGGGACTATTTCCTCGGCATCGCGGTGGTCAAGCGCATCCAGTCGCTGTTCCAGGGTACGCTCGTGGCTCAGGGTGCATTCTCGATCTACCGCAAGGAAGCGCTGCTGGCGCAGGGCGGATGGCAGGAGACGGTCGGCGAGGATATTGTCCTGACATGGGCGATGCTGGAGGATGGCTATCGGGTCGGCTACGCCGAGAACGCCTTCGTGTTCACCAACGTGCCCGAGACGTACGGCGCCTACTACCGCCAGCGCAAGCGCTGGTCGCGCGGCGTTATCGAAGCGTTCAAGCGGTATCCGCGCATCCTCGCCAACCCGCGCATGAACCTGCCGTTCGTCTATCTCAATCTCGCGTTCCCGTTCCTGGACCTCGCGTACCTGTTCGTGTTTGTTCCGGGCGTGATAGCGGCGCTGGTGTTCCAGTCCTACCTGATCGTCGGCGTGCTCACGCTCCTGCTCATCCCACTCGCCGCCTTCGTCAATGCCCTGATGTTCCTCAAGCAACGCGCCATATTCCGGCGCTACGGACTGCGCGTGCGACGCAACCTACTCGGCGTGGTCTTCTTCACGCTGCTCTATCAGCTGATCCTGTCGCCGGCGAGCCTGGTCGGTTACGCATCGGAGCTGTTCAACCGGCGCAAGTCGTGGTGATCGGGCGCCTGTCGGCGCTCGCGGTGCTCTGCCTTCCCGCTACCGCCGGCGCGTACGACTACCGCGTGCTCGGTGAGGCGCACGCGAGCGACGACACCGACCACCAGTCGCAGCAGTGGTTCTACGCGGGCTACCAGCGCGCACTACCACAGGTCGCCGCCGACAGCAGCGGCGCGGCCTGGCTCGGCTGGCGCCACCTCGAGTCGGACGACGGCAGCGAATCGTTCAAGGCGCTGCGCCTGGATTTCGAGGCGCCAACCACCGAACGCACGCGCGTCAAGCTGCGATTGAATCCGCTGATCGGGTCCGACTGGTCGCCGGTACTCGGCGGCGTGAGCGCGATCTGGAAGCCGGATGCGACGTGGTATTTCGAGGCGTTCGCGGACCGCGAACTGGTGGACACGGTGCGCGCGGTGCGCGACGAGAACCACGTGGACACCTATGGGCTGTCGGGCGACTACCGGTTCTGGGGGCTGCTGACGCTGATCGTGTCCGCCTTCGGCCAGTCGTTCGACGACGGGAACGAGCGGCTCGGGCGCGTTTTCCGGCTGGATTACGCGTCGGAGGCCTGGGCGGGTTTCGGCGCGCAGCTGCGAGCAAAGCGCGTGGATGCCGACGCGCCCGGCGTGGGGTACTTCAGCCCGCGGCGACTCGAGGAGGCGGAACTGTGGCTGCGCTACGTGGTACCTCTGGCAGATCAGCGCTGGCAGCTCGCGCTGCGGGCCAGCGGCGGCCGGCAGCGCATCGACGGCAACGGCAGCGAGAACCTCTACGGCGCCGAAATCGGCCTGCGGGGCTGGTTCACGGACCACTATGGCCTCGAGGCGCAAGCCCAGTGCTCGAACACGGGCGGGTTGGCGGGCGATGCCGCCGACGACGGCTACCGCTACTGCGCCGCCACGCTGAGCTTCATCGGATCCTGGTGATGTGTGGAAGAAGAAGCCTCCGGACTTCGTCCGGGCTGCTCGATGACGTCTGCTGTCACCGTGCCAGCAACGCTCCGCCACACCGAACCGCGAAGTAGATCGACAGGAGCGACAAGAGAAAACTCGCGATCGAGATTCCGAAGCTCTACCAGAACGTGCGCATGCGCAGCGTCAGAAGATACAGCGCAGCTGTTCGAGTTCCGGATTGCGGCCCTTGCCGCCCGAGGCGCTGGCAGCACGGTAGGGCTCTTCCTTCAGGAACGCCATGTAGCCGCCGTTGAACGCCCAGTAGCGGCCGGGATTGGTCAGCCACAGCTGCGCGCGGCCCTCGTCGACGAAGCGCATCAGGCGCAGTTTCACCAGGTGGTCCGCTGTGTCGTTGCGTCGGCGTCACGCTCCGACGTCATGCCGTAGGCCTCGATGACCTTGACCCGCGATGCTGCGTCCAGCAGCGCGTGCGCATCCCGTTCCAGCATCGGCAGCCTCTCCAGGCCGGGATCCGGAGCTTGTTCTGGGAGTGTGCCGGCGAAGCTCAAGCTTTCGCCGCGATCAGGCGTCCCAGGGCGGCATCGGCGCGACGAGCGACGCGCCGTCGTAACCGGTCACGGCGCCGAACTTCTCGTGTCCTTCGTTCCACTCGCGACATGCCGCCGTCAGCTCGGCCTTGTTGCGTGCAACGAAGTTCCACCACATCAGCACCGGCTGCTCGAACGCCTTTCCGCCGATGAGCGCGAGCCGCGCCGCGCCCTGCGTGCGCAGGCGGCAGTGCGCGCGCGAATCGCCCAGATACAGCAGGGTGCCGGGCTCCATGATCTCGCCGTCGATCTCGACGCTGCCCTGCGTGACCAGGGCCGCGTGCTCGAACGCGGTATCGAGCGGTAGCTGCGTGTCGACGGCGCCGGCGATCTCGATGTCCAGCCCCATGATCGGCCAGTGCATGCGGGCGGGGGATGTGACGCCCAGCGCCTGGCCGACGAGCACGGTGCAGCACAGCCCGCCGTGCTGTACGCGCGGCAGGCTCGGGTAGTGATCGAACGCGGGCGCAATGTGACGTGCCTCGTCGGGCAGCGCGATCCAGAACTGCAGGCCGTGCATTCCCGCGGGACGCGGCTGCGGTGATTCCTCGGAATGCGAGATGCCGCGACCGCTGGTCATCAGGTTCAACTGCCCGGGCACGATCGGCTGCTGGCTGCCGAGGCTGTCGCGATGAAAGATCTCGCCCTCGTATAGCCAGGTGACGGTCTGCAGGCCGATGTGCGGATGCGGACCGACGCGCATGCCGTTTCCCTGCGAGACGTCGACCGGACCGAAATGATCCAGGAAGCACCAGGGCCCGACCATGCGGCGTTCGCGCGTCGGGATCGCGCGGCGGATGCGCATGCCCTCGCCGAGGGTGGTGGTGCTGGACTCGATGCGTTGCGGGACGGCCTGGCTCATGTCGATGGGGTCGTGAATTAGGGTTGACAGGCGTAAGGATCAGCGCGGCGCGCCGAGGCCGCCGGGGCTCGCGAACGGCGCAGCAGCAGCGATGCCGGGCCACTGCGAGGGGTCGAGATAGCTGTGGTCCTCGACGATCCTGCCATCGCGGATCGTGAAGATGGCGCAGAACGGCGAGAAGAAATCGGGCCGTGCATCGTCGAGGATCACGGCTTCGATGACCACGGTCTGTTCGCCGCAGACGTGCGCCCTGTCGACGCGCATGCGCCGCTTGGGTGCCGCCGCGAGGATCGCCTTCTCCACCGCCATGAATGGGTCCTTGCCGTGGATCTCGCCGCCGGTCATGTAGAGATCGACGTCGTGCGCATACACGTCGAGCACCAGTTTCTCGACGTCGGTGTTGTAGGTGTGTTCGTAGCGGCGAACCACGTCGAGCAGCAGGCGCTCGTGTTCGCTGCGAGCGGTCCAGCGGGCGTCGTCGGCCATGCTTGCATGCTCCGGAAGTTGACGGGCGGTGCCGCGAGTATGGTCGTTGATCGTGGCGATGCCGAGTGCCGCTCGTCGCGGAATCTTCACCATGAAATCGGCTCATGGTGATGGATGCACAACGATCAGTTCTTGAATGGCAGCGGCAGCCGTAGGATGGCGTGTCCGAGTCGCGACACTTTCGCACGCGCCTCTCCCCCTTCGTTCAGCCGAGAGCACCGAACATGTTCGAGCCCAGCCCCCGCGTCGTAGAACTCCAGCGCCGTCTCGAAGATTTCATGGCGGAGCACATCTATCCGAACGAGCGGCGCTTCTACCGCGAGTCCGAGATCGCCGGTCCCTGGGGTGTGCAGGCCGTGGTCGAAGAGCTCAAGCCCATCGCGCGCAAGGCCGGCCTGTGGAACCTGTTCTTCACGCACGAGAGCGGGCTGAACAATCTGGACTACGCGACCTTGTGCGAGATCACCGGACGGTCGCTGATGGCGCCGGAAGTCTTCAACTGCAGCGCGCCGGACGTCGGCAACATGGAAGTTCTGGCCAAGTACGGGACGCCGACGCAGCAGGAGCAGTGGCTGCGTCCCTTGCTCGACGGAAAGATCCGCTCGTCGTTCGCAATGACGGAGCCGGAAGTCGCGTCGTCCGACGCCACCAACATCGGCAGCGTGGTCCGTCGCGAAGGCAGCGACTACGTGATCAACGGACGCAAGTGGTACACCACCGGGGCGACCGATCCACGCTGCAAGATCCTCATCTTCATGGGCAAGACGGATCCCGATTCGCCGGAGCGGCATCGGCAGCAATCGATGATCCTGGTGCCGCTCGAAACGCCCGGAGTGCGCGTGCTGCGTCCGCTTCCGGTGTTCGGTTTCTACGGGGTGCCGGATCGCGCGTCGGAAGTGGTGTTCGAGAACGTGCGTGTGCCGGTGACCAATGTGCTGCTCGGCGAAGGCCGCGGCTTCGAGATCGCGCAGGGGCGCCTCGGGCCGGGACGCATCCATCACTGCATGCGACTGATCGGCATGTGCGAGCGCGTGCTCGAGCGCATGTGCCGGCGTGCGGAATTCCGCACTGCGTTCGGCCGCACGCTGGCGCAGCAGACGGTGACGCTGGAGCGGATCGCCGAAGCGCGCATCGCGATCGAGCAGACGCGCCTGCTGACGCTCAAGGCGGCCGCGATGATGGACAAGGCCGGCAACAAGGCCGCGCGTGCGGAGATCGCGATGATCAAGGTCGCGGCGCCGCTCACCGCCTGCCGCATCGTCGACTGGGCGATGCAGGCCTTCGGCGGTGGCGGCACCAGCAACGACCATTTCCTGACCGCGGCCTACGCGACGGCGCGCCTGCTGCGACTCGCCGACGGGCCCGATGAAGTGCATCGCAACCAGATCGGTCGCATGGAAGTGGCCAAGCACGCGGCGACGGATCCTGCACGCACCGGGGGCAGCGGCGACGTGCTGTCGAGGGAAGAAGCCGAGAACGAGTTCTCACATTTGCGCCCCGGCAGCCCCGACTATCTATGGCGTTGAACCTGAACGGAGAAAGCTGAACGGAAATGGTGCGTCGCGATATGAATTCGGTTCAGATCCGGTTCAACGCAGCTCCGTAGATTTGGAACCCTGGGACCAAATCAATCGAGAGGTGCTGACATGAAAAAGATACTGATGCTGACGGGTGCCTTGTTGGCCAGTGTGGCGGCACCGACTTTCGCGAGCGATCGCGGCGACGCGGCGCTGGGCAGTGTGCTGGGTGGTGTCGTCGGCGCGGTCGTGGGCAATGGCATGGGCGGCCAGGACGGCGCGGTGATGGGCGCCGTGATCGGTGCTGGCGCCGGTGCCTACATCGCCGTCGACGACAACGACCGCAATCGCGGTCGCAGCCGCAACGACTATCGCGACTACCGTGGTCACGACAATCGCTGGGACCGCGGCTACGACCATCGTCACTACTACAACCCGCCGCAGCGCGTGGTGGTCAATCACTACGACACGTGGAATGGCCACGACCATCGCTACGATCGTCGCGACAATCGCCGTGATCGTTACGACCGGCATGACCACCGCCACGACAACCGCCGCTATGAGCGGCCGGTGCACTGGGACCGTCGCGACAACGACCGTCACGATCGGCACGACGGTCGCCGGGACAATCGCGACAACAGCTGGCGCCATCAGAACGATCGTCGCAACAACGACAGGGATCGTGGTCGCAATCATCGCTGAGCAACGATCAGGGCTCGTGATGTAAGAAAGAGGCGGGCGAGAGCCCGCCTTTTTCGTGTCCGCGATCGCGCGTCTTCTCTGGCGCAGGAAGCCTGCGAAACTGCCACCCTCGACACACGGAGGAAATCCCATGGCCGACGCGCTTCGCTTCTATACCCACCCGTCGTCGCGCGGACGTATCGTGCGCTGGATGCTCGAGGAAACCGGAGCGCCTTACCAGACCACGCTGCTCGCGTTCGGTCCGGAGATGAAGGCGCCCTCGTACCGCACGATCAACCCGATGGGCAAGGTGCCGACGATCGTTCACGGTGACACGGTCGTCACCGAATGCGCGGCGATCTGCGCTTACCTGGCCACCGCTTTTCCCGCGGCCGGCCTTGCGCCCGTGAGCACGCAGGCCTGGGGGCCGTACTTCCGCTGGCTGTTCTTCGCCTCAGGCCCGCTCGAGCAGGCGGTGACGAATCGCAGCCTGGGATTCGAAGTCCCGGAGGATCGTCAGCGGATGGCGGGCTATGGTTCGTTCGGCGACGCGATGAATGCGCTGGAGGGAGCCGTCACCGGCAAACGCTATCTGGTCGAGGATCGTTTCAGCGCAGCCGACGTCTACGTGGGATCGCAGATCGGATGGGGCTTGCAGTTCGGCAGCATCGACAAGCGACCTGCGTTCGAGACGTACTGGAACGGACTCAAGGATCGGCCCGCCGCCGTGCGCGCGCGGGACATCGACGATGCACTCGCGCAGCCGCCGCCCAGGAAGTAGCGATCGCGCGGGGGAATCAAACCATCGGTTACTGCGGGATCAGGGCCGGGTGCCGTGCGCCGCCTTCCAGGCCTGCACCGCAGCAAGCGTGTTGGCGACGTGCATGTCGGGATTCATCGCCGAGTACACGTACTGGATCTTTCCACCTGGCACGATGACGAACGACGTGCGATCGGCGTAGGCGAGGACCGGAACCTTCGCGTCGTAGGACTTCGCGATCTTCAGTCCGGGATCCGCGGCCACCGCGAACTTGCTGCGGCATTCGCTGATCGAGAACTTGTGCAGGGTCTCGATATCGTCCTTCGACACGCCGATCACCGTCGCGCCGAGCGCGTTGAACTGTTCGGTCGCTTCCGCAAATTTGTGCGCCTCGATCGTGCAGCCCTTCGTGAACGCCGCAGGGTAGAAATACAGGACGACCGGTCCCTTCTTCAGTGCTTCGGCGAGCGAGAACTGGAACTCCTTCCCGCCCAGCGTCGCCTGCGCGGTGAACTCGGGGGCGGTGGCGCCGACTTCGAGAGCGGCCAGAACCGGCAGGGTGACGGCCAGCAGCAGGCCGGCGAGGGTGTTGCGAAGTCGGAGCATGGTCATGGGTTTGGCGGATGACGTCGGATCGATGGGTTCGTGAACGATACGCGCCCCTGCGCGCGATGGATTCGAACGTGCGGCAGGCTGATGGCCAGCGGTTCAGTGCGCCTTCATTCCCCGGTGCTGTAGTACGCATCACAACCGCGTCACGACTCCGTGACGGTGAGAGGGGGAACAACATGCGCAAATTCATATTCGCTTTGGCGATCTCGTTGCCAGCCGCTGCGTTCGCCGCGGATAACGGTGCCGTCCTGGGCGGCGCGATCGGCGGCGGTGCGGGCGCGGGTGTCGGCTCGCACATGGGAGGTACCCAAGGCGCCGTCATCGGCGGTGCCCTGGGCGGCGCGGCCGGCGCGGCCATCGGGTCCGATCACGACGACGATGGCGACCGGCGTCGTGATCGCGGTGATGACCACGATCATCACCACGATCATCACCACGACAACGGCAAGCACAAGGGTCATCGCAAGCATCGCGATCGTCACTAAGGCGCCGCCCGCCGCGACTTCCGTGTGACGGTCGCGGCAGGGCCAGAGTCCCGCGACGCGCGACCGCGTCGCGGGACTCAGAAGCTCTCCAGGCGTGGGTGCGCGCGAATCCCGGCGACCGCGCCCCTCAGGCCTTCTTGACGAACTCCGACTTCAGGCCCATGGCGCCGAAGCCGTCGACCTTGCAATCGATGTCGTGATCGCCGTCGGCGAGCCGGATGTTCTTCACGCGCGTCCCAACCTTGACCACCGAGGACGAACCCTTGACCTTCAGATCCTTGATGACGGTGACGGTATCGCCGTCGGCGAGCACGTTGCCGTACGCGTCCTTCACGACGCGTGAGAGGAGCGGGCTGTCGGCCTGCGCCTGTGGCGTCCACTCGTGGCTGCATTCGGGACAGATGTGGAGATTGCCGTCCTCGTAGGTGAATTCGGAGGCGCACTTCGGGCAGGGAGGCAGGGGTGTCATTACGTTCAAATTCCTTGGTCGATCCGGGATGTGCGCCCGGGACTGGATGTCGTTGCAGGAAGCGCTGGGCTGCAGGGTTCGTCCGGTCCGGCTTCGAGACGACCAGGCCGGACTTCGGCCGGGGTGCGGGCTAGAGAATGTCCAGCAGTGCTGCGCCGGAGTGGAGTGACCAGCCGAAGGCGGAAACGTTGATGGCCACCGTGATCCAGAACGTGGCGACGAATGAACCCTTCTGCCACTTGTGGCGGAAATGGCTTTGACCGACATATCCGCCTGGCCAGCCGCCGATCAGATCGAGAACGTGCAGGGTGTTCTCGGCGGTCCGCCATTTCTTGCGCGTGGCCAGCATCTTGTCCCAGCCGTACGCGAAGAAGCTGATCATGCTCAAGCCGAGATAGGCGACGAGTACGAACCAGGATGATGTCCCGGTCGCGCAGGCCGCCGCGACCGACGCGAAGAAGAAACCGCTGACCATGCAGCGCCACTTCGTGCCCAGAGGACCGGTGGTGATTCTCGCCTCCCGTGCGACCGCATGTTTGGGCTCGAGGCGAACCGCATGCGGACGGCCGCGGTTGTCGCGGGCGATCTCGAAGTTCCAGACCGTACCGAGCTGCGGAGCCCGGGATCGGGGACACGCGCTGACGTGGACGAACACGCGTTCGCCGTCGCCCTTCCGGGTGATGAACCCGAACCCCTTTGCGGCATTCCACTCCGCGACGGTGCCCTGATAGCGCATGAAGGGCCGCGTGGCCGCTCAAGGTGAGAGGGCCGCGTTGCGGCCCTCTCACATCACGTTCCGACCTTAGGCCGCCATCTGTCGCAGCATGTACTGCAGTACGCCGCCGTGCTTGTAGTAGCTCCACTCCACCGGCGTGTTGATGCGCACCTTGGCCTTGAAGCTCACGGCCTTGCCATCCGCCTTCTTCGCCGTCACCGAGACTTCCCTGGCGCCATCGGTGAGGCCGTCGAAGTCGAACACCTCGGTGCCATCCAGACCCAGCGAAGCCGCGCTCTGGCCGTCGACGAAGTTCAGCGGCAGCACGCCCATGCCGACCAGGTTGGCGCGGTGGATGCGCTCGAAGCTCTCGCTGATCACGGCCTTCACGCCGAGCAGGATCGTGCCCTTGGCCGCCCAGTCACGCGACGAACCGGTGCCGTATTCCTTGCCCGCGAGCACGATCTGCGGAATGCCGGCGGCGACGTACTTCATCGCCACGTCGTAGATCGGCTCGACCGGACCGGCTGCGCCGTTGAAGTGCTTCGACACGCCACCTTCGACACCCGGCGTCATCGCGTTCTTGATGCGCGTGTTGGCGAACGTGCCGCGCATCATGATCTCGTGGTTGCCGCGGCGTGAGCCGAAGCTGTTGAAGTCCGCGCGCGCGACACCGTGCTCCATCAGGTACTTGCCGGCAGGGCCGTCCTTCTTGATGTCGCCGGCAGGGCTGATGTGGTCGGTCGTGATCGAGTCGCCCAGCACTGCGAGCGCACGCGCGCCCTTGATCTGCTGGATGCCCGGCGGCGTCATCGTCATGCCTTCGAAGTACGGCGGGTTGGCGATGTACGTGGACTTGGAATCCCAGGGGTAGGTTTCCGACTTCGTGACCTTGATCGACTGCCAGCGCGCATCGCCCTTGAGCACGTCGGCGTAGCTGGCCTGGAACAGGTCGGCGGTGACCGAAGCGGTGACGGCGTCGGAGATTTCCTTGTTGGTCGGCCAGACGTCCTTGAGGAACACGTCCTTGCCGTCCTTGCCCTGCCCCAGCGGCTCGGTGGTGAGGTCGATGTCGGTGTTGCCGGCGATCGCGTAGGCGACGACCAGCGGCGGCGAGGCGAGGTAGTTCATGCGCACGTCCTGGTGGACGCGGCCCTCGAAATTGCGGTTGCCCGACAGCACGGCGCTGACGCTCAGCGTGTTGTCGCCAATGGCCTTGCCCAGCGGCTCGTTGAGTGGGCCGGAGTTGCCGATGCAGGTCGTGCAGCCGTAGGCGGTGACGTAGAAGCCCAGATGCTCGAGGTCCTCGATCAGTCCGGCCTTCTTCAGGTACGCGGTGACGGCGAGCGATCCCGGCGCCAGCGAAGTCTTCACCCAGGGCTTGGACTTCAGGCCCAGCGCGCGCGCCTTGCGAGCGAGCAGGCCGGCGCCGATCAGTACGCTCGGGTTGGACGTGTTCGTGCAGGACGTGATCGCCGCGATCATCACCGCGCCGTCCTTGAGCTCGAAGGTCTGGCCGTTGTCGGTGACGGTGGCGGGGCCCTTCGACGGACGCGCCTTCTGCTCGGACTCGAAGGCCTTGCGGAAGTTGGCCTTCACGTCGGACAGCAGCACGCGGTCCTGCGGGCGCTTCGGGCCGGCGAGGCTGGGCTTGATGCTGCCCAGGTCCAGCGACAGCACGTCGGTGTACTCGGCTTCCGGCGCGTCCGGCGTCCACCACATGCCCTGCGCCTTGGCGTAGGCCTCGACGACGGCGATCTGCTCGTCGGTGCGGCCCGTGAGGCGCATGTAGTTCAGCGTTTCGCTGTCGATCGGGAAGATGCCGCAGGTGGCGCCGTATTCCGGGCCCATGTTGGCGATCGTGTTGCGATCCGACGCGGACAGGTTGGCGAGGCCGGGGCCGAAGAATTCGACGAACTTCTCGACGACGCCGCGCTTGCGCAGCATCTCGGTGGCGGTCAGCACGAGGTCGGTGGCGGTGGCGCCTTCGGCCAGCTTGCCGGTGACGCGCACGCCGATGACTTCGGGAATCAGCATCGAAGACGGCTGGCCGAGCATCGCGGCCTCGGCCTCGATGCCGCCGACGCCCCAGCCCAGCACGCCGATGCCGTTGACCATCGTCGTGTGGCTGTCGGTGCCAAAGCAGCTGTCCGGATACAGCAGGCCGTCCTTCTCGAAGACGACGCGCGCCAGGTACTCGATGTTGACCTGGTGGACGATGCCGGTATCGGGCGGCACGGCCTTGAAGTTCTTCAGTGCTTCCTGGCCCCAGCGCAGGAAGGTGTAGCGCTCCTGGTTGCGCTGGAACTCGACCTTGGCGTTGAGATCCAGGGCGTCCTTGGAGCCGTAGTGGTCGATCATCACCGAGTGGTCGATGACCAGTTCCACCGGGCACAGCGGGTTGACCTTGGACGCGTCGCCGCCGAGCTTCTTGATGGCGTCGCGCATCGCCGCGAGGTCGACCACGCAGGGCACGCCGGTGAAGTCCTGCAGGATCACGCGCGCCGGCGTGAAGTTGATGTCCTTGGCGGGCAGGTTCTTGAAGTCCGCACCGGCCAGCGCTTCGATGTCCGCCTTGGTGGTGTTCAGGCCGTCCTCGTGACGCAGGACGTTCTCCAGCAACACCTTGATCGAGTAGGGAAGGCGCGAGATGTTGTACTTCGGCTCGAGCGCCTTGAGGTTGAAGTACGAATAGGTCTTGGAACCGACCTTGAGGCTGGCTTTGGACTTGAAGCTGTCCGACATGGCTGGAACTCCTGGGAGCGGGGCTGGCTGAAAAACCAAATTGGGGGCCGCGCCGCGTTGCGCGGGGCGGCAATTATAGCGGCGACCGACCCCGGGTTTTCCGTCCGCGCGCCGCTTTTGCGGTCAGCGCAGGGCGTTCGACCAGTCGGCGTCCGGATCGAGGCGGCCGGATTCGGTCAGGCCGAACAGGCCCACGCCGTCGCGGACACGCTGTCCGCCGTCGCGCGTCAGCGGCCGGAACACGAGCGGCACGGTGCGGTTGCTGGAGGACCGGGCGAAGAACAGGTCGAACGGCACGATCACGAAAAAGCCCTTGTCGAAACTGCCTTCGCCGAAGTCTTCCGAGGACACGTCCGTCTTGGTGGCGAACAAGCCGGCGCTGACGCCGCTGGCGAAGCGGCGCGACAGCTCCAGGGTTCCGCCCTTGTCGCCCGCCAGATAGCGGCCGGCGCTGAGCTGTGCGGACATGCCATAGAACGGCAACTGGAAGTAGCCCGTCAGGTGGCCGGTGGTGACCTCGTAGTCCCGGAAGCTGAAGCGCTGGTCGAAATCGCGCTGCCGGACGCGGTTCACGTCCAGTCCCACGGCCCACCGTGCTTCGGGCCGGCGGTAGAGCACTTCGCCGGCGATGCCGCCGTACATCTCCTCGAAGATGCCACCCGAAAGTCGCGCATACCAGGAAGGACGCGGCGACCAGACATAGTTGGTCTCCAGCCGGACGAGATTGTTCTCGCCCTCCTTCAGGTAACGGACGATGTCGCTGCGAACCTTCGGCAGGCGGCTGTCAGAGGTCTGCTTCAGGCCGTCGAAGTTGTTGTAGATGTCGGCGCCCACCTGGCCCGAGAGCGACCAGCGGGGTGACAGCGCCAGCCTGCCGCCCAGGCGCCACCAGAGCTGGCCGAAGTAGAAGTCATCGGGTCCGCCGATGTGCTGGCGCAGCGCCGGCCCGGTGTACCAGTCGAAGCTCGGGTACGGGCTGGGCGCCTTGAACGCCACGTCGGCGGGGACCTGCGTGCGCGTCGGCATCCGCTGCCAGTTGTGCCGAAGCGTGGCGGGCCGCGCGTCGAAATCGATGGCGGCGTCGATGGCATCGCGCTGAAGGCGGACGCGATAGCTCTCTGCGCCCGCCACCAGATGCGAGAGCGTGAACGTGTAGTACTGCGGCGGCGCCATCATCGCCAGCGTCTGGCCGATGCGGCCGATCACGCGCGGCTCGTCGTCGCTCAGGTCCTGCGTGAACCACACCTGGATGTCGGCCAGCAGATCGTGCGAATCCATCGCCACCAGCTGGATCTTCTGGCGCGCGAGTTCCCGTTTCACCCGCTCGAAGAAGTCGGCATCGACCGCCGTCGAGGGAGCGAGCGCTGCCTCCTGCTCGGGCTGCAGCGTGATCAGCGGAGTGGAAGGTGGATCCAGGACCTTGTCGGGCCCGCGGTCGCGGTGGAAGTTCGTGTACATGACGAAGCGCGCCATGAACGTATTGCCGCGCTCCAGCCCTGCGCTGACATCGGCGTTGCGGCCGAGCCGGTAATTCAGCGCGACGTTGACCGGACTGTCGGCGTCGAGATTGTTGTCGAGCGCCTCGGACTTGTAGTCGTTGCCGTCGTACTCGAGCTTGAGGCTCAGGTGCGGCAAAGGGGTCTGCCACTGCACGCCGCCGAACAGGCCGACGTCGTGCCCGCCAAACATGCGCTCGAGGCCGACGTCGCCGCGCGCCTCGGTCGCCGGACGATCCTCGAACTTGTCGGACGCAACGGCGAACGGATTGCGGATGCCGCCGCGTGCACCCATGCGGCCCCAGGCCAGGCCCAGCGTCCAGTCGAGTCCCGCGACCTGCTTGCTGGCCACCAGGTATTCGCTGGCGAACAGGCCCGTTCCGCCGATGTCGAGGACGCCGAAGGCGAACGCGGGAAGCATCGGGCTTTCTTCGCGCAGCCGCAGCTTCAGATCGATGCTGCGATCCTTGTACGACTGGTCACCGCTGAACGATTCCGGACCGTACAGCCGGTTCTTCACCTCGGCGTAACGAAAGCCCGCCTCCAGCCAGGGCAGCAGCTGCATCCCGAACAGGATCTGGTTGTACGGGTCGGCGGTGGAGACGCCGACGCGAAATTCGCCATCCGGTGCGAAGCGTGCGGTCGGCGTCTGTATCAGGCCGATCCCGCCGAAATCGTTGCTCGACCAGTCGGCGTACTCGGCCGCGCTGGCGTACGGCGTCACCAGGGAGGCGACCAGCGCCGCGGCCCGCGCCGTACGGATGTTGCGACGGTGGGCGGTAGGGCGCATGAGCGAGCCGTGGAAACAGATCGGCCGGCAAAAAGCCGGCCGATCTGTTTCCTGCGAATACTATTTAGGGTGCGGTCGCCGTCGCGGTGCTGGTGGAAGTCGACGTGGAGTTGTTGCCGCCGTCGCCGTTGTTGTAGAGCGCGATGGCGGTGCCGGCGATGGCGCCAGCTCCCACGATCCAGGGCGCGATCCACGGCGTGTCGGTACCGGCAACGCTCGCGATGCGCTTCGATCTTGCCGTCGAACCCACCCGAATCGTATTCAGGGTTTCGGAGTCGGTAGCGGCGGGATTCACCTGGAAGCTGCGGCCGGTACCTGGGTTCGGCGGCAAGTCGCGGCCGACAGCGCCCGGATTCGGCTGTCTCATGTCGCCTTGGGCGGCGAAGGCAGCCCCTCCCCACGCGAGGGCAAGGGCGAATGCGAGGACGCGACGGCAGGTCATGACATTCTCCGTGTACGCTTTACCGATGAAGGCCGATGATAAACCAGATCGCGATCTGCGAAACCCGATAAGGGGTTCAGCAGCAAATGTCGGGCCCGATCCTGGCGGGATATGCCGCATCGCCGGGAGGCGCCCGGGGGGTGTCCCGGCCGGAGCCGACCGGCACCCGCTGCCCGATACGCTTCGTCGGCACATCCTGCTCGCCGGAACGGGTTTCGCGCTCGCCGGCTGCACCAACATGGGGTCGGTGGGCCTCATGTCGGACACCCTGGCCCTGGTCGGGAAAGGCAAGGGCAAGGGATATCCGCGCACCCGCGATGAGGTCACCGCCCTTCCCTATGCACAGCTTGGCCTCGGCCGGGGAGGCCTGGAGGGTCCCCGCGGAATTCTGGTGCTGGCGGACGTGCTCGGAGAGGAGCTGGTCTGGATATCCGGCAATCGGGTGCACATCGTCACTTTGCGGGGACGGGTCGTCCGGACCACGGGCCTGCACAGCGATTTCGCCGGAACGAGCTTTCGCGGCGAGGATCTGTGGGATCTCACCGACCCGGCCCGGGCCGCTCTTTCTGCGACGTCGCTGGAACGCATCGTCCGCATCGAACCGGGCCAGGCGCCTGCCGTAAAAATGTCGTCCCTGTTCGCCGCGGATGGCGAAGAGCGGATCGAGATCCTGGGCGAAGCCATCGACACGATCCGCTATCGCGAAGAGATCGACGTCCCGGAGTGGCGCTGGAAGGCGGTCAACCAGTGGTGGCTGGACCCCCGGACGCGCATGGCCTGGCGCAGCGTCCAGCACCTGACACCCGACCAGCCGCCCTTGCTGCTGGAAATCCTCAAGCGCCCGGCCTGATCGTTCAGCCGCGTCGACGCGGACCCAGCGCATCGGACTTCAGGCGCTGGTCCAGGATCCGGCCCAACCCGGGCAGTGCTGCGCGAACCTCGTTCTCCGCGGTGCTGCGCAGACGGGCATAGGCCGCCCTCACGGCTGCATTGCCGCTCGCTTGCATCCTGCGGTCGGTCACTCCGATCAGCGCATGCGTGGCGACGGCCGAGTGCTCGTCGATGAACCGGCTAAAATCTGTCGATTGCGACTGCTGGAACTGCCGGTACAAGGGGTCGAGCGCGTCGGCGAAATCAGGCAACAGCGCGCTCACGGCGCGTTGAAGCGCGCCGGGCTTGACCGCGTTGAGCAGGCCGATACCGGCCGACAGCGCCAGGCGCCGGATCGGTCCGCGGGCGGCGACCTGCTGCTCGATCAGCGCCACGCAGTTCGCGATCAGCGCATCGCGGCGATCGTCGTCGGCCAGCAGCGTCTGCGCCAGGGTTTTCATGGGGAAGGTCAGCGAGTGGATCGAGACAAAAAGGATGGCAGCAAGCCGGGCATGGCGCACCTGAAGACGGGTTCGCTCGAGCGCAACATCGCGCTGACCAAGCTCGGCTTCGGCGCCGGTACCAAGATCGTCGCGCATTCGATCGCCAACCTGTTCCGTGGCGAGATCTCGCGCACGCAGTCGGATCGCGATTTCTACAAGCGCCAGGCGGAAATCCTTCGGGACGAGCTGGGGCAGCTGAAAGGCAGCGTCATGAAGGCGGGGCAGATGCTCTCGCTCTACGGCCAGTATTTCCTGCCCGAGGAAGCGGTGACGGTGCTGTCGCAGCTCCAGGACGACACGCCGGCGGTGCACTGGAAGGTCGTCGGGCCGGTGCTCGAGCGTGCGCTGGGCCGTGCGCGCCTGGCGGAACTCGACGTCGACGAGCATCCGCTGGCCGCGGCTTCGCTGGGCCAGGCGCATCGGGCGCGTCGCAAGCGTGACGGTCTCGAGCTGGTCGTGAAGATCCAGTATCCGGGCGTGGCCGATGCCATCGAGAGCGACATCAAGACGCTCTCGCGCCTGATCGCGATGACGCGCATGGCGCCCAAGGGCCTGGACCTCAATCCGATCTTCGCCGAGCTGCGCGAGATGCTGCACCGCGAAGTGGATTACGCGGCCGAGCGCAACTTCACCGAGACGTTCGCACGCAAGCTGGCCGACGATCCGCGCTTCGTCGTGCCTCGCGTGCTCACCGAATACAGCAGCGACCAGGTGCTGACGACCACCTACGAGCACGGGTATCACGTCAAGGATGCGAAGGTGCAGGCGCTGTCGCTGGAGCGTCGCAGCGCGCTGGGAAAGGCTTTCGTCGACGTGTTCGTATCCGAGCTGTTCCGCTGGAACATGGTCCAGACCGATCCGCACTTCGGCAATTACCGCATCCGTCCGGAAGAGGACGGCAACGATCGCATCGTGCTGCTCGATTTCGGCGCCACGCGCGTGTTCGGCCGCGGCTTCGTCGACAACTACGCGAGCATCGTGCGCGGCGGCGTGCAGCGGGATCGCGAGCAGATCATCAAGGGCGGCTGCGGCATCGGCCTGATGAGTGCCGATTTTCCGCGCAACGTGCTCGAAGCGTTCTGCGACATGTGCGAGATGATCACCGAACCGTTTGCCGGCGACGACCCGGGCCGCGTGCCCGCGCATCTGCTCAACGAGCGCGGCGAGTACAAGTGGTACGAGAGCGATCTGCCGATGCGCGCGGGCCAGCTCGCCGCAAAGAACGCGTTCTCGAAATACTTCCGCGTGCCGCCGCGGGAAATCGTGTTCCTGCACCGCCGCCTGTCCGGCGTCTTCATCATGCTGGCGACCTTGCGCGCCGAACTCAACGCGCGGCCGTTGCTGATGGACGTGCTGTAACGAAGGTCCGTACGCGCGCCCTTCGGATCCGCCGCTCAGTCCTCGACCGGACCGGCAGGCTCGCCCGGCTCACGTCGCAACTGATCGAGTTTGCGCTGCGCTTCCTCGGCCTGCGCGGCCTCGAGCGCCTTCTGCTCCTTGGTGCGGCCGAACTTCACGCGATTCACGTCGGCTTGCGCGGAAGCGGCTTCGCGCGCCTTCTTCTTGCGCGCCTTGTTGAGGTTGATGATCTGGGCCATGGCGGAAAGCATCGTAGCCCGGACGTAGTCCGGGGTCCCGGTTCGGGATCGAGAAGAAGCTCCCGGACTTCGTCCGGGCTACGGCGGCTACGGCCGACCGGATCCGGCGGCAAGCCTCGTACACTGCGCGCCGTTCACGCTCGTCGAGTCCGATGACTGCCTCCCGTCCCGTTGCCGCCGCGTCGTCCGCCGATTTCTTCGGGGGCCTGGGCTTCGTGCTGCTCTGGAGTACCGGCTATGTCGCGGCGGCGTTTGCGCTGCACGGCTCGGGCGCATTCACGCTGGCCGTCCTGCGCTTTGTCGGCACCGCCGCGATCATCGGCTTGTGGGTGGCGTTCCTGCACCTGCCGCGTGCGAGACCCGCTGCGCTGATGCACGCCGCGATCGGCGGTGTGCTGCTGCAATCCGGATTCTTCGGATTCACTTACGCCGGCCTTCGTGCCGGCGTGCCGCCCGCGGCGGCGGGACTGATCGCGGGGCTGATGCCGCTGACGACCGCGCTCGGTGCACGCCTGCTGCTGGGCGAGCGCATGAACCGCGGCGCGATGCTCGGCCTGTTGCTGGGTCTGGCCGGCGTGCTGCTGGTGGTGGTGCCGGATCTGCGCGCGCCCGCGACGCGGCTGGGCTATCTGTTCGTGATGCTCGCGCTGCTGTCGCTGAGCCTGGGGACGCTGTACCAGAAGCGCCACGCCGGAGAGCTCGATTCGCGGGTGGCGCTGATTGCGCAGGTCGTCGCCGCAGCGGCGGTGGTGCTGCCTGCCGCGTGGCTGCTCGAAGGTTTCGACCTGCACCTGTCGCCGCGCTCCGTCGGGGGCATCGCCTGGGTGATTCTCGTGAACTCCTGCGCCGGGCTCCTGCTGTACCTGTGGTTGTTGCAACGGGGCGCGGCGGGACGCGTCGCGAGCGTGTTCTTCCTGGTGCCGCCGGTGACGGCGGTGCTGACGGCCGTGTTCCTCGGGGCGACGTTCACGCTGTTCGACGGCGTGGGATTTGGTCTGGCGGCGATCGGCGTGTGGCTGGGACAGCGGGCCTGACGTCGACGCCTCAGCTTTCGGGCTGATTCCCGAACAGGTTGCGGTGCGCCTGTGCGTCGAAGCTCCTGACCTGCAGATCCTTGCCCAGGTCCACGCCTCGCCGCACGGCGTCGCGCGACTTCATCGTCTCGTACCAGCGCTGCAGGTTCGGAAAATCCGCCAGCGCGATGCCCTGCGCCTTGTGCGTGCGGATCCACGGAAAGCAGGCCATGTCGGCGATCGAGTATCCGCCGGCGATGAAGGCGCCGGTCACGCCGAGCCGGGTGTCGAGCACGCCGTACAGCCGTCGCGCCTCGCGCGCATAGCGCTCCATCGCATACGGCACTTTCTCCGGCGCATACAGCAGAAAGTGTCCGTTCTGCCCGAGCATCGGGCCCAGCCCGCCCATCTGCCACATCAGCCATTCGAGCGTCTGCGTGCGCTGCCGCGCTTCCTTCGACAGGAATCGGCCCGCCTTGTCGGCGAGATAGATCAGGATCGCGCCGCTCTCGAAGACGCTCAGCGCCTCGCCGCCGCCCACGGGCGCGTGATCGACGATCGCCGGCATGCGGTTGTTGGGACTGATGGCGAGGAACGCCGGTTCGAACTGCTCGCCTCGCGCGATGTTCACCGGGATCATCCGGTACGGCAGGCCGCATTCCTCGAGCATGATCGAGATCTTCCAGCCGTTCGGCGTGGGCCAGTAATGCAGATCGATCATGTCGCGTCCCGGTAAGTGCAGGGGCCAAGCCTAAGGGACCGCGGCGGCGGAAGCGCCCAGGGGATTCGCCCTTGGTTGACATGCCGCCGACGCAGGAAGATTCTGGACCGATCAGTCCGGAATGAAATGCGATGGCAAGGACGCGGGCATTCGACGAGCAGGAAGCGCTGGATGGGGCGATGCACCTGTTCTGGCGGCGAGGCTATGGAGCGGCCTCGCTCAATGACCTGCTCGACGCCACCGATCTGAGCAAGAGCAGCTTCTACGAAACCTTTGGCAACAAGCGCGACCTGCTGCTCGCCGCCTTGAAGCGATACGACGAATCGCCGATGGCGGCGCTGATCGAGCCGCTGCGCCGACCCGATCCGGGTCGCGCCCAGATCGAGCAGACGTTCCGCAACGTGGTTCAGCACGCACTGAGCGAGGAAGGCCAGCGCGGCTGCTTCGTGAACAACTGCCTGTGCGAGATCGGCGCGCAGGACCCCGAGATCCGCAAGGCGGCGCGCGAGGTGCTCGACTCGCTCGAAGGCGCGCTCGCCAACGCCGTCGCCAACGGGCAGAAGAACGGAAGCGTGACGTCGCAGGAGAAGCCGCGCGCGACGGCCCGCTTCCTGGTGAACACGCTGTCGGGCATCAACGTCGCGGCCAAGTGGAAGCCCGGCAAGGCAGCGCTGGACGACATCGTGCGCGTGGCGCTGCGCGCGCTCGACTGAATCGGCACGAACGGGAGAAATCACGATGCTCAAATCGATCTATGTCTCGGCCTTCATCACGATGGGCGTGGTGGGCCTGGTGTTCTCCGGGGTGCAGATCGCGCACGCCGGGCTCGCTTCGCCGTGGCTCGGCACGGCCATCGCCTGCGCCGGGCCGGTCCTGTTCTTCGTGCGTGCCTACACGCTGCCGATCGCGCGGACGTCCGCCAACATGCCCCTGATCCTGGTCGCGGGCGTGATCGGCACGGGCATTGCGATCTACCTGGGCAGTGCGCTGCTGTCCGCACCGGCGCTCGTCGCGGCCGGTGTCGGCATCGCCGGTAGCCTGCTCTACATTTTCTGGTACTCGCGCTTCGCGCCTGCCGAGAAAGTCGTGCTGAGCACGGGTGTGATGCTGCCGGCGTTCGAACTGACGGAAGACGGCAAGCGCATCAGCAGCACGCAACTCACCGCGAAGCCGGCGCTGTGGATGTTCTACCGCGGCAACTGGTGCCCGCTGTGCGTGGCGCAGATCAAGGAAGTGGCCGCGCAGTACCGCGAACTCGCCGCGCGCGGTGTCGAGGTGATCCTCATCAGCCCGCAGCCGCAGTCGCACACGGCCGCGCTGGCATCCAAGGTCGATGCGCCGATGCGCTTCATGACCGACGTCGACAACGCGGCCGCCGCGACGCTCGGCGTGCTCGAGAAGAACGGCCTGCCCGCCGGCATGCAGGTACTCGGCTACGACTCGGATGTTCCGCGTCCGACGGTGTTCATCACCGCGGCGGGCGGGCGCCTGATCTATTGCGACCTGAGCGAGAACTATCGCGTGCGCCCCGAGCCGTCGGAGTTCCTGGCCGTGCTCGATCGCCAGCCCGTGGCGGCCGCATAGAACCCTATTGAACCGGGCGCTCTTCGCGGCGCCTCCATTTTCTGCAACGAATAACGACAACCGGAGAGAACCATGATCGATCTGTACACCTCGGCCACGCCCAATGGCTGGAAGGCTTCCATCACGCTCGAGGAAATGGGCGTGCCGTACAAGCTGCACGCGATCTCGCTGTCCAAGCAGGACCAGAAGACGCCGGAATTCCTGAAGATCAATCCGAACGGCCGCATTCCGGCGATCGTCGATGACGGCTTCGCCGTGTTCGAATCGGGCGCGATCATGATCTACCTGGCCGAGAAGTTCGGGAAGCTGATGCCCTCCGACGTGAAGGGCCGCTCGCAGGTGATCCAGTGGCTGATGTTCCAGATGGGCGGCATCGGCCCGATGCAGGGCCAGGCGAATGTCTTCTACCGCTACGCGCCCGAGAAGATCCCGTTCGCGATCAACCGCTACCAGACCGAGACGCGCCGCCTGTACACGGTGCTCGAGAGCCGGCTCAAGGACAACGAGTATCTGGCGGGCGACTACTCGATCGCCGACATCGCCAACTGGTCCTGGGTCTCGCTGCATGAGTGGGCGGGTGTCGAGGTCGAAGGCCTGCCCGGCGTGCAGCGCTGGCTCAAGGCCATTGCCGAGCGCCCGGCCGTCAAGCGCGGCATCGTCGTCCCCGAGCCGCTCGTGCTCAGCGGCGGCGGCGCCGACGACACCAAGAAGATGGCCCAGTCGATCCTGGTGACGGGAGACAAGAAGGACTGATCGCGCGACACTCGGCGTCGTGATGCAGACGCTCGAGATCCCGATCTTCCCGCTGAACACCGTGCTCTTCCCGGGCGGTCGCCTGCCGCTGCGCATCTTCGAGGTGCGATACGTGGACATGACCAAGGCCTGCATCCGGGATGACGCGGTGTTCGGCGTCTGCCAGATCCTGAACGGTGCCGAGGTCGGCGAGCCTGCCGTCGCCGCACCGCTGGGCTGCACCGCGCGCATCGTCGAATGGGATGTTCCCGCCGCGGGGCTGTTCAGCCTGGTCACGCGCGGCGAGCGCGTGTTCCGCGTCCTCGACCAGCACGTGCAGCCCGACGGCCTGATCCGCGCGGAAGTGATCGTGGAAGAGGAGCGGGAGGTCAAGAAGCTGCCGCCCTCGCTGAGCATGCTCAGCGCGATGGTCGGCGAGATCATCGCCAAGATCGGTGCGCAGCATTTCGAGCAGCCGGCGCGACTCGACGACGCCGAATGGGTGGCCTACCGGCTCGCCGAGATCCTGCCGTTGTCGCGCGACCAGAAACTGCACCTGCTCCAGGAGCGCAATGCCTGGACCTTGCTCGAGCAGGTGCAGGACGCGGTGCTGAAGTTGCCGGCCCGATGAGGACAACTCCGGGAATGGTTCTGCGCTGCGTGCTCGTGCTGTGGCTGGCCCTGAGCGCGATGGGCGCCCGCGCCGCCGATGAGCCGGGCCCGATCCGTGTCGCACCGGCGTGGTCGCTGAAGACGCCCGAAGGCAAAGTCGTCAACTATCCAGCCGATGCCAAGGGACGTCCGACGGTGCTGATGTTCTGGCCGTCGTGGTGCCCGTTCAGCCGTGCGCTGCAGCCCTACGTGCAGGACATCTGGGTCGACTACCGCGATCGTGGCGTCAACGTGTGGACCATCAACATCAAGGAGGACGGCGATCCGGTGCAGACGATGCGCGATCGCGGCCTGAGCTTTCCGCTGCTGCTGAAGGGCGACGCGGTGGCCAAAGAATATGTCGTCACGCGCACGCCCTGGCTCGTCGTCATGGACGGCAAGCAGAACATCCTCTACACGCGGCCGGCGAATCCGCCGACGCCGATCGACGTCGCCAAGCGCGTGCGCGAAACGCTGAACGGGTTGCTCGGCGATCGCGCCGTTCCGATGCCGAAGAGTTATCCGCCGCCGTACGACCTGCATCTGAAGAAGGCCGAGGACATGGTCGATCGCACCAAGCCGGCTCCCATCGCGGAGAGCGAATGGGAGCCCTGGGTCGCGACCTATCTCGATGCGATTCCGGCGACCGAGACGCGCGCCGATCTCGAGCCGAAAGTTCAGATCCTGAAAGGGCGCGACGCGATCGCGCTGGCCAGGCAGGTGTGGGCCGATGCCTACGGGCAGGAAGAGGTGGATCGCGAAGCCCCGTATCGCGCGTTCCGTCGCCGGGATCGCTGGATCGTGCTGGGGCAGGGGCTGGATCGGAAGCTGGGCGAGGGTCTGATCCTCGTCGTCGAGCACCAGACCGGGCAGGTCGTGCGCGTGGCGAAGGGGACGACGGTCCTCACGAACGGGAAATAGCCCGTAGCCCGGACGAAGTCCGGGATTCCCCTCGCATACGGAGCGCAACCCCGGACTTCGTCCGGGCTACGCTGCAGGCTGCTCAGGGCAGGCCGGCGTGAGGCACCTTCACGCGCGTCGACAGCACCTTGGCATCCTGCGTGTCCTTGCGTTCGCTCTCCACGAACGAGGGCGCGGCGCACATGTACAGCGTGCAGCCGTCGGTGCCACCGAGCATGCAGGCGTAGACGCCCATGTCGCCGGTCGACACGCGATCCAGTTCGCGGCCACCCTCGGCCACGCGCACGACGCAGTGGCGGATCGCGTCGGCCACCCAGACCGCGCCCTCGGCGTCCAGGCACAGGCCGTCCGGCACCGAGACGGTGTCCGGGATGTCGCCGTGGAATTCGGTCGGCACGTCGCCCAGGCGTGCCCAGACGCGGCGGCCCGACAGCGTGCCGTCGGCCGCGATGTCGAACGCGGTGAGCCGGCCGGCGAAGGATTCCGAGATGATCATCGTCCTGCCGTCGGCGGTGATGCCGGTGCCGTTGGGGAACATCAGGTCGTCCGCGGCGACGCTCGCGCGGCCATCCGGATCGACGCGGATCAGGCAGGTCGTTTGCGCCGGGGCGCCGCTCATCAGATCCCAGCCGAAGTTGCCGACGTAGGCCCGGCCCTTCGCATCAACGATCATGTCGTTGAGATGCCAGGGCGCGAGATGCATCAGGTCGGCGTGCAGCACGAGTTCGCCCGAGTGCTCGCGGCGCAGGACCTTGCGGTCGCGCATGGAGACGATCAGCGCGCGCCCGTCGGGCAGGAAGCCGAGGCCCGACGGCTGCTGCGGCACGCGCGCCATCACCTCGCGCGTCCCATCGCTCGCGATCGCCACCACTTGGTGCTGGTAGAAATCCGAGAGCCAGAGACGGCCTTCATGCCAGCGCGGGCATTCGAGATAGCTGAATCCTTCCGCGACCACGTCGATGGACATGTCATTCCCCGGTGATGGATGTGCGCCTGCGCCGTGCGACCTGTCGCTGCGGCGCTATCGTGTCCGCTCGCATTCGGCCGGAATATCGGCAGGGCTGCCATGCGGGCGAGCCCGCACCACGAGCGAGGAGATTCAGACGATGGCGACGAACTGGGATACGCGGCAGATCCCCTCGCAGGTGGGCCGCGTCGCGGTCGTGACCGGCGCCAGCAGCGGGCTGGGGCTGGAGACGGCAGTGGCTCTGGCCGGCGCGGGTGCGAAGGTCGTCATGGCCTGCCGCAATCCGGCGAAGGCCGCCGACGCACTGGCGCAGGTGAAGCGCCGCCGGCCGAATGCGGATGCCGAGCTGATGGCGCTGGACCTCGCGGATCTCGCATCGGTACGGCGCTTCGCGAGCGAATTCGCGTCCCGCCATTCGCGGCTGGATCTGCTGATCAACAACGCCGGCGTGATGGCCGTGCCGTTCCAGAAGACTGCGGACGGCTTCGAGATGCAGATCGGCACCAACCACTTCGGTCACTTCGCGCTGACCGGCTTGCTGCTGGAGAAGTTGGTGGCGACGAAGGATTCCCGCATCGTGAATCTGGCGAGCCTCGCGCATCGCTGGACGCGCGGCATGAATCTGGAGGATCCCAATTTCGAGCGCGCCCGCTACAACAAGTGGGACGCCTACGGGAAGAGCAAGCTGGCGAACCTGCTGTTCACGTTCGAGCTGGTGCGCCGGTTGCAGGCCAGCGCCGCGAATGTGGTCGTGGCCGCGGCGCACCCGGGATATTCGTCGACGAACCTGCAGTTCGTCGGTCCGCAACAGGCGAAATCGTCGTTCGGCAGCGCGCTGATGAAGATCGGCAACAGCCTGTTCGGCCAGAGTGCTGCGATGGGCGCGCTACCGACGCTCTACGCGGCCACCGCACCGGACGTCGGCACCGGGGACTACTACGGGCCGGGCGGCTTCCAGCAGATCGGCGGATACCCGGTGAAGGTCGGTTGCCGCAAGGCCGCGCGCGATGTGCAGACCGCGGCGCAGCTCTGGACGGTCTCCGAGAAACTCACCAGCGTGAAATACCTGTAGCCCGGGTGAAACCCGGGGTTCCCCCTCGCATATCGAGCGCAACCCCGGGCTTCGCCCGGGCTACGGTTACGGTTTGGTGCCCTCGTTCTTCAACGCGGCGAGGTCGGACAGATCGAGCGACTTCGCGGCCTTCTTGATGTCGTCCATCTCGACGCCGCGCCCCTGCAGTTTCACCAGGAATCGATCCGCCACGATCAGGTCGAACGTGCCGCTGCGGCTGGACGTGTCCCACTGCTCGTGCGCGCGCATGCCGCCGTCGTCGTAGACGCGTTCGTAGCCCTGGTCCGACTCCTTTTCCGTCTGCACCAGCGCCCAGCCGGCGAACAGCGCCAGGCCCTTCATGCCGCCGGTGTCGGTGATCTCCAGATCGAGTGAACGCTCGCCCGCGGCATCGCGATAGCTGCCCTTGCCGTTGGCGATCTGCAGACCCATCACCGTGTTGCGCTCCACGTTGTAGCTCGTGCGCGGCAGGCCGCCGAGTTCGTCGGGCACGAAGGGCTTGATCTGCTCGGGCTTGAGGGCCTCCACCGTCTTGCCGTCGGTGCCGCCCAGCATCGTGCCCAGGGCTTCGCCGAGTGCGGCCTGTTGCGCGCTCGTGTCGCCGGTCTTGGCGGCGTCTTCCATCTTCTGGCCGGCGGCCTCCATGTTCTTGGCCATCTGCTCGAACTTCCCGAGCGAGCCCTCGTCGATGGTGACCGTGCCGTTGTCGGTGCTGATCTCCACGCCGCTGCCGTGCGAAAGCGCGCCCATGCTCGCCGCGCCGCCGATGGCGCCGGCGATGGAGGCGATCACGATGCCCAGCACGAAGGCGATCAGGAACACGACCGCCGTGTAGCCGCCCGCCTTGTCCGTCGGCGTGCGCATCGTGTGCGGCAAACCCAGATAGAGCAGGTAGGCGGCGTAGATCGAGCCGGCCAGCGCGATCAGTCCGCCGACCCAGGGCACCACGACGGCGATGCCGGCGACCCATCCCGCCGTGTTGGCATAGGCCGCGGTCTTGAGCGCCTGCACCGGATTCTTCTGTCCGCCGAAGGTCGGTGCGAGCGCATCGATGATCAGGGCCAGCACATAGACCGACAGCAGCGACAGCCCGTAGGTGACGACGGCCTGCACCAGCCCCAGGCCGATGCCGACGCGAATGCTGACGCCGAAGATCGGCACGCCGGTGCCGATCAGGCTCATCTTCACGAAGCTCGCGATCACCGGCAGCGCGGCGAGAATCAGGATGTAGCGCGTGTACAGGCCGCTGACGGTGTCGGTCTCGCTGGCGATCAGCGGCCACTCGGTCTTGGGCGTGAGCAGGATGTTCCGGGCGCGATCGAGGAGGTTGGCCATGGGAGTGTCCGTGGTGGTTCAAGGGGCGCCAGATGGCACGTCGGAGAGTCTAAGGCGTCGATGTGTCGGCACTGCGCACGTCGACGCCCCGGACGTGAACTGGATCATGTCGTGCGTGGCAGGATTCGTACATGACTCTCTTCGATCGCCTCATCGCCGGTCAGATTCCGGCGAGCTTCGTCTACCAGGACGCGATGTGCGTCGCGTTCATGGACATCCATCCGATCGCGCGGGGACACGTGCTGGTGGTGCCCAGGCAGTCGGTCGCCACGCTGGAGGAGCTCGATGCGCCGGGCCATGCGCATCTGTGGGAGACCGCGGTGCGCATCGGTCGTGCGCAACGTCGCGCACTGGGAAGTGCGGCCCAGCATTTTCTGGTCAACGACGGAAAGGACGCGAGCCAGAGCGTGCCGCACGTCCACATTCATGTGATCCCGCGCTATCGCGGTGATCGCTATGCGACGGTCGCCCGCATGATCTGGCATCTGGCAACGCTGGCGGGTCCGCCGCGCGAGCGGCCGGACGTGCGGCGTCGCATCGAGGAAGATTCGCGCGCCATCGCCGAGGCGCTGCGGGACTGAGAAGTCCCGTGGACCCTCAGATCACCCGGCGTGCGCCGACCATGCGGCGCTGCCAGGCCGAGTTCAGCCGGCTGACAACGACTTCGCCCTGCTGGCTCGACGCGTGCAGGATGCGACCGCCCGGCAGGTACACCGCGACGTGCAGGCCGCTGCGGCCCCAGCGATAGAACAGCAGGTCGCCGGCGACGAGGTCCCGCGTGTCCACCTTGCTGCCGAGGTGAATCATTTCGCGCGTCGTGCGCGGCATTTCGATGCCGACGCTGCGGTACATGCGCTGGACCAGCGACGAGCAGTCGACGGCATCCTCGCTGTCGGCGCCGTAGACGTAGTCGGTGCCGACCAGGGCTTCGCCGCTGACCAGCACCACTTCGCGGATCAGGCTGTTGCCGATGTCGTCGGAGAACTTCAGAGAGAGGCTCGCGGCCGACGGCGCGGCGGCGACGTCCTGCTGCGGGGACAGCGCGAGGCGTTCGGACAACCGCAGGTCGGGGCCCTGCAACATGGCCTGGGCGGGGGTGAAGGCGGTACCGGTCAACAGCAGGACCCCCAGCATTCCTCGGCGGATGGAATGGAAAGTCCTCATGACGGTGGTCCCCTGGTTCGATCCGGCGTCGTTGGCGTCGGTCATCGCTTTGTGGGACGCATGTTGGTCCGCGCCCTGCCGTCGTTGAGCCGTGGAATGACCGTCGGCCGCGATCCGCGGAACTGAAGGTTTTGCCCTGCCGTTCGACCGTGTTCGTTGCCGCGCTGGTCGGTCGCGATCTGAGGGCTGACACGGGTCGTGCGCGTGTGCCCGATAATTCGGCCATGTCTTCTGCTCCCGCCTCGGCCCCGGCGCCGACCCATCCGCCGCACGAGCACTACCTCAGCGGCATCCTCCTGGCCTCGGCCGGCGCGATCTTCTTCTCGGCCAAGGCCGTCGTCGCCAAGCTGCTCTACCGCGAAGGCATCGACGCGGTGACCCTGCTCGCGCTGCGCATGCTGCTGGCCACGCCGGTGTTCCTGCTGGTGGCGCTGTGGACCAGTGCGCGCTCGCCGCGGCTGTCGCGACGCGACCTGATGCGCGTGGGGATGCTGGGCGTGATCGGGTACTACGGCTCGAGCATGCTCGACTTCATCGGCCTGCAATACATCACCGCCGGGCTCGAGCGCCTGATCCTGTTCCTGACGCCGAGTTTCGTGCTGCTGCTGGGCGTCTTCGTGTTCAAGCGCGGCGTCACCGGGAGGCAATGGCTGTCGATGGGATTCGCCTACGCCGGCATCGTGCTGGTGTTCTCGCACGACGTCTCGCTGGGCGGCGCCAACGTCGTGCTCGGGGCCGGCTTCGTGCTCGCCGCCGCCGTGCTGTACGCGATCTACCTGCTGTACTCGGGCGAGCTGATCCAGCGCGTGGGCACGCTGCGGCTGGTGGCGCTGGCGATGAGCATGTCGTCGATCCTGAGCATCGGGCAGTACCTGCTGCTGCGCGAGCCGCTGTCGCTGATCCGGCAGAGTGCCGAGGTGTGGACCCTGTCGGCGATCAACGCCTCGCTGTGCACCGCGCTGCCGGTGTTCCTGACGATGTTCGGCGTGGCGCGTGCGGGCGCCGGCAATGCCGCGCAGGCCGGCATGATCGGGCCGATCTCCACGCTGTTCCTGGCCTGGTGGATCCTGGGCGAGCCGCTGACCGCGATGCAGGGGGTCGGCACCGGGCTGGTGCTGGTCGGCATCTACTTGCTGTCGACGCGACGCCTGCCGGCGATCACGCCCTGAGGTCACCCGAGGTCCGGGATTTTCTTGTCGCCCGGAGTGCGTGCGGACGACGAAAGGGGCGGCAGCGTCCCAATAACTCCTCGCCTGCGCGCGGCAAAAACAACGGTCCCGCGAGTGTGACTCAGTAGACAGTCGCGAAATCCGATCCTCGATATCCTGCTTTGCAGGCTTGATGCGGAGGATGTCGGGTGGGCAACTTCGTCAGCGACAAGAGCCGTGTATGGCCCAAGGGGATCATCCCCTTCGAGTGGGGAACGGGGTTCCGGCCTGCAAACGCAGCCGTGTCGATTTCCTCCTGGGTCGGTTCGCGCGGGAATGCGACCGCCACCGGGAACCTGGATGGCGACGTGCGCACCATCCAGAAGCTGCTCAACAAGGTTCCCGCTGCGCAGGCCGGTCCCTCACCGCTGTTGAAAGTCGACGGAGTCGCCGGCCAGAAAACACGGGACGCGATCCAGAAATTCCAGCTCAAACGATTCGGCTGGAAAGGTGCGGACGCTCGCGTTGATCCGAAGGGGCAGACCCTCGTCGCCCTCAACGAATTCGAAGTGGTACCTCCTGACCCGGACCAGGAGATCGTGCTGAGTGCGATCGCGGAGTGGAACACGGTCCTGAAAGGGCACGTCACTTGGAGGCCGGCCACGGATCAGGACGCGAGTCTCGTGGTCTTCACGAAGACCAGCGACATCAACAAGAGCCGCACTGGCAGGGACTCACCGAATGGCAAGCAGGATCTGAACGTGAACGTTCCATTGGCGATAAGACTGTCGAGATTCGGTGCCGCGACAGCGAAGGGCGTGATCCTCCACGAGATGGGTCACGCCGCTGGCCTGGGCCACGAACATCAAAGAGATGACCGCAACACCTATGTCACGGTGATCTGGAACAACATCAAGCGGTACTGCGATTACCGGATCCGGATTCCGTTGAAGACCGATCCGGTCCCTACGGCCTGCGGCCCGTTCACGCAGTGCTCTCCGTTTGGCGGTTACGACTTGGGTTCGACCATGCACTACTTTCCCAATCAGACGGGGAAAGACGAGAGCAAGCCGACGCTGGTGGCCATCGACAAGAAGACGAAGAAGCCTTTGCCATCACAGCGGATGGGCGGACTCGACGGGCTCATGCCGGGTGACATCGCAACGCTCAAGCACTTCTATCCGGCAGGGGCGCAGTGAGTCACTGATCCGCTGAGCGACGCGGTCGTCCGACCGACTCTCCGACATCACGCAAGGAGCAACACCGATGGGCCTGAACGAACGACGCAAGATCAAGGAGCTTCAGGACACGACGCTTCCGGCGCGTGTCCTCGAGATACAGGAGATATGCGGCAAGCCGATTCCCTACGAAGTGGACTGGGACAGTTTCGGAAACGACGGGGAAGCGCTGAACTACCTGGACAACCTGTCCTGTCATCGCCTCAACATGGCGTTGCGCATGATCTGCATGGACGAGATGGGCAAGGAGGCCGTCAGGGACGGCATTCGTCTGGTTCGTCTGAAGAACGTCGTCGACAAGTCCGGCATGAGCCTGACGTTCGCGGACGGCGTGCTCGAAATGACCTGCGCCTACGCGCTGCGTACCGACGGCATGCACAGCGACGGCGTGATCCGGGAACTGTTGCTGAAGAATCTTTGACGGGCCGTACACCTCACCACCAGAAAGCGTGGTGAGCCCCTCGGGACGAACGCAGAGGCCTGCGCAGCGTTTCCCCGAACCCGCCTACGATTTCTTCGCCGCGCCCTTGGGAACGTACGTCGATCCGCTGACCGCATCGACATCGCCGGTCTCGATGGCGTTGACGCGCTTGAGCGCGAGTTCCGTGACCGACAGCGTGACCTCGACTTCGCGCAGCATCGCGGCGCGATAGCTCGCAAGGCCGGCGCGGCCGGCTGGTGTCGTGGCCTTGGCGCCGTCACCGGTCGCGGCGATCCGCGCCTGCCCATCGGCAACGATCGCGCGGCGCTTGGCCTGCCAGTCGAGAAACAGCGTGTTCCATTGCCGCAGGTCCTGCTGCGCCAGTTCGTTGCGCTTGGGCTCGAGCGGCTGGTTCTGCGTCACGGCCGCCGGGTCCGAACAGGGAAACGGGCAGGGCTTCACGGCCTTGAGCAGGGCGGTGAGGCTGTCGCGCATCGCCGCGTGCAGCCAGCGCGCGCGCTTGCCGACGGCCGACGCCGGATCCTGCTTGCCGGAATTGGCTTCGAGGTAGTCGCTGTACGCCTTCAGTGCAGTCTGCACCTCGGCCGGCTCTCCGGCGGTCGAAGCTGGTGCGACGCCCGGGGCGGGCGCCGTGCCGCCATTGAGCGCGGCGATGGCCGCGCGCTCCGCGTCGATGGATTGCTTGAGCTGGGTGTATTGCGGGGAGACGACCTTGCCGCCTTCGATCCAGCTCATCGCGGTACCGACGTCGAGTGGCGGCGCGGGGACCTGATCCAGCAGCGCGGCGAGCGAACTGGCGCGGGCGTCGACGACCGGCGCGCCGAGAGTCAGGACGGCGACGGCAATCAGCGAGAGACGGTGACGGGATGCATTCATGCGGGGCTCCGGAGCGAATTCGCGCAGCGCCGGGGCGAGCCCGATTCCCGGACCGACCTTCAGGAGCCGCGTTGCTCCCCGATGCCGCAGGGTTCCGGCTGCAAACTCCGAGCCATCAGGCCGCGGCGGCGGCCGGCCGCAGCACCCGAGCCTCGCGGATGGGCAGGCACAGCAGGGCTGCAAAGGCCGCCAGCACCATGTCGGCGATCCACATCCAGCCGTAGTCGCCGAAGCGCGAAATGGTGACGCCGCCCAGCCAGGCGCCGAAGAACGCGCCGGTCTGGTGCGACAGCAGGGTCAGGCCGAACAGCGTGGCGAGGTAGCGCGTGCCGAACAGCTTGCCGACGAGGCCCGCGGTCGGCGGTGTCGTCGCCAGCCAGCTCACGCCCAGCGCCGCGGCGAAGACGTAGAACGTCAGCGGCGTGCGTGGTGACACCAGGTAGATCGCGATGGCGATCGCGCGGCCCGCGTACATCCAGAACAGGATGCTGCGCATGCGCACGCGCGAACCCAGCCAGCCCGCACCGAGACTGCCGGCCACGTTGAACAGGCCGATCAGCGCGATGGCGGTGGCCGACACGCCGGCCGGCAATCCGCACAGCGCGACCTCGCCCGGCAGGTGCGTCACCAGGAAGGCGATGTGCACGCCGCAGGTGAAGTAGCTCGCATGGATCAGCAGGTAGCTGCGGTCGCGCAGCGCATGCCGAAGCTGCGCGCGCAGGCCCATCGAAGAGGCGTGATCGGTGGCCGCGGAGGCCACGCCCTTGCCGAGCTTGCTGATCAGCGGCAAGCCCGCCAGTGCACTGAGCGCCAGCGCCAGCATCGCCGAGGCCCAGCCGAATGCCGAGATCAGCGCCTGGGTGATCGGTGCGTACGCGAATTGTCCGAGCGAGGAACCCGCGTTGATGAACCCGGCCGCGAACGAACGGCGTTCCGGCGGCAGGTTGGCGCTGGTCGCGCCGATCAGGATCGAGAAGCCCGCCGCGCCGGCGCCGGCTGCGGAGATCACGCCCAGCGACAGCATCAGCATCCACTGCGTGTCCGCCAGCGAGGCCAGCGCCATGCCGGCGGCCAGCAGCACGAGGCCGCCGGCGATCACCGGCCGCGAGCCGTGGCTGTCGGCGATGGCGCCGAATACCGGCTGCACCGCGCCCCAGACGAACTGCCCGATCGCCAGCGCGAAGCTGATCGAGGCGATCGACATCCCGGTGCTGTCCTTGAGCGGCATCACGAACAGGCCGAGCGTCTGGCGCGCACCGGTGGTGATGAACAGGATGCCGGCGGCGCAAAGCATCAGTACCCACGCGGCGCGGGACGATTGGGTATGCGAAGTCATGCGGTTGGCGTCTTAAGTTCGAAAAGCGTTCAACGCAAAGGCGCCAAGATCGCAAAGACGAGACAGCGAAACAGTTTCACTTTGCGTCCTTTGCGCCTCTGCGTTGGAGATTTTCTTCACGGATCCAGTCTTCGAAATTGAAACCGAGTCACTCACGGGATGCGCAAAGCGTGGCAGCTTGCGGGATGCACCGCTACGCTTGCTTCCCTTCCACGCCCCCGGGGCATGGCAAACGGAGATCCCGAAGATGACGACGCCGACCTTCACGCGACTCGACAAGACCAACGAGGAGTGGCGCAAGCTGCTCACGCCCGCGCAGTTCCGCGTGCTGCGCTCGGAAGGCACCGAAGTCTGCGGCACCCATCCGTTCAACCGCGAGAAGCGCGCCGGGACCTTCGTCTGCGCGGGCTGTTTCCTGCCGCTGTTCGAATCCGGCACCAAGTTCGAAAGCGGCACCGGCTGGCCGAGCTTCTGGGATCCGATTCCCGGACGCCTGGAGACCAAGACCGACCACCACATCGGCTACCCGCGCACCGAGTACCACTGCGCGCGCTGCGGCGGACACCAGGGGCACGTGTTCGAAGACGGACCGCGACCGACCGGGCTGCGCTACTGCAACAACGGCGAGGCGCTGACGTTCGTGCCCGAGGGCGAAGCTTTGCCGGCACTGCGGGAGTAGTTCGATCTGCTGGGTTCGATAAAAGCGTTTATCGCAAAGGTCGCAAAGGAAAAGATAAAGGACGCAGAGAAAAACAAAACAAAATTGAAATGGCGACCCGCAACGGTGGCGCCGTTTGCCGGCTGGGCGTGGCCCACCCCGTTCTCCTTTGCGTCCTTTCTTTTCCCTTTGCGCCTTTGCGGTGAAAATCCTGCTAAGCGCGCCGCCCATCCGCACAGAACTTAGACACTCCCCGGGGACCCAAAGATGGAAGTGAAGAACGTAGGCGGCACGCCCGGCGGGCTCGGCGAATTCGTGATCGGGTTCGTGCTCGCCGCCGTGGGCTTCTATCTGCTGACGCAGCGCGTGCAGGTGACCACCGGCGGCTGGTACCTGTTCGGCTACAACGCGTTCGGACTGTCGCTGCTGCCATTCCTGTTCGGCGTGGGCCTGCTCGCATTCGGTGGCCGTGCGTTCGTCGGCTGGCTGCTCACCCTCACGGGACTGGCCATCGTCGTGGCCGGCATCCTGATGAACCTGAGCATCTACTTCGTGCGCACCAGCCTGTGGGACACGCTGCTGATCCTGGGCATGCTCGCGTTCGGACTGGGTTTCATGGCGCGTGCGCTGCGCCCGCACCAGCCGGCGCCGACGGCAAAGGACGAGCGCTGAGGTTGCCGCCCGCATCGGGCGGCAGCTCGCGCACGCGGAACACACGCAGTCCGAGGAATTTCTTGCGCTCGCGTGCGTAGCCGACCCAGCTCCGCTTGAGCACGGTGCCACCGGAAATCGAGGACGCCATCGCCAGGCCTCCTCCCGGTTGTGCGATGGCGACGTGCACGCTGTCCAGGCCTGCATCGCGCGCAACGAACGTCAGGATGTCGCCCGGTTCCACCTGCGCTTCGATGCGCTCGTAGTCGGCCGGAGCGATGTAGGCCGCGGGTTCGGGCGCATCGCCCGCATCGGTGCACCCGGCGGGATCGAGGCCGTGCGTACTCATCCACGTGCGCTTCCAGCGGTGCTGCTGCAGCGGCGCTGCGCCCGCCGTTGCGATGTCCCGCGTGACGTCGACGATCCATCCCTGCTTCGCATTGCGGCTCGCCCAGTCGCTCAGGTAGTGCGCCCGCGTGCAGTAGGACGGCGCGTTGCCGTCGTAGCGCGTCTGCTGCAGCCAGCGCTGCTGCAGGTCGGCGGAATGGATCTGCTGGGCGCGCATCAGCGCCGCCTCGACGAAGGTCATGCAGTCCAGTCCGACGGCGGGCAGGCCGGCCTCCTCGGGTCCGTGCGGTCCGCCGAGATTGCCGGTGACGTAGGGAATGCGCTCCCCGGCGAGTTGCGCGGCAGCGAATGCAACGCGATCACCGACGGGCGTCGACGCCTGCGCGCCCGACGAAAAGGCGGCGCCGGTCGCCAGCAGCCAGCCGGTCGCGAGGCGTTGCCCGAATCGCATCGCCTGCTCCGCCGACGTGCGGACCCGCGTGCCCGTTACAGCGGCGTTGCGCCCGGAGGTGTGGCGATCGGCGGATCGATGCGAGGGCGCGACGGCGGCGGCGTCGTGGACTTGACCTCCGGTTCTTCCGCGGCAGGCGCGGCGGGTGCCGGCGGCGGAGGCGGCGTGGGTACCGGTGCTGCTTCTTCAGCGGGAGCGGGAGCCGGAGCCGGAGCCGGTGCTGGCGCAGGAGCCGCCGCGCGCGGCTTCGCCGGGGCCGGCGCACGCGCAGGGGCACGCGGCGGCGGAGTCGGAGCAGGAACCGGGAACACGCCGGAGCGCTGCAGCTGCACGATCTGATCGACACCGCACTGCGACGCGGAACTGCCGCTGCCGACCATCAGCGTCTTGGTCGCCACCAGCCCGCTGAGCGCCGCGTTGAATCCGATGACGCCGGCGGACTGCAGCGCGGGGCAGGCGCTGGTCAGCACGAGGAGGTAGGCCTGACCGCCGCGGAACACCATCGCGTTGCGGTCGTCCAGATACTTCCAGTCGTCGATGATGCTGTCGGGCACCGTGTCGACCGGTGCCATGCGCGTGTAACCGAACACCCGCAGTCGCGAATCGGCATCGGCACTCGCGGGCGGCGCCGCGGCGAGCACGGTCAAAGCCAGCGCCAGGGCCAGGCTGTGCCGGCGGGTCGGACGGAATCGGGTCATCGTCAAAGCTCCAGGAGGACGGTCGTCGCGTGCAGCGACCTCGTCATTGTCTCGCGGTGTCGCATGTTCCGCACCTGCCGACCGGGCTTGCGCGGTCGGACGCGAGTGCGGAGCATGGGCACCCGCCCGGCCAACACCCGTCCCCCCGCCATGAGTCTCTCCCTTCGCGACCAGCTTCTGCAGGCCGGCCTGCTCGATCCGAAGAAGGCGCAGCAGCAACAGCAGCTCACCCGCGAGCAGCGCCATCAGCGCCGCGAGCAGACCAAGAAGGCGCCGACCGGGCCCGATCCGAGGGTCATCGCGCAGCAGAAGGCGGCCGCCGAGAAGGCCGCGCGCGATGCCGAGCTCAATCGCAAGCTGCAGGACAAGCAGGACCAGAAGGCGCGCCGCGCCCAGGTCAAGCAGCTCATCGAGCAGCACCGCGTGCCCAAGATCACCGAGAGCGACGAGCTCTACAATTTCGTCGACAACAAGCGCGTTCGCCGTCTGCCGGTGGACCGTCCGATGCGCGAAAAGCTGATCGCCGGGACGCTGGTGATCGTGCGCTGCGACGGCCGCTACGAGATCGTGCCGGCCGACATCGCCGCGAAGATCGTCGAGCGCGATCCGCACGCCGGGCTCAAGGTGACGGCGGCTCCGGAGTCGAGCGCATCAGCGCCGGCCGACGAAGACGATCCGTACCGCGATCACAAGATTCCCGACGACCTGATGTGGTGACGCGAACCGCCGGACCGTAGCCCGGACGAAGTCCGGGATTTCCCTTCACCGGCGAGCGGCATTCCCGGACTTCGTCCGGGCTACGATGACTAAGGCTGATTGAGCATCCGCTCGATCTCGTCCTCGCCCAGTGGCTGCGCCTGCTTCACGCGCAAGCTGTCGCTCCACTCGCGGGCGAAGTCGCGCTGCAGGCGTGAGTTGATCAGCGCCGTGATCGTCATCGCCACCGTCGCGCCGATGCCGGCCAGCAGCATGTCCTTGTGCGCGTCCCAGACGTCGCCCTGCGTGCCCAGGTAGGCCACGCCCAGATCGCCCCCGAAGATCGTGGCGGCCGCCCATTCGAACAGCTCGAACAGGGCCGACGTCGCCAGCGTGAAATCCAGCGGCAGGAAGTAGCCCCAGAAGCCGCGCGCCTGCGCGACGCGCAGAAACACCTCGCGCAGCGGATAGGCGAACAGCAGGCCGTAACTGAAGTGCACGAGACGGTCGAAGTGATTGCGCTCCCAGCCCATCATCTCGTTGAACGTCGAGCCGGTGAGCGCCTTCCACGCGGCGTCGTAAGGCACTTCGGCATAGGTGTAGTGCGCGCCGATCGTGTGCAGACACAGGAACGCGAAGATCAGCGTGTAGGAAATTCGCGAGAACGTGAACTGCCGATAACCCGCGGCCAGGCCGATGACGAAGGCCAGCACCAGCGCGTTCTCCAGCGCCCAGTCGTGGCGATCGGACGGATGGATCGCCAGGGCCAGCCAGAAGACGCCGAAGACGACCCCGAGAATCGCGAGATAGCGCAGATGCGGGTAGTTCAAGGCGGGTTTTCCGGCGAGTCGGGCCATTCCACGATAACGCGCGGCGGCGCCGGAGGCATCTGGATCGGCGACCCGGGCACGCAACTTGTTCCCGCGACCTTCTCCCGCTATTTCCAGGAGTTGCTCATGGCGCCATCCCCTCGTCTTGCCTCGATCGCCGGCCTTGGATGGCTCGTCGCGGCGGCCTGGCTGGTGTCGGCCTGCGATCGCTCGTCACCCGAGCCGATGCCCGACCCGGGCCTGCGTGCTCAGGAGCGCAAGGTGGCGGCTGCGCGGGCAGCTGCGGAGCGGGAGTGCCAATCGTTGCCGGCAGCCGCGAAGCAGGACTGCCTGAGTGTCGCCGGTGCGGAGTACGAGCGCCTGATGACCGACGCCGAGCAGCGCAACAAGGAAACCGCGCGCTGACGGGATGGACCGGACCCGCGATCGGGTCCGTGTCCTCAGCCCTGGCAGACGCCCAGATTGGTGGCGGCCGTGGCAGCGGTCTTGTCGAAGCGCACCGTCGGGCCCGGCACGACGCGGCCGGTCAGTTCCACATCGGGCAGCTTGAGGGTGTACGTCTCGCCCGGCGGGACCGGGACGGCCACGTCCATCCGGTAGGTCTTGGGCTCGGGCGCCACCAGCACATTGGCGGCCGGCATCAGGCCGCCCTCGAGCCAGTCGGTAGGCGCCAGCCGTGTGCGACAGGACGCGACACCGGCGGGGCAGGCCGTCGTGATGCCGGTCGTGAAGAGCTCGGCAGGTTCCGCCGCCGCCTTGGTGAAGAGCAGGAAGCGGTTGGACGTCAGGCGCATCGTCTGGCCTTCGGGCACCAGGAACTGCACGCGTGCCGAGAGCGACGTGGTATCCGGATCCCCGCCCCAGACCCGCACCTTGATGCTGGGCCCCAGCGGAACCTCGAGTTCGTCGCGCAGACCCAGGGTGCACAGCGAGCGGTTGCGCAACTCGCCCGCGCCGGAGGGCAGGTAATGATTCACCGTGATCTGGGCGCAGGAACTCAGCGCCATCGCACACGCGATCAGGATCACCCGTCGTTTCATGCCTTCACCCTCTCCCATCAAGGCCTTTCGCAAGTCTAGCCGCGGCCGGTCGGTTCGTGGCGTTCATGTGCGGCACGCGTCACGCCGCCGTGCCGCCGTCAATCCGGTTCCAGCCGGATCCGCGGCAGGTACGCGGTGGCGCATGCTCGCTCCCGATCGATGACGGAATGAAGGGAGAAGCGCGCGATGAAATTCGGGGCCTTCGACCACGTGGATGCCAGTGGCCTGCCGCTGGGCGAGCACCTCGAGGCGCGTCTGCGCCTGGCCGAGGTGTACGACCGCTGTGGCATCCACGGCTATCACGTGGCCGAGCATCACGGCACGCCGCTGGGTTACGCGCCGTCGCCGAGCGTGTTGCTGTCGGCCGTCGCGCAACGGACTCGGCGCATGCGCATCGGGCCGCTGGTTTACATGCTGCCGATGTATCACCCGCTGCGGCTGCTCGAAGAGATCTGCATGCTCGATCACATGAGCAATGGCCGGCTCATGCTGGGGGTCGGGCGCGGCGTGTCGCCGCACGAGCTCAAGCTGTTCGGCGTGGATCTGTCCAAGGCGCAGGAGATGTACGTGGAGGCCTTCGAGATCCTGATGAAGGGTTTCCGCGAGGACCGCCTCACGTACCAGGGCCGGCACTATCAGTTCGATCAGGTGCCGATCACGCTCAAGCCGCTGCAGCAGCCGCATCCGGAGCTCTGGTACGGCGTGCTGTCGCCCGACACCACGGCCTGGGCCGCGGCCAACGACGTCAACATCGTCACGCTGGCGCTCGATGAGGGCGCGCGTCACATCGCCGAGCGTTACCGTGCGGAATGGGCGAAGCTGGGCAAGCCGATCGAGCGCCTGCCGCTGATTGGCGTCAGTCGCCACGTCGTCGTGGCCGATACCGACGCCGAGGCCAAGGCCCTGGCGCGACGCGCGTATGCGAAGTGGGTCGACAGCTTCGACCGGCTGTGGCGTGACAGCGGCACCTCGGTGCGCATCGCCTTTCCGCCGATCGCCGCGCTGTACCCGGAGACCTGGGACGAGGTCGAGGCGGTGGGGAACGGCATCGCCGGCTCGCCGGAGACCGTGTTGCGCTTCGTGCTCGCCGAGGCCGAGCGCACGACGATGAGCTACCTGGTGTCGTGGTTCGCGTTCGGCGATCTGACGGTGGAGCAGGTGACGCACTCGGTGGAACTGTTCAGTCAGCACGTGATGCCGGCGTTCCAGTTGCACTAGTTCGCGCGCGGCGTCCGGGGCGGGGTCCCGGCCCTCGATCCGCCGCCACTTCGCGGCGCAGAATGCGGCACCTTCCCGGCCCGGAGCCCGCCATGAATCCCCAGTTCCCGCTGCTTGCGCCCGTGATCGCCCTGGTGATCTGGGGCGCCGTGATGTGGGCGTGGATGTATGTCACGCGCATTCCGGCGATCAAGGCTTCGAAGATGGTGCTCGACGGCAATGCGCCGCGCGGCGAACAGATGGCGACATTGCCGCCGCAGGTCCGGTGGAAGGCCGACAACTACAACCATCTGCTGGAGCAGCCGCAGCTCTTCTACGCGGTCGCGATCAGCCTGGCGGTGCTCGGCGATACCTCGCAGGTGAGCCTGGCGCTGGCCTGGACCTATGTCGGCCTGCGCGTGGTGCACAGTCTCTGGCAGGCGCTGGTCAACCAGATCCTGCCGCGCTTCGCTTTGTTCGCGCTGTCGTCGCTGGTGCTGTTCGCGTTGACGGCCCGGGCGGCAATGCGAGTGTTCTGACGTTGGGTCCCGGACTTCGTCCGGGCTACCAGGGCCGTCGTAGCCCGGACGAAGTCCGGGATTCCGCTCAGCCTTCGCGCATGGCCCTGAACCCGGGCCGCGCGGCGACGCGTGCCAGCCAGTCGCGCACGCCCGGATACTTCGTCAGCTCGTAGCCACCTTCGTCGGCGACGTGCGTGTAGGCGAACAGCGCGATGTCCGCGACGGAGTAGGCGTCGCCGGCAAGAAACGGCTGATGCTGCAGCTGGCGTTCCATGACGCCGAATGCGGCGTGGCCGCGCTCCATCGCTGTTGCGATCTTCTCCTTCCATTCGTCGCGCTTGCCGAGGAACTTCACCCAGTAGCGCACGGTGGCGATGTACGGCTCGTGCGAGTACTGCTCGAAGAACATCCACTCGAGCACCTTGGCACGCGCGTAGCGCTCCTTCGGAAGCAGCGGCGATCCTTCCGCGAGGTAGCACAGCATCGCGTTGGATTCCGCGAGGTACTGCCCCGGCCGGATTTCCAGCAGCGGGACTTTGCCGTTCGGATTGCGTGCGAGAAACGCCGGCGTGCGGGTGGCGCCGCCGACCACGTCGACTTCGATCCACTCGAACGCGATGCCGAGCTGCTCCATCAACGTCGCGGCCTTCCAGCAGTTCCCGGAACCCGTCATCGCGAACAGTTTCATGGCGATCCCCCGTCGTCGGAACAAAGTGTGCCTCGACGCCCGCGTTCCGTGCGAGTCGCCGCACGAGAAGCCGTCGGACTCTTTCTGGTCGCTGCAGGCCGGCAAACCCGGCGTCGAGCGCCCTGGTCGCAGCACGGCGGCACGCAGCGCCGGCGCGAATGCGCGGCCGATATCGCTTGTCACCTTCGACCCTTGGCGAACATGATCGGGGTTGTCTTCGTATGCCCCACCGGAATTCCAGATGAGTGAGTCATCCGATCAGGCCGATCTTGCGCGGCTGGTACGCGCCGTTCGCGGCCGTGTTCCACTCGATGCCGCGCAGTTGTTGAGCCGCGAGACACCCGAACGCGTCGGCGAGGTGCTGGCGGATCTGCCGCAGGATCTGGCCGATCGCATCCAGACGCACCTGCCGCCCGAACTGCGCCGCCAGGCGGCGGAAGAGATGGCGGAGGAAGTCGAAGGTACCGTCCACGAAATGATGGAGCCCGCGCTGGCGTTGCTGCCGGCGGCGACCACGGTGGCCGACGCCGTCGCGTTCCTGCGCGCGCATGCGACGCCGCAGCAGATCACCTACCTGTACGTCACCGGCGTCGACGACCGGCTGATCGGCATGATCGTCTTTCGCGATCTGTTGCTCGCCGAGCCGGAAGAGACGCTGGCCGAGGTGATGCTGCCGGATCCGTTCGCGATCCCGGTCGACATGGAAGTGACGGACGCGATCAAGGCGGCGCTGCATCGTCACTATCCGGTCTACCCGGTCGTGGACAGCGAGCAGCACGTCGTCGGCGTCATCCGCGGCTGGCGCCTGTTCGAACGCCAGGCCATGGAAATCAGCGCACAGTCGGGTCAGATGGTCGGTGTCGACAAGGAGGAGCGGCTCGCGACGACCTTCTGGAGCGCTTTCCGGATGCGGCATCCCTGGCTCCAGGTGAACCTGCTGACGGCCTTCCTGGCCGGCTTCGTCGTGAGCATGTTCGAAGGCACGATCTCGCAGATCGTCGCGCTGGCCGCGTTCCTGCCGATCCTCGCCGGCCAGAGCGGCAATACCGGCTGCCAGGCGCTGGCGATCACGCTGCGCGGCATCACGCTTGGCGACATCGAGAAATTCCCGGTGGCGGGACTGGTGCGCAAGGAGGTCATGCTGGGTGCGATGAACGGGCTGTTCACCGGCGTCGTCGCCGGTCTGGCGATGTGGTGGACCGCGAGTCGCGGCGGCAACGCGGACGCGATGCTGCTGGGCCTGGTGATCGTCCTGGCCATGGTCGGCAGCTGCATGATGTCCGGCATGTTCGGCGTGCTGGTGCCGATCACGCTGCGCCGCTTCGGCGCCGACCCGGCGACGGCGTCGAGCATTTTCCTGACGACGGGAACGGACATCGCGGGCATGGGCCTGATGCTGTTCCTGGCCACGACCTTGGTGTTGTAGCCCGGACGCGGTCCGGGGTTTCGCCTCGTCGGCGAGCAAGAGGCCCGGACTTCGTCCGGGCTACGGAGGACGGCGCGCTCCGGCGATAATCCGCCGGTGGACCCACTCGCCCTGACGCTCACCGTCTTCGCCTTTCTCACTTCCGCACTGTCGGGTCTGGCCGGCATGGGCGGTGGAACGATCCTGATCGGCGTGTTCTTCGCGCTGGGCCTGACGCCGGTGGAAGCCGTGCCGCTGTTCGCGGCAGTGCAATTCGTCTCCAACAGCTCGCGCACGATCGCCTACGTCCGGCACGTGGAATGGCACGGCGCCGCGTGGTTCGCGCTGGCGCTCGTCCCGGCGACGTTCCTGCTCGCGCCATTCGCCGAGGATGTGAATTCCGATGTCGTGCGATTGATCCTCGCGGGCCTGATCCTGGCGTCGCTGGTGCCCACGCGCGACGGCGCTGCTCCGCTGCCGCCGCGGCCCTCGTTCGTCCTGGCCGGCCTGCTCAACGGCAGCATCGGCATGTTCGTGGGCGCCACCGGGCTCTTCGTCGGGCGGCTGTTCCTGCGGCCGGAGTGGAGAAAGGAGACCACCATCGCCACGCTGGCCTTCACCCAGGTGATCGGACATGGCATGCGCGTGATCGCGTACGGCTTCGTCGGCTACAGCGCGCTGGCGCGTCCGGCTCTGCTGGTGCCGCTGTGTGTGGCCGTCGTCGCCGGCACATGGACCGGCAAGCACCTCAACGGGCGGATCAGCGAGGAGCGCTTCGCCGGCCTGTTCAAGGCCATCCTCGGCATACTCTCGATCAAGCTGCTCTTCGACGCGGCACGGGGATTCGGATGGATCTGAAACTGGTGATGCAGGCGCCCGAGGTGATCCGGCTGATCACGGCGGGCTTCAAGGCGGACACGCCGTTCTTCGCCATCGACGAGCTGCAGCACGGCTATCTGCGTGCGCACATGCCGTTCCGCAACTGGATGCTGCGGCCGGGCAACGTCATCTCCGGACCGGCCCTGTTCACGACCGCGGATCTGGCGATGTACGCGCTGGTGCTGTCGCACACCGGTCCGCAGCTGATGGCGGTGACGTCGAACCTGAATCTCAACTTCGTCAACAAGGGCCTGGCGGCCGACGTGCACGCCGAGGCCACGCTGCTCAAGCTCGGCCGCAAGATCGCCGTGATGGAGGTCAAGCTGCGCTGCGGCGACGATCCGGCGCTGGTTGCGCATGCCACCGGCAGCTATGCGCTGCCGACGCCGAAATAAGCCGTAGCCCGGACGAAGTCCGGGGTTTGGCCCGCATAGGTGCGCGACCCCGGACTTCGTCCGGGCTACGCCTTTGCTTCCATTTTGGAAGCAATCGAATTCCCTGGCCCCGGCTTATCAATCGCGCCCGCAAGTCCAGACTGATCGCGTCGCTCAAGCGACGTTTTTCCACCGGAGATCAGCATGGATTCGCACACGCTCTTTCGCACCGCCACCCGGGTCCTGGGCGAGATCGCGCCGGGGCTCGTCGCGGCGCCGGTCGTCGATCGCCTGATTCACCCGCGGCGGCTGTCGATCCGCGACTGGGAGCGTCCGGCCGCCGAGGTCGCACAGCGCGTGACGTTCCGCTCCGGGCTGTCGGGCCTGCGCTGGGGCGATCGCGGCCCGATCGTGCTGGCCCTGCATGGCTGGGAAGGACGGGCGACCCAGTTTCGCTACATCGCCGAAGCCGTGGTGCGTAGCGGCCGCACGCTGATCGCGCTCGATGCGCCGGGTCACGGCGGCTCGCCCGGTCATGTGGCGCATCCGGGTTTGTTCGCGGAATCGCTGATCGACGTCGCCGCCGAGATCACGGCAGAGGCCGGACAGCTCGAGACCGTCATCGGCCACTCGATGGGGGCCGGCGCTACCGCCTACGCGCTGGCGCAGGACCTGCCGGTGGAACGCGCCGTGCTGATCTCCGGGCCTTCGAGTTTCGAGGCGGTCGTGCGCAGCGCCGCCGAGATGGCCGGCCTGGGTCCGCGTGCGACGCAACGCGTGCTGCGTGCGATGGAGGATCACACCGGCCTTGCCCCGGAGGTGCTCGACGTTGCGAGCCTGGCGGCTCGCGTCGAGATCCCGGTGCTCGTGGTGCACGATCGCGACGATGCGTTCGTCGATTTCCACCACGCACAGCGCTTCGTCAGTCACGTGCCGGACGTGCGCCTGATCCAGACGCACGGCCTGGGTCATTGGCGTGTGCTCACCGACAGCGCGACGGTCGCGCGCATCGCCGGGTTCATCGCGCACAGCGCGCCGGTGGAGTTGGGCCGCGCGGCGTGAACCACGCGTAGCCCGGACGAAGTCCGGGATTCCGCCATCAAGCGGAACGAATCCCCGGGTGCATGAAAACGCTCCCGGACTTCGTCCGGGCTACGTCAGCATCCACTGCCGCTGCAGGCGATCCTCGCGCAGCCCGTGGCGCTGGCCCGGTTCGGGCATGGCTGCGAAGACTTCGCTGTCGAGCCGCCCAAACTCCGCGAGCCCGGCGTAGGCGGCGGAATCCATCCACCTTCGCGCGTGCGCCACCGACGGCCAGTGCGTGATCAGCGAGTACAGCACGGTGCCGTCGGAGGGCGCGATCTCCAGCGGCCCGACGAGGTGCCAGGGATGCGGTTCATGGTCGCCGGTTAAGGTCTCGAACCGGCGCGCACCGAATTCCTGCACGGCGCCGAGGCTCGCGTGCAGCGCGGCCAGTTGCGTTGCGTCGAGCGGCGCGGCGCGCTGGACGCGCGTCTCGCACATGTAGCGGTCGGATGCCGGCGTGCTGTCGTCGATGCGCTGCCACTTGCGGATGTAGACCGCCGTCCACCAGTTCTCGTAGGCCATCCGCTGCACTTCGCGGTGGTATTCGTGGTGTTGCCAGGCCTCCATGTCGGCAGCGCTGGCGAAGCGCACGCCGAAGTAGAGCCAGGTGGATGCGTGGATCGGTCCGCCGTAGACGGCCACGAAGCCCGGCTGCTGCATCGCCACCGGAACCGTCGCGCCCTGGCGTTCGAAGAACGCCCCTTCCTTGCCGGGGATGATCCGGAACCCTGCCTCCATCACGGTGAATGGGCTGCGCGCGGATTGCGGATCGGACACGACGTGAACCTCGATTGCGGGAGTGCCGTCCCGATTCTAGGTCGCGCCACGCGGGCGCCGCATGTATGGCGACGCCGCATGCCGCGGCGGCTGTGCTCCCCTCTCCCACAGGGAGAGGGGCCGGGGGTGAGGCGCGTCTGCTCGGAGTGCAACGTCAGTCCTGCAGCGCGCGCCCTCGCGTCTCGATGACCCACGGCATCATCAGCAGGCCGATGATGGGCACGAAGCCCACGTAGAAGAGCACGCTGACCGCGGAGTTGGTGCCCTGCGTGGCGACATATCCGACCATGAACGGGCCGATGGCTGCGAACACGCGGCCGACGTTGTAGCAGAAGCCCGCTCCGGTTCCGCGCAGCCGCGTCGGGAAGAGTTCGGGCAGGTAGTACGTGAAGCTGCCGAAAACGCCGAACACCGACAAGCCCACCAGGAAATAGAAGTACAGCCGGATCTGGCCCGGCCAGTCGATGCCGAAGGTCAGGAACATCGAGACGGCCGAGGCGATCCAGTAGATCGCGAACATCTTGCGGCGCCCGAGGTACTTGCTCGCCGGGATCGTCAGCAGGGTGCCGATCAGGCCGCCGAAGTTGAAGCACAGCGTGGCGAGCATCTTCCAGTCCTGCACCATCGCCAGCGTGGCCGGACCGGCCAGGCCCAGCGCTTCGGCGTTGGCTCTCGCAAGGCCCGAGGCGACGACCGGGATGAACGCGTTGCTGCTCCACCAGGTGATCAGCGCGATCAGCGCCATCAGGAAGCCGGAGCGCGTGTACGCCATCATCTGTGGCGTGAACAGTTCGGACAGGCGCGGCTTGGCCGCGGTCTCGGCCTGCTTGGCCCAGCGCTCGGGTTCCTTGACGAACAGCCGCACGATGAACGCGACACCCGCCGGCACCAGGCCGAACAGGAAGACGTAGCGCCAGGATTCCTCGGGCTGCGCCTTGAACCAGACGCCGGCCACCTGGTGATCCACGAACGTGGCCAGGAACAGTCCGAACGGCGCGGCCGTATAGAGCAGCGCACCGGCCTCGACCCGTTTCTCCTCGGGCACCGTCTCGGCCACCATCGCCGCACCTGCCGCCCATTCGCCGCCGATGCCCAGCGCCGCGACGATGCGGAAGGCCAGCAGCATCCAGATGTCGGTGACGAAGGCGCAGGCCGCCGTGCCCAGCGCGTACAGCAGCATCGTCAGCAGCAGTGTCTTCGTGCGCCCGATGCGATCACAGATCCAGCCGAAGATCACGCCGCCCGCGGCCCATCCGAGCAGCAGCACGGACGACATCACGCCGGTCCAGTACAAGGTGGCCTGCTTGGCCTCGGGCGAACCCAGCGGCAGGTTCAGCAAGGTGGGAACACAGTTGGGTGCGACGTAGTTGAAGAGCAGGCCGTCGAAGATGTCGAAGCCCCAGCCGAGCCACGCCGCGAACAGCACTGTCCATTGATAGCGCGTGAAGCCCAGCATGCTGCCCGTCTCCCTGTTCGTTCTGGCGAAAGGATGACAGATACGGGTTGCGCGACTGAAGGAGGGCTTGCCGCATAGCCCGGACGAAGTCCGGGATGGCCTCTCCCGGATGCGCCATGACCCCGGACTTCGTCCGGGCTACGGTCAGGTCAAGCGCGGCGTCGCCTCGGCCCGGCCCGCGCTACTGAGCATCCGCTCCAGCCGCGCATCCTTGCGCGACCAGATGCCGTTGATCCAGGTCTGGAAGCGCGCGCGGAATTCCTCGTCGCCCTCGTAATCACCGTGGATCAGCTCCGGCGGAATCGGCAGCGTGTCGACATGAATGGCCATGTGGCTCTGCTCGCCGCACAGCCAGCTCCACACCAGGCCCTTGGTCGCCGGCTGGTAGGCCAGCGTCACGTCGATGATGCCGGCAAACTGCTCGCCCATCGCATTGAGCGTGAACGACAGCCCCGCCGATTTGGGCTTGAGCAGATGACGGTAAGGCGAGGCGCTGGATGCGCGCTTGGATTCCGAGAAGCGCGTGCCCTCGAGGAAATTCACGACCGTGATCGGGCGCCGCCGGTACTTCTCGCAGAAGCGCTGCGTCGTTCGAAGATCTTCGCCGCGCAGCGCCGGGTTGGCCGCGATGGCCTCCTTCGAATGACGCTTCATGAACGGCATGTCCAGCGCCCAGCAGGCAAGGCCGACGATGGGAATCCAGATCAGTTCCTTCTTCAGGAAGAAGCGCGGGAAATGCGTGCGGCCGTAGAACAGGTCGAACAGGATCTGGATGTCGGCCCAGGACTGGTGGTTGCAGATCAGCAGGTAGCTCTTCTGTGGGTCGAGCTGGGCGCGGTAGTCCAGATGCCAGGCCGGCGCGTGCATGACGCGATAGACGAGCTGGTTCGAGGCGACCCACTGGCTGGCGACCTCGACGATCAGCGGAGAGAGTGCGTTCTGGACGAATCCGAACGGCAGCAACGCCCTCAGCAGCACCAGCGGCATCAGCACCATACCGCCCCAGAACAGCAGCACGACCGACATGGTTGCGAATGTCAGCGCGCCTACCAGCCATGCAGGGAGCAGTACGGAAATCATTTGCCGCGAATTTGCGTGGTTCAGTCTTTCCGTTGGTGATAGGCGGGCGACAACTGGTGCAGGGCCTCGATCATCGCGCCGGCATGATCCGGCGAGGTCTGCGGCAGGATGCCGTGTCCCAGATTGAAGATGTGTCCCGGTCCATGACCGTAGTCGGCCAGTACGCGGGCGGTTTCCTCGCGGATGCGCTCGGGCTTGGCGAAGAGCGTGATCGGGTCGAGGTTGCCCTGCAGCGCCACGCGACCGCCGACGCGCCGGCGCGCATCGGCCAGCGACGTCGTCCAGTCCACGCCCAGTGCCGCGCAGCCGGTGTCGGCCATCTTCTCCAGGTGCTGGCCGCCGTTCTTCGTGAACAGGATCACCGGCACGCCGGGCGCGGTCTTGGCCAGCCGCTCGACGATGCGCTTCATCGGGTTCAGCGAGAAGCGCTGGTAGCTCTCGGGCGTCAGCACGCCACCCCAGGTGTCGAAGATCATCAGCGCGTCGGCGCCGGCGGCATGTTGCGCGGCCAGATACGTCGAGACCGACTCCACCAAGGTCGACAGCAGGCCGTCGAAGGCCTCGGCCTCGTCGAACATCATCTTCTTGATGACGGCGAAGTCGTGGCCGCCGCGGCCCTCGACCATGTAGGTGGCCAAGGTCCAGGGGCTGCCAGCGAAACCGATCAGCGGCATGCGGTCGCCCAGCGCGCCGCGGATCGTGCGCACGGCGTCCATCACGTAGCGCAGCTCGCCTTCGGGATCGGGCGCCGCGAGCCGGCGGATCGCATCGAGGGTGCGGATCGGCCGGTCGAACAGGGGGCCTTCGCCTTCGACGAAGCGCAGGCCCAGCCCCATCGCGTCCGGGATGGTCAGGATGTCGGAGAACAGGATCGCGGTATCCAGCGGGTAGCGGTCCAGCGGCTGCAAGGTCACCTCGCAGCACAGCTCCGGATTGCGGCACAGCGACATGAAGTCGCCCGCCTTGGCGCGGCTCGCGCGATATTCGGGCAGATAGCGCCCGGCCTGCCGCATCATCCAGACCGGCGTGCGGTCCACAGGTTCGCGGCGCAGTGCACGCAGGAATCGATCATTACGCAGCGTTTTCATGATTTTCCGTATGGACGGGAGCTCGTTCAGGCGTCAGTTTAGCGAGCGCGGGCGCCGCTTCGCGTGGCCATCGCAAGGAACAGACCTTTGTTGCGGATCTCCAGGGCCCATGGCCCGGTGTATCGCCGGTCCAAATATTCGAATTCGGGAGTGAGGAGATGCATAAGGACTGGCAGCGCGTCCGCAGGGACGGCGTTCGGGTGGATCGTTGGCTCGCGGCAGGCGGCGTGATCCTGTTCCTGCCGGCGGCCTGGGCGCAGGCCCCGGAGGCTGCAACGGAGGCTCTCCAGCCGGTCGGTCCGACCGACACCGTCACCGTGACGGCCACGCGCGTGGCCCGACCCGCCTTCGAAGTGCCGGCGTCGATCGACGTCATCGGCGGCGAGTCCTTCAGCGAGGACACGCTGGGCGTGAACCTGTCGGAGGGCCTGGCCGGCGTGCCGGGGCTGCTGGCGCGTGATCGCCAGAACTACGCGCAGGACACCCAGATCTCGATCCGCGGCTTCGGCTCGCGCGCCTCGTTCGGCATCCGTGGTCTGCGCCTGTACCTCGACGGCATCCCGGCGACGCAGCCGGATGGCCAGGGACAGGTCTCGCACTTCAACCTCGCGACGGCCGATCGCGTCGAAGTGCTGCGTGGGCCGTTCTCGACGCTGTACGGCAATTCCTCCGGCGGCGTGATCCAGATGTTCACGGCCGACGGCGCCGAACCCTCGCGCATCAGCGGCGGCTTCGCGGCCGGCAGCTTCGGCACCTGGCGCGCCAACGCGGGCGCCAGCGGTCGCAGCGGCGGGGCGGACTACACGTTCGACTACACGCATTTCGAGACCGACGGCTATCGCGACCACAGCGAGGCCGAACGCGAGTCGCTCAACGGCAAGGTCAACTTCGCCATCGGCACCAACGGCAAGCTCACGCTGGTCGGCAATTACTTCGATTCGCCGGACACGCAGGATCCGCTGGGCCTGACGCGCGACCAGTTCCGGGACGATCCGGAGCAGGCGACCTCGGTGGCCGAGCAGTTCAACACGCGCAAGAGCGCCGAGCAGACGCAGCTGGGGGCGATCTACGAGCACGCGCTCGGCGCGCATACCGTGCGGCTGCTGGCCTACGGTGGTAGCCGCAAGGTCGAGCAGTTCCTGGCGCTGCCCGCCGCCACGCAGGGCAATCCGCTGAACTCGGGCGGCGTCGTGGATCTGGATTCGGACTACGGCGGCACCGACCTGCGCTGGTCCTGGCGCGGCCTGCTCGGTCCGCGCCCGCTGACCCTGGTCGCCGGCATGAACTACGACCTGCTGTCGCAGGACCGTCGCGGCTTCCTGAACTTCACCGGCACCGGCGACACGCAGGAACTCGGCGTGAAGGGCGCGGCCAAGCGCGATGAAGTCAACGACATCGACAACTTCGACCAGTACGCGCAGGCCACGGTCGAGCTGGCCGAGCGCTGGTCGCTGATGACCGGCGTGCGCCACAGCCGGATCAGCTTCGACTCGGACGACAAGTTCATCGTCGGCACCAACGGCGACGACAGCGGCAAGACCCACTACTCCAAGACCACGCCGGCCGCCGGCCTGCTGTATCGCGCCCGGCCGGACCTGCATCTCTACGGCGCATGGGCGCGCGGCTTCGAGACGCCGACGTTCGCGGAACTCGCGTACCGGCCGGACGGCGAGTCGGGCCTGAACTTCGACCTGGACCCCGCACGAACGAACAACGCCGAGCTCGGTGCGAAGTGGCGCATGGGGCACACGCTGCGCGTGAATCTCGCGGTGTTCCGCACGCTGACGCGCGACGAGATCGTCGTGGCCACCAACATCAACGGCCGCTCGACGTTCCAGAACGCCGGCCGTACGCGCCGCCAGGGCATAGAGCTGGGCATCGAGAGCAAGCCCATCGAGAACTGGACGCTCGCCGCCGCCTGGACGCTGCTCGACGCCAGCGTGCGCGAGACCTACCTGACCTGCCTGGCCGCGCCCTGCGCGACGCCGAACGCGCCGGTCGAGCGCGGCAACGACATCCCGGGCGTGCCGGAATCCGCCGTCACCGGATCCATCGTCTGGGGCGCGCGCACCGGCTGGCATGCGGGTGTGGATGCGCGCTACATCGACTCGGTGCCGGTCAACGACACGAACGTGGCGTCGGCGCCGTCGTATGCGCTGGTCGGACTCGACGGCGGCTACGTCTTCGCACGGCCTTGGGGCCGTCTGCGCACCTTCGTGCGCGTGGACAACCTGTTCGACGAGGAATACGTCGGCTCGGTGATCGTCAATGACGGCAACAGCCGCTTCTACGAGCCAGGGCCGGAGCGCAGTTTCCTGGCCGGCATTCGTCTGGACTGGAACTACTGAAGGTCCGTCTTGCCACCTCTCCCCATGCGCGGTTTGCATGGGGAGACGGCCGAGGTGAGGGGCCGGCTTTTTTCCAGGACCGCGAACAGCGCGAATCATCGAGCACTGTTTCCGACGTCGACCCCGCATCCCGGCAATTTGATCGGACGGTTTTTCAGCTGAGCGTCGACCTCCGCTTCGCCCTCTCTCCAAAACGCATCACCCATCCGCCGACGCGCAGACGACGCTTTTCGCCGTCGTTTTGTCCCTTCCTGCGCAGACCGCAGACGCAGACTGCCTCGCATCGAATCACGATCCGAGGACACGATGAGACTGGCAGGCAAGACGGCATTGATCACGGGCGGAACCAGCGGCATCGGCCTTGCGACCGCAAGCCTGTTTGTGCGGGAAGGCGCCAAGGTCGCGGTGACGGGGCGCGACACATCCAGATTCGATGAGGTCAGGACGGCGCTCGGTCCGGACGCGTTGATCATCGAGGCCGAGGTTCGTTCTGCGGCCGACATGAAGGAGATGAGCCGGCTCGTGAAGGCGCGCTTCGGCGCGCTCGACATCTTCTTCGGGAACGCAGGCCGCGCCTTGCCCTCACCGCTCGAGACGACGGACGAGGCGCTGTACGACGAGCTGATGGACAGCAACGTGAAGGGCCTGTTCTTTTCGATGCAGGCGATCTCGCCGCTGCTGCGCGAAGGCAGCTCGGTGGTTCTGAACACCAGCTTCCTCAACCAGACCGGGAGGATCGGGCTGTCGCTCACGGCCGCGTCGAAGGCTGCCGTGCGTTCGCTGGCGCGGACGTGGTCGCAGGAACTCCTGCCTCGCCGCATCCGCGTCAACGCCGTGTCGCCCGGCTTCATCCGCACGCCGATCATGGCCCGGATGGGGCTGGGTCCCGACGAGGTCAAGCAGCAGCAGGCCGGGGCCGCCACGCTGGTTCCGATCGGCCGCATGGGAGAGCCCGAGGAGATCGCCGCCGCGGCGCTGTTCCTGGCCAGCGACGAATCCCGCTACGTCGTCGGCGCTGAACTGGTGGTCGACGGCGGGATCTCGCAGCTCTGAGCGGATGCCGCTCTGACGTTCACAACCGGAGGTCACCCATGTCCAAAGTCGTCGTCCAGATCCCGCAGGACAATCCCCTGTGGAAGTCCGATCACGCGGCGTTCGAGAAATATGGCTACTCGCCGGCGGTGCGCGCCGGGGGTCTGCTCTTCATCGCCGGCGTCGTCGGTTTTCGGCCCGATGGCAGCGTTCCGGAATCCGTCGCGGAACAGTCCGAGCTGGCGTTGCAACGCGCGCAGGAACTGCTGCGGCTCGAAGGCCTGACGATGGCGGACCTGGTCGAGGTCGTCAGCTATCACGTCGATCTCGAGAAGCACCTGGCTGCGTTCATGCCCGCCAAGGAACGCTATTTCCAGGAACCGTTTCCGACGTGGACGATCATCGGCATCCAGGCGCTCGCGTTGCCGGAGCTGAAGGTCGAGATCCGCAGTGTGGCGGCGTTGAAGACGTAGCCCGGGTGAAACTCGGGATTCCACTCCGATAGCGAGAAAAGCCCCGGGTTTCACCCGGGCTACGCGTTCAATTCAAGCGCGACTCCGAGCGCGCCTGATCGCCTTCGCGGGCAGCGGACGTCGACCGCGGAACCTGGGGGCCATCGCGCTTCCCGCCCGACCCTTCCTTGCGCAGCGCGCGCGGCGTCTGTCCGAGCACGCGCAGGAAGGCGTGCCGCATGCGATCCGTGTCGGCGAATCCGACGGAACGCGCGATCGCATCGAGCGATTCGCGCCCTTCCTCGATCCGCGGTTTCGCCGCCTCGACGCGCAGCCGCTCGACCAGCTTGGCCGGCGTCGTGCCGATGGCCTTGAAGAACGAGCGCCCGAACTGCCGCACGCTCAGGTTGGCGATGTCGGCAAGCCGTTCGAGCGGCAGCGAGTGTTCGAGGTTCTCGCGCATGAACGACAGCACGCGACGCATGCGGTCGGAGTCGGGATCGAGCCTCAGCAGCGAGGAGAACTGCATCTGGCCGCCTGCGCGGCGGTGATAGACGACGAGCTGGCGCGCCACCGTCCGCGCCGCGGTCTTGCCGAGGTCTTCCTCGATCAGGCTCAGCGCCAGATCGATGCCGGCGGTGATGCCGGCGGACGTCCAGATACGATCGTCGTGCGTGAAGATGCGATCGCCGTCGACCTGCACCTGCGGATGACGCCGCTGCAGTTCGGGCGCATACATCCAGTGCGTGGTCGCGCGCCGCCCGTCCAGCACGCCGGATGCGGCGAGAATGAATGCGCCCACGCACACGCTCGCAACGCGCCGGATACCGCTGTCGTAGGCGGCGCGGACGATGGCGGTGTGCTCGGGCTCCACGGCGCGCAGCACCGTGCCCTCACCGCCGATCACGAACAAGGTGTCGAGCCCGTCGATCTCCATGGGCTCGGTGCCGACCGTGACGCCTTCGGAGCTTTTCACCAGGCCGCCGGACGTCGAGAGCACGCGAATCCGGTAGCGCTCGCCGCCCAGCCAGTTGGCGAGATGGAACGGTTCCAGCGCGCCGCTCAGATCCAGCAACGTGAACGCGGGCGTGATGAAGAAGCCGATCGTCAACGGTGGGCGGTGCGTCATGGCGGGTCCTGGAAAAACGATCGGTCCAGCCTACAGAAGCCGAAACCAGACGGGTGGCAGGCGTCCTGAATCGACGGAACTTCGTCCATCCGCCCCGTTGCCGGCTCTCCAGACTTCAGTCCCCACCCAGGAGACCTCCATGAAAATCGCCTGCTTTCTCTACCCGAAGTTCACCTCGGCCGATCTGATCAACCCGATCACGATCTGGCAGTTCGTTCCCGGCGTGCAGTTCGAATTCATCGCCGCCGAGAGGGGCCCGGTCGACACGGACACGGGCCTGTCCTTCAACGCATCGCACTCCTACGCCGACGCCTCGCCGAATCCGGACGTGGTGTTCGTTCCGGGCGGCGCCAAGCCCACGCTCGACGCCCTGTCCGACCGGGCGCTGCTCGACGCGATCGCCCGCCTGGGCCAGAACGCGAGCTGGGTGACCAGTGTGTGCACCGGGTCCCTGCTGCTGGGCGCCGCTGGCCTGTTGAAGGGCTACCGCTCGGCATGCCACTGGTACCCGCGCGAGTGGCTGGCGAAGTTCGGCGCGACGCCGGCGGACGACCGCGTCGTGATCGATCGCAACCGCGCCACCGGCGGCGGCGTCACGGCGGGAATGGATTTCGCCCTCCACATGGTGGGCAAGTGGGGCGGCGAAGCATCGGGGCGCCTGATCGAGTTGATCGTCGAGTACGCGCCGGAGCCTCCCCACGGTACGGGGCGCCCCGAACTCGCGGACGCGGCGACCTTGTCGACGGCGCGCCAGTTCATGGCCGCCGAGTTCTCCGAGTCGGTGGTGGATCAGGCGGCGCAGCGGCTGGCGCAGTCGAAGCGTGATGCGGCGGTTCCGGCCTGAGTCTGGCCTTGTTCCCTCTCCCTGCTGTCGCGGGGAGACGGAGCGCCCGAACTGGAAGCAGCCTCAGCCCAGCAACGCCGCGTGATGCCGCAGATGATCCGCAACGAAGCTCTGGATGAACCAGTACGAGTGGTCGTATCCCTCGTGGCGGCGCAGCTTCAGTTTCTGGCCCGAGGCCTTGGCGGCGGCTTCGAGCGCTTCTGGCTGAAGCTGTTTTTCGAGGAACTGATCGGCCAGTCCCTGATCGACGAGCACCTCGCAGGGATGCGCCTTGGCCCGCATCAGCACGCTGGCGTCGTAAGCCTCCCACGAGGTCCGATCCGTGCCCAGGTAATTGCCGAAGGCTTTCTCGCCCCAGGGCACCGCCACCGGGTTGCTGATCGGTGCGAACGCCGAGACCGAGCGCCAGCGATCGGGGTTGCGCAGCGCTGTCACCAGCGCCCCGTGGCCGCCCATCGAGTGGCCGAAGATGCCGCGACGATCGGTGGCGGCCGGAAAGTTCGCCTCGATCAGCGCCGGCAGTTCGAGGTTCACGTAGCTGCCCATGCGGTAGTTCGTCGCCCACGGCGCCTGCGTGGCGTCGAGATAGAAGCCGGCGCCGACGCCGAAGTCCCACGCGTCCGAGTCGCCCGGCAGATTCAGTCCGCGCGGGCTGGTGTCGCAGGCCACCAGCATCAGGCCGAGTTCGGCCGCCAGGCGCTGCGCGCCGGCCTTGATGACGAACGTCTCCTCGGTGCAGGTCAGGCCGGCCAGGTAGTACAGCGCGGGCACCTTCCGGTTGGGGCCCGCTTGCGAGGGCGTGAAGACCGCGAAGCGCATCTCGGTGCCGGTTTCGCGGGAAGCATGGGCGTGGAAGCTCATGCGGCCGCCGAAGCAGGCGTTCTCGCTGCGCAAGGTGAGGCTCATCGTCGAATCGCTCCAAGGGTCGCGGGGTCCGCGAAAGGCGCGAAAGTAACGGCGTCAGGCCGCGCCAACAAGTTCAGGAACCCGGCGGGCGATCCGCAGGTGGTGTCGAGGCTGCCGTGGGCGAGGATTCCGGCTGCGGCGGATCGGGTTGGGTGATCGTGGGCGTGCTCTCCGCCGTCACGACGACGAAGGGTTTCTGGTCGACCACCTCGGTGTCGAACTCGCGCACGCGCCAGGCCGCATAGATGGCGTAGACGAGCATCGCGGCGGCGATGCCCACGTACAGCCCGGACGGACCGATCAGCGCGATCAGCGACGACGTGCTCAAGGGGCCGATGCACTGCCCGATGCCGTGGCACAGCAGCAGGCTCGCGTTGGACGCCACGTGCTGGCGGCCGCCGGTGCGATCGTTCAGGCGCGCCAGGCAGGCTGGGTACAGGCAGGCGGCCGTGCCGGTGAACAGCATCGTGAAGAGGTACAGCAGCGGCGTGGAGTAGCGCCCGAGCAGGGCCACCAGCGCAGCGCTCACGCTGATCGCCACAGCCAGCCCGATGATCACGCGACGCCGGTCGAAATGGTCGGACATGCGCCCCACCGGCACCTGGAACAGCATCATCCCAAGCACCGCGCAGGCCAGATACGTCGCCGTCGTATGCGTGTCGTTGAACAGGTGCTGCACGTAGATCGGCGACAGCTGGTAGAACGACGCCATCGTGAAACCGGACATCAGCGCGCCGAACACGCTGATATGCGAAGCCGCGAACAGGGCACGAACCGGCAGTCGCTCGGCGGTATGCGTGGCCGGCGCCGGCTGGCGCGTCAGGCACAGCGGGATCATCGAGGCCACGGCCAGCCCGGCGGCCAGGCTGAACGCGCGAAAATCGGTGGGCTCGTTGAGCGCCACCATCCATTGCCCGATCGCGCCGGCCACGTAGTAATTGACCATATACAGGCCCAGGAAGCGGCTGCGCGTCTCCGGCCGCGCATGGGCATTGATCCAGCTCTCGAGCACGACCATCAGCAGCGCGCTCGAAAAACCCTGCGCGGCCCGCAGCACCGCCCACAGGTAGGGATTCACTTCCGAGCCCTGACCGAGCGTCGCGCAACACAGCACGGCCGCGAAGGCCGAGAACGCGCGGATGTGGCCGACGCGGCGGATCAGGCGCGGGCCGAACACCGATCCGAGCATGAAGCCGAACGAGTTGTGCAGCATCACCAGGCTGATCGTGCTCGCGGCGAACCCTTCGGCCGACATGCGCAGGCTCAGGTTCGTGGACAGCAGCATCTGGCCGGCGAGCAGCAGCGCGGCGGCGAGGAAGACCGAGAAGGCGGAGGCGACGAGACCCAGCATGGGACGTCGATTTTAGAGCGGTGCCCGTCCCCGTAACCCGGACGAAGTCCGGGGTTGCGCTCAATGGGAGGGCGAGATCCCGGACTTCGTCCGGGCTACGGTTGTTGCAGCGTGTCTCGAATCAGGCCTCGCGCGCCGCCTTGTTCGCCTCGTGCTTGCGCTTGCTCGGCAGCGTGCCCATCAGCTTGCAGATGATGCCGAGCATGATCTCGTCCGCGCCGCCGCCGATCGACACCAGCCGCGTGTCGCGATAGGCGCGGGCGACGTTGGTCTCCCACATGTAGCCCTGGCCGCCCCAGTACTGCAGGCAGCCGTCGGTGACCTCGCGCGCCACGCGCCCGGCCTTGAGCTTGGCGATGGACGCCAGCATCGTCGCGTCACGGCCGGCCACGTATTCCTCGCAGGCCTGGTAGGTCAGGGCGCGCAGGCACTCCACCTCGGCGCGAAGTTCGGCCAGCCGGAAATGCACCGACTGGTTGTCGAGCACGCTCTGGCCGAAGGCCTGGCGCTGGCGCGTGTACTCCACGGTCTCGTCGATGATGTTGAACAGCCCGTCGATGCTGTTGGCGGCGCCGAACAGGCGCTCTTCCTGGAACTGGATCATCTGGTAGGTGAAGCCCATGCCTTCCTTGCCGATCAGGTTGCGCTGCGGGACGCGCACCTCGTCGAGGAAGATCATCGCGGTGTCGGAGCAGCGCATGCCCAGCTTGTCGAGCTTGGTCTTGCGATCGATGCCCTTGGCGTCCAGCGGCACCACGATCAGGCTCTTGTTGGCGTGGACCTTGCCCTCGCCGGTGTTCACCAGCATGCAGGCCCAGTCGGACTGCGTGCCGTTGGTGATCCACATCTTCGAGCCGTTGATGACGTAGTCGCCGCCTTCCTTGCGCGCGCTGGTCTTGATGCTGGCCACGTCGGACCCGGCGCCGGCCTCCGACACCGCGATCGAGCAGCACATGTCGCCGGCGACGACGGGGGCGAGGTATTCGGCCTGCAGCGCCGGCGAGCCGAAGCGGGCCAGCGCGGGCGTCGCCATGTCGGTGACCACCCCGATGCCCATCGGCACGCCGCCGCACAGGCAATTGCCCAGGGCCTGCGCCAGGATCATCTGGAAGCTGTAGTCGAGGCCCTGACCGCCGACGCTTTCCGGCTTGTTGATGCCCAGCAGGCCCAGCCCGCCCATCTTCTTGAGCACTTTGTGCGCGGGCCAGATGCCGTCGCGCTCCCATTCCGCGACGTGCGGATTGATTTCGTCCTGCACGAACTTCTTGACGGTCCGGTACAGCTCCTTGTGCTCGTGGGAAAGAATCATTACGTGGGCCTCGGCTATGAACGCAGGAGTCGAATATAGCGGCAAACATCGCCCACGACGTTGCAGTGACCGGGCGTCCTTCGGGTCGAACGGAACGATCTATTACTGGGGAGCGGACGGCGCCACGCAGCCGCCGATCTGCACCTCGAACAACTGCGGCCAGTACTTGCCGGTGACCAGCAGGCGCGAGCGGCGCTCGTCCCAGGCCAGGCCGTTGAGGTCGGTCTCCGTGGGATGCAGCGGCGGTGGCCACGTGAGCCGCTGACGCAGCGCGTGGAAGTCGAACCAGCCGGTGACGGCGCCGCTCGAAGGATCGATCACTGCCACTTCGTCCGAGTGCCAGATGTTGGCCAGCACTTCTCCGCGGACGTTCTCGAGTTCGTTCAGCAGTTTCAGCGGCTGCCCGCGGACCTGGACCCTCACGCGCCGTTCTTCGGCGAGGGTCGTCGGGTGCAGCACGCGCAGCCAGGGCGAACCGTCGCTGAGGATCAGGCGCTCGCCCGCCGGCGTGGCGAGGGTGGTCAGGCCCCAGCCTTCGCCGGGATAGGGCAGCGTCCCCTTGGGCTGGAGCGACAGGTCGTAGAAGTACGCCGTGTTCTCGCGCCAGCTCAACTGGACCAGCCGGTCGCCGATCTTCGCGAGGCCCTCGCCAAAAACGTTGGCGGGCAGGGCCTGCGATCGGAGCACGCGGCCGTCGGCAAGGTTCACCTCGTGCACGCCGGAACGCCCGTACTGCCCCACGCTCTCGAACATCCGTCCTTCGAAGATCACCAGGCCTTGCGTGAAATGCTGAGGATCGTGCGTGTGCGTGGCGAGCAGTTGCCACTGACGCTCGCACGGCTCAGGTGCAGCGGGATTCTGCGCGTGCGCGGACGTCCACGACGTGCACGCGACGCTGAGCATGGCGACCTGCAACGCGCGAAACATCGCGTGACGCTGATTGACTTTTATACGTAAGCGCCTAAAGTCCAGAAGCGCGAAGAGCATGTTTTCTTCGACGAAATTTCTATGGGGCAGGTGTGGCATTTTCAGTGGAGGCTAGGGAAATGGCGGTGAAATCCAAAGCGAAAAAGAAAGCAGGCAAGAAGGCTGCGACCAAGAAGGTCGCTGCCAAGAAGCCTGCGGCGAAGAAGTCCGCAGCGAAGAAGTCGGGGAAGAAGGTTGCAGCGAAGAAGCCGGCTCGTGCGGTGAAGGCCAAGGCCAAGGCCGCGGTCAAGAAGACCGTGAGCAAGGCGAAGAAATCCGTAGCCAAGGTGAAGAAGTCCGCAAAGGGCTCCGTCGCCAAGGCGAAGAAGTCTGCCAAGAGTTCGGTTGCCAAGGCGAAGAAGTCGGTCGGCGCCGCCCAGTCGAAGGCCAAGACCTCCGCCAAGAAGTCCGTCGCCAAGGCCAAGAAGTCGGTGGCCAAGGCGCAGACCCAGGTGGCGACCACCGCCAAGAGCCTGGTGAAGCGTGCCAAGGCTGCGGCGAAGAAGGTCGTCGACTCGCTGCCGCTTCCGGCTGCGGTTGCCGAAGCCATGACGCCCGCGGCGGATCCGGCACCGGCCTCGTCCGAGTCGGGCTCCAGCTCGACCTGAGCGGCCTGATGCGAGGACCGGCAGGGTACGCCGGTCCCGTCGGGCCATCGCCCGGCGTGTCAGCAGTCAAAAGGGCGGCCTCGTGCCGCCCTTTCTGTTGCTTGATGGCGGGAGGCGCCATGCTGCGCCAACCTTCGATTCGATAGTCCAGACAGAGATCACATGATTCGCAGCATGACGGGCTATGCCCGCGTCGAGACGCAGGGCCCCTGGGGCCGCCTGAGCTGGGAACTGCGCTCGGTCAACCATCGGTATTTCGATTTCAGCATCAAGGCGCCGGAGGATTTCCGTGCGCTCGACGGCGAGCTGCGCCAGCTTGCCGCCGCCCGCATCGCCCGCGGCAAGATCGAGGCGGCGCTGCGCTACTCGCGCGAGTCCGCCAGCGGCAGCCAGATCGAGCCGGACCTGGACCGCGTGCGCGACCTGCGACAGGCGCTCGAGGCGGTTGCCAAGGAATGGGGCCCGCTGCAGGGCGCCGATCCGCTGCGTCTGCTGTCGTTCCCCGGCGTGCTGCGCGAGCAGTCGGCGGACTTCTCGGTCCTGCTCGAAGCCGCCCGCAAGCTGTTCGACCAGTGCGTGCGCGAGTTCAACGAGAGTCGCGCCCGTGAAGGCGGCCGGCTGGAGACCTTCCTGGTCGAGCGTTGCGACGCCATCGAGCAGCTCGTGGCGATCGTGCGGGCCCGTTACGCCGAAGTGCGTGGCCAGGGCATCGAGCGTCTGCGTGCCCGTGCCCGTGAGCTCAACGTCGAACTCGATCCCGCAAGGCTCGAGCAGGAAATGGTCATCGCGCTGCAGCGTCTCGACGTCGAGGAAGAGATGTCACGCCTGCTCTCGCACCTGGTCGAAGTGCGCGGCTCGTTCAAGCGCGACGAGGCCGTGGGCCGGCGTCTCGACTTCCTGATGCAGGAACTCAACCGCGAAGCCAACACGCTGTCATCGAAATCGCAGGACGCGGAGCTGACACGCTGCTCGGTGGAGATGAAGGTGACGATCGAGCAGATGAGGGAGCAGGTTCAGAATATAGAGTAGGGCATCACGGCGGTCTCGTGGCGTATTGGGCAATGTCAAAAGCCGCTTTAACGGACATTTCGGTGTTGGGCCCCCGCCGCCTGACCCGCACGGCCGCTCGCAGTCGCCTCAATGTCTCTCCTCAGGCCGAAGCGCTTCGACGGATTTCACGATCTCGCTTTTTAGAGCTTCCCGTTCTGACGGAATCTCGCAAGGAATCTCGGTCTGCATTCGATTCGCGGTGATTTCTATCCCGGTGCATCCGCCTCCGATGCACCCGAGAGGACGCTCAAGGACGTGTCGAACACCGTGTGAGCGACGAGTAACGCATATAGCGCAGCGAGGCGATCGGGGGCAAGATTTATCCGTTCGCGCCGCTTGATCGAAATAGCCGGACGTCTGTACTTGGTTCGGTAGCGGCACGCTTCCGTTGCGCCGGCCCGTCCGCAGCAGAAAATCAGGCGGAACATCGATCGCCACGGATGACACTGCGCCGTCGGCGCGCGCTGCCGCGCCGAGCATGACGGCCGAGACGAACGACAACAGGAATGGAAAAGAAGACGCGTCACTGATCGTCCGTCGATTCTGACCCCGTCGACTCGCATGGTAGCGGGCCGTTCGATGACGACGATGTGCAGCGGTGGCTCGCCTGCATTCGCCGGCGAGGGCGATGCGACCCACGAATAGCGCCACCGCGATGAGGCTGCGGTGGCGCGATTCGGGATGAGCGGGCGTTGGGCGGTCTCGGGCGACGGACAGGACCCGCGAGCCGGGTCGCTCGCGGGCTTTTCCGTTTTCTGTGTCCCGCTTACTGCGCGTCGACGACGACGAAGTCGATGTTGATCGGCGTCAGCACCGTGTCGACACGGGGCGTGATGATCGTCTCCGTGCCGCCCGAGAAGCCGGCGATGGCCACGCCCGGTGCCGCGCTGTTGTCGAGGCCGACGAAGAGCTGTCCGCTGGGCGAGACGGCAAGCGCGCCGTACAGGCCGGCCGTGAGACCGGTGACGGCGACCGGCGTCGAGGCGGCGCCCGGGTTGAAGCGGTACACCGTCTGGTTGCCCGCAAAACCGGTGCTGCCGATGAAGTAGCCGCGGCCGTTGTCGACGATCGCCATATTGGTGATCTGGCCATAGGGATGCGCCGCGGGCGTGCCGTCGTCCAGGATCAGCGTCTTGGCGAACGTGGTGCTGTCGATGCGCTCGATGCCGCCGTCGTAGAGCGGCGCGAAGGTCGTGGAGTTGTAGGCGCCGGTGGCGAACACCAGCAGGTCGCCGTCCGGCGTGGCTGCGATATTGGCGGGGTTGCGAACCGTCAATTCCACGCCCTTGAGCGCGGCGCCGGCGGCGCCGGTCGTGATCTCGGCGTCGGTGGCCACGTCGAACACGGCGACATAGCCGGTCTTGGTGGCGCTGAAGTTCTCGAGACGCTGCATCACCACGTACAGGCGGCCGCCGCGGATGATGCCGCCCGCCATTTCAGGAATGCCGTCGAACGTGTCATAGCCCGACAGGTCGATCTCGCCGGTCTTGAAGGCGGCTTCGGTCGTCGCGGACGGATTGACGATCCACATCTTCGCGGAGCCGTAGCGCAGCAGATAGGCCTTGGTCGGACTGGCGATGATCAGATCGTAGGGATTGCTGTCGCCGGTGTCGGTTGCGTCCTGCGTGGAGTAGGTCCACGTCGCGGCGCCGGGCGTCGCGGCCTCGTAGCGCGAGATCTGGTTGGTGTCGAACTTCTCGAGGCGGAAGTAGTGGTCGCCGCCGCTGCGAACCGAGATGTCGGACGTCGATGCGTTGAGATTGTTCTGCCCCGCGTAGGGAGCATCCGTGTTCACCAGCGAAATCGCGCCGGACGAGTAGTCCGGTGCGCGCGCAGCGATGACGGCCACGTCGGCGCTCAGCGGTCCGGAATCGCCGCCGCCATTACCGCCGCCGCCGCAAGCGGACAGCGTCAGGGCGAGGATGGCCAGTGGGATCAGTTTTTTCATGGAGTGCTCCTTGAGTCAGGGATCGATGCGGGCCGGCGCGTCTCCGGCCACGTGAGAGAAAACCGGACGCGTTCGCCCGGTGTCGGAAAGCCGTTGAACTGTTCGAAGTTGTCGTCGCCGACGTTGAGCCACTGCAGGCTCCAGCCCAGACGGCGGAGGGCGCCGCGCACGCCGACGTCGTGACGGCGCATGACGTCGGCCCGAAGCAGCTGGGCGCTGTCGTAGTACTGGCCCGACTCGAAGCGGAAGGCATAGAAGAACGTCAGTCCCGCGAGACGGCGTTCGAGGCGCGCATTGAGCTGGTTCTCGAAACGGCCGGGTAGCGCGTTGCCGCGCGTCGCCCGGGTGTCGCTTCGATCTTCGGTGTGTTGCCAGGTGCCCGAGAGGTCCCAGGACCAGGCCTCTGCGCCGCCGCCCACCGCCATCTCGACGCCGAAGATCTCGGCCTTGTCGGTATTGATCGAACGGCCGACGCCCTGTGCCGTGAACGTGGGGCTGATGGCGTCGCGCAGGTCCTGGCCGAACACCGTGAGCTGCGCGTGCCGCACCCAGCTCTCCATCGCACAGCGGGCGCCGGCGTCGGCGTAGGCGGAGCGTTCCGGATCCAGCGTCGGATTGCCTCTGAACAGGCCGCGGTCGCCGTAGCGTTCGAAGAAGGTCGGCAGGCGCTTGCGATGGCCGACGTTGGCGGCGGCGATGCAGACGCCGACGGCACGGGTCAGGCCCAGCGCGGGTTCCACCTGCCAGTACTTGTCTTCCTGCGTCTGGGATTCGTCATTCGACCACGCCGCGTTGAGGCTCGCGTCGAAGCGCCACAGCGAGCCCCATCCGGTCTCGATGCCGTTGCCGATCGACAGGCGTCGTGCCGAAGGTCCGGATGTATCGCCGATGGCGTCACGCGTGCGGAATTCCTGGTGCTCGATCCGGAGCTGATCGAACGCCGGACCCACGTCGTGGCCGACGGCCAATCGCGTGGCGCGCGATTGCTGGCGCGTGTCCTGCGCGCCACCGAGGCCCAGTTCGCTGTCCGGATCGCGGTAGCGCTCGGCGGTATAGCGATGGCTCAGCGACGCCTGCCACGCGGATTCCGCGGGAGTCGTCACCGAGGCGCCGAGCGAGCGCGTGCGCAGTTCGGTGCGGGTGGTGTCGCGGTTCAGGCGCGTCGGCAGTTCCTGTTCGTCGTCGACGCCGTGCAGCGTGAACACCAGCGGGCCGTGATACCGCAACAGGCCGTAGGTCTGCTCGGTGCCGGCGTTGCGACGTTTCTCCTTGTCCTTGCGTTCCGGATCGTCCGGATCGAAAGGCTTGAAGGCATTCGCGTAGCGAAAGTCGTTGTCGGCATGCTGGTAGCCGCCGAGCAGTTGCACGTCCTCGCTCAACTGCGCGCCCGCGCTCGCCTGCCGCTCGCCCAGCGTGCCGAGTCCCAGCGTGCCCACCAGCGGTTCGGCGAGCTGGCGGCGCGTGCGCAGATCGATGCTGCCGGCCAGGCCGCTGCCCAGGCTCACCGGCACGCGTCCCTGGTAGACCTTCACTTCCTCGAGCAGCAGCGGATTGACCAGCGACAGCGATGTCGCTTCTCCGCCGCCGACATCCAGCGGGAGCCCGTCGAGCAGGATCCGCACCTGTCGCCCGCTGCTGCCGCGCAGGCTGGCCTCGCTGTAGCTGCCCAGGCCGCCGGAGGATCGGACCTGCACACCGGGCAGTGTGGACAGCAGATCGGCGAGGTCGGTGGCCTCGAGCGGATCGACCGGCACCGTGAGCACAACGCCGGCGCCCTCGACCTTGGCGCGAACGCCTTCGACGACGATCGTGTCGAGAACCGGTTCCTGCTGTTGCACGGGCGCCGTGTCCTCGCCGCGCACGAGGGCGGGCGACGCGACCGCGCCGGCGAACACGAAGCCGAGGAGGGTCGCGGAACGCCGCGAGACGTGAACCGGCACGGAAGATCCCTGTGAAAATCGACGGACAACCGTGGTCGGCGTGGCTTTGGCCACCCGCTGGTTCGCCCTCCGCGACCACGGCACACAACTCCTTTGCAGGCCGGTCTCCGGACTCCTGGCATCGGGTTTCGCGCCTTCCCGTCGATTGGATCGACAGTGGCCGTGTGCGAAACCACACCAGTTACCGTTGCGGGGGCAGCGCCGGAATTGCACCGGCTTCCCGTTTCATCCCCCGGCGGATCGCCGAAGGACACCTACGTTCGCGATTGTAGGCTCGTTCGATCGCGGCGGGGGAGCGTGCGCTGGCGACGTTGAACAGAACGCAGGCGCGCAGAGACCTCCCCTGTAGGGGATCACCCGCATGGCATCCGCACTCCGGGTGTTTAGGCTTGGGGAAGGGTGACGGTGTTCGGAACCGGCCCGTTGCGCGGCGACCTTCCCGTCCGCGCAGGCACAGGAGAGAGGCGATGGACGGCGTACATGATCTGGGTGGTGTCAACGGCTTCGGCGCGGTGGAGCTCGAATCCAACGAGCCGGTATTCCACGAAGACTGGGAGCCGATCGGCTATGCGCTGATCTTCGTCGGGGCGGCCGACCTCAATGCCTTCACGATCGACGAGTTGCGCCACGCCATCGAGCGCATGGAGCCGCGTCACTATCTGACCTCCACGTATTACGAGCGCATCGTCACCGGTGTGGCCGCGCTGTTCGTCGAGAAGGGATACGTCACGCACGAGGAGCTGGAGCGGCGTGCGGGCGGACGCTTCCCGCTGGCGCGACCGGTCACGCCGGGCGAACCGGCTCGCGAGCCATCGATCTCGTTCGCGCCGGGCGAGACCGTGCAGGTGCGCAAGGATCATTTCCGTGGCCACAGCCGCATGCCCAAGTACGTGCGCGGCAAGCGCGGCGTGGTGCTGCACCAGGCGCCGCGATTCCCGTACGCGAGCGCGGCGGGTCACGGCATCGAGGCCAAGCACGAGCCGACGTATCACGTGAAGTTCGACGCCAAGGATTTGTGGAGCGACGCGGCCGAGAATTCCACCGTCGTCGTCGATCTCTGGGAAAGCTACCTGGAAAAGGTCTGAGCCCCGACCCGACCCGCGCCATCCCGAACCTTATTCCGGAGACAGTCATGAGTGATCACCACGAACCGCAGGTCCCGCTGGCATCCAGGGCCGCGCGCGCCAAGGCGTTGCGCGCCGCGCTGGACGAGAAGAACCTGATTCCCAAGGACTACATCGAGAACTTCGCGCATGTCGCGGAGAACGACTGGAAGCCGCAGAACGGCGCGCACGTCGTCGCCAAGGCCTGGACCGATCCGGCGTTCCGCGAGCGCCTGCTCAAGGACGCCACGTCGGCCTGCGCGGAACTGGGCTATCACGGCCCCCAGGGTGAATACATGGCGGCGCTGGTGGACACGCCGACTTTGCATCACGTCATCGTCTGCACGCTGTGCTCGTGCACGGCGTGGCCGATCCTGGGTCTGCCGCCCGACTGGTACAAGAGCTTCGAGTACCGCTCGCGCGTCGTGCGCGAATCGCGCAGCCTGTTGCGCGAGATGGGGCTGGATCTTCCGGAGTCGGTCGAGATTCGCGTCGTCGACACCACGGCCGAGACGCGCTTCCTGGTGCTGCCGGTGCGACCGGCCGGTACCGAGGGCTGGAGCGAAGAAAAGCTCGCGTCGCTGATCTCGAAGAACGTGCTGATCGGCGTTGCGCTGCCGCAGGTACCAGCCACCGCCTGACCGTAGAACCGTAGCCCGGACGAAGTCCGGGGTTGCGTTGCGTATTCGAGGGGAATCCCGGACTTCACCCGGACTACGTCTCCGGCCCCGTAGCCCGGGTGAAACCCGGGATGTCTCCTGCCGGCGGACGAAGAACGTTTCCCGAATCGCTCAAGGCGCGTTCGACACCGAATAGCGCACCACCGGCCCGATCCAGCTTTCGCCCGGCGGCAGCGCCGGCGGCGCCGGCTCGCCCTTCGGACCGAGCCACTGCACGAAGCGCAGGATGGCGAGCAGGTCCTGGTCGGTCATCTCGTGCATCGTGAACCAGGGCATCGGCGGGCGCGCCGCGAACGAGCGTGCGTGCTTGAGCCAGTCCTGATCGTTGTAGCGCAGCATCGTCAGGCGCAGGTTGGTCGGGAAGCTCGTGCCCCAGGGCCCTTCGTGGGCGGTGCTGTCGCCGAGCAGCCATTCCTGCTCCGGCACGTGGCCGGCCTTGGCGGCATAGCCCGCCGTGTGGCAATCGTTGCAGCCGCCGATGCGGACCAGGTAGCGGCCGCGATCCACCTCGGCTTTTGCGACAGGGATGCTGCCGGCGACGACCGGCGCGGCCTGGATGTTCTTGGCGCTGCCCGCGCCGTAGGCGAGACCGCAGGACGCCGGCGCGACGGCGAGCAAGGTGATGGCAAGAGCGCGATGCAGTTTCATGGTGAACCCCCGAGTGACGATGGATTCACTCTAGGTCCGGGGCCGCGTGAGAACAGCGCAGGCAAAGGAATAAGATTGCTTCCGTTCCGGCAACGAGCGCGCAGCTTCTTGGACGATCCCGTTCACATGGTGACCTTCGCGCGCGTCGTCGAAGCCAATAGCTTCGCGGCGGCGGCCAAGCGGCTGGGCGTCACGACGTCGGTGGCGAGCAAGCACGTGGCCAAGCTCGAGAAGAGCCTCGGCGCGCGGCTGCTCAACCGCAGCACACGCAAGCTGTCGCTCACCGAGGCGGGCGAGGCGTTCTACGAGCACTGCGCGCGCCTGATCGTCGAACTCGAAGCCGCCGAGCAGTCCATCGCCCAGGTCGAGACCGAGCTGCGCGGCTCGCTGCGGGTCAGCGCGCCGCCGTCGATGGTGGCGATGCACATCGCGCCCGCGCTCGCGGAATTCCGGCGCCGTCATCCGCAGCTCGAGCTCGAGTTCGACCTGAGCAACCGCGTCATCGATTTTTCCGAAGAGGGCTACGACATGGCGCTGCGCGTCACGCGCCAGCCTTCGCCCGATCTGCTGTCGCGTGCGCTGGCGCCGCTGCGCATCTGCGTGGTCGCGGCGCCCGAGTACCTGCGCAAGCACGGTGTGCCGGTGCATCCCGAGCAGCTCGCGGGCCACGAGTGCCTGCTGTTTTCGCTGGAGGACGATCCGACCACCTGGACCTTCCACGGTAGCGCGGGCCGCACGGTGCGGACCAAGGTGAGCGGGGCGTTTCGTTCCAACGTGATGGAGCCGTTGCACAAGATGGCCGTGCATGGCCTGGGCATCGCGCAGCTGCCGAGCTACATGGTCGGTGGCGACGTCGGGCACGGGCGCCTGGTGCAGCTATTCCGCGAATGGGACAGCTATCGCGGCGCGTCGGTCTTCGCCGTATGGCCGACGCACCGGCGCGATTCGCGCAAGGTGCGATTGTTCGTCGAGTTCCTGGTGGAGCGCTTCGGCGAAGAAGAGGCGTACTGGGATCGCGCGCTGCGCCTGCATGGCACGGAGACCGCGGCGTGAAGCGCGAGCACCTGATCGGCCAGATGGTGACGTTCGCGCGCGTGGTCGAGGCCGGCAGCTTCGCCGCCGCGGCGCGTGCGATGGATGTGAACACCTCGGTGACCAGCAAGCATGTCTCGCAGCTCGAGCGCGAACTGGGCGCGCGTCTGCTCGAGCGCGGTACGCGCAGCCTGAAGCTCACCGAGGCCGGCGCAGCGTACCTGCGTCATTGCCAGCGCGTGATCGAGGAGGTCGAGCACGCACGGCAGACCGTGATGGAGATGCAATCCGCGCCGCGCGGGCGCCTGCGCGTCAGCGCACCGCCGGGGCTGATCGCGGGACTGGTCGTGCCGTGGCTGCCGGAGTTTCGCCGCCGCTATCCGCTGATCGAGCTCGATGTCACGGCCTCGAACCGGTTCGTGGATCTGGCCGAGGAAGGCTTCGACCTCGCATTGCGGGTCACCGATGCGCCGCAGCCCAATGTCGTCGCCCGCAAGCTCGCCGACATGCGCATCGCGGCCTGCGCGGCGCCGTCGTACATCGAGCGGCGCGGCGCGCCGAAGGAACCGATGGATCTGCTGGAGCACGACTGCCTGCAGTTCACGCCGCCCGGGCTGATGGCCGCGTCGGTGTTCGAGAAGGACGGTGTGCGCGTGGAAGTGCCGATCCGCGGCAGCATCCGTATCAACCACGCCGAGCCGCTGCGCACCTTGGCGCTCGGGGGCCTCGGCATTGCGCTGCTGTCGCGGCACCTGGTTCACGATGATTTTCGCGAAGGCCGGCTGGTGCGCCTGCTGCCGGGCTGGCACCCGGTCGTCGACGCGGCGCTGTACGCGGTCTACCTGCCCAACCGCTACGGCATGCCCAAGCTGCGTGCGTTCGTCGAGTTCCTGCTGGAAAAGTTCGAGCCGGCGCGGCGGCCGCGTCGTTCGAAACCGTAGCCCGGACGAAGTCCGGGGTTCCCGTCGCAAACCGAGCGCAGCCCCGGACTTCGTCCGGGCTACGACCCGACCGAGTGGCGGACTTTCGAGAGGGAATGCCGAGACCCCCGGGCTTGCCTAAACTGCCGCGCATGAATCCCCCCCGCGGCAACCTCTTCATCGTTTCGGCGCCCTCGGGCGGTGGCAAGACCAGCCTGACGCGCGCGGTGCTGGCGCGGCTGTCGGAGCGGGGGCAGGAGGCCGCGATCTCGGTTTCGTACACCACGCGCGCGCCGCGGCCGGGCGAGGAGGACGGGGTGCACTACCACTTCGTCGACGAGGCCCGCTTCCTGGACATGATCGGGCGTGCCGAACTGCTCGAGCACGCCCACGTCTTCGGCCGCCGCTACGGCACCGGTCGCGACAAGACCGAGGAACTGCTGGCGCGCGGCGTGGACCTGATGCTCGACATCGACTGGCAGGGCGCGCAACAGGTGCGAAAACTGCTTCCCGAGGCGCGATCGGTCTTCATTCTGCCGCCATCGTCGGAAGAGCTGGAGCGCCGGCTGCGCGGGCGCGGGCAGGACGACGACGCCACCATCCAGAAGCGGATGGCGGCGGCCAAGGCCGAGATGTCGCACTACGCCGAGTACGACTTCCTGATCGTGAACGAGGATTTCGAGCGGGCGCTCGAAGAGCTCACCGCCCTGTTCCTGGCGCCCAGGCTGGCTCGCGGGAGCCAGGCCAGCCGTCACGCCGGGCTGATCGACGCGCTGCTGGTCTGACCGTAGCCCGGGTGAAACCCGGGGTTCCCCTCGCAAACCGGGCGCAACCCCGGGTTTCACCCGGGCTACCGGGGCGGGACGGCCAGCCCCGGTCCACGTCCTGCTGGCTTCGGGACCCCCCGGTCGGCTACACTTCGCGCCCTTTTTTGTTGGCAGATGCGAGCAACTCATGGCGCGTGTGACCGTTGAAGATTGCCTGGAAAAGATCCCGAACCAGTTCGAGCTGACCCTGGTGGCCGCCAAGCGCGCACGCCAGCTGGCTCGCGGTGCGGACGCCAAGCTGCCCTGGGGCAACCACAAGTCCACCGTTCTGTCGCTGCGCGAGATCGCGGACGGCTTCGTCGGCAAGGAAGTGCTGGCCGAGCAGGATCTGCCCGCCATCCAGCAGCCGAAGGTGGATCTCGAGCCGCTGGACCCCAGCTACGATCTGTAACACCAGAAGCCCGGAAAATCCGGGCTTCTGCGTTTTCTGCGCCCGCCCATCGCGAGTGCGAGCGGCCGGCCCCCTCATGTTGTAGACGCCTGCCGACCTGAAGATGACGACCCGCCTCGACCTCGCCAACGCCATCCGCGCCCTCGCCATGGATGGAGTTCAGAAGGCGAACTCCGGGCATCCGGGCATGCCGATGGGCATGGCGGATATCGCCGAAGTGCTGTGGAACGACTTCCTCCAGCACGATCCGAAAGACCCCAAGTGGTTCAACCGCGACCGCTTCGTCGTCTCGAACGGCCACGGTTCGATGCTGCTGTACGCACTGCTCCATCTGACCGGCTACGACCTGCCGATCGAGGAGCTGAAGAACTTCCGCCAGCTCAAGTCGAAGACCCCGGGACATCCGGAGAACTTCGTCACCGCCGGCGTCGAGACCACCACCGGCCCGCTGGGCCAAGGCCTGGCCAACGCGGTGGGCATGGCCATCGCCGAGCGCGTCCTCGCGGCGCGCTTCAACCGCGACGGCTACAACGTGGTCGACCACCGCACCTTCGTCTTCGTCGGCGACGGCTGCCTGATGGAAGGCATCTCGCACGAGGCCTGCTCGCTGGCCGGCGTGCTGGGCCTGGGCAAGCTCACGGTGCTGTACGACGACAACAACATCTCGATCGACGGCGAGGTGCACGACTGGTTCCACGACGACACGCCCGCGCGCTTCGAGGCCTATGGCTGGGAAGTGGTGCGCAACGTCAACGGCCACGATCCGCACGAGATCAAGATCGCGCTGGAAACCGCCTCACGTTCGGTCAGCAAGCCCACGCTGATCTGCTGCAAGACGGTGATCGGCTTCGGCTCGCCGAACAAGCAGGGCAAGGAATCCAGCCATGGCTCGCCGCTGGGCGATGCCGAGATCGCGCTGGCACGCACGCAGCTCAACTGGCCGCACGCGCCGTTCGAGATTCCAGCCGAGATCCGCGCCGGTTGGGACGCCTCGTCGAAGGGTTCCGAGCGCAGCACGGCATGGAAGCAGTTGCTGGACCGCTACGTCGCCGCGTTCCCGGTGGAAGGCGCTGAACTCAAGCGTCGCATCGCGGGCGAACTGCCGGCCGACTGGGCGCAGAACGTCGACGCGGCGATCGCGCAGCTCGCCGCCGGCGACAAGCCGGTGGCCACGCGCAAGTCCTCGCAGAACGCGCTCGAGGCCATCGCGCCCAAGCTGCCGGAACTGATCGGCGGATCGGCGGATCTTTCCGAGTCGAACTGCACGTTGTGGAAGGGCGCCACGCCTTCGCGCGCGGGCAACCCGACCGGCAATTATTTCTTCTACGGCGTGCGCGAGTTCGGCATGTCGGCCGCGATGAACGGCATGGTGCTGCACGGCGGCATCATTCCGTACGGCGGCACGTTCCTGGTGTTCTCGGACTACGCGCGCAACGCGCTGCGCATGGCCGCGCTGATGAAGATCGGCACGATCTTCGTGTTCACGCACGACTCGATCGGGCTGGGCGAAGACGGCCCGACGCACCAGGCGGTAGAGCACGTCTCCAGCCTGCGCCTGATTCCGAACATGGAGACCTGGCGCCCGGCGGACGCCTTCGAGACAGCGATCGCTTGGCGCGCCGCGATCGAGCGCCGCAACGGCCCGTCGGCGTTCGCGCTGTCGCGCCAGAACCTGCCGCCGCAGCCGCGTGCCGCCAACCACGCCGTCGATGCGCTGAAGGGTGGCTACGTGCTGCTCGAGCCGGCGTCGTCGCCGCAGGCCATCCTCATCGCGACCGGTTCGGAAGTCAGCCTCGCGGTCGACGCCGCCAAGAAGCTCAACGCCGCCGGCAAGGCCGTGCGCGTCGTGTCGATCCCCTGCGCCGAACGCTTCCTGAAGCAGGACGCCGCGTATCGCGAGTCGGTGCTGCCGGCGGCGATCAAGGCGCGCGTCTCGGTGGAAGCCGGCATCACGATGTACTGGCGCGGCTTCGTCGGCGACGCCGGCATCGCGATGGGCGTCGACACCTTCGGCGAATCGGCACCGGCGCCGGCGCTGTTCAAGCACTTCGGCCTGACGGTCGAAGGCGTGGTGGCCAACGTCGAGAAGCTGCTCGCCTGAAGCCGCGCATCAATTCATACCGGGGACGCACGATGCGTCCCGTCACAGGACCGTAGTCCGTCACGAGGATCGATAAATGGCAGTCAAGGTTGGCATCAATGGTTTCGGCCGCATCGGGCGCAACGTGTTGCGCGCTGCCGTGCAGAACTTCGGTTCCGACATCGAGATCGTCGGTATCAATGATCTGCTCGAGCCGGATTACCTGGTCTACATGCTGAGCTACGACTCCGTGCACGGCCGCTTCAAGGGCGAAGTGTCGGTCGACGGCAATACGCTGATCGTCAACGGCAAGAAGATCCGCCTGACGCAGGAGCGCGATCCGGCGAACCTGAAGTGGGCGGACGTCGGCGCCGACATCGTCATCGAATCGACCGGCCTGTTCCTCGACAAGGCCACCGCCGAGAAGCATCTCGCCGCGGGCGCCAAGAAGGTCCTGCTGTCGGCGCCTTCGAAGGACGACACCCCGATGTTCGTCTACGGCGTGAACCACAAGTCCTACGCCGGACAGGCCATCGTCTCCAACGCCTCGTGCACGACCAACTGCCTGGCGCCGCTGGCCAAGGTGCTGCACGACAAGTGGGGCATCAAGCGCGGCCTGATGACGACGGTGCACGCCACGACGGCGACGCAGAAGACGGTCGATGGTCCGAGCAACAAGGACTGGCGCGGCGGTCGCGGCATCCTCGAGAACATCATCCCGTCGTCGACCGGTGCGGCCAAGGCCGTCGGTGTCGTGATCCCCGAGCTCAACAAGAAGCTCACCGGCATGTCGTTCCGCGTGCCGACCTCGGACGTCTCGGTGGTGGATCTCACCGCCGACCTCGAGAAGCCGGCCACGTACAAGGAGATCTGCGCGGAGATGAAGGCGCAGTCCGAAGGCGCGCTCAAGGGCGTGCTCGGCTACACCGAGGACAAGGTCGTCGCCACCGATTTCCGCGGTGATGCGCGCACCTCGATCTTCGATGCCGACGCCGGCATCCAGCTCGACTCCACGTTCGTGAAGCTCGTGGCCTGGTACGACAACGAGTGGGGTTACTCCAACAAGTGCCTGGAAATGGTGCGCGTGATCGCGGCGAAGTAATCGCCGCCTAGCGTCGAAAAGCCCCTCCCTTCGCGGAGGGGTTTTTCGTTGGCGCGGGCCCCATCGGACATCGCCCCGCGTAGCCCGGGTGAAACCCGGGGTTTCGCTCCGTGTTCGAACGACCGCCCCGGGCGATGGAGGCATGACGCAGTTCACGGATCGCCCGAGCGGCCACGGCGCGACCTCGGCAGAATCGACGCAGCCCGCCGGAGATCTGCCATGCACGTCGCCTCCCTTTCCCCCGACGTCTGCGAAGCCCACGCCCGCTGCTGGGCGCGCATCCAGGATCACCTCGGCAGTGAGCAGGGGCAGCTCGATCTCGCCTCGATCCTGGTCCGCAAATTTCGCTGGACGCGTGACTACGCCGAGCGCGCCGTCGAGGAATACCGCCGCTTCTGCTTTCTGGCCGCCTGCAGCGGTCACCCGGTGTCGCCGAGCGCGGAAGTCGACGAGGTCTGGCACCTGCACCTGCAGTACACGCGCGACTACTGGGAACGCTTCTGCCCGCAGGTCCTGGGCACGCCGCTGCATCACGAGCCCGGCGGTCGCAACACGAGCCAGGACCGGATGTTCCGCGAGCAGTACGCGCAGACGATGGCCAGCTACCAGCAATGTTTCGGTCCGCCGCCGGAGGCGTTCTGGCCGGGTACGGTCCGCCGGTTCGATGCGGCGCCGAGGTTCCGCGCCGTCGATACCGAGCGGGTGATCGTGCTGCGCCGTCCGCATCTGTCGCCGCTGCGGATGGCGGCCGCGGCATCGCTGATCGGAGTGCTCGTGCTGCTCGCCGGAATGCCGGACGCCTTCGCGCTGTCGGCCGAGCCGCTCGACTGGAACGGTCCTGCGTTCCTGAAGCTCTATGCGTTCCTGTTCGGCGTCGCACTCTTCGGCGGCCGATGGCTGAGCCGAAGCCCCGGTGATGCCCACGGCACGAATGCCGCGTCGCTCTCGCCGTACGACGTCGCCTATCTCGCCGGCGGCCCACGCCGCGTCATGGATGCCGCGATCGCGGTGCTGATGGCCCGCGGCGCGGCGCAGTGGGAGCCGTCGAGCCGCACCCTGCAGATCAGTGATCCGGTGCCCGGACTGCCTGCTCCGCTGGACGCGATCGCGCAGCACCTGCGCACGACACCCGATCCCGAGCGCGCGGCGCGCACCGTGGAAGGCGTGCTGAGCCCGCTGCGGCAGAACCTGATCAGGCGCGGCCTGATGCTCGACGACGAGGCGATGCGCAGCCAGGCCCGTCGTGCGGCGCTGCCGTCGTTCATCGTATTCGCGCTCGGCGTGGCCAAGATCGGCGTGGGCCTGGCCCGCGACCGGCCGGTCGGATTTCTCGTATTGATGTCGATCGTGATCCTGTTCGTCGGCGTCTACTACCTGCGCAAGGGATGGCGCGTCACGCGCGCCGGCGACAAGGTCGTGCGCGAGACCCGCCTGCTGCATGCCTCGGCGGCACGTGCGCCGCGGACGCAGGACATGGCGATCGCGGTGGCCCTGCTCGGAACTGCCGCGATGGCCGGCACCGCCTACGCCGCGTATCACGAGGCGCGCCTCCCGCAGCGCGACAGCGGCAGCACGGATTCCGGCGGCGGCTCGTATTCGGACAGCGGCAGCAGCGGTAGCGACAGCAGCGGCGGTGACAGCGGGGGCGATAGCGGCGGCAGCAGCGGGTGCGGGGGCTGCGGCGGCGGTGGAGGCGGCGACTGAGGCGATCCGGTGCCAAAATGCGGGTCTGTCTCCCGCTGCCGATGACCGACCTTCCCTCATGAATTTCCTTCGCCTCGCCGATCTCGATCTTTCGAACAAGCGCGTCTTCATCCGCGCCGACCTCAACGTGCCGCAGGACGATGCCGGCAAGGTCACCGACGACACGCGCATCCGCGCCTCGATCCCGGGCATCCAGCTCGCGCTGAAGAAGGGCGCCGCGGTGATGGTGACCTCGCACCTGGGGCGCCCCACCGAGGGCGAACTCAAGCCTGCCGACTCGCTGGCGCCGATCGCCGCGCGCATGAGCGAGCTGCTCGGCCAGAACGTCGAGCTGATCCAGAACTGGGTCGACGGCGGTTTCACGGTGAAGCCCGGCCAGGTCGTGCTGCTCGAGAACTGCCGCTGCAACAAGGGCGAGAAGAAGAACAGCGACGAGCTCGCGACCAAGATGGCGAAGCTCTGCGACGTCTACGCCAACGATGCGTTCGGAACCTCGCATCGCGCCGAGGCGACGACGCATGCGCTGGCGCTGAAGGCGCCGGTGGCCTGCGCGGGCCCGCTGGTCGCCGCAGAACTCGAGGCGCTGGGCAAGGCCCTGCACGCGCCGGCGCGGCCGCTGGTCGCCATCGTCGGCGGCTCGAAGGTCTCGACCAAGCTGACGATCCTGGATTCGCTGGCCGACAAGGTCGACCAGCTCGTCGTCGGCGGTGGCATCGCCAACACCTTCCTGCTCGCGATGGGCCTGCCGATCGGCAAGTCGCTGGCCGAGCCGGATCTGGTCAACGAGGCCAGGCGCATCATCGACAAGATGGCCAAGCGCGGCGCCTCGGTGCCGATCCCGACCGACGTCGTCACCGCGAAGGAATTCTCCGCGACCGCGACGGCGACCGTGAAGGACGCCAAGGACGTGGCGTCGGACGATCTGATCCTCGACGTCGGTCCGCAGACCGCCAAGACGCTGGCGGCCGCGATGGAGAAAGCCGGTACGATCGTCTGGAACGGTCCGCTCGGCGTGTTCGAGTTCGAGGCGTTCGCCAACGGCACGAAGCTGCTGTCCGAAGCGATCGCGAAATCCAGCGCGATGTCGATCGCCGGCGGCGGCGACACCGTGGCCGCGATCGCGAAATTCGGCATCGAGAAGGACGTGGGCTACATCTCCACGGCGGGCGGCGCGTTCCTCGAATTCCTCGAAGGCAAGGAGCTGCCGGCCGTCGCGGCGCTCGTCGCACGCGCAAAGGGCTGAAGCCCGGGGCTTCTCCCGCGACGTCGAACGAAAACCCCGGGTTGCACCCGGGCTACGGTATGGTGAAAGGCGAGCCTCGGCTCCCCTTTCCTTTTAGGGGGTGCACATGAGAATCGGAGTGCTGGGTTCCGGCGAAGTCGCGAGGACGCTCGCGGCCGGTTTTCTGAAGCACGGCCACGACGTGCTGATCGGCACACGCGACCCGGGCAAGCTGCGCGACTGGCTCAAGGCCAACGCGCGCAGCAGCGCCGGCAGCTTTTCCGACGCGGCGAACTTCGGCGACGTCGTCGTGCTGGCCGTGAAGGGTTCGGTGGCGGCGCGTGCGCTGCGCCTGGCCGGCACCACCAGCCTCGTCGGCAAGATCGTCATCGATGCCTGCAATCCGATCTCCGACCAGCCGCCGGTCAACGGCGTGCTGCGCTTCTTCACGTCGCTCGAGGATTCACTGATGGAGCGCCTGCAGAAGGAGTTCTCCGTCGTGCGCTTCGTGAAGGCGTTCAACTCGGTCGGGCAGGGAATGATGGTCAACCCGCAACTGGCCGGTGCCCCGCCGACGATGTTCATCTGCGGCAACGACGCCGAGGCGAAGAAGACCGTCAGCACGCTGCTCGTGCAGTTCGGGTGGGAAGCCGCGGACATGGGCATGGTCGAGGCGGCGCGCGCGATCGAGCCGCTGTGCATGCTGTGGTGCATTCCCGCGTTGCGGGAACAGAAGACCCGTCACGCGTTCAAGCTGCTGCGCGAGTGACGCCCCCGTGGGCCGGGTGAAACCCGGGGCTACTCCTGATCGACGGAGCAGGATCCCGGGTTTCACCCGGGATACGGGGTGATGCGGAGCTTGCTTCGATCGCCGCAGGCCTCACAATCGATTGCACTCGTCTCATTCGCTGGAGCCTGTCGATGAAATCCTTGCACCTCCTCGTCGTCTCCCTGTTCGTGGTCCTGCTCAGCGGCTGCGGTTACAACGACCTGCAGGCCAAGGACGAGGCCACCAAGTCCGCGTGGGCCGAAGTGCTCAACCAGTACCAGCGCCGCGCCGATCTGGTGCCCAACCTGGTCAACACGGTGAAGGGATTCGCGCAGCAGGAGAAGGACATCCTGATCGGCGTGACCGAGGCGCGATCGAAAGTCGGCTCGATCAACGTCTCGCCGGAGATGGTCAACGATGCGGCGGCGATGAAGAAATTCGGCGAAGCCCAGGGCGAGTTGTCGTCGGCGCTGTCGCGCCTGCTCGTGGTTACCGAAAACTATCCGCAGTTGCGGTCCGACACCTTGTTTCGCGACCTGCAGGCGCAGCTCGAAGGCACGGAGAACCGCATCACCGTTGCGCGCAACCGCTTCATCGAGTCGATCCAGGCCTACAACGTCACGGTGCGCTCGTTCCCGACCAATCTGACGGCGAAGATGTTCGGACATGAAGTGAAACCCAACTTCACCGTCGAGAACGAGAAGGCGATCAGCGCGCCGCCGACGGTGGATTTCGGCAGCTAGCGCGACGGCGCTTCGCTGCATGGGCGCGATCGGATGACGGGGATATCAGCGACGATCGGCCGCATCGCGCTGGGCTTGTTCGCGCTGTGCTTCGCGGCGGTGTCGTCGGCCGACGTCGCCGTGCCCGAGCTTCGCGCTGCGGTCACGGACCTGACGGGCCTTCTCGACACGTCCGCTTCCGCGCAATTGTCGTCACGGCTGCAGGCGTTCGAGCAGGAAAAAGGCAGCCAGGTGGCGGTGCTGATCGTCCCCACGACGCAGCCCGAGACGATCGAGCAGTACGCGATCCGCGTCGTCGACACCTGGAAGCTGGGTCGCGCGAAGGTCGACGACGGCGTGCTGCTGCTGATCGCGATGAACGATCGCACGATGCGCATCGAGGTCGGCAAGGGTCTGGAAGGCGCGATTCCGGATGCGCTGGCCAGGCGCATCATCGAGGAGACGATCGCGCCCGCGTTTCGCCAGCAGGATTTCTCCGGTGGCATCGCGACCGGCGTCGACCAGATCCTGGGACTGATCCGCGGCGAGCCGCTGCCCGCACCGCGGGCGCACGATCAGCGCACGTCGCAGGACGGAACCAGCCTGGGCTCGGGGCTCTTCTTCGGCCTGCTGGTGATCGGCCAGCTGCTGCGGACGTTCCTGGGCCGGCTGCTGGGCGCCTGCGTCGCGGCGGCGGGGGCCTTGCTCGTCGGCGGCCTGCTGTTCGGCTGGATGGTGGGCCTGGTCGCGATGGCGATCCTGTTCGTCGTGGTACTGGTCATCGACGGACGGGGCGGCTCGTCGATCGGGGGCTACAGCGGCAGATCCGGCGGCGGATTCTCATCCGGTGGCGGATTTTCCGGGGGCGGTGGCGGGTTCAGCGGCGGCGGCGCGTCCGGACGATGGTGACGTCGATGAAGCGATGGTGGCGGCATCTCACCACCGGCAGCCTGGCGCGCCGCCGCGCGTTTCCGGGCCTGGTGATGCAACAGATCGAGAGCGCGATCCGCGAGTGCGAGTCGCGGCATACGGGCGAGATCCGCTTCGCCGTCGACACCGCCTTGTCGTTCGCGGAGCTGTCGGCCGGCATGAGCCCGCGCGAGTGCGCGATCGAGGCTTTCTCGAAACTGCGCGTGTGGGACACCGCCCACAACAACGGCGTGCTGATCTACGTGCTGCTGGCCGATCGCGATGTCGAGATCGTGGCCGACCGCGGCGTCGGCAACAGCCGCGTGCCGCCGTCGGAATGGGAAGCCTGCTGCCATGCGATGGAAGCGCACTTCCGCAGATCCCACTTTCGCGACGGCGCGGTGGCGGGCATCCGGGCGGTCGCCGACGTCCTCGGACGCTACCCGCCGGAGCCTCGTGTCGCCGACGCCGGGAACGAACTGCCGGACGCGCCGGCGCTGCTCTGAGCGGGCGGCAACGGCATACTTGGGCACTTCCCAAAGGCGAGTGCCATGCAGCGATTCCGCTATTACGACTTCTTCGTCGCCGGTCTCGTCACGGTACTGCTGTGTTCCAACCTGATCGGACCGGGCAAGGTCTGCGAAGTGCACCTGCCGTGGTTCGGCGAATTCAGCTTCGGCGCCGGCAACCTGTTCTTCCCGATCGGCTACATCTTCGGGGACGTGCTGACCGAGGTGTATGGCTACGCGCGCGCCCGGCGCGCCATCTGGGCCGGCTTTGCCGCGATGCTGTTCGCCACGCTGATGGCCTACATCGTCGTCAACATCACGCCGAGTCCCGCAGAGCCCTGGAACGCCACGCTGCAGCCGGCGCTCGAGGTGATCTTCGGCAACACCTGGCGGATCGTGGCCGCGAGCATGCTGGCCTACGCGGTCGGCGACTTCGTGAATTCCTACGTGATGGCGAAGATGAAGGTGTGGACCGAAGGCCGTCACCTGTGGACGCGCACCATCGGCTCCACCGTCTGCGGTCAGGCCGCCGACTCGATGATCTTCTACCCGCTCGCGTTCTACGGGATCTGGGGCATGGAGGCGCTGGTCTCGGTCGTGGTCTTCAATTTCCTGTTCAAGGTCGGCCTGGAAGCGCTGCTCACGCCGGTGACCTACGCCATCGTCGGATGGCTCAAGCGTTCCGAGGGCGTGGATACGTTCGATCGCAACACGAGTTTCACGCCGTTCTCGCTCAGGGACGAGGGAGAGGAAAAGAAGCCGGCCTGACGTGGCGACCTCTCGTGACCCCTTGCGGCACGCAGCAGTCTGGCGGGCGCCGTGCTGGCCGATGAGCACGTGGGTCATCGCTTCACGATCCAGGATGGGCTGGTCGCCGCGATGGAAGTCTGCCCACTTCCATCGTTCGCGCCCTGAGGATTCATTCCGGCCGCTACGCCGGGAATCGGAAACAGGGATTCAGCGATCGGGATTCGCGAGCCGCTTGCCAATCGAATCGCACAGGGCGCGAAGGCCGGCGTCGGTGGAGGCGAAAATCGCGCGGTGCAGATCGTCCCACGACGCAAAGTCGAGACTCCGGGCGACCCGCACACGAGATTGCTTGAGCGAGGGCTCTGCCGTGGCGATGACGACGCGCTCCAGCTGACGCAGCAGTTCCGTCCTGACCGGAACGCGCCGTGAGAGCAGTGCTCGACGGTCTGCGATGGCAGCAGCATCGAACCTCTTTGCGATCTCTCTCATCGGGCGCTTCTCGCAATCAAGTCTGATGGACGTGCAGTGGCGTGCGACGTCGCCGGTCATTCGTGAAGGGATATACCGCGCTTCGTCCATCCCGCGCACCCTATCCTTGAGAGCAGTTTTGCACCCGCGATGCTCGCGCTACCGTTGGGATACATCGGGCCAAAAGCAGGCAATAGAGCCCGGGGGAAAGCGTTTCTTGAATCTGGCAGGCAAGTAGAAGAAGGCCTTTTTATCAAGGCCTCGACCCCTTGTGTTCAAAATGGAGGAGAGCCTGTGCGCATCCGGAAATACGATTTCGATTTCAGCCGCCGAGCGTTTCTTGAAAAGACGGCGCGCGGTGTGGGAGGGCTGGGTGTTCTGGCTCCGATGTGGTCCGTCGCAGCTTCCACGGGCGACATCAGCAAGGCCTATCCCGACGAACTCATGTCGATCGACATGTTCACGAAAGGGAAGATCAAGACAGGCGATTACGTCGACGCCAACAACGTCGATATCGTCAAGGATCTGCTCGATCCGATCCAGTACAAGAACATCAAGGAGCAGGGACGGCGCATCAAGATCGTGCCGACGACGCGGGACCTCACGCACATGTACAACGCCGATCACCTCGAGGCGACGCTGCGCAACAGGGGCCGCGCGCGCTGGGCTGCCGACGGCAATCTGACGACCGATACCAACGAGAACTGGCTGGGCGGCGTGCCGTTCATCGAGCCCAAGGACGGCAAGGAGGCGCTGGCCAACATCACGATGAGCTGGGGCCGCCACAATTTCTCGCTCTACACGATCCCCGACGTCGACCTGAAGCCGGACGGCACCATCGGATACGAGTACGAGTTCATGTGGGCGGAACTCCAGTGCCAGGCCCGATCCGACGGCAAGGTGTTCCAGGATCGCAAGGACCTTCTGCGTCTGCAGTCCGTCTGGTTCACGCGGCCGAACGACACGAAGGGTTCCTCGTTCCTGTCGATCTGGTACTACGACCAGCGCAAGTTTCCGGACCTTCACGGCTACTTCCCGGCGTTCAAGCGGGTTCGCCAGTTCCCGACGAACCAGCGTTTCGAGCCGCTGGTTCCCGGCATCACGTTCTTCCTTTCCGACGCCTGGTCCTCCGGTGATCCGATGCTGACCTGGGGAGATTTCCAGCTGATCGGACGCCAGCCGCACCTGGCGCCCGTATCGGAGAACTGGCAGGGCGATCAGCCGAACTGGGACAAGAAGGTGCACGGAGGGGGCAAGGGCATCACGTTCTACGAGACGAATTTCCAGCTCGTGCCCGAGTGCGTCGTCATCGAGACCAAACCGACCGGCTACCCGCGCGCGCCCGTGGGCAAGAAGAAGGTGTGGATCGACACGCGGAACAACATGTACAACTCGAGCATCACGTTCGATCGGCGTGGCGAGGTGTGGAAGTCGTTCGAGACCGGGTCGGGCAGACAGGTCAAGGGCGACAACGTGCACAAGAACGCCGACGGCACGCCGGCGTGGTCGTGGGACTACTGCCACGTCCACGACATCCAGTCGAATCGCATGAGCCGCTTCTATCACGCCAAGGCGAGCCCGACGGGATACAAGTCGGAATACGACCCGTCGTACGACTTCTACAACGCCTACCTCACGACCGGCGCGCTCAATCGCCTCGGCAAATAGCGTTCGTGACCTGATGGGGTTCCACCGCCGACGGCGCGGGTCGTCGGCCACTCACTGCTCGTCCTTCGAGCCATCCGGCTCCTCGAACCTTCCTCCTCGAAGAGCCGGAGATTTTTTGGAACCGGAGTTCTGCTCCTGCCAGAGCAGCCCGGCGATCGCGAGATGACTTTCGGTCGCCGGATTTTTTTCTGAATGACGTCCGGGTGCGGCGTGGATGTCGCTGCAGGTCTCCCTCTCCCCGTGCGCTGTTCACGGGGAGAGGGGGTTATATGGCGCGAACGCTCACTCCTCGCGCCGATCGATGTACTCGATGTAGCCGCGCCCGCCGATTTCGAGCCCGCGGAATTCGCCTTCGTAGCGATAGCCGCCGACGAAGCCGCTGCCCAGGCCGTACGTGAATGGCGTGTCGCAGGTGCAGCGCAGGCTCAACACGCGGGTGCCGTCGTCGCCGGCGACGTGCCACTCGAACTGATCGGGAAGGCGCATGCGGCGACCGTCCGGCGTTCGCTCCGCGGGCTCGCGATATCGGATCACGTCGAACTCCGCAGCCAGATACGTGCGGTTGTACTCATCGCGCCCGCGCACATAGACCTTGCTCACCGCGAGATTGCCGGCGATGCGGATCTGCGTGAGCAGCAGCTGCACGCCGTCCTCGAGATTGATGATCTGGTACGTGAAGAAATCCAGCGGAACCTTGAGCGCCCGCGGCAGCGGCCGGTCGCGCACCAGATACGGGCTCGGGCAGGCCGCGTACTCGTAGGTGCACTGACCCGCGATCTCGCTGCGCGTGCCCTGCCATTCCAGCGTGCCCTGGTAATCGCAGAGCAGGCTCAGATGATCGTAGACCGGCGTCTTCAGGAACCACGTCACCTTGTCGGTGCAGCGCAGGTCGATCTCCAGCCGCAGATCGTGGATATTCGCGGTGACGCGGAAATCCGGATAGTCGCCCTGGATCTCCACCTCGTCGCCGAAGCGTACGAGACCGCCTTCGTCCGGGAAATCGCAGTCGCGATCGATCGAGTAGCCGGCGAAGTGATGCGGATGCGTGGCCGCGGTGCCGCATACGAGGGTGGCATTGCGTCGCGGGCTGGTCTTCAACGCGTGATCGGTGTCGAAGGCCAGCGCACCCGGCGTGCCGATGATCGACATGATCGAGAAGAACCGGTGCGGCGCCGGCAGATCCGGAATCATGACGCCGTAATGCGTCCAGCCGATCCGCTTCGAGTTGGCGAACGGCACCATCGCGTAGTCGGCGGGAAACGCCTCGCCTTCGAGAGCGGGCGTTCCGTCGAGCATCGGGTACACGCGCTTGATCATCTGCCCCCACAGGCCGCGGGAGAGACTGGAGAGTCGCGGGATTCGCATCTTCATCAGAGGACTCCGGGTGTCGGTGACGCGGGTGTCGCGGTGCGGGAGGCCATGCGGCAGAACCAGATGCCGGCGAGGATCACGGCGCCGCCGAGGGCCTGCTGCCAGCCGAAACGTTCATATAGCAGCACCCACGCAAAGATCGCAGCGGCCAGCGGCTGCACCAGCAGGCCGACGGCGGAGAACGAGGCGGGAAGGCTCGCCATCGAATACGCGATCAGGCCCTGGCCGCAGACGTGCGAAAGCAGCGCGAGCCCCGCCAGCAGGAGCCAGTCGTGGATCGAGGAAGGCAGGATCTTCTCGCCGGCGAGGAACGCTATCGGCAGCAAGGTCACGGCGACGGTCGCGCTGCTCCAGCTCAGGATGCGCAACGTGGAATGCCGTCGCCGCAGTTGCGAGACGCACAGCAGATAGCCGGCGTAGAAAACGGCCGCCACGATCGACAGCGCATCGCCCATCAGTCGCGCACGATCCGCGCGCAGGCCGTCGCCGATCAATATCGCCGTCCCCACCAGCGCGAGCACGAGGCCGAGCAGGAAGCGCGAGCTCACGCGCTCGCGCCACAGCAGCCACGCGGCCGGCGCGACGAACAGCGGCGCAAGATTGGCGAGCCAGGTAGCGTTGGCCACCGAGGTCATGCCGATGCCCAAGTGCCAAAGCGAAAGATCGGCAGCGAAGAACAGGCCGGCGCCGAGCAGCAGGCCGCGCGTGGCCGTCGAATTCCCGGAGGCGTCGACGGCGCCTTCGTAGCGCGAAGCCAGCGCCAGGATCGGCCACGCGAGCGCGCAACGCCAGAACGCGGCGGCGATCGGCCCGACATCGGCGAGCCGCACGAAGATCGGCGCGAGGCCGATCAGGACTGCGCCGACGGTGAGCGCCAGCAGCGCTCGCGCGTCGGCGCCCAGCGGCTTCACGTCGCCGCCGCGGCGATCTCGGCCTGGACGCTGAGCGCCATCGCGCGGGGGTCCGCGGCATCACGGATCGGGCGGCCGATCACGAGGTAATCGGCGCCGGCCTGGATCGCCGCTGCCGGCGTCATGACGCGCTTCTGGTCGGCCATCACGCGGTTCTCGACCGGACGGATGCCCGGCGTCACGCAGATCAGTTCGCGCGGCGCCTCGCGCCGCAGGCGCTCGACTTCGAGACCGGAGGACACCACGCCGTCGCAGCCCGAGGCCAGCGCGCGGCGCGCACGCGACAGCACCAGGTCCGCGATGTCGCACTGGAAGCCCAGGTCGTCGAGATCGCCGCGATCGAGGCTGGTCAGCGCGGTCACGGCCAGCACCTTGAGATTGCGTGACTTCGCTGTGGCGGCCGCTTCCATCATCGACTGGTTGCCGTGGATGGTGCAGAAATCGGCGCCGCGCTCGGCCAGATTGCCGACCGCGCGCGCCACCGTCTCCGGAATGTCGAAGAACTTCAGGTCGACGAAGACCTTGCGGCCTTCCTGCTTGAGCCAGTCGAGCAGTTCGAAGAAGCCGGGCGACATGCTCAGCTCCATGCCGATCTTGTAGAACGAGACGGCGTCGCCGAGCGTGCGTACCAGCGCGCGGGCGGCGTCGGCATCGGGGACATCGAGGGCGACGATCAGGCGGTCGCGGGGATCAGCGAGGGTCATGTCGGGGTCGTCGGGATGCGATGAAGCTGGAATTGGAATGCCGCCAGTATCTCAAGCTCTGCGCGGGCAGGTCAGCGTAGCTCGGGTGAAACCCGGGGTTGCGCTCCGTTTGCGAGGGGAATCCCGGGTTTCACCCGGGCTACGGGGCTCGGCGAATCCGGGCTCAGTGTTCAGGCTGTCAGAGCATCGCGCACGCGGGTCGCGCTCGGCGCTCCCTCGGCACGCAGTTCCTGCGCGAACAGCGCCACGCGCCATTCCTCGAGCACCCAGCGTGCCGGGTGCAGCGGACGCGGCAGCTTCGAGATCCACGGCTTGATCTGCGCCGTGAGCTCCAGATCCCGCTGCGGCTTGTTGGGGAGCCGATCGAGCCGGATCGAGGCGGCCTTCAGATAGGTCGCGATACGCGGCCACTGCGCCTCGGGAATCGCATCGACGAATCCGGCGGCGAGCATCGTGTCGAGCTGTTCAGCCAGGTCTGCGCGCGCCTCCGGCCAGGCCGTGCCGAGTGCCCGCATGCGCTTGCGCAGCTCGGCGGCGGCGTTGAGCCATTCGCAGACCTGCTCGAGCATCGCCGCCGCGAGCCGTCCGAACTCGCCACGGTGCTGCAGCGCATCCTGGAACGCGGCCTGCGTGCGGATCTGCGCCAGCGGCCAGGCGCGCAGCGCGGCACGCGCGGCGATCGACAGTGCCAGCGCATCGGGCGACAGCGCCAGGCCGATCTGCGACAGCCCGAGCTTCGCCTTGGCCGTGCGGGCGAGATCGCGCATGCGATCGCCGAGCCGTGCGAGCAGCAGTGCGCGCACGCCCTGCACGTGGCTCTTCGCCGCGGCCTCGCGCGATTCGAGCAGCGCGAGCGCCACGTGACCGTCGCGCACCTGCAAGGCCGGATAGGCCTGCGCCCGCGTCGGCAACTGCACCGAGTCCGGGAGATCGCCGAAATCCCAGTCGAGCACTTTCTCGCGCACCCAGCGGCGCGACGCCTCGTCCTGCACCGCGCTGCTGGCCAGGGCCGCGCGCGCCGCGCCGGTCTGCGAGCCCTGCAACGCGGCGAGCGACTTGTCCTCGGCGAGCTTGCGGCCGCGCTCGTCTTCGAGCACCAGGCGCGGCTGCAGATGCGCATCGAGCTTGGCCGGCGCGAAGTCGCCGGGACTCAGGCTCACGCCGGTCATCGCGTGGAAGCGCGTGCAGATCGCCGGCAGCAGTTCGCCGGCCTCCGGCGACAGGCTGTTGGCCAGCGCCATCGCGTAGTCCGCGGCCGGCACGCAATGACGGCGCAGCGGCTGCGGCAAGGTGCGGATCAGGCCTTCGATGCGCGCGGGCAGCAGGCCCGGCACCAGCCAGTCGAAGCGCTCCGCGGGCAGCGCGTACAGCAGCGCGATCGGCACGTGGAACGACACGCCGTCCGCGTCGGTGCCCGGATCGTGCGCATAGCTCAGGCGCAGCCGATGACCCGCCAGATCGAGGTGATCCGGGAACTGGCTCGCGATGTCGGCATCGGCGCCGCTGCGCAGGACGTCGGCTTCGCGCATGCGCAGGGCGTTCGCGCGGTTCTGTCCCGGCGTATGCAGCCAGCGTTTGAGGGCCGCAACGGTGAAGACGTCCGCCGGCAGGCGCTGGTCATAGAACGCGGCGAGCGTGGGTTCGTCGGCGAGCAGGTCGGGACGGCGCAGCCGCGCCTCCTTCTCGCGAACGTCGTCGGCGAGCTTCAGGTTCTGCTGCAGGAACGTCGGCTTGTTCGTGATCTCGCCGCGCACCAGTGCATCGAGCAGGAAGATGCTGCGCGCGCCGGCCGGATCGATCGTGCCGTAGTGGCGCAGCTGCTTCATCAGCGGCATGCCGAAGATGCTGAAGTGCTCGGTGCAGCTCACTTCGCCGCGCTGGATGTTCCACTCCGGCTGCTGCGCGACGCGCTTGACCAGGTGCGGCGCCACGACGGTGAGCCACTCGGGTTCGATCGCCGCGACGGTGCGCGCGAAGATCTGCGAGGTGTGCACGATGGCCGCGCACATCAGCCATTGCGGCGCCTTCTTCGCGAGCTTGGAGCCGGGAAAGATCTTGAAGCGCCGACCGCGCGGGCCCTGGTACTCGGCTTTCTCGGGCAGCTTCAGGCCGAGGTGATCGACCAGCCCCGCGAGCAGCGCCTGGTGCAGCGGCACGTAGAGTTTTTCGATCGCCTCCGGCGTGCTGGCGACCACTGCCTTGCGATCCTCGCGTTCGCCGAGCAGGTCGGCGATCTGTCGATAGACCGACTCCCACTCCTCCATGCGCAGGTAGGAGACGTAGTGGTCCTTGCACAGCTTGCGCAGCTGGCGATTCGAGGCGTTCTCGCCCCATTCCTGCCAGCGGTTCCACAGCTGCAGCAAGGTCAGGAAGTCGGAGCGCGGATGACTCCACTCGGCGTGCTTCTGCCGCGCCTGGGGCAGCGACTCCGGAGGGTTTTCGTGCGGGTCCTGCACCGACAGCGCGGCGGCGAGCACCCAGGATTCGCGCGCGCAATTCGTGTCGCGACCGGCCAGCGCGATGCGCGCCACGCGCGGATCCAGCGGCAGGCGTGCGATCTCGCGGCCCAGCTTGGTCAGCGCGCGCTCGTCGTCGAGCGCGCCGAGCGTCTGCAGCAGGCGATAGCCCTCCGAGACCTGGCGCGAATCAGGTGAATCGAGCCACGGAAATTCCTCGACGTCGCCCAGGCCCAAGGTCGCCATCTGCAGGATCACGCCGGCGAGATTGGCGCGCAGCACTTCGGGATCGGTGAACAGCGGGCGCGACGCGAACTCGTCCGCGGCATACAGGCGCACGCAGGTGCCGGGGCCGACGCGACCACAGCGGCCGGCTCGCTGGTTGGCCGCGGCCTGGCTCACCGCCTCGATGTGCAGCTGCTGGATACCCAGGCGCGTGGACCAGCGGCTCATGCGCGCGGTGCCGGTGTCCACGACATAACGGATGCCCGGCACCGTCACCGAAGTTTCCGCCACGTTCGTCGACAGCACGATGCGCGGCGGCCCGCCCGTCGAGAACACGCGATCCTGCTGGGCGGCGGGAAGGCGTGAATACAGCGGCAGCACCTGCGCGCGCGGGAAGCGGCCGGCGAGCGAGCGCGACAGGTCGTGGATCTCGCGCTCGCCGGGCAGGAACACGAGCACATCGCCGTCGGGGCGCCCCTTCCACAACTGGTCGATCGCATCGGCGACCGCGTCTTCGGTTTCCGCTTCCTCGGACTCGGGCTGATAGCGCAAGGTCACCGGGTACGCGCGGCCCTCCACCGTGAAGATCGGCGCGTCGTTGAAATGCCGTGACAGTCGCTCGGGGTCGAGCGTGGCCGAGGTCACGATGACCTTCAGGTCGGGGCGCCGCGGCAGCAGGCGCTTGAGCCAGCCGAGCAGGAAGTCGATGTTGAGGCTGCGCTCGTGCGCCTCGTCGATGATGATCGTGTCGTACGCGAACAGGTCGCGGTCGCTCTGTAGTTCTGCCAGCAGGATGCCGTCGGTCATCAGCTTGACCAGGCTCTTCTCCGACACGCGACGATCGAAGCGCGTCTCGAAGCCGACGAGTTCGCCGATCGGAGTATCGAGTTCCTTGGCGATGCGCGTGGCGACGCTGCGCGCGGCGAGGCGTCGCGGCTGCGTGTGGCCGATCAGGCCGCGCGATCCGCGGCCGAGTTCCAGGCAGAGCTTGGGCAGCTGCGTGGTCTTGCCCGAGCCGGTCTCGCCACAGACGATCAGGACCTGGTGGTCGCGGATCGCGGCGAGGAGTTCTTCGCGTGCCTGCGAGACCGGCAGTTCGGCCGGGTAGCGGATCGTCGCGGGGCGCAGTGCGTCGCGTGCAGATCGGCGGGCAAGGCCGGCGGCCAGATCGCGCAGGAAGCGCGCCGAGTCGAAGCGCGCCTTGTCCGCACGCGCGAGCTGACGCGAGAACTGCTGGGCGTCGCGGGCGAGCAGTTCAGGTCGGGCGCGCTCGAGCCGGGCGCGCAGGTCGGCGAGGTCGGTCACGCGGCAGGCTGAAAATTACGGTTCGCCATGACTATTTTTGTTGCGTGGCCAATTCGATGCCGGAACGGTACGCAAACGGCTCGACGACGCGGTGTCTTGCCGCGGAGCGCGCTCAGGACAACAGCGGCCCGAGCTTGGCTTCGAGTTCCGCCACCCGCGCCTCGAGCGCCGCCATGCGTTCGCTCAGCGAAGGTCCTCCTGCGGACAGGGCGGACGTCGGCTCCGCCTCGATCGGCCCGGTCGTGTAACCGGATGCTGCTTCGGGACTGATCAGCTGCGTGTAGCGCTGGGCGGATTGCCCGCTCTGGCGCGACAGTGCGCCGACGAGGGGCTGGGCGCGGTCCGACAGATCGGCCAGCACCGCCTGCACCGCGGCGGCTTCCGATGGGCCTCCGAGGCCCATGGCGTTGGAGCGCAGTTCCGACAGCGTCTGCGGACCGCGCAGCATCAAGGTCACGAGCACGGCCATCGCCGGCTCCTTGATCAGCAGTTCGTGGTGGAAACGGTGGCGCCACTTGGGCACGCGGCTGAGCTGATCTTCGCGCTTGGCGACCCGAAGCTCTTCGAGCCGGATCAGCGTGGAGCCGACGTCACCGTCGGACAGCGACATCAGCGGGTCGCGCGCGGACTTCTGATTGCAGGCCGAAACCAGCGCGTTGACGCTGAGCGGGTAGTACTGCGGTGTGGTGATCGACTTCTCGACGAGGCTCGCGATGACGCGGGCTTCGATCGCGCTGAGGGTCAGGGCCATGCAGTCTTCGGCTCAGGGCGCGGCGGCGGAATCCTTCGCGGGTTCGGCCGGGACCGGCGCCGGGGGCGGCGGGGGAGCGTCTTCGGGTGATTCGTAGAAGACGTGGATCTTGTTGCTGGTCGTCGCCGCCGGTTCCGCGGCGCTGGCGCCGGGTGCCTGCGTGGAAGCCGATTCGCTGGTGGCGGCGCCGGCTGCCGCAGCGTCCGCCGGATCGGCGGCAGGCTTCGACGACGACGGGATGATGATTTCCTTGGGGCCCTTGCTGCCGTCGAGCGGCGAGAAGAACCCGGCGATGCGCGACATCACGCCCGGCTTCTGTGCCGGGGGAGGGGCCTCCGCCTTGGCGACGGCCGCTTCCAGATCGGCCGGCGAGACGTGCGTCAGTGCGGCCACGAGCTTGGGATCCTGTGCCGCGAGCAGGCGCTGCGCGTCCTTGGCCTGCTGTTCCAGGCCGGCGAGGCGATAGCACTCGACCAGCACTTCGAGCGCGCGGTAGCTCGCCGGGGTGCTCGGATACAGGCCGATGATCTGCTCGGCGCGCTTGGCGGCGGCAACGTAGGCGCCGCGACGCACGTAGAAGTCGACGACGTGCAGCTCGTGCGTGGCCAGGCGGTTGCGGATGAAGATCATGCGCGAGTACGCATCGGCGGCGTACTGGCTGCCCGGGTACTTCTGCAGCAGCAGCGCGAAGTCGTCGAACGCGCGGCGCTGGCTGGTGACGTCGGACTTGGAGTCGTCGACCGGCAGCAGGTTGAGGGGCGACTCGTCGCGGTTGAAGTTCGTCAGACCCTTCACGTAGTGGACGTAGTCCACCGCCGGATGGCGCGGATGCTCACGCAGGAAGCGGTCGGCGCTGGAGAGCGCGCGATCCGGATCGAAGTTGCGGTACAGCGCATAGATGCGCTCGAGCTCGCCCTGCGTCGTGTAATCCGAGAACGGATGGCGCGTCGAGAGCAGATCGTAGCTTTCGATGGCGCCGCCGAAGTCGGAGCTGTCGAGGTTGCGGCGTGCGCGCGTATACAATTGCTCGGCGTCGAGCTGAGCCAGCCGACGATCCTCGCGACGCTTTGCCAAAGGATCCTGTTTGTCCCGGAAGACATTGGGACGGTCCGGATCGGGAGGCAACCTGTCCTTCTTGTCCGGGTTCGAGCTGCAGGCGGCGATCAGAAGCGCGAGCACCAGCGCCGCGATAGGCGAAATCTTCATGCGCAGGAAGGACGAATCGGGCGAAAAAATGTGCATGAGTATAGCCGATGAATGCTGCTGATCCGGACGATGGGGACGAGGGCATCGATGACCTGAGCCTCGCGGGAGAAGACTCCGCGCAGGCCGCCCGGGTTCCGTCCGACATGAACGGACAACGCCTGGACGCGGTGGCCGCCCGCCTGTTCCCGGACTGGTCGAGGTCGCGCATCCAGACCTGGCTGGCCGATGGCCGCCTGCGCGTGAACGGCGCCGTCGTCACCCGCGCCCGCACCCCGGTGGGCGAGGAGGACCTGCTCGAACTCGAGCCGGTCGCGGAGCCTGATTTCCGGATCGAACCGCAGGAAATGGCCTTCGACGTGCTGCATGCCGACGCGCATCTGGCCGTCGTCTTCAAGCCCGCCGGGCTGACCACGCATCCCGGGGCCGGCCAGCCCGACCGTACGCTGCAGAACGGTCTGCTGCACCGTTTTCCGCAGACTGCGTCCGTGCCGCGTGCCGGCATCGTGCATCGCCTGGACAAGGACACCTCGGGCGTCCTGGTCATCGCGCTGACGCTGAGCGCGCACGCCAAGCTGGTCGCGATGCTGGCCCGGCGCGAGATCCGGCGCGAATACGACGCCGTGATCAATGGAACGCCGGTCAGCGGCGGGACCATCGACCTGCCGATCGGTCGCAGCCCGCGCGACCGCCTGAAGATGGCGGTGGTCGACCATCACGGTCGCGACGCGGTGACGCACTACCGCATCCAGGAACGCTTCTCCCACCACACGCACCTGCGGGTGAAGCTCGAAACCGGTCGTACGCACCAGATCCGCGTCCACTTCGCGCATCAGCGGATGCCGCTGGCAGGGGACACGCTGTACGGCGGCGGCGGTGCACGCGGGGTCGGCCTGTCGGACCCCACGCGCGACACCTTGCGGGCGTTTCGCCGCCAGGCGCTGCATGCCCGTGAACTCGCATTCGCGCATCCGATCACCGGCGAGCCGGTCTGTGTCAGCGCCGAGATGCCGCCGGACCTGACGGAACTGATCGAGGCCCTGCGGCGCGGCTGACCCGTAGCCCGGGTGAAACCCGGGGTTCCCCTCGCATACAGAGCGCAACCCCGGGTTTCACCCGGGCTACGGTGGCGCGCGCAACTCGCGGTCGAGGAAGCTCGCCGCGGCCTCGAACGCTGCCCCGTCGGTCAGAAACGCCGTGATGTGCCCGCGGCCCTTGAGGATGAACAGCTCGCTGCGCACGCCGGCCGCCAGCAGGCCCGCGTGCAGGTCTTCCGCGTGGTCCACCGGCACGAGCTTGTCCCAGCCGCCGTGGTAGATGAAGAACGGCGGATCGTCGCGGCTGATGTAGGTCACCGGCGAGGCACGCCGATAGGCCTCCGGATCGGTCTTCCAGTTGGTGCCGAGGAACTGCGGCACCAGCTTTCCGCCCTTGAACTTGGTCAGGTCGCTCGGCGTGCCGCCGGCGACGACGGCGGCCACGCGCGGCGTCGCGGCCAGCGCATCGCCGGGCGACAGCGTGCCGAGCAGGGCCGCCAGGTGGGCGCCGGCTGAATAGCCGAACGCGCCGATCCGCTCCGGCCGCATGCGCAGCTCGGCGGCATGCGACTGCATCCAGCTCAGCGCCTGCTGCACGTCCTGGAGCTGCGCCGGAAAGACGTCCTTGGGCGCCAGGCGATACGTCGTGTTGAAGACCACGAAGCCGCGCCGTGCCAGGCGCCGCGCGATCGACGCCACCTGGTCGCGATCGCCGGCTTCCCAGCCGCCGCCGTGGATCAGCAGCACGCCGGGCCAGGGCCCGTCGCCATTCGGGATGTAGGCGTCCGCGAGCAGCTTGCGCGGCGCGTCGTCCGGCGTGAACACGAGATCGGTCCTGACTTCGAAGTCGGTGTGCAGCGCGGCAGGCGCCGGCGTGGCCGGCTTGCCCAGGTGCGAGCTGCAGCCGACGAGCAGCAGGCCGACGCCGGAGAGGATCGCGTGGAGACGCGAGAAGGTGCTCAAGAGAGCAGCATCCGGTCGAACGCCAGGCCCAGGAAGATCACGGCGCCGAAGTAGTGATTGGCGAGAAAGGCGCGGAAACAGGCCTGCGGATCGCGCGTGCGGATGCTCCACTGCTGCTGGACCGCCAGCCCCGCCGCGATGGCCAGCCCGCCGAACCAGAACGCGCCGAGATCGCGGCCGGCCCAGGCCAGCAGCGCGAGCGTGGCGACCTGGAGCAGCGCGGTGATCGGACGGTCGAGATCGCCGAAGAACAGCGCCGAGGACTTCACGCCGATGCGGCGATCATCCTCGCGATCGGCCATCGCGTAGAACGTGTCGTACGCGATCACCCAGCAGACGTTCGCAGCCATCAGGCACAGCACCTCGTTCCACGGGATGGCGGGCAGTACGGCCGCGAAGGCCATCGGGATGCCCCAGGAGAACGCCAGGCTCAGCACGGCCTGCGGCATCGAGATCCAGCGCTTGGTGAACGGATACAGCGCCGCGAGGCCCACCGCGGGCAGGCTCAGCGCGAGCACGCGCGGATTGCCCAGGCTCAGCACCAGGCAGAACGCGATCACGCAGGTGATGACGAACAGGCGCAATGCTTCCTGCGTCGTCACCAGGCCGGCGGCGAGCGGGCGATCCAGCGTGCGCGCCACATGCGGATCGAAATCGCGATCGGCGAAGTCGTTGATGACGCATCCGGCCGCGCGCATCAGCACGGTTCCCAGCGCGAACACGACGAACACGTGCAGCGGCGGCGGACCATCGGCCGCGAACCACAGCGCCCACAGCGTCGGCCACAGCAGCAGCCAGATGCCGATGGGCCGGTGGAAGCGCATCAGGCGCCAGTAGTGGGGAAGCTGGTTCTTCAAGGACGGCATGGCGTTCTTCGCAATCAGACGCGAGCGTAGCGCTCGACGTCGCCGACCCAGCGACGGATCAGGCGCTGCGCTTCCTGCGGCGAGCGTTCGAGCCACTCGTCCGCCAGCTTCTGCAGCGGCGGGATCAGGTCCGCGTCGCGCACCGGGTCGGCGAGCTTCAGGCCGATCAGCCCGGTCTGGCGGCGACCGAGCAGCTCGCCCGGCCCGCGCAGTTCGAGATCGGCCTGCGCGATGCGAAAGCCGTCGGTGGTCGTGCGCATGACGTCGAGTCGTGCGCGGGCGCCCTGCGACAGCGGCGGCTGGTAGAGCAGCACGCACTGGCTGGCGCGCGCGCCGCGTCCGACGCGGCCGCGCAGCTGATGCAGCTGCGACAGGCCCAGGCGTTCGGCGTTGTCGATGACCATGATGCTGGCGTTGGGCACGTCGACGCCGACCTCGATGACGGTCGTGGCCACCAGCATGTGCGTGCGGCCATCCTTGAAATCGCGCATCTCCAGTTCTTTCTGGTCGGGCTTGAGTCGGCCGTGCACGAGGCCGATGCGCAGTTCCGGCAGCGCCTCGCGCAGCAGCGTCGCCGTCACCGCCGCGGCCTGTGCCTCGATCTCGTCGCTCTCCTCGATCAGCGTGCACACCCAGTACGCCTGGCGGCCTTCACGACAGGCCTCGCCCATGCGCTGCAGCACTTCGCCGCGCTTCTCGTGACTGATGGCGACGGTGACGATCGGCGTACGCCCGGGTGGCAACTCGTCGATGACCGAGACATCGAGATCGGCGTACAGCGTCTGCGCGAGCGTGCGCGGGATCGGTGTCGCCGACATCACGAGCTGGTGCGGCGACGTGCCGGCGGGCCCCTTGTCGCGCAACTGCAGTCGCTGCTGCACGCCGAAGCGGTGCTGTTCGTCGACCACCGCGAGGGCGAGCTTCGCAAACGTCACATCGGCCTGGAAGATCGCGTGCGTGCCCACGACGATGCGCACGCTGCCATCCGCGACCTGCGCCATGCGCGCCTCGCGCTCGCGTTTCTTGAGCTTGCCGCTGAGCAGCACGACCTCCAGGCCGAGCGGATTGAGCCAGCGCTGCAGGCTCGCGTGATGCTGTTCGGCCAGCAGTTCGGTGGGCGCCATCAGCGCGGCCTGGTGGCCGGCATTGGCCGCCGCCAGCATCGCCGCGGCTGCCACGACGGTCTTGCCCGAGCCGACGTCGCCCTGCACCAGCCGCAGCATCGGCCGGCCACCGACCATGTCCTGCCCGATCTCGGCGAGCACGCGCGTCTGCGCGCCGGTGAAGCGGAACGGAAGCTGCGCCTGCAATTGCTGCGTGGCTTCGGACAGGCCGGGCAGCGCGGGCGCCGGACGACCGCGGGTTTCGCGTCGCAGCAGGCGCATGCACAACTGGTGCGCGAGCAGTTCCTCGCGGATCAGGCGCTGCTGCGCGGGATGGCGCATCGCGCGCAGCGCCTCGGCGTCGGCACCGCTGCCGGGCCGATGGATCGCCTCGAGGGCGGTCAGCGTATCGGGCGCCGAGGAGAATCCCGGGAGCTGCGCGCGCAGGCTCAGGTCGCGTGCCGCCACGTCGACCGCCTGCGAAATCATCCGGCGCAGCCGCGGCTGCGTCATGCCGGCGGTCAGCGGATAGATCGGCGTCAGCCGGTCTTCGATCGGCAGGTCGCCGCCCAGGTCCACGACCTGGTATTCCGGGTGGACCATCTCCAGGCCGTTGCGCCCGGAGCGCACGCTGCCGAAGGCCTGCACAGTGCGCCCGGCGACGAACATCGCGCGCTGCGTTTCGTTGAAATGAAAGAAGCGCAGCAGCAGGCCGTTGCCGCCGTCGTCGATCGCCACCACCAGCATGCGGCGCGGCGCGAAGCGCACTTCGGCCACTTCGACCCGGCCGCGCACCAGCGCTTCCATGCCTTCGCGCAGGTCGATCAGGCGCGTCACCGCGCGGCGATCCTCGTAACGCAGCGGCAGGTGGAACAGCAGGTCGCCGACCGTGTGCAGGTCGAGTGCGCGCAGCGCCGACGCGGCTTGCGGCCCCGCGCCCTTGAGGAAGGTCAGTTCGGTGTCGAGCGTCAGCGGCGGTGCGGCAGGAGTGCGCGCACCGCGGGGATTCTTCGGGCTGCTCATCCGGGACAGCGCGGGATCGATCAGGCGCGGGTGGACAGCGGCGCGAAGGGATCCGGTCGGGTCATCAGCGCGGGCGTCAATCCAGCACCATGACGCCGTCGGCCTCGATGCGCGCGCCGCGCGGCAGCGCTGCGACGCCGATCGCCGCACGGGCCGGGTAGGGCGCGTCGAAGTACTGCGCCATGATCTCGTTGACCTTGGCGAAGTGCGACAGGTCGGTCAGGAACAGGTTGAGCTTGGCGATGTGATTGAGCGAGCCCTTGGCCGCCACGCAGACGGCGCGCAGATTCTCGAAGACCTGGTGGATCTCTTCCTCGATGCTGGCGTTGCGCAGCGTCATCGTCGCCGGATCAAGCGGGATCTGGCCGGCGAGGTAGACCGTGTTGCCGCAGCGCACCGCCTGCGAATACGTGCCGATCGCCGCGGGGGCCGACGGCGTGGAAATGATCTCGCGGGTCACGGGTTCTCTCCGGATTGCGGCGCTTCGGTGTGACGCGGACGGCGCCGGTCGATGCTCTTGCGCATCTTCAGGTTCACCATCTCGACACCGACCGAGAAGGCCATCGCGAAGTACAGATAACCCTTCGGAATGTGGAAGTGCAGGCTCTCGGCCACGAGCGCGCCGCCGACCATGATCAGGAAGGCCAGCGCGAGGACCTTCACCGTCGGATGCGCGTCGACGAAGCGCGACAAGGGACCTGCGAAGAACATCATCGTGATGATGGCGATCGTGATCGCCGCGACCATGATCGGCAGGTTGTTGGTCATGCCCACCGCGGTGATCACCGAGTCCAGCGAGAACACGATGTCCAGGATCATGATCTGGACGATCGCGCTCAGGAACGTCGGAACCTTGCGCCGCGGCACGTCGATGCTCGATTCGTCGTCGCCGCCTTCGAGCGACTCGTGGATCTCGGTGGTGGCCTTCCACAGCAGGAACAGGCCGCCGAAGAACAGCACCAGGTCGCGCCCCGACACGGGGAATTCCATCACCGTGAACAGCGGGTGGATCAGGCTCGCCATCCAGGCCAGCGAGAACAGCAGGCCCACGCGCGTGAACAGTGCGCCGGCCAGCCCCAGGGTTCTCGCCCGTGCCTGCTGCTCCTTGGGCAGCTTCGAGACGATGATCGAGATGAAGATGATGTTGTCGATGCCCAGGACGATTTCCAGGGCAGTCAGGGTCAGCAGCGCAGCCCAGAGTTCGGGGGTGGCCAGGGCTTCCATCGGTTCGTCGTGAGGGCGAATGAACCCCCATGATAGCGGCCCCGCGGACTTCGCCACGGCCTGAATCGTTCGCGGCTGTCATCGAACCGTCGTGCGCACGTCACCGGATTTTTACGCGGCGTGCCCAGGCTTGCCCGCGTATGAAAAGCCGAATGCCGAAATGGAACGGGGGCTCGCCATGCGCATCGCCTGGGGCGTGATGGGATATGGGCGCGGACACGCCATGCGCACCATGAGCGTGCTGCCGGAGCTGATGAAGGAGCACGAGATCACCGTGTTCACGGCCGGCGACGCCTACGAGGTGCTGGCGCCCAAGTTCCCGACCGTGCGGATCCCGATGATCGGGTACCGCTACAACGATCGCGGCCGCCATTCGCTGCCCAAGACCCTGGCCGGCAATTTCGGACCGGTGGCCGACCTGCTGTTCAAGGGGGCCGGAACCGCCCAGGTCGACCGGGAATTCGCCGAGCGCGGCATCCAGCTCGTGATCTCCGATTCGGAGGCCTGGACCCATCGGGCCGCGCAGCGCCTGAAGCTGCCGCGCATCTCGTTCGACCACGTCGGCATCCTGGCCTACTGCAAGCCGCACTTCCCGCCCGATCTGTGGGCGCTGGGCATGCGCGACGCCTACGGCTATCGCGCGCTGATGGGCGTGCCCGAACGCATCCTGATTTCCAGCTTCTACCCGGCCGAGCCGGCGTATCCGGGCGTGCGCATCGTCGGGCCGATGCTGCGCGACGAAGTGCTGCGCGCCAAGGCCCGGCGCGGCGATTACCTGCTGTGCTACTTCAACAAGGGCGAGCATCAGTTCCTGCCGCACATCGACCGCGCCCTGCGCCTGCTCGACGTGCCGGTGGTGATCTACGGGACGCCCTATGTCGGCAAGGTCGACAACCTGGACTTCCGGGCGCCGAGCAACGAGGCCTTCGTGAACGATCTCGCCGGCTGCCGCGCGGTGCTGAGCACCGCCGGCAACCAGACCATCGGCGAGGCGATCCACTTCGGAAAGCCGATCCTGGCGATGCCGGAAGACGCGTTCGAGCAGCGCCTCAACGCCAGCATGATCGAGCGCATGGGCGTGGGCATGGCCGGCGATCTCAAGAACCTGACGCCGAGCGACGTGGATCGCTTTCTGGCCAACGACGAGAGCTATCGCTCGCACATGCGCGAGCACGCGCGCGACGGCCGTGCCGAGGCGCTGGACACGCTGCGCCGCTTCATCGCGGAACTGTCCGTCGCACGCGCACCCGAGGTCGCGCGCCGCGCTCGCAAGCCGATGGGCGACGCCCTGAGCGTCTAGACCGTAGCCCGGACGAAGTCCGGGGTTCCCCTCGTATATCCCAGCGCAATCCGGCTCTTTCGCTTTGCGAAATTCAACGTCCGGGCTACGGGTTTGGCAGCCAGCGATCGAGCAGCTTGATCATCAACCGGTTGTTGAGCGCAAAGCGGTCGAGCTCCCCGAGGATGAAATCGGGCGCCTGCACGTACGTGGACGGCTTCAGCTCTTCCTGCGCCAGCCACACGCGCGCATCGGCCGCCGTGACTTCGAGATGGAACTGCAGGCCGATCACGCGATCGCCGATCGTGTAGCCCTGGTGCGCGCAGCCGGCGCTGCTCATCAGGTTCTGCGCGCCGGGTGGAATCGCGAACGTGTCGCCGTGCCAGTGGAATGCACTGAACGTGTCGGGCCAGTCGGCGAACAGCGCCAGCGCGCGGCCGGCCGGGTTCAGGCTCACATCGAACCAGCCGATCTCGGTGTGCGCGTTGCGCGTCACCGGAGCGCCCATGACGTCGGCGATGAGCTGCGATCCCAGGCAGATGCCCAGCGCCGGCCGGCCGGCGTCGATCGCCGCGCGGATCAGGCGCTTTTCGGGCACGAGCCAGGGATGCGCGTCGTGCTCGTAGATGTTCATCGGCCCGCCCATGACGATCAGCGCGTCGAAATCGGGCGCGGCTGGCGGTGGATCGCCCGCCCACAGGCGCGTCATCGTCACGCGGTCGCCGCGACGGGCCAGCCAGGGTCCGATGCAGCCCAGGTCTTCGTGCGAGGCGTGCTGGAGCCAGTGGACGTGCATGCGGAGTCTCGAAGGAAGTGCCTAAAGTATGCCGCCCGCTCCTGGAAGCATGTGGCATGCCGACCGTCTCGACGCTGTTCCTGATCGCCGCCGCCGTGAGCGCCGTGCTCGCGATCCTGTCCGAAGAACGGCGCACCGGCCGCCACGCCGCCTTCTACCTGCTCAAGCCGCTGACGACCTTGCTGGTGCTGGGCGCCGCGGCGTTCGCGGAGTCGGCTGACCCGGCCTACCGCAACTGGATCTGCGTGGCCCTGCTGCTGTCGACCTGCGGCGACATCGCGCTGCTGCGTGCCGGCAACGTCGCGTTCATGGCGGGCCTCGGGAGTTTTCTGGTGGCGCACGGCCTGTTCGTCTGGGCCTTCGTGCTGGACGGCTTTTCCACGCCGCCGCTGTGGTGCGCGCTGCCGATCGCCGGCGCCGCGGCGTTCTTCGTGTGGCTGCTGCCGCGCACCGGCGAGCTGAAGATCCCGGTGATCGTCTACGCGGCCGCCTTGGTGGGCATGACCTTGGCCGCCGCCGCGCGGGCGGAGGTGCGCGGCGATACCTCGGGGATGCTGGCCATTGCCGGCGCGCTGCTGTTCCTGCTGTCCGACAGCGCCCTGGCCGTCCGTCAGTTCAACGGTCCGTACCGGCGTGCGCAGACCCTGATCCTGTCGACGTATTGGCTCGCCGTAGGGCTGATCGGTGCATCGACCTTGGGGACTTTACGTATTGCCTGAGCCCCGGACGGCGGGCAGCATCGCGGCGTGACGTGATCAAAGCGCGGGTCGAAGAACCCGCCGGTCGTGTCACGGCCATCCCGCCCAGACGGGACGCCAACTGACTGTGACGCAGTACCCCACACTCCCCCAGCTGCGTTGCAACGGGGCGGCCGGTGACCCGGCCGCCCCATTTTATTGGGGCTTGGGAACCGCTACTCGCCGACGCTGAGCGCGCGACAGGTCGAGCGCTCGAGGCGCAGATGTTCCTCGCCCACCGCGACGCCGTCGCGGAGCACCGTCATCGCCAGCGTCGAGCCGGCCTGATCCGCGCTTACCCGGTAACGGACGCTGTCTTCGGTCTCGGTTGGCTGCGGCGCTTGGGCCAGCGCGGGGAAACGGGCCGTCAGGTCCGCGGCACCCGACAAGCTGATGTCCAGGCTCGGCGCTTCGGGCTTGTTGCCGAAGTGCACGCCCAGGTCCAGCACGTAAGCGGGCCGCTTCAGCCGGTAGCTGATGGGAACCTGCTGCTTCCACAGGCAGCCTTCGAAGTCGGCGTAACGGATCTCGAACTGGTCGATGTCGCGGTGATCCACCGCAACGGTCTCGCGCTGGTAGAGCCGCGGCGCGCAGGCCGCGAGCAGGGCGCACAGCGCGATGCCGCAGGTACGCACGGTCAGGTTAATCGGCATTCAGGTAACCCTTCATGATGTGGACGGCGTGACCGCCGACGCGCACGGCGCTGACGGTGCCATCGGATTTGTCCGCCGACGCGAAGATCGCGCTCGGCCTTCCCATTTCGGCGCCCTGCACGAGATTCCACGCGAGCGTGCCGTCGGCCTGGGGGGAGTCGGTCGCAAGTCGTCCGGCCAGCGCTGCCGCCGCCGAGCCGGTGGCCGGATCCTCGCCGATGCCCGGATGGAACATGCGCGTCCGCAGCTCGCCTTCGTAACCGCGCGCGTAGACGTAGAGGCCACGTGCGCCGCTGTCGGCCAGCAGCGCGGCGACGCGCGAGTGGTCGGTGTCGATGCCCGCGAGGACTTCGGGCGCGCGCAGCGGGACCAGCAGCATCGGCAGTCCGCAGCTCGCCACGCAGGGGGCTTCGCCCTCGAATCCGATGTCGCGTGCCTGCAGGCCGAGCACGTCCGCGATCAGCGTGATCTCCGGTGCCCGGCCCTCGAACTGCGGGAGCTGGGCGGTCGTGAGTTCGGCGTACGGAACCTTGCCGTCGTTGCGCAAGGTCACGGCAACCAGGCCGGAACCGGTCTCGATGCCGATGCGCAGGCCGTTGCCCGGCGGCGCCAGTTCCATGACCACCAGCGCGCAGGCCGCGCCGACGATCGGATGTCCCGCGAAGGGGAGTTCTTCGGTCGGCGTGAAGATGCGCAGCCGCAGCATGGCACCGGGCATCGTGGCCTGCAGCACGAACACGGTTTCCGACAGGTTGAACTCGCGCGCGATGCGCTGCATCTGCCCGCCCTTCAGATGATCGCCACCGAACACGACGGCCAGCGGGTTGCCGCCGTAGGCCTGGTCGGTGAAGACGTCGAAGGTGAGGAAGCGCAACTCGGGCATGGGCGGATCGGGCTTACTGGAAGCGGCCGCCCGTGATGCGGCTCTCGGCATCGATTTCGGCGAAGAAGCGGCTGTTGTCCGAGCGCAATTCACGCGTCGAGATGTCGCCGGGCAGCACCACCGTCAGCCCCGGATACCGCTGGCGCAGCACCTCGGGCGTGGGCCGCGTGGCCACGAAGGCGTTGAAGGCGTCGAGATCGGTGACCTGCGTGCGCACGGGCGCCTCCACGGTCGGAGCGGGGGGAGGGGTTTGCGCGGCCGGGGTGCAGGCGGACAGCAGCATCGGCAGCAGTAGGGGGAGGTACTTGGGGGACATGGTCTGGAAACGAGCGCGGCGACGGCGCAAGCCTAGCAAGGGCCCTCGCCGCCCGTTGAGGAAAAGCCCGGAAATAGTCCCTAGACTGTGCGCCCCGTTTTCCCAGGACCTTCCGCGGTGGATCGCTTCGACGTCATCGTGATCGGCGGTGGCCATGCCGGCACCGAGGCCGCGCTCGCGGCAGCCCGCATGGGCTGCGCGACCTTGCTCGTCACGCAGTCGATCGAGACGCTCGGCCAGATGTCCTGCAACCCGGCCATCGGCGGCATCGGCAAGGGTCATCTGGTTCGCGAAGTCGATGCGCTCGGCGGCCTGATGGCTCACGCGGCGGATCGCGCCGGCATCCAGTTCCGCACGCTCAATGCATCGAAAGGTCCGGCCGTGCGCGCCACGCGCGCCCAGGCTGATCGCATGCTCTACAAATGGGCCGTGCGCGAGGCGCTGGAGAACCAGCCGAACCTGACACTGTTCCAGCAGGAGGTCGAAGACCTGGTCGTCGAAGGCGATCGCGTCGCGGGTGTCGTCACGCGGCTGGGCCTGAAGTTCCACGCACGCAGCGTCGTGCTGACGACCGGCACGTTCCTGGGCGGACGCATCCACGTCGGGCTCGAGCAATCGTCCGGCGGACGTGCCGGCGATCCGCCGTCGATCGCCCTGGCGCAGCGGCTGCGCGAGCGCATGCCGCGCACCGGCCGTTTGAAGACCGGCACGCCCCCGCGTCTCGACGGCCGCACGATCGACTGGTCGGTGCTGCAGGTGCAGCCGGGCGACGATCCGGTGCCGGTGTTCTCGTTCATGGGGACGCGCGCGCAGCATCCGCGCCAGGTGCCCTGCCACATCACGCACACCAACGAGGCGACGCACGCGATCATCCGCGAAGGATTCGATCGGTCGCCGATGTACACCGGCCGCATCGAAGGCGCCGGTCCGCGCTACTGCCCGAGCGTGGAAGACAAGGTCAACCGTTTCGCCGATCGGACGGCGCACCAGATCTTCCTGGAGCCCGAAGGTCTGAACACGCGCGAGATCTATCCCAACGGCATCTCGACCTCGCTGCCCTACGACATCCAGCAGCGCTTCGTGCGCACGATCCGCGGCATGGAGAACGTGCGCATCACGCGGCCGGGCTACGCCATCGAGTACGACTACTTCGACCCGCGTGATCTGTATCGCTCGCTGGAGACCAAGTCGATCGCCGGCCTGTTCTTCGCCGGCCAGATCAACGGCACGACCGGTTACGAAGAGGCGGCTGCGCAAGGCCTGCTCGCCGGCATCAATGCCGCGCGCAACGCGCAGGAGCGCGAAGCCTGGGTGCCGCAGCGGCACGAGGCCTACATCGGCGTGCTGGTGGACGATCTGGTCACCCGCGGCACCACCGAGCCGTACCGGATGTTCACGTCGCGCGCCGAGCATCGCCTGATGCTGCGCGAGGACAACGCCGATCTGCGGCTGACACCGGTCGGGCGCGAGATGGGTCTGGTCGACGACGCACGCTGGTCCGCGTTCGAGACCAAGCGGCAGGCCATCGAGGCCGAGCACGCGCGGCTCGAAGCCCGCTGGCTGAAACCTGCGGAGCTGATGCAGCCCGCGTTCGTCGAGGTCTACGGCGAGCCGCCGACGTCGACCGCGTGTTCCGCGCTGGATCTGTTGCGACGTCCCGAGGGGTCGACACAGGTGTTGCGCTCGTTGGGGCTCGCTGAGTCCGACATCGACGAGGCCGTGGCGGAACAGGTGGAGATCGCAGCCAAGTACAGCGGCTATCTGGCGCGTGCGCAGATCGAGATCGATCGCAACCAGCGCTACGAGGAAGCGGCGCTGCCGTCCGACGTCGACTACGCGGCGATCCGCGGGCTGTCGAACGAGGTGCGCGCCAAGCTGATCGCGCATCGGCCGGAGACGGTGGGACAGGCGGCGCGCATTTCAGGCGTCACGCCCGCGGCGGTGTCGCTGCTGCTCGTGCACCTGAAGAAGATCGGGCAGTTGCGGCGCAGCGCGTGATGCCGCTGCGACCGTAGCCCGTAGCCCGGGTGAAACCCGGGAGTCCTGCTTCGAGACGGAAAACCCCGGGTTTCACCCGGGCTACACGTTCGCGCGATCGCGAATCAGGTGCCGATCCACCAGTGCAGGCCGGGACCATGTTCCCGCAGCCAGCGCCGATGCGTCTCGAAGCCCGGCATCTGGCGCTCGACGAGCTTCCAGAAACGCGGACCGTGATCATGGTGACGAACGTGGCAGAGCTCGTGCACGGCCACGTAGCGCAGCACGGCCGGCGGCGCCATGACCAGGCGCCATGACAGGCTGATCAGGCCCAGCGCGGTGCAACTGCCCCACAGCGTTTTCTGGTCGGCGATGCGCGGGCCGCTGAACGACACGCCCAGCCGCTGTGCCTCTTCGACCAGCATGCGCTGCGCGTCCAGCATCGCTTCGCGCTTGAACGCATCGCGCAGCAGACGCTGCAGACGCGACGGCTGGCCGAGCCACGCCGGCGGAACGAACAGCTCGATCGCGCGATCGGTCACGCGTACCGCCGGCACGCGCGCTCGCGTGGCGAGTACGCGCAGCACGACGTCTTCACCCCGCAATGGCAGCACGTCGGTGCCATCCCATTTCAGGGAAGCTTCGGGACGCTCGGGATGTTCGGCGAGCTTGAGCTTGAGCTCGAGAATCTTTTCGCGAATCCAGCCTTCGCGGCTCAGCAGGAAGGCGCGGGCTTCGCCCTTGGGGACCGAGCGCGGCATCGTGAGACGCACTTCCGAAGGCGATCGCACCTCGATGCGGATGCAGCGTGCGCGCGCGCTGACGCGCTCATCGACACGGTATGCATCAAACAGAAGATCGAGTTGTCGCGGTGCAGTCATCGTCTGTGGAGCAACTGGCGAGCGGGCAGCTTATTCCTGCTCCCAGGTCCGCGCCACCGTTGACGAGCCGCGGGAAATTCGACCTGAGATCCGTGCGCGCACGTTCAGGTTGGCAGTGCTGCCCGATCGCGCTTGCGATGCCTCAGGACAAGCGGTTCAACGCGTCGAGATCGTTGGCGTTGAGCAACACGATCTGCTGCTCCTGCGCCGAGCGTTCGCGATCGTTGCGGCCGATGCCGAGCAGGCGCAGGAAGTACGGCGCGAGCGCGACGCGCACACGCGTTTCACGCATGCCATGCAGCATTCCGTAGTCCTGCTCGACGACGCGCTTCTGCGCGGGGCTCAGATCCGGATGCGGTGCGATGCGAATGGCGACGTCGTTGCGCCAATCCCAGTCGTTGTCGGCGCTACGCTCGCAGACGCCGAGCAGTTCAGGCAGTCCGCAGATGCGTGACAGCAGGAAGTCGCGATAGCCCTCGTGGCGGGCCGACCACGCACGTGCGTGCCAGCGTCCTGCGAAGACCAGCACGTGCGGTGCGATCTCCAGGCGGCGCGGTTCGGGGTGCGTCATCGACTGGTAGTCGATGGCGAGCAAGCGGCGTTCGCGGATCGCGGTGTTGAGACGAGCGAGCACGCGCACGTCGAATTCGCGCGCGGGCGGCTCGAGCGTTTCGGCCGCGACCATGCCGGAGGCCGCCATCGCCACCGGCAGATCCGAATCGAGTTCGTGGTTGCGCAGAACCTGCAGGTACTCGGCTGCGGTTCCGCGCAAAAACTGCGGCACGAAGACGTCGGTGGGGCGGTACTCGCCGGTGCGCCGATCACGCAGCAGGTTGACCGGCGCAAGGCGCATGTAGGCCGCAAAATCCTTCTCGGCCTTGCCGGTCGTGATGCCGAAGCTGTCGCGCACGTCGGCCACGCGAACCTGCCCGCGCCAGATGGCATGCGCTTCGAGGAAACGGAAGCGCTGGCGCTGATCCCATGTCGGTTGCTGCGTTGCGGCGGAGTCGGTCATGGCGGGGCAGCAATCTGCATGGAGGTGGAAAAAAAATCGTCACATCGCACGGGAGTGCGTAATTCCACGTGTCATCTGGCACGTGAAGATCGCTTATCCACAAGCTTATCCATCAAAGCTGGTGATAACTTTCCGATCATGAACCGTACGGTTCAAGAATTTGCCGGGTAGCCCAGACGCGCCATCACGCCGTCGAGTTCGTCAAGCGAGTGAAACGCGACGCGCAGCTCGCCTTGACCATCCTTCTCGAGGCTGATCGCAACCGGGCAGCCCACGAGGTCGGAGAGCTCGCGCTCGAGTCGTTCCCAGTCGCCGGGCTTGCCTTGGTTGAACGTCGCCTTGGGTCGACGATGCAGGGCGACCCTGCGTTCGAGCTGGCGCACCGTGAGCTTGTGGCGGATCACCTCGTCGGCGAAGCGCAGCTGCTGATCGTGCGGCAATGACGCGAGCACCTTGGCGTGCCCGAGCGGGATGTGGCCTTCGTTGACCAGTGTGGCGACCTGCGGATCGAGGTTGAGCAGGCGGAAGTAATTGCTGACGTAGGCGCGCGACTTGCCGATGCGCTCGCCGATCTGGTCGTGCGTGAGCTCGAAGGTCTCGCCCAGGCGCTTGAGGCCGGCGGCGGTCTCGATCGGCGAGAGCGATTCGCGCTGTAGGTTCTCGATCAGGCCGAGGATGAAAGCCTCGTCCTCCGACAGGTCGTCGCGCACGATTGCCGGGATGTCGTGCAGGCCGGCGAGCTGCGCCGCACGCCAGCGTCGCTCGCCGGCGAGCAGCTCGTAGCCCCATACGCGGGTGCGCAGCACGATCGGCTGGATCACGCCCGACTCGCGGATCGAGCGCGCGAGTTCCTCCAGCGCGTCCGCATCGAAATGGCGGCGCGCCTGCGTGCTTCCCGGCCGGATCAGGTCGACCGGGATCGTGCGGATCGTGGACGCAGCGTTCGACATGGTGGGGGCGGGGCTTGGGTCTGGCCGGCGTGCCACAATTGGCATGGGCTCAACCTATGACGAGCATTATCGTGGAAGAACACTTCCGGGCCATCATCGAGGCAATTGGAGAGAACCCTGACCGTGAGGGATTGGTCAAGACCCCGTACCGCGCGGCGCGGGCCATGGAGTTCCTGACGCAGGGCTACGAGCAGGATCTCGGCGAGATCGTCAACGAGGCGATCTTCGCGTCGAGCAACGACGAGATGGTCATCGTGCGGGACATCGAGATGTATTCGATGTGCGAGCACCACATGCTGCCGTTCATCGGCAAGTGCCACGTGGCCTACCTGCCGGCGGGCAAGGTCATCGGCCTGTCCAAGATTCCGCGCATCGTCGACATGTTCGCCCGGCGCCTGCAGATCCAGGAGAACCTGACCAAGCAGATCGGTGAATCGATCCAGCAGGTTACGGAAGCCAATGGGGTGGCTGTCGTCATCGAAGCGAAACACCTCTGCGCCATGATGCGGGGCGTGGAGAAACAGAACTCCACGATGATCACCTCCATGATGCTGGGGCGCTTCCGCGAAGATCAGCGTACCCGCCAGGAATTGCTCTCCCTGCTGCGGACCTAGGGCTACACTAGGGGAGGGTGCATCGGTGCCGGTCCGGGCCACGTATCCCCTTCGAGTCCGCTCCGATTGACTGATCTGCATGGATGATTCCGGCCCATACCAGACGCCCGCGCGCATGACCCGTCCCGCCCTCGCCAATGTCCGTTTCGGTACGCCGCAACAGGTCGATGTCCTGACCGCGCTCGAGCCCGCCGTCCGGCGGGAGATGGATGCGCACGTTGCCCGCCGCAAGCTCTGGTTCCCCAACGACCTGATGCCGGCCGATGCCGACTCCGGTGCCGAGCGTGACGAGGAGCTGGCGCGTACGCGTGAGGCCGCCCGCGCGCTGCCGGACGTGGTGCGCATCGCGCTGGCGCTGAACCTGCTCACCGAGGAAGGCCTTCCGCATTTCCATCGCCTGATCGCGGTGTACTTCGGCCCGGCCTCGCCGTGGAGCGACTGGAACCATCTGTGGACGGCGGAGGAAGACCGCCACGGCTGCGTGATGCGCGACTACGTGCGCGACGCGCGCATCTTCGACATGGGCGCGGTCGAGAAGATGCAGTTCCAGTACATCAATGCGGGCTTCGAGCCGGACTGGCAGCAGGATCCGTATCGCCTGCTGGCCTACACCTCGCTGCAGGAGAAGGCCACACAGATCTCGCATGCAAACACCGGCCGCCTGGCTGCGGGCCGCGAGCCGGCGCTGCAGCGCATGCTGGCGCACGTCGCCGGCGACGAATCGAGGCATTACCAGTTCTACCGCGCGGTGTTCGGCGAGATCCTGCGTGCCGACCCCGAGCGCGCGCTCGACTCGCTGCTCAAGGTCACGCTGGGCTTCGAGATGCCAGGCCACAAGATTCCGGGCTTCGCCGAGATGAGCGAGGTCCTCGGCCGCGGCGGCGTGTTCGGCACGCGCCATTACCAGGGCATCGTCGAGGAACTGCTGGAGTACTGGGAGATCGGTTCGCTGACCGGTCTGAGCGCCCACGCACAGCACAGCCAGGATCGCCTGATGAAGGTACCGTCGCGTCTCGCACGCATGGCCGACTACGCCGAGGCCAAGGCGCAGAAGAAGAAGTTCAGCTTCGACGTCATCTACCAGCGCAGCGTCGAGTTGTAGCCACCGGCTGCTGCGCGTCCATCGCGGCGCGTAGACTTTGCCGTTCTTCGAACGGGGGCAAGCACGGCATGCGTACGCTGAAGGACTCACGCGTTCTGATCACCGGTGCCGGCAGCGGCCTGGGTCGTGCCTGCGCTCTGGCCTTCGCAGCCCAGGGTGCGCGCGTGGCGGTCACCGACATGCGGGCAGATGCCGCGCAGGAAACCGCCAAGTTGCTCGAGGCCGGCGGTGCCAGCGCCTTGTCGCTGGTGCTGGACGTGACTTCCGAAGAATCCTTCGCCGCCGCGGTGACGGCCGTGACGGCCGCGTGGGGCGGTGTCGACGTGCTCATCAACAACGCTGGTGTCGCCACCGCGGGCACGGTCGAGGAATCGCCTATCAAGCAGTGGGACTGGGTGTTCAACATCAACGTGCTGGGCTGCGTGCGCGGCGCGCGCGCCGTGATCCCGACGATGAAGGCGCAGGCCGGCGGGCACATCGTCAACGTCGCGAGCTTCGCGGGCATCGCCAATCCGCCGGCGATGGCGAGCTACAACGCGGCCAAGGCAGCGGTGATCTCGCTGTCCGAAACCCTGCGCTACGAGGTCTTCCCGGACATCGGCGTGAGCGTGGCCTGTCCGTCGTTCTTCAAGACCGACCTGGTCAACACCAGCAAGGTGGGCCTGGCCTCCGGCGAGAAGCAGACGGCGCCGCAGATGATGAGAATCGTCGAGCGGATGATGGAAAAGGCCAGCGTCACGGCCGAGGACGTGGCCGGCGAGATCGTCGATGCCGTGGCATCCAACCGGTTTCTGGTGATGCCGCATGCGGATGCGCGCTCGCTGTGGCGCCTCAAACGGCTCTCGCCGGAGCTGTATTTCCGCAAGGCGCAGAAGGCGACGGCGAGCTTCCTCACCAAACGGTAGTGCGTAGCCCGGACGTTGAATTTCGCGAAGCCAAAGAGCCGGGATCGCAGGCCCGTAGCCCGGGTGAAACCCGGGGCTTTTTGCGGGAAGTGAGCGACGACCCGGGTTGCACCCGGGCTACGGTCAGCCTCGCACTTCGAAGCCCGGCTCGAGATGGTCCTCGCAGTCTTCCCACTGCAACGCCTGCACCTGCGCCCGATCGGGTCCGCGCAGCAGCCATGTCCTGAACGCATCGAGCGCGGCAGCATCCGCTGCGCACACGCGGCCCTCGACAGCGCCGTCGGTACGGTTGCGTACCCAGCCGTCGAGGCCGGCCTGCAGGGCGCGCTGCTGCGTCGCTCTGCGGAAGAAAACGCCTTGGACCCGGCCGGTGACGACGAAGCGATATGATTTCGACATGCCTGATGTATTCGTTCCGGGCCCGATTCCTGATGAGAATCCCGGCTATCCGCACGGCCCCCACCGCGACCCCCACCCGCACATCCGATTCTAGATGAGCCTGATCGACCGACTCCGCACGCGCATCGATGCACTTGCCGCTGGCGCGCTGGGCGCGAGCGGTGACGATCGCCTGTCGTTCAAGGCCGAGATTCCGGCGGGTGTGTTCGGGTCGATCCTCAAGCTCGACGTCACGGTGGACACCGAGGCGCATGGCGACGGCGAGCGCGTGCGGCTGCGCGCGCATGTGCAGACCAACTTCGCGTCAGTCCTCAGGCCGATGCTGGCCGCGCCGCCGCCGCCGCCGAAACCGCGCCGCCGCGGCAAGCAGAAGGGTGCGAGCGCCTCGCGTGCCCTTGCGCCTGCGGCCTCGTTCGTCGGCCAGCTGGCCCGCCGCGGTGTGCGTCGCGCGTTCGCCAATCCGATCGTGCAGCGCCTGGCAGAGCCGCTGATGAAGCACGACATCAACAGCTGGATCGAGATCAGCGCCTCGACCGCCTCGCTCGATCGCGGCGCGCACGATCTGATTCCGAAAAGCGACAAGCTCGAATCGATGGGCATCCGCCCGGCGCGGCACGACGGGCCGCACGTCGAGAGTTGGTCGGGCGCCACGGCGCAGGGCAGCGCGCAGGTGTCGACCTTGCAGATCGACAAGAAGAGTCTCCCGAAGAACCTGCAGAAGCGGCTCGGCGATCAGCCGTTCAATCTGGCGGCGATGATCATCAACACGATCGAGGAGAAATAGCCTGACGCATTCGATGCCGGCCACGAGCGCCGACGGCAAGCCACTGCCGCCGACGGCGTTCTGGCGACTCGACCGGCAACGATCTCGAGAGGTGCTGGCGCTGGCCTTGCCGATCATCGCGGCAATGACCTCGCAGAACGTGCTCAACCTCGTCGACACCGGCATGGTCGCGCACCTGGGACCGGCGACGCTCGCGGGCGTGGGCCTGGCCTCGTTCCTGAATTTCATGGCGGTGGCGTTCATCACCGGCCTGTCGTCCGCGGTGCAGGCGATGGCCGCGCGGCGCGTCGGCGAGGGCAAGCTCGACGAGACGGCGATCCCGCTCAACGGCGGCATCCTGCTGTCGGCCGCGCTGGGCATTCCGCTCGCGGCGCTGCTGATCTGGCAGGCGCCGAACATCCTGCACCTGCTCAACGATGATCCCGAGGTGGTGGCTGCGGGAACCACCTACCTGCAGCTGCGCCTGCTGAGCGTCGTCGCGATCGGAATGAATTTCTCGTTCCGCGGCTACTGGAGCGCAATCAAGCTCGCGCGCCTGTACATGTTCACGCTGGTGGGCATGCACAGCTTCAACATCGCGCTGAACTACTGCCTGATCTTCGGCAAGTTCGGCTTTCCGGAAATGGGCGTGACGGGTGCCGGCATGGGCACCAGCATCTCGATCTTCCTGGGCACGATCGCGTACTTCATCCTGGGCTGGCGCCACGCACGCCCGGCGGGATTCCTCGCGCGACGCCCGAGCCGCGAGCAGTTCAGGAACCTGTTGCGGCTGGGCCTGCCCTCGTCGATCCAGCAACTGTTCTTCGCCGCCGGCTTCACGGTGCTGTTCTGGATCGTCGGCCAGGTCGGCACGCGCGAGCTGGCGGTGGCCAACGTGCTGATCAACATCTCGCTGGTGGCGGTGCTGCCCGGCGTCGGCTTCGGCCTTGCCGCGGCGACGCTCGCCGGCCAGGCGCTCGGACGATGCGATCCGGTCGATGCGCATCGCTGGGCCTGGGACGTGTGCAAGGTCGCCAGCGTGCTGCTCACGTTCGTCGGCCTGCCGATGCTGCTGCTACCCCGCGCCATCCTCGGACTGTTCCTGCAGGACCCCGCGCTGGTCGAACTGGGCACCTTTCCGCTGCGCCTGATCGGCGCCGGCATCATCATCGACGGCGTCGGGCTGGTGCTGATGAACGCGCTGTTCGGCGTGGGTGCGGCGCGGCTCGTGATGGCGGTGGGTGTCGGCCTGCAGTGGCTGTTGTTCCTGCCGATGGCCTATCTGCTCGGGCCGGTGTGGGGATTGGGCCTGTCGGCGATCTGGCTGGCGATGACCGCGTATCGCGGGGTCCAGTCGCTGGTGCTGGCCTCGATCTGGCAACGGCGCAGATGGGTGCTCAGCCGCGTGTAACATCGGGGCGCGACGTCACGCTTCGCGTCGCGAGGGATCCGGGGAGGAGCGCGGTGTTTTCGTTCCGGTTGCCGACACGCGGGGAGCGTCGTCATGAGCCAGATTGAGTTTCCGCGGTGGTCGAGTCCGGCCTCGGATGAATTCGCACCGGAGCGCTTCGAATTCACCGGGAACGGCGGCGAGTATTTCCGGATCTGGATCGTCAACATCACGCTGACGATCCTGACGCTCGGTATCTATTCCGCGTGGGCCAAGGTGCGCCGGCTGCAGTACTTCAGCCGTCACACGCGCGTCGCCGGCAGCGTCTTCGATTACCACGGCACCCCGATGGCGATCCTGATGGGCCGCCTGATCGCGCTCGGGCTCTTCGGTGTCTACAGCCTCGCCAACGCGGTGCCCGGACCGCTGACGCTGCTGGCGCTGGCGATGCTCGGCGGCGTGATGCCCCTGCTGCTGCGCAACTCGTTTCGTTTCCGTCTGCGCAACACCAGTTACCGCGGCCTGCGCTTCTCCTTTCGCGGAACGGTGGGCGAGGCCTACGTGGCCTTCCTGCTGTTCGGCATCCTGATGTTCGGCACGCTGTACCTGCTCGCGCCGATGTTCCATCAGCGCATGAAGTCCTACCAGCACGGCTTTGCGTGGTTCGGGCGCACGCAATTCCGGTTCGACGCCACCATCGGTGCGTTTTACAAGGTCTACCTGATCGTCGGCGGCGTCTTCCTGGTGGCGCTGATCGGGAGCATCGTCGCGTTCGGCGGGCTGATCGCGGGCACCGCGTCGATGCCGACCGGCGGCGAGAAGCCGGATTTCGCGGCCATCCTGCCGGTGCTGATGGCCGTGTTCGCGTTGTTCTTCGCGGCCTCGCTGCTCGTGACGCCGCTGTTCCAGGCCCTGATCGGGAATCTGGTGTGGAATCACACGCAGCTGGGCGAGCATCGTTTCCAGAGCACGCTGCGCTTCTGGCCGTTACTGGGCATCAGCCTGAGCAATTTCCTGCTCGTGCTGATCACGCTCGGTTTGTACATGCCCTGGGCGGCGGTCCGGCTCGCACGCTATCGCGCGCAGTGCATGGCCCTATTGCCCGCAGCGTCGCTGGACGAGTTCCTCGCCGATGTCGCGGTGGATGCCACCGCCACCGGCGAGGAAACCGCAGAACTGTTCGACATCGACATCGGCCTGTGAGCCTGCCGGGCAACTACTACGACGGGCGATCGGCGCAGCTTCATCGCGTTCGCCTGCTGCCGGTACGCGGCGAGGTATGGATACAGGGCGAGGGCTGGGAACGTCGCGAGCCGCTGGAGCAGGTCCAGATCGGCGAACGCCTGGGCGGCGCGCCGCGCGTTCTGCGCTTTGCCGACGGTGCGACCTGCGAGACGGCCGACGGTCCGGCATTCGCGGAATGGCTCGAGGCGATCGGCCATTCGGAAAGCGTCGTCGATCTCGCGCAGCGCAGCTGGATGCTCGCGATCGCCTCGATGGTGGTCGTCGTGCTGGCGGGATTCGCCGGCTATCGCTGGGGCTTGCCGTGGGCGGCCGAACGGCTTGCATATCGTGTGCCGGACGCGGTGACGGTGTTGCTCTCCGATCAGACGCTCGAGCTGCTCGACGACCATCTGCTGAAGCCGAGCACGCTGGATGCGCCGCGCCGGCAAGGGCTCGCTGCACAGTTCGGGCGGCTCGATGCCGATCATCGCGCCGAGCTGCTGTTCCGCTCCGGACCCGACGTCGGCCCGAACGCGATGGCGCTGCCGGACGGGCGCATCGTGCTGCTCGACGATCTGGTGGCCATCGCGAAGAACGACGAGGAGATTCTCGCGGTGCTCGCGCACGAGCTCGGCCACGTCGACCGGCGACACGGTTTGCGGATGATGATCCAGAGCAGCGTCGTGGGCGCTTTCGTCGCCTGGTGGATCGGGGATTTCAGTCCGCTGATCGCCGGCGCGCCGGCGGCGATCCTGCAGGCGCGGCATTCGCGCGATCTCGAAAGCCAGGCCGATGCGGATGCGGCGCGTCAGCTCCAGGCGCTGGGCATACCGCCCTCGCGCCTCGCCGACATGCTGGAGCGGATTGCGGCGGAACACGGCGAACGGACGTCGGACGACGACAAGAACACGCTGATGGACTATCTCGGCTCGCATCCAGCCACGCGCGACCGGATCCGTACGCTACGAGGAACGCCCCGGTAGCCCGGACGAAGTCCGGGGCTCGCTGTCGCCACCGCGATCGTGATCGCCAAGCGTTCGTTCAACGCCGACTCCGGGAACATCCGCGGCCTGAGCTACCTGGGCATCGCGGCGGTGAAGGGCTACTACCGGAGCGACGAATGCAAGGAAGGCGTCGAGGCTTCCAACGAGAAGCGCAAGCCGGACTTCAAGAAGTTGGTTTGATTCCTCGAAACAGAAGCAACGGCTAGCGCAAAGGCGCGGAGAAAAGCCGAGAAAGGACGCAAAGGATGTGTCATGCATTCCTTTGCGTCCTTTCTTTTTCCCTTTGCTCCTTTGCGTTCGCCTTTGTTGCTTTTTGACATCCTGAAAAGCCGATGAACGCCATCGACCCGAACATCCACACCGACGGATTCTTCGGACGGCAGAGCGGCGATCCCGGACTTCGTCCGGGCTACGGGGGCGACGGAGGAGAGGCGGACGTCCCCGAATCCGCCCGCGCCTGCGCGATCGCCGCGGTGAGCGACTCCGCCAGCTCGTCCATGTTGCGAAAGCCGGCCAGAGCGACGCGGCCGTTGTGGGCGCTGTGCAATTCGACGCGGCGTACCTTGCCGCCGGACAGGCGCACGCGCGCGATGCCGAGGTCGGCGTAGGGCATGCGGTGGCGGCCCACGCCGATCTGCAGTTCAAGCGCATCTGGCGCCAGGCGCAGGACCATCGTCTTGGCGCTGCGGCGCGCCCAGCGCAGCGACGACACCTCCACGGCGGCGTAGACCGCCAGGATCGCCACCGCGAAGCTCCAGGCGACGCGATGCATCGTCTGCGGCACCCAGGTGTTCACGACCGCGCCGAACAGCGCGACCAGCAGGAGCACCCCGCTGGCGCGTACCAGCAGGCTGCGCCGTGACGCGGCGACCACCGCGTCAGGGTCGATCTCAAACTCTCGTCGCAGGATCCGATTCGTGGCCATGGGCATCTTCAGAGTCGCACGGCGAACAGTGTGCGCGAACGGCGCCAGATGTAGGCCACCGTCGCGAAGGTCGCCGCCGCACCGAAGACGACCGAGGGCACGACGCCCAGCAGCTTGGCCGCGACCCCAGATTCGAAGGCACCGAGCTCGTTGGAGGCCGATACGAACACGCTGTTCACCGCGGCCACGCGACCGCGCATGTGGTCTTCGGTGAGGCTCTGCACGATGGTGCCGCGGATCACGACGCTGACGCTGTCGAACGCGCCGCTGGCGGCGAGCGCGACCATCGAGATCCAGAAGTTCGTCGAGAGTCCGAAGACCAGCGTCGCGACGCCGAAGCCGAGCACCGACCACAGCAGGTTGCGCCAGGCATGGCGCGTGGGCGGCCACCAGGCGCAGATCAGCATCGTCCCCACGGCGCCCACGGCGGGCGCCGCGCGAAGAATGCCCATGCCCTCGGGGCCGACGCGCAGGATGTCTTCCGCGAAGATCGGCAGGATCGCCATCACGCCGCCGAACAGCACCGAGAACATGTCGAGCGAGATCGAGTACAGGATGATCGGCGTGCGCCAGACATAGGCCAAGCCTTCGCCGAGGCTGCGCCACAGCGGGTCCTTCGACGCCACTTGCTTCGCGGCTGCCGGCGGATCGATGGCGCCGGTCAGCAGGATATTGATGACGATCAGTCCTACGACGACCGCCAGCGTGCCGGGAAGTCCGATCGCGGCGAACACGAAGCCGCCCAGCGCCGGACCGAGGATGGCGCCGGCCTGCCAGGACATGCTGCTCCACGTCGCCGAGTTGCCGTAGTGCTCGCGCGGCACCAGGAAGGGCTTGAGCGACGACGACGCCGGGCTGTACAGGCCGCGTGCGAGTCCTTCGATGAAGACCACGACGTAGATCAGTCCGGCGAGCAGCGCGTCGGACACGTGGCTGCGCATCAGCGACGCGAAGAACAGCAGCAGCGTGCCACTCATGAAGACCGCGCCGGCGACCTGCATCATCCGGCGCTTGTCGCGCCGGTCCGCCATGTGGCCGCCGAACAGCGCAAGGCCCATGAACGGGATCGCCTCGGCCAGTCCGAGCAGGCCCAGCGACAGCGGATCACGCGTCAGCAGGTAGAGCGTGTAGCCCAGTGCCACCCGCTGCATCTGGAGCCCGCAGGTGATGAGGAACGTGCCCCCCATCAGGTTGCGGAAATTGGGAATGCGCAGCGCCGCAAAAGCGTCGTGGCGCGGAACGGGTTCGGTCATGCGGGGGAGCGGCGACTACGGCGGCGTCGAAGCGGGCGAGGGATTGTCGCAGAGGACACCTCGCGGAGAGCCTTTTCCGGCTTTCAGCGCGCTGTCATTACGCGGTCACTTGTAGCCCGGGCGAAGCCCGGGACTCCCGCTTTGAGAAGGGAAAAGCCCCGGACTTCGTCCGGGCTACGGGTGCCACGAAAAAAGCCCGGGCACTTTCGTGCCCGGGCTCTCGTGACCGACTGCTATCGCGTGAGGCTTACCGCAGGCTGGCGCCCGGCTGGCTGAGCACGCGGAACTCGACGCGGCGGTTCTGCGCACGGCCCGCATCGGTGTCGTTGGTGGCCACCGGCTGTCCTTCGCCGTAGCCCTTCGACACCAGCTGGCTCGATCCGACGCCCTGGGAGATCAGGTACGACTTCACCGAAGCCGCGCGGCCGTTGGACAGGTTCAGGTTGTACGCATCGCTGCCCTTGGAATCCGTGTGCCCGGCGATCTCGACCCGCAGATCTTTCTGGCTCACCAGACCCTTCGCGACATCGTTGAGCACGCCCTTCGCATCCGCCGTCAGCGTCGCCTTGTTGAACTCGAAGTTGACGTTCTGCAGCACGATGGTCTGCGCATCCCGCACGCAACCCGTCGCGTCGACCTTCAGGCCCTTGGTTGTGTTGGGGCACTTGTCGAGGTAATCGGGCACGCCGTCGCCGTCGGAATCCAGCGGGCAACCGCGCGTATCCACCTGCACGCCCTTGGGTGTGTTCGGGCACTGATCGACCGAGTCGAGCACGCCGTCACCATCGCTGTCCTTCGGCTGCGCAGGCGGCGGGGGAGGAGGCGGGGGCGGCGGCGGAGCGGCGGCCTGCGGCTTCTGGAACGTGTACTGCAGGCCCAGGCCCGCAACGACGTCGTCGTAATGGCCGTCCGGAAGATCGGCTTTGCCGTCCGGGAAGAAGGCGACGTAGCGGCCTTCGGCACGCAGCGCCCAACCGCGACCCAGGTCGAACAGCATGCCGAGGCCGGCGTTCGCGTAGCCGTTGTCGGTTTTACCCAGATCGTCGCTCTTGGCGCGGTTGTAGCCACCGCCGATCAGGAAGAACGGGGCGACCTTGCCGCGGCTGAACGGCGCCATCAGGTCGATGCCGCCGCCGTACTGCTTGAGGTAGGCGAGATTGTCGTCCTCGGGGTCCGCGCCGTAGCCCCAGGCGTTGATCTCGAGGTTGAGGCCCGGCGTCAGCGGAAGGCCGAAATAGCCGCGCGCACCACCACCGTCGTCCAGGTTCAGGTCCTTGTCCGGAAAGTAGCCCAGGCCCATCAGGCCGACGTACTTGGAGTCGTCGAACGTCTGTGCGGATACGGCCGTGGCGGCCAGCGCCAGGGCCGAGCCCGCGCACCAAATTCCCAAGCTTTTTTTCACGTTGTTTCTCCCATCCGGTGTAGTTGGCCGCCGTCGCGCAGCGCTGCGGTGCTCACGGAGGCATTTTGGATTAAGCACGTGCGTTTTTGACCCGTCCGCATGAATCTCGACTGAACCGCCGTCAGCCCGGACTCAGGCGCGCGCGTGTTCCTTGGTGTCCAGGAAGCGCACTTCGGGATGGCGCTCGCGGGTCATCGACAGATTCACCGAAGAGCTCGCAAGGTAGACGAGGTCCCCGTAGTGGTCGCGCGCCATGCGCGTTTCGTTCTTGTCGACGAAGGCGTTGAACAGCGCCGGGTCCGGGCAATCGACCCATCGGGCGCAGTGGACCGAGACCGGTTCGAAGCTGGATTCCACGTTGTATTCGTCGCGCAGCCGGAACTGGACCACGTCGAACTGCAGCGTGCCGACGGCGCCCAGGATGATGTCGTTGTTGGTCAGCGGCCGGTACACCTGCGTGGCGCCCTCCTCGCAAAGCTGGTCGAGGCCCTTGTTCAACTGCTTGGCCTTCAGTGGATCGCGCAGCACCACGCGCCGGAACAGTTCGGGCGCGAAGTTGGGAATTCCGAGAAAGCGCAGCGTCTCGCCTTCGGTCAGCGCATCGCCGATGGCGATGTTGCCGTGGTTGTGCAGGCCGATGATGTCGCCGGGCCAGGCTTCTTCCACCGTCTCGCGATCCGAGGCCATGAAGGTCAGCGCACTGGAAATGCGCACCGGTCCGCCGAGGCGCACGCTGTGCAGCGCCATGCCGCGCCGGTAGGCGCCGGAGCACACGCGCAGGAACGCGACGCGGTCACGATGCTTGGGATCCATGTTCGCCTGGATCTTGAACACGAAGCCGCTGAACTTGCTTTCGGTGGGTTCCACATCGCGCGCGTCGGTGGCGCGCGGCTGCGGCGGCGGCGCCCATTCGACGAAGCCGTTCAAAAGTTCGCGAACGCCGAAATTGCTGATCGCCGAACCGAAGAAAACCGGCGTCAGCTTCGCGGCACGGTATTTGTCGAGATCGAACTCGGTGCCAGCCATCTGCAGCAGCTCGATCTCGTCGCGCAGCGTCTGGTAGCTCTGCCCGAATCGATCGCCCAGCCCGGGCGAGAGCAGGCCGTCGACGGTCTCGATCTCCGAGATGCGGTGCTTGTCGCCCGAATAGAGATAGAAGCGGTCCTCGAGCAGGTGATACACACCCTTGAACTCGCGGCCCATGCCCAACGGCCAGGTGATCGGCGTGCATTGCAGGCCCAGCACCTTCTCGATCTCGTCAAGCAGTTCCAGCGGCGGCCGGCCCTCGCGGTCGAGCTTGTTGACGAAGCTGATGATCGGCGTGTCGCGCAGGCGGCAGACTTCCATCAGCTTGATCGTGCGCGTCTCCACGCCCTTGGCGGCGTCGATGACCATCAGCGCCGAATCCACCGCCGTCAGCGTGCGGTAGGTGTCTTCGGAGAAGTCCTCGTGACCCGGCGTGTCGAGCAGGTTCACGATGCGGTCCTTGTACGGGAACTGCATCACCGAGGTCGTGATCGAGATGCCGCGCTGCTGTTCGAGCGCCATCCAGTCCGAGGTCGCGTGGCGCGTGGCCTTGCGGCCCTTCACGGTGCCGGCGAGCTGGATGGCGCCGCCGAACAGCAGCAGCTTTTCCGTGAGCGTGGTCTTGCCCGCGTCCGGGTGGCTGATGATCGCGAAGGTGCGGCGCAGCAGCGCCTGATCGGCAACGTTGGACATCGAAGGACCGCGAAACTCCGGAAAGGGCCGCGAGTTTACGGCTTGCGCCGTGTGCCGTTCAGGGGCGCCGGTGGCCGACGGCCCCCGGGGCTCAGGCGAATTCGTAGGCCGACAGGCTGATCGTGCCGTGGCTGAAGCCGCGAAACGTCGGCTGGGCTGCGCCGCCGGCCGCCAGCGCCGCGAACAGCGGCATCAGGTGCTCGTCGGTCGGGTGCGCGTGCACGGCGTTCGGCGCCTGCTGGCGATAACGCGCCAGGGCCGCCTCGTCGCGGCGGACCAGGTTCTCGGCGATCCAGTCGTCGAAAGCCTGCGCCCAGGGCTGGACCGGCGCGTATTCGTTGCCGAAATCCAGGTCGCCGAGGTTGTGCGTGATGCTGCCCGTGCCGATGACGATGCAGCCCTCGTCGGTGAACGGCTTCAGCGCGCGGCCCAGCGCGAGGTGAGGTTCAGGCCCGGCGCGCGTGCTCGCCACCGGAATCACCGGGACGTCGGCGTTCGGCCACAGCAGGCGCAGCGGCACCCAGATGCCGTGATCGATGCGGGCATCGTCCGAGACCTGGCTCGGCAGGCCCTGGTCGCGAATGGCCGCGGACACGCGGTCCGCCAGGGCCGGGTCGCCCGGCGGGGAATACTGCAACGCGTACAGCGGGGCCGGGAAGCCCTGGAAGTCGTGCCATGCGGTGAAGCGTTCGCTGCCGCCCACGTCGAAGCCGGCGGCGTAGCGATGCGGCGAGACCACGATCACCGCGCGCGGCGTGGCCAGCCGCAGGCCGAGGGTCCGCATCGCCTGCGTGGCGGGATGGGCGCTCAGGGCCAGCGTCGGTGCGCCGTGGCCGAGGAACAGGCTGCGCGGGTTGGGGGCGGTGGTCATGCAGACATGGTGGTGGCGCATGGGGGCCCGATCAAGGGCCGTCGATCGAGAAGTCCGGCGCGTCACGCGAGCGCGCGCACCCTTCCGCTACAGTTGCCGCATGACCCCGGGGATGACCGCCGAGCCCACCTCCGCACTGCCGCGCGGCCGGGTCACTTTCGTCATCACCGACATCGAGGGTTCGACCGGGCTGCTGCGCCGGCTTGGCGACGATTTCCGTTCGTTGATGTTCCGCCACCGCGAGCTCGTCAGCGAGGCCACGCGCGCTCATGGCGGCCATGTCGTCGGACACGAGGGGGATGCCTGCTTCTGCGTCTTCACCGATGCAGCGGGCGCGATCTGTGCCTGTCTGCAGGCGCAGGCGGCCATCGACGCACAGGCCTGGCCGCAGGACGTGCGCCTGGCGATCCGCGTCGGCGTGCACACCGGCGAGGCCGAGCCTTACGGCGACAGCTACATCTCGCTGGCGGTCCACCAGACCGCGCGCGTCTCGGCAGCGGGCCACGGCGGCCAGGTGCTGGTCTCCACCGCGACCGGCGAGGCGGCCGCCGGGCGGCTTCCCGATGGCTGCAGTCTGCGCGATCTCGGCAGCTTCCGGCTGAAGGATTTTCCGCAGCCGGAGCGTCTGCTGCAGCTCTGCCACCCGGGTTTGCGATCCGAGTTCCCCCTGCCCAGGACGCTGTCGGTCCGCGGACACAACCTGCCGCGCTCGGCCACCTCGTTCATCGGACGCGTCGACGAGCGCGCGCGCCTCGGGCAACTGCTGCGCGAGCGCAGCCTGGTCACTGCCGTCGGCCCCGGAGGGGTCGGCAAGACGCGACTGGCGCTCGAGGTCGGCGGCGACCTGCTGCCGTTCTTCGGCGATGGCGTGTGGCTGGTCGAGCTGGCTCCTGCGCACGACGACGAAACGGCGATACGCGCCTGTGCGTACGCCCTGGGCATCGCCGAAGAAGGCGAGCGGCCGCTGCTGGATTCGATCGCCGCATACCTCGAATCGCGATCGGTCCTGCTGATCCTCGACAACTGCGAGCACCTGCTGGCCATTGCCGCGCGCATCGCCGGCACGCTGGCGGCGGCCGCGGGAGTGCGGGTGCTGGCGACGTCGCGTGAGCCGCTGTACCTGTCGGGCGAGCAGGTGCTGCGAATGGATCCGCTGGCGACGCAGGGCGAGGGCGGCGAGCTGTCCGAGGCTGCGCGCCTGCTGGTCGAGCGCATCCATTCGCACCGCGCGGACTTCACGCTCGACAGCCGCACGGCGGAATCCGTCGGCGAGATCTGCCGCCGCCTCGACGGCATGCCGCTGGCGCTGGAACTGGCGGCCAGCCGTGCCCGCGCCCTGCCCGTCGGCGAGATCGCGCTGCGTCTGAAGGATCGCTTCCGCCTGCTGTCCGGCAGCGCGCGCGATACCGGGTCGCGCCACCGGACGCTGCGCGCCACCGTGGAGTGGAGCTACGAAACACTGTCTGCGTCGGAGCGGCTGCTGTTCGATCGTCTCGCCGTGTTCGCCGACGGCTGGGACCTCGCTGCGGCCGAGGCCGTGTGCGCCGGCGATGGCTTGCCGGTGGAAGACATGGCCGACCTGCTGACCGCGCTGGTCGACAAATCGCTGGTCACGTATCGCCTGGGATTCCCTGCCAGTGACGATCACCGCTACGGGATGCTCGAGACGCTGCGCGAGTTCGCCCGCGAGAAACTTCACGCCGGCGATTCGCTGGGTGTGCAGCGTGGGCTGCTGGCCTGGGCCCTGACGATGGCGCGGAACGCGGTGCCGCGCATCACCGGTGCCCAGGGGCCGCAATGGATGCAGCGCCTCGTGCTCGAGCAGGACAACCTGCGCGCGGCGCTGGACATCGGCCATCGCCTCGGTGCGCACGACCCGACCATCCGGCTGACGACGGCGCTGGCGCATTTCTGGATCAAGCGTGGACGCCTGCAGGAAGGCATCGAATGGACGCAGCGAGCCGAGGCCCTGCCCAGCGATGATCCGCAGGCGCGGGCGCATCTGCTGATCGCGCTCGGGCGCCTGTTGCGCGGATCCGAGCCCGCGCGCGTCGAGAGCCTGCTGCGCGAAGCGCTGCGACTGGCGATCCAGATGAACGACGTGCAGACGCGTGTCGAGGCGCTGAAACAGCTCACCACCTGCGCGCGCGATCGTGGCGATTACGCGGCGGCCGAGACGCTGCTGCTCGAGCAGTCGCAGATCCTCGCGGGCGTCGACGATCCGTATCGCCGGTTCGTCGTCGACACCGAGCTCGCCACGCTGATGCTGCAGCAGAGCCGCTATGCCGAGGCGGTGCCGCGGCTGCGCGAGCGGCTTGCGGAGGCCGAGCTTCGCGGCTGGCGTTTCGATCGCGCGCGCCTGTCGAACAATCTCGCGGTGGGGCTGATCGAGATCGGCGAATACGACGAGGCGCTGCGCCTGGCCACCGCCGGCGCCGACACGTTTCGCGAACTCGGCAGCCTCGAAGGCGTCGCGCACGTGTTGTCGACGGCCGGGCTGGCGCTGCTGCGCAAGGGCGACATCGCACAGGCGCGCCGCAACTTCGTCGAGGTCGGCCGCATCTCGCTGGAGGTCGGCGCCTCGCATCTGGCGCCCGAAGCGCTCGAGCGGCTCGCCGCGGTGGAAATTCAGACCGCGGGGAACGAGCCCCTTGCGGCGCGCTATGCCTTTGCCGCCGACGCGCTGTATGCCGAGGTCGGCTACGAGCGCGAGCCGGCGGACAAGGCGCTGCGCGATGAACTGCAGGCGCGGCTCGAAGGCTGCCTGGACGGCGACCTGCTGTGCAGGATCCGGTCCTACGCGATGTTGCAGGCGCGCGACGTGCTGTCCGAAGCCGTCGGCGCGCGCACCCCGTAGCCCGGGCGAAGCCCGGGATCCTGTTTCATCGATCAGGAAAACCCCGGGCTTCGCCCGGGCTACGGGGGCACGAAGACTTCGCGCACGTTCGGGAACATGTGAGAACCCGCGACCGCCGACGTCGTCGCACACGCGAATGACAAAGCGCGGCAAGGGGCGGATCATTCACGACGTCGGAGGAGCAGCCCTTCGCGTCCTGCACAAGACTCGGTACGAGCGGTGGGCCGCGACGAATATCAGAGGACGTACGTGGACGCTCTGCTGCTGTCGCGAATCCAGTTCGGCTTCACCATCGGATTCCACATCCTGTTTCCGACGCTGACCATTGGTCTGGCCTGGTTCCTGGTGTGCTTCGAAGCGGCGTGGCGGCGCACGCAGCGCGCCTACTGGCTCGAGCTCTACCGGTTCTGGGTCAAGATCTTCGCGCTGACGTTCGGCATGGGCGTGGTCTCGGGTCTGGTGCTGAGCTACGAGATCGGGACCAACTTCTCGCGTTTCTCCGACCTGGCCGGGCCGGTGCTGGGCCCCTTGCTGTCGGTCGAAGTGCTGACCGCGTTCTTCGTCGAAGCGGGCTTCCTCGGCATCATGCTGTTCGGCTGGGACAAGGTTGGTCCGCGCCTGCATTTCCTCGCGAGCCTTCTGGTGGCGCTGGGCACGACGAACTCCGCGTTCTGGGTCCTGTCGGCCAACAGCTTCATGCACACGCCGCAGGGCGCCGAGTGGATCAACGGACAACTCGTGCCGACGGACTGGTGGGCTGTCGTGTTCAATCCCTCGTTCCCGTACCGGCTCACGCACATGCTGCTGGCATCGTCGATCACCGCCTCGCTCGTCGTGGCCGGCGGATCGGCATGGTGCCTGTGGAAGGACGTGTATCGAGGCGCGGGGCTCGCGGGTCTGCGCACGGCGATCACGGTGCTGGCCATCGCGGCGCCGCTGCAGATCGTCGTCGGCGATTTCCACGGCCTCAACGTGCGGGAACATCAGCCGATCAAGGTCGCGGCGATGGAAGGCCTGTGGCACACCACGCGCGGCGCGCCGCTGCTGGTGTTCGCCATTCCCGACCAGAAGGCGCAGCAGAATCATTTCGAGATCGCCGTTCCGAAGCTCGCGAGCCTGATCCTGTCGCACGATCTGGATGGCGAGATCCAGGGACTCGGCTCGGTGCCGCCGGAGATGCAGCCGCCGGTGCTGCCGGTGTTCTTCGGTTTCCGCGTGATGGCGGGGCTGGGATTCCTGTTCCTGCTGCTCGGCGCCTGGGGTGTGTGGCGATGGGTCGGCGGCAAGCTCGAGCAGGATCGCCTGATGTTGCGCGCGTTCGTGGTCGCCACGCCGCTGGGTTTCATCGCGACGCTCGCCGGATGGATCGTGGCCGAGACCGGTCGCCAGCCCTGGCTCGTGCATGGGCTGATCCGCACGCACGAGGGCGTCTCGGATATTCCGGCCGCGTCGGTGGCGACGTCGTTGACGATCTTCGTGCTGGTCTACGGCCTGCTGTTGATCGCCTACCTGTACTACGTGTTCAAGCTCGTGCAGACCGGGCCGAGCCTGCCGACGATCCACCCCGAAGTCATGCGCGGCGCGCGGCCCGCGGAGCTGACGCAGGATCCGCCGTCGGTGGGCGTCAAGGAGAACCTCTGACATGGACCTGACGCTCGTGCTGGCCGGCGTGATCGTGTTCGGCGTCGGTGCCTACGTCATTCTTGACGGCTTCGATCTGGGTGTCGGCATCCTGTTTCCGCTGATGCCCGACGAGGACACGCGCGACACGGCGATCGCCTGCATCGCGCCGATCTGGGACGGCAACGAGACCTGGCTGATCCTGGGCGGCATCGTGCTGTTCGCCGCGTTTCCGCTGGCCTACGCCATCGCGTTGCCGGCGTTCTACGTGCCGATCATGACGCTGCTGTTCGCGCTGATCTTCCGCGGCGTGGCCTTCGAGTTTCGCGTGAAGGCCAAGGCCACGCGGCACTGGTGGAATCGCGCGTTCTCGGTGGGATCGACGGTGGCTGCCTTCAGCCAGGGCCTGCTGCTGGGCGGGCTGCTCGAAGGCGTGAAGATCCAGGGCCGCCAGTTCGCCGGCGGGCCGTTCGACTGGCTGACGCCGTTCTCGATCGTCGTCGGCGTCGGTGTCGTCGGCGGCTACGCGCTGCTGGGAGCGACCTGGCTGAACCTGAAGACGGAAGGAGAGCTGCAGGGGTTTGCGAAGCGTGCCGCCACGCGCGCGTTGCTGGTCTCGCTGCTGGTCCTGACGGTGGTGTCGATCTACACGCCGCTGAAATTTCCGGCGATCGCGGAACGCTGGTTCGGCGGCACCCATTGGTTGAGCCTGTCGCCGGTGCCGATCGCGACGGCGGTCGTGGCGATCTCGCTGTATCGCGAGATCCGCAACCAGGCGCACTACGCCCCGTTCTTCTACGCGATCGCGTTGTTCGCGCTGGGCTACATCGGCATCGGCATCAGCCTGTGGCCGCACATCGTGCCGCCGAGCCTGACGGTGCACGCGGCCGCGGCGCCCGAGACGTCGCAGCGCTTCGTGCTGGTGGCGCTGGCCTTCTCGCTGCCGATGGTGATGATCTACACGGCGTACGCGTATTGGGTGTTCCGCGGCAAGGTCAAGCCGGGAGCCAGCTATGCCCACTGAAACGCCGCCGGATTCTGGCGGGCGTCAGTGGCTATGGTTCGTGTTGATCTGGGCGACGGGTGTCGCGCTGTTCGGTGGGGTGGTGTTCGTGCTGAAGGCGGTGATGGCGCGGATCGTCGGAGGCTGACGATCGCGTAGCCCGGACGCAGTCCGGGATCCGTCTTCGAGCCACGAAAAGATCCCGGACTGCGTCCGGGCTATGGAACGAGGCGGAGCGACATGATCTCGCTGGCACAAGGGCTGATGGCAGCAAGCGCCGCGATGGCGTTCTCGATGGGAACCGGACATCTGTGGCTGACATTCGCATCGCGCAAGTTCCATCCGCGTGATCCGCAGACCGAAGTGCGGATGAAGCAGGACGCGCCTCAGCTCACGCGCAGGACGAGCATGTGGAACGCCTGGATCGGGTTCAACGGCAGCCACAGCATGGGTCCGATGCTGTTCGGCGCCATCTATGCGTACCTCGCGCTGTTCCATGGCGCGATGCTATTCGCGTCGACGTTCCTGCTCGGCCTGGGTTTGCTGACCTTGCTCGGCTACCTGGTGCTGGGACTGCGCTACTGGTTCCGGATGCCGGTCACGGGGTTGCTGATCGCGACAGCGTGCTATCTGGGCGCGATAGCGGTGGCGCCAGTCGGCGCCACCGTAGCCCGGACGCAGTCCGGGAGCCATTCGATACCGGAGTGACACCCCGGACTTCGTCCGGGCTACGGAAGCGGTGTTCCGCTTCAGCCGTGACGCGTGCCGAGCAGGATGTCGCGCTCGCGCAAGCCGGCGAGCATGCCGCGACCGGCCTCGACGATCTGCGAAGGCTCCGGATGCTGCAACTCACCCGCGATCTGCAGCAGCAGCGTGCGCCCGCTGGCCTGCGGGTTCTCTTCGATCAATTGCATCAGCCGCGCACTGACGGCATTGATCTCCATGAATTTCACGTCGTCCTGACGCGTGCGGTAGACGACCAGGTAGGTGGGCTGCGCCGGCGGCTGCGTCGGCTGCACGTCCGGCCCGATGCGGTGAACCGGCCACACGTAGGCCAGCGGCCAGGCCAGCGGCGACAGGGCCGGCGGCTGCTCCAGCGGATCGCCATTGGGATCGGCCAGCTCCGGCGTCAGCTCCGCTTCGGAAATGCCCAGCGCCAGTTCGACCCACTCGTAGTGCGCCAGCTCGGCGAGAAACGGCGGATCGTCCGGATGCTCGCCGCGCTCGTGCTGCAGGAAATTCAGGAACTCCTCGGCGAGCCGGTAGAACTGCGGCGCGGAAGAGCGATGGCGCGCGTAGAAATCGCGCACGCGGGCATGCCAGACCGTGTCGGCGGACAGCGCGCGGATCACCGGGAAGGCGTTCGCGAGAAAATCCTCGACGTTGTTGTAGAACAGGTCGCGATAGATCTTCAGCCGCCGGTCTTCGATGCCCTCGGGCGGCGGATGGCGCGACGGATCCCGCAGGTGCGCAGAAAAGCGCGCCTGCAGCGTCCGCAGATCAGGCTGCTGCGCGGCGGGACTGCGGGTCACGGCGATGGCGTGCCTGGAGGTGGTGGATCTGATCCAGCTCGCGCATCAGTTCCGGCAGCGGCGGAATGTTGAAGTCGCGCTCGAGCAGCGTCGGCACCGGACCGAGCTTCGCGTAGGTGCGTTCGAGCAGCGCCCACACCGGCTCGACGACATCCGAGCCGTGCGTGTCGACGCGCAGGTCTTCGGCCTCGACGTAATGTCCGGCGACGTGCACGTAGCGCACGCGCTCCAGCGGAAGCTGATCCAGAAAGCGGTCGGGGTCGTAGCGATGGTTGATGCTGTTGACCCAGAGATTGTTGACGTCGAGCAGCAGATCGCAATCGGCGCGTTCGATGACGGCGCGAATGAACTCGATCTCGCTGAGTTGCTGACCCGGCGCCGCGTAGTAGCTCGCGTTCTCCAGGGCGATGCGGCGCTCGAGGATGTCCTGCACGCGGCGAACGCGCGCGGCGACGTACTCGACCGCTTCGTCGGTGAACGGAATCGGCATCAGGTCGTACAGGTGTCCGTCGTCGGAGCACCACGTCAGATGTTCGGTGTAGTCCGCGATGCGGTGAAGGTCGAGGAAGGCCTTGAGCCCGCGCACGAAGTCTTCGTCCAGTGGAGCCGGGCCGCCGATCGAGAGCGACAGGCCGTGTGTGACGAACTTGAAGCGCTCGGTGAACGAGCGGAACTTGCGTCCCAGGCGGCCACCCACGCCCATCCAGTTTTCGGGCGCGACCTCGAGAAAGCCGATGCCCGACGCGGATGCTTCGGCGTCGGCGAGCGGGGTCAGCAATTCACGTCGAAGGCCGAGACCCGCACCTTGAACGTGTGGCGTGATCGCCGTCATGCGGTTCGAGTCGATGGGATGATCCAAAGAGTGCGATGCAGCCGGACGTTCCCGGCTGCATCGCGCGAAAGGCCTCAGCCGCCCTTCTTCTCTTCCTTCTTCTCGCCGCACTTGCCTTCACCGCACTTGCCTTCGCCGGCTTTCTTTTCGTCCTTCTTCTCGCCGCACTTGCCTTCACCGGTCTTCTTCTCGCCGCACTTGTGGTCGCCGGCCTTGTCGTCGCCAGCCACCGCCACGGTGTAGCCCGAGCTCAGATCGGTGGTCTGGAACACGGAGGCGTGTGCGGTCATGCCGGTGAGCGCGAACGCGGCGCCGAGGACGACGGCGAGGGGCTTCTTGGACGGGGTATTGGTCATGGTGATTCTCCTTGATTGAGGCCCGAAAGGGCCCGATTGATGAGGCTTTGAACTAGTTTCGCGGCGCGATCTGCGAGGACACATACGTCGGCGCCATCGTGCCGGACGCAGGCCGCCGTGCGTGAACAGGGGCCAGCCTGGAGCCGATCCAGTAATCCACGCTGAACCAGCGGCCAGCCCCGGTGAAGAACAGGGACAGCAGCATCAGGAAGTAGGTTGCCCCAAATTCGATCCCGTTGTTCAGGATCACGAGGCTGCCCTTGCCGGTGAGATAGTCGTAGTCACCGTGCTCGCGCAGGATCGCCTTGATCTGTGACAGGCGTTCGGCCGCTTCCATCGTCCGCTGGTTCGCGAACAGCCCCTGCGGTTCTGCGACGGCCAGCCAGCCGTTGGGCCAGTGCACCGACAGGATGGCCACCAGCATCGTCAGCATCAGCGGAACGGCGATCGGGCGAACCGCCAGGCCGACAGCGAGACAGAGGCCGCCCAGCAGTTCGGCGCCGGTGGCCAGCACGGCCATCAAGGTGGGCAGCGGCAGGCCCAGGCCATCGGCGCCGAACCAGGTGACGGTGTCCTCGAAGCTCATGGCCTTGGTCCAGCCGGCCATCCAGAAGACCGGCGCGAGGTACAAGCGCAGCAGCAGCGGCGCCAGGAAATCCGCGCGGCCGCAGGCCTCGACCAGCGAGTCGTACGACGTGCGAATGCGGAGCAGGGCAGATGTCATGAGATGGCAGACCCGAACGCGATGAGGGCCATGCTAGCCTCGTGTCGCTTCACCGCCTGTGCCCGTGGGTCCGCACTCCATGACGGAACGTACAGACGACGCGCTGCTCGATGGCATCCTGGCCGCCTACCAGATGCACGCGCGCATCACCGACAACATGCGCTACTGCGGGCGCTGGCGCGACTGGGATCCCCAGGCGCCTCCTGGCACCGCCTGGTTTCACCTGGTGGACCGTGGCACCTGCTGGCTGACGCTGGAGAACACGCCGCCGGTGAAGCTGGAATCCGGCGATCTCGTGGTGATGCCGCGCGGCACCGCGCACGTGCTGACGCCGCTCGAAGAGGCAGATGGCAGCGTGCGTGCCGACAGTTTCACGACGATGCTCTGCGGCGAATTCCATTTCGAATCGACCACCGGCAACCCGGTGATGGCGGGCCTGCCGGACCTGATGCACGTGCACGGCACCGGATCCGGCAACGCCTACCGCAGCCTCGCCGAACTGCTGGTGCAGGAAGCGGGCAACACCGGCTTCGGTACCCAGGCGGTCGTCGACAAACTCGCCGACGCGCTGTTCGTGATGGCCTTGCGCCAGTACCTCGCGAGCAGCGCGCTGCGCCGCGGACTGTTCGCGGCGCTGGCGGATCCGCGACTCAAGCGCGCGCTCGATGCGATCCACCGGTTCCCGGGCAAGGACTGGACCGTGGCTTCGCTGGCCGACGAGGCCCTGCTGTCGCGTACTGCGTTCGCGGAACGTTTCGCCGAAGTGCTGGAGGAGACGCCGTACCAGTACCTGACGCGCTGGCGCATGGCGCAGGCGCTCAAGCTGCTGCGCGATCCGCGGCTATCGGTTGCACACGTCGCGGAGCGGCTGGGCTATCAGACCGAGGCGGCGTTCCGGCGCAGCTTCAAGCGCGTGCACGGGTTCGGGCCGGGCAGCGTGCGGCGCAAGTCGGGCTGATTCCGTCACCGTAGCCCGGACGAAGTCCGGGATCCCGCTGGTCGAAGTCTGGGTTCGAGGAAGCTGCGTTTTCACCGCAAAGGCGCAAAGGGAAAAGAAAGGGCGCAGAGATAATCGCAAGGCGTTGGACAAGGCCTGGTGCGGGCCAAATTCTCGTTCTTTCCTTTGCGTCCTTTCTTTTCCCTTTGCGCCTTTGCGGTAAATGACTCCGTCCGCGGGGCCCGCCATCAGCGCTTGTCGTCAATCGCGTCATCCGCACCCGCGGTGAGATCCTTGCCCGCGTGCTTCAGCTCTTCCTTCGAGAAGAAGTGGGCGAGCGACGGCAGCACGACGATCGCGCCGATCATGTTCGCCGTGAAGCCGAACACCAGCAGGATGCCCATGTCCTTCTGGAACTGCAGGTCCGAGAAGATCCACAACAGCACGCCCACCGCCATGCCGGCGCCGGTGAACAAGGTGGCCTTGCCGGTGGAGCGCATCTTCTGGAAGTACGCCTCCTCGAGCGTCAGGCCCTTGCGCAGTCCGGCCGCGACCACCGAGTAGCTGTAGATGCCGTAGTCCACGCCGATGCCGCAGGCGAAGGCGAGCACCGGCAAGGTCGCGACCTTCTGCCCGATGCCGAGTGCCGCCATCACCGCATAGCCGAGCAAGGTCACGGTGGCGAGCGGAATGCCGATGCACAGCACGCCCGACACGGTACGGAAGCTCAGCCACAGGAACAGCAGGATCACGCCGTAGACGTAGAACACCACCGGCAGTTCGTTGCGGCGAACTTCCTCGTTGGTGGCCGCCATCACGCCGATGTTGCCGGAGGCCAGGCGCAGCTTGACCCGCTTGTCCTGCTGCAGATCGTCGGCGTAGTGCTTCACCGCGTCGGTCAGCGCCGTGATCGTGTCGGCCTTGTGATCGGTGGTGAAGATGAAGAGGGCGAGCGCGTCGCAGGTGTCGGTCAAGAAACCCGTGGTCGTCGGGACCAGGGCCGTGATCTGCGCCAGCGATTCGGGTGCGCGCGGCAGCACCTCGGCGTCGAGACGGCCTTCGCTGAGGCCGGAGTTGGCGAGCTTGGCGAGTTCGATCAGCGACAGCACGTCGCGCACGCCATCCTGGTTTTTCATGTACCAGGAGAAGCGGTCCATCTCGGCCATCACGTCGTAGTCGATGCAGCCGTCGTCGAAGGACTCGGCGATGACCTTGAGATGATCGACCCCCATCGAGAAGTTCGCCGCAACCGCGCGCGCGTCCTGGTTGAATCGCGAGTCCGGCCGCAGCTCGGGCACGCCGTCGGTCGTGTCGCCGATCTGCACGCGGTGGTACTGCGAGGCACCGAAGGCCGCGAGCAGCAGGCAGATCGTGGTCACGACGATCGCCGGGCCGCGTCGCGTCAGCAGCGCCATGCGGCGGAACACGGCATCGCCGAGGCGGTCGCGCAGTTCGGTCGCGCGACGGAAACCCTCGACGTTCGGCAGCCGGAAGTACGACAGCACGATCGGCAGCAGCATCTTGTTGACCATGATCACGCCGGCCATGCCGAAGGCCGCGTTCACCGACATCTCGCGGATCACCTGGATGTTGATCAGGTAGATCGTCGAGAAGCCGACGACATTGGCGAGCAGTGCGACGACGCCGGGAATCGCCAGCGAGCGGAACGTCGCCAGCGAGGCCTGGTAGGGCGTGGCGTCGCGCGTCGAGATCTCGTTGGCCCAGGCGCTGACGTACTGCACGCCGTGACTGACCGAGACCGACATGATCAGGAACGGCACCAGCAGCGCGAAGGGATCCAGGCCGTAGCCGATGGCGTGCAGCAGGCCCAGTTCCCAGGTGCAGGCCACCAGCGAGGTGCTGACCACGATCATCGCCAGCGGGAAGCTGCCGATGTAGATCCACAGCAGCAGGCCCATCAGCAGCAGCGCGACGACGAAGAACACGCCGACCTGCATGCTCGCCTTGGTCATGTCGTCGACGACCTTGGCGAAGCCGACGATGTGCACCGTGATGTCGCCGGTCTCGTATTTCGCGCGGATCTTCTCCAGGGCCTCGCCCACCTGCACGTAATCGAGTCCGGCCTTGGCGTCCTCGTTCTTCGTCAGCAGCGTCGAGACCGCCTTGAGCTTGGCGCCGACGTCGCTGCCGTTCTGCCAGGCCTCGCGCAGGCGCTGCAGCATCGGTTTGGCGAGTTCCTCGCGATCCTTCGTCGTGCCGGAATTCGGATCGGTCTCCAGCAGTTCGAGCTGGATCAATGCCGTGGTCTGGTCTTCGGACACGAGCCGGCCAATGACATTGGCCTTGGCCACGTTGCCACGGATGCGCGCCATCATCTCAGGCGTCGCCGCGTAGTCGGACGGAATCACGTTCTCGCCGGCGAGGCCGCCTTCGACGACTTCGATGTACAGGATGCTCGGCGAGAAGATCGAATTCACGCGTGCGCGATCGACACCCGGAATGAAGAACGCGTCGTCCGCCGCCTTGCGCAGCGTCTCCATGAACTCCGGCTGGTAGATGTCGCCCTTGTGGTTCTTCAGCGCGATCAGGACCGTGTTGGCGCCGCCGAAGTCCTGGTAGTACTGCATGAACGTCTGCATGTACGGATGTGCCTGCGGCACCATCTTCAGCCAGCCGGCATTGGGCCGAAGCTGCGCCGAGTGCCAGCCGAGGAAGGCTGTGATCAGCATCAGCAGGGTGAGCGTCAACACGCGCTTGCCGAAGATGACCGGCTCGACGACGCGCAGGATCGCGCGAGTGAAACCGGTGGATGTCGTGGCGACACTCATGCGTTCACCCCGCGACACATCGGCGTAGCCCGGACGAAGTCCGGGATGTCTCTCTCCGAACGGATCGGGTTCCCGGACTTCGTCCGGGCTACGGGCGGCCTTTCACTCATGGCGCCGCTCCCAGATCTTCGACGCCGCGCCGTCCGACCGCGAACACGTGCTCGCCGAAGCGCACGCCCTTGGCGAGCGTCTCGACCGCCGGCGTCTTCACGGCCGTGATCGTCGCGGCTCCGGCATCGAGCTTCAGCGTCGTGCCGTTCACGCCGATCAGCAGCGCACCGCCGGAGGCCAGCGGCACCGCGCCGAACAGGCTCTCGCGAACGGGACTTTCGATCTTGCGCCAGCCGAGCGCCGCGATCTTCTCCGCGTCCGCGACCGTCTCACGCGCATACGGATCCCAGGTTGCGGGATCGACCACCGGACAGCTCGCGAGGTCGGTCGCGGCGTAGACGTTGCCGCGCATGCCGTATACCAGCGCGCCCTTGTCGCCATGGGGCATCGCGCCGAACAGCGAGCCGGCGTACGGCGAATCGAGGATCGACCAGGTCGCGCCAGCGTCGGTCGAGCGCGCCATCAGGCCACGCTCGCCGGCGATGAACAGCGTGCCGTCGGCCAGCTTCTGCAACGCGTTGAGATGCATGCCCAGGCCGGTCAGCGCATCGTCGCGCGCCGTCCACGTGGCGCCGCCGTCGGTGGTGACGAGCATCGTGCCGTAGGCGCCGATCGCGATGCCGTTGTTCGAATCGAGGAACAGCAGGTCGTACAGCGCGCGACCCTTGGGATCGTGATGCTTCAGGACCCAGGTGGCGCCGCCATCCGCGGTCTGCAGGATCGTGGCGTCGTAGCCGAGCACCCAGCCTGCTTTCGCATCGGTGAAGTGGACGCGCGTGAGCATCGTGCTCACCGGAGACGGCGACTGCGTCCAGGCCGTGCCGTCGTCGGACGTCAGGATGACGCCCTGTTGTCCGACGGCCACCAGCCGCGGGCCGGCCGTCGTGATGTCGAGCAGACGGTTCTTCGCCGCCTTGGGCGCCATCACCGCCGGACTCGGCCCGCGTGCGACGGCTGCCGTCTCTGCCGGCGCCGCGTCCTCGATCTCCTGCTGCGCCGGGGCGGCGCCACTGAGCAAGGCGATCACGCCGAACAGGACGCCGACGCGCCGCATTACTTGGCCCGGGCCTTCTTCTGCAGCGCCGAGGGCGTGAACATCGAATCCTCGTACTTGACCTCGAAGTCCGAGATCGCGTCCTCGTTGGTCATCGTCGTGACGAAGTAGCGCTTGGACTGCAGGTCGTAGATCGTCTCGGGGATGCCGCTGACCGTCGGGATGAACGGGATCGTCAGCAGGTGTGCTTCCTGGACTTTCCACAGTTCGCCGCGATTGTCGTAGCAGTCCACCACCGCGATCGCCCAGGAATCCTCGTCGAGATAGAAACGGCGCTTGCCGAAGCGATGGCGCTGGCCGCTCTTGAGCGTGGCTTCGACGACCCACACGCGATGCAATTCGTAGCGCGCCAGATCCTGGTTGATGTGGCCCGGCCGGATCACGTCCTTGTACTTGAACGTGGGGCTGTTGAGCATCCAGGAGTTGTACGGGATCAGCACTTCCTTCTTGCCGATCAGCTTCCAGTCGAATCGATCGAGCGCACCGTTGAAGACATCGATCTGGTCGTTGAACTGCTCGCCGTCGGAGCCGATCGAGGGATTGTCGTAGCCCACGTCGGGCGCGCGGTTCACGCGCGCCAGGCCCGGCGAGTAGATCCAGGCGTTGCGCGTCAGGCCAGGATTGCCCGCTGTTTCGTGCACGAGGATCACCTGGCCGGCGACGCGCGGTGGTTCGAGCACCTCCTGCAGGTAGTACGCGAACAGGCCGCCGGTCTGGATCTCGGCCGGCTCCTTGAGATTGGCGTACTTGAACTTCACGTCCTCGACCAGCTTGCTGATCTTGTACGTGCCGTCCGGTTTCACGATGGCCTGGTTGTTGTAGCGCTTGACGGCCGAGCCGCGGAACTTGAGCTTGTGATTCCACAGCGGCTCGGCGCCCGAGGTCGGCACCGGGAACGGGAAGCCGAGTTTCGCGCCCTTGATCTCGTCGGTGCCCGTCAGCGTGGCGGAGGTCGCATTGGCGACGGTGGCCTTCAGGATCTCGTCGGGGAAGAACGCGTTCCGGTAACTCGGGAACACGATCATCTTGTAGTCGGGATACGTCTTGAACATCGCCTTGTGGCCATCGCTGAGCTGGGCCTCGTGCTCCTTGAGGTTGGCCTGCGTGATGACGTAGAGCGGCTTGATGGAGTCCAGCGCGCCCGCGGTGCTGCCCGGCGTCTTGTAGTCGAGGAAGCCCTTCACGTAGGCGGGCATGTACTTCATGACCAGCGCGTTGGCCTGCACGCGCGTCTTGGGGTCGTCGATGATGCTGACGATCTCGAGCACGCGGCCCACGTCGAACGCGGCGACCATCCGCGACATGAAGGCGTCGCCACCGCCCTTCTTGAGTTCGGTGATGACGGCGACGATGTCGTCCTTGATCTGCGGCAGCTTGAGCTTGCCGGACTCGACCTGCCCGAGCAGTCCATCGACGCTCTTGCCGCCGCGGCCGGCGAGGACCTTGTCGAAATCGGCTTTCAGAGAAGCGTCGGACGACAGCATGGCCCGCACCACCGCGAGCACCTGTTTCGCCTTGGCCGGCTCGGCATCCATGATGGCCTGGGCCTGCGTCAGGATGTCGGCGGTGACGGCGGGATCGCCGACCATCCCCTGGATGTCCTTCACGAGGCGCTTGCGCAGGTCTTCGAGCTGCGCGCGCGTCATCTTCAGCATTGCCGGCGCGAAGGCGCCCTTGCCGACATAGACGGGAACGCTGCCCTCCTTGTTGCCGGCCCGCTCGGCGCCGACTTCGGTGAGATCCTTGCCCAGGCGCGCGGCCTGATCGGCGGGCGCCGCGGCACCGGCGGTGGTGCAGCCGAGCAGACAGGCCAGTGCGAAGCCAGCGCGCTTGTTCACGTCGTCTCTCCAGTTTTTTATCCGGACCGCGGGCGGAGCATTCACCCGCAGGCCGCGAATCACATTAACCGCTCCGCCATGGCCGCGGTCGCGAATGCGAGTCTGCTGCGGTTGGCGTCATCGATGCCCGTCGACGCGGGACCGGCGGCAGCAAAGAAAAAAGCGCCCGAAGGCGCTTTTTTCTTTGAGACGAACGGCGATCAGAAGCTGTACGTCAGGCTCACCGACAGGTTGTCGCGATCCTGCAGCACGTTGTCCTTGCCGTCGAAGTACTGGTACAGCAGCGTGCCGTTGAGCGACTGCCCGATCTCGAACTGGAGGCCCGGGATGACCCAGCGGTTGCCTTCGACGTAGTTCTGCACCGGGAAGATCGTCGTGCCGTAGATGTCCTCGAACCACAGCAGTGTGGGCTTCACGTTGACGCCCGAGTTCATGAAGTTGCTGTAGTTGAACTGCAGCAGGAAACGCAGGCCGGCGGCGAAGTCGTCCGCGAAGCCATCCTTCATCCGCGTCGGGTTGATGCGCGCCACGACGTCCAGGGCGTTGCAGTTCGTGCCGGCGGCAAAACCGGTGCAATCGGCGCCCGGGCTGGGATGCGTGTGTTCCAGATTGCCCTGGAAGTAGATGTCGCCCTTCTCCGGCATGTCGATGATGTGCGTGAAGCCGAATTCCGCGAGGAACGTCACGTCGTCCGCGCCCAGCGTGCTGGGGAACAGCTTCAGCGCGTTGATGACGAACTGGCCTACTTTCAGGCGCTCGTAGCCCTTCACGTACTCGCCCGGCTGGTACTCATCGTTGTTGGCGATGGTGCGGCCGCGGTACTGCGTCAGGAACGACGGAATGAACGTCTCGGCGCCGGGAAGGATCGCGCCGGTCGCCGGGATGTGGATTCCGAGCTGGCCGAGCAGGGCGTCCACCTGCGGCGGCAGGCCGCTGGACCCCAGGGTCACGTCACGCTGCGCGAAGGCCTGCTGGTAGCCGGCGAAGAACACGTCGGAGATCAGCACCTGCGCCGGCAGATTGGGACGGTACGAATACTCGCCCGACACCGACCAGCCGAGCGCCGTGGTGTTGAAGCTGACGCCGAACATGCGGATGTCCTCGGGATAATCGAGGAGCAGGGTCGATGAGTTGATCGGCAGCGGTTCGCCGGCGGGATTCGAGTTGCCCAGCAGGTAGGGGTTGAAGACCCCCGCGCTCTGCGGCGCAAGACAGCCGGCCAGCGAGGTTACCGCATCGCCAATGCCGTTTCTTCGCAGGCAGGTGGCCTGCGCCTCGATGATCGAGAAGTAAGGCACGCGGCTGTGATAGTTCAGGAAGTACACGCCGAACTCGGTGCCGTCGTTCAGATTCTCGGCGTACCAGTTCACGCGAAGGCCGAACTGTCCGCCGTCCTTGGCGGGACGACCGTTCTCTTCCACCGGAGCGTTACGCGTGCTCGACGACAACAGGCGGAACGGAAGCGCCGGTATGTACTGGTTGTTGGGATCTTCCGGGAACTGTCCGAGGCTCAGCACCGGGCGGTAGGTGTCGATGCCGGCGGGATCGGCGCTGGAGAAGAACGTACCGCTGGGCTGTACGCGCGTCGTGTCCCAGTCGTACTGGTACATGAGCTCGGCGCTGACGTTGGTGACGATGTCCGCTGTGAGCAGCACCATGCCAGTGGGTACCGCGAGCTCATTCAGATTGAAGCCGGGCTGCAGCGCGAGGATGGCGTCGAGCGGGTTGATCGCATCGAGCGTGTTGAACAGGTGCAGGTTGGCTTCGCCCCAGCGCAGGCGCTGGTTGCCGACCGCGATCGAGAAAGAGCGATCACCGATGTCGAAGTTGCGCAGCAGGAAGGCTTCGCGGAACTCGCCTTTGAGGCCCGACCGGCCCTGGATGCTGTCGCTGCGGCGTTCGCTTGACGGCTGGTACTGCGTGTTGGTGTGTTTGACGTCGAGGTTGTAGTTGGTCTCGTCGTAGAAGCCCACGTAGTTGAGCTTCAGCGTCCAGTCGCCCCAGGTGCCGCCGAGCTGCGTGTTGATCTTGAAGATCGACGACACCAGGTCGCCGTTGTCGTAGTTGAGATTGCCGTCGTCCATCAGCGCGGCGAAGTAGCCACCCCTGGCGTTGACGAGGCGCTTGTTCGGGCCCGGATCGCCGAACAGCGAGAGGCAGTCGTCGTCGTAAGGACCGTAGTTGGCGACGTCACCGCCACGGTTGCTGCAGAGATTCTGCTGGCCCGGCACGTTGAGCTTGCCGATCTTGCCGACATCGCGGCCTTCCATTCGCCACGCTGCGCCGGCGGTGAGCTTGGTGTTCCACTGGAACTCCGCGCCCCCATACTCGAAATTGACGGCCTGCGCCGGAACCATCATCCCCAAGCCCGCGGCGACGAGGCTCAATCGAGCCAGTGTCTTCAGCATGTCCAAAACTCCTCCGGATGACGGACCGGTTTTTTGTGCGACGTTATAGGACTTCGCCGCGCGTCCCTTCCCGAGCGTCGGGTCCCTGTGATGTTAGGCCTGCCCTGCAAGAAGGCCAAGCCGCGCGCGACGCGCGAGACTCGGTGTCACAGCAGTTTGCGTGTATGACCTGCCTGCCCAAGCGCCATGTCGCCATGGCCGATCATCGTGTTCGCTGCATCTCGGGGCAGGGAAGTGAACTTGCTAGACTCGCGCCGCTTCTTTCTTCGCGCGATTTTTCGATTCGGCAGGCCAGCATTGCGCGCAGACGCTGGGCTCTTAGCTCAACCGGTTAGAGCAGCGAACTCATAATTCGTTGGTTCCGGGTTCAAGTCCCGGAGGGCCCACCATCACATTCGCCGTTCGGGCATCGGTGCGCGAGTAACCAATTAGTCGCCGCTGTTAGGTGCAATTGATTACGAGGGTCGAATTGGTTACGACCCGCCCTCGGAATACGGCGCGGGGCCGGACGTTAATTCGACGCGTCAGTAGCGCCAGCACCGCGCCGCTCGAGTCCCGCTGTCGGGAGTGCTTGGCCGGCCTGTAGGCTCCGAAAGCAAGTACGGAATTGGGCGCGCACAGCAATTTTTAAGGCTGTTTTCTTAACGGCAGCCATCAGGGCTGAATTGTACTTTTGTACAATAACCACATGTTTTTACTGTGGTTTTTGATTTTCCACTCGGCGTGTTCTAAGTTGCGAAGTTAATCGGCTCCTTCGAACGCTCGACGACTAGAGGAAATCCCGTGATCAAGTAGCGAGACCCAAAACGCAAAAACCGCAGTCAGTTGCCTGACCACGGATCGTGCTTTCAGCTGGTGCTTCAGTCGTGAGTCGCACCGTAAAGCGAAAAAGTGACGCCGTCAAGGCCGGGCCTCCTATTGCCTTTTGATAGTGACCCAACGGATGGCATCAGAACCGAACTCAGAACCGACCGGGATTCAGCCAGCGGTAGCGCCCATCACGCATGCGAGACCTCTGTCATTGCTTGGCAGGGCAAAGGCCATCGCGCGCTCCCCTACCGAGGAGGGGAGGCAGTTCATTGAGCGACTGTTGGCTAGTCCTCCGGCGCGGCGCGCAAGGCGCAGCAAATTCAATGGGGTCGTGCGTACTGCATCTGAACAAACCGGACGGACTCAGGAGGCGGAAAGCGACTCCAACGAGGGTGCCCTTCACCTGGAATGCGAGTTCAACCGTGAGTTGCTCACATGGAAGGCACAGCCAGTTCGGATCAGCGTCGACTACCTGAACAGTGAAGGGCGCCGGATCGTCACAAAGGTAACCCCTGACGCGTTTGTCCAATTCCTCGATGGCAGCGCCGCATTCATCGAAATGGCGACCGATGAAGAAGCAAGCGACGAGGCCACTCAGGGGAATCCGCACTTCGCGCCGGACGGCGAGTCAGGTCGGTATTTGGATCGTCCGCTATTGGCGAGCTGTGAGCCGCTGGGAATAGGTGTCCTCCTCGCAACGACGAGAGACGTATCGGCCGTCCTCACGTCCAACCTTCTCTTTTTCGGCAAAGGATTTCGAACTCGATGGAAGATGGCCGACGGCGCGCGTCGGTTCATCATTCATGTTCAGCGCGTGGGCGTAACGCGCTACTGCGACGTCGTGCTACAGGCGGAGAACTGGACCGCAGATGACGTCATCGGCTGCATAGTGAATGAGCACGTTTACGTCGACCTCCTCACTGAGCAACTGCAGCCCTACGGGGTGGCCCGCATCTTCGCGAGCAGAGATCTTTGGGAAGCGGCGCGCGCGGCCCCGGTCGAAGCCCCAGCGCTCACCGAGGATCGAACTGGAAAAGAGCAGTTTGATTTCTCGGCGATGTCCAAGGCGAGCGAACTCGAGATGTATCGTCGTTATGGGCTGATCCGTGAAGCACTCGCGGACGAAAAACTGGCTTCGTCACTCCCGGACCTCGAGAGGGCCTACTTAAGGCTGTATCGCGAAGCTGTCTCCAAATACGGAGCAGGCTTGGTGGGTTTGTGCCCCGACTTCGGGCTGCGAGGGTTTCATGGCAGCCATCTGCCGGAAAAAACCGAGGCGATACTCTGCGAGCACATTGATGCAAGAGCAGAGAACCGACCATCCAAAACGCCTTGGACCTACGGGAAGTTCATCGCCGCCTGCGAGGCGGAAAACACGATGTCTCCAAGCCATGTGACGTATGGCAAGCGATGGAACGAGCGGAAAGCGCAGCTGGATGCGATCGAGAAAAACGAAGGTAGCGGCGCCGCGTATCAAAAATCTCCAGCCGTAGCATTTACGATCGGGACGGTCAGCAGGATCGCGACAAGAGCTTTTAGCATCGGGATTATTGACCACACACCGATCCCGATCAGATGCATAACCTCCTTTACCGGGGTGCCTTTGCCTGGACTGAGCCCAATCCTCTCGCTAATGCGGGATGAAGGTACTCACGAAACTCTTGCGTCGACAGTGTCGTTTGACAAGCCGTCGAATAGGACGATCGACAGCCTGTTTTGGGACTGCTACCGGCGGCACGGAAAGCTGACTGATCGGATGAAGATGGATGGGGAGAGTTCGCACGACAGTGTGAATACCGAGCAATCGCTCGCTCGAATGACGTCGGACAAAGTGGCGCGTCGCTACTCGAACCCTCGAGATGGTCAAGTCGTCGAGGGAAGCTTTAGCTGGCTGATGCGAGGCTTGTTCGTCTATCTGGCCGGAAACTACGTCAAGTTCCAGGACCCGAAGGAATGGCCAAAAGGGTGGGATCCTGCAAATTTCGCTGACAGGACGATCGCGTCGCTGCTGATGGTCATCGAGGCGTTCCTGTACGACTTCGCCAACACCCGGATCAGAAGATCGGCGTTGGCGGGTCAGACTCCGGCCGAAGCTCGAGCAACGTCGGAGCGTATCCATGGTGATCGGAGCTTCCGGCTCCATCCAGATCTGGACCAGGCACGCTACATCCTGTTGCCGTACTGCCCTACCAATCGACTTGAATTCGATAGGCAGACGGGTTTCAGGTGCTTAGGCGAACCCTATGTTCCGCTCGGCGCAGTGGATCCCGCATTTTACGGCGCTAAACATGCGGTTAAGTACGATCCATTCGACGTCAGCTACGTTATCGCGAGGCTTGGAAGATCGTGGACGGAGTTGAAGCACAGGGCGCACAAACGATTCTCCAGCCTTCGAGGAATCGAGCTCGCAGCCGTAAGTCTTGAACTCAGAGCGGCACATACGATGTATGCAAAATCCAACAAAGACAGAGCGCGAGAACACGCGCTGATCTTCGAAAAGATTGCTGAGATTTCTAAAGACCCTCTCGCAGATTTTCATACGTCCTTGGCGAACTGTCCAACTCCGGGACCTTCTACGCCATCTCCTCCGACGCCTCTCTCATCATGGAGTTCGTTCGATGTCGAGAGCATTCCTGCGAGTCCCGCGCGCCGGGTGGATGAGCAATGAGCTCGACTGAGAACATCGACCTGGCCCTCCGCCGGTTGGAAGAGCGAACCGTTGACTATCCCGACTTCATCGAAACCGCCGCTCAGCTTCGAGCTAGGTGCGAGCTCGCTATCTCTGGGACGGTAATCTTGCTCACGGGGGTCGGGGGCTTGGGCGTGAATAGGATCGCTCGATTCGCCAAGTCAGAACTACAAAAGGGCGCCGAGCGATACAACCCGTACATGGTCTGCGAAGTGGACGCTAAACCGCCGACGGAAGGTCGATTCGGATGGAGAACGTTCTTCGTGGAAGGTCTCAAGAGCTTAGGTGAGCCTGCACTTGGGCAGCGAAAGCGTGCAACAGAGTCAGCGAGTGGTCGGACCGAATTCAATGGCAACGCGAACTTCCGGTCTCTAGACGACTATCGAGACGATTTCTCGTCGGCGCTTCGGAAGCGTGAGACGCGCGTGCTGATCGTGACAGACGCTCACTTCATGTTGCGGACGTTACGTCCGAAGGAGTACCACCACGCATTCGCATTACTGAACAAAATCGTTAATGCGCGCAATGGCGGGCCCCAAGTTGTCGTTCTGAGCGGAAGCCCGGTCATCAGAGACATGCTGGGAAGCAATGAAAATCCGGAGGTAACCAATTCTAGTATCGATCAAGCAGCAGTTCTGATCGATGTTAAGGCAATCGATTCGTCGACCTCTCAGGGAAAGGCTAGTGCTGTTGCAATGCTCAAAGGGTTTCAAGAGCTTCTCGGAGATGCAGCTGAGGAGAAGTTTCTAGCTGACAAGAAGGTGTTGCAACAGATCGAGATGCGAACGCTCTTTGTCCCCGGATATATAAAAAAAGCGCTGGTCGCCGCCCTGCAAGACGTAAGGAAAATGGGAAAAGACAAGATCGCATGGAGCGACGTCAAGAAACACCTTCCGAGCCAGCAGCAGCTTAAGCGTCTGCGTGAGGACCTCGAGGCGGCTGAACTCAGGACGAACGATGAGGCTCGGCAGGATGATCAAGAAAAAAAGGAAGAAAGTAAGCCGGATGGGGGAGGGAAGCCCAACGGTCGGCGGCCCGGAGAGAGAGGCCCGGCAAGCGATCCGGTGGGAATCGAATGAACGGCTCGTTACCGTCATTAGCCGTATCGACATATCCGATTAGACCCTTCGCGCTCGGCACGCCAGAGGCGGAATGCACTACAAGCATTCTCTGTGCGTTCGCAAAGGACCACGGTAAGTCGCCCTTGCGAATTCTCAATCTTCTTGAGAGCACATACTCGGTGCCTCTTTCCAACCTCAGAGCACGTGACGTCGGATGCCTGAATGGCTACGGATTGATGCAGTCCCGGCTAGAAGCGTTGCTTTCCCTTGTGACCAAGCGAGACGACCTTGGTGCATCGAACTTCGGATGGGCTATCAAGGTCTTCTCCACACAAGGTGGTTTGGTGGTTAAAAGAGATCGACATTTCTGCGCGGCGTGCTTCCTAAGAATGCGTCGCGCGGACATCAGATCCCACGACCTGCTCGCCTGGCAGGTTGCTGATTTGAACGTTTGTGTTGTGGATAAGACAAAGCTCTCTTCTCGATGCCCTAAGTGCAGGTCGCCGCAAGCGCTTGTTCCTACGTCTGGAGTGCTTGATCTGTGCAGCAAGTGCGGATGCTGGCTTGGAGATATCCAAAATCTGCCGGTTCTGCCGTCGGACCCCACGACGTCTCATCAGATTTGGCTGGCTGCCGAAGCCTCGAAGCTGATTGAGGCAAGCGCTGATCTGCAGCGATCGGTTCACGGCCACGAAGTGAGAGTGTTCGTTCGGGAAGTTCTAGCAGGGCAGAAGCTCACACTCGAGAGCCTTGCAACGCAACTGCGCATTTCTCCCGATACGCTGGGCGATTGGTGGAAGGGGCGTAGGCGCCCGAGGGTGGCGACCTGGATGAGGGTGTGTGCTTTGCTGGGGGTTAGCCCGCTCGACACCCTGAGAGACCCGTTCTTGGCTGCAGCACAGATGCCACTAGATATCGCACGCGGAGTATGGGCAGTGCCCAGATTTGGGCCGCGATCAGTAGATCAAGGTCTCAGAGAGCGAATCGCCACAGCAGTAGACGAGCAGTTGTCTCTCTCGAAGCCATCGGTCGACTCGATTGCTGAACTTGCAATCCGGCTTAAGGCCACGCAATCGAGCCTTTATCACTACTGCAATAAAAAAGTGAAGAAGCTCGCAGGGCGGATCCGCCGCCTAAAGACTAAACGAAGATGGCGAAAGATTTTGTCGCAACGAAGAAGCGCGTTGCGAGTTCTGAAAAGGATGGAAATAGAAGGCGTCCGATTGACTCGGACCGCCTTTCTGCGTCGTTTTATGGGGCGGACCAGTATGAGCGAATGGGGGGCAAAGGAATTATTCGGCGAGATGATGCGTGTCCGGCCTTCAGAAGGAACAGGCGATAGTGAGTGAGTTGGCTTCCGCCAGCCTACGCGCGACGCAGCACCAACTCGTAGCGGGTGGGGTGGCGAGCGGCTCGCAGGAGTCGTACGGGCGGCTTACCAGTCTTCATCCGGTCCGATAACAGGTCTGAGACCAGCTTCTGCGTGACTGTCGAGGCTGTGCAGCCCACGACCACTGCAGAGAGTGCCGCGTCGGGTGACCTGCCTGCCGATTCTCGGACCATTTGATGCTTAAGATTCTGGCTCCCGCTAACAAGCGAGAAGTCGATGAAGAAGGTCCGATTTACCGATAAGCAAATGGTCCGAATTCTCCGAGGAGCGGATAGCGCTCCAGTAGCATCTGTCGCCAAGAAGCACGGGGTACCAGAATGGTCAGCTCGGATCTGTGACGACGTCGTCCATTAACCGAAACACTCCTCTCACGAACCGCACCTGGCCCTCCGCGAGGCTGCGCCTGGCATTAGCGGATTTTCGGGGAAGGTCGTCGACGAAAACGCCCAGGCCGAGCTGCCCCGGCGGGGCGGGTACGGTGCTTCCTGTGGACCTGCTCATGTGCAGGTCGCTGATGTCTTCGAACAGCTCGGTGGCGAACCCGCATTGATCGAGAAGTGACAGCAGTTCATCGACTGACGCGAGATGCTGGTCCGCTGGAACCGTGGCCCACGGCAATGGGAAGTACATCGTGTCAGAAACGCCGGTAGCCATTTCCTGGAAGGCATAGAGGCCACCCGGTTTGAGAACGCGGGCGATCTCCCGGTAAAGCGTGTGCTTGTCGGCGATGTTCATGCCCACGTTCTGCATCCAGACGATGTCGAAGGCGCCATCGGGATACGGCAGATCGAGGGCGCTCCCCAGGCGCACCGTGATTCGGTCTTCGAGGCCCGTCAGCCGGTTCAGCAGCGCGGCACCCGCGCAGTAATCGGACGACAGCTCGATGCAGTCGACAAGACAGCCAACGGTGGAAGCGAGCAGCCGGGCCGACCCGGCCAGCCCGGCGCCAAGATCCAGAACACGATCGGTCGAGCGGATGCGAGCTGCTTCGAGCAGTTCGAGCGAAGCCTGCAGTCCCCCGGTGTGAAACTGGTCGAGCGCCCCGAGTTCTTCGGGAGACAAGCGTTGCTCGGGGTCTAGTCCAGCCGCACGGATACCGGCCAGGAGTCGCTGTTCGATGGCGGCTGCCGAGTAATGGGTCTCGAGACTGGGCATGGCCGTCGTTGTGATCGTAATTGCGACTCGAGTTCCGCGCCGCGCCGTCGGCGCGTGGATTGCGCCGTCTACCGCGACGCGTGTCGATCAGACGGAGAAGGCGGCGAGTACGATCGGTCGCCTTCCCCGTCCGACCTGCGCGATGCTCAGTCGGGCAAGGTCACGCCCGAACCGCCCATCTCGGCGGGGAAATCCTTCATCTTCGGCAGTCCGTCCTTCACGCTGAGAACCTTCTCGGCGTAATTGACGTGGACGGCCGGCTGGAATTTCAGGCTCGGCAAGACGGCGGCGTACACGTCCACCAGTCCCATCGGCGGGTGATCGCTGAAGACATGGCCGCCGCAGGTCTTGCACCACTTACGGAAGCTGACCGGCGTCTTGTTGTAGGTGCCGATGTTGTCCGCGCCCTTGGTGACCTTCAGCGCCTCCGGCTTCCACAGGCTGAACGCGTTTACGGGTCCGGCGGACCAGTGTCGGCAGGATTCGCAGTGGCAGTAGCCCATCGCAGCCGGCTCGCCGCTGACGGTGAACTGCACGGCGCCGCAGAAACAACTACCCGAATGTTCACTCACAGTATTTCTCCTCGTTGATCCGATCTGATTTGAATGTGTTCATCGAGCCCGAATCGGGTCGACACGATGATCTTCGCTGCACGAAGTCTTCGGCAGTGCACTGGATGGTGTGCGCTGGGCGGAGACGGACGATGCTGCGGTCGTTCAGTCGCGACTGACTGTAGCGGCCTCACCGCGATCCAGCATCACTGCAGCTTCTCCTGCAACGCCCCCAAACGCATCTGCGGTCAATTCCCAGGTGAACCTAGTACGAATCCTAGGTGAGCCACGCACACGTGCTCGTTGCGAATGGTTTGGGTAGCCCCAAAGCTCTCAGTGGATCACGTACGGCGGCGGTCGCCGTATGACATCCAGGGAGCGCCACCAATGGGCATCGTTCAGCAGCGATTCCATGACACTGCGATTGCACACTCGCCAATCAGCGCATTTTCGTCGGGTAGAGGCCGGCTCGAGTCGGAGCACTTCGCAACGCGCGTGCTCGAAAGCCGAGACGCCCTACATTTCACGCGGCAATCCCCACGTTGATTTCGGCTTCGCTCCCCTTCGGTCTGCTCAATCGCGCGCTGGTCGCGGCGCTCTCGATCATGCTCACGATTCAGACCTCCGGCGCCTCCAACGCAGAGCTGTTGATCGTCGAGGATCCCGCCTGTGGCCCCTGCAAATTGTTCGAAAGACAGGTCGGCGCCATCTATATGCGAACGGACGAGAGTCGGCGGCTTCCGTTGCGCAGGGTTCCGCTCGGCACCTATCTCGAAGCAGGCGTCAGCTTCAGCCAGCCCATTGTTCGCGCCCCCACGTTTGTCATCGTGGAGGATCGCGTAGAGCAGCATCGGTTCGAAGGGTATTCCTCGGACGAACTGTTCTGGATGACGCTGGAGCGCCTGAGGCCTCGGTAGTAGTGCCGATGCCCTCAGGGCTTGTAGTACGCGTACCCCTCACGAAACTGAAGGCGCGATATCTCCGCCGCGCCCGACTCTATGATCGTAGCCTCGGGGTGCACGGCCGACGCGGGAATATCCCTGAAAGTGAGCGTGTTCCCGCAAGCGCGGAATGCCACGCCCGCGGCGGACAGGTCGTCGACCATCGGCTCGTAAGGATTTCCGCGGCTGTCCTTTCCTCCTGCGAGCAGAAAATCCACGCCCCCGCCCAGGGCCACAACGACGATCTGCACGCTGCTGTCCGCCTTCACGTGGTTCTGCAGCATTCGAACCGTGGCAATCGCGTTTGATACGTCGTCTAGATGGTAGACGACGCGAACTGCGGGCAGCGGCACCGCCGCGATTGCGGCTGCAGAGGGAGTCGAAAGCGCGAAAGCGCGCCCCAGGAACGACAAGACGCTTCGCCTCGAATGTCGAGGCCGCACATCTCGCAGCAGGTTCATGAATCCGTTCTCGCGTTCACGTCTCACCTCGGAATGTGTCGCTGATGATCCCGGTCATCAAACGTACACCAACCTCGCGCGCCTAAGGCGCGACGCTATTTCCGCCCGTGTCCTGCGCAGGCTGGAGGCGGACGCGAATCAGCCGCTGGGGCCGGACGACCTCGGGAACTTGCTAGTCCCGACCCGGTGCCACACGGATAGGACGTGAATAGACGATCTGCCAGTGTTCTGCCGGGCGATTACGGCGCGTAAGACGCCGTCGTCCCCCGCAAAACAACTAACCGACCTACGACCGCCCGAGACGGACCGTACGAGCCGGATCTTTTGTCGCACTCGAGACCGTCAGTCCCTCCGAAGCCGAGCGAACGCATATGGACTCCAGCGCACGCACGATCGTCCAGAAGGCTCCGGAAGGGTTTCTTGGCCCTGAGCTGATTGTGTCGATCCAGAAAGGCGGGATCGATCCGGATCGGCGGCGTCTCATCCGCGGTGCCTTCTCTGCTGCGCTCGGCGCGATGGCCGGCTCCGCGATGGGCGCGACGGGCAATCCATCGGACGGCGACGCAGAGATCCTGAATCTGCCGCCTTGGTCGACTTTGCTCGGCAAGCCGGTCGTCTTCAAGCCATATGGCGATCCGTCGATCTACGAGACGTCACTGGCGCGGAGGCAGTCACCGGGACTGACCAGTGTCGCGCAGGCGTCCGTCTCATTCGCTCCGCTTCAGGGGCTGTTCGGAATCATCACTCCCTCGGGCCTGCATTTCGAGCGACATCACCAGGGATGGGTGGATGTCGATCCATCGCGTCACCGCCTGATGATCAACGGACTCGTCGGCCGCCCCCGCGTGTACACCATGGACGACCTGATGCGTCTGCCCTCGGTCTCGCGCATCCACTTCATCGAATGCGGTGCCAACTCCGCCATGGAGTGGGCAAACGTGGCGGTGCCGACCGTCCAGTACACCCACGGCATGATCTCCTGCTCGGAGTTCACCGGCGTTCCGCTGTCGGTTTTGCTGGACGACGCCAAGATCGATCGATCCAGGGCGAAGTTCGTGCTGGCGGAAGGCGCGGACGGGTCGAGCATGACGCGCACGATTCCCATGGAACGCGCATTGGACGACGCCTTCGTCGCCTACGGGATGAACGGTGAAATGCTTCGTCCCGAGAACGGCTATCCGCTTCGTCTGGTCGTTCCCGGTGTGCAGGGCGTGTCGTGGGTGAAATGGCTGCGACGAATCGAAGTGGGCGATCAGCCTTACGGAGCCAAGGACGAGGTGGCCCACTACGTCGACCTGATGCCGGACGGACGGCTGCGGCAGTACACGTCGATCCAGGAAGCAAAGTCGGTGATCACGACGCCGTCGGGCGGCCAGAAACTGGTGGGGCAGGGCTTCTGCAACGTGACCGGCCTGGCCTGGTCAGGCCGGGGCACGATTAAGCGGGTCGATGTTTCGTTTGACGGCGGCCGGAACTGGAAGGCAGCGAGGCTCGAGAGCCCGCAGCTTCCGAAGGCGCTGACGCGATTCAACTGCGACTGGACGTGGGACGGCTCGCCCTGCCTGCTCCAAAGCCGCGCCATGGACGACACCGGGTTCGTGCAACCCAGCTATCGAATGCTGCGCGAGGTCCGTGGGACGCGTTCGATCTATCACAACAATGCCATCCAGACCTGGCGGGTCGACCGGTCCGGCGAGGTCTCGAACGTCCAGCTATGAAACACATTGCGCTCTTGTGTCTGCTCGGATTGCTGGCAACCACCAGCAGCGTGGTGCGAGCCGACTATGCCGGCGTCGGTCGATCGGCCACGGACGCAGAGATCCGCGCCTGGGACATCGACGTGCGTCCCGATTTTGTCGGGCTTCCAGCCGGGCAAGGCTCGGTATCGGAAGGCGAAGCGCTGTGGAGCGCTCGTTGCGCCAGCTGCCACGGCGACTTCGGCGATGCGAACCACGTCTTCACGCCGCTGATCGGCAACACCACGGCGGACGACATCCGCACCGGCCGGGTGGCCTCACTGAAGGCAGGCGGCAGCTATCGCACGACGTTCACCAAGGTGTCCTCCATCTCGACGTTGTGGGACTACATCAACCGCGCGATGCCCTGGGACCGGCCGAAGTCGCTTTCGCCAAACGAGGTCTACGCCGCGCTCGCGTATCTGCTCCATCTCGCGGATATCGTCCCCGCCGACTTCGTGCTGTCAGACAAGACCATGGCGAACGTGCAGGCCCGGCTGCCGAACCGCAACGGGATGACGCAGGAGCACGGACTCTGGAAGGTGGGCGGCAAGGCCGATACGCGTGCCAAGCCTTGCATGCAGGACTGCTTGCACGGCGACGTGGTGATCACGTCGGCGCTGCCTGACCATGCGCGGGGTTCGCATGGCGACCTCGCGAAGCAGAATCGTTCGTTTGGCGCTGTACGTGGCGTCGAGCTGGCGATGGGAGCCGAGACGGCGAGCCCCGCCACTGCTCCCGTGGCAACGGGTCTAGGCACGAAGCGCACCGGTCCAGACGTCACGCCGATGTTGTCGAGCAACGGCTGCCTCGGGTGCCACGCTATCGACGCGAAACTCCTGGGCCCGTCGTTCAAGGACGTGGCAGCGAAGTACGCAGATCGCAAGGATGCCACGGCCTATCTCGCGTCGAAGATTCGTGGCGGCAGCAGCGGTGTATGGGGAGTGGTTCCCATGCCTCCGTTCGCCCAGTTGCCCGACGAAACCATGAAAGCCATCACGGAATGGATTGCAGGAGGAGCAGCGCAATGACGGTGAGCGATATGAATAACGGCGGACACTCGCGGCGCGAGGTGCTTTCGAGGAGGCAGGTCCTCTGGTCGGGGGCCCGGCTGATGGGCGGCCTGCTCCTCCTCTCTCTGGCTCCGATCCGCGCCTGGGCCCAGGCGCTCGAAGGCATGTTCAAGGAGCGCACGGTCGACGACGTGCTGAAGGCCTTGGGCGATAAACCGACACCGAGTGATCAGATCGTGCTGACGACACCCGACATCGCCGAAAACGGCTCGGTGGTTCCGATCACAGTGAAGAGTTCGCTTCCGTCCACAACGGACATCTACCTAATCATCGAGAAGAACCCGAACCCGTTCGCGGCTGCGTTCGCCATTCCAGATCAGACCGACGCCATGATCAGCGCGCGGGTCAAGGTCGCCCAGACGTCCAACGTGATCGCAGTCGTGAAGGCGGATGGGAAGCTCTTCAGCGCGACTCGCGAGACCAAGGTGACACTCGGCGGCTGCGGTGGTTGAGACAGGAGAAAGTCATGGGTAGTCCGATGAAGATCCGCGCGGCCATCAAGGACGGCCGCACCGAAGTCAAAGTCCTCATTGCTCATCCGATGGAGACCGGGTTCCGCAAGGATCCGGAGGGAAAGACCATTCCCGGCCATTACATCAACGAGGTGGTTGCCAAGCACAACGACAAGGTGGTCCTCTCCGCGGTCTGGGGTCCTGCGGTCTCCCAGAATCCGTTCATCCAGTTCCAGTTCGTGGGTGGAACCCCAGGTGACTCCGTGAGCGTCACCTGGAAGGACAACCAGGGTGACTCGCGAACCGACCAGGTCGCCCTGTCGTGAGCGCTTCCGCAGTATCGTCCCGAAGCTGGTTTCGTGCGGCCCTGTTCTGCGTCTCCTGCTGCGCATCCGTCGCATTCGCCGCCGGCGACGACGAGATGTTTTCCCAGTACCGGGAAATGCTGGGAGAGGGCAATCCTGCCGAGCTGGTCGAGATGCAGGGCGAAGAGTTATGGAGCGCCGCGAGAGGGCCGAAGAACAAGCCGCTGTCCGCTTGCGACCTCGGGCTCGGGGCCGGAGTCGTGGCAGGTGCGTACGCCTCGTTGCCACGCTACTTCAAGGATGCGGGGCGAGTCATGGATCTGGAGACGCGGCTCGCTTGGTGCATGAACGACATTCAAGGGCTGTCGGAAAGTGCGGTCACTGCGCGCCCGTTTTCGGTTCAGGGCCAGACGGCCACCGATCTGGAGGCGCTCACTGCATGGATCGCCGGCCAATCCCGCGGCAAGGTGATCTCGGTGCCGCAGAAGCATGCCAAGGAACAAGCAGCGTTCGCCGAAGGCAAGCGGCTATTCAATTACCGCGCGGGTCCGTACGACTTTTCGTGTGCCGGTTGCCATTCGCAGTCGAGCAAACGAATTCGACTCACAGTGCTCCCCAATCTCACCACCCAGGAAGGTGCGGCCAACGCGTATCGATCCTGGCCGGCGTATCGCGTCTCGCAAGGCGCCCTGCGGACGATGCAGTGGCGGATGGTGGATTGCGCGCGGCAGCAGCGCTTGCCTGAACTCATCTTCGGGTCACCTGCCGCCGTGAGCCTGCTCACCTACCTCGGCGCGACTGCCAACGGCGGCATCATGGACGCACCGGGGATCAAGCGATGAGCGCGCGCTGCCTTGTGGCCACCCTCTCGTTGCTCGTGCTCGTGTTAGCAACGCTTTCCCCTACCACGATGGCCGGTGACAACGAGTCACTGACGGCTTCGTACCGGGCGAAGGGCCAAGCGGGGCTGGATCGACTCCAGCAATCGGAGATGCAGCAGGCCTGCAGTGGCCCTGTAGGAATGGAAGTAGCCGCCGACGTGGCCACAAAAATTCAGAAGGCCGCGATGGACGGTGTCGTCCTTCCAGCAGACGGAAAGCTGCTCGGGCAATGGGAGAAAGGACAGAAGATCGCCCAGACCGGAACCGGCATGCAGTCCTCGGACGATCCCGCCACGCCGAATGGCGGGAACTGCTACGCGTGCCACCAGCTGGCTCCAGAAGAGATTTCGTTCGGAACCCTGGGTCCCTCGCTGGCCGGCTACGGGAAGATCCGCGGTCAGTCGGAAGCGATGCTCAAGTACACGTGGACACGGATCTGGAATTCGCACGCCTATAGCGCCTGCAGCCACATGCCGCGTTTCGGCGACGCGAAGATCCTGACGGAAGAGCAGATCCGCGACGTCATGGCATTCCTGTTCGACCCGGCGTCACCGGTCAACAAGTAACGGGCTGCGATGCCGGCATGAATGGAAGATCAATGAGCGGCACTTTTTCGAGACGTGAGTTCTTGCAGGTCATGGCGGCGGCGGTCGTCTCCGGTCTCCCGATCACGAACAGCCGCGCCGGGACCGATGCTTCGTGGGACGGTCTGTACGACGTTCCCCGGTTTGGCCAAGTGCACCTGCTCCACTTCACGGACTGCCATGCGCAGCTCAACCCGATCTTGTTCCGGGAACCTTCGGTCAACCTGGGAGTGGGTGAGGCGAGGAATCGGCCGCCGCATCTCGTCGGGGACGCGCTACTGCGCAGCTACGGCATCAAGAAAGGTTCTCCGGAAGCCTACGCCCTGAGCTGCCTCGACTTCGAGGAAGCATCGGCGAGGTTCGGACGCGTCGGTGGGTTTGCGCACCTCTCGTCACTCGTCAAACGAATGAAGGCGACGCGGCCGGGCGCCTTGCTCCTCGACGGTGGCGATACTTGGCAGGGTTCCGCCACCGCCATGTGGACCCAGGGCCAGGACATGGTCGATGCCTGTCGTCTGATGGGCGTCGATGTCATGACGGGTCACTGGGAGTTCACGCTGGGGAGCGACCGGGTGGAGAAGATCATCTCCTCCGACTTCAATAACGCGCTCGACTTCGTCGCGCACAACGTGCGGACGCAGGATTTCGGCGATCCCGTTTTCCCTCCCTACGTTATTCGGCAGATCAACGGCGTCCCGACTGCTGTCATCGGGCAAGCGTTCCCTTATACGCCGATCGCAAACCCTGCCCACTTCACCCCGAACTGGGCGTTCGGGATACAGGAAGAAAACCTGCAGAAGGTGGTGACCGAAGCGCGCAAGCAGGGCGCCGTCGTGGTCGTGTTGCTATCGCATAACGGGATGGACGTCGACCTCAAGCTCGCCAGCCGTGTCTCCGGTATCGATGCGATCCTGGGCGGCCACACGCACGACGCGGTCGCCCGGCCGATCGAGGTCAAGAACGCGGGCGGCGTGACCCTGGTCACCAACGCGGGAAGCAACGGCAAGTTTCTTGGCGTTCTCGATTTCTCCGTTGCGAACGGTCGGCCGACTGGCTGGAAGTATCGACTGCTGCCCGTGTTCGCCGATGCCATCACGCCCGACCCCGAGATGGCGGCACTCATCGCGCGGGTTCGAGCTCCTTTCGCCGAGAAGCTTGGGCAGCGGCTCGCGGTGGCCGGCGAGACGCTCTACCGTCGGGGTAACTTCAACGGAACGTTCGATCAGGTCGTTCTCGATGCGCTCCTCACCGAGAAGAACGCAGAGATTGCGTTTTCGCCGGGGTTCCGATGGGGCACGAGCCTGACCGCCGGGATGGCCATCACCCTGGAAGACGTGATGAACCAGACGGCCATCAGCTATCCGCAGACGACCCTGACCGACATGACGGGGGAGCGGGTCAAGGCCGTTCTCGAGGATGTCGCGGACAACCTGTTCAACCCCGATCCCTACCTGCAGCAGGGCGGAGACATGGTGCGGGTCGGAGGCCTGTCCTACGCGATCGCACCGTTCGAGAAGGTGGGCAATCGGATCCAGGACCTCCGGTTGAATGGAAAACGGCTGGACGCGACCAAGACCTACAAGGTCGCCGGTTGGGCCCCGGTTGCTGCCAATGTTGAAGGCGAGCCAATCTGGGAAGTCGTCAGTCGATGGCTCAAGGATCAGAAGGAAGTCGTCGCGCGCGGTGCCCAAAGCCCGCGCCTGATCGGCGTCACCGACAACGCAGGACTACTGTAGCGATGGCCAGCCACGACCACGCTCACGACGATCACGCCCACGGTCATGACGACCATCACCATGGCCCCGAGAAGGGGATCATGCGGTGGATCAAGACGACGAATCACAAGGATCTGGGCACGCTGTACCTGATCTTCTCGTTCTCGATGTTCTTCATCGGCGGCCTGATGTCGCTGGTGATCCGCGCCGAGCTCTGGCACCCCGGCCTGCAGTTCGTCGATCCCGAATTCTTCAACCAGATGACCACGCTGCACGCGCTGGTCATGATCTTCGGTGGCGTCATGCCCGGCTTCACCGGCCTCGCCAACTGGATGGTCCCGATGATGGTGGGCGCCTCGGACATGGCGCTGCCGCGCGTGAACAATTGGGGCTTCTGGATCCTGCCCTTCGCCTTCACGCTGCTGCTCTCGACGCTGTTCATGCCGGGCGGTGGTCCTGCCGGTGGCTGGACGATGTACCCGCCGCTGGTGCTGCAGACCGGTGAAGGCTTCCCGTTCCTGATCTTCGCCATCCACTTGATGGGTATCAGCTCGATCACGGGCGCCATCAACGTCGTCGTGACGATCCTGAACCTGCGCGCGCCGGGCATGACCCTGCTCAAGATGCCGCTGTTCTGCTGGACCTGGCTGATCACTGCCTACCTGCTGATCGCGACGATGCCGGTGCTCGCGGGCGCCGTGACGATGCTGCTCACCGACAAGTACTTCGCCACCAGCTTCTTCACCGCTTCGGGCGGCGGCGACCCGGTGATGTTCCAGCACATCTTCTGGTTCTTCGGTCACCCCGAGGTCTACATCCTGATTCTGCCGGCGTTCGGCGTGGTCTCCACGATCATCCCGACGTTCGCGCGCAAGACGCTGTTCGGCTACGACTCGATGGTCTACGCCACCGCGTCGATCGCGTTCCTGTCGTTCATCGTGTGGGCGCACCACATGTTCACGGTGGGCATGCCGCTGGCCGGCGAGCTCTTCTTCATGTTCAGCACGATGCTGATCGCGGTGCCCACGGGCGTGAAGGTGTTCAACTGGATCGCCACGATGTGGCGCGGCTCGATGACGTTCGAGACGCCGATGCTGTTCGCGATCGCCTTCGTGTTCCTGTTCTCGATCGGCGGCTTCTCGGGCCTGATGCTCGCCATCGCGCCGGTGGACTTCCAGTACCACGACACCTACTTCGTGGTCGCGCACTTCCACTACGTGCTGGTGCCGGGCGCCGTGTTCTCGATCATCGCCGCCGTGTACTACTGGATCCCGAAGTGGACGGGCGTGATGTACAACGAGTTCTGGGGCAAGGTGCACTTCTGGCTCTCGGCCATCTTCATCAACGTGACCTTCTTCCCGCAGCACTTCTCGGGACTGGCGGGCATGCAGCGCCGCGTGCCGGATTACGCGGTGCAGTTCGTGGACTTCAACATGGTCTCCACGATCGGCGCGTTCGTGTTCTTCATCGCGCAGTTCATCTTCATCTTCAACATGATTGCCTGCATGGCCCGCAAGGGTCAGAAAGCGACCGACCGCGTCTGGGAAGGCGCGCACGGCCTCGAGTGGACGGTGGCCTCGCCGGCTCCGTACCACACCTTCGAGGATCCTCCGCACGTGGGTGACTCCGACCTGACGGCCGTGCACGATTCCGGCGCCGGTGTCGCCGCCCGGTAGCACGCGCTCGTTTGCGGCCATCGAGCGATCTGCCTGGGGCGGTTCCTAGTTCCCCCACGTACACCTACGGATTGTTCCGGACGATGGAAATTCCGGAAACTGATGTCAACACGCTTCGATCGGCTGTTGGCTCCTGGGCGTGAAGCCGCAGACGAAATCGGAGAAACGTCTCCTCTAGCAGCAGAGCTGTTTCGCCTCCTCGGCAGCTTTCGTGGTTCTGCTGCTTTTTGACCCTGGCGCCACCACGGTCACGCCCCGCTTCCTGCTGATCGGAAGCGGGTTTTTTTTTCTGGGATTCCGGGGGCACGGAGCACTGTCACGACCGACCCGGAACCGCGCTTCAACCGATTGTCTTCGACGAATGGAACGCCAACCGGTCACCTTCCATCCCAGCTTGTACAACTCGGGCCTGTTGGTGCTCGCCGCACTGTGCGGTTGGGCTGGCTACCGACGCTCCAGCAGCATCGCGGTCGCCATCTTCTGCGGAGTTCTCGCGGTCCTCGCATGTGCGTGGCTCATCGGCGTGCTTCGGATAGTCATCAACAAACGTCGACTGAAGGAACTGGGGACGGAGCACGATCCGAAGCGTCTCGACGACGCACACTACTTCGGCGGGCGAGGCCTGCTCGCCGGCACCAGCGCATATTTCTTCGTGCAGGTGAGTGCCGAATCCGTGTTCGTCCAGATCGGAATGTCCGTCAGACGCATTGCCTGGAACGACATCTCCCAGATCGAACTCCTCGAAGTTGGATCGTCCACGTTCGCGGAAATCAAAGGCGTCTTTCCGAGACCCTCCGGTGAGCTCGTCCTGCCTTGGGCAGAACGATTCAACACGCACGTCCCGGAACGGGTTTACGTCGCTCGCTGCTGACTTCGCTGCCTGCCAAGGTTCCACAGCTTCTCGCTTTCGAGAAGCAGGCAATTTTCGCACTCAGCGCCTGGCCCAATGAGAATGGGCCAGGCGGCTTCGTGTCCTGAGACGGTCCCGAGCTCTACGTCGGAACCGCAGGGCGGCTCCGGGGGACCGAATACCGCAAGCGTTCTACAGGGCTAAATGCCTGCCGCCAACGCACGCGCGGCTTCGGAAGCAGCGTCGCGTTCCTGCTTGTCCAATTCCGGTCCAAACAAGGTCTTCTGGACCATCAGCGTGTCGATCGCGGTGACGCCGATCGAGTTCAGCCAGGTCTCCATGTAGGGCTTCTGGTGATCGAATGAGGAAGGGAAGCCAGTGCCCGGAGTGAAGTCGATGCCGCGTGCGTAGACGCAAACGGCGCGCTTGTTGTGCAGCAGGCCATTCATTCCTTTCTCGTCGAACGAGAACAGCACGTCCTTCTGCGTGATGAGATCAATCAGATGCTTGAGCTTGTAGGGAATGGTCCAGTTCCACATCGGCACCGAGAACAACAGGACGTCAGCCCGCTTGAGTCGATCGGCAAGCGTCGTGATCGTGCTCCAGGCCTTCTCTTCTTCCGAATTGCGTGCTCTTCCTTCAAGGCCGGCGTACTTGCCCTGCAGCGCGGCTCCATCGAATTCGGGCAACGTCGTTTTCCACAAGTCCATCGTGTCGACCGCAAGACCTGGTGAATTGGCTTTGAGTGCATCGACGAAAGAGCGGGCCACCTCAAGGGAGGCAGAGCGATCTTTCCGGGGCGAGGCTTCAACGTGCAGCAAGGTCTTGACAGTACCCACTCAAATTCTCCTTGGAAGTCCAACGGGCGCGCATTCGATGATGCGCGGGAACCTTGAAAATACTACGTCTGCGCTCGATTCGCAGGTATAAAGTTGACGAGAAACGGAGGCATCCGTCTAAATGAATTTAGCTCCTGATCCGGCTTATCGCGAGCACCGGCAGGAGGTCATTCGAATGCGGCTTTCACGATCAGATGGTCGGTTTCCGTCGAGCCGGTGAAAGCTACCTCGTCGACATGAGAGTGACCCGCCGTAAGTGCGCCACAAGACTCGCTAATTCGGGAAATCATGTTCGAGCTGAATTGGCTCGGTTATGGTGAAGCACGAGAGCGATGACGTGTCACACTGCACGCCGCATCGATTTCCGGAGTTCGCCGATGTCGTACACGCAGAAGTTCCAGGCGCTCGCCGACGCGGCCCGCGGGCGCGTCGAAGGGGTCGGACCTGAACAGGTGGATGCGTTGATGGAGTCCGGCACGGTTCTGCTCGACATCCGGGATCGCGAGGAGCACGAGGGCGGTCATATCGCCGGATCCGCGAACCTGAGCCGCGGCAAGCTGGAGATGAATATTGAGAGCCTCGTACCGGATCTCGATACGCCCATCCTCTGTTACTGCAACGTCAATAATCGCGGCGCACTGTCGGCCGACAGTCTGCGCGCGCTGGGCTGCACGAACGCGCGCTACATCGTCGGTGGTCTCAAGGCCTCCAACGCGCTGCGCTGATGCTGAGCCTTGGACCACTGCCGATGCCGGTGGTGATCCTGCTGCTGGCCCTGTCATGTTCGCTAGGCGTTGCCTACACACTCGAACGGTTACGACCCGGCGGCGGGTGGCGACGGCAGGCTTCACAACTCGTCGATCTGCTGCTCGCAGGCCTGCTGACAGCCCGTCTCGCTTTCGTGTTGCGCTGGTGGCCGGAGTACATGGCGGAACCGCTGTCGATCCTGATGATCCACGACGGCGGGTTTCTCGCGTTGCCCGGGGTTGCAGGGTCCGTTGCATTCGGACTGTGGCTCACACGCCACGATCCGGGCATCCGTCGTCCGCTCGGGGCGGCCATGTTTGCGGGGCTTTTTGCATGGGCGGCGCTGAGCAACGGATTGCGCCTGTTTCAGCAGCACAGTGTGTCTATTCCGGGAATTGCGTTGCTGACGCTGGATGGTCGCCCCACGCGGCTCAGCGACTTCCAGGGACGGCCGTTGGTGGTCAATCTCTGGGCATCGTGGTGCCCGCCGTGTCGGCGGGAGATGCCGGTGCTGGAGGCAGCTCAGGATGAGTATGCGGATACGCAGTTTGTATTCGTTAACCAGCGCGAACCGGCCTCAGCCGTCATCGCCTACCTGCAGCGCGCGGGCGTGCGGATCGAGCAGGTGCTGCTGGACACGGAGGGCACCGTCGCCGCGTCGTTCCAGACGCCCGGACTTCCGGCCACCTTGTTTTTCGACGCCGAGGGTCGCCTGCGCGAAACCCACCTGGGTCCGATCACCACTGCCAGTTTCGCCGCCAAGCTGGCCGCGATTCGCGGTAATGAAGCTGCTATCGCCCGATAGATGACGGCACCCACCACGTCGTGGATCCAAATGGTCTGTCTGCCGCAGGCGCCCACAAGCCCCATTCAATCCGCAGCAGTTACGGCGACCTCAGGATTCAATCGGCGAGGGCTCTTCAGCATCTCGCGAGCAACGTGATGAGCCCAGGCTGCGACCGCCAGCGACGGTGGCGCACCGACCGCGGCAGGCAGTGCGGCGGCGTCGGCACAGCATCGTCGCCGGTGGCTACGGCCGCCGCCTGTGTGCCGCGATCAGCCAAATCGGCCCGATCAATAAGATTCGGCAGCGACTTCCACGGCACAGCGGGCCCGGATATTTCGTGTGCAAATTCGAGCCTGCCGCTGCAAGACTCAACCCTCTGGCTGGATCAGGCCAAGAGCAGCCGTTTGAGCGTGGCATCGATCTTCGAGTTGTACTCCGGATCGATGCCGAAGAGCGCCAGATGCCCCCAGGGCGAGGAGATCGTGACCAGCTCGCTGTTCGGGGTCATTTTCTGCTCGGCCTGAATGTCGGCCAGCGGGAAGAAGCCGTCCTCCTGGATGGCGATCGTGGTCACACGCGCGGTGATCTTCGAGAGCACCGACTGTAAGGTGCCGCCGGCGCCGCGCGTGACGTCGCCCTTGGCCCACTTGTTGAGCATCAGCAGCAGGTTATTGGGGTCCATCGGCAGGAAGTAACCTTCCACGAAGTTCGTCAGGAAATCCTCCGTCGACGAAAAGCCGATCGCGCGCCAGCCTTCCTCGCTAAACAGCCTGGGCGAGAATCCCGAGGCGGCGAACACGCGCGCATGACGACGCAGGCCCCGCTGTACCGCGGCGGCGTCGGAGTAGCAGCCCTCGTCCCAGCGCGGGTCGCTTGTGATGGCTTCGCGAAAGGTCTGTACCAGGAGCTGGTTGTGCGCGGTGCCTTTGGCGGTACCTGCGATAGGCGCGGCGCGCTTGACCATCTTGGGAAAGCGCACCGCCCATTCGTAGGTCTGTTGCGCACCCATTGATCCACCGAGCACGAGTTGAAGCTCCTCGATTCCGAGGTGCTCCGTCAGTAGTTGGTGCTGCGCGCGGACGTCGTCCCCGATCATGACTTCGGGAAAACTTGCGCCATTGAGCGGGGACGGCATGTTGTGCGGCGACGACGACAATCCATTGCCGAGCTGGTTGGCCACGACGATGAAGTACTTGTCCGGATCCAGCGCGCGCCCCTGGCCGATGTACGCCTGCTCGATGATCTTAGACGTCCCCGAGTACCAGGACGGAAAAAGTATCGCGTTGTCCTTTGCCGGGGAGAGCGTGCCAAATGTCGAGTAGGCGATGGTGGCGTTCCGCAGCGTCACTCCGGACTCAAGTTCGAAGTTGCCCAGCGGCTTGGTGAAAAACGGTCCGTGTGCTTCCTGCGAGTAATACGATGCGACGCTCATTTTTGTCTCCAGTGGTTGGCGCTCATTCCTTTGTACGTCGAGCCCGACTTCGCGGGTGTCCATAGCGAGCTGCTCCGGCTATGGGGTAAAGATGTTGCTCATGCATGAGATCGTGCATGGGGCGATAGCGTCGGCACACTCGTCGCCGGCGCGCGTGATCATTAAAAGGCGATCAGGCCTAGCACTTTGTTGCGCGCGTCATCAGGAAGGTCTGCCGAACGCGGTTGTGCGAAAAGAAACGAGCGATCAGCAACTCCATCTCGGCGCGGAACTGCGTGAGGCGCCCAGGCTCGTCCTTGAGCGTCTGCACAAGTTTTATGACCGGGCCGGCTGTCCGCTCCATATGGGCAAGGTAATGCTTCGGACTGAGCGCAGGCATCACCATGTCGTCGTACTGGAATTGCACGTCCTTAACCGCATCTCCCAGCCGTTGACGCACGATATTGGGATCGCCCCATTGCGACGGCGGCGCGGCGTTGGTCGGTCCGGGCAGATAGCGCCCGAGAAGGGAAAAAATGCTTCCAATCATCAGGTCGGGTGGCCAAGTCGAGAACGCGATGGTTCCACCCGGCCTAAGCACGCGGAGCATTTCTGCCGTCGCCAACTCGGGGCGCGGTGCAAACATGTGCCCGAACTGGCTCAACACCACGTCGAAGGTGCCGTCGTCGTAAGGCAAGGCTTCGGCATCTCCTTCCAGGAACTCGATGCTCAATCCGACCGTGGCAGCGTTCGCAGCAGCGTCTTCTAGCAGGACGGGCGAGAGGTCCAGTCCGCGCGTGTTGGCACCGCGCAGCGCGGCCGTGACCGCCACTACGCCCGTACCACAAGCAACGTCGAGCACTTTGTCACTCTCTCGCACCGCGGCGAACTCCACGAGGGTCGCTGCCGGTGGCGTCGTGAAGGTCGCCATGGGAGAGAACAGGGCCCAGGCTTCGCGCTGTCCGGCCTTGAACTGGCTGAAAGGATCGTTCGTCATGGGCATTTCCTCAAGCTGGTGCAGCTAAGGCTTTTGATGTTGTGAATCGAGACGCATCCAGAACTGCCCCTCGCCGGAGGTGCCCCCGTCCCATGGCCGTTACGAGCGAGCACTGACGTTGCAGCTGCCGTGACCGATCAATGGGAGTCAAGGCCGCGGGAGAAGCTGCGCCGAGCACGACCCGGCGCAGCTGCGACGCGGTGGCCGACTAGATCGCGCTGCCGAGCGCGACGCAGACCGACTTCGTCTCGAGGTAGTTCTTCAACACTTCGTGGCCCATCTCGCGACCCCAGCCCGACTGCTTGTAGCCACCGAAAGGCATGGAGGCATCGAAGACGTTGTAGCAGTTGATCCAGATCGTGCCTGCCTTCAAACGGTTTGCGATCTTGTGCGCCTTGTTGATATTGGTGCTGTAGATACCGGCCGCGAGTCCGAACAAGCTGTCGTTGGCACGACGGATCAGATCCTCGTCTACGTTCTTGAACGGCATCGCCGTAAGGACTGGCCCGAAGATTTCTTCCTGCACCACCTTCATCCGCTCGTTCGTGTTGACCAGCACCGTCGGCTCGATGAAGTAACCGCTGCCGGATACCGGCTTGCCGCCGCAGAGTGCCTTGGCACCCTGTTCATTGCCCGATGTCAGGAATCCCGACACGCGCTCGTACTGCGCCTGAGACACCATCGGCCCCATTTCGGTCGTCGGATCCAGGCCCGGTCCGAGCTTGATCTTCTTGCCGATGTCGGCAATGCCAGCCACGACCTTGTCGAAGATCTTCTCCTGTACGAACAGGCGCGACCCCGCACAGCAGGCCTGGCCGTGGTTGAAGAAGATGCCCATCGCTGCGCCAGCGATGGCGACATCCAGGTCCGCGTCGTCGAGGATGATGTTGGGCGACTTGCCGCCGAGTTCGAGCGTGACCTTCTTCAGATCATTGGAGGCGGCCTTCACGATCAGCTTGCCAACTTCCGTGGAGCCGGTAAAGGCCACCTTGTCGACCTGCGGATGTGCCGCAAGGGGCGCACCACAGGGCTCACCGAAGCCGGTGAGCATGTTCACCACGCCGTTGGGTACGCCGGCCTCCTGCATGATCTCGGCCAGACGCAAGCCGGACATTGGTGTTTCTTCGGCCAGCTTCATGACGACCACGCAGCCCGAGGCCAGCACCGGCGCGAGCTTCCAGGCGGCCATCAGCAGCGGGAAGTTCCAGGGGATGATCTGCGCGACGACGCCGATCGGCTCCTTGCGCGTGAACGCCTGGTATTCCACGCCGGGGGTGTACGGCACTGACAGAGAGAGGCTGTTGCCCTCGATCTTGGTGGCCCAGCCGGCCATGTAATGGAAGATGTCGGCGGCGAGCATGACGTCGGCCGCGCGCGCTACCGCGATCGGCTTGCCGTTGTCGATGGCTTCGAGCTGCGCGAACTCTTCGGCGTATTTGAGGATCAAGTCGCCTACCTTCCAGATGATCCGGCCACGTTCGGAAGGCGTCATCTTCGTCCAAGGACCTTGGTCGAACGCCTTGCGCGCGGCCTTCACCGCGTCATCGACGTCCGCCTTCTCGCAGGCCGCGGCATGACCGATCACACTGCCCGTCGCCGGGTTGAAAACCTCGAAGGTTTTGCCGCTCTTCGCCGCGACCCAGGCTCCGTCGATCAGGACCTTCCGCGGTGTGGCGATGAACGCCTTCACAGAGGGCAGGAGTGCTGTCAAACCTCTATCTCCATCCATTTTCTTCTCCAGTCGGCTGCCGTATCGGCAGTCGGAAAGTTGGGTAGCTGTGACGTGGACTGGCGGGTCTTCCAACTGTCGATGAAGCCGCCGAATGAAACGAAAGCGAGAACCTCGATGTTCGGGTGATGCGGGGCGTGCGGGCCGATCGATCCTGCTCCCTGGCTTCGCATCGCGGGATGTCCGCATCCCGCGATGCGCTGGGCTGGGTTCTGACAGAACTTGGCGCGCCGGAGCGCGCCGATGTCCTCAGCCGCCCGCCTGGACCTTCTTGACGTCTTCGGCCGTGAAGCACTTGCCGCCGATGCCCCAGTCGCCACTCTTCACTTCCTCGAACAGCACCCAGGTGATGGCGCGCATGCGCTCACCTTCGACCGAGACCATCGTGTCCGTGATCTTCTTGATCACTTCCTGCTTCTGTGCGGCGCTGAAAACGCCTTCGATTCCCTTGATGACTACGAGCGGCATGATGTGCTCCTGCTATGACGTGGATTGACGTTTCCGGGGATTGAATAGTCGATCGACTATTTGTCGGCTCGGAGCCCCGCGGCATGGAAGCGTCCGGGGTGCATTCGGAGTATTTCCCCGAGCCATCGCGCGGTCGACGCATTTATCCTGGGGCGGTGAATAGTTTTTCTTCGCCGCCCTCATCGGCAAAGGCAACTAGATTCCACGGCGGGCGGCCTCTTCCGCCCAGGAGACGAAAGCTCGCACGGCTTCGCGAAGGGCGTCCTCAGGCCGGTGGACCACGTAATAGCTCCAACCCAACGCCCACGTCACGTTGCCGGCAAGGCGCACCAGCCGGCCGGTGCTCAATTCGCTTTCGACGAAAGCACGTCGCGCCAAAGCGATGCCTTGGCTACCCACGGCCGCCTGGATGACGGTCGCGGATGAGTTGATCTCCAGGCGCTTCTCCGAGGGTCCCGGACGAGCGCCGATCTTGGCCAGCCATTCTTCCCAAGTTGGAAAGATCTTCAGGTGCGGGATCGACTTATCCTGGATCAGAACCGAGGAGGAAAAGACCTCCTCGAGTTGCACCTCTTCGAATCTCTTTGCCCACGCCGGGCTGCAAACCGGGAACACTTCCTCTTCCATCAGCTTTTGGGCAACGAGGCCGTCCCAGGTCCCGCCCCCGAACCGCAGACCGACGTCGGCGTCACCCCCTTCGATGTCGACGAGCCCGTCGTTCACCTCGAGCCTCAGTTCGATTTCCGGGTGTCGAGCCGAGAAAGATGGGAGTCGCGGGAGTAACCAGCAACTTACAAATGAATGGGACGCGGTGACGACGAGCGGCCTCGATGGGTCGTTGGTCCGAAGCCCTTCCAGCCCCATCGCCACCCGGTCGAGCCCGGCTTTGAAATCAACCAGCGCCACCGCACCGCGCTCCGTGAGCGTCAGACGATTCGATCCCGAACCTTGTCGCTTGAAGAGCTTCGTGCCGGTCCAGGATTCCAGCGCTCTCACGTGTTGACCGACGGCCGCTGGCGTTACGCCCAGCTCTTCAGCGGCCTTGCCGAAGTTCCCATGCCGGGCCGCTGCTTCGAAGGCCTGGATCGACCGCAGCATCGACAGCCTTCTCATGGCCGAACTCCTCCTGGCAGAAATGGGGCCCCACGCATCTCATTGCTCATGGAACGCATACGTGAAACGCGGATGCGGACTGCGAGCGTGCATTTTCTTTTGCACCGCAGGATCGTCAGCGCTGATGCTAAGGAATCGCGCGGAGCCTGGTGGGAAGTGCAGCAGCTGCAGGCGACGACAAAGTCTTCAGGAAAGCCACTAAAGCCGCCCGCTCTTCGGCCGTCAGGTGAAGCGGTCGGATCAGTGGACTCTTGTTCGGCACGGCGTCTCCGCCCCGATCGTAGTATTCAACGACCGCTTCCAACGTGAGCAGCGAGCCATCGTGCATGTAAGGCGCCGTCAGCTCGACGTTACGCAGACTGGCAGTACGAAAGGCGTAGCGATCCGCAGGGTCCATCGTGATTTCATATCGACCCAGATCGGAACGCACCGCCTGTACGAATGCCGCTAATTCGATTTCGACGGGCGACGTCGCCATCTCGTCAGAGCTGGATCCCGCGGCGGCAGGCGACGCTTCTCGGAGAAACGCACCGGTGACGTGGTATCGATCGTCAGTGAAGACAGCGTCGTCTTTGCCGACGACGTGACACGACGAGCACAGTGCCTTTCCCTGGAAGAGATCGAAGCCGGTTCGCTCGACGGGAGTCAGTGCCGACGCTTGCCCGCGGTATTTCCACAGATCGAATCGGGACCCTGCCGCCACCAGCGATCGCTCGAAAGCCTGAAGAGCCTCACCGACTTGCGACATCGTGGGCTGCTTGCTGCCGAAGATCGCCTGAAACGCTTTCTGATACTCCGGGTCAGCGCCCAGCATCTCCAGGACATGCGAGATGGACGGGTTGCCCATTTCGAGCGGATTCAGCAGGGGCAGCCAGGCTTGGTCCGCGAGTGAGCTTTCACGGCCGTCATGGAACAAGCGGGGTCGCCACGCGATGTTAAGCAAGGTCGGCGCATTGCGCGGCAGCAGGTGTCCCTCCAGTCCGACGGCTGTACGCGACGTGTGCGTGCCAAAACCCTCTTCCGGCACGTGGCAGATCGCACAGGACATCGCATTGTTGAACGAGAGCCGGCGCTCGAAGAACAGGCGCCGACCGAGTTCACGAAGCGATTCCGACGCGGCGGGATAGGGCAGCGCGGGCAAGCCAAGCCACTCCGCGGCGGCGTCTTCTGCCGCTTCCCCATGAGCCGGAAGACATGCGGCAAACGCGAAAGCCAGAGCGGCAGCGAGCGCTCGCCAGGGTTGCGTCGGAAGTCGTCCGAGGAGACCCACGCTAGGGTCTCGTTTCCGCCGCGATGGTCCTGAGGTCGTTGAGGATGACGTCCGGGTGCAGAAACGCCGCGCTATAGACTTCTCGCACGACGCCCCGCGGATCGATCAGGAACATCTTCAGCATGTGGGCACGCGCTCGCGTTGCTTTGCCTTCCCCATCGTAGAGCACGTCCACATCCTGCCCATATCCGTCCAGGATCGGCTTCAGCGTCCACATCGAGTACGTGGTGAGAAACTTCCACGGTACGGTCTCGTCACGTGCGTTCTGCCCGCCGTAGATGCGCATCGCGTCAGGCGTGTCATTCGTAGGGTCGAACGACAGGCTCACCAGCCGGACGCGGCCCTTCAGTGCAGCGTCGCGGAGCACGCCCTGTTTGACTCCGTCGAGCGTGGCGTACGCCAGAGGACACCCGATCGGATCTGAGCAGTACGTGTAGATGAAGGTGAGCAGGGTCACCGCGTCGTGCGTGTAGCTCGACAGGCGCCTCGGAAAATAATTGCCGTCGAGCACCCACCCGTCCGTCGCTTTTTGAATCGGCGGCAGGCGGTAAGTCCCTACCGCCGGTGGCACGAAATCCTGCACTGGGGGGCTGGGGACGACCTGCGCAAAAGTGACGCAGGGCGCACTACATACCGCCGCAAGCAATGCGGCTACAGGCAGTGCGCCCTTCCAGCTCATTATCGGCGCGAAGTCAGCAGCGACGCGTCGGAGGACGCGACGTCGCTCTTGGCACTGAACTTCATGTGATGAGCGCGGCCAAGCTTGAGTGCGTAGAAGTCCAGTTCGAACTTCTTCGTGAGTTCCTTGCCGTCCCAGTCGTAGGCCTTCAGGAACTGCTCGTCGTCGGCGCCCTTCTTGTCCCATAGGCTGAAGATCGAGGACGTGAAGTACACGCGCTTGCCGTCCCAGCTCTGCGAGACCATGTTGAGCTGCTTGCCGATGACCTTCTCGTAGACCTGCTTCGGCTTCTCAGGGTTGGTCATGTCATAGAAGCGAGCGGTGCCGTCAGAGAAGGTGTTGACCCACAGACCCTTGCCATCCGCATTGATCGAGATGTCGACCGGGAAAGGAACCTTGGACGGGTCGCCGATATTTCCGACGTCCTTGGCCTGCCACTCGCCCTTCGCATCTTCTTTGACCAGCCACAGCTTCGACGTCAACGCCGTCGACGTGATTGCCCAGTCCTGGCCTTCGGCTAGATTCCACCGAATCTCGAGCGGCGCGCCGGGCACGTCCAGCACCTTCTTCGGCTTCATCGCCTTCAGGTCCCAGATCACCATGGTGTTCCCGAAGTTCTTCATTGCAGCCGGGTCGGCCAGCACCTTGCTGAAGTCCATCATGTAGTTGGTCCAGCCGGTGAAGCTGGAGGTCAACAACACGTTCTTGCGCGCGTTGATTGCGATGTCGTAGGCGTAGCCATCGCCTCCGCCGATATCGGCCTGATCCTTGGGCATCGGGTACGTCTCGATCAGCTCGCCTGCGTTGCTATACATCGCCAGACCGCTGACGCCGCTGTGATCCTTCGTGTTGGACAGGGCCTGGATCAGCATCCTTCCCGGCATGGCGTAGTAAGTATGTGGACCAACATACCCCGTCTTTGCTGCGAAATCCGTGATGGTCTTGACGACCTTCGGCTTCGCCGGATCCGTGCCCACGTCGATGATGAAGATCTTGCTGTCGTCGAGACGACCCGCCCAGATGAACTTCCGGTCATCGGAAAATCCAACGTGATGCGCCTCGCCGCGCCCGCCGACAGACAAGGAGTGGATGACCTTTCCATAGGTCTTGCTCTTGGGATCGGAATCGACGGTGACGAGCTTGTCCGACCCGTCGCCCATGCCTTTTACTCCAAGGGTCCAGACGTGCAGGAATTGCTCCTGGCCCTTGATCAGGCGAGACATGTACGGCGAGTTGCAGGTCTCGTCGGCGACTGCCGGTTGGCCGAGGCCAGTGACGAGCATCGCGGCTGTCGCAGCTGCGGTGAAACATTGCTTCAATGTTTTCATTTCAAACTCCTCGGTTCTGATCTGCCGGCGAGTTTCCGTCGGCGGTTCATGGGTGCGTGCAAAACTGGCTACGGCAATGGGCGCTTCGAGTCGTCATCCTGTCGCCCCGTCTGCTATTGCAGATTCGAGGCGACATTCGTTCTGGGGTGTGGAACAGCGCGAGGTCAGTTGAAGCTGTATCCCGGATCCGGCAGGAAACACCTCAGCTTGTTGCCCAGTACCACTTCGACCAAGCACTTGTTGCAGTTCGAGCACTTGCCAGGGTCTTCTCTTCCCTCGAGAACTTCGTTAGGGAAGTTGGGCTCCGCAGCCAGTACTCTTGCCAGGGAAAGCATGTCGGCCGTGCCCTCCTTGACGATCTGATTCATGGTCGCGGGATATTTGTGCCCGCCCGTGAGGATCAGAGGCGTGTCGCCACAGAGAGGCTTCAGGGCGACCGCATGCTTGTACCAGTACGCTTCCTCGAATTTGACGGAATCCCGCATGCCATAAAGCGCGTCGATGAGGCCGGCGGAAATACCGCCCACCGAACTACCGATGCCTTTCTTCAGGGTTCCGATCGGGATCTCGCCCCGGGTCATCATGAAGACGTTGTCGACGATCGTTCCACCGCTGATCTCGATCGCATCCACCAGCTTTGCCACTTCGGGAATGAAAATTCGTGCTTCGTCCAGATTGATCCCGTCGTCCCATGGCTCATCAACGGAGATCTTGGTCCAGACCAGCATGTCCGGGCCTACCGCTTTCCTGACGGCACGGAAAACTTCGTCGAAGAACTTAAAACGCTTTTCCGGCGAACCACCCCACGCGTCAGTTCGCTTGTTGGTGTGTGGTGACAGGAACTGCGCGAGCAGGTAGCCGTGGGCGGCGTTGGGCAGGACGACATCGAAGCCGGCCTTCTTCGCCCTCACTGCCGCGGCTGCGGTGTCCTCGATCGCTTTCCAGATCTCGGCTTCGGTCATCTCACGGCACGCGGCCGCGTACATCGGGCTCGGTCCCATTGCCGACGGGCCCATCACGGCCTCCGCATCGGAGAAGAACAGGTTGGGATTGGCCTGGCGTCCGGCGGCCGCCAGCTGCAGGCCGGCTACGGCGCCGTACGAGTGAATGATGTCGGCCAGCTTCTTCAGCCCGGGGATGTGGCTGTCGCTGTAGGAACCCGTCTGGAACGGCATGCAGCGGGGCAGAGCAACGTTGCTATAGCCCGGGAAGATGCAGCCGGCACCACCGGCGGCTTGGCGCGCAATCCAGGATTCGAGGTCGGCCGTCACCATGCCGCGTTCGGTCGCCATACCCTCGTACATGCCGGAGCGCATCATCCGGTTCTTGAACGTCACCCCACGCATCGTGATGGGGGAGCTGAGCTCTTTCCACTTTGACGGCTTCGTCATCGTGACGGTTTCTTTCTCGCTGATCATTTCGAACTCTCGGTTGGAAATTGTTAGACGGCTGGAAAGTCTGTGTTGACTAGTTCACGACGGCAGCGGTTACCTACTTAGAAGCAGTCGCAGTCCGTCGTAGAAATCGGCGCATGGCCGAGTGAATCAGCCACCGCGAGCCCTTGACAGGCGTTCGCGATGCGAGTGGACAGATCAGGCTGGGGACGGAATCGCGCGTCCGACTGCATAGCGCTGCATGGGGGATCTCCTTTAGTTATTTTGGTGCGACTCATCGCCGGCCCGTGGGCAAGCCGATGTAACGGATGCTTTCAAACCGGGCTGGTCCGAGGTACCCGGACGCGACTCAGTGATACCTAGGGTCTCTACTAGGCACCGTGCGTTGGTCGCCTCTACGGCGCAGGATTTCTGCGCCGCCCTCAATCACGCCGCGCTTATTGCCTCGCCGTTTAGGAACGCGCTGCCGGAGACGTCCACAGGGCGATGGATCGTGTCCATCACAGGGCAGCGGGATTCGACGAGCCGGATGAGTTTCTGGATGTCTTCGGCGTCGGCATTGCTGACGATTCGGGTTTCGAAGGTGATTTTCTGGAAGCCCGGGGGGATCGATTCGTCGATGCCGAACAGTCCGCGCACGTCCATCTGCCCCTTCAAATCTACCGTCACTGAGTCCAGTTCGATACCCATCACGTTGGCGAACAGGCAGTAGGTGATCTCCTGGCAGGTTCCCAGCGAGGCCAAGAGAAGCTCTACCGGATTCGGGCCGGTGTCGGCTCCTGCCAGCTCGGCGGGCTCGTCGACGAGGAGCGCGGTGTGCTTGCGGACCGAAACGCCGCATTGTGTGCTCCGCGTACCTTCCAGAAGGCGCGTCTGGGCTTTGTAGACCACCTTGGCGGCGACTCCCGGATTCTTCTGAAGAGTTGTCGTCATCGTTTGAATCTTGTTGCCAATCGCGGACATGACCATTGGGGCCCCCTGAGCAATTAGTGGAAAGATCAGGGTCCGAAAATGCACGCCCTGAAACTGCCAAAAGTGTCGAGGCCGTGGTCGATGCGAACAACTCGGTTGCGTCATCGGTACGACTAGGGGCATCACCCGTAGCGGCCGGTAGATCCCCTAGTCACGCGCGCAGCAACTTGGGGTGCAGCGCCTCAGGACGGCGTCGAAGGCCGCGCGGTGAGCAGCAGCCGAACCAGGTCGAGAACGGATCGCGCGTGCATCTTCTCCATCACGCGGGCCCGGTGGAATTCCACGGTCTTGGGGCTGATATGCAGCTGCCTGGCGATCACCTTGCTGGACTGTCCCGCCACCACCAAGTCCAGCACTTCCTTTTCCCGCGCCGTCAGCGTCTTCACGCGTTCTTCGGTGACCGCGGAGTCGTCCGTGCCCGCACGACGTTCGACGTCCCTGGCCAGTGCCTTCTGGACGCAGTCCAGGAGTTCCTGGTCGCGGAAAGGCTTTTCGATGAAATCGATCGCGCCGGCCTTGACGGCACGAACGGCGGTCCGCACGTCCCCATGGCCGGTGATAAAGACGGCGGGAATGTTCAAGCCACGCGAGCGCAGGAGTTCGTAGAGATCGATGCCACTCATCCCTGGCATCCGCACGTCCAGCACCAGGCATCCGAAATCCGCGGGATTGGCACTCGTGAGGAACGCTTCCGGCGAGGCATACCTCGTCGCCTCGATGCCGACGGATGACAAGAGCGCACGCAGCGATCTTGCTACTCCTTCATCGTCATCGATGACGCATACCGGTCTCACGCTGCCAACCGCACTTCCGACTGCGGCAGCGTGAATCCGAAGGTGACGCCCTTGTCCGCGTTCGGCCGCACGTAGAGGCGGCCGTCGTGGGCCTCGATGATCGAGCGGCTGATCGAAAGCCCCATCCCCATCCCGTCGACTTTCGTGGTGAAAAACGGATCGAACACCTGGTCGATGTCGTCATCCGCGATGCCGGGGCCGCAATCCTCGACCTCGACCTCGACGCTGCCGACGGGGGTCCGTCGCGTGGAAATGATCACCGCCGGTTGGCCGATGGACTCGGGATACCCCATTGCCTCGACGGCGTTGCGAAGCAGATTGAAGACGACCTGCTCGAGTTCGATCTTGCTGGCGTGAACGACGCCGGTGCCCGCGCCCAGCTGCATTCGGATCGCAACTCCGTGCCGGGCCGCTTCGGGCTTGGCGAGCAGCACCATCATCCGGACGATCTCGTTCACATCGACTGGCGCCTTCGTGGGCTCCGTCCGACTAACCAGGTCGCGCACGTTGCGGATGATCTGGCCTGCGCGCTGTCCCTCTTCGGTAATGGCTTCGAGCGAATCGATGGCGCTTGCCATCTTCTCTGGTGAAGTTCGCATCACCCGCAACGCAGCCGAAGCGTAATTGACGATGGCAGCGAGGGGCTGGTTGAGTTCGTGAGCGAGGCCGGACGCCATTTCACCCATCGAGGTGATGCGCGCCACCCGCGCCAGATCCGAAAGATGACGCTGCGCCCGCTCTTCGGCATTCCGCCGATCCGTGATGTCGCGCGTCAAGGCCAGTGCGGCCAGGATGGTGCCGCTCGAATCGCGCATCGGAACGACATGTGTTTCGAAGAGTCGCTGGTTCCCTGCGGCGCAGCAGAGCCGGAACTCCATCGAGTCGGAATTGCCCTGGAACACGGATGCGGACAGGGTCTGGTACCGCTCGTGATGCTCCGGCGCAATGAAGCTGTACACGGATGTGCCGACGACCTGTGCTGCGCACCGGGCGCCAAGACGGGCGATACCCGCCTGATTCATCGTCAAGATGGTTCCGTTCGCATCGTGCAGCTTCACGCACTCCAGCTGCGACTCGAAGATCGTCTGCAGACGCTGCTCCTTGTCCGACAGCGCGCGCTCGACTTCCGCACGTGCACTCCACTCCTTCCAGAGCCGTCCCTGCGTCGAAAGGAGTTGCCGCCAGAGGATGACCGAGAGCACGAGCAGGCCTGCTACTACCATCAGCAGAACCAGGCTGATCAATACCCATACCGAAGCGGTGATCTGGCCGCCGGCGAGCCAGGCGGCAAGCTGATGCGATGGCTCAGGATCCATGGCTGTATTTCTCGAAAGGCTGGCGAACACCGTAGACGCTCGCCCCGCACGTCTCCGGTGTCAACTGGTAATCGTCCCAGTTCGAGAGCCGGGCGTCCTCAAAGGCGCCTGCCGATCGCGACCCCGAATCCGAACATCTTGTTCGAGATGTCAGCCTCGCCACCGCCCAGCGCGTCCGGGATCGAGCCACGCCCGCGGACGGTCTTTTTGCCGGCGTCAAAACCGTAGCCACTCAGTTCCCAGCCCGCCACGCTCCACGTGGCACCGGCGGTGTAGTGGTCGGTGGGCGTCAGCGGCCCGAGAGGTGCGAAGAAAGTTTCCGATTCATCGATGACCTGGGTGGCGTGCACGTAGCCGGCACGGATCGCAAGCCGAGGATGAGCCTGCCACCGGACCCCGAACTTGTAAGCCTCCTGGTCGTTGTATCCGAACCCCGGGCCGGTATCGGACCCGAGCTTGGCCTCTGTGAATCGGGACAGCCCGTTTCGGAATGCCCGCTGCTTGCGGTAATCGAAACGCTGGGCCTCCATGGAGATCGTCCAGTCGGCGCGTGGCGTGAGTGTGATCCCGCCGCCGAAAATCGCGGGTAGCTCGAGCCTTCCGCCCTCGGCAACCAAGCCGCGATAGTCCTTGTGTCGCTCGGTCATGTTCTTGCTTCGATACCCAAGCCCTGCCGCCAGCCATGGATTGAATTGCGCATGCCATCCCGCCGAGAGTCCGACGTTGAACGCGCCATCCTTGCCCTGATTCGTCACGTGCGAGGGTGCGACCGACGAATCCGAGTTGGCAAGGAATTCCAGGCCCTTCGCGGCGAGCACCTGGTAGCCCAAGTTGATCCCGATTCCCGCGGTGTGGGTCGGTGCGATCCGGTAAGCCAGTGCAGTGGCCAGGCTGGAGGACGCCAGGGTCAGGTTTGTTCGGCCCGCGCCACCGAAGCGCGCATACGGACTGCCGTCATAGTCGGCGCCCAGGCCGGCGCTAAGCATGGTGGCTCCGACGGCCCATCGATCGGACAGGCGCTTCACGAAGCCGGCCTGAGGGATGTAATAGAACTCCCGGCCGTCGGATTTGAACTCGGCATCTGGTCCCGCCGCATTGTCGTGGTGGCTCGCGACCGCCTCGGCGATAAACATGTCGACGCCCAGGTCGTAGCGGCTACCAAGAAGCTGCGCGTGAGCGGGATTGGCGGCCAGACCCATCGATTCCTCTGCGAAGCTGTAGCCCACGCCGCCCATCCCGAGGGATTTCACGCCGTTCCCATGCTCGAACAGCCCGATCGTCGCGTGAGAAGGGACGGCACACGACATGGCAATGGGTATCAACGCGAAGCGGATCGATTTCATGTGGAGTCAGTGAATATACAAATGGAATAACGCTGAGGGTGCGCAGGGAACTCGGAAGTCAGCGTAGAAGGACGACACTGGCACACCGATCGGCCGTGACGCATCGGGATGATCCAGAGGCGGACCTCGGACTCCGCCGGGGTAAATCAGGAGCACCGCCGAACAAAGCGCGGTCCGTGACGCCTACGGCCTCGAGTCGGGCGTGGTCGTGGCTGCGCGTGATCGAACGACATGCCGCGCTTGCCGAGGAGGATCAGCCTGATGAAAAAAAGATAGGTATTCATCGCCACGCGTAGATCTCGCGGGCCACCAGCAGGACGGCGATCACACCACACAGCGCCGAGAACCCGCGGGCCAGCAGCACGCCATCCACCTTCCCCGAAACCATCCTCCCTCCGGCCATGCCGCATACGGCGCCAAACGCGAAAGGCAGGCCCACGTCGAGGGGCAGGCGACCGGCCAGCGCGGCCGATATCGCCGCTCCGGAGGAGACCAGCGCGATGATCAACATCGATGTGGCGATCACCGCGTTCATCGACAAGTCGGTGATTCGGCGCAATGCCGGGACGATGAAGAAGCCGCCACCTACCCCGAAGAGTCCGGACAAAAATCCTGCTCCCACACCGGTGATCGCCAAGGCCTGACCACAGCTCCGGGTCCAGCAGAAGCGCCCCGTGGCAGCGTCCCGCAGGCACGATGCGCCGTCGCCTCCGACGGACTCGGAGACACCGACATGGCTGGATCCCCGGCTTTTCTTCAAGGCAGTGAATGACGCCCACGCGAGCAGAGCCGCAAACGCCACTGTCAGAAGGTGTGGCGGTATGTGTTTGGCGGTCATCAGCCCTGCTGGACTGACCACGACTCCGCACGAAGCGACCAAGATTGCGGCCCGATAGCGGACCTGGCGCTGCCTCAATCCGATCATTGCGCCGACCGCCGCGGAACTGGCGACTGCCAACAGCGCGACAGGACCTGCTTGGGCCACCGTCCAGCCCATCCCGAACATCAGGATGGGAACGGCGATGATCGATCCTCCAGCACCGGTCAGCCCAAGCGTCAGTCCAATACAGATTCCTAACGCGAAGAGAACGAGCATGGCGTCATCGCGGACGGCCGCAAGCCAGGTTGGCTGGAATGGCGACATCCATGAGCTTGGGACTCGGCAGGTTGAGCCCGTTCATGATGTCGATGTATTCCTGCCTGGACTTCCCTGCGATGCGCGGATTGGCTTTCTTCTCTTCGCCGATGCTGGAGGAGGTCCAACCTTTGTAATCGTGCCCGGGGTACAGGATGGTTTCATCCGGAAGCGCGAAGAGTTTCGTCGCGATGGAGTCCCAGGATTTCCCAGGATCTCCGCCCTGAAAGTCGGTTCTTCCGGTGCCGCGAATCAGCAACGCGTCGCCGGTGAAGACGGCGCGCGGCGTGTCGCTGCCCAGCACGTAGCTGAAGGACTCGCTGGTATGCCCCGGCGTGTAGAGCGCCGTCAGCCTGAGCCCATCGAACTCGATCTGCTCGCCGTCGCGGAGGCGACGGGAAACGCACTCTGCCTTGGTGAACTCGCTCATCAACGTCGTACAGTTCGTGACGTCCCGAAGCGCGCCCAGGCCGGTGATGTGGTCTGCGTGCGTGTGCGTGTCCAGTGCATACGCCAGCTGCAGATCCAGCGCGGAGAAGAGGGCGAGGTAGTCCTCCATCTTCTCGCGTACCGGATCGATGATGGCGGCCGCACGCCCCGGCCCGGAGGCCAGGACGTACGTGTATGTCGACGAGACCGAATCGAACAATTGCCGGAAGATCACGACTAGGTCGCCCTGCGGACCCCGTCCGGCATCGCCGCTGCGGTGCCACCCTTAGGGAGCAGAAACCAGAGCACGGCCGCCATGGCGAACAGAGCAGGGACGTCACCGATCAGGTTCGCGTGCTCATGATGATCATGCGTTGCCTGGGCGGCCATGATTCCCGCATGTACAACGCTCGACCAGATCGTGAACTGGATGAGGCTCCGGTGCTCACGCGGCTTTCGCGACGCGATGATCAGAAAGATTCCCATCGTCGCGTAGATGCCCTGAATCATCTGCTCGTACTCGGTCTGTCGCGGTTCCCACGCCCAGCCGTCCGGCCACAGCCAGTTCATGAGCGGGTATAGACCGACCAGCAGAAACAGGCCAAACACCATCAACGCCACCTTCAGGTATTTCTCTCGTGTCTCGTCTTTCATACGACCGTCTCCATTTTGATGAGCGCATCGGGCTGCCGATGCGACAAGGGGCGCCCGGCCCTCACCGCATTTGCCGTGCCAAATCGCAAAACTGTCGGCATGGCTTTCGAATCAGAAACTTGCAGTGCGATGGCAACGCGCCGCAACCCGTGGATCCTTGTGGCGCTGCCACATTGGCAGTCGTTGGCAGTTGAATGGACTGCCAAGGCTGTCATGGCTTCTTGTCGCTGGAACGCAGGCGTCGATAGAGCGTGCGCTCGCTCAGTCCCAGCTTCCTGGCGAGCTCGCTTCGTGTTCCGCTGAAGGTGGAAAGCGCGTCTGCCATGTTCTCGGGCACCGGTGGCGGCGCGACCCGCGGCGGGGCAGCCGCATGCTCGAGAAGAGCAAGTGGAAGTTCACGAGTGGTGATCTCGCCGTCGCCGACGAAGAGCCGCGCACGCTCGAGAATGTTCCGCAGCTCGCGGATGTTTCCGGGAAAGGGATAGGCCCTCATGGCCTTGATTGCCTCGGGATGAATACCGGACGGCCTGCCCGGCCCCATTCTCCTCAGCAGGCTCTCGGCGAGAAGCGCGATGTCGTCCTGTCGCTCGCGAAGCGCGGGGAGATGGATCGGGTAGCCGCTGAGTCGATAGTAGAGATCCTGGCGGAAGAGACCCTGCTCGACCATCTTCTCGAGTGGCTTGTGGGTGGCCGCCACCAGGCGGAAGTCGGAGTGCTGCGTTTCGTTGGCGCCGACGCGTCGAAAAGTCCCGGATTCAATTAGGCGAAGAAGCTTCACCTGCATGGGTAGCGGCACGTCGCCGATCTCGTCGAGGAACAAGGTTCCGCCGTGGGCGGTTTCCGCCAATCCGACCTTGCGCGCTGAAGCCCCCGTGAACGATCCGCGCTCGTGGCCGAAGATCTCGCTTTCGAACAGCGTCTCGCTGAGCCCCGTGCAGTCGACGATCACGAAGGGGCCGCGCGCTCGCGGGCTTGCGCGGTGCAGGGCGGTTGCGAACAGTTCCTTCCCTGTCCCGGACTCGCCCTGCAGCAGTACCGGAATCTGCGACGGCGCGGCCCTCTGCAGCGCCGCAATCGCAAGGTTGAACGACTCCGAGCGCCCGACCAGGCCGTCATCACGCGGCTGTGCTGAAACCGCACTGACCTCGGAGAGGCGCTCGACGTAGGCGATGATCGTCGACGCATCGTCGAGGATGGGTCGCAGTTCGACGGCGACGTGCTCGGGCCCTCGTGGTGTGTGATGGATGTGAAGGACACGGTCGATGGTCTTGGTCTCCGACGCGCGTTTCATTGGACAGTGTTCGCCCGCCTGATCGCAGGGCACGCTGTACTGGTGCGACACCCGGTAGCACTTCTGGCCAATGTGCGTGGCCTTGTTCCCGCCAAACCGCGCCTGGTACGCCGAGTTGGCCGAAAGGATGTTGTAGTCCGGATCGAGCAGGATTGTCGGAGTCGCGTCGTGCTCCAAGTAGGACACCAGGGCTGACAGGCGCAAAGCGTTGTCCGTCATCGGACGACTCCATCCGTCCCGGCGAGGCACTGCGTCGCACGCGGCGCTGCCAACACTGCCAACGCTGCCACTTGGCAGTCTGTTCGGCCACGCGTCGAATCGTCAACAATCGCTGCGGATCCATTTTGTCCCGCGCTTTCAATGAGGTTTTGATTTTCGCGCAGGGCGGCATGTTTCCTGAGTGGTGAACCGAAAAGCCGACCCGCGTAGCCGCGGGACCCCAGCAAGGAGACTCGATGATGATGGCCAATGGAGTGGATGCGCCTGCCTCGAACAGCAGTCCGTCGAAGACGTTCCACGACGTTCTGATCGTCGGCGGTGGCGCGGCGGGCACGACCGTGGCGTCGTTGTTGAAGCGGCGCCAGCCGGGGCTCGACATCGCCGTGATCGAACCTTCGAAGGACCATTGGTACCAGCCGGCGTGGACGTTGGTCGGCGCTGGCGCCTTCGATGTCGAGAAGACGCGCAGACCGACCCAGTCGTTCATTCCTCGGGGAGTGAAGTGGATCCAGCGCCGTGCGATCGGATTTGCGCCGACCGAGAATCGCGTCGATCTCGACGACGGCAGCAGCGTGTCCTATGGATCGCTCGTCGTCGCGCTCGGCATCCAGCTCGATTGGCACAAGATCGAGGGGCTCGAGGCGACCTTGGGCAAGAACGGTGTTTCGAGCAACTACCGAGCGGATACCGCCCCGTATACGTGGAAATGCATCCGCGAGTTCCAAGGCGGCCGGGCACTCTTCACGCAGCCCGCCATGCCGATCAAGTGCGCGGGCGCGCCGCAGAAAATCCTGTACATGGCGGCCGACCGTTTCAAGACGCGTGGGCTGAATGCGGACATGAGCTTCTTCACGCCCGGCGCCGCCATCTTCGGTGTGCCTTTCTACGCCAAGGCACTCGACAAAGTCGTAGCGTCGTACGGCATCACGCCCAAATTCGGCCACAACCTGGTCGCCGTGGATGGCTTGCGTCGTCGAGCCACATTCGACGTCACCATTGACGGCAAGACGACCCGTGAGGATTCGGGGTTCGATTTCCTCCATGTGGTTCCGCCGCAGTCCGCGCCCGAGGTACTCAAGGGAAGTCCGCTGGCGGACGCCGCCGGCTGGGTGAGCGTGGACAAGCAGACCCTCCGACACACGCAGTTCTCCAACGTCTTCGGTCTCGGAGACTGCACCAACACGCCCAACAGCAAGACTGCGGCGGCGGTTCGCGCGCAGGCGCCGGTGGTCGCTGCCAACCTCCTCAGTGCTCGCGAGGGCAGCGAGTTGCAGGCCCGATACGACGGATACGCCTCGTGCCCGCTCACCACGTCGGTGGGCCGCATCATGCTTGCCGAGTTTGCGTACGACGGAGTCGTGACGCCCAGCTTCCCAATCGACCCGCGTGTCCCCAGGCGTGCTTATTGGTGGCTGAAGAAATCCTATTTGCCGTCGTTGTATTGGCAGATGCTCAAGGGCTCGCTCGGGCCGGACTGGCACGCCGCGCGGACGTTCCCGGAGGCGGTACCCGCAATACATCCCTAGGGGCGATGAGGAGAGCATTTTCATCAGCGGCTCACGTCGCGAGCGCGTCGGCTGGCACGGCGACCCACGGCTGCTTCTCACCACACCAGAGGTGGATGTTCGGGTTGACCCAGGAGCTGTCGTCGAGAGTGCCCGCCTGGACGAATATAAGGTCCGGGATGGCGTCGAAGGAGATGAAGATCTGAGACCCACATCGGGAACAGAACGATCGGCGGGTCGCTCGTCCGCTTGCGCCCGGCTTGACATGCATCGCGATAGCTTCGGCGCCTTGGACTTCGAGATCACGACTGTAGAGCCCCGCACGCACGGCGAACGCGCTGCCACTGGTGCCCTGGCAGTCTCTGCAGTGGCAGACGCTCACCTGCTCGGTGAGCGCTCGCGAGAAATATCGAACTGCACCGCAGGAGCATCCCCCGCTGACGCTCGCCTTCACGCAGTCTCTCCACGCTGGATCGCGCCTGCGTAAGAGGCACGAAGGGACCGACGACACCCTCTCTCGCGATGGCAACGAGGGGGGTCCTTCGAGGTGATCACACCGTCGCAGATTCCAGGGTTGGGCGTAACCCGTAAACAACCCAGTGCATCCCCGTAGTAGACCTAGGTGGTGACGGGCAGAGCGGGCCCCGCGAACCCGCACGTGCCGTGCCGGCATGTGGAAGCAGGGCTCGTCGCGCATTTCTCGTGCGACACGCGGACCCGGGGCGTCAGCCGGGCGACATCGAGGCCAGGGTTGGGCAATTGATTGGCGTCGGCGACCGCGACCGCATGGCTGAATCTGAAGATGTCGCCCCGCTGGGCTTTGGTACGACCATCGCTTCGAAAGGGCAGGGGCGCTGAATGGCAGCGTGCATGGCAGTGAAGTGGCAGCTGCCCCGGAGTAAAAAATCTGGCAAAGGGGGCTAAACCGGAAAGGCAAAACTCAATTAACAGAAATATCAGCAGCATGCATTGACATTTATATCAACACGCACGATCAGCGTTGCAATCGAAAAAACCCGAGCCTAGACTCCGGCCGTATTGATAGAAATATCAAAACTAGTCGAGGTCCCACGCCGGCACGGCGATGCGGTCCCGACGTCTCGACCAGATCCAGCCGACCGAGGGATCGGTGTCCGCCGCGTTGGGACACTCGAGAACCTCGGCGACGTTCGACACAACGAGAGGAGAAGCAGTGATGAAAAATCAGAAACCCGGGCTCCTGATCTACTTGCAAGCCAAGCCTGGCAAGCAGGCGGCGCTGATGGAGTTCCTCAACAAAGGGTTGAGCGTCGTGGCTGAAGAGGGCGGCACGCAGACCTGGTACGCCTTCCAGATCACCGGTGATCGGTTCGGCATCTACGACACGTTCCGCGGCGACGCCTCACGCGAGCAACACCTGCAGGGGAAGTTCGCCAAGGCCCTGGCGGGAGTCGAGGCCGACCTGCTTGCGGCTCCGCCCGAGATTCGCAAGGTCGACATCCTTTCGTCCAAACCCGCCTGAGTCATTTCGGCCGGTTGGACCGATCTTCTGATCAACAGGTCGCGGCAGCGAAAGCGCCGCACCGGATCCCCATTGTTGCGACAGTCTCGGAGCAAGAATCCATGAGCAAGTCTCCTGCGGTACCCAAGAACAGGATGTTGCTGAGCGCGTTCGACATGAGCACGGTGGTCCATCAGAACCCCGGCATGTGGACGCATCCGAAGGATCAGACACACCGGCACACCGACCTCGACTACTGGATCGAACTCGCACAGTTGTTGGAGCGCGGCGGCTTCGACTGTCTCTTCCTCGCCGACGTCCTGGGTGTGTACGACGTGTACGGCGGTTCGAAGGACTACGCCATCAAGAATGCGGCGCAGTTCCCAGTCTGCGATCCGGTGATGACGATCTCCGCGATGGCCGCGGCGACCAAGACCCTGTGCTTCGGCTCGACCTGTTCTTTAACCTATGAATTGCCTTACGCCTTCGCGCGGAAGATGACGACTCTGGATCACCTCACCAAGGGCCGGATGGCCTGGAACATCGTCACGTCTTACCAGAAGAGCGCCGCCGTGAACCTGGGCATGAACGACCAGATCCCGCACGACAAGCGCTACGACATGGCGGATGAGTTCATGGAGGTTTGCTACAAGCTCTGGGAATATTCGTGGGAAGACGGTGCGATCCTTCGCGATGTGGAGCGCGGCATCTACACCGATCCGAAGAAGATTCGCGACATCGGACACAAGGGAAAGTACTTCTCGGTCCCTGGTGCGCATCTGGCCTCGCCCTCGCCGCAGCGGACTCCGTTCCTGTTTCAGGCGGGCGCATCGGCGCGCGGGCGAAAGTTCGCCGCGCGTCACGCGGAGGCCATCTTCCTGATCGGCACCAATCCGGAAGACATGCGGCCCATCGTCGACCTGATCCGCATGGAGATCGCCGAGACCGGCCGCGACCCGCGCAGCGTGAAGATCCTCCTCATGATCACAACGTTCGTGGGAAAGACCGAGGCGGAGGCGCAGGAAAAGCTCGAGGCGGTGAAGAAGCACGGGAGCGTCGAGGCTGCCCTCACGCTGTTTGGCGGATGGACCGGTGTGGATCTTTCGACGGCCGACCTAGACGCGCCGCTCGAGCAGTTCCAGGGCGACGGGGTGAGAGCGTTCAGCGACATCCTGACGCGCGTCGACAGCGAACTGCAGTGGACTCCCCGCAAGCTCGCCGAATGGCTGTGCATTGGCGGGATGAGCGCGGTGGCATCGGGGACTCCGTCCCAGGTCGCCGACGAGATGGAGCGATGGATGAAGGTCGCGGACGTTGACGGGTTCAACGTCGCACGCGCCACTGCTTTTGAGACGATGACCGACTTCGTGGACCTCCTGGTTCCCGAACTCCGCCGTCGCGGACTGGTCCCGAAGACGCCGCTGCCGCCGATGAGCCTGCGTGAACGTTTCGGCGGATCCGCTCATCTCGCCGACGATCACTACGGTTCCCAGTACCGCGATTCGGCGGACGGACATACCGGGGGAAGCGCGGTTACTTTCGAGGTCAAGCCACGCAAGCTCGGGCTGCTCGCACTCATGAAGGCCAAGCCCGAGCGCGCCGAAGAGTTTCGGAAGTGGCTCACCGACTGCTACGACATCGCGATGAGCGAAACCGGGACGGTGACCTGGTACGGCTTCCAGGCAGGCGAATTCGAGTTCGGAATCTTCGACACCTTCGAGCACGAGAACGGCCGGCAGGCCCATCTGCACGGCGGCATCGTCAAGGCTTTGCGTGCCATCGCCCCGGAGATGCTGGCCAGCCCGCCAGACGTGCGGATGGTCGGCGTCCTTGCGACGAAGTCCAGCACCGCGGTGGGCGCGCATGCGATCCCGGCGTGAGTACGCGCTAAGAGCAACGCTGCAGGTCTCGGGCGAGCACTGAAGCTGCCTCGAGCAGGATGGGCTCCGGGCCGTGGTGATTGGACCTTGGCCAAGGGGTTCCGACAGAACCGTCGTCATCGGAGGATGAAGCGATGCCACACGCGAAGGGTATGAGCGAGGCACTTGCCGAGATAGCCCGTGGTGCGAATCAGCGGGATCTCATCGACGAGAACCCGTTTGATGCGATGAAGTTGGTTCGTGAAGCGCGTCTTGGTGCCCTGCGACTTTCGCCGGCAGAAGGCGGAATGGGCATGTCGATCCGCCAGCTCTTCGGGACGGTGATCGACATCGCCGAGGCGGATCCGGTCGTCGCGCACATTTTGCGCGTCCATTACTGGTTCGCTGAAGAACGTCTGCGTTCCAACGACATCGCCGCGCGCTCGCGTTGGTTGGCCGAAATCGCGGCAGGAAAATTGTTCGGAAACGCGCTCACCGAACTGGGTGGCGCGGCGATCGGAAGTCTTCAGTTCAAGACATCCATCGTCGCGGATAGGGACGGTTATCGGCTCAATGGGACGAAGTTCTACTGCACCGGCAGCCTGTTTTCGGACTACATCAATGTGTTTGCTGCGCGCGGCGACAACACCATCGTGTCGCTGGTCGTGCCCACCCATGCGCCGGGCGTCGAGATGGTCGACGACTGGGACGGCATGGGCGCGCGCAAGACGGGCTCCGGGACCACGAACTTCAAGAATGTGCGAGTCGAGTCCCGGGACATCTTGCTGGAACTCGACCGTGACAAACCCTCCCCGCCGACGTTCGAGTTCGCCTACCTGCAGCTGTATCTGCAGGCAGTGATGGCGGGCGTCATGCGCAGCATCGTGCGTGACGCCATCACGGTGCTCAAGACGCGCGACCGCTCCTTCTCGCACGCTCTGGCGCCACGGCCCGTGGACGATCCGTTTCTGCAGGAGGTGGTCGGAGAACTCGCGTCGGCGACCTTCGCCGCCGAAGCGACGATCCTGATCGCCGCTGAAGCGCTGGAGGACGCGCGAGCCTCCGTGCGCGAAGGCGTCCCGGATCCGCGACTTTCCCAGCGGGCATCCCTCTGTTCCGCGCAAGCCAAGGTGCTGGTGGACCGCATCGCGGCGCGGGCGGCGGATCAACTCTTCGATGTCGGCGGCGCTTCTTCGGCGTCCCGCAAGAAGAATCTGGATCGGCATTGGCGCGCGATCCGCACGCTGACCCTTCACAACCCCACGATCTACAAGGCGCACTACATCGGCAGGCACTTGATTCACGGCGAGGACTTCCCGACGAACGCCTACTTCTGATGGACAAAATCTCGGCCGCCGTTGTCGGTGTCCGATGCGTAGGGGTGGTGCTAAAGTGACGCAAAATCAACAAGCTTTCGCGAAGAATGCCTCGAGAAGTCAGAGCTCGTTCCCCCGTCGCCAAAGGCAAAGCTGCGGCGAAGCGGGCGACGTTGGCCCCGACGGTTCCAAGCGTGGTCGGCGCTCGCTCCAGGATGCCGCAGGAAGAGCGCCGCGCGCAGATGGTTTTGGCTGCACTTCAGGTCGCGGCGGCAAAGGGTCTGGGGCGCCTGGTGCACGCCGATGTCGCGCGGGCGGCGAAGGTTTCGACGCCGACAGCCTTCTTCTACTTCAAGGATCGGGAAGCCTTGGTGAAGGCCGTCATCATGGAAGTCGATCGATACTACCGGGCGATGGCCTTGCGAGCGCACGGATCGGATCACCCGCCGAGGCAACGCGTTCGCGATCACATGTTCATCTTCGCGGACTCGATCGATACCGACAGCGCGTACGCGCTGGTCTGGCTGGAATGGACCACCTGGTTCCGCAACGAGTTCGGTCTCTGGGACTTGTTCATCGATTTCCAGACCTTCGTGATCGGCCAGTTCGTGAAGACGATCAGGATTTGCCAGCAGGAGGGCACGGTGCCTCGCAAAGTTTCGGCGATGAACAGTGCGCGCAACCTGCTCGGCGGCGCGCTGATGATCACGCAGATGAAGCTGATGAAGAGGCGGCAGAGCGCGGTGACGGCTTATTTGGACCAGAGCATCGAGCAGGCGCTGACCTAGCCCGTTCGTTCCTCTGCGAGGCGGGGCGCGAGTGATACAGCCCCGCACCTCGATCAGCTTGTCGGGCCCGACGACCGCGACGGTCATCCCTATCGTCGTGGTGGCGCAGCTCGCGTGCACATCGCTCTGGTTCGCCGGCAATGCGGTGTTGCCGGACATCCAGATGCTCTGGCAGCTGCCGGCAGCGTCGGCCGGCATGATCCTGTCCGCCGTCCAGGCGGGGTTCGTCGTGGGAACGCTGCTGTTCGCCGTGTATTCCCTGTCCGATCGCTTCCGGGCATCCACCGTCTTTCTCGCCTGCGCCGTGCTCGGTGCGTTGTCGAATCTCGCGATTGCGACGGTGTGCGATGACGTCGCGTCGTTGATGGCCGCACGGTTCCTGACGGGCTTCTTCCTGGCGGGGATCTACCCCGTAGGAATGAAGATCGCAGCGTCCTGGTGCGCTGGTGGGTTGGGCAAAGCGTTGGGTTATCTGGTCGGCGCCCTTGTCCTGGGCACCGCGCTTCCCTATTTCATACGCGGGTTGGGCGCGGACTTGCCATGGGCCAGCGTCGTCGTGACCTGCTCGATCGTCTCGGTGCTGGGCGGCTTGGCGATCTACTTTTGGGTGCCTTCCGGTCCTTACTTGCCGGCGCGTTCGCCATTCGACCTTTCGGCCCTGCCGAAAATCTTCCGCTCGAAAGATCTGCGGGCAGCAGCTTTCGGTTACTTCGGGCACATGTGGGAGCTGTACGCCCTGTGGGCATTCGTGCCGCTCATCTTCCGGCACTACGCGGAGAGGAATGGGCTCGCAGGCTTCAATGTCGCCCTGGCCTCTTCTCTGATGATTGGGGCCGGCGCGATCGGCTGCATCTTGGGAGGCGAGCTGGTCCAGCGCTTCGGTAGTGCGCGGGTGGCGCTCACGCAATTGCTGACCTCGGGGTTGCTGTGCGTCCTGTCCGTCTTCATCTTCGAAGCGCCGCCGCTGGTCTTCTTTGCTCTTCTGGGCCTCTGGGGGATGACGGTTGCCGGCGACTCCCCGCAGTTCTCCAGCTTGGTCGGCGCCAATGCGCCACGCGCATATGTCGGCACCGCGTTCACCATCGTCAACTGCATCGGATTTTCGATCACGGCGGTGAGCATCCATCTGCTTGGTTATCTCAGCACCCGAGTTCCTACTGAATACCTTTTTCTGGCATTGGCGCCCGGTCCCCTCGTTGGTCTCACTTCAGCAGGAGCGCTGCTTCGCCGACGGAACGTGGCCGCGGCAAACGCTCAGCAGCAGGAGAAATCCCCGTGACTCAGAAGCGCCCGTTGATTCTCGGCATCGGCGGCACCCTGCGCACCGGGTCGTCGAGCGAACGCGCCTTGTCGATCTCGCTTTCGGCGGCCGAGCGGGCGGGTGCGGAGATCAGGATGCTCACAGGTTCGAAACTCAACCTTCCTCACTACGACCCCGGCAACAAGGCCGGGCTCGACGCCGCCTCGGAACTGGTCGATCTCTACCGCCGATGCGACGGCGTGATCATCTCGTCGCCGGGCTATCACGGCTCCATGTCCGGAATGATCAAGAACGCCCTCGACTACATCGAGGAGCTGAGCAAGGACGCGCGTGTCTACCTGGAGGATCGCCCGGTCGGGTGCATTGTCTGCGCTTACGGCTGGCAAGCCACCGGCACAACGCTTACCGCATTGCGCTCGGTCGTTCACGCGCTTCGGGGTTGGCCTACGCCGCTGGGTGTGACCATCAACTCCGCGCAGGTGACGTTCGACGACACGGGTCAATGCAGCGATGGTCGCGTCACCACCCAGCTGCAGGCGCTGGCAGGGCAGGTGATGTCATTCACGCGGCGGGCGTCGGTGGAGCACGACGCTGCGGTGATGGCCGCATGAACCGGTGCGCGCCACGGACCATTCATTGCTCCGACTGCGGGCAGCCCATGACGATGAGCCCGGGGTCGGCGGCCGAGATTCCGCGACCGGTATGCGGAGGTTGCGGCAAGGTTCATTACGAGGGACCCGCGCTGCTGGTGCTGTGTGCGGTCTTTTCCGAAGACCGCATCCTGTTCGTCCGTCGTGGCCAGCAGCCCTACCAGGGAAAGTGGGCGTTCCCGGGGGGCTTCGTGGAATCCAACGAATCGCTCGAGGCTGCCGCCGCGCGCGAATTGAAGGAGGAAACCGGCCTGGAGCTGGATACCCAGGCCTTCTACCCCTTCGGCATGCTCAGCGTGCCGCACATCAACCAGGTGCACGCCTTTTTTGCCGCGCGGGTCTCGCAGAGCGTGCTCCTGAGACCGCACCCGCCGGAGATTGACGACGCGCGCTGGTTCAACCTTGGAGAACTCCCCCGGGAGGATCTCTGGGAGCCGGCACTGGCGTTCGACATGCCGCTGCTCTATCGCCGCGGATCCTGCAGTCGATTCGACTACTACCAGATGGACGGAGAACGGATGCGGCTGATCTCCGACGAATGCCGGGAGCAATTGGTGTGGTCGTCTCATGCAACCGAGCGGACGAGCGTGCCTGCGAGAGCGTCCCACCGAATCGCGCGAAGAACCGTCTCGGTGCACGTGTGATGCCGTGTCTCGAGATCGATCTGCGCGGCTCGTCACTCCCTGAGAGAGATGGGTTACCGGCCTCGGAAGGTGGACGTCCGTGAAAGATCCTGTGCAACGAGCCAAGCAGACGATCGAGGGCGCACCGACAAGCGGACCTCAGGACGTCTCGCGCCGGCGGATGCTGTCGCGGATCGCGGGTGCGGCCGGAAGCACGCTGGTGGTGGGACTCGTCGGAGAGGCCGCAGGAGAGCCGACGAAGACTGGAGCGCTTGCCCCGGCAGATCCCGATGCATTTCCCACCGTGCCTACATGGACCCGTCAGATCGGGGCTCCCACTGGCAAGGGTTACGGCCAACCGTCGCCGCACGAGTCGGCGGTCACGCGTCGGCTGTATCCAGGGCTGACCCAACCCATCACGGCGTACAGCACGTCTCCGCTGCAGGACCTCGATGGAGGGATTACGCCGAACGGTCTTTTCTTCGAACGCCATCACGCGGGCGTGCCGGCGATCGATCCCGGCAAACATCGCCTGATGATCCACGGGCTCGTGAAGGAGCCGCTCCTGCTGACGGTCGACGACATCCGACAGTTTCCGAGTGTGTCGCGGATCCATTTCATCGAGTGCGCGGGCAATCCTTCCTTCCTGCCGCCGTGGGGAAAGACGGCAGCGGAGGTGGCGGGCTTGGTGAGTTGCGCCGAGTGGACCGGGGTCTCGCTTCGGACGCTGCTTGAGGAAGTCGGGCTCCACCCGGACGCGAAGTGGGTGATCGCCGAAGGTGCGGATGCAGCCGCGATGACGCGCAGCATCCCGCTCGAGAAATGCCTTGACGACACGCTTGTCGTCTACAGCCAGAACGGCGAACGGCTGCGCCCGGAGCAAGGCTACCCGCTGCGGCTCGTGGTGCCAGGTTTCGAGGGCAACATGAACATCAAGTGGCTGCGGCGCTTGCATGTCACCAACGCGCCCGCCTACTCGCGCGAGGAAACGGCGAAGTACACCGATCTGATGCCGGACGGAAGGGCGCGAAAATTCTCGTTCGTGATGGAGTGCAAATCGATCATCACGCAACCCTCGGGCAGCCATCAGCTGACGCGCCACGGCGCGCACGAGATCCGCGGCATCGCGTGGAGCGGGATGGGAAAGGTCGAGCGCGTGGACGTGTCGGTGGACGGCGGCGCCACTTGGCACAAGGCGGAGCTGCAGTCGACGGTGCACGCCAAGGCGCTGACGGCGTTTCGCGCTCCTTTCCCTTGGAACGGCGAAGAGCGCGTGATCATGAGTCGCGCGATCGACGAGACCGGCTACGTGCAGCCGACCCTTTCAGCACTCGAGGCCGCGCGCGGCAAGAACTCGTTCTACCACAACAATGCAATCCAGCCCTGGCGGATCGCATCGGACGGGAACGTGACCAATGGACGCGAGTAGGCTCGCGGTTGCGATTGCGTGCTGGACACTGACGGTCACGGCGCACGCCGGTGCCTACGGAATCGGAACGCGCCCCACCGACGCTCAGATAGCGGCCTGGAACATCGACGTGGCGCCGGACGGAAAAGCGCTGCCGCCGGGACGCGGTACGGTTGAGCAAGGTCATGCGATCTACGATCGTCAGTGCGCGGCATGCCACGGTCTGGATCTGCAAGGCGGAATGGGCCCTGCGCTGGCAGGAGGCGTCGGGTCGCTTGCCTCCGAGAAGCCGCTGAAGACGGTGGGGAGCTACTGGCCGTACGCAACTACGTTGTTCGACTACATCCGGCGCACGATGCCGCTCGCATCTCCGCAGACCTTGAGCAGCGACGAGCTCTACGCGCTGGTGGGATATGTCTTGTTTCGCAACGGCATCGTGCCCGCAGGTACCACGGTGGACGCGGCCCAAGTGGTCAACGTGAGAATGCCGAATCGCGAGGGTTTCTACCTCGACGACCGGCCGGATACGAAGGAACGTCCTTGCGACGAGCATTGTCTGCGGGCAACGAAAAAGTAGGGCTGCGACGTGCACGTTCATGACGACTTGAAGCGCATTGACGACGCACGGCTGCCGACGCGCTTTGCGGAATTCCGAATTGAGATATTCGAGTCGTCCGACGCCAAGGAACACGCGGTGATCCGCCTTGGCGATCTATTGTCCGGTGATCCGCCGCTCGTCCGTATCCATTCGGAGTGTCTGACCGGCGACGCACTGTTCTCGCTGCGTTGCGACTGCGGCTTTCAACTCCAAGCGGCATTGGGCGCAATCGCCCACGCCGGACGAGGCGCGGTGCTTTATCTGCGACAGGAAGGTCGCGGCATCGGCCTGGGCAACAAGATCCGCGCGTACGCCTTGCAGGACAAAGGCAGCGACACGGTCGAGGCGAACCAACAGTTGGGCTTTCCAGCTGACGCCCGCGAGTACGTGGTGGCGGGGCAGCTCCTGCGGGCGTTGGGCCTGAGTCGTATCCGACTCATGACGAACAACCCGAAAAAGATCGATGCTATGACGCGCGACGGCATCGAGATCGTCGAGCGCATCCCGTTGCACTCGGGCAGCAATTCACACAACGAGGCTTACCTGCGCGACAAGGTCGACAAGATGGGTCACTGGCCGGTTTTGGCATGACCGTCATACGACGCGGCTCGACCGAAGACCGATCGAAACTGCGCTCCACCCTTCATCTCAACAAGTGGGCTGAACCAATGTCGACATTCCGTGCCATCCGCGTCCACCAGGTCGAAAAGAGCTTCCAGTCGAAGTTCGAGGACCTCTCGATCGACGACCTCACGCCCGGCGAAGTCGTCGTCCGAGTCGCGTATTCCTGCCTGAACTTCAAGGACGCGCTGGCCGTCACCGGCAAGAGCCGCATCATGCGGCAGATGCCGCGCGTCGCCGGCATCGATTTGTCGGGCGTCGTCGAATCCAGCAGTGACCCGGCCTACAAGAACGGCGACGAAGTGCTGGTCACCGGCTGCAATCTCGGCGAGCTGCTCGACGGCGGCCTGGCCGAGATGGCGCGCGTGCCGGCCTCCGCCGTCGTGCCGCTGCCCAAGGGACTGAGCCTTCACGAGGCGATGGCGCTGGGCACCGCCGGCTTCACCGCGGGCCTGGGAGTCAAGCGCATGCTGGAGAATCACCAGGTGCCGGAACTCGGCCCGATCGTCGTCACCGGCCCGACCGGCGGCGTCGGCTCCATCGCGATCCAGATCTTCAAGCGCTGCGGCTTCGAGGTCATCGCACTCACGGGCAAGAAGGCGGCCGCCGAGGACTACCTGCGCAAGCTCGGCGCCGACCAGATCGAAGACCGCACCACGCTGGACCTCGGCAAGAAGCCGCTGGAGGCCGCCCGCTTCGGCGGCGCGCTCGACAACCTCGGTGGCGAGACGCTGGCCGGTCTGACCCGCAACATCCGCCAGTGGGGAACCATCGCGAGCATCGGCCTGGCCCAGAGCCATGAGCTGACGACCACGGTGATGCCGTTCATCCTGCGCGGCGTGTCGCTGCTGGGCATCAACTCGGTGGAAGTGCCGCGCGAGTGGCGCCTCGACGTCTGGAACAAGCTCGCCGGCGACTGGAGGCCGAAGAACCTGTCCGACATCGTGCGCCGCACGATCACGCTCGACGAAGTGCCGGCCGCCTGCGCCGAGCTGATGGCGAGCAGCGTGCAGGGTCGCTACGTGGTGAAGATCGGCGGATGAGGGGTGAAGCGGGTTGCTTTTCTCTCCAGGCGCAGTGGGGCCACTTTCACTGCGCTACACACATTCCCTGGTAGGAGCCTTACATGCCCAGCAACGACGTTCGAAGTTCTCTTCGCGCCATCTTTGGTGACGTTGCGCCCAAGCTTGCGGAGCTCACCGAGACCGTTGTCTTCGGAGATCTGTGGGAGCGCAACGGCCTGTCTAAACGCGACCGCAGCCTTGTCACCTTGTCGGCGCTGATCGCGTTAAACCAGCTGGAGTTTCTTCCAGCGTATCTGGGCCGGGCGCTGGACAACGGCGTCACAAGAGCTGAACTCGACGAGATCGTCACTCACTTGTCGGTCTACGCCGGCTTCCCAGGCGCGATCAGCGCAGCACGAGTCATCAACCAGGTCCTTCAGGAGCGCGGAGCGTCTTAGGACACGGCCGCAGCCGCTGAACAGCTAAACGGCCTCACCGTTCAAGAACAACCGACCGGTGACCGGTACCTTGCGCGTGAGGGTGTCGAGCGTCGGGCATCGCGCTTCGACGACGCGCGACAGTTCCTGGATGGTGGCGGCATCCGCGCTACTGGTGATCCGCGTCTCGAACGAGATGTCCTGGAAACCAGGCGGTATCGAAAGATCGACGCCGAAAAGTCCACGGATATCGAGTTGACCTTTCACATCGACCGTGACGGACTCCAGCTCGATGCCCATCACGTTCGCGTAGAGCGAATAGACGATGGCTTGGCATGTCCCCAACGACGACAGCAACAGTTCGACGGGATTCGCTCCGGCGTCGTTGCCGCCCAGCTCAGGCGGCTCGTCGACGATCATGGCGGGGAACTTCCGGACGAACGCGCTGCACTGCGTGCCGGCGTCCAGTCGCACTTGCGACTTGAAGATCGCGCGGGCGGGCATCGTGGCGTTCTTGCTGAGGTCGGAAACCTTTTGCAACATCTTCTGACCGAGCGGCGAAGTCATGATCGTATTGATGAACGATGGAGTGAGCGTCCAGCATATCTGGGCCGGTCGCGCCATTTCTTCAAATGGGAGGGCCACCCCAGAAAGATCAATCGATATGTCGAAATACCGGCATCGCATACCGCCTGCGGCTATCGAAGATGACCGACGTCTCGATGCGCGTCACCCCAGGACGGTTGGTGAACTGATCCAGTGCCAGATCTTTGAGGTGCTGAATGCCGCGCACCACGACGTGCACGATCATGTCGTAGCGACCGGTGACGAGAAACGCCGAACGGACTTCCGGAACCTCCACCAGTCCGTCCATCAACTCGTCGACCGTTTCACGCGTGTGCTTCGCCAGTCCGAGCATGAAGAGCGCTTCGAGGCCGACGCCCAGCGCCTTGGGATCGACTTCAACATGAGTGCCGCGTAGCACTCCGGTTTGCCATAGGCGTCGGATGCGGTCGTGCGTCGACGACGGCGCGAGCCCGATGCTCGAGGCGATCTCTTTGACCGACAGCCGAGCATTGTTCTGCAGCATGGCCAGGATGCCGACGTCTGTACGGTCCAGATCGGCGTCCTCTGCTTTGGACCGTAAATTATTCGTTTGAGGAGATTTCATGCCGACGATAATATCTCTGAAAAGAAAATAGTCCAGTGAATGATCGGTATGACTCCCTACGACCTGCCCAAACTCTCGCTCCTCACCGACGTCGACGTACAGCGCTTCCGCCGTGACGGATTTTTGATCGTCGAGCGGGTGCTCAGCGAGGATCGGATTGCACTTCTGCGCGACCGATTTCCCAAGATCTTCGCCGGGCAATTCGACACCGGGGTGTATCCCGATGAATGGCATTGGCGCGAAGGAATGAGCCTGCCGGATGTCACCCGCCACATGTCCAACGCATGGAAGGCGGATCTGACGATCGCCAGCCTCGCGCTCTCGGCCGACATCGGCCGTGCTGTCGCCCAACTTTCAGGTTGGTCGGGAGCGAAGCTTGGATTGGACACGATCTGGTGGAAGCCGCCCCAGACGAAGGCGATCGCGCTTCACCAGGATTCCTCCTTCTCGGAGTTCCTTAATCCGGCGCTGACCATGACCTGCTGGCTCACATTGGACGATACCAGCCGCGACGCCGGCACCATTGAGTACGTCCCCGGATCACATCTGTGGCCCTTAACGCCGCAGCCGGACATTTTCGAGGGGGGCGACTACCGATCGAAGATGCGGGCTGCGGCCGCCGCTGCAGGTATCGAACCGCCTGAACCCGTGTTCATCGAGGTTCCCGCCGGCTCGGTTGTCTTTCACGCCGGCGAGATCTGGCATGGCTCCGGTCCCAATACAACGGGGGATCGGATGCGCCGCTCCATCGGAACGCACTTCGTGCCGATCGAAACGCAGTTCACGTCGCGGCCTGGCGGCTACATCTACCGACGCTATGAACGCACCGACGATCCCACGCTCGACGAAAGCTTCTTCCCGGTCACCTGGGGTGAAGGTAGGCAGCCGACTCCGTGGATCGATTCGTACTGCAGCACGGGTCGTCGCAGCGCGCTCTAACGGCGCTTGCCGTGCCCGGTCGGCGCGTCTGGAGGATGCCGACGCGGGCGTGACCTGTTGCTAAACGAGGTTCGCCTCGAGTGGCCGTCGCGCTTCGATATTCGCGTCGACTAGGTTCGTTGCGGTCGGAGTCAGCCTGCGGACGCTTTCATCGCAGGAATGCCGCTGCGTTTTACGGGGCTTGATCGACTCCCAACGGTCAACGCCTCGCGCTGCCGATCGCTCGCAAAGTTTAGCCACGGCATCCGATGCTCGGTATCACTGTCTCCTGCTTACACCAACCCGCGAGCGGCAAAGTGAGATGGTGTCCGCAGGTTACGTGCGCCGAAAGCAGACAGTCGCGGCCGGCTTCTCCTGGCACGAAGTGGACGCCGATAAGGTGATCAGCGCCCGCGCTGCGACTCCTTGACTGGCCTCGAAGCGCGAGTTCGCTTAGGGAGAAGCAGCAGAGAAGAACTAGGCACGACTAGCAAGAGAACTGAGCGTTCGCCTGCGCTCGGTGTGGATCAACGCGACTTCCATGTGTGCGCGAATTCAGCTCAGCGCATCGTGGAAGTCGTTTTCGTGAACAAGCAGTAGCTTGATTCCCTGCTTTCGCAGCTGCACTGCTTTTTCTACCTTGCGTCCGTAGCACGCGTACATCCAGCAAGGATTTCCTTCAGCGCCGATGATTAGATAGTCCAGCTTTGCGGAGACTCCTGGGAGAATCCTTCCGCCCCTTTGAGAGATCAGCGCCGAGAAGTCCTTCCTCGTGTAGCGCGAAGAAGCTCCCGTGAAGGCGAATGTTCGGTCCTCGACCGAAATGTCAGGACAGACAGCGCAAAGACCCGAGATCTTTTGACCGTCCGTAATCAAAGGCGCAGTGATCGTACGATCATCGAGCTTGGCGGTGAACTCGCTGAAAAATTGCGTCAGCATTCGATGCTCATCCGCGTCGATACGTCCGTCGCGCATGACTTGCGTAACTACGCTTTCAACTTCGTCGTAAGGCCAGCACGACTTCAAGTAGTCATGCTCGTCCAACCAAAGGCTCAAGCCGCGCAGTTCAGCTTCATCAATCCGAGTATCTGCAGCGATTCCGCCGAGAACCGCATGCAGGCGTTGGATGCCGGCCGCCGTAAAGTCAGAGAATTCCGAGCTCAAAAGTCGCTCGCACAGCCACTGTAGATCGTCCTTCTCTTCGGCTGTGAGCGCACCATCACCGATGGCGGTTGCCACTGCGGGAACGAGTTCATTGAAGGGATGCAGGTGCGAGAGGGGGCGATGCTCCTCAAGCCACTGGCTGAGGAATCCTAGTTCCTTCGAGTTGATCGATTGATCAATGGAGATTCCTTCTATGAGGCCCACTAGAGAGTTAACTGAGCGCTCAAGCTGCCGGGGTCCGGAAAAGTGTAGATAAGATTGATGGTCGACGTGCATCGATAGGCTCCGTTCCGCGAAGTTAGAAGATGCCCGAACGTTGACGGTGTTGGCGAACTCTTCGAACTACGGTGTCCCTGCTCCAGGAATTTCGGCGGCATTGATCCATTGCTCTCGGGGACCGGCCTTGTAGCCGTGCGGGTTGTTCATTCCGATTAACTCCCATCACGCAAGTTGTCGTCATTCAACTAGGCGGCGAAATATGCACCATCTAGTTCGGATGCCTAAGGCGGGTTGGTTCGTCGGCCATAGAACACTCGCCCTGCGAGAGGTTCTCAGCCAAGGGAGAGAGGCGCGCGCCTGAGATTGATTCTAAGGCTGGCTTCTGGTCACCTGTCACGAAGCCTGAAGGACGACGGCAAACGATATGGTTACTGACACGAAACAACTACGCCTCGTGCGTGACCGGGCGCGCGAGGTGTTTGAGGACGAGAAAGCCGCTTCGGACTGGCTTGAGTCGCCGAATCGTGCGCTTGGCGGGGATGTGCCCCAGAACATTCTTGAATCCGAGCGCGGCTTGGAGAGCGTGCTCCGCGCGCTTACCGCGATAGAGCACGGGCTTCCCCTCTAAGCACCTAAATTGGGCCGGTAGCTCACCGCGTTGGGCCCGAAGACGTGTTGAGGAAGCCCGCGCGCGTGGCGGGCTGACGGGCTACTAGGCGGCTGACCGCGCGGCCAAGCCAGCAATTTCGCGACGTGCCGGTCGCGCGTGGGAGGCAGAGATTTCTGGACCGTGAGCGCAAAGTCTTCTAGTCGACGCCGACATCATGCGGGCCGCGACGGCTTAATTGCTTTCCGGGGGGCTAACTAATTGCTTACTAGCGCAATCGGCGCACGGCAGACACAAAAAAAGAGCCCCGCGAACGGGGCTCTTTCTTGAAGCTCGCTTCGGCGAAATTACTGCGCCGGGGGCGCTTCGGCCGGAGCAGCTTCAGGGGCCGGAGCAGCTTCGGCCGGAGCAGCTTCAGGGGCCGGAGCAGCTTCGGCCGGCGCGGCGGCGGGAGCCGCAGGCTCCATCGCCGGAGCAGCTTCTTCCTTCTTGCCGCAAGCCGAAAGGATCAGAGCAGACGCAAGGCCCATGGCCAGGAACACGTTACGCATTGTTTAACTCCCAGTGAATGTCGAATGTCGCCGCGTAACGCATCAGACGCGGACGGCCGAAAATTATCCAGCTTTTTGCGCACTGCACAAGTGCAAACCCCGCGGCAAGCGTATGGCGTAGACGCCATGTATTCAAGTTGTTTTGCGTCGTGCTCTCGGATGCGCCGCATCGTAGACGCTGGCGAGGCGCTGAAAATCGACGTGCGTGTAGACCTGCGTGGTGGCCAGGCGAGCATGACCCAGCAGCTCCTGCACGGCTCTGAGGTCAGCGCTTTCTTCGAGAAGATGCGTGGCGAACGAATGGCGCATCCGATGGGGATGCAGCACGGTCTCGAGGCCGGAACGACGCGCCCAGTAGTGCAGGCGATGCGCCAGCGTACTCGCGGAAAGCCGGGCGCCGTTGCTGCCCACGAACAGCGCCCGCTCTTCGGTTTCCGCAAGATTGGCGCGCACCCGCAGCCATTCGGCGATTGCCTCGCGCGCGGGTCGGCCTACCGGGACCAGGCGCTCCTTGTTGCCCTTGCCGGTGACCCGGACCTCGGAGCCGTCGGTGCTGAAGTCCGTGTGCGACAGGTTCAGCAGCTCGGCCCGGCGCAGGCCCGACGAGTAGAGCAGTTCGAGAATCGCGCGATCACGCCGTGCTTCGACGCTGTCTTCGACCGCGGGCGCTTCGACGGCGATGCGCGCCTGTTCGCGGGTCAGCGTCTTGGGTAGCGCCCGGGCCTTCTTCGGTGCGCGAACATCGGTCGCCGGGTTGTGCGTCAGCCAGCCCTGTTCGATCGCGAAGCGGAACCACGAGCGCAGGCTCGAAAGATGACGCTCGAGCGTTGCCGGATCGCGGCCGTCGCGGCGCAGCCGTGCCGCGTAGCTGCGCACCACCTGGCTGTCGATGCGCGCGAGGCGGTCGATGCGCGTCGTCGCGCACCACGCCAGGAAGCTGGACAGGTCGCGCCCGCGTCCTGCGACGGTGGCGGGCGATAGTCGCCGTTCGAAGCGCAGGTGATCGAGGAAGCGCGTGAGCGCGTCCGCGAACATCGGCGCGGTCGAGGTCACGCGAGCTTGGCCCGGATGGCGGCGGAGACCAGTTCGGCGGTCATTTCCAGGAACAAGCGGCCCTGGCGAGGCTGGAATCGCTGCGGATCCTTGGAGCCGAGCACCAGCATGCCGAGGTTCTTCTCCTTTTCGAGCGGCACCACGGCTGCCGACTGCGGCGGTTCCACCGCCTTGGGGAACAGCAGCTTGGCCTGCACCGGCACCAGCGGGCCGCATTCGATCAGCTTGGTGCGGAAGAAATTGTCGAAGGAACGGGCAATCGGCCCATCCATCTCCAATTTCACCAGGCCTTCGATGTTGGTGTGCTTGAGCAGCGGACCGACGATGCCGACGAAAACCTCGTCGATGCCGAAGTCCTCGCGCATGCTGGTCTGCAGTCCCAGGATCGCGCTGGCCAGGGTCGGCGCGCGGATCAGCGAGCGGGCGAGGCGATGCACGCTGGTGGCGCGACGTTCGTTGTCGCGCGCCGTTTCCAGCAGATTGCCGAGACGATCTTCGAGCCGCTGGCTGCGCCCACGCAGGATCTCGACCTGACGCTCGATCAGCGACACGGCCGAGCCGCTGGCGTGCTGAAGCTCGAGCGTTTCGAGCAATTCGGGGAAGCGCAGCAGGAAGTCGGGATTGCCACGCAGGTACGCGGCGACTTCCTCGGCGTTCAGAGCGGGCACGGAGATCGGGGCCGCGGTTTCGGACGTCGCGCTCATGCCGGGTTCCGTCCGCCGATCCGGGCTCGCGACGATGGCCTCATTCGTTCCACTCCAGTTCTCCCGTGAAGACGGTTTGGGCCGGCCCGGTCATCAGCACCGGCTCTCCTTCGCCCTTGGATTCGATGATCAGCTCTCCGCCGCGGACCTGCACGATCACGCGCGGATCCAGCCGGCCCCACAGCTGCCCGACCGCGACGGCGGCGCAGGCGCCGCTTCCGCAGGCCAGTGTCTCGCCGGCGCCGCGCTCGAACACGCGCAGGCGCACGCGATCGCGCGAAACGATCTGCAGGAAGCCCACGTTCACGCGCTCGGGAAAATCGGGATGCGGCTCGAGCTTGGGCCCGAGCGTGCCCACGGGCGCCGTGTCGACATCCGCCACTTCCATCACCAGGTGCGGATTGCCCATGCTGACCGCGCCGAATTCAATGCGCTGGCCGTCCATGTCGAGCGCGTAGCGCGCGCGGCGCTCCGCGGCTTTGAACGGGATGTCGCGCGGCTCGAAGCGGGGCGCGCCCATGTCGACGGTGACCTGCCCGTCGTCGCGACGCTGCAGTTCCAGGATCGAGGTGCGGGTGCGCACGCGCAGCCGCGGCTTGTCCGAAAGGCCCTGGTCGGCGACGAAGCGCGCCAGGCAACGCGATCCGTTGCCGCACTGACCCACTTCCGAGCCATCCGCATTGAAGATGCGGTAGTCGAAATCCACGTCCGGCACGGAGGGAGCTTCCACGACCAGCACCTGGTCGCAGCCCACGCCGAAGCGTCGGTCGGTGAGCCGGTGCAGCAGCGCGGGGGTGGGGGCGAATCGTGCGCGCGTGGCATCGATGACGACGAAGTCGTTGCCGGTGCCGTGCATCTTGGTGAACCGCAGTTGCATGCTGGAGGTGCGATCCGGAGCGTGGATAAGGCCGCTGGGCGACTGTTACATTCTATTGTCTTTCATGCAGTCCCACCATCACGAAGCGGGTCGATCCGATGAGCCAGCAAGAGCTGCGAGAGCATCGCGGCGGATGTCATTGCGGTGCCGTGCGCTTTCGATTCCGGGCGCCCACGAAGGTGCTCGTGCAGCGCTGCAACTGCTCGATGTGCTCGATGACGGGCTTCGAGCACCTGATCGTTCCGGGCTCGCAGTTCTCGCTGCTGACCGACCCGGCCGCGCTGGCGACGTACACGTTCAACACGGGCGTGGCGAAGCACCTGTTCTGCCGCACCTGCGGCATCAAGAGCTACTACGTGCCGCGCTCGAATCCCGACGGCTTCTCGATCAGCCTGCGCTGCGTCGATCGAAGCTCGTTCGAAGAGATCGAATACGAGGATTTCGACGGGCAGAACTGGGAGCAGCACGGCGCCGCGCTCGCCCACCTCTCGAAGGCGTGAGGCGCGGAGCCCGCTCCCTCAACGGGCCGTCCAGGCCCCGTCGATCTGCAGGGCGCTGCCGCTGACCGACGCCCCGGCCGGCGAGCACAGGAACAGCACGAGATCCGACAGCTCCTGGATCTCGACGAAGCGCTTGTTCGGTTGCGCTGCAAGAATGATGTCGCGGATGACCTCGGCCTCCGGCTTGCCGTGCGCCTTGGCCTGGTCACGGATCTGGTTGTCGACCAGCGGCGTTCGCACATAGCCCGGGCAGATGGCCACGCAGGTGATGCCGGTTTCCGCCACCTCGAGCGCCACCGTCTTGGTCAGGCCGACCACGCCGTGCTTGGCTGCGACGTACGCCGCCTTGAACGGCGACGCGACCAGGCCGTGCGCCGACGCGATGTTGATGATGCGGCCCCAGTTGCGGCGCTTCATGCCGGGCAGCGCGGCGCGGATCGTGTAGAAATTCGAAGACAGGTTGATCGCCAGGATCTGTTCCCACTTCTCCACCGGGAACGCCTCCACCGGCGAGACGTGCTGGATTCCGGCGTTGTTGACCAGAACGTCGATCGAACCGAACCGGCTCTCGGCTTCCTCGACCATCCGCGTGATCTCGTCGGGCCGCGTCATGTCCGCCGCCGAATACGTGACCTGGACGCCGGTGCGCTGGGCCAGCCCGGCGCGCAGCGTCTCGATCTGCTGCGCATCGCCGAAGCCGTTGAGCACGACATTGAGGCCGGCCTCGGCCAGGCCCGAGGCGATGCCCAGCCCGATGCCGCTGGTGGAGCCGGTGACGAGCGCGGTTTTTCCTTTCAGCACGACACGTATTCCTTGAAGTTCAATCGTAGATCGGCGTCGACTTCTGGAAGATGATCCAGATCAGCGCGCCGACGGAGGTGATGCCGGCAGCCAGCACGAACACCGACACGTAGGAGCCGGTGGTGTCGAGCAGCCAGCCGGATACGGCCACGCCGATGACGCCGGGGATGGTGCCGGCCGTGTTGGTGATGCCCATCAGGATGTCGGCGTGCTTGGGCGCGATCTCGAGATGGTTGGGCGCATAGCCGGCCCAGGTGAAACCCAGCGCGCCGAGCGCGCCGCAGACCAGCAGCACGGCCTCGGTCGGCGAGCTCGCGTTCAAGGTCAGCAGCAGGAAGCCGGATGATCCGAGCAGTCCGATGCACTGCATGATCTTGCGCGTCAGCGATGCCGATGCGCCGTGACCGACCATTCGATCCGCGATCCAGGCGGAGACGTTGGCCATCACGAACATGCTCAGCCAGGGCGCGGACGCCGCCAGCCCTGCCTTGGCCAGAGTGAAGTGCTGCACGTCGCGGAAGTAGCTCGGCAGCCAGGACAGCAGCACGTACAGGATCCAGTTGCTGCAGAAGTGGTTGATCACCAGCGCCCAGAACGCGGTCGAGCGCACCAGCTTGCCGACCGGCAGCGGCGTGCGCTGCTCGTTCTTGATGTCGATGTTGGCCGCGATCTCGCTGCGCTCGGCCTCCGAGACGCCCACGTGCTGCGCCGGTGAATCGCGCACGATCCAGTACCAGAACACCGCCAGCACCAGACCGGCGATGCCGAAGGCGTAGAACACGCTCTCCCAGCCGTACGCGGCCACGAGGTAGCCCGAGATCGCCAGTCCCAGCACCGTCCCCATCGGGATGCCGCCCAGCGTGAAGGCGATCGCGCGCGCGCGTTCCGCGCGCGGAATCCACTTGCTGTACAGGTTGTAGGTCGCTGGAAAGGTCGCCGCCTCGCCCATGCCCATCACGATGCGCGCCAGGATCAGCGCGCCGAATCCGGCCATGGCCGCGAACGGCGTGAACAGCGTGAACGCCGACCACAGGATCAGCGCCGCGCCGAGCGTCCAGCGGCCGCCGACGCGGTTGGCGAGCCAGCCCGACGGGATCTGGCCGAGCATGTAACCGATGAAGAAGGACGACATCACGAAGCCCTTGTCGGTCTGCGACCAGCCGAAGTGCTCCGCCATCGGGATGATCGCGATCGAGATGTTGACGCGATCGATGTAGCAGACGAAGGCGGCCGCGAAGCACATCAGGACCAGCACGTGACGCTTGCCGAAACCGCCCATCTCGAGTCCCCCTGGATTTCTCATGGCCCGGGCACGAGGCGCCGGGCCCGAGAAGTGTACGCAGCCCCGGTAGCCCGGACGAAGTCCGGGATGCACGAGCCATCCGGAGCGGAACTCGCTTTGCGGAGTCGCGCACCCCGGACTTCGTCCCGGCTACGGTGGGTGCTCACCCCGGCGCGACGCGCGTACGATGCCGTCCCTTATTCGTTGCCCGACCCTGCGATGAGCTACGAGATCCACATGTTCAGCGCCGTGGCGCAGGCCGCCACGGTGGCGGACGTCCCGGCAGGCGAGCATCACCCGATGCTGATCTTCCTGCGCCAGAACCCGGACCAGGGTCACGATCTGGCGGCGGCGGCGGAAGTCGCACGCGGCCTGGGATGGGTCGACGTGGACATCACGCGCGCCGGTACCTTGCCGGGCGATGCGGGCGAGTCGATGGACGAGCAGGTGCTGCTGGCCTACCGCAGCGCGGTCGACAACGGCGCCGGCCTGCGCGTCTTTCCCGCGGCGGTCAGACCGGCGCCACGCAAGGCCTGAACGACCCTGCGCGGCGCCTGTGTCGCGCCGACGCTAGGACTTGTCGCGCAGTGCCTCGACGTCCGCCCGCCGCAGACCCGCACCCTTGCCCTTGAGCTTGCGCGAGTACTGCTGCTCGATCTTGTACATCTCGTCGGCCAGCGGCGTGTCGTAGTGGTACTTCACCCAGGTCTCATCGAGGTCACGGAATTTTTCCGAGGCCAGCGCCGGCGTGAAGGCCTTCACCCGTGCGTTGAACTCGGCGTTGGTCAGCGGCCCTTGCGACGTGCGGTAGCGATCGACCTTCTTGGGGAGGGTGCTGACGCCGGGGCGCATGCCGCCGACGGTGCCCACGTAGTCGTCCTTGCCCAGCAGCGCGTACTGGAACGGCGTGTAGACACGTCGCGCCTGGTTGCCGTGCAGCATCATGAAGTACTCCTGCACCTGCGATGAGGGCAGGGTCAGGGGCACCAGCATCGCGCCGAGCACTTCATTGGAGTACTCGTCGTTGAGCAGGCCGCGGAAGCGGTTCGCGCGCTCGTCGATCATCATCCAGTCGTCGATCTCGTAGCAGCCCGCGAAATGGGCGATGTCCTTGATGATCGAGTAATACACCAGCGCGCCGGCATCCAGCAGCTGGTCGCGCGTGAACGTGGCGAGGCGCCGCCACAGCTTGGTGTTGGCCTCGCGCATCTTCTCGGCCAGATCCTCGAAGGTCTTGATCAGCTCCTCGCGACTGCCCATGCCGACCGGCACGTGGGTCTCCGTCAGCGGGTCCGAGGTGTACAGCCCGATGCCGCAGATGTTCTCGGCCTTGTAGTCGGGCTTGGCCTCGAAGCTGCCCCAGTCGTCGACCAGATAGAAGTGCGTGTCCTTCACCGAGGTGGTGACGGTCAGGCAGTTGTACGGGATGTCGTCGGCGACGCCATCCAGCCACGGGTAGTCGCTCTGCGACAGGTCGTAGAAGTTGCGTACCAGCATCTCGACGTTGTCGGCCATCTTGTACGGGCCGTGCGCGGTCATCGAGACGCGGCACTCGCAGGACGCAAGGAACCCGTACTGCGCGGTGGCCGCCATGAACTTCCCGGCAGCCGTGTGCAGGGCATCGCCGCCCTCGCAGGGGTACTGGTCGGCGTGGAACACCTGCAGCTTGCGTTCGGGGTAGATCTGGCAGCGGTGATTCGCTTCGCGGGCGCTGATATGGCCTTCGTTGCGGCGCCAGGACAGCGAATAGCGCTTCCAGAAGTCGAGCACATAGGCCACGTCTTCCAGCCCGTCCTGCGGCCGGATCATGCCCATGTTGATCAGGTGCTCGCGGCCCAGCAGATAGAAGTTGGGCAGGCACCAGCCGGTTCCGATCGTCTCGATCTTGGTGGTGGCGTTGCGCACGCGGTCTGCGATGCGCTCGGCCGGCATGTGCTTTTCGATCTTCCGAAGCAGCGTCGGCCAGCGGTAGAACGCGTTGAGGTAGGACAGCAGGATGTAGGCCGAAACCGGGAAGAGCTTGGATTCCTGCACCGTGCGCGTCACGCACAGCCAGTAGGTTTCTTCACCGTGGTTCTGCAGCAGGTTGTTGGTTTCCAGCAGCTGGGCGTAGCTGAATTCTTTGCTCATGGGTTCACTTCTTGACGTGCTTCCAGATGCGCACCGAACCGTCTTCGCCGCGCTGGTACATCTCGCCGGTCTTGGCCGGGCCGGAGCTTTCGAGTTCCACGGTGTCGCCCTCGTGGATGCCGCTGATGCGCGCGTTCATCAGGCAGGGGATGCCGTACTCGCGGGTCAGGATGCCGAGGTGCGAGCGGATCGTGCCGCCGGCGCAGATCACGCCCTTGAACTTCTCGAGGATCGGCGCCGTGAGCGTGCCGCCGCTGTCGTCGATGATGGCGATGGTGTTGTCGGGTACGCCCTCGTTGAGGCAGCGCAGCACGTTGTCGTTGTTGCGGAAGTAGCGCGCGACGCCGATCGTGTTCTTCGCGTTCTGCATCACGTTGTCGCCCTGGCCGCGGACCTCGCGGCCCTGAGCGTCGGCGGCCTCGACCTTGGCGTCCGGGTGTTCGAACGAGAACGTCGCCGGATCCTCGCTGCCGTCCACCGCCTTGTACGCTTCCGGCCGTTCGCGCTGCGAGATCATCGCGGACACGGTGAACCGGTGGCCTGTCGCCAGCAGCCGGGCCTCGATGGCCTCGATGTCCTTGGCGGTGATCAGTTCCTGCGCCTTGCCGAACACGAAGTCGTTCCAGTGACCGCCGGCCTCGTCGAACTTGCGACGGACCAGGTCCTTCAAAGCGCTGTGATAGGCGTCGACGATCGGCGGGCCTTCGCCGTCCGAGAACTTGTCGGTATCCACGAACAATCTGGCCATCGATTCTCCTCGCTGGTGATCCGTTGTCCCTCGCGGCGCGTCGTCGAAGTCGCGAGGTCGGTATAGTTCTACGGGATTGTAGAACAATGTTCGCGACGTTCCAGACATGCCGCCCATGACGCCCGATTCCGACCGCTTGGCCGAGCGCATCGCGTTCGAAGGTGCCATCAATTTCCGCGACTTCGGCGGTGTGCCGACGCGCGACGGGGGTCGCGTCGCGCGCGGTCGCCTGTATCGGTCCGATGCGCTGTGGCAGTTCACGGATGCCGATCTGCAGCGCTTCGGGGCGCTGGGCATCCGCACCGTCTGCGACTTCCGTGCCGACCATGAGCGCGAGCGCTGGCCCAACCGGCTGCCGGCGGTCTCGCCGCCGCGCAATCTCGGTCTCGGGTTCACGCCGCAGGGCACCCAGGAAGCCTGGGCTGCGGTGAACAGGGGAGAACTGCTGGCCGAGGGCGTGCGCGCCTACATGCGCGAGCACTATCGCGCGATCGCCACCGTCCACGCGGATTTCTACGCACGGATGTTCCAGGCGATGCTCGAGCCGGACGCGCTGCCTTTCCTCGTCCATTGCGCCAGCGGCAAGGACCGCACGGGCTTTGCGGCCGCGATCATCCTGTTGAGCCTGGGCGTGCCACGCGAAGCGGTCATCGCCGACTACGTCATCAGCGATCGCAATCGGCGCGAGCTCTGGCACCTGTTCCACCGCGACGTCGATCCCGGCGCCTATGACGCGGTCGGCGCCGCGGCGCCCGAATATCTGGGAGGCGCACTGGACGCGATCGACTCCGGCTGGGGCGGCGAAGACCGTTACCTGCGCGAGGCTCTGGGCCTGACCGATGCGGACCGCCGGCGGCTGGCGGAGCTGCTGCTGGAATAGCGGGGTACGGCGCGGACGAATCCGCCGGCGCGTGCGCCGCGTAATCAGCGCGGTATAACGTTGACTGCCATGACCTCTCTCGAAGCCTTTCTCTATTCGGTCGCGATCGTCTTCGCGGCCAAGACCTTCGCCTGGGTCGTGCAATTGCGGACGCGCAACGGCGGCCTGGTGGATTCGGTGTGGGCCGTGACGCTGGGCGGACTCGCAGGCTTCTATGCCGTGGTCGGCGATGCCCCGCTGGTTCTGCGATGGGCTGTCGGCGCCATGGGCGGCGTCTGGGGACTGCGCCTGGGTGTGCACCTGTTCCTGCGCAACTGGGGCAAGCCGGAAGACTGGCGCTACGCGAAGTTCCGCAAGGACTGGGGCGCGCACGCCGACCGCAACATGTTCTGGTTCTTCCAGTTCCAGAATCTGTTCACGCTGATGCTTTCGGCCAGCGCGTTCCTGCCGCTGGTGTTCCGCGACGATGCGCCGCCAGTGGCCTGCTACATGGCCGCGATCGCCATCTGGGTCACCTCGGTGGTGGGCGAGGGGATTGCCGATGCGCAGCTCGAGCGCTTCCGCGCCGATCCGGCCAACAAGGGCGAGGTCTGCCGCGTCGGGTTGTGGCGCTGGTCGCGCCACCCCAACTACTTCTTTGAATGCCTGCACTGGTTCGCCTACGTCGTGCTCGCCTGGGGCATGCCGTGGGGCTGGGTGACGCTCGGTGCGCCGCTGGTGATGGCCTTCCTTCTGATGAAAATGTCCGGCGTGCCGCTGATGGAAGCCGAGATGATCCGGCGCAAGCCGGGATACGCCGAATACGTGCGCCAGACGTCCGCCCTCATTCCCCTTCCGCCGCGGGCCTGACGCCGCCTGGACCTGCTTGTCTTCCCATGTCTCTGATCGATCTCTGCGAGCGCGGCTTCATTCCCGACCGGCTGACGCGTGCCGGAATGCGGGCCCTGATGGCCAAGCGCCTGGTCGACGAGGCGGCCGACGACGGCGAATTCCGTTCCAAGCGCTTCAACGAATTCCTCGAGGAGCTGCGCAACAGCCCGATCGCCATCGACACGCCGCTGGCCAACGAGCAGCACTACGAGGTGCCGGCCGAATTCTTCCATCTGCACCTCGGACCCAAGCTCAAGTACTCGTGCTGCCTGTACCCGGTCGGCAACGAGTCGCTGGAGTCGGCCGAGGACCTGATGCTCACGCACTACCTCGAACGCCTGGGCGTGGGCGAGGACATGCGCGTGCTGGACCTGGGCTGCGGCTGGGGTTCGGTCTCGCTGTGGCTGGCGGAGAAGTTCACGCGCACGCAGGTCGTCGGCCTGTCCAATTCGCATGGCCAGCGCGAATTCATCATGGCGCGTGCCCGCGAGCGCGGCATCGAGAACCTGACGATCCTCACCGGCAACATCGCGGAGTTCGAGATGCCGGCGGACGTGCTCGGTCGCGGCTTCGACCGCGTGATCTCGATCGAGATGTTCGAGCACATGAAGAACTATGGCCTGCTGCTCAACAAGATCAGCGGCTGGATGAAGCCTCAGGCGCGGCTCTTCGTGCATATCTTCGTGCACAAGTTGCTGGCCTATCACTTCGAGGACAAGCGCCAGGACGACTGGATGACGCGTTACTTCTTCCGCGGCGGCACGATGCCTTCGGAGAACCTGCTGCTGAATTTCCAGGACGACCTGAAGGTCATCAAGCAGTGGTGGATCGGCGGCCAGCATTACGAGAAGACGGCCAATCACTGGCTCGCGCGGATGGACGCCGCCAGGCAGCCGATCATGGAAGTCTTCCGCAAGTCCTACGGCGAGAAGGACGCGGCGATCTGGTTCCAGCGCTGGCGCATGTTCTACATGGCGGTTGCGGAGCTGTTCGGTTACGCGGACGGCAACGAATGGGGCGTCGGTCACTATCTGTTCGAGAAGCGCCGATCTTGATGCGGGTGCAGCCGGCGGACCGCGGTCCGTTCGTCTGCATCATCCGCCTGCCCGAGCCGGCGATCCGCGCGCCGGAGTGCGGCGGCAGATACGATGTCCCACCTGTTCACGCCTCCCTCCGGATGCCTGCGATGACACGCGCCCTGCTTCTGGCCAGCCTGCTGGCTTTTGCTCCGCTGGTGACGCAGGCGGCCGACATCACGGCACGTTTCTACGGTCATGCCTACGACCTGAAGACCAACCGCTACCTCTACACGGAGGTGCACGAGCAGAAACTCTCGGGCGACAAGTGGCTGGGCGGCTCGATCAAGTATTTCGGTCCGGATGGCGTGCTGCTCGGCGAGAAGAAGCTGGATTTCTCCGTCAGTCCGTTCGTTCCGACCTACGACTACAAGCTTCCGGCACTGCAGTACGAGGAAGCGATCGTCAGCGTCGGCGCCGACGAGATCGCGATGTCGAAGTCCAATCACGGCAAGCAGAAGACGGCGACCGTGCCGAACAAGGAGCCGATCGCCGCCGACTCCGGCTTCCATACCTTCCTGCGGACCCACTTCAAGGAATTGCTCGACGGCAAGACCGTACCCTTCACGTTCGTCGCCGCCGGCAACCTCGACAGCTACAAGTTCCGCGCGAAGCGCATCGAAGACACGACGTTCGAGGGCAAGAAGGCCGTGCGCTTCCTGGTGGAAGCCAATTCGCTGCTGCGCATCGTGGCGCCGAATCTCGAGGTCACCTACGACCCGGAGCAGGAGCGCTTGCTCGAATATCGTGGTCCTTCCAATGTCATCGACCCGGTGACCGACAAGGTGTACGAGGCGCGGATCATCTACCCCGCGCAGCCGCCGGCCGATGCTCCCAAGAACCTGCCGCCGCTAGGATGAGCCCCATGCTGCGCCGCTTCCTGATCCTCGCTTGTTTCCTTGGAGTCACCGTTCCGGCTTTGGCCGCGCGCCCCCAGCCACCGCCGCAGGCTGCCGCGCCGGTAGTGGAACCTGTACTGAAGGCCACGCTGGAAAAAGCAGCGAAGCGCCGCCTGCCGACGCTGGTCGAGTTCCGCGCGCCCTGGTGCTACTCCTGCTATTACATGGCTCGCCACGTCCACATCGGCATCGAGTGGGACGAACTCAAGCGCCGCGCGCTGGTGGCGGAGGTCGATGCCGACAGCCCGCAGGGCGCTGCGCAGATGCAGGCCTGGAATCTCAAGCCGCTGCCGGCCTATGTCGTGCTCGATGCAGAGGGACGCGAGATCGGTCGCATCCTCGGCGAGCAGACGCGCGAGGCCTTCTACGCGCAGATGGAAACCCTGCTGGCGCCGGGCGCTCGGCTCGACGACCTGCGAGTCACGGCCAGTGCGGGCGGCAAGAAGGGTCGTGATGCCGCGGACGCAGCGCTCAAGGCGTTCTACGCGCGCGACGCTGCCGAGGAAGGTCTGCGCTGGTTCTATGATCTTCCGGGTCGCGTGCGTCGCGCCTACGAGCCGGACGAGGGCCTCAACGACCAGCTCGCGCGGCTGCGCCTGATGGAAGCCGCGCAGGGCGCTGCTCCCGAGGTTTGCGCGTCGGTGGCGCCAGCCGTATTCGCCAAGGCAGGCTGCGAACTTCCATACGTCGTCCAGCGCTACCAGGCCTGTGTCGGCGAACCCGAGGCGCCGGACTCGTTGCTGCGCGGCCAACGCGGTCCCCTCGAGAGTCTGGTCGAGACGCAGGTGTTCGGCGACGGACCGCGTTGCGCCGACGAGCGCAGCGCCGTGCTGGTGCTCGCCGACCTGCAGGGCCGGCTCGGCGAGGCACAGGCGCGCAAGCGCACGCTCGACCGCGCCATCGAGAATCTTCAGGCTCGCGTTGCGGACGACCTCGGCCGTGATCGCAGCGCCGCCGACAACCTGCGCGTCTACATCGAGATGGCGCAGCGCTGGGAGGACTACGACGCCCTGATGCCTCGATTGATCGCCACCTGGCCGGACGATTACGTCTATCCCTATCGCTTCGGGCGCAGCCTGCTCGATCGCGAGCGCCCTTCCGAAGCGCTGCCTTATCTGGAGCGGGCGGCGGCGCGTGCGTACGGGGAGAATCGCCTGCGCGTGGCCGAGCAGCGCGTGAAGGCGCTCAAGCGACTGGGTCGCGTCGACGACGCCAAGCGCGTGGCCGCCGAAGCGCTCAAAGCGAACGGGCCCTGGTTTCCGGCACAGGCGGCGGCGCTCAAGGCCCAGCTCTGATCGACTGCTGCGCCGGCGAAAGCAGGGGTGTGGCGTGCCAGGCGCCGGGTCGCGCGGGACACCGTACGGTTGCCGAATCGGCCGGAGGCCGTTGAAATAGCCGGCCCTGCGTTCCCGAAGGCCGCGTGACCATTCAACCTGAAACCACCGCACGACTCCTGATCACCTGCCCGGATCGACCCGGGATCGTGTCCGCGGTGACCACGTTCCTGTACCACCACGGGGCCAACGTCACCGAACTCGACCAGCACTCTTCGGATGCGCACGGCGGCCGGTTCTTCCTGCGCCTGGAGTTCCAGACGCCGGCGCTGGACCTGTCGTCCGAGGCGATGAGCCGCGCCTTCGGTGAGGTGGTGGGCGAGCGTTTCGCAATGGACTGGCGCATGAATTTTGCGGCCAACCGTCCGCGCATGGTCCTGCTGGTGTCCAAGCACGATCACGCGCTGCTCGAACTGCTGTGGCGCTGGTCGCGCGGCGAGTTGCGCGTCGACATCCCGCTGGTGATCTCCAACCATCCCGACCTGCGCGGCGCCGTCGAAGGCTTCGGGGTGCGCTTCGAGCACGTGCCGTTCACGCAGGACACTCAGGTGGCTGCCGAGGCCCGCATCCTCGAGCTATGCCGCGATTCGGCGGATTTCCTGGTGCTAGCGCGCTTCATGCGCATCCTGTCGCCGGACCTGGTCGCGCAGTACCCGCACCGCATCATCAACATCCACCACTCCTTCCTGCCTGCTTTCGTCGGGGCCGACCCCTACCAGCAGGCCTATGTGAAGGGCGTGAAGATCATCGGTGCCACCGCGCACTACGTGACCGCGGAGCTGGACCAGGGCCCGATCATCGAACAGGACGTCGCGCGTGTGTCGCATCGCATGTCGATCGAGGAGCTCAAGCGGCTGGGCCGCGATCTCGAGCGGCAGGTCCTGGCGCGTGCCGTTCGCTGGCAGGTCGAGGACCGGATCCTTCTCGACGGCAGCAAGACGGTCGTGTTTTCCTGATTTCGCGGTTGATCGCGACGTTCCTGCGCAGGTGCGAGGGGCGTCGCAACGAGCCTCGGCGCCGGCTTGCGAGATGTCGGTGAAGTGAGTAGCCGGGGTTCGGGCGACCCTTTTGATCAGGTCGATCCCTCATTCCTTCTTCATGTGCCTTACCGGATAGAGGTTCGGCACGTATAATTCGGATGCTAGGCGGGGCGCTCGCAAGAGCTTGGTGCTCCAACCCAGGTCCCCCGCCAGCTGTTTTTCCATCCTTTTGCAGGGGGCTTGATTTGATGAGCACGCAAAGCGTGGCCAATGCCACGGGTTCCGGTGTGGACCCAGGGCGTCGGCGGTTCCTGACGCTCGCGACCAGCGGCGTCGGCGCGGTCGGCGTCGGTTTCGTGGCCTGGCCGTTTCTCGCGTCTCTCAAGCCGAGCGAACGCGCCAAGGCTCTGGGCGCACCGGTGACGCAGGACATTTCGCTGCTCGAGCCGGGCCAGAAGCTCAACGTGGCCTGGCGCGGCAAGCCGGTCTGGATCGTCAAGCGCACGCCGGAGATGATTGCCAGCCTCGCCCAGGTCAAGGGTGAGTTGGCGGATCCCGAGAACGAGCAGCCGCAGCAGCCGGACTACATCAAGGGCGATGCGCGCGCGATCAAGCCCGAGATCCTGGTGATGATTGGTTCCTGCACCCATCTGGGCTGCTCGCCGACCTTCCGTCCGGACCATCCGGCCCCGGAGATCGCGGCGAACTGGCAGGGCGGCTTCTACTGCCCCTGCCACGGTTCCAAGTTCGACCTGTCCGGCCGCGTCTACAAGAACGTGCCCGCGCCGATCAACCTCAAGGTTCCCCCCTATCGCTTCGCGAACGACACCACGATCGTGATCGGCGAAGACCCGGTGGCGGCATAAGACAGAGAACCCGCACATGGCCATCGTTCCCAATCCGCACAAGACCACCGGCATCATGGGGTGGATCGACGACCGCTTCCCGGCAACCAAGCTGTGGAAGGACCATCTCACCGAGTACTACGCGCCGAAGAATTTCAACTTCTGGTACTACTTCGGTTCGTTGGCGCTGCTGGTGCTGGTCAACCAGCTCATCACCGGCATCTGGCTGGCGATGCACTACAAGCCGGACGCGAAGCTCGCCTTCGATTCGGTCGAATACATCATGCGAGACGTGCCCTGGGGCAACATCCTCAGGTACATGCATTCGACCGGCGCCAGCGCATTCTTCCTGGTCGTCTATCTGCACATGTTCCGCGGCCTGCTGTACGGCTCGCACAAGAAGCCGCGCGAACTGATCTGGATCTTCGGCTGCCTGATCTACCTGGTGCTGATGGCCGAGGGCTTCTGCGGCTACGTGCTGCCCTGGGGCCAGATGAGCTACTGGGGTGCCAACGTGATCTTCAATCTGTTCGGCACGATTCCTTTCATCGGGCCTGACCTGGTGATCTGGATCCAGGGCGACTACATCCCCTCCGATGCCACGCTCAGCCGCCTGTTCTCGCTGCACGTGGTGTTCCTGCCCTTCGCGCTGGTCGGTCTGGTGGTCGCCCACCTGATCGCGCTGCATGAAGTGGGCTCGAACAACCCGGACGGCGTGGACATCAAGAAGTTCAAGGACCCGGTCACGCACATCCCGCTCGACGGCATCGGCTTCCACCCGTACTACACGGTCAAGGACATCGTCGGCGTCTGCGTCTTCCTGATCCTGTTCGTCGCGGTGATCTGCTTCGCACCGGACGGTGGCGGTTACCTGCTCGAGAAGCCGAACTTCCAGGAAGCCAACCCGCTGGTCACTCCCGAGCACATCGCGCCGGCCTGGTACTTCGGTGCCTTCTACGCGATGTTGCGTGCGACGCCGTCGATGTTCAGCTCCGCGCTGCCGGGCGTGATCGTGATGTTCGGCGCCGTGCTGATCCTGTTCCTGCTGCCCTGGCTGGACAAGAACCCGGTCAAATCGATCCGCTACAAGGGCACGCTGACCAAGGTCACGACGATGGTCTTCGCGGCCGACTTCGTGATGCTGAACTACGTCGGTCTGCAGCCGCCCACGGCCCTGTTCACGCTGTTGTCGCAGATCGGCACGATCTACTACTTCGCGTATTTCATCGGCTTGATGTTCTTCCACAAGTTCGAAAAATCAAAGCCGGTTCCGGAGAGGGTCACCTCATGAAGTCCGTCTCACTGATCAGCAAGCTGGCTGTTGCCGGTCTGGCCTTCGCGGTGTCGGGTACCGCCATGGCCTCGGGCGGCCACGCACTGCCGTACTCGTACGTGGCGGACGTGGACAACCTGCCGTCGGTGCAGCGGGGAGCCTCAGCCTTCATGGGCTACTGCTCGGGCTGCCACTCGATGAAGTACCTGCGATACAGCCGCGTTGGCCAGGACCTCAAGATTCCCGAGGACCTGCTCAAGGCCAACCTGATGTTCACCAGCGACAAGGTGGGCGACCAGATCATCTCGTCGCTGTCGAAGGCCGAGGGCGCCAAGTGGTTCGGCCAAGCTCCTCCAGACCTGACGCTCGAGACGCGCGCGCGTGGCGAAGATTGGGTCTACAGCTATCTGAAGAGCTTCTACGTCGACCCGACGCGCCCGATGGGCGTGAACAACTTGGTTCTGCCGGGCGCCTCGATGCCGCACGTCCTGTGGGAAAAGCAGGGCTGGCAGAAGAAGGCGGAGGCCGAGCATCACGAGGGTGGCGAAGCCGCGCACGGTGAGAAGAAGGAAGGCGAACACGCCGAGGCGGCCGGACACGGTCACGCATCTCCATTCACGCTGGTCCAGCAGGGCACGCTCGAGCCGCGCGAGTACGACAAGTTCGTCGGGGACATCGTGAACTTCATGGCCTACGCCGCGGAGCCGGGTCGTTCGCACCGCCAGTCGCTGGGTATCAAGGCCATCGTGTATCTGCTGATCCTGCTGGGCTTCGCTTACCTGTTGAAGAAGGAATACTGGCGCGACGTGCACTGACGAACGCGCCGTCGCGGCCTGCGCACGCAGGCCCAAGTATCTCGGGCCGGTCCACGTGACCGGCCTTTTTTTGTCCTGCCGTCCGGAGGCCGTAGGACAAAAAGTTGCCACTTGCGCGGCAGCCGTGCACATTCGGCGTTACCGCGTGGTTCACCCCCAAGGATTTTTTGCGCCCAATGTCGCTGCGCGCCAAGACGAAATACGTGCCGGCGGCCAAGCCCGCGTCGAACGCGGGCGTCACTTTGTACTGCTCGGCCGATCAGGTGGGCTGCCACTGGGTGCGGCTGGTGCTGGCGGAGAAGGATGTCCCCGGTGCGCGCGTCCTGGTGCAGGTCGCGGGGCGGCTCAGCGAGGATCTGGCGGTGCTGAATCCGGCCCAGAGCCTGCCCACCCTCACCGATCGCGAGACGGTGATCTACCCGGCCCGGTTGATCGCAGAATTCCTGGACGAGCGTTATCCGCATCCGCCGATGATGCCGCCCGAAGCCGCGCTGCGGGCCCGGCTGCGCATGGCCATGGGGCAGCTCGAACAGGACTGGTTGGTGCTGGTGAAGACCATCGAGTCCGCGCCTGCCGCGCAGGCGCGCGCAGCGCGCAAACAGCTGTCCGACCAGCTCGCCGCCAACGGCCGCCTGTTCCCGGCGCGCGGATGGTTCCTCGGTCTCGAATTCGGCATCGCCGACTGCGCGTGGGCTGCGCTGCTCTGGCGTCTGGCCTCGCTCAAGCTGCAGCTGCCCTCGGGCGGGGAACCCATTCGGCGCTATGCGGAGCGCGTCTTCGCGCGACCGGCGTTCGCGGCGAGCCTGGTGGAGTCACAACGGACGGCGGCGTCCAAGGGACAGAGATAGAATTGCACGACGATGAGTCAACGTTCCCGCCGTCCCTACCTGATACGCGCCATCTACGACTGGGCGACCGATAACGGCTTCACGCCGCACCTGCTGGTGGCTGCGGACGTCGAAGGCGTCAATGTGCCGCGCGAGTACGTCCAGGAAGGACGTATCACGCTCAACATCAGTCCGATGGCCGTGCAAAGCCTCGACCTGCAGGCCGATCCGATCTGGTTCTCCGCACGCTTCGGCGGCCGCGCCTGCGAGGTGCTGGTTCCGGTCGGCGCCGTGCTCGCCGTGTTCGCGCGCGAGAACGGCGAGGGCATCGTCTTTGGTGACATCGAGACGCCGCCGCCGAAGGACGAAGTGCCCGAGCCGGTCAAGGAAGACAGCGGTCCTCCGAAGCCGAAGGCTGGCGGGCGCGGCCATCTGCGCGTGGTGAAGTAGCGCGCGACGGCGCCGAAAAAGCTTTTGTCGCAAAGGGCGCAAAGGAAAAAGAAAGAACGCAAAAGGATTGATAACAAAATCTCTGCGCCCTCTCTTTTTCCTTTGCGCCCTTTGCGTTGAAGGCTTTTCCTCTCCAACGGAGCGGAGACCCAAGTCCTACTCGGCAGCGTCGGGAAGCGTCTTTCCAGGATTCAGGATTCCTTCCGGGTCGAATACGCGCTTGATCTGGCGCATCACCGCCAGCGCGGGCGCCGCGACTTCCCAAGCGACGAAATCGCGCTTGTCGATGCCCACGCCGTGCTCTCCGGACAGCGTTCCGTCGAGGCTCAGCACCAGCCGGAACATCGCATGCAGGCAGGCTTCGATCGCCCCGGCCTGCGCAGGATCCGAGGGGTCGGCCAGGATGTTCACGTGCAGGTTGCCGTTGCCGGCATGACCGAAGCTGACGATGCGCAGGCCGTGCTCGCGTGACAGCGCGCCCAGACCCGAGACCAGTTCTGGCAGCCGCGTGATCGGCACTGCCACGTCCTCGTTGATCTTGCGCGGCGCCAGCTTGCGCAGGGACGGAGACAGCGCCTTGCGTGCGGCCCACAGGTCTTCGGACTCGGCGCGCGAGGCGGCGCTGCGCAGTTCGACGAGGCCATCGCCGCGTGCGGCATTCGAGATCGCGATCGTGTCGGCCTCCAGCCCCGCGCCATCACCGTCGACGTCGATCAGCAGCAGCGCGCCGGTGTCCGCCGGGATCCCGCAGTCGCGCCAGGCCTGCGCGAGCGCCACCGCATCGGTGTCGAAAAATTCCAGCGCGCAGGGCGCGGCAGGCTGACCCATGATCCGCGTCACGGCCTGGATCGCCGAAGACACGTCGCGATAGGCCACGCGCAAGGTGCGCAGACCCGCTGGCCTCGGCAGGAGCTTGAGCGTGGCGCGCGTGATCAGGCCGAGCGTGCCCTCGCTGCCGACCAGCAGACGCGTGAGGTCGTAGCCGACGACGCCCTTGGTCGTGTGGCAGCCACTGCGGATCAGCTCCCCGGTGCCGAGCACCGCGTTCAGTCCGAGCACGTTCTCGCGAGCCGTTCCGTACTTCACGGCGCGGGGTCCACCTGCGCCGCACGCGATGTTGCCGCCAACCGAGGCGAAGTCCGCGCTCGTGGGGTCGGGCGCCCAGAACAATCCATGCGCCGCCGCGGCGCGCTGCACGTCGCTGTTCGTGCAGCCGGCTTCGCACTCGATCAGCCGGTCACCGGGCGACAGCGAAAGAATGCGATTCATCCGCTCCATGGACACGACGACGCCGCCCTCGACAGGCACGGTCGCGCCCGTTGTGTTGGTGCCGCGTCCGCGGGGCGTGAGGGCTATTCGAAACTGCCGGCAGGCCCGCACCAGGGCCACGACCTCGTTCTCGTCCATCGGGAACGCGACCGCCTGAGGCAGCGATACGCGGCGCGAGTTGTCGTAGGCATAGGGGAGGCAGTCGGCCGCCTCGAAGTAGATCCGGTCGGGCGGCAGCGCAGCGCGCAGGCCGGCGATCGCGGCAGCGGACAGCGCGCTCACGGACTTTGGAATGAAAGACGCCGACATCGCCTAGTCGCTCGCGTCGAACGCGGCCTGGATCCACTCGATGCGATCAGAAGCGTCGAGCGCGACGACGTCGAAGCGCGCAGGCAGTCGCGCGAGGTCCGGTCGCTGGGCGAGCAGCGCGCGCGCCGCCACGACGACCTTGGCCTGCTTGCGCGCATCGACGGTTTCCGCGGCGGTCCCGAAGTTCGCGTTCGATCGCTTGCGCACTTCGATGATGACCAGCGCGTCCGCATCGCGCATGACCAGGTCCAGTTCGCCGCCGCGTGCGCGAACGTTGCGGTCGATCAGCTTGAGTCCGCGCGCTTCGAGAAAGCGCAGAGCGAGATCTTCTGCGCTCGCCCCGTTCACAGCGGGTTGGCGTTGGCGGAAGGGCGCCCGTCGACGATGGGACGACAGGCGAGCCGTCGCGTGATGCGGTTGTCCGGTCCCAGCGTCAATCGGCCGCTCGCGGCATCCATTTCGCGACCGCCGGAGAATGCGTCGCGCGCTCGCACGATGCGAAACGCATCGGTGCCGAGCGCGAACAGCCGCGGCTGGTCGCGCAACGCTTCGGGGAACAGGTCGCGCAGCCGCTCGCGTTCGCTGGCCCAGGTGCCGGTGTCGTCGAGCACCCAGGGCATGTCGCACAGGCGCAGGCCGTCGATCTGCCGATCCACCAGGCCGGTATGCGCGGCCGACACGGTGTAGGCAGGCAGATCGCGCGCGCGGAAGAAGTCGAGTTGCGGCACGAGCAGGCGGGCTTCGGTTGCACGCAATGGCGCGAACAGCAGCGCGGCGTCGTCACGCGGACGCGGTTCGAACACGCTCGATTCGCCGAGCACGCGATCCAGCGCCGCGTGCCGCTGCGCGCTGTTGTCGAGCTTCAGCAGGTCGCGCAGCGGGCGCCCGAAATCGCGGGTGCCGTTCGGAAGTCGCGTGGTCTGCAGGACGGTGCCGCCTTGTTCTTCGAACTGGCGCCGGAACGCGGCCAGCGCACGCTCACCCCAGTCGGTGTTGGGCACCAGCGCCAGCGCAGTCAGACGACCCGTCGCAACCGCATCGTTGGCCACGGCCCGCGCTTCGTCTTCGGGCGCCAGTCCGAATTGCAGGGCGCCGCCGATCGAGCCGTCGACATAATTCAGTGTGAGCCAGGGAAGCGGGCCTGCCTGTCGTGCGATCGCAGATACGCCTTCCTTGGTCAGCGGCCCGATCACGGTTCCCGCGCCATCGCGAACGGCGTTCTGGTAGGCGGCCGCAGCCTGAGTGGCCTCGTTGCCGGTGTCGTAGACGCGCAGCGGCGCGCGTGGTTCGGGCGATGCGAACCAGGCCGCGATGAAACCGTCGCGCACCGCGCGTCCGGCCGAAGCCAGGCTGCCGCTGACCGGCAGCAACAGTGCGTAGCCGCCGGACAGGGACGCCTGCATGCCGACCGTCGCGGTCGACGCCGCAGCGACGCGATCCGGCGAAACGCTAGGTTCGCTGGCTTTCACCAGCGCCGCCTTGGTCGCGCCGGGGTGCCCGGGATTGCGCTGGGACCACGCCGCGATCGCGCTGGTGGAGGGACCTTCCTGCAGCACCCGTGCGAGGTCCAGCCACCCGCGGGTCATCGGTTCTTCGGCCGAGACGCCGGCCAGCGCGCCGGGCGAAAACGGCGTCGAGACCAGCCCGTTCCAGATCTGTTCGCGATTGTCCGCGATCGACGTGGCCGAACTGAGCAGGCGCTCGCGCGCCACCAGCGTGCGCACGCCGGACACGACGTCGCCGGACATGAAGTACGCGGCGGCTCGCAATTGCTCCATGCGCGCGGACAGCGCACCGACCTGCGCACTCGGCGGCGGCAGTGCGCGCAGGACGGTGGCCGGTTGCCGGCGGCGCAGGCCGATTTCCGCGCGCACGAGCTGCATGCGTGCGACCTGCATGGCATCGAGGGAACCGCTGGGAATGCGCGAAAGCAGGCTTTCGGCCGCCTTGTCGTCACCGGCGGCCATGGCGGCCTCCGCCTCACCGATCAGGCCGGCGGTCGGGGGGCCCAGGAACGGCGGCGCGCTCCAGGCCAGTGTTGAGCACGATAGAAGGAGGGCGGCAGCGAGGCGAGGCAGTTTCATCGCGATAAAGTATGGCACGCAGCATCCGGCTGCCTCTGCGAAGCTCCTCTTGAACGACCCGTCGTCCCCCGAAGTCGAGGTGCGTGCCGGCTGCCTGTACGTGGTCGCCACCCCGATCGGCAATCTCGGTGATCTGGCACCGCGCGCACAGCGCGTGCTGGCGCAGGTGACGCGGATCGCGGCCGAGGACACGCGCAACACGGCGACATTGCTGACGCACTTCGGCATCCGCACACCGATGCTGGCGCTGCACGATCACAACGAGGATCGCATCGCCGCTTCGGTCGTCGAGGCCTTGCAACGCGGGGAATCGCTGGCGCTGGTTTCGGACGCTGGTACGCCGTTGGTCTCCGATCCCGGGTTTTCGCTGGTGCGTGCGGCGCGTGCGGCAGGTTGCGAAGTGATCGCCATCCCGGGCGCTTGCGCGGCCGTCGCCGCGCTGTCGATTGCCGGCCTGCCCAGCGACAGCTTCCTCTTCGCCGGCTTCCTGCCGCCCAAGTCGGGCGCACGGCGTGAGCGCATCCAGCAGCTCGCGCGCGAGCCCCGCAGCGTCATCGTCTACGAGTCGAGCCATCGCATCGCGGACTGTGCGCGCGACTTGGCGGATCTGCTCGGCGAACGGCGCGTGATGCTCGCTCGCGAGATCACCAAGCGCTTCGAACAGAGCGTGCTGTGCGAAGCGCGCGCGCTGCCTGAATGGCTGGCCGCTGATCCCAATCGCGAGCGTGGTGAATTCGTGCTCGTGATCGAGGCGGCCGCCGATGTCGACGCTTCGCTGCTGGAAGCGGAGAAAGTGCTGAAAATCCTGATGGGCGAGCTCCCCGCAGCGCGTGCTGCGAAGGTCGCGGCGGCCCTCACCGGCCTGCGCAAGAACGAGCTCTACGAGCTCGCGCTGAAGATTTCCGGCGATCGCGGCGCGCCGGACGCGTAGAATCGCAACTGGAGTTGGCCGAACGATCGCTGCTGTCGCAAGACAGGGGAGGAAAGTCCGGGCTCCGCAGGGCAGGACACCAGGTAACGCCTGGGAGCCGCGAGGCTACGGAAAGTGCCACAGAGAACGAACCGCCGATGGCCTGGATAAAACCAGGATCAGGTAAGGGTGAAAAGGTGCGGTAAGAGCGCACCGCGTCGCTGGTAACAGGGACGGCACGGAAAACCCCGTCCGGAGCAAGACCAAATAGGGAAGGACGTGCCGAAAGGCACAACGCGTGGCCCACGCGCCTTCCGGGTAGGTTGCTGGAGCGCCGCGGTGACGCGGCGCCTAGAGGAATGATCGTTCTCGACAGAACCCGGCTTACAGGCCGACTCCTTTTGTCTTCTGTGCCGTTCGTCGTCGATTCCGCGCCCTTTGGTAGGCGCACCGAGCGACGAGCCTGGGCCACTTGGGCGCCTTACATGAAGTAAGTGCGCCATCTCCCTGTTTTTTATGACTTTACGAAATCCGGACGCTGCCGGAGCTAAGCGTTTGTTCTCGCGCGATTTTTTGGTGAAAACCGCTTGTAGGGGGTAGGTGTGTGGTTTATAGTGCCTTGAAGGGGTAAGAAGTGGGCGATTGTGGGGAGTCGTCCAAGCCATCAGGGGCAGCGCGTGTTTACTGGGTCGCATCAACTGACCATCGATGAGAAGGGTCGCCTCGCGATCCCGGCGCGCTATCGCGAGGAACTGGCCGAGTCCTGCCGCTCGCAGCTCGTCATCACCCGCGGCCCGAATCCCTGCCTCGAGATCTATCCCGCGCATGAGTTCCTCCGCGTGGCCGACGAGATCGACCTCATGGAAGACCGCGAGCAAGCCGAGTTGGTCAAGAGCGTGTTCGTGGGTCTGGCCTGCGAGACCGAGATTGACAAGCAGGGTCGCGTGCTGCTGCCGCCGTTGCTGCGTCGGTACGCGCGGTTCAACGGATCCGGCGTGCTGATGGGGCAAACCCGGCGTTTCGATCTATGGCCCGAGGATGCCTGGAATGAGCGCTTCGGCGACGGGCCCGGCAGCATCCTGCCTGGCATCGCGTCTGCGTTCCGGACGCTGAAGCGGTGATCGGCCCACATGCTCGCCCTGACCGCCGCCGATCCCACTGCGCACCGGCGCGGATCGACTAGCCCGATGCTCGAACATCGTCCGGTGATGCTCACGGAAGCACTCGCCGGACTCGCCCCGCGATCCGGCGGCATCTACGTGGACGGCACTTTCGGCCGCGGCGGACACAGCGCGGCGATTCTCGATGCCATCGGCGACGACGGCGTGCTGCACGCGCTGGATCGCGATCCGCTGGCGACGCAGACGGCCTGGACGCGCTTCGGCACGCGCCCGAATTTCCGCATCCATCGCCGCAATTTTTCGGAACTGGCGGTGTTGGGCGAAGAGCTCGGCCTCGTCGGTCGCGTCGATGGCCTGCTGCTGGACCTGGGCGTGTCCTCGCCGCAGTTCGACGACGCCGAGCGCGGGTTCTCGTTCTCCAACGACGGCCCGCTCGACATGCGCATGGATCCGGATTCGGGCGAGTCGGCCGCGCAGTGGTTGGCGCGCGCGAAGGCCGACGAGATCGCGGACGTGCTGTGGACGTACGGCGAAGAGCGTGCGAGCCGTCGCATCGCACGACGCCTCGTCGAAGCCCGCGTCGAGACACCGATCGAGCGCACCGGCCAGCTTGCCGAGCTGATCGCGCGTGCCGCGCCGGGTCCGCGCCAGAAAATCCATCCGGCCACGCGCAGCTTCCAGGCGATCCGCATCTTCATCAACGGCGAACTCGATGCGCTGACCGCGGCGCTCGAAGCGAGCGTGTCGCTGCTCGCGCCGGGAGGACGGCTCGCGGTCATCAGCTTCCACTCGCTGGAAGACCGCATGGTCAAGCGCTTCATCCGCGAGTCGGGTGTGACCCGGCGCGAGTCACCGTTCCAGCATCGCTTCGATCCGTCACCGCAGATGGCGGCGGAAACGACGTCTCATTTTCGCGCGGTCTCGCGCGACTTCCCGAGCGAAGCGGAGTGCGACAGCAACTACCGCGCGCGCAGCGCGGTCCTGCGCGTGGCGGAGCGGCTCGCATGAAACGACTCTGGCAACGCTTCCGCCTTGCGCTGCTCGAATCGCGTCCGACGAAGGGGCTGATGCTGCCGCTGATGCTGTCGTTGATGGTGATCGGATCGGCGCTGTACGCCATTCGCGTCAAGCACGACAACCGCAGCCTGACCACCGAGATCGAGCGCGCGCGCGTCGAACGCGAGCGCATGCAGATGGAGTGGTCGCAGCTGCAACTCGAGGAAGCGGCGCTCTCGCATCACGCCCGCATCGAGAACACCGCGCGTACGCAGCTCGGCATGGCCGAGCCGCGGGACTACGTGATCGTCAACCAGTCCACCGCCGATCGCGTCCCGTGAGCAACGACGTCAACTACAAGCTCAAGCCGGTCCAGCGCTGGCGCCGACTGGCGGTACTCGGCCTGCTGGGCGTCGGCTCGCTGCTGGTCTGCGGCCGGGCGTTTCACCTGCAAGTGGTCGAGCGCGAGTTCCTGACCAAGCAGGGTGACAAGCGCCAGGTTCGCGTGGTGACGCTGCCGGGTCATCGTGCGGCGATCCGCGACCGTCGTGGCGAACCGCTGGCGCTGTCGGCTCCCGTGGATTCGATCTGGTGTGTTCCGTCCGCGCTGCTGGCCTCGCCCGAGCACGTCGCGGCGCTGGCCAAGGTGCTCAAGCAGACGCCGCGCGAGCTGACCCAGTTCCTCGACGAGCGCGCCACGCGTCAGTTCGTCTACATCGAGCGCGGCCTGCCGCCGGATGAGGCCCGCCGCGTACTCGCGCTCAAGGCGCCCGGTGTGTTCTCGACGCGCGAATACCGCCGCTATTACCCGGCGGGCGAAGTCGCCGGCCAGATCGTGGGCTTCACCGACGTCGACGGCCGTGGCCAGGAAGGCATGGAGATGTCGTACGACGAGACGTTGCGCGGCATCGCCGGCTCGCGCCGCGTGATCCGCGACGCGCGCGGGCGCATCGTCGAAGACACCGACGACGCGGTGCCCGCGCAGCCCGGCGCCGATCTCGCGCTGTCGATGGATCTGCGCCTGCAGTATCTGGCGTACCGCGAACTCAAGAATTCGGTCCTGGCCAATCGCGCCAAGGGCGGACTGGTGGTGGTGGCGGATGCGCGTACCGGTGAGCTGCTCGCCGTGGCCAGCCAGCCCGGCTTCAACCCCAACAATGTCGAGGACCGCAAGCCCGGTCGCATGCGCAACCGCGCGATCGTCGACTCGTTCGAGCCGGGCTCCACCGTCAAGCCGCTGCTGGTCGCGCAGGCGCTGGAGATCGGCGCCTTCCGTCCGAACAGCCACATCGATACCGGTGCGGGCTGGATGCAGGTCGGTCGCCTGACGGTGCGCGACGTCCACGCGCAGGGCGATGCCGACATCGCGACCTTGCTGGCGAAGTCGAGCAACGTGGCCGCCGCGAAGATCGGCATGCAGATCGGCGCCGAGAATGTCTGGCAGGGTTTCCAGCGCTTCGGTCTGGGTGATCGTGTCGCTTCCGGATTTCCGGGAGAGTCGGCGCCGCTGCTGCGTCCTTACATGCAGTGGGGCCAGATCGCGACCGCAACGGCTTCGTATGGTTACGGCCTGTCGGTCAACGCCCTCCATTTGGTGCGCGCCTACGCGGCACTGGGAAACGATGGCCTGATGCCGCATCTGCGGCTGACGATGGATCAGCCGCTGCAGCCTCCGCAGCGCGCGGTCAGCGCCGAAACGGCACGCGAACTGCGCCGCATGCTCGAGCTCGTCGCCATGCGCGGCGGCACCGCCTCGCGTGCGGCGATCCCGGGCTATCGCGTCGCCGGCAAGACCGGGACGGTGCGCAAGGTCGCAGCGACGGGCGGATACGACACCGATCGTCACCAGTCGGTCTTCATCGGCATGGTGCCCGCCGAGAACCCGCGCCTGATCGGCCTGGTGATGATCGACGAACCGGCTGCGGGCGATTACTACGGCGGTGTCGTGGCTGCGCCGGTGTTCTCCACGGTGCTGCAGGGCGCGCTGCGCTTGCTGCAGATCGCGCCGGATGCCTGCAGCAAGGACTGCCCGCCCGATGTGCCGCCGGCACAACTCGCGATGCCTTCCGGTGTGGACGTTGCGGAGCCGCGAACGTGAGTTTCGCTACGCGGGAGCACTCGCTCGAAGGCCTTCTGGCGGGCTTCGCCAGTTCGATTCCGCCACTCGCCGTCACCGGCCTCGCGCTCGATTCGCGCCGGGTGAACGCAGGCGATGCCTTCCTCGCGGTGCGCGGCTCGCGTGAACACGGGCTCGCGCATCTTCCGCAGGCGCTGGTCCGGGGCGCGGGCGCAATCCTGTGGGAACCGGCGAACGACGCGCATGCGCCGCAGACGACCGTGCCTTGCGTGGCCGTCGATCAGCTCGGTGCGCGGGTCGGCGAGATCGCGGCCCGTTTCTACGGACGTCCGGCGGATCGCATGTACGTGGCTGGCGTCACCGGCACCGACGGCAAGACCTCCACCGCACATCTGATCGCGCAGGCCTTCGAGCAGCTCGGCCGTCCCTGCGCTTATCTGGGAACGCTCGGCACCGGCCGGCTCGCGAGCCTCGACGTCGCCACCCACACGACGCCCGATCCGATCGCCCTGCATGCGCGGCTCGCCGATTTCGAAGCCGAAGGCGTCGACGCCTGCGCGATGGAAGTGTCCTCGCACGCGCTGGATCAGAATCGCGTCGGCGGCGTGAGTTTCGACGCCGTCGTGCTGACCAACCTGTCGCGCGACCACCTGGATTACCACGGCACGATCGAGCGTTACGCCGCCGCCAAGCGACGCTTGTTCGAGAGCGACGATGCACGGGCGTTGATCCTGAATCGCGACGACGCGCAGGGCGCGCAGTGGATGGCGCAGATCGCGGCGACGTCACGCGCGGATCGGCTCTGCGCCTATGGCCTGGATGGCGCCACACCTTCGACAGCGCACCACGTCATCGGTCGCGATCTGCGGCTGCATGAGAATGGCCTGAGCCTGGAACTCGATACGCACCAGGGTCACGCGCGGCTCGATTGCGCGCTGCTCGGTCGTTTCAACGCCTACAACCTGCTGGCAGCGGCGGCCGTGCTGCTCGAGTCCGGTCTCGGACTCGATGCCGTCCTCGCGGCGCTGCGTGCCTCGCGCACAGTGCCAGGCCGCATCGAAGGCTTCCGCGGCGCAACGTCGGGCCCCCTGGTCGTCGTCGATTACGCGCACACGCCCAAGGCCCTCGAGCAGATTCTCTCGGCGGTGCGTGCGCACACGCGCGGCCGCCTGGTCTGCGTGTTCGGTTGCGGCGGTGATCGCGATGCCGGCAAGCGTCCGCTGATGGGCGAGGTCGCCGCCCGGCTCGCGGATCGCGCCATCGTCACCGACGACAATCCCCGCAGCGAATCGCCGGCGTCGATCGCCGGGCAGATCCTGGCCGGTGTCGACGCTTCGATGCGCGACAAGCTGAGCGTCGAACACGATCGTGCCCGCGCGATTCGCGCGGCCGTTGCCGAGGCCACTTCCGGTGACGTCGTGCTCGTCGCCGGCAAGGGCCACGAGACCACGCAGACCTATGGTCGCGACGTGCGCGAGTTCAGCGATCGCGCGTTCGTCGCGCATCTGCTCGGTGCCTCGGCATGATCGCGCCCGGCACGCCGATGGCACGTCTGTCCTGGTTCGCCCAGGTAATGGGCGCACCGCTGGCCGGCGAAGACCGCGAGGTTCTGCGCGTCACGACGGATTCGCGCGACGTGCGTGCCGGCGATCTGTTCGTCGCGCTGCGCGGCGATCGTTTCGACGGGCATGACTTCGTGGCGGGTGCTGCGCGCGAAGGCGCGGTCGGCGTCGTCGTCGAGCGCGACGTGGACGCAGGATCGGCCGCGCGCCTGCGCGTCGGCGACGCGCTGGTGGCGCTGCAGGTCACCGCGCAAGCCTGGCGCAAGCGCTACGCGATGCCGGTGGTCGCGGTCACCGGCAGCAACGGCAAGACCACGACCAAGCAGTTGCTGGCGTCGGTCTTCGCTGCGCGCGGTGACGTGCTGGCGACGCGCGGCAATCTCAACAATCACATCGGCCTGCCGCTGACGCTGCTCGAGCTTCGCGAGGCGCATCGCACCGCGGTGATCGAGATGGGCGCCAATCATGCAGGCGAGATCGCGCGGCTGACGGAACTCACACAACCCGATGTCGGCGTGATCACGCAGGCGGGCGACGCGCACCTCGAGGGCTTCGGCTCCCGCGAAGGCGTCGCGCGCGCAAAGGGCGAGCTGTTCGCCGGACTGCGCGACAGCGGCATCGCGGTGATCAACGCCGACGATGCCTACGCCGACCTGTGGCGTGGTCTGGCGCGCGGCCAGCAGCTCAGCTTCGGTATCGAACTGCCGGCCGACGTGTCGGCCCGGCGCATCGAATCGGTCGACACCGGAAGCTCCTTCCAGCTCTCGATCCCGGGCGGCGATGCGCAGGTCAGGCTGCCGCTGCCGGGACGTCACAACGTCATGAACGCGCTCGCGGCGGCGGCCTGCGGTGCGGCGCTAGGTCTGGACGCCGAGGTCATCGCCGAGGGTCTTGGGCGTGTCGAATCCGCGCAGGGACGCGTGGTCTGGAAGACGACGCTGCAGGGCGCGCGCCTGATCGACGACAGCTACAACGCCAACCCGACGTCGCTGAAGGCCGGGCTGGATCTGCTGGCGCAGCAGAAGGGCGCGCGCTGGGCGGTGCTCGGCGGCATGGCCGAACTGGGTGCGTCGTCGCCGTCGCTGCACGAGCAGTGCGGACGTCATGCACGCGACCTCGGCATCGAACGTCTGTTCGTGCTCGGCCCGGCGGGCGAGCACTACGCGCGCGGTTTCGGTCGCGCCACCGAACGCTACGACGAGGCGGACGCACTGGGCCGTGCACTCGCACGTGATCTGGGCGGCGACGTCACGGTGCTGGTCAAGGGATCGCGCTCGGCGCGAATGGAAAGAATCGTGGCCGTGCTCTGCGGCGAAATCGATCAGGGGAATCACTGACGTGCTGTACCACCTCGCGATGTGGCTGAAGGAGAGCGTCAGCACCTTCAACCTGTTCAGCTATCTGTCGTTCCGGGCGATTCTCGGCGTGCTCACCGCGCTGATCTTCTCGTTCGTGTTCGGCCCCCTGATGATCCGCAAGCTGCACGACTTCAAGTTCGGGCAGGTCATCCGCGAAGTCGGTCCGAAGTCGCATCAGGCCAAGACCGGAACGCCGACGATGGGCGGCGTGCTGATCCTCTGCGCGATCACGATCTCCACGCTCGCGTGGTCGGATTTGACCAACCGCTTCGTCTGGTTCGCGCTGCTGGTGACGCTGGCCTTCGGTCTCGTCGGTTTTGCCGACGACTACATCAAGATCAAGCATCGCCGGAACCTTGGACTCAACGCCAAGCAGAAGTACTTCTGGCTGTCGCTGGCGGGCTTCGGCGTGTCCAGCCTGATCTACTTCACGTCGCCCAACGCTCCGCTGTTCGACGTGTTCAGCGACGGCCGGCATTCGCTGGAGACGGCGCTGATCGTGCCGTTCTTCAAGGACGTGGCCATCCAGCTCGGCATCTTCTTCATCCCCTGGTCGTACCTGGTCATCGTCGGCACCAGCAACGCGGTGAATCTCACCGACGGTCTCGACGGCCTGGCGATCATGCCCTGCGTGCTCGTAGGTTCGGCGCTCGCGGTTTTCGCGTACTGCACCGGCAACATCAAGATCGCAATGTACCTGGGCATTCCGTACATCCCGGGCGTCGGCGAACTGGTGATCTTCTGCACGGCGCTGGCCGGCGCGGGCCTCGGGTTCCTGTGGTTCAACGCCTATCCCGCACAGGTGTTCATGGGCGACGTCGGCGCGCTGGCGCTCGGCGCGGCGCTCGGCGTCGTCGCGATCCTGGTGCGCCAGGAACTCGTGCTCGTCGTGATGGGCGGCGTGTTCGTCGCCGAGACGGTGTCGGTGATGCTGCAGGTCGGCTACTTCAAGTACAGCGGCGGCAAGCGCATCTTCCGCATGGCGCCGCTGCACCATCACTACGAACTCAAGGGCTGGCCCGAGCCCAAGATCATCGTGCGCTTCTGGATCATCACGCTGATCCTGGTGCTGATCGGTCTGTCGACGCTGAAGGTGCGCTGAGATGACCCAGGCGCAGCGCCAGCCGGAATCGAACGTCGCGAACTCCATCGCCGGGCAGCGTCTGCTCGTCGTCGGGCTCGGCGCGTCCGGAACCTCGGCGCTGCGTTACCTCGCTCGCCAGGGTGCGGATCTGGTCGTGACCGATTCGCGCGCCGCGCCGTCGGGAATCGAACAACTGCGCGCCGAATTTCCGAAGGCTGAATTCCGTCTCGGCGCGTTCGATGCGCCGCGCCCGCTGTCGCAGTTCTCCGAGGCCATCGTCTCGCCCGGCGTCTCGCTCGACGAGCCGTTCGTGAAGGAGCTCGCGGCAGCGCGTGTGCCGCTGATCGGCGATGTCGAACTGTTCGCGCGCGTTGTGAATGCCCCGGTCGTCGGCATCACCGGCAGCAACGGCAAGAGCACGGTGACGACGCTGGTCGGCGAGATGGCGAAGGCCGCGGGATGGAACGTGAAGGTCGGCGGCAACCTGGGTACGCCAGCGCTCGACCTGCTCGCTGCCGATGCGCAGCTCTACGTGCTCGAACTCTCCAGCTTCCAGCTCGAGACGACGCACACGCTGGCCTGCCGTGCGGCGACGTTCCTGAACCTGTCGGAAGATCATCTCGACCGCCACGGCACGATGGACGCCTACGGCGCCATCAAGTCGAGCGTGTTCCGCCATTGCGACGTGGCCGTGGTCAATCGCGACGATGCGGTCACGCGAATGGGTTCGCAGCAGGCTCGCGCCGTGACGAGCTTCGGTCTGGATGCGGCCGCCGGCTCCGACTACGGCGTGACCGGGATCGAGGGCGCGCGCTGGCTGGCCCAGGGCGACGTCGCACTGTTTGCGCAGTCCGCGTTGCGGATCCAGGGCCTGCACAACCTGGCGAATGCGCTCGCGGCGCTGGCACTCGCGGACGCCGCCGGCATTCCGCGCGAAGCCAGCCTGCGCGCGCTGCAGGCCTTTCCCGGTCTGCCGCATCGTTGTGAATTCGTCGCCCGTCGTGGTGACATCACCTGGCTCAACGATTCCAAGGGCACCAACGTCGGTTCGACGCTGGCGGCGCTCAAGGGTCTGGACGCGCCGATCGTCTGGCTCGGTGGCGGTCAGGGCAAGGGCCAGGATTTCGCGCCGCTCGCGCGGCCGCTGGCCGAGAAGGGCCGCGCCGCGCTGTTGTTCGGACAAGACGCGCAGGCGATCGAGGACGCGATCTTCGGCGCGCTGCCGGTCTATCGCGAAGACGACATGAATGCGGCGCTGCATCGTGCGCGCTCGCTCGCACAGCCCGGTGATCGCGTACTGCTGTCGCCCGCTTGCGCCAGCCTCGACCAGTTCCGCAACTACGTCGAGCGCGGCGATCGCTTCTCCGCCTGGGTCCGGGAGAACGCATGAATTTCACCTGGCCGCGCTGGAACGCCGAACCGCAGCAGCTCTCGCTGCCGTTGCCGCGTGCGCAAGTCGGCCTCGATCCTCTGCTGTGCGCGGTCGTGGCCGGGCTGCTCGCCTGGGGCCTGGTGATGGTGGCGTCGGCGTCGGTGGCGCAGGCGCAGAAGATGACGGGCGATCCGTTCTATTACTTCTATCGCCAGCTCGCGTTCACCGGCATCGGCGGGCTGATGGCCTGGGCCGCGTTCTGCGTGCCGATGCATGTGTGGGAACGCAAGAGCGGTCTGCTCGCAGTCGGCGGCATCGTGCTGCTGCTCGTCGTGCTGATCCCGGGCATCGGCGTGAAGGTGAACCACGCGCGTCGCTGGATCGACCTTGAGTTCATCCGCATCCAGGCATCCGAACCCGCGCGACTGGCGCTGATCATGTATCTGGCGGGCTACATCGTGCGCCGGCAGGGCCGTCTGCAGAACACGCTCGGCGGATTGCTGGTGCCCTTCCTGCCGCTGATGTTCGCCGGCGTGCTGCTGTTGCTGGAGCCGGACTTCGGTGCAACGGCGATCCTGATCGCGGTCGCATTCATCATGCTGTTCCTCGGCGGCGCGCGGCTGTTCTATCTGGGCGGTGTCGTCGCCTGTGCGACCGCCGGGCTGGCGGTCATCGCGACGGCCGAGGCGTATCGCCTGCGCCGCCTGATGAACTTCACCGATCCGTTCGCCGACATGGAGAACGCCGGCTGGCAGCTCGCCAACTCGCTGATCGCGGTGGGTCGCGGCGAGTGGACCGGCGTGGGTCTGGGCAACAGCGTGCAGAAGCTGCTGTACCTGCCCGAGATGCACACCGACTTCATCTTCGCGATCCTCGCCGAGGAGTTCGGCCTGTTCGGCGTGCTGGTGCTGATCGCGATGTTCGGCGTGCTGGTGTGGCGCGGCTTTCGTATCGGTGCGCAGGCCGAAGCGCTGGGCGAGCGTTTCAAGGCCTGCCTGGTGTATGGCCTGACCTCGTGGCTGGGCCTGCAGGCGCTGATCAACATGGCCGTGAACATGGGCGCGCTCCCCACCAAGGGGCTGACCTTGCCGCTGATGAGCTACGGCGGCTCCTCGCTGATCACGGTGATGGTGCTGATCGCGTTGATCCTGCGCGTGGACTACGAAAACCGGCTGGCCGCGGAACGCGCGGCGAGGCGGGCGGGATGAGCGGAATGCCCAAGACAGGTCGCGGTTTTTCCTCGATCGTGGAGGCGGTGCTGATCCTGCGCGTGAACTGCGAGGACCGTGCATGGGCCGCGGAACGCGCGGCGAGGCGCGGATCATGACCCCACAGGTGCGCAAGTTCGTCGTCATGGCCGGTGGCACCGGCGGCCACGTGTTTCCGGCGCTCGCCGTCGCGCACGAGCTTCGCCGTCGCGGACACGAAGTGGTGTGGATGGGCGCGCCGGATTCGTTCGAGTCGCGCACCGTGCCTGCTCAGGGCTACGCGATGGAGTTCGTGCAGATCACCGGCCTACGCGGCAAGGGTGCGCTGACCTTGCTCGGCGCGCCGCTGCGCCTGCTGCGCGCGGTCGTCCAGGCCTGGAAGATCCTCGCAAGACAGCAGCCGCATGCCGTCCTCGGCATGGGCGGCTTCGCTTCCGGCCCGGGCGGCCTAGCCGCGTGGCTGCAGCGCATCCCGCTGGTGATCCACGAACAGAATGCTGCGCCGGGCCTGACCAACCGCTTGCTGTCGCGCGTTGCGCGCACGGTGCTCGAAGCGTTTCCGAAGACGTTCGCGCGCGGCGAGACGGTGGGCAATCCGGTGCGCCAGGGCTTCGCCGAACTCGACGCGCCGGCACAGCGCATCGGTGATCGCGACGCCGGCCCCGCGCAGATGCTCGTGCTCGGCGGCAGCCAGGGCGCACGTGCGCTCAACGAACGCGTGCCGCAGGCGCTCGCGTTGATTCCGATCGAACGTCGCCCCGAAGTGCGCCATCAGGCCGGCCGCACGCTCGAACTCGCGCAGCAGTCGTACGCCAAGGCGGGTATCGAAGCGCGCGTCGAAGCCTTCATCACCGACATGCCGGCGGCCTACGCGCAGGCGGATCTCGTCGTCTGCCGCGCCGGTGCTTCGACCATCGCCGAACTCTCGGCCGCGGGTTGCCCTGCGCTGCTCGTGCCGTTCCCGCACGCCGTCGACGATCACCAGACGCGCAACGGCGAGCACCTCGTCGACGTGGGCGCCGCGCGCCTGGTGCAGGAGGCCGACCTGACGCCGCAGCGGCTGGCGCAGGAGATCGAGGACCTGCTGTCGGATCGCGCCCGCCTGATCGCGATGGCCCAGGCCGCGCGCGCCGCCGCATGGACGCGTGCCACGGATTCGATTGCTGACGCCTGTCTTGCCGCGGCCGGAGTCGCGCCATGATGACGCCGCACATCGCCAGCCCCGCGATGCGCCGCGTGCGCCGCATCCACATGCTCGGTATCGGCGGCAGCGGCATGGCCGGCATCGCCGAGGTGCTGATCAATCTCGGCTACACCGTCTCCGGCACCGACCTGAAGGAAAGCGCCGCGACCCGGCGCCTGGCATCGCTCGGCGCCAAGGTCTTCCTCGGTCACGCGGAATCCAACGCCGAAGGTGCCGACGTGCTGGTCGTCTCCACCGCGGTGAAGGCCGGCAATCCCGAGCTCGAGTACGCGCGTGCGCAGCGCATCCCGATCGTGCGTCGCGCCGAGATGCTGGCGGAACTGATGCGCTTCCGGCACGGCATCGCCATCGCGGGCACGCACGGCAAGACCACGACGACGAGCCTCGTCGCCGCCGTGCTCGCCGAAGGCGGCCTGGATCCGACCTTCGTCGTCGGCGGCAAGGTCAAGAGTGCGGATACGAACGCACGGCTCGGCAGCGGCCAGTACCTCGTGGCCGAGGCGGACGAGAGCGATGCCTCGTTCCTGCACCTGACGCCGATGATCGCGGCCGTCACCAACATCGACGCGGATCATCTCGAAACCTACGGTGGCGACTTCGAGCGCCTGAAGCACACGTTCGTCGAGTTCCTGCAGCGCCTGCCGTTCTACGGCCTGGCGGTGATGTGCACCGACGACGAATTCGTGCGCGAGATCATCGAGAAGATCGGCCGCCCGACCCTGACCTATGGCCTGAACGCCGACGCCGACCTGCGAGCCGAGAACGTCACCGCCAGCGGACACGGACACGACTTCACCGCGGTCTGGCGCGACGGCACGCGCGAGAAACTGCATCTGAACCTGCCCGGTCTGCACAACGTGCAGAACGCGCTCGCCGCTGTTGCGATCGCGCGGGAACTGGGCGTGTCGCTGCCGGCGATCCGCAAAGCGCTGCTGGAATTCCAGGGCATCGGCCGCCGCTGCGAGCCGCACGGCTGGATCACCGTGGGCGCGTCGCGTGCCTGGCTGGTCGACGATTACGGCCATCACCCGCGCGAACTCGCCGCGACTTTCCAGGCCATGCGCGCCGCGCACCCGGACAAGCGACTGGTCGTGGCGTTCCAGCCGCATCGCTACACCCGCACGCGGGACCTGTTCGACAATTTCTGCGAAGTGTTGTCGACCGCCGATGCGCTGCTGCTGCTGGAGGTCTACGCGGCGGGTGAAGCGGCGATCGCCGGTGCCGACAGCAAGAGCCTCGCACGCGGCATTCGAGCGCGCGGCAAGGTCGAGCCGGTCTACCTGAAGTCGGTCGCGGAACTGCCCGAAGCGGTCGAGGGCGTGCTGCGCGATGGCGACCTTCTGCTGACGATCGGTGCCGGCGACATCGGCGGCGCACCCGCGATGCTCGTCCAGAAATTCGGGGTGACGGCATGACCCCGCCCCGCAAGAGCATCGGCAAGAAGAAGGCGACGATCTCGGCGGAGGTGCGCAAGCGCCGCAAGGCCGCGCGCTCCGCCTCCGCGCGGGCCTCGATTCCGGTGACGCGCGGACCGCAGGCGCCGCGCGGCCTGCTGATCGAGAACGAGCCGATGTCGCGCCACACGAGCTGGCGCGTGGGCGGACCTGCGCGACACTATTTCGAGCCCGCCGATCGCGAGGATCTGATCGCGTTCGTACGCGGCCTGCCCGCGGGCGAGCCGCTGCTGTGGCTGGGCCTGGGCAGCAACCTGCTGGTGCGTGACGGCGGCTGGCCGGGCACGGCCATCTCCCTGCACAACGCGCTCGACGGACTGGTCGAGGCCGGACCGCTGGAGATCTACGCGGAGGCTGGCGTGCATTGCGCGCGCCTCGCGAAGTTCGCTCAACAGCGCGCGCGTGCGGGCCTCGGATTCATGGCCGGCATCCCGGGCACGGTCGGCGGCGCGCTGGCGATGAACGCTGGCGCCTGGGGCAGTGAGACCTGGCCACAGGTCGCGGCTGTCGAAGTGCTGTACGTCGACGGACGCACTGCCTGGCTCGACGCTGCGGAATTCCACCACGCGTATCGGCATATCGATGCGCCGCCGGGCGTGGCCGGATTTCTCGGTGCGCGTTTCCTGACCTGGCCGGACAAGGACGGAGAGCACGAGCGCGCGACGCGTGAATGGCTGGCGCTGCGCAAGGCGACGCAGCCGGTCGGCAAGCCGAGCGCGGGCAGCACGTTCAGAAATCCGCCGGGCGATTTCGCCGCACGATTGATCGAAAGCTGTGGTCTGAAAGGACATCGGATCGGCGGCGCCGAGGTTTCGGTGCTGCATTCGAATTTCATCCTGACCGAAGAAGGCGCCAGTGCGGCCGACGTGGAAAAGCTGATCGAGCAGATTCGCACCGTCGTGTTCGAGCGAACCGGTGTCGAGCTGAACACCGAGGTTCGCATCGTGGGGGAGCCCGAATGAGCGCCCGACGATGGGATGTCGCACAACGTGAGGGCAGGGCGATTCGTTCGCGCAGGCCTTCGAGTCTCTGCTGGAAGACAAAGGTATGTCCGTGATCCCCGGTACGCGTCGTCGCGTCAGCGACTCCAAGGCCTTCGGCAGGGTTGCCGTGCTGATGGGCGGCTGGTCGGCCGAACGCGAAGTGTCGATGTGGAGCGGACAGGCCGTTCACGCGGCGCTGCTTTCGCGCGGCATCGATGCGCACGCGGTCGATGCACAGAAGGACATGCTGCATGGGCTCAAGGCACAGGGTTTCGATCGTGCCTTCAATGTCATGCATGGCACCGGCGGCGAAGACGGCACCTTGCAGGCTGTTCTCGACCTGATCGGCCTGCCGTACACCGGCAGCCGCGTGCTGGCGTCGGCACTGGCGATGGACAAGCTGCGCTCCAAGCGCATGTGGAAGGCCGAGGGCCTGCCGACACCCGACTATTTCCTGATCCGCACGATCCAGGAGCTGCGCGCCGCTGCCGCTGCGCTCGGCTATCCCTTCATCGTCAAGCCGTCGGAAGAGGGATCCAGCGTCGGCATCACCAAGGTGAAGAGTGAAGACGAGCTCGACGCCGCGCTGGCGCTGGCGCGCGGCGATTCTTCGCGAGTGGTCATGGCCGAGCGCTTCATCGACAGCGGCCAGAAGAAGGCCGAGTACACCTGCGCGATCCTCGACGGCGAGGCTTTGCCGACGATCCGGATCGAGCCGGACGGCGAGTTCTACGATTACCACGCCAAGTACATCTCGAACGACACGGCTTATCACTGCCCGAGCGGTCTGCCCGAGGCTCTCGAAGCCCAGGCCCGGCAGATCTGCGCCCAGGCCTTCGAACTGCTCGGCGCCCGTGGATGGGGCCGGGTGGATTTTCTGCTCGATCGGCAGCAGCGCATCTGGCTGCTCGAGGCCAACCTCGTGCCGGGCATGACATCGCATTCGCTGGTGCCGATGGCCGCACGCGCGGTCGGCATGAATTTCGAGGACCTGTGCTGGGCGATCCTCGAAACCACGCTGGATCCGGAACTCTCCGCATGAACCTGCTCGAGGCGCTACCGCGCATGCCCGAATGGCCCAGCCTGCGGCTTCCGCGTGGTGCGTTGCCGGCGTTGATGATCGTGCTGGTCACGATCGGACTCGTGGCGCTGGTGCCCGACGACGCGCCGCTGACCCAGCTCGAAGTGCGCGGCGATTTCGAGCGCTTGAGCGTCGAGGACGTTCGCGTCGCCGCGGCGCCGTTCCTGACCACGAGCTTCTTCACGGCCGACATCAATGCGATGCGCGACGCGGTGGCCAAGCTGCCCTGGGTCGCCAGCGTGCGCGCCGAGCGCCGATGGCCGGGTGCGATCTCGATGCACATCACCGAGCGCACCGCCTTCGCGCGCTGGAACCAGGACGGGCTGATCGATACGCAGGCCCATTCGTTCACGCCGCGCGCGGCGGAAATTCCCACCGGGCTGCCGCTGCTGGGCGGCAGCGCCGGGCACGAGGCCGAGGTCGAGCAGGCCTGGCGGCGGATCTCGCCGGGACTTGCAGGCACGCCGCTCGCGCTGATCGGCCTGCAACTCGACGCGCGCGGTGAATGGACCGCGCTGACCGCATCGGGCATCGAGCTGCGATTTGGGCAGGACCCGCCGGACGAGCGCCTGCCGATGCTGACGGGCGCCGCACAGCGGTCGATCGGCACGCGCTGGGCGGAAGTGCGGTACGTGGATATTCGCTACACAAACGGGTTCGCCGTCGGTTGGCGCGAGGCCGAGGCAACCGGAGAAGGCAAATGAGCAAGCGCGAATCCCGCAATCTGTTGATGGGCCTCGACGTGGGTACGTCGAAGGTGGTGTGCGTGATCGGCGAGGTGATGCCGGGCGGGCAGATCGAGGTGGTCGGCCTGGGTCAGCAGCCTTCGCGGGGACTCAAGCGCGGGGTGGTGATCAACATCGATGCGACGGTGCAGTCGATCCGGCGCGCGGTCGAGGAAGCCGAGATGATGGCCAATGCGCGGGTGCAGAGCGCGTACGTGGGCCTGTCCGGTGCCCACATCAAGAGCCACAACTCGGTGGGCGTGGTCCCGGTCAGTTCGCGCGAGGTGTCGCACCGCGACGTGGAGAAGGTGATCGAGGCCGGTCGCGCCATCGCGATTCCTGCCGACCAGAAGGTCATCCACGTGTTGCCGCAGGAATTCGTCGTCGACAACCAGGAGGGCATCCTCAAGCCCGAGGGCATGTTCGGCGTGCGGCTGGAGGCCAAGGTCCACATCGTCACCGGCTCGATGTCGGCCGCGCAGAACCTGCAGAAGTGCGTCGAGTCCTGCGGCATCCACGTCGACAAGCTGTGCCTGCAGCACATCGCCTCGAGCAGCGCGGTGCTGCTGCCCGACGAGAAGGACCTTGGGATCTGCATGGTCGACATCGGCGGCGGCACGTCGGATATCGCGGTGTTCAAGGGCGGCTCGGTGCGCCACACGGCGGTGCTGCCGATCGCTGGCGAACAGGTCACCAACGACATCAGCGTTGCGTTTCGCACGCCGACGCAGGCGGCCGAGGAAATCAAGATCAAGTACGGCTGCGCCCTGCCGCAGCTCATCACGGAAGACGAGGAAATCCAGGTGCCCAGCGTGGGCGAGGGCCCGCCGCGCCGGTTGTCGCGCCTGACGCTCTCGGAAGTGATCCGGCCGCGCTACGAGGAACTGTTCCGTTTCGTGCGCAAGGAGCTTCATCGCGCCGACTGGTATGACGCGATCGCCGGCGGCGTCGTGCTCACGGGCGCCGCTTCGATGATGCCCGGTGTGCCGGAGCTGGCCGAGGAGGTCTTCGAACTGCCGACGCGCCTGGGGCCGCCACACGAAGTCACCGGTGTGCGCGACGTGGCGCGCAGCCCGGCCTATGCGACGGCGGTGGGGCTGCTGATCTACGCGCGCTCGCAGAACAACGTGCGGATGCCGGTGAACGAGAACCGCACTGCCGCATTCTGGATGGACCGGGTGAGCACGTGGTTCAAGGGCAATTTTTGAGAATTCGAAGAGTCGTGGTTAACGGGTTTCCGGAGTTTGGATATTTGCCCGAGCGGTCCTGAAATATTTCGCAAGAAAGATGTGTGAGAAGTATTGCAATTGTTTTGTCAAGTAGTACACTTCTGAACAGTTAAACTTCATCGTCAAATTCGATTTGTTCTCACAAATCGGAGAGACGGGACAAACGAGCAGGCGAACGGGCGGAGGTGACATGAATACACGGACCAACGAGATGTACGAGATCGTGGACGGCCAGCCGATGGACGCAGTCATTCGCGTGATTGGCGTCGGTGGCGGTGGCTGCAACTCGGTCAACGAAATGGTCATGGCGGAAATCGAAGGCGTGGAGCTGATCGCCGCGAACACCGACCGTCGGCACCTCGAAAAGTGCAAGACAACGAACATCCTTCAGCTTGGACCGCGTTCCTCGCGTGGTCTCGGCGCGGGCAGCGATCCGGCGCGCGGCCGAGAGGCGGCGATGGAGTCGAAGGACCTGATCCGCGAGATGATCGAAGGCACCGACCTGCTGTTCATAACGGCGGGCATGGGCGGCGGCACCGGCACCGGTGCTGCGCCGGTCATCGCGGAGATCGCCAAGGAACTCGGCATCCTCACCGTGGCGGTGGTGACCAAGCCCTACGCCTTCGAGCCGGTCAAGCGGCGTCACGTCGCAGATCGCGGTCTGCAGGAGCTGCGCAACCTCGTCGATTCGCTGATCGTGATTCCCAACGAGAAGCTGCAGCTCGTGCTGCCCGAGGACATGACCGTCGTCGAGTGCCACAAGAAGGCGGACGAAGTTCTGAAGAATGCGGTTCAGGGCATCAGCGGCATCATCACGAGCCCGGGCGAGATCAGCGTTGACTTCGCCGACGTACGCACGGTGATGTCCAACCGCGGCATGGCAATGATGGGCATCGGCATCGGCAACGGCGAGAACCGTGCGATCGCAGCCGTCGAGGCGGCGTTGTCCTGCCCCTTGATCGACGACATCGAATTGCACGACGCCAAGGGCATCCTGGTCACCCTCACCCACAACGGCTCGCTGAAGAAGAAGGAGCTGACCCTGGTGATGGAACGTGTCAACGAGATCGGCAACGCCGACGTCGACATGAAGTTCGGTATTTCGATCGACGAGTCGCTCGGCGAAGACCTGCGCGTCACGGTGGTTGCCACCGGCCTCGGTTCCAAGCACGTGGCGTCCGTCGAGAAGACGATCCAGCCGGCGCAGAAGGTGGTCTCGATCAACAGCCCGCGGCTCGAGCCGGTGATTCCGCCGCTGATCGTCCCGACCAAGATCGACTACGAGAAGCCGGCGTTCGAACGCCAGCAGAAGAAGGCGGCCAGCGGCGGCAACGCGCCGGCCTGGCTCAGCTCGCTGGATGAAAGCGTGCTGAACATTCCGACGTTCCTGCGCCAGCAGGCGGACTGATACGGAATGGCCGCTCCGGCCCGGGATCGGGCCGGAACCGGTGCTAGCATCTGATGTCGGACGGGAGCCCTAATCCGGCTCCCGTTCCTACTTCCGGGCCCCGACACCTCGATGGTCAGACAGCGCACCCTGAAACAAGCGGTTCGAGCAGCCGGCATCGGCCTGCATTCGGGCAGCCGCGTGTTCATGTCGCTGCTGCCGGCCGGACCCGACACCGGAATCCTGTTTCGACGGGTCGATCTGACGCCGCCGGTCGAGATCCCGGCCAACGCCGAGCTCGTCCGCGAGACGATGCTGTCGAGCAACCTGGTCAAGGACGGCGCGAAGGTGGGCACCGTCGAGCACCTGATGTCGGCGCTGGCGGGCCTGGGAATCGACAACTGCGTGGTGGAGCTGTCGGCAGCCGAGACGCCGATCATGGACGGCAGCTCCAGCCCGTTCGTGTTCCTGATCCAGTCGGCCGGCATCCACGAGCAGGACGCGCCGAAGAAGTTCATCCGCATCAAGCAGCCGGTGCAGGTGCAGGACGGCGACAAGTTCGCCCGCTTCGAGCCTTTCGACGGTTACCGCTTGAGCTTCAGCGTCGAGTTCAAGCACCCGGTGTTCAAGTCGGGCCTGCAGTCGGCGGTCGTCGATTTTTCGTCGACCTCGTATGTGCAGGAAGTGGCCCGGGCCCGAACCTTCGGATTCATGCGCGAGCTCGATCAGCTCCGTGCGAACAACCTGGGCCTGGGCGCCAGTCTCGACAACGTCGTGGCGCTCGACGAGTTCCGCATCGTCAACCAGGACGGCCTGCGCTACGAGGACGAGCTCGTTCGCCACAAGATCCTCGACGCGATCGGCGACCTGTATCTGGCGGGCCACAGCATCATCGGGGCCTATACGGCCCACAAATCCGGCCATGCGCTCAACAACAAGCTGCTGCGCGCGCTGCTCGCCGATCCCGCGGCCTGGGAGTACGTGACCTTCGAGGACGAGCGGCGCCCCGCGCCGATCGCCTACGTTCGCGGGGCCCTGGCGGGTGCTTGAGGGCGTTCCGTCGACCGCTTCCGTACGACAACGAATGGTCGTGAGCGGCCGCGCGGGCCGTCCGCTCGGCGGTTGCGGATCATTTTGGGCCGCGCTTAGACTCGGCGCCGTGCGGCCCCAGGCCTGACCTTCGTCTCGATCCGACTGACGACCAGGCCATGTCGCTGCCGCAGGTAGCTCATCAAGTCATCACGTCGATAACGCAGCATCGTGGCTGCAGCAGCACTTTCGGAAAACACGACCAGCGTATCCCCCCGCAAATTGGCGACACGTATCGCCGATAGCCAGGGTTCAACAATCCATTGATGCACTGCGCGATCCAGCGTTTCGATGCGCTGGACGCGTTGGAGGAGAGTCTCGAAGTCGCCGGGCTGCTGGAGCAGCCGGCTGAGCAAAAGGGCGGGATCCGAAGGGGTCACGAGACGGTCTGGGCCGAAAGAGGCATTCCCAAGTAATGGACATCATCGTATTCAGCCGCGACCGGCGGCGCACCTGGCGTTTCGCGCTCACGCCGCGAAACGTTTTGCTGTGGATCCCTGCCGTGTTCCTTCTGGGCGCCGTGACCGCGACCGCGGGGCTGATCGGATGGGCCGTGCGCGGTGGTGGCTCGGATGGAGCCAGCATCCCCGCCGAGCTCGCGCAGCTCTGGACACGCCAGATCGGCGAACAGCGCGAGGAACTGATCCAGGCCAAGGCCGTGGCCGAAGAGAACACGCGCGCCCTGTCCCAGCGTGTCGCGCTGCTGCAGGCGCACATCCTGCGCCTCGACGCCGCCGGCAGCCGCATGACCGAGATCGCCGGTCTCGACCCCGGCGAATTCAACTTCGCGGAACCGCCCGCGGTCGGCGGACCCGAGTCCATCTCGGAACCCCAGCACTTCGACGGTGATCCGGTGCTCGGTGCGCTCGAAGCATTCGAAGAAAGGCTGCTCGCGCGCGAACGCCAGATGCAGGTGCTCGAGGACATCCTCGTCGCGGGCCGCATGCAGCGCGAACTCAAGCCCTCGGGCTGGCCGGTGGCCAACGGCTACATGTCGTCGGTATACGGCTGGCGTGCCGACCCGTTCAGCGGTCGTCGCACGCTTCACGAAGGCATCGACTTTGCCGCGCCCAACGGCTCCGACGTGCTGTCCGTCGCCGCTGGTGTGGTGACCGAGGCCGGCCCGCAGGATGGCTACGGCCTGCTCGTCGAGATCAACCACGGCAACGGATACGTCACGCGTTACGGTCACAACTCGCAGGTGCTGGTGAAGGCCGGCGAGAAGGTCGACAAGGGGCAGAAGGTCGCGACGGTGGGCAACAGCGGGCGGTCCACTGGCCCGCATGTCCACTTCGAAGTCCTCCTCAACGGCTATGTGGTGAATCCGGCGCAGTACATCCAGGCCGCGCAATAGCGCGCGAATCGAGGCCCGCGAACGTCCCGGCGACCTCCCGCTTCGTCATCCCCGATCGTCCTTGCCCTTGAACGTCGGCGATCTGCGCCCACCAAGGGCATAATACGCGGCGATTTTTGGCCCGTACCCCGGCGCAAGCCGAAACCCAAGGTCCTCATGCCCAACAACTGGCTGGCGCGCCTATTCGGCAGCCGCAACCAGCGTATCGTCCGCGGCTTCCGCGGGCTCGTGAAATCCGTCGGCGACTTCGAATCGAAGTTCGCTGCGTTGAGCGACGCGGACCTCGCGGAGTACACGCTGCGCTTCCGTGAACGGCTCGCTCAGGGCGAAACGCTCAAGCAGATTCAACCCGAGGCCTTCGCCTGCGTGCGCGAGGCCGGCAAGCGTGTGCTGGGGATGCGCCACTTCGATGTGCAGCTCATCGGCGGTGCGGTCCTCAACGAAGGCAAGATCGCCGAGATGCGGACCGGCGAAGGCAAGACGCTGGTCGCCACGCTCGGTGCCTACCTGAACGCGCTGGAAGGCAAGGGCGTTCACGTCGTCACCGTCAACGACTACCTGGCCCGTCGCGACGCGGACTGGATGGGACGGATCTTCCGCTTCCTCGGGCTCAGCGTCGGCGTGATCGTGTCCGGCCAGAGCCAGGCCGAGAAGCGCGAGGCCTACGCCTGCGACATCACGTACGCCACCAACAACGAACTGGGCTTCGATTACCTGCGCGACAACATGGCCTTCGCGCTCAAGGACAAGGTCCAGCGCGGCCAGCACTACGCGATCATCGACGAGGTCGACTCGATCCTGATCGACGAGGCGCGCACGCCGCTGATCATCAGCGGCGCCACGGACGACGATCCCGAGCTGTATCGCAAGATCAACGCGTTCATGGGCAAGCTCGTCCGCCAGAAGGAAGAGGAAGGCGAGGGCGATTTCTGGGCCGACGAGAAGTCGCGCCAGGTCCATCTGTCCGAGGCCGGCCACGAGAAGCTCGAGGACCTGATGCGCAGCAACGGGCTGCTCAGCGAGGACGACAGCCTCTACGACGCCGCCAACATCATCCTGATGCATCACACCAATGCGCTGCTGCGTGCGCATCACCTGTACCGCAAGGACGTGGAGTACATCGTCCGCAACGGCCAGATCGTGATCATCGACGAGTTCACCGGCCGCATGATGGCCGGGCGGCGCTGGTCCGACGGCCTGCACCAGGCCATCGAGGCCAAGGAAAGCGTCAAGATCCAGCAGGAAAACCAGACGCTGGCGAGCATCACGTTCCAGAACTACTTCCGCCTCTACAAGAAGCTGTCCGGCATGACCGGTACCGCGGACACCGAGGCGTTCGAGTTCCAGAGCATCTACGGTCTTGAAGTGGTCGTGATCCCGACCAACCGCCCGATGATCCGTGACGATCGCGGCGACCAGGTGTTCATCTCCGCCAAGGAGAAATTCGAGGCCGTGATCGGCGACATCAAGACGGCGCATCAGAAGCAGCAGCCGATCCTGGTGGGTACCGCGAGCATCGAGACCTCCGAATTGCTGTCGGGCCTGCTGCAGAAGGAAGGCATCACGCACGAGGTCCTCAACGCCAAGCAGCATGAGCGCGAGGCCGAGATCGTCGCGCAGGCCGGACGTCCGGGCGGCGTGACCATCGCCACCAACATGGCGGGTCGCGGCACCGACATCGTGCTCGGTGGCTCGCTCGAGTCGGAGCTTGCGCTGATCCCCGAAGACGACGCCGCGGCGCGCGCGAGCGCCAAAGCGGCCTGGCAGAAGCGGCATGACGACGTGCTGGCCTCCGGCGGCCTGCTCGTCATCGGATCGGAGCGCCACGAATCGCGGCGTATCGACAACCAGCTGCGCGGTCGTTCCGGCCGCCAGGGCGATCCAGGCGCTTCGCGCTTCTACCTGTCGCTCGACGACACGCTGATGCGCATCTTCACGCCGCCGCGCATGCGCGCGATGCTGATGGGCCTGGGCATGCAACCGGGCGAGGCCATCGAGCATCGATGGGTCACGCGTGCCATCGAAACCGCGCAGCGCAAGGTCGAAGGGCACAACTTCGACATCCGCAAGAACCTGCTCGAGTACGACAACGTCGCCAACGATCAGCGCAAGGCGATCTACGAGTTGCGCGACGAGCTGATGGGCGCCGAGCGCGTGACGCCGCTGATCGACGAGATTCGCGGCGATGTCATCCAGAGCGTCATCGATGTCCATCTGCCGCCGCAGTCGGTGGAAGACCAGTGGAACATCGCGGGTCTCGAGGAAGCCCTGAAGAAGGATTTCAACCTGCCGCTTCCCATCAAGGAGTGGCTGGAGCAGGAGCAGGATCTCGACGAGAAGAAGCTGCGTGCGCGAATCGCCGATCGACTGGCCGACGCGTATTCGATCAAGCGCGAGAAGGTCGGCGCGCCGGTCCTCGAGCATTTCGAGAAAGCGATCTCGCTGCAGGTGCTCGACAAATTCTGGCAGGAGCATCTCGCCGCGACGGACTACATGCGCCAGGGCATTCATCTGCGCGGCTACGCGCAGAAGGATCCGAAGCAGGAGTTCAAGCGCGAAGCGTTCACGATGTTCAACGACATGCTCGCGCGCTTCAAGCACGAGGTGATCGCAGTGCTGGGTCGCGTGCAGATCCAGACCGAAGAAGAAGTGCAGGCGATCGAGGAGAAGCGTCGTGCCGCCGAGGCGCGCCCGATGCAGTTCCAGCATGCGAATGCCCCGGATGCCCTGCAGGACGTCGCTGCGGGCGAGCCGGCGGCCGGCGTGCCGGCACCCGCGGCCTCGGCCGGACGCCCGCTTCAGGCGCAGCCGGCGCACGCGCCGGCTGCGGCCGGCACCTTCGTGCGCGATACGCGCAAGGTCGGACGCAACGATCCCTGTCCCTGCGGCTCGGGCCAGAAGTACAAGAGCTGCCACGGCAAGCTGGCCTGATCGCGCGGTCGCGGACCCGCGGTTCTCCCTCCGTGAAAAGGAGGCGGGAGACGTAGGTTCTAGACCGGCTTGAGCGATCCCGGGCCGGCGTTGCGCGCGTGCCCGGCCGCTTCGCGCCGGGTTTCCCGTTGCGCCTTTGGCGGCGCTGCCTCGGGCAATCCCAGTCTGCGTTCGAGCCGGTGCAGGTTGGCGCGGTCGATCCCCAGCGCCCGCGCCGCTGCCGCGCGGTTTCCCTGCGAGCGTTCCAGCGCGATCCGGATCTGCTGGCGCTGGAAGTCGTCTACGCCGCGACGCAGGTCCAGGCTGGTGTCGGGCGCCGCGGCCGACGCGATCGGCCCCGTCACCGGCGGTACGGCCGGCTGGTCCAGGTCCTGCAGCTCGATGCTGACGATACGCAGCCGCTCGTTGCTGCGCGCGCGCGCTTTGAGCGAGGCGCGCCCGATCAGATGCTCCAGTTCGCGCACGTTGCCTGGCCAGTCATGCGCCAGCAGGGCGGCCTGCGCGGCTGCGGTCAGACGCAGGCTGCGGACGCGCAGCCGCGAACGGTTCTGCTCCAGGAAGTGACCCGCCATCAGCAGCACGTCGCGGCCACGCTCGCGCAGAGGCGGAACCCGCAGCGGGTAGACGCTCAGGCGGTGATAGAGATCGGCACGGAAGCGGCCGGCGCGCACCTCCTCGGCCAGATCACGGTTGGTCGCCGCCAGGATGCGCACGTCGACGCGGTGCTCGCGATCGGATCCGACCCGCTGCAACTGGCCGCTCTGCAGCACGCGCAACAGCTTGGCCTGGACGCCCGGCGGCAGTTCGCCGACCTCGTCGAGGAACAGCGTCCCGCCGTCGGCCAGTTCGAAGCGGCCGCGGCGATCTGCCACGGCGCCAGAGAACGCGCCGCGCACGTGGCCGAACAATTCGCTCTCCACCAGCGTCTCGGGCAGCGCCGCGCAGTTGACGCTCACCAGCGGCCGCCGGGCGCGCGGCGAGCGGACGTGGATGGCCTGCGCCACCAGTTCCTTGCCGGTGCCGGTCTCGCCGGTGATCAGCACGGTCAGCTCGCTGGCGGCGACCACGTCGATTTCACCGAGCAGTCGCCGGTAGACGCTGCTCTGACCGATCATCTCTGGCGTGTCCGACTGCGCTGCGACCTCGCGGTAATGCTCGGCCAGCCGATGTTCGTCCTCGGCGCGCCGCGCCAGCGTGCGCAGGCGTTCCGCGGCCTTGACCGTCGCCGCCGCCAAGCGTGCGAAGGCCTCCAGGCTTTCCAGCTCGTGCGGCTTGAAACGCGTGGCCTCCAGTGCATCCAGCGTGACCAGGCCCCAGGGGCGATCGTCGATGCGCAGCGCGCATCCCATGCAGTCGTGGATCTCCAGCGGCTCGCGCGGTCCCTCGATCAGCCCGTCGTAGGGATCCGGCAGTCCGCAGTCGACCGGGAAGCGCAGCGGTCCGCGCTGTTCGAGCAGGGCCGACAGCCGCGGATGCTGATCCACGCGGAAGCGCCGCCCCAGCGTGTCCGGCACCAGGCCCTCCACCGCCAGCGGGATCAGGTGCGCGCCGTCCAGGCGCAGCAGTGCCACCGCGTCGCAGGGGATCAGCGCGCGCAGCGCCGAGAGCAGGCGGCGATAGCGCTCGTGTTCGGGCAGTTCGCGGGCGAGGTCGTCGACCACCGGCAGCAGCGCGGCGAGCAGCAGGGCGTTTGCAGTCATTTCAACAGCGTCGTGTCATTTGGATTCATCAGGGGCGATGTCCGAATGATAACGGCCTCACTATCTGGCTGATCTCGAAGGTGGCTTTGCGTGGCATCGGTCTTGTAACGGGGACGTGCCGGCACTTTCCGCCGGCGGCACCCTTCGGAGAATCCTGTCCATGCTGTCCGCCGCCCAACGCGACATCGTCAAGGCCACCGTTCCCCTGCTCGAAACCGGCGGCGAGGCGCTGACGCGTCATTTCTACCGGATCCTCTTGGACCAGCATCCGGAAGTCCGCCCGCTGTTCAATCAGGCGCATCAGGCCAGTGGCGACCAGCAGCGGGCGCTGGCCAACGGCGTGCTGATGTATGCCCGGTACATCGACCGGCTCGAGGCGCTCGGCCCGCTGGTCGGGCAGATCGTCAACAAGCATGTCTCGCTGCAGGTGCGACCGGAGCACTACCCGGCGGTCGGCGCCTGCCTGCTGCGGGCGATTCGCGAGGTGCTCGGCGAGGCCGTCGCGACCGACGCGGTACTGGAAGCCTGGGGCGTGGCCTACCAGATGCTGGCCAGCCTGCTGATCCAGGCCGAGGAGGGCGTCTATGCGGCCAATGCCGCAGCACCCGGCGGCTGGCGCGGCGCGCGCGCCTTTCGGGTCGTGCGCAAGATCTCCGAAAGCGAAGAGATCACGTCGTTCTACCTGCAGCCCGTCGACGGCGGCGCGGTCACCGATTTCCAGCCCGGCCAGTACATCGGTCTGCGCGTGCTGCTCGACGGTGAAGAACACCGGCGCAATTACTCCTTGTCCGCGCCCTCCAACGGGCGGGAGTACCGCATCAGCGTCAAGCGCGAACCGCAGGGCCGCGTGTCGCGCCATCTGCACGACGCCGTGAATCCGGACGACACGCTGGAGCTGTTTCCGCCGGCGGGCGATTTCACGCTCAAGGCCTCCGACCGGCCGCTGGCGCTGATCACCGCGGGCGTCGGCATCACGCCGGCGCTGAGCATGCTGCAGACCGCGCTGGGCAGCGGGCGTGACATCCATTTCATCCACTGCGCCCGCCATCGCGGCGTGCACGCGTTTCGCGAACATCTGGAGGAGGTCGTGCAGCGCCACCCGCAGGTACGGCGCTACGTCTGCTACAGCGAGCCGCGCGAAGGCGATACCGCCGACGGCACCGGCCTGCTGACCGACCAGCATCTGTCGGCCTGGCTGCCGCAGCAGCGCGACATCGACGTCTATTTCCTGGGGCCCAAGCCTTTCATGTCGCAGGTGCGCAGGTCATTGCGCACGCTGGGCGTGCCCGAGGCGCAATGCCATCACGAGTTCTTCGGGCCTGCTTCGGCGCTCGACGACTGAGCGCCGCGCGTCGCCCCCGCCCGGAACGTGGCACGGAAAACGAGCTCCGTGCCACGTCCGCAGGGACTCAGAGCATCTCGATGGCCAGCGCCACGGCTTCGCCGCCGCCGATGCACAGCGTCGCGATGCCGGTCTTGCCGCCGGTCTTCTTCAGCGCGCCGACCAAGGTGGCCAGGATGCGCGCGCCGGACGCGCCGATCGGATGGCCGAGCGCGGTGGCGCCGCCATGGATGTTGACCTTGGCGTGATCGAGCTTGTGCTCCTTCATCGCGGCCATCGCGACGATCGCGAAGGCCTCGTTGATCTCCCACAGGTCGACGTCCGCCGCCTTCCATCCCAGCTTGTCGAGCAGCGCCTGCACCGCGTAGACCGGCGCGGTCGTGAACTCGGCCGGCAGACGCGAGTGCGTGGCGTGACCGACGATCTTCGCCAGCGGCTTGATGCCGCGCTTGGCCGCCTCGGCGCCGCTCATGACCACGATCGCTGCCGCGCCGTCGGAAATCGAGCTGGCATTGGCCGCGGTGATCGTGCCGTCCTTCTTGAACGCCGGCTTCAGGCTCGGGATCTTGTCGGGACGGCCCTTGGCCGGCTGCTCGTCCTTGTCGATCCTGGTGGTGCCGTCCTTGCCGGCCAATTCGAGCGGCTCGATCTCGAACGCGAAGCTGCCGTCTTCGCCCGCCAGCTTGGCGCGACGCAGCGATTCGATCGAATACGCGTCCTGCTCGGCGCGGCTGAATGCGTACTTGTCGACGCAACGCTCGGCGAACACGCCCATCGCGGTGCCGCGCTCGTACGCGTCCTCGAGGCCGTCCTGGGCCATGTGGTCATACATCGTTGCGTGGCCGTAGCGGTAGCCGCCGCGCGCCTTGGGCAGCAGATAGGGCGCATTGGTCATGGATTCCATGCCGCCGGCGACCATCACGGTGTTGGTACCGGCCTTGATCAGGTCATGCGCCAGCATCACGGCCTTCAGGCCCGAACCGCACATCTTGTTGATCGTGGTGGCGCCGGCGGCGTCCGGCAGGCCAGCGCCGCGCGCGGCCTGGCGGGCAGGGGCCTGGCCCTGACCGGCGGGCAGACAGCAGCCCATGATCACTTCCTGCACGTCCTCGGGCTTCAGCCCGGCGCGCGCAACCGCGGATTTGATGCTCGCCGCGCCGAGCTGGGCGGCGGAAAACGGCGAAAGAATGCCGAGCATGCCGCCCATGGGGGTACGGGAAACGGCGGCGATGACGATGTCGTTTGCAGACACGAAGAACTCCAGTCGAGGGGTGCAGCGCCCATTATCGCCGCTGCGGGCCAGGCGGCGCCCCTACCGGCCGGGTAGGGATTCTCCTGCTGCCCCCAAGATGACAGCCCGGTTAAGCTGCAGCCCCCAACCCACACGGCCTCCGGCCGAAGTCCCCATAGAGGGACGGGTGGGCAGGCAGATCAGCGGGCGGGAGAGTCATCATGCTTTCAGTCAAAGCGCGCCTCGCGTGGGTTGTGTCCCTGTTCGTCCTGTGGACGCTGCAAGGCCATGCTTCGCCGGACGCCATCAAGCTGCGCACGCAGGTTTTCCAGGAGCGCTGGGTCGTCGGCGCCGACGGCAAGCGCAAGGTGGAGCGCGTGCCGGCCGCCAACGTGCGGCCAGGTTCCGAGGTCATCTACGAGGTTGGGTACTCCAATACGGGGCCCCAGCCGATGCAGGTGATCATCACCAATCCGCTGCCGGCAGACCTGGTCTACCAGTCCTATGCCGCGCGCAGCGTCGGTGCGCAGCTCGAGGTCTCGATCGATGACGGGCTCACGTTCGGGCCACTCGACACGCTGCGTGTGCCGGGCATCGACGGCACCTCGCGGCCTGCGGCCGCCGCCGACATCACCCACGTCCGCTGGAAGACCGCCCGCCCGATCAAGCCGGGCGAGAACGGCTACGTCAGCCTGCGGGCGATGGTGAAGTAGCCGACGACGTTCCGGTTGGGGCCTCCGGTTGGGGTCGCGCCGGAGCTTCGCTGCCGGAAGGCTGGTGCGGCAACAGGTCCATCGCGATCGGGAACTCGCGCTCGATGGCCGCTGCGCTCAGCGGCATCTGCAGATAGCGCCGTTCCCGCCACAAGGCGATCTGATCAGCGTATTGCGGGCTGCCGATCCAGCCATCGTTGCCGCCCAGCAGCACGAAGTGGTTCGCGTCCGGATCGGACAGATCGGACAGATGCCGCGCCTGCGCGCCGTATTGCACCGGGTGACGGCCACGGACCAGGCCGTGGGAATTCTTCATCGGCGATTCGCGGGTCCCCCCGGCGCCCCATTCCGCGACGACCAGCCGTCGACCGAGCCAGGGAACCAGGCTGAGCACGTGGCCGATGCGCAGCCGGTGCATGTCGCCCCAGGCCGGATATCGCGACTGCGCCCGCTGAGCGTCGCGGGCGGCATCGCGCAACAGGCGTTGGCGCTCGGCAGCACCCAGCGCATCGAGGTCGGGCAGCAGAAGACGGGTGTGGCGCCCCCATTCGTCATCCAGCCCGAGCCCCGATTGCGCTTCGCGTTGCGGCGCGAGCCGGCTGGCGATCCCGTGCAGCAGCGCTTCGAAGGCAACCGGCGTGGCCGCATCGACCGCGTAGTCGCCATCCCATTTTCGTAGCGCATCGATCCATCCGCCCTGGACGCCGGATTCGGTGAGGCGGCCCGCCAGTGCAGCCGCCAGGCGCGCCGCGCCGGGAACGAGCGTGTCGTTCTGCAACGCGCCGAGCTGCGCCAGGTCCAGCCCGGTGCGGGCGGCGAGCTGGGCGAGGCGAGCCGCGCGGTCACCTTCGCTGAAGAAGAAGCCCAGCGGCGCCTGCGTGAACTGCGGCCGGTCGTTGGCGGAGACGCGAAACCCGCAATCCGGGTTCAAGGTCATCGGCAGGGTGGTGGCGTCCCAGCGGGTACTCCAGGCGGCGTCGGCCTGTGCGCAAGACAGCACCGGTGACGTATCGGGAAGATCGCTGCGCCGCGGCAGGTGCGCGGCGTAGACGTGCCCGATGGCGCCGTCGCGCGACGCGAACAGGATGTTCTGGGCGCAGACGCCGAAGCTCTTGAAGGCGGTCCGGAATTCATCCGGCGTCGTCGCACGGGTGGCGGCGAGGAAGGCACCGATCTCGTCCGAGGGCTCCGCGCCCATCCAGCGCAGGGCGACCGCGTCTCCTTTCACCTTCAGCAGCTTCGCATCGTTGAGGATGGGGCCGAAGCGGGTCTCCCGCACGGTGCGGCGCCGGGTGCCGAGGCCGCGCACGCGAATGACCGTCTGGCGCGTCCGGATTTCCGATGCCTCGAGCCTCGATACGTCCACGAGGTCGCTCGACGCCGCGCGCATGTTGGTGCCGCCCCACGCGAAACGCGGGCCGGCGCCAACGCCGACGAAGGGAAGCCCCGGCGGCATCAGGCCAACCATGTGATAGCTCGGGCAGCGCAGCCCGACCAGCATCCAGAAATTCGGCAGGTGCTGGCCCAGGTGCGGATCGTTGGCCATCAGCGGCGCACCGCTGGCCGAACGGCTCGCCGCGATCGCCACGCTGTTGCTGCCGGCCCGTGACACCTGGGCCAGCAGTTGTCCGAAGGCTCCGGCGCCGGCGGTGCCGCCCGCCACGCGCAGCCGTTGCCACAGCGTCCGGAAATCCGGCCGGTGGCGCAGCGCGAGCAGCGCGACCTGGTGCGTCCAGTTGACGTCCGCACCGGCGAGGCGGCCGAGCGTGAGCACGTCGGTCAGCGTCCAGGGTTCGGCGCGCAGTCCCAGCCAGCGGAACTCGGGCGGCAGGTTGCGCAGTTGCGCCTGCCCCGCGTTGAGTCCGCGAACGAAGGGCTCGAGCCAGCTTCGCGATTCCGCAGACAGCGCCGCTTCGCATTTCGCCGCTGCACCCGGCAGGTCCAGCAGACGCAGCGCGTGGTCCAGTTCGACGGCGAACGGCCCGAACATCTCGGACACGCGGCCCTGCGCCAATCGCTTGAGCAGGTGCATCTGCGCGCAGCGCAGGTGAACGTGGACCAGACCCAGCGCGTAGGCGGCGTCCTCGTCGGTCCGGGCGTCGATGTACGGCACCGCGTGGGCGTTCCAGCGCAGCTGTACCGGGCGGCGCAGCGCGAGGTTCGCGCCAGGAAATACGGCCAGTCGTTGATCGAGTGTCGCTGAAGGCATCGGCGCAGTATTCGCGCCGTAGATTGCAGCGGGAAGAAATGCGGGTCGCGTCGCTCAGCCCGTCGTCGGCAGCACCCGTGTTTCGCCGTGGGCCATCACGGCGAAGCGATCCGGCGCGATCGCCGCTGCCTCGAGTGCCGCGGTCAGGCGCACCGGCGGCTCGTCCAGCGGTTCGAGCGTGAGGCGGAACGTCCCCCAATGCATCGCCAGCGATAGCCGGCTGCCGACATCCTGGTGGATGCGCACCGCTTCATCCGGATCCACGTGCACCGGGCGCATGAAGCTGCGCGGGTCGTAGGCCCCGATCGGGATCATCGCCACGTCGATCGGCGCGAAGCGCGTGCCGATGCCGGCGAAGTCGGGCCCGTATCCGGTGTCGCCGGCGAAGTAATGGCGCTGTCCTTCTTTTTCGTAGACGAAGCCACACCACAGCGTGCGATTGCGATCGCCCGCGCCGCGTCCCGAAAAGTGCTGCGCCGGAACGGCGTGCACGCGCAGGCCGCAGGGTTCGGCCGACTGCCACCAGTCGAGTTCGGTGACCTTGCCGATGCCACGCTTCGCAAACCACTCGCGCAGTCCGAGCGGCACGACGAACTCCGGTGCGTCGCGCGCGGCGAGCTGGCGTACGGTCGGGTCGTCGAGATGGTCGTAGTGGTTGTGCGAGATCAGCACGACGTCGATCTTCGGCAGCTCGTCGAACGTCAGGCCCAGCGGCGCCAGGCGACCCGGTCCGGCCCACTGGACCGGCGAGGTGCGCCTGGACAGTACCGGGTCGGTGAGGATGTTGAGGCCGCCGAGCTGGACCAGGAAGCTCGCATGACCGATCCACGTGAACGTGGTCTGCGTGCGATTGGCCGCGAGCCATGCCGGATCGTTGTGCGCCTTGGGAAACGTGGGCCGCTTCCAGCCACGCCGGCGCATGTCGCGCAGGAACTTGAGCAGCGACGGGCCGCCGTGCGACTCGTTGCGATGGTTGTTGAGGAAGCGTCCGTCGCTGCCGCGCGAAGCGCCCGTTGGCGGTGCCGTGTTCATTTCAGCGGAGCATTCTCCGTATAGCGCCACAGGTACCAGCTCGCGACGGAGCGATACGGCGCCCAGCGTTCGACGATGTCGAGCGTCGCCGGTTCGTCGAGTTTCGCGCCCTCGCCGAAAAGCCGGTTGACGCCGTTGCGCAGACCGACATCGCCCATCGAGAACACGTCGAGCCGACCCATCGCGAACATGATGAACATCTCGGCCGTCCACAGGCCCACGCCGGGTAGCGCGTCGAGTGTCACCAGTGCGGCGGCGTCATCCATCTTTGCGAGCTTGCGAAAATTCAGCTCGCCGGACGCGACCTGCGTGGCCAGCGCCTGCAGCCATTTCGCCTTGGCGTTCGACAGTCCGCAGGCACGCAGCGCTTCGGGTGTCACGGCCAGGAGTTGCGCGGGCGTCATGCGCTTCTTCGCCCCGACCAGCGCATGCACGCGCTCCTGGATGGTGGCCGCGGCCTTGACCGAGAGCTGCTGGCTGATGATCGAACTGCACAGCACCTGGAACGGATCGCGCCGCGTGGCGCCGATCGGGCAGGGGCCGTGCGAGCGGATCAGGCGCCGCATGTGGGGGCACCGGCGGGAAAGGTGACGCTCGGCCCCGGCGATGACGTCGCGTTCGATCAGCATGGGGAATCCTTGTTACGCATCGGGCAATACGGGCGGACGGTCGTAGAATGCAGCAAGTCCTGGAGTTTCCCCATGCTCTTCACTTTCTTCCTCACCGTCCGCGAAGCGGGGGTCAAGACCTCGCTGTCGGAATTCCTGATGCTGCTCGAGGCGCTGAGCAAGCACGTCGCCGTGTTCTCGCTCGACGACTTCTATCACCTGGCCCGCGTGACGCTGGTCAAGGACGAGTCCCAGTACGATCGATTCGATCGGGCCTTCGCCGCCTATTTCAAGGGCATCGAGGCCGTCACCGGCGAATTGTTCGGATCCATCCCCGAGGAGTGGCTGCGCAAGCAGGCGGACAAGCTGCTCACCGACGAGGAGAAGGCGAAGATCCAGGCGCTCGGCGGACTCGATCAGCTCATGGAGACGCTCAAGAAGCGCCTCGAGGAACAGAAGGAACGCCACCAGGGCGGCAGCAAGTGGATCGGCACCGGCGGCACGTCGCCGTTCGGCAACGGCGGCTACAACCCGGAGGGCGTGCGCATCGGCGGCGCCGGCGGGCAGAAGAAGGCCGTGAAGATCTGGGAGAAACGCGAGTTCCGCAATCTCGACGACAGCATCGAGCTGGGCACGCGCAACATCAAGGTCGCACTGCGCCGCCTGCGCAAGTTCGCGCGCGAAGGCGCGCAGGACGAGCTGGACATCGACGACACCATCAGCAGCACGGCGCGCAATGCCGGCTGGCTCGACATCAAGATGGTCGCCGAGAAGCGCAACACGGTGAAGGTGCTGCTGTTCCTCGACGTCGGCGGTTCGATGGATCCGCACGTGAAGGTCTGCGAGGAACTGTTCAGCGCCTGCAAGACCGAGTTCAAGCATCTCGAGTATTTCTACTTCCACAACTTCATCTACGAGAGCGTGTGGAAGGACAACCTGCGCCGCAACAACGAGCGCATCCCGCTGTTCGACGTGCTGCACAAGTACACGCCGGACTACAAGGTGATCTTCGTCGGCGACGGCTCGATGAGCCCCTACGAGATCGTGCAGCCGGGCGGCAGCATCGAGCACTGGAACGAAGAGGCGGGCGCCGTGTGGATGAAGCGCCTGAGCAATGTGTTCCCGCGCCTGGTCTGGCTCAATCCCGACAACGAGCAGCGCTGGGAGTACTCGCCGTCGGTGAAGATCGTGCAGGAGCTGATCGGCGCCGATCGCATGTTCCCGATGACGCTCGAAGGCCTCGACCAGGCGATGCGCCGGCTGGGCCACGCGGGCTCGTCGCTGGCCATGGTCTGAGCGCAACGGAGCGCGACATGACGCACACCGGAAGCTGCCACTGTGGAAACGTGAAGTTCGAGGTCGAAGGCCAGATCGACGGCGCCATGGCCTGCAACTGCTCGATCTGCTCGCGCAAGGGCTCGCTGCTGTGGTTCGTGCCGCGCGACGCGCTCAAGTTGCTCAGCAGCGAGAACGACCTCGCGACCTACACGTTCAACAAGCACGTCATCCAGCATCGCTTCTGTGCGACGTGTGGCATCCACCCGTTCGGCGAAGGCACGGATCCCAAGGGCAACCGCATGGCGGCGATCAACCTGCGCTGTGTCGACGGCATCGATCTCGATGCGCTGAAGGTCCAGCATTTCGACGGACGCGCGGTCTGACCCGGACCGCGCCGCAAGCGGCAACGGCGATCCCGCGTCGTCGCTGAATATCCGCCCGCTCAACGTGCCGGACGACGATCGCATCGGCCACAAACTGCTGGCTTTGCCGATGGAATATGGCGTCGACCCTAAGCGGCGCGTGCCGTCCCACCGTCGTACGCTGCTCGAGGACGCGGAGGCGCTGGCCGCCGCGAAGAGATCGAAGCGCTGACGCGGCGGCAGTCCCGCTAATGAGTCCGGCCCCTCCCCCCGACGGGGCTTGCACCACGGGGACCGGTCGGCGAAGTTGCGAGGCTTCAGGGAGGAGAGCGGAAATGAATGAGTCGAAGCCTGCCCATCTGGAGGGCAAGCCGCTGCCGCAGGACGTGCCGTTGCCGTGGGTCGGCGACATTCCCGCACGCGGCCTCGCGCAATGCCCCGATCGTACCGCGGTGATTTTCGCGGACGGCGGCGGCCGCACGATGAGCTACCGCGAACTCGAGCGCATGACGCGCGCGTTCTGCGCCGCGATGCGTGCGCGTGGACTGGTCGACGGCGCACGCGTGGCCTATCTGGGGCGCAACAACGAGTTGTACATGCCGATGCTGTTCGGTGCGTTGCGCGCGGGCTGCGTGATCGTGACGCTCAACTGGCGTCTGACGGCGCCGGAGATCGCCTATCAGCTTCAGGATTCGGGCGCGGCGTTCCTGATCGCAGACGCCGACCTGATGCCGGTGACGATGAAGGCCTGCGAAGGGCTGACGATGCAGCCGGAGATCCTGCCCACCGACGATCCGGCCGCTTCCCGCGACCTGCGGCGCCTGATGGCTGGTGACGCGCCTGCCAGCGAGTGCCCGCACGAGCTCGATCAGGTCGTGGTGCAGATGTACACCAGCGGCACCACCGGCAAGCCCAAGGGCGTGCAGCTCACGCATGGCTGCCTGACCTATGCGCGCCACTGCGAGATGATCGACGGCTCTTACGCCGGTTGGCAGGCGGGAACCACGCATCTCTCGGCGATGCCGAACTTCCACATCGCCGGCACGAGCTGGATGCTCATCGGCCTGACGCGGCTGTCGACGATGGTGCTCACCGCGGACCCCTCACCGGCAAACCTGTTGCCGCTGATCGAGAAGTACAACCCCGGCTGCAGCTTCATCGTGCCGACCGTCATCCGTGCGCTGGTCGATGCGATCCGCGCCGGCGGGCGTCCCGCGCCGCGCATGAAGCAGATCGCATATGGAGCATCGGCGATCGGCGAGTCGCTGCTGCGCGAGGCGATGGAGACGTTCGGCTGCGAGTTCGGTCAGGCCTTCGGCATGACCGAGGTCACCGGCACCTGCACCTATCTGCCCAACGCGGACCATGATCTTTCGCGGCCGCAGGTTCTCAAGTCGGTGGGACGGCCGCTGGCGGGCATGGCGGTCCAGATTCGCGACGGCGAAGGCAGGTTGCTCAACGTCGGCGAAGCGGGCGAGATCTGGGTACGCACGCCCACCGCGATGCTCGGTTACTGGAATCTGCCCAAGGCCACGCAGGAAGCGCTCGTCGACGGCTGGTATCGAACCGGTGACGGTGGTCGAATCGACGCGGACGGGTTTCTGTATCTGACCGACCGCATCAAGGACATGATCATCAGCGGCGGCGAAAACGTGTATCCGGTGGAGATCGAAGAGCGGCTGCGCCTGCATCCCGCGGTTCTCGAAGCCGCCGTCATCGGCCTGCCCGATCCGCATTGGGGCGAGGCGGTGCATGCGATGGTGGAACTGCGGCCGGGCCAGCAGGTGGAAGCCGACACGCTGCGTGCGTTCGCGCGCGAAGGCCTGGCTGGATTCAAGTGTCCGCGCAGCATCCGCTTCACGACGGCCCTGCCGCGTACGGCGTCGGGCAAGGTGCAGCGCGCGCAGGTGCGTAGTGCGTGGCGGGAGTCGATTGCGGCCGGCTGACTTTCGGGGCGTTCAGGCGTTTTCACCGCAGAGGCGCAAAGTTTTTTCTTGATTGCTTTCCTGCGCGGCCACCCAGGATCGATTCCGACCGTAGCCCGGGCGAAGCCCGGGGTGGCGCTCAAATGCGGACGGGATTGCGCTTCGAGCGTCCTGTCCCGGGCTTCGCCCGGGTTACGGTGGCCGCCTTGCTCCGTGGGTTCCTGGGCCGGCCCGCGGAAAGATATCCCGCCACCATCGTCGTGAGTTCTTCGACCAGTCGATCGCGATCGAACAGCGCGCGGTTGGGCAAACTGAGGTATCGCAGCAGCGTGAAGACGACGCTGTTGATGATGACGAAGCCTTTCGCAGGCCCGTGATCCAGCCGCAGGTCGGCGACGTGCGTCAGCGCGTAGGCGCGCGTGATCTCGAGCATCTGCTGTTCGAAGCGGTGCAGGCTGCGCTGGATGTCCAGCCGGTACCAGTTGCGCAGCAGTTCCATGTACAGGCCTTCGCGACCGCCGAGGAAATCGAAGGCCGCGTGCAGCAGGCCGCGCACCAGCGTCTGCGGATCGGCTTGCAGCAGGCTGGGTGCGATGCGGCTCACCATCTCGCCCATTTCGCGATTCAGCCGGTCGACCAGCGCAGCGAGCAGCGCATCCTTGTTGGCGAAGTACTGGTACAGCGAACCCACGCTGACGTTCGCGCGCTCGGCCACCTGGACCGTCGTGAAATGTTCGAGCCCGCGCTCGGCGATGACCTGGCCGGCCGCCTCGATCAGCGCGTCGACCATCTGCTGCGACCGCTGCTGCACCGGTTTCTTGCGCACGAGAGGGCCTAACGCGAATTGAATGCGAATAAACGTTCGCAATAGAGTCGGGTCGCGTCAAGTCGGCGCGCCAGCGGGACGCAGCATGGGCACCCAGGATTTCGCCATGGGCTTCGTTCCGGGTCGCCATCGTGCGAGCCCGGAGATGCAGCGCATCCTCGGACTGCTGCATCGCCTGATGCCCGCACTCGAAGCGCCCTCGGACCAACTCTGGCAGCGCATGGGCGAGCACTTCATGCGCGGTGACGGGCCGGCGGATCGGCTGGTCGAGTGGATGTTCGCCAATGGCATGCGCGAGTCGCGCGCGTTGTTCGATCGCGCGCTGGAGAACGGCATCGCCACGGTGCACGACGCGCCGCCGCCGTTGCGCGAGTTCTTCGAGAAGATCGAAGCGTGTCCGGACTGGCTCGACGAGCGCAAGCTGTCCATCGGCGCGGAATTGCATCGCCGCGCCGGCGTGGCGGCAACCTATGCAGGACGCGATGTCGCGCTGGTCGGCGGCTATCAGGCCTCGGCGTTCAACAAGACCTTGCTGCTCACCGGTGCGCTCGAGAAAGGGCCCGCGCGCCGCTTCGCCGAGACCCTGCGCTGGGCGCTCGACTGCACCGGCGAAGGCGGCATGGATCGCTTCGGACCGGGCTACAAGTCGACGGTGCAGGTGCGTCTGATCCACGGCCTGGTCCGGCGGCATGTGCGCCAGCTACCGGCGTGGCGCATGGAAGAGTGGGGGCTGCCGATCAATCAGCCGGACATGTCGGCGACGCTGCTCGGAGCGCTGATCGTCCCGCTGCTCGCGGCGCGCCTGATGGGCATGCCGCAGACGCGCGATGAACGCGAAGCCGCCGTGCACCTGACGCGTTATATCGGCTGGCTGATGGGCGTCGAGGAAGAGTGGCTGCCGGCCGACGAGAACGCCGCGCTCACCTTGCTCAGTCAACTTTTGCTGAGCCTCGCCAATCCCGACGAGACCAGCGCGCAGCTCGCCCGGCCGATGGCCGATGAGCCCCTGGGACGCCCTTACGCCCGTTTCGCGGGGTTACGCGGACGGCTGGAGCGTTCGAAGCATCTGTCGATCAGCCGCCTGTTTCTGGGGAGTCGCGGCATGCGTCAGCTTGGACTTCCCAGTCAGGTGCTGCCCTGGTATCCGCTGCTGATGATGCCGGTCAATCTGACGCGTCATCTCGCGAGCCGGATCGTGCCCGGTGGCAAGCAGCGCGCGGCACGCAGAGGACGCCAGGCGCAGGAGCGATTCCTGAAACTGTTGTCGGGAACTCAGGCGGCCGTCGTGGGGCAGTCGGTTGCAGGCGGCGCGCATCCTTCGTCGGCGGCGGGAAAGACCTGACGCGATCGACCGACCGCCGTTGATGTCCGTTCGGCGCGCAGAGGATTTTTCAGCGACGCGATGCGACGCAAGGCATCGCAGCCGTCGTCAGGACGTTCTGGACGAAGCGGATGACGACGACGCGCCTGGACGCCGCCGCCCTGCGGGAACTAGTGGCGAACCGGCGAGGCCGGCGTCGTATAGGCGCCCCACATGTCGTCCGCCGACTGGTCGAGACGCTGCAGGGAGCTTTCGCTGCCATCGTCGATGAGGCCGGTCGAGCGCGCGACGCACGACAGACGCTGCAGCTCTGCTTCGAGGCCCGACTGCAGGATTTCGTCGAAAAGGATTTCGTCGTCGTTGACAGCGAACATGGTGTCTTTCCTTGGTCTGTAGGTGTGACGCCTCACTGATCGAGCACGGACCGTGCAAGCTTGCTCCGGTCATGATCCGGGAGAGAATTTCCTCTTGAAGTCAACGTCTTGAAGGCATTGCCCGGGGCGGCGTCCGGACGGTGGACGTGCTTCTGGCGAGGCGAATTACGCGGGATCGGGCAGGCCGGTCAGCAAATTGCGGGCGGCCTGCGCGGCCGCGTCCGTTACGGCGTCCGGGGGGTGCGGCCGCCTTCGCCGACCGGCTCCAGCAGGATCTTGCGCAAGGCCGCCGAGCCGGCGGGTTTCACCAGGTGGTGGTCGAAGCCGGCCTCGAAGGATTTCTGACGGTCCGCTTCCTGGCCCCAACCGGTCAGCGCCACCAGCCGCGCATGTCGCCCCCACACGGTTTGCCGGCAGCGGCGGGCGAGTTCGTAGCCGCTCATGCCCGGCATGCCGATGTCGAGGATCGCCACCTCGGGCCGGAAGTGTTCCGCCAGATTCAGCGCATCCGCTCCGGTGCTCGCGGCGCGCACGACGTGCCCCAGCGATTCGACCAGCATCGAGACGATGCGCGCCGCATCCTCGTTGTCGTCCACCACCATCACGCGACGACGCGACGACAGATCGGCCTCGCCCTCGGTGCTCACCGGCTCGTCGCCCGCTTCACTCGTCGACAGCGGCAGGCGGATCGTGATGCGGCTGCCGCGCCCCGGCCCGTCGCTCGCGGCCTCGATCGTTCCGCCGTGCATCTCGACCAGGCGCCGTGCGACGTTCAAGCCGATGCCCAGTCCTCCGTAGCTGCGCTCCACGCTGGTATCGGCCTGCGCAAACATGTCGAACGCACGCTGGAGCATCTCCGGCAGCATGCCGATGCCACGGTCGATCACCTCCACGCACGCGAAGCCGGGCTGCTCGGTGACGATGACGTCGATCGGTGTTTGGTCCGGCGAGAACTTGGCCGCGTTGTTGAGCACGTTGGACAGCACCTGCGTCAGGCGCGTGGCGTCGGCATGCAGGCTCAGCGCGCGGGCCGGCAGATTCACCCGCAGCGGATGCTGGCCTTTCTCGATGGCCGGGCGGCTGGTTTCCAGCGCCGTGTTGATCACCGTCGACAGCGGCGTCGGCGCGCGACGCAGCACGACTCTGTCGCTGCGCACGCGGTTCAGATCCATCAGGTCGTCGAGCAGACGCACCATGTGCGCGGTCTGCCGCTCGATGGTGGCGAGTGCGGATTCCTTCGCCTGCTCGCCGGACTGCGGCATGCGCAGGATCTGGATGCCGTTGGAGATCGGCGCGAGCGGATTGCGCAGTTCGTGCGCGAGCGTGGCCAGGAAGCGGTGGATCTTCTCTGTGGCCTGATACGAATCGTCGATATCGGTCGCGGTGCCGAACCAGCGATAGATCCCGCCGTGCTTCGTGGACTGCGGCGCGTTGGCGAGCTGGAACCAGCGGTACTCGCCATCGGCGCGGCGAACGCGCGCCTCCAGCCGGAACGCCTGGCCTTGCTCGACTGCGCGGCGCAGGCCACTGATGTAGGACTCGCGATCGTCTTCGTGGAACAGATCCGCCCACTTCCAGCCGAGCACGCTGGACGTCTCGCAGCCGGAGTATTCCTGCAGACGGCGGTTGACCCACACCGCAGCCCCGGAAGGATCCAGTTCCCAGGCGATGTGCGGCAGGGAGTCCGCGAACTGCATCAGCCGTGCCTCGCGGTCGCGCAGTTCGTCGGTGCCCTGCTCGTAGGCCGTCATGTCCTCGTTGGCGCCGACCCATTCGCGAAGCCGGCAGTGCTCGTCGAACATCGGTACGGCACGGGCGCGCATGTGCCGGTATTCGCCATCGTGCCGGCGCATGCGGTAGTGGATCTCGGCCGGCGCCTGCAGGCGCAGGAAGCCGGCCCATTCGTCCAGCACCCGCGCGTAGTCGTCGGGATGCAGCGCGCGCGTCCAGCCGTCGCCGCGAACCTCCTCGAAGCTCAGGCCGGTGAAGCCCTGCAGGCCGGGTTGTTCTTCCTCGACCCGGCCTTCGGCCGACAACACCCACACCACGGTGCTGGTGACGGAGACGAGCGCGCGCATCCGCGCTTCTTCAGACGAGGAGGAAGCAGACGTCATCGCAGGCGGGAGGCTCTCACGCGTCTACCGTGAACGGGCTCGGTGCGTCATACGCTAGCGCGGTTCACCGACGGCGGGAATCCGGTCGCCGGCCGGAACGCACGCCGCACGAACACGCCACCACGGTGGCAGCAGCGCGCGCACGGATCGTCGCTCGAACCGATCGTCGATCAGCAGCAGCGTGCCCTCGTCGCTGGCGGTGCGGATCACGCGTCCCGCCGCCTGCACGACCTTCTGGATGCCCGGATAGAAGTACGTGTAGTCATAGCCCTTGCCGAACAGGCGCTCGATGCAGTCCTTCATCTGCTCGTTGACCGGGTTCACCTGCGGTTGACCCAAGGTCGCCACGAACGCCCCGATCAGGCGGCTGCCCGGCAGGTCGATGCCCTCGGCGAACGCGCCTCCCAGCACGGCGAAGCCGATGCCCTGGCCGTCGGGCGCGAAGTGCTCGAGGAACGCGGTGCGCGCCGCCTCGTCCATGCCGCGTGTCTGGCTCCACTGCGGAACGTCGGGATGGCGCTGCGCGAGACCGGACGCGATCTCGCGCAGGTAGTCGAAGCTGCTGAAGAACGCGAGGTAGTTGCCCGGCCGTTCGCGATACTGCGCGGCGATCACATCGGCGATCGGCGCCACCGAGCGCGCACGGTCGGGAAAGCGCGTGGACACATGGCCGACCGAGCGCACGTCGAGCTGGTCCGAGGAGAACGGCGAGGCCACGTCCAGCGTCTTCGCCGCTTCCGGCACACCGAGCATGTCGCGATAGAACGGCGTCGGACTCAGGGTCGCGGAGAACAGCACCGCGCTCTGCGCCGCCGCCAGTCGCGTGGACAGGAACGGCGCCGGCACGACGTTGCGCAGGCACAGCATCGCGGCCGGCTTGGAGCGTCGGCCGCCAAAGTGTCGAAGGCTGACGTCGAAGATCGAATGCGGACCGAACACATCGGCCAGCGCGCGGAAGTGCAGGGCGTCGAACAGGAACTCCTGCAACCCGGGATCGATGCGATCCGGCGCTTCGCCGAGATGATCGGTGATGGCCGAGGTCAGCTTGCCCAGCGCCTCGACCAGGGCCAGCGGCGGTGCGGCGTAGACCTGGTAGTCCGCTTCCTGGTCGCGCACGAGACGGTTCCATTCGCGGTTCACGCGATCCATCGCCGCCTTCAGCGCAACGGGAGCGGCCGAGCGCACGGCAGCGAACCGTGCCTGGTCGAGTTCCGCCGAATACATCGCGCGGCCGCGCTCGAGCAGGTTGTGCGCCTCGTCCACCAGCAGCGCGACTTTCCAGTCGTTGGCCGTGGTCAGCGCGTTGAGCAGGGCGCTGCCGTCGAAGTAGTAGTTGTAATCACCGACGATCACATCGGACCAGCGCGCCATTTCCTGGCCGAGGTAGTACGGGCAGATCGCGTGCTCGTCGGCGAGGCGGCGCACCGCGGCCTGACCCAGATGCGGCGTGACCGCGGCGGCGGTACGCGCGGCCGGCAGCCGGTCGTAGAAGCCTTTCGCGAGCGGGCAGGAATCGCCGTGGCAGGCCTTGTCGGGATGCACGCAGGCCTTGTCGCGCGCGACCAGTTCGAGCAATCGCAGCGGACGTGCAGGATCCGAGGCGCGCAAGCGATGCACGGCGTCCAGCGCGAGCTGGCGTCCCGGCGTCTTGGCGGTGAGAAAGAAGATCTTGTCGATCTCGCCGCGCGCGCAGGCTTTCAGCAGCGGGAACAACGTGCCCACGGTCTTGCCGATGCCGGTCGGCGCCTGCGCCATCAGGCAGCCGCCGTCGCGGCCGGTGCGGAACACCGCCTCGGCGAGATGACGCTGACCGGCGTGGAACTCGGCGAACGGGAAGGCGAGGGTGGCGAGGTCTTCGTTGCGATGCCGGCGATGCGCCTGTTCCTGCCGTGCCCAGGCCAGGAAGCGGCCGCAGTGATCTTCGAAGAACTGCTCCAGGTCAGCGAGCGGATAGACCTCGCAGAACGAGGTCTCCTTCTCGCGAACGATGTCGAAGTAGGTCAGCTTCAGGCTGACCTGCTCCAGCCCCTTCTCGCGACAGTGCATCGCGCCGTAGAGCTTGAGCTGCGCCCAGTGCAGCGCGGTGTGCTGCGACGGAATGCGGTCCAGCCGTCCGCGGAACGTCTTGATCTCTTCGAGTTCGTTGCCGTCGGCCGAACAACCGTCCGCGCGGCCGCGCAGCAGCAGCGACTCGTGATGCGCCGTCAGCGGCAACTCGCGTACGTATCCGGCGCCGCGACGCGTTTGTACACGCGCATGACCGGCGATGCCTTCCTCGGCCGTCGGTGCCGGCGTGAAGCGCAGGTCGAGGTCGCCGGTCTTGGCAGTGAACTCGACGAGTTCGCGAACCGAGATCCGGTAGGTGTCGGTGGCCGGCGCTGCGCTCACGGGTCGCGCTCGCCCAGCAGGCCTTGCTCGTCGTCGGCGGTGTCGATGAACTCGGCGCCGCGTCGCGCCAGGCTCATCCACTCGGCGACGCCGAGCTGCACCGTGCGACGCTCGGAAGGACGGGCGAGTCGCAGGCCGGCATCGCCGGCGAACAGCACGCCGCAGTCTTCCGGAATCTCGTGCGGTGTCGCCAGGCCTTCGGGCATCACGTAGAAGAATTCCGAGGACAGCGCCTGGTAGGCGGCGCGCTTGTCCGGGTTCTTCAGGTCGGACAGCAGGTCGGCGCGGCGCACCTTCACCTCGTGGATCACCGGGCGCGCATAGGCCGCCACCGAGGTGTAGCGGATCGAATAGACATCCGGCCGGCAGGGCTTCCAGCCGTCACCGACACGGCCTCTCAACATCAGGTTGCGATACGCCAGGCGCCCGGCCCGCGCGAGATCCTGCGTCACTTGCGCGACCAGGGCCTCGTGCGCGTCGAAGGCCCGGCGGTTTCGAACCAGGCAGGTGCCCAGCGCATGCAGGCCGGAATCGGTGACGCGGATGACGTCGAGTTCGGATGCGCTGCGCGAGATGCGCTCGATCAGTCCGGCGTTGAGCAGGTCGATCTCGATCGTGTCCTGGCAGGGCCATCCGGCCGACCGGTAGTAGTCGCGTAGCCGCCGTCCGTGGGAGCGGGGCAGCGTCGTTAGCGGGGGTGGCTTCATGCGCGGTCCGATTATCGCGCCATGCGGCGTCCACGTGCCCATCGAGGTCGGGATCGGCGAGGCAGGAAGATCGATGGCTCGTTTCTCCCTTGTGCTGCAGTCGCAAGTGGCTGCGCGTTCACCCATCCGGGGAGATTCGACATGAGCCGGCGGATTCCACAATGCAGGTGTCGATCGCTGGGTGCGCGGCCTGCTCCAGGCGAGTGATCACGCGCCCGTCCGGGTCTCGCTGGATGCGCCGCTGCGCTCGACGCGCCGCAAGCCGTCCGTGTGCAAGGCTGCCCGTCGAGCGCCATGATCGTTATGCTCGAACGGCCATGCCCGTGCTCCGCTGCCAGGACTGCGAAATCCCGATCAGCCTGTATTGCAGGAAGTGCCCGAACTGCTGCGCGCGCAATCCGGCATTCCGGCGGCGTTCGCCGGTGGCGATGTTCGTTCTGCTGCTGCTGATGGCGCTGGCGGTGGTCATCGTCAAGAACGTGAAGTCCGACGATGGCGCGGCGCCGGCGGCGGCCGAGTGGGGTTCGTCGATGCGTCCGTCCGGCGACGCGTCCCCGAGCGGCTAGGGAGTCGGCACCCTCGTCCAGGACGCGGACGACGAATCAGGCCGTCGCCGTCCTGCGTGTCAGTTCCGCGAGAATCTTCTGCAACGCGATGCCGTCGATCGGCTTCACCAGGTGGCGATCGAAACCGGCTTCACGCGTCTTCCGACGATCGTCCTCGTTGTCCCAGCCCGTCAGTGCGATCAGGACGATGTCGCGTCCCCAAGGCTGCTCGCGGATCCGCCGAGCGGCCTGGTAGCCGTCGAGCCTGGGCAGTCCCAGGTCCAGCACGATCACGTCCGGCTCGAACTCGGCGGCCACCTGCAGGGCCTCGAGTCCGTCGTAGGCGGTGCGCGTCTGATCGCCGTCCATCTCGAGCAGGATCGCGAGCGAATCGGCGGAATCGTGGTTGTCGTCGACGACCAGAATGCGGCGCACCCCTTTCGAGACGCGTGCATTCGCCGTGGCCGGCGGCGGTTCGTCCGCGAGACGGAAGATGCCGCGGTCCCTGTCCTGCGCGACGACCGCGCCCGAACGCAGGACGCGGCGAGGCAGCGTCACGCGGAACACCGTGCGCTGATCGCCTTCCACGTGCACGCCGATCTCTCCGCCATGCGCGTCGACGATCTGCCGGACGATGTAGAGACCCAGGCCCAGGCCCTCGCTGCGCGCACGCTGGCGACGGCCGCCGCCGAACGGATCGAAGACATGCGCCAACGACTCGGGCGAAATCGAACCGGCGTTGGCCACCGTCAGTGTGACCGTGTCGGCTTGCGCGCCGTCGAGCAGGACGAGCACCGGTTGGCCGGCCTCGCCGTGCTGCAGCGCATTGCCGACCAGATTGGACAGGACCTGCGCCAGGCGATCGGAATCCCACTCGCCGCGCAGATCGCCGTGCCGCGTCACGTCGATCCGCGACAACGGCGCGAGCGACTGGTGTTCCTTGACCGTCGCCGCCACCAGCCGATCGAGTTCGACGTGATCGCATTTGAGCGCGATGCCACCCGCGAGGCGCGCGCGCGCAAGGTCCAGCACGTTCTCGATCAGCGTCTGCATCCGTCGTCCGCTCGACTGGATGCGATCGGCGGCGTCGCGGACCGGGGCATCGCCGTCGGCTTTCAGCAGGGTTTCCGCGCACGTCAGGATCGTGTTGAGCGGTGTGCGCAGGTCGTGGCCGAGAATGGCCACGAACATTTCGTTGAGGCGCAGCGTCTCGGTGCGCTCCTTGAGGTCCTCCGCCAGCTGCAGTTTCTGGCGATAGAGCTGGAAGAACACCGCAGCCTTGTTGGCCAGGATCTGCGGATCGACCGGTTTGTGCAGGAAATCCACTGCGCCGGTCTCGTATCCCTTGAACACGCGATGCGGTTCATGTGTACCGGCGGTGACGAAGATGATCGGGATGTTGCGGGTGCGCTCGCTGCCGCGCATGAACTCGGCGAGCTGGAAGCCGTCGATGTCCGGCATCTGCACGTCCAGCAGCGCCAGCGCGAAGTCGTGAACCAGCAGCAGTTCCAGCGCCTCGGAGCCGGAGCGCGCCTTGAGCAATTCGACGCCGTCCTGCTCGAGCAACGCGCCCAGTGCCACGAGATTCTCCTCGAGGTCGTCGACCAGCAGGCATTTGATCGAGGATCGCATGGGGTCAGGGTGCAGGAGCGGCACGCGCAGGGGAAGTCCCGGACGTTGCCGGAGCGGGTTCGAGGCCGTGCAACAGATCGGCGATCGCGCGAGGGTGAAGCACGAAATCCGGACTGTGCATGCGGATGGCGGCCTGCGGCATCACCGGCGCCTCGGCGCTTTGCGGGTCCTGCACGATGGTGATGCCCTTGACTGCGTGCACCGCCAGCAGACCTGCCGCTCCGTCCTCGTTCCAGCCGGTGAGCAGGATCCCGAGCAGCCGCTCCCGGTAGGTATCGGCGGCGGAGTGGAACAGCACGTCGATAGACGGCCTCGAGAACTGCACGAGATCGTCGACCGACAGCGCGATGCGGGCGCCGGCCTCGATCAGCAGATGGTAATTGGGCGGCGCGAAATAGATCGTGCCCGGCTCGATCGGTTCCTTGTCCTCGGCCTCGCGCACCGGCAGCTTGCACTTGCGGCTGAAGATCTCCGCCAGGATGCTCTGACGGTCGGGCGGCTGGTGCAGCACGACGAAGACCGCGGCGCGGATCGTCTCGGGCAGCGCCGGCAGCAAGGTCGAGAGCACTTCCACGCCGCCCGCCGACGCGCCGATGACGATGGCGCCGACGCGATGGCCCAGTGGCGTGGCCGCGTTCACGCGCGGTCCTTCTTCTGGAAGATGCGGTCTTCGCGAGACACGTCCGCGAACGCGCCCGCCAGCGCCGTGAAGCGCAGCGACTCTTTGGATCCCAGGCCGAGGAATCCCTTGCGGCACAAGGCATCCGCGAACAGGCCGAGCGCGCGGTCCTGCAGTTCGCGATTGAAATAGATCAGCACGTTGCGGCACGACACCAGCTGCACCTCGGCGAACACGCTGTCGGTCGCCAGGCTGTGGTCGGAAAACACGATGTGCTTCTTGAGCGACTTGTCGATCACGGCGCGCCCGAAGGCGGCGGTGTAGTAGTCCGACAGCGACGAGTGTCCACCCGAGCGCCGATGGCTTTCGGTGAAGGCGGGGATGCGGTCGATGTCGAACACGCCGGCTTCGGCGCGCTGCAGCGCCTGCGGATTGATGTCGGTGGCGTAGATCAGGCTGCGGCTGAGCAGGCCTTCTTCCCGCAACAGGATCGCCAGCGAGTACACCTCTTCCCCGGTGCTGCAGCCCGCCACCCAGATCTTCAGCGACGGATAGGTTCGCAGCAGCGGTACGACGTGCTCGCGCAGCGCCTTGAAATAGTTGGGGTCGCGAAACATCTCGGTGACCTGCACCGTCAGGTAGTCGAGCAGGATCGGGAATATGGCCGGCTCGTGCAGGATGCGCTGCTGGAGCTGCGAGAGCGTGCGGCAGCCGAAGCGCACCAGCGCAGCGCTCAGGCGCCGCTTCAGCGACGCGTTGGCGTACTCGCGAAAGTCGTAGTGGTACTTGAGGTAGATCGCCTCGAGCAGCAGCGGAAGTTCGATCTGGAATTCCTGCGACATTCCAGGCGGCAATGGATCTAGTGCGGCATCCATACCCGCACCAGCGACAGCAGCTTGTCCACGTCCAGCGGCTTGGCGATGTAATCGTTGGCGCCTGCAGCCAGGCACTTCTCCTGATCGTCCCGCATGGCCTTTGCCGTCAGCGCGATGATCGGCAGCTTCCTGAACTCGGCCCGCTTGCGGATCTCGCGCATCGCCGTGAAGCCGTCCATCTCCGGCATCATGATGTCCATCAGCACCAGGTCGATGGCCCGCTCGTTCGGCTCCAGCTTGCGCGTCAGCGCGTCGATCGCCTCGATGCCGTTGCGCGCGATCTGGATCTTCGCGCCGCGCGGCTCGAGCACGCTGCTGAGCGCGAAGATGTTGCGCACGTCGTCCTCGACGACCAGGATGCGCCGCCCTTCGAGCGCCGTGTCGCGATCGCGCGCGGCCTTGAGCATGCGCTGGCTCTCCGGCGGCAGGCTCGCCTCGACCTGGTGGACGAACAGCATCACCTCGTCGAGCAGGCGCTCGGGTGAGCGTGCGTCCTTGACGATGATCGCGCGCGAGAACTTGCGCAGCGTCTGTTCCTCTTCGCGCGTCAGCGATCGTCCGGTGTAGACGATCACCGGCGGGAAGGACACGCCTTCCTGTTCGGTCATGCGTTCGAGCAGCTGGTAGCCGCTCAGGTCCGGCAGGTTCAGGTCCATCACCATGCAGTCGAAGGTGTGTGACCGGAGCTGGTCGAGCGCCGCGCCGGCGTTCTCCACGGCGATGATCTGCACCTCCGGGCTGCCGAGCAGCTGATGGATGGCGTCGCGCTGGCGCGCATCGTCCTCCACGACCAGCACGCGCTTGAGACCTTGGGAGAATTTCGCTTCCAGCCGGCGGAACGCATCGACCAGCGCTTCGCGCTGCACCGGCTTGAGCGCATAGCCGATGGCGCCCAGTTCCAGCGCCTCGCGCGAGTAGTCCATCACCGAGGCGACGTGCACCGGGATGTGTCGCGTCTGCGCCGTACGCTTGAGCGTGTCGAGCACGCCCATGCCCGAGTGATCGGGCAGATTCATGTCGAGCACGATCGCGTTCGGCAGATAGGTCATCGCGGCCGCAAGCCCGTCGTTGGCGGTCTGCGTGACGATGCACTGGAAATTCATCTCGCGCGCGATATCACGCAGGATCAGCGCGAAATTCGTGTCGTCCTCGATGACCAGCAGTACGCGGCCGCCGGGTTTCAGGAATTCGCGATCGTCTTCGATGATGCCCGCCGACGGCTTGGCGGAAGCCGGCGCAGGGGTCCGCGTCGAACGCGGCGCTTCGACAGCCGCCGGCAGCGGCGTCAGCGTTGATACCGAAGGCGTAGCGTCGTCGGGAGCACGAGCGGTATAGATGCGCGGCAGGATCAGCGTGAACACGCTGCCTTCACCGGGCGCGCTCTGCACGGTGATCTCGCCGCCCAGCAGGTGAGCCAGATCACGCGAGATCGACAGGCCGAGCCCGGTGCCGCCGTATCGACGATGCACACTGCCGTCGGCCTGGCGGAACGCATCGAAGATGATCCCCTGCTGGTCCTTGGCGATGCCCAGGCCGGTGTCGCGCACCGCGAAATGCAGCGTGTCCTCGGCGCCCTGGAAGATGCGCAGCGAGACTTCGCCGCGATCGGTGAACTTGAGCGCATTGGACAGCAGGTTCTTCAGGACCTGGCCCAGGCGCTGCGGATCGGTATCGATGCGCTCCGGCGTTCCCGGTTCCACCGAGAGCTTGAGCGCGACCTTCTTCTGCCGGGCCAGCGGCTCGAAGCCGCGCAGCAGGTTTTCGGAAGTGCGGCCCACCAGCAGCGACTCCACGTTCAGCTCGACCTGGCCGGCTTCGATCTTCGCCAGATCCAGGATGTCGTTGATCAGCGCCAGCAGATCCTGGTTGGCCGACGTGATGGTCTGCGCGAAGCGGACCTGCTCGTCGCTCAGATTGCCGCCCTTGTTGTCGGCCAGCACCTTGGCCAGGATCAGCGAGGAGTTCAGTGGCGTGCGCAGTTCGTGGCTCATGTTGGCCAGGAACTCGCTCTTGTACTGGCTGGCGCGCTCGAGTTCGTCGGCCTTCTCGGTCAACGCCACCTGGGCGCGGGAGAGATCGTCCTTCTGCGCCTCGAGCATCTGCATCTGCTCTTCGAGCTGCGAGTTGGTCTGCTCGAGTTCCACCTGCTGGCCTTCGAGCTGCGCCTGCGACACCTTCAGCGCACGGCCCTGCTCCTCCAGTTCCTCGTTGCTGACGCGCAGTTCTTCCTGCTGCGTCTGCAGCTCTTCGGACTGGCGCTGCGTTTCTTCGAGCAACTGCTCCAGTCGCGTACGGTCCTTGGATCCGCGGACCGCCGCTCCGAGCATCTCCGACACGCGCGTCAGCAGTTCGTGATCGGCGGGGCTGACCTCGCGGAAGAAGCCCAGCTCGATGACGGCCTGTACCGCGCCATCGACCGAAGCGGGCGCAATGAGCAGCGCCCGGGCCTTGCCTCTGCCGGCGCCAGACGTCACCGGCAGGTAATCGGCCGGGATATCGGTGACGAGCAGCGGTGTGTTCTGCCGCGCGGCTTCGCCGAGCAAGGTCTGGCCGGAGCGCAGCGTCACGGCTTCCATGTCGGGCGCAAGCGCGTACCCCGCGAAGCGCCGGAAGCTTCCGACCTCCTCGGCGATGTAGATCGCCCCCACCTGCGCCCGCATGTAGCGTGCGAGAAAATCGAGGACGTTCTCGCCGAGCTGTTCGAGCCGCTGTTCGCCCTGGATGCGCACGGCCAGCCGAACCTGCCCCGCACGGATCCAGGCGAGAGATTGTTTGGCCCGGTGATCGCGCGAGGCCAGCACGCTGGCGGCGAGGATGAGCGCGAGCAGCAATCCGGATCCGCCCAGGCTGACCCAGAACGAGACTTCGACCGCGCGATTCCAGTTCTCTTCCCGGCTGGCGAGCAAGGAGCGCTCTTCCTCGTCGAGCTCCCTGACGATCTGTCGTGCCGCATCCATCGCGGCCTTGCCGCGATCGGTGCGAACCATGGCGAGCGCCTCGGCCCCCTTGCCGCTGCGATACAGGGCGAGGGTCTGCTCCATCTCCGAGAATTTCTCGGCCATCAGTTGTTCGAGCCGGTCCAGAGCGTTGGCCTGGCGCGGGTTCCCCTCCGTCAGCCGGCGCACCGTCGCAATCTGCTCGGGCAAGTCGCGCTGGGCCAGCGAGTAGGGCTCAAGATACGCGTCGTCGCCCGTCAGCAGGAAACCGCGCTGGCCGGTCTCGGCGTTGTTGAGAAAGGTCTGGAGCTCGGCGACCTGGGCGATGACTTCCAGGGTTCGGGTCACGTCCTCGCGAGCGACGGCGCGGGCATCCAGCGAACGCGCCGAGAGCAGGGCGAGGATGCCGACGACGAAGGTTCCCACCAGCAACCCGATGAGGGTTCCCAGGGGCAGGTAGGTGAAGCGGTGCGCTTCAATCTCGGAACCCGCGTCCGCGGCGCGGTCGGTTGTCGATGTCACGTTCAAACATCCCCGAATGATGTGGGCGCGGTGCGGATATCCGTCGCTCCGCGACCGCGACTCCTGTTGTTCGCGGGGCGCGTCGCCGCTGCGGCGCGTGTGGTCGCCGACCTGCGAGCCGGCCCGCATCAGCGGCGGATATTCGCCTTTCGGGCAGGGGCGAGCAACGTGGGCAAATTGCAAATAGGCATGCCGCTTCCGGGAGCGCGGCGCCCGCCGTTTCCGGCTACGGACCGTCGGGATCGGGACGGGGCGCGCGGCGCGCAAGGCTCGAGCCTGGAACGTAAACGCCGTGGCCTTGTCATATGCGGGCAGGAAGGGTTCGTGTTCGATCGGCAAGCGGCTCCGCGAGGCTACGGCGGGCGTCTGGTGCGTGGATCGAACAGAGGAGGCCAAGTCATCGGCTCCGCTGGAGGGGCTCCTTCCCTCATACTGTTCGCCGAAGGATGTTCATGCCACTCGACTCACGCTCACAGATGACCGAAGAAGAACTTCGCGCTGCACCGGAATCCGACTACATGTCGCCAGCCCAGCTGAGCTTTTTTCGCGATCGCCTGATGGCGATGCGGGACGAACTCAGAACGCGTCAGGCAGAGCTGCGCGAAAATCTCGAAACCGCCGACGTCCCCACGGACCCCGCGGATCGCGCCACGCGCGAAGAGCAGGAATGGCTGGAAATGCGCTTGCGCGAGCGCGAATCGACGCTGCTGCAGAAGATCGACGAATCGCTGCGCCGCATCCATGCGAAGGAATACGGGTATTGCACCAAGTCGGGCGAACCGATCGGGATTTCGCGGTTGCTGGCGCGGCCCACTGCGACGACAGCGGTCTACACCTGACGCATCGGACGCCTCGGTGGTCCCGAGCCGTCCAGGTTTGCATCGACTCGATTCGCGGTCTGACGCTCGGCGGCGGATGACGCGCTGATTCCGGTCTCGGGGGTTCCCGAGGCCGGTGGTGGATCAGGCTGCGGCGGTACGACGTGGCGCCGGCTCGTCCATCGCGACCTCTGCGGGAATCGAGGGCCCGGTCTGTGCACGCCGACGCCGGACGAAGCGCCCGAGCGATTCGATCGCCTGCGCGCTTTCCGGCAGGCCCATGGCCTGCCATACGTGCGGCAGGCCGTTCCACACCTCGACTTCGAGTTCGCCGCCGGCGCGTCGTACGCGTGGCGCCAGGCGCAGGCTGTCGTCGAGCAGACGTTCGGTGCTGCCGACCTGCGCGATCAGCGGCGGTAGCCCTGCGAAGTCGCCGAACAGCGGCGAGCAATGCGGATCGCGCGGATCGGTTTGGCCCAGATAGAAGCGCACGTTCATCGCGGGAATGCGTCCGAACATGGGGTCCTTGCCGGCGTTCGTCTGGATCGAGCGGCCCGAGCAGGACATGTCGGTGAACGGCGAGAGCAGCACGCCGCAGCACGGCATCGGCAGGCCCCGGTCGCGCAGGCGCATCAGCAGCTTCAGCACCAGCCCGCCGCCGGCGGAGTCGCCGGCCAGCACGATCTGGTCGCCGCGAAGGCCGCGCGCGAGCAGGCTCCGGTAAGCCGCAAGGCAGTCGTCGATCGCGGCGGGATACGGGCACTCGGGCGCGAGTCGATAGATCGGGAGCACGGCCTGGTCCAGGCCCGCGGCGCGCGCGATGCCGGCCGCGAGATTCATGTGGCCGTTGAGCGTGCGCAACAGGAACGCGCCGCCGTGAAGATAGAGAAGTACCGACGAAGGCGGCTGGTTCGCCGCCGCGGCTTCGGGATTCACGAGGCGTACGCGCACGCCGTCGAGCTTGCTTCGCTTCCACGTATACCGCTCGGTGCGACCCAGGTTCAGCATGCCGCGCGCGCGGTCGATCCACGCAAGCCGGCGTCGCAGCCGCACGAGCGCATCGTCGCTGGCGAAGTGTCGATCCGCCGAGCGGCAGAGCCAGCGGATCAGCCGCGTCGTCACGCGGGCACGCGCCCCCGGTTCGGAGATCACGCGATCGAGCCGGACGCGTTGAAGGCGGGCGAGCCCGCGTACGGCCTTGCGCGAAGCGAACGTCAGCAGCTTGCGCGGTGGACGCTTGCGAGCACGAACGGACGTCGCCGTGCTCGTGTCGAGCACGGCGTCCAGGGCAGAAGCCGGAAGATCCTGCGCCCCCATGTTCATTGGCCCAGGGGCAACGAAAAACGGCGGAAGATCGCTCGTTTCAGGCGGTTTTCAAGGACGGTTCCCATGCGATGCATTCCTCACGCGAGTCGAACACTCGTTTCCAGGAACGGCCCGAGCAAGCCACGTTCCCGCGCGCGATCTCGTCCGGGGAACAACACAAGTGCGGGAACGGCGCACAAAAAAATGGCCCCCTTGGGGGAGGGGGCCTATCGGTTGGACGGTCGGGGCGGACCGTTGGGGAGAGACCCTGAGGGAGGCAGGGTTCCAACCGATGGGTACAGCTTACGGGCGTGCGATGAAGGTTTACTGAACGGGATGCGCGACGCGGACAAGCGCGCATCCCGTCCGGTTCATGTCAGCACGGCGATGAGGATGATGATGGGGATGGGAATACCGAGAAACCAGAGCAGGATTGATTGCATGTGGAGATCCGTCCGTATGGGGTCAGGAATGGAGAATCAACGCGGCCACGCGTTGCGATGCCGACCGCCGACTGTCGCGGCGTAGGTTGCGCAGAACGCGCCCACGAGCAGCGACACGAACAGCCAGAGCGAAACCTTTGCAGCCGCCTTGCGCGCGGCATCCGCCGCCTCGCGAGCCGCCGTCTCCAGTTCCTTCGTGGTCTGCTGCGCACGATTCATCGTTTGCGTGACGCGCACGTCAGCCTCGGGGACACTCAGCCCGGTCTGACGCGCCACGACGGCCACGACGTATCGACGATCGGCATCGGTCATCGGCTCGTCGCCGATCGCATCGAACGCCACGATGCGGCGCACTTCTTCACGTTCCGCCTGGTCCGCCGGACCGGATGCGCGATCGGAGCGGAACAGGGCGTCGTTGAAATAGTCGTCCGCGAGCGATTCGTCATCCACCAGCGTCGCGGCCGCATTGCCCGCACCTTCCAGCGCCGCGGATGCAACTTGTGCGGTGCCTTTTGCGGTTCCTGCCGCTGCGGATGTGAGCAGTGCGGCAGTGAGCAGTGTCGCCAGGGCCCAGGTCAGAAGGCCGTGCACGGTGTCGCGGAAGAAACGCTCTTCCGGTTTCACATCCATCCATCGATGCCGCAGCCGGCCGGCGAGGTAACCGCCGATGGCCGAGGCCGCAGCCGCCATCAGGATGGTCCAGAGCACCGCCGAAACGCCCAGCGTCGTCGCTGTGGCGCCATCCTGCTTCCACGGAGACATGGCGGCGAAGCCCAGGCCGCTACCGAGCACGAGAAGGATCAGCGAGAGCGCCGCGGCGGCGAGGGCGCCGGCGATGATGGCGCTCCAGCACAGCGATTCGGCGCTTCCATGCGCATGCGTTGCAAGCGGGACCGCCGGGTCTGCAAGCGGTACCGAGGTCGAGATACTCATGTGTGATGTCTCTCCGTTGAGGGCGGCATTGCCTTGTCGTGTTTTGAGCGTGGCCGCGATGTGCCCGCGGCTGGCGCTCCTCGATGCATGGAGCGTGCAAACCGTCGTTAGAGAACAAAAGACGAAAAACGCCTTGTTTTCAGCGCGGATCGCCCATGCCGGTTCCGCCGCGCGCAGCGACGCGAGGGCGAATTGCCCGACGTGGGAAACCAGAGGGGCTCAATTCGCCTTGAGGTCCGGCGACGGAAGAAGCCGTTGCGGGCAGGCCCGTGTTCCCTTCGCGCATCGTTCCGATGCAGCGGGATGCCAGCTGCGCAGCTAGGCGCTGCCGGTCAGCGCGGTGTTGATCGCCTCGATCGCATCCTTGGCGCGAAAGGGTTTCGTAAGAATGCTCTCGAAAGCCTGATCGACCATCTTCACGACCTTGTCGGGCGGCAGGCTGCTCATCAGGATCACCGGCGTCGACGCGCTCTGGGGGTCCGAACGAATGGCCTTGAGCGTCGTCGGGCCGTCCATGATGGGCATCATCATGTCGAGCAGGATCAGATCCGGCCGTTGCTCGTGCACGAGTTCCAGCGCCTGGCGGCCGTTGATGGCGCGGCGTACGTGATGCCCGGCGTCGGTCAGCAGCGCGTCGAGTACCTCGGTGATGCCGAATTCGTCGTCGACGACCAGAACCGAAGCCATGTTATGCGCCTAGGCGTCCAGCACGCGGGCGGAAGATCCCGATGATTCGAGCGCATGCAGGATCCGCGCGGCACCGGCGGTGTCGTCCTCGATCTCGATTCCCTTGGGTCCCATCGTGTAGAGGTGGAGGCCCGAATCGATCCGTGCGCTGCGCACCTTCAGCACGGAGATCATGCGGTGCAGCTCGCTGCGCAACTCCACGTAGCGCATCAGCACGATGTTGTGCGCAACCGACGAGACACCCTGCAACGACAAGCCATCGAAGGGCTTGCCATGGATGGCGGCGCTCAGATCGGACTCGGCGGTGTAGATCGCGGTCACACCGCGCAGCTGGAATTCGATGTTCAGCGCGGCGAGGACGCGCGCGAGGCGGTCCTGGTCTCCCGCGATCCGGCTGAGTCCCCCGATGCCATCAATGAACACACGCTTTGCCTTTTTGAGCCGGACGATCCTGAGGAAGCGGTCGCAGATCTCGTCGAGCTGCCCCTCCGTGATGGGCTGCCAGATGATTTCCACCGCGTGCTGGGCGACCGCATCAGCAAAGTTCAAACCCAGGTTTCCCGCCTTGGTCAGCAGAGCGGCCGGGCCATCGTAGAAGCTCAGCATCACGCCCGGCGCATCGGCGGTGCACTGGCTGAGGAACTGCAATCCCAGCGTCGTCTTTCCCACGCCGACGGCGCCGACCAGCAGCGTCGTCGAACCCTGGGGGAAGCCTCCACCCGTAATGCGATCCAGAACCGGCAGTCCCGAAGACAGCGCGCGCGTCACGTGAGCGGGCGGCGTATCCGGATCGCCGATGACGGCCTCGATCCGGGGAAACACCTCCATGCCGCCGGCGGTGATGCGCATGGCGTGATGTCCGCGCAGTACGTCCACGCCTCGCATCTTGTGGGCCACCAGCACGCGTTCCGTCCGGCGGCCGACGTTCTCCGATTTCAGCTCGAGGATGCCGTCCACCATCGTGTGTTCGGGGGCGACGGGCCGGCTGCCCGCACCGGTGAGCAGGAAGATGGTGCAGTCGGTCAGCGACGCCTGCGTCTGCAGTTCGTGAATGAACTTCTTGAATTCGCGCGCGGAAGTCGCGCTTTCTTCGGCTGCGACGAGGCCGTCGAGCACGACGACGGTGGCTCCGTGCTTCTGGATTTCGCGACGCAGCAGGTCCTGCAGACCTTTCAGGCCGGACTCTTCCAGGACGCGGAACGCGCTGATCAGATAAAGGCGTTCCGGCACCAGATCCGCGTTGAAGAAACTCAGCTGGGACATGTGCAGCATCATCCGGGCGTGACTCTCGGCCAGCAGCGTCACGTAGATGGCCTTGCCCCCGTTGGCGACGTGGTTGTAGCAAAGCTGGTTGCCCAGGATCGTCTTTCCGGCGCCCGGCACGCCCTGGATGATCGTGATGCCGGCGCGAAGGAAACCGCCGCGAAGAATGGTATCGAGCCCGGGTATGCCACTCGGAATCTGGTCGAGTGGTTCGATCTTCCCCTTTGGCGAGTTCATTCGGTTCTGGCTTCGGCTTCTTCTTGATTGAGACGCGAAATGTAGCTCACCGACCGCAAGCGGGCACTGGGGGAGCGGCCGTCGAATCATCCGCGACGGCGTTCACTCGCAAGGAATGCGGGGGGCGGTGCTCGCTTCCGGATGACCGCCCGGTCAAGTCCGTCGTCCCGTACGAAGCACGTGCAAATTGCAGCGGCGGGAGTCGGCCCGCTGCTGCATCGGAGGGGCTTCGGGCCATTGGTATCATCCCGCCCGTTCCCTGGGTTGCAGGGGAGCGCACCGAGGGGAGATCAACAGCATGGATGACGCTGGACGTCGACGATTCCTCGACGCCTATCGCCGTGTCGTCGCACGTCCGGCCGTCGGCCGCCTCGCTGCGGCCATCGTGGCGGTCGTCAGCGTCGCGCTCGCCGTGATCCTGCGCTTCGAACTCGCCGGCTGGCTGCACAACGCGACCTACATGCCGTTCTTCCTGGCCGTCATCTTCTCGGCCTGGGCGGGAGGACTGTTCGGCGGACTGATCTGTGTGGCGCTGTCGACGTTCGTCTGCGCGTACCTGCTGCTGCCGCCGGCGGCATCGATGACCCTGATGATCAGCGGCGATCGCGCGAGCCTCGCCTTGTTCTGCTTCACCGCCGTGGTCATCTGCCTCGTGGCGGAGGCGATGCACCTGGCTCGCGGGCGCGTCGAAGTCCAGGCGCAGGCCTTGCGCGTCGCGCAGCGCGAACTGCGGGTGCGCGACGAACAGATCGAGCTTGCGCTGGAAGTCGGCCGCATCGTGACCTGGGATCACAACCTCGATACCGGTGAGGTGAGTCACTCCGCGAGCGCGCGAGCGCTGCTGGGTTCCGCCGAGATCACGGCGGGCGGTGCGATCGAACTGATCCATCCCGATGACCGCGAGCGCACCCTGGCCGTCGTCGCCCACGTGCTGGCCGGAGGGGAGGCGCACCGCGTCGAGATCCGCGCCCTGTTGCCGGACGGCCAGGTGAAGTGGTTCAGCAGCCGCGCGACGTTGCGCGTGGATTCGCAGACCGGACAGCGGCATCTCACCGGGCTGGCGAGCGACATCTCGGATCGCAAGCGCGCGGAGTTCGCGCTCGGCGCCAGCGAGGATCGTTTCCGCACGATGGTCGAGACCATTCCTCAGTTGATGTGGATGGCGCGCCCCGATGGCGACATCTACTGGTTCAACCAGCGCTGGTACGACTACACCGGCAGCACGTTCGACCAGATGAAAGGCGGCGGCTGGGCCTCCGCGCACGACCCTGCATGGTTGCGGAGCGCGCAGGCAGCCTGGGAGCAGACCATTGCGCAGGGCACGCCGCTGGAAACGACGTTTCCGCTGCGCTCCGCCGACGGCAGTTATCGCCTGTTCCTGACCAAGGTGGTGCCGCTCAAGGACGAACTGGGCAGGGTGCTTCAGTGGTTCGGCACCCACACCGATGTCAGCGAGCTGCACGCGTTGCAGGAGCAGCTGAGGACCGAGGACCGGCGCAAGGACGAGTTCCTTGCCACCCTCGCGCACGAACTGCGCAATCCGCTGGCCCCGCTGGTCACCGGCCTGGACCTGCTGGAATCGATGAAGGACAACGTGGCGGGGCTGCACGGCGTACGCAAGCTCATGCAGCGACAGTTGCAGCGCATGTCGCGGCTGCTCGACGACCTGCTCGACGTGTCGCGCGTCGCGCGCGGATCGCTCGAGCTGCGCAAGAAATACGTGCTGCTCTCGGACGCCCTGACCGAGGCGATCGAGACCAGCCAGCCGGTCATCGAGCAGGGGCACCACACGCTCGAACTGGTGCAAGGGGATCAGCCGATCGGGCTGATCGCCGATCCGCATCGCCTCACGCAGATCTTCTCGAACCTGCTCAACAACGCAGCGCGCTATACCGATTCGGGCGGCCGGATCCGCGTCGTCGTCGAATGTACGGACACGGTCGGAAAGGTCCGCGTGATCGACGACGGCATCGGCATGGCGCCCGAGACGATTCCCCAGCTGTTCAAGATGTTTTCCCAGCTCGCTCCGGCGGCGGATCGTTCGCGCAGCGGGCTGGGCATCGGCTTGTCGCTGGTGCGCCGCCTCGTCGAATTGCACGGCGGCAGCGTGACGGCCTTCAGCGAGGGCCTGGGCAAGGGCAGCGAGTTCGTCGTCGAGTTGCCGCTGGCCGAGGCGAAGGTGTCGGAGTCCGTCGGGAGCGTTCGCGCCGCCTGAGGTCCGCCGCATTGCGCCCGCCACGGTGGTCGTCTGTTCTGCACGAAGGAATCTGCAGGAACCCGTTCCGGCGCGGGTACGTGCATTGCGCGTGGTTCTCGCATTCCATGTGTGGAACAGGAGAACGGCAATGAAACAGACGGGAAGTCTGGAAGGAAAGACGGTGGCCATCCTCGTCACCGACGGTTTCGAGCAGGTCGAACTCACAGGGCCGCGCGACGCGTTGCAGCAGGCCGGCGCGCGGACCCGCGTGGTGTCGCCCAGGCCGGACAAGGTCAGGGCCTGGAAGGCCCAGGACTGGGGCGAGGCGTTCGCCGTCGACGACGATGTCCATTCTGCGGATGCCGCGAATTTCGATGCGCTGCTGCTGCCCGGAGGCGTCATGAGCCCGGATCACCTGCGGGCGAATCGATCCGCGACGCGCTTCGTGAAGGCGTTCTTCGATGCCGGCAAGCCGGTGGCCGCGATCTGCCATGGCCCATGGACGCTGATCGACGCCGGCGTCGTCGAGGGCCGTCGCTTGACATCCTGGCCCTCGCTGCAGACCGATCTCAGGAACGCGGGCGCTGATTGGGTCGACGAGGAAGTGGTAGTCGACCAGGGCCTCGTTTCGAGCCGCAAGCCGGACGATCTGCCGGCTTTCAACCGCAAGATGATCGAGGAGTTCGCCGAGGGCCGACACACGCGACGCTGAGCTTCATTGCTGAAACGGGTAGCGGGTCTCGAAGGAGCGAAACAACCCGCCGGACGTCCTCGCTCAGACCGATCGCTCCGTCGCCGTCTCCGCGAGCAGCGCCTTCGCGGCAACGAGATCCTGCGTGTCGAACCCTTCGGTGAACCAGGCCGTGACGTCCGACAGCGCCTTGCGGGCCGCCGCACGCTTGCTCCGCTGTGTCGACGAACGGGCCAGGCTCAGCGCTGCCCTCAATTCGTAGATCTTCGCTTCCTGCCGGCGTGCGATGGTGATCGCCATCTGGAAGCAGGCTTCTGCCTGCGCGCAGTTCGTCAGCGGCTCCTGCAACGAGAGCTCGCCTTTGATCCGATGGAGTTCGGCCTCGTATTGACGCTCGCTGGTCTTGCCGGCGATCTCGAGTGCCTCGGCCAGCACGCGGAGTCCTTGCTCCGCATTCCCCGCGCGCCCGTAGGCCTCGGCCAGCAGGCCCAGGCAACAGGGAATCCACTGCCGGGCACCTGCGACCTCGAACATCCCGAGGCCGGTGCGGATTTCCGCGATGCCCGCCTCGGCCTGCCCCTGGTCGGCCAGCGCCCAGCCGCGGAGCATCGTGGCCCGCGCCACGTAGTACGGAAATCCCTCGCGGACGGCGTAGGCGATCAAGGCCTCCGCCGTTTCCTGCACGGCCCGGCTCTCCCTGCGCATCAGATGCAGGTCCGCGGTGGAGAGAAGCGTCCCACCGGTCGCGAACGGAACGCCGAATCCCCGGGCCAGCGTGGCGCCCTTGTGCAGGCCGAGCCGCGCCTGATCGGGATAGCCGCGAATCTGCAATGCGAAGGCCCTGACGCACTGGCTCACCGCGCTGGAATCATCGACGGACACGTTGGCCGACCCTTGGTATCGCCGCGGATCGTCCAGGACGATGCTCTGCTCCGCGTGTTCCTGTGCGGCCGCGAAGTCGCCCAGCGAGAAATATTCGAACGAGGCCGCCGTGTGAGCCTGCGAGAGCAACGTGGGCGACTCGGCGTGCCGCGCGATTCGCAGCAGGCGATCTCCGATCGCACGGGCAGTGCGTATCTCGCCGCGCACGAGGTGGAAGCGTCCGATGCGGAACAAGGCCGAGGAGATCGCCGGCGTCTCCTCCATCTGCTCGCACAATGCGTAGGCGCGGGCATTCACCCGTTCCGCATCCGGAGCCGAATAGCCCTTGGTCATCGTCAGGCAGAAGCTCAGGCTGACCTGCAGGCGCAGCTCGCGTTTCGCCCGCTCGGCGGTCGCAGGCAAGGTGGCGAGCAGATCGAGCGCCTTCGTGAAATGAGCAGTCGCCTCGGCGTTCGCCGATCGCTGGAGCGCTCGTTCTCCTGCCGCATGAGAGTAGTGGACGGCGCGCGCGGGATCCTGCCCCCGCTCGAAATGCACGGCGAGCTCCGCCGCGATCTCAACGGCGCGCTCGACGTAGGCGCGTTCCTCGCACGATCCGATCGCCCGATGAGCCTGCGCCCGCTGGCGTGCGCTCATGCGTGAATAAAGAACGTCCCGATAGAGCGCGTGGCGAAATCCATATCGTCCGCTGACCGTGCCATCGGGCCAGGCCGCGAGTCCCCGGCCTTCGATGAACTGCCCGTGTCGCGCCAATTGCTCGAAGCAGGTTTCTGCTTCCTCTTCCGGCATCTGGACGGCCGCCGCGATGCTGGCGACGGCGAATTCCGCGCCCGGCACGCTGGCGATCTCCAGGACGCGTCGCTCCCGTTCGTCAAGCCGCCCGAGCTGCACTTCGATCAGTTCCCGCAAGCCCTGCGGAATCGCCGCCTCGAGCCGATCCTTCGCAGCCGACGCTCCTTTCTCGGGCGCCTGGTCGGCGGCCAGGTAGTCCGCCATTTGCACCATGAACAGCGGATGTCCTTCCGTGCGCTGGTAGACGAACGCGGACAGAGCGGCCTCATCGCCGGTTTCCGGAAAACGGCGCGCCAGATAGGTCTGCACATCGGCGGGCGGCAGATTTCCAAGCGGGATTTCCCCGGCCTGCGCGCGAGCGACCAGTTCCTGCTTCATCGCCTTGAGTGGATGATTCGTGAACGAGACATCCGCCGGCCGATACGTGCCCAGGATCAGCAGGCGGGCGGGCGCGGTCCGCCGCGCCACCAGCGCCAGCATCTCGATGGTCGACGGATCGCTCCAGTGCAGATCCTCCAGCACGAGGATCAGCGGCATCTCGGTGCTGATCGCTTCCAGCGCGTCGGCGATTTCGCGGAGCATGCGCTCGCGCGGCGCGCCGGCCACGCGCGCCTGCAGCAGCTTGACGTCATCCGGGGAAAGAAGCGCCGGAAGCTGCATCAGCCACGTGGGTGCGGTCTGTTGGAGCACGTCCACGACCTGCGCCCCTTGCGGCTGGCGGCACAGGGAAGCGAGCGCTTCGAGCACCGGCCGATAGCCTTCACCTGCGCCGTGCTGCTCCACGCACTGACCGTAGCCGAGGTTCGGCGCGTGCGGCAGCCGGCTGAGGAAACTCTGCACCAGCGACGTCTTGCCGATGCCCGCCTCGCCGTTGATGAGCACCAGCTGCCGCTCGCCGCGCAACGCCTTGGCGTAGTGCCGGTCGAGTTGCGCCAGCGGCGCATCGCGGCCAACGAACGTGGGTGACGGCGGCAGTGTGTCCGTGGTGATCCGCGACGCGACGTCCTCGAGTCGGCGGGCGGTTTGACGCCGCTCCGGCGTGACCTGCGCAATGAACGTGTAGCCGACGCGGTGGCAGGTCTCGATATAGCGCGGCTGTTTCGCGTCGTCTTCCAGCACGCGGCGCAGAGCCTGGATCTGGAACGCCAGCGCGTCCTCGCCGACGACGGTCGTCGGCCACAGCCTCTCGTGCAAGGCGTCCTTGGTCACGATCTCGCCGGCTTGCCGAACGAGTTCCCAGAGCACTCCGAGCGCCTTGGGTTTGAGGTCGAGGCGCCGGGTCCCTATCAAGAGGGGACCTTGCGGACCCATCAGTCGATAGGGACCGAAATAGAGCGACGAGGCCTCGGGCATAGATTCGAAAGCTCGGAATTTGCTCGGAGTTCGCCCATGGACGTTTGCATGGTGCGATGCATTGTCGGGCCAGCGCGTTGATTCGCGCAAACGCCGGACAGGAGCCGGAGGACCTCAGCCGCAGGCGCTCGCACGCAGGAAGCGGAAAAGACGACGTGTGGACGATGCATCTCCGTCCTGTGGGCATTTCCCACGATGGGAGCGTGTCTTGCTACGCGAGCACGCTCACGGCGTCGTGACGCCGCCGCACCACCGCCACTGCCCCGGGGATATTCCAGACCATGCTCGTGCCGATCCTCCGCAGTGAACCCTCCAGCGAGCGCATGGCCGCACGTTCACGACGCGTCCGCCGCGTCGCGGTCCTTGCCCTCGTCGCGACGGCCGGCCTGTCACCGGCGCCGGCCTTCGCGGGGTTCACGGCAACGGTGATCCATTCATTCGCCACCTACGGCGACGGTTTCTTCCCGGGCGGCGGCCTGATCCTGGCGCAGGACGGAAATTTCTACGGGACCAGTTTCGCCGGCAGCGCGGGGCAGGTCGACGAGACGGCGGGAACCGTCTTCCGCATGACGCTGGCCGGCGAAACGACCGTGCTGTATTCATTCTCCGATGGCACGCCGGGCGGTACGTTCCCGCAGGCGCCCTTGCTGCAGAGCGGCGATGGATTCCTGTACGGCCTCGCCGCCTATGGAGGCGAGTACGGCTGCGGAACCTTCTTCAGCATCACGCCGCAAGGCACGTTCACGCTTCTGCACGCGTTCAACTGCAAGACCGACGGCAAGATCCCGGTGGGCGGACTCGTGCAGGACGCCGAGGGCAACTTCTACGGGACGACCAGCGCGGGCGGGAAATCCCGGCTCAGCCAGGGCACCGTCTTCAAGGTCGATGCGCAGGGCACGCTGACGACCTTGCACACGTTCTCCGGAGCCGACGGCGGTGGCCCGTCGGCGTCGCTGGTCTTCGGCACGGATGGATTTCTCTACGGCACGACGACGTCGGGTGGAGCCGGCAATCTGGGAACCGTCTTCAAGATGACGAAGACCGGCGGCACGTTCAGGGTCCTCCATGATTTCGCCGGGGCTGCCGACGGCGCGCATCCCAAAGGTGGCCTGATCCGGCGCGACGGCAATTTCTTCGGCACCGCATCGGGCGGTGGCGCCCACGCCCACGGGCTCGTGTTCAAGATCACGCCGCACGGAACGTTCAAGGCGCTGCATGTCTTCACGGGCACCGATGGCGACGCGCCCGAATCGAACCTGATCCAGGGGCGCGACGGATATTTCTACGGGACGACATCCGCTGGCGGGGGCAATGGCGCCGGCACGTTCTTCCGGATCACGACGGGCGGCACGCTGGTGAGCTACTCGTTCAAGAACGGACCGGCAGACGCGAGCCTTCCTTCGTCGCCGCCGATCCAGGCCCCGGACGGAAGCTTCTACGGAACGACCACGTACGGCGGCACGGCGAGCGGCAACGGGACCGCGTATCGCATCGTCGTTGCGCCTTGATCACGATTTGCCGCGATCGTTAGCCCGGGATTGCCGGTTGCGTACTCGCAGCCCCTGCCTTTCGATTCCGGAGTACGCCGTGAGCAAAGCCCGTCTGCACGATCCGCGTGAACGTGGACCCAAACCCCCGTTTCCCCAGCCACCGCAGTCACCGCCCGGCGACGAGGACCGGATGGTGCCGAAGGCGGACCACGGCGAGAAGGGCTACACCGGCAAGCAATGCCTCAAGGATCGTGTCGCGATGATCACCGGCGGGGACAGCGGAATCGGGCGAGCGGTGGCGCTGCTCTATGCGCAGGAAGGCGCGAAGATCGTCATCACGTCGCTCGAAGCCGATGCCGACGACGGCGAGGAAACCTGCCGGCTGGTGAAGGAGAAAGGCGGGCAGTGCCGCTCGATCCCGGGCGACGTCGGCGACGCGGCGTTCTGCAAGGAACTCGTCGACAACACCGTGGAGGCGTTTGGCGGTCTCGACATCCTGATCAACAACGCGGCCTACCAGCGCTCGCATGCATCGATCGAGCAGATTCCGCTCGAGGATGTCGAGCGCACCTTCCGGACCAACGTGTTCGGCACGGTCTACCTGACACAGGCCGCCGCACCGCACCTGCGTCCCGGCGCCTGCATCATCAACACCAGTTCGATCCAGGCACTGTCGCCGACGCCGCAATTGGCACTGTACGCATCGACCAAGAGTGCGATCTCCAGCCTGACGAAGAGCTTCGCGGGCCTGTTCGCCGACAAGGGCGTGCGCGTCAACGCGGTGGCGCCGGGCCCGGTGTGGACGCCGCTGATCCCGTCGACGCTGCCCGAGGAGAAGGTCCGGAACTTCGGCCACGACACCTTGCTCAAGCGGCCGGCGCAGCCGGTCGAGCAGGCCGCACTGTTCGTCTTCCTGGCTTCCGACGACGCCAGCTTCGTCACCGGAGAAGTCTTCGGTGCAACCGGCGGCAAGACGCCGATCTGAGTCCTCGCGGATGGCCGGACCGATGCGCCAGCCGGTGCGTCCCCGGCGCTGTGCGTCGGCGACGAGCCGCGGAGAGCGCCCGTCGCCGACGTCAAGGCAGGTTACGCGCGACGCTTGGCCGCGGCAGCCTTCTTCGCCGGCGCGCGGCGGACGGGTTTGCGCCCCGACGAGGCGCCCGTCAGGCGTGCCTTGGCTGCGGCCAGGCGTTCGCCGAGAGCGTCGAGGTCCACGCGGCTCTTCTGGATCTTCGGGAACATCTCCGTCTCTTCTTCCTTGACGTGATGCTTCACGTACTCCTTGAGCACCGTGACGCTCGAATCGAAGTACTCGTCCGAGGCCGACATCCTGGAGATCTGCTTGACCAGCATCTTGATGCCCTGGTGCTCGACCACGCCCTCGTTGACGTCGTCCTTGGCTTCCTTGGCCTTGGCCTTCGAGGTCGGATAGAAGATTTTCTCCTCGATCTTTGCGTGGACGTCGAGTTCCTCGCAGATCTTCCGCGCGATGCGCAGTTTTGCGCTCTTGCCCGATTGCGCGTCGTACTCGTCGAACAAGGCTTCGACCTTGCGATGGTCCGCTTTCAGAAGTTCGATCGCGTCCAGCTCGACCGCGGTGTCTTGATCAGCCATCCAATGTCTCCTCAGATTTCCGGGCGAATGCGCCGGTAGGTGACACCCGCCGCGCAACCAGCGTGCCCGGGCGATCGCTCGGAGCCCCGATGCAGGCACGGCGCCTGCGCTCGGCATGTCGTCGCCACTCATTTGCAGGAACTCCGATGACACAGCCTCAGCAATATCGCGCCGACGTGAAGCCGGAAGGCGACGGCAAGACGAGCGAGCGGGAGCGGGCTGACAACGCGCGACAGGCGGACAGCGGCCCCATCGAGCGGGAAGTGAAGACGCAGCAGGATCGCCAGGACGGCACGATCGACGACGACCGCACCGTTCTCGATTCCAGCCGTCCGCGTGCTGCGCCGTAAACGGGGCGGTCCCACAGGTCCGTATCCCACCGCATGTCGCTGACGCGTTCCCGAAATAAATGCGAATCCTCGGCGTCGGTGACGATCTCTGCCTGGGGTCCGTGTATCTGCGGCTTTGCCAGGAAGGCCACGAGGTGCGCGTCAGTGGCACCAGTGCCGACTCGGTTGGGATCCTCGAGGGTCTGATCGAGCGCAGCGACGAGTGGTCGGCGCAGCTGCCGTGGATCCGCGCGGCCGGCGCCGAAGGCCTCATCGTCTTCGAGACGGCCACGCACGGCGCCGTACAGGACGCGCTGCGTGCACAGGGATTTCGCGTGATCGGCGGCAGCGCGTGGGGCGACCGGCTCGAGGAAGATCGCGACTATGGCCAGCTCCTGTTGCGGCAGCTGGGGCTGCAGACCGCCGCGACGCATCGCTTCGTCGATCACACGGTCGCGATCGAATTCGTCCGGCGTCAGCCCGGACGTTACGTCTACAAGATCTGCAGCGGGCACTCGGCATCGACGCGCAACTACGTCGGCCAGCTCGATAGTGGTGAGGACCTGATCGCGATGCTGGCCATCGAGAGACGTCGCGTCGGCGATGTGCCGCCGGCGTTCGTACTGATGGAATACGTCGCAGGCGCGGAAGTGGGAACGGGCGCGTACTTCGACGGACACCGGTTCCTGCAGCCCGCGTGCATCGACTGGGAGCACAAGCGCTTCTTCCCCGGGGATCTGGGCGAACTGACCGGCGAGATGGGAACGGTCGTCAGTTTCCGGCGCTCCCGGACCCTGTTCGAACGTGTACTGGCGCCACTCGAATCCTCGCTCGAGAACTCGGGCTACGTCGGCTGGCTCAACGTCAACACGATCGTCAACGAGCGGGGCATCTGGCCTCTGGAATTCACGTGCCGGTTCGGCTATCCCGGGACGGCCATCTGCGGAACCTTGCAGACGGACGCATGGGGCACGGTGCTGCGAAAGATGGCCGACGGTCGTGGCGAAGCCATTCGCACGCGTGACGGGTACGCAGTCGGCATCGTGCTGACCACGCCGCCGTTCCCCTACGACGAGCCGCGGTGCGCACGGGTGCCGATCCTTTTCAGGGACGCGCTGGATCCGCTGGACGGGCAGCACATTCACCTGGCCGAGGTTGCACGCGAGCAGGGCCAGCTGATGGTGAGCGGCAGCCGCGGTTACCCGCTGGTGGTGACCGGTGTGGACGCCGATCTGCGCGAGGCGCAGCGCAAGGCCAACCGGCTCGCCGCACAGGTCGTGATTCCGAACCTGCGCTATCGGACCGACATCGGCGATGCGCTGATCCGTGAAGACATGCGACGACTCGTAGCCTGGGGCGTTCTGGATGAGGGTCCTGATCCGGCTTTGTAGCGCGCGGGCTCCTGCAGAGGCATTTGCATGGGCCGCTATCGTCGGGATTCGGAGGAAGTGCCCGGTGTGCGACGCGCAGACAAGGCCTTGCGCGCACGTTCTGCCCGGCGTTCGTACTCGGCCCGCAGCTTCTCGAGATCGTCTTCGCTCAGTTCTTCCAGATCGAGCAGCGTGTCTCTCGCCTTCGGCGTCGCACGGATCAACTCGTCGAGCTTGATCTGCATGGCCGCGGAGTCACGGTTCTGCGTGTTCTGAATCAGGAAGACCATCAGGAAGGTCACGATGGTCGTGCTCGTATTGATCACGAGCTGCCAGGTATCGCCGAACCCGAACAGCGGACCCGACAGCCCCCACACGATCACCAGGCCCAGGCCCGTCGTGAAGGTGTACGGCTCGCCGGCCGCGTGCGAGATCCGCTGCGCGAAACGCGTGAAAAACGAGACGTGGTGCGTCATGGTCGTTCCTGTCGATCGGGGCAGAAGATATCTGCCCCTTGCACCGGTCGGGCCAAGTGTCGCGATGCGGAATGGAGCGCGATGGAGGCCGCGACCCGCTGTCGGGACACCGAAATGCAGAGGGGCTCGAATGCAGCTGCCGCGAGGCACTGGAACTTGCACGGCGGCATTCAGGCCGCCGGGCAGAGCGCATTTCGAACCGGTTCAGTGGTCGCGCACGAGGCGAGGACCGGGGCCCTTGATGGGTGCCGGCGACACTTCCGGTTCGCCCGCTGAGGGCGGCGCCGGCGTCGCGGTCTCGATCTTGATGGTGCGCGTCGGATACGCGAACGGGATCTTCCGGGCCGCCAGCGCCTGCATCAGACGCAGATTCAGGTTCTGCTGGATGTCCATGTAGACGCCGTAGTCGGGGGACTTCACCCAGTACGCGACTTCGTAGTCCAGCGACGATTCCCCGAACTTGAAGAAGTGGGCGCGCTCCAGGCGCACGTTCTCCATCTTCGAGATCTGTTCGCGCAGGAACTCCGCCACCCACTGCACGTCATCCGGGGGCGTGGCGTAATCGATGCCGAACGTGAAGACGATCCGCCGTTCGTACATGCGCTTGTAGTTGCGAACGCGCGTCTTGAGCAGGTCGTTGTTGGCAAAGACGATCTGCTCGCCGCCCAGGCTGCGTACGTGCGTCGTCTTGAGGCCCACATGCTCGACCGTTCCCATGTAGTCGTCGTCGACGATGATGAAATCGCCGACGACGAAAGGCCGATCGACAATGATCGAGACACTGGCGAAGAGATCGCCCAGGATGTTCTGCACGGCCAGCGCCACGGCGATGCCGCCGATGCCCAGACCCGCCACCATCGCCGTGATGTCGACGCCCAGGTTGTCGAGCGCCAGCAGCAGCAAAAGGGACCACAGCAGCGCGCGGGCGGCGAAGCCCATCGCCGTGATCGCGGTGACGACGCCGGTGTCCGTCTGGTTGCGCCGTCGATAGCGCTCGAAGAACGCGTCGAGCGCCACGCTCAGCCACAGGCCGACCTGGATGGCGAACCCCACGGTGAAGAGGATTTCGAGCATTCGTTCCACGCGAGGCGCGAACTCGAGCGCGTGACTGCCGCCGAACAGGCTGGCCAGCAGAACGAACCACGCGCGGGTCCGGCTCAGCACCTGCACGAGCGTGTCGTCGGCACCGGTGCTGGTGCGTGCGGCCCATCGCTTCAGGCGCGCGCCGAGGTGCGTGCGACCGACCCGCGCGGCCAGCACGAACGCCAATACGATGCCGAGGGCGATCAGCCACGCCGACACGGAATTGCCCAGGAGTTTCTGCTCCAGAACGAAGCTCCAGGGCATTTCAGTTGTGGCAGGCATGACGCGCGTTCCGGTATCGATTGGCGAAAATCCCGCCGAGCGTCTCGATGGCAGTGCGTAGGCGAGGCAGGGTGTGCGTGGGCACAGGGCGCGGACGCGGCATTACTTCGCAGTCTTCCAGCGTGCTGGGATGTCACCGCGCGACGTTTGCCCGCGCGAGCTAGGGGGCTGCAACGCGGGCAGCATCTGGCCGGCGAGCTTGCGCACTCCAGGATCCCGGGAGTTTCGGAAAACCTCTTCGAACAGCAACACGGCCTGTCGGTGCGACCGGATCATCCGTGCGCGATAGTCGTGGTCGACGTCCTCGGTGGCGCCATCGTCCTCCTGACTCTCGAACATCGTCTCGCGGCTCTTGAAAAGAGAAGCGCGATCAGCGGGGAGGCTGTGCGGAGGGGATGACACGGGTTCGGGGCATTCCAGGCGATATCCCGCTGCGCCGCATTCCACGTGCCCGCAGGCGTATCGCGTCCCGCAGGGGAATCCACACGTACGACCGGCGCGGCAGCAAGGACAGCCAGCTCCGCCTGAGGATCTCGCCGGTCGTTCCGCCATCGGTCGACCTGCCGGGCGAAGCGTCGGCCCGTCGCGTCCTGCCGTCCGCACATCCCTCGTTGTTCCGGGCATAACCCGTGCTCCGGCTCCCTTCGACGTTCAATGCCGATCGATGGGAGACAACATGCACGCCAAGGTTTTCGACACACGCGATGACGCCTCGGATCATCCTTGCCGGTGGGCCAACGCATTCCATCGCGACTTGATGCGGCGTAACCACGATCGTCTGCGCCTGGCGCCGCCGGGGGACGACTGGGAAGCGGAGCTGCGTGCGGAGTCGCAGCTCCGGCGCATGGAAGTCGGCTTCGTCGAAGCCGAGCGGCATGCCGTGGCGCCCTGGACACGCAACGTACCGACACGGGCTCCCGCGTTCCTGGCGTGGTTCGAGCGGCTCGAGCAGACCGGGCCGGGTCAGGGCGATCCGCTGTTCCCGTGGCTGGCACAGGAAGCCGACGTCACCGCGATGCGCTGGTTCATCAAGCAGGAGGCCGCGGGCGAGGCGGGGTTCGACGATCTGGTCGCACTATCGCAGTTGCGCCTGCCGGCCGGGCCGAAGCTCGAGATGGCGCGCAACTACTGGGACGAGATGGGACGGGGTCGCCTCGATGGAATGCATGGCCCGATGCTGGATCGCGCCGTCGCCGAACTCGATGTCGTGCCCGACCCGGACGAAACCGTCTGGGAATCGCTTGCACTGGCCAACCTGATGCTGGCGATGGCGGGCTCGCGCCGTTACGTCTATCACGCGATCGGAGCGCTGGGCGTGGTCGAACTCACGGCGCCGGGCCGCGTCTCGCGGGTCAATGAAGGTCTGCAGCGCCTCGGGATCAGTCCGACAGGACGCCGCTATTTCCAGCTCCATGCGGGACTCGACGTGCGCCACTCCGAAGCGTGGAACCGGGAAGTCCTGGGACCGCTGGTGGAGCGGGACCCGGATTGCGCCGTGGCGCTCGCCGAAGGCGCACTGATGCGGATGAGGGCCGGCGCACGGTGTTTCGAACGCTACCGGGCTCACCTGGGAATCGCGGCAGAGCGAGCGATCAGCGTCCGCGAGGGTCGCAAGCTTCCAGTCGCCGCGTAAGGGGCTTGCGCGACGCCTCGCGCGTCCGCTGGCCTCCGATGCGAGCAAGGACCGCCGCGCGTCTTCTGCACGAATGGGCGGATGCTTCAGCGGTCCCTCGGGACGCCCGACCGCTTGAACGTGCGAGGTCCGTGACGGTTGCATCCTGTCGTCCGGACCTTCATTTGACGCACAATGCCATGGGCACGGAAGGCACCTATGCGACGTGCGCCACACGATTCTGGCCCGGCGTCGGTCACGGATTCTCCCGCGTCGCCTCCGGCAGAGGAGGTGCCCCGGAGTCCTGACGATGAACCGGGGGGACGTCAAACAGGGAGCGACACTTGGGCCGCATCACGACTGCCATCGCCGTCATCGGAACGGCCGCGCTTCTATTTGCCTGCAGCCGGGCAGCCACGCTGCAGGAAGTAGTGTCGCCGCCCGCTGCAGCCGTGCAGACGGTGCATTACCGCACCGATGTGCAGCCCATCTTCGAGCAGAAGTGCGCGGCCTGCCATTCGTGCAACGACGCGCCGTGTCAGCTCAAGCTGACCAGCTGGCAAGGCGTCGAGCGCGGCGCCTCGAAGATCCCGGTGTACGACGGCACGCGTGACAAGGACCAGGCGCCGACGCGGCTGGGCATCGACGCCTTGCGGACCTCGGACTGGCGACAGATGGGCTTCTTCTCCGCGCAGTACGCGCCGTTGGACGACAAGGCCACGGCCACGCAGTCTTCGCTGCTCTACAAGATGATCGCGCTGGGCCACGCGAACCCGTGGACGCCGAATGCAAAGATCCCGGACGACATCGAACTGGGACGCGAGCGGCCCAATGAATGTCCCACCATGGATGAATTCAAGGGCTATTCGAAGGATCGTCCGCTGCAGGGAATGCCGCTGGCGGTCACGGGCCTGACGGACAAGGAATTCCAGACGCTGAAAACCTGGACCGAGGAAGGCAGCGTCGTGGAGCCTTCGCTGCTCATGCCGTCGGCCGCTGAATCGAAGGCCATCCGGCAGTGGGAGGAGTATCTGAATCGCCCGGGCGTACGCGAGCAACTGGTCGCGCGCTATCTGTTCGAGCACCTGTTCCTGGCGCACATCCACTTTCTCGAGGAAGACCGGCCCCACTTCTTCGAACTCGTGCGCTCGCGTACGCCTTCGGGCCAGGACCTCGTGCCGGTGTCCACGCCGACACCCAACGGCGACGCGGGTGGGCCGGTGTTCTATCGCTTCCGGCTGATCACCGACACGATCGTCGAGAAGACCCACATCACCTACGCGCTCGGCGAGCAGAAGCGGCGGCGCTACGACGAGCTGTTCTTCGGCACGCCGTGGACCGTCGACACTTTGCCGGGCTACACCGACACGGATCGCGCCAACGCTTTTGCGACGTTCGCGGCGATTCCTGCCAAGGCGCGCTATCAGTTCATGCTCGACAACGCCGAGTACTTCGTCCGCACGTTCATCCGCGGGCCGGTCTGCGCGGGACAGATCGCCACCGACGTCATTCGCGATCAGTTCTGGGTGAGCTTCGAGAATCCGGATACCGAGCGCTACGTGAACGACGCCACGTACCGGCAGAAGGCCACGCCGCTGATCGGCGTTCCGGGTCAGGATTCCGATCTGATCGGGACGGTCGAGCAGTGGGAGCATTACCGGGATCAGCGAAATCACTACATCGCGCTGCGGCAGGCCGAGTACGCGCGCGATCAGCCCTCGGGTCCCTCGTTCGACGATCTGTGGGATGGCGACGGCACCAATCGCGATGCGCTCCTGACCATCTTCCGGCATCACGACAACGCGGCTGTTCGTCACGGCCTGATCGGTACGCTGCCCGAGACGCTGTGGGTCATGGACTATCCGCTGCTGGAGCGCAGCTACTACCAGCTCGTCGTCAACTTCAATGTCTTCGGCAGCGTTTCGCACCAGCTCCAGACCCGCCTGTACTTCGACCTGATCCGTAACGAGGGGGAATACAACTTCCTTCGCTTCCTTCCGGGACCTGCGCGCGAAAAGTTGCGCAAGAGCTGGTACCGCGGCGGTGGTAAGTTGAAGTTGTTCATGACGTACGCCGAAGCGGACGACAAGACGCCGACGCGCATCGTCTACCGGACGAAGGACCCCAAGGCGGAATTCGCGGACCAGCTCTTCGAGCACATGAAGAAGGTCATGGGATCCGAAGACGTCCTCAACCGGTGCCCGCAAGGAGGCTGCGAGCCTGCGTCGACGAGTCGCGAAGTTCGCCAGACCCTGGCCGAACTCGGCCGGCTGGCCGGAAAGACAGGCGATGACCTGCCGGTCATCCCGCTATTGCCGGAACTCGTCTATCTGCGCGTGACCGTACCCGGGAAGGACACGCTGCTCTATGCGCTGGTGCACAACCGCGCGCACAAGAACGTGGCGTTCCTGCTCGGCGAGGAAGGACGCCTCGAACCCGGACGCGACACCGTCACCGTGGTGCAGGGGACGATCGGCAGCTATCCGAATTTCCTCTTCGATCTTCCGCAAGTCGAAGTCGGGGCATTCGTCGACGCCTTGTCGTCAGTGAAAACGCCCGCCGATTTCGAAAGGGTCGTGGAACGCTGGGGCGTGCGCCGGACGCGTCCCGATTTCTGGACCGTCTTCCACGATCTGACGCGCTATCTCGAGAGGACGGATCCAACCGAGGCCGGGCTCTTCGACATGAACCGGTATGTGAACCTGTGATCCCGGGACACGCCTCCTAAAGAGGCGTGCGGTAATCGGCGAGCACTGGAAACAGTCGCACCTCCTCGACGAATTCCCCGCTCTCGTACGTCACGTGTGCTTCACGCTCGCGGATCAGCCACGAACCGTCCGGCTGGCGCAGCATGACGTCGAGGTAGTAGCCGCCGAGCAGCCAGTTCGTGCGCCGGCCGTCGTGATGGATCTGCACATGCACGGCATGGACGGGGCTCTCGACGCGAGCAAGATCGGAGCCCTCGAAAGCGATCGTCGGCGGAGCGACGAGGTGCTGTGTCGCCCAGCAACGCTCGTGGTAGTGCACGAGCCGGTCGATGCCTTCGGGAAACGAGAAGTCGATGAAATGCCCGAGCAACCAGTAATGCTGACGCGCCTTCTCGACGTAGAGCGTCGGCAGCAATTCGCGATGGCGCTTGTGATCGTAGGCGCGCGCGACGAGCTGGATCGTGCGGGTGATCGCGAGCGTGTCTTCTGTCCGGACGTTCGACATCGGGTTCTCCTCGTTTGCTGATCGCGAGATTGCGGTGATCTCGCGTGTGTTTTCGGCGGCCGCGCGGCTAGGGGCGCTTCTTCGCGATATCGACCGGGCGCAGTCCGTACGCAGCCTTGAAGGCGCGCGAAAAATGAGAGGGGTCGGCGAAACCGTAGTCGTAGGCGATGTCGGTGATCCGGTGTTCGCCATGCTGCGAAAGCGCGGTGTGGCAGGCCGCCAGCCGCTGAGACCAGATCCAGCGCATCGGCGTGGTGCCTTCCGCCGCGAACAGGCGGTTCAGCGTTCGAATCGAAATGCCGTGGCGCCCGGCAACGCGCGCGGTATCGAGCGCGCGGTTGCCCAGGTGCGACAGGACGTAGGCCTTGACGGTATCCAGCAACCGCTTTTCCGATCGCTGGATCGCGAACTCGCCGGCCAGTTCGTACTCGATGGCGGCCGACACGGCGTCCACCAGGCAGTCGCCCATGCGTTCGGCTGCGGCGGTGCTCGACGCGACGTCGAGATCCAGTGATTCGCGAACCAGCCGCGACGCGAGTTTCCCGACCGACGATCGATGTCCGAACGCGGCGGCCGCGAAGCGACCCGCCTGCGGCAATCGCATTTCCATCTCGTGCCGCGGAATCTTCAGCAGCACGATGTCGGAATCGAGCAGATACGAGAAAGGCCGCCCGGTGTCGTACAGCGCAAGCTCGCCCGCCTGCTGGACGACTTCGCGACCGCCCTGGCCCAGACAGGTGCTGCCGCTCAGCTTGAGGCTCAGCAGGAACTCGTCGTGCGGCGCCTTGCGGACATTTTCCGTGGTGCGGGTCCACAGGTGGCGCGGCGCCGCCAGCCGGCTGATCTGGTACGAGCCCAGCGCGTTGGTGCTGAACGTGGCGGGAAACGCGTCGCTGCGTTCGAGGCGACTGTCCGCCGGCACGAAATGCCGGCAGATGACGTCGTGCCAGTAGCCGAACTGGGCGCTCTCGGGGACGTTCGCCGTCTGGTAGATCATCATGACCTTCACCTTGCCCTGATCCGCAGTGCCTGCCGGTATTGAGCAAGAATCGGGCAGGAGAATCTAGTCGGGCCGACCCGGCGGCGCCTTCGACGCGCCTCGGGTCGCGAGATCGGGAGCGCGACGATGGAAGTCGGTGACGCCCTGGTATTCGGCCGCCATTCGGAACAGCAGCGATTCCTCGAACGGACGGCCGATCAGCTGCATGCCGACCGGAAGTCCTTCCGAGTCGAACCCGCAGGGCACGCTCATGGCCGGAAGACCCGTGAGGCTGGCCACGCCGGTGAACTGCATGATCGCCGAGAGCATGCTCTCTTCGACGTCGCCTTCGATCCGTACCGTGGTGGCGCCGACGGGCGTGGCCGTGAAAGGAAGCGTCGGGCACACGAACGCGTCGACGTTCCGGAAGGCCTGCAGGAACTCCTCACGCAGCAGCGTGCGATACCGCTGCGCCTGCAGATAGTGGGTGGCGAGCATCAGCTCGCCGACTTCGAGCAGCGTCCGCACATCCGCGCCATAGTCCTGCGGCCGTTCGCGCAGCCAGCGCTGGTGGTAGGTGCTGGGTTCGGCGGATTCGATCGTGAGCTGTGCAGAGATGTTGCCGTGAATGTTCTCGATCGGGACATCGACGATCACCGCGCCCAGCTCCTCGAATGCCGACAGGGCGCGGCGAACGGCGCTTTCCACGTCGGGTTGCAGGTGATGGAAAAAGTACCCGGGGATCACCCCGATCCGCAGTCCGCGCAACGAGCCGCGCAGCGTCGGCACGCAGGGCGGCGCCGCGCGATTCGCCGTCGTCGGATCACGAGGATCGTGCCCGGCGATGACGTCGAAGAGCACGGCGCAGTCTTCGGAAGTCCGGGCCATGGGTCCTGCGGTGTCCATGCTCCACGCCAGCGGCACGATGCCGTGATTGCTGACGCGACCGTAGGTGGGCCGGATGCCGGTGATTCCGTTGATGGCGGACGGCAGGCGGATCGAGCCCCCGGTATCCGTGCCCAGCGCACCGAAGCACATGCGCGCGGCGACGGCGACGCCGCTGCCGCCGCTCGATCCGCCAGGAAAGCGATCCGGATTCCAGGGATTGCGCACCGTGCCGTAGTGCGGGTTGTCGGATGTGCCGCCCCAGGCGAACTCGTGGAGGTTGAGCTTGCCCAGGATGATGGCGCCGGCTTCGCGTAGCCGTGCCACGACGGTCGCATCTTCGTCGGGAATCCAGTCGGACAGGATCTTGCTGCCCGCGGTCGTTCGCAGGCCTCGCGTCGCGATGTTGTCCTTCAGCGCGATGGGCACGCCGAGCAGCGGCTTCGAGCGGGCGCCCGATCGCACTTCACGCTCGGCGCTTCTGGCCGCGTCGAGCGCCTCCTCGTCGCACACGGTGATCCAGGCCCGCAGCCCGTCGTCGTGTGCCTCGATCCTGGCGAGACAGCCGCGCACCAGCTCCACCGGCGAGACTTCGCGCGTCCGGATGGCGCGAGCTGCCTCGGCGAGCGTCAGATTCAACGGATCGTCGGACGTCGTGCTCACTGCGCGGCAGAAGCGTGTGCCAGGACCGTGATCGGGACCAGGGTTCGTCGCGTCGGCGCGCCCATCTTCTCGTTGAGTTCGAGACAGGCGGGAATCCAAGCGGCCAGCACCTCGGCGGCGGCCTGCGCGCGGTCTTCGGACAGATCGAGGCCCGATGCCGCCAGCAGGCCGCGGAAGGCGGTGGCGCCAGGAGACGTCTTCGCCGAATCAGACATTCGGGGCTCCGGCTTTTTCGAGATAACCCTCCCAGAGATCGACGACCACCGACGAGGCTTCCGCGCCATCGCCGAAGAGATCCTTCGCGTCGAATGACACGTGATACGTCGGCTGACGCAATGCTTCGCGGCCGTGGCCGGCGGCGTCGGGGAACGGCCATTCCACGCTCGTGCGATGGACGATGCGCCCCTTCTTGCCACGCACATACTTGGGCATGCGGGTGTGGCCGCGGATGAAGTCGCGCGTGGCGATGACCTCGTCGCCCACTTCGAAGTGGGATCGTGTCGGCCGCGCCGCGCGTCCTTCGGTCTGCGGACGCGCCAGCGGAAAGGCTCCGCCTGCGAGCGCTTCGAGTTCGGCCTGCGTCAGCACGCCTTTCTCGACGTAGAGCGATGCCGTCCCCACGACGATGCGGTCGTAATAGGGGGCGGCGAGATACTGCCGCGGCTCCATGCGTTCGATCGCGTGGCGCAGCTCGTCGACGTTGAACGTCTTGAGATGGTCTGCGCCGAGGAACAACAGGCTGTAGGCGAGATGTTCCCAGGGCTCGTGGAAGACCGGTTTGTAGCTCTGCGAGTTGACGTGATGCGGAACGGTGCCGAAACCGTCCGTGCCGCCCAGATCGTGGATTCCGTCCATGTGCTTTCTCTCCAGGCCCTAAGCGTTGGCGAGGGGGCGCGCGACGCCGATGAGGACGTCCTTGGTCACGATCGATGCGAGCTTCTCTTCGCTCCAGCCCTCGGTGCCGGCAGGCCGGAACGGCAGCACCATGTAGCGGGTCTCGGCTGTCGTGTCCCAGACCTTGATCTCGACGGATTCCGGAAGGTCCAGGCCCATCTCGCGCAGCACCGAACGCGATTCGCGTACGACGCGCGAGCGGTACTCGAAGCTCTTGTACCAGTCAGGCGGGAGCCCGAGCACCGGCCAGGCCGTGCAGGAGCACAGCGTGCAGACGATGACGTTCTGCAGCGTCGGCGTGTTCTCGAGCGCCACGATGTACTCGCCCTGCGGACCCGTGTAGCCGAACTGCTCGCACGCGCGTGTCCCATCCTTGATCAGCAACGTACGGAACGCCGGATCCACCCAGGCACGCGCCACGACGCGCGCGCCGTTGGCCGGATCCCAATCGACCTCCATCAGCTTCGTGAAATTCTCGATGAAGCCCTCCGGGATCAGCTTCTTTCGATCGAGCGCTTCCTTGAGCGCGTGCGCGCGACGGGCGATCGGGGCCATCGGAAGAGGGTGCTCTGCTCGCATGGGTCTGGGCTCGAATGGGCGGGTAGGACGCGAACCGCGCAACGACAGTAGGTCCGTACCGGCCGCCGTGCTTGTCTGCGGCGGCCAACGGAAATGGCTCCTGCGTGCCAATGTCCGGGCCAGTCCATTTCGCTGGCGCAGGCAGGCCAGTGCGCGTTGGCGACCGATCCTAAGCTTCGACGAAGCAGAAACGCCGAGGAGCGTCTTCCATGGGAAAGCAGGATCACCCGGCCCGGCCGGCACCGCGGTTCGAACTCTGGAATCTCGAACTGCCGGCGCATGTGCGCACGCTGCAGTTCGTGCAAATGGGCGTACAGGCCGCGAGCCCGCGAGTCGCGATGGACGCTGCCGCCGAATTACAGGATCTGCTCGCCGTCGAACCCAAGCCCGATGAACAGTGTCGCGGCCTGTTTCTCGACGAGACGGGCGCAACGAACGTCACGTGGATCGCCTACTGGTTCGATCCCGTCTCGTACAAGCGATGGGCGGACCAACCGGCCGTGCGCTCCTTCTGGGCGGGTCGGCCGTCGAGCGGGCCGGTTGGATACTGGCGCGAGTCCGCGCACGTGCCGGCCGAATACATCGACACGCTGTACACGACGCACGATCCCGGCAAGTTCGATCAGACGGGCATGGCGCGGCACGGCAAGATGGTGGTGTGCGCGCAGCACGATTATTGGGGGGCGGTGCGCGACCGCCTGCCTGCACTCGGCGACGAGGACCTGAAACCCGACCGCTCCGCGTACCGACCCACGCGAGCGCCCACGCAGGGCAAACGCGTTTCCGTCACCGCGCCGGCGAACGTGTGCATGGCGCGCCATCATGAGGATTGGCGCAACTCGCCTCAGTTCGGACACATTTACCTGTCCGAAGTCGCAGGCGTGAAGGAGGCCGGCACCCGCCATCTCGCAGAGCACCCGGAACTCGGCTGCATCACGTCCCGCGCCATCGAAGGGCAATCGCCCGAAGGATCTCCGATCGGTCGTGCCGACGCCGTTGCGTGGTTCCTGTCGCTCGACGATCTGCTGAGCTGGGCGCGCTCGGACCCGAGCCACCTCGCGATCTACGGTGCGTTCTTCAAGGCGGCGACGGCGGTCAAGGAAGGACAGACCTGGGACGTGCCGATGTGGCACGAGGTGTTCGTGGTGCCCAAGGGTGGCCTGAAGGCCGAGTACATCAATTGCCACAACCGCACGGGCTTCCTGACCTTGCTCGACGACCTTGTTCCAGCGGGCCTGGTCACCGGACACGCGTGAGCCAAAGCACGGGCGGTAGCGCTTCGACGACGCCTGCTTACGCGAGCGGGTCCTCCGATCTGCCGCTGCTCGGGGAGACGATCGGCGACAACCTGCGCAGGCACGCGAACTCTGCACGCGCGGCTATTCGGTGATGCGGGGCTACTGGGAAGACGCTGCGAAGTCGGCCGAGACGATCGATCCGCGCCGCTGGCTGCACACGGGCGATCTCGCGGTCATGGACGAAGAGGGCTACGTCGTCATCGTCGGTCGCAGCAAGGACATGGTGATTCGGGGCGGAGAGAACATCTATCCGCGCGAGATCGAAGAGTTCCTGTACACGCACGCCGACTTCGCCGAAGTCCATGTCGTGGGTGTCCCCGATTCGAAGTTCGGCGAAGAGTTCGTCGCCTGCGTCCGTTTGCGTGAAGGCGCGGACGTGTTGTCAGCGGAAAGCCTCAAGTCCTACTGCGAAGGACGCATCGCCAGATACAAGGTGCCCAAGTACGTCCGCTGCATGGACAGCTTCCCGATGACGGTGACGGGAAAGGTTCGAAAGGCGGAGCTGCGTGAGCAGTGCCGGCCCTGGGTGACGTCCTCGCCCGAAAGCGTCTGAGCGGCGCGATCGGAACGACGTGCAGGAAGATGCCGTCCCCTCAGCGCAATCTGGCGAAGCGCCCAGCAGATTTCCACATGGCTTCCGCCGAATACTGTCCTTTCTGAGCCTGTGCAATGGCGTCGAGCGGGCTTTTCCTGGGCACAGGATCGACCGCGCTTTCGGGTGCGGGGTTCTTCGCGGGAATCTTCTCTTCGATGGCGGGCTTTGCGGCGACAGCAGCCGAAGGTTTCGAGGTTCGTTTCCTCATCGTCTTCTCGCGTGAATCGACGTCCGATCCTAGCAAACGACCGATGCCGATTCGCCATTGATCCTCATCCCGGGATTCTCGGGGCGCGGTCGCACGGAAGACGGCGAACGGTTTGGCCTCGGGAAGAAGGCCGCGCGATGTAGGGGAAGCGCCTATTCGTGCCGCCAGAGGCCCGCTGCATAATCGGACTCGTGGATTCTGGAGGTGCATCATGCGCTACGACCGGGTCATCAAGAACGGCATGATCGTCGACGGCACCCGTGTTCCGCGTTATCGCGCGGACATCGGTATCAAGGGCGGCAAGATCGCGAAGATCGGGCACATCGACGCGAAGCTCGGCCTCGACGTGATCGACGCCACCGGGCTGATCGTCGCGCCCGGCTTCGTCGACCTGCACACCCACTACGACGCCCAGGTGTTTTGGGATCCGTATTGCACGCTGTCGAGTTGGCACGGCATCACGTCCGTCGCCATCGGCAATTGCGGATTCGGCTTCGCGCCGGTCAAGCCGGAGATGCGCGAGCGTTCGATGCTGTCGATGACTCGCGTCGAAGCCATTCCACTGGCCTCGATGAAAGCCGGCATGCCCTGGGACTGGGTCACGTTCCCAGAATTCCTCGACAGCCTCGAGCGTACGCCCAAGGCCGTGAACATCCTGCCGTACATGCCGGCCGGTCCGCTGCTGGTCTGGGTGATGGGTCTCGAGGCGGCGAAGGCAGGCCGCCTTCCCACCGATGCCGAACACGCCGAGATGGCGCGCCTGCTCAACGAGGCGATGGACGCCGGCGCGTGTGGCTGGTCGGCGCAGCGGCTGCTGCCGACGGGTCCTTCGGCCACGCAGCGCGACTTCGACGGCTCGCCGATGCCGACCGATGTGATGCATGACGAAACCTGTCGTGTGCTCGCGCGCGTGCTGCGCGACCGCAACGAGGGCTTCATGCAGATGACGATGGTCTCGGGCGACAACAAGCGCGATCGCCGGCATTACGAAGAACTGGCCGAGATCGCCGGCCGCCCGATGCTGATGAACGTCGTACAGGCGTTCGACTATCGGCCCGAGATTCATCGCCGAACGCTGGAGTGGTTGCAGAGCTGCCGCCGTCGCGGGATTCGCGTGATCGGGCAGGGCATGACGACGGATGCCGGATTCACGTTCACGTTCGAGGAATGGAATCTGTTCGACGATGTGCCGGCGTGGATGGAAGCGACCACGGGGACCGTCGCGGAGCGCAAGGCCAAGCTGGCCGATCCGGCGCGCCGCCAGGCGCTGCGCGACAACCTGCCCCGGATTGCGATCGGACCCCTGGCCGACATCGTCATCGTCGGCCCGCAGCAGGAGCACAACAAGGCGTACCTCGATCACACGCTGCATCATGCCGCCGAGAAAATGGGCAAGCACCCGGTGGATGTGATGCTCGACATGGCGGTGGAAGAAGATCTCAGGACCGAATTCTTCGCCGCGCCACCCAACGGCAAGATCGAGCACCTGAAAGAGATCGTGGACGATCCCTGCATCCTGTTCGGTGTGTCGGACGGCGGCGCCCACACCCGTTTTCTGACCGCCGGCCGCTATCCGACCGAGACGATCTGCAAGATCGTGCGCGAGCACCAGATGATCTCGCTCGAGGACGCGCACTGGCGCCTCGCGGCGTTACCGGCGCAGGTCGCGGGCTTCCACGATCGCGGCGTGATCAAGGAAGGCGCGCCCGCCGACATCGTCGTGTACGACTACGAGAACCTGCGCGTGCTGCCCGAAGAAATCGCCCATGACCTTCCGGGTGGTGAGTGGCGGCGCATCCAGCGCGCCAGCGGGTATCGCTGGATCCTGGTCAACGGCGAAGTCACCATCAGGGACGATCAGCAGACCGCGGCCCATGCGGGCAAGCTGCTGCGCCACGGCGGCGCCAGGGGCAGGACGCGGGTGCGTCGTGCCGCCAAGGTGACGGCGGAGGCGGTGGAGACGGAGTTGGCTTGAGCGGCGCAAGACGTGAGTGGCGGCGACCACACGACCGCGCGTCGTCGCGCGCTGCATCGACAAGAGCGTGGCAAGGCAACCGCGCGCTCGGCCCCGTCTTCCTCTAGTGGACCAGAGACGTACTAAGCGGCACCGATTGGGCCTGCGGAAGAACGCGGGCCCGAGGGCCAGGCGCGGGCCGCTATTCGCTCACGCGGCCCCACAGGTCCGCGTCGTCTTTGCTCCAGGCCTGCTCGAAGTGATTGGCATCGGCGACGGTGCGTGGTTTTACGGCCATCAGGATCTTTCCCTGCCTCAGCGCGGCCTCGTAATCCATCACTCGCTTCTCCGGAATGTTCCATGCGCCGAGGGTCCCCAGGAGGCCGACCTTCGCCGGCGATCCTCCGGTATTTGCTGACGCTGTTGCGAGCGGCCCCGCTATCACCAGACTCAGACCCGGGAGCATCTGGGTTCTTTCGAAGCGGACTGCCGCCGCTGCGACCGCACCTGCAATCTCGCCAACCGAAGCTCGAGCGTCTGCGCCTCGAGCGGATAGGCCGTCGGTTCGCTCTTCTGCCATCTCTTCCCGAAGATGCTGACCTCGTGTCTCGTTCGACATCAGCAAATTGATTTCGGACAGGCCGTATCCTCGTTCCGTGACGGACTGACATGCGCGTTCGGCGGTCAGTCGGTCATTGAAAAGGCCGGTCACGAGGAATGTCCTGGAAGCGATCAACGTTTTGGGATACGTCCGCTGCATGCGAGCGAGAGCCGACGTCGGCGGCGGATTGATCGGTCCGCCAGCGGAGGCGATAGGCGCGGTGGCTGCGCCCGAGTTGTTCTTTGCCCGAAACTTCGGACGCTTCGGCTCGACCGCGGGCATCTCCGAAGGCGCGCCTGCTGCCCGAGCGCGTTCGGCGATCGGATCCCTCATCGCGTCTGACCTGTTCGACGCCCTCGTTGCCGGGCGTGGCGTGCCGGAGATTGTCACGCCATGAGTGGCGGTCGTGGAAGACAGGAAGGTGTTCATGAGGGCTCGTCCAGCGTTGGCGAGAGGCGAGCGTGCGCGTCATCGGGTGGTCCGTCTGTGCGTTGGCCCACTTCGACCCCGGGTCGCCCTTCGCCTCACTGGCTCGTCCGTACGCAGGCATACGCTCGGCAGCCGTTTCCAATATCCAGCGGCTCGGCGATTTCCAGGCGAGCGCCATCGACTGATCGCCTGTGCGGTTGTGCGAACAATCTGCACAAACTTCCTGCGCTGAATCAAACGACTGGCCGATGCGGCCCGCGCCGGCAAAGGTACGCGCGAAGAACTGTCGGGCTCCACGATCACCATCACCAGCCTGGGCGCCCTGGGCGGCATTGTGACGACGCCGGTGATCAACGCTCCCGAAGTCGCCATCATCGGCGTGAACAAGATGGTCGAGCGTCCCGTCGTGAAGAACGGTCAGGTCATCGTCCGGACGATGATGAATCTGTCGTCGTCGTTCGATCATCGCATCGTCGACGGATTCGACGCGGCTTCGTTCATCCAGAAGATGAAGTCGCTGCTGGAGAATCCTGCGACGATATTCATGGACGTCTGAGAAATCGGAGAGGCGCTGCCCAATTCGGGCGTCAAGGCACTTTCCAGGGCGCGCGACCACGGGCTTCTGACGTTGACCGAAATTTATCGCCACCACCTATGGGGCGGAAATCGAACGGGACATGACACGCCGGCAAACGGGCGAGCATGCCGACGAGCGATTTCCACACCGAGGGCCAGAACCAACCGCAAGGTCCCTGGTCTGCGCAGGACGATCGGGATGGGCTCGAGTGGTGAAGACAGCTCTGGAAATAAGCTCGTCGCTACTCCGAATCGAAATCGACGGATTCGAAACGCATGGCCATCGTGAATCCGCCGTCGATCGCGATGTCCTGGCCGGTGATGTAGGAAGCGTCGTCGCTGGCGAGAAACAGGACGAGGCGTGCTGCTTCGTCGGTACGGCCGAAACGACCTAGCGGCGCCATCTGTCTCCAGCGTCGCGCGAACTGGGGTTCAGGCATGCCCGGACCGCGCCAGCGCGGCGTTTCGATGATCCCGGGGCAGATCACGTTGGATCGCACACCATCGGGGCCGAAGCGCTTGGCGAGTTTTCGGCTCAGGCCGAGGACCCCGGCCTTGGCGGCGCTGTAGGCTTCGCTCGCGAATTCAATTCCCATGCGCGCGCCTGCGATCGACGCGTTGCTCACGATGGCGCCGTGTCCCGACCGCGCCAGGATGGGCGCTGCTTCCATCGCCGCTGCCCAGTATGCGGACAGGCCGCTCTCGAGCATCAGGTTCCATCGCTGGTCTTCGGTGTAGTCGGCGCTCGGATTGGTCATCGCGTTGTTGAACAGGATGCTGAGTCCGCCGAGCTCGACCGCCGCGTCGTGGACCATTCGGCGGACGGCGGTTCGATCCGTCACATCGACCGAGCGGTAATGCGCCAGGCCGCCCGCCTGGCGGATCTCGTGCACGACGCGCTCACCATTGGCATCGTCGATGTCGGCGATCATCACCGCGGCGCCCTCGGCGGCGAACAGCCGCGCGGTGGCCTCGCCGATGCCCGAAGCACCACCTGAAATCAGCGCCTGGCGGCCTTGCAGCTTCCTCGAGATGTTGGTGCTCATCGCGTCACTCCTGGACCGTCATAGGGTTGTCTGAACAGCGCATCGAGGCGCTGATCCGCTCTGGCATCGTTCAGCCGCGGCTTCTGCAGGTTCTCGGCGAGATACGCCTCTCCTTCCTCGCGGTCCTTCCGAAGCTCGGGGTAGTACTTGTCGAACACCCGATCCAGGAACGCGCGAAGGTTCGGCTTGGATCGGATGTATTGCCCGATCGGACTGGGGAACGGCGTCATCGCGCAGTGCGCCAGCCCCGCGTACATGTTCGCGTCCAGCGAAGAGGGCCTGTCGCCGAACAGGTACGGCTTGTCGCCGAGCATCTTCGACAGCGAGTCGGTCAGCCGGCGCGCGATCAGCTCGACTTCCTGTTCGGTGTTGCGGCCCGTGCCGTGATGCCAGAACTGGGTCAGCAGGTGATCGCGGAAGGATTCGACGGGCGCACGTCGCTGCTCTTCTGGAAGCCACGCCAGAAATTTCACCCAGAGCGGATCGTAGATGGCGAAATCCTCATCGCGCCGGTAGCGCGTCTGCACGGCCATCCAGTACCAGCATTCGCCGAACATGCGGTGGATCAGATCGACCGTTCCCTTCTGCTCGTCTGACAGCCATCCATCGAGAGGGTTGTTGTACTTCTCCTCGATGTAGAACTGGATCAGCTGCGTGTCGGAGACGCTGGTCCCATCGCTGTCGATGATCCACGGCAGCTTGCCCTTCGGGGTTCTCGTGAGATCGCCCTTCTCCAGGACGATGGGTTCGAAAGGAATCCCGGCCATCCTCAGGAATGCATCGGTGTAAGACACGTAGGGGCTCATGTCGGACAGTCCCCACGTCGGCAAATATCCATACAGCTTCATCATGTCGATCTCTTCCAAAAGTGCGGCACTTCCGGCCGCTTGTCCGTTACCAGCTCAGCATCTGGCCGTTCGCGTGGCGAAACTGTCCCGTGGTCTCCAGGTTCAGTTCGTCGATACGCTCGAGGAGCGCGCGGGCTGCGTCCCGGGGAGCCGCAAGCGTTCCCACCGTCGCCTGGTCGGCAAGCCCGGCGGTCATCTCTGTTCGTACGCTCCCGGGGTGCAGACAGAGCACGGCGATTCCGCGCGTCTTGAGCTCATGCGAAAGATTGAGGCCGGCCATGTTCGCGGCCGCCTTCGACATCCGGTATCCGTAGAGACCGCCGATGCCGTTCTCCGACAGGGAGCCCACCCTGCTGCTGATGATGCAAACCTTCCCGCCGCGTCCGATCCGGGGAAGCAGCGCTTCCGTGACCCGTAGAGGGCCGAGCGCGTTGACGGCGTACTCGCGCATCATCGCGTCGTAGTCGAACTGGCCGAGCATCTGGTCCGTGACAAGTCCGGCGTTGTTGATCAGGACATCGATCTGCCGGGTGTCGATGTGCTGCGTGAGGCGCCGAACCCCTTCCGTTGATGCCACGTCGACGCCGGTGACGATGTCGAGGTTCGGAGCGTCCACCAGCTCCCGGCCATGGCCCAGGCAAGCCGCAATTGCCTTGTCGCCGCGCTCGGCAATCACTGCACACATCGCCGCTCCGATTCCGCGATCGGCGCCAGTCACCACGTATGTCGTCATTCCAATCCCCGGTTGGCCGCTTCGGTGCGACTGCCGATCACGTGCGGATCATCTTCTTGGCGGCTTCCAGAAGCTCCCGGACTTCGGTCTTGCGTCCTCCGGGAACGGTGAGTCCGATCTGGACGGCCGGACGCGCCTCGATCAACTTGAACCAGGCCTTCAGTGCGGGAAATTCATCCAGCGAGAGGCCGGCCCATTCGTGATAGTTGATCCACGACCAGCAGGCGATATCGGCGATCGAATACTCGTCACAGATGTAGGTTCGATCCGACAGGCGGCTGTCGAGCACCCCGTAGAGCCGGCGGCACTCCTTCTGGTAACGCTCGATCACGCTGGGCAGCTTTTCAGGGAAGTAGCGCAGGAATACGTTCGCCTGTCCCTGCATCGGTCCGAGGCCCGACATCTGCCACATCACCCACTGGATGACCCGTGAGCGGCCCTCGATGTCTCGCGGAAGGAAGCGACCATGCTTCTCGGCGAGGTAGATCAGGATGGCGCCGGACTCGAACACCGCGAAGTCGCGATTTTCGCGATCGACGATGGTCGGGATGCGCCCGTTGGGATTGATGCCGAGGTATTCGGAAGTCTTCTGATCGAGTTTCCCCAGGTCGATCGCATTGACGGCGTAGGGGACGCCCAGCTCCTCCAGCAGGATCGACACCTTGTGTCCGTTGGGCGTGGGCGAGGTGTAGAGCTCGATCATGGAGCGGCCAGAGGCTCGGGAGAGTGTGGCGTTACGGTAGAGCAGCGACACGCGCCGGCACAGTCGGCAGAAGCGGGACCATAATGTGCGCGTTTGCACAGGGGGTCAGCGATGAGATGGGATGATCTGCAGTTCGTCCTGGCGGTCGAACGCGAAGGCGGTCTGGCGGGCGCTGCTCGTGTTCTGGAGATCAATTACTCCACGGCGCACCGTCGGCTTGCCCAGATCGAAGAGGCGGTGGGCGTTCGACTGTTCACCCGCCGGCGCGATGGCTATCACCTTGCCTCGTCTGCCAGGGAGCTGGCGGAAGCGGCCCGGAGGATCGAAGCCGAGGTGTTGGCCCTCGAGCGGCGGGTGGTGGGATCCGACACCAAGCTTCAGGGGACGATCCGGGTGAGTACATCGCAGTTGATGGGCCTCTACGTGCTGCCGCAGATGTTCGAGCGGTTTGCGGTCAAGTTCCCAGGCGTGGGCGTGGAGGTATCCATCACCGATGACCTTGCCAACCTGAAGCACAGTGACGCCGACGTCGTCATCCGGGCGACGGCCTCACCGCCCTCCTACCTGACGGGGATCAACATGGGGCCTGTCTCGTTTGCCGGGTATACCCGCAAGGACACCGCGGTCCGGGCCAAGCCGGCAAGTGCGTACGAATGGATCGACTTCGTGTCCAAGCGCGGGGCGTCGCCCATTTCGCGATGGCTTCGCACCATCAATCCGGACGCGGAGTGCCGTTACCGATTCGATTCTGCGGCAGCGCTCTACGAAGCAGCGGGAGCGGGCCTCGGTGCCGCCGTGCTTCCGTGCCTCGTCGGCGAATTCCGGGCGGAACTGACGCGGATCACGGATATCCGCTCCGAGCCGGACTTCAACCTCTGGATACTCACTCACGGGGACCTGCGAAAGTCCGCGCGGGTTCGATCGTTCATGCGCTTTTTTCGGGCCGAGCTCGAGACGTTCCTGAGCCGAATGCCTCAGCGAGCGTCGGGCCGACGGTAGTGGCGTCACCCGGCAACTCCAGCGAATGGAGGTCGATGCGGGCCGTCCGCACAGCGAGGCGCAGACTCGTTTCGTAGTGCGTCATTCGCCTACCATGGCGACAACATTCCGACCCATCGCATGCCAGCCCTAAAGCGACATACCGCAGAGCGCCTCACCCGAATTCTGGACGCCGCTCGCGAGATCATCCGGGAGACGGGCGACACCGGGTTCACGATGAAGGACGTGGCCGTGCGCGCGAAGGTCGCGCCGACGACGGTCTTCAATCTCCTTGGCAGCAAGGACGGACTGTTCTACGCGCTCCTCAGTCGTCTGCTCGACGATCTTTTCATCGGCGTTCGGCGCTACGTGAGCCCGGATCCTCTCGAGCATGTCATCGAGGCGACCGATTTCGTCGTCGATGCATTTCTGTCCGATCCCATCGTGTTTCGTGAGTTGTTCCTCGTTTTCCTGGGAACCCGCGATGAGTTGCATCGCCCTTGGTTCCTGCATCGGTCGCTCAGTTTCTGGCGTCATTCCGTAGAGGTCGCTGCGACGTCCAAGGCGGTTCCGCCCGAGTCGGTCGAGAGTGATGTGCTGCCGCGGACCTTGATGCTCGGCTTCATCGGCAGCTTCTACACGTGGGTGCACGGGGATCTGGACGACGAGGGATTTCGGACCCAAGCGCTTTACGCCAGCGCTCTGACGGTTCTGGGTGCGTCGAAGAAATCGAACCAGAGCCGGCTGTTGAACCGGCTGAGCGAGATCAGTCGGCAACTCCCGCGTCAGCACACCTTTCTGCGTCACCTCACGCCGGGCTCTCAGCGGGGGTCGCGTTCGGACCGGGCAACGCGGCTGCATGGGGCTTCGGAGTCTCCAGGAACGGTTCAGGGTCCGTCCAAGGCCGCCGCCACAACTCCGCGGAAGGGTGTGAAGCGACCCGCGCGTCGCTGAAGGCCGACGTTGTAAACGACACGATCGGCTTCCATAGGGCTCGCCCTAGGCCACTTTGGCTTGACCCAATTTGGTGTCCACTCCACCATTCGCTCCACATCGCACAGTAGATCTCTGACTGTCCTTCTCTTGTTCGGCTCGCTCGCAACGCAACGCAGAGCGCACCGACGGTCGGGGCGCTCGCGGGACTGCGGCGGGAAACAGCTCGGCAGAGCGTCGGGCCGCTTCGCGATGTTCCGGTTCAGAAACGCATCGCGGAGTTTTTCCGCCGCTTTAGCACTCATCCAGCGCGTCAGTCTTGGACGCTCTCAACACAGAAGAGGTGGACTCGATGTCCATGTTGATCAGTATCGATAACGGCGGAACGCTCACCGACGCGTGCGTGATCTATGGTGCCAAGGTGTTTCGCGCCAAGACGCTCACCACGCCGCACGAT
>NZ_SOBT01000009.1:902397-1161907 GCF_004364935.1 Panacagrimonas perspica | reverse complement strand
TTCTGCAAGGTGTCCTGGTTGTAGATCTTCTTGCCGTCGGTGCGCTTGACCATGATCGTCACGGTCAGCGGATTGCCGAAGTTCGGATGATCCCGATACGTCTGCACGAACGGATCGTCCGACGGCAGCAGGTCCGCAAAGATCGTGCGAATGTCGAGACGCGGCATCCCCGCCGCAAACGCGAGCGTGACCAGGATGAAGAAGATGCCGACGGATGCGCGGTGCGCGACGACCCAGCGGGCGATTCGGAAACGGAGCGTATTCATTCAGTGCTCTGGAATTCGGTTCTTGTCCCGATGGCGCGCGACGACAAACGTTGTCGCCGGCCCCGGGTCTCGTCGTTCGGTACGGCCCGCGTCCACTGTCGGCGCGGTTGTCTCTTTCCCTGATCGGGTCCCGGCGGTCCGCAGACCGCGCCGCCCTTGCCGCGCGGCGAACGCGGGCGGACTCCTCTCGCACACGTCATTCGTCGCATCGTGATTTTCGAGACTGGGGCATCCCCCGCTTGATGCTCCGTGCACTTCGATGCGCGAAAGGTGCAATCGGATCGCGAGATGTCGGGGCAGCGCTGCCGGCGAGACGCTGCGCAGATCGTCGTCAGCTCTTCGGAGCGCGTGCCTTCAGTCGATACTCGCTGGGCGTCATGCCGTACTGCGCCTTGAACAGGCGACTGAACGTCGCGTAGTCGCTGAAACCGTGATCGAACGCGATGTCGGTGATCTTCCGGTGCTGCTGGCGCAGATCGCCGAGCACCTGCAGGCTCCGCTCGAGACGGATGTCGTGAATCATCTTGGCCGGCGTCAGCCGGCATTCCTTGAACAGCATGTACAGCGAGCGGCGCGACATGCACAGGGCCTCGGCCAGGCCGTTGGCGTCCAGGTCCGGATCGGCGATGTGATCCAGGATGTGTCGCTGCGCCTTGTTGAGCCGCGGGTTCTGCAAGGTGCTGGCGCCCAGGTCGCTGGCGGACCGATGCAGCGACGCCGACAGCATCCATTGGACGGCCTGGATCACCGTGGCGCTGCCGGATTGTTCTTCCGCAGGAATGCTCGTCACCGCCATCAGCGCACCGAGCGCTGCGCGCATCGTCGAGGTCTCGCCCATGCTGGCGCCGCAGATCTTCTGGCTGATGTGCTCCCAGCCCGGACAGGCCGCGTGCGGCAGCATCAGCACCGCGAAGTGCGCCCGCTCCGAAAGCCGGATGCGATACGGACGCGCGGTGTCGCAGACGGCGGCCTGCCCCGGTTCGATCAGGCACTGACGCTTGTCCTGCTCGAGCTGCAGGCTTCCGGACATCTGCCACACCAGCTTGATGAAGCCTGCTTCCGAAGCCTCGGCCAGATGTCGCGTGCGGATCACCTCGCTGGCGCCGGCGCTGATGGTCGTCAGTGCACCGTCACCGAAGCGGTAGGCGCTGACTTCGGCGTTGAATTCACCGTCGCTGTGATTGGCGTGCTCGAGCCACGGAAAATGATCGTGGACGAAATCCTTCCAGGGCCCGAAGCCGCGGACCTGCTCGGACAACAGCGGTTGCAGCGATAGGGACGCGGTGCTCGCGCCCGCTGCGGGGCTTGCCGGACTGGCCACTTGCATCGTGATGCTCCTCGCAGGCTTCGTCTTGCGGACGCACGTCCCCCTGCAGGGCTCCGCACGCCATCGGGTTTCGATGAGCCCGCCCTGTTGGTGATTATTCCCGGGCGGTCTTTCTTGCGACCGCTATTGCTGCTGCTTTGCGATCTTGAAGGCGCGCATACCGATGATGAAGAGCGCGACCAGCGCGAGGCCGCCGAACAGATACGCAGGTCCGAGCGCGAGCGTGCTGAAGATGTCGCCCGCTCCGTACTTGTTGTCGCCGAAGCTCAGGCCACGATTCGGCGTGAAGTTGCCGAAGAAATAGAAGCCGATGTTGGCCCAGCCGTCGAGCACGATGATGTAGCCCAGACGCGTCATCGCCTTCTCGGAGAAATCGAGCAGCGGCAGCACGAACGCGACGGCGATGACCATCATGCCGTTGAGCGCCGGACCCGAATGCGCGCGTGCCCATCCTTCGGGCGTTCCCGGCACGTTGAAGTGCACGATGTATCCCGGGACGATTTCGAAACCGCCGACCAGATGCATCCACAGCCCCACACCGAACAGCAGGGTGCAGAAGATCATCAAGATGCCGTGGGCCGACATCTTGCGTTGCAGGTTGCTGCGCATTCGTTCCTCCTCTCTTCTCTAGTAGTCGTACCGCGCCCCGGCCGGTTCACCGGCCGTGGGTCAAACCTTGACGACGGGACGGTGATACCGGCTCCCGTAGAACATCAGCGGCGAGCCATCCTCGTTGCCGCAGGCCGTGACTTCGGCCACGAACAGCGTGTGGTCATGCACCTGCACCTTCTGGATCACCGCGCATTCGAACCACGCCAGGCAGTGGCGCAGCGTCGGAATCCGATCACGCACCAGGAAGTCCGGCTTCAGCGTTTCCTGCGGCTTGCCGGCGAAATGCGCCGAGAATTCCTGCTGCTCCTCGTTGAGGATGCACGCGCCGTAGCGGCCCGCACGCGAGATGAAACGGTTCGCTTTGCCGGGCTTGAGCGACACCAGCACGGTCGGCGGCTCGAGGCTCACCGACGTGAAGCTGTTGACGGTGGCGCCGTGCACGTTGCCGTCGTCGTCCTCGCAGGTGAGCACGACGATGCCGGTGGCGAACAGCGACACCGACTTGCGGAAGCTCATCGGGTCGATCGATGCGTCCCGCACTCCCATGAAGTCCAGGCTCTCGAGCCAGTCCTGCTCCTGCCCAGGATTCTGGCCCACCTGCCGAGCGGGGCTGACGATCATGCAGCGTCTGCCACCAGTGATTCGTTGACGGCCTCGGCGCAACCCGCGGGCGGGCGGCGACGCTCCAGCCAGGCCTTCATGCGTTCGATGCTGGCGAAGCAATCCCACTGCCGCTCGGGATAGTTGAAGTTGTCGGTGAACTCGTCGGCCAGCGCGCGGTTCTGGCTGAGCGCACCGATGAACTGCTGCAGCTCCACCGGCATGGCCTTGAGGTTGGTCATCATGAAGTTGGTCCAGCGCGTCGCACCGAGCACGCGATCCTGGCGGCGCATGTTGACGTGCTCGACGAAGCGCTCGTCGTACACCTCCTGCTTCACGATTTCCTCACCGAGGATGATCGCCGCGTACGAGGCCATGTTCGCGCCCTGCCCGAGCACCGGATCGACGACCGCCTGCACATCGCCGAGTGCGATGGCGAGCTTGCCGCCGTCGAGCTTGACGTGCGACTTGCGCACCGTCGGCGTCACGCCGCCCTGCAGCAGGTCCAGCGGACCGTTGGCGAGATCGAATTCCTTCTCGTCGATACGATCGGCGCAGTCCGGATAGTGCTTGCGCAGCTTGCCGAGCAGCAGGTCGAGGAACGCGCGCGGATTCTCGTCGTACTTGGTCTTGGCCAGGATCTCGAGATCGCCGCCGATGATGTTCTCGATCACCAGCGCGTTCTGCATGCCGTTGAACGTCAGCGTCGGGATTTCGATCATCTCGCCGGCGCCCGGCGAGAAGTACATCGTGACCGCACGCTTGGGCGTGCGCTGGGCGATGCCCTTGAACAGGCCCACGCACAGCGCGCGCTGCGGACGATCGAACGGCGAGTGCGCCGGCTCGTGCTGGAACATCTGGCCGAACGGGCCCTTGCCCGTGCACACGACCATGACGTCGAACTTCGCGCTGAGCGCGGAGACTTCGTCGCCCTTGATCTCGCGGTACTCGATGTTGCCGCCGCGGGCCTCGAAGTCTTCCATCAGGCGCGGCTGGTAGATGCGGTAGTCGACCGCGCGGCTGGGCGCATGCAGGTCGCCGTAAAAGCGCAGCGGCTGCGGGGGAACGTTGATGAAGTAGTGGTGACCGACATAGCCGTCGTTCGGCCAGTGGTTCACGCCGAGCGCGTTCTCGCGATCCACCGTGACCGCGTGGTGCGCCACGGTGTTGAGCAGGCGCATGCCGCGATATTCCTCGGGCTTGCGGTCCGTGAAGATCGTGACGTCGACGCCGTGCTGCCGCAGATACAGGCCCAGATGCAGGCCGGCGGTGCCCGCGCCGACGATTCCGATTTTCTTGCTCATCGCGTCGATACTCCTCACTTTTAGAATGTACGGCCCGCTTTGTGTATCGAATACTCGCGCGCTGTCGTCTCGTCCGAAAGCGGCCATATAGACTAAGACCTATTCCATATCGGACTAGATCTACGTGGACGCCCTCCAGTCCTACACCGCCTTTGTACGCAGCTTCGAGGCCGGGAGTTTCTCGGCGGTGGCGCGTGAGATGGGGACCTCGCAATCCGCGGTCAGCAAGCAGATCGCGGCGCTCGAAAACAGCCTCGGCGTCCAGCTTTTCGCCCGCACGACGCGCCGCCTTCAGCCCACCTCCGAAGCGCTGCAACTCTACGAGCACGTTCGCCAGTTGCTGGATGCGATGGACGCGCTCAGGTCGGCGAGCGGACGCAAGGCCGTCGCCAGCGGCACGCTGCGCATCACGCTGCCGAGCTCCTACGCCAAGCGCCGGATCATTCCGCTGCTGCCGGGCTTCCTCGAACGCTTCCCGCAGGTGAGCCTGGACATCCAGCTCACCGACCAGGTGCTCGACCTGGTCGAGGAGGGACTGGAGCTGGGCGTGCGCATCGGCAACCTGGCGCCGAGCACGCTGATGGCGCGCCCGATCGGCGTCGTCGACCAGATCCTGGTGGCCTCACCCGAATACCTTTCGAAACAGGGGACGCCGGATACGCCGCTCGACCTGTCGAACCACGCGTGCGTGCTGTACGGCGGCGGCACGCGCTGGACGCGCTGGGAGTTCGAATCGGAAAGCGGACGCCACGCCGTCGAGGTCAGCGGGCCGGTACGCGTCAACGATCCGCAGGCGATGTTCGAACTGGTCTGTGCGCACCAGGGCATCGCGCTGGTGCCGGACTGGGTGATCGCCGACGAGATCACGTCCGGCCGCGTCACCTGGCTGATGCCGGAGTTCTATCCGATTCCGCAGCCGGTGAACTTCGTCTATCCGCAGACGCGCTTCCTGTCGCAACGCGCGCGCAGCTTCATCGACTACATCCTGGAGACGCACCGCCAGCGGCGGTGACGCCACAGTAGCCCGGACGAAGTCCGGGGTTGCGTTCCGTATTCGAGGGGAACCCCGGGCTTCGCCCGGGCTACGGGTGCGCCATCGATTCCTCAAACCCGCTCGATCACCATCGCGATGCCCTGGCCCACGCCGATGCACATCGTGCACAGCGCGTAGCGACCCTGCGCGCGCTCGAGCTGGTTGATCGCGGTGATCACCAGGCGGCCGCCCGAGGCACCGAGCGGATGGCCGATGGCGATGGCGCCGCCGTTCGGGTTCACGTGCTCCGCGTCGTCGGCCAGGCCCAGGTCGCGCGTCACCGCGAGGCCCTGCGCGGCGAACGCCTCGTTGAGTTCGATGACGTCCATCTGCTTGAGCTTGAGTCCCGCGAGGTCGAGCACGCGGCGCGTCGCGAGGGCCGGACCGAACCCCATGATGCGCGGCTCGAGGCCGATCGTCGTCGTGGCCAGCACGCGTGCGCGTGGCTTGAGGTTGTAGCGTGCCGCAGCGGTCTCGGACGCGAGCAGCACTGCCGCCGCGCCATCGTTGACGCCGGACGCATTGCCCGCGGTCACGGTGCCGCCTTCCTTCACGATGCCCTTGAGCTTGGCGAGCATCTCGATCGTCGTGTCGGCGCGCGGGTGCTCGTCGGTGCGAAACATCTTCGGATCGCCTTTCTTCTGGGGCAGTGCCACCGGCACGATCTCGCGTTCGAAGAAACCCGCGTCGTTCGACTTCGCCCAGCGCTGCTGGCTGCGCAGCGCGAACGCATCCTGGTCCGCACGCGAAACCTTGAACTGCTCGGCGACGTTCTCCGCCGTCTCCGGCATCGAATCGATTCCGTAGCGCGACTTCAGGATGGAATTGACGAAACGCCATCCGATGGTCGTGTCCTCGATCTTCGCCGTGCGCGAGAACGCCGAGTCCGCCTTGCCCATCACGAATGGGGCGCGCGTCATGCTCTCGACGCCGCCCGCGAGGATCAGCTCGCCCTCGCCCGCCTTGATCGTTCGCGCCGCCATGCCGATGGCATCGAGGCTCGATCCGCACAGGCGGTTCAAGGTCACGCCCGGCACTTCCTGCGAAAGCCCCGCGAGCAGCGCCGCCATGCGCGCGACGTTGCGGTTGTCTTCGCCGGCCTGGTTGGCGCAGCCGTAGATGACGTCGTCGACGGCGGCCCAGTCCACACCCGGATTGCGCCGGATCAGTTCCGCGATCGGCAGCGCTGCGAGGTCGTCGGCGCGGACGTTGGCCAGCGAGCCGCCATAACGGCCGAAGGGCGTGCGGACGGCGCCGCAGATCAATGCTTGTTTCATGGTTTCCAGTGTTCGCGACGGGAGCGGGCCGCGTGCGGCCCGTGTCCCTGGGTTAGTGCTTGGGACGCTTGTCGATGACGCGGCGGGCCTTGCCCGCCGAGCGTTCCAGCGATTCGGGCTTGTTGACCAGCACCTTCACGCTGATGCCGACGTAGGTCTTCACGAGGTGCTGCAAGCTGCGCGAGACCTCGGCCTGCTTGTCGGCGCCGCAGTCCGCGGCCTGCACGTGCAGTTCGACCGACACCGACACCGCGTCGAGATTGCCGTCCTTGCTGACCTCGATCAGGTAGTGCGGTGCGAGCTCGGGAATCCTGAGCAGCAGTTCCTCGATCTGCGTCGGGAACACGTTGACGCCGCGGATGATCAGCATGTCGTCCGAGCGGCCGGTGATCTTGCCGATGCGGCGCATCGAGCGCGCCGTCGGCGGCAGCAGCCGCGTGAGGTCGCGCGTGCGATAGCGGATGACCGGCAGCGCTTCCTTGGTCAGCGACGTGAAGACCAGTTCGCCCTCCTGACCGTCGGGCAGCACCTCGCCCGTCACCGGATCGATGATCTCGGGATAGAAGTGGTCTTCCCAGATCACCGGGCCGTCCTTGGTCTCGACGCACTCGCTGGCGACACCCGGCCCCATCACTTCGGACAGGCCGTAGATGTCGACCGCGTCGATGTTGGCGCGCTGCTCGATCTCCTGGCGCATCGCGTTGGTCCAGGGCTCGGCGCCGAAGATGCCGACGCGCAGGCTCGACTTCGCGGGGTCGAGCCCCTGGCGCTCGAACTCCTCGATGATGTTGAGCATGTACGAGGGCGTGACCATGATGATGTCGGGACGGAAGTCCTGGATCAGCTGGACCTGCTTCTCGGTCTGCCCGCCCGACATCGGAATCACCGTGCATCCGAGGCGCTCCGCGCCGTAGTGCGCGCCCAGGCCGCCGGTGAACAGGCCGTAGCCATAGGCCACGTGCAGGATGTCACCGGGCGCGGCGCCCGCCGCACGGATGCTGCGCGCGACGACGTTGGCCCAGGTGTCGATGTCGTTCTTCGTGTAGCCGACGACGGTCGGCTTTCCGGTGGTGCCGCTCGACGCGTGCACGCGCACGACCTGCTCGCGCGGCACGGCGAAGAGATTGAACGGATAGTTGTCGCGAAGATCCTTCTTCGTCATGAAGGGGAACTTCGCCAGATCCGAAAGCGATTTCAGATCTCCGGGCTTCGCCCCAACGGCATCGAACGCGGCGCGGAAATGCGCGACGTTGGTGTACGCGTGATGCAGCGACCACTTGAGCCGCTCGAGCTGCAGGGACACGAGCTCGTCCCGGCTCGCGCGCTCGATGGGTTCCAGCGCGGCCGCGCGCGGTGGATGGCGGGTAGACATGGCTTCCTCCTTGGTCTTCGTACTCTTTCCCATACGCCCGACGCGAGCATGGCGCGTGGTGCACCTCGGTCGACCGAGCGTGCAAATCGGGAGGGTGACGATGAGCCAGGAGGCGCGGGCCGGGTCAGCCCGCGACGTTCACCAGCGTCGTGACCAGCCCAGGTAGATGGTGTCCACGTGCGGCTCCACGCCATCCGTGCCGCCCGGGAAGATGCCCGGCACCGAGTCGCCGCGGTACGAGCCGCGCATGTAGCGGCCGTAGGAGGCATGCAGTTCGGTGGCCTGGGTCCAGCGATACGAGAAGCCCGCGGTCATGTTGAGCGCCGGGTTGGGCGCGAGCGCGCTGAACCCGCCGGTGTCGGCGGAATCATCGGCCTGCGTCTTGCGCCCATAGGCGAACCCGGCGCGCAGATCGAGCCGGGGCGTCGTGTGCCAGGTCAGGCCCACGCGGTAGTTGGTCTGGTTGCGCCAGTTGAAACCGCTGCCGTTCTTGCTTCCCAGCGGCTTGCCCTGCGGGTCGGTCAAGGTGTCGAGCACGCCGTTGCCCAGTGCCGGGATCGAGCCGAAGTAGATGCGCTGCAGATCAACGGCCAGGGTCAGGTTCTCGTCCTTGAGCGCCAGGCCCAGGCTGAACATGGCAGGGATGTCGAAATTGCCGCCGGCGAACAAGCCGCGGTACTCGTCGAAGTCTTCCATGTAGACGCGCGTCGAGTAGGCCGCACCCAGGTCGAGCCAGGGCCGGACCTGGCCGAGCCAGCCGACGCGCACGCCGGCGCCGAACGCCTTCTCGTAGCCGTTGTTCGTGACGTCGTCCGGGAAACGCGACAGCGGCGCGAAGGCCTGCAGGCCGTACACGCGCAGCTGCTGGTAGGCGAGCAGCGGCGAGATGCCGAAGCTGTGAACCGCATCGACCCGGTACGACAGCGTCGGCGCGATGATGAGCTGCGTGAGATCGAACCCCACTTCGCCACAGCCGCCCAGGAAATTGCCGGGCCGGTCGCCGCACAGTGCGGGATTCAGATTGGAGCCGGCGACACCGGTCGTCTCGTGGTACTCCGTGTTGAGACCGCCGTTGGCGTAGACCGTGACGCCCCAGGCCCAGTTCTCGTTGATCTTGCTGGCGTAGCCGCCGTCCGGAATCACGAAGAAATCGTTGCGGCTCTTCGAGCTGAAATCGTAGTCGGTGCCCGAACCGCTGCGCGTGGCGCGACGGTACGGCGCGAACAGCAGCACGCCCAGGTCGACACGGTCACCGACCGCCGAGAGCTTGGCGGGGTTGGACGCGCCGAAGAAGGTATCGAAACCCACCGCGGTCGAGGTGCCCGCCACCTGCCCGGCATAGGGGCCGTAGCCCAGCACGAAGTAACCACCTCCAGCCTGCGCCGCGGGCGATAGGAGCAAGGCCGAGCCGAGCAGGCTCGCGGCGAGTGTCACGCACAGCTTGAAACGGCTCATCAAAGTCCCCTGGGATGCACAGCCGGTTGGCTGCGCGCGCGTGTTGGCCACGCTTGTCCCTGAATTTTACAAGTCGGCCCCGCTCCGGAACGAGGCAGAGGGTCAGCCCCCATATCAGGCTCAGGCCTCTGGCACGTGAGCCCCCGCAATGACCTCTCCCTTGATGCGTGCGGATCTGCCGCGGAACACGGCGATGGTCTCGCCGCTTTCGTTGACCACCGCTGCGTCGTAGATGCCGGTGCGACCCGAGAGCACGCGCTCCTGCGCAGTCGCCACCAGCAGCTCACCCTCGCGTCCCGGGCGCAGGAACTCGATGCTGCAACCGGCGGCGACCGTCGCGTCGTTGCGGCTGTTGCACGCGAATGCAAAAGCGCTGTCGGCAAGCGTGAACAGGAAACCGCCGTGACAGGTGCCGTAACCGTTCAGCATGTCGCGCCGCACGCGCATGCTCATCCGTGCGAAGCCCGGCCCGATCGCTTCGATCCGGATGCCCAGCCCTTGCGAAGCATGATCGTTGGCGTACATCGACTCGCCGCAGCGGCGCGCGAGGTCGCCTTCCGCATCGGTTCCTCGAGGAATGTCCTGGCTCATCGGGCAATGTTCTTGGAATGGTTGTTCGTGTTCAGGTCTTGCGCACGCGGCGCGCGTGCGCCTTGCGTTCATCGATGCGATGCAGCGCTGCGGCGTGCCGCTCGCGATCCTCGTCGGATTCCAGCACCAGCGCCGGGACGTCGACCGGCTTGCGGTCGTCGTCGAGCGCGACCATCGTGAAGTAGCAGGTGTTGGTGTGCCGGCGCTCGCCGCTGCGGATGTTCTCCGCTTCGACGCGGATGCCCACTTCCATCGATGTGCGACCGGTGTAATTGATGCACGACTTGAACGTCACCAGGTCACCGACGTGGATCGGCTCCTTGAAGAACATCTGGTCGACCGACAGGGTCACGACGTAGCGCTTGCTCCAGCGCGAGGCGCAGGCGTACGCGACGCTGTCGAGCAGCGACAGGATCTTGCCGCCGTGCACGTTGCCACCGAAGTTCGCCATGTCCGCCGTCATCAGCACGTTCATCGTGAGGCGTTTTTCGGGCGGGCTCATGGCTGGCGTCGGTGGCGGATCGAGCGCCGATTATCGACCCGTGAAGGTCGGCGTGCGCTTTTCCTTGAAGGCGGCGACGCCCTCGAGGTAGTCCGCGCCGAAGCCGAGTTCCCGCATCGTGGCCGCCTCGCGCTTGAGCGCTTCTTCGAGCCCGAGCGGACCGCTACCGAGGATCAGCTCCTTGGTGCGCGCCAAGCCCTTGGTCGGCGCCTGCGCGAGCTGCGCGACGAGTGCCTCGACCTCGTCCTTGAACTTCGCGTCCTCGATCGACTTCCAGATCAGTCCCCACTCCGCAGCCTGGTCGGCGCTGAGCTTGTCGCCGAGCATCGCCAGGCCCATCGCGCGCGCGGTGCCGAGCAGTCGCGGCAGGATCCACGTGCCGCCGGTATCCGGGATCAGGCCGAGCTTGCAGAAGGACTGGATGAAGCTCGCGGATTTCGTCGCCAGCACCAGGTCCGCCGCCAGCGCGACGTTGGCGCCCGCGCCTGCGGCCACGCCGTTCACGGCACAGACCACCGGCATCGGCAGCGTGCGCAGGTTCATCACCAGCGGCGCCCACCAGGTCTCGACCGTCTCGCCCAGATCCACCGGCTTGTCACCGCTGGCCACGGCGCCGCGATCCGCCAGATCCTGGCCCGCGCAGAAGCCGCGGCCGGCGCCGGTGAGCAGCAGCACGCGTGTGCCCGGTTCAGCGCGAACCTTGGCGAGTGCGTCGCGCAGTTCGGTGTGCATCGCGACCGTGAAGCTGTTGAGCCGATCCGGACGGTTCAGCGTGATGCGCGCGATGCCGTTGGCGTTTTCGAACAGGATGTTTTCGTAGCTCATGGGATCTCCCGGATTCGGACTCATTTACCGCAAAAACCTTAGCTCTTAGGCGCCTTCTCAACCATCGTGAGCACGTCATACGTCGCCACGATCTTGCCGTCCTGGTTGGTGATGACGGTATCCCATCGCACTTCGCCGTAATTTTCGGTGATGCGCGGGTTCTTGCCCTTGGCGGTGAGCGTGACGCTGAGCTGGTCGCCCGGCTTGGCTGGCGTCACGAAGCGAAGATTGTCGAGGCCGTAGTTCGCCAGCACCGGGCCGGGGTCCGGCTGCACGAACAAGCCGGCCGCGACCGACAGGATGTAGTAGCCGTGCGCGACGCGACCGCCGAAGAACGGATTGGCCGCCGCGGCCTTCTCGTCCATGTGCGCGTAGAACGTGTCGCCGGTGAATTCCGCGAAGTGCTCGATGTCCTCGAGCGTGATCGTCTTCGGACCGGCCTTGATCGTGTCGCCGAGCTGCAGTTCGTCGAGGTTCTTGCGGAACGGATGGATGCCCTCTACGCGCGGCGTGCCGGCGATCCACTGTCCGGTGATCGCCGTCAGCGTGGCCGGCGATCCCTGCAGCGCCGTGCGCTGCAGGTAATGCATGACGCCACGGATGCCGCCCATTTCCTCGCCACCGCCGGCGCGACCCGGACCGCCGTGGATCAGCACCGGCATCGGCGAGCCATGGCCGGTCGACTCCTTCGCGCAATCGCGATTCACGATCAGCATGCGGCCGTGGTAGCTGCCCGCGCCCATCACCACGTCGCGCGCAAAGCCGTTGTCGTAGGTGAAGACCGAGGCCACCAGGCTGCCTTCGCCGCGCGCGGCGAGTTCGATGGCGTCGTCGACCGAGTCGTACGGCATCACGGTGGACACGGGACCAAAGGCCTCGACCTCGTGCACCACCTTTGAATCCCTCGGCTTGTCGCACAGCAGCAGCAACGGCGACAGGAAGGCGCCCTTGACGGCGTCGCCGCCGACGACCTTCACCGATTCCGGATCGCCGAAGACCAGTTCGGCCGAACCGCGCAACTGCGCGACCGCCTTGCGGACCTCGTCGCGCTGGCCGGTGCTGGCGAGCGCACCCATCGTCACGCCTTCCTGCGAAGGATCGCCGACGACGACTTTCGCCAGGCGCGCCTTGATGGCATCGACGACGGCCGCGAGCTGCGCGCGCGGCACGAAGGCGCGGCGGATCGCCGTGCACTTCTGCCCGCACTTGGTCGTCATCTCGCGGACGACTTCCTTCACGTACAGATCGAACTCCGGCGTGCCCGCGACCGCGTCGGGGCCCAGGATCGAGCAGTTCAGCGAATCGGCTTCCATCGTGAAGCGCACCGAATTGCGCACGATGGCGGGATGCGTGCGCAGCTTGTGGCCGGTGGAGGCCGAGCCGGTGAACGTGACGACGTCCTGGCCGGTGAGGTGTTCGAACAGATCGCCGACGCTGCCGCAGATCAGCTGGAACGAGCCCTCCGGGAAGATCTTCGATTCGACCATGTGACGGAACACCAGCTCCGTCAGGTACGCGGTCTGGCTCGCTGGCTTCACGATCGCGGGCACGCCGGCGAGCAGGTTCACCGACAGCTTTTCGAGCATGCCCCACACGGGGAAGTTGAAGGCGTTGATGTGCACGGCCACGCCCTTGAGCGGCGTCATCACGTGCTGGCCGACGAAGCTGCCGGTCTTGCTCATGACTTCGGGCGCGCCGTCGACGATGAACGTCGAGTTCGGCAGTTCGCGACGGCCCTTGCCGGCGTAGGCGAACAGCGTGCCGAAGCCGCCATCGATGTCGATCATCGAATCGACCTTGCTGGCACCCGTGGCCGCGGAGAGCTTGTAGAACGTCTCCTTGTGCTCGGACAGGTAGGTCGCCAGCGCCTTGAGCTTCATCGCGCGCTCGTGGAACGTGAGCTTGCGCAGCGCCGGGCTACCGACCTTGCGACCGTGCTCGAGCATGGCCTTGAAGTCCAGACCCTTCGATGAAACCTGTGCCACCGGCTCGCCGTTGAGGGCGTTCAGCTGCGTGTCTCCGCCTTCGCCGGCTTTCCAGCCGCCGCTCGCATAGCTTTCGAGTTTTTTCATCGGTGTCGTCCGTAATTTCGGTGATTGAAACTATTCACCGCAAAGGCGCAAAGGGAAAAGAGAGGACGCAGAGAAAAGCTTTCATGAAAAATCCTTTGCGACCTTTCTTTTCCCTTTGCGCCTTTGCGGTAAATGACTCTTTCTTCAGGTCTCCTGGTCGAGATCGACCAGCAGCTCATCGGTGACGGGAAAGCTCTGGCAGCTCAGCACGAAGCCGCGCGCCAGTTCGTAGTCTTCGAGCGAATAGTTGGCGTCCATGTCGACCTCGCCCTTCACCAGCTTGCAGCGGCAGGTTCCGCAGACGCCGCCCTTGCACGAGTACGGCAGCTCGAGGCCCTGCTCGAGCGCGGCGTCGAGCACGGTCGACTTGTTCTTCTCCATGCGGAATTCGCGCGTCAGGCCGTTCTGGATCACGGTGACCTTGCAGCCCTCCGCGCCCTTGATCTTCACGGCGCGCTCCGGGCGCGGACCCTTGGGCATCGCGGCGGCGAACAGTTCCATCTTGATCTGGTTCTTCGCCAGGCCCTTGGCCATCAGTCGTTCCGACACCTGTTCCATCATCGACTGCGGCCCGCAGATGTAGGCCACGTCGATGCCGGCCGGGTCGATCCAGCTCTTGAGCAACGCGTCGCATTTGTCGGCGTCGATGCGGCCGTTGAACAGGTCGACGTCCTGCTGCTCGCGGCTGAGGATGAACACCAGGTTGAAGCGGGACAGATAACGATCCTTCAGGTCGGCGAGTTCTTCCTTGAAGATCACGCTGCCGGACGCGCGGTTGCCGTAGATCAGCGTGAAGCGGCTCTTCGGCTCCGCCGCGAGCGTGGTCTTGACCAGCGACAGGATCGGCGTGATGCCGCTGCCAGACGCGAAGGCGACGTGGTGTCGTGCCGCGGACGGCTCCAGCGGCACGTTGAAGTGACCGGATGGCTCCATCACCTCGATGCGGCTGCCGGGCTTCAGATGATCCGCCGCCCACGACGAGAACAGGCCGTCGTCGATGCGCTTGATCGCCACGCGCAGCGACTGCTCCTGCGCGGAGGCGCAGATCGAGTACGAGCGCCGCACTTCTTCGCCAGCGATCTGGGCTTTGAGCGTCAGGTGCTGTCCGGCGAGGTAACGGAAGGAATCCGCGTCGGCCGCCGGTGCTTCGAACGTGACGACCATCGCGTCTCGCGTCTCGGGCCGCACCTGCGCGACGCGCAGTTCGTGGAATCGGGTCATGGTCGGAACACTCAGTGCGGCTTGAAGTAGTCGAACGTCTCGTGGCAGGCGTGGCAGCGATGCAGCGACTTGCACGGCGTCGATCCGAATGGGCTGAGCACTTGCGTGTGCGTCGAGCCGCAGCGCGGGCAGGCGATCAGCGGCGCGGGCTTCATCGCGGAGCGGCGCGTCAGGCGGCTGATGTCGATGACGTGCTCACCGGCAGCGCAGGCCGGCGGCGCGATGCCGTAGCCGCGCAGCTTCTCCTTGGCCTCGGGCCCGATCCAGTCGGTGGTCCAGGCCGGCGACAGGCGCGTCTCGACGCGCGCGTGCCCTATGCCTTCCTCGGCGAGACGATCGCGGATCGAGGCAGCGATGACCTCGGTGGCGGGACAGCCGGAGTACGTCGGCGTGACGGTGATCACCACGTCGGCGTCCGCGTCCTGTCCGTCCCAGCGCACGTCGCGCACGATGCCGAGGTCGACGACCGAGATCACCGGGATCTCGGGATCCGGCACCTGGCGCAGCCAGGACCAGATGGTGTCGATCGACGCACGGGCGGACAGCGCGCTCATCGCCGGGCTACCAGGTCGCGCCGGGATGACTGCGCTGCAGGATCTGCATCTCGCTGAGCATGCGGCTCAGGTGCTCGGTGTGACGTCCCTGCTTGCCGCCCTTCTGCATCCAGGCCTCGGGCGACGGCAGCTTCAGCGTTCCTTCCTCGAGGACTTCGCGCACGTACGCCAGCCACTCGGTGCGAAGACCGGAGGGATCGAAGCCATATCCTGCGGCAGCCGCGGCGAGGTCCACGCCATCGGCATCGAACATCTCGCCGCTGTACGGCCAGAGATGGTCGACGGCGGCTTGCATCCTGTTGCGGCTGATCTCTGTGCCGTCGCCGAGGCGCACGACGAGATCGCTGCTGCGGCGCAGGTGGTAGTTCACTTCCTTGAGCGCCTTGTCGGCGATCTCGGCGATGCGCGGATCCTGCGAGACGCGCAACTGCTGCAAGGCCAGCGCGTGCCAGGCGTCGAAGAAGAACTGGCGCACCACGGTATCGGCGTAGTTGCCGTTGGGCTGCTCGAGCAGCAGCACGTTGCGGAACTGATCAGCGTCGCGCAGATAGGCCAGCGAATCCTCGTCGGCACCGTCGCCCGCGAGTTCTGCGGCATAGCTCAGCCACAGTCGCGCCTGGCCGAGCAGGTCGAGGGCGACGTTGGTCAGCGCCATGTCCTCTTCGAGCGCCGGACCCTTGCCGCACCACTCGCCGAGGCGCTGGCTCAGCACCAGCGCGTTGTCGCCCAGGCGCAGCAGGTAGGCGTACGTGTCGTTCTTGTTCGACATGTCGAGGGCGCTCAGAGTCCCTTCACTTCTTCCGGCATCGGGAAGAACGTCGGGTGGCGATACACCTTGCTGTTGGCAGGATCGAACAACGGCGCCTTGTCGTCCGGGCTGCTCGCGGCGATGTCGATGGACTTCACGACCCAGATGCTCACGCCCTCGTTGCGGCGCGTGTAGACGTCACGAGCGTTGTTGATCGCCATCTCGGCGTCCGGCGCGTGCAGGCTGCCGACATGGCGATGCGCCAGGCCGTGCTGGCTGCGGATGAAGATTTCCCAAAGTGCCCATTCGGATTTCACGGCGGTCTCCTTAAGCGGCTGCCTGCAGCTTGGATTTCGATTTCTTGTCCGCGTGCGCCACCAGCGCCTCGCGGAACCATTCGCCGTCATCCCAGGCTTTCTTGCGCGTGGCGATGCGCTCGCGATTGCACGGGCCGTTGCCCTTGACGACGTTGTAGAACTCTTCCCAGTCGATGGCGCCGTAGTCGTAGTGGCCGCGCTCGGCGTTCCACTTCAGGTCGGCGTCGGGAATCGTGAGGCCGAGGTACTCGGCCTGCGGCACGGTCTGGTCGACCATCTTCTGCCGCAGCTCGTCGTTGGTGAACAGCTTGATCTTCCACTGCTTGGACTGCTCGCTGTGCACGGAGTCCGCGTCCGGTGGCCCGAACATCATCAGGCTCGGCCACCACCAGCGATTGAGCGCGTCCTGCGCCATCTGCTTCTGCTCCGGCGTGCCGCGGCAAAGCGACATCAGCATGTCGTAGCCCTGGCGCATGTGGAACGCCTCTTCCTTGCACACGCGGATCATCGCGCGCGAGTACGGGCCGTAGGAGCATCGGCACAGCGGGATCTGATTCATGATCGCCGAGCCGTCCACCAGCCAGCCGATGGCGCCGACGTCGGCCCAGGTCAGCGTGGGGTAGTTGAAGATCGACGAGTACTTGGCCTTGCCCGAGTGCAGGTCGTCGACCATCTGGTCGCGCGAGATGCCGAGCGTCTCGGCCGCGCTGTACAGATAAAGGCCGTGACCGGCCTCGTCCTGCACCTTGGCCAGCAGAATTGCCTTGCGCTTGAGCGACGGCGCGCGCGTGATCCAGTTGCCTTCGGGCAACTGGCCGACGATCTCCGAATGCGCGTGCTGGCTGATCTGGCGGATCAGCGTCTTGCGATAGCGATCGGGCATCCAGTCCTGCGGCTCGACGCGAATGCCGTCGTCGATGCGTTTCTGGAACCGCACCTCGGCCGCGTCGAGTTCGTTGCCCGCAACGCGGGTACCGGTGTCCACCATCTGGGCGTACATGCGCGTCTCCTGCCGACTTGCACGCATAATCCGATACGTTATCTATGTTGTCAACACATTTTCTGTATCAAACAAGAAGCCCGTAATACATCGGCGTTTCCCCTGCTAGCATTTCGCCGTCCCCGACCGCCGTTGCCTGCATGCCCGCCGCGAAGATCCCGAGCCTCGCCGACTGGATCAAGAGCTACCTCAAGGAAGAGGAGCCGCGTTCGAAATCACTGATCGTGTCGGTCTTCGGTGATTCCATCGCGCCGCATTCGCCCGGCCTGTGGCTCAGCGAACTGATCCAGCTCATGGAGCCGCTGGGCGTCAACGAGCGCCTCGTGCGAACCAGCGCCTTCCGCCTGATCGAAGAGAAATGGCTGACCGCGCGCCGCGACGGACGTCGCAGCCACTACATGCTCACCGAGTCGGGATCGCGCCGGTTCGAGATCGCCTACAGCCGCATCTACACGCCGCCGCAGATCGAATGGGACGGCAACTGGACCTTGGTGCTGCTGCCTCGCAATGGCGACAGTCCGCCGGAGCGGCTCGAGCTGCGCCGCGAACTGGAGTGGGAAGGCTTCGCCTCGCCGACACCCGGCCTGCTGCTGCATCCCTCGGCGAACCTGGAGATCCTGAAGCGCGTGCTCGACGAGCTGCGCCTGGCCGACCGCGCGATCGTGCTGCGTGCGCAGTCGCTGGAGGAGTTCACGCCGGAACCGACGGCCACGCTGGTGTCGCGCTGCTGGGATTTCACCGACATCGGGAATCGCTACCGGCAGTTCATCGCGCGCTTCCAGCCGCTGCTGACGCGCCTGCGGCTGACCGAGCTGTCCGACGAGCAGGCCTTCGTCGTGCAGACGCTGCTGATCCATTCCTTCCGTCGCGCCACGTTGCACGACCCGCGCCTGCCGGTGTCGATGCTGCCGTCGGACTGGATCGGGTATCAGGCCTATCAGCTCTGCCGCGACATCTACCAGCTCACGTATCGACCGGCGCGGGCGCACCTCGCGTCGGTCACCGAAGCGCCGAAGATGCTCGTCGGAAGTTCGGTGCTGCGCTCGCCGGTGCAGCAGCGTTTCGGCGGGCTCGCCTGAAGACGCGATCGTTCGTCTTCGTAGGCCGGACGTTGAATTTCGCGAAGCGAAAGAGCCGGGGTTGCGCTTCGTATTGCGAGGGGAACCCCGGACTTCGTCCGGGCTACTGTCAGCGGATCAATCCCTTCGATCGACCTTCCGTGATCGCGGCGATCCGGCTGGGAACCCCGAGCTTGCTGTAGATGTTCTTGAGGTGCCATTTGAGCGTGCCTTCGGTGATGAACAAGGCATCGGCCAGCTCACGGTTCGACAGGCTCGACTGCAGCTTGGCCAGGATCTTGAGCTCGCGACGGGTCAGATCCGCCGCCGCGTGGGCTGAAGATAGGCCGGCATCGGGCGTCTCCTCCGGGGTCAGCGCCGCGATCAGGATCCGCACGTATTCCCGCATCGCCGCGCGCCGGTCCTGCGCGTCCTGTGTCTCGAGCATCTCGACGAGCAGCACCCGCAGCGGCTCGCCCTCGTCGGCGAACACGCGCACGTAGCCTTCCGACATCGCGATCTCCAGCGCGCGCCGGATGCGACCGAGCGCGAGCGGCATGTCGCGCGCGCCCTGCGCGGCCAGCGCCTGGAGAATCAGCAGTTCGACCTGCTTGCGCTTCTGCCCGGTGCGCACGGCTTGTGCGAGCGCGGGCTCGACGAGTTCGGCAGCCGGTCCGAAGGCACCGCCCAGCAGCGCCAGGCGCGCATCGATGCGCGAGGCCTTGTCGCCCAGCGCGCGATCGCAGGCGGCGGAACTGCGCCGCTGCACGGTCCGCTTGAGCGCACGCCAGAGTTCGGCCGCCTGCACCGGCTCGTTCTGGCGCAGCAGCAGGTCGATGCGCTCGGTGGCCAGTGCGATCGCAAGGCGCGGAAGATCGTGCGACCAGCCCAGCGCCTCGCCTTCGGCCAGAGTCTCCAGTGCGTCCAGATGCATGTGCCGCGCGTTCTGCAGACGCGCCAGTGCCACCGTTCCCATGATCAGCGAGTCCACCGAGCTCTGCTCGATCAGCGCGGTCAGGCCATGTTCGAGCGCAACACCCGCTTCGTCGAGACGATTGAGTTCGTAGAGCAGCAGTCCGCGCAGGCCATGCACCATGATCTCGGCGGGGGTCTGTCCGCCCAGCCGCGCAGCGACATGCGCCACCACCTCGTCGCAGCGGCGCAGCGCCTGGCGATAGTGCCCCTGCTTGGTCATGACCGACGCCGACCACATGCCGGCCCAGGCCTGCACGTAGTGCGCGCCGACCTCTTCGAACAACTGGTGCCCGGCCTGCAGGTTGTCGAGCGCGCTCTCGAACTCGCTCGATGCGATCTCGCCGCAGCCCATCATCGTGTACGCCATGCCGCGCTGCAGCGCATCGGCCTGCGGCCAGCGCGCCAGCCAGCTGCGCACGCGCGGCGCGAGATGGATCCACTGATCACGCAACACGAGCTGGACGCATTGCTCGAGATCCACCAGCGCCCGCACGCCGTCACGCTCGTCCTGCGGCGCCTGCTCTACCGCGAGTTCCAGGTCGGCCAGGATCTGGTCGGCCTCGGCGTAGCGCCGGATGACGTTGAGCGACCACACGCGGATCACCTGGATGCGCGGGAAATGGATCAGCTCGTCGCGCGGCAGCTTGTTGCACCAGTAAAGGAACGTGGCGTGACGTCCGAGGTGGCGCGCAGCCGAACGCGAGAAACCATCGATCAGCGCGACCGCACCGGCGGTGTCGCCGGCATCCAGGCTCAGGTCGATGGCGGCGTCGATGCGCTGGTGCGTCGTGAGCCAGCGCGACGCGCGATCCGCCAGCGTGCGCATCAGGGCCGGATCGTCGCGCCGCAGCCGCACCAGCAGGAATTCGCGGACCAGCGGATGCAGGGCGTACGGCAGCCCGGCATCGCCACTGGCGGACAAAGGCACCGCGCGCCGATCGAGATCCTCGATCAGTGCCGCCGCGTCCTCCATGCCGGTCGCCGCCGCCGCGAGCGCCGCATCGAAGCGGCGCAGCAAGGCCACGCCGAGCAGGAAGCGCCCGGTGCGCTCGGGCAGACGCGACAACAGCACCTTGCCGAGATACTCGGTGACTTCCTGGCGCCGCTCGAGCAGGTTCTGCAGCAGATCGTCCGGCCGCCCCTCGCCGTCCTGCAACGTGATCGCGATCAGTCGCAGCACCGCGGGCCAGCCTTGCGTGCGTTCGAGCAGACCCTCCACCAGCGCCTTGGGTACCGGTGCGCGCGCGTCCATGCCGTGCTGCCCCAGCAGGCGCGTGACCTCGGCCTGGTCGAACGCGAGCTGCGGCGGCCCGTAGCGATGCAGCCGGCCTTCGAGCAAAGCCTCGCTGACGTACCCGGTCAGGCTGGTCCGTCCGCTGAGCACCAGCGCAAGCGACTCGGGCTGGTGGGCGATCAGCAGTCGCAGGATCGAGTCGGCTGCCGTCTCGCCCAGCCAGTGCAGGTCATCGATGAACAGGACCGTGCGCACGGTGCGCGCGGCCAGCTCCGCGAGCAGGGCCATGATGATCGCGCGCCGACCATGATCGCCGACGCCACCGAGCAGCATCTGCGAGCGCTTGGCATCGGCGGGCGCGAACGCACGCAGCAGGTCCAGCGTCAGGCGATCGCCGTCGAGATCATCCGCGTCCACGACCAGCGAGACGACCTCGGCTCCGCCCTGGGCCACGTCGCGCCGCCATCGATCGAGCAGCGTGGACTTGCCGTAACCGGCGGGCGCACTGACGGCGACCACGGCTCGTGCGAGCGTGGCAAACCCGGCCGGCAGGTTGCGGCGCTCCGCCCACAGCACACGGGACTTTTCCTGCGTCACCGCACCGGCCTCGAATCCGCTCACGAGACCCCAGCTTGCGATGTTGCGACCCGCGGCCGGTAGCGGGTGTGCATCCGGATGCCCGCGCCGGTCAGGGCCTGTCGACGCGGAAAAAGTCCGCCTTGTCGCGCACTGCGCAGTCCGGGCATTGCCAGACGCTGGGAACACGCGCCCACGGCGTGCCCGGAAGAAAGCCCTGCTGCGTGTCTCCCCTGGCCTCGTCGTACACGTAGCCGCAGCCCGGGCACTGGTAACGCGGTGCGAGGCCGGCGCTGGCCGCGACGACGTGGCCCTGCGGGCGATGTTCCGAGGCCTCCGCCGTCTCGGCCACCGGCGCGGCGACAGGCCGGTGGTACTGGCGCATCAGCGCCTCGCGACGGCCCGGGTGCACGTTCATCTTCGTCAGGTCGTGGCCGTGGATCGCCAGCACGCGCGGAACCATGATCCATTTCCACAGCGGCCAGAACAGCGCGATGCCGAACATGCCGGGATAGCCCGTGGGCATCTGCGGAAGATTGCGGAAGCTGCGCAGCGACTGGTAGCGCCGCGTCGGCCAGGCGTGATGATCCGAATGGCGCTGCACGTTCCAGAAGATGATGTTGGACGCCACGTGATCGGTGTTCCAGGAATGCTCGGGACGCACATGCGCGTAGCGGCCGTTGGGCAGCTTGTCGCGCAGCAGGCCGTAGTGCTCGATGTAGTCCGCCAGCGCCAGGAACAGGTAGGTGATGAAGGCGCCGCCCAGCAGATAGGGCACCACCACCCAGCCGTACATCCACGTGATCAGCGAATACACCGCCAGCGAGATCAGCGCGGGCTGGAGGAACTCGTTCTGCAGCGTCCACGGCCCCTTGCCCTTGCGCGCCAGACGCTCCTTCTCGAGCTGCCAGGGACGCACGAAATCACTGTGCGGCACCTGACGCAGGATCATGAACTCCCAGAAGCCCTCGCCGAAGCGCGCGGAACCGGAGTCCTCCGGCGTCGCCACGTCGCGATGATGTCCGCGGTTGTGATCGATCATGTACTGCCCGTAGAAGCCGGTGGCCAGCGACAGCTTGGCCATCCAGCGCTCCGTCGAACTCTTCTTGTGCCCCAGCTCGTGCGCGGTGGCGATGGCGAACCCGTTCATCAGGCCGCAGGACCAGGCCACGCCGATGTACGAGAGCACCGACATCTGCTGCGTCCCCACCGCCCACGCACCGGCGAACAGCGCGATGTAGTGGCAGGGCACCGTCAGGTACAGCAGCCAGGTGTAGTAGCGGTCCGCCTCCAGCCGAGGCACCGCGCCCTCCGGCGGATTGCGCGTGTCGCGACCGATCAGCACATCGAGATCCAGGATCGGGAACACGAAGTACGTCAGCACCACGGTCAGCCAGTACCAGGCGGCCTGGCCGGTGACGATGGCCAGGTAGATGCTCAGGACCGGCGTCAGGATCCACAGCGGCACCAGCGGCCAGGCGTAGCGCTTGGGATCGCGCCACGTGGTTCCGGCGGCGCTCAGCGGCAGGGTGTCGCTGCGGGTGTTCATGCCGCGGTCTCCTCGTTCTATTCCGATGGGCCGGCCCGTGCCTCAGGCCGGACCCGTGTCGAATTAGATGGGGAGGGGGTTACGCCGCGCGCCTCCCCAAAGGGGTGTTTTCGCCAGAATTTCGGTCATCCCCGTAGCCCGGGTGAAACCCGGGGCGTCGGCTCGACGGGAGGAAAATCCCCGGGTTTCACCCGGGCTACGGGGCTCATGCGCCATGCTATCGGGGTCCGGATCCCCCACCCTCCTGAAGCCGATGCCTTCCATCGCGAAACTGCACGACTTCGTCGACGATCTTCCCGACGAGGTCCGCCACGGCCTGGACGAGGTCAGCTCGTACCGGACCGTGAAGGCCGGGGGCAAGCTGCTGCGCATCGGCGTGCGGCCGACCGAGGTCTTCGAGATCTGCGAAGGCAGCGTCAAGTACAGCGCCTGGGACCACCTGGGGCGCGAGACGGTCCTGACCTACATGACCCGCGGTGACTGGGTCGGACTGTCGGAACTCTTCACCGACCTTCCGGCGCTGTGGATGGTCACGGCGATGACGTCGCTGAAGGTCCGGGTCGTGTCTCGACGCGACTTCCACGCCCTGATCGACGCCTACCCGGCGCTGGCCCGGCAGATCCTTCGGCTGTTCGCGTTCCGGTTCAGCCTGCACCGCCTCTTCGGGCTCGATCACAGCTCGCTGACGCTCAAGGAGCGGGTGATCAAGATGCTGTACTACCTGTCGTTCGGACACGACAAGGAAAAGTCGGACGGCGAGGCCATCGTGATGAAGCTGTCGCAGGAGGAACTGGGCAAGGTCGTCGGAGCGTCGCGCCAGAAACTCAATCCGGCGCTCAAGACGCTGGAGCAGGAGCAGCTGATCACGCTGCAGTTCGGCGGGCTGACCTTGCACAGCCGCTCGCGGATCGCCGAGCGCTACGGTCATTTGCTGATTCCGGTTTCCTGAGAAGCGCCGGATTCGCGATTCGCCGTTCCTAGCCCGGACCCAATCCGGGAGGTCTCTGCTGTTTTCGAGCGGCAACCCCGGGCTACGGGCGCGGATTGTCACCCCGGTGACAGATCGGACCCGTGAAAAGCCGGACACTCCGGGTACAACAAGATGGGGGGAAGAGCATGGACAAGCTGTCGCAGTATCTGGCCCGCGACGTGGCCATCGCCAAGGCGCTGGCCTACAGCGGCGTGGCACTGGTGGTGTCACTGGTGATCGCGCAGGGATTCCTGATGGGCTTCATTCCGCCGCCGTCACCGAACCTCAGCGCGGAGGAACTGGCGCAGATCTTCATCGACCGCAAGATCGGCATCCGCATCGGCACGATGATCGAGTGCATCGGCTTCACGTTCTGGGGCACCTGGGCGATCTCGATCGTGGTGTGCATGCGCCGCATGGAACGCGGCATTCCGGTGCTCAGCTACGCGTCGATCGCCAACGCCGGCGGCGCCTGGGTGTTCTTCCTGCTGATGCCGATCACCTGGGCGATGATCGCGTTCCGGCCGGAGTCCATGGATCCGAAGTTCATCCAGATCATGAACGACTACGTCTGGTTCATCTTCATCCTGAGCTGGCCGCCGTTCGCGCTCTTCATGATCTTCATCGCCACGGCGATCTTCCGCGACCACAACGTGCCGACGATCTACCCGCGCTGGGTGGCCTTCTTCAACCTCTGGTGCGCGGTGCTGATCACGCCCGCCGCACTCATCGAGTTCGTGAAGACCGGTCCCTTCGCCTACGACGGGCTGATCTCGTTCTGGTTCATCTACATCGTCTTCTTCGGCTGGATCGTGGTCATGAGCATGGTGACGGTCAAGGCGCTCAACCGCGTGGCGGCCCGCGCCGCGGTGACGTCCTAGGAGCCTGGACGGATCCAGCGTGCGGAAAGCCGTGGATAACGTGGTGCCTTCATCGGGCGCAGGCCGGGACCCTCGCGGCCACATGCCGGGCGAAGAGGGCGTGTGGCTGTTCATCGGCGGCGACCTGATCCTGTTCACGCTGTTGTTCGCGGTGTTCCTGCACATGCGCGCGGAGCAGCTCACGGTCTTCACCGAAGGCCGCGCGCAGCTCAACCAGACCTGGGGTCTGATCAACACCTTGCTGATGCTGACCAGCTCCTGGTGCGTGGCTACGGCGATCCAGGCGGCGCGGCGGCATCAGGTGCAGGTGACGATGCGCTGCTTCGGCGGCGCGCTGGCCTGCGGCCTCGGCTTCTGGACCGTGAAGTGCTTCGAGTATTCGGAGAAGTTGTCGGCGGGTCTGACGATCACGACCAACGACTTCTTCATGCTGTATTTCACCTACACCGGCATCCACCTGATTCACGTCACCATCGGCATGGGCGTGCTGACGGCGCTGATCTTCTACGCTCGTTCCGGCAATTTCGACGCGGCCAAGCTGCGCAACCTCGAATCGGGCGCCAGCTTCTGGCACCTGGTCGATCTGCTGTGGATCGTGCTGTTCGCGTTGCTCTACCTCGTGGGCGCGCCATGAAGGCGCTGCTGCTGACCCGCACCACGCTGATCTGGTTTCTGCTGGTGGGCGCGACGCTGGTGTCCTGGGAGCTGGGGCACGGCGTCGGCCTCGACAGTGCCGCGGCGGCGGGCGCGGCGATCCTCCTGGTGACGTTCGTGAAGGTCCGCTTCGTCGTTCTCGACTTCATGGAATTGCGCGGCGCGCCGAACTGGATGCGCGCCATCGCCGAGGGCTGGATCGTGCTGTGCTGCGCCCTGCTGATCGGCCTCTTTCTTGTTGCCCGCTGACTTTTCTTTTCCCGAAAATGCAGAACCCGAGCGCGTTGACCCAGGCCTGCCGCGACTTCCCCGCCGAACATGCGTTGCGCCATCGCATGACCCCGGGCGGCCGCGAGTCGCTGGCGCACATGCTGATGTTTCCCGAGCACGGTATCGCCGGATTCATCTATCCCACGGTGCTCACCGACGGAAACGCCAAGGGCCGGGCGACCTTGTTCGGTCCCGCCCTGAGCAGTCCGGTGCACGAGCAGATCGAAGGCCCCGTTCCCGATTCGCTGAACTTCGACGACTGGCGCGCCGGTCCGTTGCGCATGGCGGTGCGCAAGCCGCACGAGACGGTCGACCTGTCCTGGTCCGGCACGCGTATCCAGTTCGATGGCCGCTTCGAGGCGCTGCATCCGCCGTACGCGTTCAGCCTGCATCCGGCCGGAAACCCGCCGTACTACGGCGACGACCGGACCGAACAGCATGGGCGCGTCTCGGCTCATCTTTCGGTGGACGGCCGTGCCGTCGACGCAAGCGGCTATCTGATCCGCGACCATTCCTGGGGTCCGCGGATCTGGGGACTCAACCAGCACTACAAGTGGTTCCACGCCACCACCGAAAGCTGCTCGATCCACGTGTTCGAGATGCAGTCGTTCGGCCGTCTGCAATTGCGCGGCTTCCTGTATCGCGACGGACGCATGGAGCATGTCGCGAAGGCCGATTTCGAGTACCGATTCGACGCGCAGATGATGCACACGGCGGTCGACGTCACCGTCACCGATACGGCGGGTCGCATCGCACGCGTCACGTCCACGGCGTTCGCCAACATCCAGCTCGAGTTCGACCCGATGGTCTATCTCAACGAAGCGGCGCTGAACCTGGACATCGACGGCGAGCGCGGCACCGGCTGGTGCGAGTTCTGCTGGAACCGGGATTACCTCCGGTTCGCGCGGGAGCATGTGCAGCGTTACGGTTGAGCCGGCGCCAGCGACGCTGTGACGCGCGGGGCAACCGGGCTTCCAGGACGTTCGGACGTTTTCTCCGCAACGGAGCTGCCGTTGAAGCAGCGGAGCTGCGACTACAGCAGCACCGGGCAAAGGGGAAAGAAAGGGCGCAGAGGAGACGAGGCGAGCGCCCGGCCCTCTGAAACCGGGTTGACGGCCAGCAGGCAGGCGTTCAATATGACGATCGTCATATATGGAATAGCCCCCATGAAGACCGCCCCGTCCCGCAAGGAAGCCACGCACGCCCGTATCGTCGATACGGCGGCGCGGGCGATCCGGCGTGCCGGGTACGACGGCGTCGGGGTCGCCGACATCATGAAAGCGGCAGGCCTGACGCATGGCGGCTTCTATGCGCACTTCGCCAGCCGCGACGCCCTGATCGTCGAAGCCATCGAGCAGGCCGGATGCGAGGGCATGCAGACGCTCGTGGCTTCCATCGAGCGGCGGGAAGCCCGAGGCGCCACGCCGTTCAAGGCGCTCGTATCCGCCTACCTGTCGGACACGCACCTGGGCTCCGTCGAAACCGGATGCCCGATCGCCGTCCTGGTCGGCGAGATGCCGCGCCAGAGCGACGCGGTGCAGGCCGCGACGCGCCGGCGCGTGCAGGCTTTCATCGAGATGGTGCGGGCCCGGTTGCCGGGCCACCGTGCCGCGGACGAAGCGGAAACCGTCGCCAGCACCCTGATCGGAACGCTTCAGATCGCGCGTGCGCTGGGCGATACCGCGCCGGGGCGCGCGTTCCTCTCCGGCCGTCGCCGCCACCTGCTGGCGAGCTTCGAACCGGGCGAAGACTAGGACGACGGGCCGCGTGTCTTCATGCGGCTTCTTTTATGACGATCATCATATTGTTGTGAAGCGATTACCGAAGGAGTTCGACCGATGAGCAGTGCCGAGGCGGTTCTCGATGGGGTCACGCCGGTGCAGGCGCCATCCCGTCCCTGGCCGGTGTTCTGGGTCACCTGCATCGCGGTGTTCCTCGTGTCGCTCGACAGCACGCTGCTGTTCGCCGCGTTCGACACGCTGCGTGCCGGCTTTCCCGGTGTGGCGGCTGCCGATCTGTCCTGGGTGCTGAACGGCTACTCGGTGGTCTTCGCCGCGATGCTGATTCCCGGCGGCGGCCTTGCCGACCGGCTCGGGCGCAAGCGCGTATTCCTCGCCGGTGTCGCGCTGTTCCTGGTCGCGTCGCTCGCGTGCGGCCTGGCGCCGGACATCCGGTCGCTGATCGCGGCTCGGGTCCTGCAGGCGATCGGCGCCGCGCTGCTGACCCCCGCTTCGCTGTCACTGGTGCTCGATGCGTTTCCAAGTTCCAAGCGGGCCATCGTCGTGAGCCTGTGGGGCGCGGTCGGCGCCCTCGCCGCCGCCACCGGTCCAGGCCTGGGCTCGCTGGTGGTCGACACGCTCGGATGGCCCTGGGCCTTCTATCTCAACCTGCCGCTCGGCCTGTTCTCGCTGTGGAAGGGACGCACGCTGCTGCGCGAATCGGCGCCCGCGGCCATCCCCCGACCGCTCGATTGGACCGGCATGGCGCTGCTGATCGTCGGCGTCGGCAGCCTTGCATTGTTGATCGTGCAGCTCGACTCGCCGCTGTGGACGCGCGGCGATCTGGGCATCGTCGGCAGCGCCGCGCTCATCGCGCTGATCGGCTTCGTGGTCTGGACCCGCACCGCCAAGACGCCGCTGGTGGATCCGGCGCTGTTCCGCAATCGCACCTATCGCTACATCAACATCGCCACGCTGGTGTTCGGCGTCGCGTTCTCGATGATGTTCTTCACGTTCTTCTTCTTCATGACCTCGGTCTGGCACTTCAGCCTGCCGCACGCCGGCCTCGCGATCACACCCGGCCCCTTGATGGTGATGCCGACCGCCATCCTGGTGGGACGCCTGGCCGGCCGGCTCGGGCATCGTCCGTTCCTGGTCGGCGGAGCGGTCATTTACGCCTGCAGCGGTCTCTGGTTTCTGCTCGTGCCGGGCACCGAGCCCCACTACGTCAGGGACTGGCTGCCCGGCCTGCTGTTGAGCGGCATCGGCGTGGGCATGGTGCTGCCGTCCCTGTCAGGCGCGGCCGTCGCGCATCTGTCGGTGACGCACTACGCCGTCGGCAGCGCCTTCAACCAGGCCACGCGACAGATCGGATCCGTGCTGGGTGTCGCGGTGACGGTGCTGCTACTGGGTCAGGGCGTCCTGCTGCGAGAGGACTTCACGCCGCTCTACATGGCCCACGTCGGGCTCGCCTTGCTGACGGGCTTGCTGTGCCTGCCGGTGGATACGCGGCCAAAGCGCGCGTAACCACGGCTCGCCGCAGCTCCGGTGCGCTACGGACTCGCCCAGGTTCCGCCGAGCGCGTTGCAGAGTCCCTTCAGCGAGGCCTCGTCGGATTCCGGATCTTCGTAATAGAAGATCTTGGCTTTCCCCGTCAGACCCATCGGGCTGATGCCGGTGCAGGTGTGCTTCACCTTGACCTCGACCACGTCGGCACCGCGCTTGGCCTTCATCTTCGCCGGACACTGGACCGCGGTCTTGTGAGTGTCGCCCTCGATCCGGGTCAGGCAGAACGTCTTCGCGAGTTCCGCCGCGCTCAGCGAAATGTTCTCCGTGCACTGGAAGGCCCGGAGCATCGCCTGATCCTTGTACTCCCACTCGTCCCAGCAGGCCTTGTCCGCGCCGGCGGCCTGCGTGACGGTGGAGAGCACACAGAAGAAGAACGCCAGCGTATATCGCATGTCGGTTTCCTGGGACTTCGGCTTCGGGTGGCGCCGATCGTAGCGAGGCCGATCCGGCCGTCACAACGCAACAGGCCTCAACAGAAATGGCGCGTTCCGGATGCCCGGCGCCGGTTTCATCCGGACCGGCCGGAGCGCGCTGCTATGCTCGCGCACACCTTCCCCGATTCCGCTGGAGACCGAGACCGTGAACGCCTGGCGCCGTATCGGGATCATCCTCTTGCTGATGACGATGCCGCTGCAGGCCGCCATCATCCCGCGCCTCGTCGGCCACTGGATCGGCGCGTACCGGGGGCAGCCGATCGACCTGCAGTTGAACGGCGACGGCACCGGCAGCTACCAGAACCAGCCGATCAAGTGGCAGGTGCAGTACGGGCAATTGCGCATCGACCGCGATGGCGAAGTCGAGGTGTTCGCGATGAAGGCCGACGCCGAGACGCTCGTCATGGCCGGTGGCGAGATGGCCACGCTGCTGGTGCTGGTGCGGGTGTCGGAACCGCCCGAGCCGGAAGTGGCCGACGAGTAGACGTCCCGCTCCGATCCCGCGATCAGACTCTGCGGAACGTCACCACCACCACGTCCCGATACGCCGGCTGCGCGGGATCGATGGGCCGGACCGGCGTCACGCCGTGCAGCACCCGCGCATCGTCGAGCAGCACCGCGTCGAAGGGCTGCTCCAACGCGAAACTCCCGAGATCGCAGCCGTCCACCGTGTGGAGTGTCGTCGTGCCGCTCGCGATGTTCTGGCGCCGGATCATCAGCACGAGCACGTAATCCACGCCGTCCTGATGCCGGCCTTCCGGTGTGGGATTCCCGACCACATCGCCGGCTGCCTCGATACGGAACTGGTGCACCTCGACGTGCCACGTCGCGACCTCGGGCGGCGCCAGCGCGTCGAACACCTGCGCGCAGAACCGCAGCATCGTGCCCATCGTCGGGCCGGTGGCCACGCTCTCTTCGATCGGCTCGAACCAGCGGACCACGCCGCCGTTGAGCGGGTTGTAGTCGCGGCTCTGGTAGTGCGGCTGGTGCGGCCTTCGTTCACTGTCGCCGGCTCGCGATACCGCGAACGTGGCGTGGCGTCGCCGTCGATAACGCCCGCCGTCCGCCATGTAGCCGTCGTGCGGCAGGTCGTTCCAGCTCGCGCAGAAAGCATCCCAGTCGGCGAGGCTCCCGCAGGCTTCGATCAAGCCGCGCGACTCGGCCGGCAGAAGCCGTGCAAAGCCGATGCGGGACAGGGATTCGACGAGCGTCATCCGCGAAGTATGAAGGATGGCCGAGCCGCCCTGCTTCGCGACCCGTCAGCGCTCAGCGGCGACGATCCTCGCGAATCATCGCAGCGGCCTTCTCCGCGATCATCGCCGTCGGCGCGTTGGTGTTGCCCGAGGTGATGGTCGGCATGATCGACGCGTCGGCGATGCGCAGCCCCGCGATGCCGCGCAAGCGCAGACGCGAATCCACGACGGCCTGTGCATCGTCGTCGCGGCCCATCCTGCAGGTGCCGACGGGATGGAAGATGGTGGTGCCGACGACACCCGCCGCGACGGCCAATTCGTCGTCGCTCTGGAATCGCGCGCCCGGTAAATACTCGTCGGGCCGATACGGCGCGAGCGCCGGCATCGAGACGATGCGCCGCGTCAGTCGCAATGCGTCCGCCGCGACCCGCCGATCATGTTCCGACGAGAGATAACGCGGCGAGATGCGGGGAGCGTCCGCCGCGTGCGGCGAGACGATCTCGACCGTGCCGCGCGACGTCGGCCGCAATGCGCAGACGCTGGCCGTGAACGCAGGGAAGCGATGCAGCGGATCGCCGAACTTCTCGAGCGACAGCGGCTGCACGTGATACTCCAGGTTCGGCGTCGCCTGCGACGGATCGGAGCGCGTGAACACGCCGAGCTGGCTGGGCGCCATGCTCAGCGGACCGCTGCGTCGCCACGCGTACTCCAGCCCCATCAGCAGCTGGCCCCAACGACTGTTGGCGTGCTGGTTGAGCGAGCGGATCCCTTCGATCCGGTAGATCGAGCGCAGCTGCAGATGATCCTGCAGGTTGGCGCCGACACCCGGCAGGTTTACACGCGGCTCGATGCCCAGGGTCGCGAGCCTGCGGGCATCGCCGATGCCCGATCGCTGGAGGATGGCGGGTGATCCGATGGATCCCGCCGCCAGCACCGTCTCGATGTTCGCGGACACGCGAAGGCGTTCGTCGCCGCGCGAGAATTCGACGCCGCTGACGCGCGATCCGTCCAGCACGAGCTTGTCGATCAGGGCGCCGGTGACGACGCGCAGGTTCGGACGTTTCGATGCGGGCCGCAGGAAAGCCTTGGCCGCACTCCATCGCCATCCGCGGCGCTGCGTGACTTCGAATTTGCCCGAACCCTCGTTGTCGCCGGTGTTGAAATCCGAGGTGCGCGGAATGCCGGCCTGCTCGGCCGCGTCGGCGAAGCGATCGAGGATGTCCCATCGCAGTCGCTGCTGCTCGACGCGCAGCTCGCCGCCGCTGCCGTGGTACGCATCACCGCCGCGCCAGTGGTCCTCCGCGCGCTTGAAGACGGGCAACACCTGATCCCAGTTCCACGACGCGTCGCGGGTGAGCTGCGCCCATTCGTCGTAATCGCGCCGTTGACCGCGCATGTAGATCATCGCGTTGATCGACGAGCTTCCGCCGAGCACGCGGCCGCGCGCGTAGCCGATGTTGCGGCCACCGAGGCCTTCCTCGTCCTGCGTCCGGTAACACCAGTCGGTCCGCGGATTGCCGATGCAGTAGAGATAGCCGACCGGAATCTGGATCCAGATCCAGTCATCCTTCTCGCCCGCCTCGAGCAGCAGGACCGAGACGGCGGGATCCTGCGACAGGCGGTTGGCCAGCACGCAGCCCGCCGTGCCGCCGCCGAGGATGACGTAGTCGTAGCTGCCGAAATCCTTCATCCGCAGCGTGGACGTCGAGGAGCAGAGCCCGCTAGGCGCCTGCGCGCAGCGCGTCGACGATGCTGGAGAAATCCAGCGCGCCGTAGCCGCGTCCGCTGTGGAGCTGATAGAGCTGACGCGTCAGCGCGCCGAGCGGCGTGGCGACGCCCGCGGACTGCGAGGCTTCCTGCGAGAGTCCGAGATCCTTGAGCATCAGGTCGGTGCCGAATCCGCCCTTGTACTCGCGCGACGCCGGCACGTTCTCCATCACGCCGGGCCAGGGGTTGTACAGCTCCAGCGACCAGTTGCGACCGGAGCTCTTGGCCATCACGTCGGACAACACCTTCGGATCCAGCCCGAGACGCGTGCCCAGGTTGATGGCTTCGCAGGTGCCGAGCATGTGGATGCCGAGCAGCATGTTGTTGCAGATCTTGGCGATCTGGCCGGCGCCGCTGGCGCCGGCATGGAAGACGTTCTTGCCCATCTTCTCGAGCAAGGGACGCGCGCGTTCCAGCGCTGCGGCTTCACCGCCGACGATGAACGTCAGCGTGCCGGCCGCCGCACCGGCGGTGCCGCCGGAGACCGGCGCATCGATCATCGCGAAACCCTTGGCAACTGCCGCCGTCGCCACTTCGCGCGAGACGTCCGGCGAAATCGTGCTGCTGTCGATCAGCAGCGCGCCGGCCGCCGCGTGTGCGAGTACGCCGCCGTCGCCGAGGTACAGCCGCTTCACCGCGGCGCTGCTCGGCAGCATCGTGACCACGACCTCGGCGTTGCGCACCGCGTCGGCCGCATCGCGTCCGGCCTTGGCGCCGTCCTTGACCAGCTTGTCGACGCTGGCCGCGACGAGATCGAAAACGGTCAGCTCATGACCGGCCTTGATCAGGTTCTGCGCCATCGGCGCACCCATGTTGCCCAGGCCCAGGAAGGCGATCCGCATGATGTTCTCCTCGTTGAATTCGGTAGCCCGGACGATGTCCGGGGTTCTGCGTGTTCCGTCCCGGACTTCGTCCGGGCTACGGGCGGCCCAGGTCGGCCAGCGGGCTGACCTCGTTGGCGAGTGCTGACCACGGCGCCGTGAAGTGCTCTTCGACCCAGGCGGCGGTGACCGCTTCCTGCGTGGCCGGCGTCCACTTCGGCTTGTTGTCCTTCTCGATCAGCAGCGCGCGCACGCCTTCCGGAAAATCGGGATGCGCACAGCACTGCAACGCCACGATCAGCTCCATGCGGAACACGTCCGCGAGGCCCAGGTGCTGCGCGCGACGGCGCAATTCCCAGATCAGCGCCGCCGTGGTCGGCGATCCGGAGGCCAGCGCAGCGGCGGCGCGCTTGAGCCACGCGTCTTCGCCGGTGTAGCCGGTGATCTGCTGGCGCGCTTCGGCCAGCGTCGCGCCTTCGGTCATGCGTGCGATCGCGTCGGCGTGCTTGCGCACGTTGGATTCGGGTGCCGCGTCCTTGCGCAGCGAGAACTCACGCAGCAGGAAGGTGAGGCGAGAGCGGTTGTCGTCCGCGCCAGTCGACCACGTGGCACGCGTCAGCGCTTCGAGCACGCGGCCGCGATCACCGGTGGCGACGAGGTGATCGCCGAGCCCCAGGTACAAGGCATCCGACGCGTTGATCGCCGCGCCGGTGAGCGCAAGGAACAGCCCCGCGCGACCCGGCATGCGCGGCAGGAACCAGCTCCCGCCCACGTCCGGGAACAGCCCGATCGTGATCTCCGGCATCGCGATGCGCGAGGTCTCGGTGAGCACGCGGTGACTCGCACCGGCCAGCAGGCCGAGGCCGCCGCCCATGACGATGCCGCCGCCCCAGACCATCACCGGCTTCGGGTAGGTGTGGATGCGATGATCGAGACGATATTCCTCGGCGAAGAAAGCCTCGGCCTGCGGATTCGGACCCACGCCCTTGAACGACAGCGATGCGTCGCGCAGGAAGCGCACGTCACCGCCGGCGCAGAAACCCTTGTCGCCGGCGCCATCGATGACGACGCAGGCGACGGACGCATCCTTGGCCCATCGCACCAGCGCGGCATCGAGTGCCCGCACCATGTCGAGCGACAGCGCGTTGAGCGCCTTCTCGGCGTTCAAGGTCGCGTGGCCGATCTTCTTCCCGCCGCCTGCCGCGATCTCGCGCAGCAGCACGACCGCGGTGTTGCCGGCGTCGTCAGCCATTCTTCCACTCCGGCTTGCGCTTCTGCAGGAACGCGCTGACGCCTTCCTTCTGGTCCTGCGTGTCGAACAGGTCGACGAACGCATCGCGCTCGAGCGGCAGCAGTTGCGACAGCGGCGTGTTGCGCGTGCCCTGGATCAGCTTCTTGCACGCAGTGACGCTGCTGGGACTCTGCTTGGCGACGGACTCCGCGAGCTTGAGCGCGGCCTCCAGCGACGTGCCCCCTGGCACGACCTGTTCGACCAGGCCGATGCGCAGCGCGGTCGCAGCGTCGATGCGCTCGCCGCACAAGATCATCCGCTTGGCCCAGCCTTCGCCGACCAGCAGCGCAAGGTTCTGCGTGCCGCCCGCGCAAGGCAGCAGGCCGACGCCGGCTTCCGGCAGCGCGAGCTGTGCCTGTTCCTCGGCGATGCGCAGGTCACAGGCCAGCGCGCATTCCAGCCCGCCGCCCATCGCGTAGCCGTTGATCGCCGCGATGCTGACGCCGCGAAACGCGCTGAGCGTCTCGAAGGCTTCGCCGAAGCGCGACGCCATGTCGCGTGCGACGGCCTTGTCGCCGGAGGCGAACAGTTTCAGGTCCGCGCCGGCCGAGAAGAACTTCGCACCTTCACCGGTGATCACCAGCGCGTAGATGTTGCGATCCACGTTCAGGTCAGAGACCAGCTCGCGCAGCGAGCGCAGGCTTTCGGCCGTCCAGGTGTGAGCAGGGGGATTGGAGAGCGTGACGATGGCCGTGTGGCCGCGCTTCTCCAGCTTGAGGTTGATGTATTCGCTCATGTGGGGTCTCTATGAACAGCGGTGAACGCAGAGGCGCAAAGAACGCAAAAGAAGAAAGGAAAAAAAGGTTTTGGATTCCTCTGCGTCCTTTGCGCCTCTGCGTTGAATGGGTTTTCCAACTTCATCGCAAGTCCTCGGTCGCGCCTTCGCGCAGCACGGCGCGGGCGACGATCACCCGCATGATTTCGTTGGTTCCTTCGAGGATCTGGTGTACGCGGCTGTCGCGGACGTGCCGTTCCAGCGGGAACTCGCGGCTGTAGCCGTAGCCGCCGTGCAGTTGCAGCGCCTGGTTCGCCACTTCGAATCCCACGTCGGTGGCGAAGCGCTTGGCCATCGCGCAGTACGTCGTGGCATCGGGGCTGCCGGTGTCGAGCTTCCACGCGGCGAGTCGCACCATCTGTCGCGCAGACACCAGCTCGGTGACCATGTCCGCGAGACGGAACTGCAGCGCCTGGAACTGCGAGAGCATCTGGCCGAACTGCTTGCGCGAATTCAGATGCTCCTGCGCACGATCGAGCGCCGCCTGAGCGGTGCCCACCGAGCAGGTCGCGATGTTGATGCGCCCGCCGTCGAGCCCCTTCATCGCGATGGAGAAGCCTTCGCCTTCGGCACCGAGGCGATGGCCCCCGTCGATCTCGACGTCGTCGAAGGCGATCGTGCGCGTGGGCTGGCTGTTCCAGCCCATCTTGTGTTCGCGCTTGCCGAAGCGGATGCCCTTGCTGTCCGCCGGCACCGCGAACGTCGAGATGCCCTTCGCACCCGGAGCGCCCGTGCGCGCGAACACCACCAGCAGATCCGTCGCGCCCGCGCCGGAGATGAACGCCTTGCCGCCGTTGAGAACATAGCGGCCGTCGCGCTTGTCGGCGCGCGTCTTGATCGACGCCGCGTCGGATCCGGCACCCGGCTCGGTCAGGCAATAGCTGCCCAGTGCTTCGCCGCGTGCCAGGCGTGGCACCCAGTTTTCGCGAACGCCAGGCTGCGCGAACGTGGCCACCATCCACGTGGCCATGTTGTGGATCGTGATGTAGGCCGTGGTGCTGGTGCAGCCGGCGGCGAGTTCTTCGAGGATCACCGACGCGTCGAGCCGCGACAGTCCCAGGCCGCCGAGCGCTTCGGGCGTGTAGATGCCGCAGAAGCCCAGCTCACCCGCGCGGCGGATCGTCTCGATCGGGAACTCGCTCTTGGCGTCCCATTCCGCCGCGTGCGGTGCCAGCTCACCGCGCGCGAAATCGCGTGCGGCCTGCTGGTAGGCGAGCTGATCCTCGCTCAGACCGAAGTCCATGGCGGGCGTCCGGTTCCAGCCGTCGGATCAGCGCAGCGAAATCGTGGTGTTCACACCGCCGGTGACGACGTCGTCCTCGAACCAGCGCTGCGTCACGGTCTTGGTCTGCGTGTAGAACAGGATCACCTGCTTGCCGTACGGACCCAGGTCGCCGAGCTTCGAGGCGCGCGAGCCGGTGAACGAGAACAGCGGGACCGGCACCGGGATCGGCACGTTGATGCCGACCTGGCCGACGTCGATGTCTTCCTGGAACTTGCGTGCGGCGGCGCCGGACTGCGTGAACACCGCCGTGCCGTTGCCGTTGGGATTGCTGTTGACCAGTTCGATGGCCTCGTCGAGCGTCTTCGCCGACAGGATCACCAGCACCGGCCCGAAGATCTCCTGCTCGTAGATCGACATCGACGGCTTCACGTTCGAGAAGATCGTGGGACCGACGAAGTTGCCCTTGCCGTAGGCGCCGACGTCCGGGTTACGACCGTCGAGTTCGAGCGTCGCGCCCTCGCGCAGACCGGCCTCGATCAGGGTCGTGACGCGATCGCGCGCCGAGCACGAGATCACCGGGCCGAGATCGCTGCCGCCTTCATGGCCCGCGTTGATCTTCAGCGTCTTCGCCTTGGCGACGAGATCCGGAATCCACTTCTGCGATTCGCCGACGAACACCGCCGTGGATGCGGCCATGCAGCGCTGGCCGGCGGCGCCGAACGCGGCGCCGACGAGCTGGCTCAGCGTCTGCTCCTTGTGCGCGTCGGGCAGGATCACGGCGTGGTTCTTCGCGCCCATCATGCACTGCGCGCGCTTGCCGGCCAGCGTCGCGCGGCGATAGACGTGCGTGCCCACTTTCGTCGAGCCGACGAAGGACACGGCCTTGATGTCGGGGTGGTCGCAGATGCCGTTGACGATGGCCTCACCGCCGTGGACGACGTTGAGCACGCCCTTGGGCACGCCGGCCTCGATCGCGAGTTCCACCAGGCGCATCGTCACCATCGGGTCCTGCTCCGAGGGCTTGAGCACGAAGGTGTTGCCGGTGGCGATGGCCATCGGGAACATCCACAACGGGATCATCGCGGGGAAGTTGAACGGCGTGATGCCGGCGCACACGCCCAGCGGCTGCAGCAACGTGAACGTGTCCACGCCCGACGCGACGTTGGTGGCGAGCTCGCCCATCTGCAGCGAGCCGATGTTGGCGGCGTGCTCCACGACCTCGAGGCCGCGGAAGATGTCGCCTTCGGCATCCGGCAAGGTCTTGCCCTGCTCGGCCGTGAGAATCGCCGCGAGCGGCTTCATGTTCTCGCGGATCAGCTGCTGGTACTTGAGGAAGATGCGGGCGCGCACACCGATCGGCGTCTTGCGCCAGGTCTTGAACGCCGTCTGCGCCGCGCCCACCGCCGCATCGAGCTCCTGCGGCGTGGCGAACGGCACGCGCGCCAGCACTGCCTGCGTCGCCGGATTCACGACGTCGCGCCACTGCGTGCTGCGCGAGTCGATGAACTCGCCACCGATCAGCAGCTTCACGGTGGGAACGGAAAGGGTGGAGCCGGAAGCGGTAGGAGCGTTCATGGGATCTCGTCGTGTGAGAACGCGGCGCTGTTCATGCCGCGCGATGTTTTGCATTATTCGCATCCGATAGCGCGCAGGAAGGGTTAAAAATGCGAAGGATTGCGAAGGTCGAAACGCCTGTTTGCGAATCTTGCGAAGTAGCCCGGGTGCAACCCGGGATGCGCCGCTCTCGGAAAGGCGGGCCCCGGGTTGCACCCGGGCTACGCATCGCGCTTCGCGTTCGCGAGGCCTGAGATGGCAAAGGCCTTCATGGGCGTGCGCCTGCAACGGCTGCGCGAGGAGCGCGGCATCAGCCAGGTCGCGCTCGCCAAGTCGCTGGGCATCTCGCCGAGCTATCTCAACCAGATCGAACACAACCAGCGGCCGCTGACGGTGCCGGTGCTGCTGCGCATCCATTCGCAGCTCGGCCTGGATCCGCAGGTGTTCTCGGAGGACGACGAGTCGCGGCTGATCGCCGAGGTGCGCGAAGTGCTGGCGGACGCCGGATCGGAGTCGATCTCCACGGCCGAGCTGCGATCGCTGGCTGCGAACATGCCGGCCGTCGCGCGTTCGATTCTCGAACTGCATCGCCGCGCCCGTAGTGCCAACGATCGCGCGGACGGTTTGCTCGGCGCGCTGGGCGACCAGCAGCGACTGCCGTCCTTCAGCATGCTCGGCCAGCACGAGGAAGTGCGTGACTACCTCAACCGGCGGCACAACCACGTCGAGGAACTCGACGAGGCCGCCGAGATGATCTTCCGCGATGCGGCGCTGACCATCGGCGACGCCGCGCCGCGGCTCGCGCAGCGGCTGCGCGACAAGCACGGCGTGCGCATCGTGACGAGCAGCGGCAGCGACACCGGCGCCGACAAGCATCGCTACGACGCGGCCACGCGAACGCTCGTCCTGGCGGATTTCCTGCGCCCGGGTCAGCAGGCGTTCCAGATGTCGTTCCAGCTCGCGCTGCTCGAAGCCGGTGACGTGCTCGATGCGCTGCTACGCGACAGCGCCTTCACCAGCGACGAGTCGCGTCGCCTCGCGCGCATGGGCCTGGCGAATTATTTCGCCGGCGCGCTGACGATGCCGTACGTGGCGTTCCTGCAGTCCGCGGAGGAAGTGGCCTACGACATCGAGCGTCTCGCCAATCGCTTCGGTGTCGGATTCGAGGCGGTCTGTCACCGCCTCTCGACGCTGCAGCGTCCCGGCATGCCGGGGCTGCCGTTCTTCTTCGTGCGCGTGGACCGCGCGGGCAACGTGTCGAAGCGACACTCGGCCTCCGACTTCCACTTCTCCCGCGTCGGTGGCACCTGTCCGCTTTGGATCGTCTACGAGGCCTTCAGCCAGCCCGAGCGCGTGCTCACGCAGATAGCCGGCATGCCGGACGGACGCAGCTACTTCTGGATCGCGCGGCAGGTGGTGAGCGGCCCGATCGGTTACGGGCGGCCGCAGAAAACGTTCGCCGTGAGCCTGGGCTGCGATCTGCGCCACGCGCACCGGCTCGTGTACTCCCGCGGCCTCGACCTGACCGAGCCCGATGCGTCGACGCGCATCGGGCTCGGCTGCAAGGTGTGCGAACGCCGCAACTGTGCGCAGCGTGCATTCCCGTCATTGCTGGAACGCTAGAAAGCTGCGGATGCTGTTGCGTGACGGCACGTTTCGGCGCTGGCGTAAAACGTTCTCCAGCGAGGGCCGTATCCCGGTCCGGGGTCGTGCGGCGTGAATGGACTTCGGCGTCAGGCGACGACCGCGCGCGCCATCGCGCCAGACCCTCCCAACGACCAGCCGCCGTCCACCGGCAGCACCACGCCGGTGACGTAGGCCGCGTCGTCCGAGCACAGCCACTGCGCTGCCTTGGCGATCTCGCGCTTGGTCCCCCAGCGGCGCAGCGGAATGCTGTCGGTCCAGGCCTTTTCCGCTGCCGGCGTCGGCGCCAGCCGGCGCATGCCCTCGGTCTCCGCGATGGGCCCTGGCGCGATGGAGTTCACGCGGATGCCGTGTGCCCCCCATTCCATTGCGGCGGTGCGCGTGATCTGGTCGATGCCGGCCTTCGCAGCGCAGACGTGCATCTGCATGGGTGTCGGCAGCCACGACTGCGGCGCGGTGATGTTGACGATGGCGGCACCCGGCTTGCGCAGGTGCGGGAAAGCGGCGCGCATCACGTTGAAGCATCCGAGCAGATCGATGTCGATCACGGTCTTGAAGCCGTTCGCGGACAGCTTCTCGGCCTCGGCGAGGAAATTTCCGGCAGCGCCGGAGATCAGCACGTCGATCGCGCCCCACTCCGCGCTCACGCGCGCCATCGCCGCCTCGATCGATCCGATGTCGCGGACATCGCCTGCGAAGCCGACCGCGCAGCCGCCGCCGGCCTTGAGCGACTTCACGGCCGCCTCCACCTTCTCCTCGCTGCGGCTCAGCACCGCCACCCGGGCGCCGCGAGCGGCGAAGGCCTGCGCGATGCCGAAGTTGATGCCGCTGGTGCCGCCGGCGACGAAGACGACCTTGTCGCGAAATTCCACGTCGACCTCCCCCCGGTGGGCACTCACATCGAGCGCGCGATGACTTCCTTCATGATCTCGTTGGCGCCGCCGTAGATCTTCTGCACGCGCGCATCGGCGAACATGCGGGCGATCGGGTATTCGGCGATGTAGCCGTAGCCGCCGAAGAATTGCAGGCAGGTGTCGACGATCTCGCACTGCTTGTCGGTGATCCAGTACTTGGCCATCGACGCGGTCGCGGTGTCGAGTTCGGCGACGAGCAGCTTCTCGATGCAGTGATCGATGAAGACGCGGCCGATGCGGGCCTCGGTGTGGCATTCGGCGAGCGAGAAGCGCGTGTTCTGAAAGTCGGCGATGTGCTTGCCGAAGGCCTTGCGCTCGTGCGTGTACTGGTGCGTGAGCTCCACCGCGCGTTCGGCGGTGGCCAGCGCCTGCAGCGCGATGATGACGCGCTCGCGCGGCAGCTGCTGCATCATCTGGGCGAAACCCTGGCCCTCGGCGACGCCCAGCAGCGCCTCCACCGGCACGCGCGCCTCGTCGAAGAACAGCTCCGAGGTGTCCTGGCCGTGCATGCCGACCTTGTCGAGGATCTTGCCGCGGCGGAAGCCAGGCAGGTCCGCGGTCTCGACCAGCAGCATCGAGATGCCGCGGCCTCCCGCATCCAGGTTGGTCTTGACCGCGAGCACGAGCAGATCGGCCTGCGAACCATTGGAGATGAAGGTCTTGGCGCCCGAGATGACGTAGTGGTCGCCGTCGCGCACGGCGCGGGTCTTGATGTTCTGCAGATCCGATCCGGCGCCGGGCTCGGTCATCGCGATCGCAGCCACCATCTCGCCGCTTGCGAGCTTGGGCAGGTAGCGGCGCTTCTGCGCCTCGCTGCCGTAGGCGTTGACGTAATGCGCCGAGATGCCGCTGTGCACGTGGTTGCCGAAGCTCGTGCAGGCCGCGCGGCCCTGCTCCTCGAAGATCACCGCCTCGTGCGCGAAGGTCCCGCCGGCGCCGCCGTATTCGGCAGGGATTCCCGCGCAGAGGATCCCCACCTCGCCCGCCTTGCGCCAGAACTCGCGATCGACGTGCTTCTGCTGGTTCCAGCGGTGGTCGTTCGGTACGGCCTCGGCCTCGAAGAAGCGGCGCACGGAATCGCGCAGGAGATCGAGTTCCTCGTTCATCCACGAGGAGCGGAAGGGAGTGGCGGTCATGATGGGCTCGAAGCAGTCGAAAAATGGCGTGTGGCGGGCAACTCGAGGATCCCGGCCACGGGAGCGGGGATCACGCCGCCCTTGCCGGATCCCGGAAGCCGGGACCGCGACGGCGGCAGCGGCGCGATGCGCGCGGGCCCGGGATGGAAAACAGAAAAGGGCGCCGCCCTCCCCCAGAGTGCAACCGAGGGGGAGGAGGGAGAGGGCGGCGCGGTACAACTCGGTGGATCAGCCTTCGAGCAGCACGTAGTCGGATTTGGGCGCGCCGCAGGCCATGCAGAGCCAATCCTCGGGCACATCCTCCCAGCGCGTGCCGGGAGGGATGTTGAACTCGGGGACGCCGAGTTCCTCGTCGTAGATCTCGCCGCAGGGGACACACTGGAACTTGCGCCAGGGCTGGGTGCTCATCTCGATCCTTCTTTGCCGGCGCGCTCAGGCAAGGGTGTAGTTGATGGGCACGCTCTTGGGCCCGCAGACGAACTCGGACTCGGCGAACTTGCCGGGGGCGGCCATTTCCACGGACGCGAGCCGCGGCAGCAGCTCCTCCCACAGGACGCGCATCTCCAGCTTGGCCAGGTGCTGGCCCAGGCAGATGTGCGGACCGTAGCCGAAGGCGATGTGGCTGTTGGGCGAGCGCTCCGGATCGAACGTGAACGGATCCTTGAACACCTCCTCGTCGCGGTTGGCCGAGATGTATGACAGGTACAGCAGGTCGCCCTTCTTGATCTGCTGGCCGCGCAGCACGTAGTCCTCGGTCGCCGAGCGCACGAACTGCTGCACCGGGCTGGCCCAGCGGATCGACTCGTCGACGAAGCCGCGGATCAGGCCGGGGTTGTCCTTCATCTTGCGGAACAGCTCGGGATGTTCGGCCAGCATCCACATGCTCATGGCGCTGGTCGCCGCCGCGCTGTCGTGCCCCGCCGTGGAGAGGATCACGAGGTAGCTGATCATGTTGCGCTCGTTCATCGGGCAGCCGCCGACCTTGCCGTTGGCGATCAGCGAGGTCAGATCGCCCATCGGGCAGGTCTGCCGCTCGTGGATCATCGACTCGAAGTAGTTCTTGAACTCGTTGTAGACGACGTCCCAGGTCTTGATGATCTCCTGCGGGTCGGTGATGTTCGCCCCCGGCCGGCACAGGTCCGGATCGGCGTAGGTGAACAGCCAGTGCGTCAGGTCGAGAAGCTTCTGGTGGTCCTTCTTGGGCACGCCGATCATCGTGAGGACCACTTCGGCGGGAAACCGGAACGCGAGCTCGGTGGCGAAGTCCGCGCCCTGCCCCTTGGCCAGGAATTCGTCGATGTGCCGGCGCGCCATCTCGCGGATCTGCGACTCCATCTTGGCGATGGCCTGCGGATAGAACTCCGGCTGGGTGACCTTGCGGTGCTCCGCATGTTCCGGATCATCCATGTGCACGAGCGTCTTGAAGATCGTCGGCATGCCGCCGCTGTAATCGCGCATCAGCTTCTCGGCGATCTGCGATGCCAGCGTCTTGGACCGGTCTGCGCTGTGGAACAGGTGATCCTGGCGCGAGATCTCGCGGATGTCCTCGTACTTGGTGACGATCCAGTGCGGGTCGTAGCCCGGCACCTCGGCCAGCGCCAGGGGGTAGTCCTTGCGCAGCCGCGTGAAGAGTTGATCGATCGCTTCACGGCGGCCGATGCCGAACGTCGCCGGATTGAACGCCGGGGCAATCAGCTCCGTCGGAATCTTCGGAACACTCATTTGGTTCTCCTCTTGCGTCTGGGTACTTGGCCCGGTGCCAGGCATCCCCACGAAGTCCGAGCCGCTCACCTTCGAAGAGATCCGCCGCGCTCCGGTAGCAGCGCGTATGTAGTAAACGCAATAATGCGTATACTGTCAACGCATTTTTGGAAAGACGGGACACGTGCTTGGTTAAGCTGTTGAGCAAAGGCGCAATTGAGCGGCCCCGCCCCGCCAGGAACCGGACCGTGTCCGGGAGTTAGAACACCATGAAAATGCGGGATCTCGAGCAGCGGACCGGTGTGAACCGGGAAACCATCCGCGTCTACCTGCGCCACGGCCTGATGCCGGAACCATCCCGGCCCGCGACCAACGTCGCCGACTATGGCGAGGAGCATGCGCAGGCCGTCATCGCGATCCGCAAGCTGCAGAAGGAAAAGCGACTCCCGCTCCACATGATCAAGCGCGCGCTCGACGGCGACGCGACAGCGATGCCGGCCGACGCGAGCGCGTTTCCGCACCTCGACCGCCTGATCGCCGCGCGCGTGGGCGTGGACGATTCGCTGGTGCCGCTATCGAGCGTGCTCGGACTCAACCCGAAAGCGATGGACGATGCCAGGGCGCTGGAGAAGATCGGCGCGATCAAGCTGGTGAAGCGTGGCAAGGCGCTGCATCTGGGCCGGATCGATGCGCAGCTCGTCGGCATCTGGGGAGACATGCGTGCAGCGGGCTACACCGAAGAACTCGGTTTTCATCCGGAGGTCTGCAAGCTGCATGTCGAGGCAGCCACGAACCTCGCGCACGCCGAGCTCAAGATCTTCCTGGAGAACCTGGAAGGGCGCAGCCCGGAAGGACCGGCCGCGCAGATGGCACAGGTGGCACTTACCTCGCTGCTCAGCTTCTTTGGCCTCGTGCGCGTGCGGACGGTGCTGGAGGATCTTCGCAGTCGTGCGGCGACGGTACGCGCCCAGACTCGCCGTCCCGGTGCGACGCACGCGGACCCTCGTGCCGAACCATCACGTGTGCGCAAGTGACGTGATTTTCATCCGGCGCGCGGCGGCGTGGCTTGCGTGGATTGCATCAACAGTCCCCGACCTCATTTGGCGCCTTGGGGGCAGCCAGAAGGCGATGCTGAAGCACTGACGGGCGGAGCCGCCACGACAGGTTCGCGTAGCGGTTTGCACGCGCAGGCCGCGTCGCTTCTTTGTTCTATTTGTTCTACTCGATGCTGCAGGACGACGGCGTCGCGGCCGGGAACCGGACCAGGCCCAGCTGCGAGGCGACATACACGGCCTCCATGCGGCTGTGCACGCCGATCTTCCGATACGAAGCCTTGAGGTGGAACTTGACCGTGTCCTGGGCGACGAACAGTTCGCTGGCGATGCGCTTGTTGGACCATCCGCGGCTGAGCATCTGGATGACCTGCTGCTCGCGACGCGTGAGCTTTGCGTACGGGACGACCGAAGCCCTCATCGGCTCGAGCTTCTCCCCGATGGAGCCACTGCGATGAAGTCCCGAGCCTCCTTCCCGCGCGCCCGACACGATGCCGTCCTTGTCCAGCGCATCGGACCTGCTGGATACGCGGTCCATCAGCGCGTGGCCTCCTCGGCACGTTCCTTCTTCAGGTCGTGTGCGCGCTTGATGATGTACTGGTGGATCGCGTCGACATCCGGCGCCGTCAGCACGTCCATGAACGACGGCATTCCCTGGGGCGCGAAGGCGCCGGCCAGGATGCCCGCGAAGATCTGATGCTTGTCCGGTGTGAGGTAACGCAGATCGGGGAGCACCGAACTTCCCACCGTGCTCGGCCCGTGGCACATGCCGCAGTGACCGTTGTACAGCGCGCGTCCCTTGTCGATCATCGCCGCATCCGCGGTGAGTGCGGGCGGCTCGGGCAACGCCGTGGGCCGCGGCCTGGGCGCCGGCAACGTGGCCTTGCCGCCCAGCTTGTAGGTCAGCACGCGCGCTTCGGATCCGACATCCCCGGACGACGACACCGCACCCAGCACCAGCGGCGCACCACCGCCCCAGCCCGCGGCGACGGTGACGTACTGCTCGCCGCCGATCTCGTAGCTGATGGGCGCGGCGATGACGCCGGTATTCGCCGCCACGTCCCACAGCCTGCTGCCCTTGTCCGCGGAGTACGCAAGGAACCGCCCGTCCGCCGTGCCCTGGAAGACGAGGCCGCCCGCCGTGCTCAGCACGCCACCGTTGTTGATGTACGGATACGGCTGGCGCCACACCTCGCGCTGCGCGACCGGGTCCCACGCGAGCAGCGATCCCTTGAACAGGCCGAGCACGTCCTTGAGGGTCTTGGCGTCCTCGGGAAGATCGACCGGCGGCATGCCCAGATGCCAGGCCCCTCGGCCGGTGAAGCGCTGCTCGTTGTTCGGCGTGTACAGCGCGGGCGCCTCGTTGCTCGGGATGTACACCAGGCGCGTCAGCGGACTGAACGACATCGGCTGCCAGTTGTGCGCGCCGATCGGCCCGGGATACACGAGCTGCGGCTCCTTGACGTTGGCCCAGTCGGCTTCGGGATTCTCGACGGGTCGCCCGGTCTTCAGATCGACATGGGATGCCCACGTCGCCTTCGCGAATTTGTCGGCGCCGAGCAGTTTTCCGCTGGCGCGATCGATGACGTAGAAGAATCCATTCTTCGGCGCCTGCATCAGCACCTTGCGCGGCTGCCCCTTGATCGTCAGCTCGGCCAGGATGATGTGCTGCGTGGCGGTGTAGTCCCAGGTGTCGCCCGGCGTGGTCTGGTAGTGCCAGACGTACTCACCGGTGTTCGCCTTCAACGCAACGATGGACGAGAGGAACAGATTGTCGCCGCCATCCGGACTGCGCAGCTTGCGATTCCACGGCGAGCCGTTGCCGACGCCGATGTAGAGCAGATCGAGATCCGGGTCGTAGGCCATCGAATCCCAGACCGTGCCGCCGCCGCCGAACTTCCAGAAGTTGTCGCCGGTCCACGTGGCCTTCGCCCGCTTCATCGCCTCGCTCTCGGGCGGATAACGCGGATCGCCCGGCACCGTGAAGAATTTCCAGAGCTGCTTGCCGGTGTCGGTATCGTAGGCGGCCACGAATCCGCGCACGCCGAGTTCGGCCCCGCCGTTGCCGATGATCACCTTGCCGTTCACGACGCGAGGTGCGCCGGTGACCGTGTAGCTGCGCGTCTTGTCGGGCGTCGTGTCGGTTACCCACAACGGCTTTCCGCTCTTCGAGTCCAGCGCGATCAGGCGGCCGTCGTAGGCGCCGAGGAACACTTTTCCTTTCCAGACCGCGACGCCGCGGTTGGCCACGTCGCAGCAGCCGTCGCGGCCCTTGTCACGTGAAACCTTGGGATCGAACTTCCAGAGTTCCGCGCCGGTAACCGGATCGAGCGCGGACAGAATGGAGAACGCACCCGTCACGTACATGACGCCGTCGACGACGATCGGCGTGGCTTCCGTCGCACGATCCACATCCAGCCGATAACTCCAGGCGAGGCCCAGATCCTTGACGTTGCGCGTCGTGATCTTCGCCAGCGGACTGAAGCGCTGCTCGTCGTAGGTCCTGCCCGTGCTCATCCACGATCCTGGCTCGCGATCCGCGTCGATGATTCGCTTCGCATCGACCTGCGCCGATCCTGTCGCCGGCGCGGGCGCAGCCGTCCATCCTTGCCCCGTCGCCAGGCTCATCGAAGCGCAAGCCACCACGCACGCCAGCCTCACCGAGTCCCGCATCTGTCTCCTCCGTTATTGTTTGATGGATCGTTGCTGCTTGGCGCGATGGAATCGCCTCGTTCGCCCGTTGCGTGGAAGGGGCGCGAAGTCTGCCCGCCGATTCAGGACGAACCGAACCGGCTGTTGCTGAATTCTGGAAAATCCATCTCGAAGAACTCGCTCTCGAGCCGCTCTCCGCTGGCCCTTCGTTCGGCTTCCGCCTTGCGCAGATCGACGCGCCGGATCTTTCCCGAAATGGTTTTCGGCAATTCACCGAACTCGATCACGCGGATGCGCTGATACGGCGCCAGACGCGCCCGTGCGTGTTCGAAGATGGATTTCGCAGTGATGTCGTCTGCGCGGATTCCCGCCCTGAGCGTGATGAAGGCTTTGGGAACGAAGAGGCGCCTGGCGTCCGGGCTTTCGACGACGGCGGACTCGACGACGGCCGGATGTTCGACAAGCACGCTCTCGAGTTCGAACGGCGAGATCCGGTAGTCGGAGCTCTTGAAGACGTCGTCCGTGCGGCCGACGTACCAGTAGAAGCCGGACTCGTCGCGGCGCGCCGTATCGGAGGTGCCGTAGAAGCGTCCGCCGATGGCGGCCTGTGTCTTCTCCGCATCGCCGTAGTACCCGCCCATGAGCCCGGCTGGGCGCTCGGCCAGGCTCACGGAAATTTCACCTTCTTCCGCCGGCGTTCCGTCGGCATCGAGAAGTTCGATCCGGTATCCCGGCAGCGGGCGTCCCATCGAACCGGCACGAACTGCCTGCCCCGGCGAGTTGCCGATCAGCGCCGTCGATTCGGTCTGGCCGTAGCCTTCGCGCACGGTCAGGTTCCACGCAGCGCGCACCTGCTCGATCACTTCCGGGTTGAGCGGTTCTCCCGCGCTGACGATTTCGCGCAGGCGCATGCGGTACGACGACAGATCCTTCTGGATCAGTGCGCGCCAGGCAGTGGGCGGTGCGCACAGCGTCGTGACGCCGTGGCGTTCGATCGCTTCGAGCGTGCGCGCGGCATCGAACGCCGGCTGGTTGAAGACGAACACGGTGGCGCCCACCGTCCACGGAGCGAAGAGACAGCTCCACGCATGCTTGGCCCAGCCCGGGGTGCTGATGTTGAAGTGCACGTCACCCGGAAGCAGGCCCAGCCAGTACATCGTGCTGAGATGGCCGACCGCATAGCTGCGCTGCGTATGCGTGACCATCTTCGGCTTGCTGGTCGTGCCGGACGTGAAGTACAGAAGGCTCGGATCTTCCGGGCGCGTCGTGCCCTGGCCATCGAACGCTTCTGCGCAGTCCGCCGTGTCGTATGCGGCCCAGCCCGATCGGGACGGGCCGCAGATGATTCTCACCGCGCAAGGAAAGCCGTCACATCTCGCGGCGGTGTCGGCATCGGCCACGATCGCGCGTGCGCCGGCTCGTTCCGCACGCTCGCGAAGATCGGCCTTCGACAGCAGCGTCGTCGCGGGACAGATGACGATGCCCAGCTTGATCGATGCCAGCATCAGCTCCCAGAGCTCGACGCGATTGGGCAGGACGACGATCATGCGATCGCCGCGGCACATTCCCTTGCGGATCAGGAAATGCGCGGCGCGGTTGGAGGCTCGACGCATCTGCTCGAACGTCCGCGACGTCTCGCTGCCGCTCGCGTCGACGATCTTCAGTGCGACGTTCGCATTCCCCAACGCGAGCGCATCGAAGTGGTCCAGCGCCCAGTTGAAGCGGGAAGCCTGCGGCCAGCGGAACTGCCGATACGCCGTGTCGTAGTCCTCTCTCAGGCGCACCAGCAGATCGCGGAGCGCGAGGTACTCGTCGGCTTCCTTGCTCCCGGGTGTCCTGCGACTGGCGGTGTCGACGTTCATGCATCCGTATCCGGCGATCGATCGACCGCGATCGGTCGCGGTTCTCCAACGAGCTTGCCGACCACGCGACGGATTCGCGCCTGTCGAAATGAGGGCTTTGCGGAAGGGGAAGAAGAGCGCATCAGCAAAAAAGCCCGGGCGTTTCAGCCCGGGCCTTTGCCATCACCTGCTTCGCCAGAACCTCGATCAGGACATCGGCTTACAGACCGAGACGGTTGATCGCCGAGCTGGTCATGTACTTGTTGTAGACGTCCTCACCACCATCGTCGTACCGGCTGGCATAGCCGGACTTCACCTTCTCGCTGTGACGCAGCAGCGTCATGCGATTGGTCTGGATGTCGTGGATCGTGCAGTACAGCCACGACCAGTCGGGATATCCCTTCTTGTCCTTGTACGCGCCCTTTTCGTTCTTGAACTGACCGAAGCCGGGCTCGAACTGCTTCCAGATTCCGCCGCGCCGGTCGTAGGTGACCTGGCTGATCATCATGCCGTTGCGGGCGTCCATCCATTCGCGGCGGCGGCCGACCGGCGAACGCGGATATCCGGTCGGTGCCGAATCCCACACGATCGCTTCCGGGATCAGCTCGAACGTCGTGTCCCAGAACGTCTTGCCCTTCGGTCCGCCGTTGCGCGGCGGCTCCCAGTTCGGCGACTTGCCCGCGCCGTACCAGTTGTGGCTTCCGGATACCGCGCCGAGAAACGGCTTGCGCTCGACGATCTTGAAATCGCCCCAGGTGAGCATCGGGTCGCCGGCGCCCCACGCGTCCGACAGGAACAGCGTGATGCCGGGCACCAGCGGCTCGAAGCGCTGGTTCGTCGGGAACTGGCGAACACGCTTGAACGCCGGGAAGTATCCGTAGAGATCCGGAAACTTGCGCTGATCGTAGTACCACACCGACAGGAACGACGAACCCTTCGTGTCGTTCGGAGCGGTGAAGAACACCGTGTTGTAGCGCAGCTTGTCGCTGAAGTTGTTGTAGACGGTGCCGTCGTTGCGGCCCGTGACCTGCAGCTCGGTCCAGACGAATTCGTGGAAGTACGCGTCGTCGCCGCCCGGATCCAGCGAGTAGCTCGGGATGGCGTACTGCGAGTAGTCGTGGCGACCCCAGTTCCCGCAGAGATTGGCCATGCACTGCGCGCCTTCGGTGATGTCGGGGAACGGAAGACCACCGACCCAGTGCTTGCCGACTTCGCCATCGGTCCAGACGTTGCCGTCGGGGCCGAACTTTCCGCGTCCCTTGTTCTTGAGCGTGATGTCCAGGTACGTGTTGTTGAACAGCGAGGTGACGTCCTTCGTCGCCTCCTTGATCCAGATCTTGCGGCCCTGCTCCTTGACCTGCTTGTAGGCGATCGGATCCAGCAGATCCTTCACGACGTCCACGTTGTTCGGCGTCAGCAGATCGCCGGGCTTGATCTTGCCCTTGGTGTAGAGCTCGATCGACAGCAGTTCGTCGGGATAGGCTTTCGAGATGTCGTCGGCCGAGTTGGCAATGGTTGGCCACAGCGGAGCGAGAACACCGGCTCCCGTGCCCTTGGCCACCTTCTCGATGAACGATCGCCGGCTGTAATCAAAATCATATTTTCTGATGCGCATGCGCTTCTCCTCGTTGATGTATCGCGGGGGCGGATCTCCGCCGCTCCGGCTGTTCGCTGCTCCTGCGTCTCGCCGGATCGCATTCCGGCGACTGTCGATCGCAGGCCTCCACCGGCGATGTGTTTCGCGGCGGGACGTTGGAACAAACGGATCGGCGTTGCGCCTGCCGTAAGGAGGGTCTTTGGATCCCCTCCTTTTGAGGACGGAAAAATCGCGAAGACCCTACTCAACAGGCACGACGAAACCGCATCCGAACGGACGCGGTCTTCGTAGGCGAATGGTTTTCCCGCGGCTCGCGCTATCGAGCCGAGGCGCGTTCCGGCTTGCGGCTTTCGCCTTCCTCGGCGATCAGTCCCATCTGGCGGGCGGCGGAGACGGCGGCGAGCCGGCTCACGACGCCGAGCTTGCTGTAGATGTTCCGCAGGTGCCACTTGAGCGTCCCTTCGGTGATGAAGAGAACGTCCGCCAGCTCGCGATTCGACAGCCCGGACTGAAGCTTCCTCAACACCTTGAGTTCACGCGTGGTGAGCTCCTGCCCGATCGGCGCCGTCCCCGCTTCACTCGAGGTTTCGCTGCGCGGACCAAAGGCCTTCTGCACCTGCTGCAGATAGGCCACGCTCGCAGGACTCAGCGCATCGCCACGCTGTTCGCGATACGCCGTCAGCAAGCGCTGCAGCGGCGGTCCCTCGTCGGCGAACACGCGGATGTAGCCCTGCGACATGGCGACGTCCAGCGCTTCCTGGACGATCGCAAACGTGGCGTGCAGGTTATCTCCCTGCTGTGTCGCCATCGCCTTGAGCAGCAGCAGCTCGACCTGCTTCCTGCGCTGCCGCGTTTCGACTGCGTGCGCGAGTGCCGGTGCGATCAGTTCCAGCGCGCGGGCGGACCGGTTGGTCAGCAGCGCCGCACGCGCCTCGATGCGGCTCGCCTTGTCACGCAGGACGTTGTCGAACTCGCGGCCGGCCTTGCGCGATGCCGAGCATTTCAGATCGTCCCAGACCACCAGCGCCTGGTTGATCTCGCCGTGGCGCAGCAGCAGGTCGATGCGCTCGGCGGCGACGGCGATCGCCAGGCGCGGAAGATTGTGCGCCCAGCCCAGCACCTCGCCCTCGGCCAGCGTCTCGAGGGCGTCCATCTGCGATCCCTGCGAATTCTGGATACGCGCCAGCGCCACGTAGCCCATGATCAGCGAGTCGACCGAGCACTGCTCAACGAGCGCGGTGAGTCCGTACTCCAGCGCCGCGCCTGCTTCGTCGATGCGATTCATCTCGTACAGCAGGTAGCCCCGCATCGCCTGCAGCATGATCTCGGCGGGCGTCTGTCCGCCCAGATGCGTCGCCACTTCGGCGACCGCCTCGTCGCATTCGTAGAGGGCCTGTCGCACCTGGCCCTGCTTGGCGAGCGTCGTGACCGCCCACATGTCGGCCCAGGCCGCGACGTAGTGCGCCTTGACCTCACGCCAGTAGCGCTGGCCCAGCCGAAGGTGGTGCAGGGCTTCCTCGAAATCGCTGCTCGCACTCAGTCCGCATCCGATCAGGACGTGCGCGATGCCCAGGTCCATCTTGTCGCTGTCGGGCCAGCGCTCGATCCAGTTGCGCACCTTCGGTGCGAGACCAACCCACTGGTCGCGCAACGTCAGCTGGATGTAGCGCTCCAGCTCGACCGCGCGGACGACGTAGTCCCGCTGCGACGAAGGATCGAGGACATCGCGCGAATTCTGCTCGGCGACTTGTGCTTCGAGGCCATGGAGGATCGCGTCGGCCTCTCCATAGCGTCGGACGACATTGAGCGACCACACGCGGATGCACTGGATCTTCGGAAACCGGTTCAGGTGCTCGGGGGGCAGCTTGTTGGTCCAGTACAGGAACGTGGAATGCCGCCCGTAGTTGCGGGCCTCCATTCGCGAGTAGCGATCGATCAGCGCGGCGGCCGCGTCGATGTCGCCGACGTCCAGGCTCAGGTCGATCGCAGCATCCACTCGCCGGTTGGCATCCATCCATTCGAGGGCGCGCCGGCTCTGTTCCGCGATGGCGACCGGGTCCTCGCGATTCACCCGCGCGAGCAGGAACTCCCGGACCAGTGGATGCAGCGCATACGGAAGCGCGGGATCTCCGCTGCGGCTGAACGGCAGCGCCCGACGCTCGAGGTCATCGAGAAGACTCCGCGCGTCCGCCATGCCGGTGGCCGCTGCCACCAGGCTCACGCTGAAACGGCGCAGCAGCGAGATCCGGAGCAGAAAGGTGGCGGACCGCTCGGGCAGGCGCGACAACAGCACATCGCTCAGGTATTCCGTCAGCGCCTGGCGTCGATCCACCATGCCGCGCAGGAAGGCGTCCTGGTGATGCGGATCCTCCTGCAAGGTCATCGCGATCAGGCGGATGACCGCGGGCCAACCGTGTGTGCGTTCGACGATGCCGTTGACGAGCGCCGGGCGCGGATCGACGTCGTGCTGTCGCAGAAGAGCCGCCACTTCGGCATCGTCGAACGCGAGCTGCGACGACGCGAATCGCGTGAGGCGTCCTTCCAGCAGCGCCTCGCTGACCAGCGAGGACTCCTGTGTTCTGCCACTGAGAACGAGGCCGAGTCCCCTCGGCTGATTGGCGATCAGCAAGCGCAGGATCGGTTCGGACGCGCTGTCCGCCAGCCAGTGGATGTCGTCGATGAACAGGACGGTGCGATGACTGCGCGATGCGATCTCGGCGAGCAGCGCCATGATCACGGCGCGCTTTCCCTTGGTGCCCGCTCCGCCCAGCAGCATCTGGCTACGCTGGGCATCCGCAGGAGCGACGGCGTGAAGAAGATCGATCGTCAGCTTGTCGCCGTCGCGATCATCCTCGGCAACGACCAGCCACACGACTTCGGATCCGCGTGCGACGACGTCCTTGCGCCACTCCGACAACAGCGTCGATTTTCCGTAGCCGGCCGGCGCGGTCACCGTGACCACGGGTTTTGGCTGCTCGAAGAAGGCCTCGGACAGCTCCCATCGCTTCGCCTTGAGAATGCGCTGAGCGGATGGCTTCATCGGCGAACCCTTCTATGGCCTGGCTTCGAGCAGGAGCCTTGCTTGCACCCGTGCACAGACGCATGCGCGGCGCGACGTCCAGCTGTCGCGCCGCCTCCAGCCGTCGACTGCGCGCGACGGTTTCATCGCGTGCCGCTGCGTTTCATGCGTGGACGTTCGCGCGCGCGGGATGCACCTCGACGAAATCCACCTTGTCCCGCACCGCGCAGTCGGGGCACGACCACGTGAAAGGGATCTGTGCCCAGCGCGTGCCTGCTGCGAAACCCTGCGACGCATCGCCGTTGGCTTCCCGATAGGTGTAGCCACACCCGGGGCACTTGTAGGACTTCGGCGCTGCGTTCGCCGTCACGGAGACGCTGGCAGTCGGCGACGACGCTGCTTGCGCAGGCGCTGCAGCCGGCAGCGCCTTGGACGCGTCAGGAACGCGCGAGTACTTCTTGAACAGCGCGTCGCGCTTGCCTGGATCGAGGTTGATCCTGTTCAGATCGAAGTCATACATCTGCAGTATTCGCGGGTGCATCACCGCGCGCCACAGCGGCGGAAACATCGCGAGCCAGAACATGCCCGGATAGCCATTGGGCAGCGTCGGCAGGTTCGGATAGCTGCGCAATACCTGGTAGCGACGCGTCGGATACGCATGGTGATCCGAGTGGCGCTGCGCGTGCATGTACATGATGTTCGTGGCGACGTGGTCGGTGTTCCACGAATGCTCCGGTCGCACGCGCTCGTAACGTCCATCGGGCAGCTTCTTGCGCAACAGGCCGTAGTGCTCGATGTAGTCGATGATCGCCAGGAAGAAGTACGAGGTGAACGCCACCGCGGCCAGGTAAGGAACGACGGCGAGGCCGAAGATCGCCGTCAGGATTCCGTAGGTGACCAGCGAGATCAGCGTGGGCTGGATGAACTCGTTGCCCAGCGACCACACGCTCTTGCCCTTGCGGGACAAGCGGTCCTTTTCGAGCTGCCAGGGGCGGCTGAAGGTGCTGTGCGGCAACTGGCGCATCAGCATGAAGGCGTAAAAATTCTCGCCGAAGCGCGCGGAGCCGGAATCCTCCGGCGTCGCCACGTCGCGATGATGGCCGCGGTTGTGATCCGTCATGTACTGGCCGTACACGCCGGTCGCCAGTGCGAACTTCGACAGCCAGCGTTCGAGACTGCCCTTCTTGTGACCCAGTTCGTGAGCCGTGACGATGCCGTACGCGCTGATCAGTCCGCAGGACAGCGTGACGCCGATGTATCCGAGCACGTCGAGCGGCTGGGTCGCCACGGCCCACGCACCGACGATCAACGCGAGGTAGTGGAAGACGACGCAGAAGTAGGTGAGGTATCGATAGTACGGATCGGATTCCAGCCGCGGCACCGCCGGCTCGGGCGCGTTTCGGGTGCTGGTGCCGATGACCAGGTCCAGGATCGGCATGCCGATGAACAGGAACGCTGGCACGAGCCAGAACCACGCGGTGTGTCCGGTCTGCAATCCCAGCGCGATGCTGATCGCGGGCATCAGCAGCCAAAGCGGATAGAACAACCACGCGTGCCGCTTGGGGTCTCGGTACGTTTCGGCCGACGACAGGTCCGGCACCGGGTTCACGCGCATATCCATCGCTAGCTCCTCCGCCTCATCGATTGCCCCCTTCCGGTGACGAAGCTGCGCTGGGCAGGCGACCTGTCACCTCGGAGTCTGCTCGGTATTTGAGGCGATTCGCGGTGCGCACGCGCCTTTCGAAAGGAGGGTCTTTTGTGGTGCCGGGCGAGCGGGGGAAACACTCACGCACGACGGGCCACAGGGTGTCGCGGCGTCGACGGGCCGCGTTCTTTCGTGTCCGGATCAAGGCGTTATCCGGCGGCGCCGTGGTCGCCCGGCGGGTTAGCGCCCTATCGGGAAAGCGTGGACCGATCGAACAGCGGACCCGCGATGGGCCGCAGCGGACTTTGCTCGGGGACGTGGAACACGGATTCGAGCAGGAAGGGATCGTCGAAGTGGGCGCGGCCGACGTGGGCGATGGCGTGCCGACCGAGCTGCCGCAACGCACCCGGCTCGTGGATGCCACTGGATCGCCCACCGATGGGATCGGGACCATGGGGCCCTTTCACCAGGCCGTCGGGACCGAACAGGCTCTGCGTTCCGCCCGAGGGCGACGGCATCATGAAGAGATCTTCCAGCCGCACGATCTCGTACGTCTTTTCCGTGGCGCCTTCCACATCCGACAGCGCCGCCACGCGCTGCACGGCGTGCGAATGGGCCTGGAGCCGCAGCGTCGGAAGACGTCCGGGTGCCGGTTCCGGCGCGATGACGGGAGGCTCTTCCAGATTCTCTCCCGCTCGCGATACGAGAGGCTGGACCGGATACCACTCGTGCCCGTAGCCCGATGTATGGATGCGCTCGTACACGAGCGGATGCGCGTCACCATCCAGCGTCACCCGCCAGATGAAACCGTCGAGTGGAGCTCCCTCGCCTTCACCGCGAAACCAGAAGAAGTAATTGAACTGCGGCAGCACGCGGTGGCCGACGCGCGTGAAGGTGATGTAGTAGTGAACGCGGTGTTGCGAAATCTCTGCGGCGGCACCCGATGCGGTCAGGACCGGCTGCGCGAGGACATCGTGCTCCGACGCGGTCTCGATCAGCAGATGCGGCGCATGCGCCAGGGTCAGCGCTCGCCACTGCCCGTCGGTGAGCGCGGGGAATCCGAGTTCGTCGGTGATCGCACCCACTTCGAAACTCGAGATGTCCGACACGTCGCCTTCGAGTTGCGGCTTCCACAGCGTCGGCGTTGCCTGTCCGCTTCGGCGAACGAGGGATTGCCGGTAGGCCTCGTCGAGCGTGTGCTGATAGGCCGCGACGCGCGCCTTCATCCTCGGCGCGTCGACCGCGTAGAGCCCGACGATGCGCTGAAGCGTCGAGTACTCGTCAGGCGGCTGCACGGCATCGACGAGACGTTTCAGCGCATCGGGATCGTCCATGAATTCGACGGCCGCGAGCGCACCGCCGCAGCCGTGAAAGCGCAGGTTGGACTCCGCCGTCTGATGCGCGGTGAACCCGAGGTTCCGATACTCGACGTCGCGCGCTTCCTGATCGAACTCGCGCATTCGCCGCATCCAGCCGCCGATCTCGTCGATCGTCCTGACTTCGCGCGCCATCGATGCCGTGATCCGGTCGGTGCGGAAGTAGGGATAACCGGGGACGCGGTAATAGGCGCCGTTGCCTTTCCCCGCTGCTTCCACGCGCGCGTCCATGTCGGCGTACTCCTGCCGACAGGTGCGGAATTCCTCGAACCATCCCTGGAACGGGTCGACGACGTCCGCGTCCTCCCCGTTCAACGAGGCACAGGCCGTGAGCAGCAACAACGGAAGCGCGGCAACTCGGATTCCTTTCATCGGGGCTCCAGCGATTCGCGGCACGCTCAGTCGGTCGTCAGCAGACGTTCCCAAAAGAGGTCGATCCGCGGCATGAATCCCGGACCGGCACCGAATAGTGCCATGCGGCCCCTCACGCTCTGCACGACTTCTGGAATTGCTTGCGGCACGCGTCATCCATCACGAGACCCCACCCGTCAAAAAACGAGAACGGGCTTGATCACCGCGCCGGACTCGGCGGCAGCCGCCGCTTCGTTGATCTTGTCGAAAGGGAACGATCGGATCATCCGGTCGAACGGGAAGCGCCCGTCGCGATAGAGGCTCAGCATCTTCGGAATGAAGGACTGGGGGTCGGCATCGCCTTCGATGATCGAGCGGATCACGATGCCTCGCGTCAACAGTTCGAGAAGATTGAACGTGACCGTATCGGTTGCGTTCGGGACGCCGAGCAATCCGAGGACGCCGTTGATTCCCAGCACCAACGCCGCCGTTTCGATCACCTTGGCGTTCGCAGTCGTGTCGATCGCGTGTCGTGCCCCGCCTGCCGTCGATGCCTTGATGCGATCCACGAGGTCGGGTTCCGCAGACGGCTGAAGCGTGATCGTCGCGCCCAGCTCGCAAGCCAGGCGACACCGACCTTCATTCGGCTCGACGACGATGATGGGACTGGCCCCGACCGCCGCGGCTGCCAGCACCGCGCTGATGCCGACCGCCCCTGCGCCGAAGATCACGACCGACTCGCCCTCGCGAACCTGCAACGAGTTGAGCACGGCACCGGCCCCGGTCATGACACCGCATCCCAGCGGGCCGAGCAGTTCCAGCGGCAGATCGCGCGGCACCGGCACGACATTGGTTTCGTGCGCGATGGCGTGCGTCGCGAACGAGGACTGACCGAAGAAATTCGCGAAGATCTTTTCGCCGTCGACGCTCAGCGCCGTGGTGCCGTCCGAGACGCGGCTGCCGGAGAGATTGCGCGGCATGAACTGATCGCAGTGAGCCGGCACCTCGTCGTGGCATCCGGCGCAGGATCCGCACGAATCGAAGCTGATGACAACCGGGTCGCCTGCGCGCACGCGCGTCACCTTTTCGCCCACCGCTTCGATGATGCCGGAGCCTTCGTGCCCGAGGACGATGGGCATCGGCAATCCGAAGCCGTCGCGGCACACCAGGTCCGTGTGGCAGATGCCCACGCCGACCATCCTGACGAGGACTTCGTGTTCACGCGGAGGCGCGATCTCGATGTCTTCGATCTCGAACGGGCCGCCGATCGTGCGCACGACCGCCGCCCTGGCCTTGGTGTTGCCCATGATTCCTCTCCTCCTGTTTTTTAGTGACGTTCTTCCCGAGAAAAAAAGAGGGGGGCGGAATGCGTTACCGCCCCCTGTAACCGCTCTCGCGGGGAGGAAATCGAATCCGCAGTCCTGTCGGATCTCGCGGAGTGTTCTGTCGGCGATGAATCGCAGCGAACGATTGCGCTCGCATCAACGCCTGTGCGCGACATTGCCCCAATCACTCAGGACGCGCGCCTCTCGAAAGGCAGGGTTGAATGCCCCTCCTTTCGCAGCAGCGGCCTTACACCTCGACCATGAAGAAGTCGGACTTCGGTGCCGAACAATCCGGGCACGTCCACGTCTCCGGCACGTCTTCCCAGCGAGTCCCCGGCGCGATGCCGTCGCCCGGAAGGCCCAGGGCTTCGTCGTAGTAGAAATCGCAGGTGGCGCATTGCCACTGCTTGAAAGGAGTGTCGGCCATGACGGGAGAACGGCGGGGAGGGATCGCGGCGTCGGCGCGCGTCCCGGCATCTGCCAGCGAAGCACCACGCGTTCCGCCTTCCTGGTCGCTGCGACGGCGGCGATGAGACGGAGAATTAGAGCGCAGCCTCTCGGGCCGACGCGCCCGTCGAAAGGAAGGTCTTGCGGTTGATGGCGGCGGTCATTGCCTCATGGGCGCATCCGCGCGCCACAAAAAAGCCCGATCGGCGAAACATCCGATCGGGCTTTGAATGACTGCGTTTGGTGCGCTCGAGACGATTCGAACGTCCGACCACTGCCTTCGGAGGGCAGTACTCTATCCAGCTGAGCTACGAGCGCGTTACGGCGGAAGTGTAGCGGAGGCACCCTGCGGCAGCGACCTGCCTGCGATGGGAATCAAGCGGCGGCCGTCACGGGCCGCTTCTTTGCGAGTTGTTCGAGGGCGCCGATGATGTGCGAGATCTCTTCGTCGCTGTGCGCTGCGCTCAGGCTGATGCGCACGATGTTCGTGCCGATGGGCGTCGCCGGCGGGATCATCAGGTTGGTGTACACGCCCGCATCGAGCAGCCCCTGCCATTGCGCCTTGGCCTCCTCGCGTTCGCTGAAGACCAGTGCGGCAACCGGACCCGGCGTCGTCGTGCCGACGCGATAGCCCAGGCGCTCGAGCTCCGAGTACAGCCGGCCGACGTGACGCCACAGCTTCGCGCGCAGATCGTGCCCTTCGAGCACGCGATCCAGCGCGCAGCGCGTGGCGGCGATGACGCCCGGCGGCGGCGAGGCCGTGAAGATGTAGGGGCGGCTCGCCATGCGGATCAGTTCGAGCTCCGGATGACGGCTCACGCAGAAGCCGCCGACGCCGCCCAGGCTCTTGGAGAACGTGCCGACGATGAAGTCGACCTTGTCGAGCAGCCCCAACTCTTCGCAGATGCCCAGACCACGCGCGCCGTACAAGCCGAACGAGTGCGCCTCGTCGACGATCAGCCACGCGCCGTAACGCTTGGTGATCTCGGTGATTTCCGCCAGCGGCGCACGATCGCCGAGCACGCTGTAGAGGCTTTCGACGACGACCAGGGCGCGCGAGGCGTCGGCTCCCAGCCGCGACAGATGCCGTTCGAGATTGTTCGGATCGTTGTGGCGAAAACGGATCGTGGTGGCTTGGCTCAGGCGGCAGGCGTCGTGAATGCTGGCGTGGCTGTCGGCATCGATGACCAGCGTGTCGCCGGTGCTGGCGAGTGCGGACAAGGCTCCGAGGTTGGCCTGGTATCCCGTCGAGAACACGATCCCGGACGGCCAGCCGAACGCACCGGCCAGGGCTTCTTCGAGATCGCGGTGCCCAGCGTAGTTGCCGCTCGCCATGCGCGAACCGGTGGTGCCGGTGCCCATGGCCTCGATCGCGGCTATCGCGGCGGCGCGACAGCGCTCATCGAACGTCAGGCCGAGATAGTTGTTGGTGCCGGCCAGCACCACCTTGCGTCCCTGGATGCTGGCCGAGGTCGCGGAGTGCACCTGGTCCATCGGCGTTGCCACCGATGAGACCTGTGCGCCGTCTCCGAGTGCTTTCTTGAGTTCGGCCAGAACCTTGAATTTGTCGAACAGGCTCACGCGGATTTGGGTTCCTTGAGTCGGACGATGCCGGCACAGAGCTGGTCCAGCGTACGCGCGTCGGCCAGCGTCTCCACCGGGACGGACACGTCGAGGAGATCTTCGATCTCCATGACCATGTCCATCACCTGAAGAGAGTCGAGGCCCAGTTCGCTCGTGAGATCGGTGCTGCCGTCGATGCCTGCGGCATCCGGACGAACCGATTCGAGCGCCGCACGTACCGCTTTTTCGACCGTCGAGGCCGTATCCGTCATCGAACCTGTTTCCTTCGTGCCGTGAGCGGTGCCTTGCCGACGGCTGTCGCCGCCAGGGCGGTGCTCTGGTAGGAAATTATCGCAAAGCGGACGAAGGCCAACCAGTTCGGCGCATTGGGGCCTCCGAGGAGGCCCGATGTTGAGCCGCCGGCGTTACGGCGCGAAGTCGGCCGTTTCGCCCTTGCGCATACGTGCGCGCGCGCCGTCGCTGATCAGGGCCCGCGGGGCATCCTTCCAGCGCTCGCCGCTATGGCGTTCGAGGAATTCCTTGCGCGCCGTGCTGCGGGACAGCTTGCCGGACGAGGTGCGCGGGAGCGTGTGCGGGGGCACCAGTTCGATCAGGCAGTGAATGCCGAATTCACCGTAGATGGCCTGCTGCAGACGCTGGACCAGTGAGGCCAGCGCAGCCGCATCGGTTTCCCTGCACTGCACGACCAGCACCGCCACTTCGCCGCCGTCCTCGCCCGCAATGGAGAACGCGGAGGTGTCCGTGGGACGCACTTCGGGCTGTTGCTCGGCCAGCAGTTCGATGTCCTGCGGCCAGATGTTGCGCCCGTTGATGATCAGCAGGTCCTTGGCGCGGCCGGTGATGTGAAGGTTGCCGTTGACGCGGTAACCCAGATCACCCGTGTTCAGCCAGCCGTCGATCGACAGCGCTTCGCGCGTGGCGTCGACATTCCCGAAGTAGCCCGACATGACGCTGGGTCCACGCAGGAAGATACGGCCGCAATGACGATCGGGCAGAAGACCGCCACGCTCGTCGCGAATCTCGACCTCGAAGCCCGGCAGCGGCTCGCCGCAATTGATGTAGCCGCTGCTGCGCGAGACGTTGGCGCCCACCGCGCGAGCCTCGCCGTGCATCGACAGGTATTCGCCGTCGACATGGTCGATCTGCGAACCCGTACCGATCGGCGCGAAGCTGACACCCAGCGCACACTCGGCCATGCCGTAGCTCGGCAGGAAGGCCTTGGCGTCGAAACCGGCGGGAGCCAGCACGTCGGCGAAGGTCTGGAGCCATTCCGGATGAATCATTTCGGCGCCGACACCCGCCACGCGCCAGGACGACAGGTCCAGGGCCTCGGCATCCTTCTGACGCAGCCGGCGCGCGCAGAGGGCGTAGCCAAACGGCGGGCTGAACGAAATCGTGGCGCGGTTCTGCGACATCAGCTTCAGCCACAGGCGCGGGCGCATGGCGAACTCTCGCGTGGCGAGGTAGTCGACCGAGCGCTGCGTGGCCACGCAGCCCAGCACGATGCCGACCAGACCCATGTCGTGGTAATACGGCAGCCACGAGCAGAAGCGGTCACCCGCTTCCATGCGGAAGCCGTGGTTGAAGATCGCTTCCAGGTTATTCAGAACCGCGGACTGCTTGATCATCGTGCCGCGCGGAAAGCGCGTGCTGCCCGAGGTGTACTGGAGATACGCCAGCTCGTCGGGCTTGGGCGCCTTGGGCAGCGCGGGCGCGGCCTCCAGTGCCATGAATTCGGAGCGCGTGCCGGCCAGCTTCATCGGCAGGCCCTGGGACGCCTCACGCAGCATGTCGACGAAGTCCGCCGGAGCGAAGGCGGCGCTGGCCTGGCAATCGCGCAGCATTTCATGCAGATGACGCACGTAGGCGTCACGGCCGCCCAGGTGGATCGCGGCAGGCAGCGGCACCGGAACGACGGCCGCGTACTGGCACGCGTAGAACATGACAGCGAAGTCAGGATGCGTGTGCGCCACGAGCGCCACACGGCTGCCCCGGCCAAAACGCTGCAGGCGAAGCGCGAGTTCGCGTGCCTGTTCCCGCAGTTCGCGGTAGGACAACGCGGCCGAGAGTTCGCCACGTCCATCGTAATAATTGAAGCCGGTGGCACCCTGTGCGGCGTAATCGAGCGCGTCTGTCAGCGTGGCAAAGTCCGCGCGACGAAGCTCGATCCCGCTCTCCGTGGGGGTCAAACGGTCAATTGCAGCCAAGGCACCGTCCAATCAAGAACTCCGGCATGTACCCAGAATCGAGCGCGATCGCGCCGACTGCTCGCACGCTTCGGAGGTCAAATCCCCGTAAGCGCCCCGTAAGCGAAACTCGGCGTCGGCCACTGTAATGTCTGCGCAACGAGTGCGCAATTTCATTGCCATGTCCAAGTCTGGGCGTCCGACGACCGGTTGTCCCCTCAGCGGGCCGGACCATCCAGGAAGCTGGCGAGGTCCTGAAGCGTGGGGTAGTCGAAGAGATCCATGACGTCGAGCCGGCCTGGAAAGGCCTCATCGATGCCTTCATGGAGTCGTGCCAGAGTCAGCGAACTGAGGTTGATCTCGAAAAGATTGGTCGCCGGATCGATGCGCTTGTCCGGGATCAACCGCTCGCAAAGCTGTTGCAGACGCCCCAGCGTGGTGCCCTGATCCGATGTGCCGGCCTCTGGAACATCCGCCGTCGTATCCATGAGGGGCGCCAGTTCCGCCCTCACCGCCTCGAATTCGCCCGCTTCGAACGCCCGCGCCAGCACGTGCCGCTGCAACTTGCCGCTGGTCGTCTTCGGGATGCGGGTGACGGGCAGCACGTGCGCCACCTGCAGGCCGGTCTGCTGATTGAGGACCCGCCGCAACTCGCGCGCGGTCGGCGCGAAGGCCGCGACATCGCCCCGATGCAGAACGAACACGACCAGTTCCTCGCCGCCTTCGGCCTGCGCAGCGCGCGCGCCCACGGCGACCACCTTGTTGGTCTCGACTCCCTCGACCTGTTCGGCGATGCCTTCGAGGTCGTGCGGATACCAGTTCTGGCCGCTGACGAAGATCACGTCCTTGGTGCGGCCGGCGATGACCAGCTCGCCGTCGACGACAACGCCGAGGTCCCCCGTATCGAGCCAGCCGTCCGCTGCGATCGCGGCCTGGGTGGACGTCTCATCGCGGAAATAGCCGCGCGTGACGTTGTCGCCCTTGATCAGCACGTGCCCCAGCACCCCGTCGGCGACCGGCGCACGTTCCGGGTCCGCGATGCGCACCTCGGTCCCTGGCACCCCGGTGCCGAGCCGGACCAGCGCCGCGGCCTGCGGCGCGTCCGCGGAGAGGCGACGAACCGGCTGCCCGACACTGAGCGCCGCTCGATCCAGATGGACGATCCCCAGCGCGCAGCCGGGCTTCGGGAAGGTCACGGCGAGGCTCGCTTCAGCCAGGCCATAGACCGTGAACATGCTGTCGGCACGCAGGCCATGCGGCTGCATCGTCTGCAGGAAGCGCTGGCACAGCTCAGCCGAGATCGGTTCGGCGCCGTTGAACACCAGGCGCACGGCCGACAGGTCCAGGCCCTGCGGATGCTTGGCCTCGTACTGCTTGAGGTAGTGCTGATAGCCGAAATTGGGCGAGCACAGCACCGTCGCGCGCAGCTCGGTGGCCTTGGCCAGCCACAGCAGCGGCCGGCGCGCGAACAGCTCGGTGCGCATCACGGCGTGCGTGACGCCGCCGGCGATCATGTGCAGGTGGAAGCCGATCAGCCCCATGTCGTGGGTCAGCGGCATCCAGCTCAGGGCGACGTCGCGGTCCGTGAACTGCGCGGCCTGGCGGATCGACGCGATGTTGGCCGTGATGTTCCGGTGCGTCAGCACGACGCCCTTCGGATCGCGGGTCGAGCCGGACGAATACTGGATGAATGCGGTGTCGTCGGGCGCAGCGGTATGTTCCAGACCGGGCGCGCCCGTCACGTCCAGCGCGCCTGCCTGCAAGGTCTGCGGCTGCATGCGCGCGTAGGCATCGACCAGTCCCTGTGCCGTGGCGAACGCATCCATCCGCTCGAGCGTGCGCGCGTCGCTGAAGATCCACGCACGCTCGAACTGGGCGAACACGCGGAACAGCTTGCGCCGATGCTCGTCGCTGACGCCCACGGCGATCGGCACCGGCACGATGCCGCCGAGCACGCCGGCCCAGAACATCTCCAGGAAGCGCTCGTTGTCGTTCACGAACAGGATCAGCGCGTCGCCGGCCTTCAGGCCCTTGCGCTGCAGCGCGCCGAGCAGGCGTAGCGCGCGACGGCGCAGCTCGACGAAGCTCAGCGCGCGTTGGTCGTCCTCGCCGTCGATCAGCAGCAGCTGGCGGTCATCGCGCTGGTTGGCCGGCAGCGCGGCGGAAAGCGTTTCGAAACGGGACTCGGACGGGGGCACGCAGGTTCTCAGCGCGCGACGACCTGCATCGACAGGTCTTCGCGCGTACGCAGGTTGATCTGGAATTCGGCCGGCGGGGGCACCGGGCCGAGATATTTTAGGCGGAACCGGCGTGCCGCCAGATACAGGTGCTGATTCATCTCGATCATCGCGAAGCCCTCGCCGATGCAATGACGCGCGCCGGCGGAGAACGGGATGAAGCAGAACTTCGGCCGCGTCGCCTCGATCTCGGGCGCGAATCGCTCCGGCTGGTAGGCCTCCGGATCGCTCCAGAAACGCGTGTCCCGATGCAGCAGCCAGGGGCTGATGAAGAGGTCCGTACCGGCCGGCACGTGATAGCCGCCGAGCTTGTCGTCGCCCAGCGATCGACGACTGAACAGCCAGACCGGCGGATACAGGCGCAGCGTCTCGTGAAGAACCTGCTCGGCGTAGGGCACCGGGGCCGCGGGCGCCGCGTCGACCGCCGCGTGCAGCCTGGCCTCCACGTCGGCGTGCTGCGAGAGCCGGTACCAGGTCCAGTTCAGCGTGCTCGCCGTGGTCTCGTGGCCGGCGACGATCAGCGACATGATCTCGTCGATCAGCGCGCGCTCCGGCATCGCCTCGCCCGTGTCCTTGTCGCGCGCTTCCATCAGCATCGACAGGAAATCCATCTCCACGCGCTGCTCGCGGCGGCGGTCCTCGATCATCTGGCGGACCAGCTTGGTCAGCGCGCGGAACTGCTGGGCGAAGCGCAGATCGCGCTGGCTGTCGCGCGCGATCATCGTGAACGGGTGCTCGCCCACCTCGTTGGTGAGCTTGTCGAGGTCCACGCTGAACAGCGCCTGCAGCACGATGTTCAGCGACAGCTCGCTGGTGTCCCGCGTCAGGTTGATCGGCTGGCCGTCGGCGGCGCGTTCCGCCCAGCGATCCAGCAGCGCGAGGTTGTGCCGCTCGATGAGCCCGCCGAACTGCTTGATCACGCGGCTGTGGAACGCCGGCTGCATCATTCGCCGCTGGCGCGCCCAGAAATCACCGTCGCTGACGATCAGGCCGTTGCCGAGCAGCATCTTCACGCGCTCCAGGCCCACGCCCTTCTTGTAGTTCTGGCGGTTGGTTAACAGGACCCAGCGCAGCTCGTCGGGGCCGAACAGCACCAGGCTGTCCGACGGCCGCGTCACGGTGCGCACGCGCACGACGTCGCCGTACTGCGCCTGCAGGCCCTGCAGCACCGGCAGGGTCTCGTCGTTGGCGTCGATGTCCCAGGGCCTCTCGGGCCCGGGCGCCAGCGATTCCTCCGTCATCTGGGTCATCCCTTCGTTACGCATGCCTCGTAACCCGCCATGCTATCGCCCATGCGCATCAGCGTCCTGATCGTGGACGACGTGGCCCTGTCCGGGAGCCAGGAAGCGGCCTGTCTCGCGCTGCTTCCGGAAGCCCGCCGGAGGGAGCTGCTCGACCAGCCGGATGCTCGCGCGCGCCAGCGTTCGCTGCTCGGTAGCCGACTGCTGCAGGCCGGCCTGCGCCGCATCGGGGCTCCCGCGGAAACCTTCGCTTCGAGGGACTACCCCGCAAGCGCCAAGCCGCGGCTCGAGTCGCCGTACGAGTTCAGCCTCGCGCACTGCGAGGGTCGCGTGGCCTGCGCGGTGGCCCGCGGATCGCCCGTCGGCATCGATGTGGAGCGGCTCGGCACGCTGACCACCGGGACCTCCAGCCTGTACCTGAGCCCGGCGGAGAGCGCCTGGGCCGGCGCGGATCCGGCGCGCTTCTACGCGCTGTGGACGCGCAAGGAGGCGGTCGCCAAGGCCGCGGGCCTGCGCGGCCTGCGCGACCTGCGCGCCGTCGAGGTCGACGGCGCCCGCGCGCGCGTCGACGGCCACACCTGGCACACGACGGTGCTGGACGCCGGACCCGGATTCGTCGCCCACCTGGCCTGCGCTTTCGCGGACCCGATCGTCGAAGTCGAACGGCTGACAGCGGAAACGCTGCTGTAAACTGGCTGATCGCGCCTCAACGAGTTCCCTACGTGACCAGTCGTACCGTCTTTCCCCACCGGGCCATCATCCTCAGCGCCGGTCAGGGCAGCCGCCTGTTGCCGCACACCGAAAATACCCCCAAGGCCCTGGTCGACCTGTCCGGCCGCAGCATGCTCGAGTGGCAGCTGCTGGCGCTGGAAGCCGCCGGCATCCGCGAGGCGGTGGTCGTCACCGGCTTTCGTGACGAGCAGATCGACCGCGCCATCGAGCGCAATGCGCCGGCGCTGCTGCGCGTGCGTACGCTCTTCAACCCGTTCTTCAAACTCGCCGACAACCTCGCGAGCTGCTGGCTCGCACGCGCGGAGCTGTCCGCCGGTCCCTGCCTGATCCTCAACGGCGACACGCTGTTCGAGCCCGAGATCGCGCGCCGCCTGCTGTCCGCGCCGTCCGCGCCGATCACGGTGACGATCGATCGCAAGGGCGCCTACGACGCCGACGACATGAAGGTCAGCACGCAGGGCACGCAGCTCAAGGCCATCGGCAAGAAGCTCACGGCCGAAGAGACCAACGGCGAGTCCATCGGCTTCCTGCGCTTCGAGCCGGCCGGCGCGGCCAGCTTCGTCGCCGAGATCGAACGCACGATGCGTACGCCCGAAGGCCCCGGCCTCTGGTACCTGTCGGCGATCCATCGCTTGGCCAACGCGGGTGTCGACGTGCGCGTCGCCTCGATCGAAGGCCTCGAGTGGGGCGAGCTCGATTTCCCGGTCGACCTCGAGCGCAACCGCGAGATCGCAGCCGGCTGGAAGCAGCGTGGCCTGTTCGAGGCCGACGCGGCTCCGGCGGGCGCTACGAGCTGATCGAGCCGGCGGGCGGCTCAGCCCGCCGGCGTCATCCGCGCGTGGCGACGCGCGCGCAGCGTGTTGAACCCGTCGGCGGTCGCCTCGACGTCCAGTTCCACGCTGTGACCCTGCGCGTCCTCGGTCTCGATCTCGATGTGGCCGTCATCGGCCGCGATCGACGACGTGCGCCGATAGCCCTGCGCCTGCAGCCAGGGCAGCAGTCGTGTCACGACGTCCATCTCGATGCGCTCCTCGGCGCTGGCCTGCGCCTCCATGCGCTGGCTGCGGATGACGCCACCGGCGTCGAGCAGCACTTCGAAGGCCTTCTGCTGGCCGTCGAACACCTCCGCCTCGAAGCCGCCATCGGCGGTGGTTTCGAGCTCCTCGACCGAGCGGAAACCCGCGGCCTGCAGGCTGGTGAGCGCCGCCTGCCAGCCGGATGCGGAAGGATCGGCCGTCGCGGGTGTGCCGACGACCAGCAGGGCGGCGAGCGCGACACCGCGGGACATCGTGGCAATGGAAAAACCGGACATGATGGAATCGATGCGGCGAATGAGGCGGCAGTCTTGCGCGCGCGATGCGCGCGACCCGTGAATTGAGCGTTCACAATCGGTTCACGGCGGCTATGACAAACGACGCGGCGCCATGACCCCAATTCCCCGCACCTGGACGTTCGCCGTCGCCTCGCTGCTGTTGCTGTGCACCGGCTCGGCCGTACCCGTCGAGCCATCGGGCAAATCGCTGCGAGAGGCCGTCGAACGAAACGAAATCGTCCCGCTCAAATCGATCATGGACTGGATCGAAAGCCACTACCGCGGCCAGGTCGTCGAAGTCGAACTAGAGAACGAGGGTGGCGACTTCGGCTACGAGATCGATTTGCTGACGCCCGAGGGCTCGAAGATCGAGTTCCAGTTCGATGCGCGCACCGGTGACCTGCGCTCGGTCTCCGGCAAGGACATCGAGGGAGCGCGGCGCAAATGAGACTGCTGCTGGCCGAAGACGATCGCGCGCTGGCCGATGGGCTGGCCGGCGTACTCGCGCAATCCGGTTTCACCGTCGACCAGGCCGATTGCGGTCTCAAGGCCGATTTCCTCGTGCGCACCGAAGCCTACGACCTGGTCATCCTCGACCTCGGCCTGCCGCGCCGCGATGGATTGAGCCTGCTGCGTGACTGGCGCGAGGCCGGCTATCACCAGCCCGTACTGATCCTGACGGCCCGCAGCCGCTGGCCCGACAAGGCCGCCGGCTTTGGTGCGGGCGCCGACGACTACGTGGCCAAGCCCTTCGAGCCGATGGAAGTGGTCATGCGCGCGCAGGCCCTGATCCGGCGCAGTCGCGGTCAGTCGCAGCCGCTGCTGACGGTCGGCGCCATCACGGTGGACATGAACCAGGGACGCGTCTGGGTCGACGGCCGGCCGGTGACGCTGACGCAGCAGGAATACAAGATGCTCGCGTACCTGATGCTGTCCAAGGATCGCGTGGTGTCCCGCACCGAACTGATCGAACACGTCTACGCCCGCGACCGCGACCCCGACTCCAACGTCGTGGACGTGCTGATCGGCCGCATCCGCCGCCGGCTCGGCAGCGAGCTGATCGAGACGGTGCGCGGCCGCGGCTTCCTGATCCGGACCCCCGACGCCGCATGAGGTTGTCGATCAGCACGCGGCTGATCGGCATCGCCGTCGTCACCACGCTCGCGTTGCTGCCGCTGTTCGGCTACGCGCTGTCGCGCGCCTTTCTCGCCTCTGCCGAGTCGAGCTTCGATCGCCAGATCGACGCCTACTTGCTGTTCCTCGCCGGTCGCCTGGACAGCACGAAGGACGGCGACATCGTGTTCTCGCGCCAGCCGGGCGACGATCGTTTCGAGCAGCTTCACTCCGGCTGGTATTGGCAGGTCAGCCGCGGCGGCAAGGTGCAGGAAACCTCGCGCTCGCTGTGGGACGAAACCCTCGCGCCACCCCAAGCGTCTCCACGTGAACCCGTGGACCTGCGCGGTCCCGGCGACCAGGCGCTGCGGGGCGCCACGCTGGAGCTGACGCTCGGCGGCCTCGCGGAGCCGGTGAACCTGCTCGTCACCGGTCCGCGGCAGCAGATCGATGCGGAGGTCGCATCGTTCAACTGGCTACTCGTGCGTTCGCTGGGCCTGCTGGGATTGATTCTCGTCGTCGCGCTGGTGGCGCAGATCCGCTGGGGCCTGGCGCCGTTGCGCGCGATGACCGAAGGCCTGCGGCAGGTCCGCAGCGGCAGCGCGCCGCGACTCGACGTGCGCCTGCCGTCCGACCTGAGCACCGTCGCACGCGCGATGAACGAGGTACTGGCACACCAGGAAGAACTGCTCGAACGCGGCCGCTCGGTGGCGGGCAATCTCGCGCATGCACTGAAGACGCCGCTGGCGACGATCCGCATGAAGATCGACTCGCTCGACGACGGGCACAGCCTTCGTGCCGATGTCGCGCAGATCCAGCGCATCGTCGATCACCACCTCACGCTCGCCGCCGCAGCCGGCCGCGCATCCGGTCCTTCGCGTCGCAGCGCACTCGGCGAGTCGATAGAACCCGTGCTCGCGGCCGTGCGCATGCTGCACGCGGACCGGCACATCGAACTGCGTGCCGAGTTGCCGCCTGAACTGCGCGTGGCGGTGGACGCGCAGGACCTGCAGGAACTCGTCGGCAATCTGCTCGACAACGCGGCCAAGTGGGCGCGCACGCGAGTCGATCTGCGCGCCACGCGCCTGGGCGACGACGTGCTGCTGAGCATCGAAGACGACGGCCCGGGCATCGCGGAGTCCGAACGCGAGCAGGTGCTCAGCCGCGGCCTGCGGCTCGACGAACAGCAGCCCGGCTCCGGATTGGGACTGGCCATCGTCAAGGATCTTGCGCGGCTCTACCGGTTGCAGATCGCGTTCGAACGCGCGCCGCTGGGCGGGCTGGGCATCCATCTGCGCTTCCCCGGAGTGCCGCCTCCGTAGCACGCAGCGCCGGGCGCCCGCGCTCGTGAACGAATTCTTAACTTCGCATTCACGAACCGCGCACACCTCACTCAACACACTCCTGTGCGCCCTCCTTCGGCGACGCGGAGTCCCCATGCCTTGCTGCCCCGATTCCCTGCAACGCTCCATCCGTTCCGGGAGCGCGTCGGCATGAGGATCGTCTTTCCGTATCTGGCGCAACCGCACCAGATCCCGCACTCGTTGCCGATCGCCATCGAGATGGCGCGACGCTATCCGCAATGCGAGATCCACATCGCGTATCACGGTCACACCGCATTGCCGTTCATTCGTCGGCTCGTGGCGGAATACGCGCCGGATGCGCCGCTGCACTACGACGCGCTGGCGCTCGACCCGCTGAACGCGATGCGCTGCGCGCGCGGACAGGTGCCGTGGAAGCAGCTCGCGTTGCTGATGAACCGCGACTACTTCGCGAGCTTCGACGCCATCGCCACGCCGGAGCGCACCTCGCTGTTCCTGCGTCGCATCGGCGTGAAGAGGCCGCGGATGATCTGGACGCGTCACGGCGCCGGTGATCGCGAGGTCGGCTTTTCGCGCGACGTGAACCAGTTCGATTTCGTGTTGATGGCGGGGCACCGCATCGAGCAGCGCCTGCTCGAACGCGGCCTGATCCGCCCAGGCGCGTACGCCACCGGTGTGTACGCCAAGTTCGACTGGCTACGTCCCGCGCTGCAACCGGGTCCACGCCTGTTCGACAACGCGCGTCCGACAGTCCTGTACAACCCGCACTTCTCGCCGGCGCTGTCGTCGTGGCCGCGCCTGGGCATGCAGATCCTCGAACACTTCGCGCAGAGCGGGCGCTACAACCTGATCTTCGCGCCGCACGTGCGGCTGTTCGATCCGCCGCGAACCGCCCGCTACAAACCGTTCGCGCGCTTCATGCGGCTGCCGCACCTGCGCATCGACCTGGGCAGCGAACGCAGCATCGACATGAGCTACACGCGCGCGGCCGATCTGTACCTGGGCGACGTCAGCAGCCAGGTCGCCGAGTTCATCCACCGGCCGCGCCCCTGTCTGTTCGTCGACGCGCATGCCCGCGAATGGCAGGCGGATCCGAACTTCGCGTTCTGGAATCTCGGTCCGGTCACGCGCTCGGTCGACGCACTCGATTCGCAGATCGACGGCGCGTTCGCCGCACACGCGAACTACGAAGCCGCGCAGCGACGCTACTTCGAAGAGACCTTCGAACTGCCACCCGGGCAGGCATCCGCCGCCGCGGGTGCCGACGCGATCGTGGAGTTCCTGCAGCGTCAGCGCAGTCCCGCACCGCGAATGGCCACGACCTTGGCGCTGACGTAACCGTCGTAGCCCGGACGAAGTCCGGGGGCTTTGCGTCCATGCGGGGATCCCGGACTTCGTCCGGGCTACGCGGGAGCGTGATCTGCCACGGCGTAGCCCGGGTGAAACCCGGGGCTTGTTCTCCGACCTAGCGCGAAAAGCCCCGGGTTTCACCCGGGCCACGGCGGCGTGAACTCAGACGCTCTGCTGCATCAGCTCGCGCACGAGCCGCAAGTCATCGGGCTTGTCGACATCCACCGCGGCGCGACCGTCGGCGATGTCCACCCATTCGAGGCGCGCGCCCGACAGCTCCTGCAAGCGCCCCAGCGCATCGGCCAGGCTCAGCAATCCCGCCTTGTAGCGCAGCGCATAGGTCACACCGAGCCGCACGATCATCTTGATGGGCCGCTTGCGCTCGGCCTCGATCTGCTGCCACAGCTCGACGACACCGCGCGCCGCCGGCCGCCGCATCAGGAAGATGTTGCAGCCCGAGAACGAATCGTCGGAGAAGCGCAGCCAGGTGCGCTGCGTGTTCGGCACCGCGGCGCAGACCGCTGCCTTGCGTGACAGCGCGACCGTCACATCCGCATGCGCCGGCGAATTCGCCAGGAAAGTCTCGATCCACTCCGGCCGCATCAGCGGGTGATCGCCGGTGACCACCAGCAGCGGCGTGCCCTGCTGGTCGATCGCGGCCGCAAGACTCGCGCTGGGGCCCGACGACGCCGGCATCGTCACGACCGGCTTGGTGCAGCGCGGCGCGCGCAGACCGGCAAGCGGCTCGAGGATTTCCGGCCGCTCGATGCAGATCACGATGCGGTCCACGCTCGGCGAGTCGGACAGCGCGGCCACGACGCGCTCGATCATCGTCGTGCCGCCGATGTCGATCAGCGCCTTGTGGCTGACGCCGGCGTGTTCAGCCAGCGGATCGCCACCGGCACGGCTGCCGGCGAGCACCAGTGCCGTGATCGGCGCCGTCGTCGTGCGGACCTTGCTCACGCGAGGGTCTTCTCGTACACGCGGTAGGTCTTGTACGGAATCGAATCGAGCGACTCGATCATGCGCCGCATCGGCAGGTTGTCCTCCAGGATCCACGACAGCTCGACGCGCTCGACGCGGCCCTTGCGCAACACGCCCTGGCGCATCTTCTCGATGATCAGGAACGGGATCACGCCGCCGAGCAGACCGGCACTGCTGCTGCGCCGGATGCCCATCAGCGGCACGCGCGCGCTGCGCGGTCCCTTCTTGAGCCGCAGCAGCAGCTTCAGCCAGTTGAACGGCAGCAGCTTGCCGCCCATGTCCGCGATGACCTCGTTGAGATTGGGCAAGGTGATGCCGAAGCCCACCGGTTCGCCGTGCATCTCGACGATCGCGACCCAGGTCGGATCGATCAGCGGTTTGAGGCTCTTGGCCATGTGCCGGATCTCGGCGGGCGTGAACGGCACGAAGCCCCAGTTCTGGCTCCAGGCGTCGTTGAAGATGTCGGTGATGGTGTCGAACTCGGCGTCGTAGCGCGTCATGTCGAGATTGCGCGCCGTCATCGCCGCCGGCTTGCGCCGGTCGATAAACTTGCGCGCCGCCGGCGGCAGGTCGTGCCGCATGTCGTAGAGATACGCGAAGACGTCCTTCGCCTTGGTGTAGCCCTTGGCTTCGATGCGCGCCGCCATGTAGCGCGGATCGTGCGACATGAACATCATCGGCGGCGTGTCGAAGCCGTCGATCAGCAGGCCGGTCTCTTCGTTGATGGAAAGATTGAACGGACCGCGCACGATGGTGCGTCCGCGCTCGCGCAGCCAGGCTTCGGCCGCGGCGAACAGCGCATCGAAGATCGCGGGGTCGTCTTCCGCCACGATCATGCCGAAGTGGCCGATCGTCGGATCCAGCACGAGCTTGTCGATCTGCGCGCTGATGCGCCCGACATCGCGACCGTCGCGACGCGCCAGGAAGAACTGCGTCTCGGCGTGCGCGAAGTACGGATTCTTCTTCGGCGACAGCGCCTCCTGCCGTTCCATCAGCAGCGGTGCCACGAAATTCGGATCGCTCGCATACAGCTTCGCCGGCAGGCCGATGAAACGATCCTTCAGCGCCGCCGTGTCGACTTTCACAATCTCAACCGAACTCATCACTTCTCCTTGCCGCGATATTCGGACGTCAGGAATCCCAGCCAGATCGTGCGCCAGCCGTGCCACGCGAGCGTCAGGCCTTGCCAGGCGGTGACGATCAGGAAGCCGGCGGCGCCCTGCCCGAGCACCAGCGCAATGGCCATGATGCTCATCGTGATGTTGCGTCGTGCGATGACGCTGCGAACCTTCTCGTCCAGCGTCGTCGTCGAATGCAGCGCGTGGCCGAGCCGGTGTCGCGCCACGCCCAGCACCAGGCGATCGGCCACGTAGAAGGCGATGAACGCCAGCGCGGCGACGTACAGCGGATCGTCCGGCGGACGCGCGCCCAGGCCCCAGGCCCAGGCGAAGTACCAGAACGGTGGATGCACGATGTCCAGGCCGTGATCCATCACGTTGCCGATCCACGAACTGGTCAGGGTCACGCGTGCGACCTTGCCGTCGACGCTGTCGAGCACGGCCATCGCGTAAGCGCAGGCGAAGCCCGCCAGCCACTGGCCGTCGGCCCACAGCGGCACCGCGACGAACGCCAGCACCACCGACAAGGCGGTGATCGCGTTCGGCCGGATTCCGAGAAACGTGCTCAGGCGCGTGAGCTGCCACACCAGCGGCGGGAACACCCAGCGCGTCAGCAGGTCGGTGGAACCCTTGTAGTTCTCCCAGAACATCTGGCGTTCGAGTTCGCGCCGCGCCGCGACCCCGTCGACCGCATGGATCCAGTACGGCAGCGTGCGCCTGAGCTTGTCGATGTAGGCCGGGAAGCGGCGTTCGTCCAGCGGCGCGATGCGGCCCGCGGCGAGCAGCGCGTCGGCGACCTCGCGAAGATTCGCGGCGCTCTCGGGAATGGCGTCCGCGAGCGAGGCGTCGAGGCACATCGCCACGGCGCGGCGGGCGCCGTCACCGCGCGCGGCCAGACCCGTCGCACTGTTCTCGCCGAGAAAGCGGATCAGGCGCGGATCGATGACGTTCGTACCGTCGACGACCACCAGCTTGCCCGCCAGGCCAGACAGCGCGCCGCGCAGGCGCTGTCCCAGCGAGGCGGTCGCGGAGTCGAGGCGTGCGCCGGGCCATGCCGCGCCGGCCGGCGGCCCCGAGAGCGTGACGACATCACCTTCTCCGAAGGCACCCACGCTGCGACGCAGGCGCTCCAGCGGCGGCAGGCCGAACAGTTTCTGGGCGCGCGCCAGGCCCGAGGTGTCGATCCAGAGATTCGTCATGTGCGATCGCAGAGCTGCAGCTGCACCAGGGCGATCAACGTGAACGTCACCGGTGCCCCGGCCACGGAAGCCAGTGCGGGAATCCGCCCGCTGGTGCCCATCGCCGCCATGATGCCGTCGCACAGCAGGTAGGCCAGACCCAGGCCCAGCGCGATCAGCAGGCTGCCGCCGCCACCGCCGCTGCGCGCCATCATCTGCGCGGTCGGCACCGCCAGCAGCAGCATGATGAAAGCCGTCAGCGGCGTCGTGAACGTGCGGTAGAACATCGTCTGGTAGAAACCGATCGGCTGCGCGCCGACGCGATCGCCGCTGAGCACGCCGGACAGCATGCTGCTGGAAAGATGGGGCTGCATCAGGTCCAGGCGCATGACGTCGTCGGGGCGCAGATTGATCTCCCAGCGTCGCAGCGTCTCGTGCTGGCGCTGCATCTTGGTCTTGTCCACGGCCCAATCCTCGACGCCCGACAGGTTCCACGCGCCATCGTGCCATTGCGCCTGCTCGGCCGTGATGCGCGCCGCGAACAGTCCGTCCGCGCCGCGCTCGTAGATGCGCAGGCCGGTGAGCTTGCGACCGTCCGGACTGGCGCGGTCGAACGACGCCGGGCCGTCGCGCGTCTGCACCCAGCGCGGGTCGGGTGCGTCCTCGGGCGGAGCCGTCTGGTCCCACCACGCCTTGAGCGCCTCCTCGGCGTGCGGCACCAGCCGGTCCGACAACACGAACTGCGCGGCGGCCAGCGCCAGCGGCACCGGCAGCAACAGCAGCACGAGGCGCTTGAGGCTCATGCCGGCGCAGCGCATCGCCACGATCTCGTGGTTGCGCGCCATCGCGTAGAACGCCGACATCGAGCCGAGCAGCACCGCCAGCGGCAGCGCGACGACCACTTCGCTGGGCGTGCGCAGCAGCGCGTACCGCATCAGGCCGCTCATGCCCAGGTTGCGATCGAGCACCTCGCCCGTCACATCCAGCAGTTCCAGCAGCTGCATCAACGCGGTCAGCACCAGCACCAGCGCCAGCACCTGGGTGGCGACACGACGCCGCAGATAGCGTGCGAGCACACCGTTCATGCTGTTTTCTTCTTCTTGCCGCCGCGACCGCCGAAACCCTCGAAGCCGCTCTCGATGGCGCCGATCGCGCGGGTGACCGGGTTGTCGCCGGGCCAGGCGAGGCTGCCGTGGAACAGCCAGGTGACGAAGACGGCGAACACGACCAGCGGCAGCCACACGGCAATCAGCGCGGCGGCGCGACCGGACTCGGCCATGCTCTCGCCGAACTGCAGCGCGTGGTTCAGCGCCAGCAGCGCCAGGCACGCGAACACGACGCCGGGTGCGCGCTTGCCGCGCTTGGACGCCATGCCCAGCGGCAGCGCCAGCAGCGGCAGCAACGGCAACAGCAGCGAACGCGCGAGGCGTCCGTGGAATTCGCCGGCCAGCTTGCGCACCGGGATGTCGCGCTCCGCGCCGCGGCCGTGCATGCCGTCCCACAACTCCCGCAAGGTCAGCTCGCGCACGGATTCGCCGCGCGCGCGATAGGTCGGCGGCGCGGGCGTGAAGTCCGCGTTGATCAGGCCCTGTTCGAAGCGCAGGAACGAGGCGGTCTTGTCCGCCGATTCGCGCACGACGGTGCCGTCCTCGAGTTCCAGCAGCAGGCGACGCCCGTCCGCGGAGGGCTTGAGCAGGCCGTGCTTGGCGGTCGTGATCTCTTCATCGCCGTCGATGCGACGCTGCACGAAGACGCCCTCGAGCGTGCGGCCGTCCGGTCCGACCTTGGTCGCGCTCAGGCGGAATCCCTGGCCGGCGTTGACGAAGCGGTTGTCCTCGACGCGCGCATCCCATCCGGCCTGCAGCGCGTCGTTGACCGCCACGTGATAGTCGTAGCGGCTCATCGGCTGCAGGTAGCCGAACAGGTAGAAGTTGAAGCCGCAGAGCAGCGCCGCCACGCCGAAGTACGGCATCGCGATGCGCACGATCGAGCGGCCGGTGCCGAGCATCACGTCCAGCTCGCTGTTGTCGCCCAGGCGCGCCACGGCCATGAAGATTGCGGCGGTAAAGGCGGTCGGAATCGCCAGCCCCAGGTAATGCGGCAGCAGGTTTCCCGCCATGCGCATGATCGCCGTCAGGTCCGCGCCGGTCGAAGCCGCGAGATCGAACAGTCGCAGCAGGCGTTCGAGCATCTGCGCGAGCAGCAAAGTGCCCAGCGCGAACGCCAGCGGCGGCGCGAACAGCCGCAGCGTGTATCCGTCGAGCCGATCGGGGACGAGACGTCCGAGCGCAGACACTAAGGCTTCAATCCTCCGCGCGATCCCAGGCCTGATGCAGCGCGGCGACGAGGCGATCGCGCGCATCCGCTCCCAGCGAGACCGCGGCGTCGAGCTGCGGAGGACCGGGCCAGCCCGCATCCGGGTAGTCCTGGCCCGCGAAGCTGCGCGTACCGGAGTACCGCGGGATGACGTGAAAGTGCACGTCGGGGTCGACCATCATCAGCATCAGGTAGTTGATGCGCTCGTAGGCCGAGACCTCGCGCAGCGCCCGCTCGATGCGGCGCACCACGCCGCGCAGGTCGGCGTAGGCCCCCGGACTGAGCTCCGAAAACGCCTGCACCGGCTCACGGCACACCAGGGCCAGCGAGCCGAGCGTGGGCTGCTTGGGGCGCAGCAGCACCGTCCAGTGGCTGGTCTGCGCGATACGGGTGGCCGGATCGCCGAACTTCGTTTCGGTGGGGTTGGTCATCATTTCGAGATCCGCTCGGGTGTCGACGGATGAAGGCCCGCCGCAGCGGGACTGACGGTCGACCGCATTCTATCCGTGCAGTTCGCAGAAGCGCCCGGGGTCTGCCGCATGTCGTAGCCCGGACGAAGTCCGGGATTCCCCTCCCACACGGAATGCAACCCCGGACTTCGTCCGGGCTACGGGTGACGGCGCGGCAACTGCAGGTCGTAGCGGATCGCATCGACGAACGCGCCCTGTTCGACCGACCAGCGCCGCACCAGCACCTGCGCGCGGTCGGGCTCGGCGCCCAGCACGACGCGATGCCAGCGCGCGCCTTCGTCGCGCGGATTGGGCAGAGCCGAAGAAGACGGCACGCACAGGCAGGGAATCGGGCCGTTGGGACCATCGAGCGCGTCGAGCCGCGCATCGCGCGCATGGCCATGGAGAACCAGTTCGGCTCCCGCACACCTCAGCAATTCGCGCAGCGCCGGGGCATCGGAGAGCGCCTTGCGCCACGACACGGCGCCCGCCGCGACCGGATGGTGAAGCAGCACGATGCGGATCCGGCCCGCGGCACCTTCGTCGAACAGGATGCGCTCCAGGCGTGCGAGCTGGCCCGAACCCAGCCTCCCCTGCGCCAGCAGCGGCGCCGTCGGCAGCGCCGAATTCAGGCCGATCAGCGCAATGCCCTCACCCACCCGATGCACGAACGGCCACTGCGTCTCGTCGAGCCGCGTCCATTCGGCCCAGCGTCCAAGACCCTCGCCCGCCGCCACGCCGACCAGCGCATCGTGATTGCCGGGCACCAGGCTGAGCTGTCCCGCGGGTGCCAGCGCGGACAGCCATTCCGCGGCCTGGCGGAACTCTCCAGGCAGCGAGAAGTTGGTGATGTCGCCGGTGACGACGATGTGGTCGGGCGCATGCGTGCGCAGGTCGGCCGCCAGCGCGTCGAGGATCTCGGGGCGCTGCAGATGGCGACGGCGACGCCAGGACCAGGCGCTGAGCTGGCGCTTGGAGAAGCGCTGCGCCAGCGACAGCTGCGGTTCGAACGGCAGGTGCAGGTCCGAGACGTGCGCCAACGTGACCGGGTTCATCGATAATCCGCGCTGTCTCCTGAGCGTTTCGATCATGCCACACGCCTCGCCGCCCACGTGCGGCCGTCTCGATCCATGAGCACCGCACCCTCCGTCGCCGGCCGCGTCGTCGGCGATTCGCTGCTGCGCATCTGGAGCCTGAGCAGCCCCGTGCGTTTGCAACGCCAGCTCGCACGCTTCGGCGTGGGCCTGGACACGCCGGGCGCGGCGCGCGTCGTGCTGCTGCGCGCCGACTGGGTGTTCGACGACGCGATCGTGCGCGGCCTGACGGCGGCGACCGACGACGTCGTGCTGCTGGCGCCCGATGGCGCGCGCATCGCGCTGAACGTGGCGGCGGAAGATGCCGACGCAGCGGCCGCCGCGCTCGCCGAAGGGCGCGTGAAATCGGCGAACACGCGCGCGGTTTCGGCCAGCGATCTCGCCGACGGCTACAACGACGCGCTGCGCAAGCGCGAACCGCCGTTCCTGATGCCGCTGACGGCCGAGACGCTGCCAGCCATCGAGAAGCGCGTGTTCGGCGCCTCGTACAAGGGCGTCACCGACATCGTCACTCTGTACCTGTGGCCGGCCCCGGCGCGCGCCGTGACGCGCGTGTGCGCCAACCTCGGCATCTCGCCCAACCAGGTGACCAGCGTGAGCTTCGTGCTGGTGCTGCTGGCGATGTGGGCGTTCTGGACCGGGCACTACGGCTGGGGCCTGCTCGCGGCCTGGCCGATGACCTTCCTCGACACCGTCGACGGCAAGCTCGCACGCGTGACGCTGACCTCGTCGAAGCTCGGCAACGTGTTCGACCACGGCATCGACCTGATCCATCCGCCGTTCTGGTGGTGGGCCTGGATCGTGGGTCTGCCAGCCGCGTTCCTGCCGCTGGTGGAGCCGCAGGTCGTGCTGTGGGTGATCATCGCAGGCTACGTGCTGCAGCGCGCTGAGGAAGGCATCTTCATGGCGGCGTTCGGCATGGACATGCACGTGTGGCGTCGCTTCGACAGCTTCTTCCGGTTGATCACGGCGCGGCGCAATCCGAACCTGATCATCCTCACGGTCACGTTTCTGATCGGCCGGCCCGACTGGGGCATCGAGCTGGTCGCGGCCTGGGTGGCGATCTGTCTGGTCGTGCACGCGGTGCAGATCGTGCAGGCCGCGTTCGCGCGCCGGCACGGCCCGCTGCGCTCGTGGCTGGCGTCCTGAGCGGATGGCGCTGAACGATCCCCTGCGCGATGGCATCGGCGAGGAACTGCGCCGGCCGGTTCACGCGGCCGTCACGCAACTGGCCGACCAACTCGCCGCCCTCGCCGGCAGCGCGACCGCCGCCGTGCTGTTCTACGGCTCGGGACTGCGCGACGAGACGCTCGACGGCGTGCTGGATTTCTACGTGCTGCTCGACGACGTCGGCGCCTGGCCCGGCTCGCGCCTGGCGGCGCTGGCCAACCGCGTGCTGCCGCCGAACGTCGCCTATCTCGAGCGGACCGTGGCCGATCGCCCCGTGCGCGCCAAGGTCGCCGTGATGAGCCTCGCGCAGTTCGCCGCCGGCATGACCGGCGAGGGTCTGGACACGACGCTGTGGGCGCGCTTCTCGCAGCCCTGCCGATGCGTCCACGCGCGCAGCGAAACCGATCGCGCAGCCCTGGCGTCGGCGGTGCAGGACGCGGTGAAGACGGCGGCGCGATGGGCCGCCGCCCTCGGTCCGGAGCGCGGCGCCGCGGAGGACTACTGGCGTGCCCTGTTCGCGCGCACCTACGTCGCCGAGATCCGCGTCGAACGCTCGGGTCGCGCGGACGATCTCGTCGCGCGTGACGCGGCGCGCTACGCCGAACTGCTGCCGCTCGCATGGACCGCGGCCGGCATCGCCTTCAACGTCTCCAGCGAAGGCGAGCTCTCGCCCCAGCGCGACCACGGGGATCGCCGCGGAGCCGCACGCCGCTGGGCCTGGCGCCAGCGCCTCGGCAAGCCGCTGAACGCGCTGCGCCTGCTGAAGGCGGCGTGCACGTTCGACGGTGCGGCGGACTACGTCGCCTGGAAAGTCGAGCGCCATTCCGGCGTGCACCTCGACCTCAGCGACTGGCAGCGCCGGCATCCGTTGCTCGCCGCTCCCGGCGTGTACTGGCGGCTGCGTCGCGCTGGCATCCTGCGCTAGCGCGCGCCGAGAGATCCGGCGGAGAACGGGCGCATGAAAATGCTGATCCTGACCTTGTCGACCGGCGAGGCCGCGCTGCCGGCGCTGCGGGAACAGATTCGCCGCCAGACATTCCAGGCCGACCACCACGTCATCGAAGGGCTGCCCAACCGCGAGGCGCACGAGGCGCTGCACGACGTCGTGATGCGGCGCGCCGGCGAGTACGACCTGTTCTTCAAGATCGACGCCGACATGACGTTCCGCAGGGACACCGCACTGCAGGATGTCGTCGCCGGCATCGCGCGTTATCCGGACGTGCGGCACTTCCTGTTCCCGCTGCAGGATTTCTTCACGGCGCAGGAGATCCGCGGCGCGTCGCTGTATCGCTCGGGCGTGCGCTGGGCGCCGATCCTCGATGGACTGTTCGTCGACCCGGCACCGATCGACGCCAAGGCGAGCTGGTGTGGCGGCAGCGCGACGCCGTTCCTGAACCACGGCGAGATCGCCAGCGACTTCGAGTCCTTCTCGTTCGGCGTGCACAAGATGATCAAGGTTCTGCAGCGGGATCGCAGCGACAAGAAGCTCTCCAAGCAGACCGGGCGCCTGCTCGACCTGCGGCGCGTACGCAGCCTGTGTCGCGGGCCCGACGCCGCCCGCCACTGGCTCGCGATGCGCGGTGCCGCCTGGGTGCTGCGCAACCGCGACTACACGAGCATGGCGCGCAAGGCCGATCTGCAGCGTCACTTCGAACAGGTCCAGGCCGGCGATGCGGGCCTCGACGCGCTGGCGAACCGGCTCGTGGGCAGCGACGTGTTCTGGTACCGGTCGCTGGCGCGGGAACTGGGCTGGGTCACTGCGGTGCGCGCCGCCGTGGAACGGCCGCCGGCGGCGAAGAAGCGCGTCGTGCTCATCGATTCCCCGCACCCGTAGCCCGGACGAAGTCCGGGATGCCTCTTTGGCGGGAGGAAAAAACCCCGGACTTCGTCCGGGCTACGTGCCTACGTCGCCGACTCGCGCTTGAGGAAGTCGACGATCGCGTCGGCGCCCCGCGCAGCCGAGGCGGTGCCGGGCTCGATGCCGAAGGTGTCCGCCACGTAGGCGGCCTGCACCGCGCCGAACGCTTCGGGCCGCTCGAGCGCGTCTTCCAGGGCCTGCGGCAGCGCCTCCACGTCGTCGATCACCGGACCGAGCGTCCAGAACGCGTAGTCCGGGCTGTCGCGCCAAGCCACGCGATGCGAATTCAGGAACACGCAAGGACGGGGACGCGCAACGAACTCGGCGACCTGGCTGCTGACGTCGCCCAGGTAGAGATCGACCGCGTCGACATAGCTCATGTCGATGCCGTGCACGCTGCCCAGATCGATGCGCAGGTGCGGAACGTTCGCGAAGCGCTCGAACGCGCGGTATTTGTCCGGCGTCGGCGGGTCGAACAGGCGCACGTGCGGCGCGAAGATCAGGTTGTAGCGATCGCTGGCGGCGAAGAAATCGAGCACCGCCATGCCGTGTTCGGGCCAGGACGAAAGGCCCGGCTCGAAATGAGGGTTGTACAGGACGGTCGGACGATCGTTGTCGAACCAGCGACGCTGTGTCCCGCGGGTCTGCAGCCAGTCGAACTTGGCGTAGATCCCGCTGGTGTAGTGACCGGGCCGGATCAGGCCCGCCGACAGCAGGCGCTCCTCGATCTTGCGCCCGGCCAGCAGCACGTAGTCGAAGCGGTTGACGTCCTTGGCGAAGCCGATCGCACGATCGCCCGCGCCGTGCCGCGTCCAGATCAGCCGCGTACCACCCAATCCGAGCAGGCGCATGAACAGCGACGTGCGCTCCGGTGTCACGATGGCGTCGAAGCCGCGCAGGTACGCGCGGTTCTTCAGCATCGTGCGCTTCTTCGTGCGGGAGAGGTCCAGCAGGGGGCGCTCGAGCGCTTCGACATTCACCGGCGCGGCCGGCGCGTACTGGGTCAGCAGGTCGCGGATGAAGTCGACATGGGCGGACGTGGCGCCCGCGGCAGAGACCTGGACATCCGGATGGCGGATCGCCATTTGCGCCGCGATGGGCAGCGAGTGGAAGACCTGATGCAACTGGCCGAAATACGGAAAGACCACTTTCATTTTGTACGCGACGAAGGGTTTGGTACCGTTCCGGTTTGCGGCTTTCTTCCAGCTTACGTTTTTCTCTTCGCCGCAGATATTACGGAAAAGTCCGCCATCCCTTCGTGAATAAAACCGCTTCAGCGCAGGGCCTGCGCATCGCGTTCTACTGCAACCTCATGGGCTGGCCCAAGCGTTCCAGTGGCGGGGTGCGGCAGTGGGCGCTGACCATGGCCAATGCCCTCGTCGAACGCGGCCTGGCGGTGGACATGCTGTGCGAGGCGCCGGCCTCGCGCTTCGTCGACGAACCCCTGCTCGACCCGCGCGTGGGCCGCGTGATCCTCGGCCGCGGGCTGTTCGCGCGGTTCCGGCTCGACGCCTACGTGCGTCGCCACCCGGGCGTACGCGTGGTGGCGGCGCTCAACCACTACAACATCGGCGCGGCCCGTCTGAAGCAGCGTTTCGGGCCCCGCGTGCACGTCATGCTCACGCAGCGCGAGAACCTGAGCGCCGACGCGTCCTGGCTGTCCTGGCACAAGTACGCCAAGGCGGAGCGTGGCGTGCGACGGCACTTCAGCCGCGCCGACGCCGTGGTCTCGGTCAGCGAGGGCCTCACGCGGGACCTGCGCGACAACTTCGGCGTCGATCCGGCACGGCTGCACACGATCTACAACCCGGCCTACCGCGCCCGCTTCGTCGCCGACGCGGCCTTGCCGGTCGATCATCCGTGGCTGGCGAGCAAGGACCGGCCAGTCGTGATCGCGGCCGGGCGCCTGCATCACGTCAAGGGTTTCGACACGCTGCTCGACGCCTTCGCGCAGCTGCGCACGAGCGTGGACGCGCGGCTGCTGATCCTGGGCGAGGGCAAGGAACGGCAGAACCTCGAGGCGCAGGTTCAGTCCCTGGGCCTGTCCGACGCGGTGCAGTTGCCCGGACGGGTCGGGTCGCTGGCACCGTGGATGGCGCGCGCGGACCTGTTCGTGCTGTCCTCGCGCCGCGAGGGCCTGCCCGCGGTGCTGATCGAAGCCCTGGCCATGGGAATGACGGTGGTCGCCGCACGCTGCCCGAGCGGTCCCGACGAGATCCTGGAGGAAGGCCGCTGGGGACAGCTGGTCCCGGTAGGGGACGTCCAGGCATTGGCTACGGCCATGGCGCAGGCGCTGGAACAGCCGGCGCCGGATCGCGACGCGCTGCGTGCCCGTGCGGCCTCGTTCTCGCTCGAACGCGCGCTCGAGCAGTACCTCCATTTGTGGCAGCAACCGCCCTCCGCTTGAGGCGCCGACACCGCCCAAAGCGCGCCTTGCCGTAGCGGCGCGAGACGACGACAGGCTCGAAGCACGATTCGTCCTGTCGGCCCCCTGAGACGCAGACCGCGCGCCTTCGTCACCCCCGTTCGAGAGCCACGACGACGCGAAATCCGTGGGAAGACGGCGCGCTCGACGGTGACGGCCGTCCTGTCGATCCGTGCCGGAAGGATCCGCCGAACTTCCAACCTTACAGTTACCTGTCATTTACCTGACAACTGGCTTACAGTGCCGACAGCTACAGGTAAAGACCGCCGTCCCGGATGACCCTCGCGGGCTCCACGGTCCGTTCTGCGCCAGCGTGGGGTTGGGCTCGGCGGACGCCGATCGTTGGGGCCCGTTTCCGTGCACGCGTTCCTTCAATCGTGCCCTTCGACCAGCGGACATGACGGACTCCGAGGCCTTCCTCTCGAATCTCCAGCAGCCGGCTGGTCCGCGGTTGCCGACTCCGGCGAAGGCAGCCCACGCCGTTCGCAATCCGCCGTCGGAGGCGAGCTACGACTTCATCATCCTCACGGCCGCGATCACCCGGCCCGACCTGCACACGCGCATCTTCCCGGGGTACCTGCGCCTGATCGGGACCGCGCGGGTGAAGTGGTTGATCAACATCGATCCCGTTGCCTCGGGGACCTGCGTCGAGGACACGATCGACAACCTGAGGCGCCTTCTCGCCGCGCCCAACATCGATCTGGAATTCCTGGGAGGCGAAGAGCCGGGGTGTTTCTTCAAGGCCGCGCGGCGTCTGTCCGAGCGGGCCGGGGAACTCCTCGCCCGGTGCCGTACCGGGGTGGTATGGCTGGAGGACGACTGGCGGCTCACGGCGCATGGCTCGGGCTGGGAGACGCTGACCCGACTGCGTCTGGGACTGGCAACGACCCGCGCCGGTCGCCGTTGCCGAGGCTGCCGCGGCCCCCTTTCGACCAAGCAAGCGGCGCTCGATCGGCAGACGACGCAACGCAATCCGCTGTGGTTCGTTTCGCTGGTTCCGCGCTCCCGTGTCTCGTTCAATCCCGGAATCTGGTCCAAGGAATTCTTCGTCCGCGCCGTTCTGGAGCCGCTGCGGCGTCAGCCGGCGAACAAGGTGGATGATCCGGAAACGCTGTGCGCAGATCCGTGGAACAAGCCGCAAGCGCGCCGGCTGTTCACGTTGTTCGTCGACCCCACGTTCCAGGATGCCGGCCGGCAGTGGAGCGTGGAATGCGGCTTGACGAAGTGGATCAAGGAGCCGGATGACCTCGCCAAGCGCGGATCCGTGACCTACGCCACCGACGATGGTCACGTGCAACCGCTGCGGGGCGGCGCCTTCGAAGACGCCATCGGATGGGTCCGCATACGACGCGCGTTCGGCACTCCGCTTCCGCTGCTCGGCCGCATCGTCCTCAGCGAGGGACGTCTGGCGGGGCACTTGCTCGCCGTTCCTTATCTGGCGTTCGACATGCAACCGATCGGCGAGCGCATGGCAGAGGTCTATCTGCACCGTCCACATCGCTGGTCCCGCACCTACCCGTACAAGAAGATCGATGGCCGGATCGTGTGGGGAGCCGAAGATGCAGAAGTCCACGTGCAGACCCGGCGCGGCAAGGTCGTCGGATCGCTGACGCGAACGCTGCCGGTCAGTTCTTATTGGATCGTCCCGCTGCAGGCGAGCCTCGGCTTGATCTACTTCGCGAGCAGTCTGATCGGCCGCCTGCTTCATCTCGACGCCGAGTCGAAGACACCGTAGGCGGGCTGTCCCGTTCTATCGGCGCGGCCGCGCGCACGGCACTATCATTGCCTTGCTTCTCCTGCGGTCGCCCGCTGTTCCATGCGTTGAAGGCCGCGGTTTCTGTTGTCGTGTCGGATCCAGGACGGACCTGAACCTCACGACTGAATAACGACCACTTCGGGGATCGGGTCTAGGGAGCCCGCCGCGGTGGAGGAAAGGACGGACGATGCTGTGCCGGGTCGTCGGTCGATGCGACTCGTTCTGGGCGAACGCGAAATGAATCTTTGGATCGATACCTCAGGTCTGGCCGCGGCGGAGGGGCTGTTCGGCATCCCGCCTCTGGAACGGTTGCGCCGCACGGTGGGCCGTCTTCCGCAGAGCGATCACGTGATCCTCTCCGGCGGACGCGCCACCGGATGGGCGGGCGCCGAGCAGGGACCGGACGAAGGGGCGCCGCTGGGGCTGCGACTGCGCCGGGCACTGGGCCAGGCGGGCGCACCCGTCGTGGCCATCGACGGCTCCAACGTGATCGATCCGCGCCTGATCCGGTTTCTGGGAACCCTCGGCCAGACCTGCGTCGCCAGCCGTGGCGAAGGAACGCGGCGGGCGGTCGCCCTCACGCTCGATCCGTCGGTCATCGAGGCGATTCCGCCGGACGCGCGCGACTTGCGGGAGGTGGCCAACGCCCTGACCGCCAGCGGACACGCATCGCCGCTGGACGAGCAGCGCTTCCCTGCGTACATCGACAAGCTGCGCCGCAGCCTGCCGTACTGGGTCCACGCGGTGGACGGCCCGCAGACGCGCCGCGAGCTCGAGCGCCAGATGTTCCTGGAGAACTACAAGGGTTCCACGGACCTGCTGACGCGCTGGGTCTATCCGCCGCTGGTGTGGCCGCTGACGCAGTTCTGCACGCGGTTCAAGGTGCATCCCAACGCGGTCACGATGCTGTCCATCGTGCTCGCCTTCGCGGCGGTGCCCTTGTGGGCGCACGGACAGTGGCTCGCAGGCTTCATCTGCGCGTACGTCATGAGCGTGCTCGACAGCGTCGACGGCAAGGTCGCGAGGCTGACGCTGACCGATTCCAAGATCGGCAACACGCTCGATCACGGGCTCGATCAGGTCCATCCGCCGTTCTGGTACTTCGCCTGGGCATTTGGCCTCGGCGGGCTGGCGGACATGAGCGATCCGCTGTTCCAGACGGCCGTCGCGTTCGTTGCGTTCTACGTCGCGGATCGCCTCGTGCTGCGGGTGGCCAAGCGACGCCTGGGCCACGCGCTGCACTCCAGCACGCGGCTCGACGAGCAGGCGCGCAGCATCATCGCGCGCCGCAACATCACGATGACCGTCATGGCCTTCGCCCTGCTCATTGGCGCAGGTCACGCGGGATTCGTCTTCGTGACCGTGTGGCAGGGGCTGACGTTGGCCTGGCACGGCTGGCGCGGGATCTGGCTCGGATTCCTGTCGCCCGAACGCGCCGGCAAGGAAGCAGCGCAAGCCTCGTCCAGGTGAGCCTCGTCATGAGATCGATGCGGCGAACCGCCTTCCGGGCTCTCCCTCCAGGCCGAGCGGAGTCCCCTTAGTGGCCGCCCGAGAACGCAACGGCGTGCTGGCGATCATTCCGGCGCGCAGCGGCTCCAAGAGTGTTCCTCACAAGAACATCCGCCCGTTCCGCGGAAAGCCGCTCATTGCGCACAGCATCGAGCAGGGCCTGGCGGCGCACAACGTGGATCGCGTGCTGGTCTCGACCGACAGCGCCGATTACGCGCGCGTCGCCCGCGACCATGGTGCGGAGGCGCCGTTCCTGCGGCCCGCCGACATCGCGCAGGATCTTTCGACCGACCTGGAAGTCTTCCTGCACGCCTTGAAGTGGCTGGAGCAGGAAGAGAACTATCGCCCGGAGCTGTGCCTGCACCTGCGGCCCACGTATCCGCTGCGCGACGTCGCCGACATCGAAGGCGCCGTGGCGATGCTGCTGGAGCGTCCCGACGTCGACTCGGTGCGTTCCGTCACGCTCGCTCCCCACACGCCGTACAAGATGTGGCGACTCGACGAGGCCTCGGGCCTGCTGCGTCCCTTGCTGGAAAGCGACATCCCGGACGCGCACAACGTGGCGCGCCAGGCACTGCCTCCGGTGTATCTCCAGAACGCCGCCATCGATGTCGTCCGCGCCGAGGTGCTGCTGAATGCGCGCTCGATGACGGGGTCGCGGATCCTGCCGTACCGGATGTCGGAGATCCACGACATCGACACCGAGTTCGACTTCGCGGCCGCAGCCTGGAATGCGTCGGGCGCGCTGCCAAGCGGAAAGACCTTCGTCTTCAGCCTGTCTGCACTCGTGGCCGACGGCACCGAGGACAAACTGGGCACCTCCACGCCCAATCCGGCCACGATCGCGGTCGTCAATCGCCTGCATTCCCTGGGCAACACCGTCCTCGTGTCCACCACGCGCGATCCTGGATCGGACGCCGCGGCCGAGGCAGCGCAGCGGCTCGACCAGTGGGGCGTGAAGTACCATCGCATCGTGGGAGGGAAGCCGCGGGCCGATTTCCACGTCGACGACGCGATGATTCCGCTGTTTGCGCTGCAGCGCTGGCTCGACCACAACACTTAAAAGACTTTTTCGAGGGTAGTCATGCATCCGATGTTCGAGAACCTGTTCGTCTTCGAGATGGCGAACAACCACCAGGGCGAGATCAGCCACGGCCTGGCCATCATCGAAGCCCTGGCGGGAATTGCCCGGCGGCACTCCATCCGCGCCGCCGTCAAGCTGCAGTACCGCGAGCTCGACAGCTTCATTCACCCCGCGTACGTCGGGCGCGCGGACGTCAAGCACATCGGCCGCTTCCTGAGCACCCGCCTGCCCGACCGCGACATGCTCACGCTGCTCGAAGCCGCCAAGGCCAGCGGGCTGATGACCATGGTCACTCCCTTCGACGAGGCGTCGGTGGATCTCGCGCTGTCCCACGACGTGGACATCCTGAAGGTCGCCAGCTGCAGCGCCACCGACTGGCCGCTGCTCGAGCGCATCGCCGCGGCGGGCAAGCCCACGATCGCCTCGACCGGCGGTCGCACGTTCCGCGACATCGACCGCATCGTGAATTTCTTCGAGCACCGCAACGTCGAGACGTTCGGGCTCCTGCATTGCATCGGCATCTACCCCGCGCCGATCGAGACCATCCATCTCGGCTACATGCGCAAGATGATCCAGCGCTATCCGAACGTGACGATCGGCTACAGCGCGCACGAGGGACCGGACGAACTGGATGTCGTGCGCGCCGCAGTCGCTATGGGCGCGCAGATCCTCGAGCGTCATGTGGGCCTCGCGACGGACCAGCACAAGCTGAACACCTACTCGCTCGGACCGGAACAGGTGGAGCAGTGGGTGGCCGCGGCACAGCGCACGCGCCTGATCTGCCACACGGCGACGAAGGACAAGGTGATTCCGAACGAAGAAGCGGTCTCGCTGCGTGAACTCAGCCGTGGTGTCTTCGCCACGCGCGCCATCAAGCGCGGCGAGACGCTCGACCGCAGTTCGGTCTACTTCGCGATGCCGATCACCGTCGAGTCCCAGTGCACCAGCGGCGACTATGCGGAAACGATCGTCGCCAGCCGCGATTACGAGAAGGATGCTCCGATCCTCGACGTGCGCGACGAGTCGGCGGTCCGCCACGTGCGCGACATCGTGCACGAGGCCAAAGCGATGTTGAGCGAGGCGAAGGTGGTGCTCGGAAAGGAATTCTCGATCGAGCTTTCACATCACTACGGGATCCAGTCCTTCCGCGAAGTCGGCGTGATCCTGATCGACCTGGTCAATCGCGAGTACTGCAAGAAGCTGGGCGTGATGCTGCCGGGACAGCGGCACCCGACGCACCGGCACGTGAAGAAGGAAGAGACGTTCCAGATCCTGCACGGCGATCTGACGCTCGTGGTCGAAGGCCAGACGCACAAGCTGGTGGCGGGTGATCTGTGCCTGGTCGGGCGCGGGCAGCGCCACAGCTTCAGCACGTCGGGCGGTTGCATCTTCGAGGAAGTGTCCACGACCTCCATCCGCGGCGACTCGATCTACGACGATCAGGTCGTTGCGCGGCTCGACCCGATGCAGCGCAAGACGGTGCTGGAGACCTGGTAGATCGGGGGCGACGCGTGGGCAACGATGAAACCGTTGCCCACGCTACGAAGCGGGTGAGGAACCCCTAGGGCGGCCCACCGGTGTATTTCGCGGGCGCTACGGCACGGCCCGAGGCGACGAGATCCGCGCGGATCATGTCGCTGAACTCGCGGACGGCGCCGTCGCCCCCTTCGGCGGTGCAGATGTACTTCACCGCATCGCGCACCTCCGGAACCGCGTCCGCGGGACAGGCCGACAGCCCCACGATGCTTAGGCAGGCGAGATCGTTGACGTCGTCGCCGATGTAGGCGATCTGCTCGAGGTTCAACTGCCAGCGCTGCTGGGCCTCCGCAAGCCAGATGGGCTTGTCGGTGACGCCCGGGAAGTAATCCTGGAATTTGAGCTTGCGCATGCGCGCGTGGACCACGGCGCTGTTCTCGGCGGTCACGATGCAGATGCGCACGCCTGCTTCCTGCAGCAGCAGCAGGCCCTTGGCGTCACGCGTGCTGAACTTCTTCAGCGCCTCGCCGTTGGCGTCGTAGTACATGCCGCCGTCGGTGAACGTGCCGTCGACGTCGACCACGATCATGCGGATGTCGCGCGAGACCGTGACGCGCCGGCGCAACAGGCGCTCCACGGCTTCCCAGTTCGATCGCTCCAGCGGGGCGGCGCTTTCCTCGTGCATGAGATGAACGCCGATGCGTCCGCCGAGTCTCGCGCCGGTGCGCGTGAGCTGCTCGGTGCGCGTGAACGTGAACGCGCCGTTCTCCATCACGGAGCCGGCGACGTCCTGGCGTTCCGTGCGCTGCGCCGGATCGTGGCCGAGCGGCTGCCCATCGGCGGTCCAGCAGAATCGCTTGAACTCGACGCCCGTGAGCAGCGAATCCAAGTTGTCGCGCTCGAAACGGGCGCGTGCGAGGCGGAAGTCCTCGGCGAGCGTCGCCGGCGACGTGGCCTGGACCAGGCACATCACGTCGCAGGGAACCTTCGAGGCCAGCTCCAGCATGACCGACTCGCTGCTGCCGGCACCCGTCGCGCTCGACGCCGCGCACTCGATGACCTGGACGCGGGAACCAAAGCGCGTGCGGGCATCGTCGCGTACCGCGGCGTTGTCCGAAGCGACGTAGATCGCATCGAAGGAACCGGAATCGAGCGCCGCGCCGAGACTCCAGGCGTACAGCGGGCGACCCGCGATGACGCGCAGATCGTCGGCGCCACGGCGCAGCGGCAGCAAGGCAACCCAGCGCATGGCCATCAGCGAAGCTGCTCGGTGGCCTGCGGGAAGCGGGAAGCGCTCATCTTGGTCTCGGTAATCCCTTCGTTGATTGATGGGTCCTGCGAAGTCGAACCGCGTTCGCCCGGGCGGATGTCGACACCACGCGCGGCCGCATGTGGATCGTGGATCCGGAAAACGTGTTCCGACAGCGTTTCCGCCCTCACGCTGCCGAAGCGACCCAGCAGCGAGCCGAAGCGCGCGATGCGCTCGTTGATCTGGGCCGCGGTCACGGTCGGGAAGCGGTGTGCGTGATAAGCGGCGCTGTTGCGATGATTCGGACGCAGGCGGTTCACGCGCTTCTTGAACGTGCGCCATTGACCGGCGAACCAGGATTTCAGCCACACCGAGGCCGACGTGGCTCGAGGCGCGCGATCGGCGTAGCCGCTGGCGAGCAGCACGTCGAGCACGCGATCGCAGGCCAGCGGTCCCTGGGTCGACGCCAGGTGACGATCGAAGAAGTGCTGCCGAATCTCCGGAGCGACGATTCCCAATCGCCCCGCGACGATGTCGGTGATCAGCCTGCGCACGTCGTCCTGCGTGCGCGCCTGGTGGCTGAGCCCGTTCGGCAGGTGGTAGTCGTAGACCTCGGCGGTCACCGGCATGTAGCTCACGGCCGGCGTCTCCAGCACGCTGGCTTCCACCGCGGTGGTGCAGCCGTTGTGCAGCAGCACCTTGGCCGCCATCAGCCAGGGCACGACGTTGCCTTCGTGGATCACGTCCACCTGCGGCTGGCCCGCCAGGATCTGGCGCCACACGTCGTGGTTTTCCGACGGATGCGGGCGCACCACGATGCGCAGGCCCGGGAACCAGCTCGCGAGCTTGGGCACCAGGTCGCGGAAGGCGTCGTAGATCGCCTGGTAGTGGTTCGCCATGCCGGTGGCGAAGGGCAGGCTCATGCCGAAGCCCGTGCGGCTGACATGGGTGGCGCCCGAGGCGTCGCGCTGGATCAGGTTCAGCGCGGGCACGAAATTGTTCACGAACGAGAACGTCGTGTTGATCAGGACGAAGTCGCCGTAGCGTGCCTTGAGCGCTTCCACCTGCGGCGCGAAGTAGCCGCGCACGTCGGGGCGCAACTGGTCGATGCGCGGATTGCCGGTGACGTGCACCGGCACGCCGGTGTAGCCGTGGTAGCTCTTGAAGAACGCGGCGTCGTCCTCGCCCCACGCGAACATCTGGTCGACGAACTTGAACGTGTCCTCGGAGTAGCGCCACGCGTAGTACTCGGGCGAGGTGTAGCGCACCAGCGATTCCTCGTCCCAGGCCACGATCTCGTGGCCGAGCCCGTGGATGATCTTCATCATCTTCTTGCTGATCGAACGCAGGCTCTTGGCCAGGAACAGGCCACGAGGCAGGTGCGTCATCGCGAAATTGACGTAGGTGCGCGATCCCAGGACGACGGGGAGCCCTCGCTCCGCCGCGACGCAGGCCAGCAGCAGCTTGGCGTCCAGCTCTCGCACCTGGTTTTCAACCGGGATGATGAGCGTTGTGGTGCGGTCGGTCATTCGGGCGAATTTTGCCTGAATCCGCGACGAGCAACCGCTGCCGCTGCGCGGAGTTGACGCGATCGGCCAACAGCGGAAAGCTTTGATGATGATTCCGCTCAATCGTCACGGCCCTGCCGTCCTGCTGCGCAAGTTCCGGCTCTGGTTCGAACCCGATCTCGATCCGTCGCGCGTGGCGAAGGTGTTCGAGGAGCACGACGATCGCCGCGGCTTCGCGACCTGGCATGCGCAGTGCAAAAGCGCGCTCGCACGGCCGTTGCCGGTTCGCGCGTCCCCGGGGCCGGTGATGAAGGATGGCTTCGCGGTCCAGCAGGTCATGTCGGGCGAGGCGGCGGCAAGCTTGCTCGAGGCGGCCACCAGCCGTCAGGAACCCATCCAGCTGAAGCGCGATTCGGCCAAGCTCAAAGGCTACGACCTCGACGATCCCGCGCTGGTGCGCCGGCTGGCCGAGAGCGCCCTGACCGCCGACGTCGATGCGCACTGCCTGGAATTCTTCGGCAGCGAGTACTTCGTCTACTGGTACACGCTGGCGCGCACCGCGCCCACGCAGGGCCCGGCCAACGTCTCGTTCATGTGGCACTGCGACCGCGGACCGCGGGCGCACCTGAAGCTGCTCGTCTACCTCAACGATCACAGCGAACACGGCGGCGGCACCTCGTATCTCGATCTCGCCGCCACCGACGCCGTCGCCCGCAGCGGCTACGTGTTCGCCCGCGGCAAGCGCCGCACCGGTTCGCTGGACGAACTCTCGAAGCTCGCCGGCCAGCCGCTCACAGCCTACGACCACCGCCCGCGCGCCGGCGATGCGGTGCTGTTCCAGCCTTCGCGCGTGCTGCACAGCGGCATCACGCCGCATCTCGGACCGCGCTACGTCTTCACGCTGTGCCTGCTGCCGAGCCCGGTACCATGGCGCTCCGCGCTGGAACGATCCGCTCAGGTCGATCTTCGCAACGACCCCATCTGGCACGGCGACGCCCGCGATCTGGCGCGGCGGTTCTGAGCGCTTCGACGGGACACCGTCCGTACCGCCGTCGAGCCGCTCGATGAAGCCCAAGCTGATCTACGTTTCCAACGCGACGCTGCCGTCGGCCGCTGCCAACGCGGTACACGTGGCGCTGATGTGCGACGCCTTCGCGGGCCTCGGCTGCGACGTCACGTTGCGCGCCGAGCGCGGAGACGGCGGCTCGGTTGCGGCTCACTACGCGCTGCGCCATCCCTATCGCGTGAGCTACGAAACGCGGGTCACGCACTACCTGTGGAAGACCGCCAGACGGGCACTCGCCGGGCTCGTGTCACGCGACGGAGAGACGCTGTACTTCGGACGCCGGCTGGCGACGCTGTCGCGACTGGCGCACTGGGGCTATCCCACGGGACTCGAGTTGCACCATCCGCCGCGCACGCCGACTCAAGTGGCCGCGCTGTCGGCCTTCGTCGCGTCGCCGGGATGTCTGGGCCTGGTCGTCATCTCCGAGCAGCTGCGCGCCGAGATCCTGCGGCGGGAACCCTCGCTCGATCCGTCGCGCGTGCTGGTGGCCCACGACGGCACGCGCGCTGATTGCATCCACGCGCCCCGCCAGCACGATCGTACGGTGCCGCGTGCCGTCTACTGCGGCAGCTTCCACGCCGGCAAGGGCCTGGAGACGCTGCTGCCGGCGGCCGCGCAGGTTCCCGATGTGCAGTTCGACGTGATCGGCGGAGAGCCTGCGCAGATCTCGGCATTGAAGGCACAGGCGCCCGCGAACCTGCACTTCCTGGGCCGCATGTCCCACGAGGAGTGCCAGCGTCGCCTGCCGGAGTACGACCTCGCGCTGGCGCCGTACGGATCGGTCGTGCGCGGCGTGAAGACGCCGGCACACGAGAGCCTGGCCGCGTGGATGTCGCCGCTCAAGCTGTTCGAATACATGGGCGCGGGCCTGCCGATCGTCACTACGGACCTGCCGGTGCTGCGCGAGATCCTGCAGGACGGCGAGACGGCGCTGATGCCGCCGCCCGACGATCCCACTGCGTTCGCACAGGCGGTATCGCGGCTGGCTCATGACGCACCGCTGCGCACGCGGCTCGCACAGTCGGCGCAGCAGCGTCTGCGCGGTTACACCTGGGACAATCGTGCCGCGAGGATTCTCGACTTCCTCGGCGAGGCTCAGCGCCCGTAGCCCGGGCTTCGCCCCGATGGCACTAGCTGAAGGTCTGCACAGGCCAACGCAAAGGACGCAGAGAACAGCCAAGAAAGGCGCAAAGGATCAATAGAAATCCTTTGCGCCTTTCTTTTTCCTTTGCCGTCGCTGCCTTAATCGCAGCTCCGTTGCGTTCGTCGTTGCGGTAAAGAATGGCCCCGGGCGACCCCAATGGCATGAGCTGACGGGATCCGCGAAATTCGTGGCAAGAGCCGTTTCGGAGCGTCCCCGCAGATAGGCGGGCGCTTTTTCACGGACTCTCAGCGCGGCAGCCAGCCGGCCTCGCGGTAGCCGCGCACGGCATCTGCAAATCCGGCGTCGAGATCGAACGCGGGCGCCCATCCCGCCACCTGCGCGAGTTCGGATTCCGACACTGCCCAGTCCGGATGCCGCAGCTCGCGCAGCTTCTGCGATGTGAGCATGTTGGCCGAGCCGAGCAGCTTTCCCGCATCGCCGGCCAGCGCCACAGTGCGCAGCAACGCGAGCGGCGCACGCACGAACTTCGGCGAGGCGTTGCCTACTGCGCGTGCCGCCGTGCCGAACACTTCTTCCCAGAGATAACCCTCGGGGCGCGCATCGGCCGCGCAGAGCACCGCATCGCGCGGCGGTCTGCCGGCGAGCGCTACGATCAAGCGGCACAGATCGGTCACATGGATCATCGCGGCGCGCGCATCGGCCGATCCGAGCAGCGGTACGAGGCGCTGGCGTGCGAGCTGGAAGAACACCAGCGTCTCGCGATCGCCCGGACCGTAGACGGCGGGCGGACGCAGCACCGTGATCGGCGCGCCGAACGCTTCGCGCGCCGCATCTTCTCCGGCGCGCTTGCTGGCCGCGTAATCCGACAATTGCGGCTCGCGGGCGGCCAGACTCGAAATCTGCAGAAAGTGCGTATGCGGCGACACCGCGCGCGCGATCGAGGCCAGCGTCGCGGCGCCGTCGCGATTCACGCTCAGAAACTCGCGCTGGCTCGTCGCCTTGATCAGGCCCGCGAGGTGCACGACCGCGGTCGCGCCTTCGACCAGCCGTTCCAGCGCCGTCCGGTTGCCCAGCGAGCCGGGCACGATCTCGGGCTGCACGTCGCGCCATTCCTCGATCACCGGGTCGCGACGCAGCAGCAGGCGCACGCGCCACCCGGCCTTCGCGAACTCGCGCACCAGATGTCGCCCGATGAAACCGCTGGCGCCGGTCAGCGCGACCAGCGGCGCGCCTTCGTTCGATGGAACAGGGCTCATCGCAGTGCGCCCTCGCGTGCGCGGCTCGCCACGTCGACGGCCAGCGGGAAATTGCGCCAGCGCCGGTGCTGCCAGCTCCACAGCTGCGGCTGTTCGAGGATGCGCTGCTCGGTGGCGCGAACCAACTGCTCCGTATCGGCCTCGAGACTCGCGCCGGCGACGCGCGTCAGCGGTGCATCGATACGAAACCGCCACGCGGAATCGGCGCCGATCGTGGCCACCGGCAACACCGGCGCATTCGAGTGACGCGCGAGCTGTGCCGGACCGGCCGACATCGGCATGTCCTTGCCCAGGAAGCGCAGCATCACGCCGTCCTGCGCCATCTTGGTTCCCTGGTCGAGCATGACGAACAGGATGCGCCCCTTGCGCAGCGCGCCGAGCATCTTCCCGTAGGCCTTGATGCCCTCGTTGGCGAGGATGCCCTCGATGCCGTACAGCGTGAATCCGCGCTCGAAGAAGCCCGCCGTCATCATGCGGGACTGCTTGTAGACAACGCTCACCGGGCGGCCCTGATGGGCGAGCCGCAACGCGAGCGCCGCGCCGTTGCCGGCGTGCGAGGGCAGCAGGATCGCGCCCCGGCCCTTGGCGAGCGCCTCCTGCAGATGCTCGAGGCCGTCGATCTCGCAGCGCGAATCGGACAGCACGCTGTCCTGCTTGCGGTCGAACATCGCGAGGATCTCCAGGACCGCGGCGGTGTTCACGCGGTAGGCCTCGCGCAAAACCGACTCGACCTTTGCGTCGACCTGCGGCTTGCCGAGCACGGCGGCCAGATCCTCGGCCTGGCGCTGCCGGTCCTGCCGCGCGAACAGGAACTGCAGTCCGCCGAGGAAACGGCCGAGGCCGCGCACGCGCGCGAATCCCGCCCAGCGCACCAGCGTGCGCGCCGTCAGGAACATCAGGCGCCGGCGCTGGCGCCGGATGCGCAGTCGCAGGCTAGCCATGTACGGCCGCGACGGCGGACGCTTCGACGGCCACGATGCGGCCTTCGGAGAGACGGAACAGGTGATCGGCGGCGGCGATCAGCCGCGGCTGGTGCGCGACCGCGATCATCGTCAGCGAGCCCTTCAGATGGCAGATGGTCTCGATCACCGCAGTCTGCGCGTCCGCGTCGAGATTGCTGGTGGCCTCGTCGAGGATCAGCAGGCGCGGACGATGGATCAGCGCGCGTGCAATCGCCAGGCGCTGACGCTGTCCACCGGACAGGCGCGATCCGCCCTCGCCGACGCGCGTCTGCAGGCCCTCGGGCATGGCGTCGACGAAGTCGAGCGCGTCGGCGGCCTTGAGTGCCTCGCGGATGCGCTCCTCGGAAACCGTCTCGCCGAGCGAGACGTTGTAGGCGACCGACTCGTTGACCATCGTCGATTCCTGCGGCACGTAGCCGATCTGGCGCCGCCAGGCCTGCAGGTCCATCTCGCTCAGCGGTACGTCGTCCACCAGGATGCGGCCGGATTCGGGCTGCAACAGGCCAACGACGAGATCGATCAGCGTGGTCTTGCCGGCGCCGGATGGACCGACGACCACGTTCAGCGCAAGCGCACGGATCGCGAACGTCTGGTGGTCGAGCGTGGTGGCCACGCCACCGTGGCTGAAGCTGACGTCGTCGAAGCGGATCTCGCGTTCGAGCGACGCCGTGCGCTCGCCGCCGCGGGGCTCGCGCTGCGCATGCGCCGCATCGATGGCTTCCACCATCGACCAGTAGGCGCTCTCGCGCACCGTCACCTGCTGGAACGCGCGCTGCGCCTTCGACAGATAAGCCACGACGCGAGCCAGCAGGAACAGCATGACCAGCACCGAGGGCATCGGCATCTTCAGCACGACGAGGCTGAAGAAGAAACCGACACCGACCATGATCGCCAGCAGCGGCTCCTGCAGCGCCATCAGGGCCTCGCGGCTGATGACCTGCTGGCGCAACGCCTTCTTGAGCTTGCGCGTCTGGTCGGACAGCAGCGCATCGACGTGCTGTTCACGCGCCATCGCCTTGAGCGGCTTGGCCGCCGAAAACTGCCCGCTGATCACCGACACCAGCGACTTGAGCAGCACGGTCTGGTGCTGACCGGCGCGTCGCGACACACGGATCAGCCGGCTCAACAGCAGCAGCAATATCGATCCGGCAGCAATCGCGGCAAGGCCCGCCTGCATCGAGATCGACATCGCGATGGCGAGGTAGATCATCGAGTTCAGCACCATCGCCATCATCTCGGTGGCGTTCTGGAACGAGTCCGCGCCGCGCTGCGCCTCGGACGCCATCGCGTTGGAGAGCCGGCCCACCGACTGCTGCAGGTAGTGGCTCCAGCGTGCGCCGAGCACCGCGCGGATCAAGGTCAGCCGCAGGTCGGTGGCGATGTAGGCCACCGTGTAGCCGACCTGGCGGTTGGCCAGCAGCGACATCGCGGCCTTCAGCGAAATCAGGATGATGGCCAGCATCAGCAGGTTTGGTGCGCTGGGCTGCAGCCCGAGGAAGTCGGCCACCTGCAGCGCGACCTTTTCCGGCAACGAAGGATCGCCCTTGTGATCGCCGGTCGCGAGCGTGAGCATCGACAGCAGCATCGACAGGCCCAGGCCATCGAGCAGGCCCGCGACGAACACCATCGACAGCGCCGCCGCGGCACGTCCCGGATAGCCGCGCACGAACGCGAGCATCATCATCCAGGCACCGCGCGTTTCGGCGCCGGTGGAGGGTACGGTCAACTTCTTGGATTTCTTCACGGGCGGAGAAAGCTGAGCTGCAAGCCGCTGCTGATGATCACGGGGCGCGAAGGGTCGGCCTCGAATTCCTCGCCGTCGAGAGCGTAATGCCGAAGGCCCATGACCTCGACGCGATCGCAGCGGCCGCTGAGGTATCCGCGCCGGATGTTCATGAATTCGAAGAAGCGGCCCGTCGCCACCAGCGCCAGGCAGGTCCAGAACGCTAGGGCGCCGGCGGTGATGGCCGTGAGCCGCAGCGTGCCCTGCCCGCGCTTCGCATACGGGTCGAACAAGCCTTTGCGATGTTCCAGCGTGGTGAGCAGGACGATGCGCATCGGGCCTGCAAGAGATCCACGCTCGCCGGCGTCGATCGACATCTGGGGGCTCTTCAGCGGCCCGCGTCCGATCAGCCCGAGCAGCGCCATTTTCGCCAGATGGATCGGCGTCGCGAACGGACCCTTGCGAAAGGAACTGCCATCGCCTTGCTGGTAGTCGTGACACTCGCGGATCGCCTCGTCGACCAGACCGGCAGCGATGAAGAACCCGTGGCGCGCAGGCGCCGGCTCCTGTTCGAGCACCAGCAGCCGGCGGCCCTCGATCTCGAAGGCGCGGCCGTCGCGATGCCGCGCGAGCGCCGATTCCAGCTTCTTCAGCAGATCGCCGTTGCCGTCGAACTCCGCAGCCGTGAGGTTGGTGCGCCCTCCGCCGAGCAGCATCAGCTCCGGAACCAGCGAACCCGCGGGCAGGCGCGCCAGGTGCTCGACGATCGCGTGCATGGTGCCGTCACCGGCGAGCACGAAGATCCGGCGGATTCCGCGTGCCAGACGCTCGTCGAGCGCCTTGAGCAGACCGAACCCGGCGTCGATCTCGAGCACGTCGGCCCCATAGGACTTCGCCAAGGCCACCGCACGCGCCGCGAGTCCACCGCGCGAGGCGCGAAAACTCTTCGGATTGACGATCAGACAGGCTGGAAGCTCGGCTTCCGGCGGCGCCAGGGGCGCGGCCAGCGGAGCGTTCAATTGAGCTGCGGTTTACGCAGCCATCGACGCATCGCGGATTGCCCGGGTGCGGTCTGTCCCGCTGCACGCCAGAGATCGGCCGCGGCCGCGAAGAAGCTTTCACGTCCTGTCGCGTGATAGGGGGCGTCGGGCGGCAGGCGCTCGCTCAGGCGGCGATGGGCCTCGCCGAGGTTGTGATACGGCAGCGACGGAAACAGGTGATGCAGCGCGTGGTAGCGCAGGCCGACCGGGAACAGCAGCACCGTCAGCCAGGTCTGCCCGGTGATGTTGATCGAGTCGCTGAACTGCGCCAGATGCGTCATGCGATCGCCCTGATTGCCGTAGCGATGCGCGGCGAGGTTTCGAACCCAGTTGAGGTTCAAGGTCCAGGCGAACAGCAGGTACGCCAGCAGCAGGTGATGCGCCGTGATCACGCCCTTGACCACCAGCGCCACGAGTCCCGCCAGATACAGGAAGCACAGGGCCTCGACGATCTTCAGGTGATTCTCGTCCCGCTTCGGGAAGCGCTTGCGATAGTAGGGATTCGACACCGCGGCCGAGGTCGCCGTGAGCACCCATTCCCGAAGCCCACGATGCAGCCAGGACAGCGGCGCCAGGATGCCGAAGCGCACCACGACGAACAGCGGCAGCAGCGGCGCCTGCGCCAGGTACTTCAGGATCTCGCTGACCGGCGAGGCCGCCAGCGGCAGGTATTCACCGTCGTCCGGCGTCCCGAAATAACGGGCGCTGTGATGATCGACGTGGTTGCGATACATGATCCACGGCGCCAGCAGCGGGATCCCCATCAGCAGGTTCCAGACGCGGCCGAACCAGGTCATCTGGTTGGGCGGCATGTGCACCAGCTCGTGGATGAACGTGCCCGCGCGGAAGAACAGGATGCTCGAGCCGACGAACGACAGGATCTGGGCCGCGCTCCACGTCGGTGCCGTGAAGTACACCGCCGTCAGGCCCCAGGCCACGCCGATGCTGAGCAGGAAGTCGGTCCAGTAGATCAGCGGCGAGCGCTGGTACAGGTCTCCCACGATCTCGCGAGCCTGCTGGTACCACGCCGCATCGCGTGCGCGCGCTGCTTCGGCAGCCGGGTCCGCGGCGGGTTCGGCGCGCAATTCGGAAACAGCCGGGAGAGAGAGGGAAGACATAGCGAACAAGGATACTGAGGCGCGAAACACCGGACAAGAATGCATCCGACGACCGACGCTGCGCGCAGCGGGTCCGGGCCCCGAGCCGCGCCACGGAGCGCAGCCCCCTCATTGAAAGGCGGACGAAAGGAAACCGGGCCGTCGTGGCGACAGGCAGGTACCGCGGCGCACAGCCTGCGCTTATACTTCCGGGCACTGGGTTACCTAATGTCCGCAGGGAGCTGGGTTTTGGAACACAAGGATCACGACAAGGTCTTCGTCGCCACTTTCGGCGCCGTATTGGCGGCTTTGGGAGCTTTCTTCTTCGTCTGCATTGCCGCGGCCCGCACGCTCGTCCCGGCTCATGCGCCTGAGCCGGAAGAAGTCGCCAAGCTCGAAGAACGCATTCGCCCGGTCGGCACGGTCGTCACCGACCCCGCCGCTCTCGTCAAGGTTTCCGCCAAGGTCGCCCGCGCTCCGTACTCCGGAGACGAGGTGCTGGCCAAGGTCTGCAACGCCTGCCATGTGGCTGGCGTGCTGGGTGCGCCCAAGGAAGGCGACAAGGCCGCATGGTCGGCGCGCGCCGCCGCAGAAGGCGGACTCGAGGGCCTGACCGCCGCAGCCATCAAGGGCAAGAATTCCATGCCGCCTCGTGGCGGCAGTCCGGATTTGTCCGACGACGAGATGAAAGCCGCCGTCGGAGCGATGTTGAAGCAGAGCGGCATTTAAAAGCCGCCGGGGAGAGGGGCCGCCACAGCTGCGGCATCAGTGGGATCGAGGCGCCCGTCTCGTGGGGATTCGGGCTAAAGACTCAAAGCATGGATAACCACGGGACAACCGGACTGGCCTGATCCGGAGGCGCAGCGCGTTCGCGCGCCGTCGAGTAGGCAAGGCCAAAAGAATCGTCGTGCGCGCTCTGCGGCGGCGGTGACAAAAACTACCTCAGGAGGCACCCATGCGATTCACACAGGTACTGATGAGCTCGGCTGTTGTTGCAGCGGCATTTATTGGACCGCAGGCACATGCGGCTGGCCCGACGCTGTCGGACGTGCTCGGTAATTCCGGCATCACCTTGGGCGGCTCGTTCGACGCCTCGTATGACTGGTCGCCGAACGACGCCGTCACCGGCCGCGTCTTCGATGTCGAGAAGGACGCCTTCTCGTTCCACCAGGCCAACCTGACCGCCAGCAAGGCGTTCGACGGCGGCGTGGGCGCCACGGTCAACGTCCTGCTCGGCGACGATGCGCAGATCACCAGCGGTGGTGGCGACGAAGTCGACGTGGTCCAGGGCTTCCTGTCGTACACGGCCGGCAACCTCTCGCTGATCGGTGGTCGCTACGTGACCCTCGCCGGCATGGAAGTGATCAACTCGGCCGGCAACCTCAACGCCAGCCGTTCCGCGCTGTTCTTCCTGCAGCCGCTGACGCATGAAGGCGTCCGCGCCACGTACAAGATCAACGATCTGGCGTCGGTCTCGCTCGGACTCAACAACGCGCAGTTCGCGACCACCGAGTTCGACGAGAACAACACCGACACGACGATCGAAGCCCAGCTCGCGCTGACCCCGGCCAAGAACCTGTCGATCTACCTGACCGGCTACTCCGGCAACGAAGATTCGTCCTCCATCGACGATCTGACCACTCCCGGCAATGAAGCCGACGACGCCAATCTGCGCAGCGACACGCTCGACCTGGTCGTCAACCTGAACGTCACGGACGCGCTCTATCTGGGTCTGAATGCCGACTACTTCAACACCGAAGAAGTCGGCGGCGGCAGCTTCGAGGTATACGGCGTGGCGGGCTACGTCGGCCTCAAGCTCTCGCCGAAGTTCCGCGTCGCGCTGCGCAGCGAGTACATCAGCGCCGACGACGATGCGGGCCAGGGCGACACCTACCTGCGCGAGAACACCGTGACCTTGGCGTACGCGGTCACCGACAACCTCGAGCTGCTGGCCGAAGCCCGCGCGGACAAGGTCTCCGGCAGCCTGAACAACGAAGTGTTCGCGCCGATCGACGGAGCGCCTGAGGACGACCAGTACACCGGCACGCTCAAGGCCATCCTGAAGTTCTAAGCGTCACGCTGTCAGCTCTTGCAGGTCGAGGGGCCGCGCATCCGCGCGGCCCTTTTTTTGTGCGCGCGTGCATGCCCCACTACGGGGCACTGGCACCCTCACGGGGGCATCGCCACCAACACCTCCATCTCAGCATCTTGATTCGAAGGAAGTTTTCGAATCGGCATGGGCGTTGCCTTGATCGCCGAGGGAGTGCTCGTCCAGGGGGTGCTCTTCTTTTACTTGCTCAAGACCTTCAGGAGAGAAATTCGAGATGAAATTCAGCAAATGGGTGGCCGGTTCGCTGATCGGCGCGGGGATGATCGCGAGCCCGAGCGCGTTCGCCGCGTTCACCGGCAACGTCGGCGCGTTCAGCGAGTACGTCTTCCGTGGCGTCTCCCAGGGTTCGGGCGCCGCGGTGCAAGGTGGCCTCGACTACAGCCATGACTCCGGCCTGTACGTCGGTACGTGGGCATCCACGATCGGCTTCGGCGGCGCGTCGGGCGGTACGGAAGTCGACGGCTACGGCGGTTTCGCGGGGAAGATCGGCGATCTGGGTTACGACATCGGTGGCATCTTCTACTGGTACTCGGAAGAGGACGAAGTCGACGCCAAGCTCAACACGCTCGAAGTCTACGGCGGCCTGTCGTACGGCCCCGTCGCGCTGAAGTACTACTACGCGGACGAAGCCAACTTCTTCATCGGCGACGATGAAGCCAAGGAAGCCGGCTACCTGCTGGGTACGCTGGCGCTGCCGATCAACGACTCGATCAACTTCACCGCCAGCGTCGGCATGTACAGCGGCGACGAGATCGAGCGCTTCCTGCAGACCTTCGATCCGGGCACGAGCGAAGACACGTACATCGACTACAGCATCGGCATCTCGAAGACGCTCGACGGCGGCATGACCTTCACGCTGCAGCTCATCGACACCGACATCAACGAAGGCGATTTCGACGACGACCCGCAGGTCGTGGTGGGCTTCAAGAAGTCGTTCGAGATGTAAGTCGTCTCGACACGCATCGAAAAGGGCCCTTCGGGGCCCTTTTCTTTTTTCAGATCTGGCCGCGATCCAGTTCGCGCAACCTCAGCGCCTCGCCGACGTGACCGGCCGCGAGCGCCTGCGCACCGGCGAGATCCGCAATCGTCCGCGCCACCTTGAGCACGCGGTGATAGGCGCGCGCCGACAAGCCCATCCGCGTCATCGCGGCTTCGAGCAGCCCGCGGGTCTGGGCATCGACCGGGCAATCGCGCTCGATCTCGCGCGGCGTCAGTTGTGCGTTGGGCTTGCCCGCCCGCTCGGCCTGGCGCCGGCTCGCGGCCGTGACGCGACTGCGCACGTGCTCGCTGCTCTCGGCGCCCGGATCGACCGCCGCGATCAGCGCCTCGCGCTCGACGCGCGGCACGAACAACTGCAAGTCGATCCGGTCCAGCAGCGGCCCCGAAATCCTGCCGCGATAGCGACCGACCTGATCGGGGCTGCAGCGGCACTTCCCCGATACATCGCCCAGATACCCGCATGGGCAGGGATTCATCGCCGCGACCAACTGAAACCGGGCCGGGAAATCCGACTGCCGCGCGGCCCGCGAAATCGTGATCTGCCCGCTTTCGAGCGGCTCGCGCAGTACTTCGAGCACGCCTCGGTCGAACTCCGGGAGCTCGTCCAGGAACAAAATTCCCCGGTGCGAGAGAGTCACTTCGCCCGGCCGCGGAATCGAGCCTCCTGTGAGATTCGAGCCAATTTGAGAACAACCCCCTAGAATCGGCCGGTTTTCACACGTCTGATTGAGAATAATGCACACAGATAGGTGATAACGAATACAAATCTACATAGATAAGTGATCTCGTTTCAGGAAGGGAAACGTGCCAAAAACGCCTATCAATTGGCTCCACATCACCGGCGAGGTGAATTCGGGGAGGGGCGAATCGATTCCGTTCGTAGGGGGACCGGAGAGGGACTTCTACACGCTGATGACCCACCAGCGGACCATCGAGTCGATCCAGGCCCAGGAAATCGTCCTCCGCTACACCAACGCGAAGGGCCACGCGACCAAATACACCCCGGAGTGCCTGGTTCGCTTTCGAGGCGACATCGGGCGCAAGCCAATGCTGGTCGAGGTCAAAACTCGGGAAGATCTGAAGACGCAGTGGGCAGAGTTGCGCGCCCGCTTCCGCATCGCGACCGGGCATGCGCGACGGAACGGCTGGATCTTTCGGATCTACACGGACGCGGAGATCCGCACCCCGTACCTCACCACCATCCGAGGACTGCGACTTCATCGCACACATCACTTCGCTGCCGACGAGCAAGCCAGGATCGCAGCCCACCTGATCGCCCGACCTGGGCTCAGCTTCCGTAATGCGTTGTCGGAGCTGGAACGTTGGTGGCCGGACTCCCGCGCCGAGAATCTAAGCCGCCTCTACAACCTGATCTGCGGCGGCCAGATCGAAGCGGATCTGTTCAAGCCGATCGGCTACGACACGGTCCTCGGCCCGCCAGGCTTCTGGCCGGAGAGACCCTGGTGCAGGCGCTGGTTGAGAAGCGCAGCGGTTCCCTTGCCTAAAGCCAGGCGGGGATGGTGACGATGAGCGGCACGCTGAAGCTCAAGGTCGGCTCGATCGTCCAGGCTCGGAACTCGAACTACCGCATCGAACGCATCATCGATCCGGGCCAGTGGGTCGTCTTCAATCTGGAGACCCATCGGACGGAGATGCTCGAGATCGGCGATCTCGCACTTCTACCCGGTCATGCCCAACGCAGGAACGGTCGACCGGACGCTTCGAAGGTCAGCGCCGAGAAATGGGCGAAGGCCGAGAAGACCTACGACGTCATCGAGGCCCTGATGCGGCAATCGACGAGAACCGTCGAGGACGTCGAGAAAGTAGCGGAGAAGCTCAAGATGTCGGTGCCCACGGTCTACAGGCGCCTCCGCGATGCCCGAACGCTCGAGTCGCCGGTGGCGATGATGCGAAAGACGCGCCTGGAGAATCCGACGCTCGGATTCGATCTGCTGCCGGAGGGGAAGAGCCCGGAGAATCTCGAACAGCTGGTGGTCTACGTCGCGCGAACGATGGTCCGCTTTCGCGCCGTCCGATTCCCGCGGCATCACACCGGGCCTGCTGGCGCACGGGGTCTACCATCGAACCCGTAAGTCCCACGGGATGCAGTACTGCCCGAAATGTCTGGAAGACGACGAAGATCCGTATCTGCGGGCGCAGTGGCGTTTCGCTTTGCAGTTCGGCTGCGCGCGGCACGGGATCGCATTGCGGGACGCCTGTCCCCACTGCGACGCGCCCCTGATGCCTCACCGTCGACCGGACGGCGACGCGCGCAAGTGCAGCGAGTGCTGGAAGAACCTTTCCGCTCTTCCCGACCCGCTCACCGAACCCGAACGGGAGGTCTGCCGCGCGGCGAGCGCCCTATACCGCGACGGCTCAATGCACGTGGGTTCCGAGCGCGCGACCTTTCGCGACGCGATCCTCGCGGTCCGCCGCTTGTTCTCCTGGGTGACGAGCGCTCGACTTCCCGAAGGCTTCGCCAACGAGTTCGACATCCCGTCGCCGATGCCGTCGACGGAACGGGAACCGTTCGACACCCTGGAAACCGCGCGCATCGGCGTGCGGCGATGGGCGATTCCATTTTGCTTCGCGCTTCTGCGCACATGGCCCGACGATTTTCTGAAGGCGTGTGACGAGTTCGGAGTGTCGAGAACTCGCGTGATGGATCTGCGCAGAACCGGAGCGCCGTCTTGGTTCGATTCTGCGATCGCGCGTCTTCCGCATTTTCCCCGCGCGCGCCGCACGAGGCATCCGCCGCGTAGGCCGACACTCGAAACCTACAAATCGGCGTTCGAGCGCGTCTCGTTCGAAGACTATTTTTCGACCCTGCGTCACGTGCCGCCCGGATGCGGCGAATGAGGCTGCGTCCGACCGACTGCGGAGGCTGTGGCGAAGCGCTGACAAAAGCCAAGCGCATTTTCCGCGGCGTCGGCTACTGCGAAACTTGTTACCACCGAGACTTCGTAGTGGTCGCCTGCAGGCTGTGCCTGGGTCGCGCGCGCGTACACCGCTCGGAGGGGACAGGCTTGTGCCGGCTGTGCGACGCCAAGACGCGCACCTGTATCCGATGCGAACGGCCGACGGCGCGAGCGGCCATGCGTACGGCCGACGGTGTGGTCTGCACCCGCTGCCGCCGCCATTTCGATCCGCGCCCGAAGAAGCCAGCTCCGCCCGTGGGCTACGCTACATGCTCCCGCTGCAGACGTTATCGAAGGACCGCTCTGCACACCGAAGACGGCCGACCGGTCTGCATTCAGTGCATTGCCGATCCGCTCAACGCCGAAAGGAACATCGCGGATCAGGAGGCCTACTGGGCTGCCCGGCTCGTCCGGCAGACGAACCTGCTGAAACTCGGTCTGGAGGAAGAAACCTGGCGCGAAGTATTCGAACGATTCGTCACGTGGCTGAGTGATCGCCAGCCCCACACAAAGATCGTACTGGGGCTGCGGGCGCATCTGGCGACCTTTCAAACGCTGGAAACTATCGTGGCCGAACCGACGCGAATGACGACAGCAATCTTCCTCGAGCGGTTTTCGGCCGCAGAGCTGCGCAAGGCGGAACTCGTCATGACGTTCCTGCATCAGATCAAACTTCCAGTCCCGACCCGGCAGCAGGCCGAAGACGCTTCCGACCGCAGACGCATCGCCGCCGGACTCGCGGAGATCTCGGCGAGCCCTCATCTCGCGCTGGTCGAACAGTTCGTCGAATCACAAGGCTTGAGCGACGACGGCAACAGTCGGAGCACGCGCTCGATCCGACTCGCCGCGCGTGCGGCGGTCGAGCTGGTGAAATCGTCCGCCGGCGCCAATCTCGACTCGTCGCAGGTGCGCCGTTTTCTTAAAACCTCGCCTGGCTACCGCGCGTCACTTTTCGCCTTCGTGGGATTCGCCAGATCGGCGGGTTTTGCGATCGATATGCCCAAACAGCCGGGCAAGTCCCGCAAATCCAACCACGGCACCTCCGACATTAGGAAGATCGCTACGGACTATCTCTACTCGGCCTCCGAATTGCCGGACATCCTGCTTCTCGAGCAACCGAAGGATCGCAAGCATCGGCTTCAGTCCTGCAGCGAGGAACGACTTGGAGGAAGAACCGTCGGACGCGGGCGACTCGTACCCGAATCCCAAAAGGCCCTCTCCGTACGACGTCGGGGCGCCAGTAGCTGCCTCTTCCTCCGTGTCGACCGTTTCGACGGCTTTGCGCGGCGGATCTCGCGATGCGCCTTCCACTGCTTTTTCGCGTTCGCGCCGCGTCACTCTGGGAGGATCGATGAAAGGCGCCGCGTCGACGGTCGTCTTCGGCCGTCCGCGGCGCGCCGAGGGATCGGAGTGGTGAATCACCCTCAGGAGCGAGCGCCGCTCGGACCTCTCTCGCGCGCTGTCGGCCGGATCGGACGATCCTCCCACTGAGCCGGGTTCCGCGTCCTCGTCGAGAGGAAACCACTCGATGTCGCCGAGCGGCGGCAGCTGCACCGCGACCATCCGATGCACGTAGAACCGGTCGCGGTCCTTCTTCTCACCCCATGCACCGAGCGCTTCGATTCGCCAGCGATCACGCAGGGGCGGCAATGCCTCCACTCCGGTCTTCGAGTCGGTCAGATGCGCCCTGACGATGCGATTGACCATCCGGCCCGCCATTGATCGCGCGTATTCGTCGCGGGCAAGCATCGCCAGCACCGGGATCGTTCCTTCGGAAAGGCCCGGTTTGACGGCAAGCACGGTCCGATCGGCTTGGACGATTGACCGATAAGGATCGTAAAGAGCGCTCACGGCCGACTCGATAGGCGCGGAAAGCAAACGCAGCGTCAGCTCCGTATCGCGAAGGAACCACGAGCGCGCGATCTCGAACAGCGGGATCAGGATCTCGCGCGCGCGGCCGCTGCGCCGCCCGAGCTTGATCCGCATGACGTGGCCGCCGGACATGTCGGCCGGAATCTGCAGACCGCCGAAGCTCTCGGCTCGATGCTTCCTGCCGGCGGAGAAGATCGGGTATTCGATCGCGTCGGCGTTCTTCGCCGCCGGGTTCAGTTCCACGTGACAGCTCAACCGCTCCGCACGGTCTTCGCCGACGAATCGGCCGTCCTTCCACAACGTCCCCGGCGCCAATCGGCATAGAGCGCCGACGCCGATGTGCACGGTCTGCACGGAGGTTCCGGTGCCTTCCGCCGGCCGTACCTTCATCCGGCGAAATGCGACCCGAACCTCGAGCTCTCGGGGCGAAAACGGATTCCGACGCACTTCGCCGAGCCACTCGACACGCCACACCCGGCCGTCCATGGGCAGTGCCATGTGGATCACGTCGATCACGCGCGCCTCGATCCGACAATTCCGTCGCGACGACCCGCGACGCTGCCGAAAGCCCCTTCGGAGCGATCCCGCGTCCCTTTTCGTCCGCGCCCACGACGCGGCGATGCGAAGGGGCGCACTTTGTTCATCGGGACCGATCGTAGTGGGCGATTCCCGGAGCCTCCAATCGATTATTCGGATACCGCGATCGACGCGGCTTATGGAAGTCTATCGGCGAAGACGAGCGTGCGTTCGCACGCTGGCGCATCGAGGCAAGGGTCGTCACCCTGCATCCATCCGCAGGAGAACGAGATGAACCGAATCCGCCTCATCCGCCTGGTGCTCGAAGACGAGCGCGACGCCACGACCGAGATCTCGATTCCGGGTCCGGGCGACTTGGCTCACGTCGCAGTCGTCTTCGAAGTGGTGTTCGGGGCGTTGGGATTGGAAGTCGAGTCGCCCGCCGAGAACGAAGCCGTTCACTGACCGGCCCGGTCACGGAAAGCGAACAGGAGAAAGCCCGCCGTGCCCACGCACGGCGACCGTCGCGGGCTTTAACATGATTTCTGTCATTCCATTCTTCGGTCCACAGTCCCCGTATGAGCTGGTCAGACGTTGCCGACACCTCGTGCGCCATCGCGCGCGCCCTGGCCGTCGTGGGAGACCGATGGACCGGACTGATCCTTCGCGAGCTGTTTCTGGGCAACGTCCGCTTCGAGGCGATCCAGCTTCAGACCGGCGCTTCATCTCACCTGCTGTCCACCCGTCTCAAGCGGCTGGAGAAGGACGGCATCGTAGTCCGCCATCCTTGCGAAGACCACGCGACGCGGTACGAGTATCGTCTCACTCCGAGCGGATCGGATCTGCTTCCTTTCCTGTTGAGTCTGAAAGCCTGGGGCGAGAAGTGGGGCGGCTTTAGGTCGGGTGTCGAACCGGCGCAGGAAATCGTGCACCGTCGGTGCGGGCACTCGCCCGGCACCGGGGCGATCTGCGAGCACTGCGGCGAGCGTTACGGCGCAGCCGACATTGCCGTGCGTCTCGGGAAGAGGTTCAAGGCGGAACGTCGGACTCGGATCCGCGACGCTTGACCTGCCGCAGTCCGGCTCCTCCCCAAGGCTAAGTCAAATGGGCAGCGACAAATGCCGACGCCTTCATATCGATCGATAGCTGCGTTTCCAAGTAGGCTTTGGCCGTTTTCTTCTTCGCGTTGAGGTAGGAAATTGCCTTCGCCCGGACGGCCGGGACCGTGACGAACTTTTTCGAAACCAAGTCCTTCGAACTGTAAGCATTCCAATCGGCCGCACGACACACGGCGACAACGAAGTGAAAGGCCTTTTCGTTCGTGATGGCCGATGCCAACACACCATCGATCCTCGAGACGCTCACCGCGAAAGCATTAGCGATGTCGAACGTACTCGAGCCTGCATTCTCGAACAGGGTAGCGACCCACATCTCGGCCAGCACCGTGTGCTTCTTCACGGCTTCACCCAGCTTCGACGAGTACGGCCGCTTTTCAAACAGGCGTTCGATCTCTTCCTTGAAAGACGCGAGCAGCGTGGTCTCGTCGAGGGACTCGACGATGGACGCTACGATCGAGACGGGATGGCCCAATTCATATTCGTCCGCCGGAACCTTCGGCGAAACGATCTGGGCCGCCAGCAGGCTTTTCACCCGCGTCAGATGCACGCCGGACAGCGCCCCAGCCAACGAGCCGTCGGCCGTGAGCACGCCAAGGATGGAGGCCGCGTACTGTGTCGCGTCGGCCTTGGCTTCGAGCAGCTTTTTGGTCAAGGCTTCCTTTGCTGGTCCTTTTTTCAATCCCGCCAAGCCTACGAGGAAAAGCGTCGAGTTCCGTTGCACGACAGCATCGGTGTCGATGACACACTTTACGAGCTTGGCCACAAGCTGTGGTATCGCCTCCTCGTGTAGGGTCTCGATCTCGTTCTGAACGATCGCTGCGAGATCCGGGACGGCGGAGCTGGGGAAGACGTTGCTGTTCGACATCCGTTGAATCAACTCGTCGACCAGTTGCGTCGTCGAAAGGATGGGGCGGGCTAGGAAACGAGTGATCGATTCGTAAAAGATGAAGCGCGCCTCTTCCGGCGAAGGCGTGTGACCGGACGGATGTGCTGACTTGTTCCGCAAACTCCTCAAGGTATCGAGAAATGCAGCGTCGAGGCCGGAAAGGAGATTCTTGGATCCAAGCTGGTCGATCAGGAAGCTTTCGAAGACATCCTGGTCGTCCTTTCTCTTCTTGGCCTCGTTGTAGATCGTTTTCGCGGCGCTGTTGATGCCGGCGAGCTTACCCAACTTGTCCAGCAGATCGTCGAACAAAGCGATATAGCTGAGCACAATGCAACCGCGGTAGGCGCCTGCCATGTAGCAGCTCATCGCCTCGCGCATGTAGTTTCGAATCAGCTGCGACTCGATCGTCGCGAGCAGCTCTTCCATATCGGTCAAATGCGCCATGTGCGTGCCCGGTAGCCGACGGTCGTCGGCGCGCGCGATTCGCGCGCCGAGGGACCGGTCGAGCTCTGGATTGTCCCCGCATTACGGGCCGTTGACCAAAATCGCAAACGGCAAGCCGGACGCCGAAGTCCCCAGCGAAGCTCAGCGGGCGCTCGACGGCCCCGAGGCGGAGCCGATCATGCGGTCGAACCCCGTGCGGTCGGCATCGCCCCGTGCGGACCGGTCGGTCACCGAGGCCAGCCAGCATCCGAGAAAGCCGAGCGACATCGAGACGATCGCCGGAGAGTCGAGCGGGAACAGCGGCGCCGCGTTGCCGAGGGTCTTGACCCAGACGGTGGGTCCCGCGACGGTCAGCGCCACTGCGCTGCCCAGACCGACGCTTCCGCCCACCAAGGCTCCTCGGGTAGTCAGCCCCCGCCAGCTCATCGCCAGGAGCAGCACCGGGAAGTTGGCGCTCGCCGCTATGGCGAAGGCCAGTCCGACCATGAATGCGACATTCTGGTCTTTGAAGAGGAGCCCCAGCGCGATCGCCACCAGGCCGATGCCCACCGTCGCCGACTTGAAGATCAGCAGTTCGTCGCGCTCGACCGTCCGGTCCTTGCGAAACACGCTGGCGTATAGGTCGTGCGAGATCGCCGTGGCTCCCGACAGGGTGAGACCCGCCACCACCGCGAGGATCGTCGCGAAGGCGACCGCCGCCATGAACCCCATGAACGCGCTGCCGCCGACGGCGTCCGCGACGTGCATCGCCACCATGTTGTTGCCGCCGACCACCCCCTCGGCGCCCACGTATCGGGCGTCGCCCGGCAGCAGCGTGACGGCGCCGTATCCGATGGTGAAGATCAGAACGACGAACAACGCGAACAGCGAGACGGCGATGACGATGCTCTTGCGCGCCTCGAAGACGTTGTTGACCGTGAAGAAGCGCATGAGGATGTGCGGCAGGCCCGCCGTCCCGAACATCAGCGCGATTCCCAAGGAGATCGCGTTCAGCGGGTCCTTGAGCATCGGTCCTGCCGTGAGGATCGCGTCTCCGGCCTTATGGATTCCGACGGCGCTGTCGATCAGCGCGTCGTAGGAGAAGCCGAAGCGCGCCAATACCAGCAGAGCCATGGTCGAAGCGCCCCCCAGCAGCAGAACGGCTTTGACGATCTGAACCCAGGTCGTCGCCAGCATGCCTCCGAACGCGACGTAGGCCGTCATCAGCACGCCCACGAGGACGATCGCCACCTCATAGGGGAGACCGAAGAGCAAACGGACCAACTGCCCGGCCCCGACCATCTGCGCGATGAGATAGAAAGCGATCGTGACCAAGGAGCTGCTCGCCCCGAGGATGCGCACGGGCTTTTCCGAAAGGCGATAGCCGAGCACGTCGGTGAAGGTGAATCGCCCTAGCCGCCGCAGTCGCTCGGCGATCAGGAACATGATGATCGGCCATCCGACGACGAAACCGACGGCGTAGGCGAGTCCGTCGAAGCCTACCGAGTAGATCATCGACGAGATGCCGAGGAACGCAGCAGCCGACATGTAGTCGCCGGCCAGCGCCAAGCCGTTCTTCACACCGCCGATGCCGCCTCCAGCCGCGTACAGGTCCTCGCGCGTGTTGGTGCGACGCGCCGCCCACGCGGTAATGCCGACCGTGGCTAGGATCACGCAAAGGAAGATCGCGACGGACAGACCGTGGCCGCCGGCCCGCGCCGCGACATCCGCTCCGGTCGCCGCCGGGGCGCTGACCAGGAGGGTCGCGGGAATCCCGGCTCGCTTCAGTAACCGAACCATCGACCGGCGTCGCCAGGCGATGCGTCTGCGCGCGCGTCGGCGGCATTGGCGAAACGGACGTAGAGCACGGTGAGCGCCACGGCCAACACGATCACGCTCATCGCCAGGACGATCGACCACGGCAAAGCTCCGATCGCCGAAGACTTGGCGATTTCCGGGTACAGACTCGCGAACGCGAGCAGACCGAAATAGGCCGCACACACTCCTGCGCTGAGCAGGAAGGACAGCGCCTGATTCTTCATTCGAGACCTCCGGAAGCGTGATCCACTCGTCCCAACTGCACCGCCGCCGTCATTTCGCAACGACGCCGACCTTCTTCATGTACGGACCGCAGTCCTCCGAGAATCCGTCGCGGTCGACCAAGGCATGGAAATGCTTCATCGCCGTCGGATACGCGCTCCACACGTCCCGACCCAGGATCGGAACCAGTTTCGCGTCGACCAGGCGTTCCCGGTTTCTGAGTTCGTTGTGCAGCAATGCGAGCTCCGACACGAAGCAGATGTCGGCGAGCGACAAGGACTCGCCCGCGACGTACGGCGCATTGCCGAGCGCCGATTCGATGCCGGCCATGTAGGTCCAGAAGGCTTGCGAAGCTCTGGCGTGATCGGCCTCGAGGATGTCCTGCCCCAACATTCCGAGCAGGTATGCCTGCGTGTCCCGTCCGAAGATCAAGCTCGCGTCGAGAAACGCATCGATCCGCGAAGCGGTGAAAGCGTCGCTGCCGTACAGGCCGCTGTCGGCTCTTCCCAGGCGAGCGACCGTTCGCATGATGCTGTTCGATTCGAAGACCCCCACGGTGCCCTTGGAATCGAAAGCGGCAGGAACCGTCCCGAAGGGATTCAGGCGCAGGAATCGATCGCTTTTGAACAGACCCGACTTGAAGCCGGTCTTGCCGCCGCGGCGCAGGTGAGCCATTCCCTCCTGTTCGGTGTTCGACAGCGCACGCGCATCGAAATCCCACAGCCACGTCGAGAGCTCGCTCACCGGCGCGCCGCGAACGTCGACCTCGACCCCCGAGAGTCTCCCCGCGATCGTCGCCTTCCAAACGCGGGGGTTGGGCAGGTAGGTCAGGATTCTGATGGACGCCATGCGCGACTCCGCTTCATCGAGGGTAGGATTCCGGTTGCCGCGCCCTTCGATGAGAACGGGACCGCGTACGACCTCATAGGCCCACCGCAGATCGCTCCCCGGCGTTCTGGGCATTGCACTAGGGCGTCACCAGCAGAATGGCCCCGGCCTTGCCGACCGTCATCAAGTCGGTAGTTCCGGACCTGGCCAGCCCCACGTACCAAGACGAGGTGACGTTGGGATCGTCGATTTCGGACCACGTGCGTCCGTCGTCCTGGCTGACGAGCATCGAATACATGCCCACGGCCACCACTTTGCCGTTGCCCGTGGATCTGACTCCCGAGAGGATCGAGCTGCTGCTGTGCAAGCGGGTCCAAGTCGCGCCCCAATCGGCGCTGCGAAGAACGGTGCCTTCCTGGCCGACGGCGTAGGCAACGCCGTCGTCGCGGAAATCGAGCGCCAAGATCGACGCGTTCTCCTCGCGCACGTCCGGATTGCCCTTGTGAAGCACGATCCAGCTGCGGCCGAGGTCGCACGACCGGATGATGGTGCCGGCCTCGCCGGAGATCGTGATGTCGCCGTTCTCGTGCATCACCGCCGCATACAGATGCGGACTGAACGACAGGCCTTGGTCGGTGATCAGGGTCTCCCAGTTCGGCGCGATGGACGTCCAGGTCCGGCCGCGGTCGTGTGAGATCGCGGCGCTTCCGAAAGCACCCACCGCAACGGCGGTGCCGCGTCCGTTCACGCTGACCGACAGGAGCCGATCGGAAACCGCATCGGACTCGACCTGCGTGAAGGCGCCGCCGCCGTCGCGAACGAGGATCGTGCCCATCTGCCCGACGGCGATCGTGAGATTGCCCTTGGTGGACACGCCGAGGAGTGCCTTCGCGGTCGGAGACGCTTCGGCCTTCCATTCCCGCCCGGCATCGCGGGTGGACAGGATCTGCCCGCCGCCGCCCACCGCGTAGCCGACGGACCCGTCCATCGAAAGGCTCATCAGCGCCTGGTGCGGCGTACCGGTCCGCACGCTCTTCAACGTCGTGGCGCCGACCGCAGGGTTGCCGCCGATCGTGCCCGCGGCGAAGACTGCAGCGGTCAGAATCTTCGCGATCTTTCTCATGCCACGCTCCCTGCCATAGCCACGCGCCCGTTTTCGTCGTCGCTCTCGGTGAAGAGCGACAGATCCACTCCCTCGCCGACCAGCAGGTCCTTCCTGCGGACGAACGACGGCTTCACCAGCCACACCAGCAGCGGCAAGACGATGAGCGCCAGGACCATGTTGATCAGCATGGTGAGCGTGAGCAGCAGGCCCATGTCCGCCATGAACTTGAGCGCCGACAGGAAGTACCAGGGGGCGATGCCGACGAACATGATCGACGCCGTAAACATGATCGCCTTGCCGGTCGTGGTCAGCGACGCGTCGATGGCCTTGTCCCATTTCCCGTCGTGCGCGTGGAACTCTTCGCAGATGCGGGAGAGCAGGTAGATGCCGTAGTCGATGCCGACGCCCACGCCGATCGAGCACACCATCAACGAATTGATGTCGAGCCCGATGCCGATCAGGTGCATACACGACAGCAGCACGAAGTTCGCGAGGTTCACCGGGAACAGGAGCAGGATGCCGGCGACCGCGGAGCGGTAGGCGAAACTCGTTCCCAGGAAGATCACCAGGTTCAGAAGGGCGATGATTCCCCAGTGATAGCGCTCCACGACGTAGTTCGTGGCGTGCTGGAGCGCGATCGTTCCGGAACCCAGACGCACGGTGAAGTTCTCGTGGTCCACCCCGATCTGTTCCAGCGCGGCGCGGGCCGCCTCCAGGGCGCCGTCCACGGTCTCCTGCTTGTTGTCCTTGTACCAGAACGAAACCGTCGAATCCTTCTGGCGGAAGTCGACCACGTGCGAGAAGTTCTTCAGGTGCGTGCCGATCGTCACGGCCGTGGCCGCGGCGGTGACCGCGCGGTTCGTCGGGTCTACCGGATACCAACGCGGGTCGCCGCCCGAGAACAGACGATTGCCCTCCATCATGTAGTCGAAGAACGCGAGGCTGGCGCGCGGCGGGGCTTCGCTCTGCTCCATGTGAAGCTGCAGCTGCAACGCCGTCTCGACGGTCTTGGCTTCGAACGAGGTTCTCAGTAGAGGGTCCTCGCGATCCTTGGCCTCCAGGATCAGCTCGAGGGTATCGACGCCCGGGAAGTGCGAATTGATCATCCGCACGGCCGTGTTGTACTCCGAGTCGTGCCACAGCAGATTGCTGCCCTCGACCGGGTTGCCGATCTTGATCTGCAGCGCGGTGTAGACCGAGGCGACGGAGATCACGGCGACCACGATCGTGGTCACCTTCGCCGGGCCGCCATGGGTCAACCGGGCGATCTGACCGAGGATGTTCTTGAACATCTCGTGCACGCCGGAATGACCTTCCTTGCCGGTCAGGCGTCCGACGTTCTTCGGTGCGGGCAACGCCGAGAGCAGGAGGGAGATCAGCACCACGCCGGTCGGGATCAGCCAGATGCACCAGAACCCGCAGAAGATCGCGAAGCGTTCCATCGCCGGGATCGGCGCCACGGCGATCAGGAAGATGCCGACGATGTCCGTGAAGATGCCCAGGATGCTGGGCGCCATCATGACGCCCATCGTGATCTCGGCCGCCTTGCGGCGATCCTTCACGTGCCAGTAGATCTCGTAGAAGCGCTCGGTGAACTGCACGCAATGCGAGAAGGAGCGGGCGACCAGCAGCAACGGAACGACCATCAGCAGGGGCTCGATGGGCGACTTGAGCCAGCCGGTGAGACCGAAGCCCCAGATCGCTGCGACGGCGCTCGTGACGATAGGTGTGACGACGCCCACGACATTACGCATGTAGAGCGCCAGTGCGAGGATCAGCGCGGCGAGCGTGACGCCGAAGATCTTGAAAGTCTGCTTCTGCAGGTGGTAGACCCAGCCGGTGAGCGTGGGGCTGCCTGCGATATGGATCTCGGTATGTTCGTCGCGGGCTTTGGCGGCCAAGTCCTGGAGGCGCTCGAACGCTTCGCCGTAGTCCAGACGGTCCTCGATGAAGGTCGCGTTGATCACCGTGGCCGTGCTGTCGTTGGAGACCAGGAACACGTGCGCGTTGGGCGAACGGTCGACGCGGCTGCGGAAGTCCGCCACTTCTGCTTCGGACGTGGGAACCCGGTCGCCCATCAGAGGGCGCATGTCGATGCCCAGCGGCGTCGCCTCGGCGTAACGCGCCTTTTCGGTGGCGATCGAGATGATCTGGTCGTGGTCGACGCCGGGGATCAGATCGATGTCGCGCGTCAGCTTCCAGACTTTGGCCAGCGTATCGACGTTGTAGATCGTCCCGTCCTTACGCTTCACCATCACGATGACCGTGAGGGGATTGCCGAAGTTGGGGTGATCCTTGAAGACCTGCACGAAAGGATCGTCCTTCGGCAGCAGATCGGAGAAGATCGTCTTGAGTTCGACCTTCGGAAGCCCCGCGGCGAAGAAAGCGGTGATCAACGCGAAGACGATCGCGGTCGCTCCGCGATGCTGCATCACCCAACGTGCGAATCGGAATCTGAACGACTGGACCATGGCTCTCCTTTAGTTCTTCGAGGTCCACAAACCGCTGAGTCATGGAGCATAGAATGTCATCTATCATAAGAAAAACTCTTTATGTTTATGTCGAGCATCGATTCCGATGATGTTTGCGTGAAGCCGAGGCGACATAAGCGGGCCTGATGCGCACGATCGAAAGAAATGCTTTGACCGTTGTTTCTCCGGCACCCGAGCATCGACCCTCGTCCAAATCGGAATCCTCATGCACTCGAAGGAACGAATTCGCTTGTACGACCTCGCCATGGCGGACCCTTCGGTACGCGTGAGTCCGCACTGCTGGAAGGCGCGTTTCGCGCTGGCCCACAAGGGCCTCGAGGCGGATCTGGTCCCGTGGAGATTCCATCAGCGCGGCAGCGCCGAATCGGGAACCGCCACGGTGCCGTACCTGTTCGACGGCGATCAGCTGATCTCCGATTCCTGGAGGATCGCCGTCTATCTGGAATCCTGCTTCCCCGAGCGTCCGTCGCACTTCGGAAGCCCGGACGCCGTTCCCCTGGCACGGATGATCAACAGCTGGATCGATCTCACCGTGATGCCTCTGCTGGGTCGCGTGGTCATCCCGGATGTATTCGAGGCGCTGGATCCGCTGGATCAACCCTATTTCCGCGAAGCGCGGCAGAAGCGCTTCGGGATAACGTTCGAGGACCTGCGGGCGGAACGGGAGAGCTGGTCGCTTAAATTCCTGGATTCGCTGGCGCCGTTGCGGCGGCAGCTCTCGGACAACCCGTTCGTGTCCGGTACCGCTCCGGGATACGCCGACTACTGCGTGATGGGCGCTTTCATGTTCGCCCGCTGCACGGGCAACTCCAATCTGATCTCGCGGGCCGACGCATCCGTCGTCGCATGGAACGACCGGATGCTCGGCCTCTTCGGCGGACTGGGACGCTCCGCACCCGTCGTCATCTGACGACGGGCGCGCGCTGCAGCGTCAGTTGCCTGCGAATACCGCCTTCGTCGGGCCGCCGCTCGACCGGTAGGCCGAAAGACCGGTCTTCAGATCGCGCGAAGCCCAGATCGGCTTCTGGATCTCCGCCATCGCGTCGTCCGCTGCCGCCACGCCCTGATCGCAAGCGATCCGAGTGAGGTGCTTGGTCGCGGTGTGCGCAATCGTCGGCCCTGCCGCCAGCTCTTCGGCGATCTCGAACGTCTTGGCTTCGAGGTGTTCGTCGGCGACGACCTGGTTGATCAGGCCCCACCGCTCGAGCGTCGCCGGATCGTAGCGGCGCGCCAGGATCGACATCTCCTTGGCCCGCAGGGCGCCGGCACGTTGCGTCACGCGCTGGATCGCTCCCATCAGGGGGTGCAGACCGAGCGTGGCTTCCACCGATCCGATCTTGGAATTGGCGGAGCAGAGGATGTAGTCGCAGGCGAGCGCGAGCTCGAATCCGCCGCCCACGCAGATGCCGTGAATGCTCGCCACGATCGGAAGGGGGTACGTCTCGAGCGCGCGCAGGAAGCCCACGCAGTCGATGCCCAGCTTTCCTTCGCCTTTGTTCTCCACCATCGCGTCGAACAGTTCGATCTCCGCGCCGGCGGAGAAATGCCGTAGGCCGCTGCGGATGACGACGGCCTTGGCGCCTTCGCGTCGTGCCGCGTCGAGCTCGGACACGATCGCGTCGAGCAGTGCGGGCCCGAGGAGATTGTGCGGTCGATAGACCATCTTGAGCTCCGCTACGGCGCCCCGCATTTGGCGCTCCAGTACTCCTTCGACAGACATGCTCGACTCCTATGGTGATCGGTGTGGGAGGTGTGGCGTGTCGGCGCCGAAAGGCCGCCCACGCCGGAGGGCCGTGGTTCGGGCCCTCCACTCGAGTTCACGGTTCCGCGGATACGGGATACCGCTTCGGCAGATTCGCGATGTAGTCTAGGCACGCGCTCCCCCGGATATGAAGTTCATTCTTTTTATTCGGGCAATCACTTTCATCGATACGTTCGTACGTCCGCTCACCGGCCGGGACCGACGCGTAATCGCTGCACCGGCAGGTAGTGGAATGGAATTCCGACAGATCAGGCATTTCATGGCGGTGGTCGACGCCCGCGGCTTTACCAAGGCGGCCGAGTCGCTGTCGATCACCCAACCCGCGCTCTCCGCCAGCGTCTCCAAGCTCGAGGCCGAACTGGGCGTTCGTCTGCTCGACCGTTCCCGCACGAGGGCGATCCCGACACGCGAAGGACTGAAGCTGATGGAACGCATGACGCCGGTCATGCACGCGTGCGACGCGTTGGGGAACGAGGTGCGTCTCGCATCCACCCCGAGTCCGCTGCGGATCGGCTTGCTGAAGACCGTCGCCACGCGGCCGTTGGCGAACCTGGTGCGGACCTTCAAGCGTGCGAATCCTCACGCCGCCATCTCGCTCTTCGAGGGGGACGCCGACGATCTCCAGGCGCGACTCGAATCGTCCGAGATCGACGCGATCATCACGAGCTCGAAGCCGGTCCGGCGCACCAACGCCTTCAAGTATCTCCTCAAGGAACGCTACGTCCTAGCCGTCCCCCTCGACCACAAGCTCGCCAGCGAGTCGGCCGTTCCGCTCGAGGTCCTGAAGGAGGAGCCGATCGTCTCGCGTACCCAATGCGAGATGTTCAAGGACACCGTCGACGTCCTGGCGCGCCGACGGATCAAGCCGAAGGTCGCCTATCACACCGACCAGGACGATCGCGCGATCAGCTTGGTCGCCGCAGGCATCGGCGTCGCGATGGTGCCCGAGCTGCTCGACGATCCGGACGTGGCGCAGGTCCCGTTCTCGGACTTCGACCTGACCAGGACGATCTCCGTGCAGTGGAAGAAGGGCTCGCAGGCCAAGCTGGTCAAGGACTTCGTTTTCTACGCCGCGTCGCATCGCTGGGGCCGGGCCCGCTCCGCCGCGTAGCGGTGCGAACCGGGACGGCGCATGCCGCCCCGGTTCGTTACGGCTCAGAGCTGCACGACCACCGACTTGGTCTCGGTGTAGGCGCGCAGGACGTCGCGGCCCATCTCACGGCCCCAGCCGGACTGCTTGAAGCCGCCGAAGGGCAGCGCCGCGTCGAGCACGTGGTACGTGTTGACCCAGACCGTACCGGCCTGCACGCGTGCCGCGAACTTGTGCGCCTTGCTCACGTCCCGGGTCCAGACGGCGGCCGCGAGCCCGTACTGCGTGTCGTTGGCCTTCTCGGCGATGTCCTCGAGGTCCTTGAAGCGGCCCACGGTGACGACCGGCCCGAAGATCTCTTCCTGCACCACCCGCATCGTGTCGCTGGTGTCGGCGATCAGCGTCGGCTCCAGGAAGTAACCGGAATCGCCGACCTTCTTGCCGCCGCTGATGCGACCGCCTTCCTGACGACCGATGTCGATGTAGTTCGAGACGCGGGCGAACTGCTTGGCCGACACGATGGGACCCATCTGCGTATCCGCAGCGGTGCCCACGCCGACCTTGATGCCCTTGGCTGCGTTGGCGAGCGCCGCGACGACCTTGTCGTAGACGCCGTCCTGCACGTACAGGCGCGAGCCGGCGCTGCAGATCTGCCCGGAGTTGAAGAAGATCGCGTTCGCCGCACCGGCGACCGCCTGCTCGATGTCGGCGTCGTCGAAGATCACGTTCGGCGACTTTCCGCCCAACTCGAGCGTGAGCTTCTTGAGGTTGCCCGCGGCCGCGCGGACGATGATCTTGCCGACCTCCGTCGAACCGGTGAACGCGACCTTGTCGATGCCGGGGTGTTCGGCGATCGCGGCGCCGGCCGTTTCGCCGAAGCCGGTCACGATGTTGACCACGCCCGCCGGCACGCCGGCCTCGAGGAGCAGCTCGCCCAGGCGAAGCGCCGTGAGCGGCGTTTCCTCCGCGGGCTTCAGGATCACGGTGCAACCGGTGGCCAGCGCGGGTCCGATCTTCCAGGCCGCCATCAGCAGCGGCAGGTTCCACGGAATGATCTGTCCCACCACGCCGACCGGTTCGAGCCGGGTGTACGCGTGGAACTGGGTCGTCGGCGGGGCCAGGTTGAAGGAGATCGGGATGGTCGCGCCCTCCATCTTCGAGGGCCAGCCCGCCATGTAGCGCAGGAACTCGACCGACCAGGCCACGTCCACGACCTTGGCGTAGGCCACGGGCTTGCCGTTGTCCATCGATTCGAGGAGCGCCAGCTCGTCGGCGTTGGCCTCGATCAGGTCCGCGATCTTCCACAGCAGCTTGGCTCGCTGCGAGGGCTGGAACAGCGGCCATTCGCCGCTCTTGAACGCCTTGCGCGCCGCGACGACGGCCTTGTCGACATCCGCCTTCTCGCCCTTGGCGACGTTGGTGAGGACCTTCTCGGTCGCGGGGTCGATCGTCTCGAAGGTCTGGCCGTTCACGGCATCGACCCACTCGCCGCCGATCAGCAGCTTGTGACGGCGGGAGAGGAATTTCTTGACCGCGACGAGTGCGGCGTCGGGCTCGACTGGCTTGTTCATGATGCTCCTTGCGGGATGGTGGATCGGGACCGGCTCCGTCGCGCAACCGCGACGCAGAGCCCCGGGGCGGTGCTACTCGGCGAATGCCGAGGGATAGGGCGAGCGCGTCCTCATGCCAGGACCTTGCAGCCGGTGGCGCTCTTCACGTCGTCCAGGGAGGTTCCCGGCGACAGTTCGATCAGCTTCAGTCCGTCGGGCGTGACGTCCAGGACGCACAGCTCGGTGATGATCCGGTCGACGACGGCGAGGCCGGTGAGCGGAAGCGTGCACTTGGGCAGGATCTTCTTCTCGCCGCCCTTGGCCACGTGCTCCATGAGCACGACGACGCGATCGACGCCGGCGACCAGATCCATGGCGCCGCCCATGCCCTTGACCATCTTCCCGGGGACCATCCAGTTCGCCAGGTCTCCGGACTCCGAGACCTGCATGGCGCCGAGGATCGACAGATCGATGTGGCCTCCGCGGATCATCCCGAACGACTGGGCGCTGTCGAAGTACGCGCTTCCCGGCAGCGACGTGATCGTCTGCTTGCCGGCGTTGATCAGATCGGCGTCGACCTCGCTGTCGCGGGGGAACGGTCCGATCCCGAGCAGGCCGTTCTCGCTCTGCAGCCAGACGTCCATGTCGGCGGGAATGAAGTTCGCCACCATCGTCGGCAGGCCGATCCCGAGATTCACGTAGTAGCCGCTCTTGAGTTCCTTCGCGGCCCGGCGCGCCAGTTCTTCGCGTGTCCAAGCCATCTCAGTCGGTCCTCACGGTGCGTTGTTCGATTCGTTTCTCGGGCGTCGGGTTGTGGACGACGCGGTCCACGTAGATGCCCGGCGTGTGGATCTGGTCGGGATCGAGCTCGCCGGCCTGGACCACGATCTCCGCTTCGGCGACGCAGACCGCGCCGGCCATCGCGACCAGCGGATTGAAGTTGCGTGCGGTCTTGCGGAAGACGAGATTCCCGGCGGTGTCGGCCTTCCACGCTTTCACCAGGGAGACGTCCGCTTTGAGCGATCGCTCCATGACGTAGCCCTTGCCGTCGAAGTCGCGCGTCTCCTTGCCCTCGGCGACGACCGTGCCGTAGCCGGTGCGCGTGAAGAACGCGGGGATCCCACAGCCGCCCGCGCGGAGCTTCTCGGCGAGCGTGCCCTGCGGCGTGAACTCGAGCTCCAGTTCGCCGCTCAGATACTGGCGTTCGAACTCTTTGTTCTCTCCGACGTAGGACGAGATCATCTTGCGGATCTGCTTGGTCGTGAGCAGCTGGCCCAGACCGAATCCGTCGACGCCGGCGTTGTTGCTGATCACCGTGAGTTTCTTGGCGCCGGTGTCGCGCAGCGCGGCGATCAGGGCTTCCGGGATCCCGCAGAGTCCGAAGCCGCCGACGGCCAGCGTGGCGCCTTCGTCGATCAGCCCGTGGAGGGCGACGGCGGCGGAGGGATAGAGCTTCGTCACGAGCAAGGCCGGCACTCCATGAGGATTCGATTCGAGGACGTCATGCCGATCGCGCCGCGGCCGCCGGGATCGGATCTCCGACCAGGACTCCCGCCTTGACCAGCTTTTCGATCTGCTGCTCGCTCAGACCGAGCTCGCGGCACACCGAGACGTTGTGCTCGCCGCGGAAGGCCGGATCGCCGGCCGGTCGGAGTTGGTCGCGCGAGAAGCGCCAGGGGCGTCCGGCGATCCGGTACGAGCCGCCGTTGCGGTCCGAAACGGTCTGGACGGCATCCCAGTACTCGGCCCACTCGGACTTGGCCAGATCGTCGAGCGAACGCACTTCGCCCATCGCGATCTTGGCTTCGTCGAACTGGGCGTCGAGATCCTTGAGATCCCGGAAGGTCAGGATCCACTTCTGCACGAGCGCGTGCAGTTCCTTCTTGTTCGCCAGGCGCGCATCGGCGGTTCGGAAGCGCGGATCGTCCAGAAGATCCGGCCGGCGCATCGCCTGGACGTAGAACGGGAAGGTCAGCGACCCGACCAGGCTCATCGCGGTCACGAACTTCTCGCCCTTGGGGCCTACGAAGAACGGGCAGTCGGTCGCGCCCAGGATCGCGGGTTCCGCGCCCAGATCGGCACCTGTGAGGTCCACGTGCGCGCGCTCGTTGATCGACATCAGCGTCGCGGCCATCGAGATGTCGACGTACTGACCGATCCCGGTCTCCGCGCGACGTGCGAGCGCCGCCAAGGCCGCGATCACGGCCTGCAGTCCCGTGTAGACGTCAGCATGCGACAAGCTGTCGGTCCTGGGCTCTTTCAGGGCGTCGCCGTAGTGACGCAGGCTGTGGAAAGTGAATCCCGCCTCGGCCTGGACGGTGGGCGCGTATGCCATGCGTCCACGCCATGGACCTCCCTGTCCGTATCCCGTGATCGAGACGTAGACCAGGCGAGGATTTCGCGCCGCGAGCGTCTCGTAATCCAGATTGAAGGAGGCGAGCGTGCCGGCGCGGAAATTCTCGACGACGACGTCGGCTTCGTCGCAGAGCTTCAGGACCAGGTCCCGGCCGCCGTCGACGTTGAGATCGATACTGACGTTCCGTTTGCCGGCGTTCTGCTGCGCGTAATAGCCAGAGATGCCGTCCTTGGCGGGGTAGGCGTAGCGCGAGAGATCGGGTCGCGGCGGCTCGATCTTGATCACGTCCGCGCCCAGATCCATCAGCGTGCGCGCGCACAGCGGTCCCGCGAGGACGCGCGAGAAGTCGACGACCCGGATACCGGTCAGAGGTCCGCTCATCTCAACGCCCCTTGAAGGATGCAGTGCCCGGGGCGCCAGCCGCGCGGTACGCGGCGAGTCCGACCTTCAGATCTTCGGAAGCCCAGATCGGCTTCTGAATGGCTTCCATCGCTTCGTCCGCGGCCGACACGCCGCTGTTCGCGGCGATCTGGGCGAGCTTCTTGGTGGCGGTGTGGGCCACCGTCGGACCCGACGCGATCTCGGTGGCGATGGTCATCGTCACGGACTCGAGCTGCGCATCCGGCACGACCAGATTGATCAGACCCCAGCGCTCCAGCACTTCGGGCTCGTAACGACGTCCCAACAGCGACATCTCCTTGGCGCGCAAAGCACCTGCCCGATCTGCTGCGCGCTGGATCGCACCCATCAGCGGATGAAGCCCGATCCCGACTTCCACGCTGCCGATCCGGGCGGTCTGACCCGCCACGATGTAGTCGCAGGCCGAGGCCAGTTCGAAGCCGCCGCCGACGCAGGCGCCGTTCACGCTGGCGATGACGGGCAGAGGGAACGCTTCGAACTTCTTGAGGAAGCCCACGACGTCCATCGCGAAAGCGGAGCCGTCGTTGGCCGCCCGTTCGATGAGATCGATGCGGGCGCCGGCGGAGAAGTGCTTCAGTCCGCTGCGCAGGACGATCGCGGTCGCGCCTGCGGCCTTGGATTCCTCCAACCCCTTGAGGATGCCGTCCAGGAGCACGGGCTCGAGCAGGTTGTGAGGACCGTGGACCATGGAGAGGACCGACACCCTCCCGTGCTGCGTGCGCTCGACCGCCGGTTTCGTCGTCATCTTTCTTTCCCCTTCTGTTGTTGTGTGGCGCTTCAGAATCCGACCTTGTCGCCGCCCTTGAGGGCGAGCATTTCTCTGGCCTCGTCGGGCGTCGCGATGTCGAGCCCCTGCGTCTCGATCAATCCCCTGACGAGGCTCACCTGCGACGCGTTGTCGGGCGCAAGACGGCCCTTGGTCAGCCACAGCGAGTCCTCGAGGCCGACGCGCACGTTCCCGCCGAGCGAGAGGGCGGTCATCGAGATGGGGATCTGATTGCGGCCGGCGCCCAGGACCGACCAGACGTACTGGTCTTTCCCGAAGAGGCGATCCGCCGTGCGGCGCATGTGGAGGACGTCCTCCGAGTGACCGCCGATGCCGCCCAGGATCCCGAACACCGACTGGATCAGGAACGGCGGCTTGATGAGACCGCGGTCCGCGAAGTGCGACAGCGTGTAGAGATGGCCGATGTCGTAGCACTCGACCTCGAAGCGGGTGTCGTTCTCCGCGCAGGTCGTGAGGATGTACTCGATGTCCGCGAAGGTGTTGCGGAAGATGCGCCCCTTGGACTCCTCCAGGTACGGGCGCTCCCAGTCGTGTTTGAATTCCTTGAACCGCCCGAGCATCGGGTAGAGGCCGAAGTTCATCGAGCCCATGTTCAGAGAGGCGACCTCGGGGCGGAACGTCGCCGCCGGGCGCACGCGCTCCTCGATCGGCATTGCGGGCGAGCCGCCCGTGGTGATGTTCACCACGACGTTCGAACGCTCGCGGATGTACTTCAGGAACGGCGCGAAAGCCTTAGGAGACTGGTCAGGCCGCCCGTCGATCGGATCGCGTGCGTGAAGGTGCACGATCGCCGCGCCGGCTTCGGCCGCCGCGACGGCCGACTCGCCGATCTCCTGCGCGGTGACCGGCAAATGCGGCGACATGCTGGGGGTATGGATCGACCCGGTGATCGCACAGGTGATGATGATTTTCTTCTTCAACGCGGGGCACTCCTGCCAAGCCCTTCGACCGGGCCGTTAGTGGGCCGCGGCTACGCGTCGTCAATTTTGTGTGCGAGGCGCAACCGCGATTCGCCCACGAGCTTAGTGATCGGTTCTGCATAACTGAAACTCTTTCTTTTTATCCCCCTCATATATATGATGTATGTCATGCAATGATCCGGGATCACCGAAAAGATGACTACGGAGCGGCGTTTTCTGGGTGCGAAAGGAGAACTTCGATGGAACTGCGCCAGATCAAGCATTTCATGGCGGTCGCCGAAACCGGGAGCTTCACCAAGGCTTCGGAACGCGTTTCGATCTCCCAGCCCGCGATGTCCGCCAGCATCGCGAAACTCGAGTCCGAGCTTCAGGTGAAGCTGCTGGACCGCAGCCGAACCAAGATCGTCCCGACTCCCGCCGGCATGCGTCTGAAGGACCGAGCCAATGCGATCCTCAGCGCCTGCAGCTCGATCAAGGCGGAGTTGCGCAGCGTCGCAACGCCCCAGCCGCTGCGCATCGGCGTGCTCAAGACGCTGGCCACCCGACCGATCGCGAATCTCATCTCCGGGTATCGCTGCCTGGTCCCGGGCGCCTCGTTCATCCTGGTCGATGGTCCCGCCGAAGACCTGCGCAAACGGCTCTCCGAGAAGCGGGTCGACGCGATCATCACCCGCCTCGAGGGCGAGGCCCCGGAGTTCCGGACGCGCGAGCTGTTCCGCGAGAAGTTCGTCCTCGCCGCGCCGATGGACCATCGTTTCGCCAAGGAACAATCGGTGCGCCTGTCGGCTCTCGACGGGGAGCCGTACATCTCCCGCACCGCCTGCGAGACGTTCCAGGCGACGACCAAGGTACTCACCGAGCGCAGCATCAAGTTCCGCGTGACCTACAGGACCGACCAAGACGATCGCGCGCTGAGCTTGGTCGCCGCCGGTGTCGGCCTCACCATGCTCCCCGAGCTCTTCCGCGCGCCCGGCATCCAGCACGTGCAGCTCTCGGATTTCGAGATCGAGCGAACGATCGCCATCCAGTGGCACGAAGACGCCGAAGTCCCGCAGCTCTCGCAGTTCATCAAGATCGCAGCGAGTCACGACTGGCAGGCGGCCTGATATCGGCCTACTTATGAGGGTGCGCCGCGCCTTCATACACACGCTCTATCGCGGCATTCCTCGAATCGATTGGCCCGCGCGCGATAGCGCCGGGACAATGGTCGCGTGCGATCGGAGCCGGCTCCTGCGACGTCCTGGTCTTTGACGTAAGCGGATCCGCGATTCCTTGCAGATCGCGATCGGATCAGCGGACGACGAATGATCAGACGAGCTGTGGTGACGGGCGGCATGGGCGGCCTCGGCGAGGCGATCTGCCTCAAGCTGGCGGCGATGGATTACGTCGTGATCACGACGCACTCGCCAGCGAACAAGGGTTCCGAAGCGTGGAAAGCGCGCTGGCGGGCCGAAGGGCTTCGTTTCGAAGCGTTCCCCTGCGACGTGACGGACTTCGACTCCTGTGCGGCTTGCGCCCGCGTCATCGAGGAGCAAGTGGGCCCGATCGACGTTCTTGTCAACAACGCCGGCATCACGCGCGACAAGACGTTCCGCAGGATGGGACGGGAAGATTGGGACGCGGTGATCCGCACCAATCTCGACAGCTGCTTCAACATGACCAAGCAGGTGGTCGAAGGAATGACCGCCCGCAAGTGGGGCCGCGTCATCAACATCTCGTCGATGAGCGCGCAGAAGGGCGCGTTCGGCCAAGCCAACTACGCCGCGGCAAAGGCAGGCATGCACGGTTTTACCAAAGCGCTCGCCCTGGAAGTCGCCAAGGCCGGCGTGACCGTGAACACCATCTCGCCGGGTTACATCGGCACCAAGATGGTCAACGAAATCGACCCCATCGTCCTCGCCGACAAGATCCTCCCGCAGATTCCGATGAATCGTTTAGGCAAACCGGAGGAAGTGGCGGGTCTGGTCGCGTACCTGGCGTCGGACGAAGCCGCGTTTCTCACCGGCGCGAACATCTCGATCAACGGCGGTCAGCACATGTTCTGAGCGGGAACGCATTGCTCCGTTTGACGCTGGGTCTCGAACTCCGCCACCCGGGCAATCAGGTGCGTCTTGCCCGCCTGCGAATTCGAGCCTCCAGCGCACCGAAATTGATCTGAAATCGGCCGGTTTGATCCGGATACCGGTCGATCATCATGAAGCGGTCGTACTTCTCCCTGAGATAAAGCGCCTGTGAACCGCGAATCGCGTTCCGCACGTGTCTTCGCGTGTGTCTGTCGCCCGCGCGCAGCGCTTCCAGATTCCGTTCGCGGGCTCTTGCCGCCTCGCCGATGCAGTGCTGCTGGATGTACTTGCCGGCACTCAACACGAACAGCTTCGGCGCTATGAGAAGCTTGTACTCGCCGACGGTGGACGCGGCGAGATCGCGCCGCTCGAGCAAGTCGAACGCAGCGTTGATGTCGCCGGTTGCGATCAGAGTGCGGTAAAAATCCTCGAACCCCGCGTCGACAGTCCCGTTGAGGACGATCTTCTGCGGCGCGACCATCACTAGAAATGGGGTGGGCCGCGAAAGATCGGCTGCGGTTTTGTCGACGATGCCGTGAGCGGACGAGCATGAGGCGAACGTCAGGATCAGGTTGTTCCTCGTCGCCACATTGAGATTTCGAAAGAGCGGCCAGAGCGCTTCCCACAGCACCAGAGAACCGTCGCCCGTCAGAAGGCCTTCGACGGCACCGTGACCGTCGATGTGAACGGCCGGCATCAGACCATCCGCCGCGGCTTCGGCAAGCTCGGCGAGCGCCATCCGAAGCTCGACCGGGCGCGCGCAGTCGACTGTGCGCACCGTCATGCCGGCCTCCCTCGCGACACCCGCGCGAAGATCGTGGGCAAGCCTGAGCCCCGGCGCTACCTCCTCCTCGTTCATGCAGTTGAGGACCACGAGGCAGTTCGCGTGGAGATGGGTCGTCTGGCCGGTCACGGGGGGATCGAGTTCCTGCTGGAATTCGGATGCTACAGAGCGACCGGCAGTCGATCACGCAGAACTCGCGAAGTGCGGCGCGGCCGCCGCAGTAAAATGCGCAGACCGACACCCTTCCCGAATACCCGACTGTGAACGCTTGGACCGATGCCGTAGGCTGGGACGGCGAATGGGAGCCCCAAGGGCAACTGCCGGCGGGCGGGCAAGGCGTCGTCAAACACGTACGCCACCGGGTCACCGGACAAGCCGCTTGCCTCAAAATCCTGAGCCGGCAATCGGATCCCGAGAGGCGCGCCAGGTTCTTCCGCGAAGCCACCGCCTACGCCACCTGTCTGCACGCCGGCATACCCCGCTTGGTGAGCAGCAACGCGAACCTGCACGAGGACCCGAAGCGCAAGTTATTCCTGGTGATCGACTTCGTCGAGGGCCCGACAATCGCCGAGCATGTGGGACGAAACGGTCCGCTCCCGTTCGACGAGGCGGCGGCCATCGTTCTGCGACTGTTGGAAATCGTCGGATACGTTCACGGCGAAGGATGGGTCCACCGCGACATCAAGCCCGACAACATCATCCTGCGCGCGTCCTCTCCCGCAGATCCCGTGCTGCTCGATTTCGGCTTGGGCTACCGCGATGGGGCATCGAACGATTTTCGTACGGAGCAAGGGCAGGAGATCGGCAATCGCTTCCTGCGGCTTCCAGAACTGTCGGCGGGCAGTCCCGCCAAGCAAGACGTGCGCACCGATCTCGCGTTCCTCGGAGGCATCTTCTTCTTTCTCTTGACCGCGACCTCGCCGGCGACGCTGCTCGACCAGGCCGGGCGGATGCCGCATCAGCGGGCCGAGGCGACGGCCGCGATTCGGCTGACCGCCGGTCCTGCCCTCAACGTACTCCTGTCGTTCTTCGACCGCACTTTCTCGCAGAAAATCAGCGGACGATTCGAGTCGGCGAACGCAATGAGGAAAGAACTCGAGGCGGTCGTACATAGGCAAAATCGCCCCGCTTCCGAACCGGAAGACGATCTGGATCTCGTCATGGCGAGTTTGAACACCGTCGCCGATCGGGAGTTGGCGAAGAACAAGCAGCGTTACGAGCGCGTGATGAATGTCGTCCGCGAGGTGCACGCGGAAATCTTGCGGAAGGTTTCGTCGACCTACCGGTCCTATGCCGGAGGCCACGTTGATTTCACCCAGGGTCTGCGCAACCGGTTGGGTTTCCACCATTTCGCCACGCACGACAAGCGCTACGCACCCGAGTTTCTGATCCGCGTCGAAGGGGAAGAACTCGTCGTTCTCGTCGATGGGACGATGTTCTACCGTACCGACGTCGAGGAGCCGGTGCTGGACGACGCCTTCCGCCGCAGCGTGCGCGACCTGTACGTCGCGGGTTTGCGCGATCTGACGTCCGGCGAAGGCGCATGAGCGGAGCTTTTTCTGCCAAATTCATCCGGCTGGAAGCGGCCGGATCGGGCCGTGGCGGAACCGAACCAACGGCGCTGTGCGGACGAGGCGAATGACACAACGTCCGACCGCTGCGATCTACCTCGCGAAGTTTGTCGGCAGGGATCCGCCCGAAGCCTTCTACAAGGTGGGCATTACCGCCAAGGTGGACGACGTTCGCTCGCGTTTCGTTCCCGGTTTTGTCGACAGCCCCGTCCACAATTACGAGATCGACATCGAGCTGGTGCAGTATTGGGACACGCTCATGGTCTACGCCACAGCCTTTGAAGCGAAGATCCTGGATCTGTTGCGAGAATACCGCCGTCTTCCTGCCCATCCTTTCAGCGGCCAGTACGAGTGCTTCGAGTACTCGCCGCGGGTCAAAGACATCGTGACGGCGGCCTTCGAGGACGTTTGGTGCAGCTCGACGCCCCCAGCGCTGGCGGAGAGCCAGCCCGAATATTCCGAGCAGGATTTCGCTCGAGTTCAAGGCTGGGGATATTTCTTGGATCACGGCAACGACGAGCGGGGCGCACAAGATTGAACGTGTCTGCGTTTGCGCCGACTCTGCCGCAACACCAAGCGCGGAGTTTTCCTTTGGATCCACAAAAGCTTTTCTCGGACAGCCGATTCGACGACCGGTGCGCGCATTGCAACGGACAGGCCGACACTCGCGATCACGTCCCTTCGAAGGTACTGCTCGATAAACCCTATCCGGGCAGCCTTCCGGTCGTCGGCTGCTGCGCGGTCTGCAATGCAGGATTTTCCGACGACGAAGCATACGTGGCTGCCTTTCTTGAGTGCGTCATCAGGGGAACCACCGTTCCGGACGATAGGTTCAGACCCAAGATTGCGGCGCTCCTCAAGCGGCGTCCGAACTTGGCCGAACGGATCGAGTCCTCGAAGTCGATCGCTTCCTCGGGCATTCCGGAATGGTCGCCGGACGGCGAGAGTCTTCGAAAGGTCGTCCTGAAACTGGCACGCGGGCACATTGCATACGAACTGGGGCAGCAGCGCCCCGAGGAGCCGCTTCGCGTCGACATCGCGCCGTTCAACCTGATGACCCCCGAGCGCCGTCGGGAGTTCGAGGAAATTCCTCCGCAGTATCTCTATCCCGAACTCGGGAGCCGCAGCTTCATCACCTTGATGGAGGGCAAGCCGTGCGCCTACGGCGTATGGCTGGTCGTACAGTCCGGGCGCTACCGATATGCTGTGGGTCAGGGTGAGGGCGACTGGGTCCGATTCATGATCGGCGAGTATCTCGCCTGCCGGGTGGAGTGGGACTGACCCCGCGGAGCGGTCAGGCGCGTCCGAGCCGGATCAGCCGCTTGCCCCGATTCACGCCGGAATAGAGCTCTCCGATCGCAGGCATCGCCGATTCGAGTCCGTCTGTGATGTCTTCGCGGAAAGCGAGGCGTCCGCTACGCACGTGCGGCGCGAGCCAATCCACCGCCTCCTGGTAGCGGGCCTCGTAGTCCATCACCAGGAAGCCGGTCATGGAAGCGCGCTTCACAAGCAACGCGCGCTCGATGCGCGGACCGACCGGCCACGGATCCCAAGTCGCGATTGACGAGGTTCCGCAGACGACCACACGAGCTCCACGCGAAAGATGCTTGGCCGCTTCGTCAGCAACGGGTCCGGCCGTGTTGTCGAAGAACACATCGACTCCGCCTTTGCACGCGGCCGCAAGCTCTTCGGCGAACGTCGGAGCCTTGTAGTCGACCGCGACGTCGAAACCGAGCGACTTGCACCACTCGGTTTTCTCTGCCCCGCCTGCGATCCCGATCACCCGACAACCGAGGATCTTCGCGATCTGCCCGACGGCGGATCCGACGGCACCTGCCGCTGTGGAAACCAGCAGCGTCTCCCCGCGTGCTGCCCTGGCGGTCTCGACGGTCCCGAAGTACGCGGTGATCCCGTTGACGCCCAGGATACCCAGCGCGAGGGACACGGACAGATCGCGCTCCAGGATCTTCCGCTTGATGGCGCCCGCTCCGGCGACGCAGTATTCCTGCCACCCGAACATCCCCATCAGGTGATCGCCGACCTCGAAGCCGTCGAGTCGCGACTCGATCACTTCGCCAACCGCGAAGGACGGCATCAGTCCCCCAACGGGCACCGGCGTCCCGTAGTTCGCTGCGATGTTGACCCACCCCCGCATCGCGGGTTCGACGGACAAGAAGAGATTCCGGATCAGGACTTCGCCAGGCTGCACGTGCGGGATCTCCGCGTGCCAGATCGCGAAGTCGTCCGCTGACGGCGTCCCGTTCGGACGCCGACCGAGGACGATCTGTCGGTTGGAAGGCCGCCCGGCATTGGGGAACGGGAAAGGTGTGTTCATGCCGAACTCGCTCCGAGCTTGATGAGCGCCGCTTGGGTCAGATACTTGTTGTAGATGTCGGGATCGTTCGCACCGCTGCGGTGCGAGCCTTCGAGAACACGAACTTGGTTCAGGCGCGTGATGTCGCCGGTCTGGATGTCGGACGCCGTGACGTGGACCCAGCTCCAGTAGGGATGGGCTCCGTCCATGTGGCGATCGGACCCTTTCTCGTACAGATCGTAGGCGCCGTCGAAAGAGCGGTACGGCTGTCCGCGGCGATCGAACGTGAGCATTCCCACGACCGCGTTGTTCCGCGCGTCGAACCAAACCCGTTTCTTGGAGATCGGTGCCCGCGGAAACTTCAGGGGTTCCGCCTCGACGATGATCGTCTCCGGAATCAGTTCGACCGACGTGTCCCAGAACGATTGGCCGGCTGCCCCTCCATGTACCCCACATTCCCAGTTCGGATGGCTCGGATTCCAGTTTCCGGACAATCCCGCGAGGAACGGACCCCGGCCGACGATCCGGTAGTTGCCCCAGGTATGCAGCGGGTCACCGGCGGCCCACGCGTCCGACAGGTACAACGAGGAGCCTGGGACAAGGGGCTCGAACCGCTGGGTCGTCGGGAACTGGCGCACGCGCCGGAACTCGGGCACGTAGCCGTACAGGTTGGGGAACGTGCTGTGGTCGTAGTCCCAGATGTTCAGGAACGATGTGCCGCGGAACGACGTCGGCGACAGGAAGCAGACCGTCTGGTACCGAAGCTTGTCCTTGTGCTCGGGCCAATACGGCTTAGGTTCGAGGACCACGCGGGCGACGGGCGAGAACTCGGCCCAGACGCCGGCGTAGTTGAAGCGCACCTTGCCGTCCTTGCCGGAGATCTCGAACTCCTTGAAGGCGTAGGTCGACGCGTCGTGACGGCCCCAGTTGAGCGTCTGCGCCGCGAAGAGCTCCAGTCCCGTCTTCGGATCGGGGAACGGATTCCCGCCGATCCAGGGCTCGCCGTCGGCGGCGTTGACGACGTTCCCTTTCGCATCGAACTTCGCCTTTCCCGCATTGCGCAGCGTCGCCTCGATGTACTCCCACGGCGACAGCCGCATCGCGTCCCGCGTCGTCGGGAGCGTCTTGAGGCGCCGCCCCAGCTTGAGAAGCTGCTCGTACCTGACCGGCTCGAGCAGATCTTTGACGTGCTCGACGTTCGAGGCGTCGATCACGTCACCGGTTTTGATGCGGCCCTTCGTGAACCCTTCTATCGAGAGCAGTTCCTCGGGATACGCCTTTTCGATCGTGCCCGTGTCCGCGATCGCCTGCGCGAGCGGACAGAGGACGCCCGTCCCGAGGATCCCGGCGGCGCAGTCGCGTAGGAATTTTCTGCGGGAATACTGGCGGTCGTAACGAATCACACGCATGCGGAACGCTCCCGGCGAGGACCGGACAGTTTGGTCGTCGTCAACGAAAAGGGCCGATGGCGCCGAAAGACGCCACCGGCCAAAGAAACCCCGGAAGGAGGAGACTCGCGGGGATGAACTCGTTTAGAACTTGAGACTGGCGCGGATCGTGATTTCATCCGCGTAGTCGATCGTCGACAGGAGGTTGTTATTCGGATTGCCGTACAACCCGCCGTCGACATAGTTGTAGAAGGCTTCAAGGGTCACGTTGCCGCGAACATTCCACCGGACCAGTGGCTGCAGAAAGACTCCGCCGCGAAGATCGTAGAGCGATGCGAAATCAACTTCGAAAACTTTGTTCGGGAACGGCTGGGTCATGCCGAACACGAAGTAGTTCGCGTTTCCACTCAGGCCGCCTGCGCTCTTGGTTTCGCTGCCATCGAATCCTTCGAGAAGACGCCCCACAAGATCACTCTTATTTTTTGTAAGAATTTCGAACACCAGATAGGTTCCCGGGAAGTCATTCGAGAATCGATGCCACTTGTCGACGACCAACGAGAGAATGTACTCGTCTGTCTCTTTGAAGCCCTTACTAAGGTCGGGCGCTGTGAAGACGCGATCCGGTGTGTACTGCGCCTCAAGATTGAAGATCAGCTGATTGAGAAACTCGTTCTCGCTTTCGAGCACATAGCTTCCGCCGAGCATGAGGTTTGTTTCCTTGAAATACTCGCGGGCAAGGTGACCCCGGAGGCTGCCACCGGCCGCCATGAAGTCCGTATTGAGCGCCGCCCTCAGTTCGGTGGCGTCTGCTACTTCGCTCTGAAACGCATCCTGCAGTGCAGGGAAATCGCGGACTGCGGCGTTGAAGCCTTCAATGGCTTGCAGGCGCGTTGATGCAGCGTACGAGAACCATTCGTCTGCGGTGTAGACGCCTGCGGGAGCGACTTCGAAGGGCGAGTGCGACATCGCCTCAGCGGCGCTGCCATAGAGGCGGCAGATCGTCGGGTCGAACTCCCCGGGACATCCGACAGCCGCAGGCAACTTCAATGCGTAGGTCGTATTGACGATCGAACCCACGCTTCCCAGACTTTGATCAAACGGCTTAACGACCCCGGACTCGGTCCAGCGGAATACGCCATCGGGGTTGTAGCGTCTCACCGCTCCCGCCTGCCAGCCGAATTGACCGTAGTCGCCCTTGAACCTCAGGCCGAAGCTGACCTTGTCCCATTCATCGAGGCCGTTCTTCGCGTACATGTCATGCACGGTGAACTGCACAGGGATGACGTTGTAGGCGGTGTTCGGGTTGCCGAAGACGGTCGGGGTGAATTTCGATATGTATGCGTCTACGAGTAGCGTGTCAGTCAACTGGCTGGTAATTCGGATCGACGGCTGAGGGGTTCGCTTGTCGGAGAACTCCTCAAGACCTTTGTCGAGAATCAGATGGCGCCGCAGGTCGAGACCGTTCGGAACATCAAGCGTTCTAAAGAAGAGTGCCTGACCCCAAGCGATCTGCTGATTGCCGATGCGGATCGCGGTGGTGCCGTTTCCGGGCGTCACTTCAAAGAAGAATGTGGGGAAGTAGACCTGATAGTTTCTTCCGCTCCATTCGAGCGGGAGCGGATGCCGATCCCCTTCGACGATGTACTGCATGTAGTTGGGCTGGCCGTGATACAGCTTTGAGTCGCCGCCCGTGATCCCGCCCTGGAACCCAGACACGCTGTCGCCGTTAAAGTCGTCATAGACATTGGGCTGGTAGATCGCCCTGAGACGGCTATTGAAACTTACGCGATCCGAGATGCGAATACCCATCTCGATTTCACCGCGCATGATCATGTAATTGATGTCGTTCTCGTCGTTCGGGACGAAGTCGGAACGACGTACAGTGTCCGCGAAGGGGATCGGGAGATCTCCCCATCGCACGAGGTTGGCCGACATCTCGGGAGGCAGATAGGCCTGGCGCTCGACCGTCCTGTCCTGGAACACGTTGCCGTTCTGATTGGCGACGTTCTTGTCGCCCGTGGTGCTGATCGCGGTTTCCTGACGAAGGAACCCGCCCACCTTGATATCCATACCCGCCCAGTTCCACCCGTCGAGGGCGCTGGCGGGTCCGGACACGACGGCGAGCATCGCGGCGGCGGTTGCGGTCGCGATCTGCTTCTCGATTGCTTTTCTCATTCTCCTACCCTCGTTCGTTCGATTTTCTAAGCGCGTTCGCTCTTGCGCGACGCGTCCCTTCCCAGTCATTCGATTCAGCAAGCCGGCTTGGGCATCTTTCTTTATATGTTGCTCATCATTCCTTTGCCGAATGCGATGCGGAACTCGTCCCGTTTCCACGATCCGTACGCCGCTCGGTACCGAAACGACCGCCGCGCTGTAGGATGTCGATGCATCCCGCGCACGGCGCCATTCGACGCCGTGCAGCCTATGGAGCGGTCGAACATAAGTAAAACTCTTTGTTCTTATGAACCGCATCCACTCGCGTTATGCCTTACTCGCATCCGCTACGGAAAAGCCCTTCATGACGACTCCCTTCGCTTTCATGAATACTGCGGGCTGATTGGAGATCAGAACGTGAGATATTCCCCCGACCACAAAGCGGCAACCCGCGAGCGTGTGCTTCGCGAAGCCGCCACCGCGTTGCGCGAGCACGGAACGGCTGGCGTCAGCGTCGCGGACATCATGAAGCGAGCAGGCCTCACGCACGGCGGCTTCTATGCGCACTTCGAATCCAAAGACGACATGATCGGGCACGCGGTCGAATACATGTTCGATCAGCGCTACGCGACGGTCCTCTCGTACGAAGGTCTCAAGGATCCCGGCGAAGCGCTGGCGGCGTTCGTCGACGACTACCTCTCGCTCGACCATCGCGATCGTCCCGAGACGGGATGTCCGATCCCGGCCCTGTCCGCCGAACTCAGCCGAATGGAGAGCGGTGCCTGCCTGCAGTTCAGGAACGGGTACGAGCGCTTGGTCGTCCGCATGAGCAAGTTGCTTCGTCCGGCACACGGCGCCAACGCCACACCTCTGACGAAGTCCGCGCTTGCGGAGATGGTGGGTTCGTTGGTCGTCGCCAGGGCACTGCCCGATCCCGAATCCGCGAACTTCCTCAAGAACGCCCGCTCGCAGGTGAAAAGCCGGCTCGGCAGCGGACGCAAGAAAGCGTCCTGATCGGGATGCACCGCGTCGAGTCGTCGGCCGCGAGCGGCCGACGACCCGTCGGGCTCAGGCCGTGGTCCTGCCGCGATTCGGCGGGGTGATGGTTTCCTTCCAGTCGTACGCGGTCGCCTTGTTCTCCTGCACCCACCGCGCTTCCGCGGCGGACTGGAACGGCGGCGGCCGATGGCCGTGGATGGACCACAGATCGAACATCGTCTCGTCGATGTGGAATTCCCAATCGAAGCCCTTGTCCTTCACCCAGGGCGCGATCGCTTCGTCGCTGAACTTCACCCAGAAGGCGCGCTGCTCCGGCTCGGGCAGGGTGCGCGCGATGTGATCGATCCAGATGCGCACGAAATCCTTGCGGGGTTCGCCGCCCATGTAGAACGAATCGGCCGGCACTTCCTGGAAGATCACGCCGACGTAGAACGCCGGGATCGGGATCGAGGTGTACAGCTTGGTGATCGCCTTCGAGAAGGCCTGCTTTTCCTGCGGGGTATACGCGCCAACGGGGTGATACACCTTCCAAAGCGGCATGGAACTCTCCTGTTATGGTTTTGCCGACACGATTCGGACTCGGTCTTTCGTCGGCTGCGGAAGACGAGCGAGCGAACGTCGGATCCGACAGTTCCGCAGCGGGATCCCCCGGACCCCGCCGCGGAACGCCGGTGCCTACGCCTTGCCCAAGCGCTGAATGGCTTCCTGGGTGCAGTACTTGTTGTAGATGACCTCGGGGTCGGCGAAGAGCTCGCTCTTGTGGCCGCCGGTGACCGTCGGCTTGTACTCGATGAGACTGATGCGACCCGTCTGCACGTCGTAGATGTGGACGTAGTGCCACGACCACTCGACGTTGCCTTCGTTGTCCTTCCACACGGTGTTTCCGTCGATCATCTGGCCCGAGCCGAGCTCGAAGTTGACCCACGGATTGCCAGCGCGGTCGTAGCGGCCGCAGTTGAAGTAGTTGCCGGTACGGGCATCGATCCACGCGCGCTTCTTGCTCACGGGAGCGCGCGGATAGCCGGTCGGCTCGAAGTCGACGACGAGCATCTCCGGCACCATTTCCCACTCGGCGTTGAAGAACTGCGTGCCCTTCTTGCCGCCGTGCGTCGGGTGATCCCAGTTCGGCTTCGAACCCGACCAGTTGCCCTGGAAGGGACCGAGCATCGGCCGACGCTCGACGATCTTGAAGTTGCCCCAGGTCAGCATCGGATCTCCGGCGCCCCACGGATCCGTCAGCAGCCACACCACGCCCGGGATCAGCGGCTCGAATCGCTGGTTGGTCGGGAACTGGCGCACGCGACGGAAGTCGGGCAGATAGCCGTACAGATCGTTGAACTTGCGCTGGTCGTAGTGCCAGATGTCCAGGAAGGAAGTGCCTTCCTGAGCGGCCGGCGCCGCGAACGCGAATGTGTGCGCGCGCAGCAGATCTTTCTTGTTCTGAAAGATCGTGCCGTCGAGACGGTTGGTGATCTGCAGCTCGACCTTGATGAACTCGTACTTGTAGTCGACGTCGCCGGCGGGGGAGACGGAACGCTCGCGGATCGCGTGACCGCAGTAGTCGTGCTTGCCCCAGCAGAGGGACATGTTCGCGAGCGCTTCGGCACCGGTCTTCAGTTCCGGGAACGGCGCGCCGCCGATCCAGGTCTTGCCGTCCTTCGTGTAGACGTTTCCGTCCGGACCGAATACCGCCTGGCCCTTGTTCTTGATGCTGACCTCGAGCCACTTCTTCGGATACATCTTCGTCAGATCGCGCTCCGAGGGGCGGATCTTGATCAGGCGGCCTTGGTTCTTGATCTGGTTGTAGGTGAAAGGATCGAGCAGTTCCTTCGCATCCTCGACGTTCGAGGCCGAGATCGTATCGCCCGTCTTGATCTTGCCCTTCGTGAACATCTCGATCGACATGAGCTCGTCGGGGTACGCCTTGCTGACGTCGCTCGCGTTCGCAATCATCGGCCAAACCGGCGCGAAGATGCCCGCTGCTGCGGCACCTTTGGCCGTCTTCTCCAGCAGGGCACGACGACCGTAGTCGAAGTCGTATTTCCTGATACGCATTGGTTTCTCCTGTGTCGCACTAATGCCCCGTTGTGTCCGGACGGGCGATGCCGGTTGAGGCGACTCTATTGAATGATATCCATCATTCCATCGCCGATAGCACGTACGAGGGAATGTTTCGGTTGGATGCCGCGGAGCAACGAGTTCGCACGCACGGCGCAAGGATCTTAGGCCCGCCGTTCGCATAACTCCAATCGATTGGAATTATCTCAATTCACTATTCGGCTTATGCTACGCGCATGCTGCAGTGCGGCGATCACGCACTCGCCGCCATGCGCCGCAGCGGATGCGCCTGATCCGTCAGCAGCTTGGGATCGACGATCCGGCGTTCCCTCATCATCTTCCGCGTGGGCGTGACGTCGCCTCCCCGGTTGACCATGCTGGCTCCGACGATCTGTCCCTGTCGAAGATAGAAGACGGTGAATTTCATCTCGGAACGGTCGCCGCGTACGACCGCATCGTCCCAGCGGTCCGGAAGGCCCAGCATCTGCATGTTCACGTCGAACTGATCCGACCAGAACCACGGGACGTCGCAGTACGGCGTCCCGCGTCCGCACATTGCCTTGGCGGCTCCGATCGATTGGTTGCGGGCGTTCTCCCACGACTCGAGGCGCACCCTTCGGCCGACGTATTCGTTGGTATGGCACGCAACGTCGCCTGCCGCGAAAATGTCCGGATCCGAAGTCCGGCCGAACTCGTCGACGACGATGCCGTCCTCGACGTTCAGGCCCGCGTCGCGGGCGAGCTCGACGTTCGGCACCACACCGACGCCGACCAGAACGACATCCGCGGGTATCATCGTTCCGTCCGAGCAGATCACGTGCTCGACGCGGCTGTTGCCGAGCATTCCGATCGCAACGGAACTCACGCGGATCTCCACGCCGTTGGCGCGATGCAGATCCTCGTACAGTCGCCCAAGATGCGGAGCCGCGATGCGCTGCAGCAGGTTCGGATGCATTTCCAGCACCGTGACCTCGCAACCCATCGAGCGTGCGGCGGCCGCGGCTTCGAGTCCGATGAAGCCTCCGCCGACGATGACGACCCTGGCGCCTTCCTTCATGCAGCGGTGCAGGGCGACGGAATCGTCGATGGTCCGCAGAAAGCGAACGCCGTCCAGATCCGCACCCGGGATGTTCAGGGCCCGCGGCCTCGATCCCGTCGCCAGCAGCAGCTTGTCGTATCCGATTCCGCCGCCGCCGAGCACCACCCGCTTGTGCTCGCGGTCGATCGCCGACGCGCGGCAGCTCAGCCGCAATTCGACACCTTTGTCCTCGTAGAAGGCCGCGGGAAGCATCAGCGCCGACGCGCTCTGCGGCTCGCCGTGCAGAAGCACTTCCTTCGAAAGTGCCGGGCGCTCGTAGGGCACGTGGCGCTCGTCTCCGACCACGACGATGCGTCCGTCGAATCCTTCCGACAGCAGCGTCTGCACGGCCTGACCTCCGGCCTGGCCGGCTCCGACGATCACGAACGTTTTCTTCGACATCCCGGGTTCCTCCGCGCGCCGTCAGCGGGCCGCGCCGTCCTCGACGAGCACTTCGATTCGGCCCGACACCACGCGGATCGGGATCTCCTTGAGCTTGGTGTCGGCCGGATTCAGACCGACGCCGGTACGGGCGCAGAATTCCCACTGGTGGCGCGTACACACCACCACGCCGTCGCAGAACTCGCCTTTGCTCAGCAGCCCGCCGTTGTGCGGACACTTGTCCTCGTAGGCGCGCACGCCGCCGTCGAGTCCGAGCAGGAGCACCTCGGCTCCGCCGACCGATACGCCGACCATTTCGCCTTGCCAGACTTCGTCCGCCGCACCGGCGTCGAGCCAGGTGCCGGCGGCTGCGGATTCGCCGACGGTCGGCGTCGAGGGGTGTGTCATGTCGTTTCCGGATCCTGATGTTCCGACCGGCCGCTGCCGGTCGGGTCCAAATCGATTTCGCGTTCCTGGCGTCGACGGAACTGCCGCAGGTATTCGCTGGGGCACTCGCCGAACTGGCGCTTGAACTCTTCGACGAAGTGCGAAGAACTGGCGTATCCGATGCGCAGGGCCGCCTCGCTGACCCGCAGTCCTTCCCCGACGATCATCACGCGGGCGCGCTCGAGCCTCATGCGCCGGAGAAACTGGTGCGGCGATACGCCCATGACGGATTTGAAGCCGTGCGCCAGCGACGAAGTGCTGGCGCCCACGCGCTCGGCGATGTGGGAAATGCGGATCGGCCGGTGCAGCTCGGCCTGCATGATCTTGATCGCGGCCGTCACTTTCTTCGCTTGGCGTTCGTAGAGCGCCTTGCCGCGCACCAAGTCCGGGTGTCGGCGGTACAGCCGGAACGCGATCTCCTTGAGAAAGAGCGCTCCCAGCACCCGCCGTTCGGATCCGTCGGCCTGGGCGTCGATCAGACGCCGGAACGCGTCGGCGATTCCGGGCGTCAGATCGTAGACGCCGGGTGCGGACGCCGGTCCCCGCGACGACATGTCCTCGGGCGCATCCTTCGGGTCCCCGCCGACCAGCACTTCGGCCATCGTCGAGGCCGACATCTCCAGGACGACGCCTACGAAGGGTGCGCCCGAGAACGGCTCGACGAGTTCGATTCCCGGATCGTCCTCGCGGATCGCGTACTGGCCCGCCGCGACGGTCGCCGAAGCGCCCGCCACGTTGACCACGCTTCTTCCCGACACGACGCACACCACGGCGAGCGACGACGACGGCGCGCGCCGGTGCGGCTCGGCGACGCGCGACGACCGCAGCGCGAGCAGGCTCCCGGCCGCCAGTTCGGCCGATCCGTCCGCCGGACACACCTGCTCGATCGCCTTCTTCAGCGCGGCCTCGCCCCGGCGACGGTCGAGCGCGTCCGGATCCGACGGCGGATACGCCGACAAAGGCACGAACGCGGCTGCGCCGAGCGTCATTACGCGGCGGGCCGGGCGTCCGATCCGCCGAATGCGGCGCGCGTTCGCGCAATCGCCTCGAATCCCGCCTTCTCGAGCGAAGCGCGATCGGCCGAGCCGGCCGGATCCGATCCCAGCAGCTCGGCGAGTCCGCGCACGGCGTCCGAGGCGCGCTCGGACCACTCCGCGTGCCAGCGCTCGAACGCAACCCGGTTGGCGGGATTTTGTGCGACCGCGTACTTAGCCAAGGCCTCGGTCCAACGCATCGCCCGTTCGGAATCCTTCGAGAGATTCTTCAGGAGCATCCACGTGAGTTCGTCGCCGTTGGCTCTTGCGATCGCGCCCAGACGCTCGACCAGCATTTCGTCGACCAGCGGCCGGATCACCGTGTTGGAGACGACGAAGGCCTCGGCCCAGTCGTACGCCACGAACGAGCGCTCGACCAGCTTGCGCAGGCCTTGCCACTCCGGACGCGTCTCCCAGGTCCGGCGCCCCTCCGCCAAGGCCGCGACGGACGGGCAGGCGATCTGCATCTGACGCGTCCGGTAGGCAGCGAGCGAACCGCGCCGCAGCAGGTCGCCCGCGGCGAACGACGCGCAATAGGTGATGTAGGACGAGGGCGCCATGCCCGCGATGTACATCTGCACCATCTGGATGCCGTGGGTCAGGTAACGCGTCGGCACGAACGCCGCGGCGAGATATCCGATCCAGTCCGCTCCGAGCCGTGCGTCGTGTCCCGCGTCGGAGTACTCATCCATCGCGCCGTTGAGGAACGCTTCTTCCTCTTCCTGCACCGTGACGTACTTCCGGTACGTCATCTCGTCCGGATCCCGGAATTTCTGCCAATCGTCCGCCTGAACTTCCGAGCGGTCGCGGTACGTCGTGAACCAGGTGTTCACGGGCGACGACGGATTGAGCTCGAGCGGCGACTCGCGGTTGCGTCGCGTGGATGGATTCAGATCGTGCGATCCGACCTCGTATTCGGTCGGAACGCGCCCGAGATTTCCGAGCATGCTCCAGGCACGCAGTTTCTTCGTCGGTCGAGTGGGACTGGTGCCGTTCATGCGCGCTCCCGTTTTCCGGATCGTGTGTTCGTAGGGTGTTGTCGGGTCGTCATGCCGCGTCGCGGCCCTTGAGCCGCCACTCGATCATGTCGGTGCCCACGTGGATGCGTCCGGCCCACGAGGACATCATCGTTTCGAGCAGCCGCATCGGATATGCGCGACCGACGTTGCGCTCGATGGCGGCGCGGGTGACCTTCATGTAGCCGTGACAATGCACGCGGACGTACGCGCCGCGGTCGAGAACTTCGACGTCCTCGTCCGGGTTGTCCTCGATGATCGCGTCGACGATGCGTTCGACCTCTTCGGACATCCGCAGGACGGGACCCACCAGCGTTTCATTCGGATCTGCCATATCGGCTCCGCAAAGTTCCGCGGCGACAAGCCGCGAAGTGGAACGACCGTGTCGCGGCGGGCCGTCAGGCCGACCGGCGCGGGCGCAGAAGTGCGGCGGCGATCAGGATCGTCGACGCCATCGTGAAGGGCGCCACCGACACCGCCGCCCAGTAGCCGACCGCGTCGAACACGTTTCCCGTCGCGCCGAAGGTCTTCGAGTAGCCCCCGGTCATGCAGTGCACGTTTCCGAACGGGACGCAGAAGTAGAAGACGATGTTCAGCCACACGGTGGCGATCAGCGTCCAGGCGATCGCCGCACGGAATTTTCCGTCGAGCTTGGGAACGACTGCCGCGCCGAACGCGCACAACATCCCGTTCAGAATCGGGCCCACGTGCGCGCCGGCCCATCCGCGCGCGTCGCCCGGGATGTGCACCTCGAACGCGAAGAACGGCCACAGGTTGACCTCCTGCATCTGCGCGAACGCGAACAGCCATCCGCCGACCAGGCCGACGAACACGCCGAGGGCGGCGTGCCCCTGCATGACGTCCTGAAGCCGTTCCGCACGCGCGTCGATATCCGAGATCGTCGGTGCCATCGTCCTACTCCGCGTACCGGACACGGATCGCGTCCATCGGAGAGATGCCCGCGGCCTTCACCGTCAGCGAGTCCGCGACGTCCCGCCCCGACGAATCCGCGACGATCAGCCGGGCGTCGCGCGGGCGGACGCGAATGCCCACCACGTGCGAAGCGACCTTCGCCGCGGCCTCGGCGACGGTCTCGCCGCCGAGCAGGACCACGAGCAGCGACATGCAGTCGCCTTCGAATATCGCGTTCACGGGTATTGCTTCGGGCTGCGCCATGCGCGGGCTCCTCGGATTCGGTCTCGGGGGACGGATGCGATGCGGCGTCAGGCCGCACGACCCAGGGGCGAAGGCCTTCCGTACTCCGAGGCCCACCGGTAGTCGTAGGCGTCGGTTCCGCGGCTCGCCGGGTCCATCCCCATGAATTCGAGGATGCGTTCGACGGTCGGCGGCTCGGGACCCAGCCCGCCGGTCGCGATCCTCTCGACGACCGTCTTCTGATTGAGCATGTCGCGGTCCTGCCACCAGATCTGGCGGCACGGCTTCGAACAGAAGTGGTACTTCACGCCGCCGTGGACCAGGCTGTAGTTGGCCATCGGACAGGACGGATCGTTGGGCGCCGACGCGGTGCCGATCGGCACCTGGCAGCAGTTGCAGGTCCAACCGGGCGTCGCCGGCAGCGTGAGCGCTTCCTTGCCGGCGACGACGTTTTCGATCATCACGTCCCAGATGCCGCCGAACTGCTCTTCCCACTTCGGGTACTTCTTCACGAGCCAGTCGCGCTCCCGCCGGGAGACGCCTGCCTGAGGTCTCCAGTACATCGCCGGACGGAAGAACCAGATGCCGATGTGGCACGCGTGGTTCCAGGTTTCGAGTCCGTCGAGGAATTCCTGCCAGTACCAAGGTTTCTGGAGCCCGAACTCCTTGAGGGTGTCCATGTACTGCGTGACGAGCCACTCCTCGATGAATTCCTTGTACGAAACCTTCCGTTCGGCCAGGGGCGCGTAGTAGTCCATCGGGACGCCCAGCGCGAAGCAGAACTGACGCGCCGACAGCCAGAAGGACTTGTCGACCAACCACTGGGCACGTTTGGGGTCGTGCTTCATCAGGATTTCGATGGTCGGATGCCCTTGCTGCGCGTGGCGTGCTTCGTCCGTCTGACCCGACGAGATCATATTGGCGAAGCTGATGTCCCCCGCCGCCAACGCGTTGGCGGCCATGGCCACGAACGAGATGTTGGTGAAGCCGGTCTCGAAGGTGAAAGGCAGCTGGATGGCGACATCGACGGCACTCGGATTCGCCATCAACGAGTCGAAGACGCCGCGATTCGAGACGGTCACGAAATTGTTCGTGTGGAACGCGCGCTGCGCCCAGTCGAACTGAGGATCGCGGTCGATGAACTCGTGCGCGAAGTTCAGATCGAGCTGCGTGTGGCGGATCTCGTCCAGCATCCCGAACACCGCCATGTTGCGCCAAGCGGCCGACAGTCCGAAGCGGGCCATGCGCAGCTCGCCCACGCCGGCCATGTACTCGGCGCCGGTGGTCACGCCGTAGTGGATCTTGGTGGCGGACTTCCAGCCTTCGTCCATCTTCTGGAAAGCGCCCGACCGCTTCATGGCCGCCTTGACCGCGTAGGCGCCGGATTCCTTTTCGCGCTGCGTAGCGACGTACTCGGGATACGTCACCTTGAACGGCTCGTCCCAACCCTTCCAGTCGTCGTCCGGAACCGTGCCGCTGCCGGCCATAGCCTCTGGAAAGACCGCCTCGCGGTCCACGTAGGAATAGGTCCACTCCACATCCCTGTAGAGGTCGTACCAGTCTTCGCGCTTGAGTCGAGCCACGTCGTTCTCCTTCTCGGTTCGGGTGCCGTCAGGCGACGGCGGCGAGCTGACGGCGCATTTCGCGTCCGTCCCAGTACGCCGCGATCTCGGAGATCTTTCCGGCGTCGTTGTGCTTGAAGAGGTACAGGACCGGCAGGTCCATGCGGCCGCCGCGCGACGGGATGCCCGCGTACGGGCGGGTCTGGACGCCTTTCATCTCGACGGAGCACGCGCAGTTGCCGTCCGCGTCCGATTCGACCCACAGCACGCGGTGTTCCAGCGTCTCGAACGACGTCAGCATCTCGGTCCAGAGCGTCCGGCCGATCGACACGACGTGCCCTTCGCTGCGCTCGAACCGTTGCGTGCGCGGAAAGTCTCCCGCGACGTGCCGGATCGTGGCGCGTTCGTCGCAGAGCGAGGTCATCGATCGAACATCCCCGCTTCGGAAAGCCGCGAAAAAGTCTCGTGCGATTCGATCCGCATTCGTGTTGACGCTCATGCCGCCTCCGCCGCCGGTCCGTGGACATGTACCTCGCGCCGCCGCGCCCATTGCTCCCGGCACCAGTGCAGTTCGAGGGTCTCGATCCTCCCGTCGCGGTCGACCGCCACCCACGCCTGGTCGATCCACATTCCGGCGACATTGGCGGCGTCGGATCCGGGAAGCGACTGCAATCCGTCGAGCGTCACCTGGGCGACGCCGCGCGTCCCGCCCCGGAACGATCGGCGAATCCGCACGACGAGCGCCGGATTGCCTGCAATGAGCTCGCGCAGGAATGCGGCAAGCGGACGTTCCGTGTCCTGTTTCTCGGAAGATCCGCGCACGCGGGCGTCGGGTGCCAGGTAGGCGAGCGCACCCTCGACCGATCCGGCCTGAACGGCGGACAGCAGCTTGTCCAACGGTGTTTCGCGATTGCGGCTCATCGGCTTGCCCTTCCCAGAAGTCGCGACACGGCGGCCGACGCCGACAGATAGTTCTGCGTCGAAATCAGGTTCCGGTCGATCCGCACATTCGGCGTCCAAGGCGCAGCGGTGGCGACCACCGCGCCGCGGTTTTTCAGCAGCGTTTCGGTGTCGGCGACGTCGATGGACATCGCCTCGCGCACTTGGTCGCGCTCGTCGGCCGAGGGTCCAGTCGCCACGTATCCGTCGAAGAGCCAGCGGCCGTCGCCGAGCCGTCCCGCTTCGAGAGCAGCGGCCGCGCCGTACGACAGCAGGGCGATGGGCTTGCCCAGCGCGTGCGCCCGACCGATCGCATCGGCGACGTCCGGATCCGTGCCCGCGTCGTTAGCCGGGGCGCCGGCGACGATCAAACCGTCGACGGTCCTCAGGTCGACGTCTCGGAGCGCGAGCACCGTTGCAAACGCCGGCTCGAGGACACGCATCACCGCGGATCCCCGCTCGCGAGCGCCGCGCACGGCGGCGTCCAGCGCCTCCGCCACATCGGCTACGCCGAGTCGGGCGGCGACCGCGGGCTGCGCCGCGGCAGCAGCGTCGAATCCGGCGCGCTCCTTCAACGCCGCGCGCGCCGCGCGCTCGAGCGCCTCGAGAATCTTGTCCTGCGTTTCGCCGCGCGCCCGAAGCGCGGAGGCGAGATTCCTCGCACAAACGAATGCGCGCTCGGTGAGGTCGACCAGCGACAGGCTCGACGACTCGGGGTGCCGTGCGCTCGGACGTGCGATCGCCGCGGCGAAAGCGAGATCGGCGAGTTCGTAGTGGAAGCGCGGCTCGAGACTCAAGCGAGAAACGGCGGGCCTGGTGCCGGACGCCGTCGCGATCCGAAGCGTCGCCGACGCGCGCGCCGTCTCCTCGACCGCGCACGCCGCTTCGGACGCCCAGCATCCTTGTGCCGGGTTCGGCTTTTCGCCTGAGCCGATCTTCGGCTCCGCAACGACCAACAGGTACGACTTCATCTTTCTTTGTTCTCCTCGTCGCGCGCGGGCGTCGTGTCGACGCCCCGCCTCGCGATTCGCGTATTGCGGTCGCGAACCGTCTCGATGTGCGGAGATCGTAGGCAGCGCATCCGCGTGCGCCTACGCCCGATCCTGCGAGTATTCGTCGCGATTCGATTGTGTTCTCGGCGCCATAAGCCGCGTGTATCGAACTCATCGATTGCGCTCATACATGCGCGTTCGTCGGCCTTTTTTTGCGGTTCCACCGCTCGTTCGCGTTGCGGTATTGACGGCGCGCGCCTTTAATATGATGATCATCATATGACGAGCAGAATCTACGGCCCCGAAGGGAAAAAGCAGGCGACACGCGAGAAAGTTCTGGATGCGACGTCGAAGCTGGTCCGACGTGCCGGCTGCGACGGCGTGAGCGTCGGAGCTGTGATGGGTTCGGTCGGACTCACGCACGGCGGCTTCTACGCGCACTTTCCGACGCGGGACGCCCTGGTCGCGGAATCGATCGACCGTGCCGGCCTTCAGAGTCTCGAGGCCGTCCGCCGCGGCGTCGCCAAGCGGATCGAAGGGGGCGCCGCGCCCGCCGAAGCGCTCGTCGAAACCTATCTGTCGGATGCGCATCTGGCCGGCGTCGAGACCGGATGCCCCGTCGCCGCGCTGATCGGCGAAGCGGGCAGACAGGCGCCCGAGATCCGCGACGCTACGGAGCGTCGGTTGTGCCGCTTCGTCGAACTGGTCGGAGAACATCTCCCCGCCGGCAGCTCCCGGAACGAAGCCCGCTCCATCGCGGCGACTCTGATCGGTTCCCTTCAGATGGCCCGCGCGATCTCGGACCCCGCGCAGGCCCGCGCGACGCTGGCCACACACCGCCGAATGCTGCTGTCCCGACTGGAGAGCGCCGCTCTCCGCTGACGGATTCCGGGCCACACCGGAGTCCGCGGCATCCCTACCCGTTTTCCGTCACATGGAGCTCGTCATGCAGGTCAAGGATTCCGTCGTACTGATTACCGGCGCCAATCGCGGCATCGGCAAGGCGTACGCCGCCGAGGCGGTCGCACGCGGCGCGAAGAAGGTGTATGCGGCCGCTCGCGATCCCGCGTCGGTCGACATTGCGGGCGTCGTTCCGATCCGCCTCGATGTCACACGTCCCGAGACGATCGCCGCGGCGGCCGCGCTGTGCAAGGACGTTACGATCCTGGTGAACAACGCGGGCGTCGCGCAGCTCGGCGGGTTCATGGCCGACAACGCGGCGGAAGCGGCGCGCCAGCAGTTCGAGATCAATTTCTACGGCCCGTTGCGCTTGGCGCAGGAGTTCGCCCCGATCCTCGCCGCCAACGGAGGCGGCGCGATCGTCAACGTGCTGTCGGTGGTCAGTTGGTTCACCCTCCCGTTCCTCGGCGTGTACGGGGCGACCAAGTCCGCCGCATGGGCGTTGACCAACTCGCAGCGGCTCGAACTTGCCGCGCAGAAGACCCGGGTCGTGGGCGTGCACGTCGGCTTCGTCGATACCGATCTCACGAAGGGCATCGACAGCGAGAAGGTTGCGCCGCGACAGGTGGCGATCGCGACTTACGACGGACTCGCCGCGGGCCTCGACGAGGTTCTCGTCGACGAGATCTCGAAAAACGTGAAGGCATCGATGTCGACGGCCAAACCACTCTACCTGACCGGCCTGCAGGCATGAACGTCGGCGCGCCGACATCTGGAGCCGACGCCGAGATCGCGGTGAAGCGCGGATGGTCCGTATTCCGGATCGCCAGCATCGCGGTCTTCCTGGTTTCGTTGGACAGCACGGTCCTCTTCGCGGCGTTCGGCGCGCTGCGCCAAGGTTTTCCCGATGCTTCGGCCGCCGACCTGTCCTGGGTACTCAACGCCTACACGGTCGTGTTCGCTGCGATGCTGATCCCCGCAGGGGGATTGGCCGACCGCCTGGGCCGAAAGATGATCTTCCTGATCGGCGTCGGCGTCTTCCTGGCCGCATCGGCCGCGTGCGGACTGTCGACGACGGTCGAACTTCTCGTCGCTGCCCGCATCCTCCAGGCGGTCGGCGCAGCGCTGTTGACGCCGTCGTCCTTCTCGCTGGTCCTCGACGCTTTCCCGCTCTCGCACCGGGCGCTGGCCGTGAGCGCCTGGGGCGCGGTCGGTGCGCTGGCCGCCGCCACCGGCCCGGGCCTGGGCGCGTTGATCGTCGACACGATGGGATGGTCGTGGGCGTTCTACTTGAACCTACCGCTTGGCGCGTACTGCTTCTGGAGAGCGCAGCGGACGCTGGCGGAATCTTCGAAGCCTGCGGTGAAACGCCCGCTGGATTGGACGGGTATGGCGACGATGATCGTCGGCGTCGGCGCCGTTCTCACGGCCATCGTTCAGCACGGTTCGCCCGACTGGAGCTCCCAGGAGATCGCCTTCGCCGCGATCGTCGGCGGGACCGCGCTCGCGGCCTTCGTCGTGTGGATGCGGATGTCGAAGGAACCCCTCGTCCCGCCGGAGCTGTTCCGCGACGCGAACTACCGGTTCGCGAACATGGCGACGTTCGTGTTCGGCGTCGCTTTCTCGATGATGTTCTTCGCCTTCTTCTTCTACATGACGAACATCTGGGGATTCAGCCTGCCGCGCGCGGGAATGGCGATCATGCCCGGACCGCTGACCGTCATTCCGACGGCGATCGCCGTCGGCAAGCTGGCCGGCCGATTCGGGCACAGGCGAATCCTCCTGACCGGATCGATGGTCTACGCCGCGAGCGGCGTCTGGTTCATGCTGGTTCCCGGCACCGAGCCTCACTACGCGACCGCCTGGCTGCCCGGTCTGATCGTCAGCGGGATAGGTGTCGGAATGATCATGCCGTCGCTGTCGGGCGCAACGGTCGCGAACCTCGCACCGGTCCATTACGGGGTGGGCAACGGCTTCAACCAGGCGTTGCGGCAGATCGGCGGCACGGTCGGCGTCGCTGTCACGATCGTGCTGCTCGGCAACGAGCAATTGTCGCGTGCGGACTTTTCGGTCACGTACGCAAGCCACGTTGCGCTTGCCCTGCTGGTCGGACTGCTCTGCCTGGGCCTGCAGCAAAGTCCGCGTGCAGCACCGGCGAGCACCGCGGTCGCTGCGGCAAAAACCTGATTCCCCACATCCCATATTTCGTCCTAATGTTGACGGAACTGCGATACGGCGGAGAAGCGCATCGAATCCGATATCCTTGCCGGGGTGGGGGAAAGAATGTGATCAGCTCCGGACGACACCGCAGGTCGTCCGAATCCGCAAGGAACTTCGAACTTTGGGGGCGGCACCATGGGGAACACCGCGTCTGCTCATCCGTCGAAAAGCTTTTTCGTCGCGATGCTGACGAGAGATATCGATCTGCGCGACGCCGTATTGGATCTGGTCGACAACTGTGTCGACGGCATCCTCCGGACCAACAAAGACTCCCAGCCGGACGACGCCGACCGCCCGTACGAGGGATTCAAGGCGGAACTCACGATCAATCCGAAGGTTTTCGTTATCTCCGACAATTGCGGCGGCATTCCCCGCGAGACTGCCGAGAAATACGCCTTCAGGCTCGGGAGACCCAAAGGTCTCAAGGACGAGAACTTGCCGACTGTCGGCCTGTACGGAATCGGCATGAAGCGCGCGATCTTCAAGTTGGGACGGTCGTGTTCCGTAACGACATCCCACGGGGAAGGCGTCTACGCCGTGACGATCTCTCCGAGGTGGATGGAGAGCGACACAGATTGGGATCTACCTCTCGCCGACGTACCTCGAAAAGATCTTCCGAAGCCGCTCCGCGACGGTACCTTGGGAACGGTTGTTTCGGTAACGAACCTGCATGCTCCGATTGCCCAGGAGTTCGACGCCAAGCATTCGTTGTTCCTGACCGGCCTCGCCAATACGATCGCGACCCACTACGCGTACATCATGCATAAAGGCTTTTCGGTCTCCATCAACGGCAAGGAGATCGTCCCGAAGTCGCTCGGCGTACTCGTCTCGGACAGAAGTATTCCCAAGGACCAACGCATCGAACCGTTCATCTACAAGACCTCGTCGAACGGTGTCGAAGTCGAGCTGACCGTAGGTCTTTATCGGGAGATTCCGACCGACGACGAGGTCCAGGCCGAAGTGGAGGGAAAATCGACCTCCGGCAGCCGGGATACCTGTGGCTGGACGGTCATCTGCAACGACCGGGTAGTCCTATACAGCGATAAGACTGGACTGACCGGCTGGGGCCTGGCCACCGTTCCGGCCTACCACCCGCAGTTCATCGCCATCTCCGGACTGGTTCGCTTTCGAAGCATGGACGTCGGAAAACTCCCGGTCACGACAACCAAGCGAGGTATCGAGGCGAGTTCGGAGCTATACCTTTCCGTTCGGGACGTCATGCAGGAAGGCCTCAAGCTCTTTACCAACTTCACCAACCACTGGAAGTCGAGGGGCGAAGAACGTAAAGCGATGATGAAGCAGGCCAAGGCGATCGACCCCATCAAAGCCGTCGCACTGCTCGCCAACAGCCCCAAGCAATGGACGGCAGTGCGAAAAGGACTTGGAGGCTCCAAGTACGTTCCCTCGCTACCCAAGCCCGCGCCCAAGCCCGAAACGACCAAGTCCATTCGCTTCACGCGGCCGATCAAGGAGTTCGAAGCCGTCGCCGAGTACCTCTTCGACGACAAGGATTCGGACCCGTCGGAGGTCGGAAACGAGTGCTTCGAGCGTGTACTTAAGAGAGTGAAACAGTGAGCGGCGGTTTCGTCCCCTATCACCTCCGGCAGAACAAATCGGTCGAGCGGGCTGTTTTCATCGATCTTCTCTCGCGGGTGGGAAGATCTACGGCGGTGCCGATCCACAAGTTCACGTACGTGGGGTTCGCCGGGCCTTTCTCTGAGGACTTCAAGCTGATCCATCAGCACCTCGGACTGGCGAAGATGATCTCGGTCGAGGCCGAAGATGTCGTTCACCGGCGACAGAAATGGAACGCGCCCATCAGATGCATTTCGTACAAGAAATGCTCCGCCCGCGACTACATCGATGCATTCGACGGAAGCAGCCCGACCATCGCATGGTTGGACTATGCCGAGGCGAGCAAGGTCGGCGATCAAATTGCGGAAGCGGAGTTCTTACTCCAGAAGATGGCGCCGTACGACGTCCTGAAACTGACGGTCAACGCCAATCATCTTTCTCTCGGCGAGGCGAACAATCTGCAGCGCAGGCTTGATCGCGCGAAGCATCGGTTCGGCGCGTTCCTGCCGACCCCGCCGGTGATCGATCCGGACGACATCGATCGTAAAGGCTATCCCCGCTTCGTGTTGAAGGCGATAGAGACGGCATGCAAGCGCGCGATGGCGGGAAAGAAGGGACACGTTTTCCAGCCTTTGGCGGCATTCGTGTATTCGGACTCGATGCATCAGATGCTCACCGCGACCGGGATCGTCTTGCCGGTAGACAAAACCTCGGCGTTTCTGAAGGAGACCGGTCTGAACAAGTGGCCATTGGCCACAACGGATTGGGGGAACGGCGTTACCGATCCCATCGAGATCGGCATCCCGGAAATGTCCGTTCGCGAGCGACTCTTCATCGATCAGCTGATGCCGAAAACGAAGTCCCGAAGTGTCTTACGACGGATGGGTTTCGGCCTGGCGGAGGGAACGGAAGATCGGTCGATCGAAGCGCTGGAGAGCTACCGTCGCTTCTATCGCCACTACCCGTACTTCTCAAAGGTCATCGTTTGATCTCCGTCGACGAGGACAGCGAGTTTCGGCGGATCTTCGACATCTCGTTGGACCGAGTCGTGGTCGTCTCGGAGCTGCCGGCGCGCGCGACCCCCGAATGGCACGCGATGGGGTACGCCCACAACCTTTCGTACAGTCCGATCGGCCGATTCAGCGCGGACACGATCCGTAAGGTCGCCGAGCTCGAGAAGAAACTGATCGACGAGCTTCCGCCCAATAGCGGCGACGAGATCAGTGGCAGCGAACTCGAGGTCGAGTTCGCGGACGAATGTCCTTCGAAGGTCCCGGAGCTGGATCTCGGATGTTGTGCGGTAACGCTTGCTCTAGCGGCTTACGGATGCGTTCCGATTGCGAGTTGCAACGGCGGCGCCTTCGTACACGACCATCACGAAGACCACCCCATCGTGGCGTTCTATTGCACCCGCGCCCAATTCAAAGCGCTCGACCCTGTCCTTGAGGGTTTCGAGGTGGGACTGTCGGGATCGGATCCCGTGGTGCTTTGCGCCAAGGACGTGCGCGAATTCGTCAACGTAGCCGAAGCGATCCTAGCTACCCTCTAGCGCTCCGGGCCCAACGAATTACGGACGGGCCGCGAGCGGAACAGAGCCGACTTGCTGGTGAAGCTTCGCGAAAATTCGCGACAGGATTACTTCCGCCACGAGCGGGCTGACGCTGTTGCCGATCTGCCGGAACGAATGCCACTTGGTTTCGTCGAACTGAAACCAGTCCGGAAATCCTTGCAGTCGAGCGGCCTCGCGCGGCGTGATTACACGTGGATATTTCCAGTGGATAGGACGGACCGACTGAAAGCTGCCGCGTTCCGGCCCGGTGCCTGCGCGGAGCGTCGGGCATAGGCCGTCGCCGTCGAGCCTCGGGAATCGCGAGATCGATTCGCGCTCTCCGCTGCGCACGCGCTGGAACCGCTTGCGCGTATCCTCGGAATGCTTGGTTCCCAGGCATCCCGACACTTCTTTGTGTTCAGCCAACCTGGCGATGCTCTTCTCGTCGCCCACGCCGGCCGGGATGTTGCCCAGGACCCGACTCCGGAAGTACGAGGAGCCGACGAGGGTCGATCGGCGCCAGCCTTGTTCGGGGCGCTGCCAGTCGCTTCGAATTTTGTTGGGAAGCCCGGTCAACGCTTCCTTGACCGTGATCGTCTTGAAGCCTTTGGCTTCGAAGAGGCTTTCCGCAGTCAGGGCATCGACACGGTTCGGGTCATAGCCGACGAAGAACACGCGTTCACGCGATGTTGGGGCTCCGAGTTGGCCGGAATCGACAACCGTCGGTTCCAGCTTCACGTACGACTCGGGCACGAGCGCGAGGGCGGTCGTTCGCACGTCTTCGTTTTGTGGCCAGAGAATGCCGGGTACGTTTTCCGCTACGTAGAAGGCGGGACGCAGTTCCGACACCAATCGGAAGAAATGCCAGAACAGCTGGTTTCGAGGATCCTCTTTGGAGCGTTTCCCGATGCTGCTGAAGCCTTGGCACGGTGGCCCGCCCAGCAAACCGGTTGGCGCAACGGCGCATTTCAACGCTTCGAGCAGCTTCTCGCCGCTGGTCTTCGAGACGTCCCACGGCAGGTGCAACGCACCGGGAAAGTTGACCGCGTGGGCGTCGGAAGCGCGCTCATCGAGTTCGACTGAGGCGGCGACGTCGAATCCCGCCCTGGCCGCGCCGAGACTCAGTCCGCCGACGCCCGAGAAGACGTCGATTACGGCGGGACGAGCAATGGAGTCGAACATTTTCGCATACTACCCAAATATTGGCCGGCTGGCGATCGCGCCGACATTTGGAGTCGCCTCCTTTCGGGTATCAGGCCTTTTTGGGTTTGCGAGGAGCCGGAACCGATGGCCGATCGATTGACCCCCGAGCGTCGTTCGCGGCTGATGTCGAGGGTTCGTTCCGCGGACACCGACATCGAGACGTCCCTGCGTTCCGAGCTGCACCGTCGCGGGCTGCGGTTCCGAAAACACGTGAAGTCGCTTCCAGGCCGACCGGACATCGTGTTCGGTCCCGCGCGTGTCGCCGTGTTCGTCGACGGGGATTTCTGGCACGGCTGGCGCTTCCGGGAGAAGGCCCAAAAGCTGCCGCCGTACTGGCGCGAAAAGATCCGGGCGAATCGGGTAAGGGACCTGAGGAACTTCCGCCTGCTGCGCCGCCAAGGTTGGAAGGTTGTCCGAATTTGGGGGCACTCGATCAAAGCTGATCCGTCGGCAGCCGCAGACCGCGTGCAGCGCACAATCGCGTGGAGGCTCCGGGATCGGCGTCGATTCGCCGTAGCGCGATCACCCCTCGGCAGGGGCTAGGCGCCGGAGGAGAGTCTGGCGGCGGCTTCCTTCTTCCCCAGGTGTCTGACGGCAGCGAGAGACTCGAGCTGCGCCCGACGCGGAAGCGACTTCTCGGTTTCCCAGTTGTAGACGGTCTGCGCCGAAACACCGATCAAGCGACCCATTTCCGAAGCGCTCAGATCGAGACGGGCCCGCAGGGAACGAAGACCCTTCGCTTGGAATCGGATCGGCATGCTCGACACCTCGGCGCTAGGTGTCTCTGTCGGACGGCCGGTTCCCTTGCGTAGCTGCTTGAGCTCCTTCTCGAGCGCGGCAACGGATCTCTTCAGCTCCGCGATGTCCCTGCGATGCCGGGCCGTCGCCGCCGACACGGGTGTCATTCCCTGTTTGAGGACCTTCTTCGCAAGGCGAACGATCTCTTCTTTCAGCGCTGCGGCGATGCTGGCCATCTCGAATTCGGCGCCCTTACTGGATCGGATAAAGATACTCGCAAAAAAAGCGCGCGTTCAATACCGCCCGCAAATGCCGCGGTGCGCAGCCACCTCACGTAGTACCGATCGTCTCGGCTGCACCACTTGGCATTCCTGGGAAGGGAAGCGGCGGAGCCGTCAGGGTTTCCCGGAACAGAGGTATCGACACCGGAACAGCGGCCGTTTATTTCTATAAAGAACTCTTCGCCACGAGTGCATCCGCTCTGGAATACGGCACCTCTTTGCGATAGCGTTCTCGTGGGGGCGCGAAGTCCGACGAACTTTGTGCAGATATAGATCTGGGAGTGACAATGAAAACTGCTATCGCGGCCATTTTCGCGGCTACCTGCGCGCTGTCTGCTTGCACGCCGCAGGCCACCCAAAAACCCGCAGCTGAAGTGCTGCCTCAGAAGTGGGTTGCCGATCTGTCCAAGGACGAGTGCTTGTCCAATGGAGATTCAGCAGCAAGGCTGTCTCCTTTCGCCATTTCTGCGATAACAAAGGTCGCCGACTGGGCACTGAGCGCGGCAGTCGACAAGGTGCAGGAAGCGGCCGAGAAGGACCGGATCGGATTCTCGCAAGCGTTCGTCGACGGGTCATTCCTTTATTACCGTGCCGGATCCAACGCGCCGCAAACGGCGACCTGTATCCGGATCGCGCATGGAACCGCTCTGAAACGGGATGCGAATGGAGAGTCGCCGGATGACGACTGGTGCCAAGGAATAGCAGGCGCATCCGACCTCTGCAAAGGCCTAAGACCGGAGAAGGCAAGCGCGGTGAAAGACCTCGGAAAGCGGCTTGGAATCTCGTCGCCGGACTTCTACGCCGAAATCCAACTTGAGAATCGAGACAACGCGACCGCCACTCGAGGCACAGTTGCCTACCTTTACTACCCGGCAGTGTTGCCGCGCGTTGAAAGTTGACCAGTATTTCGAGGTTCTGCGCGCTGAAAATTGACCAGGGTGTTCTTCACTAGCCTGCGGGGTTTTGGCCCTGCAGGAAGACGAGGTGCACACCATGGCGATGTACGCAAAAGTTCGGAGACTGCGGTTTCGGGACGGCCTGTCGATCAGCGAGATCGCACGCCGGACCAGCTTGTCGAGAAACACCATCAAGGGCTGGCTGCGTGAGGCGTCCCGCAACGAGATGGCCTACCGACGTCCGGCCGGTCCCAAGAAGCTCGATGCACACGAGGCTTGGCTACGCCAAGCCGTAGAGGCTGACGCGCACCGGCCGCGCAAGGAGCGTCGCACCGCGCTGCGGTTGTATGCCCAGCTTCAATCTCAGGGCTTTGGAGGCAGCTACAGCCGCGTCACCGAGTTTGTCCGTCGATGGCGATCCGACCAAGGCGCTGTGACCGCCCGCTCGGCCTACGTGCCGCTGCGCTTCGAGTGGGGCGAAGCGTTTCAATTCGACTGGAGCGAGGAGCACCTGAGCATCGGCGGGATCTGGCGCAAGATCCAGCTCGCGCACATGAAGCTGTGCGCGTCCCGTGCCTTCTGGCTGGTGGCGTATCCGACCCAGAGCCACGAGATGTTGTTTGATGCCCACACCCGCTGCCTGACGGGCCTAGGCGGCGTGGCGCGCCGGGGCATCTACGACAATATGAAAACGGCGGTGGACCGCGTGCCGGGACGCGGCAAGGCGCGCATCGTCAATGCACGGTTTTCAGCGATGACGTCGCACTACCTCTTCGACGCCGACTTCTGCAATGTCGCTTCGGGCTGGGAGAAGGGCCGGGTCGAGAAGAGCGTGCAGGACACCCGGCGACGCATCTGGCAGTCGGCCGCCGACCACCGCTTCGCGAGCTTCGCCGAATTGAATGTGTGGCTGGCCACGCAGTGCGTATCGGCCCGCTCGGCTGCACATCCGGAATATCCCGGCATGACGATTCAGGAAGCGTGGGAGCACGAGCAGCCGCAGCTGATGCCCATGCCGACGCCCTTCGATGGATATGTCGAGCTACCGGCCCGGGTGTCGAGCACGAGCTTGGTCTGCGTGGCGCGCAATCGCTATTCGGTGCCGTGTGCCCTGGCCGGACACCGCGTCAGCGTGCGGCTGTATCCCGAGCGCATCGCCGTCGTCGCGGATCAGCAGATTGTCGCCGAGCATCCGCGTGCGTCAGACCGCGATCACGTCGTCTACGACTGGCAGCACTACCTGCCGCTCATTGAGCGCAAGCCCGGGGCGCTCCGAAACGGCGCTCCGTTTGCCGAGCTGCCGATGCCGCTGCAGAAGCTCAGCCGTGCGCTGCTGCGACGCGAGGGTGGCGACCGGGTGATGGCCCAGGTGCTGTCGGCGGTGCCGCGCTTCGGGCTTGAAGCGGTGCTCGTCGCGGTGGATCTGGTCCTCGAATCCGGCCGGCCCAGTGCCGAGCACGTCCTCAATGTGCTGACGCGATTGAAGGAGGGACCGCCACCGGAGAGCGTCGAGACCAATCTCACCGTGAAGACGGCACCGACCGCCGACACGCAGCGCTACGACAGCCTGCGCACGGAGGTGAGCCATGGCTGATCTCGTCGCTGATCTGAAACGACTGCGGCTATATGGCATGGCCCAGCGCTACGCCGAGATCCTGGAACAAGGCAGTGCCCAAGGCCTGACCACCTACGAGCATCTACTGACGCATCTGCTGGACGCTGAGACCACGGACCGCGCGATGCGCTCGACCCGCTACCAGATGCACGCGGCCCGCTTCCCGATTCACCGCGATCTGGCCGGCTTCGACTTCGACCAATCGAAAGTCGACCGCAAGCAGATCAGCACCTTCGCCACGACGGCCTTCACCGAGAAAGCCGAGAACATCGTGCTGATCGGCGGCACCGGGACGGGCAAGACGCATCTGGCCACGGCGCTCGGCGTCGAAGCCATCGTGCGCCACGGCAAGCGCGTGCGTTTCTACTCGACGGTGGAGCTGGTCAACGCACTGGAAAACGAGAAGGCGGCCGGAAAAGCCGGCCGACTCGCCCACCAGCTGATGCACCTCGACCTGGTGATCCTCGATGAGCTGGGATATCTGCCGTTTTCGCAGGCCGGCGGGGCACTGCTCTTCCACCTGCTCTCGAAACTCTACGAGCACACCAGCGTGGTGATCACCACCAATCTGGTCTTCGCCGAGTGGGCCAGCGTCTTCGTCGATCCGAAGATGACCACCGCACTGCTGGACCGGCTCACGCATCACTGCCACATCGTCGAAACCGGCAACGAGTCCTACCGATTCCGGCATTCCAGCAGCACGGCCAAGTCCCGCATCAAAGCTCGTGAGCAGGCCAAGACCCAAGCCCAGGAGGACGCCAATGAACTGATCTGACGACCTACAATCCCAACACGCCGAGGGCTACGCCCTCGGCCTCCAGCCCTGGTCAATTTTCAACGAGCACAGCTGGTCAGTTTTCAGCGCGCGCCAACATGCATGCTGCTTGCTGATGCGCTTGCCCATGCTTGGCAGGCTAGTTCACGTCCTACCGGAAGGCCATGGGCCACGTGCAGATCAATCGATGCGCTATCGAATAAGTATGTACGTTCGTCTCAGCGTCATGATTTTCATATAATTTAACGCTCCCGACGAGGGGGTTAAGTGATTCGCCATTCTCAGAATTAGCTGTTCATTCTCAATTTGGCGTGTTTTTCACACCTCCGCCGACCAGCGCGACGGCCGAAGCCGTGTGGTGCGGCGTCCGGTACGGCCGCTGGCCCCAGCGATTCGCATCGAACCCGCCTTGGCTCACCGATGCGATGGCCGCCACTTCGATGGCCTCGTCCTCGGTCAGCGGCGGCAGCAGCCCCGGCAGGCGCGCGGCGAGCATGCTCTTGCCGGAACCCGGCGGCCCGATCATCAGCATCGAATGGCTGCCGGCCGCCGCGATCTCGAGCGCGCGCTTGGCCAGATGCTGCCCACGCACCTCGGCCAGATCCGGCTGCGCTGCCGTCGCGGGCCCTGGCGCTACCCGCCCGATCGGCTCCAGCGGCCCGGCGTGCAGCGCGGCGCACAGCGTGGCCAGGTGCGCCGCGGCGAAGACTTTCGCCCGGTTCGCCAGGCCCGCCTCGGCGGCGTTCTCCATCGGCACCAGCAGACTGCGCTGCGCCTGCGCGGCCTTGAGCGCGGCCGGCAAGGCGCCGCGCACCGGGCGGATCTCGCCCGACAGCGAAAGCTCGCCGAGGACCTCGATACCGTCCAGCGCGGTCTCGGGAATCTGCCCTGAAGCGGCGAGGATGCCTAGCGCGATCGCGAGATCGAAACGGCCGCCTTCCTTGGGCAGATCGGCCGGCGCCAGATGGCAGGTGATCCGGCGATTGGGGAACGGATAGCCGCAGGTCTGCAGCGCGGCCTTCACCCGATCCTTGGCCTCGCGCACCGCGGCTTCCGGCAGCCCGACGATGTTGATGGCCGGCAGTCCCGGCGCGAGATGAACCTCGACCGCCACCAGATCGGCGGCAAGGCCGTTCAGCGCGCGGGAGAAAACGGTGGCGAGCGACATGGGCGACAGGGGGCGTCGTCGGTCGCCGCCCGATCAGGGATCCCGGCTCCCTGCGGCAGGCTCGCCGCGGCCTTTCTCCAGCGCCGTCAGCCGCGCCTCGAGTTCCTTCAGCCGCTTCTGCGTGCGCAACAGCAGCTCGGCCTGCACGTCGAAGCGTTCACGCGACACCAGGTCCCAGCGTTCGAGGTTGGCACGCAGCACGGCGCGAAAGTTGTCCTCGAGCTCGGCCCGCAGGCTCTTGAGCCCCGGTGGCAGGATCGCCGTCAGGCGCTCGGCCAGCTCCTCGATTCCCTTGAACTCGTTCATCCCTTTCTTCGCTCCTCAGAGATAGCGCAGCGCGACGATGGCCACGAGCGTCGGCGGCACGGCGGCGACGAAGATTCCGAGTGCCCCGATGCTCTCGTCCTCGAACTTGCTCTTCAGGATCGAGTAGCCCGCCGGGTTGGGCGCATTGGCGATGACCGTCAGGCCGCCGCCGGTGACCGCGCCTGCGACCAGCATGTACTTGAACTCGTCGGTGAGTCCTTCGACGAGCGAGCCCAGATAGGTCAGCGCCGCGTTGTCCGTGATGGCCGTCAGCGCGGTGGCGCCGAAATAGACCTGGTTGGGGTTCATCTGCAGCAGCAGCGGCTGCAGCCACCATTGCTGCATGCCGCCCAGCACCACCAGGCCCGCCAGGAAGAACGCCACCAGCAGGCCTTCGCGGATGATCAGCCGCCCGTGGTGATGCCGGTACGCAGTGGCGAAGCCCAGGAAGAACAGGAACAGCCCCAGGAACAGGGCCGGATGGTGCGAGAACGTCACGATGCTGCCGAGCAGCAGTACATTCACGACCATGATCGGCAGCGGCACGGCCGCGCGCTTGGACGCAGCAGGCGGCGGCACCTTGCGCAATTCCTTCGCGAACAGCGCGGTCACCGCCGCCGCGTTGATGGTCACCGCGATCGCCGCCTTCCAGCCGAACTGCGACAGCATGAAGGCGGTGTCCCAGCCCCACTTGGCCGCCACCATCAGCACCGGCGGCGCAGCGAACGGCGTCAGCACGCCGCCGATCGAGACGTTCACGAACAGCACGCCGACGGTGGCGTACTTCAGCCGCGTGCTCAGTCCCTCGTCCTCGTCGAGGAAGCGGTCGCGCAGCATCAGTGCGCCCAGCGTCATCGCAGCCGGCTCGGTGATGAAGGAGCCCAGCAGCGGCACGAACGACAGGATCGTGAAATACATCGCCAGCGGCGCCGGCAACGGCAGCACGCGGGCCAGGCCGCGCACCATCAGGGTCGCGAGGTTCAGGATGGGCCGGCTGCCGGCCACGATCATGATCGCGAACACGAACAGCGGCTCGGTGAAATTGCGCGAATCCACGTAGGCCACCGCCTCCGCCCGCCCCGCCAGCATGAACATCAGCACGATCAGGACCATTGCCCAGAACCCGAACACGACCTCCACTTCGCCGAGCAGGTGGAAGATGCCCTCGTGCGCCGGGTGCTGATGGGCCAGGTGCTCGAAGAACTTCGTCGAGAACGTGTGGACCAGCGCGATGCAGAAAATCGCGGCGGCTACGGACTGGATCAAAGTCGGCGTCATGATCGGATTCGGACGGGCGAGGAAGCGGAGGGTCCGCAACCTTAGCAAATGAATTCCGTGCACCCGCACGTGGGAACGCACCGGCCGCGAGTCCTGCCACCGCGATTCCGTAGAATCGCCGCCGCACGGTGGAACCGCCCGCCTTCGGCGCGGTCCATCGCGCGTCCATCACCTTACGAGCCCAATAAAAGATGGCCAGCGACAACATCCTGATCGAGGCCCGCGGCCTCACGCGGCGCTTCGGCCCCAACGTGGCGGTCGCCGATCTGAGCCTCAAGCTCGCCCAGGGCGAGATCCTCGGACTGCTCGGCCCCAACGGCGCCGGCAAGTCCACGACGATGAAGATGCTCACGGGCAATCTCGCGCCGACCGAGGGCGAGGTCTTCATCAAGGGCCAGTCGCTGCGCGACGACGCCGTATTGGCCAAGCAGCAGCTCGGCTATCTGCCGGAGCAGCCGCCGGTCTACCCCGAACTGACCGTCGACGAGTACCTGCGCTACTGCGCCGGCCTGCACGGCATCGCCTCGAAGGCGCGCGCAGCCGCGGTGGACTCCGCCAAGCGCGACTGCGGACTGTCCGACGTCGGACGCCGCGTCATCGGGAATCTTTCAAAAGGCTTTCAGCAGCGCGTGGGACTGGCACAGGCGATCATCCACCGGCCGCCGGTCGTGGTGCTCGACGAACCCACGGTCGGCCTCGACCCGATCCAGATCCGCGAGATCCGCACGCTGATCCGCGAACTGGGACGAGTCCACAGCGTCATCCTGTCCAGCCACATCCTCCCCGAGATCCAGGCCGTCTGCGGCCGCGTGATGATCGTCAACCGCGGACGCCTGGTGTACGACGCCGCCATCGATGCGCATCTGGGCAATCCCAAGCTGATCGTCGGCTTCGCGCGCGCGCCAGGATCGAACGAACTGGCCGAGATGCAGGGCGTGCTCTCCGCCGAGACGCTCGACGACCGCCGCTTTCGTCTCAGCCTCGATCCTGCGCATGACCCGCGCGACGCCATCGTCGCGCTCGCGGTGCAGCGCGGCTGGGGCCTGCAGGAACTTCGTCTCGAGGCCAAGACGCTGGAAGAGATCTTCGTGGAACTGACGTCCGGCGATGTGCAGCCCCTGATGAGGAACGCGGCATGAGAAACACATTGGCAATCGCCGCCAACGAGACACGCCGCATCTTCGTGTCGCCGCTGGCCTGGGCCGTACTCGGCGTCACGCAGCTGATTTTCGGCTACATCTTTGCCGGCGCCGTCGTGCAGTACGTGCGCAATTCCGACATGGCCGACCAAGCCGTCGGCGTGTCGGACTATGTGGGCAGCGGACTCTACGGATCGGCCACGATCATCCTGCTGCTGATCCTGCCTCTGATGACGATGCGGCTGTTCTCCGAAGAGCGGAAATCCGGAACGCTGACCTTGCTGTTCTCGGCGCCGGTGACGCTGGTCGAGATCGTGCTGGGCAAGTTCCTCGGCGTCATGGTGTTCGTGCTCGCCATCATCGGACTGCTCGCACTGATGCCGGCCTCGCTGCTGCCCGTGGTGAATCTCGATCTCGGACGCCTGGCCGCCGGCCTGCTCGGCCTGCTGCTGCTGACGATGGCCTTCGCGTCCTGCGGCCTGTTCATCTCGTCGCTGACGCGCGAGCCGACGATCGCGGCGGTCGGCAGCTTCGCGGCGCTGCTGGTGATCTGGCTGCTGAAGATGCCGGCGAGCTTCGACTCGCCGTTCGCGCCGGTGTTCGACTACCTGTCGCTGATCAGCCACTACCAGGATCTGATCAGCGGCCTGTTCGACTCCTCGGACGTCGTCTATTACCTGCTGTTCACCGCGCTGTTCCTGTGGCTGACCGTGTTGCGGCTCGACATGGAACGGAACTGAGCCAAGGCGCGATCACCATGAAACAGAAGAACAAGAACCTCATCAACCAGCTCATCGGCGGCGTGCTGTTCCTCGCCGTCATCGTGATGCTCGGCTTCCTGTCGGTGCGCTACAGCGTCAAGCAGGACTGGACGTTCAACAAGCGCAACACGATCTCCGCGGCGAGCCAGCAGCAGCTCGCCACGATGAAGGATCCGATCCGCCTGATCGCCTTCGCGTATCCCGGGGCACCCGAGCGCGCGACCGTGCAGTTCTTCGCCGACCAGTACCGGCGCTTCAAGAAGGACGTGGAGCTCGAGTTCATCGACCCGAGCAGCCAGCCGCAGAAGGTCAAGGAGTACAACGTCTCGTTCGCCGGCGAAGTCGTCATCGACTACCAGGGGCGCCGCGAAAATCTGCGCACGATGTCCGAGCAGACCATCACCGGTGCGCTGCAGCGCCTGAGCTACACCGGCGAGAAGTGGATCGTCTTCCTCGAAGGTCATGGCGAGCGCGCGGTGGTCGATTCGCAGGACCAGAACGGCTATTCGCAGTTCGCACAGGTCCTCAAGGACAAGGGCCTGACGTATCAGCCGCTGAACCTGGTCAAGACGCCGTCGATTCCCGACAACACGTCGGTGCTGGTGATCGCCAGCCCCAAGAGCGCGATGCTCGAAGGCGAGGTCAAGCTGATCGACGAGTACGTGAAGAAGGGCGGGAATCTTCTGTGGCTCGCCGACCCGGACTACGTGCCCGGCCTGCTGCCGGTGGCCGAAACCCTGGGCATCACCTGGCAGAACGGCTACGCGGTGTTCCCGGAATACGAGCTGCTCGGCACCGGGCATCCCGGCATCTTCGCTGCGCTCGACTACCCGCAGAATCCGGTCACGCGCGGACTCGATCAGGTGACGCTGTTCCCGTTGGTGCGATCGCTGGTCGCGGACAAGACGGGCAGCGGCTTCACGATGCTGCCGCTGCTGACCTCGAGCAAGGAAGCCTGGCTCGAGACGCAGCCGATCAGCGAGTCCGGCGTGTCGCTCGACACCAAGGCCGGCGATATCGCCGGCCCGCTGATCATCGGCCTGACGCTGACGCGCGAGCTGCCGGACGGCAGCGTGCCGCCGCCTCCCGCCGCCGAGGGCGAAGAGCCCAAGCCCGTCGCAACGCGCCAGCAGCGAGTCGTGCTGATCGGCGATGCCGATTTCCTGTCCGACGCCTCGCTCGGCCAGCTCGGCAACCAGCAGCTCGGCCTGAACGTCGTGCAGTGGCTGGCCAGTCGCGACTCGCAGCTCAATATCGACGTGCCCAAGGCGCCGGATACGAACCTGTTCCTGCCGAACTGGGCCGTGATCCTGATCGGCGTGGGCTTCGTCATCGTGCTGCCGCTGCTGCTGATCGGCATCGGCGTGACGCGCTGGATCCTGCGTCGCCGCCGCTGACACGCACGCCATGAATCGCAGCTATCTCAATCTGGGCCTGCTGGTCGTCGTCGGTGGTCTGGGCGCCGCGCTGTGGTTCGGCCAGAAGAAGGAAGAGACCGGGCCGCCGCTGACTGCGCTCAAGCAGGACGCGGTCACGCGCATCGCGATCCAGCATCCGGGCAAGCCGGCGATCAAGCTGGAGAAGAAGGACGGCGCGTGGTGGCTGGTCGAGCCGGTCAAGAGCGCAACCGACAAGTACGAGATCGGCGGCATCCTGTCGCTGGCCGATCTCGAAGTGAAATCAAAGCTCGATGCCGGTGTGGATCGCAAGGAGCTCGAACTCGATCCGCCGAAGTACAGCGTCACGCTGGACGACACGCAGATCGATCTCGGCGGCAGCGAGCCGATCAAGTATCGACGTTACGTTGCGTCCGGCGAGATGGTCGGCGTCGTCGACGATCCGCCGAGCGCAGCACTGGACGCGGACTATTCGGATCTGGTGTCGAAGGCCGTCGTGCCGGCAAGCGCCACGCTCAAGCGCATCGAACTGCCGGGCCTGACCCTGGACAAGGCCGCCGATGGCGCCTGGAGCGCGCTGCAGAATCCGCAGGCGAAACCCGCGCAGGTCGCTCAGCTCGCCGAGTCCTGGCGCAACGCGCGCGCGTTGTGGAATGCCGCCGATGCACCGGAAGGCTCCACCGGCGACGCCGTGAAGATCACGCTCGATGACGGTCGCGTCCTCGACCTCGTCGTACAGGCGCGCGATCCGCAGCTCGTGCTGGCCAGCAAGGTACTCGGCGTTCGCTACACCTTGTCGAAGGCGCTCGTCGACGAGCTGTTCAAGATTCCGGAGGCGCCAAAGCCGGAGGCTGTCGATGGGGCTGCGCCGGCGGTTCCGGGGATGCCGGCGATTCCTGCGCCGCCGGCCGAGACGCCGCCGCAATAATCCAGCGCGCAGTGCCCCCGGACTTCGTCCGGGCTACGGTGGCTACGCCACACCGCGCGGTGCGCGGAAGATCGCTTCCGCCAGCCGGTCCGCGATCACATCCGTCGGCCGCCCCTCGTCGTGCGAACGCTCGAAGATCGTCGTCAGCGTGCCGCCGATGCGCCGCAGGTGCGACTCGACGTCGGCCCAGCGGCGCGTCGGTCCTTCGTAATACAGATTGATGATGCCGCCCGCGTTGATCGCGTAATCCGGTGCGTAGAGCACACCGCGTTCGAGCAGGGCCTTTCCCTGTCGCGGCTCGGCGAGCTGGTTGTTCGCGGCGCCGGCGATGATCGTCGCGCGCAGTCGCGGCACGCTGTCGTCGTTGAGGATCGCGCCGAGCGCGCAGGGCGAGAACACGTCGACTTCGAGCTCGAACAGTTCCGTTGCGTCGATCGCGGTGGCGCCGTACCGGCGCACGCAATCCTCGACAGCCGGCGCATGCGCATCGCAGACGAACAGCTTCGCGCCCGCTTCGTGCAGGTGACGGGCCAGCACCTTTCCCACCTTGCCCACGCCCTGGATCGACACGCGCAGATCCTTCAGATCATCACGACCGAGCTTGAAGCGCACCGCCGCCTGGATGCCGAAGAAGATGCCGAGCGCCGTGGCGGCCGAGGTGTCGCGATCGCCCGGATCATCGGGATTCAGCGGCGCAGCGCCACCGCCGATGAACGCGGTTTGCTTGGCGACCTCGTGCATGTCGGCCTCGTCGGTTCCCGAGTCCTCGGCGATCACGTAGCGGCCGCCGAGCGACTGCACGAACTTGCCCATCGCCTGCATCATCGCCGGCGTCTTGTCGCGGCGCGGATCGGCCATCACCACGGCCTTGCCGCCGCCCTGCTTCAATCCGGCGAGCGCCGCCTTGTACGTCATGCCGCGCGACAGGCGCAGCGCATCGGTGATCGCGAGCGCCTCGCTGCCGTAGGGATAGACCCGGCAGCCGCCGAGCCCGCGCCCGAGCGTGGTGTCGTGGATCGCGATGATCGCGCGAAGACCGGAAGCCGGATCGCGGTGGAAGGCGACCAGCTCGTGGTCGTCGTATTCGGGATGAGAGAGAACGGACATGTGCGCGTCCCGCGTAGCAGTTCACGGCGAGTCTACTGCGTGCACCTGCTCCGGCTCCCGTAGCCCGGACGAAGTCCGGGATCTCTCTCGCAGATCGGGCCAGGATCCCGGACTGCGTCCGGGCTACGAAAGCTCAGCCATTCACCAACCACCGATACCCGACCCCCGACTCGGTGGCGATCCAGCGCGGTTGCGCCGGGTCGTCGTGTAGCTTCTCGCGCAACTGGCGCACGAACACGCGCAGGTACTGCGTGTCGTGCTCGTGACCCGGCCCCCACACCGCGCGCAGCAGGTGGGTGTGCGTCAGCACGCGACCGGCGTGTCGCACCAGCTCGCTCAGCAAGGCGTATTCCTTGCGCGTCAGCGCCACGGCGGCGCCGTCCAGGCTCACGCGCCGCTCGACGTGATCCACGCGCAGACCGTTGTGCTCGAACACCGGCGCACCATCGGGACTCGCCGCACGTCGCAGCGCCACGCGTATGCGCGCCAGCAGTTCGGCGACGCTGAAAGGCTTGGTCACGTAGTCGTCCGCGCCCGCATCGAGCGCGCCGATCTTGTCGTCTTCGCGATCGCGCGCCGACAGCACGATCACCGGCACCGCGCTCCATTCACGCAGGCGTCGCACCACGTCGACGCCATCCATGTCGGGGAGGCCCAGATCGAGGATCACCAGCCGCGGCGCGCGCGCGACTGCAAGACGCAGCGCTTCGGCACCGTCACCCGCCTCGATCACCTCGTAGTCGTGCGACGACAGGCCGATGCGCAGCAGCTTGCGCACCGAGGCCTCGTCGTCGACGACGAGAATGCGCCCGGCCTCGTGACTCACGAGGGGCTTCCCGATACCGGCAACCGCACCTCCATGCGCGTGCCCTGCCCGTCGGTTCCCGCACTGACGCGAATCGTCCCGCCGTGCGCAGCCACGATGCCGCGGCAGATCGCGAGCCCCAGCCCGGTGCCGGCGGCGCGACCATCACCCTGCTTCACGCGGTAGAACATGTCGAACACTTTCTCGCGATCGGCCTCGGGAATTCCCGGCCCGCGATCGATCACCGAGATCCGCACGTCGCCCTTCTCGGCGCGGCATTCGACGCGCACCGGTGAATCCGTCGGCGAATACTTCATCGCGTTGTCGAGCAGGTTCACCAGCACCTGCTCGATCAGCACGGCGTCGACCCGGATCAGGGGCAGTTCGCTGGCGATCGTGATGTCGAGCGTTCGTCCTGCGAGCTGGCGCTCGACGCGCCGGCGCGCGCCCGCCACCAGCTCGGCGACGTCACAGGCATCCAGGCGAGGACTGAGCTTTCCGTAGGACAGGCGCGTCATGTCCAGCAGGTTCTGCACGAAGCGGTTCAGGCGTTCTGCTTCCTCCAGCACGTGCGCGGCCAGTTCGCGGCGCGCACCGTCGTCGAGCCGTCCGTCATCGGAGGCCAGCGCCTCCGCCGCGCCGAGCACCGACACCAGCGGCGTGCGCAGGTCGTGCGATACCGACGACAGCAGCGCGGCACGCAGGCCTTCGGTCTCGCTGGTCAGGCGCGAAGATTCCAGATCCGCGGCCAGGCGCGTGCGCTCCAGCGCGAGGCTGGCCAGATCGCCGACCGACTGCATCAGGCGCAGATCTTCCTCGTCGATCTCGCGCGGACGCTGCTTGGCGTTGACGCCGAGGATCGCGAGCTTGCCGCGCGCGGTGGCCAGCGGCAGGAAGCGCCACGGCGAGGCGGGCAGCGTGTCGGTGCTGGCACCGGCCTCCGCCTCGTGTTCCCAGGCCCAGCGCCCTGCGGCCTGCGCCAGCTCCTCCAGCGGGCGCGTGTTGCCGCTGCCGGCCATGACGATCAGCCGGCCTTCGGCGCCGGGCTGCATCAGCACGGCCTCGGTCGACAGCGTGTTCGCCAGATGCTCGACGGTGGCGCGCACCACCTCGCGCTGCTCCAGCGCGCTGGCCAGGCGCCGGCTCAGCTCCGCCTGTTCCTGCGCGCGGCGCGTGCTGGTGCGCAGCGCCTCGATCTGCTGGCGCAGCCGGCCGCCGAGATTGCCGACGAGCAGCGCAGCCAGGAAGAACGAGACCACCGCCGCGAAGTCGTCGCGGTCGTGCACGATCAGGCTGAAGCGCGGCTCGGTGAACAGGTAGTTGTAGAGCATCGAGCTGAGCAGGCTCGCGAACAGCGCCGGGAACAGGCCGAAGCGCACCGCGACGACGAGCACGGCGAGCAGGAACACGACGCCCAGGCTCAGCAGCCCGACGAACTGGTCGAGCACCTGCGAGATCGCGGTCGCGCCCACGCAGATCAGCACGGTCGCGGCGTACGGCTTCCACGATGGCGCCGGCAGGCGCGGACGCGGCAGCGGCTCGCTGGCGGCCGCCTCCGGGCCGCTCCAGGTCACCACCGTGATGTCGAGCGGCGTCGCGCGACGCATCAGCTCGGCAGCGATCGAGCGCGTCCACGGCCAGCGCCAGCGGCTCGGCTGCGGACGTCCGACGACGATCTGCGAGGCGTTGCGCGTGCGCGCCAGTTCCACCAGCGATTCGACGAGATCGGTGCCCGGCACCGTGATGACGTCGGCGCCCAAGCGTTGCGCCATCCGCAGATTGCGCTCGACGCGATCGTGCGCCTCGTCGGACATCGACAGCGCGCGCGGCGTCTGCACGTGCACGGCGATCCACGGGATGCGCCGGTGCTCCGCGATGCGGCGCGCTGCGCGCACGACGGTGCGGCTGATGTCCTGCTCGTTGACGCAGACCAGCAGGCGCTCGCGCGTCGGCCAGGGCTCGTCCACGGCGTGACGCGCCTTGAATTCGAGCAGCTGTGAATCGATGTGCTCGGCCGCGGCGCGCAACGCCAGCTCGCGCAGCGCCGTGAGGCTGCCCTGCCCGAAGAACTGCGTCAGCGCCTGCCGCGCTTGTTCCGGCACGTAGACCTTGCCGTCCTTCAGGCGCCGGATCAGGTCTTCCGGCGGAAGATCGATCAGCTCGATCTCGTCAGCGCCATCGAGCACCTCGTCGGGCACGGTCTCGCGCACGGTCACGCCGGTGATGCGCGCGATGACGTCATTGAGGCTGTCGAGATGCTGGACGTTCAGCGTCGTCCACACGTCGAGTCCGGCCGTCAGCAGGTCGTCGACGTCCTGGTAGCGCTTGGGATGACGCGCACCGGTGACGTTGGAATGCGCGAACTCGTCGACCAGCACGAGCTGCGGGCGCCGCTTCTGGATGCCTTCGACATCCAGCTCGTCGAACGTGCGGCCGCGGTACTCGACCTTGGCGCGCGGCAGGCGTTCGAGATCGGCGAGCTGCGCCTCGGTCTCGAGCCGCCCATGGGTCTCGATCAGGCCAACGCAGACGTCGATGCCGTCGGCTTTCGCGCGATGGGCCGCGCGCAGCATCGCGTAGGTCTTGCCGACGCCGGGTGCCGCACCGAGGAAGACCTTCAGGCGGCCCCGTCCCGCGCGACGCGCGTCCTTGAGCAGTTGCTCGGGCGAGGGACGCGTGGCGGCGGGGCTCATGCGTTTACTTTAAGCCACGTCACCGCGTAGCCCGGGTGTTGAATTTCGCGAAGCCAAAGAGCGGGGGCTTTTTCTCCGCGAACCAGAAGCCCCGGGTTTCACCCGGGCTACGGTTTCGTGCTTCAAGGTACGGGTGCAAGACCGGGCAGCGCATCGAGCGCCAGATTCAGTTTCAGCACGTTGACGCGTTTTTCTCCGAACACCCCCAGCGCGCGCGCTTCGGTCAGCGCATCGACCTGCTGCTGCACCTGGACCGCCGTCAGGCCGCGGGCCTTGGCGACGCGCGCCACCTGGAACTGCGCGCCAGCCGGCGACAGATGCGGATCCAGGCCGCTGCCCGAGGCGGTCACCAGTTCCGATGGCACCGTGGCCTGGCCCGGGTTCTCCTTCTGCAGCGCCGCGGTGCGTTCCGCGACGGCCGTCATCAGCGCTTTCGAGGTGGGACCCAGGTTGGAGCCGCTCGATGCGCTCGCATCGTAGCCCTGCCCGGCCGCTGACGGCCGAGGATGGAAGTAGCGATCGGACGTGAAGCCCTGCGCGATCAGCCCGGAGCCGATCAAGTGCCCGCCGTGCTCCACCAGGCTGCCGTGCGCCTGCTGCGGGAACAGCGACTGCGCGATGCCGGTGACGGCCAGCGGATACAGCGCGCCGGTCAGCGCCGTGAAGCCCAGCGTCAGCACCAGCGCGGGACGAAGAATGCTGTTCATGTTCCGGTTCCTCTGGCTCAGGCAAGGCCCACGGCCGACACGAGCACGTCGATCAGCTTGATGCCGACGAAGGGCACGACAATGCCGCCGAGGCCATAGATCAGCAGGTTGCGCCGCAGCAGCGCGGACGCCGACAGGGCCGCGTAGCGCACGCCGCGCAGCGCCAGCGGAATCAGCGCGACGATGATCAGCGCGTTGAAGATGATCGCGGACAGGATCGCCGACTGCGGCGAATGCAGGCGCATCACGTCCAGCGGCGCCAGTTGCGGGTACAGGCTCACGAACAGCGCCGGCAGGATCGCAAAGTATTTCGCGATGTCGTTGGCGATCGAGAACGTGGTCAGCGAGCCGCGCGAGATCAACAGCTGCTTGCCGATCTCGACCACCTGGATCAGCTTGGTCGGGTCGCTGTCGAGATCGACGAGGTTGGCCGCTTCCTTCGCGGCTGGCGTGCCGTCGTTCATCGCCACGCCGACGTCGGCCTGCGCCAGCGCCGGCGCATCGTTGGTGCCGTCACCGCACATCGCGACCATGCGCCCGCCCTGCTGCTCCTTGCGGATCAGTTCGAGCTTGCGCTCGGGCGTGGCCTCGGCGAGGAAGTCGTCGACGCCGGCCTCGGCCGCGATGCTCGCCGCCGTCAGCGGGTTGTCGCCGGTGATCATCACCGTGCGGATGCCCATCGCACGCAGTTCGGCGAAGCGCGCGCGGATGCCGGGCTTCACGACGTCCTTGAGATGGATCGCGCCGAGCAGCCGCGTCTCGCCGCCCTGCTTCACCGCGACCGCCAGCGGCGTACCGCCGGATTCGGCGATGCGCTCCACCGCCTTGCGGAACGCCGGCGGCACGTGCGACTCATCGCTGCCGAACGCGTACGTGATCACCGCTTGCACCGCGCCCTTGCGCAGCTCGGTGCCGTCGTCGAGATCGGCGCCCGACAGGCGCGTCTGCGCCGTGAACTCCACCGACTTCGTCACTCGCTGCGCGTCGCTGCCCAGATCACCCAGCCGGCGCTTCGCCAGCTCGACGATCGAGCGGCCTTCTGCGGTGCCGTCCGACAGCGACGACAGCCACGACACACGCGTCAGCTCGACCTCGTCGACACCCGGCGCCGGCAGGAAGGCTTCGGCCATGCGGTTGCCGTAGGTGATCGTGCCGGTCTTGTCGAGCAGCAGCACGTCGACGTCGCCGGCCGCCTCCACTGCGCGACCGGACTTGGCGATGACGTTGGCGCGCACGAGACGATCCATGCCGGCGATGCCGATGGCCGACAGCAGGCCGCCGATCGTCGTCGGGATCAGCGTGACCAGCAGCGCGATCAGCGCCGTCACCGGCAGCTTGCCGCCTGAGTAGTGCGCGAAGAACGGCAAGGTCACGGCGACCATCAGGAAGATCAAGGTCAGGCCGGTGAGCAGCACCGACAGCGCGAGCTCGTTCGGCGTCTTCTGCCGCGCCGCGCCTTCGACCAGGCCGATCATGCGATCCAGAAAGCTTTCGCCCGGATTGGCGGTGATGCGCACCTTGATCCAGTCCGAGACCACCTTGGTGCCGCCGGTCACGCTCGAACGATCGCCACCCGATTCGCGCAGCACCGGTGCCGATTCGCCGGTAACGGCCGCTTCGTTGACGGTGGCGATGCCCTCGATGACCTCGCCGTCGCCCGGGATGTTGTCGCCGGCCTCCACCAGCACGATGTCACCCGCGCGCAGGCTGCGGCTGGACACGCGCTCGATGCGCTTGCCGTCACGCTGCACCTTCTTGGCCTCGGTCTCGCCCTTGGCCGAGCGCAACGAATCCGCGCGCGCCTTGCCGCGGCCTTCGGCCAAGCTCTCGGAGAAGTTCGCGAACAGCACCGTGAACCACAGCCACAGCGCGATCTGCCCCGACCACAAGGCATCACCGTCGCCGAACAGGTCGCGCAGCCACAGCACGCTGACGAACACCGCGCCGATCCAGACGACGAACATCACCGGGTTGCGCAGCTGCGCGCGCGGGTCGAGCTTGCGCAGGCTGGCCTGCGATGCGGAGAGCCATAGCGCGTTATTGGGTGTCAGGGAGAGAGTCTTCATGGCGTGTGCGCGGTATCGAAGCCAAATACCGCAAAGGCGCAAAGGGAAAAGAAAGGTCGCAAAGATGGGATCAGGGCAGATTCCCGTTCGAGCAGCTCGATTTCAGGAGACGGAGTTTTCATTCTTTTCCTTTGCGTCCTTTCTTTTCCCTTTGCGCCTTTGCGGTGAAAACGCCCGGCAACACATCACCAGGTGGTCCCCGCCAGCATCGCGAAGTGCTCCGCCACCGGCCCCAGCACCAGCACCGGGAAGAACGTCAGGCCGCCGATGATCAGGATCACGCCGATCAGCAGGCCGACGAACAGCGGCGCGTGCGTCGGGAAGGTGCCGGCGGAAACCGGCGCCGCGCGCTTGGAGGCCAAGCTGCCGGCGACGGCCAGCAGCGGCAGGATGTAGGCGTAGCGGCCGATCAGCATCGCCAGGCCCAGCATCGTGTTGGTGTACGGCAGGTTGGCGGTGAAGCCGGCGAAGGCCGAACCATTGTTGGCGGCGGCCGAGGTGTACGCGTAGAGCAGCTCGGTGAGGCCGTGCGGGCCGGCATCCTGCAATCCGGACAGGCTCTGCGGCACGACGATGGCGGCGGCGCCGAACACCAGGATGCACAACGGCATCGACAGCATCGCGAGCACCAGCAGACGCACTTCGCGCGCTTCGATCTTCTTGCCCAGGTACTCCGGCGTGCGGCCCACCATCAGGCCGGCGATGAACACCGTCAGCAGCACGTAGAGCAGCATGCCGTACAGCCCGGCACCGACGCCGCCGAACACGATCTCGCCGAGCATCATGTTCACCAGCGGCACCAGCGCGCCCAGCGGCAGGAAGCTGTCGTGCATCGCGTTCACCGAGCCGTTGCTCGCGGCCGTCGTCGCGGTAGCCCACAACGCTGAATCGAACACACCGAAGCGCGCCTCCTTGCCCTCGAGGTTGCCGGCGTGGTGATCCAGCGGCAGCGAGGCCAGCAGGGGATTGGGGTGCGACTCGATCGCGTAGACGATCCCGAAGCCGACGACGAACAGCAGCAGCATCGCCGCCAGCAACGGGTAGCCCTGCCGGCGATCTCCCACCATCCGGCCGAACGCGAACACCAGCGCCGCCGGCAGCAGCAGGATCGACAGCACCTGCACGAGGTTCGACAGCGGCGTCGGGTTCTCGTACGGGTGCGCCGCATTGGCGTTGAAGAAGCCGCCGCCGTTGGTGCCCAGCTGCTTGATCGCGATCTGCGACGCGGCCGGGCCATGCGCGATCGTCTGCGTGCCGCCGTCGAGCGTCGTGGCCGACACGTAGCTGTCGAAGTTCTGCGGCACGCCCTGCCAGACCAGGAACACCGCGAGCAGCAAGGACAAAGGCAACAGCACGTACAAGGTCACGCGCGTCATGTCCGCCCAGAAATTGCCGAGCGAGCGCGTCTCGCGGCGGGTGATGCCGCGGATCAGCGCCACCGCCACCGCGAAGCCGGTCGCCGCGCTGGTGAAGTTCTGCACGCACAGCCCGGCCATCTGCGAGAGATAGGACAGCGTGCTTTCGCCGCCGTAGGACTGCCAGTTGGTATTGGTGATGAAACTCGCCGCCGTGTTGAACGCCAGGTGCCAGCTCAGTCCGGGCAGGTGCTGCGGGTTCAGCGGCAGCACGCCCTGCAGCATCAGCAGCGCGAACAGCAGCACCAGGCCGACGCCGTTGAAGGCCAGCAGGCTGCGTGCGTACGTCGCCCAGGTCTGCTCGCGCGCCGGGTCGATGCCGGCCGCCCGGTAAAGACCCGTTTCGACTCCACCCAGGCCGCGCGCACGGCCTTCGAACACCCGCGTCAGCCAGGCGCCCAGCGGCGGCGCCAGCGCGAGCAGCAGCGCCACGAACAACAGGAAGCGGAACAGGTCGTGCCCGTGCATGTCGGCGTCTCCCGGGCTCAGAAGCGTTCGGGGCGCAGCAGCGCGTAGACGAGGTAGGCCGCAACCGCGGCCGCGATCAGCAGGGCGAACAAGGACTCGGCGTTCATGCGGTCACTGTGCGCCGGGGAACATGAAGATTCGAGACGGAAACCGGGGGCCGGCTATAAAGATTCCATAAGGCTGTGCTCCCCTCTCCCGCAGGGAGAGGCGGCGGGCTTACGGGACTGACTCAATGTCAGTCCCGTGAGCCCGCCGGGGGGTGAGGGAGATTCGGTGCCCTACCCGACACTCCCTCATCCGCCCCTTCGGGGCACCTTCTCCCCGAGGGAGAAGGAACAGCACGGACCGGGGGCAGTACAGGGGTGGCCGCCTACCCTGCATCGATTCTTGCTACGACCAGCAGCCTCCCGCGGAAGCGGGCACGCGGCCACGTATCATCCCTGCCCGCGACAGGATCGAACCGAAGACCCATGCCCCTGCACGCTGCCTTGCTCCACCAGACGGTCTACGCCTACGACCGCCGGGTGACGTTGTCGCCCCAGATCATCCGCCTGCGGCCCGCACCGCACTCGCGTACGCGCGTGCTCAGCTACTCGCTGAAGATCGAGCCCGAGCCGCATTTCATCAACTGGCAGCAGGACGCCTTCTCCAACTGGCAGGCGCGCGTCGTGTTCCCGGAGCCGGTGGACCACTTCTCGGTGACGGTGGACCTGATCGCCGACATGGCGATCTACAACCCGTTCGACTTCTTCGTCGAGCCGGACGCGGAGACCTATCCGTTCAAGTACGCGGACGCGCTCAAGCTGGACCTCGAGCCGTATCTGCGCACGATCGAGATGACGCCGCTGTTCAAGCAGCTGGTCGACAGCATCCCGCGCACGCCGATGCGCACGATCGACTTCCTGATGGACCTGAACCGGTCGCTGCAGCAGTCGATCAAGTACCTCATCCGCATGGAACCCGGCGTGCAGACGCCGGAAGAGACGCTGACCAACGCGTCGGGCTCCTGCCGCGACTCGTCGTGGCTGTTCGTACAGTTGCTGCGCCGCCTGGGCCTGGCTTCGCGCTTCGTGTCCGGCTACCTCGTGCAGCTCACGCCGGACGTGAAGTCGCTCGATGGCCCGAGCGGCACCGAGGTCGACTTCACCGACCTGCACGCCTGGTGCGAGGTATACCTGCCGGGCGCGGGCTGGATCGGCTTCGACCCGACCTCCGGCCTGATGGCGGGCGAAGGCCACATCCCGCTGTGCGCGACGCCCGAACCCGCCACCGCCGCGCCGATCTCGGGGACCATGTCCTTCGCCGGCGAAGGCGAACTCAAGACCGAGTTCGCGCACGAGATGAAGGTCACGCGCGTGCTCGAGACCGCGCGCGTCACCAAGCCGTACACCGACGAACAATGGGCGGCGGTCGACAAGCTCGGCGCCGAGGTCGACGCCAAGCTCAAGGCCGGCGACGTGCGCCTGACGATGGGCGGCGAGCCTACGTTCATCTCGATCGACGACATGCAGGGCGCGGAGTGGAACACCGCCGCCGTCGGCCCGATGAAGGAGGGCCTCGCCAACCAGCTCATCCGCCGCCTGAAGGACCGCTTCGCACCCAACGGCCTGCTGACGTTCGGCCAGGGCAAGTGGTACCCGGGCGAATCACTGCCGCGCTGGGCCTACGCGCTGTACTGGCGCGGCGACGGCAAGCCCATCGTGCGTGGTGATCTCGCCGACGGCTCGACCAAGGCCAACGAACTCTCGGCGCGTGCGCTGATCCGCGGCATCGCCGAGCGGCTCGAGGTGAATCCGGACAACGCGGTCCCCGCCTACGAGGACGCGTTCTATTACCTGCACCGGGAGCGCAAGCTGCCGGAGAACGTCTCCGCGGACGACAGCAAGCTCAAGGACCCCGAGGAACGCGCCCGCATCGCACGCGTGTTCTCGCGCGGCCTCGATGTGCCCAAGGGCTACGCGCTGCCGGTCCAGCGCTGGCAGACGCAGGCCTGGATCAGCGAACGCTGGAGTTTCCGCGGCGGCCGCATGTTCCTGATCCCGGGCGACTCGCCCGTGGGCTTCCGCCTGCCGCTGGAGACGCTGCCCTGGCTGCCGGCCGGCGCCGTGCCCCAGGTCATTCCGTACGACCCGTTCGCCAAGCGCGAGCCGCTGCCCACGCCCGACATCCGTCGCCAGCCGTTCCTGCAGGCGCCGGTCACCGAGCAGGAGAAGCGTCGCCGCGAGCGCCAGCAGAAGCTCACGTCGGAACGCGACCAGCCGCCGCCGGAACGCCGCGGCGCCTACCTGCAGGGCGGCAACGTGCGCACCGCGCTGGCAGTGGAGCCGCGTGAAGGCTTCCTGTGCGTGTTCATGCCGCCGGTGGAAGGTCTTGCCGACTATCTGGATCTGGTCACCGCCGTTGAGGACGCCGCTGCCGAGTTCGACGTGCCGGTGCGCCTCGAAGGCTATCCGCCGCCGACCGACCCGCGCCTCAACGTGCTGCGCGTGACGCCGGATCCCGGCGTGATCGAGGTGAACATCCATCCCGCGCATTCCTGGGACCAGTTGCGCGAGATCACGCTGGAGATCTACGAGCAGGCGCGCCTCACGCGGCTGGGCACCGAGAAATTCCTGATCGATGGCCGTGCGGTGGGAACCGGCGGCGGCAATCACATCGTCGTCGGTGCGGGCACGCCGGCGGATTCACCGTTCCTGCGCAGGCCCGACCTGCTCGCGAGCATGATCCGCTTCTGGCAGAACCATCCGTCGCTGAGTTACCTGTTCTCCGGGCTGTTCATCGGCCCCACGTCGCAGCATCCGCGTCCCGACGAAGGCCGCGACTCGGCGCTGTACGAGCTGGAGATCGCGCTGTCGCAACTGCCGCCGGCCGGCACCAGCGCCGATGCCGCGCAGTTCCCGCTGTGGATGGTCGATCGCCTGTTCCGCAACATCCTGATCGACATCACCGGCAACACGCATCGCACCGAGCTGTCGATCGACAAGCTGTACTCGCCCGATGGCCCCACCGGTCGTCTGGGTCTGCTCGAGATCCGCAGCTTCGAGATGCCGCCGCACGCACGCATGAGCCTCGTGCAGCAGTTGCTGGTGCGCTCGCTGATCTCGGCGTTCTGGAACAAGCCCTACACCGCGCCGCTGATCCGCTGGGGCACGCGCCTGCACGACGAGTTCATGCTGCCGCACTTCGTCTGGGCCGACTTCCTCGACGTGCTCAACGAACTCAAGGAATGGGGCTACCCGATCCGCGCGGAGTGGTTCGAGCCGCACTTCGAGTTCCGCTTCCCGCAGCACGGCACCATCGGCCACCAGGGCATCGAGGTGGAACTGCGCCACGCGCTCGAACCCTGGCCGGTGCTCGGCGAGGAAGGCAGCGCCGGCGGCACGACGCGCTTCGTCGACTCCAGCCTGGAACGCGTGCAGATCAAGACGCGCGGGCTGGTGCCGGGTCGTCACTTCGTCACCGTCAGCGGACGCCGCCTGCCGCTGCGCGCCACCGGCGTGCGCGACGAGTACGTGTGTGGATTGCGCTACCGCGCCTGGAAACCGGCGTCGGCGCTGCATCCCACGATCGGCGTGCACACGCCGCTGGTGTTCGATCTCTACGACGCGCGTCATCGTCGCGCCGTCGCCGGTTGCACGTATCACGTGATGCACCCGGCCGGTCGCAACTACGAGACGTTCCCGATCAACAACTACGAGGCCGAGGCGCGGCGCCTGTCGCGCTTCGAGCCGAGCGGGCACACGCCGTCGACGTACTGGCCGCCGTCGGAGTCGCCGAATCCGGATTATCCGTGCACCTTGGATTTGCGCCGACCTAGCTGAGAGCAAGACAGTGGCTCCCTCTCCCCATGCGGCTCCATCGCATGGGAGAGGGGCAGGCTTTTGAGCGAGTGCGCCCACCCGTAGCCCGGGCGCAACCCGGGCCTCGTCCATCTCAGCGCGTGCGCGCGTGTCCAAGCGGGCATCCCGGGTTTCACCCGGGCTACGCGATGCGTGCGATCAAGCGGATGCGCCTGCACACTGCGCATCGGACACGTGGAGATTCGCGGTGATGGGCAGCACGAACGACACGCAGCGCAGTGGCGACACACCGCCGTGGAATCCGATCGAACTCGAAGGCGCGTTGCGACTCGATCCGGTCGGACCGGACCGCTACGTGAACCCGCGCCTGGGCCTGAACATGAACGGCAATCTGTTCGGCGGCCAGTTCATCGCCAACACGCTGAGCGCCGCGATGCTCAGTTGCCCCACGCGCGTGCCGCGGTCCATCCAGGGCGTCTTCCTGCGGCCCGGGCGTGCGGGGCAGACGCTGGAGCTGATCGTCGAGCGCGCTCATGACGGCGCACGACTGAGCCATCGGCGCGTACAGATGATCCAGTCGGACCGGCTGATCTTTTCGGCGCAGGTCTATCTCAACGACGCTCACGTGCTGGCGCCGCCGCAACACCAGGTACAGGCGCGCGACCTCGCGCCTGCGCCCGAATCGCTGGCGGACATCGAAGCCCTGTCCGCGGCCGTCGGTGACCGGGTGCCGGAACGCATCCGCCAACGCCTGCTCTCGAAGAAGTCGGTGCAGGTCAAACCGGTTCGCGGTGCGGAAGGCCTGCTGTCACGTTCGCCGGAGCCGCGACTCGCGACCTGGCTCAAGCCCACCGTCGCGATCTCGTCCGAGCCGCTGCTGCAGTACGCCGCGCTCGCGTTCCTGTCGGACTACTGGCTGTGCTGGCCCACGCGCAGTCCGCACACGGAAGGCCTGCTCGATCCGTCCAACCGCATGCACAGCCTGGATCACTCGATGTGGTTCCACGCCGCACCCAGCGTCGACGACTGGCTGCTGTACGAGGTGGAGAGCCCGGTCGCCGGCAACGGCTTCGGGTTCGGGCGCGGGGCGATGTTCAACCGCGACGGTCTGCTGCTGGCCAGCGCCGCGCAGCAGGCGCTGCTGGACTGACGGCACACCGTAGCCCGGGCGAAGCCCGGGGTTCCCCTCGAATTGCGGAGCGCGCGCCCGGGCTACGGGTCGGCCGCGTGCAACCCGGACTTGCCCCCGACCCTCTGCCCGTGCGATCTTTTAGTGCGATAAAACTTTCGGGCGATGGGCCGATCACGGATCCACGACCCGCTGGAGGAGAAACACGATGGAGCATGCGCGACGTCGCGAGCCGAAGTTCTCGAGTCACCCCCCTCATTCCCTGACGTCCTCGTCGCGGAAGGCGCGGGGGATGGACCGCATGATGCTGGTCACGCCCACGCGCATTGCCTACCGCGGACTGTTCGGCACGCCCGGCGTCCGCTACTTCGGCGCGTGGACGCTGTACGTGGCGATCAACACGCCTTTCGAGGCGTCGATCGACGATGGGCCGTCGCGCAGCGAGACCTTCGTCGCCGTGCCGCCTTACACGCCGCACCTGGTTTCTACGCCGGACCGCGAGATGGCCGAGGTGCTGGTGGAGGCCGAGGCTGTCGACGGCTGCCGCTTCCACGACCAGTTCCTGGCCACACCCGTGCAGCGCCAGCGGGTCGCCGCGACGATCCGGGCCGGCCTGTCGCGACCGCTGTCGTCGTGCCCGTCCGAGGATTTCGACCTGCGCTTCTTCGGCGAGCGCCTGCCGGCGCGCGACCTCGATTCGCGCATCGCCCGCGCCATCGAACGCATGAAGGACGACCCCGCAGGGCGCCTGACCGCCGAGGACTGCGCCGCGATGACAGGGCTGTCGTTCTCGCGCTTCACGCATCTGTTCAGCGACCAGACCCAGACCACGTTCCGGCGCTTCCGCGCCTGGAAGCGGGCGCGCGGCCTGATGCCGCTGATCGCCAATCCGCTGAACCTGCTCGATGTCGCGCTCAATGCCGGTTACGCGGACTCGACGCACTTCAGCCACTCGATCCGGCAGTTCTACGGCTACACGCCGCGCGACATCTTTGCCGGCTCGCGCCGCCTCGCCATCTTTTCGCAGCCCTAGCTTGTTCACGCAAGAATCACCGCGCGGAAAGCTCGACAAAGGCAGCATGTCGCGCGAAATCCAGAAAGAGGATCGCAAGCGCCGGATCCTGGATGCGGCCGAGGCGCTGATCCGCAAGACGGGGACCACGGAGTTCTCGATGGCCGTGCTCGCCGAGCGCGCGTCGCTGAGCGGCCCCACGCCATACAACCTGTTCGGATCCAAGGGCGGGATTCTCTACGCGCTGCTCAACCGCTCCGTCGACGGCCTGTTCTCGGACATCGCGCGCGGCCGCGGCAAGTCGCCCGATCCGGTCGAGATGGTGCTGCACGCGGCGCAGACCGCCGGCGACGAGTTCGCCTCCGATCCGCGCTTCTACCGGCCGCTGTACCAGTTCCTGCTCGGCATCCACGATCCGGTGAATCGCCCGGCGTACATGGATCGCGCGTTGTTCTACTGGAAGCAGGCACTGCTGCACCTGGCCGAGGCCGGCCAGCTTCCGGAAGTGATCTCGCACGACCAGCTCGCGCGGATGATGGTGGTCAACACGCTCGGCGCGCTGGACCTGTGGGTGCAGTCCGAGCTCGACGACGACCAGTTCCGTGCGCAGGTGCTCTACGGCACCGCGGTGCTGCTCTACAGCGTGGCCGACGCCACGCAGCGTGATCACCTGAGCGCGCGCCTGCGCGTGCTCGAACGCCAGCTGCCGAAGCGCTTCAGCACGCAGACACCGGAGACGGCTCCGATCACGGCGTCGCTGCCCGTCGCCAAGCGGCGTGCGGCGACGGTTGCGCCTGCTGCTCCGCCGCCGGCGAAGTCGCGACGCAAGGTCACGCGCGCAACGGTCTGACACCCGTTGCCGAGGAAGCCCGGGGCTGTTGCTTCCCGACGAGGTGAACCCCCGGGCTTCGCCCGGGCCACGTGAGTTCGAACCCGAGCACCGCCATGAAATCCACGAACGCGACCACCGAACTGTGCCGCTATAACGAAACCGAGATATTCGTGCGCGAGCGCAATCTCTGCACCGAGCTGATCGGCAAGACGAGCTTCACGGAGTTCGTGTTCATGCAGGTCACCGGACGCAACTGCGGACCGACCGAACGCGCCGTGCTCGATGCCGTGCTGGTGACGCTCTGCGAGCACGGCATGACACCCAGCGCGGCGGCGGCGCGACTGACCTATCTCGGCGCGCCGGAATCGCTGCAGGGGGCGATCGCGGCCGGCCTGCTCGGCGTGGGCAGCCAGTTCGTCGGCACGATGGAAGGCAGCGCCACGATCCTGTGCCAGCTCGCGGACAGCGGTGATGGCGCCGAGGCGACGGCACGCGACATCGTCGCTCAGCACCGTGCCGAGAAGAAGTCGCTGCCGGGCTTCGGGCATCCGCATCATCGGCCCGACGATCCGCGACCGGCCGCGCTGTTCGCCGTGGGACGCGCGGCCGGCGTCAGCGGCCGCTACATCGGTCTGCTCGAGATGCTGTCGCGTGAAATCGATCGCGCGTACGGCCGGCATCTGACGATCAACGCCACCGGCGCCATCGCCGCGCTGCTGCTCGAGATCGACGTACCGCCTTCGGTGATGCGCGGCTTCGCGGTGCTCAGCCGTGCCGCGGGACTGATCGGGCATCTGTACGAAGAACAGCGCAAGCCTGCTGGCGGTGCGATGTGGAAGGCCGTGGACGCGGCGGTGCCCTACGAGGCCCCGTAACCCGTAGCCCGGACGAAGTCCGGGGTTGCGCTCCGTCTTCGAGGGGGAACCCCGGACTTCGTCCGGGCTACGGTGCGCTCAGGCCGACAGGCCGCCATCCACCATCAAGGCCTGCCCGGTGATGTAGGCCGCCCTGGACGATGCGAGGAACGCCACGGCTTCGGCGACCTCCTCGCACAGGCCGAGCCGGCCGAGCGGCGTGTACTCCACCGCCATGTCGAGCAGCTTCTTGGTTTCGGTCTTCATCATCTCGGTAACCATCCCTCCGTCGATGACGCCCGGTCCCACCGCGTTGGCGCGAATGCCGTTGCGCGCTTCCTCGGTCGCGATGTGGCGCATCAGCATCTGCACGGCGGCCTTGGGCGTGGCAGACAGCGCGTCGAGCGGCACGGTGCGCTGCGTGGCGCAGGTGATCAGCGCGACGAACGAGCCGCCCTTGCCGGCACGCAGCACCGGGATGCCACTCTGCGCGATGTTGAAGAATCCGATGACGTCGGTCTCGATGACGCCGCGGAAGGACTCGAACTTGAAGTCCGCCAGCGGGCCGGTGTCGAACACGAGGCCGCCTGCCGACACCACGGTGTGCACGCGACCGAAGGACTTCACGGCGCTGGCATACACGGCGTCGACCTGCGCGCGGTCCGTCACGTCGCAGGCGATGGCCTGCGCCTTGTAGCCGAGTCCGCGCAGCTTCTCGACGAACTGGTTCGTCTCGTCGGCGCGCGAGCGGTAGGTCACGACGATGTCGCTGCCACGCTCCGCCATCAGGCCCGCCGTGGCCTGGCCGAGCCCGCCGCTGCCGCCGAAAATGACCGCGCAACCCGCCGGGTATTCCGGGGTCTTGATGCCGAATGTCATGGGAATGCTCTCCTGATCCTGAAGTGGAACGTAGCCCGGACGAAGTCCGGGGTCCGGTCGTATTGCGTGCAGCAGCCCCGGACTTCGTCCGGGCTACGGATGCGTCCGATCACTGGGCGACCATGCCGCCGTCGATGCTCAGCTCGCTGCCGATGCAGAACTTCGATTCGTCCGACGCGAAGAACAGGCAGCCGTAGGCGATCTCTTCCGGCCGGCCGAGACGGCCGATGGGCTGGGATTCCGCCACCGTCTTCTCGAAACGTTTCGGATCGTCGTTGCTGTTGATCGCCTCGCGCAGCAGCGGCGTGTCGACCGCGCCGGGATGGATCGAGTTGGCGCGGATGCCGTGACGCGCATGCGTCACGGCGGTGCTCTTCGTGAACAGGCGCACGGCGCCTTTCGATGCGTGGTACGCACCGAATCCGATCGAGCCGATCATGCCGTAGGCCGACGAGATGTTGATGATCGAACCGCCGCCGTTCTTCTTCATCAGCGGCACCGCGTACTTCGTGGACAGAAACACGCCCTTCACGTTGACGTCCATGATGTGGTCGTACTCCTCCTCGGTCGTGTCGACCTCGGCCTTCGGGCTTTCGACGGCGGCGTTGTTGACCAGCACGTCGAGACGCCCGAAGCGCTTCTCGGAGAACTCGATCAGGCTCTTCACTTGCGCATGCACGGACATGTCGCAGCGCTGGAACACCACGGTGCCACCGGCCTTTGCAAGCTCCGCAGCAAGCCTCTCGCCCTTGTCGACCTGGATGTCCACGATGATCAGACGCGCGCCCTCGGCCGCGAAGACGCGTGCCGTCGCCTCGCCGATACCCGAAGCGCCGCCGGTGAGGATGCAGACCTTGTCGGCCAGTCGGCCGGAGCCCTTGTGCTGAAGCATGCGGCGTCTCCTCTCGATGTTCTGATGGCGGATGATTCGGGCCCGCGAGCGATCATCCCGGCTCGCGGAACAGCCCGGCGTGTTCGCTGCGGATGACGTGCTTGAGGATCTTTCCCGTCACGGTCATCGGAAAACGTTCGAGGAACACGACGCGCTTGGGCACCTCGTGCTTGCCCAGGCGTTCGCGGCACCAGGCGCCGATCTCGTCTTCGCTCAGCGCGATGCCGGGCTTGGGCACGACGAAGGCGGTGACCGCCTCGATCCAGTAATCGTGCGGCAGGCCGACGACGGCCGCGGCCGCCACGCCCGGATGCCCGAGCAGCGCGCCCTCGACGGTGCACGACGCCACGTTCTCGCCGCCGGACTTGATCATGTCCTTCTTGCGATCGCTGAACAGGAACTGCCCGTCCTCGTCGATGAGGCCGAGATCGCCGGTGTGGTGCCAGCCGTGCTCGCGCGAGGCGGCCGTGGCGGCCTCGTCCTTGAGGTACTCCATCAACACGGTGGGTCCGCGTACGACGAGCTCGCCGATCTGTCCTCGCGGCAGCAGATTTCCGGCGTCGTCCATGATCTGGAATTCGCAGGTCAGTCCCTGCTGACCCCAGTACTGACCCTTCTTCGTGAACTGGTATTCGGGGCGGAACACGCAGGCCGACGGATACACCTCGGTCTGTCCGCTGCTGAGCGCGAAGCGCGGGCAAATCTCGTGGATCAGCCGCGACAAGGTCTCGGCGTCCATCGGCGTCATCGCGTACAGGCCGTAGCGCATCGAGTCGAAGCGATACTTCGCGCGTTGCGGGTGATCGAGCACCGCGCGCCACATCGTCGGCAGCGCGAAGCACCAGGTGACGCGCTGGTCCGTGATGTGCCGCATCAGCGTTTCGGCGTCGAACCCGCGCATGACGATCTGCGTGGCGCCACGATGCAGAAACGAGCTGACCAGCGTGTGCTGCGCGCAATGGAAGAACGGCAGCATCGCGACGGTGACGTCGTCGGTGCGCATCTCCATCTCGATGATGTTGTTCAGCGTCGCCAGGTACACCGCGAGATGGCTGATGACCACGCCCTTCTGCTCGGCGGTGGTCCCGCTGGTGAACATGACGATGGCGGTATCGCGGTCCTGGATCTCGACTTCGGGGTCGGTGGTCGGTTGGCCGGAGAAAGCGTAGGCGAAGTTCCCCCCCGTAGCCCGGACGAAGTCCGGGGATGCCTCGGCCGACGAATTCGGGCCCCCGGACTTCGTCCGGGCTACGGGAGAGGGATCGTCAATGGTCAGCAGGTCCGGCGGCGTGCGCCCGGCTTCGCGCATCACCGGCAACAACGCCTCGTCGACGATCAGCAGCTTCGCGTCGACCTTCTCCAGGATGTAATCGAGCTGCTGGCGCTTGAGCAGCACGTTCATCGGCACCCAGACCAGCCCTGCCTTGGCGATGCCGAAAGCGGCGACGATGAAATCCAGCGAGTTCACGCACAGGCAGGCGACGGCATCGCCCTTCTTCAAGCCACGGCCGAGCAGATGGCGCGCGAACTGGTTGCAACGCTGGTCGAACTCGCGATGCGTGACGCGGCGATCGCCGTCGATGAACGCGATCTTGTCCGGATACAGCACGGCCACGCGGCGCGGGATGTCCCCGATCGCGACCCGGTTGATGAGCGTCGTCTGCGTCTGCACCATCAACTCTCCTCGCGCGGTTTTGGGTCGTGTAGCGGTGTGTACCTGCCGGCGGTCCGACCCGCACGAACGGCGAGACTGCGGGGACACTTCGTTCCGAGTCTTGCGCCCACCGGTCGCCTTGAGCCGGTCGGTACAAGACCCTTCGAAGCAGCCGGGGCCACACTCGTTCGACATGCCCCGGAGCGCGTCGGTTCGCGCAGATCCGCGGTACACAGGAGCAAGCAATGGACGGCGGCATCCCCTCGGCAGGCGACGGCAGCGGAATCTCGCGGACGATCATCGTCGGCGCGGGCGCGCAGGTGGCCGCATGAGCCTGGCTCCGTTTGCACTCGATACGGCCAGCGGTGTCGCGACGCTGACGATGAACCGGCCCGAGCGGCTGAACGCGCTCGGATTCGAGTTGATGGACGAGATGCTCGCCGCGCTGGCGACGCTCGCGAAGGATCCGGCCTGCAAGGCCCTGGTGATCACCGGTGCGGGCAAGGCGTTCTGCGCCGGCGCGGATCTCAACTCGTTCGCCGAAGTGCACGCGCAGCAGCGCTACATGGATTCGGGCGAGCAGGTCAGCGAGGCGATGCGCGAGCGCTTCAACCCGGTGGTGGCCGCGATGTTCGCGTTTCCCAAGCCGCTGGTGACCGCGATCAACGGCATGGCCGCCGGTGGTGGCGCCGCGATGGCGTTGGCCGCGGACGTGGTGCTCTGCGGTGCGTCGGGCAAGCTCAAGTTCGTGCAGGCGCAACAGCTCAGCATCGTCGCCGACCTCGGCGCGCACTGGCTGCTGCAGCGCCTGGGCGGCCGCGTCGTCGCACTCGGCGCGATGCTGCTGGGCGAGACGCTGGACGCCGCGCGCAGCGCGTCGCTCGGGCTGGTCTGGGAGGTGATCCCCGACGCGGAACTGCTGGTGCGTGCCCAGGCAGCCGCGGCGAAGCTCGTGAGCGTGCCGGCCGACGTGGTAGTGGCCACGCGCACGATGGTCGACGCAAGTCCCGGTGCGGGCTTCAGCGCGATGCTCGAAGCTGAGCGCATGTACCAGCGCGAATTCTGTGCGCGGCCGGCCTTCCTCGCGAAGATCGACGCCTTTCTCGGGCAGCACAAACCACGCGGCTGACGAACCGAAACCCCGGAACGTAGCCCGGACGAAGTCCGGGACCGGCGTTCGAAGCCCGAAAGATCACGTGCCGAAAGCCCCCGGACTTCGTCCGGGCTACACACTTTGCGTTGAAACGCGCTTGTCGAGTTGACACCCCATGACCCCTGAAGGCCATCGCCCCACGGAAACCGCCGAGGAACTCGCCGAGTTCCGGACCCAGCTTCGCCGCTTCGTCGATCGCGAGATCGCGCCCTTCGTCGACGAGTGGGAGGAAGTCGGCGAGATGCCGCGCGAGATCTATCGCAAGGTCGGCGAGATGGGTGTGCTCGGCCTCGGATATCCCGAGGCCTACGGCGGCATGCCGGCGAGCCTGACGATGCGCTCGGTCGCGATCCAGGAACTGGCGCGCGCCGGCTGCGGCGGCGTCTTCGTCTGCCTGTTCACGCACTCGATCTTCGCGCAGCCGATGCTGGCGCTGGGCAGCGAGGAGCAGAAGCAGCGCACGCTGCCGGGCGTGTTCTCCGGCGAGCACATCGCGGCCTGCGCCATCACCGAGCCTTCGGGCGGATCGGACGTGGCCAACCTGCGTACGCGTGCGCGCCGCGAGGGCGACGAGTTCGTCATCGACGGCGAGAAGACGTTCATCTCGAACGGCATGCGTGCGGACTTCTACGTAGTGGCGGTACGCACCGGCGGCGAAGGCGCGGGCGGCGTGTCGATGCTGCTGGTCGAGCGCGACCGTCCGGGCTTCACGCGCACGCGGCTGCGCAAGATGGGCTGGTGGAGCTCGGACACCGCGACCTTGCACTTCGATGGTTGCCGCGTGCCGGTGGCCAACCTGCTCGGCCGCGAGGGCGCCGGCTTTCGCACGCTGATGGAGAACTTCAACGGCGAACGCCTGATGATGGCGGACGAGGCCTGCGCGTTCGCCGAGGTCTGTTACGACGAAGCGGCGGACTGGGCGCGCGAACGGCGCACCTTCGGCGTGCCGCTGGTCAAGCACCAGGTGATCCGGCACAAGCTGGTGGACATGCGCATGCAGATCACCGCAACGCGCGCGTGGATCGATCGCTGCACCGCACGCATGGATACGGGCGACCGCAGCGAGGAATTCGTCGCCGAGCTGTGCATGCTCAAGGTCATGGCCGGCCGCACGATGCAGTCCTGCGCCGACCAGGCCGTGCAGATCCTCGGCGGCATGGGATTCATGCGCGGCATGCGCAGCGAGCGGATCTACCGCGACGTGAAGGCGATCATGATCGGCGGCGGCGCCGAGGACATCCTCAAGGAACTGGCGTCGAAGAAGCTAGGTTTGTAGCCCGGGTGAAACCCGGGGTGTCTATCGCAAACGGAACGGATCCCGGTTTCACCCGGGCTACGCGGACGTGGCGCAGCGTTCGCGCAGTTCCGCCTTGAGCACCTTGCCGTTCGAGTTGCGCGGGAGCGCGTCGATCAGGCGCAGTTCCCGCGGCAGCTTGTAGCGCGCGAGCCGTTGGCCTGTGAAATCGCGTAGCTCCTCCAGCGTCATGTTGTGTCCAGGCCGCGTCGCGACGAACGCCACCACGCGCTCGCCCCATTGCGCGTCGGGCGCGCCGACGATGGCCACCTCGAACACCGCGGGATGGTCGTACAGCACGTTCTCGATCTCGGCCGGATAGATGTTCTCGCCGCCGCTGATGATCATGTCCTTCAGCCGGTCGCACACGTACAGGAAGCCCTCGGCGTCGCAGTAACCGACGTCGCCGCTGTGCAGCCAGCCTTCGGCGTCGATGGCCTCGCGCGTGGCTTCGGGGCGGTTCCAGTAACCCGGCGTGACGTTCTCGCCGCGCAGGCAGATCTCACCCTTGATGCCGGCTTCGGTGATGACGACGCCCTCTGCGTCGACCAGGCGGAACTCGCTGAGCAGCGTCGCCTTGCCGCAGGACCCGAGCTTGTCGATCGCCCGTTCGGCTTCGAGAAACGTGACCGCGGACGAGCTCTCCGTCATGCCGAAACCCTGGCTCATCGGAATGCCACGCCCGTTGAACAGCCGCAGCAGCGGTTCGGGCACCGGCGCGCCGCCGCCGATGATCAACCGCAGGCTCGACAGATCGGTGCTCGCGAAATCCTCGTGCTGCGTGACCGCGAGCAACATCGCCGGCACCGCGAAGCTCAGCGTGATGCGATGACGCGCGATGGCGGCCAGGTAGTCGGCCGGCACGAACGCACGCTGCAGCACGACGTGACCACCGGCGAGCAATGCCGGCAGCACGGTCACGCACAAGCCGCCGACGTGGAACAGCGGGGCACAGTTGAGCACGACATCGGATGAGCCGAGGTCGCCGGCGAGTACCCAGTTGATGCTGTTGGCCCACAGGTTGCCGTGCGTCAGCATCACACCCTTGGGCCGCCCGGTCGTACCGGAGGTGTACATGATCGCCGCCGGATCGCCGGCGACCGAGGTCCGCGGTTCGATCGCGAGCGGAGGCGTCAGCGGTTCGGTCGCGTCCCATCCGTCTAGTGTGTCGGCACCGGGCCTCAGGAACCGGCGGCAGCACGACAGCGTGCCTGCGGCGCGCGCATCGACGATCGTCGCGCGATGGTCGTCGTCGACGATGAGCGTGTGCAGGCCCGCATCGCCAATGATGAATTCGAGCTCGTGCCGCGCGAGACGAAAGTTGAGCGGGACGAAGATCGCGCCGAGGCTCGCCGACGCGAACAGCGCGATCAGCACGAAGGGATCGTTGAAGCCCAGCCATCCGACGCGATCACCGCGGCCGACGCCACCGGCGGCGAGCACCGCTGCGAAGTGTTCGACGCGACTCTGCAGCTCGCCGTAGGTCCAGCTGCGATTCTCGAAGCTCAGCGCCTGGCGCGCGGGCGCGCGACGTGCGCGGCGGCGCAGAGACTCCGCGAGATCGCAGGGATTGGGCCGCGCGGGTGTCACAGCAGAACCTGCGAAGAGATCCGGCTGCTCCGTCGTCATTACACGGACTCCTACGCCGGCCTGATCGCCTCGGCCGCCGCCGCGGTGCCGGCCAGGTACCCGAAGGTCATCGCCGGTCCGATCGTGCCGCCGCCGCCCCAGTAGGCCTGGTGCGCCGGACTCGCCACGCAGTTGCCGGCGCCATAGAGACCCGGAATCGGCTGGCCGCTCGCGTGCAGCACCTGGCCGGACGCGTTCACGATCGGCCCGCCCTTGGTGTCGAGCGTGCCGGCCCCGAGGATCACCGCGTAGAACGGACCGGTCGACGCAATGGGGTGCATCGTCTTGTTGGCATACGGGTTGGCGGCCGGCTTGACCACCGCGTACTGCCAGGCGTTCTCGTTGGGCGTGCCGCCGCGCTGGAAGTCCGCATCCTTGCCGCTCTTCGCGAATCCGTTGAAGCGCTGGATCGCCTTCTGCAGATTGGCGTCGAAGTCCTTCGCCAGCGTGATGCCGCCGGTCTGCGGCGCGATGGCGAGCAGGCGCGCTTCGATGGCCTTGCGCAGTTCCGGCAACGTCGCCGCTTCGATGATGTGTGCGGGCTTGGCCGTGGGCAGCGGGATCGGGTCGTAGCCCGCGTAGGCCTTCGACGTGCGTGAATCCCAGATCATGAACCCGAGCTGGTTGGGGTACTCGAGCTTCACCGGGTCCCAGGTGAAGTGGAGCTGCGCGCGCTCGTTGTAGGCCACCTTCTCGTTGCCGAAGCGTACACCGTAGCGATTGACCTCCAGCATGCTGTCGCCCGGGCAGGACCAGACGTTGGACGGCACGCTGCGCGTCTTCACGGCGACTTCGACGGGCACCTGCGCCCACCAGGCGTTGTTCATGTTGCCGAGCGTCGCGCCCAGGCCCGTGGCGATGCCGACGAAGTCGCCGGTGCTGCCCGGCGCCGCGCAACCGCCCCAGATCTTTCCGCGCAGGAAGCCATCGGCCATCGGCACGTTGTGCGTGAACCCGCCGGTGGCGAACATCACGGCCTTGTTCGCGCGCACGCGGATCGGCTGGGTTTCGCCGCCGTCGGCGACGACGCCGGTGACCTGTCCCGCCGCGTTCTGCGTGACCGCGAGCACCTGGTGTTCGAGCAGCATCTGGATGGGCCGCTTGTCGAAGCCCTGCTGCAGCATCCACAGCAAGGATTCGCCGCTGCCGCCGCCGCCGGCCCAGAAGTGCCGCTCCGGGTACGGGCGCACGTCCGTCACCAGCGAGCGTCCCTTGCTGACCTTGTTCTCGGGAATGTGGCCGTAGTAATCGGGCCAGATCGCATCCGGCGCGAACTGCCAGGGAATGATACGCAGGCCGGTGTCGGCCATCAGCTTCTCGAGCACGGGGCTCGCGTTGTCGACGAAGGTTTCGAGCAGCGTGAACGCCGCGGCCGGTGCGCCGAGCGTGGGATGGTTGGGCAGGAAGCTGTCCGGGTAGGCCAGACGCACCATGTAGCGCAAGGCATCGAGGCGATCGTCGACGACGCCTGCGGCGCGCAGCAGCGGATTGTTCGGAATCCAGAACACGCCGGCCGACTTCGCCGTGGTGCCGCCCTTGAACGGCATCTTCTCGATCATGATCACCGTCGCGCCGCGCTGCGTGGCCGCGATGGCGGCGCTGGTCGCAGCGATGCCGCTGCCGACGATGACGACGTCGGCCTGCTGATTCCAGGTGGTGCTCGCATCGCTCGGCACGGCGGCGATGGCAGGCAGGCTCGTTGCGCCGAGCGCACCGGCACCCGCGAGTCCTTTCAGAACATCACGCCGGCGCAGGCCGCGCGGCTCGTCGTCCTGCCGGATCTGCTTCGACATCGATTTCTCCTGGGTCCCTGGTGCGGGGTCGGCGGATTGCACGCCCCGTCACTCATTCGCTGGACTGCTGGCCGCTGTGATATCGGCGGCCTTCTCGTCGCCCCGCTTCGCTCGCAGAGGCCTGCGATCTTGCGCCGGGGTCGAGCAGGATTGTTCCATAGGCGCGTCGCGGTTCACGACCCGTCGATGCAAGTGCACACCCGCGACGCGAGTGCGCACGGACTCGGTGTTCGCCCTTGGTGGGTAGTGCTCGGAGGTCCCTGCGCTTAGCATCGGCGCGGCCATTTCCCGAATGGCTCCCACAACGCCACGACGGAGACAGAAAGACGATGGCCGCAATCCTGGTCGCATTCGCCAAAATCAAGGACGCCACGAAACTGCAGGAATACTCGTCGGCCGCTGGCCCCACGATCATCGCCGCCGGAGGCTCGATCGTGGCGCGCGGCAAGCTCAAGGTCGCGCTCGCCGGCAGCTTCGATGCCGACTCCTGCTTGATCGTGAAATTCGAGAACGTCGCTGCTGCGCAGGCCTGGTACCAGTCGCCGGCCTACCAGGCGCTAGTGCCGCTCCGCGATCAGGTCATGTCGCCGACGTTCCTGGTGCTCGAAGAGCCCACCTGAGCGGTCAGTCGCCACCCCCCGTAGCCCGGGTGAAACCCGGGGCTCCACCTCGTCGGCGAGCAACAGTCCCGGGTTTCGCCCGGGCTACGGAAACCGCCTGCTTCCCCCGTTTCGTTCCCAGCAATTCGTGAGCGCAGCGAACTGACGTATCGAGCAACCGAGCTCCGCAGCTCGTGCTGCTATTTCGCGGCGGGCGCCGTAACCCCTGTGTAGGTCGTCGTGCCCTCGTACTTCTCGCCGGCCTCGCGGTAAGGCAGACCGTCCTTGTTGCCGATCCACACCTTGCCCGAGAACGTCGGCTGCCCAGGGACCGTGGTGGTGAACGAGTAGATCGTCGTGGCGACGCCGTCGACGCTCTCGGCTCCGAGCTTCTTGCACTCGCTGACGTTGAAGCTGTCCACCGCCTTGGCGATGTTGTTGACCATGCCCGGCGGCATCTTCTTCCAGCCGCTTCCGCCCATGTTGGCGTAGATGTCCTCGCCCGTGCGGATCATCTCCATGCTCATGCCGTTCATGGTCTTCTTGCTGTGCCATGACGTGGCCGAGGCGCGACCCTTGTCGGCGTCGATGATGGGCTTGCAGGAGGCGTCGGAGGCGGCGTGTGCCAAGGGTCCGTGGATCGTGCCGAGCAGACACACCAACGACAAGCGCCGCAGCATGACCGCCGCCGCCCTCAAATATCCTTCCAGCCGGGGCGATTGGCCCGTCATTACTTAGCCGCAATATTCGCGAGGCGGGCGAAGTTCGCGAGAGAGGAAAGATGACTGTAGACGGCGTGCAGGTAGCCTGGTTGGGCAAGCCCGTGCAGCGCATCGGGCGAAAGCGCATGCAGTTTTTCTTCGTCGACCCGCATCAGCCCCTGAAGATGCAACTGGGTGTTGGTTCTTGGAACGATCAGGTCGTTTAGCGTCACCAACAATTCAAGTCGCTCCAGCTCTGCCACGAATGCCGCCGTTCTGCGTTGAGCATCTTCCATCCCACGAAGCAATTCGTGCTGAGCCTTGAATGCGTCAGTGGGATTACCGTCCGAGTCGAGCAGAGCAGGCGCATTCGCGTCGAGACAGTCCTCTTGTACGCAGACCGCTAGAACACCCTCTTGGCCATCCGCTCGACGCGAAAGGCAGAAAGGATAACGTCGCACGTACCCCGGGACGTAGGTGTCCTCGCGCCATTTGCCGTTTGCATCCACGAAAAAATTTCCGCGATCGCCGAGGCCAAGAATGGCAATTGGGATGGGGCGGCCGCTCGTGCTGTCACGTGTGAAAGCGATGGGATAGTGGAATAGCGCTACCCGGAATTCCTCAGCACTCAGAAATACAGCGTTGAGCCCAGCGGTCCACCGCATGTCCAGTCCGGGCTTGACGCCCAGACCGGCGTGAGCATCCCGCTGCATCATGACGATCTTGCCGTAGCCAGGAGGAGAGGTAAGGGTGAGTTCGGCCATGAGCAAATAATTGAAAAGAGAAAGATGAATGAAGAAAGGGCGGGTCGCCCGACTGACGGGCGACGCAGCGAGGATCGAGCCTAGCGCGGATCGTAACCCACGGCTGCCGTCGCGCCGACTGGCGCCACCCCAACAGGGTTGGGCGAAGTGGCCACCGCCTTACGCCAGGTCGGTGTCTCGCCGGCAAAAAACCTTGCGAGCGGCTGACCCAGCGTTTACGAGGCCTATGCTCAGCCTCCGCAAGAACGCGGGTCGGGAATGGGATCCGTCGCGAGGAATTTCGGAATTTCACTCAGACGGAACTGGGATCCGTCCCGCGTCACCAGCAGATTCTGCTCTGCGTCGACCGGGCAGATGATGCCGATCTTTTCCTTCTGATCGCAGTTCTTGCCTTCACTCTCGACGTCGACGCCACCGGTTTCGACGCCAGTGACGAGGCCGCCTTCGGCGACGTAGCCTTCCGTGATCTCGCCCCGGATCACCGGATCGGCGGCACACGCGGCATCACAGACGACGGCGGTGTAATCCGTGCCGCGAATACCGATCGTTGCCACCGCGGTGCTCACGCGGTATTCGCTGCGGTTCAACTTGCCAATCGTTCCGGAAACCGCCCGGAACCCGCCTTTGAGCAGACGGAAAAACGCACGGGAACCATCGATGGCAGGCGCTGAAGCAGCAGCCGCGACCTGTCCGGGCTTGACCTTCGCTGCAGCCGGCTTGGCGGCACCGGCCATCTGGAAGTCTTCGATCTGAAAACGAGACTTGGGCCGGATCAGGACGAAGGAGCCGTCGACGAACTTCAGGTTGATGTAGGTGGTGGGCCCGGAACTGATGATATCGCCGGAGTAGACCTTGTCACCCTTCGCGACGGCGCGCATGGAGCCATCATCGCCGTTGCTGACAGTACCCTGCCCCGAGGCGAACCGGATTTCCGCAACCGCGTCCGCGGCGAAGCCAACGCCGCTGGCACCCAGCCAAGTGGTGGTCACCAGGATGCCAGTGCGAGCCCAAAATTTGAGGTTCATTCGTTTGACCTTACTGACACGCGAGAACAGAGCCAGCGGCAGATTTGTACTGGATGGTGCTATCCAACGCGGCGGCGAGATCAAACGTCACGTCCGGGGCTCCATTCGACACCGGCTCACTTCGGGCCGCGATGAATTCGGCTGTTGGGCGGGGCGGAAGCGGCGACGGATACAACACATCAGGTATCCGCGGCGGATCTATCGGGGGCCGCGGCCCATCCGTCGCCTCCCGCCCCAGCACGATGACCTCACCATCCGTCTCGATCCCGTCCGAGTTGTAGATCAACCCGCCAGGGCCCGCAGCAAGAACGTAATTGAACCCGTTGGTCCCTTCATCAACGGAGCCGTCATCCCCAATCACGACATCTCCAGGATTCGCAGTGCTGCCGAACACCAGCGTTGCCCCAGGGAAATTGGCGAAAGATGCTGGCGACAAATTCAGGTCAGCCCCCTGACCTAGATTCTGCTCGAAGCCGACGGAACCGCCGGGCGACGCAGGCACGTACTGCATGAATAGGGGGAACGATGAGGACGACGCGGTGTGGACCTGCGAAATAGAAAGAGTAGGTTCAGCAGCTAACTGAAAACTGTAGACGTTGGTTTGGATGTAAAGATAATCACCACCGACGTACAAGCTACCGCCCTGACCACCGAGCAGAACCGAGCCGTCCTCGCCCGAAACGAAGCTGGCGTTCGGCCGCTCGTGCTCAGGAATGTAGAGGGGGGCGCCGCCGGGGCTATCTGGCACCTCGTCGAGCTCGATTCCATCCGCACGTGGAGATAGGAGCGCGACGCTTTCTTGTTGCGATGGATAGAGTGCTCGAAGCTGCTCGATCAATCCTGGCCGGTCGCCAACGCTAGGGTCGCCTCCGATCAAAGTCTCGCCGGTTCCCACCCGCAACTCGGACCTGCCCAGGTCAATGCTCCCCGACGCCTGGATGCCCAAAGCACCCCCGAATATCCGGTTCGAAGGACCATCCCCATCATCCAGGCCACCAAGATCGGTGACGTCACCGTTTGTGGCAACGACTCGTACCTCACCCTGGCCGTCGATGAACGCGTTATCAAAGACGACCTCGGCTCCGCGGATGAACACGGTCCCGGGGCTCGACGATCCGTCGAGATTTGGTGTCATCAGTACGCCGGAGCCATCAATCGGCGCTGCCTGATAGGAGCCGCTAAGTTTCACGCTCCCCGTCGCACGAAGATCCAGCGCGCTGCCGGAGATGTCGTTGGAACCCGAGAGCGCGTCGAGGTCCCCCGATGTGGCGGCAATGTAGACCGGTCCCGTCGCCTCGATTTGCGCCCCGTTCAGAGCGACCGTGGCCCCCTGGATGAAAACGCTTCCAGGACCGGTCGCCCCCTCTTTGCTCACCGCTGTCAGTACTTCGGGGCCAGGCACCGTTCCTGCGGAAAACGAGCCCGCGAGCTCAATATCCCCTGCTGCCTGGAAATCCAGAGAATCGCCGGAAATTTCGGTCGAAGAGGAACTGGTAATGTCGCCCGTGGTAGCGACAACGCGGAATTGGCTCGCTGCATCCGCGGACGCGCCATTCAATGCGACAGCGGCACCTTGGATGGAAATGCTCCCAGGGTCCAGGGCGTCTTCCAGGCCCGGCACCTCCGGCACTTCGGAGTTGATGAACGAGCTGTACGAGCCGCCGAGTACGACATTTCCCGTCGCGCCGATCCCTATCGCGGATCCCGAGACCTGGCTACCCGATTCATCCGAGACGTCACCTGCCGTCGCGACGATCCGGACCTGGCTTGCACCACTGATGGACGCCTCGTTGAGCGTGACGTCAGCGCCCTGGATCAGAATGGTCCCTGCGCTAGGCACGCCGCCGGCGTCCGCGTTGACCAAAGGCCCGTTCGCGGTAATCGTTGCCGGCCCATCGAACGAGTCGTCGATCAACTGACCGACCGCACCGATGACGACGCTGCGGTCGCTCTCGATCCTGATCGCCTGCGGCGTGTATAGGGAAGACTCGCCCCCGTCGTCGTAGGGATCATCCGACGCGCTGACATCGATCGTCCCGGTGCTCTCGATCGATCCACCGGTCGACGTCAGATAGACGCCGCCATTCCCATCGAGGCTGATTCCATTGGCGCGAATGCTGCCGCTGTTGAGGATGCCGACGGCAGGCGTAGTGCCGGAAGCACGGGCGAGAAGGGTTATCGCGCCGCCATTCGCTATCAGTTGGCCACTGTTTCGGATCGCAGCCAGATCGTTGACCGCCTCCATCGTGCGTGGCGTGACTTCGTAACTGATCAGCCCGTTGTCGAAGCTGACGGCCAGCGAGGAACCGCTCGCAAGCGCGATCTGCCCGTTGCTCGCCTCGATGCTGCCGGAATTTTCGACAGTCCGACCTGCCAGAATCGCGATTCCGCTCCCTGCAGAATTGGCATCCGCCGTAACAACTTCTCCACCGCCGCCAATCGGCGGAAGTTCGGGAAACTCACTGCCGCCGTTGCCGGTTTCATTGGGAATGACGCAGCAAGCGGGATTACGGCCGTCGACGCCGACCGTGATGAAGCCCTCGTTCGAAACAACGCCCGCGCCCTCCCCCTGATTCGCTGGGTTGTCCGCGAAGACGAACCGACCTGCGTTGAAATCCGCGTCCGAAATATCGAACGTCGTTGCCAGCAAACCGCCGACGTTCACGCTGCTGCCAGCACCGAACAAGATCCCGTTGGGATTGATCACGAACACGCGGCCGTTCGAGTTCAAGGCTCCATTCAGGAACGATGCGTTCGGACTGAGCACGCGATTTACCGCCACGCTGCTGGTGTCGGGCTGATCGAACTGCACGATGTTGCCGTTGGCGATATCGAACGTCGACCAGTTGATCAGCACGTTGCTGCTGCCCTGAGCCACGTGCACGAAGTCTGTGTCGTTGAAGTCCGTGCCGGTGGTGATGACGGCGGAGCCGCTTACGACCTGGCCTCCCGTCGGCAGCGAAGTCGGCAACCCTTGCGCAAACGCAACGCTGTGCATCGCCAGCGGCAGCAGCGCGCAGAGATAGGGGTTGAGCTTGAATCCGAATTTGGTCGGGAGCATGGGGATCCCTCAGAAGCTGACTGCGGCGGAGGCGAAGAAGCGGAAATCGTCGTCTCCGTCTGAAACCGGTCGATCGTCGAGCGGTGCTGACCCTTCGAATTTCGCGGAAATCATGCGGTAGCGGAAATCCAGGCCGGCGCCGACGCTGCTGAGCGCATCGTTGTCGTCGAAGCCGGCAGGCAGGTCGTAGCGCTCCACGCGACCGGCGTCTCCGAAGATCGACGCCATGGCCAGCACAGGCCCGATCTGGAACGGGCGGCGCAGCGTAATGGAGCCGAAGATGCCGGCGTCGCCGCGCACTTCGGACGACGGATAACCGCGCACGCTGGACGGGCCGCCCAGCGAATACTGCTGGGTGTCGGGTAGGGCTTCCGGCGAATAGGTTCCGGCCCCGCGCAGTAGAAGCTGCAGCTTTGCCGGCAGCGGCTGGAGATGAAGAATTTCAGCTTCGCCGCGGAAGAGCTGGCGGTCTTTGCCCTTGGGCTTCGCGAGCTGGTTGGGGTTGCTATCGGCGAAGTTACTCGAGGCCCCGAGCGTGATCAGCGTCGCAGCACTATTGTTCCAGATGTGCAGCAGGTTGCCGCCGAGCTCGAACAGTGTCAGGTCGGTATCACCCGGCAGACGCAGTCCGAAGAGGTCGGCGTTGGCGCGCGTGTTGCTGCCTCCCACCGTCATCTGGAGGCGATCACTCTGCGTCCTGATGAAGCTGTGGGACAACTCGATGCGTGCGGTCTTGTTCTCGCCTTTGACGCCGTCGACGATCTTGTCGTCGAGCTCGAAATCAGCGTGCCCGTAAGAAGCCGACAGTCGTGTACCCAGGTGATTGATGGGAACGCTGTAGGAGATGAAGCCGTACTTGAGCAGCGCGTCCTCCGACACCAGGCCCATCAGCTGCAGCTGATCGCCTATGCGAAGCGGATTGTTCAGCGCACCACCCGCACTGAAGCGAATCTCGCCGATGCTCTCGCGACCGTGATTGTCCACGCCGAAGAAGAGGTCGTACGGATCTTCGGTTGCGATCACCGAAACATCGTTGACGCCGGGGGCACCGCTCGGTCGCAGTACGGCACGAGTCCTCAAGCCGGGGAGTTCGTTGAGGACGTTCAGACCTTCGGTCAGCGTCGCACCGCGATAGACGTTGCCTGGCTTGACCCCGTCCAGGTAGCTCGCGATCGATTCGCTCTTGTATCGCTTGGCGCCTTCAACCGTAACTCTTCCGACCGTTCCTTCCGAAACTTCCATCCTGACGATGCCCGACTCGATCTTCTGAGGCGGGACATTGACCGTCGCCAACGTGTAGCCCTGCGAGATGTAGAAGTCCGCAACCTTGTCGGCCGCGTCAAAGATGTCGAACAGCGTGAGATCCTGTCCTTCGTACTCGAGCGTGATCGCTCGAAGCTGATCGTTGGCGAATAGCGTGTTGCCAGTGAATTCGAACCGCTGAATGTTGACCAGCTTTGCCGAGACCGACATCTGCTTCTGAGGCCTGCGCGCGGGCTGCTGGATCAGAGGGGCCGATGCCTCCGGCACCTGTGGCGACGGCTTGACCGAATCCCCTACGGCGCCTGGTGTCGTCTGGGCGAGCGCGACGCTCCCATAAATCGCCAGCACCAGACCAGTGCTCGCGGCGGCTCGATATTTCTTTGACATCTTTTCCCCGAAAGAAACGAACTGTTTCCTGGACCGCCCTATTTCCGAGTCTATCGGAGAAAACTAGGGGAGCCAATGAATGTTATGCGGCGTCCGTGACGGTGCGCACAGCGCCTCGGACCATCACGTCGCCCGCTTAAAGATCCCCACAGCAACCTGACGCAAGCTTCGCCTTTCGGAGTAGGCCGCGGCGTCTCGCGATCCAAAAAAAACGCCCGGGCTTTAGGGCCCGGGCGCTGATTCAGCAGTCGCCTCCGACCTCCCTGAACGCCGTTGAATGGCGCCCAAGGGATCCGGTTTCTATTACTGCGGCCGATCCTGGATACGGAGTTCGACGCGGCGGTTCTGCGCGCGGCCTTCGTCCGTCTCGTTGGTGGCAACCGGCTGCTTTTCGCCATAACCGCGCGAATCGAGCTGGCCAGCAGGAACACCCTTGGAGATCAGGTAGGCCTTGACCGAGGCGGCGCGGCGCTTCGACAGGGCGAGGTTGTAGGCATCCGAGCCCTTCGAGTCGGTGTGTCCGGCAACTTCGATCTGCAGACCCTTCTGATCCTTAATGCCGCCCACCACGTTGTCCAGGATACCGGTCGAGTTGGCGGTCAGCTTGTCGGAATCGAATTCGAAGTTGACGTCGCGCAGCAGGAACGTCTGGGCGCCGCCCACGCAACCCTTCGCATCCACCTTCATGCCGCGCGGGGTGTTGGGGCACTTGTCGAGGTAATCGGCGACGCCGTCGCCATCCGTGTCGAGCGGGCAACCAAACTCGTTCACCTGCACGCCCTTGGGCGTATTGGGGCACTTGTCGGCGCTGTCCGGGACGTTGTCGCCGTCGGTATCCACGATCGGGGCAGCGGCGATGGCCGCAGGCGCCGCAACGTAAACAATCGTGTCGGGCTTGGGCGGCTGGAACGTGTACTGGAGACCCAGACCGAGCTGACCGTCGTCATAACGCGATTCATCGGCAGAGCCGGAACCCGTGAACACCGGCACATAACGGGCTTCGGCACGAAGATCGAAGCCGCGGCCGAGGGCGAACAGGGCGCCCAGACCGAGGTTGACGTAACCGTTGTCTTCCTTGTCGAAACCGGCCTCGTCGCGCTGATAGCCGGCCCCGATCAAGCCGAACGGTCGCAGACGTCCCTGCGTGAACGGAATCATCGCGTCGACGCCGACACCCCAACCATCGAGGTCATCGCGCGGCCCGCCGTCGGACTCGGCATTCTGGCCATAGCCCGAGATTTCAACGTTGAACGACTTGCTGATCGGGTATCCGAAGAGGGCGCGAGCACCGCCGCCGCTGTCGTAATCCCTGGACGAGTCGGTCAGGTAAACGAATCCGAGTCCGCCGATGTAGGCACCTTCAAGCGCCGAGCTTTTGGCCGGGGCCGGGGGCGGTGCTTCGGTCGTTGCAGCGTCCTGAGCGAACGCTAGTGTCGTGGCCGAGGTGACCATTGCTACCGCGGCCCAAAGTGCGGCCTTGCGCATTCCCACGATTGTCTCTCCTGATGTTTGCTGTTCTGCCGATGCCTGACTGTCTCAGGTGATCAGCCCCCGGGGTGCGGGCACTAATAAACCGCCACCCCAAATTACGCAGCGACTATGCACGGGTTGATCACGAGCAACAAGTGCCTGGCTGTGAAAATGGACTCCGATCCAAAATGGAGCTCTGCTGCATTGCCATGTCCGCTGATTTCGGCGCCCGTTAGGACCCGGTTCAAGGACACCGCGAAGATGATTAACGACCGCTGACTGCGACAGTTACTCGCTCGCGGATCGCGAAGCGTCAAAGGTGTGGTGTGAACTTCTCAGCGACAAACGACACCACTTTTGCCCGACTCCGAGCTCCTGACGGCCGCATGGCTACGAGTTGCGACCGGAGCCCTCCATCACGACGAACAAAAAAAGAGAGGGGGGCTTCCGCCCCCCTCTCTAGGTCCTACTGTTTACATCTGATCTAACTAGCGATTAGCACTCGCCCGTCGTACCCACAACACCCACCTGCGGGCAGGTGTAGACCTGCGGGAGCGGCGGGATCGGAGCCAGCTCGTTCCGATCGTTGGTACCGTTGGCAGGCGTCGGCTGACCTTCATCGAACGGACGGATCACGATATTCGTGTTCGTCGGATCGAATTGGCTACCGAGGCCCTGACCAGCGATGAGACGCACCGAGTCGCCTGCTTCAACGTCCTGACCCAGCACAAACGTCAGGATGATCGTCTGAGCCTGCTGGTTGTTACCCGAGGTCGTCGTCACGTCCTGACCAGCCGAGTCCAGAATCTGGACCGAAGTCGGGGGGACGCTCAGTGCCGGATTCACCTGAGCCAACTCGAACTTCGCCGCGGCCCAAGCATTCAGCTCGGCCTGGGTCAGCACGTTGTTGTTGTCAGTGTCCGCATCGGGCCCAACTCCAGCAGCAACCACAGCCGGTCCAGCAGCAGCAACACCGTCGGTGAGGTAGAACGGGGTCGACGTCGTCACGGTGACGTTGATGTTCTGAGTGGCCAGACCGTTACCACCGCCCGCGCTGGTGAAGTTGTTGCCACGAGCGATCGCCTGCGGCACGAACGGCGGCAGGATGTTCGCGATGGCGAACAGCGGCGTGGTCTCGTCACCGTCGATGACGCCGACAGCCGGTTCTTCACCCGAACGACCCATACCGAGGCCCTGCGCCGCCCAGAACGCCCAGCTGTTGCCCTGCGCGACACCGAGATCGGTGTTGTTCGCGAGATCGCGAACGCCAGGGTAGGTGACCGCGCCATGCGACGGAGCGACAGCGACCGTCGGCAGCGTGGTATCCCCAGCAGCGCTCAGAGTTGCGAACGTGTACTGGTCGCCTTCCGCGTAGTTCAGCGACGCAGGGCCACCGAAGCATGCATTGACGATTCCGGCAGCCGGCAGCGACTGGATGGCACCAGTGTTCGGCGCTCCGTTGATCGCGAGCGGAACGATCACGCGGCGGTTACCGTCGCCGAACGAGACCGCGCCGGTCGGCGTGGCGTCGATGTCGATGACGATATCCGTACCACCGCAGTCGATCACGATGTCCTGAGTCGGGCCACCAAATCCGACGACGCCATTGCCACGCACCGCTTCGTGGAAGCGGAACACGAACTGGCGGCCGTCGAAGAGCGCCTTCGTCATGATCGGCGGCAGGAAATCACGCACGTTTACGATTGCACGGCTGGCCTGATTCGGCGCAGCAGCGGTATCGGTAAAGGTCGGCGAGAAGTCGATCGTGCGGTTGTTCGCACGGCCATCCGTTTCAAGCGTCAGCACATTGGACAGGAAGCCCAGCAGGTTGACGGGCTGGTTCAGCTCGTCGACGCCACCGTTGATGGAGCTGATACCCGTGATCGCCGAAGTCGTACCAGCGCTCAACACCGGGACAGCGCCGCTGACGACAGCAGACGGCTCCGTAACAACCAGGCCCAGACCACGGTTCGCGGCGGCGAGGAATGCCGTCGTACCCGCGGCGTCAGCGATGAAGTTGCCGCTGGCAGCACCCGGATCGATCGCGCTGCCCGTCAGGACAGCAGCCGAGGCGGCCTGGATCTCGCGCAGCGTATCGCCGGACAGACCGGTAGCGCCAGGACCCGCGTCCTCGACCAATTCGAGCGCCTGCGGGGTGATGGGATAGACGACCTGACCAGTGGACGTGGTCAGATTGATGGTCGTACCGCCCGAGCCACTGTTCTGCGCGTTGGCCGAGCTCAGGGCTCCTGCCGTACCGGCGAAGAACTGCGCGCCGGCCGTGGGGGCCACTGCATCGACGAGCGGGACAGAGATCTCGCTTCCCGTGAACCCCGACGCCGTACGGGCGATGACCTTCAGCACCGCGCCAGGCCGCAGAGGCTTGAACGGGGTGGTGGCCGTCGACGACGAGTCGGTGATGTAGATCTTGGCACCCGTCGCATTGCCCTTGGTGATGACGAAGATCGGGCAGGCATCGTTACCGAACCCTGCGGTCGGATTGTTGCAGCCCGGGAACTGCGTAACCGCCGACGAGAAGCTCTTCGGCACGACAGTACCCGGCTGGAAGCCTTCGAGCGTACCGACGATGCGCGGGTTGCCAGCAGCATCGGGGCTGACCGGCTGGACGGACATCTGGATCGTGTCAAGCGTGGTGCCGTTGCGATCTTCGACCCAAGCCAGATAGTGATCAGCAGTGCCGAACGTGATGTCGGCCGCTGCGGCGGCGACGTCGATCGCAGGGCCCGTGCTGCCACCCAGCACGCGGTCGTCGAGGATGTCGGCGAGCGCCTTCAGCGGGTGCGCCTGCGAGGGATTGAGCGGGAAGACGGCGTTCAGCTGCTGCATACCGTCAACGGAAACCGGGACGTTCTGCGTCGTGTTGCCGCTGCTCTTGTTGGCGAAGTTAAGCGTGCCGGAGCCGGGGATGAAGTCGGCAAGGGCCTGCGTCGCCGCGAAGAACGAATCGGTCGACGGATTCTCGGCCGTGAGGTCCTGCGACACGGTGGCTGCGCCGGTGTCGATGTCGAGCGGGTTAAAGGTACGGAGCAGCAGGCGCACGTAACCATTGGGCGCGTTCAAGTCGTACGCAACCGGGGGCTGCGTAGCGGCGGGACCGCCACCGGGGCCGCCGGAGCCAGGATTATTGCTGCCGGTATTGCCACCCGTGGTGGGCGCGCTGTTCTGGTCGTTCAGACCGAGCGAGTTACCGTTCGTGTCGCGGAACGTGTCGCGCAGCAGGTCGATGTTGAAGACGGTGCCGTCAGGGATCGGCGTCGCGAGCGTCACCGTGATCGTGTTGGCGTCGACAATCGTGACCGTGGACGGACGGAACTCGGTGTTGACACCCGTGCCCACCGTGACCACAACGTCATTCTGACCGGCGGCCAAGCCAGCGACCAGCGCTTCGCTGAAGTCGATCGTGAACACGCTGTTGACACCAGCCTGCAGCTGGCCAGCGCCCGAAACCAGGGCGGGGGTGCTGCCATCTACCACGCCGGCAACGCGCGTGACGAAGGGCTTCGTCAGGTCTTCAGTCGAAATCGCGGAGGCCTGGACCAACAGTGCCGTGTTGGCACCTTCGTTGATCGAGAAGCGAATTTCATTTGCGTCAACAGACGGCTGGATGGTGGTGCATCCAGCGCCTGCCGAGGAACCATCCGGATCGTTGTTGGCGAAGTTCAGATCCAGGTTGGCCGCACGCAGGTCATAGCAGGAATCGACCGCAACGTTGGCGAACGTGAAGGTGCCGTCAGCGGCCGTGGTGGTCGTCAGGATGGTGCCGGAAGCCTGGAAGCCCTCGGCGCCGGCGTTGTTCTGATCCAACTTCAGGCCAGCGAAATCGAGCGTCAGGACCTGATTGCCAATGACCTGGCCATTGATCTGGTCGCGCAGAACGCCGGTCAGCGTGCCGGTGGTTGCCGGAAGAATGATTGAGCCAGCGCCGACGTTGAAGCCGTCGATCAGGACGCACTGCGGGTTCGTCTGTCCGCCGCCATCCGTAACTTCGCTGCAGCTGTACTGCGAATTGAGCTTGACCTTCGTGTTGCCGCCGAGGAATCCGGGGGGCGCCTGGACAGTGATCGGCAGGGCGGGGTTGTTGGCGCTGCCTGAACCCGAAGACCCGCCAGAGCCGGTCTGCAGAACCGCATCGGTGACGGCGAGGTTATCGAACTGATACGCGCCTGCGGCGTTGGTCGTCTGAGACCGGGTGCCGATGGTTACCGTCGCGTTGGCAATGGGATTGCCGTTGGTGTCGAGCACCGTACCAATCACGGTGCCCTTGGGCGAATTCTGGCCGCCGAGGCCAGGGCCATTATTGCTGGAGTTGTTGTCGTCGTTGCAACCGGACAGGCCCATGCCAAAGGTCGCTGCCATGGCAGCGATCAGAAGCTTGCGGCCAGGTCTTTGAACCTTAGCGTTACCAAACGGCATTTGAAGTCTCCCTAGAAGAAGAAGGAACACGAAGAAGTTGAACAGAAGCTGCAGCTCTCAGGAGGACCCATGTTCATTTCATCGAACCCCCTCCCTAGCGGCCGGAGGCTAGCACACGCAATTCCGGCGGCACAAGCAATTGTCTCCATAATTTTAAGAACGGACTGCGACGCAATGCTCAGAGGTTTGTTGAGGACTGGCGCGGGTTTGCGGAGCGCCTGTTTCGGCCTGAATAAAGCATCGGAACGAGTCTCGGGAAGACCGAGGAGAAGCTTCCGACAGACGTTGAAGTTTGCCCGCTGTTTGGTTGAAGGACCGCCGCCGTTCCAATAATGGGGCCTCTCTTCGAGGTCATTTGGAGGGGGCCGCGCCCAGGCGGGAAGGCACCGTGATCGGGTTAGGCCCTGCCCGCTTCCCCGGAAGGGGCTGAAACCGGTTTCCCGGTCTCGCTACCTGCCGAGGGGGGCGAGCTGGATGATTTCGATGAAAGGCTGCGGGTATAGGCCAAGCACGAAGCTCGCCAACGTGACCGCAAGGACCATCGCGCCGCCCGTCTGCAGACCCCAGTCCAGCGGGGCGTCGAAGCGCTGCTGCCGGTCGCGGTCCATGAACATGATGATCATCAGGCGCAGGTAGTAGAACAGGCCGATGGCGCTGCCCAGGACCACGGCACCCAGCAGCCACCATTCGCGCGAATCGACACCGGCCGCAATGACATAGAACTTGCCGACGAAACCGGCCGTCGCCGGGATGCCGGCGAGCGAGAGCAGCATCGCCGTCAGAATCGACGAAATGTAGGGTCGGCGCCAGAACAGGCCCCGGTAATCCTCGAGTTCGTCGGCGTCACCGTCGTTGTTGAAGGGGCTCGACAGCAGGGTGATGACCCCGAGCACGCCCAGCGTCGTGACCACGTAGGTGATCAGGTACGCTCCGACCGCCTCGACCGCCAGCGGCCCGGAGGCGATCAACGCCACAAGGCAGTACCCGAAGTGGGCGATCGACGAGTAGGCGAGCATGCGCTTGACGTTGTTCTGGAGCAGCGCCAGCACGTTGCCGATCAGCATCGACAGGATGGCGAGCACCGTCAGGACGTTGATCAGCGAGATGTTCTGATGGCCGCCGGCTTCCACGTAGTAGCGCAACAGCACCGCGAACACCGCGGTCTTGCTGGCGGTGGCCAGGAAACTGGTCACCGGCGCGGGAGCGCCTTCGTACACGTCCGGCGTCCAGAGATGGAACGGCACCAGCGACAGCTTGAAACCGATGCCGACCAGGATCATCGCGCCGCCCAGACTCACGACGCCGGTGATGTGCCGGGGTTCGGTCATGTAGGCCCCGATCTCCGCGAACCCGAGATGCCCGACCTGGCTATAGATGAGCGCCATGCCGAACAACAGGAAGGACGAGGCCGCTGCCGACAGCACCAGGTACTTCAGTCCGCCTTCGAGCGAGCGCTTGGAGCGCTGCGGGTAGGCGACCATCGCGTACAGCGGAATGGAGAGCAGTTCCAGGCCGATGAAGAACGACACGAAGTGGCGGCTGGCCACCAGCACCATTCCTCCGAGCGCGGCCAGGGTCAGCAACAGGTACATCTCTTCCTTGTTGCCGGAATAGCCTTCGAGATAGGCCTGCGAGAGCGTCGCGCAAGCAAGCGTGCAGACGATGATGATGCCGAAGTAGAACAGCGCGTAGTTGTCGATCACCAGCAGCGGCGTGACCTGCTGGGGCAGCATCGCCGGGATCTGCTCGGGCAACAGGATCGGCCCGAAGAAGAGCACGGCCACGGAGATCCACGCGAGGTTCAGACCCAGCACGCCGACCGTGGCGTTCCAGAAATGATGCCGCTTGATCGCGATGGCCAGCATCACGGCCACGATCGCGCCGCTGGTGAAGAGGATGGGCGCGAGCGCCATCCACTGTTGTGCGGTGAACATCATGGCGCCACTCCCGCCGCCGCTTCCGGCTGCGCTGCGGCGTAGATGGCCGCCACGTGCTGCATGGCCGAGGCCGAAGTGTTGAGGAAGGGCTGCGGATACAGGCCCAACCACAGCATCAGGATCATCAGCGAACCCAGCATGCCGAGTTCGCGCGCGTTGAGATCCTGCAGCTTCTCGCCGTGGTGGTCTTCCTGCGTAGGACCATGGAATGCGCGCTGGATCATCATCAGGGAGTACACGGCGGCCAGGATCAGACCGGTCGACGCGAAGATCGTCACGACCGGATCAGCCGGCCAGCTTCCGATCAGCACCAGGAATTCGCCGATGAAATTGCCAAGTCCCGGCAGACCCAGCGATGCGGCCACGAAAAACAAAGTGATGGGCGGCAGATAGGGGAACCGCGACCACAGCCCGCCCATCTTGCGCAGGTCGCGCGTGTGCAGACGCTCGTAGATTTCACCGCAGAGGATGAACAGTGCACCGGCCGAGATGCCATGCGCGAGCATCTGGATGACGACGCCCTGCAACGCGATCTCGGTACCCGCGTACACGCCCACGAGAATGAAGCCCATGTGCGACACGGAGGAGTACGCGACCAGCCGTTTCACGTCGGTCTGCGCGAAGACCATGACACCGCCGTAAACGATGCCGGCCACACCCAGCCACATCGCAATTGGCGCGAAGTCCGCAGAGGCGTTGGGGAACAGCGGGATGCCGAAACGCAGCATGCCGTAGGCCGCGGTCTTGAGAAGGATGCCGGCAAGATCGACCGAGCCGGCGGTCGGCGCCTGCGAGTGCGCGTCCGGAAGCCACGTATGGAACGGCACCGCAGGTGTCTTGACCGCGAACGCGATGAAGAAGCCGAGCATGAGGACGTACTCGACGTTCGCGCTCATCTGCGTCTTCAGCAGATCCTCGTAGTTGAACGTGATGACGTTGGTGGCCTGGTAGTTCACGAACACCAGGCCCAGGATCGCCAGCAGCATGATCAGACCGGACGCCTGCGTGAACAGGAAGAACTTGGTCGCCGCGTAGACCTTGCCCTTGCCGCCCGGGGAGTCATGCCCCCACAGCGCGATCAGGAAGTACATCGGCACCAGCATCATTTCCCACAGGAAGAAGAACAGGAACAGGTCGAGCGTGAGAAACACGCCGACCACACCGCCCAGGTTCCACAGCAGGTTCAGATGGAAGAACCCGACGTTGCGGTCGATTTCCTTCCACGAGCAGATGATCGCCATCACGCCCAGCAGGTTGGTCAGCAGCACCAACAGGATGGAGAGGCCATCGAGTGCGAAATGGAACGAGATGCCGAAGCGCGGAATCCACGGCGCCTTGTACTCGATCACCCATTGGGTAGCACCGTCGACGGCCGGAAGGCTGTAGTCGTACGCCATCCACAGCCAGACCGAAATGCCCAGCGCCAGCAGCATGCCGGTGAGGGCGATCCAGCGCGGATACTTGGGTCCGAAGCGCAGTTCCGCCTGCCAGCTCAACAGGCCGGCGATGAACGGGATGAGGATGAGCCAGACGAGGATCATGTTTTAGGCGTCTTCAGAGGATGACCACAGCGCCCACGATCACGACCGCGCCAGCGCCGATCGCCGCCGCATACCAGCGCAGCATGCCGTTCTGCGTCTGGGCGGCCCAGCCGTTGAGGATCTTGAAGGCTTCGGGAATCAGCGTGATGCCCTGATCGACCACGTCCTTGGCATTCACGCGGATGAACCAGAGATAAGGCTTCACGAAGATCAGATCGTAGAGCCAGTCGAATCCGAAGGCCGCACCCCACCAGCGCAGGATCGGATTGCGCGAGTCGCGCAATGCTTCCGCACGCTTGCGCGAGCGCCCGAAGATCAGCCAGGCCAGCCCCACGCCGGAAAGCGAGACCGCCACCGAGATCGCCTCCAACATGTGCTTCTTGTGTTCCATCTCTTCGGAGAACTCGTGCCGGGGCAGCACGCTGTCCAGCGGCAGATGGATGAACCCACCCAGCAGCGCAGCCACCGCGAGGATCGCCAGCGGTAGGTCGTGCGCGAACTTCGAGTGCGGCTTGTGCACGCCGTGGTGGTGCGCTTCGCCGAAGAATGCGATGAAGATCATGCGGAACGTGTACAGGCCTGTCATGAAGGCACCGAACAGACCCATGTAGTACAGGTGCATGTTCCCGCCGGCGAAGGCCTCGAACAGGATCTCGTCCTTCGAGAAGAAGCCGGATGTTCCGGGGAATGCGATCAGGCCGAGCGAGCCGATCAGGAACACCCAGAACGTGAACGGCAGATCGCGCCTGAGATTTCCCATCTTGAAGATGTCCTGCTCGTGATGCAGCGCCAGGATCACCGAGCCGGCCGACAGGAACAGCAGCGCCTTGAAGAAGGCGTGCGTCATCAGATGGAAGATCGCCGGCTGATAGGCCCCGGCACCGAGCGCCAGGAACATGTAGCCGATCTGGCTCATCGTCGAGTACGCCAGCACGCGCTTGATGTCGGTCTGCTGCAGGGCGATGAAGCCCGCCATCAGCGCGGTGACGCCACCGACCCAGCCGACGGCCTCGAGCCCGATCGGCGAGACCTCGAACAGCACGTGCGTACGCGCGATCAGATACACGCCTGCCGTGACCATCGTCGCCGCGTGGATCAGTGCGGACACCGGTGTCGGGCCTGCCATCGCGTCCGGCAGCCAGGTCTGCAACGGCAGCTGCGCCGACTTGCCGCAGGCGCCGCCGAGCATCAGCAAGGCCGCGATCGTGGCGATCATCGGTCCGTCCTTCCACTCGACGGCCACCTTCGACATCAACTCCTGGATATCGAGCGTGCCGAAGTGGGTGAACAGGATGAACAGACCGATCGCCATGAACGTGTCGCCCACGCGCGTGATGACGAAGGCCTTGCGTGCCGCGTAGCCGTTGGCCGCGTCTTTGTACCAGAAGCCGATCAGCAGGTAGGACGCCAAACCGACGCCTTCCCATCCGAAGTACAGGAAGACCAGATTGTCGCCGAGCACCAGGAACAGCATCGAGGCGACGAACAGGTTCATGTACGACAGGAAGCGGTCGTAGGCCTCGTCACCGCGCATGTACCACGACGCGAACAGGTGGATGAAGAAACCCACGCCCGTGATGACGCCGGTCATTGCCAGCGACAGTCCGTCGAAGCGCAGCGCCAGTCGGATGTCGAGGTTGCCGACCTGCATCCACTGCCAGAGCACCTGTGTGTACGCACCGCCTTCCGGCGGATTCGTCAGGAACTGGTAGGCGCACAACAGATAGACGAGGAACGCACCGCCGATCGAACCCACACCGACGAAGGCGGCCGGAATTTCCGGCAGCCGGCCGCGGGCAAACGCCAGCGTGACGAAACCCGCGAGGGGAAGTGCGAAGACGAGGAAAAGGTAGTCGAGCATGGTCGCCTTATCCCTTCATCTCGGAGGCGGCATCGACGTCGAGCGAGCCGAAGCGGCGGTACAGCTGCAACAGCAGCGCCAGTCCCACGCAGGCTTCGCAGGCCGCGAGTGTGATGATCATCATGAACATGATCTGGCCGTCGGGCTGCTGCCAGCGGCTGCCGGCCACGACGAAGGCCAGTGCCGCCGAGTTCATCATGATCTCGAGCGACATCAGCATGAAGAGGATGTTGCGGCGCACGAGCAGGCCCATCAGGCCGAGCGTGAACAACACGCCCGCCAGCGCGAGGCCATGCTCCATCGGTATGCCGGCGGCTTCGGTCATTCCCTTCGTTCTTCTTCTGGTGAGCTAGTCGTGCTTGCCGAGGTGATACGCCGCGACGAGTCCCGCGGTGAGCATCATCGACGCCAGTTCCACGGCGAGCAGGTACGGTCCAAACAGCGCGATGCCCACTTCCTTGGGTCCGATCTCGCGCAGCCCGGCCGGCGTGTGATGCCCGTCGAGCATCAAGCGCAGGATCGGGAACAGCAGCGCCGCGCACAGGATGCCCGGGCCGATCCAGGTGCTGGGTCGAAGCCAGGCCTGTTCCTGCCGGATCACGGACTCGCCGAGGTTGAGCATCATCACGACGAACACGAACAGCACCATGATGGCGCCGGCGTAGACGATCACTTCGAGCATCGCCGCGAACGGCGCACCCAGCGAGAAGAACACGCTGGCCACGGCCAGCAGCGACACGACCAGATACATCAGGCCGTGCACGGGGTTGGGATTGACGATCACCAGGATCGTCGACAGCACGGCGATGAAGCCGAAAAAGTAGAACGCGATGTCCTGGAGGCTCACGGCAAGAGGCTCTTGACGTTGATCGGCTTGGCTTCGTTCAGCGCCGCGCCCTTGGGCTTGTCCTTCACCGCCATGCCCGCCACGCGGTAGAAGTTGTAGTCCGGATACTTGCCGGGGCCGCTGATCGTCAGGTGTTCCTTCTCGTAGACGAGATTCTGGCGGTCGTACTCGCACATCTCGTAGTCCGGCGTGAGCTGGATCGCCGTCGTCGGGCAGGCCTCTTCGCAGAGACCGCAGAAGATGCAGCGCGAGAAGTTGATGCGGAAGAATTCGGGATACCAGCGCCCGTCTTCCTTCTCCGCCTTCTGCAGGCTGATGCAGCCGACCGGGCAGGCCACCGCACACAGGTTGCACGCAACGCAGCGCTCTTCGCCGTCCGGATCCCGCGTCAGCACGATGCGGCCGCGATAACGCGGCGGAATGTAAGGCTTCTCTTCCGGGTACTGGATGGTGTCGCGCTTGCGGAAGCTGTGCATGAAGATCATGCCGATGCTTCGCAGCTGCGTGTAGATGCCGTGAAGGACTTTGCCGATCATGAGCTTGCTCCGGGCGTCTGCCACAGGATCACGGCGGCGGTGCCCAGCATGTTGATCAGGGAGATCGGCAGGCACACCTTCCAGCCGGCCGCCATGATCTGGTCGTAGCGCGGTCGCGGCAGCGCCGCGCGCACCAGGATGTAGGAACACATGAAGATGAAGGTCTTGGCCGAGAACGACAGGAATGACAGGAACCAGCCCTCGTTGTCCACGAACGGCACGTCCCAGCCGCCGAAGAACAAGGTCGTGGTCAACGCTGACACCATGACGATGCCCACGTATTCGCTGACCATGAACATGCCGAACTTCATGCTCGAATATTCGGTGTGGTAGCCCTGCACGAGCTCCTGTTCGGCTTCCGGCAGATCGAACGGCGTGCGGTGCGTCACCGCCAGCGCCGCCGGCACCCAGACGATGAAGCCCAGGAGCTGCGTGACGACGAACCAGACCTGCTCCTGCTGCGCGTGCACGATCTCGCGCAGGTTGAACGAGCCGGCCTGCATCACCACCCCCATCAGCGAGATGCCCATGAAGACTTCGTAGCTGATGGTCTGCGCCGTGGAGCGCACGCCGCCGAGCAGCGAGTACTTCGAGTTGCTGGCCCAACCGCCCAGGATCACCGCGTAGACCGCGAGGCCCGCGATGGCCAGGAAGAACAGCAGTCCGATGTTGAGATCGGCGATCCACAAGGTGTCGCCGAGCGGAATGATCATGAAGCCGAGGATCATCATCGCCATCGCGATGGCCGGCGCGATCCAGAACATCGCCTTGTCCGCGAACGGCGGCGTCCAGTCTTCCTTGAAGAAGATCTTGAGCATGTCCGCGATGACCTGCCCGAGCCCGAACGGACCGACGCGGTTCGGACCGTAGCGGTCCTGCCACAGCGCCAGCAGGCGACGCTCGAGCCAGATCATCCAGGCCGAGACCACCACCATGCCGACGAGGATCACGACCGCCTGCACCGACTTGATGGCGGTGTCGATCGTCTCCTGCGTGATCCAGGACGGCAGCGTCATCCGGCGGCTCCCACGCTGATCACGCTACCGGGCGCCGCGAACGGGACGCCGGGCAATCCCACCGGCAGGCCGACCGAGCCTGCCGCGAGCACGTCGCTGATGCGAACCGGCAACGTCGCGCTGGCTCCGTCCACGCTGACCTTCGCGCTGGTGCTCACGCCCAGACGCTCGGCGTCCGCACGGCTCAGCGCCACGTAGGCGGCGGGCGAACGTCCGCGAATCACTTCGGAACGTGCGCTCTGTTCTTCCGAACCGAAGATGTGATGCAGCGGCACCACGCGCAGGTCCTTCGAAGAACCGGAAACCGCGGGCGCGAAATAGGTCGGGACGATGGAGGCGTCGGTGACCAGCACTGGCTCGCCGGAGTCGCCACCCTTCATCTCGCCGCCGACTTCAGCCTGGAACTTGTTCCATGCCTGCGGCGAATTCCAGCCCGGCGCCCAGGCAAACGGCAGCAGTTCGGACGGACGTTCCATCGACATCGAACCGTTGGCGCCTTCCATCGAGAAGGCCAGCGCCGAGTCGGCGTCCTGCGTGGCGCGCGGCTCGTGCACCGACAGGTTGGCGCGCATCGCAGTGCGGCCGGACTGCCGATGCGACGCACGCGCCAGCTTCATGCCCTTCAGGCGGAACTTGGCGTTGGGTGCGGTCTCGGTGATCACGGCGAACTGCGGCAGCGATTGCGCGCAGGCGGCGGTCACGTCGTCGAGAACGTTCCAGCCGAGCGACTCGTTCATGTCCGCGGCCCAGCGCCAGGAATCCTTCAGCGCCACGGTGCGGTCGTAGTAAGCCGGATCGAAGACCTGGAAATAGCGCTGTGCGCGGCCTTCGAAATTCACGAACGTGCCGTCGGTCTCGTAGACCGTTCCGGCCGGCAGCAGCAGATCGGCGCGCTGCGCCGTATCGGTCTGCTGGTGATCGACGACGATCAGGCGGGTCTTGGCGAGCGCGGCATCGACGACGGCTTTCGGCGCGTGGCGATAGAGATCGTTCTCGACCACCACCAGCACATCGACCTCGCCATTGGTGCAGGCTTCGAGTGCGGCTTCCAGCGCCGGCGCGTCGAACAGCGACAGGCCCATGCTGTTGGCTTCCGGCAGCGGCAAGGACAGTCCGACCGTCTTGTCCGCCTTCTTGAGCGCCCACGCGATATTGGCCGCGGCCTGGATCACGGCGGTGGATCCCGCGCCGCAGCCCGACACGATCAGCGGCTTGGTGGCCGCGCCCAGTGCAGCGGCGACCTGATCCGCGAGCTTGGCGGTGGCCTCGTCGAGACCCGCTGCCACTGGCGCGCCGGCGTCGAGTCGATGCGCAATCGCAAAGCCGAGTTTCGCGATCGCATCCGGCGACGCGCGATACGTGGCAGTAGCCACGTCGTCGAGCCGCGAAACTTCCGGGGTCGCGACGAACACCGGGTTCCTGGCCTGCTGCACGAGGTCCGCGAGCGCGATGACCTGCCACTCCGGAATGTTCTTCTTCGCGCCCTCGGTGATCATCTTGCCGCGCGCGGCCTGACGAATGCCCAGTGCGACACGCGGTGCGGTCTGCGTCAGATCCTCGCCCAACACCAGCACGCAATCGGCGTCTTCCATGCCGCGGATCGTCGAAGCGCCGAGCGGCCCTCGCAGGATGCTGCTCGCGAGCTTGACCAGTTCGTGCTCGTGCGAGGCGACACCGCTGTTGAAGCGATCCGCCCCGACGACGCTGCGCAGCGCGAAATTCGCTTCCAGCGAGGCGCGCGGCGAACCGATGCCGAGAATTCTCGATGCGCCTGAAACGATGGCGCGAACCTGTTCCGTGCCGGTTTCGCCCGACACGATCTTGAACTTGCCCTCGACCTTCAGCACCGGGTGCTTCGGACGATCCTTGCGATTGGTATAGCCGTAACCGAAGCGGCCGCGATCGCAGAGGAAGTAGCCGTTGAGCGCGCCGTGGTAGCGGTTCTCGATGCGGCGCACTTCACCGTAGCGTTCGCCCGGCGACACGTTGCAACCCACCGAACAGCCCGAGCAGATGCTGGGCGCGAACTGCATGTCCCACTTGCGCACGTACTTGTCGGAGTGCGTCTTGTCGGTGAAGACACCGGTCGGGCAGACCTCGGTGAGGTTGCCGCTGAATTCGTTCTCCAGCACGCCATCCTCGACGCGGCCGAAGTAAACGTTGGACGCCGCGCCGTACACGCCCAGGTCCGTGCCACCGGCGTAATCGCGGTAGTAGCGAACACAGCGATAGCAGGAGATGCAGCGGTTCATCTCGTGGCCGATGAAGGGCCCGAGGTCCTGGTTGAGATGGGTGCGCTTGTCGAAACGGTACGAACGCGAGTGATGCCGCGTCATCACCGTCATGTCCTGCAGATGACAGTGACCGCCCTCTTCGCAGACCGGGCAGTCGTGCGGGTGGTTGGTCATCAGGAACTCGATGATCGCCTCGCGGAACTCGGCGGCTTCGCCGTCCGCGATGGAGATGTACATGTTGTCCTGCGCCTGCGTCATGCACGACATCACGATGCGGCCGTTCTTGTCGTTCTCGTCACGGTACTGCTTGACCGCGCACTGACGGCAGGCGCCGACGCTGCCCAGCGCCGGGTGCCAGCAGAAATACGGAATATCGAGTCCGAGCGACAGGCAGGCCTGCAGCAGGTTGTCGCTGCCGCTGACCTCGTAGTCCTTGCCGTCGACGTGAATCTTGGCCATCTAGTCTTGCTCCGCCGGAACGGCAACGGCTAACGCGAAGGCGCAAAGGGAAAAGAAAGGACGCAAAGATGAAAACGGGCGCTCCGCGCACATGTCGCGACTCCTTTCATCCATCTCCCTTTGCGTCCTTTGCTTCATCTTTTCCTTTGCGCCTTTGCGTTAGCCCTTCTTTGAATCATCAGCCGCGAACGGCAGCCGTCGCGGGCGCAGCCGTCACAGCAGCCCCACGAATTCCGGCCTCGAACTCGCCACGGAAATACTTGATCGCCGACTGCAGCGGCTCCATCGCGCCCGGCGCATGCGCGCAGAACGTGCGACCGGGACCGAGCTGCTTGGTCAGCGTCATCAGCTTTTCGATGTCGCCCGGCCGGCCTTCACCGTTCTCGATGGCGCGCAGGATGCGCACCGACCACGGCAGTCCGTCACGGCAAGGCGTGCACCAGCCGCAGGACTCGCGTGCGAAGAACTCTTCGAGGTTGCGCACCGCGGACACCATGCTCTGGTCTTCCGCAACGACGGTGATCAGTCCCGTGCCCATGCGCGAACCGGCCTTGGAGATCGTGTCGAAATCCATCGGCAGGTCGAGATGCTCGGGCATCAGGAAGTCGGTCGAAGCGCCGCCCGGCAACCAGGCCTTGAGCTTCTTGCCGCCTTTCATGCCACCGGCGTGCACTTCCAGGATCTCGCGCGTGGTCGTGCCGAACGGCAGTTCCCAACATCCGGGCTTGTTGGCGCGACCCGAGCAGCCGTACAGCTTGGTGCCGCCATCCTTGGTCTTGCCCTGGCTCAATCCCTTGAACCAGTCGCCGCCGTTCAACACGATCGACGGGATGTTGCAGAGCGTCTCGACGTTGTTGACCACCGTCGGACGGCCCCACAGGCCGCTGATCTGCGGGAACGGCGGCTTGGCACGCGGATTGGCGCGCTTGCCTTCCAGCGAATTGATCAGCGCGGTCTCTTCGCCGCAGATGTAGCGGCCGGCGCCGGTGTGGACGAAGCAGTCGTAGTCCCAGCCGGTGCCCAGAATGTTCTTGCCCAGCAGGCCGGCGGCGCGCGCCTCGGCCAGCGCCTTGTTGAGGTTCGCTGCAGCCACGACGTATTCGCCGCGCAGGAAGATGTAGCCGGTGCACGCGCCGATCGCGTACGCGGCCGTGATCATCGACTCCACCATCAGGTGCGGCGCCTGCTCCATCAGCAGGCGGTCCTTGAACGTGCCGGGCTCCATCTCGTCGGCATTGCAGACGAGATACTTCGCGCCCGCATCCGGTCCCATCGGAACCAGGCTCCACTTGATGCCGGTCGGGAAGCCCGCACCGCCACGACCGCGCAGGTTGGCGTCCTTGACGCGCGACTGCACTTCCTGCGGCTTGAAGTCCTTCACCGCCTTGCGCAAACCCGCGTAGCCGTTGGCCTTCTCGTAACCCTTCAGATCGAGCGGACCGCGCGCGGCATCGATCGTGTACGTCAGCGGGTGCGTCTCGGCGCTGATCTTGCTCACGAGTACGCTCCGAGAATCTGGTCGAGACCCGCGGGATCGACGTCGCCGTGCAGATCCTCGTCGATCATCATCGTCGGACCGCGGTCGCAGGCGCCGAGGCAGCAGATGTTCAGCAACGTGAAGCGCTGGTCCGGCGTGGTCTGGCCGTAGCGGATGCCGAGCTTGGCTTCGAGCGCGGTCTTGAGCTCGTCGTAGCCGGTCAGATGGCAGGAGATGCTGTCGCACACCGTGATCACATGGCGACCGACCGGCTGACGGAAGATCAGGCTGTAGAACGTGGCCACGCCTTCGAGATCGGCGGCATCGCTGCCGATCATCTTCGCGATCTGCGGGATCGCCGCGTCCGGCACCCAGCCGCGGTGTTTCTGCACGATCTTCAGCGCACCGATGCTCGCGGCGCGGCTGTCCGGATAATGGTGAATCTCTTCCTCGATCTCGTGACGCTCCGCGTCGCTCAGCGCGAACGGCGGCGCCTTTCCGAGATCAGCGAGCTTGATGACGGTTTCTTTCTGCATGGCCTCTAGCGATCCACGTCCGCCATCACGAAATCGATGGACGCGATGTAGGCGATCAGGTCCGGGATCATGTGCCCGTTGATCGCCGCCGGAATCTGTTGCAGGTGCGCAAAGCTCGGCGTGCGGATGCGCGTGCGATACGACGTCGTGCTGCCGTCGGCCACCGAGTAGTAGCTGTTAAGGCCTTTGGTCGCCTCGATGATCGTCGTCGATTCGCCCGGCGGCATGATCGGGCCCCAGCTCACGCCCAGGAAGTGCGTGATCAGCGTTTCGATGTCGTGCAGCGCGCGTTCCTTCGGCGGCGGACAGGTCAGCGGGTGATCCGCCTTGAACGGACCCGCGGGCATGTTGTTCATGCACTGCTCGATGATGCGCAGCGACTGGCGGATTTCCTCTGCACGCAGGCAACCGCGCGTGTAGACGTCACTGACGTCCGCGAGCGGCACTTCGAAGTCGAAGTTCTCGTAACCGGAGTACGGACGCGCCTTGCGGTAGTCGAAGTTCACGCCCGCGGCACGCAGCCCCGGACCGGTGACGCCCCACTCCTGCGCCTCGGCCGCGTCGTAGGCGGCAACGCCCTTGGAACGCGTGACCAGCACGGCGTTCTTGAGCGCGGCCTTCTCGTATTCGTCCATGCGCGGCCGCAGCCAGTCGATGAACTCCTTGACCTTGCGCTCCCAGCCGTTCGGAAGATCGTGCGCCAGTCCGCCGATACGGAACCACGCCGGATGCATGCGAAAACCGGTGACGGCTTCGATCACGTCGTAGGCCTTCTGCCGGTCCACGAACATGAAGAACACCGGGCTCATCGCACCGACGTCCTGGCAGTAGGTGCCGTAGAACAGCAGGTGCGAGGTGATGCGGAAGAACTCGGACATCATCACGCGGATCGTCTTGACGCGATCCGGCACCGTGATGCCGGCGAGCTTCTCGACGTTCATCACGTACGGCAGGTTGTTCATCACCCCGCCGAGATAGTCGATGCGATCGGTGTACGGGATGAACGTGTGCCAGGACTGGCGCTCGGCCATCTTCTCGGCACCGCGGTGGTGGTAGCCGATGTCCGGCACGCAATCCACGATCTCCTCGCCATCCAGCTGCAGCACGATGCGGAAGGCACCGTGCGCGCTCGGATGGTTCGGCCCCAGGTTCAGGAACATGAAGTCCACATCCCCGGAGGACCGCTGCATGCCCCATTCCTCGGGCTTGAACAGCAGCGCTTCCTGGTCGAGGTCCTGGCGCATCTGGTCGAGCAGGAACGGATCGAACTCGGTGGCGCGCGCCGGATAATCCTTGCGTCCCGGATGACCTTCCCAACGCGGCGGCAGCAGGATGCGGCGCAGGTTCGGGTGACCGGTGAAGACCACGCCGAACAGGTCCCAGGCTTCGCGCTCGTACCAGTTGGCGTTCTTGAAGATGGAAATGCAGGACGGGCACTCCGGCTTTTCGCCGACGAGGCCGACCTTCAGGCGAATGTCGCCGCCCGCGAGTTCCTTGGCATTGCAGCGATCGATCGACAGCAGGTGATAGACCACCGTGAAGTCGCTGGCCGGCTGGCCGTCGCGGTGCTTGCGCACGCGCTCGTCGATGGCGGTCAGGTCGAACAGCATCCGGTACGGACGCTGGACCTCGCTCTTCAGGAACTTGAGGACGTCGAGGATGCGGCCGGCCTCGACCCACAGGGTCGGCATGCCATCGATCGTGGCCTGGAAGCGGAACTCGCCCTCGCCGAAACGGCGATAGACCTCGCGCACGATGTCGTGCTGGAGGCCCGTGTTCGGTGCGGCGTCGTCAGCCATCGGTCAGACGGAATCCGGAGTGCGAAGAACCGTCTGCGCGACGCGCTCGGCGTGCTTCAGGTCGCGCTGGGCCGGCATGTTCGCCTTGTAGATGCCCTGCTCACCCACGACCCACGACAGCGGCCGGCGTTCCTTGCCGATCGAGTCCTGCAGCAGGCCCAGGGCCTGCAGAAAGGCTTCGGGACGCGGCGGGCAGCCCGGGATGTAGACGTCCACCGGCAGGAACTTGTCGACGCCCTGCACCACCGAATAGATGTCGTACATGCCGCCGGAATTGGCGCAGGCACCCATGCAGATGACCCACTTGGGCTCGAGCATCTGCTCGTACAGCCGCTGCACGACGGGGGCCATCTTGATGAAGCAGGTGCCGGCCACGACCATCAGATCGGCCTGGCGCGGCGACGCACGGATGACCTCGGCGCCGAAGCGTGCGAGATCGTGCGTGGGCGTGAACGCCGTCGCCATCTCCACGTAGCAGCAGGACAGGCCGAAGTTGTACGGCCAGATCGAATTCTTGCGGCCCCAGTTGACGGCGCCGTGCATCATCGTTTCGAGCTTTCCGAGGAAGACGTTCTTGTGCACCTGCGTCTCCATCGGGTCCGGCCCGGTGGAACGCTGCTGCATCGGGTACGTCTGCTTGTTCGGATCGATCCGTGTGAGCGTGTATTCCATGGCTTGCGAAGTGCTGGCCGTCTCGTTGGGAATCAGGCCGGATTGGCTTTGTCGCGTTGCGCAAGCTTGCGACGCCCGTCGGGAGCCCATTCGAGCCCGCCGATACGCCACAGGTACGCCAGGCTGGCGACCAGGATGGAGATGAAGACCAGCGCCTCGATGAAACCCGGCCAGCCCGACTCGCGCACGCTGATCGCCCAGGCGAACAGGAATACCGCCTCGAGATCGAAGATCACGAAAAACATGGCGACCAGGTAGAACTTGGCCGACAGACGAAGGCGCGTGGACCCGGCGCCCAGCACACCGGACTCGAACGGCTCTTCCTTTGCGCGGCCCCAGGCGCGACCGCCGAGGAGCCAGGAGCCGAGCAGCATGATGCCGATGATCGCGAACGTCACGGTCACATAGACCGCGATAGCCCACGTTTCGGCTGACATGGCTGCCTCTCCCGTCATTCGCTCGTCCGTCGTTGGAGCGGCTCTGCCCGAGTCCCGGTGTCGTGTGGCGAGCCTTGTCGGCAGGATTGTAACGACAAAGCCAACCGCTTTGGCGGAAGAACAGGGAGGGTGTTAGTGCGCGCCCTATAACGACTCGACGCAAGCGCCCATCGCGCTGCCGTGCAAGTCGCCGCTCACGGATCGCATGACGTTCGCGTGACGAGGGAAGGTCCGCGAGAAAGTCCCTCCGTTGCGGCGTCGTCGGAACCCTGCCGACGATCCGGCGCAGACGATCGCTAGACGAGCGGCGGCTCCTCGCCGCTCCAGGTCCGCATCTCGGCTTCCATCTGGTCGACCGCCTGCTTGGCGTCTTCAGGCACGTCGAAGGTGCCGATATGGAACAGCGCATCGCCCTCGTGCACCAGCGGCAGGTTGAGCCGGCCGATGACGACACCTTCGGTGGCGGAGATCACGGACACTTCGGACTCGCCGAAAGGGTCGCCGATGATCCCGAGGGTCTGGCCCTTGCGCACGTGATCACCCAGCGCGACGCCGGTCCGCAGGATGCCGCTGGCGGCCGCCCGCAGCCAGCGGCTCGAGTGCGCCAGCACCGGCTCGGCCATGCGCAGCGGCGAAAACTCGGGGCGCTCCAGCAGCCCCATCTCCCACATCACGTTGTGCACGCCCTGCGTGCCCATGCGGATGGCGGTCTCGTCGAAGCGCAGGGCCTCACCGGACTCGTACAGGATCACCGGGATGTTCTTGCGCGTCGTGTACTCGCGCAGCGTGCCGGCCGTGGGCTGCGAATCCAGGAACAGCGGCGCCCCGAAAGCCTTGGCGAGCCGCTGGTTGGTTTCGTTGCGCAGATCGGTGCGGATCTGCGGCAGGTTCGGGCGATGCACGGCGCCGGTGTGAAGATCGATGCCGAAATCGCAGCGTCCCACCACCTCGCGCAGGAACAACCAGGCCAACCGTGCAGCCAGCGAGCCGCTCGCACTGCCCGGGAAACTGCGATTCAGGTCGCGACGGTCCGGCAGGTAGCGCGACTGGTGGATGAAGGCCAGCGTATTGACGATCGGCACCGCCAGGATCGTTCCGCGCAGTTCGGGGAGCTGCGGGAGTCTGAGCACGCGGCGGATGATCTCCACCCCGATGATCTCGTCGCCGTGCAGCGCGGCACTCAGGAACATCGTCGGGCCCGGCAGCAGCCCGCGCTGCACGATCACCGGCAGATGCACCGGCGCACCGGTGGTGAGACGGGCCACCGGCACGTTGACGAGGCGGCGCTCGCCGGGCTCCACCGTCGTATCCGCAATCCGGAAGGAATCCATCACCCGGTTCCCTTGGTCTTGGTGTTCCCTGGACGCGCGTTCTTCTCGATGTGTTCGATGATCCGCGACGCGATATCCACGCCGCTGACGGTCTCGATCCCTTCCAGGCCGGGCGAGGAATTCACCTCCATGACGACCGGTCCGTGGTTCGAGCGCAGGATGTCCACGCCGGCCACGCTCAGCCCCATGATCTTGGCGGCGCGCACAGCGGTGGATCGCTCTTCGGGCGTGATCCTGACCTTGCTGGCGGCCCCGCCGCGATGCAGGTTGGAGCGGAATTCACCGGTCTTGGCCTGGCGCAGCATGGCCGCCACCACGCGACCGCCGATCACGAAGCAGCGGATGTCGGCACCCTTGGCCTCCTCGACGAATTCCTGCACGAGGAAATACGCGTCCAGATCGCGGAACGCCTCGATCACCGACTCGGCCGCCTTGTCGGTTTCGCACAGCACGATGCCGCGTCCCTGGGTGCCCTCGGTGAGCTTGACCACCACCGGCGCGCCGCCGACCAGGCCCACGAGATCGGCCGTGTCGTCCGGCGCATAGGCGAAGCCGGTCACCGGCATACCGATGCCCTTTCGTGCCAGCAACTGGTGGGCGCGCAGCTTGTCGCGCGAGCGCGTGATCGCCACCGACTCGTTGAGCGAATACACACCCTGCATCTCGAACTGGCGCACCACGGCGGCGCCGTAGAACGTCACGCTGGCGCCGATGCGCGGAATCACGGCGTCGAAGCCTTCGAGCTTCTGGCCGCGGTAATGGATCTCCGGATGGTGCGGCGCGATGTTCATGTAGCAGCGCAGCACGTCGATGACGCGAACGTCGTGCCCCCGCTCCTGCGCTGCCTGCACCAGCCGCCGGGTGGAATAGAGGCGGCGGTTGCGCGACAGGATGGCGATCTTCACGAGCGGGAGGTCTTGATCTTGCGCAGGCGCGGGGACGCGCCGACCAGATAGCTCGCAGCCGGGTCGACCCGGAAACGGCTGGCCAGCGCGGTGCGGCCGAGCAGCATGCGGAAGAGCAGGTTGTCGCGCGCCGTCAGCGTGATCTCGATCGGCCAGCGATCTGCGCCGAGCGATACGTGGCTGACGATCACCGGTCTGAATTCCTGGTGCCCGCCCGAATCCGTCACCCAGCGCTCGTCGACGACCTCGGTCTCGCACCAGATCTCCCGCTCGCCGCGCTGCAGCGGGTGTACGCCGAAGCGCACGCGGTCGATCGAAAGGCGCTCGATGGCGAAGGCATGGATCGCCGATGTCCGCGCGCCGGTGTCGACCTTGGCCTTGATGTTCGCGATGCCGAGGTCCGGCAGGGACACCCATTCGCGCCAGCCGAGCGTGCGCAGGCGCGTGCTGCTGTCGGGGGCGAGCTTCACGGGGGGCACCTTCGGAGGATCGCACCGGGCGCAGACGCGGAAGATCGGAATGCCTTCGCTGCGGGCCGCGGCGGTCGCGGGGTGTTCATTCGGATCGGCGACCGGATGGAAGTTGCATGGGCGGTGATGCTAGCGAGCATGGCGTGGGTCGGCCACCGCAACAGGCGTGCCCGTTGCGGGACCCTGCGGTCCGCTGCTCAGGCCGGTGTCTCCATCCGCGCCAATCGGTCATTGAAGGGCTCGCCTTCGATCGTCCGGCCGATCAGATCGTAGGTGCTCACCTGTGCACGGCCCTTCAGCGCGATCGGCTCGCGCGCCGCGAAGCGAAATTCATCGCCCAGGGCGCTGCGCATCGCTTCGCTGACGTGGATCCGGTCGGGTGCGCTCGACGCCTGCAGCTGCGCCGCGAAGTTGATCGTGTCGCCCCAGAGGTCGTAACAGAACTTCTTGCGCCCGATGACGCCGGCGATGGCAGGTCCGGTGTGCAGCCCCACGCGCACGCGCACCGGCAGGCCGCGATCCGACTTGAAGCGCCCCGCGATCGCCTGGATCCGTAGCGCCAGTTGCGCGGTACGCAGCGCGTGGTCCGGCTGTGCCGCGGGCACGCCGCAGGCCGCCATGTAGGAGTCGCCGAGCGTCTTGATCTTTTCGACGCCGAAGCGATCGGCGGCTTCGTCGAATTCGTGGAACAGCTGATCGAGCAGCGCGATCATCTGCTCGGGTGGCAGATCCTGCGTCAGCTTGCCGAAGCCGACGAAATCGGCGAACAGCACGCTCACCGCCGGATGATGTTCGACGCGTGTCGTAGGGTCGCGCTTGAGCCGCTCGGCGACGGTGGCAGGCAACACGTTGCGCAGCAGCGTGTCCGCGCGTCGCCGTTCGAGCTCGATCTCGATGCTCTTGGCGAAGTCGGCTGCGTACGTACGCATGGCCACCGCCTCGACCACGATCGCGCCGATACCCACGCAGGTCGCGTTGACGGTCACGTGGTACATCGAAACCGGGTCAGCCGACGTCCATGTCAGGCCTGCAAGCAGTACCAGCAAGGTCGCCGGATAGATCAGCAGCTTGCGTAGCAGCGGCAGCGGAAACAGAACCGCCGTGCCGATCAGGAAAAGCGCGTAGATCGAGGCGTCCGTGATCAGCGTCTGGCACACGATCGCGAACCACGCGCCGAACAGCGGGAACGCGATGGCGCTGCTCCAGGCGAACACGCGATCGCACTTGCGCTCATCCGGGATGAGCCGGCCCAGGACCAGCAGCGTGACGAGCAGGCCGGTCAGTGCGACGCGCCACCAGAAGATGCGCTCATGGGCCGGCTGCACGTCCCACTGACCCGACTTCCAGGTCGCGAAGTCGATCAACAGGAACAGCGGCAGCCCGAGTACGAACACGGCCCAGGCGGCGCGCAGCCCTCGCTCGGCACTGACCCGGTAGGCCTGCGTCGCAAATTCCTGGCGGCTCTCCTCCCCTATCCGATCGACCCCGAAAATCTGTCCGATCATCCGGACGAAAGCCTCAATCACGTTCGTCGCCATCCCCTATGCATATTGCGACGTCAGCGTACGCCACGGCGGGTGAGCCCGACAGCTACCCCGGAGACGCGCCCGAGACGCGGGGCACGTCGAAGCCGGGCGCAGCCCGGAATTCCCGCTGGCCGGCGAGCAACCGCGCCGGCTACAGGCTGAGCCGCCGGATATCCCCGAGCAGCTTCACCAGCGCCACGATGAAGCGCGCCGCGTAGGCGCCATCGATCACGCGGTGGTCGTAGGAGAGCGACAGCGGCAGCATCAGCCGCGGCTGGAACGCCTTGCCGTCCCAGACCGGCTTCATCACGCCGCGCGAGACGCCGAGGATGCCGACTTCGGGTGCATTGACGATCGGCGTGAAGAAGCTGCCGCCGATGCCGCCCAGGCTGGAGATCGAGAAGCAGCCGCCTTTCATCTCGTCGGGCTTGAGCTTGCCGTCGCGCGCCTTCTTGGCCAGCTCCGCGGTCTCTGCCGCGAGCTGCGTCAGCGTCTTGCCCCAGACGTCGCGCACCACCGGCACCAGCAGGCCATTGGGCGTATCGGCGGCGAATCCGATGTGGCAGTACTTCTTCATGATCAGGCTGCCACCGTCCGGCGACAGCGAACAGCCCATCTCCGGATACTGGCGAATCGCCACGGCAACCGCCTTCATGACGAACGGCAGCAACGTCAGCTTCACACCGGCGTCCTCGCTGGCGGATTTGCGGAAGGCTTCGAGCTCGGTGATGTCGGCCTCGTCCTGCTGCGTGACGTGCGGAACGTTGAGCCAGGAGCGGTGCAGAAAGGTGGCCGACAGCTTGCGGATGCGCGCCAGCGGCGTGGTCTCGATCTCGCCGTAGAGCGAGAAGTCCTGCGCCGGAACCGGCGGGATGCCGGCACCACCGGTCGGAGCCGCGCCGGGAGCTGCGGCCGCCGGAGCCGTCATCTGCTGCTTGACGAAACGCTGCACGTCCTCGATCTGGACGCGATTCTTCGGACCGGAGCCGACGACCTTCGAAAGGTCCACCCCGAGTTCGCGCGCGAACTTGCGCGTCGCAGGACCCGCGTGGACATTGGCGCCTGCCGGCACCGCGGCTTCCGCGGTTGCCGCCACCGGAGCAGCGGGCTGCGCGTCCGCAGGCTTCTCCGCGGCCGGCGCTGCCAGGGTCTCGCCCTGGGCCTTGGCCGGCGCCGCAACGGCGGGCGCGCCGCCCGCGCCTTCGAGCGACAGCAGCGCATCGCCCTTCGACACCTTGTCGCCGACCTTCACCTTCAAGCCGCGGATCGTGCCGGCGCCGGGCGACGGCACTTCCATCGTCGACTTGTCGGACTCCAGCACCATCAGCGCCTGGTCCTTCTCGACGGTGTCGCCGTCCTTCACCAGCAGTTCGATGATCGGCACACCCTGGAAGTCGCCGATGTCGGGGACCGTCACCGCGAGACTTGCCGAGGCAGCAGAAGACGCCGCCGCCTTCGCGGGCTCAGGGGCCGTGAACAAGTCGCCCCGCGCGGCAGCCTTGTCCGCCGTCTTGCCTTCCTTCTTCTGTGCGGGCGCGGCCGGCGTCTCGGCAGCGGCCTTCGCGGCGGGCTTCGCCGGTTCGGCGGCGCCTTCGAGTTCGAGGCGGCAGATGCGATCGCCCTTCGACAGCTTGTCGCCGACCTTCACTTTCAGTCCGCGCACGACGCCACCTTCCGGCGACGGCACTTCCATCGTCGATTTGTCCGACTCCAGCACCACCAGGGCCTGGTCCTTGGCCACCGTGTCGCCGTCCTTCACCAGCAGTTCGATGACCGGAACGCCCTGGAAGTCGCCGATGTCGGGCACCTGCACGTCGATGAGATTTGCCATGTCGTCCGAGGACCTCAAGCTCCGCGTGAGCGGTTGGAATTATTCACAGTGTGACGGGGTCGCGCATCGCGCGCGTGTTTCCACTCGCCGTCCCGCTACACCGTCCACGGCGCCGCGCGATCCACGCGGATGCCGTACAGCTTGATCGCCTGCGAGACGCGCTCCGGCGGCACCAGCTTGAGATCCGCCAGCGCACGCAAGGCCTTGACCGTGATCCAGCGGCGATCGACCTCGAAGAAGTCGCGCAGCGCGGGACGGTTGTCCGAACGCCCGAAGCCGTCGGTGCCCAGCGTGTGGAACGGCGCCGTCATGTAGGGGCGCAACTGTTCGGTGTACGCGCGCACGTAGTCGGTGCTCGCGATCACCGGCCCGGTCATGCCGCCGATGCATTCCTGCAGATAGCTCTTCTTCTGCGGCTGATCCGGGTGCAGCAGGTTCCAGCGCTCGCACTCGCGGCCGTCGCGCGCGAGTTCGTTGACGCTGGGCACACTCCAGACGTCGCTGGTCACGCCCCAGTCGGCCTTCAGGATTTCCGAGGCCGCCAGCACCTCGCGGAAGATCGAACCCGAGCCCATCAGCTGCACGTGCGCCTTGGCCGGTTGGTCCTCGGACTTGAACAGGTACATGCCGCGCACGATGCCGCTCTCGCAGCCCGCGGGCATCGAGGGGTGTGTGTGGTTCTCGTTGTAGATGGTCAGGTAGTAGTAGTTGTCCTTGTGCTCCTGGACCATCTCCTTCATGCCGTGCTGGATGATCACGGCCAGCTCGTACGCGAAGGCCGGGTCGTAGGCCTTGCAGTTGGGCACCAGCGACGCCATCACGTGGCTGTGGCCGTCCTCGTGCTGCAGGCCCTCGCCGTTGATCGTCGTGCGGCCGGCGGTGGCGCCCATCAGGAATCCGCGGGCGCGCATGTCGCCGGCGGCCCAGCACAGGTCCATCACGCGCTGGAAGCCGAACATCGAATAGAACGTGTAGAACGGGAGCAGCGCGGTGCCGTGGTTCGCGTATGACGTGCCCGCCGCGATCCAGCTCGACATCGCGCCGGCCTCGGTGATGCCTTCCTCGAGGATCTGGCCCTTGATGTCTTCCTTGTAGAACGCGAGCTGGTCGGCGTCCTCCGGCTTGTACTTCTGGCCGACCACCGAGTAGATGCCGAGCGAACGGAACATCGCCTCCATGCCGAACGTGCGTCCCTCGTCCGGAATGATCGGCACCACGCGCGGCCCGCAGACCTTGTCGCGCAGCAGGATCTGCAGGAACTGCACGAAGGCCATCGTCGTGCTGATCTCGCGCTCGCCGCTCGAATCCAGGATGCGCTGGAACGTGCTCAGCGCCGGCACTTCGAGCGTCTCTTCCTTGACGGTGCGCTGCGGCAGGTGTCCGCCGAGTGCTTCGCGCCGCGCCTTCAGGTACTGGATCTCCGGCGAATCCTCCGCCGGCTTGTAGAACGGCAGCTCCTCGATCTGGTCGTCCGGCACCGGGATCCTGAAGCGGTCGCGGAATTTCTTCAGCGCCTCCAGCCCCATCTTCTTCTGCTGGTGCGTGATGTTCTGGCCTTCGCCGGCCTCGCCCATGCCGTAGCCCTTCACGGTCTTGGCGAGAATCACGGTCGGCGTGCCGGTGTGCTTGCTGGCCGCGGCATACGCGGCGTAGACCTTGTGCGGGTCGTGGCCGCCGCGATTGAGCTGCGCGATCTCGTCGTCGCTCATCGTGGCGACCATCTTCGCGGTCTCGGGGTCCTTGCCGAAGAAGTGCTCGCGCGTGAACGCACCGCCCTTGGCCTTGTAGCCCTGGTACTCGCCGTCGACGGTGTCGTTCATCAGCCGCGCGAGGTGGCCGTCCTTGTCGCGCGCGAGCAGGCCGTCCCAGGCGCCGCCCCAGACCACCTTGAGCACGTTCCAGCCCGAGCCGCGGAACATGCCTTCGAGTTCCTGGATGATCTTGCCGTTGCCGCGCACCGGTCCGTCGAGGCGCTGCAGGTTGCAGTTGATGACGAACACGAGGTTGTCGAGCTTCTCGCGGTCCGCGATGTCGATGGCGCCCAGCGACTCGGGCTCGTCCATCTCGCCGTCACCGCAGAAGCACCAGACCTTGCGGCCCGTCATGTCCTTGATGCCGCGGTTGTGCAGGTACTTCATCAGCCGCGCCTGGTAGATCGCCATGATCGGCCCGAGGCCCATCGACACCGTGGCGAACTGCCAGAACTTGGGCATCAGCCAGGGATGCGGATAGCTGGAGAGTCCCGGTTCGAGCGCCTCCATGCGGAATCGCTGCAACTGCTGCTCGGTGAGACGCCCTTCGAGAAACGCACGCGCATAGATGCCCGGCGTGACGTGGCCCTGGATGTAGATCAGGTCCTGGCCCTGCGGATGATCGGGACCTTTCCAGAAATGGTTGAAGCCGACGTCGTAGAGCGTCGCCGACGACGCGAAGCTGGCGATGTGCCCGCCGATGCCCGCGTGTTCCTTGTTGGCGTTCAGGATCAGCGCCATCGCGTTCCAGCGGATGTAGCTGCGCAGCTTCCACTCGATATCGTGGTTGCCCGGTGAACGCTCTTCGAGGTGCGGCGGAATCGTGTTGACGTACGGCGTGTTCGGCGAAAACGGGATGAACGCGCCGGACATGCGCGCCTTCTCGGTGAGCGTCTCGAGCAGGAAGTGCGCACGCTCCGGCCCTTCGCGGTCGAGCACGGTCTGCAGCGAATCGACCCACTCGGCAGTTTCGATCGGGTCCAGGTCGTTCAGGGGTTCGCTCATGTGAATCCTCTTTCGCGCGGTGAAACGGCGGCGGTGACGTCAATGTCGACGAATGAATGTGATGGTGAAACGGAGCATCGGCTGTTCCCGCGAACCTGGAACGGCTGTGGGCCGAGAAAAGCGTTTCAACGCAAAGGACGCAAAGGAAAATGACGGAGCTCCGCTCACCTGCCGGACCCACGACAGGCATTCAGATTTCCTCTGCGTCCTTTCTTTTTCCTTTGCGTCCTTTGCGTTGAAAGCCTTTCAGTCGACAAGGGCCGGTCCCCGGTTTCACACCCGGGTCCCGCAAGATAGAGAGCCCCGCCGCCCGCTGTCCAATATATGAAAGCGGCGCGATTGATATATCTTGCGTATCAATGGAACTCCGCCACCTGCGCTACTTCGTTGCGGTTGCCGAAGCCCTGCACTTCCGGCGCGCGGCCGAGAAGCTGGGCATGCAGCAGCCGCCGTTGAGCATGCAGATCCGCCAGCTCGAGGCCGAGATCGGCACGCCGCTGTTCCGGCGCGCCCAGCGTCGGGTCGAACTCACGGACGCCGGGCATTCGTTTCTCGAAGATGCGCGCGCGATCCTCGCCAGCGCCCAGGCCGCCGCAGGACGGGCGCGCCAGGCGGCGCTCGGCGAGCACGGCCGCCTGCGCGTGGGAATGATCAACTCCGCTCCGTTCCATCCCTTGATCCTGCGCATCCTGCGCGAGTACCGCGAACGGCATCCCGGCGTCTGGATGACGCTGGACGAGGCCAGCACGCCGGTGCTTGCCGAACGTATCCGCGCGAACGTGCTGGACCTCGCGTTCGTGCGTCCGCTGCTCGACGAGACGCCGGGCATCGCGAACGAACATCTGTTCGACGAACCCCTGCTGCTGGCGCTGCCGCAGGGTCATCCGCTGTCGCGCCGGCGCACGGTCCCACTGGGCGCACTGTCGCTCGAACCTTTCGTGCTGTTCTCCCGGCCGGTCGGCTCGGGCCTCTACGACCAGATCATCACGGCCTGCCATCGCGCCGGCTTCAGTCCGCGCGTAACCCAGGAAGCCTCGCAGGTGACCTCCATCGTCAACCTCGTCGCGGCAGGCCTCGGCGTGTCGCTGGTGCCGGCCTCGATGCGCAAGATCCACTCGGAAGGCATCGTCTACCGTCCGCTTTCGAGCGGCGCGCCGGTGGCGCAGATGAGCCTGATCTGGCGCCGAGGGGATGCCTCGGCGACGGTGCGCAACCTGCGCAGCCTCGCCACGGCCCTGTCACGCGAAGCCGACGTGACCTGATCCCGAACAACGGCACTGTCCGAGCGGAGCCGAAGCCCGGATACTGCGTCCCACAACGATCAAAGCCGATCGCGAGGGCCCGTCCCATCGCGCACGGCAAGCGGGGCATTCCCTGGACAGCATCAAGACGATCAACACGGATCGGTTGTGCGCGATCGCATGCGCCGCGCTGCTCGGCACGGGCCTCGCACCCTCGTCGCTGTTCGCACAGGACACAGCCGACGTTCCGGACGAGGAGCTGCCGGTCATCGTCGTGACCGCGCAGAAGATCTCGCAGACGCAGGAGCAGGTGCCGGCCTCGCTCAGCCTGGTCAGCGGCGAGACCTTCCGCGAATCGGGCTCGACCTCGTTCACCGATCTGCAGGACTACACGGCCAACGTCGCGATCTCGCTGTCCGGCAGCGCGGGCACGTTCGGCATCCGCGGCCTGACGACGCCCGACACCAACACCGCGTTCGATCCGAGCGTGGGCACTGTCGTGGACGGCGTGTCGTACGGCCGCTCGAACTTCCTGATCGGCCTGTTCCACGACATCGATCACGTCGAAGTGCTGCGCGGACCGCAGGGCACGTTGTTCGGCAAGAACGCGACCGCCGGCCTGTTCAATGTCACGACGAACGCGCCGCATCGGGAATTCTCCGCCGGTGCCGACGTGCTCGCCTCGAGTTTCGGCACGGTGTCGGTGCGGCCGATGCTGAACCAGCCGCTCGGCGAATCCGCCGCGCTCAGGCTCTCGGGCAACTACGAATTCGGCGACGGCGCGCGGCTCGACAACACCTTCCTGGATCGCAACGAGGACAACACCCGCCAGGCGACGACACGTGCACGCCTGCGTTTCCTGCCCTCGGATGATCTGACCGTCGACATCGGCGCGTTCTACTCGCGCCAGGACGCGCACTTCAACATCTTCCAGTTCACGCAGGCCACGCCCGAGATGCTGGCGATGGCGCGCACCTACGACCCGCGCACCGAGACGCGGCTCGACGATCACAACTCCGCGAACTACCCGAGCCGCGAGCAGGCGAACCTGGGCAGCCTGAGCACGACGCTGGAATACCAGGCGCCGAGCTTCCTGCAACTGATCGACCCCACGATCGTGTCGATCACCGGCTGGGCGCAGGCCAGGACGCCGCATCGCGACTTCGACGCCGACTTCACCGCCGCGCCCTTTCTCAGCGACACCCTCGCCAAGCCCTCGGTGTACCGGCAGATCACGCAGGAGCTGCGACTTGCCGCGCACGCACCCGACCTGCTCGGCTGGGGCTACGGCGTGACCTTCGTCACCGGCCTGTATTTCTTCGACTCGCGCTTCGACACCTCGGACATCTTCGCCGTCGAGGATCTTGGCGCCGCGTTCTCCTACATCACGGCCGCGAATGCCGGCGCAATGGGCCAGGGCCTGCCGCCGGGCACGATCGGCGGACTCGCCGGATCGCTCGGCGCGCCGTTGTCGACGGTGCTGGGCCTGCTCGATCCGATCACCAGCCCGATCCTCGGCCAGTCGCAATCCGCCAACGTGAAGCTCGACCAGGACGCGCAGGCCTACGCCTACTTCGGTCAGTTCGAGCATCGCTTCCTGCCGGACTGGGCGCTGATCGGTGGCCTGCGCTGGGGCGTGGAGCGCAAGGATGGCCGCGCCTCCAGCCTCGCCGAAGGCGTGCTGGTTCCGTTGATCGCGGACCAGGAGAACCACGACACGCGGCTGTCGCGCATCGAGCACGACCTGTCGCCGAAAGTCGGATTCAAATGGATTCCGTCGAAGGATCTCAATGCCTACCTGACGTGGGCGCAGGGCTACAAGAGCGGCGGCTTCAACGCGCTGCCGCTGACACCGCGCAATCTGGAGTACGACGCCGAGCTGGCCGAAGGCATCGAAGCCGGCGCGAAATTCCGCGGCGAGCTGTTCGGCACGCCGCTGCGCGCATCGCTGGCCTTGTTCTCGACGGTCTTCGACGACCTGCAGGTGTCGACGTTCCGCAACGGCGGCTTCGTGATTCTCAACGCAGCTCGCGCACGTTCGCGCGGCTTCGAAGCCGAGGCGTTCTGGATGCCGCTGCGCGGCGCCACGTTGCAGGCCTCGGTGGGCTACGCGCAGGCGCGCTACCTCAGCTATCCGGATGCACCGGCCCGCGCCGACTCCGGTGAGCAGACGCAGGATCTCGGCGGACGTCCGCTCGCCTTCGCTCCGCGCTGGACCGCCAATCTCGTGCCCTCGATGAGCCTGCCGCTGACCGACGCGTTCCTGACCACGTTCGCGGTCAGCGCCAGTTTTCGCGACAAGCGTTACCTCGATCTCGACGACGATCCGCGCAAACGGCAGTCCGCGACGACCGTACTGGACCTGCGCGTGATCCTGCAGGGCTACGACTCGCCGTGGTCGCTGATGCTGGTGGGCCACAACCTCACCGACGAGCGCATATCCGATCAGGCGATCAGTCAGCCGCTGGCGCCCGGCAACTTCGTCGCCACGCGCACCGACTACGGCCGCTACGCGTCGCTGCTGCTGTCGTGGTCGTTCGGGGAAGAACCGTGACGCGTGCCGGTGCGCCGACGCGCACGGCCGTCACGCTCCGAGTGCTCTGGTGCCTGCTGGGTTCAGCGGCAGGGATGTCGCTGATGCTCTTCGTCGTGGCACCCCCGCATTCGCCGTTTCTGCTCGCGTCGCTGGGCGGCACCACGCTGTTCCTGTTCGGGCTGACGCGCGCGGATGCCGTGCAACCGCGCGCCCTGCTCGGCGGACATCTCGGCGGCGCGCTGGTCGGAATCGCGTTCTATCAGGCGTTTGGCGACGCGCTCTGGGTCTATGCGGCGGCCGAGGTGATCGCGATCGGTTTCATGCTGCTGACCCGCACAGTGCATCCGCCGGCCGGCGCCAATCCGCTGATCATGATCCAGAGCCACGCAGGATTTTCCGCGCTCTGGCAGCCGGTGCTGGCGGGCGTGCTGTGCCTGGCGGTGGTGGCCATCGTGTGGAGCCGCGTATTCAAGGGCATGCAGAAGTATCCGCGCGAGTGGCTCGCCCCCTCACCGCCCACGGTCACCTGGGGCGCCTGGACGGACTGAGGTCCGTCCGCTCGGCTACGGCGTCGCGGGCTCGGCTTGCGGTGTCCCGCCTTGCGGCGCGTCTCGGGATTCGTTCGCGCTTCCGGCGCCGTCACCCGCCGGCGGCGGCGACGCCACCGACACGTTATGCGCCGGCTGCACGTTGGCTCGAACCGTACGCGGTGCCGGTGGCAGCCGGGCGATCTCGGACGACGAGGCCTCGGACGGCAGGGCGGGCGTCTGCACGGCCGCAGCGAATGGCGGATCCTGGACGGGAGGCGGACTCGCATTGCCCTCGCCCGCCGCGATCGGCGGCGTTTCCGGTTTCGAAGGCGCAGCGTCGACCGATGGCGCGCCGGCGCCGGCGCTCTTGGATGAATCCGGAATCGACGGCGCAGGTGGCGCACCCGCATCGGTGTCGCCCGCCGGGGCGGCGGTTCCAGCCTTGGCCGTCGCATTCGCATCGCTGCTCGCGGGGGCCTGCGACGGCGGGACGGCGCTCTTGGGATCGACGACCGTCGCGGCCGCTGTCCGCTGCTCCGCCATCGGAGCGTCGACCGGCTTGGGCGCGGGCTTGGCGACGGCCAGCTTCCCGGCAGGCAGGGACTCGGCCTTCTGCATCACCGGCGGCGGCGTCTTGGGCTCAGCGCCCTTGACCATCGCCGGCTGTTCCTCGGTAGGCAGCACTGGCGAGATCAGCGCGTGCCACAGCGCGTATCCCTCGGCGTTGAGATGCAGCGAGTCGCCGCCGAACAGTTCGCCGCGCGGCTTGCCCTGGGCATCGAGCATCGGCGTGAACACATCGATGTAGCGCAGGTAGGGCTTGGTCGTGACGTAGTCGCGAATCTTCGTGTTGGTGTCGCGGATGCGGCTCAGAAGATCGATGCGCGCCGGGCTCGGCTTGATCGAGACGAATACGATCTGCGTCTTCGGAAGCCGCTCCTGGATGCGGCTCGTCAGTTCCACGAAGTCGAGCAGCACCTGATCGGAACTGCGGCCACCCGCAAGATCGTTGTCTCCCGCGTAGATGACCACCAGCCGCGGCTTGTGCGGCAGCACCAGCCGATCCATGTGCTTCACGCAGTCGGCCAGCGTCGAACCGCCGAAGCCACGATTGACCGCGGAATACGAGCTGTAGCGCTTCTCCAGATCGGCCCACAGGCGGATCGAGGAACTGCCGACGAAGACCACGCCACCCGCATGTGCATCGGCATTGTCGGCATTGGCAAACGCGGACATCGCTTCGGCCCAGGGATCGGCCGGGGTCACGACGGGGCCCGGCGTCAGCACCGGACCGGGCGACGGCGCCACGACCTTCTGCGGTGACACCGTGCTGGCCTCTGATGCGGGCGCCGTCGGATCGGCTTCATCGGCAGCTCCGCCGATGCCGACCACGAACAGCAGACCGAGAGCAAGGAGGGATTTCATCAAAACCTGTGAGCAAGCGGATGAGCTAATTCTGACGGGCCCGCATGAATAGGGAACTGCGGCCGGACATGCGGATTCGATCGCACGACGTCGGAAAGGAGCAGCAGTTTTCGGGCCTGCGTCGCCTGCTGCGACCTTCCTCTGCTCGCGGCGCAACGGTCGCTTCGAGCAGCGGCATGCTCAACCTCGTGCGCGCGACGCCCGAGCCATCGGCCCGATGGCGTCGCGAGGGCGGCACGCCGACATCACTCCGACCTGATCGGCATCGGCGTCATTCTGGATCGCGGGATCGCCATCGCGTCGGCAAGATCCCGCGGTGCACGCGGAAGCGGACGTGCCGTCGCGTACTTCGACGACTGGTGAATGATCGCCGTCGCCTGCATGACGAGCAGGCTGCCCAGGATCAGCGCCACATCGACCAGCGACGAGCCCGCGGCCCCCGGTTCGCCGAACACGGCCAGCGCCAGCAGGCAGCACACCAGATGGGCGCTGAAAACCGGCAGCGAGCTGCGCCCCAGCCGCGCCAGGAATCCCAGCGGCACACGCCGCACGATGGCCGGGCCCGCGGCCGCGATCAGCACCGCCCACGCAAACACGTTGATGAGTCGCAGCGGGCCGAGGTCCCACTTGTCGATGAGCTGGTTCGCGGCGACCGGCGCCCCGCTGGCGTCCACGCCGAACGGCGTCTGCCCGCCCGTATGACGCCACACCAGGAACGTGGCGACGAGCACCGCGAGCAGCACCAGCACCCGCGGGCTCGCACGCAACGGCGATTCGACGCCCTGCAGCCGCGCGGTTCCCAGCCACAGGCCGATGACCCAGATGAGCTGCCACGCGAAGGGGTTGAACGAACCCGTCGCCGCCATCGGCAGGGACAGGCCCGTGATCGCCATCAGGCCCTGGTGGAACGAGGTGCGCAAACCCAGCATCGCCGCGGTCCAGAGGGCGACGCTCAGCACCAGCGGCACGCTCCATCCATGCCGGCGCGCGTGCTCGAGAACCCAGGGCGTCAGCAGCAGGAACATCACGTACATCGGGAGAATGTCGAACAGCGCGGGCTGATAGATCAGCAACAGGCCTGCGACCGCGGTCCTTATCGGACTCGCCATGTATTGCGTGAACAGGTTGGTGATGGCGGCCTGTTCGTTGACGATGCCGATCAGCAGCACCATCGTGATGCCGAAGCCGAACAGCGCGAGATGGTGGCGGTAGACCGTGGCGGCGCGCGACCACAGCGCCTTGCGCATCGCACCGAAGCCCTGGCGCATGCCGCGCCGCAGGTAGACCTGCCCTGCGAGGAACGCGGACAGCATCACGAACCCCTCCGCCGCCGATAGCTGCCCGAACGGCTGACCCAGCTCCGAGCTCAGGCCGGTCGGCAGGTGGGTGAGGGTCATCAGGACCAGGAAAAGTCCCCGAAGCGCGTCGAGCCCGTCGTTGCGGCCCGCATCGATTGCTGGTGTGTTCATGACGACTGGAACAATGGGGGCGGCCCGCCCGATGCATGCCGCTGAGTTCAACTGGAGATGAGAAGGGGTAGGACCGGGATAGACCCGCGCGCTGAAGCCGACCTGAATCTTGGGATGCGGCCCGCGCACAAACCCGGGACAATGGCGGCCGCGCCGTTCGGCGCATTGATCAGCGAGGACGTGAGATGGAATTCCGGATCGTGCGCGCAGGCGTATTCGTAGCGCTCGCTGTGGCCACAGGCGTGGCAGGCGCGCAGCAGCCCCAGACGCCGGCGGCGCAGAACCCGTCAGCCTTGACCGCACCGGCCCTGGCCCGCTGCGCAAACCAGGTGCAGACGCTCCGATCGGAGTCCGCGCGCCTGCTGCAGACCAACGCCGAATACGAGGTGCGTCGCAACACCTACAATGCGCGCAGCGCCTCGCTCAAGGCGGAGCGCGATACGCTCAAGCCCGACGACCTCGCGGCCAGCCTCGCGTGGAAGCAGGCGCAGCAGAGCCACCAGGCTTTGCTCGTTGCGTTCAACGCCGATGTCGAGAAACTCAAGAGCGACATCCGCGCGATCAACGTGGTCAAGGCCGACTACGACGCGACCTGCGCGGGCCGGCCCTACCGGCGCCAGGATCTGGACGCCATGCCTGAAGCCGCGCGGAACGCGATGAGCAGCGGCCTGGGCGGCGTGCAGGTACCGACCCTCGGGCCGTAACCGGTTCCCTCGCCGAGCCGGCGCGATCGCACGCGGCGGCTCGGCGCCGCTACGGACGCGGCGACGAGACCTTCAGTCGATCAGGGCCCAGTGCAGAACCCTGAGCGCGACGATGGCGATCCCCAGATAGACGCCTGACACCACGCCGGTCACGGCCGGCGCCATGACCACGAGCAGGCCGTTCAGTTTGTTGGACGGATCCGGCTTGCCGCCGAACAGCGGTCGCAGCAGCGTGAACATCGTCCAGGAGAATCCGCCGGACACGACCAGCACCGCAACGATCGCGAAGCCCTGGGCCACTCCGAGACTCGTGCTGTCGGCGGGAAAGCGATTGGCCGATATCCATGCGCCCCAGGCGCCCAGCGATATCGCACCGAGCCCGATCGCCGCCGACACCAGCAGCAGAGCGCCGACGAGTGCATTGCCGGAACGGGCCTGATTCATGCTGTGATCTCGTCGCAACTGTGGTTGAGGAATGGCACGAAGCAGGGGCCCTGATCGAACGGGGAACCAGCGTTTCGCATCGGATCAGATGCCCATTTCAGCTCGCCGTTGCTGGTACAGGCGCAGCACGAACTGGCCCGCCGGATGCAGACGGAACCGCTCGACTTCGATACGTGCCTCGATCGGCGCCTCTTCGAGCGTCGGCAGCAGCACGCCGTACTCGGGCGGCAGCAGGACCGGTGCGGCCATGCAGGCGAACGTCAGGTCCGCCGCGGTGAACTCCGCACCCATCAGGTAGGGGCGGCCGTCTGCGAGCAGGGCGCCCACCTCGTCGAAGATCGTCGAGATGATCAGCAGGCCGGCCTCGACGTTCTGACGCGTGGCGCGCAGGCGCATGGCAAGGAAGCGGCGCATCAACGGAAACAGCAGCGGCGCGAGCAGACGCTCCCACCAGGGCGTGCCCTGGGCCGCGACGCGAAGCACGTCGCGCGTGGGCTCGTCGATCCAGCGGAAGTAGACCCAGCGCCGCGTCTCGACGCCGAGCATCGTGTCGAAGCGTTCTTCCAGTTCTTCGATCTCGTTGCGCTGCGCATCGGGGTAGAGCCGGCGCCGTTCCGGAACGTAATGGTGATCGAGGAATTGCAGGATCGCCGTGGAGTCCTCGATGACCTCGGTATCCGCGACCAGCACCGGGACCTTGCCGCCGCGCGCGTGCCGGCGCACCGCGAGATAGTGAAAGACCTGCAGGTGCGGCTGCTCGAGGTATTCGAGCCCCGCGTGCGCGAGGCCCCAGCGAGCCTTCTCGCAGTAATGGCTCATCGGGATGGTGATCAGGCGCATGCGTGATCGGACAGGACTCCGTAGGCAGGACATCAGTCTGCAGCAACAACGACGATCGGGATTCGTGCACGTCGCGAACACTCGATGCGCCGTCGGCGCCATGCGGGCAAAGCATCGCCCCTGGCGCCCCCAACAAGCAAAAAGTTTGCGCGCCCTCAGTCCTGCGCGGATGGTTCCGGCGAGGCCTGCAGATCGCCGCCGTAGCTCGGCACGCGCCCGAGCAGCGGAACCGCGAACTCCACTTCGAACACGTAGCGTCCGCCCTCGACGCGTTTGCCGGCGCGCGCGATCGTGGCAACAAGCCCAGCGGCAGCCGGATGCCGTGCAGATACGCCCGCATCGGCTTCCACTCCCCGCCGCCGCCCGCGGTGTCGACCGACAGCCGCAGCTACAGCGCGCGGGTGTTCTCGAACCACTATCCGGTGGGCCAGGTGCCGACCGGGACGAACGTGGATTTCATCTCGCCTGCCGCCTCGAAGCGACGATCCCAGTGCAAGGCGCGATCGGAATGATGTATCCGCACCTCGAAACCGCGCTGTTCGCGATCGACCGGCACGCCGATCGATCGTGCAAGTCGCCGGCACAGCCATCCCGCGATGCCGCGTCCCACCCGAATCCGCACGACGCCCTGCAGTCTGCCGCCGTGAAGATGAAGGTCACGCAGCAGCGGTTGCAAGGTCTGGAAGTGAGGTCCGAACCAGCGGCTGACGGCGCTGCCATCTTCGCTGGAGGTCACTGGGTTGGCGGTGTGGAACAGAAGACCTTGAAGCCCTCTTCGTCGAGACTGAACCCTTCCTGCTTGGCGAGTTCCCACGATCGCTCGCAGCGGCCCGTGCGTTCGCACCACTGGTAGCCCGCCGATGCGATGCAGCCGTGCGCGTCGCGATCTCCGCCGACGAGGGGCGGCTGCGAAGACGCGGGAGTCGACGACTCAGGCGATGCCACCTTCTGTTCGGCCAGCGCGGCACCCGAGTCCGGCTTCTTGCCACCTGCGTCGATCGGCGCGGAGCAGGCACACACCACGAAAGACGATGCGAACGCCATCGCGTACCAGAGCTTGTTCATCGCGGTCATTCAGGTCGGTGATCGGCAGGCGATGATCCCGCCGCCGGCGCCTCGCGGGCAACTTGCCTCGAGCGGATTGGCTGCGATCTGTCCGCGCAGGAAGTCCCCACAGCGACCGCGGCTGTCGGAGCACGACAGCCGGGTCGATCGAAGCGGGTGCGTCAGAACTGGTACTTGACGTAGAACTGCGCGAAATCCTTGTCGCGGTACAGGTTCTGTTCGCCGGCGCCGAAGAAGAACTGATAGCCGACGTTGACCGACAGCGAGGACTTGTAGCGGGCCTCGAGAAGCGTGAACAGCGAGCGGCGATCCTTGATGAAGTTCTCGCCCGGGCCGGGCGAGTTGCCGTACACGTCGTGCTTCCAGATGAGCTGCGGCTGCAGCGAGATGCCGGGCAGAACGCTCTCGTAACGGATGATCTGGATGATGTCGTAACCGAACGACACCTTGTCGACGAACTGCGAGCGATCCTGTTGGTGCGGGTTGAAGCGCAGGCCGTCGGCGCCGACCACGCAGGTCTGGTTCTTGGAACAAGCCTGCTGCGATCCGTCCGCGCCGCTGCCGTCGGCACCCGCGCTCGCATGCGTGTACGTGCCCGGCGCTTCGATCTGCAACTCGTCGAGGTCAGGCAGGTTGGGGATCCACATCGCGCCGACTTCGAACAGCGTGATGATCTGGTCGGCGAAGACGATGTTGACCTTGTCCGTGGCACCGGCGACGTGCGTCGCGCCGAGGATGAAGTTGAAGGTGTCGAAGGTCTCCCAGCCGCGGATGTAGCACGCGTCACTGCGCGAATAGCCGTTGAAGTTGGGATTGCGGACGCGCGTGTCGGTGGCCGACGCCGGGTTGAGCTTGCGCTCGCCGATGAACTCCGCGGTGCAGGGCGCGTTCTCGCCGACCGGCGTGCCACGGTAGGCCGTGACGAACGCGGGGAACGAGCGCGCCGATCCGGGCGCATGACCGATCAGCAGGTCGAAGGTGTCGGGGCCGAGCAGCGGATTCGCGTCGCTGGGAGCGTAGGGGATCAAGCCGCCGTCGGGGCCGTAGCCGATGCCGCTGGTGCTGCCCACGCAACCCGACGAGGACAGCAGGTTGGGTACGCCCACCGGCAGGCCCAGTGCATTGAGGTTGTTGACAAGGCCGTCGAGCAGGGCGCTGCCCAGGGCGGCCTGTCCCGGTAGCAGGTTGTGTTCGAGCGAACGGTCGTGGCAACGCGTCAGGGTCGGACCGAAGGCCGCGAACACGAGGTCCTCGACATCGATCTGCAGCGGCTGGTCGGGGCGGTAGGCCACTTCACCCTGCAGCGAAAGGTCGGCACCGAACAGGTTCACGGTGCTGTTGAAACTCACGCCGAACAGCTTGATGTCTTCCGGGTATTCGGTGAGCAGCTTGACCGTGTCGAGCGGCACCGCGTCCGAGGCCGCCAGATAAGGACTGCCGGCGAGCACCGGAAGATCCGGGCAGGTCGCCAGGAAGCTGACGGTGTCGTAGGCGTCGATACCCAGCGCGTTGCCTTCGCGGCGTGCGCAGCTCGCCTGCGTGGCGAACGTGCTCACGTACGGCAGCTTCGAGTGGTAGTTCATGAAATAGAACGCGAACTCGGTGCCGTTGTTGAAGTTCTCGGCGTAGTAGCGGAACGCGATGCCGTACTGGCCGCTGTCGCGCGCCTCGTTGTCCTTCAGGCGATCGACCTTCAGCGACGTGGGCGTCACACCCGACAGCGGGTTGTACAGCGGCGTGCCCAGGCCTTCCGGATCTTCGGCAGATCCGCCGAAATGCACGTAGGCCTGGTTCACGGCGTTGTCGGTGCCGATGACGTCCGACAGGTAGAAGAAGCTGCCCGGCGCGGGTGCTTCGACGGGCTGCCATTCGAGCTGGTAGTAGGCCTCGATCGTGGCGTTCTGGAACGGCTCGAAGCTGGCGTAGGCCATGCCCACCGGCGTGAAGACTTCTTCCACCTGGAAACCGATGCGGCCGAAGTTGGAGGCAGACACCGGCTGCGCCTGGTTGATCGAGTTGATGACCAGCAGCGTCGACTCGCCCCAGTTCACGATCTGCCGGCCCAGCTTGATCGTCAGGTCCTTGTCATCGGTCAGCGCCACCTTGCCGAAGAAGTACGCGTCGAGGAGCTGGTAGTTGGCGCCTACCTGCGACAGCAGCTCGCCGCCGCGACGCTCGAAGCGCTCGGGGCGGCCGGGGCCGTACTGGATGGGGTTGAGCACCAGCAGTCCTGCATTCGGATCGCCCGGGCTCAGGCCCACGTCGAGATAGTTCTCGCGCGTGATGATGTTGGGGTGGTACTCGGTGAAGTCGTTGTTGCGCGCGTCGTAGAAGAACAGCGACTTCATGAAGAAGCCGTAGTCGCCCCAGGTCAGCGTGATGTCCTGCGTGGCCTTGGCCACGGCGGAGAAGACGTCGCCCTTGTCGTAGTTCCAGTTGCCGTCGTCGAAGTTCGGCGAGAACTGGCCAGGCGCGGCCGTGAGCCGGGCCGCCGGGAACGACTGGTCGCGGAACAGGCCCTGGCAGGACTGGTACTGGCCGGCGCAGACGTTGGGATTGAGGTTGGCCTTGCCGACGAGGTCGCTCGCCCGGTTCTCCATGCGCCAACCGGAGCCGACCGTGATCGTCGTGTTGATCGTGGCCTCGCCCTGCGAGCCGAAATTGAAATTGATGGCCTGCGCCGTCGTGGCGCTGAGGGCCAGCATGGCGCCCAGCAGCCATGCCCCGCGAATTGCCGTCGAGACGTCTCGCATGTTCATTCCCCCTTCTCCCCCGTTGGAATCTGACTCTGCGCGTCGTCTATCCCATCGACGCCGGTCGAGCGGGATTATGAGCGATGCCCGACGAGTCGCAACAGGATGCTCCGGTCGAGTCGGCGCGCGTCCGAGCGTGCAGCAGTTGCGGCATGAGCCGCCTCGCTGGAACGGATGACATGTGCGAGGCCGGTTCGCACACGAGCCGTATCATTCGTGGCCCTGGCTCGAATCACGGAAATCTCGCTTGTCGACCACCTGGCATTACGTCGAACGCGGCTCCGGCCGCCCGCTGATTTTGCTGCACGGCATCGGTCTGTCCCACGCATCGTGGGCCCCGGTGCTGGATCGCCTTGCGGTCCATCGTCGCGTATTGGCGTTCGATCTGGCGGGTTTCGGCCAGTCGCCTTCTCTTCCGCGGGGCACGGCGCCCACGCACGAGAACCTGCTCGCCTCGCTGACGCAGACCTTCGCGAACCTGGGACTCGACACGCCAGTGGACATCGTCGGCAATTCGCTGGGCGGGCAACTTGCACTGGTGGCAGCGCGCGAGGGCGTGGCGCGTTCGGTCGTCGCCTTGTCGCCGGCCGGGCTGTGGGCGGGCCGCCACGCGCCGCCACAGGTGCGTCTGACCTTGAAAGCCACGCGCCTGCTGGTGAAACGCATGCCTCGGCTGGCCGACGGGTTGCTGCACTCGCCGATCGGACGCACGTTGGCCTTTGCGCTGCCGATGACCTCGCGCGGATGGCGAGTGGACTCCGAAGAAGCCGTCGCGATCGGCAAGGTGTTTCGCGAAGCGGCGGAATTCGAAACCACGCTGGCGGCCGCAGAACGCTTCACCGGCGGCTCACGCATCCACGTTCCGGTGACGGTCGCGTTCGGCGCGCGCGACTGGCTGCTCACGCGAAGCTGCCAGCATCGTGACGAACTGCCGGCGCAGACGCGCTGGCTGAGACCTCGCGGCTGGGGCCACGTCCCGATGTGGGACGACCCGGAAGCGGTGGCGCAGTTGATCCTCGAGGGGACCGCCTAGCGGGGCGGCTCCGCTCAGACCGCGGAGGATTCTATCCGCGACACCGGGAAGCGCATCCGGAAGTCGGTGATCTTCATCGCCGCCAGCACCCGGCCCTGCGTCAGGTCCGGGAACACCGCCGGATCGAATCGCCAGTTGCGCACGCGTGCGAAGCGGAAGTGCCCGCTGGCTTCCGGCACGTACGTGAAGCGCTTGCCGTCGCGTACCTGCGACAGCGTGCGCCAGGACCTCGGCGTCCACTGCATCGGCGCCGGAAGTCGCGGGCCGAAGGCTTCCAGTTCCATCTCCGCGAATCGACGGCCGTCGTCGGTACGCAGTGAAATCTGATCTCGCGATCCGTAGTGAACGTCGAAGTCGCACCGATCCTTCGGGATTCCCCAGTTCAATCGGCCGTTCACGACCGAGGCCTGGCTCGACACGAAGATGCGGGAGATCGACAGCCGCGCCTCGTCTCCGAAGCGCAGCTTCCCCGGGATGTAGAGCAGCTCGTGGTACGGACCAACGTCGCTGCTGGCGTAGTCGACGAACATCGCGAACGCGATGCGCCCACGCCCTGCGCGCGGTGTCTGCGGCAGGATGAAGCTGGCGTGATCGAGCACGTCCTGCGGCATCCAGAGCGCGAACATGTAGCCCTGCCCGGCGAGGTCCCAGGGCGAGGGTGCGAGCGCGATGCCGCTGTCCGTGTCGACTTCTTGCGGCGCCACGGCGTGGACAACATCGTTCATGCGGTCACTCCCTTTCGCGCCGGCAACACCGCGGCGTTGTCCGCACCGAGCTTGGGACTTGTGCCCGTGTGCGTGCAGGCATGGCTGAATTTCACCGGAAATCCGAACACCGGCTTTCCGTTCTGCATCTCGACAAGGCCCCGTGCTTTCACCTGCTCGTTCTGCAGCGCTTCGGCGGGGGTCAACACGCCCGAGACGCAGGTGTCGAGATGCGCCAGTTCGCGCTCCCACTCGTCACGCGACTTCGATTTGAACAATTCGACCAGTGCCTGCCGCAGCGGCTGCCCCTTCGGACCTGCGGCCATCGGGAGCTTCAGCAGGTCGGGCCGGTTCACGGCGCGCACGACTTCGTGGAAGAACTTCGGCTCGAGCGCGCCGACCGCGAGGTGCTTGCCGTCGGCGCATTCGTAGACGGCGTAGTTCGGCATCGCCCCGGTGAGGAAATCCTCGCCGCGCGGCTGCGACTGGCCCATCTGGCGCACGGTCGACAGCGCGATCACCTGCAGCGCCATCGTGCCATCGAGCATCGCGGCGTCGACGAAGGTGCCCACGCCCGAGGCGCGCGTCCCCAACAGGGCCGCAAGAATTCCGGCAAGGCAGGTCAGCGCGCCGCCCGCGAGATCCGCCACCTGGCAGTTGCCGGGCGCCGGCGCCTGTCCCGTTGCGCCCACCTGGTCGAGCTCGCCGGCGTAGCCGCGGTAGTTCATGTCATGCCCCGCGCGCTCGCGGTACGGGCCCGTGTGGCCGTAGCCGGTGAGCGCAGCGAAGACGATGCGCGGATTGACCGCGCGCACCGCCTCGAATCCGCAGCCGAGCTTGTCCATCACGCCCGGCCGGAACGATTCGAGCACCACGTCGGCGGTCTTCGCTAATTCCAGGAACGCGTCGCGGTCCGCCGGCTTACGCAGATCCAGCGTCACGGACTTCTTGCCGCGATTGACGATGTCGAACAGGTCTGCCGACAACGCGCGCGCGTAATCGCCGCCGTTCGGCTCCTCGATCTTGATCACCTCGGCCCCGAGCTGCGCCAGATAGAGCGAGCAGAACGGGCCGGGCAGCAGGCGGGAGAGGTCCAGAACACGGACGCCAGTCAGCAACGGATTAAGGGACATGGACTCGGGATTTCGCATCTGACGTAGCCCGGGTGAACCCCGGGGGTTTTCCCTCGACGATCGCGACCGCCGGCGTTCAACCGAGCGGCCGCGGACGAATCGTCACATCGTGCGCGCGATCAATTCCTTCATGATCTCGTTGGTGCCGCCGTAGATGCGCTGCGCACGCGAGTCGATCCACGCACGCGCGATCGGGTACTCCAGCATGTAGCCGTAGCCGCCATGCAGCTGCACGCACTCGTCGATGACCTTGCCCATCAGGTCCGACGTCCAGTATTTCGCCGTCGCGGCGTCGTCGACGCCCAGCTTGTTCTTGAGCTGCATCTCGATGCACTTGTCGACATACACGCGCGCGATCGACAGCTCCGCTTTCATCTCGGCGAGCTTGAATCGCGTGTTCTGGAACGTCGCCACCGGCTTGCCGAAGACCTTGCGGCTGCGGGTGTATTCCAGCGTGTGCTTCAGCGCGGCCTCGGCACCGGCCACCGAGGTGATGGCGATCATTAGGCGCTCCCAGGCGAGCTCCTTCATCAGCATGATGAAGCCCATGCCTTCCATGCCCAGACGGTTGGCCTTGGGCACCCGCACGTTCTCGAAGAACAGTTCGCAGGTGTCCTGCGCCTTCATGCCGACTTTCTTCAGCGGCTTGCCTTTCGTGAAACCGGCGCGATCCGCTTCGACCAGCAGCAACGAGATGTCCTTGGAGCCTTCCCCCGAATTGCCGGTACGGGCGACCACGACGACGACGTCCGAGAGGTATCCATTGGTGATGAAGATCTTGCTGCCGTTGAGCACGTAGTCGTCGCCGTCGGCAACGGCCGTGGTCTTCACGGCCTGCAGGTCGGAACCGGTGCCCGGCTCGGTCATCGCGATGGCACCGATGATCTCGCCGCTGGCCATCTTCGGCAGCCACTGCGCCTTCTGTTCCTTGCTGCCGAAATTGTTGATGTAGTTGGCGACGATGTCGGAATGCAGCGAGAAGCCCGTGCCGGAATCGCCCGAGTAGCTCTGCTCTTCCATCAGGATGACGCTGTAGCTGCGATCCACGCCCAGCCCGCCGAACTCCTCGGGCATCGTCACGCAAAGCAAGCCCAGTTCGCCGGCCTTGTTCCAGATCTTGCGATCGACGTGCTGCTGTTCTTCCCAGGCCTCGCGATTCGGCACGACCTCGGTTTCGAAGAAGCGCCGCACGGTCTTGCGGAAGTCGTCGTGCTCGGCGTTGAACAGGGTGCGGGGAATCATCGGACGCTCCGAAAGTCGGTTGAATGAGGGATGGGAAACAAGAGGGAGACCGCCCGTAACGAGAGCGTTGGAACGTCTCGTTTACATGCAGTACGTACTGTATGTAACATGACCGCGTCCATTCCTGTCAATCGCGCGGCGGCCATTCGTGCCTCGAGTCCCCTCTTCCACGTCGACTTCGCGGCCCCGCGCGCGGGCCGCCTCGGGTACCCGGGCGAGCGCCACCGAAGGTGCGCGCCGCACCCAGACCGAACGCAGCGACGCGATGCGCAAGCGCCTGATCGACGCGACCTTGCACTGCCTGACGAACGACGGTTATGCGGGAACGACGGTGAGCTCCATCGTGCGCAGGGCCGGCGTGTCGCGCGGAGCGCATCTGCACCACTTCCCGACGAAGAACGCACTGATCCTGGAAGCGACCGAGTTCCTGATGCGGCGCGCGTACCGGGTGCTCGGTGAGATGTTGTTGGCGATCGCGGAGGACGAAAATCGCGTCGCGGCAGTCGTCGACGGCGCGTGGAAAGCGATCTACGGCACGCGCCAGTTCGGCGCGTATTTCGAGCTGATTGCGGCCGCCAAGCACGATCCCGAACTGGCCCGCGCCATGCAAACGTTGTCCGAGCGGACGATGCGCACGATCGATGGCGCGATCGTCCATTACTTCGAGAAGCGCGGTGAAAACGTCGAGACGCCACGCGATCTGTTCGTGCTGACGCACTGGCTGATGAGCGGGCTGGCTGCGGGCGAACGCGCGTCCGTGACCGCCGCGGACAGCCAGCATTTCCTCGGCGTCTGGGCTCGATTGATCGCCACGCAGATGCGCGCCAAACGAGGCGTGCGAACGGCGCCGCCTCGCCCGCCGGAGTGGATTTCGGGTTGATCTGACGTCGATTTGGCCTGTTTTCAGGCCACGCAGCCGTCGCCGGATATAATCGTAGGGTACGTTACTAGTTCTGGACGCTCGCCCGTGCTCGGCTCGCATGCCGCACGAGCGGACCCACCGGATCTCCACCGACTCCGCGAGAACACCCATGACCGAAACCGCCACTGCCCTGACGATCGAAGACGGCATCGCCCGCCTGCGCTTCACGGACGCGGCTCGAGGCAATCCGATCGATCAGCGCTTCTGCGACGAAATGTGTGCGCGTGCGATCGAACTCTCTTGCCGCGACGACGTTCGTGTCGTGCTGGTGACAGCCGACGGCAAGGCCTTTGGGTACGGCGGCGATATCGGCAGCTTCGTTGCCCACCTCGACGAGCTGCCGAGCCTGATCAAGCGCATGACCGCCACGATGCATAGCGCGGTGTCACGCCTGCAGCGCATGGATGCGCCGATGGTGGTTGCCGTGCAAGGCGTGTGCGCGGGCGGCATGGCGGCGTTCGCGGCCGGCTGCGACATCGTGGTCAGCGCGGACACCGCACGCTATACGGCGGCCTACACCGGCATCGGATTCAGTTGCGACGCGAGTGCATCGATCATGTTCTCCCGGCGCATGGGCCTGGCCCGCGCCCGCAATTTCCTGCTGCGAAACCAGGTAATCGATGCCCAGGCGGCGCTGGCTGTTGGCTTGGTCGACGAGGTGGTGCCGGCAGCGGATCTGGTGGCGCACGCAGAGAAGATCGCGGCCCAGCTTGCCTCCGGTCCGACCAAGGCCTACGGCGAAGTGCGGCGGCTCCTGCTCTCCGTGCAGGATCAGCCGCTGGAAGCGCAGCTCGAACTCGAAGCCCAGGCACTAGCCCGCATGGCGGCCACCGCCGATGCCCGCGAAGGTCTTCTGGCCTTCAGCGAGAAGCGCAAGCCGCGCTATCTGGGCCGCTGAGCCCGCACACAGGATCGAAGCACCGATGAAAGTTCTGTTCGTACATGCGCACTCCGAAGCGGATTCGTTCGTGTCCGCGATGCGCGATTCCGCGAAGGCGGCGTTCGAAGAGCGTGGCGATACCGTCACGGTCTCCGACCTCTACGCGATGAAGTTCAACCCGGTGTCGGGGCCTGAAGACTTCGGGCAGCGGTCCGATCCGGGTCATCTGACCTATGCGCTCGAGCAGCGGCACGGCTACGAGAACGGCACGATCGCCGAGGACATCAAGACGGAGATCGGGAAGGTTCTGGACGCCGACATCGTCGGCTTCACGTTCCCGCTGTACTGGTTCGGCACACCGGCGATCCTGAAGGGATGGATCGATCGCGTGTTCATCTCGGGCACGTTCTACGGCGGCAAACGGCTGTATGGGAACGGCGGCATGGCCGGCAAAAAGGCCTTCGCCGCGTTCAGCCTGGGAGGACGCGAGTACATGTTCGGCGAGGACTCGCTGCACGGACCTCTGGCCACCGGGATGATGAAGCACTTCTTCCAGGGCACGCTCGGTTACGCCGGCTTCTCGGTCGTGGAGCCGTTCATCGCGCATCACGTGCCGTATCTGCCGCTCGATCAGCGCCAGAAATGCCTCGCCGAGTTGCGCGACTACGTGCTGTCCTTCGATCGGCTTCCGATCATGCCGATGCCGGATCTCAAAAACTTCGGACCGCGCTTCGAGCCACTCGGCAAGCCGGCCTGACGGCGGCCGTCACACTCGGATGCAGGCTGCAAGGTGAGCGGTTTCGATGCTTCGCAGCGCCGGCACGGATTGCGTGCAGACATCCACCGCAATCGGACAACGCGGTGCGAAGGCGCAGCCGGGTGGCAACTGCAGCAGGTTGGGCGGCTGTCCCCGCAGTGCGAGCAGACGATCGGTAAGCGGTGTGTCGATGCGCGGACGCGCTTCCAGCAAGGCGCGCGTGTAGGGATGGGCCGGCGCGTTGAGCAAGGTTTGCGTCGCGCCCGACTCGACCGCGCGCCCGGCGTACATGACCATCGTGTGCTCGCAGACCTCGGCGACCACGCCCAGGTCGTGCGTGATCAGAATCATCGCGACGCCGAAATCCTTCTTGAGTTCGGCGAACAATCTCAGAATCTGGGCTTGCACGGTGACGTCGAGCGCCGTCGTGGGTTCGTCGGCGAGCAGCAGCGCCGGCTGACAGGCGAGCGCGATGGCGATCATCACGCGTTGGCGCTGTCCACCGGATAGTTCGTGCGGGTAGCTGCGCAAACGCTGCGCGGCATCCGGGATGTGCACCGCCTGCATCAAGCGCAAGCTTTCCGCTCGGGCAGCACTTCGCGACAGACCGCGATGACGTTCCAGCACCTCGCCGAGCTGCACTTCGACGCGCAGATAGGGATTGAGGCTCGTCATCGGGTCTTGGAACACCATGGCGATGCGATTGCCGCGCAGCTTCGAGAGCTGCGATTCCGGCAACTTCAGCAGGTCGCGATCTTCGAAACGGATCGAGCCGCTGACCTTCGCGTTGCGCGCCAGCAGTCCGAGCACGGCCATCGCGGTCTGGGATTTTCCGGCGCCCGATTCGCCGACGATGCCCAGCGTGCCGCCTTGTGCCAGCGCGAAGCTGAGACCTTCGACCGCCTGCACGACGCCCTCGGGCGTCTTGAAACGGATGCTCAGATCTCGGACGTCGAGCAGGGTCATGGCGTGCGCAGGTCGTTCATCGATCTTTCGGATCGAGCGCGTCGCGCAATCCGTCGCCGATGAAGTTGAAGCAGAACAAGGTCACCGCGAGGAACGTCGCGGGGAAGATGAGCGCCCAGGGCGCGGCATCCATGTCGCGTGCGCCCTCGTTCACCAATGCGCCCCAGCTCGTGGCCGGCTCCTGCACGCCCAGGCCGAGGAAGCTCAGGAACGATTCGACGAGGATCACCTGGGGAATCGTCAGCGTGACGTAGACCATGACGACGCCCAGCAGGTTGGGAATGATGTGGCGACGGATGATGCGACCGTTGCTGACACCCGAGGCGCGCGCGGCCATCACGAACTCGCGATTCTTCAGTGCCAGTGTCTGGCCGCGGACGATGCGCGCCATGTCCAGCCAATTGATCGCGCCGATGGCGACGAAGATCAGCACCAGGTGCCGGCCGAACACGACCATCAGCAGGATCACCAGGAACATGAAGGGCAACGCGTACAGTATGTCGACCCCTCGCATCATCAGACCGTCGATGCGGCCGCCGAAATAACCGGCGGTTGCGCCGTAGGCAACGCCGATCAGCAGCGACACCAGCGTGGCGACGATGCCGACCATCAGCGAGATGCGTCCTCCCACCAGCGTTCGGACGAACAGATCCCGCCCAAGCTGATCGGTGCCGAAGAAATGCATGCCCTCGGTCTGTGGCGGCGCACGCCAGATGCCGTCGAAGTCGATGTAGTCGTAGGTCCATGGACTGAACATCGGACCCAACACGATCAATAGGACCATCAGCACCAGCACGACGATCGAGAGCAACGCGGCTCGGTTGGCGAACAGGCGCCTGCGCGCGTCCGCCCAGAGACTGCGACCGACGGGCGCGGCCGCAGCCACAGCGAGCGCGGTCTCGACCTTGTTCATTCGGCGCGCACCCTTGGATCGAGCACGCCGTACAGCATGTCTACGAGGAAATTGAACAGGATGATCAACGTGCCATAGAAGACCACCACGCCCATGACCAGCGTGTAGTCGCGATTGAGCGCCGCCTGCACGAAGTATCGTCCGATGCCTGGTATGCCGAAGATCTGCTCGATGACCACCGATCCCGTGATGATTCCGGCGGAGGCGGGCCCCAGGTAGGACAGGACCGGCATCAAGGCCGGACGTAACGCGTGTCGCAGGATCACCGTGCGTGTCGCCAGGCCTTTCGCACGCGCGGTACGGATGTAGTTCGAGTTGAGCACTTCGATCATCGAGCCACGCATCAGGCGCGCGAGGATCGCGATCTGCGGCAGCGCGAGTGCAACAACCGGAAGCGCCATGTCACGCAGGCCGCCGTCTTGCCAGCCGCCGGCGGGCAGCCAGCCGAGCGTGACGGCGAACAACAGGATCAGCAGCGGGGCGATGACGAACACGGGGATCGACATCCCGGTCATCGCGAGTGTCATCACCGCGTAGTCCGAGAATCGATTGTGCCGAAGTGCGGCGACGATGCCGGCCGCGCAGCCGACGAACAGGGCCAGGACCATCGCGCCGAGTCCGACACGCAGCGAGACGGGCAATCCCTGGAGGATGAGTTGGTTGACAGTGAAATCGGAATACTGGAATGAGGGTCCGAGATCGCCCTGTACCGCACCGCCGATGTAGCGCGCGAACTGCTTCCACAGCGGTTCGTCGAGGTGATACGCCTGCTCGAGCTTGGCCAGGATTTCCGGCGGAAGCGAGCGCTCGGTATCGAAGGGTCCGCCCGGCGCCGCTCGCATCATGAAGAATGCCAGCACGAGCAGCAGCAGCAGCGTAGGCACCGCGCTGGCGAATCTGAGCAGGGCGAGACGAAGCATGGCGGCGCGGGGGATGGGTCGGAGCAAGGATCGCGGTCGCTCCCGCCTTCGTCAACGGGAGTGCGGCGAACGGGCGGGCGTTATTGGAGCCGCATGTAACGCGTGTGGTGGTGGTCCATGATGTTCCCCTCCCATCCGGTGACTCTTGGCGAGACTAGGCGTTTGGTCACGTAGAAATAGATCGGGATCACAGGCAGATCTTCCATCAGGAGTGCTTCGGCGTCGTGTTGGAGTTGCTCGCGTACCGCCGGATCCCCTTCCACCGCGGCCTTTTCGATCAGCTCGTCGTACCGCGGATTCGAGTAGCCCTGATCATTCAACCCGTGCTTGGAATGAAGGATTTCGAGGAACGAGTTGGCGTCGTTGTAATCGCCGATCCATCCGGCGCGAAAGACCTCGGTGCGCGCTTTCAGTCGGCGAGTCTGCAGGTAGACCTTCCACTCCTCGTTCACGAGTACCGCATCGACCCCGAGCCACTGCTTCCACATTGCGGCGATCGCGGTGGCGACCTTCTTGTGATTCTCGTGGGTGTTGTAGAGGATCTCGACCCGCGCCGGATTTTCCTCCGAATAACCCGCCTCCTTGTAGAGACGCCGTGCCTCGGCAAGGGACTGCTCCCGATTCCATCCCGACCACTGGGCTTTCGCGGTGCGATGACCGATGGTGCCCGGGGGAACCCACGAGTCGGCTGGCTGTTCGCCGAGCCCCTGTACTTTCTCGCAGATGATCTTTCGATCGATCGCCAGGGTCAGAGCGCGACGCAGCTTGGGGTTGTCCTTGAATGGCGGACGCGTGACATTGAAGCCGTAGTAGTAGACGCCGAGATAGGTGTGCACCTTGTACATCTCGGGCAGATTCGCCCTGATCCAGGCCCCCTGGCTTGCCGGAACCTCGTAAGTCCAATCCAGTTCGCCGGCGCGGAACCGCTTGAATTCCGAGTTCAGATCTTCGGTGTTCAGATACTGAACCTGGTCGATGCTCGTATGGGCGTTGTCCCAGTAGTAGGGATTTCGCTCGAGCAGGATGTGAGATTGCACCACGCGCTGGACCAGGCGGTACGCCCCGTTGGTCACGAGGTTTCCAGGCTGCGCGAAGGCCGTACCGAACTTGGCGAGGCTCGCTCGATGGATCGGGTAAGTCGACGAGTGGACGAGCAGACCAAGGAAGTACGCGGTCGGGCCTTTCAAGCGAATGGTCAGCGTGTGCGGATCGACGGCGGTCACTGCGAGCTGGTCTGGCGGGAGCTTGCCTTCGATGACGGCTTCGGCGTTCGCGATGGGTGCAAGAATCTGGGAATAGTTTGAGCCCGTCGCCGGATCGGCACTTCGCCGCAAGCCCGCCACGAAGTCCTCTGCAGTAACAGGGTCGCCGTTCGACCACTTCGCGTCGCGGCGAAGTGTGAAGGTGTATGTGAGGCGATCGTCGCTGAGCGTCCAGCTCTCGGCGGCGCCGGCGGTGAGGGTCGCGTCGGGGCGCTCGGTGATGAGACCTTCGTACAGATCACGAAGAACGTTGGCGGCCGACACGCCCTCGGCCTTGTGCGGGTCGAGCGTTTCCACCTCCGGCCCATTGCCCTTGCGCAGAATCTGCGGGGCCGCGCTAGCCGTAAGGGTGCAGAAGACCAAGACGCTAGCGAGTAGCCGGGGGAGGATGGACTTCATGCGTGCTTGGGGCGGGCGCGACTCGCGAACCAACTGACGACGATGACGCTGCCCAGGATGATCAGCGTCCCGGCAATCTGCATCGAGCTGAGCTTTTCGTCCAGCAGCCACCCGCCGAGAAGGACTGCCACAGCGGGGTTGATGTAAGCGTACGTGCCGAGCTGCGCTGGCGTGACTTGGTGAACCAGCCAGAAGAAGCATGCGTAGGCGATGCACGTTCCGAAGACGATCAGATAGGCCATTGCGAAGAGGGCGCTCGGCTCCCAACTCCAGCGTTCCGCCTCCCCGGCAGCGAGTCCGCCCGTCGTCATCACGACGCCAGCCACGATCGTCTGGGCCGTAGCACTGCAAAACGGATTGCAGGCGAGGGGCCTTCGCTTGGATACGATCGAGCCGAGGGCCCATAACAGCGGAGAAAACAGGAGCGCGACATAGGCGAACCAAGGCGCATCGCCCGCCTGGAGACCGTCGCCGACCAGCACGATCACGCCCCCGAATCCGACCAGCAACCCTGTATATGTAGCTCCCGACAGGGATTGGCCCTGCGTTCCGAGCGTACCGAGCCATGCGATCCAGAGCGCTGAGGTCGCGACAATCAATGCTGTCTGGTTGGACTCGACCCATTGTTCACTCCAGGTCACGAGCCCGTTCGCTCCAACCAGCATCATCACGCTGACCAGAGCAAGCCAACGCCATTCGGCGAGCGTCGTCGGCATCCGATATCCCTTCCACCCGGCATAAGCGAGCATCAAGGCTCCGGCGATCAGAAATCTCACCCCTGCCGAAAGGAACGGTGGGAGATGCTCGACCATCAGACGTATGCCGAGATAGGTCGAACCCCAGACCAGATAGACCACGGCAAACGCCATGACGATCCGGGGATCTACCGACGCGCGGATGCGATCACTCACGCGCTTTTCGCCGCATGCTTTCGTCCAGCAAAAGTCGACTTCGCCGCGTTTGGCGGCGCGTTCGTCGTATCGAAGAGAGGCCTGATTGACACTACGGTCCGGGATGGTGCTTGCAGCAAGATCGTCGGCCACGTGTTCAAGTGGGAGACGGCGAAGCACAGCTTAACGCCTGACCTACCCGTTTTTACTTGCCAGCGGAGCCTTCAGCTCACGGATCCGACATGCAACCGGGGACTCTCCGCAGCGCTCCCAATTGGAAACGAAGAGAACGCGCGAAGGACAGTGAGCCTGCGGCGACGAGCGGATATCCCGCTCGTGCTGCAGGCCCATCCAGGATTTCAGCTGGAGAACTTCAAGTTGTCCTTGTTCTTCGTGATGATCGCGTCACCGACGCCTTTGACCCTCTTGGCAAGGTCGGCCCCATCCTTGAACGGCGCCTTCGCACGTTCCGTCACGATGGCTTCGGCAATCTTGTCGCCGACGCCCGCGAGTTCCTTGGCGATCGTCTTTGCGTCGGCTGTGTTCACGTTCACCGGCCCAGCCCATACCGAACCTGCAAAGGTGAGCAGCAGGGCAGTTAATACCGCTTTGGGTGCATTCATCGCCTATCTCCCGAAATTAAAGGACCGCCGACAAGTTCGGCGAGTAATAGGCTTGGGCACGAATAGGTTTCTGTCAGCTATGCAAACTCACGTTGAGTTTTTCGGCAGATTGTTTCGCGAACTAAAAAACCCCACCGGAGTTATCCGGTGGGGTTCGGTTTAAGAGCCTGGCAGTGACCTACTTTCGCATGGCAGCTGCCACACTATCATCGGCGCAGAGTCGTTTCACTTCCGTGTTCGGGATGGGAACGGGTGGTTCCAACTCGCTAATGCCGCCAGGCAAACTGGCTGACGAATTGAAATTAATCAATTCATCGAATTTTGGTTTGTAGTTGAACTACTGAAGCTCTCAATGCCTCAGTGCATGACGCTAAATTTGTCTTCTCGTTGGTCGCTTTGCGACGTTCCAAGAATGCTTGAGCGTTATATGGTCAAGCCGCACGAGCAATTAGTACACGTTAGCTGACCGTTACCGGCCGTACACACCGTGCCTATCAACCTTGTGGTCTACAAGGGCTCTTTAGGGGTCTCGAAGACCCGCGAGATCTCATCTTGAGGTGGGCTTCACGCTTAGATGCTTTCAGCGTTTATCCCGTCCGTATATAGCTACCCAGCGATGCCACTGGCGTGACAACTGGAACACCAGAGATACGTTCAACCCGGTCCTCTCGTACTAAGGTTAACTCCTCTCAAATCTCGAACGCCCACGGCAGATAGGGACCGAACTGTCTCACGACGTTCTGAACCCAGCTCGCGTACCACTTTAACCGGCGAACAGCCGGACCCTTGGGACCTGCTACAGCCCCAGGATGTGATGAGCCGACATCGAGGTGCCAAACACTGCCGTCGATATGGACTCTTGGGCAGTATCAGCCTGTTATCCCCGGAGTACCTTTTATCCGTTGAGCGATGGCCCTTCCATACAGAACCACCGGATCACTTAGACCTACTTTCGTACCTGCTCGACTCGTCTGTCTCGCAGTCAAGCCAGCTTGTGCCTATGCACTCAAGAGCGCGATTTCCGACCGCGCTGAGCTGACCTTCGCACTCCTCCGTTACTCTTTGGGAGGAGACCGCCCCAGTCAAACTACCCACCATACATTGTCCCTGACCAGGATGACTGGTCGAGGTTAGAATTCCGAGTTTATCAGGGTGGTATTTCAAGGTTGGCTCCACCTGAACTAGCGTCCAGGTTTCAATGCCTCCCACCTATCCTACACAAACAAACTCAAAATCCAATGTAAAGATATAGTAAAGGTTCACGGGGTCTTTCCGTCTTGCCGCGGGAACACTGCATCGTCACAGCGATTTCAATTTCACTGAGCCTCGGAAGGAGACAGTGGGGCTATCGTTACTCCATTCGTGCAGGTCGGAACTTACCCGACAAGGAATTTCGCTACCTTAGGACCGTTATAGTTACGGCCGCCGTTTACTGGGGCTTCGATCAAGAGCTTCGCCTTGCGGCTGACCCCATCAATTAACCTTCCAGCACCGGGCAGGAGTCACACCCTATACGTCCACTTTCGTGTTTGCAGAGTGCTGTGTTTTTGATAAACAGTCGCAACCCCCTCTTCACTGCGGCCCACTTGCGTGGGCGAACCTTATCCCGAAGTTACGGTTCTAATTTGCCGAGTTCCTTCTCCCGAGTTGTCTCAAACGCCTGAGGATACTCTCCTCGCCCACCTGTGTCGGTTTGGGGTACGGCTCGTATCTGCCTGAAGCTTAGAGGTTTTTCTTGGAAGCGGGGTATCAGCAACTTCAGCTCAAAGAGCCTCGTCATCACGTCTCAGATAATCCCAGCGGATTTGCCTACCGGGCACTCCTAAACGCTTAAACCACCATCCAACAGGTGGATTGCCTAACCTTCTCCGTCACCCCATCGCAGCAGAAACAAGTGCTGGAATATTAACCAGCTTTCCATCGACTACGCCTTTCGGCCTCGCCTTAGGAGCCGACTCACCCAGCGCCGAATATCGTTGCGCTGGAACCCTTGGGCTTACGGCGTGACGGTTTTTCACCGTCATTGTCGTTACTCATGTCAGCATTCGCACTTCTGATACCTCCAGCAACCCTTACGAGTCACCTTCGCAGGCTTACAGAACGCTCCTCTACCACGCACATTGCTGTGCATCCGCAGCTTCGGTACACGGCTTAGC
>NZ_SOBT01000009.1:624897-899897 GCF_004364935.1 Panacagrimonas perspica | reverse complement strand
ATTCCTAGGTTGAGCCCAGGGCTTTCACATCCGACTTAACGAACCGCCTACACACGCTTTACGCCCAGTAAATCCGATTAACGCTAGCACCCTCTGTATTACCGCGGCTGCTGGCACAGAGTTAGCCGGTGCTTATTCCGCTGGTACCGTCAAGGCTCCACGTATTAGGTGAAGCTTTTTCTTCCCAGCCTAAAGTGCTTTACAACCCGAAGGCCTTCTTCACACACGCGGCATTGCTGGATCAGGCTTTCGCCCATTGTCCAATATTCCCCACTGCTGCCTCCCGTAGGAGTCCGGACCGTGTCTCAGTTCCGGTGTGACTGATCGTCCTCTCAGACCAGTTACGGATCGTCGCCTTGGTAGGCCATTACCCTACCAACTAGCTAATCCGACATAGGCTTCTCTAAAGGCGCAAGGTCTTGCGATCCCCTGCTTTGGTCTTGCGACATCATGCGGTATTAAACCGAGTTTCCCCGGACTATCCCCCACCTAAAGGCAAATTCCTATGTATTCCTCACCCGTCCGCCACTAGTTGTATTGCTACAACCCGTTCGACTTGCATGTGTTAGGCATGCCGCCAGCGTTCAATCTGAGCCAGGATCAAACTCTCCAATTGAAAAACAATACTTCAATGGATCGTCCCGTCGACACTTTCATGTCTTCCGGAACTTTAAGAGTTATCAAACTGAGCTCATGTACAACCCCCTGAAAAATCAGGGTTAGGCTCACGTTGATACTCAAGTGTCACTTGGCTTCGCCACGTGCACAGGAGCACCCACACAAATCACTTGCTGTCTTTTTAAGGAACTGGCTGAGTGGCTTCGTTTTTCTTCGGAGCCGTCAGCGGGGAGGCGCATTCTAGTTGGATGGCGATGGGTGTCAACAAAGAGTTTTCACGAAGTCGATAAGATATTGATCGAACTGAAATTGTTGTCGTTCTGGCGGCGCCCGAGGTGGCCAAGCCCTGGGCTCCGGCCCATTTGGGCTGCTTTCGGGGCGACGTGGCCTCCCTCTTCCCCTGGTTGGGCCTCTGATCGAATCGCAGAGCTCCGCAATCCATTACAGATATCTGACGATGCGTCGGAGCAAGATCGTTGCGATCCTGAGACCTGCAGCGAATTCGCCTGCCGTTTTCATGTGGATATCGCGTGCGGGGCCGGCGTCGTAAGGCTCATTCCCCCATGATCGGGCCCAAGACCACATTCCGCACCCACGCGGTACGAAGCACTCTGAGGTGCTCGGCGGAAAGCTTTGGCGTCCTGTACAAGTAGCAGGGGCCAGGAAGTCGAATCGAAAGCTTCGCTGCAGGGCCGGTCAGTCGATCTGACCGAAAAGGAGAGCTTTTGCCCCCGTACCGCCCTCGGTAGTGGCCAGGGATTGGAACGTTATGGGCTGCGCGTATAACTACCTGTCGCACGGCGTCATAGGGCGAAGTGTTGCCGCCATATCCCGCGCGTGCGTCGGCGCGGGGCCCGCTTTTATTTGGGCCCGATCGCTTTCGGCGTCGCTCGGCGGTCATCCGAACGCACAGACGCAGCGATCGAGATAGCGGCAATCTGCAGCTGCCCAGATGCACGCGATAGCCATCATCTCGTTGCCCGGGCCGGGCTCGACTGCTCACATGATGTCGTGCTCCGGAATGGAAATTCCGATTTATGCCCTGACTCGGGACCGGCGCGTTCCGCTGTGCCGAAATGACTATCCCATTGCGTTCGTCACTTTACGGCTCGACAAGCCGGCCCTGTTCGTGAATCCGAGTCGTGCTTGGTCAAACTTATGGAGTGCTTGCGACTCGCGATCGAGTGATGATCACGAAACGAGACTTCGCAAGACTTGGCAGCACGACGCGATGATGATCGTGTTCGTTGGCGATTCGCCTCTCGATTAGGAGAAATTCATGGCCCATCCAACCCGTCTTCTGTGCATCGGACACCGCGGCGCACGTGGCCACGCGCCGGAAAACACCTTGTTGTCTATCGAGACTGGAATCCGTCTTGGCGCCGACATGATCGAGTTTGACGTCCAGCTCTGCCAGGAAGAGCTGGTCGTCATTCATGACCCACGATTGGAGCGCACCACAAACGGCGTCGGCCGCGTCGAACACGTTCGATTCGACTACTTGCGCGGGCTCGATGCTGGAAAAGGTCAGCAGATTCCCACCTTGCATGAGGTTCTACGGCTCGTGGAGGGAAGGATCCCGCTCAACGTCGAGATCAAAAGCGCTGGCGGAACCGGTGCACGCATTGCCGCTGCATTACGCGACGCTATGCACGAGGGATGGAGCGCTGATCAGTTCCTGGTTTCGTCATTCCACTTGCCGGAACTTTATGAGTTCAAGCAAGCGGCTCCTGAGATTCCCATTGCGGCTCTGGTCTGCGGCGTCCCATTGGATTGGGCAGCCTGCGCGACCGAACTCGGCGCGCAGGCCCTCAATGTCTCGGAAGAGTTCGTGGACAGCCGGCTGATTGAAGACGCCCACTCTCGGGGGTTGAAGATCTACGCATACACCGTCAACCATCCAGACGACATGTCTCTTCTCAGGGACGCAGGGATCGATGGCGTCTTCAGCGATTATCCGGACCGCGTGCTGGCGCTACGCCAATAGCCCGCGAGCTGGGCCACTCGGAGGCGCTTATTTAGCCTGCGCTTTCGTGAAACGTTCGGAGAGCGAGGCCGGCTTGGATGCCGCCCCGACATAGACCACGCCGCGACCGTCTGGGCTCGCGTCGCGAAATCCTGTTGCTGTCCCGGAAGCCTTGAAGGCTTCAACGTCCTTCCACGACGAAAATACGAAATAGGTGTCGCTGTCGAGAACTACACCAAAGAAGTCCTTATCCATTCCGCGCAGCTTTCCCTCGAACATTTTCTGCGCTGCGCCTTGGGCCTTGGGATCCTTCTCCAGCATCTTCGCTTCGTTCTTGGTCAGCCCGTAAATGATCGTCTTGCCGTCGGGACCGCCGCCGATCTTCTTCGTGCTGAGGACTACTTCTTGGGTCTTCAGATACGTGTTGTAGTCCTTCGCATCCGAGAGCACGTAGATGCGGCCATCCTTCTCGAATTCGAAGTAGTCTTCGTTGTTCAAGGCTTCGGCCAGACGCTTGATCTCGAGATCCTTGTCATAGCCCTTCTCCGCTTCGGCGCCCATCCAGGCTCCAGGAGAAGCGCAAGCCGTCACGCACGACATCAACACCGCGATCGCCGCGGCCACATTGAACAATTTCACGCTCCAATCTCCCTGTTTCAACCGGTCTGTCGCGGCGACGATGCACCAAATGCATTGCGATCTGGTTACACGGCGACGCTCCGCCTCGTAACAAGACCGACACAAAAACTGCGCTAATGTGCAAACTTCCTGTTCCATTCATGGCGGAGGCCGAATAAATGGACGCACCGGCCAAGCACGAATTTCAGCCTTCAGACCTTTACATCAACCGCGAGCTGTCTCTGCTCGAGTTCAATCGTCGCGTCCTTGAACAGGCCAAGGACGAGCGCATTCCCCTGCTCGAGCGCCTGAAGTTCCTCTGCATATCGAGCTCCAATCTCGACGAATTCTTCGAAATTCGAGTCGCTGGTACCCAGCAGATGGCGGACCTTCCGACACCGCAGCGCGGCTCGGATGGGATGTCTCCGCAAGAGTTGCTCGCCGCGATTAGTGTCCGTGCTCATGCGCTCGTTGAAGAGCAATACCGTGTCTTCAACGACGTCATCGTTCCGGCGCTGGACAAGGAAAGAATCCGTTTTCTTCGCCGCGCCGAATGGACGCCCGAGCAAGACACATGGCTGCGCAACTTCTTCGGCAACGAACTGGCGCCGGTCTTGTCGCCAATCGGTCTGGACCCGGCACATCCATTCCCGCGCATCCTCAACAAGTCGCTCAACTTCATCGTTTCGCTGTCAGGAAAAGATGCGTTTGGCCGCAATACCGGCCTTGCCATCGTCCAAGCGCCCCGGGCCCTCCCGCGGCTGATTCAGCTACCGCGCGATATTTCCGGCTCCGGCCCGCACGATTTTGTCTTCCTCTCCAGCGTCATACATGCCTACGTGGACGAACTCTTCCCCGGCATGGAAGCCAGTGGCTGCTACCAGTTCCGGGTCACACGCAACTCGGACCTCTTCGTCGACGAGGAGGAGGCAAAGGATCTGGCCGAGGCTCTTGAAGACGAGTTGTCGCAGCGGCAATGGGGAGACTCCGTTCGGCTGGAGGTCGCACACAACTGCCCCGAGGTGATGTCGCAGTACCTCATGCAAGAGATGCAGCTGACCCCCGCCGACGTGTATCAGGTCAACGGGCCAGTGAACCTGATGCGGTTGATGGCCATCCCCGACATGGTCGACCGGGCCGATCTGAAATATCCGCCGTTCACGCAAAAAGTGCCGAAAGCACTGACCGGCGACCTTTTTGCGGCGATCCGCGATCGCGACCAGCTATTGCATCACCCGTACGATTCCTTCATGCCCGTCGTCGAGTTTCTGCGCCAGGCGGCGAAGGATCCCCGGGTGCTCGCGATCAAGCAGACGCTCTATCGGACGGGCGCAAAGTCGCCCGTCGTCGATGCGCTGGTCGAGGCCGCGAAGAACGGCAAGGAAGTGACCGTCGTCGTCGAACTGCGGGCCCGGTTCGATGAGGCCGACAATATCGACTTGGCGGAGAAGCTCCAGGACGTCGGCGCACACGTCGTCTACGGCGTTGTCGGCTACAAGACGCACGCCAAGATGTGCCTCGTGATCCGCCGTGAAGAGTCAGGACTGAAGAATTACGTCCACCTCGGAACCGGCAACTACCATCCGCGCACGGCACGCCAGTACACCGATTACAGCTTGTTCACCGCCGACAGCGAGATCTGCAAGGACGTGCATGCCGTCTTCCTGCAACTCACTTCACTCGGCAAGGTGATCAAGCTGCACGCGCTGCTGCAGTCGCCGTTCACGCTCGTGAAGGGCATGCACGAGCGCATCGAGCGGGAAACCGAGGCGGCCCGAAAGGGCAAACCCGCCCGCATCGTCGCCAAGATGAACTCGCTCGTGGAGCCGGAGATCATCAGCCGCCTGTACACGGCGTCGCAGGCGGGCGTGAAGATAGATCTGATCGTGCGCGGAATGTGTTCGCTGCGCCCGGGCGTCGCGGGCCTTTCCGACAATATCAGCGTGCGATCCATCGTCGGCCGCTTCCTGGAGCATCACCGCGTTTTTTGCTTCCACCACGACGGCAATCCGGAAGTCTGGCTGTCGAGCGCGGACTGGATGGAGCGGAATCTATTTCGCCGTGTAGAGGTCGCGTTTCCTCTCAAGGACAAGAAGCTGCGGACTCGCGTCATCGAGCACCTCGAGGCCTACGTCGCGGATACCGCGCAGAGCTGGCTGCTGCAGCCGGACGGCAGCTATTTGAGGGCCGAAGTGCCTCAGAAGAACGCGACGAAGGCCGTGCAGCTCCGTCTGATGGAAGAGTAGGGGGCCGCAGCGCTCACCCCTGGCGCTTACGCGCGCGCGCTATCGCCGCCCGTACCTGTACGGGGCTGGTAGCACCGATGTGGTTGCGCGCCGCCAACGAGCCCTGCAGCGTGATGTGGGCATACACGTCCTCCTCGACCAGCGCGGAGAACTCCCGCAGCTCCTCGAGCGTCAGATCTGAAAGTTCGCAGGCTTTTTCCACCGCGCGCGCCACCGCTGACCCCACGGCGTGGTGGGCATCGCGAAACGGCAGGCCTTTCTTCACTAGATAGTCGGCGAGATCCGTGGCCGTGGAGTAGCCGGCCGCGGCCGCAGCGCGGCAACGCTCGCGTTGAACCGTGATGCTGGGCACCAGCTCCGCGTAGATGCGCAGGCAGGCGAACACCGTGTCGATGGCGTCGAACAGCGGCTCCTTGTCCTCTTGGTTGTCGCGGTTGTAGGCCAGAGGCTGACCCTTCATCAGAACCAGCAGAGCGTGGAGATCGCCCAGCACGCGCCCGGTCTTGCCCCGTACCAGCTCGGGCACGTCCGGGTTCTTCTTCTGCGGCATGATCGAACTGCCCGTACAAAACCGATCCGGCAGGTTCACGAAGCCGAACATCGGCGTCGACCAGAGGATCAACTCTTCGCTCCAGCGGGAGAGATGAACCATCAGCAGGCTCGCGCACGCGCAGAACTCGATGGCGAAATCACGATCGCTGACCGCGTCGAGCGAGTTCTCGGTGACGCTGTCGAATCCAAGCTGCTGCGCCACGAACTCCCGGTCGATCGGATACACCGTCCCAGCCAGCGCGGCGGAGCCGAGCGGCAGGACGTTGACGCGACGCCGGGCGTCCACCAACCGCGCCCGGTCGCGCAGCATCTGCTCGCGCCAGGCGAGCATGTGATGGCCGAACGTCACCGGCTGCGCGACCTGAAGATGCGTGAACCCGGGCATGACCGTGTCGGCCTCGCGCTCGGCCAGATCGAGCAGGGCCGCCGCGAGCCGATCGATCACGATCAGCAGGTCATCGATCGACTCGCGCACGTACAGACGCACGTCGGTCGCCACCTGGTCGTTTCGCGAACGACCGGTGTGAAGGCGCTTGCCGGCCTCCCCGATGCGCCGCGTCAGCTCGGACTCGATATTCATGTGCACGTCTTCGAGCTCGGTCTTCCACTCGAAGCGCCCCTCGTCGATCTCAGTGCGAATGGCATCGAGGCCTTCGATGATGGCCTTGGCATCGGCCGCACCGAGCACGCCGACCTTCTCCAGCATCCGCGCGTGCGCCTGGCTGCCGGCGATGTCCTGCCGATAAAGCCGGCGGTCGAAACTCACCGACTCGCTGAAGCTCTCCATCAGGCTGGACGTTGATTCGGAGAACCTTCCGCCCCAAAGCTTGCTGTTTCCGCCAGTGGTCATCGTGGATCTGGGTACAGGACAGGCGCCGATTCTATCCGCTCCACCCGCCGCTCCATGCGTACGGCCACCCGCCTAAACTGCAGCCCATGAAGCGCATCCAGCCGCAGCGGACCAAGCCACCCAGCCTGATCCCGGATTTCTGTTCCGGTCCGGCCTTGCTGTTCATGGCCGTCGTCATGGAGTTGGTGGCCGTCTGCTTCACCCTGGCCAGCGCCGATGCCAGCACCGACCTGCTGCGCCGACTGGCGCTGCTCTCTCTATATTTGCAGTGGATCGGCCTGTGCGGCGGCGCCGCGCTCTGCGGGCTGCGGCGGCTTTTCACGGTGGCGCGCCCTGGCATCGTCTTCCTGGCCTGCTGGATCACGCTGATCCTGATCGTGATGGTCCTGTCCAACGTCGCCTGGCACATGGGCATCAACCCGAACTTCGGGGTCCTGGACCCCACGACCCAGCGCGTGACCTTCATCCTGAGCCACACCTGCATCGCGGCCATCGTCTCGCTGATGCTGCTGCGCTATTTCTGGACCCGCCACCAATGGAAGGAACAGGTCCATGCGGAAGGGGAGTCGCGCTTCCAGGCGCTCACGGCGCGCATCCGCCCGCACTTCTTCTTCAACGCGCTGAACAGCCTCGCCGCGCTGATCATGATCAGGCCCGCGGAGGCCGAGCTGATGGTCGAGGATCTTGCCGACGTGTTCCGCGCCAGCCTGGAGAAGGCGGGTCGCATGGCGCCACTGGTGGACGAGATCGGAGTCTGCAACGCTTATCTGCGCATCGAGAAGGCGCGGCTCGGCGAGAAAATGGAGGTGAAGTGGGACGTGCCGGAGAGCCTGTTCAACTGGCCGGTCCCGATGCTGATCATCCAGCCGCTGGTGGAGAATGCCGTCTACCACGGCGTCTCCAAGCTCAAGGAGCACGGCGTGATCCGCATCAATATCTATACGGCGCAGCAATTGCTGATCGTCGAGGTGGAAAATCCGATGCCGCCGACGGAAGCTTCGAAGACGCGAGGCAACCAGATCGCCATCGACAACATTGCGAGCCGCCTCAACCTCATTTACGGTGAACGCGGTAGGCTTGAACTGGGTCCCGACAACGGCATCTGGCGCGCGCGCTTGTCGATCCCGGAGAAATCCCTGCTGGTGGGAGGAGAGACGTCATGAGGACCTGTCCATGCGTGTAGTGATCGTGGATGACGAGGCGCTGGCCCGCGAAAGGCTCAAGCGGTTGCTGCAGGAATTTCCTGGGTACGAGATCGTCGGCGAGGCGGCGGACGGTGAGTCCGCGCTCGACGTCATCGACAACGAGGAGCCGGATCTGGTGCTGCTCGACATTCGCATGGGCGGTGTCGACGGGCTGCATGTCGCGCGCAGCCTGGCCGAATACGACCCCCCGCCGGCGGTGATCTTCACGACCGCCTACTCGGAGCACGCGCTGTCCGCATTCGACGCGAAGGCCTCGGGCTATCTCCTCAAGCCGATCCGCCTGGAAAAGCTCAAGGAAGCGCTGCAGAACGCACGCCGCCCGACGCGGGCGCAGAAATCGAAGGGCGGCAGCGCCGGTGGCGACGTCAAGCCCAAGCGGGAGTTCGTGACCGCGACCACGCGCGAAGGTCTCGTGCGCGTTCCGGCCGAGGACATCGTTTATTTCCTGGCCGACCAGAAGTACACGACGGTCTGCCACCTGCACGGCGAGGTCCTGATCGAGGAATCGCTGAAGACGCTCGAAGAGGACTTTGCCCCCTGGTTCCTGCGCGTACACCGCAAGGCCCTGGTCGCCACGCGTTTCATCGCCGGACTCGAGCGCGACCGCGGCGGTGAGCAACTCCACTGGCTGACCATGAAGCATGCGAGCGACCCGTTGCCGGTGTCGCGTCGTCGCCTCGCGGAAGTCCGTCGATTCCTGACCGAGAACTCGTGATCCACGAGCGGCGTTCGAGCTAGATGTTGAGGATCGCCACCCGCGAATCGCCGCTCGCCCTCTGGCAGGCCGAACACGTACGCGCGCGCCTCCAGGCCGCGCATCCCGATCTCGAGGTCACGCTGGTGCCGATGACCACGCGCGGCGACCAGCTGCTGAGCACCTCCTTGTCCACCGCAGGTGGCAAGGGCCTGTTCGTCAAGGAACTCGAGCAGGCCATGCTCGAGGACCGCGCCGATCTGGCGGTCCATTCCATGAAGGATGTGCCCGCGCATCAGCCCGAAGGCCTGACGCTGGTCGCATTCCTCGAAGGCGAGGATCCGCGCGACGCCTTCGTCTCCAATCGTCATGCGCAGCTCGCGGATCTGCCGCAGGGCGCACGCGTCGGCACCGCCAGCCTGCGCCGGCAGTCGCTGCTCGCGGCTCTTCGGCCGGACCTGCAGATCGGCATGCTGCGCGGCAACGTCGGCACGCGCCTGCGCAAGCTCGATGAGAACGAGTTCGACGCGATCCTGCTGGCCTGTGCCGGCCTGCGCCGGCTCGGCCTGGGCGATCGGATCCGCGAAGCGCTCGACGTCCAGCGTTTCGTCCCGGCCATCGGCCAGGGCGTCATCGGCATCGAGGCCCGCGCCGACGACACGCGCACGCGCGACCTGCTCGCCGTCCTGCACGACACGACCTCCGCCACGCGGCTTGCGGCGGAACGAGCGCTCAACGAACGCCTCGGCGGCGCTTGCACGGTTCCCGTCGCCGGGCATGCAACGGTCAGCAGCGACCGGATCCGCCTGTGCGCGATGGTCGGCGCGCCGGACGGATCGCGGGTGGTGCGTGACGAGATCTCCGGCGCGGCGGCAGAGGGTGCGTCGCTCGGCACGCAGCTCGCCGAGCGCCTGCTCGCCAATGGCGCACGCGAAATTCTCGGCTCGCTCGGGATAAAAGCGTGAACGTGGCATCCGGCCTGCGCGTGCTGATCACGCGCCCGGCCGCGCAGAGCGCGGGCATCGAGGATCTGCTGCGCCGCAGAGGCGCCCAACCGTTGCCGCTGCCGTTGTTCGAGATTCAGCCCACAGGGGAAGAAGCAGGTCACCGCGCAACGTTGAGCGCGGCGCGAACCTGGAACGGCTGGCTGTTCACCAGCGTCAACGCGGCGCGCGAAGCCGCGCGACTGGACCCGGGGCCCTGGCCTCCGCTGTATGCCATCGGGCAGGCCACGGCCGATGCGCTGGCGACGCTCGGCCACCCCGGCGCTCGACATTCACGGTCCGGCAGCAGCAGTGAAGACCTGCTGGCCCACGCGGACCTCCAGGCGATCCAAGGTCAGCGGTTCCTGATCTGTACCGGCGAGGGCGGCCGCGACGCGCTTGCGACCGGACTGCGCGCCCGCGGTGCCGACGCACAGCGGCTCGAGCTGTACCAGCGCGTTGCCGTCGACCACTCCCCGGCGACCTTGCGCGAGGCCGCAGAAAGCTGCGACGCCATCATCTGCACGAGCGGCGACGGCCTCGAAAGGCTGTGCGCAATGCTGCCGGACGACCTGCGTTCGCGCGTGCAATCCTGCTTGCTGGTCGTTCCAAGCCCCCGTGTGTTAGAACTCGCGCGCCGTCTGGGCTTCGCCGAGGTTCGAGCGCCGCAAAGGACCTCCGACGAAGCCCTGGTGGACTGCCTCTTCCCGCCAGCCCGAACGCAGGTCGAAGACTCCGCCCCCGCGTCAGCGCCCACGATGAACTCAAGCCAGCAGGTCGAACCGAGTCTGGAAGCAGGCGATGCCGGCGCGTCCTTCGCGTCATCGGCTCCGCCTGCCGCACCGCCCGCGCCTTCGGCGTCCCGGAAAGGTGGCCAGCGTCGAGGGGTCCTGGGTCTGGTGATCTTCCTGCTGCTGGCTCTTGCCCTTGCTGGCGGATTCGGCTGGTTGTGGTGGGAAGAACGCGAGCAGCTGGCCGAGCAGACCGCCCTGCACGATGCGCTGCTGCAGAAGCTGGAGTCGCAGCTGGCCGCGCTGGAGACCGCGAGCGGCGAACAGGCAATGCGCCTGGCCGATCAGTCTCGTGTTTCTGATCGCAACGGCACCGACATTGCGGCCCTGCAATCGCGCATCGAGGACACGCTCGCGCTGATGAGCCGCATCAGCGAAGACCTTTCCGGTGGCCGCACCCGGTTCCAGCTCGCGTCGGTGGAGCATCTGCTGATGCTGGCCAACGATCGCCTGCAGCTTGAGCGCGACGTGAAGTCCGCGCTGATCGCGCTCGACGGCGCCGACGCCAGCCTGGCGCGCCTGTCGGACCCGCAGCTTTTCCCGGTTCGTGAGGCGCTCGCTCAGGAGCGCACCGCTTTGCGTGCGGTGCCGGTGCCCGACCTGGCATCCGCAGCGCTGACGCTGGCGAGCCTGATCGAGCGCGTTCCTTCGTTGCCGCTGGTGTCGCACGCTCCGGCGCAATTCGAATCCTCCGGCGCCCGTGCGTCCGGCGCCCCGGACAGCGCCGCCAGCGGCTGGCGGCGCATGCTCAATGCCGTACAGACGGCAGCCCGCAGCCTCTTCACGATCCGTCGCGAAGACAACGCCAAGGCGATGCGTCTGCTTCCGCCGGAAGCCGAAGCGGTGGTCTATCACGTGCTCACGCTCAAGCTCGAGGCGGCGCGAGTCGCGCTGCTGACCAGCAACACGGTCGCTCTGCGGGAAGACGCGCGTTCGGCCTCCGAATGGCTCGACTCCCAGTTCAAGGCCGACGATCCTGGCGCGCTCGCGATGAAGGGAGAACTCGAGCGCCTGCAGTCGCTCGAGCTGCAGCCGCCGCTGCCCGACATCAGCCGCAGCCTGACCGCGATTCGCACGCGGCTCGACGCCGCTCGCTGATCCGATCGAACGGCCGTGATTCGTTCCTGGGTTCTCGTCCTGCTGGCGCTCGCCGCCGGCGCCACCGCCGCCTACTGGCTGCGCGCCGATACCGGCTATGTGCTCGTGCACTACCGCGGCTGGACGATCGAAACCTCGGTGCTGGTCCTGCTCGGCGTTGTCGTACTGGCCACGCCGCTGATCCTCACCGTGCTGCGCGCATTGATCGGCCTGCTGCGATTGCCCGCGTTCCTGATGCGGCTGAGCGAGCGCAAGCGCGCCGAGCGCGCTCGCGATTCCTTCGAGGCCGGCCTGCTCAAGCTGCTCGAGGGACATTGGCAGCGCGCCGAGATCGAACTGGTCCGCCGGGCGGCGGATCACCACGCGTCGCATCTCAACTATCTGGCCGCGGCCCGCGCGGCGCAGCGCCTGGGTGCCGCCGACCGGCGCGATCATTACCTCGAACTCGCCGCGCGCGACGCGCCCGAACTCGCGTTCGCCACCGGACTGACCCAGGCCGAGCTGCAGCGCGAGCGCGGCGAGATCGCACAGGCCAAAGCCACCGCGCTCAAGCTGCGCGAAGCCGATCCGCTGCATCCGTATCCCGTCGAGCTGCTGGCGGAAAGCTACGCCTCGCTCGGCGAGTGGGCCGAGCTGCACGGCCTGCTCAATCTCACTGAAAAGCTCGATGCCCCGCCGCCTGCGCGACGGCGCGAACTGCTGCAGCGGGCCCTGCGGGAACGCATGCATGCGGCGATCGCGGATGCACGTCTCGACAGCCTCAAGCAGCTCTGGTCACAGACGCCGCCCGAACTGAAACAGGACGCCGTGCTGCGTCTGGAATACGCGAGCGGCCTGGCACGTCTGAACGCTCACGCCGAGGCGTCGGCCCTGATCTCCTCGGTGCTCGAAGACCACTGGGATGGCGACCTCGCCAACCTCTACGGTCAGCTCCACGCGTCCGATCCGCTGGGCCAGCTCGCGAGCATCGAACAGTGGCTGGGCAAGTATGGCGAGAAGCCCGAGCTGCTGATCACTGCCGGCCGCGCCTGCCTCGCCAACAAGCTCTGGGGCAAGGCGCGCAGCTACCTGGAAGCGGTGATCCGGATCAAGCCGACACCCGCGGCCTATCTCGAACTGGCCCGGCTCGCCGAGCAGACGCAGAACCTCGAAGAGGCGGCCAAGCTGCACCGGCAGGGCCTGGAACTCGCGGCGCGCTGAGAGAACCGCGTAGCCCGGGTGAAACCCGGGGCGTTTCTCCAATCGGACAGGAGAAGTCCCGGGTTTCACCCGGGCTACGGTGCTGCGCCGCGACATCCACCGCCACGAATGCCACAAACAAAAACGGCCGGGCAATGCCCGGCCGTCTTCACGCCTGCCGCCGATTACTTCTTCGGCGCTTCGGCCTTCTTCACTTCGATCAGCTCGACTTCGAAGATCAGCGTCTGGTTGGGGCCGATCTTCACGCCCGCGCCGCGCTCGCCGTAGCCGAGCTTCGACGGGATGAAGAACTGGTACTTGGCGCCCGGCTTCATCAGCTGTACGCCCTCGGTCCAGCCCTCGATGACATTGCCGAGCGGGAACGTGACCGGCTGGCCGCGTGCAATCGAGCTGTCGAATTCCTCTCCGTTGATCAGCGTGCCCTTGTAGTGGACGGTGACCTCGTCGGCGGCGGTCGGCGACGTGCCGGAGCCCTCGGTCAGGACCTTGTACTGCAGGCCGCTGGCGGTGGTCTTCACACCTTCCTTGGTGGCGTTCTCGGCGAGGAACTTCTCGCCTTCGGCCAGCGCCTTTGCGGCGGCTTCCTCACGCTGCTTCACCTGTTCCTCCTGCATCGTCTTGGACACGGTCGCCTTGACCGCTTCACGCGCCGCGTCGTCGAGCTTGAGCGTGGCGCCGGAGCTGACGTCGTCGAGGCCCTGCTTGAGAGAGGCAACATCCACGTGTGCGGCAACCGGCTTGAGCGAATTCCCCAAGTCGACACCGATGGAGTAGCCGAACTTCTGCGCATCAGTGGTCAGCTCGACCGGCTTGGGAGCCTCTTCCTTCTTGGCGCACGCGAACAGCAGACCTGCGCAGGCGCTGAGAGCCAGGAGGCGGAAAGTCTTGGACATGAGAATTCCTGTTTTCGGGGGAGCCGGCCGGGGCCGGAGTACGGGTAAACCGCGAAGATTATAGCGAAGGCGGCTGAACGGACCCCATCACGGGGGCGGTCGGCCGACGGGAAATCAGCTGCAGCAGGGTCTGGCGGGAGTCGTCGGACAGCAGCTCCAGCGATCGCTCGGCGATCTTCAGGATCCGCTCGTCCATGACCAGCTTCTGGTCCTCGCCGATGCTGACCAGGCCCACGTCGATCAGCGTGTCGAGATAGCCGCGGAACAGGGTCTTGTCGAAGAACTCCGGCGAGTCCCTGCCGGTCAGCACCGCCATGCGCTCGGCGAGCAGGCGGCAATCCTCCTCGAAGCGGCCGCGCGCGATGCTGGCCTGGCTGCGGTGCTGATGGGCGAGCAGCCAGGTCGTCATGCAGTAGCGCTCGAGCGTCTCGCCCATGACCCGGCCGAGCATCGACAGGATCGAAAACTCGCGGGCGGTGACGTCCGGACGCACCAGCCAGCCGTCCTCGCGCCGCGCCAGCAGGCCCAGATTCAGCATCACGCCCACGGTCTCGCGGGCCGCGTCCTCGGCTTCGGCCGCCTCCCAGCGCACGAAGAATTCCGTGCGCAGGAACGGGTAGAGCGCACGGCAACCGGTGATGACCAGTTCCTCGGGCAGCGCACCGCGGGTGCGGAAGAAGTTCGCGATCAGGCTGGGCAGCGCAAAAAGGTGCTGCAGGTTGTTGCGCGCGTACGTGAGCAGAACGGCGTCGCGGTCGGACAGTGCGTACAAATCTCCCCAGGGATGAGGGACGGTCACCGCGCGCACGATCGGTATGGCCCACTCGACCGCCGCCTTGGGCGAGGCCTCGGGGATGGCGAAGGTGTCGCTGTAGGGCCGCCCCTTCAGCAGCCAGATCAGGTGCCCGACCTGTTCGATCAGCTCGGCCTGCGACACGGCGCGCTCGGGGCTGGCCAGCAAGGCCAGCGCCGTCAGCCCGACCGGGTTGGCCACGGCGGCCGCGTTGATACGCCGGTGGTTGGCCAGCGCCAGCCGCTGCACGAACGGCTTGAACGAAGTAGGGGCCTTGTCCGGCGAGTTCTGCAGCTGCTCGCGCCAGTCCGGCAGGTGCTTGTCCGCATAGTCCTGCAACAGCAGCGGCTCGCCGAAATTGATCTGCACCTTGCCGAACGACTTGGTCAGCAGCTTGCCCGCCTTGAGCAGGTCGCCCGCCGACTCCTTCTTCTTGGCGCCGCCGCGCAGTTCCTTGAAGTAGCTGCCCAGCTCCCAGACCTTGTCGTACCCGATGTAGACCGGGACGAGGGCGACCTTGCGCGTGGTCTGGCGCAGCGCACTTTCCACGACCATGCCGAGCATGCCGGTCTTGGGCGGCAACAGGCGACCGGTGCGGCTGCGCGTTCCTTCCGGGTAGTAGCTGATGGAATAACCGCGCGCGATCAGGCTGTCGACGTAGGCGCGAAACACCGCCGTGTAGAGCCGATCGCCCGAGAAGCTGCGGCGGATGTAGAACGCGCCCGCCCGGCGCAGCAGCGCGCCCACCGGCCAGAAATTGAGGTTCACGCCGGCTGCGATATGCGGGGGCACGAGTCCCGCCTGGTACAGCACGTAGCTCACCAGCAGATAGTCCGCGTGCGACCGGTGCGACGGCAGATAGACCATTTCATGGTTCTGCGCCCACTCACGCAGGCGCTCCATGCCGTGCACCTGCACGCCCCGGAACACGCGATTCCAGACGTACCGGAACACGATTTCGAGGAATCGCACCGTGGCCGACGAATAGTTGGCCGCGATCTCGTCCGCACACTTGCGCGCCCTGCGCGTGGCCTCGTCGAGCGTGATCTTGGAATCGCGGGCCTCCTGCTCGATGGCCGCTTTCACCGCGTGCGAGGCCATGAGCTGATCCATGACCACGCGGCGCGTCTGCAGCTGCGGTCCGAGCGCCGCGGTGCGGGCACGCAGGAAATACAGGTGCAGCAGCCGTCCCAGCTTGTTGACCGCCAGTTCCGGCGACGACTCCTTGCTGACGAACTCGCGGAACTGCAGCGGCTCGGCAAAATTCGCGTACACGTTGCGGCTGTTCACCAGCATGATGAACAGCTTGCGCACCATGCCCGCCTGCACGCTGTCGGCGAACAGCAGCTTCCACAGCGAGGTTTCCTGCCCGGGATCGCGGCCCCAGTAGACCGACACCGGCACCACCTGCGCGTCGAAATTCGGATCCGCCGCCGCCGCCTCGATCACGCCCGACAGTTCGGTCTGGCGGATGCGCGTTTCCAGGAAGGCGGGCAGGTACAGGGCGCCAGGCCGATCGGCGCTCGGGAAACTCGTGCCGGTACGTCGCGGAGCGGGCAGGCCCAGATCGCGGCAGATGCGATCGAGCACGAACAGATCACCCCAGGAACGGGTCGGCAACAGGTAGACGACCGGACGCTTCGGATCGAGCGCGAGCTTCTCGCGCAGCGCCTCCGGCATGATCCGATAGTGGATCGCGGCGTTGAGGGGCCGAAACAGCCACCACGCAATCCAGTAGAAAGCGGTGTACAGCACGCTCATCGCGAGGCGACTCTCCCTACGTTGTGCGCCTTCAGTTGTGGCGTCTGAAGGTCGAGTGTAAAAGAATTCAGCCTCCGGACTCTCCCGCCGACATGCCCGAAATTCCCGCCGACGCCGCCCGGGCCCGTGTGACGCGCGCCCGTATGGAGAAACTCGCGTGGCTGCTCGACGGGGCGGTCCCCGTCCCCGGCACGAAGTTTCGTTTCGGACTGGACTCGATCATCGGCCTGATCCCCGGGATCGGCGACGCCATCGGCCTGCTGCTGGGCGCGGCGATCCTCTACGAGAGCGTGCGCGTGGGCGTTCCGCGCGGGACGATCGCGAAGATGGTCGGCAACTCGGTGGCCGATACGCTCGGCGGGCTCGTGCCCGTGGTCGGTGACCTGTTCGATTTCGCGTTCAAGTCGAACAAGCGCAACGCAGCGCTGCTGATGTCGCACCTGGATACCGTCGATGCCCGCCCCGCGACGGTGCCGGCGCGCCGCGGGTCGCGCCTGCTGGCCATCCTGCTCGTCGTGGTGTTCTTCGGAGCGGCCATCGGTGTGTTGTGGTGGGCGACATCACGAATCATCGGCTATCTGAGCCCATGAGCGCGCCAATGCCGACCCATCGAAAGGTCTTTCTGTGGGCCAGCCTGATTCCACTGGCGTTCCTCGTCTTCCAGGTCGGCATGCGGGTGTGGCTGCTGAAGGCCGGCGACGAGGTGGTAGGCGTGGTCACGGTGGCCAACGACAGCTGCAGGACGAAGAACCGCGCCAACTGCTTCCTCGGTCGCGCGGTCGTCGATCCGAAGATGGACACGCACAAGTTCAAGACCACGAAGATCCCCGGCGGCCGTTTCTACGACGTCGGCGAAGAACTGCCGATGCGCATCTACCCGGCGCAACGTCTGTACCTCGCGCAGGTCTACGACGTCACCAGCTGGATCCTCGGGCCCGCGCGCACGGCGCTGATCCTGTTGCTGCTGCTGCTCGCCGCCGCGATGCCGGCTGCGCGAAAGGTGTTCTGGATCGTTCCGTGCGTGCTGGTGGCGTTCCTGTTTCTCGGCTGAGCGCGTCCGAGGCCAGCGGGCCGCGCAAACCTGATTGACGTGCCTTCCGCATCCGGGGCATGGTCGGACCGACGCGCGTTTTCAACATCTTTTCGATCGACGACATGACCGAGCGAACCTGGGCAGGCCATCCGCGCGGACTCGCGACGCTGTTCTTCACCGAAATGTGGGAACGCTTCTCCTACTACGGCATGCGCGCGATCCTCGTGCTCGCGATGGTCGCTGCCGTCGACGGCAGCAATCCGGGCCTGGGCCTGACGACCGAAGGGGCAACCGCGATCTACGGCCTCTACACGGCGTCGGTTTATCTCGCCTCGCTACCTGGGGGCTGGATCGCCGATCGCCTGATCGGTCAGCGCAACGCCGTGTTCTGGGGCGGCGCCATCATCGCCAGCGGCCATTTCTGCATGGCCGCCAACACGCACGTGTCGTTCTATGTGGGCCTGATCCTGATCGCGCTCGGCACCGGCCTGCTGAAGCCCAACGTCAGCGCGATGGTCGGCGAGCTGTACGGACCCGAGGCCGGCGCCCGCCGCGACGCCGGATATTCGATTTTCTACATGGGCATCAACACCGGCGCGTTCGTCGGCCAGCTCATCTGCGGATACCTGGGCGAGAAGGTCGGCTGGCACTGGGGCTTCGGCGCGGCCGGCGTCTTCATGGTGCTGGGCTTGATCCAGTACAAGCTGTACGGCACGCACCTGGGCGAGATCGGCCTGCGTCCGGTCACGACGGGCGATGCCGCACGCGATGCCACCGTCCAGCACCGCGGCTGGCTGATCGTCGGCGTGTTCCTCGCGGGCCTTGCCGCGGTGACGGCGGCGACGCTGACCGGCGCGCTGACACTCGACGCCGTGCGGCTGGCGCAGGGCACCGGCATCTTCATCGTCGCCGTCGCGGCCTCGTACTTCGGCTACGTCATCTTCTTCGGCGGGCTGGACGCCGACGAGAAGAAGCGCGTGGCGGTGATCGCCGTCTTCTTCGTTTCGGCCGCGATGTTCTGGAGCGGCTTCGAGCAGGCGGGATCGAGCTTCAACCTGTTCGCGCAGGATCACACCGATCGCGTGATCTTTGGCTGGGAGGCACCTGCCTCGTGGCTGCAATCGATCAACCCGATGTTCATCATCCTGCTCGCGCCGTTCTTCGCGGCACTGTGGGTGAATCTGGGCCGTCGCGGACTCAATCCATCGACGCCGTTCAAGTTCGCGATCGGCCTGATCCAGATGGGCATCGGCTTCCTGGTGCTGTACTTCGCTTCGCTGTTCGTCGTGCAGGGCGAGAAGGTGGCACCGACCTGGCTGATGCTCACGTACCTGTTTCACACCACCGGTGAGCTGTGCCTGTCGCCGGTGGGCCTCGCGGCGGTGAACAAGCTGTCGCCCAAGCGTTACCAGGGGCAGATGTTCGGCACCTGGTTCACGGCGTCCGCACTCGGGCACCTGATTGCGGGGCTGGTGGCCGGGCACCTCGCCGACGATGCCAATGTCGCCGACATGCCCGATCGCTTCCTGTTCGTGTGCATGACCACGGCCGGCGCGGGCCTGATCCTGTTGATGTTCGTCGGGCCGATCAAGCGGCTCATGGGAGACAACAAGCCATGATGAAATCTTCGTTCGCCATCGCCACCGGCGTCGGCCTGCTGTTCCTGGCCGCGTGCAACGGTCCGAAGGAAAGTGCCGACGCTGCGGCGGCGCCAGCCCCCGTGCCGGCCGCAGCCGCCAAGCCCGGCACCACGGCAGCGGATGCCGACGCGCTCGTGGCCGAAGTCGACAAGTACGCCGTCGACAACGCCGCGCGCCTCGGCGCCGCGTTCTGGATCGCGCAGACCTACATCACCGACGACGCGCAGCTGCTGGCGGCCAACGCCACCGAGGAACAGCTCGAATTCCAGTCGGCGAAAGCCGAGGAGGCCAAGCGCTTCAACGATACGCCGGGCCTGTCGCCGGAAACCGCGCGCGCGCTGACCCTGATCAAGCTGGGCCCGACGATGCCTGCGCCGTCCGATCCGGCCAAGCGCAAGGAACTGGCCGCGATCGCCGCGAAAATGGACGCCAACTACGGCGCCGGCCAGTGGTGTCGTCCGAATGCCGCGGGGCAGGAGGAGTGCCTCAAGCTGCAGCAGATCGAGAAGATCGTCGACAACGTCGAGCTGAAGAACACGCCCGCGCAGATCGAGGCGGCGTGGAACGGCTGGCACCAGACCTCGCGCCCGATCCGCAAGGACTACCAGCGCTTCACCGAACTGATGAACGAGGGCGCCAGCCAGCTCGGCTTCAAGGACACCGGCGAACTCTGGCGCGGCGGCTACGACATGAGCCCGGCGGAGTTCGATGCAGAAGTCGAGCGCCTGTGGGGGCAGGTCAAGCCGATGTACGACGATCTGCACTGCCTGGTGCGCGACAAGCTCAACAAGAAATACGGCGACGCCGTGGTGCCCAAGGACGGGCTGATTCCGGCGCACCTGCTCGGCAACATGTGGGCGCAGCAGTGGAGCAATCTGTATCCGCTGCTCGAACCCTATCCGGGCCAGGACAGCCTCGACGTGTCGAGCGCGCTCAAGGCGCAGCGCGATGCCGAGTACAAGACGCTGCTCGCTGCGTTCAAGGGCAAGCCCACGCCGTCGGACATCGCGGAGCTGGAGCACAAGGCCGATGCCGCGCAGGCGGTGAAGATGGCCAAGGTCGCCGAGGACTTCTACGTCTCGCTCGGCTTTCCCAAACTACCCGAGTCGTTCTGGGCCAAGTCCCTGCTGGTGCAGCCACGCGATCGCGACGTCGTCTGCCACGCCAGTGCCTGGGACATGAATCTCAAGGGTGACGTGCGCATCAAGCAGTGCATCGAGCCCGACGAAGAAGAGCTGACGACGATCCATCACGAGCTCGGCCATATCTACTACTACCTGTCGTACAACCACCTGCGACCGGTGTTCCAGAGCGGCGCGCACGACGGCTTCCACGAGGCCATCGGCGACACCATCACGTTGAGCCTGACGCCGGAGCATCTGAAGAAGATCGGGCTGGTGAAGAGCGTGCAGAAGAACGACAAGGCCACGATCAATTCGCAGATGAAGCTGGCGCTGGACAAGATCGTGTTTCTGCCCTGGGGCAAGCTCGTCGACCAGTGGCGCTGGAAGGTCTTCAGCGGCCAGATCAAGCCCGAGGATTACAACGCCGGCTGGTGGAAGCTGCGTGAGCAGTACCAGGGCGTCTCGCCTCCCAACGCGCGCAGCGAGGACGATTTCGATCCGGGCGCGAAGTACCACATTCCCGGCAACACGCCGTACACGCGCTACTTCCTGTCGTTCGTGCTGCAGTTCCAGTTCCAGAAAGCCCTTTGCGATGCCTCCGGCTTCAAGGGTCCGCTCAGCGAATGCGACGTCTACGGCAACGCTGAAGCCGGCAAGCGTTTCATCGAGATGCTCGCGCTCGGATCCTCGCAGCCCTGGCCCGACACGCTGGAGAAGCTCACCGGCACGCGCAAGATGGATGCGTCGGCGATCATCGAATACTTCACCCCGCTGATCGCCTACATGAAGGAGCAGAACCAGGGGAAGAGCTGCGGATGGAAGGTGCCGGAAGACGCGCCGGCCGCTGCGGCAGCGGCCCCGGCGACCTGAGTCCGAACGGATCGAACCGCAGACGGTCGCCGTTCGTGACCGTGCTGCGGGACGCCACCGGCGAGGAATATCGTCAGACCCGCCGACGTACCGATCCAAGCGCTCCCGCTTGGATGATTCCGTCGCGCCACCTAAAGTGGCTCGCATGACGTCCTGCCACAGCCGGTGCCCCTGCCATGCGTGAAGCCTCCGCCATCCGTTACGGCAACGTCGCCATCTCCTTGCACTGGCTGATCGCCCTGCTGATCTTCTTCGGCTGGGCGATGGGCGTGTACATGGTCGACCTCAAGCTGTCACCGGACAAGCTGAAGCTGTATTCCTGGCACAAGTGGATCGGCATCAGCGTGCTGCTGCTGGCCTGCCTGCGCGTTGCATGGCGCGCCACGCACGCCGCACCGCCACCGAATCCCGCACATCCGGCCTGGCAGCGGACGGCGGCGAGCCTGGCGCACCTGCTGTTGTACCTGTTGATGTTCGCGATCCCGATCAGCGGCTGGATGTTCAGCTCCGCGTCGGGCTATTCCGTCAAATATTTCGGCGTCATTCCTCTGCCCGACCTTATCGGCAAGGACAAGGCGCTGGCCGAAACTCTCGAAGCGGTACACGGTCTGTTGGCCTGGGCCCTGGCCTTGATCGTCGTCGTGCACATCGGCGGCGCCTTGCAACATTTCATCTTTCATCGCGACGACACCGTGGCCCGCATGCTGCCTTGGGCGCGTCGCAGGAGTTCCACGTGAAGCGTTTCCTGTCGTTCACCCTGCTGGCAGTCAGCACCGCGCTGTTCGCCGCCGCTTCGAGCCCCGTCGATGCCGGCAAGAGCAGGATCACCGCGACGTTCACGCAGATGGGTGTGGGCGTCGACGGCGCGTTCAAGAAGTTCACCGGCAGCGTCACCTACGACGCGGCCAACGTCGCCGGCTCGTCGGCCGAGCTGAGCGTCGATACCTCGAGCTTCGATATCGGCGATGAGGACTACAACGCCGAGGTCCGCAAGAAGGAATGGTTCGACAGCAAGGCGTTCCCTTCCGCGACCTTCAAGTCCACGTCGATCAAGCCGCTCGGAGCCGACCGCTTCGAGGCGACCGGCACGCTGACGATGAAGGGCAAGTCGGTGACCGTGAAGGCGCCAGTCTCCGTGAAGACCGAAGGCAGCAACCGCCGCTTCGAGGGCGAAGTGCCGGTTTCCCGCGCCGCGTTCGCCATGGGCGACAAGGAATGGAATGAAGTGCTGGAGGACAAGGTCCTCGTGAAGTTCGTGATCGTCGCACCGGCGGGTTGATCCGCTGACGGATCAGCTGCCTTCTCAATCATCGTCTCAACCGGAGTTTCTTCTCATGCGTCTGTCCCTCTTCGTCGCCGCCGCTCTCGCCGCCGGTGTTGCCGTTCCCGCGCTTGCGGCCCCCGTGAACTACACGATCGAGCCCGGCCACACCTATCCGAGCTTCAAGGCGGCGCACATGGGCATCTCGTTCTGGCGCGGCAAGTTCAACAAGTCGAGCGGCAAGGTCACGCTGGACCGCGAAGGCAAGACCGGCACCGTCGACATCACCATCGATGCAGCCAGCGTGGACTTCGGTCACGACAAGATGAACGAGCATGCGATGAACGAGGACTTCTTCAACGTCGGCAAGTACCCGACGATCACCTACAAGGGCACGATCAAGTTCGAGAAGGGCGAGCCCGATGAAGTGGACGGCCAGCTCACGCTGCTCGGCGTCACCAAGCCGGTGAAGCTCGACATCGAGAGCTTCAAATGCATCCAGCACCCGTTCTACAAGAAGGAAGTCTGTGGCGCGGATGCAGAGGGTGAATTCAATCGTGCCGACTTCGGCATGACCAAGGCCGCCGATGGCGAGCTGGGCAAGGTCAAGATCCAGATCCAGGTCGAGGCGCTGCGCGACTCGTAATCGGTCGCCTCCGTCGAACCGTCGCACGCTGGCAGCGCGAACCTGCACTGCTGGCGTGTGACGCCGGAAGGCTTGGTTCCGGCGGCCGATGCTGATGCCATCCGGACATCCGCGAAGCACCATGTCGTTGGTCGGCGCCGTCCTCTTCGCGCCCCCACGCAGTGGAGCGTGGCTTATCCGCCGACGGGCACGCCGACCTGAGGCCGGCGCATCGACGCCGCCTGCTCAGAGATCGTCCATCCCCAGTTCCTGGATCTTGCGCGTCAGCGTGTTGCGACCCCAACCCAGACGTCGCGCTGCTTCCTGGCGCTGACCCTTCGTTGCGTTGAGCGCGGACTGGATCAGCGTGCGCTCGAACACCGGCATGGCCTCGTCGAGCAGGGCACTGCGACCCGCGGCGAACTCGCCGTCGGCCCAGGCTCGCAGCGTCTGGAACCAGGATTCGTCCCGCGTCGCGGCTTGCGACGGCACCGAGGGCATCGACGACGAAACTGGCGCGAAGGCTTCGGCCGCCGACAGAACGGACGGCCGCACGATCGGCGCAGTAGTGGGCGTCGGCGCTGCGTCGGCGATCGGAGCTGATTCAACCGCGGCCGCCGCGTGAACGGCACGCGGCGCGACCTCCCGCAGTTCCGGCGGCAGATCGTTGAGATGGACGTCCTGTCCCGGCGCCATCACGGTCAGCCAGCGACACACGTTCTCGAGCTGACGCACGTTGCCGGGCCACGCGAACGCCTGGAGGCGCTCCATGACTTCGGGCGTCACGCGCTTGGTTTCAGACTGCAGCTCCTTGGCGGCGGATACCAGGAAGTGACGCATCAGCAGCGGGATGTCTTCCGCACGCTCGGCAAGGCTCGGAATGCGGACGCGGATGACATTGAGCCGGTGGTAGAGATCCTCGCGGAAGCGCCCTTCCTTCACCAGCGTCTCGAGATCCTGGTGAGTGGCCGCGATCACGCGCACATCGACCTTCACCGGGGCGACACCGCCGACGCGGTAGAACTCGCCGTTCTGCAGCACGCGCAGCAGGCGCGTCTGCAGGTCGGCCGGCATGTCGCCGATTTCGTCGAGAAACAGCGTGCCGCCATCGGTCTGTTCGAAGCGGCCCTTGCGCTGCGTCTGCGCGCCGGTGAACGCGCCGCGCTCGTGACCGAAGAATTCCGACTCCATCAGATCCTTCGGAATCGCCGCGGTGTTCACCGCGATGAACGGCTTGGAGACGCGCGGCGAGTTCACGTGCAGCGCGCGCGCGACGAGTTCCTTTCCGGTTCCGGATTCGCCGGTGATCATCACCGTGATCTGCGATTGCGACAGGCGGCCGATCGCGCGAAACACATCCTGCATCGCCGGCGCCTCGCCGATGATCGCGGTCGAGCCTAGCTCCGGCAGCGGTTCGGGTTCCACGCGACGTGCGGCGGCGCGCCGCACGAGTTCGGCCACCGCATCGACGTCGAAAGGCTTGGGCAGGTACTCGAACGCGCCGCCCTTGTAGCTGGCGACCGCCGCGTCGAGGTCGGAGTGCGCGGTCATCACGATCACCGGCAGACCGGGCTTCTCGTGACGCACGCGTTCCATCAGTTCCAGGCCCGAGACGCCGGGCATGCGGATATCGGTGATCAGGACATCGGGCGTGTCTTCCGACAGCGCGTCGAACAATTCGGCCGCGCCTTCGAAGGTCTGCACCTTCATGCCGGCGCGCATCAGCGACTTCTGCATCACCCAGCGGATCGACTCATCGTCGTCCACGACCCAGATTTCCAATGCCTTGCTCATGTCGTTGTCTGCGTCGTCCGTCAGGCTGCTTCCCCGTTCAGGGGTAGATACATGGAAAACACGGTGCAGCCGGGCCGCGAACGGCACTCGATGACGCCACCGTGTGCATGAATGAGGTATTGCGCCATCGGCAGGCCCAGGCCCGTGCCTTCGGCGCGGGTGGTCACCATCGGATAGAAGATGCGATCGATCATCGACGGCGCGATGCCGGGTCCGGTGTCCTCGACATCGATCTGGATGACGAGGCGATAGCGGTTGCCGCCGATCGTGAATTGGCGTCGCGTGCGACTGCGCAGCGTCACGGCGCCTTCACCGCTGCCGCCGGCAATCGCCTGACCGGCGTTGCGCACGACGTTGAGCACGGCCTGGATCAACTGCTCGCGGTCGGCCACGATCTCCGGGATGCTGGGGTCGTAGTCGCGCAGGAAGTGGATATCGGAGGCGCCCTCGGCCTCGCACAACTGGCGCACGTGCTCCAGCACCTCGTGAATGTTCACGGGCGCCTTCTGCGGCATGCGGTTGGGACCGAGCATCCGGTTGACCAGATTCTGCAGCCGGTCGGCCTCGCGAATGATCACGCCGGTGTATTCACGCTGGCCGCTGTCCGGCAGTTCCTTCTCCAGCAACTGCGCCGCACCGCGGATACCGCCGAGCGGGTTCTTGATCTCGTGCGCCAGTCCGCGGATCAGTTCACGCGAGGCCTGATGTTGCGAGAGCAGCAACTCGTCGCGCGAGATGCGCAGGTGACGATCGAGCGACTGGCACTCCAGCAGCAGGCCGCTGCCCTTGCCGATCAGGATCGGCGTGACGGTGCAGTCCAGCGAGATCGATTCGCCGGCGCGGCGCAAATTCATCTCGCGCTCGATGAACCCGGTGCCGGAGTCGAGCGCGTCCTGCAGCCGCTTGGCGTGCGGCGTGAACGCCGGAATGGCCTGCGCCAGGGGTTCGCCCACCGCGTGCCGCCGTCCGACCTCGAAGAGGCTTTCTCCGGCGGAGTTGATGGAGGCGACGGCCAGCTTCGCGTCGAGGCAGATCACGGCCGTCGTCAGACCGTCGAGCACCACGTCGGAGGCCACGCGCGAGCGGGGCACGAATTTCATGAAGCCGAAATTGCAAAAGGCGCGCCACTCGCGCGTGGCGAAAGGCTACAGAAAGCACGTCCCGCACGCACCGTTATGGGGCGCCACGACGATTCTCTCCGATTTGGAGCGCCAGACCGGTGCGCGGCGCCCTGAAGGTGCAGCCCCGCTTTTCCTCAATACCGTCAGGGTGTTGGATTTCTTGGCCGCGGCGTCGGCCGGTTCGCTTCACGCTCTTCCTTGCGCTGCTGCGTGAGATGCACCGTCGGTGGCTTCATGTGGACGATAACGGGCGCCGCGCGGCCGATCTCCTTGCCCGAGGCGTTCACGGTCACGACGGTGACCATGTGTTCGCCGCGTTCGACCCCTTCGAGTGAATAGTTGAGGGCGCGGGTGGCCTTCGCGTTCTGCGCCGTGCCGTCGAGCATGTAGAGCAGGCCGTAGCCCTCCGGCAGCGGCTGGTTCATCCGCACGCTGACCGGCAGCACGCGGTCGTCGGTGCGGAACGTTTCATCCGGGGCCGGCGACACGATGCTGACGCTCAAAGGCGCCTCGCCGGTCATGTCGGTCCCTGACGAACCGGCGGAAGACGCGGGGGGAAACGCCGAGACGGACGATCCTCGAGGCGGCCCGACCACCTGGATCGGCGGGAGAACGACCGGCCTGGCGGTCTTGCTCGGGGCCTGGTCGGTGTAGTGGATCACACCGTTCGCATCGACCGTCTTGTACACGTCGGTGGCCACGGCCGGGCCGGCGAATGCGACCGCCACGCCGAACATCGCCAGCAACCGAAATAGAGCCATGGAAGCCGCCATCACGTTGACGTGTCGATGGTAGGGACCCCGTCTGCCCTGTCAACGTTCCTCAGACGCACGCCTCTTCGAGTTCCACCAGCGCCTCTTCGAGATGATCCAGTAGGCGCTGCACGCTGGGCAGGGTCCGCCGGCAGGCGATCAGCCCGAAGTCGACCTGATCGGCACGGCTGACCAGCGTGATGTTCAGGGCGATGCCATCCATGACCAGCGACACCGGATACAGGCCGTTGAGCTGGCAACCCTGCCAGAACATCGGTGTTCTCGGCCCCGGCACATGGGAGATGACGACGTTGATCGGCATCCGCTCCCAGTTGCCCGCCATGTTGAGCAGGCCCGGCGTCATCATGCCGAGCGCATAGGCCAGCAGCTCGGTCTGATTCATCGCCTGGAAGCGCTGCTTGTTGTAGTCCATCGACCCCTTGATCGCCTCGAAGCGCTTCACCGGGTCCGCCAGGTCGGTGGCCAGCGTCGCCAGCATGAAGGTGACGGCGTTGCCGGGTTCGGCATGCTCGCGGTCACGGTGCAGCGACACCGGCACGCCGGCGACGAGCGGCTTGTCGGGCAGGGCGCCGAGATCGGTGAGATACCGGCGCAACGCGCCGGCGCACATCGCCATGACCACGTCGTTGAGCGTGCCGCCGAGGGTCTTGCCGACGGCCCGCATGCGCGCCGTCGAATAGGACTGCGCGGCGAAGCGGCGCGAGGCCGTGATCTTCTGGTTGAGGATGCTGCGCGGCGCACGCAGCGCCGTGACCAGATCCGGATGCTGACTCCGTGCGTCGCGAAAGGTCTGCTGCAGTTCGCGCAGCACACGGGGCGCCGATATCGCCGCGGCCCGCAACCGGTCGACCTTGCGGATCGCCTCACGGAGCACGGGCGTCGGTCGATGGCCGCTGCCGATCTCCCAGGGCGGCGGCATGCCGGCGGAATGCAGCTCGTCGTCGGACATCGACTTCATGAACATGCGGATGCCGGACACGCCGTCGACGACGGAGTGATGGATCTTCATGTACGTGGCGATGCGCCCGTCCTCGAGACCCTCGATCAGATAGACGCGCCACAGCGGATAGGCGCGATCCAGATGCGCGCTGTGCACGCGCGAGACCATCGCCAGCAGCTCGCGGATGCGGCCGGGCTTGGGCAGCGCCATGTGCACGAAGTGATGGGCCAGATCGAAGTGGGGATCGTCCTCCCAGTAGAAAACGCCCAGGCGTGACAGCGGCCGGCGATCGAAGGGTGGGGCGACCGAGGTGGACTCGGCGAGTTCGGCCGCCAGCTTCGATGCGAAACCGGGCGGCGATCCGGCCGGCGGCGTGAACAGCGACAGCGCCCCCACGTGCAGCGGCTGGTGGCGTCGTTCGAGCAACAGGAAGGCAACATCGGTGGGCGATAGTCGGCGCATCGCGTCTCTCTCCGTGCACCCGTCGTGGCCGGCGCGTCTGTGGCGCCGTGTCGCGATGAGTCTATCCGCTTCCCGGCCCGCGCCGGTTTCGCGTCGTGGCCCGTTAAACTTCGCTGATGACTCCTGACGAAATCCTGCTCGAAGGCGCGCCGAACTTCCGCGACTTCGGTGGCTACACCACCGACGATGGCCGCCGCGTACGTCGCCGCCGCCTCTACCGCTCCGAACTGCTGCTCGACCTGAAGGAGCGCGATCTCGCCACCCTGGCGGGTCTCGACATCGGTCTGGTCTGTGACCTGCGCAGCCCGGGCGAACGTCACCGGCTCTCCAATGAATGGCCGGCCGATCGTCCGTACGAGTTGCTGGCGCTGGACCTGGGGGGGAGCCTGTCCGCGGTTCAGCCGGACAAATGGAGCCGCAAGCTCGCCGATCCCACGTTCGACGCGGTGCGCGCGCAGGACGCGCTGGCGGACAACTACCGGCGCATGCCGGCGAGCTACGCCGGCGACCTGCGTGCGCTGTTCGACCGGCTGACCCGCGCCGATGCGAAGGCCGTGCTGGTGCACTGCGCAGCCGGCAAGGACCGCACGGGTTTCGTGTCGGCGATGCTGCTCACGGCGCTGGGCGTGCCTCGCGACACGATCATGCAGGACTATCTCGCCACGCAGGGACGCTACAGCTTCGAGCGCCTCATCAGTACGCGGCTGCGTCTGGTGCTGCACGTCGAGAAGCTGCCGGAACACGCGAACGATGCATTGCGCGTACTGGCCTCGGTGCGGCGTGAATTCCTCGAAGCCGCCTACGAGACCTTGAGCAAGGACTATGGCGGTGCAGAGCGCTATCTGGAAGACATCTGCGAACTGACCCCGGCACGTCGCGGCGCCTTGCACGCGGCGCTGCTCGAATCCTGAGACCTTCGACGCCGCGCATGGTCCCGCGACCTGCCCGCGCCACGAAGCTGCAACGCGTGCGCGGCACGCCGCGGCCGACGATCGAGCAACGCCTGCTGGTGGCGATGGAAAGCCTGCTGGAGAAGGGCAACACCTTCGGCTCGCTGACGGTCGAACAGCTCGCCGCCGAGGCCGGCATGGCGCGTGCCACGTTCTACCTGCACTTTCGCGACAAGGGCGAACTCGTGCTGCGGCTGATGGGCCAGCTCACCGACGAGATCATCGGCAGCGCCGGCGTCTGGTTCGAGAATGCCGAGAGTGCGGATCGTCGTGATATCGAACGCGCGCTGCGCGGTATCGTCGGTACGTTCAAGAAGCACCACGCGATCGTCGCGGCGATCAACGACACCGCGCCGTACGACCCGGCCGTCGCGCAGCTCTATCGCGACATGATGGACAAGCTCTGCACGGCCAGCCGCCGCGCGATCGCCACCGTCAAGCGCCAGGGCAAGGCACACGAAGAGGCGACACCGGACGTCGGCACGATCCTGACCTGGGCCGTGGACCTGTACTGCGCCCGCTTCATTGGCAACCACGAAGGCGCGGAGCTGGATCGCCTCGTGAAATCGCTGGCGCATATCTGCGCGAGTGCGATCTTCGCGCCGGAGGCGGCGCCCGCCGCGAAGACGAAGACCCGTCGACGCACCTCGCCACCGTAGCCCGGGTGCAACCCGGGAGCGTTTACTTTCAACGAGAAGAGGCCCCGGGTTTCACCCGGGCTACGCAAAGCGTCAGGGCAGCAACACCGCCTTCACGCACTCGCCACGGTGCTGCGCCGCGATGGCCTCGTTGATCTGCGCGAGCGACCAGGTCTTCACCAGCCGGTCGAGCGGAAACCGCCCTGCCTGGAACAGGCCCACGAGCTCCGGGATCAGCGACTGCGGATCCGCGTCGCCTTCGACGATGCCCTGCACGCGATGCCCGGCGAGCACCAGCGCCGTGAGGTTCAGCGTGATCGAGGACTCCGGCTTGGCCGCCGCCACCACGCCGCAGACGCCATGCGGTGCAAGGCAGGTGAGCGCCGCCTCGATCACCGACGGGATGCCGGTATTGTCGAACAGGTAATCGGTGCCCTGCGGCAGCACCGCGCGCAACAGCGCCGCGAGATCGCCGGCCGCAGGATCCACGGTGTGCGTGGCGCCCAGTTCCATCGCCAGCGCCCGACGGGCCGCGTGCGGCTCCACGAGCACGATCTGCGCACAGCCCTGCACGACGGCGCCCATCACCGCGGCCAGGCCCACCGCACCGCCGCCGCAGATCACGATCGACGAACCCGCACGCGCCGCCAGCGCGCGCATCACGCTGCCCGCTCCGGTCTGGAAGCCGCAACCCAGCGGTCCGAGCAGTTCGAGCGGCGCCGCCGGGTCCACCTTCACGACGTTGCGTGCGCGTGCGATCGCATACGTCGCGAACGAGGACTGCCCGAAGAAATGACCGGAGACGCGTTCGCCCTCGTGGCTCAGGCAGGAGCTGCCGTCGCCTCGCGCGCCGCCGAAGTTCAGCGGGATGAACTGGTGGCAGTAGCAGGGCTCCGCGTGCCGGCAGCGGGCGCATTCGCCGCACGACAGGAAACTGAGCACCACGTGATCGCCCACTTTCAGGTCTCGCACGTCACGGCCCACCGCCTCGACCACCCCGCTGCCCTCGTGGCCGAACACGGCCGGCAGCGGAACGGGAATGGCCTGGTCCCGTGCGATCAGGTCGGTGTGGCACAAGCCGGCGCCGACGATGCGGACCCGCACCTCGTCTTCGCGCGGCGCCTCGATCTGCAGGTGCTCGATCGTGAACGGACCGCCCGCCTGGCGCGCCACTGCTGCCGTGATCTCCATGCTCCCCCCATCCTTATGTCGGGGCCCTTCTTCGGGCCGTTCGCCAATAATAGACACAGTGTCTATTTTGCGGCTAGCGTAGGGATCGCTCCGACAGAGAGCGCGCAAACGACAGGAGACCGTGCATGGACCCCATCAATCAAAGACCCCTGGCCCCGGTGCGGCTCGGCGATGCAACCCATTACGAGAATGGGTTTCCGCACGAGCTGTACACCGAGCTGCGCCGCACGATGCCCGTGTGCTGGAGCGAGGAAGAGAACGGCCCCGGCTTCTGGTCGCTGCTGCGTCACGACGACATCTCCGCGGCCGCGAAGAATCCGGCGGTCTTCTCGTCGGCCACGGAGAACGGCGGACACCGCCTGTTCGACGAGCAGGCCGCGGGTGTCGCGGGCTCAGGCTCCGAGAGCCCGATCGGCATTCCGTTCATTTCGCGCGATCCACCCAAGCACGTGCAGCAGCGACTGGCGCTGATGCCGGCGGTGGCGCCGGTGCGCTTGGTCGAGATGGAGGCGCGCATTCGTGCGCGCATCACGCGGCTGTTCGAGGCCGTTTCCGCCGGCACAGCGTTCGACGTCGTGAAGACGCTGTCCGCGCCGATCCCGATCCAGACGCTGGCCGAGCTGTTCGAAGCGCCTCCGGGATCCGAGACCAAGCTGGTCGAGTGGACCAACGCGCTGATCGGCGAGGACGACCCCGAGTTCCGCAAATCACCCGAGTACATGGGACAGGTCATCGGCGAACTGATGGCCTTCGGCGCCGAGCTGCGCGCCGCGCGCCTGGACAGCGGTGGCGCCGACATCATCCGGCTCATCAGCCGCGAGAAGGACGGCAGCCTCGTTCCGCTGAAGGATTTCTTCGCGAACATCATTCTCGTGCTGGTCGGCGGCAACGAGACCACGCGCAACTCGATCTCGGGAGGCCTGCTCGCATTCACGCAGCATCCGGAGCAGTGGAAGAAGCTGGTGTCGAACCGCACGCTGATTCCGTCCGCCGTCAACGAGATCGTGCGCTGGGTGTCGCCGGTGATGCACATGCGCCGCACCGTGATGCAGGACGTCGAGATCCGCGGGCAGAAGATCGCGAAGGGCTCGAAGGTGCTGTTCTGGTATCCGTCCGCCAACCGCGATGAGGACACCTGGGGAAATCCGTTCGACTTCGACGTGACCCGCCCGGTGCAGCGTCATCTGGGCTTCGGCGTCGGCCAGCACGTGTGCATCGGCAGCCGCCTGGCCGAGATGCAGATCCGCGTCTTCCTCGAAGAATTGCTGAACCGTTACCAGACGCTGGAGCTCACCGGCCCGGTGCCGCGTATCCGCTCCAACTTCATTCACGGCATCAAGTCGCTGCCGATGCGCTTCGGCGTCGCCGCGTAGCCCGGGTGCAACCCGGGGCTTCTCCCACGACATAGAGAGAAAAGATCCCGGGTTTCACCCGGGCTACGGTTTGCGTCAACGTCGTAGCGCATCACCATTCGTCACGCTCAACACCGAGATCATCACGATGCACATCGCCGTCCACGCCCAGGAACGCCCGAACGATCCCGCCGTCACGATGAGCGACGGCCGCTCGCTGAGCTTCCGCCAGCTCGATCACGCGAGCCTCGTGCTGGCCAACCGCTTCCACGAGCTGGGTCTGCGCAGCGGCGACGTCATCGCGGTGCTGATGGAGAATCGGCCCGAGTACTACGTCGCCACCTGGGCCGCGCAGCGCATGGGCCTGTACTACGTGCCGATCAACTGGCACCTGAAGGCCGACGAGGTCGCCTACATCACCGCGGATTCGGAAGCGGTGGTGATGGTCACCTCGGCGCAGCACCGCGAGACCGCAGCGCGCGCCTGCGCGGGCAGCCGCTGCGCGCGAACGGTCAATGTCGACGACGCCGACTGGGACATCGTGCGCGCGGCCATCGCGTCACCGACGACGCCAGCCACTCAGCACGCGCCGGCCGAAGGGCAGGTGATGTTCTATTCGTCGGGCACCACCGGCAAACCCAAGGGCATCAAGCGTGCGCTCGACGGCCGCCCGTTCGGCACTTCGGCGGCGCTCGACAAGTTCCTGTCTGCGTTCTACGGCATCGGTGCGCAGAGCGTGTACCTGTCGCCGGCGCCGCTGTACCACGCCGCGCCGCTGGGCTGGACGATGGCGATCCAGCGCGCCGGTGGCGCGATCGTCTGCATGACGCAGTTCGATGCACTCGAGTCGCTGCGCCTGATCCAGCAGCACCGCATCACGCACGCGCAGTTCGTGCCGACGATGTTCGTGCGCATGCTCAAGCTGCCCACGGACCAGCGTCTCGCATTCGACGTATCGAGCCTGAAGATGGCCGTGCACGCCGCCGCACCCTGCCCGCCAGACGTCAAGCGCGCGATGTTCGAATGGTGGGGACCGATCATCCACGAGTACTACGGCGGCAGCGAGGTCAACGGCCTGTGCGCGGTGGGACCGCAGGACTGGTTCACGCACCCGGGCACGGTCGGCAAGGCAGCGCTCGGCGTGGCGCACATCTGCGACGACGAAGGCAATGAGCTGCCCGTCGGCGAGACCGGCGCGGTCTACTTCTCCGGCATGCCGGCGTTCGAGTACTTCAAGGATCCCGAGAAGACGCGCTCGGCCCACAACGCGCAGGGCTGGAGCACGCTCGGCGACATCGGCCACATGGATGCGGACGGGTATGTGTACCTGACGGACCGCAAGGCCTTCATGATCATTTCCGGCGGCGTGAACGTGTACCCGCAGGAAGTGGAGAACGTGCTGATCGGCCATCCCGCCGTGATGGACGTGGCGGTGATCGGCGTGCCGCACCCGGAGCTGGGCGAAGAAGTGCTGGCTGCCGTGCAGTTGCGCGACGCGAGCCTGGCGAGCGACGCCCTCAAGGCGGAACTCATCGCGTTCTGCCGCGAACAGATCGCACACTTCAAGTGCCCGCGCCGGGTGGAGTTCGACAACGACCTGCCGCGCCTGCCCAACGGCAAGCTGCTCAAGCGCCTGATCAAGACCCGCTACACGGCGGCCTGAGGCCGGGCATCCGTTATCGCATCGACAGGATTCCGCGCTGCATCGCGATCTGCGCGGCGTGGGTCCTGCGCTGCGCGCCCAGCTTCCCGTAGATGTTCTTGAGGTGGAACTTGACGCAATCGACGCTGATGAACAGGACGGCGGCGATCTGCGGATTGGAGTGACCCTGGACCAGCGCGGCGAGCACCTGCCGCTCGCGCTCCGTCAGGTCCTGGATGAACGGCGCGCCGGCACGCAGCGTCCGCGAATTCGTCGCGTCGTCGTCGATGCGGCCTTCCGCGTACACCGTGCCCGGTCGGCCGCAGATCGCGTCGGACGCATGCGGCGGCGCGCGAAAACCGGGAGGCTTCGGCGCCAGGCAGAAGACATGACGGTTGCGGGATCGCGCTTGCCGGACGCTCATCGTGATGGCCTTGTGAAGAGCGAGCGGTTCTAGGCGCGCTGCCAGTCGACGGCCTGCTCGAACGCATGCGCCGCGCGGTAGAGCGTGCACTCTTCCCAGTGCTTGCCCACCAGCATCAGGCCGATCGGCAGGTCGTCGCGGACCGCGCAGGGGATCGAGATCGCCGGATGGCCGGTGACGTTGAAGGGCGCGGTATTCGGGATCGACTCGAAGGCCCGGGCACACACCTCGGCAATCCCCGCATCCGGCGCCGGAATGCGGCGGGCCTTCATCGGCACCGTCGGCATCAGCAGCACATCGACGCGCGACAGCGCCTCGTCGTATACCCGCTGCAGGCGCCGCGACAGGTTCTGCGCGCGCGCGTAGTGCTGGCCGCGATACTTGTCGAGCACGTACTGCCCGAACAGCAAGGTCGCCTTCACTGAATCGGAGAAGTCGTCGGCGCGCGTGCGCCACGCGTCGTGGGCCTGCATCAGGCTCGGCACGTACAGGCCCTTCCAGTTGAAGCCGAAACCGTTGCCGTGAAGCATCTGCACGGTGCCGCCTTCGTGCGCGATGGCGGACCAGATCGCGGGGGCGGCGAGGTGCAGCGGAATCGAGATTTCCTCTACTTCCGCACCGATGCCCTGATAGAGCGATGCGGCGGCACGCACGGCGGCGTCGACATCCTCTTCGGACAACGCGTGTCCGAAACCTTCGCGCAGCACGCCGATTCGCAGGCCTTTCACGCCCTGGCCGAGCGCCGCGGTGTAGGCCTGCGTGCGCACGCCGCCCTGGCGCGGATCGAGATCATCGCCACCGGCCAGCACTTCGAGCAGCAGCGCGCTGTCGGCGACGTTCGACGTGATCGGGCCGAGGTGATCGATCGTCGCTTCGATCGGCATCGCGCCGGTGTAGGGGACCAGCCCGTGTGTTCCCTTCATGCCGACGGTGCCGCTGAAGGCCGACGGGATGCGGATCGATCCGCCCTGGTCGCCGCCGATCGCCATGTCGACGACGCCGGACGCCACCAATGTTGCGCTGCCCGAGGACGAGCCGCCGGACATGTGTCCCGCCTTGCGTGCGTTGATCACCGGACCGAGCGCGGAGGTGTGGCTGCCGCCGGAGAAACACAGGTACTCGCAATGCGACTTGCCGAGGATCGTGCCGCCTGCGTCGAGGATGCGCGTGACCACCGTGGCATCCACGTCGGGCACATAGCCCTGCAATGTGGACGCGCCATTCATCATCGGGACGCCGGCGACGCAGACGTTGTCCTTCACGGCGAAGGTTTTGCCCTTCAGCCGCCCTTGCGCGGCGCCGTGGATCGTCGTCCTGTAGTACCAGGCGTTGTGCGGATTCTCCGCGGCCGGTGGCTGATACCCGGGCGTGCGCGGATAGCGCACGAGCGGAAGTTCATCGCCGAGGGATTCGAGCAACTGGTAGCCCGCCGTCGATCCTTCCATGACCGCGAGGTATTGCTCGAGCTGTTCGGGTGTCACCTGAATCTTCAGCGACGCCGCGATGGCGAGGATTTCCGATGCCGTTGGCTTTTTCATTGTCTGGACACACAGCACGTCGCGGATCGCTCGTCGCGATCCGTGACACATCGAATAGAGAAGCCGGCGGCGCGCGCCGCCGGCAAGGAGGAAAACCTATTGCCCCAGCCGCGCGATCGCGGAGGACGTCAGGAACTTGTTGTAGACATCGACGCCGCCGGTCTGGAACGTCGTCTTGTAGCCGCCGGCTACTTCCTTGGCGTGCAGCAGGATGCTCATGCGGTTGGACTGGATGTCGTGGCTGTGCACGTGCAGCCATGACCAGTCGGGGCGACCCTTCTCATCGTTGAGTACCGCGTTGCCGTTCTTGAACTGGCCGCTGCCGAGTTCGAACTGCTTCCAGATCTCGCCACGACGATCCGTCGTGATGGTCGACATGAAGTGGCAGTTGCGTGCATCGATCCACACCCGCTTCTTGCTCACCGGCGCACGCGGATAACCGGTGGGCTCGGCTTCGAGGACGATCGCCTCGGGCACCAGCGAGAAGTAGCTGTCGAGGAAGGTCTTGCCCTTGGGTCCGCCATGGAACGGGCGATGCCATTTCGCATCGGCGCCGTTCCAGTTGCGATTGCTGACCGCGCCGAGGAAGGGCTTGCGTTCGACGATCTTGTAGTTGCCCCACGTGAGCATCGGATCGCCGGCGGCCCAGGCGTCGGACAGGAAGAACGTGATGCCCGGCACCAGCGGCTCGAAGCGCTGGTTGGTAGGGAACTGGCGCACGCGCTTGAACGCCGGGAAGTATCCGTACAGATCCGGGAACTTGCGCTGGTCGTAGTACCAGATGGACAGGAACGAGGATCCCTTGATGTCGTTGGGCCCGGTGAAGAAGACCGTCTGCAGGCGCAGCTTGTCGCTCATGCCGTTGAAGACGGTGCCGTCACCGCGCGCCGTGGTGTTGAGTTCGCACCAGACGAAATCCTGGCTGTAGGCCACTTCGCCCTGCGGATTCAGACTCCACGCCGGGATCGCGTACTGCGAGTAGTCGTGCTTGCCCCAGGCCAGCGTCATGTCGGCAATCATCTGGTTGCCGTCCTTCGGATCGGTGAACGGCAGGCCGCCGATCCACGGGCTGCCGACTTTTCCGTCCGTCCACACGTTGCCATCCGGGCCGAACGCGGCACGTCCGCGATTGCGCAGCGTGACATCGAGGTAGTCGTGGTTGAACAGCGTCGTAACGTCCTTGGTGGACTCGACGATGTTCAGCCGGCGGCCCTGTTCCTTGACCTGGCGATAACAGATCGGTTCGAGCAGATCCTTCACGATGTCGACGTTGTCCGCCGTCACCACATCGCCCGGCTTGATGCGGCCCTTGGTGTACATCTCGATGGACAGCAGCTCATCGGGATAGGCCTTGCTGATGTCGTCAGCCGAGTGGGCGATGGTGCTCCACAACGGGGCGAGCACACCGGCGCCCGCACCGGTGGCGACCTTCTCCATGAAGGCGCGCCGGCTGTAATCGAAGTCGTATTTTCGGATTCGCATGTGAGATTCCCTGGTGCGTGGGGCGGCCCGATGGCCGTTTGCCCTGCGGAGTTCCGGGAAAGTGAATCCGGCTGCGAATCGCGGTCGTTCGATGGAATCCGACCGGTGCCGATGCAGGGAATCGTCCTGGAGAATCCGACGATTCATCTTCATGGAGCGCCCGGCGCGTGGCCCGGACCAGATTCCCGCATTACTTGGCTGGATTTGTCAGGCTCTTGAGCACGGCACGAAATCGGCACACGCTGGAGTCCTGTCATCAGGGCAGGTTTCTTGCTTCGTTGCTGTACCTCGAGGGGCCACCATGACCCGCATCTTCACCACCGATAGCGCGCCGCCGAACGAGACGACGGAATATTGGGTCGACGCGCTCTGCGATGCCTACGTCAAGCTCTCGTGCGAGCCGCTGGACGTCGGGTCCGACAAGCCTTTCGAAGGCCACATCCACCAGAACCAGATCTCGGCCGTCGACGTGTCGATCGTCAAGGGATCCGCGCAGAACGTGCAGCGGACGCGCCCGCTGATCGCACGCTCCGCCGAAGACGTCTTCATCGTCAGCATCCAGGCGCAGGGACGCAGTCTCATCCTGCAGGACAACCGCGAGGCCGAACTGCAGCCCGGCGATTTCGCGATGTACGACAGCACGCGGCCTTATTCATTGCTCTACCCGGATGGCCTGCACCAGATCACGCTCAAGGTGCCGCGCCAGCTGCTGATCGCGCAGCTTCCCAATGCCGAATCGCTGACCGCGATGAAAGTGTCGGGCCTCAAGGGCGCGGGTCATCTGATGATCAACATGATCCGCACCTTGCTCGCCGACATCGACGATCTCGACCCGATCTCCTACGACGCGATTTCGGCAAGCGTCGTGGATATCCTCACGGCCGGTTTGCGCTCGCTGGGCAAGGACACGCCGCCGCCGCTGTCGACCTTGGCGAATTACCACGTGCAGCGGATCCAGGCCTATGTGCGTGAACATCTGCACGAGCCTTCGCTGTCGGTGCAGAGCACGGCGCAGGCGTTGCAACTATCGATCAGCAGCATCTACCGCATCCTGGAATCGCAGGGCGTGACCTTGTCCGACTGGATCTGGACGCAGCGCCTGGATCGTTGTCGCCGCGATCTCGCCGATCCGCTGCTGGTGAATCTGACGGTGACGCAGATCGGATTCCGCTGGGGCTTCAGCGATGCCTCGCACCTGAGCCGCATGTTCAAGCGCGTCTACGGACTCGGGCCACGGGATTTTCGCGTACGCACCCTCGGCTCGGCACAAGCGTAATCCGTAGCCCGGGTGAAACCCGGGGTTTCCCTCGCAATTCGAGCAACGATCCCGGGTTTCACCCGGGCTACGGGTTCAGTCGATCTTCGGAAGCGCAACGCCGATCAGCACGTTCTTGCTGACCAGCGCGGCGAGCTGATCCTCGCTCCAGCCCTTGGTCCCCTGCGGCCGCAGCGGCAGCACCAGGAAGCGCGTCTCGGCGGTGGTGTCGACGACGCGGATCTCGACCGACTCCGGAAGATCCAGCCCCATCTCGCGCAACAGGCTGCGCGATTCGCGCACGACGCGCGAGCGGTACTCGAAGCTCTTGTACCAGTCGGGCGGCAGACCCAGGATCGGCCACGCGGTGCACGAGCACAGCGTGCAGACGATCACGTGATGCAACTGCGGCGTGTCGACGAGCGCGACGATGTATTCACCCTGCGGGCCGCCGTATCCCAGTTCCGCGCAGGCGGCGGTCGCGTCCTTCAGCAAGCGCTCGCGGAACGCCGGATCGGTCCAGGCCTTGGCGACGACGTGCGCGCCGTTCTGCGGCTTCCAGTCGTTCTCCGCGACGTGCGCGAAGTTCTCGATGTAGTCCTTGGGGATCAGGTTCTTCTCGTCCAGCGCTGCGCGTAGCGCGTTGGCGCGGGCGGCTTTCGATGCCAGCGGCGCTTCGGGGGAGTGGTGGTCGCTCATGGCGGTCTCCAGGGAATGGGATGGGGGACGACGCGGACTCAGATTTTCTCGAGGTAGCTTTCCCACAGATCGACGACGACGCTCGAGTTGTCGGCGGCATCGCTCCACAGATCTTTCGCCTCGAACTTCACGTGGTACGTGGGTTCGAGCTTGGCTTCGATGCCGTGTCCGGCGGAGCCGGCGAACGGGAAGGCATGCGTCGTCCGGTGCAGGATCGTGCCGCGCTTGCCGCGAACGTAGCGCGGCATGCGCGCGTGTCCACGGAAATGACCGGAACGCACGGCGACGGCATCCCCGGGCTGCAGGTCCAGGCTTTCGTCGCGCGCGCGTTCGCCGGGTGTCACCGGCAGTGCGAGCGGGAACCGCCCCCCGGCCTTGGCCTCGAGCGTCTCGTGCGTGATGTAACCCTTCTCGACGAACAATGCCGCCACCCCGGTGACGATGCGCTCGTAATAGCTCGACGTGAGGTAATGCCGCGGGTCCATGCGTTCGATCGCGTGGCGCAGCTCGTCGATCGTGAAGGCCTTGAGTTCGCCGGCGCCGACGAAGATCAGCGCATAGCCGATCGGCTCCCAGGATTCGTGGAACACCGGCTCGTTGGGCTCCGGCCGCACGACGCCGAATCCGTTGACGCCGCCCAGGTCATGCACACCGTCCATGCCGTCCTCCAGACCAGGTCCCCGGGCAGAATTGCCCAGAGGCTGCTGGGAGACACCGTAAGAAATCCGGAGCCCGCGCTCCTGCCCGGGCTTCTTCCATTCCTTGCTTCAGCTTCCTGCTGCCGTTGGATACTCTTTTTTCTCGGGACAAGCCGCTGATTGGAAAGCGATCGCGTCGCGGCTCCCAGGCAGATGAAGAAGGCGGGTTAGAAAAAATCCGCTGCGGGGGCTTGGCTCGGAGCCGCTGTCCGACTACTGTATATACGTACAGTGTTTCCGGCAGTAGCCCATGCTCACCCCCCGCCAGACCGACATTCTCGCGTTCATCCGCGCCTCCCTGGAGTCGCGCGGCGCGCCGCCTACGCGCGCCGAGATCGTCACCGAATTCGGCTTCGCCTCGCCCACCGCGGCGGACGATCATCTGAAAGCCCTTGCGAAGAAGGGCGTGATCGAACTGGTCCCGGGGGCTGCGCGTGGTATTCGCCTGCTCGAAGCCGTGCCCCAGCAATTCCAGCTTCCGCTGATCGGGCGTGTAGCCGCGGGCTCGCCGCTGCTCGCGCTGGAAAACCTCGAACGTCATGTGCCGGTGGAAGCCGACCTGTTCAAGCCGCGCGCGGATTACCTGCTGCGCGTGAGCGGCGAATCGATGCGCGACATCGGCATCCGCGATGGCGATCTGCTCGCGGTGCACCGTCAGGCCACCGCGCGCAACGGGCAGGTCGTCGTCGCCCGCATCGGCGACGAGGTCACCGTGAAACGATTCGAGCGGCGCGGCGACGTCGTGCGCCTGCTTCCCGAGAATGCCGATTTCGAGCCGATCCGCGTGGACCTGTCACGCGAGCCGCTAGAGATCGAGGGACTTGCGGTGGGTCTGCTGCGCACCGGCGGGTTCTCGCGCAACTGAGCACGCGCATGGAACCTCGCATCAGTTTCATCACGCTGGGCGTCGCCGATCTCGATCGCGCCACGCGTTTCTACGCCGATGTTCTCAAGCTGCCGCGCATCCCGATGCCGGATGACGCCGGCGTGAGCTTCTTCGAGATGGGCAAGACCTGGCTGTCGCTGTTCCCGCGCGAGGAACTGGCGAAGGACGCCGGCCTTGCGAATGATGGAGGCGGCTTCGCGGGTTTCACACTCGCGCACAACCTGGGTTCGATCGAAGCCGTCGATGCGCTGTTCGCGGAGCTGCGCGCGGCGAACGTGAAGATCGTCAAGCCACCTCATCGCGCCCCCTGGGGCGGCTATTCCGGCTACTTCGCCGACTCCGAAGGTTTTCTCTGGGAAGTCGCATGGAATCCGCACTTCCCGCACGCGTAGATCGCATCGATCCCCGCACGCTGCTGGGGCCGAAGGTCTGGCGCGCCACCGAACAAGCGCAGATCCGCACCGAACCCACCGGCTTCGACGTGCTGGATCGCGCCTTGCCCGGCGGCGGCTGGCCGCTGGGCGCTGTCAGCGAAGTGCTGCATGCGCAGCTCGGCGCTGGCGAGTTGAGCCTGGCGCTGCCGCTGCTCGCACGGCTCACCCAGGCCGGGCGACCCGTCGCGTTCGTCGCGCCGCCGATGCTGCCTTATGCACCGCGCCTGGCTGCTGCCGGCATCCAGCTATCCAAATTGCTCATCGTGGATCGCACGGAATCCGACAGCGAGCAGAACGCGCTGTGGTCGGCCGAGCAATTGCTGCGCGCCGCGGCCGGTGCGGTGCTGCTGTGGATCGAGAAAGCCGACGCGCACGCGCTGCGACGCCTGCAGCTCGCCGCCGAGGAGAGCGACAGCTGCGTGCTGCTCTATCGCTCCGAGCGCTACGCCGCGGAATCCACGCCCAGCGCGCTGCGTCTACGCATCTGGCGCCAGAACGCGGCGCCGCAGGTCGAAGTGCTGAAGTGTCGCGGGGCGCGGCCCTTGCCGATTCCTCTACGGGCTGCGGCATGAACCCGCATCTGCGCATCGCATGCTCTGGCTCTGCCTCCATCTTCCGCAACTGCCGCTGTCGGCGCTGGGTTCCCCGCACGCCGGCAGCGCTGTGGTCGATCAGCGGGGCTCGCAGCGCTGGCTGATCACGGACACGCCGGATTGCGCAGCGGGAACACCGCTGTCGCGTGCACAGTCGCTGTATCCCGATCTGAAAGTGCAGGTACGACGCCCCGGCGCAGAGCAGGAGACGCTGCGCAGCCTCGCGTACTGGATCTATCGCTTCGGGCAGCCGGTCACTGCCGAGATCCAGGATCTCGCCGAGCCCGGCCGTCGTCCGCGCGCGTTGCTGTGGGTGGAGATCGGCAACAGCCTTGCGTTGTTCGGTGGCCTGGACGTATTGCGCGATCGCTTGTGCAACGAATTGAAGGAACTGGGACACGCAGCGCAGATCGGCATCGCGCCCACGCGCGCGGGCGCTGCCTTGCTCGCCTGCATGGGTCACACCGATCCGATCACCGATACGGAAGCACTGTCGGCGTGTCTTGCGAACCTGCCGCTGTCTTCGTTGCACTGGCCGGGCGACGTGCTGCACTCGCTTTCGGGCGTCGGCTTCCGCCGGCTGGGCGATCTGTTCGCCGTTCCACGCGATGCGTTCTCGAAACGCTTCGGCACGCAGTACCGGCTCGAACTCGATCGCCTGATCGGCCATGCGCCCGAACCCTGCGACACGCTCGCGCCTCCCGAAAGCTTCCGCCGTCGCTTCGAGCTGAGCGCGGAGATCGAAGACGTCGAGCGTCTGCAGTTCCCGTTGAAGCGGCTGTGCACGGAGCTGCAGGCCTACCTGCGCACACGCGATCGCGGATTGCGCGGCGTGACGCTCGCGGTGATGCACGCCGGTGCGCGCGAGACGCGCATCCATGCACAGTTCGTCGATCCGCATCGGGAGGCCAAGCGCATCTTCGATGCCCTGCACGAGCGCCTCGAACGCGATGGCCTGCCGCTTCCGGCGCGCGATCTGGTGCTCATGGCCGAGGATTTCGCCGAGGCTTCCGTCCCGCAGAATGATTTCTTCGATGCACGCGCCGGTCAGGCGCAGGCTTGGTCGGCGGCGATCGAACGCATTCGCGGGCGGCTGGGTGAAGACAAAGTGTGGATGCCGCAGGCCGTCGAGGATCATCGGCCTGAACGCGCGATGCGCCGCGCAGCCGCGTTGCCCGCCAAACAGATTCCTGCTTTCTCCGGTCCTCTGCGGCCGAGCCTGCTGTGTGCGGAACCCTGGACTATGCCGCCACCGGCGCTTCCAGCAGGCACTGCGTTCGAACGCATCGAGTCGGGCTGGTGGGATGGCGATGACCAGCGCCGCGATTACACGATCCTGGATATCAACGGCGGCCGCGCCTGGGTGTATCGCGAAGTCGGTTCGGACAAGTGGTATCTGCACGGATGGTTCTCGTGACCGATCCGCTGCCTGTGGGTTATGCAGAGCTGCACTGCCTGTCGTGCTTCTCGTTCCAGCGAGGCGCATCGCAGGCCAAGGAATTGTTCGCGCAAGCCAGGGCGCTCGGATACCAGGCGCTCGCCATCACCGACGAGTGCTCGCTCGCAGGCATCGTGCGGGCACACGAGGCTTCCAAGGAATACGGACTGAAACTCATCGTCGGCTGCGAACTGCAGATCGATGACGGACCCAAACTGGTGTTGCTCGTAACGGACAAAGCCGCATACGAAGCGATGTCGGCGTTGATCACGCATGCACGGCGACGGAGCAAGAAGGGGGAATACCGCGTGCTGCGCGAGGACTTCACACTCCATGCGCAATCGGCCCTGGCTTTGTGGATTCCGGACGCAGCGGCAAGCGCGGATCACGCGGCCTGGATGCGCGACACGTTCGGCGAGCGCGCGTGGATCGGCGTGGAATTGCATCGCGGTCCGGGCGATCGCAAACGATTGACCCAGCTGCGTCGCGTCGGCGAGCGCTTCGGCCTGCCGCTCGTGGCCAGCGGTGATGTGCGCTACCACGTTCGTCAGCGCCGGCCGTTGCACGATGTGTTGACGGCGACCTTGCACGGCCTGCCGATCAGCGAGTGCGGCTATCGCCTGCTGCCCAACGCCGAGCGTCATCTGCATTCCTTTGAAGAATTGCAGGAACTCTATCCGCCGGATCTGCTCGAGCAGACGCTGCGCATCGCCGAGCGCTGCAACTTCGGCATGAAGGAGATCAAGTACCAGTATCCGAGCGAACTGGTAGAGCGAGGTCACACGCCGACGAGCTGGCTGCGACACCTCACCGAGGAGGGCATGCACGTACGTTGGCCTGAGGGCGTGCCCACTTTGGTGATCGATCAGATCGAGAAGGAGCTTCGACTGATCGCCGATCTTCAGTACGAACCCTTCTTCCTGACCGTGCACGACATCGTGCGTGAAGCAAGACGACTGAAGATTCTGTGCCAGGGTCGCGGCAGTGCTGCCAACTCGGCCGTGTGCTTTGCGCTGGGGATCACCGCAGTGACGCCCGAGGAGGGCAATCTGCTGTTCGAGCGCTTCCTGTCCAAGGAACGCAACGAACCGCCGGACATCGACGTGGACTTCGAGCACCAGCGGCGCGAAGACATCATCCAGTACGTGTTCAACAGGTACGGTCGCGATCGCGCGGCGATCGCGGCCACGGTGATCCACTACCGCAAGAAGCGCGCGATTCGCGACGTAGGCAAGGCGCTGGGCCTGGCGCCTGATCAGATCGATGCGTTCTCCAAGTCGCTCGCGTGGTGGGATCGCAAGGAGGCGCTGCCCGATCGCTTGCAGGAACTCGGCTTCGACCCTGCGGCTCCCGTTATCCGCAACTGGCTGGAACTCGTGGGCCAGCTCGTGGGCATGCCGCGACATCTGTCGCAGCATGTCGGTGGCTTCGTGATCTCCGACGGGCCGGTGTCGCGACTGGTGCCGGTGGAGAACGCGTCGATGCCGGACCGGACCATCATCCAGTGGGACAAGGACGATCTCGAGTCGCTCGGTTTGTTGAAGGTCGACGTGCTCGCGCTGGGCATGCTCAGCACCTTGCGGCGCAGCTTCGAGATGGTATCGACGATCCGGAATCAGCCGTTCGGCCTGACCGACGTGCCGAGGAATGATCGGCCCACCTACGACATGATCTGCAAGGCCAAGACCGTGGGCGTATTCCAGATCGAATCGCGCGCGCAGATGTCGATGCTGCCGCGTCTGAAGCCACGTGAGTTCTACGACCTCGTGGTGCAGATCGCCATCGTGAGACCGGGCCCGATCCAGGGCGGCATGGTTCATCCTTACCTGAAACGGCGGCAACAGCTTGAAAGGAATCCGAAAGCCGATTTCAAGATTCCGCCGAAGTTGCACAAGGCCCTGGAGCGCACGCTCGGCGTGCCGCTGTTCCAGGAGCAGGTGATGCAGATCGCGATCGACGGCGCGGACTTCTCGCCGGGCGAAGCCGATCAGGTGCGCCGCTCGATGGCGGCATGGAAACGCGACGGCGGACTCGAGCACTTTCACGACAAGCTCGTGACCGGCATGGCCAGGAATGGCCTCGGCGAGAAGTTCGCGGAGGACATCTACAAGATGGTGCTGGGTTTCGGCTCTTATGGATTCCCCGAATCGCATGCTGCGAGTTTCGCGGTGCTCGCCTATGCCTCGTCCTGGCTCAAGTGTCACGAGCCCGCGGCCTTCATCGCCGGCCTGATCAACTCGCAGCCGATGGGTTTCTATGCGCCGGCGCAGCTCGTGCAGGAAGCCCGTCGCAGCGACGTGAACGTGCTACCGGTGGACGTGATGCACAGCGACTGGGATTGCACGCTGGACGATCGCAACACGCTGCGTCTCGGGCTGCGCTGCATCAGCGGATTTTCCGAAGACGTGGCGCTGCGCATCGAGCGGGCGCGCAAAGACGCGCCGTTCTTCGATCTCGACGATCTCGTCGCCCGAGCGCTGCTCGATGTGCGCGATCGCCGCCTGCTCGCGGACAGCGATGCCTTGCGCACGCTCGTGGGTCATCGTCATCGCGCCCGCTGGTCCGCACTCGGCGCCGAGCGCCTGCCCGGCATGCTGTCCGGTCATGCGGCAAAGGAGCCACAGCTCGATCTGCTGCGTGCGCCGCACGAAACCCGGGACATCTTCGACGACTATGCGTCCACGGGCCTGAGCCTGCGGCGTCATCCCGTCGCGTTGCTGCGCGAGCGGCTCGACACGATTCGCGTGAAGCGCGCATCCGACCTGGAACAGATGGCGGATGGCCAACGCATCCGCGTCGCTGGCCTGGTCATCAACCGGCAGCGCCCGCAGACCGCGAAGGGCACGGTGTTCATGACACTGGAGGACGAGACCGGCTCACACAATCTGATCGTGTGGAGCTCGGTGATGGAGACACAGCGCCTCGAGGCGCTGCGCGCGAGTTTCCTGATCGTCAGCGGCGAGCTGCAGAAACAGCAGGGCGTCACGCACATCGTGGTACAGCGCTTCTACGACCGCAGTCACTGGCTCGGTGGGCTGACGACGTCGTCGCGCGATTTCCACTGAGCATGCGACCATGGCGGGATGTTTCGTATCGCACTCGCTCTATTCCTGTTCGCTTGCAGCGGCCACGCCGCTGCGCTGCGCGTGCAGCTCGACGTCGGCTCGATCGAACATCCAGCATTGCCGGCGCCTCTCACGAAGCTTCACTTCGACTGCGCGCTGGTGACATCCGCAAAGGTGCTCAGTTGCGCTGACGGCACGCTGCGCGCGGCCGTGCAGGATCAAACCGTGGAAGTGAAGTTCGATGGACGCCTGCAGCGCAACGGCGACTGGCAGGCCAAGGCGAAGGCCAAGGCACGCGCGATGACGCTGTCCGAACTCACCGGACGCTACGCCACCGACAAGCTGGATTTCGACCTGTCGGCGCAGATCATCGCAAAGGCCGGGCACATCGACGGAAAGGCGCAGGCGGCACTGCCGCGTGGGCAGATCTACATCGAACCGGTTTTCGTCGACTTCGGAGCCGCACCCGCGACGCTCGAGGCCACATGGAAGTTCGGCATTGCCGGCGGACGGCTCGATGTTCCGCAATTCGAGATCGTTCAGAACGGCGTGATGCACATCGCCGGTCGCGCGACGAAGGTCATGACGCCGAGGCCCGAGATCGAACTGCAGATCGAAGACCTTCTGCTTGCGCCTGTGTTCACGACCTATGCGCAGCCGTTCCTCGCGAGTTCGCGTCTCGAGAAGCTGAGCCTGTCGGGCCGCGCGCACGGCAGCGTGAGCCTGATCGCGGCATCGCCCACTCGTATCGCGCTGCAACTCGAAGGCGCAGGCCTCGAGTCCGAATCGTTTTCCACCGGGTTGAGCGGACTGGACGGCTCCCTCGCGTGGCAGTCGCAGGGCGAGGGTGCCGAATCCAGACTGCACTGGACTAGCGGGCATGTCGCGGACCTGAAACTCGGTGCGGCTGAACTGCGTTTCAGGACTTCGGTACGTGACGTGACGCTGCTCGCACCCTTGCGCATCCCGCTCGCCGGCGGCGCATTGAACATCCGCCAGCTCGCGGTGCAACGGGCAGGACAAGCCGACATGGCTGCGCTGTTCGATGCCGAGATCGAACCCCTGGACCTTCCCACCTTGACCCGCGCGTTCGGCTGGCCCGAGTTCGGTGGGCAGCTCGGCGGCCGACTGCCGGGCCTGAGCCTGAAGGACGGAGAACTGACCTTGAGCGGCGCGCTGACCGCACGTGCCTTCGATGGGGAAGTGACCGTCGATGGCCTGCGCGTCCTCGACGCCTTCGGTCGCGTCCCGCGCGTGGAGGCCGACATCCGCCTGCGCGATCTGGATCTCGCGGCCGTCACCGGCGCGTTCTCGTTCGGCCGCATCGAAGGCCGCCTCGACGGGGACGTGCAGGATCTGCGTCTGCTCAACTGGCAGCCGATCTCGTTCAAGGCCCGACTGGCGACGCCCAAGGACGATGAATCGCGTCATCGCATCTCGCAGCGCGCCATCGACAACATCTCCTCGATCGGCGGTGGGCCCACCGGCGTGCTGTCGCGTGGCGCCCTGCGCTTCTTCAAGGACTTCGTCTACGACCGCATCGGCTGGAGCTGCGTGCTGGCCAAGGGCGTCTGCACGATGGATGGCATCGAGAAGGCCAGGAACGGTGGCTACGTGCTGGTGAAGGGCAGGCTGGTTCCCCGCATCGACGTCGTCGGCTATTCCCGCCAGGTCGACTGGAACACCTTCATCGCGCAGCTCAAGGACGCACGCAACACCGACAACATCCAGGTGCGATGAGGGACGCGGGCGCTGGCGATCCGGTAGGGAGCGGGGCTCTTTTCAAGCTCCTCCGACTCGGGTAGCGGTCCTAGCTGGCAGGATCGGCGGGTGGACCGGATAGAATCGACCCATGTCCAACACCTTGACCCGCGGCGTTCGCATCGTGGCCCAGCCGCGCTATGTGCCCGACCAGTCCGATCCGGCAGCGCGCCGGTACTTCTTCTCGTACCACATCACCATCCGCAACGAGGGTGAAAACACGGTGCAACTCGTGTCGCGCCACTGGGTGATCACCAATGGCGAGGGGAAGGTCGAGGAAGTGCGCGGACCGGGTGTCGTCGGTCACCAGCCGATCCTCGCGGCTGGCGAGGCCTTCGAATACACCAGCGCCTGTCCGCTCGACACGCCCGTGGGCACCATGCACGGCGAGTTCAACATGATCCTGGCGGATACCCGCGAAGCCTTCGACGCGCGCATCGTACCGTTCCGTCTCGCGGTGCCCAACGCGCTGAACTGAGGGACGCGCCGGTCGGACGTCCCCGGGATCAGTTCACCTCGAAGCGCATGCGGGCGATGAGCTGACCCTGCGGCGTGCGCAGGTCGACGCGCCAGTTGCCGCGCGAATCTTCCGGAAAATTCTGCTTGCGGCTGTAGGTCCGGAAGCCGCCCTCGCGACCGCCCGAGATCTGCGCAGGAATGCGGTCGACGAGCTCTCCTTCGCGATGCCAGTCGAACACCACCGCCTGCGACAAGCCCGTCGGCGCCCGTACGGCAACGAACGCGATGCCGCCGCTCAGTTGCAAGGCGCCCGTGCCGAACACCTTGATCGGATAGCCCGGCTCCAGCCCTTCGATGCGATCGGTGATGCGCGCTTCGCGCACCCAGAGGCCCGCTGGCGGAATCGCGGCACGCGAGGCCCACATCAGCGGGAATGCAGCGGCCAGCGCCGCTACGCCGAGCAGACGCATCTTGTTGTTCGGCGCCGCGATCAGCATGCGCGGCAGGCTCAGCACTAGGCTGCCGGCCGTGATCGCCAGCGATAGCGGTAGCGCTTGATCCAGCGGTAGATGCAGCGCCACCGGCAGCACGACGAGCGCCGCGATCAACGTGCAGTAGGCGTGCAGCGCAGATGAAAGTCCCGCGTGCGGAGCGATGCGATGCAGGTAGATCGGGTCCAGCGAAACCAGGATCGCGACGATCGCGGCGACGCCGACGAAGAGCATCTGCCCAGGTTCGAGCACCATCGCACCGAACAGGAAGGGCAGCGCGAAGAACAGGATCTCCTGCTGGATCTGCTGCGTGACGAAGCGCACCGCGCTGATGCTCAGACGCCCGTTCGAACGCGCAACCACCCAACGGCCGATCAGGTTTTCCGCGAACAGCCAGGGCCAGCCGAGCAGGGCGATCACCGCGATACCGCGCGCCAGCCCCTCGCCACGCTGGAACAGGAAGAAGCTGATCCAGCCGACCGAGAAGCTGACGGTGGGCATCAGCCAGGGATAACGATCGAGGAAACGATTCGCCGTCTGCAGGCGCGCATCGAATCGCGACAGCGCGGCGGCGCGCCTGGAGGGTGGGCGCAACTCCGGCAACGGGCGCGCAGCGGCGGGGATGGAGGTGAGGACGGGGACGAATGCGGCCGATATCGGGGCGGGGGCGGGAACCACCCGGGTCATGTCGTTTTCGTCGTCCTCCGGCATCAACGACAGTTCGAGCACGGGCTCCACCGGCGGCCGAAACAACGGACCGACGGGCTCAGGATCGACGACGGGAGGCGAGGGCGTAACCGGCTCGACGAAGACGGTGTTGAATGCTTCCGCTCGCGCAGCCGCTGTCTGCAACTCTTGAGGGACCACGGGCGGAATCGGATCGATCTCCCGCCTCAAGGGCTCCAGCGTCGGTGCCGCGCGCGCCAGCGCTGCGGCAGTCGAAGCGGGTGCCGTTTCGACGGCGCCCGGCAGTTCGATCAAGGAAGGATCCGGCAGCGCGCCTTCGCTTGCAGGCGGCTTGGCTGCCGGCAGTGTCGCCCGCACCGGCGGTTCGAGGTCGACGCGGATTGTCGGCACATCCGACTGGTCGGGATCCAGTGAAGGTTCCACGCGCGTCGTTCCCGCCGTTCGGCTCGGAATCAGAGACGGACTCGGCGGGACGCGGGACTTCATGCGAGGCACGAGGCCGGAAGATCGGGGAGGGTCACGAGGATCAAGCGGACGACCATGCAAAAATGTCGGCCGAGTGTCGTGCCACTAGCTGAATACCAGCTTTGCGGAACGCCTCGGCCGATCCCATTCCAGACAACGTCCACCCCCGCACGGGCGAGGGCGGACCACCTGTTACCAGTGCTCGCCCTTGAACACGTTGGCGAAGACCATCTGTTCGATGCTGGGCTTCTGGCCGTCCTTGCGCCCCTTTGCCGCCGAAGAAGACGGGAAGAGCTGGAAACCCTTCGACAGGATGTAATCGTTGACCTTGGGCCACAGCGCGTAGCTGATCGAAGCCGCGGTGCCAAGCGTCGTCGCGATGGACTTCGGTCGTTCGACGATCGCCTTGATGACCGTGTTGGCGGCGTCGTCGGGACTCCACGTCGGCACGTAGTCGTAGATCTTGGTCGGCGCAATCATCGGCGTGCGCACCAGCGGCATGTAGATCGCGGTGGTGTGGATGTTGTGTGCGCGCACTTCGGCCGACAGGCAGCGCGTGAAGGCATCGAGCGCGGACTTGCTGGCGACGTAGGCCGAAAAACGCGCCGCGTTCGCCAGCACACCGATGGAGCTCACGTTGATGATCTGACCGCTCTTGCGTTTAGCCATGCCCGGCAGCAGCGCCAGGATCAGGCGCACGGCGCCGAAATAATTGAGCTGCATCGTGCGTTCGAAATCGTGGAAGCGCGTCGTGGATTCCATGACGCCACGGCGGATCGACCGACCGGCGTTGTTGATCAGGATGTCGACGTGGTCGAAGTCGCGCAGCACTTCTTCGGCCATGCGATCGATGTCCTTCATGTCCGAAAGATCGCAGGGATAGACGTGCGCTTCTCCGCCGGCCTTCTCGATGATCGATCGCGTCTCGTCGAGCTTTTCCTTCGTGCGTGCGACGAGAATGACTTTCGCACCGGCAGCGGCGAGCTTCTTGGACGTGTTGAAACCGATGCCGCTCGATGCGCCCGTGACGAGCACGACTTTTCCGGAGAGCTTCTGCATCTGGCGCGGCGTGATCTTGACCTTGAGGTCGAGGAACAGCTCCCAGTACTGCCAGAGCTTGTCGACGTAGTCGCGGATATCAGGGCAACGAACGTCCGTGTCCTTCAGCGCGGCGCGTGCTTGGCGATCGTCGAAAACGGCTTGATTGAAGGCGTAGCCGAGGACGGACAGCGGAACACCGATCGCATCGGCGATCTGCTTTTTGGTCTTTTCGGGAACCGCGTTCTGAAGTCGCTTGGCCAGCGGCTTCATCGCACGCGGCATGCGCGGAATCGGAACACGCTTGGCGAACTCAGGACCGTGTGCCGCCTCGAGGAAAGCCTGCAGCAGATCGCCGACGCTCGGCGAATTCGACTGCATCAGATGGAAGCATTTGCCATCGAGTCCGGGCTTGTGCGCAATCGCATCCATCGCGCTCGCCACGTAATCGACCGGTGCGATCGCGACCTTCCCGCCATCGATTCCCAGAAGCGGCAGCCACTTCGGGACGCGATAACTGATCTGCTGGATCGCTTTGGCGAAGTAATAAGGTCCGTCGATCTTGTCCATCTCGCCGGTCTGCGAATGGCCGACGACGACACCTGGACGGTAGATGCGGAATGCCACCCGCGCTTCGCTTCGCACGATCGCCTCACTCTGATACTTCGTGCGGTAGTACGGATGCGTGATGCTCTGGCCTTCATCGAACATGTTCTCGGTGAACTTGCCGACGAACTTGCTGCCGGCCACCGCGACGCTGGAGACGTGGTGCAGCACGACATCGCCACCAAGCTCGTTGGCGAAGGCGACGACGTTGCGCGTGCCCTCGTTGTTGACGCGGTCAGCCGTCTCGTCGTCCATGTTCATGTCGTAGACGGCGGCGAGATGGAACAGGTGCTGGATCTTGCCCTTGAGCTTCTTGAGGTCTTCAGAGGCCATCAGTCCGGACGTCGTGATGTCGCCGGAGACGATGTGCAGCTTTTTCTTCAGGTCGCCGTAGCGCTCGGCGATGTCCTCGAACTTTTCGCGCGACGATTCCCGCACGAGGACGTACACCTTCGACTCTTCACGCGCGAGCAGATGTTCGAGCAGGAATTTGCCGATGAATCCGGTGGCGCCGGTGACGAGGTAATTCATGGAGAGCTCCGCAGGCTTCCTCAACGGAGCGCTAGTGTACCGGCGAGAAACCGCCGGCCCTTCGCATCGCGGACACCACGCGATGCCGCACGGCCAGCGTGGCCGGATCGCGGCGGGGCCGCTCGGAAGAGGCTGCCTACCTGCCGAAGCAGCGGGCCGCGGCGACGAGTCGCCGCAGCCTCAAACTTTCGCCTTGGTCGCCTCGCGGGCGCGAATGCCGCCCATCACGTACTCGAGGACCTCGCGCAGCAATTCTTCCGGCTGCGAAGGATGGTCGCGGTGATACCAGTTGGGTACATGGGCGAGCACGCCGAGAATCATCGAAGAGACCAGGTCCGGATCGGCCGCGCGGAAACTGCCGTCCTTCTGCCCCTGCAGCACGATCTTGCGGATCACGGCGAAATTCTTTCGCGGCCCTTCGCGGGCCCAATCTCCGATCGCGCCCTTCATGCGTACGAGATCGCGATTGAGCAACGCAATTTCGAGCGGGTGCTGAAGGATGATGGTGACGCGCGAGCGCACGAACAACTCAAGTCGCTCTATGGCGCTTCCGCTCGTGTCGAGATCAGCTTCGCCCTCGAACAACGCGCGCACATTGTTGACCAGGCGCGCGTAGATCTCTTCCTTCGAATCGAAGTAGTGATACAGGCTGCCTTTGACGATGCCGGCTGCCTCGGCGATGTCGCTCAGCTTGGTGCCGGCGAATCCCTTGCGCCAGACGACTTCAACGGCAATCTGAAGGATCTCCTCGTCTCGCGAGAGGTCGCGCGCCACGGCGCGTCCCAGGCGAGGTCGCCCGCGGCGGCGTCCTGTCGGGCCATCCTGAAGCGCCGCCACCGGAGATCGGCCGCCGACATTCGAGGGTGTAGAGCGGGCGGTTCCATCGGCATCACCGGCCGGAGAACCATGGAGGATGCTGACAACCTTCGGGCTAATTGGAAACGGCATGTCGCAAAAAAGGCTGAGAGGCGGAAGGTGCCGGAGCAGTACACGTGCGGTCCGCTTGTGCCGTCGTGATCGAATAAAACACGTAGTTACGCGCTCAGAGGTTCCATACGCTGCAAGCGCTCAGACTTTGGTCGACTCCGGTTCATCACGGTCCGCGGCTCGAAAGTACACGGTGGTGCTCCATCGCCGTTGATGGGCGCCACCGTAATCGACGAATCGGGCTCAGACGTCCAGGTTGCCGACCTGCAACGCGTAGCGTTCGATGAACTCGCGCCGGGGCTCGACCTGCTCACCCATCAGCGTGGTGAACATCTGGTCGGCAGCCACGGCGTCTTCGACCTGGACACGGACGAGACGACGGTTGGCCGGGTCGAGCGTGGTCTCGTGAAGCTGCTCGGGATTCATCTCGCCCAGACCCTTGTACCGCTGCACCCCGAGTCCACGACGAGCTTCCGCCGAGAACCAATCAAATGCATCGTCTATATTATTGATAATAATAGTTTTTTCACCGCGCTGAACGGATGTGCCTTCCCCGATCAGCGCACTTCCGCTGGAACGTAGAGACGCCATCCGGCGGTAATCGCCGCTCGCGAAGAAATCGGAGCCGAGGTTGATGACGTGCTCGGTTCCATGGAGTCGACGGGTGACCTGGACCAACGGCCCGTCCGTGCCCAGCACGGCACGCACGCCGTGATCGCCCTGATGGTTATTTCGATTGAGGCGAGCCGCGAGTTTTTCGCCCCAGACCGGCAATTCAGAGTCAGTGGGAATGGGAGGCAGCGCGAAGAGCTGACGCAGGACATTCTCGTCGTAGCGGCGGGCGAGTCGGGCGATGCCGATCATCACTTCTGCGTACTCGTGGATCAGTTCCTTAAGACGGTCCGCATCGATCGGAGCGGCGGCTCCTCCTGGAATCAGCTCCGCCCCATTGAGCGCCGATTTAAGCAGCCATTCGGACAGCTCGCGATCATCCTTCACATAGGCTTCCTGCTTGCCTGACTTCAGCTTGTACAGCGGCGGCTGCGCGATATACACGTGGCCACGTTCGATGAGCGTGTACATGTGGCGGTAGAAGAACGTCAGCAGCAACGTACGGATGTGGGCGCCGTCCACATCCGCGTCCGTCATGATGATGATGCGGTGGTAACGCAGCTTCTCCGGCTTGAATTCGTCCTTACCGATACCGCAGCCGAGCGCCGTGATCAGCGTGCCGACCTCGGCAGACGACAGCATCTTCTCCAGACGGGCGCGTTCGACGTTCAGGATCTTGCCCTTCAGCGGAAGAATCGCCTGGAAATGGCGGTCGCGGCCCTGCTTGGCGGAGCCACCGGCGGAGTCACCCTCGACCAGGAAGATCTCCGACTTCGCAGGATCCTTTTCCTGGCAATCGGCGAGTTTGCCCGGCAAGCCGGCAATATCCAGAACACTCTTGCGACGGTTCAGTTCCTTGGCCTTTCGAGCCGCCTCGCGCGCTCGAGCCGCTTCGACGACCTTTGCGGCCACGATCTTCGCTTCGCGGGGATTCTCGAGCAGGAAGTCCTTGAGCTTGTCTCCAATAACCGCCGACACCGCCGGTGTGACTTCGGAGGAGACCAACTTTTCCTTGGTCTGACTCGAGAACTTGGGATCTCGGATCTTGATCGACAGAACAGCGGTGAGCCCTTCACGGCTGTCGTCACCGATCATCGTGACCTTTTCCTTCTTCGCGACGCCCTCTGATTCGAGGAAATCGCCCAGCACCCGGGTCAGCGCGTTGCGGAAGCCGGTGAGATGCGTACCGCCGTCTTTCTGCGGAATATTGTTCGTGAAGACGAAGACGTTCTCGGTGTAGCTGTCATTCCACTGCAGCGCAGCTTCGACGACAACTCCTTCGTGTTCCGCGGCGATGTTGAGGATCGTCGAGTGAATGGGCGTCTTCGCCTTGTTCAGATACTCGACGAACGCCTGAATACCGCCCTTGTACTCGAATACGTCCTCACGGCCGGTCGCTTCTTCGCGGAGCACGATCCGAACGCCGGAATTGAGAAACGAAAGCTCCCGGAGCCGGCGAGCCAAGATCTCGTAATGGAAAACGAGGTTCGAGAAGATTTTCGGGCTGGGATGGAAGCGTACTGTCGTTCCGCGCTTTTCCGAGGGGCCTACCACCGCCAGCGGAGCAACCGGATCACCCATCCGATATTCCTGATGATGATGCTTGCCGTCCCTGTGGATATCCAACACCAACAGATCAGACAGCGCGTTCACGACGGACACGCCAACTCCGTGCAATCCGCCGCTAACCTTATAGCCAGACCCCCCAAATTTACCGCCAGCGTGAAGGATCGTCATGATTACTTCGGCGGCAGAACGGCCTTCTTCTTTGTGGATATCGGTGGGGATACCTCGGCCGTTGTCGTTTACGGAAACACTTCCATCGCTGTGCAGGTTTACGCCAATTTCACTGCACCATCCCGCGAGAGCCTCGTCGATCGCGTTGTCCACAACCTCGAAAACCATATGGTGCAGCCCAGTTCCGTCATCGGTGTCCCCGATGTACATGCCGGGCCGCTGGCGTACTGCCTCAAGACCTTTGAGCACCCGGATCGATGAGGAGTCGTAACTACCCTGAATAGCGGTAGAGGGCTTAGGGGTCTCGTCAGCTTCGTCGGTCATCTGATCCATCTATTTATGCAGCGCATTTAAGGACCGAATTGTCCCATGTTCCACGTGGAACAACCCACCCTCTCCAAGGCCCGCGATCGCTGGTTTCTCGAACGCAGTAACAAATTTCTGTCCGCGATACTCGATCAAGGCCGCGGCGAGCCTCGATTGGAATTCCGTCGATAACTCTGCAGCGAAGTCGTCCAGCAACAAGATTGGCGCTGGAGCGCCCGCTGCCGCCAATAATTCCGCCTGAGCGAGCACCATCGCGGTAATGAGTAGCTTTTGCTGTCCCCGACTGACCCTTCCCTTAGCCTTCGCGTGATTCAGGCGAACCTTCAATTCGGCGCGATGCGGCCCCTGAATAGTCGCGCCAAAGCGCCGATGCTGATCCAGGTTTCGATCGAGCAATTCGCGGAAGTCCTCCCCATCCGGCCACCCTCGTTGCCATTCACAAGTCGCATCACTTGTTCCGAGCAACCGCTGAACCCAAGCCGATAGACCTGCTGAAGCAGCTCTCACGTGAGATAGCCGCATCGCTGTGAGCGTTTCTCCCGCTGCGACCAACTCCTCGTTCCAGGCTTGGACCGCCCGATCTTCAAGTTGGTCGCGAAGAGCACTGTTTCGCTGTTTGAGGGCTCGTTGATATCGGCGCCAGACATCGAGGAACAAATGTTCCACGTGGAACACACCCCAGTCCACAAAACTGCGCCTATAAGACGGCCCCTCATCCAGGAGTCGATGAGCGAGCGGATCAATCAACTGAATCGGGACCAATCTCACAACGTCGGAGATGCGGGCGTTCTTGGTATCGTCGAGGCGTATCTCGGATCCCTGGCGGTTCCAGCCTAGTCCGACGCGATGCCGTTCCTGATCCGTCTCCAGGAAAACATTCCATTCCGGGCGCTCTGCGCCGCAGAGTTCGGAAAGGCTCAACGCTCGAAAGCTGCGACCACGAGCGGCGACGAAAAGCGCTTCCAGCAAGCTCGTCTTTCCGGCGGCGTTGCCGCCGGTGATCAGGTTCAGTCCCGAATGAGGCTGAATCTCCAGGCTCCGGTACAGGCGGAAATTCTCGCCCCTCAACAGGGCGACCGCCATTTCAGAGTCGCATCGGCATGATCACGTACTTGCTCGACGGATCGCCAGATTGGTAGACCAGACCACTTGAATCGGAATTCTTGAGTTCGAGCACGATCTCGGCACCTGGAATCGCGCCCAGCGCGTCCAGCAGATAGTTGACGTTGAAGCCGATCTCGAGAGCTCCGCCAGCGTATCCGACCTCCACCTCTTCCTCTGCTTCCTCGTGTTCTGGGTTGTGTGTCTGCAACTTCAGCGAGCCTTCCGAAAGCTGGAGACGGACACCCCGAAACTTCTCGTTCGAAAGAATCGCAGTACGAGCCAGGGATTTGCGCAGAATCTCCCGGTCCGCAACGACGCGCTTGTCGCCGTGCTCCGGAATCACGCGCTCGTAGTCCGGGAAACGCCCATCGATCGTCTTCGTCGTCAGCCGCACGACGTCGATATCGATCTGAACCTGGCCCTGTCCGATCACCAATCGAATCTCAGCGTCGCTGTTGTCCAGCAGTCGGCTTAGCTCCAGAACCGACTTGCGCGGCAGGATCGCCTGGACCGACTCGGTCAAGCCGGTGTCGCCAACATGCTCGCTGAACGCAAGACGATGACCATCCGTAGCAACTGCGCGCAGGCGCTTGGCGTTGCCGTCGATCAGAAGGCCGTTGAGGTAATAGCGCACGTCCTGCTGCGCCATCGCGAACTGCGTCTTCTCGAGAAGGCCCTTGAGTTCTGTTCGCTTGAGCACCAGCGCCCGCCCGCCGGTGACGGCGCCCATCGCGGGAAATTCGTCCGCCTTCAAGGCGGACAACGAGAAGCGGCTCTTGCCGGACTTCAGCGTCACTCGATCGGCGCCCGATTCCAGCGTGATCTCGGCGCCCTCGGGCAGCCCTCGACATATATCGAACAACTTCCGGGCCGGCACCGTGACCTTGCCCGGAGACAGATTCTGCACGGTGGCACGGGCGATCAACTCCATTTCCAGATCGGTACCCGTGACGATCAGTTCGTCCTCTTTGGCTTCGAGCAGGAAATTTGCGAGGACCGGCAAGGTCTGGCGACGTTCGACGACGCCAACGACTGCCTGCAGAGCCGTCAACAACTCGTTTCTCCCCACCTGAATCTTCATAGCGTCACCCGGCCTTTGCTTGGTTTCTTTTAAGACTACTTAGCATTAGTAAGCCCCGCGTATCGGCGGGGATTAAATCTAAAAAATCACTTTATTCAAAAACTTATATCGAATCTGATGCCTCTGAAACGCACCTCGGCGATGCTGGAGGCGTTCTGGACAAGCTGTGGATGAAATTCCCTCTCCACGCGCCCCACAGTCTGTCCACAAGCTTGCCGGGTACCCCTGCATACGATTTCAGTAACTCAACTGCCGCAACAGATTTTCATAGTCCTCGCGAATCCGGAGATCCGTCTGGCGCAATTCCTCGATCTTGCGACTGGCGTGCAAAACCGTCGTGTGGTCCTTCTCGAACGCTTCGCCGATGTCCGGATAGCTGTGCTCGGTGAGTTCACGTGCGAGCGCCATCGCGACCTGGCGCGGACGGGCCAGCATCCGCGAGCGCCGAGGCGAGCGAAGGTCCTTGAGCGGAATGTTGTAGTACTTGGCGACCGTCGACATGATGTTGTCGATCGTCACCTTGCGTTCGTAGTGCGCCAGCATGTCCCGAAGCGTCTGGCGCGCGAACTCCACCGTGATGGCCTCGCCCTGCAAGCGCATGCCGGCCGACAGCCGCAGCAGCACGCCCTCGAGCTCGCGCACGTTGGAACGCACATGCTGGGCGACGAAGAACGCCACCTCGTTGGATAGCGACAGTCCGAATTGCTCGGCTTTCGACAGCAGGATCGCGACGCGCGTCTCCAGATCCGGCGGTTCGACCGATACGGTCAGGCCCCACGAAAAGCGCGACTTCAGGCGATCCTCGAGCCGGTCCAGGTCCTTCGGGAACCGGTCGCAGGTCAGAATGATCTGCTTGCGGCCGTCCATCAGGCTGTTGAACGTGTGGAAGAACTCTTCCTGCGTCGCCGACTTCCCGGCGAAGAAGTGGATGTCGTCGATCAGCAAGGCGTCGGCAGAGCGATACAGCGCCTTGAACTCCTCGCTGGTGTTGTGCCGCACGGCCGAGATGAACTGGTTCATCCACTGTTCCGACGGCACGTAAACCACTCGCGAGTTCTGGTTTCGTCGCAGCAGCGCGTGCCCAACGGCGTGCATCAAATGCGTTTTGCCCAGACCCGGCCCCCCGTAGATCAGCAGCGGGTTGTACGCCACGCCAGGCGACTCGGCGACCTGCTGTGCCGCCGCGCGGGCCTGCGAGTTGGACTTTCCCTGGATGAAGGACCCGAACGTATAGCGCGGATCCAGCCGATTGCTCGTGATCAGCCGTTCGACGTCAGGCGTATCGTCACCGCTGGCCGAACCGTTGCCCCGCGATTCGGCAGCGGCAGTCACGTCGACTTCGATGTCCTCACCCCCACTGGCGAGCCAGGCGCGCTGGATGCGCGCGCAGAAGTCCACGCGGACGCGTTCCATCACCATTCTGTTGGGGGCCACCAGGACCAGCCTGTCCCCTTCTCGCCGGGCCTGCAGGGGCCTAATCCAGGTGTTGAGTTCGGAGGTGCCCAACTCGGACTCGAGGCGCTGTACGCACTGGGCCCAACCGTGATCTTCCACCAGTGCCATGGGCGATTTGTTGATGTCGAATTGCGAAGCGGGGGGGAACCGCGAGTCTATACCGCGCATGGGTAGTTATCCACAGGTGCGATGAGGTACACCGGCTTGTACGCGCGCTATTTCAGCCGCTACACTCCGCGCCCTTTTTTCCGCGCCGAGCTTCCGACGATGAAACGCACCTATCAGCCACACGCGCTCCGTCGTAAGCGCACCCATGGCTTCCGCGCCCGTATGGCCACCGTGGGCGGCCGCAAGGTCCTCGCCCGCCGTCGCGCCAAGGGCCGCGCCCGCCTGATCCCGTAGTCGATCGGCGACGGCTGCCGGTCGTTTGACGGGCTTTCCGCGATCGGTCCGCCTGCTCCGCCCTGCGGAGTTCAAGCGGGTCATATCGGAAGGGCGCAAGCGACGAAGCAGCAGTTTCACCGCGTTCGAGCACGCGGGACAGGGTGATGGCGCGAAATTCGGGATCACCGTTTCGCGCAAGGCCATGCCCCGTTCGGTCGATCGGAACCGATTCAAGCGAATAGCCCGCGAGAGTTTTCGCGCCGCGATGCCGCTCCCGAGCTGTGACGTGGTGATCATGGCCGCGCACGGCGCACGCACGATCGACCGGCGCCAGCTCGCCACCGAGCTGCAAGAGTATTGGAGACGTCTGCGCGAGCGATGGCCAGCCTCCTCATCTTCCTGATCCGCTGTTATCAGCGCGTCCTCAGCCCGTTCATCGGCAATCAGTGCCGATTTCACCCGACCTGTTCGCACTACGGTGTCGAGGCGCTGCGCAAGCACGGCGCCCTGCGCGGCTCGTGGCTGACACTGCGCCGGGTCGCACGCTGTCATCCTCTTAACCCCGGCGGCATCGATCCTGTCCCCGATCGCCAGAACTAGAACGACCGAAGAAATGGAAAACCGCCGGTTCATGCTGATCGCGCTTCTCGCGGTCGTAGTGTTCTTCCTCTATCAGGCTTGGCAGGACGATTACGGTCCGAGAAGCCAGGCCAAAGCGACGGCGACAGCCGCCGCCCCGGCAACTGCCTCCACGTCAGCGGAATCCGCCGTCAAGGTTCCTGACAATTCGCCCGCGATGGCAGCGCCGCACTCCGGCGATACACCCTCCGCGATCCCCGCCGCCACGATCGAGGCAACGGCGTCGGCTGCGGCCGGCCAGACGATTACGGTAGTCACCGACGTCGTCGAAGCGCACATCAGCCTTACGGGTGGCGAGATTCGCCGGCTTGATCTGAGCCATTACCCGATCTCGAAAAAAATTCCTGACGCGCCGCTGCCCTTCCTCAATGACAAGGATGGCCAGTACTTCATTTTCCAATCCGGGCTCGCCGGCACGACGAAGCCGATCGCCAGTAGCGACACGATGTTCACGTCGCCGCAGTCGGAATATCGCCTCGCCGACGGTGCCAACCAGCTCGACGTGGTGCTCGACCATGTGGGCGATGACGGCGTGACCGTACGCAAGACCTATCGGTTCACGCGCGGCAGCTATCGCATCGATCTCGAGCAGAGCGTCGCCAACAGCAGCGCCGCAGCGCTCACGGTCAGCCCGTATGCGCGCTTCGTGCGCAACGAGCATGTCGTCGGCGACCTGCCGAAGTTCGTGGCGACCTTCCTCGGCGTCGGCTTCTACGAGCGCAAGGACGACGGCAAGAAATTCCGCTTCGTGAAAACCAAGCTGGACAAGCTCGGCGAGAAGGCGTTCGAGAAGCGGCAGACGGGCGGCTGGATCGCGATGCTCGAGCACTACTTCGTCGCGGCCATCCTGCCGCCGGCGGATGCCGAAGGCGTCTACTCGGCAAAGCCCGGCAAGGACCACACGTTCAACGCTCAATATGTGGCCACCGGTGTGAGCGTTGCGCCCGGTGCGACGAAGAGCTTTGCTACGTCTCTGTATGCAGGCCCTCGCCTGCAGGACAGCGTCGTGATGATGGGGAAAGACGGCAAGCTGGTGGAGCATGCCGGCTTGAACGACGTGACCCCGGGCCTCGAATACACGGTCGACTACGGAATCCTGACGCCGATCTGCGAGCCGTTGTTCTGGCTGCTCGCGAAATTCCACACGCTGACCGGCAACTGGGGCGTGGCCATCATTCTGCTGACGCTGCTGGTCAAAGGACTCTTCTACAAGTTGTCCGAAGCACAGTACCGCTCGATGGCGAAGATGAAGAAATTCGCGCCGCGCATCGCGGACATCAAGGAGCGTTACGGCGACGACCGCGAGAAGATGTCCAAGGCAATGATGGATCTGTACAAGAAGGAAGGCTTCAACCCGCTCGCGGGTTGCTGGCCGCTGCTCGTGCAGTTCCCGGTGTTCATCGCCCTCTACTGGGTGCTGCTCGAGAGCGTTGAGTTGCGCCAAGCCGACTTCGCGCTGTGGATCAACGATCTGTCCGCGCCGGATCCTTTCTACGTACTGCCGGTGCTGTTCGGCATCACGTTCTTCATCCAGCAGAAGTGGTCGGGTTCGACTGCCACGATGGATCCGATGCAGCAGAAGATCATGAACGTGATGCCCATCATGATGACGGCGTTCTTCGCGTTCTTTCAGGCGGGCCTGGTGCTCTACTGGTTCGTCTCGAATCTGATCGGCATGGCGCAGCAGTGGCTGATCAACCGCAAGCTGAGCGGCGAAGGCCTGGGCAAGACCAAGCCTGCGTGATGTGGCGCCGATGAGCGATCGCAGCGTCGACACCATCGCTGCGATCGCGACGGCACCAGGTCGCGGTGCCGTCGGCATCCTGCGCCTGTCCGGACCGCTGGCATTCGTGATCGCGGAAAAGATGAGCGGCGCGCTCCCTGCTCCGCGCACCGCAGCCCTGCGCTTCTTCCACGACGCTCAAGGCGAGCGCTGCGATCGCGGACTGGTGCTTTGTTTCGACGCACCTCGCTCGTATACCGGCGAAGCCGTCGTCGAGATGCAGGGCCACGGTGGTCCTGCGGTATTGGATCTTCTGCTCGGCGCGGCCTGCGCGCATGGTGCGCGCATTGCCCGCCCGGGCGAATTTTCCGAACGCGCATTCCTCAACGGCCGGCTCGATCTGGCCCAGGCCGAAGCGGTCGCCGATCTGATCGATGCGTCGAGCCGCGCGGCCGTTCTGGCTGCGCATCGAGCGCTGGACGGCGAATTCTCGCTACGTGTTCTCACCCTTGCCAGGCGGTTGCTGGATCTGCGCGTCTTCGTCGAAGGCGCTCTGGATTTCTCGGACGAGGACATCGACTGGCTTTCGGATGCACAGCTCGGCCAAGGCCTGACCGACGCGGAGGTCGAGCTCTCGCGCCTGCTCGCCCAGGCAAGCCAGGGCCGCAGGCTTCGCGACGGCATGGTCGTGGCCATCGCGGGCCGTCCGAATGTCGGCAAATCGACCTTGCTCAACCGGCTGGCCCGGGCCGAGGTGGCCATAGTCAGCGAAATCCCCGGTACGACGCGCGATGTGCTGCGCGAGCACCTGGTCCTCGACGATCTGCCTTTGACGATGGTCGATACAGCCGGGCTGCGAGATACCCAGGATCCTGTCGAGGCGGAAGGGATCCGGCGCGCCTGGCAGGCTTTCGAGCGCGCCGAGCTGGCGCTGTTCGTAGCCGAAGACGCGGCTGGCCTGACCGAAGCCGATCGCGCACTGCTCGCGCAGTTGCCGTCGACAGCACGGCAGATCCTCGTCTTCAACAAGTGCGACCTCAGCGGCGCGGCATCGGGTGCGTTCGTGCGCGAGGGCCGCGATGCCCTGCGCATCTGTGCTGCAACGGGCGAGGGCCTGGACGCATTACGGGCCGCGATTCGCGCGACGGCCGGCCTGGATGAACAAATGGAGGGCGTCTTCAGCGCACGGGCGCGCCATCTGGACGCCCTGCATCAGACACAGCGGCATCTGCAAGCTGCCCGGATGCAATTGGGCTTGGGCACTGCAGCCGAACTGGCAGCCGAGGAATTGCGCCTCGCGCACGACGCCCTGGGCACCATCACCGGTCGGACGACGACCGAGGACCTGCTCGGCGCGGTGTTTTCGCGGTTCTGCATCGGAAAATGACGAACGGCGAGCTCTGCCGCATGCTGGCCCCATGAACGCTCCCCGCCCCTCCCGCATCGTGTTGCACAAGAAGTCGCAAGAACTGGAAGTCGGATACGAAGACGGGACGACGTATCGTCTGCCGGCCGAATACCTGCGGGTGCACTCGCCCTCGGCCGAGGTGCAGGGACATGGTAAGCCGGTCCTCATCGGAGGAAAGCGCAATGTCGCGATAAACGAGGTCCAGGGGGTCGGGCGTTATGCCGTGAAGCTCGTTTTCAACGACGGTCACGACACGGGCCTGTATTCCTGGGATGTGCTCGCCGACCTGGGGCAGAACCACGCGCAGTACTGGGCGACGTACGAGCAGCGCCTGGCCGACATGCGCATGTCGCGCGACAGCGACGTGGTTAAACTCGCTGCACTGCAGCCCAAGAAATACATCCCCAAACCGCCCCCCGCATCGTGAGCGAAGACGCCAAGTCGCAGGACAAACCGGGTTCGACCACGCACTTCGGATTCCAGCAGGTGCCGGTCGGTGAAAAGCGCCAGCGCGTCGCCGGCGTGTTCGATTCAGTTGCCTCCAAGTACGACGTCATGAACGACTTGATGTCGTTCGGCGTCCATCGGCTATGGAAGCGATTCGTCATCGATTTGGCAGGAGTGCGCGCGGGCGAGAAGGTTCTCGACGTCGCGGGCGGAACCGGCGACCTCTCACGCGAATTCTCCAAGCAGGTCGGACCGCGCGGTCTGGTCGTGCTGTCGGACATCAACGCGGCGATGCTGGGCGAAGGCCGGCGACGCCTCGCGGACAAGGGCGTGGTCAATCTGCCGATCGTGCAGGCCAATGCCGAGATGCTGCCGTTCGCCGAAGAGAGTTTCGACTGCATCACGATCGGGTTTGGCCTGCGAAATGTCACCGACAAGGACAAGGCCCTGCGTTCGATGTGTCGCGCGCTCAAGCCCGGCGGACGCTTGCTGGTGCTGGAGTTCTCGAAGCCGACCAGCCAAACACTCTCCAAGATCTACGATCAGTATTCCTTCAAGCTGCTGCCCTTGATGGGACGCCTGGTTGCCAATGACGAGGCCAGCTACCGGTATCTGGCCGAATCCATTCGCATGCATCCGGATCAGCAGACGCTGAAGTCGATGATGGATGCGGCCGGCTTCGGCCGCACACAGGTCTACAACCTCACCGGTGGTGTCGTGGCCGTGCATCGGGGATTCCGGATCGAATGAGCGCGCCGTCGGTGCTCTGCGCGGCCGCCGAGATCGCGCTCAACCGCTATCTGCGTCTCGAGAGCTCGGTGATCGAGGATTGCGCGCGTCTGAGCGGACGCTGCATCGAGATCGCGTTGCCCTCTGCGTCGCTGACGATGGCGATCGAGTTCATCCCTTCGGGTGCGCGCGTGATGCCGGAATCGCCGGTGCCTGCTGATGTTCGCGTGAGCGGCACACCGTCGTCATTGCTGACGGCACTGCGTGCGGGCAGCGGATCCGGGATTCCGGCCGGCCTCGACGTGCAAGGTGACGTGGAGCTGCTCGGGGAATTTCGCGCGATGGTCGCGCGCGTCGGGTTCGACCCGGAGGAGTGGCTGGCGCCGATGCTGGGCGGGGTCGCTGCGCACCGCGTGGCTGACGGGCTCAAGCGCATCTTCGACTGGACGCGCGGTAACACGCGGCGCATGGCGGACCATGGTGCCGAATATCTTCGCGAGGAGACCTACGACCTGGCGCGAGGCCGTGACGTGGGCGAGTGGATCGAGGAGGTCGAGGACGCGCGCGATGCCCTCGATCGCCTCGAAGCACGACTGCGTCGTCTCGAGAACGGCGGAAACGACGCACCTGCAACCGGACGCGAACACGCGTGATCGGACGCATCGCCCGCCTCTGGCACATCCACCGCGTCGTATCGCGTTACGGCCTGCGCGAGTTTCTCGACGGCAAGCCGCGCGGCAGCGTGTCCAAGGGTGTTCGCCTACGCGAGGCGCTCGAGGAACTTGGGCCCGTCTTCATCAAGTTCGGACAAGCGCTGTCGACACGTCCGGACATTCTTCCGCCGGAAATCGCGTTCGAACTGTCCAAGTTGCAGGATCGCGTGCCGCCCTTTCCTGGGGATCAGGCGCGACGCATCACCGAAGAAGCGCTCGGCAAGAAGATCGACGAGCTGTTCTCCGACTTCGACGAAACGCCGCTGGCGTCGGCGTCGATCGCCCAGGTGCACACCGCGCGCCTGAAGCCGGAGGCGCTGAACGACCCCGGTTTCGCCGTCGTCGTGAAAGTGTTGCGTCCGGGCGTGGAGGCCTCGATCCGCAAGGACATCGAGTTGCTGCAGACGCTGGCCGCACTGGTGGAGGCCCTGCACCCTGAAGGCCACCGCCTGCGACCGAAGGCCATCGTCGAGGAATACGAGAAGACCATCCTCGACGAGTTGGACCTGATGCGCGAAGGCGCCAATTGCATGCAGCTACGGCGCAACTGGCTCGGCTCGCCGCTGATCTATCACCCGCTGGTGTTCTTCGACTTCACGCGGCCGAACGTCCTGGTGATGGAGCGGCTCAACGGAATCTCGATCCGCGAACTCGATCGCCTGCGCGAGATGGGTGTCAGCTTCCAGGTCCTGGCCGAGCGCGGTGTCGAGATCTTCTTCAAGCAGGTTTTCCGCGACAATTTTTTTCACGCGGACATGCATCCCGGCAACATCATGGTCGACACGTCGAACCCGGCCGTTCCGGGATATCTGGCGGTCGACTTCGGCATTGTCGGGACGCTGACGCCGGGCGATCAGCGTTACCTGGCGGAGAACTTCCTCGCATTCTTCAATAGGGATTACCGGCGCGTGGCCGAACTGCACTTGGAGAGCGAGTGGATTCCTGCGGGCACGCGAGTCGAGGAATTCGAATCGGCGATCCGCACCGTCTGCGAGCCGATCTTCGGTCGGCCGATCAAGGACATCTCGTTCGGATTCTTCCTGCTGCGTCTTTTCCAGGTGGCGCGGCGCTTCAAGTACCAGGTACAGCCGCAGCTCGTTCTGTTGCAGAAGACGCTGCTGCAGGTTGAAGGACTGGGGCGCCAGCTCTATCCCGATCTGGACCTGTGGAAGACGGCCAAGCCGATCATGGAAGACTGGATGCGCAATCGGCTGGGCCCGACGGCGATGTTCGCGCGCGTGCGTCGCGAAGGCCCGCACATTGCCGAAATGCTGCCCGAACTGGCGAGCCAGGCGATCAAGAGCCTCGAGCGCGGCGAAGGACTGGGCATCGGAAAGAAATCACTCGACGCGATGCATGCGGAGATGCGCCAGAGCGCGCGCCGCCAGCGGCTGGTGACGGTGGGCAGCGCGGTGGTGGTCGCCGCGGCGATCCTCGCCGTCGTCGGATCGCCGGCACTCGAACGATGGTTCGGCGTGCCGGTCGTCGCCTGGCTATTCGGCGCCGCGGGCGCCTGGATCGCCTGGCGCGGCCTGCGAGAGCCGCGCTGACGATCCGAGACGACGGGTTCGCTTACGAACCCTTCCCCCGGTTCACGATGGTCAGACCCTTGAGCAGATTCAGGGCCTCGTAGAGCGTGTAGTCGGTCTCGGCGAGCTTCTGCTCTTCGGCCTCGATCTTCTTGCGCGCTTCTTCGGCGTCCTTGTCCGCCTGGACCTTCTCTTTCTCGTTGACGAGGCTGCCCTTGAGGTCCGCTTCCTTGATCGGATCGAACGCGTCGGCGCCTTCGGCCTTGGCGACCTTCAGCGGTTTGACGGCGATGTCGGGGACGATGCCATCACCCTGGATCGAACGGCCCGACGGCGTGTAGTAGCGGGCGGTCGTGAGCTTGATCGCCGCTTCGCTCTGGAGGGGCATGATCGTCTGCACGGAGCCCTTGCCGAACGTCTTGTCGCCCATCAGCACGGCGCGCTTCTGATCCTGCAGTGCACCGGCGACGATTTCAGACGCCGAGGCCGATCCGGAGTTGACCATCACGACGATCGGGTGACCGTCGAGTTCGTCGCCGGGCGTCGCGCTGAACTCGCGATTGCCGTCGGCGTCGCGGCCCTTGATGCTTACGATGGTTCCGCGCTCGATGAACGCGTCGCTCACCTTCACGGCCGCGTCGAGCACGCCGCCCGGATTGTTGCGCAGGTCCAGGACGATGCCGCGGAGCTGGCCACCGGCTTCCTTCTTGAGCTTCTTGAGTTCACGGTCGAGCGAGCCGCTGGTCTCGGTCGTGAAGCTGGAGATACGCAGGTAACCCAGACCGGGCTCGAGCATGCGGGCGCGCACGCTGGCGACGTTGATGACGGCGCGTTCCATCGGCACCGTCAGCGGACCCGCGAGACCTTCGCGCACGACCGTCAGCACGATCTTGCTGCCGGGCTCGCCGCGCATCTTCTGCACCGCCTCGCTCAGCTCCAGGCCCTTGGTGGGGGTGTCGTCGATCTTCACGATCAGGTCGCCCGGCTGCATCCCGGCCTTCGCGGCCGGGGTGTCGTCGATGGGCGAAACGACGCGGACGAACCCGTTCTGCATCTGGACTTCGATGCCCAGCCCGCCGAACTTGCCGGACGTGGCGATGTTCATTTCCTTGAACTCGTCCTTGTCCAGATAGGCCGAGTGAGGATCCAGGCCGGTGAGCATCCCGCGCACCGCGTTCTCCAGCAAAACCTTGTCCTCGACCGGCTCCACGTAGTCGGCCTTCACGCGATTCAGGATCTCGACGAACGTCTGCAAGTCCTTGAATGGGAGAGGCTCTGCAGCCGATTTGTCCTTCGTGGCGAAGACGCCATCCGCCATCGTGATGCAGACGCCGATGAGGACGCCGGCCGTCAGGGCCAACGGAGTACGGAAGCGGGTGGACATGGTGCTGCGGACTCCAGAAAGGCCGGAAAATGAAGGTCAAAACGACGATATCACAGACCCTTGGAAGCGACGGGGGTTCGTCAGCCGCCGAATCTGACGGTCTGGCTCACTTTCGGGACACGACCTTGCGGCGTCGCCGCTAGGGACTAATCCCATACTGGCCCGTACCTTTCCGCACGTCCGGCCTTCGCGCCGCTTCACACGAGTTGTTCGATGCCTACCGTAGAACCCGTTGTCCCGTCTTCCCCCTCGCCCCCTCGCCAGACGCTCACCGCCGAACACTGGGCCGAGGCCGCACTTGATGTCATCGCCAGCGGAGGTATCGAGGCCGTCGCCGTCGAGCCGCTTGCCCGCACCCTGACCGTCACCAAGGGAAGCTTCTACTGGCACTACACCAACCGCGACGCGCTGGTGACCCGCGCGCTCGAAGTGTGGGAGCGCCAAGAGACGGTCGACATGATTGCGCGCGCCGAGCAGGAGCCGTCCCCGCGCGAGCGCATCCACACGTTCTTCCGTTCCGCCGCGAATACCGATGCACGCTCCGAGCGAATTCTGCTCGCCCTCTCGGGTTCCAAGCACGAGGCCGCGCGGGCTTGCGTGCAGCGCGTGACGGAGGCCTGGCGTGCGTATATCGAAGCCTGCTATCGCGGCCTGGGAATGGAGCCTGCGCAGGCGCGCAACTGGGCGACGTTCGCCTACTCGACCTTCATGGGAACGGTGCGCATGCGCCGGGACAATCCGGATGCCTTGCCGAGCGGCCCGCAGTTCAACGACTACCTGCGCTTCCTGATTCGCTCGCTGATCCCCGGCCAGCCGGGCACGGAGCCGGGTGCCGTCGTCGTGCCCTTGCGCAAGACAGGGACCTGATACCGGCGCGCGTCACGCAAGAAACCCAAAAGAAAACGCCCTCCACGTAAGACGTGGAGGGCGTTTCGCGTTGTGAAATCAGCCGCGCGAGCGGCCGGAACGGTCAGACCAACTTCATCAGCAGGTTGATGATCTTCTGCGTCCAGCTCTTGTGGGGCAGGAAGAACATGCGCGCCAGCATGATGCGCGTGCGCACCACCGCCCGCTCATGCGAGAACGCGCGGAAGCCGTATTCGCCGTGGGCGTTGCCGATACCGGAGTTGTTCACGCCGCCGAACGGCAGGTTGCCGTGCAGGAACTGCACGACCGCGTGATTGATGCAGGCGCCGCCGGAGCTGGTGCGCGTCATCACGTCCTGGATGTTCGACTCGGTCCGGCTCCAGATGTAGAGCGCCAGCGGCTTCTGCATCGCGTTGATTTCGCCGATGACCTGATCGAGGTTGGTGAACGGGATGATCGGCAGCAAGGGCCCGAAGATCTCTTCGTCCATGATCTTCGCGTCACGCGGAATATCGGTCAGCAAGGTCGGCGCGACGAAACAATCCTTCACGTCCACCGAGTCGCCGGTGAGCACCTTCGCTCCCTTGGACTTGGCATCCTCGAGCAGAGCGTTCACGCGCTGCGCGTGGCGTTCGTTGACGATGCGCGCAAGAACCGGCGAACTCTTCGCGGCCGCACCTTCGCCGTAGGCGTTGGCGATGTATTCCTTCACCAGGCGGACGAACTCGTCCTTCACTGCGGCGTGCACGTAAACGTGGTCCGGCGCGATGCAGGTCTGGCCGTTGTTCGTGTACTTCGCCCACGCGATGGTCTTGGCGGCGAGCGGAAGATCGGCCGTCTCGTCGACGATCGTGGGTGACTTGCCGCCGAGCTCGAGCGTGACGCTGGTCAGGTGCTTGGCAGCAGCAGCCATCACCACTTTGCCGATCGCCGGCGAGCCGGTGAAGAAGATGTGATCGAAGGGCAGCGAGAGCAGCGTGGTCGACACGTTGGCATCGCCTTCAAAGATCGCGACCTCCTCCTCGTCGAAGATCGATCGCGTGATCTTGACCATCACGGCGGAGAGATTCGGCGTCATTTCGGACGGCTTGAGGATCGCCGTGTTACCCGCGGCGATGCAGGACACCAGCGGGCCGAAGGTCAGATTCACCGGATAATTCCACGGCGAAATGATCAGGCAGCGACCCTTGGGTTCGTACTGCACATAGCCCTTGGTGCCGAACATCATCTGCGTGGGCATGACGCCCTTGGGCTTCATCCACTTCTTGAGGTGGCGCCGCGCATCGTTGGCTTCCATGACGATCGGCAGGATCTCGGTGAGATCCACTTCCGCGGCCGGCTTACGGAAATCCTTCAGCGCCGCGGCACGGATTTCTTCGCGATGGGCGAGCAAGGCGTCGCGCAGACGCGTGATCTTGAGGAGGCGCTTCTCGAGCGTCGAGGTGCGAAGGCGCAGCGCGGTGGCCCGCTGAAGCTCGAAGACGCGACGGATATCGAGGTCGCTGGCGTTGCCGGAATTCAGCGCGGACGGCAGGAAGGACACGGCGGTATTCATTCTCGGTATCTCCTCGGCGTAACTAAACAAGTGTTCGAGTATAGGCGTACGGATGCAAAAAGCCGCTTGGCCGAGGCGTCAGTACGCCAGCGACTTCAGCAGTTCGGAGTGCAGATCCGGGACGGTCGCGAGCATGCTGGTGGTCTCGAGTCCGATCGGGTCACCGTGCAGGTCGGTGACAATGCCGCCGGCCTCGCGGACGATGACGGTCAGGGCTGCGATGTCGAGGATGTTCACGTCGGACTCGACGACGGCGTCGACCTTCCCGCTGGCCAGGAAGTGGTAGTGCAGGAAGTCGCCGTAGCCGCGGATGCGATGCAGCTTCGGGATCAACTCGCCCAGCCGCGCCCAGGACGGCGAGGCCGCGAGCCGCGCGAGGTTGCCGGTCGACAACGTGGCCTTGCCCAACGAGGCGGTCTTCGACGCCGCAACGGGCTGGCCGTCGAGATGCGCGCCCTTGCCCTCCTCGGCCCAGGCCAGTTCACCGCGGCCGCCGTTCCAGCAGGGCGCGCTGGACACGCCGAGCACCAGTTCGCCGCGATGCATCAGCGCGATCTGGACCGAAAAGATCGGGTATCCACGCACGAAGGCTTTGGTCCCGTCGATCGGATCGACCAGCCACAGGTACTCGGCGTCCATCGCCGAGCGCCCCGTTTCTTCGCCGTAGAAGCCGTGATCCGGGAAGCGCTCGGACAGCAATCCACGAATGGACTTCTCGGCTGCCACGTCGACCTCAGTCACCGGGCTCGCGTCGGCCTTGTAGTCCACCGCGAAGTTGCCGCGATAGGCCTTGCGGATGATCTCGCCCGCGGCTTCGGCGGCGTCGAGGGCAGCTTGCAGGTGCGGGCTGTGAGACATGTCGTCGGCTACGAAAAGCAAAACGGGCGCGCATCGTAGTCCCGCCGCGCGGCCCGCGGAAGCGAGCCGGACCTCCCCGGCCGGGCCGCCGAATACAATGCGGCATGGACAAGATCTACATCCGCGGCCTCAAGGTCGAGACCATCATCGGAATCTACGATTGGGAGCGCACCTTGATGCGCCCGCTGATCTTCGACCTGGATCTGGGCACCGATACCCGGCCCGCGGCCGCCTCGGACCGCATGCGGGACTCGATCGATTACGCCGCTGTAGGCGATACGGTCCGGGAGATCGCGCTGGCACTGAAGCCCGAACTGCTCGAGACGCTCGCGGAGAAGATCGCGCGGACGCTGTTCGACCGCTTCCCGATCCTGTCGGTGCGCCTGGCCATCGACAAGCCGGGCGCCATTCCCGACGTCAAAGGCATCGGCATCGAGATCGAACGCCGCCGCGAGGACTACGCGGTCTGCGGTCGCTGAGGGCTCAGGCGCTCAGCAGCCGGTCGGCGAACGTGGCCAGATCGTCGTAGACCGGAACTCCGACGGCCTCCTGGTCCGTTTCGGTGCGACGCCCCTTGCCGGTGCGCACCAGAATGGGGCTTGCACGAGCCGCGCGAGCCGCTTGCAGGTCGGACACGGAGTCGCCGACGAAGGGGACGCCTTCGAGTCCCATCTGCAGCCGCTTGGCAATGTCGCGCAGCATTCCCGGAGCGGGCTTGCGCATCTCGGTCGCCACGTCCGGATGCTCGGGCGCGAATTCGATGCCCTCGATGTGCCCGCCCAGGGAGATCACGATCTGCTGCAGGCGTGCATGAATGGCGAACAAGGCGTCGTAGTTGAACATTCCGCGTCCGATGCCGGACTGGTTGGACGCCAGAAAGACCCGCCAGCCGGCCTGTGAAAGCCGCGCGATGGCCTCGAGCGAGCCTGGAATCGGCTGCCATTCGGCCAGGGACTTGATGTAGTCGTCGGAGTCCTCGTTGACGACACCGTCGCGGTCGAGGATGACCAGCTTCATCGGGCCGGAATCACCCGGGCAGGCAGGACAGGTCCGCGACGTCGCGGCACATTGCGTCCAGCTGTTTGAGCAGGGCAAGGCGGTTGGCCCGCACGGCGGGATCCTCCGCATTCACCATCACGCGCTCGAAGAAGGCGTCGACCGGCGCGCGCAGCGACGCAAGATTGACCAGCTTCTGCGTGTAGCTCGTCGCCTGCGCATTGAGGGCGGCCTGGGCTTTCATCGCCTCGAACAGCGCGCCTTCGGCCGCATGCTCGAACTTCGCAGGATCGACCGAGGCCTCGACCGCGCCCGCCTGCTTCAGGATGTTGCGGATGCGCTTGTTGGCGGCAGCGAGATTGGGCGCGGCTTCGAGGGCCACGAATCCGTGCACCGCCAAAACGCGGCGCTGCACATCGAGCGGGTAATGGATGCCCAGCGCCTTGACCGACTCGAAAGTCTCGATGGCGATGGGACGTCCCTCGTGTTCCTGGCCGACCAGCCAAGCGCGCAGGCGTTCCATGACGAATTCGAACAGCTCCGCCACGACGGTGGCGTCCCGCTTGCCGGCGGGCTGCAGGTCCACGGCCTCTGCCAGCTGCTGGCGCAGGTCCAGCGGCAACCCGCCCTCGAGGCAGATGCGCAGTACGCCCAGGGCAGCGCGGCGCAGCGCGAACGGATCCTTGCTCGCACTCGGCTTCTGGCCGATCGCGAAGATGCCCGCGAGCGTGTCCAGCTTGTCCGCCAGCGCAACGTACTGGCCGGCGCGCGTCGACGGGATCGGCGTGCCCTGCTGCGTCGGCAGGTAATGCTCGCGAATAGCGACGGCGACCTCGGGATGTTCGCCCGACTTGGAGGCGTAATAGCCGCCCATCAGGCCCTGCAATTCAGGGAATTCGTAGACCACCTTGGTGACGAGATCGCCCTTGCACAGGCGCGCGGCACGTACTGCCCACTCCTCGAACCGCAGGTCGTCGCGGCTCACGCTGGCGACCTGTCCCACCGGCTGACCGTCGGCGGCGATCGTCGCGGCGATGCCGCGCGCCAGCGCGGCCATGCGCTCCACCTTGGCGCCGATCGAGCCGAGGTCCTTCTGGAAGGTCACCGCGTCGAGCTTCGCCGCGTAGTCCACCAGCGGGTGCTTCAGATCCTGCTGGTAGAAGAACAGCGCGTCCGTGAGGCGCGGCCGCACGACGCGCTCGTTGCCCGCGATCACCTGCGATTCATCGCGCGACTCGATGTTGGAGATCGTGATGAAGTGGTTCGTCAGCCGGGTCAGCGCGGTGTCGCTGAACACCGTGAAGTAGCGCTGGTTGGTCTCGACGGTCGCCACGATGACTTCGGGCGGCAGCTCGAGGAATCGTTCCTCGAAGCGACCGGCGATCGCCACTGGCAGCTCGACCAGGGCCGTGACCTCGTCGAGCAGGTCTTCGGTGATGCGGGCGTGGCCGCCGAGCTTCGCGGCCGCCGTCTCGATCTGCGAGCGGATCTCGGCCTTGCGAAGCGCCACGTCGGCCCAGACCCGCGCGGTGCGCAGGGCGTCCGCGTAGTGCGCGGCGGAGGTCAGCGGCAGAGGATCCGGCGCGTGGAAGCGATGTCCATAGGTCAGCCGGCTTGCGTCCAGTCCGAATGCCCGCAGCGGAATCGATTCGGTGCCGAGCAGGCAGCACAACCACTCCACCGGACGCACGAACGTGGCGTCTCCGGCGCCCCAGCGCATGCGCTTGGGCACCAGCTCGTCCATCTGCCGCAGCGTGTCCTGGAAGATCTCGGGGATCAGCTCGCGCGTGGGTCGTCCCGGTGTGTTGCGGGCGAAATACAGCTTGCCGTCCTTCTGCCCGAGTGCGGAAAACTCGACCCCGCACTTGCGCGCGAATCCGAGCGCCGCGGGCGTGGGCTGACCGTCCTTCAGGGCTGCGGCCAAGGCCGGTCCGACCATTTCGGCGGTCTGATCGGGCTGGCTTTGTGCCACGTCGGAAAGCTGCACCGCGATGCGCCGGGGCGTTGCGAACACCGACGACGTGCCGACGGATACGCCGCGCTTGGCCAGGCCTTCCGCGATACCGCGACCCAGTGCGTTGGCAAGCGGGACGACGTAGCGGGCCGGCAGGTCTTCACAGCCGATTTCCAGGAGCAGGGGAAGCGTCATGGGGATCGGGCGGGCTGCGGTTCAAAAATAAGGGGACGTAAGGCCCGCCATTGTGGGCGATGCCGCCGGAGTCGCCAAACCCAGAGCAGTCCCGTGACGCCGCGATCGACCCGCAGCCCGGACGAAGTCCGGGATTCCTGTTCGATGGACGTAGAAAACCGCGGACCTCGTCCGGGTTACTTCAAGTAGTCCGGAAATCTCGGCAGTGCGGCCAGGTCTTCCGGCACATGCTGGATCACGAAGCGCGCCTTCTGGTTCTTGACGATCTTCTCCACGCGATCGAACGATGCCAGCGTGTCCGCGCGACTGGTGTTGATCAGCGGAACGCGATGTTCGGTGCGGTTCTCCTGCGTGTGGTACAGGTCGCCCGACAACACCACCGCGCCGGCCTTGGCCAGGTGCAGCAGCAGCACCTGGTGCCCCGGTGTGTGGCCGGGCGCCAGCAGGATGCGCACGCTGCCGTCGCCGAATACGTCGCGATCCCCGTAGAGCAGCTCGACCTTGGCGTTCTTGTGGGCCGAAATCGTACTCGGGTCCATGCCGCCGGACGGCGGATCGGACAGCGCGGCGTCGAGCTCCGCCTTGTTCATCAGCCAGGTCGACTGGGTGAACAGGTTGGCGTTGCCGGTGTGATCGAAGTGCAGGTGTGAAAACCCGATGAAGGTCACGTCCGCCGGCGTCATGCCGACCTGTGCGAGTTGCTCGACCAGCGTCCTCTTCACGGACAGATGGAAGTTGCCGCCGCCGGCGTCGACACCGGCCGGCGACTTGGCCAGCTCGTCGCTCAGGCCGGTATCCCACATCAGCGCGCCCTTGGGATGCCGGATCAGGTAGCACGACGACACCACGTCGAGCGGCTTGCCGTCGTACTCGCCGGTGTCGGAGAACATTGCGCCGTCCTTGACGTGCACGCGGCCGCAATCCATCGCGTAGAGACGCAGTTCCGCGACCGGTTCCACCGCGTGCGCGGACGGCGCGTGGACGGCACAGGCCACTACGGCGCCCACGAACGCGGCACGAAGCTTCGTTGTTGTTTTCACGCTCTCTCTCCCTCGGGAAACGGCGGCGCCAGCTCTGCCGGCTACGGTGGCCGACGATAAGCCAGCCCACGGACGATCGCGAGCCGCCTGCCGAAACGGTCTTGCGTCAGGAGCGCGGGACGAAGAACGGCTGGTGGAATTCGCCAAATGCCGGCAGCGCCTCGCCACGCGCGGTCTGCCGGGCCAGGGCCGGCAGCGCAGCCGGATCGAGTTGCAAGGCCTCGTGCAGGAACGTCGAAACAGCCGTCAGCGTGACGTCGGCCTGCGTGAGCCGCATGCCGAGCAACCACTGCGTCTGCACCGCGGCGCAGGCGCGATCGAGTTCCCCGAGGGCGGCCAGCATCTGCGTGCGGCAGCGCTGCACCCAGGGCTCGTGGCGCTTCTCGGCCGGGCGGAACGCGCCTTCGTAGAGTTGCGCCACACCCTTGTCAGCCGCGCCGGTGGCCAGGGCCATGAGCTGCAGCGCGCGCTGGCGCTCCGCGCCCCGCGGCGGCAGTAGCGCGCGATCGGGTCCGACATCCTGGTCCAGCCAGTCGAGGATCGCGGAGGAGTCGGCCAGTACCTCGCCGTCATCGAGCACCAGCGTCGGCACGCGGCCCAGCGGGTTGTATTCGCGGATGCGGTCGAAATCCTGGCCCACCGACCAGTTGCGATGCTCGAACGCAAAGCCGAGCAGCCGCAGGCTTACCGCCACGCGCCGCACGTACGGCGAGTCGAACATGCCGATCAGGATCATCGCGATCGGTCGGCGCAGCGGGCGGCCGCGCGCCGGCCCGCGTTCGAAGGAGGCGCCGCCAGCCGGATCGACTGCAGCGCCTCGTTCACGATCAGGCCGCCTTCTGCGGCGTGTCGCACATCGGAAAGCCGAGTGCCTCGCGCGCTTTGAAATAGGCCTCGGCGCATCCGCGCGCCAGCGTGCGCACGCGCAGGATGTAGGCCTGTCGCTCGGTCACCGAGATCGCGCCGCGCGCGTCCAGCAGGTTGAACGTGTGGCTGGCCTGGATGGTGCGCTCGTAGGCGGGCAGCGGCAGCGGCTTTTCCAGCGCGAGCAGCTTCTGGCACTCGGCTTCGGCGCGGTTGAAGCGATCGAACAGCGTCGCGGTGTCGGCGTGCTCGAAGTTGTACGTGCTCTGCTCGACCTCGTTCTGGTGGTAGACGTCGCCGTAGGTGACTTCGCGGCCGGTCTTGGGATCGCGCGACCAGATCAGGTCGTACACGCTCTCCTTCTTCTGGATGTACATCGCCAGGCGTTCGAGGCCGTACGTGATCTCGCCCGCGACCGGCCGGCACTCGAGGCCGCCGACCTGCTGGAAGTACGTGAACTGCGTGACTTCCATGCCGTTCAGCCAAACTTCCCAGCCCAGGCCCCAGGCGCCGAGCGTCGGCGACTCCCAGTTGTCCTCGACGAAGCGGATGTCGTGCGTCAGCGGGTCGAAGCCCAGCATCTTCAGCGACTCCAGGTACAGCTTCTGGATGTCGGGCGGGCTCGGCTTCATCAGCACCTGGAACTGGTAGTAGTGCTGCAGGCGGTTCGGGTTCTCGCCGTAGCGGCCGTCGGTGGGACGGCGGCTGGGCTGCACGTAGGCGGTGTTCCAGGGCTCGGGGCCGAGGGCGCGCAGGAACGTGGCCCAGTGGAAGGTGCCCGCACCCATCTCCATGTCCATCGGCTGGACGATGGTGCAGCCATGGCCGGCCCAGAACATCTGGAGCTTGAGGATGAGGTCCTGAAAGGTCATGGAACGGAGCGAAAGCGTCACGAGGGCAGGGCAGTATAACGAGCGGTCACGCCGGTTCTGCGCACCCGAATGGAGCAGGAATGGGCTAGGCTACGCCCCGCCGCGAGCCAGCGTGGCACGGATTCTGCGTTAAGACGGCGCACCGCCGGGGGAGCTGGGTTACCCCGTCGGCACCCCCAATCGACCTACACAAAGACCCCCTCCAGGAGACCTCATGGCTTCGGGCAAAGACGTACTCAAGACCATCACTGACAAGAGCGTGAAGTTTGTTGACTTCCGCTTCTGCGATACCCGCGGCAAGGAACAGCACGTCACCGTGCCGGCCAAGACGGTCGACGAAGCGCTGTTCGTCGACGGCAAGATGTTCGATGGCTCCTCGATCGCCGGCTGGAAGGGCATCAACGAGTCCGACATGATCCTGATGCCCGACGCCGGCACCGCGTTCATGGACCCGTTCTTCGAAGAGCCGACGCTGGTCATCAGCTGCGACGTCATCGAGCCCTCGTCCATGCAGGGCTACTCGCGCGATCCGCGTTCGCTGGCCAAGCGCGCCGAGGCCTACCTGAAGTCCACCGGCATCGCCGACACGGCCTTCTTCGGCCCGGAAAACGAATTCTTCGTGTTCGACTCCGTGCGCTGGGACTCCGGCATGAAGGGCTGCATGGTCGAGATCGACGCCGAGAACGCGGCCTGGAACTCGGGCAAGGTCTACGACGGCGGCAACACCGGCCATCGTCCGGGCGTGAAGGGCGGCTACTTCCCGGTCCCGCCGGTCGACTCGCTGCAGGACATCCGCTCGGCCATGTGCGAGACGCTCGAAGCGGTCGGCATGGAAGTCGAAGTCCATCACCACGAAGTCGCCACCGCCGGCCAGTGCGAGATCGGCGTCAAGTTCGGCACGCTGATCCAGAAGGCCGACGACGTCCTCAAGCTCAAGTACGTGGTGCAGAACATCGCCCACCAGTTCGGCAAGACCGCCACGTTCATGCCCAAGCCGATCGTCGGCGACAACGGCAGCGGCATGCACGTCCACCAGTCGCTCTCGCTCAACGGCAAGAACCTGTTCAGCGGCGACGGCTACGGCGGCCTGTCGGAGACCGCCCTGTACTACATCGGCGGCATCCTCAAGCACGCCAAGGTGCTGAACGCGTTCACCAACCCGGGCACCAACAGCTACAAGCGCCTGGTGCCGGGCTTCGAAGCGCCGGTCATGCTGGCCTACTCCGCGCGTAACCGCTCGGCGTCGATCCGCATCCCGTACGTGTCCAACCCCAAGGGCCGCCGCATCGAAGTGCGCTTCCCGGACAGCACGGCCAACCCGTACTTCGCGTTCGCCGCGATGATGATGGCCGGCCTCGACGGCATCCAGAACAAGATCCACCCCGGCGATCCGTCGGACAAGGATCTCTACCATCTTCCGCCGGAAGAGGATGCGAAGATCCCGCGCGTCTGCCACAGCCTGGACATGGCGCTCGAAGCGCTCGACAAGGGCCGTGCGTTCCTGACCAAGGGTGGCGTGTTCACCGACGACCTGATCGACGCCTACATCGAACTCAAGATGCAGGAGGTCACGCGCTTCCGCATGACCACGCATCCGATCGAGTTCGAGATGTACTACTCGATGTAAGTCGGACACCGCAGAAGCTTCAAGAAAACGCCCCGGATTTCCGGGGCGTTTTCGTTTTGGCGCGTCGCCGCCGGTTCTTCAATGCTGTGACAGGCCGGCCCGTGCCGGAGGTGGTCCGGATGGCCGGCCTGCGGCCCAGCGCTTAGGCTTGTCGCCGGAATCGAACGAACCAAGGAGTGGACGTGATCGTATTCGTCAGCGGCGCCAGCGCGGGTTTCGGCGAGGCCATTGCCCGCCGCTTCGCACGCGACGGAGCGCACCTGGTCCTCTGCGGCCGTCGCGGTGACCGGCTCGATCGGCTCGCGTCGGATCTCGCCGTGCCCACGCATTGCATGGTCCTGGACGTGCGCGACCGCGCGGCGGCCGAAGCGGCCGTTGCCGGCCTGCCGCGCGAGTTCGCGGCCATCGACGTGCTGGTGAACAACGCCGGCCTGGCGCTGGGCCTGGAGCCCGCCCATCGGGCATCGCTCGATGAGTGGGAGCAGATGGTCGACACCAACATCAAGGGCCTGCTGACGCTGACGCGCGCCATCCTGCCAGGCATGGTCGAACGCGGCCGGGGCCATGTCATCAACATCGGGTCCACGGCCGGCGAATGGCCCTATCCGGGCGCCAACGTGTACGGCGCCACCAAGGCGTTCGTACGCCAGTTCTCGTTGAACCTGCGTGCGGATCTCTACAACACGCCGGTGCGCGTGACCAATGTCGAGCCGGGACTGGCCGGCGGCACCGAGTTCTCGAACGTGCGTTTCGGCGGCGACGATTCACGCGCCGCAAAGGTCTACGAAAACGCGCAGGCGCTCACGCCCGAGGATGTGGCGGACACCGTTCACTGGGTGGCGTCGCGGCCCGCGCACGTCAACGTCAACACGCTGTCGTTGACGCCGGTCTGCCAGGGATTCGGTCCCGTCGCGGTGCATCGCGGATAGGCCCGCGCGCGGCTTGCAACAATCGCGATACCCGCCACGCTGCGGCACTGCAAAAAACAGGGAGAACGTCGATGCCGTACGCCACGATGCGCGATGGTGAGCGCCTGCACTACTACGATGTGGGACGGCGCAGCCGCAACGGCGGCAAGACCTGCGTGATGCTGCACGGCTTCGCGATGCCGGCGGCGTTGTGGTTGCCGTTCGTGGCGCCGCTGCTGCATCGCCATCGATTCGTGCTGCCGGATCTGCGGGGCTTCGGAGGCTCCCACCGCCTGAAGTTGTCGCAACCCACGTTGCTGACGCAGCACGCGGACGACGTCGCCGACCTGTTCGACGCGCTGGATCTGCGCGATGTGCATCTCGGCGGCCTGTCGATGGGTGCCTGCACGTCGATGCAGTACCACCGCCTCTACGGGTTCGATCGCGTCCGCGCCTACCTGCACATCGACCAGTCGCCCCGCGTGATCAACACGCCCGAATGGCCGCACGGACTGCTTGGCGATGCCCAGACCAAGGGCTTCGCCGACATGGCGAGCCTGATGGACCGCCTCGAGGTGTATCGAGGGCAGCCCTACCACCGCGTGCCGCGGTCGCTGCGGCGCGAGCTCTGGCACAGCCTGGCCACGTTCTACGGCCATTCCTTCCATCAGCCGCACTGGCGCCGCCTCGTCGGATTCGCGCGCCACGAGTTCCTGATCCGCCGCGTGGCGCCGGTCGCCAACTGGCCGATCTACATGGATTGCCTGCGTTCCTATTTGAACGACGACTACGACTGGCGCGCCACGCTGCCCTCCATCGAGGTGCCGATGACGGCCCTGGTGGGCATGCAGTCCACGATGTATCCGGCCGCCGGCCAGCTCGCGATCCAGTCTCTGGTGCCGCACGCACGCGTCGTGAAGTTCGAGAACTGCGGCCACGCGATTCCGTTCGAACAGCCCCGGCGGTTCGTGTCCGAACTAGGGCAATTCCTTATGGCGGCCTGAAGGCCTTCGCGGGAATATCCATATCCCGTCGCGATGCCGGCTCCGCGCACGGACAGAACAAGCCCACCGTCGTACGAGGAGAATCCTTGATGAAACTGCTGAATTCGTTTGGCCCCAATCCGCGCATGGTGCGCATGTTCCTGCTCGAGAAGGGCATCGACGTCCCGATGCAGGAGCACGACCTGCTCGGCGCCGAGAACCGCAAGCCGCCGTACACCACCAAGAATCCCGCCGGCCAGTTGCCGTCGCTGGAACTCGACAACGGCACCGTGATCGCCGAGACGGTCGCGATCTGCGAGTACCTCGACGAGATCAACCCGGGCAAGACGACGCTGGTCGGCAGCAACGCCGAAGAGAAGGCGATCTCGCGCATGTGGCAGCGCCGCGTCGAGCTCAACATCACCGAGTTCATCTACAACGGCTTCCGTTACGCCGAAGGCTTCGACCTGTTCAAGGATCGCCTGCACGTGATCCCGGAGGCCGCGCCGGGCCTCAAGGCTGGCGGCAAGCGCAACCTGAAGTGGCTCGACAACCTGATCGGCGACCGCGACTTCATCTGCGGCAACCAGATCCGCCTTGCGGACCTCGTGCTGTATTGCTGCCTCGATTTCGCCGCCGGCGTCGGCCAGCCGATCGACCCGGAGTTCAAGAACATCCAGGCCTGGTTCAAGCGCGTCGACTCGCGCCCCAGCGCCAAGGCCAGCCTGCACCCGGCCTCGGAGCAGGTGAAGATGAAGGGCTGATCAACAGCTCCGCTCGAAAGAACCCCGCACCGGAAGGCGCGGGGTTTTTTTATGGGCGTTCGGACCGGAACGCCGAATCCGGGCTCGCCAGGCATGCATGAGAATTGTGTGCGCCCGCCGCATCTGTAAAATCCCGAGGCCGACTGCAAGCTACCGCGTGTTCTGCGCATCGCCAGCGTCCCATTCGTTACCGGGGAACACATGCGCATCGAAAAGAAAGCGGCTTGCCTAGCGGCGGCCATCTGCACGCTGGCCTTCCTGCCGAACCTGAGCGGAGCCGCGGACGATCCGGCGCCGGTCGCCACGACGGCGGCGACATCGGACGCGACGACCGACGTCGATACCATCGTCGTCACCGGCAACGAGGAGTCGTACACCGTCGAGGACAGCGCCGCGGCCACCAGGCTGGGCCTGAGCCTGCGCGAGACGCCGCAGTCGGTGACCGTCATGACGCGACAGCGCCTCGACGATCAGAACCTGCAGTCGCTGCGCGACGTGCTCGACCAGACGCCGGGCGTCTACTCCTACCAGTACGACACCGAGCGCGTGCTGTTCACGTCGCGCGGTTTCGTCGTCGACAACCTGCTGTACGACGGCGTGCCGGTGGCAACCAACTTCAGCACCGATTCGATCGAGGATGCGCTCGACACGGCGCTGTACGAGCGGATCGAGATCGTGCGCGGTGCGACCGGCCTGACCACCGGCGCCGGCAGCCCGGCGGCATCGGTCAATCTGGTTCGCAAGCATGCCGACAGCCGCACGCGCGCCATGCAATTCGAATTCACGCAGGGCTCGTGGGATGACCGTCGCGTCGACGCCGACATCTCGACACCGCTCACGGCGGACGGCAGCGTGCGTGCGCGCGTGGTCGGCGCCTACCAGTACCGCGAGTCGTACCAGGACCTGTATCGCTCCGAAAAATGGCTGTTCTACGGTGTCGTCGACGCCGACCTGACGTCGCGCGCGCGGCTGTCGGTGGGCTACGACAACCAGGAGAACACGCCGCAGAGCAACACCTGGGGTTCGTTCCCGCTGTTCTTCTCCGACGGCAGCCAGGCCAACTGGTCGCGCTCGGTAACGACGTCCACCGACTGGGCGTTCTGGAACCGCCGTTTCGAAACCGCCTTCAGCGAGCTGCGCTATCAGTTCGACGGCGACTGGGCGCTGCGCTCGACGTTGAGCTGGCGTCGCAACCAGGAGCACAACCGGCTCTTCTACGTGTACGGCTACCCCGATCCCGAGACCGGCATCATCGACACGAGCGATGCGGATGCCGGTTACGGCGCGTATGCGTACAGCGATCGCGCGAAGATCATCCAGCGTGCGCTCGACGTCTACGCGAGCGGGCCGTTCGCGCTGTTCGGTCAGCAGCACGAACTGGTCGTGGGCTACAACGGCTCGCGCACCGCCAACAACAGCGTGGCCTTCGAGCCCGACGATCTGACCGATCCGGTCAACCTGTTCGACTGGGACGGCTCGTACCCGGAGCCCACCTTCGACGCCGGCAGCCGGCTCAGCGACATCGACACGAAGCAGAGCGGCATTTATGTCGCAACCCGCATCCGTCTCGCCGAATCGCTGAAGCTGATCGCCGGCGTGCGCCACGCGACGTGGAAGATCGATTCGTACTACCTGTACGACACGCCGGCCGACAGCCGCTACGACTACGAGAAGACCATTCCGTACGCGGGCCTGATCTACGACATCAGTACGGACTACTCGTTGTTCACCAGCTACACCGAGATATTCAAGCCGCAGAACAACAAGAACGAAAGCGGCCAGTACCTCGACCCGATCGACGGCCGCAGCTACGAGGTCGGCATCAAGGGCGAGCACTTCGGCGGCAGGCTCAACAGCGCGCTGACGCTGTTCCGCACGCAGCAGGACAACGTGGCGGCGGCAGTCCTCGACGAGGACGGTGCAACCATCAAGCTGCCGGACGGCTCGGATGTTTCGCGGCCGATCGATGGCACGGTGTCGCGCGGCTTCGAGTTCGAGTTTGCCGGCGAACTGCGCGATGGCTGGAATGCGTCGCTCGGCTGGACGCGCTACCTGATCGACGACGCCGACGACGATGCGATACGAACCTTCGTGCCGCGCACGCTGGTGCGCCTCTACACCACGTGGACGCCGCCCGGCGCACTCAAGCGCCTGACCGTGGGCGGCGGTGTCGATTGGCAGTCCGAGAGCAGCACGCAGGTGGGTGCACCGGGTGGCGGCGCGACGCTGCGACAGGGCGCCGTCACCCTGGTGAAACTGCTGGCGCGCTGGCAGTTCACGCCCGATATCGCACTCCAGCTCAACGGCAACAATCTGCTCGACGACAAGTACTACGTGCTCGACGAATTCGACAACACCTATTACGGCCCGCCGGCCAACGGGTCGGTCTCGTTGCGCGTGAGCTTCTGAGCGTTTCCGCCGCGAACGATCGGGGCGCGTCGACCAGACGAAACGGCGTGCGCTTTGATCGGCGAGGCAGGCAAACTGGCAGCCTCTTCACCGACCGGGCTCCCGATGTCCGAAGCTCTCCGATTGTTCGATGACGTCGAGTCCTGCGTCGATGCGATTCTCGCGGCCGTCGGCCGCGATCTGCACGTGGGCCTGGCGCTGGGCCTGGGCAAGCCGGCCGAACTGGTCAACGCGCTGTACGCGCGCGCCAAGGCCGACCCTTCGATCACGCTCACGTTGCTCACCGCGCTGTCGCTGGAAAAGCCGATCCCCGGATCGAAGCTCGAAGCCGCGTTCATGCAGCCTTTCCTCGATCGCGTGTTCGCCGGGGTTCCCGACCTGGAGTACGCGAAGGACGTGAGCGCCCGGCGATTGCCGTCGAACGTGCGCGTGAAGGAATTCTTCTTCCGCCCGGGCAGCCGGCTGTCGAACGTCGACGCCCAGCGCGACTACATCAGCACGAACTACACCTTCGCCGCACGCGACGTGTTCGCGCAGGGCTGCAACGTCGTGATGCAGGCCGTCGCCAAGAGCGATACCGATGCCGGCATGCGCTACAGCCTGAGCTGCAATCCCGACACGGGGCCGGAACTCATCGGACTGCTGCGTAGCGCGCAGGCGCGGGGCGAACGCAAGGTCGCCGTCGTCGGCGCCGTGAATTCGAGCCTACCGTACATGGCGCTCGACGCGGAGGTGACGCCGGAAACCTTCGACTTCATCGTCGACGATGCGCGCGCGCACTCCGCACTGTTCTCCACGCCCAAGACACCGGTCGTTGCGCCGGATTACGCAATCGGCCTGTACGCCTCGAGCCTGATCCGCGACGGCGGAACGCTGCAGATCGGCATCGGCAGCCTGGGCGATGCGATCGTGCACGCGCTGCGCATGCGCCAGGACCACAACGCCGACTACCGCGCGGCGCTCGATGCGCTGGGCGCCACGCAGCGGCACGGCGCGATGATCGATGCGGTGGGCGGCACGGCACCGTTCGAGACCGGTCTGTACGGCGCTACCGAGATGTTCGTCGACGGCTTCTGGCACCTGATGCAGGGCGGGATCCTCAAGCGGCGCGTGTACGACTTCTGGGCGCTGCAGCAGCTCGTCAACGAAGGCGTCTGCGATCCCGCGAAGCTCGCACCCGACGTGCTCGATGGCTTCGTGCGACTGGGCGTGCGGCTGTTCCGCGGACAGGATTTCGCGGTGCTCCAGCGGCATGGTTTCTTTCGCGACGACGTGCGTTACGACAACGGCCGCCTGCTGCTTGCGGATGGCCGCCAGGTCGTGGCGAACGTGGCCGATCCGGATGCGCGCAAGCTCATGGGCGAGGCGGCGCTCGGCGAGCGCCTGCGTGGCGGCGTGATCCTGCACGGCGGATTCTTCCTCGGGCCGCGCGATTTCTACGAAGGCCTGCGCTCGATGACGCAGGAACAACGCGATCTGATCTGCATGACCGGCGTCGACAAGGTCAACCAGCTCGATCTGAATCCGCGCCTGTACCGCGAGCAGCGCATCCATGCGCGCTTCATCAATACCGGGATGATGGCCACGCTCAACGGCGCGGTGGTGTCCGACGGCCTCGCCGACGGTCGTGTCGTGTCCGGTGTCGGCGGCCAGTACAACTTCGTCGCGCAGGCGCACCAGCTTCCGACCGGCCGCTCGATCCTGATGGTGCGTGCGGTGCGCACGCCGGACGACGGCGGCACGTCGACGAGCAATCTGGTCACCGAGTACGGCCACTGCACGATTCCGCGGCACCTGCGCGACGTGCTGATCACCGAGTACGGCATCGCCGATCTGCGCGCACAGACCGACAGTGAAGTCGCCAAGCGGCTGCTCAACATCGCCGATTCGCGATTCCAGTCCGCGCTGCTCGCGAAGCTGCAGGCCGCCGGTCGCATCGAAGCGGGTTATCGCATTCCGGATGCGTTTCGTGGCAACACGCCCGAGGCGCTGGCCGATCGCCTGCGCGGTCCGACGAAGGCGGGACATCTGCCGGCATTCCCGTTCGGTACCGACTTCACGGAGCAGGAGCTGCGGCTCGCCAAGGCGCTGAAGGGCGTCAAGGCGCGCGCGTCCTCGACGCCGAAATGGAAGCTCGCGATCAAGGCGCTGATGGCGCCGGCTGCGCCGGCGGAGTTGCTGCCCGATCTGCAGCGCCTGGGACTCGAGAAGCCCGAGGGCATGGAGGCCAAGGTCGCGCGCGCCTTGCTGGTCGAAGCACTGGGCAGACCGTAGCCCGGACGCAGTCCGGGTTTTCGTCGACGGACGTGATGCGCGCTGTTCGCCGCCCAACGATTCAACGCAGAGGCGCAGAGGACGCAAAGCCACGCGATCTTCAGCGCGTGGCGGCTCCTCGTGTATGGACCCGCTTCCTTTGCGTCCTCTGCGCCTCTGCGTTGAACGCTTTCGGCCCCTGCCAGGAATCTACGCCGGAGTGGCCATCCCGGACTTCGTCCGGGCTACGGGCGTGACGGGACGACCACGGGCTGACGACGACGCGGCTATCATCCCCGCCCGTTTTTCTTCCCGCTCCGACCATGTGGTTTCGCAACCTGCTGCCGTACCGACTCGACGGCGCCTGGGGCATGTCGCCCGGCGCGTTCGAGAAGAAGCTCTCCGAGCGCACGCTTCAGCCTTGCACCGGGCTGACCGCGCAGACGCAGGGCTGGGTCTCGCCGCGCGACGACGACCAGCTCGTCTACGGTCAGGGGCGGCAACTGCTGTTCTCGCTCGGCACCGAGACCAAGCTGCTGCCCTCGTCGGTGGTCAAGGACGCGGCCAAGGCCAAGGCGGCGCAGATCGAGGCGCGCATGGGCTTCAAGCCGGGCAAGAAGCAGATGCGCGAATTGCGCGAGCAGATCCTGTCCGAGCTGCTGCCCAAGGCGTTCGCGAAACGTCGCGCGACGCGCGTCTGGATCAATCCGGAAGCCGGCTGGCTGATCGTCGATGCATCGAGCCAGAAGCGCGGCGACGAAGTGCTGACCCTGCTGCGCGACACGCTCGGCGAGTGCCCGTTCTATCCGCTCGACACCGCGCAGTCGCCGATGACCTGCATGACCGCGTGGCTGGCCAAGGGCGATGCGCCGGGCAAGTTCTCGCTCGATCAGGACTGCGAGATGAAGAGCGGCGGCGACGATCCGGCGGCCGTGCGCTTCGCCAAGCACGGGCTCGAGGGCGACGACGTGCGCCGCCACGTCAAGGACGGCAAGTCGGTGACCAAGCTCGGCATGACCTGGAACGATCGCATCCGCTTCGTGCTCGCCGATCCGGGCATCGTGCGCCGCGTGCGCTTCGAGATGATCGAACAGGATCGCGCCGAGAACGAACCGCAGGGAAATGCCGAGGAACGTTTCGACGCCGACTTCACGCTGATGACCGGTGAGCTGACCGAACTCATGGGCGGGCTGATGGAAGCGCTCGGCGGACAGAAGAAAGACTGAGCGACGGTTGATCCGCGTCCGCTGGCGAGGCCACAAAAAAAGAAGAGGGTCGCAGCCCTACGGCTGCGACCCTCCGCCCGCAGGCAGGTTGGACCTGCGTCAGGGGTTGAGCGGAATGACGTCGATCCGGTACAGCGTGGTGGTTCCGCTGATCTCGTTGCCGACGGCAAGCAGCGGTACTCCCGGAACCGGGCTCTGCGCCGCCGGGATCACGACGATGCTCTCCGGTCCCAGGTCGCCCGCCGCGCCAGCGTTGGCGTTGACCAGATTCCCGATCGTCACCGACATCTCGCGGCGATTGATGTACTGCACGAAGCGCGCGGCGCGCGGGTTGCTGATGTCGTAGACCATCACGCCGCCCATGCGCTCGAGGCCGATGAACGCGAAGGTGCGGCCGGCGAACTGCGCCAGCGCGAGCGCTTCGGGTTCCGGGCCCTTGTCGTCGCTGCGCGAATCGCCGGCGCTCGCCGAATTGTTGTTGTTGAAGCTGGTGCCGTAGCGCAGCGCCGTGATGCGCTCGAAGTCGGAGCCGCTGTCGTAGGCCTGCGTGCCGTCGTCGGCCCAGATCGAGAACGAACGGGCGCCGAGCACGTAGATCTGATCGAAATCGTTGTCTCCATCGGTGTCGCCGAGCGATCGCGTTGCGTTCAGCCGGCCCAGCGCCGTGTTCACTTTCAGCGCCGCCGCGTTCGGGAACGCCGTGGGATCCAGCACGAAGCCGTTGGCACCAATGCGCTGTGTTTCCACGAAGTTGTCGTACTCGCGCGCGTCGCCTTCGTTGGCGGTCACGTAGTAGGTGCGTCCGTTGAACAGATACGACGCGATCGTGTCCGGCTGGTACATGCCGAACACCGGCCAGTTCGCCAGCCGCGGGCCGCCGTCCTGATCGCTCGGGTCGAGTTCGTTGCCGAGGATGCGGTGATCCTTGTAGCCGAGCGGCAGGATCTCGGTGACGGTGTTGCTCGCCAGGTCGATCTTCGCGAACGCGTTGTTCTCCTGCAGCGTCGCGAACGCCGTGAAGCCATCCGGCGAGATCGCGATGTACTCCGGCTCGAAGTCCTGCGCGACGCTGGCGTTCGGCCCGTAGATGCGCACGCCGCGCGCACGCAGCGCGGCCGCCTGAGCGTTGAACGCCGTGAAGCCGGCGGTCACCACGGTGGGCGCCGTACCGCCGTTGACCGTGATGATGCTGATCGAGCCTTCGGGATCGATGCTGTAGTTGGCGTTGGGTTCGCCTTCGTTGGCGACCAGCACGCGCAAACCGTTCGGCGTGAACGTGAGCATGTCGGGCAGCGCGCCCACTGCGACCTCGCCGAGCTTGGCCAGCGTCGCGGCGTTGTAGAAGACCACCGAACCCGGATCGGTCTTCGGGCTCGCCTCGATCGCCACCGCGACGATGCCGTTGGAGACCGCGACGCTGTTGGCGCTCGCGCCCTCGGCGCTGGCGTCGATGGTGCCCACCAGTACCGGCGCAGCCGGGTTGGCGACGTTGAGCACGTCGACGGTGACGGCGCTGGCGTTGACGACGAACAGGCGCTGACGCGGACCGTCGTACGCCACGATCTCGGCAGCGCCGGCATTGAAGGCATTCGCTTCGTAGGTGCCGAGCACGTTCAGATCGAGCAGCACATCACCACTGCCGGTCGGCCCTGCAGGTCCCGCAGGGCCGGCAGGGCCACTGGGGCCGCTGGATCCACTCGGCCCGGTGGGACCGGCAGGCCCTGCGGGACCGGCAGGGCCGACCGGGCTGGTGGGTCCGACAGGTCCGACGGGGCCCGCAGGGCCTGCAGGTCCAGCAGGACCCGCGGGTCCGGCAGCGCCGTTGGAGCCGTTGGATCCGGCCGGGCCTGCAGGTCCCGCGGGGCCGGCGGCACCCGTCGGTCCGGGCTCGCCTGCCGGACCCGCTGCACCGTCGTCGCCGTCGTTGCCCGAGCAACCCGCCGTCACCATCACCGTCATGCTGCACACCAGCACCAGCAGCCACTGTCGAAACATGTCCCCGTACTCCCCTTGAAGCCCAACAAATGGAAGCCCGGGAACCTAGGGAGCGGGGATGGCGGTCGCGTGAAGCTTTCGTGGCGAAGCGGTGAAGCGGGGCGGTGTCAGCACGTCGTCAATCGACGGTGAGCAGCTCTTCGAAGAACGCGCCGATCCCGCGTGCGCGGTCGACGAAATGGATCTCGAGGATCCAGTGGCGTTCGCGACCCAGCGAGTCGAGGCCGCGCATCGGTTCGTGGTGCGCCTCGTTCGCGTAGCCCGTCGTCATGTTCTCGGCCAGCGACTTGTGCGGGAACTCGCTGACCAGATGGGCCGCGATGATGCCGGCGAATTCCCATCCCGTCTTTTCCGCCAGCGATTTGATGAACGCGAAAAGCTGGCTTCCGGTGATCTCCGGGTGGTCCTTGAAATACTGCTTGCCGGCCGCGAAGGCGCGCTCCGCATCGTCGCGCAGCCGCAGCTTGTGCGGATCGTTGCCGATGACATAGGTGCGGCCGACATCGGCCTCCCATTCGGCGAACACCGGCCCCAGATCGATGAAGACGATGTCGTCGTCTCCGAGAACGCGCTCCGGAGGATTCTCGTTGTAGATCGCCAGCGTGTTGGTCCCGGCGCGCACGAGGCGCTTGTGCCAGTTGGTCTCGATGCCGAACTCGCGCCGTCCGAGATCGGCGATCTCGCGCGTGAGCTGCGACTCCGACACGCCGGGCCGGATCAGGTCGGCCGCGATCCGGTCGAACAGCTTCGTCGCCTTGCGTTGAGCATCGGCCAGGGCGATGGCGCGATCCGATTCGGCCGACAAGGGATTTCGTTTCTCCGTCATGCGCGATCTTGTGCCATGAACGCGAGAGGAAATCGACCCCGCGGACGGCGCCGCCGTCAGGTCTGCGCTACAGCTTGAGACCGCGAAAGATGCGTTCGGGAATATTCCGGATGATCTGCATGATTCCCCACCAGAACCAAGGCGCGTAGATCACCGGCTTTCCCGCGATCATGCCGCGGACGATGGTCTTGGCCACCGAATCGGCGGACGCCCACAGCGGTCCGCGCTTGTCGAACGCTGCGGTCATCGGGGTGTCGACGAAACCGGGCTTGATCGTGATCACGTGAACGCCCTTGCCGTGCAGGCGCTGGCGCAGTCCGCTGGTGAACGCGGTGACGGCCGCTTTGGCGGAGCCATAGACGTAATTCGACTGCCGTCCGCGATCGCCGGCCACCGAGGAAATGACGGCCAGGGTTCCGTTGCCTTGAGACTCGAAACGGTTCGCGATGAGCGTGCACAGCGAGATCTGGCTCAAGGCATTGGTCTGGTATTCGGCGAGCGTGCGTTCCACCGATGCGGCACACGCAGCCTGATCGGGCAGCGTCCCGTGTGCGATCAGAACCGTATCCAGGCCGCCCATCGCGACACTGGCCGACTCGATCAGCTCGGCGTGCGCGGAAATATCGTTGGCGTCCTGCACCCGGAACTGCACCATCGGTGCGCCGCGCAGTTTCAGGTCGTCGGCGATGGCGGCAAGCGCCTGTGGCCTGCGCCCGACCAGGAACAGCCGGTCTTCGCGCCGGGCGAATTCACGGGCGACGGATTCGGCGATCGCCGATGTCGCGCCCACGATGAGCACTTTTCTCAAGATGCTTCTCCCTGCGGATCCTGCGATACGCGCCGCCAGAACGACGAGGAAAATCGCGGATCGATGAAGCGCAGGAACTCCTTCCAGCGCGGGAAGTATTGCTGGAACGAGGTGGCGGACATGCGCGCATCCTTCGCCGGATAGACCGCGCCTCCGGCCTTGCGCGTGATCGCGTCGAGTGATTCGAGAAGCTGCAACGTGGGAGCTCCCCCGTTCGGAAAATCCAGTGCGAGCGTCGTCCCCGAACGCGCGAACGACAGCAGGCCGGGCGAGGCCTGCTCACCGAACATCTTGAGCACTCCGAGGAACGAACCCGATCCCGAGACGGCGATCGTCTCGAGCATCTCCTCCAGGCTTTCCGGGGCCGTGGCCGGCGGGATCACGCACTGGTACTGATAGAAGCCGCGAGGCCCATAGATCCGGTTCCACTCCAGCACGCCGTCGAGAGGATAGAAGAACGGGCGGTAGTGCCAGACGGCGTCCGCCCGGCGTGCCGCCGGCCGGTGGTAGTACAGCGTGTTGAACAGGCGCAGCGACAGGCGATTGACCAGCGGCAACGGCGAAGTGAACGGGACGCGCCACTGGCCGGAGCCCGGTGTCGTTCCTTCTGCGACGGCGTGATTGGCGCGCATGAACACGCCGCGTCCGCGTTGCCGGCCCTTGGCGGTGCAATCGAGCCAGGACACGGTGTACTCGTAGTCCGCATCGGAATCGCGCGACAGCTCGAAGAACCCGGACAGGTTGCCGAATCGCAGGCTCTGGCCACGCAGAAACGGCCCCGGCACGCGTCGCAGCTGCAGACGCAGGCGGCGGATCAGTCCGGTCAAGCCGAGGCCGCCGATGGTGGCGGCGAACCAGTCCGCATTTTCAGACGGGGTGCACCAGCGCTCGGACCCATCCGAACGCAACAGCTCGAAGCCCAGCACATGGTGGCCGAACGTCCCGAGGCGGTGATGGTTCTTGCCGTGCACGTCGTTGGCGATGGCGCCGCCCAGGGTGACGAAGCAGGTGCCGGGCGTGACGGGCAGGAACCAGCCGCGAGGCAACGCGAACTCGATGACGTCCTCGAGCAGCATTCCGGCTTCGCATTCGATGACGCCGTTGTCGACATCGAATGCCACGTAGCGATCGAGCCCGCGAGTCGTGAGCAGGAAGCCGCCGTCGTTCTGGCAGGAGTCTCCGTAGCTGCGGCCGTTTCCGTACGGAAGCAGCGTTCCGGGTTCGTCGAGAACCAGCCGTTGGTAGCGGTTCGTGAGCGCGATCGTGCGATGCCGGTGTCGCGGCCAACGTCCCCAGGAGCTGCCGGCGCCGGGCATGTCAGATGGCGATCAGCACGCCGAAGGCCATCAGCACAGCCAGGACCAGGCTGACGCGATCGCGCAGCGCGAACACGATCGGATCGTCGTGCATCTGTCCGCGCGAGGTCACCAGCCAGACGCGCGAGATCCAGAACAGCATGACCGGCGGGAGCAGCCACAGCGCCTTGGCGTGGGTGTACAGCGCGCCCGACGCGGCACTGTTGATGTACAGCGCCAGCACGACGATGGAACAGTAGCCGGCCGACGTGCCCAGGCTCTGCAGCAAAGGGAGATCGTTTGCGCCGTAGCCGCGGCCGTGCGACAGCTGCGCCCCGGCTTGCTTCGCGTCGTCGAGTTCCGCGAAGCGCTTGGCGATGCCCAGGCTCAGGAACATGAACACCGAGAATCCGAGCAGCCAGAACGAAGGCCAGATCAGCGTCGCGGCGCTGCCCGCGATGATCCGCATCGTGTACAGGCCCGCCAGCATCATCACGTCGATCAGGGCCACGCGCTTGAGGCGCAGCGAGTAGGCCCAGGTGAGAAGGTAGTACGCGGCCAGCGCCAGGCAGAACCAGGGGCCGACCGTCGCCGCGACGGCCGCGGAGCCCAGCAACAAGCCCGTGCCGGCGATGACACCGTCCTTGGCCGGCAGCAGCCCTTCGGCGAACGGACGGTTGCGCTTGCGCGCATGACGGCGGTCGGACGGCAGGTCCAGCAGATCGTTGAAGACGTAGACGCTGGACGCGCACAGGCCGAATGCGAGAAAGGCGAGCAGCGCCTGGATCAGCGTGGCCGGCTCGCCGATCTGGTGGGCCAGCAGCGCCGGCATGAAGACCAGCGCGTTCTTCACCCACTGGTGCAGGCGCAGGGCCCGGATCCAGGTGCGGGCGGTCCGCTGCGAGGCCGGAAATCGGCGGTCGACGGCGCAGACTTCCGCCGCCTTGCGCGTCAGCGCCTCGTCGCCGACGACGATGGCGTGAGCGGCCGAACGCCAGACCTGCAGGTCGGGGACGTCGTTGCCGGCGTAGTCGAAACCCTTCTCGCCGAAACGCTGCACCAGCACCTCGCGCTTGGCCTGGCCTGCGAGATTGCGCTGGCCGTCGCTTGCGATGACCTCGTCGAACAGGCCCACGCGTTCAGCCACCGCCTCGGCGGTCCGGCGATCCGAGGCCGTGACCAGCACCAGGTGGCGGCCGGCGTTCTTCTGCGTGTGCAGCCATTCGAGGAGATCCGGCCGGATCGGCAGGACTTCGGCGTCCAGCGGCGCGCGTTCCGCCACGAAGGCCTTGAAGGCGGCCTTGCCGCGGCTGATCTGCGCCGGGAGGGCGAACAGCGACAGCGGCGAGGATTTGGCGAGCGCGATCAGGCCTTCGTGCAGCGTGTCGACCGGTGTCAGGGTGCCGTCGAGATCGACGCAGAGCGGAAGGGAGGCGGATGTCATGGGGCGGACCGCGGCGCGGGCCGCAAGCTCAGGAATTCGAGAAGCGCCGCCGCGATGAAGCCGACGACCACGGCGAACCACAAGGTCGCCACGCGGCAGATCAGCGTGGCGACGATGGCGACGGACGCGGGCGCGCCCAGCGTGGTCAGCAGCGCGACCATCACCAGTTCCATGCCGCCGATGCCGCCCGGCATGAAGAACGCCGCCGCCCCGGCGAGACCGGCGATGGCGTAGATGCTGGTCGCCGTCATCGGCGGCACGTCGAGCGCCAGGCCCTGGCAGATCAGGTGGAAGCCGATGCCCTCGGCGCCCCAGGACACCAGCCCGATCGCGAGTCCCGGCAGCAGCAGGCGCGGCTGCAGCAGGCGGCGCGAGGAGCGCAGCAGGCGCGCGCCCAGCTGCAGCAGGCCGGACAGCCACGGCGAGGATCGGCCGGTGGCCGTGCGATCCAGCCAGGGCGGGATCGCCGGATGGCCGCAGAGTCCGAGCAGCGTGAAGGCGACGAGGAAGGCCACGAGCAGGAAAGGCCGGTAGTCCGCGTGTCCCAGCACGATCAGGGTTGCCAGCAGCGAATAGGCGATGAAGTCGAGCAGTCGCTCGACGAACAGGGCCGCGAAGGTATCGGCGTAGGGCACGCCGTGCTCGCGCAGATAAACGCCGCGAAGCGCCTCGCCGGCCTTGGCCGGACTGACCGTGAACATGAACCCGGCGAGATACACCAGCAGGTGGTGCGTCCAGCCGATCCGGTGCCCGAGTTCGCGCAGATATAGGTGCCAGCGCTGGAAGCGCAGGACGTAGTTGAACAGCGACAGCCCCAGCACCAGCGCGGCGCCGGACCAGCCGAGCTGCAGCAGCGCCCGCTCCAGGGCGGCGTGGTCGGTTGCGATCGCCGCTCCGAGGTAGGCGAGCATGCCGAGGCCGGCAACGGCCACCAGCAGTCGTTTACGGCCGGACGGCAGGCGGGATTCGGGGATGGGCATCGACCGGACTGTGGCGGCGGGGCGCCGCATCGAAGCCTATTTGACCGCATTTGGGGGCCGGGTCAATCGAGGCGGCTGCCCGCCCCGACGCGCCCGGCCCGGGGACATCAGGACAGATAGGTGTAACCGGTCAGCCCCGCTTCGAGTTCCGCCAGCAGCCCGGCCCGCTGTTCCGGTGTCAGGTCGATCGCGTCGAGCTTGTCGCGATAGCTCTGCGCCAGCGCCTCGGGCGCAAGGTGCACGTAGCGCAGCAGTTCGTCGGTGCGATCGCCGTGTTCGTGCGCTTCGAGCTTCCAGCCCTCGGGCGAGGCGGGGTCCAGCACCACGTTGACGGCGTTGGTGTCGCCGAACAGGTTGTGGATGTCGCCCAGGATTTCCTGGTACGCGCCGACCATGAAGATGCCCAGCAGGTAGGGCTCGCCTTCGCGCAGCGCATGCAGCGCCAGGGTCGGCGTCAGGCCCTCGCGGTCGACGTACGCGTCGAGGCGGCCGTCGGAATCGCAGGTCAGATCGCACAGGCGCGTGCGCTGGTCCGGCTTCTCGGTCAGCCGGTGGATCGGCACGATCGGGAACACCTGGTCGATGGCCCAGGAATCCGGCACCGACTGGAACACGGAGAAGTTGCAGAAGTACTTGGCGCTGAGCTTCTCGCGCAGCTCGTCGAGCGCGTCGCGGTGCGCGCGGATGCCAGGATCGAGTAGCGGGATCACGGCGCGTGCCACCGCGTAGTAGGCACGTTCCGACCACGCCCGCGCCGTCAGCGACAGCTTGCCCTCGCTGTACTCGGCATGCGCTTCGCCGAGCAGGGTGCGCGCCTCGAACAAGGCCTCGAGCGGGCCGCGTTCCACGACTTCCTGCAGCAGTTCGTGCAGTTCGTGCTGCACGGGCGGCGCGTCGCCCGGCGGCGGCAGCAGTTCGCCGCCACCGATGATCTCCTGGTCGACCACGTTGGCGATCAGCACCGCGTGATGCGCGGTGAGTGCACGCCCGGATTCGCTGATCAGGTTGGGTTCGGGTTCGCCGGACTCGGCGCAGACTTCCTGCAGCGTGCGCACGATGCTGCGTGCGTACTCGCGCACCGAATAGTTCATCGAGCAGTAGCTGCGCGAGCGCGTGCCCTCGTAGTCCACGCCCAGCCCGCCGCCGACGTCGACCACGTCCACCGGCGCGCCCAGGCGACGCAGCTCCACGTAGAAACGCGAGGCCTCGCGCATGCCGCGCGCGACGTCCTGCACGTTGGCCACCTGCGACCCCAGGTGGAAATGCACCATGCGCACGGCGTCGATGCGACCTGCGGCGCGCATCATGTCCAGCGCTTCCAGGACCTGGGGCGTCGCCAGGCCGAATTTCGACTTCTCGCCGCCGGTGTTCTGCTGCGAGGAATCCGAATGGCTCGCCAGGCGTACGCGCAGGCCGATCAGCGGCGCCACCTCCAGCTTTTTCGCCTCTTCGATCACCAGCGGCAGTTCGGACAGCTTCTCGACGACGATGTAGACGCGGTGCCCCAGCTTCTGGCCGATCAGCGCACGACGGATGTAGGCGCGATCCTTGTAGCCGTTGCAGACGATGACGCTGCCGGGCCGCGCCAGCCCCAGCACCGCGGCGAGTTCCGGCTTGGATCCGGCCTCGATGCCCACGCGGTCGCCACCGTGGCCCAGGATCGCCTCGACGACGCTGCCCTGCTGGTTGACCTTGATCGGATAGACGCCGGTATAGCGGCCGGAATAGCCGTATTCGCCGATGACGGTGGCGAAGGCGTCGGCGAGCGCGTCGACGCGATCGCGCAGGATGTCGGTGAAGCGCACCAGCACCGGCAGTTCGAGGCCTTCGCCGGGCAGTCTGCGGGCCAGCTCGTACAGGTCGACGGAGGCTTTCGAGCGCTCGCGGAACGGGCGCACGACGACGTTGCCGGAATCACCGACGTCGAAGTAGCCCTCTCCCCAGTTGGGCATGTTGTAGAGGGCGCGAGCCTGCGCCGGAGTCCAGGGTTTCACGAAGGCGTCACCGAATGCGGAAGGGGCGAGCCTTATACTCGCGGCTCACAATTTTAGGCGGACGGCATCGAGGATGCTGCCCGCCGACATCCTATGACGATCTTAGGGGCTTGAAGATGACGCTGGACAAAAGCTGGTTTTCGGAAGCGGTCGAGGCCACCGGCACGGCGTTCTCGCTCAAGGGTCACAAGCTGCACGAGGAACAGACGCCGTACCAGAAGATCGAGATCTGGGACACGCAGACCTTCGGCTACCTGATGACCATCGACGGCTGCACGATGGTGTCCACGCGCGACAATTTCCTCTATCACGAGATGATGTCGCACGTGGCGCTCAATTCTCACCCCGATCCGCAGAACGTGGTGATCGTCGGCGGCGGTGACTGCGGCACGCTCAGCGAAGTGCTGAAGCATGCCGAGGTGAAGTCGGCCACCCAGGTCGAGATCGACGAGCGCGTGACGCGCCTGTCCGAGAAATATTTCCCCGAGCTGTGCACGCGCAACAGCGACCCGCGCGCCACGCTGTTCTTCGGCGACGGCATCCAGTGGATGAAGGACGCCAAGCCCGGCTCGATCGACCTGATCATCATCGATTCGACGGACCCGGTCGGTCCTGCCGAAGGCCTGTTCGGTAAGCGCTTCTACCTCGACTGCATCAAGGCGCTGAAGCCGGACGGCATGCTCGTCCAGCAGTCGGAGTCGCCGCTGCTGCATCTGGAGCTGATCAAGGAGATGCACGCCGCGATGCGCCAGGCGGGGTTTGCGCGCACGCACCTGTTCCATTTTCCGCAGACGATCTATCCCTCGGGATGGTGGTCCGGATCCATCGCGACCAAGTCCGATGCGCCGCTGCTCGAGCGGATCGACGACCGGACGGTGCGGGGAATGGAGACGAAGTTCTACAACCCGCGTACGCATCGGGGCGCGTTTGCGCTGCCGACCTATGTCGAGGAAGCGCTGGAGTAAAGCAGAGGCAGCGCAGCCGCTGCGTCCACCGAGAACGGATGGCGGCGAGCGGAATGCGTCACGCTCCTGGCAATGCCGGTCGCGGGTCGATGCGCCCGCGGCTAGTATTCGATCAATGAGCTTGCCGCGATCATCCCCAGCGCAGATCCATCCGCGCGTCTTGCAGGGGCAGGCCGTGCACTTCCAGGGGCGAGCTGTTTGAGCAGCTGGTTTGCATCAGCCATCTGGATCGTCGGATTCAGTTACGCCTTTCTGCACGGGGATCTGATCGGGATCGGTTTCCGGGACAAGTGGAGCCCCTTGCTGGCGATAGCCCTGGCCATCGTCGCGGCCCGGGCCCAGCTCTTCATGGCGATGCTGCCGTTCATCAATCCCGGGATGATCCTCCTGCTTGGATGGTGCCTGCTGAGCGCGCTGTGGGCCCCGAGCGCGGTATTCGTGCTGACGCAGGCGATCAGCGTCATCGGCGTCTCCATGATCGCCGTCGCGTTCAGCCTTTCGGGCTGGCATCCGGGCCGCTTCGAAAGCCGGCTGGCTTTTGCCGTGAACATCCTGCTGGTCGCTTCCATCTTCACGGCCGTCTTCTATCCGGCCATCGGCGTCCATTCGGGCACCGATGTATCGCTGCGCGACGCCTGGCTGGGTGTCACCTACCAGAAGAACGGGCTGGGGCAGCTCTCGGCGGTGGGGATGATCCTGTGGACGTATCTGTGGGCGTCGCGCAGAGCGCGCGCCGTGATAGCGGCCGCCGGTTTCGCCCTGTGCCTGTTCACGGTGGTGAAATCCCGCAGCTCGACCTCGCTTCTTCTGGCCATGATTTCCTGCGCCGGTGTTGTGGCGCTCCTGCGGCCCCGGATTTCGCTGCGCGCCGGAACCCGCAAGCTCATCATCGGCGCGCTCGCAGTGGTTCTGCCGATCGGCATCTACATCGCGGTGGCGACGCCCTACCTGGGTTTCATCGGCCGGTATTTCGGGAAGGACGGAACGTTCTCGGGTCGCAAGGAGATCTGGGACGCGTTGATCCTGGAGATCGAACACCGGCCCATCCTGGGTACGGGGCTCAATAGTTTCTGGGGTGGTGCCGACGCCGGCGAAGCCCGCGTCCGGGCTGCGGTCGGCTGGGCCGTCCGTAACGGGCACAACGGCTACCTGGACGTGGCCAACGAACTCGGCTTGGTCGGGTTGGCGCTGCTGATCTTTTTCCTCGGCTGGTATTGCGTTTCGCTGGTTCGGTTGGCCCGGATCAGCCGCGATCATTTCGCCTTGCACCTGCCGTTGTTCGTCTACGTGGTGCTGGCGAACACGACGGAGAGCGGCTGGTTCTTCCTGATCGCCCCCGCCCACCTCGTCGGAATGTATGCGTCGGTCGAGATATCCCGGTTGCTGTTCGCGCATGCGGCGAACCTCAGGGCGAAGAAGCGTCAGCTGGCTTTGCAAAAGGCAGGCTCCGAAGCGCCGGTAGCCGCATCCCGGAGCGGCTCCATCGGGGCGCCCCCCGCTTCCGGGACCGCACCGCGCGGCTAGAGCGGTCGGACGAAGGCTTCGCCGCCGAATCGCGTGCATTGGCGCAGCGCATCCGGCGCAATGGGCGCAAACATCCTGCCGCACGGCGGTATGCTGGGCACCGGGTCACTTCGATAGCCGCATCATGAGCGCCAGCACCGTCGCAGCCGTCAGGGAGATGGTGGCCGCATCCATTGCGGTCAAGCAGGGCATTTTGTCCGACGAGCGCCTGCTCGAATCGATCGTCGACGTCGCAAACCTGATCGAGGCGGCGTTACGCCAGGGCAACAAGGTCATGCTCGCCGGCAACGGCGGCTCCGCTGCCGACGCGCAGCACATCGCGGCCGAGTTCGTGAGCCGATTCGAGTTCGACCGGCCCGGCCTGCCGTCGATTGCACTGACGACCGATACCTCCATGCTGACGGCCATCGGAAACGACTATGGCTACGAGCAGGTCTTCTCGCGCCAGCTGCAGGCCAATGGCCGTCGCGGCGACGTCTTCATCGGCATCTCGACTTCCGGCAACTCGAAGAACGTGCTGCGTGCGGTCGAGTCGTGCAAGGACATGGGGATCGTCAGCGTCGCGCTGTGCGGCGCGGGCGGGCGGCTTCGTGAGGCCTGCGATCACGCCATTGCCGTGCCTTCCACGCACACGCCGCGCATACAGGAAGGTCACGGCCTGATCGGGCACATCGTGTGCGGTCTGGTCGAAGAAGCGCTCTGGGGCGCGACACACAAGCCGAAGCCGGGCGCCGGGGCGTGATGCATCTTCGATGAGTACCGTATCCGGCTCCGCAGGGGCCGCGCACAGCGACGGACTGGCGCCGTTGCCGGCCGTCGACATTCTGGGGGCGAGCGTCCAGAACGTGTCGCGGGCCGAACTGTTCAAGCGTCTGGAGCGTGGTGTTCTGTTCACGCCCAACGTCGACCTGATCATGCGGATGCGCAAGGACCGTGAGTTCCACGACGTTTTTCATCGTGCCGAGTTCCGCGTTTGCGACAGCAAGATCGTGCAGCTGGCATCGCGCTTTCTCGGCACGCCACTGCAGGAGAAGATCTCGGGTTCGGATTTCTTCCCCGCGTTCTGCGAGCACCACAGCGGCAACCCCGAGATGCGCGTGTTCCTGCTCGGCGCGGGGCCGGGTGTCGCCGCGGAGGCGATGCGACGCATCAACCGGCGTCTGGGCAGCGACGTCGTGATCGCCGCTCTTTCTCCGAGCTTCGGCTTCGAGCGGAATGCGGACGAATGCGAGGCGATCGTCGAGGCCGTCAATCGCTCGGGCGCCAGTGTGCTGGCGGTCGGCCTGGGCGCTCCGAAACAGGAGAAATGGATCATGGCGCACCGGGACCGGATGCCCGGCGTGCGCATCTTCATGGGCATAGGCGCGACGATCGATTTCGAGGCCGGCAACATCCAGCGTGCACCGCAGTGGATGAGTGCGATCGGACTCGAATGGCTGTTCCGTCTGCTCAAGGAGCCACGGCGCCTGTGGCGGCGCTATCTGGTCGACGACATGCCGTTCCTCTGGCTGGTCCTCAAGCAGCGTCTGGGTCTGTCGACCGCGGCGGACCGGTGAGCGCCATGCCCGTGTCCGGATTCCAAGTCGGGCTGACATCCACTTGCTGATCGATGCGCTGCTGCTGGTCGTCGCCACGCCGCTGCTGCTGATCGGGGCATACCTGCTGCTGCTGACCTTGCTCAGCGGTCGCCCGCAGCCTCCGCCATCTGCAGATCCGCGGACCCGTTTCCTGCTCGTCGTTCCGGCTCACGACGAAGCCGGAGGAATCGGCCGGACCGTGAAGAGCCTGCTCGCGCTCGAATGGCCTGCCGAAGCCCGGCGCGTGCACGTGATTGCGGACAACTGCAGCGATGACACCGCGGCCATCGCACGCGCCGCAGGCGCAGAAGTGACCGAGCGCAGCCACGCAAGCTTGCGTGGAAAGGGATACGCCCTGCAGGTGGCTTACGACCAGGCGATTGCCGAGGGCTGGTGCGATGCGGTCGTCGTCGTCGACGCGGATACCGACGTCGATCCTGGTCTGCTCCGCGCATTCGCTGGCCGCATCCAGCTCGGAGCGCAGGCGGTCCAGGCTTTTTACGGCGTGCGAAATCCGCGCGCATCCTGGCGCACGCGTCTGGTCACCCTCGCGCTCGCGATCTTCCACCGGCTGCGCGGACGGGGCCGGGAGCGATTGCGCGTGTCCTGCGGACTGCGTGGCAACGGCATGTGCTTCGCGCTCGACACGCTTCGGCGGGTTCCGCACAACGCGTTCTCGCGCGTCGAGGACCTGGAATATGGGGTAGCGCTCGGGCGGGCCGGCATTCGGGTCTGGTATGCAGACGAAGCCGAAGTCCGCGCCGACATGGTCGCCAGCGAAAAGGCCTCACGTTCGCAGCGCCAGCGATGGGAGGGCGGCCGCTTCGAGTTCGCACGTGCACAAGGTGGCCCGCTGCTTCGGGACGCGGTGCGCGGGCGCAGCGCGTTGCTGCTCGACCTGGCCGCCGATGTGCTGACGCCGCCGCTGGGCTACTTCGGATTGGGCGCCATCCTGCTGGCCCTCGGCGCCGTTCTGCTGTGGGTGCTGGGCGTCGTCATGCCCGTTACGGCGCTCCTCTCGGGCTTGCCGCTCGCGGTTCTCGTCGTGCACGTCGCGCGCGGCGTGAGTCTCAGCGGGCTGGGCGCACGCGGATGGCTCGATCTGGCGGCAGCACCGGTATACGTGCTCTGGAAGCTGTCGTTGGTGTTGCGTCGGCGCGCTTCATCGAAGGCCTGGGTACGGACCGAGCGTGACGAGTGAAGGAGGGTCTTTGGCTGGATCCGCTGTCTCGTCCGCCGGGTGCGCCGCGCGTGTCGCCGGCCGATCTGCGCCGTCCTTGCGCTGTCTTCGCCGGCGAGGCGCCGCCGCAGCCCGTGCCAAACTTCGGGTGCCCATGAATCCTTGCGCCGCGTCCCTTGTTCCGCCAGAGGCCCGGGCTGAAGCCGGTTGCGTTGCGTGTTCGCACGGCTGCGTCTGCACTGCGTGCGTCAGCCCGCTACGGTCCGCGGCGCGCGCCAGGCTCCGCTGACCGTGGCCAACGCGACCCTCCGACGGCTCGCCGGCAGCCGCGTCGCGCGCATCTTCGGCGGCGGCGTGATGGCGCAGGCCATGCTCTCGGCGGCGAACTTCGTCGTGTCGCTGCTGTTGCTGCGGTTCGCGGGCGCCGAGCAATACGGATATTTCGTGTTGGTGCAGGTCTCGATCGCGCTGCTGACCACCGCGCAGGGTGCGTGGGTCAACGGGCCGCTGTCGGTGCTCGCGCCGCGCAGGCCCGACGCCGATCGCGATCGCATGGTGGCGCTGATCCGGCGTGATCAGCGGCGTTACGTGGCGATCCTGGCCGCGGTCGTGCTCACCGTTCCGCTCGGGGGATTCGCGGCAGGCCTGTGGTCGGCGGCGATGGCCGGGCTGATCGCCGCCGGCGCCGTCTCCGGTGCGCTGGTCCTGTTGCGCGAACTGTCGCGGCAAGCCTTGACGATCGGCAGCCGCGTCCGGCTTCTGCTGATCGTCGACGGCGTCTACGTCGTCAGCTTGCTGACGCTGATTGGCCTCGCGGTCATCGCGCCGGGCGACGCCTCGACCTGGGCCGTGCTGGCGATCGGATCTGCTTCGGGCCTCGCCGTGATCGCTCAACGGCGTGTCGCTCCGGACGGAATCGGAGCGGTACCTGCCAGCGGCGATCGCGCGGAAACGAGCGAGATCTGGCGCGCGATGCGACCACTGGGGATCTGGGCCACGGTGGGCGCGTCCATCTACTGGGTGCAGAGCCAGTCGTTCAACTACACGTTGGCCTCGGTGCTGTCGGTGGAAGCCGTGGCCCACGTCAACGCGGTGCGGCTGATGCTGATGCCGATCTCGCTGCTGATGATGGGCGTCGGCGTGATGTTGCTGCCCAACGCGGCCCGCTGGCTTCATCAGGAAGGGCTGCCGAGCCTGATGCGGAAGCTGATGATCCTGATTGCCGCCCTGATGGTACTGGACCTGATCTACCTCGCAGTGCTCTGGGTCCTGCGCCACTGGATCATGCGCGACCTGATGAAGGCCGACATTCCGGAGGCCGATATCCTGCTCGTTTTGTGGGCCCTTCACGCGCTGTTCGCGACCGCGCACTCCATCCTGCAGGGGGCCGCATTGGCCATGGAGATGTTCCGCCCGCTGGCCTGGCTCTCCGCGTTGTCGGCCATCGTGGCGCTGGGGGCGATGTGGATCGGGGTGCCGTTGCTGGGATCGCCCGGCGCCATCATCGGTACTGCCGCGGGGGAACTGACGTTCCTGGTCGGCATCAGTCTGCTGCTGATGCAGCGCATGCGGCAGTATCGTGCCGCAGAGGCATCCCACCCTCAGAAGGTCGACGAATGAAGGCCGTCGTGTTCTCCATCATTCGCCTGAAGGCGCCCCTCGCGTGAACTCTCGCAAGATCGCGATCCTCTCCAGCTTCCGCATCTTCCCCGCCGAGACCGGCGGTCAGCTGCGCACAGCCGTGTTCGCCAAGGCGCTCGCGCGGCTCGGGCACGAGGTGCGCGTCTACGCCATCGCCGGCCGGCGCGACGACTACCGGAGTCGCGGCAAGACGCGGTATCGCATCGACACGATCGAGACGAACCTGACCGAAGAGATCCATCTGGGTCTCGCGTTCGGCATCGCGCAGGCGCTGACGCGCGTATTCGGCTTGCCGCGCGTGTGGGTGCCGCTGGTGCTGCGACTGGGCCTGGTGCCGCGCCGGCTGCGCGAGGTGCTGGAGTGGGCCGACGTCTGTGTCAGCGACATGCCGTGGTCGATGCCGGTGCCGCCGTTCGATCGTCGCAAGCCGTGGCTGCTGCTGAGCCACAACATGGAGCATCGGCTTCTCGAGCAAGGACGACGGCGCGAACGCATCTTTGCTGCCGCGATCAAGCGGCTCGATGCGGCGGTGCCGACGCGGTATCGCGGTGTCTTCACCTGCGCGGCGGACGATCATGCGTTCTATGCGGCACACGATCCGGCCGGACGATGCCGCCTGACGCCGGTGGGCTGCGCCGTGGATCCGGCGGCGTACCGATCGCCGCCGGGCACGCGCGAGGCGCTGCGCACCGAGCTCGGCATCGCGCAGGACGAGACGGTGTTCGTGTTCAGCGGCAGCGGCTTCCAGCCGAATGTGGATGCCCTGGCCTGGCTCCGGCAGTTCAACGCCGACAACGCGGCGTTCCTTGCCGCGCGGCGCGTCCGCTTCCTGGTGCTGGGCACGATGTCGCGGTCGGCATGGCGCGAAGGCGCCATCATCGCGACCGGTCGCGTGCCGGAGATCGTCCCGTATTTCGCCGTCGCCGACGCCGGCCTCAACCCGGTGACCTGGGGCTCCGGCGCCAACGTGAAGCTGTTCGAGTACATCGCCGCGCGCCTGCCGGTGATGTCCACGCAGTTCGGCGTGCGCGGCAGTAGCCTGGTCGCGACGCGCGACTTCCATCATTTCGAGCCGGAGACGTTTCGCGAACGGCTCGTCGAGTGGTCGGCGCTGCGCGATCGCGCCGGCTGGAACGCATTCGCCGAAGCGGTGTGGCAGCGTCACCAGGACGAGGTCGACATCCAGCGCGTGCTGGAGAAGGCGCTGACCGAAGTACCGATGTTCGACGCCTGAGCGTAGCCCGCACGAAGTCCGGGGTGAACGCCTCGATGAGCGATCTCGAACAGCCATCCCGGACTTCGTCCGGGCTACGACGCTACGAGGCCCAGGGCATCGGGGCGAGTGGCTCGAAGCGCGATTTCACTTCGCGCACGACGCCGTAGCGCTCCGGGTGCTGCATCGCGAGCACCAGTTCGTTCACATGCAGTGACCAGCGCGACGACAGGCGACTGTCACGGCCTTCGCGCGCCGCCGCCGCCGTCTCGGCGATGCCGCGGCAGAAATCCATCGGGTTGCTGCCTTTGGTGCGGTACTCGAAGCGGCGCTTGCGCACGAGCGACACCGTGGCCGGTCCCAGCCCGACGAGACGGGCGAGCGTCGGATATTTCTCGGCGCGGCCGGTGAAGCGGTTGCGCGTGGCCAGCGTCACGCGCGAGCCGTAGTCCCAGACGTTCTGCGTGGCCAGCGTGCCCTCGTCGCCGAAGATGCGCAGCCAATGATCATGCGGCGCGTAGAGACTGCAGGTGAAGCGCGCCACGGGACCGCTGGCGAACTCCACGCAGGCGGTCGCGAAGTCCGCCGTCTGCACGTCCAGCGCGATGCCCTTGTCCGGCTGCACGTTGCGGGCGAACGAGGTGATGCGGGTGGCGGGGCCGAAGAACGCGGTCAGCCACGTGAGGTAGTAGCCGGCGTGCTCGAGCGTGCAGCCCACTTCGAATTCGTCCTTCGCCGGCCACGGCGCGCCGCTGGCGCTGATCCAGTTCTGGTAGTCGCGCCGCGGCACGTTGCCGTCGTCGAGTTCGGCGTAGATCAGCCGCGGCGTGCCGATGCGGTTCTCGCGCAATGCCTTCCACAGCGTCTGCGCGGTCTCGCTGAGGACGCTGCACGGCGCGCTGTTCACTTGCAGGCCGTGCTGCTCGGCGAGCGCGACGAGGTGCTCGGCCTGTTCGAGCTGCATCGCCAGCGGTTTTTCGGAATAGACGTGCTTGCCGGCTTCGAGCGCGGCACGCGACACCGCGTAGTGGCTCGACGGATTGGTCAGGTTCACGACGAGTTCCACCTGCGGATCCGCCAGCGCGTCGTCGAGCGCCGGATAGATGCGTTCGATGCGATGGAACGCAGCGAAGGCTTTCGCACGCGCAGCGTCGCGATCGTGCACGCCCTGCAGCTTCAGCTCGGGATGGTTTGCGAGCGTGGCCATGTAGAAGTCCGCCACGTAACCGCATCCGATCACCGCGATACGCATCAGACGATCCAGGCTCTGCGGATGTGGTCGATGGTTTCCATGACGGCGAGCGTATCCGTCAGCGGCACGTCCGCGCTTTCTTTCGCGCCCGCACGAAGGCAACGCATCGCTTCCTCTGCCTCGACGGTGTAGCCGGTGCCGACGGGATAGAACGGCTTCGAGTCCTTGCGCAGGTCATCGCGCCAACCGCGCAGGCGATCCATCGCGGATCGCAGCAGCGGGTGCTGCCTGTATCGCCGTACGACGCTCGGCGATATAGGCGCAGGTTCGCCGGCCGCGTGCACCGGCACGAAGCTGTAGCGCTCCGGGAAGTACAGCGGCGCGTGCAGTTCGAGCACACCCTCGCGGCCATGCAGGCGCGCCGAGTTCGACAAGGTCGTGGAGAGGCTGGCGCTCAGGCTCGCGCTGCAGCCGTTCTCGTAGCCCAGCAGGATGTCGACGTGTTCGTCGACGCCCTCGGCCGTGCGGATGCGGCTGGCGCTGATGCGCGTCGGATTGCCGAACACGGCCTGCGCCAGCGCAAGCGTGTAGACCCCGAGATCGAGCAGCGCGCCGGCGCCCGCGCCTTCGAACAGGCGGTTGCCGGGCGTGGGCTGCTTGGCGAAACCGAGTTGCGCATCCAGATGCAGCAGCGGTCCGAGCCGCCCGTCGCGAACCTGCGCCAGCGCCTGCTTGAACGCAGGCGAACAGCGCGACCACATCGCCTCCATGCAGAACACATCGTGCTCGCGCGCCGCCTCGACGATCTCGTGCGCCTGCGTGCCGTCCAGCGCGAAGGGCTTCTCGCACAGCACCGCCTTGCCGGCGCGGATCGCGAGCAGGCAATGGTCGCGGTGATGCTCGTTGGGCGTGGCGACGTAGATGATGTCGATGTCGGGATCCGCGGCGAGCGCCTCGTAGCTGCCGTGCGCGGTGGGAATCCCGAAGCGCTGTGCGAAGGCGGTGGCGCTCAGCGTGCTGCGCGATGCCACGGCGACGAGCCTTGCGTCGCGTGCGTAGCCCAGGCCTTCGGCGAAGGCGCTGGCGACCCAGCCGGTGCCGAAGATCCCCCAGCGGATCGGCCGTGCTTCGGATCCCGCCGGGGCATTCACGAGGTGGCCACGAGTCTCTTGAGTGCGACGCCAGGGTTCGGCTGTCGCATCAGCGATTCGCCGACCAGGAAACGCTGCACGCCGGCGGCCAGCATGCGCTGCACGTCGGCGGGTGTACCGATGCCGCTCTCGGTGACCACCTCGTGACCCGGCGGCAGCCAGGGCAGCAGGTCGAGCGTGGTCTCCAGGCGCGTTTCGAAACTGCGCAGGTTGCGGTTGTTGATGCCGATCAGCAGGCCGGGTCCCAGCTTGGCGCCGAGCACGGCGTTGAGCTCGCTGCGGTCGTGCACTTCGATCAGCACGTCCATGCCCAGTTCGCGCGCCGTGCGATGCAGCACGGACAGGCGCGCCGGCGGCAGCGCCGCGGCGATCAGCAGGATGCAATCGGCGCCGATGGCGCGCGACTCGATCACCTGCAGCTCGTCGATGATGAAGTCCTTGCGGATCGCCGGAAGCGCGGTTGCGTTGCGGGCGGCCTTGAAGTCGTCCGCGGAGCCCTGGAAATAATCCTCGTCGGTGAGGATCGACAGGCAGGCGGCGCCGCCGCGTTCGTACTCGCCGGCGATCCAGGCGGGATCGAAGTCCGGACGGATCAGGCCCTTGCTCGGAGAGGCGCGCTTGATCTCCGCGATCACCGCGGGCTTGCCGGCATCGGCCATGGCGCGCAGGCCGGCGCAGAATCCGCGCGGTGCGCTCTGCGCCTGCGCCAGCTGCATCAGCGATGCGGCGGTGTGCTGCTTGCGAAGTAGTGCTACTTCCTCGCGCTTGCGCGTCAGGATGCGTTCCAGAATGTCATTCACGCCGCGACGGCTCCCAGGTCCTGCGAGAACGAGGCGAGCTCGTCCAGTTTCTGTGCTGCCTTGCCGGTCGCCAGCGTGTCGCGGGCCAGGGTCACGCCCGAGCGCACGTCCTCGGCCAGGCCCGCCACGTACAAGGCGGTGGCGGCGTTGAGCACGACGATGTCGCGCGCCGGTCCGGCCACGTTGTTCAGTGCCGCGCGGACCAGCGCCAGGCTCTGCAGCGGACCGTCGACCTTCAGGCCGGAGATGTCACCCATCTCCATGTCCAGCACGGTGGGCATCAGCGATCCGCTGTGGATCTGGCCGTTGCGCAGCTCCGCGAAATGCGTGCGCGCGCCGATCGAGATCTCGTCCAGGCCGTCCTCGCTGTGCACCACCATCACGTGTTCGCTGCCCAGTTCCTTGAGCACCTGCGCGACGGGGCGCAGCCAGTCGCGATGGAACACGCCGACGACCTGGCGCTTGGCGCCGGCCGGGTTGGTCAGCGGCCCCAGCAGGTTGAAGATGGTTCGCACGCCCATCTCGCGGCGCGGACCGATGGCGTGCTTCATCGAGGCATGGAATGCCGGCGCGTAGATGAAACCCACGCCGATGCGATGGACGCAGCGCGCCACGGCTTCGGGCGGCAGCTCCAGTTTCACGCCCGCCGCTTCGAGCACATCGGCGCTGCCGGACGTGCCGGAAACCGAGCGGTTGCCGTGCTTGGCCACGTGACCGCCGGCGGCGCCCACGACGAAGGCCACCGCGGTCGAGATGTTGAACAGGCCCGACTTGTCACCGCCGGTGCCGCAGGTGTCGATCAGGTGCTTGCGGAATTCCTCGTGCACCGGGACCGGCGTCACCAGTTCGCGCATCAGCTCGACGCCGCCGATGAGCTCGTCCACCGATTCGCCCTTCATGCGCAGCGCGATCAGGAAGCCCGCGACCTGCGCCGGCGTCGCGACGCCGGTCATGACATCGCGCATCGCGAGATTCATTTCCTCGCGCGTCAGGGATTCACGCTCGACCAGCTTGCGTAGCGCTTTTTGCACGCTCATGAGATGCCCTCGTGAAATCGCGTCCTGTCCTGCAGCGTGCTCATGCACCCTCCAGGAAGTTGCGCAGCAACTGGTGGCCGTGTTCGGTGAGGATCGACTCGGGATGGAACTGCACCCCTTCGATCGGCAGCGTGCGGTGACGCAGCCCCATGATCTCGTCCATCTCGCCGTCGGCGGTCTCGGTCCAGGCGGTGATCTCGAAGTCGTCCGGCAGGCCGGCGCGATCCACGATCAGCGAGTGGTAGCGAGTCGCGGTGTACGGCGTCGGCAGGTCCTTGAACACGCCGCGGCTGCGGTGGTGCACCAGGCTGGTCTTGCCATGCATGACTTCGCGTGCGCGCTTCACGACGCCGCCAAAGGCCTGCCCGATCGCCTGGTGGCCCAGGCAGACGCCCAGCAGCGGGATGCGTCCCTGCAGCTGGTCGATCAGGTCGAGACAGATGCCGGCCTCGTTGGGCGTGCAGGGACCCGGCGACAGCACGACGTGGCTCGGCTTCCTGGCGGCGACTTCGTCGACGCTGATGCGGTCGTTGCGATGCACCTCGACCTCGGCACCCAGCTCACCCAGGTATTGCACCAGGTTGTAGGTGAAGGAATCGTAGTTGTCGATCATCAGGATCATGGCGAGCCGGGCGTGCGAATCGGGTGTGCAGTGAAGAGACGGTCCGGACGCGAGGGGAAGCGCCGCGATATCGACTGAAGCCGTGAATACGGTAGGCGATTATCGGACCAAGGACGGTGTGCTGGATAGCGCGGCCAGGGCAGCACGCTAGGATCGGTGCGGGAAAACGGGGGTTGGCCATGGCAGAACGCGGAACGCTGGGGACGCTGATCGTGATCGCGGTCTACCTGCTCGTGGCCGCGCTGGTCCTGGGCGTGACCTGGATGCGGACCGGGCGCGCCGATCAGGCCGTCACCATCGTCGTCACCGTGATGTTGCTGGTGGTGCCGGTCGTGGCGGGGCTGGCCATGTTCGTCATGCCGGATCGCCGCGGACTGATCTTCTTCGGCAGCTTCTGGGCGTTCTTCGTACTGCCCTTCGTGGGCGTGCTGCTGTGGGTCGGGCCGCAGGCCTGGATGTCCTCCAGTTCGAGCGGGACCACAGCTTCCGAAGGTGCGGCCGAAAGCCCGTCGGCCGCCGCCGTCCCGAAGTTTCTGGCGAGCCAGCCGATGGCCTTGCGCAAGGGCGCGGAGTCCTCCGTCTTCGAGATGTGGTCCGACCGGGTCACGACGTGGCGCACGGTGTTCGTGGACGAGGCCGTCGCCGAGGAGACGCTGCAGGAATCCGAGCTGCGTGGCGGGGCATCCAAGCCCGCACGCCTCGGTCACCGCGAGGGCTGGATCAGGGAGATGCGGGCCGAGGGGCTGACGGTCTGGAACAGTCGCGAAGGGCGCGAACTGCTGCAGGCCACGGCGCCCGACGAGGCGACGCTGCAGCAGCATTTCGCGGCCAGGGATGCGGCGAAGCCCGCGCCGGTCGCGGCACCGAAGAGCTCCGGGCTGGTCACCGCACCGGGCGATCCGCTGGGTCTGGAGCGGCACTGGCCGCGATGGCTGGCCGGAATGGTCCTCTACACGCTGGTCATCGTGCTGTTCTTCTTCCGCGCGTCGAGCATCGCGACGACTTATGGCCCCGATGCCGGCGTCGCCACGCGCCCGGCTGCCTTGCTGAAGGCGCAGCTCCTCGCGCTCAACCGGGCCGATCTGCCGATCAAGGTCAGCCCTGCCGAGCGTCCGGACGAAGTTCTCGTCGACTGGCGTTTCGACGACGCCACCTGGCTGGATCTGGCGCGCGTGAGGCACGTGAACCGCGTGTTCCGCTATCGGCTGCGGCTGGACGAGAGCGACCACACGGTGCGCGTGCTCGAGTACAGCGCCAGCTTCGATGTTTCGGCGGGCTGGGACGGAACCGCGTCGCTGAATTTCCAGGCACAGCGCGGCATCACCTTCTTCGAGCGCAGCAGCGAGACGGTGTTCGGCCTGCAGCTGGGCCGCAAGCCGGGCCAGCCGCCGCTGCACTACACATGGCGCTTCGACGTGGACGAGATGCGCATTCCGCTGCGCGAGACCGTGACGGCCTCGGGCTGGACCTGGAAGCAGGTGATGCTGATCGCGCCCTGGCTGACGGGCTGAGGCCAGCACGGGTTCACCTCGCGTCGGCGAGCACGAAGGCCGCCACCGTCGGAACCACGAGATCGGGTCGCTTGGTCCAGGAGAAATGGTCGAGCGCGACGCCGCCGCTGTCGGCCGCGGTCCAGCGCAGATGCGTGCGCCGGCAACGGGGCAGCTTGGACAGCAGCCGCTCGGTCGAGCCGTAGGGCGCGAGCGTGTCGCCGGTGAAGCCGAGCGCCAGCACCGGCTTTTCCAGCCGCGCCATCGCCGCCTCGTAGTCGGTGGCCGAGCCCGCAACGACGTAGCGGCCGCCGCGCGCGGTGGCCGCCCAGTCGCGGATCACGCCGCGCGCTTCCTGGCCGCCGAAGCCCAGCTGCTTGCCCGGGAAGTGCCCGACGATCCGGCTGATCAACGTGGCGCTCTGCGTGAGCCCCAGGATGCGCAAGCCGCCGACGCCTTTCCAGCCGCGGAAATGCACGTTGCCGCTGGCGATCAGCACGACGCCGCTGACGTCCTGCGGCTCACGCGCGGAATACAGCGCCGACAACTGTCCGCCGAGACTGTGCCCACCGATCCACAGCGGCGCCTGCGGCAGCCGTTCGCGAAGTGCGCGGACCGCAGACGCGAAGTCCTGCTCCACCAGGTGCCGGTAGCCGAAGTCGACCTTGCGCGAGGCGCGCAGGGAACTGGTCTCGATGCCGCGCCAGTCGAAGCAGGCGAAGCTCACGCCGGCAGCCGCCATCGCGGCGCCGAAGGTCTTGTAGTAGCGCGCTCGGGTGCCCATCGCGGGCATGAACATCAGCAGCGGCGCGGTCGGCGACGCGGCAGCGAACAACGTGCCGCCGAAGCGATGGCCGTCGCCGGCCGTGACCTCGAAGTCCTGCGGCGCCGTCACGACGACGCGCCGGAGGCTTCCGTGGCGGCACGCATGACGGCGCGCGCCTTGTTCATGGTCTCGTTCCACTCGGACTGCGGATCGGAGTCGGCGACGATGCCGGCGCCGGCCTGCACGTGGAGCTGGCCGTCCTTGAGCACCGCCGTGCGAATGGCGATGGCTGTATCCATATTGCCGTCCCACCCGAGGTATCCCACAGCGCCGCCGTAGATGCCGCGCTTGACCGGCTCGAGCTCGTCGATGATCTCCATCGCGCGAACCTTCGGCGCGCCGCTGAGCGTGCCGGCGGGGAACGTCGCGGCCAGTGCGGCCAGCGCATCCAGGCCGGGCTTCAGCTTGCCAGTCACGTTGCTGACGATGTGCATGACGTGGCTGTACCGCTCGATGACCATCTTCTCGGTGAGCTTCACGCTGCCCACCTCGGCCACGCGGCCCACGTCGTTGCGGCCCAGGTCGATCAGCATCAGGTGCTCGGCGAGTTCCTTCGGGTCCGCCAGCAGCTCCACTTCGAGCGCGCGATCTTCCTCGGGTGTCTTGCCGCGCACGCGCGTGCCGGCGATCGGCCGCACCGTGACCTCGCCGTTCTCCACGCGCACCAGGATCTCCGGCGAGGAGCCGACCACGTGGTGGTCTTCCAGGTGCAGGCAGTACAGGTAGGGCGAGGGATTGAGCCGGCGCAGCGCGCGGTACAGATCGATCGGCTCGGCCGTGAACGGCGCGCTCAGGCGCTGAGAGGGCACCACCTGCATCACGTCGCCGGCGGCGATGTATTCCTTGATGCGCTCCACGCCCTGCTTGAACTTCTCCTCGCCGAAGCTCGACACGAAGTCGGGTATCACCGGCTTGCCCGCGCTCGCGCGCTTGGCGGCGACAGGCGCGTCCTGCGCGCCCTCGGTGAGCTGCTTCTCGATCTGGTCGAGCCGCTTCTCCGCGCGCGCCAGGTCCGCCTTCGACGACGGATCGGCGTGCACCACCAGGGTCAGCGTGGCGCGCTGCGAATCGAACACCACCAGTTCGTCGGACTGCATCAGCAGCACGTCGGGCGTACCCAGCGGATCCGGCTTCTCGGCCTTCAGCCGCGGCTCGAAGTAACGCACGCAGTCATAACCGAAGTAGCCGACATAACCGCCGGAGAAACGCGGCAGCGCGGGGTTCGGCTCGACGCGGATGCGCGAGGTGTGCGCCCGCAGCCAGCCCATCGGGTCGGTCGACTCGACGTTGAGCACCGCCTTGCCCTCGACCTCCACACAGACCTGGTTGCCGCGCAGGCGGATGACTTCGCGCGCGGGCAGGCCGATGAAGGAGTAACGGCCCCAGCGCTCCCCACCGTGCATCGACTCCAGCAGGTAGGTGTAGGGACGGTTACCGAGGCAGCGGTAGGTGCTGACCGGAGTGGCCAGGTCGCCTGGCAGTTCGCGCGTGAGCGCGACGCGGTTGTATTCAGTCATGGGAATCGGGAATCGGGAATGGGGAATCGTCACAGAGCAGGCGAGCGCACCACGCACCCCGTCGCCAGCGACGACGAGGTAGCGCGGGGTACGCCGCAGCCAACGATTCCCGATTCTCCATTCCCGATTCCCGGCTTCTCACGCCAGCGCGATCTGTTCGCGCATCGCGGCAATTGTAGCCGCGTAGTCCTTCGCGCCGAAAATCGCCGAGCCGGCGACGAAGGTGTCGGCGCCGGCGGCCGCGATCGCGCGGATGTTGTCGGTCTTCACGCCACCGTCGATTTCCAGCCTCACCTCGCGCCCGGTCTCGCTGCGATGGCGGTCCAGCAGCACGCGCGCATCGGCCAGCTTCTTCAGCGCCGAGGGCAGGAAGGACTGCCCGCCGAAGCCCGGGTTGACCGACATCAGCAGCACCACGTCGACCTTGTCGAGCACGTAGGTCAGCACGTCCAGCGGGGTGGCCGGGTTGAACACCAGCCCGGCCTTGCAGCCGGCGTCGCGGATGGCCTGCAGGCTGCGATCCACGTGCCGCGTGGCTTCCGGGTGGAAGGTGATGACGTCGGCGCCGGCCTTGGCGAACAGCTGCGCCAGCGCGTCGACCGGCTCGATCATCAGGTGCACGTCGATGGTCGCCTTGATGCCGTACTTCTTCAGCGCCTCGCAGATGGACGGCCCGAACGTCAGGTTCGGCACGTAATGGTTGTCCATCACGTCGAAATGGACCCAGTCGGCACCGGCGGCCACCACCTTGGCGACGTCGTCGCCGAGCCGGGCCAGGTCGGCGGAAAGGATCGAAGGAGCAATCAGCGGAGCAAGAGGGGAGCGTGACATTCGCGAAGTCTGAGGGCTGGGGCGGGAGGCCTCAAGCCGCAGCGCCCCCAAACAGGGTCATCACAGCTATTGACCGACCGTTTGCCGAAGTAGCCAATACCGCCCTCTTCACGGTTACGAGGCATCCATGATCCCGTTCGAACTCAAGGTCTTCTTCTTCAAGATCTGGCAATTCCTCCTGAAGTGGTCGACCAAGGTGCTGACCTTCCGCACCCCGGAACTGTTCAACGGTCCCGGATCGTCGCTGCAGCTCTGCGAGCACATCGCCAGCAAGACCGGCGTGCGCAACCTGCTGGTGGTCACCGACGGCATGCTGATGAAGATCGGCCTGCTCAAGCCGATGCTGGACAAGCTCAACGAGCTGGGCGTGCGCACCGCGGTCTACGACGGCGTGATGCCCAATCCCACGATCGAGCAGATCGAGACCGGGCTGACGATGCTGCGGCGTGAAGGCTGCACCGCGATCCTGGCCATCGGCGGCGGCTCGTCGATCGACGCGGCCAAGGTCATCGCGGCGCGCGCCACCAACCCGCACAAGATCACCTGGATGGCCGGCCTGCTGCGCGTGTTCTTCAAGCCGATGCCGCTTTACGCGGTGCCGACCACTGCCGGTACGGGTTCCGAGGTCACCGTCGCCGCGGTCGTGTCCGATCCGTCGACGACGCGCAAGTTCGCGATCATGGATCCCAAGCTCGTCCCCATCGGCGCCGCGCTGGACGGCGCGCTGATGACCGGCCTGCCCGCGGCGATCACGTCGGCCACCGGCATGGATGCGCTGACGCACGCCGTCGAGGCCTACATCTCGCGCAACTGGACGCCGGCCACCGACGCCGAGGCGCTCGACGCGACGCGCCTGATCATGGAAAACCTGCAGGAAGCGGTACGCAACCCGACCAACGTGCAGGCGCGCCAGAACATGGCGCTGGCCTCGTTCAAGGCGGGCGTGGCCTTCACCACCGCCGGCGTGGGCTACGTGCATGCGATCGCGCACAACTTCGGCGCCTACTACCACGTGCCCCATGGCCTGGCGAACGCGATCATCCTGCCGCGCGTGCTCGACTACTCGAAGCCGGAATGCACGCCGCGCCTGGCGCGGCTCGCCGAGGTCAGCGGCCTGAAGAAGGGCGGCGAGACCGAGGCGCAGCTCGCCGATGCGTTCATCGCGCACGTGCGTGCGCTCAATGCCGAGTTCGGAATTCCCACGCAGGTCGAGAAGCTCAAGGAATCCGACATCCCGGCCATCGCCGACAAGGCGATGAGCGAGGCCTACTGGTTCTATGCCGTGCCGCGCTACATGGACAAGCCGGTGTGCGAGGCCTTCATCCGCGGAATGCTGCCGCAGGCCGCGTAACCGTAGCCCGGACGAAGTCCGGGGTTGCGCTCCGTATTCGAGGGAAACCCCGGACTTCGTCCGGGCTACGAGATAGCGACGTAGCCCGGGTGAAACCTGGGGCCGCTGCTCTCACATCGAGGAAACCCCGGGTTGCACCCGGGCTACAACCGCGTCAGAGCATCTGCTGCTGCGCGGGATCCGGTTCCCAATCGAACTTCGGGAGCTGCTCGCGGAAGATCCGCTCGAGGTTCTCGCCCCAGGATTTCTTCAGCGCCGCGTAGTACGGCGTATCCAGGTCCAGCCGCAGCTTGTGCGTGATGCGCAGCGCGTCGCGCGGCACGATCGCCAGGTCCAGCGGCGGGCCGACCGTGAGGTTCGACTTCATCGTGGAATCCAGGCTCACCAGCGCGCAGCGCGCGGCCTCTTCCAGCGAGATGTGCGTGCGGATGATGCGATCCAGGATCGGCTTGCCGTACTTGTTCTCGCCGATCTGCAGGTACGGCGTCTCCGGCGAGGCCGAGATGCAGTTGCCTTCCGGGTAGATCAGGTACAGCGCAGGTTCTTCGCCCACCACCTGGCCGCCGAGAATCAGCGTGGTGCGGAAATCGACGTTCGTCGCGGTCTGACCGGCGGTCTGCGCGGATTCACGCTGCGCGCGCACCGACAGGCCGCCCACGTAATCCGCCGCGTCGTACATGTGGCGGATCATCGACAGGCTTTGCGGCGCATCCGGATTGTCGTTGTCGCGCCGCAGCGCGTTCACGATCCACTGCGTCGTTGCGAGGTTGCCGGCGGACAGCACGACGAACACGTGGTGTCCGGGACGTTCGAAGACATGGAGCTTGTTGTACGTCCGCACGTCGTCGACGCCCGCACTGGTGCGGGTGTCTCCTGCGAAGACGAGGCCGTCGTCGACCTTGATGGCACAACAGTAGGTCATGAGCGGGGGGCGGGATTTTTATGCGACGTTCTGGCGAAATAGGGTACCCGACGCGAGCGCAGAACCGCAGCAAGTTGCGCGCCAGTCTTGTATTAATTGGACCATGAACCTTTCGCGTTCCGAATTCGTCAGCGTCCGCGGCCTGCGCTACCACGTGCGGCGATGGGGTCCGGTCGATGCGCCGATGCTATTCCTTTGCCACGGCTGGATGGATGTTTCGGCCACGTTCACGCCGGTCGCGGAGCGCTTGTCGCCGCAGCTGCAAGTGCTGGCGCCGGACTGGCGCGGCTTCGGTGAATCCGAATGGCCCGAGGACGGCTACTGGTTTGCCGACTACGTGGCGGACCTCGACGCGCTGGTCGAGCACTACTCGCCGGGGCGGCCGATCCTGCTGGCCGGCCACAGCATGGGCGCCACGGCCGTCTGTCACTTCGCCGGTCTGCGCCCGGAGCGGGTCGCCAAGCTCGCGGTACTGGACGGTCTGGCGCTGCCGGACGGCGATTCCCGAAAAATCGTGTCCGCCTACCGGCGCTGGCTGGACGCGCTGCAGCACCCGCCCGAGACGCCGTCGTACCGTTCCTTCGAAGAGCTTGCGGGTCGCGTGCACAAGCGCCATCCGCACCTGGATGTCGAGCGCTGCCTGTTCATCGCCCACTGCTGGGGAAAGCTCGAGGAAGACGGCCGCGTGCGGCTGCAGGCGGATCCTCGGCACCTGCTGAACATGCCGCGCACCTACCTGCAGGCCGACTCGGACGCGATCTGGGCCGGAATCACGGCCGAGACGCTGTTCATCGACGGCGGCAGCTCGGTATTCCGCAGGACGCTGCCCGCCGGCGAGATCGCGCGCCGGCGCGCGCTGTTCCGGAATCACCGCGAGGTGGAGATCGAGAACGCCGGCCACATGCTGCATTTCGAGGCCCCGGAAGCCCTGGCCGCGCGGCTGACCGAGTTCTTCGCAGGCTGAAGTCGCGCCGCGAGGGGAGTATCGTGCGCGGCCCGATACCGGCCGCACCCGCGCCCAGGCCCTAGTTCATGCCCCGCCAATCGCGCTACGACGACGCAGCCGAGGCCTACGACGGCCCCAGCAAGACCCAGCAGAAGCAGGACTCGCACGACCTGCAGGACCTGGGTACCGAGCTGCTGAAGCTGTCGGCCGCCCAGCTCGACGGCATCCCGATGGACCCGAAGGTCCGCGCCGCGCTGCGCGAACACGGCCGCATGCCCACGCGCGAGGCCAAGCGCCGCCACATGCAGTACCTGGGCAAGCTGCTGCGCGAGGGAGAATCCGAGCCGCTGCGCGTCGCCCTGCACCAGATCCGCGCCGGCGAGACGCGCCTGCTGGCCGAGGCCGAGCAGTGGCGCGAGCGCCTGCTCGCCGACGATGCCGCGCTGACCGACTGGATCAAGGCGCACCCGCAGGCCGAGGTCCAGCCGCTGCGCGTCCTCGTGCGCAATGCCCGACGCGAGATCGCCGCGGCCCAGGAAGCGAATCCCGACGGTGTTGCCGCGCTGGGCAAGAGCAGGTTCTACCGCGACCTGTTCCAGATGTTGCGCACGACGCTGAAGAATGCCGAACGCAGCGCGCGCGAGCCGGCGGCGGGCGGCGACGCGGACGACGAATCCGCCCAGTAGGCGTCTGGCCGATGCAGATCGCGCTCGCGCCGATGGAGGGGCTGGTCGACGACATCCTGCGCGACGTGCTCACGCGCGTCGGTGGCATCGACTGGTGCGTCACCGAGTTCATCCGCGTCAGCCAGTCGATGCTGCCGCCGCGCGTGTTCCATCACCTCGCACCGGAGCTCAAGCACGGCGCCCGCACGCGCGCCGGCACGCCGATGCGCGTGCAGCTGCTGGGTTCCGATCCGAGCTGCCTGGCCGACAACGCGGCGCTGGCCTGCAAGCTCGGCGCGCCGGTGATCGACCTGAATTTCGGTTGCCCGGCCAAGACCGTGAACAAGTCACGCGGCGGCGCGGTGCTGCTGAAGGAACCCGAGCTGCTGAATCGCATCCTGATCGAGGTGCGGCGCACGGTGCCCGACGCGATCCCGGTCACCGCGAAGATGCGCCTCGGATACGAGGACACGGATCTGGCGCTGACCTGCGCGCAGGCGCTGGCCGACGGCGGTGCCGCGCAGATCGTCGTGCATGCCCGCACCAAGACCGATGGCTACCGGCCGCCGGCGCACTGGGAGTGGATTGCGCGCGTGCGCGACGCCGTGAAGGTGCCGGTGTTCGCCAACGGCGAGGTCTGGAACGTCGACGACTGGAAGCGTTGCCGCGAGATGAGCGGCGTCGAGGACCTGATGCTCGGCCGCGGCCTCGTCGCGCGGCCGGATCTCGCGCGGCAGATCGTGGCGGCCCGGAAGGGCGAGTCGATCGAGCCGATGCGCTGGGAAGAACTCGTGCCGTTCGTGCAGGATTTCTGGGCGCAGGTGCGCGCCAAGCTGCCGGACAAGCAGGCGCCGGGCCGGCTCAAGCAGTGGCTATGCTGGCTGCGGCAGAACTACGTGCAGGCCGAGAGTTTGTTCATCGCGGTGCGGACCGAAACGGATTGCGCGCGGCTGGATGCGGTGATTGCGGCGTTGTCGCGGACGCATTGAGAGGCGCCGGCACGAACCCAACCGTAGCCCGGACGAAGTCCCGGAGCCGAGCCCCTCGGACGCGGGGTTCGTGCCGGAGTGAAAAACCATCCCGGACTTCGTCCGGGCTACGGTTGGGCGCATATCGCAGAATTGCCACATGTCCGCACCGACGCTCTCCACGCCGATCACAGCGATCTACACCGGCCGCGTGCAGCTGATGCCCGGCGACAGCCGCACGACCGGCATCTTCAAGCACGCCGTCACCGGCCCGCTGCAGGTCGGCGTCGAAGGGCTCGAAGGCGACCAGCAAGCGGATCGGCGCGTGCACGGCGGACCCGAGAAGGCGCTGCATCACTTTCCGGTCGCGAACTACCGCCGCCTGGCCGATCGATTCCCGGACCTCGCTGCGGCCTTCGTGCCCGGCGCGCTCGGCGAGAACATCACGACGCCCGATCTCGACGAGGGGGACGTCTTCATCGGAGACACGTTCGCCTTCGGCAGCGCGCGCATCCAGCTCAGCCAGCCGCGCCGCCCGTGCTGGAAGATCGACGCGCGCTTCGGTCTCGAAGGCATCGCGCTTTTCATCGAAGCGCACGGACTCGCCGGCTGGTACTACCGCGTGCTCGAGCCGGGCACGGTGCGCAGCGGCGATGAACTGAAGCTGCTCGATCGTCATCCCGAATCGCTGAGCCTGCGCGAGTTCCACGTGCTGGCACATGCGCATCGCCCGACGGTGGCCGAACTGATGCGCCTCGCCCATCTTGCCGGTCTCGAGCCCAGCTGGGCCGAACGCTTTCGCGCCCGCGCGCTGTGGCTGCATCACAACGCGCCGGCAGACGGCGCGCGGACAAACGAGACGTGAGAAAGCTGCCGGACTACCCGGTTCGCGACGCGATCCCGGCCTTGCAGCGCGCATTGGCGGAACACGGGCGCGCCGTGCTCGCGGCGCCGCCCGGCTCGGGCAAGACCACCACGGTGCCGCTCGCGCTGCTCGACGAGCCCTGGTTGCGCGATCAGCGCATCGTCATGCTCGAACCGCGTCGCGTCGCGGCGCGCGCATCGGCGGCGCGCATGGCGCAGCTGATGGGCGAAGCCGTCGGCGAGACGGTGGGCTACCAGGTGCGCTTCGATCGGCGCGTGTCGAATGCCACGCGGATCGAAGTCGTCACCGAAGGCCTGCTGACGCGGCGCCTGCAGAGCGATGCCGAGTTGCCGGGCGTGGGCCTGGTGATCTTCGACGAGTTCCACGAGCGCAGCCTCGATGCGGATCTCGCGCTGGCGCTGACGCTCGATGCGCGCGCCAACCTGCGGCCCGAGCTGCGCGTGCTGGTGATGTCGGCGACGCTCGACACCGCGCGTGTCGCCGCGCTGCTCGACGGCGCGCCGGTCATCGAGGCCAGCGGGCGGATGTTCCCGGTCGACCTGCGCTATCTCGGTCAGAAGCCGGACGCGCGCCTGGACGATGCGATGGCCAGCGGCGTGCTGCGGGCGCTCGCGGAGACGCGGGGCGATGTCCTCGCTTTCCTGCCCGGCGCACGCGAGATCCGCGGCACGCAGCGGCAGGTGGAGTCGAGCGCTGCGGCGAAGGATCTGGTCGTGCGTCCGCTGTACGGCGAGCTGTCGTCCGCCGAGCAGGACCTCGCGCTGGCGCCGGACGCGCAGGGCCGGCGCAAGCTGATTTTGGCGACCAACATCGCGCAGACCAGTCTCACCGTCGAAGGCGTGACCACCGTCATCGACGGCGGTTACGTGCGTGCAGCGCGTTTCGATCTGGGCGCCGGTTCCAACCGGCTGGACACGCTGCGCGTATCGCGCGCCGCGGCCGACCAGCGCGCCGGTCGCGCCGGTCGCCTCGGGCCCGGCGTCGTGTATCGCTTGTGGAGCCAGGACCAGCAGGGCGCGCTCGCCGCACACGACACGCCGGAAATCCTCGCGGCGGATCTCACGCGCTTCGCGCTCGAGCTCGCCTCCTGGGGCGCCGGCGATCCGGCGCAGCTCGCGCTGCTCGACCGTCCGAGTGCCGCCAACTGGAACTACGCGCGCGACCTGCTGCTCGCGCTGGGCGCGCTCGACAGCGCGGGCCGCATCACGCCGCACGGTCGCGCCTTGTCACGGCTGCCCGCCGCGCCGCGCATCGCACACCTGATGCTGGTGGCGCGTGATCGCGGGCTCGCACAGTCCGGCGCCTGGCTCGCCGCAGCGCTCGACGAGCGCGATCCCGGAGGATCGACCGATCTCGTCGAGCGCGTGGCGCGACTCGCGGCCGGCAGTCCGGATCCGGCGCAGCGGCGTCGCGTCGACGAGACGGTGCGGCAGACCCTGCGTCTGCTCGGCGAAGAACCGCGTTCGGCGCGCAGCGCATCGACGCTCGATCACGACGGCCTGCCGGTGCTCGTGTCGGTGGCGTTCCCAGAGCGTCTCGCACGGCGCCGCGAAGGCCTGCGCGAACTCTCGTCCGGCGGCCCGCGCGGTGCACGAGAGGTGGCGTTCCTGTGCGCCGATGGCGGCGAGGCGCGCCTGCCGGAGAACGATCCGCTCGCGCGTGCGGAGTGGCTGGCCATCGCGCACTGGGACCCGGGCGCGACGCGGCGCATCCGCCTGGCCGCCTCGCTCGACGAGGCCGCGGTCCGTGCCGCGCACGCCGATCGCCTGGTGTCGCACCGCGAAGTGCGCTGGGACGCGCAGCAGGACATCGTCGTCGCCGAGGAGCAGCAGCGCCTGGGCGCGATCGTGCTGTCGGCGCGCCGCATCGCGGACGCCGGCGAGGCGGGCCGCACCGCGATGATCGCCGGCATCCGCCGCCTCGGCCTGGGCTGCCTGCCGTGGAACGAATCCGCGCGGCAGTGGCAGGCGCGCGTGCAGAGCCTGCGTGCCTGGCAGCCGGAAGGCGCGTGGCCCGACGTCTCGGACGATGCGCTGCTCGCCACGCTGGAGGACTGGCTCGCGCCACACCTGGACGGCGTGACGCGACGCGCGCACCTGGACGCGCTGAACCTGCCGGACATCTTCAACGGCATGCTCGACTACGCCGCGCAGCAGCAACTGCAGAAGCTCGCGCCGACGCAGCTCACGGTGCCCTCGGGCCAGCGCCGCGGGCTGAGCTACGCGGCCGGCGCGCCGCCGACGCTGGAGGTGAAGCTGCAGGAGATGTTCGGCTGCCTGCAGACGCCCACGGTGTGCGCGGGGCGCGTGCCGGTGCTGTTGCACCTGTTGTCGCCCGGCCAGCGGCCGGTGGCGGTCACGCAAGATCTCGCCGGGTTCTGGGAGCGCGGCTACATCGAGGTTCGCAAGGACCTGCGCGGCCGGTATCCGCGCCATCCATGGCCGGATGATCCGCGGGCGGCGCAGGCGACGCACCGGGCGAAGCCGCGCGGGACGTGACCAGAAAAAGGCGGGCGTTCGACGCTGCAACATCCCCGACTTCGTCCGGGCTACGTAAGCGGATAGCACGCCGCCTTATGATTCCCGCATGAAACTTCCGATTGCGACCCGATGAGCTCCGTCCACTTCCGCAAAGCCGCGCGTGCCCTGCGTGCCGGCGGCGTCATCGCGTATCCGACCGAGGCCGTCTGGGGCCTGGGGACCGATCCCTGGAACGAGCGCGCCTGCGAGCGCCTGCTGGCGATGAAGGACCGCAGCTGGGACAAGGGCCTGATCCTGGTCGCGTCCAGCGCAGAGCAGCTCGCACCGTTCATCGAGGTGCCGTCGAACGCGGTCTGGAAGCGCGCGGCACTGACCTGGCCCGGCCCGAATACCTGGGTGTTTCCCTGCCGCGAAGAAACGCCGATGTGGATCAGCGGCGATCACGACACGATCGCCGTACGCATCTCGGCGCACGAGACCGTGCGCGCGCTGTGCGAGCGTTTCGGCGGCGCCGTGGTGTCGACCAGCGCCAACCCGGCGGGGCGCGAACCGGCGCTGTCGGCGACGCAGGCTCGTCTCTACTTCGGCGACGAACTCGACTACGTGCTGCCCGGCGCACTCGGCGGCCTGAGCAAGCCGACGTCGATCCGCGACGCGCAGACCGGCCATATCCTGCGGCGATGAGCCCGCTTCCCGAACAGCAGCCGGATGCCGCCGCCGTCGAGCAGTGGCTGCGCGGTTTGCAGACGCGTATCTGCGAAGGGCTGGAACAGGCCGACGGTTCGGCGCAGTTCTGTCGCGACGAGTGGACACGCGCCGAAGGCGGGGGCGGCACCACACGCATCCTCGAGAACGGCGCGCTGTTCGAACGCGCAGGCGTGGGCTTTTCGCTCGTGCACGGCCCGCGGCTTCCGCCGTCGGCGAGCGCCGCGCGACCGGAACTCGCCGGCCGCGGCTTTCGCGCGATGGGTGTCTCGCTGGTGCTGCACCCGCGCAATCCGTTCGTGCCGACCACGCATCTGAACGTGCGCTACCTCGTCGCCGAGAAGCCGGACGCGGATCCGGTGTGGTGGTTCGGCGGCGGCTACGACCTGACGCCGTACTACCCGTTCGAGGAAGACGCGGTGCACTGGCATCGCAGCGCGAAGGCCGCGTGCGATTCGGCGGGCGCCACGATCTACCCGCGCCTGAAGAAGCACTGCGACGACTACTTCGTGCTCAAGCACCGCGGCGAGACACGCGGTGTCGGCGGACTGTTCTGCGACGACTGGAGCGAGGGCGGCTTCGGCGCGAGCTTCGCGCTGATCCGTGCGATCGGCGACAGCTTTCTGCCAGCGTATCTGCCGATCGTCGAGCGTCGCCGCGGCACGCCGTACGGCGAGGCGGAACGCGACTGGCAGCTCGTGCGCCGCGGCCGCTATGTCGAGTTCAACCTCGTCTGGGATCGCGGCACGCTGTTCGGCCTGCAGTCGGGCGGGCGCACCGAATCCATCCTGATGTCGATGCCGCCCGAGGTGCGCTGGCGCTACGATCTGAAGCCCGCGCCCGGCTCGCCCGAGGCCAGGCTGATCGACGAATTCCTCAAACCACGCGACTGGCTCGGGACATGACGCTCACCGAACTGCGGTATCTCGTGAACCTCGACAAGGAGCGCCACTTCGGCCACGCGGCGGAGCGTTCCTTCGTGTCGCAGCCGACGTTGTCGGTGGCGATCAAGAAGCTCGAGGAGCAGCTCGGGGTGACGCTGTTCGAGCGCGTGCGTGGCGAAGTCAAACCCACGCCGGTCGGCGAGAAGGTGGTGGCGCAGGCCAAGCGCGTGCTCTCCGAGGCCAAGCTGCTGGAGGACCTGGCGCGTGAAGGCCAGGACGAACTCGTCGGCCCGCTGCGCTTCGGCGCCATCTACACCGTCGGGCCGTACCTGCTGCCGCACCTGATTCCGCTGCTGCGCCAGCGCACGCCGAACATGCCGCTGGTGATCGAGGAAAACTTCACGGCGCGCCTGCTCGAGCAGCTGCGCGACAACGAGATCGACGTCATCTGCGTCGCGGTGCCGATCGACCCGCAGGGCCTGAGCATCTGGCCGATCTACGACGAGGATTTCGTCGTCATGCTGCCGGCGGACCATCGCTGGGCGGGCGAGGCGCAGATCACCGCGCGCAAGCTCGCCGAAGAGCCGCTGCTGCTGCTCGGCCCGGGACACTGCTTCCGCGAGCAGGTCATCGAGGCCTGCCCGAAGTGCGTGGATCCGGATGCCTCCGGTCCGCAGCCGCAGACCGGCAGCAGCCTGGAGACGATTCGCCACATGGTCGCCAGCGGCCTGGGGCTCACGGTGCTGCCGCGCTCGTCGGTTGAGAACCGTCCCGCCGAAGACGCGCCGCTGCTGGTGGCGCGCCCGTTTGCCAACAAGGCGCCCTCGCGTCGCATCGCGCTGGTCTGGCGCAAGACGTTTCCGCGCCTCCAGGCGATCCGCGCACTGCACGAGGTCATCCTGTCGATGCCGATGCGCGGCGTGAACTTCCTTCCGGACGCACCGCTCACCGAAGGCTGATCGAGTAGCCCGGGCGAAGCCCGGGAAGCCGCCATCACAAACGAAAAACCCTCCGCAAGGAGGGTTTCTTGAAGCCATCCGGGAAACGCTCAATCCGAGGGCTTGGGCCCCGACTCGCCGGGCCGGCGCGCATGCTTCTGATCCGGAACCAGTGCCGCGACGTGCGACTGCGGACGGCGACGCAATTCGCGCAGGCGGGTGAGCGTGGTGACGGCGTCGCGATCCAGCGCCGTGACGACCAGCCCGAAGTCTTCGTTGATCAAGCGCACCATCGGACCTTCCGGCGTCTGATCGATCGTCAGATGTCCCGATTTGCGCAGGCCTTCGAGGCCCTTGATCAGATCTCCGCGGCGCAATGCCGTCTCCGGCCACTCCGCCATCAACTGCTTGAGAGGAAAACTGAAGCCTTGCTCGACCCGGTGGCGGGCCAGCAGCCCGTGAATCGCGTAGTGGATCGCTTTGGGAGGGATATTCATGGCATTTCGGCGCGAGCTTTCTGCATCCGCAGATGCGCGAAGGAGCGTCGGAAATCTAATACGCCACGTGAACGCACGGGCCGCAACGGGACACCGCTGGTCGCCCCACAGCTGCCGCTCAGCCCGCAGCTGCCGGTCCGTTCAGGTTCGCAGCATTTCGTAGGCGACGAGCACCAGCATCGCGGCGAACGACAATTGCAATTTGCGCGGGGAAAGGCTGTGCGCCAGGCGCGCGCCCAGGGGTGCCATCAAGGTGCTGGCCACCGCCAGGCCGGCGAACGCCGGCCCGCTGACATAGCCGAGCGACGGCGCCGGCACGCCCGCATGTCCCCAGCCGGCCAGCACGTAGCCGAATGCGCCTGCCCAGGCGATCGGAATGCCGCCGGCCGCCGCCGTGCCCACGCACTCGCGCAGCGCGATGCCGCGCAGCGCCAGGTACGGCCCGGTCAGCGATCCGCCGCCGATGCCGATCAGCGACGACAGCATGCCGATGATGCCGCCCGACACGCCCAGTTCGGTCGTGCGCGGCGCAGCCAGGCGCTGCATCGCGCCGAACTTGTAGTCGAACGCCATCTGCATCGCGATCAGCAGGCTGCTGATGCCGACGAGCTTGCGCAGCGCCTGTCCGGGCAGCGCGTCGGCGACGAACGCACCGGCGAGCGCACCGATGGCCAGGGCGGGGCCGTACACACGCAGCAGGTCCCAGCGCACGCCGCCGCGACGATGGTGCGACAACGTGGAGGTGATCGACGTCAGCGCGATCACCGCCAGGGAAGTGCCGAGCGAGATGTGCATGACGATCTCGGGCGGCACGTTCTGCCGCGCCAGCACCAGCGCCAGCGCGGGCACCATCACCATGCCGCCGCCGATGCCGAAGAGGCCGGCCAGCACTCCGGCAACCGCACCGGTGGCGAGAAAGATCAGCAGGGTTTCCATGAGTGCCCGCAGATGCGCCGGTGTTCAGGGCGCGATTCGTACAATGGGGCGCGCATCCTACCCACCGTACCTGCCTGTCGCCATGCTTTCGAGAGCACTGACCGTCGTCGTCGCGCTGTTGCTGCCTTCACTGGCGGCGGCCCAGACGCCTGACGCGCTGGCCCCGGCGCGGGCCGCATTCGTCGAGGCGCTGGCCGCCATCCCGCGAGGCGTCGTCGACGCCAACGACAGCGCGTTGCTGCGCAGCTATCCGCTGTATCCCTATCTCGAAGGCGAGCGCCTGGAGTGGCAGCTCGCGCGCAGCCCGCTGCCGCCGGACGACGCCATCGGCACCTTCCTGACGCGCGACGGTGACGCGCCGTGGACGCGGGATCTGCGCACCGCCTGGCTCAGGAAGCTCGCCGACCAGGGCCGCTGGCCGGAGTTCCTGGCCTATTACGTCGAGGCGCGTGCCGACACTTCGCTGCGCTGTCACGCGATCGTCGCCAGCATCGCCACCGGACCGACGCCGGCGCTGATCGCGCCGGGTCTGGCGATCTGGCGCACCGGTTCCGAGCTGCCGGCGTCGTGCGCGCCGATGATCGACTGGCTGACGCAGCAGGGCGTGCTGGGCGCGGCGCAGGTCGCGGAACGTGCGCGCCTCGCGCTCGAGGCCGGCAAGCTGGATGTCGCCCGCATGCTCATCCGCCAGCTTCCGGCTCCGCAGCGCGCTCCCTACGAACTGTGGGTCGACGTGCTGAGCGATCCGACGCGCAATCTCGAGCGCGGCATCGTGTCCGGCGTCGAGCCGCGCGCGGCGATCGACGGCTTCGCGAAACTCGCGCGCGCCAACCCGGACGACGCCGCCGTCGTCGCGGCACGCCTGGAAGCCAATTGCGGAAGGCCGTGCACGATGCCCTCGCTGCAGTCGCCGGGCAGCACCGGCGAGATGCGCCGCGAGATCGCGCTGAACCTGGCCTGGAGTCGCCGGCCGGAAACCGTCGGCATGTTCCGCCAGGTGCCCGAGGTGGCGCTCGACGAGCGCGCGCACGAGTGGCGCGTGCGCGCCGCGCTGTGGGCCAGCGACTGGCCGCAGGCCGCGAGCTGGATCGCGCAGATGCCGCCGGCACTGGCCGAGCAGCCGCGCTGGCGTTACTGGCGCGGACGCGTCGCTGAAAAGCTCGACCGGCGCGACGCTGCGAGCGCCGACTACCAGCGCCTCAGCACCGAGAACGGCTACTACTCGGCGCTGGCGTCCGAACGTCTGGGCCGGGCCTATGCACCGCGCGCGCAGGTGCGTCCGGGCGATCCGGCGGCGCGTCAGCTCATCGGCGATTCGCCTGGATTCGTTCGCGCCAGGGAAGCCTGGAAGATCGAGCAGCTGCCGTGGGCGCGCGCCGAGTGGAACGAGGCGACGAAGAACTTCGACGCGACGCATCTGCTGGAGGCCGCACGCGTCGCGTCCGCCTGGGGATGGCATCTGCAGGCGGTCGCCTCGTCGACCCGCGCCGAGGTTTTCGACGACTTCGATCTGCTCTACCCGCGCCCCTACGCCGCGGAACTCACCGGCGCCGCCAAGCGCGCGAAGCTGCCGCCGGAATGGGTCTGGGGCGTGCTGCGCCAGGAGAGCCTGTACGACCCGCGCGCACGCTCGTCCGCCAACGCGCTGGGCCTGCTGCAGCTGCTGCCGGAGACGGCGCGCGCCGTGGCGCGACGCAACGGCTTCGACAAGCCCACCGAGGAGAGCCTGTTCGATCCGTCGACCAACCTGCTGCTCGGCACCACCTACCTGCGCGAGCAGTTCGAGACGTTCGGCGGGCGCTTCGTGCTCGTGCTCGGCGCCTACAACGCCGGCCCGAATGCGGTGCGGCGCTGGCTGCCGGCGCAGCCGCTGGAGACCGACGTCTGGATCGAGAACATTCCGTTCAACGAGACGCGCAATTACATCCAGCGCATCGCCTGGCACAGCACGGTGTTCGGCTGGGAGGCGAGCGGCAAGCCGCAGCGCATGAAGCCCTGGCTGACGCCGATCTCGGCGGACCTCGCCCCGACCGGGCAGCTGGAATGACGGCGATGAAGATCTATCTGGTCGGTGGCGCCGTGCGCGACGCGCGTCTCGGCCTGCCGGTGAAGGAACGCGACTGGGTCGTCGTCGGCGCCACGCCCGAAGAGATGGTGGCGCAGGGCTATCGGCCCGTCGGCAAGGACTTCCCGGTGTTCCTGCATCCGAAGACGCAGGAGGAATACGCGCTCGCCCGCACCGAGCGTAAATCCGGACGCGGCTACCACGGCTTCCAGTTCCACACCGGTCCCGAGGTGACGCTCGAGGACGATCTGTGGCGGCGTGATCTCACGGTCAATGCGATGGCGCAGGACGAGGACGGCAAGCTCGTCGATCCGCACGGCGGACAGCGCGATCTCGATGCGCGCCTGCTGCGTCACGTCTCGCCTGCGTTCGCCGAGGACCCGGTGCGCATCCTGCGCATCGCGCGTTTCGCCGCGCGTTTCGCCTCGCTCGGATTTCGTGTGGCGGACGAGACGATGGCGCTGATGCGGTCGATGGTCGACGCGGGCGAGGTCGATCATCTCGTCGCCGAGCGCGTCTGGAAGGAAACCGAGCGCGCGCTGATGGAGCCGAGCCCCGGCACGTTCTTCGAAGTGCTGCACGCCTGCGGCGCGCTGGCGCGCGTGATGCCAGAACTCGCCGCGCTGTCCGGCGTGCCGCAACGCGCGGACTACCATCCCGAGGTCGACACGCTGGTGCACACGCTGATGTGCGTCGACGCGGCGGTGCGTGCGCAGCACGGCATCGAGGTGCGCATCGCCACGCTGCTGCACGACCTGGGCAAGGCGGCGACGCCCAAGGGCGAGCTGCCGAGCCATCGCGGCCACGACATGCGCGGCCTGCCGCTGGTCAAGCAGTTCTGCGAACGCCTGCGCGTGCCCAACGGCGCGCGCGACCTGGCGCTGATGGTCACGCGCGACCACCTGCTCGTGCACAAGGTGCGCGAGCTGCGGCCCAAGACGCTGCTCGAATTGCTCGAGCGCTTCGATGCGTTCCGGAAGTCGGGCCGTTTCGAACAGGCCTTGAGCGCCTGCGAGTGCGATGCGCGCGGGCGGCTGGGTTTCGAGGACGACCCGTATCCGCAGACGGATTACTTGCGTGCTGCCGCGAAGGCTGCGGCCGTGGCCAATGCGGATGTGCTGGCCGATGGATTCACCGGTCCTGCGGTCGGCGAAGAGATCGTGCGTCGCCGGCTCGCGCGGCTCGTGACGTGGAAGCAGTCGCAAACCTGATCCCGCGTAGCCCGGGTGAAACCCGGGATGGGCGCTCGTTGGGAAGAGACGATCCCGGGTTTCACCCGGGCTGCGGGTTACGGAGACCCGCGCAGGCGATGGCGCCAACGTAGCCCGGACGAAGTCCGGGATGGATGCTCGTTGAATAGGGGCAACCCCGGACTTCGTCCGGGCTACACAAACAAAAACCCCGCGGGGCCGAAGGCCGCCGCGGGGTTTGTTCGGGCGATGAATTGCCCGGCGCTGACCTCAGAGGGCCAGACCGCTGGTCACGCTCGACACCGGCAGCTGGCCGAGCACCGGCAGCACGCCACCGACCAGGCCGTTGGCCGTACCGCTGACGGCCGGCAGGTTGGTGAGGCCACCGACCGTGCCGCTGAGCGAGCCGTTCAACAGGCCGCCGACCACCGGCAGACCGTCGAGGCTGGGCAGGCCGCCCGAGACGCTGCCGCTCAGCAGGCCACCGACCACCGGCAGACCCGCGAGGGCGCCGGAGCCGCCGACCGAGCCACCCAGCAGACCGCCGACGACCGGCAGACCGTCGAGCGTCGGCAGGCCACCGGACAAGGTGCCGCCGAGCACGCCACCCACGACCGGCAGGCTCGCCAGCGCGGTCAGCCCGCCCGTGGCGCCACCGACCGAGCCGCTCAGCAGGCCGCCGACGACCGGCAGGCCGTCGAGGCCGGGCAGGCCGCCCGAGAGCGTGCCGCCCAGGACGGGCAGCCCCGCGAGGCCGCCGCCGGTCGAACCGCTCAGCACGCCGCCGATCACCGGCAGGCCGTTCTGGCCACCGATCACACCGGTGAGCGAGCCGGTCAGCGAGCCGAGCACCGGCAGGCCGTTCAGCGCGCCGCCGAGGCTGGAGCCGAGGCCGCCGACCACGGGCAGACCACCGACGGGGGCGGCCTGTGCCGACGCGGCGCCAAGCAGGGCGGAAGCGGCGAGGAACATCGAGATCTTGCGCATGGGAATCCTCCAATCTGGAAACGAAAATGAGATGTCCGGACGGTGGGTGCGGACCTTTCCGGAGACGCCGCCCGACTGCTTCGCGGTGTCTCCCGGCAGGTGTCTGCGCTTGCCGCCCTCCGGTGGACCATTCATAGGAGTCAGGTGGCAGCTTGTTTCGTCGGCGCAGACGGACGGCATGGACATGGCGACGCCGGGGATGAGCGGTGGTCCGCGACCGATGGCCGCCGACGTGATCGACCCGTCAGTCGGATTCCGGCGCACGGAAAACCGTCACGCGCGTCAAGATTTCGTCGCGCGGATCGATGCGCGCGTGCTGTCGGACTCGGCTGCCTGTCGTGAGCGAGGCATTGAAGCGCGCTCAGCGCGGGTGCCTCCCCTCATCCTTTCGTGACGAGACGTATCGGGCGCAACCCGATGCGGGGATACGCCGCTACTCGCCGGCAGCCGGAGCAGCAGGCCCGTAGAGCGTCGGCGCCAATTCCCCGCCGCCCTGCGAGTCATCGATCTGGTCGTTGAGCTTCCAGTCGAACGCATCGCCGCCGATCCGCGTCACGCTGGCAAGCTGCTCCGCCAGCGCCGGCGCCGCGTACTGGCGCAGGTGCGCGATGACGTCCGCGTCCTTCGCGCCGAAATCCGGCTTCAGCCATTCGTACAGGCTCGACACCTGCAGGCGGCCCTTCTCGTCGAAGCGCACGCCGCGCGGCGTGTTCACGAAGGCGCGTGCGGCGGCATCGAACATCGCACCGGCGTTCGAGGCGGTGTAGGCCTCGCTGGCGAGATTCGGACTGCCGATGGCCGCGCGGCACAGCGCGTAGGCGGTGCGCGGGTCGTGCCAGAGCGGTCGCAGGATGCGGTGCTCGATGTCGTCGAGCGACAGCGTCTCGTCCTCGACCTTGAGCATGTTCGCGCCCCACGGGCCCTTGGCGAACAGGCCCGGCGAGATCGCGATCGACAGGATGCTGGCCAGCGGGTAGCGCTCCAGCACCAGCTTCACGGTGTGCGCGTTGTACAGGTTGATCCAGTACGCGAGCTGCTCGTCGGGCCGCAGCTTCGACACCTCGGTGCGCTGGAGCTGGTCGAGATACACGCGCAGGTACCCGCGATCCTCGCCGCTGACGGCGCCGTAGCGCACACGGGCCACGCCATCGGCGCCGGTGACGACGTAACGGCCGAGGAACTGCGTCCACAGCGTGTGATTGAGCACGCGCGGGGCGGCGGGGTTGTTGCGCGTCCAGCGTTCCCAGCGCTCGGCCTTGGGCGGCGCGGCGATCGCGAGCACCGGCGACAGCGCGAGCCCCAGCAGCAAGGCACGACGCGTCGGCTGCATCTTCAAGTGCGGCGCGCTGTGGAGTGCGCGATCAGCCAGTCGGTGATGTCGGTGGTGACCTGCTCGCGGCAGGTGTCGTTCAGCAGTTCGTGACGGCCGCCGTCGTAGATCTTCAGCGTCACGTCCTTGAGGCCGGCCTGCGCGTACGCGCGCTCGAGGATGCTGGGTCCGCGCGTGCCCTGCGTGGCTGCGTCCTCGGTGCCGGCGATGATCAGCACCGGCAGGTTCTTGGGAATGCGCGCGAGCCGTGCCGGCTCGCGCAGGCGCGCGCCGTAGGCCAGCAGGTCGGACCACAGCCCGGACGACGCGCGAAAGCCGCAGCGCGGATCGTTGACGTAGGCGTCCACCTCGGCGGCGTCGCGCGACAGCCAGTCGAACGCCGTGCGCGTCGGCTTGAAGCGCCGGTTGAACTTGCCGAACGACAGGCGCTCGGCCAGCGCGCTGCGATGGCGCGGACCGCCCCAGGCGATCTCCGCGTTCATCAGCACGGCGCCGATGGCGCGCATCGCGCCCATGTTGCCGGTGGTCGACGACAGCACGCAGGCCTGGATGTCGCGGCCGTGATGGACGATGTAATCCTGCGACAGCAGCGCGCCCATGCTGTGACCGAACAGCATCAGCGGCACGCCGGGGTAACGCTCGCGCATGTCCACCTGCACCGCGCGGATCGATTGCAGCGCCAGGCGCCAGCCATGCTCGTCGGCGAAATGCCCGAGCTCGTCCGGGGCACGCGCCGTGCGGCCGTGACCGGGCAGGTCGTGCGCGAACACCGCGTAGCCGGCGCGCGTCAACGCGGTGGCGAAACGTGCGTAGCGACCGCCGTGCTCGGACATGCCGTGCACGATCTGCACGCAGGCGCGCGGCGCAGCCGAAGGCAGCCAGGCGCGCACGAATGCGACGCCATTGCGCACCTTCAACTGGAACTCGGTCGCACTCAAGATGTAGTTTCCGTCTGCTGTACGCCTGGGCCGGCGCATCTCGATCGATATCGGCGCAGTCTTCCACAACCGAGGAGGTCAATCCATGCGAGTCCCGCAATTCCTCCGGCGAGCCCGATGTCTTCGTAGCCCGGACGAAGTCCGGGACTTTTCCCCGACGTACCGGCGCCACTCCCGGACTTCGTCCGGGCTACGACAGAGGAACGCTTCATGAAGGCACTGCTCGCCATCGACCAGGGCACCACCAGCACCCGCGCCATCGTGTTCGACGCCGCCGGGCACAAGCTCGGCACGCACCAGGTCGAACTGCCGCAGTCGTTCCCGAAGCCGGGCTGGGTCGAGCACGACGCGCTGCAGATTCGCGACGACGCCATCGCCTGCGTGCGCGGTGCGCTGAAGGCCGCGAAGCTCGGCGCCAAGGACATCGCCGGCATCGGCATCACCAACCAGCGTGAGACCGCGGTGATCTGGGACCGCAAGAGCGGCAAGCCGATCCATCCAGCGATCGTCTGGCAGGACCGGCGCACGGCGGACTTCTGTGCGAAGCACGCCGATCGCAGCGAATGGCTGTCGGAGCGCACCGGCCTGTTGCTCGATCCCTATTTCTCCGCGACCAAGATCGCGTGGATGCTGGAACACGTGGACGGAGCGCGCGCCCGCGCCGAGAACGGCGAGCTGGCGTTCGGCACCATCGATTCCTGGCTGCTGTGGACGCTCACCGGCGGCAAGGTGCACGCCACCGACGCCAGCAATGCATCACGCACGGCGCTGTTCAACCTGCGCACGCAGGACTGGGACGACGAGCTGCTGACGTTCTTCGGCGTGCCGCGCGCGCTGCTGCCCGAGGTCATGGATTGCGCCGCCGAATTCGGCGCCACCGACGGCGCGCTGTTCGACGGCGCCATCCCGATCCGCGGCATCCTCGGCGACCAGCAGGCCGCCACCGTCGGCCAGGCCTGCTTTGCGCCCGGCATGATCAAGAGCACCTACGGCACCGGTTGCTTCATGGTGCTCAACACCGGCGAAGAGTTCGTGCGCAGCCGCAACAAGCTGCTGTCGACGGTGGCCTACCGCTTCGGCGGCAAGACCACGTATGCGCTCGAAGGCAGCATCTTCGTCGCCGGCGCGGCGGTGCAGTGGCTGCGCGACGCGGTGCACCTGATCGAGTCGGCCGGCGACACCGAGAAGCTCGCGCGTTCGATCGAGGACACCGAAGGCGTGTATCTGGTCCCCGCCTTCACCGGTCTGGGCGCGCCGTACTGGGATCCGCAGGCGCGCGGTGCGATCTTCGGCCTGACGCGCAACTCCGGCATCGCGCACATCGTGCGGGCCGCGCTGGAGAGCGTCTGCTACCAGACGCGCGATCTTCTCGGCGCGATGCGCGAGGACGCGATGGATCCCACCGAGCTGCGCATCGACGGCGGCATGGTGGTGAACGACTTCGTCGCCCAGTCGCTGGCCGACATCCTGCAGGTCGCCGTCGTGCGCCCCGCGACGGTCGAGACCACGGCGCTGGGCGCGGCGTTCGCGGCCGGCCTGCAGGCCGGTGTCTACGACTCGCTCGACAGCATCTCGAAGCTGTGGGAGGCCGAGGCGCACTTCAAGCCAGCGCTGGCGTCGAAGAAGGCGGATGCCTTGTACGCCGGGTGGCAGACGGCGGTGGAGCGGGTGCGGAGTCAGCCAGGGGAATAGTGGTTCGCGGCGAATTCGACGCCCCCGTAGCCCGGACGCAGTCCGGGATCGCTGCTCGAATTGCGAGGTGAGCCCCGGACTTCGGCCGGGCTACGTCGCTCTTGGACCTTTCGAATTCGACCGCAAGACCCGGAGTGTGCAAGCTCGGATCGGGCCGTAGATTGGCACCTGCACCATCCAGTTCCAGACGAGGGACAGAGGCCATGAACACCGCAACCCATTCCACCAAGGCTGTCACCGCCGAGCGCGCCGCCCGCACGCAAGGCGACCCGCGCTGGCCGCGCGTGCAGGCACGCGATGCGAGCGCCGACGGACAGTTCTTCTATTCGGTGAAGACCACCGGCGTGTACTGCCGTCCCTCCTGCGCCGCGCGCCCCGCGCGTCCGGAGAACGTCGACTTCCACCTGACGACCGCCGCCGCCGAAGCCGCGGGCTTCCGGCCGTGCAAGCGCTGCAAGCCCGACCAGCCCTCGCTGGTCGAACAGCACGCTGCGAAGGTCACGAAGGCCTGCCGCGTGATCGAGTCCTCGGAGGAAATGCCCAGCCTCGATGCACTGGCGCAGCAGGCGGGCATCAGCCGCTTCCACTTCCACCGCGTGTTCAAGACGGTCACCGGCCTGACGCCGAAGGCCTACGCCGCGGCGCACCGGGGCCGCGTCGTGCGCAAGGAGCTGGTGAAGAACGGCGGCAGCGTGACCGACGCCATCTTCGAAGCGGGCTACGGATCCAACGGACGCTTCTACGCGCGATCCAACGAGCTGCTCGGCATGACGCCCACGGCCTATCGCGACGGTGGTGCGAACACCGAGATCCGATTCGCGATCGGCGACTGTTCGCTGGGCGCCATCCTGGTCGCCGAAAGCGCGCGCGGCATCTGCGCGATCCTGCTCGGCGACGATCCCGAAGCACTCGCACGCGACCTCCAGGACCGCTTCCCGAAGGCCAGGCTCGTCGGCGGCGACGCCGGGTTCGAGCAGCGCGTCGCGCAGATCGTCGGCTTCGTCGAAGCGCCGGGCACGGGTCTGGATCTTCCGCTCGACGTGCGTGGAACCGCGTTCCAGCAGCGCGTGTGGCAGGCGCTGCGCGAGATTCCGGCCGGCCAGACGGCGAGCTACGCGGACATCGCGAATCGCATCGACATGCCCAAGGCGGTGCGCGCGGTGGCGCAGGCCTGCGGCGCCAACGCGATCGCGGTCGCCATTCCCTGCCATCGCGTCGTACGCAACGACGGCGCGCTGTCGGGTTACCGCTGGGGCGTGGAGCGCAAGCGCGCCCTGCTCGATCGCGAGGCACGCGCTTGAGCGCGGTGCTTCGCGAAGCGGATGGGACGCCGCACGACGCGCTCGTGCGGCGCCTCGACGCCATCGACTGGCAGAACGTCCACGACGATCTGAACGCGCACGGCTACGCCGTGATCCCCAAGCTGCTCGACGCCACGCAATGCGCGTCCGCCATTGCGCTCTACGACGAAGCGGCGCTGTTTCGCAGCCGCATCGTCATGGCGCGTCACGGCTACGGCCGCGGCGAGTACCAGTATTTCGCGTACCCGTTGCCGGATCTGGTCGCGACCTTGCGCACCGGCGTGTATCCGCACCTGGCGCCGCTGGCCAATCGCTGGAGCCAGGCGATGAAGATCGACGTGCAGTATCCCGCGACGCACGCCGATTTCGTGCAGCGCTGCCACTCCGCTGGGCAGAAGCGTCCGACGCCCTTGCTGCTGCGCTACGGCGCCGACGACTACAACTGCCTGCACCAGGATCTCTACGGCGAGCACGCGTTTCCGCTGCAGCTGGCCGTGCTGCTGTCGAAACCGGAAGAGGATTTCACCGGCGGCGAGTTCGTGCTGACCGAGCAGCGCCCGCGGATGCAGTCCGTCGCCGAGGTGGTGCCGCTGCAGCAGGGCGACGCCATCGTGTTCGCCGTGCATCACCGGCCGGTGAACGGATCGCGCGGCGTCTATCGCGTGAATCTGCGGCATGGCGTGAGCCGCTTGCGCTCGGGTCACCGGCACACGCTCGGCGTGATCTTCCACGACGCCACCTGAATCGCGACGCGCGATGGACCTGTTCGCCGACACCGCGCCGCACACCGGAACCGAAGCGCTCGCACCGGGCGCGGTCGTGCTGCGCGGCTTCGCGCTCGACGATCAGCACGATCTGCTCGCGGCCGTCGACGCCATCACGGCGCAGTCGCCGTTCCGTCATCTCGTCACGCCCGGTGGCCACACGATGTCAGTGGCGATGACCAACTGCGGCCGGCTCGGCTGGGTCAGCGATCGGCGCGGGTATCGCTACGACGCCATCGATCCGCTCAACGGCCAGCCGTGGCCGTCGATGCCGGCGCTGTTCGCGGATCTGGCGGATCGCGCCGCCGCCGCGGCCGGGTTCGAAGGCTTCAAGCCGGACGCCTGCCTGGTGAACCGCTACGAACCCGGCGCACGCCTGACCCTGCACCAGGATCGCGACGAGGGGAATTACGCGCATCCGATCGTGTCGGTTTCGCTCGGCGTGCCGGCCACGTTCCTGTTCGGTGGCGACCAGCGTGCCGACAAGCAGCAGCGCGTCCCGCTGGTCCACGGTGATGTCGTCGTCTGGGGCGGGCCTTCAAGGCTGCGGTATCACGGTGTTCAGCCGATCAAGGCGGCGCAGCATCCGCTGCTCGGGGAGTTGCGCATCAACCTGACGTTTCGCAAGGCGAGCTGACGCACCCGCTTTGCCCCTCTGCCCGCTGCCGCGGGGGAAGGAGAGCACCTTCCCGCCGACGTAGAGCGTCCGTCGGCGCGGAGCGCAGGAAAGCCCGCAATGGCCACGCGACCCCTGCGCCGATACGCTAGGTCGATCCAGGTCTTCGACCCGGATCCCGGCCCGCCTCGACGCGGTCCGGTGATCGCAGCGAGGAGATGTGCCATGCAGATCGAAACCGGTTTCCACCGCGCCCGTTCGTTCGACGTCGCGCTCGACCGTCTCGCGGAAGCCACGCACGCGCTGGGCTTCGACGCCGTCGACTATGGCTTCATGCGCCGGGCACGCACGCCGGACGGGCAATACAACGCACCCGACATCGCGTGGCGCAACTGGCCGGCGCGCGTGAGGACGGGATGGTCGCGCTTCAGCCGCGTCGACCCCTTCCTCGTCGCCAGTTATCCGCGCACGCTGCCGCTCGACTGGCAGCACGTGAAAGGGGCGGGCTGGCTCACGCCGCTGCAGAAGGAAGCGCTCGCCTACGTCGAGAATTTTGGAATCGAGGATGGGCTCTCCGTGCCCATCCATCTGCCCGACGGCGGCTTCGCGTTCGTCACGGCGGTGGCGCACGAAGGACACAGCGCGTGGCGCACGCAGCAGGCACGGGTCACCGACCAGTTGTTCGTGATGGCGCACGAGTTCCACGCCGCCGTCGCGTCGCGCTTCGGACTGCGCGCCGACACGCCGCGCGTCACCAAGCTGTCGCCGCGCGAGCGCGAGATGTTGTCGCACGCCGCCGCCGGCCTGAGTGCGCCCGAGACCGCGCGCCGCGTGCACCGCTCGGTGGAGACCGTGCGGCGACAGCGCAAGTCGGCGATGGAGAAGCTTGGTGCGCATACGGTGGCGCAAGCGGTGGCGCACGCGATGGGGCAGGGACTGCTGTCCCCGTAGCCCGGACGAAGTCCGGGGTTGCGCTCCCTATGCGAGGGGAACCCCGGACTTCGTCCGGGCTACGGGCGTCACAAATGACCCAACCGGGTCATTGTGAGCATGGGGGGCGAGTTCGATGATCCCTGCGTCCCACAACGACCCGAACGAAAGGCGCGCCCCATGATCCTCAAGGAATACTCGAAGTACGACGGCCTCGGCCTCGCCGACCTGGTGCGCCGCAAGGAGGTCTCGCCGGAGGACCTCGTCGACAGCGCGATCGACGCCATCGAACGCATGAACCCGAAGGTGAACTGCGTCGTGCAGAAGCTGCGCGACCACGCGATGGGCGAGATCAAGAACCTGCCGATGGGTCCGTTCCGCGGCGTGCCCTTCCTGGTGAAGGAGTTCGGCATGCACTTCAAGGGCATGGTGTCGTCGGCCGGCTCGCGCCTTGCCGAGGGCATGCGCTACGACGTCGACACCGTGATGATGCAGCGCTGCCGCGCGGCGGGCCTGGTGACGGTGGGCACCACGACACTGCCCGAGATGGCGTTCAACGCCAACAGCGAGGCGCTGCTCTATGGCCCCACGCGCAATCCCTGGAATCTCGGCTACTCCGCCGGTGGATCATCCGGCGGCGCTGGCGCCGCGGTGGGCAGCGGCATGGTGCCCATCGCGCACGCCAACGACGGCGGCGGATCGATCCGCATCCCCGCGGCCGTCAACGGCCTGGTCGGCATGAAGGTGTCGCGTGGCCGCACGCCGGGCGGACCGGACTTCGGCGCGCTGCTGTGGGGCCTGGGCGTGGAGTTCGTCGAGACGCGCACGGTGCGCGATTCGGCCGCGCTGCTCGATGCGATCCACGGTCCCGACGATGGCCACTTCTACGCGGCGCAGCCGCCGAAGCGCGGCTTCCTCGCCAGCGCGATGACCACGCCCCGGCGTCTTCGCATCGGCGTCGTCGACGGCCTGCCGGGCGCGATGAAGACGGCGCCGGAGAATCTCGCGCGCCTCGCCGACACCGTGAAGCTGCTGGAGAGCCTGGGCCACGTGTGCGAGCCGCTGAAGTTCGAGTACGACGCGCCGACGTTCAACGAATCCACGATTCGCCTGTGGGCGACGACGCTGGGCTATTACATGGAGCAGTTCTCGCAGGCCACTGGCCGCAAGATCGGCCCCGACACCGCCGAGCGCGTGACGCTGACCGTGTACGAGTACGGCAAGTCGCTGCGCGCGTTCCAGATCGAGGAGGCGATGGCGCAGCAGAACGCAATCACGCGCAGCGTCTGCACCGCGATGCGCGGTTACGACCTCGTGCTGACGCCGGGCCTGGGGCGTGATGTCGCGAAGCTCGGCGAGCTGGATCAGAACGCGCCGAACCTCGACATGCTGGGCTGGTGGAACCACATCATCCAGAACTATTCGACGTTCACCGCGCTGTTCAACACCACCGGACAACCTGCCGTGATGCTGCCGCTGTGGCAGGCCAAATCAGGGCTGCCGATGGCGATGCAGTTCGTCGGGCACCTGGGCGACGAGGAGACGCTGTACAGCCTCGCAGGTCAGCTCGAGCAGGCCGCGCCGTGGGCGGGGCGCAGGGCGCCGAATTACGCGTAAGGCAAGCGGAACACCGTAGCCCGGGTGAAACCCGGGGTTCCCTCGTTCAACGAGCAGCCATCCCGGGTTTCACCCGGGCTACGGGCGCGTCCGACCTTCAGCTCACACCCACTTCGCCGCCTTCAGATCCGGATCGGCCTTCGCCTTCACGAGATCGAGCTGCGTCACCGCGGCCTTGAGCTCATTCTTCCTGATGAGCTTCCACACCGAGCCGAAGCCCGGCACGGAACGCCCGGGTTCGAGCTTGAAGACCATCAGTGCCGGACCCGTCCCGGCCTTGCGCAAACTGGCGATCGAGTTGGCGGACGTCGGCCCGACCTTCTCGGTGTAGGCCTGCACCGGGCCTTCGCGCGTGAAGTACTGCGCGGTCAGACACGGGTCGTACCACTTGCCGTTGCACTTGATGAAGTAATGGGTGCTGAAGTGGCAGGCCAGCGCGTTGCCGGCGCCCGTTTCGTCGAAGAGATTGCCGGTGACGCGCGCGTCATAGCACTTGAGGCCCGGCTTGGTGAGGAAGTAGCTGTTGATGTCCTCGTTCACCGCCGTCTGCTCGAGGTCCTCGCGCAGCATGAGCTTGAGCGCTTCGCGGATCGTGCCGCAGGCCAGCGTCGCGGGACCGGTTGCGGCCAGGGCATCGGCCGCTTTCTGGGCGCCAGGCTGTGCCTGGTAGAGCCAGTTGGCCTTCGCGTACATCACGAAGTTCTCGAACAACTTGTCGGACAGTTCGACCGCGCCGGTCTTCTTGTCGGCCTTGAGTTTCAGGATGTCGTGTTTGTTGCCGAGAATGTCCGCACGCGCCGTCATCGCCATCTCCCTTCCCCGAGTGTTCCCGACTGTACTCCGCTAGCGGCGCAGGCCGGGGGAGGGAGAACCGTAGCCCGGGTGAAACTCGGGGTTTCTCTCGTTCAGCGGGCAGGCACCCCGGGTTTCACCCGGGCTACGGGCGCCGCAGCGTCAAGCCATGCTCGGCCAGCACCGCATTCAGATCCACCCGCGCACCCAGCCCCCGCATCAACCAGTACAACCCGCTCACGGCGCGCAGCACGAACACCATGTCGGTGACCGGCTTGAACTTGAACGTCAGCCCCAGATGCGCGCGCGCGTTGTCGCGCAGCGCCGGGATGAACGCCGGGTCGGAAAAATCGAAGCCGTCGGGATTGGCCAGCGGCTGCGTCATCAGGCGCTCGATGTCGCGGTACAGCGGTTCGATCAGCTTCAGCGGGGTCTTGTCCGCGAGCCCGCCGAGACGGTCCAGCGCCGCGTGCGTGCGCGGCCAGTTTCGTTCCGAGAACGCATCGATGATCTCGCGCACGTCCGCCACCACCGCCGGCGGCACGCGCTTCACGCAACCGAAGTCGTACACCACGATCTCGCCGGTCTCTTCACGAAACGCGAAATTGCCGGGGTGCGGATCCGCGTGCACCGCGTGCGCCACGAACAGCTGGTGCGCGAGCCAGCGGCACAGCGTGAGCGCCAGCGCATCGCGCCGTTGCTGCGACCAGGTGCGCGCCATTTCCAGCGACACGCCCGGCTCTTCGCTGAGCACCAGCACGCCGGGACCGCACAGCGATTCCAGCGGCTCGGGATAGACGATGCCCGGCAGCGCGGCGTCCGCGCGCAGCAGGCGCAGATGGACCAGCTCCGTGCCGTAATCCGTTTCATCGCGAAAGCGCGCGCGCACTTCGCCCATCAGCTTGTCCATCGCCGAGTCGTCCACCGGCAGCAGCTTGGACATGCCGATCAGCCGGCGCAGCTGCGTGAGGTCCGCGTCCACGGCCCGCTCGACGCCCGGATAGCGAACCTTCACGACCACGTCACGGCCATCCGCGAGCCGCGCGCGATGCACCTGTCCGATGCTGGCCGACGCCAGCGCCTTGGGCTCGATGTGCGCCACCTGCGCGCGCTGCTCCGCGCTCCAGCGTTCGGCCAGTGCGGCCTCGACCTTGGCAAACGGGATCGGCTCGGCCGCGTTCTGCAGCTTCTTCAACTGCTCCGCGAGTTGCGGCGGCAGCACGTCCGCGTATTGCGACGCGAGCTGGCCCAGCTTCATCGCCGCGCCGCGCATCTCGCCCAGCGTCTGCGCCCAATCTCGACCCACGTCGGTCCAGTAATCGACCTTGCGCTGTGCCGCGTCACCGCCCGGCAGGCGCTTGAGCAGCGAGCGCCCCAAGGTGCGCGCGCCGACGCCGAGCAGGCGGGCGGTGCGACGGGTGGGCGAAGAGTCCATGGGCGAGATCCGGGAGAGTGGATCCAAGCTATCGCAGTCCGGCTCCGGATGGCGTTGCGTTGCGCCGAGCGGTACGTAGCCTGGGTGCAACCCGGGTATTCCGTCCCCGTAGCCCGGACGAAGTCCGGGATGCCGCTCGCCCGAGGAGATGAACCCCGGACTTCGTCCGGGCTACGAAAGCGGCCCGCGCTACTTCCGCTTGAACGCATCCGCCAACGCCGCACCCATCGCGCCCTGCGGTGCCGGCGTGTTCTTCACCGGCCGCGTGCTCCGCACCTCCGGCGCCCGACGCGAATCCCCGCGCTGACCCGAAACCGCGGCCGCGCTGCCGTCGTCCTTCGACTTCATCGTCAGCGCGATCCGCTGACGCTTCACGTCCACGTCGACCACGCGCACCTGCACGATCTGCCCGGCCTTCACGACCTGGTGCGGGTCCTTCACGAAACGATCCGCGAGCTGCGAGACGTGCACGAGCCCGTCCTGGTGCACGCCGATGTCCACGAACGCGCCGAACGCCGCCACGTTGGTGACCGTGCCTTCCAGCACCATGCCCGGCTTCAGGTCCACGATCTCGTTCACGCCGTCGGCGAACGCCGCGGTGCGGAATTCCGGGCGCGGATCGCGGCCGGGCTTTTCGAGTTCCAGAAGGATGTCGCGCACCGTCGGCAAGCCGAAACGCTCGTCGACGAACTGCCGCGCATCCAGCTTCTTCAGCGCCGCGCTGTCGCCGAGCACCGCGCGCGCATCGCGCCCGCAAGCCTTCACGATGCGGTTGGCCACGACATAGGCCTCGGGATGCACGCTCGACGCGTCCAGCGGTTCCGCGCCGTCGCGGATGCGCAGGAAGCCCGCGCACTGCTCGAAAGTCTTCGGCCCGAGGCGCGACACTTCCAGCAATTCCTTGCGGCTCTTGAACGCGCCGTGCTGGTTGCGATGGACCACGATCGCGTCGGCAATCGATCCACCCAGCCCCGACACGCGTGCCAGCAGCGAGGCCGACGCGAGATTGAGGTCCACGCCCACGGCGTTCACCGCGTCCTCCACCACTGCGTCGAGCTGCTTCGCCAGCCGGTACTGGTCGACGTCGTGCTGGTACTGCCCCACGCCGATGGACTTCGGATCGATCTTCACCAGCTCCGCCAGCGGGTCCTGCAGCCGTCGCGCAATCGACACCGCACCGCGCAGCGACACGTCCAGGTCCGGGAACTCGTTGGACGCCAGTTCGGACGCCGAGTACACCGACGCACCGGCCTCGCTGACCACGACCTTGCGCGGCAGCGGTTGAACCGGCAGCGCCGTCAGCAGCTCGGCGACCAGCTTCTCGGTCTCGCGGCTCGCCGTGCCGTTGCCGATGGCGAGCAGCTCGATGCCGTGCTTCTTGATCAGCCGCGCAATCTCCGCCTGCGCGCCGCGCACGTCGTTCTTCGGCTGGAACGGATACACCGTCGCCGTCTCCACCAGCTTGCCGGTGCCGTCGATGGCCGCCACCTTGACGCCGGTGCGGATGCCCGGATCCAGGCCTAGCGTCGGCTTCGCCCCCGCAGGCGCGGCCAGCAGCAGCTCCTTCAGGTTCTTCGCGAACACGTCGATGGCCTCGGCCTCCGCGCGCTGCCGCAGTTCCATCATCAGGTCCACCGACAGGTTCATCGACAGCCGCACGCGCCACGTCCAGCGCGCCACGTCCATCAGCCAGGCATCGGCGGCCGTGCCGTCCGGCCGGATGTTCTGCGACGCCGCGATGATGCGTTCGACGGGTTTGACCGGTGCCGGATCGTCCACATCCACCTCGATCTCCAGCATCAGGATGTCTTCGTTGCGGCCGCGCATCATCGCCAGCGCGCGATGCCCCGCGACTTTCGCCCAGGGTTCGACGTGCGAGAAGTAGTCGCTGAATTTCGCGCCCGCCTCCTGCTTGCCCTCGAACACGCTGGACTTGAGCACCGCGCGCTCACGCAGGTGCTGGCGCAAGCGGCCGAGCAGCGCCGCGTCTTCCGAGAAGCGCTCCATCAGGATGTCGCGCGCGCCTTCCAGCGCCATCTTCACGTCGGTGACCTCGCCCGCGACGAACGCAGCGGCCGCTTCGGTCGGCACCTGGCTGCGATCCGTGAGCAGCAATTCGGCCAGCGGCCCGAGCCCGCGCTCGTGCGCGATCTGCGCCTTCGTGCGCCGCTTGGGCTTGTACGGCAGATAGAGGTCCTCGACCTCCGCCTTCGTCGTCGCGGCCTGCAACTTCGCTTCCAGGTCTTCGCTGAGCTTGTCCTGCGAGCGGATCGACTCGATCACCGCTGCGCGGCGATCTTCGAGCTCACGCAGGTAGCCGAGGCGCTCCTCGAGCTTGCGCAACTGCGTGTCGTCGAGTCCGCCGGTGACTTCCTTGCGGTAGCGGGCGATGAAGGGGACGGTCGAGCCTTCGTCGAGCAGTGCTACTGCGGCTTCCACCTGCCGCGGTTGGGCGGCGATCTCGGTGGCGATGGTGGTGGTGATGCGGTGGCGGGTGCTGGAGGCGGTCGAAGCTTCGGTCATCGAGCGAACAGGGATTGAGGGATCGGAGTTGATCGGAGGCGCGCGACGATACAGCCGCATGGCGCTCGCTCCAAGCTTTCGCAAATGTCCGGGCTCCGGTGTCCGTCAGGTCCTGCGTCGTGCGGCGAAGGCGTGGGCGTTGTCGCGCCGCAAAAGCTCCACCGCTTTGGCACCGCGATTGCACTTGCGCCCGGCACGCTAGGCTGCATGCGCATCCTCCTGCTCAATCCGCGTCACACCTCGATCGGCAGCCGTATCCCGGACGATCATCTGCCGCCGCTCGGGCTGCTCGCATTGGGCGGACCGATCCTCGATCACGGGCACCGCGCGACATTGCTCGACGCCGATCGAGAGAACCTGCCGATCGCCGAGGTGGTGGAGCGGATTGGCGGCGAGATGCCGGACGCGCTCCTGATCGGACACTCGGGATCGACGTCTGCGCACCCGGTCGTCCGCGAGGTCAGCCGATGGGTGCGAAGGCGCTGGCCCGGGATCCGCATCATCTATGGCGGCGTCTACCCGACGTACCATTGGCGCGACGTCCTAGCCGCCGAGGGCCAGGTGGACGTGATCGTCCGCGGAGAGGGCGAGGCGACCGTCGTGCAGTTGCTGAATGCATTGGAGAACGGCACCTCGCTCCGGGAGGTTCGAGGCATCGCATTCCGAGTCGATGGAGTGCCGTTGGCGACTCCTCCAGCCCAGGTCATCGCCGACCTCGATCGCTACCGCGTCGGCTGGGAACTGATCGATCACGCTCGATACAGCTATTGGGGCGGCAAGCGAGCCGTGGTCATGCAGTTCTCGCGCGGGTGTCCGCACCTGTGCAGCTACTGCGGCCAGCGTGGCTTCTGGACGCGCTGGCGACATCGTGACCCGGTCGCGTTCGCTCGCGAGATCGCGCGGCTGCACCGCGAACAGGGCATCGAACTCGTCAATCTCGCCGACGAGAACCCGACGTCATCGCGCGTGCACTGGAAGGCGTTTTGCCAGGCGCTGATCGCAGAGAACGTAAACGTGCTGATCGTCGGCTCGACCCGGGCCGGCGACATCGTCCGCGACTCGGACCTGCTGCATCTCTACAAGCGGGCCGGCGTCATCCGCTTCCTGATGGGCACGGAGGCGACCGACTCGCAGACGCTCGAGCTGATTCGCAAAGGCAGCACGACCGCCATCGATCGAGAAGCCATTCGCCTGCTGCGGCAGCACGGCATCCTCTCGATGGCGACGTGGGTGGTGGGGTTCGAGGAGGAGACGGCGACCGACTATCGACGCGGGATGCGACAGCTGCTCTCTTACGACCCCGACCAGATCCAGATGCTCTACGTGACGCCGCACCGCTGGACGCCGTTCTTCGACGTGGCGAAGGATCGCGCGGTGATCCAGCGCGACCAGCGCCGCTGGGACTACAAGCACCAGGTGCTCGAAACGAAAGGATTACGGCCGTGGCAGGTGTTCTGCTGGGTCAAGCTGACCGAGGTGGTCCTTCAGGCACGGCCACGCGCCATCGCACGACTGTTCCATCGGGACCCCGAGCTTCGGCACGCGCAACGCTGGTACACGCTGATGGGCCGCCGTGTGTGGTTCTTCGAGATCTGGGCTTTCCTGTTTCGCGACCGTCGAGCGGTGGGGCCGCGGCTGCGGGAATTCTGGGGCGAGTCACAAGCACATGAAGAGGAGTCGATGCTCGTCGGTCGGCGAGATCATGCTTCCGCGCGCCGGGTGGGCCCGGACACGAGCAAGCGTAGGGCGGGTTAGGTGCGGCTTCTTGCGGATGACGCGATGAAGCCGCCCGCCAGCGTAGCCCGGGTGAAACCCGGGGGCTTTTCCACCGCCCGCGAGAAGCCCCGGGTTTCACCCGGGCTACGCCGCAGTAGCGGGACTAGTGCGAGCGCCGAGCAGCCCGCCCACGATCACCGAACCGCGATCGTCTCGCCGCTGGGCAGCGTCACCGCGACGAACGCGCCGACGTGAGCGCCATTGGCGACCGGACTCTGGAGCAGCGGGCCCTGGATGATAGGACCCTGCAGGACGGGACCCTGCAGCGTGACGCCCTGAAAGATCGGGCCGTTGACCCGCAGTCCATTGAGCTCGATGCCGTTGAGCCTCACGCCGCCGCAGAGCGGGCATGCCTGAGCCGGCGTCGACACCGCGACGGCCATCAACGTGGAGGCGGCGGTAAGGGTTGAGACGACGAGAGACTTGAAGGACTTCATGGCGAGGCTCCTGGATCTGGGGCGAAGGACGCGTCCTTCGATGGAACCCAGACTAGGCCCGGCCTGTATCGGGCGAATGTCGCGCGATGGAAATCCGATGTCAGGCCGATGCGGACTTCTTGTTCCCGTTCACGACTGGATGAGCCATGCCATCTTGCGACGACGGCACAGCTACGACGCCGGACCTCGGGCCGGCGCCGCCTGCAGGCCGCGCACGAGCTTGCCTGGCAGCGTCCCGGTCGGGACGCCGTTGCGATAAATCATCTCCCCCGCCACGAACGTCGCCTCGATGCCCTCGCAATCCTGGATGAACCGCGACCCGCCGCCCGGCAGATCCTCCACCTTGCGTGGCGTCTTCAGCATCAGCTTGTCGATGTCGAGAATGTTGATGTCGGCCTTCATGCCGGGCGCGAGCACGCCGCGATCGTTCATCGAGAAGAAGCTCGCCGGGTCGTGCGTGATGCGGCGGATGCCCTGGGCGAGATCGAGCAGCTTTTCGTCGCGCACCCAGCGCGTGAGCAGGAACAGGTTGGCGCTGCTGTCGCAGATCGAGCCGACATGCGCGCCGCCGTCGCCCAGTGCCGAGATCGTGTGCGGATGCTTCAGGAACTCAGCGATCACGCGGCCGGACTTACTGGTGAGCGGTGTGTAGAGAAGATTCCGGCCTTCGTTGCCGAGCAGGAAATCGTAGAGCCACTCCATCGGCTCGCGGCCTTCGCGGCGTGCGCAGGCGGCGACGCTGTCGTCGGAATTGGGCAGGTAGTTGATCGGCTCTTCCATCGGATACATCTGGTCGAACGCGTGCTCGAACAGTTCGATGAAGACGTGCGGGCGATCGTTCTTCTCCGACAGGATCTGCGCCTTGATCGCGGGGTCGCGCAGCATCGCGAGGCGCTGCGCCTTGTCGGCGATGGCGGCGGCCTGCATGTACGTGGGGCGCTTGTAGAACGGGCTCATCGTGGCGGGATGCCCGAGCAGCACGCCGATCGGACGCGAGATCACCTGCCCGCGGATATCCAGGCCCTGGGCCTGCGCGGTCTCCAGACGCTCGAGCTGCTCGCGCCAGAGATTGGGGTCGGGATTCATGCCGGCCGGCGGCTTGTCGAGCGCCACCAGCGTGAACGTGCCCTTCGCGCCGGTCTTCGCACTCACGTCGCGCAGGATGCCGAACTCCGCGTCCGCATCGACCCAGTCGGAGATGAACTGCATGACATGGCCCTGCTCGCCGGACAGGCATCCGCCGAGGGCCTTGAGCTCCTTCACGTCGGCGCCCATCGTCGGCACCGATTCGCCGGAGCTGCTGCGATGGAGCATCGTGCGCGAACTCGAAAAGCCGACGGCGCCGGCGTCCATCGCTTCGCGCACGAGCTTCTGCATGGCCTCGATGTCGGCCGGTGTCGCGTCCTCGCGGTCGACGCCGCGCTGGCCCATCACATAGACGCGCAGCGGCGCGTGCGGCAGGAACGCGGCGACGTCGATGTCGCGCGGCTTGGATTCCAGTGCGTCGAGAAATTCGGGAAAGCTCTCCCAGTTCCAGCGGATGCCGGCGGCCAGCGCCGAGCCCGGGATCTCCTCGACGCCTTCCATGAGCTGGACCAGCACGTCGCGGTCGGATTTTCGGCAGGGCGCAAAGCCCACGCCGCAGTTGCCGAGCACGACGGTGGTGGTGCCGAGGTTCGACGAGGGCGCAAGGTGCGAGTCCCAGGTGGCCTGGCCGTCGTAGTGTGTGTGCACGTCGACGAAGCCGGGTGTCACGGCCTTGCCCTTCGCGTCGATCTCCTGCGTCGCGGTGCCGGCGATGCGCGGCGCGATCTGCGCGATGCGGCCGTTCCTGATCGCGAGGTCGGCGATGAAAGGTGCGGCGCCGGTGCCGTCGACGATCTGGCCGGCACGAATCAGCACATCGAAATCCGCCATGACACTTCTCCTGCTGCCCACGAGGGTCGCGAGCCCGCAGTTCTAGCCCATCGGGGCAAGAGGTTCAAAGCGTGCGTGCCCTTGGTGCGGCGTTTTGCGCGCGGGCACGCGGCGTGCGCCGCACGCCGCTCGTGCGTCGCTCACGTAGCCCGGGTGAAACCCGGGGTTCCGGTCGCCCGGCGAGAGAAGCCCCGGGTTTCACCCGGGCTACGAGGGCGTCGGGTGTCGAGAGACCGCGTCGGGAGGGCCCCTCCGCTTTTCTTGGATAGGGCTGCTTCTCACGAGCGGCAGGCCTTTGGAGATCGCGCTCACCGTAGCCCGGGCGAAGCCCGGGGTTCCGCTCACCCGTCGAGAAAAGCCCCGGGTTTCGCCCAGGCTACGGGCTACCAGCCGGAGCTGGCGCCGCCGCCGCCGGAGCGGCCACCACCGGAGGACGAGGACGAACTGCTGCTCGACGACGATGAAGAGGAGGACGACGAGGCGCGACTCGCGTGGTACGCAGCGGTGTAGCGGTAGTCGCCGGCCGCGGTCTGCTCGAGATGGCCCTTGGCGATCAGGTCGGCGCGTTCCTTCGCGACTTTCTCCAGGAACTGCTGATAGCGCTCGATCGAGCCGTACTTGCGCCCCGGCATGAAGATCACCAGCAACGCGATGAGCGCTGTGACGGCGACCGCGCCGTAGTAGACGAGCTGCTCCATCGCCGACAGGAAGAACACGAACACGCCCGGGTTGACCGACAGGAACAGCAGGATTCCCCACTTGAATGCTCCGCCTCCGGCGGTCGCTTGCGGCTTCGCCACCTGCTCGTCACCGCGCAGTGCCAGCACCGGATGTTCTTCGAACAGCGCGCGGCGCCGGTAACCGACCCAGAGGTTGCGCAGCGGTATGCACAGCCACAGCGGCACCAGGAACACGCCCCAGGCGACCAGGCCGCGATGCCAGTCCATGTCGTCGTCGCCGGACGTGGACTCGATGTCGGGTGTCTGCAGTTCGAGCACGGCGCCGGGATCCTGCGCGACCAGGCGCGACAGGAAGCCGAACGCATTCACGATCGCGCCCTCGATATTGCCTTCGCGCATGCCCGGTGCGAGATAACTATCGAGTGCCCGCAGCGAGGCCACGTCGGTGATCGTGCCTTCCAGTCCGTAGCCGACCTCGAAGCGCGACTTGCGATCGTCGATCGCCAGCACCAGCAGCAGGCCGTTGTCGACGCCCTTCTCGCCGAGCTGCCATTTCTCGAAGGCCTTCACGGCGACGTTCTCGATGGGCTCGCCGCCGAGCGTGTCCACGATGTAGACCGCGCCCCAGACGTGGCTCTCGTCGCGGATCCGCTGCAGCTCCAGGTTGACGCGCTCGGTGGCGGCCGCGTCGAGGTAGCCGTGCGGGTCGACGACGTTGGGCGTGAACGGCGGGATCGCGAGCGCCGCGGCCGAGGCGGGCAGCGAGAGGAACCACGTCAGCGACGTGACGACGAGAAGCCAGAGGATGCGCATCGGCGACTCCAGGGGGCGGCGCTGGAACAGCGACCTTCGCGGCATGCGAAGGACCGGGTGCAGCGTAGTCCACTGCGCGGCCGTCGGGCGGCCGGTGATGTGGGTTTCTTCACAGCGCGCCGAGGGTGTCTTCGAATTGCGGCGCGATGCGGCGCCCGGGTTACGCTCGGGCCTGAATCCGAATCTGTGCAGGAGCGCTCCGATGATCCGCATCCACGGTCACCCGTACTCCACCTTCGTCCGCCGCGTGCACATCGCGCTCGTCGAGAAGAACATTCCGCACGAGAAGATCGTCGTGGACATGCAGGCCGGCGAGCATCGCAAGCCGGAGTACCGCAAGCGCAATCCCTACGGCCGGGTGCCGGCGCTGGAAGAGGACGGATTCATGCTCTACGAATCCTCCGCGATCCTGAATTACCTCGAGGCCACGCACCCGACGCCGGCGCTGGTGCCGGCGGATGTGCGGGGACGCGCGCTCGTCGACATGCACATGAAGCTTTGCGACCTGCAGATGACGCGGCAGACCGGGACGATCATCTTCCCGAAGCGGTTCCTGCCGAAGGACCGCTGGATCGAGGCCGACATGGCCAAGGCCAGGGAGGAGATCGAGAAGCACCTCGCGATTCTCGAAAGCGATCTGGGTGGCGCGGAGTATCTCGTCGGTGGCCGCTATTCGCTGGCCGACATCGCCTACATCCCGTTCCTGGAATTCCTGCCGTTGATGGAGATCACGCCGCCGCCGGGCATCGCGGCGTGGCGCGAGCATTTGATGGCGCGGCCGAGTTCGGTGGCGACGAAGCCCGCGCAGTGACGCATCCGTAGCCCGGACGAAGTCCGGGGTTGTGTTCGCCCGTCGAGAAAAGCCCCGGGTTGCACCCGGGCTACGGGGTCGAGCCGCCGCTCGCATTCTCGAACCGGCATCGGATCAACACGTAGCCCGGGTGAAACCCGGGATCGCACTCGCTCGCCCGCGGCGAAATACCCGCAGGCTGCGCGATCGACGTTCCGCCCGCTCTACCGAACCGACTTCAAATGCCGCCACACGCCGAGCAATGCGAGCCCGAGCATGATGTGCACGCACAGCACCGGCGGCCATCCGGTGAGATAGATGATGTCGTTGGCGAGTCCGCCCTTGAACGGGGCGCCGCCGAACGACAGTCCGCGCGTGCCGAACAATGCGTTGAAGATCGTCGGGATGGTGAACAGCCAGCCGGTGATCAGCGCCGACCAGAAGAACCATTTGAACTGGCGCACGCTGAGACGGAAGAAACGTCCGCCGGCGGCCCAGGCCATCAGCAGCAGGCCGTGCGTGATGCCTTCCATGTGCGCCATGCGCCATGCGCGGCCGTCGTCCGGCAGCGAGATGGGGATGTCGATCGGCAGCGGCCACAGCACGATCTTGCCGAGCAGCGTGAAGAACCAGATCCAGCCGATGAAGATCGCCAGGATCAGCAGGCCCACGCCGTTGAGGAACAGCAAGGTGCGCATGCGTTCGGTCATCGGGCCCGGCCCGGCGACCGTGCTTGCTTCGGTTCCGATCGAGGATTCAGCGCTCATGGCGTTCCGGCAGGTGGGGGTGCGGCAAGGGGAATGGGTTCGGCTGCATCGAGGCGTCGTGTATCCAGCCGCAGCGCGGAGCGGTCACGCGCGAACAGCTTGACCCACAGGCTCGCCCACGGCGGATCGCCGACCTGCCGCGGGTTGTACCCGGGCACGAGGATGCGCAGCAGCTTGGGCGTGAGCTTGCGGAAGATCCGCCCGATCAGCAGCAGCAACGTGACGCGCGAACGCCAGTTGCGCCAGAGGCCGTCTTCCTTGAGCAGCGCCTGGTAGTTGCCGCGCGTCAGCAGGAAGATGTGGGTGATTGCGTACAGCAGGCCATGCACGCGGCGGAAATAGTTTCCGTGCACGTGCTCGAAGACGTCGAACGCGACGTTCTTGTGCTCGATCTCCTCGACGAAGTGCCACAGCACCAGCGAGGCGACACCGCTCTCGCTGTTGCCGAACAGGTATTCGCGGTCCTCGATCAGCATCTCGCCGACGGCCAGCGCCATCGACTCGAAGCCTTCGGCGTAGGCGAGGTTGAACTCCAGGCTGCGGGTGGATTCCAGTTCGCCGTACTCGCGCGCGAGCCGCGCCTCGATGGCTTCGATGGCGCGGTAGCCGCGCGCCTTGAGTTCGTCGTTGAACACGCGGTGCTGCTTGTAGTGCGTGGCCTCCTGGCGGATGTAGCTGTCCAGGTCGGCCTGCAACGTCGCGTCGCGCACCAGCGGCCGCGCGGCGCGCATGGTCTTGATCAGGTACGGCTCGAGATACGGCATCGCCAGCGAACCGGCGTTGACGATGTGCGAGAACTCCGGCTTGCCGGGATTCCAGTGGCCCCGCATGGTCGCCGGGTAGGCGAACTCCACCTGGCGCACCGTCATGCGATTGTCTGCGGCTGCTGTCGTGGCCGTCATCTGGGTCTCCTCTCGCACGGGTTGGCCCTCTTGGCGGGGCTCGCGCGCGGTTGCCATCGTTTGGTTCGGGGCGGGGGGTGTCAATCCCCTTTTCGAGTAAACACTCTAATCAGGATTTGCGCTTGCTGCGCGGGTTTCGGTCCTTTTTCTTTGCGTCCTCCGCGCCTCTGCGTTCAAAGGCTTTCCCGCGGTCTCGACGAAATCGGGCGGGATCCCGAACTTCGCGCCGACTACAGGGCATCCGACGATCATTCGACGGCGCCGCGGCGCCAGACCGGGAAATCACGTTCCAACGCAAAGGCGCAGAGGACGCAAAGGAAAGATTCGCTCGCGTTGCCGGGAGGCATCCCGTTTTCTGCCACTACCCGTAGCCCGGGTGAAACCCGGGGTTGCGTTTTCCCGCCGAGAGGAGCCCAGGGTTTCACCCGGGCTACGCGGCGACCGGCATGCGCGGCGCCGGCGCCCACAACCCGCGACCTTCGCGCCGGCAACGCCGGTAGTGGATCAGCAGCTCGGCCACGAACAGGTTCGGCACCCAGCACATCCACAACGCCGTGAGGTAGTTCTCGTGCCACGGCAGCCCGGCGTGATCCATCAGCGGGATCATCACGCGCAGCGTCGTGCCGGACAGCGTCTGGCTGTAGCTGCGGATCATCCATTCGCCGTGCGCAAGGTAGTCGCCCTGCGAGAGCCGCAATGCGCCCAGCGCCGTGAAACAGAACGTGGTCGAGGCGACGCCGACGATCGCGAGGATCGCGGGCAGGCCGGGTTCGGCAGGGAGCGTCACCGCGAAGATGCCGCCGGCCAGCGAGCCGATCAGCGCGGCCGGCATGTAGATCATGCCGATCGCGCGATGCAGCTTCGGCTTGCGCCGGCGCAGCGCCGGCACGAACTGCAGACCGCCGATCATCAGCGCCGTGCCCATGCCCGCGGCGTGGAAATACAGCAGCAGCGGATGCTCCTTGAACTTGGGCATCTGCTCGGCCACGAAGTCATTGAAGCCGGTCATGCCGACGATCTCGTAGACGGCATTGAGCTGCATCACGCCTTCGGGGCCCGTCACCAGATACCGCAGCGCATAGGCGCCGATGAACAGCGAGGGCAGCGCGAGGGCGATCCACACGACCCAGGAGGCATGACCCCAACGCGGCTCGAGGGTGGCCGCGGAACGGGCGACGGGAATGCGGGCGCTGATCGACATCGATGCCTCCGGTGGTGGGTGCCCGGCATGCGGGCCTGCCGCGGGCATCTTGCTCGGGCGCTCCTCCGGTCGATTGACATCCGACGACAGACTTTTATCTTTGGGCGACATGAGCATCCTGATCCGGTCGACCGTCCTGGAGGGTTTCCGCGACCTGGTCGCGGAATTGCGCGGCGACGGAGACGCCCTGCTCAAGCGCTTCGGCCTGGATCGCGCCGATGCGCATTCGCCCACTGCGCTGATCTCCTACGAGGCGCTGTTGCGGCTGCTGGACGTGTCGTCGCGCACGCTGCGTTGTCCGAATTTCGGCGCGCGCCTGGCGCGCTTCCAGAGCCTGGACAAGCTCGGGCCGCTGGCGCTGCTCGCGATCAACTGCCGCACCGTGGAAGCCGCGATCGTCAGCGTCGGCGCGCACCTGCACACCTACACGCCAGGCGTGAAGATGGACCTCGCGCGATCCGCGCGCGGCGCCGCGTGCCTGAGCTTCGAGGTGGACATGCCGCCGGGTTGCACGGTGGGACGGCAGCAGATGGTGGAGTTTTCGCTGGCGTTCGCGGTGCGCGGCTTGCACCTGCTGGCCGGCGAAAGCTTCCGGCCGGATGCGGCGCTGCTACGGCACGAAACCACGTTGCCGGTGAGCGCGTATCGCGTGGACTTCGGTGTTGCGCCGCAGTTCGCGCAGGAGCTGGATGCCTTGCTGATCGCGCCGCGCTGGTTGCGTCAGCCGGTGCGTCTCGCCGACGAGCGCCTGCGTCGCGCGATCGATGACTACCTGGAGCCGCTGATCCAGGGCGAGCGGCTCGTGCTGGATCAGCAGGTGGAGCAGCTGATCATCAGGCTGTTGCCCACCGGACGCTGCAACCTCGAGACCGTGGCGAGCCAGCTGTCGATGCATCCGCGCTCGCTGCAACGCAAGCTCGAGCAGGACGGCGTGTACTTCGTGGAGATGGTCGACCGCCTGCGCCGCGAGCGGGTGCGCGAGCTGCTCACCGGCACGCACATCCCGCTGTCGCACGTCGCGGGGCTCGCCGGATTCAGCGAGCAGAGCAGCCTGACGCGATCCTGCCGTCGCTGGTTCGGCGTGACGCCGTTGAAGCTGCGCCAACCGTAGCCCGGGCGCAGCCCGGGGTTTCTCTCGATGGGAGAGCGCAACCCCGGGCTGCGCCCGGGCTACGGGTTACGCCGCTTTCGCGCTCTCGGCTGGCGCCGAATGACGGATCAGGTGATCGAACGCGCTCAACGCCGCCTTCGATCCTTCGCCCATCGCGATCACGATCTGCTTGTACGGCACGGTCGTGACATCACCGGCGGCGAACACGCCGGGCAGCGAGGTCTGGCCGCGATCGTCGACGATGATCTCGCCGCGCGGCGACAAGGCCACGCCGCTGTCCTTGAGCCATTCGGTGTTCGGCAGCAGACCGATCTGCACGAAGATGCCCTCGAGCTCGACGTGATGCTGCTCGTCGGTGCCGCGATCCTTGTACGTCAGGCCGTTCACCTTCTGGCCGTCGCCGGTGACTTCGGTGCTCAGCGCCGACAGGATCACGCGCACGTTGGGCAGGCTGTAGAGCTTGCGCTGCAGCACCGCGTCGGCACGCAGCTTCGAGTCGAACTCGATCAGCGTGACGTGCGTGACGATGCCCGCGAGATCGATCGCGGCCTCGACGCCCGAGTTGCCGCCGCCGATCACGGCCACGCGCTTGCCCTTGAACAGCGGACCGTCGCAGTGCGGGCAGTAGGCCACGCCCTTGTTGCGGTACTCGTTCTCGCCGGGCACGCCCATCTGCCTCCAGCGCGCACCGGTGGAGAGGATCACGGTCTTGGACTTCAGCGACGCTCCGCCGGCGAGCTGCACTTCCACCAGCCCGTCGTCACCGGCCGCGACCAGCTTCTCGGCGCGCTGCAGGTTCATCAGGTCCACGTCGTACTGGCGCACGTGCTGCTCCAGCGCGGCGGCCATCTTCGGGCCCTCGGTTTCCTTCACCGAGATGAAGTTCTCGATGCCCATCGTGTCCAGCACCTGGCCGCCGAAACGCTCGGCCGCGATGCCGGTGCGGATGCCCTTGCGTGCGGCGTAGATCGCCGCGGCCGCGCCGGCCGGTCCGCCGCCGACGATCAGCACGTCGAACGCCGCCTTGGCCTTGAGCTTCTCGGCTTCACGCGCGGACGCGCCGGTGTCGACCTTGGCGAGGATCTCCTCGGCGCTCATGCGGCCGGCGCCGAACATCTGGCCATTGAGGAAGATCATCGGCACCGATCCGACCTGGCGCTCGTCGACCTCGCTCTGGAACAGCGCGCCGTCGATCGCCACGTGCTGGATGCGCGGGTTGAGCACCGCCATCAGGTTCAGCGCCTGCACGACGTCCGGGCAGTTGTGGCAGGACAGCGAGAAGTAGGTTTCGAACTTGAAGTCGCCGTCGAGATTGCGGATCTGCTCGATGACGTCGGCCGCCAGCTTCGACGGGTGACCGCCGACCTGCAGCAGCGCCAGCACCAGCGAGGTGAACTCGTGGCCGAGCGGAATGCCGGCGAAGCGCAGCGAGATGTCCTGGCCGGGCGTGGTCAGCGCGAACGAGGGCTTGCGCTGATCGTCGTCGCGGCGCTCGGTGACGGTGATCTTGTCGCTCAGCGCGGTCAGGTCCGCGAGCAGGCCGCGCAGTTCGTTCGACGCGGCGGAGTCGTCCACGGAAGCCGTGATCTCGATCGGCCGCGTCACGCGCTCGAGATAGGCCTTGAGTTGTTCCTTGAGGTCAGCGTCCAACATGGCGGGCTCCGAAAAAGGTTTGTGAGTCGTTAAAGGGCCAGCCGCCCCCGTAGCCCGGACGCAGTCCGGGACTTCCATTCCTTCCGCGAGGAACTGCCCCGGACTTCGTCCGGGCTACGGGTGGCGTCGAGCGATCAGATCTTGCCGACCAGATCCAGCGACGGCTTCAGCGTCTTGGCGCCTTCCTGCCACTTGGCGGGGCAGACCTGGCCCGGATTGTTGGCGACGAACTGGGCAGCCTTGAGCTTGCGCAGCGTCTCCTTCATGTCACGGGCGATCGCGTTGTCATGCACTTCCAGCGTCTTGATGACGCCATCCGGGTTGATGACGAACGTGCCACGCAGCGCCAGGCCTTCCTCGTCGATGTGCACGCCGAACGCCTTGGTCAGCACGTGCGTGGGGTCGCCCACGAGCGGGAACTTGGCCTTGCCGACGGCGGGCGAGGTCTCGTGCCAGACCTTGTGCGAGAACTGCGTGTCGGTCGTGACGATGTAGATCTCGGCGCCGACCTTCTGGAACTCGGCGTAGTTGTCGGCGGCGTCCTCGACCTCGGTCGGGCAGTTGAACGTGAAGGCGGCCGGCATGAAGACGACGACCGACCACTTGCCCTTCAGGTTGGCCTCGGTGACGGTGATGAATTCGCCCTTGTGGAAGGCATTGACCTTGAACGGCGGGACGGCGGTGTTGATCAGCGACATGGCATTTCCTTGTGGGGAGAAGATGGGAGTCGCCATCCTAGGCACCCCGTCTTGATAGGGGAAATGATTTGTCGGTATGGGGTTTGAAGGGTTTGTCTATCGTAGCCGGGAACGCCTTCGTTTCAGCGGTCGGCGCCGCGTATTCCACGCATTCATAGCCTTGAGCGGGATCGCAGTGCAGCAAACCGGATGCCCGCATTGCCGTAGCCTGGGTGAAACCCGGGAGCGTTTGCGACGGGAAAGGGGGGGCCGGGCTTTCGCCCGGGCTACGCGGGGAGGAAGGTCCAGACGCCTTCGATTTCGACCACCAAGCCTGCCCGCGAGATGTCCCCGCGCAGCACGGTAATGGGTACCTCGGCACCGAAGCGTTCGAGCACGCGGGGCAGCACGGCCGGCAGGTCGGCGTCGCGCCGCACATAGAGGCGCAGCGCCTGGGCCTCCCATCGCCCCGGCTGCCCGGCAGCCGCGTGCTCGAGCAGGGCGTCGACATTGGCGTCGATCTCGTCGATCTGGGCCACAGCGTCGCCGGGATGCAGGGTCGCGTGGCCGACCACGGCGGCGGTTCCGGACACCAGCAGATGCGAGCCGATGCGGGTGGCACGCGAGAAGCTCGGGCTGATCGGGCCGTAGTCGCGCGGGTAGCGGAAGGCCGGGGTCTGCCGCGGGTTCTCGACCTGAACGCCGGCTTCACGTCCCGCCAAAAAGCTGATGACCAGGCCAGGGGTCTGGCCGCCGATCACCGTCGCGGCCGGCAGTTGCGTCTCGAACCCCGGCGCCGCGATGGCCCGGTGCCGGCCCACGCAGAATCGCCGGTAGCGTTCGGCATCGCCTTCGCCCTCGTTGAGGCGGTCGAAGAAATTCCATACGCGCAGCAACTGCGGGTAGGCGCTGGTGGTGATGAACGCGCGCAGCCGCGTGTACGCGTCGAACGCGGCCTGCTCGATGTCTTCGCTGCGGGCGGCATCCACGCGCAGCTCGCCGATCAGCCATTGGCCGTTCTGGCGGATGCGAAGGCCGTCCTGTTCATGGGCGCTCGCCGCCGTCGACGCGAACCAGGTTTCGTACGACGCGCCGAAGAGCCGGACCAGCGGCACGCCGAGCGCATCGCCATCGGCGTCGTCGCCGAACGCGAAGCGGGCGAGCGTCGCGGACGCGTCGTGTTCGAGACGGACGGAAGGAGAAGGTATCGGCGACATCAGGAGAGTGCGGACTGCGAAAAGGCCGCCGGGGGATGAAGCATCAGAAGATGCCGCGGCGCCGGAAGTACAGCAGCAAGGCGCCTGCCACCGTCACCAGCAGGCCCAGCACCATGAAATAACCGTAGCGCCAGTGCAGCTCGGGCATGTGATCGAAATTCATGCCGTAGATGCCGGTGATCAAGGTCAGCGGGAAGAAGATTGCGGACAGCACGGTCAGCGATTGCACGATCTTGTTGGTGCGATGCGCCACCGACGAGAAGTGCAGTTGCACGGCGATCTCGATGTCGCGCTGCAGGGCATCGGCATGCATCGACACGCGCTGGATGTGCTCGCGCAGGTCGGACAGGCGGATGCGCTGGTTCTCGGTGATCTCGCTGCGCATCTCGCGGCGCCAGGTGTCGAGCGCATCGAGGTTCTTGCCGCACAGCAGTTCCAGCTTGTGCGCCTGCTTGCGGTACGCCAGCAGCGACTGCCAGTCGTGGAACGGGCTCTTCGGATCGATCAGCTCGTCGCTGATGCGTTCGAGCCGGTCCTCGAGTTCGTCGGTGATCTTGAGATAGCGCTCCACCATCATGTCGATGACGACATGCACCAGGCCGAACGGCGTCGAGGGGAAACGCAGCTTGGTTTCGCAGAACTTGCGCTTGACCGAGTCGAACGAGATGTTCTGCGCCGATCGCACCGAGATCAGCAAGTGGTCGAACAGGAAGAACGCGGCGGACTTGGTGACGATCAGGTCGGCGTCCTCGTCCGTGCGGTCATGCGGCGTCAGCGCCTGGAAGATCACCATGTCGTAATCCTCGGTGCCGTCCGAGTACGAGGGATGATCTTCGTTGAGGCTGTCGGAGACGTGCTCCTCGTTGATCGTGACGTCGGCGAGTTTCTTGGCCCACACCGTCCAGTCGATGGCCTCGTCGCGCGTGAAATCCAGCCACACGAAGCCTTCTTCCGGAAGCTGCTCGACATGATCGAGCCGCTTGGGGATCTCGCCCTGGCGACTGAACTGGAAGATCTGCATGGGACCGTCGGCTCGGCCTTGGTGGGGATGCGCGGGCGGGTTGCGGCTGCTCGCGGACTGCTCTACGTCGAGTGTTCAAAAGCCGGTGGGCAGGACGTGCCTGCCCACCGTTTCCGCATTGCTTCTATCTCGACCTGCGTTACTTCAGCAGGTCTTCCACGGCGGCGCGCTCTTCGCGCAGCTCGTTCTCGGTGAGCGTCATGCGCGAGCGCGAGAACTCGTCCACCGACAGGCCCTGCACGATCTCGTACTGGCCGTTCTTGCAGATGCAGGGGTAGCCGTAAACGATGCCCGGCTTGATGCCGTAGCTGCCGTCCGAGGGCACGCCCATCGAGACCCACTTGCCGTTCGAGCCCAGCACCCAGTCGTGCATGTGATCGACCGCGGCCGAGGCGGCCGAGGCGGCCGACGACAGGCCGCGCGCCTTGATGATGGCGGCGCCGCGCTGCTGCACGACGGGGATGAAGTCCTTCTCGATCCAGTTCTGGTCGACCAGCGACTTGGCCGGCTTGCCCTTCACGGTGGTGTGGCTGATGTCGGGGTACTGCGTGGAGCTGTGGTTGCCCCAGATGATCATCTTCTCGATGTCGTTGCCGTGCGCGCCGGTCTTGGTGGCGAGCTGGCTGACCGCGCGGTTGTGGTCCAGACGCACCATGGCGTGGATCTGCTTGGGGTCCAGGCCGCCCTTGGCCGCGGCGGTGGCCGCGATCAGTGCGTTGGTGTTGGCCGGGTTGCCGACCACCAGCACGCGCACGTCCTTCGAGGCCTTGGCGGCCAGGGCCTTGCCCTGAGGTCCGAAAATGCCACCGTTGGCCGTGAGCAGGTCCTTGCGCTCCATGCCGGGGCCGCGCGGGCGGGCGCCGACGAGCAGGGCGTAGTCCGTGCCTTCGAAGGCCGTCATCGGGTCCGAATGCGCCTCGATCGACGACACCAGCGGGAAGGCGCAGTCATCGATCTCCATGATCGTGCCCTTCAGCTTCTCCTGGACCTCGGGAACCGGCACTTCGAGCAGCTGCAGGATCACGGGCTGGTCCGGACCGAGCAGGGAGCCGTCAGCGACGCGGAAGATGAGCGAATAGGCGATCTGGCCGGCGGCGCCGGTGATGGCGACCTTGACGGGCTTTTTCATGCGGAAGGACTCCGGAATGATCTGGGGGAAGGGGCGGCCGACGGAAATCGGCCGGGGGCGAAGTTTAGCTGGCCCGGCCGTAACTGGAAGCGACCCCGCGTCCCGCGCGTGGGGCCGCTGTTATTCTCGGGACACGGGGATTCCCGGATCCTGTGGATGCCGTGGCCATGCAGCAATGCTATTCAGGCTGATGAAGCTCCTGACGGTGTGCGCCCTGGCGGCGGTCGCGTTCATCACCGTGAAGGGCGACGGCTCCCTGAAGGCGGGTCTGCACAAGCTGAAGGCGCGAGCTACGCCGCTGCTGGCCGCCGCGGTTGGCGCGCCCGATACCTCCGGCCCCGCCGTCGGCGCCGGGCCGCTGGTACGCGGTCCGGATGTGCCGCTCGATCTGAACATCCTCGTCGACCAGTTCGGCTACCGGCCCGCGGACAGCAAGATCGCCGTGATCCGCAGCGCCCGTGAAGGCTTCGACGCCGAGCGCCGGTTTTCGCCGGGCGACGCCTATGAAGTTCGCAGCGTGGACGGCAACGCGCCGGTCTTCGCCGCTGCGCCGGTTCCCTGGAAGAAGGGATCCATCGACCGTTCCGCCGGCGACGTCGGCTGGTGGTTCGATTTCTCCGAGGTCCACGCTGCAGGCAGCTATTACCTCTACGACGTGCAAAGGAACGTCCGGTCCGCGACGTTCCGGATCGCGCCGGACGTCTATCACGACATCCTCAAGGCGGCGGTGCGCGTCTACTACTACCAGCGCAGCGGCTTCGAGAAGAAACCGCCGTTCGCCGACGCCTGCTGGGCCGACAAGGCCGCCTATCTGGGGCCCGGCCAGGACCGCAGCGCGCGCGATATCCGCACCCCTGACGAGACGCGCAGCGAGCAGGACCTCAGCGGTGGCTGGTTCGATGCCGGCGACACCAACAAGTACGTGACCTTCGCCTCGCAGCCGGTGCACCAGTTGCTGACGGCCTATCAGCAATATCCCGCCGCCTTCACCGACGACTTCGACATCCCCGAATCCGGCAACGGCATTCCGGATGTCATCGACGAGGTGCGCTGGGAGATCGAGTGGCTCAAGAAGATGCAGCAGCCGGACGGCACGTCGCTGCTCAAAGTGGGCGCAAGAAAACACGTCACGGCGGCTCCTCCGAGTTCCGACACGCAGCCCCGCTATTACGTGGGCTCCTGCACGTCGTCGACCATCGCGAACGCAGCGATGTTCGCCCACGCGGCGCGTGTGTTCGCAGGGTTCCCGGCGTTGGCGAAGGACGCCGGGGATCTGAAGGCGCGGGCGGTGAAGGCGTTTGATGCCTATCAGGCAAAGCCGGACAAGGAGACGAACTGCGACGACGGCAAGGTCTTGTCGGGAGACGCCGATCAAGATCGCGAAACGCAGGAAGGTATCGCTGTCACCGCTTCGATCTACCTGTTCGCGGTGACCGGAGAGCAGCGGTTCCACGATTACCTGAAAGCCAACTATCGCAAGCTCCAGCCGTACAAGGACGTCGGATGGTCGCGCTACCACCCGCAGATGGGCGAAGCCTTGCTGTACTACACGCGTCTGCCGAACGCGGATAGCGAATTGCGCGCGACGGTCCTGGCCGACAAGCGCTCGGACGTGAAGGGCGGTCACGAGGTCTATGGAAGCAGCGGCGAGGATCTCTACCGGAATCCGCTGGGCGCGCAGCAGTACCACTGGGGCAGCAATTCCGTTCGCGCTTCGTACGGCTCGACCAATCTCGACGCCATCGACTACAGGAGCGATCCCGACAACGATGCTGCGTACCGGTTGCGCGCGCTCGACACGCTGCACTATTTCCACGGCGTGAATCCGTTCGGGATCGTCTATCTGACCAACATGTATCGCTACGGCGCTACGTACTCCGCCAACGAAGTGTTCAGCAGCTGGTTCTCGCTGGGTACGCGCTTCTCGAATGCCCGCACGTCCGCATGCGGTCCTGCGCCCGGCTATCTCGCCGGCGGCCCCAACGCGAATGCCGGGAAGGACGGCGTGCCGGAGCAGATCGTGCCTCCGGTCGGCCAGCCGCCGCAGAAGTCGTATCGCGACTGGAACAAGCCGTGGCCGGACGCCTCCTATGCGGTTACCGAGCCGTCGAACGTCTACCAGGCCGGCTACGTGAAGCTGATCGCAGCGTTCGTCCCGTAGGGGTTTCGCGCGGTCTTCAGAAGTCGAGATCCAGCGAGCCGCACAGCCAGTCCAGCATCGGCGCCATCAGCGTGTAGCGCGCCATCAGTTGCTTGACCAGATCAGGGCGCAACAGCATCTCGTCGTCGAGCTGGGCCGAGGCGATGAAGTCCTTGCGCTTGAGGTCCTCGATCAGCTCGTGCGCGGGGTCGTAGCCCTTCGGCGGGCGCACCAGCGATTCGCCGCCCGGCTCGAACTGCTTGCGAAACTTCGGGTCGCGCGTGGCCTTCTTCCAGCTCGCCGGGTTGCTGATCATGTAATCGCGGATGCGCTTGGTGGTCTCGGGCTGCGGATGCCAGATGCCGCCCCCGAGGAAGCAGTGACCCGGCTGCACCTGCAGGTAGAGGCCGGGGGCGTCGAGCCGTCCCGGCGCGCCGCCGCCCGCATCGTTGCGCGCCGCCTTGGTGGCTGCCGCATGCGAGAAGTACATGCCGGCGTTGGTCTTGTACGGGCTCTTGTCGCCCGCGAAACGCGTGTCGCGATGGATGCGGAACAGCGAGCCGCCGACGGGCTTGGCGATGGCGGTGAGCTGCGGGCTGATGTCCTTCAGCGGATCGGCGAGATCGGTGATCAGGCGCAGGCAGGGCCCGCGCACGGACGCCTCGTAGCGCGGCTTGTTGGCCAGGAACCACTCGCGCGTGTTGTTCTTCGCCAGCTGTCGCAGGAACTTGAACGTGTCTTCGGAAAAATACGGTGTCGCCTTGGCCATCGTTGGCTCCGATTTCGGTGGAGAGGATTGTCCCGCAATCGAGGGGGAGCGGGCACGGGTGTTTACGGGGCGTGGGTTCCAGGCCTGGCGCGGCCGCACCGTCGAATGATTGCGGAAACCCGTAGCCCGGACGAAGTCCGGGATCTTTCCTGGTTTGGCCGAGATCACGGGAAAGCGTTTGAACGCAGAGGCGCAGAGGACGCAAAGAGAAAATCCTTGCGGGTAGAGAGCGGGATGCCGCCCGGCAACGCCAGCGAATCCGTCCTTTGCGTCCTCTGCGCCTTTGCGTTGGAACGTGGTTTCGTCGCGACCCAAAGGCGACGTCCACGGACCTCGCCCGGGTAGCGAGAAAGGCAATAAAAAACCGCCCGGCTCTCGCGAGCCGGGCGGTTCTTCACATCGGGTACGGACTCAGGCCGCCTTGGCTTGCGCCGGGGCGTCCATCGTCTGGCGCAGTCGCGGCAGCACTTCGGCCGCGAACAGACGCTGGCTGCGCTCGCACTGGGCAAACGGCAGGCCGGCGAACGAGAACACCGTGTTCAGCGAGAAGTCGCCGATCAGGTCGCGCCAGCGCGCGTAGTTGGCGAGCACCTTGTCCGGTGTGCCCCAGCTCTGCGCATGGCGATAGGCCTCGGCCGAGGCTTCCAGGCCGAACTGACGGATCAGCGCTGCGCCTTCGCCGTAGCTCTTGTAGCCCTTCGTGTTGTCGAAGTGCGTGCCGGTGAACTCGTAGTGCTTGCACACCGACAGGAAGTACTGGGCGATGTACTCCTTGGAGACGCGTTCGGCTTCGGCCATGTCGGTATCGACGTAGCAGAAGTCGGTCAGCACCGGCGGCGGTGCCTCGCGCCCGTGGATCTCGCGGAACATCTTTTTGTAACGCAGGATTTCCGGTGCGTGCTTGGAGATGTCGTACTGGATGAAGCTGGTCATCGTGGCGCCGAGCTTGGCCGCGATGTCGACGGAGTCGGGAGACATCGCCACGCAGAACAGGCGGTCGCGGATGCCGCGGCTCGGCTTGGGACGCACCTCGACCCGCGGCTGCGGATAGAACTTGCCGTTGCCCTCGACGTATCCGGTCTCGAGGCCTTCGATGATCATCGGGGCGGATTCGTCGAAGCGCTCGCGCGCCTCGTTCATGTCGATGCCGAAGCCCTTGTATTCCATCTTGGCCAGGCCGCGACCCATGCCGAACATCATGCGGCCGCCCGACAGGTGATCGAGCATCGTCATCTTCTCGACGACGCGCAGCGGGTTGTTCCAGGGAAGGATCACGGCGCCGGTGGCGAGCTTGATCTTCTTGGTGCGGCCGGCGAGGTAGGACAGCGCCTGCATGTTGTCCGGGCACATCGAGTAGTCGTCGAAGTGATGCTCGGCCATCCAGATCGAGTCGAAGCCCAACTCCTCGCAGCGTTCGAGGAGCTTGAGTTCCTCCATGAACATCTGCTCGTCGCTCAAATCCTTGTGCCAGTTCTGGAAAACACCCAGTACGCCGACGTCCATGTCTATCTCCTGCCTAACGGTTCATGTCATACCGGTGGGTGCATGCCGCACCGGCTCGAATACGGGCCCATTCAACAGGCTCCCGGCGCAGGATGGACACGGCAGGAGGGCATTACTTGTCTCCAGATGCCGTGGCGCGCAGCCCCGGGAGCCGCCCTGAACGAGGGTGGTTTTCGATGCTAGGCCCACCTCGGGACCGGGGCCTATGAGGGCGAATCCCCCATCGGCGTGCCGTCCGTCGGCCGGCGCGTGGGATAATGCCGCCCCGCCAGGCCTGCTTCTTTTATGGACGCCACACCGCTGCTCGACTTCCGGACCCCGCGTACGCCTGCCGCGCGGGTGGAACGCGATCGCGTGGAGTCCAACAAGCTGGCCAAGCGCCTGCGCCGCGAAGTGGGCCGCGCCATCCAGGACTACCGGATGATCGAGGAGGGCGACCGCGTGATGGTCTGCCTCTCGGGCGGCAAGGACAGCTACACGATGCTCGACGTGCTGATGCAGCTGCAGGCCAAGGCGCCGGTGCGCTTCGAGCTGCACGCGGTGAACCTGGACCAGAAGCAGCCCGACTTTCCCGAGCACATCCTGCCGGAGTACCTGAAAGCGAAGGGCGTGGCGTACACGATCCTGGAACAGGACACGTACTCGGTGGTGAAGCGCAACATTCCCGAAGGCAAGACGATGTGCTCGCTGTGCTCGCGCCTGCGGCGCGGCGCGCTGTACACGTTCGCGCACGAGAAGGGCTTCAACAAGATCGCGCTGGGTCACCATCGCGACGACATCCTCGCGACGTTCTTCCTGAACCTGTTCTTCGGCGGCAAGCTCTCGGCGATGCCGCCCAAGCTGCTGTCGGACGATGGCCGCAACATCGTGATCCGCCCGCTGAGCTATTGCCGCGAGCCCGACATCGCCGAGTACGCGACACAGAAGGCGTTCCCGATCATCCCCTGCAATCTCTGCGGCACGCAGGAGAACCTGCAGCGCAAGCAGGTGCGCAAGATGATGGATGCCTGGGAGCGCGAGCATCCGGGACGCAGCGAGATCATCTTCAAGGCGCTGACCAACGTCGCCCCCTCGCAGCTGGCCGACGTGAACCTGTTCGATTTCGCGGGCCTCGGCGGCGTCACGGGCCCGGTCCCCGATTGGCTGATGCCCGGCCCGGATCCCGCCGGATAGCCCCTCGTTTCCAGCCGGACGCGGCGCATTCTGGAATGTGCGTTGGCGCACAGCCCGCTGGTTGACATCCCTTGTCCGCGGAAGGCGGCGGCGTAGATTGAAGCCGCTGTCAACTGCCCTGCGCCAGTTGGCCCGGGGCGACACCGCGACCACACAGGGAGTGTGCAATGTCCGACCAATACACCGTGACCTCCAGCCAGGGATGGGGATCCCGCATCGGGAATTCCATCAAGGGCATTCTGATCGGAGGCGTGATGACCATCGCCTCGTTCCCGATCCTGTTCTCGAACGAGGGCCGCGCCGTTGCACGCGAGAAGGCGCTCAACGAAGGCGCCGCCGCCGTCGTCAGCGTGGATGCGGCGAGCATCGACGCACAGAACGAAGGCCGGCTGGTGCACCTGTCCGGCAACGCGCAGACCACCGACGTCGTCCAGGATCCCGAGTTCGGAGCGCAGACCGTCGCTCTGCGCCTGGTCCGGGAGGTCACGATGTACCAGTGGAAGGAGAAGGAGGAGCGCGAGACGCGCAAGAAGATGGGTGGCGGAGAAGAAACGGTCACGACGTACAAGTACACGAAGGACTGGGACGATGACGTGATCGACTCGAGCTCCTTCTACGACAGCGAGGGGCACAAGAATCCAGGCGTGAAGCCTTACAACTCCGAATCGTTCCAGGCCGAGAACGTGACGGTCGGCGCGTTCCGCATGAACCCGTCGCAGGTGGCTCGCACGGGCTCGCCCAGCGACCTGCCGGATGACGTGGCCCTGACGCTTCCAACAGACCTGGGACCGGTGAAACGCGTGGGCAACACGGCGTACTTCGGCCAGGATTCGGCGAGTCCGCAGATCGGCGACGTCCGCGTGAGCTTCTTCCTCGTGCCGCCCAGCGATGTCAGCCTGGTCGCCGAGCAGAGAGACGGAACGATGCAGCCGTTCACGACCCCGTCGGGCGGAGAGGTCGACCTTCTGGAAGACGGCATCGTCTCGGCGGCGGCGATGTTCCAGATCGCGCAGGACGAAAACACCATGCTGACCTGGGTGCTGCGCGGAGTCGGGTTCTTCCTGATGTTTCTGGGCCTTTCGCTGCTCTTCAAGCCGCTGTCGGTGCTCGCCGACGTCGTTCCGATTTTCGGCAGCATCGTCAGCGTGGGCACCGGCGTGGTCGCCTTCCTGCTCGCCGCGGCCGGCTCGTTCCTGACCATCGCGATCGGATGGGTGTTCTTCCGGCCGCTGATCGGGATCCCGCTGGTCATCGTCGGTGTGGGCGCACTGGTGTGGACTTTCTTGAAGGTGAAAGCAGCGCCGCGGCCGGCAAGCCAAGGCGCCGTCACGGCCTGATCCGCCTTGCCGCCCAAAGGAGGGGCGGTTGACGGTGTTGTGGGCCGGAGGGTTTCCCTCCGGTCTGCACCGGCGGCCGTTGCAACGCGCGACGGTGGCTCGCGGGAGCTTGCTACTGTAGGGCCATGAACGGCGCAGACTCCTCCGGTGTGATTTTCACGGACCGCACGCGGCTCCATTTCCTGTTCGATTTCATCTCGCACAACGCCTACCTCGCGTGGCATCGCGCGCGCCAGATCGCGCGCATGCACAGCCTGGAATTCGAGCCGGTTCCGGTGGTGTTCGGCGCCATGCTGTCGGCGTACGGCCAGATCGGCCCGGCCGAAGTGCCGCCCAAGAGCGCGTGGATGCTGCGCGACGTGCTGCGCAAGGCGGCCGACCTGAATTTGCCGATCGCGCCGCCGCACTCGCATCCGTTCAAGTCGCTGTTGCCGTTGCGCTGGGCCTGCTGCGCGCTGGAGCCCTCGGCGCGCCTGCGCCTGATCGACGCGCTGTGGAACGCGACCTGGGCGCAGGGCCGGGAAGTCTCGAATCCCGCCGTGCTGCGCGAGGTCGCCGCAGAGCAGGGCCTGGATGCCGAGGCGCTGGAGCGCGAGACCGCCGGCGAGGCGGTGAAGCAGCAACTGCGCGCCAACACCGACGCTGCGCTGGCGGCCGGCGCGTTCGGCGTGCCGACGGTGTTCGTTCGCGGGCAGTTGTTCTGGGGCTACGACGACCTGGGCGCGATGACGCGCTTTCTCGAGGGCCGCGACCCGCTGGGCGATGCGCCGGATTTCTCGGCCTGGTCGAATGTGAAGCCGACAGTCCAGCGGCGCCGATGATGCCGGTGCTGCGGCTTGTCGCGCTGATGCTGGCCCTGTGCGCCGGCGGCGCACAGGCCGCTGCGGTCGACGCCCCGTTCCTGTGGAAGGTGCAGGGCCCGAAGGCCGTCCATTACCTGATGGGCTCGGTGCACCTGCTGCCGGCGTCCGCGTATCCGCTGCCGCCGGCGCTCGACGCGGCCTATGCGCAGACGCGCGCGCTCGTTCTGGAGACCGATCCGGGCTCGCTGGAGACGCCGCAGATGCAGACGCAGATGCTGCAGGCCGGCCTCAGTGCAGGCGGCCTGGGCAAGGAAATCGACGCGGCGCTGTACGCCCGCGTCCGCGAACAGGCGCAGAAGAGCGAACTGCCGACTTCGGCCTGCGATCGCTTCAAGGCCTGGTTGTGCGGACTGACGCTGACGCTGGTCGAGTTCCAGCGCTCCGGCATGAATCCCGAGCTGGGTCTGGACCTGCATTTCCATCATCGCGCGCAGGCCGATGGACGTGCCGTGAGCTGGCTCGAGACGCCGGAGTCGCAGCTTGCGGTGTTCGCCGGCATGACGGCCGCGATGTCGGCGGAGTTCCTCGCATCCTCGCTGGACGACCTCTCCGAGCCGGGATGGCGACCCGAGTCGATGGTGGACATGTGGCGTGACAACGACACCGCCAAGCTCGGCGGGCTGATCGACGATACGCGCAAGGAGTTTCCCGATACGTATGCGCGACTGCTCGGCGATCGCAACCGCGCCTGGGTCGACACGCTGGTCGAGAAGCTGAACGGCGCCACGCCGCAGCTCGTGGTGGTCGGTGCCGGACACCTGGTGGGCAAGGGCAGTGTCGTGGAGTTGCTGAAGGCGCGGGGTTTCGCGGCCGAGGCGATGGCGGCCCCGTAGCTCCGTTCAAGTCAACGGCTAACGCAAAGGACGCAAAGGGAAAAGAAAGGCGCGAAGGATTTTTCAAACCCTTTGCACCTTTCTTTGCTGTTCTCTGCGCCTTTGCGTTCGCCTTTCTTGTTTTGGCCCGTAGCCCGGACGAAGTCCAGGGCAGCGCTAAGTTCTCGCAGATCGAACGGGATCCCGGACTTCGTCCGGGCTACGCCGGGGACCGATCGCGCGTCGTGACGCTCAGCGCCCCAGCACCACCGATCGCATCGCATCGTCGCCCGTCGTGGACGCCGGCTGCGATCGCGACGCCTTCGGCGCATGCATCACGCTGTCGGTCCAGGCCTGCACCGCGTGGTGATCCAGCACCTGCGCCACGTAGTCGCGCTCCGCGCCGTCGAGTTCCACGGCGTATTGGTGAAGGCGCAGCGCCATCGGCGCAAACATCGCGTCGACGATCCCGAATTGCCCGAACAGCCAGTCCCCGCGCGAGCCGAAGCGGGTGCGGGCGGCGCGCCAGATGCTGCGGACGCGCACGACGTCGGCCTGTGCGCTGGCGCTGATCGCGGCCGGCGTCGGGCTGCGCGACATATCGAAGCTCAGTTCGCGGCGCAGGTGAAGGAAGCCGGACTGCATTTCCTGCGCGACCGAACGCGCCATCGCGCGTGCGCCGGGCGCCATCGGCCAGGCCGCCGGAAGCGCGAACCATTCGGCGGCGACCTCGCAGATCGCCAGCGACTCCCACACCGCGAACTCGTTCGACAGCAGTACCGGCAGGCGACCGGACGGGGAGTATTTGGCCACGATCGCGTGTCCACCGGGCTGGTCCTGGTTGACGACCACTTCGCGAAAGTTGACGCCGTGGTGCTTCAGAAAAAGCCAGGGACGCATCGACCACGATGAGGAACGCTTGTTGCCGATCACCAGCGTCGCCTCGGACATCCGTACTGCCCCGGTAATATGTCCCCGATGATTCTGCCACGACCCCGTCTGGCCGCGACGGGAGCCGCCTTCCTGCTCGGTTCGTTCACCGCCATCGCGGCGGCGGGCGTGCGCGTGGAGATCGAGGGCCTGACCGGCAACGAGCGCGACAATGTGCAGGCGCGACTGAGCCTGCGCGTGCGCGCCGAGAAGGAAAAGCTCGACGAGGCACAGGTCAAGCGGCTCCACCAGCAGGCACCGGACGACATTCGCGGCGCGCTGCAACCGTTCGGCTATTACGAACCCGAGATCGAATCGCGCCTCGAAGGCAGCGCGCCGAACTGGGTCGCTCACTACGACGTGAAGCTGGGGCCGGCGACGCACGTGAGTGCCATCGACACGAAGTACGAAGGCGAAGGCGCGGACTTCGAGCCGCTGTTGCAGCCGCTGCGAAGACTGCCGCTCAAGCTCGACGAACGTCTGCGCCACGCCGATTACGAGGCCACCAAGAAGCGCATGAGCGACGCTGCGCTTGCCAATGGTTTTCTCGATGCGAACTGGGCGGTGTCCGAACTGCGCGTCGAGCCGCAGAAGCGCGAAGCGCAGGCGATCCTGCACCTCGATACCGGACCGCGCTATTTCTTCGGTCCGGTGACGGTGGAGCAGGAAGGCCTCGACCCGGCCTTCGTACGCCGCTACATCGACATCCATCCGGGCACGTCCTTCGATCCGCAGAAGCTGCTCGATCTGCAGTTCCGGTTGTCGGATCTGGGTTACTTCCAGGCCGTCGAGATCGATCCGCGCCGCGAGGACGCCGACGAGGAGCGTCGCGTGCCGATCGACATCCGCACCACGCCGCGCGCCCGCACGCGGTACGACTTCGGCGTGGGCTACGGCACCGACACCGGCGCGCGCGTCTCCATCGGCACCGACTGGCGGCGCATCAACCAATACGGGCACACGATCAACACCGACTTCCGGCTGTCGGAGATCAAGAACACGCTCGCGGGCAAGTACAACATTCCGCTGGGCAGCGAACCGGGCGAGAGCCTGAGCTTCAACGCCAGCGCCGAGACCGAGAAGCTCGAGGACGGCGACACCAGGAAGTACACGCTCGGCACCAGCCTCAACCGGCAGCCCGGCGACTGGACGCGGCGTCTGTACGTGGAGTTCGCGCACGAAGAATCCGATTTCGGCCAGACGTCCGCCACTGCCGACCTGCTGACGCCGGGCCTGACGCTGACGCGCAGCGTCACCGACGATCCGATCTACACGCGCCGTGGCTGGTTCCTGTCCGGCGACGTGCACGGCGCGCTGCACAACGTGCTGTCGACGACCAGTTTCGTGCAGATGCGCGGCACCGCGCGCGCGGTGGTCTCACCGATGTGGCGGCTGCGCTTCATCGGCCGCGCCGAGATCGGCTACAGCCTGGTCGAGGAGTTCGGCGAACTGCCGGCCTCGCAGCGCTTCTTCGCCGGCGGGGACCAGAGCGTGCGCGGCTACGCCTACCAGTCGCTGGGGCCGCGCGACAGCAAGGGCAACGTCGTCGGCGGCAAGTACCTGAGCGTCTTCAGCATCGAGAGCGAATACCGCGTCATCGGCAACTGGGGCGCGGCGCTGTTCGCCGACGCCGGTGGCGCCGAGGACGATCCGGGCCCGAATCTCTCGATGGGCATCGGCGCGGGCGTCCGCTATCGCGCGCCGATCGGCAGCCTGCAGTTCGATCTGGCGCATCCGCTGGACGGCGACGAGTCGCCCGTGCGCATCCACATCGGCGTGAGGGTCGGCGTCTGATGGTCATGCGAGCCATCGGCATCGTGATGGTGATCTGCGGCGTGCTGCTGTCGGGCCTGGTCGTCGGCGCGATGTTCTTCGCCGGCTGGGTGGTGGGAACGCAGGACGGTGCGCGCTGGGTGTTCGACTGGATTCCGCGTGCGGGCCTGGCCGAGTTGCGCGTCGAGAACGTCGAAGGCCGGCTGCTGGGGCCGCTGAGCATCGAGGGCCTGAAGCTCGAAGTGCCCGGCGTGCAGATCGAACTCGACCACGCGCGGCTCGAATGGGCGCCCGGCGCCCTGCTGCGCAGTCAGGCGCGCATCTCGAATCTCGCGGCAGGGACGCTCGTCGTGCGTCTGCGCGAGAAGGACGACGAGCCGCAGGACGACACGCCTGCGCGCGTGCCACAGCTTCCGGTGTCGGTCATCGTGGATCGCGCGAGCCTGGACCGGCTGGAGGTCCACCTGCCGCCGCCGGACGACGCGAATGAGCCCGAAGCGCCGCCGCAGGTCGTCACCGGCGCGAGGATCGATCGCTTCGAATGGGTGGACGCCCGTTTTGCCGTCGAGCATCTCGAAGGCCATCACGACACGGTGGGGGGCATTGCGGCCAGCGCGCAGGCCACGCTCGCCCCCGCATCCGTGCGCATCGAGAAGCTCGCGGTGGTCACCAGCGGCGAGAAGCCGGCGCGCATCGACGCCCAGGGCCTGGTGCGGCTGGACGATCGTGATTCGCATCTCGACCTGAAATGGACGGACCTGCGCTGGCCGCTGCTCGGCGAGCCGACGGTGACCAGCCGCAGCGGCACGCTCAAGCTCGAAGGCACCGCGAAGGATCTGCGTGCGCAGACGGAGCTGGCACTGGGAGACACCGCGTCGATTCGCGGGCATGGCCACTACGCCGCGGAGCAGCTCGAAGCGCGGCTCGACTGGACGAACCTGACCTGGCCGTTGAGCGGCGCGCCGCGTGTGGCCAGCGCCAAGGGTGGGCTCGACGTCACCGGCACACCGCAGGCGTATCGCTATTCGCTGGACGCCGATCTCGCGGCCGAGGGCCAGAAAGGCAATGCGCGCGCCTCCGGCAGCGGCGGCCTCGACCACATCGTGCTCGACGCGCTGCGCTTCGCGGTGGCCAAGGCGAAGATCGAGGGCAAGGCCAGAGTGGAATGGTCGCCCGCGCTGGTCGCCGATTCCGACCTGCGCGTGCAGGACCTCGATCCGGGACTGATCGCGCCGGCGTGGCCGGGCCGGCTCAACGGCACCGTCAAGGCGCGCACGACGATGCACGGCGAAGAACCCGAAGTGCAGTTCACCGTCGCGCTGAAGGACTCGCGCCTGCGCGACTATCCGCTGGCGCTCGACGCCCGCGGCACCGCGATCGGCGCGAGCGTGAAGCTCGACGCGATGCAGCTCGTCACCGGCCAGACCAAGCTCGAGGCCCAGGGGCAGGTCACGCCGCCGTTCGATCTGACGGCGCGGCTGGACAGTCCGAATCTCGCAGCGCTGTGGCCCGGTCTGCGCGGCCGCGCGAAGCTCGATGCGAGCGTGCGCGGATCGCTCGAGGCGCCGCACGTGATCGCCAAGGGTGCAGTCGACGGTTTCGAGTACGACACGCTGGTGATCCGTCGCGCCGACCTCGACGCCGATGTCGATCTCGCCGGTGCGTGGAAGCTCGACCTCGCGGTGCTGGAGCTGAGCGGGCCGACGACGATGGCGCGCGCGCAGGCCACGCTCGCGGGCCGCGCTTCGGACCACGTGCTGAAGCTGGGCATCGATTCGGAGCCGGCGGACATCGACCTCGAATTCCACGGCGCTTTCGACGTGGCGCGCCAGGCCTGGAGCGGAACGGTCGCGAGCGGTCGCGCCGCACCCGAGGGCCTCACGCCGTGGACGCTCGAGGAGGCCGCCGCGCTGCGCATCGACGCAGCCAGCGTGCGGCTCGAACCCGCCTGCTGGAGCGCCGCCGATTCACGCGCCTGCGCACAGGTGACGCGCCAGGCCGGGTTGCTGCGCGCGGCGTTCCGTCTCGAGCAGCTCGACTTCGCGTACTTCAAGAGTTTCCTGCCGGCGGGCTGGGAACTCACCGGCGGCGTCGACGGCACCGGATTGTTCGAACTGCGCGACGGCGTGTTGTCGGAGGCGCGCGCGGATCTGGCGACGGATCCGACCGAGGTGCGGCGCGACGGGCAGCTCCTGCTGCAGGCCGAGCGCGGGTCGCTGTTGCTCGAGGAAGTCGGCGGTCGCGTCGTGGCGCGCGTGAAGCTGCCGCTGCAGAACGGCCTGGTGAAATTCGATGGCGAACTGGCGGCCGGCGGAGACGACTACGCGACGCGGCCGCTGAGCGGACAGCTCGACGTGAAGCTCGAGGACCTGGGTTTCCTGCGCATCGCGACCGAGGAGATCACGAAGGTCAGCGGGCGCATCGAAGGCCGCATGAACTGGACCGGTACGCTCGCGCGGCCGCGGCCCGAAGGACAGATCGAACTGCTCGACGCGACGCTCGATCTCGCGACACCCGGCATCGAGCTGACCGAACTGCGCGCGCGCGTCGGCACGCAGGCCGACGACGGCGTGCTGAAGATCTCCGCGTCCGCCAAGTCCGGAGGCGGGACGCTCACCGTGGACGGCAGCGCGAATCTCGCGAGCGAGCCGCGCAAGATCGAGATCGCGATCCGCGGCGACCAGTTCCAGGCCGCGGACATGGCCGAAGCGCGGGCGTGGGTGAGTCCCAAGCTGGATCTGAATCTGGTCGGCAACCGGCTCGAGCTGCGCGGCGATATCGAAGTGCCGCGTGCCGACATCACGCCGCCCAGCTTCGACACGGGCATCGGCGTGAGCAGTGACCAGGTGATCATCACCGGCGAGCAGAAGAGCGTGGACGACGCCAAACTCGAGCTGCACGCGGATGTGCGCCTGGTGCTCGGGTCGAAAGTGCGCTTCGAGGGCTTCGGACTGAAGACGCGGCTCGAAGGCAGCGTGCGCGCCATCGAGATGCCCGGCCGCAGCAGCAGCGGGCGCGGCGAAGTGCGCCTCGTCGAGGGCCGCTACAAGGCCTACGGTCAGGATCTCGAGATCGAGACCGGGCGTCTGCTGTTCAACGGCGGGCCGCTGACCGAGCCCGCGATCGAGATTCGCGCGCTGCGCAAGCCACGCGAGGACATCGAGGTCGGCGTGATGGTGCGCGGTACGCTCGACAAGCCGGAGTTCCAGTTGTTCTCGACGCCGGCGATGCCGCGTGAGCGCCAGCTCTCGTGGCTGGTGCTGGGACGCTCGATCGAAGAAGGCAACGGCGCCGACGAGCGCGCGATGCTGGCCAACGCAGCGCTTTCACTGGGCCTTACCGGCACCGACTTCCTGGCGCAGAACGTCCGTGGAGGCCTGGGCATCGACGACATCTCGATCGGCGCCGAGGCCGGCGAGCAGGCCGACCAGGCGCGGTTCACCGTCGGTAAATACCTGTCGCCGAAACTCTACGTGTCCTACGGAGTCGGTATTTTCCAGCCGGGCCAGGTCTTCAAGCTGCTGTACGACCTGGGCCACGGATTCAAGTTTTCCACGGAGTCGGGCGTGCATACGGGCGGCGACCTTCTGTACACGCTGGAACGCTGACGCCCGTTTCATGTCCGCATTGCGTCTGCCGCCGTTAAACTTCGGTTCCTAACCTTTCTTCCCCACTTCAATGGAGTCCGCGACTTGAGACGCAGGCGTCGCCTACGCATGTTGTTCTGGTGGAGCCTGGGCCTGTTCACCCTGTTCGTGGTGCTGTGCAACCGCTGGGTGATCAACAGCACGGATGCCTACCTGTACACGAACTACGCGCTGCTGCCGGAGAACGACGTCGGCATCGTGCTCGGCACCAGTTCGTATACGCGCGAGGGCGAGTCCAATCCGCAGTTCAACGAGCGCCTGCGTGCGGCGGCGGAGCTGTACCGCATGGGCAAGGTCAAGCACCTGATCGTCAGCGGCTCCAACCCGAGCGAGAACTACAACGAGCCCAAGCGCATGCGCCAGGCGCTGGTAAAAGCGGGCGTGCCCGAGAAAGTCATCACGATGGATTTCGCCGGGTTCCGCACGCTCGATTCGCTGGCGCGTGCACAGCATGTGTTCGGCGTGACCCGCTGCACGATCATCACGCAGCGCTACCACGCCTACCGCGCGGTCTTCCTCGGCAAGAAGCTGGGCATGCGCGTGGCGGCATTCGTTGCGCCGGCGGGCCCGAATCTGGATTACGGGCGGCGCAACCCGCCGCGCGAGATCCTCGCGCGCGTCAAGGCCGTGCTCGACCTGTTCGTGCTGCGCACCAAGCCGCGGTTCCTCGGTGCGCCCGAGCCCATCGAGATGCGGCCCGAGGTCCAGCTTCTGCCGCCGCCCGATTCGATGCAGCCGGATGATTCATCGGTGCCGCCGGCAGCGCCGTCGCCATCGCTGCCGCCGCGACGCGAGTCCACCTGATGACGCAGCGCGACTATTCACCGGCCGACCGCGTCGTGATGGGCCTGGCCGAGGGGCTCGGATCGCTGTTCGGCGGTAGCCGCCAGACGCCGTCCCCGCCGGCCGCAGCGCCTGGTGCGGCACTCGACGACGCCGCGCGCCGCGAGGCCGCCAACCTGATGCGCGTGAATCACGCGGGCGAAGTCGCCGCGCAGGGCCTGTATCACGGCCAGGCGCTCACGGCGCGCAATCCAGAGACGCGGCGGCATCTGCTCGAAGCCGCGGGCGAAGAGCAGAACCATCTCGAATGGTGCGAGTCGCGGCTGCAGGAACTCGGCGACGGTCCCAGCCGCCTTCGTCCGCTGTGGTACGGCGCCTCGTTCGCGATGGGCGCCGCGGCCGGATTGTTCGGCGATCGCTGGAGCCTGGGCTTCGTCGCCGAGACCGAGCGCCAGGTGTCCGAACATCTCGACGAGCACATCCAGAAGCTGCCGGCCGGCGATGCGAAGTCGCGCGAGGTGCTGCAGGCGATGCGTGCCGACGAACAGCGGCACGGCCTGGAAGCCGAACACATGGGCGGGGCGCCGCTGCCGGCGCCGGTGCGCGGCCTGATGCGCCGTATCGCGAAGGTCATGAAGGAAGGCGCGTACCGGTTCTGAGTCGGCGTAGCCCGGGTGAAACCCGGGGGCGTTTCTCCTCACATCAAGCAAGGGCTCCCGGGTTTCACCCGGGCTACGCGAGCGCTCGCCGTCGAGCCTTTGCGAAAGGCCGAGCGGTCATCGGTTCCGGCCGGGCCAGGCATTAGGCTGGGGCTCGTCTTTCCGTCGACACTGCCTCGTGAAGAAAACCAAGCTCAAACCTGCCGAGGCGCTGCTCGAAGCGCATGTCGCCTTCGTCGTCGAGCAACTCCGCGGCGCGCAACTCCAGCCCTTGCTCGAATCGCTGCTCGATCAGGCGCTGGCCGACGCCGCGGACCTGAAGCTCGAGCAGATGGTCACGCGCGACATGATCAAGGCCACGGCGCGCACCTATGCGATCGAACTGGATCTTCAGGGCGGCATTCCGGAACTGATCGGTGATATCGCACGGGCCTTGCACGCACATCCGGTGCACGAGCGCACCCGCCTGGCCGACCTGATCTCGCAGCGTCGCTTCGAGGATCTGCTCGACCATGTGCTCGCGCTCAAGTCGATCCGTCGGCGTCTGGTCGGCGAGGTGATCGCCAGCCCGCTGTACGAGCGCATCGCCTCGGCCCTGCTCTACAACGGCATTCGCGACTACCTGGCGCGCAGCACGATCCCGGCCGGCATCCCGGGCGCACGCTCTGCACTCAAGCTGGGTCGTGCGGTGGTCAAGCGCGCAACGGCGGGTTTCGAGGACGCGATCGAGGACGGGCTCAAGCAGCACATCGGCCGCAGCGTCGGCAGCGTGTCGCAGAAGACGGCGCAGTCGCTGCTCGATGGCGAGCACGACGAGGCGTTGCGCGAGGTGGCGCTCGATTCCTGGAAACGCCTGCGCGAGCTGCGCATCGGCGAGTTGCGCGAGGACCTCTCCGCGCTCGATGTGGAAGAGCTGTTCGTGACGCTCTACGAGTGCTGGAAGGAGCTGCGCGGGACCGACTTCATCGCGCAGATGATCGGCACCGGCATCGATACGTTTTTCGACAAGTACGGCGCGTCTTCGCTGAGCGATCTGCTCGAGGATCTGGGCATCGATCGCGACCTGATGCTGGTCGAGGCGCTGCGGTTTGGTCCGCACGTGCTCGCGCAACTCCATGCCGCGGGCAAGCTGGAGCCGGCGGCAAGGCGGCTGCTGGAGCCGTTCTATCGCTCCGGCAAGGTCGAGAAGATCCTGGCCGCAACGTGATGCCGCTGTTGTAGCCCGGGCGAAGCCCGGGATCGCGTCCGCTCGAACGGATCCTTTGCCCGATCCCCGGACAACAGGATCCGCAACGGATCGCCCGCTAGGCCGCGACCTCTGTCTGTGCCGCCGCGTTGCGACGGGCATTCAGATACGCATCGAGCGAGCGGCGCGCCGCCGGTCCCAGATCGATCGGCTCGGCGCGACCCGCGACGAGGTCGTCCAGGAACATCTGTGTGCGCAGCTGCAGCTTGTTCTGCCCGTTGAACTCCGCGAACGTCACCGTGCCTTCGGCCGGATGGTGCGCGATCACCTTGAGCCAGCGGTTCTGCCCGCGGTCGTGGTCGTAGACGCGGAACCAGCTGCTCAGGACCATCAGAAGATCCAGCAAGGTCACCGGGTCGGGCAGGTCGCCGGCGACTTCCGTCAGCTCTTCCGCCGCCGATGCTGCGGGCTGCCCGTGCGTCGCTGTCAGGAGTTCCGGCGGGATCTCGGGCATCAATGACGATTCGACATCGTCGTCGTCGCCGGTTCCTGCGACGGCCGCGTCGTCGCCGTGAACGAGATGTTCGGCGGGCGCGATCGGCCCATCGAGATCGAACGGGATTTCATCCAGCAGCGCCGCGGTGTCCGCGACCGCCTTCGCCTGCGGATCCAGCGGCACCTCGGGCGAAAGACTCGCCGGGACGGTGACGGGCGCGACGGCCGGCGCGGGGGCATCGAGCGACGGCGTCGTGACCGGCAGCGGTGCGGGAGGGTGCGCCGTGGCGGCAGCCTCGACTTCCTCGATCCCGGTGCGCCAGCTGCGCAGCAGCGCGTGGATCCGGTCCGGGATCATCCCGATTTCGTGGAAGCTGTCGGCCAGATCCTGCGCAAGCTCGTCGACATTGTCGCGGCTGCGTGCCGCCGGACGACGGATGTCGACGGAATCGAGCACGCGGTTGAGCAGCTTCATGGCATCGCGCCAGCCGTCGCTGTCGCCACCGAGCTTGAGCAGGCACAACGCCGCGAGCGGCGCCCAACCCGAATTCAGCAGCGGCCAGACGGCGTCCGGAATCTTGCGGCTCAGCGTCTGCAGCTGGAGCTCTTCGGCGACGACGCGGCGCGTGCGCTCGATGATGATCTGCCGGCGCTGGCGCGCGTCTTCCTTCTGCTGCGCGAAGAACTGCTCGAGCGTCTTCTCGTCGACCGCGCCGGGCAGCGCGGACTGCGAACGGACGTCGTCCGCCGCGACGTCGAACTGGCCCTGGATCTGACCGACGAGTTCCTCGATGCGGCGCAGCGCGTCCATGCCGCTGGCTCGCGCACTGGCGGCGAGCGTGGTCAGCTCGTTCATCAGACCGCGAACCGGATGCTGGCGGTCGGCGAAGAAGCTGGTGTCGCGCAGCGCACTCTTGATGACGGAGAAGCGCAGCTGATCGAAGCGCGGCTTCAGCGGAGCCGGCAGGCTGGGGTCCTGCATCAGCTCGTTGAACATCTGGCCGACGGCACCGGCGCGCTGCACATAGGCGTAGGCGCGCGGCGCCTCCCAGCCCGGAACGATGCGGCCCGATGCGACGGCCACCAGATCGGCGCCGAGCTGCACGTCGCCGTAATAATTGGCGCCGCCCCCACCTGCACCACCGTAGGCCGGCGCACCGACGGCCATCGCGCCGCCGGAGCCGCTCAGGTTGCGCAAGGCATTCAGCGTTGCGGCGTCCATCATCGGCGCCTGCGCGAAGCCGTAGCCCTGCGGTGCGGGCAGGCCGGCACCGGGCATCGCTTCGGCCGGAATCTGCGAGGGATCCAGCCCGGTTGCGCCCGGGATTCCGCCTTGGCCGCCGGTCAATCCTGCACGCGGTCCCGCGCCACCGATCGGCGCAGGCTTCACCCCATTCTCGTCCAGGAAACGCAAGGCGCGACTGTAGAGCTCGCCCAGATCGCTGATCACCAGTCGATCGAACAGCTTGAAGATCACCAGCTCGATGTCGAATTCGACATCCAGCGCCTCGGCGCTGCGACGGAACGCCGCGGAGATCGTCGCAGGTGCCAGCGCGTTGGTGGAGATCGCCGCGCCGTGTTCCTTGATCAGCCACTCGATCCGGCGCCCGAGTTCGAACAACAGATGGCTGTAGAGATTCTCGGCCTTGCTCGACATCGTCGAGATGGCGATCGATTCTTCCAGCGACTTGGATTCCTGCAGGCTCAGATTCTCGAACGCGATCTCGAGCGCCTTGTCGTCGTCCTTGCGCTGCGATTCGGGCACGAAGCCCGCGCTGATTTCCTCGCGGAAGATCTTGCCGATCTTCGGCCGGCCCAGGCGCACGACACGCATCGTGTCGAAATAGATTCGCTGGTCCTTGTTGTTGGAGGCGCGGCGGGCCATCTCGAACAGCATGTCGTCGGCGCCATCGAACATGCGCTCGATACCGCGGCCGAGCGTATCGGACGCCAGTGCACGAAGTTCCTCGACCAGCTTGGACGTGGCTGCGTCTTCCGGGCCGCGCCTTGCGGCGGGCGGTTGGGGTGCCGCGCTAGCGTTCAAGACTTGCTCCGATACACGCCCGTCCCGCCGACCGTTGGCGAAGACCGGCCCTCTGGGGCGTGCTGGCGGCCCCATCCCTTGGTACGTCGTGACTCCCTTGCCGGACGCCCGTCGCGATCATGCGCGATCCGTAACGGGCTTCCCCAGCGTGCGGAGTTTGCCGCGTTTGGGCCCGGCTTGTCGCATAAAGCCTGATCCTGCTCAGGCAATACGCAGCCGCATCTGGATCGTCTCCAGGTGGGCAGCTTCCTCGGTCAGATCGGCCTGGGTCAGGGGATGCGAAGCGAGCCATTTGCCGGTGAAGCCGAGCTCGAGGTTGCGCCGGTCGACCTTCAGGCGAACCGGCGGCATCAGGTCCGGGGTCCTCGACCGGTGGAGCAGGAAGGCCAGCCGGAACAGGATCGCCAGGCGCTGGATCGATTCCACGAACGTGCTGGGCAACTCGTCCAGGGCGCTGATCGAGAATTTGCTGCGATGCAGGCGGACCAGGCAGGCGAGCATGCGCTGGTCGGTCTGGGAAAAGCCCTGCAGGTCGGCGTTCCGCAGGATGTACTCGCCGTGCTTGTGGTACTGCGAGTGGGCGATGACCAGGCCGATCTCGTGCAGGCTGGAGGCCCAGCCGAGCAGCGCGGCGGAGGGCTTCGGATCGAGGTTCCAGGGCCCCTGCACCTGCTTGAGCAGCTTCAGCGCCGTGGTCCGCACCGCCTCGGCGTGAGCCAGGTCCACGTCGTAGCGCTTGGCCATGGCCTGCACCGCCCGGTCGCGCATGTCCTGGTCGGAGAGGCGGCCGAGCAGGTCGTAGACCAGCCCTTCGCGCAGCGCGCGCTCGGAGGTGGCCAGGGTCTTGAGCTGCAGGGAGTCGAACACGCCGGCCAGCACCGCCAGCCCACCGGCGAACACCGGACGGCGATCCTCGCGCAGCGCCGGGAAGTCGATGTTGTCGACATGACCGCGCTCGATGACCAGCGACACGACCTTCTCCAGACCGTCGCGGGTCAGTTCCTGATCGGCCCAGCCTTGTTCGCGCATCACGCGCCAGACCCCGCGCACCGTGCCGCTGGCGCCGATCGCCAGGTCCCAGCCGGCCTTGCGGTAGCGATGCTCGAGGAACTCGAGCCCGACCTGGGCGGCGAGCCGCGCCTTGCGGAAACGCGCGCGGGTGATCACTCCGTCCTCGAAGAATCTTGCCTGGTGGACCACGCAGCCCAGGCCCACCGACTCCATCAGGCGCGGCTCCGCGCCGCGGCCGACGATCACCTCGGTGCTGCCGCCGCCGATGTCCACGACCAGCCGGCGCGGCTTCGCCAGGCCCATGCCGTGGGTGACGCCGCCGTAGACCAGGCGCGCTTCCTCGACGCCCGAGATGATCTCGATTCGATGGCCCAGAGCCACTTCGGCCGCAGCGTGGAAGTCGGCGTCGCGCTTGAGCTTGCGCATCGTGTTGGTGCCGACCGCGCGCACGCGCTGGCCGGGCAGATTGCGCAGGCGCTGGCCGAAGCGCTTCAGGCAGTCGAGCGCGCGGGCTTGCGCATCAGGACGCAGCCGGCGGTCCGGATTGAGACCGGCGGCCAGGCGCACCGGTTCGCGCAGGCGATCGATGACCTGCAGCTCCGAGCCATGCGCGCGCGCCACCAGCATGTGGAAACTGTTCGAGCCGAGGTCCACAGCAGCGACCTGCAGCGAGGGATCTTTGCCAGCGGAAACGGGACTCGGCATGGGTCAGGTGGCCAAACGGGGCCGCTGTGCGACCAGAGTCCGCGCGACTATAGCCAAGCATGCATGACGCCTGCGCGTTGACCGGCGCGACGCATTCCCCGAACATAGCAACCCGCCGCGGGCCCTAGAACCGCGCGATGCAAGTCAGCCAGCTGGGAGCCAGCCACTCATGAAATTTGCGCGTTGGGGGTTCATCGCCCTCGCCGCCGTCCTCAGCCTGCCCGCATGGGCGGAAGGCAACGTCGAGGCCGGCATGGAAAAAGCCAATACGTGCATGGGGTGCCACGGCATTCCCGGCTACAACAACGTGTATCCGACGTATCGCGTGCCCAAGGTCGGCGGCCAGTCGCCGAAGTACCTCGAAGCCGCGCTCAAGGCCTATCGCAGCGGCGAGCGTCCGCACGCCACGATGCACGCGCAGGCCGCGGGCATGAGCGACCAGGACATCGCCGATGTCGCGGCGTACCTGGCCACCGCTCCGCACCACCGATGATCGCCGCCATGAACTTCAAGCGCATCCTGATTGCGGCCGTCCTCGCTGGACTCGCCCTGCCGGCTTCGGCCGCAGAAACCGCCGCTCCCGAGAAGGCCGCCGTCTGCGCCGCCTGCCACGGACCCGGCGGCGGCAAGCCGATCCTGCCGGAGTACCCCTCGCTGGCCGGCCAGTACTCGAACTACCTGCAGCACGCGCTGCACGAGTACAAGGACGGCAAGCGCAAGAACCCGGTCATGGCCGCCCAGGCGGCCGGCCTGTCCGACGCGGACATCAAGGCGCTCGCGCTGTATTTCGAATCGCAGGAAACGACGCTGTTCACGCCCAAGATTCCGAGCCACAAGGCCCGGTAAGGCGTTGCGTCAGGTGTCGTTCATCGGGGCCGGCTCTCGCCGGCCCTTTGTTTTTGCGGGTTTCCTTGGCCGGAATCCGGGCCTTGGGCATCATCGGGGCATGAGTGCCCTCGAACAGCGCCTGCGTTTGATCCGCCTTCCCGCGTTGATCGCAGGTGCACTGCTGCTCGCCGCCTGCGCCTCGAAGAACGAGCCGCCCTCGGACACGCCGGAAGGCGAGGCGGAATCGCTGGCGGCTGCGACGGCGGCCGCCGACGAGGTGGAGATCACCAAGACGCCGGCCTCGTCGACCGAGGTCGCGCAGGCGCCGCCGCCGGAGAAGGAGGCAACGTCGCCCGCACCGCGTCCCAACGTGGAGCCGCCCGACTTCGCCGGCCTGCTCGAGGCGCACAACCACTGGCGCAAGCAGGTCGGCACGCCCGCGCTGTCCTGGTCCAACTCCGCGGCGGACGTCGCGCAGGCCTGGGCCGATGAGCTGGTGCGCCGGGGCTGCCAGATCAGCCACAGCACGGGCGACAAACGCCGCCTGACCTGGGGCGAGAACGTGTTCAGTTACTGGCGCGGCGGAGCCTACGAGGGGTATCGCAAGACGCCGGAAATCGTCGTCGACCGCTGGGCCAGCGAGGGCCGCTGGTACGACAACAAGACGCAGACCTGCAAGGCGCCGCGCGGATCGGTCTGCGGCCATTTCACGCAGGTGATCTCCACGTATTCGACGCACGTGGGCTGCGGTCGGGCGCGCTGCGAGACGGCCGAGGTCTGGGTGTGCAATTACTCGCCGCCCGGCAACTACAAGGGCGTGCCGCCGTATTGATCGGTGCGGGGTCTGGGATGGCCTCGTGGTACGAGCAGCGCATCCCGGGTCGCACCCGCGCTACACGGCAGCCCGTAGCCCGGGTGCAACCCGGGATCGTCCCTAGCGCTGCTCGACGCGTCCGAGGTGGCGCGACACCGCCAGCCACGCACCGGCAAGACCGAGCACCGCGCCCGCACCCAGCACCACCGCCAGTGTCTGCGGATCGGGACCGCGCAGGCTGAAGGCACCTTCGTAGAGGGCGACCAGATGATTCACCGGCGCGGTCAGCGCATAGCGCGCGATGTAGACCGCCAGGATCGCGAAGACGCCGCCTGACAGGCCGTACCACAGGCCGGCGTACAGGAACGGCCGGCGGATGAACCCCGGCGGCGCGCCGATCAGCTTCATGACGACGATCTCCTCGCGCCGCGATTCGATGTCCAGGCGGATCGTGTTGCCCATCGCCAGTACGGCGGCGATCCCGAGCGCCACTGCGAGCAGCAGGGCCAGGCGCGAGGCCACCGCGAGCGCGCCGGAGAGCCGCTGGCTCCAGGTGTCGTCTAGCAGCACGCGCTCGACGCTGTCGCGCCCGCGCAGGTCCTTGGCCAGCAGCGCCAGGCTGGCAGCGTCTTCCTCGGTCCGCGGCGTGATCGAGATCGACGCCGGCAGGGGATTGGTCTCGAGCGCGTCGAGCACCGCGCCCAGGTCGGTGCGCGCGCGGAAATCCTTCAGGGCCTGATCGCGCGAGGTGTAGGCCACCGTCGCGATCTCGGCGCGCTTGCCCAGCGACGTGCTCAGCGCACGGCCGTCGGACTCGCTGATGCCGTCCTTCAGGAACACCGTGATGTTGCGCGTCTCGTTGAGGCCACCGGCCGCGGTGCGCAGGTTTTCGACCAGCAGGTGCAGGCCGGTGGGCAGCGCCAGCGTGATGCCGATGACCAGCGAGGTCAGCAAGGTGCCGACCGGATCGCGCCACTGCCGGCCGAAGGCGGCGACGCAGACGCGCAGGTGCTCGCCGAGCCAGCGCTGCAGGAAGTTGGGGCGCCGGAGTGTCATGCGCGTGCTCCGCGCGGGCGGCGCATGGGGGGATGCGCGCTCATGGCGCCGTCAGCCGCGACGCGGCCTCGGGTCGCGCCTGGCTCTCGCGTCCCGCTTCGAGATGGATGGCGCGATGACCGAGCTGCTCGATCAGGTCGATCGCATGCGTGGCGATCAGGAAGCTCACGCCGGCCTCGTTGAAGCGCTCGAACAGCCGCATGACGTCCAGCGCCATCCGCGGATCGAGGTTGCCGGTGGGTTCGTCGGCGAGGATCAGTTGCGGCCGCGCGACGATCGCGCGCGCGATGCCCGCGCGTTGCTGCTCGCCGCCGGACAGCGTGCGCGGCAGCGACTTCTCGCGACCCAGCAGGCCGACGGCATCGAGCGCTGCGCGCACGCGGCGCGCCAGATCGGTATGCGACAGCCCGCGGATCACCAGCGGCAACGCGATGTTGTCGAACACGCTGCGGTCGTGGAGCAGCTGGAAGTCCTGGAAGATCATGCCCAGCTCGCGCCGGTGCGCGGGGACCTTTCCCGGCCGCACGCCCGCGAGGTCCTTGCCGTTCATCAGCACCTGTCCGCGCGTGGCGCGAAGCTGCATCGCGGCCAGGCGCAGCACGGTGGACTTGCCCGCGCCGCTGGGGCCGGTGAGGAACAGCATCTCGCCGCGCGCGAGCTTGAAGTCCAGGCCGTTGAGCACGTCGACGCCGCCCTTGTAGCGGCAGCCGACATCCCGGAACTCGAGGATGTGTTCGCTGGTCGCGGCGGGCTTGATCACGTCAGCTTCCGATCAGCGCTTCGGCGTACGTCGTGGCGTCGAACGGCTCGAGATCGTCGATCGCCTCGCCGAGCCCGACGAAGCGCACCGGCAGCGACAGGCGCTTGGCGATGGCCATCAGGATGCCGCCCTTGGCGGTGCCGTCGAGCTTGGTGATCGTGATGCCGGTCAGGCCGATCGCCTCGTGGAACTGCACGGCCTGGTTCAGCGCGTTCTGCCCCGTCGTCGCGTCGACGACCAGCATGACCTCGTGCGGCGCGTAGGGATCGTGCTTCTGCACGACGCGCTTGATCTTGCGCAGCTCGTCCATCAGATGGCTTTGCGTATGCAGGCGTCCCGCGGTGTCGGCGATGACGATGTCGATGTTGCGCGCCTTGGCGGACTGCACGGCGTCGTAGATCACGCTGGCCGAATCCGCGCCCTCGCCCTGCGACAGGATCGGGACGCCCGCACGGTCCGCCCAGGTCGTGAGCTGCTGGACGGCGGCGGCGCGAAACGTGTCGCCGGCAGCGAGCAGCACGCTCTTGCCCTCGCGCTTGAAGCGCATCGCCATCTTGCCGATGGTCGTGGTCTTGCCCACGCCGTTCACGCCGGCGACGAACAGGATGTAGGGCTTGATGAACGCGGGAATCGTCAGCGGCTCGGTGACCGGCGCGAGCAGTTCGACGAGCGCTTTCTTCAGCGTTTCGCGCAGCTGCTTTTCGTTCTTGATGCGACCCAGGTTGATGTCGGTCTGGATGCGGTCGACCAGCCACTGCGTGACGTCGATGCCGGTGTCGGCCATCAGCAGGCGCGTCTCGAAATCCTCCAGCGCATCGGCACGCAGTTTCTCGGCGGCGAAGAAGCTGCCGATGTCGCGGGTCAGGAAGGAGTCGCCCTTGTTGAGCCGCGAGCGGAATTTGGAGAGCAGGTTCGGGGAGTCAGCCATGTCAGGGGGCGTGCAGCGGTACCGGCGGGCCGGGCGCCGCTTCCGGGATCGGCGAAGTGTAAAGAACCCGCGGTGCGCCCATCAGCCAGAGACGATCGCCGTCGCGTTCGACGATGCGGATCGCCGTGAAGGGCGTGCTCGCCGGCAGCGGCGGCAGGATCGGCTGGTCGGGTTCGGTGACCGGGTAGCGGAACAGCCGGTAATAGGTGCGCGCGCGCTGCTCGGTGACGGCGCCCAGCCAGACCGGTACCGGCTTGCCTTCGGCGGTGACGCGCGTGCCCGAATCCCACAGGCGAATCAGGTGCTGATGATTGTCGTCCACCGGGCGGCGCAGGCTCAGGCGCGCATGGTTGCCGGCGTGGACCTGCGGCAGCACCGGGAGGGAGGCGATGGAGGTGGTCTCGGTCAGCCAGCGCAAGGTGTCCGCCACGCTCAGCGGCGTCAGCGCCTGCCATCCGGCCGCGAGCAGCTCGGATTCCACCCGCGACTCCTCCGCCGCCCATTGCAGATCGAAGCGGCGGCCGCTGCGGCCACGCACGTCGATGCGCGAGGCCGGGAGGTCTCGCCAGCCGCCTTCCCACCAGACGCCGACGGGCATCGTGTGCGGAAGCGTCGGCGGACTGGCGGCCGCGGCATGCGTGGTGGCGCGATCCACGCCCCAGCTCATGCCCACGGCGACGGCGAACGCCGACAGCACCGGCAGCGCGAAGCTGCCGGCGAACAGCCGCTCGGGGCCGTGCTGGCGGTAACCCAGCGTCAGTGCTGCCGTCCACAGCAGGCCCATGATGATCGCGAAGCCGTTGAAGCCCAGCCACTCCTGTCCGAGCACCAGCCGCGCCAGCGCGATCAGCAGCACGACGGCGATGGCCATGCTGTACGCGAACAGGCGCACGCGCACCGGCCGCAACGTGGCGTACAGCGTCGCGGCGCAGCCGTAGATGATCGTGACCAGCGCAAGGTCGCGCGGTGGCGCGGGCCCGCCGTGCGCGAAGAACACGGCGGGCGGCGGCAGCAGCGGGCCGAACTGCATCAGCAGGGTCACGACGACGCCGAACGTCAGTGCCGACACCCAGTGCGCGGCGGCACGCAGGCGACGCCGCCACAGCAGCACGCCGAGCACCGCCATCGCCGTGCTGCCGTACACCGGCCATTCGCCGAGACGGGCGATGAAACGCGCCGCGGCCGAACCCCAGGGCGTCGAAAGGTCGGACAGCGTCTGGTGCACCACGGCGTCGAACGGCCCCGGGAAGCCACGCCAGCCCGCGCCGCCGAAACTCACGAGCCAGACGGCGCCGGCCAGCAGCAGCAGCGCGCCCACGGCGATCAACGCCGGCATCTCGGGCTGCGCCGGATCGGCCAGGCCTGGACCGAAGCGACCGAGCCGGCGATGGCGGCGGCTCCATTCGAGCAGGCCACGCACCCAGGATCCGGCCCGCAGGTTGAAGATGCCGATGGCCGCGCGCGCGGCCCAGATGCCGAAGACCAGCAGCAGGATGTTGATCACCAGCAAGCCGACCAGGCGCGTCGCGACTTCCGCCGCCAGTCCCAGCGAGGCGCCGAACACGACGCCGGGGACCAGGAAAATCAGCGCCCACAGCAGCGCCGCGATCGCATCGATGATCAGGAAGAACCACACTGACATATGCGAGGCGCCGGCCAGCGCCGGCGTGATCGAACGCACCGGCCCGAGGAAGCGCGCGAGCATCACGCCCTTGCCGCCGTGCCGCGCGAAGAAGCGGCGTCCGCCGTTGACGAAATCCGGATAGCGCAGCAGCCAGCGCGACTGGAACAGCTGCTCGCCGTAGCGTCGGCCAAGCGCAAAGCTCAGCGCATCGCCGGCCAGCGCGCCGGCGGCGGCGATCAGCGCGGTGGGCCAGAGTTCGAGCGAACCGAGCGCGACCAGGGCGCCCATGCCGAACAGCACGACGGCGGCCGGCACGAAGGCGCCGACGATGAAGATCGCGTCGAGCATCGACACCAGGAACAGCAGCACCAGCGATTCACCCGGATGCGCGGCGATCCAGGCGAACAGCGCTTGCGCGTGTTCGAGCACGCGGCGGGGCTCAGCTCTTCGCGATCAGCGCGAAGGCCTCGCGCGCGGCGTCTATCGTTGCAGCGATTTCCCGCTCGCCGTGGGCGGCCGACACGAAGCCCGCCTCGTAGGCCGACGGCGCCAGATAAACGCCGCGATCCAGCATCAGATGGAAGAAGCGCTTGAAGCGCTCGATGTCGCAGGCGCCGACAGCTGCGAGCGTCTCGATCGGGCCACTGCCGAAATACAGGCCGAACATGCTGCCGACCTGCGTCGTCGTGAACGCGACGCCCGCCGCGTCCGCTGAAGCCTGCAAGCCGCTGCACAACTCGCGCGTGCGTGATTCCAGCGATGCGTAGATCGAGGCGTCGTCGAGCGCGCGCAGCAACGCCAGGCCCGCGGACATCGCCAGCGGATTGCCGCTCAGGGTGCCCGCCTGATAGATCGGCCCGAGCGGCGCGAGCTTCTGCATGACGTCGCGGCGTCCGCCGAACGCACCCACCGGCAGCCCCCCGCCGATGATCTTGCCCAGCGTGATCAGGTCCGGCGCGATGCCGTACAGGCCGGTCGCGCAGGTGGGACCCACGCGAAAGCCGGTCATGACCTCGTCGAAGATCAGCAGCGCGCCGCGCTGCGTGCAGATCTCGCGCAGGCCCTCCAGAAAACCGGGACGCGGCGGCACGCAGTTCATGTTGCCGGCGACCGGCTCGACGATGATGCAGGAGATGGAATCGGGATTCGCGTCGAACAGCACGCGTACCGAATCCAGATCGTTGTACGTGGCGGTCAAGGTCAGCGCCGCGAGTTCCGCCGGCACGCCGGGCGACGTGGGCACGCCGAACGTCAGCAGGCCCGAGCCCGCCTTGACCAGCAGCGAATCGCCGTGGCCGTGATAGCAGCCCTCGAACTTCAGGATCTTGTCGCGGCCGGTGTAGCCGCGCGCGACGCGCAGCGCGGACATCGTCGCCTCGGTGCCGCTCGAGCACAGCCGCACCATCTCCAGATGCGGCACGCGCGCGCACAGCAGCTCGGCCATGTCGATCTCGGCCTCGGTCGGCGCGCCGTAGCTCATGCCGATCGCCGCCTGCTTGACCACCGCGTCGATCACGGCCGGATGCTGGTGGCCGAGGATCATCGGACCCCAGGAGCCGACGTAGTCGATGTATGCCTTGCCGTCGGCGTCGTGAATGATCGCGCCCTTGGCATGCGTGATGAAGCGCGGCGTGCCGCCGACGGACTTGAACGCGCGAACCGGCGAGTTCACACCGCCCGGGATGGTCTTCTGCGCGCGCGCGAACAGCGCGTCAGATCGGGGCGTGTCGGTTTGGGCCATGGTCGTGACGCAAGGGTTTACGGCGGGCGGTAGGGGGATTCTACGTTCCGCAGCGCGGCTCGCCGAACAGCCAGGCGAAGAACAGCGCCGCGAACAGCAGATCCCCGATCATCAGCAATGCGAACCGTCCACTGATGTCGCCGACGCACCACAGGATCGAGACGCCGAGGAACGCGAGCAGCTTTCCGGTCGCGCCGAGCATCAGCAGGGATCGTTCCACGACCCTGCGATGCGCAAGCCACGCGTATGTGAAGCCGAACAGCGCGATGAACACCGCGAGCAGCACGCGGTAGAGCGCGGGTGCCGGTTCCTGCGGCAGACCCGCGAGCTGGCCAGGCAGGGTTTGCGGGAGCAGTACGAGCAGCGCCACGCCGAGATTCGCCGCCGCGGTCGCCCACAGCGAGGCGCGCAGCAGCGCTTCGGGCGGCGCGCGCATCAGCCGAATTGCCGCGCGTAGGCCCGCGCGGCCGCCTCGATGTCGGCCGCCGCGAACACGCCTTCGACGGCCGCGATCAGGTCCGCACCGGCGGCAATCAGCGGCGCGCAGTTCTGTGCCGTGATGCCGCCGATCGCGCACAGCGGCAGCGAGGTCGTCACGCGGGCTTGCTCCAACAATTCGCGCGTAGCCTGCCGCGCATCGGGCTTCGTGCGCGACGGGAAGAACGCGCCGAACGCGAGGTAATCCGCGCCACCCTCGCTGGCAGCGCGCGCGCGGGCCAGCGAATCCTGGCAGGTGATGCCGATCAGCCGGTCCGGACCCAGCCGTGAGCGGGCCTCGACCAGCCCCATGTCGTCGAGGCCCAGGTGCACGCCGTGGGCATCGGCTTCGAGGACCAGCTCGACGTCGTCATTGATGATCAGTTTCGCGCGATGGCGGTCGCACAGCGTGCGCAACGCCCGCGCCGACGCCAGGCGTCGTGCATGGTCGTGGGTCTTGTCGCGGTACTGGACCACGCGGGCGCCGCCGCGCAGCGCGGATGCGACCGCCGTCAGCAGCCGTGGCGGGTCCAGGCACAGCGTCGTGGGCGTGATGGCGTACAGGCCGCGCATGCAGGGTCCTCTAGTGTCTCGGCCCATTAATTTGGCAACAAATGCGCGGCGTCTTTTCGCGCTTGGCTGCGTTGCTCCTCCTCACCATAGGTCCACTATGCCTCGTCGTCGCGCCTTGCCAGACACGAAAATCCGCATGCGCCTTTATTCTCAAATCAGTGTGCCGAGACACTAGTGTCGTCCGGGAATGCGGCGGCCGCGGCCGACCGCAATGGCGCGCTCGAGCGCCGATTGTGTCCAGCTTTGGCCTGTCTGGATCGCTGCGGCCATGTCGTCGCCAGCCGCCAGGCGCGCGGCGATCGCGGAAGCCAGCGTGCAACCTGCGCCGTGGAAGGTCTCGGGGAGTCGCGGCCAGACGTAGCGGCAGGGCGCTGCGCCCGCGCGATACCAGGTGTTGAGGACCTGGGCGCCCGGCTCGTCTCCACCGGTGATCAGCACGTTCGCGCAGCCGGCGGCCAGCAGCGCCTGCGCGCAGGCATCGAGGTCGGCGTCGGGCGCCTGGCCCACGAGGCGTCGCGCCTCGGCGGCGTTGGGCGTCACCAAGCGCACATTCGGGACCAGCTGCTCGCGTATCGCGGTTTCCAGCGAGGTGCCGGCGAGTTCGCGGCCGCCGCCGGCGCGCAGGACCGGGTCGAGCACCGCCGGGACGCGAAGCCTGGCGATGAGATCCACCGCCAGCGCGACCTGCGCAGGGTTGCCCAGCAGGCCGATCTTGATCGCCCGGATGTCACAGTCCGCTTCGAGACGCTGGAGCTGCTCGGACATCAGTCCCGGATCGACCGCCTCGACCCGCGAAACATTGCGACTGTCCTGGACCGTCAGCGCCGTGATCACCGTCAGCGGGTGCAGGCCCTGCGACGAGATGGCCTCGATATCCGCATGAACTCCGGCCCCACCGAGAGGGTCATGGCCGGAGAGACTCAACACGCAGGGACGACGGAAGCTCATGGGTGAATTCTCGCCCGTATGGATGCCGATCGGGCTTTCACACAATCTTGTGCGATGCAACATCCCCAGACGAACTATTCACAGTGGAGTGCACATGCCCCGCGAAGCCCCGTATTTGCGTAACCTTTTTGCAAGAATCCCGCAGCAATTACGGAACATATTGATTTAATAAAGGAATTCAGCTTGAGCAGAAACTGGTCGCAGCGCAGAAATGGCTGCACTGCCGGTCACTTAGGGGCACGGTACCGGGGTTCTGCACAAGCTTATGCACAAGGATTGGGGGCATCTCTTACTTCCTGAACGACACCATGGCGTTGGCCAACAAACTTAAAGTGATTACTGTCATCGGGGCGTTGATGGCCTGCGCGATCGCGTCGTCGGCGTCGACGCCGTCGGCCGCCCCGGCTGCAGAGGGTTTCGAGTACGTCGGCGCGCTGCTGGACCCGTCCCTGCCCGAGCTTTCGGGTCTGGCCGCCTCGTTCCGGCGCCCCGGTCTGCACTGGGCCTTGAGCGACAGCGGCAATGATCCGGCTCTGGTGGCGGTGGACGCCCAACTCGTGCGGCAGGAGGTCGTCGCCGTCGAGGGCGTGATCAATCACGATTGGGAAGATCTGGCGAGCTTCGAGCACGACGGCGAGGCCTGGCTGCTGATCGCCGACACCGGCGACAACTTCAGCCTGCGCTCCGAGGTGTCGCTGATCCTGGTGCCGGAGCCCGGGCCCGGTCAGCGGCAGGTCGCGCCGGGCAGGGTGATCCGCTTCCGCTACGAGGACGGCCCGCGCGACTGCGAGGCGATGGCGATCGATGCGACACGCCAGCGCGTGCTGCTGGCCGACAAGGGCCGCCATCCGGTCGGGCTGTACGAACTGTCGATCGCCGGAACGGACACCGACGTGCGCGTCGCGCGTCATCTCGCCAATTTCCCGGACCTGGTTCCGACGCCGCCGCCGCGCGTCCAGACCCTGAGCGGCGCGCGCTGGCGCGGTACGGCGACCGCGATGGACCTGTCGCCCGACGGGAACATGCTGATCGTGCTGTCGACCTTGTCGGCGAGCCTGTTCCGGCGTGGCCCGGACCAGGACTGGACGGCGGCGCTCGCGCAGCCGGTGCTGAGCCAGCGCCTGCCGCCGCTGCCGATGTTCGAGTCGATGGCGCTGGAGATCGGAGGCCGGTCGGCGCTGCTCGCCACCGAAGCGCGCCCGGCGCTGTTCTACCGCTGGTCGTTGCCAGCACCCTGAAGCGCGCGTAACCCGTAGCCCGGGCGAAGCCCGGGGTTCCCCTCTCTAGCTGGCGGAATCCCGGGCTTCGCCCGGGCTACACCCGGGCTACACCCGGGCTACACCCGGCTCGCCACCAGTCGACCGCGCAGCGCATCCGCCACCCACAGCACGAGCACCGACGCCCCCAGAAGCGGCATCACGGCGCACAGCACGACGCCGGTGACCAGCGCCCAGCGCGGCAGGCGGATCTCGCTGCGCAGCGGGGCGCCGAGGCGTCCGCGCGGGCGTCGCATCCACCACGACAGCAGACCGGTGGCGCTCATCCATACCAGCGCCAGCGCGACGATCGAGTTGAACCACTGGTTGGCGCGTCCGAAGAAGCTGCCCTCGTGCAGATCGACGCCGGTCGCAACGGCGCGCGGGATCGGCGGGAAATCCGCCCAGGTCGTCTTCACCAGCGTCGCGCGCGAGTAGCGGTCGAACGCGACCGCCGTTTCACGCGAGGCGCGCGCCAGGCGATTGCGCACCGACAGCGCCGAATCGGCCTTGCCGTCTAGCTTGATCTCGAGCCCGCCGATCACGCCCGCCGCACGCGCGTTCTGCACCGCCTCGTCCAGGCTCATCGCCGTCACGCCGGGCTGCACGACGCTCTTCGCACGCGCAGCGGCACCGAAGGGCGACGGCTGCCCGATCGCGTTCTGGATCGGCTTGAGCACCTGGTTGCCCCAGAACTGCGTCCACGGCAGCGCGCTGATCAGGAACGCGAGGATCACGGCGGAGAAGATCACCGCGACGCTGCCGTGCAGATCCTTCACCAGCACGCGCGCGCCCTGGCCGGTTCGCGGCACCAGTGCGGCAAGCAGGCCGCGATCGCGGGGCCACCACAGATACAGGCCCGTCAGCATCATCACCACCGCCCAGCACGCGCCCAGTTCGAGCAGCCACGAACCGGCGGCGCCCAGCGGCCAGCCGCCGTGCACCTTGCGCGTCCATCCCGGCATCCACTGCCAGCCGGACAGTTCACCGAGCACCTGCGCCGTGTGCGGATCCACGAACACGGGCACCGGCAGCGCATCGCCCTCGCCGTGATGGCCGCCGAACATCACCTGCGTCGAACGCGTCGGGTCGTCGGACACCAGCATCGTCGTGGCGTGTGCATGCGGATGCAGCGCCTGCGCGGCGGCGAGCTGTTCGTCGAAGCTCGCGACGATCGCCTGCGGTTGTACGAAGCGAAGTTCCGGGTGTGCCCAGTCCGCCCACTCGTCCTGCCACAGGTACATCGTGCCGGTGATGCCCTGCAGCAGCACGAAGGGAATGACGAGGAACGCGGCGTAGAAATGCCAGCGCCACAGCCGCCGGTACAGACGGCTCGACGATTCGGATTCGGGAGTGACGGACGTCATGGGCGATCTCAGAACGTGGCACGCAATTCGGCGATCCAGGTGCGGCCCGGATATGGATGGAAGATGTAGTACTCCTCGTCGGTGAGGTTCTCCACGCCGACGCCGAGCTCGATCGTTTCGCGGAAGTGCCAGGCCACGCGCGAGTCCACCGTCGTGAACTTCGATGCACCGCCGAACACATGGTCGTTCGTGTCCTGGTTGTCGAGGTCGCTGTACTGGCGGCCCGAGCGTCGCGCCGCGAGGTTCGCATTCCACTGCGGCAGGAAGCGCCAGTTGGCGACGAGGTTGGCGCGCACGTTGGGAACGCGCACCCAGTGCTTGCCCACCGTCTGCGGCAGCGCGTCGTTCTTCTCGATCTTGCTGTTCACCAGCGACAGGTTGGCGTCGAGGTCGACGTTGGGCAGGAGTTCCTTGATGCCGTAGACGAACTCGACGCCGTGCGTGTCGACGCGATCCACGTTCTGGATGTTGGTGACGTTGGTCGCCTGGTTGAGCTGCTGGGCGATGGTGTCCTTCACACGGTCGTAGAACAGCGACACGCGAACCTGGTGACGGTCGGCCAGCACGGTCTCGAGCGTCAGGTCATGCGAGATCGAGTCCTCCGGTTTCAGGTCGGGATTGTTGTTGACGATGTTCGTGCCGGTCTGCGAACCCTGGAAGAGTTCCGAGACCGTGGCGAAGCGCACGCCGCGTCCCACCGAGTAGCGCAGCGTGTAGGCCTCCGGCGCGTACGCGATCGACAGCTTCGGCGACACCGCATCCTCGTCGAGGTCGTCGTAGGGCGCGGTGACGACGGCGCCGCTCTCGGTGCGCTGGCGCTGACCGTCGAAGGCATCCCAGAACTCCACGCGCACGCCGGCCGTCGCGGTCCACAGCGGACGAAACTCCCACGCGTCCTGCGCGTACAGCGCCTGCTGGCGCGTCGAGCCCTGCGAGGCCGAGGTCAGCGTGCCGCGTCCGCCGTGCCGCCACTCGGCCGCCGAGAACGTCTTCGAGTCGAGGTCGTAGCTGGAGTGGTAGTAACCGAGCGTGATCGTGTGCGGCAGGCCATCGGCGCGATAGCTCGCCTGCAGGTCGGCGTTCCACCAGCCGTCACCCGATCCGCCTTCGACGATGTTGCCCGCGCGCGTGTTGGCGTCGGTGGGCGACGACGAGCGCAGTTCGTCCTCGCCGATGTGATAGATCGATCCGACGCCGGAAAAATTCCAGCCGCTGTCGCGTTGCGTGCGCACGGTCAGCGAGGACATCAGGTGTTCTTCGCGCCCTTCCTGTGGACCGAAGGCGTTGTTCGCCACCGTGTAGATATCGTCGCCGACGCGGATGTTGCCGCGCGTCACGGTGGCGCCGCCGGCATCGCGCAGGAAGCTGACGCCGTCGCGGTCGAAATCGTTGACCCAGAAACCGACCTGCGCGTCGGCGCGGAACAAATCGTTCTGGTACGAAAGACGTCCCTTCACCTGGTTCTGCTCGTTGCCCTCGAGCGAGCCGCCGTCGGGCCCGAGGATCAGACGCGGCTGGTTGCGCGAATCGCGATCGCGGATCGCACCGGTGACCGGCACGGCGCTCGCGATCACGGCCGCGGACGGGTTGTTCACGCGCGTGCCGGTGGCGTACTGCATCGGCTGGCTGTCGTTCTCCAGCCGGTTGATGCCCAGCGTGCCGCTCCAGGCGCCCCAGCGATTGCCGGTGAACGCGCTGTACTGACGGCCGCCGTAATCGTCCTGGTAACCGTAGCCCTTGTAGTCCTGGCTGAAGAACTGCACGCGGCCGGACGTCGTGAATTCGTTCGGATCGCGCGTCGTGATCAGCACCGTGGTGCCGATCGAATTGCCGGGATACAGCGCGGAGTAGGGGCCGTACAGCACATCGACGCGCGAGATCTCCTCGGGCGCGACCATGTTCCAGCGCGGCGCGTTGAAGCGGCCGAGAAAGTTGGAGAGCAGCACGCCGTCCGCGTAGACGACACCACGCGGCGCCTGCAGCGTGCCGTGACTGCGGCCGCCGATCAGCGCGTTGCGATCGCCGACGTAACGCTTGCGGATCGTGAGGTCCGGCAGGTGACGCAGCGCATCCTCGGTGTTGATGAACACGCGCTCGCGCAGCTCGGTGCCGGTGACGCCGGCGCTCGCGCCCGGAAGGTCAGCGCGCTTGGTGCTGCGCTGGCCCGACACCGTGATCGTCTCGACTTCGCGATCGGTCTCGTGCGTGTCGTGCGAAGCGACTTCGAGATAGCTGCCCGTCTCGGCGGCGGCTTGTTCGGTAGCCGGAGCGTCCACGACGACGCTCTCGGAAGGATGGACGGCAAAACTCGACAGCAGGGCGGCGATGGCGACGGCCAGAGGATGCTTCTTGAACACGAGGGTTTGAATCCTGATCGAGGTCCGCGACGCGGACCTGGGCGCCGAAGGGCGCGGCGGAGCCTTGCGGCTCCGTTCAAGGCGGGATCAGGACGCCTGCGGTGGACCGCGGGCGGGTACCGAATTCGTATACGCGTGATGCGCGTGGACCGCGGGCTGGGTCGGTGCGGCTTCGAGTCCCGCCGCGCGCAACGACACGGTGACCGGCGTCGGCGGCAGCGCACCGCCTGCGGCATTCGCGCAGAGCTGCGCGCAATCCTGGTGCTGACCGGACTGCGCCGAACCCTTCTGCAGGATCTCGCGGACCTCGAGCGGCAACGCCGCCAGCTTCTGCGTCATCGCCGGCGAAAACTCGCCGCACCAGGTCGCCAGACCCGCCTCGGGCTGCGCCATCACGGCCGCGTGCGCGACCGGCAGGCACAACTGCGCCAGCCACGCGATCAACGCGATCCAGATCAGCGGGCGGGAGCGGAGCTGCGCAAACATGGCGGCATTCTGCGGGAGTCGAAACGGCCTAAGCAAAGAATCTCGGCGGATCCCGTAGCCCGGGTGAAACCCGGGATGCCTCGCGCAGACGGAACGGACCCCGGGTTTCACCCGGGCTACGGGCTAGAGCTTCTCGATCTCCGCCGTCCCCAGGTGATTCATCTGCCCCAGGATCCACGACGCCCGTTGCTGCACGTAGGCGGACGGGGTCGCGACCTTCAGGCGCTTGGGATTGGGCAGCACGGCGGCGAGCAGCGCCGCCTCGGAGTACGTCAGCCGCGAAGCCGGCTTGCGGAAATACTTCTGCGACGCCGCTTCGACGCCGTAGACGCCGGGACCGAACTCCACGACGTTGAGATACACCTCGAGCACGCGCTTCTTCGACCAGAAGGTTTCGATCAGCAGCGTGTAGCCGACCTCGAGTCCCTTGCGAAACCAGCTACGGCCGGACCACAGGAACAGGTTCTTCGCCGCCTGCTGCGAGATGGTGCTGGCGCCGCGCTTGCGACGGTGATCACGGTTGTGTTCGACGGCCTTGCCGATGGCTTCGAGATCGAAACCGAAGTGCTCGGAGAAGCGCTGGTCCTCGGCGGCGATCACGGCGAGTTTCGCGGCGGGCGCGATCTCGTCCCAGCTCACCCAGTCGTGCGCGAGCGGCGGCATCTGCTTCGAGGACGTCAGGCGGTCCATCTGGTAGCCGACCATGAAGCTCGACGTCCACGCAGGCACGACGCTGAGCAGCATCACCGGGAGCAAGGTCACCGAGATGAAGGCGAGGCCGGCCCACAGCAGGATCCGGCGCGGGCGCGGGACGCTCCATTCACGCTTTCTGCGTGGAGAAGGTGCGAGGGCCTGTTTTTGCGGGTGGGGCTCGACTCGCAGTTCCGGCAGCGGCTTCGAGTCCTTCGGATCCAGCGTGGGGTATTGCCGTTCCACTGCGTGCGTCCGCGATAACGTGGCGCGATTCTAACGTCCGCTCCGACGGCTGCAGCGATATCCCGCAAGACGGCCGCGTCGTGCATTTTTCACGGCGACACGGCTTGCGCCGCGGTCTCGGGATCGGGCCGGCCCTGCAGGCGCGCGGCGTCCGCGGCCAGGCGGGTGCCGAAGAACTGCAGGCAGGCGCGGATGCGCGCGCTCTTGCGCAGATCGGGATGCGTGAGCAGCCAGGCCTGCACATCGGTGACGAGGTAGGTGCCGGGCAGGCGCTCCATGCGCGGATCGGCGTCCGCTGCGAAGCAGGGCAGCGAGCTGCAGCCGACGCCGTGCGAGACGGCGGCCACGACCGCGCCGATGGAATCGAAGCGCAGCTTCACGCGCGTGTCGGGAATGTTGTGCGCGATCCAGCGCGCCTGGCGGATATGCGCGAGCTGGCCGTCGAAACCGATCCAGTCGTACTCGGCCAGCGGCCTGCCGCGACCCTGCGCGTCGAGGTAGGCCGGCGACGCGTACGAGGCCACGCCCACGCGCCCCACGCTACGTCCGACGAGGTGATCCGGCGGCGTCGCCGTCGCGCGGATCGCGATATCGGCGTCGCGGCGGGTCAGGTCGACGATCTGGTTGCTGGCCGACACGTCGAGGCTCACGCCGGGATACATCGTCCGGAACTCGGCCAGGTGCGGGGGCAGCACGTGCAACGCGAACGCTTCGCTGGTGGCCACGCGGATGTGTCCCTGCAGGCGCACGTCGGTGCCGAGCACGCGGCGCTCCACCGCCAGCGCTTCGGTCTCCATGCGGGCCGCGGCCTCGGCCAGCGCCTCGCCGGATTCGGTGAGCCGGTAACCGCTGCGCAGGCGCTCGAACAGGCGGACCTCGAGTCGCTGCTCCAGGGCTTCGAGGCGCCGGTAAACGCTCGAAGGATTCACGCCCAGGGCCCGCGCCGCGGGGCTCAGGCCGGCGGCGCGGGAGATTGCCAGCACGTAGCGGAGGTCGTCCCAGTCCATGTCCGAGGCTCGTCGGTTATTTGCAAAAACGCAAGATCAAGATGCGATTCGAGGGAATGTCCGTGCAGATCGAACCGGCGCACGATGCATCCCATGAAGCCCCGGGAACGTCCCGGCGCCGAGGTCCAAGGAGTTCCGTCATGTCCTTCTTCAACGAGATCTTTTCTTCTTCGAATCAGTCGGTTGATACCGTCAACGTCGGCGCCGGCGCGAGCGTCCTGAGCGCCACGGGCCTGAGCCGCAAGGCGCTGGCCGAGCTGTTCCGCCAGGACGGCCTGTACGGACATGATTCCGACCTGTCGCCGGTCGAGCAGGCCATCGTGCAGAGCCGCCTGGGTTACATCCCCGGCCTGAAGGCCCGCCCGGTGCTGGCACCGACCGACGCCCGTCTGGTGGCGCTGGAGAACTTCACCGACGCTCTCGTCCAGGCCGGCGGCGTGGCCCAGGCCCGTGACGAAGCGCAGCTGGTGGCGGCCGGTTATTCGCAGGCCGCTACGAGCGAAGTGGTCCGCGTGGTCCGCCTGGCCCGCGACGTGTTCGGCCTGGTGGCGCAGCCGCGGCGCGCTGCGATTGCGGCTCGCCAGCCGGCCGCGCTGACGTACAACGCGTAACGGTGGACGAGGCGGAGCCGAAAGGTTCCGCCTCGTGCTTCCAGCCCGACGCTGCCCGGATGGCGGTTGGGGCGGGCGGAAGACGGTCGCGAAACTCCGTCAGACTGCCTCGCATCCCCTGCGACGGAAGCCGACATGAGCACGCTGGAGAAGGCCATCGAGATCGCGGCCCGCGCGCATGCCGGGCAGGTCGACAAGGGCGGCGCACCGTACATCCTGCATCCGCTGCGGCTGATGCTGTCGGTTTCCAGTCCCGAGCAGCGCATGGCGGCGGTTCTCCACGACGTCGTCGAAGACACGCCGATCACGCCGGACGATCTGCGCCGGGAAGGATTTTCGGAAGCGGTCGTCAGCGCGGTGATCGCACTGACCAAGCAGAAAGGCGAGACGCGCATGGATGCCGCGCGACGCCTGGCGCCGAATCCGGTTGCGCGCGCCGTGAAGCTCGCCGACCTGCGCGACAACATGGACCTGTCGCGTCTTGCGAATCCCACCGACAAGGATTGCGCGCGTCTGCGCGAGTACGAGCAGGTCCGCGCCTTCCTCGAGCAAGCGGCCGCCGAGAGTCGGTAAGGCCTGCGGCGCAGGCAGAATCAGTCGAGATCTGCGAGCGCAGCCTGGATTTCGGCGCGTCGACCGGCATCGGCATCTTCGCGCCCTTCCCGCGGCGGCGCATTCAAGGCTTTTTCGAGAAACCTGCGGCCCGCTTCCGCATTGCCGGTGTCGGTCAGCAATTCACCATAGAAGAAATTCGGGTCGATACCGTCCGGATTGATGGCCAGCGCCTGTTTCAGATATTCCGCCGCTTTTTTCTTGTCACCGAAGGACAGGGGCCAGCCCGGCGCCTTGGCGTAGAGACTGCCGAGCGATGTGTAGATCGATCCGCCCAGCACCTGCGGATCGACCTTCTCGGCGTCGAGCAGCAGCTTGCGTGCGTGCTTGATCAAGTCGAGCGCGTGCAGCCCGCCAGCGAATTTCGCATGGCTTGATTCGATGATCGCGCACCAGACCAGCGGCTCGGCACGCCCTGGGTTGCGCGCCACTGCGAGCTTCGCTTCTTCCTCGAGTTTGCCGAACGCTACATCCTTCTGGTCCTTGGGCAGTGAGTAGTAGACCTGGGCCCAGCCGTGCTGCAGCTGTGCCACGTCGCTCGTGACGGTGTCGGCCAAGGCTGTGCCGGCTAGCGTGAGCGCGGCAGCGAACAGCGCGTTGCGGAAGAGAGATTTCATCATCGGGCACTCCGTCTGGTTCTCAGGATTCGGGCAGTGACTGCAGTGCGTAGGGACGCATCTGCGCGGCCTGCTTGATCAGCGCGCCATCGACCAGGCGCGGGAACAGGCTGTTGAAGCGAACGAAGAATTTCTCCGGCCAGCCCAGGTAACGTTCTTTGGCGCGCTGTTCGATGGCCTGCGCTAGCTGCAGCGCCACCGACTCGGGTGAGTCCTCGTGCATCTTCACGGCCCGAGCCATGCGCTCGACCGCGCCGGCGTTGAACGCGGTGCGCGTGTAGCGCGGCGCGAAATACAGCAGCTGCACACCGCTGCCATCGAGCTCGCGCCGCAGCGCCTCGGAGAAGCCACGCAGCGCGAACTTGCTCGCCGAGTACGTGGCGAAACAAGGGAAGCCGATCGATCCGAAGATCGAGCCGATGTTGACGATCAGCGCCTCCCGGCGCCGTCGCAGTGCGGGTAGAACCGCCTGCGTCAGCCGCATCGGCGCCAGCACGTTGGTGCGCCAGATGCGATCGAGCGCGTCGTCGGGCGCCGTCTCGAAATTTCCGAAATGGATCGCACCCGCGCAGTTGACGACCATGTCGAGTATCGGGTCGCAGGCCAGTGTGTGCGCGACGATGTCGCGCGGACCGGATGGGGACAGCAGATCGCCGCAGATCACGTCGACGCGACCGCCCGCGAGTCTGAGTTCGGTCGCCAGTTCCACCAGCGCACGTTCGTCGCGCCCGGACAGTACGAGGTCGACATTGCGGCGCGACAGTTCGCGGGCGACTGCGCGGCCGATGCCGCCGCTGGCACCGGTCAGCAGGCAGCGGCGATGGGCGAGTTGCATGCGGAATTCTCCCGGTGGAGGTGGGCAAAGATGTCGCCGTACAGGCGATAGAAGCGGCGCGATGCGTGGATCACCGCCGCGCGGTCCGAGGGCTTGTCGAAGGCATCGACGAGCTCGCGGAAGAAATCCACGTGCTGGACGTCGAGCGCGCCATGGCTACTCAGGTAGGTGAACGCGCGCGGTGGCAGCTGCAGCGCAACGGCCAGGCTCGAGGCCGCGCGCGTCGCCAGCGCGGTGCTGGTGCCTTCGAGCACGTGCACCATGCCGAAGAAGCCCACGGGATTGCCGCGCTGCACCGTGTCGTAGGCGTAGGCGATCATCATCTCGGTGGGAAACGCCGGCTCGCTGCGACGCACGGCGTCGACGTCACCGCCCGCTGCACGGATGTCGTCGAGCACCCACTCGTGGTGGCCGTATTCCTCTTCAACGTAGTGCACGAGTTTTTCACGCAGCCACTCGTAGTCGGTACCCAGGCGTCCGCCGGCGGCCATCATCAGTGGCACGGTGTGGCGTACGTGGTGATAGGCCTGCGCCAGGAACGCGCAGTACAGGGGACGAGTGACGCGACCACTCATGGCATCGGCGAACAGCGGCTGCGCCAGCAAGGCGGCGCGCTCGTTCGCGGTGGCGTCGTGCAACATCTGGTGAAAGCTCATGCGGTCTTCGTTTCCTCGTAGAGAGCGACCAGGCGCGCGCCGTATGCCGACTCGATGGCGCTGCGCCGCAGCCGTCCGTTGGGCGTGAGTTGATCGTTGCCGGCGGCGAACGCCGCGTCGGCGCGAATCCAGCGAGATACGCGCGCGTAGTCCGGCAGGGTGGCGTTGACCTGGGCGAGTGCGGCATCGACCTCGGCATCGCCCGTGCGCGGCACGATCACTGCAGCGTTGAACGCGCGCGCCTCGCCGAATACGGCGGCCTGAGCGATGGCGGGCATCAGGCAGAGTTCGCGCTCCACCCATTCCGGTGAAACGTTGCGGCCGAAAGCGGTGACGAACATGTCCTTCTTGCGTCCGCTCAGGTGCAGGAAACCGGCAGAATCGATGTACCCGGCGTCGCCGGTGGCGACCGTCCCGGATTCCGGGCGTACCGGCTCACCCACGTAGCCGAGGAACCCGCGACCGCGAACGTGGATCTCGCCGTCGGCGGCGAATTCCAGCGACACCCCCGGAAGCGGCCGGCCCACGCTGCCGACGGCGCGCGCGCCTGACGTGTTGAGCGCCACCACCGAGCCGCACTCTGAAAGGCCGTAGCCTTCGAACACCGGCAGTCCGAGGCGCAGAGCGCGTTCGAGCAGGCGTGGCGACAATGGAGCGCCGCCCACCGCGACGAAGCGCAGCGTGGCTGGATGCGCCGCGCCGGCCTCGATGGCGAGCACCAGCGCGTGCAGCATCTGCGGCACCAGGATCAGTGTCGTGGCGCGGTGGGTCTGCACCGCGTGCAACAGGCGCCTGGGATCGAACTGTGTCGCGCCGCCGAGCCCGATGTCGGCCAGCGGCAACAGGCAGGCCTGGGCCCCGGCGAGCAGCGGCGCATACAAGCCGCCGACGTTTTCCAGCAAGGTCGCCAGCGGCAGTGCGGCCAGATGAAGGTCCTCGCGCGTGGCGCCGCTGGCGATGCACAGCGCGCGCGCCTGCCGCTCGAGCATCGCGACGCTAAGGCACACGCCGCGGGGTTGCCCCGTCGTGCCCGAGGTGTAGGTGATCTTCTGTGTCGCCGGTGCGATCGTCGCTGCGCGCGTCGCGGCAAGGGATGGCATACGCAGCAGTGACAGGGGTGCGTACTCCGCCACGGACAGTTTCTGCAGGGATAGCGCGCTGAGCATCGGCGGCAGAGGGACGCCCTGATCGGCCAACACGGCGTCGACGCCAGCGTCCCGGAGCGCGTGCGCCATCTGCTGTGGCGAGAAGAACAGCGGCAGCGGTACGAGGCGCACGCCCGAGTGCAGCGCCGCGAGATCGGCTAGCGCCCATGCGAGGCCATTGTCCGCGAGCAGAGCCAGCGTCCTCACGCCGGCGGTCTGCAGGCTCGTCGCAAGCGCGGTCACCGCCGTGCTCAGCGCCGCATACGACAGCGAAGCATCGCGGCCACGCAGTGCGACGGCATCGGGCCGCGACTTCGCGTGGTACTTCACCGCTTCGATCACGTCGCTCTTCATGGCGCGCCGACCCGCGCCAGGGGCGCCAGCTGCGCGCGCAGCTCGGCGGGTCGATCGGCCAGCGCGCTCAGCAGCTCGACGCCGAGGTCCACGTCGCCGAGCATCACGCTGGGCTGGTGGTCGTAGTAGCGCCCCCAGAGAGCGCGTTCCGCTTCGGGAAGGCGCTCTGGTGGTGCGGGCGCCACGACGCGCAGCGGCAGACCGAGCCGCGAGAAGCCGTTGCACAGGCGCGCTGAACCGGTGAAGGCGACGAAACGGTAGCCCTCGTCCTGCAGTCGGTGCGTGAGCGTGGGGATCAGCGAGCGCAATGCTCCGGGCGATGCGCCCGCGAGGTTGCCGACCTCCGCGATCTGACGGCGTCCGGCATGCCGGCCGAAGCTGGCGGCCACCAGGATTTCGACGGGAGCATCGAGATATTGCTCGAGAAACAGGGGGCCTTGATCAGCGCCGCGCAGACCGAACACGGCGGCCAGCGCGCCGCGTCGGTCCTGCGCACCGAATAGCCGCGGCAGGAAGGCGTGGATACGGGCGCCGTAGACCTCGAAGAAGCGCTGGGCGACGAAGGACTCGAGAGCGCCACGGCGGTCGGTCGATGCCTCGACCAGCGTCGTGCAGGCACCGGTCGAAGGGCGCAGCGGGGGCGGGATGGCGTCGGGGGATTCACGGCTGAGCGTGATCGCAGACGCGAAGTTTGAATCGGCAGGAGGCGCGAACATGGTGTTCGGAAGGACGGGGCCGACTTTCATCGCGCAAGACCAGTACCGCATGCGCTTTCGCGCCCGGCCGTTCGGTATGCCCGAATCAGATCAATGGCTTGTGCCGGTCGTCCGCGGCGATTGGCGACGCGCTGCGTGCCGACGAATCCTGCAGTGCTGCAAGAAACGTCTGCAGGATTTGCGCGATCGTCCACCGCACCGGTCGGGTCGGCCCTGCATTCCGGACCCGGCGATTGACGCCGTGACGAAACCGCGGCCGATCCGCCCTACAAGGATTTCACCGGGATTCCGCGCAGGCCGGCTGCTGATCCGCTGGCTTCAACTCTCCGGCCGGATCGATCAGCAGCACCGTGCGCAGGCCCGGCTCGGCGTAGCAGGCGGCGGTGTACCCGACCGCGTGCGCGGTGGCGGCCACGAAGCGCAGCATCGCCTGCTCGGAGCCGACCACGTGCGGCGGCAGCACGCCCTGGAAGTACTGCTGGTTCCAGTACTCCTCCAGCGCTTCCGGCCGCAGTCCGAGCACCGCGCGGGAGAATCGTTCGCGCAAGGCGTGGTCTGCCGGCAGGTTGACCGGCGTCATGCGCGTGCCGTCGTCGGCATAGAGCTTCTTGCGCTGGAAGATCAGGGCCAGCTCGCGCGGCGTGAACCGCTGCGTTTCACCGGCCGGGACGATCACCGCGATCCACGGCCGCTCCTGGGCGCTTGGAGTGCCGGTCGCGAGGGCTCCGGCCAGCAGCAGCGCCGCGCGCAGGACGCGCCGGAGCACTGGCATCAGAACAGCACCGCGATCGACGCGCGCCACCCGTCCGGCACGCCGACGTCGTTGTCGGTGGCGCGCGAGTACTCGCCCTTGAACACAAGCGCAGGCATCGGCCGCCAGGCGAGGCCGCCGAGGTACAGGTTCAGGTCGCGGTCCGCGCCCGACTGGTGGAAGGCCTCGTAACGGCCCACGGCGTATACCTGGGCGAACAGTGGCGCGACCGCCTGCACGTAGTAGCCCTTCTCGTCCTGCTGCTCCTCGCGGCCCGACAGCGAGCGCACGGCGTACTCGCCGGACAGCTCGAACCGATGCCAGGACCAGGCGAAGTCACCACCGATGAGCTGCTTGCGCGTCTCGGCGTCCGACTCCTGCTCGAACGTCGCCCACGACAGGCCCAGCTGCACGTGCGGACCGGCGTAACCGGACACACGGGCGCCGACGGCCTCGCGAAAGGTGTCGAGATCGTCCTCGCGGAACAGCTCCTCGCCGGGCGAGGCGTACACCGAGTACTCGATGCCCTGCGCGGTCCACGGCAGCACGCCGTACACCATCGCGCCGGTGGCGTTGGTGGGGAACGTGGCCTCGGTGATCAGTGGGCGCGAGCTGGTCCACGTGAGCGGTGCCGCATGGATCAGGTTCCAGCGTCCCACTGGCGTCAGGAACTTTCCGAAGCGCAGCTTGAGCTCGTCACGCCATGCGTAGTCGAGATACAGACGCTCGGAGATCAGTTCGGCGTCCGAGGCATGCGCGCCGTCGTTGTCGACGCGCGCCACGTCGGCGAGTTCGGTCTCGGAGAAGAAGCGCCAGCGTCCGCCGCCGTCCCACCACAGGAAGGCGCTGAGCGCATCTACCGCCGCGTCCCAGTCGCGGGCGTCACCGGGATCGCGGTAGCCGAGTTCGCCGTAGCCGCCGAGCGTGAACCCCGAAGAGCCCAATCGCAGGCCCTGGCCGAGCGCGTAGCGCTGCGCCAGCGGATCCTGCCCGATGGGCGGCGGCGCCGGCGCCGCTACCGGGTCCGCACTTTCCACTGCTGCCGTTTGCGCGGTCGCGGCAAACGGCAGCGCCCACACGGCTGTGAGCGCGAGTCGAACGAAGGTGCGGGAGCTGGGCACGGGGGCGCACGCTAGCGTCGCCGCGCTGGCGGAGCAAACACCCACAGCTGAATAATCGACGCGTGACCATCCGCCGCATCCTCCTGCTCGCCTTCCTGTTCGTCGGCGTGGTCCCGGCAACGGCGCTGACCTGGCTGGCGTTCGAACGCAGCCACGCGGCGATGCAGGCGCAGATCGAACAGGCGGTGTCGCAGGCCGCGGCAGGCGCCGGCCGCGACCTCGACCGCCTGCTGTACGAGCGTGTGCAGAACGCCACCACCTGGAATCACCTCGAGGTGATGCAGGACCTGCGGCTGCAGGATGTCGACAAGCGTCTGTCGGCGTTCCTGGCCCAGATGAAGGGCCGTTACGGCGGCGCCTACCTCGACCTGCACGCGGTCGACGCCGCCGGGCGCGTGATGGCCAGCAGCAATCCGGCAGCGATCGGCCAGTTGCGTCCGGAAGGGCCTGCGTGGCTGCACACGGATACGGCCGGCGGCCGCGTGCGCCTGGAAGCGCCGTCGACCGTGCGTGACCGCCGTGCGCTGCTGCTGCGGACGGATATTCCATCGTCGTTCGGCGAAGGCCGCATCGGTGACCTGCTCCTCGAGGTCGACTGGCGCCAGCTCGAGAGCGTGCTCGACGCCGCGGCCGACGCGTCGCGCCAATTGCTGGTCCTCGACGGCGACGGGCGCGTGATCGCGGCTTCGGAGGGACTGCGCGGACGCGGCTACGACTACGGTGTGCGCGTGGACGGCTGGAGCGGCGTGGGCTTGGTGCAGCTGCGCGGCGGCGAACCCTTGATGAGCGGCGAAGTGGTGGTGGGTGCGTCCGGTGTCTCCATCCTGGGCTGGCGCACGCTGATGCTGCAGTCGCGCGATGTCGCGCTGGCGCCGGTGCGGCGCATGGGGGTGGTGTTCGCCGGTCTGCTGACGGCGACACTGCTCGTGACCGTGCTGGCGAGCCTGGGCGTGTCGAGCCTGATTGCGCGGCCGGTGGTGCGCCTGACGCAGTTCACGCGCGACTACCTGCGGCCCGGCGCAGCCTCGGTGCCGCCGCGGGCCGGGCCCGGCGAGATCGGTGAACTCGGGCGCAGCTTCGTGCACCTGATCGACGAGTTGCAGCGCTCGCAGAACACGCTGGTGCAGGCTTCACGGCTGGCGGCGCTGGGCGAGGTGACCGCCCTGATGGCGCACGAGGTGCGCACGCCGGTGGGCATCCTGCGCTCGTCGGCGCAGATGCTGGGCGGCGAACCCGGCCTCAGCCCGGAGGGCGCCGAGCTGCTGCGCATCGTGCAGTCGGAGACCGAGCGCCTGAACCGTCTCGTCGCTTCGATGCTTGACCAGACGCGCACGCGCGCGCCGCAGAAGCAGGCCAGCGACGCGCACGCCCTGATGCGGCACGCGGCGACGCTGCTGGCGGCGCAGGCACGGGATCGCGGCGTGACGGTGGAAGTCGTGTGCGAGGCGCGCGAACCGATCCTCGACGTCGACGCCGAGCAGTTCATTCAGGTGTTGCTCAACCTGCTCGGCAACGCGCTGATGATCCTGCCGCGCGACGGCCGCGTGCGCTTGCGCAGCCATGGAGACGACGGGCGCTTCATCGTTGACGTCGACGACGATGGTCCGGGTATCGGGCCCGAGGATCGCCAGCGCCTGTTCGAGCCCTTCGTGCACAAGCGCGAAGGCGGACTCGGTCTGGGCCTGGCGGTGGTGCGGCAGATCGTGCGCGCGCACGGTGGCGACGTCGCGGCCGAGACCAGCACCTGGGGCGGCGCACGCATCAGACTATGGCTGCCACAACCCCCGGGCCGGACTCCGTGACTTCATCCCCGCGCGTACTGATCGTCGACGACGAGCCCAACATGCGGCGCGTGCTCGAAATCATGCTCGCGCGCCGCGGCTATCGCACCCTCGCCGCCGCCGATGGGCTCGAGGCCTGGGAGCGGGTGCAGGAAGGCGGCATCGACCTGGTCGTCAGCGACCTGCGCATGCCGCGGCTGGACGGCATCGAGCTGCTGCGCCGTCTGCGTGAAGCCAAGCTCGACGTGCCGCTGATCCTGATGACCGCGCACGGCAGCCTCGACAGCGCGGTGGAAGCACTGCGGCTCGGTGCCTGCGATTATCTGCTGCGGCCGTTTGACGTCGAGGCGCTGGAACTGGCGGTCAATCGCGTGTTCGCGTCGCGCCGGTTGCTGCAGCAAAACGATTTCCTGCGCAGCGAAGTGGCGCGCGCAAAGCACGGGCTCGTCGGCATCAGCAGCGCGATGCAGAAGCTGCGACGGCAGATCGAGCAGGTCGCGCCGACACGCACCAGCGTGCTGCTCACCGGCGAGACCGGCACCGGCAAGGAAGTGGCGGCACGCGCGATCCATGACGGCTCGGAGCGCGCGGATGCGCTGTTCGTGCCGGTCAACTGCGCCGCGATTCCGGCAGAAATGCTGGAGAGCGAATTGTTCGGACATGAGAAGGGCGCCTTCACCGGAGCGGTCAAGCACCGTGTCGGCAAGTTCGAACTCGCTCAGAGCGGCACCTTGTTCCTCGACGAGCTGGCGGAGATGCCGGTGGCGTTGCAGGCCAAGCTGTTGCGCGTCATCGAGTCCGGCGAGATGCAGCGCCTGGGTGGAAACGACGCTATCCGCCTTGACGTACGTCTTGTTGCCGCCACGAACCGCGCACCGCAGCAGGCCATCCGTGACGGTCGTCTGCGCGAAGATCTGTACTTCCGCCTCAACGTTTTCGCCATTGAACTGCCGCCGCTGCGCGAGCGGCGCGAAGACCTGCCCGCGCTTCTCGCGCATTTCGCGCAACTACAGCGCGGCGCGGTGCCGTCCGCGATCGCATCCGACGTCGTCGAGCATCTGCAGGGATACGCCTGGCCAGGCAACGTGCGCGAGCTGCGCAACATGGTGGAGCGCGCATTCATCCTGGCCGGCACACAGGATTTGAAACCCGTGCATTTTCCGCTCGATGTCGGGGCGCCTGTGGTGACGTACGCGACGACGGATCACCCGCCGTCCGACCTTCGCCTGGAGCCCGCGGTCGAGGCACTGGAACGCAGCCTGATTGCCGCAGCCCTGCGCGACAGCGGCGGGAACAAGTCGCGTGCCGCACAGAAGCTCGGGATCAGCGAGCGCTCGATCTGGTACAAGCTCAAGAAATACGGTCTGGGCGAATGAGCGTCCGCGTCCCATGACTGGCCCGGGCGCAGCCAGGGATCCTGTTCCTGCCTTGGCGAGCAGTCCCGGACTTCGTCCGGGCTACGGCGGCTAAGACCGCCGCGTCACGCGGTCTTGATCGCCGCGGCTTGTTCCAGCCCCAGGCGCTTCACGGCCTGCTCGCGCATCTCGACCTTGCGTACCTTGCCGGTGACCGTCATCGGATATTCGGTGACGACCTCGAGGTAGCGTGGGATCTTGTAGTGCGCGAGCTGATCCTTGCAGAAGGCCTTCATCGCGTCGTACGTCAGCGGCGGCCGGCCGTCCTTCATGATCACGCAGGCCATCACTTCCTCTCCGAACTTCTCGTCCGGCACGCCGATGACCTGCACGTCGCGGATGTCCGGATGCGTGTACAGGAAGCCTTCGACCTCCACCGGATACACGTTCTCGCCGCCCCGGATGATCATGTCCTTGATGCGGCCGACGATGTTCACGAAGCCCTGCTCGTCCATGACGCCCAGATCGCCGGTGCGCATCCAGCCGTCGGACGTGATCGTGTCCTTCGTGCGCTTCTCGTCGTTCCAGTAGCCGAGCATCACCGAGTAGCCGCGCGTCTGGAATTCACCGGTCTCGTCGTAGTCGCAGGTCTGCCCGGTGTCCGGGTGGGCGATGCGGATCTCGACGTGCGGATGCGCGCGCCCGACGCTGCCGACACGCTTCTCGATCGGATCGTCCGGACCGGTCTGCGCCGACACCGGCGAGGTCTCGGTCATGCCGTAGATGATCTCGACCTCGGGCATGTGGAAGTCGGTCACCAGGCGCTTCATCACCTCGACCGGGCACGGCGATCCGCCGATCGTGCCGGTGCGCAGGCTCGACTTGTCGGTCTTCTCGAAGTCCGGGTGCGCCATCATCGCGATGAACATCGTCGGCACGCACATCGCGCCGGTGCAGCGTTCCTGTTCGATCGCCTTGAGCGTGGCGCCCGGATCGAACGCGGGCGCGGGCACGACCAGCGTGGCGCCGAAGCTCGCGCACAGCAGGTTGCCGCAGACCATGCCGGCGCAGTGATAGAACGGCACCGGCACGCAGAAGCGGTCGTTCTCCGAGAAGTTCTGGCAGACGCCGTCGAAGTACGCGTTGTTGAGGATGTTGCGATGGGACAGCGTCGCGCCCTTGGGCGCGCCGGTGGTGCCCGAGGTGTACTGGATGTTGATCGCGTCGTTGCGATCCAGCGTCTTCATGCGCGCCGCGATCTCGCTGCGCGGAATGCGCTCGCCGTCGGCGAGAAGCTGCGCCCAGTCGGCGGGCTGGCCCGGATCGTCGATGAAGATCGTCTCCTTGAGGTCCGGCACGTCGGCGCGGATCTCGGAAATCATCTTCACGTAATTGCTGGTCTTGAACTGGCGGGCGGCCACGATGCCGCGGCAGCCCGACTGGCGCAGCGCATAGGCCAGCTCGTTGCTGCGATACGCAGGGTTGATGTTCACCTGGATCACGCCGAGCTTGGCGGTGGCGAACTGCACGAGAATCCACTCGATCAGGTTGGGCGCCCAGACGCCGATGCGATCGCCCTTCTGGTAGCCGCGCGCCAGCAGCCCGCGCGCGACGCGGTCGATCTCGTCATTGAAGCGCCGATACGTCCAGCGGATGTTCTGGTGTGGCATCACTACCGCTTCGCGGTCCGGAAACTTCGCGACCGTCGCCTCGAAGTTGTCGCCGAGGGTCTGCTCGAGCAGCGGGATATCGGTCCGGCCTCGGGACTGCGCACGCATCTCGAATCTCCTCATCTCTTTTTATGAGGGCGGATTGTGACCCACGACGCGCCCCTCGCGGGAGCGACTAAGGCCTACCCAATCGGGTGGTTCTTCGATCGAGCCCGTAGCCCGGGTGAAACCCGGGGCTGTTCGCCCGACGTTGGAGAAGAAGCCCCGGGTTTCACCCGGGCTACGTTTTTTTGTCGTTCGAAGGAGCGGTATCGCGTACGGCCATGCGGTCGACGGCTCAAATTGCGAACGCGATCAGGTGCTCCACGTCCAGCCGGATGCCGATGCGGCATCCGATCGCGTGATCGTGATGGCTGGGCACCAGCGACAGCACTTCGCGACCCGAGTCGAGCCGCAGCGAATACAGGAACTCGGCGCCACGAAACGCGCGGGCCGTGACGGTGGCCTGCACCGCGCTGCTGTCGTCGTGCACGACGTCGTCGGGTCGCAGCAGCACTTCGACGGGGCCGGGTGGCGGGATCTCCGCGTGCGCCCTCAGCACACCCAGTTCCATCTCGACGGCGCCATCCGCCCGGCGCGTACCCGGAAGCAGGCGACCTTCGCCGACGAAGTCCGCGACGAAGCGGTCCGCCGGCCGGTGATACAGGTTGTAGGCGGTGTCCCACTGATGCAGATGGCCGCTGCGCATCACGCCGATGACGTCGGCCATCGCGAAGGCCTCGAACTGCGAGTGCGTGACCAGCAGCGCCGTGGTCTTCTCGTGCAGCAGGATCGCGCGCACGTCCTGCGACAGCCGTTCGCGCAGTTCCACGTCCAGCGAGGAGAACGGCTCGTCGAGCAGGATCAGTCGCGGCTTCGGCGCCAGCGCACGCGCCAGCGCCACGCGCTGCTGCTGGCCGCCGGACAACTGGTGCGGATACGCCTTCGCCGAACCGGCGAGGCCGACCAGTTCCAGCAGTTCGGCGACGCGCGCATCGCGTTCGGCACGCGGCTGCCGGTGCAGCCCGAACGCGACGTTGGACGCCACGTCCAGGTGCGGCATCAGCGCCAGATCCTGGAACACCATGCCGATGCCGCGCTTTTCCGGCGGCACGATGTGGCCGGCGTCGGTCAGCACCATGTCGTCGCCGAGGATGCGGCCGGCGCCGATTGGCTCGAAGCCGGCGATCGCACGCAGCGCCGTGGTCTTGCCGCAGCCCGAAGGCCCCAGCAGGCAACCGACTGTGCCCGGCGCCAGTCGCAGGCTCAGCGCGTGCAGCACGGTGTGCGCGCCGTAGCCGGCGCGCACGGTTTCAAGTCGAAGATCCACGGATGTCCCTGGCTCCGGCGATGCCGTCGTCGAGATGGCGCACCAGCCACCATACCGGCACCAGGCCGGCGATGACGATGGCGATGGCGGGCAGCGCGGCGCGCTGCCACTCGCCCTCGCTGGTGAGTTCGAAGATGCGCACGGCGAGCGTGTCCCAGCCGAAGGGTCGCGTCATCAGCGTGATCGGCATCTCCTTCATGACGTCGACGAACACCAGCGCGCACGCGGCGGCCAGCCCCGGTCGCAACAACGGCAGATGCACACGAACGATCTGCGCGACGCCGGTGATGCCGGCGAGCCGCGCCGCCTCGTCGAGGCTGGGCTTGATGCGCGACAGGCCGGCCTGCACCGGTGCGTGCGCCACCGCAGTGAAGCGCACCGCGTAGGCCAGCAGCATCAGCACCAGGCCGCCTTGCAGCAGCAGCGACCAGCCGAGCGCCTCGTTGACGTGGCGCACCAGCGCGGCCATCGGCACGAACAAGCCCACGGCCAGCAGCGCACCCGGCAAGGCGTAGCCCAACGTCGCCGTGCGCGTGGCCCACTGCACGGTGCGGCTGGACGATCGGCGCGCCGCGTAGCCGAGCATGACGGCGAGGAAGGCGATCAGCAGCGCCGCGATGACGCCGAGCAGCACCGAGTTCGTCGCCGAACCCAGAAGCTGGGCGTTGACGTCGGCCAGATGCCGGGCCGACCAGATCACGAGCTGCAGCGCGGGCGCCGCGAAGCACAGCAGCAGCACCAGCGTGCAGGCGAGGACGGCCAGGGCCGCACCGATCGGCGCCAGCCGCAACCGCATCGCCGGCGGCCCGGACTGCGTCGTGCGCCGTGCCGCGTGCACGCGGTTCTGCAGCATCAGCAGCACGACGACGACGATCAGCAGCACCCCGGCCAGTTGCAGCGCGGCGTCCACCGAGAACAGCGCGAACCAGGCCTTGTAGATCGCACTGGTCAGCGTGTCGACGTTGAACGCGGCCACCGTGCCGAAATCGGCGAGCGTCTCCATCGCGGCGAGCAGCGTGCCGCCGAGGATCGCGGGCGCGGACAGCGGCAGCGCGACGCGCAGGACCGCCTGTGCCGGTGTCAGTCCCATGCCGCGCGCGGCTTCGAGCACGCGCGCGCCCTGCGTGGCGAGGCTGCTGCGCACGACCAGATACACGTAGGGATACAGCGCCGCGATCAGCACGATCGCCGCGCCGAAGGTGTTGCGCAGTTCAGGCAGCATCACGCCATGCTCCCGCAGGAACGTCGCGACACCACCCGCGTAGTCGAGGCTGCCGACGAACACCGTCGCCAGCACGTAGGCCGGCATCGCCAGCGGCAGCAGCAGAGCCCAGCTGAAGAAGCGGCGGCCCGGGAATTCGAACAAGGTCACCAGCACCGCGAGCGCCGTGCCGAGCAGGCTCACGCCCAGGCTCACGCCGAACAGCAGGATCAGCGTCGTCGGCAGCACCTGCGGCAGCACGTACTCCGACAGGTGCGACCACAGCTCCGCGTCGAGGCGCGTGAACGAGCCGAGCGATGCGGTGAGCGGCAGCAGCGTCGGCGCCGCGATCAGCGCCGCGATCAGTTTCCAGCCGACGGTTTCCGGTTTGCGGAACACGCCGGGTCAGCGCGGCCTGTGCCGGCAGGCTGCAGGCCGGGTCATGCGATCACTTCCAGCCTGCGCGATCCATCAGCTTCACGGCGTCCGCCTGGTGCTTGCCCGCTTCGGCCAGGTTGATCGGATCCTGGCGGAACGAACCCCAGTTGGCGGTGATCGCGTCCGGCGCCACCGAGGCGTTGGCCGGGAACTCGAGGTTCATGCCGCCGAACAACGCCTGCGCCTCGCGCGCCGACAGCCACTCGAGGAACTTCACCGCGCCGTCGCGATTCTTCGCATGCGTCGTGACGCCAGCGCCGGAGACGTTCACGTGCACGCCGGCGAGCTGCCCCTTGGCCTTCGACTGGTTGGGGAAGAACAGCTTGATCGGCAGCTCCGGCTTATCGCGGACCATGCGGCCGTAGTAATAGGTGTTCACCAGGCCCACGTCGCAGCGTCCGGCGACGATCGCGTCCATCACCTCGTTGTCGCTGGCGAAGGGCGCCGCCGCGAAATTCGACACCCAGCCGCGCACGATCTCCTCGGTGCGCGCCGCGCCCAGTTCCACCCACATCATCGCGACCAGCGACTGGTTGTAGACCTTCTTCGAGGTGCGCATGCACACCTTGTTCTTCCACGCCGGCGTCGCCAGCGCTTCGTAGGTCGACAGCTGAGCGGGTTTCACGCGGCCGGTGTGATAGACGATCGTGCGGGCGCGGATCGACATTCCGAACCAGGTGTTGCCCGGGTCGCGCAGATGCTCGGGAATGTTCGCCTGGAGCACCTTCGAGTCGATCGGCTGCAGCATCTTCAGATGGCTGGCCTGCCAGAGATTGCCCGCGTCCACGGTGAGCAGGATGTCGGCCGGCGTCGATGCGCCCTCGGCCTGCAGGCGCTGCAGCAGAGGTCCTTCCTTGTCCGTGATGAAGCGGATCGGCACGCCGGTCTCGTCGGTGTAGCGCTTGAAGATCGGCTGGATCAGGTCCTCGATGCGGGCCGAGTACACCGTCAGTCCCTCCGCGTACGCGGCCGAGGAGCACAGCAGGAGCAGCAGCGGCAGCAGGACACGGGACATGGCGCTGATCAAATAAGAATGTTTCGCAAGTATAACGATGAGGGTGGAGCGGCGTTCCGCGTGGCTCTAGAACCATCATTAAAGTTTTCCCCGAAAAGCAGTACTTCGTTGCCATGGCTGTGAAGTCTTTCCATCAAATGGACGTGCGCGGCCATCTGGTCGGCCCCAGCGGGTCAGCGCCTGACCGGCTCGGAGGCGCAACTCGTCGTATTCGCTTCTAATGTCAGGCTTTCTGAAGCGTGGTTCGCACCCAACTTCCACGCTTCCGGGCCGGCGGGCAGCCCAACCGATTTGCTAACGGAGTGCCCAAATCCCCAGGTGTTCCCGCCCGACTCAATTCTCATCCCCGAGCGTATCGACTGGGCGTCTGCCCGACCTGGCGACTGAAGGCGACGCTGAAGGCGCTCGCCGAGCCGTAGCCGATACGTTCAGCGATTGCAGCGATCGATTGCTCGCCACTGCGCAGTAGCTCTTTCGCGAGTTCCAGGCGCCATCGCAGCAAATACTCCATTGGAGGCACCCCCATGACCTGCGTGAAGCGCTCAAAAAATGTCGAGCGGGACAGGGCAGCAGCATCTGCAAGCTCCGCGACGGTCCACGGCCTCTCGACCCGTGCGTGAAGCGCTTTCAGCGCTCTTGCCAGTCGCTCGTCGCCCAAGCCGCGCAGCAAGCCCGGAGGAGCATTCGTCGTTGCCGAGGCTCTCATCGCTTCGATGAGCAGCATCTCTGCCAGCCGTGACAGCATGTAGTCACCGCCCGGCAAACCCTCACTGGATTCGTCGCCAACCATCTGCACCAGCTGCGTGAGACGGTTGGAGGCCTTGACGTGAATGACTCGTGGGAGCAATGCCACCAGCATGCCGGGATTGGCACCGTCGAATTGGAAGGCGCCCCCCAAGGAGCGCATGTCGGCCGGGCCGCTGGGATCGCCGTAGCGCAGCTCCGTGGTCCGGCCCTTCACCGACCGTGGGTCGAGATAGACCGGAGGCGCGGGCGCAAAGCTGGAAATCGTGAAGCCGGGTGTGGTCGGCAACAGCACAAAATCGCCAGCGCTGATCGTGATCGGTTCGTGTCCGTCGACCGTCAGCACGCTGCCGCCTTCCAGCACGATACAGAAGCTGGGCAGCCCCAATTCCGAATAGCGCACAGCCCAGTTGCCGCGGCCGCTGATCACGTTGGCCAGCATCGCCTGCGGACGCAGGAGGCGGACGACTTCGGAAAGAGGATCGGCCATATCGGACGCTCGCTAAAACAAGCCGGACTTCTGAGCATCGGCAATCCGGAAATGCTCAATTACTGTTCGCTCCGTCGTCAACACCCACCCACGGAGATCACCCTTGAAGACGGTCCTCATCACTGGTTGCTCGTCAGGCTACGGCTTTGAATCCGCCTGCCACTTCCACGCCAAGGGCTGGAAGGTCCTTGCCACCATGCGCACCCCCCGACCGGATCTATTCGACGGTCTGCCCAACGTCCGCGTTCTGGCTTTGGACGTCACCAACCTGCGCAACATCAGCAAGGTGCTGGACGAAGCCGGTCCGATCGACGTGCTCGTCAACAACGCTGGCATCGGTCTCTTCGGCGCCGTTGAAGCGACGCCAATGGCCACCGTCCGTGAAATCTTCGAGACCAACACCTTCGGCGTCATGGCGATGTGCCAAGCCATCATTCCGCAATTCCGTCGGCGTCGTGCCGGCGTGATCGTGAACGTCACCTCCAGTGCCACGCTGGCGTCGTTCCCGCTCGTCGCGGCATACACGGCCAGCAAGACCGCCGTCGAGGGCTTCACCGAGTCGCTCGAACACGAACTCAAGTTCTTCGACGTCAAGGTCAAGATCGTCGAACCCGGTTACGGCCCCTTGACCCGCTTCACGGCCAACGGCCAGGAGCGCATGCAGGGTCTTGTACCTGAGCCCTATGTGCCCTTTGCGCAAAGCGTCTTCGCAAGCCTGAGCGAACAGCACGCCCACACCCAGGCCATCGATGTAGCCGAGAGCGTCTTTGAGGCTGCAACCGATGGATCTGCGCGGCTGCACTATCCAGCCGGCGCTGATGCTGTGGCACTGGCCAACCGTGTCACTCCATGCCCGCGCTGAGGTCAGCGCCGCTTCGGCCTGGAGGTGTCCGAAGAACTTTATTGATTCGGCGCGGAAAACTTTTGTGACGGTTCCAGGGGCCGATGGACGAGCGGCATGTCACGAAGTTTCTGCCGCGAAAGCCCGCCCGGCGTTCAATTCTTCAACGACGGACCGCCCTCGAATGCCGCGATCGCCGCTTCCTGCACGCTCGTCTCGACCGCGCGGGGCGAGCGGACCTCGCGCACCTGCGCGATCGCCGAGGCGGTATCGACACCACGGCTCTTGAGCCAGCAGGCGGCGACCGTCCCGGCGCGGCCGATGCCGCCGACGCAGTGCACGACGACCTTCGCGGAGTCGGCGACGCGCGCCTGGATCCAGTCCACCGCCTCGCGGAGCTCGCCCGCGTTCGGCGGGCGCCCATCCAGCGTCGGGATATGCAGCACGTCGATGCCGGCCGCGCGATAGGTCTCGAGCAGATTCTCGACGCCGTAGCGCGCGAACTCGTCGCGTGCGAGCAGGCACACGATGGAACCGACGCCGGATTGCACCAGCGCGCGCACGTCTTCTTCGAGCACGCGCCCGGCGTCGCGGCGTCCGGGCAGCCAGGTCAGGCCAAGCTGGCCTTCGTTGCCGCCGAGTGCCGGCAGCCAATCGATGCGGATGCCGACCGCCGCCAGCAGGCGACGACGCACCTGGGCCGCGGCGCTCGCCGCGGTGTAGAGCGCCCAGCGCTTCTGCAGCGGCGTGGACTCGTCGAACGACAAGGTGTGCACCGCGTAGCGGATCTGGCCGACCAGCAGTTGCAGCGGTTCGCGATCAGCCTGCACCAGCTCGCGGTAATAGCGACGCAGCAGGGCCACCGTCTCGTAGGCGCGCACCAGCTTCGGCGAGCGCAAAGCCCCGGCTTCCAGCGGCGGCAGTTCGGCGGCCAGGTCCTCGACGCACAGCAGGCGATCGGTCAGCGCGAGCGCGTCCTCGAACTCGTCCTGCGTTTCGATCTTCGTGAAGATGTAGAGAACATCGTTCTCCAGCTTGATCAGATCCTTCAGCACGTGCCCGCGATGGGCGTGGAAGAAATCGATCAGCCAGACATTGCTCTGCGCATCGAGAATGATGTTCGCGCCGTTGAGATCGCCGTGCTGCTGCGCCAGGTAATGCGGTCGCGCACGGCGTGGCAGCTTGTCGAGCACGCTCGAATAGAACGCGGTGATGTTCGGCACGCGACGGCTGCCGGGAAATTCCAGCACCTCGGCATCCGCGTCCTCGCCCATTGCGAGCAGCTTGTCGGACACGGATCCGGCCCAGCGCGAACTGAACTGGTAGTACTCGAGCAGGTCGATGCGTTCGAGCTGCGCCGCGCGGTGGAAGCGCCCGAGCTGTTCGATGAACACCGAATCGAACACCGCCTTCACGCGCTCCAGCGGCAGGCCCTTCTCGTACAGCTTCTGGAACGAGGTGCTCGATCCGCGTCCCATCGCTGCGTAGCGATACTTGATCGCACCGCGGTCTTCCATGTCGGCGAAATCCGCGACGCGCGGTGCGGAGTTGCCGAGCACCGCCTCGATGCGCTCGAACGAATCGCGCTCCTGGCCGATCGGCCCGCGCGATCCGATCTTCACGACATGCGGCACCTGCTCGTGTCCTTGCAGGTCGACGCTTTGCGTCGCCAGCACCGCGTTGCCGGAGAAGCCGCCGTCCAGCGATTTCACGCTGACTTCGCGGCAACCGCGGAACAGGTAGCGCACGAGCTTGCGGTCGGTTTCGCGCAGCGCCCTGGCGTCGTGTCCGGTGATCTCGGGATGCTTGTGCGAGAAGCCGATCAGCGGCGCCTCCGACATGCTGCCGCCGAGGTAATCCACGAATTCGCCGACCGAGGGCAACACGCGCACGCCCAGGATCCGCTCCATCTGGTCGAGCGCGAGGAAATGATTCTGCCGCGACGAACTCGCCGTCAGCGCCGAGCACACCGCGATGCGGAACTGCGGATAGCGCGCCTGCAGGTCGTAGGCGAGAAAACTGATCTTGGCTTCGGTCCAGACACCCATCAGGCCGACGCGGACCGGCTCGTCGCGAAACGGCTGAAGCGCGTCGCCCAGATCGGCACCGACGAAGTTGGACAGGCCGGTGGCCCCGACCAGGCGCAGCTGCTTGCCCGGCGCCAGGTCGTCGGTGCGGAACACGAACGCAGCGCCCGGCGTATCGCGCACACAGTGCAGGCCGAACTGCGAAAGATGCGAACGCTGAGCGGGATCGTCACCGTCGTGCCAGTCGCGCACGTGGATGACCTGCAGCTTCTCGTCCGGTTGCGCATGTGCCCAGGCGATCGTGCGCGCCACCGGACCCTCCGCCAGCACCGGCCCGAGCAGGCGCATCGATTCGTCATGGCCGACGTGCAGGGCATTCGGAAGCGCATCGAAGCGGCCGATCGGCCCGACGAAGTCGTGCTGCAGGCAATCGGTGATCAGGATCGAGCGCATCAGGTCCCCAAGGTTCCGGCAGTCCGGCAGTCCGGCAGTCCGGCAGTCCGGCGATCCGGGCGCCGACGTCCTGCAATGGCCTTACGATCTCATCGCCGCTGCACCGCTGTCGAACAAGGAAACGAAAAGCATGCAGACCCTGGACCGCCTCAATCGCACATTCGCCATCGACGGCCACGCCGTCTTCGAGGAGCGCGAGCCCGGCATGTTGCGCTTGCAACTGTCGTCTCCGGAATCAACAGCGACGGTCTACCTGCAGGGTGCGCACGTCACGCAATGGACGCCGCGCGGCGCGGACCCGGTGCTGTACCTGTCCCCCGCCGCGGTTTTCGCGCCGGGCAAGGCGATCCGGGGCGGCGTGCCGGTGCTGTTCCCGTGGTTCGGCCCGCGCTGGAACGGTGCTGCGTTCGATGCGGCGCACGGAACGCGTTCGCCGGCACACGGTTTCGCCCGCACGTCGGTTTGGACCGTCGACTCGGTGCGATGCGAAGCAGATGGCGACGTCGTCGCCTGCTTGTCGCTAGCACCGGACGAGGTGTCGCGGGGCCTGGGCTTCGACGACTTCGCGCTGGTGCTGGAATGCCGTGTCGGCCATGAGCTGCAAGTGGCACTGCACGTCACCAACCGCGGCGCCGCGCCGCTCGAATACGAAGAGGGCCTGCACGCCTATTTCGCCGTCGCCGACGTGCATCCTGCGCGGCTGGACGGCCTGGGCGGGAGCACCTACCTGGACAAGCGCGACGGCTCGACGCGCAAGGTGCTGCACGACGGCCCGTTCGCGTTCACGCGTGACGTCGACCACACGCACCTGCACACCGATGCAGCGCTGAAGCTGCACGATCCGTCCGGACACCGCGTCGTCGACATCGTGAAGACCGGATCGCTGAGCACCGTGATCTGGAATCCGTGGACGGTGCTGACGCCGGGCTTCGCAGACCTGCCGGCCGACGGCTGGCAGCATTTCGTCTGCATCGAGACCGTCAACGCCGACGAGAACCGGCTGCGACTGGAGCCGGGCGCCACGCACACGCTGGCGATGACGGTGCGCGTGAAGACGGTGCGCGTGAAGACGGCGTGATGCGGACTCCGATTCGTGCCGACTTCGTCAGGCCGGCAGCTTGCGCCAGCGCTTGATCGCGAAGTCCAGCGCCACCGCCACCTGCACCACCATCAGGATCAGCCACGGCGGCTGCGCGAACAGCAGCGGCGGCCAGAATACGGCGGCGAGGAACTGCAGGCCGATCGCGACGAAGAGTCCCGGCAGCAAGGCGTACAGCACGACGAGGTAGACCGCGGCCGCGGAATCTGCACGTGACTGGTCGCGCGCGAAGTTCAGGCCCAGCACGAGCGCAGCGTCGCGCACGAGGAACAGCAGGAATCCTGCTGCGGTGCACGCCGCCGCGATGGCTCGCATCGGTGGTTCGGTGATCAGGCAGGCCACGACGAACGTCGCGACGACGCCTGCGCTCAGCGCGAACGTGGCGAGCCACTTCGGCGTCAGCTCCCAGGCGCGCGACCGCTGTCCATCGCGCCACAGTGCGACGAGCCGCCGCATGCGCACCCAGTCCTTGCGCTCGCTGAACAGCAGTCCGTAGTTCGCCACCAGGCAGATCAGCAGGCAGGTCGCGAGGTGCGCCGCGACGGGGCCCAGATCCTCGAATATCCGCGACGTCTGGCCGCCGTGGAACCAGCCGCCGCCGAACACGAACAGGAACAGCAGGAACGCGATCCAGGCGTTCGGCGGATCGCGGAACGACAGCTCCTCGCGCATCACGCGATACAGGCCCAGCGTGGCCCAGAACATCGCCAGCAGCACGCAGGCCAGCAGGAACTCGGGGGCCGGAATGTGCCAGGCGTACCAGTGCACGTTGCCCGCGGGCTCATCGCCCGGAAGCATGAAGAAGACCTGCGGCCCAAAGACGATCAGCAGCAGGATCGACGCCCCACGCGAGCGCGGGGTCGCCGTGCTGCGCGGCTGCTTGCGCCATGCGAGCAGCGCCGACAGCAGCGCGAGTGCATGCAGCGAGATCGCAACGGCCAGCGCCGTCAGCAGCATCCTCAGCGAGGCCCAGTTCCACGGCGTCGTGAGCGCGAACACGACCAGGCTCAAGGCGCCGCCGTACCACGCGAAGACCGGGCCGCCGGCGAGCTTGCCCAGCGTCATCTGCCACGCGCCCATGCCGGACAGGCGCTGGTTGTCCCAGGTGCCCTGGGTCAGTTCGTTGTTGAGCGAGTCGCTGGCGAGCTTGGCGCCCCACAGCGCCGTCATGCCGACGAACAGCCCCATCGAGACGGTCGGCAGCCCCAGCGAGGCGATTTCGACCTGCGAGACGATCAGCACGATCAGGCCGAGGATCAGCGGCGTGGCGAGCAGGCGCTGCGGCGTCAGTTCGAGCCAGACGTGGCGCAGGAATTCCGGATTGCGCAGCAGGCTCACGAGACGCCTCCGCGGTCGTGCTCGACGGCCCTCAGATACGCGTCCTGCAGCGAGGCCTGTTCGACGCTCAACTCGCAGACCGGCAGGCCGGCCGCGAGCAGCGACTGCAGCAGCGCGGACAGCTCGTCGTCGCCACCGGAGAATTCGAAGCTCGCCTTCTGCGTGTCCGCATCGAGCGGCGTTCGCGCGGAGACGTGCGGCGCGAGCAGCTCGCGAAGCCGTGTCGAGGCTTGCGCGAGCCGCAGGCGGATCATTCTTCCGGTGCCCTGCGCGGTCTGCTGTTCGAGCAGCCGGTGCTCGACGACGCGACCCTGCTGCAGCACCAGCATCCCGGTGCAGTACTCCTCGAGCTCGGCCAGGATGTGCGAGGACACGATCAGCGTCATGCCTTCGGATCGAAGGCGGCGCATCAATTCCGACAGGCCTGCGCGCGATTCCGGGTCGAGACCGGATGCGGGTTCGTCGAGCAGCAGCACGCTCGGGCGATGGACGATGGCCTGCGCGATCGCCAGGCGCTGGCGTTGTCCGCGCGACAGCGAGCCGGCCTTGTCGTCGAGCTTGTCGACGATGCCGAGCTGCGTGGCAACCTCGACGACGCGCGCATCGAGCGCCTCGCCGCCGAGTCCGCGCGAGCGGCCGGCATGGAGCAGGCACTGGCGCGTGCTCAACTCCGCGTACAGGCCGAAGTGATCCGGCAGGTAGCCGATGTGGCGATGCGCTTCGCGTGGGTGTCGCAGCACGTCGATGCCGGCGATCTCGATCGAGCCGGAGTACGGTTCATCGAGTCCGGCGATGCAGCGCAGCAAGGTCGTCTTGCCGGCGCCATTGGGGCCGACCAATGCGGTGATGGACGCGGCCGGCAGCAAAAAGCTGACGCTGTCGAGTGCGCGCTTGCCCGGATACTCGTAGACCAACTCGCCCGCACCAATCATGGCTCCTCCCGTGTCCGCAGTATGCGGGGATCGGCGCGGGGGCGATGCCGTGGCAGCTGTGGATCTGCGGTGCGGGAAGAAACGGGCGAGAGCAACACGCTCGCGTATGCGCGGCCCGCTTTCATTCCGATCCTGGCCTCAGCCAGCGACGACCGTTCCCGATACAGGCACGGCCAGCGGCAGGATCAGCCTGGCCGACAGTCCACTTCCGCTTTGCGCGTCTTCCAGCAGCAGGTCACCGCCGTGCAGCCGTGCGATCTCCAGCGCGATCGGCAGTCCCAGACCGCTGCCTTCGCCGCGATTGCCACGCACGAAACGACGCAGCATCTGGGCGCGCAGTTCCGGCGGAATTCCCGGACCGTCGTCCTCGACCGCGACGCTCGGTGTCGGCGTGGACGCCAGGCGCAGATGGATCGCGCCCTTGCCCGGGTGGTACTTGAGGGCGTTGTCGAACAGGTTGTTGATCGCTTCGCGCAGCAGATCGGGGTCGCCGTCGATCCAGATCGGCTGGCGATCCGGCTCCGACGTGAAGCGGATGTCCAGACCACGGGCCACGGCGCGAGGCACCCATTCCGCACCCGCTTCCTCGACCAGCCTGAGCAGATCGAAGCGACGGAACGCGCTCAGGCCTGCGCCGTCCGGCTCGGCCCGTGCGAGCGAGAGAAGCTGGTTCGACAGGCGCGCGGCCCGATCGGCGGAAGCGCGCAACGCATCGAGCAGCGGGCGCAGGCTGGTGGCCTCGCCTTCGCGGCGGATCTCGTCGGCCTGCAGCTTGATCGCCGTCAGCGGCGTGCGGAGCTGGTGCGCGGCCTCGGCGATGAAGCGTCGCTGCGATGCGAGTGCGCCTTCGAGCCGGGATAGCAATTCGTTGAGCGCTCGCGTCAGCGGCTGCACCTCGCGTGGTACGCCTTCGTCGGCCAGCGGCGCGAGCTGGCGATGGCTGCGCGATTCGAGACGGTCCGCGATCAGGCGCAGCGGATGCAGGCCGTGGCGGATGCCGCGGCGGATCGCCAGTGCCGCCACGGCGATCAGCACGAGCTGCGGGATCAGCGTGCTCAGCAGGATCACCTGCGCGAGGCCGCGGCGCTTGCGCGTGGTCTCCGCGACCTTGACCTTCACCTTCTCGCCGTAGTCGGTCTCCGGCAGTTCGAGCACGGCGACGCGGACGTTCTGTCCGTCCATGCGGGCGTTGTAGAGCTTCGCGCCCTGGTATTCGTCGACGTCGGTGTCGTCGTCGGGTTCGGGCAGATTGGCGCGTCCGACGATAAGACCGCGACGTGCGCCGGAAATATTGAAATAGGTGTTGTCGGTGACGTCCCACTCGAACAGCCGCTGCGTCTGCGGTGGCATGTCGACGACCGGGCCGTTCGCCGTGCGATCGATTTCCAGCGCCAGCGAACTCACCGAGTCGAACAGCCAGCCGTCGTAGACGGCATCCGCGAAGTATTGGGCCAGCCCGTAGGACGTGGCGCCGCTGATCAGGAACAGTACGGCAAGCGGGCCGATCAGCCCTGCGAGCAGTCGTCCGCCGAGGCTCGGATTGCGCGGCTCAGTCGTCGCCATCGACCTGCAGCAGATACCCGAATCCGCGCAAGGTCCGGATCACGCAGCCCGAGTGCTCGATCTTGCGGCGCACGCGGTGCACATAGAGTTCGGCCGCGTTCTCCGACAGGTCGGTGTCGCCGCCGCCGATCAGTTCGAGCAACTGGCGCTTGGAGACCACGCAACCGTGGCGCAGCAGCAGGCATTCGAGCACCGCGAACTCGCGCGGCGACAGGTCGACCGCATCTCCTCTTATATAGATGCGTCGTTCGCGCAACGACATGCGCAGGTCGCCGATCACGACGTCGTCGCCGCGGCGGGCGATGGCGCGGCGGATGACCGCGCGGATGCGCGCTTCGAGTTCGTCCAGCTCGAAGGGCTTGGCGATGTAGTCGTCGGCCCCGAGGTCGAGTCCGAGGACGCGGTCGGCGGTCTCGTCACGGGCGCTGAGGATCACCACCGGCGTGTGGCGTTCGGTGCTGCGAAGCTGGCGCAGCACCTGGGTGCCGTCGATGTCCGGAAGCCCGAGGTCGAGCACGACACAGTCGTAGTCGCTGCTACCGACTGCGCTGAGGGCCGAGCCGCCGTCGTGGCTGACGTCGACGACGTTGCCGCTTCGCTGCAGGGCGCGCTTGAGGCTTTCGGCGATGGGAGCGTCGTCTTCGACTACGAGCAGATGCATGAGATTCGGAGTCCGGCGGAGCGAAGGGAAATCGTAACACCGGGCCGAAAATCAGCCTGAAAGCCCACTGAAAGGCGGGAGGGCTGCGCGGGACGATTCGATGGCGGCTGATGGTCGGTTCAGCACGGGCCCGCTCGCCTTGCTGCACCGGCGCGAACCCCGAGCGTTGATCCCTTCCAGGACCCATCGAGTTGGAGCCTGTGAAAAGTGGTTGCTCCGCCCGGTCCGCGCTGGTACATTTCGCGCCCTTTTTGCGGGCGGCTGCGCCGTTCCGCGTCTCCAAAGAGAGCGCGTCATGTCCAAAGTCTGCCAAGTCACCGGCAAGAAGCCCCTGGTCGGCAACACCGTGTCGCACGCCAACAACAAGGTGCGCCGTCGTTTCGAGCCGAACCTGCACACCCACCGCTTCTGGGTGGATGCCGAGAAGAAGTTCATCAAGCTGCGCGTGTCGCATCACGGACTGCGCATCATCGACAAGAAGGGCGTCGAGGCGGTCATCGCCGAGATTCGTGCCCGCGGCGAGAAGGTGTAAGCCATGGCAAAGGGCAAGAAGGACCGCGAAAAGATCAAGCTCGTGTCGACGGCCGATACCGGCTACTACTACACGACGACCAAGAACAAGAAGAACACGCCGGACAAGTTCGAGTTCATGAAGTACGACCCGGTCGTGCGCAAGCACGTCGCTTTCAAGGAAGCGAAGATCAAGTAAGCCACCCGTGCACCCCGCCGGCGAAGCCAGCGGGCAAGCGAGTGGTGGCTGAAGCGGGCCGAAGGGTCAGCTTCAGAAGCAAAGCGGCGCGGCGTGACCAGCTTTCGTTCCCCTCGACAAACGAGGGGCAAGAAAAGCCAGAAAACCTACCGCACCGCAGCATCGAAAAAGCTTTGAGCTCATAACCGAAGCGAGTAACCTCGCCGTCCCGCCGCTAGAAAGGCGGGGAAAGAACTGTCAACAGGCTGCCTTATTTCGAAGGCACCCTGACCGAGTGAGAACAACGAGCAACGGAGCCGATCAAGGCCACCGGGGCCAAGCTGGAGAAACAAATCCAACGCCCGCGCAAGCGGGCGTTCTTGTTTCTACTCGCTTTTTCTGCATCGAAATCAGCAGGCAGGTCGGATGAACGACATCTCTTCCAGACAGCTCCACCACCGCCATCTCGAGCAGGCCCGCGCGCAGGTCATCGAGCTGCTGTCGCGGCAGGCCGTCGAGCGGGAACTGGTCAACCGTAGCGGAGAGGGTCCTGAGCGATCGGCCAAGCAGGATGTCGTGGCCCTGCTTGTGGCCCGTCAGCACCAGGCCGCGCTGGAGCAGCGCCTGGCCGGCTTCCATCCCGCCGACATCGCATTCGTGCTCGAAAGCCTAGAGCCCGAACCCCGTGACCTGGCCTGGTCGCTGGTCCGGCCGGAACGTAGGGGTGCGGTGCTCCTGGAGACGGCGGACGTCGTGCGCAGGGCCTTGGTCTGCCATATGCCGGCCGACGAGGTGGCCGATGTCGTGCGGCCGCTGGACCCGGAGGACATCGCCGAACTGATCGCCAGCCTGCCGGAGGAATCGCGGCGCGCGGTCCTCGAGCGGCTCGACCAGGCCGACCTCGCCGAGGTGCGCTCGGTGCTGTCGTTCCCGGAAGACTCCGTGGGCGCGGCGATGGACCTGGATTTCGTGTCGGTGCGCGAGGACGCCTCGCTCGAGGCCGTGCAGCGGCTGCTGCGCCGGCGCAAGGAGCTGCCGTCCCATACCAACGAGCTGATCGTCGTGGACCGGGCCAACAAGCTGCGCGGCTTCCTGCCGATCTCGCGGCTGCTGCTGGGCGAGCCGGAATCGACCGTTGGCGAGCAGATGTCGCGCGATCCGGTGTTTTTCTATACCGATGACCGCATGCAGGAGGCCGTGACGTCGTTCGAGAAGTACGACCTGGTGTCTGCGCCGGTGGTGAACCTGCACGACCAAGTGGTCGGCCGGATCACCGTGGACGCCGTGGTGGACGCCATCGCCGAGCGCGCCCAGACCGAGGGCCTGCGCAAGGTCGGCCTGTCCGGCGAGGACGAGGATCTGTTCGCGCCCATCCGGCATGCCGCGCGGCGGCGCTGGCCGTGGCTGGCGATCAACCTGCTGACGGCCTTCATGGCCTCGCGCGTGATCGGGGCCTTCGAGCACACCATCGGCGCCCTGGTGGCGCTCGCGGCGCTGATGCCGATCGTGGCCAGCATCGGCGGCAATTCGGGCAACCAGTCGGTCGCGCTGGTGATCCGGGGCCTGGCGATGAACCAGCTCGGGCCGTCGCAGTTGCGCCGGATCCTGGTCCGCGAGCTGGGCATCGCCGTCATCAACGGCCTGGTCTGGGGCTTCGTGCTGGGGGTCGCCACGTTCGTCCTCTACGGGGATCCGAAGCTCGCGCTGGTCATCGCGGCAGCCCTGACGCTCAACCTGCTGGTCGCCGGCTTCGTCGGGGTGTGCGCGCCGGCGGCGCTGCACCGCTTTGGCCGGGATCCGGTGATGGGTTCGAGCATCGTGCTGACGGCCACGACCGACAGCATGGGCTTCCTGATTTTCCTGGGCCTGGCGGCCGCATTCCTGGTCTGATCGATGCGTATGACAGAGGTCTTTCCACAGACCGAACGTTTCATTGCGACACCCCCTTTCATGGCGTAAGGTGCGCCCCCTTCATGACCCCCCAGACCGCGATTGCCGAGCTGATTTCCGCAGGTGAACTCTTTCACCGGCGCGGCTGGGTGCCCGCCACGGGCGGCAACTTTTCCGCACGGCTCTCCGCCGAAAAGATGCTGGTCACGGCCTCGGGCTGGCACAAGGGCGAATTGCAGGAAGACGCGTTCCTGATCGCCGGCATGGACGGGCGCCCGGACGATGCAAGCCGCAAGGCCTCGTACGAAACCCTGCTGCATTGCCAGGTCTATCGCTTCGACGCGCGGGTGGGTTCGGTGCTGCATACGCACTCCATCGCCAACACCGTGCTGTCACGACAAAAGGAGAGCATCCGTTTGTCGGGTTACGAACTGTTGAAACTCCTGCCGGGGATACAAACTCACGACGCGACGGTCGAAGTGCCCGTGTTCGAGAACGACCAGGACATCCCGCGGCTCGCGGCCAAGGTGGACGAGGCCATGAAGCGACGCCCGGGAATGCCGGCCTACCTGATCTCGGGACACGGGTTGTACGCGTGGGGTGATTCGGTGGCACAGGCGCGGCATCGCGTCGAGGCGCTGGAATTCATGTTCGAGTGCGAGTTGCACTCGAGGTAAGAACGAAGCAAGGAGAGAGAGAACAATGAGCGAACTTCGCATCTATGACGAGAGCCGCCCGCAGCAGGCCGAGCGCGTCTTCAACCGTTTCGAGGACATCCGCGACGCGCTGGCGGAAATCGGCGTCGAGTTCGAGCGCTGGGAAGCCAGCAAGCAGCTCGACGCGCAGGCCACGCAGGACGAGGTCATCGAGGCCTACCGCGAGTCGATCGATCGCCTGATGAAGAAGTACGGCTTCCAGTCGGTGGACGTCATCAGCCTGACGGCCAAGCATCCGCAGAAGGATGCGATGCGCGAGAAGTTCCTCAGCGAGCACACGCACGACGATTTCGAGACGCGCTTCTTCGTCGAAGGCGAAGGTCTGTTCAACATCCGCAAGAACGGCAAGGTCTACGCCACGCTGTGCACGCGCGGTGACCTGCTGAATCTGCCCGCCAACACGACGCACTGGTTCGACCTGGGTCCGGAGCCGAGCCTCAAGGCCATCCGCCTGTTCACGACGCCGGAAGGCTGGGTCGCCACGTTCACCGGCGACAAGATCGCGGACCAGTTTCCGAAGCTCGAAGCGCCGCATTACCCGCTGCTGCGTCAGGCGGCCTGAGCTTGGCCATCCGCGCCGTGGTGACGGACATCGAGGGCACGACGTCCTCGATCGACTTCGTTCACCACACGCTGTTCCCGTACGCGAAGAAGCGGCTGCGCGCGTACCTGCGCGAACACGCCGGCGACACCGCCGTGCAGCAGGTGCTGCAGGACGTCGAAGGCATCGAGCACGCGGACCTGTCTCTGGACGAGGCGGCCGACGTGCTCGAGCGCTGGATCGCCGAGGACCGCAAGCTCACGCCGCTGAAGACGCTGCAGGGGATGATCTGGGGCGAGGGTTACGCCGCCGGCGAACTCAAGGGCCACGTGTATGCCGACACGCCGGACGCGCTGCGCCGCTGGCACGCGCAGGGCAGGAAGCTCTACGTGTATTCGTCGGGTTCGGTGGAGGCGCAGAAGCTGATCTTCGGCCATACCGAGTACGGCGATCTCACGCCGCTGTTTTCCGGCTATTTCGATACGCGTATCGGCGGCAAGCGCGACGCGGCTTCGTATCGCGCGATCCTGCAGCACGCCAGCCTGCCAGGTGACGAAGTGCTGTTCCTGTCCGACGTCGGCGAAGAACTCGATGCCGCACGCGAGGCCGGCATGCAGACGCTGCAGTTGATTCGCGACGACAAGGCCAAGCCTTTCGCGGCGCACGAGCAGGCGAAGGATTTTTCAGCGGTCCTCCCGTAACCGTAGCCCGAGTGAAACCCGGGGTTGCGCTCGGTCTGCGAGGGGAATCCCGGGTTTCACCCGGGCTACAGACTCACCCCACCCTCGACAGCAACGTCTTCCAATTCCGCGCCGGATCACCGATCACCGCGAACAACGGATTGAGCAGCGAGTCCTTCTGGTTGTACCGAAGCCGCGCGAAACCCGGCAGCCGCAGTACCTCCGCACCCGCCTGTTCGGCCACGCATTGGCCAGCCGCCGTGTCCCACTCGGACGTGGGCCCGGTGCGCGGATACAGATCGGCCGTGCCTTCGGCGACCTGGCAGAACTTCAGAGACGAGCCGCGGCTCACCGCCTCGTGAGGCGGCGCGGCGGCGAGGAAGGCTTCGAGCGTCGCATCCTTGTGCGAGCGGCTGACGACGAAAGCGGGAACCGCCGCAGCGGGCCGCGTACGAATCGCTTCGCGCTTGCCGGCGCGAATGCACCAGGCGCCCGCCGCTTCCGCGGCGAAGTAGCTCAGATCCAGCGCCGGCGCGTGCACGACGCCGAGCAGCGGATAGCCGTCCACGACCAACGCGATGTTGACGGTGAAATCGCCGTTGCGCTTGATGAATTCCTTGGTCCCGTCGAGCGGATCCACCAGCCAGTAGTGCGACCATGCGCGACGCGTCTCGAACGGAATGTCGGCCGCCTCTTCCGACAGCACCGGATAGCCGACCGGCAACGCCGCCAGCGACGCCGCGATGTACTCATGCGCGGCGAGATCCGCCAAGGTCAGCGGAGATGCGTCGCCCTTCTGCGTGACGCCGAAATCGGCCGATGCGTAGACCTCCATGATCCGGTTGCCGGCCTCGATGGCGATGTCGAGAACAGGTTGCAGCAGGTCGGCTGGTTTCATCGCGGCGCAGGACGTCGGGGTCGAGTCCGTATCATAGGCGGCATGAAATCGAATCGACTGCCGCGATCGAACGAGGACCACGCCCCTCGGCGGAACCGCACGGGTTGCGGCGCATGAGCCTTGCTCCGCCCGACTGGTCGCGCATCGACGTCGTGTTGCTGGACATGGACGGCACGATGCTGGACCTGGCCTTCGACAACTATGTCTGGCGCACCGCCGTACCGACGCGGTATGCGGCGGCACGCGGCATCACGCTCGACGCGGCGCGGCGCGAGCTCGAGCCCCGATTCCTGGCGGTGGCGCACACGCTGCCCTGGTACGACCTCGACTACTGGAGCGAGGTCACCGGCGTGGATGTCGCAGCGCTGCACGTCGAGTATCGCGAGCGCATCCGCATCCTCGATGGCAGCGTGGATTTTCTCGACGCCGTGCGCGCCAGCGGGCGCCCGATCTGGCTCGCCACGAACGCGCACACCGACAGCTGGAGGCCGAAGCTCGAGTACACCGGCCTTGCGCATTATTTCGAGCACATCGTGTCGTCGGACGCCGTGCAGGCGCCCAAGGAAGACGCACGTTTCTGGATGGCGCTGCGCGAGCAGCACCCGTTCGATCCGTCCCGTGCGCTGTTCTGTGACGACAGCCTGCCGGTGCTCAACTCGGCGCGCGCGTACGGCATCGGGCAGATCGTGGCGATGCATCATCCGGACACGACGGCGCCGCGAAAAGTCTTCGAGGAGTTCTACAGCGTGGCGCGGTTGAACGAGCTGTTGCCGATCACCATGTAGCCCGGGTGAAACCCGGGATGCCTCCGATCGAATGAGCGATATCCCGCCTCTTTCGCTTCGCGAAATTCAACACCCGGGCTACGGTTGGGTTTTCGCCGCCGCTTCCGCCCGCGCCCTGACCTCCGCCGCACGCAACACGCTCGCCGGCGTGCCGCCGATCGCCCAGTCTTCCGGCGGAATCGTCCAGCATCCGCCGCGCACTGCGGCGCGCTCGGCGCCCAGGATATTCACGACCAGGTCGGTGAAGCCGGTGAGCAGCGCATGCCGTTCGTTCTCGGGTCGGCCCAGCAGCGCGAGGAAGAAGAAGAACGGCGCGGACTTGCCGCCCTGGTTCATCATCACGCCGCCGACCGCGACCTTCGAGGCCTTGTGCTCGTGGATGACCACGCGCACGCGGTCCAGCGGGCTCTTCAGGATCTCGGCGTAGAGCTTGCTCGACTCGACGAGCAGCTTCTCGCACTGGGCGTCGGAGTACTGATTTTCGGTCAGGTGGTATTCGAGGATGGGCATCGTAAGGTCTCCAGAAATTGGTTCGCCGTCGTAGCCCGGACGAAGTCCGGGGCGGTTCCTCGACCGCCGAGCAGAAACCCCGGACTTCGTCCGGGCTACGGAACTAAGGGATCGCCTTGCGACGCCCGGCATCCATGAACAAGGTGCTACCTGCAAGCGCATTCGCCTCCGGCGCGAGCAGCGTCTCGACGGCCCACGCTATCTGCTCGACCGTCGTGAATTCTCCGATCGCCGACTCCTTCCTCATCTGGCCCAGCACTTCGTCCAGGCTGATGCCGTCGCGCGTGGCGCGGGCCGCCGCAAGGCGATGCAGCCGATCGGTGTCGGCCGGGCCGGGTGCGATCAGGTGCGCCGTGATGCCGCGCGCTCCGTAGGCCCAGGACATCTGCTTCACGAGGTTGGTCAGAGCCGCGTTGCCGACACCCGCGGTCGCGGCATAGGGGCTCGGCTCGGAACCGTAGTGGCCACCGATCGCGATCAGCCGCGATCCCGTGGACAGCTTCGCGTCGACCGCACGAACGAGCCGCAGCATGCCGCCCACCTTGATGTTCACGGCATCCACAACAGCCGCGGTCGGCGCTTCGAGCACGCCACCCACCACCGCCACACCAGGGCCGTGCACGACGACGCGCACCGGGCCGTCGGCGGCTGCACGGATCGCTTCGATCGAGGAATCCGACGAGATGTCGGCAGCGCAGGGCACGACGTTCTTGCTGGACGCCACGAGCGAAGCCACGGCCTCTGCCGAACGCGCCACCGCGACGACCTTCAGGCCGCGAGCGGCGAGGCGACGGACGATGACCTGTCCCATTGCGCCGGTGGCGCCGACAACGACGGCGATTTCCTGGGTTGCTGCCATTCGAGGAACTCCTGAATGAAAAATCCCGGGAATTTCCCGGGATTATTTTTCAATAGAACGGGGCCGATAGGCCTCGTTTGAAAGTGATGATCACAACCCGTAGCCCGGACGAAGTCCGGGATCGCGCCTCGCTTCAGAGACCCGAACCCCGGACTTCGTCCGGGCTACGGATTGCTACGGATCGAGCGAAGCTCTTCTAAGTCAGTACCTGCAGGAAACTCTCGCGCACGATGTTGTCCTGCGAGAACGTCGCATGCCCCGCGTCGGTGGTGTCCCAGGTCAGCGTCGGCGTATCCGGGTAGTGCACATAGCCTTCCGCAAAGACCTCGCAGCGATTGCCGGAAGGATCGAAGAAATAGATCGTCGCGCCGCGCGTGATGCCGTGGCGATTGGGCCCTACGTCGATGGGCACGCGGTACTTGCCGAGGCGATCCGCCGCCTTGGTGACGTCGTGCGAGGACTCCAGCCAGAACGAGGTGTGGTGGTACTTGTTCTGCTCGGGCTGCAGCACGAACGCGATGTCGTGCGGCTTGGTCGAGCAGGTCAGGAACATCGCCAGCGGCATCTGCGATTCCTTCTCGACGAAGCGCTCCGACAGATCGAAGTCGAACACTTCCATGAACAGGCGCGCGCTCTCCTGGATGTGTTGTCCGCCCAGCAGCAGGTGGTCGACGCGGTTGATGTGGCAGCCGCGCACGACGCCGTCGTCCGGCGTCACGCCCGGGTTGAGCGTGGGCATCGTGTTGCCGATCTGCTCCTTCTCCGCGTACAGGTGCATCGTGTGCCCGGTGGGCAGCACGAATTCCAGGCGGCGGCCGCTCTTCGGGTACACGCCGGCCGCGATGTGTTTCACCTTGAGGCCGAACTTCTCGATCTTCGGCTCGAGGTCCGTCAGCACCGAATCCGAGCTCACCTTGAACGCGAAGTAATCCATGCCCGGACGATCGGACGGATTCAGGATGATGCTGTGATGGTCATGCTCGTCCCAGCACTTGTAGTAGACCTTGCCATCCGGCCCTTCCATCACTTCGTGCAGGCCCATGATCTCGTCGTAGTGACGGCGTGCCTTCTTCATGTCCATCACGCGGATGCAGACTTCGCCTACCCGCAGCAATCCTCGCAAAGCCATCTCGATTCTCCAGTAGTCCCGCTTGTCTCTTTATATGTACCGCGGCCCGGATGGGCCGGGTGCGATCAGGCCGCGCGCAGCGGCGTGACCTTGTCCGAATTGCCGCCGGGGATCAGCCCGCGTTCCTTGGCCAGGGTCAGCGCGGTGTCCTCGATCATGTCTTCCTGGCCGCCGATCATCTTCTTCTTGCCCAGCTCGACCAGGATGTCGCGCGACGGAATGCCGTACTTCTTGCCCAGCCGTTCGGCATGTAGCAGGAACGTCGAATACACGCCGGCGAATCCGAGCGTCAGCGACGAGCGGTCCACGCGCACGATGTGATCCATCATCGGAAAGATGATGTCCTGCGTCGTGTCCATCAGCTTGAACAGATCGCAGCCGGTGGAGATGCCCATGCGATCGCACACGGCGACGAAGACTTCCGTCGGCGTGTTGCCGGCGCCAGCGCCCAGGCCACCCACCGAAGCGTCGATGCGCGTCGCACCCTGATCGATCGCGGCCAGCGAATTGGCGATGCCCATGCCGAGGTTGTGGTGGCCGTGGAAGCCGATCTCGGTCTCCGGCTTGAGCACGTCACGCAACGCCTTTATGCGCGCCGTCACGTCGCCCGGCAGCATGTAGCCAGCCGAGTCGACCACGTAGACCGTCAGCGCGCCGTAGGACTCCATGAGCTTGCCCTGTTCGGCCAGGCTCTTCGGATCGTTGAGGTGCGCCATCATCAGGAAGCCCGTCGTATCCATGCCGAGCTTGCGCGCGTAGGCGATGTGCTGCGGGCTGGTGTCGGCCTCGGTGCAGTGCGTGGCCACGTGCACGCTGCGCACGCCGTGGTCATAGGCGCTCTGCAGATCCTTCATCGTGCCCAGGCCCGGGATCAGCAGCGCCGAGATCGTGGCCTGCTTCATCTTCGGCACGACGGCGTCCCAGTATTCCTCGTTGCTGTGCGGCGAAAAACCGTGCTGCAGGGACTGCCCACCGAGTCCGGCGCCGTGCGTGACCTGGATCAGCGGCACACCGGCGTCGTCGAGCGCGGTGGCGACCTTGATCATCTGCTCGGTGGAGATCTGCTCGCGCTTGGCATGCATGCCGTCGCGCAGCGCCATTTCGTGGATCAGGACCTTGCGGCCCTGGCGATTGATCACGTGGGTCATCGTCTGTTCCTCTTCTCGTGCTGCTTGATCAGGCGGCCTGCTTCACAGGACGCAGGTTGTAGCGCCCGGCCAGGATCTCGGCGGCGAACATCTCGGCGGTGCGCGCTGCGGCGGCGGTCATGATGTCGAGGTTGCCGGCGTACTTGGGCAGGTAATCGCCCAGACCTTCGACTTCCATCCACACGGCGACCTTGTTGCCGTCGAACACGGGGCCGTTGACCAGCCGGTAGCCCGGTACGTACTTCTGCACTTCGGTGATCATCTGCAGGACCGACTCGGTGATGCGCGCCTGGTCGGGCGCCTCTTCGGTCAGGCAATAGATCGTGTTGCGCATGATCATCGGCGGCTCCGCCGGATTGACCACGATCAGCGCCTTGCCCTTCTTCGCGCCGCCGATCTTCTCGATGGCGCCGGAAGTGGTGAACGTGAACTCGTCGAGATTGGCGCGCGTGCCGGGGCCGATCGACTTGCTCGCGGTGCTCGCGATGATCTCGGCGTACTTCACCGGCTGGATGCGCGACACGCCGTGCACGATCGGAATCGTCGCCTGGCCCGCGCAGCTGATCATGTTGACGTTCATTGCCTGCGCCTCGGCGTGCTGCTTGAGGTTCACCGGCGGAACGCACAGCCCGCCGATGGCGGCCGGCGTCAGGTCGATCATCAGCACGCCGAGCGCGTTGAGCTTGTCCGAGTTGGACTTGTGCACGTAGGCGGAGGTCGCGTCGAACGCGATCTGCACGCCGTCGGCCAGGACATGCGGCAGCAGGCCGTCGACGCCCTTGTCCGTGGTCTTGAGGCCCATGTCACGGGCGCGGACCAGGCCTTCGGACGTCGGATCGATGCCGACCATCCAGACCGGTTCCAGCACCGGGCTGCGCTTGAGCTTGTAGATCAGGTCGGTGCCGATGTTGCCGGGCCCGATGATCGCGCACTTGATCTTGTTGCTCATGCCTTGGCTCCGGCGGTTTCCAATACTGTTGCGTTGTAATCGGTCGGTGCGCCTGCGGCATTCACGGCGGCGCCGTTCGCTGCGAGCCGGTCCTGCGCGGTGACGCCGCCGACCGAGAAGTCCTGCAGCCCCATTTCGTGGATCAGGATGCGCACGGTCTCACGCTTGACGCCGAGAACCGCGACGACCGTGTCGGTCACCTTGGCGGCGAGCTCGCGCTTCATTTCGGTCGTGCGACCTTCGAGCATGTTGAACTGGATGATGGGCATGTGAGCGGGTCTCCTGCAAAAGCGAAAAGATTTGACGCAAAGGGCGCAAAGGAAAAAGAGAGGGCGCAAAGATTTTTATCACGAAGGTTTTCTTTGCGTTCTCTCTTTTTCCTTTGCGTCCTTTGCGCTGAAAGTTTTTGACGTCAAACGAACTTGAACGAAATGCTGCCCATGTCCTGGAAGCGCGCAACCACGTTGTCGCCGCGCGAAACCGGGATGGCCTCGGTAATTCCACCCGTCATGATGTAGCTGCCCGCGGGCAGCGATTCACCGCGCGCCGCGAGATGGTCCGCGAGCATGATGATCGCGTTGGCCGGGTGGTTGAGCACCGCGGCGCTGGCGCCGAGCGCCTGGATCTCGCCGTTCTTCTCGATGACGACGCCGATCGTGCGCAGGTCCACCTTGCGCGGATCGAGCGGACGCCCGCCGGTGACGTAGCGGCTGCTGCTGCAGTTGTCGGCGATCACGCTGACCAGGTCGAACTTGAACTTCTCGAAGCGCGAGTCGATGACCTCGACCGCCGGGATGATGTAGTCGGTGGCCTCGATGACCTGCTCGATCGTCAGGCCCTTGCCCTTGAGTTCGCTCTTGAGCACGAAGGCGATCTCGGCCTCGATGCGCGGGTGGACGAGCTGGTCCATCTCGATCAGGCCGTTCTCGGGCCGCGCCATGCTCGACATCAGGATGCCGAAGCCCGGCACGTCGACGCCCATCTGCTGCATCTTGGCTTTCGACGTCAGGCCGGCTTTCACGCCGACCGGGCGATCGCCGCGCGCGATCCAGCGACGGCGCAGCTCGTCCTGCACCGCGTAACCGTCATCGACGGTCATCGACGGATGCTCGTCGGTCAGCTTGGAAATGGTGTGCGCGTGGTCCTGCGCGTGCAGCACGCGATCGGTCAGCGCCGAAATGGTCTTGGCATCGAGGCTCATTTCACGGCTCCGGAGAAACGCACCGTGCAGGAACCCAGTCCGCCCACGGTGCACTTGAAGGAATCGCCGACCTTGGCCGGGATCAGCATCGACTGCGATCCCGACAGGATCACTTCGCCGGCGAGGAACGGAATGCCCAGCGCGCCCAGCGTGTTGGCCAGCCATACGACGGCGTTGACGGGCCCGCCCTGCACGGCGGCGCCGGCCGCGGTGCTGAACAGCTCGCCGTTGATCTCCAGCACCATGCCCGCGAGTGTGAGATCCAGGTCGGTCAGCTTCTTCTTGTCCTTGCCCAGCATGTAGACGCCGCAGGAGGCGTTGTCCGCCACCGTGTCCTGGATCTTGATCTTCCAGTCGGTGATGCGGGAGTCCACGATCTCGAAGCAGGGCACGACGTAATCGGTGGCGCGGATCACGTCCGTGGCGGTGATGCCCGGGCCCTTCAGGTCACGCTTGAGCACGAATGCCACTTCGGCTTCGGCCTTGGGCTGGATCAGCCCGCCGATCGGCAGGTCCGCGCCTTCTTCGTAGTGCATGCCGGACGTGAGCTGCCCGAAGTCCGGCTGCTTGACGCCAATCATGTCCTGCACGGCCTTGGACGTGACGCCGATCTTCTTGCCGACGATCTTCTCGCCAGCCTTCAGCCGGTGCGAGACGAAGCGCTCCTGGATGCGGTACGCGTGCTCGATGGTGATGCCCTCGGCACGGCCGAGCAGCGGCGCGACCGTGGTGCGCGTCAGGAAGGCGTTGTACAGCTCGTCGCCGTAGTGGTTGATCTGTTCTGGGGTCATGGTGTCAGGCCGTGTTTGGCAAACGCTTTCAACGCGGAGGCGCAGAGGACGTAAAGTGAAGACAAAGCAGGAGCGGGTACCTTTGCGATCTCTGCGCCTTTGCGTTGATAGACTTTCATAGCTTCACGTCACAGCTTCACGCAGATGTTTCGCATCTCGGTGTAGAACTCGAGCGAATGCACGCCGCCTTCGCGGCCGATGCCGCTCTGCTTGCTGCCGCCGAACGGGGTGCGCAGGTCGCGCAGGAACCAGCTGTTGATCCACGTGATGCCGACGTCGACCTTGGCGGCGACGCGATGGGCGCGCGCCAGGTTCGTGGTCCAGATCGTCGTGGACAAGCCGTACTCGGTGGCGTTGGCCTTGTCGATCACCTCGTCCTCGGTATCGAACGGCGAGATGTGGCAGCAGGGTCCGAAGATCTCCTCGCGCACGACGCTCGCGGTCTCGGGCAGGCCGGTCCAGACCGTCGGCTGCACCCAGTTGCCGTTCGCCAGTTCGCCCGCCATCTGCGGCACGCCGCCGCCGGTGACGATCGTGGCGCCCTCGGCCTTGGCCTTGTCGTAGTAGCCCAGCACCTTGCGCTTGTGCTCGTCGGAGATCAGCGGACCCAGGCCCGTGGTCTTCTCCTCCGGTGCTCCGGGCTTCAGCGATTCGGCCTTGGCCTTCATCGCGGCCACGAACTTGTCGAACAGCGGGCGCTCGACGTAGACGCGCTCCGTGCCCAGGCAGATCTGCCCGCAGTTCAGGAACGCCGCGCGACCGATGCCTTCGATCGCCGCATCGAGGTCGCAATCGGCGAAGACGATGCCGGCGTTCTTGCCGCCCATCTCGAACGACACGTTGCGCACGCCGTCGGCTGCCGCCTTCATGATCGCCGTGCCGGTGCGCGTCTCGCCGGTGAACGTGATCGCCGCCACGCCCTTGTGCTTGGTCAGTGCTTCACCCGCGGAGTTCGGGCCGAAGCCGTGCACGACGTTGTAGACCCCCTTGGGCACGCCGACCGCGTTCATCACTTCGCCGAGCAGCGTCGCCGAGGCAGGCGTCTCTTCCGAAGGCTTGACCACCACGGTGTTGCCGCAAGCCAGCGCCGGGCCCACTTTCCAGGTCATCAGCAGCAGAGGCGCGTTCCACGGGCACACCACGGCGATCACGCCCTTGGGCACGCGGATCGCGTAGTTCAGCGCGCCGGCGCCATCGGGCGTCGGCATCATGAAGCTCTCGGTGGGCACGTTCTTCACCACGTCGGCGAAGATCTTGAAGTTGGCCGCACCGCGCGGAATCATCGCGTGCTCCATCATCGATTTCGGCTGGCCGGTGTCGTTCATCTCGGCCTGCACGAAGTCGGCGAAGCGCCGCGTGATCTCGTCGGCGACCTTGTGCAGCAGCTCGGTGCGCTGCTCCACGGTCATCTTGCCCCACGGTCCCTTCATCGCGGCACGCCCGGCGGCCACGGCCGCATCGACTTCGGCCTGCCCGCCCTCGTGGATGTAGCCGACCAGCGCGTTGTCGCTGGGGCGGCGCTTCTCGAAGGTCTTGGCGCTGCCGACGAATTCGCCGTTGATGAAGTGCTTGAACTGTGTCGGTTCCATGTGGTTTCTCGATTGCTAAGCCAGCAGGGCGGCGACGCCGGCCTGCGCACATTCCACGTCCTGCGCCTCGCTGCCACCCGAGACGCCGACGGCTCCGATCAGAGCCTCACCCGCACGCAGCGGGAAGCTGCCGCGGATCATCATGAAGCCGGTCTGCACGATGCCTTCGCGAACGCGCGGCGCTTCCTGCGACAAGGCCTGCTCGACCAGATCGGCCGGCACGCCGATGGACACCGCGGCGTGCGCCTTCTTCGTCGCGATGTCGCCGGAGATCAGGAAAGCGCCCGGCATGCGCGCGAAGCCCGCGAGCGTGCCCGCGCTGTCCACCACGCTGACGCACACCTTGATGCCCAGGCCCTCGGCCTTGGCCAGCGCGGCCTGGATCACGCGGATCGCGGCGGCGTGATGGATGACGGCCTGAGCGACCGACACCGTCGAAGAAGGGGCGTTGCTCATGCGGCGGCTCTCGCGGTAAGGCGGCGGAACAGCGCCGCGGTCGGATCGTTCTGGTCCACGTTCTTGCGACCGAGCACCTTGATCTGCAGATCGCTCCGGGCCAGCAGCTGGCAGGCCAGCACGATGCCCTTGGCGAGATCGCCTTCGCAGACCTCGGCCCGGCTCATCAGTCCGGTTTCGAACTGACCGTCGAGCACCTGCACCCGGCACACCCCGCAGCCTCCGCTGCGACAGCCCACCGTCATGCATTGCTTGCCCGCCGCGCTCATGGCAGCCAACACCGTCTGAGCTTCGCCGCAGGCGAAGTCCAGCGAGGTGTCCGCCACGCGGATCCGGAACGACATCGACGTAGCCCTCGGGTGGGGAAAACGGGCAGAAAAGCATGCCATCCGCATCCCGCGCGGACTTCATGCTGATGGATGAACCTTAGGACCCGCGACGGAGCCGGTCCAATACCTTTGCCGGGCCTTTGCGATACCACCAACGTATCGCTAGCCTGTCCAAATGTTCACTTTCGTACATCCGCGATGAGCCTGGCCGCCGTCGAGTTTCGCCATCTGCGTTATTTCGTGGCCGTGGTCGAACAGCGCAGCTTTCGCGGGGCGGCCCTGCGGCTGCACGTCTCGCAGCCGCCGCTGACGCGGCAGGTGCAGCAGCTCGAGGAAGCCTTGGGGGTGCAGTTGCTGCTGCGCAAGCCGCGCGGCATCGAGCCGACCGATGCCGGGCAGGTCTTCTACGAGGAGGCGCGCAACATCCTGATGCTTACCGAGCAGGCCGCCAGCCGCGCGCAGCTCGCGGGGCACGGCCAGATCGGCCGTCTGGACGTGGGCATCTTCGGGTCCGCCGTGTTCGGCGCGATTCCCCGCATCATCCAGATGTTCCGCGACCGCTATCCGAAGGTCGAGGTCGTGCTGCACAACCTCGATCGCGCGGGCCAGATCCGTGCGCTGCGCGAGCGGCGGCTCACGGTGGGCTTCAACCGCTTCTTCGAGGACGAGCCGGACCTGACCTGGGAAGTGATCCAGACCGAGCGGCTCAACGTGGCGCTGCACCACCAGCATCCACTGGCGACGTCGGCCGGCGTCACGCTGTGTCAGCTCACCGACCAGCCGCTGATCCTGTATCCGCGGGCACCGCGCCCGAGCTTCATCGAGCAGGTGCAGCGGCTGCTGCACCGACGAGGCGTGATGCCGCAGTCGATCCAGGAAGTGGACGACGTGGTGACCGCCGTCGCGCTCGTCGCCAGCGGTTTCGGCCTGAGCCTGGTCACCGATTCGGCCTGCAACCTCAAGCTGCCCGGGATCGTCTACCTGCCGCTGCGCGGCGAGGACCAGGCCACGTTCGACCTCTGCATGATCCACCGCAGCGACGACGAGTCCGCGATCCTGCTGGCCTTCCTGTCGACGGTGCGATCGATGCGGGATTCTTTGACCGTATTGCGGCCCGCGGTCGCGAAGAAAGGAAAGAAGCGCCCGTAGCCCGGACGAAGTCCGGGATTCCCCTCTCTAGATGGCGGGACCCCGGACTTCGTCCGGGCTACGGGTTGCGGGTTGCTCTCGAACGCGTCACGCCCTTCACCGTCGCCCCCCGCTTGGCTCTCGCCGGCGTCGCACCCGCAAGCGGCGCCTTCTCCATCCGCGCCTGCCGTTCCGCCAATGCACCGGGCGACCCTTCGAACCGCGTGTTCGCGTGGTGGATCGGGCCGTCGCAGCAGGAGCATCGCAGCTTGAGCTTGGTGAGCTTCCCGCACTCGGTGTGCCGCACGTAGACCGGGCGCCCCTGCGGCCATTCGCCCCAGCGGTCCGCCCAATCGAGCAGCGCGAACATCACCGGCCACAGGTCGGCGCCTTTCTTCGTCAGGAAGTGCTCGTAGCGGCCCGCGCGATATTCGGTGCGTTCGACGATTCCATCCGCGACCAGTTCGCGCAGCCGCACGCTCAGCAGATGCGGCGAGATTCCGGTGGCGAGCTGCAAATCGTCGAAGCGGCGCGTGCCGAGAAACAGCTCGCGAACGACCATCAGGGTCCACGTGTCGCCGACCACGCCGATGGCGTGGGCGATCGAGCAGTTCTGCGTTGCGATGTCTGGAATGCGCATGCGTTTCTTGACTTCAAAAATTGAAGTGATCTACCTTGAGCGCAGTGGTGCCGGAAAAACGCTGCGCTTCTGGACCGGAATTCTGGGCGATTCGATGCGACATGGTTGCACCGATCGCGCCAGGCGGACACTCGAAGTCGCGACGCTCATCGATGTAGGCGGTGGTCCGCATCCGTCGCGGAGGCCTGCACCCACCGCGCGTCGCCTCGACGCGACGCCGCCTGCAATGGAGAAGACCGCATGTCGTCCGTGAGTTTCTGTTTCGATTACGTCAGCCCCTACGGGTATCTCGCGATCCAGGCCGATCTGTCGCGTCGCAACCAGGCCGCGGCGGACGCCGGTGTCTTCGGCGTGCCGACGTTCGCCGTCGGCGACGAACTGTTCTTCGGCAACGACCGTCTCGAGCTGGTCAAGCAAGCCGTCCTCGGAGTCGCCGCATGAGCAAGCCCATTGCCCTGATCACCGGAGTGGGTCCCGGTACCGGCGCCGCAATGGCACGCCGCTTCGCCGCGGGCGGCTACCGTGTCGCGATGCTGGCGCGTGACGCCAACCGTCTGCATACGCTCCAGCAGGAGATTCCCGACAGCCGTGCGTACACCTGCGATGTGGCCGACGAAGGCCAGATCGATGCCGCAGTGAAGGCAGTCTGGGCGGAACTCGGAGAGCCGTCCGTGTTCATTCACAACGCGGTAGGCGGCACGTTCGGCAACTTCCTCGACATCGATCCGGCTGCGCTCAATCGCAACTTCCAGATCAACACGATGGGCCTGCTGCACTTCGCCCGTCGACTCGCGCCCGCGATGATCGCGGCAGGCGAGGGCGTGATGCTCGCCACCGGCAACACCTCGGCCCATCGTGGCAAGGCGAACTACTCGGCCTTCGCGCCGACCAAGGCGGCCCAGCGCATCCTCGCGGAGTCGATGGCCCGGGACCTCGGCCCCAAAGGCGTTCACGTGGCCTACCTGATGATCGACGCGATCATCGATGTGGAGTGGGCGCGCAAGATGTTTTCCGACAAGCCCGACAGCTTCTTCATCCAGCCGGCCGCGATCGCCGACGAGGCCTGGCACGTGGCGCACCAGGATCGCTCGGCGTGGTCGTTTAACGTCGAAGTGCGGCCGTACGGCGAAACCTGGTGATCCCGGTCCACGCGAATCATCCCTCCAGGAGCGCCCATGAGCGCCGAGCTGCGAATCTTTTCCTACATGCCCAATCCGCGTGTCGCCAAGGCGACGATCGTGGCGCGTCTGTGTGGCATCGAACTCGACGTGCGCGGCGCCGCGCCCAACGAGCTGTCGGACTGGCTGTGGGATTTCGAAGCGCGCCCGCTGTCGGATGAAGACAAGGCGAAGCACGAGCATCTCGTGCGACAGGCCAAGACCGGTTTCACGGCGCGCCTGTTCAAGACCGAGGCTTTCCTCGCGGCGCATCCGTTCGGCACCGTGCCGGCCGCGTTCAGCGCCGACGGCGAGATCGGCATCTTCGAATCGAACAGCATCATGCGGGCGGTGGCGCGCCTGCGCGAAGGACAGCACGGCCTGTACGGCCGCGATGGACTCGGCGCCTCGCGGATCGACAGTTTCCTCGACGCCGGCCTGCTGTTCGCGCGCGACGTGCAGGTCTACGTGCTCGCGATGCGTGGCGGCGCGATTCCAGCGCATGTCCACGCCGGCGTGACGCAGGCGTTTGCGAGCTACATGGCCGGTATCGAACGCGCGCTGTCGGGCGGTCACGGTTTCATCGCGGGCAAGGAGCTGACCTTGGCCGACATCTGCTACGTCACCGAACTCGCGCTGATGCACAACGAGTTCAAGTATCACGAGCTGCTGGCGAAGAATGATCTGCCGGTGTTGCTCACGAATGCGGCACGCGAAACGTATCCGCTCGCGTTCGCTCATTTCGATCGGCTGTGCGCGCACGAGGCGTTCGCGCCGGACATGGGGCCGTACCTGCGTACACTCAAAGCCCCGTAGCCCGGACGAAGTCCGGGGTTCCCCTCGCATACGGAGCGCAACCCCGGGTTTCACCCGGGCTACGGGTGCGCGCTCTCTTCGACCTTCGTCGTCCGGCAGGTATAAAGGCACCTCACCGAAAGAGGTCCGCGGCCACGCACCGCGACGACCCGCCCGGGCGATGGAAGAGAGCCGGACGCAAGAACGATGACGACGACGCAAGGCGCGGGCGATCCGCTGCATCAGCTTTTGTCCCGACCGCTGGTTCCGCTGCGTCCGCACTGGCGTTCGACGCGCCAGCAGAATCTGCTCGCCGAGGCGCGCGCCGTGCAGGCCTCGCACGGCAAGGACGCCTACTGGGAATGGGCAGCCGGGCATCTGCGCTGGATGCAGCCCTGGACCACGACGCGCGAAGGACATTTCCCGAACTTCCGTTACTTCGTCGGCGGACGTCTGAACGTCTGCGACAACTGCGTCGACCGCCACGTCGACGATCCGGCCCGCGCGAACAAGCCCGCGATCATCTGGGAAGGCGAGCCGGGCGAAGTCGTGCGCTGGACGTATGCCGAGTTGCGCGAGCGCGTGGCGCGATTCGCCAACGCGCTGAAGTCGCTCGGCGTGCGGCGTGGCGACGTCGTCGCGATCTATCTTCCGAACCTGCCCGAGTCCTTCGTCGCGGTGCACGCCTGCAACCGCATCGGCGCGGTCTACACGATCCTGTTCGCGGGCTTCTCGCCCGAAGCCGTCGCGCTGCGCCTGCAGGCGGCGCGCGCGAAAGTGCTGGTCACGGCGGACGCTTGCTGGCGTCGTGGCAAAAAAGTCCCGCTGCTCGGCAACGCACGCAAGGCGCGACCTTCAGCACCCGCGCTCGAGACGATCGTCGTCATCGATCGTTGTGCAACGAAACCCGAACTCGATGCCGGCGAAGTCGCGTACGAAACCTTGATGGCCGCACATCCGGCCGATTGTCCCTGCGAGCCGCTGGAGGCCAATGAACCGGCGTTCCTGATCTTCACCAGCGGCACCGAATCCAAACCCAAGGGCGTCGTGCACAGCGCGGCCGGTTTTCTGCTGGGTGCGTGGGCCAACGTGCTTTGGCAGGTCGGGCCCGACGACGCGGACCTGTACTGGTGCGCCGCCGACATCGGCTGGCTCACGTTTCCGATCCATGTCGTCATCGGCGGTCTCGCGCACGGCACGAGCCTGCTCTGTTACGAGGGCGCGTTCGACACGCCGGTGAAGGATCGCTTCTACCAGATCATCGCGCGGCACCAGGTCACGAAGATCCTGAGTGCGCCGACGGCGTTGCGCATGTTGCGATCGCTTGGGGACGAGGCGGCGAGGGCGCAGGACCTGTCGCGACTCAAGCTGATCACCGTGCAGGGGGAGCCGCTGGATCCCGACACGTTCGACTGGACCGTGCAGACGTTCGACGTGCCGGTGATCAACGCCTACGGTCAGACCGAGACGGGCTCGACGTGGACGTTGCCTGTGTACGGCGTCGAGCCGCTCAAGGCCGGATCCTGTGGCACGCCGGTGCCGGGGCACGACTACGAGGTGGTCGACGACACCGGTCAGCCCGTGCCGCGCGGCGTGAAGGGAAACCTGGTGCTCAAGGATCCGTTCCCCACGCTCGCCCGCACGATCTGGGATGACCCGGACCGTTATGTGTCGGCGTACTTCACGCGCTTCCCGGGCCGCTACCAGACCTCCGACGAGGCCATCGTCGATCACGACGGCCACCTGTGGGTGCTGGGCCGTGCCGACGACGTCATCAACGTGGCGGCGCACCGCATCAGCACGATGGAGATCGAATCCATCGTCTGCGCGCAGCCCGGCGTCGCCGACGGCGCGGTGGTGGGCGTCAACGATGCGCTGAAGGGAACGGTGCCAGTGGCCTTCGTGATCCTGCGCGCGGGTGCCGACGTGGCAGCGGTGCAGGCGCAGGTCGACGCGGCCGTCGTCGACGGCATCGGTGCGATCGCAAGGCTCAGCCGGGTCTACGTGTGCAGCGCGCTGCCGAAGACGCGTGCCGGCAAGACGATGCGCCGACTGCTGCGCGAGGCGGCGGAGACGGGGAACATCCGCGGCGACACGACCGGGCTCGAAGACCTCGCGTCGCTAGGGGCGGTGCTGAAGGCTGTGGCGGACGCGTAGCCCGGGTTTCACCCGGGCTACGCGGGTGTCACGATTTCGAGAGCACCTGGTTCGGCGCGCCGAGACCGCCCGCCGTCACGAACTCCTTGGCGCCTTCGATTCCGGGCCAGCGTTCGGGAGTGCAGGTAGGTGCGGTCGAGGATGATCTTGTTGTCCTTGTCGAACGTCAGGATCGCGATCCGCGGCCGTAGAAGCCGGGCTGTGCGCGGGCTTGGTAGCTGGGACGATGCCGGGGGTCTCCCGCGCCTTCGACGAATGTTTCTCGCTGGCCGCGGAACTCCGCGGGGCAAGCGGTACTCCCTGCTTGATGTGGCGCCATCCCCGACTCCGGCTCGCCTTCCTCGGCCTCGTCCTCCTCGTAGGACAGTTGCTGGAGGTTGCGCACGCCTACGAGCACCCGGCGCTGTCGGAACACCCGGTCTGCCAGATCTGCCTGCTCGGCCAGGGTCTGGATTCGGGTGCGCCGGCGCCGACGATCGCCGCGCTTCCGGTTTTTGCGCTGGATGCGCCCACGGCGCTCGAACTGCCCGCGGCCATCCGCATCCAGCGCGTCTCGGCCCATCGTTCCCGCGGTCCCCCTCTCGTCCTCGCTTGAAAGCGCCGTAGTTCCGCGCGTCGCCGGCTCGTGCCGGTGACGCGGCCTGCTTTCGCTGTTCCTGCGACGAGGATCCGATGTCCACCTTCCGCTACGCCCGATTCGGGGCGGCGCTCCTTGCGAGCGCGCCCCTGGCTGCGCATGCCGCTGCCGAACCCCCACCCACGCCCGCCGAACTCCAGCAACTGCGCGACGAGCTTCGCGCGCTGAAGTCCGATTACGAAGCCCGCCTCCATGCACTGGAGGAACGCCTCGAGCACGCCGAGTCGTCGCGGCAAGCGGTTGCCGAAGCGGCGCCCGCGCCGGCCGTCGCCACCGCGAGCGCGCCGTCGGGCGCAGCCTTCAATCCGAAGATCAGCCTGATCCTCGATGGCGGTTACGCCGACTACAGCCGGTCGCACCGCGAGCCGGACGTGGCCGGATTCCTGCTCGGCGATGAAACCGATCCGCGGCCCTCGGGGCTGTCCCTCGGAGAAACCGAACTGGCCGTCGAGGCCAACGTCGACCAGAGTTTCCACGCATGGACGACCTTGTCGGTGGCGCCCGAAGGCGGCATCGGCGTGGAAGAGGCCTACATCAACACGCTGGATCTTCCGGACGGCTTCTCGGTGAAGTTCGGACGCTTCTTCTCCGACATCGGCTACCAGAATCATCAGCACGCGCACGCCTGGGAATTCGTCGATGCACCGCTGGTGTATCGAGCGATGCTCGGCACGCAGCTCGGTGACGACGGCGTGCAGCTGCGCTGGCTGGCGCCGACCGATACGTTCTTCGAAGTGGGCACCGAGCTGCTGCGCGGCGCCTCGTTCCCGGCCGGCGGCGATGGCCGCAACGGCATCAAGGCCATCACCGGCTTCGCGCACCTGGGGGGCGACGCGGGACTCGATGGTTCCTGGCGCCTCGGGCTTTCGCATCTGCGCGCGGACGCCAACCGTCGTCCGACCGGCGACGAAGACGAACCCGCGCTGACGTTCGACGGCAAGAGCGACCTGACGATCCTCGACGGCGTCTACAAGTGGGCGCCCAACGGCAACGCGACGGTACGCAACGCCGTGCTGCAGGGCGAGTACTTCTTCCGCCACGAGCACGGCGAACTCGTGGCGGATCCGGACGGCAGCGCGGACCTGAGCCGTTACCGCGGCGACCAGCAGGGCTTCTACGTTCAGGGCGTCTACCAGTTCATGCCGCGCTGGCGCGTCGGCCTGCGCTACGACCGACTGTTCGCCGACAACGACGTGGCGAACGCCGTGCCGGACAGCGCACTGGATCGCCTCGCCGACGACGGTCACGACCCGCAGCGCTGGAGCCTGATGACGGATTTCTCCAACAGCGAGTTCAGCCGTTTTCGCCTGCAGCTCAGCCGCGACGTATCGCGCCCGAATCACATCGAGGACGACCAAGTCTTCCTCCAATACATCCTGAGCCTGGGTCCGCACCCGGCGCATCAGTTCTAGGAGTTCGTTCCCATGAAGAAACTCATTGCAACGCTTCTGCTCGGCGCCGCCGCGCTGACATCCGTTCCGGCCAGCGCAGCGCTTCGTGTGTTCGCCTGTGAACCCGAGTGGGGCGCGCTGGCGAAGACGCTGGGTGGCGACGACGTCGGCGTGTACGTCGCCACATCGGCGCTGCAGGACGTGCACCAGATCCAGCCCAAGCCCAGTCTGATCGCGCAGTGGCGGCAGGCGGATCTCGCGGTCTGCACCGGCGCGGAACTCGAGATCGGCTGGCTGCCGGCGCTGGCGGAGAAGGGCAACAACCCGAAGGTCGCGCCGGGTGCGCCCGGCTACTTCGAAGCAAGCCGATCGGTGCAGATGCTCGAAGTGCCGACGCGGCTCGATCGCTCCGATGGCGACGTGCATCCGCAGGGCAATCCGCACATCCAGACCGATCCGCGCAACATCGCGAAGGTGGCGCGTGCCCTGACGGACAAGCTTGTGGAGGTCGATGCCGCGCATGCCGATGGCTACCGCGCACGCTACGACGCCTTTGCGAAATCCTGGGCGACGGCGGTGCAGGGTTGGGAGACACGCGCGGCGCCGCTGCGCGGCGTGGCCGTCGTCAGCGCGCACAAGTCCTGGGCTTATCTGTACGCTTGGCTCGGCATCCGCGAAGTCGCCGCGCTCGAATCCAAGCCCGGCATTCCGCCCAGCGGCGCGCACCTGCAGGAGGTGCTCGACACGCTGAAGACGCAGCCCGCGAAGATGGTCGTCTACGCCGCGTACCAGGATCGCCGGCCGGTGGAGTGGATGACCGGGCGCGCGGGCATCGCGTCGGCGCAGTTGCCGTTCTCGCCCGGCGGTGCGGACGGCACCGACGAGCTGACCGGCCTGTTCGACGTCACGATCACGCGCCTGCTCGATGCGCTCGCGGGCAAGTCTTCGTGAGCGCCGGGACCTGGGGATTCGATCTGTCGCTGCTCGGTGCGCCGCTGGTCGCGGGCCTGCTGGTCGTGGCCACGCATGTGCTGCTGGGTCGCCGCGTGCTGGAGCGCGGCATCATCTTCATCGACCTGACGATCGCGCAGGTCGCGGCGCTGGGCGTGATCGCGGTGGGGCTGATCGAAGTGGATCACGTCGACGGCTGGCTCACGCAGTTGGCAGCGGGTGTCGCGGCGCTCGTCGCCGCGTCGTTGCTGACGTGGACCGAGGGTCGCTTCCGCAAGCTGCAGGAAGCGCTGATCGGCAGCCTGTACGTGGTGTCGGCCAGTGCGGCCCTGCTGTTGCTGGCGCGCAACCCGCACGGCGCGGAGCACATGCAGGAGCTGCTGGCCGGGCAGATCCTGTGGGTCGGCACGGCGCAGCTGTGGCCGGTGGCGGTGCTGTATGCCGGCGTGCTCGGCCTGTGGTTCGTGTTCGCGCGGACGCGGCCGAAGGCGTTCTACTTCCTGTTCGCGCTCACGGTGATGGCATCGGTGCAGCTCGTCGGCGTGTACCTGGTGTTCGCGAGCCTGATCCTTCCGGCGATCGCGACGTCGGGGCTCGACGAGCGACGCGGGCTCTGCGTGGGCTACGGCCTGGGCGCTGCGGGTTACGCGCTGGGCCTGTGGCTTTCGGTGCCGCTGGATGTGCCGGCAGGGCCGCTGATCGTGTGTGTGCTGGCGGCGTTGATGATCGGCACGGCGATTGTTCGGAGACTGTCGTAGCCCGGGTGAAACCCGGGATCCCCCTCGAATATCGAGCGCAACCCCGGGTTTCACCCGGGCTACTTCAAGGATTCAGGATCGTCATCCTGACGGATACCCACGCCTACGGTGGTGAAGCAGGGCTCAGCCCTGCTTCACGATCCACTCGCTGATCCGCGCCCACTGCTGCTTGAGCGTTTTGGCGCCCATGAACAGGCCGATGTGCCCGCCCGGTGCCAGCTCCTTGCGGATCTGCGACTTGGGCGTGCCCACGAGATTCTCGGCGTTGAACACCTGCTCCGGAGTCGTGATGTCGTCGTCCGAACCCGCGAGCAGATACACCGGCACGGTGATGGTCTTCAGCGAGATGCGCTCGCCGAGCGCCACGAACTCGCCACGCGCCAGGCGGTTGAGCTTGAACAGGTGCTTCACCGCTTCCAGGTACATGCGGCCCGGCAGGTCGACGACGTGCTCGTACCAGCGCGAGAAATGTCGCGCGCGTTCCACGTACTGCGGGTTGGTGATGTTGTCGAACAGGTCGATGTACTTGCCCCAGTAATGCTCGTCCGGGTGCATGTTCTTCCAGCCCTGCAGCATGAAGCGGCCACGCATGCGTCCGCCGCCCATCGCGACCAGCGAGCGATAGAAGTTGAACGGCGTGCGCTGCGCCATCTTCGTCACCGGGCCATGACCCGCGTGCGTGTCGATCGGCGCACCGGCGAGCACCAGTGACACCGCCTTGCCGGGGAAGCGCGCGGCGTGCATCGCCGACAGCCAGCCGCCCTGGCACAGGCCGACGAGATGCGCGCGGCCGCCGACGGCATCGATGGCGTCGTTGAGGTCGGACAGATATTTGTCGATGCCGAAGTTGCGCATCTCGTGCGTCGCGCTCTTCCAGTCGGTGACGTACACGCGCTTGCAGCCGCCCGCCTTCAAGGTCTGCACCAGGCTCTGGCCGTCGGCGTAATCGGCGATCGTCGACGGATGGCCGGCGTACGGCGCATCGATGATCACCGGGATGGCATCGGCCGGCGCATCGGCGTCGGAGAAGTCGCGCAGCAGCATCGTCTGCGACTCGAACGCCAGCGTGTTCGGCGTCACCCAATCCGGATAGTCCGGGAACGTGATCGAGCGGGCGGCCCGCACATAACTGACCCAGTCCTTGGGCAGGTTCGTGCCGCGCTTGCGGATCTGGCGCGCCCACTCCACCGGCCAGTAGGCGGGTATGGCGAGCAGGGCTTTCTGGAAATTGGTGCGTTCGACCACGGGGGTAGGGCTCATCGACGACCTTGGGACATGGAAATAAAGGAATACCGCAAAGGCGCAAAGGTAAAAGAAAGGGCGCAGAGAAAAGCCTCGCAAGAAAATCTTTGCGCCCTTTCTTTTACCTTTGCGCCTCTGCGGTGAAAACCCATCTAGGCGGAACCAGATTCATCCGCATGCATCGCCGCGCTCCACGGCCTGCGATGCTCGGACTTGGTCTGCACCGCGTTCTCGCCTTCGAGGAAATCGCGGACGAGGTCGGCGGTGATCTGCGGCTGTGCGATGACGAACAGATGCCCTTCGTCCAGCACTTCGAGCCGCGAATTCGGAATCAGCTTGGCCAGGATGTGGCCGTTGAGCGGCGGGCAGATCGGATCATCGGCGCCGGCCAGCACCAGCGTCGGCTGGCGCAGCCGCCAGACCCACAGTGCGCTGGTCCATCCGGTGATCGCGTTGAGCTGCAGCAGGTAGCCCGCGCGGCTCGGCTTGCGGATGCGCGAGGCGTAGTCGCGCGTCAGCGCCTTGTCCCAGCGGAAGCGTCCGCCGTAGAGGCGTCCGGCCTCGCGTTCCATGTAGCCGGGTTTGAGATAGCGCTGCGGGCTCAGCAGTTTCCAGAACACCGACGGCGACGCGGGCCAGGCCAGCGGCGAGCCGGCCATCGTCGCGCACAGCACCAGGCGACGGCAGCGGCTGGGCGCGGTGTGCGCGAACTGCTGCGCCAGCGCGCCGCCCCAGGAGACACCGATCACGTCGGCGCGCTCGTGTCCCATCTTCTTGAGCACGTGCACGGCCAGGCGCGCCACGGTGCTCATGCGATACGGATACGGCGGCAACGTCGAGCCGCCGATGCCGGGCATGTCGAAGCTGATCACCTCGACGTCGCCGAGTGCGGCGACGAAGGGCGTCAGCAGCTCGAAGTTTCCGCCGATGCCGTTGAACAGCAGGATCGGCGCCGGCGTCGATTTGCCGGGCCAGTGCGCCACGCGCAGGGTCATGCTGCCGACGCGCACTTCCTTGAGCAGCAACGAGCGCGGGGGCGGATGCAGGGGATCGGGAGCGTTCAAGGCAGGGGCGGGATCTGGCGGGAGCTAGAGAAGCAATTCAACGCGGAGACGCAAAGAGCGCAAAGGAAAAGCGATTCGATCGAACCTCTGTGTCCTTTGCGGTTCTGCGTTGAAAATCCTGTTTCAAGATTCACGCTTCCGGGGCGGTGGTGTCGAGCGGATCTGGAGGCCAGGCATGGTCTCAAGCCCGCACGTAATCGCCCGGCGCGGCGCCGATCGACGGATATCTCTCGCTGCCCGGCGTCTTGGGCGCCGGCTTCTTCTTGCCGTGGCGTTCCGAGGCCCACTTGATCCACAGCTCCCACCAGCTGCCGGTGGTGGCCTTGGAGGCGGCGAGCCATTCGTGCGGATCCTCGGGCAGCACGTCCGCGGTCTGGTACGAGGCCTTGCCCTTGCCCGGCGGGCACACGAGCGTCTGGATGTGGCCGCTATTGACGAGCACGAACTGCGACGGGCCGCCGAGAAGGTTCACCGACTTGTAGCAGGCGTCCCAGGGCGTGATGTGATCCGTGCGACCGGCGACGACGAAGCTCTCGATGTCGACCTTGCTCAGGTCCACCGTCGCATCCGGCAACTGGTAGGTCTCGCCGTTGCCGAGCTCGTTCTTGGCCACCATGTCGCAGAAGTCGTGATGCAGCGCGGCCGGCAGTCGCGTGCTGTCGCTGTTCCAGTACAGCACGTCGAACGCGGCCGGCTTCTGGCCCATCAGGTAGTTGTTGACCCAGTAGTTCCACACCAGGTCATTGGGCCGCAGCCACGCGAACATCTTGGCCATCTCGTACCCGTACAGCACGCCTTCCTTCTCCGAGCGCTTGCGCGACTTGGCCAGGCCGTCCGGCGTCAGGAAGTAGCCCATGTTCGTCTTCTCCATGCCGGAGATGTCGAGCAGGGTGACGTTGAGCGTGAGCGTGTTGACGGTGTCGAGCTTGCCCTGGTCGGCGTAGCGGCCCAGCGCGACCGCCGAGGTCAGGCCGCCGGCGCACAGGCCCTTGAAGCTGACCTTCTTGGCGCCGGTGATTTCCATCGCCGCCTCGTGCGCTTCCTGCAGCGCGCGCAGGTAGTGATCGAGCGACAGGTGCGCCAGCTCCGGTCCCGGATTGCGCCAGCTCACCATGAACACCTGGAAGCCCTGCTTCACGGCGTAGTTCACGAAGCTGTTGCCGGGCGACAGATCGAGCACGTAGTACTTGTTGATCTGCGGCGGCACGATCATCAGCGGGATCTCGAAGACCTCCGCGCTCTGCGGCTTGTACTGCAGCAGTTCGAGCACCTCGTTGCGGAACACCACGTCGCCGGGCGTCGCCGCGACGTTGCGGCCCACTTCGAACGCGGTGCGATCCACCATCGAGATCATGCCGGCGTTGTCCAGACGATCCGACAGGAAATGCTGGAAGCCGCGGATCAGGCTCTTGCCGCGCGTCTCGCGCACGTGCTTGAGCACGACCGGATTCGTCAGCGGGTTGTTGCTCGGCGCCAGTGCCTCGACCAGCATCGTCGACAGGAAACGCGCGGCGGAGGCGTCGCGGCCTTCGAGTTCCAGTTCCTTGACCAGCGCGTAGGCTTCCTGGCTCGCGGCGAGGTACACCTGCACCAGCGCGCCGCTCAGGCCCGAACTCCAGGCGGCGTCGGCGAAGCGCTTGTCGCCGGCGGCGGGCGCAACGGCGGACTTGCCGCGCAGGATGCGCAGGAATTCCTTCGCGAACGCCGCGATGTGGCGGATCGGCAGACCGGGGTTGCCGCGCAGGCGGCCGAGGATGACGAGCGCCAGGCGCAGCAGCTCGGAGCGCGACGGCGGCGACGGAAGGCGGGCCCGTCTCGGCGGGGCCTTGGACTTGGCCATGGGTTCTCTCCTGGATTCTTTCCGGCGCGTCGTTACGCGGCCTTGGGCATCAGCATGACGAGCAGCTCGGCGATCAGCGCCGGCTTGGACTCGTTCTCGATCTCGACCGTGTACTCCTGCGTCAGCAGCAGGCGGCCCTTGTCCTTGGGTGCAGCGGCGACCAGCTTGATGCGGGCGCGCACGCGGCTGCCGGACTTCACCGGCGTCAGGAAGCGCACCTTGTCGAAGCCGTAGTTCAGGATCGCGCCGGCGTCCGCCGGGGCTGCGGGCAGCTCGAACAGCCACATCGGCAGCAGCGAGAGCGTCAGCATGCCGTGGGCCACCGGTCCACCGAACGGGCTCTCCTTGCGCGAGCGCTCCACGTCGGTGTGGATCCACTGACGGTCGCCGGTGCAGTCGGCGAAGCTGTGGATGCGGGGTTGATCGAGTGTCGTCCAGTCGGTCACGCCAAGCTCTTCGCCGACCTTCCCGGCGATGTTCTGCATCGTCAACGCGGACATCGGTTCTCCTCCTCGCTGCATTGAATGGGTGACGCCGGGCGTCCGCTGCTTTTGGCGGACTTTCACGCTATCGGTACCCGGGGCAGTTTACGCCTGCCCATCCGAGTAGGGCTCCCCCCGAACGGATACCGTCCCGGCATCGTACGTCCCCGGCAAAGGTATTGGAGAAAGCGGTGCCCTGCCGATACCGTGCCGCATGGCGGCACACGCCGGGAAAAGTCCCGGTTCCGGATGCGTAATGGAGCAAGGAGAACGCGAGCGATGGCGGCGACGAACGACCGGCTGAGCCTGAAGGTGACCGACGTGCGCTGCGAGGCGCGGGACGTGATGGTGCTGGAGCTGCGGTCGCCGGAGGGCGGGGTGTTGCCGGCGTTCACGGCGGGCGCGCACCTCGAGATCTACCTGGGCAATGGCCTGATTCGCCACTACTCGCTTTGTAACAACCCTGCCGAGCGCGACCGCTACTGCATCGGCGTCGGCCTTGCCCGCGACAGCCGTGGTGGGTCGAGCTTCGTGCATCAGACCTTGCGCGTGGGTTCGAAGCTCGACGTGAGCGCGCCGCGCAACAACTTTCCGCTGGAGCTGGCCGCCGAGGAATGCGTGTTCGTTGCCGGCGGCATCGGCATCACGCCGATCATGGCGATGATCCGGGCCTGTGAGGCGGTCCATAAACCGTGGCGACTGTTCTATTGCGCTAGGAATCGACAGCGGACGGCGTTTTACGAGGATCTGCGGACAATGGCACCCGAGCGCGTCCAGTTTCATTTCGACGATGAGCAGGACGGCCGGCTGTTCGATGCCGTCGCGTCGTTGAAGGACGTTCCCGACACGGCGCACGTCTACACCTGCGGGCCGGGACCGCTGATGAAGGCGGTCGAAGCGGCCACGGCGAGCCGGCCGCAGGATCGCGTCCACTTCGAGTGGTTCACCGCCGCGGCGGTGGATGCGAGCGCCGATCAGCCGTTCACGGTCGTGCTGAAGAATTCCGGGACGTCCTACGAGGTGCCGGCGGGGCGCAGCATTTTGGAAGTACTCGAAGACAACGACGCCGGGGTTCCGTATTCGTGTCGCGAAGGGTTGTGTGCGACCTGCCGGACGACGGTGCTGGCGGGCGAAGTCGATCATCGGGACAGCGTTCTGACGGCCGCGGAGAAGGCGTCGAACAGGGAGATGATGATCTGCGTGTCGCGGGCGAAGTCGAAGGTGCTCGAACTCGAACTGTGATCCCGTAGCCCGGACGAAGTCCGGGATTCCCCTCGAACACGGAGCGCAGCCCCGGACTTCGTCCGGGCTACGGGGGCGATGACCCGCTCCTGCCGTTCGCACCCGCCGCCGCATCACCCGCCTGCGTAGCCCGGGTGCAACCCGGGATGCCCGTTCAATGAGCGAGAGAAACCCCGGGTTTCACCCGGGCTACCCGACCTGCGCCCTCCACACCCGCGCCGCCTGCACCCGCCGCCGGATCACCAGCTTCCGGTACGCGTTCTTCAAATGGAACTTCACGGTGTTCTCGCTCAGGCACAGCCGCTGGGCGATCTCCTTGTTGGAATGTCCGAGGGAGAGCAGCTCGATGGCCTGGCCCTCCCGCGGACTGAGCAGCTCCGGCTCGGTCATGTCCTCTGAAGCGCGCGGCTACGCGGCGACGGTGCGCGGCTCGCCTTCTTCCTTGAGCAGCTTGTCGAGCACCCACAGCATCTTCCCCGGCCCGGCATCGAGCGCGATGTCGATCGTCTTCAGATGCGGACGCTCCTTCACGCGGATGTGCTGCGCCTCGAGTACGTCGGCGTCTTCGCGGAACGCGATGTTCAGCGTGTCGCGCAGCATGTCGCTCAGGCCCGGGAACTCGGTGGCCCGGCTCGCGCCCCACGAGTAGTAGTAGTCCACTGAATCCGCATCGCGCGGCGTGACCGCCTGGCAGGTGTAGGTGTCGGCCACGAGCTGTCCGTTGGAATCGCCCTCGGTCGCGGTGCCGGCGGTGTAGATCGTGAAGTGCATGATCCAGTTGCAGGGCACCGTCATCTGGATCTCGAAGCGCAGGTCGAACAGCGTGCCTTCGGCAAACAGGTGCGCCACGGCCGCCGTCGGCGGCACCTGGCGAACCCAGAAGAAGCTGTTCATGCCGCGTGGTGTCAGCGTGTGCTGCGGCTTGGCCTCCGGATACTTGCGGCTTCCACCGACGGTGTTCTCGTGCACCCACGCCAGGTGGCTGAGATCCGCGAGGTTGGCGATCTCCAGGCGATAGTTGCAGTTGACGCGCATCTTCGACGTGCGGATCACCCAGTCCGGGTGGCTCGGTCCGACGGCGAAGCAGATCAGCTTCGGATCCGCCTTCGCGGCGTCGCCCATCCAGACCCAGATCCAGTCGTCCTTCTCGACGACGGGAAACGCGCGCACGCAGGCGCGCTCCGGAATCACCGACTGTCCCGGAATCTCGGTGCACGCACCGTCGGCCGCGAACTTCATGCCATGGTACATGCAGCGCAGCGAGTCGCCTTCCTTGCGTCCTCGCGACAACGCGGCCTGCCGATGCGGGCAGCGATCCTCGAGCGCGACGATCTCACCGCTCGGCTTGCGATACAGCACCACCCGCTCGCCCGCGATCTCGCGAGCCACCAGGTTGTCACGACCCTGCGTGACCTCGTAGTTCCATCCGGCGCAGTACCACGCGTTGCGTACGAACATGCTTCGTCTCCTCTGTCGTTGTCGGGACGTGCGGCAGCGCGCGGCGCTGACCGTGCCGGCCCGCGGTTCGTGACCGCGGGCGTTCGCCGAATCTTCGACGGCGGGCAAACGAGCGATCACCCTCCGAAACGCACGGCGCGGGCGCGGGCGAACCCGCAGCGAAGCCTCGTCAGCCGGCCGAATGGGGCGGTGACCGCCGTGTCCGTCGGCTCGAACAATCCTCCGAGCAGTACATAACGGAGGAGTGGGACATGAGAATTCGCAAATACGATTTCAACTACGGTCGTCGCGCGCTGCTGGAGAAGGCGGCCCGCGGCGTCACGGCCGCCGGCGTGCTGGCGCCGCTGTGGCCGATCATCGCCAACGGTGGCGACATCACGAAGGCCTATCCCGACGAACTGGTCAGCATCGAGGCCTACACCAAGGGCAAGATCAAGCCGGGCGACATCCTCACGGCCAACAACGTCGAACACGTCAAGGATCTGGTTAGCAGCATCGTATACACGCAGATCCGCGACATGGGCCGCCGCATCCTGATCCAAGAGCCGCTCAAGGACATCACCAAGCTGTTCCCGGCCGACTATCTCGAAGCGACGCTGCGCAACAAGGGCAAGGCGAAGCTCGATGCCGGCGGCAACGTCGTGACGACCGATGGCGGCCCGTGGGTCGGTGGCAATCCGTTCCCGGAGCCCACCTCCGGCTACGAGGCGATGGCCAACATCACGCTGAGCTGGGGACGTCACGACTATTCCCAGTACGCGATCCGCGACTGGGATCTGAATCCCAACGGCGAAGTCGCCTACCAGTACGACTTCATGTGGTGCGAGATGAACACCACCGGGCGGCTGTCCGCCGACGGCCCCGTGTGGAAGGAAAAGAAGGACCTGCTGCGTTACCAGTCCGTGTTCTTCGTGTCGCCCAACGACGTGAAGGGCAGCTCGTTCCTGAATATCTGGAAGTACGACCAGCGTCAGTTCCCGGAACTGTACGGCTACTTCCCGGCGTTCAAGCGCGTGCGCCAGTTCCCCACCAACCAGCGCTTCGAGCCGCTGGTGCCGGGCATCTCGCTGTTTCTCTCCGACGCCTGGGGCTCGGGCGATCCGATGGGCACCTGGGGCAACTACAAGATCCTCAAGCGCACGCCGTTCCTCGGTGCGATGTCACGCAACTGGTACGGCGGCCGTCACGCCAATTGGGAGCGGCCGGTGCACGGCGGTGCGAAGAACCAGACGTTCTTCGACACGGCGATGGAATTCATCCCCGAGTGCCTGGTGGTTGAGAGCACGCCGACGGGCTATCCGCGTGCGCCGGTGAGTCGTCGCGAACTGGTCATCGACGTGCGCAACGGCCTGTTCCCGTCGTACATGACCTACGACCGTCGCGGCAATCCGTGGAAGAACAACTGCCCTTCGTACTCCGTCTACGAAGACGGCAACACGTCGTACAAGGTCAACGGCAAGCCTTCGTGGTCGTTCGCCAGCGTCATGTTCCACGACATCCAGTCCAACCGCATGAGCCGCTTCGTGCAGGCCAAGCAGATCACCGGCGGCTATCCGACGCAGCACACCGACAAGGGCGAGGACGTCTACAACCGCTATCTGACGACGACGGCGATCCAGCGCTTGGGGAAATAAGCAGACGCGTATCGAGGGAGCGTAGCCCGGGTGAAACCCGGGGATGCTGCTCGTCCCTCGATACGCGACGTCGCTATCTGGGGCGAGCGGGCGTCAATTGATCCACCCATGCTGCCGCGCCACCTGCACCGCATCGAAGCGCCGGTGCACGTCGAGCTTCGAGAAGATCCGGTTCCAGTACCACTTCACGGTGCTATCCGAAAGGCACACCGACTTCGAGATGTCCGACGTGCGCATGCCCTGCGCGGAGAGACGGATGATCTCGATCTCGCGCGCACACAAGGTGTCCACCGGCCCGGCGCCCGCCGGCGTCCTGGCCGGAGCGGCGACCACCGGTCGTCCGTGCTGGCTGTCCAGGATTCTTCGGACCTTCTCCTGCAGATCGACCTGCGTTTGCGGAACCGTGTCGCGCAGATGCTCGAGCACCGGAACGATGAACGGCCCCTCGTCGAGCAGCGTGCGAACGAACAGGAAGCGCGGCGTCGCGGTCAGGCATTCGACGACGACGCGGCTCGCAGCTGCGATGTCCTGCGTGCGGGCGACGAGTCCGGCCAGCACCGCCGACAGCCGCGCGACAGAACGTCCGGCGCGACGTGTGCGAGCGAAGCTGAGCCAGCGCCGGATCAGCGCGATGGCATCGCGCAGGTTGCCGTGCGCGGCGGCGTCGCGCGCCCAGATGATCGCGACGGCCTCGTCGGTCATCGTCGGCGTCGTGCCCGGCACCGGCATGCGCGCCTCGTAACCGCGAAGCGCTTCGTCGAGCACCTCGCGCACGGTTTTCTCGCGGCCCGACATCACCATCTGGCGCGCGCGTTCCGCCAGCAGTTGCACCCGCACACGCTGCAGTCCCTTGCGGGCGGCGATGCTCATGCCCGCGTCGAGCGCCGAGGTTGCGTCGTCCGGACGGTTGTCGAGGAAGTCGAGGCGGGACGCGGTGACGAAGCGGGCGATGGCGTGATCGACGAATCCCGATTCGACCGACAGGCTGCAGTGGATCGCCAGCAGGTCACGCGCCTCGACGGTGTTGCCGCGTTCGTAGGCGAGTTCTGCGAGCAGCGCGACCGGCATCGACGAGAGTTTCGATTGCAGTCCGTGCAGCTTGACGGCGCAATCACGGGCGCGCGCCACTGCGATCGTCGCCTCTTCGATGTCGCCGTGCGCCATCAGCGCAAGGCCGGTCGCGCAGTCGTGAAACACCGTTCCGTAGATCGCGCCGCCCTTGATGAAGCGCTCGCGCATGACCGCCGCGGGGCCGGGAATATCCTGGAAATCGTAGTGTTCGCGGCGCGCCATCATCTTCGCGGTGCCGACGGAGGCCACCATGAAGGAATCTTCCGAGGGCGTCTTCTCGTGCCAGCGCTCGCAGTCCTCGACGACCGTCGACAGCTCGTCGCTGAGGACCTTGAGCATCATGCGGCGGTGCGCGAGCTTGCTGATCAGCTCCTGTCGGCGCGCCGGATCCGGATCGGCCGTGCGAGCGGATTCCTGCGCGTCCAGCAGCCGCGTCACCGAGTCCAGCGATTCGCGCGCCTCGTCGAAGCGCCACTCGAGCTGTTCGTGCCAGCTCAGTTCGAGTTGCAGCACCGGCAGCTGGCGCACGCGCTTGGTCGGCAGCATGCCGACGTAGCGCTCGAGCGTGCGGATCTGGCCGGTGGCGAAGAGCTGGGTCGAGGCTTCGTCGAGCAGCGCCGCGGCCTGCGCGATGTCGCCGGCCTGCAGCGCGTGATCGATCGCCTCGGGCACCGACCCCTGCGCAGTCAGCCAAGCCACGGCGCGCTGATGCAAGGTCGCCACGAGATCTGGATGCCGGTCGGTGAGCTGGCGGCGCAGGAATTCCTGGAACAGGTGGTGATACCGGTACCAGTTGCGATGATCGTCGAGCGAGAAGATGAACAGGTTCTGCGACTCGACGGTGTCCAGGATGCTGCGGCTGTTGTCGCGGGCGCACACCGCGTTGGCGAGCCCGGCGTTGAACTGGCGCAGGATCGACGTGAACAGCAGGAACTCGCGCACTTCCGCGCTCTGGCGCGACAGGACTTCGGCGCTGAGCAGTTCGCCGATGCTGCGCGATTCGCCGGAGAACGAATCGAGCACGCGCTGCACGTCGTCCGCGTCGCGCAACGCGATCGACGCGAGCTGTAGGCTGGCCGCCCAGCCCTCGGTCTTCTCGCGGATCAGCGAGACCTGGCTGCGATCGAGCGCGTAGCGGCCCGAACGCCCGAGCAGATCGGTGGCCTCATCGTCGGAGAACGCGAGATCCTCGGCCTGGATCTCGGCCAGATGTCCGAGCGCGCGAAGGCGGCCGATCGGCAGCTCGTTGGCGCTGCGGCTGGCCACCAGCAGGTGCACGCGCGGCAACGTCGCCAGCAGCAGGTCGTTGACGGTGGCGCGCACCTCGGTGTCGGTGATCAGGTGGTAGTCGTCGAGAAACAGGTACAGGTCGCCCTGCAGTGCGGTGAGCTCGTTGAGCAGGCTGGAGCGCAGGATCGACGGCGGCAACGGAACGCCGGAGCGGAGCAGCGAATCGGTGCTCAGGCCGAACTGCGCATCGGACCGGCGGATCGGCTCGATCAGGTGCGCGAGGAAGCGCGCGAGATCGTTGTCGGATTCGTCGAGGCTGATCCAGCCCACCGAGCGTGACCGCCCGAGCAGCGCTTCGTGCACCTGTCCCAGCAGACTGGTCTTGCCGTATCCGGCGCCCGCGACGATCAGCACCAGGCGGCCCAGCGCGCCGTGCACCGCGCGCGCCACCAGCTGCCCGCGCTGGACCGTCCCGCCGCGCTTGGCAGGGGGAATGAGCTTGGTCTGGAGAATGCTCCAGCCCTTGGCTTGATTGCCCACTTCGCCCTCCTCGGGTCGACTCGAATGGGTCTGGCTGGGCCTGAATGTGGCACAGCGCCGCGGGTGCGTCCCGCGGTCGTGCGCGCGGCACAGTCTCCCGCGGCGGGTGCGGGCGGCGTCACCCTCCGAAACGGTCGGTGGCGGGACGGCGGGCCGCTCGGAGCGCCGTCCGGGGCCGACCGTGTCAGGCGGTGCGCGGTGCTGTCGCGGAGAGCCACGCTCGGGCCTCGGGTCGACAGGCCGCCGGCAGCGGCCGCCTCCGCGGCCGCCCACGGACCTGCCTGCCATGACCCCGGTGAAGCGCCTCAGACTGGAAGAACCGCCGGGCGAGGGGCCGGGCAACGAGGCGTCGGCGCGCAGGAACATCGCCGATCTCGTCGCGCGGCTGCGCTTCTCGCCGGAGGAGGGCCACATCTGGCTCGACGACACCCGCATGGTGCTGCTCGACATGCCGGCGCTGACGACCCTGCGGCGCGAACTGGTGACGGAGCTGGGCATCGGCAAGGCGCGCGAGATCCTGATGCGCATCGGGCATGCCTCGGGCACGCGTGCGGCGATCACCGCGATGAAGGTCCGCTGCGACCGCCCGGACATCGACACCTTCCTGGTCGGGCCGCAGCTGCACGGTCTCGAGGGCATGGTGCAGGTCGAGCCGGTGCGCATCGAGGCCGACGTCGAGCGCGGCCATTACTACAGCGAGCTGATCTGGCGTCACTCGGCCGAGGCCGAGGCGCATCTGAGTTCGTTCGGCGTCAGCGCGGAGCCGATCTGCTGGAGCCAGCTCGGCTATGCCTCCGGCTACACCAGCGCGTTCATGGAACGTCCGATCCTGTTCAAGGAAGTCGAATGCGTGGCCTGCGGCGCGCCGCACTGCCGCATCGTCGGGCGGCCGTTGTCGGAATGGGAGCTGTCGGAGCAATCGCATTTCCCCGGCCGCTCGGTGGCACCGCTGCCCAGGGCTGCCGTGGCCGGCAACGAAATGGTCGGCGCATCGCCCGGGTTCGTTGCGGCCTGGCATCTGCTGCAGCGCGCCGCGCCGGTACGCACCTCGGTGCTGCTGCTCGGCGAGACCGGCGTGGGCAAGGAGATCTTCGCCAAGGCGCTGCATCGCGCCAGCCCGCGTGGCGAGCGCGAGTTCTTCGCCGTCAATTGCGCGGCGCTGTCGGAGACGCTGCTCGAAGGCGAACTGTTCGGCGCCGAGCGTGGCGCCTTCACCGGCGCCACGCACAGCCGCGCCGGCTGGTTCGAGGCCGCCAACGGCAGCACGCTGTTCCTCGACGAGATCGGCACGCTGAACCTGTCGGCGCAGGCCAAGCTGCTGCGCGTACTGCAGGAAGGCGAGGTCACGCGCGTCGGCTCCACGCAGAAGCGTCGCATCGACGTGCGCCTGGTCTGCGCCACCAACATGGATCTCAACGAGCTGGTCGCGAAAGGCCAGTTCCGCGCCGACCTGCTGCACCGGATCAACGTCTTCCCGATCCGCATCCCGCCGCTGCGCGATCGTCGCGACGACATCCCCTCGCTGATCGGCCGCTTCCTCGCGCGCTTCAACGAACAGATGGATCGCCACGTCCCCGGATTCACGCCGCGCGCGGTAGATGCACTGCTGCAGTACGCGTTTCCGGGGAACGTGCGCGAGCTGGAGAACATGATCGAGCGGGCCGTCGTGATCGCGCTGAAGGACGAACCCATCGACGTCTTTCATCTGTTCAGCGATCACCGGATTCTCGAGCGCCGCCTGCTCGCGCCGGGTGTCGACGGTCGTCTCGACGAACGTCTGGACGAGGCGGATTCCAAAGGCCTGGACGAACGGCTTGCCGATGAGCTCGTGCAGGTGGCGTCGTTGAAGGACGTCGAGTCCTCGCTGGTCGCGGCGGCGTTGCGGCGTTCGGGGAACAACATTTCGCAGGCGGCGCGGATGTTGGGTCTGACGCGTGCGGAGATGCGGCATCGGTTGCAGCCGACGACGCTGCGCGGCCACTGACCGTAGCCCGGGTGAAACCCGGGGTTCCTTTCCGATTTGCGAGAAAGCCCCGGGTTGCACCGGGGCTACGGGAGCGAGTCACGGCCACGCGCATCGCCCCACTCCGACCATAGCCCGGACGAAGTCCGGGATTCCCCTTCGATCTGCGAGAAAAGCCCCGGACTTCGTCCGGGCTGCGGTGGCGAATTACAGCCAAGCGCTTCGCGCACCCGGATACGAACTGGTCTCGGACAACCACGCTCTCGCACACGCGTCTGCAAACCGCGACATCGCCCCACGCGGACTCCCACACGAAATGAAGCACTTGCCTCACACGCGCCGACGCACAGCGCGCTTGGCACACCCGGTGCAATCCATCGCGCACCGCAAGCGCAACCCGATGGCATCCGCACGAGGTCGCGCTGCATCCACCGAGGAGGAGTACGCGATGAACGACCTGAGCACCCCGAGCTTCATTTCCGAGCACGACCGCGCGCTGCGCGCGTTCGACCTGTCCGCCGGCCCCGATGAATCCATCATCGCCAAGGCGCGCGGGTTGCGGCCGTTGATCAAGGCCAACGCGCAGGCGAGCGAGGACGGTCGCCGTGTCGTGCAGGCTTCGATCGACGCGCTGCACGAGCAGAACCTGTTCCACGTCTCGGTGCCCAAGCACCGCGGCGGGCAGGGCGCGTCGTTCCGCACGTTCATCGAGACCGTCGCCGAAGTGGGCCGCGCCGACGGTGGCACCGGATGGGCCTGCTGCCTGCTCAACGTCTGCACGTGGTTCGCGACGTTGTTCTCCGATCGCGCGCAGGACGAAGTGTTCGGCCCCACGCCGCGCGCCCGCGTCTGCGGCATCTTCACGCCGGCCGAGAAAGGTGAGCGCGTCGAGGGCGGCTATCGCGTGTCCGGCATGTGGCATTACGGCTCGGGTTCGCTGCACGCGGACTGGGGCGCGCTGGGCATCCGCATCGGCACGCGCGCCGACGGCTCGCCGGAAGTGGGCCTGGCGCTGATCCCATTCACGGACCTGACGATCAAGGACACCTGGTACGTGGCCGGCATGCGTGCGTCGGGCAGCAACACGCTGGTCGCCGACGACATCTTCATTCCGGAGCATCGCGTGATGCGCTTCGAGGACATGGCCGCGGGGGACTACTCGCGCACCTACGCCGACGAGAACAACTACCACGCGTCGTTCGTGCCGGTGGCGGCGATCGTGCTCGTCGCCGCGCAGCTCGGCCTCGCCCGCGCCGCGATGGATGCGACGCTCGGATCGGGCGCGCGCAAGGCCGTCAGCTACACGATCTACAACCAGGCCTCGCAGTCGCCGCCGCACCAGATCAAGACCGCCGAGGCGATGTGCGACATCGACCAGGCGCATCTGCTGATCGCGCGCGCCTGCGCCGACATCGACTACGCCGCGAGCCAGCGCCAGAAGCTCGAGCTGGTGACGCGCGCGCGCATCCGCATGGACACGGGCCGCGCCGCGCAGCTGTGTCGCGGCGCCATCAACATGCTGCTGAGCGTCAACGGCGCCGGCAGCTTCGCCAACGTGAATCCGCTGCAGCGCATCTGGCGCGACAGCGAAGTCGCCAGCCGCCACGCCTTCGTGCTGCCGGAGTTCGCCAGCTTCATCTACGGGCGCGTGCTGTTCGGCGTTCCGGATCTGGTCCAGCCGTTCTAAGGGGAGACAGACCATGCACAAGCTCATCGCGCTGTATCACCCGCCGGCGGATCGCGAGCAGTTCGCACGTCACCTGGTGAACGTGCACCTGCCGATCGTCGCGCGCTTCCCCGGCCTGCTGTCGCTGCGCCATGGCCTGCACGTCGCTGCCGGCGACGGTGCGAGTCCGTACGCGGCGGTCGTCGAATGCGAATTCGCCGACGAAGCGTCGATGCAGGCGGCACTGGCTTCGCCCGCAGGACAGGAAGCGGGCGCCGACGTGCCGAATTACGCGCAGGCCGGCGTCACGATCCTGACCTTTCCCAGCGTCGACTCGGTGGCACGCCGATGACGCCGAGCACGAGGAACCTTCCCATGGGCAAGGACATCGGCGCCGTCGTCGCCAACGACATGGCGCAGGACTTTCGCAGCGCGATGCGGCGGCTGGCCACGACCGTCAGCGTCATCACCTGCGTCAACGAAGGCGAGCGGCACGGCATCACGGCCACTGCGGTGACGTCGGTATGCGCCGAGCCCGCGTCGCTGCTGGTGTGCATCAACAACGCCACGCGTTTCTACCAGCAGCTTGTCGCCAGCAGCACGTTCTGCGTGAACATGCTGCGCACCAGCCAGGTCGACCTGTCGCAGGCCTTCGGCACGCGCGGCGGCGGTCTCGAGCGTTTCGGCATCGGGACCTGGGCGCAGAATGAAGATGGCGTGCCGTACCTGGTCGATGCGCAGGCCAACGTCTTCTGCACCGTCCGGAATGTCACCCACTACGGTACTCATGGCATCTTCATCGGCGAGGTCTCGGCAGTGCTGTGCGCCGACGAGATCGCGCCGTTGATCTACCAGGATGGCCGCTACGCACGCACCGCGGAGATCGCCGCATGAACATCGAAACGCCCAGCCGCAACACCACGAGCCAGGCATCGTCCCCGAAGGCCCGCGTCGCCGCGGACCCGGGAGACATCCGCTACTTCTCCGAGGCCGCGTCGGCCGAGGTCGTCAACGCGCGCATGGGCGCGAACGCCGATCCGCGCCTGCGCCAGGTGATGACCAGCGTCGTGAAGCACCTGCACGAGGTCATCAAGGAAGTGGAGCCGACGCACGACGAACTGATGGCGGCGATCCAGTTCCTCACCGACACCGGCCACAAGTGCAACGACTGGCGCCAGGAGTTCATCCTGCTCTCGGACGTGCTCGGTGCCACGATGCTGGTCGACGCGATCAATCACCGGCGCCCCGGCGGCGCCACCGAGAATACGATCCTCGGTCCGTTCTTCGTGCCCAACTCGCCCAAGCGCGCCAACGGCGACGACATCTGCCTGGATCACAAGGGCGAGCCGATGCTGGTGGAAGGTCGCGTGCTGGATACGCAGGGCAAGCCGGTGGCCGGCGCGAGCATCGAGGTCTGGCAGACCAACGACGACGGCTTCTACGACGTGCAGCAGAAGGGCGTGCAGCCGGACTGGAACCTACGCGGCAACTTCACGTCGGACGCCGACGGTCGCTACTGGTTTCGCAGCGTGCGTCCGCGTTTCTACGCGATCCCGGACGACGGTCCGGTCGGCAAGCTGTTGGGCCGCATCGGTCGCCACCCGAACCGGGCCGCGCATATGCACCTGATGGTCAACGCGCCGGGCCACGAGCCGGTGATCAGCCACATCTTCGATCCGGATTGTCCGTATCTCGACCAGGACACGGTGTTCGGCGTGAAGTCCTCGCTGATCGCGGACTTCCAGCGCGTCGAGGATCGTGCGGAGCGCGAGCGCCACGGATTCGCGGGTCCGTTCTGGCGCGTCCATTGGGACCTGATCGTGCTGCCGCTGCCGGCGTCGGATCGCAAGTGAGCGTAGCGCTTCCTGCGATCGCCGACTTCACGTACCAGGCGTCGGCGACGCGCGTCGTGTTCGGCGCTGGGAGCCTGTGCTCGCTGCGCAGCGAGATCGAACGGCTCGGCCGCAGCCGCGTGCTGCTGATCACCACGGCCGGGCGCCGCGACGACACGCGTGCCATCACCGAGCTGCTGGGTGCGCTGTGCGTCGCGCACTTCGGCGACGCGACGATGCACACGCCGGCGGACGTGACGCAGCGTGCCTGCGAGGCGGCGCGGGCTGCGAATGCCGACCTGCTGCTGACCTTCGGCGGCGGATCGACCATCGGTCTTGCCAAGGCGATGGCGCTGCAGCTCGACCTTCCGATCGTCGCGATTCCGACGACGTATTCCGGATCCGAGATGACGCCCGTCTTCGGCATCACGGAGCAGGGCGTGAAGCGCACCGGTCGTGACGATCGCGTGCTGCCGCGCACGGCGATCTACGACGTGGATCTCACGCTCGGCCTGCCGGTGGAGGTTTCGGTTGCCAGCGGTCTGAACGCCATCGCGCATGCGGCCGAAGGACTCTACGCGCGCGATGGAAGTCCGCTGACGAGCCTGATGGCCGAGGAGGGGATTCGCGCGCTGGCGTCCGGTCTCGTTGCGCTGCGTGCACGTGCTGATGATCTTGCGGCAAGAACAGCCTGCCTGTATGGCGCGTGGCTGTGCGGTGCAGTGCTCGGCAGCGTCGGCATGGCGCTGCATCACAAGCTTTGCCACACGCTGGGCGGCAGTTTCAATCTGCCGCACGCGCAGACGCATGCGGCGCTGCTGCCGCATTCGATCGCGCACAACGCGGCGCACGCGCCCGAGGCGATGGCGCTCCTGTGCCGGGCGCTCGGCGTGACGCATGACGCCGGCGGCGCGCTGCATCGGTTGAACCTGACGTTGGGGATCACGACGGCGCTGAAGGACCTGGGATTGCAGCAAGCGGACCTCGCGCGCGCGGCCGATCTCGCCGTGCAGAACCCGTACTGGAATCCGCGACCGATCGAGCGCGGGCCGATTCTCGCGTTGCTGGAGAACGCGTGGAGCGGGGCTGTGCCGGTCGCGCTGGATCCGGCGGCGCTCTCGAAGGAGGCCCGGGCATGAGCAACAACGTCCCGCAGGATTCGGAACCGATGAACGCACTGCTCGCGCGCGAGGTCGAGCGTGGCCGTGCGCTGGTCGAGCAGGACTTCGATCGCCTCGCAGATCTGTTTGATGACGATCTGGTCTACGCCCACACATCGGGTGTCACGCAGAACCGCACCGAGTACCTGGCCTACGCGCGCGAGGTCTTCGAATTCCTCGAGGTACGTCGTGGCACGCTGAAGATTCGATCTCTCGCGGACGACGTCGCCGTGATGAGCGGCCCGATGACCTATGTGTTGCGTCGGCGTGGAGAGAGCGAAACGCAGGTGCTCGAAGCGGTTGCGATGCAGGTCTGGACGCGTCGCGACGAGACGTGGCGCATGGTCGCGTTCCAGGCGACGCGCAAACCGTAGCCCGGACGAAGTCCGGGGTTCCCCTCGTTCAACGAGGGGGCATCCCGGGTTTCACCCGGGCTACGTGGGCGTGATTCTTGACGCGGCCAAGCCCGAGTGAGTCAGCGCCCGTAGCCCGGGTGAAAGCCGGGATCTCACTCGCAAAACGATTTCAAACCCCGCTCGACCGCCACCGACACCGCCTGTCCTACCCCACGCACATCGTGGCGCGCCCACGGCGGCCTCGAGCTGATGAACCAAGGTCATCACCAGGCGTGCGCCGCCATTCGGATTCACTTGCGGCGCGTCGACGCGAAAACCGTAGCCCGGACGAAGTCCGGGATTGCGCTATCAATTCGAGGGGGTGCCCGGATCAGGGGCTTCCCGGACTTCGTCCGGGCTACGGGCGCCGATTCACTTCGAGACCGACCGCGTCGAGATCAACGCCAACGGCGCTGCTCGCGAAACGAACTCACACCCGCTCCACCGCCATCGACACCCCCTGTCCCACCCCCACGCACATCGTGGCGAGCCCCCGTCGTCCGGCTGTGGCTTCGAGCTGATGAACCAAGGTCATCACCAGACGCGCGCCGCTCATGCCGAGCGGATGCCCGAGCGCGATCGCGCCGCCATTCGGATTCACCTGCGGCGCGTCGTCGGCAAGGCCGAGCAGGCGCAACACCGCGAGCGACTGGCTTGCGAACGCTTCGTTGAGTTCGATGACGTCGAACGCGCGGATCGCCAACGACAACCGCGCGAGCAGCGCCTGCGTCGAAGGCACCGGCCCGATCCCCATCAATTGCGGCTCGACACCCGCGCTCGCCGCGCCGAGAAAACGCGCGCGCGGACGCAGGCCGAATCGATGAGCGGCTTTCTCTGTCGCCAGGATCATCGCTGCCGCCCCGTCGTTGATGCCCGACGAATTCCCGGCCGTCACCGTCGAGCCAGGTCCGAACAGCGGCTCGAGCCGCGCCAGCCGTTCGAGCGTCGTGTCCGCACGCGGGTGCTCGTCTTCGTCGACGACAATGGCGTCCTGCCCGCGACGTGTAGCCTGAAGGCGAACCGGCACGATCTCGTCGCGGTGAAAGCCGGATTTTCGCGCCGCCTGCGCGCGCGCCTGGCTGCGCAGCGCGAACGCATCCTGATCTTCGCGATTGATGCGATAGCGCTCGGCCACATTTTCGGCCGTGCGCGGCATCGGGTCCACGCCGTAGGACGCGGCCATCGCGGGGTTCACGAAGCGCCATCCCATCGTCGTGTCTTCCAGCTTCGCGGCGCGCGAGAACGCTTCGCCAGGCTTGCCGAGCACGTACGGCGCACGACTCATTGACTCGACGCCGCCGGCGATGCCGATCTCGATCTCGCCACCACCGATCGCGCGCGCGATGCCCGCGACGGCATCCAGTCCCGATGCGCACAGACGGTTCACCGTCACGCCCGGAACGCTCGCCGGCAGCCCGGCCAGCAGCAGGCTCATGCGCGCGACATTGCGGTTGTCTTCGCCGGACTGGTTGGCGCAGCCGAGCATCACTTCCTGCACGGCAGCCGGATCGAGTTGCGGATTGCGTTCGAGCAGCGCGCGCAGCGGCAGCGCCGCGAGATCATCGGCGCGGACCGTCGCCAGCGCGCCGCCGTAGCGGCCGATCGGCGTGCGCACCGCGTCGCAGATGAAGACCGGGATCATCGATCGTCGCGTTGTGGATCAGCTGCGTCCGTCGCGTAACGCCGCGAAACCCACCATCCGTCGCAGCGCCTCGAATTCCAGACCCTCGACGCATTCCGCCACGCGCACGCCGTTGCGATCGATGTCGAAGATCGCCAGATCCGTGTACACGCGGCTCACGCAGGCCAGGCCCGTGAGCGGGTAGGTGCAACGCTCGACCAGCTTGCACTCGCCGCCGCCGGTCATCAGTTCCATCATCACGACGATGCGGCGTGCGCCGACCGCGAGGTCCATGGCGCCGCCGACGGCGGGAATCGCGCCTTCCTTGCCGGTGTGCCAGTTGGCGAGATCACCCGTCACCGACACCTGGAATGCGCCGAGCACGCACAGGTCGAGATGCCCGCCGCGGATCATCGCGAACGAATCGCCGTGGTGGAAGAACGAACTGCCCGGCAGCTGCGTCACCGGCTGCTTGCCGGCGTTGATCAGTTCCGGATCCTCGTCGTCGACATCCGGAGCGGGCCCCATGCCGAGGATGCCGTTCTCGCTCTGCAGCACGATCTCGCGATCGGCCGGCAGATGGTTGGCGACCAAGGTTGGCAGCCCGATGCCGAGATTCACGTAGGCGCCGTCCGCGATGTCCTGCGCCACGCGTGCCGCCATCTGTGCGCGATCGAGCCGCTTCATGCCGCGACTCCGAGCGCGCCGGCCCCCGCGGCGCCGTCGATCTTCACGACGCGCTGCACGTAGATGCCCGGCGTGACGATGACTTCCGGATCGAGTTCGCCCAGGATCACGACCTGCGTCACCTGCGCGATCGTGCAGCGCGCCGCGGTGGCCATGATCGGTCCGAAATTGCGCGCCGCCTTGCGATAGACGAGGTTGCCCCAGCGATCTGCGCGATGCGCCTTGATCAACGCGAAGTCGGCGTGGATCGGCAGCTCGAACACATAGTCGCGATCGCCGATGCGTCGCGTCTCCTTGCCCGTCGCCAGCGGCGTGCCGACACCGGTGGGCGTGTAGATGCCGCCGAGGCCCGCGCCGGCCGCTTCGATGCGTGCGGCGAGCGTGCCTTGCGGCACCAGCTCGAGTTCGATCTTGCCGGCGCGATAGAGCGCATCGAAATGATGCGAGTCGGACTGGCGCGGAAACGAGCAGACGACTTTCGCGACGCGTCCGGCCTTCAGCAGCGCGGCTAGGCCGTGTTCGCCGTTGCCGGCGTTGTTGCTGATGATCGTCAGGTCGCGTGCGCCCTGTTCGATCAGCGCATCGATCAGCTCGTCCGGCATTCCGGCCGTGCCGAAGCCGCCGACGAGAACGCGGGCGCCGTCGAAGACATCGGCGACGGCCTGCAGCGCGGTCGCCACGGACTTGTCGATCACCGGAAGACTCCGACGGAACGAGGGGTCAGGCCGAGAGCTTGCCGGCGCGCTTCGCCGCATGCGTGGACAGCGCATCCATCAGCGGCGGGTTCAGGCAGTCGTAGGGTGCGAGGCCAAGTTCCTGCAGCCGCGTGCGGACACCCGTCATGCCGTCCGGCGCGAAGCCCGACTCGATGATGGAGGACACGAAGGCAGCGAAGCCCGGCGCACTCCAGCCGGCCTGCGCCGACAGTTCGGGGTGGATGAAATCCAGGCCGAAGAAAGCGTGCGCGGAATTCTCGATGCGACCGAAGAGATGCGTGCCGCAGTCGCGGCAGGCATGACGCTGGATCGTCGCGACCGGATCGACGATGGCCAGCTTGTCGCCATTCGCGAGCACCGAGACCTTGTCGCGCGGCACGACCGCGACCATCGAGAACAGCGCGCCCTCGGGCTTCCAGCACTTGGTGCAGCCGCAGACGTGGTTGTGCGCGCAGTCGCTCGCCACGTTGATCTGGACGCGCCCGCTCGCGCAACGGCATTCCAGGGTGCCACCAGCGAATCCCGCGACGCCGGCTTTCACGCCCTGGTCGACGGAGGGATGAATGCGGGGGGTCGCCATGATGCGGTGCTCCTGGTGCGGGATCAGAGGTGTCGGAAGTCGCACGGGCCTCGTGATGCGGCGGGCCGGTGTCGTCGAGGGAAAGCCTAAGACCGCACACGCATGTCGCCACCGCCCGAAAAGATCGGAGTGACGACTGACCCAAAAGGCCGGTGCATCGACGCGCGCCGATTCGCTACGGTCAGGCGATGCTGGTGCCGGCGGCTTCTTCGCGCGGCGCTCATCGATCTGCGGCCTACCGACGACACTCCGATGCAAACCAACTCCCGATTGCGCCTCGCGGTGACCGACGTGCGCTGCGAGGCGCGGGACGTGATGGTTTTGGAGCTGCGGTCGCCGGAGGGCGGGGTGTTGCCGGCGTTCACGGCGGGCGCGCACCTCGAGATCTACCTGGGCAATGGCCTGATTCGCCACTACTCGCTTTGTAACAACCCTGCCGAGCGCGACCGCTACTGCATCGGCGTCGGCCTTGCCCGCGACAGCCGTGGTGGGTCGAGCTTCGTGCATCAGACCTTGCGCGTGGGTTCGAAGCTCGACGTGAGCGCGCCGCGCAACAACTTTCCGCTGGAGCTGGCCGCCGAGGAATGCGTGTTCGTTGCCGGCGGCATCGGCATCACGCCGATCATGGCGATGATCCGGGCCTGTGAGGCGGTCCATAAACCGTGGCGACTGTTCTATTGCGCTAGGAATCGACAGCGGACGGCGTTTTACGAGGATCTGCGGACAATGGCACCCGAGCGCGTCCAGTTTCATTTCGACGATGAGCAGGACGGCCGGCTGTTCGATGCCGTCGCGTCGTTGAAGGACGTTCCCGACACGGCGCACGTCTACACCTGCGGGCCGGGACCGCTGATGAAGGCGGTCGAAGCGGCCACGGCGAGCCGGCCGCAGGATCGCGTCCACTTCGAGTGGTTCACCGCCGCGGCGGTGGATGCGAGCGCCGATCAGCCGTTCACGGTCGTGCTGAAGAATTCCGGGACGTCCTACGAGGTGCCGGCGGGGCGCAGCATTTTGGAAGTACTCGAAGACAACGACGCCGGGGTTCCGTATTCGTGTCGCGAAGGGTTGTGTGCGACCTGCCGGACGACGGTGCTGGCGGGCGAAGTCGATCATCGGGACAGCGTTCTGACGGCCGCGGAGAAGGCGTCGAACAGGGAGATGATGATCTGCGTGTCGCGGGCGAAGTCGAAGGTGCTCGAACTCGAACTGTGATCCCGTAGCCCGGACGAAGTCCGGGATTCCCCTCGAACACGGAGCGCA
>NZ_SOBT01000009.1:147993-624798 GCF_004364935.1 Panacagrimonas perspica | reverse complement strand
ATCTGCGTGTCGCGGGCGAAGTCGAAGGTGCTCGAACTCGAACTGTGATCCCGTAGCCCGGACGAAGTCCGGGATTCCCCTCGAACACGGAGCGCAACCCCGGACTTCGTCCGGGCTACGGGGTGACGACGGCGCCGATGGTGATGAACGTGCTTTCGCACGCTGCCGCTCGCTGGGCCCCGCGCCTAACGTGGGCCATGGTCCTCTACCGTCGCAGCCACATCGCCAACGCGCCGTACTTCCTGACCGTCGTACTGCGCGATCGCGGGACACGTCTGCTGCTCGATCACATCGAACAGCTTCGCGCGGCATTCCGGTGCGCGGCTGCGGAGAACCCTTTCCATGTCGACGCGGTCGTCGTGCTACCGGATCATTTCCATTTGCTGTGCACGTTGCCGGAAGGAGACGCGGATTTCTCGACGCGGATGCAGACGATCAAGCGGCGATTCACGTTCGGCGTGGCGGGCAGCGGTGTTCCGATGTGCAAGAACAGTCGCCGAGAGTCCGGTTACTGGCAGACGCGATTCTGGGAACACACGATCCGTGACGACGACGACTTCGCTCGTCATGTGGATTACATTCACTACAACCCGGTGAAGCACGGACTCGCACAAGCGGCGTGCGATTGGCCGCACTCGTCGATCCATCGATATGTGAGGCAGGGTCTGATCACGAAGGATTGGGGCGAAAACTCTCCTGTCGAACCGCAGAGCCCGACTGGAGAGTAGCCCGGACGAAGTCCGGGGTTTTCCGCTCCCATCGAACCGGCATCCCGGACTTCGTCCGGGCTACGGTGACGCGGTGTGCCGCCTTCGGGCTACGCCGTCACCGTCGCCGCTTCCTTCGCCTCGCCCTTCAAATGCTTGTCGAGCAACCACAGCATCTTCCCCGGCCCGGCGTCGTGGATGATGTCCACCATCGGGAAGTTGGGTTTTTCCTTCATGCGCACGTGCTGGGCTTCGAGCACGTGGCGGTCCTCGGTGAAGGCGTCGTCGAGGTTGTCGCACAACAGCTGCGACAGGCCCGCGAACTCGCAGACTTTCGAGGCGCCCCACGAGTAGTAGTAGTCGACCTCGTCCTCGTCGCAGGGCGTGACGGCCTGGCTGGTCCAGGTGTCGGCGACGAGCTGGCCGGTGGGCGCGCCCTCGTCCTTGCCATCGGCGACGAATGCGCGGAAGTGCAGCACCCAGGTGCAGGGCAGCGTATGCATGATGTCGAACTCGAGATCGAACAGCATGCCCGGCGGAAACAGGTGCGACAGGAACGAGTTGATCGGCACGCTGCGCACGTAGTACTCCGTGCGCATCGCGTGCGAAAGCATCGTGAACTTCGGCTTGATGTGCGTGTAGCGGTCGCGCGTGGTCAGGTCGGGCGCGCCCAGCGTGTCGCGGTGGATCCAGGCCAGGTGCGTGAGATCCGCCAGGTTGGCGATCTCGAGGCGGTAGTTGGCCTTCACGTGCATCTGCGAGGTCTTCACGTTCCAGTCCGGATCGCTCGGGCCCACGGCGTGCGGGATCAGCTTCTCGTCCGCCTTCGCCGGATCGCCCATCCACACCCACACCCAGTTGTCCTTCTCGACGACCGGGAACACGCGTACGCAGGCGCGCTCGGGAATCGTCTCCTGGCCCGGAATCTCGTTGCACTTGCCGTCGGCGCCGAAGCGCATGCCGTGGTACAGGCAACGGATGCCGTCGCCTTCCTTCTGGCCCAGCGACAGCGCGGCCTGGCGATGCGGGCAGCGATCTTCGAGCACCACGAGCTGGCCGGTCGGCTTGCGGTACAGCACCACGCGTTCGCCGGCGATCTTGCGCGCGACCAGCGCGCCTTTTTCCTGCGAGAGCCCGTTCTTCTGGCTCTGCGTGAACATGTAGTCCCAGCCGGCGTTGTACCAGGCGTTCTTCACGAACATGTCGGATCTCCTTCCGTCTCGTTGTGTGTGCCGGGTAGCGCGCACGACGAATCGGCGCGGTCCTGGCTATCGACACCCCAAGGTACCGGGTTTCAGCCGCCTCGCTCCAATACCTTTGCCCGCTTGCCGCGATACCGGCGCCGTATCGCGGCGCAGCGGAGGATTCAGGCGCTGACGTAGGCGGTCTTGCCCTGCGTGTAGAACTCGCGCGCCGCCTCGCCCTGCTCGCGCGGACCGTAGCTGCTGGCTTTGCGCCCGCCGAACGGCAGGTGGTAATCGAGGCCCGCCGTCGGCAGGTTGATCATCACAAGGCCCGCCTGCGCAGCGCGCCGGAAGTGCGTGGCGTGCTTGAGGCTGGTGGTGCACAGGCCGGCGCACAGCCCGAACTCGGTGTCGTTCGAAACCGCCAGCGCCTCGTCGTAGTCGCGCACGCGGATCACGCTCGCGACGGGGCCGAAGACTTCCTCGCGATTGATGCGCGAGCCGTTGGTGGTGTCCGTGAGCAGCGCCGGCGAGAGGTACCAGCCTGGCGTGTCGCGCTGCAGGCGCTCGCCGCCGCAGGCGAGCGTCGCACCTTCCGACGTCGCGATGCCGACGTAACGCAGGTCCTTCTCGAGCTGGGCTTCGTGGATGGCCGGCCCCATCTCGGTGCCGTCCTTGAGCGCGTGGTCCACTTTCAAAGCGCGCAGGCGTTCCACCAGACGCGACACGAAGCGATCGTGGATACCTGGCGTCACCACCAGGCGCGAGGACGCCGTGCAGCGCTGGCCCGTCGAGAAGAAAGCGCCGTTGAGCGCGCAGTTCACGGCCACGTCGAGATCCGCGTCGTCGAGCACGACCAGCGGATTCTTGCCGCCCATCTCGCACTGCACGCGCGCCATGCGCGCCGCCGCGGCCTGCGCGATGCCGCGGCCGGTGGCGACCGAGCCGGTGAAGCTGATGCCGTCGACACCCGATGAGGCGACCAGCGCCTGGCCCACGACGTGGCCCGGCCCGTTGACGAGATTCAGCACGCCCGCGGGCAGGCCGGCCTTCGCGAGGATCTCCACGAGCACGACGGCACAGGCCGGCGTGAACTCCGAAGGCTTGAGCACCACGCAGTTGCCGAAGGCCAGCGCCGGCGCGAGCTTCCACGCCGGAATCGCGATCGGGAAATTCCACGGCGTGATCAGCCCGAACACGCCGACCGGCTCGCGCGTGACTTCGATGCCGATGCCCGGACGCGTCGACGCGCCCATCGTGCCGCTCAGGCGCACGGCCTCGGCCGCGAAGAACTTGAAGAGCTGGCCGGCGCGCGTGACCTCGCCGACGCCCTCCGGCAAGGTCTTGCCTTCCTCGCGCGACAGCAGCCGGCCGAGCTCGGCGCTGCGCGCGAGCAGCTCGGTGCCGGCACGATCGAGGATCTCGGAGCGCTGCTGCGGTGTCGTGGCGCTCCAGCTCGGGAATGCCGCGCGTGCCGCCGAGACGGCGGCGGCGACGTGACTGGCGTCGGCCTGCGCGTAGTCGCCGACGATGTCGCGCGTGTCGGACGGATTCACGTTGGGCTCGGTGCCGACGCCGTCGTGCCACTCGCCGCCGATGAAGATGCCGTGTGCCTTGCTCATCAGAGTTTCCTTGGGTGTTGCCTGCCGTTCAGCGAAGTCGCTCTGGATCAGCGTCAACCGTAGCCCGGACGAAGTCCGGGGTTTTACTCCGTGTTCGGGGGAAAGCCCCGGACTTCGTCCGGGCTACGCGAGCGGCGGAGCCTTGACCGGGTATCCGCGCCCCGCGTAATCGAAGTCACCGAGTTCCAGCGCCGTGAGTCCGCGATCCTGCGGGGACGCGTAGTACGCGCGGATCTCCTGGATCAGTCCGGCCTCGCTGAAGATGTACCACTCGTCTCCGCGCAGCATCGTGTTCTGCGATCGCTTGAAATGCGTCCACTCGATCACGGCGCGTCGCGTCTCGGGCTCGCCGATGAAGTGATCGACGGTCCAGTACGAGCCGAAGTTCTGCACCGCGGCCTGCCAGCGCTTGCCGATCTCCAGGCCGCCGCGAAACGGGCCGCCGTACATGCCGGGCGGGAAGTAGTGCACGCCGTCGGGCTCGAAGTACGAGGCGATGCGTTCGGGATCGCCGGAATTGCAGGCGTCGAAGTACGCGCGAATATGCGCTTCCATCCCGGCCTTGGTCAGCTTCATGGGTGACGCTCTCCTCGTGTCGCGACGGCCGCCAGAGGCGACGCCACGCTTCTATGTGAATGGGGCGAGTTCAGCAGAGGGGGACCATACGTGCCCCACAGGTCGCAGACCAATACCTTTGCAGGCCGGTTCCGATAGCGGTGCCGTATCGGCATCCCCCGTAGCCCGGGTGAAACCCGGGATGTATGCCGGCAGAGAAGAAGCCCCCGGGTTTCACCCGGGCTACGTGTGATTCAACCCTTCTTCTTCGTCACGCTCTTCTTCACCGCAGGCTTGCGCGCCAACACCTTCGTCTCCACCGGCTCACGCAGCTCCCGCGCAACTTCGAGAAACTCCAGCAGCAATGGCGAGTCGTCGTCGCGTCGATGGATCATGCACAGATCCACCGTCGCCTGGTCGTCCTTGCGCAGCGGGATCTGCACCGTGCCCGGCACGCGCAGGTTGCAGCCGGAATCGGTGACCAGGCTCAGGCCGAAGCCGCTGGCGACGAGGCCGACGGCGGTGACCATGTCGTCCACTTCCTGGCTCACATGCGGCGTGATCCGGCGTAGATGGAACATGCGCATCATCTGATCGATGAAGCCGGGACGCGGTGTGCGCGGATACAGGATCAATGGCTCCTTCCCGATCTCCGCCAGGCTCAGCACCTCGCGATCCGCGAGCGGATGCTGAACCGGCAGCACGACGGACATGTGCTCGGTCTGGATCACTTCCCAGCTCAGGTCCGGTTCTTCGGCGAAGTAGCGGTTGAACCCCACCGCGATGCGCCGCTCGCGCAGTGCCTTGACCTGTCCGAGCCGGTCGAGACTGTGCAGGACCAGCTCCACGTGCGGGTGTGTCAGGCGAAACCGCTGCACGATCTTCGGAATCGCGCCGAGCACCGCGGAGCCGAACACGCCGATGTCGATGCGTCCCAGGCGTCCTTCGCCGGCCATGCGCGTGCGCTCGGCGGCCTGCTGGGCCAGCGCCAGCAGGTTGCGCGCCTCGGTATAGAACACCTTGCCCGCCGCCGTGGGATCCGCGCCGCGCGCGCTGCGTTCCAGCAGCTTCACGCCGAGCGCTTCTTCGAGCTGCTGGATCTGTCGCGTCAGCGGCGGCTGCGAGACGTGCAGGCGCAGCGCGGCCGCGCGGAACGTGCGCTGCTCGACCACCGCGACGAAGTAGCGAAGGTGGCGAAGCTCGATTCCAGCGAGCGACATGCGTGAAAGGAATCCGTGTGTGGCCCGAGAGGATGATACTCGCGGGGTATCGCTCCATCCATCAAGAGTATTGGACGCTCGCCAGGGCCAGTCCTAACCTCAAGTCACTCTCAGGCGAGCGACGAGGAGAACGCGCATGCCGATCATCCAGGTGAACATGCTGGAAGGACGAACCGTCGCGCAGAAGCGCGCGATGATCGCGGCGGTGACCGATGCGGTCGTCGGATCGCTCGGCGTGAAGCGTGAGACGGTGCGCATCATGATCAACGAGATGCACGCCGAGCACTTCGCGCTCGGCGGCGTCAGCGTCGGCGAGCAGCCGCTGGGCAAGCGCAACGGTCATCCGAGCGCATCGGCCACCGGCAACGGTGCGCTCGCTGGCGAGCGCCACAACGGAGCGACCGTCGAATGAGCGCCGTCACCGACAAGGCCACTTCGCTGCCCGCGGGCTTCGAGGCGCTGGAAGCCTTCGTGCCGTACTGGGTGCACGAGACCAACGACAAGCGCCGCGAGGCGCGATCGACCGCGCAGATGGAAGACATCCAGGCCTTCTACGACACCGTCGTGCCGATGGCCGAGCAAGGGATCGCGTATCTCGAACAGTACGAGCTCGGCAAGATGCCGGCCGACGCCGAGCGCCTGTTCAAGCTCCTGCTGGCGATGAACCACGCCGCCATCGCGGTGGAGATGCACGGCGCGCCGCGCGCGTTCGATTCCACATGGCCCAGCGCGGTACGCATCACGCAGGGACCGTGGCCCCACGGCGGCCGGATCTGAGGAGAACCCCATGAGCGCAGTAATCGACAAGGTCGAGACGGGAACGTCTGGAACCCCGCGCCACCAGATGGCCGAGGAATGCTTCACGCTCGACGCGGGCCTGCCCACCGGGCCGGTCTCGGTGGAGCCCTATCGTTCGCCCGAATTCTTCGAACGCGAGCGCGAGCGCGTGTTCAAGCGCGCCTGGCTGTTCGCGGGCCGCATCGAGCAGCTGCCGGAGCACGACAGCTACTTCGTCAAGGAAATCCTGATCTGCAAGGCATCGGTGCTGATCACGCGCAGCAAGGAAGGCAAGGTCCAGGCGTTCCACAACGTGTGCAGCCACCGCGGCAATCTTGTCGTGAACAAGCCTTGCGGCCGTGCCGAGCGCCACGTCTGCCGGTATCACAACTGGGCGTACGGCGGTAAGGACGGCGCACTGCTCGGCATTCCCGACCAGAAGCATTTCTTCGATGTCGACAAGAAGAGCCTGGGCCTGACGCCGATCGCCTGCGACGTCTGGGAAGGCTTCATCTTCGTCAACTTCCAGAAGCAGCCGGAAGTCACGCTGGCCGAGTTCCTCGGTCCCTTCGGTACGACCTACGCCGGCATCCCGTATTTCAATCTCGACGAGACCATCGTCATCCAGGCGGACTTCAAGGCCAACTGGAAGCTCATCGCGGACGCCTTCGCCGAGCCCTACCACGTGCCCTCGCTGCATCCGGCCACGCTCGCGCCCGGCTTCGCGCACCCTGAGGACAACCGCTATGCGCGTCCGTTGAGCGCGCGTGCGCACGGCATCCATCGTCACTTCTCCGCCTACGGCAATCCGCACTACGTGCCGGCGCCGACATCCAAGGTCGAGAGCCTGGTCTACATCCAGGACACCGGTGGCGTGCTGGGTGGTGATGCGTCCGAGAACGCCCAGGGCGTCATGAATCATCCGGCGATCAATCCGACGAAGAATCCCAACTGGTCGGCCGACGTCACCTGGATCTTCCCGAACTTCAACATCGACTACTCGACCGGCGGCTTCTGGATCCACGAGTTCTGGCCGGTGGCGTACAACCGCACGCAGTGGACGTTGAGGATCTTCATTCCCAAGACCGCGTCGATCCGCCATCGCCTGCAGCTCGAGCACTACGCGTCGCGCTGGGCCGAGGTCGTGCTCGAGGACGTCACCAACTGCGAGCGTATCCAGCTGGGGCTGGAATCCGGCGCCAAGGACCACATGGTCCTGCAGGATGCCGAGATGCTGATCCGCCACAACCTGTGGGTGCTGGACAAGTGGATGAAAGCGGACAAGGTGGCGGACGCGTTGAAGTGAGCATTGCGGCGGGAGTTCGCCGCTCGCGCGCCGTGATGAGACCGCATCGGCGCAACACGCAGTAACAGATGTGCTCCCTCTCGCCGTGAAAAGCACACGGAGAGAGGGAGCAATGCAGTGCCTCGCTCACCGCACAGCGCTTGCATGCAAGCCGCACGTCGAACGTGCGGATATAAATGAGCCCCACCCGCTGGGGCGACTATCAGCAAGGCAGAAGGAGTCACCGTGAAACGATCCAACCCAGCGTCGGCGCCCGACCGCGTGCGCATGCCGTCGCGACGCGACGTCCTGAAGGGCCTGGCCGCGGGCTCGGCCGCTTCGCTGATTCCGGTCGCCGCATCCGCGGCGAAGCCGGCGAAATCGGCCAAGACGAACTGGGCCGGCGAAGCCGACGTGCTGATCGTCGGCTCCGGCGCCGCGGGCCTGTCGGCGGCCATCGCCGCGATCAGCCAGGGCTCGAGCGTCATCATCTTCGAGAAGATGCCGTTCCTCGGCGGCACGACGGCGAAGTCCGGCGGCGTGTTCTGGATTCCCAACAACGGCTATCTGAAGTCGCAGAACGTGCCGGACGAGCGCCTTGATGCGCTGCAGTACATGGTGCGTCTGGCGCATCCCACGCGTTACGTGCCCAGCGATCCGCTGCTCGGCATCACGCAGGCGGAGTTCGACCTGATCGCCGCGTTCTACGACAACGCGCCCAAGGTCGTCGAAGCGCTCGGCAAGAACGCGGGGCTCAAGTACATGCCCTGGCTCACCTGGGAAGACAAGGCCTACCCCGATTACTACTCGGATCTTCCGGAGAACAAGGTGCGGCGCGGCCGCTCGCTGGTGCCGGACAGCAGCGCCGATCCCAAGCACGTGGTCTGGCCGAAGAACGGCGGCGCGGGTCCGGCGCTGATCCACCAGCTCATGCAGGGCCTCGACAAGAAGCCGGCGCAGACGCTGCTCGATCACAAGGTGCTCGACGTGATCCGCAATGCCGACGGCGCGGTCGTGGGTCTGAGCATCGATCGCGGCGACGACGCACCGGTGTCGTTCCGCGCGCGCAAGGGCGTGGTGTTCGCCTCCGGAGGTTTCACGCACAACCCGGAGCTGGCGCGCCAGTACCTGAAGGGCCAGATCTGGGGCGGATGCGCCGCCCCCGGCAGCACCGGCGACTTCGTCAACATCGCCACGCGTGCCGGCGCCGTGCTCGGCAACATGAACAACGCCTGGTGGGGACAGATCCAGGTCGAGGCCGCGCTGAAGACGCGCAGCGTGGCGGTCGACGTGTGGTCCTCGCCGGGCGACAGCATGATCCAGGTCAATCGCTACGGTCGCCGCTACGTCAACGAGAAGATCCAGTACAACGAACGCGCGCAGGCGCACTTCACGTGGGACCCGGTGCGTGCCGAGTATCCGAACCTGCTCGGCTTCATGATCTGGGATGCGCGCACGGCGCAGCACTACGCGGGCTACGACCCGATTCCCGCCGCCAACGCCAAGCTGCCGCAGGTCATCGAGGGCGCCACGCTCGACGAACTGGCCTCCAACATCGAGCTGCGCCTGGCGTCTCTGGCCAAGCACACCGGCGGCTTCACGCTCGACAAGAATTTCCGCAAGAACCTGGCGCAGACCATCGAGCGCTTCAACGACTTCGCGACGGCGGGCAAGGACGAGGATTTCTCGCGCGGCGAGGCCACCATCGAGATCGCGTTCCAGTTCATGAACGCGGCCAAGGCGCCGAATCAGAATCCCAGCATCACGATGCATCCCATCGACGTCGCGAAGGGTCCGTTCTACGCGGTGATTCTCGGCGCCGGCACGCTCGACACGAAGGGCGGCCCCGTCGTCAACGTGAAGGGCCAGGTGCTCGACGCCGACGCCAAGCCGATCCCGGGTCTCTACGCCGCCGGCAACTGCGTGGCGCATCCGGCCGCGCAGGCGTACTGGGCCGGCGGCGGTACGATCGGCCCGGCGCTGACGTTCGGCTGGCTGGCTGGAACCAGCGCCAGCGGCGAGCCTGTGAGGACCGCATGAGCCCGAACACCGTGAAGCATTCCGAACAACACCGCGGCGCTGTCGTGCCGTCCCGCGTGGGCCGTCGCATCCTGACGATCGTCGCGCTGGCGGTCGGATTCCTGCTGACCGGCATGGACGTCTCCGCACAGGGGCCTGCCGACAAGCCGGTCAGTTTCAAGGACGACATCCAGCCGCTGCTGAATTCGCAATGCGTGTTCTGCCACGTCACCGGCGCCGAGAACGGCGGGCTGAATCTCGGCCGTCGCGATTCGCACGCCGCGCTGATGGCCGCGAGCACCGAGGCCCCGATGGCCCGCGTCACGCCGGGCGATCCGGCGAAGAGCTACCTGATCCACAAGCTCAAGGGCACGCAACTCGAAGCCGGCGGCAGCGGCAACGCGATGCCGATGTACGACCCGCCGAAGCCGTTTCCCAAGGAGCAGCTGGACCTGGTCGAGCGCTGGATCCGCGAGGGCGCGCAGAAGAACTAGCAGGGGCGCAACCCGTAGTCCGGACGAAGCCGCGTGGGGTGCGCTCCGCGCACGACCGCTCTCGTTCGTCGTCGCGGGAAGGTGCGCCGAGCGCACCCTGCGGTTGCTGGCGGTTGTTTCGGCGACGAAACAGCCCCCGGGTTTCACCCGGGCTACGTGTCGGCGGCCGTGCGCTTCGCGTACGACCGTCCTCGCTCATTGCCGCGCGAAGGTGCGCGAGGCGCACCCTACGGTTGGCCGCGTAGGGTGCGCTCCGCGCACGCGTTGCCGCGGGAAGCTGCGCCGTATCCGTGCGGTAACGTCCCCCGCGCCGCCGTCAGGCAGCCAACCCCGCCTCGACCAGCGACGTGTGCGTCATGTGCGCAGCGGCCTTCAGCGTCTGCGACGCCATGCCCGTGAGCGTCGCCCCGGCCTGCAGCCGCATGTAGACGTTCGGAAACGCCTTGCGGAACATGTGCGCGTGATGGTTGTTGACGAAGTACTCGGTCTCGACGAGCTTCTTGGGGACAGTGCTGACGGGCGCAAGGCCGCGACGATGCGTCGCCAATCCGCCGAGCTGTTGGGCCCTGTTGTTGGTCGGGGCCTTCTTGTACTTGAGGATGTTCAGGCGGGCCACGGCGTACAGGTTGCAATACTCCTTCGGCGTATAGCTCAACGGGCTTCGCAGGCTGGTGCCGTGCCGCGTCATGAAGGCATGCGCGAGTCCTGCGCCGATCATGCCGACCGCTCCTCGCGCACGCATCACGCCGGTGTCGTGCTGGCCTGGGAGCACGTGGTAGTTGTACTTCCCGTGCACATCACTCTCGCTGATGCCGTCGAAGGACATCGGCCGCATGATCCAGCGTTGTTCGTTGTCCATCTGCACGACGGAATAGTCGTGGATGTTCGTGGCAAGGGTGATCTTGTCCGGCTTGAAATTGCCCGGACCGGGGACGGGATCGAACGCGAAGATGTTGACCTTCAGGTGCCGCGTCTGCGGTGTCTTGGCCAGAGCGTGCGCGATCATGTGACAGGTGATGGCGCCGCGGCTCCAGCCCACCATGTTGATGGTGTCGGGCGCCGCCGAGGATCCGGAGATCAGGCTGCTGATGACGGCCCAGACGTGTCGCTCGTTCTGCTCCCAGCCCCAGCCGGAGATGCTGCCCAGCGCAACCAGGATCGCCCTTTCATCCATGTGGCCCAGCACGTTCTTCTTGCCGGTGATCGGGTCGAATGTGCCGGGCGTGTTGAACGCCTGACCCACCCCGTCCGTGACCATCCAGTCGCGGTTCTCGGCGCCGCTGGTCCGCGATGCCATGTTGGCGACGACCTCGTCGGTCTGCGTGCGATTGAAGCCGGTGCCGCAGTTGTACACCGTGAATACTCTGGACATCGCGCTTCTCCTGTCGATACCGCGATCAATGGGTCGAGCGAAGAACGAGAGGCTGTCGCCCCGTCGCGCCCCGTCTCGTTCGGGTCGAACCGCCCTGGGGCGGAACGTCCGGTTGCTCGAGGCAACCTCGCTCTTCGGGATGCGGCCGGGTTTCGAAATCGCATCGATCGACGGACGTCCGGTCGAGGCGCGCGGCCCCGTCGTCGCGAAGGTCGGCGCGGCGAAATGCATGCGAGAGTGAAATAACCACTGGACGACTCCCTCGGCTGGCAGCCTTGCAAGGGAGCGTGGTCCTGCCGGCGCGAGGCCGGTAGGGTCATCCGCCCCGTCTAACGGTGTTTTTTGTCCTTCGCCGGCGACGGGACAGGTGTCCCGGGTCCCGGTGCCTGGCGGATATACAGCGCTGCCGCATGCGCCCGGTGGGTGACCTGCAGCTTCTGGAAAATCTGGCTCAGGTAGTTGCGCACGGTCTTGTCGCTCAGGCCCAGCGCGGCCGCGATCTGCTTGTTGGTCTGTCCCTCGGCGACCAGCGCGAGAACCTTGTGCTCCTGCTGCGACAGCCCATCGGTCGGACGGGCTCCCGACGGCGTCGGCGTATTCATCTGCGCGAACATCCGCTGCGTCATCGCCGCATCGAGGATCGACTGCCCGCCGGCCACGGCCTCGATCGAACGGATCAGGCCATCCTCGTCGATCTCCTTGAGCAGGTAGCCCTGTCCGCCGGCCAGGAACGTGGCGAGCAAGGCCTCGTCGTCGGCGAACGACGTCAGGAACAGCACGCGCGTCTCCGGACGCACGCTGCGGATCTCGCGGCAGGCCTCGATGCCGCTGCCGTCCGGCAGGCGCACGTCCATCAGCACGATGTCGGGCTCCAGCCGTGCGGCCTCGGCAATCGCGGCTTCCTGCGTCGCCGCTTCGCCGACGACCGTGAGGTGCTCGTTGGCGCCCAGCAGCATCCTCAGGCCGGAGCGCACCACGACGTGGTCGTCGACCAGCAGCAAGCGGATCGTCTTCTTCTCAGGCGATGACATGGGAAGTTCGCGCGGGAACGTCGATCGTGATGCGGGTTCCGTGCCCGGGCGTGGACAGGAACTCGCAGCTCGCGCCCAGGTTCTCGGCGCGGGCGCGAATGTTCTTCAGGCCGTGTCCTGGCGTGGCGATCGAGCCGGGGTCGAAGCCCGCGCCGTCGTCCTCCACGATCATGCGAACTGCATCGTCGGCGAGCTTCAGCGAAACCCCGCCGTTGCGCGCGCGCGAGTGCCGCAGGCTGTTGCTCATCGCCTCCTTGGCGATGTAGAGCAGGTGCGTCGCCTGGAACGGCGTCAGGCGTTCCGCCGCGGCGGAATCCATCTGCAGGTAGAAGCGCAGCGCCTGTCCGCCGTCCATCGTGTGGATCAGCGCCGCCATGCCGGCCTCCAGTTCCTTGCCGCTCGACACCGCCACCTCGATGCCGGAGACGTAGAGGCGCACCTCGCGGATCACCGCGTTGATCTCGTCCATGGCGATGCCCAGTTGCTGCAGGGCGTGCTCGGCTTCGCCGACGACCAGACGGCGACATTGCGAGAGGCGCAGGCCGATGGCGTAGATCGACTGGATGATGCTGTCGTGCAGATCGCGACCGAGCCGTTCGCGCTCGTCGAGCGACTGGCGCAACTGCGATTCGCTGAGCCGCAGTGCGGTCTCCGCCGTGCGGGTCTCGACCAGCGCGACCCGCAGGTCCGAGACCATCTTCAGGTAACCGCGACCGATGTAGCCCAGCACCAGCGCGTAGGCGAACAGGCGCACGAAATGCCAGAACCACCAGGACGCGTCCCACAGCGTTGAATAGTTGAAGACGAATTCGGCGACGGTGAACAGCAGCGCGAGGCAGCCGAACAAATAGGTCTCGGGCTCCTTGAGTTTCGCGTAGCTCCAGAAGCACGCGATCGCGCCGACACCGAACAGGCCGCAGGCCACGTTCTTGAGAGAGACGGCCAGCGGGGTGAAGGTTCCGTCCTGCACCAGCACGGGCACGTGCGTCGGCATGAGCCACGAAACGGCTCCGAGTGCGATCGTTCCGGCGGCGACGAGCAGCAGCAGCGGCCGCCGCGCGGTCGGCAGACGCCATGGGCCTGGCCACCACATGAGGACGAATCCCAGGCCGCCGGCCACGCTGGCGAGTACCCGGAACCACACGAAGAGATTGCCGGGGTGCGAGACGGCGTGAAGGATCTCGACCAGACCCATCGCGAAGAAGCCGAGCGCCAGGTACGTGCTCGGGCGTCCCGCCACCGTGCCGCGCAGCAACAGGACCAGGGCCATCGCGATGGCCGTGAACCCGCCCAGCGATTCCACCGTGGCGTGCAGCGGCTGATTGATCATCCGCCACTCGCCCGGCAGTTCCCGCAGTGCGGCGCCGCAGAGCACGACGCCGGCGACGATGGCCACCGGCACCGCGCTGGCGATCAATCCTCTGGCGATGGTGTTCATGGTCGCGCGGAAGATGGGGTGTGGGAAAAATGCTGCGGTGAAGAATGGCAAATTCGAGCGCGCGATGCAGGATCCGTGGGGTGCGCGAGGCGCACCCTACGCTTTCGTGCACCGGTGGCTTGATGCGAACCTCGCCGCATTCCACCTGCGACCCCGGAACCCGATGACCGCGCCCTGGCCTGACCATCTGCTCACTGCCGCGACCGCCCTCGCGCCCTGCGAAACGGTGGCCGACTGGTGGGCGCGTCATCGCGTGCTCTGCGCCGGACGATCGGGCTCGATCGAACGCGCGATCGTCGGTGGCTACATGGCGGATCGCGTGGCCTGGGCTTTCGCGACGGCGTACCAGGCCGCGCTGCGGGCACTGGTTCCCAGCCTTCCCGGCAACGCGCTGACGGCCTTGTGCGTGACCGAGGAAGGCGGCACGTCGCCCAAGGCGATGCATTCGACGCTGAGCGTCGACGCGAACGGCGGGCTCGTCCTCAACGGCGCCAAGCGCTGGACGACGCTGGGACCCGACGGCGGCCTGTTCCTGGTCGCGGCGCGCGACACGCGTGAAACAGGCGATAAGCCCGTGCTTCGACTCGTGCGCGTCGATGCGCGCGCCATCGGCGTGCACGTCGAACCGATGCCGCCGACCTCCTTCGTCCCCGAAGTTGCGCACGCACGGCTGCGCTTCGAGAACGTGCGTGTGGACGACGAGGCCCTGCTGCCGGGCGACGGCTATGCGCGCTACGTCAAACCGTTTCGCACGATCGAGGACCTGCACGTCCACGCCGCGATCCTCGCGTACCTGGTGCGCGAAGCCCGGCGCCTGAGCTGGCCGCGCGCGTGGACCGAACGGGCAATGGCCGTGCTGGCCGCGTATTCGGACATCGCGTCGCGCGATCCGGCGTCGAGTTCCACGCATCTGCTGCTGGCGGGTGCGCTGGCGAGCGGCGAGCAGCTTGCGAGCGAAACGGATGCTTTCTGGGACGCCTCATCTGCGGGCGATCCCGAGGCCGCCGTGCGATGGAAGCGCGACAAGGCGCTGCTGAAGATCGCCTCTCAAGCCCGCGCTGCGCGGCTCGAACGGGCCTGGGAACGCTTCCCGTAGCCCGGGGATGCGGCTTGCCATGCGGCGAGGGGCGGTGCGCGGGGCGCACCCTACGCGGCACGACGGCCCGGATATTTCCGGCGAACGCCCACATCGCCGACAATGACGCTCGCCGTCACGAACAAAGCCGCCATGACCGACGCTCCCCCGCCAGCCGCGCCCGAAAAAGCGCCGCCGAAATCGATGAACAGCTTCCGCCTGCTCGGCGTGATCCTCGCCGGCGTCATCGGCATCCGCAGGACCAGCGATCGCGGCGGCGGCGTGTCCAACGCCAGCACCGGCGCGATCCTGGGCGCGGTGCTGATCTTCGCGGCCGTCGCAATGCTCGGGATGTACGCGTTCGTCAACGCGGTGAAGAGCGCGGCAGGGAACTGAGCGCTTCGCTTTGCGTAGCCCGGGTGAAACCCGGGATGCCGGTTCGAAGAATGAGAGGAACCCGGGCTCTTTCGCGTCGCGAAATTCAACACCCGGGCTACGGTGAAGCTACAGCTTCCTGAACAACGGACTCCGCACCTGCTGCACGTCCGCCGCCGAAAGAAACTTCTCGGTGTAGATGTCCTTCTCGAACAGCCGGCCCTGCATCAGCGTCGTGATGCACGCATCGATCATCAGCGGCGGACCGCAGAGATAGGCCTTGTGATCGCGAAAGTCGTTGTCGAAGTGCGCCTTGGCGGCCTCGTGCACGAAACCGCGATACCCGCTCCAGTCGCTGTCCGCGGGCTCATGCGACAGCGCCGGCACGTATGTGAAGTTCGGGTACTGCTGCGCGAGTGCGGTGAACTCGTCGTGGTAGTACAGCTCGGCGCGATGGCGCTGGCCGTAGACCAGCGTGATCGGCCGTTCGCTGCCCTGCGCGAGCAGGTCCAGGATCATGCTGCGCGGGCTCGACAGGCCGGAGCCGCCGGCCATGTAGAGCGTCGCCAGATCCGCAGACTTGCGCACGAAGAAGCGGCCGTAGGGGCCCGAGATGCGGATTGCGTCGCCGGCCTTGAGGTTCTGGTGCAGGTACGCGGTGCCGGCGCCTCCCGGCACGATGCGCACGTTGAGTTCGATCTCGCGGCTCGTCGTGCTCGGCGCGTTGGCCAGTGAGAACGGGCGGCTGATGCCGAGCGTCGGAATGTCCAGGTTGATGTACTGCCCGGCCTGGAAATGGATGGGCTCGTCGAGCGCCACCCAGATGCCCTTGATCGTCGGCGTGAGGCTTTCGACGCGCGTCACGGTGCCGGCGAAATCGCGGACGGGGATGACCTCGGCGTCGGGTTCCTCGTCGACGTCGGCTTCGATCGTGACGTCCGATTGCAGCAGCGCGCAGCAGGCCAGCGTCTTGCGCTCGTCGCGTTCGAAATCCATCAATGCGAACGGCGAGGCCTCGCCGTGCTCGACTTCGCCGTCGACGATCTGCACCTTGCAGGTGGCACAGAGGCCGTGGCAGCAGGCGTGCGGCAGGTAAATGCCGGCGCGTAGCGCGGCGTCGAGCATCGTCTGGTCATCCTCGACGTCGATCGTGGCGCCGAGGGGTTCGATGGTGAGTTGGTAGGTCATCGCGATCTCGTAGCCCGGACGAAGTCCGGGGCTTTTCTCCATTCAACGACTGGCATCCCGGCTCTTTCGCTTCACGAAATTCAACGTCCGGGCTACGGGTCAGCCTGCTCCGTTGTATCCGTCGAGCCCCGGCGTGCGAAACCGGATCTGCTGCTTGTGCCGGATGCCGTGCTCCTTGATCGACTTCGCCGGGTCCGGCGTGAACGGACCGGCCGACGTGGACCACTGCACCTTGTCCCACTCGATCTTCGCGAAGTCGGGATGATCGGAATAGATCATCGGCAGCACGTTCTGCAGCAGCCCTGCGAACGGCATGTCGGGCGGCACCGGGAGGCACATCGGCCAGCCGAACATCGTGTGCTTCTCCCAGCAGACGCTGATCAGCTGCTGGCCGTGATACTTGTCCTGCGTGTCCTGGAAATCGCCGTGGTAGTCCGGCGTCATCGCCTTGGTGGGCATCGATCTGCTCCTGTAGCCCGGACGAAATCCGGGGCTTTTTGTTCGTCGGTGAGAAAAACCCCGGACTTCGTCCGGGCTACGGCTTCGCTCGCGGCGTCGGCGTCTCGGTGCTGCGCACCGAATCCGTGTACGCACCCTCGTGGATGTTCGCCGGCCGCGACGTCCACTGCTCCCAGCGCTTGGCGTCGAGGTGCTCCTTGAACAGGCCGCCGTCCACGCCCGGCTTGAGGCCCATGAACTTGAGCGCCTCGGCCATCGGGTTGAAGTCCGGCGCCGTCGGATCCACGCCGGGCAGGAAGCAGTTGCCCTGGTAGATCTGGTTCACCGGCATCCAGGCGTGCACGAACTTCTCCGGCTCGTCGTCGAAGATGTCCTTGCAGCCGTCCGAGCAGAAATGAAAGATCTCGCCCTTGTAGTCGGACTCGCGGTGCACGAACTCGGTGGCGTCGTCAGCCTCGGTGTAGAGGCAGGGCCACTGGCAGGTCTGGCACAGCTGCGGCAGCACCTTGCAGGTGAACGGCTTGCCCTCGGCCTCGAGCTGGCGCCAGTACTCGTAGCGCGGCCGGTAGTACTTGTCGAAGGTGTCCGGGTACTTCTCGGAGAACCAGTCCATCTCCTCCTCGGACGGCAGCCAGATGCCGAAGCCCAGCGCATTGCGGTTGGCGTAGAACACGCTCCACATCTCGTGGCTGACGCGGCCCTTCTCCTTGATCGTGACGTCGGCGTACTTCGGCGGCTTGATGCCGTAGCGCGCGAGGTCGGCGAACAGCGCGCCGCCGTTCTCCTCGTAGTAGATCGTCCAGGCCTCGCCCCAGCTCATGACGCGCTTGGGCAGGATGTAATCCATCATCGTGGCGAGCAGGGCCAGCAGGCGGTAGCCGCGCCAGAACCACTTGTCGATCCACTTCTGCACGAGCGCCACGTTGGCCGGGTCCTGCTCGAGCAGGAACTTGATGACCTCGATGCCCAGCGTCATGTGGCGCGCCTCGTCGGACTGCGCCGAGAAGCCGAAGCTCACGGTGCTCATGTCGCCGTTGAACGCCGCGCCGCTCATCCACGGCATGAACGCGAGGTTGGTGAGCACGTACTCGAAGGCGAACGAGATCGCCACGATGAACTCGAACGGCCCCGAGGTGCAGGCGTCCTCGAAGAAGCTCTTCGGAATCGACAGGTACCAGACGCGGTCGAACTGGTAGGGGAAGTTCTCCATCCCCTCGAAGTACTTGTTGTACTGGCTGATCGCGTGGATCTGCGTCGTGGCGTGACGCAGCTCGTCGATGCTTTGCATCTGCGCGGCGATGCGCGGGCCGGCGCCCGGAAATTCGCGGCCCAGCATGCAGAAGCCGCGGTGCGAGGCGTACTCCAGTTCCACGATGCCGTTCAGGAAGACCTTGAGCGCCTGCACGTAGCGCGCGTCGGTGACGTTGAACTGGCCGTTGCCCTGCTGGAACGCATCGATGATCGCGTAGAGCTTTCGCTCCTTCTCGCCCTGGTACTTCCAGTAGGCGTCCATCGTCAGCCGGAACGGGTCTTCCCACTTGTCCCAGTCGTGGATCTTGATGCCCTCGAAGTCGATCTTCTGGAAGATGTCTTCCTTCTTCTCGTACGTGGGCTCCCAGTCCAGGCCACGCGTGAGCATCGCGTAGTTTTCCTTGAGGCTGAGCTTCTTGGGCGGCTTGGTATTTCCGTCGGCGGCCATGGGTGTCTCCTGCGTAACGTCGTATTGCCAGTGGTTCGATGAGGTCTTCACCGCAAAGGCGCAAAGGAAAAAGAAAGGACGCAAAGAAAGACAAAAGAAAAGGTTGATGGCTTGCGCCCTTCATCCCCAATCCTCTGCGACCTTTCTTTTTCCTTTGCGCCTTTGCGGTAAATGACCCTGTTCTATGTCTCTACTTCGACGAAGAGCTGCTGCCTACCGCGACTTCCACTCGAGCACGAACTCGTCCTCGCTCTCGTCCACCTCGCCCGCAAGCGAGATCAGGTTGATGTAGATCTCGCGCAGGTCGAAATCGCGTCCCGCGTGTTCCGAGATCGTCTCGCGCTTGACGACGAGGCGTCCCGGGCAATCGATCTTCACCAGCGCCGGCATCTCGTTGAGCTTGGCGTTGGGGTTGTCCGCCATGATCGCGTCGATGATCGGACGCGTGTCGTTGTTGTCCTGGAACGCGATGAAGACGGGCTGCGTGCTGTTCGTGGCCATATGGGTGTCCTGCGTTTTGCGTAGGGTGGGCACCTGCCCACGCGTTGGTTGTCGACGACCGCGTGGGCAAACGAAAAGCCGTTTGCCCACCCTACGGTCAGAGTTTCAGGCCGAGTTTGCCGGCCTTCGTGTTGAACGCTGCCACCACCGCGGCCAGCACATCGGCGGCCTTGTCGCCGAGCGCCGCTGCGGCTGCCGGCTCGAGCGCCGCCACCCAGATGTCGCGCCACTTCACGGTCCACTCGGAAATCAGCTTGGCGTTCTCCGGGCTCTCCGCCGCGGCGGTCTTGACGATGGCGTCCACCCAGCGCGACGTCTCGTCATACCAGCGCATCAGGTAGTCCGTCAGCGACGACAGCGCCGAGCCGTTCTGCGCCGCGAAGGCGGCGTCGAAGTGCTGGTAGAACAGCGGGTAGACGAGGCTGTCGGCGACGAGGTTCTGCGCCACGTGCAGCTCGAACCAGTCGCGCGTCACGAACAGGTGCTCGACCTCGCGGCGCACGCCCTGCCACGCGGCTTCCTCCATCCACTGGCGCTTGCCTTCGGTCAGCGACTCGCCGGTGTTGCCGTCGGTGAGCAGGCCGATGCGCGACAGGTGCTGCGCCATGCCCAGGCGATCCATGCAATTCATCATCGCGGCCTGGGTGTAGATCGTGCCGAAGCCGTAACCCGCCATGTGCGAGTTGTTCATGTTGGCGCCGAACTCGTAGTGACGCAGAGGCACCAGCGTCTTGACGAGCTGCTGGCGCGCGGCGGCCGGCAGCACGCGCAGGAGCTCGCGCTTCTCGACGAACTCGAGCTGGCGGTCCAGCGCGTCCTGCTGCTTGGCGCGCGTGATCGTGTAGGCGCCGTAGTAGTACTGGCGCGGATCCTTCAGCGCGTACCAGTCCTTCATCACGACGGCGGTGCGACGCACGTCGTACAGATCGCGCGTCGGATCCCACAGCGGCTTGTAGTGGAAGTTCACCAGCGGCTGGATGTCGTACGCGATCTCCTGGTAGCGCGTGGCGTTCTTGTCGCCGAAACGCTTGGCCAGGTGTTCGAAAGTGTTGCGGATCGGCTTGACGCCGGTGGTGCGGATTTCAACCGTCATGTGTCTTGCTCCTCGCGTCGCTATTCAAATCAAAACCGTAGCCCGGACGAAGTCCGGGATTGCGCTCGACCATCAGGACCCGTCCCGGACTTCGTCCGGGCTACGCAAACCTTCCATCAACGAACCGGCAACCCGGGTTGCACCCGGGCTACATTCACCTCTCCCCCCGGGAGAGGTCGCGCGCAGCGCGGGTGAGGGGCGAGGCGGAGCCGAGCCGCCCTGCGCTCGAAGACCCAACGCGCTCACTCCGTCACCCCCGGCGCCCCATACCGCCACTTCGCCTGGTCCTCATCCATTGCCGCCTCTTCCTCACGCGTGAGATAGACGACCTGGTTGACCCGGCAGAACTCGCGATACGCCTCCAGCGGCATGATCAGTTCGGCCATCAGCTCCGGGCTGCCCACGCCGAACGCGAACTCCACGAAGCCGCGGTCGGTGATGCGGTGGAAGCGGACGTAGCGAGCCCGCCCGTCGAGCGGGTCGAGCAGCGGGGTCGCGACATGGTCGCGCCGTGTGGCTGCCGGCTTGGGCAACGGATCTCCTCCGGTGGCATGCGTTGAGGCCGCTTTGAAATCCGCGGCGCTGGTGTTCGCCCATAGAGCACCGGCCGTGCCACATGCGCCGAAGCGGGGCAGGGCGGGCGCGAATCCGCGGCAAGCCACTGTTTGCAATGGGCGACGTCTCGGAGCATCGCAACGGTGAACCCGAGTCGCCGATCGCGAACCACGAATAAATGAATCATTTGATTCACTCCAGACAGTCGCTTCTGACGTCGAATGAATCAAATTCGATGGTGCGCCGCAGCAAGCTTTCCGGAAAAGCCGGGCCTATGCTCGCCCCTCGCAAGCCAGAACCCGCCTCTTCCGATGGCCTCGCCGCCCCCACCCAACACCCCGACACGCGCCCTGCTCGCCACCCAGCGGCCCAAGGGCCCGAGCGGCACCGGCCTGCCGATGCCGGACAACACCGACATCGTCGATCGCATCCACTTCTCGCCCGAGGACGGCCATATCTGGCTGGACGATCAGCGCATGCTGCTGATGCATGCCTCGGGGTTCGGCGTGCTGCGGCGCGAGCTCATCGAGAGCCTGGGCGTGGAACGCGCACGCGGCCTGCTCACGCGCATCGGCTACAACTCCGGCGCCCACGACGCGCACCTCGCCCGCAAGCTGCGTCGCGACAGCGGCGCGGTGGACATGATCCACGTCGGACCGCAGCTGCACATGCTCGAAGGCGTGGGCACCGTCATCCCGGTGCGCACCGACGTCGACGAGGAAACCGGCGTCTATCACGGCGAGTACATCTGGCAGGGATCCAGCGAGGCCGAGGAGCACATCCGCATCTACGGCCTGGGTGCCGAGCCCGCGTGCTGGATGCAGATCGGCTACGCCTCCGGCTTCATCAGCCGTTTCATGGGCAAGCCCATCCTGTTCCGCGAAGTCGAGTGCAAGGCCCAGGGCCACGACCACTGCCGCATCGTCGGCAAGCCTGCGGAGGAATGGGTCGATGAAGCCGAGAGCGATCTGCGATTCCTTCGCGCCGACCCGCTCACCGGCGGAATGGCCCCCGTCGCCCGGGTGAAACCCACCGTAGCCCGGACGAAGTCCGGGACACACGCCCCCACCGGAGCCAACAAGGGACCGGACGCGAAGAACAGATCCCCAACCTCCGCATCCGACATTTCGCCGAGCCAGCTCGAGCCGCTACCCGACGCCCCCGTCCTCCCCTTCGGCGCCGAAGACGTCGTCGGCGTCTCCGCCGGCTTCAACGCCGTCTGCCACAAGATCCGGAGAGTGGCCGACACGCGCGCGACGGTCCTGTTCCTCGGCGAGAGCGGCGTCGGCAAGGAAGTGCTCGCACGCAGCCTGCATCGCATCAGCCCCCGAGGCGAAGGCGCGTTCATCGCCATCAACTGCGCCGCCATCCCCGAGAACCTCGTCGAGTCCGAACTGTTCGGTGTGGAGCGCGGCGCCTTCACCGGCGCCACGCACTCGCGCGCCGGCCGCTTCGAGCGCGCCGAGGGCGGCACCCTGTTCCTCGACGAGATCGGAATTCTCAGTAACACCGCCCAGGGCAAGCTGCTGCGTGCGCTGCAGGAACGCGAAGTCGAACGCGTCGGCGGCAGCAAGACCATCAAGGTGGACGTGCGCGTGATTGCCGCCACTAACCTCGACCTCATCGAAGAAGTGAAGCAGGGCCGTTTCCGCGAAGACCTGTTCTTCCGCTTGAACGTGTTCCCCATCAAGGTGCCCGCGCTGCGCGACCGCCTGGAAGACATCCCGGTCTTCATGAACCACTTCCTGCGCAAGTTCTGCCGCATGCACAACCGCAGCGCCGCCGGCTTCACCGGCCGCGCCATCGACCACATGCTCAGCTACCACTGGCCCGGCAACATCCGCGAGCTGGAGAACGTCGTCGAACGCGGCGTGATCCTGGCCCCGGACGGCGGCGCCATCGATTCGGTGCACCTGTTCGCCGGTGGCGAGCAGGTGGAGTCGAGTCATTTGAGCGTGGGGGCGGGAGGGATGTTGCGGCGGGCAGGGGCCGGGTCTTCGTCTTCCGCGGCCGCGAAGTCTTCAGCGGGTCGGAAGGAGAGTGCGGCGATCGCGGCCGAGGTGGACCCGGATCGAATGGGTCGAGTGCGGAGCAAGATCACGCAGCTGCTGGCGGGGGTGGGGGGCGACGAGAACGGCGTGACGTCACTTGAAGAGATCGAGGATGCGTTGGTGCAGAGTGCGGTGCGGAGTGCGAAGGGAAATCTGGCGGCGGCGGCGAGGATGTTGGGGATGACGAGGGCGCAGTTGGTGTATCGGCAGAAGGCAAGATGCAGCTGAAATGGATACCGCAGGCGACCGTCTGGGCCGGGCTCGCGAACCTGCGACTCAGATAAGCCACGCCCTCAAAGGCCGAACCTTCATAACCCGGTTCGCCGTCCACCCCCGCGGAAGCCCCCGACCTCAAGCCTCGATCAAATCGTAATCCGCCTTGCTGGCCCCACACTCCGGGCACTGCCAATCATCTGGAATGTCCTCGAACCGGGTGCCCGGCGCGATGCCGCTATCCGGATCGCCCAGGCGCTCGTCGTAGACGTGCGAGCAGTAACGGCATCGATAACGACGCATGGCGGATTCCCCTTCCGTGCAGGTGGGTCTTTTCTTTATTTTTCTACTTTAAGCCGCGCCTTCGCCGGCCGCGTAGATCACCGGGTGGATGGCGAGTCCGTGCTGGATCGCGAGGTCGCGGCGGCGCAGTTCGGGTTCGATCAGCCGCCAGACCTTGGCGTTGTTGTAGAACGGCGTGCCCGGATACAGGTGATGGATCAGGTGCACGTGGTGGTTCTGCAGCAGCGGCGCCATCAGCCATTCCATGCCGAGGCGGACGGTGGTGGCTTTCGTGAAATTGTCTTCCTGCGTCGTGTCGTGCGGCACGTGCGGCAGCCAGAAGAAGCTGAAGCCGAGCGACAGGAAGATCAGCCGCGACGGAATGAACCACAGCATCAGCACTTCCCATCCGTAACCCATCCAGGTCAGCACGCCGGCCACGGTGAACGTGAGCGCGGCCATCGCCATCGAGCTCTTCAGGTACTTGCCTGAAACCTTGTCGCTGTGACGGATGGCATGGACCAGGTACAGGGCATCGATGGCCATCCAGCGGAACGGAAGCGTCCACCAGGCGCCGTGCAGGATGTAGTCCGGATCCTTCGTGCCGCTGGTGAACCGGTGATGGAGGATGTGGCCCCATCGGAACAGGCGCAGGTCGACGTAGGGCGTGATCATGAACACGGCGCTCTGACCGATGATGTCGTTGAGCCGGATGTTCTGGCTGATGCTGCGATGCAGCGAGTCGTGAACGACGGTGAAAGTCAGGTACCCGATGGACGCGTTGATGAGCATGCCCACCCACATCGGGATATGCCCCTTCACGGCCAGGTAGATCGACGCGATGTAGATCGCCGTCATCAGCGCCGAGGTGAGCACCGTCGGCCAGGCCACCGGCGGCGCCGAGGTCAGCGTCTTCAGCTCGGCCCCGCGCGCCGGGTCCAGGCTCTGCGCGATCTGGGTGGGGACATGGATGGCCATCGGATGCTCCTCGTTCTTTTTCGTCTCGTGACCGGCTGGATCGCGCCGCTGCGGGCGCTTCTTTCTTGCTTGATGCCAGACGGGTGTTCGTTCGGGTGTTGCAGAAGATGGTGATCATGGCGGGGCGCTGGACGGTGTCTTGTCCCAACGCGCCATTGCTCCATCCATGCTGCACGTGACCCCTACTACAACCCAAGGCCCTGGCTTCCGACCCAACCTTTGGACGGGTCCGGGCCCGGGTGTGGGTGGCCGTCCTGCCGCGTGAAAAGCGGATTGGAAACGGCATCGGCGAGGGGGTGAATCCCCCATTTCAGGCGCGTCACGCCGTTCGCGTCATCGACCGGATACCCGCCACCGCGTAGCCCGGACGCAGTCCGGGGTGCTCGCTTTGGGGGTGGAGTTCCCGAGGTTCTACGCGCGTAGCCCGGGTGCAACCCGGGGCTGTCGCCGCATGCCGGGCGCCACGCGGTCCCGGACTTCGTCCGGGCTACGTCGCTACGTCGCGTAGCCCGGACGAAGTCCGGGGCTTTCCCGAGATCGGCGTGCTCTCTTCTTTGGGTGGAGGTCCCGATGTTCACGACCAAAGACCAACTCCGCCACCGTAGTCCAGGTGCAACCCGAGGTTGTTGCCGCATCCCGAGCGCACGCCGTCCCGGGTTTCACCCGGGCTACGTCAGCGCTTGCGAACGCACTTGCGCAGTTCGTCGGCCGCCTTCAGCCCTTCCTTCCACGCCATGCGAAAGACTTCCTTGTCGTCAATGGCGATCGCGAACTCCAGTTCGTCGGTCATCCCCGCAAGAGCCGCCTTCATCGTCGGCACCGCGAACACCAAGGTGCCGAACTTGTGCATCCGGGGATCGCGCGCGTAGTTGTAGACCTGCACTTTGGCGGGCGCGTCGCCGGTCTGCGTGAGCGTGGCTGTGATCTCGCGGAATTTGCGCGGCTGCGGGATCTTCTCGCCGGTGAACATCAGCAGGGCGCCGTCCCAACTCTTGTCGAATCCGCTCAGCGCGATGATGCCATCGCGGTTCTGATACATCGCGGTGCACCACTCGCCGGGTTCCGCTGGTTCACGGCTCTGGAAGAAGTCCCAGCTTCCATTGAGCCAGCGTTGGTACTTGGCGTCCTCTTCCGCCTGTTTTTTCTTCGAATAGTCTTCGAGCTCCTTCAATTCTTCCGGCGACAGCTTGCGCGGCGCCGGACGACTGCTCGAGCCGCGATCGTTGTCGTCGTATCGGCTGCTGTAGCGGGAGTGCGCGTCCGCTGCGTACTGCGCCTGGGCGCTCATGGCGGCATGGGCTTCCAACATGCCGAAGACATCCTGTGCCTGTGCGGAGCCGATGCAAAGGCCACTCATCATCAGCAGCAGCGTCGAGCCCAGTGAGGGAAGCAAGGTTCGAATCGACAGTGGACGCATGAGGGTCTCGATCATGGTGAACGCCTTGAGTCTGGATGATCGCCCGTCGAATCGCAGCAGAGCCGTGCGAGCAAGGCGAGGGTCATTGTCACATGCGTCCCATCGCGCCGCGCCTTGGCTCGAGCCTCGCGATTCATGGCGCGCCGCACGGCTTCCTATTGTGGTGTGCTGTTCTGAAATTCAGCGCGGACGGCCTTGATTTCCCTTCGGTGACGCGTCGCAAGCCGGTACGCTCCGTCTCGACAGACGTACTCCCGCATGACGCAGGCCCATGACAGACCCCGCCCCACGCTCCCTGCTGCGCGACGCATCGGCTTCCGCCATCGCCGCCGGCTTCGTCACGGTCCTCGTCGGCTTCACCAGTTCCGCCGCGATCCTGTTCCAGGGTGCACAGGCGATCGGTGCGACGCCCGCCCAGACCGCCTCGTGGATGCTCGCGCTCGGCGTCGGCCTGGCCTTCACGGCCGTCGGCCTGTCGTTGCGCTATCGCGTGCCCGTGGTCACCGCGTGGTCGACACCGGGCTCCGCGATGCTGATCGGCGCCGCGTCGGCCGGACTGCCGTTGTCGGACTTCATCGGCGCATTCGTGATCTCGGCGCTGATGATCACGGCCGCAGGATTCTCCGGCGTGTTCGAACGCATGATCGGCCGCATCCCGGTGTCACTGGCTTCGGGAATGCTCGCGGGCGTGCTGCTGCGTTTCGGCCTGGAGGCGTTCGCGGCGATGCAGACGCAGCTCGTGCTGGTGCTGGCCATGTTCGTCACCTACCTGTTGTCGCGGCGCTGGCTGCCGCGCTACGCGGTCATCGCGACCTTGGTGGCGGGCATCGTGGTGGCGGCGGGCAAGGGGCTGCTGCACACGGATGCGCTGACCTTGGAACTCGCGCATCCCGTACTCGTGGTGCCGACGTTCTCGTGGGCGGCGCTGGTCGGCGTCGCGGTGCCGCTGTTCATCGTGACCATGGCGTCGCAGAACGTGCCGGGTGTCGCGGCGATCCGCGCGTCGGGCTACTCGGTGCCGGTGTCACAGGTGATCGGCTGGACCGGGTTCGCGAACCTGCTGCTGGCGCCGTTCGGAGGCTTCGCGCTGAACCTGGCCGCGATCACGGCGGCCATCTGCATGGGGCGCGAGGCGCACGAGGATCCGGCGCGGCGCTACGTGGCGGCGATGGCGGCGGGCATCTTCTACCTGCTCGTCGGCCTGTTCGCGGCCACCGTCGTGGCCCTGTTCGCGGCGTTCCCGCAGGAGCTGGTCGTGGCGATCGCCGGCATCGCGTTGCTGGGGACCATCGGCAACAGCCTGGCGGCGGCGTTGCGGGAGGAAGGTGCGGGGCGCGAGGCAGCGCTGGTGACGTTTCTGGTGACGGCGTCGGGGGTTTCGATCGCGGGGGTGGGGTCGGCGTTTTGGGGCTTGGTGGCGGGTGTCGCGACGTTGATCGTCATGAAGCGCCCGTAGCCCGGACGAAGTCCGGGATCCTCGTCCGTATTGCGAGGGGAACCCCGGACTTCGTCCGGGCTACGGGAGCGCCAATTCCCTGAGCGTCGTGATCTCCACCGCCGGCGGCGTCGGCAAGCGCTCGGCCCGCTGCGCATACCGGTTGCACCACACCACCTGGAACCCGAACTGCGCCGCACCCGCGGCATCCCATCCGTTCGACGAGATGAACGCGATGCGTTCGGCCGCGACGCCGAGCCGATCCACCGCGAGCTGGTACACGCGCGGATGCGGCTTGTAGATGCCGACGTCTTCGACCGACAGGATCGCGTCGAACAGCGAAGCGATGCCTGCATGACGACACCCGGCGTCGATCATCTCCTGCGAGCCATTGGTGAGAATGGCGGTTCGCAGTCCCTTGCCGCGCAGCTTCGTCAGCGTGTCGACGACATCGGGAAACGGCGCGAGCTCGCGGTACAGGCCCATCAACCGGTCGCGAAGACCCGGTGTGCGAATGCCCAGCGTATCGAGCGCGAAATCCAGCGCCTCGCCGGTGACCTGCCAGAACGGTACGTAGGCGTCCATCAGCGAGCGCAGCCAGGTGTATTGCACCTGCTTGGCGCGCCACAGCTCCGACAGCGGCGCAGCCCGATCACCGAGAACATCAGCGGCCTGCGCGGCGGCGGAGTTGAAGTCGAGCAGCGTGCCGTAGGCGTCGAAGACGCAGGCGTCGATGTCGTGGAGGGGCATGGAGTGGACGTGTGTTTATTGAGTGAGGACGACCCCGTAGCCCGGACGAAGTCCGGGATTCCCGCTCGTTTTGCGAGGGGAACCCCGGACTTCGTCCGGGCTACGTGAGGAGATAAACCACGCCCGCGATCGCCGCGGCGGCCACTCCCAAAATCACATACGCCCCCATCGCCATCCCGCGCTTGATCTTCTGGAACTGCTCGCGGCTGTTGACGTTGGGGAACGGTGTCTGCGGTTCCAGAATCGCGAGGAACCGGCACAACGGACCCCAGCCCTCGGTCACCCTGAACTCCAACAGTTTGTCGGCCGGCACCTCGCGACGAATCGTCTCGATGTGCTGCTGGTAGTAGGCAACCGCCTTCGCGCGATCCGCCATCGTGCCCTGGTGTCCACGCTGCCAGATCAGCTTGCGCGCCATCTCGCCGAACTTGCGGCCGAACGGCGTCACGGCCTCGAGGACCTTGAACGCCCAGGTGTTCTCGGTGAAGTAGATCGTGTCCATCGTGCTCTCCCACCACGCGTCCGGTCCCTTCGGATGCGTGGTCAGGATCAGCTTGGCGTCGGGATACGCGGCCATCAGTTCGCGCCAGGGCACGCAGGCGGGGTTGTCGACGGCAGCGGCGTAGCGGGAGAAGACCTCGCGTTCCCAATCGAACGGGGTGCCGGGCGCCGCGCGCGCCACCTTCAACCAGAAGTCGAGGTGGGATTTGTTGGCCTTGTTATTCAGCACTTCGTACATGTGGTAGCAGGGCAGCCCCACCTGGTTGAGCGCGGTGTACAGCGACTCCGTGCCGGTGCGGCCGAAGCCGACGCCGATGACTTTGAGCGGCATGAGCGATTTCCCCGTTTCGATGGAACGCGGCGCATCTGCGTGCGCGTGGTTGCGTTGGATCCTAGCAAGAGCGGTTCGCGGAAATGAGAGAAAAGCCCCGGACTGCGTCCGGGTTACGCAGCGCCCGTAGCCCGGACGCAGTCCGGGGTTCCCCTCGCAATACGGGCGAGGGTCCCGGGTTTCACCCGGGCTACGGCCGTCTGCGAAGCTTCCCCGGCGGATGCCCGGTCCAGCGCTTGAATGCACGCTGGAAACTCGCCTCATCCGAGAAACCGAGTTCCTGCGCCAGCGCGAGCGTCGTCACCACGCTGGTCTGCAACCGGTAGATCGCCCAATCACGCCGCAGATGATCGCGAATGCTCTGGAACGAGGCCTGTTCCCTGGCCAGATGCCGCTGCAGCGAACTCGCCGAGCAGTGCAGCGCGCTCGCGGTCTGCTCCAGGTCCTGCCACTGCCCGAGCCGCGTGTGCTCGAGCTGCAGGTGCGCACGCACGCGATCGCCGTACCGCGCGGACGCGACGACGGGAATGACCATGTCGAGCACGGCCTTCTGCAGGTAGTCGGCGAGCGCACTGGTGTCGCGACGGACCGGGCCCTGCATGCGTGCGGACTGGAACCAGAGCGCAGAGTGCGCGGCGCCGAACACCAGCTCGGTCGGAAAGATGTTGAGGTAGAAGTCGCCGTGCGCCGGCTTCGCAAACGCCAGCTCCACGCGCTCGGCGCGCAGCTTGCCGGTGTCGAGCCAGCTCATCAGGCGCCACATCAGTCGCAGCAGCAGGCCGTGCACGAACGGCCGCGCAGCGACCGAGGCCGTGGCGAAGCGCAGGATCACGCGCACGTGACGGCCGTCGTCCTCCAGCATCGGCACGAGGTCGTCCTGCATCAGGCCGAGCGAGCGCAGGAACTGGTCGAGCGCATCGACGAGCGTGCCGCCGCCGTGCAACGCGGCGGATGCCATCAGCGCGAAACTGCCGCCGCGCAGCTTGCGCGAGAACAGGCCCATTGTCTCGTCGTTGAGCGCGGCCATCGCGCGGCGCAGCAGGCGCGCGTACTGCGTGGCGCTGACGTGGTGGTCACGATCCAGCGGCAGGTCCGGGTCGATGCCGGCGGCCACCAGCAGCGCCGCGGTGTCGTGGCCCTGCTCGCGCACGCCGGCCAGGGCCTCGTGCACGAACACGGCGGGGACGGCGACAGGCGCGTCGGGCGAGGGCGTGGACACCGGTCGGGATGATGGATTGTGCAAGTCGAATGAGGTCTGCCGACATGGTGCATGCCGGCCGCGGCGCGGAACATCGTCGACGTCCCCGGGCAGTCTGCCCAAACCCAGAAAAAGGTGGAATCCAGATGGCTGAGAAAGTGATCGTCGCCGGTGTTGGCCTCGTCCCGTTTTCCAAACCCGGCGCGAGCGAACCCTATCCGGTGATGGCCGCGAAGGCGGTGCATGCGGCGCTCGCCGATGCGGGCGGTCTGGCCTACGCGAAGATCGAGCAGGCCTTCGTCGGCTACGTCTACGGTGACTCCACCGCCGGCCAGCGCGCGCTGTACGAAGTGGGCATGACCGGCATCCCGGTCGTGAACGTCAACAACAACTGCTCCACCGGCTCCACGGCGCTGTATCTCGCCAACGCGGCCATCGCCAGCGGCCAGGCCGAGTGCGTGCTGGCGCTGGGCTTCGAGCAGATGAACCGCGGCGCCATCGGCAGCCAGTTCAACGATCGACCGAGCCCGTTCGATCGCTTTGACGAGGCCACGCAGGCGCTGGTCGGTCACAGCGAGGTGCCGCTGGCGCTGCGCTACTTCGGCGGCGCGGGGCAGGCGCACATGCAGCAGTACGGCACGCGGCTGGAGACCTTCGCCAAGATCCGCGCGAAGGCCAGCCGTCACGCGTCGAAGAATCCGGTCGCACTGTTCCGCGACGTGATCACCGCCGAGGACGTCATGAACTCGCCGGCCGTGTGGCCCGGCGTGATGACGCGCCTGATGGCCTGCCCGCCGACTTGTGGCGCGGGTGCGGCGATCCTGTGCACGGAGGCCTTCGCCAAGCGCCATGGCATCAACGCCGGCGTGCGCATCAAGGCGCAGGCGATGACCACCGACACCACGGCGACGTTCGAGGCGCGCGACATGCGCGAGGTCGTCGGCTTCACGATGGCCAAGAACGCCGCGAAGAAAGTCTACGAGGCCGCGGGCGTCGGCCCGAAGGACATCCAGGTGGTCGAGCTGCACGACTGCTTCGCGCAGAACGAGCTGATCAGCTACGAGTCGCTCGGCCTGTGCCCCGAGGGCGGCGCGGAGAAGTTCGTCGAGGACGGCGACAACACCTACGGCGGGCGTTACGTCGTCAATCCGTCGGGCGGCTTGCTGTCGAAGGGCCATCCGCTGGGCGCGACGGGCCTGGCGCAGTGCACCGAGCTGGTCCAGCAGTTGCGCGGGCAGGCGGGTGCACGGCAGGTCGACGGTGCGCGCTTGGCGTTGCAGCACAACCTCGGCTTGGGCGGCGCGTGCGTGGTGACCTTGTACGAAGCGGTGTGACCCGTAGCCCGGACGAAGTCCGGGGCTTTTCTCGCAGACCGGCCGGCATCCCGGACTTCGTCCGGGCTACGTTCTGCGTGCACTGGACCACGATAAGAAAGACGAGGAGCGCGACACACATGATCGATCGCAGCTGGATCGGGCAGGAACTGCCCGCCGTGAGCATGACCCTGGAGCGCGGACGCCTGCGCTTCTTCGCGAAGGCCATCGGCGAGACCGACCCGGTCTACACCGACGTCGAGGCCGCGAAGCGTGCCGGCTACGCGGACCTGCCGGCGCCGCCGACGTTCCTGTTCGGCGCCGAACTCGACGGCGGCATCCTCGACCGGCTGCTCGCCGACCTGAAAGTGCCGATCGCGAAGATCCTGCACGGCGAGCAGGGCTTCACGTACTACCGCCCGGCCTGCGCCGGCGAGACCATCACCGTGCAGTCGCGCATCGCCGACATCTTCGACAAGAAGAACGGCGCGCTGGAATTCATCGTCAAGACCAGCGAAGCGCGCAACGCGGCCGGTGAGCGCGTGGCCGAGCTGCGCAGCGTCATCGTCGTGCGCAATTGAGAGCTAAGGAACGAACGACATGACGACGACGAAGAAATCTTCCGTGAGCGTGGGCGACGCACTGCCCGAGCTGAAGCTGCCGCCGATCGATCGCGCGACGCTCGCGCTGTTCGCCGGCGCCTCCGGCGATCACAACCCGATCCACATCGATCTCGACTTCGCGCGCCGCGCCGGCATGAACGACGTGTTCGCGCACGGCATGCTCGGCATGGCCTGGGTCGGCCGCCTCGTCACCGCGTGGCAGCCGCAATCGAAGCTGCGACGTTTCGACGTGCGCTTCGGCGCCATCACGCACCTGGGCAACGCCCCGGTGCTCAACGGCAAGGTGCTCGAAGTCCTCGAGCAGGACGGCGAGACGCGTGCGCGCGTGCAGATCGAGATGCGCAACCATTACGGCGAATCGAAGATCCAGGGCGAGGCGCTGGTGGCGCTGGATTAGCGTCGGCGGGGTTCGGCCCGGTCGCGCCCAGAGGGTCATTTACCGCAAAGGCGCAAAGGGAAAAGAAAGGTCGCAAAGGTTTTTATTTCTTGTCTTTCCTCTGCGTTCTTTCTTTTCCCTTTGCGCCTTTGCGGTGAAAGCGCCCGGGAATCGAGGCCGCTTTCACACTATCAAACGAAGAAATCAGGAGAACGACATGGGCAAGCTGGACGGAAAAGTAGCGATCGTCAGCGGATCGGGACGCGGCATCGGGCAGGCGGTGGCATTGAAGCTGGTGGCGGAAGGCGCGAGCGTGGTTATCAACGATCTCGACGCCGGCCCGGCCGAAGAGACGGTGGCGCGCATCACTGCTGCGGGCGGCAAGGCGGTGGCCTGCGTCGGTAGCGTGACCGCGCCGGACTTCGCGGAGCGCTTCGTGAAGACCGCCGTCGAGCAGCTCGGCGGGCTGCACATCATCATCAACAACGCCGGCTACACCTGGGACAACGTGCTGCAGAAGATGAGCGACGAGCAGTGGTACGCGATGGTCGACGTGCACATGACGGCGCCGATGCGCATCCTGCGCGCGGCCAGCGAGTACTTCCGCATCATCACGAAGAAGGAAGCCGGTGAAGGCAAGGCCACGCATCGCAAGGTCGTCAACATCTCGTCGATCGCCGGTACCGGCGGCAACGCGGGGCAGGTGAATTATTCCGCGGCCAAGGCCGGCATCATCGGCGTGACGCGCGCGCTGTCGAAGGAATGGGGCCGCTACAAGGTCAACGTCAATTGCGTCGCGTTCGGGCTGATCAATACGCGCCTGACCAGCGCGCCGGCGGATGGCTCGTCGTCCATCGAGATCGAGGGCAACAAGATCAAGACCGGCGTGAATCCGGACCTGCTCAAGATGATGGAAGCGCAGATCCCGCTCGGTCGCGGCGGCACGCCGGAAGAGGCCGCCGGTGCGGTGGCGATGCTGTGCTATCCGGAGTCGGATTACGTGTCGGGTGAAGTGATTGTTTGCGGAGGCGGGTTCCGCGTCTGACGTGGCCCGGGTGAAACCCGGGATTTTTTCCCGGAGTCGAGCGGAACCCCGGGTTGCACCCGGGCTATGGGGGCCACAATCGGCCCGTCGTGCTCCCTCTCCCCGCGCGGCTTCATCGTGTGGGGTGAGGGGCAGGCTTTTTGAAGCCTGAGCCCGTAGCCCGGACGAAGTCCGGGACCCACGCTCGTTGTCGCGAAGCGGTTTCCGCGCGGCGAAGGCGCTGCTTTTTCCCTGGCGGGACCCCGGACTTCGTCCGGGCTACGGGTGTTACGGGGCCGGCCCGACTTCCCATGCGCGGCGTCCCGAAGAAGAATCGGGACCATAAATAGCGAGGAGATTTTGGCCATGTACCTGACGCAGTCGCTGCACCGCGCGGTGCGCATCCACCCGAAGAAGCTCGCGACGATCTTCGGCGCGCGCCGTCACGACTACGCCACGGCGACCGATCGCGTCGCGAGGCTGGCCGGCGCGCTGCGTGCGCTGGGCGTATCGACGGGCGATCGCGTCGGCATCCTGTCGCTCAACTCGGACCGCTACTTCGAGTACTACTACGCGACGTGGTGGGCGGGCGCGGTCGTCAACCCGTGCAACACGCGCTGGAGCGTGGCGGAGATCGCGTACTCGCTGCAGGACTGCGACACGCGCGTGCTGCTGGTGGACGACGCCTTCCTGCCCAGGCTCGCCGAGATCCGCGCGCAGGCGAGCTGCCTGTCGGTGCTGATCCACTGCGGCGACGAGCCGACGCCCGAGGGCCTGCTGCGCTACGACGATCTGATCTCACGCACCGCGCCCGCCGAAGAACACGTGCGCGCGGGCGAGGACCTGGCGGGCATCTTCTATACCGGCGGCACCACCGGTTTTCCGAAGGGCGTGATGCTGCCGCATCGCGCGCTGTATGCGAATGCGCTGGCGCTGAGCGCGGCCTACGTCGGCGACATAGGCCAGCTGGTGGGCCTGCACGCGGCGCCGATGTTCCATCTCGCCGACGGCATGTTCATGGGCGCGCTGGCCGTGGGCGGCGCCACGCACGTGATGCTGCCGGCGTTCAAGCCCGATGAAGTGGCCGCGGTCATCGAGAGCGAGAAAGTCAGCGCCGCGCTGCTGGTGCCCACGATGATCCAGATGCTGGTGGATTCGCCGGCCGCGCGCGAGCGCGATCTCTCCAGCCTGCAGATGCTGATGTACGGCGGCTCGCCGATCGCCGAGGCGGTGATCGATCGCGCGCTCGCGCTGATGCCCAGGCTCAACATGCTGCAGGCCTACGGCATGACCGAGATGGCGCCCGTGGTGACGATCCTGGGCGCCGAGTACCACGCGGGCGAGGGGCGCAAGCTGGGCAAGGTGCGCTCGGCCGGCAGGCCCTGTTCGATCTGCGACGCGAAGATCGTCGACGAGGACGGCCACGAGGTGGCGCGCGGCACGGTCGGCGAGATCGCGACGCGCGGGCCCGGGATGATGCTCGGCTACTGGAACAAGCCCAAGGAGACCGGGAACGCGATCCGCGACGGCTGGTATTTCACCGGTGACGGCGCCTACATGGACGACGACGGGTTCATCTTCATCGCCGATCGCCTGAAGGACATGATCGTCACCGGCGGCGAGAACGTGTACTCGGTGGAAGTCGAGAACGCGGTGGCGCAGCACCCGGCGGTGTTGCAGTGCGCCGTGATCGCGATTCCGGACGATCGCTGGGGCGAACTCGTGCACGCCTGCGTCGTGCTGCGGCCGGGCGCCGCCGTCACGCTCGAAGAGTTGCAGGCCAAGTGCAAGGAGCGCATCGCCAACTACAAGGTGCCGCGCTCGATGCAGGTGGTGGAGGCGCTGCCGATGTCGGGCGCCGGCAAGATTTTGAAGAACAAGCTGCGCGAGCCGCACTGGGCGGGGCGCGAGCGACGCGTCGGCTGAGTAGCCCGGACGAAGTCCGGGATGTCTCTGGAATGACGCGGCCACTCGCGTAGCGAGCGGGAACCCCGGACTTCGTCCGGGCTACGGGCGGGGGCCGTGAATATCGCGTGAGGCAACCGTAGCCCGGGTGAAACCCCGGGGCGCTTCTCGAACATCACGGCCGCTCGCACCCTGCGCAGGAACCCCGGGTTTCACCCGGACTACGGGGTACTGCCTCAGTCGTACGGAAATTCCAGCGGGCTGAATTCCACGGCGCTGCGCTCGGCGAGCGGCAGGTCGTTTTCGTCGAGGACCCCAACGCCCACCAGGCCCCGCGAGATCTCCATCAGCGAGAGCACCGTGGATTTGTGCGTGCCCACCGGGATCTCCGAGGGCGCACCGCGGGCGAGCTGGCGGGCCCGCTTGGATGCGATCGCGCACAGCGAAAAATGGTTGGGAATTCGCTGCAGACAATCTTCGAGGGGATAGCGTGTCATTCGGTGTCCGGTGGAGCGCCGCAAGATCACGGTGACCCACTGTAGCCTCGTCCCGAAAAGCTTGGGTCGGCGCGCTTCGCGAGCGGTAGCAGCGGACCGCGCGGATACGTCCCGATGGAATTGCGCGTATGGTGGTCCTCCGCTCCCGCTTTCGTTCGGTATCTGCCATGACCCCGACCCAGCAAGATGATGTCCCTGCGTCGGTCACCGTTCCGAAGGTGCTCAGGACGCGCAAACAGCTCCAGGCCGCTGCCGTCAGCGAGTTGGCGCTGCTCCATGCGAACTGGAAACGCGCCATTCCGGGCGCCCAGTTGCGCTGGCCGAAACTGGATCCGGTCGAACTCGCCCAGGCGCGCGGAAACATGCACCGGCTCGCGGGTCTCGTGCAGCTTCGCTACCAGCTCACCCGCGAACAGGCGGACCAGCAGGTCGCCGAATTCCTTGCCGTTCCGGTCTGAGCGCGTGCGGGCATTGGCGCTGGATCAACGCATACGGGCCCTGACGCGCCCGGTGCGCTGCATGGAAGCGTGCATTTCGCACGGCGGCTGATCCGCAGATACACCCCGACAATGTTTCACCGCCTGCAGGCAGGTGCTTGCAGGTATTTACGTTTCATTCATCAGATTCAAACTTTCGAGGAAGCAACATGTCAGACGTCTCAACCGGCACCGTGAAGTGGTTCAACGATGCCAAGGGCTTTGGATTCATCACGCCCGCCGCCGGCGGCGAAGATCTCTTCGCGCACTTCAAGGAAATCCAGGGTTCCGGTTTCAAGACCCTCGTTGAAGGCCAGCGCGTCGAGTACAAGGCCGCGCGCGGTCCGAAGGGCATGCAGGCCACGCAGATCAAGCCGCTATAAACGGCGCGGCCGAAGGTCCGCCGCACAAGGAAACGTCCATGAACCGCAGCCCTGCTTCACGGCCGCAGTCCAAGGACGCGGTCCAGCGCGTCCGGACCCGTCCGCTGGCCGTCGATCGCCGCGTACGCGGCGACGACGGTCATATGCACCCCGTCGGGTCGGTACGTGGCGATGATGGCCGCTACTACCCGCCGGGTTATTTTCTGGGTCAGGACGGCGCGTATCACCCGCCCGGTTCTTTCCTGGGCACCGACAAGTGCTATCACCGGCACGACGAGGTGCGCTGTTCCGACGGGGTTTATCGCCATCGCGACCAGTTTCTGGGCACCGACGGCAATTACCACCCGAAGTACTCGTTCCTGGGCGACGACGGTCGTTATCACCCGGCCGGCGCGTACAAGGGATTCGACGGCAAATACCATCCACGCGGCAGTTTTCGCGGCCAGGATGGCAAGTACCACCACGCCGGTTCGTTCCTGGGCGACGACGGTGCGTATCACATTGCCGAAGCACGCCGCGCTGCCAACGGCCGCTATGTCGTGCCCGCGGATTTCACGGACAAGGCAAAGAGCGACCGCAAGGGCGTGGAATGCTGAGCCGCGGCTAGCGTTGGCCCGGACGATGTCCGGGTCTTTCGCGGCAGATTGAGGGTTTCCCGGGCTTCGCCCGGGCTACGGGCGGGTGCGGGCCATCGGCTCCTCCGGCTACGGGCGATTACGGGGGCTGAGGCCTGATCCGCCTTGCGGGCGAAAGTTTCGCTAGGCTGGGGCATGGCTGCCAGCCCGTCCGATGCGTCTTCCGACTCCGGTTTCGACCCGGATGCGACGGTCGTTCTGCGTGCGCCGCGTACCTTCCTTCGCGTCGGTCCCAATCCGACGGGCCGCGATTTCGTCGTCGGCGACGTGCATGGCCAGATCTCGATGCTCGACCGCCTGCTGCGCGCAGTCGGCTTCGATCCGCATCTGGATCGCCTCTTTTCGCTGGGTGATCTGATCGACCGCGGGCCGGGAAGCGAGGAGCTGGTGCGGCGCTTTCACGACGAGCCGAGCCATTTCTGCATCCGCGGCAATCACGAGGAACTGCTGCTGGCCTCGCGCTTCAACCCGGCCTATCGCCGCGTGTGGGAACGCAACGGCGGCGACTGGGCCGACGAGCTGACGGACGAGCGTCTCGAAGAACTCGCGACGATCATCCGCGCGATGCCGCTGGTGATCGAGCTGGATCTGGGCGACGGGCGACAGGTGGGCCTGGTCCACGCCGAAGTGCCGCCGGGGGTGGATTGGGACGCCGTGCGGCGCGTGCGGCCGGGCCCGTCCGACCAGGTGGACGACCAGGACTCCAACCTCGAGTCGAGCCTGCTGTGGGGACGTCGCCGCATCAACGCGCTGATGCAGATGGCGCAGAACCCCGAGGCCGACGATCTCGACGAAGCCGATCGCGCGCGCACGATCCGCGCGGTGACGCCGGTGCAGGGCGTCGACCTGGTGCTGGTGGGTCACACGATCATCCCGGCGCGCCGGCCCGCGCGCTCCGGCAACGTGCTGTTCCTGGATACCGGCGCGTACAAGGTCGACGGCCGTCTCACGCTGGCCGATCCGCGTGCGGACCGCTACTGGCAGTGCGACCGCGAAGGCCGCATGCGCACCGAGCCCGACGGCATGCCCCTGCCCAACGCGGTGTCGCTGCGCGAGGCATATCTGCGTCCGTCGTTGGCGACGGCGTGATGGACAGGCCGGGCCTTCGGCCATTTCGCGGCGCGCTGGCGCTGTGGATCTGTCTGCTCGCGGCCTGCGCATCCAACGCGCCGCAATCCACGAGCAGCAAGAACGTGAGCCTGGCCATGGACGCATGGAAAGGCCACAAGGTCGCCGAAGCCATCGGCATGTGGGGCATGCCGGATTCGATCACGCGCGAGGGAACGCTCGGCGTGCTCGTCTGGAAGGCCGACAACGCTGCTGGGAAACCGCCTCCGACCGCGCTGCCCGCCGGCATGGCCTGGGCCGTGCGCTGCGCACGCGTGCTGTCGGTCGATCCTTCCGAAACCATCGTGCAGGCGCGTGCCTACGGCAGCGAGTGCTCGGACGATCCGGCGGATTACGCGCCGCGCTGATCGCTGCGTGGAGAGCTGATCCCGCTCGTCTCGCCGACGAGTCGTGCTTCAATGCCACGATCATGACCCACAAGAAGACCCGCCTGCGTGCCGGCGCCAGCGGCTACTCCTTCAAGGAGTGGAAGGGCACGTTCTACCCGGACAAGATCAAGCCCGAGGCCATGCTCGCGTTCTATGCGGAGCAGTTGCCGACGGTGGAGATCAACAACACGTTCTACGCGATGCCCAAGGTCACGGTGCTGGAGAACTGGGTGCAGCGCACGCCCGCGGGCTTCTGCTTCGCCATCAAGGCGCCAAAGCTCATCACGCACCAGGCGAAGCTGCGAGTGGATGCCGCGGCGGATGCGGTGACCTATCTGTACAAGACGCTCGCGACGCTCGGCGACAAGCGCGGACCGGTGCTGTTCCAGTTGCCGCCGTACGTGAAGAAGAGCGTGTCGGTGCTGTCCGAATTCCTGGCGCTGCTGCCGGCCGATCATCACGCCGCGTTCGAGTTCCGCGACGAGAGCTGGTTCGACGACGAGGTCTACGCGGTCCTGCGCGCGTCCGGCGCTTCGCTCTGCCTGTCCGAGCGCGAGGACAACGCGCCGCCACCTCTGGTCGAGACCGCGCCCTGGGGCTATGTGCGGCTGCGGCTCGAGGAATACTCGGCGCGTGATCTGCAGCGGTGGGCGGAACGCTTGCTGGAGACCGGCTGGAAGCAGATCCACGTGTACTTCATGCACGAGCCGACCGCGCCGGCCTACGCACAGACCTTGATGAAGTTCGCGAACGAGTAGCCCGGACGAAGTCCGGGGTTGCGCTCCGTATGCGAGAGGAACCCCGGACTTCGTCCGGGCTACGGGTGGGCCGATCCGAGTTCATCGCGAACCCCGCCCCTCACGCCGCTGCCGCAACAACCACCGATAGATCCGCGCATCGGCAAACGCGCGCTGCGCCGTCTCGACGTGATCCTCGCCCTGATCCAGGTGCACACGCGCAACGCCGTCCGGCGCGTCGACCGCATCGGCGGCGAGTTCGGTGGAGCCGAGGCGCTGCACGGAAGTGGAGACGACGAGACGCGCGCGCGAACCCACGGATAGCCATAGCGGCGCCGTCAGATCCGGCTCGGGAATGCGCGTGGGGTCGACCGACCACAGCGCGGACCAGAAACCGGGTTGTCGATGCGCCAGGTCGAACACGCCGTTGCCGCCGAAACTGAAACCGGCCAGGTAACGATGCGCCGGGTCGGTGCCATGGCGGGCTTCGATCTCCTGCACGAGATCGGCGATGCGATCCGCCTGCACATGCCAGTGGTCGCCGGCCACCGGCAACTGCGGCGCCACGACGACGAAGGGCAGCGCGAGACCCTCGGCATCGACGGCGGACTGCGGGTTCAGCGGCCCGTGCATCGTCATCGCACTGACCGCATCCATCGGCTGCGCCTCGCCGTGTCCGTGCAGGAAGCAGAGCAGCGCGGCGCCGGATCGCGGACCAGACGGCAGCGACAGCACACCGGACAGCGGCGCGATGTCGGTGAGTCGCTGCAGCGAAGCGGCAGGGCGATGCGGGTGTTCCATGGCCAGTGGGTTCTCGAGGATCGGGGTTGCGAATTTGGACTCGTGTTCCTGTGCGGCGTTCCCCGCGATGCCGCCGCGCTATTTCCCCTTCGCGGTCTTCGTGCCCTTCGACTTCTTCGTCCTGTTTGCGGGCTTCTTCGCGGTCATCGCCGCCGACATCTTTCCGGAAGCCGCCACGCGCACGAGCCGACGGAACTTCGGGCACTCCGTGTGGCTCGGCGCGGGACACACGGCCGCATGACGCAGGCCATCGCGCATCGCCGTCATGTGGCGGATGCGTACATCGAGTTCGGCGGCCTTGGCGGCGAGCGCATCGCGGTCGATCGCCGGGTGCCCGTTGTGCGTGGCGAACATGCGGGCCATCTCGTCCAGCGAAAATCCGGCAGCCTGCCCGAGCGCGATCAGTGCGACACGCTCCACGACGCTGGCCGGGTATTGCCGCCGCAGGCCATTGCGGCCGTTGGAGCGGATCAGCGCTTTGCGTTCGTAGAAGCGCAGCGCCGACGGATTCACGTGCGTCTGCCGCGCCACCTCGCCGATATCCAGATCGTCCATGGCTCTTGACTTGAAGTGAACTTCAAGTGGCACCTTGCCTCGCCTGACACGGGCTGGCAAGCGCAAGAGGACACACGAACATGGATCAGATCATCGAAGTTTTCGGATACGCATTACTCGTCGGCACGGTCGCGACCGGCGTCATGGATCTTGGGGGCTGGGCACTGAAGCATGCCGCCGGCCTGCCGATGCCGCGCTACGACCTGGTCGGGCGATGGGTCGCGTGGATGGTACGGGGACGTCTGGTCCACAGGCCGATCGCGGCGTCGCCAGCGATGCGCGGCGAGAAGCCACTCGGCTGGTTCGTGCACTACACCATCGGCGTCGTGTTCGCGTTCGCGCTGTTGTGGATCCAGGGCGTGGAGTGGATCGCGGCACCGACGGTGATGCCGGCCTTGATCGTGGGCATCGGGTCGGTCGCCGCGCCGTTCCTGCTGATGCAGCCGTGCATGGGTGCGGGCATCGCGTCGCATCGCGCGCCGGATCCCGCGACGGCCCGCGTGCGCAGCCTGATCAACCACGCGTTGTTCGCAGGCGGGCTCTATATCGCCGGCTGGACGGTGCGATGCCTGGCCGTCTCGCCTTGATGTCGTGCCTTCTTCGATTTTCCTCTTCCCGCTTCACTGGAGGCCATCGTCATGCGTATTCCTTCCCGTTTCGCTCCCTTGCTGTTCGGCGGACTGTTGTCGGCCATCATGGTCGCGCTGGTTTCAGCGTTCGTGCTCGCCATCAATCGCGGCCTGGATCCCGGATTCACCGAGCAGTGGATGCGCAGTTGCGCCACGACATGGCCGATCGCGTTTCCCACCGTGACCTTGGTGACGCCGTGGGTTCGGCGCGTCGTCGCCCGGGTGACGGCGTTGTAAAGATTTCGGGCGATTGGTCGTGCAGGACACTCGCGACAACGCGACGTGCGATGAATCCGGCGCCCGAAACGTAGGGTGCGCTCCGCGCACCTCGCCGATGTTCCGGCCGGGATTCGGTGCGCGGAGCGCACCCTACACGGCCGTCAGGCGCTGGGGATTGGGTAGAACGAGCCGCCCGGTGCGAAAGCCGGGCGGCTTTTTTCAATTGCGCATCGCCTGTGCTGCCGACCTCGGCGCATCGAAACTCAAGCCGAGCTGCTCGAACAACTGCAGGTTGCTGCGCAGGTCGTCGAGAAACGTCTCGGCAACCTTGTGGCTGGACGCCGGGTTCTGTCCGGTGATCAGGCCACCGTCGCGGATCACGTGGGAGGTCATCGGAATCAGTGCGGCGTCGTACTTCGCGCCGCGACGTTTGATCTCGTCCTCGAGCAGGAACGGAACCTTGCCGTGCATGCCGGTCAGGCGTTCCTCCAGGTTGCTGAAGCCGGTCAGGCGGGTGTCGCGGATCAGGTAGTGGCCGTCCGCGCCGCGCACGTTGAGCAGCGCGGCAGGGCCATGACACACGGCGCCGATCAGCTTGCCGTCGGCGTGAAAATTCGCGAGCAGTCGCTGGAGCATCGGGTTGTCCACCAGATCGACGAGCGGACCGTGACCACCGGCAATGAAGACGCCGTCGAAGGCTTCGTCGTCGACGTCGTCCAGTGGGATCGTGTCGTTGAGCGCTTGCAGTGCGCGGAACCACTTGATGCGCTGGCGGTCGTTGGGCTCGGTCTTGGGATCGAGCGGAATCGCGCCGCCGCGCGGCGAGGCAACTGTGACGGTCGCCTCTTCCTCGATGAAATGTTCGTACGGAACGGCGAACTCCTCGAGCCAAAGGCCGGTCGGATGGTCGGGCGGCATGCGCGAGGCACTGGTGGTGATCATCAGGATATTCATCTGGCGCTCCGGTTGGATCGGTACGGTTGAACGATGGATGTGTGAACGATGGATGTGGGACCTCAGCATCCGGCGTGCCCGGGGCGAACGCTGCGGGGATTCGCTGGTCACAGGTGCCCACGATCGCAGGCGAGCGAAAGCTTGCTGACAGCGAGCGCAGATCCTCGCGGCATGACGACGTCAGAGGTTCAAGCCGCTGGTGTTTCCGACCTGGAACGATTCCAGGTCCTTGCCCCTGGAAAGGGGCCGTGGCCGTTTTTTGTTCGGCGACGCAGATGGCAGGAGAAGAGAGAGAAGGTCGATGCCGATTCGCAAAGTGCTATCGCAGGGCCGTGTGCCCGTGAAGATCTACACCGACGAGGTGGCCGACAACGTGCAGGCGCAGCTCGCCAACGTGGCGACGCTGCCGTTCGTTCATCACCACGTTGCTGCGATGCCCGATGTGCACCTGGGCATCGGTGCGACGGTGGGTTCCGTGATTCCCACCCAGGGCGCCATCATTCCGGCTGCCGTGGGCGTGGATATCGGCTGCGGCATGAACGCCGTGCGCCTGTCGCTGAAGGCGCGGGATCTGCCGGACTCCCTGGGGAAACTTCGCGCGCGCATCGAGCAGGCGGTGCCGATCGGATCGGCGGGACACAAGGACACGCACACGCAGCGGCACGCGCTGGCGCGCGTCGCGCCGGGCCTGTCGGTCATCCAGTCGAAATATCCGAATCTGGACGCGAACTGGAAATTGCAGCTCGGGTCGCTGGGTGGAGGCAATCACTTCATCGAGCTGTGCCTGGATGAAAACCAGGATGTGTGGGTGATGCTGCACTCGGGCTCGCGCGGCATCGGCAACCGTATCGGGCAGTTCTTCATCGCGGCTGCACGTCGCGAGATGGAGCGTCATTGCATCCGCCTGCCGGATCGCGATCTTGCGTACTTCAACGAGGGCAGCGTGCTGTTCGACGACTACGTCGAGGCCGTGGGCTGGGCGCAGGACTACGCCATGGAGAACCGCCGGCTGATGCTGGAACTGGTCCTGCGCGTGATGCATGCGGATCTGCGGCCGTTCACGCTGACGAGCGAGGCCATCAACTGTCATCACAACTACGTCGCGCGTGAACATCACTACGGTGCGGACGTCTGGGTGACCCGCAAGGGCGCGATCCGCGCCGGCGCCGGGGATCTCGGCATCATCCCGGGCAGCATGGGTGCGCGCAGCTACATCGTGCGCGGCAAGGGCGACGCGGAATCGCTGTGTTCCTGCGCGCACGGGGCAGGACGCCGCATGTCACGCAACGAGGCCGAGAAGAACTACACGGTCGAGGACCTGCGGCGCCAGACGCTGGGCGTGGAATGCCGCAAGGACAGCGGGATCCTCGACGAGATCCCGGCGGCCTACAAGGACATCGAAGCGGTGATGAAGGACCAGTCGGACCTGGTGGAGGTGGTGCATACCTTGAAGCAGGTGCTGTGCGTGAAGGGGTGATCCGCGCTTCGACGAGCTACCCCGATGCCGCTGTCCACCCGACCTGCCACACTGCATCGCGCCCACGTCGGGCGGGCTTCGGGGACCGGACACCGTGATGCGTGTGCTGCTCACCTTCGTCTCGCTGATCGCGGCCGGCACGGCGCAGGCGCAGGTGTACAAGTGCACGGACGATGCGGGCCGCAAGCATTACCAGGACCAGCCCTGCAACGACAGCCAGCGCGCCACGCCGTACGACCCGCGCGCCGGCAACGTCACGACGATCGATTCGGAGACCTCGCGCCGCGAGACACTCGGCGCCCTCGTGACGCGGGAAGAGACCCGCCGGCAGCACATCGAGGTCACGACACCGAAGGATTCGAACGCGCAGGTGATCCTGAGCCAGCCCGGTCCGGCGTCCTATCCCTATGACGATGGCGTGGCGGCCTACCCGGTCCATCCGTACGAGCGTGGAGGCGACCGTCGCGGACATGACCGGCACGACGACCGCGGGCCGCGTGTTCCGCGACGTCCCGACGAGACGCCGATGATCGACCCGCCGCGAGGCAGCAGCAGCTACGTGCCCAAGCCGCCGACGGTCCGGCAGGTCGCTCCCCGTTCGCCGATGCCCACGCCGTCGTCTTCCTCTGGATCGCGGCGCCCCTCGACGCAGGGGGGCGCGAGCCGCAGCGACGATCGCTGAAGCTCGGCACGAGCCGGCAACTGCCTTTATCGTGCGCGACAACATTCCCCGGACCCGATGCCGATCCCGATGACCTTTCGCCACCCCAGACTGCTCGCCGCTGCTGCCCTGCTGATCGCCTCCATGCCGCTCGCTGCGGCGACGCCCCCGGCCGAACCGGCCTATGCGCCGTATCTCGACTGCGCTGCCTCGCGCGCCAACTACGCGTTCCTGTTGCGCAGTTCCAACTACAAGGACGCGGCGGACCTTCGCAAGGTGGAGGACAACGTGCAGGCCTACCTGCGCATTGCCACCGCGCTGGCCGGCCACGAGCTCCGGACCGAGTTCAAGGCCGCCGCCGAAAAGGTCGGAGCGCGGGAAGAGGAGATCATGAAGACGAAGGGCGCCGAGGCGTACCTGCAGATGTCGGCGGACACGGAGCAGCTGTGCGTGGCGCGCGTCGAGCGGAACAAGGCGGCGCTGCTCAAGGCGATGGACGCGTACGAAACCAAGCCGGCGAAGAAATAGCGCGTAGCCGACCGGAACCGCGCAGCCCGGGCGAAGCCCGGGATCACGCACCGGTCCCGCGGGACGGGTGGGCCGGGCACACCGATTGCGAGTGCGCTCGCCGCCCATCCCCGAGACCTGCAGGCCATGCGTCCCACTTCCCGCGTCCTGCTGTGTGCCCTGGCCCTGTTCGTCATCGGAACCCCCGCCTGGGCGGAGAACGATCCGCCGCTCGATTCCTCGCAGCAGCAGCGCGCGCCGACCGCGTTCGCCGACAACAAGCCGGTGCCGGTCCTCAACTGGGGTGAAGGCAGCGGCAAGAGCTGGTGGGTTCCGGCGGCCAACATCTTCCTGTTCGACTTCCTGCTCAACCAGTACAACCGGGAGTTCTCGGGCGTATCCGATTACGACTCGAACTGGGGATCGATCAAGGACAACCTGAAGGGCGACTGGGTCTACGACAGCGACCGCTTCGACATCAACCAGATCGGCCACCCGTACCAGGGCTCGATGTATCACGGCTTCTCGCGCGCGGCGGGCCTGGACTACTGGGCCGCCTCGGCCTACACCTTCGTCGCCAGCGCGGCCTGGGAGGTCATGGGAGAAACCACCGAGCCCTCGTTCAACGATCAGCTCACCACCGGATTCGGCGGCAGCTTTCTCGGCGAGCCGCTGTTTCGCATGGCCAGCCTTCTGCTCGAGAGCAACAACGGCGGGCCGCCGGGCTTCTGGCGCGAGATCGGCGCGGCCTTCATCTCGCCGTCGACCGGCTTCACTCGTGCTGCCTACGGCAAGCGCTTCGATGGCGTCTTTCGCAGTCATGATCCGGCGGTGTACACGCGCATCGACATCGGCGCGAACGTCGCGTCCGATGTCGATTCCGACGTGAGCGCGCGCGGAGAGGCCGAGGACTTCACGCCGCAGAGTTACCGCAAGGGCGAGGCGATCGCGGACTTCACGATGGCGTACGGCTTGCCAGGAAAACCCGGATACACCTACGACCGCCCGTTCGACTATTTCCACTTCCAGTTCACGGCCGCCACGAGCAACGCGCTGGAGAACGTGATGTCGCGCGGCCTGCTGATCGGCACGAACTACTCGATCGGCGATTCGTATCGCGGCATCTGGGGTCTGTACGGCACCTACGATTACATCGCACCGCAGATCTTCCGCGTGTCGACGACCTCGGCGTCGCTGGGCACGACGGCGCAATGGTGGATGTCGCGCGACGTCGCGTTGCAGGGCACGGTTCTGGGCGGCGTCGGCTACGGCTCCGCGGGCGAGGCGCGCAGCGGCGAGGAGCGCGACTATCGCGCCGGGATTTCTGCGCAAGGGCTGCTCGCCCTGCGATTCATCTTCAGCGACGTCGTGTCGCTGGACATGACGGCGCGGGACTACCGCATCTCGGACACCGCGTCGGATGACGACAACGGCAAGGAGAACATCATCCGTGCCGACGTGTCGCTGACGTGGCGTGTGTACCGGCTGCACGGCCTGACCTTGAAGTACGTGTTCTCGCGTCGCGACGCGAGCTACGACGGACTGCCGGACGCGAACCAGGAAGTGGGCGCGCTCAGCGTGGGCTACACCTATCTGGGACAGACCCGATCGGGCGCGGTCGACTGGCGTCCGCGCAGCGACGGCGGGCCGGGCGCGGGTTACTGAGCGTTCGCGGAAAAGCGCCCGGGTCCGCGATCCCCCGAGCGCCTCCAGCGAAGCCCGCAGCGACGAGCGGGGTCGCCACCTGCGGCCGGACCTGGATCACAGCCCGCGTTGGTCATCGCCCGCAGGTTCGGGCATGGTGCGGATGCAGGCAGACAGGGAGAGCGGCGATGGCGTCGGGACGCATGGATTTCGGCATGGACTTCGGACCCAAGGGCGCAGGCAGTCGCAAGCCACGTGAGCCGGATGCGCCGATGCGACTGTTGCTGCTGGGCGATTTCAGCGGTCGTCCCGCATCCGAACGCACGCCGCTGGCGACGCGCCCGACGCTTCGTGTCGATGTCGACAACTTCGACGCGACGATGGCGCGTCTCGCGCCGCGCGTGAGCACCGGGGTCGGCGATATCGCGTTTGCCAGCCTCGACGATTTCCACCCGGATGCCCTGTTCGCGAAGCTGCCGCTGTTCCAGGCGCTGCGCACGGCACGCACGCAACCGCCGCCAGCATCGACCGTGGCGCCTGCCGCGCCGGCCGGCAGCGCATCGGACGAGGCTTCTCCGCTGTCCGCGCTGCTCGGCGGCACGCCGGCAGGCGTCGCGTCCTCGCGTGCGGCTGCGAAATCCGCCGACGAGGGCTTCGACGCGATGATCCGTCGCATCGTCGCGCCGCACATCGTTCCGGATCGCACGGCGGAGACCAGGAGCTACGTGGCCGCCGTGGATTCGGCCATTGCCGAGCAGATGCGCCAGGTCCTGCACGACCCGGCATTCCAGTCGCGCGAGGCCGCGTGGCGCGGGGTGCAGTGGCTGGTGGCGAATCTCGAACTCGACGAGACCTTGCAGCTGCACCTGTTCGACGTGACGCGCGAAGAGCTGCTGCTCGATTACATCAACGCCGGCGCGGAAGTGGCGAAGACGGGTCTTCACGCCGCGCTGGTGGATCGCTGGCGCAACCAGCCGGGCGGCCTGGGCTGGTCGGCGGTGGTGAGCCTGTATCGGTTCGGCGCGTCGCCGGCCGACATCGGCCTGCTGGCGGAACTGGCGATGGTCGCGGCGAAGGCGCGTGGTCCGGTATTTGCGGAAGGCGATCCGGCGCTGGCGGACGCCGAGGCCCCGGGTCTCGACGACTGGAACGAACTGCGCAAGAGCGACCTCGCGCGCTGGATCGGCCTGGTGGCGCCGCGCCTGCTGATGCGGCGGCCTTACGGCGCGCGCGACGAGCGCATCGACGCCTTCGCGTTCGAGGAACTGGGCAACACCCCGGCGCACGAGCACTACCTCTGGGCTTCCGGTGCGCTGGCCTGCGCGCTGCTGCTCGGGCGCGCGTTCCGTGCGGCGGAAGGCTGGTCGTTCTCGCCCAACGACGAACGCGACATCGGCGATCTTCCCAGCGCCACGCGCATCGATCGCGACGGCGACAAGGAACTGGTGCCCTCGGCGGAGCGCTTCATGGGCGACGCGCAGGCCGAGCGCCTGCTCGGCGCCGGGTTGATGCCGCTGCTCAGCCATCGTCATCTGAATGCCGCGCAGCTGATGCGGTTCCAGTCGATCGCGGAACCGGCGGCGACGCTGGCCGGGCTGCCGGAATAACCCCGTAGCCCGGACGAAGTCCGGGGCATCGCCACGTAGTGCGAGCGCAATCCCGGACTTCGTCCGGGCTACGGTTGCTTATCGCGCTGCGCAGCTGATGCGCTTCCGGTCGATCGCGGAATCGGCGACCACGCTGGCCGGAATAACCTCACGGAGCACCGCCCCGTAGCCCGGGTGAAACCCGGGGTTGCGCTCGGTTTGCGAAAGGAATCCCGGGTTTCACCCGGGCTACGGCTTAGCGAAGCGCCCGCGTCACGCTGACCAAGCCAACCCACAACACCACCAACGAAACCGCCGCGATCAGCGCGCCCCATATCCAATACGGCAACAACAAAGCCTCCGCGATCTGCGCGGTATCCGAAGGCCCCAGGCCCTGCGCCGTCTGCGCGCTCGCCGTGAACAGGTAATCCGCGCGCGAAAACACCGAAAGCGTGAGCTGCATCGCCAGGAACGCGGTGACGAGCTGTGCCACGCGCGCGCTGCCCTTCCACAGCAACAGCACCAGCAGTGCGCACAGCGACGCGATGAAGAACAGGCCGAACAGGTTGCGCACCCACAGCAGCAGGCTGATGGACAACACCAGCGCGAACACGGCGAGCGCTCGTCGCGCACCGATCTCGCTGCGGCTGGCCAGGAACAGGAACATCGCCGCCACCGGCGGCCCGAGCAGGCCGCCGGCCGCGGTGGCGGCGCTCGCGAAGCGGCCGAAATCACCCGAGTACTGGGCCACGCCGGATCCGTCCGACCACACGTAGAGGCGATGCAGGTCGCCGCCGAGCATCAGCGCGACCAGCCCGTGCCCGAGCTCGTGGACGACGGTCGAGAGCAGGCTCAGCGGACGGGCGACGACACCGAGCTGCGGCACGAAGTACAGCGCCAGCGTGAGCGCCGCGGCGCCGCCGAGCGCGGGCAGCGAACTGGCGCGTTGCGTGATCGGCCGCGGCATGTGCTCGTCTCCTCCCCCGTGCGACGACCGCGCGCCGGAGCGTCGCGGAAGATCAAGTCGATGCCGGCGACCACGCTCCGTCCGCCGCGCCGGACCAAGCGGCGCGGCGAACGAACGAAAGGACGCCCGCCTGCTGCGAATCCTGCCCGATCAGCCCAGCGTCTTCATGTCGATGACGAAGCGGTACTTCACGTCGCCCTTCACGGTGCGGTCGAACGCCTCGTTGACCTTCTGCACCGGGACGGTCTCGATGTCCGACAGCAGGCCATGCTGCGCGCAGAAGTCGAGCATCTCCTGCGTCTCGGCGATGCCGCCGATCAGCGAGCCGGCGAGGCTGCGGCGCCGCAGCAGCAGGTTGAACACGTTGGGCGAGGGATGCGGCTGGTCGGGTGCGCCGAGCAGCACCAGCGTGCCGTCGCGACGCAGCAGCTGCAGGAACACATCGAGATCGTGCGAGGCGGCGACCGTGTCCAGGATCAGGTCGAACGTGCCGGCGTGGGGCGCGAGCTGCGCAGGATCCTTCCACAAGACCGCGGCGTCGGCGCCCAGACGCGCACCGTCCGCCACCTTCGACGGCGAGGTCGTGAACAGCACCACCTCGGCGCCCATCGCGTGCGCCAGCTTGATGCCCATGTGTCCCAGACCACCCAGGCCGACGATGCCCACCTTCTTGCCGGGACCGGCCTTCCAGTGCCGCAGCGGCGAGTACGTGGTGATGCCCGCGCACAGCAGCGGCGCGGCGCCCGCCGGGTCGAGGCCGGCGGGAATGCGCAGCACGAAGTTCTCCTTGACGACGATGTGATCGGAATACCCGCCGTAGGTCACGCCGCCGCTGATCTTGTCGGTGCCACCGTAGGTGCCGGTGAAACCGGTTTCGCAGAGCTGTTCTTCGCCGGCCTTGCAGCTCGAGCAGGTCAGGCAGGCATCGACCATGCAGCCGACGCCGACCAGATCGCCGGGGCGGAAGCGCGACACCGAACTCCCGGTCTCCACGACGCGGCCGACGATCTCGTGGCCCGGCACGAGCGGGTAGGTCGTGCCGCCCCACTCGTTGCGGGCGGCGTGCACGTCGGAATGGCAGATGCCGCAGAAGAGGATGTCGATGCGCACGTCGCCGGGGCCGACGCCGCGGCGCTCCAGCGACCAGGGAGCGAGCGGGGCGTTCAACGACGAAGCAGCGTAGGCGCGGGCGGTGGTCATGGGATCGGTCGGTCGTGGGAGCGGAGGGGAAGTCCCGCAGAATACGACTTCGATGCGTCGCTTCCGTTCCGGGCGCCGCAAACGGGATGCCCACCGTAGCCCGGGCGAAGCTCGGGATCCCGTCCGCCGACGATTCCCGCCCTATCGCGAGGCCGCCACTCCGCACCCGCCGAGCATGTCGTCGCCCTGGTGATACTCCCGCGTCTGGATCGAAAACAAACCCAGCAAGGTCGGGAACAGGTTGTCGTGCGAATAGGCGCGCATGCGCCGCGACTGCACGCACTTCAGATCGTGCGAGGGCGACCAGACGACACCCGGCACATGCGTCTGCTCGTCCGGCGCCACCGCGTACGGCAGCCCATGCAGATAGATGCCGTTCTCGCCCAGGCTCTCGCCGTGATCCGACATGTAGACCATCGTCGGCTCGATCTGGTCCTGGTGACGTTGGAGCATGCCGATCAGCTTCGCCAGCACGTGATCGGTGTAGAGCATCGTGTTGTCGTAGGCGTTGACGATGGTCTCGCGCGAGCAGCTCTGCACGTCGTCCTGCGCGCAGTCCGGAACGAATTTCCGGAACGTTGCGGGATAGCGCTTGTAGTACGAGGGTCCGTGGCTGCCGAGCAGATGCAGCACGACGATGCGATCGCCGGTCGTCGAGGCGAGCATCTCGTCCAGGCCTTCGAGCAGGATCTCGTCGTGGCAATCTTTGGCGTCGCACAGGCTAGCGTCCTTGCGCCGACGGAAATCCTCGTAGGGAAGCCGCGAGGCGACGCCCTTGGAATCCGAATTGTTGTCGCGCCACGACACCGCGACGCCGGTGCGATGCAGCACGTCGAGCACGTTCTCTTCCTTGCGCGCCTTCGAGCGGCTGAACGACGTGCGATGCAGCCGCGAGAACATGCAGGGCACCGACACTGCGGTGGCGGTGCCGCAGGACCAGAGCTGGTTGAAGCTGACGACGCCCTCGATCTTCGACAGTTCCGGATTGGTGTCGCGCTCGTAGCCGGCGAGCTGGAAGTTTGCGGCGCGGGCCGTCTCGCCCACGACCATCACGACGACCCGGGGCTTGCCCGAGACGGCCGGCAGGCGCACGGCGTCGGTGGCGATCGGCAACGGCGGTGCATCGGGCGCCTTGAGCAGATTGGCCACCTGCTGGCCGAGCGCGTGCATCGGGAACGTCGGATTCACGTACATGCGCACGTGGCGGTTGGTGCGCGCCCACAGGCTGACGCTCTTGTAGTTGGCGAGTACGCAGGCCAGCAGCACGCTCAGCGCCAGCAGCACGAGCAGGCATCGCTTGCCCAGTTCGCGCAGCCATGTACTGCCGACCCGTTCCACGCGCGCAACCAGAATCGCCGGCGCGACCCCGTACAGCAGCACGTGCAGCAGCAGCGGCAGGCTCAGCAGTTCGCCGGCCTCGCGCACATCGGTCTGCACCGCGTTGACGATCATCGATTCGTCGATCACCACGCCGAAGCTGTCCATGAAGTAGCTGCAGACGGCGGCGGTGAGCAGGAACAGCACCAGCGCCGGCTTGACGATGCGACGCGCGCTGAACGGCGCCATCGCCAGCAGCAGCAGCACGTTGAGCGCGACGAACAGCGAGCCGAGCAGCCCGTACACCGACGTGCCGTGCTCGACCGGCAGCACGCGCGACACCTGGCTCCAGAAAGAGTGGTTCTGGGTCGCCGACAGGTACAGCGCAACGATCAGCAGCAGGCTGTTGGTGCCCAGCCGGCCGCGCGGAATGCGCAGCGCGCCGATCCGCCGCGATGCTCGGGCCTGGCCGACGGACGAGGAAGAAGCCGGCCGGACGGTGCCGACATCGGTAGGGATCGTCGGCATCTCAGAACGCCAGTTCGAACAGCAGGCCGGGGATCGGACGCGGCGCATCGAACGGCGTCACCGCCAGCGGATCGTCCACGGCCAGATGCCCGCCCATGTCCGGCGTGAACGAGGCGAGGCCGATGTTCAACGTGCCGACCGGCGTCTCGATGTCGTCGAAGTCGTAGTTCGAGGCGATGCCCACCGCGGCGCCGCCGAGCACATCGCGCCAGTAGTGGTTGTGCGATTCGACGCGCGTGTAGCCCACCCAGCCGGCGGCGAGATAGGCGGGGACGCCCCAGCCGAATCCGTAGCCCTTGCGGATGAACTCGGCGCCCATGAAGGCGGCCGCCGAATGACCGGACGGAAACGACTGGCCACCGCCGTTGGGGCGCTTGGCATCGATGCTGTACTTCAGCCCGTAAGTCGCCACTTCCATGCGTGCGAACGAGACGAGAAAGTCCTGCCACGGCGAGCGCCGCAGCCGCGGGCCGGGCCAGTTCAATCCCGACCCGTCGGTCGCATCGGACAGCAGCAGGTCGAAGCTGCTTTCAACCTGGCCGGGATGCATCAGGAAGCTCAGCCCCAGGCCGAACAGCGGGATGCCCCACTGCAGCACGTCGCCGCTTTTCTCCCAGCCCGGATGTTCGTTGGCCAGTGGCCCGCCAGTGCCACCGGCCGTGGCCAGCGAAGGAGCGAACACGCAGAGCAGGCCCATCCAGACCCTGCGGATGGAGTGGCGGCGCGCACGGCGCGCCGAGCTCGTGCGTTGCGAATGGAAGCGGGACGCCGTCGCTCTTCGGCGCGCCGAGCGGAGGCGTGTGCATGCGTGTTCGATCATGCACGCAGCATGGAGAGCAGCGCGTGGAGGCGGCGTTGACGGACCGTTAGTTATTCGTCAGCGCGCGAAGAATTCATGCGCACGAAGGCCCGACCGAAGGGTTCAGGTGCTCTTGCGGCCAGTCGTTGCGGGCGATGACGGAAACAGGACTTCGAAGCGGGTGCCCTTTTCGGGAGAACTCTCCACGTTGGTTCGCCATCCAAGCCGATCGCAGATGCGCTTCACCAGATAGAGCCCGAGCCCAAGGCCGCGGCTGTGCGAGCCGCGAAAGCGCCGTTCGAAGACGCGCCCGAGCTCGTCGGGTGCGATGCCGATCCCGGTATCCACGACGACCAGCCGACCCGGTTCCAGCAGCACCTCCACGCGGCCGCGATCGGTGTAGTGGATGGCATTGATCAGCAGATTGCTGATGACGCAGGCCGCCATGCCACGCGGCGCGTTGATCACCGCGGGCGCCGAGTGGATCGACAACTCCAGGTTCTTGGCTGCGGCCATCTCGCTGTAGTTCTCGGCGACGTCCCGCAGCAGCTGGTGCAGATGCAGTTCTTCGGCCGCGTACGCCCCTTCTTCGCGCGCCAGGAACAACAGCGCTTCGATCAGCATCTGCATCTGCTGCGCGGCGCGCAGGATGCGGCGCACGCGTTCGTGCGCCGGGGCCGACAGATCGGGATCTTCCGCAAGGATCTGCGCGGAGCTGTCGATCACCGCCAGCGGCGTGCGCAGCTCGTGGCTCGCGTCCTCGGTGAAGGCCTGTTCGCGCGAGATGAACGCCTCCATGCGTTCCATGAAGCGATCGAGCGCGGTGGCGATGACGCCGATCTCGGCGTCGTCGAAGCGCGGCGCGAGCCGCAACGTCGGATCGCCGGGCTTGAGCGTGCCCACCAGGTGCGCCAGTTCCGTCACTGGCTGCAGTACACGTCGCGCCAGCCACAGCGCGAGCGCCACCGCGGCGCCCCAGGAAATCAGGGCGCAGACCCAGGCCAGGCTGACGAAATGTTCTTCGAGATCTTCGATGCGCTGCATGTCGAGTACGACGTAGAGGCGGGCGCCCTTCACGTCCTGGCGCGCGATCGCCACCTCCTTGCCGTCCATGACGATGTCCTCGTAGGCGCCCGGCGGCAGTGTTCGCAGGATCTCGGGCAAGGTCGAAGGATGTTCACCCGCGGGCAGTACGTAGCTGCTCAGACCCTGGGCGCGCGGGCCGGGGATCTGCGGGTCGTGTTCGTAGGTCCGCACGAACTCGTCGAGCTCGCCCAGCAAGGTGGTGTCGCGCAGTTCGGCTTCGAGAAATTCGATGAACTGCGACACCGCCATGTAATAGCCGGCGGTGCTGAAGCTGACGAGCAGCAGGCAGGCCGCGATGAAGCGCGCCCGCAGTCCCAGCCTAATTGTCGGCATCCGGAACCAGCCGGTAGCCGACGCCGTGCAGCGTGTGCAGCAGCTTCACGCCTTCGCCGTCGTCGATCAGCTTGCGCAGCGCGTGCACGTGACCGCGCAGGCTCGCCTCGCTGTCCGGCGGCGAGTCGCCCCAGATCGCACGCTCCGCGGCTTCGCGCGAGAGCACGCCGGGCGAGGCGCGCATCAGCGCCTCCAGCAGCTTGATGGCGGCGCGCGTGAGTTCCAGGCGGCGGCCGCCGCGCTTGGCGATCAAGCTCAGCGCGTCGAAGCTCAGGTCGGCCACGCGCAGCAGGTTGCTGTTGCCCGAGTTGCGGCGCACCAGCGCACGGATGCGCGCGTGCAACTCGGCCAGCGAGAAGGGCTTGGTGAGGTAGTCGTCGGCGCCGGCTTCGAGGCCCTGCACCTTGTCCTGCTCGGTGTCGCGCGCGGTCAGCATCAGCAGTGGCACCGTGCTGCGGCCGTCCTGGCGCAGGCGCTGGCAGATCGTCATGCCGTCCAGGCCGGGCAGGTTGAGGTCGAGGATCACGGCGTCGTAGCGGTTGACGGCGGCCAGGTGCAGGCCGGTGAGGCCGTCGGCAGCGTAATCCACGACGCTGCCCTGCGCTTGCAGGTATTCGCCGATGTTCGCGGCGAGGTCGGCGTGATCTTCAATGACGAGTAGGTGCATCGATCCTCTCCGGGTCGATACACGCTAGCAAAGGGTCCGTAAAATTTCCGTAAGAGATTTCGTAGGCCGGGTGAAACCCGGGAAGCCTGTCGATCGACGCAGCGGCCCCTGGCTCTTTCGCTTCGCGAAATTCAACGCCCGGGCGACGTTGGCCGACGCCGCGCCTCCCGCGCGGTCGCCAGCGTCTTCTGGAGATCCTTGAGCCCCACCGGCTTGACCAGGTGCAGGTCGAAACCTTCCTGCCGGGTGCGGCGCCGGTCGGCCTCTTCGCCCCAGCCCGTCACCGCGACGATGAAAGGCAGGCGTCCCTGCAGGTCTTCGGCGCCGCGAAGCAGCCGGCAGACCGCGTAGCCGTCGAGTTCGGGCATGCCGATGTCCATCAGCAACACGTCGGGCCGGTACTCGCGCAGCGTGCCGATCACCGCGGTGCTGCGCGTGACGGTGCGGCAATCGTGGCCCAGGCACTGCAAGGTCACGCCCAGGGCTTCCGCGGCATCGACGTTGTCGTCGGCCACCAGGATGCGCAGCGGATCAGCGTGCTCGGGCTCCGTCCGCTTTTGCGGGGTTTCCAGTGGGCGCACCAGCGCAGGCAGTCGCACCGTGAACACGCTGCCGTGGCCACGGCCGGCGCTGTGCACCGCGATGCTGCCGCCGTGCAGGCGGATCAGCTGCGAGCAGATCGACAGCCCGATGCCCAGCCCGCCCGGGTTGACGGACGAGGCCTTGATGCGGGTGAACGACTGGAAGATTCGCGCCTGCATGTCGGCGTCGATGCCCATGCCGGTGTCGCTCACCTCGATCACGGCATCGCCGTCCTCGCGTCTGACGCTCACTTCGATTCGGCCGCCCGGGTCGGTGTAGCTCGCCGCGTTGTTCAGCAGGTTGCAGATGACCTGCACGATGCGCGTCTCGTCGGCTTGCGCGTAGACCGGCGCCGGCGGCAGCTGCAGCACCACGCGGTGCGCGCGCGCATGGATCAGCGGCGTGCTGGCGTCGAGCGCGGATCGCACGGCGACGGCGAGATCGACCTGCCGGCGCTCGAGCGTGATGCGGCCATGGTCGATGCGGCTCAGGTCCATCAGGTCGTCGATCAGCCGCACCATGTGCTGGACCTGCCGGTCCATGCGATCACGGATGTCCAGTTGCACCGCAGGGTCGGTGCTCAGCCGCATCGCGTCGAGACTGGAGCGGATCGGCGCGAGCGGATTGCGCAGCTCGTGCGCGAGGATCGCCAGGAACTCGCTCTTGCGCCGGTCCGCGTCGCGCAACGCGGCTTCCGCCTGCCGGCGCTCGGTGACGTCGACGCAGGCGCCGGTCATGTAGACCGGCATGCCGCGCTCGACGAAGGTCTTGCCGCGCGCCTGCATCCAGCGCTCGGGTTCGCGATCGGCGCGCTGGCCGTAGCGCGCCAGTCGGAACTCCTGGTCGAAGTCGGTTCCGCGCACGCGGCTGTGACGCAGTGCCTCGGCCATCGGCGCGCGGTCGTCGACGTGGATCAGCGGCAGCAGGCTGCGGAAGGAGCGCGTACCCAGCGAGGTCTGCAGCCCGAGCAGCGTCTCCAGCGCAGCGTCGCAGCGGATCCCGTTGCTGGAGAAATCCCAGCGAAAGGTGCCGGCGGCCGCGGCTTCGAGCGCCGCGCCCAGCCGCTCGCTGTTCTCGCGCAGCGCCGATTCGGCGGCAGCGCGATGTGACAGATCGCGCCGCGCTTCGGCCTGCGCCACTTGCAGGATCTCCGCCGTGCGGCGCGCGCTGCTGCGGTCGCGCAACAGCTTGGAGAATCCGATCAGTCGCTGGTCGCCGTCGCGGATGGCGGTCGTCACGATCGACGCGAAGATGCGCTTGCCGCCGGGCGTGATCACCCAGCGATCATCGGCGACGCTGCCGGCCTGCGCCGCCTGCTCCAGGCCGGTCGGCAGGTCGAGCCCTGGATCCGACGCCTCGAAGATCCTCGAGGCGTCCAGCCCGACCAGGCTCGCCGGATCGCAGCCCAGAATCTGCCGCGCCGCGTTGTTGCAGCTGCGGATCTGCCCGCGCCGGTCCAGTCCGATGACGACGTAGTCCTTCAGCGCCGAGATCAGCATCCGGTAATGCGCCTCGGCTTCATACAGCGCGCGCTCGGCGGCGACGCGATGACGGTGCTCGCGCAGCGCGTCCAGCGCGCGGCGGACCACCATCGGCAGCCGGTCCAGACGCTGCTTCGAGACATGGTCGGTGGCGCCGTTACGCAGCAGGTCGAGGGCACTCTCTTCGCCGAGCGCGCCACAGATCAGCACGAACGGAATTCCGGGGGCCAGCTCCTTGGCGATCTCCAGCGCCGCGCGGGCGTCGAATGCCGGCAGGTCGTCGTCGGCCAGGATCAGGTCGAACGCGGTGTCAGAAAGCTGATCGCGGAACGCCTGCTCGTGATCGACGACGGTGAAGAGGCAGCCCGGCAGGGCCTGGTCGATGCGGGCCTGCGTGCGTTCGGCTTCGACCGGATCGCGCTCCAGCTGCAGGACGCGGATGTCGGTTCGGGGAGCGGCGACGTCGCGCGGGACGTCGGCGACGGGCACGCCTGGATACTCGGGCCGCTGGGCGCGCTGCATGTGCCGGAGCCGTTTCGGGAGCGCGCGGGTTTCGAGCGCGAGGGGACTCGCGATCGACGTGCAGGACGACAGGTTCTACACGCTTCGCGAGGTCGCGGGCGTCAGGTTTCGGATTGGGGTTCGAGGGCGCCCGAGGCGAAGTCGTCGGTGTCCGGGCTGTCGCGTGTCACCAGGTAGGCCGCGATGCCCAGCACCGCCAGCGCGTAGATGCCTTTCGCCAGTTGCGCGAAGTCACCGGAAACCTCGATCACGGCGAGGGCACCACCGAAGGTGCAGGCACTCAGAAGTACGGCGATCCAGATGGTGGGCATGTCGACTCTCCTTGCGTGGAGGTCTCCATGCGCCCTTCATGCCAAGTTCAGGAGAGCGATTTGTTTTATACAAATCAACATCTTGCAATTCGTAAATCCGGTGGCCCGCGGAGCGTCCGGGCTGCGGTTTGCAGGATGCAGGTTGAGGGCCGGGCAGCCTGCGAAGCGGTTCCGCCGTCCTCAGCCTGGATGGGACGGACGTCCGCCGTTGAGGTCCATCGAGTCGCGGAACGGCGGCAGTTTCTCCATCGCGTACGCGTAGCCGCGTTCGGCCAGTTCGTCGATGCGCTTCCAGTCGAACATGCCGATGCCGAGCACCGGCATGCGCAGGTACAGGTCGGCGCGCGCGGCGCGTGCCGACACGCCCGACTCGCTGGTCAGCGTCGCCGTGCGGAACAGGATCGACAGCAGGCTCGGCCGCTTCTCGCTGTGCGTCCACTTCAAGAGGCCTTCGGGATCGGGCCCTTCGATGCCGGGCGCGGCGATGCCGCCCTCGGTGCTGACATCGGAGGCGATGATCGGCCCGCGCTCGAGCGCCTGCATGACGTCGGTCGGCAGGCTGTTCACCACCGCGCCGTCGACGTACAGCTCGCCCTTGTAGGCCACCGGCGGCGCCACGCCGGGGATGCACATGCTGGTGCCCAGCCACAGGTGCAGCGGACCACGATCGTGGATGCAGGCGGTGCCGCGCGTCAGATTGGTGGAGACGCAGTAGTACGGCGTCTGCAGTTCTTCGATGCGGCGGTCGCCGAAGATGTCCTCGAGACGGCGCAGGAACTTGCGGCCGCGGATCAGCGAGACGCTGGGAAACAGATAATCGTTGAGCAGGTTGCGGGTCACGAACGTCTCGCGCGTCAGGCGCAGGATCTCCGTGCTGCTGTGGCCGCAGGCGCACAAGGCCGAGATGAAGGCGCCCATGCTCGAGCCGCCGGTGACGTCCACGTCGATCTTCAGTTCTTCGAGCGCGCGCAGGACGCCCAGGTGCGCAAAGCCGCGTGCGCCGCCGCCGCCGAGCACCAGGCCGACGGCGCGGCCGGTGAGGCTGCGCGCCAGACGTCCGATGTCGCGCGGCGTGCCCGGGCGGACGAAATAGTGCGCGCTGGCGCCGGTGGCCTCGCGCCACTCGAGCACGCGTCGCTCTGTGGCGCCCTCGGGGCGCAGCAGCACCAGGTTCACCGGCACGCGCAGGCCGCTGGCGCGCAGATCGGCGATGACGGTGCTGGTGGCCGGATCGTCGGCGGCATTGGCCAGCACCAGCACGCGATCGGCCTGGCGGATGCTGCGTCGCGACCATTGGCCGCGATCCGGCGTGCCGACGTAGACCAGGTGCGAATGCTCGAGCTCGTGCGCCTGCAGCCACTCGATCAGGCGTTCCTCGCCCTCGGCGCCCGGTGCGATCTGCGCGCTGCCGGCGCCGAGCGCCGAATCGACGGTGGCCGCATCGAGTTTCTCGACGCTGCCCGCGGGCGCGAGTTCGCGGCACAACGCGTCGGCGAAGGTCTCGACATCCACCGAGGGGCCCGCGGGCAGCAGCGCGAAGGACCGCGAACGGCGCACGGAAGCAAGCTGCGCCGCGCGCTGGTTCTGGCGCAGGCGCTGGATGATCATCCGGCTCATCGCGAGCAGCGCCGACGGGTGCTGCGCGAAGACCTCGTACAGCGCCAGCCGACTGATCTCCAGCACCGTGGTGTCGCGCACGGCGTAGACGTTGGCGGTGCGCGCTTCACCGGAAAGCAGGCTGATCTCTCCGACCGGTTCGAGCCGGCCGACGTCGTTCACGATCGCGCCGTTCTCCAGCGCCACGCGCAGCCGGCCGACGGCGACGATGTACAAGCTGTCCGCCGGAGTGCCGATGCCCAGCAGTGTTTCGCCGCTGGCCAGATGACGTACGCGGGTGGCGGCCACGAGGTGATCCAGCGCGGGGCTGGACAGCGCGACGAAGAGATGGGTCTGCGCCAGCAGTGAACGGATGTCCAGGGCAGGCGCTCCGGGCTATCGACGCGAAGGGAGCCGTGGAGCGCGCGTGACGGGCACGACCGCTGTCGCCGATATCCGCGTGATGGGCTCCCCGTCCATGCCCGGAGTCTAGCGCCCGTCCCCGTGCCGCGGTTGAGCCGCGTGCGGCACCGGGATAGCGTCTGCGGATGACCGCCGACGAACTCGAACGCTACCTGCACACGCACATCCCGCTCAGCCGCCACATGGACCTGCGGGTGCAGGGCGCCGGGCGCGAACACCTGCTGCTGCACCTGCCGCTGGCGCCCAACGTGAATCCGCATGGCACCGTCTTCGGCGGCGCGCTGGCGGCCGTCGGGCTGGTGGGCGGCTGGATGCTGCTGCACGCGGCGTTCGTGCGGGCCGGGCTGGAGACCAAGCTGGTGGGCAAGGAAGGCCGCACCGAATTCCTGGCGCCGGCGACGGCCGACTGCACGGTGGAAAGCCGGTGCGCCGGTGACGATCTGGATGCGCTGATCCAGTATTTCCGCCAACACGGACGCGCACGCCAGGCCCTGACGACGGTGATCCGCGTGGGCGACGTGGAGGTCGCGCGCCACCACGGCGTCTACACTGCACTCCTCCCCGAAACCCCTGCGACCCGGAAGCCCGCCGCATGAGCCGTCCCTATATCTACTGCCCGCAATGCGGCCAGACCCTCCAGATGGTCCACACCGGCGGCATGCAGCGAAACGCCTGCGTGACCCCGGAATGCGGCTTCGTCCAATGGGACAACCCCGTTCCCGTAGTGGCCGCCATCGTCGAGCACGAGGGCAAGGTGCTGCTGGCGCGCAACATCGCCTGGCCGAAGGACTGGTACGCGCTGATCACCGGCTTCCTGGAGCGCGGTGAGGACCCGGTGACGGGCGTCATGCGCGAGGTCAAGGAAGAGCTGGATCTGGAACCGCAGTGCGCGAACTTCGTCGGCATCTACGAGTTCCGTCGCATGAACCAGCTGATCATCGCGTACCACGTGCCGGCGACCGGCACCGTGAAGCTCAACGAAGAACTCAACGACTACAAGTACGAGACCTTCGAGGAAGCCAGGTACTGGGACGCCGGCACCGGCTACGCGCTGCGTGACTGGTTGCGCGGCAAGGGTTTCGACCCGAAGACGGTGGACTGGGTGCGCGGGGCGGGCTGAACCATCCCGTAGCCCGGACGAAGTCCGGGGTTGCGTTCCGCACTCGAGTGAAACCCGGACTTCGTCCGGGCTACGTTATCCGCCGACGGCGAGCCGGCCGGCGAGGCGCGCGGCCTCCACTTCCTGCCGCGGCGGGGCGCCGAACAGGCGCCGGTATTCGCGGGTGAACTGCGACGGGCTTTCGTAACCCACGCGATGTGCCGCCGACGCGGCCTCGATGTTCTCGATCATCATCAGGCGCCGCGCTTCCTGCAGCCGCAAGTGCTTCTGGAACTGCAGCGGCGACATCGCGGTGACGGCCTTGAAGCGGTGATGCAGCGACGAGCTGCTCATGTGCGCGGCGGCGGCGAGTTCCTCGATGCGCAGCGATTCGTGAAAGCGCCGCTTCAGAAGTTCGATGGCGCGTGCGATGCGCTGCGACTGGCTGTCGATGACGCACAGCTCGCGCAGCCGGTGACCGAGTTCGCCGGCGAGCACGCGGTAGTGGATTTCGCGCAGGGCCAGCGGCGCCAGGATCGCGGCTTCTTCCGGCGTGTCGAGCAGGCGCACGAGGCGCAGCACCGCATCGAGCAGCGGCGCGCTGGTACGGGCCAGGAAGATCGCACGGCCGCTGGCCGCGGCATCCGGTGCCGGCGTGGTGACCTGCTGCTGCAGTTCACCGATCAGCGCCGTGTCGATGTTGATGCGCAGGCACAGGTAGGGCTTTTCGGGCGTGGCCTCGATCACCTGGCCCATCACCGGCAGCGTCATCGACACGACCAGGTAGTTCAGCGGGTCGTACGTGTAGGTCTCGTCGGCGAGATGCGCGATCTTCCGGCCCTGCACGACGATGCACAGGCTCGGTTCGTAGACCGACGGCGTCGGCTGCGAGGGCGAGTTGAAACGCAGCAGGCCAACGCCGGGGATTGCACATTCGTGCATGCCCTCGCCGGGTGCGTTTCGGGCAATGCGGTCGGCGAGTTCGGCCTGCTGTGCTTCGAGACCCGCGCCGAGGCTGATCAGCCTGGAAACCTTGGTATTCATGGCGTTCGCTCCTTGGGGAGACGGATCGATGATACGCGCGGGCCTTGCACGCGGAAGGGGCGCCAGGACGATGTGCAGGATCAGGCAATCATCCGGCAGCAATGGGCTAACTGCGGTCACGGTGCCCCTTCTATTCTGCTTTCACCGCAGCAGGCATTGAAAACGAACAGGAGCTCCAGATGAACCGACAGATCCCGCAACGCACGCTCGGCCGTTCCGAGCTCAAGGTTTCCGCCATCGGCCTCGGCTGCATGGGCATGTCCGACTTCTATGGTCCGGCCGACGACGCCACCAATCTGGCGGTGCTGAACCACGCGATCGACATCGGTGTGAATTTTCTCGACACCGCCGACATGTACGGCCCGTTCACCAACGAGGTGCTGATCGGCCAGGTGCTGAAGACGCGACGCAAGGACGTGGTGATTGCGACCAAGTTCGGCAACGTGCGCGCCGCCGATGGCAGCTTCATCGGCATCAGTGGCAAGCCGGAGTACGTGCGTTCGGCCTGCGACGCGAGCCTCAAGCGGCTCGGCGTCGATCACATCGATCTGTACTACCAGCACCGCGTCGACACGAGCGTGCCGATCGAGGACACCGTGGGCGCGATGTCTCGGCTCGTCGAGGCCGGCAAGGTGCGCTACCTCGGATTGTCCGAAGCTTCCGAAGCCACGCTGCGCCGTGCGGCCAAGGTTCACCGCATCACGGCACTGCAGACCGAGTATTCGCTGTGGACGCGCGACGTCGAGGCCGACGTGCTGCCGGCCTGCCGCGAACTGGGCGTGAGCTTCGTGCCGTACAGCCCGCTCGGCCGGGGCTTTCTGACCGGTGCGATCCAGAAGGCCGGCGATCTCGACGCCAGCGACTGGCGCCTGAGCAATCCGCGATTCCAGGGCGAGGCGCTGGATCACAACCTCAAGCTGGTTCGCGCGGTGCAGGAACTCGCGCGGGCCAAGGGCTGCACGCCGGCACAGCTCGCGCTGGCCTGGCTGCTGCACCAGGCGCCGGACATCGTGCCGATTCCCGGGACGCGCAGCATCGCGCGCCTCGACGAGAACGCAGCGGCCGCGAACGTGCAGCTCACCGCCGGCGACCTCGAGAAGATCGCGGCCGTGCTGTCGTCGAGCGACGTCGTGGGAGCGCGTTATCCCGAGGCCTTCATGAGTCGCCTCAACGTCTGAGGCGTCGTCGCGCGCGCGACGGATCCTCGCCGCGCGTAGCCCGGGTGCAACCCGGGGCCGGTCCCTCATCGTCAGAGCGCGAGTCCCGGGTTGCACCCGGGCTACGCCGGCGCTCGCCCGAACAAGGCTTCATCCACCTCGCGGGAGATTTCCATGTCCAGCATCCAGAACAAGGTTGTCCTCATCACCGGCGCCAGCAGCGGCATCGGCGAAGCCACCGCCCGTCTGCTCGCACAGCGCGGTGCCCACGTCGTGCTGGGCGCGCGTCGCACGGATCGTCTCGAGAAGCTCGCCGCCGAGATCAAGGTCGCAGGTGGATCAGCGCGCTTTCGCCGGCTCGACGTGGCGAACCTCGACGACATGCAGGCCTTCGTCGACGACGCGCACGAGGCCTTCGGCAAGATCGACGTGATCATCAACAACGCCGGCCTGATGCCGCTGTCGCCGCTCGATGCGCTGAAGGTCGGCGAGTGGAACCAGATGATCGACGTCAACATCCGCGGCGTGCTGCACGGCATCGCGGCGGGCCTGCCGATCTTCAAGAAGCAGAAGAGCGGCCAGTTCATCAATGTCTCGTCGATCGGCGGACACGCCGTGTTCGCCGGCGCCGCCGTCTACTGCGCGACGAAGTTCGCCGTGCTGGCGATCTCGGAAGGCCTGCGCCAGGAAGTGGGCGCCGACGTGCGCGTCACGGTGATCTCGCCGGGTGTCACGGAATCCGAGCTCGCGAGCACGATCACGCACGAGGGCATGCAGGAAGGCATGCGCGAATTCCGCAAGATCGCGATCCCGCCCGAAGCGATCGGCCGTGCCATCGCGTTCTCGATCGAGCAGCCGGACGATGTCGATGTGAACGAGATCATCGTGCGTCCGACGGCGAGCCCTTATTGAGGAAACGCCACCGTAGCCCGGACGAAGTCCGGGGCTTTCCGTCGCTGATCGAGGGGGACCCCGGACTGCACCCGGGCTACGACAGGCCCAGATTCCGCCACAAGCGCAACGTCGGTTCGCTCTGATTCAGCGTGTAGAAGTGGATTCCCGGCGCGCCGCCCTTGATCAAGGTCTCGCACAGCCGCGTGACCACCTCGGTGCCGAAATCGAGGATCGCGGCCTTGTCGTCCTTCAGCAGTTCCAGGCGCAGCCGGATCCAGCGCGGGATCTCGGCGCCGCAGGCGGCGGAGAAGCGCGTGAGCTGCGCGTGGTTGGTGATCGGCATGATGCCGGCCACGATCGGAATCTTCAGGTTCGCGCGCGCGCATCGATTCTGGAAATCGAAATACGCATCCGCGTTGAAGAAGTACTGCGTGATCGCCGTATCCGCGCCTGCCTCGGCCTTGCGCTTGAACGCGGCGAAGTCCGCCTCGGGGCTTGCGGCTTGCGGGTGCATCTCGGGATAGGCCGCGACTTCGATCTGGAAGTCGCGGCCGTGCGTGACCCGGATGAACTCGACCAGTTCGTTGGCGTACCCGAACTCGCCCGGCGCTTCGGTTCCATGCGATGTCGCCGGCAGGTCGCCACGCAGCGCGACGATGCGCTTCACGCCCGCGGCCTTGTAGCGACCCAGCAGCTCGGCCACCTTCGCGCGCGTCGAGCCCACGCAGGTCAGATGCGGTGCCGCCTCGATGCCGGTGTCGGTCACGACGCGGCACACGGTTTCGTAGGTGCCGTCCTGGTCCGATCCGCCGGCGCCGTAGGTGACGCTGAAGAACGAGGGCTTGACCGATGCGAGCTTGGCGACGACGGCCGGCAGCTTGGCTGCGCCTTCCGGCGTGCGCGGCGGGAACAGCTCGAAGGAGTACGAAGGACCGGCGGCGCTCACAGGCGTTTCTCGTAGAAGTGACGATCGAAGCCGTCGGTGTAGTTCTGGATGCATCCGAAGCGCGTGTAGCCGAGCTTTTCGTAGAACCTTGGCGCCTGGAACTCGAAGGTGTCGAGGAAGATGCCCTTGTATTGTTTGGCTCGCGCCTCGCGCTCGGCCTCCGCCATCAGCGCCGAACCCAGGCCGCTGCGGCGATAGGGCTCGGTGACGACGAGGATGTCCACGTGCAGCCAGTAGCTGCGCCATTCGCCGAGAAGGCCGCCGATGAGGCGGCCTTCCGTGTCACGTGCTGCAAGACGGAACGTCGAGTACGGCGCGCGACCGATGAACTGCTGGTTGTAGTCCTTCAGCAGTTCGATGATCGCGTCGGCGGTCGCGGATTCTTGTTCCGCGATCGCCGCGATGGACCAGTCCCCCGCCACCCGTTCCTCAGTAGCGGTAGTGGTCAGGCTTGTACGGGCCTTCGATCGGCACGCCGAGGTAATCGGCCTGTGCCTGCGTGAGCTTGGTCAGCTTCACGCCGATCTGATCGAGGTGCAGCGCGGCGACTTCCTCGTCGAGCTTCTTGGGCAGGCGGTAGACGGTCTTCTTGTACGTGTCCTTGTTCTTCCAGAGGTCGATCGACGCGAGCGTCTGGTTGGAGAACGAGTTGGACATCACGAAGCTCGGGTGGCCGTGCGCGCAACCGAGGTTGATCAGGCGGCCTTCGGCGAGCACGTAGATGCTCTTGCCCGTGTCGTTGAACGTGTAGCGATCCGTCTGCGGCTTGATGGTGTCGCGCACCGCGCCCGAGGCGTTGAGGCGATCCATCTGGATCTCGTTGTCGAAGTGGCCGATGTTGCACACCAGGGCGTTGTTCTTCATCGCCTTCATGTGCTCGAGGGTGATGATGTCCTTGTTGCCCGTCGTCGTGACGTAGATGTCGGCGAAGCCGAGCACGTCCTCGATGGGCTTCACTTCGAAGCCTTCCATCGCCGCCTGCAGCGCGTTGATGGGGTCGATCTCGGAGACGATCACGCGAGCACCGAGACCCCGCAGCGAGTGCGACGAACCCTTGCCGACATCGCCGTAGCCGGCCACGAACGCAACCTTGCCCGCGATCATCAGGTCGGTGGCGCGCTTGATGCCGTCGGCAAGCGATTCACGGCAGCCGTAGAGGTTGTCGAACTTCGACTTGGTGACCGAGTCGTTGACGTTGATGGCGGGCACCAGCAGCTTGCCCTGCTCCATCATCTGGTAGAGGCGATGCACGCCGGTGGTGGTTTCTTCCGCCACACCGCGCCAGTCCTTGACCACGCGCGTCCAGAAGCCCGGACGCTCCTTGGCGACCTTCTTGAGCAGGTTCTTGATGACCTGCACTTCGTGGTTGTCGCTCGGCGAATCCACCCACTTGTCGCCCTGCTCCAGCTCGTAGCCCTTGTGAATGAGCAGCGTCACGTCGCCGCCGTCGTCGACCACCAGCTCGGGGCCGGTGAGCGTGCCGTCGGGCAGCGTGTGCGTGACGGCGTCCATCGTCAGGTCCCAGTACTCCTCGAGCGTCTCGCCCTTCCAGGCGAACACCGGCGTGCCGGCGGCGGCCACGGCCGCGGCCGCGTCGTCCTGCGTCGAGAAGATGTTGCACGTGGCCCAGCGCACCGAGGCGCCGATGTGGCCGAGCGTCTCGAGCAGCACGGCCGTTTCCTTGGTCATGTGCAGCGAGCCCGTGAGGCGCACGCCCTTGAGCGGCTTGAGCGGCGCGTACTTCGCGCGGATCGACATCAGGCCGGGCATCTCTTCCTCGGCCATGCGGATGCGCTTGCGGCCGAACTCGGCCAGCGACATGTCGCGAACCTTGTAGTCGGTGAACGTCTGCGGCTTGAGAACGGCATTCATGGCGTGGACTCCGGAAGATGTCGCTTACTTGAGGCCGGCGGCATCGCGCAGCAGCGCGGCCTTGTCGGTCTTTTCCCACGAGAAGGCGGTGTGGGTCGTGGACTTCTTGACCGTCTTGCCGCCAACGCTCTCTTCCCAGTGATACGTGTGCTCGAACGGCTTGCGGCCGAAGTGGCCGTAGGACGCGGTCAGCTCGTACATCGGGTGGATGAGATCCAGCATCTTGATGATGCCGTAGGGGCGCAGGTCGAAATGCTTGCGCACCAGCTTTTCGATGTGGTCGTCGCCGATCTTGCCGGTGCCGAACGTGGTCACCGAGATCGAGGTCGGTTCGGCGACGCCGATGGCGTAGCTGACCTGGATCTCGCACTTGTCGGCGAGGCCCGCGGCGACGATGTTCTTGGCGACGTAGCGGCCCGCGTACGCGGCGCTGCGGTCGACCTTCGACGGATCCTTGCCCGAGAACGCACCGCCGCCGTGACGGGCATAGCCGCCGTACGAGTCGACGATGATCTTGCGGCCGGTCAGGCCGCAGTCGCCCACCGGACCACCGATGACGAAGTTGCCGGTCGGGTTGATGTGGAACTTGGTCTTCTTGTCGATCCACTTCTTCGGCAGGACCGGCAGAATCACCTCTTCCATCACCGCTTCACGCAGCTTCTTGAGGCTGACTTCGGGGCCGTGCTGCGTGGACAGCACCACCGCGTCGATGCCGGCGATCTTGTTGCCGTCGTAACGCAGCGTGACCTGCGACTTCGCGTCCGGGCGCAGCCAGGCCAGCGGCGAATTCTTCTGCTTGCGCACCTTGCTCTGGCGCTCGACGAGGCGATGCGCGTAGTGGATCGGGGCCGGCATGAGTTCCGGCGTCTCGTTGCAGGCGAAGCCGAACATCAGGCCCTGGTCGCCAGCGCCCTGTTCCTCGGGCTTCTTGCGGTCCACGCCCATGTTGATGTCGGGCGACTGCTTGCCGATGAAGTTGAGGACGCCGCAGGTGGCGCCGTCGTAGCCGACCGAGGAATTGTCGTAGCCGATGCCGGTGATGACGCGGCGCGCGATCGTCTCGAAATCGGCCCACGCGGTGGTCGTGATCTCGCCGGCCACGACGGCGACGCCGGTCTTGACCAGGGTTTCGCAGGCCACACGTGCGCGCGGATCCTGCGCCAGGATGGCGTCGAGGATCGCGTCGGAGATCTGGTCGGCGACCTTGTCGGGGTGGCCTTCGGAGACGGATTCGGACGTGAACAGGTAAGAGGACATCGGCAACTCCCGGGAAAGCAGGGCTTTGATAGAAGGAGACTCGGCGAGCATCCGCGTATGCGGATAGGCGAATATCGTAGCTGATGACGGCGGCCACCACATCGCCGCCCATCGGCACGAACCGCAGTTTCGACGGCTGGACGTGACCGCGACGTGACGGCCACGTCGGACTGTCTGGCAGACTCCCAGACTCGCAGAAAATTCAGCTCGTGCCGCCATGACCGCTGCCGAAACTCCCGCCATTCCCCTGATCTACGTGCTGATCCTGCTCGGACTGGTCGTCGTGCTGGCCGGCGTGTTCGTCGTGATGCAGTTCCTGGCTCGCCGCAAGGTCGAAGCCAGCCTCTTGCAGGCGCAGGCGCAGGTGGCGACCGAAAGTCAGCGCGCGGTAGCGGCCGAGACCCGGATCGAGGCGCAGGAAACGCGGTTGCTCGAACTGCGCCAGCGCGCCGAAGAAGATCTCGCCGAGCGCGCTCGGCGCATCACCGAGCTCGAGCAGGGCATGTACCAGGCCCAGCAGGCCAGCGAGGAGCGGCTGCAGTCATCCGCCGCGCTGCGCGAGCGATCGCTTGCCGAAGTGGTCGAGGCCAAGTCGGCCGAGCGCGAAATGACCAAGCAGCTCGAATGGGAGCGCGCCCAGGCTTCCGAGAAGCTTCAGTTGCTGGCCGATGCGCGCGAGCAGATGTCGGCGCAGTTCAAGGAACTGGCCAACGAACTGCTGGAAGAGAAGAGCAAGCGTTTCACCGAGCAGAACCAGACCAACCTGAGCCAGATGCTCAATCCGCTGCAGGAGAAGATCCGCGCGTTCCAGGCCAAGGTCGAAGAGGTCTACGTCAACGAAACCAAGGAACGCAGCGCGCTTGGCGAGCAGGTGCGCATGCTCACGCAGCTCAACAACACGCTCAGCCAGGATGCGCAGAACCTGACGCTCGCGCTGAAGGGGGACCGCAAGGCGGTGGGCAATTTCGGCGAGATCATTCTCGACGACGTGCTGGAGAGGGCCGGCCTGATGCGCGGCCAGCACTACGAACGCCAGAGCGGTGTCGGTAACGCCGAAGGGCAGGGAAATTCGATCCCGGACGTCGTCATCAAGTTGCCGGGCGAGCGTTTTCTCGTCGTCGACTCGAAGATGACGCTCCCGGATTACCGCGCCTTCACCGAAGCTGACAGCGACGGCGAGCGCGCCGGGGCGCTCAAGCGCCATCTGATGTCGATCCGCGCGCACATCAAGGGTCTGTCGGACAAGCAATACCAGACCCTGTACGACCTGAAGTCGCTCGACTTCGTCGTGATGTTCATACCGCTGGAGCCGGCGTTCACGGTGGCCGTGACGCACGACAGCGAGCTGTTCCAGCACGCGTGGGAAAGGAACGTGCTGCTGGTGAGCCCGAGCACCTTGCTGTTCGTCGTGCGCACGGTGGCCAATCTCTGGCGCCAGGAAGACCTGAGCCGCAACGCCAAGGACATCTCCAACCAGGGCGCCAAGCTCTACGAGAAGCTGGTCGGTTTCGTCGCCGATCTCGATGAGGTCGGCAAGCGGCTCGAGCAGGCGCAGCACAGTTTCGGCGATGCACGCCGGAAGTTGCGGGACGGCAGCGGCAACCTCATCGGCCAGGCCGAGAAGCTGCGAAAGCTCGGCGTCAAACCCAGCAAGGTCTTGCCGATGACGTGGGTGGAAGGCGCCTCCGCCGACGACGCGGCGGGTCTTGCGGCGCCCGAAGACCCGCCGGGATCCGATCAGCCGAAGTGACAGACGTAGTGCAGCGGCTCCAGCACTTCGATATCGAACGAGGAGTCGCCCGCCACGCTGAAGGACTGGCCGCCGGCGTAGTCCTTGGCCGCGGATTCGCCCTTGAGCGTGACGCGGCAGCGGCCTTCGATCAGCTCCATGATCTCCGGAGCGCCGGTCGTGAACGTCAGCTTTGAAGGCAGGATCACGCCAATGCTCTTGCGCGTGCCGTCGGCCAGCAGCACGGTGTGGCTGACGCACTTGCCGTCGAAATAGACGTTGGCCTTCTTGAGGACGGAAACCTGATCGAACTGGGACATGGCGGGTGAGGACGCTGGAGAAAGGGGCGCTATTCTGAACCGGGAGAAGGCTGCGCGCCCCGTAGCCCGGACGAAGTCCGGGATCCTGCTCGATCTGCGAGGAAAGCCCCGGGTTTCACCCGGGCTACGGGCAGGGTGTTGCTGGATTGGCGGATAAACTTCTCGCATGACCTCTCCCCCCGCCGGGCGCTGCCCGCAATGCCGCAAGCCCGCCTCGCTGGCCGAGACCAATCGTTTCCGGCCGTTCTGCAGCGAGCGCTGCAAGCTGCTGGACCTCGGCGAGTGGTTCGCCGAAAAGCACACGATCCCGGTCGTGGAATCCGACGCGGACCTCGACGACGCGCCATCCAGCCCTCAGGACCCTGACCGGCTCCAGTAGGCCGAGATGCCGGCCACGCCCTGCGCGTAGGCCGCAAAAGCCCGGCCCTTGTCCGCGGGCGTGACGCCGCCGATGGCGTAGGCCGGCAGATTGGATTGCGCGGCGAGCGCCGCGAATCCGTCCCAGCCCAGAGTCGCGCCGCCCGGATGCGTTGCGGTGGGCGCCACGCTGCCGAGCACGACGCCGTCGATGCCGACGCGTTCTGCGTGACGTAGCGAGTCGACGTCGTGGCAGGAGGCGAATCGCAGCAGCGGTGCGGGCGCGGTGTCGTCCCGCGATGACGGCGCGGACGCAAGACGCGCCTGCGAGTAATGCAATCCGGCAGCGCCGATCCGCCTGGCCATGGCTTCGTCACGATCCAGCACGAGCCGCAGGCCTGCAGCGGCGGCAGGCGCGCACAGCGACGCGGCCAGCGCCTCGTAAGTGTCGTCGCCGAGCCCGGGCAACCGCAGGCGCAGCAGCGCACCACGCGGCAGCTTCGGGATGCCGGCGCGAATCCGGTCGGCATCCGCATCCGGCGGTGTGAACACGTAATCCTCGGGCAGCCGCAGGGCGCGCAGGATCGGGTCGACGGTGGGCAGCACGTCGAGCGTGTGCGGCGCATCGGGCGCCTGCCAGCTGAAGCGTTGCCCTTCGCGCGCATCGAGCTCGCCGTCCCAGCCGGTGATGAGCCAGGTGTGCAGGGTGACGATGCGCTCCTTGTACTCGTGCGTGAACAGGATCAGCGGGCGGCAGGCCTGCGCCACGATGCCGATCTCTTCCTGGAGCTCGCGCACCAGCGCCTCGCGCGGCGTCTCGCCGGGCTCGATCTTCCCGCCCGGGAATTCCCACTTCAGCGCCGCGATCTTGCCGGCCGGACGCTCGACGATCAGCACGCGACCGTCGGCATCGCGCAGTGCGCCGCAGGCGACGTGGATGTGCGGCTTGGGTTGCGCCGACGAACTCACGCGAATGCGCTTTCCATCGGCGCCGTCACATCCAACCTCTCGCTCGCATATCGAGTGACCGCATCGACGCGCCGTTCCGACCGAACAAGATTCAGGTGCGGTACTCCGCGTTGATCTTCACGTAGTCGTAGCTGAAGTCGCAGGTCCACACGCGCGCCGCGGCAGTGCCGCGGCCCAGGCCGATGCGGATGCTGAACTCTTCCTTGGCAACCACGGCAGAACCGAGTTCCTCGCGGTAGGAGGGATGCGGCTGCCCGCGTTCGATCAACTGCACGTCGTCGAGCGCGATGCTCACCGAGCCCTGGTCGAGTCCTTCGACACCGGCCTTGCCGATCGCCATCGCGATGCGGCCCCAGTTGGCGTCCGAGGCGAACATCGCCGTCTTCACCAGCGGGGAATGCGCCACCGAGTACGCGACCTGTCGCGCCTCGGCCTCGGTCTTCGCGCCGCCCACTTCGATGGAGATGAACTTGGTGGCGCCTTCGCCGTCACGCACGACGGCCTGCGCGAGCTGCACGCAGACCTCGGTGATCGCGCCGAGCACGAGCGGGTAATCGGCGTGCTGTTCGTCGATCTCGACCGACCCCGTCTTGCCGCTGGCGACCAGCACGCAGGAGTCGTTCGTCGACGTGTCGCCGTCGACGGTGACGCAGTTGAAGGACTGGCCCGCAGCGTTCACCAGCGCGCGCTGCGTGGCCGCAGGCGTCAGGCGCGCGTCGGTGGCGATGAAGGCCAGCATCGTCGCCATGTCCGGGCAGATCATGCCGACGCCCTTGGCGATGCCGGTGACCGTGATCTCGCCCTGCGAGGTCCGCAGCTTGCGCGTCGCGCCCTTGGGCACGGTGTCGGTGGTCATGATCGCGCGCATGGCATCGAGCCAGCCCGCAGACGTGGCGGCCTTCACGGCCTGAGGCGCGGCAGCGGTCATGCGATCGATCGGCAGGCGCTGGCCGATGACGCCGGTGGAAAACGGCAGCACCGATTCCGGCGCGGCGTCGAGTGCGCGCGCCACTGCCGCAGCGGTGAGCCGAGCATCGTCGATGCCGCCTTGTCCGGTCGCCGCGTTGGCGTTGCCGGAATTGATGACCAACGCGCGGATCTCGTGCGCCGCGGCGAGCCGCTCGCGGCAGACCTGGACCGGCGGCGCGCAGAACGCGTTGCGCGTGAAGATCCCGGCCACGCGGGCACCCGGATCGAGCGCGATGACGAGCAGGTCCTTGCGGCCCGGCTTCTTGATCGCGGCCTCGGCGACGCCCAGGCGCACGCCCGGAACGGGATGCAGGACGTCGGGAACGGAGAGATTCACGGCCATGACACGGACTCTGCGCTGCAGGGCGCGCGAGTTTATCGCGACGAGGCAGGTTTTCTAGCGTCACCGTAGCCCGGGCGAAGCCCGGGGCTGCGCTCCGTGTACGAGGTGAACCCCGGGCTTCGCCCGGGCTACGTCCGCGGTCAGCCGTTGGCGGCGAGCGCGGTACGCCGCACCGATCCCGGCCGGTCCGTGTCGGCCGGCAGTGCATGCAGGAATTCCAGCACGCGCGGCATCAGGCGCTCCGGCTTCGTGCGCAGCTCCATGACCGAGCGTGCCACCAGAATCTCGGCGTTCGGCAGCTGGCGCCTGAGCGCCTTGGCATCCGCCATGTCGTGCAGCGGATCACGCGCGTGGCCGATGACGAGCGTCGGCGACTGGATGTGGCGGCGGCGGCGCACCGAGGGAACGACCGGGCCGACCAGGATGCCGTGCAGGATGGCGCGGATCACTTCGGGTTCCGCGGCCAGCGCGTTGCGCACGCTGTTGAGCACCGCGCGCTTGGGTTCCGGGAGCTTGCGCAGGATGCGCGCGAAGATCCGGTACACCGGCTTGGCGTAGTGCACCGCGATCATCAGCGGCACCAGCATCAGCGCCGCTGCCGGTACGGCGTTTTCCATCACCGGCATTTCGAGGAACAGCGCGCGCACGCGGTGCGGTGCGAGGCAGGCCGCGGTCAGGGTCGTGATGGCGCCGAGCGACACGCCGCCGAGGATGGCGCGCTCGAGGCCCAGGTGATCCATCAGGCCGAGCACCTGCTCGGCATAGAAATCGACGCGATGTTCCGCGGCCTTGGTCGGCTTGTCGCTGCGTCCGTGACCCAGCAGGTCGAGCAGGATCACGCGATAGCCTTCGTTGGCCAGCGTGCCGGCGATGTCGCGGTTGCAGTAGGCGTCCATCAGGATGCCGTGCACCAGCAGCACCGGCGTGCCGCGGGCCGGACCGTAGATCTCGTAGCCCAGGCGGTAGTGACCGTGGAAGAAGTAGCTCTGCTCGACGGGATAAACGGTCGGTTTCATCCCCGGAGCCTGACATCGGCGGGAAGGGCGTGTCATTACGGGGCAACTACCGAGCGGGCTGGGCCGATGGGCGGCTTCAGCGCCATGCGGGGGTGGCGGTGTTCGCATGATCGCCCGCGATCGACCCCGATAGGCTGCGTGCAAATTCAGGGAGTTTCGAAAGATGGGTTCATCCGCAGGTTCGCCGTATCCGCACCTTCTCGCGCCCCTCGATCTGGGCTTCACGACCCTGAAGAACCGCGTCCTGATGGGCTCGATGCACACGGGCCTCGAGGACCGGACCAAGAATTTCCCGCGGCTAGCGGCGTATTTCGCAGAGCGCGCCCGCGGCGGCGTGGGGCTGATGGTGACGGGTGGCTTCGCGCCGAACGTCGCGGGATGGGTCTCTCCGTTCGCCGGCAAGCTGGGGACCAGCGCTGCGGCACGCGACCATCGCGTCATCACCGATGCCGTCCATGCGGACGGCGGCAAGATCGCATTGCAGATCCTGCACGCGGGTCGCTACGGCTATCACCCGCTCGCGGTCAGCGCCTCGCGCGTGAAGAGTCCGATCTCACCGTTCGCGCCGCGCGCGTTGAGCAGCCGCGGCGTCGAGCAGCAGATCCGCGCGTTCGTGCGTTGCGCGCAGCTGTCGCGCGAGGCCGGCTACGACGGCGTCGAAGTGATGGGCTCCGAGGGCTACTTCATCAACCAGTTCCTGGTCACGCACGTGAACCGGCGCACCGATGAGTGGGGCGGCAGCTACGCCAACCGCATGCGCCTGCCGCTGGAGATCGTCTCGCGCATCCGCGAAGCGGTGGGGCGCGACTTCATCATCATCTATCGCATCTCGCTGCTCGACCTGATTCCGGATGGGCAGACCTGGGACGAGATCGTGATGCTGGCCAAGGGTGTCGAGAAGGCCGGCGCGACGATTCTCAACACCGGCATCGGCTGGCACGAGGCGCGCGTGCCGACGATCGCCACCTCGGTGCCGCGCGGCGCCTTCACGTGGATCACGCAGAAGCTCAAGGGCGAAGTCGGCATTCCGCTGTGCACGACCAACCGCATCAACGCGCCGGAAGTGGCCGAGAAGATTCTCGCCGACGGTCACGCCGACATGATCAGCATGGCGCGGCCGTTCCTCGCCGACGCCGATTTCGTCAACAAGGCTGCGGAAGGCCGCGCCAAGGACATCAACACCTGCATCGGCTGCAACCAGGCCTGCCTGGATCACACGTTCAAGCTCAAGATCGCGAGCTGCCTGGTGAATCCACGCGCGTGCCACGAGACCGAGCTGAGTTATGCGCCGGCGGCGCGACGCAAGCGCATCGCAGTGGTCGGCGCGGGACCTGCAGGCCTGGCGGCAGCAACGGTCTGCGCGGAACGCGGGCACGACGTGGACCTGTTCGAGGCGCATTCCGAGATCGGCGGCCAGTTCAACATGGCCAAGCAGATCCCGGGCAAGGAGGAGTTCCACGAAACGCTGCGCTACTTCGACGGCAAGATCCGCAGCACCGGCGTGAAGCTGCACCTCAACACGCCGGTGACGCCGGAGTCGCTGATCGCCGGCGGATACGACGACATCCTGCTCGCCACCGGCGTCACGCCGCGCCGCGTCTCGATGCCCGGGCTCGAGGAACAGCAGAAGATCGGACGCGTGCTCAGTTATGTCGACGTGCTGGCCGGCAAGGCGCAGGTCGGCGCCCGCGTGGCGCTGATCGGAGCGGGCGGCATCGGCTTCGACGTCGCCGAGTATCTCGTCCACGACGGTCACTCGCCCACGCTCGACGCCGTCGAGTGGATGAAGGAGTGGGGCGTCACCGATCCGTCGAAGTCGCGTGGCGGTGTGGTACGCCCGCAGCCTTCGCCGCCGGCGCGCGAGGTGTTCCTGCTGCAGCGAAAGGAAGGCAAGCCGGGAGCGGGACTGGGCAAGACGACGGGGTGGATCCATCGCGCCGCGCTGCAGGCCAAGAAAGTGCAGACGCGCAGCGGCGTGAACTACGAGTCGATGGACGAGCGCGGTCTGCTGGTCAGCTACGGCGGCAAGCGAGAGAAAGCGGAGCTGATCGAGGTGGATCACGTCGTGATCTGCGCCGGACAGGAACCGCAGCGTGCGCTGCACCAGCCGCTGCTGGCGGCGGGCGCGAAGGTCCACCTGATCGGCGGCGCGGACGAGGCGGCGGAACTGGATGCCAAGCGCGCGATCAACCAGGCCAGCCGGCTCGCGGCACGCCTCTGAGCGTGCTGAACTGCGGCCCATGCAACGCCTCGTCGATCCGCCTGGTGAACTTCAGCGCGATGCCAGCGCGGACGCGCCGCGCCGCCCTCAGCGGGTAGCACGCGTGCGCCTTCGCGCCTTCGCGCTGGCGGCCGTCGCCGTGCTCACCTGCACCGCGGCAATGGAAGTCACCACGCAGACGCCGATCGTCAAGACGCTGGAGTGCATGCGCGCCAATACGCCCCGGCAGTTGTCGGTGTCGGAGCTGCACATCGAGGCCGAAGGCGCCGGTGTCACCAACCGCACGCTGACCGGTGCGTTCTACAGCCGTCGTGACGAGCGCGGCCTGCGCGCAGCGCTGCACATCACGGCGCCGGCCGATCTTGCCGGCATGCGCTACCTCCTGGTGGAAGACGATGCGCAGGACGCGCTGTATCTCTACCTGCCGGCGCTGGGCAAGGTGCGCAGGCTCAGCGGTGTGGGACCGGAATCGGAGATCGCGGGCACGACGTTGAACTACGCAGACCTGCGACTGATCAGCCAGGCGCTGGCCGCCTCGTCGATCACGATGGATGCGCCCGCCACCGTCGCAGGCCGGCCTGCCCACCAGCTTCGCTTCGTGCCGGCCGTGGCCGACTCGCCGTATCGCCGCGTGATCGCCGCGGTCGACAAGGAAAGCTGCGCGATCCTTCGCGCCGATTTCCAGAACGCCGATCGCACGGTCAAGCAGTACGAGGTCGACCCGGCCAGCCTGATCCGTGCAGGCGCCTATACCTATGCGTCGCGCGCCACGGTCGTCGACAGCGTGCGCGGGACGCGCGCGGAGCTTTCGCTGCGCGGCGTGAACACGTCGCCGAAGCTGGCCTCGCGCCTGTTCGATCCGAAGACCTTCCAGAAGTAGCACCGGCCGCACCGCGAGCATCAACAGGCGGAGTGCCTTGTCGGCACAAGACGAAACGGCAATCACGAGGGTCAGTGACGCCGCCTAGGACCCGCCCTAGCTTGTCGCGCCCCGGGTCACCGCCGAACCTCGGGATTGAACGATCCGGCCATGGACCGGGCGTCGCGTTTCACACGACAACAAGATCCCAGGAGACCCTACGTGAAGAGCTATCCCCTCAGCAGATGGACTGCGGGCCTCGGCCTGTGCGGCGCCAGCCTTGTTGCCCCTGTCGCGCTGGCCGCGACGACCGGGCATGTCGGCGTATTCAGCGAGTACGTGTTTCGCGGCATCGTCGCCAACGGCGGCGTGGCAGTGCAGGGCGGTATCGATCATGTCGGCGACAGCGGTCTGCTGGCGGGCGTCTGGGCGACCAACACGGCCGCGTTCGGCGGCTCGGAGCTGGATCTCTACGCCGGCTATCTGCACAAGTTCAGCGACACCGTGATGGCCGACGTCGGTGCGCTGTACTACGTCCTGTCGGAAGACAAGGAGAGCCCGCTGTACGACGTCGATGGTGACGGAACGATCGATCAGACGGATCTCGACACGCTGGAATTTTTCGCCACGCTGTTCGCAGGGCCGGTGAAGCTGCAGGCCTACTACTCGGACGACTACGTCGGCACCGACGAAGAAGCCTTCTATTACACGGCCACGTACACGCACAAGGTCAACGACACGATCTCGGTGGCGGGGCAGGTCGGGTACACACACGGCGATGGCGCCGAGTATTTCTACGGCGACAAGTACATCGACTACAGCGTGATGCTCAACAAGACCATCCGCGAAGGCCTGGTGTTCTCGCTGGGATTCGTCGATACCAACCTGAAGGACGAGGGCGCGTTCGTCGCCACCGAGGACGAGCCCAAGGTGATGATCAGCGCCAAGCAGACGTTCACCTTCTGACCGCATCACTCGTAGCCCGGGTGAAACCCGGGGTTGCGCTCGCAGATCGAAAGGCAACCCCGGGTTTCACCCGGGCTACGGTCAGCGCAGTCTTGCCAACGAATCCCACAAGGATTCGAGGCGATCGAGAACGCCGAGCCGGCCGGCTTCCTGCGCGATGAAGCGTGCGCTCTCCGGCGAAAGCTTCTGGACCAGTGGCGCGATCCGCGCCCGCACGTCTTCGCGCATGCGCAGCAACAGCACGAGCAGCGGCGCCCAGGTCCGGCCCACCTGCACGGCGTCGAACACGCGGCCGAAGGCGCCGTCGCTGAGTTTCTCCGCGGCCAGCGCCAGCTTCTGCTGCGCGTCTTCGTCCATCAGCCCCACCAGCGGCAGCAGTTGATTCCACAAGCCGTTCACGTCCGTCGCCTTGAGCACCGCCTCGAGCACACGCGATTCGCGCAGGCGCGGCAGGTTGGCGAGGCGCCGCTGCTGCTCGGGCTGCATCATCGGCACCAGGGGGATCAACTCGTTCCACAGGTGATCCACGTCCACGGTCTTGACGATCGAGTCGAGCACCGTCTCGTCGCCGAGGATGGGCAGCTTGAGCAGTCGCTGCTGATGAGCGCTGCTCATGACGCCGACGATCGGCAGCACCGCACTCCAGAGATTCTGCGCCTGCGCCGAGCGGGCCATGCTGCTGACGATGCCGTCGTCGAGCGTGGCCGCCAGTTCACCGAGCCGCTTGCGCCACTCGGGGCTGACGTAGTTCATCAGTGCCAGCGCTTCAGCCCAGAGATCCTGGCTCTCGTCGGCGGCGAGAAAAATGATCTCGCGCAGTCGCGTCTCGGGTAGAAACCCGACCAGCTCGTTGAGCCGCGTCTTGTCCTCGACGAAGAACGCGATGTGCAGCAAGGCCGCGTTGTCGGTGAGCTTCTCCATCACCGCCTTGATCGCGTCGCTGCTGACGTAATCGACGAAGCGCGCGAGCGTGACGAACTCGCCGCGGCGTGCCAGCTCCAGCCCGACCTCGACGATGCGCGCCACCGGGATGCGCTTGATCACCTCGCGCACGTGGCGCGGATCGATCTCGAGCGTGACATCCGCGAGAAAACCGACGCGCAGGCGCTGGGCGAGATCGGCTGCACGGTCCGGTGCGATCAGGCCGGCCACGCGCGCGCACAGCACGTCGCCGAACACGTGCTCGGCGATCAGTGCGATCAGCGGAATCGGCAGCAGCTTGCTGGCGGCGGCCACGCGCTTGAGGCGCGCCTCGTCGGCATCGAACAGTCGTGCGCTGGCCTGTTCGCGGAAGCTGCGAATGCTCTCGGCATCCGAGCCGTGCAGATAGGCCAGATCGGCCTCACCGACGCCGAGCACGCGCGCGAGCTTGAGGATCTCGGCCTTGCGGGCGAGGCGGCTCACCGGCGCGCGCCGGTGTGCGGCAGCGGACAGTGCAGAGCACTCACAGTCCCAGCACTTTGCGCACCGGCAGACGCATCAGCGCCGGCACATGCTCCAGGGCCTTGGTGAGCGCCTCGTCGAGTTGCTTCTTCTGGCGCGCGCGAGCCGCGCGCAATGCCGCGGTCAGCGATGCGAGGCCGTCCTGGGGCAGGGCGTGGAACGTCTCGGGCGGATCGCCGCCCAGTTCGCGCGCGAGCAGCTCGAAATCGGAGCGGGCCATCAGCGCGTTGCTCCGGCACCAGGCTTTCGTTCCAGGCGCAACGTCGACAGGTCGAGATTCAGATCGGATTCCACGATCGTCGCTCTCACCGGATGCTGCGGGAGATCCAGCCGCAGCGGCACGCTGGTCGTGATCGGGATGTTGAACTCCTGGTCCACCTTGAGCGCCGTCTTGAGCGTGGTGTTCACCGGCGCGCGGATGACATGGTCGATCGCCACGCGCAGCGGCCCGTGGTACTTCAGCGGGATGTCCTGCTTGACCGGTACGACGAGCTTCACCGGCAGCCGCAGCTTGAGCGGCAGCTTGGCCTTGAAGTGAAGATTCTTGTACTTCTTCACGTTCTGGAAATTCACCGGCGCCTTGGCTTCGATCTCGGCGATGCTGTCCACCGGGATGATGCCTTCGTAGGTGATCACGGTCTCCAGCGGCACCTTGGTGTCGATGTTCACGATCGTGTCGTAGGTGCCCTTCACCGGCAGGTCCAGCGTCTGCACCAGCGGCACCTGCGCGTAGATCGTGCCCTTCATCAGCACGTCGATCTTGTGGTCGGTCTGCATCGTGACGTCGGCGTGCGGCGGCAGCTGGATCGTCAGCGGCTGATCGCTGATCAGCAGTCGCGCCGCGACGTTCATGAAGACCCAGTAGCCGAGCAGGCCGCCGATGATGATCACGCCCACGACGCCGACGCCGAAGACGGGCCAGAGCCAGAGTCGCGGGGGCTTTCTGCTCGCGCCGGGCGGTGGAAGGTTCGGCGGCAGGGGCGGCGGCGGTGCGCTCAGCCCAGAAGCAGGCGCGACCTGCGGCGCCGCAGTTTCCGCCAGTGCGCTCGCGACGGGACGCTCTGCTGGCGCTGACGGGGCGGGTGCCTCGACCTCCGGCGCCTTGCGCGGCGGCGGCCGCCCCTTCGGCAGCTCGAAGAAATCGTCGTCGTTGGTCACCGCGAGGCGCCTGCCGACGAATCCGTGGTGGCGGAGGCCGCGTTCTGGCTGTCCTTGGTTTCGAGCCGCAGCGTGCGCAAGGGCAGGCGCAGGTCGGCCTCGACGATGGTCGCCGCCAGCGGGCCGGGCCTGAGCGTCGCTTCAGCAGGAATGTCGGACTTCACCGGCACCGAGAGGTCGGCTTGGATCGGGATGTCGGCTTCGATGACCGTCTTCAGCGGCACGGTGAGCGCCTGCTGCACGCGCACGCCCACCGGCGCGCTGAACTTGAGCCTCACCATCTGATCCACCGGGATGTCGAGCGACACCGGCACGATCGCCTTGACCGGCACCTTGCCGCGGATCGGCAGCTTGAGCTTGTCGCCGAGAATCTCGGCGTCGATCACCGCGTTGAGGTCGAGCACCTGGTCCAGCACGATCTTGTCGCGAACCGCCACGTTCATGCGGATCGGAACCGATCCGTCGAAGTCGGCGATGACGTTGAGCTGTTCCTTCACCGGCACGGTGATGATCTGGTCGACCGGCACTTTGGTGTGAATGGTGTCGTCCAGCCGGATGTTGAGGTTGTCCAGCGCGCGTGCGTTGACCTTCAGCGTTTCATCGATCGTGATCTTCGCGGGCTGGTTGCTCAGCAACAGGCGCGCATCGACGTTCTTGAACACCCAGTAGCCGACCAGCGCGCCGCCGATGGCAGCGCCGACGAGAATCGCGAGCAGCACCATCCAGATCAGCCAGCCGCCGTGCTGGCGCTGCGGGGTTGCGTTCATGGATCGTGGTCCCGTTCTGTCTCAGAACTCGTAGCTGATCGAAATGCCCATCGCGTCGCGATCACGCAGGACGTGCGCATCGCCACCGCCGGTGAACCAGGAGTAGATGAGATCCGCGCGCCAGTTGCGGTACTGGCCCTGCAGGTTGCCGATGATCACCTTGCGGCCTTCGAGGAAGTTCTCGGCAAGGCCCGGCGCCACGCCGTGAACGTCGTGCGCGAAGATCACCAGTGGCCGCAACGCGAAGCCGGGAATGACGACATCGGTGTAGCGCAGGAAGCTGGCGAAGCGATATCCGAACGCGGTCTCGGTGACGTAGCCCTTCTTGCCGTTCGAGATCGGGTTGATCTTCAGGGCATCACCGGTGTCGGCGATGCCGGGGCTGTAGTGCGTGTGCGTGCCGGGTCCTTCGAGCTGCAACTCGTCGAGGTCCGGCAGCTGGGGAATGAAGTTCCCGCTGATCTCCAGCAGGTAGACCGCCTCGTTGGCACCGAACCAGGAACTCGCGCCGGTGATCTTCGTGAAGCCGATCGTGCCGTGGATCGTCTTGAACCGCTCGTAGCCGCGCACGTAGCTGTTGGGTGCCACTTCGCCCGGCGTGCCGCCGCGATACGCGGTCAGGTAGGTCGGGATCGCGCGCGTCGACGCCGCCAGGGTGGCGACGCCGGGTGCGATGACCACGTCCGTGCGCGGGAAGATCGGCTGGAACGCCGTGAACAGCACGTCCTCGAGGTCCACCTGCACCGGCTGGTTCTCGCGATAGACCAGCTCGCCCTGGATCGCGAGCTTGTGCGCCTCCGCATCGAACGACAGCCCCCACAGGCGGATGTTCTTGGCGTAGTCGAGGAAGTAGGTGCCGGTGTCGAGCGGCAAGGCGTCGAAGCCGCCGTTCGGGCTGTTGTTGGTGCCCGGCACGCCGCAGTCGAGCAGGAAGTCGACGAGGTTGGTCGAGTCGTGGTTGCGCGCGTTGCCTTCTCGCCGCGTGCACGCGGCGTTGGCCGCGTATGCACTCACCGCCGGCAGGCGCGAGTGGTAGTTGGCGTGGAAGAAATTGATCGACACCGGGCTTTCGAAGTACTCGTCGAGCAGCCAGTACAAGGCGATGCCGTACTGCCCGTGATCGCCCGGTTCGTTGTTGGCCTCGCGCCGCAGCGAGAAGCTGGTCGAGGTCACGGTCTGCGCCAGCGGCAGCGCCGGCACACCGAGTTGCAGCGGATCCTCCGGCGTCTTGCCGAACGGTCCGACGACGTACTCGTTGGGCGTGACTTCGTTGCCGCCGTCGAAGAACGAGAAGAACGAACCACGCGCGGGGAAGCCGTAGGGCCGCCATTCGAGCTGGTAGAACGCCTCGAAGGACAGCGTGCCGCGCACCGGCCCGCGCACGACGATCATGTTCTCCGGAAAGTAGATGTCCTGCAGTTCCAGTCCCGGTCGCGCCAGCGAATTCGCATCCGGCGGGTTCACGAAGTTCAGCGTGCCCTGCACGTTCACCGCCGCCTCGCCCCAGGTCAGGATCTGGCGGCCGACGCGGAACTCCAGGGGCTGTTCGTCCCAGGAATCCATGAAGTAGTAGAAGTTCGCCTCACGCAGTTCGAGGTCGAAGCCCAGTTGGTGCTCGGCCTCGGTCGGCCGGTCTGTCTTCGTGCGCACGCCGGGACCAGGGCCGGGCTCGACGATGCGGTTGAAATGCGTCTCGCGAAAATCGGTGTTGACCGGGTCGTAGTAGAACAGCGCGCCAATTTCCACGCCGTAGTCGGTCGTGCCGAAGTCGAGCTTCGAGCTGTACTTCGTGCCCGACGAGATGAGGTCGCCCTTGTTGTAGTTGAGATCGCCGTCGTCGGTGTTGGACGACATCGCGCCGCGCGCCGCCAGGAACCGTTCGTTGGGTTCGGTGTTGTCGGGTGTCAGCGCGATGCAGTTGTCCGGCGCGCAGAGTTGCGGGTTCAGGCTCGCCTTGCCGATCAGGCGATCCTGCCGCTCCTGCATGCGCCAGGCCATGCCCAGCGAGGCGCGGTTGCGCCACTGCATCAGCCAGCCGTCGAACAAGCCGCCGTCGAACTCCTTCTCGTACGCCGCAACCGGAGTGGCGAGCGTGGAGAGCGTCAGGACGGCCAGCGCGGCGAAACCCGCGCGCTTCATCCGCCCGTTGCGGCGAAGTGCAGCATGACCTGCACCTGGAACTCGCCGACGATGAAGCCCAGGGCCGCACCGACCGCGATCAGGATCCATTCGTCCTGCTCGAACGCGGGACGCAGCAGGCCCTCGAACTGCTCGGGCGTGAGTTCCTGCATGCGCGAGACCAGCGTGTTCTCGATGTCGATCGCGTCAGCCGCGTAGGCCTCCATGCTCTTCATGGCCGCGGGCAGTCGTTCCATCACCTTTTCGGCGATGACCTTCTTCATCTCCTGGTACTGGCGGCTGCCGACGGCGAACACCACGATCGGCTTGGCCAGACCTGCCTGCTCGTCGACCAGTCGCTGAACCTGCTTCTGCACCATGCCGAACATGCGATCCGACAGCGGTCCGCGGAGGATCGCGTCGATGATGCGATCCGGTGTGATGATCTCCTTGGCGATCAGGCGCCCGTACTCGGCCGCCACTTGCTTGCGCCGTTTCAGGAACAGGCCCTGCCACTCGAAGATGCCCAGGTAGCGCGTGGGGTGCTTGGGGTTGAACACCATCTTCAGCGCCAGCCAGTCGGTGAACCAGCCGGTGAAGCCGCCGAACGCCGGCATGATCCAGTGCGACCAGGAGTACTGGTGCGTCAGCGCCCACGTGGTGGCCTGCACCAGACCGATGATGAACCCGAAGTAGATGCCCGAATTGCGGATGAAGCGGAACTCGCCCTCGCCCGCCTCGAGGAAGATGCGGTTGAGCAGCGGGACGTCGCGCAGCAGGTTGGTGACGACCATGTCCTTGAGGTCGAACACCGTGTCGATGTTGTTCTGGATGTCGAGCATGATCTGCTCGACCAGCTTGGGCGCCTCGGCCTTGATGCGGCTGACGATCAGGTTCTTCACCGCGTCCGGCGCCACTTCCCACAGGCCCGGCTGGTAGTGAGAGGCGACGTCGCGCGTGATGTCCTCGATGGCGGCCAGCAACGGAACTTCGATCTCCTGCGCGACCCGCTTGGGATCGAGCTTCATGAAGATGTCTTTGGGCTTGATCAGATGCTCGGTCATCGTGTCGCACGCGATCGAGGCCATGATCGCGGCCTTGCGCGGCACGATGCCCTGCCAGCCCAGGTACGGCGGGATGCCGATGAACTTGATCGGCAGGAACATCATCTTGATCGCCACGATCTTCGTGACGAAGCCGATCGTGGCGGCAACCAGAGGCATGGACGCATACAGGATCCAGTTTTCCTGTACGTCCCGAAGTGCTTCAGCAAAATCCATGTTCGATTCTCCCGCCGTGTTGCCCGGCTATTGGTTTGACGACCGGCGCCCGCGCGCCGCTCCCCCGTCTGCTACCAGCTCTGATTGCCCACTCCCTCGCAGGCATTCCAGAACGCTTTCCCCGCTTCCGAAATCCGGATCGTGCGGCGGAAGAACTTGACCCGCAGGCCTGCCTTCTCGATCTCGCCGCAGGTCTTGCGCACCAGCGTGTCCGCTTCGATGAGCTGGTACTTCAGGTGTAGCGCCTTGTCCTCGTCGCCGGACTCGAGCAATCCCAGGTTGCGCAGGTTCGCCAGATACGTGGGGATCTGGTCGAGCAGACGCACGCCGCATTCGCGTCCCACGGGGCTCAGGTTCTCCAGCCAGCGCTGCGAGGCGGGGCCCACCAGCGGACCGGCGCCGACATGAACGAGCGCGGCGCTGTGTCCGTCGACGAGGGCCGCCAGGATGCGCGCCTCGTCGGGCACCAGCTGGCGCACGGTCCGCAGCGCCAGGCGCTCGAGGGCCTGCTCGGCGGTCTGCTCGAGCGATTCCTCCATCAGGCGGGCCATCGCAGCGGCCGCAGTCAGGCGTCCCGAGGCGGCCGCCATACCCGAGGGGGTCGCTGCGGCTGGGCGGCTGGGCGGCTGGGGCGCATCGTCCTCGTCGTGGGGGGCTTCGTCGTCGGCAACCGCGTCCATGCGCTTGCGCAGCGTCGTCAACGCCAGCTTCTCGGCCTCGGACAGGCCTTTCTGGGCGAGGTCCATGGCCCGGCGGGGTGCGCCGGTGGCGAGCTTCCACGCGCCGGACGCGACGAAGCCGATGAACGAGCCAGGACCCTCTGCGGGGCCGTCGGCGTCAGCCGGCGTCTGATCCGCCTCGTGCTTCGACATTCCTCTCCTCTCCACGACGGTCCACGCCGCCAAGAATTCTCGTAGTGGGCAGCGCAGCACCGGTCAGTTTCCGACGCGGCGCTTGCCCAGGCTGAACTTCCAGAACTGGATCCTGGGCAGATCCTGAACCACTTCTTCCGTGTGCCCCTCGATCTTCGAGGTCCGCCGGTCCAGGATTTCAATGTAGACCAGCATCCGGAAGACGGCCATCACGAACTCGAGGAAGACGCGGACCACGACGACCAGCATCAGGAAAACCACGGGCCCGAATAGCAGCCACACCAGCCCGGCCCACAGCGACTGGATAAAAGCCGTGATCACGCCCAGCACCGTGAGCGCTGCCATGGCGATGACGGCGAAGCGGTAGATGATCGGCAGCATGCGCGTGGTGATGATTTCGCGCATCTCGAAGTCGAACAGGCTGCGCAGCAGATCGCCGAGCGCGCGCTCGCGGGCCCCGGTGCCTGTTGCTCCTCCTGCTTCCTCACCAGTCTCGGTGGGCGCGTTTTCGTTCTTTTCCTGGTCCGCCACGGTGCTCTTTCCGGGTCTCTCGCGCGGGAACGCGACATTACGCCTGCGCCTTTGAAAAGAACACCGGCCACTGAGACAGTCGAATCATGGCGGACGAGCCGAGCCTGTGACACGCTTGCTGCGACGTCGGGCACACTAGCCCGGCGCGCCGGTCGGGACCGGCGCTTCAGGGCCTTCCCCCGGCTTCCACGCGACCCATAACCACAAGAAGCCCATGCGCGATTCGGGACAATTGCTGGAGATCGTTCACCAGGCCCTGGTCAAGGGGGGCTATGACGTCGAGGCGATCTACCGGCGCCTCGGCTACAACGCCGAAGCGCTTCCGCTGCGCCAGATGCGCACGCCGCACGAGCTGCAGGCGTTCTTCTGGGAGACGGTCGAGGCGGTGACGCAGGATCCCGACGTGGGCCTGCACCTGTGTCCGCACGCCCCGGTGTTCCGCGGAGAAGTCATCGAATACCTGATGCTCTCCAGCGGCACTTTCGGCGAGGGCATGCAGCGTGCGGTGAAGTATCTGCGTCTGGTCAGCGACGCCCTGAACATGCGCCTGGAGCAGGACGACCAGGGATCTCGCGTGGTGGTCAAGGGCAGCACCATCGAGGCGCCCCAGCTTCGTCACACCGAGATCCTGGTGGCGCATCAGGTCATCCGCTTCGGGCAGACCGTCACCGAGGGCAAGTACGCCCCGCGACGGGTGCGGCTGCGGGCCAGCCGGCGCTCGCCGCAGGCCGAGTACGACGCGATCTTTGGCTGCCCAGTGGAATTCGAGGGCAAGGAGAGCGAACTCTGGTTCGACGCCAAGCTGCTCGACTACCGTTCGCCGCGCTCCAGCCCGGAATTGCTGCAGTTGCACGAGGAGCACGCCGAGAAGCGCTTGACCACGCTCAAGCGTGAAGACCTGATCGAGCGAATTCGCGCCGTGTTCGCGCAGCGGCTCGAACTGGACCGCTGCGATCTGGAAGAAGTGTCGCGCGAACTGGGCATCGCGCCGCGCAGGCTGCGTTTCGAACTGGCTCGCGCCGGCACCAGCTTCTCGCAGGTGCTCGCGGATTTCCGCTTCGCGCTGGCGCGCAAGCTTCTTGCCCGGACCACCGAGCCCGTCGAGGACATCGTCTACCTGACCGGATTTTCCGAGCCGAGCACGTTCTATCGGGCGTTCAAGCGCTGGTCGGGGATGACGCCGGTGCAGTACCGCGATTCCCGGCGAAATCGACCGGCGCGCGCCATCGATCCCACCGATTGAGTTGGCCTGTCCGACACGCGGCGCTGACGCCGCGAATCATGGCGGGTTCATTTGGGCAGGCCTATGATCGACTCGCGGCTGGCATAAGAGCGACAGCGCGCGGATTCCAGACAACAACGCTCCAAGCCTTGAGGAGACAAGCATGAGTGCATTCAACGCGCGCCGCTGGGCGCTCGCCGCTGTGGTTGCGGCGGTTCCTACCCTTACATGGACCAGCGCGCAGGCCGATGCGCCCAGCGATCTCGGAGGCAAGCTCACCGCGATCGGCGCCATCAAGGCGGCCAACGCGGATGGCTCGGTCCCGGAGTACACCGGCGAGAAGAACTTCCCGGCGGACATGAAGACCTGGACGCCGCAGTACCTCGAGGGTCTGCGCACCAAGGACGTCAAGAAGCTCGAGGCCGAATTCAAGAAGGCCATCAAGCCCGACCTGCTCAAGCCGTTCGACACGGTGACCAAGGCCAACATGGCCAAGTACCAGGACAAGCTCACGGACGGCCACAAGGCGCTGTTCGCGAAGTACCCCACGTACAAGATGCAGCTGTACAAGGGTGTGCGCACCGGCTTCTTCCCGAAGGAAATCGAAGACGCCACGATCAAGAACGCCAGCAGCGCCAAGCTCACGGGCACGGACCTGGTCACCGGTGCCTCGTTGGGCTTCCCGTTCCCGATTCCCAAGAGCGGCGCGGAAGTCATCTGGAACCACCGCATGAAGTACCGCGGCAACGCGGTGACCCGGTTCAACAACCAGGCCATCGTCAAGCCGGACGGCAGCTTCCAGATCACCAAGCTCACGGAGAACGTGAAGTTCAAGTACGCGAACTTCAAGAATCCGCCGGCTGCCGACAACAAGTACCTGCTGATGTATCTGTCGGAGACGATCTCGCCGCCGCGCGTCGCCGGCCAGCTCACGCTCGCGCATGAACTGATCGGACCGGACGCCGGCTCGGGCCGCGCCGCCTGGATCTTCTCGCCGGGCCTGGGTCGCGTGAACCGCGCACCGGACGTCGGCTACGACAACCCGGCCGTGGGCACGGACAACGAGCAGTACTTCGACCAGATCGACGTGTTCAACGGCTCGCTCGATCGCTACGACTGGAAGCTGGTCGGCCGCAAGGAAATGTACATCCCGTACAACTCCTACCAGATCAACTCGCCGCTGGTGAAGTACAAGGACCTGCTCAAGCCCTTCCACGTCAACCAGGACGAGGCCCGCTACGAGCTGCATCGCGTCTGGGTCGTCGAGGCCAACGTGAAGGCCGGCGTGCGCCACAACTTTGCCAAGCGCACGTTCTATGTCGACGAGGACTCCTGGTCCATCGCCGGCGTGGACAACTACGACGCACGCGGCCAGCTGTGGAAGGTGCAGGAAGCGCATCTGATCACCGCACCGTTCATCCCGACCGTCACGGGCTCGCCGGAAATCATCTATGACCTGCAGAGCACGCGTTACTTCGTGACCGCGCTGGCCAACGAGGACAAGATCACGGACTACAGCGTGAACTTCGACGACAAGGATTTCGATCCTTCCTCGCTCAAGAAGAAGGCGCGCACGAAGTAAATCTTCGTAGCAGCGTTCCAGCATCGAGGCGCCGGGATTCGTCCCGGCGCCTTTTTTTGTGCGGCAGACAGACCGCTAGCAGACGGCGCCGCTTGACGGCACGTGGAAGCGGCGTCGAATCTGCGGGACCGAACAGAATCGCGTCCCATGAGGGCGCGCCGAGGAGAGAGCGTGCAGACCGTCACCACCGTACCGCGGGGCTACCCGCGTCAGGCCTATGCATGGTTCGTGGTCGGGCTGCTCACGTTGGCTTACATGCTGTCGTTCATCGACCGGCAGATCCTGAGCCTGCTGGTCGCGCCCATCCGCCGCGACCTCGACATCTCCGATACGCAGATGAGCCTGCTGATGGGCTTCTCGTTCGCGCTCTTCTACACGTTCTTCGGCATTCCGCTGGGACGACTCGCGGACACGGCGAGCCGGCGCTGGATCGTGACCCTGGGTGTGGCGGTATGGAGCGCGGCCACGGCGTTCTGCGGATTCGCCCACCACTACTGGCAGCTTTTCGCCGGACGCATGGGCGTGGGGGTGGGCGAGGCGGCGCTGTCGCCGGCGGCGTATTCGCTGATCGCCGACAGCTTTCCGCCGGAGCGACGGTCCATCGCGATGAGCGTGTACGGGATGGGCATCTTCCTGGGCGCCGGCACGGCGATGCTCGTCGGCGGGCTGATCGTGGGTTTTGCGTCGAAGCAGGGCGAACTCGTGCTGCCCCTCGTCGGCACGACGCGGCCGTGGCAGCTCGTGTTCTACGTGCTGGGCGGCGTGGGCCTGATCTTCGCGTGGTTCATGCTGCTGATTCGTGAACCGGCGCGGCAGGGCGCGACCGTCGCCTCGATTCCGCTGCGCGAGGTCATCCGCACGCTGATGCAGCATCGCCGCGCGGTGCTGATGCACAACCTCGGCTTCGCCTGCGTGGCCTTGGCGTCGTATTCCGCGCAAGCCTGGTTGCCGAGCGTCTGGCAGCGCGTGCACGGATGGCCGATCCGCGACATCGGCGTGATCTACGGCAGCGTCATCGCGGTCTCCGGCTGCCTGGGCATCGTCTTCGCCGGATGGCTCGCGGATCGCTGGCGCGCGCGGGGCATCAGCGATGCGACCCTGCGCGTGGGGGCGATCGCCGCCGGCTGCGGCGCGCCGCTCGCACTGCTGATTCCGGTGATGCCGAGTCCAGGCTGGCTCGCGGCGCTGGTGTTTCCGCTGACGTTCTGCTTCAGCATGCCGTTCGGCGTGTCGGCGGCCGCGATCCAGGACCTCGTACCCAACCGGATGCGCGGGCAGACGTCGGCGATCTACCTGTTCGTCGTCACCCTGATCGGCCTGGGCATCGGACCCACGGCGGTCGCGATGTGCACCGACTACGTCTTCGTCGACGATCGCAAGGTGGGCGTGTCGCTGGCGATCGTCGCGTTCGCCGCGCAGCTGCTGGCCTGCCTGCTGCTCGCCGGCGGCTGCCGGCATTTCCGCAAGAGTCTTTCGGAGATCGAAGGACGAAGCTGAGCGCGACGTAGCAATGTAGCCCGGACGAAGTCCGGGACTCTCGCCCCCTTGAGGGTGAAACCCCGGACTTCGTCCGGGCTACATTGTTACGTTGAGTGCCGGCGGCGCTTCAGGGCGCCGTCACCGTAACGCTTCCGGCCGCCGATCGTGCGTTGAACTCGCGGTCGTACATGCCTTCGCCGTAAGCGGGGGGCACCGTGAACGTACCGGTGTTGGTCGCCTTGATGCGATAGACGATCTCGGACAGATCCGGCGTGACGCCGACGTAGAACACGCTGCGGTCTTCGCGAAAATCGGCGAAGGACAGACTGGCGGTCGTGCCGGCCTGGCAGATCGGGCAACCCCAGGTGGTCTGCTCTTCCGAGCTTCCGTCGCCTTCGCCCTCGTCGCCTTCGCTGGTCGAGGCCTCGTCGTCGCCAGCCTGCGCCACCGTCGTCTGCGCCTCGGTCGGCGGTACCACCATCTCGAAGCCACCGGGCAGCAGATCGACCAGCGCCACGCTCCAGCTAGAGGCCTGCGTGATGGAGCGGAACTTCAGGCGCACCGTGACTTCCTCGCCCTGCTTCACGGACGTGATCGCCTTGCCGTCCTTGTCCGTGTACTCGCGCAGGATCTCGAAGCCCTCGCGCAACGGCTCCTTCGGCGGCGTGCGCTCGAAGCCTGCCTGCGAGACGAACGAGAAGGCGGGCAGATCGGCTTCGTTGCCGAATTGAAGCTTCGCGGCAGCGGAGCTGAAGCCGATCTTCGGGAACAGGCCGGCGGGCAGCACGAGATCCTTCGACTTGCCGTCCGCCAGCAGCTCGGAGAGCTTGAGCTTGCCCGCGGTCTGCGTCGTTGCGACGTTGGCGTACGCATCCAGGGCCAGCAAGGTCGTGGCTGCCGACAGCGAGTGGTATTGATGCTTGGTGATGCGATCGGCCAGCGTGTCCACGTAGCCGGCGGGCAGTTTTTCGAGGCGCTTCGGGAAGTGCTTCGCCGCGAGATACAGCAACTCGGCGTCCGCCGTCATGTCGCCGTGCCAGCGATCCACCGGCCGCTTGCCCGAGAGTTCGATCTTCGAGAACAGCGTGTCGGCTTCGCGATCCTGCTTCATCAGTTTCATCGCCGCCGCGAGATACGCGGTCGCGATGTCGCCGCGCCACTGCTCCGCGTAGCGCGACTCCAGACGTCCACGCAGGCGGCTCGCCTCGGCGCCCAGCGTCTCGCCCTGGCGCGTCAGCAGGTACAGCGCGTAGGCGCCGTTGCGCTCTTCGTCGAGCGTGTCGCCGTCACGCGTGGCGAGGAAGCGCAGGTACTGGTTGCCCTGGTCGATCAGGTCGCGTGGAACGGACTGGCCGCGTTCGCCCGCTTCGATCAGCACATGCTGCGCGTAGACCGACACGAACTCGTGCTGCTCGAAGCTGCCGGGCCAGTAGCGATAGGCGCCGTCCGGATTCTGGCGCGAACGCAACTCCGCGATCAGGCCGTTGAAGTCGGCCTTCGCGTACTTCTCGATGCGGCCGAAGTCCGGGCGCTTGAGCATCACCAGCACCGGCATCGCCTGGCTGACGAGCTGTTCGGTGCAGGAGTACGGGTAGTTGCCGAGGTAGGACACGAAGCCGCCCGCCAGCCCCATCGGCAGCGCGGACATTCCCGCTTCCTGTTCGCGGAATTGCGGATACAGGTCGCGCGTTACCGGCTGGTCGAGCTTGGCGCCGGCCTTGACCACCGATGCGCTGACCTGCGTGCGGTACGGCGTGGCTGGTCGCACCGACAGGCCGATGCTGCGCTTCGCGGTCCTGGTGCCGAGTGCCGACGTGAACACCAGGCTCGCGTCGCCCAGATCGTCGGTCGCGCGGAGCTTGAAGCGGATCGAGGATTCGCGACCCTCCGCTACGGCCAGGGTCTGCTCTGCACCGCTGACCACCTCCAGGCCCTTGCCGGTGACGAGCTTGAGCGCGAGTTTCGCGTCGACGCCCGAGCCCTCGGCCTGATTGGAGACCCCCAGGCTCACGTCGAACGTGTCGCCGGGCGCCACGAACGTCGGCGCGTTCGGCGACAGGATGAAGTCGCCACGCACGAGCGTCGCGCCCTCGTAGACGCCGATGGCGCCGTCGGAGACCGCGACCGCGATCACGCGCAGCTTGCCGTTGAAGTGATCGGGCACGACGTACTCGAGCGTGCGCTCGGTGTCGTCGGCATCGACGATGCCCGACCAGTACGCCACCGGGATGTCCGTCTTGCGCTTGAATGGATTCAGGTGCTGTGCGAGCAGACCATCGGCGTCGCCGCCGGGAGCGGCCTGCATCAGCGCCGCGCGGAACTCCGGAAGGATGAGATCCAGGATCTGCAGCGTGCCCACATCGAGGCTGCGCTTCTGGAACAGGAAGCCGAGCGGATCGGGCGACGTGTAGCGCGCGACCTGCAGGATGCCCTCGTCGACGGCGAACAAAACTATCTTCGACGGACGGCTCGCCTTGTAACGGAAGCTGGCGGTCTCGCCCGGCTTCACGCGCGTCGGCAGCGCGACGTCCACCTTGCTGCGTCGCGCATCGACGTTGATCGAGAACGGCGCCACGCCGTAGCTCAACGGGCTCGTGTAGATCTCGGCAGAGCCGGGATCGCGCACGAAGCTGACGCTGACGTAGGCGTTTCCTTCCAGTCCTTCGGCGGGCAGCGTGATGCGCTGCGTGCTCGCGGTGGTGTCGGCGGAGAACCACTTCCACGCGTACACCTTGTCGCGCTCGACGGTGATCAGGCCGGCGCCGGTGTACGGCGCGGTCACCTGGAATTCGATCTCCTCGCCCGGCGCGTAGTCTTTCTTCGACAGCGCGATCTGCAGCTCCGCGTTCTTCTCGAGACGCGCGGAGAGATTGGCTTCGCCCGCCACCGTGTAGTCGAGACGCGCGAGCTGCTGGCCGCTGGCATCGAACACCAGGTAGGCGAAGCTGCCGGGTGTCGAGGCATCCAGTGCGAGCTTGTGACCTGCGGCAGGCAGCGTGAGCGCCGTATCCGACAGGCCGATCTCGCGGCGCCGCGACTCGTACTTGAACGTGCCGTTGTTCTGCTTGACCAAGGTCGAGACGTACTTGATCTCGATGCGCTTGAGCTTCAGGTCCTTGGCCTCGGTCTTCGCGAGCTTCGGATCCACCGCGATAAGGCTCGCGCTGCGATCGGCATTCTTGCCGACGTACGACAGGTCACCGTCGGTCTTCACGCCCACCAGGAAGGGCATGTTCGAAACCAGTTGCGTGACTTCGGCCGCCACACCGCGGCCGCCCTCGGCCTCGAAGCCCTGTGTCACGAGCTGCAGGCGATATGTGGCCTTAGCGAAGCGATCCAGCCGCAGCTCGAACTCGGCCGCGCCCTTGTCGTCGGTCTGCGTCTCCGTGAGGTCTTCGGTGAAACCTTCGCGCGCCGCCTGCGGGTCGGAGAATTCGTAGCCGGGGTACTGCGGGAACGTCGGCACCGTGGGCGACAGCCGCAGCGTGCCGGTCACGCGACGATTCTCGGCGGGCGCACCGAACAGGTTCTGCAGATCGATGCGCGCGCTCAACTGGTCGGGCGAGACCCAGCCCTGCGCAACTTCGTTCGACAGGTGCGCCGTCATCTTCAGACGGTCCGGCTCGAACTCGCGCACCAGCACCGTCACCGATCCGATCAGATCGTTGCGGTGCTGGTCCTTGACGATCGACAGGCTGAACGTCCACGTACCGGTCGGCGACGCCAGCTTCGTCGTGTGGCGGATTTCCTCGAGCCCCATCGCCGTCAGCGGCAGGCGTTCCTTGCGCACCAGCTGGCCGCGCGGGTCGGTGACTTCCAGCAGCAGCGGCAAGCCCGGTGGCAGCGGACTCCAGTCCTGCGTGCGCACGATCGCGCCCAGGCGGATCTCTTCGCCGGGGCGGTACACGCCGCGATCGGAGAACAGGTAGGCGCTCAGCGCGTTCTTGTCCGAACTGTTGCCGACGCCGCCGATGTCGAAGCGCGACATGTCGAGTTCGCGCACGCGATAGTCCAGCGGCAGGAAGCTGGTGTCGCCGTCCTTGCGCGCCAGCACCATCACCGGCTGCTGCTCGCGCTGGAAATCCTTCAGCGACGTGAAGCGCACGTGGCCTTCCGCGTCGGTGACGCGGTCCAGCACCGGAAGGCCGTTGCGGCCGATGATCTCGACGCGTGCATCGGCCACCGGCTTGCCCGAGTGCACCGACTGCACGAACACGTCCTGCGAGCCATCGAGGTTGCGCTTGATCAGGATGCCCAGATCGGTGACGACGATCAGCCGCGTGTCGGTCACCGGCGCGTCGACCATGTCACCCCACGCGTCGACCTGAGAGGTGCTGATGGCGCGGTTGTTCGCCTCGTCCCAGGCCTGCAGCTTGAGCAGGAAGATGCCGCGGCGATCTTCGCCGTCGTTCTTCAGATACGGAGCCAGATCCAGCGCTGTGTAGGCCGGCTTGCCCGGCGGCATCTTCGCCAGCGTCTCGGTCTTCGAGAATTTCTCGGTGAGATTGTCTTCGCCGAAGCCGTAGTTGTTGAATTCGGGCGTGGAGAAATCTCCGCGCGTCTGCGTGACCAGGTGCTGGAGCTGGCGCGGCAACAGGCGCGACACCTCGATCTTCATCGCCGGCACGTCGCGCGAGATCAGGTTCAGGCGCTTGGGGCCGGACATCGCCAGCAGCGAGCCTTGCGAGACCACGCGCAACTCGCGCGGATATTCGGGCACGCGCAGCAGGCGCTCCTGCGTCTCGCCGAGGCGATAGCCGCCGAACGCGGTCAGACCTTTTTCGAGCCGGACATAGATGAAACGGCCGGGTTCGGTGGCGTACGAGAAGGATTGCAGCTCGCTGTTGTCGCGCTCGCCGAGAATCTGCTTGAGCTCGATGGGCTGCGACTTCTGCAGGATGCGGTTGTCCGCACCGTTGCCGCTCCAGTTGTAGGGCTGGCCTTTGTTGCTCTCCTCGAATTCCGCCTGGATCTTCGGATCGGGATGCTTCTCGGGCAGCAGCCAGGCCTTGAGCTTGGCGCCGGTGTCCTTTTCAGGGACCGGGAAGTTGAACTCCAGCACCGCGACCTGCTGTGGATCATTGTTCTCGTCGCGTGCGAGGTCGAGCTTGACCTCGTTGACCGCCAGCGAGTTGATGCCCGGGACCTTCACCTCGGACTTCAGATCGCCCGTCGTCGTGTTGCCGCCGCGTGCCGAGCGAACTCCCTCTTCGACGACGAACTCGAGCCGGCCTTCCTTCTGCGGAACCTGCAGCTGCCCGGACGCGATGTAGGCCTCGAGCTTGAGCTTGTCGTAGGTGACGGTGTACGCCACCGGCCCGAGATCCTTCTCCTGGCCGTCGGCGATCTTGTCGAGCAGCTTCAGGCCGATGCGCTTCTCCAGGTCCGCGGCGTCGACCGGGTGGCTGAAGCTCAAGGTCAGCACCGCCTTCTTGTCGGTGGCGATCAGCGGGTCCTGGTAGAACTCGGTGTTCTTCACCTTGGCCTCGAACGCGGGCGAGGTGAATTCGAAGCCGTACTTGTCCAGCTTCTGGTGGCCGGCGACGAACTTCTTGTTCGCGAAGGCCACCTTGAACACCCGCCCGACCGGCCAGTCCTCGGCGGGCTCGAAGCTCAGGGACTTGTCGTCGATCCATTGCCACTTGCCCGGATGCGCCGGCGACAGCGTCACCAGCTTGAGCGCCTCGTCGATCGGCTTGCCGGCGACTTCGATGGGCGCCACCGATTCGGAGAAGCGCACGCGCAGCGGGTTGGGCGCACCGACCGGATCGCACTCGTAGCAGGTGCGGCCGGGTGCGTTGACCTCGAAGCTGACGAGCTGGGGCTTGGGCAGCGACTGATACCAGCGCCAGCCGCCGTAGCTGCCGGCGATCAGGGCCACCACGACGCCGACGATGCCGGCCATGCGCGCAGGCCGTGCGCGGGCGCTGGCCATCAATGCGTTCCAGCCCGCACGGACGCGCTGGCCGAGGAAGCGCATCCAGTCGGGCGCATACCAGTCCACCGACCCGAACACCGCGGAGAAGAGGGTGGCGATCACGCCACCGAGCACACGCAACGTCTGCCGGATTCCCGCCAGCAGCTTCTTCAGCCCCGCCATGTTTCGCCCCTGCGATGAAGACGACCGTGAGTCGCCGTCCACATTCTAGGGAGCGACCGTGGCGGTTTGCCGGAAATCCTGTGCAAACCGTGTGGCGAGCCCACAACCCGTAGCCCGGACGAAGTCCGGGGTTCCTCTCGCATAGGGAACGCAACCCCGGGCTTCGCCCGGGCTACGTGCTCACTCGAAGACGAAGCTCTCCACCGGCAACTTGGTCATCGACTGGCTGGGTTTGACCATCGACGCCGCGTGGCCACGCGCGCGCGGCAGGATGTGGTCGAAGTAGAAGCGCGCCGTCGCGATCTTGGCCTTGTAGAACTCCGCGCTCTCGCTGCCGTTTTCCTGCGCCAACTTCTGCGAGGCCACCGACGCGATCCGGGCCCAGAAGTAGCCCATCGTCACGTAGCCCGAATACATCAGGAAGTGGTGGCTCGCGCTGGACACGACTTCGCGATCCTTGCGCGCCGACAACATGATGCGCACCGCCAGCACGTTCCATTCGGCCGCGAGCTTGGCCAGCTCCGTGGCGTAGCGGCGCATCTTGGAATGCGTCATGTGATCCATCGCGAAGCGGGCGAGCAGCCCGGTGAATTCGCGCACGGCCTTGCCGCGCGTCTGCAGCAGCACCTTGCGGCCGAGCAGGTCCAGCGCCTGGATGCCCGTGGTGCCTTCGTACAGCGTGGCGATGCGCGCGTCGCGCGCGATCTGCTCCATGCCGTGTTCCTTGATGTAGCCGTGACCGCCGAACACCTGCATGCCGTGGTTCGCGGCTTCCAGGCCCATCTCGGTCAGGAAGCCCTTCAGGATCGGCGTGAAGAAGCCGAGCTTGTTGTCCCACTCCTTGTACTTGGCGTCGTCGTTCTCGAGGATGCCGTTGACCATGTGGTCGGCGTACTGCGCAGCGAAGTACAGCATCGCGCGGCCGCCTTCGGCGATTGCCTTCTGCGTGAGCAGCATGCGGCGCACATCGGCGTGGTGGATGATCGCGTCAGCCACCTTGTCCGGCTCCTTCTTGCCGGACAGCGCGCGCATCGAGCGGCGATCCTTGGCATAGGCCAGCGCGCCCTGGAACGAGAGTTCCGCATGCGCCACGCCCTGCACCGCCGTGCCGATGCGCGCGGTGTTCATGAACGTGAACATCGCCTCGAGGCCCTTGTTGGGCTCGCCGAGCATCCAGCCCGTGCTGTTCTCGAAGTTGATCGTGCAGGTGGCCGAGGCCTTGATGCCCATCTTGTGTTCGATGGACGAGCACACCACCGCGTTCGCGTCGCCGACGCTGCCGTCGGCGGCCGGAAGGTACTTGGGCACGACGAACAGCGAGATGCCGCGGGTGCCGTTGGGCGCGTCGGGCAGGCGCGCGAGCACGACATGGATGATGTTCTCGGCCAGATCATGTTCGCCGGCCGAGATGAAGATCTTGGTGCCGGTGATGCGATACGAGCCATCGCCGACCGGTTCGGCCTTGCTCTTCACCTGGCCCAGGTCCGTACCGCACTGCGGTTCGGTGAGGCACATCGTGCCGGTCCAGCGGCCCTCGACCAGCGGCGGCATGTAGACCTTGAGCAGTTCGGGCGTGGCGTACTGCATGATCGTGTTCATCGCGCCCAGCGACAGCCCGGGATACATCGTGAACGACCAGTTCGCCGTGCCCATCATCTCGGACTTGAACAGGCCCATCGACATCGGCAGACCCTGGCCGCCGAACTCGGGCGGATGCGACAAGCCCTGCCAGCCACCGGCGACGTACTGGTCGTAGGCCTCCTTGAAGCCCTTGGGCGTGCGCACCGCGCCGTTCTCGAAGTGGCAGCCTTCCTCGTCACCCGGAAGATTGATCGGCGAGAGCACTTCTTCGCAGAACTTGGCGCACTCGTCGAGGATGCTGGAGACCGTCTCCGCGTCCGCATCCTTGCCGTTCGCCAGGCCGGCGTAGTGCGTTGGAAAGTCGAAGACCTCGTTGATGAGGAAGCGCATGTCGCGCAGGGGCGCCTTGTAAGCCGGCATCGATGAAAGCTCCTGGTTCGGATCGCAGGCGCCAGGCCTTGCGAGAGGGTTCGCGTGAGGCCGCGGATTCTTCGCGTGCGCGTCGATGCTGCCTATGGCCGAGCCGTTGCGGTCGATGGCGCTCCGGCACAAAACACCGGCGTCTCAGTCGTCTTCGCGCTGGCCGAACGGAATCTCCAGGCTGATGCCGGCCTGCGCCGAACCCTCGCGCTTTTCGGCCGGATCGTCGCGAGGCCAGCTGTAGCCGACCAGGAATTCTACATACAGGCGCTTGGGCATGAACGGATGCCGGTAGACCACGCGGCCGCCGTACTCGTACAGCGGCTCGGGCTCGTCGGTCTGGCCACGGATCAGCAGTTCGTAGGCCATCGCGCGTTCCTCGCGAAGGTTGTGGTACAGGATGATTCCGGAGAACCAGTCCAGTCCGACGGTCTTTTCGCTGACGGTGCCCACGTCGGTCACCCGCAGCAGCAGCGTTTTGGTCAGCACGTGGCTGTAGTCGACGCCGGCCGTGACGCCGAAGCCCTGCCGGCTGGTCCAGAAGCCGGTGCCGCGCAGGTAGAACAGGTCTTCATCGTCGGCATAGGCGATGTAGCGCGCGCGCTGCTGGACGTAGACGCGCGGGTGAGCCACGCCGGCCGCGCCGATCCGGAAGTCGGTCTTGAAACGCTCGGTTCCGGGGAAGGAATAACCCAGACCAGCAAGCCAGGAATCATCCTCCGCGATCTGCGGCAACGCGGAGCGGACGGCGAATCCTTCCGCGCGATCCCGGACGACGTCGTTCTCGTTGTCGCGGCCGAACACGGCGGACACGCGGTTCTTCAGGTTGGGTACCTTGAAGCGGACCCGGAAGCGCGTGCGCTGGTCCCAGTCCTTGAACTCGGACCAGTTCACCGAGGACTCGAGGAAGCCGCTGGTCTTGCGCGCGGTATCGAGGTTGCGCGGCTCGCCGAACAGTCCGTCGAGCCATAGCGCCGCAGTGCAGGTGGTTTCTTCCATGGTCACCTGCATGCCGTCGACCACGGTGCCGCCCCGATCGTCCGGCTTGGCGCAGAGCTGTCGGCGTGTCGGCGGCCCGGGGACCTGCGGCGCGTCATCGGGTACCGCCTCCGCACCGGGAACCGGCACCGGGCCTGGCGCTTCGCGCGGAGGCTCGGTGAAGTCGACGACCGGGGGCACCTCATCGGAGGCGGGCAGGCTGTCGGCAGGGGGCGGGCTGTCTGCCGTGGCGGGAGCCGCATCAGCACCGGGGACGGGCGGCGGCTCCGTGGCGGGGGCGTCGTCGAATTGCAGGTCCGCGGAGATTCCGCCTTCGGCCGGGTCCGTGCGTTCGCGCGCGTCGTCCTGCGGTGCAGGAGACGTCTCCGGGCGCGTGGAGCCCACGTCCGGCGCGCTTTCGGGCGAAATCGGTATCGCTTCGGCAGCAGCCGCACCCTCGGCCCGCAGGCCGACGGGCGCGCACAAGCCAAAGCCGAGCAGCAGGACGAAAAGCCCGCGGGCGCCATTGCACGCTGTCTTCGCCCGGAATTCTGTCCGCATGAACATTCCCGGTGTTATTCCCTGCGCCCGCACAATGTCGGCTGGCCGCGGGGGTCGCGTCAACGTGCGACGCGCGTGTGCCCCGATTGGATAGAATCCCGGCCTCAAAAAAATGCCGATGTAGCTCAGTTGGTAGAGCACTCGCCTTGTAAGCGAGCGGTCGCGAGTTCGAGTCCCGCCATCGGCACCATTGCGAAGTCCGTAGACGTCCACTGAGGTCCACGAATCCCCAAAAGCCCCGCTAAATGCGAGGATTTTCATTTACATCACCGTCCGCTGGCCTCCACTGGCATCCACGTCATCTTGTGAGTGGCATGGTGAGTAAGGGGCTGTATCGCAGCCTTCGAGGATGCAGTTACTCGCAATGGCCGGCTTGTCGGAAATCAGGGTGAAAAACCTCGCTTCGCGCGCGAAGGTGTACCGCGTCGCTGATGCAGAAGGCCTATGCGTGGAAGTGAACCCGTCAGGGGCTCGCTATTGGAGATACCGGTATCGATTCGCGGGGACGGCCAAGATGCTTTCCGTCGGCACCTACCCCGAGATCTCGCTCAAGGAAGCCAGGATCAACCGGGACAAAGCCCGTGCGCTCCTCCGAGATGGAGTCGATCCCAGCGCCCATCGCCGGCTCGCCGAGGTTGCGCGTCGGCACGGTGCTGCGACGACGGTTGAGCCCATCGCCCGAGAGTGGTTGGAGAAGCAGCGGCATGTCCTGGCTGACATCACCTACGACAAGGCGAAGTGGATGCTCGAGTCATTCGCCTTCCCGTGGATCGGGGCTCGACCCATCGGCGAGATCGAGGCCACCGAGATGCTTTCCGTTCTCCGAAGGGTAGAGGAGCAAGGCAAGCTGGAGACCGCTCATAGGTTGAAGCAGCGGTGCTCCCAGATTTTTCGGTACGCCATCGCGACGGGCAGGGCCAAGCGGGATCCGTGCCCTCACCTGAGAGGGGCCCTTGCCGCTCCCAAGGCGAAGAATCGGGCTGCCATCACGGATCCCCAGGCGTTCGGCGGTCTGCTTCGAGCGATCGACGGGTACAGCGGCGGACTGATCGCCTCCAGCGCGCTCAAGCTGGCTCCGCTCGTCTTCGTTCGTCCAGGCGAACTGCGGCGTGCGGAGTGGGCGGAAATCGACCTGGACAACTCCGAGTGGCGGCTGCCGGCCGAGAAAATGAAGATGCGGTCGGCGCACATCGTGCCGCTCAGCAAACAGGCGGTCGCGATCCTCAAGGACCTGCAGCCATTAACTGGCCGGGGCCGTTACGTGTTCCCGGGCGTGAGGTCGCTGCGCTCGCCGATGAGCGAAAACACGATCACGGCCGCCCTGCGGCGCATGGGCTTCTCTGGAACAGAGATGAGCGGCCATGGCTTCCGCGGCACGGCGTCCACTCTCCTGCACGAGATGGATGGTCCAGCCTCGTCATCGAGCGTCAGCTCGCCCACATGGAGCGAAACAAGGTGAAGGCGGCGTACAACCACGCCGAATACCTGCCCGAGCGCAGAAAGATGATGCAGTGGTGGGCCGACTACCTGGATGGATTGAAGGCCGGGAACGTCGTTGTGGGCGACTTAGGCAAGGCGGCGTGATCTATGGCCAGCGGCGGAAATGACCCGACAGACAAGACGAGCCGAGCGTCCACGTTCGGGGCGTCGTTGCTCAACAAACTTCCTTCGGCGAGCCGGAAGCAGCGGAAGCGGCTGACCGACAAGAAGCGTCGGCAGGCGATGAAGAAAGAGGTCTCGGCTAGCGAGACGGGATGATTCCCCCCGTGCCTCTCGGGGACCATTGAGAGGCAGGCGGCGCAACCGGGAGCGGCAACTCCCCGCCACGCCTAACCAGTACGACCTATACAGGAGTCATCATGGCTGTCGGGAAGCCTGTCTGATGATCTGGAGTTGGCAGCAAAGGCTGCTGGGCGCGACGCAGAGACGGCCTATCGCCGAGCGAACGACTTCACGCGGGCGGGGCATGAGCGGATCGACGTCCTCGACTCGGTTGTAGGCAAGGCCCGAGGTCCTGAGAAGGTCTTGCAGGCCGTCCTGTCAGGAACGGAAGCGGGCGCCACGGTTCTGCGCAAAGTGACGCAGTCGCTGCCTGTGGAGGCAAAGCGCGCCTTGAGCGCGAGCGTCGTACGCCGGTTGGGCAGAGCGACGAACTCCCAGCAGAACGACGACGGCGATGCGTTCAGCAGCCAGACTTTCCTGACGAACTGGAGCAAGTTGAGCCCAGAGGCCAAGCGAGTCCTATTCGACAGCCACGGTCCTGAATTTCGTCGGGACATGGATGCACTGGCTCGAGTCGCCAGCAATCTGCGCGATGGCTCAAAGGTCTTCGCGAATCCGAGTGGAACGGCCGGTGCAACGGCAGGAGTAGGACTTCTCTCGGCGGTGGGTACCACAGTGGGGACGGGCAACTTCCCTCTGGCTGCGAAGATTGTCGCGGGCGCGATGGCAACGAACGGTGCAGCGCGGTTCCTCACCAATCCGAACGTCGTTAAGTGGCTGGCACGCACTACGGAGACTCCGGATGCCACGCTGCCGGCGCAGCTGGCGAACCTCGCAGCGATCGCCGATCGAACGGGCGATCCAGAAGTGGAAGAGCTTCAGGCGGAACTCGTCAAGCGCTTCGGTTCCGGCCGTCAATCGCTCTTGAGGAACTGACGATCGATCTTCGACATCACGACGAGGCACGCGATGGAATAGACCGCGACCACGGCTACCCTCGGGATTGCCTTCCGAGACGTAGAGGGAGATGAAGTCTCTCTGCAACTCCAGGATGGAAGCCGGGTGCAAGGAAGGGAGATGAAAATTTCTCACACCGTTGAAGTTGCTGACGGCACCAATCTTGCGGCCAACGTGTGGGCCGAAATGATCGATTGGCTGAACCATCTCACCTCAAGCGCCATCGTGCCAGTGGACTAAATGTTTCGCGTAGCCCGATACCTTCCTCCGTTTCTTCTTCCGGGCGTTTTCGCTATTGGGTGGTTGCGCTTCCCGGATCTGCTGCAAATGGATTCGCTCAAGCTCATGTCTAGCATTCTGACGCTCGCTTGGGCGCTCGAACTATTGCTCTATCGAAAAGCTTGGGACATGACGGGCATGGCAGGGCTATCGTCTCGTGAACAGGATAGACTAGCCGTCAAAGTGCGAGAGGTGCGTCGGAGGCTTTGGATTACTGGGGCAGGCTGTCTCGCCTGCGTAGCTGTTGTATGGCTTATTACAGCTATGGACGAACGTCTGTCACTCCTGTCCGCTATTGTGATCGGGCTACTGGCTGGGCTGAGCCTTTCGTCACTTGCATTGATCGCGATGTGGTTTGACGAGACCAGCGCATTCATGGACCAGATCCGCCTGAAAGAAGCCAACGCAAAAAAGCGAGCCGAGTACGCAAAGACGATGGCTGGACTCGCGAAAGACCCTAAGTAACTTCAGCCCGCCATTGGAAGCACATGGGGCATCTTTCTCCCATGGTTCGCCTATTGGCTGTGGGCCCCCCGATTAGCGTGTGCGCAAAGCGGGTCGAGAGAGGGGCCCGGAGCAGCCAGTTTCAGAAGCCTTGGGAGTGAGCTCGGCAGAGCTCCGTGACATCGCCCGTTTACGCAGCAGCGCGAACCTTGGACGTGCGCGGCTTCGACGTTTGTACAAGCACCTTCCCGTCCGTTTCAGGGAGCAGCTTGCTCAGCGGATCAGGTGCGCGCCATTGCACGGTCAGCACAACGCCGAGCGCCTGCGCTACTTTCATGACGGTGCTGAATTCAGGGTTGCCGCCCTCGCCCAGCGCCTTGTAAAGGCTCTCCCGGCCAACTCCAGCCAGCTTGGCCACTTCGGTCATACCGCGCGCGCGCGCCGCGATTCCGAGCGCGTGCACGATCTCCTCGGGCGCTCCGGTTTCGAATGCGTCGTTGAGGAAAGAAGCGACATCCTCCGGCGTCTTGAGGTACTCCGCTGCGTCGAACTTCGTCGTTTTGAGGGGCATGTCTAAATCTCCTTGACCATCTGTTTCGCCTTGGCAATGTCACGCTTCTGCGAGCCCTTGTCGCCGCCGCAGAGCAGGATCACAACAACCGAGCCGCGGACCGTGAAGTACACGCGGTAGCCGGGTCCGAAGGCCACCCGCAGCTCGCTCACTTCGCCGCCAACCGACTTCGAATCGCCGAAGTTGCCGAGTTCCATCCGCGCGATGCGGCCGACGATGATCGAACGGCCTTTCCCGTCCTTCAGGCCGTTCAGCCATCCCGCGAACTCTTCCGATTGGCGCACTTCGATCACGTGCGTAATGTATCCTATGGGATACGATTAGGAAAGAACGGAAGGACTATGTCTGTTCGACTTGCGGGCCCGCTCCGCCGGGGTGAGATCCTAAATCTCAGATGAAAAGGTCGGCGAGCTAGGGGATGTGCTGTAGATGGCCACGGCTAAAGCCACCGTAACCGATAGGCCGATGAGGGGCTCGACTAGGCCAGAGTCGCGTCGTCCAGTGAGTAACTACGTGAGTAACAAGGGGTAGTTCCACCGGGAAAGCGATGCGATATCAATCGCATGGATTCGCCTTTCGATTCCCGACATCGCACCACATCTGAGGCACGCTCGATCTGCCGCGGCACGCGGACTCTCTTGCCCGTTCAGGGTGCCTCGGCGTCGATCCACTGGCCGATCAGATTCACACCCCGCGCATCGATCACGTGGGTGGACAGCGGAGGCATGCGCTGTATCGACGGTCGTGCGGCGCGCTGGTGGCCGCTGGTGATGCTTGCGCCCCGGGATCGGCCGTAGCAGAAGACGGGCGCGATCGCGCTGGGAATCGCGGGGTCATTGGAGAAGTTGGGGCGGGTCGCCTCGAACCGAATGCCGAAGCGTCCTCACCTGAACGCCGCAGCAGGTCTTCGATAGACTCCGGGGTCTCGTTCGGGGAACGTGTTCATGATTCGTACTGCGGTCGTGGCCGGCTACACCGGCCTGGTGGGGCGGCATCTGCTCACGCGGCTGCTGGACGATTCGCGTTACCCCAAGGTCATCGCGGTGGGCCGCCGATCACCGGCTGTGACTCGCGCGCAGCTCGAGGCGGTCAAATCCGATCTGACCGATCTGGGAAAGATCACCGCGAGGCTGGCGGCGGACGACGCGTTCTGCTGTCTGGGCACGACGCTGCGGGCCGCGGGTTCGAAGGCCGCATTCGAGGCGGTGGACTACCACATGGTCGTGAATTTCGCGCGCGCCGCGCACGCAGCGGGCGCACGACGTCTATTCGTGGTGTCGTCCTTGTCTGCCGATCCGCGCTCGCCGATCTACTACAGCCGGGTCAAGGGACGCGCCGAGCAGGCGCTGCGCGAAACGGCATTCGACACGCTGCACATCGTCCAGCCTTCGTTGCTGCTGGGTGATCGCTCCGAGAAGCGGCTAGGCGAAGCGATTGCCCAGAAGTTGGCGCCGGCCATCAACCCGCTGATGCTGGGTCGACTGGCGAAATACCGCGCGATTCGCGCCGAGGATGTCGCGGCAGCGCTCGTGGAGCTGTCCCGCCGCGAGGATCGCGGCGTGTTCGTTCACACGCTGCCGCTTCCGCGCTGAAGCATCAGGACTTGTGCCGCGCCCTGAGCTCGGCCATGGCGCGTTGCTGCGCCGGCGAGGCGTTCACCGGCTCCGAGCGGCCCGCCACCAGATCCTCCACGAACTTGCTGGCGCGGATCGACAGCGTCTTCTTGGCATCGAAGCCGTTGAAGCCGACGGTGTCGTGTTCCGGGTAATAGCGCGAAACCTTCAGCCAGAGCGTCTGTCCGTTGCTGGCGTCGTACACGCGGAACCAGCTCTCGGCGGTCAGGCAAAGCGCCAGCAGATCGGCGTTCGACGCGTCGCGCTCGAGTTGGCCGTCGGTGGGGGAGGGCGCAGCCGCCGCAGGCATCGTGGCGGGGCTGCCGATATCGTCTTTGCGATCGGCAGGAGCGGTGGACGGTTCGATCGCTCGGGTCGAACCTGATCGCGGGGCCGCATCAAGTGGTTTGGCGGCCGGAGGCGTGACGCTCTGCGTCCTGGCCTCCATGGGCGCCGGGGGCGTTGCCTGGCTCGGAAGAGTGTCGATGACGCGAGGTGCGTCGGCGACCGGCGGGGGTGTCGCGGATTGTCTGGAGGTCGGCGTTGGTTGCGTCGCTTCCGGCAGCGTGAGGACGAAGTCCAGCAGCGCATCGCGTGCCGGTTCCTGGCGAAGCGGCTCGCGCAGGGCTTCCAATGCCGGCGCGCGCGACTCCGTGCTGCCGGGAGCCGGGAAGTCGGCCATGACGGCCGCGGTTTCCATCGGCGTGAGCAGCTCGAGCTCGTTGGCCTTCATCTCGCGTTCTTCGGGCGAGAGCCGGGCGGCCCGGGCGTCGACTTCGGCGTAGGTCTTCTCGAGGAAGCCCTTGGCGGCGGCGACCTTGTCCTCGCGCATCCCGATCCCGGCGAGTTCTACGCCAACCGAGTTCAGGATTTCGCCCCGCATCGCGAGGTGGTCGCTGCTGACGTCGATGACGTCCATGCTCGCCAGGATCTGCACCAGGCGATTGATCGCGTCGATCCAGCTCCGGCTGTTCATGCCATGACGCAGCAGGCGCGCCGCCATCAGCGGGCCCCAGCCCATGCGCAGGAAGTTGACCAGCGGCATCGGCGGTTTGCGGCCGAGCGTGTGCACTTCGAGCTCTTGCGCGACCGTGCGGCGCACCTTGTTGAGTACGCTCTCCCGGCGGATTTCCGATTCTTCGCGCTGCTGGTCGAGGAAGGACGCGATCTGCGGCATCGTCAGCGGCAGCAGATGCGAAAGCTGCGGGCGGACGAACGTGGCCGACAGGTCGATCTGCTCTGCAATGTGCCGCAGGCGTTCTTCGAGCCGGCGCACCACGGCCGACGTCGCCACGCGCGACGACGCGGCCGTTTCCGCTGCCTCGGCCACCAGCCGGCGAACCGGATGCGCGCGATTGGCGAAAAACGTGCCGTCGGCGAGCGCGATCTTGATCAGCGGGAAGCGCAGCCGCTCGAACAGCGGCCGCATCGTGGGTGGCAAGTGCGGATCGGACAGGATCTCGTTGCACATCTGTCCGACCAGCGACATGCGCTGTGCGGGCGCGACACGGCCGACGCTCGGGTGTTCTTCCTCGATGTCCGCGAAGCTCAGAAGCTCCTCGGCGAACTCCGCGTCCTGCTGGCGATAGCCGCTCACCACGCTGCCGATGTCGCGCAGCGCACCGCGCGTGGAGCTGTCGAGAATGGGCGGTTCGAGCCGATCCTCGCCCTGCACCGGCACCGGAGGGGAGCCGTATGGAGACCACGAGGCCGCGACGGCCTTTTCCGGCTCCGGCGCCCTGATCTTGTGGGCGTCGAGAACCTTGATGGCCGCCTCGAGCGGCTCGTTCAGGCGGGCGGCGCAGGAACGATCGAACAGCTTGTAGAGAAGGATGCGAACCGGCAGCGGCAGATCCAGGCCGGCGATGCTGTTCTTGAAGGCGTTGCAGACGACGGTGGGCGTCAGCGTATGGCGCGAGATCGGAATGCCGAGGTCGCGGATCATGTGCGTGACCCGGGCGGCGAGCTCGGTGAGCAGGATCTGGTGGAGGTTCTCGGCCTTTGTCACCAGGTTGCCGACGGCGATGCGCTCTTCCAGCTCTTCGGTCGGAGCGATCGAGAGGCGATCGAGGTCGAACTCCTCGTACAGGATTTCCGCGGACCCCTGGAAACTGGCCGCGAGCACGTTGCCGAACTCGGTCTCGATGTTGCGCCGCTCGAGGCGCAGCATGCGCATGATGTCGAACGACGATCGCTGGTCTTCAAGCGCCGAGGCGCGCTCGCTCATGCCGAACAGCGCGTCGTCCGCACCTTCGAACATGGCGCGCAACTGCTTGAGGAGCACGGGCGTCGTGGCGTTCCGCAGCGCCTCGATCAGCGGATTCACGGCTGCGGGACCGAGCGGACCGGCCGAGGCAGACGAGGAGTGCGGCTTGTTCCCGTTGTTGGGGAACAGGCGATGCACGGTAGCGCTCATCGGTATGGTTCTCTCAAGATTCGGACCTGGTTTCGGCCCCACATCCCCCGATGTGGGGCCCCCGGCCGGGGACGAACATTAACCCTGTACTCAGTATGTTGTGCAAGACGGCTGCATCCGGGGGCGATCATCGGACGCCGGGGGCGGGGCTGCCGATGAACGGCCTGCGGATCGGATCATCACGAAAGCCGGCCACGATCATCCATCGAAGTGATATCCGCTTATCCGCATAAGAGGATACGAGGCGTATAATTCGACCATGTACGACGCCGCTCCGACCCTGCCTGCCGATTGCACTGCCCAGCTACGGAGCCTGCTTGCCCAGCGGATCCTCGTCATCGACGGCGCCATGGGCACCATGGTTCAGGGCTACAAGCTCGAAGAGGCGGACTACCGGGGCGAGCGGTTCAAGGACTGGGCGCACGACCTCAAGGGCAACAATGACCTCTTGGTCCTGACCCAGCCGGCGATCATCCGCGAGATCCACGCCAAGTACCTTGCGGCCGGCGCGGACATCATCGAGACGAACAGCTTCAACGCTCAGCGCATCTCGATGGCCGACTACAAGATGGAGTCGCTGTCGTACGAGATGAACGTAGCCGCTGCGCGCGTGGCGCGAGCGGCAGTGGACGCGGTCTCGACACCCGAACATCCGCGCTTCGTCGCCGGCGCCATCGGCCCGACCAACCGCACCTGCAGCATCAGCCCGGACGTCAACGATCCGGCCAAGCGCAACGTCACGTACGACGAACTGGTGGAGGCCTACCTCGAGCAGGCGCGCGGGCTCGTGGACGGCGGCTCGGACCTGTTCCTGATCGAGACGATCTTCGACACGCTCAACGCCAAGGCCGCGATCTTCGCGTGCCTGACCTTGTTCGAAGAACGCGGCCGAAAGTGGCCGATCATCATCTCGGGAACGATTACCGACGCCTCGGGCCGCACCTTGTCCGGCCAGGTTGCGGAGGCGTTCTGGAATTCGGTGCGCCACGCGCGTCCGCTGGCCATTGGCCTGAACTGCGCGCTGGGCGGCAAGGACATGCGGCCGTACATCGCCGAGCTCTCGCAGCTCGCCGACTGCTATGTGTCCTGCTATCCGAATGCGGGTTTGCCGAACGCGTTCGGCGAGTACGACGAGCTGCCGCAGGACACCGCTGCGATCATTCGCGAGTTCGCGCAGAGCGGCCTGGTGAACATCGTCGGCGGCTGCTGCGGCACGACGCCGCCGCACATCGGCGCCATCGCGAAAGCGGTTTCCGACGTGACGCCGCGGCTGCCTTCCGAAGTGCGCCGCGTGTGCAGGCTCGCCGGCCTCGAGCCCTTGAGTCTCACCCCTGAACGCGGCTTCATCAACGTCGGCGAGCGTACGAACATCACGGGTTCGGCGGCGTTCAAGAAGCTGATCAAGGAGGGTGACTACAACGCGGCGCTCGCGGTTGCCCGCCAGCAGGTCGAGGCTGGCGCGCCGGTGATCGACGTGAACATGGACGAGGGGATGATCGACGGCGTCGCCGCGATGACCCGCTTCCTGAATCTGATCGCCGGCGAACCCGACATCTCGCGCGTGCCGATCATGATCGACTCCTCCAAATGGGAGGTGATCGAGGCGGGCCTCAAGTGCGTGCAGGGCAAGCCGATCGTCAACTCGATCTCCATGAAGGAGGGCGAGGAGAAGTTCATCCGCGAGGCGACGCTGTGCCTGAAGTACGGCGCGGCCGTGGTCGTGATGGCCTTCGACGAACAAGGGCAGGCGGACAACCTCGAACGCCGCAAGGTGATCTGCTCGCGTGCCTACAAGATCCTCACCGAACAGGTGGGCTTTCCGCCCGAAGACATCATCTTCGACCCGAACATCTTCGCGGTCGCGACCGGCATCGCCGAGCACAATCTGTACGGCCTCGACTTCATCGAAGCCACGCACTGGATTCGCCAGAACCTGCCGCACGTCCATATCTCGGGCGGTGTCAGCAACGTCAGCTTCAGCTTCCGCGGCAACAACCCCGTACGCGAAGCGATCCACGCGGTGTTCCTGTACCACGCGATCGCGGCGGGCATGGACATGGGTATCGTCAACGCGGGCGTTCTGCCGGTGTACGCCGACCTCGATCCGGAGCTGCGGGAACGTATCGAGGACGTGATCCTGAACCGGCGTCCGGCCGACGGCGCCGAGCGCCTGGTCGAGATCGCGGGACGCTTCAAGGGTGACGGTGCAAAGCAGGAAGTCGCGGATGAAGCCTGGCGTTCGTTGCCGGTGCGAGAACGCATCACCCATGCATTGGTGAAGGGGCTGGATGCCAACGTCGAGAGCGACGTCGAGGAATTGCGCGCGTCGTTGTCGGCGGAGGGCAAGCGCCCGATCGAAGTGATCGAAGGCCCGCTGATGGACGGCATGAACGTCGTCGGTGACCTGTTTGGCGCTGGCAAGATGTTCCTGCCGCAGGTCGTGAAGTCCGCGCGCGTGATGAAGAAGGCGGTGGCCTACCTGATCCCGTTCATCGAGGCCGAGAAGAAGCCGGGTGACGTGCAGAAGGCCAAGGGCAAGATCGTGATGGCCACGGTCAAGGGCGACGTGCACGACATCGGCAAGAACATCGTCGGTGTCGTGCTCCAGTGCAACAACTACGACGTCGTCGATCTTGGCGTGATGGTGCCCGCGCAGAAGATCCTCGACGCAGCCCGAGCCGAGAAGGCCGACGTGATCGGCTTGTCCGGCCTGATCACGCCCTCGCTCGACGAGATGGCCCACTTCGCCAAGGAGATGGAGCGCCAGGGCTTCGACATCCCGCTGCTGATCGGTGGCGCGACGACCTCGCGTGCGCATACGGCGGTGAAGATCGATCGCAGCTACCACGGCCCGGTCGTTTGGGTGAAGGACGCCTCGCGTTCGGTGCCGGTGGTCTCCGCGCTGCTGTCTGCAGAGCAGAAGCCGAAGCTGGTCGCGGAACTCGAGAAGGATTACGCGAGCATCCGCGAGCGGCACGCCAACAAGGACCGGCAGGAGAAGTTTCTGACGCTCGAAGCGGCGCGCGCGAATCGCACGCCGATCGACTGGGCGAAATCGCGCCCGTTCCGCCCGCGCATGCTGCTGCAGCAGGCCATGGATGTCTGCGAGGGACCCGCCTGCGATCATCACCACGAACATGCGAAGCAGTTCGTGAAGGTGTTTCGCGACTACAACCTGGCGGAGTTGCGCGAATACATCGACTGGCAGCCGTTCTTCATCTCTTGGGAGATGAAAGGCAAATTCCCGGAACTGCTCAACAACCCGTCCACCAGCGAGGTCGCACGAAAGCTGTGGTCGGACGCCCAGGTGATGCTCGACCAGATCATCGCGGAAAAATGGCTCACGGCCAGCGGTGTGATCGGCCTGTTCCCGGCACATCAGGTCGATGGCGACGACGTCGCGGTCTACGCCGACGAGACCTACACCACCGAGATCGCACGGCTGCGCAACTTGCGCCAGCAGGGGCAGCATCGCGAGGGCGTGCCGAACCGCTGCCTCGCCGATTTCGTGGCGCCCAAGGAGTCGGGTCTTCACGATTACGTCGGCGCGTTCGCGGTGACGACAGGCCTGGGTTGCCACGAGCGCGTGATGGCCTTCAAGAAAGCCAATGACGATTTCAGCGCGATCCTGCTCGAGTCGCTGGCCGATCGCCTGGCCGAGGCGTTCGCCGAGCGCATGCACCAGCGCGTGCGCAAGGAGTTCTGGGGATACATCCCCGATGAGCACCTGGATAACGAGGCGCTGATCGAAGAGAAGTACCTCGGCATTCGTCCGGCGCCGGGGTATGCGGCCTGCCCCGAACACACCGAGAAAGCCACGCTGTTCAAGCTGCTCGACGTCGAGAAGAACATCGGCATGACGCTGACAGAGAGCATGGCGATGTGGCCTGCCGCGGCGGTCAGCGGCTGGTACTACGCGCATCCCGATTCGCAGTACTTCGTGCTCGGCCGCATCAACAAGGAACAGGTCGAGGATTACGCGCGTCGAAAGGACTGGGATCTGCGTACGGCCGAGAAATGGCTGGCGCCCAACCTGGGATACGAACCGGAGGATTGAGCGCCGGCGCAAGAATCCGTGCAGGATGCGGGCTGCCCGGCTGGCGGACGTACAATTCAGACCAGCCATCAGGATCGAGCGCGAGGGAGCGTCGCACTCTATGACCAACGCCGGTAAACCCGAGTCCTCGCATTGGCTCGATCCACCGACCTGGTGGCGCAAGCTGAAGCCGCTGCGGTGGCTGGTGATCGGCGTGGTGGCGGTGTGGGGGCTGAATGCGCTCGATCTGATGCGCTTCGCCAAGCTTCCGGAAAAGGCCATTCCTGCGTTCCTGAAGCCGGAGCCCCATCCGGATTCGACGCAGTACACGCGCGTCGCCGTGGGCGTCACGCTCTGTGATCGCTTCCGCAGCTACGAGGACCTGCAATCGGTCACGTCCTCGCTGTCGGCATCGGGCTACGAGCAGTGGACCACCAACAGCCGCCGTGCCGTAGAGTCGTCAAGCTATCCGCCGTACGGTTTCGACACCGTGAAAGTGCAGGATTACGTGCACCTCGACTCGAAGGGGCGGTTGACCCTCCAGTTTTTTAACAACCGGCTTTACCAGGTCGAGTTCGTGCCGACCGACGCGGAGGCTTACGCCCGCAAGTTGCGCGCGCTGGACCTTCCGCGCGATGCCAACGCGCGTGCGGAGAAGACCACCGGGAACCTGCGCGTGGCCAGCACCGTGGATCTTGCGGTCAGCCCGGTAGGCCGTCAGTTGAGAACCGAGCCCTTCGTGATCTGGCAGGACCTGCGGCTGGTCCGCGAGCGCGATCAGTGGGACGAGAAGTTCGGATCCATTCCCAAGCAGATCGTCGGCGGCTGATCGCGCGTCGCGCGATCAGCCGCCATGCGCTTGCCGCTTAGTGGTGATGGCCGCCGGGTCCGTGCACGTGGCCGTGCTCGAGCTCTTCGGCGCTCGCCTCGCGGACGTCGGCGATTTCCACCGCGAAGTTCAGGTGCTGCCCTGCGAGCGGATGATTGCCGTCGATCGTGACCATGTCGCCGGCGACGCGCGTGATGACGACGCTGGTGGGTCCGTTGGGACCCTGGGTCTGGAAGCGCATGCCGGCCTTGACGTCCTTGACGCCCTGGAAGGCGCGGCGCGGCACTTGCTGGATCAGGCTCTGATCGTGATCGCCGTAGCCCTCGGAGGGCTCGACGCGGACATCGAGACGGTCACCGGTCTGCTTCCCGACCAGCGCTTTCTCGAGTCCCGGGATGATGTTGCCGGCGCCCTGCAGATAGGTGAGCGGTTCGCCGCCCTCTGACGAATCGAGTACTTCGCCCGCGTCGTCGGTGAGCTTGTAGTGGATGCTGACGACAGCGCGTTCGGCGATTTGCATGGCACGATCCGGGGACGGAAAAAGGCCGCAGAGGTTAACGCAACACGCTCCGTCTGGGACATCGGGACGGATTCGGACATCGGGTTCAAGGCATCAGCACCAGGTCAAGGAGACGCACATGGCAGAGGGAAAAGGCGATGGCTCGATCATGGGCGGAGCGATCTGGATGATCGTGATCTCCGTCCTGCTGTTCTGGATTCCCGGAGTGGGTGGCTTCATCGGCGGCGTGGTGGGCGGCAAGGTTTCGGGCGGGGTCGGCTCGGCACTGGTGGCCTGGGTGATGTCCTCGGTCCTGATTGCCGTCCTGTTCGCGGTGCTGGGCACGATGCTCAGCGGGATGATCCTGATCGGCGCCGTCGCAGGCCTGGGCGGACTCGTTCTCGGGTTCATCGACGCCGGAACGCGCCTGTTGGGCGCGGTGATTGGCGGGTTCCTGGCTTCGTGAAGCACGGCCGGTAAAGCCCTGAACCCGGCGCTTGTGTCAGGCCCCGAGGGCCCTTTCGATGATGAGCCTGCTCAGCGCGGGGATTCGAAGAACAGGTACGGGGTGCTGTAGTCGCTGAGCTCGAAATAGACTTTTCGCTCCCCTTCGTCCTTCTGGCCGTTCAGGTTCTCGTCCATGACGCCGTAGCCGAAGCGATAGGGTCGGGACTCGGCGTCGGTGGTGCCGTACGCCGTCGATAGTTTGTCGACGTGGATGAATCGCCGGACGACCTGTGCGCCGGCGTAAATCTCGAGAACGCCGTTCGTGCCTGTCCAGTTCTGGACCGAGCGCCCGATCTGGTTCTGCGTTTCCTGGGTGCACGCCGCGAGCAGGCCGGTGACGATCAAGGGAGCGATGAGAGTGGGTCGCATGAGTGGCCGTCGTAGGCTGCTGAAGTAACCGATCATGGCTTGGTCGGGATTCCCTGTCAGCCCATCCAGAACAGCCGCGCACCTGGGCGGGTTGTCGGACAATTGGTTTGCAGGTACCGACGAGCGGATGAGATCATGCGCCGCCGCCCTTCCTTCAGAGCCGGAGACGCCGTGCGCGCCTTTTTCACAAGCTTTCTGTGTGCGGTTGCTGTCGTTCTAACCTCGGCATGCAGCGGCGGGGGTGGCTCATCGGGTTCTGATGATCCTGGCTCAGGAGGACCGGGCACGGGCAATCCTCCGCCGGTGGATACCCGGAACTGCCAGACGGATTTCACGCCGGAACGCGTGATCGCCGGCGAAAATTGCAGTCCCGCGTTGAACCGCTATGCGTTTTGCTCCGCGATTCCCGAGTCCCAGTATCTGCAGAGCCGCGTTGCGGTCATCCCCTGCGTCGGCGTAACGGTGAGCAGCCACACCGCCAGCGGCGGTGGATTCAACAACGTCAAGTACCTGGCGATCCGCCCGAGCACCGGGCAGCCGGAGGCGGTCTATCTGGCGCTCCATTACCTCGATGCCCCGATCGAGTACTACGCCAATCTCACGCGGCTGGAAGAACTCGCGAAGGCGCGCAACGTACTGGTGCTCGTGCCGCAGGCGCCATCGGCGATCACCTCGCTTCCGATCGCGGGACTTCCCCTGCCGGAGGACATCAGGATCCTGTCGCGGTGGCCTACCCAGGCGAGCCAGCCGGTCGAAAGCTACCTGCGACTTCTCGATGCGGTGGTGGCCAGCGCCCGTGGCCTGTTCAACGCGCAAAACATTCCGCTTTACGCATCAGGCCTTTCGAACGGCGCGCCGATGGCCTACTTCTACGCCTGCAACCGACCTCAGAACGTGGACGCGATCCTGGCCGTGGCGGGCAACCAGCAGGCCGCCAATATCGCGGCCTGCCACCCCTCGCAGCCGGTCGGAGTGGTCATCGTTCACGGGACGGCCGATGTGATTGCGTCCTACAGTGGCCTTCCGGGCGACCTCTCCATGCCGGTTCCGCAAATTTACGCCGCCTTCCGAAGGCTGAACCAGTGCGCGACAGGGAGTGATCGGCAAGCCACGCTGACGCGGACGAGCGGGACCACCCGGATCGACTTCACCGGTCCCTGCCTGAACGCGCGCCGGGTCATATTGGCCGCCACCCTCGGGGACGGTCATAACTGGCCGGGCGACGATCAGGCGCCGCTGGCCGGGCTCCCGATCGATCTGTTCGGGGCGACCAAGGACGTCATCGACGCCACGATCCAGGGGTACGACCTGATGCGCTACGCCGCCGGAAATTGAGGCAGCTTGGACCGGCGAAAGCCGGTCCATCAGGCTTTTCAGCGCGTTGACACTCCCGGGGCTCACACCTATCATGCGCGCCCCCGAATCCCGGGGCCCCCGACGGCTGGGTACTCAATCCCTGTCGTCGTTTCTTTTCTCCGAAGCCGGAAAATCTGCAGTGCCAACGATCAATCAACTCGTCCGTAGCGGCCGCTCCGTGGCCAGCTACAAGAGCAAGGCCCCGGCTTTGACCTCTTGCCCCCAGAAGCGTGGCGTTTGCACGCGCGTCTACACCACGACCCCGAAGAAGCCGAACTCGGCGCTGCGCAAGGTCTGTCGTGTTCGCCTCACCAACGGCTTTGAAGTCACCAGCTACATCGGCGGTGAAGGTCACAATCTCCAGGAACACTCGGTCGTGATGATTCGCGGCGGCCGCGTCAAGGATCTTCCCGGTGTGCGCTATCACACCGTGCGCGGTGCGCTGGATTGCGCCGGCATCGACAAGCGTCGCCAGAGCCGTTCGAAGTACGGCGCGAAGCGTCCCAAGGAAGGCGGCGGTGCCGCTGCAGCCGCCAAGAAGAAGTAAGCGAGAAAAGACATGTCACGTCGCCGCAAGCCTGTAATCCGCACCATCCTGCCGGATCCGAAGTACAAGAACCTCGTCGTCACCAAGTTCATGAACATGGTGATGGAAGATGGGAAGAAGTCGATCGCCGAGAAGATCGTGTACGGCGCCCTCGGCCAGATCGCGACCAAGAAGAAGGTCGAAGATCCCGCCGCGGTGCTGCAGACCGCCTTCGACAACGTCGCTCCTGCCGTCGAGGTGAAGTCCCGCCGTGTCGGTGGTGCCACCTATCAGGTGCCCGTCGAAGTCCGCGCCGTGCGTCGTGTGACCCTGGCCATGCGCTGGGTGATCGATGCCGCCTCCAAGCGCGGCGAGAAGTCGATGGCTGACCGTATCGCCGGCGAACTGATGGATGCTTCCGAGCACCGCGGTGCCGCCGTCAAGAAGCGCGAAGACACGCATAAGATGGCCGAAGCCAACAAGGCATTCGCCCACTTCCGCTGGTAAGTCTTTTTTCGCTTCGTCACCCGGTCTGGAAAGGGGGGCCAGCCGGCCCCATGTAGCAGACCCGCAACGCAATCGAGTTTCGCCATGCCCCGCACTACGCCCATCGAGCGCTACCGCAACATCGGTATTTCCGCTCACATCGACGCCGGTAAGACCACGACCACCGAGCGCGTGTTGTTCTACACGGGCGTGAACCACAAGCTCGGCGAGGTCCACAACGGTGCGGCCACGACCGACTGGATGGAGCAGGAGCAGGAGCGCGGCATCACGATCACGTCGGCTGCCGTGACGACGTTCTGGAAGGGCATGGGTAACCAGTTCGACCAGCACCGCATCAACATCATCGACACCCCGGGCCACGTCGACTTCACGATCGAAGTCGAGCGCTCCATGCGCGTGCTCGACGGCGCCTGCATGCTGTACTGCGCCGTCGGCGGCGTGCAGCCGCAGTCCGAGACCGTGTGGCGCCAGGCCACCAAGTACAAGGTCCCCCGTCTCGCGTTCGTCAACAAGATGGACCGCACGGGCGCGGATTTCTTCAAGGTCGTCAAGCAGATGAAGGACAAGCTCCGGGCCAACCCGGTGCCGATCCAGATTCCCATCGGCGCCGAGGAGAAGTTTCAGGGCGTGGTCGATCTCGTGAAGATGAAGGCCATCATCTGGAGCGACGCCGACAAGGGCATCACCTTCACCTATGGCGAGATCCCGGCTGACCTGGTCGAGACCGCCAAGAAGTGGCGTGAGAATCTCGTCGAGGCCGCTGCGGAAGCCTCCGAAGACCTGATGAACAAGTACCTCGAGAACGGTGATCTCGAGGAAGCAGAGCTCAAGGCGGCGATCCGTCAGCGCACCCTCGCGCTCGAGATTTTCCCGATGCTCTGCGGCTCGGCCTTCAAGAACAAGGGTGTGCAGGCCATGCTCGACGCTGTCGTCGAGTACCTGCCTGCGCCCACGGACGTGCCTGCGCTGGCGGCACACGACGTCGACGACTACGAAAAGCTGATCGAGCGCAAGGCCGCGGACAACGAGCCGTTCTCCGCGCTGGCGTTCAAGATCATGACCGACAAGTACGTCGGTGCCCTGACGTTCATCCGCGTGTATTCCGGCACCCTCAAGCAGGGCGACTCGGTCTACAACTCGCGCAACGGCAAGAACGAGCGCATCGGTCGCCTCGTGCAGATGCACGCCAACGAGCAGCAGGCGATCACCGAGGTGCACGCCGGCGACATCGCGGCCTGTGTCGGCCTCAAGGACGTGTATACCGGTACGACGCTGGCCGACCTGGCAAAGCCTGTCGTGCTCGAGCGCATGGTGTTCCCCGAGCCGGTCATCAGCCAGGCGGTGGAGCCCAAGACCAAGGTCGACCAGGAAAAGATGGGCATCGCGCTGTCGCGTCTGGCCCAGGAAGATCCGTCGTTCCGCGTCCACACCGACGAAGAAACTGCCCAGACGATCATGTCGGGCATGGGCGAGCTGCATCTCGAAATTCTCGTCGACCGCATGAAGCGCGAGTACGGCGTGGAAGCCAACGTCGGTGCTCCGCAGGTTGCCTACCGCGAGACGATCCGCAAGAGCGTCGAGCAGGAAGGCAAGTACGCCAAGCAGTCGGGCGGTAAGGGTCAGTTCGGCCATGTCTGGCTGCGCATCGAGCCGAACGAGACCGGCAAGGGCTACGAGTTCCTCAACGAGATCGTGGGCGGTGCCGTCCCCAAGGAATTCATCCCGGCCGTGGACAAGGGCCTGCGCGACGCCATCAAGAATGGCGTGCTCGCCGGCTACCCCGTCGTGGACATCAAGATCGCGCTGACCGACGGCTCGTACCACGAAGTCGACTCATCCGAAATCGCGTTCCGCGTGGCGGCCTCGATGGCCTTCAAGGAAGGCTGCCAGAAGGCCAGCCCCGTCATTCTCGAGCCGATCATGGCCGTGGAAGTCGAAACGCCGGAGGACTACACCGGTGACGTCATCGGCGACTTGAACCGTCGTCGTGGTGTGATCCTCGGCATGGATGACAATTTCGGCGCCAAGGCCGTCAATGCCGAGGTCCCGCTCGCCGAAATGTTCGGTTACTCCACGACGCTGCGCTCGATGAGCCAGGGCCGTGCGACGTACACCATGGAATTCAAGAAGTATCAGGAAGCGCCGCGTAACGTCACCGAAACGCTGGTCAAGAAGAAGTAAGGCAAACAGAACAGGAACTGAGGTTTAAGACATGGCCAAGGAAAAATTCGAGCGCGTCAAGCCGCATGTGAATGTGGGGACGATCGGGCATGTGGATCATGGCAAGACGACGACGACGGCGGCGTTGACGAAGATTTCGTCGGACAAGTTTGGCAAGACGAAGTATGTGGCGTACGACGAAGTGGCGAAGGCGTCGGAGTCGCAGGGTCGTCGTGACAGCACGAAGATTCTGACGATTGCGACGAGCCACGTGGAGTATGAAACCGACGCGCGCCATTACGCGCATGTCGACTGCCCGGGCCACGCGGATTACGTGAAGAACATGATCACGGGTGCGGCGCAGATGGACGGCGCGATCCTGGTGGTGTCGGCGGTGGACGGCCCGATGCCGCAGACGCGCGAGCACGTGCTTCTGGCCAAGCAGGTCAATGTGCCGAAGATCGTGGTTTGGCTGAACAAGTGCGATCTGGTGGAAGACGCCGAACTGCTCGACCTGGTCGAGATGGAAGTGCGCGATCTGCTGAGCAAGTACGGTTTTCCGGGCGACGACACCCCGGTTATTCGCGGATCGGCCACCAAGGCGATCGCGGGTGAGAAGGAGTGGGTTGCCAAGGTCGAGGAGCTGTACGCGGCGCTGGACAGCTTCATTCCGGAACCGCAGCGCGAGACGGACAAGCCGTTCCTGTTGCCGGTGGAAGACGTGTTTTCGATTTCGGGTCGCGGCACGGTGGCCACGGGCCGTATCGAGCGCGGCATCGTGAAGGTGGGCGAGAACGTCGAGATCGTGGGTATTCGTCCGACGGCGGTCAGCACGATCACGGGCGTGGAAATGTTCCGCAAGCTGCTGGATCAGGGGCAGGCGGGTGACAACGTGGGTCTTCTGCTTCGTGGTACGAAGAAGGAAGACATCGAGCGTGGTCAGGTTCTGTGCAAGCCGGGCAGCATCAAGCCGCACAGCAAGTTTGAGGGTGAGGTGTACGTGTTGACCAAGGAAGAGGGCGGTCGTCACACGCCGTTCTTCAAGGGTTACCGTCCGCAGTTTTATTTCCGTACGACCGACGTGACCGGCAATGTTCAGCTGGGCGAGGGCACGGAGATGGTGATGCCGGGCGACAACGTGAAGGTGACGGTGGAACTGATCAACCCGATCGCGATGGAGGAGCAGGTCCGCTTCGCCATCCGTGAGGGTGGCCGTACCGTCGGCGCCGGCGTCGTCACCAAGATCCTGGCTTAAATATTCAGGCCCCGTCGCGGCTCCACCGCGGCGGGGTTTGATCGTAACCGGAGACGCGCGTACAATCCGCGCCCTTTTGTTACGCGTAGTCCAGCTACATCGCTAGGGGCGTAGCTCAACTGGTAGAGCGTCGGTCTCCAAAACCGAAGGCTGGGGGTTCGAAACCCTCCGCCCCTGCCACGAAGCTGGTCCCCCGAAGTGTTGCCGCGCGTTGGCCGTATCGATGGAATCACAGACCGAAGTCTCTACAGCGCCGCGATACGACAGCCTGTTGCTTGCCGCAGCAGTCGCCCTGCTGGTTGGCGCACTGGGCTCGTTTTATTACTTCTCCGGCGAAGTAAATGCCCTTGTCCGCACGCTCGGACTGCTGGCCGCGACTGCGGTCGCGCTGGCCCTGGCCTACAAGACCGAACTCGGTCGATCAGTCTGGGGCTACATCATCGGGGCCCGTACCGAGCTCCGAAAGGTCGTTTGGCCCAGCCGGCAGGAAACCCTGCAGGCCACGCTGATGATCGCTGTCGTCGTGCTGATCACCGCCCTGCTCCTCTGGGGCTTGGATTCGTTGCTGCTCTGGGGCGTCAAGCTCCTCACTGGTCAGGGCTAAACAGAACATGACGATGCGCTGGTACGTGGTGCACGCCTACTCGCAGTACGAGAACAGCGTCAAGAAGGCGCTGGTCGAGCGCATTTCCCGCGCCGGCCTGCAAGACCTGTTTGGCGAGATCCTGGTGCCGACCGAAGAAGTGGTCGAGATTCGGGACGGCGTCAAGCGCATGACCGAGCGGAAGTTTTTCCCCGGCTACGTGCTGGTGAACATGGAGATGAACGAGGACACCTGGCACTTGGTGAAGTCCACGCCCAAGGTGCTCGGTTTCATCGGCGGCACGCCGGACAAGCCGGCGCCGATCTCCGAGAAGGAAGCCAATTCGATCCTCAATCGCGTCGAAGAGGCGGTCGAGAAGCCGAAGCCCAAGACGCTGTACGAGCCGGGCGAGGGTATTCGCGTCATCGACGGTCCGTTCGCGGATTTCTCGGGTGTCGTGGAAGAAGTGAATTACGAAAAGAATCGCTTGCGCGTGGCGGTTCTGATCTTCGGCCGGTCTACGCCGGTCGAGTTGGAGTTCTCACAGGTCGAGAAGGCGTGAGACGGGGTTTTGCGAACAGTCCAGTGGACTGCTCGCCCGGCTTGCGGCCCGGACCTCTGGTCCGGGCGGTAGAAGGTTTGAGTCAGTAGCCGCAGCACACAGAACGCAACCGCGTTCTTGTTCAACCGGGGAGCCGAAAGGCGCTTGTACCCAACAGGAGTAAACGATGGCCAAGAAAGTACAGGGCTACGTCAAGCTGCAGATTCCTGCAGCGAAGGCCAATCCCTCACCTCCGATCGGGCCTGCGCTCGGTCAGCAGGGCGTGAACATCATGGGTTTCTGCAAGGAGTTCAACGCAGCCACCCAGAAGATGGAGCCCGGCATGCCGATTCCCGTGGTCATCACGGTGTACTCGGACAAGAGTTTCACCTTCATCATGAAGACGCCGCCGGCGACTTACCTGATCAAGAAGGCAGTGGGCATCGAATCCGGGTCCAAGAACCCGAACACGGTCAAGGTCGGCAAGATCAAGCGCGCGCAGCTCGAGGAGATCGCCAAGATCAAGATGGCGGACCTCAATGCTGCGGACATGGACTCCGCCGTGCGCATCATCGCCGGCAGCGCCCGCTCGATGGGCATCGACGTGGAAGGGGTGAAGTAACGTGGCCCAGAACACCAAAATCAAGCTGACCAAGCGCCAGAAGGCCTTCACTTCGAAGGTTCAGGAAGGCAAGACCTATCCGCTGGACGCCGCGATCGACATTCTCAAGGCCTGCTCGACCGCCAAGTTCAAGGAATCGGTCGATATGTCGATCAACCTTGGCATCGACGCCAAGAAGTCCGACCAGAACGTTCGCGGCTCCACCGTGCTGCCGCACGGCAACGGCAAGTCTGTGAAGGTCGCCGTGTTCACCCAGGGCGCGAAGGCTGCTGAAGCCACCGCCGCCGGCGCCGACGCCGTCGGTATGGACGATCTGGCCGCGAAGATGAAGGCCGGTGACATGGATTACCAGGTCGTCATCGCCTCGCCGGACGCGATGCGCGTCGTCGGCCAGCTGGGTCAGCTGCTCGGCCCTCGCGGCCTGATGCCCAACCCGAAGACCGGCACCGTCACGCCGGACGTTGCCACCGCGGTGAAGAACGCGAAGGCCGGTATGGCCAAGTTCCGTACCGACAAGGCCGGCATCGTGCATTGCTCGATCGGCTCCGCCACGTTCGAGAAGGACAAGATTCTCGAGAACATGCTCGCCGTGGTGCGTGACATCCGTAAGCAGAAGCCGGCGTCGTCGAAGGGCGTTTTCATCAAGAAGGTGACGCTCTCGACCACGATGGGCCCCGGCATCCGCATCGACGTGGGTTCATTGCCGGAATGATTTGACGGGACGCCGGAGGCGGGGACGCGGGTGTGCAAGTAATGCACCTCGCGCGACCCGCTTCCCACGTCCCCGCAAGATTTGATGTGTGGTGAATGTCGAAGGCAGGGCCTGCTCTGCTTCCGGCGCGAACCGCATCGTCAGAGACCGTAAGTACCGCAAGGGTTAAAGGGCCGCCACGGCCGCTTACGCAGACGGTGTAACCGAAAGCAGAAGGATCGCTGTCGGCGAAGCCGTGAGGTGGAGGAGGTTCTGCAAGGGACCTTCCGTTCGTCAACAGCAGCACCAGGAGCAGGTCTTATGGCACTCAGGTTGGAAGACAAGAAAGCCCTGGTTGCGGAAGTCAACGAAGTTGCGTCCAAGGCGCTCTCGGCGGTTGCCGCCGAGTACCGCGGTCTGACCGCCGGCAAGTTCGACATCCTGCGTCAGAGGGCTCGTGCAAACGGGATCTATCTGCACGTGGTGAAGAACACGCTGGCGAAGCGGGCCGTTGCAGGCACGGAGTTCGAGTGCCTGGGTCCTGCGCTGACCGGCCCGCTCGTGATCGGATTCTCTCTCGAGGATCCGGGTGCGGTGGGTCGTGTCATCAAGGATTTCGCCAAGGAAAACGACAAGCTGGTGGTCAAGGCGGTCGCGGTCGGCGGGACGCTGTACGGTCCCAAGGACATCGAACGTCTCGCCTCGCTGCCGACCAAGGATCAGGCCATCAGCCTGCTCATGGGCGTCATGAAGGCCCCCATCGGCAAGTTCGTTCGCACGCTCGCCGAGCCCACTGCCAAGTTCGTGCGCACGGTCCAGGCCGTCGCCGACAAGCAGACGGAAGCGGCGTAAGCCTCGTTCGAAGACATCCGCATTCAGCGTTCGTAATCACACACACTTTTACGTTTCAGGAGTCATCACATGTCGCTCAGCAATCAGGAAATTCTTGACGCGATCGCCGCCAAGTCCGTCATGGACATCGTCGAGCTGGTCAAGATGATGGAAGAGAAGTTCGGCGTTTCCGCCGCCGCCGCTGTCGCCGCTGGCCCGGCTGCCGCCGCTGGCCCGGCTGCCGCCGCCGTCGAGGAGAAGACCGAGTTCACGGTCGTTCTCGCTGCGTTCGGCGAGAAGAAGGTCGAAGTCATCAAGGTCGTGCGCGAACTGACGGGCCTCGGCCTGAAGGAAGCCAAGGACCTGGTCGAAGGCGCGCCCAAGGAAGTGAAGGATGGCGTGAACAAGGCCGATGCCGAAGCCATGAAGAAGAAGCTGGAAGCCGCTGGCGCCAAGGTCGAGATCAAGTAAGCCTTGCCGTTCAAGCAGCCGCAGTGAGGCGAAGGCTGGGGGCCCGAAAGGGCCCCCGGCCTGTCGCCGTTGTACCGGTAGACGACAAGCAGTACGCATCGGCCTGGCTCCTCGCCAGCCCCATGGGTTCTGCGGTGTCTAGCCAACGCCGCCGTTTCACGTTGTATGACTGAGAGGTCAAGAATGTCTTACTCGTTCACCGAGAAGAAGCGCATCCGCAAGGATTTCTCCAAGCTGCCGGAGACCCGCGAAATCCCGTATCTCCTCGCCACGCAGATCGACTCGTACCGCGAGTTCCTGCAGGCGGACATGCTGCAGTCCAAGCGGCGTGAAACCGGCTTGCAGGCCGCTTTCAAGTCCGTTTTCCCGATGGTGTCGTACAACGGCGCCGCCGCACTCGAGTTCGTGAAGTACCGCCTCGACGAGCCGGTCTTCGAAGAAGTGGAATGCCGTGTGCGCGGCATGACCTACGCCGCGCCGCTCAAGGTGACCGTGCGCCTGGTGATCTTCGACCGCGAGTCGAAGGAGAAGAAGGTCAAGGACGTCCGCGAGCAGGAGGTCTATCTCGGCGAAATTCCGCTGATGACCGACCACGGCACCTTCGTCATCAACGGCACCGAGCGTGTCGTCGTGTCGCAGCTGCATCGTTCGCCTGGCGTGTTCTTCGATCACGACAAGGGCAAGACGCACAGCTCGGGCAAGCTGCTGTACAGCGCTCGCATCATCCCGTATCGCGGCTCCTGGCTGGACTTCGAGTTCGACCCGAAGGACAACCTGTTCGTCCGTATCGATCGCCGCCGCAAGCTACCGGCCACGATCCTGCTCCGCGCGTTGAACTACAACAACGAGCAGATGCTGGAGATGTTCCACGAGATCAACTCGTTCCAGCTCCAGACCGAAGGCGCGCTGCTGGACCTCGTGCCGGAACGTCTGCGCGGCGAGAAGGCGCTGTTCGACATCAAGGCCGGCACCAAGACCATCGTCGATGCAGGCCGCCCGATCACGGCGCGCCACATCAAGCAGATCCGCGAAGCAGGGCTCAAGACGCTCGAAGTGCCCGATGAGTACCTGATCGGCCGCATCGTGGCTCGCGACGTGATCAACAAGGGCACGGGCGAAGTCCTGGCCGCTGCCAACTCCGAGATCAAGGAAGTCGACCTGCCGAAGTTCCGCGCAGCCGGCATCAAGGATCTGCCCACGCTCTACGTCAACGACGTGGACAAGGGACCGTACGTTTCGACCACGCTAAACATCGACCCGACGCGCACGCGCCTCGAGGCCCTGGTCGAGATCTACCGCATGATGCGCCCGGGCGAGCCGCCCACGAAGGATGCTGCGGAGACGCTGTTTGCCGGCCTGTTTTTCGCCCCCGAGAAGTACGATCTGTCGGGCGTCGGCCGCATGAAGTTCAACCGTCGTCTGCGCCGTGACGCGACCACTGGTCCCGGCGTGCTGAACAACGACGACATCACGGCCGTCATGAAGCAGATCATCGCCATCCGCAACGGCGAAGACCAGACCGACGATATCGACCACCTCGGCAATCGCCGCATTCGTGCGGTCGGTGAAATGACCGAGAACGTGTTCCGCACGGGCCTGGTCCGTGTCGAGCGCGCCGTGCGCGAGCGCCTGGCGCTGGCCGAGGCCGAGAACCTCACGCCGCAGGATCTGATCAATGCGAAGCCGGTTGGCGCCGCGATCAAGGAATTCTTCGGTTCGTCGCAGCTGTCGCAGTTCATGGATCAGAACAACCCGCTCTCGGAAGTCACGCACAAGCGTCGCGTGTCGGCCCTCGGACCGGGTGGCCTGACGCGTGAGCGCGCCGGCTTCGAAGTGCGCGACGTGCATCCGACGCATTACGGTCGCGTCTGCCCGATTGAAACGCCGGAAGGCCCGAACATCGGTCTGATCAACTCGCTGGCGTGCTACGCGCGCACCAACGACTACGGCTTCCTCGAGACGCCGTACCGCAAGGTCGCAAATGGCGTCGTGTCCAACGACATCGAGTACCTGTCGGCGATCGAAGAAGGCCGCTACGTCATCGCGCAGGCCAACTCGGAGCTCGATGCCAAGAACAAGTTCAAGAGCGACCTGATCTCGGCGCGCTTCCAGAACGAGTTCACGATGATGACGCCCGACCGCATCCAGTTCATGGACGTGTCGCCGCGCCAGATCGTGTCGGTTGCCGCCGCGCTGATTCCGTTCCTCGAGCACGACGACGCCAACCGCGCGTTGATGGGTTCGAACATGCAGCGCCAGGCCGTTCCGACGCTGCGCGCCGAGAAGCCGCTGGTCGGCACCGGCATCGAGCGCCGCGTGGCGATCGACTCCGGCAATGCGATCACCGCACGCCGCGGCGGCGTGGTCGACAAGGTCGACGCCTCGCGCGTCGTGGTCCGCGTCAACGACGACGAGACCATCGCCGGTGAAGCGGGCGTGGACATCTACAACCTCGTCAAGTACACCCGTTCCAATCAGAACACCTGCATCAACCAGAAGCCGCTGGTGCAGCCCGGCAACAAGGTGGAGCGCGGCGACGTGCTGGCCGACGGTCCGTCGACCGACCTGGGCGAGCTCGCCCTGGGCCAGAACATGCTGATCTCGTTCATGCCCTGGAACGGCTACAACTTCGAGGACTCGATCCTGATCTCGGAGCGTGTCGTCGAGGAAGATCGTTTCACGACGATCCACATCGAAGAACTCACCTGTGTCGCGCGCGAAACCAAGCTCGGCCCCGAGGAAATCACGGCGGACATCCCGAACGTGAACGAGACGGCGCTGCGCAAGCTCGACGAGAGCGGCATCGTCTTCATTGGCGCCGAGGTCAAGGCGGGCGATCTGCTCTGCGGCAAGGTCACGCCGAAGGGCGAGACCCAGCTCACGCCGGAAGAGAAGCTGCTGCGCGCGATCTTCGGCGAGAAGGCCAGCGACGTGAAGGACACATCGCTGCGCGTTCCGGCCGGCATGGACGGCACCGTCATCGACGTGCGCGTGTTCACGCGTGAAGGCGTCAAGAAGGACAAGCGCGCGTTGTCGATCGAAGAGAGCGAACTGGCCGCGGTCCGCAAGGACTTGAACGACCAGCAGCGCATCTTCGAGGACGACATCTACTCGCGTCTGCGCCGCCTGCTGGCTGGCAAGCTCGCCGATGGCGGCCCCAACAAGCTCAAGAAGGGTTCGAAGCTTGAAGGCGAGTACCTGGATTCGGTCGAGCGCGAGAAGTGGTTTGAAATCCGCCTGCAGGACGAGGACGCTCAGAGCCAGCTCGAAGCGGCCGCCAAGCAGCTCAAGGATCAGCGCGCCTACTTCGACCAGCGTTTCGAGTCCAAGAAGCGGAAGATCACCGCGGGTGACGAGCTGTCCCCCGGCGTGCTGAAGATGACCAAGGTGTACCTGGCCGTTAAGCGCCGCATCCAGCCGGGCGACAAGATGGCCGGCCGCCACGGCAACAAGGGCGTCATCTCGCAGATCGTCCCAGTCGAGGACATGCCGCACATGGATGACGGCACCCCCGTCGACATCGTGCTCAACCCGCTGGGCGTGCCGTCCCGTATGAACATCGGGCAGTTGCTCGAAGTGCATCTCGGCTGGGCTGCCAAGGGCATCGGCAACAAGATCGACGAGATGCTCAAGCAGCAGAAGGCGATTGCCGAACTGCGCAAGTTCCTCGACAAGATCTATGTCGGCAAGAGCGTGAAGAAGGAAAAGCTGGCGGAGTTCTCCGACCAGGAAATCCTGACGCTCGCGCGCAACCTGACCGCCGGTCTCCCGATCGCGACGCCGGTGTTCGACGGCGCCGCCGAGGAAGAGATCAAGGATCTGCTCGAGCTGGCGGGCCTGCCCCGCAGCGGCCAGGCCATCCTCACGGACGGCCGTACGGGCGAGCAGTTCTCGCGTCCCGTCACGGTGGGCTACATGTACATGCTCAAGCTCAACCATCTCGTCGACGACAAGATGCACGCGCGTTCGACCGGTCCTTACTCGCTGGTCACGCAGCAGCCGCTGGGTGGCAAGGCGCAGTTCGGTGGCCAGCGCTTCGGCGAAATGGAAGTCTGGGCGCTGGAGGCCTACGGCGCGGCCTACACGCTGCAGGAAATGCTGACCGTGAAGTCCGACGACACCAACGGCCGCACGCGCATGTACAAGTCCATCGTCGATGGCGACCACCGCATGTCTGCCGGCATGCCCGAGTCGTTCAACGTGCTGGTCAAGGAAATTCGATCCATCGGTCTGAACATCGAGCTGGAGCAGAACCCCTGACGCCTAGCCGCCAGGGTTACTGAGCCAGACACGACGCAACCGAATTTGGAGTCACCATGAAAGAGCTATTCAACCTTCTCCGTCCGACCGAAGAGTACGAAGATTTCGACGCGATCAAGATCGGGCTGTCCTCGCCCGAAGTGATCCGTAGCTGGTCCTTCGGTGAAGTCCGCAAGCCCGAGACGATCAACTACCGCACGTTCAAGCCGGAACGCGATGGCCTGTTCTGCGCGAAGATTTTCGGGCCGATCAAGGACTACGAGTGCCTGTGCGGCAAGTACAAGCGCCTCAAGCACCGCGGCGTCGTGTGCGAGAAGTGCGGCGTCGAAGTCACCGTCGCCAAGGTGCGTCGCGAGCGCATGGGCCACATCGACCTGGCCTCGCCGGTCGCGCACATCTGGTTCCTGAAGTCGCTGCCGAGCCGTATCGGCCTGTTGCTCGACATGCCGCTGCGCGCCATCGAGCGCGTGCTGTATTTCGAAGCGCACATCGTCGTCGACCCGGGCCTGACCCCGCTCGAGAAGGGCAAGCTGCTCACGGAAGAGGACTACCTCGACGCCGTCGAGAAGTATGGTGACGAGTTCGATGCCCGCATGGGCGCCGAGGCCGTGCACGATCTTCTGAAGGCGATCGACCTGCACAAGGAGACGATCCGTCTGCGCGAGGAGCTCGCCGGCACGTCGTCCGAGACCAAGATCAAGAAGCTCGGCAAGCGCCTCAAGCTGATCGAATACTTCATCAGCTCGAAGAACAAGCCCGAGTGGATGGTGATGACGGTGCTGCCGGTGCTGCCGCCGGATCTGCGTCCGCTCGTCCCGCTCGACGGTGGCCGCTTCGCGACGTCGGATCTGAACGATCTGTATCGCCGCGTCATCAACCGCAACAACCGCCTCAAGCGCCTGCTCGAGCTGACCGCGCCCGACATCATCGTGCGCAACGAAAAGCGCATGCTGCAGGAGTCGGTGGACGCGCTGATCGACAACGGCCGCCGCGGCCGTGCGATCACCGGCACCAACAAGCGCCCGCTCAAGTCGCTCGCCGACATGATCAAGGGCAAGCAGGGTCGTTTCCGCCAGAACCTGCTCGGCAAGCGCGTCGACTACTCCGGCCGTTCGGTCATCGTGGTCGGCCCGACGCTCAAGCTGCACCAGTGCGGTCTGCCCAAGAAGATGGCGCTGGAGCTGTTCAAGCCCTTCGTCTTCTCGCTGCTGCAGCGCAAGGGTCACGCCACCACCATCAAGGCTGCAAAGAAGATGGTGGAGCGCGAGGAAGGCGTGGTCTGGGACTGCCTGGAAGAGTGCATCAAGGAGCATCCGGTGATGTTGAACCGCGCTCCGACGCTGCATCGCCTCGGCATCCAGGCTTTCGAACCGCTGCTGATCGAAGGCAAGGCCATCAATCTTCACCCGCTCGTCTGCACGGCCTTCAACGCCGACTTCGACGGTGACCAGATGGCCGTACACGTGCCGCTCTCGCTGGAAGCCCAGCTCGAAGCGCGCGTGCTGATGATGGCGTCGAACAACATCCTGTCGCCCGCGTCGGGCGACCCGATCATCGTGCCGTCGCAGGACGTCGTGCTCGGTCTGTACTGGATGACGCGTGAGCGCGTCGCCGCCAAGGGCGAGGGCATGGTCCTCTCCGACGTGGCTGAAGTGCATCGCGCCTACGAGTCGGGCGCGCTCGACCTGCAGGCCAAGATCAAGGTCCGCCTGAAGGATTACGACGACGCCGGCAAGGAGATCTACCACCTCGTCGACACGACCACCGGTCGTGCGCTGATGTCGGAAATCCTGCCGGACAAGATCCCGTTCTCGGTGATCAACCGCACGCTGACGAAGAAGGAAGTCAGCCGCGTGCTGAACCGCGTTTACCGCGTCTGCGGCACCAAGGACACCGTCGTGTTCGCGGACCAGATCATGTACACGGGCTTCCGCATGTCGACCAAGTCGGGCATCAGCTTCTGCCTCGACGACATCGTCATTCCCGATGAGAAGGTCACCATCCTCGCCGCGGCCGAAGCCAAGGTGAAGGAAGTGGCGCGCGAATACACCGAAGGTCTCACCACGCAGCAGGAACGCTACAACCGCGTGGTCGATCATTGGTCGCGTGCCAACGACGACATCTCCAAGGCGATGATGAAGCGCATCGGCAAGGAGAAGGTCACGACGCTCAAGGGCGTGGAAACCGAACAGCCGAGCTTCAACTCGGTGTTCATGATGGCCGACTCCGGCGCGCGTGGTTCGCAGGCGCAGATCCGTCAGCTCGCCGGCATGCGCGGCCTGATGGCCAAGCCCGACGGCTCGATCATCGAGACGCCGATCACCGCGAACTTCCGCGAAGGCCTCAACGTTCTGCAGTACTTCATCTCGACGCACGGCGCCCGTAAGGGTCTGGCCGATACCGCGCTGAAGACGGCGAACTCGGGCTATCTGACGCGTCGTCTGGTCGACGTGGCGCAGGACGTGGTCGTGACCGCGCAGGACTGCGGCACCGACCAGGGCCTGCTGATCATGCCGATCGTGGAAGGCGGTGACATTCTCGAAGCGCTGCGCGACCGCGTGCTGGGTCGTGTGACGCTGCGTGACGTGCACGCCCCCGGCACCGACGAAGTCATCATCCCGGGCACGACGATCATCGACGAGCGCCTCGCCGATGAGCTCGAAAAGAACAGCGTCGACGAGGTCTGGGTGCGTTCGCCCATCACCTGCGAACTGCCGTTCGGTATCTGCGCCAACTGCTACGGACGCGATCTGGCCCGTGGTCATCGCGTGAACATCGGCGAAGCCGTCGGCGTCATCGCGGCGCAGTCGATCGGCGAACCGGGCACGCAGCTGACCATGCGTACCTTCCACGTCGGTGGCGCCGCCAACCGCGGCGTCTCGACCGATGGCGTCGATGCGCGTGCGGCCGGTACGGCCCGCGTGCACAACCTCAAGACGGTGCGCAACAAGGAAAATCTCCTCGTTGCCGTGTCGCGTTCGGGTGAAATCGGCGTGCTGGCGGCCGACGGCCGTGAGCGCGAGCGTTACAAGATCCCTTACGGCGCCGTGATCCTGGTCAAGGACGGCGACGCCGTTCCAGCCGGCTTCCGCATGGCCAAGTGGGATCCGCACACGCACCCGATCGTCACCGAGCTGGCCGGCTTCGTGAAGTTCCAGGACTTCGAAGAAGGCGTCACGGTCACCAAGGAAAACGATCCGATCACCGGCGTGACCAACCTGGTCATCACCGAACCGAAGTCGCGTGGTTCGGCCGGCAAGGACCTGCGCCCGCAGCTGATGCTGCTCGATGCCAAGGGCAAGCAGCTCAACTTCCCCGGCACCGACATTCCGGCCCAGTACTCGCTGCCCCCCAGGGCGGTCATCAGCGTCGAGGACGAGGCCGAGGTGAAGGTGGGCGACATCATCGCGCGCATCCCGCAGGAATCGTCCAAGACCCGCGACATCACGGGCGGTCTGCCGCGCGTCGCGGATCTGTTCGAAGCCCGCAAGCCGAAGGAACCGGCGGTTCTCGCCGAAGCCAGCGGCACGATCAAGTTCGGCACCGCGACCAAGGGCAAGCAGCGCATCAAGATCGTCGAGCCGGATGGCAACGAGGTCGAGACGCTGGTGCACAAGTGGGTGCAGATCCGCGTGTTCGAAGGTGAGCACGTGGAGAAGGGCGAAATCATCTCGGATGGTGAGCCCAGCCCGCACGACATCCTGCGCCTGCAGGGTGTGACCGCGCTGGCCAACCACATGGTCAAGGAAATCCAGGACGTCTATCGTCTGCAGGGCGTGAAGATCAACGACAAGCACATCGAAACGATCATTCGTCAGATGCTGCGCAAGGTCGAGATCAGCGAGACCGGCGATTCCCGCTTCCTGCAGGGTGAGCAGGCGGAAATCTTCCACGTGCTGGCCGAGAACCGGAAGCTCAAGGCGCAGAAGCATCGTGCCGCGAACTACGACCGTCAGCTGCTCGGCATCACGAAGGCCTCGCTGTCGACCGAGTCGTTCATCTCGGCGGCCTCGTTCCAGGAAACCACGCGCGTCCTCACGGAAGCCTCGGTGCGCGGTTCGCGCGACGAGCTGCGCGGCCTCAAGGAAAACGTCATCGTCGGTCGTCTGATCCCGGCAGGTACGGGTCTGGCGCACCACGAACAGCGTCGCAAGTCGCGTGGCGGTTCGCTGCTCGCCGACCTCCAGGCGTCGGCGCTCTCGGGCGGCGGCAGCTTCGATGCAACCGGCAATGAGCGCGTGCTTCGCACGACGATCAGCGAAGGCGGCGACGACGTTGAAGAAGAAGCGACGGACGAGGGTGCGGAGGAGTAGACAGTACTGCGAAGCCCGGTACTGCGACGCTGTATGGCTGTACGACGAAGCCCCGCTGATGCGGGGCTTCGCCGTTATGGAGGGCGCGCAAGCCGCGCAACCACGACCGTTCGCTGCTCACGCCGGGCGTCGTCGCGCGACGGGCGCCGCGTCCCGGATAGCGATCCCTCGCGACCCCTGGACGAGGTCGTCCGCACGTCCGGATCTTCGCGGGGTCGACCGCGAGTCCGCCCCGATTGTCGGACAATTTTTCGCGTGATACGGTCCAAATGATTCGCTCGAGCGCATCTGCGCCGCGATCCATAACGACAACGAGGAGAACGAAATGGCAGGGAAGGTTCTGATTGCGGGAGCCAGCGGCGTCGTCGGCGCGGCGGCCGTCGAGGAATTTCTCGCGCAGGGCTGGGAGGTCGTCGCCCTGTCGCGTCGCAAGCCCGAGATCGCGAGCGCCCGAGCCTTCCAGCATCTGGCGGTCGATCTGCAGGACGCGGCCAGTGCGAAGGCCGCGCTGTCGAAGCTGGGCGACGTGACGCACGTCGTTTACACAGCCTTGTTCGAGAAGCCCGGTCTGATCGCCGGCTGGTCTGAAAAGGACCAGATGGAAACCAACCTGGCGATGCTCAAGAACTGCCTGGAGCCGCTGCTGAGCAACGCGAAAGGCCTGAAGCACTTCAGCCTGCTGCAGGGCACCAAGGCGTACGGCATCCATCTGCACCCGATGCCGATCCCGGCGCGCGAGGGTGCTGCCCGCGATCAACACGCCAACTTCTACTGGCTGCAGGAGGACTATCTGCGGGCGACTGCGCAGAAGGCGGGTTTCGGCTTCACGATTCTGCGGCCGCAGCTCATCATCGGCTCGGCTTACGGTGTGGCGATGAATCTGGCGCCGATCATCGGCGCCTACGCGGCGATCTGCCGCGAGCAGGGTGAACCCTTCGGGTTTCCCGGTGGAATCTCGTATGTCTGGGAGGCTGTGGACTCGCGGTTGCTGGCGCGTGTCTTCACCTGGGCGGCGACGTCGCCTGCAGCGGCGGGCCAGCACTTCAACGTCACCAACGGCGACGTCTTCGAGTGGCGCAACCTGTGGCCGGCGATGGCCAAGGTCCTGGGCGTGCAGGTGGGGCCGGACAAGCCTCGCTCGATGGCGGAATACCTGCCGGCCAAGGCCGGAGTCTGGGACGGCATCGTCAAGAAGCACGGACTGCGCCCCGTGAAGATGTCCGAACTGGTCGGCGAATCGCACCACTACGCCGATTTCTGCTTCGCCTACGGCGCGACCACGCCTCCGCCGCCGGCCTTCGTCAGCGCCATCAAGTTGCGCCAGGCCGGCTTCACCGAAGTCTGCGATACCGAGGACATGTTCTGCTACTGGCTGCGCAACTTCATCGAGCGCGGGATCCTGCCGGCGCCCTAGATGCAGGCTTGATCGCTTCGTCGAGCAGGAAAATGAAAAGCTAACGCGAAGGCGCAAAGGGAAAAGAGAGAACGCAGAGAAAAGCGATGCGCGCAAAATCTTTGCGCCCTCTCTTTTCCCTTTGCGCCTTCGCGTTGGCCTTGGTTGGCGTCTCTACGTAGGCGAACTCCGGCGTTCGAAGGCGTAAAATCCCGCGATGCAGGACATCGCCGATATCACGCCTCTCGTCGCCTCGCTCAATCCTGCGCAGAAGGAAGCCGTCACCGCTCCGCCCGAGCACCGGCTGGTGCTGGCGGGCGCGGGTTCGGGCAAGACCCGCGTGCTGGTGCATCGCATCGCGTGGCTGATCACGGTCGAAAACGTTTCGCCGTTGTCCGTGCTGGCGGTGACGTTCACGAACAAGGCCGCGAGCGAGATGCGCGGGCGCATCGAGCAGCTCATCACCGTGCCGATCCGCTCGATGTGGGTGGGCACGTTCCACGGCATCGCGCATCGCATGCTGCGTCTGCACTGGAAGGAAGCGGGCCTGGTGCAGAACTTCCAGATCCTGGACGCCGACGACCAGGTGCGCTTGGTCAAACGCGTGCTCAAGGCGCTGGACATGTCGGACGAGCAGTGGCCACCCAAGGCCGTCACGCACTGGATCAACGCGCAGAAGGAAGAGGCGCGTCGTCCGCAGCACATGTCGGATCTGGGCGATTACACGCAGCGACAGTACGTGCGCGTCTACACCGCGTACGAGGAGGCCTGCACGAAATCGGGCGTCGTCGATTTCGCTGAGCTGCTGCTGCGCGCCTTCGAGATCACGCGCGACAACCCGGAGATCCAGGCGCATTACCGCCGACGCTTCCGGCACGTGCTCGTCGACGAATTCCAGGACACCAACACACTGCAGTACGCGTGGCTCAAGGTGCTGGCCGGCGATACCGGCACGATGTTCGCGGTCGGCGACGACGATCAGAGCATCTACTCCTGGCGCGGCGCGCGCGTGGAGAACATGGTCCGCCTGGAGAAGGATTTTCCGGGCACCGAGGTCATCCGCCTCGAACAGAACTACCGATCGACCGGCACGATCCTGAAAGCCGCCAACGGCCTGATCTCGAAGAACACCAACCGGCTGGGCAAGAATCTCTGGACCGACGGTGGCGACGGCGAACAAATCCAGCTCTACGCGTCGTACAACGAGTACGACGAGGCCGAGTTCGTGGCCAACCGCGCGCGCGAACTCCTCGATGGCCGCTGCCGCTACTCCGATCTGGCCATCCTGTACCGCTCGAACGCGCAGTCGCGCGTGCTCGAAGAAATCCTGATCCGCGCGCGGATTCCGTACCGCATCTACGGTGGTCTTCGGTTCTTCGAGCGCCAGGAAATCAAGGATGCGCTCGCCTATCTGCGCCTGCTGCACAACCGCGACGACGACACCAGTTTCGAGCGCACGGTGAACACACCGGCGCGCGGCATCGGTGCGACGACGATGGAGAAACTGCGCGAGATCTCGCGCGCCAGCGGCGTGTCCTTGTGGATGGCCGCGAAGAACGCGAGCAGCCAGCTCGGCCGTTCGGCCGGCAACATGGGCCAGTTCCTGAAGCTGATCGACGACCTGCATGCCGAGACGCGCGACCTGCCGTTGTCGAAGGCCACCGAGTTGCTGATCGCGCGCACCGGCCTGCGTGACCATTACCGCAAGGAAAAAGGCGAGCAGGCCGAGGCGCGCCTCGAGAATCTGGACGAGCTGATCAGCGCGGCGCGTTCGTTCGAGGTCGATCCCGGCGCCGCGAGCGCGGCGGAGAATCCCGACGAGCCGGTGCTCGATCCCCTGACCGCGTTCCTGACCCACGCCGCGCTCGAATCCGGCGAAGAGCAGGCGGGACCCGGCGAGGATTGCGTGCAGCTGATGACCCTGCACGCCGCCAAGGGACTTGAGTTCCCGGTGGTGTTCATCGTCGGCGTCGAGAACGGATTGTTCCCGTCGGCGCGCGCCATCGACGAGGGCAATCTCGAGGAAGAACGGCGCCTGTTCTACGTGGGCATCACGCGTGCGCGCCGCAAGCTGTATCTGTCGTACGCGGAAGTCCGGCGCGTGCACGGTGTGGAACAGATCGGGGCGCCGTCGATGTTCCTGAAGGAAGTGCCGGCCGAGTGCGTGTCCGAGACACGTCCCCGCGCCGGCATCCTGCGTCCGGGCTTCGGTGCGCGTGAACCCCAGTCCGGATACGGCGGCGGCTACCGCGGCGCCGGATCGGGTGGCGGCTACGGCGGCAGTGCGGCCGGGCGTCCGCTGCCGCGCACCGTGGTGGCCGGGTCCAGTGGACTCGGACCCGGAGGCTTTCGCCTGGGCCAGCGCGTGGAGCACCCGAAGTTCGGCGAAGGGACGATCCTGAGCTTCGACGGGGACGGCGACCGCGCCCAGATCGAGGTCAAGTTCCGGGATGCCGGCACCAAACGGCTGGTGCTCGGGTTCGCAAATCTTCGCGGGCTTTGACCTGGATCACATCCCCTGCCGGTCGACGGCAGACCGAGGGGGCGATTTCGCACGGCGCCCGCTATGCTCGGCCTGCGGTTCATCACACAGGGAGATACATCATGGATTTCGGCAAAGTCCTCACCAAGGAATTCCTTCTGAGCCTGGAAGGACGCATCAATCGTGGGCAGTACTGGGCATTCATCCTGATCTACATCGCCGGTGCCATCGTGCTGGGGATCGTCGACGGCATCCTCGGCACGGGTGGAATCCTGGGCCTCATCTATGCACTGGCAGCGCTGTATCCGTCGATCTGCGTGCTGGCGCGCCGCTGGCACGACCGCGGCAAGAGCGGCTGGTGGACGCTGATCGGACTCGTGCCGTTCATCGGCGCGATCTGGATCCTGGTCGAGTGCGGTTGCCTTCCGGGCACCTCCGGTCCGAACCAGTACGGTGCGGACCCGCTGGCACCTGGGGCCTGATCCTGCGTCCGAGCGCCCGGTCGCCGCGCTGGCGATCGGGCCTCTTGCACCGCGGTGCCCTCGCGGACGAAGCGGACATCGCGTGTGATCCACATCTCGCAGGCTGCGGCGCTCACGCCGATACATCGCGGATGCAGGTCTAGACTCGCCCCGTGACGCAACCGTCACATTCGGGGGAGAACTTCAGATGGGATTCCTTTTCAGCGCCAAGGGACGTATCACACGCAAGCAGTATTGGCTCAGCTTCCTGCTGTACACCGGGCTGATGATTGCCCCCCTGATCTTCCTGGGAGCGGGCAAGGGTTATACCGATTACATGGGGCGAAGCCAGAAGTCACAGGCCGAGTCGATGCTCGAGCCCAGCATGCTGGTCGCCGAAGAAGCCGCTGCCCCGGTGGAGGAGACGCCGTCGATGGAACCGGATGCGGCCTCAACCGATGACGAGGCCCTCGCCCCGGAATCGATGGAGTCCACCGAAGAGGCGGTCGTCATGGAAGAACCGATGACGTCGCTCGAGCCCGTTACTCCGGTCAGTGGAATGGCGGCTCTGGCCACCACGGGGCTTTTCTTCGTCTTCCTGATCGCCCTGATCTATTCGGCGATCGTGGTGCAGATCAAGCGGTGGCACGACCAGAACCTGACCGGCTGGCTCTGGCTGATCAACTTCACGGGTATCGGATCGCTGGTCACCTTCGTGATGTGCGGGTTTCTGCGGGGTACCGTCGGCCCGAACAAGTACGGCCCGGACCCGCGCGATCCCGCCTGAGGACGGCACGCCGATCGTATGCTGGGATTCGTTCCTGAAGCCTGGGTTGCACTCGGCGTCGCCCTGTTCCTGATCTGGCGGTGGAGCCGGCGACGGCGGAGCACTCCGGACCAAGGGCCGGAGCGCTCTCCGTTGGTGTGGAAGGATCTGCTGGATGACCGGATCGAGCTGATCGCGCGGCTGACTCCGGAGCAGCGCGAGCGTTTCCACGCGCGGGTCGAGCGCTTCCTTCGCGAGAAACGCTTCGTCGGTTGCGCGGGGCTCGAAGTGACCGACGAGATGCGCGCGCTGGTGGCCGGCATGGCCTGCCTGATGATCCTGCGACCGGGCGCCACGCTGTTCCCGGAACTCCGGCAAGTCCTGATCTATCCAGGGCCGTTCCTGGTGCCGGTCACCGAACCGGACGAGTTCGGCCTGGTGTCGGATGAACCCGAGGAGCGCGTCGGCGAATCCTGGCAGGGCGATCGCGTGATCCTGTCCTGGCCGGACGTGGAATCGGCGCTCGATGGAGACGAGGTCAACGTTGTCGTGCACGAGTTTGCGCACCAGCTCGACGACGAGGGCGACGCCGGCGAAGGCGCACCGCTGCTGGCCGACTACTCGCACTGGTCGCAGGTGATGAAGACCGAGTTCGAGCGCCTGCGTCGCCATCGCCGCCCTCCAGTGCTCGACCCTTATGGTGCCGAAAGCCCCGCCGAGTTCTTCGGCGTGGTCACGGAAGCATTCTTCCAGCGCGGGCCTGAGCTCGCGCACCATCATCCCGCGTTGTATGCCGTCCTTCGCGACTACTACGGTTTCGAGACGGCTTGAGACCTGTATCTCGGGTCAGGGAAAGGGCGGGGTAGGTTTCCACTCCCCGGGCAGATACGATTGGGGTCATCTACCGTCGAGGGGAGGCCATGAGCGAGCACCGCTCCGCGGCCGTGATGTTTGCGGATATCGCTGCCGCCACCGAGCTGCGACACAGCGTCGGCGACCGGCAGGCGGACGCTATCCTCGATCCGCTGCTCAAGGCGATGACGGAGATCGTCATCCGTAACGGCGGCGACGTGCTCAAGTCGGACGGTGACGACGTCCTTGCCATATTCGATCGCCCACGGACTTTCGTCGACGACGCAGCCAACGCTGCGGTCGAGTGCCAGCTCGCGGCGCGCGCCGTGGGGCGCAAGCTGTACACCGGACTGGGCGCCGGCGTCATCGAATTTCGCGAAGTGCTGGGTCGGCCCGACGTGTCGGGCATGCCTGTCAACATGGCGGCACGCCTGCACAAGCTGGTCCCCGATCTCGCGGGCTACATCTTTCTGAGCGCCGAAACGGTTGCGCACCTGCGTCCCGAAATCCGGGAGCGCGCGCGGCCCTATGGCGTTCGTCCCATCAAGGGCATGGGCGCCGTCGATGTCCACACGCTGGATTGGGACGAGGCCGTCACCATCGTGCCGACGCGCTTTGCGCTGCCGGCGACGTCGCAAACCACCATGATCGTCGCGCTGGGCCTGACGTACGCAGGACAGATGCTGCGGCTCGAAACGCAGTCTCCGGCGTTCATGGCCGGCCGCGATCGCAACAACGAACTGCGCCTGCACGACGACGAGCAGCGGGTGTCCTCGCGTCACCTCAAGATCGTGTTCCGCAACGGCGCCTGGATCCTGCAGGACACCAGCCGGAACGGGACGTGGGTGCGGTTCAACAACAACTCCAACCAGATCGGCCTGCTGGGTGACGAACTCAAGCTCGTGGCCAACGGTCGGATGTGTCTGGGCCGGCCTTTTGCCGACGATTCAGAGGGTCGATTCACGGTGCATTTTGAACTGATCAAAAAATGAGCGCGCCCAGCGCGCTGCCCGAACGGACGTGGATCGATAACTTCCGCGTCGTACGGAAGCTGGGTCGGGGCGGGTTCGGCGTCACGTATCTCGCCGAGGAATTCCGCGAGTGGGAAGCGGGCTCCGAGACCGGCGAGGCGCTACGCCTGGTGGCGATCAAGGAGTACTTCCCACGCGGCCTGGCCACGCGGCCGGACGGGCAGACCGTCACCCTCTCGCCGGACGTCGAGGGCGGCGAACAGGCCTTCCAGATGGCGCTCAAGGGCTTCTTCCAGGAAGCCGAGTCGTTGATGCGCTTCGATCACCCGAACGTGATCAAGATTCACCGTGTGTTCCAGCGCAACGGGACTGCCTACTACGTCATGCCCTTCCTGAAGGGCGAGACGCTCAAGGCCATCCTCAAGCGTGATGGGGCGATGGGCGAGGAGCGCACGCGCCGGCTGATGCTGCCGATCCTCGATGGGCTGGTGCACGCGCACGCGCGGGGCATCCTGCATCGCGATCTCAAGCCGGACAACGTGATGGTCCCGGACGAGGGCGGTCCGGTGCTGATCGATTTCGGCGCTGCGCGCGCACAGGCCGTGGACGAGGTGCAGGACTACACGCGCTACAGCGAACTGGTGGCGTACACGCCCGGATATGCCGCTCTCGAGCAGTACGGGCGTGCCACGCGTGACAACCCGCACGGCCAGCACACCGATGTGTACGGGCTGGCCGCCGTGATGTACCACTGCGTCACCGGCGAGGCACCGGTGGAGGCCTCACTGCGGTCCATGCAGCTTGCGAACGGGGCCGCCGATCCGCTGGTGCCGGCAGCTGCCCGCTTGATGCAGGAGCCGGGCTACGGCCGCGCATTCCTGGCGGCCATCGACTGGGGCATGGAGCTGGCCGGTCGCAGCCGTCCGCAGAGCGTCGCCGAATTCCGGCGCGCGCTCGACGGCAAGCTGCCGCTTCCCGAGAACACGGTCGCGCGGCTCAGGGCGCACGGCGTCTCGATCGAACCGTTCACGCAGCCGGGGCCGGTGACGCAGCCCCTGCAGATCGCGCCCGAGGTGCGCGACACGCAGCGTCCGGGCGGACCGATCACGTCCCCCCGCACCGACACCGTGCTGGCCGAGGCCGCGAGCCGCCCTTCGCTGCAAGGGCGTGGGGCTCCCGCTGTTTCGCCGGAGCCCGCTCCGCACGAGGCGACGCAGTTCCTGAATCTGGCGATTCCGCCCCGCGTGCCGGCCCCGCCGCCGGAGCCGGTCACGGCATCCGTTGCGCCCTCGTCTCCACGCAGCGGTGGAGGCAAGGCCTTGCCCTTGCTGGGCCTGCTGGTCTCGATCGCGGCGGTGGCCTACGTCGCCCGCGACCAGGTGCCACAGGATCTGCGGGATCGCGTTCCGGAATCCCTGCGCACCACGCTGTGGTCGGAGCCGGTCGCCGTCGACGTGCAGGCGGTCGCGCCGCCGATCCAGCCGCCGGCACCGGCCGAGATCGCGAAGCCTGTGGAGTCGGTGAAAGAAGCTGCCGAACGCGAGGCCTTCGAAGCGGCGAAGGAGGGCGACACGCTGGATGGGTGGAAGGCTTTCAGGAAGGCTTTCCCGCGCAGTCCGCACGTGGCGACGGCCGACATCCGGATCGCGGCGCTGCAGCCGAAGGCCGTCGCCAAGCCGCAACCGGGGACCGAGACGCCGGCGCGGGAATCCGAAAAACCGGTGGTCGAGCCGCAGCCGAAGACCGAGGTCGTCGAGAAGCCGGCCCCCAAGCCGGTTGCGCCTGCCGGGACGGCCAGCGCGGCGCCCAAGACCTTGCCCGGCGGTTTCCGCGACTGCCCGGCCTGTCCCGAGATGGTGAAGATCGCCGCCGGCATGCTCGAGATGGGCGACGTCGCAGGAACCGGCGAGGCGGACGAAAAGCCGCTTCGCCAACTGAGCATCGGGGCTTTCTACGCCGGCCGCTACGAAGTGACGTTCGACGATTGGGCGGGCTGCGTGGCGGGCGGCGGTTGTGCGGGCACGCCTCGCGACGCCGGATGGGGACGCGGCCAGCGGCCGGTTATCAACGTGAGCTGGAACGACGCCCAGCACTACGTGGCCTGGTTGTCGCGCACCAGCGGAAAGCATTACCGGCTGCCGACCGAAGCGGAATTCGAGTACCTGATGCGCGCAGGCTCGCGCTCGCCCTTTCCGTGGGGCGAAGACGGCACGGCGGCCTGCACCTACGCCAACGTGGCGGATCGCCAGGCCAAGAAACAGAACCCGGACTGGAACACCTTCCCCTGCGACGACGGCGAGCCGCTGACGGCGCCGGTGGGCCGGTATCGCGCCAATGCCTTCGGCCTGTTCGATGTGGCGGGCAACGTCTGGGAATGGACGCAGGACTGTTACCAGAGTTATCGGCAGGCGGCCGATGCATCGGCCTACGACCCGCCGAACTGTGCGCGGCGCGTGCTGCGGGGCGGCTCCTGGGGAGATGCCACGCGCAACCTGCGCTCGTCGGACCGCACCGCGAGCGCGCCGAACGCGACGCTGAAGATCGTCGGCTTTCGCGTGATGCGCGACTGAGGCGCTCCGTAGCCCGGGCGAAGCCCCGGGTTCCCCTCGCATACGGAGCGCAATCCCGGGCTACGGGATCGATTCGGACAGGCAGCTTTGCAGGAACATCGCGCCTGAGGTCGTCGCCAGATCGCGGTTCGCCTTCTTGCGGAACCCGTGGCCCTCGTCCTTCGCCAGCAGATACCAGACCTCACCGCCCTGCGATCGCACGGTCTTCACGATCTGCTCGGCTTCCGAGGCCGGCACGCGCGGATCGTTGGCACCCTGGATCACGTACAGCGGCCGCCGGATCTTGTGGGCGTTGGTCGTCGGCGAAATGCGCTCGAGCAAAGCGCGCATCGCCGGATCGCGCTCGTCGCCGTACTCGGCGCGGCGCAGGTCGCGCCGATAGTCCTGCGTGTTGCCGAGAAACGTGACGAAGTTGCTGATCCCCACCGTGTCGATGCCGCAGCGCAGCCGGTCGTTGAAGGTCGCGAGACTCGCCAAGGTCATGTAGCCGCCGTAGCTGCCGCCTGCGACCGCGACGCGGGTGCGATCGAGTTCCGGACGCGTGGCGATCCAGTCGAGCAGCGCGCCGATGTCCTTCACCGAGTCTTCGCGCTTCTCCGCATTGTCGAGCTGCAGGTAGGCCTTCCCGTAACCGTCCGAGCCGCGCACGTTGGGCACCAGCACCGACACGCCGAGTTCGCGCAGGTAGAACTCGGTGATCGGCGAGAACAGCGGCAGGGCCTGTGCCTCGGGGCCGCCGTGGATCTGGATCAGCACCGGCCGCGGGCCGTCCTGCGGGGCGCGGTAGTAGAACGCGGGAATGCTGCGCGCATCGAAACTCGGGAAGCGGACCAGCTCGGGTTCGACGAACTTCGAGGCGTCGAGCCCGCCGGTCTCGCTCGCCGTCCAGCGCAGCAGCTGGCGTTGCGACAGGCGGATCGAATACACGTCGCCCGCGTTGCGCGAGTTGTTGAGCGAGAAGCCAAGCTGTCGTCCCTTCGCGTCGAAGTGCAGATCGTCGATCACGCCACGCGGCACGGCGGGCAGGCGCATCGGCTTGCCGGTGCGCAGGTCGAGCACATGCAGTTCGGAGAATCCGTCCGCGTTGATCGTGTACGCGAGGAAGGCGCCGCCGTCGGACAGCGCGAGATGGTCGACGTCCCAAGAGATCTCGCCGCTGACGACGCGCGCATCGCGCCCGTCGATGGCCTCATAGCGCAGGCGACGGACGTCGGAATCCTCGTCGGAGATGTAATAGATGCCTTTGCCGTCCCGCGCGTAGCGCGCGGCGCCGAACGCGATGGGGTGCGTCGATGGATGGAAGCGCAGCGGTGCGCCGCCCTGCGCGGGCAGCAGCCACAGCTCGGTCTGGTTGATCGAGATGTACTTCTGCGCGAGCAGCCAGCGATCGTCCGGCGACCAGTCGAGCGTCATCCACGTGCCCTCGGATTCGTGCACGGCGTGCGACTGTCGCGTCGCCGGATCGAGGACGTGGATGTCGGTGTCGCGGCCGTTGCGGCGCGTCGTGGAGTACGCGAGGCGCTTGCCGTCGTTGGACCAGATCGCGGCGGTGTTGCGCGCGCGGCCCTCGGTCAGGCGGGTGGCGAGTCCGCGCTTCGCGTCGTAGTTCCACAGTTGGTAGAACTCGTCGCCACCCTTGTCCTTCCCGAACACGAAGTCCGCGCCATGGGGCGCGGGAAGGGCTTCCGCGATCGGTTCGGGATAGAACGTGAGCTGGGTACGCGCGCCGCCCGGCATCGCGACACGATGGACCTGCGCGGTTTCGCCGAAGCGCGTCGTGATCAGCGCGCTGCCGTCGGCGGTCCAGCCGCGGAACGAGGCGCTGCGGGTCTGCTGATAGGCGTTGATGCGCTCGGAGAATTCCGCCGGAACCTCGGGCAGATTCTCCATCACCAGATTGCCGCGTTCGATGCGCGAGACTTCAGCCGCTGCGAGTGCGAGCCCGGGGATCAGGGAGACGAAGAGGCACCACGCCCATCGGCCGCGCATCGGAAATGCTCCTCAGGGCAGCTTGACCACCCGGCTGTCGAATCCCTGCGACTTCAGCTTCGCGGCCACGCCCTGCGCCTGCTCGAGCGATTTCGAGGGACCGACGCGCACGCGATACAGCGTCGCATGATCCTGTGTCGTGATCGTCTCGATGCGGGCCTCGACGCCAGCCATCGCGAGCTTGGCCTTGTGCGCATCGGCATTCGTCGCATCGCGGAACGAGCCGGCGAGGATCAGGTACTGCCCACTGCTGCCGGGGGCGGCGGGAGTCGTCGCGGGAGTTGGTGACGTGAGGGCCGTCGCGGGCGCGGTTCCGGGCGTCGTCGGGCGCGCGGCGGTGGCCGCGGGCACGGGCGGCCGGAGGCGGGTTTCGCCGGGCACCAGAACCTGCTCCTTCTCCAGCAGCGTGTAGAAGTCGAAGCGCGGATCTTCCTTCGGCGGAATCTCCACCTTGGCGCGCGGCTTGTCCGGCGCCGCTGCCTCTGTCGTTCCGTTGGCGGCGGCCATCGGCATCGGCTGCGCCGGGCGGCCGATGTAGACGATGCAGGCGACGACCAGGCCCATCGACAGGCCGGCGATCAGCCACACCCAGCCCGGCAGGCCGGCGGCTTTCGGAGCGGGTCTGCGATTTCGTGCTGCGTAGTCTCGTGCCATGCCTTACATGCTCTCCGGCGCGGACACGCCGATCAGCGCGAGGCCGTTGCGGATCACTTGGCGCGTGGCCACCACCAGCGCCAGACGCGCGCGCGTGAGGTCGGCGTCGTCTTCCACCAGGAACCTGATCCGATTTCCCGCGGCGTCGATCGCGTTGTAGTAGCTGTGCAGAAGGTCGGCGGTGTCGCGCAGGAAGAACGCCACGCTGTGCGGCGCGTTCTGCTCGGCCGCCACGCTGACCATCTCGGGGAACTTGGCCAGGTGAGCGAGCAAGGCCTTCTCCGGCGCCTCGGTCAGGCGATGCAGCGTGGTGCCCGCGGCAGCGGCGTCGAACGGCATGCCGCGCTCGACGGCCTGGCGCAGCACCGAGCAGATGCGCGCATGCGCGTACTGGATGTAATAGACCGGGTTCTCGTCGGACTTCGAGCGCGCGAGGTCCACGTCGAACACCAGGTGCGAATCCGATTTGCGCGCGGTGAGGAAGTAACGCGTGGCGTCGCGACCGACTTCGTCGATCAGGTCGCGCAAGGTCACGTAGCTGCCGGCGCGCTTGGAGATCTTCACCTCTTCGCCGCCGCGCATCACCGTCACCATCTGGTGTAGCACGTAGCTGGGCCAGTTCTTGGGGATGCCCAGGTTCAGCGCCTGCAGGCCGGCGCGCACGCGGGCGATGGTGCCGTGATGGTCCGAGCCCTGCTCGTTGACCGCGCGCGTGTAGCCGCGTTGCCACTTGCCGACGTGATACGCCACGTCCGGCAGGAAATAGGTGTAGCCGCCTTCACGCTTGCGCATGACGCGGTCCTTGTCGTCGCCGAAGCCGGTGGTGCGCAGCCACAGCGCATCGTCCTGTTCGAACGTGTGGCCCGACGCGATCAGCGCGGCCACGGTCTGCTCCACCTTGCCCTCGGTGTAGAGCGCGGATTCCAGCGAGTAGACGTCGAACGCGACACCGAAAGCCTTGAGATCGGCATCCTGTTCGCGGCGCAGGTAGGCCACCGCGAAGTCGGTGATCGCGGCGACGTCGTCGGCGTCGGCCTTGGCGGTGACTTCGCGGTCGTCGGCGATCACCGTCTCGCCCGCCAGGTAGGCCTTGGCCACGTCGACGATGTAGTCGCCGCGATAGCCGTTCTCGGGCCAGCCGGCCTCTTCGGGCGCGATGCCCTTGATGCGGGCGTGCACCGACGCGCCGAGGTTGCTGATCTGTGCGCCGGCGTCGTTGTAGTAGAACTCGCGCGTCACGTCCCAGCCCGCGGCCTCGTACAGGCGCGCCAGGCAATCGCCCACGGCCGCGCCGCGGCCATGGCCCACGTGCAGCGGGCCGGTGGGGTTGGCGGAGACGAACTCCACCACCACCTTGCCGCGGCGCTTGGAATCGTCGCGGCCGTAGCGCTCGCCTGCGGCGATGATGTCGCTCACCAGCGACGTGAAGGCGTCGGCGTTGAGGAAGAAGTTGATGAAGCCGGGCCCGGCGATCTCCGCCTTGGCGATCAGCGGCGAAGCCGGGAGGTGCTTGAGCAGCGCCTCGGCGATGGCGCGCGGGGGCTGGCCCAGCGGTTTGGCGACCACCATTGCGAGATTGGTCGCGAAGTCGCCGTGGCGCGCGTCCTTGGCGGCATCGATCTGGACGCTGGATGGCATCGCGACCTCGCGGCCGAGCGTCGACGACAGCGAAGCGAGCGCCTGTTCCAGTAGCGCCTGCAGTTGGGATTTCATCGGGGTCGCAAGGGGGATAGAAGCGGCGCAAGTTTAACGCGAACCCCTGCGCGTTCGCGTCGGTTCGCGACGATCGAAGCGCGGGCGAGGAAGGTTTTCGGCAAACCCGTCGTTGGCACGACGGCGAGCGTCCGTTCCGCGCGCTACCGCCGTCGCAGGGCTGATCGCGCACCGCCCGGCGGCGCCCTGCAGGCGATGGCCGGGAGCCCGAATCACCTCTCGCCTATTGACCCGTACGGCTGTCGGTCGCCAACCCTCATTCATCGGCGAAGGCCTGACCGCTCGCAGGCATCGGCGCAGGATGGACTCATCGCTTCAGGGATGCAGCACCGCAGGAGACCCAAGCGCCATGAGACGCCATCGCAGGAACCGGTTTCCGACCGTTCTGCACTGGATGCTCGCAGCGGCCCTGCTGGTGATCACGCTTCCGCTTCAGGCGATGTGTTGAGGCTTCAAAGAATTCTGGTGAGGGTGCCCTCGAAGGTGCTCCGCCAAGCGGCCCAAGAGTCTGCGTACTGTCTCTCCCCCCTGACCGGGTCCGGCTTGCCGGCCCGGTTCTTTTTTGCCCGTCGTTCGCCGATCGGTTGGACGAAGGCGCAGGCAATCCGCGTAAAATCCGCGCCGTTTATGCGAGCGCGTCCGAGAGGCGGCCCGCTTGATCCTTCGAACCGAGGTTTTTCAGATGAAGAAGTGGCGCTGCCTGGTCTGCGACTGGGAATACGACGAGGCCAAGGGCGTTCCTGAAGAGGGGATCGCGCCGGGCACGGCCTGGGACGACGTGCCGGATTCGTGGACCTGCCCGGACTGCGGCGCCGCGAAGTCCGATTTCCAGATGGTGGAAGTCTGAGAGACCGCTGTCGGTATCAGGGGTCAGTCTCGGTGACGGCTCGTCGCTGAGACAGACCTCTGAGGCGGGTCACCGCTTCAGAACGCGCAGCACTGCAAACGAAACGCGATGTCCCGGTGCGCCTGCGCGGCGCGCTGGTTGACGTCGCGCAACTGCATGAATCGCAGCGTGAAACGGTGGCTGCCGGCGCTGATCTCGGGATAGACGCTTTCCTCCCGGGGCACGAACACCCGCAGAAGGCTGCAGGCGCTCTGCGGGGCATGAACGTAGGTGCCGCCCGGCGCCACCGCGTCCGTGACCGCCACGCTGCCGCGAAGCAGGCGCAGATTCAGCAGGATGCCCTGGGCGAACGGCACGAGATCGGCGAACCAGGTGTCGAGGTCGCGCTGCTGCTTCTCTGCCGGCTGGGCCAGCCAGTGATGGTAGGCAGGCAGGTCGAATGCGCAGGTCCCGCCGGGAATCGAGCTGCGGTTGTGGATCGACATCAGGAACTCGTTGTCGCGCAGCGCCGTCGAGGCGAACTGGGTTGCGAGTTGCTGCAGGCCATTGATGCCGACCGTGATTTCCTTCAGCACCGCCTGGAGGCGCGAATTGTCGACGCCCGGCCGGTTGGCCAGGCGCAACAGCACGGCCTGCTGATCGTTCAGATCCTTGAGGATGTCCTTCTTCAGGTCCGAGCGGCCCAGCACCGTGAGAATGTCGAGCAGGGCATGCAGGCGGGCACGGGTACCCAGAGGACTCGGGTCCGCCCGATGGTGCTCGTATTGGCCGAACAGGAACTCAAGACGCAGGAAGGTCCTGATCCGCTCATTGAGCGGCTGTTCGAAAACGATCGCTTCCAGCCCTGTGCTCACGCCAAAACGGTCCGGCAAAAGTGATTCGATTGTGACCCAGTGCACAGGTCAGGGCAATTTCAGATTGGCGTGTCGTCGGCCGATCTCGAAAGCTAGCCTTTGGCGGCGGTCGCTCTGACGAGATAAGCGGCATGCAGGCGCAGGACTTCCGCCTGCGTCTGCTCCGGAGTGCCGGTGTTCAGCAATACGTCGTCCGCCCGGCTCACGCGCAAATCGCGCGGACTTTGCGCGGCCAGCATTCTCTCGACGAAGGCGGCATCGATTCCGTCGCGACCCGTCAGGCGCTGGCGCTGCACGTCCTCGGGCACGTCGACGACCAGCACGCGGTCGACCAGCGCATCCATGCCGGACTCGAACAGGATGGCGTTCTCGAGGATGCAGTAGGGCGCGGTCTGAGCATCCATCCACTGACGGATGTGCACGCGGATTCGGGGGTGCGTGATCTGCTCGAGCCGGCGCCGTGCGGCGGGATCCGAGAACACGATCTCGCGCAGACGCCGCCGGTCGAGTTGTCCATCGGCCAGCAGGACATCCGTCCCGAAATGCTCTGCGATCTCGGCCAGCGCCGGCTGCCCGGGTTCGACGACGATGCGAGACACCTGATCAGCGTCCAGCACGGGAACTCCGAGCGCCCGGAAGTGTTCGCTCACCAGCGACTTTCCGCTGGCGATGCCGCCAGTGAGGCCTACGGTATAGCGGGACATCAGCCGCCCGAGCCCATGGCGAGGCCAAGGTAGGTGCGGTTGATCTCCTCACCCCAGATCATCGCGATCCAGCCGGCGCCCGCGATGTAGGGGCCGAACGGAATGCGGGACGACCACTCGACTTTTCTCGCGGCCATCAGCGTGATGCCCACGGCCGCTCCGACCACGGCCGACAACAGCACGATCTGCGGCAACAACTGCCAGCCGAACCAGGCGCCGAGCGCGCCCATCAGCTTGAAGTCACCATAGCCCATGCCTTCCTTGCCGGTGGCCAGCTTGAACGCCCAGAAGATGCCCCAGAGCAGCAGGTAGCCGGCGGCGGCCCCGGCGATGGCCGAAGACGGATCGGCGAACACGGGTTTGAAGCTCAGCAGCAGCCCGAGCCAGAGCAGCGGCAGCGTGATGTTGTCCGGCAGGTACATCGTGTGCAGGTCGGTGACCGCCAGCGCGATCAGCGACCAGGTCATCACCAGCGCGGCGGCGAGCTGCGGCGAAAAGCCGAAGCGCCAGACGCAGGCCACCGAAAACACGCCGGTCAGCAGTTCGACGATCGGGTACTGCACGGAAATCCTCGCCGAACACGATGCGCACTGCCCGCGCAGCATCAGCCAGCCGATGACGGGAAGGTTGTGCCAGGGCTTGATGCGCGAGCCGCAGACGGGGCAGGTCGAAGGCGGCGACGACAGCGAAAGCGGCGTGCGTTCCGGTCGTGGCGGGAGCAGCAGGAAATCTCGGGCATCACGCCGGAAATCCTGCTCGATCATCTTCGGCAGACGGTACGCCACCACGTTGAGGAAGCTGCCGACGCAGAGACCCAGCAGGGCGACGCAGATCGTCAGCGTGGTCGGGCTGGTCTGAAGGAGTTCGAGCATTTAAGAAAAATCTGCTCCGTATCCGCGAATGCGGATACGGAGCTTGAACGTCATGAGCGAAGCGAAGATCACAGCGATCTGAGACCGCGTCTGCGCCGCGATCTCAGATCGCTTGGCCCAGCTTGAAGATGGGCAGATACATCGCCACCACGAGGCCGCCGACGAGCACGCCAAGGACCGCCATGATCATCGGCTCCAGCAGGCTGGTGAGCGCGTCGACGAGGTTGTCGACCTCGTCCTCGTAGAAATCGGCGACCTTGGCGCACATCTGGTCGAGCGATCCCGATTCTTCGCCGATGGCCACCATCTGCACCGCCATGTTCGGGAAGATGTTCGACTGCTGCATCGCGAGCTGAAGCTGCTGGCCGGACGCGACCTGCTCCTTCATCACGTTGATCGCGTCCTCGAACACGATGTTGCCGGACGCCTTGGCCACCGAAGTCAGCGCTTCGACCAGCGGAACGCCGGCGGCGAACATCGTCGACAGTGTGCGTGCGAAGCGCGCTACGGCCGACTTGTAGAGGATGTCACCGACCACCGGGAACTTGAGCCCGATGCGATCGATGGCACGCCGCATCTTCAAGGATCGCTTCTTGAAATAGATGAACGCGAAGACGCTGCCGCCGATGACGGCGAACATCAGCCACCAGAAGTCGCGCACGAAATGCGACAGGTGGACCACCATCATCGTGAACGCGGGCAGGTCGGCGCCAAACCCTTCGAACAGCGACTGGAACTGGGGCACCACGAAGTACAGCATGATGCCGGTGACGATGAAGGCCACGCAGACGACGGCGGACGGATAGATCAGCGCCTTCTTGACCTTCTTCTTGATCTTCTCGGTCTTTTCCTTGTACGTCGCGATCTTGTCGAGCAGCGTCTCGAGCGTGCCCGAGCGTTCGCCGGCATCGACCAGATGAATGAACAGGTCGTCGAAGTGCAAGGGATACTGTGCGAGCGACTCCGCGAGGCTGCGCCCGGATTCGATATTGGTCTTGACGCCGAGGATGAGCTCGCTCATCGACGGGTTCTCGTGGCCGCGGCCGACGATCTCGAGCGACTGCACCAGGGGTACGCCGGCCGCCATCATCGTCGCGAGCTGGCGGCTGAAGATCGAGATGTCGCCGCTGGTGATCTTGCGCTTGGTCTTGAACAGGACGATGTTCTTGCGAACCCGGATGGGGTTGACGCCCTGTCGGCGCAACTGCATGCGCACCGCGTTCTCGTTGGGACCCTGGGTGACGCCCTTGACGCGCGCGCCCTTGCGGTCGGTCCCTTCCCACTGGAACTCGTGTTCCTTGACGACTACAACGGCTGCCTGCGCCATACGCGGTTTCCCTGACTCCCGGATGGGGTCCCTAGACCGCGGACGCCCGTGTTTCCCTGTGCTTCATGTACACGAAGCAGCGATGAAGCTCAATCGGCCATCGTCACACGGTTGGCTTCGAGCAGATCGATGGCGCCATTCTTCACCTTCAGCAGCGCCGAGGCGCGCAGATCGCTGATGCCTTCCTTGCGGGCCTGGTCGGCCAGTTCCATCGCGCTGCCGCCCTCCATCAGGATCCGGCCCATGGCCTCGGAGAACGGCATGACCTCATAGATGCCGGTACGACCCTTGTAGCCGCGGTCGCAGGAATCGCAGCCGACCGCCTTGAAGATCTTGAACCCGGGTGCGTCGACTTCCTCCGGCTTGAAACCTTCCTTGATCAGTTCCGGACGCGGGATCTCCGTCGGCTTCTTGCAGTGCTGGCAGAGCTTGCGCGCCAGGCGCTGCGCGATGATCAATGTCAGCGTGGACGCCAGGTTGTAGGCCGGCACTCCCATGTTCATCAGGCGCACGATGGTTTGCGGCGCGTCGTTGGTGTGCAGCGTCGACAGCACCAGATGCCCCGTCTGTGCCGCCTTGATCGCGATTTCGGCCGTTTCCAGATCGCGAATTTCGCCGACCATGATGACGTCGGGATCCTGTCGCAAAAAGGCTTTCAGGGCTGCCGCGAACGTGAGGCCCACGCGCGGGTTCACGTTGACCTGGTTGATGCCCTGCAGGTTGATTTCCGCCGGATCCTCGGCGGTCGAGATGTTGATGTCCTCGGTATTGAGGATGTTCAGGCCGGTGTACAGCGACACCGTCTTGCCCGAGCCGGTCGGACCCGTCACCAGGATCATGCCCTGCGGCTTTTCGAGCGCATTGAGGTAGGCCGCCTTCTGCTCCGGCTCGTAGCCGAGCGCGTCGATGCCCATCTTGGCCTGGCTGGCATCGAGAATACGGCAGACGATCTTTTCGCCCCACAGCGTCGGGCAGGTGCTGACACGAAAGTCGATCGACTTGTTGCGCGAGACCTGCAGCTTGATGCGGCCGTCCTGCGGGACGCGCCGCTCCGCCAGATCCAGGCGGCTCATGACTTTCACGCGGGCCGAGATGCGCACTGCCAGCTGCTGCGGCGGGCTGGCGACGATCTTCAGTTCGCCGTCCTTGCGATAACGGATGCGGAAGACCTTCTCGTACGGCTCGAAGTGGATGTCCGAAGCGCCCTGGTTGATCGCATCGACCATCAGCTTGTTCACGAACTTCACGATCGGAGCGTCGTCCGCATCGTTCTTCGTGACCTCCCCGCCGCCCTCGAGGTCGGTGTCGACGACTTCGAGATTGGCCAGCTCCTCTTCGCTGCCCAGGCTCAGCGAGTTGCTCTCCATCTGCGAGGCGGCCGCATCGATGGCCTTGGCGAGCTTGTCCTCTTCGACCAGGATCGCTTCGGTGGTCAAGCCCGTCGCGAACTTGATCTCGTCGAGCGCCTGCAGGTTCGTCGGATCCGAGACGCCGAGGAAGAGCTTGCGGCCGCGCTTGAACAGGGGCAGCGCGTGGCATTTGCGCAGCAGCTTCTCGCCGACCTCGTTGACCACCGCGTTGTCGATGTTGAACGCCGCCAGATCCATCAGCGGCACACCGAATTCCTGGCTGGCCGCATCGGCGAGTCGCGCAGCCGGGACGCTCTTGCCCTCGACGAGCACGGTGACCAGCGGCGCTCCGGTGCGCAGGGCCTTGGCCTGCAGGTCGCGCGCCTGTTCTTCGGTGATCAGGCTGTCCGCGACCAGTCGGCGTGCGAGTCCTCCCAGGAAGACAGACGGGGACTGCGCCGGGTTGGCGCCTTGCGGATTGATGGCCATCGCTCGATGCGGTGTGGGTCCGGTGGCGGGGCGACCAGAGTACGCCAAAAATCGACGGTCTCTGAAACCCGGCAGCGGCTAGGGCGGCAGGAAATCCACGCCCCACGGCCCCTGTCCGGTGACTTGCAGCACAGTGTCTTCGACGAAGCTGGCGAAGTGGGCAGCTCCCGGCGGATTCACGTAATAGTCGCCTGCCCGGAAGACCCTCAGCGAGCCCGGTTCGAAGTGGCGGCCGAAGCCGACCCCGATGGCCCCCTGAAGGACGGTCACCCGTTCCGGTTGCGGGTGGGTGTGCGGCGCAAGGCGCGTCCCGGCGGGCGCTCGCAGGCGCAACGTGAAGATCCCCGCCTGACGCGGGTCGCCCTCCAGTACGACGGTTTCGACGCCGGCCGGCATCGTCGCCGGCCCCGGTCTCCAGACCAGGTCCGCGCCATCGACCTGGATCGTCCCTTCCGGGATCGGCGATGCCGCCCGCGCGGCCTCCTGGGCCAGCAGCAAAACGCACAGGCAGACTATTCGTGCGTGCACCGGGTGTGTCCTCGAGCGGGCCGATGCCCGACACTATAGGCCGTACGTTGCTCCCCCTATCCGGTACGCCAGGACAGCCGCACCTCATGAGTTATTCGCGCATCGTCGGCGTCGGCAGTTACCTGCCGGCCCGCGTCGTCACCAACCAGGATCTCGAGAGCCGCATCGAGACGTCGGACGAGTGGATCTTCCAGCGCACCGGCATCCGCAGCCGCCGCGTGGCGGCGCAGGGCGAACAGACCTCGGACCTCGCACTGCAGGCCTCGCTGAAGGCGATGGAGATGGCCGGCGTCACCGCGGCCGACATCGACCTGATCGTCGTGGCGACGACGACGCCGGATATCGTCTTCCCCTCCAGCGCCTGCATCCTGCAGCGCAAGCTGGGCGTCAAGCGGGGCGCGGCGTTCGACGTCCAGGCCGTCTGCACCGGATTCGTCTACGCGCTGGCCGTGGCCGACAAGTTCGTCGCCAGCGGACAGAACAAGTGCGCGCTCGTCGTCGGGGCCGAAGTGTTCTCGCGCCTGCTCGACTGGAACGACCGCCGCACCTGCGTGCTGTTCGGCGACGGCGCGGGCGCCGTCGTGCTCAAGCCGTCAGAGACGCCCGGCATCCTGTCCACCCATCTGCACGCCGAAGGCGATCAGGGCGACATCCTGACGGTGCCCGGCACCGTTCACGGCGGCGAGCAGCAGGGGCATCCGTTCGTGCAGATGGACGGGCAGGCGGTGTTCCGCTTCGCCGTCCGGGCGCTCGATCAGGTGTGCCGCGAGACGCTCGAGCACAACGGCATCAAGGGCAGCGACATCGACTGGCTGGTGCCGCACCAGGCCAACATCCGCATCATCCTGGCGACCGCGCAGAAGCTGGGCATGCCGCCGGAGCGCGTCGTCACGACGCTGGAACACCAGGGCAACACGTCGGCGGCCTCCGTGCCGCTGGCGCTGGACCTCGCGGTCCGCGACGGGCGCATCCAGCCCGGCCATCTGGTGATGCTGGAGGCCGTCGGCGGCGGCATGACCTGGGGTTCGGCGCTGCTGCGCTGGTAGCCGGCGCGGCGCGGAGGAGGTGCGCGCCGCCGCCCAACCGCGGCGCCTTCAGCGCGCGGCTGGCGCCGGCGCCGTCTGGCTCAGCAGCTCCAGCGTCAGCTTCTTGATGTCACTCGGGAAGTAATCGGCGTAGCCGAGCCAGATCATGTGCACCTTGCCTTCCGGCGTCAGCAGGAAGGTCGCGGGCAGCTTCCAGGGCCCGAAACGCTTCATCGCGATGCCGATCGGGTCGCCGATCACCGGATAACCCACCGGGTGGAGTTCCAGGAATTTGCGCGCCTTCGGAATGTCGTCGTCGACGTTCACGCTGACGATCTCGAAACGGTCGCCGTAGCCCTCTTCCCGCAACTCATTGCGCACGCGATCGAGCTCGGGGATCGACAGCAGGCAGGGCGTGCACCACGTCGCCCAGAAATCCACGGCCACGACCTTGCCGCGGAACTGCGAGAGTTTCGTGCCGGGCGCGCCGTTGAGGATCAGGCCGGCGATCTCCGGCGCCTCCGAACCGAAGGGCAGCAGCTCACCCTTGTCGGGGGCCTGCGCGCTCGCCAGGGTCGGCAGCGCGAACAGGAGCGTCAGCAGGGCAGGGCGGAGCAGGACGAGGGACAGTCGCATCTAGCGGACGAAGGCGGCGAAAATCGGATTCGAAACCTAACCCGCGCGCGGGTGTTCCGAAAGGGCGATGTCGTCCACCGGGCGCCGGGACCTGCGGCGCCGCCTTTCCCTTTTCGACAATGGACAATATTGACGGATGAGCACGCTGACCCTGTTGCGCCACGGCCAGGCCTCGTTTGGCGCGGATCGCTACGACGCGCTGTCCGATCGCGGACGCGAGCAGGCGATTCTCGTCGGCGAGCACTTCGCCTCGCGCGGCCGTCGCTTCGATCGCCTGTGGATCGGTCCGCGCGACCGGCACCGGTTGACGGCGCGTCATGCGCTCGAGCCGCTCGGCGTGGATTGGCAGGGCGAGGCGGAGCCCGCGCTCAACGAGTTCGCCGAGGGCCAGCAGATTCTGGCGTCGGCCGAGCGGCGCGGCGTCAAGCTGCGTGGCGAGGGTGCGGTGCGGGGCAAGGAGGCGGCGCGCTACTACGCGCAGGAGATCACCGCCTGGGCCGAGGCGCAGGTCGACATCGACGGCGTGCCGCATGTCCGCGAATTCCGCCGCGTCGTCGCCGAATGGCTGGGCCGTGCGACGGCGTCGGTCCCGGCGGGTCAGTCCGTTCTGGCCGTGACCTCCGGCGGTGTCGTCGCCGCGGTGATGGCGGAAGTGCTCGGTCTGGCGGATGCCAGCGTTGCGCCGCTGATGCACGCGATCTACAACGGCTCGCTGACCGAGCTGGTGTTCGCCGACGGTCGCGCGCCCTCGCTGGTGAGTTTCAACGTCGCTAGCTTCCTGCCGGACGGACTGCTGACAAGGGTCTGACTCCGTGGCCCGGGTTTCACCCGGGCTACGGTTCAGGCCCGTGCCGCGTTAGCCGCCACCAGCTCCGCCCAGCGCGGCATCAGCGCCGGCGCCAGGTCGTGGCCCATGCCCGGAATCAGCTCGAGCTTCGCGCCGCGGATCAGGTGCGCGCTGCGCCGGCCGCAGGCCGGCCGCAGCAGCGGATCGGACAGCCCATGGATCACCTGCGTTGGCGCCACGATGTTCGGCAACAGCGATTCGAAGCTGCCGGTGGCCAGGATCGCGTGCGTCTGGCGCGCATGTCCATCGGGACGGAACGCGCGGTCGTAGGCGCGTCCGGCGAGGCGCATGCGGTATTCGATCGGCGTGTGGAACCCCGGACTGCCGACCCGCCGCAGCATCTGCACCGAGCGCTGGATCACCTGCTCGCGTGTCTTCGGCCGCGAGCCGAGGCCGGCCATCCGCAACAGCACGTCGAATCGCGCGGACGGCAGCTTCGGATGATTGGTGCTCGACATGATCGAGGTCAGGCTCTTCACGCGGCGCGGATGAGTGCCGGCAGCGATCTGAGCGATCATGCCGCCCATCGATGCACCGACCAGGTGAGCGCGTTCGATGCCCAGCGTGTCGAGCAGGCCGACGCTGTCGGCGGCCATGTCGTGCAGCGTGTAGTTGGCGCGCGTGGATTTTCCGAAGCGCGAGCGTAGCCAGTCGCGCGCCACGCTGAACGTCACGCCGCGATCCGCGGTTCCGGACAAGCCGCTGTCGCGGTTGTCGAAGCGGATCACGCGGAAGCCGCGCTGCACCAAGTCGGCGGCCAGCGCGTCGGGCCAGTGGATCAACTGTCCACCCAGGCCCATCAGCAGCAGCAACGGCTCGCCGCGTGCCGGCCCGGTTTCTTCCCAGTGGAGTTGCAGACCATTGACGCAGGCGCTGCCGGCGGACCAACACATTTCCATGACAGGTTTTTTGCGATCCCGTGACGGTTGAGTGAAAGGCCGCGGAACGTAGCGACTTTTTTTCCGCGATGTCACCTCGCGGGACTGTCATACGACAGACGGTCCCCTGCGGGGCCGAAACGGAACGGACATCAGATTTCAGAAACCGGAACTGATGCGGACACGGGCCCGGCCCAGCATGGCCTCACATCAACGCAGCCCGGCTGCCCCGTCCGTGGAGAGACTCATGACCATCGCCCGCTTCGCCGTTCACCTCGTCCTTGCCGCCGGATTGATCGGCGTGGCCGTGTCCTCCCGCGCCGCGCAGTTCGGCGACGTCAGCGTGCTGGCGCAGGTGCCGGCGCCCGGCTTTCCGGAAGGCATCGCCGTGAAGGGCGACCGGGTCTACGTCGCCGGCCCGGCCACGCTGGGGACGTCGATCAACAACCAGGCCTCGCGTGTCTGGGAGTACAGCGCCACCAGCGGCCAGCTCACGCGCACGTTCCTGACGCAGGGCGAACAGGTGCTCGGCGCCGAGCACGCCAATTCCTGTGTCGCCTTCGACGGCCAGGGCCGTTTGTACGTGCTCAATTCGCAGATCGGCCCGTATCGCCTCGACGTCGCCACCGGCGTGCAGACGTCCTACGGCCCGCCGATCCCCGACCTCAATCCCTGCCTGCCGACCGATGGTCCCCAGGCCGAGTGCACGACGAGCACGGGCGTGACGCCGCCGTTGCCGAACGATCTTGCGTTCGACGAGCTCGGCAATCTCTACGTCACCGATTCGATGCAGGCCACGATCTTCCGCATTCCCGCCGGCGGCGGACCGGCGAAAGTCTGGTTCCACGACTACCGCCTGTTCGGGCCCTACATCGGCGTCAACGGGCTGCGCCTGTCGCCCGATCGCACGAAGATCTTCATCTCGGTGACCAATGACGTGCTCGGTATCGGACGCATCTACACCTTGCCGGTCGTCGATGCGCCCAAGGCAACCGACCTGCAGATCTTCCACAACTACATCCTCGCGGAAGGTCCCGACGGCATCGCCTTCGGCGCCTCGGGCAAGCTCTACGTGACCCTGGCCCTGCCCGGCAGCTCGGGCATCTCGGTGCTCAACCCCGACGGCTCGGAAGTGGCGCGTATCAAGAATCCGCTGCTGTCGCTGACCAAGCCTTTCGATGCGCCGGCAAACCTGGCGTTCGACGGCAAGGGCAACGTGCTGGTCACCAATCACGCGTTCGCAACCGGGCTGCTGCTGCCCAAGCAGTTCCAGATCCTCAAGGTGTTCGTCGACGACGTGGCCTCACCGCTGGTGGCGCCGTTGGTGCCCTGACCGCAAAGAGCAGTCCGCACGCGAAAGGCCCGGCATATGCCGGGCCTTTCGCGTGCGCGTCACCAAAACTTCGTGGTCGCGACGCGGTCCGAAGCCCACAATGGCACGGCATTCGCTTTGCGCTTGTGCCGTATCTCGAAGAAAAAATCCGCCAACGGAGCCGGAATGAAACGTCTCACCGCGCTGGACCTCGGGTTCATCTACCTGGAAAAGCGCAACCAGCCCTTTCACGTCGCCTATCTGAACCTGCTGACGCCGCCGGCCGATGCGCCGCCGGATTTCGTGCAGAAGCTGGTCGAGCGCCTGCGCAGCTACGCCGCGCCGCTGCCGCCGTTCAACCAGCGCCTGGAGACGCGGCTCGGAGCCGCGTACTGGGTCGACGAGCCCGAGTTCGACATCGACCAGCACGTCATCCATCTGTCCCTGCCGCGACCGGGACGCGTGAAGGACCTGCTCGCGATGGTCTCGCGCATGCACGCCAGCCATCTGGATCGCGCCTACCCGCTGTGGCGCACCTACGTCATCGAAGGGGTCGAAGGCGGGCGCATCGCCACGTATTCGAAAGTGCATCACTCGGTGGCCGACGGCATCGCCGGCACGCGCCTGACCCTGCGCTCGATGTCGGCCAACCCGGACGAGATCCTGCCGCCGCCCTGGGCGGTGCCGCCACAGGGCCGGCGCGAGCGTGCCGGAAACATCCTCACGGCGCCGGTCAGCGGCGCGGCCAAGCTGGTGTCGCGCTTCCGCGGCGCCTTCGGCAGCGTGCCGGGCGTGGCACGCGAACTGCGACAGTCGATGCGCGAATCGCGCGACAAGCATCCGGACTTCGTGTCCGGTTCCTCGGCGCCGCCGTCGATCCTCAACCATTCGATCAGCGCCTCGCGGCGTTACGTCGCTCAGAGCTTCTCGCTGCCGGACGCCAAGACGGCCGGCAAGGTGCTGGGCGGGACCGTCAACGACATGGTGCTGGCGATGTGCGCGTACGCGCTGCGCAAGTACCTGATCGATCTCGACGCGCTGCCGGACAAGCCGCTGATCGCCGGCGTGCCGATGTCGACGCGCCGCGATCGCAGCGAAACCGGCAACCAGATCGGGTTCATGCTGGTGAACCTGGGCACGCACCTCGAGGATCCGCTGGAACGCCTGCAGACGATCATCGCGTCGGTCGAGCACAACAAGCAGCGCTTCATCAAGATGAAAGCCGGCGAAGTCGTCGGCTACGGCGCAACCCTGATGGCGCCCGGTCTGCTCAACATGCTGACCAATCCGAAGCGCGGCAAGCTCGCGTTCAATCTCGTCATCTCGCATGTGCCCGGGCCGCGCACGCCGCTGTACTGGATGGGCTGCAGCGTGGACGGCATGTATCCGGTGTCGGTCGTCGTCGACGGCATGGCGCTGAACATTTCGCTGACGAGCCTGCAGGACCGCATCGACTTCGGCGTCATCGCCTGCCGGCGCACATTGCCGCAGGTGCAGCGCGTGCTCGATTACCTGGGCGAGGGATTGGCCGAGCTCCAGGCGCTGGCCGCAAAGGCCCCGCAGACCGCGTAACCCGTAGCCCGGGTGAAACCCGGGGATTTTCGGTCGCCATCGCAACAACCCCGGGTTTCACCCGGGCTACGCGGGGCGCCGGATCAATCCAGCGTGCGACGGAAGCGGCTCAGGCCCAGTCCCAGCACCACGGTGATGAACAGCAGCAGCGGCCACAGGTGCGGCCACACGTCGGCAAGGCCGTTGCCCTTGAGCAGGATCCCGCGCACGACGCGCAGGAAATGCGTCAGCGGCAGCGCCTCGCCGATCCACTGCGCCCAGGTCGGCATGCCGCGGAACGGGAACATGAAGCCCGACAGCAGGATCGACGGCAGGAAGAAGAACAGCGTCATCTGCATCGCCTGCATCTGGTTGCGCGCCGTCGTCGATATCGTGATGCCGACGGCGAGGTTCGCCAGGATGAAAGCCTGCGTCAGCAACAGGAGCAGCAACAGGCTGCCGACCATCGGCACGCCGAACAGCAGCGCCGCCGCCAGCAGGATCACGCCGACCTGCACGTTGCCGATGGCCACGTACGGCAGGATCTTGCCGAGCATCACTTCCAGCGGCCGCGCGGGCGTGGCGAGCAGGTTCTCCATCGTGCCGCGCTCGGTTTCGCGGGTGACGGCCAGCGCCGTCATCATGATCATCGTCATCGTCAGGATCACGCCCATCAGCCCCGGCACGATGTTGTAGGCGCTGATGCCTTCGGGGTTGTAGCGGCGGTGCACGCGCGTCTCGAACGAAGTGGGCGCCGTCGCCAGGCTCGCAAGAGGACCGGTGAGGTCGTCGCGCAGCGCCGAGCGCACCAAGGCGTCGACCGCCGCCAGGGCATTGCTGCCGGCGGCCGGATCGCTGGCGTCCGCCTCGATCAGCAGGGCGGGGTGTTCCCCGCGCACGAGCGCACGCGTGAAGCCGGCCGGCACGTGGACGAGGAACTGCACTTCGCCGCGTTCGACCCGCCGATCCGCCTGCGCGAGGCTCTCGCCGGTCCACGTCACGTGGAAGTAGCCGGAGTTCTGCACCGCCGCGACAAGGCTGCGCGACATCTCGGTGCGATCCGCATCGACGACCGCGGTCGGCAGGTGCTTCGGATCGTTGTTGATCGCAAAGCCGAACAGCGTGAGCTGCATGATCGGAACGCCGACCATCATCGCGAACGTCAGCCGGTCGCGCTTGAGCTGGATCAGCTCCTTGCGCACGACCGCGAAGAAGCGGCCCCAGGACCAGAAATTCATCGCAGGTCCTTGAGGTCTTTCATGACCTCGATGAAGACGTCCTCGAGGCGCTCGACGCCGAAGCGCTGCAGCAGCTCCGTCGCCGTGCCCTGCGCCAGCATCTCGCCGTAGGCGATGTAGCCGAGCCGCGTGCAGCGCTCGGCCTCGTCCATGTAATGCGTGCTCACCAGCACCGTGACGCCGCCCGCGGCGAGGCGCTTGATCTGGTCCCAGAACTCGCGCCGCGCGCGCGGATCCACGCCCGCGGTCGGCTCGTCGAGCAGCAGCAGCTTCGGGTCGTGCATCAGGCAGGCGGCCAGCGCGAGGCGCTGCTTCCAGCCGCCGGACAGTCCGCCGACGAGCTGGTGCTGTCGCGCCTCCAGGCCCAGGTCCGCGATCGTGCGATCGACCTTCGCGGCGCGATCGCGCACCTCGTACATGCGCGCGACGAAGTCCAGGTTCTCGCGCACGCTCAGGTCTTCGTACCAGCCGAAGCGCTGCGTCATGTAGCCGACCTCGCGCCGGATCGTGCGCGACTCGGTCAGCAGGTCGTGGCCCAGGCATCGTCCGCGCCCGCTGTCGGGCGTCAGCAGGCCGCAGAGCATGCGGATGGACGTGGTCTTGCCGCTGCCGTTGGGTCCGAGGAAGCCGAAGATCTCGCCGCGCTGAACGTGCAGGCTCAGGCCCTTCACCGCGCTGCGACCGCCGAAGGACTTCGCCAGTCCCTCGACCTCGATCGCGATGTCCGCCTCAGGCACCGTCCGCGCTCACGTCCACCGGCTGTCCGGGATGCAGGCGCAACGCGTCGGCCGCGGCGGGCAGCGCTTCGACGCGATAGACCAGGCGCGATCGCTGGTGGCGGTCGAACAGCACCGGCGGCGCGAACTCGGCCTGCGCGGCGACGAAGTTCACGGTGGCAGCAATCGCCTCACCGCAGCCGTCGCAGCGCGCGTGCACGCTGCGCCCTTGTGCGAATTCCGCGAGGCGTTGCTGCGGCACGAAGAAGCGCAGCCGCCGGTTCGCGGGCGGCAGCAGTGCGAGCACCGGCTGTCCTGCGTTCACCCATTCGCCGGCGCGGAAGTAGACGTCCTCGATGCTGCCGTCGGCCGGCGCAGCGACCGACTTCTGCGCCAGCGCCCATTGCGCCTGGGCGAGCTGCGCCTGCGCGGCGGCGACGTCCTGTCGCGCAGCCTCGATCGCATCGCTGCGGCCGGTGAGTTCGGCGACATCGAGCTGGCGCTTCAGCTCCGCCACGTGAGCGCTGTCACGCGCCTGCGTGGTGTTGGCGGTGTCGAGCGCTTCGGCGCTGACGAGCTTCTGCGCGGCCAGCGAAGCCTGGCGCTTCGCGGTGGCGGTCGAGAGCTTGAGCTGCGCCTCGGCCTGCTGGAGCTGCGCGCGGATCACGGCGAGCTCTTCCGGGCGGCCGCCCTTGTCGAGATCGGCGACCCGAGCGGACTGCGCCTCGATGCGGGCCTGGGCCTCGGCGACGGCGGCCTGCTCGCGATCGGCATCGAGCGCGAACAAGGGCTGGCCGGCCTTGACGGTCGCGCCACGATCGACGGCGAGCGAGGTCATGCGGCCGCCGCTGGCCGGTGCCGGCCGCAGGTAAAGCGCCTCGACATAGCCGGTGATGGAGCTGTCCGCGGTCTTGTCGCATCCGGCGAGCGCCAGTGCGAGCAGTGCCATTCCGATTCCCAGGCCGATCGACCGCATGCGATGCCTCGTCCTCATCGAACCGTGAGAAGTGTGCACCGTGCCAACGCGCCGTTGTAGCCCGGACGTTGAATTTCGCAGAGCGAAAGAGCCGGGGTCCCCTTTGATCGATCGGCAAAAGCCCCGGACTTCGTCCGGGCTACGGGGGCGACGAAGCCCGGGCAGCGTTGGCGGCGATCAGCTCCGCCCATCTCGGCATCAGCACCTTGGGGCAGTCATGCCCCATGCCCTTGATGAGTTCGAGCTTCGCGCCGCGGATCATCGAGGCGCTGCGCCGGCCGCAGATCGTGCGCATCAGCGGGTCGTCGGTGCCGTGGATGATCTGCGTCGGCGCGGTGATGTTCGGCAGCAGCTTCTCGAAGCTGCCGGTGGCGACGATCGCGTGCATCTGCCGCAGCGTGCCGCCGGGACGGAACGCGCGATCGAAGGCGCGGCCGGCGAATGCGCGGCGGTCTTCCAGCGATGTCGGGTACAGCGGGCTGCCGATCAGCCGAAAGGTCTCTGCCTGGCGCGCGACGATGGTGTCGCGCTGCAGGTCGGGCGGTCGCGAGGCCAGGCGCAGCAACAGGTCGATCCGCGTCTGTCGCACCCACGGATGATTGGTGCCGGACATGATCGAGCACAGGCTGGCGACGCGATCGGGAAACGTCCCGGCAGTGAGCTGAGCAATCATGCCGCCCATCGACACGCCGACGAGGTGAGCGCGCTTCAGGCCCAGCGCGTCCATCAGGCCGACCGTATCCGCGGCCATGTCGTGCAGCAGGTAGTTCGCCGGGCCGGGCCTCAGGCCCAGGCGCACGCGCACGTAGTCGCGGCGCAGGCTGAAACGGAGCTGGCGGTCGACGGTGTCCGACAGGCCGGCGTCGCGGTTGTCGAAGCGGATGACGCGAAAGCCGCGCTTCGCCAGATCCAGGCACAGCACGTCGGGCCACTGGATCAGCTGGCAGCCCAGGCCCATCACCATCAGCATCGGCTCCCCGGACTCGGGACCGGTGGCCTCCCAGTGCAGCTTCAGGCCGTTGCACAGCGCATCGCCGCTCTGCCAGCCGGGCGTGTCCGTGTGCGCTGAAGGTCCGTCCATCGACGAAGCGTAGCGCGACGCCCACAAAAAAGGCCGTGGCGACGGGTCGCCACGGCCTCGCCGGATGCCCGCCGGTGGGCGGCGGGCGATTCCGCTCAGGCGCGCAACTGCTCCTTGAGCCAGCGCGTGGCCTCGGTGTGCATGTTGCGGCCGATGTCGAGCACGCCGAAGAAGTTCCAGCCACCGTGGATCACGCCGTCGTAGCGCGAGATCACGGTCGGCACGCCGGCGGCCTTGAGCGCCTTGCCGTAGTCCTCGCCCTCGTCGCGCAGCGGATCGAACTCGCAGGTGATGACCAGCGCCGGTGGCAGGCCGGACAGATCCTTCGCCAGCAGCGGCGACGCATACGCCTGCTTCGCGTCGGCCGGCGACTTCAGGTAGTGGTTGATGAAGTACTCCATGCTCGCCGTCTCGAGGAAGTAGCCCTGCGCGTTGTCGATCATCGATGGGGTCTTGTGACCGTCGACGCGCGCCACTGGGTAGATCAGCAGCTGCGCGGCCAGCTTCGGGCCCTTCTCGTCACGCAGGCGCTGTGCGGTGACCGCGGCGAGGTTGCCGCCGGCGCTGTCGCCGCCGACCGAGAGGCGCGAGGCGTCGGCGTTGAGCGAGGCCGCGTTCTCCGCCACCCAGCGCGTCACGGCGAGGCAGTCGTCGGAGGCGTCGGGATACTTGGCTTCCGGGCTCAGGCGATAGTCGACCGAGACCACCACCATGCCGACCGAACCGCACAGCTCGCGGCAGACGCCTTCGTGCGTGTCGATGTCGCCGAACACCCAGCCGCCGCCGTGGAAATACGCCATCACCGGGAACGGGCCCTTGCCCTCCGGCGTGTAGACGCGAACCTTCACCGCACCGGCCTTGGTCGGAATGCTGCGGTCCGCGGTGCCGGCGATCTTCTGCTGGCTCGGCGGCAGCGTGGCGAAGACGGCGCTGAATGTCGGGCGTGATTCTTGGGGCGACATGTCCTGGATCTTCTTGAGACCGGACGAGGCCATCTGTGTGAGCAAGCCTTCAACCTGGGGATGCAGCGGCATGATCGTTCTCCTGTGTGCGGATGCCGGGAGCCGGGAGCTTACTGCGCAGGCCTGTCCAAAACATCGGGCGTGCAGGGAGGGCGCGCCCCTACCGAAACGGGGTCCCGAAGGCGGGATGCGGGAGAAGATTGCGGAAGGCCAGAATCGATGGCCGAGCTTTTGGAGAACGTCCGCCCGGAAGGGCGCCTTTGCTCACGGCAAGCGCCTGGGCTGAAGCAGACGGCGCATCGAGCCACTACGACAGGGACCAGGGGCCCCTCATCCGCCGGCGGCGAAGCCGATGGCGAGGCGTTAATGAGCGCCAGAATGAACGGGGCGACGGACCCAAGGGGCCTGGATTCAGATGACAGGATGAAAAGAGAGCTGGCTGCACGCGCCCCGGCACTCAGGCGGGTGTTCTCCTGCTGCCGACGAGCCGCTCCTTCCACCAGTTCTGCAACAGCGTGGCCGGCAACGCACAAGTGAATCGAAAGCCTTGCAACAAAGTCGCACCGAGCTCTTTCATCAGGCCGGCAGTGGCATCGTCCTCGACGCCTTCTGCGACGGTGATGAGGCCGAACTGTCCGGCCAAGGCGATGCAGGATTCGACGATGGCCCGCACCTCCGAATCGCCCGCAGCGTGCGATACGAAGCTCTGATCGATCTTGAGTTCCGACAAGGGCAGCATCTTGAGCTGGGTCAGCGTGGAATAGCCGGTGCCGAAATCGTCGACCGCCAGATGAAAGCCCTTGAGGCGCAGTCGCGTGAGGGTGTCCAACGACTGGCTGAGATTGCCGATCAGTGCGGATTCGGTGATCTCGAAAATCACCCGATCCGGATCCACGCCATGACGACCGGCCAGTGCAATCATGCGGTCGGGCAATTCCACGCCTTCCAGCGACAGCGCCGACAGGTTGATTTCCAGGTCCGTCTGCAGGCCTTGTTCGCGCCAAGCGCCAACCGTCTCGAAGGCTTGCGTGCTGATTTGCACAGTGAGCTCATCGATCAGTCCGTGGCGATCCGCAAGGGGCAGGAAGCGTGCCGGCGAGATCAGGCCTTCGACCGGATCTTCCCAGCGGGCCAATGCTTCGACCGAACGCACGGCGCCTGTCCGGGAGCAAACCTTGGGTTGGAAGTAAGGCACGACGTGCCCGGCCTTTAGCGCGGCCTTGAGGCGCTCGACCGTAATCGGCAGCGCCGCGTGCCGATTGCCGAGGCGCCCGCTGCGCTTTGCCAGCAACTCTCCCAGCGCGCTGCTCCGGATGGGCTTGGACAGCGCGCCGAGCACGTGCAGCGAATGCGCGCGAGCGAGCGATTCCGCGGTTTCCAGTACCTTGCGATCAAGACTGCTCGTCAGGATCAGGTCGGCCCTGTCGTGAGATTTCGCCAAGCGACGCAGGAACTCGATCCCGTCCGTGCCGGGCATCATCAGGTCGAGGAGGATGACGTCGAACGGCCCCTGGTCGTGCAGGATCCTGGAGGCTTCGTCACCGTCGCCGGCGGCGGCGATCCGTGTCACTCCGAGCCCGCTCATCTGCCTCGAGAGCGTACCCCGCACGAATTCATCGTCGTCGACCACCATCGCGGAAATGCTCATCCCATAGCTCCTGCTCCAGATCTCCGATGATTTGCGATCATCAAGCGAGTGCGGTTTCCTGACGGGGGCATGAGTCTGGTGCCGCGGCAGGCAATTGGCATTGACCTGCGTCATGGGTCGATGCCGGTTCGCCGAGAGGCGGCCGAGCCTTCGTCCAGGCGAGCAGCTGTTCGGGTCGCATCGGCGTTCCGACCCAATGTCCCTGGAGGTCGGTGCAACCGGCAGAAGTCAGGACTGTTGCCTGCTCTTCGTTTTCTACACCGACCGCCGTGGTGGTCATGCCGAGTTCGCGCGCCAGCCTCACCGCGTACTCGACCACGGCATATCCGATCGCCCCATGAGGAAGCCCGCGGACGATGGCGCGGTCGATCTTGAGTTCGCTCACCGGGAGGCGCTGCACCCGCAGTGCAGAGGTCTGTCCCCTGCCGAAATTGTCCAAGGCGATCCCAACGCCGCGCATGCGCAGACGCGTCAGCACTTCGAGCGTGTCGGTGTCATCCAAATGCGGGTGCTCTCCGATCTCCAGAGTGAGCATTTCGGCCGGCACCAGCAGGGACCGCAGCGTGCGCTCGACGAAATCGGGAAATTTCCGGTCCTCCAGAACGCCGTTGCCGATGTTCACCGATACTGGAATTTCACGGCCTTGCGCTCGCCAGTCGGCGCATGTTCGAAGCGCTAGGCCGATGATGTACTGCGTCAGTGCCCCGGCGATCCCGCCATCCGCGGCGACCGCCGCGAGCCGGGGAGCCGCGACCGGGCCCAGCGACGGGTCATTCCAGTCCGCCAGGACTTCGACACCTTGAAGTTTTCGGTCTGCGGCTGAGATTTTCGGCTGAACCAGCACGTCGATACCGCGTGCCTGCAACGCGCGTTCGACATCTGCGATTGTGGCGCCCCGGCTGAATTTGGGAGGGATGCGCGTCGATCTGGATGATTCGCCGACCAGTTGGCGGAGTACATCCGGACGGACCGGCTTGATCAACGCACCGAGCACATGCTGTCCGCGCTCGCGGCACAGCACGGCCACCGATCGCAGCAGGCCTTCGCCAAGACCGCTCACGAGGATCAATCCGGCGCAGGCTTGGTGCGAGGCCGCAGTGCGCAGGAGTTCCGCGGTGTCTCCGCCCGGAAGCATCAGATCCGCAACGATCAGGTCGTAGCGCACAGGCCCTTCCAGGGCCCGTCGCGCAGTGCCCACATCGGCCGCTTCGTCGACGAGCCGCCGGTCGAGTCCGTGCAGATGTTTGACAAGTTGTTGACGGACGACTTCATCGTCTTCGATCAGCAGGACACGACGGGCAGGCATGCTCGACCTCCGTGGAGCGCGGAAATGACGTCGCGCCGACCCGGCATCGGCATCGACCGCCGGAGCTTGACGACGAGGGACCTGAACGGTCGTCCCGGAGACGACGACCGGTAGCGGGATTGATCCAGATCAATCGCGGAACGGGCAAAAGACCGAAATTGCCGCGAGCGGTATCGAACTTGCTCGGACGATTCGTCCGCTGGCCTCCGCCAAGATTTACCCGAGCAAAACATCGTGCTGTCGCGCTGCAGAAAGATGGAAGGGACTTGCAAAGGGCGTCGTGTCCGGCGGCTTTCCGCCGTTCGGGGCTGATCGATGTCGAGACGATTCACGCTACCGCGCAGGATCGGGCTCGCTTTCACGATCGTGGCGTTCGCGAACGTGGTTGCCGCAGGGGGTTCGGTGGACATCGTCACCAGCCCGGAGCATGCCGATGTTGCGCTTGACCGCACTTCGATCCGTGCGATCTTCAGTGCGCGGCTCCGTCAGTGGCCAGATGGATCTCCGATCCGCGTTTTCGTCCTCCCGGACAGTGAGCCGGTGCACGCGCAGTTCTGCCGCGAGCAACTCGGCACGTTTCCTTACGTGTTGCGCGCGGCCTGGGACCGATTGGTCTACACCGGTACGGGGCTGGCGCCAGAAGTCGTGTCCAACGAGCGCGAAATGCGCGTCCGGCTTGCGGCCACTCGCGGCGCTATCGGATATGTCTCGACTGCGTCGATTCCCGGCGTAGTCCAACCCGCAGTGGTGCAAAACCCCCCTGTTTCTGGAGAAGCACGATGATCGCGTTCCGCCGCTTTCGGCTGATCGCCGCACTGGGGCTGGTCGTGGCAGGCCCAGCATTCGCTCTCGATTATCAGGTGCACGGCTTTGCGGCACAGGGCTATTTGCTGAGTGAAGGAAACAATTTCTTCGGCGACAGCACCAACGGCAGCCACGACTACTACGAGGCTGCGATCAACGGGAGCATCAACCTCGGGCATGGGCTGCTCGCGTCGGCACAGGGTCTGATCCGCGATGCGGGTAGAACCGACTCCGGAAAACCTCGACTCGACTACGCCCTTCTGGACTGGAACGTCATCCAGCGGGCGGAAAGCACTGCAGGGGTCCGGTTGGGCCGCGTGAAGAACCCGCTTGGACTCTTCAACGACACGCGCGACGTGATCTTCGCGCGCCCGTCCATCCTCCTGCCACAGTCGATCTATTTCGATGGGGCCGGGTTGCGCGGGATCTTCTTCTCGTCCGACGGAGCCCAACTGTATGCCGGTCGCGCATTCGGCCTGCACGACTGGTCCATGACCTTGAGCACGGCGCTCGACCGCGACTTCACCCGCAATGAGCGAGAACTTCTTTTGGGGGACGGTGCGGGTCCGGAAGAGATCCGCCTCGAGGGGCTGGTGTTCTCGCAGCTGACAGACTCCTGGAACGGAGACCGCGTGCGCCTGAGTCTCAGCCACGCACACGCGAAAGTCACGGTCGACCCGAGCCCCACCTTCCCGATCGATGCGGAGGTGAACGTCAACGTCTATGTGGCCTCCGCACGCTACAACGCCGAACGCTACAGCCTTACCGGCGAATACATCTATACGCGTTCGCGGACGCATTTGGACACGGTTCCCAGCGCAAGCGCTTCCGACGGAGGCTACATCCAGTTCGATTACCGACCCGCCGAGCATTGGTCGATGTTCGCGCGGTATGACGTGAACTTCGTCGATGCAGACGACCGCAACGGAAACCGCGCTGCTGCCGAGCTGGGCGTGGATCGCTACAGCCGATTCGCCCGGGATCTCACGCTGGGAGTCGGTTGGCATCCCGACTCGCATTGGGGCGTCTGGGGCGAGCTGCACAGCATCTACGGTACGTCCACCGCCCCGGCGCTCGACAACCCGGACGGGGCCGACGACCCACACTGGTTCCTGTTCACCGTCATGGCGGGGTACCGGTTCTGACCGCGACCAGCCGTCGCAGTACCCAGGACTGGCCGGGGGGCACCGTACGCGCGAGGCTTGGTCTTCAGTGGCGGGCCATCCTCGTGATGGTGGCCGTGCTGGGTATCGCCCACCTCGTCCTGGCGCTGTGGAACAACCACCAGCTCACCTTGCAGCACGAAGCGAGATTGAGCGAAAAGATGGCGACCCGGCCGCGCGAGTTCGACGCGCTGCTGGGACACGCTGGCGACGGCCTTGGGCAGATCGCCCTTCAACTGGCTGACGTCCTCGCACGCACCGATGAAGCGGATCGCCAGGAATTCCTGGCGGCAACTGAAAATTTCGGTAGCTTCGTGGCGCTCGAATTTTTCGACAGCCGGGGCGTCAGCGTCATCGCGTGGGATACGCCCGGATCGCCGCGTCCGCACAATATTCCGGCCTACCAGGCAGCAGTGCGTCGCGTTTTGGCAGAGAACCGCCCCGCTGATCTGGTGACCTGCCTGGACGAATGTGCGTTCTACGCCTTTGTTCCTGTTCTCGACGCGGGAGGCCACAAGCAAGTGGTCGCACTGGGCCAGCCGCTGGCCGAAACCCTGCTCGCGTTCCAACGGCTGGATGGCGCCGATGTAGCGGTTCTACGCCGTGAAGCTGCCGGGCAAGCGAAGTCCCGACTGTGGGGGAACAAGCTGCTTGCGGTGACCAGCGCGCCAACGCTCATGCCGCTGGTCAAGGCGTTGGACGGACCGTTGCCACCGCGATCCGGTGTGCTTTTCGCTGCAACCGTCGGCAGCCGCCATTTGCAACTGGCGCTCGCGCCGCTGCCGAGGGCTTCCGATCCTTCCGCGCAACTGCTGTTCATCGTCGACGAGACCGCAGATCTCCGGGCGATTCGAAACCAGACGTTCCGAAACCTGGAGCTCAACGCTTTCACGCTGCTCATCTCCGCTGGCGCCGTGTACCTGCTGTTGACGCCAGCGCTGCGCCGTCTCGGTGATGTGACGCGGGCCCTGCCGATGCTGGCGGAACGCAGATTCGAGGCTTCGCGGGCGCAGCTGGGGCGCCATCGCGAGACGCGCCGCCTGGACGAGATCGGCGTGCTGAGAAATGCGACGCTCGCCCTGTCGCACCGGCTGGAGGCCCTGGATGAAGCCGAGGCTGCAAGCGAGGAGAAATCGCGCTTTCTCGCCACGATGAGTCACGAGATCCGAACACCGATGAATGGCATTCTCGGACTGCTCGAACTTCTCGAGTGCGATGACCTGGACGCGAGCCAGCGCGATACGGTGAGGATTGCGCGCGATTCGGGCAGAACCCTGCTGCGGGTGATCGACGACATCCTCGATTTCTCGCGTATCGAAGCGGGCAAGATTCCCATCGAGCGGATTCCTTTCGCCTTGCGCGAAGCAGTCGAGGACGCCGTGGAGACGCTGGCGCCGTCGGCGCGATCCAAGGGGCTGCGGCTGACCGTCTTCGTCGAACCCGGGTTGCCGCAGCAGGTTTTCGGGGATCCGTTGCGCTTGAGGCAGATCCTTTTCAACCTGTGCAGCAATGCAATCAAGTTTACCCAGACGGGATGGGTGCGGATCCGCGTCAAGCGCGCACCCAGCGCTTCAATGGATGCAGAGCGCGTCCTCTTCCACGTCGTCGACACGGGCATCGGCATGGCACCGGGGGCGCGCCAGCAGCTGTTCAGGCCCTTCACCCAGGCTGATTCGGCCACGACTCGGCACTTCGGTGGAAGCGGACTGGGCCTGTCGATCGTGCGCGGGCTGCTCACGCGGATGGGAGGCATGATCGATTTCGCCAGTGCGCTTGGAGTGGGAAGCGACTTCTGGTTCGAAATCGAACTGCCAGCCGCGCCCACCACCAACACGTCGGCATTCGACGCGATGGCCCTGTCTGGGGTGCATGTCACGCTCAAACTTCCCGACGCTACCGAAGCCGGCGAGCTGGCGAGCTGTCTGGTCGACTCCGGCGCCAGTCTCGGCCCTTCGGACAATGAGCTGGTGCTGGCCGAGACGCGCGAGCGTGCCGAGGCACACGCGAGGATCGAGATCCGGCGCGATGATCGTCTGCTCGACAGCCTTACGCGGCCCTTGCGTCAACGGGACCTTGTACGGCGTCTGCGCGTAGCCGCGGGACTCGATACACCCGCCCAGAGTCGGAGTGCGGGTTCGCCGGTGATGGCGGCCGCGGGTCCCTGGATCCTGGTCGCCGAAGATCACCCGGTGAATCAGCAGGTGATCCAGAGGCAGCTCGCCCAGCTCGGTTACCGTTCGGTTATTACCGGCAATGGCGCCGAGGCGCTCACGCGCATCGGGGAGCGTCCGTTCGCCGCGTTGCTCGCTGATCTGCACATGCCGCAGATGGACGGCATGCAACTGACCCTCTCAATACGTCAGTCCGAAGCCGGCGATGAGCATCGTCGCCGGTTGCCGATCGTCGCGCTGACGGCTGCCGCTCTCTCGGGCGAACGAGAACGCTGTTTCCAGGCAGGCATGGACGGATTTCTCATCAAGCCGTCCGGCCTGCAGCAGTTGCGCGAGGCGCTCGAGCGTTTCGCGCCGACCCGTGGCGCGGCCGAGCCCACGGCGGAGAGCATCGAGGGCACCGCCAACAGCACAGCAACGACGGATCCAATCGACCTCGAGATGCTGATGGACCTCGTCGGTGGTGACCTCCAATTCGGCGAGCATCTGATGCGCGAATTTGTGCGCATCAACGTTCCCATCGTGGCGCTGCTAGAGGAACAGCTCGCCGGCAAATGGGATCCGGTCGCGGTACGGGCCCTGGCTCACCGTCTGGTCGGATCGTCGCGGACGGTGGCAGCGACGGCGCTGGCCTCCGCGGCATCGCGGGTCGAACGCATGGCGGAGCAGGACCAGGCCGGCGGTGCCGCCGCCGCCGCGGATGAAGTTCGCCACGCTTTCACGGCGGTGTGTGCATTCGTCGAACGCCGCGCAGAGTGAGGTGTCCGACGCCCACTAGAGCTTCGCGTCGCGCAGCCAGCGCCACAACGTGGTGCGCGATACGCCGAGGATCCGCGCAGCGACCTGTCGATCACCGCCGGCGCGCTCCATGACGCGGCGCAGGTCCGGACGCGGGCCGCTGCTGCGACGCCGGGCGGCCGAGGTTTTCGGCTCTGCTTCGGGCGACGGCGTCAGGCGCGCGTCTTCGGAGTGATGCGACCCGCCAAGCAACTCGGGCGCGCAACGCCGCAGCAGCGCCACGTCGATCGGAGCCGTACTCCCTTCACAGAAGACCGCGACGCGATCGACCAGATTGCGCAGCTCGCGCACGTTGCCGGGCCAGGCGTGTGCGCGCAGCACGTCGAGCGCCGCTTCGGTCCACTCCGGTGCGGCCTCGCCGAGCGAGGCTTCGAGGAAATGCCGCGCGAGCTGCACGATGTCCGCGCCGCGCTCGATCAGCTTCGGTACCTGCAGGCGCAGCACGTTGAGCCGGTAGTAGAGATCGCGGCGAAAGCGGCCGGCGGCGGCCATCGCATCCAGATTGCCGTGCGTGGCGGCGATGACGCGGATGTCGATGGGCACTGCGCGTGACGCGCCGACGCGCAGGACCTCGCGTTCCTCGAGCGCGCGCAGCAGCCGGGTCTGCAGCGCCAGCGGCATCTCGCCGATCTCGTCGAGGAACAGCGTGCCGCCGTGCGCGGTTTCCATCAGGCCGGTGCGGCCGCCGCGGCGCGAGCCGGTGAACGCGCCTTCCTCGTAGCCGAACAGTTCGGACTCGAGCAGCGACTCGGCGATGGCGCCGCAGTTCACGGCCACGAACGCGCCCTTGCGACGCGGACTGCCGGCGTGCAGCGACTGCGCGACCAGTTCCTTGCCGGTGCCGGTGTCGCCGCTGATCAGCACCGTGCGATCCGAGGTGGCGAAGTTGACGATGTCGTGGCGCAGCGCGCGCATGACCGCGCTGTCGCCGATCAGGTCGGACAGTGCATAGCGGCCACCACCGCTGCCGCGCCCGGCGCGCAGGCTCGGCGCCTGCGTCTCGGCGCTGCCGACGGCGCGCGCGATTTCCAGCGCGCTCTCGAAGGCCTGCCGGATCGTGTCGGCCGAGTACAGCAGGATGCCGGCGACGCCGGCTTGTTCCGCAAGGTCGGCGGCAAGGCCGGTGCCGACGATGGCCGTGCAGCCCAGCGCGACGAGTTCGCGCACCTGCGTGCGCGCGTCCTCGGCGGTCTCGAACGCGCGCTGCGCGATGTCCAGGCCGAAGCTCTTCTGGAAGTCGTCGAACGCGGGCACTTCGGTCTGGTGCGTCAGCACGCCGATGTTCGGCGAGATGCGGTGGGCCTGGGCCAGCGCCAGCATCAGGTCGAAGCCGTCGGGCCGGACCAGCACCACCGGCTTGTCGAGGCGATTCTTCAGGTAGGCGCCGTTGGAGCCGGCGGCGATCAGGACGTCGCAGCGCTCGCGCTGCATCCGGCCGCGCAAGGTCGTGACGGCCTCGTCGAAACCCAGGTGGATGTTCTCGATCCGGGCGCGTGTGTCGAACTCGGGGGTGACGTCCTGCAGCAGCCGGGACAGCCTCGACACGCTGACGGTCCAGATCACCGGCCTGTGGGCGGAGCCGCCGGAGTCGTCGGCCACGTAGCTGTCGTTGCGACGTTTCATGAACCATTATGAAACATGAGCGGGACACTATGGAACATAGAGAAACGCCGTTGCTCTCGCGATCCGGTGCCGACGTCCGCCCGTCGTAGCCAGGAATGGGTCCGCAAACGCCGCCGTAACAGCGGCGTAGCGGAGGTGCCCCAAGTTCCGCGCGAAGGACCGGCGGTTATGATCCCCGCCCTTGGCACGTTGCTTGAGCAATAGGCCGCGACAGTTTCATTTTTTCACTCGCGGGCCTGTCGGCCCCACACAGGAGAATCCAGATGAGCGCATCCGCTGGCGCGCGTTTCCGCACCGCCCTCGCCGAGGAAAAGCCGCTGCAGGTCATCGGGGCGATCAACGCCAACCATGCCCTGCTCGCCAAGCGGGCGGGCTTTCGCGCGATCTACCTGTCGGGCGGCGGCGTCGCCGCCGGCTCGCTGGGCCTGCCGGACCTGGGCATCAACACGATGGACGACGTGCTCACGGACACGCGCCGCATCTCGGATGTCTGCGACCTGCCGCTGCTGGTCGACATCGACACCGGCTTCGGTCCGAGCGCGTTCAACATCGAGCGCACGATCAAGTCGCTGATCAAGGCCGGCGCCGCTGCCTGCCACATCGAGGACCAGGTCGGCGCCAAGCGCTGCGGTCATCGTCCGGGCAAGGAGATCGTCGGCAAGGACGAGATGGTGGATCGCGTGAAAGCGGCCGCCGATGCGCGCACCGACGAGAAGTTCTTCCTGATCGCGCGCACCGACGCCATCCAGGCCGAGGGCGTGGACGCCGCCATCGAACGCTCGATCGCCTGCGTGGAAGCCGGCGCCGACGCCATCTTCGCGGAGGCCGCCTACGACCTGCCGACGTACAAGCGCTTCGTCGATTCGGTGAAGGTGCCGGTGCTCGCCAACATCACCGAGTTCGGTGCGACGCCGCTGTTCACGCGCGACGAGCTGGCTTCCGTGGGTGTGGCCATCCAGCTCTATCCGCTGAGCGCGTTCCGCGCCGCCAACAAGGCCGCGGAGGCCGTCTACACTTCCATCCGCACGAAGGGTCATCAGAAGGACGTGATCGATCTGATGCAGACGCGCGTGGAGCTGTACGACCGCATCGGTTACCACGCGTTCGAGGGCAAGCTCGACGCGCTCTTCGCCGCGAAGAAGAAGTAATCACCGCTTCCCAACACGCCGTAAGTCCCCCTTACGACCGACTGACCCCAAGACGATTCCAGGACCAGGAGAGAACATGAGCGAAGCAACGCCCGCCCCCGGCTTCAAGCCGAAGAAGTCCGTCGCACTGTCCGGCACCGCCGCCGGCAACACCGCGCTGTGCACCGTCGGCCGCAGCGGCAACGACCTGCACTACCGCGGCTACGACATCCTCGACGTCGCCACCACCTGCGAGTTCGAGGAGATCGCGCATCTGCTGGTGCACGGCAAGCTGCCGACCACCGCCGAGCTGTCCGCCTACAAGGCCAAGCTCAAGGCGCTGCGCGGCCTGCCCGCCGCCGTGAAGACGGCGCTCGAACAGCTTCCGCCGTCGGCGCATCCGATGGACGTGATGCGCACCGGCGTCTCGGTGCTGGGTTGCGTCAAGCCGGAGAAGGACGACCACAACCATCCGGGCGCGCGTGACATCGCCGACAAGCTGATGGCCTGCCTGGGTTCGATGCTGCTGTACTGGTACCACTTCGCCTACAACGGCAACATCATCGACGTCGAGACCGACGACGATTCGATCGGCGGCCACTTCCTGCACCTGCTGCACCAGGAGAAGCCGCGCGAGTCCTGGGTCAAGGCGATGCACACCTCGCTGGTGCTGTATGCGGAGCACGAGTTCAACGCCTCGACGTTCACGTCGCGCGTCGTCGCCGGCACCGGCTCCGACATGTACTCGGCGATCTGCGGCGGCATCGGTGCGCTGCGCGGACCCAAGCACGGCGGCGCCAACGAAGTCGCCTTCGAGATCCAGAAGCGCTACGACAATCCGGACGAAGCCGAAGCCGACATCAAGGCCCGCGTCGAGAAGAAGGAAGTCGTCATCGGCTTCGGCCACCCGGTCTACACGGTCAGCGATCCGCGCAACAAGGTGATCAAGCAGGTCGCCAAGGACCTGTCGGCCGAAGAGAAGAACATGAAGATGTACGACATCGCCGAGCGTCTCGAGACGGTGATGTGGGATATCAAGAAGATGTTCCCGAACCTCGACTGGTTCAGCGCGGTGAGCTACCACATGATGGGCGTGCCCACCGACATGTTCACGCCGCTGTTCGTCATCGCGCGTACGTCGGGCTGGAGTGCGCACATCATCGAGCAGCGCATCGACGGCAAGATCATTCGCCCGAGCGCGAACTACGTCGGCCCCGAGGACCAGAAGTTCGTCCCGATCAAGGACCGCAAGTAAGCAGGAGCGTCACGGGGTCGTCGCGTCAGCGGCGACCCCGGCGTCACGCATCAGAGCAAGCTCGAACCGCCAGCCTGAGTCTCAGAGTTCCTTCCATGAACACCGCACATCGCAAGAATCTTCCCGGCACGAAACTCGACTACTTCGACGCGCGCGAAGCCGTCGAGGCGATCAAGCCCGGCGCCTGGGCGAAGCTGTCGTACACCGCCCGCGTTCACGCCGAGAATCTCGTGCGCAAGGGCGAACCCGAGAAGGTCAACGCCTATCTGGGCCAGCTCATCGAGCGCAAGCGCGACCTCGATTTCCCGTGGTTCCCGGTGCGCGTGGTGTGCCACGACATCCTCGGGCAGACCGCGCTGGTCGACCTCGCGGGATTGCGTGACGCCATCGCCGACATGGGCGGCGATCCGGCCAAGGTGAATCCGGTGGTGCCGGTTCAGCTGATCGTCGATCACTCGCTCGCGGTGGAGTACGGCGGTTTCGAGAAGGACGCGTTCGCCAAGAACCGCGCGGTGGAAGATCGTCGCAACGACGACCGCTTCCACTTCATCGACTGGACCAAGAAGGCCTTCAAGAACATGGAGGTCATCCCGCCGGGCAACGGGATCATGCATCAGATCAACCTGGAGCGAATGAGCCCGGTGATCTACAAGCAGGACGGCGTCGCGTTCCCCGATACCTGCGTCGGAACGGACAGCCACACGCCGCACGTCGACGCGCTCGGCGTCATCGCCATCGGTGTCGGTGGCCTCGAAGCCGAGAACGTCATGCTCGGTCGCGCGTCGTGGATGCGCCTGCCCGACATCACCGGCGTGGAACTCAGCGGCAAGCCGAAGGAAGGCATCACGGCGACCGACGTCGTGCTCGCACTGACCGAATTCCTGCGCAAGGAGAAGGTCGTCGGTCACTACCTGGAATTCCGTGGCGAAGGTGCAGCGGCGCTGACGCTGGGCGATCGCGCGACGATCTCCAACATGGCGCCGGAGTACGGCGCCACGGCGGCGATGTTCTTCATCGACAAGAACACCATCGAGTATCTGAAGCTCACCGGTCGCGACGACGAGCAGGTCAAGCTCGTCGAGACCTACGCGAAGGAAGCCGGACTGTGGGCCGATGCACTCAAGACCGCCGAGTACGAGCGCACGCTGACGTTCGATCTGTCGACGGTCGTGCGCAACATGGCCGGCCCTTCGAACCCGCACAAGCGCCTGCCGACGTCGGCGCTGGCCGAGCGCGGCATCGCCGCCGCGTGGGAACAGCCGGCCGACGGCAAGATGCCGGACGGCGCGGTGATCATCGCGGCCATCACGAGCTGCACGAACACCAGCAACCCGCGCAACGTCATCGCCGCCGGCCTGCTCGCACGCAACGCGAATGCGCGCGGCCTGACGCGCAAGCCCTGGGTGAAGTCCTCGCTCGCGCCGGGCTCGAAAGTGGTCGAAAGCTATCTGAATGAAGCCAAGCTGCTGACCGAACTCGAGCAGCTCGGCTTCGGCATCGTCGCGTTCGCGTGCACCACGTGCAACGGCATGAGTGGCGCGCTCGATCCGGTGATCCAGAAGGAAATCATCGACCGCGATCTGTATGCCACGGCGGTGCTCTCCGGCAATCGCAATTTCGATGGCCGTATCCATCCGTACGCGAAGCAGGCCTTCCTCGCCTCGCCGCCGCTGGTCGTGGCTTACGCCATTGCCGGCACGGTGCGTTTCGACATCGAGAAGGACGTGCTGGGCACGGACAAGGACGGCAAGCCCGTCACGTTGAAGGACATCTGGCCGACGGACGCCGAGATCGACGCGGTGGTCGCCAAGAGCGTCAACCCCACGCAGTTCCGCGCCGTGTACGAGCCGATGTTCCGCAAGGAAGCGGACGACGGCCTGAAGATCAGCCCGCTGTATGACTGGCGCAAGATGAGCACCTACATCCGCCGCCCGCCGTACTGGGAAGGCGCGCTGGCCGGCGAGCGCACGTTGAAGGGCCTGCGTCCGCTCGCGGTGCTGCCGGACAACATCACGACCGATCATCTGTCGCCGTCCAACGCGATCATGATGGACAGCGCGGCCGGCGAGTACCTGCACAAGATGGGCGTGCCGGAAGAGGACTTCAATTCCTACGCTACGCACCGCGGCGATCACCTGACGGCGCAGCGCGCCACGTTCGCCAATCCGCAGCTCGTCAACGAGATGGCGGTGGTCGACGGCAAGGTGAAGAAGGGATCGCTCGCGCGCATCGAGCCGGAAGGCAAGGTCGTGCGCATGTGGGAAGCCATCGAAACCTACATGGAGCGCAAGCAGCCGCTGATCATCGTGGCGGGCGCCGACTACGGTCAGGGCTCGTCGCGTGACTGGGCCGCCAAGGGCGTGCGCCTGGCCGGCGTGGAAGTCATCGCGGCCGAAGGCTTCGAGCGCATCCACCGCACGAACCTGATCGGCATGGGCGTGCTGCCGCTGGAGTTCAAGCCGGGCACGACGCGCCTGACGTTGGGCATCGACGGCACCGAGACCTACGACGTTACCGGCAAGCTCGCGCCGCGCACGACGCTGACGCTGGTGGTCACGCGCCGCAACGGCGAGAAGCTCGAAGTGCCGATGACCTGCCGTCTGGATTCGGACGAGGAAGTGTTGGTCTACCAGGCGGGCGGCGTGCTGCAGCGCTTCGCGATGGATTTCCTGGCTTCGACGAAGGCGGCCTGAGGTCGCGGTTGTTGACGGCGAGCATCGAAGCCGAAGCGCGTAGCCCGGACGAAGTCCGGGGCGGTAGGAGTTGCTCGGAAAAACCCCGGACTTCGTCCGGGTTACGGTGGCGTGTCACCGCGGGTGTCGAGCCCGCGTTCTGACACCTGCGAAGCGGTTGCGAGGACTTGCAGCATGGCCCTGAAAATCGGCATCAAGCAACTCGTCGCCGCCGCCAACGAGCGGATCCGGACGCTTAGCCTCGACGAGGCCAAAGCCCAGCTCGGCCAGCCCGACGTGGTCTTCGTGGACATCCGCGATCCGCGTGAACTCGAACGCGACGGCATGATCCCCGGCGCCTTCCACGCGCCGCGCGGCATGCTCGAGTTCTGGGTGGATCCGGAGAGCCCCTACTACAAGCCGATCTTCGGCGAGGACAAGACCTTCGTGCTGTATTGCGCCGGCGGTCTGCGGTCCGCGCTGTCGACGGCCACCTTGCAGGACATGGGGCTGCCCAAGGTCTGCCATGTCGCCGGCGGTTACGGCGCCTGGAAGCAGGGCGGCGGCGACATCGTCCCGTATCAACCCAAGCACAAGACCTGATCCGGAACTGGAGAGCCTCATGCCCGGCACTGTTCGTTTCCATCGCGTTTTGAAAGCGCCGCCCGAGCGCGTCTATCGAGCGTTTCTCGACTCGGCGGCACGATGCAAATGGCTGCCGCCGCACGGCTTCACAGGGACGGTTCACGAGAACGACGTGCGCGTCGGCGGCGTCCACCGGATGTCGTTCACCAATTTCGGCAGCGGCAAGAGCCACAGCTTCGGCGGTACCTACCTGGAACTGAAGCCGGGCGAGCGCATCCGCTACAACGATCGCTTCGACGACCAGAACCTGCCCGGCACGATGGAAGTCACCATCGAGCTGAAGGCCGTTCTCTGCGGCACCGAGCTGAACATCGTGCAGGACGGCATTCCCGACGTGATCCCGACCGAGTTCTGTTACCTGGGCTGGCAGGAGTCGCTGTCACTGCTCGCCAACGTGGTCGAGCCGAACCTCCCGGACGAGGGCTGAGCCATGCCCAACCCTCCTGCACAGTCGACGAACTGAGCGCCTGCCTTGGCGGCCATCGCACTTCCGGACGTTGCGGAAAATGTGATCCGGCGGCGATCGTGGCGGCAAGGAAGAGGCGCAATGCAGGGGGCGGCCCGGATCGGGCTGATCGTCATAGGATTTTGCGTGGGGTGGCCGATGCCTGAGTCGAACGCAGCGGACATCGAGGACTACAAGCAGGCGATAGCGAAAGACGACCCTGCGGAACTGGTCGCGCTGCTGCGAGCCGATGGACGACAGACGCCGCGCGATGCCGAAGGAAACACCGTTCTGCACCTTGCGTGTTCGCCGCTCGCCTGGAGGAATCGTGCGGGCGCGGTCGCAGCGGTGCTCGCAGCGGGCGCCGATCCGAACGCCGCCAACGATCGCGGATTCACGCCGCTGCACTTCGCGGCGACGACCGACTGCACGGACTGCGTGAAGGCCCTGATCGCGGCAGGCGCCAACGTCGGGACGCGCAGGATCGGAGGAAAGACGCCGCTGCATTTCAGCAGCGCCACCGCGTTGCCGCTGCTGCTGGCGGCGGGCGCTGATCTGAAAGTGCGCGACGACGACGGGCGCACCGTGCTGCACACCTCGTCGCTGACGGATGCGCGCTTGCGGGTCCTGGGCGTCAACGTGACCGATCGCTTCGGCTTCACGCCGCTGCACTACGCGGCGCTGCAGGGCACCGACGAGCGCATCGACTGGCTGCTCGCCAGCGGCGCGGATCCGGCGCTGCAAAGCACCGCTGCATTCACCAATCGGCACCTGATCGACGTCGCGGCCTTCGACGCGGACCTGCTCGAGTTCCCGGCCGGCCAGAGACCTTTCGACCTCGCCCGCTTCCGGCATGAGCAGACGCGCTGGTCGAGCGGTCGCTATCGCAGCACGTTCGAACGGCTCGACAAGGTCACGCCGCGCCGCAGCTTCTTCAGTCGATGAACCGGTGAGGGACATGTTCGATCTTCAGGACAGGGTGGTGCCCCCGCGTATCGCGGATATCGGGTTCACGGTGCCCTTGCCGTCGGACTGGATCTGGCACGCGCTGCCGGAAGAGGATCTGAATTTCGACAACCCCGCCTTCCTGGTGCCGCTCGCGGTGGTGGTCGCGCCGCATGCCATGCTGATCTGGACCGCGGCCGCGCGACCCGGATACGAAGAGGGCACGCTCAGCGATTGGGCGCGCTACCTGCTCGAGCAGCACGGTCTGAGCCCGCGCAGCTTCGGCGAGGCCTGGCTCGGCGCCTTGCCCGCCATCGTCGGCGAAGCCGAGCAGCCGAGCGATTTCGGCCCGATGACGGTGCGCTACGTCTTTGCCGAGGACGGCGGCCGCCTGATCAACGTCACGCTCAGTGCGCCGGCATCGCTGGCCTCCGCGATCGAACCCGTCTGGCGCGCGACGCTGGCGAGCTTCGCGCTGGCAGCGCCGAAAGGTCCGACGGTGCGGGTCTGGCCGGTCGTGGAAGCGGGCGATTCGGCGGTCGTGCAGTACAACGAGTACGTGGAGCCGGAAGCCAACACCGAGCAGGCTCCCGAGGCTCGCGACGAGAGTCCCGCCTGGTGGCGCGCGGCCCAGGCGCTCGAGGCGGCAGGCCATCTGGAAGAGGCGGAACTCGCCATTCGCGCGGCGGTTCCTCATCTTGGTGGACTGATCCAGATCGCGGAGCTGTATCGCCTGCGCATGCTGCGGCTGCGCGAAGCCGGCGACGCGGCAGGCGCTCGCGAGGCGCATCGCCGCGCGGTGAACTGGGCCGGCTTCTACGCCGCGTCGGCGACCAGCGGAGGCGAGGGCACGGCGCTGTCGGCCGAACGCGACGCCTTCATCGCGGCGCTGGGGCCCGAGTAGCGCATGAACTGGCAGACGATCTTCGAAGTCTCGCGCCCCGGCCTGCTCGATCTGCGCGGCGATCTTTTCATCGCGGCTGCGCTGGCAGCGGTGGGCCTGGTCTTCTACCTGCGGGCACGCAAGCGAAAGGAGCGCTCGGTCGTCGCGATCGCGATGGCCGTGTTCACCTGCGTGGTCCTGGTGTTCGCCTACGGCGTCGGCACCTGGGATCGCTGGCGGCTGGCGAAGCACCTCGCCGAAGGCTCCGTGCTGCAGGCGCAGGGCCTGGTGACGGGGCACGCGGTGTGGCGCGATGAAGTGTCGAGGGGGCCTGGCGAGACGCTGCGCCGATTCAACCACTGGGAGCGCGTGGAAGTCGGCGGCGTCAGCTTCATCTGGACACCCGGCGCGCACGAAGCGGCGTTCACCAACGCGCAGACGCCGCCGCTGCAGATCCAGGACGGGTTGCTGATGCGCATCGCCTATGTCGAAGACGTGGCCGGCGAGGCGCACCAGCGCCGCATCGTGCGGCTCGAAGTGGCGAACGTCGCATTGCTGCCCGACACGGAGGGGCCGCTTCCGAACGCCCCGTTCCCATCGACGTACTCGCCGTAGACCTCGTCATCACGGCTTGGGGTTGGCCGCCGCATCCCCAATTACAATGACGCACGCCGCACATTTTCCGATTCCCGAGACTCCCATGCCCCACGTTCCTCAAGTCAAGATTCCCGCCACCTACATCCGCGGCGGCACCAGCAAGGGTGTGTTCTTCAAGCTCGGCGATCTGCCCGAGCGCTGCCAGAAGGCGGGCGAGGCGCGCGACAAGTTGCTGCTGCGCGTGATCGGCAGCCCGGATCCGTATGGCGCGCAGATCGACGGCATGGGCGGCGCGACATCTTCCACGTCCAAGACCGTGATCCTGGCCAAGAGCACGAAGCCGGATCACGACGTGGACTACATGTTCGGCCAGGTGTCGATCGACAAGGCCTTCGTGGACTGGTCGGGCAACTGCGGAAACCTGACGGCGGCGGTGGGCTCGTTCGCGATCAGCAACGGTCTCGTCGATCCGGCGCGCGTTCCGCAGAACGGCTTCTGCGTCGTGCGCATCTGGCAGGTGCAGATCGCCAAGACGATCATCGCGCACGTGCCGATCACCAACGGACAGGTGCAGGAGACCGGCGACTTCGAACTCGACGGCGTCACCTTCCCCGCGGCCGAAGTGCAGATCGAATTCCTCGATCCAGCGGACGAGGGCGATGGCGACGGTGGCGGTTCGATGTTCCCCACCGGCAACCTCGTCGACGATCTCGAAGTGCCGGGCATCGGCACGTTGAAGGCGACGATGATCAACGCCGGCATCCCCACCGTGTTCATCAACGCCGCCGAGATCGGCTACACCGGCACCGAGCTGCGCGAAGCCATCAACACCAAGCCCGAGGCGCTGGCGAAGTTCGAGACGATCCGGGCCTACGGCGCGCTGCGCATGGGCCTGATCAAGGATGTCTCCGAGGCGGCCAAGCGCCAGCACACGCCGAAGGTCGCGTTCGTCGCGCCGCCGACGGACTACGTGTCGTCGAGCGGCAAGCAGGTCAAGGCCGGCGATGTCGATCTCAACGTGCGCGCGCTGTCGATGGGCAAGCTGCACCACGCGATGATGGGCACGGCTGCGGTCGCCATCGGCACGGCGGCGGCGATCCCGGGCACCTTGGTGAATCTGGCTGCCGGTGGCGGCGCGCGCGAAGCGGTCCGCTTCGGTCATCCCTCCGGCACGCTGCGCGTCGGCGCGGCGGCCGAGCAGGTCAACGGCGAGTGGAAAGTGAAGAAGGCCATCATGTCGCGCTCCGCGCGCGTGCTGATGGAAGGCTTCGTTCGCGTGCCGGGCGACGCGTTCTGAAGACGGGCTGCCACACCGCGGGCTGCGCGTGAGCCCGCAACCGGCTTCGGCGTCTGCGTCCGGCAAGGGCCTCGAGACCGGGTACCTGCTGGCCGCGGTGACGATCCTGATCTGGGCCGGCTTCGTCGTCGTGTCGCGTATTGCCGGCAAGAGCACGCTGACGCCGTTCGACGTGGCGGCGCTGCGCATCGGCACGGCTGCGCTGGTGCTCTCGCCGTGGTGGGTGCCGCGCCTGCTGAATCCGGCGCTGCGCCAGCTGCGCTGGTATCAGTCCGCGCTGTTCGCCGCGCTCGCGGGCGTTGCGTATCCCCTGGTCTGCTACGAAGGATTCGTACACGCGCCGGCCAGCCACGGCGCCGTGCTGATCTCGGGGACGATGCCGTTCTTCACGACGATCTTCGCGTTCGTGCTGCTCGGCGAACGGGCTGCGCGTGTGCGCCTGCTCGGCCTGTCGCTGATCGCGGCAGGCGTCGCTGCGATGTTTGCCGCCAACTTCACCGGTGCCGCATCGGCTGCGAGCAGCGGTTCGGTCCTGTTCGGTGATCTGATGTTCGTCTGTGCGAGCGCGCTGTGGTCGCTGTTCGGCACCCTGCTCAAGTTCTGGAAGGTGCGCGCGTTCACCGTCACCTTGGGCGTCGTCGCCTTCAGCGCGATGTTCTACCTGCCGATCTACGCGCTCGCGTTGCCGAAGAACCTGCTGCAGACGCCGATGGAGCAGGTCGTGCTGCAGGCGGTGTTCCAGGGTGTGATCGTCGTCTGCGTCGCGATGTGGACCTATGCGAAAGCCGCCGAACTCATCGGGCCTTCGAAGCTCGCGGTGCTGACGTCGCTGGTCCCCGCCACCGCGACGCTGATGGCGATCCCCATCCTCGGAGAGAGCCTGAGCGCCGCTGCGGCGATCGGCGTGGCGCTCACGTCGATCGGTGCGCTGATGGGGGCGATGGCGCGAACGCCGGAGCCGCGGGGTTCCTAGCTGACGTTGCCCGGACGAAGTCCGGGGTTTCTCTTGTTCGAGCAGTAGCCCCGGACTGCGTCCGGGCTACGGTAATGCGCTAGGACTTCGCGAGCTTGTCCTGCGTGCGCAACTCGAAGTCGCTCGCATCGTGGCGCTCGTGCAGCTGCTCGGACGGCTCGCCCCAGCTCCGGTTGACCATCTTTCCGCGCTTCGTCCCGGGGCGGGCTTCGATCTCGTGGGCCCAGCGCAGTACGTTCTTGTATTCGTGCACCGAGAGGAATTCCGCGGCGTCGTAGATCTTTCCGAACGCGAGCACGCCGTACCACGGCCAGACGGCCATGTCGGCGATCGAGTACTCCTTGCCGGCCAGGTACTGGTGCTCGGCGAGATGCTTGTCGAGCACGTCGAGCTGGCGCTTGGCCTCCATCGCGAAACGATTGATCGGGTACTCCATCTTGGTCGGCGCGTACGCGTAGAAGTGGCCGAAGCCGCCGCCGAGATAGGGCGCGCTGCCCATCTGCCAGAACAGCCAGTTCAGCGCCTCGGTGCGGCCGGTGTGATCCTTGGGCACGAAGGCGCCGCCGAATTTCTCCGAGAGATACAGCAGGATCGACGCGGATTCGAAGACGCGCGTCGGAGAGGGCTTGGTGGAGTGATCCACCATCACCGGGATCTTCGAGTTCGGGTTGATCTTCACGTAGCCGCTGGAGAACTGATCGCCTTCCTGGATCTTGATCAGCCAGGCGTCGTACTCGGCGCCCTTGTGTCCGAGCGCGAGCAGCTCCTCGAGCATCATCGTGACCTTCACGCCGTTGGGCGTGGCCAGCGAATAGAGCTGCAGCGGATGCTTGCCGACGGGCAGTTCCTTGTCGTGCGTCGGGCCGGAGATGGGACGGTTGATGTTGGCGAACTGGCCGCCGCTGGCCTTGTCCCAGGTCCAGACCTTCGGGGGCACGTAGGTATTCGAATCGGTCATCGTCGGAACTCCGGTCTGATGGATGGAGGAAAAAGAGGAGGCGGGCGTTGTAACCCGGCCGCGGACAGACTTCAAAGACCGCGGGATCGCCCTCGAGTGCCCGGACGCGGTCGACGTCGTTTCCTTGCCGAATCATCCTGCTGACGGCGGCGCCGTAGGGTGCGCCGCGCGCACGCAGCGGGCCAGCACACAACGTCCGCGTGCGCACAGCGCACCCTACCGGCTGCGGCACGAATCACCTACCTGTCATCCGAAATCCAGCATCGCCGGGCTTCGCCCGGGCTACGAGCGTCCGGCCGCCTCGCGCAAAAGCTCCTGCACCAGCGCGGCGGCGCCCAGGCTCACGTCCGTCCAGGTGATGTCGAAGCCCGCCGCGTCGCCGTAATAGGGATCCGCCACGGCTGCGCCGGCGCGTCCGTCCACGTGATCCAGCAACAGGCTCAGCGCGGCGCGCGCGGTGGCCGGGCGCAGCGCCGTCAGCTCCGCGAGGTTCTTGTCGTCCATCGCCACCATGTGGCTGTAGTGCGAGAAATCGGAGGCGCGCACCTGGCGTGCGCGATAGCGGCTGATGTCCACCCCGTTGCGCTTGGCGACGGCCTGGGCGCGAGGATCCGGCGCGTGTCCGGCATGCCAGTCGCCGGTGCCGGCGGAATCCACCTCGATGTCCAGACCGGCGCGCGCGAGCGCCTGCCGGAACGCGGCCTCGGCCAGCGGGGAGCGACAGATGTTCCCGAGGCAGACGAACAGCACGGCGGGCTTGTCGTTGTCGCGCATGGGATCGAAAGGCTGCAAGCGGCGGAAGGCCAGACATGGTCGAACCCGGACCGGCTTCGCACAAGGCGGGCGGCGCCGCATGGAATCGGGTGCCTGCATCGGCTTGCGAGCGGCCCGTTGACACGTTCCCGCAAATAGAGGAGAAACTCTAATAGGGAAACGCACTCGAGGAACGGGCTGCCGGGCAGGCCGGGTCCGCTTCGGGACGACCCTGCGCAACCGGAGATGAGCATGTCGACAAGTGCCGAGAATCCTGCCGCGGCCCCCGTGGGCGACTGGTGTGGAGCCGATCCGTTTGCACCGGATTTCCGCGACGATCCGTATCCCGCGCTGCATCGCCTGCGCGAGCAGGACCCGGTGAACCTGACGCCGGTGAACACCTGGCGCATCAGCCGCTACGACGACGTCGCCGCCATCTTCAAGGTGGCCAAGACCAGCCAGACGGCCACCGACGGCACGGCGCCGAACTTCGATCCGCTCGATCAGCGCGGCAGCTTTCTCGAATTCATGCTCAACAAGGACGACCCCGAGCACAAGCGACTGCGCCGCCTGGCCGCGCAGTCGCTGAGCGGCAAGACCGTTCGCCTGATGGAGGACGAGGTCAAGAGTTCGGTGCGCAACGCGATGGACACGGCGTTGAAGCAGGGCGGCATGGAGATCATCGCGGACATGGCGCACTACGTACCGTCGCGGATGATGTGCCAGATCATGGGCGTGCCGGAGAAGGACCGGCAGCTCTTCAACGAATGGACGGCTGCGCGCACCAATGCCTTCTTCGCGCGCTTCCTGCCGCCGGATGTGCAGAAGCGCACGCGCGACGCGGGCTGCGCGATGGCCGACTACTTCGAGGACCTCGTCCGCGTGCGGCGCAAGGCGCTGGGCGACGACATGGTCAGCGCGCTGATCCGTGCCGAGGATGAAGGCGACAAGCTGCGCGACGGCGAGCTGGTGGTGCAGGCCATCGGCATCATCATCGCCGGCTACGAGACCACGATCGGCATGATCGGCAACGGTCTGCGCGCGTTCCTCGATCATCCGGACCAGCTCGAGATCCTGCGCAAGGATCCGGAACTGATCGTCAACGCCTGCGAGGAATGCCTGCGCTACGACACGCCGATCCTGTTCAACTGGCGCGTGCTCGCGGAGCCCTTCGAAGTCGGCGGCAAGCTGCTGCCCACCGATGCGGTGATCTGGCAGATGCTCGGTTCGGCCAACCGCGATCCCGCGCGCTTCCCGGACCCCGACAAGTTCGACATCCGGCGCAAGGACGTGGCGCACCAGGCCTTCGGCGGCGGCATCCACTTCTGCATCGGCAATGCGCTGGCGCGCATGGAAGCACGCCACGCGATCAACGAATTCGCGCAGCGTACGAAGGGCTTGCGGATCGAGCAGGGCAAGCTCGAATGGTCGCATTCGTTCTTCCGCGTGATGGCCTCGTTGCCGATCACGTTTCACTGACGCACGCGACAAAAAACAACGAAAAAAGGAGAAGACGGCAGATGAGCGAACAACCGACCCTCGAGACGCGCTGGCTGATGAGCCTGCGCGGCAGCATTCCCCAGCCGGCCGTCGTGTCGCCGACGCTGATGGTGTTCAACGTCGACGACGCGAGCATCGAGAGCCCGCGCGTCAAGGCGAAGATCCTGAAGCCGAGCGGCGACTGGATCCGCATCCAGCCCAACGGCAACTGGAAGCTCGACGTGCGCCTGCTGATGGAGACCGACGACGGCGCGCCGCTGTACATCCACTACAACGGCGTGTTCCGGATGAACGAGCAGCTCGGTGCGCGGCTGGCGTCGGGCGAAGTGATTCCGGGCTCGGACATGTATTTCCGCAGCGCGCCGTACTTCGAGACCTCGTCCGCGAAGTACGGCTGGCTCAACGACATCCTGGCGGTCGGCAAGATGCGGAGTTTTGGCGGCGGGTCGGTGATCTACGACATTTTCGAGGTGTTGTGAGACACGCGGTTCTCCCTCTCCCCGTGCGGCCTCATCGCACGGCAAGAGGGAGTGCGTTCGTGTAGGCCGGCCCGCGACCGTGGCCCGCCGAACACGCCTGTGCCACGATCCCGGCTCAGCTGCGCCATGAGAGAGCCGTGTCGTCGAGTATCCGCAATTGCACCGTCCTGATTGCTGACATCGCAGGATCGGTGGCATTGCGTGTGGAAATCGGCGAAGTCGAAGCCAACCGGCGCATTCGCGAACTGCTGCAGCGGATCGCCACCGTTGCGCGCGGCAACGGCGCGACGTTCCTCAAATCCTACGGCGACGACATCGTCGCCACGTTCGAAGGCTCCGATTCCGGCGCTGCGTCCGCCGCGGCATCCGCCATCGCCGCGCAGCGCTGCGCCGAACAGGCTCATCTGCAGCTCTATGCCGGGATGTGCGCCGGGCCGGTGGAGTTCATCGAGACTCTCGGCCGGCCGGATGTCTACGGGCAGGCGATGAACCTCGCCGCGCGCCTGCACAAGCTCACCGAGGACGCCCCGGGCCGCATCTTCCTGCCGGCCGAACTCGTTCGCATGCTGCCGCCGCACCTGCAGCACGAGGCTTCCGCCTACGGGGCCCGCAAGATCAAGGGCTACGGACCGATGGAGGTCTGGACGCTGGCCTGGCGCGACCACTCCGCGACGGTCACCTTCGTTCCGCCGAAGAACATGGCCGCCGGTCTGTCGGGATCGCGGGCCGCGATGCTGGCGCTGTGGCATCGCGGGGTGCGCATCGACCTGGATCCGGCGGACGGCGCGTTCGTGATCGGCCGTTCCGTCGATTGTTCGCTGCAGGTCATGGATCCCGAACCGCGCATCTCGTCCAGGCACGTGACGATCCAGCTCGAGAGCGGGCTGTGGATGGCGCACGACGTCAGCCGCAACGGCTGCTGGGTGCGCGACGAACGCACCGGCGAGGAATTCCCGCTGCTGCCGGGCGCCAAGGCACGCCTGCCGGCGCGCGGGTCGATCTGCCTCGGGCGTTCGTTCTCGGAAGACCCGGGCGGCAGCTTCGTCGTGTTCTTCGAAGCCTCGCTGCGGCGCTGAGACCGTAGCCCGGACGAAGTCCGGGGTTGCGCTCCATATACGAGGGAGAACCCCGGACTTCGTCCGGGCTACGGGTGCTATCGAAACCCGATCACCGGCCACAGCACGATCACGGCGACCAGGTAGAGCAGCACCTTCATCATCACGCCGGTCGCGGATTTGAAATCGCCGTCGCGCGAATAACGGCGCGAGTTCACGAAGCCGACGACGTAGGCCACCGGATATCCGACCACGGCCAGGACGTGGAGCTGCTGCAACGGCGTGATGCCGTGTGCCAGCAGCGCGAACAGGCCGCCGAACAGCAGCAGCGGCGTTGCGATCACCGGAAGGCCGAGCAGGAGGCGCAGCGCCCACAGCGTGGTCTTGCTGCCCGTCGGCGTCGCAGGACCGCCGCCGGCCGCGGGGCTCACGCCTTCCCCGCGATGAACGATCGGACCCAGGCTTCCTGCTCGGGCGTATCCGGCACGGCGATGCGGCGCGCCTTGCCGAGCATCGGGAACAGCGCATCGGTGGCGACGCCGAGATCACTCAGCACACAGGCAGCGACCAGGCCCGAGCGTCCGATGCCGGCGCGGCAATGGATGCCCAGCTTGCGGCCCGCGCGAACCTGATCCGCCAGGCTGCGCACGAACGCACGCAGATCGGCCGCGGATGCCGGCACGCCGCGATCGGGAATCGGAAACGACAGGAACTGCAGGCCCGCCGCCTCGCAGTGCTCCGCCTCGCGTACGAGATCCAGTTCGCGGATCTCGGGCGCCGTCAGCAGCGACACCACGGTGTCGAGCCCGGCCTGCGCCAATCCGCGCATCTCGTCCTGCAGCCATTCGCCGGCGCGCGGACGCGGCATGATCGCGAGCCCTGGCGGCGCCGCCGCGTCCCGGATCCAGTAGAGATCGGGGATCAAGCGGCGGAGCCGGGCCGCATCGACGTCACTCGAGCTCGATCATCAGGTCCTTCGTGTTGACCGGCGTGCCGGACTTCACGTGGACCTTGACGATGCGCGCATCGCGCGGCGCGGCGATGACGGTTTCCATCTTCATCGCTTCGAGCACGGCCAGCGGCTCGCCCTTGGCGACGCTCGCACCCTGCGCGACGGCGACGCGCACGACCATGCCCGGCATCGGCGCGCCGATGTGATTCGGATTGTTCTCGTCCGCCTTGGGCCGCGCGATCTGCGCGGCCTTGCTGCCGGCGATCGGCACGCGGATCTGGCGACCCTGGCCGTTGAGTTCGAAGAACAGCTTCACGACGCCCTCGTCCTCCATCTCGGTGCGGCCCTGCAGGCGGATCACCAGCGTCTTGCCCTGATCGATGTCGACACTGATCTCCTCGTTCTCGCGCAGGCCGTAGAAGAACGTCGGCGTCGGCAGCTCGGTGAGATCGCCATAGAGCTTGCGGCTCTCGGCAAAATCCTTGAACACCTTCGGGTACATCAGGTACGAGGCGAGATCGCGGTCGTCGAGCTTGTAGCCGACGGTCTTCTCGCCCTCGGCACGCGCCGCCTCGAGATCCACCGGCGGCAGGTGATCGCCGATGCGGCCGACCACGGCCGGCTTGCCCTTGAGCACCTTGGCCTGCAGCGCAGCCGGCCAGCCGTCAGCCGGATAGCCGAGCTCGCCGCGGAACAGCTGCACGACGGATTCGGGAAAGTCGATCTGCTTCTCCGGGTCCGCCACGTCGGCCGGCGTCAGTCCCTGGCCGACCATGAACAGCGCCATGTCGCCGACGACCTTCGACGAAGGCGTGACCTTGACGATGTCGCCGAACAGCTTGTTGACGTCGGCATAGGCCTTGGAGACGTCGGCCCAGCGCGATTCGAGACCCAGCGAGCGCGCCTGCTCGCGCAGGTTCGTGTACTGGCCGCCGGGCATCTCGTGGTTGTAGACGTCGCCGGTGCCGGAACGGATGTCGGCCTCGAACGGCGAGTAGAAGCGGCGCACGCCTTCCCAGTAGTCCGACAGTTGCCGCAGCGCGCCCAGGTCCAGGCCGGGATCGCGCTCCGAGCCGGCCAGCGCCGCGGCGATCGATCCGAGGTTGGGCTGCGAGGTGAGGCCCGACATCGCATCGAGAGCGCCGTCCACCGCATCGCAACCGGCTTCCACCGCTGCCAGCACCGAGGCCGCCGCGATGCCGCTGGTGTCGTGCGTGTGGAAATGCAGCGGAATGCCGATCTCGCTCTTGAGCGCCTTGACCAGTTCACGCGCGGCGCGCGGACGGCACACGCCGGACATGTCCTTGATGCCGAGCACGTGGGCACCGGCCTTTTCGAGCTGCTTGGCCATGTCCACGTAGTACTTGAGGTTGTACTTCGGGCGGCTGGTGTCGAACAGATCGCCGGTGTAGCAGATCGTGCCTTCGCAGACGCCGCCGGCCTCGATCACGGCGTCCATCGCCACGCGCATGTTTTCGACCCAGTTCAGCGAGTCGAACACGCGGAAGATGTCGACGCCCGCGTCGGCCGCCTGCTTCACGAAATACTTGACGACGTTGTCGGCGTAGTTGGTGTAGCCCACCGCGTTGGCCGAACGCAGCAGCATCTGGAACGGGATGTTGGGGACGTGATCGCGCAGCGCCGCGAGACGTTCGAACGAATCCTCCTTGAGGAAGCGCAGCGCCACGTCGAACGTGGCGCCGCCCCAGCATTCCATCGAGAACAGGTTGGGCGCCATGCGCGCGTAGTACGGCGCGATGCTGAGCATGTCCTTGCTGCGCATGCGCGTGGCGAACAGCGACTGGTGCGCGTCGCGCATCGTCGTGTCGGTCAGCAGCACGCGTGGCTCGTTCTTCATCCAGTCCGCGAAGCCCTTGGGGCCGAGCTTCTTGAGGATGTCGCGCGTGCCCGCAGGTACCGGCGTCTTCAGCGACACCGCCGGCAGCGGCGCAGGCGCCAGCACGCCGTCCGGCGCCTTGCGTCCCTTCATCTCGGGATTGCCGTTGACGATGACCTCGCCGATGAAGCGCAGCAGCTTGGTCGCGCGATCCTTGCGCGGCGAGAATTGGAACAGCTCGGGCGTGGTGTCGATGAAGCGCGTCGTGCACTCGCCGCTGCGGAACAGCGGATGGCGGATCACGTTGTCGACGAACATCAGGTTCGTCGCCAGGCCGCGGATGCGAAATTCGGTCAGCGCGCGATGCATGCGTGCGATCGCCTCGTCCGAGGTCTGCGCCCAGGCCGTGACCTTGACCAGCAGCGAGTCGTAGTACGGCGTGATGACCGCGCCCGAGTACGAGGTGCCGCCGTCCAGGCGGATACCGAAGCCGGCCGGGCTGCGGTAGGCGATCAGTCGTCCGTAATCCGGCGTGAAGCCGTTCTCGGGGTCCTCGGTGGTCACGCGGCACTGCAGCGCGTGGCCGTCCAGCCGCACGGTGTCCTGCGACGGCAGCTTGGATTCGGGATCGCCGATGCGGCCGCCTTCGCTGACGCGGATCTGCGACTTCACGATGTCCACGCCGGTGACTTCCTCCGTCACCGTGTGCTCCACCTGGATGCGCGGATTGACCTCGATGAAATAGAACTTGCCGGTGTCGGCATCCATCAGGAACTCGACGGTGCCGGCGTGCGTGTAGTTCACGCTCTGGCACAGCCGCACGGCGGCGCCGCACAGCTCCTCGCGCTGCTCCTGCGTGAGATAGGGCGCGGGTGCGCGCTCGACGACCTTCTGGTTGCGCCGCTGCACCGAGCAGTCGCGTTCGAACAGGTGCATCACGTTGCCGTGGGCGTCGCCCAGGATCTGCACCTCGACGTGGCGCGCGCGGCGCACCAGCTTTTCGAGATAGCCCTCGTCGTTGCCGAAGGCGGCGAGCGCCTCGCGGCGGGCGGAATCCAGCGCCACCGGCAGGTCGGCTTCCGACTCGATGGCGCGCATGCCGCGGCCACCGCCGCCCCAGCTCGCCTTGAGCATCACCGGGTAGCCGATCTGCGCGGCGATCTTCTTCACTTCCTCGACGTCGCGCGGCAGCGTGCCGCTGGCCGGCAGGATGGGGACCTGCGCCGCCATGGCCGCCGCACGGGCGGCCACCTTGTCGCCCAGCGTGCGCAGCACCGTCGGCCGCGGGCCGATGAACTCGATGCCGGCGGCGAGGCAAGCCTCGGCGAAATGGGGGTTTTCCGACAGGAAGCCGTAGCCCGGGTGGATCGCGTCCACACCCGCTTCGGTGGCGATCCGGATGATGTCCGCGATGTCCAGGTAGGCCGCGATCGGCTTCTGGCCCTTGCCGACGAGGTAGCTTTCGTCCGCCTTGAAGCGGTGCAGCGCGAAGCGGTCTTCGTAGGCGTAGATCGCCACGGTGCGGATGCCCATCTCCGCGGCCGCGCGCATGACACGAATGGAAATCTCGCCACGATTGGCCACGAGCAGCTTCTGGATGCGCATCGTCCCGCGGTCTCCCGGTTCTTCGATTCTGTTGGCCAGAGCTTCCCTGCACGCTCCATGCCGGTGGGAGGGGCATCGTATGCGATCGGACCCCTGCTGCCGACTATGCAAAAGGGTGAGAAGGAGCGGGGTGCGAGGCGTTCCCGGAGCCCGTTCGCAACCGTAGCCCGGGTGAAACCCGGGATGCCCGGTCCGAATCAACGGCTAACGCAAAGGGCGCAAAGGAAACAGAAAGGCGCAAAGGATTTTCCCAACGATCCTTTGCGCCTTTCTTGGCTGTTCTCCGCGTCCTTTGCGCTGGCCTTTCTTGATTCCAGCCGTTTGCCGGAGAACGGGAGAAGCTCCCGGGTTTCACCCGGGCTACGCGGCCTGTGCGACGAGGAGCAGGCCTTCGAGGACCAGGCAGGGCCGTAGTTGCCAGTCACCGCCAAGGTGAGGGTGCAGCACCTGCGCATCACCGCCGGTGATCACGCGCCGGGCGCCCGGAAGCTGGGCGCTGGCGCGATCGATCGCGCCGAGGGCGGAGAGCATGGCGCCCTGGCGAACGCAGGCCTCGGTGTCCAGGCCCAGCCCGGCGTGGACCGTCAGCGGCGTCTGGCGGGTAGGGAAGCGGGTTGCGCCGAGCACGGCCTTCTCGGAGGTCTGCAGCCCGGCGGCGATGATGCCGCCGCGATGCTGGCCGTCGGCCCCGATCGCATCGACGGTGAGCGCCGTGCCGGCGTCCACCACGATGCAGTCCGCAGGCGTGTCGGCCCAGGCCGCGATCATCGCGAGCCAGCGGTCGGCGCCCAGGCGCAGGGGTTCGGCGTAGCCGTTGCGCAGGCCGAGCTGTTCGGGCTTGGTGCGCGCGAAATTCGGGGAGATCTGCCAGCGGGCGACGCAGACCTTGGTCAGCGCCAGGTCGTGCGCCGGCCCGGCGACGCTGGAAATCCAGATCTGCTCGGGCTCGTCGACGCCGAGTATCGACAGCGCGTCCGCCGGCTTGCCAGCGTGCGTGGCGGCACCGGTGTTGAAGATCACGCCCTGCGTTGTCTCGGCCCACTTGATGCGCGTGTTGCCGACGTCGAGCAGCAACATCACACGGCCCTGAGCGAGACGTCGCCTGCGTGAACGGGCCGCAATCCGGCCTTGGTCTCGATCAGGAAGGCGCCGCTGGCGTCGATGCCCTGCCCGATGCCGCGCAGCTTGTCGTCGCCCGGCACGTGGACTTCGCGGCCGCGCAGCGCATCCAGCGCGAGCCATTCCTCGCGATAGGGCTCGAAACCCTTGACCGTGTAGCGCGCCAGGCACTCGTGCAGCCCGTGCAGCAGTTCGGCGGCGAGCAGGTTGCGCGACACCGGCGGCCGGCCGGCCAGCTCCATCGCCTCGTCCACGGTGATCCACGGCTGATCGATGCCCGCGGCCTGCGACTTGTGCATCGACACGTTGATGCCCACGCCGACGATCACGCGGCACAGGCCGCTGGATTCGCCACGCTGCTCGATCAGGATTCCGCCCAGCTTGCGCTGCTGCACCAGCAGATCGTTCGGCCACTTGAGGCGCACGCCGTCGACGCCGGCCGCGTGCAGCGCGCGCGCGCAGATCACGCCGACGGCCAGCGACAGCGCCGGCAGCTGGTGCGGCCACAGCGGATAGGTCCAGGCCGTCGAGAGATAGAGGTTGGCGCCAAACGGCGAGCGCCAGTCGCGCCCGCGACGCCCGCGACCGGCGGACTGGTATTCCGCGATCACGGCCTGCGGGTCTGCCGCCGGATCGGCGTCCATCAGCACCCGATTGGTCGAGTCGGCGATCGGCAGCACGTCGATGCGCAGGTCCGGCGTCACGCCGGCGCGGATGCGGTCCGCATCGAGCCGTTCCAGCGGCCGCGCCAGCCGGTAACCCTGGCCGAACTTGGACTCGATGTGCAGGCCCCAGTCGCGCAGGTGGGTCACGCGCTTGGCCAGGCCCGCGCGAGTCAGTCCAGAAGCCAGGGCCAGCGCCTCGCCGGACTGCCACTCGCCGGGGGCGAGGGCGTCCACCAGACGCAGCAGGTCTTCTTCGACTAGCGGTCGAGCCATCGGCCGATCACTCGCAGTTTTTCGAATCGGTTCTCGGTGCCGCTGAACAGGCGTCCGATGTTCTCACGATGCTTGAACACCACCAACGCCGCCATGAATGCGGTGAACCCACCGGCCGCGGACCATGCGCCACGGGCGTCGAAGCAGGCGACGTACAGGCCGGCAGCCGCGGCCGCCGCGAGCGTGGCCAGGCTGACGTAACCGCTGATCATCACGACGAGCACGAACGCGAGCAGGATCCACGGAAGCGCCAGGGGCAGCAGCGCGCCGAACACGCCGGCCAGTGTCGCCACGCCCTTGCCGCCTTTGAACCCCCACAACGCGGGGTAGCAATGTCCGAGCGTCACGGCCGCGCCGCAGACGTAGCCGAGTTGTTCGCGATCCAGCACCGGAGGGCCGAAGGAGATCGGCAGCGACGGGATGGCGAGTGCACCGAGCAGGCCCTTGCCGACGTCGATGGCGAGCACCAGCAGCGCGAAGCGCGTGCCCTGCGTGCGCAGCGCGTTGGTCGCGCCGATGTTGCCGCTGCCGACGCGACCCAGGTCGACGCCGCGCAACTTGCCGACCAGATGACCCCCCATGACATTGCCCAACAGGTAGGCGAGGACTGCCTTGAGGATCACTTCCAGCATGCGACGGCGTTGGGCACGGGGATTGGGAACGCGCGTAGTGTCGGGCTTCCTCGCTCCGCTTGCCACAACGGCGCCGGTGGACGGCGCCTGCGGCCGGACTTTCGTCGGGCTTAAGTGCTCAAGCGGGGACGTGGCTCGTGGTCACGTCGGCGATCAGGCGGCCGTCGTTGCCGGTGACCGTCGTGCGCACGACGCTCAGGCGCTTGCCCTTCTTCACGTACACCGAGGTTGCGCGAAACACGCCGTCCTTCTGGTTGCCGAGCAGCTTGGCGTCGAGGCTGATGGCGAGCGGAAAGCCCGCGACACCCGGCTCCATCTTCGCGCCGCCGAAGGCGAGCACGGTCGCGCAGACATCGGCGAACCACAGCGTGGCGCCGGCGTGCGCCGTGCCGAAGGGATTCAGGATGCCGGCCTGCACCGGCATCTCGCCAACGACCTTGTCGGCGGACTGTTCGATGATGCTGAATTGGATGTTGCCGTTGACGTGCATGCGTTGGGACCTCGTGCTCTTGGCGCCCCCGTAGCCCGGACGAAGTCCGGGGCTTTTCTCGACGGGAAAGCGCAATCCCGGACTTCGTCCGGGCTACGTGACGGACCTTGACCGTAGCCCGGGTTACGCCGACTACCAGTTTTCCTTGTACGGCCGCAGGTCGAGTTCCTGCGTCCACGCCGAGCGATGCTGCTTGTGCAAGGTCCAGTAGTTCTCGACGATCCCGTCGACGCTCAGCAGCCCTTCTTCGCCCAGTCGCTCGACCATCGCGGGAATCGCGCCGCGCAGGCGGTCACCGTCGATGCCGCCGTCGACGACGACGTGCGCCACGTGGATGCCCTTGGGTCCGTACTCGCGCGCCATGCTCTGCGAGATCATGCGCAGGCCGGCCTTGGCGGCGGCGAAATGCGCGAAGCCCGGCTTGCCGCGCATGCTGCCGGAGGCGCCGGTGAAGATCACCGTGCCGCGGCCCAGCGGCACCAGCCGGCGCGCGGCTTCGCGGCCGATCAGGAAGCCCGAGTAGCAGCCCACGCGCCAGAAATCCTCGAACTGCGCGGCGGTGAGCTTGGTGAAATCGATGATCGCGTTGTTGCCGGCGTTGGAGATCACGACGTCGGCCGGATCGCGCCCCTCACCGGGATTCATCGCGCGATCGAACGCCGCGATCACCTGGGCCTCGTCGGTGACGTCCGTGGGCAGGGCCTCGGCACTGCCGCCGGCCGAGGCGATGGCCTTGGCCACTTCCTGAATCTTGGCCGCGGTGCGTCCCGCGACGATCACGTGGTAACCCTCGCGCGCGAAGCGCTTGCACACCGCACCGCCGATGCCGCGCTCCGATCCGACGCCGAAGACGATGGCTGTTGGCTTGCCCATTTTTTCCTTCCTCCTTCACGTGGCCCGCGACAGCGCGGACGCGATGGGGTAACTTACTTCAAATTCTGAAGTGACACCAACATGCCCGTCTCCGGCATCGGCAAGCAGACCTGTTCCGTGGCGCGCACCGTCGGCCTGATCGGCGACCCGTGGACGCTGATGGTGCTGCGCGAGCTGTTCCTGGGCAGCCGCCGTTTCGACGAGTTCCAGGTCTACACGGGTGCGTCTCCGCACCTGCTCAGCGTCAGGCTGCGCGGCCTGGTGGAAACGCAGATCGTCGAACGTCGCGCCTACCAGCAGAAGCCGCTTCGCTACGAGTACCACCTCACCGAGAAAGGCATCGCGCTGTGGCCGGTGATCACCGCGATGCGGGAATGGGGCGACCGCTGGAACGGCGTCAAGGGCGTGGCCCCGGCGAAGATCACGCACAGGCAATGCGGTGGCACGACGCGCGTGCGCCATGAGTGCGCGAGCTGCGGCGAGACCGTCGATCCGCGTGGCGTCGCGGTCGCGCTTTCGCGTGCGGCTACTTCGGAGCGGCGGCGACTGGCCGAGCGCGGGACGCGGCCTTCGGCGGGCGTCCGCGTGCGGCGCAAGCCTGCGGGCGCCGGAAAAATAGCGCCGTAGGGTGTGCAAAGCGAAGCGTGCGCACCGTGGCGGCATCGGGTCGCGACGGCGCCGTGACGGTGCGCACGCGCTTCGCGCTCTGCACACCCTGCGGGCCTGACGCGGTGACGAGTCGCGGCCTGCGACGGCACACAGCGTATCGAGCCATCGGCGCTGCCTATCGATGGAACGTCATCGCAGATTTCCGCGGCCCTTCCTTGCATCGAGTCGCTGCGCCGTCGGGGCACGCCCTCGGTCTATCGGCATCCCGCGGCGCGCGTGAGAAGATCGGACAACTCCGACCCGCAAGCCGAATCCTCCGCATGGCCACGTTCAACGACCGCGATTTCCGCAGCGCGATGAGCCAATTCTGTACAGGCGTGGTCATCGTGACCGGTATCAGCGAGGGCAGGCCCGTCGGCTTTGCCGCGCAGTCCTTCGTCTCGGTGTCGCTGGCGCCGCCGCTGGTGTCGATCTGCCCCGCGAAGACCAGCACGAGCTGGCCGCTGCTGCGCGCGGCGGGCAGCTTCGGCATCAACATCCTGGGCGCCGACCAGCATCCGCTGTGCATGGCGTTCGCAAAGTCGGGTGGCGACAAGTTCGCGGAATTCGGCTGGGCCACGAGCGCCCAGGGGACGCCCGTGCTCGAAGGCGCGCTCGGTTTCGTCGACTGCCAGCTCGAGGCGGAGCACGACGCCGGCGATCACACGCTGGTGATCGGGCGCGTGCTCGAACTCGATGTCTTCTCGGTGGATCGCTCGCCGCTGCTGTTCTTCCGCGGCCGCTACGGCGCGTTCGACGATCTGGCGAACCCGTAGCCCGGACGAAGTCCGGGGTTGCGCTCCGTGCGCGAGGGGAACCCCGGACTTCGTCCGGGTTACGTGCGTGCCCTAGATGGTTCGAGGCTGTATGGCGGGCGTATCGTCGACACCGTCCCTGGCTCGCAGGGCGAGACCCGGAGATAAAGAATGAAAGGCATCGCGATCCTCGGCGGCAGCGGCGGACTGGGTGAAGTGATCGTGCGGACCCTGGCCCAGCGCGCGCCGCTGACCATCGGTTACGCGAACAACGAAGAGAAGGCGGCCCGGCTCGTCGAGCAGGTCGCCGCGGCGGGCGGCAAGGCCAAGGCCGTGCGCGTCGACATGCGGGACGGCGCCTCGGTGAAGTCCTTCCTCGACAAGGCGGCGTCGCAGTGGGGCGGCCTGGACTCGATCGTGTCCGCCACCGGCCCGGCGATCCCGCTGTGCTCGCTGGCCGACGTCACCGACGAGGACTTCAAGCGCATCTACGACACCGACGTGTTCGGCTCCTTCCAGGTGCTCAAGCACGGCGCGGCGACGCTCGCGGCGACCGGCGGCGGCGCGATGGTGCTGTTCGTCACGACGGCGGTGCTGCGCACGCTCGAGAACGACGGCATGTCCGGCGGACCGAAGACCGCGGTGGCCGGTCTGATCCGCCAGACCGCGCGCGAGATGGGTCCGCGCAACGTGCGCTGCAACGGCGTGGCGCCGGGTGTCATCGACGCCGGCATCGTGCATTCGTCGTTCGAGGCCAACCCCGTGGCCAAGGGCGTGATCACCGACTGCATGAACAAGACGCCGATGGGCCGCATGGGCAAGCCCGAGGAGATCGCGGCGCTGGTGGACTTCCTGGTGTCGCCGGGCGCCGGCTACATCAGCGGGCAGATCATCGGCATCGACGGCGGGTACAGCGCGTAGCGCCAACCGTAGCCCGGGTGAAACCCGGGGTTGCGCTCGATATGCGAGGGGAACCCCGGGTTTCACCCGGGCTACGGCTTACGCATCGTACTTCTGCCTCAACAACTTCTTGTCCAGCTTCCCCACGCTGGTCTTCTCGATCGCATCGACGAACACCACGCGATCGGGCACGGCGTACTTCGAGATCTGTTTCTGCTCGACGAACGCCATCAGGTGCGCGCGGATGTCCTGGTCCGAAACCTTGCCCTCGAAGCCGGGCTTGAGCACGGCCAGGATCATCGGCCGCTCGCCCCACTTGTCATCCTTGAGCGCGATGGCCGCGACCTCGCTGACCGCCGGGTGACGCGAGACCAGGCTTTCGAGGTCCAGTGACGACACCCATTCGCCGCCGGTCTTGATCACGTCCTTGACGCGGTCGCAGATGCGCAGCGTGGCGTCGGGCATGAACTTGCCCAGATCGTTCGAGTGCAGCCAGCCGCCGTCCCAGAGCTCGACCGACGCTTCCTCGCGTCCGTGATAACCCTGAGTCAGCCACGGTGAACGGAACACGACCTCGCCCAGGGCTTCGCCGTCCTGCGGCAGCGTGTTCATGCTCGCGTCCACGGTGCGCACGTCGCACATCAGCGCCGGGCGGCCCGCGCGCTGCCGCAGCGGAATCTGTTCGTCGATCGGCAGCTTCAGTTCCTCCGCCGTCAGGTGATTCACCGTGGCGATGGGACCGGTCTCCGACATGCCGTAGCCTGTGAAGATGTCGATGCCGCGTTCGAGCGCGGCCTTGGCCAGGCCACCGGGCAGCGCACCGCCACCGATCAGGAATTTGCGGCCGGTGAAGTCGATCTTCGCGCTGTCCGGGTCCGCCAGGATCATGTGCAGCAAGGTCGGCACGCAGTGCGAGAACGTGACGCCCTCGGTTTCGATCCAGCGCATCACTTCCGTGGGCGTGTAACGACCCGGGTAGACCTGCTTCATGCCCAGCAGCGTTGCGGCGTACGGCCAGCCCCAGGCGTGCGCATGGAACATCGGCGTGATCGGCATGTAGACGTCGGCCTCGGTCACGCGCCCCTGCGCGGGCGCGGTGCCGAACGTCGCGAGCAGGCCCATCGCGTGCAGCACGATCTGTCGGTGGCTGTAGTACACGCCCTTCGGCAGGCCAGTGGTGCCGGTGGTGTAGAACGTCGTGGCCTGCGCGTTCTCGTCGAATTCCGGGAACTCGTATTGGTCCGACGCCTTGTCCATCAGCGCCTCGTACTCGCCGACGAACGAGAAGCGGCTCTTGGGCTGCGCGCCGTGCTCGTCGATCAGGATGAAGGTCTTGGCGGTCTCTAGCTTGTCGGCCACCGCCTCGATCATCTCCAGCATGTCGGCGTGCACGATCACGATGCGTGCCTGCGCGTGGTTGAGCGTGTACAGGATCTGCTCGGGCGACAGCCGGATGTTGACCGTCTGGATCACGCAGCCGAGCGAGGGAATCGCGAAGTAGGACTCCAGGTAGCGATGGCTGTCCCAGTCCATGACGGCAATGGTCTGGCCGGGCTTGGCGCCGCAATCCGCCAGCACGTTGGCGAGTTTCGCCACGCGGCCCGTGAACTGCGCGTACGTGAAGCGGTGACGGTCGCGGTACACGATCTCGGTCCGCGGAAGGCGCGCACGCGCAGTGGTCAGCAGTTGCTTGATCAGCAGTGGATACGAATACGCCGACGGCGTCTGCACGATGGGATCGCGATGCATGGGGTCTCTTCCAGGTTGCACTCTTTGTCGCCGGATTCTGGGGGCCGGCAGGGCTCGCGACAAACCGCGGGACGTGCGCGAGGCGTAGCCCGGACGAAGTCCGGGGTTGCGCTCCGTGTTCGAGAGCTCATCCCGGACTTCGTCCGGGCTATGGGGGCGGGGCACAATGGGGACCCGCTCCCGATCGACCCCGCTTCCATGATCGAGTTCTACTTCGACATCTCCAGCCCCTGGACCTATCTGGCCTTCCACAACGTGCAGCCCATCGCGCGCGAACTGGACGTGCGCATCGCGTGGAAGCCGATCCTGGTCGGCGGCATCTTCAACAGCGTGAATCCGGGCGTCTACGAGTTCCGCAAGCACGGCGCGCCGAGCAAGCAGCGCTACCACGAGAAGGATCTCGCCGACTGGGCGCGCCACACGGGCCTTGCGATCCGCTTCCCGCCGACGATCTTCCCGATCAACAGCGTCAAGGCGATGCGCGCCTGCATCCTGCTGGACAAGCAAGGCAAGCTGCCGGAGTTCGCGCGTGCCGCGTTCGAGGCCTACTGGGCGCGCGACGAAGACATCGCCAGCGACGACGTGCTGGCGGCGATCTGCCGCAGCGTCGGCGTCGATGCCGGTGCCGTGATCGCCGGCATCGGTGAATCGGCCGTCAAGGACCAGCTGCGACGAAACACCGACGAGTTGATCGAGCGCGGCGGCTTCGGCTCGCCGACGATGTTCGTCAACGGCACCGACATGTATTTCGGCAACGACCGTCTGCACCTGGTGCGCGAGGCCTTGCTCAGGGCGCGAGGCTGAGCATCCCCGTCGGTGCCATCCTGAACGTAGCCCGGACGAAGTCCGGGAAGGCCTGTTCGACGGTGAGAAAAAAAGCCCCGGACTGCGTCCGGGCTACGGGAAGGCCACCCCGGGTTTCACCCGGGCTACGGGGGCCGATGGTGAAGCAGCGTCTGAATCGTCATGAAACTGGAGAAGTGAGATGAGCGCAGTCCCCTACCGCGTCGAGAACGGCGTGGCCGTCCTGACGATCGACAATCCTCCGGTCAACGCCGCGTCGCGCGCCGTGCGTGTCGGCATCGTCGACGGTATCAAGCAGGCCGGTGCCGACGCCTCGGTGAAGGCCATCGTGCTGATCGGCGGTGGACGCACGTTCATCGCCGGCGCCGATATCCGCGAGTTCGGCCAGCAGCTCCAGCCGCCGCATTTCCCCGACGTCATCGACGCGCTCGAAGCTTCGACCAAGCCGGTCGTGGCCGCGCTGCACGGGACCGCGCTCGGCGGCGGCTTCGAGTTCGCGCTGTCCTGTCATTACCGCGTGGCGATCGCGTCCGCAAAGGTCGGCCTGCCCGAGGTGAATCTGGGCCTGCTGCCGGGCGCCGGCGGTACGCAGCGCCTGCCGCGCATCGTCGGCGCCGCGAAGGCGCTGGACATGATTCTCGGCGGCAAGCCGATCGGTGCGGACGAGGCGTTGAAGCTGGGCCTGATCGAGCAGATCGTGGCTGGCAAGACGCAGCCCGAACTCGAAGCAGGCGCCATCGCATTCGCGCGTGAACGCGCAGCCGTTGCCGGTCCGCATCCGCGCGCGCGCGATCGCGTCGACAAGATCCAGGGCACCGATCCGGCGCTGTTCGACGAGGTGCGTGCGAAGAACGCGAAGAAGTGGGCCGGGCGCCTAGCCGAGTTCAAGATCGTGGAATGCGTGCAGGCCGCCGTCGAGAAGAAGACGTTCGACGAGGGCTCCGCGGTGGAGCGCGACAACTTCGTGATCCTGCGTGCCAGTGCGCAGTCGAAGGCGCTGCGCTACGCGTTCTTCGCCGAGCGTGAGGCCGCCAAGATTCCCGGCCTGCCAGACGACGTGAAGCCGCGCGAGATCAAGTCCGCTGCCGTCATCGGCGCGGGCACGATGGGCGGCGGCATCGCCATGTGCTTCGCCAACGCCGGCGTCGCCGTGCAGATGCTCGACGCCTCGCAGGCCGCGATCGACGCCGGCATCGCGCGCGTGCGCGGCAACTACGCCACGTCGGTGGCACGCGGCTCGACGCCGCAGGACAGGGCCGACAAGGCGCTGGGACTGATCTCCACGACGACGCGCTACGAGGACATCGCGCAGGCCGACATCGTCGTCGAGGCGGTGTTCGAGGACATGAAGGTCAAGCACGACGTCTTCGGCGCGCTCGATCGCGTGATGAAGCCTGGTGCGATTCTCGCCACCAACACCTCGACCCTGGACATCGACGGCATCGCCTCGTCGACGAAGCGTCCCGAGGACGTGATCGGCACGCACTTCTTCTCGCCCGCAAACGTGATGAAGCTGCAGGAGAACGTGCGCGGCGCCAAGTCCAGCGCGCAGACCATCGCCAGCGTGATGGCGCTGGCCAAGACGCTGGGCAAGGTGCCGGTGCTCGCGGGCAACTGCCACGGCTTCATCGGCAATCGCATCCTGTACGTGTACGGGCGTGAGTGCGATTTCATGCTCGAGGAAGGCGCCACGCCGTGGCAGGTGGATCGCGCGCTGCAGGCCTTCGGATTTCCGATGGGCGTGTACCTGATGCGCGATCTCGCCGGGCTCGATGTGGGCTGGAGCGTGCGCAAGGGTCGTGAGGCCACGCGCGACAAGTCGCTGCGTTACTCGCCGGTGGCAGATCGCATCTGCGAGATGGGCCGCTTCGGGCAGAAGACCGGCGCGGGCTATTACAAGTACGAAGGCCGCAATGCGACGCCGGATCCGGAGATCGAGAAGCTGATCGAGTCGGTGTCGGTGGAGCTGGGCGTTCCGCGCCGCGCCGTGACGGACGAGCAGATCGTCACGCGCGTGCTCAGCGCGATGGCCAATGAAGGCGCGAAGATTCTCGCCGAGGGCATCGCGATCCGTGCGTCGGACATCGACGTGACCTATCTCTACGGCTACGGCTTCCCGCGTCACCAGGGCGGCCCGATGTTCTGGGCCGAGGAGCAGGGCTTGGCGAAGGTGCTGGAGACGGTGCAGCGCTATCACGCCGAGCAGGGCGTGTTGTGGACTCCGGCACCGCTGCTGGTGGAGCGGGCTGCGGCGGGCAAGGGCTGGACGGGTTAGCACCCGTAGCCCGGACGAAGTCCGGGATCCACGTTCGATCAATGAGCGGGAATCCCGGACTTCGTCCGGGCTACGCATGAGCTTTTCGAGATTTGAGAGACGGTCCGAAGCCAGGGGGTGCGCGTAGCCCGGGTGCAACCCGGGGTTGCTGCCCGGATCGGGGCGGGGCCCCGGGTTTCACCCGGGCTACGGCGGCGCGCTTCTCCAGAGATCGCGCGCAATCCGGGGCGGGTGGCGCTAGCTCAACCCCACGACCGGCATCACGACGCCGTGCACCGCCCCCGCCTCGTCCGAAGCCAGAAACCGGATCACGTTCGCGAGATCCTGCGCTGACACCCACTGCGTGGGGTCCGCATCCGGCATCGCCGCACGGTTCGCCGGTGTGTCGATGATGCTGGGCGCAACAGCGTTCACGTTGATGCCCTTGCCGCGCAACTCCTGCGACAGCGTCTCGGTGATCCGCGCAACGCCGCTCTTGGCCGCCACATACGCGCCCATCTGCGCCTTGCCGCTCACGGCCGACGCGGCGGCGACGTTGACGATCTTGCCGAAGCCGGTCTCCAGCATGCGCGGCACGACGGCGCGGCTCGCGTGCACCAGCGTGTTGACGTTCAGATCGAGCATGCGCGTCCAGATCTCGTCGGCGGTCTCGTGCACCGGTGTGCCCATCGTGAATCCGCCGGCGACATTGCACAGCACCAGCCGCGACGCGCCGGCAACGCGAGACGACAGCGCGACGGCGGTGGCAGCGGCATCGAGCAGATCCAGTGCGACGAGCTGGCGCCGCGCGCCATCGGGTCCATGCGCTTTCTCGAGCGCCGCGCGTTCGAGATCGACCAGCACGAGATCATCGTCCTTGAATGCCTGCGCGACGGCGCGGCCGAGCACGCCGGCGGCGCCGGTGATGACGACGGTCCTTCTGCTGGTCGCAGGTGTGTTCACGTCAGGCTCACCGCATCGTCTCGGGCGGTGAGATCCGCCCAGAACTGATCGCCGCGGGCGCAGACCCGGGCGCCCAGCACGTCGGCCCAGGCGCGGTCGTTGCCGCCCTCGGTGCGCCACGACCACAGGCGCTGCGTCGACTGGCGCAGGTCGAACTCGCGCGTGAATCCGATCGCGGCGTGCACCTGGTGGGCCGTCGACGTGGCGAAGCCGATCGCGAGATTGCAGCGCAGCTTGGCCGCCGCGATCTGGAACGACGCATCGCCACGCGTCGCGGCGCGGCAGGCGGCGCGCGTGGCGCACATCGCGGCCGCCACTTCGGCGCCGAACTGAGCGAGCTGCTGCTGCACCGCCTGGAACTGCCCGATGGCGCGGCCGAACTGCTTGCGCGTCTGCGCGTACTCGACGGATTTGTGCAGCGCCGCTTCGAGCGCGCCGGAGATCTGTGCGCAGCGGGCGAGTGCGAGCAAGTGTGATGCCTGCGTGCCGTCACTCGCCGGTCCGCAGACAGCGGGTGCGTTATCGAAAATCAGATCGTCGCGCGGCTCGTCGGCGAGGTTGTGCGCGTGGCGCAGCGACGTGGCGTCGGTGCGGCGCAGCAAGACGGTATGTCCCGGCACGACGGCGAGGATGGCATCGGCGTGGCGTCCCCATGGAACGCCGAGCAGCTTGCCATCGAAACGCGTGCCGGCTTGCTGGAGCGCACCCTCGACGCGAGTGGCCAGGCTCACGGGTCCTGACGGAAGTTCGAGCCCTGCGTCGGCGGCGAGCTGCGCCGCGATCATGTTTTCAGCCAACGGAATCGGAACGCCGTGATGACCCAGCGCGTGCAGCACGGCGCCCGCATCGTCCCAGTCGCCGCCCGCGCCGCCGTCGGCTTCCGGCGCCAATAGCAGCGGCAGGCCCATCTCGATGGTCTGCTGCCAAAGTTTCGCGTCGAAGCCTTCAATGCGCCGCGAGGTCACCGCATCCGCAAACAGGCGGTCGGCCGTGTCGGCCAGTATCTGGCGTTGTTCGCTCATCGCTGCGCCCCAGGGACTGCGAACCGCGTAGCCCGGACGCAGTCCGGGGCTCTTGCTGCTGACAACGGAAAAGCCCCGGACTGCGTCCGGGCTACGCGTGATGCCATGACCTGCGCGCTCGTGCTCATCGCAACCCCAACCCGCGCGCAATGATCCCGCGCAGGATTTCCCGCGTGCCGCCGCGCAGCGAGAACGACGGCGAGGTCTGCAGCAGCAGCGCCAGGGTCCGCACGAAATCGCTGTCCTGCTCCAGGTGGATGCCGTCGTCGGCCAGTGCCTGCACCAGCGGCGGCAGTGCCTGTTCGAAGACGTTGCCCAGGTCCTTGACGATGGCGGCTTCCACGTAAGGATCCTCGCCGCGCGCGAGCTGTCCGGCGACCGACAGCGACATCTGCCGCAAGGTCCAGATTTCCGCCGTCACGCGGCCGATCGCCTGGCGCACCGACTCCGACGGCGACGGCCCGACGACGCGCAGCAGCTCGAAGAACAACGCGATGCTGGACAGGTAGCGCTCCGGCCCGCTGCGTTCGAGCGAGAGCTCCGCGGTGACCTGCTTCCAGCCCTGGCCCTCGGTGCCGAGCAGGCATTCGGCATCGACGATGCAGTCCTCGAAGAAGATCTCGTTGAAGTGCTTGGCACCCACGAGATCGACGATCGGCTGCACGCGCAGGCCCGGCGTGTCGAACTCGAGCAGGAACTGCGACAGCCCGGCGTGGCGATTCTTCTCGTCGGCCGGCGACGTGCGCGCGAGCACGATGATCAGGTGGCTGCGATGCGCCAGCGTCGTCCAGATCTTCTGGCCGTTGATCTTCCAGCGGCCGTCGGGGAGACGCTCCGCGCGCGTGCGCACGCTGGCGAGGTCCGAGCCGGCGTTGGGTTCCGACATGCCGATGCAGCAGAAGGCTTCGCCGCGCGCGATGCGCGGCACGTGGCGCTGCTTCTGCGATTCGCTGCCGTAACGCAGGATCGCCGGCGCGGTCTGGCGATCGCCGATCCAGTGCGCGCCCACCGGCGCGCCGGCGGCGAGCAGTTCTTCCATCAGCACGTAGCGCTCGAGCGCGCTGCGTTCGTGGCCGCCGTAAGTCTTGGACCAGTGCATGCCGATCCAGCCGCGCTCGCCGAGACGCCGCGAGAAGTCTGCGTCGTAGACGGTCCAGCAGTTCGCTTTCTGCTCGGCGGGATAGTCACGCGGCATCTCGCGCGCGAGGAACGCGCGGATCTCGGCACGGAACGCCGGGATGCCGGGCGGCAGGTCGACGGGATCGAAGTGGAAGGTCTGCACGGATGCGGCGTCGCGGATCGGTTGCGGGACTTGGATCGATGATCGCCGCGGGGTGGTGACCGGGCAACCGGGTGCCGACACCAACACCGCCGTGGCCCGGGTGAAACCCGGGGGCGCTTTTCCCCGGGCCGATATCGAAGCAGAAGCCCCGGGTTTCACCCGGGCTACAGGAGACCTGCGCAATGTCCCGACTCGGAATGCCTCCCGCATCGGAGCAAAATGCGGATCCGCCTCGCGCCCTCCATCCGACACGTCCGAACCCCATGAGTGATCCCACCACCCGCGAATCCTTCGTCCGCTACGAGCAGGACGGCCGCGTCGTCACCCTGACGCTCAACAGCCCCACCACGCGCAACGCCATCGGCAGCGCGCAGGACTGCGAGGACATCATGGCTGCGCTCGCACGCGCCGAGAGCGACGAGCACATCAGCTGCATCGTGCTCACCGGCGAAGGCAGCGCCTTCTCCGCCGGCGGCAATCTCAAGGGCATGAAGGACCGCAAGGGCATCGGCCGGCTGGATACGCCCATCGCGACGCGCAACAACTACCGACGCGGCGTGCAGGCGGTGATCCGCCGCTTGTGGGACTGCGAGCTCCCGATGATCGCGGCCATCAACGGACACGCCATCGGCCTCGGGCTGGACCTGGCCTGCCTGTGCGACATGCGCGTGGCCGCCGACAGCGCCAAGTTTGCATCCAGCTTCATCAAGATGGGGATCATCCCCGGCGACGGAGGGGCCTGGGTGCTGCCGCGCACCGTCGGACTCGCGAATGCGGCCGAGCTGATTCTCACCGGCGACACGATGGACGCTGCCGCCGCGCAGCGCATGGGCCTGGTCTCGCAGGTCGTGCCGGCCGACCAGTTGATGGCAACCGCCAAGGCGCTGGCTGCGCGCGTCGTCGCCAATCCCGCGAAGGGTTTGCGACTGGCCAAGCGCCTGCTGCGTGAAGGCCAGCAGCAGCGGCTCTCCGATGTGCTGGAACTGTCCGCCGCGTTCCAGGCCATCGTCCACGAGACCGAAGACCACGCCGAGGCCGTGGACGCGTTTCTCGAAAAGCGCGCGCCGAATTTCACCGGCCGCTAGCCCGGGGGGCCCCGCCGCCGTAGCCCGGGCGAAGCCCCTCCACTCGACACAAGTCCCGGCCCCTTCGTTCGCCCAAGCTTCCCGGCCCACTTCCTCTTCCGAGCCCCGCCATGACGGACCCCAACTACCTCCGCTCCCTGTTCGACCTCACCGGCAAGACCGCGCTGGTCACCGGCGCCTCCTCCGGCCTGGGACGTCATTTCGCCCTCACGCTGGCCCGCGCCGGGGCCCAGGTCGCCCTCGCGGCGCGCCGTGCCGACAAGCTCGCCGACGCCGTCAAGGAGATCGAAGCCCTGGGCGGCAAGGCCGTGGCGGTCTCGATGGACGTGCTCGACCGTGCCAGCGTCAACGCCGCCCTGGACGAGGCCGCCTCGCGCCTGGGCCCCATCGACATCCTGGTCAACAACGCCGGCGTCTCCGGCACCCAGCGTCCGCTGGACTACGACGACGCCGAGTGGGACTGGGTGGTGGGCACCAACCTCAAGGGCGCCTGGGTCGTCGCCCAGGAAACCGCGCGCCGGATGGTCGCCGCCAAGCGGCCGGGCAACCTCATCAATATCACCTCCATCCTGGGCAGCCGCGTCACCCACCTGCTGACCCCGTACATCGCCGCCAAGGCCGGACTCAAGAACCTGACCCAGGCCCTGGCACTGGAATTCGCCCGCTACGACATCCGGGTCAACAGTCTGGCGCCCGGCTACTTCATCACCGAGATCAACGAGGACGAACTCAAGGGCGAACAAGGCGAGAAGCTGCGCCTGCGCATTCCGACGCGACGGTTCGGCGAATACGAAAACCTGGAAGGCCCGCTGCTGCTGCTCGCGTCGAAGGCCGGCGCCCACATGACTGGCACCGAGATCGTCGTGGACGGCGGGCACCTGGTGAACCCCCTGTAACCCGGGTGAAACCGGGGGGCGTCTGCGATCGCGAACAAGCATTCGAAGCCCGCTCGTCAGCGACCAACGGCACCCGATCCACCCAAGCCGGCCATCCGACCGCGACCCCTCAAAAAATCGACCCTGCGAAACGCAATGTCAGGTTCGGTCGACGAGATGTGTCAGGAAGTGACGTAAACGGCAGGCTTCATTCAGCCAAAGCCTGACGTAAGAATATGCAAGCAATTGAAAGTGCTGAGACGGCTCCAAATCCGGCCTCGTGGCATACGGAGTGCTCCGATTCCTCTGCGCTACATCGCGTAACCCGACATCAAGTACTCAAGGAGTTGCACTTATGAAGATGCAGAAAGGCTTCACGCTGATTGAATTGATGATCGTGGTCGCGATCATCGGCATCCTGGCCGCCATCGCCATCCCGGCGTATCAGGACTACATCACCCGCTCGAAGGTCACGGAAGTTCTGACCATGACGAACCCGGCCAAGGTTGCGGTCGCCGAGACGGCGTCGTCGCTGGGCTCGCTGGCTTCGGTCACCGCCACGAACAATGGCTACGAGTTCCCGGGCGCGACGAAGTTCGTGTCGAGCATCGGCATCACCGCCGGCAGCGGCATCATCACCGCGGTGTCGTCTGTGCCGAATGCGAGCGGAAACATCGTGCTCACTCCGACCCCGATCGGCTCGTCCACGGGTCAGCTGGACTGGGGCTGCACAACGACCATTGCGTCGAAGTACGTGCCGGCCAACTGCCGCTAAGCGAACAGAGCTGGAAAAAACGCCGCCCTCGGGCGGCGTTTTTTTATGGGGGAAGACATGAGGTCAGTGAGGTTGTGGCTGCTGCCGGCGGTCCTGTTGCTAACAGGCCTTCTGTATCACGGCACGCTGTCCAACGGCTTTGTGTGGGATGACAGCATCCTGTTCGTCGACAATGCCTCGCTGCGTAGCGGAGTCATTGACTGGGCGGTGTTGTCGCAGCCCGTGATGGATGGCACCACGTATCTGCGCCCGTTGGTGCTGGCGAGTTGGGCAGCCGAATTCCGGCTGTGGGGCGTCAATGCGACGGCCGCCCACGCAGTGAACCTGGCTCTGCATCTGTTGAACGTTGCCCTGGTCTACGTTCTGGCCCTGATGCTGCTGCGCCCGTTGGCATGCCCCTCTCCGGTATGGCGTGCGGGATTGGCGGCACTGATCTACGGACTGCACCCCTGCCTGCTGGAAGCGACGGCTTGGATTTCCGGTCGCTTCGATCTCATGGCCACGACGTTCATGCTCCTGGCCTTGATTGCGGATGGCGTCATCGCCGGTCGCTGGAGCCGCGCGGCGGGCATCGCATTCTCCTTTGCGCTGGCTTTGGGATCGAAAGAAGTAGCGGTCATGCTGCCGCCGTTGTTGCTGTGCCTGCGCCTGGTCCGCGAGCCCGCACCCGAGCTGCCGTTGTGGCGTGCCGTGCTGCGAATCGCGCAACGCGATTTCCCTACGGTGCTGGCCTTGGGCTTGGTGTTTGCGCTGTGGGTGATGCTGCGACTGAGCGCGTTTGGCGCTGTCGTCCATTCGGCGTCGCCGTTCGTGGGTCAGCCCTCCGGCGCCGCGCTGTACCTTCACCCCTTGCTGGTCCTCAACGCACTCCAGTTCTATCTCGCCGAGATCGTCGTTCCCTTCACCACGCTAGGTCCGCTCCACCCGTTCATCGTGGAAGACCTTGCCAGCGGCCCAGGCGTGCTGCGCGCGTCTGGCGCGTTATTGGCATTGGCCGGATTGGCCTGGTTACTTTGGAAACGCTCGCCCGTCGGCTTTCTGATTGCCTGCGTTTTGTTGGCATTACTGCCTGTGCTGCAGATCGTGCCGCTGAGTTCCACCGCCCGCAGTATCGGGAGCGACCGGTTCCTGACCTTGCCGCTGGTCTTCATCGCATTGAGCCTGGCTGCCATGCCATTCCCGCTGACACAACAGGTGAGCCTGCGGGTACAGAAGCTGGGAACAGGCCTGCTGCTGGGCGCCTGGATTTTCCTGTCGGCCGCAACCATCACGGTGACGGTGCCTCTATGGCGCAGCGACCTGTCCCTTTGGGCGTGGAGCTACCAGAAATTTCCAGATCTGCAGTTCGCTCAGAGCGCCTACTTGCACGCTCTTTCCAATGCCAAGCGTCTTGACGAGGCAGCTGTCGTATTCGAACGCCTGCGCGCCAAGGGGCCCCTGCATTCGTTCGTGCAGATCCAGTACGGGGCGTACCTGGCGTCTGCCGGGCAACTTGACGAGGCTGAGAACTACCTTCGTGGAGCGCTGAGGGCGTACGCGGTCGATGCGGACGGTAATCGCCGCGATCCCCACCATGTAAGCCCCCGTGACGGCGACAGGCCGATCCTGGCGCACGCGTACCAGGCGCTTTCCCAAATCCACAATTCGCGTGGTGATTTCGAGGAGGCGTTGCGGGATATCGATATTGCACTCAACTACAAGCCGGGCGTGCCGGTCTTTGGTGCTGCAAAAGCGCTGATGTTGCTGGCGACCAATCAGGTAGAGGCTGGTGAAGCTCTTTACACACAGTCAATGAGCCAGTTGATGCCTGAGCAACGTCTGGTGGTCGCTAATTCGCGGATCCGTTTTCTGGCTCGCCTTTGCACGCAACACAATGAGCCACGAAAAGTGATCTGCGAGGGCTACGAGCCACCGCCGCCGATACCTCATTGAAACGTAGACCGATTCGATGTGGTGGCGATGAAAGACGTGGACAGCGACAGTCTGTCTCGAGCACAGGATTTATTTCGTTCCCTCTTCTGGATGAGCGAGCTGAAGAAAGTCAACGAGACGAGCGACACGGGCTGGAGGCCACTCCTGGATACTTTGGGCGGTAACGAAGAGAGCATCGGTTATCTCATCGGAATACTGATGCTCATTCCGGTACTCGAGTCAAAGCTCCAGACGCGCTAAATTTTTCAGGAGAATCATCTTCGGCGAGAGGGAGCGAGGGCGAACGACTATCGGAAAGGGATCCTTCACCCGCGCCGTGGCTCCGGGAAAACATATCGCCTGTTGAACAGATACGAAAATATGGCGTTCGGAAGCAGGAGCGCAGCCGAAGCCACGTAAAGATTGAATCCAAGCAGCTCTGCGATTCGCATCTCGCCTACGCCGATCCCATACAGCAAAACGTAGCCGGAAGAGAATCGAAACAGGAGCCGGGGATCCCGGTTCTCGAAGACGATCCCACCCGTGGTGACGAAATTGAAGGCCACTCCAAGAATCGTCGACACCAGCCCCGCGATGGCGTAGTGCTGGCCGGCGTACAGCAGCGCGCAAAAAACGGCGTAGCCGAAGAGCGTGTTGATTCCGCCGACGACGAGAAAAAGCAGGAAGCGGCGAACGTTCTCCTTCTCGATCCTCGAGGCAATCCATTCAGGCGCAAATCGCCGGCTCACCGCGATGAGCCTTGCATCGAGCGTCTTGATCCAGCCGGACATCACGCGATGCTAGGCCTGGCCAGCCGGATCCAGAAACAGGGCGTCCAGAAATTCCCGCACCGCGCCTTCACCGCCTTTCCTGACGGTGACGACCTGTGCCACGCGAATAGCCGACGGATGCGCGTCCGCGGGAGCCGCCGCGAGCCCCGAGATGCGCATGGCGTCGACATCGTTGATGTCGTTGCCCATGAAGGCGACGGCCGCCAGCGGCGCGCCGACGCTGTCGGCGAACTGCTTCAGCGCGGCCGCCTTGTCCTTGCATCCCAGGTAGACGTTCTCGATGCCGACCTTGGCCGCGAAGCGCGTCACGAGGGGACTGTCCTCTCCCGAGATGAGGGCAAAGGCGATATCCAATCGACGCGTCCGGGAGATACCCATCACGTCGGCGAACGAGAAGCGCTTGAACTCCTCGCCGTTCGCTCCCCACGTGAACGTGTTGTCGGTCAGCACGCCGTCGACGTCGAGCGCGACGGCGCGGATCGGCTCGCTCATGCACCCACTCGACGCAGCTTCTTCATCACGGGTACTTCACTCGGAACCATGCGCTTGATGCCGTCGCCAAGGGATTCCTCCGCGATGCGGATATCGCGCACCAGCCGGGTCAGGCCGCTGGGTCCAACCGACGCCGCCTGGTCGGAACCCCACATGGCGCGATCCAGCGTGATGTGCCGTTCGATGGCGCATGCCCCCAGCGTCAAGGCGGCGACCGTCGATGCCAGGCCGGTCTCGTGACCCGAATAGCCCACGGGAATTCCGTAGCGCTGCCTCATCGCCGGAATCACCCGCAGGTTGAGTTCGCCGTACTGAGAGGGGTAGGTGCTGCAGGTGTGCATCAGGACGAGGTCCTTGGTTCCCAGGACCTCGACCGCGTGATCCACCTGCTCCTGCGTGCTCATCCCTGTCGACATGATGATGGGGCGCCCCTTGGCCCGCGTATGTCGCAGCAGGTTGTCGTCCGTCAGGCTGGCCGATGCGATCTTGTAGCAGGGCGGATTGAACGCATCGATCACATCGACCGACTGCTCGTCCCAGCAGGACGCGAACCAGGGGATGCCGACCTGGCGGCAGTAGTTGTCGATCTCGCGGTACTGATCGGGTCCGAATTCGAGGCCCCGCTTGAGGTCGCCGTTGGTAGGTCCGAACGGGTTCTCGCGCGGCTTGGCCAACTCTTCGGCCGTGTAGACCACGTCCACGGTCCGCTTCTGGAATTTCACGGCGTCGCAGCCCGATGCGACCGCCAGGCTGATCAGCTTCTTTGCGACCCCCAGGTCGCCGTTGTGGTTGATCCCGATCTCGGCGATCACGTAACTCGGCTGCCCGTCGCCGACGTTCGCGTTGCCGATCCGTACCGTCGATTGATTCGTCATTCTGTTTCTCCCTGTAATGCGATGAATTCTACGTCAGCGTTCCCCGCGCCCACGTCAAACCGTCCTGGATGGCGCGGTCCAGGCCGAGCGAGTTGGAAAGGCCCAGGGAGCGGGCGCGCGACACGTCCGGCCAGTAGGCAGCCGGATCGGGGTTCGGGGTGTTTGCACCCGCGATCAACGGGCCGGGCGACCCCGCGATTCGACTCACCCGGGTGGCGAGTTCGCCAATGGACAGCGGCTCATCCGAACCCACGTTCATCACGGCTCGCCGGGGCGCCTGCGCGAGCAGCGCCAGAAGCCAGATCGCGAGATCGGCCGGATGCAGATACGACCGCAACGGAGAGCCGTCGCCCTGGATCAGGATCGGCCGGGACATGGCGGCATCGCGCATGAAATTGCCGGCGGCGAAGTGCTTGTCCAGAGGGAGCAGGGGTCCCAAAAAAGCGAAAGGCCGCGACACCGAGTAGTTGTCCAGCGAACAGGCCAGCATCGCTTCGGCCATGCGCTTCGCGTTTCCGTACGCCTGCGCGGGATCGGCAGGATCGGGTGCGAAGCGTCCGATCTGGTCTTCCCGTGCGGGGCCGTCCGAACGCCGGCGGCTTCCATACACCGCGCCGGAACTGACGAAGTGCAGATGAGCCCCCGTGCGCTTGGCGAGCTCGATGCATCCCTCGGTTCCGGACAGGATGGTCCGCACCGTTTCTTCCGCGGTGATGGGCCGGTCCTTGGCGTGGGAACTGGCCGCCATGTGCAGGATGTGCGTGAGGTCCGCTTCGATCTGGAGCTGGTGAAAAGTGGCGGCGTCGCCTACCTGCCAGACGATGTCGGAGAGCCCGCGAAGATCCGGAAGGCGCGACGTCATCGCCGCTGGATCACGGCTGACGCAGAACGCGCGGATGGAGAAGGATCGCCGGTTGAGGTGGCGGATCGCGCGAATGACCCATTCACCGAAGAAACCGCTGGCACCCGTCACCAGAACCTTCGCGCCAACCAGCGGACGCAGCAGTTCGGGGGAGCAGCCGGCGATCGCCGTTTCCAGCGGAGCGGTGAAGAAATCGGCCATCTCGTTCAAACGCGCTCCAGGCACTCAAGGATCAATTCAGGGTCGAGCACCGAAGGCGCATTCGACCACAATCACCAGACGCTGCGACCTCCGTCCATCACCAGATTCGCCCCGTTCAAGTAAGCCGAGGCATCGGAACAGAGGAATGCGATGGCGCCACGATATTCGTCGGGCTCGGCCATCCTCCCCATCGGAATCAGCTTGGCGAGCTTGCTCACGAAGACGTCGTTCTGTCCCGCGTAGACGCCGCCCGGTGAGAGTGCGTTGCAACGGACGCCCTGTTCGCACCAGTAAGTGGCCAGGTATTTGGTCAAGCCCAGCAGGCCGTGCTTCACCACCGAGTAGGTGACGGGCTTGACCGGTTGCAGATGCTCCGCAAGCCCCTCGACGCGGTAAAGCCGCTGGTCCGGTGCAATGACGCCAAGATCGGACGCGATATTGATGATCACGCCGCCGCGTCCCGCCAGCGCCATCTGGGTCCCGAACACCTGGGCGCACAGGAACGCGCCGCCCAGGCCCACGTCCAGGTCCTGCCGCCATTGCTCGATCGGAAAATTCTCGAGACGCGAGAAGTTGCGATCGGAGGCGTCCTCCACTTTTGGATTACGCGCGGCGTTGTTGATCAGCACGTCGACCTGGCCGTGATGCTGCAGCACCGCGGCCTTCGCGTCCTCCACGGCGACAGGGTCCGTGATGTCCACGGGTCGCGTCAGTACCGGGGTGCCGAACTCGGCGATCAGGCGGGAACGGTTCCTGTCCAATGCTTCTTCGCTGATATCGAGAAGCACCGGCTTTCCGCCGAGACTCGCCACCGTCGCAGCGTGCTGATAGCCGAGCATGCCGCCGCCGCCGGTGATGATGACGACGCGGCCGTCGAGCGAGAACAGATCTCGCCCATTTGAAGAGCGGGTCACAACGCGTCTCCGGACAGCCTTACCTCCGTCCCCTGCGAGAGCGATGCCTTCGCCGCAAGCGCCATGCGCAAGCTCTGGACGCCGGTGTGCAGGCCTACCCGTGGGACCTCACCTTGCTGCACGCAAGCCAGGAAGTGGCGCATTTGCGCGAGGAACATGTCGTTGCGCTGGAAGCCAACGAATTCTGATTGCTCGATCAGCTGACCCTCGGAACTGTAGACCTGAAGGTGGTTGGCAATGAGGTTCATGATCGCTACGCCCCGGTCGCCTGCGATCTTGAATGTTCTTGCCGGCGGACGCTGGACGAAGTCCTGGTGCAAGGAAATCGGAAAGCGACCAAGGGGGCCGCGGTACTGCATCAGGGAGGTCGCGGTGTCTTCGACGTCGATTTCCAGATTGCTCAGCTTGCCGCCGCGGCAAACGATCGACTCGGGCATCCCGAAATACCAATAGATCAGATCCATCTCGTGGATCTGCGAGAGGATCACGCCACCGCCCTGGTCTTGGCGCGACGCGTACATCTGCCGATAGTCTTCATATCGGTGCCAACCCGGAAGGTATTCGCCCACCTCCGCCTGGACGCTGAAAATATTGCCGAAGAAGCCGTCATCCAGCAGTGTCTTCAGGCGCTCGAACCCCGGGTGGAAACGCAGGTTGTACCCGACGTAGCAGACCCGCCCGGTCGACTCGACGACCGCCTGAAGCTCGTCGAGGCCATCGAGCGAATGGGAAACCGGCTTCTCGAGGAAAACATGCGCCCCAGCGCGAGCGGCGGCGAGCGCAATGGGCGTGTGCAGGCTGCTGGGGTTGCAGACGAACACGACCTGCGGTTGCGTCGACAACGCAGCCTGGAGATCCGTATGAACGATCAGTCCGTAGTCCGCCTCGAGGTCGGCGTTTTCCTCGATGCTCAGGTTGTCCCGCAGCTTTTGCCGAAGCCCACGTACGCGGTAGGCATGTACTTCCAAGTCATCGCCCATCAGCGTGCGCAGATTGCGGAGATGCCGCTGGCCGATGCCACCCAGCCCACAGAATAGAACGCGCATTAATTCTCCAGGCCTTACTTAAGGGTTGCGTCGCCGCGTAGCCAACCGCAGGCGGTGGCGGAGGCCTCACGCAGCCAGTCGACCTCGTTTCCGGACGCCCCGCGCGCCACCTGCATCACGAAGTCACCGCGATAGTCGACGTCGAGCAGACATTGCCGCAGCTCCGTGAAATTCACATTGCCGGAGCCGAGTGGGACGGTCCCACCACCGAGCGCCCGGTCCTTGATATGGAAGCTGCCTATCCGGGACCCGTAGGCAGCGAACTCGTCCTGCGGCCGATATCCGAGCGACCCGCTGTTGCCCGAGTCGTAATTCACTTTCACCAGCGGGTGCGGAACGTTGTCCAGGAGCGCGCGGAAACGGAGTGGGTCCAGATCAGTCTCGAGGTGCAACTCCACGCCGGCAGCTTCGGCCTGCGGCAGTGCGCCACGCAGGCACTCCAGCACGACGGAGGCATCGGCCGCGTCCGCGATCCTCGATGCATCGACGAACGGCAGGACGATCCGCCCGATTCCCATCTCGGGGCAGATGGAAATGAGCCACGCGAGGTTCTCCCGTCGTTGCAAGCATTCCTCGCGGCTGACGCGCACGAAGGGACGATCCATGAAGTAGTCGGCGCAGATCGACACCACACTCACGCCCGACGCCGTTAGCTGCTGGCGAAGGTCAGCGCGGCCCTCTGCCGTTTCAAGAGGATTGGCGCCACTCCCGTACAGGTCGTAGATCCACTCGATCCCTCTCAACGGAACTTGCGGAGCGCGCTCGATCTCGGTTCGCCAATGATTGCGCGGGAAAGACTGGAAGCGTCCATTTTCGGGTGCCGACAATCGACCCTGCATCGTGTACAGGCCTGCGTCCGCGTAGGCTTTCAGAAATGCGTCCGCCGTCATGGTTCGAGCAAGGGAATGAGCATGTTGGCCCGCAATTCCTCGCGATCGAGAAAGGGGAAGAGATCTTCCAGCGGACTCGACACCATGCTGCCGTCACTCCTGATTCTGGAGGTGACGCGCGGGCCGATGTTCTGTTCCGGTTGGACGATCACCTCGCAGATCGCGGGTCCGTCAATGGCAAGCACCTCGCAAATTGAGCTCCGTAGCGCGGACGGGTCCTGGACACGAGCAAAAGGAATCTGAAACGCTGCAGCGAGCTTGCCGATGTCAGGGAGCGTCAGTCCCGAGCTTGGATCGCAGCCGATTGTTTCCTTGAAGTAGCCACCCTGCGATGCCCGAATCGAGGCATAGCCGTTATTGTTCAGCACGAAATACTTGATGGGTAGCTGCAGTCGACGAACGACTTCCAGTTCCTGGATGTTCATGACGAATCCGCCGTCACCGTCGACGGAAATGGTTCGTTGCCGCCCGCTACCCAGGCAACCCCCGATCGATGCGGGCAGCCCGTAGCCCATGGACCCCAAGCCGCCGGTCGCGACCGCCCGCTGGCCTTTCTTGAGTTTGACCGACAGCCAGAACGTGTCGAGGGCGGCACCGGAGCTACCAGGAATGATCTGATCGTTTTCGGCCAGTTCCTCGCATAGCGTTTCCGTGAACACGTAGGTGTTCACGAAGTCGGTTTGGTCGCGATATTCCTGCAGTACGACCGGGTATTTTTCTTTCCAGCCGCTGCATCTCTCGATCCAGTCGGTACGGGACGGCTGCGGCTCTGTTCCCAACTCCGCCAACAGATCCTGGATGAACCGCTTTGCGTCCGACACGAACGCGAGGTCGGGCAAGTCGCCCAGCTTCTGGATCTCGGCAGCGTCGATGTCGACCACGACGATCCGGGCGTCGCGGGCGAACTGGGTCCGATCGAAGCCCGTGATCGAGAAATCCATGCGGCTACCGATGGCCAGCACCAGATCCGAGTTCTGGACCGTGAAGTTGGCGCCACGCGAGGCAACGGTACCGGGCCGCCCGAAGAACAGCGGGTGCGAATACTCCAACAGGTCCGCAGCGATCCAGGTGGTCAATGTCGGGATCTGAAGACGCTGGATCAGATCGCGCAGGTCGGCCTCGGCGCCGGCGCAATGCACGCCGTTGCCCGCCAACAATACTGGCCGCCGGGCCTGCCGGATCCATTGCGCCAGCTCTGCCACGAAAGCTGCCGGCTCCTGCGCTTTCGGCGTCTGCGTCTCCGCGGGATCGAAGCCGACCAGTGCCTCCGGATCGATCGTCGTTGCCTGCACATCGAGCGGGATGTCGATCCACACCGGCCCGCGTCGCCCCTCCCGCATCAGGTGGAACGCTTTTTCCAGTTCGTAGCGGACACGCGCAGGTTCGGTGAGGCAGACGGCGTACTTCGTCAACGATCTCACCACCGTGACGATGTCGAGTTCCTGGGTTCCTAGCTGCCGAAGGCCACTGTCCCGCTTGAGGTCTGCGCGTTTGACCTGCCCGGAGATGATCACGACCGGTGTGGACTCGAACCAGGCGCCCGCGAGTCCCGTCATCGCGTTCGTCGCGCCGGGGCCCGAAGTGACAAGACACACGCCGAACTTTCCGGACGTGCGGGCGTAACCTTCCGCCGCGATCGCTGCACCTTGCTCATGGAGCATGCTGACGGCGGTGAGAGACTGCTGCCGGAGCAGTCCATTGTTCAAATGCATGGCTCCTCCTCCAGGCAGGAAGAACACATGCCCGATCTCTTGGCGGGCGATGAATGCGAATACGTAGTCGGCGACGCGCATGGCGATTCGAGGTGAGAGAAGGTCAGGCGGGCAGGCGGTTAGGGGGTACGGCATAGAGCACCAGATCCCAACCATCGGCCAGGTGCGGGCAAAATCGGTAGCGATACTGCGGATAGTACGAGTGCAGCTGCAGCAAGATTTCCCAAAGATGCGCTTGCAGGTGATAGACGCAGACTGCGACGACCGGCTGCGTGCGAGAGATGGTCTCGTGAGCGCCTGCCAGGCACTGCGGCTCGAACCCTTCGATGTCGATCTTGATCAGCGTCGGTGGGGCGGCGGTCTGCGCGAAGGCGTCGATAGTCGTCATCGCGACGGTTTCCGTACCGCTGCCGACTCTCGACGCAGGGCCGCTCTGTGTCTCGACCTGGATCTCGCCGATTCCGTCACCGAGGGCAAGCTGGTGCGTCTGGATCCGTTGTTCCCGATCGCCTAGCGAGGCCACGTACTGCTCCAGCCGTCGAAAATTGTCTGGAGAAGGTTCGAAAGAATGGACTTGCGAGAAACGCTCTCCACGGGCGCTGCGAAGGAAGCACTCCACCGAGTCACCGGTATAGGCGCCTATGTCGTAAAGCACCTCGGATTCCGACAGGCCGAAGAATTTCGGGCCGAAATAGATTTCCTCCTTCGACGGTCGCGGCAGAAGGTCGTAGTCCAGGAACAGGCGCCACTCGACGTGATCCACGAACAATCGCCGTGACTCGTCGTCGTCTAGGCAGGCGAACGCCGCGCGAATCTGGGGCGCGTCCAGGATGACTTTTGAGGGGCGGTCCAGACTGTAATGAGGCAGGAATGCTTCCGGGAATTTCCAAGCCAGGTGCCCGAACAACGCGATGTGGGAAAAGCCGAGGGTGCGCAGTGGCCCGATCCGGTCGGACATCTTGTCGGTGGCCTCACCGCACCAGATCGTCGTGATCACACCCACCTGGGACGGATCGAATCTCTTCGCCGCCTCTGAAGGTTGGAGGATCGGAACGCCGAGCAGTTCTGTACCCCACAGAGCCGGATTGTTGTCCATAAAAGCCGCCGGCTCTTTCCCAATGCGGCGCAGCGTCTTCAGTACCTTGCGCCCCAGATTTCCGGCGCCGAACAGGACGAAGGGCCTGTCGAGACCTCCGATTTCACGCTCCAGGCTGTCCCGTTCGCGTTCCAGAACGGCGTCCATGCTCTCCGACAGGAGGCGTTCGAGTCGAAGTCCGCAGTCGTCGGTTTTCAAGAAATGCTCGCCAAGTTGGGTCCGGGAATACCTGCCGCGGTGACGAGCGTAGCGGTATAGCCGCTGCGCGTCTTGACCGTATCATGGCCTCGGCGATGGACCATTCGGGTTGGTCGCGCCCGAACTGCCAGAACCCGCGTGAACCTCGCCGAATGCGACCCATCCAAAAATCCACCTGCGGTAAGCCTCCCCCCCGCTCCGGGAGAATCGAAGCCGGGTGGAGCCAATGACGCGACTGGTCAGTATCGTCTCCGGCTGCTTCAACGAAGAACAAAACGTCGAACTGCTCTACGAGCGAGTGGGCGCGGTCATGGCTAGCGAAGCTGGGTACGACTTCGAGCTGATCCTGATCGACAACGGTTCTACTGACAGCACCGCTGCAAAGATCATGGTGCTGTGCGCCCGAGATCCGCGAGTGAAGCTGATCGTGAACGCGCGCAACTTCGGCCCGGTCCGGTCGCCCTACCACGCGCTGATGCAGGCCCGCGGCGATGCTGCCATCTGCCTCGCCAGTGACCTCGAGGATCCTCCGGAGCTGATCCCGCAACTGCTGCGCGAGTGGGAAAAGGGGAGTGCGGTAGTGGCCGCGGTCTACGATCGGGCGCCCGACGGATGGCTCATGCGGCGGTGCCGCCAGCTCTATTACCTCATCCTGGAGATGGTGTCGGAGTCAGGTGCGGTACCGGGGTTTACGGGATTTGGCTTGTATGACCGTCGCGTGATTGAACTGATGCGCCGCGTCGGGGGACCCTATCCCTATGTGCGCGGATTGGTGTCGGAAATTGGGCTACCGATGGCCCGCGTCTCGTTTCAGAAGGAGCGACGCCGTTTTGGATTCTCCAAGCACACGGTCCTGTCGCTTTTCGAGGTCGCGCTACTCGGCCTGATCAGTTCCTCGCGCGCGCCGATCCGATTCGCGACACTCCTGGGCGCCGCCATGTCGGTCTTCGGTTTCATGGTTGCCGGTATCTATCTGTTGGCAAAACTTGCGTTCTGGAGTTCTTTCCCGCTGGGCCAGGCGCCGCTCCTGATTGGTATCTTCCTGTTCGGCTCGGTGCAGATCCTCATCGCCGGACTGATCGGGGAGTACGTGGCATCCCTGCATCAGAGGGCGCAGGACCATCCCCACGTGGTCGAGTTGTACCGCGTCAATTTCCCCGAGCAGGCGAGCGCGGATCCGGCGATCGGACCGTTACGTACGCCGAGCGCCTTGACCAAAGGACCAGACGCGCTTGCGGACGGCCCATGAGCAGCGACAAGACAACTCTTGACCGACTTGCTTTGCAGGAATTCTTTGTTGTGGTCATCACGCTGTGGTCCGACTGCCGCAGGCAGTTTCGCGCAGGAGAGCGATGAGCAAGATTGACGAGTTCGGCGGCATTCGTATGTTCGTGCGCGCGTGCCCGGGCTGCGGCGGGCCACGTGGGCACCGCTTGTTTGAGCAGCACTTTGCCCGCATCGAAGGCGTCAGCATCATGGACGGCTATGACGTCGTGACCTGTGGCGTCTGCGGCGTTTGTTTCGCAGACAAGATCCCCGAGCAGGCAGATTTTGATCGTTACTATCGCGATGGCTCGAAATACGAGGGGACCGGCAAAAGCGCGGAATTACCGCGCGCCACGCTGAGACGCTTCGAACAGGAAGTGTCGGATATCGAGCGCTATCTGCCTACGCGATCGCTCCGCGTCCTCGAGGTCGGCTGCGCCACGGGCGCGATGCTCGGCATGTTGAGAGACCGCGGCTATTCCAATGTCGTCGGCCTGGATCCGAGCCCGGGGTGTGCTGCTGCGGCCTGGGAGAATTACCGCGTCAAGGTTCGCGTTGGTGACTTGTCCGATGCCCGGCTGATTCCGGACGGGGAAACGGGCTACGACATGATCATCCTGATCGCCGTGCTGGAGCACGTTCGGGATATCGCAGCGGTCTTGCGCACGCTCCGCGCCGCTTTGTCGCCCGGCGGCCTCCTCTATATCGAGATACCGAACGCGGGAGGCTGGGTACGAAACGTCGACGCGCCGTTCCAGGAGTTCAGCGTCGAGCACATCAATTACCTGTCGGCGAATTCCCTGGCCGCGCTGGCGCGCTGCAACGGCTTCGAAGTCGTCGATCTGCTGGAACGCGATCGCGCGCACAACGATGAAGTCACGGCGCCCGTTGCGGCGAGCGTCCTGAAGGCGTCTGAGAAGGTCGAACCGATCGTTCCCGAACACGCAACCGCGGCGACGATCACTGCGTACATCGAGACCTCGCACCGACGCGAACGCGCAATCCGCGACTTCGTTGCCGAACTCGCGCGACGTGCCGAACCGCTGATCGTCTGGGGTTGCGGCACGCTCACGCTGCGCCTGCTAGCCACCAGCGAACTGGGCCGCGTGCCCATCGCGGCGTTCGTCGACGGAAACTCCCGCTACTGGGGAAAGACCATCAACGGGATTCGCATCCTTGCCCCAGAGGAGGTTTCCGGGCGTTCGGAAAGCATCCTGGTTTCCAGCATCGGTCACCAGGCGGACATCGCCCGGCACATTCGCGATCAGCTGTCCTACCCGCATCCGGTGCTGACTTATCCCGCGGTCTGAATCAACACTGAGTGCTTGAATGCTTGACGACGAAAAGCCGCGTTTCATCGTATGGACCGCGTCGATTGCGCTGACCGCGTGGCTGGCCTTCACGGGCTTGCTCCAGATCCTGCCGCCGAGCGTCAACCTCTGGGCGCTCTGCGCACTTTCCTATCTCTTGGCCACGACGCTGGCCTTCGTCGTTCAGCGTCGCTTCTGCCGGCAGACAGCGCCTGATTCAGGTCTTCGCCAATTCGCGAAGTTCCAGCTGGATCGCCTGATTCCGCTCGGCGTCGCTGCGCTGATGGTCAACGCGCTCAGCGCGCAGGGAATGGATTTGCGATGGGCCCAGGCCTTGGCGGTAGGACTCGTCGCTCTTTGTGAGGTTGTGCTGCACAAGCCCGCGACGGTCTTCTCGGCGGGAGCAGTCCCGGTTGTTGCCGAGACTTCCCTGCGTCGCTCGGCGCCCGGGCTCAAGGTGCTGCTTATCACTCTGGGGCTATCGCTCGTTCTGTTCGAGCTGATCTGGGGACGCTTCTACTCCGGCTCCACCTCCATCGGGCATGACTTCTCGCTGACCGGTATCGGCCTGCTCGAAGGCAAGTACTGGCTCATGAGCAACGGCGTGATCGGGGGCCTCTTCAATCCGCCATGGTTCACGCCAGCCTGGTGCGCAGGCTCGGCTCTCTACGCCGATCCGCAAGCCGCCTTCTATTCTCCGCTCCAGTGGCTCACCTACGGGGTGAATCCGTTTCTGGCGACTCACCTGGATGCGCTGCTCATCGCAGGCGTCGGATTCGTCGGCAGCTACGTGCTGGCGCGTCGAGTCTTCGGGTGGACGATTCTGGGAGCCGCTCTTTTCGCGGTGATCGGAATCGTCAACAACTTCCTGCCCCTGAGATCGGCAGTGGGAGAGGCGGGCTATCAGCCGTGGCCGCTGTGGCCGTGGCTCGTGCTGGCGCTTTGCTGGCCCGCGTCCCGCAAGCTGAGCGCCCAGGTATGGCCTGCGATCGGCGTCACCGTGTTCCTGACGGCCTGGCTGCAATTCGGCTTCGGCGGCATGCTGGTTCCGGGCGTCCTGGCTGCGTTGCTGCTGTGTTGCGTGCTGGTTCTCCGGGCCCGCGCCCATTTCTGGACGATTGCCGGTCGCCTCGTGTCGGGAGGTGTGGCGGCGCTGGTCCTCAACAGCTCGAAGATTTACGAGTCGCTGAGCCTGATGCGTCAGTTCCCTCGCGACTTCTACGAACTGCCGGGCTTCGCATCGCTGCGGGACGTGTTGACCAGCATCGCCTTGTCCCTGTTTGCCCCGTCGGAATGGGTCTATCGGTTCTCTGCCAAGGCCCTGACCGGAGTGCGCTATACGGCGCTCCCTCACGAGTGGGCCCTGGGCTTCGGCCTGGGGGCCCTGTTCGTCGGCGTCGTCGCGGGTGTCTGGATCTGGCTCCTGCGTAATCGCACGGTGCCTGCCGAAAAAAAGGGGAGCCCTTCGGCGCCGATGGACCTGGCGCGGCTCCTCTCAATGTTGGGGCTGGTGCTTCTTCTCGCGCTGCCGGTCCTGCTTCTTTGGGACAGCGGACCGGTTCGAGGACTGATCAAGGAAATCCCCATCCTCAACAGCGCAACCTGGCCGATGCGCTGGATCATCTTGTATCTGCCGCTGGTGCAATGGCTTCTGGCTTCACCCTTGCAGGCGCTGATCCTGCAGCGACCCGCGCAGGCGAATCTCATTGCCGCAGCGGCGTTCGTCCTGATCTGGTTCGGACCCGCCAAGGAGCCGTTGCAGTACTACTTCGACCCCGCCTTGCAGACCTATGACCCGCGTCCGGTGATGGAGGCCTATGCGGCCACGCTGGAAGGCCAACCGCCGATTGCCATCACCCACGTCGGCGGCGATCGGCGGGCGTTGGGCTACGGGTCCCGGAACGACACGATGATGTTGGGTATCTCCCAGGGCCTCTGCTACAACCCCCTCTACGGCTATCGCCTGGAGGCGTTTCCTCAAATCGAACGCATCCGGGACGGCGAAGCCCTCTCGACGGATGCGTCGGGGCAGAGCCTGTTGTTCAACCCGGCCTGCCTGGTCCATCCGCAGGAAAACGCCTGCGTTCCCGGTGACGGATTTCGCATGCAGGATATCCAGCAGAAAGCGCAGGCCGAACGCTTCCTGGCGCGCAGACCCTACGACTGGAAACGGCCTGCGTTGGGCCACTTCTTTTCGGTTCTTTCGCAGGCGACCTTCTGGCTGCTGTTTGCGATGATTTCGCTGCGGCTGTGGAAGGGGCTTCTGAAGTTCGCAGGTCCGCGCGCGAATTCCGCCGAGGAGAAGACGGCATGAAAGTGGTGATCCTGGCCGGGGGCAAAGGCTCTCGTATCTCGGAGGAGTCGGTCGCCCGTCCCAAGCCGATGATCGAGATCGGCGGCAAGCCGATCCTGTGGCACATCATGAAGCTCTACTCGCAGCACGGCCTTCACGACTTCGTGGTGTGCCTGGGCTACAAGGGCTACATGATCAAGGAGTACTTCTCCAACTACTTCCTGCATACCTCGGACGTCACTTTCGACCTGGCGCAGAACCGCATGGAAGTGCACCAGCGCAACGCCGAGCCGTGGCGGGTGACGCTGGTCGATACGGGGGAGGAAACGCAGACCGGCGGCCGCATGCGGCGCGTGCGCCGCTTCCTCGGCGATGAGGACTTCTGCATGACCTACGGTGACGGCGTCGGAGACGTCGACATCACGGCCCTGCTGCGCTTCCATCGCGAGCGCGGAAAGCTGGCCACGCTCACCGCCACGCAGCCGCCCGGACGATTCGGCGCGCTGCGCATCGAGGACGGCAGCGTGTCGTCGTTCCAGGAAAAGCCGCAGGGCGACAATGCCTGGATCAACGGCGGTTTCTTCGTTCTCTCGCCGAAGGTGCTCGACTACATTGCGGCCGACGACGTGCTGTGGGAGAAGGAGCCGATGGAACAGCTCGCCCACGAGAATCAGCTTTCGGCCTTCCTGCACGCCGGCTTCTGGCAGCCGATGGACACGCTGCGCGACAAGAACCAGCTCGAAGCGCTGTGGGCCACCGGCAAGGCGCCCTGGCAGATCTGGACCTGACGCGACGTGAGCGAGGATCCGTTCTGGAGCGGCAAGCGCGTCCTCGTCACCGGTCACACGGGATTCAAGGGCGGCTGGCTGAGCCTCTGGCTGCAGGAGCTGGGAAGCCGGGTGACGGGTTTTTCGCTGCCCGCACCGCCGACGGAACCCAACCTGTTCACGGTGGCGAACGTGGGCGCCTCGATGCACTCGATACCCGGCGACATCCGGGACGCTGCCGCGCTCCGCGACGCTGTCGCGCAGGCCCGGCCCGAGATCGTGTTCCATCTCGCGGCGCAGCCGCTGGTCCGTCGTTCCTACGCCGAGCCGGTGGAGACCTACTCGACCAACGTGCTGGGCACGGTCCAGGTGCTGGATGCCTTGCGCGCCGCGCCGGGATTGCGCGCGATCGTCGTGGTCACCACCGACAAGTGCTACGAGAACAACGATCGCCCGCAGGCCTTTCGCGAGGACGATCGGCTGGGCGGGCACGACCCCTACAGCAGCAGCAAGGCCTGCGCGGAACTCGTGGCGCAGTCGTTTCGGGATTCGTACTTTCCGGTTTCGCGCCACGCGGAACATGGCGTGGGGCTCGCCACTGCTCGCGCCGGCAACGTGATCGGTGGTGGTGACTGGGCGGATGACCGGCTCATCCCGGACGCGCTGCGGGCCGTGGATCGCGGTGTCACGCTTTCTCTGCGCAACCCCCGGGCAACGCGACCCTGGCAGCACGTGCTCGAACCGGTCTGCGGCTACCTGACGCTGGCCAAGGCGCTCTGGGAGCACGGCCCGTCGAAAGCCCAGGCCTGGAACTTCGGTCCATTCGCCGAAGACGCCCGCGACGTGGGCTGGATCGTTCGCGAATTCCAGACGCAATCCGGACTGCCGCTGAGCTGGAACGTCGCGGAAGGTCCTCACCCGCACGAAGCGCAGTGGCTGGAACTGGATTGGTCCAAGGCGGAACGGGAACTCGGCTGGCGTCCGCGCTGGCGCGTCCACCACGCCCTGCACCAGACGGCCACGTGGCACCAGGCGCACGCCGCCGGCCAGCAGATGCGAGCTTTCACCGTCGCGCAGATCCGCGAATACGCTGCATCCTCCTTGATCGCTCCATGACCGCTTCCACGCCCGACCCCGCTGATTCCGAATCGCTGAGAGCCGAAATCCTGCGGCTGGTCGCCCTCTTCGCGGAGAAGGCCACGGCGACGCAGCCGTTCGTTCCGGGCGAGAGCACGGTTCCGGTGTCGGGGAAGGTGCTGGGCGTCGCGGAGTTCCAGCACCTGGTCGAAGCCTCGCTCGATGGCTGGCTGACCACGGGGCGCTTCAACCAGCAGTTCGAACGCACGCTCAAGCGCTATCTCGACGTGCGCCATGCGTTGACCGCCAACTCGGGTTCCTCGGCGAACCTGCTGGCGCTGTCGGCGCTCACCTCGCCGCGGCTCGGGTCGCGCGCGCTGGTGCCGGGGGACGAGGTGATCGGTGTCGCGGCGGGCTTTCCCACCACCATCAACCCGATCCTGCAGAACGGCCTGGTGCCGGTGTTCCTGGATGTGCAGATCCCGACGTACAACATCGACACCACGCTGCTCGAGCAGGCCATCACGCCGCGCACGCGCGCGATCATGCTGGCGCACACGCTGGGCAATCCGTTCAACCTCGACGAGGTGATGCGGGTCGCCCACAAGCACAAGCTCTGGGTGGTCGAGGACTGTTGCGACGCACTGGGCTCGACCTACCGCGGCCGCCTGGTGGGCAGCTTCGGTGACGTCGGGACGCTGAGCTTCTACCCGGCCCACCACATCACGATGGGCGAGGGCGGCGCGGTGTTCACCAACTCGCCGCTGCTCAAGAAGCTGGTCGAGTCGTTCCGGGACTGGGGACGGGACTGCTACTGCGATCCGGGCGCCGACAACACCTGCGGCAAGCGCTTCGACTGGGAACTGGGGTCACTGCCGCACGGCTACGACCACAAGTACACCTACTCGCACCTGGGCTACAACATGAAGATCACGGACATGCAGGCGGCCGTCGGTCTGGCACAGCTGCAGCGTCTGCCCGATTTCATCCTTCGCCGCCGGCAGAACTTCCAGTACCTGCACCGGGTGCTCGAGCGGCTGGAGGAATTCCTGATCCTCCCCGAAGCCACGCCCGGCAGCGATCCATCGTGGTTCGGATTTCCGGTGACCTTGCGGCCGGAGTGCGGCTTCGATCGCGAAGCACTTCTGCGGCACCTGGACCGCAACAAGGTGGCGACGCGCCTGCTGTTCGCCGGCAATGTCACGCGACAGCCCTATTTCAAGGGCCGCCCGCATCGCATCGTGGGGGAGCTGAAGAACACGGACATCATCATGCGGCACACCTTCTGGCTGGGCGTGTACCCGGGGTTGACCGAGGCGATGCTGGATTACGTGGTGCAAACCATCGAAGCCTTTTTCAGGGCGCCGCGGAAGAAGAGTGTGGTCGCGCCCGCGTGAGGCTGGCGGTGCCCGCATGACATCGGCTGTGCGCCGGGGCATCTGCCGCGTTGGCCGCGGCCAACCTGTTTGATAGTGTCGGCACACATCAGCCGCGGTAGAGGTGGACGAGAAAGATGGGCTTGAAACGATGGCTGCCCGGGGTGGCGGGCCTGCGAGCCGGCGCGATTCACTTGTCGCTCAGCGTTGCGGTTGCGCTGACCGCCATGGCGGTGATCTTTCTCGTCTGGTACCCGGGAAAACTGGCCCAAGCACAAGGTGTGAGCTTCCTGGTGCTGATCATGATCGGCGTCGACGTCGTCATCGGGCCGCTGCTGACCACGCTGCTCTACAAGCCCGGCAAGTGGGGCATGCGTTTCGATCTGTTCGTCATCGCGCTGCTGCAGACCGTCGCGCTGCTGTACGGCATGAAGACGATCTACGGCGGACGTCCGGCCTACGTGGTCTTCAATGTCGACCGTTTCGACGTGGTGCCGGTCCAGGACGTATCCGCGGATTCGCTGGCCCGCGCCAAGCCCGCGTTCAAGACTTCGATGCTGCATCCACGCTGGGCCGCGGCTCGCATGCCGGAAGATCCCGAGACGCGCAGCGACATCCTGTTTTCCTCGCTCAGCGGCGGTGCCGACTTGCCGCAGCTGCCGGAATACTTCGTGCCCCTCGGAGACGAACGCGACGCGCTGCTGCAGAAGCTCCACCCGATCGAGGAGCTGCGCAAGATCAACGAACTGGACGATCCGGCGTGGAAGGCCGTGTGGGCCGGCTTCGACAGGCCGGAAACGGATCTGGGCTACCTGCCGATGCGGGGCAATGCACAGGACGGGGCCGTGATCCTGGACGCCCATAGTGGCGAGATCCTCGGTATCCGGATGCTCACGCCGAACTTCAAGTCGCCTCGCAAGGGCGACGTCGGTGACAAGAAGCCGCCCGAGGCGGCTCCTTCCGTCGAGCCGTCGGCAGATGACCCGGCCTCGGCACCGACCTAGGTACCCGGCCCCGGAATTCGTGGTCAACTGCGAATCTGGCTGACTCAAGGCTCCCCCCGCATGTCCGCGCGACCGCTGCTCCTGATCGTCCTTGGGTTGGTCGCGGGTGTCGCCGCCTGGTTCTGGCAGCCGTGGCAGGAAGGTGGCCGCAAACGTCTGTTCGCGATGGTGGAGGCCTCGCAGGCGGCGTCCGATGGTGGGCTTTCGGCGTCGGCCGTGATCTCCGATGCCAAGGGTGGCCTCGAGGCTGACATCGTCGTGCGGGATTTGTCGCTGCCCTGGGATCTGGCCTTTCTCGGCGACTCGGAGATTCTTGTCACCGAGAAAGGGGGATCGCTGTGGCGCATCGACCTCGGCAGTGGCGAACGCCGGAAAATCACCGGCACGCCCGACGTCCGCGTCCAGGGCCAGGGCGGTCTCCACGCCGTCCTCCTCCACCCGAAGTTCTCCGACAACGGCCTGATCTACCTGAGCTACGCCGCGGCCGGCGAAGACGGCAAGGGCGCGGTGACGCACTTCATGCGCGCCAGGCTCGACGGCACGCGACTCACCGAACAGAAATTGCTGCTGCGCACGAAGGCGCCGGGTGATCGCGGGCAGCACTTCGGCGGCGCGATGGTGTTCGATCGCGACGGGTATCTGTTCGTGTCGGTCGGTGAGCGCGGGTATCGCGACGATGCGCAGAAGCTGTCGTCGCACAACGGCAAGATCCTGCGACTGCACGACGACGGCAGCGTGCCGAAGGACAACCCTCTCGTGGACACGCCGGGGGCGCTGCCGGAGATCTGGTCCTACGGGCATCGCAATCCGCAGGGGCTGGCGCTGGATCCGGTCAGCGGTCGCATCTACGAGGCCGAGCATGGGCCGCAGGGCGGCGACGAGATCAACGTGATCGAGCGCGGCCGCAATTACGGCTGGCCGGTGATCACGTATGGGCGCGAGTACGGCACGGGGATCAGGATCGGCGAGGGCACGACGCGGCCGGACATCGTGCCGCCGCTGCATTACTACGTGCCGAGCATCGCGACGGCGGGCATCGCGTACTACGCGGGCGATGCTTTTCCGCAGTGGAAGAACAGCCTCTTCGTGGCGGCGCTGCGTGGACACTTGAACCGCGTGCAGCTCAATCCGGATGGGACGTTCGCGAAGGAAGAGCGGCTGCTTTCAGACCGCGATCTGCGGATCAGGGCGGTGCGCGTGAGTCCGAAGGGGGCGTTGTTCGTGGTGGCGGATGACGGAGTGATCTTGCAGGTGAGCGCAAAACCGTAGCCCGGGTGAAACCCGGGGCTACGCCCCGCCGACGCGCACCATCACCTTGCCGCGGTTCTTGCCGGCGTACATGCCGACCATGGCTTTTTCGGCGTCGGCCAGATCGTCGAAATCCTCGAAGCGCCACTTCAGCTTGCCGGTCTTCTGCAGCACGCCGATGGCCTTCAGGGCTTCGCCGTAGCGGTGCAGGTAGTCGAGCACGACGAAGCCTTCCATGCGGATGCGCTTGATGACCATCGGCAGGAAGTTGTACGGCGTGCGGTCCTTGCCCTCGGTGGCGTACGAGGACACCGAGCCGCAGAGCACGACGCGGCCGTAGAGGTTCATGCGGTCGAGCGCCGCGGCCAGCTGGTTGCCGCCCACGTTGTCGAAGTACACGTCGATGCCTTCGGGGCACAGCGCGGACAGGCGCGCGCCGAGGTCTTCGGACTTGTAGTCGATGGCGGCATCGGCGCCGAGCTCGCGCGTGATCCAGTCGCACTTCTCGCGACCGCCGGCGATGCCCACCACCTTGCAGCCCCACAGCTTGCCGAGCTGCACGACGATGCTGCCCACCGCGCCGCCGGCGGTGGAGACCACCAGTGTCTCGCCGATCTTCGGCTGGCCGATCTCGCGCAGGCCGAAATAGCTCGTGGGAGCGATGTGGTAGTAGTACCCGAGCAGGTCCTTGTTGGAGACGCCGGGCACGTCGAAGCTCGCGAAGAAATTGGTGGCCGGACCGCAGGAGTAGTCGCTCCAGGAACCCACGCCCATCACCGAGTCGCCCACCTTGAACGTGCCGGCCGCGCTCTGGGTGACCTTGCCGATGACGAAGCCGCGCATCGGCGAGCCGAGCGGAAGCGCGGGCAGGTAGCTTTCCTTCTCGCTCATCCAGATGCGGTTGGTCGGGTCCACCGACAGCCACTCGTTGCGCACGACGATCTCGCCGGGCTGCGCCTTCGGGATCGCGGACGACGTGAAGCGAAGTTCGCCGCCGGTGATCTCTCCTTCGGGACGACGCTGCAGAACCCACTGCCGGTTTTCGGCCATGACGGTTTCTCCTTGCTCTCGAATGTCGGCGCCTTGGCGGTGCGCGATGAGAGAAGACCGTACGAAGGCGGACGAGAAGCGTCTTGCGCTCAGCGGTCACGGCCGCCGTAGCCCGGACGAAGTCGGGGGAACCGGCGCGATCCGGACGAGAAAATCTCGAGAGCGCTCCGCGTGGGAATTCCGGGAATCCCGATTCGCAGATAACAAGATCCCGGACTTCGTCCGGGCTCGGATCACCGGGCTACGCAGGCACGCCACCGCACGACCAGCACGCGGCGAAGTTTCCGGGAACGCTCTCGCCGCAGCTGCAGGTCCACGCCGGCTGCGGGCGCGCCGACGACGAGGTGTACTCGGCCAGCAGTTCGCGCGCCCGGGTTTCGTCTCGCGCATCCCGCAACATCAGGCGCGGATACGCATCCGCCGCGAGTTCGCCGCGGCCCGACCAGAGCATCGAGCCGAACACGTCGCACTCGATGCGCTCGGTCGCCAGCAGATTGCGCACGATCTCGGCTTCGATCGGGTCAGCGGCGAGATAGATAGGTTGGCGGGGCATGCGCCGATTGTGGCGTGATCGCGCGGCAGTGACGTAGCCCAGGTGTTGAATTTCGCGAAGCGAAAGAGGCGGGGTTGCGCTTCGTAATTCGAGGGGACCCCGGGTTTCACCCGGGCTACGGCTTCACGGATCCGGCACGAACCCACCCGCCGGAAACGGATCGGGCCGGCGCTGCGCGTACATCCGGCGCGGCGGCGGGATCACGCCCTGGGCGACGAGGTTGGCGCGCGAGTCGTAGTAGATCGCGATGACTTCGTCGGGCTGCGACGAGGCGCGTTCGAATTCCACCTGCTGCGCCGCCGAGTCGAGACGTTCGCCGTGACCGGTGCCGATGCGCTCGGCCTTGCGGCGAGCTTCCGGTGCACGCGCACCGGCCATCGAGTCGGCGCTGGCGCCGGCACCCGCGCCGGCACGCGATTCGATTTCGGCCGATGGAGCGGCCGGGGGCTCGGCGGATTTGGCGGGGGACTCGTAACGGTCTTCGTCGTCACGCCACATGCGGCAGCACGGCGCCTGCTTTTCGCGGAACAGCGCCACGCCGATGACGCCGACATCGTCGGGTCGCCCGGTGCGCGCGGCATAGGAATCAGGAAGGCGCGTGAAATAGAAGCTCGCGACCTCGGACAAATTCTTGCGCCAGCCTTCGATACGCGTCTGTTCGTGCGAGTCCACGACGTAACCGGACTGCTCCGACGACGCGGTCTCGCCGGACAGCACGTTGACGCCGTCCACGCTGGTGACGGCGAGCAGGCGCTGGCTGCCGTGATTGCGGATGCGGATCTCGTACTCGCGACCCGGCTCGCCGATCACGTAGCGGCGGCCGTCCTTGCGATAGACCGTCAGCTCGCGGCCGTCGCGGCGATCGTGGACGGAAATGTCGGCGAGGCGGGCGGCCTGGGCCGGCACTGTGATCGCGGCCATCGCGGCCGCGGCGAGCAGCGGGTAGAAGAAGGGGAAGCGCATGGGGGACTCCGTTCGAGGTTCATGGACTCAAACGGGGCGGGTGGGGAAATGGGGTTAAGGACGATTTGCGTAGGTCCGGTCGGGGCTGACGCCCCTCCTACAGCCAACCGTAGCCCGGACGAAGTCCGGGGTTCCCCTTGCATACGGAGCACAACCCCGGACTTCGTCCGGGCTACGTTAGGCGGGCGTAGGCGCGTTGCGCCCGGCCCGCCACGCGCCGATGCGCCGATAGATGTCGGCCGTCAGGAACAAGGACAGATACCCCACGCCCATCACCAGCAGGCCGTTGGTCCCGCCCAGCGGCTGGTCGTCCTGCCCGATCAAACACAGCAGCAACAGCGCGACCGCGATGTGCACGACGAACACCCATTGCGAGGCGCGGCCGAGCATCTCCAGCGCCGGCACGCGGACGCGCCGCATCAGGTCGGACCCGAAGCCGATGCACACGCAGACCAGCGCCGCGAGGTTGACCACGCGCACCGGCGACAGCGTCCATTTGTCGATCCAGAAGAAGTAGCGCGCGGCGTCCGTAAATCCGCGCGGACCGCCGACATGGCGCCACAGCAGCAGCGCGCAGGAAATGGCGAGCGCGATGTTGAGCACGCCGCCGCCGGAGGCCAGCACCTGGCGCGTGCGTCCGAAACCAGCCGCGCCGAACCACAGGCCCAGCACCCACAGCAGTTGCCAGGCGAGCAGGTCGAAGGCGCCGGTGGCGGGAACCGGGATGTCCCATCCGACGAACCGCTCGAGCAGGGCGTACATCGCGGTGCGCAGGCCGAACTGCGCCGCGGCCCAGGCGCCGACGCTGACGGCCAGCACGCCACCCCAGCCGAAACGCGAGGCGGCCGCGCTCATCACCACCGGCGTGACCAGGAAGAACAGCACGTACATCGGCAGGATGTCGAGCAGCGGCGGCTGGTAGGCCAGCAGCGCGCTTCCGAGCATCGCGCGCTGCGGCGACTGGAAGTAGAACGCCAGCAGGTTGCGCACGGCGGGCCGCTCGTACGTGGAGGCGATCCAGGCGATGACGGTGAACGTCAGCAGCAGCAGCGCAAGGTGGAACAGGTAGAGCCGCAGCGCGCGCCCGAAGATCCAGCGGCTGGCCGCGAGCAGGCCCTTCTGCTCCTGCTGCGCGACGAAGATCTTTCCGGCGAGGCAGGCCGACAGGAACACGAAACCTTCGGCGGCGGAGATGAAACCCAGCGGCTGGCCCAGGGTGGACGACCACACCGTCGGCAGGTGGGTCATCGTCATCAGCAGCAGGAGCACCCCGCGCAGCACGTCGATCGTCGGATTTCGCTGCATCGATCGGGCGGAAGGGCTGGGGCGTGAAGGGTCGAGTATGGCCAGATCGGGCGGGAGGCTCAACGAATGGGGGTGGGCCCTTGTAGCCCGGGCGAAGTCCGGGGTTGCGCTCGGTATGCGAGGGGAAACCCCGGGCTACGGTCAGCCCAATCTCAAACCGCCGTCCACCGGCACCACCGCTCCCGTCATGTACCGCGCCTCCGGCGACAGCACGAAGCGCACGGCATGGGCGATCTCATCCGGACCTCCCAGTCTCTGCATCGGGATGCGCGCCACTTCCTGCGCCTGCCGTTCCGGCGTGAACTGGGGCTGGTCGGCCCACACCATGTGACCGGGCGCGACGCCATTCACGCGAAGGCGCGGCGCCAGTTCCAGCGCGAGCGCTTCGGTGAGCGTCCACAGCGCACTCTTGGCGGCGAGATAGGCGCTGAATCCGGCAAAGGGCCGCCGCGCCTGCGTATCGAGGATGTTCACGATGCTGCCGCCCTCGGCCAGCAGCGGCGCGCAGGCCTTCGACAGGAACAGCGGCGCGCGCAGGTTGGTGCCGAGCAGGTCGTCGAATTGCGCGGGCGTGAGCTCGGTCAGCGGCGTTGCGAAATAGCTCGACGCGTTGTTCACCAGCGCATCGAGCCGGCCCCACTGGGCGTGCGCATCGCGCGCGAGCGCGGGCAGCGCATCGACGTCGAGCAGGTCCGCGCAGAGCACGCGTGCGGAATCGGGCCGCGCGGAATTGAGTTCGGCGGCGAGCGAGTCGGCATCGGCGCGCGATCCGCGGCAATGCAGCACCAGGCGATCGCCCTGCGCGTGGAGCGCGCGCGCAATCGCAGCGCCGATGCGTCGTGCGGCGCCGGTGACGAGGATGACGCGCGGCGTCGGGTGACTCATGTCGGTCTCATCGATGGGGTGGAGTGCGCGGGTCCCGTATCATCGCGCCGATCCTAACCGCAGAGCCGCGCGCAAGGCGCCCGCTTCCTTCATTGAACAACCTGCTCGAAGCGATCCTGCTCGGCTTCATCGAAGGCCTGACGGAATTCCTGCCGATCTCCAGCACCGGTCATCTGCTGATCGCGGAGAACTGGCTCGGGCGGCGTTCCGACCTGTTCAACATCACGATCCAGGCGGGCGCGATCCTCGCGGTGACGCTGGTGTACCGCGCGCGGCTGTGGCACCTCGCCACCCACCTGCGCGAACGCGAGTCGCGTGACTACGTCATCAAGCTGGGCTGCGCCTTCCTGATCACCGCGGTACTGGGCCTGACGGTAAAGGCGCTCGGCGCCGAGCTTCCGGAGACCGTCGCGCCGATCGCCCTGGCGCTGATCATCGGCGGCATCGCGATCCTGCTGATCGAGCGCCACGTGCATCGACTGCCGCCGCGCGAGAGCGTGACCTGGGCGGTGGTCGTCGCCGTCGGCGTGGCGCAGGTCGTGGCCGGTGTCTTTCCCGGAACCTCGCGTTCCGCGGCCGCCATCTTCGCGGCGATGCTCGCTGGTCTGAGTGCGCGCCCGCGCGCGGCGGAGTTCGCGTTCCTGGTCGGCATCCCGGTGATGTTCGCGGCATCCGGGCACGAACTGCTGAGCACGTACTTCGAGCCGGGCGCGATGCAGGCGGAACCATGGATGGAACTCGGCGTCGCGTTCGTCGTGGCGGCGATCACCGGCTTCGTCGCGGTGAAGTGGCTGCTGCGCTACGTGTCGGGACACAGCTTCGTGCCGTTCGCGTGGTATCGCATCCTGCTGGGGCTGCTGCTGCTCGCGGTGACCTGAGCAGGTTCGACCGTAGCCCGGACGAAGTCCGGGGCGGGTGTTGGCAATCGGCGGGGATCCCGGACTGCGTCCGGGCTACGGGGTCGCGCGCCCGCTGCCGCGCCGCGTGCTGGAGCCCCTCCACAGTTCGTTGACAGCCTCAGGAGTGGCTCCTAAGCTGAAGCAGCATCTAGGAATCCCAGGGGAAAGCCGTGCGCAAAACCATGTTGAGTGTCGCCCTCGGGGCCTCGCTCGCGCTGTTCTCCAGCATTTCGACCGCCGACGAATACCGCGACACGCTCGATGGCAAGCCCTCTGCCGGCGCGATGGCCTTCGATCTGGTCATCGTGCGCCCGGTGAGCCTGGTGGCTACCGTGATCGGAACCGGCCTGTTCGTGCTGTCCCTGCCGCTGTCGATCATCCAGGGCGAAAGGCCGAGTGCCCCGGCTCAGAAGCTGGTGGTGGAACCGGCGAAGTTCACGTTCGACCGTCCGCTGGGCGAGATGGAATAACAGCGGGGCCCGATTCGACGAAAGCCCCCGACCGCGTTGCGGTCGGGGGCTTTTTTGTTGCTCGTAGCCCGGGTGAAACCCGGGGTTGCGCTCTGTACGCGAGGGGAACCCCGGGTTTCACCCGGGCTACGGGGGCTACCGCAGCAGCTTGCCGTCCGCATCCAGCACCTTGACCTCACCCAGCTTCAGCGCGCGGATCGGTTCCTCGATCTTCGCCAGGTCGCCGACAACGATCCACGTGAGCTGCTCGGGATGGATCAGCTTCTTGGCCGCCGCGTTGACTTGCGCGTCGGTGATGCCCTGCGCCAGCGGCACGAGGTCGTTGTAGTAGCTGTCCTTCAGGCCGTACTGGAGGATGTTGAGGAACGACGACGCCACTTCCGCGCTGGTTTCGTTCTCGCCGGGCAGGCCGACCACGAGGTTGTCGGTCGCCAGCTTGAGTTCCGTCGCGTTGATGGGCTTGTCGCGGGTGATGTCGCGCAGCTCCTTCAGGATTTCCTTGACGCTGTCGGCCGTGCGGTCGGTCTGCACCTGCGTGTAGACGACGAACGGGCGCTGTCCGCGCGACGAACCCAGCTGGCTGCCGGCGCTGTAGCTCCAGTGCTTGTCCTCGCGAAGATTCAGGTTCAGCCGCGAGATGAACATGCCACCGAACACGGACGACGCCAGGTTCATCGCCGTTTCGTCCGGGTCGGTGATCGGCGGCGCCAGGTGCGCACCGAGCAGCAGCGTCTGGCCGGCATCGCGCTTGTTCACCAGGAACAGGCGCGGTGCGGTCTGCGGCGCGACCTTGGGCACATCCTTGACCGGTCGCGCCTCGGCGGGTGACTTCCAGTCTCCGAACGCACGCTCGAGCAGCGGCTTGGCCTCCGCCATCGTGGTGTCGCCGACGATCAGGATGCGGGCGTCATCCGGTCGGATCCAGCGCGCGTGGAAGCGCTTCAGGTCCTCGACGGTGATGGCCTGCACCGAAGCCTCGGTGCCGTTGCCGGAACGCGTGCCGCCGTACGGATGATCGGCGCCGTAGATCAGCGACGGGTACAGGCGCGTGGCCATGCCCTGCGGCTGCGACTTCTCCTGCTGGATCGCGGCGAGCCGCTGCGCGCGCAGGCGCTCGAGTTCGGCGGCGGGGAAATGCGGGCGCCGCACGATGTCGGCGACCAGGTCCAGCGACTCCGGCAGCTTGGCCTTCAGGCTGTTGAGCAGGATGAACGAGGTGTCGAGGTTGGACTGCGCGCCGATCTGCGCCGACAGCTCTTCCTTGCGCTCGGCAACTTCCAGCACGTTGCGCGTGCCGGCGCCCTCGTCGAGCATCTCCAGCGTCATGCGCGCGGTACCCGGGCGATCGCGCGGATCGGCAGCCTGGCCGGCATCGAACAACAGCGACATGTGCACGATCGGCGCCGCGTGGCGTTCAGCCAGGATCACTTCGATGCCGTTGGAGAGCTTGGCGCGTTGCAGCGGCGGCAGTTCGAGCGCGGGCGCGGCGCCCACGGCCGGAAGCTTCGAGCGATCGGCGCCGGTCTTGGCGGCCTCGTAGTCGGGAATCGGCTCCACCGTCAGCACGAACTGCCCGTCGGACAGCCAGTCCTGCGACACCTTGCGGACGGCCTGCGGCGAGGCCTGTGCGATCCACTGGAATTCGCGCTTGTACCACTGCGCGTCGCCGCAGTAGACCTCGTACTGCGCCAGCGTGGAGGACTTGCCGCTGAAGCCGTCGATGCGCTCGAGGCCGCGGATGAAGTCGGCCTGCGCGCCGGTGCGCACGCGGGCGAGTTCCTTGGCGGTCGGGCCGTCCTTGAGGAAGCGCGCGACCTCCTCGTCGATGACCTTTTCGACCGCGACCGGGTCGGCGCCGGGCGCGACCATCGCGTCGATCGTGAACTGCGAGCCGATCTCGAACGGACCCAGGCCGGCGTTGATGCTGGTGGCGAGCCGGTCGCGATAGACCAGGCGCTGGTAGAGCCGGCTGGTCTTGCCGCCGGCGAGGATCTCCGAGGCCAGCGCCAGCAGGTTGGTGTCCTGCTCGCAGAAGCCCGGCACGTTCCAGACCTTGAAGATGCGCGCCTGCGGCACGCGGTCCTGCATCGCGGCGCGCTTGATCCCGCTCATCTTCGCGACCCAGGCCTCGGCGCGCGTGCGCGGCGGGCCCGACGGGATGTCGCCGAAATACAGCTCGACCTTCTTCTTGATGTCCTCGGGATTGACGTCGCCGGCAATCACCAGCACCGCGTTGGCCGCGCCGTAGTGCTCGGCGAACCACTGCTTCACGTCGTCGACGGTGGCCGCCTTCAGATCGGTTTCCGACCCGATCGAGGTCCAGGAGTACGGATGCCCCGCCGGATAGGTGGCCGCCGCGATCAGCTCCTGTGCGCCGCCGTAGGGTTCGTTCTCGTCCTGGCCCTTCTCGTTGAGCACCACGCCGCGCTGCTCGTCGAGCTTGGCCTGGCTGATGGCGCCGGCCAGGTGGCCCATGCGATCGGATTCCAGCCACAGCGTCAGATCCAGCGCCGACGTCGGCACGTTCTCGAAGTAGTTGGTGCGGTCGTACCAGGTGGTCCCGTTCATCTTGGACGCGCCGACGGCTTCGAGCGGGCGGAAGAATTCGTCGTCGTGGTTTTCCGAGCCGTTGAACATCAGGTGCTCGAACAGGTGCGCGAAGCCCGTGCGGCCCGGCCGTTCGTCCTTGCTGCCCACGTGGTACCAGACGTTCACCGCCACGATCGGCGCCTTGTGATCCTCGTGGATCAGCAGGGTCAGGCCGTTCGGCAGGATATGCTTCTGGTACGGGATGTCGGGGTTGAAAGGCGCTGCGGCGGCGGGTTTGTCGGCCGCGAGGGCCGGACCGGCAAGGCTGATGGCCAGGGCGACGCACAGCGCTCGAATCATGAAAACGCTCCAGGAAAAGACGGATCAGCGGACGCGCAGTAGAACATGGGGAACGCGATGAGTTCCTCGTGGTTCGTCGACGAGACCCATCGCCTGCGGCCGTCCGCACGCGAGGTGGTATCTCCCCATTACGACGAAAGACCGGATCCGGACGACATCGCGCTGGTCGTGCTGCACAACATTTCGCTGCCGCCAGGCCGGTTCGGCGGGCCCTGGATCGACGACCTGTTCTGCGGGCGGCTCGATCCGGACGCGCATCCCTACTTCCGCGACATCGCGCAGCTGCGCGTCTCGGCGCACCTGCTGATCGCGCGGGATGGCGCGGTCACGCAGTACGTGCCGTTCGATCGTCGCGCCTGGCATGCGGGCGTCTCCAACTGGCAGGGCCGCGAGCGCTGCAACGATTTTTCGATCGGCATCGAGATCGAGGGCAGCGACGAGGCGCCGTTCGAGGACGCGCAGTACGCGTCCCTCGTGCGGGTGCTGCCGGCGCTGTTCGCGCGCTACCGCCGGCTGGGCACGCGAAAGCTGACGGGGCACTCGGACATCGCGCCCGGGCGCAAGACCGACCCCGGACCGCATTTCGACTGGTCGCGGCTGCACGCGATGCTGGCGGCGGCTTGATCCACGTGTTCCGACAATGTCGTAGCCCGGATGCAGTCCGGGACGCACCTCCAACGAAGGCGAAAAGCCCCGGACTGCGTCCGGGCTACGAGTGGCCTAGGTAGGATGGAGCCCATGAAGCTCAACGAGCATCCGGCATGACCCTGATCGCCATCATCGTGGCGCTGGTGGCCGAACGCATGCTCGGACACGTGCCGGGCTGGGGAACGCCGCTGATCTTGCGCGGCTACGTGGCCGCCTTGCGTCGTGCGATTCCGCTCCGTTCGCTGTGGCGCAGCGCGCTGATCGTGCCGGTGCTCGTGGTGCCGCCGGTGGCGCTGTGCGGCTGGCTGCAGACCGAGATCGAGGGACCGGTCGCGCATCTGCTGTTCTCGGGACTGGCGCTGTTCCTGTGCCTGGGTCCGCGCGACCTCGCCGACGACGTCAAGCAATGGCTCGAGGCCCGCGCTTCGGGTGACAAGGTCACTGCGGATCGTCTCGCGCGCCTGCTGCAGAAAGGACCGGGCCGTTACGCCGAGAACGAATCGCCGCAGACGCGCGGGCTGCTCGGCGCGATGTTCATCCAGTCGCACGAGAGGCTGTTCGGCGCGCTGATCTGGTTCTTCATCTTCGGTGCCGCGGGTGCGGTGTTCTACCGGATCATCAGCCGTCTGCCGCGCCTGCTGACCGAAGTCGAGGATTCGCCGGCCGCGGCAGCCGCGGAGACGGTCCACGCGCTGGCCGCGTGGATGCCGGCACGGGCCACGGCCGCGCTTTTCGGCATGGCCGGCAGTCTCGACGACGCGCTCAAGGAATACCGCGTGCTGATGGAGCAGCCCTCGCACGGCTGGCGCAGCCACACCTGGGCAGTGCTGGCGGAAGTGGCCTCGGGCTCCATCGAGTTCGAGACCGAAGAAGGCGCGAGCGCGGAACCGGCGACGCTGGAGCTGGCGGCGCAGGAAGTCGTGAACCTGCAATTCCGCGCGCTGATCATCCTGCTGGCATTCGTGGCGATCTTCGCCACCGGGGATTTCCTGTCCTGAGCGTCGCACCGCTGTCTCGAAAAACCAGAACCGCATGACCCCGACATCCGATTCCAATCGCGCGGCCGTCCAGGCCGGCTTCGACTCCTGCATCTTCGTCGGCCATCTGGGCATCGTGCTGCTCGACTGCGGTCCGGGCTGGTGTGAAGCCGAGCTTCCGCTGCGCCCGGAACATCTCCAGCATTCCGGCGTCGCGCACGCGGGCGTGATCGCCACGCTGGCGGACCAGTGCGCCGGCGGCGCGGCGATGACGCAGCTCGACAAGTCGGTGCTGCTGGTGACGGCCGAATTCAAGATCAACCTGCTGCGAGCGGGCAAGGGCGAGCGCCTGCTGTGTCGCGGCACGGTGCTCAAGCCCGGGCGCAATCTGTTCGTCTGCGAGTCGGAAGTCTTCGCCATCGACAAGGGCCAGCGCGTGCTCGCGGCCAAGCTGATGGCGACGCTCGCCGTCGTGCACAGCGCGAGCTCGTGACCGGACGCATCGCGATCGCCATGCTGGTGCTGTGCCTGGCGCTGCCGGCACAGGCGGCACGCGTCATCGCACTGTCGCCCCATCTGGCGGAACTGGTCTGCGCCGCGGGAGCGTGCGACCAGCTCGTCGGCGTCGTGAAGTACAGCGACTATCCGGCGCACGTGCGCTCGGTGCCCGTGATTGGTGATGCGCATGCCGCCAACGTGGAGGCCGTGCTCGCGCTCAAGCCCGACCTGATCCTGTCCTGGGACGGCGGCACGCCGGCGCGCACGGTGCAGCAGCTGGAGCGCTTCAAGCTGCGCGTGGTGCCGATCCGCGTGAACACGCTGGACGACGTCGGCCTGGCGCTGCTGCGCATCGGCGCGCTGCTGGGCACCGAGGATGCGGCCTGCGCCGAGCAGTCACGCTATCTGGAGCGCATCGCCGCGCTGCGCAAGCGCTACGCGAACGCCAAGCCCATCAGCGTGCTCTACCAGATCGAACCCGATCCCATCTTCACGATCAATCGCGATTCGCCGATCAGCGAAGCGCTGGGCGTCTGCGGTGCGCGCAATCTGTTTGCCGACATCGAGCGTCTGGCCGGTCCGGTCGGGCGCGAGGCGGTGCTGGCGCGTGACCCGGGCGCGATCGTGTTCGGTCGGCAGGACGACGTCGACGGTATCCAGCGTGGCTGGGGGCGCTTTCCCGGCATGCGCGCGGTGCGCGCGAGCAATCTGATTCCGATCGACGCCGACAAGCTCGAGCGTGCGGCGCCGCGAATGGCGGAAGGAATCGCCGACTTGTGCGAGGCGCTGGACAACGCGCGTGAGCGCCTGAGTCGGCTCCCCCCGTAGCCCGGGTGAAACCCGGGATTCCGGTTCGATCAACGAGGAAAACCCCCGGGTTTCACCCGGGCTACGGTTGCGGTTTCTTCGAGCGGTCGCGCTTCCAGCCGGACTCGCTCGCGCCATCCGCACGTCCGAGCACGCGCGCCACGACGAACAAGTAATCCGACAGCCGGTTGAGCAGCTTCATGATCGGTGCGTTCACCGGTTCCATCTCGTGCAGCGCCCACACGGCGCGCTCGGCGCGTCGCGCCACGGTCCGCGCAACGTGACACGCAGCGGTGGCCGGACTGCCACCGGGCATGATGAATTCCTTGAGCGGCGGCAGCGTCTCGTTGAGGTCGGCCAGCGCTTGATCGAAGCCGAGCACGTCGTCTTCCTTGACGAGCTGCCCGCCGGGCCACGACAGCTCGCCGCCCAGGTTGAACAGCAGTTGCTGCGTGCTGGTGAGCTTCTCGCGAACCTCGTCGGGCAAGGTGTGCGTGAGCACGACGCCGATCTGCGAATTCAGTTCGTCGACGTCGCCCATTGCGCACACGCGCAGATGCTGCTTGGGCACGCGCGAGCCGTCGGTGAGGCCGGTGGTGCCGGCGTCGCCGGTGCGCGTGGCGATCTTGCTGAGTCGATTTCCCATCTCGTGAACCTCGGGTGCGGATGCGGGCGGCGGTCGTGGTGCCGACGTCAGGATGATGCAGGCGGTGAAGGCCCTTACGCCGCGACACCTGGCGCGCGCAGGTCCGCCAGCGGCCATCGGGGCGTGGTGAACAGCGGCCCGTCCGGTTTGCGGCCTTCGATCAGCCGGGCCGAACCGGCGCAGGCGATCATCGCGGCGTTGTCGGTGCAGAACTCGGCGCGCGGGAAGAAAGCGGTGAAGCCCTTGTCCGCCGCCAACGCCCGCAGCTTGGCGCGCAGGCGCAGGTTGGCGCCGACGCCGCCGGCCACGATCAGCGTGCGGTGGCCGGTCTGCACCAGCGCACGCCCGCACTTGATCACCAGCGTGTCGGTGACGGCCTCCTCGAATCCACGGGCCAGGTCGGCGCGCGCCTGCTCGCCCTCGGCGCGCGGCAGCGCCACCAGCACCGCGGTCTTCAGGCCGCTGAAGCTGAAGTCGAGGCCGGGGCGGTCGGTCATCGGGCGCGGGAAGCGGAACACGTCGGGCTGTCCGCGCTCGGCCAGGCGCGCGAGGTGCGGGCCGCCGGGGTAGGGCAAGCCGAGCAGCTTGGCGGTCTTGTCGAAGGCCTCGCCGACCGCGTCGTCGAGGCTTTCGCCGAGCAGCTCGTAGCGGCCCAGGCCCTCGACGGCGATCAGCATCGTGTGGCCGCCGGAGACCAGCAGCGCGGTGAAGGGGAACTGCGGCGCAGGCGTCTCGAGCATCGGCGCCAGCAGGTGACCTTCCATGTGGTGCACCGGGATCAGCGGCAGGCCGTGCGCGCTGGCGATGCCGGCGGCCACGGCGGCGCCGACCATCAGCGCGCCGATCAGCCCTGGCCCGGCCGTGTAGGCGATGCCGTCGAGGTCGCCGAAGCCGATGCCGGAGGCGGCCAGCGTTTCACGGACCAGCGGTGCGATACGCGCCACGTGATCGCGCGAGGCGAGCTCCGGGACCACGCCGCCATAGCGGGCGTGCAGGTCCACCTGGGAATGCAGCCGGTGCGCGAGCAGGCCGCGCGTGGCGTCGTAGACCGCGCAGGCGGTCTCGTCGCAGGAGGTTTCGATTCCGAGCACGGGCATCCGCACAGTTTCGGGTCTGCGGGCGGCGCTTTCCAGCGGCGGCTTGCGGAACGGCATCGAGATCTGCGCTCGAGCGGACGTGCACAGGTCGTGTGATGGCGCGGGAAACAGCGGGAATCGCCCTCTTGTGCGCCGCATGCGCCGCGAGTCCTCCCGCATCGCGGGCGGGAGACGACGCAACCTGTAGACTGCGCCCCGGTTCCGGGTCAGCGGCATTCCCGGAACCGGTCGAAGCCGTGAGTCCTCCGGTCCCGATCGAGGCGGCCCTTGCGGGCCGACCGCTCCGATCCTTTGCAATCCACCGCATCCGGGCTTAGCATCTGCGCCCTTTTTCCCACTCCCGGGAGCCGAGCCTTCTCATGCCTGCCGTCCGCGTCCGCGAAAACGAACCTTTCGAAGTTGCCCTGCGCCGTTTCAAGCGCACCTGTGAAAAAGCCGGCGTCCTGACGGACGTCCGCAAGAAGGAATTCTTCGAAAAGCCGAGCATGGAACGCAAGCGCAAGCGCGCTGCGGCCGTGAAGCGGCAGCAGAAGCGTGTTTCGCGTGACGTGACGCGTCGCACCCGGTTGTACTAAAAAATCTTCTACTCCGTCGCGGCTGCATCGCGACGGGGTTTGGATGTGATGGACCGATGGTTTTGATGTCCTCAAGCCCATGTCAGATTTGAAAACGCGCGTCCTCGAGGACATCAAAACCGCCATGAAATCGGGTGAGCGCGAACGGCTGTCCGTTCTGCGCATGCTCAATTCCGACATCAAGCAGCGCGAGGTCGTCGATTCGGTCGAGATCACGGATGCGGTGGTGATCGCGTCCATCGAGAAGATGCTCAAGCAGCGGCGCGACTCCGAGTCGCAGTTCCGCAGCGGCAACCGCCCGGACCTGGCGGACAAGGAGGCCAGCGAGATCGCGGTCCTCCTGCACTACCTGCCCCAGCAGCTCACCACCGCCGAAGTCGAGGCGCTGATTGCGCAGGCCGTCGCCGAGACCGGCGCGCAGGGCGGAAAGGACATGGGCAAGGTCATGGGCTGGCTCAAGCCCAAGGTCGCGGGCAAGACCGACATGGGCAAGCTGTCCGGGCTGATCAAGGCCGCGCTGGGCTGAGGTTCACCGAGCGGATGCGGTAGCGGTGGTAGCCCGGGTGAAACCCGGGGCTTTTCGCTCCATCCGGACCTGCGAATCCCGGGTTTCACCCGGGCTACGGTGAGGTACGCGCACGCTGGCAACCGGATACCGGAAACAGGAAACTGCGACGCATGGCCGGCGGCCGCATCCCTCAGAGCTTCGTACTCGACCTCCTGTCTCGCGCCGACATCGTGGAGGTCATCGGTTCGCGCCTGGAACTCAAGCGCGCCGGGCGCGAGTTCAAGGCCCTGTCGCCGTTCTCCAACGAAAAATCCCCGTCGTTCTTCGTCTCGCCGACCAAGCAGTTCTATCACTGCTTCTCGTCGGGCAAGAGCGGCAACGCCATCGGCTTCCTGATGGAGTACGACCGCCTGACGTTCGTCGAGGCGGTCGAAGAGCTGGCGGGGCGTCTGGGCATCGAGGTGCCGCGTGAGGGCGGGCAATTCGAGCGGCTGGTGCTCGACGGGCCGCTGGACGCGCTGGCCGCGGCGCAGCGCTTCTTCTCGGAGCAGCTGCGCAAGCATCAGCCCGCGATCGACTACCTCAAGAAGCGCGGCGTCAGCGGCGAGACCGCCAAGACCTTCGGCATGGGCTTCGCGCCGGACTCCTGGGACGCGCTGTCGCATTTCTTCGACGACCCGAAGCACGCGATCGACGCCGGCCTGCTGAAGAAGAAGGAGGAGACCGGGCGCGTCTTCGATGTCTTCCGCAATCGCGTGATGTTCCCGATCCGCGACGCGCGCGGGCGCGTGATCGCCTTCGGTGGCCGCACGCTGGCCGACGATCCGGCCAAGTACCTCAACTCGCCCGAGACGGCCTTGTTCCACAAGGGGCGCAACCTGTTCGGGCTCTACGAGGCCAAGCAGTCGCGCAAGAGCGCGCTGCCGCACCTGATCGTCGTCGAGGGCTACATGGACACCGTGATGCTCGCGCAGCACGGCATCCGCGAGGTGGTGGCGACCCTGGGCACGGCCACGACGCGCGAGCACCTGACGCTGCTGTTCAAGTCCACGTCGAAAGTCGTGTTCTGCTTCGACGGCGACCGCGCGGGCCATTCGGCTGCCTGGCGCGCGCTGGAGCAGGCCCTGCCGGAGGTCGACGAGAAGCGCGAATGCGTCTTCATGTTCCTGCCCGACGGCCACGACCCCGACTCGCTGGTGCAGGAGATCGGCGAAGAGGCGTTCCGCAAGCGCGTGGACGAGGCGTTGTCGCTGTCGACCTTCCTGCTCGGCGAGCTGAACAAGCAGACCAACCTGGCGACGCTGGACGGCCGCGCCAAGCTGGCGGGCCTGGCCAAGCCGCATGTGGCCAAGATGAAGGACAGCCCGCTGCGCAGCCTGCTGGTGGACGAGCTGTCGCGGATCACCCGGCTTCGGCGCGAAGAGTTCGGCGTGGCGGTCTCCTCCGACAGCGAGGCGCCCGCGCGGGCCCTCTCGGCGCCCCCGCTGGATGCCGGCAGCGTCCGCGTGCTGAAACTCGCCCTCCAGTATCTGGTCGAACGCCCCGACCTGGCGGATCAGGTGTCCGAGCTCGAATTGCTGGCGGAATCCGGACTGCCCGGCATCAGCATGCTGGTGGAGGCGGTCGAGTTCTTCCACGAGAACCCTTCGGCGCATGGCGGACAGCTGCACGAGCACTGGCGCGGAACGCCGAAGGCGGCCGCGCTGGAGCGCCTGGGCCCCCTTTCGGCGGCGCTGGATGATGCAGCCATTGAACGCGAGTTCACCGACGCCATTAACCACCTTCGCCACAAGGCGATGCAGTCGCGAATCGACTGGTTCAAGGCGGAGTCCGCGGTGCGAGAGCTGGGGTCTGCCGAGCTCGCCGAATGGCAGGCGTTGCAGGCGCTGTTGCCCAGGCGATCCCAGCGATGAAGGCCCGGCTCGAAGGGGTCATCGACCCCTCGATGCGTCAACTCTCACTCATTTCGCTGGTCTAAACCCGAGTCCGTCCCGTAAAATGCGCAGTTCCCCGCGACACCCCCCGGACAATGGTCCGTTCGACAGGCCGATCATGAGCCCTAACGCCGCCGAAAAGCAGTCCCAAATCAAAGTCTTGATCGCCCTGGGCAAGGAAAAGGGCTACCTCACTTATGCCGAGGTGGCCGACCACCTTCCCGAGGTCGTCGACTCCGAACAGATCGACGACATCGTCAGCATGATCGGGACGATGGGCATCAAGGTCATGGAAGAAGCTCCTGACCAGGAAGCCCAGCTCTTCTCCGAGCCTGCCGTCGTCGCGACGCAGGAAGAAGAAGAAGACGCCGCCGAAGAAGCCGCCGCGGCCATCGCCTCCAACGATGACCAGTTCGGCCGCACGACCGACCCGGTGCGCATGTACATGCGCGAGATGGGCAGTGTCGAGCTGCTCGACCGCGAAGGTGAAATCCGCATCGCCAAGCGCATCGAGGAGGGCCTCAACGAGGCGCTCTACGCGATGGCGATCTATCCCGAGACGATCGCCATCCTGCTCGAGGCCTACGACGCCGTGGGCGAGGGCAAGCGCCGTCTGGTCGACGTCGTGACCGGGTTCTTCGACCCGAATGCGCCGGTCGCGCCGCCTGAGCCGCCTCCCCCGATCGTCGAAGCGGCCGAGGAAGAAGAGGAAAAGGCCGAGGGTGTCGTCGTCGAAGGCGAGGAAGAGGAAGCCGAGCCCACCGGGCCGGATCCCGAGATGTGCCGCCTGAATTTCGAAGAACTGCAGAAGCTCTACGACAAGGCCTGGGCGGCGCTCGAGAAGTACAGCGCGGCGGACAAGAAGACCCAGGGCAAGCGCGAAGCCGTCGCCGACCTGCTGATGACCTTCAAGCTCTCGCCCAAGATCATCGACGAGATCACGCGCAATCTGCGCGGCAAGATCGAAGTGATCCGCGAGATCGAACGCTCCGTGATGCGCATCTGCTGCTCGGATGCCGGCATGACGCGTGAAGAGTTCCTCTCGAAGTATCGCGGCTCGTCGCCGACGGACCTCGAGTGGCTCGACAAGTCGATCCGCGCCAAGCGCAAGTACTCCGCGACGCTGGCCGTCAAGAAGCCGGAAGTCGAGGCGCTGCTGGCCCGGCTCACGCAGATCGAAGGCGACAACCTGATCTCGATCGACGAGATCAAGGACATCAACCGCCGCATGAACGTGGGCGAGGCCAAGGCCCGCCGCGCGAAGAAGGAAATGGTCGAGGCCAACCTTCGTCTCGTGATCTCGATCGCGAAGAAGTACACCAACCGCGGCCTGCAGTTCCTGGATCTGATCCAGGAAGGCAACATCGGCCTGATGAAGGCGGTCGACAAGTTCGAATACCGCCGCGGCTACAAGTTCTCCACGTACGCCACGTGGTGGATCCGCCAGGCCATCACCCGTTCGATCGCCGATCAGGCGCGCACCATCCGCATCCCGGTGCACATGATCGAGACGATCAACAAGCTCAACCGCATCTCGCGCCAGATGATCCAGGAAATGGGTCGCGAGCCGACGCCGGAAGAGCTGGCGGTGAAGATGGAGATGCCGGAGGACAAGATTCGCAAGGTCCTCAAGATCGCCAAGGAACCGATCTCGATGGAAACGCCGATCGGCGACGACGAGGATTCGCACCTCGGCGATTTCATCGAGGACACCAACGCGGTGTCGCCGCTGGAATCGGCCACGTCGCAGAGCCTCGCAGAAGCCACGCACCAGATCCTCGCGTCGCTCACGCCGCGCGAAGCCAAGGTGCTGCGCATGCGCTTCGGCATCGACATGAACACCGACCACACGCTGGAAGAAGTCGGCAAGCAGTTCGATGTCACGCGCGAGCGCATCCGCCAGATCGAGGCCAAGGCGCTGCGCAAGCTGCGTCATCCGAGCCGCGCGAACTACCTGCGCAGCTTCCTCGACGAGTAAGGCTTAACGCGCTTGAACGAACGGCCCCGCATTGCGGGGCCGTTTCATTTGGGCCGACCACCTGTGGATGCGGCATCGCGCCGGCCACGGTCGCGCGAGCAGTGCAGGGCGTGCTAAACCTTCCGCATCGCAGGGGAGGGATTCGTCGTGAAAACGCTCGCGATCTACAACGTCAAAGGCGGGGTGGGGAAGACGGCCGCCTCGGTGAACCTGGCCTATTTCGCGGCCGCCAGCGGGCTCAAGACACTGGTCTGGGACCTCGATTCCCAGGGCGCGTCGAGCTGGTATCTGCACGGCCAGCCGGGCGAGGAAAAGACCAAGAAGGTGCTCGCGGGCGAGACCCCCGTCGGGCGGCTGGTGAAGCCGACGCCGTTCGAAAACCTCAGCCTCATCCCCGCAGATTTTTCGTACCGCTATCTCGACGTCATGCTCAAGAAGGTGGAGCCGCCGCGTGAAGCGCTGCGCCGCCTGCTCAAGCCGTTCTCGGAAACGTATTCACTGGCGGTTCTGGATTGCCCGCCAAGCCTCTCGCACCTCGCCGACAACGTCTTCACCGCGGCCGACCTGATCCTGGTGCCGGTCGTGCCGACATGGTTGAGCCTGCGGGCGTACGAGCAGTTGCGGGATCACTTCAAGGCGGAAGGCTTCCCGGTGAAGAAGCTGCGGCCGTTCTACTCGATGGCGGACCGCCGGCGCGGGCTGCATCGCGAACTGCTGGAGGCGCCGCCCGAGATCATGAGCGCGCGGATGCAGGCGGTCGTCCCGTATTCGTCGAGCGTGGAGCGCATGGGCGAACGGCGCGCGCCGGTGGCCGCGTTCGCGCCGTCGGACGATGCGGCGGCGCTGGCGTATGCGGAGCTGTGGCTGGAGACGGCGAAGGCGCTGGGCGTCTGAAGCCCCCGTAGCCCGGGTGAAACCCGGGAGATTTTCTCGCAGATCGGGGAGAAGCCCCGGGTTTCACCCGGGCTACGCGACAGTCAGCCCCGCTTCGACTTCCTGAAATCCAGCCACGACCCGATGCCTTGCGCGTTGAGCGCGATGTCGTTGTCGAGCACCTGCGTCCATTGCGCCGGATCACCGCCCACACGGCGCGCTTCGTCGATCGCCATGCGCTCGACCCCTGCGGCGAGGCCTGCTGCGCGTTGCGCGGCGTCCGCACAGCCTTCCCATTGAAGGCCCAGCTGGGCGTGCGCCTCGACCAGCCGGTGCAGATCGACGCCTTTCTGCGGAATGCCGGTGATCTCGCTGTAGTGCGTCAGGTAGATCGCGCGCGGCTGGAGTGCCAGCAGCTTGTCGATGGACGCGTGCAGCGCGGGCGGGTCGAACTGCGTCGGCGTCGTGCTCGGGAAGATGAACTGCTCGCCGCCCTGGTCGAGTTCGCGATACGAGATGCCGAAGGTGTCGCCGGCGAAGATCGCGCGGGCCTGTTCGTCGTGCACGCAGAAGTGATGCTTGGCGTGGCCGGGCGTGTCGATGAAGGTCAGCTTGCGGCCGGCCAGCGAAACACTCGATCCGTCGGTGCCTTCGATGAGGCGTTCGCGCGGGATCGGCACCAGCTCGCCGTAATCGCGACGGGCGCGTTCTTCGCCGTAGACCTCCAGCGTCGCCGCCCAGACTTTCGACGGATCGAGCATGTGCGGCGCGCCGCGCGGATGCACGACCGCCGTGGCATGGGGCAGCGAGCGCATCAGCAGGCCCGCGCCACCGGCGTGGTCGAGATGCACGTGCGTCAGGATCACGTAGTCGACCGCGTCGACGCCGAGGCCCAGCCGGGCCAATGCTTCGAGCATGCGCGGCACGGACAGGCCGGTGCCGGTGTCGACGAACGCGGCGCGGCCCTTCTCGACGATCAGGTGAATCGCGTCGAGGCGCGGCCGCACATAGCCCGAGTCGATGGCGTGGATGCCATGCGCGCAGGCCTGCAGGCCGATGTCGCCGTTCACGACGACGACGGCGGAATCAGGGCTTCGAGCAGGGCGCGTCGTTCGAGCAGCTCGGCTTCCGACGCGGCCGTGATCGTGGCGTGCCCGACTTTGCGCTGCGGCTTGGGCGCCTTGCCGTAGAGATGCACGTGCACGCCCGGGATCGCGGCGAGCGCAGTGGTGGGCGGGGCGTCGCCGATGAAATTGAACATCAGCGAAGGCCCGCGCAACGCGGTGGAACCCAGCGGCAGCCCGGCGATCGCGCGCAGATGGTTCTCGAACTGCGAGATCTCGGCGCCTTCGATGGTCCAGTGCCCGGAGTTGTGGACGCGCGGTGCGATCTCGTTGCCGTAGAGCTTGCCGTCGGCGACGAAGAATTCGAACGCGAGCACCCCGACATAGTCGAGATGCTCGGCCACTCGCCGCGTGTGCGTCTCGGCCTCGGCCTGCAGCGGATCGTCCTGGCGCGGTGTCGACACGCGCAGGATGCCGTCGTGATGAACATTCTCGACGACCGGGTAGAACACCATCGTGCCGTCACGCCCGCGCACCGCCAGGCACGACAGCTCGCGCTCGAACGGCACGAAGGCTTCGCAAATCAGCGGCTGCCCGGCGAGCTTCTCCCAGGCGGCGTCGAGGTCGGCCTCGGTGCGCAGCACCGCCTGGCCCTTGCCGTCGTAACCCATGCGCCGCGTCTTGAGCACGCAGGGCAGGCCGATGTTGCGCACGGCCAGGTCCAGCGCCTCGCGCGCGGCCACCGGCATGTAGCGCGGCACCGGAATCTTCAGCGCGTCGAACATGCGCTTCTCGCCGAGCCGGTCCTGGCCGGCGCCGAGCGCCTTGGGCGGGGGATACATCGGTACGCGTGCGGCCACGAATTCCGCGACCTTGGCTGGCACGTTCTCGAACTCGTAGGTGGCCAGCTCGCAGGCATCGCAGAACTGCGCGAGCACGGCCTCGTCGGTGTAGTCGGCGTGCAGGTGATCGCCCAGCGGCGCGGCACAAGCCTCAGCGGCCGGATCGAGGAACACGAAGTCGAAGTCGAGCGGATAGCCTGCCAGCGCGAGCATCCGACCCAGCTGCCCGGCGCCAAGAATTCCGATCTTCATTCGAGTGAGAGCGGTTCGTCCGTCAGCACTTTTTCGGTCTGTGCCGCGCGCCAGCCATCGAGACGCTGGGCCAGCAGCGGATCCTCGATGGCCAGGATGCTGGCGGCGAGCAGGGCGGCGTTGATGGCGCCCGCACGGCCGATGGCGAGCGTCGCCACCGGAATGCCGGCCGGCATCTGCACGATCGAGAGCAGCGAATCCAGGCCGTTGAGCGCCTTGGACTGCACCGGCACCCCGAGCACCGGCAGGCGCGTCTTGGATGCGCACATGCCCGGAAGATGGGCGGCGCCACCGGCGCCCGCGATGATCACCTTGAGCCCGCGATCGACTGCGCTGCCGGCGTAGTCGAACAGCAGATCGGGTGTGCGGTGCGCCGAGACCACGCGGGCCTCGTGCGGGATGCCCAGGTCGGTCAGCGTCTGGGCGGCGTGCGACATGGTTTCCCAGTCCGAGCGCGAGCCCATGATCAGGCCCACGACGGGGGGCGGAGCAGCGGATTTGGTTCGGGCCATGACCGAGCGGGCAGCGGCAAAGCGGAATTATGACCGTGCCCGCAGGGTTTTGGCGTCCCGGGGCGCGCCCCAGGCGTGCGGATCGCGCCGCGTACGGGAGCGGCTACGGCTACGGCAGGTCCAGCTCGAACTCGGCGTTGACGGTGGCGCTGTAACGAATCTCGCCGGCGTTGATGCCCATGTCCTGGTTGCCGCCACCCCCGGCGTCGGAGCGCATCATCATCATCTTGGGCATCGGCGGCTGCGGGCCGGATTCCGAGGCGCTGATGGAGTGCACCGCGCCCACGCGCACGCCCAGCGTGTCGGCCACGATCTTGGCGCGCACCTGCGCGTCCTGCGTGGCCTTCACCAGCGCCTGCTGCTGGATCTCCTTAGCCTTCGACGATTCGAGCTGCGGCGGCTGCACCTGGTTCACGCCGGCCTTGGTGGCGCCCATGACGACGTCGCCGAGGCGGTTGAGGTCCAGTACCAGGACATCGATGTCGCGGCTCACGCGGTAGCCCACGAGGCGATTGCTGCGGTCCTTCTCCTCCCAGACGTACTCCGGGTTGATGCTCACGCCGGTGGTGTTCACGTTCTCGTCGCGCAAGCCGAGCGCGCGCGCCTCGGTCAGGAACGTGCGCACGACGGTGTTGACCTGGGATTCGGCGGCCGCCAGGTCGGGGCTGAGCTGGGTGACGCCCAGGCGCACGCGGGCGCGATCGGGGATGACGCTGGCCTCGCCGGTGCCGCTGACGTTGACGTGCCGGTGCGGCGGCTCTTCGGCCTGCAGCGTGGGGGCGGCCAGCAGGCCCATCAAAAGGACCAGCGGGAGCGGGCTCAGCTTCATTTTCGGCGTCCTGGACAGGGATTCGGGCCGCCATGATGCCCGCCCAAACTGGACGCCGCATGACCGGATTCCGTCCCTCGTGGATGCGGGTCGCGGACGCCGGGGGTTAACATGCGTACCCCTTCGCGACGCCTCTTCTCCGTCCGTTCGCCCATGCCGTCCGTTTCGCCTCCGAGCCGTTGATGTCCAGCCCTGAAACCGTGCAGCTCACCCGTGACGTGATCGGCGTGCTGATCCCGCAGGGCACCAAGGTCGAGTTGCCCGAAGCGGCGGATGCCGAGATCACGCAGGCGCTCGGCGGAAGTTTCACCGTGCTCGTGCAGGGTCACCTGTTCCGCATCGACGGCAAGGACGCGGACGCGCTGGGCAAGGAAGTGGTGCGCGGGCCGGAGCTCTCGGAAGACGCCGGCGACGCCGAGATCGAGAAGGCCGTGTGGTCGCAGCTGCGTACCTGCTACGACCCGGAGATTCCGGTCGACATCGTCGAGCTGGGGCTGGTCTACGAGTGCAAGCTCGAAGCGCTGGACGACGGCAATCGCAAGGCCGTGGTCCGCATGACCTTGACCGCGCCCGGCTGCGGCATGGGCGACATCCTGGTCGCGGATGTGAAATCCAAGGTGCTGCAGGTCCCGCGCGTGACCGAGGCGGACGTGGAGCTCACCTTCGATCCGCCGTGGACGCGCGACATGATGTCGGAGGCGGCGCAGCTGGCGGTGGGTTTCATCTAGGGCATGTCGTAGCCCGGACGAAGTCCGGGGTTGCGCTTCGACTTGCGAGAAAGATCCCGGACTTCGTCCGGGCTACGGTGGGGGCAACTCCCGTTCAAGCGCCGCTCATCACGCGCCTGCCTATACTTCGCCGTCCGAAAAATCGTGTCCCGGAGTACCCGTATGAATCGTCTGACCGCCCTGCTTCTCGCCGCCAGCGGCCTCGTGCTCGCTGCCTGCGTGACGATCAACGTCTACTTCCCCGCGGCTGCCGCGCAGGCAGCCGCTGATCGCGTGATCGACGAGGTCTGGGGCGGGCAGGCGGCGCCGGCACCGATCACGCCCGCACCGGAAGCGGCACCGACGTCGCGCCTCGAAGTCCCCGCCATGCGCGACCTCGCGGTGCAGGTGCTGGACTTCGTGATGCCGGTGGCGCGCGCCGCGGAGCCCAATCTCGACATCGCGTCGCCGGAGATCCAGCGCCTGACCGACAGCATGGAAGCGCGCTTCGCCGATCTGTCGCCGTACTACGCCTCGGGCGCCGTCGGCATGGTGGCGGACGGCTTCATCGTCGTGCGCGATGGCAATCTGGTTCCGCTGCCCGAGCGCAACAAGGTCCGCACGCTGGTCGCCAACGAGAATGCGGACCGTGCCGCGCTGTACCACGAACTCGCGGTGGCCAACGGCCAACCGCAGTGGGAGGCGCAGATCCGCGGCGTGTTCGCCAAGCGCTGGATCGCTCGCGCGAAGTCCGGCTGGTACGTGCAGGACGGCAGCACCTGGAAGCAGAAGTAAGGCTTCGTGGCCCGGGCGAAGCCCGGGATTCCACTTCGACTCGCGAGGAAAATCACGGACTTCGTCCGGGCTACGGATTACCGGACGCCGTCCCACCTTTCCGGGTAAGGGCGAGTCCGTAGACCCGTTGCGGCCTGTGCTCGGTATGCTCTGCGGTCCCGATCGCCGCCGACGTCTTCCCCCGTGCTCAACCCGCTCGCCCGCTACCCCGAAGTCCAGGCTGCCAGTGGCCGGCAGATGCTGCCGATCACGCTCATCAGCGGGTTCCTCGGCGCCGGCAAGACCACCTTGCTCAACAGCCTGCTGACGCAGGGCGATGGCCGTCGTCTGGCGGTGCTCGTCAACGACTTCGGCGAGTTGAACATCGACGCCAAGCTGATCGTGAAGGTCGAGGGCCAGCAGATGGAGCTGGCCAACGGCTGCATCTGCTGCTCGATCCGCGACGACCTGGTGGCCGGCGTCGAGAACCTGCTGGCCACCGAGCCGCCGCCCGAGCAGTTGCTGATCGAAACCAGCGGCGTGTCGGACCCGATCAACATCGTCTGCACGTTCAACACGGCCAAGGTGCGCCGCAAGATCTTCCTGGAGAACGTGGTCACCGTCGTCGACGCGGTACACGCGCTCGATGCACGCGACACCGAGTACGCGCAGCTGTTCGAACGCCAGATCCGCGGTGCCTACATGATCGTGCTCAACCGTACGCAGGCCGCCGGCCCGGAGCAGACGCAGAAGGTCCGCAAGATGATCACGGACCTGCTACCGACCGCGTCGATCTTCGAGACCGACAACGGATCCGTGCCCTTGCAGGTGCTGCTCGGCGACAGCCGCCTGGGGCAGTCCACGTTCCGGCCCGAGGCGGTGATGGACCCGGCCTCGCATCCGTTCGAGAGCATGGTCTATCGCAGCGACAAGCCGCTCCGCCGGATGGAATTCATCCGCACGATGAAATCGCTCACCGATACCGTGTATCGCGCGAAGGGCTTCCTAAACTTCAAGAACTATCCGCTGACCACGCTCTACCAGAAGGTCGGCAGCTTCGAGTCCTACGTCGACGGCAGCGCCTGGGGCGTCTCCACGCCGCGCACCGAGCTCGTGCTGATCGGTGTCAGCAGCCGCTTCGATCGCGAAGCGCTGACGGCTGCGCTGGACGCCTGCGTCGGCTAGCGGCGCTAGCGGAGCCGGGTGGGGGAATCCGGCGCGTGCGTGCATCGCCTGCCTGTGCGGCTCGACAGTGAAGATCACGCCGGGGCAGTTTCCGTATCTGCATGCGCGTGTCGCTTCGTGCTGCGGTCGGCTCGGCATGACGGTCGCGCCGGATGCGTACCTGATGTACGCGGATCGCCGCGCGGATCGGGTTGCTGCTCGAGGCGTATCGAGGGACTAAGGGCTACCCCGCGGGGTGGTCCCGCTGCGCTTTCGAGCGGGCTAGGCTTCGGGCTCGCCCCGCAGCCAGGATCCGGTCATGCCGATCGAACCGTTCAAGATCGATATTCCAGACAGCACGCTCCAGGATCTGAAGGAGCGCCTCGCGCGCACGCGCTGGCCGGACGATTTCGGCAACGACCAGTGGCAGTACGGTGCCAACACGTCGTACATGAAGGAGCTGTGCGCGTACTGGGAAAAGCAGTACGACTGGCGAGCGGCGGAACGCGAGATGAATGCGTTCTCGCATTTCCGCACGACGGTGGAAGGCATTCCGATCCACTTCATCCACGAACGCGGCAAGGGTCCCAATCCGAAGCCGCTGATCATGAGCCACGGCTGGCCGTGGACGTTCTGGGACCTGAAGAAGGTCATCCGCCGTCTGACCGATCCGGCCGCGTTCGGCGGTGATCCGAAGGATTCCTTCGACGTCGTCGTGCCCTCGCTGCCGGGCTACGGTTTCTCCACGCCGCTGCGCACCACCGGCATCAACTTCTGGCGCACCGCGGATCTGTGGGTCGATCTGATGAACCAGATCGGCTATCCGAAGTTCTACGCCGAGGGTGGCGACTGGGGCGCGCTGGTGACCGCGCAGCTCGGCCACAAGTACGCCGATCGCGTGCTCGGCGTGTACCTGCATCTGATCCTGCCGCTGACGGTCTTCCAGGATGCCGGTGCGCCGCCCGAGGACTACATCGGCCCCGCCGAACAGGCCCTGCTGAAGAAGAATCTGCACTTCTTCGCCGAGGAGAGCGGTTACTCCGCGATCCAGTGCACCAAGCCGCAGTCGATGGCCATCGGCCTCAACGACTCGCCGGCGGGACTGGCGTCGTGGCTCGTGGAGAAGCGCCGCAAGTGGGCGCACACCAACGGGGACGTCGAGTCGCGCTTCACCAAGGACGAGCTCTGCACGATCGCGACGCTCTACTGGGTGACGCAGAGCTACGGCACCTCGGCGCGCTACTACTACGAGTGCACGCACAACCCCTGGAAGCCCTCGCACGACCGCATGCCGGTCGTCGAAGCTCCGACGGGCCTGGCGTACTTCGAGCACGAGGTGGCGAACATGCCGCGCAAGTGGAGCGAGCGGATGCACAACCTCAAGCATTACTCGACGTTCGACAAGGGCGGCCACTTCGCGCCGATGGAAGAACCCGAAGCGCTGGTGGACGACATCCGGAAATTCTTCCGGACGCTGTAGAGCAGAGCCACCGTAGCCCGGGCGAAGCCCGGGATCCCGTTCCGTCGATCCGTACTAGTCCCGGGTTTCACCCGGGCTACGATCGGGCGAACGTCTCCGTTTATTCTCGAACGCCATGACCGACCTCAGCCGCTCCATCGCCGGACTCACCGCCCTCGTCACCGGCGCCGGCAGCGGCATGGGACGCGCCACCGCGCTGCTGTTCGCGGCGCAGGGTGCGAATGTCGCCGTCACCGATCGGGATGCCGCCTCCGCCGAGGCCGTCGCGCAGGAAGCCGGCGATCGCGCGAAGGCCTGGTCGCTGGACGTCGCCGACCCGGCGCAGATCACGCGGGTCGTCGGCGAGATCGCTGCTCATTTCGGCCGGCTCGACATCGTCGTCAACAACGCCGGCGTGATGGGGTTCTGCAAGCTCGACGATCCGGCCTACGACGAAACCTGGCTGCGCACGCAGGCGATCAATCTCACGGCGCACCAGCGCATCGTGCGGGCCGCGTTGCCGTGGCTGCGCAAGTCGCCGGCGGCGCGCATCGTCAACATCGCGTCCACCGAAGCGCTCGGCGCCACACCCGACGACAGCGCCTACGTCGCATCGAAGGCGGGCGTTGCGGGCCTGACGCGGGCGCTTGCCGTGGACCTGGGCCGCGACGGCATCACCGTGAACTGCATCTGCCCGGGCCCGATCGAAACCGCGATGACCGGTTTCGTGCCGGACGCCGACAAGCAGGTCTATGCGCGTCGTCGCACGGCGCTACGCCGTTACGGCAGGCCCGAGGAAGTGGCGCACATGACCTTGAGCCTGTGCCTGCCGGCGGCGTCGTACATCACGGGGGCGGTGATTCCGGTCGACGGCGGATTGATGGCGCGCAACGCGTAACCGTAGCCCCGGGTGAAACCCGGGATTGCGCTCCGTCATCGAGGGAACCCCGGCTCTTTCGCTCCGCGAAATTCAACACCCGGCTACGCCTTCGGCGTTCGTCCCATCGTGTAGAACTCGTCGTTCGGCCGCAGCCCAAACACGTTGGCGATGCGGTTCGACATCGCGAAGAACGCGCTGATCGAGCCGATGTCCCACGCGTCCTCGTCGTCGAAGCCGTGCGCCTTGAGCTCCGCGAAATCGTCTTCGCCGATCTCCTGGGCCCGCTGTGATGCCTTCACGGCGAACTCCAGCATCGCCATCTGCCGCGGCGTGACGTCGGCCTTGCGGTAGTTGGTCGCGACCTGATCCGCAATCAGCGGATTCTTCGCGCGGATGCGCAGGATCGCGCCGTGGGCAACGACGCAGTACTGGCACTGATTCAGGCCCGAGGTCGCCACGACGATCATCTCGCGGTCCGCCTTGCTCAGACCGCCGCCCGGCTTCTCCATCAAGGCGTCGTGGTAGGCGACGAACGCGCGGAACTCCTCCGGACGATGCGCGAGCGCGAGGAACACGTTGGGAACGAAGCCCGCCTTGTCCTGCACGGCGAGGATGCGGTCGCGCACATCGGGCGGAAGTTCGGCGAGCTCCGGAACCGGGAAGCGGCTGATGGGTCTGGTGGTCATGGCGTCGGTCCTCGTGAGCGTCTGCGTTGGCCGCGGACTGTAACAACGGTCGCTTCGCTGATGCGACGCAGGCGCCTCCCGCGGCGGGTTTGCCCTCATGTAGGCTGCGCCCACCGTGCGCGCCGTGCTCTATTCGATCTTCTTCGTGTGTATCGCCGTCATCGTCAGCACGGTGATGCTCGGCTACCGCGCGCGCCTGCTGCAGACGATGCCCGCGCGCCCGCCGACCGAATTTCCGCCCGAAGGCGAATACGAGATTCCGCCAGTTCCTGCGTTTCCGTCCGACCGGCCGGCCCCGGCGAAGAGCACCCCGGCAGTGCCCGCGGCCCCGGTGGAAACCGATCCGCGCCCGGCGCGCCCGCGGATGGATTTCCTGATGCGGCAGAAGATCGACACCGAGCGCTTCAATCGCGTGCTCAAGCGCTTCTACCCGGGTGAACTCGACGCGCCGGATGCGGCGCTGAGGCTCGTGATCCGCGTGGGTCCGGACGGCAAGGTCGAGGACGCGAAGACGGAGGAATCCACGTTCGCCCGTCCGGAATTCGAAGCGGCGCTGATCGACGAGGTGAAGCGCACGAAATATCCCGAGGACGATCGCTATCGATCGACGTCCTTCGCGTTCGAGTTCAAGTCGGTAAAGCCGCTGCCGAGACGGCCGCTCGCGGAAGCCGAAGCCGGCCGCGATGCCTTGCTGGCGCGGATCGAGAAGCGTCGCGCGGCGATCTTCGCGACATCGGCCGTGCCGGCGGACGCCGGGCTGAAAGTGGTGTATCGCGTACTGCCTTCGGGTGCGGTGGACGAGGCGAAGGTGGCTTCGTCGAGCTATCGCTCGACGGCATTCGGCAGGGCCGTGGTGGAAGAGATCCGCAAGCTGCGGTTCGCCGCCAATCCGGCGTACGCGCCGACGGAATTCACGTATGAGTACGCGGAAGGCAGCGCGGGCAAGGGGAACAGCGGGCGGCCTTAGCAGGCGGCGGCCAGCGGTTTCCGATCCCCGGGGCGCGGGGGCGACGCAAGCTCCCCATCGCGCGCCGGAACTTGGCTGATAATGCGGGCATCGGTCAGGGAGGCCGCCTCATGTCCCTCGAATCCTGGGTCACCAAGACGTTCGCCAGCGACGAGCCAGCCGGTTTCGGCTACGGCTGGATCAGCGGAACCTTGTCGATTTTCCTCGGCGCGCTGTCGATCTTCGCGGTGCTGTGTTTCCGCTGGCCCGATTACTTCGTCATGGAGGAGATGCGCGGGAAGTATCCGATCCCGCTGATGCGCGCGATCCTCGAACTCTCGATCGGCCTGTCGTTCTTCCTTGCGTTCCTGAGCGCGATGCTGCGTCGCAAGAAGGTGCTCGCGGTGAGCGGCATCCTGCTCGCACTGGTGGCGGTGGCGCTCGGCGGGTCGGATGCGGCGCTGGGCAGCTACAGCGAGAACCGCAGGATCTACCTTGGGCTGGACTGGTTCATCCTCACCTTGCTGGTGCTGACGCTGATCTTCGTGCCGATGGAGCGCATCTTCCCGTACCGGCGCGAGCAGAGCGTGTTCCGGCGCGGCTGGTTGACGGACATCCAGCACTTTTTCGTCAGCCACCTGCTGGTGCAGGTCCTCACCTACCTGACCCTGCTGCCGGCGACGGTGATCTTCGCGTGGCTGATCGGGCCGCAGCTGCAGACGGCGGTGCAGTCGCAGCCGCTGTGGCTGCAGTTCATCGAGATCATGATCGTCGCGGACCTGGCGGAGTACGCCATCCACCGCACGTTCCACACGACCGCTTGGCTGTGGCGCATCCACGCCGTGCACCACTCGGTGGAACACATGGACTGGATCGCGGGTTCGCGCCTGCATCTGCTGGAGATCGTCGTCTTCCGCGGCGGCACGTTCCTGCCGCTGTACATCTTCGGCTTCTCGCAGCCGGCGGTGTACGCCTACCTTGCGTTTGTGTCCTTCCACGCGGTGTTCCTGCACACGAACACCGGCTTCCGGCTGGGCTGGCTGGAGCACGTCATCGCGATGCCACGCTTTCACCACTGGCATCACAGCTCGGAATACGAGGCGCTGGACAAGAACTTCGCGCTGCACTTCCCGGTGATCGATCAGATCTTCGGCACCAAGCATTTGCCGGACGGCCGCTGGCCCAAGACCTATGGCGTTCTCGGCTACAAGCTGCCGGAAGGCTGGTGGGCGCAGCTGCTGTGGCCGTTCCGCAAGGACGGCAAGGCGCCTCCCGCCGTCGAAGCCCACGAGCCCAAGCCGCAGGACGGCTGAGGCTCGTGATCCGAGACCTTCGTCAGCCGCTGACGAAGGTCTTGAAGCCGCCGAAGATCAGGCGCTTGCCGTCGAACGGAATATTCTTCGGATCCATTCCCTGCATGAAGGGATCCTGCATGACCTTCGCATTCACCTTGTCGCGCTGCGCGCGCGACTTGTAGACGATCCACGCGAAGACGACGACCTCGTCCGGCTTGAGCTTCACGCTCTGTGGAAACGAGGTCCACTTTCCGGGCTTCACGTCGTCTTCGATGCACTCGACATACTCGAGCGCGCCGTGCTCGCGCCAGATCTTCGAAGCCTTGCGCGCGAGCTTGCGATAGTCATCCAGCTTCGCGCGGGGGACCGGCAGCACGAATCCATCGACGTAGGCCATGGGTTCCTCCTGGGTGTTCTTCGTGGGGACGGGAAGTATGACGCGGGAAGCAGGCCTCCCTGCACGGGCGTCATGCAAATCACAAGGGCATCCGTGAAGAACGCATGGCTGCGGCAGCGCGAGGATCGCGGGACCTGCTGAATTCGCGGCGCCTTTCCCCGTTCACTCCCCGGTCCGTTTGTTGCGCTATAAGAGACGGATCACCTCAACGCACCGCAAGGAACGAAGACCATGGCCCTGACCCTTCCCGAGCTTCCGTACGCCAAGAACGCCCTGGCGCCGCACATGTCGGCGGAAACGCTCGAATTCCATCACGACAAGCACCACAAGAAGTACGTGGACACCGCGAACAAGCTGATCGCCGGCACCGAGTTCGAAAAGATGGAGATCGAAGAGATCATCCGTCGCTCCTCGGGCAAGATCTTCAACAACGTCGCGCAGGCCTGGAATCACGCTTTTTTCTGGAACTGCCTGACGCCCGACCAGAAGTCCCCGAGCGAAAAGCTGGCCGAAGCGCTGAAGAAATCGTTCGGCAGCGTCGACGAATTCAAGAGCAGCTTCAGCAAGACGGCGACGGAAGCCTTCGGCTCCGGCTGGGCGTGGCTGGTGAAGGACACCGACGGTTCGCTGAAGATCATCAGCACGTCCAACGCCGACACCCCGATCAAGGGAGATCAGAAGCCGCTGCTGACCTGCGATGTCTGGGAGCACGCGTACTACATCGATTACCGGAACGAGCGCCCGAAGTACCTGGAGCATTTCTGGAACATCGTGAACTGGGATTTCGTCGGAAAGAATCTCGGTTGAGTTCCGCTGCGTAAGCGGCGGCAGCTGGTTTCGACATGGCCGCCGTGCGTCGCCGATATCCCTCCCCCTCCCGCCGTGCAGCGGGGAGTGGAGCGAAGACGCCGGCGGGAGCGGCGGCAAGCCCGCACAAGCGATCCGGCGACGCGCTGGCGACGTACCGCAGCAAGCGCGCGTTCAACATCACGAGCGAGCCCGCGGGAACCAAGGCCGTGCGCGCTGGCGGTCGCAGCTTCGTCGTGCAGAAGCACGATGCGAGTCACCTTCATTACGACTTCCGGCTGGAACACGGCGGTGTGCTGCTGAGCTGGGCCGTGCCCAAGGGGCCGAGCCTGTCGCCGAAGATCAAGCGTCTGGCCGTGCAGACCGAGAACCACCCGGTTGCCTATGCCAGCTTCGAAGGCAGCATTCCCGAAGGGCAGTACGGAGCGGGTGACGTCCTCGTCTGGGATCGCGGCCGCTGGGAACCGGATATCGATCCGGATGCCGGCCTGCAGAAAGGCCATCTGTCGTTCCATCTCCATGGCGAACGGCTCGAAGGCGCGTTCGATCTCGTGCGCACGCGCGGCGGCAAGGCGGCCCAGGGGCCGGGCAGCACCTGGTTGCTGATCAAGCATGCGGACGAGCATGCGCGCGCTGCGGACGAACCGCCGATCACCGAGCAGTTCGAGGACAGCGTGATGAGTGCGCCCGCACGCGCGAAGACGCGAACCGCGAAGAAGCAAAGCGCGAAGGCGCTGCCGCCGTCGAAGCGCGCCTCCAAAGCCAAGGTCGCGAGCGGCAGGAAGGGCGCGCGTACCGCGATGGCGCTCGAAGACATCGAGTTGCAGCTCGCGACCGCGGTCGAGAGTCCGCCCACCCGCGGATCCTGGGTCTACGAGATCAAGTTCGATGGCTATCGCCTGCTCGCTGCGGCCGATGGCGACGACGTGCGACTGCGCTCGCGCAATCACCTCGACTGGACCCGCACGTTTCCGGCGGTCACCGCCGCCCTGCAGGCGCTGGATCTGCCGTCGTGCGTGCTCGACGGCGAACTGTGCTTCGTGAAGCCGGACGGCACGACCAGCTTTCAGGAACTCCAGCGCGTGCTCCCGCGCGGCGGCCACAAGGGCACACCGCCGGTCGAGCAGGCGCACCTGGTGTTCCATCTTTTCGATCTGCTGTTCCACGACGACGAGGATCTGCGAGCGCTGCCGCTGCTCGAACGAAAATCACGATTGCGCGCGCTGCTGCCCAAGAAGCCCGTCGTACCTCTGGCGTACAGCGATCACGTCGCCACCGACGGTCGCACTGCGCTGTCGCAGGCCTGCCAGGCCGGTCTCGAGGGACTGATCGTCAAGCGGTCCGACGCCGCGTATGTCGGCGGACGTTCGGTGCACTGGCTCAAGCTCAAATGCCGTCGTCGACAAGAGTTCGTCATCGTCGGCATGGCCAGCGCCCAAAGCGGCAAGCGCACCGGTTTCCGGTCCTTGCTGCTGGGGCTGCGCGAGGAAGACGGCACGCTGCGCTACAGCGGCAAGGTCGGCACCGGGTTCGACGAGACCTTGCTCTCGGATCTTTCGAAACGACTCGGCAAGATGCGCGTCGACGCGACTGCGGTGAGGAATCCGCCGAAGGAACGAGGGCTCGTCTGGGTGCGCCCGGAGCTCGTCGCCGAAATCGATTTCGCGGAATTCACGCGCGACGGCCTCGTACGCCAGGCCTCGTTCCAGGGTCTGCGCCTCGACAAGCCGGCGACCGACGTCAGGCGTGAGCGCGCGGCGCCGGTGCGCAGCGTCGCCGGCAAGAAGAGCCGGGCCGCGAGTCCGGACACGGACGCTTCGGGTCCGCTCGTCGTCGAGGACGTGAACATCACGCACCCGGGACGCGTCGTCGACTCGCCTTCGGGGCTGACCAAGGGCGATCTCGCGCGCTACCACGAGCGGGTGAGCGAACTGATGCTGCCGTACGCGGTGGACCGGCCGCTGGCGCTGGTGCGTTGCCCGGACGGTGACGCGAGCCCGTGCTTCTTCCAGAAACAGAAGCCGCGTGGCACCGGAAAGTCGGTAGGTCACAAGCGCGTCGGCGCCCACGAGATCCTCTACGCGCGCGGTGCGCGCGGCATCCTGGAACTGGTCCAGTTCAACGCGATCGAGTTCCACGGCTGGGGCGCGCGCGCCGCCAAGCCGCACCGGCCCGACTGGATCGTGATGGATCTCGACCCCGATGCCGGCTTGTCCTTCGCAAAGGTGGTGGATGCGGCGCTGGAGATGCGGGAAGCCCTCGCGTCGATCGGCCTCGAGAGTTTCGTGAAGGTGACCGGCGGCAAGGGCCTGCATGTGGTGGCGCCGATCGTTCCGCGAGCCGGATGGGACGAGGTGAAGGCGTTCGCGCACGGCATCGCGACCGCGTTCGCGGAGCGTTCGCCGGAGCGCTATGTCGCGACGATGAGCAAGGCCAGGCGAAAGGGAAAGATCTTCATCGACTACCTGCGCAACGGAGAAGGGGCCACCGCCGTGCTGCCGTATTCACCGCGCGCGCGGCCCGGCGCGCCGGTCGCGCTGCCGGTCAAATGGCGCGACCTGAAGCACGTCGATCCCGCGGAATTCACCGTGCGCGAAGCAACCCGCTGGCTGCGCAAGCGTCGTGTCGATCCCTGGGCAGACTTCTTCGAGTTGCAGCAGGAACTGCCGGAGATGCCGCAGGATCGCTGAGGGGTGACGCGCCGGGATCGATCCCTTCCACCGAGGTCCGGATGATCTCGCGCCGCGACTCAGCGCGCCGAGGCGCTCGCCTGACGCGGATCCAGTTTTCCGATCGCGTCGGTGGCGGCGCCTGCCGTTGAGTCGGCATGCAGCGCTGCCGGCACGGCCCAGTTGTCGACTTCGCCTTCGCTGACCAGGGCCCACGGCGAGGGCTCTTCGTTGCTCACCTGCGTCATTCGCAAGGACTCGGGTGAGACGGCGTTGACGGACACCATCGGAAGCGACGCCGCGGAAATCAGCCCGATGACGATCGCGATGATCAATCCAATGTCGGTCCAGGAATTCATCGCTCGCCCCTTGCGTACGCATTGCTGACTCTCCCCTGAAGCAGAAGTCGTGCCGCGGGTGCAGCGCAATTTCCGCGGACGCAAGCTCCCGCAGCGCCTGTTCGGTCTGCATTTCGCGACGCGATGAGGTTCAGTCTTGCCGGGTGCAAGATCAGGCGCGAAGCCCGGCGCAGAGAACGCCACGCGTGCACGAAATCGGGGGTGGAGGCGCACCGTTATCGCCCGATCGACGGCCCGGGTACGCATCCTGTTGCGCCTGCTTCCACCTCTACGAAGAACAAGGAACGCCCATGAAGTTCGAAACCATTTCTCGCCAGCAGTCGGCGGCCGTTGCCATTCTCGCCTTGGCGGGAAGCCTGATGCTGGGCGCCTGCAATCGTCAGGAAGATCCTTCCCAGACGAGCCGCGACATTAGCGAGGCGCGCACGGAAGGCAACGAGAAGGTCGGTGAGGCGACGAAGGACGCCGTCGAGAACTTCGAAGACGGCGCCTCCGCCAAGACCGTCGTGAACGACGTCCATCGAATCGAGGTCGAGAAGATTCGTGCGGATCACGAGGTGGCCAAGCAACGCTGCGACGGCATCGTCGCGGCGGACCAGGACAAGTGCCGCAGCGATGCCGATGCCACATACGATGCTGCGATGAAGCTGGCTGACGAGAAGCGCAAGGCGAACGGAGGTTGATGCCGCCTTCCCGCGAGAGCGGATGTTGCCGTCGCCTGCAATGAGCGGGTACGGCGTTTGCGCCGCTTGCTGATGCCGCAGGCTGCGGCGCCAATCCAAAGGAATGGATGCATGAGCTGGTCGATGCCGATGGCCCGAGATGCCTTCCTGCGTAGCAGTTGCCGGGTTCACGCAGGCCCGTCGTACGAAGCGCTGAATGGGGCTGCTGCTGCCGCGAACGGGCCCCAGCCGGGTGGGGTGCCGGGGCATCAGCCCGCGCCAGAAGTGCCTGCCCGGGAGCATCCGCTGCCGTCGCCGCAGGAAGTGCCGGCGAGCCAGCCAGCCGAAATCCCGGTGGAGGTTCCGCAGTCGCCAGGGCCCGCGGCCCTCTAGTCAGGGCGCCGCTGCAGGGGTCAGGTGCGGTGGCGCGGGCGGGCCCATCTCGAGCCTCGGTTCGGTTGCGCGCGTCACCGCCTGTTGAAGCTTCTCCACCGGAATGGCAACCCCGGGATTCACGAGTTCGCGGGTCTGCGTCAGCAAGGTCACGACCATGCCGACCAGGCGATGCTCGGAGTCGAGCACCGCGCCGCCGGATTCACCCGGAAATATTTCCTTGTCGATGCGCATGAAGCCCCGCTTGTCGAGCGCGCTCGGCTGGATGTCGGCGGCTGAAACGATGCGTGCGCGCTCTGCGGTCAGCGACTTCAACGGATAGCTGCAGACCAGCACCTCGCCGGCAGCAGGGGTCTCGGGCGCCAGCGTCAGCGCCGTGATGTCGCGATCCAGAAGGCCGATCCAGAACTTCATGACGGCCGGATCCTTGGGCTCCAGCAGCGCGATGTTGTTTTCCGGATCGATGAAAACCACGCGAAGTTCAACCAGACGGATGATGAAGATGCGATCCGCGTGGGTGACGACATGCGCCGGAGCCAGATACAGCCAGCGTTCCCGATCCAGCAGAATCGCGGTGCCGAAGTTCTCCTGCAGCACATTGTCGGCGTTGGTCAGCCGCAGCGGGAACACGCTGTCCTGGCACTCGGCGGCATGCGCGGACACGAACCACGTCGACGCCAACAGCGCGAGTGCTAGCTTCCGGAGCATGTGCGGGGTCTGTACATCGGACTGGGGAGCACGGTAAGCCGGAGGGCGTGCCGCGTCTGGCCGCGGCAGGATCGTCGGATGGAATCAGGCGTTGGGCGGTCGTTGGCGACCATGCGGACGTGACTTCTCGAAACCGGGTGGGAGTGGAATGCTCGTGAACGATTCCACACCGGCCCAGGCCGGTGGAAGCGCTCCGTTGCGCCGGGCGTTTCGAGTGCAAGCCCCGCATGTCGAAAGACCGATCCGCCATTGTGACCGGAGTGCGGGGCGCGCAGGAGGCTGCGCGGGGAGAAGCGCCGTCAGCGTTTCAGCGCCGGGATGTCGAGCCGCCCGCCGTCTTCGGTCGAATCCGACCGTCCGAGCCGCGAGCCGTGCAGGCGCGAATATTCGTGCGTGAATTCGGCGCCGAGCAGGAAGATCTGCGCCGAGTAGTAGACCCAGACGACGATGGCGACCAGTGCGCCTGCGGCACCGAACGACGACGACACCGCGGCAGTTCCCAGGTACAGGCCAATGAGATACTTGCCCGCCGAGAACAGCAGCGACGTCAGCGCCGCGCCGACCCAGACGTCGCGCCAGGGAATGTGGACACTGGGCAAGGCCTTGTAGATCAGGGCGAACAGGCTGGTGATCAGCGCGAAGCCCAGCAAGGTGTTCAGGAACTGCAGCAAGGTTTCGGCGCCGACGAACCATCGGCTCCAGAAGTCGCCGAAGGCGGTGATGGCCGCTGTCAGGACCAGGGAGACGGCGAGCAGGAAGCCGACGCCCAGGATCAGTCCGAAGGACATCATGCGGACGCGGACGAGTTGTCGGACGGCGCCGCCGGTCGCATCGGACTTCACGCGCCAGATGCGATCGAGATCGTTCTGGAGTTCCGCGAACACGGTCGTTGCGCCGACCAGGATCATCACGATGCCGATGGCGAGCGACAGGATGCTGCCCTGCTGCTGGCTGGATGCGATGAGGATGGCCTCGACCGCCTGCGCGCCGGTGACGCCGAACAGCTCGCGCAGTTCGCCGATCAAGGCGCCGCGCGCCGCGTCCTCTCCAAAGAACAGGCCGGCGACCGTGATGACCATCAACAGCACCGGTGCCATCGACAGCAGGCTGTAGAACGCCAGTGCCGCACCCATGCTCGAGGCGCCATCGTCGATCCAGCGCGTCACGCTGGCGCGTGTCAGGCGCCAGCCAGCGAAGACGGCACGGGGCAGCCGTGCGGCCAGGGCCTGCGCTTGGAATGAAGGGGTCATGACGATCTCGGGATCGAGGCCGGGCGCATATCCGTGTCGGCGTTCCGTGTGAAGGCGATCGCATCGAGGGTGGCGAACGGCCCGGGGTCCGGCGTGGAAGAGGCAGTTCGCATCGTTGCGCGGCTCATGCCCGGAGCGCGCGCTCAGTTCCTGGCGGAATCGGGAATCGGGTGGAAGCGTTGTCTGCTGCGCAGCCCGCAGCCATCGAACGCCGTTGCGCGTGCACCTTGCATGAAGGGTCTTCGCGCAAGCCGCTGCAAGGCGGCGCCTGAGGATTCCTGATCGGCGAAAGCGGCATGACGTCCGGATACGAAAGCGTGTTCACGGCCGGACGTTGGGCAGATCGCGTGCCCGGGCACAGCGATTGCGCGATCCCGTCGCGCCCCGGCGGAGCGCAGGACCCCACGGAGCGTCGACATGCGACTCCACGCCCGACGTCGTTTCCACCCAAGCCAGGAGCTCACCCATGACCCTTCACCGTCGCCTTCATCCGACGACGCTCGCACGGGCGGCCGCGCTCGCTTGCGTCACCGTCCTGACACCTGTTGCGATTGCCGCGGAGCCGCCCGCCTCTTCGAAAATGCTCAGCGGCATGCCGCCTGCACCCGAGGTGCGCCGGGAGAACGGCATCGACTTTCTGACCGGCGGTGTCGGCATCGATGGTCGCGCCCAGCTCAAGCCACTGGTCAGGGACATGAACCTGCAGCTCGTCTTCGCCGAGAAGAAGACCGGCGGCTATCTGGCCGATGTCGAAGTGGTCATCGAAGACCGCAAGGGCGGGGAGATCCTGAAGGTCAGCAATTCCGATCCCATGGTGTTCGCTGCGCTGGAACCCGGTACCTATTCGATCAAGGCGAGGACCGCGCACGGCACGCTTGAACGCGAGGTGAAGGTGCCGGCTTCCGGTCGTCGCACCGAACTCTTCCTGTGGGGCTGATGGCACGCCGGGCCCGCGTCACCTGCGCTGATCCACCGAATCCATCTACGAGCATTCCGTCATGAACGCCCTCGAACTGCCGACTGCGAACGCCGCGCTCTCCACCCGCCTGCTTCGCGGCGCTTCACATGTCTTTCTCGAACCGGTGGTCGATCTGGAGCGAACGCGCTCCAGGCCGCTGCTGGTGGCCGCGCTGATCGCGATCATTGCTCTCGGAGGCGTGTGCATGTCGCAGAACATGCGAGTGCTCTTGCCTGCGATACCGCCGACATCGCAGCAGCACGTCACCCGCAGCGACGGCGGATCACTCGACCCGCAAGCGCAGGAACCGGTGGCGCCGAAGGTTCACATCGCCGCGGCGGGTTGAACGGTCGCAAGCAAAGCCAGGAGTCGTGCCATGAATCCAGACGTCGACATGCTGATGCGCGAACCCATCTACGTGTTGCCCGCCATGCAGGGACCCATCGTGCCGCCTGCGCCGGCCGAGCCGGGTTCGCCAAAGCCCTATCCCCCGCCCGACACGCCGGATCCGCCGGTGCCGCCAATGCCTCCACCGGTGATGCCGCCGCCCCAGTCTCCCATCCCGATGTAGCGACGGGACCGGCACAGAAAAGCAGCCCCGATCCATTCGGCGGGCCGAATCCACCGGCCTGCCCAAGTTCCCATTTCCACGAGGAGCCTCACATGAACGATTCAACTGCAACCGACCACGGCGATGTCGCGAAGTCCAAGGCCGAGCGCATGAGCAAGCTGCGCGAACTGATCGACAACATCTCGATTGCGTCTCTGGTGACGATGGACGCGGATGGCGTGATGAGAGCGCGTCCGATGGCCACGCAGCAGCTCGACGAGAACTCGGAGCTGTGGTTCTTCACCAACGATTACTCGGCGAAGGTCGACAACGTGCTCGTTCATCCGCAGGTCTGCGTCAGCTACGCCGATCCGGGCAAGAACAGCTACGTGTCGGTGTCGGGTCCGGCGGAACTGGTGCGCGACAAGGAGAAGATCCGCGAACTGTGGAAGCCCATCCTCAAGGCCTGGTTTCCGAAGGGCGTCGACGATCCGGATATCGCACTGCTGAAGGTCGACGCCGTCAGTGCCCAGTACTGGGATGCCGCCAACAGCAAGCTGGTGCAGTTGTTCGGCGTGCTCAAGGCGCTCGCGACGGGCCAGGTGGCCGACGTGGGCGAGAACGAGAAGGTCAATGTGCGCCAGCGGATCGGGTCGGATACGGCGACCTGATTCCGGGTTGGAGCCGGGACCCTCTGCGTACCTGATCCATTCCGGCCGAAGTGCGGACGAGACGCTTCGCACTGCGGCCGGATGTTGTCGCTCGTGCGGCAACAACGTCGGCGCGGGAGCCTCACGAAGCGGACTTCACAACTGAAGCGTCACCTCTCGTGCCGGGTCTTCTGCATCCTTCACCACGTTCATGGAGAGCGATCCGCCTTGCAGTTCCGCCAGCCGGCGAATCAGCAGCCATCCGATATCGGCCCTTCGCGACTCGGGATCGCCGGACGTCGTACGTTCCTGTGCCGGCGCGCCGTCGCTGGCGATGCCGGGCGTGTTCGCCTGACACGTCACGCGCAATTTCAGCGCATCGCGCGTTCCGGCAAGCGTCACCCGGATCTCGCTGTCTCGCGGCGCCGATGCGAGAGCGTCGGTCAGCAGCAGACGCGTCATCTGTTCCAGCCGGGATGCGTCGGCCCGGATCCGTTCCGGCGCATCGATCGTGACGAAGACCAGCTGCACCCCGCGTGCCGAGGCCGCATCGCCTGCGTGGGCAATCGCGGCTTGAATCGCCGGGGCAGGCGATATCTCCGCGATATTCAATTCAACGCTGCCATCGAGCACGCGCGCCTTGTCGAGCAGTTCTTCGATCAGCCGTGCTTGCTGTTCGACGCCGTTCCTGATGCCGGCCAGCGCGCGCACCATCGGTGCGGGTGCGTCGGCGGGAATCTGCATCTGCAGGACGTTCGCCCAGCTCTGGATGCCATTGAGCGGCGAGCGCAGGTCATGCGCCGTGATCGCGAGAAAATGGTCGCGTGCCTGCGCCGCAAGTTCGGCCTGCTCGCGAGCAGCGCGTTCAGCGGCGAGGCTCGAGGCGGCAGCGGCGCCACGGTCCTCCGCCTCATCCGGCGGTGCGGCGAGAGGATTCGACGGAGGCGCAGCCGGAGAAGAAGGCATCGGGATCGGGTTCAGGACTTGTCGTCTGCCGGCCGCTTCTTGGCGGGCGCCGCATTATCGGATGCCGGCTGCTTTGCTTCATCTGCCGTGCGCTCGGCCGCGGCGACCAGCGACTTGCAGTCCGCGTTCTCGCCGGGACCGGTCTCGATCAGCGGCAGCAAGGCGGCCAGCGGATTGACCAGCGCGGCGAGCGCCGCCACCGCGCCGCCCTTGATCAGCAGCGCGCGATCGGGCCGCAGCTTGGGCTCCTTGAACGTTCCGCGCACATGCAGCGGCGTGCGCAGGCTCAGCGGACTCCAGTCCTTGGGCAGCGGATGCACCGTCAGGTCCAGTTCCTCCTTGCCCATGTCCACGGATCCCTTCACGTTGATGTTCGTATCGGTGGTATCCACGACGAACGCGCGGGGCTTGAACACGCCGTCCGTGGCCTCCAGGTCCAGCACGGCGCAGCGTACCCGCACCGTGCGATCGCCGCGTACCAGGAAGCCGAGGGCCTCCGCCGCGTCCAGACCGGCGCCCTCGAGCAGCAGATTGCTGAAGCTGCCGCCGCGCATGGCGATACCGAGTTCACCGTCCGCATGGCCGAGCAGTTCGGCCGTCGAAGACCCGTTGCTCTTGAGGTTGGCGCGGCCGCCGATCAGGCCGGTGCTGCGCTCGACGAGGGCATTGCCCGGCAACAGCTTGGCGAGATCCAGGCGGGTGAAGTTCGTCCGTGCCTCCAGCGCGAGCCTGGCCTGGCGCGCATCGATGCTCATGTTCGATTCGATGCGCCCGCCGGCGACGCCGAAGTTCAGCGGCTCCAGTTTCAGCAGCCCTTGTTCGAGCGTGAGATGGGTCTTCAGGTTGTCGATCGGCAGATCCTTCTTCTTGATGCTCAGCGCGGTGAACTGCACGTCCGCATCCATCGATCGCAACTGCGCGAGATCCACCGGCGTGTCCGGCAACACGCGCGCTTCCTTCTCCTCGCGTTTGGCTTCCACCTTCTGTTCGGCGGACGCCGTCTCGCCGGGACCGGTCGACGGCGTGGCCCCGACGAAGCCTGCAAGGTCGTCGATATCGAGCTGTTTGGACTGCAGCGTGGCCACCAGCCGCGGACGCTCGTCGATGTATGTCGCGGTCAGGCTTCCCGACAGATCGCTGTCACCAACGTTGCCGACGAAGTCGTTGAAGCGCCACTCCTCGCCCTCGTGCACCAGCAGCCCGCGGATGCGATACGGCGGTGTCTCCGGCAGCACCAGGTGGGTCAGCGGATGCAGCGCGGCCAGCGTCTCGCCTTCGATGTCCAGTTTCAGCTTGGCAGCGGTGAAGGCCTGCAGTCCGGTGACGGATCCTTCGATCGTGGCGCGCGTGCGTCCGGCGGTGAACTTGGCGTCGAAGGGATAGGGCGAGTCGGTGTCCGTCAGGCTCAACACCGGGCCGCCATGGGCTATCGCTTCCAGCGGCAGGCCGCGCAGCCTGCCCTTGGCACGCAGCATCAGGCTGCGCGCCACGCTGCTACCGGATTGCGTGGCGATGTCGACCTCGACATCGGTCTTGTCGGCGGGATCGAAGTACGTGAGCTTGCCGCGATCGATCGACAGCTTCCCGATCTGCGGCGCGGTCTTGCCGTTCTCTTCTGCGGGCGCCTCGTCGCCCCGCCTGGGCGTTGCGATCTGCCAGTTGCCCCCTTCCGGAGCGTTCTGCAGGTCGAGGCGGGGTGCCGTGAGCGCAATACTGGGAAAGCTCATGCGACCCGCGAGGAGCTCGCGCAGATCGATCGTCACGTCGGCGCGTTCGGCGCCGAGCATGTCCTTGGCACGCGCCCACGGTGCGTTGCCGAGATGGACATCGTCGAGGATGACGCGAGGATTCCAGCCGAGGTCCACGTCCAGATCGCCACCGATGCGAAAACTGCGGCCGGTCTGCTGCTCGACGCGCTTCTCGATCGGACGCTTGAACCATTTCCAGTCCCACAACAGGATCAGGGCCACGATGGCGACGATCAGCGTGATCACCGCGATGCGGCCCTTCGACCGGGAGCCTGGGTTCATGGCGACTCCGCCCCGGTGGATGCGGTCATGGGTGTTCAGCGCGACCGCGCGCGCGAGACGGTCGACATCGCCCGTCTGCGAGCCGGAGCGGATGGCGTGTCCGGCGCTGGCGGTTCGAGCCAGCGACCGAGCACCTGCATCGAGATGCCCGCGAGCAACGTCGTTTTCGAGCGACGCACATTGCTGAGCCACAGGCCCAGGCTCACGGCACTTCCCGCAAGCAACAGCCAGTGCAGCGACTGCCGTGTGAGCGCCAGCGTGCGCTGGGCCGTATCGACGGTATGCGCAAAGCTTCGGACCGAACCCGCGAGGCGCTTGAGGTCCGAACGATCGTCGACGAGCTTGTCGAGCAACGCGCGACGCCTCGCCGCGTCCGCGTCATCCGGCGCTCTCGTACCCCGTACGACCATGACGGGCGACGAAGCCCTGACGGCAGCTTCGTTGTCGGGAAAAAGTGTCTGCGTGGACACCGGTTTCACGATGACTTCTCCATGGCCTCGTCCAGCGCCACCCGATCCTTCTGGAGTTCCTCGAGGCTCGTGACGAAGATCGGCTTGGGGCGTTTCCTGGCTGACAGGTAGGCCCGGTACGCAAATCCGGTGGCGGCCGCGGCTGCGGCGGTCAGGGCCACCATGGCGTGGGTGCGCCAAGGCGTGTCCCACGCCAGGGCCAGGACGACCAGGGCGATGAACTGCAGCGCCAGCAACGCGAGCAGGGCCGTGACGACGAGCCAGGCCAGCAGGCCGAGGAGCCGGTCCGTTTCCTCGCCCACCTCGGCCTGCAGCAGCTTCAAGCGATTCTGCGCGGCGTCGATGAAACCCTCCGCGATGTTGCGGAGGGTGTCGGTGAGATCGTGCTTCACGGGCCGGATCCGGGTTCTTCGGGGGCGACGCCGAAACCCTCGTGCGGGATCACGTCGATCAGGCGCGGGTCGACGAACTGCGGGAGGCGAACGATCCGCCTGCAACGCCGAGCGCGAGGCCGGCGACCAGGCCGATCGCAATGGCCTGCCAAGGATTCTCGCGAACGTAGGAGTCGGTCTGCTCGACGGCCTTGCGACCACGATCGAGCGTGTCGGCCTGGAATTTCCTGATCGATTCGCCGGCGACGCTCAGGCTCTGGCGCAACTGCTCGCGTGCCACGGCAATGCTCTCGGTCGAGATCGCCGTCGTCTGATGCATCAGTTCCTGGGCATGACCCGCCAGGGTCTGCAGGTCGCTGACGAAGCGCTCACGCGCATCGTTTGCTGCATTCATCGCCTGATTGAGGGATACGTCCGCATCATCACGGGCGGCGGTGGTGTCATCTGTTCTCACGGGCATGCTCCTGGTGACGGGTCGCGGCTGCCGCGACCCACGCTCAGGTTCCGCAGAACTTGTGCCCGTTGCCGCCCAAGCGACGTGATGTGGCGATCAGGCGGCCGAGCCTTCCTTGGTCAGCTCGTACTGCTTGCGTTTGCGATACAGCGTCGAGCCGTCGATGCCCAGGATCTTGGCGGCGTTGTCGAGCGTGGACGTTGCACTCATTACCGCGAGGATGTGGGCACGCTCCAGTTCTTCGAGCGACACCGTGTCGCCGGCGCGCAGGCCCGGGCCGGGCTTGGCGGCGGACTCGGTGTGCGTCGGCAGATATTCCAGGCCGATCGACTCCTGGTTGCACAGGATCACGGCGCGCTCGACGACATTGCGCAGCTCGCGCAGATTGCCGGGCCAACCGTACTGGCGCAGCCAGTTCACCGCCTGCTCGTTGAATCGGCGGGCCGGGCGATCGTACTGGCGCACGAAAGTCAGCAGCATGCCCTCCGCCACCGACACCAAGTCCTCGGTGCGTTCGCGCAGCGGCGGCATCGTCAACGTGATGACATTGAGCCGGTAGTAGAGATCCTCGCGAAACTGGCCCTCGGAGATCATCTTCTTCAGATCGCGATTGGTCGCCGCGATGATGCGCACGTTCGCCGTACGCGTATGCGGGTCACCGACGCGCTCGTATTCGTGATCCTGGATGAAGCGCAGCAGCTTGGGCTGGATCGCCAGCGGCAGATCACCGATCTCGTCGAGGAACAGCGTGCCGCCATCCGCGATCTGGACGCGTCCCTGGCGATTGTCGGTGGCGCCGGTGAAGGCGCCGCGCACGTGGCCGAACAGTTCGCTGGCCAGCAGCTCGGGCGACAGCGAGGGGCAGCTCACGGTGGCGAACACGGCCTTGGCGCGATTGCTCCAATCGTGGATCGCACGCGCGAGCGCGGTCTTGCCGGTGCCGCTCTCGCCGAGCAGGAGCACCGTGGCGTCGGTCGCCGCGACCTGGCGCGCGGATTCGAACTGCGCCATCAGCGAAGTGTTCGAGGTGGTGAACTTGTGCGCCTCGCGAGCGGTGTTGTCGCTCTCCAGCGATTCGATGCGCTTCTCCAGCCGGCGCGCCTGCGCCTGCTGGTCGACGGCATGCGTGAGCTGCTCGGGCGTGCAGGGCTTGACCAGGTAGTCGCTGGCGCCCGTGCGCACGGCGTTCATCGCCACCTTCACGTCGTCGACGGCGGTCACCAGGATCACCCGCATCCACGGCGCCCATTCGCGCAGCCGCGGCAGCAGGTCCAGTCCGTAGACCTCGCCCAGATTCAGATCGAGCGTGCAGATATCGAATGCGCCACGACCGATGGCGGCCTCGGCCTCGATCGCGGATTGGGCCGTGACGACGGTGTAGCCCTCCTCTTCGAGAGCCCGGCGGAAAGCGCGTTGGATCGACGCGTCGTCGTCGATCACCAGAATGCGAAGAGGAACAGTCACAAGCAGCTCCCGAAGGTGGAGGGCGTGCCCCGCAATATGCAAAGGGCCTCAGCGGACTCGATGCGGAAAGCGTCGCTTCGAGAACCGCGAAGCGGACGCAACGCATTGTCCGAAAAGAATTCCTTGATTGGGCACAAAAGGTGGAATGAAAGCGCCGTTGCCCTTTCAAGTCCGCTGGAGGAGATTCCCATGTTGAGATATGCAGTCATCTTTTTCGTCATTGCGATCATTGCGGCGGTATTCGGCTTCGGCGGAATTGCCGGTGCAGCCACCGAAATCGCGCGCATCCTGTTCGTCGTCTTCATCGTGCTGTTCCTCGTGTCCCTGATCTTTGGTCGTGGACGCGGGGGAACGGCGATATAGCGAGCGGAACCTGGTCCGGACGAATGGCCTCATCCTTAAGGGGTGAGCGCCATTCGACGGGCACGGCAAGGATGGCAACGGTTATGCCATGAGAAAAACAGCGTTTTTCAGCGGTCCGGATGAAAAGGCCTCTCGCGAAGGCCATGCAGAAAGCGGTTCCAGAACGAGCGCTTTCGCAATATGCAATGTGAACCTTTCCGCCCGCTGAGCCAGCGCGGACGGTGACGGCGTTCCACGATTCCCAGGCAGATCTTCCTTTCGTACGCCGGCTGGGAGCCGTGTTCGCAGGACGCGCTCAGCCTCAGGGCGCTGGAAGATCGAAGCCGAAGACGCTGCCACCCCCTTCGCGCGATTCGTACCAGAGATAACCCCCCATCTGCGTGACGTCGTGCTTGGCGATGGACAGGCCCAGTCCCGATGAGTACTGACTGCGTTCGGCGGGGCTGGCCACGCTGAGAAAGCGGGTGAACAGCTTCGCGCGGTCCGTTTCCCTGATGCCGGGTCCGCGATCCATGACCCGGCATTGAGCGAAGCCGGTGGGCATCCGGCTCACGGCGATCTCGATGGTCTCGCCCTTCGGCGAATACTGGATCGCATTGGCGATCAGGTTCTGCAGCACGTTGCGCGTGATGTCCGGATCCACCAGCGCTTCGGCTTCGACACCCGTGACTTCGAGCCGCACGTCGCGCGCTTCGGACGCGACGCGTTGCGATTTCACGGCGCTGTGGCCCAGTTCGAGCAGATTGACTCTTCGGGCCGCGAACTCGCGCAGTCGCTTGCCTTCCGCGCCACGCGCCAGGAAGCGCTGGATGAACTCCAGCGTGGATCGCGCGTTGTCGAGGATCTCGGCCACCAGTTCCTCATCGCGCTCCGTCTTGCGGTTCGGCCGCTTCAGGAACTCGGCGGCGAACAGGATGCAGGTCAGCGGGTTCTTCAGATCGTGTGCGACGACGCTGGTGATCTCCTCGCGGTCCTTCAGCATCTGCCCCAGCCGGTCGCGCGACAGCTTCAGGTCGGCATGCGTGCGCACGCGCGCCAGCAATTCCTCGAGCAGGAAGGGCTTGGTCACGTAATCGCGGGCGCCCGACGCGAAGGCGCGCACGATGCCGGTGCGCTCCGACGAACCGGTCAGGAAGATCACCGGGATGTCCGCCAGCCCCGGCAGCCGGTGCAGCCGCTCGCAGGTCTCGAAGCCATCCATGCTCGGCATCCGCACGTCGAGCAGAACGAGATCCGGCGGCGTCTTCTGGGCGAGCGTCAGCGCGTCGGGGCCGCTGTGTGCGACCACGGTTTCGTAACCCGCGTCCTGCAGCAACAAGCTCAGCGCTTCCGCGCCGGAAAGCTCGTCGTCCACCACGAGGATGACTGCCTTCCTGGAGGCCGTCGTTGGCATTCCGAATGATCTCTCCCGACCGGAGCCTCATTCCGTGCCGCATCGAGATGACGTGGCCCAGATCGGAACGAGTGCCCAATACGTTGTCGATTCTGTCACGCGCTTGCGCTCGTGCAAAAGAAAGGGGACGCAGAACCGAACAAATATTTCGATGGAAGCGCACATGTGCTTCGAATGCGTTCCATATGCAAATAGGTGTGGTGTGGACACGTATAGGCGGTGGTCTGCCTGAGTCGAGGCGAAGGCCATTCCCCGTGGCGGTGCAGCGGGTCGCTGTCGGGGGACATCGGGCACGACGCCTGCGATGACGTTTGTCCCTACGTCACATCCCAGGAGCGGTCTATGAAGAAGTCGTCGCTGGTTCCCGTGCTGGCCCTGTTGTCGGTATTCGGCTCTTCGCTGCTCGTCGGTTGCAATACCGTCGAAGGCGCAGGCAAGGACGTCGAGGCTGCAGGCGAAAAGATCCAGTCCGCCAACTGCACGGGCGAGGATGCGAAGACCGATTCCCGCTGCCAGAAGTAGTTTCCATCGGTGCCTCGTTTGCACGCGGACCGATGGTCGCGTGCAAACGAGGGCTGCCGATCCGGTTCGAAAGCACGGTCGGGCGATGCGTAAGGGTTTCCCCACTTCCGAAAGCCCCGAGCAACCGCGTCAGGTTCGAAACGGGCGCGTCAGACAGCGGCAACGGGCTTCGCTCGGGTTTGAAGAACACGGACCTCCGCAGCGGACGGCCCTAGGGTTCTTCTGAATTCTTTTGTGCCGCGCGACGGCGTTCGATCGCACGCTCGAGCGGTCCGCCGGCCTTGACGATCAGCATCGCCAGCACGACGCCGATGACGGCCACGGCCCAGGCGCCCAGCCCACACACCACGCCCAGTGCTGCCGTGAGCCACACCAGCGACGCGGTCGTCAGGCCTTTCACATGATCCCGGCGAGTGTGCAGGATCACGCCGCCTCCGAGAAATCCGATGCCGGCCATCAATCCCTGAATGGCTCGGCCGACATTCTCGTGGTCGCCGGCGAGCGCAAGGTCGTAGCGTTCCACCGCCACCACCAGCGCGCACGACGCGATGGCCACGACGCCGAGCGTGCGAAAACCCAGCGGCTTGCCGAGCAACTCCCGATCCAGTCCGATCAATGCGCCGACGAAGGCTGCGGCGAGGAGACGCAGCGCATCGTCGGACCACTCGATCAGCGACAGCTCCATGCAGAAGCCGTGTCGTGTCCGGGAACCGCTAGGCCGACGTGCTTGCAGCCGGCATGTCGACCAGGACCGCCGGCATCGCCATGACGGCGCCCGCTGCCGACGGCAGCGCGCTCTCATTCGCCGCATCGGTCGAACCTTCGTCACTGGTGCCGAGAAAGCTGGCGATGGCGAGCAGGCAGGAGAGCTCCTGCCTGCCCAATGTACCTTTGACTTCGATGGCCTTGCCGCGGCCCCAGAGGCGTACCGAGGCATCGAAGCCGGACAAGCCGTGCTCGTCGAGGATCGATTGCACGTGAGACATGTCCTCGTCGCTCAGAAACGTGGTCTTCATTGCCGTGTCCATCGATCAACTCCCTGCAGACGAATGAGTGGTGCGGTGTTTAGCGAAAAACGGAACGGCCGTCGGCATCGAGACCAGGAAATCAGGTGCCTGTCTCGGCTGTGCGCGTGATCCAGAACGCGCTCGCGAGCAATGCGACCACCATGGCGGCACGCAACGGGTACTGACGTACGAAGCCCGCGGTGCTCACGAGCATCGGCTGCAGGCGTTGCCATGCGTTGTCGACGTGGACGCCGCCGATCGCGTTCTGCGCGCGATCGATGCTTTCCTTGGCCTGTTCGTAGAGGGCATCGGCAGCGTCGTGCGCACGGTCCGCGGCGAACTGCACCAGCGGGCTCGGCGAATGACCCGTGCCATTGCTGCGAGGGATGGACGTGCTCGACTTGCGGCTGGTCGAACGCTTCATGAGGCGGTTCTCCTTCTCGTCGCAGAACGCGTTTCGCGATCTGTAGTGGCGCATTGCACTGCGGAATTCATGCCACTTCGGCGGGCCTGCAAAATCAGTCGGGAGCGCTGAAAACCCGGTGCAAAGTGCAGCGCAACAGGACCGCTCTCTGCGGCTTGCACACCCGCTGGCCGCGCGCGAAGACGCTACGCACCCATGGCACGGCCGATGCAGTGATCGCCGGCCCTTTGCCCCGCGACCTGCTTCCATGCGCACGAATCCGTCAGCCGATGCACGTCACGCCCGCCGGCGCGATGTTGGGAGCCGCGCATGTTGACCGAGGCCATCGGATGGACCGCCGCACTGCTGCTGCTGGTCACGATGATCCGGCAGGTGTGGTCGCAATGGGTCAGCGGAGCGGTCGGGGGTGTGTCACGCTGGCTCTTCATCGGGCAGGTCGCAGCCTCCGCTGGATTTACCGTCTACAGCGTACTGCTCGACAATGTCGTGTTCGCGCTCACCAATGGACTGCTGACGATCAACGCGATCACCGGATTGCTGATCGACCGGCGCAACCGGCGGCATCAGGCAGAGCGCAAGGCGCAGGCCAGTGACAGCGCACCGGACGCGCTCCGGGGAACCACGACCACGTTGTGAAGAAGAACCCATGAAACGATTTCACTGCACCCGCTGCGGTCTGGTTCTCGCGCTCGAGAACGACTTGTGCACGAGTTGCGGATTGCGCCTGACATTCATTCCCGATGTGCAGAAAATGGTGTCCTGGGATCAGGCCGCGGGAGATCCGCTCGAATTCGACGGCAAAGCCTATCGACCCTGCGTCAATGCGCTTCCACATGCGGTCTGCAACTGGGCCGTGGCGCAGGACGACCCCAGCGAGTTCTGCCTGTCGTGCCGTCTGACGGTCGTGATTCCGGACCTGGGTCTTCCGCAGAACGTCGAACGATGGCGGCGGCTCGAGATCGGAAAACGACGGCTGGTCATCGGACTGATGAGCCTCGGCGTCTTGACGCGCGAAGAACTGATGGCCGAAGAACCGTCGATGCGTTTCCAGTTTCTCGCGGATACGCCTGGCCATCGTGGACCGGGCACCGTGCTGACCGGACACGATCAGGGCCTGATCACGATCAACGTGGCGGAAGCCGACGACGCCGAGCGCGAGCGCCGCCGCGTCGAACTCAAGGAGCCATACCGGACCGTGGTCGGTCACCTGCGGCACGAGGTCGGTCACTACTACTGGGACCAGATGATCGGGCCGACGCGGCGTCTCGCCCAATTCAGGGACGTGTTCGGCGACGAGCGCGCGGACTATGCGAAGGCGCTGGAGGTGCATTACCGCGAGCCGCGAGCGGACTGGCGGGCACATTTCGTCAGCGTCTACGCGAGCGCGCATCCCTGGGAGGACTGGGCCGAGACATGGGCGCACTACCTGCACATGATCGATAGCCTCGAGACCGCGTACGAGAGCGGCCTCTGGATCAATCCGCGTCGCGGTTCCGATCCTCACTTCGCGCCCAAGCGCCCGTTCAGCGCCAATCACGTGGGGCCGTTTCCGCGAATGATCGCGCGCTGGATGTCGTTGACGTACATCCTGAACGACTTCAATCGAGGTCTCGGATTGCAAGATGCCTACCCGTTCGTACTTTCCGACGATGTCATCGGCAAGCTTGAATTCGTTCACGAAACCGTGGCCGGCTACCGGCGAAAGGGGCGCTAGGATTCCGGGCACCCAAATTGCGCCAGCCTGCTCATGCTGCAGACCGAGTTACCCACCGGGCACGAGCAAAGGGAGCTTCCCGTGCCGCCCCTGCTGACGCGTGACCAGGCCTTGTTCCTGGACGTGGATGGCTGCCTGATCGAACTTGCGCCGACACCCACCGAGGTCGTGGTCCCGCCGTGGCTCGCGGGTCTGCTGACTGACCTCGGCGAAGCACTCGATCAGGCGGTGGCCGTCATCAGCGGACGCAGCCTCGATGTCGTGGATTCGTTGCTGGCGCCCTGGCACGCGGCCGGCGCCGGCGTGCATGGCGCCGAGTTGCGTCTGCCGGGTTCCCATCGCATCGACGCCGCGCCGCGTGGCGCGGCCAGGATCGTCGAGCGCCTGCGTCGGCAATTCATCGATGTGCCGGGCGTGCTGATCGAGGACAAGGGTGCGGCGGTGGCGATCCACTTCGCCCGCTGTCCCGAACGCGAAGCCGAGTGCGAGGCCGCACTCGCGGACGCGATGCGTGCCGTGCCGGGCATGCGCATGCAAGCCGGCCGGTTGGTTCGCGAGGCCCTGCCCGCGACGGCAGACAAGGGCTCGGCCTTGCGCACGCTGATGGAACATCCGCCGTTCGCCGGCCGCGTGCCGGTCTTCGCGGGCGACGACCGCACCGATGAAGCGGCATTTGCCGAAGCGGAAAAGCAGCGCGGCTTCGGCGTGAAGGTGGGTGCAGGTTCGACGGCGGCCTTGTATCGGCTCGGCACGCCCAACCAGGTGCTGTTGTGGCTGCAGGCGAGCCTGGCGTCGATGCGAGGTGAAAACGATGAGTAAGACCGCTGCAAAGGGCAGATTGATCTGCGTGTCCAATCGCGTCGGGACCGTTCGCGGTGCGCCGCTGGCCGGTGGACTGGCCGTTGCGCTCAGCTCGGCGCTGATCGCCAATCGCGGACTGTGGTTCGGCTGGAGTGGCAAGACGGCATCCGAAGCGGGCGCCGTGGTGCTCGAGGAAATCAATGGCATCAACGTCGCCACGCTGGATCTGCCGACGGCCGACTTCGACCATTACTACGCCGGCTACGCCAATGGCTGCCTGTGGCCGCTATGTCATTTCCGTCTCGATCTCGTCCAGTTCGCACGCGAGCACTATGACGCCTACCGGCGCATCAACGCGCTGATTGCCCGACGTCTTGCCGATCTGCTGAAGCCGGACGACCGCATCTGGGTTCACGACTATCACCTGATCCCGCTGGCCGAAGAACTGCGCGCGCTGGGTTGCCGCAACCGCATCGGCTTCTTCCTGCACATCCCGACGCCGCCGCACGAATTGCTGGCCGCGTTGCCGCGCCATCGCGAACTGATGGGCAGCCTGCTGCATTACGACGTCGTCGGGCTGCAGACCGAAGCGGATCGCCATCGGCTGCACGACTACGCGGTACGCGAATTGGGTTGTTCGGTGACGGATGACGGGATGAACTGCGGGACGCGGCGCATTCGTACCGGCGCATTTCCGGTCGGCATCGATGTCGATGAGTTCGTGGGTTACGCCACGTCGCCACGCGCACTCCAGGAATCGCGGCGCATGAGCAAGCTGCTCGATGGACGCACGCAGGTCATTGGCGTCGATCGTCTCGACTACAGCAAAGGCCTGCTTCGCCGTGCCGCCGGGTTCGAGCGGCTGCTGGAGAAATATCCGCGCGCGCAGCGCAATGTCGAGTTTCTGCAGGTCACACCGATCAGCCGCGGAGAAGTCCGCGCGTATCAGGACTTCCGCACGGAGCTCGAGGCACTGGCCTCGCACATCAACGGCCGTTTCGGCACGTTCGACTGGACGCCGCTGCGATACCTCAACAAAGCGCTGCCGCAGCGAACGCTCGCGGCGCTGTACCGCGCGAGTCGCATCGGGCTGGTCACGCCGATTCGCGACGGCATGAACCTGGTCGCCAAGGAATACGTCGCCGCGCAGGATCCGGAAGATCCGGGCGTGCTGATCCTCTCGTCCTTCGCCGGTGCGGCGGAGCAGATGGGCGATGACGCGCTGCTGGTCAACCCCTACGATCCGGACGATGTCGCCGACGCGCTGGAGCGCGCGCGATGGATGTCGCTGGAAGAACGCATCGAGCGGCATCGCGACCTGATGGCGGGGATGCGACGCCAGAGTGCAGATCATTGGCAGCGCAGTTACCTCGAGGCGCTGGATGGCGACGCGCCGGCAGTGCCCGCCGGCCACATCACCGTCGCCGCGGCGCCGGCCGGCTTCACCGGAAAGGGCGTGCCGGGCACGAGCACTCCGAACAGGCCCGCAGGTCACAGGGCCCAAGCCGTTTCTCCGTAGCTCGCGCGGCGGGCCTTCGCGGCCCGCGGGATCGCAACGCTCAACGCCGTTTCGCACCTTGCAGGAATCGCAGGGCGCTTTTCTCGACCGCGCGTGATCCGGCGCGGAAGTGGCAGGTGAACGACTTCTGCAGCCGTCCTTCCCGCCAGCCTTCGAAGACCGCGGGATTGATGTACGACTTGCGACAGACGGCCGGCGTGTTGCGCAGTTCGTCCGCCACGGTACGAATCGCCTGGACGATGCAGGCATTCATCGCCCGCTCGGTGGGCGGCTCCGGCAGCGGTGTGCAGGCCATCAGCGAGATCGCACGCAACGTCGCACCCCAGGTGCGGAAATCCTTGGCGGTGAAATCGCGTCCGGTGACCTGCTTCAGATAATCGTTGACCATTCCCGAGTGAATGGGGCGCCGGTGTCCGTCTTCATCGAGGTACTGGAACAGGCGCTGACCGGGCAGGTCGTGGCAGCGACGAACGATGCGGGCGAGGCGCTGGTCGTCGATGGCCAGGTCGTGTTCGGTTCCTCCCTTGCCTCGAAAACTCAGTCGCAGACGCCCTCCGCTGAAATCAGCGTGACGGTCTCGCAAGGTGGTGAGCCCATAGCTGCGGTTGTCGCGCTCGTAGACGTTGTTGCCGATGCGCAGGCGTGTGGCATCCAGCAGCGCCACGATCAGCGCCAGGACCTTGTCGCGTGAAAGTCCGTGCAGCGCGAGATCCTTGCGCACGCGACGACGGATCGTCGGCAGCGCGGCGCCGAACTCGATCATGCGATCGAACTTGTGGGTGTCGCGCGTGACGCGCCAGTCCGGGTGATACCGGTACTGTTTGCGTCCTCGCGCATCGCGACCGGTGGCCTGCAGATGGCCACGCGGATCGGGGCAGATCCACACCTTCTCGTACGCAGGCGGGATCGCCAGACGCGCGATGCGGCGTAGCGTTCCCGGATCCCGCACCGGACGTCCACGCACCGACCGATACTGGAACGCACCGGGTGCGCCGTCGCGCCGGATGCCGGGGCCTTCGTCGTCGACGTGACGAAGCCCGGCGACTCGGGCCGCACGCAGGGCGCGGGTGCGCGAGGATTTCATCGGGTGACGCGCCGACCGTGCTCGCGACGCCAGCGGGGTGCTGCTCACGAACGGCGTCGCCAACCCGGTTCGCGCCCGTCGAGGGGCCGCAGATGGAAACATCGCGGGCATCGCCATCCGAGCAGTACCGGACGCGGGACGCGATGCCGCTGCTGACAATCCGTGCAGCAGGCGAGATAGCCGGTGGCCGCGGTTCCACGCGTGAGCCGTGTTTCGACAGGCGCGCCAGCCAGGGCATCGGCCGGAGGGTGCGGCGGCAGTGTGGAAGCAGCGTAAGAAGGACGGACGAGCATGGAGATCGATTGCAACAGGCGGACGATCGGCCAACGCATCGGGCGTGCCCGAGCGGGCTTCGGTCCGCAGCGTTCGGAAAGCGCTTGTCCAATGCGAAAACAAGAACGCCGCTTCGCACCGAGCCGAAGACGTTTGCGCGATCAGCGCTCGCGATTGGCGAAATGCAGCAACACGTCCGCATGGCAGGGCTTGTCGAGATCGCACCAGCAGGCGAGATCGCGACCGCGCAGTTCTTCCACACGATCCAGCAACGGCACGCCGGCCTTGTCCAGAAGCTGTGCTTTCACCAGCGCGTCCTGGTAATGCGCAACGGCGGTGGCCGGATCGAGGGCGCCGTGGGCCTTGCCGCCGACGCGCCACGGATTGCCCCATTCGGTCGGGCGTCCCACATAGAAGACGCCGGGCGGCTTGCGCCACCCCGCGGTTCTGCGCATCTGTACGCGTCGCGGCATCGTCGAAGAAAGATCGATCAGCTGGAGGTCCGATTGTGCGCCGTTCAGATGAATGAATGCCGCAACCGCTCTCCGACCGGATTCATGAATACGCCCACTCCGCACGCATCCGAAGTCATCGTCCGGTCGCCGGCGTCGGGCTGCCGCCATGCCGCGACGACAAGCACGCCGATCAACCGAAGCCGCTCGGCGGCGGCGCCGGGCGCGTCGCCTGCGGCGTGGCATTCTGGGTCGGCACGCCGCTCGGCGCGCGGGGTGGATCCATCACGAAACTTCCAAGGAGAACGACCGATGAGTGCGAAAATCCTGGTGCTCTACTACTCGAGTTATGGGCACGTGGAGAAGATGGCGGAAGCCATTGCCGAGGGCGCGCGCGGTGCGGGCGCGAACGTGGACATCCGGCGCGTGCCGGAGACCGCACCTGAAGACGTAGCGAAGAAATCGCACTTCAAGCTCGATCAGACGGCACCGATCGCAAAGGTGGACGATCTTGCGCGCTACGACGCGATCATCGTCGGCGCGCCGACGCGGTATGGGCGCATGTGCTCGCAGATGGCGGCGTTCCTCGATCAGACCGGTGGCCTGTGGGCGAGCGGCGCTCTGGTCGGCAAGGTGGGTTCGGTCTTCACCTCCACCGCCACACAGCACGGCGGCCAGGAGATGACGCTGTTCTCGATCATCACCAACCTGCTTCACTTCGGAATGGTCATCGTCGGGTTGCCGTATTCGTTCCAGGGCCAGATGAAGCTCGACGAAGTCACCGGCGGCGCGCCGTACGGTGCCACGACAATCGCCGGCGGAACGGGGGAGCGGCAGCCGAGCGCCAACGAACTCGACGGCGCACGCTTCCAGGGTCGCCACGTCGCCGAGGTCGCCGCCAAGATGCTGCGCGGGAGTGCGAAATCCTGAGGCGGGCGTTGCGACTCGTCTGCGACCGTAGCCCGAGATCGTCGAGCACTGACGCGTCATCCATTGAACCCTGAGTTCCCCGGGCTTCGCCCGGGCTACGGAGCGCTCACCCAAAAAAAGAGGCCCGAACCTCAAAGGTCCAGGCCCCTTCCCCGTCGGATGCGGCTCGTCCGCCGCGAAATATTCCGGGTGTCAGCAGACGCCGCTCAATGCGGCGTGCTGCCGGGCGTCGTGCCTTTCTTGGACGACGTGAGCACCCTGTTGCTGGCGCGCTCATCGGCATTGCCTTCGTCGCGAGTCCGATCCGCCGAAAATCCCGACGAGGTCTCGCGTACCACGCGAATCCGGTTGTCGACGTCGTTGACGCCGATGCAGTGCTCGCAGAGATCCTCGATCCGGTGCTTCATGCGGCGGTCGGAAACCGTGCCTTCCAGCGTGATCGTGCCGTTCTTCGATTCGACACTGACGTCGCTCACGTCGATGTCGTGCGCGCGATACAGCGTCTCGCAGACGTCATCGCGAATACGTTCATCCGATCGCGTATAGCCCTTCGGGGTGCGACCACCCTGGCGGGCGCCGGGCGCGGACGTGCGGCGTGGGCCTTGTTGCCAGTCCTGATCATTGGCCCAGTTGCTGCCGCTCCAGTGGTGCGTGCCGTCGCCATCCCAGGTGCTGTTGAAGCGGTAGCCGCCGGGGTCGTTGCCCGATGGAATGCCGTAGCTCCGGTTGTTGCCACTCCAGGCGTCGCGTCCGCCGGCAAACGATTCTCCGCTCCAGTCCGGCTGTCCGGATCGGCCGTAGCGAGGATCGCCGGATCGCTCCGGTTCGAAGCCGCGTCGATGGGCGAGCGTGCGCGGGGCGAAGTTGCTCGGTCCATTGGGACCGAACTGCGAACTGCCGCCGTAGCGGTTGTGCCAGTAGTAGCGATCCGGTCCTCGCGACCAGTCCGCGCCGGCCGATTCTGCTGATCCGGCGCGTCCGCCCTGAACGTCGTGGCGATGACGTCCCGGCTCGGGATAAGCCAAGCCCTCCTCATCCCACGCAACCGGATGCCCGCCGTGATGCTGCGGGTCGTAGCTTTCGCCGTGGCCGTAGTTCCCGGTGTAGCCGCCGAAGCGATCATCGCCTGCGCCCATCTGGCGGCCTTGTGCGGAATCCGGGTCCCAGCTGCTTGCGCGCCCACCATCGCGGCTGCCGAACTGCGAGCGGTAATGCGTCGGATCGCCCATCTGATGACGCTCTCGATCATTGGGACCATTGCTGCGAGGCCGCTGCGTACCGCGTTCGACTCGATTGGGTTTCTGGTTGTTCATCGTCTCTCCAGTGCTTGCCCGTTCATGAAGTGAAGTCTCGAACCCTGCAAGTAAGTCCGATGGATCAAGGGCCGCAACGCGCATGCCTCGCCGAGCATTCCGGATATCGGGCGATACACGCGCGAGCAACAGCCCTCTGCGTGGCGACGGTGCGCAGAATCCACGGATCCGGGTACGCGACCCGCGAATTTGCAGACTCTTAGCGGGCACGTTTCCTGCGCGCGCCGGCTCCCGCCTTCAAGGCGACGGGCTGACAAAGGAGTTGGAGATGCTGGAGGGTTTCAACGAGTGGATCTTGGCGATGTCGCAGTGGGACGTCTCGCTGTTCACGCTCGACCAGACGTCGGTGCGCGTCAGCACCATCCTCAAGACGATGCTGGCGCTGGTCGTTCTGGTGGCCGTCACGCGCTGGTTGCGCAATCGCGTCGTCAAGCTGTTGCAGCACAGTCCGCTCGATGTCGGTACGCGGATGACGATCGCCACGATGCTGCAGTACGTGCTGCTGATCTTCGGCATCTCGCTGATCATGCAGAACGTGGGCCTCAAGCTCAGTGCGCTCAGCGTGCTCGCCGGCGCCATCGGTGTCGGCCTGGGTTTCGGCCTGCAGAACATCGTCAGCAATTTCGTCAGCGGCCTGATCGTGATGTTCGAGCAGCCGGTGAAGATCGGAGACCGCATCGAGATCGGCGGCATCGAGGGCGACGTGGTGGCCATCAACGCCCGCAGCACCGTGTTGCGGACGGTACGCGGTGCGGCGGCGATCGTGCCCAACCAGAAATTCATCACCGAGACCGTGCGCAACTTCGCCAACGGCGACGGCGTCAGCGCTTTGCAGCTCACGTTCAAGCTGGCCAATTCGCAGGATCCCGAAGAAGGCTTGAAGGTCATCCGCGAATCGCTCAAGTCCATCCAGGACGCGCTGGCGCCGCGCGAACCGGAGGTCAACATCACCGGAATGGACGCCGGGGGCGTGACGATCGAGACCGTCGCCTGGGTCCGGGGCGATGTCTCTCGACGCGGCCAGCTACAGTCGAGATTGCTGGTGGAGATCCGCCGACGCACGCACGCAGGCGAACTCACGCTGGCATGAGGATGCCGACGGGCAGGACCTGCGTCGCAGTGCCGCAACGCGATCGAGACAACCAACGGAGCATTCGAGTCATGAAGCCCCTCTTTCACCTGGCGCTCGCGCCGCTGTTGTTGCTCGGGCTGCTGGCATGTTCCGCACCGGCCAGCCTGCCGGTCTCGGACGGCACGGGGCCGTCGCCGAAGCTGCCCGCGCCCGCCAAGGCGATGTTCCCGACGGTGAACATCGCGAAGGCGAGCGGCTGGCCGCAGGGCATGGCGCCGAAGGCCGCCACCGGCCTGCAGGTGAACGCCTTCGCCGAGGGCCTGGACCACCCGCGCTGGCTCTATGTGTTGCCCAATGGCGACGTGCTGGTCGCAGAGACCAACGCGCCGAAACGGCCGGACGAAGGCAAGGGCTTCAAGAACCGGATCCAGGGCTTCGTCATGAAGCGCGCAGGCGCGGGCGTGCCCAGCGCCAATCGCATCACGTTGCTGCGCGATACCGACCACGACGGCGTTGCCGACGAGCGCCTGCCGTTTCTCGAAGACCTCAATTCTCCGTTCGGCATGGCGCTGGTCGGTGACCGTTTCTACGTCGCCGACGCGGACGCGCTGCTGCGTTTCCGCTACACGCCGGACGGCGTGGCAGACAAGACCACGCGCGAACTCGTGGCCGAACTTCCCGGGGGTCCGCGCAACCATCACTGGACCAAGAGCCTCATCGCCTCGGCCGACGGCAGCAAGCTGTACGTCGGTGTCGGCTCCAACAGCAATGTCGCCGAGCACGGACTGGAGATCGAGACGGAACGCGCTGCGATTCTCGAGATCGATGCCGCCAGTGGTGCACGCCGGATCTACGCGGACGGGCTGCGGAATCCGGTGGGCATGGCGTGGGAGCCGACCAGCGGTGAGCTGTGGGTGGCAGTCAATGAGCGCGACGAGATCGGCAGCGACCTGGTGCCGGACTACATGACCGCGGTGAAGGAGGGCGGTTTCTACGGCTGGCCGTGGAGCTACTACGGCGCGCATGTGGACGATCGCGTGAAGCCGCCGCGTCCCGACATGGTCGAGAAGGCGCTGGTGCCGGACTACGCGCTCGGACCGCATACCGCGTCGCTGGGCCTGAGCAGTGCAAGGGGCAGCCAACTGCCGGAGCCGTACACGCAAGGCATGTTCGTGGGCCAGCACGGCTCGTGGAACCGGAACCCGCGCAGCGGCTACAAGGTGATCTTCGTGCCGTTCGCGGACGGCAAGCCGGTCGGTCCGCCGCAGGACGTGCTCGTCGACTTCCTCGACGAGGAGGCGGGCGAGGCGCGTGGCCGGCCGGTGGGCGTCACCATCGACGCACAGGGCGCCCTGCTGGTTGCGGACGATGTCGGCAACCGCATCTGGCGGGTCACCGCGAACGCAGCGGCATCGTCGGCCTCGCCGGTGCCCGCGGCCATCGCGCCGCCGGCGCCCACGGTCCACTGATCCCTTCTCACCGCTCGCGGCGCCGTTCACGAAAAAGCCCCGGCTCGTCGATGCGAGCCGGGGCTTTTTCTGCGTTGGTGCTGTCAACCTGATCGGAGGACCTACTCCCCGTGCAATACATTCGGATTGTTACTTCTCACCGAACAGGAGGTCAGCGAAATCGTCGGGGCAGAGCGTGAGTCGGTGTGTCGATCGCCTGAGCCTGCAGCCTTGTAGCGAACACTGTGCCAAGTGGTTGTTGCAAGCGTTGGTCAGCAGAAACTGCGAGAAGTTCAGAAGCTTCGTACGGCGCGGCACGCGACGGGGTCATCCGGTGCCGCACGCGGTGTTTCGATCCGCAGGATACGGTCATGGCGACAGTGCAAGAGGCGAGGACGCCGCGGTACTGCCTCGGTACCGGGCCGTTCCTTCTCCCGCGGGGAGAAGGCGCCCCGAAGGGGCGGATGAGGGAGTGTCCGGGAACTTCGAACAGACGCTCCCTCATCTCCAGCCCCTCTCCCTGTGGGAAAGGTTCGCGTCAACCCGAAGGCAGGTGGAGCGTAGGGTGCGCCCCGCGCACCTCACCGACCGCCGGCGGGGATCGCGTGCGCGGAGCGCACACTACAGAAGCGCGGGGGCGCAAAGGCTACCTTCAACGTGCCCGCGCCTTCGCCTTGCGCGCAGGAGCCGGGTGTCGTCGTGCCACCGCGGTCTTCTTTGCTTTCGCCCCCGCCTTCTTCGTCGCAGCCGGCGTGCGCTTGTTGTCCGCGATGCTCTTCTTCAGCAGCGCCATGAAGTCGACGACCTTGCCGGACTCCTGATGTTCGTCGTGAGCATCGGTCACGGGCTCCACGCGCTTCTTGCCCTTGCCCTTGGCCTTCACGCGCGCCTGGATGACCTTGGAAAGACGGTCACGGAATTCATCGCGGTAGTCCGACGGCTTGAACGGTGCGGACATCGACGACACGAGCTGGCGCGCCATCTCGCGCTCGCGCGGCGCGATCTTGTAGCTGCGGTCGCTCTTGCCCGGAAAGCTGTACTCGTCGCGATCGACCAGTTCCTGCGGGAAGCGCAGCAGGTGCAGCACCAGCGCCTCCTCGTCCGGCAGGACCAGTGCCAGATGCTCGCGCGTACGGATCACGACGCGCGCAAGCCCGGCCTTTTTCAGATCCCGCAACGTCTCGCGCAACAGGACATAGCCCTTCTCCGACTTTCGGGTCGGCACCAGGTAGTAGGGACGGTCGAAATACATCGGGCCGAGCTCTTCGGGATCGACGAAGGCCTCGATGTCCACCGACTCCTTGCTCTCAGGTGCGGCGTTGCGGATGTCCTCTTCTTCGAGTACCACGTAATTTCCCTTGCTGTATTCAAAAGCCTTCACGACGTCCTTCCACGGCACTTCCTCGCCGGTGTCGGCATTCACGCGCTCGTAGCGCACGCGCTTCTGGTTGCGGCTGTCGAGCATGTGGAAACGCAGATCGATGCGCCGTTCCGCCGGCATGAGCTGAACCGGGATATTCAGGAGGCCGAACGAGATCGCGCCGGTCCAGATGGGTCTTGCCATGGGGTTGCTCCTGCGGGCGAGGGCGTGAAGACGAGATGACGGCAGAAAAAAAGCGGGGCCGGACGACAACGTATCCGGCCCCGCCTCGATGTCGCGTGTTCCGCGGATCGGCGATGCGCGCCGTCCGCGTCGTCGCGTCAGTGCTTCGACGCGCGGTACTGGTTGCGAAGATCGCGCACGCGGTCGTGATTGCGCAGCACGCCCTGGTACTGCAGATCGATCGTCTGGCGAATGTCGGCGGGCAGATCGGCCTTCAGCGCCTTGGCGTAAGCGCTCTTGGCGACGTCTTCGCCCCGCTCGACTTCCTCGAGCACCGCGACATTGTTGTCGCCCACCGCGGCGCGGACCTTGGTCCAGCCGCGATGGACGGCGCCAGCAATGGTGCCGCTGTCTTCGGGCGTTCCGCCCAGTGAGCGGATCAGACCCTGCAATTCGCTGGTCGCACTGGCACAGCTTCGCGACCGATCCTGCAACAGGCTCTTGAGACCCGGGTCATCCGCCTTCTCTGCGGCGGCCATGAACCCCATCTCGCCGTCGCGCGAGATTTCGATCAGGTTGTTGAGCGTGGAAACAGCTTCCTGGTTGTTCTTCATCGAGATGACTCCTTTGCTTGAGTGATTTTCCGTAGTTCTGCAGCAACGGAGTCCTCAAGGAATGTGCCCGGTGCGGCGGGATACACGCGCAACGCGCACGGCCGGCCGGACAAAAAAAAGAGAGGCAGCCGGGGAGCTGCCTCTCTGAACATGGAACGAACATGCAATCGAAACATGTTCACTCCAGCAGCGGCCGCACAGGGAGGAGAGGCCGCTGCAGGACCGTCTGGGGGGCGGTCCGGACGTCACGCGAGCATGTCGTCCGCTGTTCTGGTTCCACGCATCGTGCCAATGGCAGTCGTCTCCGAGTGTCGTTGTTATTGCAGGAGTTTCCGTTTCCCCCGGGTGACGGTGGCGTGCATCTTCCGCGCAGGATGCAAGCCGCACGTGCAGGCGCCATGCAGCTTGCGAGCGTGATGCCGGCCGCTTCTCCGGATCACGGGATACGCCGCTCCGACGTGATCCGGCGATGGCATGGGCATTGCCATGAACGGTTCAGAACACTCATCCAAAAACTGGAATCAGGAGACCGTATGTCTGTATCACTGGGACTCGGCACGAGACAGAACCTCACGATCTCGCCGCGCATGCAGCAGGCGATCCGCTTGCTCCAACTTTCCGCCGTCGACTTCGAATTGGAACTGCGCAATTCGGTGATGACCAATCCCTTCCTCGAGGAATCCGAGGAAGTCGAAGCCGCAACCTCGACCGCCACACCCGATATCGACGCCGTCACCGAAGCGGCTCCTACCGCCGACGCGATGATGGAACCGGCCGCGCTGGTCACCGATGGTACGGAGAACACGGCGCTCGCCGAAGCCGATCCGATGGTGGAGCGCGCCGAAGGCTTGCAGTCGGATGCGCCGCCGGATGATTTTGCGTTCGAGCGCACGCCAGGCGCAGCGTCGAGCGACGAGGACGGACCTCAGCTCGGCTGGGTCGGTGAAACCAGGGGACTGCGCGACTTCCTGCGCAGCCAGCTCTACGCCTCGCGTTGCAGCGAGCGTGAAGTGCTCGCCGCCGAGGTCGTCATCGAGACGCTCGACGACGACGGCTACCTGCGCGAGGACGTGCAGTCCTCGCTCGACCAGGTGGAGATCTCGCCGCCGATGACGACCGAGGAGATGCAGGCCGCCATCGCGCTGGTGCGTACGTTCGAGCCCGTCGGCGTCGGCGCCACCTCGCTGACCGAGTGCCTGTTGATGCAGTTGCGCGCGAAGGACCCGGAGACGCCGGGGCTGGAGCTGGCCCGCACGATTCTCACCGAGCACATCGACGTGCTGTCGCGTCGTGATTTCCAGAGCCTGCGCAAGCGGCTCGACTGTGAAGAAGAGGCGATGCGCGAAGCCTTGGCGCTGATCCGCAGGCTGGATCCGGATCCGGCGAGCCGCTACCAGGCCAAGGCGCCGGACTACGTGATTCCCGACGTGATCGTCTACGAATCCAAGGGCAAGCTCACGGCCGCGCTGAACCCGTCGATCCGCTCCGGTGCTCGCTTGAACCGCAGCTACGTCGACATGTTCCGTGGCTGCCGCCGCAGCGCGCATCCGCAGATGAGCCAGCAGTTGCAGGAAGCGCGCTGGCTGGTGCGCAACGTGGAACAGCGCTTCGATACGATCCTGCGCGTTGCGCAATTCATCGTGGAACGCCAGCGCGCATTCTTCGAGCAGGGTGACATCGCGCTCAAGCCGCTGGTGCTGCGTGACGTCGCCGTCGAGCTGGGTCTGCACGAGTCGACGGTGTCGCGCGCCACCGGCAACAAGTACATGAGCACGCCGCGCGGGTGCTTCGAGTTCAAGCACTTCTTCTCGCGCGAACTGCCGCGCAAGGACGGCCCTGCCTGCAGCGCGGCGTCGGTGCGCAACATCATCCACGGGATGATCGGGGCGGAACGCCGCAGTCAGCCGTTGTCGGACGTGGATATCGCGGCGCTGCTGCAGCAGCAGGGCATTCGCATCGCGCGACGCACGGTCACCAAGTACCGGCGCATGTTGAAGGTGCCGCCGGCGGAATTCCGCAAGGTGATGTAAGTGATGCAGCCCGGGGTGCCTCTCTGATCCGGAGCGCAACCCCGGGCTTCGCCCGGGCTACGTCTTCGCAGTGGCTAGGCGCGCGTCGCGGTTGCGTCGACGGACTCGGCGGGCGGCTCTGGCGGAGGCGCCAATTCGACAGCCTTCGTCGCCGGCAGGATGGGTTGCTCCCGATGCGGCAGCCAGCGATCCCAATACGGAAACTGGCGCATCAGGTGGAATACGACAAATCCCGCCCAGCGACGCCACGCAGCCTCTTCGTGGAAATCCTTGCGTTCGATGCTCAGGCAGTGGTGCTCGATCAGCGTCTCGATCTCGTCCCTGAGCAGCGAGGCGAAACCCGCGTGATGCGTGATCACGTTGGCCTCGAGATTCAAGGACAGGCTGCTCGGGTCGAGATTGCTCGAACCCACGGTCGCCCATTCGTCGTCGATGACCGCGACCTTACCGTGCAACGGGCGTTCGCAATATTCGTACACGGCGACACCGGCCCGTGCGAGGTAGCGATAGAGCGAGCGGGCGGCATACGTCGGCAGCGCCTTGTCGGCTGATCCCCCCTGCAGCACCAGGCGCACACGCACGCCGCGGCGAGCGGCGCGGCGCATGTCGCGAACCAGCCGATAGCCGGGAAAGAAGTAGGCGTTCGCGATCAGGATGTCTTTCTTCGCCTGCCGGATCGCGGACCGGTAGTGCAGCTCGATATCATCCTTGTGACGGTCGTTGTCACGCCAGACGGCGAGCGCGGGCACTCCTTTTTCCATCGCGCGGTCCGAGGAGACCGGCGAGACCCGGCTGCGCCACCAGGGCTTGTTGCGTGGGAACGGGCGATTGTTCAGGAGACCTTCGACGAGCAGGCGGAAGTGCTCGACGATGGGGCCCTTGAGTTCCACCGCGTAGTCCTGCTTGGACTCCGCTCCGTGCTTGCGAAGGTGATCGATCGAGTAGTTGATGCCGCCGACGAAAGCGCGCTGGCGATCGACGACGACGATCTTGCGGTGCAGGCGCCTGAACATGTTCGTGCGCACACCCATCAGGCGGGGTTGCGGATCGAAATAGCGGAAGTCGACGCCGGCGTCGATCAGCTCGGTGATGAACTCGCGTGGCAGGTCGGGCGAGCCGTAGTGATCGATCGTCGCCACGACCCGGACGCCGCGTCGGGCGGCGTCCTCCAGAACCTTCTTGAGTTCGCGACCGACCTCGTCGTCGAACACCAGGAAGCTCTCCAGCAGGATTTCCGTGGACGCTTCGTTCATGGCCGCAAAGACGGCGGGGTAGTACTCCTCGCCGTTGACCAGCAGCCGGACGTCGTTGCCGTAGGTCCAGGTGCCCGGTCCGTCGTCGGCAGCGCCTGGTTTCCTGTGGGTTGCCGTCGTCACGGTGTTCAAATCGCCACCTCGACGAGCAGTCCCGCATGGTCGGACAGGTGCGACCAGGGACGCAGCGACAGCACCGACATATCGCGGACCGAGACGTTGCGCACGTACACGCGGTCCAGGCGCAGCAACGGCCACCGCGCCGGGAAGGTCCGCGCGGACTGCCCGCGATGCTCGAGAAACACTTCCCGCAGCTGCGCGCGCTTCCACAGGCGTGCATTGGCACGGATGCGCCAGTCATTGAAGTCGCCGGCGACGATCAGCGCCGCATCGGGTGGAATCTCGCGTTCGATCAGTTCGCACATCATGTCCATCTGGCGCAGGCGGTGGGACCCACGCAGGCCCAGATGCACACAGATGGCGTGCAGCGGGTGCGAGCGCCCCGGAATGTCGATCGCGCAATGCAGCAGTCCACGCCGCTCGGGACCGCCGACGGAGACGTCGTGGTTCTGCTGGCTGAGGATCGGAAACTTGGACAGCAGCGCATTGCCGTGATGGCCTTCCGGATAGCTCGCATTGCGGCCGTAGGCATGCGCCTGCCAGATCGAATCGGCGAGAAATTCGTACTGCGATTTTTCCGGCCACAACGGAAAGCGCACCGGATGCGCACTGTGTTCGCCGATGACTTCCTGCAGGAACACCAGGTCTGCCGAGACGCCGCGGACAGCGTCGCGCAGTTCGTGCAGCACGAGACGGCGATTGAAGGACGTGAAGCCCTTGTGCGTGTTGAGCGTGAGGATCTTCAGCACGCTCGGCCCGGCATCGGCCGGGGCCTCGGGGAGCGGAAGGTTCTGCGCGGGCGCGACGGTCACGATAGAGAGATATCCGGTTGGCGAAGCTGGACACAAGCAAGCAACGTTCCGCGTGGGCGGGTACGCCGATTGCGCACGCCGGTCCGGATGGATTCTGCACCTGCTGTCCCCGACGCCGCTTCGACGCACGCGGCTGGGATACCGCTCGCCGGCCCTCCCCCGAGACGAATCCGGGCGGTGATCTGGCGGGTGCTGATCATCCTCTTCTTCACCGGCGTGGCGACACTGATCTTCGCGCGCGCGCGTCAGGTCGACTGGGAAGCCGTCGGCGACGCGCTTGCCGGCTATACCGCGTTCGAACTGGGACTGGCCTTCGTCGCGGCCGCGCTCGGCCATCTGTGTTCCGGCAGCTACGACCTGATCGGCCGCTGGTACACGGGCCACTTCATGCCCAGGCGCCGGGTGTTCGCGATCAACGCGATCGCGTATGCGTTCTCGCTGAATCTCGGCGCGCTGGTCGGCGGCTGGGCGTTTCGCGTCCGCCTCTATACGCGATTCGGGCTTCCGGTGGCGGTCGTAGCGCGCATCATCGTGCTCGCGGTCGTCACCAACTGGAGCGGATTCACGCTGCTCGCGGGCCTGTTGCTGCTGTTCTGGCCTCCTGCGCTGCCCGAGGCCTGGAACATACCCGTCGTCGCGATCCGTGGCGTGGGCGTGCTGATGCTGGCAATCATCGGCGCCTACCTCGCCGCCTGCGTCATCGGTCGCCGGCGCGGATGGACCTGTCGCGTGCGCGGCCAGCAGATGCGCATGCCGACCTTGCCGATGGCGGCGGCGCAGCTCTCGCTGTCGTCAGTGAGCTGGCTGCTGATGACGGTGTCGCTGTGGATGTTGCTGCCGGCGCACCTGACGTTCGTGCGCGTCATCGAGGCCCTGTTCGCGTGCAGCATCGCGGGTGCGGCGCTGCACGTGCCGGGCAATGTCGGTGTCCTCGAAGGCAGCTTCACGACATTGATGGCGACCGATCTCGACGAGGTCCAGGCGCTGGCCGGCATTCTCGCGTTCCGTGCCGTCTACTTCCTGGTTCCCTTTGCCGCCGCCGCGGTGGGCTACGGGTTCATGGAAGTGTTCGCGCGCCGGCATCGCAAAACGAAAGGCTGAGCGCGGCGTTCATGCGTCCTGCATGCCTTCCGGGCGGGATACGCGCATTTTTCGGAATGAACCGCGAATAAACGCTGCGAATGCCGGGTACGAATCTTGTGCCCCAGGGAAACCCTTCGCCACTCCGAAGGTTCCCTCGTCATCAGCTGCGGACTCCGATCATGAGCCTCACTCAGGATTCAGCGCCTGCGCGTGCGTCGTTCTTTCGCGTTTCGCGTCCTCTTTCTTTCCACAACGCGGCCGTCACGTCGCCCCTGCGTCGCGGGGTGCTCTCGTGAATCTCCAGGCCCGCAAGGCGCCGGTCGCCACCGACCGCGCACAACAGCTTCTCGAGCGCTCGATGCGATCGCCGCGCGTGGTCATCGACCGTCTCCAGCCTTCTGTCGACGATGGACGCTTTCCGGCGAAGGCCACCGTGGGACAGCCGCTGGTGTTCGAGGCCGATGTGTACGCGGACGGACACGAGGCGATTGCCGCCGAGCTGATCCTCCGCCAGCCCGGTGGCGAAGCACAGCGTCTGCCGATGCGCTCGCTGGGCAATGACCGCTTTCGCGTTCAGATGCTGCCGACGAAGACGGGCCGCCACCTGTTCACCGTCGAAGGATGGATCGACGCCTGGGGCAGCTACCGGCGCGTTCTGCTTCGACTGCAGGCCGCGAACAAGGTGAGCGAACAGGATCTGGTCGATGGCGTCGAGCGGATCCGCGCGGCGTCGCGCGACGCCGATCCCGACGCGCGTCTGGCCACGTTGCTCCTGCGGCTCGAAGACCTGTCGCCACCCGAGAAGCTGATGCTGCTGCTCGACGAAGGTGTCGCCGAGTTGATGTCCGCCCGGCTGCCGCGCGGCTTTGCGTCGCGGCATGCGAGCGAGTTCTGCGTGATCGTCGAACGCACGCGTGCAGGCTTCGCGAGCTGGTACGAACTGTTCCCGCGATCGCAGGGCGCGCCCGGTCAGCACGCCACGTTCGACGATGTGATTGCGCGACTGCCATCGATTGCGGCAATGGGATTCGACGTTCTCTACATGCCGCCGATCCATCCGATCGGAACGACCAAGCGCAAGGGACGCAACAACAGCCTCGTCGCGACGCCGACCGATCCCGGCAGTCCGTATGCGATCGGCAGCTCCGAAGGCGGCCATGACGCGGTGCATCCGGCGCTCGGCGGCATCGAAGCGCTGCGGCGTCTGCGTGATGCAGCAGCGGGCTACGGCATGGAGCTGGCGCTCGACATCGCCATCCAGTGTTCGCCCGATCATCCCTGGCTGCGCGAGCATCCCGAATGGTTCACGTGGCGCAGCGATGGCAGCGTGCGCTGTGCGGAGAATCCGCCGAAGAAATACGAGGACATCGTCAACGTCGAGTTCTACAACGAAGGCGCGCTGCCCTCGCTGTGGCTGGCATGGCGCGACGTGATCGAGCACTGGATCGCGGAAGGAATCCACACTTTTCGCGTCGACAATCCGCACACCAAGCCGTTGCCGTTCTGGGAGTGGCTGATCGCCGACATCCACACGCGTCATCCGGATGTGCTGTTCCTGTCGGAAGCCTTCACGCGGCCCGCGATGATGTATCGCCTGGCCAAGATCGGGTACTCGCAGAGCTACACGTACTTCACATGGCGCAACAGCAAGCGCGAACTCGGCGAGTACATGACCGAGTTGACGCAACAGGCGCCGCGGGATTTCTACCGGCCGCACTTCTTCGTCAACACACCCGACATCAATCCACGCTTCCTGCAGGACGCAGGGCGTCCGGGTTTCCTGATCCGCGCGGCGCTGGCCTCCACGCTCTCCGGCCTCTGGGGCATGTACAGCGGGTTCGAGCTCTGCGAAGGCGCCGCGTTGCCCAACGGCGAGGAATACCTGGATTCGGAAAAATACGAGCTGCGCCATCGCAACTGGGGCGCGCCCGGCAACATCGTGGGCGAGATCACGCGCCTGAACCGCCTGCGCCGCGAGCATCCGTCGCTGCAATCGCATCTGCATTTCCAGCTCCAGCATTCGGACAACGACCAGGTGCTGGTCTACGCGCGCCAGCTCCCGGGCGCGGACGAGCTCGTGCTGGTGGCGGTGAGCCTGGATCCGCACGCGGCGCAGGAGACGCAATTCGATCTGCCGTTCGATGCGCTCGGGGTCGCGGCGGGCGGGGCGCTCGAATCCGAGGAACTCATGTCGGGCCGGCGCTTCGTCTGGCACGACCGCCGCCAGCACTGGCGCTTCGTGCCGCAGGAGATGCCGTTCGCGATCTGGCACCTGCGCCGCGCCGCGGGAGCACACGCATGAACGATCCCACGATGATCAAACCGCGCCCGCGGCGCAGCCGTCGCGCAAAGCCCGAACCGGCCTTCAGCCAGGATCCGCTCTGGTACAAGGACGCGGCGATCTATCAGCTGCATGTGAAGTCGTTCTTCGATTCGAACGACGACGGCATCGGCGATTTCAACGGGCTGATCCAGAAGCTCGACTACATCGTCAATCTGGGCGTGAACACGATCTGGCTGCTGCCGTTCTATCCCTCGCCGCGTCGCGACGACGGTTACGACGTGGCGGACTATCGCGGCGTCAGTCCGGACTACGGGACGATGGCCGACGCGCGCCGCTTCATCGCCGAGGCGCATCGCCGCGGCCTGCGCGTGATCACCGAGCTGGTGATCAATCACACCTCGGACCAGCATCCGTGGTTCCAGCGCGCGCGCAACGCCCCGCCGGGTTCCGTGCATCGCGACTTCTACGTGTGGACGGACGACCCGGTGAAGTACACCGGCACGCGCATCATCTTCGTCGACACCGAGCCGTCGAACTGGACCTGGGATCCGGTCGCGAAAGCCTATTTCTGGCACCGCTTCTATTCGCACCAGCCGGATCTGAATTTCGACAATCCGCAGGTGATCCGCGCCGTGCTCAGCGCGATGCGCTTCTGGCTGGAACTGGGCGTCGACGGCCTGCGCCTGGACGCGGTGCCGTATCTGATCGAGCGCGAGGGCACCAACAACGAGAATCTCGCCGAGACCCACGCGGTGCTCAAGCGCCTGCGGGCGGAAGTCGACAAGGACTATCCCGGCCGCATGCTGCTGGCCGAGGCCAACCAGTGGCCCGAGGACGTGCAGCACTACTTCGGCGGCAAGGTGTCCGACAAACCGGTCGCGCCGGGCACGGCGCCGGAGATCCTCGGCGACGAATGCCACATGGCGTTCCACTTCCCGCTGATGCCGCGCATGTACATGGCGGTGGCGCAGGAAGACCGCTTCCCGATCACCGACATCCTGCGCCAGACGCCGGATATCCCGTCCAACTGCCAGTGGGCCGTATTCCTGCGCAACCACGACGAGCTGACGCTCGAGATGGTCACCGAGAGCGAACGCGACTACTTGTGGAACACCTACGCGGCCGATCGCCGTGCGCGCCTGAACGTCGGTATCCGCCGTCGCCTCGCGCCGCTGGTGGAGCGCGATTTCGCGCGCATCGAACTGCTCAACTCGCTGCTGCTGTCGATGCCCGGCACACCGGTCATCTACTACGGCGACGAGATCGGCATGGGCGACAACATCTACCTGGGCGATCGCGATGGCGTGCGCACGCCGATGCAGTGGTCGCCGGATCGCAACGGCGGATTCTCGCGCGCCGATCCTGCGCGCCTGGTGCTGCCGCCGATCCAGGATCCGGTCTACGGATACCAGGCGAACAACGTCGAAACGCAGCAGCGCGATCCGCATTCACTGCTGAACTGGACGCGCCGCATGCTGGCGACGCGCAAGCGCTTCAAGGCTTTCGGGCGCGGCACGATCAAGCTGTTGTATCCGGCCAATCGCCGCATCGTGGCGTATCTGCGCCAGTACGAGCCGCCCGAGGGCGGGCCGTCGGAGCTGATCCTGTGCGTGGCCAACCTGTCGCGTTCGGCGCAGGCGGTCGAGCTGAACCTGTCGCTGTTCTCCGGGCGCGTACCGGTGGAGATGCTCGGCGGATCCGCGTTCCCGCCGATCGGCCAGCTTCCGTATCTGCTCACGCTGGCGCCGTACGGCTTCCACTGGTTCGAGCTGGCCGAGAAGGCCCACATGCCCACGTGGTATGCGGTGCCGCCCGAGCCACTGCCCGAATACACGACGTTCGTGCTGCGCGGCGGCCTGTCGGAACTGATGGAAGAAGCGCCTCGTCGCCGCCTCGAGCGCGAAATCCTTCCGGCCTACCTGCCGCGCCGGCGCTGGTTCGCCGGCAAGAACCAGCAGCTCGATGAAGTGCGTATCGAGCAGATCATCCCGATTCCGCACGCCCAGAAGGAGATGATGCTGTTGCAGCTCGCCGTCGATTCCGGCGAGCAGGTCGATCGCTATCTGCTGCCGCTGGGCCTGCTGCCCGAGACCTCGGTGATCAGCGCGCTGCCGCAGCAGCTCGCACTGGCGCGCGTGCGGCGCGGCGCCAAGGTGAGCCTGCTGACCGATGCGATGACGATCGATGCGCTGACCCAGGCGCTGCTGTCGATGCTGCGCAGCCAGACGCACCTTCCGCTCGCCAACGGCGAATTGCACTTCCTGCCGACGCCGGCTTTCCTGGCGATGGAGATCCCGGAGAACGCGGAGATCCGGCGCCTGTCGGTGGAGCAATCCAACACCTCGCTGGTGGTGGGCGATCACGCGATGGTGAAGCTCTACCGCAAGCTCACGCGCGGCGTGCACCCCGAGGCGGAGATGGGGCTGGCGCTGGCCGAACGCGGCTTTCGCAACACGCCGCCGCTGCTCGGCCAGATCGTGCAGGTCGATGCGGACGGCACGCCGACGGTCCTGGGCGTGGTCCAGCGCTTCCTCCACAATCAGGGCGACGCCTGGAGCTGGGTACAGAACATCCTGCAGCGCGCACAACGCGATCTCGCGATGGCTTCCGCGGAAGCGCGCAGCAGCGCGCCCGCTCCGCTGGGCGAGTTGATGGCATTCGCCGCAACGCTCGGCGGACGCCTGGGCGAGATGCACATGGCCCTGGCGGCGCCTGTCGATTCGGCGGCCTTCAATCCCGGTCCGATGCAGCCGCAGGATTGCGAGCGCCTGGCGCAGCGTGTCGCCGCACGGCTCGACGAGGCCTGCGCCCATCTGACGCGGCTGCTCGAATCACCGACGGCGCCGCTGTCGGCAGATCTGGCGCAACTGGCGACGCACGTGCTGGACAAGGCTGCGCAGGTGCGCGAGCGAATCCCGGCGCAGGCGCAGCGGGCGCAGGGCGGCATCCAGATCCGCATCCACGGCGATCTGCACCTGGGGCAGGTGCTGGTGGCCCAGGGCGACGCGTATTTCGTCGACTTCGAAGGCGAGCCGGCGCGGACGCTGGAGGAGCGTCGCGCGCTGAGCACGCCGCTGCGCGATGTCGCCGGCATGCTGCGCTCGTTCGAGTACGCGGCCGAGGTCTGCGAGCGCGCGCAGACGCGTTCGGAGGATCCGAACGCGGCCGATGCGCGGCGCGCCCTGTTCGAATCGTTCCGGCAGGGTTGCGGTCCGGCCTTCCTGGATGCCTGGCGCGCGGCCTGCGCGCAAATGCCGTTTCCGCCGGCCGATCCCGCCGATGCGGACGCGCTGCTCGAGCTGGTCCTGCTGGAGCGCGCGGCGCATGAAATCGTCTACGAGGCGGCCAATCGGCCGGACTGGCTGGTGGTCCCGCTGCGTAGCGTCGTGGCGCTGGTGGATCGCATTGCGGGAGCCGACCGTGGATAGTCCTCCTCCCATGCCCGATCTTCGTCTACCCGACGCGGCGGCGCAGGCGCTCCTCGGAGCGCACTGCGGCGACCCGTTCTCCCTGCTCGGCGTGCACGCCGTCGACCGCGGTTTCGCGCTGCGCGTATTCCTTCCCGGCGCGCGCGGCGTCACCGCACACATCGACGGCCACGGCGACCTGCCGCTCGACAAGGGCCAGGTCGAGGGCCTGTTCGTCGGCGCGCTGCCGGCGCGCGCGCCTTACCGCCTGCGCATCGAGTGGGCGCAGGGCGTGCAGGAAACCGAAGATCCCTATTCCTTCGGCAACCTGCTGGACGCACGCGACCTCGCGCAGTTCTCGTCCGGCCTGCATCCGCAGCTGGGCCGCGTGTTCGGCGCACAGGCGATGACGGTCGGCGGCGTGGCCGGCGTGCGCTTCGCCGTCTGGGCGCCCAATGCGCGGCGCGTCTCGGTGGTCGGTGATTTCAACAGCTGGGACGGTCGCCGCCACCCGATGCGCCGGCGCGTCGAGGCCGGCGTCTGGGAACTGTTCGTCCCGCGCGTCGCGCCCGGCGCCCTGTACCAGTACGAGGTCCTGGGTCCGCACGGCCTGTTGCCGCTCAAATCCGATCCGGTCGCGCAGCAGGTGGAAGTGCCGCCGCGCAATGCGAGCATCGTCGCGGATCCGGCGCCGTTCGCCTGGACCGATGCCGCGTGGACCTCACAGCGCGCGGCAAGGCAGTCGCTGCGCGCGCCGATCTCCATCTACGAACTGCATCCGGAGTCCTGGAGCCGTCCTCCGGGCGGCCCGCTGGGCTGGTCGGGTCTGGCGGACCGGCTGATCGCCTACGTGCAGTCGCTGGGCTTCACGCACATCGAACTGCTGCCGGTTTCGGCGCACCCGTTCGGTGGCTCCTGGGGCTATCAGCCACTGGGCCTGTACGCACCGCACGCGCCGCTGGGCACGCCGGCCCAGCTCAAGGCCTTCGTCGATCGCTGCCATGCGATGGGGATCGGCGTGATCGTCGACTGGGTGCCCGCGCATTTCCCGACCGACGCCCATGGCCTGGCGCAGTTCGACGGCACCGCGCTGTACGAGCACGCCGATCCGCGCGAGGGCTATCACCAGGACTGGAACACGCTGATCTTCAACCTGGGCCGCAGCGAAGTGCAGGCGCACCTGATCGGCAGTGCGCTGCACTGGCTGGACGAGTTCCATATCGACGGCCTGCGCGTGGATGCCGTCGCCTCGATGCTCTATCGCGACTATTCGCGACGTGCCGGCGAGTGGATTCCCAACCGCTACGGCGGACGCGAGAACCTCGAATCGGTCGACTTCCTGCGGCGCTTCAATACGGCGGTGCGCGAGCATCACCCGGGCGTCGTGACCATCGCCGAAGAGTCCACCGCCTGGCCCGGCGTGACGCGCGCGGTCGCCGACGACGGCCTGGGCTTCGACTTCAAGTGGAACATGGGCTGGATGCACGACACGCTCGGCTACGTGGCGCAGGATCCGGTGCATCGCCGCTATGCGCATGACCAGATGACGTTTGGCCTGGTCTACGCGTTCTCCGAGCATTTCGTGCTGCCGCTGTCGCACGACGAAGTGGTGCACGGCAAGCGCTCGCTGTTCGGGCGGATGCCCGGCGACGACTGGCAGCGCTTCGCCAACCTGCGTGCGTATTTCGGCTTCATGTGGGCGCATCCGGGCAAGAAGCTGCTGTTCATGGGCGGCGAGCTGGCGCAGGCCAGCGAGTGGAACCACGACGGCGAGCTCGACTGGGCGGCGCTGGAAGGCGATTCGATGCCGGCCGCCCGCCGGCGCGGCGTCCAGAAACTGGTGCGCGATCTCAACGGCCAGCTCGCGGTGCATCCGGCGCTGCACACGGCCGACTCCGAGAGCACCGGCTTTTCGTGGATCGTCGGCGACGACCGCGACCAGAGCGTGCTCGTGTTCTGTCGCCATGCGCACGATCAGGCCGGCCCGCCGCTGATCGTGGCGGTGAATTTCACGCCGGTGCCGCGGCACGTTTATCGCATCGGGGTTCCAGGCGCCGGTCGCTGGCGCGAAGTCCTCAATACCGATGCACTCGATTACGGCGGATCCGGCATGGGCAATCTTGGCGGTGTGGAATCGGAAGCGATCGCCCATCACGGGCAGCCACAGAGCATCGCGGTGACCTTGCCGCCGCTGGCGGCAATCTGGCTGCAGGCGGACGCGGGTGGGTCCGCCCGTGGCTGAGCCGGCGTCCCGGCTCCAGCCTTCCGAACCGGGACCTTTCGGCGCGCACTGGGACGGCCGCGGTACGCACTTCGCGGTCTTCTCGGCGCACGCCGACGCGATGGAGCTGTGCCTGTTCGATCACTCCGGCCGGCACGAAACCGCGCGCTTCCGCTTTCCCGAATGCACGGACGGCATCTGGCACGGCTACCTGCCGGGCATCCGGCCGGGCCAGCTCTACGGCTATCGCGCCTACGGTCCGTACGAGCCGGACCGCGGGCACCGGTTCAACCCGCACAAGCTGCTGCTCGACCCCTACGCGCGGCAACTGTCCGGTGAGCTGCGCTGGCACGACGCCCTGCATGGCTACAAGGTCGGCTCGCCGCGCGAGGATCTGTCGTTCGACCGGCGTGACAGCGCGGCCTACATGCCCAAGGCCGTCGTCAGCGCCGACCATTTCGATTGGGCCGGCGATCATCCGCCGCGCGTGCCCTGGTCGGACACCGTCATCTACGAGATGCACGTGCGCGGCTTCACCAAGCGGCGCCACGACCTGTTCGAACACGATCGCGGCACGTTCGGCGCGCTCGGTTCCAGCGAGGTCATCCAGTACCTGAAGGGGCTGGGTGTCACTGCGGTGGAACTGCTGCCGATCCACGCCTTCGCGCGCGACCGCGTGCTGCTCGAACAGAAGCTGACCAACTACTGGGGCTACAACACGCTCGCGTTCTTCGCGCCCGATCCGCAGTACCTGTCGGACGGAACGCTCGGCCAGGTGAAGTGGGCGGTGAGGCAGTTGCACGCGGCCGGCATCGAGGTGCTGCTCGACGTCGTGTTCAACCACAGTTGCGAAGGCAGCGAGCGCGGCGCGACGTTGTCGCTGCGCGGGCTCGACAATCTCAGCTACTACCGCCTGGATCCCGAGCAGCGCCGGTACTGCATCAATGACACCGGCTGCGGCAACACGCTGGACTTCCGTCATCCGCGCGTGATCCAGCTCACGCTGGATTCGCTGCGCTACTGGGTGCAGGAATTCCACGTCGACGGTTTCCGTTTCGACCTGGGCGTCACGCTCGGACGCGAGACGCACGGCTTCGATCCGGGCGCGGGCTTCTTCGATGCACTGATGCAGGACCCGGTGCTGTCGCGGGTCAAATTGATTTCGGAGCCCTGGGACATCGGGCCCGGCGGCTACCAGATCGGCAATCACCCGGCCGGCATGGCCGAATGGAACGGGCGCTATCGCGACGACGTGCGCCGCTACTGGCGCAGCGACGACGGCCTGCGCGGCGCGCTGGCGGCGCGCCTGCAGGGCTCCGCCGATCTGTTCGATCACCACCGGCGGCGCCCCTGGGCCAGCATCAACTTCGTCACCGCGCACGACGGCTTCACGCTGCACGACCTGGTCAGCTACGAGCAGAAGCACAACCAGGCCAACGGCGAGGACAACCGCGATGGCGGTGACGACAACCTCAGCCGCAACTGGGGCGTCGAGGGCGAGACCGATGACGCCGAACTGATCGACCTGCGCGATCGCCTGAAGCGCAGCTTCATGGCCACGCTGCTGACCTCGCACGGCACGCCGATGCTGCTGGCCGGCGACGAGCTGGGCCAGACGCAGAACGGCAACAACAACGCGTACTGCCAGGACAATGAGCTGTCGTGGCTGGACTGGTCGAAGCTGGACACCGAGCGCGGCCGGCGCATGCGCGACTTCACGGCGCGGCTGATCGCGCTGCGAAAGGAATGGGCGCTGCTGCGTGCGCCGCGTTTCATGCACGGCCGCGGCGAGGCGGAACTGGGCCTGCCGGACCTGCTTTGGTTCGACGAGAACGGACGCCAGCTGGTGTCGGCCGACTGGAGCAATCCGGTGGCTCGATTGCTCGGTGTGCGTCGCGCGCAGCGAAGCGGCGAGCGCGTGGACATCGCGGTGCTGCTGTTCAATGCCGACAGCGCCGATCACGCCTTCGAGCTGCCGCTGCCGGTTCCCGAGTTCCGCGTGCTGCTGGATTCGAACGAGCCGCTGCGCGATCCGCCGTCGATGAGCGCATCGAGCTACCTGCTGGCGGCGCACAGCGTCGCGCTGATCTCGGCCGACGTGGATCGCGACACGGCACAGCGCTGGACCGTCGAGCAGCAGAAAGCGGCCGACGCCGCGGCAGCGGCTGCAAACACGGCAGACGAACCCGCTCCCCCGGCATGAGCGCCGCACCGCCTGCCCGGCCGTCCTTCGGTGCGCAGGTCCTGGGCAACGGCAGGACGCGCTTCGGACTGTGGGCGCCGGCGCTCGACGAAGTCACGCTCGAACTCGGTGACGGACGACACGAGCAGCTGCGTCCCGATGCGCAGGGATGGTTCGGCTGCGAACTGGCGTGCGTCGCCGGCACCGCATATCGCTACCGTCTCGCCGACGGCACGGCCGTATCGGATCCGGCCTCGCGCGCGCAGGCCGACGACGTGCACGGCGACAGCCTTGTGGTGGATCCGGATGCCTATGCCTGGCGCAACACCACGTGGCGCGGACGGCCCTGGACCGAGACCGTGCTGTACGAGGTGCACGTCGGACTCTGCGGCGGTTTCATCGGCCTGCAGCAGCAGTTGCCGGCGCTCGCCGAACTGGGCGTCACGGCCATCGAGCTGATGCCGATCGCGGATTTTCCCGGCACGCGCAACTGGGGCTACGACGGCGTGCTGCCGTTTGCGCCCGATCGCGCCTATGGCAGTCCGGAGGATCTCAAATCGCTCGTCGACACCGCGCACGGTCTGGGCCTGATGATGTTTCTCGACGTGGTCTACAACCACTTCGGCCCCGACGGGAACTACCTGCACGCGTATGCGCCGGCGTTCTTTCGTGACGATCGCCAGACGCCCTGGGGCCCGGCGATCGACTTCCGCCGTCCGGAGGTGCGCGCGTTCTTCACGTCCAACGCGCGCTACTGGCTCGAGGAGTATCGCTTCGACGGATTGCGTTTCGATGCCGTGCATGCGATCCGCGAGCCCGGCTGGTTGCGCGAGACGGCGGCCACGATCCGTGCGGCGCTGGAGCCGGCGCGGCACCTTCATCTGGTGCTGGAGAACGACGACAACGACGCCGAGCTGCTGAGCGGCGAGGGCGTCGACAACGCCTATGACGCGCAGTGGAACGACGACGGGCATCACGCGTTGCACGTGCTGCTCACTGGAGAGAACCAGGGCTACTACGCGGCGTATGCCGAACAACCGGCGCAGCAGCTCGCGCGCTGCCTGTCGGAAGGTTTCATCTACCAGGGTGAGACCTGGCCGCTCAACGGCGAACCGCGCGGAATGCCCAGCGCGCAGCTTCCGCCCAGCGCATTCGTGCTGTTCCTGCAGAACCACGACCAGATCGGCAATCGCGCGCTCGGCGAGCGGCTGACGCGCCTGGCCGATCCACAGGCGCTGCGCGCCGCCACGGCGCTGCAACTGCTTTGCCCGATGATCCCGCTGTTGTTCATGGGCGAACCCTGGGGCGCACAGGAGCCGTTCCTGTTCTTCACCGATCACGGAGACGAGCTCGCCGAACAGGTCCGCGAAGGACGTCGCCGCGAGTTCGCGCAGTTCCCGGCCTTCGCCGACGAGGCGCAGCGTGCGCGCATTCCCGATCCCAACGCGCAGCAGACGTTCGAGGATTCGCGTCCGCGTGCAGCGGACGCCGATGCGCGCGCCCGCAGCCTGGCCGACGAGGTGCGCAAGCTGCTGCGCATCCGGCGCGAATCGATCGTGCCCGGGCTTCCCGGCTGTCGCAGCCTCGGCGCACACACGCTCGGCGCGGCCGGCGTGTGCGCGCGCTGGAGACTCGGCACCGGTCGCGAGCTGCTGCTGGCGATGAACCTCGCGACCGAGCCGGTGGCGTTCGTGCCGCCTGCGGGCGGCACGCGGATTCACGCGAGCCGTGCGGACATCGAGTGGCGCGACGAGCGGCTCGCGCCGCGATCGACGGTGGCGTATCTCGTATGAACTGCGAAGAAAACGTGTCTGCGGGTGGCGAACGTAGCCCGGACGAAGTCCGGGATTGCGCTCCGCATGCGAGGGGAACCCCGCTCTTTCGCTTCGCGAAATTCAACGTCCGGGCTGCGGTTGACATGCGGTTTTCGGGACGAACGAAGGAGAATCCGTGAGCAGCGATCCCGGACTTCACGAACTGGCCGCCGCCGCCGGCGTGTCCGTCCATTGGCACGACTTCAGGGGCCAGGCGCGCACGGTCTCGGACTTCGCGCTCGGCCGCATGCTCCACGCGCTCGAACTGCCGGGCGCGACGCCACAGCAACGGATCGACAGCCTGGCGCGACTGCGTGCCGAAGAGGATCAGCCGGCGCCGCTGGTGACCGCCGTCGTCGGCGAGGCCATCGCCTTGCATCGCGGCGCGGTGGGCCGCTATCGCCTGCTGCTGGAAAGCGGCGCGATCCGCGAAGGCCAGTTGCAGGCGGGCGAGATGCTTCCCGGCGTGCAGGAGCCGGGATATCACCGGCTCGAACTGGGCCTGGACGCACCGATCACGCTGGCCGTCGCGCCGCGTCGATGCCTGGGGCTCGATGATCTTGGCAAAGCGAATGCGCGTCGCTGGGGCGTCACCGTGCAGATCCCGAGCCTGCGCCGGCGCGGTGATGCCGGTCTCGGCGATTTCGGCTCGGTGGCCGGCATCGTCGGAGCGCTCGCGGCGCAAGGCGCGGATGCGATCGCGCTGAGTCCCGCGCACGCCGGCTTCGGCGCGTGGCCGGATCGCTTCAGTCCCTACAGTCCTTCATCGCGGCTGATGCGCAACGCCGTGCTGGCCGACGCGCGCGCGGTGTTCGATGCATCGACCATCGACGCGGTGATGGCGCAGCGCGGGCTGCTCGAGGAATTCGAGGCGCTCGAACGCGCGCCGCAGATCGACGCGGGACGCTCGACGCGAGCCAAGACGTCGCTGTTCGCCGGACTGTTCGAACGCCTCGACGCCAGCGGCCAGCGTGGCGCATTTGAAACCTGGTGCGCTTCGCAGGGCGCGCTGCTGCGCGAGCACGCGTGTTTCGAAGCCTTGCATGCGCGTTTCGCCAGCGGGCCGGAGCCGATTGCGCACTGGCGCAACTGGCCTGCGGAATTTCGCGATCCCTCGAGCGAACGGGTGACGCGTTTCGCCGCCGAACACGTCGACGAGATCGCGTTCGGACAGTTCCTGCAGTGGCTGGCCGATCGCAGCGTCGCAGCGGCGCAGCAGGCCGCGCGCGATGCCGGCATGGCGATCGGCCTGATCGGCGATCTCGCAGTGGGCACCGACAGCGCCGGCAGTCATGCCTGGAGCCGTCAGCGCGATCTGCTGCTGGGCCTGCGCATCGGCGCGCCGCCCGATCCGCTCAATGGCAAGGGCCAGGACTGGGGTCTGTCGGCGCTGTCGCCGCGCACGCTGCGGCAGGACGGCTTTCGCCCCTTCATCGAATTGCTGCGTGCGAACCTCGCGCACGTCGGCGGCCTGCGCATGGACCACGTGTTCGGCCTGGCGCGGCTGTGGTTGATCGCCGACGACACGCGCGCCGACGAGGGCGCCTACGTGCGTTATCCGCTGCAGGATTTCCTGCGCCTGATCGCGCTCGAATCCTGGCGGCACCGCGCACTGATCGTCGGCGAGGACCTGGGGACGATGCCCGAGGGCTTCCAGCAGCACCTGATCGGCGGCGGTCTGCTCGGCATGCGCGTGATGTGGTTCCAGCGCGACGGTGTCTATTTCGTCGAGCCCCAGCGCTGGCCGCGCGGCACGGTGGCGATGACGTCCACGCACGACCTGCCGACGGTCGCGGGCTGGTGGCGCGGGCGCGATCTGGAATGGCGCGCGCAACTGGATCTGCTCGACGACGGGCAGACGCCGGCCGACGCTGCGCGTGTGCGCGGTGAGGATCGCAACGCGCTGTGGAACGCCTTCGTGCACGCCGGCGTGGCGCAGGGCGCCGAGCCGCCCGCGGCGGAAGGAGAGATCGCCGCGGTGGCCGCCGCCGCGTTCATCGGCAGCACGCCCTGCGAACTCGCGCTGCTGCCGATCGAGGATGCGCTCGCGCTGGTCGAGCAGCCGAATATTCCAGGCACTGTCGACACGCATCCGAACTGGGTGCGGCGCCTGCCGGACGAGGCGGTGACCCTTATCGAGTCGCCGACGGCGCAAGCGGTGCTCGGAGCCTTGCAGCGAGCACGCACCCCGTAGCCCGGACGAAGTCCGGGGAGCCTCGCTGCGGGGTGAGCTCGGTAGGCTGGGTTGGAGCGAAGCGAAACCCAGCAGGTATTCGGCAAAAGTCCGCTGGGATTCGCTTCGCTTCATCCCAGCCTACGGCCGGAAACGCCGCAGCAAGCGCGCGACACCCCGTAGCTCGGACGAAGTCCGGGATGCCCGCTGTGGAGGTTTCGACCCCGGGATCCATTCTTGCTGCCCTGCCGGACCCGTGAATGACGTCCGCCCCCTCGCCTTGGATATTCCGACGCCACCGCGCGCCACCGCGCGTGTGCAGCTCAATGCCGGCTACACGTTCGACGATGCACGCGCCGGCGTTCCGTACTTCCAGAAACTCGGCATCAGCCATCTGTTCGTCTCGCCGATCCTGACGGCCCGCGCGGGCTCGATGCACGGTTACGACGTCGTCGATCACGCCCAGGTCAGTGCCGAACTCGGCGGTGAACAGGGCCTGCGCCAGTTGGTCGCGACGCTGCACGCGCACGGCATGGGCTTGGTCGTCGATGTCGTGCCCAACCACATGGCGGTGGGCAAGGGCGACAACCCGCGCTGGCTCGACGTGCTGGAGTGGGGGCGCGAAAGCCGCAACGCCACGTTCTTCGACATCGACTGGGATCGCAGCGACCCGGCTTTGTCCGGCCGACTGCTCGCGCCCTTTCTCGGCGAGCCGTACGGCGAGGTGCTCGCCGCCGGCGACCTGCAGCTGCGCTTCGACGAGCGGCGCGGCCGCTTCTTCGTCGGATACGCCGACCACGTGTTCCCGATCGCGCCTTCGCACTACGCGTTGCTGCTGTCGGGCAGTCGCCTGGCGGATGTCTTCACGAATGCGCTGGCGCAACGACGCGGCGACGCTCGCTTCAGCGCATTCGAGCAGGCGGCGATGCAGCTCGCGGATGCCACGCGCGAAGACGCCGGCGTGCGCGACACGCTGGCACGCACGCTCGAACGATTCTCCGCGGCGACGCCCGCAGGGCAGGCGCTGCTGCACCGCCTGCTCGACCGCCAGCACTATCGCCTCGCGTGGTGGCGCACGGCGTCCGACACGATCAACTGGCGCCGCTTCTTCGACGTCACCGAACTGGCCGGCATTCGCATCGAGGATCGCGCCGTGTTCGAGGCTGCGCATTCGACGTTGTTCCGCTTGTACGCCGAAGGCCTGATCGACGGCCTGCGCATCGATCATGTCGATGGCCTCGCCGATCCGCGTGCCTACTGCCGCCAGCTCCGTGCGCGCCTGAAGCGCGAACGGCCGCGCCACACCTGCTACGTCGTCGTCGAGAAGATCCTCGCGCAGGGCGAACGCCTCGCCAGCGACTGGCAGGTCGACGGCACGTCGGGCTACAGCTTCATGAACGAGGTCGGCGCGCTGCTGCACGACGCGCGCGGGCAGGCGCGCTTGACGCAATTCTGGAATCGGCACGAGGGCGGCAACGACTTCGCCGACGAGGAAGAGGAAGCGCGCCGCCGGATTCCGCAGGAACTGTTCGCGGCCGAGTTCGGCGCCTGCGCGCATGCGCTGCACGCGGTCGCGCTTGAACACTCGGCGACGCGCGACTGGACCCTGTCGGCGATCCGGCGCGTGCTCACCGAACTGCTCGCGCACTTCCCCGTCTATCGCACCTATGTCGACGGCCGCGGGCGCGGCGACGAGGACGCGCAGATCATGCAACGCGTCGTCGAGGCCGCGTCGCGCAGTTGCCGCCCGTCCGAGCGGCCGCTGCTGCACCGGATCGACGGCTGGCTTGGCGGCGAGGCGCCCAAGGACGTGGCACGACCCGCAGCGCGGCGTGCGCGCCTGCGCGCGATCGCGCGCTTCCAGCAGCTGACGTCGCCAGTGGCCGCGAAGTCGGTGGAAGACACCGCGTTCTATCGCCACGGCCTGCTGCTGTCACGCAACGAGGTCGGCTCCGACCCGCGACAGTTCGCGCTGTCCACCGACGACTTCCACACCCTCTGCGCCGATCGGCGCGAGCGCTATCCCGACGCGCTGCTCGCCACCGCCACGCACGACCACAAGCGCGGCGAAGACGTCCGCGCGAGATTGGCGGTGCTCAGCGAGACACCGGATGCCTGGGTCGAGGCCGTCGGCCGCTGGCGCCGGTTCAACGAGCCGCTGCGTCGACAGCAGGACGGGCAGGCGCCGGACGATGTCGACGAATACCTGCTTTACCAGATGATCGTCGGCGCATGGCCGATGGGATTGCAGGCGACCGATCGCGAAGGCATGAGCGCCTATGTCGAACGTCTCGCCGCGTGGCAGCTAAAGGCGATCCGCGAGGCCAAGCGCCACTCGAGCTGGAGCGCGCCCGACGAGCGCTACGAACAAGGCTGCCGGGAATTCCTCGAAGCCGTGCTCGATCCGGCGCGCTCCTCGACGTTCATCGAATCGCTGGCGAGCTTCGTCGACGAGATCACGCCCACCGGCGCCGTGAAGAGCCTGACGCAGGCGCTGCTGCGGATGACCTGTCCCGGCGTGCCGGACCTGTACCAGGGCACCGAAGGCTGGGATCTGAGCCTCGTCGATCCGGACAACCGCCGGCAGGTCGATTACGCGGGACTCGGCGCGAGTCTCGAAAGTTCGGTTTCCACGCCGGATCTGCTGGGCAACTGGCACGACGGTGCGATCAAGCAGCGGCTCGTCGAACGCGTGCTGGCGTGCCGGCGCGGCGATCCGGACATCTTCGCGCGAGGCGAGTACCAGGGTCTTGCGCTCGAAGGCCGACTCGCGCCGCACTTCGTCGCGTTCCTGCGCCGCCATGCCCGGCGTTGCCTGCTGGTGATCGCTCCGCTGCATGTTCATCCGTACACGCGGCGTGCGCGCGACCTGCGCCTGCCGCCGCAAGCCCTGCTCGATACCGCCGTGGTGCTGCCTGAAACACTGGCGGCGTACGACTGGTACGACGCGCTGGAGATGCGGCCGCTGTCGATGACGGGCCGCCGGCTGCCGCTGAACACCGTGATGACCGACTGGCCGGTCGCGCTGCTGCGCGGCACCAGCGCCTGACAACCGCTCCCTTGCGCCACGCGACAACGAGGTCGACATGAGCCCATCCGAAACATCCTCCCGCCAACGAGATCCGATCCGCATCGCCAACTACGTGGCGCTGCTCGTCCTGCTGGGCGTGCTGCTGATCTGGGCGCGCGTGATCGTGGTGTCGCTGCTCGTCGGCGTGGGTATCGGCGCCATCCTGGCGCCGGTCCTGGAGGCCATGCAGCGAAGGCTGCGCGTGCCGCGCGGTATCGCGGCGGCCCTCATCGCCTTGATCGCCATCGCGCTGGTCGGTGGCATCGGCTGGGCCTTCGCCGGCGTCGTCGACTCGCAGGCTGCGCTGCTGGCCGAGCGCGGTCCGGCGCTGGTGCAACGACTGCAGGAACTCGCCAACGGCCTGCTGCATCGCTTCCCGTGGCTGCAGAAGAACATGGCGTCGATGGACGTGGCCGGTACCGCGAGTTCGGTGGGCACGATGGTGTTCAAGGGCGCGTGGTCGGGTGTCGGTGTGCTCTCCGGATTGGTGTTCGCGATCGTCATCGGCCTGTACGTGGCGGTGGACGCAGGTGAATACCGACAGGGCGTCGTGCGCGCAGTGCCAGCGCGTCACCGCGAGCGCGCCGATCGTTTCGTCGGGCAGGCCTCGAAAGTGGTGCGCACCTGGTTCCACGCGCAGCTCATCGACATGCTGATCATCGGCAGCCTGACGTCGCTGGGCCTGTGGGCCGTCGGCGCGGATTACTGGCTGCTGCTCGGCGTGCTCACCGGCGTGCTCGGGATCATTCCGTACGTCGGCATCATCATCGTCGTGGTGTTCGCCGCCTTGCTGACGCTGGCGTCCGACGTCTCGCGTCTTCCGTGGGTGCTGGGCGTCTTTCTCGCGACGCAGCAGCTCGAGGGTCACGTGATCCTGCCGATGGTCATGCGCGGCAAGGTGCAACTGCCGGCGGCGCCGTTGTTGGTGATCATGCTGCTGATGGGATCCTGGGCCGGCCTGCTCGGCGTGCTCATCGCGCCGCCGCTGTTCGCGGTGCTGCGCCTCGCGTACCTGGAGTTCTATGTGCCGCGCGTCGACGGCATGAAGAACGAGGACGAACCAATGGAGGCGATCACGGTTCTGCCCGGCACGCAGGCCTCCGGTCGCGAGAGTCCGCCGCGTGCAGCGCCTTCGCGTCCGACGCCGCAAGCGACGGCTTGATCCGGCTTCGGGAAGGCCGTTCCGGATCGGTTGGGTATTCTGCGCGGGCCGTGCCGACGCGCGTTCCGCAAGTCATTGATCCCCGGGTGTGAACGCGACCGATTTGTGTGTTCGGGCAGGCACCGCGATTGCGTCTCCCCAGCGTCGTTTCAGTTACTGAAACCGCATCCACTGAAGGAGTAGATCCATGGCCACAGCCAAGAAGAAGACTGCGAATGCCGCGACGCCGGACGCGAAGAAAAACGTGATCGACGACCGCGGTCCCGGCGCGCGCAAGCCGGAACTCGAAAAGCGGCTCGACAGCAACGCCCAGGCCGAGCGCAAAACCGCTGACGCGCCGCATGGCGACGACCATGGACGCCGCGATGGCTCCGATCACCCGGATGCCAAGAATGACGAGCGCTTCCAGCCGCAGGCCGCGGCCGAAGACGAGACTCGCAAGCCGGAGCCGCCGGGCGACAAGCCGGACGAGGGTCGCTCGGTGAAGACCGACCTCGACGACGCGCTCGACGACAGCTTCCCGGCTTCCGATCCGCCGGCGCGTTCGTCGCCGACGTCGGCCGGCGGACATCGCGATCAGCGCGGCCGCTAGCGCGGTCTGAAGTAGTGGCGCCGTCAGGCGCTCGCCGAAGCTGATGCAGGCGCGGGGCTATCGAGCCCCGCGCTTTTTTTTTGACGGCGCCGCTCTATTGGGAGCGAGCGCTCCGCCGAAGATCGCGCGGCGTGCAGCCATAGGCGGAACGGAACGCACGCGTCAGCTGCGCGGCGTCGCCAAAGCCCCAGCGATGTGCGATCCGCGTGATCGTGGTCCGGCGATCGCCACTGATGTCGGCGTGGCAGCGCACGAGACGACGCTGCTTGATCCATCGCGACACCGTCGTGCCCTGATGCTCGAAAAGAAGATGCAGATAGCGAACTGAAATGTCGGTCGCCCTGGCGATGGCCTTGGGCCCGAGCTCTTCGTCATCGAGATGCAGGTCGATGTATCGAAGGGCCGACTCCAGCGATGCCGGGCGCATCGAGCTCTCGGCCCAGCCATCACCGGCCCTCAACGCGTTGCTGAGCCCGAGTATCGCCAGCTCCCCGGCGGCGATCGCTTCCCGGTCGCCCAGCGCGCCCGAGACATCCGCCAGCGCTTCGATTGAGTTGCGCAGCAGCTGGGTGAGCGGGCCACTGAGCACGGTTCCCGCATAGTCTTCCGCATTCGGAAGAGCCGCCTTCATCAGCGCGTGCGGGATCATCAGCGTCAGCTTTTCGAGCGGCTCGATGACCTTGAAGCTCTGCGTCTTGCGGCTGTCCCAGAACATCAGATCGCCGCCGGTCAGCAGGTGCTGCCCCACGTGATCGGTGACCTGCTCGCGGCCGCGCCGGATGTAGAGAAGGCCGAAGCAGTCGTCCGAGGTATTTTCGATCTGGCGTCTGCCGCGCTCGCCGGAGCACGGCGTGCTGCTGCACGACACGAAGCTCAGGTCACCCAGACCGTCACGATGCACGCGCGCGGAAATCGCATTTGCGCCAGCGCCATCCAGGTCGAAGCCGAGGTGCGTCTCATTGAGCGCAACCTTCCAGGCTTCGAATCGATCTTGCGGACGGTAAGCCTCGGTCGACCAGTCAAACGGGTGGATACGCATGGCAATTGGACGTGTTGCGCGCGCCAGTGTCGGACGCCGTCGCGGCGTGCGTCAACGACTGCACTGCCTGCTCGAACGACTGCGCTGACGAGCAAGATCGGAAGAACGCCTCTGGATACCGTGCGGCTCTGTCCGGACCAGGAGATGCGGGTGCGCAAGGATATCGAGTTCAAGACCGAAGACGGGACCACGCTGCGGGGGTGGCACTACGCGCCATCGTTCGGCGACGGCAGGTTCCCGACCATCGTCATGGCGCACGGATTCTCGGCCGTGAAGGAACTCCTTCTCGACCGCTTCGCCGAAGCGTTCGTCGCGGCCGGATTCGCCGCCGTGGTCTACGACCACCGCAATCTCGGCGCCAGCGACGGCCTGCCTCGACAGCACATCGATCCGTGGCAGCAGGTCCGCGACTGGCGCGATGCGATCACTTACGCCGAGACCTTGCCGCAGACGGACGCGCAGCGGATCGGCGTCTGGGGTTCCAGCTACGCCGGTGCCCACGCGATGGTCCTCGGCGCGCAGGACCGTCGCGTCCGATGCGTGGTCGCCCAGGTTCCGCTGACCAGCGGCCACGCGAATTTCCGGCGTCTGGTCAGGGCCGATCAGATCGTCGTCATGCAACGCGCGTTCGACGAGGATCGCCGGCGCCGGTCGCGCGGCGAGCCCGCACAGCTGATTCCGGTCGTCGCGCCGGAAGGTCAGCCGAGTGCGCTGCCGACGCCTGATTCGTACAGCTGGATGACCTCGCGGGCCAAGGAGCACGCGCCGTCGTGGCGCAACGAGGTCACGCTGCAATCGGCCGAGCTGTTCTCGGAATACGAGCCGGGCGCCTACGTCGAGTTCGTCAGCCCCACGCCGCTGCTGATGGTGGTGGCGCTGGACGATGAGCTGGCAGTTGCCGACGAAGCGCTCAAGACCTACGCGAAGGCGTTGGAGCCCAAGCGGCTCGAGGGGATCCGGTGCGGACACTTCGACGTGTATGACCAGTACTTCTCCCGATCATCGGGGGCCGCCGTCTCCTGGTTCATCGAGCACTTGTGAACCGGGTGCGCACGGCCGCTGCAGTGGCCGTGCGCGGGAATCTCTCTCGACGCGTTATTCCACCGTCGCCGGCGCGCTTCTGATCCGCGATACACGCTCGCGTGTCACGGGCCGGACGATCCGCGGCGCGAGCGTGGGGCTGCCCCACAGCGTCTCGCGATAGCGCGCGAAGCAGCGCGCGCCGGCGTTGAGTCGCATCAACGCGCCCTCGGCGATCGGGATGCGCAGCCGCGGGTCCGCCTCGATCAGCGGACGGATGACCTCTCGGTTCCACTCGCGCGAATGCAGGACGTCGATGCGCGAGTGCAACGTGAAGTAGCTGCGCGCGCGCGGCGCAACGCCGAGCCGCTTCAGGCCCTTGTCGACCTGGCGCACGCGCGACGGCGCCGTGAGTTCGACGACGCCGAGCGCGCCGATCGAGTGATAGGCGTACCGGCGGCTGCTGGCCATGGCCGACATCAGGTTGGCCAGGGCCAGGGCTTCCCAGACGGTTGCTTCGACGTCTGCGCGAAGCTCCAAGGCGACGGCGGTGGCGTGCAGCATCGGACCGTGCATCCGGATCTCGCGCCCGCGGCCCATCTCGTCCCAGTAGTTGCGGGCCATCTCGAGCTTGGCCTGGGTGGGCATGCGCACCTGCGTGAGCGCCACCAGGTCATCGAAGCCGGCTTCCCCGGCGATCTCCTGGTTCAGGAACCAGCGCATGTCCTCCATCGATGCGCGCGTCGCAAGCCAGTTGAACAACGGATCGTGCTGGCCGGCGCCGGCTTCGTCGAGTGACTCGAACCACTGCATGAAGTCGTCCGGATCCTGCGGCAGTCCGGCGCAGCGCTCAATGACGGCGCGCCGCTCGCCTTCCAGAAAGCGGCCTTCGAGTTGTGCGAAGTGGCCCTGCTGCTGCAGTTCCTCGAGCCATTCGCTGGTCGGCAGCGCCGGTGTGAGGCGCTTGCGGTTGAAGTACGCGAGCCGGCGATGCAGCGAATCCTGCGGTGTGATCGGGGCCACGCGGGCGGTTACAGCAAGTGACGAATTCATCGATCGCCTCCGGGGCGGGAAACCACCAGTCCGACGACGGCGATGCGATCGACCTCGGCGTATTGGGGAAGGCTCATGTTTTCGCCGAAGACGTCGGGATCGAGTTCGGTGTAGCGATAGCGCAGCGAGGTGCGGTCGAGCAGCGCGCTGGCGTGACGCAGGAACGTGTCGACACCGCGCACGATCGGCGTGCCGGTGTACATCAAGATCCGTCCGCCCGGCGCCAGCCGATCCATCGCGTCGGTCAGGAAGCGCAGCGCCATATCCACGCCGCCATGGGAGCCGCCGTCGCGGTAAGCGCGATCCAGGCCGTCTTCGATCATGTAGGGCGGATTGGCGATGAGCAGATCGAAGTCGGCCTCCACGTCCGCCAATGCGTCGCCCAGGCTCAGATCCAACGGACCGCAGGCGTTCAGCTCGGCGTTGGTCGCGGCGAACTGCAACGCTTTGGGATTGATGTCACGCAGCAATATCCGCTGCAGGTCGCGGCCGTCGAGCGCATCCAGCGCGACGATGGCGCCTGCCGCCGCACCACAGCCGATGTCGGCCATCGAACGCACGGGATGAGGCCAGGGCGCGGACAGCGCGGTCTCGACGAAGCGGGTGAACCGATACGTGTCGGGGCCGAAGAAGACCGCGTCGCGATCCAGCGTGGGATACGACGAATGAGCGAAGAGGCGATCGCCGATCGACGAGAAGCGCACGCCGCTGCGCAGTCGCGTTCCCATGTGCGACAGCATGCGGGCCTCGTGCAGCCAGTGGATGACGCAGTCCGGCATCACGCCCGCGGAGAACGGCAGGTTCCAGCCGAAGACATCGTCGAGCGACTGCGCTTCGCGATCGGGCGCTCGCTCGATGACGCGTGCGTGCGTGTCCGGCGTGGGACAGACGAACCGGTATGCCTGCGCCTGCAGCCAGCGCCCGAGTGAAAGCAGCGCTTCGTTGGGCACTCCGACGGTCGGCACCGACTCCATGGAACCGAAAGCTCCTGGAGGGATGCGCAGCATCGAAACAGCGGAAATGGAATCCAGCGGCACGGTCTGTCGCTCCCTATTGCATGCACTGGCGCTGCTCGAGCAAGGGGCGTGCCGTGCGAGGAAGGCTTCCGAAAAGCCGTGATCGGGCTGCGGAATGAACGTTTCTTCGGGGAAAAACGCGTCGGCGGACCGGGACGTCCTTGCGCTGTCCGGTCAGGGCCCGGAGAACGGCAGGACGCCCAGTCTCGTTTTGCACGCCGGCCTGCAGACTGCAGCGCAATTCGCGGGCGGCGATCCCGTCCGGCATCGCCGCCGTCGCCGCATCGATACCTAGGGGGAGCGAGCGGCCTGCTTGTCCGCGGACGAGTGGATGTCCTTGACCAGGTTCTCGATGATCAGCCGGTTGTACTTGGCGGCGTAGACCACGGCGTGTCCGTTGAGCAGCGACATCGCCCGCTCCTGATCGTCGGTTTCCGGCGCGAAGATCAGCAGGAAGTGACACCCCGCCTTGGCGAGTTCGAGCTGCTTCTGGCGGGCGGGCACGCTCGCACCGGCAGAAAGGAAGCTCGCGTCCTGCAGGTTCTCTTCCGCCTCGTCGGCCATCGATGCGGCGTCGACGTACAGCACGTGATCCTCGGGCCATTGCCCGCGCGTCAGCACGCCCTGGGCTTTCTTGGCAGCGGATGCATTCTCGAATGCCGCGACGATGTGTCCTGTCGGGTAGAAGACGCCGCCCTCGAGAAACTTGTTCGCTTCCTTCTGATCATGAACGGGATGCATGGGGCACTCCTATGGGAACTCCGGCGGAACCGGTCGCAATCCCTGTTCCCGGCATTGGGTACGTGGCGTGCTGCTGGACCCGGTCGACCGTGCGGAGAACGTCATGAAAGCCCTTCCCCTGATGTGCCTGCTGGCGGGCCTTGCTGCGGTGTCCGGCGCGACGCCGTCGCTATCCGCCGCGGAGCAGATGAAGCCTTCGGGTGCGATGGAGGCTGTGATGTCCAGTGACCCTTCGGACTTCTACGAATCGGCGGCGTCGCTGGATCAATTGGAGATCGAAGCCGGCAAGGTGGCGCTGGAGCGTTCGACCGATGCCGACATCAAGGCGTATGCCAGCGCGATGGTGAAGGACCACACGGCGTCGTCGCAGAAATTGACCAACCTGGCGACCCGCAAGAACGTCGATCTGCCCAAGGAACTGCTCAAGCGGCATCAGTTGATGCTCGACAGTCTGAAGGAGCAGGACGCGGGACCCGGCTTCGATGCGAACTACCGCATGAAGATGCTGCTGTCGCACAAGGAGGCGATCTCGCTGTTCGATCAGTCCGCGAAGGAATCGCCTGATCCGGATATCCGCAAGTTCGCGCTGTCGATGATGACGATGCTGCAGGAACATGGCAGCCGTGCGCAGAAGCTCGACGACGAGGCCAGGAAGAAGGGTGGCAGGAAGTCCTAGCGCGCCATGACAGCGGCACGCCGTCATCGATGAAAGCCCCTGCGGCACGAAGGCCGCAGGAGCATCCTCCACCGTCAATGGCAGCAAGGGATCCGGCCGCCCAGGCCTGGCGCCTCGCAGTCCGCGATCAGCGCTGCGGGTCTGGCGCCGATCCGCACTTCGGCGGGGCGGGAATCCAGCCGGCGAAGAACGAAGCGATCAGTGGAACGCGGCGGTCGGGATATCGAAGCAAGTGGACTCCGGTCGCCTCGTGCGAACCGGAGCCAGGATGTCGCCTCAGGTGGCGGCGTCGAGCATCTTCTGGACTTCGCGCTTGCCGACACCCCTCAGCCGCGACAGCGACTGCAGCTGTGCGCGACGGGGAACGGTCTTTTCCGCTTCCCAGTTGTAGACCGACTGGCCGCTGACGCCGGCGAGCTTGCCGAAATCCTCGGCGCTCAAGCCCAGGCGGGCGCGCAGCGAACGCAGGCCCTTGGCCTGGAAACGCAGGGGCTGCTCATCACCCTCGGAGGCTGCCGCGGCGGCGGGTGCGCGTCCGGGGGCTCCCTTGCGCAGGCGAGCGACTTCCTTTTCCAGCGAGGCGATCTGCCGTTTCATTGCCGCAATATGGCGCCGCTGTGCCGCCGAACTGGCTTGCAAGGGGCCGATCTGGGTTTTCAATACCTTTTTTGCGAGACGGGTGATTTCGTCTTTCAGCACGACGCCAATGTTGGGCATTCGGTTTCCCGGAGGTTGCGAGACGTACACCATACCGGCCGGATACCGGCCGAGGGAAGTAGGGAAGCAGCCTGCTGATTCACCCGCCAGCGCAGGGGACCCGCGTATGGGGCCTTGCCGATTAACGCGCGCCCAAGTTTGGGTGCCCGGCCGCGCAGCCGCAGCCGCCGCACCAGCGTTCAGCGGAACAGGAAATCGAAGATCAATTCGATGGTTTTCCGCACTTCGGCGGTGGAAAAGACATCGCGTCGGGTCAAAAGCCCGAATTCGGTGGAGACTGAAAAAAGCGTTCCGCCCAAACCGATCACCGCGTAATAGAGGCGTTCGGCCTCCCCTTTGCGCACGGCGCCCGAAGCCTGTCCGCGCCGGATCATGTCGCAGACCTGGCTGAACGAGTCGAGCAGATGAGCGTCGATCAGCCAGTGGATGCGCTGGCTGCCCTGCGTGCTTTCCTGCGTCATGATCCGGTGCAGCTGCGGCACCTTGGCCGAGAATTCCACGAAATTCTCGATGAACGCGCGCAGGCCGGCGCCAGCATCCGTCACGTCGACCTGCGCGAGCCGGGCATAGAGCGCACTCTGGTAGCGGCCCAGCACGTCTTCCATCGTGCTCTGCCAGAGCTGGTCCTTCGAATCGAAGTGATAGAGCAGCAGCGGATGGCTCAGGCCCGCGCGTTCGGCGACGGCGCGCGTCGACGTTCCCTCGAAACCGAAGGCGCCGAAGCACTCCAGTGCCGCATGCAGGACGCGCTCCCGGGCCTCGTCGCCACGCGCGCGCTTGGCGGAAGACTTGGCGACGGCAGCGCGGGGTGACGCATGCGATTTCGCGGGCAGGCGCGCCGCATGGCTGCGACGTTGCCCGCGCGCGTTCTTCCTGGCCGGTTCTTTCGAGGGAGTCTTTGTTGCCACTTGATTACGTTTCCTTCATTGCGCGCGCCGCGCAGGCAGGCTTGCCTGCGCGGCGCGTACCGCTCGCACGATCGCTTTCGGTCCGGAATGGTGGCGGAATCCGGGCATCCGCGTGTCGTGCAAGGCGTACGTGGCGCCGCTCAGGCCGGGACCAGCTTGTTGCCGAGCAGGGCGGTCTCGACCGCCACCGTGTCCATGAACTCGACGACGCTCTGGATCTGGCCGTTCTCGATGGACAGCACCATCGCGTAGTGCGCCTGCTTGTACGGCAGGCCCGTCGGACCTGCGCCCTCGCCCGACGCGATGGTGACCACCCGGCTGCCTTCGACGATCAGTTCATGGCAGGTCAGCTTGAGCGGCTTCTGGAAACTGGCTAGCGCCGGCACCAGTGCCGCCTTCACGGCCTCGCGCCCGGGCAGCGGCACCGACAGCGGCGTGGTGCCGATGATCCGGTAGACCGCCGTGTCCGAGAGCATGTCGAAGGCCTCGGAGAATTTCCCTGCGCTGAGCAGGTCCATGTAACGCTGTGCGACTTCGCGGGTGCTGTTGCTCACGGTGTTTCTCCTTTCAGGAACGGGATTTCGAAGGCGACGGCTTCAGGCGCCGACGCGGATAGAGACCTTGCCGAAATGGCGGCCGGATTCGAGATGGCGATAGGCGTCGGGCGCTTCGTCGAACGCGAAGACCTTGTCGACGACGGGGCGAATGCCGGTCAGGCCGACGAAGCGCGACAGCTTTTCGAGCATCTCCGCACTGCCCACGTAGACGCCTTCCATGCGCTTGGCGCCAATGATCAGCGACATCGGGCTGAAGTTGGGATCGGTGCCGAAGCCGCTGACACCGCCGATCAAGGCCACCACGCCGCCGAAGCGCGCACTGGCCACCGAACGCGACAACGTGCCTTCGCCGCCGACTTCGAGCACCAGGTCCACGCCTTCGCCGCCGGTCAGGCGCAGCACTTCGTGCTGCCACTCGGGCGTGCTGCGGTAATTGATCGTGTGCGTCGCGCCCAGCGTCTTGGCCTTGGCGAGTTTCTCGTCGCTCGACGAGGTGATCAGGGCTTCGATGCCGGCGGCCTTGGCGATCTGCAGCCCCCAGATCGACACACCGCCGGTGCCCAGCAGCAGCACGCGCGCGCCCGGTTGCAGGTTGGCGATGGCGAACATCGCGTTCCACGCCGTCACGCCGGCGCAGGTCAGCGTCGAGCCTTCGACGTAGTCCATGTCCTGCGGCAGCTTCGCGAAGCAGCGCTCGGGCAGCACCAGTTCTTCGGCGAGCACGCCGTCGATGCCACCGCCGAACGAGTGCAGGCTCTTGGTGGGCGTCTGACGGCCGTCGACGTAATCCTGGAAGAAGGTGTTGGCGACGCGATCCCCCGGCTTGAACGCCGTGACACCGGCGCCGACCGCCACGACTTCACCGGCGCTGTCGGACGCCGCGATGACCGGATGCTCCACGCGAACCGGATACAGGCCGTTGACCGCCATCAGGTCGCGATAGTTGAGCGAGACCGCGCGTACGGCGACGCGAACCTCACCGGGTCCGGGATCGCGCGAGGGACGCTGCACGATCTTGAGACTGGCGATCCTGTCGCCGTGTTTGAATTGCCAGGCACGCATCGTCATCGGCTTCCTTTGGTTTTGCTGAGAATCCTGCCGAGCGCATCCGACAGCGCCGTGGCGGCATCCACCGGCGCGCGGGCGCAGCGCCATCCGACGTGGACGTCGGGACGCACGAGGATGGCGCCGTCTTCCTCGACCTGGCGCAGCTTCGACCAGGTGTTGCTGCGGTCTTCGGCCTGGCCGGGCGCGCCGACGCTGACCACGTCGACCGGCACGCCGTAGCGCTCGGCCGCCGCCTTGGCTGCGGCTTTCCAGGTATCGCCCTTGGCGCCGGTGATCAGCACGAATCGCCCGCGACCGCAGAGATCGTGCGTCGACAGCTTGTTGCCGCCTTTCTCGAGCCAGGCATGCGGCAGGCGATGTCCGGGGCGCGTCGTCGGCGTGTAGATGTCGCCCATGCGTCCGCGCGGCGGCGGCTCGGTTCCGTCCGGTACCACGGCGTTGCCGTCGTAGCGGAAACCCAGCTCCATGTCGTGCGCCTGGAACTCCATGCGCTGCGTGCCGACGACTTCGTCGGCACGCGCGCGAAACCACTCGCCCTCGTCGCTATCCGACAGCAGCGTGGTGATCTGGAAGGCGTTGAGCTCGGGCGGCGCGCCCGGGATGAGACCGAAGCCGGCGTCCGTGACGACGTGGTTCATGAACGTCATCAGCGCCCAGCGCGTGTTGCGCGCGGCCACCGGCCGGCGCTCCTGCTCGTAGGAATCCAGCAGTCCGTCGCCGGCCTGGCCCTTGAGCACCGCGGCGAGTTTCCATGCGAGGTTGTGCGCGTCCTGGATGCCGGAGTTCAGGCCCAGGCCCGTCGTCGGCGGATGTCGATGTGCGGCGTCGCCCAGGATCAGGCAGCGACCACCGCGGTACTTGTTGGCCAGCACCGCTTCGACGATCCAGTGGCTGACCTTGTGCACCTTGATGTCGAGGTCGGGAATGCGCAGCAGGTGGCGGATGCGCGGGACGATGTCGTCCTCGTTGAAATCCGGATCGTCCGGGCGGAACGCGAAGTGGAACACCCACTCCTCGGAGTGGCGGTCGAACTTGTTCGGACCCATTGCCACCATCACGCCGCTGCCCCAGCCGCTGCCGCCTTCGGGATTGGCGAACCAGCGGATCAACGGCGAGTCGTCGGTGATGTACTTCGACAGGTCGGCGGTCATGTGCGTGCTGACCATGTCGACCAGATTGCTCGGACCCTGCAGCTCGATGCCGAGCTTCGGATTGATCGTGCGGCCGCGATCGGCGCCGCACAGGTACTGCGAGCGCACCTGGAATTCCTCGTCGCTCTGCAGGTTCTTGATCACCGACGTCACGCCGGTGTCGTCCTGCTCGAAGCTCATCAGCTCGTGGCCGAACAGCACCTTGGCGCGCGGGCTCTTCTCGGCGAACTCGCGCAGGATCGGTTCGAGCCGCATCTGCGGAAGGTTGCCCGAGCGCGTCGGGCTGTCGGCGTCGTAGATCGGTTCGAGCTTGCCGCCACCGAAGGCATCCATCTTGTAGAGCAGCTTGCCGTCCAGCGGGCCGTCGCCGGACAGCGAGGTCATCCACACGATGTGGCCCATGTTCTCGAACGGCGTGCCGCGCGCGTAGATCGTGTCGGCGATGCCGTGCTCGCGGAAGATCTCCATCGTGCGCTGGTTGTAGTAGTGCGCCTTCGGCAGATGCGAGGTCGTCGTGTGGCGTTCCACCAGCAGGTTGTCGATGCCGTGCGCCGACAGGAAGATCGACAGGCTCAGGCCTGCGCCGCCGCCGCCGCAGATCAGGACCGGTGTTTCGATGGTTTTCATGTTGCGTTCTCGAGGAGTGTCGTGACTCAGCCGGCCTTCGGGCCGAGCAGTTGGTGAAAAACGGTGCGCAGCTGCTGCGGCGCATCGGCGGGCGCGGTGGCACAGCGCCAGGCGACCATGCCGTCCGGTCGTACCAGCACGGCGCCGGCTTCGCCGACGCCGCACAACGTCGCCCAGTGTCGATCGGTGTCCAGCACGTCGCCGTCGGCTGCGACGCGCACGGCGCGCAGGCGCAGACCACGCTCCTGCGCGATGGCGCGCGCCGCCTGGCACCAGGCGCCACCGCTCGCGTTGGCGATCAGCAGGAAGGATCCGCGCTCGTCGAGCAGATCATGCGTCGACACGCGCTCGCCCTTGCTCTCGAGCCAGGCGTGCGGGAGGCGATGCCCGGGCCGTGTCGTCGGGCGGTACTCGGAGCCCCAGGGATCGCGCTCGGGCAGCGGTGTTCCGTCCGGAACGAGGGCCCCGTTCTCGTAGACGAAGCCCAGCTCGACGTCGTGATCGAACATCTCGACGCGATGCGTGCCGAACACTTCCTGCATGCGCGCGCGGCGCATGCGGCCGTCCGGCGTGTTGGCGAACAGGCCAGAGATCTCGTTGTCCTCGTCGGGCTGCCCTACGGCCTCGTAGACGTTGGCCGGGTGGATGGCGAAGATCGAGGCCGCGCTCAGCAGATGATTCCAATAGCTCGACAGCGCCCAGGCCACGTTGAACGAGCCGATCGGGCGGCGTTCCTGCTCGTAGCTGTCGAGCAGCGCGTCGCCGGCATCGCCACGGATGACGCTGGCGAGCTTCCACGCGAGGTTGTGCGCGTCCTGGATGCCGGTGTTGAGCCCCAGGCCTGACGCCGGCGGATGCCGATGCACGGCGTCGCCCGCGAGCAGCACGCGACCAAACCGGTACTTCGACGCGAGCACGGCCTCGATCATCCAGTGGCTGATCTTGTGCACCGTCATCTGCAGGTCCGGCAGCTTGAGCAGCTCGCGGATCTGCTGCGTGACCATGGCCTCGTCGAAGCGCGAGGGATCGTCCGGCGCCACCATGAAATGGAAGATCCACTCCGCGCTGTGGCGGCCCCACTTCGCGTCGTCGCCGCCGGCGGGCACGAGCGCGCCGCTGGCCAGCGGACCGCGACGCGTCGGGTGGATGAAGAAATGCAGCATCACGCGATCGTCGAGCAGCAGCTTCGACAGGTCGGCGCTGAAGTGGACGGTGACGTTCTTCGCAAGGCCCGAGGGGCCGACCATCGTGTTGCCCAGCGACTTGCCGATCGTGCGGCCGCCGTCGGCGCCGACGAGATACTTCGCGCGCACGGACAGCGTCTCGGCGGTCTTCAGGTTCTTCACGATCGCGTCGACGCCGTCGGCGTCCTGCGTGAACGAGACCAGCTCGTGCCCGAAGCGCAGCCGGCCCGGTGCGCGCGTGTCCGCGTGCCGGCGGAAGATCGGCTCGGAGCGGATCAGCGGCAGGTTCGCGGAGCGGCAGGCGCTGTCGCGATCGTAGATCGCGCGCTGCGACTCACCAGTGCCGCCGATGCCGTCCATCTCGAAGATGACCTTGCGGTCGAACGGGCCGTCGCCGCCGAGCGTCGTGAGCCACATCGCGCGCGACATATTGTCCGGCGGCGTGCCGAGCGCGCGGATGTCGTCCTCGACACCGTGCTGGCGCAGGATCTCCATCGTGCGCTGGTTGAGGTAGTGCGCCTTGGGCAGGTTCGCGAGTTCGGTGTTGCGCTCGACGGTGACGAAATCCACGCCGAGGTCGGCGAGGAAGATCGACAGGTTCAGGCCGCAACCGCCGGCGCCGACGACCAGGATGTCGGTGTGCAGGGCGCTCACATTCAGACGGCCGGTGTGATCGGCGAGCTCGTGACTTCGCTCGCCCGGCGCTGCTCGCGCAGATCCGGGTTCTGCGGGTCCGGCACGATGCCCTTGTCGATCAGGCTCGCGAGCAGTTTGCGTGCGCGCTGCGCGGCCACGTCGCTGGCGAACATCACGGCGTTGGCTTCCTCGAGCGATCGATTGCCGAGCATGCGCTGCTGCGCCTCGATGATGACCTGGTCCTGGCCTTCGAACGCGCCCTTGATGACCTGGCGCCACAGTTCGCCCGCAGCCGGATCCTTCGTCTTGTACGCGCGCGTGATGCCCCAGAAGTAATACGTGTTGTGCGCATCCTTGGGCGTCAGGATGTCGGTGCCGTACACCCAGGCGCCTTCGGTGCGCGGACGATTGAGGCCGGTGATGCCGACGTCGAGCAGCATGTGTGCCGGCGCATCCCAGCGCATGTACGCCCACTGGTCGCAATTCTTGCCCGGCGTGAAGTGCTCCCACAGCATCGCGTGCGCGGGCAGCGCCTCGCCGTCCGGCATCCAGCGGTTGGACCAGATCGTCGTGCCTTTCTGGATCGTCTCGAGCTTGCTGTTGGTGATCGCCGGGCTCGACAGCAGGCCCTCGTGCACGAATTCGCCGTGCGCCAGATCCAGCAGGTTGTCCGTGATCAGCTCGTAGTTGGCCTTCATCTCGATGACGCCGCCGACGAAGGCGAGATCCGGATCCAGATGGCAGGAGAAGTCCGGAATGCTGGCGGGATCGGCCTTGTCCGCGTCACCGAACCACAGCCAGATCATTCCGTGCCGTTCGACCAGCGTGTACTGCGGCACTTTCATCTTCGGCGGAATCATGCCGCCCGCATGCGGGTTGTGGACGCAGGCGCCGCTGCTGTCGAAGCGCAGGCCGTGATAGCCGCACTGGATCGTGTCGCCGACCAGCTTGCCCAGGTGCAGCGGCGCAAACCGGTGCGGGCAGGCGTTGCCGATGGCGGCGACCTCGCCGTTCTCCTTGCGGTACAGCACGATCGATTGCTCGAGCACCGTGCGTTCGAGCAGGCCGCGCGTGACTTCGGTCGACCATGCGGCGACGTACCAAGCGTTGCGCAGGTAGGCGTTGAGCCCCATGTCAGGCCAGCGCCTCGCGCACCGTCTTGGCGGCAACCCACTTGCGGATCGTCTCGATCGAGTGGCGCAGCATGAACTCGCCGTCCTGCAGGACGATCTCGGTCTTGGCACCCGATTCCATGGCGCGCTGCTGGCGTTCGAGATTGCCCACGTCTTCGAGGAAGATCTCCGCCATGCGGCAGTTGTGATGCTCCTGCTGGAAGCGCTGGCGCACGTCCTTGGCCTTCGGGATATGCATGCGAGCGACCCAGCGCGTGCTGTTGACGCTCAGCGGCCAGAACTCCAGCGTGAAGAAGCCGCCGGGCGAATAGAAGATCAGGAAGTTCGGGAAGATCCACGCGATCTCGGTGGCCCAGTTCGGCACGCGCCGCGGGTTGATCGCCGGATGATCGAGCAGGGCCTGGATCTCCTTGGCATCGTTGGCGCCCAGCGTGTTGCCGAGGTCGAGGTTGCTGTACGCCAGACGCTCCACCAAGGCGTGCTCGGGTGGGACGTAGTCCGGATTGCCGAACGTGGTCATCGTGCGATGCGCGCCGCGCGCGTGGCCGCTGAGCGGACGCGAGTACGGGTTGCTGTCGTTGGCGAAGGTCGCGCCCACCGTGTCCGGGTGCAGCACCGGCACGTGGTACGACTCGCAGAACGCATCGATCGTCGTCTTCCAGTTCGCCTTCATCGTGGAAACGTTGACGTTGAACGCGTGCTCGGCCGACGGCGCCGGCGCATTGGTGAAGGCCTCGCCGAATGGCCCGAGGAATTCCTTCAGGGAAACTTCGGGCACCTTCTGCAGGTTGATGAAGATCCAGCCTTCCCAGACGTCGCAGACGATCGGCGTCAGACCGCACTTCTTGATGTCGAGGTTGAAGAAGTTGGCGCGGTCGGGCACGCCGATGCAGTCGCCGTCGTTGCGGTAGGCCCAGTTGTGGTACTTGCAGACGAAGCGACTGCCCTTGCCGGCGCTGTCCTGCACGATCATGTTCGCTCGGTGCGAGCAGACGTTGTGGAACGCGCGCACCTTGTCGGCCTTGTCGCGCGTGATCAGGGCGATCACGCCGCGGACCTCGATCTCCTTGACGATGTAGGTGTCCGGTTCGGGCAGCTGCTCGATGCGGCCCATGCACAGCCAGGCGCGGCCGAAGATCTGCTCGCGTTCCTTCTCGAACCACTCGGGCGAGATATACGGCTCGATCGGGATCGGCCCGGTGTCGAGGCCGTTGGGCTCGGTGAGCTTGGGGAACGCGGATTTCTGCATTTCCGGTTCGTACTTCGTCATGGGTCTCTCTCCAGGGTTTGGGGCGCCTTGTCTGGGACGCCTGGAACTCACCAGCCTTGCGGCCAGGGTCCCTTTGCCACGTTCATTCCGTGCGGGAAGGGCGATGCGGCGGCGCGCGGTTGCCGATGGAACTCCACGGCCATCGCCGCGTGCGGCAGCGACAGCAGCAGGCACAGCAGACGCGTCGCGTCGGCCGGTGCTTCGCCGAGCGGAAACTGCTCGAGATACGTCAGCGCCTCGTCGGCGCGCGGCAGCATCGCGTCGTAGAAGCGACGGATCTGCTCCATCGGCGCGCGCGAGCGGCGATCCCAGCGGATGTCGTTGGTCTCGCCCGCCCAGTAAGCCACGAAGGGTTCGAGGTCTGCGAAGTCCCTCGGCAGGGAGCTCTCGGGTGCTGTCATCGTCATTTCTCCTCCTGCTGGGTCGCGGTCTGGCGCCGCGCCTTGCTGCTGATTCGGGCCTACAAGGGCTCGGGCACGACCTTGTTTTCGATGAAACCGAGCTTCTCGATCTCCACGCGCACGACGTCGCCTGCCTTCAGATAGCGCGGCGGCTTGGAGACGGCGCCCACGCCCGCGGGCGTGCCGGTGATCAGCAGGTCGCCGGGCTCGAGCGTCATCGCCTGCGACAGGTGCTCGATCATCTGGAAGACGTCGAAGACCATCTCGCTCGTGCTGGAATCCTGGCGGACCTCGCCGTTGACGGTGCAGCCGATGCGCAGCGCCTGCGGATCGGGAATCTCGTCGGCTGTCGTGATCCACGGTCCGAACGGGCAGTGCGTGTCGAACGACTTGCCGACGACGAACTGCGAGGTGCGCAGCTGCCAGTCACGCACGCTGACGTCGTTGGCCACGACGTAGCCGGCGATGACGTCGCGCGCCTGTTCACGCGTGACGTGCCTGGCGCGCTTGCCGATGATCACGCCCAGCTCCGCCTCGTAGTCGAGCTTGGTCGACACGCGCGGCAGGTCGATGCCGTCGTACGGACCGTTGGTCGACGTCGTCATCTTCGAGAACCAGGTCTGGATCTCGGGCAAGGTCATGTTGGCTTCGGCCGCGTGATCCTTGTAGTTCAGGCCCAGAGCCAGGATTTTTCCGGGACGCGGCACCGGTGCGTGCAGGCGCACGTCCTTCAGGGCCTGGTCGCCCGGACCGGCGGCGAGCTTCGTCAGCGCGTCTTCGAGCGAGTCCAGTGCCTCGATGATGCCGATCATGGTCTTCGGTGCATCGGGCAGGTGCTTGCCGATGTCGTGGACGCGATCGTTCGTGATCAGGGCGGGACGCGCGGGGGCGTCTCCTAGGCTCACCATGGCCAAGCGCATTGTGCTTCTCCTCGCGACGTTCTGATGCGTCCCCGCATGGCGGGTTTGGGAGTCGCGACCACCAGGGCCGTGCTCCGTGATGAACTTGACCATATGGTAAACATATGGAGAATGCAATCCGAGCGGACCCGGCATCGGACCGGTTCGCCGAGCGCGAGGAGAACGCATGAACGCACCTGCTGCCGTCCCCCATCCCACGGCGAGCGACGCTGCCGGGATCGTGCCCGTGAAGCTGGCGCACTACGTGATCCGCGCCAAGAAATTCCAGGACATGCTCGCGTGGTACCGCAAGGTCTTTCACCTGAAGACCTCGTTCGAAGCGCCGGTGATCGCGTTCCTGACGTATGACGAGGAGCACCATCGCATCGCGTTCCTCAACACCGAACATCTGCCGTCTCCGGACACGATGCGAACGGGCATTGATCACATCGCCTTCACGTACCGGAACATCGGCGACCTTCTGGGCAACTTCGAACGCCTGCAGAAGGACGGCATCACGCCGTTCTGGTGCATCAACCACGGCATGAGCACGTCGATGTACTACCGCGATCCGGACGGCAACGAGATCGAGCTGCAGATCGACAACTTCCCGACGATGGACGAGTGCAAGGCCTGGTTCGCGTCGCCGGAATTCGCGGCCAATCCGATCGGCGTGCAGTTCGATCCCGATGCCTTGCTCGCGAAGCTGCGTGCCGGTGTGCCGGAGAGCGAACTGCTGAAGCAGGGCGCCGCGCCGCTGGCCAAAGAGAAGGAATACATCTTCACGACGCTGCCGCCGCCGCCGGGATAAACGTGCTCGAGGCCAACCCCATCCCCTCTCCCACATGGAGAGGGACGCCCATCGCGCAGCGATGGGCAGGGTGAGGGAGAGTCTGAAGTTGCCGTCGCGAAGCCCGTCCATCATCCCGGCGGTTGCGCCGCCGACCCTCTCCCCGTGGGAGAGGGTGAACCGAACAGGAATCCACCGATGACCACGCCCATCGAAGCCGCTCGCCAGGCCTGCGAAACCCTCTGCAAAGCCTACGGTCCTCACGCTGACGCCGGCGAAGCCGATGCGCTGGCGAACCTCTACACGCCGGACGGCCTGTTCGATCGTCTCGGCCAGCCCATCGTCGGCCGTGACGCCATCCGCCAGGTCATCGCGGGTCGCCCATCCGGTGTCTGGACCAAGCACGTGTGCAGCAACGTGCGCATCGAGATCGCGCCCGACGGCCGCACGGCGACGGGTCGTGTCGATCTCGACATGGAGCGCGGCCAGCAGGGCGTGGAGAAGGTCGACAGGATTCGTGCGGAATACTTCGACCAGTTCGTGCTCACCGACGAAGGCTGGCGCTTCGCCGTGCGCAAGGTGGTCATGCGATGAAAGCCGATGCCGCGCCGGCGCGCGATCGCCTCGTGCCCGCCGACAGCGATCCGCTTGAGACGCGCGAGTGGCTCGACTCGCTGGACGCGGTGCTGCAGAACACCGGCAGCGAGCGTGCGCAGTTCCTGCTCCAGAAGCTGGAAGAGCGGCTGCGCAACAGCGACAGCGTCGTGCTCGCGCAGCCGTATTCGGCGTATCGGAACACCGTCTCGCTGGATAGGCAGGGCGCTTATCCGGGTGATCTCGCCATCGAGGAACGCATCACGGCGATCCTGCGCTGGAACGCGCTGGCGATGGTCATGCGCGCCAACGCCGCGTACGGCGATCTGGGGGGACACGTCGCGAGTTACGCGTCGGCGGCGGAGATCTTCGAGGCCGGTTTCCAGCACTTCTTCCACGCACGCAGCGAGTCGCACGGTGGCGATCTCGTCTACTTCCAGCCGCACTCCGCGCCGGGCGTCTACGCACGTGCGTTTCTCGAAGGACGATTGAGCGAAGAGCAGCTCGCGCACTATCGGCAGGAAGTGAAGGGCGGGGGACTCTGCTCCTATCCGCACCCCTGGCTGATGCCGGACTTCTGGCAGGTGCCGACCGGCTCGATGGGCCTCGGACCGATCAGCGCGGTCTACCAGGCGCGCTTCTTCCGCTACCTGCGCGACCGCAAGCTCGTCGAGACCGACGGCCGTCACGTCTGGGGCGTGTTCGGTGACGGCGAGATGGACGAGCCGGAATCCATCGCCGGGCTCACGCTGGCGGCGCGCGAGAAGCTCGACAACCTCACGTTCATCATCAACTGCAACCTGCAGCGCCTCGATGGTCCGGTGCGCGGCAACGGCCAGATCATCCAGGAGCTGGAGGCGCTGTTCACCGGCGCGGGCTGGAACGTGATCAAGGTGCTGTGGGGCTCGGACTGGGACGCGCTGTTCGCGCGCGACACCGAGCACACGCTGCTGCGCATCTTCGCTGAGACGCCGGACGGCGAGTACCAGACGCTGGGTGCGAAGGACGGCGCGTACAACCTCGCCAATTTCTTCCAGCAGGATCCGGCGCTGGCCAAGCTCGTGGCCCACATGTCGGACGCCGAGATCGACGGACTCAAGCGTGGCGGCCATGACCTGCGCAAGCTGCACGCGGCGTTCGCGGCGGCCAAGGCGCACAAGGGCCGGCCGACGGTGATCCTGGCCAAGACCAAGAAGGGTTACGGCATGGGCAGCGCAGGCGAATCGCGCATGACCGCGCATCAGTCCAAGAAGCTCGACGTCGAGGGATTGAAAGGATTTCGCGATCGCTTCCGGCTGCCGCTGTCCGACGAGGACGTGGCCGCGCTGAAGTTCTATCGCCCGGCCGAGGACAGCATCGAGGCGCGATATCTGCGGCAGCGTCGCGAAGCGCTCGGCGGTTTCCTGCCGATACGCCGGCGTGACGCGGAGCCGGTCACGGTGCCGCCCATCGCCAGGCACGCGGAGTTCGCGCTGCGCGCCGAGGGCAAGGAGATGTCGACGACGATGGCCGCGGTGCGCATCCTCGGCAATCTGCTGAAGGACAAGGCGCTCGGGCCGCGGCTGGTGCCCATCGTCGCCGACGAGGCGCGCACGTTCGGCATGGCCAACCTGTTCCGCCAGGTCGGCATCTACTCGCCGGCGGGACAGTTGTACGAACCCGAGGACGCCGGTTCGATGCTGTCGTACCGCGAGGCCGTGGACGGGCAGTTGCTCGAAGAAGGCATCACCGAGGCGGGTGCACTCGCCTCGTGGACGGCCGCGGCGACGTCGTACAGCGTCAACGGTATGACGATGCTGCCGTTCTACATCTACTACTCGATGTTCGGCTTCCAGCGCGTCGGCGACCTGATCTGGGCGGCGGCCGACCAACGTGCGCGCGGCTTCCTGCTCGGCGCGACAGCGGGCCGCACGACGCTCGGCGGCGAAGGCCTGCAGCACCAGGACGGCAGCAGTCATCTGGTCGCGGCGACGGTTCCGAACTGCCGTGCCTACGATCCGGCCTTCGCCGGCGAGCTGGCCGTGATCCTCGATCACGGCGCACGCGACATGATGGAGCGGCAGGTCGACGCGTTCTATTACGTCACCGTGATGAACGAGAACTACGCGCAGCCTTCGCTGCCGGAGGGCGTGGAGAGCGACGTCATCAAGGGCCTGTACCGCTTCGGCGGCCATGCGCCCGCGAAGGCCAAAGCCAGCGTGCGGCTGCTCGGTTCCGGCACGATCCTGCGCGAGGTCATCGCCGCGGCCGAACTGCTGGCGCAGGATTGGAACATCGGCTCCGACATCTACAGCGCCACCAGTTTCAGCGAACTCGCGCGCGATGCGGCCGAGACCCAGCGCTGGAATCGCCTGCATCCGGAGCAGGATCGTCGCCGCAGCCACGTCGGGCAGCAGCTCTCCGGAATCGCGCTGACGGTGGCTGCCACCGATTACGTGCGTGCCTATCCGCAACTGATCGCGCCGTACGTCGAGGGCCGGTTCATCGCCCTCGGCACCGACGGATTCGGACGCAGCGACACGCGCGCGGCCTTGCGCCGCTTCTTCGAGGTGGACCGGCACAGCATCGTCATCGCCACGCTCGACGCGCTGGCCGAGGACGGAAAGCTGAAGCGTTCCGTCGTCGCCGAGGCGATCCGCCGCTACGAGATCGGCGTGCAGGCGGCGGCGCCGTGGACGGTGTGAGTCGTCGGTGTGCGGGTGACGAAATGAAGGGCCTGACGCACCGGTAGCCCGGATGCAACCCGGAGCGTTCCGGTCGACGATGAGAAAAAGCCCCGGGTTTCACCCCGGCTGCGCTGGAGAACGGACTCTGTCCGACCCGCGAACTCACCGCGGCGGCAGCGCATACCGCGCCTCGTGCACGGCATCGATCGTGTCCTCGGCCCGCCGTGCCTCTTCAACCAGCTTCGCGTCGATCGGCACATACCCGGGCAGCGGTGCATTGAGATGCTCCGCGATGTACCGGATCACCGCGACGATCTGTCCGTTGTCGAGCCGCGGCCGGAACCTCGGCATCATTCCGAAGTAGAACTTTCCGTTCACCGTGAGGCCGCCGTACGGACCGTAGATGATCGCGTGCGCGACGTAGCGCTGGCCCTGGCGCAGGCTCATCCATTCCGACATGCCGGTCAGCGGCGGAAAGCTGTTGAAGTTGTCGGTGTGGCTGCTGCCGCTGCCGTCCGGCATGTGGCATACCGCGCAGCGCTCGAGGTAGATGCGGCGGCCGTCGCGCTCGGTGTAGGGACTGCGCTGGGCGAAGCAGGTGGACGGCAGCGTTCCCGCAAGAATGACGAGCGCGGCGAACCCCAGCTTGGGCGACGCGATAGTGCGTCGACGGTGACCCGGTGAGCGGCTCGGAAATTCGGAGGGGTGCATCGGAATGGGGCAGGAAAAGCGGCGCCTCCTGCCCGACGCAATTACCCTGCCTTTGCAGCGTGTGTTTGTGCGGGCGGTGCCGCTCAGCTCCGCCGTACCACCAGGAAGACGCCAGCCGCCATCAGCACCAGGCCGACCGCGCGCTGCATGGTCAGGCTGTGCTGGATGGCGCCGAACAATCCGACCTGGTCGATGACGGTCATCGCGAGCAACTGGCCGAGCAGCGCGAACGAGATCGCGTTGCCGACCCCGAAGCGCGGGGCGACCCAGGTGACGCTCAGCACGTACATCAGCACGAACAGGCCGGCGAAGTAGAAGTACCAGGGCGCCGACACGCGTAGCGACAGGCCGGCCAGGCCGCGGGTCGACAACAGGAACACCAGCGAGAAGCAGGCGCCGACGAACAGCATGATGCTGGCCGCCAGCGCGGGGTTCTGCATCCGCGCGCCGAGGCCGCCGTTCAGCGCGCCCATGACGGGGATGCCGAGTCCCGCGACGAGCATCACGGCGGCGTAGATGACGGTCTGGTTCATCGAATCCATTGACTGGCGAGTGGCCGGCCACGACGCGTGGCAGGCGCCTGTTCGCCAGATCCGGCGAACAGTAGACGGCGGACCGGGATCAACTATGCCCGGCGTGGGATTCGGCGGCCATGTCCGGACGCAAGGATCCCAGATTGAGGCCGCTGGGGCTGAGCTTGCCGTCGGCACCGATCAGGCCGACATCCCGCAGCGCGGCTTCGACGATCGGCGACTGCATGCGGTATTGCTGCACGGCGTCCAGCAGCTGGTGCGCGAAGCCTGTGCCCGCCACCGGCGCCACGCCGGGTGCGCCGCCACCGTTGATGCCCGGCGTCATGCCCGAGAAGTGGACGACCTTGAAGTCCGACATCTTCTCCAGCGGCTTCATCTGGGCCTGCAGGATTTCCGGCAGGTTCTCGATGATGGCCAGCGCGCGTCGCAGTGCGATCTGGGCTTCGGAGAGCGAGTTCTCGGCGGCGTTGATGGCGGTCTTGCCCTCGGCCTCGGCCAGCGCGCGTGCCTTGATGCCGCGTGCCTCCAGTTCGGCGGCATCGGCCGAGGCGCGCGCCTCGGTCAGGACGGCCTGGGCGCGGTCGTCGGCGGCTTCGCGTTCGGCCTTGGCCGTGACGCGTACTTTCACCGCGTCCTGCTCGGCGGCCTGGTTGGAGGCGATGACCGCGATCTGCTTGGTGCGCTCGGCGCGCGCGACCTCGGTTGCGGTGACGACTTCTTCCTCTGAGCGTGCGGCCTTCGCGCGGGCCTGGTTGGCCTCGGCCTCTGCATTCGACTGCTCCTGGCTCTTGTTGGCGATGGCGATACGGCGCAGCTGTTCCGAAAGCTCGATCGCCTGCTTGCGCGCGATCTGGGCCTGCTCGACGGCGCGTTCGGACTGGATCTCCGCTTCCTTGGCGGCCTGCGCCTGAGCGGCCTTGTTCGAAGCGATGCGCGCATTCTGCTCGGCCGTCATGGTGGCGATCTGTTCGCTTTGCTCGAGCTTGGCCTTTTCTTCGGTCTGGCGAATCGTCAGCGTGCGCTGCGCCGCCTGCAGATTGCGCTCCTGGATCGCGACTTCGGTTTCCTGCGAGATGTCGTTGCGTTCGCGGCGGCGCGATTCGGTCTGGCGCGTGATCGAGGTCAGGCCTTCGGCGTCGATGACGTTGTCGGCCTTGAAGAACTTCACGTCGGTCTGGTTGAGCGTCGTGATCGACACGGCTTCGAGTTCGAGGCCGTTCTTCTTCAGATCTTCGCCGACAGCATTGAGAACGGCCTGGCGGAACTGGTCGCGCTGGTCGAGCAGTTCGGGCAGTGTCATGCTCATCGCCACCGCACGCAGCGCGTCGTCGAACTTCGACTCGATGAGCTTCTTGATCTCGAGCGGATCGAGCGTGCGACGTCCCAGCGAACTGGCGGCCGTGGCGATGCCGTCATGCGTGCGCGCCACGCGCGTGAAGAATGCGACGCTCACGTCGACACGCAGGCGATCCTTGGTGATCAGCGAATTGTCGCCGTCGCGGCCGATGTCGAGCCGCATGGTGTTCATGTTGACCGGCGTGATCTCGTGAATGATCGGAATCTGGAAGCAGCCGCCTTCCATCGTCACATACACCTTGCTGCCGCCGGTGCGCACGATCGCGCGCTCGGGCGTGGCGCGGCGCCACAACCGCGACAGCACGAGGCCGAGCATGGCGAACAGGACGACACCCAGACCCGCAGCCGCAACGGTGAAATAAAGCGGGCTCATGGCAAGCGCTCCTGGCGTAGGGCCGACCGGTTCGCCGCTCGGCTTTCGATTTCGGACTTCCCGCTCGAGATCGAAGTGGGGAGAGTCGATTCTGCGATCTCGTCGATCGAGGTGGCGAGGTACAGGCCGCCCTCGGGCGTGATGTCCGTCACAAGGATTTCGCTGTGTACAGGCAGCACGACGCCGGGCGCAGCGGGCTTCACGCGGATGTAGTGCTCGCGACCCGAGGACAAGTCCTTTACCAGCGCCTCACCGGGTGCATCCCAGCGGCAGGGGCCGATCGTCACGCGACCGATCAGCCCGACGAACGCGGTTTCGCGGGTGGCATCGCCTTCTTCCGAAGGCATCAGTCGCGAGATGGGCAGCACGATCTTGTGCGTGCCATACACCGCGGTGGCGACGGCCGGGATCGAGGCCAGCCAGCCCGGCAGCAATCCGCCCGACACCGAGAAGGCGAGGGACTGGATGCCCAGGCCCGCGAGTGCGAACAATCCGGTGAGCGCCGAAAGGATGACGATCAGCGGTACCTTGCCCCAGTGCAGGTACCCGAGCGCGTCGGACGCCAAGCCATGTGAATCGACATCGGCGCCATGCCCTTGATCGAATTCGCCGAAGTGGGAGATGCCGATGCCGGCCACCAGCACGCCGACGATCTCGAGTGCGAGCAGCAGCAGCAGGAACACCGCGCTGATCGAGAACGGCAGATTCGGTGCGGCGGTCAGGAAGCTGAGCAGGTCCATCAGCCTGGCCCGCCGTGGAGGCGCGGGACGCTGGTCCTTCGCAAGAGCGCGGTTGCCGCGAGGCGCATCGTCGCAACCCCTTGTACGAGTGCCCGGCCGGGCGTTCGATATCTTCGGATGCCGCGGGTTCGAGTGTAGCAGCGGTCAACGCCGCGCTTCGCGTGCAGGTTGGCAGGGCCGATCCGTCGTCCGCGGCTCGCAGGCCCGCCGGAATTCGCTGCCCCTCCCATGCAACACAGGGGGCGCACCGATTCCACCGATCACCCCTGCGTTGTAGCCTTCCAGCAGCGATCCCGGAGCGAGCGGTCACATGCCAGACGAGGGAGCGGGTCCATCCGCTGACAGCCATCGGCCGCGACGCGGGGCCGAGGAAAGTCCGACCTTGCGCGCGCTCGCGGAGCAGCTCTCGGACAACGTCAGGCGGGGTGTCCGCAAGCAGGGCGAACAGGTCGTGCAGGTCCCGGCGTCGCGCTATCTCGACCCGGACTGGTTCGCCCGCGAGCGCCAGCATCTGTTCGGCGAGCGGCCGCTGTGTCTGGGTCATGCGTCGGAGGTCGCCGAACCGGGATCGGTGATGCGCTTCGACGCCACCGGCATTCCGCTGCTGATCGTGCGCGACGCGCAGGGACAACTGCAGGGCCTGGTGAACGTCTGCCGGCACCGCGGCATGCGCCTGGTCGAGGAACGCAGCTGCTCGGCGCGGCGCACGCTGTCCTGCCCGTATCACGGCTGGACCTACGAGCTCGACGGGCGCTTGCGCAACATCCCGCTGGCCGAGGCCTTCGAGGGTGTCGACCGTACGGATTTCGACCTGCTGAAATTCCCGGTGGCCGAGCGCGGCGGACTGATCTGGGGGATTCCGAAGGCCGGCGCGAGCTTCGACGCCGATGCCTGGCTCGGTCCGCTGGTCGACGATCTCGCCTGGTTCGGGATACCGGATTCGGTGCTGTTCCGCCGATTCGAAAGCGAGCGTGCGTGCAACTGGAAGCTGGTGATCGAGGCCTTCATCGAGGTCTATCACATCCGCGTGCTGCACCGGGATTCGATCTATCCGTTCTTTCACGACGCGCAATCGAACTGGCACGTCTACAACGGCCACGAGCGGATGATCGTGGCGCGCCGCGGCAGCGAGAGCGAGCCCGCATGGTCCGACGATCCGCGCGAGGTTCGCGACCGCTGGACCTACAGCCACCTGCTGTTCCCGAACATGATCGTCGTCGTGCACCCCGACTACGTGAGCTGCCTGTCGCTGTGGCCGCTGGCGCCGAACCGCACGCGCTGGTCGCACGCGATGCTGATCCCGCGCGCCAAGAGCACGCCGGACTGGACGCCGCATTGGGAGAAGACGATGGGGCTGCTGGAGCAGACGGTGTTCCAGAAGGAAGACCTCTACGCGGCCGAAGGCATCCAGGAAGGGCTGTCGAGCGGGGCGAACGACGTCGTGACGTTCGGGAAGCTCGAGTTCCTGCTCGGGGAGTTCCACCGGAATATTGCGGCGGCGGTTGAACGCAAATCGTAGCCCGGGTAAAGCCCGGGGCCCCTCGTATAGGGAGCGCAACCCGGGGTTCCCCCGGGCCAAGGTTTGACGCATGCGGGGAGCCGCTGCGAGAGTCGCGCCCGTCCTCCACCGCCCCCTTACGAAGCGCGAATGTCTCGAGCCTGGATCCGTTCGCGTCGCCTCTGGATCACGTTGTCGGTGGTCGTGTTCCTGGCGCTGGCCTACACGTTGTTCGGCTTCTACGGCGTGCCGCGCCTGGCCGATCACCTGATCCGCGCGCAGGTCGCCAAGCTCGGCCACAAGCTTGAACTCGGCCCGATCCATTTCCACCCGTTCCGCTTCGAGGCGCAGATCGAAGGCCTGCACCTGAGCGAGGCCGACGGCGCGCCGCTGCTCGGCTTCGCGAAGCTCGACGTGGACCTGGAGCTGTGGGATTCGATCCGGGAGCGCGGCGCGGTGCTCGGCTATCTGCGGCTCGCGGCGCCCGATGTGTCGGTCGTCGTCGGATCCGACGGCAAGGTGAACCTGTCGCGGCTCGTGCCGCCGTCGACCGAGCCGCAGCCCGAGAAGAAGGAAGCGTCGGCGATTCCGCGTATCCGCATCGGCGAGTTCGTCGTCAGCGAGGGTCGCATCGGCGTCGAGGACCGCAGCCGTCCGCGTCCGTTCTCCACCGAGCTGCGACCGCTCGCGTTCAATCTGCGTGATTTCCGCACCGAGCTGGATCACGCGAACCTCTACGAATTCAGCGGCGCGGTGAGCACCGGCGAGCGCATCGGCTGGAGCGGCGAGTTCACGGTGCAGCCGCTGGGTTCGCGCGGGCATTTCTCGATCGAGAACGTGCAGGCCTCGACGATCACGGCCTACCTGCAGGACGGACTGCCGATCCGCCTGGTGTCCGGCGTCGCGGAAACGGCTGGCGATTACCAGTTGCGGCTCGACCCTGCGCTCGACATCGAGGTCAGCCTGCCGCGGCTGCTCGTACGCGATGCGGGCCTGGCCGAGTACGGAACCAAGGGCGCTGCCGCCAGCGTGTCGGCGAGCGAGATCGCGCTGTCGGACATCCAGGTGTTGCTGTCGAAGCAGGAAGCGCGCGTCGGCGGCGTTGACCTGCGCGGTGTGCGCGCGAAGCTGCGGCGCGAGGCGGACGGCAGCATCAATCTGGCGAAGCTGGTCGCGCCGGCGAAGCCGGGCGAGGCCAGCAAGAAGAAGCCGAAGCCGGACGAAGCGGACAAGAAGAAGCCGGGGCCCGACGCTGCGCCCGCGTGGCGCGCGATGGTCGGCGGTGTGCGCATCCATGCCGCGCGGATCGATGCCGAGGATCGGGGCGTGCAGCCGCCGGTACGCGTCACCCTGTCGCCGATCGACATCCAGGTCGGCGCGCTCACCAGTGAGCTGTCCGACCCGCTCGCGCTGAAGGCGGGGCTGGGCATCGGCAAGAACGGCCGGCTCGACGCGAGCGGCACGCTGCAGCTCGATCCGCTGTCCGCGAAGGTCAAGCTCGACGCCAAGGGTCTCGACCTGTCGATGCTGCAGCCCTACCTCGCGCCGCATACCGGCGTGGACCTGAAGTCGGCTCTGCTGGGCGTGGGCGGCACGGTGGACTGGGCGCAGTCGCCGGCGAAGCTCGAATTCGAAGGGGACGCGCTGCTGGCGAATCTTGCGTTGCGCGATCGTGCGCAGAAGCGGGATCTTCTGGGCTTCGAAACGCTGAAGGTCGCCGGCATCGCCTATTCGCTGCAGAAGAACCGGCTGGGTATCCAGCGCGTGGACCTGGTCGCGCCGACGGCGCGCGTCGAGATCTCGCCCGAGCGCGAACTCAACGTGACGCGCGCACTGGCGGCGCCGGGCGCCCCGAAGAAAGCAGCCCACGACGCGGTGCCGGCTGCGAGTGCATCGGACACGGCGAAGAAGAAGGACGCCGAGCCTGCGCTGGCGGTGCAGCTCAAGACGCTGCACATCGATCGCGGCATGCTGGATTTCGCCGATCGCTCGATCGATCCGCAGTTCGCCGCCGCCATCCAGAAGCTCGAAGGCCGTATCGACGGCCTGTCGACCGATCCCGACGCCAGCGCGAAGGTCGATCTCAAGGGGCAGGTCGACGCGTTCTCGCCGGTGCTGATCAAGGGCGAGCTGAATCCGTTCGCCTACGACCGCGACACGACGCTGGCGCTCAGCTTCCGCAACATGGACCTGATCCGCTTCAATCCGTACTCCGGTCGCTTCGCCGGTTACAACATCGTCAAGGGCAAGCTGACGACGGAGCTGAAATACCGCATCGAGAAGCGCGCATTGCAGGCCGAGCATCACGTCATCGTCGATCAGCTCGAGTTCGGTGACGCGACCGGTTCGAAGGATGCCGTCCCGCTGCCGGTGAAGCTCGCTGTTGCGCTGCTCAAGGACCGGCACGGCACGATCGATCTCGAACTTCCGGTGAGCGGCGATCTGGACGACCCGACGTTCCGCGTGGGTCCGCTGGTCTGGAAGGTGCTCGTCAACCTGATGAGCAAGGCCGTCACGGCGCCGTTCGCGGCGCTCGGAAGGCTGTTCGGCGGCAGCGAGGAGGAGTTGCAGTTCGTGACGTTCGAGCCCGGGCAGTCGGCGCTCGACGCCGAGCAGAAGGGCCAGCTCGAAAAGCTCGCCAAAGCGCTGGTCGAGCGGCCGCAGCTCAAGCTCGACGTGCCCTATGCGCTGGCCGACGACGTGGACGGCAACGCGCTGGCGCAGGCGGCATTGCGCACGGCGCTGGTGACGGAGAAGCCACCGAAGGACGATGACGATCGTCTGGATGCGCTGGTCGCGCTGCACAAGGAGCGGCTGAAAGCAGACGTCGAGTTTCCGGACGACAAGGGCGTCGACAAGGCGGCGCGCACGACGGCACGCATCGCATTTGTCGAAAGCGCGTTGCTGCGGAGCCTGAAGCCTGACGCGCCGGCGATGGAGACGCTGGCGGCCGAACGCGCGCGCGCGGTGCAGACGGTGCTGCTCGCGCAACCGGAGCTGGCGCCCGAGCGGGTGTTCCTGACGTCGCGCGCCGGGGGGACCAAGGACAACGGTGGCCGGGTGCGGATGGAGTTGAAGCTGCAGTAGGCGCGGATCTATTTTTCCACGGATTTCGCGGATGAACGCGAAAAAACAGGCGAACGCGAAGGCGCAAAGGAAAAAGAAAGGCGCAAAGGATTTCCATTGATCCTTTGCGCCTTTCTTTGCTGTTCTCTGCGTCCTTTGCGCTCGCCTGTTTTTGACCCGCTCGACGCCGGCATCCAGCTTTACCCGCGTTCATCCGCGAAATCCGTGGCCAAAAAGCTCAGCGGCACCCCGCAAGCCCACTCCAATCGGTGAAGAACTTCTTTGCGCGCGACGTCGTAGGCATTCGCCGCGGCATCCAACTTGCTGCACGGGCTGCGCCGTATCCGGATTCGATGAGCGCGCATCATCGCCCCTCGCGAGCCGTTTATGATGTCCTTCCGCCGCTCGCGGGGCGCGAAGAAAAAGAATGCCGCGACCGCGCGCGGCACCACGCGAGGAGTCATCGTGGAACCCACCGCAGATGCCTGGGCCGAGGTGCCCGCCGAGACACGCAACATCAGCCGCCTCACGCGCGAGACGCTGGCGCTGATCCTGGCGGGTGGTCGCGGCTCGCGTCTCTCCGCGCTGACCGACTGGCGCGCCAAGCCGGCCGTGCCGTTCGGCGGCAAGTTCCGCATCATCGATTTCACGATGTCGAACTGCATCAACTCGGGCGTGCGTCGCGTCGGCGTGCTCACGCAGTACAAGTCACATTCGCTGATCCGTCACATCCAGCAGGGCTGGGGATTCCTGCGCGCCGAGTTCAACGAGTTCGTGGAGTTGCTGCCGGCGCAGCAGCGCATCAGCGAGACCGCGTGGTACGCGGGAACCGCCGACGCGATCTACCAGAACGTGGACATCATCCGGCACCACGCGCCCAAGTACGTGCTGGTGCTGGCGGGCGATCACATCTACAAGATGGATTACGGCCCGATGATCGCGGCGCACGTGGCCAAGGGCGCCGACGTGACGGTGGGGTGCATCGAGGTGCCGCTGTCGCAGGCCCGCAGCTTCGGCGTCATGAAGATCGACGAGGCTGCGCGCATCGTGAGCTTCCTGGAAAAACCGTCGCGACCGGAGCCGATGCTGGGCCGTGCCGACGTCGCGCTGGCGTCGATGGGCATCTACGTGTTCAGCACGCAGTACCTGATGCGCGAACTGGCGCGCGACGCCACGCGATCGGACTCGAGCCACGACTTCGGCAAGGACCTGATCCCCGGCGCGATCGGCCGCAGCGAAGTGTTCGCCTATCCGTTCCGCGACGTGCAGGGCATGGAACAGGGCTACTGGCGCGACGTCGGCACCGTCGATGCGTACTGGGAGGCCAATATGGAACTCATCCGTGTGGCGCCGCCGCTGAATCTGTACGACCGCGACTGGCCGATCTGGACCTACCAGGAGCAGTTGCCGCCGGCCAAGTTCGTCTTCGACGATCCGGACAAGCGCGGCCTGGCGATCAACTCGATGGTCTCCGGCGGCTGCATCGTGTCCGGCGCCGAGGTGCGCAATTCGCTGCTGTTCTCCAACGTGCGCGTGCACAACTACGCACGGGTCGACGACTCGGTGGTGCTGCCCAACGTGCACATCGGGCAGCGTGCGCGCATTCGCCGGGCGGTGATCGACAAGGGCTGCATCATCCCGGACGACGCCGTCATCGGTCATGACCGCGAGGAAGACGCCAAGCGCTTCCACATCAGCCGCAACGGCGTCGTGCTGGTGACGCCCGACATGCTCGGGCAGCCGCTGCATACCGGCGAATGAGCGGAACAAGAACAAGAGAGGACCGATGACGGAACAGGAACACTCCCGGCTGGACCCGGAACGCGATCTGATCGCTTACCTCTGCGCGGAGTTCGGCATCACCGAACATCTGCCGATCTACGCCGGCGGACTGGGCGTGCTGGCCGGCGATCACCTGAAGACGGCGAGCGATCTCGGGATCCCGCTGGTCGCCGTTGGCCTGATGTATCGCGAAGGATATTTCCGCCAGACGCTGGATGGCCACGGTGCGCAGCACGCGGCGCCGGATCCGATCGAACCGGCGGGGCACGGTCTCAAAGCGGTGACCGATGCGCGTGGGCACGATCTGCAGATCAAGGTGCCGATGGGTGATCACGCGCTGACCTTGCGCGTGTGGCGCTTCGATGTGGGCCGCGTTCCGCTGTTTCTTCTCGACGCCGATCACGCGGACAACGACGAAGCCGAGCGCGCCATCACGGCGCGCCTTTATGGCGGCGGCAGCGACAATCGCCTGTTCCAGGAAATCGTGCTGGGCATCGGCGCCGTGCGCTGCCTGCGTGCGCTGGGACTCGCGCCCACCGTGTGGCACATGAACGAAGGGCACGCCGCGTTCTCCGCGCTCGAGCGCATTCGCGAGGCGGTTGCCGGCGGCCTGAGCTTCGGCTCCGCACTGGAGCTCGTCGCATCGCGTACCGTGTTCACTACGCACACGCCGGTGCCTGCGGGCCACGACGTGTTCACGCACGAGCAGATGCATCAGTGGCTGGGTGACTACGTCGGCAGCCTGGAGACCACCGAGCGCCGGCTGCTCGCGTTGGGCGCCGATCACCGCGGCAGTCATTACTTCAACATGACGGCGCTGGCGCTGCGCACCTCGCGATTCCACAACGGCGTGTCGCGCATCCACGGCGGCGTGGCGTCCGAGGCCGAAGCCCACATCTGGCCGCAGGTGCCGCCCGCCCTCAATCCGATCACCTACGTCACCAACGGCATCCACCTGCCCAGCTTCCTGGCGCCCGAGTGGCGCGAGCGGCTGGAGAACAAGGTGCCGGACTGGAGCCGTCGAGCGTTGACGACGGCCGACACCGACTGGGTCGGCGCGATGTCCGACGACGACTACGACGGCGTCCGGCGCGCACTGAAGCGCCGCCTGCTCCAGTCGCTGCGTTCGCGCCTGATGGAGCAGCATCGGCGCAACGGACTGGACGAGCACACCGCGAATCTCACGGTGAGCCGGCTCGGCGACGACGGCGCGCTGGTCCTGGGTTTCGCGCGCCGCTTTGCCACCTACAAGCGCGCCACGTTGCTGCTGTCCGACACCGCGCGACTGCAGCGGCTGCTCGGCGACGATCAGCGTCCGACCTTGCTCGTGTTCGCCGGCAAGGCGCATCCGCACGACAAGGGCGGCCAGGAGCTGATCCGTCGTCTGTTCGAAGTCTCGCTGCAGCCTGCGTTCGTGGGCCGCCTGCTGGTCGTCGAGGGCTACGACATCGCGTTCGCGCGCGAACTGGTGCAGGGCTGCGACGTCTGGCTCAACACGCCCGAGTTCCCGATGGAGGCCAGCGGCACGTCGGGCATGAAGTCCGCCGTCAACGGCGGCGTCAATGCATCGATCCTCGACGGCTGGTGGGCCGAAGGCTTCGACGGCGAGAACGGCTATGGCCTGGTGCCCTCGGAGCATGCCGATCGCGAGGCGCGGGATCGTGCCGAAGCCCAGGCCCTGCTCGATGTGCTGGAACGCCAGGTGCAGAAACTCTGGTTCGAAGATCACGGCGCCTGGCTCCGGCGCAGCCGTGCGGCGATGCGCACGTTGATCCCTGCGTTCGGTACCGCGCGCATGCTGCGCGACTACGAGCGCAAGCTCTACCTGCCCGCCGCGCGTCACGGCTGGCGCATGAGCGAGCGCAATTCGCGCAACGCGGTGGAGTTCAAGCGCTGGAAGAAGCTGGTGCGCTCACAGGGAGGCGGCGTGAAGGTCGAAGTGGTCGTACGCAATCCGCTGGAAGTGCGCGTGCACCTCAACGGTCTGCACGCCAGCGACCTGGCGCTCGAGATCACGCGCAACGGCGCCATCGAGGTGCTGAAGCTGCACGAGGAGAACGAGGACGTCGCCGCGTACGTCGCGCCTGCGGGTGGCGGACGCGCACAGCTACGGGTGCTGCCGCATCACGCGCTGATGGCGCAGCGTTACGAGCTGGGTTGCCTTGCGACGATGGACCTGGGCGAGTGAGTGCCCATCCCTTGCGGCTGCTGTTCGCATCCGCCGAAGCGTTGCCTTTCTCGAAGACCGGCGGTCTGGCCGACGTGGCCAGCGCGCTGCCACAGTCACTGGCGGCGCGCGGTGTCGACGTGCGGCTGCTGACCCTTGCCTATCGCGACACGCTGGAGAAGCTGCAGGACCGGCGGCAGATCGCGCGCCTGTCGGTTCGCGGACAGGACATGAGCTTGTGGGAAGGCACCGTCCGCGGTGCCGGCGCGACGGCCCTGCGCGTGTGGCTGCTGGACTACGCGCCGCTCTATGCACGGCCCGGCCGCCCGTACACCAACGAGCAGGGGCACGAGCACGCGGACAACGCCTGGCGATTCGGATGCTTCTCCGAGGCCATCGCGATGCTGGCGCTGGGCGCCGTGCCGGATACCGCCGCATGGATGCCGCAGGTGGTCCACCTCAACGACTGGCATACCGGTCTTGCCGCGATGCACCTGCGCCGCGCCGGCAAGCAGGACTCGCCGGCCGTCGTGTTCACGATCCACAACCTGGCCTATCAGGGTGTCTTTTCTCGCGGCGAGTTCGATGCGCTCGGACTGCCGCCGGACGAATGGAACATGCAGGCGCTGGAGTTCTACGGCGGCTTCTCGTTCATGAAGGCGGGGCTGCTGTATTCGGATGCGATCGCGACCGTGAGTCCGACCTATGCGCGCGAGATCCAGACGCCGGCATTCGGAGAGCGGCTGGAGGGCGTGCTGCGGATGAGGGCGGCGATGTTGCATGGCATCACCAACGGCATCGATACGAAGGTGTGGGATCCGGCGACGGATCCGTACCTCGTGACGCGCTACACGGCCGATACCGCGGTCGATGGGCGGCGGGCGAACAAGCTGGCCCTGCAGCGCGCAGTCGGCTTGCGCGAGTCGGCGGAAGCGCCGCTGTTCGCCTTCATCGGGCGGCTCGCGGAACAGAAGGGCGCGGATCTGTTGCCGGGCCTGGATGCGCAGCTCGAACGCAATGGCGCCCAGCTGTTCGTGCTCGCGTCGGGAGATCCGGTGCTGGAGAGCACGCTCGCCAAATGGTCGGCGCGTGCGGCCGGCCGCATCGCCGTGCACCTGGGTTACGACGAAGGTCTGTCGCATCGCGTCGAATCTGCCGCGGATTTCCTGCTGATGCCGTCGCGCTTCGAACCCTGCGGTCTCAACCAGATGTACAGCCAGCGATACGGGACGATCCCGGTCGTCAGGCGCACCGGGGGGCTGGCCGATACGGTCGTGGACAACGGGACCGGAACGGATCACCAGGCCATTGCGACCGGCATCTTCTTCAACGACGCCGACGCCGGCGGAATCGCCTACGGCGTCGATCGCGCATTGAGCCTCATGCGGGACAGCGCGCGTTTCCGTCAGGTGCAGCAGGCGGGAATGGCGACGGATTTCGCTTGGGGTCTGGCGGCCGGCGAATACCTGGATCTGTACGCGCAGGCGCAGCGCGAGCGCTGATCGGTCCGGTTCGTCCTGTGGAAACGCTGCGCGGGCTGCGGACGGGCCGTCGGGACTGACACCCCTCCCGAAGGGCGAAGATGTTTACAGGAGGGGCGTCAGCCCCGACAGGTCGTCACCAAGACCCGGCGATCCTGCCCGCGCTGACGGCCGACGCAGCGTGGTCCTGCAGGCCTATCCGTGCTCGCCGACATTTTCCAGCGGCACGCTCCCTCAATTGCACGACACGCGAAGCGCTGTCGACAATATGCGCTGGCGGACACACATCATCCACGCGAGGCGCATGGTGACGCAGACGGTTGACGACGGGAATGCGGACGGAGCCGAGACGGTCCGGATCACCGTGCTGCTGGAAGGCGGGCATCGCGAAACGGTGACCGTATCGCTGCAGGACCCGCAGCTCGAGATCCTGATGCGCCAGCTTGGTGCGCCCGATCCCGGGCTGCGACTGCTGCAGCTCCCGGTGCGTGAAGGGCAGGCCATGCTCGCTGTGCGCAGCGACCGGATCGTCGGTGTCGTCAGCGAGCCGCCGATGCACATGGATCTGTCCGACGAGCCGCTTGCCGCGCCGGCGGTGGAGGTCTCGAAAGTCTTCGTCAAGGACGACTTTCTGCCGTCCGAGCAACTCAAGCGCGTGTATGCCTACGCTCTGAAGAACGCCGGCCGTTTCGTCGAAACCTCGACGTCGAGTACGGATCGGGATTACCGGCAGTCGGAAGTGCTGTTCGATTTCCCCGAGATCGCGGAAGACATCCGCACGCGCATTCGAAAGTTGCTGCCCGAAGTGCACGCGGCGCTGGGATGCGCGCCGTTGTCGTCGACGATCGAGGTGCAGATGACGGCGCACAACGACGGCAATTACTACAAGGTGCACAACGACAATGGCAGTGAAGACACCGCCCGGCGCGAGCTGACGTTCGTCTATTACTTCCACGGCAAGCCGAAGAAATTCACCGGCGGCGAGCTGCGCGTATTCGACTCCGTGATTCGCGAGCGACGTTACGTCGCCGCCGAATCCTCGCAGCTCGTGACGCCAGACGACAACCGGATCGTATTTTTCCTGTCCCGGTATTTGCATGAGGTGCAGGAAATCAGATGTCCGTCGCATCGCTTCGAAGATGGGAGATTCACGATCAACGGATGGGTGCATCAACTTTAGGCTGAGGGCGCAGGCACTCGACCCGCGATCGCGGACCGTATTTTTCACAACAACAACTAACAGGGACGTTCATGAAACTGAGACTTCTGGGCGGAGAGTCCGCTCGGGTATTGCGTGGCGCATTGATGGTGACCGTACTGGGTACCGCACTGGTGGCGTGCGGTTCCGACGGGGGCAACGATTCGGATTCGTCGGCGACGCCGACTCCGGCGCCGACGCCGACTCCGGCGCCGGCTCCCACACCTACACCGACACCGACCCCGACTCCGACCCCGACCCCGACTCCGACCCCGACTCCGACCCCGACTCCGACTCCGACCCCGACCCCGACTCCGACTCCGACCCCGACCCCGACCCCGACTCCGACCCCGACGCCGACGCCGACGCCGACTCCGACCCCAACGCCCACCCCGACGCCCTCGGTTGGCGCCGATGTGCGCGCAGTCACGCTGAGCGCTGCGGCCGACGCCGCGGCGGATCTGTCGACGGCAGAGAAAGCGGCGAAGTACGCCGTGGGTGTGCTCGGCGCGAGCAATGCCGCCGCGGCTTCGCAGCCCAAGTCGACAGCCAAGGCCGCAACGGCTTGCAAGGACAGCGGCACCCAGGACGTGCAGAACGCCGGCACGACGATCACCACCGTGTACGACAAGTGCGTGCAGACAACGAACGGCGTCACGCTGCGGAACGACGGCACGATCAAGATCGTGTCTGGCGTCGCAGGCTTCCCGATTCCCACGGCCCTTAGTGCGGACCTGACGTTCGGCGTGAACAACGTGACCTATCTGACGGAAGTCGAGCAGCCCGGCGTCGCGCACACGCGCAGCCTGTTGCTGGGGAACCTGGACTTCGACACGGCCATCTCGGGGGGGAGCCTTCCGCAGAGCGCAGCGGGGCAGGGTCGTCTCAAGGGTGCGGTGATCAACCTCGCCCGGCAGGACAAGGCCCGCGCCGATTTCGAGCTGGGCAATGCGTCGACGGCGTACACGTTCAACATCACGTTCGACAGCACGGGCAAGACGAGCACGATCCGGTTCGCTGGTCCGTTTCGCGCGGCGAGCCCCTGCGGCAGCGGCAGTGGCACGATCTCCACGCCGACGCCGTTGACGGTCAACAGCAATGGCGACTACGTGACCGGCCAGATCGCGATCGCCAGCACCAGCGGCAATGCGACGTACACGTATAGCGGTGGAAGCGTCACCGTTGCGTCCGGTGGTGGGTCCCAGACCTACACCCTGGCGCAGCTCAAGGCCCTGTGCCCGGCGTTCAACTAGTCGCGCACGACGTCACGCAGCAACAGAACCCGCCGGGGTTTCCCGGCGGGTTTTTTCATGGCGGTCGATTTGTTGCACCGCTCGGACGTCTGATCCGGCGCCACGGCACGGTCCGATCCGAGCAATAAAAAAAGGGATCAACGAGAAGACTCGCTGACCCCTTGGTGTTTGATTGGTGGGCTTGGAGAGATTCGAACTCCCGACCCTCTGGTTCGTAGCCAGATACTCTATCCAACTGAGCTACAAGCCCAATCAAAGCTGCTGCTGCCCTGCGTATTTTGCCGCGTTCCGCCTTGCCAGTGGCGGAGAGTGAGGGATTCGAACCCTCGATAGGGTTTAACGCCTATACGCCCTTAGCAGGGGCGCGCCTTCGTCCACTCGGCCAACTCTCCGATGCGATACGCGGCATGCGGCCTGCCAGCAGGGCGCGCAGTGTACCGACCGACCCCGAGGGCGACAAGCTTGTTTCTCGGGGTTTTCGGTCGGGGCCGGCGCCGCCCCTCGATACGCCCGGTCGCTGCGCTCGCGGGCGGGTCGGGATGAACGGGTCGGGGAGCGGGTTTTCAGACCTTGGGGGGCGCGTTTTCCAGCCCGAAGGCCTTGTGCAGCGAGCGCACGGCCAGTTCCAGGTACTTGTCCTGCACCACGACGCTGATCTTGATCTCCGACGTGGAGATCATGCGAATGTTGATGCCCTCGTCGGCCAGCACCTTGAACATCTTGCTGGCGATGCCGGCGTGGCTGCGCATGCCCACGCCCACCAGCGAGACCTTCACGATGTCGCTGGCCGGCAGCACGCCCTTGGCGCCGAGCGAGGCCGCCACCTTCTTGGAGATCTCGTGGGCCTTCTCGAAGTCGTTGCGGTGAACCGTGAACGTGAAGTCGGTGGCGCCGTCCGCCCCGATGTTCTGCACGATCATGTCGACCTCGACGTTGGCGTCGCCGATCGGGCCCAGGATGGCGGCGGCGATGCCGGGCTTGTCGGGCACACCGTTGACGGTGAGCTGGGCTTCGTCGCGATTGAAGGCGATGCCGGATACCAGGGGCGATTCCACGTTGTCTTCCTCGAGCGTAATCAGGGTGCCGGGTCCGTCCACGAAGGTGGAGACCACGCGCAGGGGAACCTTGTACTTGCCGGCGAATTCAACCGCGCGGATCTGCAGGACCTTGGATCCGAGCGATGCCATCTCCAGCATCTCCTCGAACGTGATCTTGTCGAGCCGCCGCGCCGCGGGTTCCACGCGCGGGTCGGTGGTGTAGACGCCGTCGACGTCGGTGTAGATCTGGCACTCGTCGGCCTTCATCGCCGCGGCGATGGCGACGCCCGTGGTGTCGGATCCGCCGCGACCGAGCGTCGCGGTCGAGCCGTCCGGCGACAGGCCCTGGAAACCCGCGACCACAGGGACGACGCCCTCGCGGCAGTCGGCCAGCAGCTTCTCGCCGTCGATGCTCTGGATGCGCGCCTTGCCGTAGGCCTCGTCGGTGCGGATTGCAACCTGCGGACCGGTGTACGAGCGGCTCTTCAGGCCGGCCTTCTGCAGGGCCAGCGCCAGCAGGCCGATCGTGACCTGCTCGCCGGTGGAAATGATCTGGTCGAGTTCACGCGCGCTGCCACGCGGGTTGATGCTCTTGGCGAGCTTGAGCAGGCGGTCGGTCTCGCCGGACATCGCGGAGACCACCACGACCACCTGGTGGCCCTGGTCGTGGAAGGATTTGACCTTGCTGGCGACGTGCTCGATGCGCTCGACCGAGCCCATCGAGGTGCCGCCGTATTTTTGAACGATGAGTGCCATGTCTTTGCTTGCTTGACCGCGCTTGACCGCTATTGATCGAAGTACCGCGTCACCCGCCGGCAGGGAGCTTCAGAGCTTCCCTTCCAGCCACGCATACGCCGACTCGATCGCTTCCGGCAGCTTCTCCGGCTGCGTGCCGCCGGCCTGCGCCATCTCGGGCTTGCCGCCGCCCTTGCCACCAACCTGACTGGCCGCGTAGCTCACCAGTTCTCCGGCCTTCACCTTGCCGATGAGGTCGCTGGTCACGCCGGCAATGAGGCTCACCTTCGGCCCCGTCGCGCTACCCAGCAGCACGATGCCGGACTTGAGCTTGTCCTTGAGCTGGTCCATCAGGTTGCGCAGCTCGTTGCCGTCGACGCCGTCGACCTTGGCGGCAATGACCTTCACGCCCTTGATCTCGCGTGCCTGGCTGGCGAGGTCGCCGCCGGCGCTCGACGCGAGCTTGCTCTTGAGCGCAGCGAGCTCCTTTTCGAGCGTCTTGCTGCGGTCGAGCGCGAGCTGGATCTTGTCGGCGAGATCGTCACGGCCGGCGCGCACGAGATCGCCCGCTGCCTTGAGCTTGCTCTCGGTGTCGCGCAGATAGGCCAGCGCGTTCTCGCCGGTGATGGCTTCCACGCGGCGCACGCCGGCGGCGACACCGGTTTCGCTGACGATCTTGAACAGGCCGATGTCGCCGGTACGCGTCACATGCGTGCCGCCGCAGAGTTCGGTGGAGAAGTCGCCCATCGCGAGCACGCGCACTTCGTCGCCGTACTTCTCGCCGAACAGCGCCATCGCGCCGCTCTTGATGGCGTCGTCGTACTTCATGACCCTGGCGCCGACTTCCACGTTGGCGAGCACGGCGCGATTCACGCGGTCCTCGATGTCGGCGATCTCGGCGGCGGTCACGGCCTGCGTGTGGCTGAAATCGAAGCGTGTGCGCTGTTCATCGACCAGCGAACCCTTCTGCGCCACGTGCGTGCCGAGCACGTCGCGCAGCGCCTTGTGCATCAGGTGCGTGGCCGAGTGGTTGCGCATCGTCGCGCGACGCACGCTGTCGGTGACTTCGGCGCGGATCGTGTCGCCCACTTTCAGCGCGCCGGCTTCGAGCGTGCCGTGGTGGCCGAAGACACCGCCCTTGACCTTCTGCGTGTCGGCGACCTTGAAGCCCTTGTCGGAACCGGCGACGAGCAACAGACCCTTGTCACCGACCTGGCCGCCGGATTCGGCGTAGAACGGCGTGTGATCGAGCACGACCACGCCGGCATCGCCGGACTTGAGTTCGGTGACGGGCTGGCCGTCGCGGTACAGCGCGAGAACCTTGGCGGTTTCGTGCAGCGTGCTGTCGTAGCCGACGAACACGGTGTCGACGCCGTCGTACGCCAGGCTGCTGCCTCCCTTGAAGCTGCTGGCGGCGCGCGCACGCGTGCGCTGCTCTTCCATCGCGCTCTCGTAGCCGGCCTCGTCGAGCTTGAGGCTGCGCTCGCGCGCGATGTCGGCGGTGAGGTCGAACGGGAAGCCGTAGGTGTCGTAGAGCTTGAACACGACGTCGCCCGGGATGACGCCGTTCTTGACCTTGCCGATCGCCTCCTCGAGCAGCTTCATGCCCTTGTCGAGCGTCGTCGCGAACGCGTCTTCCTCGGCGCGGATCGCCTTCTCGATGCGCGACTGCTGCTGCACGAGCTCGGGGAACGCGTTGCCCATCTCGCCCACGAGCGGCGCGACCAGCTTGTTGAAGAACAGGTCCGTGATGCCGAGCTTGTGACCATGGCGCAGCGCGCGCCGCATGATCCGGCGCAGCACGTAGCCGCGGCCCTCGTTGGACGGCAGCACGCCGTCGGCGATCAGGAAGCTCGTCGCACGGATGTGATCGGCGATGACCTTCTGCGACGGGCTGGCGTACGCCTTCTGCTTGGCCAGGTCCGCGACCGCGCCGACCAGTACCTTGAAGGTGTCGGTCTGGTAGTTGTCGTTGGTGCCCTGCATCAGCGCCGCGACACGCTCCAGGCCCATGCCGGTGTCGACGCTGGGCGCCGGCAGATGGGTCATCGTGCCGTCGGCCGCGCGCTCGAACTGCATGAACACGTGGTTCCAGATCTCGATCCAGCGGTCGCCGTCTTCCTCGGGCGATCCCGGCGGGCCGCCGTAGATGCCCTTCGAGCCGTCGGGGTCGTGGTCGTAGAACATCTCGGTGCACGGACCGCAGGGACCCGTGTCGCCCATCGCCCAGAAGTTGTCGGACGCGAACTTGGCGCCTTTGTTGTCGCCGATGCGGATGATCCGCTGCTCGGGGACACCGACTTTCTTCCAGATGGCGAAGGCTTCGTCGTCGGTGTGGTAGACCGTGACCAGCAGGCGCTTGGGATCGATGCCCAGCCACTGCTTGCCGGTGACGAACTCCCAGCCGAAGCGGATCGCGTCCGGCTTGAAGTAATCGCCGAAGCTGAAGTTGCCCAGCATCTCGAAGAAGGTGTGATGGCGGGCGGTGTAGCCCACGTTCTCGAGATCGTTGTGCTTGCCGCCGGCGCGCACGCACTTCTGGCTGCTGGTGGCGCGCACGTACGGCCGCTTGTCCTGCCCCGTGAACACGTCCTTGAACTGGACCATGCCCGCGTTGGTGAACAACAGGGTCGGGTCGTTGCCCGGCACCAGCGGCGACGACGGCACCACGGTGTGGCCGTTGACCCGGAAGAATTCCAGGTACTTGGCTCGCAACTCGTTGCTGTTCATAAGCCGGGGAAGGGAGACCGGGGCGGACAAAGGGGCGCAATTTTAGCCAGACGACCGATGGACCGCCATGCGAATGAGGCACTTGGCGTATCAACGCGGGCGAATATTTCGGGTAGGGGGACGAGGGGGGAGGCCCCGACCGCTCGTAGCCCGGACGAAGTCCGGGTTCCCGGCCGTCGCCAACGTAGCCCGGGTGAAACCCGGGATCTCCTGCGGCGGGCCTACGGTCGTTGGGTCCAACCATTGAGACCCCCCGGGTTTCACCCGGGCTACGGCCTTATTCGTCCGGCTCGCCCTTCAACGCCGCGCGGATCTGGTCGGACTCGAACCCGCGGCTGGCCAGGAACCGGTACTGCTTCTGCGAATCGGCGCCGCGTTCTGCCGGCATCGCGCCGAACTTGCGCTCGCGGACCTCGATGGCCCGCTGGGCAAAATCGCATTCGAGCGCTTCGAACGCGGCCCGGATCTCGGCGTCCGGAATCCGCGCTTCCTTCAACTCGGCGCGGATCCGCTGGGGTCCGTAACCCTGGCTGGCGCGGGAGCGGGCCAGGGTCTCGGCGAACCGGGTGTCCGACTGCAGGCCGGAGTCGGCGAGGCTTTCGATGACCTCGCCGCTGGTCTGGTCGCTGTGCCCGCGCTGCCCGAGCTTGCGCTTGAGCTGCGAGACCGAGTGCTCGCGCCGGGCCAGGATGCGCATCGCCGAAGCGCGCGCATCCGCCGGCGTCAGCTCCCTCCGATCAGGGCTTTTCCGCGGTGCCCGCACGCTTGGCCTGCAGCTTCTCGCGGATCGCCACCTCGAGTTCGGCGGCGAGTTCCGGGCGCTCCTTCAGGAAAGCGCGCGCGTTGTCCTTGCCCTGGCCGATCTTGTCGCCCTTGTAGGCGTACCAGGCGCCGGACTTGTCGACCAGCTTGTTCTCCACGCCGATGTCGATCAGCTCGCCGAGCTTGGAGATGCCCTCGTTGTAGAGGATCTCGAACAGCGCTTCCTTGAACGGCGGTGCCATCTTGTTCTTGACGATCTTCACGCGGGTCTCGTTGCCGACGACCTCGTCGCCCTTCTTGATGCTGCCGATGCGACGGATGTCGAGGCGCACCGAGGCGTAGAACTTCAGCGCGTTGCCGCCGGTGGTGGTTTCCGGCGAGCCGTACATGACGCCGATCTTCATGCGGATCTGGTTGATGAAGATCACCATCGTCTTGCTGCGCGAGATGTTGCCCGTCAGCTTGCGCAGGGCCTGGCTCATCAGGCGCGCGTGCAGGCCGACGTGGCTGTCGCCCATCTCGCCCTCGATTTCGGCCTTGGGCACCAGCGCGGCGACCGAGTCGACGACGATGATGTCGACCGCGTTCGAGCGCACCAGCATGTCGACGATCTCCAGCGCCTGCTCGCCGGTATCCGGCTGCGAGACCAGGAGTTCATCGATGTTCACGCCCAGCTTGGCCGCGTACTGCACGTCGAGCGCATGCTCGGCGTCGATGAACGCGGCGACGCCGCCGGCCTTCTGCGCCTCGGCCACCGCGTGCAGGGTCAGCGTGGTCTTGCCGGACGATTCCGGACCGTAGATCTCGATGATGCGGCCGCGCGGCAGACCGCCGACGCCCAGCGCCATGTCCAGGGTCAGCGAGCCGGTGGAAACCACCTCGACGTCGCGCACCGCATCGGCACCGGTCATGCGCATCACCGCGCCCTTGCCGAACTGCTTTTCGATCTGGCCGAGTGCGGCTTCCAGGGCTTTGCGGCGGTTGTCTTCCATGCTTTTGATCTCGAATAAGAGGGTCACGCGCCGGCAGGCGAAACGGCGGCGCGGGATCCAAGAAGTTTCCCACAGAACGTATGACGTTACGGACGAAACTCCGGTGCGTCAGCGCGTTACCTTAGCGGCGCTGGTCGGTCCCACAACTGGGCATCTGCGCAGGTGTAGGCGTGCAGCGGTGCGGTCGGAAGCGCGAAGGGGATAGTACTGTATAAATATACAGTATCGCAATTGAGGCCCGGAGCAGGCCACCCGCCGCCGCATGAAGGAGATCTCAGGCGTCCCAGAGGCCGAGCTGGGCGTCGGGAGGCGGCGGAGCGGAATCGCCCGACAGCGGCCAGGTCCCGAGGATGCGGTATTGCGAGTCCACGCCCAGGTGACTGTGGATCAGCGCGAAGCTGTCGACCGGCCAGTTCACCAGCGGAACCGGGGTCGGCGCGAGCACCTGCGTGGCATCACGCAGCACCGTGACATGCGGCGACAGTCTGAGCTTGGTGTCGTACGGCACCGAGTGCGCCTGCAGCGCGTCGCGCAGCGCACGCCACAGCTGCTTGAGCGGCGCGCTGGGCTGGGACGGCCCCAGCCACCACGGAATCGAACGATTGCGATAGCTGCCCGCCTGCTCGATCGGCAGATCGAAGCGTGGCGAGCGCACCGTGGCAGCGGCTTCCAGCGCACGTTGTGCGAGCGCCTCGGGCAATTTCTCGTAATCACCGAGAAAATGCAGCGTCAGGTGATAGCGATGCGGGCCGATCCATCGGCCCTCGGGCCGCAGCTTCTGCCGCAGGTGGGTCGCCGCCGCCCCGAGCTGCTCGCGCATGGCCTCATCGGGCCACAGTGCGAAGAACAGGCGATCGACTTCAGTCATGCCGGTCAGAGGGACTCGCTGCGATTGTGGAGGGAGTTCGCGGCGGGATGCTCCGGCTGCCGCCGCGAACAGGCCCACGAGAAGCCCGAACGGCCCCTCACTGGAACACGCGCGCGCCGCGAATCACCGATTCCCGGATCCGGGCGCTATTCGGAGATCAATGCGAGCAGGCCGGCGAAGGCGACTTCCGCCGTCTGCTGGCGAATGGCGTCCCGATCGCCCTTGAACACCTGGCATTCCGAGCGCACTTCCTTGCCGCGTGCGACCCACGCGATCCAGACCGTACCGACCGGACGTCCGGGATTGCCGCCGCCTGGGCCGGCGATGCCGGTCACTGCGACGCCGTACGTCGCCGGCGTGCGGTGCAGCAGGCCCCGTGCCATTGCGCGCACGCAGGCCTCGCTGACGGCACCGTCGGTCTCGAACACGGCCTTGGGCACGCCGAGCAGATCGTGCTTGGCATCGTTGCTGTAGGTCACCAGTCCGCGATCGAACCAGACCGAGGAGCCTGCCAGGTCGGTGGCGAGCTTCGACATCAAGCCGCCGGTGCAGGACTCGGCGAAGGCGATGCGTTCGCGACGCGAGATCAGCTGGCTGGCGATCTGCTGAACAGTTGCTGCGATATCCAATGCCTGTCCTCGTGTGATCAGAACGGAATGTCGTCGTCCGGGCCGCCGAAATTCGAATCGGCGGCGGGCGCTGCCGCCGGCTGGCGGGTCTGCACGTTGCTGCTGCGCGAAGGACCGCCGTAGCTGCCGCCGCTGCTGCCACCTTCGAAGCTGTCACCGCCGCCCTGCTTGCCATCGAGCATCTGCATCTCGCTGACGCGAATCTCCATGAAGCGTGCTTCCTTGCCTTCCTTGTCCTGGTACTTGCGCGTTCGGATCGAGCCTTCGACGTAGATCTTCGAGCCCTTGCGCAGATACTTCTGCACGATCTCGCCGAGCTTGTCGTTGAACACCAGGTTGTGCCACTCGGTGTGTTCCTGCTGCGAGCCGTCCTTGCCCTTCCAGGATTCGGACGTGGCCAAGGTGGCATTGGTGACCGAGCCGCCGTTGGCGAAGCTCTTGGTCTCGGGATCCTTTCCGAGATTGCCGATCAGGATGACTTTGTTTACGCCGCGGGCCATTGCGGTCTCCTCGTTGAGTGCTGTGCTTCAGGAATGGGTCTTGAGCGCGGGAGCGGGCATCTTCTCGAATGTCGCGCCGGCAGGGATGAGCAACCAGATTATGGGCAGGAGCGCACAGGCGATGAAAGCGCCTCCAAGTCCGAAGTGCGACTGTGCAAATCCACCGGTCGCGCCGCCGGCGAACGCGCCGAGGAACTGCGACGTGGAATACATGCCCAGTGCGGCGCCGCGGCGTGACGCCGGAGCGCGACGCGAGATCATCGACGGCAGTGCGCCTTCCAGGTAGTTGAACGCGATGAAGAACAGCAGCAGCGCCAGCAACAGCACCGTCATGTGCGCGTAACCGAACGCGGCAATGCCCATCGAGACGCCGAGCAGCGCGATGGCGCCGCGGAAGATCAGGCCGCCGTGGCCGCCCTTTTCCGCAACGCGGATCAGCGGGAACACCGGCACGATCGAGATCAGCAGGATCGGCAGGTATACCTTCCAGTGCTGCTCGCTGGGCAGGCCCAGCGTGTCGTGGATGGCGATCGGCGCGGTCACGAACAGGCCCGTCATCAGCGCGTGCAGCAGGAAGATGCCGGCGTTCAGGCGCAGCAGCACCGGACTGGACAGCACTTCGCGGAAACCGCCGACGGTCCCCGACGGCAGCGCCGGCGTCGGCACGCCGAACGCAACCACCGGCAAGGTCAGCAGCGCCAGGCCCGCGGTCATGAAGAAGATGCCGTGGACGCCGATCCAGCTCGCCACGATCGGACCGGTGACGATGGCCAGGATGAAGGCCAGGCCCATGCCGGCGCCGAGAATCGCCATCGCGGTGGTGCGCACCTGATCGCGCGTGACGTCGGCCAGCAGCGCGGCGACGGCGGACGAGACGGCGCCGGCACCCTGCAGCAGGCGGCCGATCGTCAGCATCTCGATGCTCTGCGCCATGCCGGCCACGACGCTGCCGACCGCGAACACGGCCATCCCGATGAAGATCACCGGCTTGCGGCCGATGCGATCGGACATCAGGCCCAGCGGGACCTGCAGCAGCGCCTGCGCCAGGCCATAGGACCCGATGGCCAGGCCGATGGCGATGGGAGTGGCGCCGCCCGGCAGTTCGCGTGCGTACAGCGCAAAGACGGGAAGGACCATGAACATGCCGACCATGCGCAGGGCGTAGACCAAGCCCAGGCCCAGTACGGCGCGCCATTCGAGCGCGTTCATTCAAGCCCCCCGGCGAGCGCAGGAGTCGCAAAGTGGCCGCCACGGACATCGGGTCTGATCCCCAGCGTCTTGCCGCTCGACGAGGTGTCCGGACCAAGGCCATGGCCATGGACCATGCGCAGGGCATAGACCAGCCCCAGGCCGATGACGGCACGCCATTCGAGAGCGTTCATGCCAATGCGAAAGTCGAAGTCGGGAATGCAGGAAGCAAGGTTGGGGCCGTGTTGACCGCGGCCCTGCACACGGTAGGTGTGGGCAAGGGGTGAGGCGGTTGGAAGCGCGGCGAACCGGCCCCATATAGTAGCGGCTTCCCCCGCGGCACCCGGAAGCACTTTCCGAATCCCGCTCTCCGAATACCGGCTTCCCATGGATTCCATCCGCATCCGCGGCGCGCGTACACACAATCTGAAGAATGTTTCGCTGGACCTGCCGCGCGACAAGCTCGTCGTCGTGACCGGCCTGTCCGGATCGGGCAAGTCCTCGCTGGCTTTCGACACCCTGTACGCGGAGGGTCAGCGCCGGTATGTCGAATCGCTGTCCGCGTACGCGCGCCAGTTCCTCGGCCAGATGGAGAAGCCGGACGTCGATTCAATCGAGGGCCTGTCGCCGGCGATCTCGATCGAGCAGAAGTCCACGTCGCACAACCCGCGCTCGACGGTGGGCACCGTCACCGAGATCTACGACTACCTGCGCCTGCTGTTCGCGCGCGTCGGCACGGCGCGCTGCCCCGATCACGGCGTGACGCTGGAAGCGCAGTCGGTGGCCCAGATGGTCGACCAGGTGCTCGCGCAGCCGGAGAACTCGGCCTGGATGCTGCTGGCGCCGGTGGTGCGCGGACGCAAGGGCGAGCACGCCGAGTGGTTCGAGCAGATGCGCGCGCAGGGTTTCGTGCGCGCGAGGGTCGACGGGCGCGTTTACGAACTCGAGGAAGTGCCGGCGCTGAACCGCAAGCTCAAGCACGACGTCGATGTCGTCGTGGATCGGTTCAAGGTGCGCGCAGACATCCAGCAGCGCCTCGCCGAGTCCTTCGAGACGGCGCTGAAGCTGTCCGGCGGTCTGGCCGTGGTGGTTCCGCACGTCAGCGCCGCAGCGGCGCCGGCCGGCAAGACCAGGCCGGTGGCGGCGACCGACGGTGAAACGCCGGCGGCGAAGAGCACGGACCTGCTGTTCTCCAACCGCATGAGCTGCCCGCATTGCGGCTACTCGCTGGAAGAACTCGAGCCGCGCCTGTTCTCGTTCAACGCGCCGCACGGCGCCTGCCAGAAGTGCGACGGCCTGGGGACGATGCAGGTGTTCGACGCGGATCGCGTCGTGGCGCATCCGGAGCTGTCGCTGGCCTCGGGCGCGATCCGCTCCTGGGACAAGAAGAATCCGTACTACTGGCACTTCATCAAGTCGCTGGCCAAGCACTACAAGTTCGACCCCGAGAAGCCCTGGGACAAGCTCGCTGCCAAGACGCAGGCCCTGATTCTCAACGGCAGCGGCGAAGAGAAGCTCACGTTCGAGTACCCGGACGAACGCGGCAAGGCCGTGACCCGCGTGCATCGCTTCGAGGGAATCCTGCCGAACCTCGAGCGTCGATACCGCGAGACCGACTCGATGGCGGTGCGCGAGGAACTCGCACGCTATCTGTCCGACCAGGCCTGCCCCGAGTGCAGCGGCCAGCGCCTGAATCGCGCGGCGCGCAACGTCTTCGTCGCCGACCGCAGCCTGCCGTCGCTGACCGCGCTGTCGGTGAAGGACGCCGACGCGCTGTTCGCCGCGATGAAGCTGCCGGGCCACAAGGGCGAGATCGCGGAAAAGATCCTGAAGGAGATTTCCGCGCGGCTGGGCTTCCTCAACAACGTCGGCCTCGATTACCTGACCTTGGCGCGCAGCGCGGAGACGCTGTCGGGCGGCGAGGCGCAGCGCATCCGCCTGGCCTCGCAGATCGGTGCGGGTCTGGTCGGCGTGATGTACGTGCTGGACGAGCCATCCATCGGCCTGCACCAGCGCGACAACGAGCGCCTGCTGGCGACGCTGTTCCGGCTGCGCGATCTGGGCAACTCGGTGATCGTCGTCGAGCACGATGAAGAGGCCATCCGCCGCGCCGATTACGTCGTCGATATCGGGCCGGGTGCCGGCGTGCATGGCGGCCGCGTCGTCGCCCAGGGCACGCCCGAGGACCTGATGCGTGCGCCGGAGTCCGTCACCGGCCGCTATCTGTCGGGCGCGGAACGCATCGAGGTTCCCAAGCAGCGCAAGGCGCGGGTGCCGGGCAAGCACGTCACCATCCACGGGGCGCGCGGCAACAACCTGCAGAACGTCACGGCCGAGATTCCGATGGGCCTGATGACCTGCGTGACCGGTGTCTCCGGTTCCGGCAAGTCCACGCTGATCAACGACACGCTGTACGGCTTCGCCGCGCGCGAACTCAACGGCGCCGGCACGCGCCCCGCCGAGTGCGATCGCATCGAGGGCCTGCGCGACAACCTCGACAAGGTCATCGACATCGACCAGTCGCCGATCGGCCGCACGCCGCGCAGCAACCCGGCCACGTACACCGGCCTGTTCACGCCGATCCGCGAGCTGTTCGCGCAGGTGCCGGAGTCGCGCGTGCGCGGCTACGAGGCCGGGCGTTTCAGCTTCAACGTCAAGGGTGGCCGCTGCGAGACCTGCGAGGGCGACGGCCTGATCAAGGTCGAGATGCACTTCCTGCCTGACGTGTACGTCACCTGCGATACCTGCAAGGGCCGTCGCTACAACCGCGAGACGCTGGAGATCCGCTACAAGGGCAAGACCATCGACCAGGTGCTGGGCATGACCGTCGAGGAAGGCCTGGCGTTCTTCAAGGCGGTACCGGCGCTGGCGCGCAAGCTCGAAACCCTGATGGACGTGGGCCTGAGCTACATCACGCTGGGACAGAACGCGACGACGCTGTCCGGCGGCGAAGCCCAGCGCGTGAAACTTTCGAAGGAATTGTCGCGTCGGGATACCGGCCAGACGCTGTACATACTCGATGAGCCGACCACTGGTCTGCATTTCCACGACGTCGCGCAGCTCATGCGCGTGCTGGAGCGGCTGCGGGAGCACGGCAATACCGTCGTCATCATCGAGCACAATCTGGATGTCATTAAGCGGGCAGACTGGATCATCGACCTGGGGCCCGAAGGCGGCTCCGGCGGCGGCCGGATCCTGGCAGCGGGGACACCGGAGCATGTCGCGACGGTTGCCGAATCCCACACCGGACGGTTCCTGCGGCAGCACTTGAACGAAACCCCTGTGACGCAATCAAAGGCGTCGTCCCCCCGGAGAAAGAAGGCATGAACACCCCCGTCGCATCCCGCTGGCTCACCGTCCTGACCGGTGCGGTGCTGTGCACGTTCGGGACGAGCGTCGCGACGGCGGCGAGCGTCGATCGCAAGCTGTCGGTTTCCATCACGGTCGACGGCAAGCAGGACTGGAAGAACGAACTGCAGTGGTCCAAGGCGACGACCAAGCAGAGCTACGACTTCTCCACGACGCTGCGCTCGGACGGCAAGATGTGGGCGGCCAACCTGCTCGACCCGGATCTCGATACGCGCCTGGCGATCAAGACCGAGTACCTGCGCCAGCAAGGCGTGAAGCTGCTCGCGGCGGCGGGTTTCAATCCGCAGTCCAAGAATCTGCTCGGCGACGTCTCCGCCCGGGCGCAGCAGGACAACTTCAACTGCAAGGGCGACTCGGTCTGCATGTCCGAAGTCGGCGCCAAGTACGCCGCGCTGATGGCGGCGGCCGTCGAGCCGGACAACAGCGCGCTGTTCGAAGGCGATCCGCGCTACCAGTTCTTCTTCGGCTATCCGGGCTGCGTCAACACGATCCACTCGGTGCACAAGTACAGCGCCAACGGCGAGACCGCCTACGGCCGCAAGAAGGACAAGATCTTCCCGTATCAGCTCACGTACGACGGCGACTTCGCCGGCACCGACGTGGATCGCAAGTCGCTGTGCACCTACTTCACGGTGGTGTTCGACACGCTGGAGAAGAAGCTCTACGTCGAGAACACGTTCATCCCCGAATCGCGCGGCAAGGTTTCGCGCACCGAGTTCGGAAAGACGCAGACCAGCGAAGCCGGCCTGCCGATTCCCGGACCGCTGCAGGGCTGGGTCAACGAGAACCTGCGTGTGAACGCGCCCTCCGGCAACGTCGCGGCCGTGCTGCCGCTGAACATGCCGCTGGACGGCAACGCCACGGTGATGGGCCTGTTCACCGGCGAAGCCAAGTCCACGCTGAAGTGGTCGTGGACGGACCTCGCGGCCGCCAAGCCGTAATCCGTACACGTAGTCCGGACGAAGTCCGGGGATCCGGTCAGCGCTCCGGATCTCCGGCTCAGATCCACCCCCGTTCCGCAAAGCTCGTCGGCACACCCTCGCCGACGACGAAGTGATCGAGCACGCGCACGTCGACCAGCGACAGCGCCTGCTTGAGCCGCTCGGTCAGTATCCGGTCTGCCGCCGACGGTTCCGCCATCCCGCTGGGATGGTTGTGCGCAAAGATCACCGCGGCGGCGCCCAGCGCGAGCGCCCGCTTGACCACCTCGCGCGGGTACACGCTGGCCGCGTCGAGCGTGCCGTGGCTCAGCTCCTCCGCCGCGAGCACGCGATGCTGGCTGTCCAGGAAGAGTCCGGCGAACACCTCGTGGTCGCGATCGCGTAGCCAGGCAGAGAGATAGCGCCGCGTCGCCGCGGGATCGGCCAGCGCGTCGCGCGCCTTGAGATCCTCGGCCAGCACGCGGCGGCTGATCTCCATCACGGCCTGCATCTGGACGTACTTGGCCTCGCCCAGTCCACGCGATTCGCAGAACTGCGTGGCCCCCGCCGCGACCAGCGCGCGCAGGCTGCCGAAGCGTGCGAGGAGTTCGCGCGCCAGGTCCACCGCACTGTGACCGGAGATGCCGGTGCGCAGGAAAATGGCGAGCACCTCGGCGTCCGAAAGCGCAGCGGCGCCCCTGGCGAGCAATTTCTCGCGCGGACGTTCGCTTTCGGGCCAGTCGTTGATCGACATGCCGACGAGTCTGTCGCGCGTCGCAGGCGCCGGAGAACGTGCTTCTGCACATGGCGTCATGCAGTGCAGGCCCCTACCCATGGCAGGATACGCGCCCGTTTCAATCCGGTTGTCCACCATACCGTGAAAATCCGAGAAGAACTGCGCGAAGCCGCCCTGCTGTATCACGAGCGTCCCACCCCCGGAAAAATCTCGGTCACGCCGACCAAGAGCCTGGTCAACCAGCGCGACCTCGCACTGGCCTATTCGCCCGGCGTCGCCGCGGCCTGCGAAGAGATCGTCGCCGACCCGGCCAACGCGTTCCGCTACACCTCGCGCGGAAATCTCGTCGGCGTGATCACCAACGGCACCGCGGTGCTGGGCCTGGGCGCCATCGGTCCGCTCGCAGCCAAGCCGGTGATGGAAGGCAAGGGCGTGCTGTTCAAGAAGTTCGCCGGCATCGATGTGTTCGACATCGAGATCAACGAGCGTGACCCGGACAAGCTGATCGAGGTCATCGCCGCGCTGGAGCCGACGTTCGGCGGCATCAACCTCGAGGACATCAAGGCGCCCGAGTGCTTCCACGTCGAGCGCGCGCTGCGCAGCCGCCTGAAGATTCCGGTGTTCCACGACGACCAGCACGGCACCGCGATCATCGTCGGCGCCGCCACGCTCAACGGCCTGAAGGTCGTGGGCAAGGACATCGCGAAGATCAAGCTCGTCGTCAGCGGCGCCGGTGCTGCCGCGCTGGCCTGCGTCGATCTTCTGCTGGACCTAGGCCTGCCGCGCGAGAACATCTGGCTGACCGATCTCGCCGGCGTGGTCTACGAGGGCCGCGTCGAGCTGATGGATCCGGACAAGGCGCGCTTCGCGCAGCCCACGCCGATGCGCACGCTCTCCGAGGTCATCGAAGGCGCCGACATGTTCCTGGGGCTGTCGGCAGGCGGGGTGCTCAAGCCGGCGATGGTCGCGAAGATGAATGCGCGGCCGCTGATCTTCGCGCTGGCCAATCCGACGCCGGAAATCCTGCCGGAGGAAGTGAAGTCGGTGCGTGACGACGCGATCATCGCGACCGGTCGAACCGACTATCCGAACCAGGTCAACAACGTCCTCTGCTTCCCGTTCATCTTCCGTGGTGCGCTCGACGTCGGCGCCACGACGATCACGCGGCAGATGGAGATCGCGACGGTGCACGCCATCGCGGAACTGGCTCGCATGGAGCAGAGCGACGTCGTGGCCAGCGCCTACGGCATCGAGAATTTGCAGTTCGGGCCCGAGTACCTGATCCCGAAGCCCTTCGATCCGCGCCTGATCGTCAATATCTCGCCTGCCGTCGCGCGCGCCGCGATGGAGTCGGGCGTGGCCACCCGCCCGATGGCGGATTTCGAGGCTTATCGCGAGCAGCTCCAGCGATTCACGACGCACAGCGGCACGATGATGCGCCCGGTCACCGAGGGCGCGCGCAAGGCGCCGGCGGCCAAGAAGCGGATCATCTTCGCGGAGGGCGAGGAGGAGCGCGTGCTGCGCGCGGTGCAGGTCGTCGTCGACGACAAGCTGGCCGTGCCGATCCTGGTCGGTCGTCCGGCCGTGATCGAGAAGCGCATCAAGAAATTCGGCCTGCGCCTGAAGCCCGGCGTGCACTTCACGATCGTCAACACCGAGAACGATCCGCGCTACGTCGAGTACTGGAGGGACTATCACCGCATCATGGCGCGCCGCGGCGTGACGGCGCAGTACGCCAAGCTCGAGATGCGCCGCCGCCCGACGCTGATCGCCTCGATGCTGCTCAAGAAAGGCGAGGGCGACGGCATGCTCTGCGGCACGGTGAGCAACTACGGTCGTCACCTGCAGTACGTCGATCGCGTGATCGGCTTCGAGCCGGGCGCGAGCTGCTACGGCGCCATGAACGCGCTGATCCTGCCGGACCGGCAGGTGTTCATCGTCGACACGCACGTGAACCTCGATCCCACGGCCGAGCAGCTCGCCGAGATCACTGTGCTGGCGGCCGAGAACATCCGCCGCTTCGGCCTGGAGCCGAAGGCCGCGCTGCTGTCGCATTCGAACTTCGGCAACTGGGATTCGCCGTCGGCCAAGAAGATGCAAGACGTGCTGCGCCTGCTGCGCGAACGTGCGCCCGAGCTGGAAGTGGACGGCGAGATGCACGGCGACTGCGCGCTGGACGCCAAGCTGCGCCAGTCGATCCTGCCGGACTCGACGCTCAAGGGTTCGGCCAACCTGCTGGTGATGCCCAACCTCGACGCCGCCAACATTTCCTACAACCTGCTCAAGACCGCCGCCGGCAACAACGTGGCGGTGGGTCCGGTCCTGCTGGGCTGCGGCGCTCCGGTCCACATCATGACGCCGTCGGCGACGGTGCGACGCATCGTCAACATGGTCGCGCTGGCGGTGGTCGAGGCGAATTACGCGGCGCAGCACGCCGTAGCGACTTGACCGCTCTGCGCATGCGCAAGGCGAACGTAGCCCGGGCGAAGCCCCGGGTTGCACTCCGTACGCGAGGAGAACCCCGGGCTTCGCCCGGGCTACGGGTCCTCTAAACTTCGGGCATGAGCGCCTCTTCAGCGATTCCCAGCCTCCACGGCCGCCGCATCCTGCTCGGGGTCGCCGGCGGCATCGCCGCCTACAAGGCGGCCGACCTGACGCGCCGCCTGGTCGAGGCCGGCGCGGACGTGCAGGTGGTCATGAGCGAAGCGGCCAAGCACTTCGTCGGTGCGGCCACATTCCAGGCGCTGTCCGGAAAGCCGGTGCGCGATTCGCTGTGGGACGCCCAGGCGGAAAGCGCGATGGGCCACATCGAACTCGCTCGCTGGCCCGACCTGATCCTGATCGCGCCGGCCACGGCCGACGTGATCGCCCGACTCGCGCAGGGCCGAGCGGACGATTTGATGACGACACTGGTCCTGGCGAGCGACAAGCCGCTGGCGATCGCGCCGGCGATGAATCGCCTGATGTGGTCCAACGCGGCCACGCAGGCCAACGTTGCGGCGCTGATCGCGCGCGGCGTGAACGTGCTGGGTCCCGGCGCCGGCTTCCAGGCCTGCGGCGAAGTGGGCGAGGGCCGCATGCGCGAGCCGACCGACCTGCGCGCCGACGTGGCCAGCCTGCTGTCTTCGGGCCCCTTGTCCGGCAAGCACGTCGTCGTCACCGCCGGACCGACGCGCGAGCCGATCGATCCGGTGCGCTTCATCACCAACCGCTCCTCCGGCAAGCAGGGCTACGCGCTGGCCCTGGCACTCGCGCAGCTGGGCGCGCGCGTGACGCTGATCTCCGGCCCGACGAACCTGGGCGTGCCACCGGGCGCAACGCGCATCGACGTCGAGTCCGCACAGCAGATGTGCGATGCGGCGCTCGAGGCAGCGAAGAACGCCGACCTGTTCGTCGGCGCTGCCGCGGTGGCCGACTACCGCGCTGCCGAAATCGCCGGCGAGAAGATCAAGAAGAAGGGCGAGGCGATGTCGCTGGCGTTGACGCGCACCGACGACATCCTGGTTCGCGTGCGCGCCGCGCAGCCGGACCTGTTCATCGTCGGCTTCGCGGCGGAGACCGAGAAGCTCGAAGCCCACGCGCGCGAGAAGCTCACGAAGAAGAAGCTCGACCTGATCGCCGCCAACTGGGTGGGACAGGGACGCGCATTCGATCGGGACGACAACCAGCTCAGCGTGTTCTGGGACGGCGGCGGGCGCGAACTCGCGCAGGCCGGCAAGGATCAGCTCGCGCGAGAACTGGCGGCCCTGATCGTGGAACGCCTGCACATCGACAACAAAAAGCACTCATGACCCGCATCCAGCTGAAGATCCTCGACCCGCGCCTGGGCCGCGAACTGCCGTTGCCGGCGCACGCCACCGACGGTTCGGCCGGCATGGACTTGCGGGCGCTGCTGGATGCGCCGCTGGATCTCGCGCCCGGACAGACCACCTTGCTGCGCACGGGCCTGGCCATCTACATCGCCGATCCGGGCCTGGCCGCCGTGATCCTTCCGCGCTCGGGCCTGGGTCACAAGCACGGCATCGTGCTGGGCAATCTCGTCGGTCTCATCGATTCCGATTACCAGGGCGAGCTGATGGTGTCGTGCTGGAACCGCGGCCAGACCGCGTTCGTCATCAATCCCGGCGAGCGCATCGCGCAGCTGGTGATCGTGCCGGTGGTGCGGGCCGAGTTCGAGCTGGTGTCGGAGTTCGAGAGCAGCCAGCGCGGCGCGGGTGGTTTCGGGCACACCGGGCGGCATTGAGTCCGTAGCCCGGACGAAGTCCGGGATGCCTCTCTCCAGATGGCGCAATCCCGGACTTCGTCCGGGCTACGTTACGACGAAGGTCTCGCGGCTCTCGCCGCTGGGTAATCCGTCCGGTCCGAAACGTCGTTCGAGCAGGCGGATCTCGCCGGTGTGCGAGATCCGCAGCAGGCTCGTGCAGCGCGTGCCGTAGGTCGGCGTGCGAATGAACGGCGACGACAGCAGGCGTTCCATCTCCAGGCTCACGCCGGTCAGCGGCAATGCCTCGTCCGGCGCCTGCGAGGCGTCCGCCATTACGGCCAGCAGCTCGGCATCGTCGATCGCCTCGCCCGGGCTTTCGCGCAGGATGACGTTCTCCACCACCGCCCGTGCGCGCCGTGCCTTCGGCCACGGCGTATCGAGCTGGGCATTGCTCAGCGCGTGCACGCCAGGCGCGACGTCCTCGGACAGGAAGCGCGGGCGGTTGGTCACGTAGCGCAACTCGTCGCCGTCGCACAGCAACAGGTTGAAGCCACCGTAGCCGGCGGCCTCGTGTTCGAGACGGTCGGCGTAAGCCGCGGCGGAATCGTCCCCGCGCAGGAAATCGGCGACGAGCTGGCCGCGCGACAGGGGCTTCCGGACGGCGGCATCCGGCCCGCGCACATTGGTCACCGCTGCGACGCGACCGGATCGCGACACGCCCAGCCAAGCCCCGCCTTCCTGCAGGTCACGGCCGGCCAGCACGAGCGGCGCGTCGTCCCACCAGGCCAACGGGGCGGCCGCGCGGGCATGGAACTCGTCGCGGTTGGCGACGAGCACGAGTGGGTGCTGGGGCTGGGCCTTCCAAGCCAGGGCGATCAGGCACATGGATACATGATCGCCGCGCCCGGGGGTTTGTCACAAATCGGTGGGACGCCTGTTGCGTGCCGCCGATTCAGCGCATTGCGGGGGCCGCACGCTCGGGCGGGAGGTCATGACCGGGAACCTGATGCCGTTCGGCGCGGTGACACAACGGTGACAAAGTCACCGCGGGCCGTGATCAGCCGGTGACGACCCGTGCGTAGTCTGGTTTCCATCGAAGGGACGCAAGCCTTCGAACCGAATCCACACTGACCTTCCGGAGATTTCCATGAACAAGCTCCTCGCCACCGCCGCCCTCGCCCTCGTCGCCAGCCTCTCATCGATCCCGGCCCACGCCGCATCGAACGCCAATGGCGTGAAGCTCAACGGCATTTTCTTCAACGGCCAGGCCTGCAACGGCATCAAGCTCAACGGCCTGCGACTCAACGGCTACGTCTGGAACGGCATCAAGATGAACGGATATGCCTGGAACGGCACTCAGGCCACCGGGCTGCAGGCGTCGACGGTCTTCGCGGTCACCCTGCCGGAAGGCGTCGCCAAGTAGGGCCCGACGAAAGCATCATTCCCCCGCCCGCCCCTCCACCTTGGAGGGGCGGGTTTTGCGCGTTCAAGGAGATCGAATGAATCTGCAGCGCGGCCCGTCCCCCGTCACGACCCGCGGACTTTCCCGGCCCTCCGTTTGGTGGATCGCTCTGGCCCTGGTCGCGTTGAGTGCCTGCAAATCCAAGGAACCGGAGACCATCCTGGCGCCGGACCTGAGCGTGGAAGGTTCGGCCTTCGTGCTCAAGCTCGACGACGGCCGCGTGCTGCACGGCACGCAGATGCAGGGCGCCATCGTGCACATGGCCGTCGAGGGCGGGCAGGTGGGCTCGATCCGGCTGGATTCGATCGTCCCGGACGCCGAGCATCCCGACGTGCTGCGCCACGAATTCCGCGTGCAGAACGAGCAGGGCGCATGGGTGCCGGCCTGCACGCCGAATGCGGCCGGCGAGACCTGGGGTTTTCCGATCGCCTTGCCGGAAGGGCACCCGGGCCGTGAAGGCCCGATCACGCTGACCTGCGTCTCAGGCGCCGTCGGCAAGTGCGCGCGTTTCGGCTACCGGCCGTGGGCGAAAGGACCCAAGGGCGAGGATCTGCTGCCGTATCACGCTGCCTGCGTGCAGATGGTGCGCGCCGACTACTGCGGTGACGGCGTGGCGCACACCAAGAACGGCACGACGATCGATCTGTACGACGACATCGGCGTCCAGATGCCGGGATCGAAGGACGACGCCGAGTTCGCATTCGAGGCGGGCTGGGGTCCCAAGGGCGCCGTCTGCGTGGCGCGGACGCGCTGGCCCGAGATACAGACGCGCGAAGCGCTGAGTGCGGCCTGTCCGCGACTGGCGGCCGCAGTGGATTGCAACGAGGACACGGCGCGCACGTCGGGCGCCTTGCTGTTCAACCGTTCGCGCCCGGTGGCGCGCACCGGCAGCTGATCGGAGACGTCATGGACAAGGCCGCGACACCGCCCGGGATCCACTGGAAGAACGCCGCTGATCGCGGCCTGCGCGATGAGGACGAGGCCAGGCTCATCGGCCTGCGCGACCTCGCCGGCGAGGTGCCGATCGTGCTGTTCTCGCAGGTCGAGTACCCCGATGGTGGATTTCGTTTTCACTTCATCGGCGGATCGGTGCTGCCGATCTTCGGCGTCACGGCCGAGCAGATCTACGCCGACGGCATGGTCATGCTGACGCGGATCCACGCGGACGACCGGCCGGCGTTCCAGCAGGCCTACCTTCGCGCCAAGACCGCGCTCGAACCGATGTCGCTCGACGTGCGCGTGCTCGGCGCGTCCGGCGAAGCGCGCTGGGTGCGCGACTACTGCAAGCCGGTGCGGCAGGACGACGGCTCGTTGCTGTGGACCGGTTACGCGGTGGACATCCACGAGCAGGTGCTGGCGCGCCAGGCGGTCGAGGCCACGGAGCGGCGCATCCGCGACATCACCGAGTCGCTGCCCGGCGTCGTCTTCGAGATCCACCATTTCCCCGACGGCACGCGTCGCACCGAATTTCTGACCGAGGGCTCGCAGTCGGTCTACGGCGTGGCGCGCGAGGAGGCGATGCGCGATGCCAACGCGATCCTGTCGCGCGTCCATCCGGAAGATCTCGAGAACATGCGCAACGACTACCTGGGCAACCCGGAGTCGCGGACTGCCTCGGTGACGGATTTTCGCTTCCATCGACCGGATGGCGAGTGGCGCTGGCTGCGCACGAACGCGGCGCGCCGGCAGGGCGAGGGCGGCGTGGTGCGCTCGATCGGCCTGACGGTGGACGTCACCGAGAGCAAGCACATCGAACAAGCATTGGCGCAGGCCAAGAACGCGGCGGAAGCCGCCGAGCGGCGCATCCGCGACATCACCGAATCGCTGCCCGGCGTCGTCTACGAAACGCAGTATCACCCCAAGGAAGGCAGTCGCACGGTCTACGTGACCGACGGCGCACAGGACCTCTACGGCATTTCCAGTTCCGAGGTGCTGCGCGACAACACCGCGCTGACGCGGCTGATCCCGCTGGAGGATCGCGCACGCCTGCTCAAGGAATTCCAGCGCTCGTTCACGCAGAGCGGGCCGATGAGTTCGGACTTCCGCATCCTCAAGCCCGACGGCGAACTGCGCTGGGTGCGCACGCATTCGTCGCGCCGCGAGATGGAAGGCGGCTCGATGCGCTGGATCGGCCACTCCGTGGACGTGACCGAAGAGAAGCGCGTCGAGCGGGAACTGGCGCAAGCCAAGCTCGCAGCGGAGTCGGCGAGCCGCGCGAAGAGCGAATTCCTGGCCAACATGAGTCACGAGATCCGCACGCCGATGAACGCGATCCTGTCGTTCGCGTATCTGGGCCTGCGTGCGGACCCGCCGCCGAAGCTGCGCGAGTACCTGGCGCGCATCGAATCGTCGGCCAAGACCCTGCTCGACCTGATCAACGACGTGCTCGACCTGTCGAAGGTCGAGGCCGGCAAGCTGGAACTCGAACGCGCGCCGTTCGCGCTCAGCCAGGTGCTGGACAACATCGAGAGCGTGGTCGGCCTGCGCGCGCAGGAGAAGGGCTTGGTGTTCCAGATCGAACTGGACCCGGCCGTGCCCAAGGCACTGGTGGGCGATGCGCTGCGGCTGGGGCAGATCCTGCTCAACCTCGGCGGCAACGCGGTGAAGTTCACGCACGAGGGCGCCGTGCTGATCACCGTGGGGCTGGCACCGGATGCCGCTGCTGCCGGGGGCAGCGTGAGGCTGGAATTCTGCGTGCGCGATACCGGCATCGGCTTGACGTCCGAGCAGGCCGGCAAGCTGTTCCAGGCGTTCATGCAGGCCGATTCGTCGACGTCGCGCGAATTCGGCGGCACCGGCCTGGGCTTGTCGATTTGCAAGCGTCTGGTCGAGATGATGGGCGGCGACATCCGGGTGGAGAGCGAGCCGGGCGTGGGCAGCACGTTCCGTTTCACCGCGTCCTTCGCGCTGGCCGACGGCAAGGTGGAGGTCCGCGCGGCGCGCACCGATGGCGTCGACCTGCATGGCCTGTCGGTGCTGGTGACGGACGATCACGACGTCAATCGACAAGTGGTGCGCGAGCTGCTCGACTCGGTGGGCGTCAGCACGACGCTTGCAGCGTCCGGCCAGGAGGCGATCGAAATCACGCGCACGCAGCGCTTCGATGCCATCTTCATGGACATGCGCATGCCGGGCATGGATGGCCTGGAGGCCACGCGGCGTATCCGTGAGCAGGAGGGCCGCGGTCACCGGACGCCAATCATCGCGCTCACGGCAAACGTCATGGCGCCGGACCGCGAGCGCTGCCTGACGGCCGGCATGGACGACTTCGTCGGCAAGCCGATCGCCGTGGACGAGCTGTTCTCCACGCTGGCGCGCTGGACTGGACGCGAGGAGGACGAAGAGGCCAGCACCGCGACGCGCGCGGTGTGGTCTGTGGCGCCGCGGGCCGCGAACGTCGCCGGGACGGATCCCGAGACTTCGGGCGCGCCGCTGCCGGAGTTCGATTTCGAGACGGCCCGCAAACGCTTCGGGACGAGGCCGGAGCTCTACGACCATCTCGCGAACGACTTCCTCGCGGGCGAGGATCTGATCGGACGCCTGCGAGCGGAAGTCGCCGCAGGTCGATTGCAGGCTGCGGGCATCGCCGCGCATACGCTGAAGGGTTTCGCTGCACAGGTCGGCGCGCTGCGTGTCGCCCGGCAGGCCTCGCGGATCGAGGCGGCGCTCGACGCAGGAAACACCGCATCGATCGACGTCGGCGCGCTCGAACGGGCCCTGATCGCTGCACGCGCAGCACTGCGGCAACGGCAGCAGACGGCTACCGTCGCCCGCGTTTCGGCTGACCTGGACCGGGTGCCGGCGCTCGCCGCCGAGCTGCTGAGACGCCTCGAGGCGGACGACGACTCCGCCTGGGACGCGTTCGAGGACCTGCAGGCGGTGCTGCCGGATGGCGAGCGCAAGGCCAACGCCGCGGTCGGCAAGCTGATCGCCAATCTCGACTACGCCCAGGCGCTCGCGCTGTGGCGGCAGATGCATCTCGCGGATGGGGCCTGAGGCCCGGCGAGGAGACGGTGACGTGGCCGCGACGATGTCACGCCGCGTGGTGATCAGCCTGTTGCACGCGGTGTCCGGACTCTCTTCATCGACGCCCGTTTGGCGTCGATGCCGTCGCATCCGCCGTCATGCCTGCCTTCTTCCGCCCCCTGCCAACGCTTCTTTTATCGCTAAGATTTCGCCATGACGACCCGAGTTGCCCTGGTGGACGACGACGACTCGCTGCGTGAGTCGATCCGCGGGTATCTCGTCGACGTCGGATTCGACGTCGATGCGTATTCGAGCGTGAAGGCGTTTCGCGAGGGCGTGGCCAAGCTCGCTCCGGACATGGTCATCACCGATCTGCGGATGCCGGACGAGGACGGGCTGGCGCTGCTGAGCTGGGTGCGCACGTTCTCGCAGATGCCGGTGATCATGCTGACCAGCATCGACGGCCCGACCGACCGCGTCGTTGGACTGGAACTCGGCGCCGACGACTACCTCGCCAAGCCCTGCGACATGCGCGAACTGCTGGCGCGGGTGCGCACGCAGCTGCGTCGCCTGAAGAACATGGCAGCCGTTCCTGCGGCTGAGCTCGGTCACGCGGCAGTGCCTGCAGTGCAGAAGACGCCGTCCGCCGAGGTCTGGTTCGGCCGCTGGCGCCTGGACCGTCAGCGTCGCCGCCTGGTCGACGCTGACGGGATGGACTGCCCGATCACCGGCGCGGATTACTCGCTGCTCGCGGTGTTCGCCGATCACCCGAAAGTGGTGCTGTCGCGCGACAAGCTGATCGAGCTGGCGGGCATTGATCCGGCCGAGGTGTTCGATCGCGCGATCGACATGCGGATCACGCGGCTGCGCAAGAAGATCGAGCCCACGCCCGGTGACCCGACGGTGATCAAGACCGTGCGCGGGCATGGCGGCGGATACGAGTACGTGCCGCGGGAAGGCCCCGACTACGGTCGCTGAGGGCGCGTCGGCATCGACCTGGCGGGCTCGATTTCCAGGGTTTTCAGGCTCCGGATGGAGCGTGTGAAAGTGGTTTGAATCATGTTTGGAGAGCGTGGAGATGTCTCGCCGGCAGGTGGGCAAAGTGCGTTCCGTGGCCGGGACGAACCGGCACCCAACACCAAACAGCCGGGAAACGCACCATGAAGACCTTTAAGACCTTTGCCGCTGCCGCCGTCGTTTCCTTCCTGGCCGTCGTCGGCGTCCAGCCGGCGCAGGCCGCCGAGCAGGCCAACGGCCTCAGCCTCAACGGCCTCAGCCTCAACGGCCTCAGCCTCAACGGCATCACGATCAATGGCATCACCATCAACGGCATCAGCCTGAACGGATCCAAGCTCAACGGCATGACCTTCAACGGCGTGAAGCGCAACGGGCTGCGTTACAACGGCATGAAGATGAACGGCTTGAAGGCGAATGGCATGAAGCTCAATGGCACGTCGCTCGAAGGCGGCCAGGTACAGGTCGGCCAGGTGTTCGCGGTGACGCTGCCGGCTTCGGTCGCCCCGTAAGCATCCACCGGATCGAGACCCGACAGCGGCACGTCGAGCGCCTTGCCGGGTTTCGTGCGTGACGGGTCTTCGAGCGACGATTACCCTCGTCAGCATGCTCTCCCCAGGTTGTCGCCCTTGAACGACGTTCCCGATCCCGGCGTGTCTGCTCCGGTGCCAACGCCCTTGTCGGCCGACCAGCTCGGCGGCGATCGCGTGCAGGAATCGCTGATGGAGGGCCGGTTCAAGGACCTCGCGGAATCGTTGCCGGGCATGGTGTACGAGGTCAGCACGGATCAGAAGATGAACGTGCGCTACACCTACGTCAGCCAGCGTGCGCACGACATCACGGGCCTGACGCCGGAGCAGTTGCTGGCCGACCCGATGGCGCTGGCGAAGATCACGCTGCCGCAGGATTTCCCCGTCCTCGCGCGCGCCTACGCGGAAGGCGCGATGAAGATGAGCCCGGTCACGGTGGACGTGCGCCTGCGCCGTCCCGACACCGGCGCCATCCGCTGGATGCGCACGTTCGCCTCGCCTCGCCGCACCGAGCACGGCGGCTGGCTCTGGAACAATTACGCGCTGGACGTGACGTCCGAGAAGGATGCGCAGGAGCGGCTCGAGACCGCCGAACGGCAACTGCGCACGATCGCGGACACGGTGCCGGGCGCGCTGTACCAGTTTCGCGTGGACAAGGCGGGCGACGTCACGATGACCTACCTCTCCGACGGCATCCTGCGTCTGACCGGCATCGACCAGGAGACCAGTCAGCGCGATCCGCGCGCCCGCTTCGAGACGTTGATGCCCGAAGACGTCTCGGTGACGTCCGCGGCGATCCGCGAGGCCACGGCGAATCTCACGATGCTGTCCACCGACTTTCGCATCCGCCACGCCAAGAGCGGCGAGATCCGCTGGATGCGCTCGCTCGGATTGCCGCAGCGCGAGCCCGACGGTTCGACGATCTTCAACGGTTTCTGGCAGGACATCACCGACACCCGCAAGCTCGAGAACGATCTGGCCGCCGCACGCGATGCCGCCCAGGCGGCGGAAGGCCGCGTACGCGAGATCACCGATCGCTCCCCCGGTGTTCTGTTTGAACTGCGGCGCACGCCCGACGGTGCGCTCGGCTTTCCGTTCATCAGCAATCGCCTCGAGGAACTGTGCGGCGTACCGGCCGAAGAAGGTCGCGTCAATCCGATGGCCGTGATGGAGCGCGTGGTTCAGGAGGACCTGCCGGTGGTCATGGGCCAGATGGCCTCGCCGACCGAGGGCAACGTCGACTTCGAGTACCGCATCATCCATCGCGACGGTCGCCTGCGCTGGTTGCGCACGGCCGCGCTCAAGCGCTTCGAGGCCGACGGCACGATGGCCGCCACCGGTTTCTGGCAGGACAACACCGAAAAACACGAGCTGCAGGAAAGCCTCGCCAGGGCCACCGAGATGGCGCAGGCCGCCAACCACGCCAAGAGCGAGTTCCTGGCCAACATCAGTCACGAGATCCGCACGCCGATGAACGCGGTGCTGAGTTTCGCGTACCTGGGCCTGCGCTCCGAGCAGCCGCAGCGCCAGCGCGATTACTTCGCGAAGATCGAAAGCGCGGCGCGCTCGCTGCTGGACATCATCAACGACGTGCTCGACCTGTCGAAGGTCGAGGCCGGCAGGCTGGAACTCGACGACGCGCCGTTCGCGCTGTCGCAGGTGCTCGACAACCTCGAGAGCGTCGTGGGTTTGCGCGCGCAGGAAAAAGCGCTGGCGTTTCGCATCGAGGTCGAGCCCACCGTGCCGCGCAATCTCGTCGGCGATCCGCTGCGCCTGGGGCAGATCCTGCTGAACCTGGGCGGCAACGCCGTGAAGTTCACCGAACGCGGAGAAGTGGTGGTGCGCGTCAGCGCCGCACCCGTGTCCGCAGGGGATGAGCGCGTGCAGCTGCATTTCGCCGTGCAGGATTCGGGCGTCGGCCTGAGCGCCGAGCAGATCGCGAAGCTGTTCGCGCCGTTCGTGCAGGCGGACTCGTCGACCACGCGCAAGTTCGGCGGTACGGGCCTGGGCTTGTCCATCTGCAAGCGCATGGTGAAATTGATGGGCGGCAGCATCGGCGTGGACAGCGAGCCCGGCCGCGGCAGCACCTTCCGTTTCGATGTGAGTCTGGGCATCTCGTCGCAGGACGCCGCGCCACGCGTGGTCGCTGTGCGCCAGGAAGCCGATCTCACCGGGCTTTGCGCGTTGGTCGTCGACGATCACGAGGCCAATCTCGAAGTCGCACGCGACCTGCTGCAGTCGGCGGGCGTGATCGTGTCGCTGGCGGCGTCCGGCGCCGAGGGCATCGCGCTGGCGGCGCAGCAGACCTTCGACGCGATCTTCATGGACATGCGCATGCCCGGCATGGACGGCATCGAAGCCACCGGCCATATCCGCGCGGCCGAGTCCGGGCGTCGCGTACCGATCATCGCGCTCACGGCCAACGTGATGGCGCCGGATCGCGAGCGCTGCCTGTCCGCCGGAATGGACGATTTCGTCGGCAAGCCGATCGACGTCGACGAGCTGTTCGCCGCCTTGTCGCGCGTGACCGGACGCGGGGAGGGGCCGGTGCTGCACCGGCGCGACCGTCGCGAGGACGCCGAACCGGATTTCGATTTCGAACGCGCGCGCGGACGGGTCGCGCGGACGCCCGCGCTGTATGAGCGGCTTGCGCTGCATTTCATCGATGGCGAGGACCTTGCCGAACGGATCCGTGTACAGACCCAAGCGGGACAGCTCGCCGAAGCGGCGATCTCGGCGCATACGCTGAAGGGGTTCGGGGCGCAGATCGGCGCCCTGAGGCTGTCGCGACTGGCGGCGAAGCTCGAGGCGCGGCTGGGGGCGGCGGGGGCATCGGCGCCACATGAGGACGAACTCGACGAACTCGACGCTGCGATGACGGCGGCGCGCCACGAATTACGGGCGGCGATGGCGTCGACGACCACGACGCAGCCGGTCGATGCGGAGCGCGTGAAGCAGTTGTCCGCCAAGCTGGAGCAGGAGCTGGAAGACGACGAGGACAGCGCCTGGGACACCTTCGAAGCGTTGGCGGCCGCGTTGCCGGCCCAGAGGCGGGAGGCGGTGGCCGCGGTCGGTCGGCACATCGCCAACCTCGAGTACGAGCAGGCCCTGGATCTGTGGCGTTCGCTGCGGGGATAGCGCGGTGCACCGGGTTCCATCCGCAAAGGCGGCGCGTCTGACTAGCGCGCGGTGCCGGCCCTGCGCATAAAATCCCCGATGCCTGCCCGAATCGCTCTCGTCGATGATGACCCCGCCCTGCGGGAGTTCATCGGCGGCTATCTCGTCGAGGTCGGGTTCGAGGTGAACTGTTACGAGAGCGTGGCGGCGTTTCGCGCCGGCGCGGCGGGCGGTCTCCCCGACGTCGTGATTTCGGATTTGATGATGCCGGACGAGAACGGCCTCGCACTGTTGGCCTGGTTGCGCGGGTTTTCGCAGGTGCCGGTGATCATGCTCACCAGCCAGGACGGGACGACCGACCGCGTAGTGGGGCTGGAACTCGGCGCCGACGATTACCTCTCGAAGCCCTGCGAGCCGCGCGAACTGCTCGCCTGCGTGCGCACGCAGTTGCGGCGGCTCAAGTCCATGGCGGCGCCCGCACCGGTGGCCGCGGCCAATGGAAGCGGACCTTTTCGCTGGAGCTTCGGCCCGATCGTCCTGGACGAGCGCGCGCTGGAACTGCAGGTGGACGGCCAGCGCGTCGACCTTCCCCGGAAGCCGCTGGAGCTGCTGATGTTCCTGCTGCGCCACGCGGGCGAAGTGGTGACCAAGGAACAATTGCTGGAAGCCGTGTGGCCGGGGCGCATCGTCTCCGAGACCTCGCTGACCAACGCGGTCGGCAAGCTGCGCTCGGCTTTGAACGACGAGGCGCAGACCATCGTCACGTCGGTCTACGGCTACGGCTATCGCTTCGACGGCAAGCCGGCGCGGGAGCCTGCTGTCGCGTAAGGCCCACGGTTGCCGCGTTGCGCGGTGCCGGTGTGCAAGTCATTTGAATCTTGTTTGTGAACCGTGGAGATCGTGGCCACGTCGATCCCGAGAATGCATGCACCGCCGGACGCACCGTCCCGGCCACATCGCACTCACCGGGAAATCACGATGAACCTGTTCCAGCGCTTCGTCCTCGCCAGCCTGCCTGCTGCCCTGTATGCCGCCTCGGCGGTTGCCGCCCCGCCGCTGGAAGTCGATCAGCACTTCATCCACTACTCGAACTGCGCTGAGCAGACCACGCTCGTCACGCTGCCCGCGGTGACGCTCGCGGGCCTGCTCCCGGCAGGCTTTTCGTTCGCACCGACCGAGGCCGGCGGACAGCTTGCGATGGTCCACGTGTCCGGATCGACCTGCAGTGACGACGGCGACGGCAAGTCGGTCAGCGACGTGCTGGCCTTCGTCGAAGTCATTCCGCCAGCGGAATTGCAGGAGCCGGGCCTGGGCGCGTACGGCATCTTCCTGCGCGGATGGGTGCAGAACCCTAAGACAGCCGCGAGCTTCGCCGCCTGGGGTTTCGGTGACCTGGTGTCGCAGGCCACCGTCAGCGTGACCGTGAAGGATCTGCTCGGCGTGCGCACCGGCAAGACCGATGCATCGGATGCGCGCGGCGGCGTGAGCACGCGCACGACCGCGCTCGGTCCCGAGATCGCGTTCGCCGGTGCCCGCGCACGGCTCTTCCACGTGAAGAACGGCGTCGTCACGGCGGCGATCCAGGGCACCTATTCGCCGCAGAAGGCGAAGCTCGGTGTCGGCGTGATGGTGCAGAGCGGGGCCAACTTCCTGCCGCTGCCGGTGAACGCGGCGGTGGTCAGCCATGCCTGGGGCTACGACCTGAGCGTGGAATCGGTCCCGGTCTACGGCCAGTAAGGCGCGACTTCGGAACGCTGCCTGCGTCGAACCTTCACAGGCTCGGGAGACGATCGTGATCGAGACACTCAAGATGCTGCTCACCGCACTGATCGTCGTGGCGGCCGGCATCGTGGTGATCGTGCATATCGTCGGGATGTCGTAGCGCACGGCGCGGCGCCGAGGCCATCCGCGATTTCGTGTTGACGGTTGTTTGCGGTCGACTCGGGTTCAGCCGGCGTCCCTACAATGCGGCGGACTTCAACCGATTCCTGATCGCTTCGAATGAGAGCCCTCACCGACTACGAAAAGCGTCAGCTCAAGCTGATCCGCGACTGGCAAGCCGAGTCGCCGGGTTGGGGAACACGCCTGCTGGCGAAGCCCGGCAGCAAGATCGCCGGCGCGGTGCAGGCACTGGTGCCGGAAGACGCCTTGCGGGCGGCGCTCGACGGGGTGAATCGCGTCGCGGAGAAATTCTCCGACGAACGTCCCATCCTCAAACGCGCCGGCGTGGCGACCTTGGGCGAGTTGCGGGAGCAGAGCCTCAAGGTCTGCGACGACCTGATGCGCACCGAGCAGCGTCGCGCGATGGCCATGGGTGGTGTCGGCGGCGCAGCCTTCGGTGTCGCCGGCGCGGCGGGGATGGTGGCGGATGTGCCGGCGCTGATCGCGCTCGCGCTGCGCACGATCCACCGGGTCGGTCTCTGCTACGGGGAGGATTTGCGTCAGCCGGGATATCGGCAGCTTGCGATCGGCGTGTTCGCGCTGGCTTCGGCGAACAGCCTCGAGGAGAAGCAGGTCGCCGTGGCCGCGCTGCGTGACTTCCAGGTGAGCTCGCTCGAGGAATCGGCATGGCGCGACGGCGTGGAGCGTGCGGCCGAACGCGAATTCGCCAAGGAAGCCGCGGTGTTCTCGCTGAACAACCTGGCGTCGAAGCTCGGCATCAACCTGGGCAAGCGCAAGGCCGCGGGTGTCGTGCCCATCATCGGGGCACTCGTCGGCGGTTCGGTGAACGCCTGGTACCTGTACGACGTGGCGCAGGTATCGCGCTACGTGTTCCAGGAGCGCTGGCTGACCGGCGCCGAGCCGCCCAAGCCGATGGAGCGGATCGCGAAACCGAAGAAGACCTCGAGCCGCAGTGCCAAGGCTGAACCGCCCGGCTGACGAATGAGCCTGGCTCGCAGGGCAGGCCCGTCGAGCCAGCGCGCACGTAGAATTCGCCGTCGTCGGCAACGTTCGGAAATTCCATGTCGCAGTCAGCGGTTGGGGAGCATCACGTCGTCATCGTCGGTGGCGGCTTCGGTGGCCTCAACGCGGCCAAGGCGCTCGGGAAAGCAGGGTGCCGCGTCACGCTGCTGGACAAGCGCAACTTCCAGTTGTTTCAGCCGCTGCTGTACCAGGTCGCCACGGGTTCGCTGACCACCGGCGACATCGCGATTCCGCAGCGCGTCGTGCTGCGCAAATATCCGAAGGTGCAGTGCCTGACGTCGACGGCCTACGACGTCGATCCGGTTGCGCGAAAGCTCGTGCACGAGTTCGGCGAGCTGAGGTACGACACGCTGATCGTCGCCACGGGCGTGAAGCACCATTATTTCGGGCATGACGAATGGCGGGAATTCGCGCCCGGCATGAAGACCGTGGAACACGCCATCGAGATCCGGCGCAAGATCTTCGGAGCCTTCGAACTGGCGGAAGTCGAGCAGGATCCCGAGGTGCGCAAGGCCCTGATGACCTTCGTGGTCGCGGGCGGCGGGCCGACCGGCGTGGAGCTGGCCGGTGCGCTCGGCGAACTGGCGCACAAGACGATGGTGAAGGACTTTCGCGCGATCGATCCGCGCGAAGCGCGCGTGCTGCTGGTGGAAGGCACGGCCGAGATCCTTCCGGCGTTCGCGCCCAAGCTGCGGGTCGCCGCAAAGCGGCACCTCGAAGAACTGGGCGTGACGGTCCTCACCGGCACGCGCGTGGAGCATGTGGACGCCGGGCAGGTCCGCACGCGCTCGGACGCCGGCGTGCAGACCATTCCGACCCGCACCGTGCTGTGGGCGGCTGGCGTCACCGCCTCGATGTTCGGGCGCATCCTGGTCGAGAAGGCGGGCGGGGCGCTGGACCGCACCGGGCGCGTGCAGGTCGAGGCGGACTGCTCGCTGGTCGGGCACCCGGAGATCTTCGTGATCGGCGATCTGGCCCGTCTGACCGATGCCGCCGGCGTGGAGGTGCCGGGCCTGGCGCCCGCGGCGATCCAGCAGGGCCAGTTCGTCGCCAAGGTGCTGCGCCACCGTTTGACGGGCAAGGCGGCCCCCAAGCCGTTCCGCTACTTCGACATGGGGACGATGGCGGTGATCGGCATGAACAAGGCGGTCGGCGACCTCAAGTTCATGAAGGTCAGCGGCATCATCGGCTGGTTCATGTGGGCCTTCGTGCACATCATGGCCCTCATCGACGGCGCCCAGCGGGTGCGCGTGTTCGTGTTATGGAGCTGGAAGTACTTCACCCGCAAGATCGGCGACCGCCTGGTCACCGGCGCGCCGACCAAGACGCGCGAATTGCGCGCTGCGCGTCCCGCGGCGCCTTCCGCGTCGGTCTGAGCCGCTCGACCCCGGACCGGATACCGCCGGTCCGCTTCGCCCGACGGCAGCTTCCGCTGGTCGGTGGCGCCGGGTCGCCTGCGCCCTGCCCGCGATATGAATCGCACCGCACGCGGCCCAGAAAGCCGGCGTGGACCTTCCGAACAATCAATAACGCGACTCGGGTCGCAGGGTGAATATCGATGGACATGCATCTTCTGGTTCCGGCGGCGATGGCAGTGGCAGCGGTGGGCCTCTTCTTCGTCGCATGGCAGCGTTTCAGCAAGCCGGTCCGGCTGATGAACGGGAAGACGCGGGTTTCTCCGCAGGCCTGAGCAGGACCGGGGTCGCGAGCCCGGCGGCTGGAGCGCGATTCGAGGCGCACCGGCCCCCGGAATGTCCCGATTCCGGGCGAACACGAGACCCGGCTTGCGCCGGTGCCGGGGCGGACCTACACTTCGCGCCCTTTTTTGCGGCATGCAGGGCGTCAACATGAAAGAAGGTATCCACCCCAAGTACGACTACGTTGTCTTCAAGGACAATGCTGCCGGCCACACCTTCCGTATCCGATCCACCTTGACCAGCAAGGACAGGATCAAGTGGGAGGACGGCAAGGAGTACGCGCTGGTCAATCTGGATACCTCCTCGCGCTCGCACCCGTTCTACACCGGCAAGCAGCGCCAGGTGGAAGCCGGCGGTCGCGTCGACAAGTTCAAGAAGCGCTTCGGCACAAAGGCCTGAAGCTTCGCTTCGGCAGTTTGAAAAGGCCGCGATCCGTCGCGGCCTTTTTCATTGGGCGTCGCTTTTCCACCCACTGCCAGTCCTCGAATGGCACGGCGCGTGCGACCCAAAACCGGCAAGAGGGCAGGTCCGCGCTGGCGGCGCGGCCGGGAAAATCGCTAAGCTTGCCGCCCGCCGTCGCCGTCCCCTGAGGTCATGGGCACGGCCCGCGGAATCCGGCGGTTTTTCCGACCCGCCAGCGTACCGGTGGGGCGGCTCGCGCCACGACGGCGCGGGCCGACCGCCTGCGATGTGAACGAGATCCACGAAGAATTCTTGGGAGTCAGCGGATGAGCAGCGCCACGTACAGCCTCGTCAACAATGAGACGGGCGAAAAGATCGATCTCCCAGCCGTGAAGGGCACACTGGGTCCGGTGGGCCTGGATGTTGGCAAGGTCTACGACAAGCTCGGTGCTTTCACCTACGATCCTGGGTTCACGTCGACCTGTTCGACGCAGTCGGCCATCACCTTCATCGATGGCGACGAAGGCATCCTGCTGTATCGCGGTTATCCGGTTGCGCAGCTCGCCGAGCACTGCAACTTCATCGAAGTGGCGTACCTGATCCTGAACGGCGAACTGCCGAACAAGACCGAGTTCGCGGATTTCGACGCGAGCATCCGCAAGCACACGATGATCAACGAGTCGCTGAAGAATCTCTTCAGTGGCTTCAACTACGACGCTCACCCGATGGCCATGCTCACCGGCGTGGTCGGCTCGCTGTCCGCGTTCTATCACGACACCACCAACAACAAGGATCCGCGTCACCGCGAGATCTTCGCGCACAGGATGATCGCGAAGATCCCGACGATCGCGGCGGCGGCCTACAAGCGCTACTTCGGCCAGCCGTTCATGTATCCGCAGAACAACCTCGACTACTGTTCGAACCTGCTGCACATGATGTTCGCGGTGCCGGCCGAGCCGTACGTGGTGAACCCGGTCGCCGCCAAGGCGCTCGACATCCTGTTCATCCTGCACGCGGATCACGAACAGAACGCCAGCACCTCGACCGTGCGCATGGCAGGTTCCACCGGCACCAATCCGTATGCGGCGATCGCCTCGGGCATCGCGGCGCTGTGGGGCCCGTCGCACGGCGGCGCCAACGAGGCCGTTCTCAAGATGCTCGAAGAGATTGGCGACGTGAAGAAGGTCCAGGGTTTCATGGACAAGGTGAAGGACAAGAACTCGGGCGTTCGCCTGATGGGCTTCGGTCATCGCGTCTACAAGAACTTCGACCCGCGCGCGACGATCATCCGCGAGCAGTGCCACAAGGTGCTCAAGGCGCTGAACGTCAGCGATCCGCAGCTCGAACTGGCGATGAAGCTCGAGGAGATCGCGCTCAGCGACGACTACTTCAAGCAGCGCAAGCTCTACCCGAACGTCGATTTCTACTCGGGCATCATCTACAAGGCGCTCGGCATCCCGGTGAACATGTTCACGCCGATGTTCGCCGTGGCGCGCACCGTGGGTTGGGTGGCGCACTGGATCGAAATGATCTCGGATCCGGGCATGCGCATCGCGCGTCCGCGCCAGGTCTACACGGGCGCGGCGACGCGCGACGTGTCGGCGATGGCCAAGCGCTGATCCGGCGGCACAAAGGGTAAAGATGAAGAAGCCCCGCCGGTGCGGGGCTTCTTCGTTTCAGGGGCTTGCGTCGACCAGAGGACGCAACTGTTCGGGCGTGAGTCGGCGCGTGGGCTTGCCATCGACCTGGGACAGCGGTGGATTGCGGATCGTCCCGGGATCGAAGACGGCGAGGTCGACGCCGATATCGTCCGCCTCGAATCGCAGCAGCGGAATCTCGACTTCGCGTCCATCGGCGAGACGATAGACGCGCTCGTCCTGCTCGAACGGAATCTGACGATCGTGCAGAAGGATCTCGACGGCCTCGGCATGATCCGAAACGAGATGGATCTGGACGCGATGGCCGTCGCCGATCGCGCCGCTGACGGCGCTGCCGGCCAGCCGGGGCTCGTAGGCCGCCAGCAGCTTCATCGCGCGCAGCGCCGTCGCGCGCATGGACTTGAGACGAGCGTAGTAGGCCTGCCCACCGAACAGGGCTTGGCGATCGATCACCGCCGCCTCGATCTGGCGATTGTCCGGAAGATTGCCGGTTCGACCCAGCCCCAGCCGCTCTGCCGCCTTGTGCTTGGCCATGCGGTAATCGGCATAGCCTTCGTCGCAGATCAGACGCGCGGCTTCATCGATCAGTTCTGCGGCGGAAGCAAGGCTGCGGCGGGACATGTGCGAGGGACTCGGATGATCAGAACAGTTCCTCGAGCGGAACCTCTTCGCCGTAACCGCTCTTGTCGCCAGAACCCGGAACGTGGTCGTCCTGCACCACCTCGATGATCGCGTCAGGATCGCCGCCGGCGGCCAGTGTTCCGTTGGTGCGATCGATACGAACATCGACGAGGCCGGGAGGTCTCGGCCACGCGGTCTCGGGGGTATCCGCGAGCGCGGCCCGCATGAAATCCATCCACATCGGCAGCGCTGCGCGGCCGCCGACTTCACCCTTGCCCAGCGGTGCCGGCTGGTCGAAGCCGACCCAAACCACCGACACCAGATCGCGGTTGAATCCGCTGAACCAGGCATCGGTCTCGTCGTTCGTGGTGCCCGTCTTGCCGGCGATATCGGCCCGTCCCAGCTTGCGGGCCTGAGCGCCGGTACCGCGTACGACGACTTCGCGCAGGATGTCGTCCACGAGCCAGGCGACACGCGCGTCGACCACGCGGGGAGCATGTCGCGGTTGCTGCAAGGCTTCGGGCTCCGGCGGAACGGCTGCGGCCGAAGCGGCTTCGGGCTCGTCCTTGCAGTCGTTGCAGACAGTAGCGGGTTGGGCCTGGAACACGACCTTGCCGCTGGGTTCTGCAATCGATTCGAGCAGGTACGGCGTGACGCGATATCCGCCATTGGCCAGCACCGCGTAGGCCGAGGCCATTTCCATCGGGCTGAAGGAGCCGGTGCCCAACGCCATCGAGAGATCCCGGGGAATACGGTCCTTCGCCAGTCCGAATCGCGAGATGTAATCGCGCGCCGTGTCGAGACCGACTTCCTGCAGCAAGCGAATCGTTACCAGGTTGCGCGAATACACCAGCGCTTCGCGCAGGCGCATCGGACCCTTGAAGTCGCCGTCGTAGTTCTCGGGGCGCCACGCTCCTTCGATTTCCGAGTCGCGGTACACGATCGGCGCGTCGAGCAGCACGGAGGCGGGCGTGAATCCCTTTTCGAACGCAGCGGCGAAGAGGAACGGCTTGAAGCCGCTGCCGGGCTGGCGACGCGCCTGAGTGGCCCGGTTGTACTTGTTGAGCAGGAAATCGTAGCCACCGACCACGGCCTCGATCGCGCCGGTATGCGGATTCATCGAGGCGAGCGCGCCCTGTACCTCGGGGATCTGTGCGAGCCGCCAACGGTCCTCCACCGAGCGAACGCGGACGATGTCCCCCGGCTTCAGAGCCTTTGCGCCGGTCAGGCGTGCCCACTTGAAGTCTTCGGATGCGATTTCCACCAGCCGCAGTCCCTGGAGCAGGACGGTCAGGCGCTCGGGCCGGAAGCTCACGACGGCGGCGGCTCGAAGGCCGGCGACCAGCGGCCGTTGCGACAGGAGTTCTTCGATCGCGTCGCGCTTCTCGCCGCTTTCGGTCATCAGATCGGGCGGCAGGCGTGCTTCAGCACCGCGCCATCCGTGCCGTTCGTCGTAGGCCAGCAGCGACGAGCGAAGCGCGCTGTTGGCAGCCTCCTGTCGCGTGGACAAGACCGTGGCCGTTGCCCGGTAGCCAGAGGTGTAGGCCAGGTCGCCGTATCGGGCGACGACCTCCGATCGAACCATTTCGGCGACGAAGTGGGCGTCGGTTTCGACCTGGGGTGTGGCGAGTTTCACGACCACCGGCTCGGCTAGTGCGGCCTGGAAGTCGAGCTCGGAAATCTTGTTGAGGGAGCGCAGGCGCCGCAGCACGTAGTCGCGCCGGCTTTGCGCCCGCTCGGGGGCGATGACGGGGTTGTCCCGGGAGGGGGCCTTGGGGAGGCCGGCGAGCAAGGCCGTCTGGGCCCAGGTCAGATCGGCAGGCTCGCGCGCGAAATAGACGCGGCTCGCGGCCCCGACCCCGTAGGCCCGCTGCCCCAGGAAGATCTTGTTGAGGTAGGTCTCCAGGATCTCCTGCTTGGTCATCTCGCGTTCGATGCGCAACGCCAGAAGGATCTCGCGAATCTTGCGTTCGTAGCTCCTTTCGGAACTGAGAAACACGTTTCGGGCAAGCTGCATGGTGATCGTGCTGCCGCCCTGGCTCTTCTCGCCGGTGGTCACCAGCTTGAGTGTGGCGCGTGCCAGACCTTGCCAATCGACCCCGGGATGTTCGAAAAAGCGGTCGTCCTCGGCCGCGAGAAAAGCGTCGATCAGGTGGGGGGGAATGTCCGTATAGGCAAGTGGCGCACGCCGTTCAGCGCCGAACTCGCCGATCAGTTTGCCGTCACGCGTATAGACACGCAGGGGGACCTGCATCTTCAGGTCTCTGAGCGACGCCACCGACGGCAGAGTGGGCTCGTAGTACCAACGAGCGCCATAGAACAGGACGAATGGAGCAGCGGCGGCCAGGACCAGAAGGCCGCCGATGAGGGACAAACAGATGGCTAGCGGTCGGGACACGTCTGGTGGTTCGCGAAGGTCCGGCTACACCCGGAATGACGTTCCGGCTTATGAAGCAACATCAGATAGTTGTTGACACAACTTATTGTTGCTTGGGAGAACGTCTGGGGTATATTAAGGCTCAATGGGGGCGGCGTCATTCGCTCTCTGGGGATTAAAAAATTGGGGCCGCGCAAGCGGAAGAGGCGCAATGTCGATCATGCAATCGCTGTTCGGCGGAGGGAGCCAGGAGCTTGTCGGTCTCGACATCAGTTCCAGCGCCGTCAAGCTGCTTGAGCTTTCCCGCCGGGGCGACCGTTTCCATGTCGAAACATACGCCGTGGAACCGTTGCCGCCGAACGCGGTGAACGAAAAGCAGATCGCAGATCCCAAGCTGGTCGCGGACTCCATCGCGCGGGCCGTCAGCCGAGCCGGTACACGTACCAAGAACGTCGCTCTGGCCGTGGCTGGCGCGTCGGTCATCACCAAGATCGTGCAAATGTCCTCCTCGTTGTCCGAGCACGACATGGAGGAGCAGATCAAGGCGCAGGCCGACCAGTACATTCCCTATCCCATTGAAGAAGTGAATCTGGATTTCCAGATTCTGGGTGGCAGCGACAAGGGCACCGGCAATTCCGACGTGGTGCTGGCAGCTTGCCGCAAGGAGCAGGTCGAAAGCCGCTGTGCAGCGGCGGAGATCGCCGGTCTGGTGCCCAAGGTGGTCGACATCGAGGCCTACGCGCTCGAGAACGCCTGCCAGTTCCTGCGCCACCAGATGCCGTCGAAGGGCGTCAAGAAGACCGTGGCGGTGGTGGATATTGGTGCCAACTCCTCGTCCTTGCTGGTCCTGCACGATCTCCAGACCATCTACACGCGTGACCAGGCTTTCGGGGGAAAGCAGCTTACCGAGGAGATCATGCGTCAGTACGGCATGAGCTTCGAGGAGGCGGGCAAAGCCAAGAAGTTCGGCAATCTGCCAGAAACCTACGAGACCGAAGTGCTGCCCGGCTTCATCGCCGACATGGGGCAGCAGATCGATCGATCGCTGCAGTTCTTCTTCGCGGCTTCCGGCAAGCACAGCAACATCGACCAGGTGATCCTTGCCGGTGGCTGCGCGCATATTCCGAACGTCGACGTGCTGGTGCAGGAGCGGCTCCGCATCCCCACGGTGATCGCCCGTCCGTTCGCATCGATGAGCGTCTCGGCAAAGGCACGGCCCTCGGTCCTGGCCAAGGACGAGGCCTCGATGCTGATCGCCGCGGGTCTGGCATTCCGCGCGTTCGATGCGGAGTCCTGATCCATGACCAAGATCAACCTGCTGGACTGGCGCGCGCAACTGCGCGAGCAGCGCAAGCAGCGTTTCGTCGCGTTGATGGGCGTAGCGGTGGCGGTAGCGGCAGTGATCGTCGGTGTCGCCTACCTGATGATCCAGAACGCACTGGACCTGCAGAACGATCGCAACACCTACCTGACCCAGCAGATCGCGGACGTTGATCAGAAGATCAAGGAGATCCAGGAGCTGGAGAAGGTCAAGAACAACTTGCTGGCGCGTATGCGCGTCATCGAAGAGCTGCAGGCTTCGCGTAGCGCGACCGTGCACTTCTTCGACGAGTTGGTGAACACGCTGCCTGACGGTGTCACGCTCACGGGGATCAAGCAGAACGGGACCCTTGTGACGATCGAGGGGGCGGCAGAGTCCAACGGCCGTGTCTCGACCTACATGAAGAATCTCGAGGCGTCTCCGTGGTTCAACGATCCGAAGCTGGTGGTGATCAAGACCACGGAAACGGGTAGCGCACGTCGTAGCGATTTCACGCTGCAGGTGACCAACCTGACGAAGGCGGTCGAAGGCCCGGATCAGGCGAATGACGGGGAGATCGTGGAATGAACTTCCAGGAAGCGATCAACGACCTGCAGGTGCTGGATGTGCAGCGTCCGGGTACCTGGCCTACCTGGGTCCACTTCGCTGCTGCGGTATTGACGGCGGTCGTGCTGGTGGGTGGAGGTACCTACTTCAAGCTCATGCCGATGAGGGATGAATTGAGGGAGGCGCGTGAGAAGGAAACCGCGCTATTTTCCGAGTTCGAGCGCAAGCAGAAGAAGGTGGTCGCGCTCGATGCCTACAAGGCCCAGTTGCAGGAGATGGAGCGCACCTTCGGCGCGATGCTCAAGCAGCTGCCGAGCCGTAGCGAAGTCGCCAATCTGCTCAACGACATTTCGCAGACGCGCGTAGCCAGCAGCCTCGACGAAGAACTTTTCCAGCCTCTGACCGAGCAGCCGAAGGATTTCTACGCTGAAATTCCCAACAAGATTATCGTGATCGGCAGCTATCACGAGATGGGGGCGTTCGTCAGCGGTGTTGCCGCACTCCCTCGTATCGTGACGGTCGACGAAGTCGAGATCAGGGCAGAGAAGCCCGTTGCTCGTGGGGCTAACAGCCTCAATCCGGAAAATCTGCGGATGACTGCGGTGGCCAAGACCTACCGCTATCTGGATGAGGACGAGCTTGCTGCGGCGGATGCGGCCAAGAAAGCCGCTCAGCGCGGAGGTGGCAAGTGATGCGCGCACTCCACCGTGGCACCCTGCTTCTGGCGATTGCCGCACTGAGTGCCTGCGGTAGCGGAATGGAAGATCTCGAGCAGCGGGTTGCCGAGGTCAAGGCCCGCAAATCCCAGCAGATCGAGCCCGTTCCGCAGATCAAGCAATTCGAGCCCTTCGCTTATCTGCCCAACGAGCGGCGGGATCCGTTTCAGCAATCGCAGCCGGATCCGGGCCAGATGGTTTCGGCCGGTCCGAGACCCGATCTCAATCGAAGCCGCGAACCGCTCGAGGAGTTCCCGCTCGATGCGCTCCGCATGCAGGGCATCATCGAGACGGCCAAGGCCGTGTACGCACTTGTGAAGGCCCCGGACGGCGTGATCCACCGCGTGTCCGTCGGGAATCACATGGGCCAGAACTATGGCCAGATCAAGTCCATTGAAGAATCCGAAATCACACTGGCGGAAATCGTCCCGGACGGTTTCGGCGGCTGGATTTCGCGGCCGGCCACGTTGGCCCTCGCGGAATAGAGTTAAAGGGAGCGCGTAATCCATGAAGAACCAATCCCAAGTCGCCAACACCGCAGGGCGCGCGCTCGCGGTGTTGCGGGCGGCCCTTTGTGGACTGGCTGCCTTGGTCGGGTTTTCCCTGATCGCGCCGGCGGCGTATGCGCAGTCCGGGCGGGCGCTGCAATCCATCGATGCGGTTGCGCTGGACGGAGAGCGGCTGCTGCTGACGCTGACCTTGTCCGGCCCTGCCCCGGAGCCCGTCGTGTTCACCGTGGAATCGCCGGCTCGTCTGTCGATGGATCTGCCGGACACCCGCCTCGCGGTCGCCGAGCGATACAAGAAACTCAACATCGGTGCTGCGAAGGCAGTCGCCGCTGCAGAGGCCGACGGGCGCACGCGCCTGGTCCTCGAACTCAGTCAGCTCACCACCCACGCGGTCCGTATCGACGGCAATCGTGTCTTCCTGACGTTGGATGGACCGGCGGGATCCGGCCCGGCCTACGTCCCTCCGACTGCGGCGGTCCAGCAGACGCGGCCGGGAATCACGGCCGTCGACTTCCGGCGGGGCGACAAGGGAGAAGGGCGCGTCGTCGTGACGCTGTCTGATCCGGCTACGGCCGTCGACGTGGTCGAAGAAGGCGGGAAGATCGTCGCCAAGTTCAAGAATGCGGCGGTCCCTGATGCCCTGGTCCGTCGTCTGGATGTGCTCGACTTCGCGACGCCGGTGAAGTTCATCGACTCCACGCGCGTGGGCATCAACGCCGAGATCAGCGTGACGCCGATCGCGGGGGGGGATTTCGAGCAGGTGGCGTATCAGTCCGGCAATCTCTTCACGATCGAGCTCCAACCGCTGTCCCAGGAAAAACTCGACGAGCGCAAGCTGCGCGAGCCGGAATATACGGGCGAGAAGATTTCGCTGTCGTTCCAGAGCGTGGACATCCGCTCGCTGCTGCAGATCATCGCGGACGTCGCCGGCACGAACATGGTCGTTTCGGATGCCGTGAGCGGCGAAATCGCCATCCGATTGCAGAACGTGCCGTGGGATCAGGCGCTGGACATCATCCTCCGGACAAAGGGATTGGGTCTGCGTCAGCAGGGCAATGTGATGCTGGTGGCGCCGCTGACGGAAATCGCGGAGCGCGACAAGATCGAACTCGAGGCACAGAAGCAGCGCACCGAGCTGGCGCCGTTGCGTACCGAATTGATCCAGATCAACTACGCCAAGGCAGCCGACATTGCGGCTCTGCTCAAGGCCGGTGAAGACACGATCATGTCGGAGCGGGGTCGCGTGAATGTGGACGAGCGCACGAATTCATTGATCGTGCTTGAAACGCGCGAGGTCATCGGGGATATCCGCGCACTGATCGCCCAGCTCGATATCCCGGTGAAGCAGGTTCTGATCGAGTCGCGCATCGTCATCGCGAACAACGACTTTTCGAAGGAACTGGGCGCCAGATTCGGCGTCAGCCACGTCAATCGCCTGAACAACTCGACGATCGGCATTGCCGGCAGCGTGGAAGGCGCACGCACCGCACAAGGCGGTGTCGTGCCCGGTCTCGCCAACGGCGGCCTGAACTTCGATCTGCCGGCTGCGACCAACGCAGGCCGCATCGGCCTTGCGATCCTCGGATCGGATTACGCGGTGGATCTCGAGCTCTCGGCGCTGCAGGCCGAAGGCCGTGGTGAGGTCATCTCCAGTCCGCGCGTGCTGACCGCCAACGCCAAGCAGGCGTCGATCGAGCAGGGTGTGGAAATTCCCTACCAGCAGTCGTCGTCGAGTGGCGCAACGAACATCCAGTTCAAGAAAGCCGTGCTCGCGTTGACGGTGACGCCGCAGATCACCCCCGACAACCGCGTGATCATGGACCTGAACGTGACCCAGGATAACGTCGGCGACATCGTCCCCACCGGCGACGGCGGCACGGCGCCGGCCATCAACACGCGGGAAGTGAACACGCAGGCACTCGTGGACAACGGCGCGACAGTCGTCCTGGGTGGCATCTTCGTCCAGGAAAATCGCAACGACGTCAGCAAGGTTCCTTTCCTCGGCGACATTCCCATCCTTGGCGCCGCCTTCCGCAATCGGCTGACGGTGGCCAACAAGGACGAACTGCTGATCTTCGTGACGCCGAAAATCCTGCAGGAAGGTCTCTCGGTTCGGTAAGGCCCTCGCCGGATTGGCCGCTGCGGCGGCTGATCCGGGCCGCCCCGCTATAATCGCGCCCCGCCGGGGCGCTTTTTTTGGGCGTTGCGGTGAACCCGCGCGCTTTTTCGCGGCGGTATTCCGATACTCCCAACCACACCGACGGATCCTGGCAGACCACATTGCGCGGCAATATTTTTCTCGTGGGACCGATGGGCGCGGGCAAATCGACCGTCGGCAAGCGCCTGGCCGATGTGCGAGGCATGGAGTTTGTCGACAGCGACACCGAGATCGAGGCTCGTACCGGCGTCGATATCGCGTACATCTTCGAGAAGGAAGGCGAGGATGGCTTCCGCAAGCGCGAGCGCCTCGTCATCGGCGACCTGACGCAGCGCAACGGGATCGTGCTGGCGACCGGTGGCGGCGCGATCATCGAGCCCGACAACCGCCAGTGGCTGGCCGCGCGGGGCTTCGTCATCTACCTGCACGCGAGCCTCGACCAGCAGGTCAACCGGACCGCGCGGACCGATAACCGGCCGCTGCTGCGGGCGGGGGGCGAGCGTCGCGACATCCTGGAACGACTTTTCGAGATGCGCGATCCGCTTTATCGTGAGATCGCCGATCTCGTCCTTCCGACGGACGGCCGCAACGCGCGGACCCTTGCCCGCGAGATCGAAGAACACCTGGAACATCGGCCGGCTGGAACCGCATGAGTACCCGTATCCTCAACTTGGAACTGGGGGCACGCAGCTACCCCATCCGCATCGGCAGCGGACTGCTGCGCGATCCGGTCAGCTACCAACTGCTGCGCGGACGCCGCGCCATGCTGGTGACGGACGAGAATGTCGCCCAGCACCATCTCGATTCCGTGCTGCACGCGTTGAAGCTGCCGCGCGATCAGGCGCTGGTTCTGAAGGCCGGCGAGTCGCAGAAGAGCTGGGAACAGGCAGGCGAGGTCCTCGACTGGATGCTGGCCTCGCGCCTGAGCCGTGACGGCGCGCTGATCGCGCTCGGCGGCGGCGTCATCGGGGACCTGGCGGGGTTCTGCGCATCGCTGTATCAGCGTGGGATCGACTTCGTGCAGCTGCCGACGACGCTGCTCGCGCAGGTCGACTCTTCGGTAGGCGGCAAGACCGCCGTCAACCATCCGCGCGGCAAGAACCTGATCGGCGCGTTTCATCAGCCCATTGCGGTCGTCGCAGATACGGACACCCTCGCGACCCTGCCGCCGCGGGAGCTTCGCGCCGGATTGGCCGAGGTCATCAAATACGGCCTGCTGGCAGATCCGATCCTGTTCGGCTGGCTCGAGAAGAATCTCGACCGCATCCTTGCACTGGAATCGCAGTTCATCGCCGAGACGATCGAACGCTGCTGCGCGATCAAGGCGCGAATCGTCGGACTCGACGAACGCGAGAGCGTTTCGGGCGGACCCCGCGCGCTGCTGAATCTCGGACACACCTTCGGTCACGCGATCGAGACCTTCACCGGTTACAGCGAGTGGCTGCACGGCGAAGCGGTCGCCGCTGGCATGTGCATGGCGGCGGACCTGTCGCACCGCATGGGTTGGATCAAGGCCGTCGAACTCGAGCGCGCGACCCGGCTGCTCGGTCGCGTCGGGCTTCCGACCAGCCCGCCCGACGGGATGACCCCGGAAGGCTTCCGTGACCTGATGGGCCTCGACAAGAAGGTCAAAGGCGGAAAGCTGCGGCTGGTGTTGTTGCGGAGTATCGGAGAGGCCGTTCTGACGGCCGATTTCGACGAGGGCGCCTTGCACGCGACATTGGAGAAGTTCTGTAACGCGGGGCCCGCCCACGCATTCGCAGTCTCTATCTGATGGACCTCGCCCCCTGTGCAGCCGACCCGGCTCGCAGTCGGGGCCGACTCCATAAGGAACCGTCGCCGTCGCTCCGAACCGAGTATCAGCGCGATCGCGATCGAATCGTTCACTCGGCCGCCTTCCGGCGGCTCGAGTACAAGACCCAGGTCTTCGTCAATCACGAGGGCGACCTGTTCCGCACGCGGCTGACGCACTCGCTGGAGGTCGCGCAGATCGCTCGCAGCGTGGCACGAACGCTTCGTCTCAATGAAGACCTCTGCGAAACGATCTCGCTGGCGCACGATCTGGGTCATACGCCTTTCGGTCATGCGGGGCAGGACGCGCTCAACGACTGCATGAAGGAGTTCGGCGGGTTCGAACACAACCTGCAGTCACTGCGCGTCGTGGACAAGCTCGAAGACAAGTACGCGGCATTCCGCGGGCTCAATCTCTGCTTCGAGACGCGCGAGGGCATCCTCAAGCACTGCTCTCCGAAGAACGCAAAGCTGCTGGGTGACGTGGGACGGCGATTTCTCGACCACAAGCAGCCGAGTCTGGAAGCGCAGGTCGCCAACGTGGCCGACGAGATCGCGTACAACAATCACGATATCGATGATGGCCTGCGCGCCGGGCTGCTGACGATTGATCAGCTGCGCAGCGTGCCCTTGTTCGCCCGACACCACGACGCGGCCTGCGCCCTGTATCGCGACATGAGTCCCAAGCAGGAGCGGCACGAGACGATCCGGCGGATCATCAACGCACTGGTGGGAGATCTGGTGGACGCGAGCCGCGCGCGATTGGAAGCGGCTCATCCGGTCGATATCGACGCGGTGCGGGATCAGAAGGCTCCGCTGGTGGGTTACAGCGCGGAGGTGCAGGAAGACAACCGGGAGTTGAAGCGCTTCCTGCGCGACAACCTCTACATGCACCATCAGGTATATCGCGTGATGACCAAGGCACGCGCGGTCATCCGCGCCCTGTTCGCGGCCTTGTTTTCGGATCCGCGCCTGATGCCGCCGGAGTTTTACGCCGAGTCCCAGCGGAGCGAACAGAGTGACGGTCCTGCCGGCAGGGCGAGGGCGGTTGCGGACTACATCGCCGGCATGACCGACCGCTATGCGATCGACGAGCACGAGCGCCTGTTCGATCCGCGTCGCCTGCGCTGAGCGGGAGATCCTGCCTTGGCTCGCCTAGCCCGCCTGACGGCCGCCGAGTTCGCGCATCACGTCATCCAGCGCGGGAACGATCGTCAGCCCATCTTTCGGGAGCCGGCCGACCAGGAGCGGCTGCTGGCGCTGCTGGCCGAATACGCGGCGCGCGAGAAGGTGGCTATCCACGCGTACGTGCTGATGCCCAATCATTTCCACTTGCTGCTGACGCCCCAGACCTCCACCGGGGTATCGAGGCTGATGCAGGCGGTCGGGCGCGTGTACGTCCAGTACTTCAATCGGCGCCATCACAGGACCGGCACGCTGTGGGAGGGACGCTATCGCTCCACGATGGTGCAGACGGATCGCTATTGCCTTGCGTGCATGGCGTACATCGATCTCAATCCGGTCCGGGCGGGCCTCGTGAGGCGGCCGGAGGAGCATCCCTGGTCGAGCCATGGCCACTATCGGGGGATTCGGTCGGACAAGCTCGTCACGGCTCCCCCGGTTTACTGGCAGCTCGGCAACACCCCATTCGAGCGAGAGGCGCGGTACGGCGACCTTGTCGAACAGGGGCTGGCGCCGGATCTGGAGCAGGCGCTCACGGAGGCCACGCTGAAAGGCTGGGCTTTGGGAGACGAGACATTCCTGGCCGAGCTGGGCACGAAGACCGCGAGGCGTTTGGGGAAGGTCCGGCCTGGACGCAGACCCTCCAAACCGCTCATCGATATGCCCTGATTTTGATCTGTCCCCAATACAAATCGCTCTGTTCTGGGGCAAATTTAATTGGAATCTGACCCTATTTAATTTGCTTGGCATCGATGTTGCGGCGCACTAAGCTCCCCAGCCCCGCAAGCCAGATATCGAGCGTGTGCGATGGCGCACTTGAGCCAGGATCTCCAGCAGCAAGGTGAGCAGCATGGTCTGTATCACCGTTCCCATGAGCATGACGCTTGCGGCATCGGCTTCATCGCCCACATCAAGGGAGACAAAAGCCACTCCATCGTCGACCAGGGCCTGAAGATTCTGCGGAATCTCGAGCACCGAGGCGCCGTGGGCGCCGACAAGCTGATGGGCGACGGCGCCGGCATCCTGATCCAGATTCCGGACCTCCTCTATCGCGAGGAGATGGCCAAGCAGAACGTCGAACTGCCGCCGTTCGGCGAGTACGGCGTCGGCATGGTCTTTCTTCCCAAGGAGAACGCCTCGCGCCTCGCCTGCGAGCAGGAGATCGAGCGCTCGGTCGTCGAGGAGGGGCAGGTCGTGCTCGGTTGGCGCGACGTGCCGGTCGACCTCGACATGCCGATGTCGCCGACGGTCCGCGCCAAAGAGCCGGTGATCCGGCAGATCTTCATCGGTCGCGGTCCGGACGTGCTGGTCACTGACGCGCTCGAACGCAAGCTCTACGTGATCCGCAAGGCCTCCGGCCACGCGATCCGCGGCCTGAACCTGATCCACGGCAAGGAGTTCTTCGTGCCGTCGATGTCGGCGCGCACCGTGGTCTACAAGGGCCTGCTGCTGGCCGACCAGGTCGGCGTCTACTACAAGGATCTGCGCGATGAGCGCTGCTTGTCGGCGCTCGCGCTCGTGCATCAGCGCTTCTCGACCAACACGTTCCCGGAATGGCCGCTGGCCCATCCGTACCGCCTGATCGCGCACAACGGCGAGATCAACACGGTCAAGGGCAACTTCAACTGGATGCGCGCCCGCGAGGGCGTCATGAAGTCGGGCGAACTCGGCGACGACCTCAAGAAGCTGTTCCCGCTGATCTACGAAGGCCAGTCCGACACCGCCTGCTTCGACAACGCGCTCGAACTCCTCGTGATGGCCGGTTACCCGATCGCGCAGGCCATGATGATGATGGTCCCCGAGGCGTGGGAGAACCACACGCTGATGGACGAGAACCGTCGCGCGTTCTACGAATACCATGCGGCGATGATGGAGCCCTGGGACGGTCCCGCGGCGCTCGCGTTCACCGATGGCCGCTACATCGGCGGCACGCTCGATCGCAACGGCCTGCGCCCCGCGCGTTTCATCATCACCGACGACGACCTCGTCGTGATGGCCTCGGAATCCGGCGTGCTGCCGATCCCGGACGCGCGCATCACCAAGAAGTGGCGTCTGCAGCCCGGCAGGATGTTCCTGATCGACCTCGAGGAAGGTCGCATCATCGAGGACGAGGAACTCAAGGACACCTACGCCAGCGCCGAGCCGTACAAGACCTGGATCAGCCGCGTCCGCATCAAGCTCGACGAACTCAAGCCGCCGAAGGGCGCCACCGTCGCGCCGGCCGAAGAGCTGCCCACCGTCCCGCTGCTCGATCGCCAGCAGGCCTTCGGCTACACGCAGGAAGACATCCGCATCCTGATGTCACCGATGCTGATCGACGGCGAAGAAGCCACGGGCTCGATGGGCAACGACTCGCCGCTCGCGGTGATGTCGAACAAGAACAAGCTGCTCTACAGCTACTTCAAGCAGTTGTTCGCGCAGGTCACCAACCCGCCGATCGATCCGATCCGCGAGGCGATGGTAATGTCGCTGGTCGGCTTCATCGGACCCAAGCCGAACCTGCTCGACAACGTGCACCTCAACCCGCAGATGCGGCTTGAGGTCTCGCAGCCCGTGCTCGACTTCTCGGACATCGCCAAGCTGCGCGACATCGCCTCGCATACGCGCGGCAAGTTCAAGTCGCGCGAGATCTCCATGTGCTACCCGGCGGCCTGGGGCAAGGAAGGCGTCGAAGCGCGCCTGGCCTCGCTGTGCGCGAAGGCCGTCGATGCGGTGAAGTCCGGCCACAACATCCTGATCCTGTCGGATCGGAAGATGGATGCGGACAACGTCGCCATCCCGGCACTGCTCGCCACGTCGGCCATCCATCTGCACTTGGTCAACAAGGGCCTGCGCACCTCGACCGGACTGGTCGTTGAGACCGGCTCGGCGCGCGAAGTCCATCACTTCGCGCTGCTCGGTGGCTACGGCGCCGAGGCGATCCATCCGTACCTCGCGATGGAGACGCTCGCCGACATGGCCAAGGGCCTGACGGGCGAGCTGTCGCCCGAGAAGGCCGTCTACAACTTCAAGAAGGCCATCAACAAGGGCCTGATGAAGGTGATGTCCAAGATGGGCATCAGCACCTGGATGTCGTACTGCGGCGCGCAGATCTTCGAAGCCATCGGCCTCAATCGCGCGTGCATCGACAAGTACTTCAGCGGCACGCCGTCGAACGTCGAGGGTATCGGCGTGTTCGAGATCGCGGAGGAAGCGTTGCGCCTGCACAAGCTCGCGTTCGGCGCCGATCCGACGCTGGCCAGCATGCTCGACCCGGGCGGCGAGTACGCGTTCCGCGTGCGCGGCGAAGAGCACATGTGGACGCCGGACGCGATCGCCAAGCTGCAGCACTCGACCAAGGCGAACAGCTATTCCACGTACAAGGAATACGCGCAGATCATCAACGACCAGAGCAAGCGTCACATGACCTTGCGCGGCCTGTTCGAGTTCAAGCTCGACCCGGCCAAGGCCATCTCGATCGACGAGGTCGAGCCGGCCAAGGAGATCGTCAAGCGCTTCGCCACCGGCGCGATGTCGCTGGGCTCGATCAGCACCGAGGCGCACGCGACGCTGGCCGTCGCGATGAACCGCATTGGCGGCAAGTCGAACACCGGTGAAGGCGGTGAGGATCCTGCGCGCTACCGGCTCGAGAAGAAGGGCATCGTCATCAAGAATGGCGACACGATGGCCTCGATCATCGGGCACGACCAGGTCGAGGCCGAGATCCCGCTCAAGGATGGCGACTCGCTGCGTTCGCGCATCAAGCAGGTCGCGGCCGGCCGCTTCGGCGTGACCACCGAGTACCTGACCTCGGCTGATCAGATCCAGATCAAGATGGCGCAGGGTGCCAAGCCCGGCGAAGGCGGCCAGCTGCCCGGCAAGAAGGTGTCCGAGTACATCGCGAAGCTGCGCTTCTCGGTGCCGGGCGTCGGCCTGATTTCGCCGCCGCCGCACCACGACATCTATTCGATCGAGGATCTTGCGCAGCTCATCCACGATCTGAAGAACGCGAATCCCAAGGCCGACATCTCGGTGAAGCTCGTCGCCGAAGTCGGCGTCGGCACCGTGGCCGCGGGCGTGACCAAGGCCAAGGCCGATCACGTCGTCATCGCCGGCCATGACGGCGGCACCGGCGCCTCGCCGCTGTCGAGCGTCAAGCACGCTGGCGCGCCGTGGGAACTGGGCCTGGCCGAAACCACGCAGACGTTGGTGCTCAATGGCCTGCGCTCGCGCATCACCGTGCAGGCCGACGGCCAGATGAAGACCGGCCGCGACGTCGTCATCGCCGCGCTGCTGGGCGCCGACGAGGTGGGCTTCGCGACGGCCCCGCTCGTCGTCGAGGGCTGCATCATGCTGCGCAAGTGCCACCTCAACACCTGTTCGGTGGGCGTGGCCACGCAGGATCCGGTGCTGCGCAAGAAGTTCGCGGGCAAGCCGGAACACGTCGTCAACTTCTTCTTCTTCGTCGCTGAAGAAGCGCGCAGCATCATGGCGCAGCTCGGCATCGCGAAGTTCGACGACCTGATCGGCCGCTCCGACCTGCTCGACCAGAGCAAGGCGATCTCGCACTGGAAAGCCAAGGGGCTGGACTTCAGCCGCATCTTCTATCAGCCGCCGACCGACGAACCTCGCTACCGCGTGCTCAAGCAGGATCACGGCCTCGACCGCGCGCTCGACAACAAGCTGATCGCGATGGCGATGCCGGCGCTCGAGAAGGGCGAACGCGTGTCCTTCATCTCGCCGGTGAAGAACCTCAATCGCACCGTCGGCACGATGCTGTCGTCAGAAGTGGCGCGCCGCTACGGTCATGACGGCCTGCCGGACGACACCATCCACATCCAGCTGCAGGGCACCGCGGGCCAGTCGGCCGGCGCGTTCCTCGCGCGCGGCATCACGCTGGACCTGGTGGGCGAGGGCAACGACTACGTCGGCAAGGGTCTGTCGGGCGGTCGCATCATCGTGCGGCCGAACACCGACTTCCGCGGTCGTGCGGTGGACAACATCATCATCGGCAACACCGTGCTCTACGGTGCGATCGAGGGCGAGGCCTTCTTCAACGGCGTTGCCGGCGAGCGCTTCGCGGTACGCAACTCCGGCGCGATCACGGTCGTCGAAGGCACCGGCGATCACGGATGCGAGTACATGACCGGCGGCACCGTCGTCGTGCTGGGTGGCACCGGACGAAACTTCGCAGCCGGCATGTCCGGCGGCATCGCCTACGTGTACGACCCCGAGGGCGACTTCGAGTCCAAGTGCAACATGGCGATGGTCGCGGTCGAGCCGCTCGCGAGCACCAGCGAGCAGGAAGCCAAACTCGACAAGGCGCTGTGGCACCGCACCGAACGCGGCGGCGCCGCGCAGTCGGACGAGGTGATCCTCAAGGGCCTGATCGAGCGCCACTTCCGCTATACCGGAAGCACGCGCGCCCGCACCCTGCTCGACGACTGGGCCAACGCACGCGAGCAGTTCGTGAAGGTCTTCCCGGGCGAGTACAAGCGCGCGCTGGGCGAGATGTACGGTCCCAAGCCGGCATCGAGCGCGAAGAAGGAAGCCGCAACGGCCTGAAGAAGGGAAATGGCGGGCCGGACATCGATCCGGTCCCGCCGACGCAACGCCGGGTTCTGGCCCGGCCTACGCAAACAGATTCAGAAAATAGAGAAAGAGCATGGGCAAGGTCACCGGGTTCCTGGAGTTTGATCGGCAGAAGGAGTCGTACCTGCCGGTCACGCAGCGCGTGAAGAACAACAAGGAGTTCGTTCTCGTCCTCGAGAACAGCAAGGCCAAGACACAGGCCGCGCGCTGCATGAACTGCGGCACGCCGTTCTGCATGACGGGCTGTCCGGTGAACAACATCATTCCGGACTGGAACGATCTGGTTTACACGCAGGACTATCGCAACGCGCTCGACACGCTGCACTCCACCAACAATTTCCCCGAGTTCACGGGCCGCGTCTGCCCGGCGCCCTGCGAAGCGGCGTGCACGCTCAACGTCAACAACGAGCCGGTCGGCATCAAGTCGATCGAACTGTTCATCGTCGAGAAGGGTTTCGAGAACGGCTGGATCCTGCCGCAGCCGTCGGCGGTGCGTACCGGCAAGAAGGTGGCGATCGTCGGTTCGGGTCCCGCCGGCCTCGCCGCTGCGCAGCAGCTCTGCCGCGCCGGCCACGCCGTCACCGTGTTCGAGAAGAACGATCGCATCGGCGGCCTGCTGCGCTATGGCATCCCCGGCTTCAAGCTGGACAAGGAGATCGTCGATCGTCGTGTCGAGCAGTTGAAGTCGGAGGGTGTGCATTTCCGCACCGGTGTCTTCGTCGGCAAGGAAGCGCTGAAGGAGATCACCAACTGGGCGAAGGAAACGCTCTCGCCCGAGAAGCTGCTGGAAGATTTCGATGCGGTGCTGCTCACTGGCGGTTCGGAGCAGGGCCGTGATCTGCCGGTGCCGGGCCGCGATCTGCAGGGCATCCACTTCGCGATGGAATTCCTGCCGCAGCAGAACAAGGTCGACGCCGGTGACGAGGTCAGGAATCAGCTTCGCGCCGACGGCAAGCACGTCGTCGTCATCGGCGGCGGCGATACCGGCTCCGACTGCGTGGGCACCAGCCGTCGGCACGGCGCCGAGGGCATCGTGCAGTTCGAACTGCTGCCGCAGCCGCCGGAGCAGGAGAACAAGCCGATGGTGTGGCCGTACTGGCCGATCAAGCTGCGCACCTCTTCGTCGCACGAGGAAGGCTGCGAGCGCGACTGGTCGGTGGCGACCAAGCGTTTCGAAGGCAGCAACGGCAAGGTCGAGAAGCTGATCGCGGCGCGGCTCGAGTGGAAGGACGGCAAGATGTCCGAAGTGCCGGATTCCGAGTTCACGCTCAAGGCCGATCTCGTGCTGCTGGCCATGGGCTTCGTGGCCCCTGCCGCGCAGGTGCTTTCCGCGTTCGGCGTCGAGAAGGATGCGCGTGGCAATGCCAAAGCCACGACCGATGGCGAGGGCTGCTACCGCACGTCGGTGGACAAGGTCTTCGCGGCGGGTGACATGCGGCGCGGGCAGTCGCTGGTGGTCTGGGCGATTCGCGAAGGTCGCCAGGCCGCCCGAGCCGTCGACGAATTCCTGATGGGCGCGTCCGACCTGCCACGCTGACCCCCGGCGAGCGCCTCGCGGCGCTCTGCGATGATGGGCGTGGTTGGCTGGCCAGGTTGGAGACGACGCTCATGAGGATGGCGTTGTGCGCATCGCTGCTGATGGTGATCTCGTCACTACTCGCCGGGTGCGGCGAACGTAGTGCCGCGCGGGCTGCGCCCGAGATGATCGCCGACGGAACCTGGGCCGGTATTCCGAAGACAGTGCGCGAAGATTTTGCCCGCGGGGTCAACGCCGCCAACTGGTTCACCCATCGCGGCGACCCCAAGTTGCAGGCGGGCTGGCCCGATGCCTCCGATTTCGCGCAGATGCGCCAGCTCGGCCTCTCCCATGTGCGGGTGCTGCTGGACCCCGAGTGGCTCTCGGTCAACGCCGCACACCCGCGCTTTCTCGATGCCGGCCTGCAGTTGGCGCAGGACGGGCGGATGCTCGTGATTCTGGCGATGCAACCGTCGTCCGAGTTCAAACAACGCATGGGCAAGGACGACGCCGCGGTGGAGGAACTCTCCGCGATCTGGACGCAGCTCGCGACGACGTACGCCGCCGTGCCGGTCGATCGCCTGGTCTTCGAGGTGCTCAACGAGCCGGAGATCGAGGACATCGCACGTGCGATGCGGATCCAGCGACGGCTGATCGACGCGGTACGCGCCGTGACACCCGGCCGCGTCGTGGTGGTCGGTGGAGCGCACTTTTCCGATGTGGCGGATCTCGCGGCCCTCGAGCCGCTGGATGTGCGCGGCGTGATCTACAGCTTTCATTTCTACGAGCCGCACAACTTCACGCACCAGGGCGCGACCTGGGGCTGGCCGATGTGGATGGTGCTTCGCGACCTGCCTTACCCGTCGAGCCCGGAGGCCTTGGCGCCGGTGGTCCCGAAGCTCGCCGAGATCGCCCGCGAGCACGCGGCCTGGTATGGGCAGGAGCAATGGAACAGGGCGAAGCTGGCGACGTTCGTCGAAAAGGCGGCTGCGTGGTCGAAGCAGCATCGGGTCCCGGTGTGGTGCAGCGAATTCGGCGTGCTGCGGGAAGCCACACCGCCCGCGTCGCGTCGCGCCTGGCTCACCGATACGCGCAGCCTGTTCGAGGAGCAGGGTGTCGCGTGGACCTATTTCGACTGGTGGGGCCAGTTCGGGCTCGTCACCGGCGCGCCCGGGGCGCGCGTGATCGACGAGGATGCGCGCGCGGGGCTGGGGCTCGGGCCTTCTTGAGCAGAGGCTGCGGCGCAATTCGGGCTGCTGATTGGCTGCGTGAATCGAGAGATCTTTAGCGCAAAGGGAAAAGATAAGGGCGCAAAGATTTTGAGGTGATTTTCCTCTGCGACCTCTCTTTTCCCTTTGCGCCTTTGAGGTGAATCCTTTAGGGGCTCGAGCCTGTCCCCAGCGGACTGCTTATCCGGGATTGGGACAAGTCCCGGACTTCGTCCGGGCTACGGGTGCCGACGCAGCGCTACTCGCTCTTCTTGTCGTCGCCCCGCTGCAGCAGCCCGCGCGCGATCTCGCCCGCGCGCTCGTTGAGCAGCCGGATCGTCTCGTAGATGTTGCCCACGGTTTCATCGTGGATCTCGCGCGCCTTGCCGATCGGCTTCTGCAAGGCATCAATCTTTTCGAGAACGTCGAACGGCATCGTCGCGATCGAGCGATGTACCTGCTCGACGGTGGTGGCGCCTTCTTCGATCGTGCGTTCGACGATTTCCTGGAGGCTCAGCAGGCGTTCCTTGCGCATCGTGTCGCTCCTGATGGGTCGCGGCTGGGGTGTGTCGCGAAAATCGCGACTAGCGGCACTGCACCGGACGGCGTTCGGGATCGTCTTCCAGTTCCTGCAGTCGCGCCATGATCGCCGGGCGTACCGGTGTGTCGGGAAAGCGGGAGACGAAAGCGCTCAATTCCTGTTCGACCGAATCGGCACCTGCGCAGGCGCAGGTTCCCAGCGAGACCGCCTCTTCCAGGTCCTTCACGGTCTGCGCGACGTACGTCGAGTACGCCTGCGAGTACTGGGTGCGATACCCCCGCCAGCGCTCGTAGAGCGGCGGGATGAGGCCTTCGCCGAAGCGCACGCAGGGCGCGGCGCGCGTGGTCAGGCGCAGGTAGCTCGGCACCATGTTGGCGCCCCAGCTTGCCCGGTAGATCCTGAAGAAATCGCGGTCCTCGGGACGGCCCAGGCGCTGAGCGAGTTCCGACAGGAAATTGGGATCGGGCTGGGCGTAGACATCCCGGCCGCGCGCCAGCCGCATGCCCCGCAGCAGTTGCACCAGGTAGGCGTAATCCTCTTCGCTGAGGGATTCCATCCAGGCCTGCTGTCCGACGGGATTCACCTGCATCAGTTCGTCCTGCGCCGCCTCGGCTGCGGTGAAGAGGGCCTCCATCGATACCGGCGGATCACCTTGTTCGACGCTGGAAAGCGCCTCGAGATACGCCATCACGGCCGGTGGCCAAGCCTCCCGCGCCGAGGCCGTGGGGATCAGGACAAACCAGAGCAGCAGGGCGGCGATCCAGCGTAGGGTCACGGTGACGATCCCGACCTTCGGCGTTCGTGGCAGAGCCGCCATTCTGCGTGCATCGGGCGCGTTCGGCATCCGTCGGGGCCAAAATCTTTCGCCCCTCCTGGCCCGCCCCCTACGCGCGTAGACTGGCCCGCACGAATCGGCCGTACGAGCCGGGGGGAGACCATCGAATGAAGAAGCTGCTCATCGGCGTGGCCATCGTGCTCGTCGTGTGCGTCGCGGCGCTGGCGCAGACGTTCCGGGGCGCCACGTTGCCCGTGACCCAGGACGTCGCCATCACCTTGGTCGTGCCTCCGCAGGTGAAGGGCGTGCAGGTCTCGGCGATCTACGCCGGACAGATGGAATCGCTCGCGGCCTTCGCCTATCGCGGTGGCAGCTTCGGCGACACGCGCATCTTCGGCATGGGCAGCATCCTGGTCAGCCATCCGCAGGGCAACCTGCTGTTCGACACCGGCTTCGGCAAGGACGTGGATCTTCACGTCGCCAAGATGCCGCTGCTGATGCGGATGACGACGAAGTACAAGCGCGAGGAGACCGTCGCGGCGCAGCTCGCCCAGGCGGGTGTTCCGCTGACCGACATTTCGCGCATCGTGCTCACGCACGCGCACTGGGACCATGTCAGCGGCATCCCCGATCTGGCGGGTGTGCAGATCATGACGAGTCAGGAAGAAGCCCAGTTCATCGAGAGCGACGACCCGATGGCGGCGCTGATCCACGGCTTCCCCGATCTTGCGATCGCGCCGCTGAACTACCGTGAGGGGCCGTACCTGGGCTTCCCGAACAGCTTCGACGTCTTCGGCGACGGCAGCGTCGTGATGGTGCCGGCTCCGGGCCATACGCCCGGCTCGACGATCACCTTCGTTCACACCGAAGACAACAAGCACTACGCGCTGGTCGGCGATCTGGTCTGGCAGAAGGAAGGCATCGAGCTGCCGGCGGAGCGGCCCTGGGTGTCGCGCTGGCTGGTCGACAAGGATCCGGCCGCGGTGCGCGGCGAGATCGTGCACATGCATCGCCTGCAGCAGATGTGGCCGGAGCTGGTCATCGTGCCGGCGCACGACCGGCGCGTGTGGGACACGCTCCCAAGATTCCCTGCCGGGTTCGTCAGACCCGCCCACGCCGAACCCGCGACCGCCGAAGCAGCGCCCGCGGCGAGTACGCCGTAGCCCCGTAGCCCGGACGAAGTCCGGGACTGTTTCACGCTAGAAGTCGCCGTATACCGCGGTGATCGGATAACGCCGCTCGCGGCCGAAAGCGCAACGCGTGACCTTGGGCCCCGGCGGCGCCTGCCGGCGCTTGTACTCCGAGCGGCGCACCAGCCCGGCGACGCGCTTGACGGTGGCTTCCTCGAAACCCATCGCGATGATCTGCGGGATCGACGCGTTGCTCTCAACGTAGGCCTCGAGGATCGGGTCCAGCACTTCGTACGGCGGCAGCGAATCCGAATCCTTCTGGTCGGGGCGCAGTTCCGCTGAGGGCGGGCGCGTCAGCACGCGCTCCGGGATCACCGGCGAGATCGTGTTGCGGTAGCGCGCCAGCCGGAACACCAGCGTCTTGTAGACGTCCTTGATCGGCGCAAAGCCGCCGCACATGTCGCCGTACAAGGTTGCGTAGCCGACGGCCATCTCGGACTTGTTGCCGGTGGTCAGCACGACGTGGCCGAACTTGTTGCTCAGCGCCATCAGCAGCACGCCGCGCGAGCGTGACTGCATGTTCTCTTCGGTGATATCGATCGCGCGACCTTCGAAGGTCTGCGCCAGCGTGCTCGTCAGTGCATCGAAGGTGGGCTCGATCGGCAGGATCGAATAGCGGATGCCCAGGGCCTCGGCTTCGATGCGGGCGTCGTCGTTGGACATGTCGAGCGTGTAGCGCGACGGCAGCGACACGCCCCAGACGCGGTCGGGGCCCAGCGCATCGGCGGCGACGGCGGCCACCAGCGCGGAGTCGATGCCGCCGGACAGGCCGATCAGCGCACCGGGGAAACCGTTGCGCGTCACGTAGTCGCGCACCGACTGCACCAGGCCGCGATAGACCACCGCTTCCTCGGCTTCGGGCGGACTCATCACGCCGCGCAGTTCGCCATCGGCGAAGTCGACGCCGTACAGGTCTTCCTCGAACGTCGGCGCCCGGAAGGAGACCGTACCGTCGGGGCCGATCGCGCTCGAGTCGCCGTCGAACAGCAGGTCGTCCTGACCGCCGACCATGTTCACGTACAGGATCGGCAGTCGGGTTTCGGCAGCGCGCGCGCGCAGCACCTGTTCGCGCTGGTTGGATTTGCCGAGCGCGAACGGCGAAGCGTTGATGTTCACCATCAAACGCGCGCCCTGGTCGCGACTCTCGTCGGCCGGTCGCGTGCCCCAGATGTCTTCGCAGATGCACAGCCCGACCGGCACGCCCTTGAGGTCGAACACGCAGGCGCTGCGGCCGGCGAGGAAGTGGCGCTTCTCGTCGAACACGCCGTAGTTGGGCAGCAGGCGCTTGCGGTAGCGGCGCACGAGCTGGCCGTCGCGGAACACCGACGCGGCGTTGTAGATGCCTTCCTCGGCGTATTCGGGATGCCCGACCACCAGGTGGATGCCCTGGGCCTCGCGCCGGATGCGCTCGAGACCGGCCTCGATCGCCGGCGGAATGCCCGAGCGCAGCAGCAGGTCGTCCGGCGGATAACCCAGCAGCGCCAGCTCGGGAAACGCGATCAGGTCCGCGCGCAGATCATCGCGCGCGCGCGCAGCGGCGGCGATGATCTTCTCGGCGTTGCCTTCGATGTCGCCAACCCAGAAATTGAGCTGAGCGGCGACCAGGCGCAGGTTATCCCCCATATGCTTCGATTGTCGGACATTCACGGCGGCCCCGTCGAGCCAGCGAGCGAGGCCCGGCACCTGCGGTCCTTATTCAGGCTCAGGCTGGCAGGATGGAAGCATGCGGCACGGCTCATTCCTTCGACGAGTAGCTTGGTGGACCAACCAACTGGGCGGCGTGCTGCTGCTCGCCGCGGGGGTGATCGCGCTGGTCTGGGCCTGGGACTGGAACTGGTTCCGCCCGACGATCGAGCGACAGCTCAGTGCAGCGATCGGGCGTGACGTCCGCATCGAGGGGCTGGGGGTCCGCGGATGGCGCTTCCCCACCGTGGTGCTCGACGGAATCCGCATCGACAATCCGACCGACTTCCCGCGCAAGGCCGGCTTCGGAAGAGTGGAGCGGCTCGAGATCAGCTTCGATCCGCGTGCGCTGCTGGACCGCAAGTTGTCGCTGACGCAGATTCACGTACAACAGCCGCAGTTCGCGCTGTATGCACCGCCCGATGCGCCGGCGAACTGGGTTTTCACGTTGCCGCAAGCTCAGGCCGACGAGCCGGGCAAGAAGCCGTTCCTCGAACTGCAGCTCGGAACGCTCAGCATCGCGGGCGGGCAGGTCCGGTTCGAATATCCGCAGTTCAAGTCCGATTTCAGCGTGATCATCGAGACGCTGTCCGGGGCGGACGCCACGAACTCGGAGCTGCACCTGCGGGCCAGCGGCACGTACGCCGGTCAGCCCCTGCTCGCCAGCTTCACCGGCGGCGCGCTGCTTTCACTGCGCGAGGCCGAACATCCGTACCCGGTCCTGCTGACGGTCGCCAACGGCGCCACCCGGCTGCGGCTGCAGGGAACGCTGCTCGACCCGGTGCATCTGGGCGGCGCCAACGTGGCGCTGCGATTCGAGGGCGCGGACCTATCGGCGCTGTATCCGCTCACCGGGGTGCCGCTGCCGCCGACCGCGCCGTATCGGCTGGAAGGGCAGTTCGACTACCTGCGCGATGCCGCCGGCCCGCAGTTCCGCTTCCGGAAGTTCGCAGGCGTGGTCGGCAAGTCCGACCTGTCCGGCGATCTGGCCGTGCGCACCGGCGGACCGCGCCTGAGGATCGAAGGCGATCTGCGCTCCAGGCAGGTGCTGTTTGCGGATCTCGGCGGCTTCGTCGGAGCCGCGCCCGGGGCGGCCGATGCCAAAGGTCAGACCGAGGCGCAGAAGCAGGCGCGCGCGAAGCAGGAAGCCCGGCCGCGCGTGTTGCCGGACACGCCGATCAACCTGCCCAAGCTGCGTGGCGCCGATTTCGACGTGCGCTACGCCGCGCAGCGCATCCAGAGCCAGGACACGCCCTTCGACGATCTTTCGGCGCATCTGCGCATCGACGACGGCGTCGTGAGCCTGCGGCCGATCAGCTTCGGCGTGGGCGGCGGCGGAATCGCCGCCAACGTGCTGCTCGACGGCACGCAAGAGCTTGCCCGGGTCCAGGCCGATGCGGATTTCCGGAACGTCGACTTCGCCAAGATGCTCGGCGCGCTCAAGTACCGCGGGACGGGCCGGGTGGACGGGCGCGTGAGCCTGGATTCGCGGGGCAATACGGTGGCCGACCTGCTCGGCGCCGGCGACGGCAAGCTGCGCTTGTCGATGGCCGGCGGCGATGTCAGTGCCTTGCTGATCAATCTCGCGGGCCTGGATTTCGGCAACGCCGTGCTCTCGGCACTGGGCATTCCCAGCCGCGCCGAACTGCGCTGCATGATCGCGGACCTCGACATGAAGAAGGGCCTGGTGCAGACCGACTCGCTGCTGCTCGACACCACCGAGGCCAATGTCGTGGGCACCGGCACCATCAACATGCGCAGCGAGGAACTGGCCTATCGCGTCGTCACGCAGCCCAAGACCTTCAACATCGGATCGGTGTCGGCGCCGATCAACATCACCGGAACGTTCAAGCAGCCGAAGGTACGGCCCGACGCGAAGTCCCTGGGCCTGCGCGGCGGCGCGGCCGTGGTGCTGGGCATTGTCGGAACGCCGCTGGCGGCGCTGCTCGCCACGATCCAGCCGGGCACCGGCAAGGACATGGATTGCGACGCGCTGCTGAAGGAAGTGCGCAGAGAAGCGAAGAAATTGCCGCGCACGCCCGAAGCGCAGCCGTCGAAAATCAACGGCTAACGCAAAGGCGCAAAGGGATAAAGAAAGGACGCAAAGCAAGAACGCAAAGCAAGAACATCCTTTGCGTCCTTTCTTGGCTTTTCTCCGCGCCTTTGCGTTGGCCTTTCCGCAAAAGCACGGTTCCGTCGCGCCGGGCAATAAAAAACGCCGCGCCGATGACTCGGCGCGGCGTCTTCGCGGCAGGCTGCACCGCGTTTTACGTCGAACGGCTTCCCGATCAGCCCAGCAGCGACTTCATCGCCGAACCGAGGTCCGCCGGCGAACGCACGGTCTTCACGCCGGCCGCTTCGAGCGCCTTGAACTTCTCGTCCGCCGTGCCCTTGCCGCCGGCGATGATCGCGCCCGCGTGGCCCATGCGCTTGCCGGCAGGAGCCGTCACGCCGGCGATGTAGGCCACCACCGGCTTCTTCACGCTGGCCTTGATGTACTCGGCCGCTTCTTCTTCCGAAGAACCGCCGATCTCGCCGACCATGATGATGCCGGCGGTCTCGGGATCGGCTTCGAACAGCTTGATCACGTCGATGAAGCCCATGCCGCGGACCGGGTCGCCGCCGATGCCGACGCAGGTGCTCTGGCCCAGGCCGTTCTGCGTGGTCTGGTGCACGGTCTCGTAGGTCAGCGTGCCCGAACGCGACACGATGCCGATCTTGCCGGGCTTGTGGATGTGCCCCGGCATGATGCCGATCTTGCACTGCCCCGGCGTGATGACGCCGGGGCAGTTCGGACCGACCAGCACGGTGTTCGGGTAGTCCGCACGCAGCGCCGCCTTGACCTTGATCATGTCGTTCACGGGAATGCCTTCCGTGATGCAGATGACCACGCGGATGCCTGCGTCGGCCGCCTCGAGGATCGCGTCGGCGGCGCCGGGGGCGGGCACGTAGATCATCGTGGCGTCGGCGCCGGTGGCCTTCACCGCGTCGTGCGCGGTGTTGAACACGGGCAGGTTCAGGTGCTTGCCGCCGCCCTTGCCGGGCGACACGCCACCCACCATCTGGGTGCCGTACTCGATGGCCTTTTCCGAGTGGAAGGTGCCCTGCTTGCCGGTGAAGCCCTGGCAGATGACCTTGGTGTTCTTGTCGATCAGGATGGACATGTGATTACTTTCCCTGGGCCAGCTTGACGACGGTCTGGGCCGCCTCGGTGAGATCGGACACCGGCGTAATCGCCAGGCCCGAGTCGCGCAGCAGCTGCTGTCCCTTTTCCATGTTGGTGCCCTGCAGGCGCGCCACGACCGGCAGCTTCAGGCCAGTCTGCTTGCAGGCGGTGATGATGCCTTCGGCGATCAGGTCGCACTTCACGATGCCGCCGAAGATGTTGATGAAGATCGCCTTCACCTCGGGGCTCGCGGTGATGAGCTTGAACGCCTCGGTCACCTTCTCCGCCGTGGTGCCGCCACCGACGTCGAGGAAGTTCGCCGGCTGGCCGCCGTGGAGCTTCACGATGTCCATCGTCGCCATCGCAAGACCGGCGCCGTTGACCATGCAGCCGATGTTGCCTTCGAGCGTGACGTAGTTGAGGTCGTACTTGGCGGCAGCGCGCTCGCGCTCGTCTTCCTGCGCGGGATCGCGCTGGTTGGCGATCTCCTTCTGACGGAACAGGGCGTTCTCGTCGAAGTTGAGCTTGCCGTCGAGCGTGAACAGATTGCCCTCGGCGGTGACGATCAAGGGGTTCACCTCGACCATGCTGGCATCGCACTCGGTCAGCACGCGGTACAGGCCGAGCAGCAGCTTGGTGAACTGGTCGGTCTGTTCCTTCGTCAGATCCATGAAGAAGCCGAGTTCGCGCGCCTGGTAGGGCTGCAGGCCGGCGGCCGGATTGACGTAGATGTGCTTGATCTTCTCGGGGGTGTGCTCGGCGACTTCCTCGATGTCCATGCCGCCGGCAGCGGAGGCCATGAACACGATCCGCTCGCGCGTCCGGTCCACCAGGCCCGACACGTACAGCTCGCGGGCGATGTTGGAGGGCTTCTCGACCCAGACCGAATTGATCGGCAGGCCCTTGGCGTCGGTCTGCTTGGTGACCAGGCGCTTGCCGAGCATGCCCTTGGCCGCTTCTTCGGCCGCGTCCGGACCGGTCACGAGCTTGACGCCCCCGGCCTTGCCGCGGCCGCCGGCGTGGACCTGGGCCTTGACCACGACCTTTTCGGTACCGAGCGCCTTGGCGGCGGCACGTGCGGCCTCCGGGCTCTCGGCGAGGATGCCTTCAGGCACCGGGATGCCGAAGCGCGCGAAGAGCGCCTTGGCTTGGTATTCGTGCAGATTCATGCTGCCCCCTGGGCGACGTAATGGGTCCCGAGCCCGCGGCGTTGCGTTCGGGGCGGGAATTCTCCCCTAGTCCATGCGGCGCTGCAAAAGAGTCGTATGCAGATCGGTGCGCGCAGGGTGCACAAATTCCCGGCGCGGAAAATTCCTGCCACGAGCAGGGGGCCGGTATCATCGGCCGCTGAACTCCGGAAAGTCCCATGTCCAAGCTGATCCAGTTCGTCCTGCTCGGTGCCGCCATCTGGTTCGGGCTGCGGCTGTACCGGCAGTGGAAGCTCAACCAGGATCGGGTCGACTCGCCGCGCGGCCAGGAACGCTTCGAGCGGATGGTCCGGTGCTCGACCTGCGGCGTTCACCTGCCCGCCTCCGCCGTGTCCGCCAACGGCCAGTGCGGCAAGTGCAGCAACTGAGCGTTTCCGCCTCGCCGTCCCGGCGGAAGGTCGTATTCGATCTGGCTACCCCGGACGACTGGCGCGTCCTGCGGCTGCTGTCGTTCTACCGCCTGGCCCTGGTCGGCATCCTGCTCGCGCTGCTCGCGGCGGATTACACGCCGCAGGTGCTGTCCGCGATCAAGCCCGAGTGGTACCGCTGGACCTGCCAGGGCTATGCCGCTGCGGCCTTGTTCCTGACCTGGCTGGTGCAGAGCCAGGCGCCGCGTATCGGCGTGCAGGCGCACCTGAATTTCCTCGTGGACCTGCTGGCGACCGCCACGCTGGTCTATGCCAGCGGCGGGGTCGACGACGGCCTGGGTACCCTGCTTCTGATTCCCGCGGTGGTCTGCGCACTGGTGCTGACGCCGCGCATGGCGGTGTTGCAGGCCGCGGTCGGCACCCTGGGCATGTTCGGCGAGGAAATCGTGCGCCAGTACAGCCATCCGCTCGACGCCGCCGCGTTCACCTCGACCGGGGTGCTGGGCCTGATCCTGTTCGGTACCTCGATCGCCGCCAACACGGTGGCGCAGCGGGCGCGCAAGAGCGAGGCACTGGCCTCGCGCATGGGCAGCGAGTTCGCCAACCTGTCCCGGCTCAACGAGGTCATCCTCGAGTCGATGCATACCGGCGTGCTGGTGCTCGACGACAACCTGCGCATCGGCAACCTCAATGCCGCGGCGCGCGAACTGATCCGCACGACCAGCCGCGCGGAAGGCCGGACGCTCGAACTCGAATCCCCGGCCCTCGCCGAGCGCCTGCGCTGGTGGCTGGTGTCGAAGGAATCCGACGACGCGCCGATGTCGCTGGGCACGAACCTGCCGGAGGTCATCGCCCGCATCTCCCGACTCGGGACCAGCGCGCAGGCACCGATCATGGTGCTGCTCGAGGACGCCTCGCGGCTGCGCGAGCAGGCCCAGCAGATCAAGCTCGCCGCGCTGGGGCGGCTGTCGGCGAGCATCGCGCACGAGATCCGCAACCCGCTCTCCGCGATCAGCCATGCGGGTCAGCTGCTGTACGAGGCGCCGGACATCAGCCCGGAAAACCGCCGGCTGCTGGCGATGATCCATCGCCACAGCGACCGCATCGACAAGATCGTCGGGGACATCATGTCGCTGTCGCGCCGCGAAGCCGCGCAGCCGCTGGTCATCCCGCTGGCGCTGTGGCTCGAGGACACGGTGACCCTGTACAGCGAGGGCCACGGCAAGACCCAGCGGCCGATCGAACTGGCCGAGATCTCCAAGTCGATTCGCGTGCACTTCGACCCGCGGCACCTGCAGCAATTGATGTTCAATCTCTGGGACAACGCCTTTCGTCACGGGGCGCGCGAGGGCACGGCGATCACGGTGCGGGTCAGCGCCGGGGTCGAGCGCGGCGGGCGTCCCTGGCTGGATGTGTCGGACAATGGGCCGGGCATCGCGCCTGAAGTGCTCGACAAGATCTTCGAACCCTTCTTCACCACCTCGCACGGCGGCACGGGGCTGGGTCTTTACCTCGCCCGCGAGTTGTGCGAATTCAATCAGGCACGCATGAGCTATCAGCGCCGTCCGGTCGGCGCCTGCTTTCGTGTCAGCTTCGCCGTCGGCCACGGGGGAATGGAATGAGCAAGTCCGCATCCGGCACGTCCGCGCCCCTCGCGCTGATCGTGGACGATGAGTCGGATATCCGGGAGCTCCTCGAGATCACGCTCTCGCGGATGGGCATCAAGTGCTGCGCGGCGGCGGACCTCGCGGAGGCGCGCCAGTGGCTCAAGGAGCGCACCTTCGATTTCTGCATCACCGACATGCGCCTGCCGGACGGCAATGGGATCGACCTCGTGCGTCTGGTGCAGTCCGAGCACAGCCGGTTGCCGATCGCGGTGATCACGGCGCACGGCAACGCGCAGGCGGCAGTGGAAAGCCTGAAGGCCGGTGCGTTCGACTTCGTCTCCAAGCCGGTGGACCTGCGCGTGCTGCGCAAGCTCGTGGAGACGGCGCTGCAGATGGGCGAGGCGGCAGCGAGCGAACCCGAGGTCAAGGACGGCGGGCTGCTGGGTGCGCACGAGTCGGTGGTCAAGCTGCGCCAGCTGATCGAGCGCCTCGCGCGAAGCCAGGCGCCGGTGCACATCCACGGCGAATCCGGAACCGGCAAGGAACTGGTGGCGCGCCTGATCCACGACCAGTCGCCGCGCGCAGCAGCCCCGTTCGTGCCGGTCAATTGCGGAGCGATTCCGTCCGAACTGATGGAGAGTGAGTTCTTCGGGCATCTGAAAGGCTCGTTCACCGGCGCGATGCGTGACAAGGGCGGCTTGTTCCAGGCCGCGGAAGGAGGAACGCTGTTCCTCGACGAGATCGCGGATCTGCCGCTGCACATGCAGGTCAAGCTGCTGCGCGCGATCCAGGAGCGCGCGATCCGGCCGGTGGGCGCCGAGGCCGAGATCCACGTCAACGTGCGATTGATTTCGGCCACGCACAAGAATCTCGTCGATCTGGTCGCCAGGGGCGCGTTCCGCCAGGACCTCTATTACCGGGTCAATGTCATCGAGGTGCGTACGCCGCCGCTGCGCTCGCGCGGCGCGGACATCCCGATGCTCGCCGACCACATGCTGGTGCGCCTGTGCAAGGCCACCGGTGTCGCCAAGGTGCCCAAGCTCGATGAAGGCGCGCAGCGCCTGCTGCTGAGCTACGAATTTCCGGGCAACGTGCGCGAGCTGGAGAACATGCTCGAGCGTGCGCTGACGTTGTGCGACGGCGAGGTGATCTCGGCCGACGATCTGCAACTTCGAAACATCGCGCCGGTCTCTGACGCGCACGCTGCAGTTTCAGATCCGCACGCGGCCACGCCGGCGCCCTCCGCGGCGGTGAACACCGCTTCGGGTCTGGACGATCGCGTCGAGGAGCTGGAGCGGCAGGCGATCCGGGATGCGCTGGAAAAGACGCGCTACAACAAGACGAAGGCGGCGGCCCTGCTGGGGCTGACGTTCCGCCAGCTACGGTACAAGGTGAAGAAGCTCAACCTGGAGTAGGAATGGCGCCTGACGCCTTCAAATCGGTGCGTGGCGCCGGCCATATTTGTGCGGCCGTTCTGTTGGTGGTCCTCGCAGCCTGCGGGGAACCCGCCACGCAATCGGGCGCTCCGGTGGCGAGCCCTGCGACCCACGCTGCGACGGCGCAGCCCGCATCCGCCCGCCCGTTGCGGGAGCTGATGGACCAGACCTGGCAGCGCCGGCTGGCGCGCAGTCCGATCCTGGCGACCTACCTGGGGGACGCGCGGTACAACGACCGCTGGGACGATCTGAGCCCCAAGGCGATCGAGACGGACGAGGCGGAGGATCGGGCGGCGCTGACGCGGCTTGTCGCCATCGATCGCGCGCAGCTGTCGGCGGCCGAGCAGCTCGACTACGACCTGTTCAAGCGCGATCTGGAGGACCGGATCGAGGGCCAGGCCTTCAAGTCCGACCTGATGCCGATCAACCAGCTCGACGGCGTCCAGCTCATCGCGCAGATCATCGAATTCACGCCGTTCGAATCGATGAAGGATTACGAGAACTGGCTGTCGCGGCTGCAGAGCTTCGACACGCTGGTGGACCAGACGATCTCGCTGATGCGCGAGGGCATGACGCAGAAGCGCATGTGGCCGCGCATCGTCATGGAGCGCGTGCCGCCGCAGATCGCGCCGCAGTTGGTGACCAAGGCCGAGGACAGTCCGTTCTACGCGCCGTTCAAGACCTACCCGGCTTCGGTGGCGCAGGAGGTGCGCACGCAGCTCGACCTCGGCGCGCAGTCGGCGGTTCTCGAGACGGTCGTGCCGGCGCTGCGCAGGCTCAACGACTTTCTGGTCAAGGAATACATTCCGGCCTGCCCGGACCGGGACATGGGCCTCTCGGCGCAGCCGCAGGGCGCCGAGTTCTATGCCTGGCTGGTGCGACACCACACCGGCAGCGCGCTGACGCCGGACCAGATCCACGATTTGGGCCTGGCCGAGGTCGCACGCATCCAGGCGGAGATGACGGCGGTGATGCGCGCCGCCGGGCACACGGGCAGCGCGGCGCGATTCAAGGAGAAGCTGTCCTGGAATCCGCGCTACCAGTACCGCGATCGGGCGGTGCTGCTGGATGCCTATCGCGCGCTGGCCAAGCGGATCGATCCGGAGCTGCCCAAGCTGTTCGGCAAGCTGCCGCGCACGCCCTATGGGGTGCGCGCGGTGCCCGACCTGTCGGCCGCCGCGGCTCCCGCCGCGTACTACTACCCACCGTCGGCCGACGGGTCGCGGGCCGGCTATTTCTACGCCAACACCTGGAAGCCCGAAGCGCGGGCGGGCTGGGAGATGGAGGCGCTGACCGCGCACGAGTCGGTGCCCGGCCACCACCTGCAGATGGCGCTGGCCAACGAACTCGCCGACGTGCCGGATTACCGGAAGTACGGGCTCGAGCTGACCGCGTTCGTCGAAGGCTGGGGCCTGTACGCCGAATCGCTGGGCGGCGAACTGGGGCTCTACCAGGACGCGGGCTCGCGATTCGGGCGGCTCAATTTCGAGATGCGCCGTGCGGTGCGCCTGGTGGTCGACACCGGCCTGCATGCGAAGGGTTGGACCCGCAAGAAGGCGCGCGAGTACTTCGCGGCCAACGCTCAGATGTCGGACGAGGAGATCGCGGTCGAGGTGGATCGCTATATCGCGATGCCGGCGCAGGCCTTGGCCTACAAGATCGGCGAGCTCAAGATCCAGGAACTGCGCAAGCGCGCGCAGGACAAGCTCCGCAAGCGCTTCGACATCCGGGGGTTCCACGACACGGTGCTGGGCAGCGGGCCGCTGCCGCTGGACCTGCTCGAGCGCAACGTGGACGCCTGGATCGCGAGCCAGCCCGCGCCGTAGCCCGGACGAAGTCCGGGAGCTTTTTCGGTGCTTTGCGAGGCGGGATCCCGGACTTCGTCCGGGCTACGGTGATGAGTGAGCCGCGAGTTGATCGCGGCCCAGGCCCCGATCAGCTCGGGTTGTACACCAGGATGGAACGGCCCTGGCTGGCGATCATTCCGTCCTCTTCGAGCTTCTTGAGCACGCGCCCGGCCATCTCGCGGGAGCAGCCCACGATGCGCGCCAGCTCCTGGCGGCTGGTCTTGATCACGGTGCCTTTCGGGTTCAGCGTCGCGTCGGGCTTGCGGCACAGCTCGAGCAGTTCGTGCGCCAGCCGGCCGGCGACGTCGAGGAAGGCGAGGTCACGCAGGCGGCGGCTGGTGTCGCGCAGGCGCGCGGCGAGCTGTCCGGCGACCTCGAGCATGATGTCCGGCTGCTTGCGGACGAACTCGCGGAACGTGCTCAGCTCCATCTCGGCAACCAGGATCGGCGTACGCGAACGCACGATGGCGGTGCGGGTGCGCTGCTCGGGGAACAAGCACATCTCGCCGAAGAATTCGCCCGGATTCAGGTAGGCCAATACCATTTCACGTTCGCCTTCCTTGGTCAGCACGCTGACCGAACCTTCCACGATCAGGTACAGCGAGCGCGGTTCGTCGCCAGCATTCAGAATATTGTGCTTGGGGCCGAAGCTTCGCTTGCGCGAAAAATCGACGAACTCCTTTACGGCCGGCTTGTGAAACATCCCCACCCCCGTAGCCTGCAGCTTGTGCCTTGATTTCACTGAAACTAGCACAATTGTCCGGCGATCAAGAAAACCCTTCGGAACGAAAATCATGCAGGCGCGTATCAAGTGGGTCGAAAACGCAGCGTTCGTCGGCGAAACCGGTAGCAGCCACGCGGTGGTCATCGACGGGCCAGCCGAAATCGGCGGCCGCAACCTGGGTGCGCGGCCCATGGAACTGATGCTGCTCTCGGTGGGCTCCTGCTCGGCGGTGGACGTGATCCACATCCTGAAGAAAGCCCGGCAGCCGGTGAAGGACTGCTACGTCGAGGTCGAAGGGACGCGCGCCGACACGGAACCCAAGGTGTTCACCGACATCCATCTCAAGTTCGTCATCAGCGGGGACGGGCTGAGCGAGAACCAGGTCAAGCGGGCTGTGGACCTGTCGGCGGACAAGTACTGCTCGGCTTCGATCATGCTCAAAAGGGGCGGTGTGAACGTGACGCACTCGTTCGAGATCCGTCCGGTGGCGTGATCCCGCTGGGCATTGCGCACGAACGTCACGAACCTCGTCCATAATTCGGCGTTGAAACGCCCCGGACGCACGGGGCGTGCTGCGCTTTAGTCGACGCCGGAGACCCGATTGGCCAAACCCACCAGCAATCCCAAGCTCAAGCTGCTCGGGTTCAACAACCTGACGAAGTCGTTGTCGTTCAACATCTACGACATCTGCTACGCCCGCAGCGCGGAGCACACCCGCGAGTACATCGAGTACATCGACGAGGCGTACAACGCCGAGCGACTGACCGCGATCCTGACGGAGGTGGCCGACATCATCGGCGCCAACATCCTGAACGTCGCGCGCCAGGACTACGATCCGCAGGGTGCGAGCGTCACGATGCTGATCTCGGAAGGCCATCTCGATGGCCTGCCGACGCCGAGCGCGAAGAAGAAATCGGTGGTGTCGCACCTGGACAAGAGCCACATCACGGTCCACACCTATCCGGAAACCCATCCGGACTCGGGCATCAGCACCTTCCGCGCAGACATCGACGTGTCCACCTGCGGCAAGATTTCGCCGTTGAAAGCGCTGAACTACCTGATCAAGAGCTTCGAGAGCGACATCGTGGTGATGGACTACCGCGTGCGCGGCTTCACCCGCAACGTGCGCGGCATGAAGCACTTCATCGACCACCAGATCGACTCGATCCAGAACTTCATCTCGCGTGGCATCCGCGACCGCTACGACATGGTCGACGTGAACGTCTACCAGGAGAGCATTTTCCATACGAAGATGCGGCTCAAGGAACTGGACCTCGACACGTACCTGTTCGGTGAGGGCGTCTCCGAACTGCCTCCGCGCGAAGCCAAGCGCATCCGCGATCGCGTCAACCACGAGATCATGGAAGTCTTCTACGGGCGGAACATCCAGCGCTGAGGGCGGCGGCGGTGTGACCTGCTGCGCGATGGCCGGTCGCGCAGACGCAGGGGTTTTCCTATGATCGGGCTTGCCGTCGGGGAGGATGGATGAGCAAGTTCCTTCGTGTGCTTCAAAAAGCGGGGCTGGTCGAAGCCGATGCCGCTGTCGACGTGCCCGCCAGCCTCGAATCCGAAGTGCTGGCCGAAGTGCCCTTGGAGGGATCGGCACCCGAGCCTTCGGTGCCCTCTACGGCCGTGCTCTCGGAGTCCGAGAGCCGGATCGAGGAAAGCCGCTCCTTCGAGGTCCTCTACGCCGAGCGTGGCGTTCCTTCGTCGCCGTTCCCCGCCGAGAAGCTGCTCAAGCTGCTGGACGGCCTGCGGGCGATGGACCCGCCGGTGCGCAAGGCGGCCGTGCTGGCGATGGACGCCGCCGACGACAACTGGACCATCGACGACGCGGCGCTGGACGCCAGCCGCAAGATCAAGGCGCTGAACGACACCAAGGCGCTGCTGGTGCAGCAGGCGGCGAGCCAGGCGGCGCATGCGCAGGAGCGTCTGAAGGCGCGCGAGCAGCGGCAGGCCGACGCACTGGCCGCGATCCGCCAGCAGATCGGCGATCTCGAGGCCCTGATGCAGCGCGAAGTCGAGAAGGCGACCGCCGAGAAGGCGGCGCTGGGCGCCGAGGTGAAATCGGCGCAGGAGGCCTCGATGCGCGAGTCCGCCCGCCTCGACACCGAGATCGTGCGTCTTCAGGAAGTTCTCGACACCTTCGTTGCGCCGGCCGCAGCTCCGGCCGCGCCCCGTTCTTCTTAAATCCCGCCGTACCCCGAGGATTCGACCATGGCACGCCTGACTCCCCTCGCTAAAGGGCTCATCACGATCACGATCCTGGGCGGGGCCGCCGCGGCGGTCTGGCATCTCGGGTTGAAGGACATGCTGGCCGGCCAGCAGGGCGGGGCACCCATCGAGGAAAAGGCATCGAAGTGGCCCTCCTTCGGCGGCGGCAACTCCGATTCGGACAAGGCCAGCGAGTCGGCGACCGCGGCACCGGAGCGCAAGTCGGGCAAGGTGTCCGGGCCTCTGGGCTCCGAGGGCAATCCGCTGAAGGTGAGCATCGTCAGCTTCCACGGTTATGCGCCGGCGATCGTCGCCAACGGCAAATCGCTCAAGACCCAGTCGGGTTCGATCTACGACAAGGAAGGGCTCAATCTCGAACTGATCGTCCAGGACGACATCCCCACGCTGACGACGATCTTCGAATCCGGCACCGCGCACTGCGCGTGGCGCACCTCGGATTTCTGGGCGCAGGAACAGCCGAACCTGCGCAACGCCGGCCATGACGGCCGCGCCGTGATGATCGTCGACAACACGCAGGGCGGCGACGCGATCATCGCGCGCGATCCGTCGATCCAGCGCGTCGAGGATCTCGCCGGCAAGAGCGTGGCGCTGCTGCAGTACACGCCCAGCGACGGCATGACGATCGACGCTGTCGACAATTCCTCGCTGACCGCGCGCAAGAAGGCGACGGTCAAGTACGTCTACATCAACGCCGAGGAAGGCACGGCTGGCGTACGCGCTGCGCTGGAGAGCGGCAACGTCGACGCGGCCGCGCTGTGGGATCCGGATCTCGCGCTGGCGCTGAAGAAGATTCCGGGTGCGCACGTCGTCTACTCGACCAAGACTGCCACCAACCTGATCTATGACGTGATGGTCTGCGACCAGCGCGCACTGTCCAAGACCGAGAACGTGCCGGCATTCCAGGCTTTCGTCGGTGGCTGGATGAAGGGCGTCGAAGCCTCGCGGGCCAACCCGGACGATGCGGTCGATGCACTGGTCAAGACCGAGGAGTTCTTCTCGCTGCTGGCCAAGGACGAAGGAAAGCCGTTCGTGAAATCGCTGTTCTCGAACGTGGTGTGGACGGGCCTGGACGACAACGCCCGCATCCTGGGCCTGGCTGGCGCCACCAATCACTACGAGCGCGTGTACCGCCGCTTCGACGGCATCTACCGTGCCGCGGGCGCGCTGGCGAATCCCGCTTCGCCGGTGATCAACCCGCAGGACTCGTTCGACTACCGCTTCATCAAGAGCCTGCTCTCGCAGAACCAGGCCGCGCAGAAGGCGGCCGAGAAGCCGGAGTTCACGTTCACCGAGACCCAGCGTGAAGCGGCCGCGCAGACCGCGCCGCAGGTGACCAAGCCGGTCACCGTCGGCTTCCCGACCGGTGCGGCGTCGCTGAACAAGCGCGCCGAGAAGACCATCGACGAAGAGATGGTGCCCTTCATCGAGAACAACGGGTCGGCTTATTTCGAGGTCTCCGGCAACACCGATTCGACCGGCGCACACGACAACAACATGCGCCTGTCGCAGGCGCGCGCGCAGGCCGTCGTCGACTACCTGGTCAAGCAGTGGGACTTCCCGGCCGAGCGCTTCAAGGTCGTGGGCCACGGGCCGGATCGCCCGATCTGCGACGAGCGCAATCCGGGTGGCGAGAACCTGACGCTCGAGGATTGCCGCGCGACGAACCGCACGACGCGCGTCGCCGTGTTCACGCGCTGAAGACCTGGCTCCGATGTCGGACGATCGCAGTCTCTGGAATCCGTACACGCCGCTGAGCCCTGGCCTGCGCCGCGGGCTCGGAATCGGCAGCGTGCTGCTGGTCCTGGGCATCTGGGCCGTGGCGGCCGCGCTCGCGCTGGTCGGGCCCAACAAGCTGCCGGCGCCGTGGAAAGTGGCCGAGGCTTTCGTCTATTTGGCCTGGGATGCCGAGAATCAGCGCAGCCTGCTGCTGACCGCGACGATGTGGTCGGTCGGCCGCATCCTGTCGGCGTTCGTGCTGACCCTGCTGATCGGCATTCCGATCGGCGTGATCATGGGGGCCAGTCCGCGCATCAACGCCGTGCTGTCGCCGCTGATCGATCCGTTCCGGTCGGCGCCGGTGGTCGCGCTGCTGCCGATCATGGTGATGTGGTTCGGCATCGGCGAGTCGATGAAGGTCGTGTTCCTGTTCATCGGCGCGGTGGTGTACCTGATTCCGATGGTGCGCGACGCGATGCAGGCGGTGCCGCAATCGCACTGGATCGCCGCGCGCGATCTCGGCGCCACGCCCTGGGAATCGGTGCGCCTCGCGGTGCTGCCGATGGCGATGCCGCGCATCGCCGACGGCGTGATCGTCGCGACCTCCGTGATGTGGACCTATATCACCGTGGCCGAATACGTGAATGCGCGCGAAGGCCTGGGCCAGCTCATCCAGAACGCGCGGCGCTTCTCGGCGATGGACCAGGTGTTCGCCGGCATCATCGTGATCATCGCGCTGGCGCTGATCACCTATCAGCTGATGCAGATGATCAAGCGCAAGCTGTTCCCCTGGGAGACGCAGCAGTGATCGCGCGTACGACCCTCTTCACCGGACGCGATCACGCATGAGCATCTCGGTCGAGATCAAGGACATCGTCCAGGAATATCCGAAGCCGGACGGCAAGGGCGTCACGCGCGTCTGCGACAAGATCAGCCTGGCGTTCGACGAGCCCGGGATCAACATGCTGCTCGGGCCGTCGGGCTGCGGAAAATCCACGATTCTTCGAATGATGGGTGGCGTGCGCCCGATCGGTGTACCGACGCCCACGTCCGGCACGGTGCTGATCGACGGCAAGCCCTGCGACGGCGCGCACGACGATGCGGCGATGGTGTTCCAGCGCTACTCGAACCGGCCGGACCTGACGGTACGCGAGAACGTGGCCTTCCCCTTCCGCATGAAGCTGTGGAAGAAGAAGGTCCCCAAGGCCGAGTCGGAAAAGCGCATCACTGACATCCTTGCGGCCGTAGGACTGGCGGACAAGCATGACCTGCTGCCGGCACAGCTCTCGGGCGGTCAGAACCAGCGCGTGGCGCTGGCGCGCGCGCTGGTTCTGCGTCCGCGGATCCTGCTGATGGACGAGCCGTTCTCCGCGCTCGATGCGCAGATCCGCCAGGAGATGCAGGCCCTGCTGGTGAAGCTCTACGAGATGCAGCCCTGCCTGATTGTGTTCGTCACGCACGACGTGACCGAGGCGCTGACGCTGGGCGACCGCGTGATCACGCTGTCGACGCAGCCTGCGCGTGTAGCGGACGACTTTCGCATCACCGAGCCGCGTCCGCGTTCGGCCATCTGGGCCCGCTCGACCGAGGCGGTGAAGATGGAAGAGCGCATCCTCAACATCCTGCACGCGGCAAACCCGGGTCGCGGCGAGCTGACCGTCACGGTGTGATGTCGGACGAGCCCAAAACCTGGCATCGCGGTCTGGACGAGGACAAGCCCTCGTACGTCGGCGAGATGCTCAAGACGCAGACCAACGTCACGGCGGGCCTCGCGGCGCTCGCGACGGCTGCCGTCGCGGCGATTCCACTGGGGCTGGCGGGCGCTGCGATTCCGCTGGTGCTGTTCGGTGCGGGCGAAGCCATCGCATCGATGTTCGTGCCCTCGTCGCAGACCTTCCGCAATCTGATCGACCGTCGCATCCGCGCGAAGAAGCGCGCTGCCTTCGTCGAGCATCTGCGCAAGCAGATCGAACGGCTGGCGATGCGTGACGACGACAACTGGGGCGTCTACCAGCGGATGCTCGATCGCGTGGCCTCTATCCAGGATCTGCGCAAGCATCGCAAGGACGTGATCACGGAGCGCGACCTCGAGCGTCTCGAAGACGCGGCGATGGATTATCTCTCGCTGTGGCTCACGCAACTGTCGATCAGCGACCGCCTCGATTCGCTAGGCAGCAAGGGTCTGAACAAGCAGCACTACCAGACCGAGGAACGTCTGAAGAAGAATCCGGACGACGTGACCTTGCGCAAGGCCAAGGCCGACCTCGACGAACTGGTCAAGCGTGCCGAGCGCCTGGCGCGGCGCAAGACCGTGGTCGATGCCGCGATGATCGGGTTGCCGGACGCGGTGGAAGAGATCTACACCGCGGCCATCACGTCGCCGACGGCGGGCGATGTGGCCTCGCGTTTGCAAGAGGCGGTGGATCGCCTTCACATCGACGCGGAGCTGGACTCCAAGCTCGATGCCGAAATGGGCGACATTCCGCTGCGACTCGCGTCGCGGCCGGCAACTGCCACGAAGCACTGACGAGGCCGCGCCACCATGACCGTCAACGTCGCCACCGCGATCACCATCGAAGAACTCAAGGGACTTTCCAGTTTCGACGCCGCCGAAGCGCGCGTGCGCGAGGCGCTGACCTCGTCGCTGCGTGACCCCGAAGGTTTCGTACGTTTTTTTGGCCGCTATACGAGCTGGAACGGCTTCTTCGGCTCCGCGGTCGCGACGCTGGCCGGCAAGCTGGGCCGCTGCCGCGGCCTGTTCCTCGACCCGCAGCAGCCGGTCCAGCAACTGGCGGATCGCAGCGTCTATGTCGCCAGCTTCTTCTTCGACGCCGCGCGCGACGAGTTCGACGATCGCGACACCGTGCATCGGGACACGCATCGCTGCCTGGCGCAGTCCACGCTCAAGGGACTGATCGACTGGTACGCCGGCCGAGGCGTCGATGCGTTCAAGGACACGAACGCGCTGAACGAATTGCTGCGCGAGCCGATGTGGCTGCGCACGCTCAATGCGCAGGTTGCGCACGGATATGGTGCGGGTACGCCGGATGATCTTCCGGCTGCGTTCCGCAGCATGGGCTACCACCTGGGATCCGAGCTGCTGGCCGATCAGGAATTTTCGCTGATCGACCAGACGATGCGCGAAGGCGCGCCGGAGATGACCGAGTTCCTGCGTCAGCACAAGGTCAACATCGCCGGCCAGGATCACGTCGCCTACCAGTGGGTGTCGATCCATTCGGGACACGGCGGTGGCGCGGAGGCGGATCATTTCAAGTGGGCCACGCGCGGCGCGCGCCTCGCATTCCGCTACGTGGTACCCGAGCTGCACGACGAGCTGCGTCGCGAGATCCACAAGGGCTTCCGCGCATTCGCGGCGGACCATGAGGAATTCTTCACGCGCGTGAACCAGCCCACCTGAGCCGAGCCACCGGAACGATCGCCCCGTGAGCAAGTACCTCGTGCTGTTCGCGATCGGCTACGCCGCAACGATCGGCCTTTGCGCCCTGCTCGCGCGCATCGTGCCGATAGGTTCGTTCGGGTCGGTCGTGGCTCTGATCGGAGGCGCCTTCGTCGCGATGGGCTGGTTCCTCAGCGACCGGCAGCGACGTCCGACGCGGCAGGAGATGACGGTGCTGGTCGCAGGCTCGCTCGTCGCGAGCCTGCTCGTATCGGCCGTCATGGTGTCGCTGTTCCTGTGGGTCTTCAGCGAACCCGAGCAGACCGCGTTCATGCTCGACGCCTTGCGCGCCACTTCGCTGATGATCTGGGCGCTGGGACTGCTCGTGGTCTGCGCGGTCTCGCTGCTGCTTCTGTATCTGTCGTATGCCGGATACGCAAAGATGTGGGCGCGGCGCCGCACCGCGGCCGCCTGACATCGCCGCGTGCATGATTTGACCGCTTTCAACGAACGACGCTGAGGGACATCGAAATGGCCGACATCAACCTGTTTTCCCGACTGGGCAATCTCTGGAAGGGTTTCATCTCGCTGTGGATCTCGGACGTCGAGAAGAATCATCCCGAGATCGCGTACGAGAACTCGATCATGGGTCTGACGGCCAAGTACGAGAAGCTCAAGTACGCCACCGCCGCGATCATCCGCCGGCGTGACGACATCAGCGGCCGCGTCGACATCGCCTCCAAGGCGCTCGCGCAGGTCACCAGTGATCTGAATGCCGCGATGGCCACCGGCCAGGACGATCTGGCGCTGGTGCTGATCCAGAAGAAGAACGCGCTGGACGCCGAACTCGCCGATCTCACGGGCGAGGCCGGGCAGGCCACTGCCGATGCCGACGATGCCAAGGGTTCGCTGATGGCGGTCAAGAGCGAGATCGGCAAGCTCAAGGCCGAGAAGGACCGCATGCTCGCCAAGATGCAGTCGGCCCAGGCGCGCATCCAGATCCAGAACCAGCTCGAGGGTCTGTCGGTCGATGCCGACGTGCAGGCCCTCGACAAGGTGCGCGAGCACATCAAGACGACGGTCGCGCAGGCCAGTCTGGGCAAGGAACTGCACGAATCGGATCTGGACGTGCGCTTGAAGAAGCTGCAGTCGCAGAGCGGTTCGGTCACCGCCAAGGCGCAGCTCGAGGAAATGAAGCGACAGCGTGCGGCCGCTACGGCGCAGGCTGGTGGCACCAAGCAGATGTGACGCGCGCGCACGCCCCGTGAACGGCAAGACGGTGTCGGTCGCCAAGGACAAGCCGGCGCTGCCCAAGTGGGCCGAGGCCGTGCGGCGCAAGTACCTCGGCGGCGAAGCCTCGATGTTCCTGCTGCACCGGAACGTCTTCGACCGCGTGCTCTACGACGGCAAGTTCTGGGCGCTCGAGGAATTCCTGGCGCGCGTGCTGTTGTGGGACAACAAGGCGCGCATCCTCACCTACGATCCGGCGAGCAAGGTTCGCTTCGTCAAGGGCGGCAGCGAGAAGTCCGAAGAACTGCTCGCCGCGCTCGGCAACGAAGATCCGCTCGCCTATCTCGAAGGTCAGCTTCACGGAAGCGAGCCGACCGCGGTGATCCTGTCGTATGCCGGCAGCATCGTGCCTCCCGGCGACGAGCATTTCCTCTCGCAGGGCGATCGCGTGAACGTGGTGCGCCTGCATCGTTGGTCGCTGTCGGATGCGCTGGCCGAGAAGGACAGCGTCGTGTTCCTGCTGTCCGAATCGCTGGCCGAGGTGCATCCCAAGCTCGTGTCGAATCCGCGGGTCGGTGCGGTGGAAATCCCGCTGCCCGATCGCGAGGCGCGTGCCGCGGTCATCCGGCATGCCGACAAGAACATCGACGACAAGCAGCTCTCGCGTCTGGCCGAGCACACCTCGGGCCTGCGCGCCGTCCAGATCGCGCAGTTCCTGACGCCGAAGGACAGCGGCGGCCTGGGCGATGCGGAGCGCACCGCGCTGATCGTCAGCCTGCTCGGAAACACGGCGGATTCGTCCGCGCGTGCGGCGAAGCTCGCCGGTATCACGCGTGGCATGGACGTCGACGAGATCCGGCACCTGATCAATCCGGATCAGCCGCTGCCCGAGACCGCTGCGCAGGATCCCTACGCCGAGGTGCTGGAGCTGGTGCATCGTCGCAAGCGCGAGATCATCGAGAAGGAATGCGCGGGCCTGATCGAATTCTTCGATTCGAGCCACGGGCTGGACGCGGTGGGCGGGAACGAGGCGATCAAGGCCGAGCTGATGCAGGTGGCCGACGCGGTGAAGTCCGGCGAACGCACCCGCTGTCCGATGGGCATGCTGTTCGTCGGTGCGATGGGCACCGGCAAGACGTTCGTCGCGAAGGCTTTCGTGCACACCTCGGGCCTGTCGGCCGTGACGTTGAAGAACTTCCGCTCGAAGTGGGTCGGTTCCACCGAATCCAACCTCGAGAAGGTGCTCGGCATGGTCAAGGCACTCGGGCCGATCGTGCTGGTCATCGACGAGGGCGACCGCAGTTTCGGCAGTGCGGGCGAGGACGGCGGCGACGACGGCACCTCGTCGCGCGTGATCGCGCGCCTCAAGGAGTTCATGAGCGACACCGACAACCGCGGTGTCGTGCTGTTCGTGCTGATGACCAACCGGCCGGACAAGCTGGACATCGACATCAAGCGCGCCGGGCGTCTGGATCGCAAGATTCCGTTCTTCTACGCGCAGACCGCCGACGAAGTCGAGTTGATCCTGGCGTCGCTGTTCAAGCGCCACAAGCTGGGCACGATCGACTGGCCGACGGCGCGCGAGAAGACCAGCGCGAAGCTCGTCGGATATTCGAACGCCGACCTCGAGGCCGTCACGCTGTTGGCCCTGAATCTTTCGCGCGAGCAGAACCGAGCGGTCGATGCCGATGTCTTTGCACAGGCCATGAGCGACTACATGCCGACGCGCGATCTCGCGATGATCGAGTACATGGATCTGCAGGCCGTGTTCGAGGCCTCGCGTCGCAGCATGCTGCCGGTGAAGTACCAGAACCTTTCGCTGCAAGACCTCCAGGCGCGCCTGCGCGAGCTGAAGGCTGAACTCCGCATCCGCTGATGCGTCACGCATACAGGACGAAGAAACCATGAGCACCGAAGCGACCGAACTCGGCATCAACCACATCCAGGTCATCGTGCGCGCCATGCACGAGGTGGCGAAGCTGGACGGCGTGCACGACGCGGAGGCGGTGATGCTTCGGGAGTTCTACGGCGCCTGCCAGCGTGACACCGGCGCGCTGACCAGCTTCGAGGAACTGGGTCGCGGTCCGTTCGACCTCGACGAGGCCAAGCGCATCCTCGGCACCCCGGACCGCAAGGCCGCCCTGCTGCGCTCCTGCCTGCTGCTGGCCTATGCAGACGGACGTTATTCGACGAACGAGCGCGAGAAGATCCGCGGTTTCGCCGACGCGCTCGGCGTGCCGGCGGCCGCGACGCTGTCGATGGAAGAGTCCGTCGCCGACCAGCTCATGCAGAACATCGCACGCATCAGCAACATCGACGCGTTGCGTGAAGTGGCCGCCGAGACCGCGCGAAAGTAGGAATCGCGCGGCAGTTGGCGCGGATGCTCAGGCATCCGCGCCGAGCTTGAGACCGACCATCCCGGCCAGGATCAGGCTCAGGCTCGTCACCCGCAGGACCGATGCGGCTTCCCCGAACAGCAGGATGCCCGCCACGACGGTGCCCACGGCACCAATACCGGTCCAGATCGCGTAGGCCGCACTGACCGGAATCGAGCGCATCGCGAGCGCGAGCAGCGTCAGGCTGCACAGCATCGCGATTCCTGCGAGCACGGCCATCGGCAAGTGGGAGAGGCCGCGGCTCTGTTTGAGCGCAACGGCGAATACGACTTCCAGCAGGCCGGCCAGGCCCAGGATGATCCAGCTCGTCATGACGACACCTCGCGTTTGGCGCGGGGTCGTCCCCTGGAGTCACTGCGGAATCGGCGCCGGGTCGTCCCGGTGCGCGACGAATTCTAGTTCCGCGATCCGCCGGGTCAAGGCGCGAGGTGCGCGACAGGACGAACGGTGGCGACGGCCGGCAGCGAGATCTCGTCGAGCCGCTCCACCTGGCCCTGATCGCCGAGGAAGCGAACCATCGACTCGACGGTGACCACGGAGTAGCGGCCGGACAGTCGTTCGCCGAGCGGGTGATCGAGGAACGCGACGTTGGCCTTGAACAGGCTCGCGCCGACTCGCTCGAGCGGGCCGACGTCGATGCGGTCCGGGCGATAGCCCCGCGACCGCAGATGCTCCTGCGCCGCGCGACGGCCGAGCGCGAGCCCGTCGGATTCCGCAGCCGCGAGGAATTCGAGCAGCCATCCGTTGGAGTTCTGATAGTCGAGTGCGAACGGGTAGGCGAGCACGCTGTACTTCGGCTGATGCACCGACAGTCCCCGATCGCGAGCGACCTGCGTCAGCAACTGCGCCTGGACGCCGGGCTTCGGGATCACGAGCAGCGCGCGGTACTCGTAGGGATCGTCGAGGAAGAAGTTCGCCAGCCCCTGCGAGTAGAGGTCCGCGGTGTCCTTGCCGCAATGGTTGAGCTTGTGCAGCACCGTCCAGGTGCCGCTGTCCGGATCGCGGAACACGAGCGCCGCGTGGGTGTAGCGCAAGCCGTACTTCGACACGTCCGATCCTGCGCGCGCCACGAGCGCGGCCTGGACGTCATGTCGATCCAGAGCCGCTTGCACCTCCGATCCCAGTTCGAGCGCGCTCTGCATTCCTTGCGCGGTGGTCTGGCTCTCGGTGCAGGGTTGGCCGGCCAGGACAGGGCCGGCCAAGCCCAGCGCGAAGATCGCAATCAGCAGCACGCGGCTCATCGACTGCTCACCGGTTCGGAGAACAGCAGCGCGCGGCCCACTTCGTTGGGAATGAACGCGATGACCTCGCCAGCTTTCGTGAGCAACCAGCCGGCGCCGTGCGCCGTGATCTGCACGGTCTGGCCGACGGCCAGCGAGACGCCGCCCGCGGCTTTCACCGGAAGCAGGATGACGACACGACCGACCTTGGCCGATCCCTTGAGCACGCAGCGTCCGCCCTCGGCGACCCACTGGATGCTCTCGACGACCAGTTCGCTGGTCCCGACGACGGCCGTGACGCTGCCGGCGACGATGCTGGCGGAACCCACCGCGGACAACTCGCTGGCTTCCGACAACGTGCCGCCTGCTTCGGCCTGGCTCACCGGAATGACCAGGCTCAGAGAGAGACCCGCGGCGACTGCGATTGCTTTGTTGAGGACCATGTGATGCTCCTGTGATTTCAAATGTACGTCGTTCATAATTGAGTCAAGACTTCAGCGAAGCGATGACGCGAGCCGATGGGCCGGCGCAACCTGCACACCCGCGAGCAGCAGACCGAGATGGCGATTGCGGCCACCGAACTCATCCTCGTGCGCGAAGGCATGCAAGGTCTGACCATGCGCAAGGTCGCCGACGCCATCGGCTACACCGTCGGCAATCTCTACCTGCTGTTCCAGAATCAGGATCAGCTGTTGCTCGCGGTCAACGAGCGCACGGCCGACGCCATCTACGTCGCGTTGCGCGACAGCGTCGAAGGCATCGCCGAGCCGCGCGCCCAGACCAAGGCGATGTCCGCGGCTTATATCGAGTTCGGTCTTCGGCACGCCTCGCGCTGGCGCCTGATGTTCGAACACAGTCTCCCGGTCGGCGCCGCGCGGCCCCGCGCCATCGAGCTGCGGATCCGCCGCATGTTCGAGCTGGTCGAGAACGGCCTGAGGCCGCAAATGCCGGGCGCGCCCGAAGAGCGGCTGCGCCTCACGGCAACGACGCTCTGGAGCGGAGTGCACGGCATCTGCGTACTGGCGGTCACCGGCAAGCTGCGCTGGAGCGGCACCGACAATTTTCGTGATCTGAGTGATCACTTGGTCGATACCTTCCTGCTGGGTCTGGGGAATGAGCGAGGCACGGGCATCAAGCGAGGAACCGCCCGCGCAAGTGCGGCGGAGTGAGCGGGCACGCGGCGATGGGCCGGGCGAAGAGGGCGTGCCGGTTCCGGCCGATCGCGTCGTAGGCGCGGTCCCGCCAGGTTCGCGGAACGAGCCGCAAGGCTGCACCTGCGATGCGCCACAGGCCGCCCAGACGCTCGAGCACGTGGATGGCGGCGTCGGAACGCGACGCTACGCGCCCATCAGCCGTGAGCACGAGGAAAGAGTCTGGTAGTCGCGCGCGCACCGGGGCCGGTAGCGCATGTTCGAATGCCGTTCCCTGGAGCGGCGCGAGACGGAAGACGGCGTGGGCATCCTCCGCGAGCACGAATCGCACGACGCGGTGGCACAGGCCGCACTGCCCGTCGTAGAAGATCGTCTCGACCGCGGTGGGCGCGCTGCCGCGGATCCAGGCGGGATCGAACGTCAGCAGGTGCACCAGCAGCATCGCGCAGGTGAGGTCGGCGAAATCCAGCAGCAGCGCGAAGCCGAACTGCACGATCAGCATCGCCGTCCACGCCGCAATGCGAAGCGGCCTCCACAGCACCAGCAGCGCGAACAGCAGCTCGATCCACAGGATCGCGTGTGTGACGGCCGCCTGTAGTGCTGCTGGGAGCGCGAGGAAGGCGGTGCGCGGCAGGCCATCGCGCGCGAGCGGGTTCTGCAGCACGAAGCCCAGCATGTGCCCATCGGTCCACGACTCGCTGAACGTCTTGGTCCAGCCGCTGTAGCTGTAGGAGAGTGCGAGCACCGCCCACGCGGCGAAGAAGATCGCGGCGGGCAGGCGCCACCCGCTGGCGGGATCGAGGCGGCCCCGCGCGGCCCAGGAGCCGTAGGGTGCAGAGGGTAGGCAGACGTGTGCGAGCAGCATCCATCCGACGTAGGGAAGGCTCGGGTTCTGGATCATCGGATTGCGCCCGAACAGGCAGGCCAGCACGTACCAGAGCCACAGCGCGGCGAGGCGGTCGTGAGAGCCGACGGCGAAGGCCAGCGACGCCACCGCCGCGGATACGAGGAACAGCGAGACGAAAGCGGGCGTGTCGAGGACGCCCAGGACATTGGGGAACACGCCGATCAGTGGGCTCGCGTGCGCGTCCGCCACCATGCCCGCGGACGAGAACACTTCGGCGCCCCACGGCAGCAGCATCGTGAAGTGCACGAAGAGGTATGAGCCGAACAGCGCGCGAAAGACGCTGTACTGGCCACCGGTCCATCCGTTACGCATGGCTGCACATCTCGAAGACGAGGGGCTGCGGTCGTGACTCGCCCGCGACAGGGACGCGCGGCTCGATGCGCAAGACCGGGGCGGGTCCACGCGGATCAGGGTCCAGTCCCATCTCCCGCAGCAGCGGTGCGTCGCCGCACAGCGCATAGCTGGATACCGATTCGTACAGCGCGCGGGTCATCGGATTCGCACGCAGCATCGGCGCGCCGGCGACGGCGGCGCCGAAGGTGTTGCGCCGGTTGTACGGTCCGCGCAGGTGGCCGTAGTTCTCTGGCGTCAACGCGGTCGTGACGCGGCGACCGCTGCGATCGGTCCACTCCACGAAGAAGCGTGCCGAGAACGTCTCCACGTCGCCCTGGCGCGTGAAGACCTTGGGCGCGGGCGACGCGGCGGTCGCCGCACCGAGCGCCCGAAGGGCCGTGCTGCCGAACAGGTCGCCGGCCATCTGCAGGGTGCCGACGAGGATCAGCAGGGCCGCGACCAGAATGCGCGTGTTCATCGCGGCGTCCTCGTCACGTCGACGCCACGCAGCAGGTCGGAGACGCGAAGTTCGTTGAGTTGGCCCAGTCCGCAGGGTTCCGTGAAGCGATGCGGGTTCTCGAGCGTGCCGAACAGCGCGTCCCACAGCGGCAGGTCGGAGAAATTGTTGCGATGCCTGCCTTCCTGGTGATGCACGCAATGGCTTTCGGGTCGCTGCACGAAGAAGCCCAACCAGCGCGGTGTGCGGATGTTCCAGTGGTAGAAGAGCTCCGCGAGCCCTGTGATCAGCGTCACCAACGCGCCCGTCGCGGGATCCAGGCCGAGCAGGTGGAAGAGGATCGCGCTCGACAGCACCGAATTCGCGAGCATCTCGGCGGGATGCTTGTAGAAACTGGTGAGGATCTCGATGCGGCTGGCGCTGTGGTGAAACTGGTGCAGGTGCCGCCACAGCCACGGGATCTCGTGCCGGGCCCGGTGCCACCAGTAGTAGACGAAGGTGATCGTGAAGTAGCCGATCGCGGCGCCGGCGGCGATCCCACCCGCGCCTGCCTCGAACAGGGCCCTGCCCTGCATCCAGCGATCCCAGCTCAGGCCGGCGACGAGGACGACACCGGCCTGGACCGCGTTGGCTGCCAGCGCGCGTGGCCACCAGCTCCGGATCGCCGGCCAGCGGCGACCCGGAGCGATCCATTCGACGAGCATCATCGCGAGGGCGACTGCGGCGACCAGGAGCGGTGTGCTCATGACGTGCTCTCTCAGCCCGGGTGCACGTTGTATTCCTTCAGCAGCTTCTCGGTGCGCGCCTGGGCCAGCTTGTTGATCAGCTTGCTGCCTTCGAACTGGTCACGCAGTGTCTTCGAGAGCGTGAACGTAGAACCCGTGAGGAACAGCGTGCCGAGGATCATGTAGCCGCGCATCCAGATCTCGACCGGCATCACGATGACGCCGAAGATCATGCCGCCGAGTGCGCAGGCGAAGCTTGCCTTGACGAAGAAGATCCACGAAGGGGTGTCGAGACGGGTGGATTCGAACTGGGTGTCCATCAGAAGAGTGCTCCGGTTTGGGAAGAGAAAGTTCAGGATTCGAGGAAGAGGACGCGAAAGACGCCGATCACCGTGTCGAGGCTGTCAGGCATGCCGCAGGCGACCGCGAACGCAGCGGTCAGCAGCGCGAGCCGGACGAGGCGAGCAACGGACATGGACGATTGCATGAATATGGTCATCGTTCATTTTATGGGAAAGATCAAACCGCTGACCCATTGATGCGGGCCGCGATGCGCGCCTTGAGGGCGACCATCGCGTCGTTCACCGCGTTTTCCTTGTCGACGCGCGCGATCTCCGAGTCCAGCTTCTCCTGCTCGCCGAGCAGTTCCGACGCGGCCTCGGCCTGGCAATCGAACGTCGCCGACTTGCGGGTGAGCTGATCGAGACGTCGTGCGCGATCCATCGCACGGCTGTAGTGATCGCCGAAGCGCGTGGCCGCGCCGAGTGCTTCGGCGGCCTGCTGGTTGGCGGCGATCTGGGCACAGCGCAGGCGCGCCTGCTCCCACTCCGCCTTCAGGCGGGCAGTCTGATCACGCAGGCGTTGCACACCTTTTCGAGCCGTTTCCAGCGGTATTGCCTGCTCGGCAGCGCGTGCCTCGGCCGCCACCGCACGCTCGAGCGCGGACCGCGCCAGGGCTTCTCCACTGCTGACCAGCATGCGCTCGGCGCGCGACTGCCATTCCGCGGCTTCAGCGCGTGCCTGCTGCTGCTGACGGAGCAAGTGCTTCTCCGCGCCCAGCGCCGTGACCAGCGCGTGATTGGCACGCGCAAGATCGTCGCCCAGTTCACGCAGCATCTGCTGCGACATGACTTCGGGGTTCTCGATTTCGTCGAGGGCATGGTGAGAGTGGGCGCTCACCATTTCCCGGATGCGGACCAGCAGTGACATCGTTTTCTCCGTTTCGCGTTCAATATGAACAACGCTCATTAAAACTATCGGAGGCCCCGGAGAGCGTCAAGCGATGGAGTGATTCTTCCTGTACGGTCATTCCTCTGGAGCGCACGCTGCACCGCAGCAATCCGGCGCGGCGATTGCCGACGGGAACCCGCGGTGTCGTGTCGCTGTCCGCTCTGTTCTTCCTTTCTTGATCCTCCGTTTGCGCAAGACGTACTCGATGTTCCGCGCAGCAGCCGCACGCTCGGTTATCGCCGTGGCGAGCGCCCTGCTGCTGGTCGTCAGCGTGGCGAGCGCCCAGGTGCCGGACGACGCATCGCGCGAACTCAAGCATCAGCGCCCCGCGGCCGAGAAGCCGACGAAGAAGAAGCGATCCAAGACCGACACGGCGAAACCGGCCGAGGCGACGCGCAAGCCCGTGGTCTGCACGCCGATCGAAGGCAGCCCGGGTCTCGAGCCGATGTCGGTCTGGCGCGACTGCGCCGACACGCCGGAGATGGTCACGATGCCCGGCGGTTCATTCCTGATGGGTGAACTCGGAGAGACGGGCTTGTTGTACGAACGTCCGATTCGCGAGGTGCAGATCAAGCCGTTCGCGATGGGCCGCTACGAAGTCACGTTCATCGAATGGGACGACTGCCACGCCGCCGGCTTCTGCATGACGCGGCCGGACGACAAGGGATGGGGCCGTGGATTCCACCCGGTCATCAACGTGACCTGGGTGGACGCCCAGCAATACGTGGCCTGGTTGAGCCGCAAGACGGGACAGTCGTATCGACTCCCCACCGAGGCCGAGTGGGAATACGCCGCGCGGGCCGGCACCACGTCGAGCTTTCCCTGGGGCGAGTCGCTGGCCGCGACCTGCGACTACGCGAACGCGTTCGACATCTCCGGCCACAACGAACGGCCGAACTGGTTCTGGAGCGTGTTCTGCGTCGACGGCTATGCCTACACCGCGCCGGTCGGAAGCTTCCCGCCGAATCCCTGGGGCCTTTACGACATGCAGGGCAATGTCTGGGAGTGGACGCAGGACTGCTGGCACAGCGACTACACCGGTGCGCCGACGGATGGCTCGGCGTGGATCTCGGGCGGAGAATGCGAGAAGCGCGTGAATCGGGGCGGAGGATGGGGCAACCATCCGCGCACGCTGCGCGTGGCCAAGCGCGACGCGGATTCCGCGACCGGGTACGGCGATGCCTTTGGATTTCGTGTCGTGCGCGATCTGCCGGCGCCGCCTGATCGGCCACCCGGCGAGCGTCCCGCAACGACCGAACCGGACCTGTCGCCGCCAGCGACAACATCGACGAGCGAGTCGTCGCCGGTGCAGGACGTGCTGGATACTCCCCCCGCCGCGGGGCCGTGAATACCTTGTTTGTCGGCGTGCCGTACGGCCGACCTGTTATCCCTAACCCGATGGCCAACAGGAGTGCCGAGATGCGAGTTCGATCGATGCTGGGAGCCGCCCTGCTGGGGATGACCATGACCGCGTCTGCCGCGCCGAACCTTGCGGAGATCCTGGCCGGGCCGCAGCGCTCCGCCGAGAACCGTGCGCGCGACGTTTACCGCCATCCGGCCGAGACGCTCGCGTTCTTCGGCTTGAAGCCCGGTCAGCACGTCGTAGAGGTCTGGCCCGGTGCGGGCTGGTATGCGGAAATCCTCGCCCCTTATCTACGCGAGTCGGGCCAGTACACGGCCGCTGCGTTCGTCGTCAAAGGATCGGATGTCCCGCAATGGCGGATCGATTCCGTCGCCGGCCTGCGTGCGCGATTCGAGGCTGAACCTGCCGTGTTCGGCAATCCCGAGATCACCGAGGTCGGGCTGCCCGAAGCGTGGACTGCGGCGCAGCCGGGCAGCGCCGATCTCGTGCTGACGTTCCGCAACGTCCACAACTGGTTGAAAGGCGACTTCGAGCGCCGGATGTTCAAGGCGTTCTACAAGGCGCTCAAGCCGGGTGGTGTGCTCGGCGTGGTCGAGCACCGGGCCAGGCCCGGTACCTCGCTCGAGAAGATGATCTCCTCCGGCTACGTCACCGAGGCATTGGTGATCGAGCGGGCCGAGTCCGCCGGCTTCAAGCTCGAAGCGCGTTCCGAGATCAACGCCAATGCGAAGGACAGCACCGATCATCCGGAAGGCGTGTGGACCTTGCCGCCCACGCTGCGGCTCGGCGATCAGGATCGCGCCAAGTACGTCGCGATCGGCGAGTCCGATCGCATGACCTTGCGCTTCGTGAAGCCCGCGCGCTGATCGCGCTCGTCAATTCCGGACGCGATACCCGCGCCGTAGCGGTGACGTGACGGTCTGGGTGTCGGGCGCACTCAGATCGAAGCTGACGAGGAAGTCCAGGCCCGTGCGCGCTGCGCCGCCGATCGTCACCGGCAGGATCGTGTCGAGCGTGGGGAAACCGCCGCAGGCCTCGCCGTCGTCGCAGATGAAGCCGTCGTCGTCGCTGTCGGTGCCGGAGATCAGCAGGTAGTCGCCATTGGGAGCGGCGAGGGTGAAGCGATACCGCCCGTCCGCAACGACGACTTCATCGGTATCCACGGCGTCCAGGCTGTCCGGGTCCACCAGCAGCACGTACTGCTTGCCGGCGTTGACGGTGCCGACGACGGCACCGATCGTCATCAGCACCGGGACGGTGACCGTGTTGACGGCCGACACGAACGTGACCGTCGCCGAGTACGTGCCGCTCGCAAGACCACTGCGGTCGACCGTGACCAGGTAGCGGCCCTGGCCGCTGGCGTTCACGGCTTGCGCGCTCACCGTCAACCACGGCGCGTCGTCGCTGACCGACGTGATCGTGAGAGCACCGGTGCCCGCGTTGCGCGCATCGAGCGTCGCGGTGGTCAGCGTGTTGCCCAGGCTCAGCGAGTCCGGTTGCACGCCCAGCCGCGGGTTGTCGGGCGGGGCGTTGCCGTTGGCCAGTCGAATCGCTTCGCGCACCGCCTTGTTCGCATCGATCAGGCCGTAGCCGAAGGAGTTGTCGCGCCCGGCGGCGCCCAGGTCTTCGGTGATGGCGCCGCTGGCGAGCAGCGTATTGAACTGCGCCGGTGTCAGGTTCGGGTTGACCGCCTTCATCAGCGCGACGACGCCGGCCACGTGCGGCGTGGCCATCGAGGTGCCCTGCAGGTAGCCGAGTCCGTCCTGGATCGGACCGCTGCCGTCGCTCGACAGCGTGCTCAGCACGCCGTCGGCGCCTGCGCGCGATTGATCGCCACCCGGAGCGGCCACGTCGACCGCGCTGTTGAACTGGGAATACGGCGCGCGCTGCTTCTGGCGCCCGACGGCCGCCACTGACACCACGCCCGGATACGAGGCGGGGTAACTCACGCGACTGTCGCCGCTGTTGCCGGCGGCCGCGACGACGATGACGCCGGCGGCGATCGCATCCGCGTAGGCCTGCTGTTCGGTCGCCGAGGAATTCTCGCTGCCCAGGCTCAGGTTGATGACGCTGGCCTTGACCGGCGGCAGCACGCCCGAGGCGTTGGGCAGGCGCGCCGCGTAGAGCACGGCGTTGGTGATGTCGAACGCGCTGCCTGCGCCACCTTCACCGAGGACGCGCAGCGGCATGATGCGGGTATCCCAACCGACGCCGGCGACGCCGATGCCGTTGTTCGTCGCCGCCGCGATCGTGCCCGCCACGTGGGTGCCGTGGAAGCTGCTGCCGCCGACCACGCCGCCGTCGCCCGGATCATCGGCGTTGCCATCGCGACCGTTGCCGTCGAGCGAGCGGCGCGTATCGTTGACGAAGTCGAAGCCGTCCGGATCCGCCGGATCGAACTTGCCGACGAGGTCCGGATGACTCAGACGCACGCCGGTGTCGGCCACCGCGACGATGACGCTGCCGGAGCCGTGCGTCAGGTCCCAGGCCGGCGGCAGGTTGATCAGGTTGTAGTGCCATTGCTGCGAGACGAACTCGTCGTTGGGCAAGGCCGAGGCGTGTCGCAGCAGATTGGGCTCGGCGAACTTCACGGCAGGCTGCGCCTGCAACGCCTTGATGGCCAGCAGCGTTCGCGCCTTCGCTTCGAGAGCGGGATCGGCGTAATGGAATTCTCCGCTGCGCATCGTCCCGAGCGTCTTGGTGCTGCTCGAAAGATCCAGCAGGTCGACGCTTCCCGGAATGTGGCCCAGGCTCTGCGCGCCCAGCGCCTTGGCTTCGATGGCGCCAGCATCATCGCGATACGCGACGAGCGCCTGGTCGGGCAGGAACTCCGCCTGCGTGCTCATCGCGTTCAAGGGCTGCGTCGTCGCGGTCTGCCCTTGCTGCGTGATCGACAGCACGTAGTTGGAGCTGCCGGCGAAGGCGCTGACCTGCACGATGTAGCTCGCGGTGCCGTTGCCCGGCACGACGATCGTTTCGAGCTTGCCGGTCCCCAGCGACGAGGCCAGCACGTTGCCGCCCAGATCGCCGATCAGCAGATCGAGGTCGTTGGCTTCGCCGTCTTCGGCGACGAACAGATTGAGTTGCTGTCCGCCGGCCAGATCGATGCGATAGACATCGAATTCATCGGTCGCCTCGTTCGCATAGCCGCCGACGCTGACCGGGTTGCGCAGCCGCTGCGCGGTCGCCAGCGAGCCGTTCGAGGTTCGCGGCACCGAAGCGTCCGCGGTGTCGCCATCGATGGCCGAGTCCGCGCCGGCCGTGATCGTGCCGGCGATCGAATAGGTCGTGCTGCCACTTCCTGCTCCCCCGGAATCGCCACCGCCACCTCCGCCGCAACCGGCGACGACCGCAACAAGCGACCCGATGACCCACAGACGAATACGCATGGCGTGGCTCCCCGACCTGCCGGCGAAATCGCGCAAAGCCTAACGCAAGCCGCGACCCCTCGATGCAGTGGGTGGCATGCGGTCGATCGACGGAGCGCCTACGGAGAGTCGCCGCGAAGGATCTTCACCTGGGCTTCGAGCTCGGGCGCCTTGAGCGTGGAGCCGTCCATCGGCGGGCCGGCGATCAATTCGATGCGCGCACGGAAGCGGCGCGGCAGTCGCGAACGGCCCATCGTGGTATCCCGGCGCGACCACATGCTCAGCCACAGTCCGCGCACTGCCATCGGGATCACCGGCACCGGCTTGTTCGCGAGCATCTTCTCGATGCCCGGCTTGAATGCCTGGAGCGTTCCGTCGGGGGTCAGGCCGCCCTCCGGGAAGATGCCGATCAGCTCGCCGTCGTTCAGCGCCTTCTCGATCTCGGCGAACGCCTTCTCCAGCAGTGCTGCGTCCTCGCGCGCCGGCGCGATCGGAATCGTGCGCGCCGTGCGGAAGATGAAGTTGAGCACCGGGATGCGGAAAATCTTGTGATACATCACGAAGCGGATCGGACGGCGCACGGTGCCGCCGATGATCAGCGCGTCGACGAAGCTCACGTGGTTGGGCGCGATGATCGCGGCGCCCTCGTCCGGAATGTTCTCGAGTCCCTTGGTGCGGATGCGATAGAGCAGGCTGATCAGCAGCCAGACCATGAAGCGCATCAGGAATTCGGGCAGCAGCGAGTAGATGAAGATCGCCACCGCCGCATTCATGATCGCCACCGTCAGCAGCAGTTGCGGGATCGTCAGGCCGGCCTGCAGCAGCAGCACCGAGACGATCGCCGACACCACCATGAACAGCGCGTTGAGGATGTTGTTGCCCGCGATGATGCGCGAGCGGTGCGTCGGCGCCGATCGCGTCTGGATCACCGCGTACAGCGGCACGATGTAGAAGCCGCCGAACAGGCCGATCAGCACCAGGTCCCACAGCACGCGATGGTTGGCGGCCTCTTTCAGGAAGGCCATGGCGCCGAGGTTCGTGACCTGCGCGGCGACCGGCGCGGCGAAATACAGGTCGATGCCGAACAGCGTCAGGCCGATCGATCCCAGCGGAACCAGGCCCATCTCCACCTTGTGGCCGGACAGGCGTTCGCACAGCAGCGAGCCGATGCCGATGCCCAGCGAGAACACCGTCAGCAGCAAGGTGACCACCTGCTCGTTCCCGCCCAGGTACACCTTGGTGTAGTTGGGCAACTGCGACAGGAACGTGGCGCCGTACAGCCAGAACCAGGAGATGCCGAGCACGGACAGGAACACCGTGCGATTCGTGCGCATGAACTGGAAGTTGCGCCAGGTCTCGGTGAACGGATTCCAGTTGATCTGCAGGTCGGGCGCTGCGGCCGGCGCCTGCGGAATCCTGCGCGCCGCGAAATACCCGAGCAGGGCGATGGCCAGCACTGCGATGCTCACGCCGGTGGAGCCGTCGTGTTGCGCGATCAGCCAGCCACCGAGCAGCGTGCCGAGCAGGATCGCGAGGAACGTCGCGGCTTCCACCAGCGCGTTGCCGCCGACCAGTTCGTCCTCGCGCAGCGACTGCGGCAGGATCGAATACTTCACAGGGCCGAACACGGCGGCCTGCGCTCCGAGCAGGAACAGCACGCCCAGCAGCAGCTTCACGCTGCCGATGCACAGACCCACGGCGGCGAGCGCCATGATCAGGATTTCGGCCAGCTTGATCCATCGGATCAACTGCGACTTCTCGTACTTCTCCGCGATCTGCCCGGCCGTGGCGGAGAACAGGAAGAACGGCAGGATGAACAGGCCGGCCGCGAGATTGACGTAGGCGTTGACCTGGTCGGCCGACAGTCCCGCGATGCCGAACGTCACCAGGATGACCAGCGCGTTCTTGAAGACGTTGTCGTTGAAGGCGCCGAGCGTCTGCGTAGCGAAGAACGGTCCGAAGCGACGTTCGGTCAGCAGGCGGAACTGGCTGTGCTCGCTCATGGGGGACTCTTGCGCTGGCGCGTCGTGACCATCGACAACGGTGGAACGTCAGGGCCGCATCAGCGGCGTGGAGGCGCCTGCTGCTTGCGCGCCCGCTCGGCCTTGTCGGCGGCCAGGCGTTCGGCATAAATCCGCCGGGTGGCATCGGGCTGGCAGTAGCGATCGCTCTCGGCCTTGATCTCCGCGAGCATCAGCCGCTGCTGCGTGGGCGACAGCGGGTAGACGTTGCCGCTCGGATCGCGCCCGTAGATCTGCGGTGCGGTGCGGTAATTGGCCAGCCGCTCGCGGGCGTTCGTGCAGCGCTGCTCGACCTCGGCGCTGAAATTTCCGGGAATCGCGCCGACCCATTCGGGCTCTTCGGCAATCTTGCGATCCTCGAGGTACTCGCGCGTCATCTTGTTGCCGCCCGACGAGGTGTCGTCGTAGTGCACGAGGCCGTTCTTGTCGACCCAGCGGTAGACGCTCGACGCGCCGGCGCCGGAGGACGACGCCGCGAAGGCGCACGCGAGGAGCAGGCGCACGCCGAACATGCGCGCAACGGGACTCATGCCGGGGGTCACTCCGCAGGCGCGTCGCCGCACTGCGACTCCAGGTCCGCCTGGACCTTGGCCACCAGTTGCTCGCGCTCGGCCACGGTGTACTCGCGTTCACGACCCAGGCTGTCGCGCTCGACCAGCCGGCTGGCGTTCTTGTAGGTGTTGAGCTGCGCGCGCTTGTTGATGCAGTCCGTCTCGCTGACCGTCTTCTGCGGCGGGCGGTCCTGCGCCGGTTCCGCAGCGGCCGTGGTGCCGACCCTGCGATCGAAGTTGCGGATGTCCTGCGCGCCCGACGGCGGCTGGTCGCCGAACTGGACCTTGCCGTCGGGAGTCGTCCACCGGTAGATGCGCTCGCCCGCGGCGGATGCACCGTCCGCGATCAGTAGAGAGCACAAGGTCAGGAGGACAGCGCGCATGGTGATTCGTCCGTTCGACGCGACGTCGGCAGTCTAGAGCAGTTCCCGTTTGCCGAGCGCGGGCCCGTGGCCATCACGGGGACAGCCGGTCGAAGCGACGGTATGGGCGGGCCACGGCCGTGAGACCTGCTCCTACAATCCCCTCATGAAACTCGGCACCCTTGTCTGGCGCGGCTTCCTGATCCTGGTGGTATTGGCTGGCCTGGGACAGTACTGGCTGGTGCAGCGCACCCAGGAAGAAGCAGCGAGGTTCATCGCGCGGCTGATCCCTCACGGAGACCTCCATTACGAGCGGCTCTGGCCGTTTCCCTGGGGCGCGGGTCGCGTCTGGGGATTGTCGTTCCGCCCGGAGGGTGGCCTGCAGATGGCGCTGCAGACGCCGATGGGAATGCTCATCGAGGCGCGCGAACTGCGGATCCGCGAGCTGCGTCTCGACGACGCGGGTCACCTCGCCCGTGTGCGTGGCACCCTGCTGGGCGTTCGCATTCCGATAGCCGAACGTCGAGCCCCGAAGTCGGAGTCGCCGGATCCTGCGCGGATCCCGCCGCCGACGCTGTTCGATCTCGGCTACACCGAGTTTCGCGGCGACGTCGAGTTCGACATCCAGTACGTCGCCTCGGCGGGATTGGCGACCCTGTCGTTCGATATCGGCGCCCCGCAGATCGGTCGCGCCCTGCTGACGACGCAGCTTGAGGGTTCGCCGGAGGTCTTCGATCGCGCGCCGGACCAGATCATGGTGCGCAAGCTCGCGCTGGAGTTCTCCGACCAGGGCCTGCTGACGCGCTACAAGGACGTCTCGGCCGGGCGCGCGCGCCTGAGCCGTGCGGCCTGGGAATCGGCAATGATCGCGGCGCTGAACGCGCGCGCGCTGAAGGAAGGCTGGAAGTGGAGCGACGAGACGGCTGCAGCGTCGCGCAAGGTCATCCGCGAGTCCGGCTATTTCCACGCGGCGATCGACCCGCCCGGCGACATCGCCCTGCGCAACATCCGGCTCTACCCGATGGCGGACTGGCCGCCGCTGCTGGGCTTCGGGCTGTCGACAACGCCCGACGACCCGCCTCTGGCGCCGCCCGCCGCGAATCCCTGAGGCGCGTCAGGGACGTCCCGCCGACGTCCCGACTGCTCCGCTATCCCGAGCGCCTCACCACGGCATTTCGTGGCGAGGCGTATCGAGTCAGGGATCAGAGGTCGTAGCCGCGCTCGTTGTGCTCCGCGGTATCCAGGCCGGTGGACTCGGCTTCCGCGCTGACACGCAGCCCCAGCATCGCGCCCACGAGCTTGAGCAGTGCGTAGCTGACGACGGCGGTATACGTACCCACCGCGACGACGCCGAGCGCCTGTACACCGATCTGCTTGCCCATGTTCATGCCTTCCGCGTAGCCCTGGCCGCTGAACGCACCCAGTGCGCTCGACGCGAACACACCCGCCAGCAGCGTGCCCAGAATGCCGCCGACGCCGTGCACCGGGAACACGTCGAGCGAATCGTCGACACCCAGGCGGCGCTTCAGGAAGTTGGTCGCGTTGAAGCACACGAAGCCGGCGACCAGACCGATCAGCAGCGCGCCACCCGGCCCCACGTAGCCGGATGCCGGCGTGATCGTGCCCAGGCCCGCGACCATGCCGGTGACCGTACCCAGCGCCGAGGGCTTGCCGTAGCGCACCCACTCCATCACCGCCCAGGCGATCGCGCCGGCCGCGGCCGACATGTGCGTGACCAGGATCGCCATCGCGGCGTTGCCGTTGGCGGCCAGCGCCGAGCCGCCGTTGAAACCGAACCAGCCCACCCAGAGCATCGCGGCGCCGGTGACCGTCATCGTCATGTTGTGCGGCAGCATCGCGGTGGTCGGAAAGCCCTGGCGCTTGCCGAGCACGATGGCCGCCACCAGCGCCGCGACACCGGCGGTGATGTGGACGACCGTGCCGCCGGCGAAGTCGAGCAGTCCCATCTTGTAGAGCCAGCCGTCCGAGGCCCAGACCCAGTGGCACACCGGCGCGTACACCAGCGTCGACCACAGCGCCGAGAACAGCAGCATCGAGGAGAACTTCATGCGTTCGGCAAAACCGCCGACGACCAGCGCGGGCGTGATGATGGCGAACGTGAGCTGGAACATCGAAAAGGCGGTCTCCGGAATCGCGCCGTTGACCGAGCCTTCCTCGACGCCCGCGAAGAAGGCCTTGCCCAGGCCTCCCACCAGCGGGCCGCCCGAATCGAAGGCGAGGCTGTAGAGATAGATCAGCCAGAGCACCGAGACCATGCAGGTGATCGCGAAGCACTGCATCAGCACAGACAGCACGTTCTTGGTGCGAACCAGGCCGCCATAGAAGAGTGCGAGGCCCGGGAGGGTCATGAACAGGACCAGGGCGGTCGAGGTCAGGATCCAGGCGCTGTCGCCGCTGTTGATCTCTTGCGCGGAGGCCGCGAACGGAAGTGCGGCCACGGCCGCGCCGATCCAGCGTTTCATTCCGGTACTCCTCCTGTGACCGGTCAGCGTTGACCAGTTCTTGAACATTCTTGTTGTGTTGCGGGCTTCCTTGCCCGCGGTTACCGCCGCGGTCCTCTTCGGGACCGCGTCCTCAGAAATTTTTCGCGAGACGCCTAGACGGCGTCGACGCCCGATTCGCCGGTGCGGATGCGCACGGTCTGGTCGAGGTCGTAGACGAAGATCTTGCCGTCGCCGATCTGGCCGGTCTTGGCGCTCTTCTGGATCGCCTCGACGGCGCGGTCGACCATGTCCGGCGCCAGCGCCACTTCCAGCTTGATCTTGGGCAGCAGGTCCACCGTGTACTCGGCGCCGCGGTACAGCTCGGTGTGGCCCTTCTGGCGCCCGAAACCGCGCACTTCCGTCACCGTCATGCCCTGCACACCGATGTCGGCGAGCGCTTCGCGGACGGCGTCGAGCTTGAACGGCTTGATGACGGCGATGAGCATTTTCATGGTGATCTCGGGAGCAGGGGTCGCAGGATTGCCAGTCTAACCAAGTCAGGTCCGTGCAAAAACTGGTCCGGCGCGTGCGCCAGTTCACATGGGCGCACCAGAAGGATGTCCGCCGCGGACCGCGAATCTCGTGTTTACCGAAAAGGCCGACGACGGCCAGAGGGAGCATCGCGGTGAAGATTCGGGGCTCGAGAGCCATGACCGGCAGGCACGATGGGGCCACGCGCGCGCGATTCGCGCTGCTGCTCGGGTCGCTGCTGGCCTTGGTCCCACTGCGCCTGTCCGCGGCCGAACTGGATAGCCCGGCGACGACCTGCATGGGTGCCGAGCGCGCTGGCAGCGACGCGGGCGTGGCCGCCTATACCGGCCGGTACCTGGGAACCTGGCCGGGTCAGACGCACCCCTATGGCTACGAACCCGGACCGTACGCGGCGGAGGCGCCGCTGTTCGAGGTCAATGCCGGGAACCAGGCCCAGCATGCGGACGCGCTGACGGCGGGGCAGAAAGCGTTGTTGCGGCAATACCCGGCCGCATTCCGCATGAAGGTCTATCCGAGCCATCGCGACTTCCGCTTCGCGGACTGGGTCTGCGAGGCCGTGAAGCACAACGCCACGGAAGCCCGCGTGATCAACGACGGTCGTGGTATCGCGGGTGTCAGTGGCGCCATCCCGTTTCCATTTCCGAAGGACGGCCTGCAGGCGATCTGGAACGCGATCAACCCGCACCGCGGCTGGACCGAATCGGTGGTGACCGACATCGCGGACGTCTATGCCGACGGCGCCATCGCCTGGGGCAAGCAGCGCTTCAAGACGCTCGATCCGGGCAAGGACCCGACGCGGCGGGGGTCCTACCAGGACACGGTGGGTGCGTACTTCATGGCGCACTACCTGTTGCCCGCTCGCGATCGCGGCCTGGTCGCCGTCGGTTATCAGCCCAACGATTTTTCGCGCCAGTCGACGCAGAGCACCTGGCTCTACCAGCCGTGGATCCGTCGCGTGCGTCAGTCCGCGCCGGTCGGGTTCGACTATCCGGTGCCGCCGGCAGGTCTTCGCACCGTCGACGAGGACTACGGCTACAACGGCTCGCCCGAGCGCTACGAATGGAAGCTGGTGGGCCGCCGCGAGATGCTGGTGCCGTACCACAACTTCCGCGTCAACGATCCCGCGGTGCGCTACGCGGACCTCGTCAAACCCTCCACGCTCAATCCCGAGTACCTGCGCTACGAGCGGCATCGTGTCTGGGTCATCGAGGGCCGCCTCAAGCCGGGCATGCGCCACATCTACTCGCGCCGCGAGTTCTACGTCGACGAAGACTCCTGGCTGGTGCTGTGGGCGGACAACTACGACGCACGCGGCAGCCTCTGGCGCACCAGCTTCATCACGTATTTCTATTCGCAGGAATCCAGCACGTTTCACCGCGGCGTGTCGGTCTATCACGACCTTCAGCAGCACGCCTACGAGGCCACGTATCTGGTCAACGAGGCGGGCGAGGGCTGGTGGCGTCTCAACCAGCCGCTGACACCGGAGATGTTCTCGGCCGAGGCTGCCGCGCGCGCCGGGCGCTGAGTTCAGCATCCGTAGCCCGGGTGAAACCCGGGGTCTCTTCGATGAGCCGGGACCCCGGGCTGCGCCCGGGCTACGCTGAGTGGGACGCGATCAGCCGAGCGGCAGCACGTCGCTGCGGTGGTACTCGAGGATGCGACGGTACGCGTCCGGATCCTTCACGTGCACCAGGCCACCGGCGCGCGGATGCACCCAGTCCTGCAGGCGCGAAAGGTAGAAGCGCAGCGCCGCGGCGCGCAGCACCAGGCGCCAGGCCTGCGCCTCGGCCGCGGTGGGCTGACGTTCCGCGATGTAGGCGGCGATCATCGCGTCCGAGCGCGCACGGTTGAGCTGCCCATGCGTGTCGAAGCACCAGTCGTTGACGGTGATCGCGAGGTCGTAGAGCAGGCTGTCGCGGCAGGCGTAGTAGAAATCGATGACGCCGGTCAGGCGGTCGTCGACGAACAGCACGTTGTCGCGAAACAGGTCGGCGTGGACGATGCCCTGCGGCAATGCATCGAGCGCCAGCGCCTTCTGCGCGTCCAGCTCCGAGGCGATCAGCGCGCGCGCATCTTCCGCAAGGTGAGGCATCAGCTCCTGCGCGGTCTGCAGGCGCCAGGCGGTTCCGCGCGCGTTGTCGGCGCCACCCTTGAACGTGGCGGCCACGCGATGGAGCTGGCCCAGCACGCCGCCGGTGGCACGCGCCTGCTCGAGATTCGGAAAGAGCACGCTCTGTCCGACGAGGCGTCGCACCATCGCGGCAGGCTTGCCATTGAGCGTGACGAGGTTCTTGCCGTCATTCGTGTGCAGCGGCGCGGCACTGGGAAATCCGTGCGCGGCCAGGTGCTCCATCAGGCCCAGGAAGAACGGCAGGTCGTCGTAGTTCAGGCGCTCGAACAGCGTGAGCACCCAGCGGCCGTCATCGGTGTCGACGAAGTAATTGGTGTTCTCGACACCTTCCCCGATGCCCTGGAAGCCGATCACTTCGCCAACCGGGTATTGCTGAAGGAAGTCCAGGAGTTCGGGATGCGAGACTTTCGTGAAGACGCTCATGCGCAGCAGTTTCCAGTTTCGATGTTCCAGTTTCCACTACGTCCCGAGCTTTCCGGAAGCCGAAGCCGGACGTCGGGACCTGCGTCTCAGCGACGCCAGAAGCCGGGTGTGAAGACGATCAGCAACGTGAAGATCTCGAGCCGGCCGAGCAGCATCGCAAAGATCATGAGCCATTTGCCGAAGGCGTTGACGTGGGCCATCGACGCGGCCACCGGTCCCAGGCCCGGGCCCGAATTGTTGATGGTGGCAGCGATCGCCGAGAACGCGATGACCGGGTCGAGGCCGGTCAGCATCATCAGGAAGCTCAGCACGATCGTGCAGCCGATATAGACCGAGAAGAACGCGCCGACGGCGTAGACGACCTCGTCGGGCAGTGTCTTGCCGCCGAGCTTGATGCCCATTTCCGCGCTCGGATGCAGCAGCTTCTGAATTTCGCGCATTGCCTGCTTCACGAACAGCATCAGTCGGACCACCTTGACGCCGCCGGCGGTCGATCCCGCGCAGCCCACCATGAACATGCTGAGCATCAGCAGCAGCGGCGCAGGGCTGGGCCAGTGCGTCGGATCGTCGGTGGCAAATCCTGTCGTGCTGCCGTACGAGACGACATGGAAGATCGCCTTGTGCAGCGCCAGCAGCGGGCTCGAGTAGGTGTGATGGATGACGAACAGCAGCCAGATCATCACGGTGTAGAGCAGTATGATGGCGATGCACACCCGCAGTTCGGTGTCGCGCCAGTAGAACCGCAGATTGCGGCCGCGCCAGACAGCGAAATGCGTGGCGAAATTGATCGTGCCCAGCATCATGAACAGCATGGCCACGTATTCGACGTTGATCGATTTGAAGTAACCGATGCTGGCGTCGTGCGTGGAGAAACCACCGGTCGCCAAGGTCGAGAAGGCGTGACACAACGCGTCGAACGGCGGCATGCCGACCGCCCAGAACGACAGGCCGCAGGCGATCGTCAGGCTCAGATAGACCAGCCACAGCACGCGTGCCGTTTCGGTGATGCGGGGCGTCAGTTTCGAATTCTTCAGCGGCCCCGGCGTCTCGGCGCGATAGAGCTGCATGCCGCCGACGCCGAGCATCGGCAGCACCGCGACGGCCAGCACGATGATGCCCATGCCGCCCAGCCAGTGGAGTTGCGCGCGGTAATAGTTGAGCGCAGGCGGCAACTCGTCGAGTCCGCTGGCGACGCTCGTGGCGCCGGTCGTGGTCAGGCCCGACACCGCTTCGAACACGGCGTCGGTGTAGCTGTGCCAGGCCTCGTCGGCGAAGAACAGCGGGATCGCGCCGAAGGCTCCGAGCACGGCCCAGAACAGGACCGTGATCAGGAAGCCGTCACGCGTCTTGAGTTCCGCGTGCTCCTTGCGCGCCGGCCACCAGACCAGGGCACCGGTGAGGAACGTGATCCACAGGCCCATCAGGAAGGGACCGGTGGTGGTGGCCTCGGTGAGCTGGTCCACGATGATTGGAGGAACCATCGTGAAGCTGAACAGCATCAGCAGCATGCCGGTGATTCTCTGCACCGCGACGAAGCGGTGCATGCGCGAACTCGGATGGAGGGTCCAGAAGGCCAAGAGTCGGCAGGGCTAGATGAAGCTGAAGCCGACCTGGAAGAGTTTCTCCACGTCCTTGGTCTGCTTGCGATCCACGATGAACAGGATCACGTGATCCTCGGCCTCGACCACGGTGTCGTGGTGCGCGATCAGCACCTTGTCCTCGCGCACGATCGCGCCGATCGTCGTGCCCTTGGGCAGCTTGATCTCGTCGAGGCGGCGTCCGACGACCTTGCTGCTCTTCTTGTCCCCGTGCGCGACGGCCTCGATCGCCTCGGCCGCACCGCGCCGCAGCGAATGCACGCGCACCATGTCGCCGCGACGCACATGTGCGAGCAGCGCCGACACGGTGGATTGCTGCGGCGAGATCGCGATGTCGATGGCGCCGCCTTCGACCAGGTCCACGTACGACAGGCGATTGATCAGCGACAGCGCCTTGCGCGCGCCCAGACGCTTGGCCAGCATCGCGGACAGGATATTGGCTTCGTCGTCGTTGGTGACGGCGCAGAAGGCATCGCAGTCCTCGATGTTCTCCTCGACCAGCAGTTCCTCGTTGGCGGCGTCACCCCACAGCACGGTGGCGCGCGTGAGCTGCTCGGACAGGAAGCGCGCGCGTTCGCGCGAGCGCTCGATGACCTTGACCTGCACCTCGCCTTCGAGCGCGCGCGCCAGGCGCAGGCCGATGTTGCCGCCGCCCGCCAGCATCACGCGCTTGACCGGGCGGTCCATGCGGCGCAGCTCGGACATCATCTTGGGCACGTGCTCGGCCGCGGCGATGAAGAACACCTCGTCCTCGGCCTCGATGATGGTGTCGCCCTCGGGCAGGATCGGGCGGCCACGGCGATAGATCGCCGCCACGCGCGCATCGATGCCGGGCAGGTGCTGCGGCAGTTCCTTGAGCTGGCGCGAGACCAGCGGGCCGCCGTAGTAGGCCTTCAGGCCGACCAGGCGCACGCGGCCGTCGGCGAAATCGACCACCTGCAGCGCACCCGGGTATTCGATCAAGCGATGGATGTAGTCGGTGACCAGCTGCTCGGGCGAGATGTGCAGGTCCACCGACAGCGCGTCCTGCCCGAACAGCTTCTCCTCGGAGAGGTATTCGGCGGAACGCACGCGCGCGATCTTCGTCGGCGTCTGGAACAGCGTGTAGGCGACCTTGCAGGCGAGCATGTTGGTCTCGTCCGACTCGGTCACCGCGATGATCATGTCGGCGTCGTCCGCGCCGGCGCGGCGCAGCACTTCCGGGTGCGAGGCGAAGCCCTGCACGGTGCCGATGTCGAAACGTTCCTGGAGGTCGCCGAGCAAGGTGGCATCGGCGTCGACGACGGTGACGTCGTTGTTTTCGCTGGCGAGGTTCTCGGCCAGTGTTGCGCCGACCTGGCCTGCGCCGAGGATGATGATTTTCACGTCGTGGTGTCTGCGTGCCCCGCGGCGAGCGGCACCTTACGCCCGGGCATGTTGCGGTGCAAGAACGCGCGTTTCAGGGTCGCGCCCGCGGCTTGCGCCGCACGACGGTCAACGGTGACCAGGCCGGGAACGCAGGCTCCCCCAGCAACTGGCCGTTCTGGTAGCGCGCGGCGATGCGGTATGGCTGGCGTGCGGCGCTGTTGTCGTAGACGGTCGCCTCGTCGCAGAGCTGGATCGCTTCCTCGACATTGGTCCACAGGCGGCGATAGCGCTCGCGCACCTTCTGCTCGGGTACCGAGTGACCACCCTGTTCGGCGCGCAGCCGCGTACGGAACACGGTCAGCTCTTCCGGAACCAGCATCACGTGCAGGAACACCAGGTAGCCGGCATCGCGCGCCCGGCGGATCAGGTCGATCTTGGAGGGGTGCGAGAACACGGTTTCGGCGATGAACGACCGCTTCTTGACGATGGCGGCGTTGCGCGCCTTTTCGGCCAGCGCCGCGGCATCGTGACCGTGGGCTTCCTCGTCGCCGGGCCATTGCCGGCGCGCGATGAGATCGGCGTTGATGAACGGCAGATGCGTGGCCGGCCCCAGCACCTGCTCGAAGAACGTCGTCTTGCCGGCCCCATTGGACCCGACCAGCAGGTGCAGGGCGGGCATCGCCCAGGACCTAGCGCTTGCGCGCCGTCTTGCGGATCGCGGTGACCTTCGTGGGGGCGGCCTTGGGTTCCGCGGCAGCCTTGCGCGCCGCCGGCTCGCGTACGATTACGTCGCCGTTCTGGTCGAGTTCGGCATAACGGTGACCGGTTTCGCGAAAGGTCTTGTCCAGCCGCAGACCGGTGCGCAGGGAATCGATGCGTCCGCTCCAGACCGCGCGCACGACCGCCTGCTCCTTGGTGGAGAGCGTGTCGTAATCGCCGCCACCGTCGAGGACCCGGCGGATCTGGTCGGCCGACACTTCGGGCGAGCGCTCGAGCTCTCGGCCGATGCGCGCCCAGTGGCTGACCTGCTGGGCCACGCTGCGGCTCATGCGCGTGGCTTCGCCGCGCGCGGCATCGGTGATTTCAGCTTCCAGGCGGACGGGGGCGAGGGCGGTACCCATGGGCGTTCCTTGCGAGGACATCTGGATCAAACGTAGCAGATTGCTACGTTCATTTTCCAGTTTCGGCGCGCCTTCTCGATGCTTTCCCTACGCGGCCGCTCGCCCGGTCTTGCGCAGGCAGGCGTAATAGAAACCGTCGAAATCCGCGCCCGGCGCGATGCGGCGACCGAACTTGCGCGCCTCGCCCCAGGGCGCGTCGATCGCCTCGTGCTTGGCGTCGGCCTGCAGCAGGAAGAATTTGCGGATCACGTCCTCGCCCTCGGCGGCGAGCACCGAGCAGGTCGCGTAGACCAGCCGCCCGCCGGGCGCGAGCAGCGGCCATAGCCCGCTCAGCAGGCGCAGCTGTTCGGCCGCCATGCGCGGAATGTCGTCGTGACGGCGCAGCCACTTGATGTCCGGATGGCGGCGGATCACACCGGTACCCGAGCACGGCGCGTCGAGCAGGATGCGGTCGAAGGTTCCGCCGTCCCAGCGGTCGCGCAGCAAGCCCGCGTCCCACGCCAGCATCTGCGCCGACAGCTGCAGGCGCGACAGGTTTTCCTGCACGCGGCCCAGGCGTTCGACGTCGCGATCCAGTGCCAGCATCTTCAGGTTCGCGCGCTCCAGCGCATGCGCCGTCTTGCCGCCGGGTGCACAGCAGGCGTCGAGCATGCTCTGGCCGTCTTCGAGCTGCAGCAGGTCAGCGGCCAACTGCGCCGAAGCGTCCTGCACGGACACCTCGCCCTCGGCGAAACCGGGCAGCCGTTCCACCGGCACCGCGCTCTCCAGGACCAGCGCGTCGGGTGCGAATTCCAGCGCGCGCGCGTTCAGTCCAACGGCGCGCAGCTTGGCCGTGTAGTCGTCGCGGGAAATGCGGCGTCCGTTCACGCGCAGGGTCAGCGGCCCCTGCTCGTTGCCGCCGGTGAGCACGCGCTCCCAGGTTTCGGGCCAGTCGCAGCGGATCGAGTCGATCATCCACGTGGGATGCGACCAGCGCCGCGCGGCGTCGTCTGCCGCCGCCAGCTCCAGCGCCCGCTGCTCGCGCTGGAAGCGGCGCAGCAGCGCATTCACCAGCGCACGGCGCCCGGGTACGCCGAGAATCTCGCAGGCATCGACCGTTTCGCTGACCGCCGCGTGCGGCGACACGCGCATCGAACGCAGCTGGTAGAGCCCGACTTCGATCAGCGCCGCGATCAGCGGTTCGTCGGTGAGCGGGCTCTTGAGCATCTTGGCCATGATCGCGGCCAGGAAGCCGTGCTCGCGCAGCACGCCGTAGGTCAGTGCACGCAGCAGGCTGCGATCGCCGGGCGACAGCGCCACGTCGTGCTGGGGAAGGACATCGTCGAGGCTGCGGCCGGACAGGACGGCGGCGACCGCGACAGCGGCCGCGGAGCGCGGAGAAGGATTCATTCCCGATTATCGCGCAGCGGCGGGCAGCGTGATCTCGAAACAAGTCCCGCGAGGCACCGGCATCAACGCGATGCGCCCGTCATGGGCCTGCAGCAGCGAGCGCACGATCGACAGTCCCAGCCCGGTATTGCCGGCGCCGCGCGCGGTCGTGAAGAAGGGTTCGAAGATGCGCGCCGCGTGGTTGGCGGAGATGCCGGCGCCGTCGTCGGCGACCTGCAGGTCGACCTCGTCGCCGCGCATCTGCGCGCGCAGCACGGCGTGCGCCGCGGCGCCTGCGTGCTGGCGCACGTTGTCGAGCAGGCTCGCCAGGATCGAGTCGACGGTGTCCGCGTGGAGCCGTACGAACAGCGGCGTCGCCGGCGCTTCGACCGCCACATCCAGCCCGCGCTCGCGATAGCGGTTCGCCAGCGCCTCGAGCACCGGCCGCAGTTCGGTGCGCGTGCCGGCCGTGTCGCCGCCGGCCATGTCGGCGCGCGCCAGCTCGAGCAGGCGCTTGACTAGGCGTTCGAGCCGCTCGGCATCGGATTCGAGCAGGGACAGGAAACGCTCGCGCTCGCCCGTCTCCATGTCCTCGCCGTGATCTCGCATCAGTTCGACGGTGCCGCGGATCGCGGTCAGCGGCGTCTTGAACTCATGCGAGACGTGAGCCGCGAAATCGCGGATGTAGCGCGCGCGCTCTTCCAAGGTGCGCGCCATCGCGGCGACCGTCTCGGACAGCTCCGCGATCTCGCGCGTGCCGGCATGGCGCAGCGGGGTGACGGCATTGGGCTCGCCGCGCGCCGCGCGCCGCGCCTGTTCGATCAGCGCGCGCACCGGCCGGCCGATCGTCACCGCGGTGAACAGCGACAGCGACATCACGATCGCCAGCAGGCCGGCGCCGCCCCAGATGAGCTGGCGGCGCTTGCCGCGGATGGCCTGCTGGATGTTGGCCGGCGTGCGCAGCAAGGTCACCGCGCCGAGCACGCGGCCGTGATGCAGGATCGGCACGGCCACGGCGACGCGGATGCGCGCGCCGCGCGAGATCGAATCCAGCGGGGGCGGCGGCGCCTGGCTGCTGCGCCGTCGCATCAGGCTGACGTATTCGCCGGCCAGCGCGCGCTGCGCCTCCTCGTGATTGAGCAGCGACTGGCCGACGTCGCCGCCCGTGGTCGCCACGATGACGCCGCGATAGTCGACGACGCGCATGCCGGCCAGCGTCGTGACCTGCGCATCGCGCAGCACCGGCTCGAGTTCGCGCCCGACGGCGGCGGCAATCGGATCGGCCGGCTGGTCGGTGGGCTCCGATCCCGGCGGGACCGGCAGCACCGGGTCCTGCGCGAGATCCAGGCGCACCAGCTGCGGCCGCCAGGGACCCGTGGAGGGATTGGCTCTGGGCTCGATGTGGGTCGGCGTCACGCCGTAGTCGTCCAGCGAGGTCAGCGCGAGCGGATTCGCAGGCGCCTTGCCGCGCGCGGGGCGGATCGTGCGATCGAACAGCGTGCGGTAAGCGGCGCTGACGAAGACGCCCTGCGCGATCAGTTCGGATTCGGTCTGGCGGATCAGCGCGCTTTCGTACACGCGCAGCACCGCGATGCCGCCCAGCGGCAGCGCCAGGATCACCAGGTTGATCAGGATCAGCACCGTGCTCAGGCGCGGACGCCACGACCGGCGCGAGCCGGCGCCGATGTCCGGCGAAGGGCCTGGTTTCACTGCGCGTGTCTCAGGTGCAGGGCCCGAGCTTGTAGCCGATGCCGTGCATCGTCTCGATCGGATCCACGCCCAGCGCGGCGAACTTGGCGCGCACGCGCCGCACGTGGCTGTCGATCGTGCGATCCGACACGACCTTGTGCAGCTCGTAGGCGTGGTCCATCAAGTGCTCGCGCCGGCACACCTTGCCGGGTCGCGCGAGCAAGGTCTTGAGGATGCCGAACTCGGTCAGCGTCAGGACCAGTTCCTGGTCGTCCCAGAACGCCTTGTACTGATCACCGTCGAGCGCCAGGCGACCGTGGCGCAGGCGCGCGGGTGCCGTGGCGGGTTCGCCAGCGGGGGGGCCACTGCGGCGCAGGATCGCGCGCACGCGCGCCACGAGTTCGCGCGGCGAGAACGGCTTGGAGAGGTAGTCGTCGCCGCCCAGTTCGAGGCCGACGATACGATCCACCTCATCGTCCTTGGAACTGAGGAAGACGATGGGCGTGCTGCGGCCGGTTTCGCTGGCGCGGATGCGGCGGCAGACCTCGGTGCCTTCGAGTTCCGGCATCAGGATGTCCAGCACGATCAGCGCGGGACGCTCGGCGGCGAACTTCTCCAGCGCCTGCGCGCCGTCTTCGGCCGCCACCGTGTTGTAGCCGGCCTTGCGCAGCGCGAAGCAGACGACTTCGCGGATGCCGGCATCGTCGTCGACCACCAGGATGGTTTGCATGATGCGGCGAGCTTAGCAACGGCCGCCGCTGCAAAACCGGCCTGCACTGCGTTTGCACGAAGTTTCGCGGCGCTTGCACGGCGTCGTCGCGGGTTCGCGCAGGGCGCCACCCGACACTGGCCGCACCCATCCAGCGGAACGCGCCATGAACTTCACCGACCTCTGCATCACTGCCGTCTTTGCCTTGTTGCTGACCGCCCTCGACGAGGGCGGCACCGCCCTGACGTGGTTCTGAGGATCCCGCCATGACCACCACGGATATTCCCTCGCGCATGGGCCAGCTGATGAACAAGCCGGGCCCGCGCCTCGCCGGGATCGGCCTGCTGATCCTGCTGTTGCTGATCCCGCTCGGCATGATCGAATCGAAAGTCAGCGAGCGCGGCCAGCGGCGCGACGAAGCGGCCGCCGACGTCGCGCGTTCCTGGGGCAGGGCGCAGTCGCTGGCGGGGCCGATCCTGCGCCTGCCGTACACGATCCGCTGGCGTGAAAAGGACGAGGAGCGCAACCGCACCGGCTGGCTGGTGCTGCCTCCGCAGAAGCTCGATGTGGTGGCCCGGCTGGACACCGAGGTGCGCAAGCGCGGCATCTTCGAAGTGCCGGTCTATCGCGCGAACCTCAAGTTGCGCGGACAGTTCAAGCTGCCCGAGCCCTCTGACCTTGGCGTGGTGTTCGGCGACATCGATTTCGGTCGTGCGGAAGTCATGATCGGCATCGCCGAGCCCGGCGCGCTGTCGGCCGACAGCCGCGTGCAGGTGGACGGCCAGGTGCTGGTGCTCGAGCCGTCCGCGCAGTCGCTGGGTACGCAGGGCGTGCACGTGCTGATGCGCCAGGGCGTCGCTGCGGAAAAACTCGCGCAGGGTGTCGCGTTCGAAGTGGACCTGAACCTCAACGGTTCGAGCGCGTTCCACCTCGCGCCGGTGGCGCGCGAGACGACCTTGTCGATCGCCAGCAACTGGCCGCATCCGAGCTTCGGCGGCAACGGTCTGCCGCGGGAGAGCGAGATCTCCGGCGAGGGTTTCAAGGCGGCGTGGTCGGTGTCGCACCTGGGCCGCGGCTATCCGCCGGTGTGGCTCGACACCGAGGTGACGCGCGAGCAGATCGACGCAGCCGCGTTCGGCGTGGAACTGTGCGTGCCGGTCGATCCGTATCGCATGGCCGAGCGCATCGCCAAGTACGGCGTGCTGGTGTTGCTGCTGAGCTTCGCCGCGATTTGGGTCATGGAACTGCTGGGCGGGCGGCCGCTGCATCCGGTGCAGTACCTGCTGCTGGGCGGATCGCTGTGCCTGTTCGGACTGCTGCAGCTGTCGCTGGCCGAACACCTGGGCTTTGCGGTGGCGTTCGTGCTCGCCGCGGGAGCGGTCGTGCTGCAGGCGTCCTGGTACGCACGCGTGGCCACCCGCAGTACGCGCCGCGCCTTCGCACTTGGAGCCTTGCTCAGTGCCTGGTTCGGCTACCTCTACGTCGTGCTGCAGGCCGAGGACATGGCCTTCCTGCTCGGGGCACTCGCGCTGTTCGCGGTCCTCACGGCCGTGATGTGGGCCACGCGAAAGGTGAACTGGTCTTCGAGCGGCAACTGGGACGTCGCCGACGCGACGCTCGAATGAACGCGGATTCGAATCGATCCTGAAGGAGACCAGACATGAAGAGCGTCGATGTGATCGTCGTGGGCGGAAGTTTTGCGGGCCTGAGCTTTGCGCGGCGGGCGGCCGCGCAGGGGCTGGACGTGGTGGTGATCGATCGCAAACCGGAGCCGGGCGAGCAGGTGCACACCACCGGCCTGCTGGTGCAGGAGGTCGTCGAGAAGCTCGATCCGCCGCGTTCGCTGCTGCGGCGTATCGAGACCCTGCGGCTGTACGCGCCGAATCTGCGCCACGTGGACCTCACGGCGCCCGGTTACGGATTTCATGCGACCGATACGGCCGGCCTGATGCGCTGGATGGCGGACCGGGCCAGCCATGCTGGCGCCGAACTGCGCTGGGGCACGCCGTTCCGCCACGCACATCGCGCCGACGGATGGATCGTGCTGCCGGAGCAGGGTTGTCGTGCGCGCTGGCTGATCGGCGCCGACGGTCCGCGCTCACGCGTGGCCAGCAGTTTCGGGCTCGATGCGAACACCGAATTCCTGCTCGGCGTCGAGATGGAATGCTGCGGACTGGCGCCGGACGTGGATCGGCTTCACTGCTTCGTCGATGCGGATCTCGCGCCGGGTTACTTCGGATGGCTGTTCACGGGTGTCGGCGGCGTCGCGCAGCTCGGTATCGCCGGGCGTCTGCCGCACCAGCCGGATCTCGACGCCCTGATCGGGAAGCTGCGCAAGCGATTCGACTTCCGGCTGGCCACGCGCATGGCCCGTCGCGGCGGCTTGATCCCGGTCGGCGGTCCGCTGCGGCGCTGGCACGCGCCGGGTGTGGTCCTGATCGGCGACGCGGCGGGGCTGGTGTCGCCGCTCACCGCCGGCGGCATCCACACCGCGATCGAGAGTGGTGAGCAGGCGGCCGACGCGCTGGGCGGCGCGTTGCGAAATCCGCGGCACGACCCGATCGCCGAGATGGTGGCGCTGCGCCCGTCGTTCGCCCGCAAGAAATTCATGCGCAGGGCGTTCGAATCGTGCTCGACCAACCGGCTGCTCGACGCCGCGATGTGGGGGCCGCTGCCGGGTGCTCTCGCGCGGCACGCGGCGTTTCATCGTGCGCCGCCGCAGCGGGAATCGGCGGTCGGGTCGGTGGTGGCCCGGACGTAGGTTGGGGCGATGAGAACTCCCTGACTTCGTCCGGGCTACGGGTTGCGCGCTGCTGCTTCCTTCTGCGCGTCGAGATGCCGCGCGAGGATCTCCTCGACCTGCTGTTCCCACTTCTGCACTTCCTCGAAGTAGCCGTCGAGGACGCAGGTGGCGCAGCCGCCGGCACAGCAGTCCGGCCGCTCGGGTCGGGGTGGCAGTTCGGGTTCCGGCAAGACGTGGGGACCGGCGGTCGTCATCGGCCGACGAGCGTAGTACCGACGTGCCGCAGGGTCGAGTTCGAAGCCTCTCGTCGGTCCATCAGGAACGCTGGGCCTGCGGTGAGACCCGAGCCCGGAGAGCCTGCCTAGGATGATTGGCATGCAAGCCCGACCCCCTTCCAGGACGCTCGTCGAATTCCTGTTCCGTTTCGCCGCGCTGGCGATCCTGACCATCGCGGTTCTCGCCAGCGTTGCAGTCCGCGCGTCCCGCGACGAGCCGGCGGCCGAGCCCGCGGCCTCGAAGCAGTACGTGCCGGACACGGCCGAAGCGGTCAACGATCGTCGTTACCCGATGGTCTACGCTGACGCCGCTGCCCGACGCTGAGTCGCTTTCTTCAGGTCAGCCGCTGATCCAGCGGGGGCCGTTGGCCGTACGCGGCCATCGGGCTGGAAGGCCTGCCTCCCGGCCGCTGCATCTCGATGATGCGCAGGACGCCCTGCGACGTGGCGACACTCAGGCCGCGCTCGTCGGCGGCGAGTACCGAGCCCGGTTCCGAGCTTCCGGTATCGCGCCCCGTTTCGAGCGCGGCCCGCAGCAACTTGATGCGCTCGCCGTTCCATTCGCACCAGGCGCCCGGCATCGGGTTGTAGCCGTGAACGCGGCGCAGCAGTTCGGCCGCCGGCAGCGACCAGTCCAGGCGCGCCTCTTCCTTGGTCAGCTTGCTCGCGTACGTGGCGCCTTCGGCCGGCTGCACCTGCGCCGGCAACGCGTTGCGCTCGATCCCGTCCAGGGCCTGGACGATCAGCCGGGCTCCCAGCCGCGCGAGCGCGTCGTGGATGTCGCCGGAGGTCGCATCGGCGGGAATCGGCAGCGCCTCGAGCAGCAGCATCGGCCCGGTATCCAGGCCTGCGTCCATCTGCATGATCGTCACGCCGGTCTGCGGGTCACCCGCCAGCACTGCACGCTGGATGGGCGCCGCGCCGCGCCAACGCGGCAGCAGCGAGGCATGGATGTTCAGGCAGCCGCGACGCGGAATGTCGAGCACGGCCTGCGGCAGGATCAGGCCGTAGGCGACCACGACCATGCATTCCGCATCCAGGGCGCGCATTTCATCGAGCGCCGCGTCGTTGCCCCGCAGCTTGGCCGGTTTGAAGGTGGGCAGGCCGAGCGTGGCGGCGCGCTGGGCGACCGGCGAGGCGCTGAGCTTCTGACCGCGGCCCGCCGGGCGATCGGGCTGCGTGTACACCGCCACGATCTCGTGGCCGGCTTCGACCAGTGCGTCGAGGGCCATCACGGAGAACGCCGGCGTGCCGGCGAAGATCAATCTCAAGCGGGCGACCTCAAACGAGGCGGCTCAAGCGACCTGCCGCTGTTTGCGCAGCTTCTTGTTGATGCGCTCGCGCTTCAGGCTGGACAGATAGTCGATGTACAGCTTGCCGTCGAGATGGTCGATCTCGTGCTGGATGGCCTGGGCCAGCAGGCCCTCGGCGTCGATCTCGAAGGATTTTCCCTGGCGGTCGAGCGCGCGCATCTTCAGCCGGTTGAAACGCGGCACCTTTTCATTGGTGTCGGGCACGGAGAGGCAGCCTTCTTCCATCTCCATGCGATCGGAAGATTCCACGATTTCCGGGTTGATCAGCACCACCGGTTCCGGAGGCCCTTCCTTGGGGGCGCAGTCCATGACGGCCAGCCGCAGCATCACGCCGACCTGGGTGGCAGCCAGACCCACGCCGGGCGCGGCGTACATGGTCTCGAACATGTCTTCGATCAGTTTCTGCAGGGCCGCGTCGAACGCGGTGACCGGCGTGGCTTTCTGGCGAAGCCGCGGATCGGGATGCTCCAGGATGGGAAGTAGCGCCATGGAAAGAGTTGCGAAGCTACTGCTAGAGTTGACGCCAAGCCGGTGTCGCGATTCGGGTTTGTGCCAGAATCATGCGGGGAACCAAGGGAAGCGCCGTCATGGGAAATTATAGTCGGTCTGGGTGGGGCTTGGATCGTCTGATGCGCGTCGTGGCGGGGGCCGGCACGGCCGCTGTCCTTGCCGCTTGCGCGACGACCACGCAGGCGCCTGAACCGGCTCCCGTGCCGCCACCCGAAGCCGTCGTCGCTGAACCGGTGGCGCCCGTCCGGCCGGCCCCGACGCCCCTCCTGGAATCCGCGCCGGTCGTGCGCGAGGACGCGCCGCTCGAATACGTCGTGAAGAAGGGTGACACGCTCTGGGGCATTGCAAATCGCTTCATGCTCGACCCCTGGCAGTGGCCCGAGGTCTGGTATGTCAACGACCAGGTCCGCAACCCGCACAAGATCTACCCCGGCGACCGGCTGAAGCTGGTCTATGTCAACGGCCGTCCACGCCTGGGCACCGACACGCGCGTCTCCGGCGTGGGGGTCGAGCGTCTTTCCCCGCAGGTTCGCGAAGAACCGCTGGATGGCGCGATTCCGATCATCCCGATCGATGCGATCCGCAATTTCCTTCGCGGACCCCGGCTGGTCACCAGCGATGAACTCAACGCCTCTCCGTACCTGCTCGCGTTCGACGACGACCACCTCGTCGGCGGGCAGGGCGTGAACATCTACGTCGAGAACCTCGAGCCGGAACAGGCCTATACCTATTCGGTCGTCCGCCGCGGCGAGATGTATCGCGATCCGGACAATGGGGACACGCTGGGTTACGAGGCGATCCCGGTGGGCGACGCGGAAGTGCTCGAGTACGGCAAGCCCAGCACCGCGCTGCTGTCGCGCAGCCTGCGCGAGGCGCTCGTCGGCGATCGGCTGCTGCCGGCGGAACCCGAAGCGTTCAGCGAGAACTTCTATCCGCGTGCACCGGCCGGGGCCATCGATGGTCGCATCATCGCGGTCACCGACGCGCTGTCGCAGATCGGCCAGTACCAGATCGTGACGCTCAATCGTGGCACCGACCACGGGCTCGAGCCGGGGCATGTGCTGGACATCCTGCAGTCCAATCGCATCGCGCAGGACCCGTACAGCATTCGCCGCGTGAAGCTACCCGATTCGTTCGTGGGCCAGCTCATCGTCTTCAAGGTCACGCCGCGCGTCAGCTTCGGCCTGGTGATGGCCATCACCGAGCCGGTGCACAAGATGGACAAGGTCGAGAAGCCGGTCGCTGGCCGGCGGTAAGCCGGTCGGGATCCTGGGATGCCGCCGGAGGAACTGCGCGGCTGGCTGAAGTTGATCCGGTGCCCGGGACTGGGCGCGGCGCAATTGATCGGCTTGGTGAAGCAATGCGGATCTGCGTCGGCGGCATCGTCGGCCAGCCGCTCCGTCTGGAGCGCCGCAGGTATTGCGCGCACCGTACGGGATGCGCTCGATTCGCTGGACACCCATCAGCACGAATCGGATGCCGCGTGGTGTGAGGAGCCTCGTCGCGGCTTGATTCCGTGGAACGACGCACGCTATCCGCAGCGTCTTCGCGAAATCGCATCCTGTCCACCGGCGCTGTTCTACCGTGGCGACCCCGATCTGCTGTTGCTGCCGCAGATCGCTGTCGTCGGATCGCGCAACGCCACCCCGCAGGGGCTGGAAACGGCGGAGGGCTTCGCGGCGGAACTCGCCCGTCGCGGCCTGACGATCACCAGTGGTCTTGCGCTGGGCGTGGATGGGGCCGCGCATCGGGGAGCGCTTTCCGTCGAGGGCAACACGATCGCGGTGTGCGCGACGGGGCTGGATCGCGTGTATCCGTCGCGGCATAAGACGCTCGCGAGTGAGATCGATCGTCGCGGCCTGCTGATATCGGAGTTCGCGCCGGGGACTGCACCGCGCCCCGAGAATTTTCCACGCCGGAACCGCCTGATCTCGGGCCTGGCGCTCGGCGTCCTGGTCGTCGAGGCCGCCAGCGAGTCGGGTTCGCTGATCACCGCCCGTCTGGCGGCCGAGCAGGGGCGGGAGGTGTTCGCGATCCCGGGGTCGATCCACAACGTGATGGCGCGCGGCTGCCATCGCCTGATCCGGCAGGGCGCGAAGCTGGTCGAAACCGTCGACGACATCCTCGAGGAGATCGGCGGGCAGGTGGGCTCCTGGCTGCGCTCGATCCCCGTCGCGGATGAAGAATCGAAGCGGGCGGAAGGGCATCGGCACCAACGGATTCTCGACGCCCTGGGCGATCAGCCCTGCGCCATCGACGCCTTGGTGGAAGCGCTGGGATTGGGTGTCGATCAACTCAGCGCAGCGCTGATCGAGCTGGAACTCGAGGGCCGCGTCGCGCCGGCCGCGGGTGGCCGGGTCATGCGCCTGAAGGGACCTGCGGCTCCGGTCGCGGACGGCGGCTCGAAGCGGTAACGGAAATGTCGTGGACAGAATCCGGGCCGCTCGCTTAATGTCAGGTTGTGCGCGCGCATGTCGTCGTGGCGCGGGCGCCGACACGAGGCGACCATGAAAGAGACCGTGCTGGACGTGCTGATGTATCTCTTCGAGAACTACCAGCACGGTGAGTTCGTCGACACGGGAAACCAGGAAAACCTGCGGGATGAACTGACCGCCGCCGGATTTCCCGTAGAAGAAGTCAATCACGCGTTTTCCTGGCTCGATGGCCTCACCGAGCAACGCCAGCAACCGCTGATCTTCGGACCGCGCGGCTCGCTGCGCATCTTCGCCAAGCAGGAACAGGAGAAGTTGTCGGTCGACTGCCGCGGCTTCCTGCTGTATCTGGAGCAGCTCGGCATCCTCGACAGCACCGCTCGCGAAGTCGTCATCGATCGCCTGATGGCATTCTCCGAGGAGATCGATCTGGAGCGCGTGAAGTGGGTCTGCCTGCTGGTGATGGTCAATCATCCGGATTCCGAGGAAGCCTTCGGGCACCTGGAAGATCTCATCTATTACCAGGGCAATTACCTGCACTGAGTGAGGGCCCTTCCGCTGCGTTGTGCCGGCGGAAGGGTCCGCTGAAGCCGCGGCTGCTTCGACGATGACGGCGCCCCATGTTCCGGACCCTGGGGTCGCGACCCGCGACGCGGACGTGCGCGCCTTCGAGGAGTTCGACCGGCTGCTGCTGGTGCAGCGCTGGCTGCGCGTGGCGCCATTGGCGATGGTCATCGTCGCCTGCACCGAGCTTGCTGCCTGGATCACGCCGGCCTTCCCGAAGGGCCCGCTCTACACGCTGGGAATGGAAGTCGCGCTGCTATGCGTGTGGCTGATCGTGCGCAAGGATCCGCCGCGCGCCGTGCTGCGCACGATCAACGTCGTTGCCGGGGCCTGTGGCGCGGCATTCGCAGGATCCGCCGCGATGCTGGAAGGCGGATTTTCATCGCTGCACGTCATGGCGATGCCCTGCCTGCTGGCGTTCATGACCGCGTTGCTGGCGATGGAGCCCGTCGAGGTCATCGCCATCGTCGTACTGTCGATGATCACCTGGCTGTGCGTCATCCTGGTCGGCGGGCCGCAGCCGCCGGCCTGGCACGACATGACCACGGCACTCATTTATATGACGGCGTTGAGCGTGATCACCGTCGGCTGGGTCGCCCACAACCGTCAGCTCCGCCAGCGGGAGTTCGTGGCGCGCCGGCGGATCGAACAGGTGCACCGTTTCGCGGTGGAGGAAGTGCTGTGCCGGCACCTGCCGCCACGCTACGTCGAAAGCGTGCTGGCGGGCGAGGAACTGCTGGACGCCCCTCCCGCGCGGCGGTGCCTGACGATCCTGTTCGCGGACATCGTCTCGTTCACGTCGTTGTCGGATGCGCTGTCGCCGGACGAACTGGGGCTGGCGATGGCCAAGTTTTACGACCGCACGGCGTCGGTTGCCTTCGAGAACGGCGCGACGATCGACAAGTTCATCGGCGACGCGGTGATGGCCATCCTTGGCGCGCCGGAGCCGCTGTCACCCGAGGAGCAGGCACGACGTGCGCTCGCGACCGCGCGCGCCTGGCAGATTGCAGTGCGCGACATCCTGCCCGGCACCCAGAGCTTGCGGCTGAGGATCGGCATTCATCAGGACGACATCGCGGTGGGCAGCTTCGGGGGCCGGCATCGCACCGATTACACGGTGCTGGGGCTGGGCGTGAACATTGCGGCGCGCCTCGAAGCGATGTGTCCTCCTGGCCTCATCCTGATGTCCGACCGCGTGTTTGCACAGCTCACGCCACCCCCCGATGCCCGTCAAATGGGGGCCTTGGAACTGCGCGGTGTGCCACGTCCGGTGACCGCTTTTGCGGTCGGCGACGGGAGCTGAATCGACCGCTCGACTACCCGTGGTCGGCTGGACAGGGGTTCACCCTGCGCTTATAAGCTTCGCCCCCGCGGGCCGTCCGGTTCGCGTCAGCCGTGATCCGATGAGCAAAAACCTGGTCATCGTCGAGTCGCCTGCAAAGGCCAAGACGATCAAGAAATATCTCGGGCCCGATTACGAGGTGCTTGCCTCGTACGGTCACGTGCGCGACCTCGTGCCCAAGGATGGCGCGGTCGATACGAAGAACGGCTTCGAGATGAAGTACCAGATCATCGAGAAGAACGAGAAGCATGTGCGCGCGATTTCCGCCGCGCTCAAGCTGGCCGACACGCTCTATCTGGCAACCGACCCTGATCGCGAGGGCGAAGCCATTTCCTGGCATCTGGTCGAGCTGCTGAAGGAAAAAGGCGCGCTGAAGGGCAAGCCCGTCAAGCGCGTCGTGTTCCACGAAATCACCAAGGCCGCCGTCAATGAGGCCATCGCCAACCCGCGCGACGTCGCCTACGACCTGGTCAATGCGCAGCAGGCGCGCCGCGCGCTGGACTACCTGGTCGGTTTCAATCTTTCGCCGCTACTGTGGCGCAAGGTGGCCCCGGGCCTGTCCGCGGGTCGCGTGCAGAGTCCGGCGCTGCGCCTGATCTGCGAGCGCGAAGAAGAGATCAAGAAGTTCGTCGCGCAGGAATACTGGACGATCGAGGCGCGGGCGCAGAAGGAGACGCAATCCTTCGCCGCACGCCTGATCGAACTCGACGGCGTGAAGGTCGAACAGTTCACGTTGACCGATGTCGGTGGATCCGAAGCCGCCAAGCAGCGCCTGCTCGATGCCGCGCGTGGCGAGCTGCTGGTCAAGAGCATCGAGAAGAAGCAGCGGCGCCGTTTCTCGAGCCCGCCGTTCACGACCTCGACGCTGCAGCAGGAAGGCAATCGCAAGCTCGGCTTCACGTCGAGTCGCACGATGCGCGCCGCGCAGCAGCTGTACGAAGGTGTCGATATCGGCGGCGAGACCGTGGGCCTGATCTCGTACATGCGTACCGACTCGGTGAATCTCGCCAACGAGGCCATCAACGAGATCCGCCACGTCATCGTCGAGCAGTTCGGTTCGAAGGGATTGCCCGACGAGCCGCGCTATTTCAAGGCCAAGTCCAAGAACGCGCAGGAAGCGCATGAGGCCATCCGCCCGACGTCGTCGGCGCGGCTTCCCAAGGACGTGGCGAAATACCTGAGTCCGGATCAGGCGCGTCTGTACGAGCTGATCTGGCGCCGCGCGGTCGCCTGCCAGATGACGCCGGCCGTGTCCGATACCGTCACCGTCGAGCTGCGCGCCGGAGAGGCGCACGCGTTTCGCGCCAATGGATCGGTCCTGATCGAACCTGGATTCCTCGCCGCCTACAACATCAAGGCCGACGATCCGAACGACAAGGACGAGGACGACGAGGACGACAAGCGCCTGCCGGCGATGGTCGAGGGCGAGCACGTCAAGCTGCTGGAAGTCATCGCGGACCAGCATTTTACCGAGCCGCCGCCGCGCTACACCGAAGCCTCGCTGGTCAAGACGCTCGAGGAATTCGACATCGGCCGCCCGTCGACCTACGCCTCGATCATCTCGACCTTGCAGAGCCGCGAGTACGTGCGCCTCGAAGGCAAGGCGTTCAATCCGACCGATGTCGGCATGATCGTCAACCGCTTCCTGACGGATCATTTCCGCCAGTACGTCGACTACGAATTCACCGCCAATCTCGAAGAAGAACTCGACGAGATTTCGCGCGGCGAGCGTGAGTGGGTGCCGGTTCTCGAGTCGTTCTGGGTCCCGTTCAAGGCGCGCGTCGACGAAAAGCAGGAACTGTCGCGCAAGGAGGCCGTCGCGGACGCCCGCGTCATCGGCGTGGATCCGGTCAGCGGCAAGCCGGTCACCGCGCGACTGGGGCGCTACGGGCCGTTCGTGCAGGTCGGCAGCAAGGAAGACGTCGACAAGCCGCGTTTTGCATCGCTGCGCGCCAACCAGCGCATCGACACGATCACCCTCGAGGCGGCGATGGACCTGTTCAAGCTGCCGCGCAAGCTCGGCGCGCTGCCCACCGGCGAGGAAGTCGAGACCAACATCGGCCGCTTCGGGCCGTACGTGCGCTACGGCAAGGCGTTCGTGTCGCTGAAGAAGGACGATGATCCGTTCACGATCGAGCTGCCGCGCGCCATCGAGCTGATCGAGCAGAAGGCTGCCGCGCTGGCGGCGGCCACGATCAAGGAATTCCCCGGCACCGGCATCCGCATCATCAAGGGGCGGTTCGGGCCGTACATCACCGACGGCGAGCGGCGCGCGAACATCCCGCGTGCCCGCGACCCGGAAGCCCTGTCGGCGCTGGATTGCGAGTTCTTCCTGCACGAAGCTGCGCAGAAACCCAAGCCGGGCGCCAAGGGCAAGGGCAAGGGTGCGAAGGCGGCGACGAAGGCTGCGGACGACAAACCAGCGACCAAAGCCGCCAAAACTCCAGCGAAGAAAAAAGCGCCGGCCAAGAAAGCGGTGAAGAAAGCAGGAAAGAAGAAGCCGTCGGCTTGACGCCCCCTGACCTCATCCCGAGAATACGCGCCCGTTTTGCGGGTCGCTTGGAGGGATACTCAAGTGGCCAACGAGGGCAGACTGTAAATCTGCTGGCTTACGCCTACGAAGGTTCGAATCCTTCTCCCTCCACCATGGCTTGCAGCACGGGATCGGTGGCAGTCGGGCGGGTGTAGTTCAGCGGTAGAACTTCAGCCTTCCGAGCAGCATGGCGTGGAGATGGTGATCCCCATCACCCGCTTGCGTCATGCGGGTGAGTAGTCGAGGCGGGTGTAGTTCAATGGTAGAACTTCAGCCTTCCAAGCTGATAGCGTGGGTTCGATTCCCATCACCCGCTCCAGTTTTTCGCTTCAGAGGCACGTTTCCCCCTGTAGAAGCATCGCCCACTTAGCTCTAGTGGTAGAGCGCACCCTTGGTAAGGGTGAGGTCACGCGTTCGAATCGCGTAGTGGGCACCAAATCAGTAGAGGTTGCGCGGCGATTCGAACGCGCGACCTTGCGGGATCAGCGGTTCGTGCGGTCGCTTGACGCGACCGCAGGCGTTCGAATCGCGGAGTGGGCACCAATTCAAGTGGGACGCCGAAAGCGGCCCACGTCTTTTCGTCAGTGACAGCAACCCAATTACCGAGAGCTAAGAGCGATGGCCAAGGAAAAATTCGAGCGCGTCAAGCCGCATGTGAATGTGGGGACGATCGGGCATGTGGATCATGGCAAGACGACGACGACGGCGGCGTTGACGAAGATTTCGTCGGACAAGTTTGGCAAGACGAAGTATGTGGCGTACGACGAAGTGGCGAAGGCGTCGGAGTCGCAGGGTCGTCGTGACAGCACGAAGATTCTGACGATTGCGACGAGCCACGTGGAGTATGAAACCGACGCGCGCCATTACGCGCATGTCGACTGCCCGGGCCACGCGGATTACGTGAAGAACATGATCACGGGTGCGGCGCAGATGGACGGCGCGATCCTGGTGGTGTCGGCGGTGGACGGCCCGATGCCGCAGACGCGCGAGCACGTGCTTCTGGCCAAGCAGGTTAACGTTCCGAAGATCGTGGTCTGGCTGAACAAGTGCGATCTGGTGGAAGACGCCGAGTTGCTCGACCTGGTCGAGATGGAAGTGCGCGATCTGCTGAGCAAGTACGGTTTTCCGGGCGACGACACCCCGGTTATTCGCGGATCGGCCACCAAGGCGATCGCGGGTGAGAAGGAGTGGGTTGCCAAGGTCGAGGAGCTGTACGCGGCGCTGGACAGCTTCATTCCGGAACCGCAGCGCGAGACGGACAAGCCGTTCCTGTTGCCGGTGGAAGACGTGTTTTCGATTTCGGGTCGCGGCACGGTGGCCACGGGCCGTATCGAGCGCGGCATCGTGAAGGTGGGCGAGAACGTCGAGATCGTGGGTATTCGTCCGACGGCGGTCAGCACGATCACGGGCGTGGAAATGTTCCGCAAGCTGCTGGATCAGGGGCAGGCGGGTGACAACGTGGGTCTTCTGCTTCGTGGTACGAAGAAGGAAGACATCGAGCGTGGTCAGGTTCTGTGCAAGCCGGGCAGCATCAAGCCGCACAGCAAGTTTGAGGGTGAGGTGTACGTGTTGACCAAGGAAGAGGGCGGTCGTCACACGCCGTTCTTCAAGGGTTATCGTCCGCAGTTTTATTTCCGTACGACCGACGTGACCGGCAATGTTCAGCTGGGCGAGGGCACGGAGATGGTGATGCCGGGCGACAACGTGAAGGTGACGGTGGAACTGATCAACCCGATCGCGATGGAGGAGCAGGTCCGCTTCGCCATCCGTGAGGGTGGCCGTACCGTCGGCGCCGGCGTCGTCACCAAGATCCT
>NZ_SOBT01000009.1:0-147893 GCF_004364935.1 Panacagrimonas perspica | reverse complement strand
GAACTGATCAACCCGATCGCGATGGAGGAGCAGGTCCGCTTCGCCATCCGTGAGGGTGGCCGTACCGTCGGCGCCGGCGTCGTCACCAAGATCCTCGCCTAAGTCGCGGAACCGTTTTGCCAAAGGGCGCGAGCGAAAGCTCGCGCCCTTTTTCGTGGGCGGCCGCCCAGGCGCGACGACGCTTCGCTCCTACAATGCGGTGATGCTCCGCCGCGCTCGCCCTTCGACGCTTGGATTCGTGTTCGCCTCCCTGGTCGTGGCGAGCTGCCAGACGCCTGCGCCGCAGCCGGTCGAGTCTGCCGTGATCGCGTTGCCCGATCTGCGCCAGCCGTATCTCGACGCTGCAGATTCGTCGGGTGAGATCTACACGCTCGATCCGGCCGACTCGACGATCCGGCTCTACGTCTTTCGGGGCGGCAAGGCGGCGAAGGCCGGCCACAATCACGTGCTCGGCGTTTCGAACTTCGAGGGTTACGTGCGGCTCGATCCCTCGCAGCCGCGTGACTCGCGATTCGATCTGCGCGTGCCGGTCGATGCGCTGCAAATCGACGATCCTGCCTGGCGTGAGCAGACCGGCGGGAATTTTTCGCCGGCGCGCTCCGAGGCGGACATCGCGGGTACGCGCCGCAACATGCTGGGTCCCAAGGTGCTCGATGCGGTCCAGTTTCCCCACGTCGAACTGCACTCGAGGGCGATCGCGGGCGACTGGCCGGTGCTCGTTGTCGAGGTCGCCGTCACGATCAAGGGCGCAACGCACGTGCAGCCGGTGATGGTGCGTGCGGCGCGGGATGCCCAGGGACTGCGCATTTCAGGGGAGTTCGTGCTGCGCCAGACCGACTTCGGGATGGAGCCTTTCTCGGTGCTCGGCGGCCTGATGGCGGTGCAGGACGAGATCGGTGTCACGTTTGAACTACGGGGTCGCCCAGGGCTCGCCCGCTGATCGCGCCGTAGCCGGGTACGATCGGGGAAACAGGGAGTTTCCAGATGCGCCATGCACTGATCGGGGTTGTCGCCGGGCTGCTGTTGCTGATCACGAATGTCGCGCAGGCCGTCGCGCCGGTACCTCGGCCCACCGGCTATGTGACCGACCTGACGCAGATCCTCGAGCCGGCCGAGGTGGCGAAAACCCAAATCCTGCTCGGCAAGTACGAGGTGACGACGGGTCGCAAGCTCGCCGTGCTGCTGGTGGAGGCCACGCCCGATGAAGAACTCGAGGCCTTTGCCGATCGTGTTCTCTCGGAATGGAGGATGGACAGTGCCGACAAGGGCGGCGCGCTGCTGCTGTGGTCGGCTGAAGGCTACATCCTGATCCGCGCCGCCGGTCCCCTGGCCGAACGTCTCCAGGGCGAGGCGCAGGCGGACATCCTGTCCCGCTGGGTCGTGCCGGCGTTCGGGCGTGGAGAGGCGGGGGTCGGTATCCGCCAGGGTGCCGAGCAGATGATTGCCGTGCTCGACGGGGGCGAAGTGGGGCTCCCGTCCGCTGAAGAGGTGCCCGTGGCCGACGCGCTCGCCGCAGCCGACGCGGCCGTCAAAGCAGCCCAGGAAGCGGCCGCGGCGGCGGCTGCAGCGGCTCAGGGCCTCGATCCGGCTCCCGAGGAACCGGGAGCCGACGTCGATACGCAGATCGCCCTCGAGCCACCGATGGAGATGCCGCCGTGGTTCGAGAAGCTGCCGGAGGATGTGGCGCGCCTCGCGGGCGGCGTCACGCACAGCCTGACGTCAGGCCTGGACACCTGGTTCGGCGAGGCAGGCGAGCAGGCGGGGCAGTTGACGGTGCTGGTCCCGGCGATGCTGCTGCAGATTCGCGGCGAGCAGGTCGAACCGCCGTTCCATCCCGTCAGCGTCGGCGCTGCGTACGCACTTGCCGGGCTGCTGGCGCTGGCCGCCTTGATGCTCTGGGGGCGGGCCTTCACCGGGGCCCTGATCGTCGGTGCCCTGGGCGGCGGGGTCGCCTTGTGGGTGGCGACGGGCTTCACCGCGCTGGCGGGCTGCCTGGTGCTTGCGGGCCTGCTGTCGCCGGTCCTGGTCCCGCTGCTGCGTGCGCTGCTCCGCGGAGCGAACGACTCGGAACGCGAGCCGATGCCGACGACGTTCGCGCATCCCGGACTCGCGGCACAGCCGCGTGTCGCCATGCGGGCGGGCTCGGCTCCCCGCGACCGGCACGTGCCACGTGCGCTCACAGCGACCGTTCACTCCTCATCGCGGCGCGACAGGAAGGCCGAGGAGCTGGTGGATCTGATCAAGGCGGTGATCCAGATCCGGCTGCGCCAGCTCAAGCCGATGCACGGCGTCATGGCGCTGGTGCTGGTCATCATCAGCTTCCCGCTGGCCCTGCTCGCACTGCTCGTTTTGCTGGGAATCCTGGCGTATCGCGATGGAATCGCCTTCCTGCTGGCCGACCTCGGAATCGCCGAGCCGGAACTCCGCGAGCGACTCAAGCAGCATCTGCCGCGTCCAAAAATAGAAGGCGCGTCCGGTCTGTAGAGGCTTGGCTCGGGTACTTGGCGTCCATGCTCGGAAGAATTCGCGTCGCGTGAAAATAGGATCGCCAAATCCATTGCAGGTGCAAAACCCCGCGGCTATACTGCGCGCCCTTTCGAGCTAGCCCCCCGACAAACACCCGCGCTGAAGCCCGTTGTTTCAGTGCATTGATTCCGGTGTTCCGGGGTCGTTCTTTAAGACCTGAGTGAGAGCATGGCCGCGACCAGCCAGTCGATTCGTATTCGACTAAAAGCATTCGATCACCGCCTGATTGATAAATCGGCGCGTGAGATTGTGGAAACTGCGAAACGTACCGGCGCCGTCGTGCGTGGTCCGATTCCGCTGCCGACCCGCAAGGAGCGTTACACGATCCTCGTGTCGCCCCACGCTGATAAAGATGCCCGTGACCAGTACGAAATTCGTACGCACAAGCGTCTGATGCAGATCGTCGACCCCACCGAGAAGACGGTGGATGCCCTCTCCAAGCTGGACCTTCCCGCAGGCGTGGAAGTCCAGATCAAGGTCAATTAAGGACGAGGACGCCTCCATGTCTATTGCCATCATTGGCCGCAAGGCCGGCATGACGCGGGTATTCACCGAAGCTGGTGAGTCCATCCCCGTCACTGTCATCGAATGCACGCCCAACCGCGTGACCCAGGTCAAGACCACCGAAACCGACGGCTATCGCGCCGTGCAGGTGACGGTCGGTGAAGTGAAGGCCTCGCGCGTCAACAAGGCGCAGACGGGTCACTTCAAGAAGGCTGGCGTCGCCGCCGGCCGTGGCCTCTGGGAAATCCGCGTCACCGACGCCGAGTTCGCCGATGCCGCTCCCGGTACCGAGATCAAGGTCGAAGCCTTCAACGACATCAAGCGGGTCGATGTCACGGGCACGTCGATCGGCAAGGGTTTCGCCGGTGTCCAGAAGCGTTGGAATTTTCGCGGCGGTCGCGCTAGCCACGGTAACTCCCTCAGCCACCGCGTTCCGGGATCGATCGGCCAGCGCCAGTCGCCGGGCAAGGTGTGGAAGGGCAAGAAGATGGCCGGCCACATGGGCAGCGAGCAGATCACCGCGCTGAACCTTGATCTGGTCCGCGTCGATTCCGCCAAGAATCTGCTGCTGGTCAAGGGCGCAGTCCCCGGTCATGCCGGTGGCGACGTCGTCGTCCGGCCCACGGTGAAGTAAGAGCAAGCCATGGAAATCCAGGTCCACAACAGCAGCACCAAGGTGTCGGTCAACGACGCCGTGTTCGCTGCCGAATACAACGAACCGCTGATTCACCAGGTGGTCACCGCCTACATGAATGGCGGCCGCGCTGGCACGAAGAAGCAGAAGACGAAGGCAGAAGTTTCCGGCGGCGGCAAGAAGCCCTGGAAGCAGAAGGGTACGGGTCAGGCTCGCGCCGGCTCGATCCGCAGCCCGCTGTGGCGTGGTGGCGGCAAGACGCACGCCGCCGTGCCGCGCGACTTCTCGCAGAAGGTCAACCGCAAGATGTATCGCGGCGCGATCCGTTCGATCGTGTCCGAGCTGGCTCGTGCCGGTCATCTGATGGTCACCGACACGCTTGCTGTCGAGGCCGCCAAGACCAAGACGCTGATCGAGAAGCTCAAGGACTACGGCACGAACGATGTGCTGCTGGTTACCGGCGAAGTCGACCAGAACCTGTATCTCTCCGCGCGCAACCTGCACAAGGTCGGCGTCACGGACGTGAGCGGTCTGGATCCGGTTTCGCTGCTGCGTCACTCGAAGGTCGTCCTCACGACGGACGCCGTCAAGAAACTCGAGGCCTGGCTGTCATGAGCACGCAAGCCCAAATCAAGATCGCAGCCGGACGGCTGCACCGCGTCATCGTCGCCCCCGTGGTGTCCGAGAAGTCCACCCGCGTTGCTGAAAAGCGCAACCAGGCGGTCTTCAAGGTTGCCCGCGACGCCACCAAGCCGGAGATCAAGGCCGCGGTGGAGCAGCTGTTCAAGGTCCAGGTGACCGACGTGAACACGCTGAACATGGCGGGAAAAACCAAGCGCTTCGGCCAGTCCATGGGCCGTCGCTCCGACTGGAAGAAGGCGTACGTCACCCTGGCCGCAGGTCAGGAAATTGACTTCGCCGGCGGCGTGAAGGAGTCGTAAGCCATGCCTTTGGTCCAAATCAAGCCGACCTCTCCGGGTCGCCGCCACCAGGTCAAGGTGCTCACGCCGGGCCTGTGGAAGGGCGAACCGCACTTCCCGTTGCTCGAGAAGAACAACCCAGGCGGCGCGCGCAACAACAACGGTCACATGACCACGCGCCACAAGGGCGGCGGTCACAAGCATCACTATCGTCTGATCGATTTCAAGCGCAACAAGGACGGCATCCCGGGCAAGGTCGAGCGTCTCGAATACGACCCCAACCGCTCCGCCCATATCGCGCTGATCCTGTATCCCGATGGTGAGCGCCGCTACATCATTGCGCCGCGTGGCCTGTCGGTGGGTGACAGCGTGCAGTCCGGTACGGATGCTCCGATCAAGCCGGGCAACGTGCTGCCGCTGCGCAACATCCCGATCGGTTCGACGATCCACTGCATCGAGATGCGCCCCGGCAAGGGTGCGCAGCTTGCCCGCGCCGCTGGCGCCGGCGTGCAGCTGGTGGCCCGCGAAGGCGAGTACGCCACGCTGCGCCTTCGCTCCGGCGAAATGCGCAAGGTGCACGCCGAGTGCCGCGCCGCCGTCGGTGAAGTCAGCAACTTCGAACACAACCTGCGCCAGTACGGCAAGGCCGGTGCGAAGCGCTGGAAGGGCATCCGTCCCACGGTCCGCGGTGTCGTCATGAACCCGGTCGACCACCCGCACGGTGGTGGTGAAGGCAAGTCCGGTCAGGGTAATCCCCACCCGGTCACGCCCTGGGGTCAGCAGACGAAGGGTCTCAAGACCCGTAATAACAAGCGCACGCAGAAGTTCATCGTGCGTTCGCGCCACAAGAAGTAATCGAGCAGAGCCATGCCGCGTTCACTCAAGAAAGGCCCGTTCGTCGATCACCACCTTGCTAAGAAGGTGGCGGACATGTCCGGTAGCCGTATCAAGAAGCCGATCAAGACCTGGTCGCGCCGTTCCATGATCACGCCCGATTTCGTGGGCCTGACCCTGCAGGTCCACAACGGCAAAGCGCACATGCCGGTGTTCGTGACCGAAAACATGGTCGGCCACAAGCTCGGTGAGTTCTCGCCTACGCGTTCCTTCAAGGGACACGGCGGGGACAAGAAGACCGACGCCAAGGGGAAGTAAGCCATGCAGACGCAGGCCGTACTCAAGTTCGTTCGCCTGTCCCCGATGAAGGGACGGCTGCTCGCCGATCTCGTCCGTGGCAAGAAGGTCGACGAGGCGCTGAACATCCTCAAGTTCTCCAACCAGCGCGCCGCCGGCATCCTGAAGAAGGTGCTCGACTCGGCGATCGCGAACGCGGAGAACAACGACGGCGCCGATGTCGACGAGCTCAAGGTGTCCGAGATCCTCGTCGACGAGGGCCCGGTCATGAAGCGCATGCGTCCCCGTGCCAAGGGTCGTGGCGATCGCATCATCAAGCGCACCTCGCACGTCACCGTGCGCGTCAGCGACGGAAAGAAGGGCTAAGCAATGGGTCATAAAGTCAATCCGTACGGCTTCCGCCTCGGCATCACCACTCAGTGGACGTCGAACTGGTACGCCGAGCGTGGCGCGTACTGCGAGAACCTGACGAAGGACATGCAGGTTCGCGCCTACCTGAAGAAGAAGCTCGCCGCCGCGTCGGTGTCGAAGATCCGCATCGAGCGCCCCTCGAAGTCGGCTCGCGTCACGATCCACACAGCGCGCCCGGGCATCGTCATCGGCAAGAAGGGCGAGGACATCGAGAAGCTGAAGAACGATGTCGCCGGCAAGATGGGTCTGAAGCCCGAGAGCGTGCACATCTCGGTCGAAGAAATCCGCAAGCCGGAACTCGACTCGCAGCTGATCGCCGAATCCGTCGCCCAGCAGCTCGAGCGCCGCATCATGTTCCGCCGCGCGATGAAGCGTGCGGTGCAGAATGCGCTTCGCCAGGGCGCCCAGGGCATCAAGATCCAGGTCGGTGGTCGTCTGAACGGTGCGGAAATCGCCCGCGTCGAGTGGTACCGCGAAGGTCGCGTGCCGCTTCACACGCTGCGCGCACACGTGGACTACGCCACGGCCGAGGCCAAGACCACGTACGGCGTCATCGGCGTCAAGGTCTGGGTGTTCAGCGGCGAAGTGTTTGATGACCGCCGCGGCAACAAGAAGGAAGAAGCTGTCGAACAGGCCAACGCCTGATCCGACTGCCCTCCCTCTAGTCGAATTTAATTAGGAGCCAGCTGCCATGATGCAGCCCAAGCGAACGAAGTACCGCAAGCAGCAGAAGGGCCGCAACACCGGCCTCGCCCTGACCGGCAACAAGGTCAGCTTTGGCGAGTTCGGTCTGAAGGCCGTCGAGCGCGGCATGCTGACGGCCCGCCAGATCGAAGCGGCTCGTCGTGTCATCACCCGCTACGTGAAGCGCGGCGGAAAGCTGTGGATCCGCGTGTTCCCGGACGTACCCGTCACCAAGAAGCCTCTCGAAGTCCGCATGGGCTCGGGTAAGGGCAACGTGGAGTACTGGGTCGCCAAGGTGCAGCCGGGCCGCATGCTGTACGAAATGGAAGGCGTGACCGAAGCTGAAGCGCGCGAAGCCTTCCGCCTCGCGGCCGCCAAACTCAGTGTCAAGAGCGCGTTTATCCAGCGGACGATCCTCTGATGAAGACCACCGACTACGTGAAGTCGCTGCGTTCGAAGGACGCAGCCGGACTGAAGGCCGAACTCACCGCGCTGCGCCAGGAGCAGTTCAATCTGCGCATGCAGGCGTCGATGGGCCAGATGAACCAGTCGCACCTGACGCGCGACGCTCGCAAGAAGGTTGCGCGCGTGCAGACGTTGCTGAACCAGAAGAGCAAGTGAGATGACCGAAGCCACGGCCCCCAAGACCGAGCGCCGCATTGTCGGCCGCGTCGTGTCGAACAAAATGAACAAGACCATCACGGTCCTGGTCGAGCGCAGCGTGAAGCACCCGCTTTACGGAAAGATTCTGCGCCGCTCGACCAAGCTGCACGCGCACGACGAGAACCAGACCGCCAAGGAAGGCGACCTGGTTGCGATCGTCGAGACGCGTCCGATTTCGGCCACCAAGCACTTCAAGCTGGTCGAAGTGCTGTCCAACCACGCCTGAGCGAGAGGAGAATCCCATGCTGCAACAGGAATCCTTCCTCGTCGTCGCTGACAACAGTGGCGCCAAGCTCGTCCAGGTGATCCAGGTCAAGGGTGCGACGTATCGCCGTTATGCGAACGTCGGCGACCTGATCAAGGTCACGGTCAAGGACGCCATCCCCCGCGGCAAGGTCAAGAAGGGCGAAGTGCACGACGCGGTCGTCGTCCGCACGCGCCATCCGATCCGCCGTCCGGACGGCTCCGCCATCCGTTTCGATACCAATGCTGCTGTGCTTCTGAGCAGCAAGCTGGAGCCTATCGGCACCCGCATCTTCGGGCCCGTCACGCGCGAACTGCGCGACCGGTTCATGAAGATCGTGTCGTTGGCGCCGGAAGTGATCTGAGGTTTATCCAGACATGAGCAAGATCAAGAAGGGCGACGACGTCGTCGTCATCACCGGCCGCGACAAGGGCCGCCGCGGCAAGGTTTCGCAGGTTCGTGCCGACGGCAAGCTGCTGGTCGAAGGCATCAACATCGTCAAGAAGCATCAGAAGGGCAATCCCAATGGGGGTGTCGCTGGTGGCATCGTCGAGAAGGAGATGCCGATCCAGATCTCCAACGTGATGCTCTGGAACTCCAAGACGTCGAAAGGCGATCGGGTGGGTTTCCGGTTCGAAGGCGAAGGCGACAAGAAGGTGAAGGTGCGTTTCTTCAAGTCCAACTCTGAACGAGTGGACCTCTAAGCGAGCAACACGATGGCGACCCTCCAGACAGAATTCCGCGACAAGATTGCTGCCGACCTTCAGAAGAAGCTCGGTTGCAACGCGATGGCCGTGCCGCGCTTGAAGAAGATCACGCTCAACATGGGCGTGGGTGAAGCAACGGCTGACAAGAAGGTCATCGAGCATGCGGTGGCCGACATGACCGCGATCGCCGGCCAGAAGCCGGTGGTGACCAAGACGCGTATTTCGATCGCCACCTTCAAGGTGCGCGAGAACTACCCGGTCGGCGTGAAGGTCACGCTGCGCCGCGAGCGCATGTACGAGTTCCTTGAGCGCCTGATCGCTGTGGCGCTGCCGCGTATCCGCGACTTCCGCGGCATCAGCGCGCGCGGCTTCGACGGCCAGGGCAACTTCAACTTCGGTATCACCGAGCAGATCATCTTCCCGGAAATCGAATACGAGAAGATCGATGCGCTGCGCGGCATGAACATCACCTTCACCACCTCGGCGAAGACGGACGAAGAAGGTCGGGCCCTGCTCGACGCCTTCAGCTTCCCCTTCCGCAAGTAAGGCACAGCCATGGCAAAGCGCAACATGATCGAGCGCGAGAAGCGCCGAACCGCTCAGGTCAACAAGGACGAGAAGAAGCGCGAGAAGCTGCGCGTGATTCTCAAGGACCCGAATGCGTCCTACGAGGACAAGCAGACGGCGTCCGTGAGCCTGCAGAAGCTGCCTCGCGATGGCAGTTACACGCGCCAGCGCAACCGCTGCGCGATCACCGGCCGCACCCGCGGCGTGTACCGGAAGTTCGGCCTCGCGCGTCACAAGCTGCGTGAAGCAGCGATGCGCGGCGAAGTGCCGGGCCTCAAGAAAGCAAGCTGGTAATCACCATGTCGATGACCGATCCCATCGCCGATTTCCTGACCCGCATCCGCAACGGTCAGTCGGCGCGCAAGAAGTCCATCAAGAGCCCGTCGTCCAAGGCCAAGGAAGCCATTGCCAGCGTCCTCCAGGACGAGGGCTACATCCTGGGCTACGACGTTGCCGCTGAAGGCAACAAGAAGACGATCACCGTCGCGCTCAAGTATTTCGAGGGCAAGCCGGTCATCGAGAGGATCGACCGCATCAGCACTCCTTCGCTGCGCGTGTACAAGGGCAAGGATGAACTGCCCAAGGTGCTCGGCGGCCTGGGTGTGGCGATCGTGTCGACCGCCAGCGGCATGGTGAGCGACCGCAAAGCGCGCGCCACCGGCCAGGGCGGCGAAGTGGTCTGCATCGTTTCTTAAGGAATTCGAGACATGTCCCGCGTAGCGAAAATGCCGGTGAATATCCCGGCCGGCGTACAGATCACCAGTGCCAACGGCACGGTGACCGTCAAGGGCGCCAAGACGTCGCTGAACTTCACGCTGCCCGAGTCCGTGGCCGTTGAGATCAAGGGCGAGAGCCTGAGCGTCACCGAAGCTTCGGTGAAGGCCGATGCCATGCAGTCCGGCACGGTGCGCGCACTGATCAACAACATGGTCGTCGGTGTCACCACCGGCTACCAGCGGAAGCTGAACCTGGTGGGCGTCGGTTATCGCGCCGCCTCGCAGGGCAAGAAGGTCAATCTTGCACTCGGCTTCTCGCACCCCATTGAGTACCCGATCCCGGAAGGCATCACGGTGGAAACGCCGACGCAGACCGAGATCATCATCAAGGGCGCCGACAAGAAAATGGTCGGCCAGGTTGCTGCGGATATCCGCGGCTTCCGACCGCCTGAGCCGTACAAGGGCAAGGGCGTGCGTTATTCCGACGAGCGCGTCGAGCTCAAGGAAGCGAAGAAAAAGTAAGTCGCGTCGCGTCGCCCCTGCGCACGAACGCACGGCAGGGAACGCAACATCCGTAACGATTCAAAGGACATCGCGGTATGAAAGACAAGAGAGCCTCCCGCCTGCGTCGCGCCAAGCGCACGCGCATGCACATCCGCACCCTCGGCGCCAACCGCCTGACCGTGTACCGCACTCCGCAGCACATCTATGCGCAGATCATCGCGCCGGATGCGTCGCACACGCTGGTCGCGGCTTCGACGGTAGAGAAGGAAGTGGCGGACGGTCTGAAGGCGACGGGCAACGTGGAGGCCGCCAAGAAGGTGGGTGCCGCGATTGCCGAGCGCGCCAAGGCTGCTGGCATCACGAAGGTCGCTTTCGACCGTTCCGGTTTCAAGTATCACGGTCGCGTTCAAGCGCTGGCCGATGCCGCGCGCGAAGCCGGCCTGGAGTTCTAAGAAATGGCGAACCAAACGCACCAGTACGAAGATTCGCAGTCCGGCTCCGACCTCAAGGAAAAGCTGGTCACGGTCAACCGCGTCAGCAAGACGGTCAAGGGCGGTAAGCAGTTCGCCTTCACCGCCCTGACGGTGGTCGGCGATGGCACCGGCAAGGTCGGCTTCGGTTATGGCAAGGCGCGCGAAGTGCCTCAGGCCATCTCCAAGGCGATGGAGCAGGCTCGCAAGAACATGATCAGCGTGCCGCTCCACGGCCTGACGTTGCAGCACGAGATCTGGGGCCAGCATGGCGCCACGCGTGTATTCATGCGTCCGGCTTCCGACGGTACCGGTGTCATCGCCGGTGGCGCGATGCGCGCGGTGTTCGAAGTGGCCGGTGTGCAGAACGTGCTCGCCAAGTCCTTCGGATCGCGCAACCCGATCAACATGGTTCGCGCCACGCTCGATGCGCTCAAGAAGATGAACCAGCCTTCCGAGATTGCTGCCAAGCGCGGCAAGACGCTCGAAGAAATCCTCGCCTAAGGCACTCGCCATGACGACGAAGAAAATCAAGGTCACGCTGACGAAGAGCACCTTCGGTCGGCTGCAGAAGCACAAGGACACGGTCCGCGGCCTCGGCCTGGGCCGGATCAGCTCGACGTCCACGCTGGTCGCCACGCCGGAAGTCATGGGCATGGTCAACAAGATCAGCTACATGCTGAAGGTGGAAGAAGTCTCATGAGCATGAAACTCAACGAAATCAAGCCGGCAGCCGGCGCCAAGACCGAGCGCGTCCGCGTCGGCCGCGGCATCGGTTCGGGTATGGGTAAGACCGCGGGTCGCGGTCATAAGGGTCAGCGCGCTCGCAAGGGCGGCCGCGGCAAGAAGGGCTTCGAAGGCGGCCAGATGCCGATCCAACGTCGTCTGCCCAAGCGCGGCTTCAACTCGCCGCTGCTCGGTCTGACCGCGCAGGTCCGTCTGTCCGATCTGCAGAAGGTCAAGGCGACCGGCGAGATCGACATTGCCGTGCTGAAGGCCGAAGGCTTCGTCCCGGCCGGCGCCGACATCGTCAAGGTCATCAAGACCGGCGAGCTGAGCAAGAAGCTGAGCCTGAAGGGTCTCAAGCTGACGGCGGGCGCGCGTGAAGCCGTGACCGCCGCTGGCGGTTCGATCGCCGAGTAATCAGCCGCATCCCGATGGCCAAGGCCCCCAACACCGGAATGGTGCCGGATCTCTCCAAGATTGGAGAGGTTCGCGGCCGCCTGTTCTTCCTGCTCGGTGCCATCGTCGTATTCCGCATCGGCAGCTACATCCCGGTGCCGGGCATCGATCCGGTGCAGCTCGCGGCACTGTTCGACCAGACCCGCGGCTCGATCCTGGACATGTTCAACATGTTCTCGGGCGGTGCCCTGTCGCGACTGTCGATCATGGCGCTGGGCGTCATGCCCTACATCTCGGCTTCAATCATCGTGCAGCTGATGGCTTCGGTGATTCCTCAGCTCAAGGAGCTGAAGAAGGAAGGCGAGGCAGGTCGTCGCACGATCACCAAGTACACGCGCTACGGCACGTTGGGTCTGGCGATCTTCCAGGCCATCGGCGCCGCCACCGCCCTGCAGAAGAGCGGCGTGGCCATCGCGCCTGGTATGGGCTTCGTGTTCACGGCGACGGTGTCGCTGGTGACCGGCACCATGTTCCTGATGTGGCTCGGCGAGCAGATCACCGAGCGCGGCATCGGCAACGGCATGTCGATGATCATCTTTGCCGGCATCGTCGCGGGTCTGCCTTCGGCCATCGGCTCGACGGCGCAGCTCGTCAGCGAAGGTTCGCTCAACCCGGCGGTGGTCGTGCTGCTCGCGTTGCTGACGGCGGGTGTGACCTATGCGGTCGTCTATGTCGAACGTGCGCAGCGACGCATCCCGGTGCACCATGCGCGGCGTCAGCAGGGCCGCAAGCTCTTCGCCGCTCAGACCCAGCACCTGCCGCTGAAGCTGAACATGTCGGGCGTTATTCCGCCGATCTTCGCGTCGTCGATCATCCTGTTCCCGGCCACGCTGGCGCAGCTCTTCGGCGGCGACCAGGGTGGCGGCTTCATGGCACAGCTGTCGAACGCGCTGTCGCCCGGCCAGGCGTTGCACGGCTTCCTGTACGCCGGCATGATCGTCTTCTTCTGCTTCTTCTACACGGCATTGGTGTTCGACTCACGCGAGACCGCCGAGAACCTGAAGAAGTCGGGCGCATTCATCCCGGGTGTCCGTCCGGGTGCGATGACGGCCAAGTACATCGACCAGGTGCTGACGCGCCTGACCGTGGCCGGCGCGGCATATATCACCATCATCTGCCTGATGCCGGAGTTCATGATCGCGTACGCGGCTGTGCCCTTCGCCTTCGGCGGTACGTCTCTGCTGATCACCGTGGTCGTGATCATGGACTTCATGGCGCAGCTGCAGGCGCATCTGATGTCACACCAGTACGATGGCCTGCTGAAGAAGGCCAATCTGAAGGGTCTGGGCGGTCCGGGCGACGGCGGTGGCAAGCCGGGTGGTTCGGGTCTGAAAGCGCTGGGTTCCAACAAGGCCACGACCCGTTAAGGGTCTCGTCCAAAAGTTTGCCGTTCGAGGTTTCTCATGAAAGTCCGTACTTCCGTCAAGAAGATCTGCCGCAACTGCAAGGTCGTTCGCCGTTCAGGCGTCGTCCGTGTGATCTGCACCGATCTGCGTCACAAGCAGCGTCAGGGCTGAAGACCGGGTTGCCCGGTTTACGCCTAGTCCGTACAATTCGCGCCCTTTTTCGCGCGCCCTAGATTCTGGAGTTCCCGCGTCATGGCACGTATCGCCGGCGTCAATATCCCCGACAAGAAGCACACCGTGATTGCGCTGCAGGCGATCTACGGAATCGGACCGACTCGTGCCAAGGCGATCTGCGCCGGGGCCAAGCTCGATCCGACGATCCAGGTGCGCAATCTGACGGAAGGCCAGCTCGACGCCCTGCGCGCCGAAATCGGCAAAGTCACCGTGGAAGGCGATCTTCGCCGCGAAGTTTCCATGAGCATCAAGCGCCTGATGGACCTGGGCTGCTACCGCGGAACGCGTCACCGTCGCGGTCTGCCGGTTCGTGGTCAGCGCACGCGCACCAACGCTCGCACCCGCAAGGGCCCGCGTCGCGCGATCAAGAAGAACTAATCGAGTAAGAGATGGCTACCGCCCCGAATTCCGCTGGTTCCAAACCGCGCGCCAAGCGCGTCAAGAAGAACGTGACCGATGCCGTTGTGCACGTCCACGCTTCGTTCAACAACACGATCGTGCTGATCACGGACCGCCAGGGCAACGCGATTTCCTGGTCGACCGCCGGCGCCGCGGGTTTCAAGGGTTCGCGCAAGTCGACCCCGTTTGCCGCGCAGGTCGCCGCCGACAAGGCCGCGCAGGCTGCTGCCGAACACGGCGTGAAGAACGTCGAAGTGCGCATCAAGGGCCCCGGCCCGGGTCGTGAGTCCGCGGTTCGTGCGCTGAACGCCGCAGGCTTCAAGATTTCGAACATCACCGACGTGACGCCGATTCCGCACAACGGCTGCCGTCCGCCCAAGCGTCGTCGCGTCTAAGTACGGAATAGATCATGGCTCGTTACATTGGTCCCAAGTGCAAGTTGTCCCGTCGTGCCGGTACCGACCTGCTGCTGAAGTCGCGCGGTCGTTCGCTGGAAACGAAGTGCAAGCTCGATACGCCTCCCGGCCAGCACGGTGCCCGCAAGGCGCGCCCGACTGAATACGGCACGCAGCTTCGCGAGAAGCAGAAGCTCAAGCAGATGTACGGCGTGCTCGAGCGGCAGTTCCGCAATTACTACCTGAAGGCCTCCGGCCAGAAGGGCGCAACGGGTCTGAACTTGTTGCTGATGCTCGAAGGCCGTCTCGATAACGTGATCTATCGCATGGGCTTCGGCCGCACGCGCGCAGAAGCACGCCAGCTGGTGAGCCACAAGGCGATCCATGTGAATGGCAAGTCGGTGAACATCGCCTCGTATCAGGTGCAGGTCGGTGACTCGGTGGAAGTCCGCGAGAAGTCGCGTGGCCAGGGTCGTATCGCCGAGTCGCTCTCCATCGCAGCGCAGATCGGCTTCCCGGACTGGCTCGAAGTGGACGAGAAGGGTCTCAAGGGCAAGTTCAAGGCGCAGCCGAGCCGCGACCAGATCCTGCCCGACATCAACGAGAACCTCGTCGTCGAGTTGTACTCGAAGTAAGGCGTCACCCAAGTTTCTCTCGCGGTACCCGGAAGGTCAGACGATTTGCTGTTCTGAAAGACGGTTACTCGCAACAACTAGAGGTTATTCATGCAAGGTTTCGTTTCCGAACTGCTCAAGCCGCGCGAGATTAAGGTCGAGGTCGTTTCGCCCAACCGTGCCCGCGTCGCCATGGAGCCGCTCGAGCGCGGTTTCGGCCACACGCTGGGCAACGCGCTGCGTCGCATCCTGCTGTCGTCGATCCCCGGCGCCGCAGTGACCGAAGTGCAGATCGAAGGTGTCGTGCATGAATACAGCGCGATCGAAGGCGTGCAGGAAGACGTCATCGACATCCTGCTGAACATCAAGAACATCGCTATCCGTCTCAATGCGCGCGAAGAAGCGACGCTGCGCCTCGAGAAGTCGGGCAATGGCCCGGTGACGGCTGCCGACATCCAGCTCGACCACGACGTCGAGATCGTCAACCCGGAACTCGTGCTCGCGCACCTGACCGGCGGCAAGATCAAGGCGACGCTCAAGGTCACGCGTGGTCGCGGCTATCAGCCGGTTGCTGCACTGGTCGGCGAAGCCGAGACCAGCACGGTCGGCCTGCTCAAGCTCGAAGCCTCGTACAGCCCGGTCCGTCGCGTCAGCTACGCCGTCGAGCGTGCCCGCGTCGAACAGCGCACCGACCTGGATCGTCTGATCCTCGACGTCGACACCAACGGTGGCATCGATGCGGCGGAAGCCGTTCGCCAGGCTGCCCGCATCCTGCGCGACCAGCTCACCGTGTTCGTCGACCTCGAAGCCGAAGCCAGTGCCGTTGCGCCGGTCGGCGTCAAGGGCGCCAGCGGTTCGCTCGACCCGATCCTGTTCCGTCCGATCGACGAACTGGAACTGACGGTGCGTTCGGCCAACTGCCTGAAGGCGGAGAGCGTGTACTACATTGGCGAGCTCGTGCAGCGCACCGAGAACGAGCTGATGAAGACGCCGAATCTGGGCAAGAAGTCGCTCAACGAGATCAAGGAAGCGCTCAAGGCGCACGACCTGGAACTCGGCATGCGTCTGGACAACTGGTCGGCGCCGAAGTCCGCGACCAACTAACAAAGCTAAAACTAGAGAACATCCCATGCGTCACGGAAATGCCGGCCGTACCTTTGGCCGCACCAGCAGCCACCGCAAGGCCACGATGCAGTCGGTCGCGGTTGCCCTGTTCAAGCACGAGCTGATTCGCACCACGGTGCCCAAGGCCAAGGAGCTGCGTCGTCTGGCCGAGCCGCTGATCACGCGCGCCAAGGAAGACAGCGTCCACAACCGCCGCATCGCGTTCTCGCGACTGCGTGATCGCGAGATCGTGCAGAAGCTGTTCACGGATCTGGGTCCGCGCTACGCGAAGCGCCCGGGCGGGTACACGCGCATCCTGCGCTGTGGCTTCCGTCCCGGCGACAACGCGCCGATGGCATACGTCGAGTTGGTGGATCGTCCGGCTTCGACCGGCGAGGCGCCTTCGGCCTAAGCCGTTTTCGGTATGCCGTTGTGACTGTTCGGGCGCCGCAAGGCGCCCGAATCGTTTGCGGAGCTAGTTGTTGGCCGGATGAGGCATCGATCGCCGGCTCCTGTGCCGCGATGAGAAGGCCAAGACGTCGATCGGCTGGCGATAGCGCTCCGTGCCCGAAAAGCCCCCTAGGCTCGCGGTCCTCGCACGGCCGCCATCAGTGATGCGACTGCGCCTCGCCGTCGGTTGCTGTCTGAACCGCGAAACGGGCCTCGACGACGCGCTTTGACCCATCAGCGGCGACGAATTCCAGGCTCATCGGAATCTCCTGCACCGGATTGCCGGCGTCGAGTTGCGCGCCCATCAGCATCAAATGCTTCCCGCCCGGCTCGAAGCTCGTCCTGCCCCCGGCGGGGATCTCCACGTTCTCGATCTGGCGCATGCGCGACATGCCGTCCTCCTCGCGCGTCTCGTGCATCTCCACCGACGAAAAAGACGGGCTGCTGACCGCACGCAGCTCGACGGCCGTCGAACCGGCGTTGAGGACGTCGAAGTACGCGGCCGCCATTGGCGCGCCAGGCGGCGGCAACAGCACGCGGGCATTGCTGACCTGAGGGAGAGCGCCCGCGACCGCAGAGGCCGGGCTGGTGGTCGCAGGCGTCTTGTCGCATGCCGCGACGAGCGCCAGGAAAGGGAGCGCCAGCAGCAACAGCACGGGCTTCACGGACATGGTGGGATCAGGGACGAGCGAACGGACCGGGATTATCTCAGGTGCGACGGCGCGCCCGTACTGCGGAGGCGCTCCGGTCGACTGGTACCCCTTCGCCAGCGAAGGCAGCCGGCCGTTCCTACTCGAGCGCCCGCGATTCCAGTCTCTTCCCGGCCACCCGAGGGGCCTCCCTGCATCGCGCCGGAGGCCATTTTGCTAGCATTCGCGCCCCTCGACGTGGTTGTAACAAGTCATGAAGCCGGTCACTGAAAACACCCGAATCCGCTCCATCCGCGCGGTCTCGACCCCCGCCCAGGTGCAGTCCGAATTGCCGCTCTCCGATGCGGCCGCCCAGACCGTGCTCCAGACGCGCCGCGAAATCCAGGACATCCTGGCCGGTCGCGACGAGCGCCTGCTGGTCGTCGTCGGGCCGTGCTCGATCCACGATCCGAAAGCCGCGATGGAATACGCGACGCGCCTGAAGGCGTTGCGCGAGCAGCTCAAGAAGAACCTGCTGATCGTCATGCGCGTGTACTTCGAGAAGCCGCGCACCACGGTGGGCTGGAAGGGGCTGATCAACGATCCCGATCTCAATGACGGTTACGACATCGATCGTGGCCTGCGCATCGGCCGCAAGCTGCTGCTCGATCTCAACGACATGGGCATTCCGGCGGGCGTCGAGTTCCTCGACATCCTGACGCCGCAGTACCTGGCGGACCTCGTCGCCTGGGGTGCCATCGGCGCGCGCACGACCGAATCGCAGCTGCATCGCGAGATGGCGTCGGGCCTGTCCTGCCCGGTCGGATTCAAGAACGGTACCGACGGCAGCGTGAAGGTCGCCGTCGACGCGTGCCTGTCGGCGCGCTCGCCGCACCGCTTCCTGTCGATGACCAACAACGGTGAAGTCTCGATCTTCGAGACGGCCGGCAACGAGGACTGCCACATCATCCTGCGCGGCGGCAGCTCGGGAACCAACTACGACGCGGCCAGCGTCGAGGCGGCCAGCACCGCGATGGTCAAGGGTGGCCTCAAGCCGCAGGTCATGGTCGACTTCAGTCACGCCAACTCGAGCAAGCAGCACAAGCGCCAGGTCGTCGTCGGCCAGGACGTGGGTGCGCAGATCGCCGGCGGCGAGACGCGCGTGATCGGCGTGATGATCGAGTCGCACCTCGTCGAGGGACGCCAGGACATCGGGCCGCGCGACAAGATGGTCTACGGCCAGAGCGTCACCGACGCGTGTATCCACTGGGACGACAGCGTCGAAGTATTGCGAGGCCTGGCGGGCAGCGTCGCGCAGCGTCGCGATCGTTTGGCCAAGACGGCGTGAAGCGGCTCTCGTAGCCCGGACTCGGTTCGGGCTATCAAGGCGTGAGGCAGCCATCCCGGGCTTCTTCCGGGCTACGGATCGTTACTGACGTATCCGGCTTCGTTCGCAGCGGCTTGCTTCGCCTCTTGCGTGTGCCGAGCGGCGGGCTCACGCTGGACACGCGAAGCGTCGCGCGACAGAGAAGAGAAAGCGAGGCGCGCCGTGCCGGACCTACTACGCTATCCGCCGTCGTGATTCCGTCATGAGAGAGCTCGAGTTGGACGCGCGGATGAGCGCCGAATCCTGGGCGCGGATCGAGACTCTGTTCGACGAGACGATGACGCAGCCGCCCGCGCAGCGCGGAGCGTGGCTGGAGCAACGCACGGGCACGGACGAATGGCTTCGACGCCACGTGAATCGGCTGATCGAGCAGGCCGGCGTGCCCGACGACGCCACCGAGCACCCGCAACCAGTGGCTGCGCACAGCGGAACACCGACGCAGGGCGCTGCGTCCGATACACAGATCGGTCGATGGCGACTCGGCGCCCTGATCGCCGCTGACGGAACGAGCGAGCTGTACCACGCCGAGCGCTCCGACGGCGCGGCTCATCCGCAGGCCGTGCTCAGGCTGATCCCTCACGAGGCGGTGGAATCGCCCGACCGCTTTGATGAGCAGCAAAGGGTGCTCGCGCGGCTCGATCATCCGGGCATCGCGCGGCTGATCGACGCAGGTGTCGCACGCGATGGCCGGCCGTTCATCGTCGTCGAGTGGATCGAAGGCTTCCCGCTGACGCAGTGGTGCCGCACGCGCGGCGCCCCATTGTCGCAGCGACTGGAGCTGTTCCTGCATCTCTGCGAAGCGGCTGCGTATGCGCACCGCAACCTGCTCGTGCATGGTGATATCGAGCCGGAAAAAGTGCTGGTTACGACCGAAGGACAATGCAAGCTCCTGGATGTCGGCGTGGCTGCGCTTCTGCGCAACGACGGCTTGGAGGAGCGGCGTGTACAGGCTCCGATGACGCTGGCCTACGCATCGCCGGAACAGCTTGCGCGGGAGCCGGTGACGCCGGCGTCGGACGTGTATTCGTTGGGCTTGCTGCTGTTCGAGTTGCTCAGCGGCGAGAGGCCCTGGCATCGATCGCGGTCCTCGTTGCCCTTGATGATCGAGCGCCAGCTTCGTGCGGAGCCGCCGTCGCCGAGCAGCATCGCGCAGGCGCGTATCGATGCACCGATCGAAGCGCGCTGCCTGCGCGGCGACCTCGACGCGATCGTCGCTCTCGCGCTGCAGCGCGAGCCCGCACGTCGCTATCGTTCTGCTGCCGAGTTCGCGGACGACCTGCGTCGTCATCTCCAGGGGCGGCCCGTATTCGCAAGACACGAAACGCTCGCGTATGCGTTCGAGCGTTTCGTGTTCCATCACCGCGTCGCGGCGACGTTCATCGGAATCGCAATCCTCAGCCTGGTTTTCGCCACAGCTGTCGCGCTGTGGCACGCCAGTGAGGCACGCCTCGCTGGCGCGACGGCGCAGCGCGATGCGGTCCGCGTCGGCGCCGCCAGGGATTTCCTCGTCGACGCGCTGCGCGCTCGTGACCTGACCCGGGAACAGGGCGAACCGCGTGGCGCGAGCACGACCCGGGAGTTGCTCGATCTGGCCGTTCCCAAAATCGAGCAGCGGTTTCACGACGACCCGGACATCCAGGTCGAGTTGCTCGGCATGACCGCGTCGATCTATCGCGAATTGGGCGACCAGAAGCGCTATCACGAACTCCACGCGCAGGCGCTGGCGCAACTCCGGCGCATGCACCGGGATACACATCCTGCCGTCATCCAGGGTCTTCTCGACGAAGCGCATCACGCCAGCGAGGACGACGACGACGCCCGCGCGCTGAGGCTGCTCGCAGAACTCGATCCGCTGATCCGCAGGGCAGGCCTCGATAGCACGATGACGCGTGCGCGCTGGTGGCTGATCCGCAGCGGCCTTCACGAGAATGGGACTTGGGCTGATCCCGCGGCGATTGGAAAGGCGCTGGAAATGTACGAGCGGCTCGATCCCCGCGACGCCGGTTTCGTGGAATCGCTGATCGCGCTCGGTTGGCGTGATCTGCCGATCAACCCGGCGAAAGCGGAGCAGCATTTTCTGCGCGCGATCGCCGTCGTGCAGAAGAACCCGGAACAAGCTGAGCACGTGCCGCTGCAGTCGATGTGGTCGGGTCTCGCGCAAGCGCGGGACGATCAGGGCCGATATGACGTCGCGATCGAGGCCCGTGAGCGCGGCGCGGCGATGATCGAGACGATCTATGGTCCGGACGATGGCAGGACTCGTCTGGCGATCGCGCTGCATGCGTCGACGCTGCATCGCGACGGGCAGCGCGTGCCTGCGCTGGTGTTGTTCGAAAAACTGTTCCCAGTGCGGGGGAGTAGCCCGGACGAAGAAGACGCCCGCTATCTTTTTGCCGGGTGCCTTGCGGCCGAAGGTAGGCCGCGGGAAGCCATCGCCCTCCTCGAAGCCGCGCTCAAGAAAGGTGAAGGCGACCCGGGTGGCGGGCGCGAGCTGCGCCGCAGGCTGCTGATTCTTGGGGACGCCTACGATCGCGCAGACATGTCCGCGAAGGCACGTGACGCGTTCAGGAGCAACCTCGACGAGGAGCTGCGGCACGATGGCCCACAGGCTTCAGAGGCCATCAGCGTCGCACGCGAACGCTGGGGCCGGTTCCTGTTGGAGCACGACGGCTTCTCGGACGCGCAGCAGCAGTTCGACGATGTGCTCGCGCGGACCGGTGGCCGCAACGACGAGTTGGCGGCACTTGCCCACGGCGGAATCGCCCGGCTCGCTCAAGAGCGACAGGATTGGGATGCGGCCCTGGCGTCGAGCACACATGCCGTCGTGGGGTTCGAAAACATCGTGGGTGCGCGTGATGTCCGGACCGGCCCGTATCTCTGGCTGATCCACGCGGAATCCCTGCGGCGAGTGGATGATCTCCCCAGCGCGCGCATCTGGGCCGAGCGGGCGCTGGAAGCAAGCAAGCGCTACGACGCTCCGGGGGCGCCATCGATCCGGGCGGCGGAGCGGGCGCTCGCTCGGATCGGATCGTAGAGGGGGCGTTACGCCGATCCGATGCAGGCGCCGGCTGGGGCTCTAGCTGGCCACGACGAGCGTGGCGCGCGCGAAGCGGCGCGATCCCACCTGCAGCAGATAAGTCGCCCCGGGAACGAGCACGAGCGTCTTGTCTTCCACGCGCTGCTGATCGACGCGTACGGCGCGCTGTTCGACCATGCGCGCGCCTTCGCCGTTGCTCGCCACCAGGCCCGCTTCCTTGAGCACACGGGCCAGCGCGAGACCGGTGGCGGGTACCGCGATGGTGATCTCGGGAATCTCGTCGGGCAGCGCGCCCTTCGAGAACTGTTCGATGAATGCGGCGCGCGCAGCCTCGCCCGCGCCTGCGCCATGGAAGCGCGAGGCGATCTCCACGCCCAGTTCCATCTTGATGTCCCGTGGATTGGCGCCTTCGCCAACGCTGCGCTTCAGTCGTTCGACCTCGGCCAGCGGCTTGAACGACAACAGCTCGTAGTACCGCCACATCAGCGTGTCGGAGATCGACATGATCTTGCCGAACATCTCCGGCGCCGGATCCTTCACGCCGATGTAGTTGTTGAGCGACTTGCTCATCTTGTTCACGCCGTCCAGGCCTTCGAGGATCGGCACCGTGAGCACGCACTGCGGCCTCTGCCCATAGGCCTGCTGAAGATGGCGGCCCATCAGCAGGTTGAATTTCTGGTCGTTGCCGCCGAGTTCGACATCGGCTTTCAGCTCCACCGAGTCGTAGCCCTGCAGCAGCGGATACAGGAACTCGTGGATGGCGATCGGTTGGCCGCCCTTGTAGCGGTTCGAGAAATCGTCGCGCTCGAGCATGCGCGCCACCGTCTGCTGCGCCGCGAGACGGATCAGGCCATCGGTGCCGAGCTTGTCCAGCCAGTGAGAGTTGAACACCACCGTGGTGCGCTCGGGGTCCAGCACCTTGAACACCTGATCGCGGTAGGTCTGGGCGTTGGCTTCGACGTCGGCGCGCGTCAGCGGCTTGCGCGTCTCGTTCTTGCCGGTCGGGTCGCCGATCATCCCGGTGAAATCGCCGATCAGGAACACCGCCTCGTGGCCGGCGTCCTGAAAGGCACGCATCTTGTTCAGAAGAACCGTATGGCCCAGGTGGAGGTCGCGCGCGGTGGGGTCGAAGCCGGCTTTGATGCGAAGGCGAGTGCCCTTCTGAGCCGCTTCTTTGATCCGTGAACGAAACTCTTCGAGGGGAAGAATTTCGGAGGTACCGCGTTCGAGTTCTGCGAGGGACATAAGGGGTTTTCGGCGGTTTTTTGTCCGAGGTCAGTTCGAAACCGTCCGTCGGCGAATGCTCAGGTAATGGAACAGAGACCCGCAGGAAAGCCTTGCGCGACCTGTGGATTTATGGTTCTTTACGCCCCTGTTTCGCCCGAGTTGCAACCCGCGTCTTACAACTAATGCGCCGGGCTGGCCCGCTGGATACGTTCAGCGGACGAAAGTCTCAATCGAGTCAACAGGATGAAGCTGGATTATAGCTCAGTCGATCGGTCACCCCGTTCGGCAAGAAGGATCGTTTTGGCCGCCTCGGTATGCGTGGTGGGGCTAGCGATCCTGGTTTCACGAGAAAGTATTGCCAAGCGAGACCTGTCGACCCCGAGTTTTTCGGAGGACGTCGCGATCGCGGAGGCTGTGGCCTACGAACAGGCGATCCAGTCGGCTGTCTCGGATCCGCTGGTCGTCCCCGAAGCCAGCGAGTGGAGTTCGGTCCGCATCGAACCGGGCGAGACGCTCTCGACGGTCTTCGAGACGGAAGGCCTGGACACCGCTCAGTGGATGTCGATCCTCGAACTCGGACCCGACGCTCGCCAGCTCAAGCGGATCAAGGCCGGCGACACGCTGGAGATCCGAAAGTCCGGTGACGACCTTCTCGAGCTTCGCTACGAACTGGACGATCTGCGCACTCTGCACGTGGAGCGCGTTGGCGATCATTTCGAAGCGAATACCCTGACGGCGGACCTGGCGCGCAGCACGCGCACCATCACCGGCACCATCGACAGCTCGCTGTTCATCGCCGGCCAGAAAGCGGGCCTGCCGGTCCGGATGGTGATGGAACTGGCGGAGCTGTTCCGCTACGACATCGACTTCGCGCTCGACCTTCGTGACGGCGACCGTTTCACCGTCGTCATGGAAGAGCTCTACAAGGATGGCGTGAAGCTGCGTGACGGCGACATGCTCGCGGCGGAATTCGTCAACCAGGGCAAGGTTCATCGCGCGGTCCGCTTCAAGGACGGCGAAGGGCGCTCGGCGTTCTACACGCCGGACGGGCAGTCGCTGCGCAAGGCGTTCTTCCGTACCCCGCTCGACGTGGTGCGTGTCAGCTCGCCGTTCAACCTGCGCCGTCGCCACCCCATCCTCAACACCATCCGGGCCCACAAGGGCGTGGATTACGCCGCCAGCTCCGGCACGCCGATCAAGGCGACGGGTGACGGCAAGGTGGCCTTCATCGGCAACAAGGGCGGCTACGGTCGCGTCGTGATCCTCCAGCACGGTCAGCAGTACGAGACGCTCTACGCGCACATGTCGCGGTTTCGCGCCGGCATGAAGGCCGGAGCCAAGGTGAAGCAGGGACAGGTGATCGGCTACGTCGGCGCCTCGGGTCTCGCCACCGCACCGCATCTGCATTACGAATTCCGCGTCAACGGCGTCCACAAGAACCCGGTGAACATCGTGATGCCGCGTGCCAACCCGATCGCCCGCGCGCAGCTGCCCAAGTTCCAGTCGCAGATCGTGCCGCTGATCGCGCAGATCGAATCGGCTCGTGCCCCGCGCGTTGCGCAGGCGCCGGCCGCCATCCTGCCCGCAATTTCCGCCGCCACGCCCTGATATCGGGGCGTCCGGACATGGCGTTGGCCGCGAAGTGACGGATCTCTTCGCGGCAGGTCCGGTGGAGCAGTACATCGGGTTGATGTCGGGAACCAGCCAGGACGGCATCGACGCCGTTCTCGCGGAGTTCAAGGAAGGGCGCTTCGTTCGCGTCCTCGCCTCTCACTCGGGTCACTACACGGCGGATCTGCGTAGCGAACTCGTCGACCTGAGCCGGGAGGCCACGCCGGTTTCGCTGGCGCGTTACGCCCAGCTCGATCGTGCCGTCGCCGACGCGTTCGCCGATACCGCGCTCGCCCTGATCGAACGAGCTGGCGACAGAGCCGATTCCATACGCGCGATCGGCAGCCACGGGCAGACGGTCTTCCACGACGCCGTCACCATCGGCAACAGCCTTCAGCTCGGCGATCCATCCCGAATCGCGGTCCGTACCGGACTGACCGTCGTGGCCGACTTCCGGCGCGCCGACGTTGCGCTCGGGGGGCAGGGCGCTCCGCTGCTGCCGGTCTTTCATCACGCGCAGTTCGCGGACGCTGCGGAGCCACGGGCCGTGTTGAACCTCGGCGGCATCGCCAATCTCACGCTGATGCCGGATGCCGACGCGGGCAAGGTGCGCGGCTTCGATTGCGGCCCCGCCAACTGCCTGATGGACGAGTGGATCGAGCGTCACCTCCAGCAGACCTGCGACCGCGACGGCGCCTGGGCCGCGTCGGGCGAGATCGACGACGACTTGCTACGCGCTTGTCTGGCCGAGCCGTACTTCGAGCGCGACATTCCGAAGAGCACCGGCCGCGGATTGTTCAACCTGGGATGGCTGGAGGCACGCGACGTGCAGCTCGCGCAGCGCGATCCGGCGAACGTCCAGCGCACGCTGTGCGAACTCACGGCGTCGACCGTCGCAAGCGCGCTGCTTCGGCACGCACCCCGGACGCGGAGGCTCATCGCGTGCGGCGGCGGCACACGCAACGCATTCCTGATGGCACTCTTGCGCGCGCTGTTGCCGGACGTGGTGGTCGAAGATTCGGCGGCGCGAGGGCTCGATCCCCAGGCTGTGGAGGCCAGTGCCTTCGCGTGGCTGGCCTGCCGGCGCCTTCGCGGAGAGAGTGGAAATCTGCCGTCGGTGACGGGTGCGCGTCGCGCCACATCGCTCGGCGGCATCTACGCGCCCTGAGGCGCTTCAGTAGAGATCGATCGGGTCGACGTCGACCGACCATCGCACCCGCCGCGCTCCGGGCAGTGAGCCGAGTTGTGGGACGAGTTCCGCGAGCAGGCGCTGAAGCCCCATCCGATTCTGCGAGCGCAGCAGCAGCTGTGCGCGCACGCGGTTGGCGCGACGTTCCATCGGGGCCGGCACCGGCCCGAGCTTGTCGATCGATCGATCGCCAGGAATCAGCGCGGCAACCTTCTGCAGAAAGTCCTGCGCTGCGTCGGCATCCAGCGCATCGGCGCGTAGCAACGCCAGATGCGAGAACGGCGGAAAGCCCATGAGGCGCCGCTCTTCGAGCAGTTCCCGGCTCAGACCGGCGTAGCCATCGCGTAGCCATCGCTGGAGCTGCGGATGATCGGGCTGATGGGTCTGCACGACGACTTCGCCCGATGTGGCGCCGCGCCCCGCGCGGCCCGTCACCTGCGTGAGAAGCTGCCCCATTCGTTCGACGGCGCGGAAGTCGGAGCTGTAGAGCGCCTGGTCCGCGTCGATGACGCCGACCAGGGTCAGCCCCTCGAAGTCGTGCCCCTTGGCGAGCATCTGTGTGCCCACGAGGATGCGGATGTCGCGCGAGTGGATGTCCGCGAGCAGGCGATCGAGTTCCCCGGCAAGGCGCGCCCGATCGGAGTCGATGCGTTCCACCCGCAGATCGGGATACAGGGCGCGCAGGGCGTCCTCGACGCGCTCCGTTCCCTGCCCGACCGGGATCAGATCGGTGCTGGAACACTGGCCACAGCGCAGCGGCACTCGAGAGTCGCTTCCGCAGTGATGGCAGATCAGGCGGCCGCGTGCCCGGTGCAGCGTCAGTCGCGCGTCGCAATGCGGGCAGGGCGCGAGCCAGCCGCACTCGTGGCAGAGCAGAGCCGGCGCATACCCGCGGCGGTTGACGAAGAACAGAACCTGACCACCGGCTGCCAGATGCCGCGACGCGGTGTCGATCAGCTCGGCCGACAGCCCGTCGCGCAGCTTGGTGTTGCGCAGGTCGAGCAGGCGCGGCTGCGGCATCCGCGCCGCGCCGGCGCGGGCGTTCAATCGGTGATGCCGATAGCGCCCGCGTGCGACGTTGTGCAAGGACTCGAGCGAAGGGGTGGCGGATCCCAGGATGACCGGCACTGCGGCCCGCTGTGCGCGGACGATCGCGATGTCGCGTGCCGAGTAGCGGAAGCCGTCCTGTTGCTTGAACGAGGCGTCGTGCTCCTCATCGATGACGATCAGCGCCAGCCGGGGCAGGGGCAGGAAGACGGCGGACCGGGTGCCGATCACGACCGGGCAGCGACCTTCGCTGCAGGCCTGCCAGGTGTCGGTGCGAGCGCGCTCCGTCATGCCGGAGTGGAAGACGGCGACGCCGTCACCGAATCGTTGCCGGAAGCGCTCGACGAGCTGGGGTGTCAGGCCGATCTCGGGCGTCAGGACCAAGGCCTGCCCCTGCGCCTCGATCGCGGCCTGCACCCGATGCAGGTAGATCTCTGTCTTGCCGCTGCCGGTAACCCCTTCGATCAGGTCCACGCCGAAACCCGGCGGCTGACCTGCCAGCGCGTCAAGCACGACCGCCTGCTCGGGCGTTGGCGCCCGCTGCAACGCCTCACCCGCGGACGAAGGAGACCGCAATGCCTTCGGGGACTTGCGTCGGCGGATCGCCTTGCCCGGAAGCTTTCGCAATCCCGCGGGCAGTGCGGCGGCCAATACCTCGCCCAAAGGATGGCAGTAGTAGTCGGCAGCCCAGTTGCACAGACTCAGCAGATCAGCAGGTAGAGGTGCCCCGTTGTCGAGCACGGCTGTGATGGGACGACAGCGGATTTCGTCATCGATGGTGCGCTCGACGGCAGTTACCACGCCCACGACCTGCCGTCGTCCGAGCGGCACTTGCACCCGCATTCCGGGCACCAGTTCCAGGTCGCCCGGGAGGTAGTCGAGCGCGTGAAAAAACGGTGCTGGAACGGCGACCTTGACTCGATGTTCCGTCATGGTGCAGCGGTGTGGATAACTTTGTGTATCAGCAATGCTCGCCGAAATGGCGCCGCGGCGCCCCGGCCAATTTCCGTTCCGGACCGCGTCCGGATCGGCACAAATAAATTCTTTTTAAACCGGTACCTGCACGTGCATTGCAGCAGCGTGAAGCGGGCATGTCTTGACGTGACAAACACGCTGTGAGCAATCGCGCATGTGCATAAGACCTTCCAGCTCACTCGATTGGGGGAGCCAGACTGAATGACCCGGCCCCGATTCCGGCGCTCCAATTCGTAGGGCTCGACAAAGGACATTGGGGATGGGAGGTCCAAGGCGGGGCGTCGCGCAAGGCGACCGCACAGGAATTGGGTGAATGCACCAATGTGGTGCGATGTAGATCGCTTGAGCCGGTCGAATGACCTGAACAGTGCTTGAACGCGCTGGCATGCTCCGTGCTTTTTTGCCCTTGGCGCAAGGCCAACAGTTAGCAGCCTGTGCATTCTCAAAGCTTTTTCGCAGCTTGATCAAGGAGTTACTAAATGAAATTGATTACAGCCATCATCAAGCCGTTCAAGCTCGATGAGGTGCGCGAAGCGCTCTCGGAAATCGGAGTGGCCGGCATCACGGTGACCGAAGTCAAAGGTTTCGGACGTCAGAAGGGCCATACCGAGCTGTACCGCGGCGCGGAGTACGTGGTGGATTTTCTGCCCAAGGTGAAGATTGAGGTGGCCCTGGCCGATGACAAGGTCGACGCCGCGATCGATGCCATCAGCAAGGCGGCGCACACGGGGAAGATCGGGGACGGAAAGATTTTCGTTTTCTCGCTCGACCAGGCCATCCGCATCCGTACCGGCGAGACCGGCAAGGACGCGCTCTAGACATCAGCCGCAGCGCAGGGAGTCCGCCGGCCGGCCATGTGCCCCAGCCGACGCAGAAGCGCGCAGCGCGTTGAAGAACCACGCAAGGAGAAGTTCATGATTCGGAAGATGACACTGGGGTTCTGGCTGGCCGCGAGCTGCATGTTCGCGATGCCGGCGGGAGCCGAAGAAGCGGCGCCGGCCGCAATTGAAGCGGCTGCTCCCGCGCCCGAGGCCGCACCGGCCGAAGCGGCTCCGGAGGCTGCAGCCGTCGAGGCCGCGCCCGCCGAAGCGCCGGTGGCGGAAGTGAAGAAGCCCAAGAAGGAAAAGAAGAAGGCGGAGCCCGAAGTGGCGGCTGCCGCTCCGGTGGAAGTGGCGCAGGCCGAGCCTGCGCCGGCTGAAGCCCCCGTCGCCGAAGCGGCTGCCGTACCGGCCGAAGCTGCTCCCGCAGCCGAGGCTCCGGCCGACGCGCCCGTCGCGCCGACCTTCAATGAAGGCAACGTCAGCTGGATGATGACCTCGACGGCGCTCGTACTGTTCATGTCGCTGCCGGGCCTGGCCTTGTTCTATGGCGGTATGACGCGCCAGAAGAACATGGCGTCGACGATGACGCAGACGTTCGCGATCTTCTGTCTGATCTCGGTGCTCTGGGTCGTCTACGGCTACAGCATCGCTTTCAGCGGCTCGAGTCCGTTCTTCGGAACCCTGGACAAGATGTTCCTGAAGGGAGTGATCTACGACTCGAACGGCTTCTTCACCGCCACTGCGACCTTCAGCAAGGGCGTCGTGATTCCGGAGCTGATGTTCGCGATCTTCCAGCTCACCTTCGCTTGCATCACCTGCGCGCTGATCGCGGGCGGTTATGCCGAGCGCATGAAGTTCAAGGCGGTGCTGATCTTCACGGTGGTCTGGTTCACGCTCAGCTACCTGCCGATGGCGCACATGGTCTGGTGGTGGGCGGGTCCGGATGCGTACACCTCGGCCGAAGTCGTGGGCGAACTCAACTCGACCGCGGGCTACCTGTGGCAGCTCGGCGCGCTCGACTTCGCCGGCGGCACGGTGGTGCACATCAACTCCGGTATCGCAGGCCTGGTGGCAGCGATCATCGTCGGAAAGCGCTCGGGCTACGGCAAGGTCGCCATGCCCCCGCACTCGCTCACGATGTCGGTCATCGGTGCCTCGATGCTCTGGTTCGGATGGTTCGGCTTCAACGCGGGTTCGAACCTCGAAGCCAACGGCTACGCGGTGCTGGCGTTCGCCAACACCATGGTTGCCACGGCGACGGCGGGTCTGGCCTGGTTCTTTGCCGAATGGGTCTTCAAGGGCAAGCCGAGCCTGCTGGGCATCATCTCCGGCGCCATCGCGGGTCTGGTCGGCATCACGCCGGCTTGCGGATTCGTCGGCATCGAGGGTGCGCTGATCATCGGTCTGGCGGCAGGCGCTGGCTGCTTCTTCGCCTGCGCTTACCTCAAGCGCATGCTGGGCTATGACGATGCGCTCGACGTGTTCGGTGTGCACGCCGTCGGCGGCATCATCGGCGCCATCCTCACCGGTGTGTTCGTGGATCCGGCCAAGGGCGGCGTGGGCGTCTACGCCGACTGGTTCTCGATGACGGTGGGCTACTCGCCGACGCAGATCCTGATCCAGGTCAAGGCGGTGGCTCTGGCGGTGGTGTGGAGCGCGGTGGTTTCAGGCGTCACGCTGCTGGCCCTCAAGTACACCATCGGCCTGCGTCCGAGCGAAGAGGCCGAGAGCGAAGGTCTCGATCTCGCCGAGCACGGCGAGAAGGCCTACAACATGTAATGACAGGCTGCGCGAGGGGAGTTTCCCTCGCGCAGCTTTCTCCTCCCAGGGGTGTTGTGTTGGGGCGGATCGGCAACGGTCCGCCCCTTTTCTATGGGCGATCAATTGCTACGCCCCGTGCCGCGTCGGGTCATCGATATCGGCATCGACCTGCGACATGGCCGCAGCTGACGTCATGCCATTGCGCCCAAGCTACGAGTGGATATCGTCGTTACCGCTGTCAGTGCTGGCCGTGCATTCATGGCAAGCGGTGGGGAGATCCGGACAGCGGCATCGCGCCGGGACGATTCGCATAAATTCCAGTCCTGGGGCTTAGGGCTGTCGCCGCGAGCCGCCCACAACGACGCTCGGCGGACCCGACAGGACGCGGCCCTGCAGATAATGTGAATTTCCGGCTGCGCGATCAGCCGAGGACTGCCATGCTTGGGTCCACAACCGGCGAAGTCGTAGGCGGACGCGGATTGCGACTGGTTGAGAACAGCAGAACATAACCAGAATCTGGGGAGACCACCTGATGCACGGCGACGCTCGAGGCGCTTTCTCGCAGTTGTTCATCCGGGTCACCGAACCGATCGTGTTCGGCAAGCGGCCCCGCACGTTGATCGTGCTGTTCTTCATGACGCTGTTCATGGGCTGGCAGGCGGCCCACCTGAAACTCGACACCGGTTTCGAGAAGCAGCTTCCGCTCGGACATCCCTACATCCAGGTTTTCAAGCAGTACCAGCAGCAGTTCGGCGGCGCCAACCTGGTGCTGTTCGCACTGATCCGCAAGGACGGCTCGCCCGGCAAGGATCTGTACGAACCCGAATTCATGGCCACGCTCAAGGCGCTGACCAATTCGGTGTTCTTCACGCCGGGAATGGATCGCACACGCGTGAGTTCCATCTTCACGCCCGACGTGCGCTACGTCGAAGTGCGCGAGGAAGGTCTGTACGGCGGCAACGTCATTCCCGCCGATTACGCGCCCACCGAGGAGATGCTCACGCGGGTGCGCTCGAACGTGACCAAGGCCAAGGTGCTGGGCCGCCTGGTGGCGAACGACCAGTCCGGCGCGATGGTGTTCTCCGAGCTCTTGGAACAGAACCCGGTCACCGGGGCCAAGCTGGACTACGTGAAGACCGCGGCGCTGATCGAGGATGTCCGCCAGCGTTTCATCAATCCCAAGATGTTCGAGTACCGCCTCAAGGCAGCGAGCGATCCGCTGAAGGCCGGCGACGTCGCGATGGTGACGTACACCGATCCGCGCAAATGGAATCTGCGCTTCCAGGACGTGGAGTTCACGGTCGCGCTCGAGAGCGGTGACAAGGAAGTGCGCAAGCTCAAGGGGAGCGACTTCGAGATCGCGGAAGTCGACAACCCGGACTACAACGCCAACGTCGACATCCACATCGTCGGATTCGCGAAGGTCGTCGGCGACATCGCCAACGCATCGCTCGAAGTCGTCGGCTTCTTCGCGCTGACGATCTTTCTGGTCTGGGTGATCCTCTGGTGGTACACCGGCTCGGGCCTGATCGCGCTGCTGCCGCTGTCCTGCGGCATCCTGGCCGTGGTCTGGGAGCTGGGCATCCTGCACCTGTTCGGTTTTGGCCTGGATCCGTTCGCGATCCTCGTGCCCTTCCTCGTGCTCGCGATCAGCGTCAGTCACGGCATCCAGATCACCAGCTTCTGGCTGTTCGAAGTCGCGGACCATCGACTGAACAGCCTCGACGCCTCGCGCGCGACGTACCGTCGTCTGGTGATTCCTGGCATCACCGCACTGCTCACCAACGTGGTGGGCTTCGGCACGATCCTGCTGATCCCGATCGGCATCGTGCAGGAGATGGCGATCAACGCGATGTTCGGCCTCGTGGCCGTCATCGTGTGCAAGAAGATCCTGCTGCCCTGCCTGCTCTCGTACGCCAAGCTCGGCAACCCCGACAAGTTCCGCGAGCACCAGCGCCGTCGCGATGCGGCTTTTGCGCCGGTGTGGCGCGCGATCTCGATGATCACGGACAAGCCGGTCGCGGCCGTGGTGCTGACCCTGGCGGTGGCGAGCTGGGGTTGGGCCGAGTGGGTCTCGAAGGATCTGAAGATCGGCGAACTGCACGATGGCGTGCCGGAGCTGCGGCCCGAGTCCCGCTACAACCGCGACTCCGCGAAGATCGCCAGCGAATTCTCGATCGGCGTCGACGTGATCAAGGTCATCGCCCAGAACAAGGCCGACGGCTGCATCGATCACCGCATCATGGAGACGATCGACCGCTTCGCCTGGCGTATGCAGAACACCGAGGGCGTGCAGTCGACGCTCTCGATGCCGCAGGTCGCCAAGATCGTCTACAACGCGTTTTCCGAAGGCAACCCGAAGTTCATGGTGCTGCCGCGCGAGTCCGGTGCGCTGGTGCTGGCGGGGCAGCAGTTCCCGACGTCGAGCGGACTGCTCAACGCCGACTGCAGCGCGATGCCGGTCTTCGTCTTCACCGCCGACCACAAGGCCGAGACCATCGACAAGGTCGTGGCGGCGGTGAATAAATTCGTTGCCGATGAGGGCGACGCCTCGCCGGTGAAGTTCGCGCTGGCTACCGGCAACGTCGGCGTGATGGCGGCGACCAACGACGTCATCGAGGATACCGAGCACACCGTGCTGCTCTGGTTGTACCTGTGCATCGCCATCTGCGTGTGGGCCTCGTTCCGCAGGCTCGCCGGCCTGGTCTGCGTGCTGGTGCCGCTGGCGCTGGTGTCGGTGTTCACTTACGCGGTGATGGTGTTCCTCGATATCGGCCTGAAGGTCTCGACCTTGCCGGTGGCCGCGTTCGCCGCGGGTATCGGTGTCGACTACGGCATCTACATCTACAGCGTGCTGGAGGAGTGCGTCACCGAACGCAAGATGAGCTTGCGGCGCGCCTACGAGCAGACGCTGCACCAGACCGGCAAGGCGGTGATCGTGACCGCCCTGGCGCTGGCCGCCAGCGTCTGCACCTGGCTGCTGTCGGGACTGCAGTTCCAGGTCGACATGGGCATCCTGCTGACGATCATGTTCCTGGCCAATGCCGGTGCCGCCGTGTTGCTGCTGCCGGCGTTCGCGGCCTTCCTGCTCAAGCCGCCGGCTCCGGGCCCCACTTCCGACGCGACCAAGGCGGTGACGGCATGAACGCGCTCAAGCCAACCCTCATCGCGGCGTCTCTGACAGCCTTGCTCGCGCTCGGCATCGCCGTGGCACAGGACGACACCGCGCCGGCTGCCGCGGAAGCGGCAGCGCCGGCCGAAGATGCTTCCGCTGCCGCCGCGACGACCGCAGAGGCGGCGCCCGCGGAAGAAGCGGCGCCGGCCGAGCAAGCTCCTGCCGAAGCGCTGCCGCCGGTGAAGCCGCGTGCTGCGGAGATCGCGCGGCTGGCCTCGCACACGCTGCTGCTGGGCGTGGCCTGTGCTGGCGACACGCTGGTCGCCGTCGGCGATCGCGGCAACATCCTGCTGTCTTCCGACGGCCAGACCTGGAAGCAGGTCGAGGTGCCCATCAACGTCACGCTGACCGCGGTGGCATTTGCCGACGCGAAGAACGGCTGGGCCGTGGGTCACGACGCCACGATCCTGCACACCACCGACGGCGGAAAGACCTGGGCCCTGCAACGCTTCATGCCGGAGAAGGGCGAGCCGCTGCTGAACGTGTTCGCGGTCGACGCGCGGCAAGCCTATGGCGTCGGCGCCTACGGCATGTTTCTGCAGACCGCAGACGCGGGCGCGACCTGGACCGAGGTCGAAGCCACCCCGATTCGCGAGGACGGTCTGCACCTCAACGCCTTGATCCGGCTGGGCGACGGCAATCTGTTCATCGCCGGGGAGACCGGCCTGATCGGCGTCAGCATCGACGGCGTCACCTGGGAACGCCTGCCGGCGCCCTACGAAGGGTCACTGTTCGGCGCGCTGCCCCATGGCGAGAAGGGTGCGTTGGTCTTCGGCCTGCGCGGCAACGTACTGGTGACCGACGACGTCCGCGCGGGCACCTGGCAGCCGGTCGACATCGGCACCGTGCAGTCCATGTTCGGCGGCGCGATGCTGCCCGACGGCCGTGCGGTGCTGGTCGGATCGGACGGGGAAATCGTCTACATACGCCCCGATGGCACCGCCCATCGAGCGCCGCCCGCATCGGGTTCCCTTTCCGGCGTCGTCGCCGTGGCGGATCACCTGCAGATGGTCGGCGAGGACGGCGTGGCCCGGGCCCCGCTCGGCCAGTAGCGGACGGCCCGGGAACGCGTGGTATCTTTTCGCCCCAGCGAATCCTGGCCCATGCCGCCGGGATCCCACCACCTGTGGAGATACCGATGTTCGCGTTTCGTCGAGTCCTGATTGCCATTTCCATCGCCCTGAGCCTGTTCGCGGTCGGCGGCTGCGCTTCCAAGAAGACGATCGATGCGACCAGCGCCGAGTCGGTCATCTCGGGCGTGAACAAGGGTGACAACGTGCGCATCACCACGCGCAACGATGTGGTCCACAAGTTCGTCGTCACGAAGATCACCAACAAGGCGCTCTACGGCGAGAACGAGCGCGTGGTCTACGAGGACATGTCGAAGGTCGAAGTCCTCAAGAAGGAAAAGGACAAGAAGGAAGGCGAGGGTTTCTGGAGCAAGTTGTTCTGATACCCCTGCGACGGCATCAGGCCGTCGCCCTCGAAGAACCGGTCGTGCCAGGCCTGTTCTTCGACACTCCTTCCCTTGCCCGTCCTGCGCGACGGGTGGCGGCGCCAGTCTGATCGGGGATATGTCGCCCGTACCGGTGACAGGCTCGTCGGCGCCGCGGTCCGCGCCATCGGCGTGTCCAGAAGATCGTTGCGCGTGATCGCAAGGTCGCCCGGCACGTCGACCACGAAATTCCCGAAGCTGTCGCCGACGCCGGGAGTGCGCGGCCCGGGTTGTCGAACGCACGAACGCCGCCCTTGATCAGCACCTGCCGCTGCGAGTCCCCTGCATCGCGAGGCCGCCGCTGGGCCGCGTCGAAATCCTGGCCAGGGGTCAGGGCCGACCTTTGGCCAGTGCGTCGGCAACCTGCCGAAGGTCGGTGACGAAATCCGCGAAGCCCTGCTCGCGCGCAGAGGCATCCGGCAGCCGCAACAGGTAGGACGGATGCACCGTGGCGATCACGCGCGATCCGTCTTCGCCCGTGTGCCAGGTGCCGCGCTGCTTGAGCAACTTGAAGCTGCTGCCCAGCATCGCCGACGCCGCCATGCTGCCCAGGCACAGGATCACGTCGGGCTTCACGCGCTCGATCTCGGCGTCCAGCCAGGGACGGCAGGCCTGCTGCTCGTAGGCATCGGCGCGCTTGTGCAGGCGCGTCTTGCCGCGCGGCTCGAACTTGAAATGCTTCACGGTGTTGGTGACGTACAAGTCCGCGCGATCGAGCCCGGCCTGTTCGAGCGCGCTGTCGAGCAGCTTGCCGGCGGGGCCGATGAAGGGCTTGCCCGCGAGATCTTCCTGGTCGCCAGGCTGCTCGCCGATGACCATCACGCGCGCGTGCGCCGGTCCTTCGCCGAAGACGGTCTGCGTCGCGGGCTTCCACAGATCGCAGCGACGGCAGTCGTGCGCAAGGCGGCGCAGCTCATCGAGGCTGCCCGTCGGCACCGGCAGAGCCTCGGGCGCGACATGACCGCGGATCTTTCGGTTCGGCGCGGCAAACGCCTGCTCGACCATCGCGTCCCGACGCTGCGCGGCCTCGCGAACCAAGCCCGGGATCAATCGCGCCTCCGGGAGATTCTTCCAGTACTTCTGCGGCATCTCCTGGGTCATGGCCTTCACCTTGAGCCGCGCCGGATTGAAGATGCTGGCGTAGTAGGTCCGCCACAGGTCTTCGAGGACGTCGTCCTGCGGCGCATCGCTGCGCAGCGCACCTGGCCCCAGGCTCAACTCCTGCCCGTCCCAGTGGGCGCTGCGATACGGCGTCAGAATCGACCAGCGCATGCCGGCGAAGCGGCCCGCGAAGAACGGTGCGAGCTGCTCGACGACGTAGTGCTCGGGCTCGAACCAGGCGACGAAAACCGGCTCGCCGTCGTGTGCTGCGATCTCGCGGAAGCGCACGAAGGCCTTCATCTTGTGCGCGTCGCGGTGTACGGATTTCTCGCAGGCACGCGCGCGCACGATGTCGGCGTCGGTCACCTGCTCCAGCAGCCGCGGCTCGCCGTGCGTGAGCCGCCACAGGATGCGATACATCAGCGCCGGGCTCTGCGGATCCGAGTGCGCGAGCACGCTGCGGGCCAGCGGCGGAAATTCGCGTGGTACGCGCGCCTGCGCAGCGCCTTGGCCGGTCGACTCCGATATCGGCGTTGCTCCGAGCAGATCGTCCTGCGGCCCGGTGGTCCAGCTCACGTCTTCGGGCGGCACCGCATCCCGCAACAGCGCACGCGCCGCGTCGCGCCAGGCCTCGAAGCCGGCGCCCGGAGGAAAGTCGACCTGCCTCATGCGCCGAACAGGTCGCCCTGCGTCGCCGTGATCTGCGTGCGTCGCAGGTTCGCGGTCTCGGCATCCGCGCGCGGGCGGTGATCGGCCGTGATGATGAAGGGCGCGACGCGCTTCATCGGCACGCGCAGCTTCACGAGATCGTCGTAGCGCAGCGTCTTCACCAGGCGCAGCTCGAGCAGGCGCTCGACGTTGCGCACGCCCAGTCCCGGCACGCGCAGCAGCGTCTCGCGGTCCGCACGATTCACGTCGACCGGGAACTGCTCGCGATGACGAAGCGCCCAGGCCGTCTTCGGGTCGATGTCCGCCGGAAGATCCGGCGCATCCAGCGGCACGATGTCGTCGACGGTGAACCCGTAGAAGCGCAGCAGCCAGTCGGCCTGGTACAGCCGGTGCTCGCGCATCAGCGGCGGCGCCAGCGGCGGCAGCACGCGCGACGCATCGGGGATTGGGCTGAACGCCGAGTAGTAGACGCGGCGCAGCCGGTAGTTGCGATAGAGGTTGTCGCTGGTCTCGAGCACGTCGCGATCCTTCGCCGCGTCGGCTCCGACGATCATCTGCGTGCTCTGTCCGGCCGGCGCGAAACGCGGCGCGCGCTTCTCCTCCAGGGTCTCGTCGATCTTGAGCCGCAGGCTGCCCATCGCGGCGCGGATATCACGCAGATTCTTCTCCGGCGCCAGCGACGCCAGGCCCGTCTCGGTGGGCATCTCGACGTTGATCGACAGCCGGTCGGCCCAGCGCCCGGCCTCGGTGATGAGTTCGGGCGCCGCGTCCGGAATCGTCTTGAGATGGATGTAGCCGCCGAAGCGATGATCCAGCCGCAGCTTGCGCGCGACCAAGCCGAGTTGCTCCATCGTGTAGTCGGGCGAACGGATGATCCCGGAACTCAGGAACAGCCCCTCGATGTAGTTGCGCTTGTAGAAATCCAGCGTGAGCTTCACGACCTCGTCGACGCTGAAGCGCGCACGCGCCACGTTGCTGCTGCGACGGTTGATGCAATACGCACAGTCGTACGTGCAGAAGTTCGTCAGCAGGATCTTGAGCAGCGAGATGCAGCGTCCGTCCGGCGCGTAGGCGTGGCAGATGCCCATCCCTTCGGTCGACCCGATGCCGCCCGATTTGAGCGAATCGCGCTTCGGGCCGCCGCTGGACGCGCAGGAGGCATCGTACTTGGCGGCATCGGCCAGCACCGCGAGTTTCTGGACGATTTCCATGACGGTTAGATGGTGCCGGGGGCGCAGGTTTGCAACGCGCCGGACGACGCAAGACCTGCTCCCGGCTTCGAGAGACTCAGTCGCGTGCGAAGCGGTTCGTCGCCTCGATGAGCTGCGCCAGCGTGCCGTGCTCGCTGGCGGCATGGCCGGCGTCGGCGATGACACGGAAGTCCGCCTCGGGCCAGGCGCGGTGCAGGTCCCAGGCCGAGCGCATCGGGCACACCACGTCGTAGCGGCCCTGCACGATCACGGCCGGGATGTGGCGGATGCGGTGCACGTTCTCGATCAGCCAGTTGTCGGTCTCGAAGAAACCGTTGTTGACGAAGTAGTGGCACTCGATGCGCGCGAACGCCTCGGCGAAGCGGCTCTCGCCGAAGCGCATGACCATGTCGCTGCTGGGCAGCAGCTTGCTGGTCGAGCCTTCCCAGATGCTCCAGGCGCGCGCCGCCTCGCTGCGGATGCGCGCATCGGAACTCGTCAGGCGCCGGTGATAGGCCATCACCATGTCGTCGCGTTCCGCCTCCGGGATCGGGGCGAGGAAATGTTCCCAGGCATCCGGGTACACCCAGCTCGCGCCCTCCTGGTAGAACCAGGCGATCTCGGCACGGCGCAGCAGGAAGATGCCGCGCAGGACCATCGCGCTGACCGCCTCGGGATGGCGCTCGGCGTAGGCCAGCGCCAGCGTCGATCCCCAGGAGCCGCCGAACACCAGCCATTGGTCGATGCCCAGGTACCGGCGGATGCGCTCGATGTCCGCCACCAGCTCCCAGGTGCCGTTCTCGCGCAGCTCGGCATGCGGCGTGGAGCGCCCGCAGCCGCGCTGGTCGAACAGCACGAGGCGGTACTTCGCCGGATCGAAGAATTCGCGATGCCAGGGTTCCGAGCCGCCGCCGGGCCCGCCGTGCAGGAAGACGGCCGGCACGCCCTGCGGATTGCCGCACTCCTCGATGTGGAGCTCGTGCAGGTCGCTGACCCGCAGGCGGTGCGTACGAAAGGGCTCGGTGGCGATGAAGCTCACGACGGCAATCCCGTGCCCGGAAGGCTGACGACGAAACCGTAGAGCAGCACGGCGAAGCCGCCGATCTCGGCCGCGGCCAGCAGCCACATGAAGCCGTGTATCGCGATGCCCGGCAAGGTCAGCTTGCCGAGCCGGTGCGGCGAACGCAGCTGATTGTCGGTGTCCTGCAGGATGCCGTGGACGATGTACATCACGATCGCCGTGGCGAAGAACAGCAGCGGCAGGCCGGCGGCCCACAGCGTGCCCGTCGGCGACAGCGGCGAGTAAGGAACGAACTCGCGCAGCAGGATCGCCGAGAAGGCGTACATCAGGCTCGCCCGATGGGCGATGTCCACGTACACCGGCGCGATGGCCTCGGGCGATCGTGCGATGCAGGCGTATTTCCAGAATCCGGTGAGCAGTCCGGAGGAGAAGAAGGTACCGGCGGCCAGCAGGCAGAGTTGTTCGGCGTTCACGCGGCGGTTTCCAGGGCAGGTCGGCGATGGTAGGCGCTGGCGTGGAATTTTTCGCGTCGCGCAGGTCGTCGGCGCGCCGGCGCCGGGTATCGGCGGCGGCCTCGTCGCGACCTCGATTTCCTGCAAGATTTTCGTTGATGATGTCGAGTGACCGCGTTAGCATCGCGTGCAGTTCCGGAACGCGATGCATGACGCTCGCGAGACACATTTTTCCGGAGAATTCTGCGGTATTGGCGGCGAGGTGGATGATGGCGGTGACCCAGTGGCTGTCCCGGTTGTGCGTGGCGGCAACCTGCCTGGGAGGGATGACCGCCAAAGCCGACGAAACCTCGACGAACGCGGCGCTCGACGCCGGCATCAGGACCGCCCAGTCCGGTGCGATCCTCGCTGCAGATCCGGCCGTGGCGCCTGCGCCGGTTCCGCCGGTGCGCCGTCCCGATCTGGCCAAGGCCGACGCCGACGACATCCTGTTCCCGCGCTATCCGATCCTGGCGCCCAACGTGGCGTTCTGGACCAAGGTGTTTTCCGAATACTCGGAGAACCAGAGCGCGATCCACGACATGAACAACCTCGACATGGTGTTCGAGGTGCTCGATTTCACCAGCGAAGCCGCGTACATGGACCCGGGGTCCCTGCGCCGGCTGAAGAACGCCGAGGAAGCCGCCGCGCTGACGCGCACGCGCAAGCTGCTCGAAGAGGTCCACGAAGCCCGCTACCAGCCCGAAACGCTGAACGTCGAGCAGCGCCGCATCTTCGACCTGTTCTCGAAGAACACGGACGACGCCCGCTTCGCCAACGCCGCGAAGGCCTTGCGTTCTCAGCGCGGCCTGCGCGAGCGCACGCAGATGGCGCTGGAGACCTCGGGCAACTACCTGCCGGCGATGGAGGGCGTGTTCCAGTCCTACTCGCTGCCGCTGCGGCTGACGCGCCTGCCGCTGGTGGAGTCGAGCTTCAACGTCGAGGCCTATTCGAAGGTCGGCGCCGCGGGCCTGTGGCAGTTCATCCCGTCGTCGGCGCGCATCTACATGCGCCTGAACGACGTCGTCGACGATCGTCGCGATCCCTGGACCAGCACCGACGGCGCCGCGCGCCATCTGCGTGACGATTACGCTGCGCTCGGCGCCTGGCCGCTGGCGCTCACGGCCTACAACCACGGGCGCGGCGGTATCGCGCGTGGCCTGTCGCAGACCGGCGGCACCGAGCTGCCGGACCTCATCCGTGGCTACAACGCCAAGAGCTTCGGCTTCGCGTCGCGGAATTTCTACGCCGAGTTCCTCGCGGCCTCCGATGTCGAGCGCAACTGGCGCAAGCATTTCGGCGAGATCCAGCGCAAGACGCCGCTCGAGTTCGACGTCGTCGAGACCCAGCACTACGTGCCTTACGAGACGCTGCGCCGGCTCTGCAATGCCGACGACGAGGTGTTCCGCAAGCTCAATCCCGCGTACCGGCCCGAGGTCATCGCCGGCAAGCTGTACGTCCCGCCGGGGCATCTGATCCGCGTGCCGGCCGGCGCCGCGCAGAACTTCACGGTCGGCTACGCGCAGCTCGGCGACCACGAGCGCTTCGACCAGCAGCGCGTGAATTACCTGCTGCACAAGGTCAAGCGCGGGGACACGCTCTCCAAGATCGCGTCGCGCTACGGCGTCACCCAGGCCTCGATCCGCAACAACAACCGCGTCGGCAAGAAGGGCGTGCGTGCCGGGCAGGTCCTCAAGATCGTGCCGCACAGCGAAGCGCGCCCGGGGCCGGTGACGGTCGCCGTCGGCGAGTCCAAGCCGGGTCTGACGCGTGCCGAGAAGCATGCCTCCGATGCGGTCGCCAAGGCGGTGCCAAAGCCATCGAAGGCCGGGTATCGGACGCACAAGGTCCGCTACGGCCAGACGCTGACCTCTATCGCGCACACCTACAAGGTGTCGCTGCGCGATCTGCGCCAGGCCAACGACATGGGCAGCTCCAGCGAGATCCGCGTCGGCGACAAGCTGCGCGTGCCGGTCAGCCGGTAGGGACAGTCGGCGCAGGTCTGGGCAAGGCTGCCCGTCCGGAGCCATCCCGTAGCCCGGACGAAGCCCGGGGCTGCGCTCCGTATGCGAAAGGAACCCCCGGACTTCGTCCGGGCTACGGCGTAGCTAGCGGCCGATCAGTCCGAACACGCCCACGGCGATCAGATAGAACGCCACGATGTAGTTCAGCAGTTTCGGCCGTACCAGGATCAGCACGCCCGCGATCAGCGAAATCACGGGTACGACTTGCATGTTGATGTGCAGGGTCATCGTGGTCGGAGGATGTGGGGACGATCGATTGTAGGTCCCGCTCAGGCCGGGGCCAGGTTCACGAAGTAGTCGAACGCGAACACGCCGATCATCACCAGCGCGATGACGAGCTTGGCAACGATGCCCAGCATCAGGCCGATCCAGGCGCCGACACCGGAGACCGCGGCCTGGCCGACGGTGCGCCGGGCCTTGAGCTCGCCGAGCACGGCGCCGACGAAGGGGCCGAAGACCAGGCCGGGCAGTCCGAAGAACATGCCGACAAAGGCGCCGACCAGCGACCCGGCGATGGCCTCGGGGCTCGCGCCGAATTTTTTCGCCCCCAGGCTGCCGGCGATGAAATCCAGGGCCAGCCCGATGACCAGCAGCACGACCAGCACCGACAGCGTGAACATGCCGACGCGGGTGTACTGCGTGGCATAGGCCAGCGCCCAGAGCCCGCCGAAAACGAACGGCAGGCCCGGCAGCGCGGGCAGCACGGCGCCCGCAAGGCCTACCGCGACGAGCACGAAGCCGAGCAGCGTGAAGAGGAGGTCGATGTTTTCCATTTCGATGGCGCGGATCGTCTACGGCACTGGCCCGACCGCCGCTGAACCGGATCACTCACGCCGACAAGTCGGTGGGCGCAGACCTGCGCTGAACCGGGCTCCCCGGTTTTTGGGGGGCCGCGTCCTGCGCCTGCCGGAAGTCTAAGCGGATACCGGGCGGGTCTCCCGCGTGGATCGCGCGGTGCCGGAACCTGGGCGACGGCGCCGTCACATGGTCCGTGAGGGCTCGCGGCAAGGCTGTCCGGCCATGCGGAGTGAAACAGGCCATGGCTTAAACTTCCGCGATGCTGGCCTATCGTTCTGTTCGCAGTCCCCTGACGTCCCGGTTGCGCGAGCTCGACAATGCGCAGGGATACGACGAATGGCGCGAGATCGCGCTGGATGTCGACCGCCTTGAAGGTGCCGAAGCCTGGAAGCAGGACGAAGCCAGCGACGACTACGATCACCTGCTGATCCGCGAGCGCCTGGCCGAGATGCGGCGCCTGCGCTCGGCGGGCGAAGTCCAGCGGCTGGTGCACGCCCTGAACGAGGGCCTGCACGGAAATCTCGGCAACGTCACCGCGCCGTCGCTGTACGGTTTCGCGCGTGTCGGCACGAAGCGCCTGATCGAGGAGTACGTCTCGGAAGTGGTGCGCTGTCTGGATTACATCTGCGCCGGTGACTTTCCGGACTTCTCCGAGGACGACAAGATCGTCTTCTTCAAGCGTACCGGCACCAGCTTCGGTCGCAGCGCGCTGCTGCTGTCGGGCGGTGCGACGCTGGGCATGTTCCACCTGGGCGTGATCAAGGCGCTGTTCGAGCAGAAAATGCTACCTCGCGTGATCAGCGGATCCAGTGCCGGCGCGATCATCGGCGGCATGGTCGGTACGCGCACCGACGAACAGATGCCGCAGCTGTTCGACAGTGAATCGCTGAACCTCGGGGCGTTCCAGCGCGTCAGCCTGCGCAACGCGCTCAAGTCCGGCGGCATGATGAATCCGGCGCAGCTCGAACAGTGCCTTGCCACGAACGTCGGCGAAGAGACGTTCACCGAGGCGTTCCAGCGCACGCGCCGGATCATCGGCGTCACCGTCTCCGCGGCAGAGGAGCATCAGCAGGGCCGCTTGCTGAACTACCTCACCGCACCGAACGTGCTGCTCGGCCGCGCGGTGCTGGCGTCCTGCGCCGTGCCGGGCGTGTTTCCGCCGGTGCAGCTCACGGCGCGCGACTTCGAAGGCCAGGTCGTCCCTTATCTTCCGTCGAAGCGCTGGATCGACGGCACCGTGTACAGCGACCTGCCGATGCTGCGGCTGGCGCGTCTGCACAACGTCAATCACTACATCGTCAGCCAGACCAATCCGCACGTGGTGCCGTTCATGGTCAACGACCATGCGCGACGCAGCGGCCTGCTGCCGCTGGCGCGGCAGGTGGTGCTGAACGCCGGCCGTGGCACCGTGCGCCTGGCGCGCACGCACCTGCAGGAGTCGCCGGTACGGCGCGTGGCGGATCAACTCAACGCCGTGATCGCGCAGCGCTACTCGGGCGACATCAACATCCTGCCGCGGCACACACCGCGTCAGTTGTTGCGCATGTTCAGCAATCTCGATGCGCGTGAGCTGGCCAAGTACATCCAGGAAGGCGAGCGCGCGACCTGGCCCAAGCTGGATCGCATCCGCAATCAGACGGCGATTTCGCGCGCCTTCGAGGATTGCACGCTGATCCTCAAGGATCGACACCTGAAGCGGATTTCGGCGCGGCCACGTTCGCGGCTGCGAGTCCTCAGCTGACGACGGCGTCATAGACCGGGTTTCTGCCCGATCGGGCCGCTGGTCGCGTTGGCCACGCGCGTATGCGTCGCGGCTGGGAAAGTGGCCGCAGGTTTGCAGTTCCGGTCCGTTTGGGCCCGGAGCGGCAGATCGGACGCCGCATTGACGCGATCGACCCGAATGCCTGTTCTGCTTGTGCCGTGGGTGGTCGGCGCAGGCCGACATCTTCGATGCGAACCCGTCGTGTGGCGGCTTCCTGGTCCGCGCGAGCGACCTGCTTCCTACAGGAATCGGCCACATGATCCTTGAATCGCCGTTGTCCCAGCATCACCACCATCAACACGAACACATTCCCGCCTCGCAGCTCGAGCCGCTGGTGCCGGCGACGGCGCGCGGTGAAGCGACGCGCCGCAAACTGCTGACCGCGGCCGAAGAAGAATTCGGTAGCAAGGGATTCCACGCCGCGTCGGTGAGTTCGATCACCACGCGTGCGAGCGTGGGTCAGGGGACGTTCTATCTCTACTTCCGTTCGAAGGACGAAGTCTTCGTCACGCTGGTGCGCGAGATCGGGCGCAATCTGCGTCGTGCGATTCGCGAAGCCGCTGCCAATGCGCCGAACCGGATGGCTGCCGAACGCATGGGCATCGATGCGTTCTTCGAATTCTCGTGCACGCATCGCGGGCTGCTGCGGATCGTGCAGGAATCACAGTTCATCGACGAATCGGTTTTTCGCGATTACTACGAGCGCCTGGCCAAGAGCTATGCGGACGATCTCGAACTCGCGGCGCGCAAGGGCGAGCTTGTTTCGGGCAATGCCGAAATTCGCGCCTGGGCCTTGATCGGTGCCGGTCATTTCATCGGCATGCGCTGGTGCCTGTGGACCGGCAAGGTGCCGCCGCCGGCCGAGGTCGACGCGATGATGGACATGGTCGCGCGCGGGATCGCGCCGCGCTGAACCAGGCCGCCGTAGCCCGGACGAAGTCCGGGATGTCGCTTCAAAAATAAGGGGCAACCCCGGACTGCGTCCGGGCTACGGCGATGCGTCGACTATCGCAGCAACTCGTAAGGGCCGCCCTTGGCGAGCGCGCGCTGGTAGGCCGGACGCGCCTGGATCTTCTTCAGGAACGCGCTCAATCGGGGCCGCGAGGCATCCAGGCCGCCGCGGCTCGCAGCGGCTTCCAGTGGAAAGCTCATCTGCACGTCGGCCGCGCTGAACTCGGAGCCGGCGAACCATTCGGACTTGCCCAACTCGGCTTCCATGTAGTCGAGGTGCAGCTTCGTCTGCGGGCCGAGGAAGCGCGTCTTCACGTTGGCGACGATCCCCTTGACCAACGGCCGCACCAGCGCCGGCGACATCGGCACGAGACGGCCGAAGATCAAGGTCATCACCATCAGCGGCATGACCGAGCCTTCGGCGTAGTGCAGCCAGTAGCGATAGCGCAGCCGATCCGGCGTGCCTGCTGCCGGCACGAGTCGGCCACCACCGTGAGTCTCGACCAGGTACTCGATGATGTTGCCGGACTCGGCCACGACGACGTTGCCGTCGGTGATCACCGGCGATTTGCCCAGCGGATGCACCGCCTTGAGTGCCGGCGGCGCGAGCATCGTCTTCTTGTCGCGCTCGTAACGCTTGACCTCGTACGCAACGCCCAGCTCCTCGAGCAGCCACAGCACGCGTTGCGAGCGTGAGTTCTCGAGGTGGTGGACGATGATCACGAGATGGGCGGCGCTCAGTTGTTGTTGCGACGGGCCATGAACGCGATGCGCTCGAACAGGTGCACGTCCTGCTCGTTCTTCAGCAGCGCACCGTAGAGCGGCGGCAGCGTCTTCTTGGTGCTGGCCTCCCGCAGGATCGTCGGGTCGATGTCCTCGGCGAGCAGCAGCTTGAGCCAGTCGAGCAGTTCGGACGTGCTCGGCTTCTTCTTCAGGCCCGGCAGTTCGCGCAGGCCGAAGAACACTTCCATCGCTTCCTTGACCAGGTTCTTCTTCAGGTCCGGGAAGTGGACGTCCACGATCTTCTGCATCGTGTCCTTGTCCGGGAAGCGGATGTAGTGGAAGAAGCAGCGGCGCAGGAACGCGTCCGGCAGCTCCTTCTCGTTGTTCGACGTGATGATGATCACCGGCCGGTTGGCGGCGGTGACGGTCTGGCGCGTCTCGTAGACGTAGAACGCCATCTGGTCGAGTTCGCGCAGCAGGTCGTTCGGGAATTCGATGTCGGCCTTGTCGATCTCGTCGATCAGCAGCAGCGGGCGCTTGCCGGATTCGAAGGCTTCCCACAGCTTGCCCTTGACGATGTAGTTCGAGATGTCCTTGACCTTCTCGTCGCCGAGCTGCGAGTCGCGCAGGCGCGATACCGCGTCGTACTCGTACAGGCCCTGCTGGGCCTTGGTCGTGGATTTGATGTGCCACTCGAAGTACGGCATGTCGAGCTGGGCGGCCACTTCCTGCGCGAGGCGCGTCTTGCCGGTGCCCGGTTCACCCTTGACCAGCAGAGGGCGGGCGAGCGTCACGGCGGCGTTGACCGCCATCTTCAGGTCGTCGGTGGCGACGTAATTATCGGTACCTTCAAAGCGCACGGCAGATCTCGGCGTCGGGGGAAGACCCGCAGTCTAAAGGACGAGTGCCGTGAAACGCTGCTGAACGGGCATGGAAAGCCGGAATACCGAACCCTTCACGGCACTCGCGCGCTGTTCTCCCTCTCCCGCGGCAGCGGGGAGAGGGAGCACGAATGGACTTCAGGCCGCGAGCAGCTCTTCCTCGCGCACAACCGGGCTGGCTTTCTTCGACACCAGCTTCGGCTTTTTCGACGACGGCTTGTCGGACGAAGGCTTGCTCGGCAGCGCATGGCGCAGGATGCGTCCCGCGACCTCGCCGAGCTGCTTGAAGAACGGCTTGCTGTTGTAGTGCTGGCCGTAGCGCTTGCAGATCTCGCGCACTTCCACCGACATCTCGGCGTAGCGACGGCCGGGCACGTCCGGAAACAGGTGGTGCTCGATCTGATGGGAAAGATTTCCGCTCATGATGTGCATGAGCTTGTTGCCTTCCAGGTTGCTCGAGCCCTTGAGCTGGCGCAGGTACCAGTGGCCGCGCGACTCGTTCTCCAGCGACTCCAGCGGGAACACCTCGGCGTCCTCGGTGAAGTGGCCGCAGAAGATGATGGCCGACGACCAGAAGTTGCGGATCAGGTTGGCGCCGACGTTGCCGGCGAACACGATCGGGAAGAACGGGCCGGCGAGTGCCGGGAACAGCAGGTAGTCCTTGGCAATCTGCTTGCGCATCTTCTTCAGGATCGGCTTGGCCTGCTCCTTCACTTCCGCGAAGGTCTTCTCGCCGCTGAGCAGCTTCTCGAGCTGCAGGCTCTGCAGCGCGAGCAGGTGCTGGAACAAGGTCATCAGCAGCAGCGCCATGATCGGGTTGGCGAGAAAGCGCGGCTCCCACTTCTGCTCCGGGAACAGGCGCAGCACGCCGTAGCCGATGTCGTGGTCCTTGCCCATCACGTTGGTGTACGTGTGGTGCTCGTAGTTGTGCGTCTGGCGCCAATGGTCGGCGGTGCAGGCGGTGTCCCACTCGTAGGTCTGGCCGTTGAGTTCGGGATCGTTCATCCAGTCGTACTGGGCGTGCATCACGTTGTGGCCCAGCTCCATGTTCTCGATGATCTTCGAGACACCCAGCGTGATGGTTCCGAGGATCCAGGCCGGCGGGAAGATGCCGGCCATCAGCAGCGCGCGGCCGGCGACTTCGGTGTAGCGCACGGTGCGCACGATGTTGCGGATGTACTTGGCGTCTTCCGCGCCCAGCTTGGCGACGGTGCGCGCGCGCAGCGCGTCGAGCTCGGCACCGAAGGCGTCGATCTCGGCAGGGGTCAGCTTGCGGTCGGGGGTGTTCATTTCAGTGGACTCCGGTTCGTTGCGGGTGACGAACGATCAAGGGTTAGAGGTCGAGCGTGAGGTCCGACTGCGCGCTGCTGACGCAGATGCGCAGGTTGGCTTCCGGTTCGGCGTTCTCGCCGCCGTTCTTCAGGTTGCGGCTCAGACCTTCGCGCTTGCCGCAGGCGCAGGTGTTGCAGATGCCCATGCGGCAGCCCGACGGCGGCTTGATGCCCTGCGCCTCGAGCGCGGCGAGCAGCGGCTCGCCCGAACGCACGGTGACGACGCGGTTGCTCTTGGCGAGCATCAGCGTGACCGTCTGGCTGGACGCGGCCGGCGTGAACGTCGGCGGCGTGAAGGCCTCAGACTGGAAGCTGCGCGCGATTGGCGCGACGAGCGTCTCGACCTGCTCGACGAAGCCGGCCGGGCCGCAGGCGTACACGCTCTGCGAGGACAGCGATGCGACGGCGCTGGCGAGCAGCTCGCTGCTCGGGCGACCGCGCAGTTCGTCGGTGCCGATGGCGGCGTCGCCGGTCAGCGCCACCAGGAAGCGGAACTTCGGCTCCTTGGCGGCCAGGGCCTTGAGCTCGGACAGGAAGCAGAGATCGGCGCGGTGACGCGCCCAGTAGATCAGCGTGGTCTCGACCGGCATGCCGCGCTGCGCCAGCTCGCGCGTCAGGCTCATCAGCGGCGTGATGCCGCTGCCGGCCGCCAGGAACAGCAGCGGAGCGGACAGCGTCTCCGGCAGGGTCATCTCGCCGAAGGCCGCGTCGAGCTCGACGACATCGCCGACCTGCAGATTCGAGAACAGATGTGCACTGACCTGGCCGCCTTCGATCTTCTGCACCGTCAGGCTCAAGCTGCCTTCGGCGTTCGGGACGCCGGTGAGGCTGTAGCTGCGCGTGACGCGACGGCCATCGATCTCGACCGTGAGGTTCACGTGCTGGCCAGCCTTGAAGCCCACGAAATGGCGGTTCGGCTGCAGTTCCAAGGTAACCGCGCGGCTGGATTCAGCACGCTTGGCCGTGACGCGGGCCAGCACGCGGTCGCGGCTGGCGGTGCTGCCGACTTCGCGCGCCCAGAAGTTGAACACCGCCGGTTCGACCAGCGGGCCGAAGGCGCGGCGGAGAAATTGGACGGGGCGGGGCGAGGACATCGGTGACTCCGTTTGGGTGAACAAGCGTTCACACGATGCCCGAGGTCCGAAATTCAGTCAACAAGTGTTCACTTATATTCCGACGAGCGGTCACCCTCGATCCTCATGTCCATGAGCGGAATGGACTTTTGTTCCGTACAAGCGTGTTTAAATGGCGCCCCTCCACCCGATCGACCTGCGCCCTCCATGGCGATCCGCGACGAAAAGAAGCAGCAGACGCGGCAATCGTTGCTGGACGCCGCCATCGCGATGGTCGCGACCGGGCGCAGCTTCGCGAGCCTGTCGCTGCGCGAGGTCACGCGCGACGCGGGGGTGGTGCCGGCCTCGTTCTATCGGCACTTCCGCGACATGGACGAGCTGGGGCTCGCGCTCGTGGACGACACCTGCCAGCAGCTGCGCAAGCTGATCCGTGCGGCGCGCACCACGCAGGCGCCGGGCGACAACATGCTGGCCGCCTCGACGAGCACGTTCCTGCACTACGTCAACGCGAACCGCTCGGCGTTCCATTTCCTGCTGCGCGAGCGCTACGGCGGATCGGCGCCGCTGCGTGAATCGATCACGCGCGAGGTGCGTGGTTTCACGATCGACCTCGCCGCGGACTTCGCCAAGTTCCCGCACTTCAGCCAGCTGCCGCGCGACGACGTGGAGATGATGGCGACGCTGCTCGTGAACACCGTGGTGTCGGCGCTCGGCGAACTGCTCGAGCTTCCGATGGATCACCCGGACACGCAGGGCGCCATCGCCAAGACGCTCACCGATCAGCTGCGCGTGATCGTGCTCGGCGGGTTGGCGTGGAAGCCGGGGACGAAACTGCCCATGGGTTGAATCGGGATATCGCGTAGCAGCGCGCGATAGCTGTTCCGCACAAGAAAAATCCTCGACGCCTCTGCGCGTCCGACGCGCGCGTCGATGCTGCGATCCAGCAATACGGAACTGCCCCACTGATGCCCGTGCGGACGCGGACGCGACAATTCCGATGCAGCGGATCTCCACTTCGCAGCGTCATGCATCGTCCGTCCACCACCTCAGGAGAGGAGATGAAACTCCAACACCGCCTGCGCCTCGTGCGCGCCGCGCGCCGCATGGGACTGGTGGCGATGGTGCTCGGGCCCGCGCCGGTGTTTGCGAGCAACGGACTCAACGTCGTGGGATTCGGGCCGGAATCGCTCGGCCTGGGCGGTGCGGACATTCCGGTTTCGCGTGATGGCAATGCCATCAACATCAACCCGGCGGGCATGACGCAGATCAAGGGGACGCGCTACGACGGCTCGCTCGTGCCGTTCTGGGCCTTCAACTACAAGCACGCGGACGAGGTGAACGACGAGGCGTCGATGGATTCGCCGCTCGGCATTCTCGCCAATCAGTCGTACGTCACGCAGGCGTATCACCCCGATCTTCGTTTCGGTGTCGGCGTCTTCGTCTCCGGCGGCACCGGCGTGGGGTACAAGGATCTCAACACCATCTACGGAACGCGTGACGAGTACTCGGCGGTGCTCGGCGTCACCAAGCTCGCGAGCGCGGTGGCGTGGCAGGCCAACGACAAGCTCAGCCTGGGGCTGGGGCTGAACCTGACGTATTCGTCGACGCGCCAGAAGCTGTTTCCCAATACCTCGTTCGATGGACCCGAGCCCACACCCGAGGCGCCCGATCCCTTGCCGGACTTCATCGGCCTGCGCATCGACGGTGCCGACGGGCTGAGCTGGAACGGCCGCGTGGGCGTGATGTACAAGCAGACGCCCAACCTGACGCTCGGCGTGAGCTACTCCACCGAGACGGATCTCAAGTTGCGCAACGGCACGGCCACGCTCAACTACGAATCGCTCGGACTCGGGCGCGTGAAGTATCAGGACGTGCACATCGACGGGTTCGCGCTCGCGCAGGAATTCGGTGCCGGCTTCGCGTGGCAGTTCACGCCGAAATGGATGCTGGCCGCCGAACTGAACTGGCTCGACTGGTCGCATGCACTGCGCGACGTGACGGTCACCGGAACGCGCCCGGACAGCGCCGAGGCGCCGGCCGAGATCTACTTCGCGCAGTCGCTCCAGCACAAGGACCAGTACATCCTCGCGCTGGGCATCGCACACAACTGGAGCGACAAGACGGTGCTGCGTGCCGGCGTGAACATCTCGGGCAACGCGGTTCCCAACGAGACGCTGACCCCGACGCTCAACCTCACCGCCGACTTCGAGGTCGCGTTCGGGTTCTCCCACAAATTCGGCGAGGGATGGGAGTTCGGTTCCTCGATGCAGATCCAGGGCCCGAAAAGCGAGACGTACCGGAATCCCGAGCAGCCTTACGGTCGGCCCGGGACCGAGCGATCGAAAGAGGAATACGGCCTGGCGGCGTGGACGCTGCAGATCAGCAAGAGCTGGTGAGTCCGGCAGGTAGCACTCGCCCGTAGCCCGGACGAAGTCCGGGATCCCCTCGCATGCGGAGCGCAACCCCGGACTTCGTCCGGGCTACGCGGGCTCAGGCGCCGAGCAGGCCCAGCAACTCCGTCGTCTTCGCCTGCATCAGCTTCTCGTCGCCGCGCGATTCCACGTTCACGCGGATCACCGGTTCGGTGTTCGACCCGCGCAGGTTGAAGCGCCAGACGCCGAAATCCGCGCTCAGGCCATCGGTGCGATCGATGGCGGGTGCCTGCGCCGCGTAATGCGCTTCGACCGCGGCGATGGTTGCGGGAATGTCGCGCACGGTGCGATTGATCTCGCCACTGCAGGGGAAGCGCGCCATGCGCTCCGACACCAGTGCGCTCAGCGGCTTTCCGGATGCGGACACCAGCGCGGCCACGAGCAGCCATGGAATGTTTCCGTTGTCGCAGTACGCGAAGTCGCGGAAGTAGTGATGCGCGCTCATCTCACCGCCGTAGACGGCGTTCTCGGCGCGCATGCGCTCCTTGATGAACGCATGGCCGGTCTTGGACAGCACGGGCACGCCGCCGGCGGCCTCGACCATCTCGACGGTGTTCCAGGTCAGGCGCGGATCGTGGACGACTTTCGCGCCGCGATTCTTCGCGAGCAGCGCCTGCGCCAGCAGGCCGACGATGTAGTAGCCCTCGATGAATTCGCCGCGCTCGTCGAACAGGAAGCAGCGGTCGAAGTCGCCATCCCAGGCGACGCCGAAATCGGCGCCGGTGTCGCGCACCGCGCGCACCGTGTCGGCGCGCATCTCCGGCAGCAGCGGATTGGGAATGCCGTGCGGGAACGTACCGTCCGGCTCGTGGTGCACGCGAATGAATTCGAACGGCAGATGCGGCGCCAGGCCATCGACGACGAGCCCCGCGCCGCCATTGCCGGCGTTGACGACGATCTTCAGCGGGGCGAGCCGGGCGATGTCGACATACGACAACAAGTGCTTCACATAGCCCGCGCGAAAATCCGTCGGCGTCATCTTCGGTGCGCCGGCGGGTGCCGTGACGTCCATCGCCAGGACGCGCTTCTCCAGTTCACGCAGCCCGGTGTCACCGGACACGGGAATCGCGCCGGCGCGCACCAGCTTCATGCCGTTGTAGTCGATCGGGTTGTGACTGGCGGTGACTTCGATGGCGCCGTCCACGCCGGGCTGCTGCGCGGCCCAGTACGACTCCTCGGTTCCCGCGAGCCCCAGGTCCAGCACCTCGACTCCGCGTGCGACCAGGCCATGGGCCAGTGCATGCAACAGCGGCTCGGACGACGTGCGCACGTCGCGACCCAGCGCCACCCGACGGGGCCCGAACTGTTCCGCGTAGGCGATGCCCAGGCGATACGCGATGTCCGGATTGAGCTGGTCGGGTACACGCCCACGCAGGTCGTAGGCCTTGAAACAGCTCATCGGATGGAATCCTCGTCGTCTTCGACTTCAGCCGCCCGTGCGGCCGTAGACATCTTCGAAGCGCACGATGTCGTCTTCGCCCAGATAGGCACCCGACTGCACTTCGATCATCTCGAGCGGCACCTTGCCCGGATTCTCCACGCGGTGCGTGGTGCCCAGCGGGATGTACGTCGACTGATCCTCGGTGAGCAGGAAGACCTTCTCGCCGCAGGTGACACGCGCGGTGCCCTTCACGACCACCCAGTGCTCGGCGCGGTGGTGATGCATCTGCAGCGAGAGCTTCTGTCCGGGCTTCACCAGGATGCGCTTGACCTGGAAGCGGTCGGCGATCGCGATGGTTTCGTAGGAGCCCCAGGGTCGCGCGACCTTGGGCAGGCTGTCGGCCTCGGGACGCTTCTCCGACTGCAGCCGCTTCACGATCTTGCCGACGTCCTGCAGGCGATCGCGCGAGGCCACGAGGATCGCATCGTCGCTTTCGACGACGACCGTGTTCTCGACGCCGAGCATCGTCACCAGACGTTTTCCCGTCTGCACGAGATTGTTGCTCGCGCCTTCGAACATCACGTTGCCGCGCGCGTGATTGCCCTGCGCATCCGCGGCGGGCAGCTTGGAGAGGAAGGTCCAGGAGCCGACGTCGTCCCACCCCGCGTCGAGCGGAACCAGCGCGATGTTCCGGCTCTTCTCCATCACCGCGTAGTCGATCGAATCGCTGCGGCAGGCCTTGAACGCGGTGGGTTCGAGGCGCACGAAATCGAGATCACGCGCGCCGGCGGCGAGCGATTCTCCGGCCTTGGCGTGCATCTCGGGTTCGAGCTTCTCGAGCTCGCCGAGCATCGTGGAGGCGCGAAACATGAACATGCCGCCGTTCCAGTAATAGCCGCCTTCGCTGAGATACCCCTGCGCGCGTTCGAGCGAGGGCTTCTCGAAGAAGCCGGACACTTCGAATGCACCGGTCACGTCGGCGAGCGGTGCGCCTACACGGACATAGCCGAATCCGGTCTCCGGGCCCTGCGGCTGGATCCCGAACGTCACCAGGCGGCCGGCCAGCGCCGCCTTCACCGCGAGGTTGGCGCTGGTGACGAAGGTCGGCGCATCCGCGATGGTCTGGTCCGCCGCCATCAGGAAGACGATCGCGTCGGGCCCGTACTTCTGGGCGACGTAGTGCGCGGCAACCGCCGCCACGGGCGCGGTATTGCGGCCTTCGGGCTCGAGCAGGATGTCCGGATGCTCGTATCCGATCTCCTGGAGCTGCTCGGCAATGATGAAGCGATGCTTCTCGTTGCCGATCACCAGCGGCGGTGTCGCGCCCGGGATCTGGCGCGCGCGTCGCACGGTGGCCTGCAGCAGGCTGTCGTGGTCGAGCAGGCGCAGGAACTGTTTCGGGTACGAGGCGCGCGACAGCGGCCACAGGCGCGTGCCGGAGCCGCCAGCCATCAGGACAGGAACGACGGTCATGAAAGAGGCTCTACGCCTATCCGTGGGAACGACGGCCAGCGTATGCAATAACGGGGGCGGGCGAAACGGCCCCCGCGTCCGGGCAGTGCAACGGGCGGGTCCGGCGGTGAGGCCGGACCCGGATTCTCAATGTCCGCCGCCGTCGAGCGACTTCACGGCCTGGATCATCGACACCATGACCTTCTGGGCGTCGCCGTACACCATGTTGGTGTTGTCCTTGAAGAACAGTTCGTTCTCCACGCCCGAGTAGCCCTTGCCCTGTCCGCGCTTGACCACGAACACCTGCTTGGCCATGTCGACGTTGAGGATCGGCATGCCGTAGATCGGCGAGGACTTGTTGGTGCGCGCCGCCGGATTCACGGTGTCGTTGGCGCCGACGACGATGGCGACATCCGCTTCCTTGAACTCGGCGTTGATGTCTTCCATGTCGTAGATGATGTCGTACGGCACGCCGGCTTCGGCAAGCAGCACGTTCATGTGGCCGGGCATGCGGCCAGCAACCGGATGGATCGCGAACTTCACGTCGACGTCCGCCGCCTGCAGCAGCTTCACGAACTCGAACAGCTTGTGCTGCGCCTGCGCCACCGCCAGGCCGTAGCCCGGCGCGATGATGACCTTGCTGGCGTAGCGCATCTGGATGCCGGCGTCGCCGGCGTCGATCGGCTTCATCGAGCCCTTGATCTCGCCCTCGGCTTCGCCGCCGGTGGCGCCGAAGTTCGAGAAGATCACGTTCGACACACTGCGGTTCATGGCCTTGGCCATCAGCAGCGTGAGCAGCGTGCCGGCCGAGCCGACCACCATGCCCGCGATCATCAGCGCCGGGTTCTGCAGCACGTAGCCTTCCATGCCGACGGCCAGGCCCGTGAAGGCGTTGTACAGCGAGATCACGACCGGCATGTCGGCGCCGCCGATGGGCATGGTCATGAACACGCCGAACACCAGCGCAGCGACGAAGAAGCCCACCACGATCATCGGCGGTGCGTGCCCGCCGGCAGCGAACACGATCCAGCCGCCGATGCCGAGCGTGATCAGCATCACCGCGCCGTTGACGGCCTGCAGGCCGGTGTAACGCCAGGTGCCCTTGATGCGCTCATCGAGCTTGGCCCAGGCGATCAGCGAACCGGACAGCGAGATCGCGCCGATCAGGCCGCCGAACACGGTGACGCCGTAGTGCAGCAGGTCACCGCTGTGGCCGCCTTCGACCGCCGGCTGCAGCAGGACCATCGCGGCGATGGCGGCGGCCGAACCGCCGCCCATGCCGTTGTAGAGCGCGACCATCTGCGGCATCGCGGTCATCGCGACCTTCTTGCCGCTCCACCAGGCCCAGGACACGCCGATGGCCAGGGCCACCGCCGCGACGATGGCGTTGGTCGTCAGGTGCGGCTTGGCCGCCTCGGCGACGCCGAAGGTGTAGAGGAAGCTCGCGAGTACGGCTACGAGCATGCCCCAGCCTGCGACGACGATGCCCGAGCGCGCCGTCACCGGGGACGACATGCGCTTGAGGCCGTAGATGAACAGGAATGCGGCGGCGATGAACGCTGCGTCGATGATGAATTGCGGGCTCATGGCGCTTATCCCTTCTTCTTGTCGGAAGGCTTGAACATTTCGAGCATGCGCTCGGTCACCACGTAGCCGCCGGCGGCGTTGCCCGCTCCGAGCAGCACGCCGAAGAAGCCGATGGCCTGTTCGAGCATCGTGGTCGCGTTGAGCGTCGCGTAGATCGCGCCGACGACGACGATGCCGTGCACGAAGTTGCTGCCCGACATCAGCGGCGTGTGCAGGATCGACGGCACGCGGCCGATGATCTCGTAGCCGGTGAAGGCCGCGAGCATGAAGATGTAGAGGGCGACGAAGCCCGTCAGGACGGTATGCGCTTCCATGTGATTCCCCTTAGCCCTCGACGGCCTTCTTGGCCATCTCGTTCTTGATTTCGCCGCCGTGCGTCAGGCAGGTCTTGGCCAGCACCTCGTCGGTCCAGTCGATGTTGATCGCCTTGTCCTTCACGAACAGTTCGATCAGGTTGTACTGGTTCTTCGAGTACAGCTCGCTGGCGTGCTCGCCGAGCAGCGACGGCACGTTCAGCGGCGCCACGATGGTGACCTGGCCGACCTGGATCGTTTCGCCCGGCTGCGTGTACTCGGTGTTGCCACCGCCTTCCGCCGCGAGGTCGATGATCACCGCGCCGGCCTTCATGCCGTCGACCTGCGCCTTGCTGATCAGCTTCGGGCTGGGACGGCCCGGGATCGCGGCCGTCGTGATGATGATGTCGGCCGCCTGGATGTGCTTGGTGACGACCGCGGCGATCTTCTCCTTCTCCTCCGCCGTCAGCTCACGTGCGTAGCCGCCGGTACCGCGGGCGTCGACGCCGGTGTCGATGAACTTCGCGCCGAGCGACTCGACCTGCTCCTTGACCTCGGGACGCACGTCGTAGCCTTCCACCTTGGCGCCGATGCGGCGCGCCGTGGCGATGGCGGACAGGCCGGCCACGCCGACGCCCATCACCAGCACGGTGCCCGGACGGATCGAGCCGGTGGCGAAGGTCGTCATCGGCATCATGCGCGCGATGCTGGTCGCGCCGGTGAGCGCGCCGTAGTAGCCGGCCAGAGCAGCCTGGCTCGACAGCGCGTCCATCGCCTGCGCGCGCGTGATGCGCGGCACCAGTTCCATCGCGAAGCAGGTGATCTTGCGATCGCGCAGCTTCGCGGTGAGTGCGGTTTCCTTGTGGGCATAGATGAAGGAAATCAGGATCGATCCTTCCTTCATCGCGTCGATCACGTCGAGCGGCGGTGGCTGCACCGCGAGCACGATGTCCGCGTCGCTCACCAGACCCTGCGGGTTGGCGGCGAAAGTGACGTTCTTGTAGGCGGCGTCGGCGAGTTTCACCGCCAGGCCCGCTCCGGACTGCAGGTACAGCTCCGCGCCGAGCTTGGCGAGCTTGTCGGCTACGGCGGGCACCAGAGCGACGCGCTTTTCGCGCGGCGCCGTTTCCTTGAGCACGGCGATCTTGACCGGCATGCAGAACTCCCTTCCCGGATGATTCGAATAGTGGGCGCCCTCGATGCACCGGGGCGCCGCTGAGGGCACAAGTCTAGCGGAAGCGCGTTGCAGAAAGCCCTAGTTCGTAGGCCGCCGGGGCTCCGTTTCGCGGGCCTGGCCGGTCGTCGTCGCCGCTCCGGTCGCTCCGACCGCCAGCACCTGGGCGTAGGTCTCCAGCTCGGCGGCTTTCGGATGGCCGTCGAGGCTGCCCAGGCTCGCCAGCAGGCGGCGGGCGGCCGCCTCGTCGCGGTCGAGTTCCATGAGCTTGCGGACGTGGATGCCGTCCAGCAGCTTCAGCGCCTGGTCGCCGTCGAACGAGGCCTGGGCCGACTCGAGCAGGCGGCCCAGCAGGCGCGTCTGCCGCGTCTCGAAGGCCCGTTCGGCCAGCGGCGGCAGGTGCAGCGGGGACTCGCAGCGGAAGCTCGCGTCGAGATCCAGTGCGTTCTCGAAGATCTCCAGCGCGCGATCCACCTGCTTGCGGTCGAGCAGGAACGGGATCATCCGCGCTGCCTGCGTCAGCGCCAGGCCTCGCGCGGGCAGGGCCTTGAGCCGCTCGTACAAGTCCTCGTGGAAGCGCCGGGCGTCGGCGGGGCCGGGTGCCGTTTCGTGCATCAGCTTGGCGGCGGCCTCGTTGTCGCGCCGGGTGCGCAGCGTCGTGATCTGTGCGAGCAGGGCTTCGAGGCGCTGGCTCTGCGCCTCGTCCAGCTCGCGCTCGCGGGAAGGCCGGACCACGTGCACCCCCAGGCCCAGGCGCTCGTGACGGTGATAGGCGACGAAGCCGAGCAGATGGCAGGCGGCGAACAGCAGATACAGCCAGGCAGCGACGACCAGCAGGCTGGAGACGTGCGCCGAGAGCCAGTCGCCGAGCAGTGCCGCGCCGATCAGCAGCGCGCAGGTCCCCACGTACGCCACGCCGGTGACGCCGATGATGTGGAGCAGTCGCAGCGGGTGGCTGGCGGCCACCAGGCTTCGCGTCGTGGCCAGCGCGATCCAGTGGGCGGGCAACAAGGCTGCGAGCAGCATGACGGTGACGCCCGGCGCCTTCAGGTGCAGAACCAGCAGCAGGGCCGGCGCAACCAGGGCTGACCAGGTCATCGCATCGGCCAGCATCAGCGCGTCGCCGGTCAGGCGCGGCGGCGCAGCGTGACCGTAGCTGGTGTTCTCGATGACGCGTACCGCGTAGTGCGCGGCCCACAGCACGCCCACGATTAGCGGCACCAGCGCGACGATCGAGCGACTGCCGATGCCGAGCAGCAGCGTCACCAGCAGGATCACCGGCGGGCAGTGACCGCGCAGCGGGTACAGCAGGATTTGCGGCAGGTAGGCCGCCAGGTTCGAGGCCGACATGCGCTGATCGGCCGCCTCGTCGTGGATCCCGAATCCGTTCACGGTATCCCTGTGGTGGCGCCGCAGGCCTGGAGCGGCAGAAAGAAAGAGGCCCGCTTGCGCGGGCCTCTGGAGCAGCGTTCCTACTTCTTCAGCAGGTCGCGGATTTCCGCGAGCAGCTTCTCTTCGTTGCTCGGACCCGGGGGCGGCGGAGGAGGGGGAGGAACCTCGGCCTTCTTCATCCGGTTGATGCCCTTGACCACCACGAAGATCGCGAACGCCACGATCATGAAGTCGAAGGTCGACTGCACCAGCTTGCCGTAGCTCAGCAGCACCGCAGGCGTTTCACCTTCGGCGGCCTTGAGCGTGATGGCCATGTCGGAAAAATCGACGCCGCCGACGATCAGGCCGAGCAGCGGCATGACGACATCGCCGACCAGCGAGGACACGATCTTGCCGAAGGCCGCGCCGATGATGACGCCGACCGCGAGATCGACGACGTTGCCGCGCATCGCGAACTGCTTGAACTCCTGAACCATGCTCATCTGAAATCTCCAGCGTGCGACCGACGAGGCCGGTTCGACGAATTCTAGCCATCAGTGGAAGGCATCGCGATGCCGGACGCTTCGTGGGAAGGCCGTGTGGTCGCAGCATCGCGACGAGATGACGTGGGCCGGGAGCGAGCGTTCGATCGTGGCCCGGCGTTGCACGTCGTGCCCGATACCGGCGCGGGCTCTACTCGAGGCAGCTGCGCAGACCGGCTGCGAGATTCGGGTAGCGCAGGTTCACGCGCAGATCCGCGTGCATGCGGGTCGTCAGCAGACGCTTGGATTCCTCGAGAAACGAGAGCAGCGCGGGGGTCAGCTGCATGCGTGCCTCGGCCAGCGTGATGCGCGGTGGCTCGGGCATGCCGAGCAGGCGCGCCGATTGCGAAAAGTAGTCCGTCATCGTCGTCGGCTGCCCGTCGGCGACGTTGTAGGCGGCGCCCGCGCATCCCCGATCCATGGCGGCGAGCGCAACGGCGGCGAGATCCTCCGAGTGGATGCGGTTGGTCCACGGGCATTCGGATTCCTGCACCACCGGCAGCTGCCGGCGCAGGCGTTCGATCGGCAGGCGGCCGGGGCCGTAGATGCCGGGCACGCGCAGGACTACGACTTCGCAGCGGGTCTGTCCGCCGAACTCGTCAAGCGCGCGTTCCGCATCGAGCCGCCTCTTGCCGCGCTCCGACTGCGGCTTGAGTGGTTCGTCCTCATCGATCCATCGGCCATCGCAATCGCCGTAGACGCCCGACGTCGAGATGTAGACGAAGCGGCGCGGCAAGCGCGAGCGCAGCGCAGCCAGACCGCGTCGCAGGCGCGGATCGTGCTCCCCCTGCGTGGGCGGCGGTGCGAACCAGAACACGCGATCAGCGGCGGGCAGCGTGAGGGTGGGGGAGTCGAGATCGATCGTCTGCGCGTCGAGTCCCTGGGCGTGCAGCGCGGCGGCGGATTCGGACGAACGTACGAGCCCGGTCACGCGTGCCCCCGATTTCTGGAGCAGACGCGCCACGCGCATCCCGATATCGCCGCACCCGACGATCAGCACCGCTGCGTCACTCATCGAAGCCGCCGCCAAGAAGGATCAGGACTTGCCGCAGTTGTCGGCGACGTCTTTCTTCGCCGCATCAAGCCGCTTCAGGAATTCGTCTTCCGGGACACGCGCGTAGTTGCCGTCGTCCGCCTTGGTGACGAGCCTGCGTGCGGTGCGTTCCTCGAGGAAGCTCACGCGATCGCGCGCCGCGGTGCATTTGCGCACGGACTCTTCGCGGGCAACCTTCTCTTTTTCCCGGGCCTCGTTCTTCGCGCGCCGGTCGGCTTCGGCCTTTTCGATGAACTGCTTTTCCCGGGCACGGACGTCCTCGGCCGAAGGTCCCGCCGGGGTCGCATCGTCTCCCGTGGGCGTCGTCGACGCCGCGCGCTTGCCCTGGATCATGTCGTACTGCTTGCCGGCGCCCGGTGGCGTCTGGCTGAAATGCACCTGGCCCGTCGCGTCGGTCCACCGGTAGACGGTGGCGTCCGCCAGCGCCATCACCGGCAGAAGCAGCAGGGGTGCAAGCCAGAAAGACCGTTTCATGGGGTTCCGCTTACGGTTGCATCAGGGTCGAATCATCATACGCGGGTCATTTTTTGGGCGCGGAATCGCGCGCGCCCGACACCGTGAAATGTTCCGGGTTGAAGGCCATCTCGGCACGCTCGGGGTCGTTCTCGTCGATGCCCTGCAGCAGGTAGCGCGAAGAGGCCAGGTCGTACTGCACTTCCACGGCCGGCATCAACGTGGCGCGGTCGTAGGCCATCAGCGGATGGATTTCCTGGAAACGCCACAGCTTGTCGGTGCGGTCGTACAAGTCGACCATCAGGAGCTGCCAGCTGTCCTCGTCGAAGTAGAACGTGCGGCGCTTGTGACGGTGGAGGGCCTGCGGCTTGAGCTCCGCCTCCACCACCCACACGCGATGCAATTCGTAACGGACCAGCGCGGGATCGAGATGCGCCGGGCGGATGATGCTGCGCAGCGTCTTGCGGCCCGAGTGCAGCGCGTAGCTGTTGTACGGCACCACCATCGGGCGGCGCGCCACGATGCGCCAGGTGTAGCGCTCGGGACTGCCGAAGAACCCGTCGAGCTGGTCTTCGAAACGCAGGTCATCGGACAGCATCATGTTGTTGTCGAAGCCGAACATGCGCGACTTGCGCATGCGCCGGGCGACTTCGCCTTCGCGCGGCTGCTGGCGCCAGGCCGTCAGCGGCACGCCATCGCCGTCGATCGAATCCTTGACCATCATCAGATAGCCCTGCAGGCGCTCGGGCAGCAGGACCACCCACAGCCACTGCTGCGCCACGCCGTCCTCGCCCAGTTCGCCGCGGGCGTACGGAAAGTCGGCATCCTCGCGCAGGGACAGCAGGGTCGCTTCGCCGGAGGGGGTTACCGAGGCCTGGGTGAGGACGCGGCGGTACGCCGGGCCGCGCCAGCGCAGGCGGTGGTTCCACACCACTTCGGCCCCAGCCGTCGGCATCGGGAAGGGGACGGCGATCCGCGCCTCGCGAACCGCGTTGCCGCCCGGAGACAGGGTGGCCTTGATCGCGTTCTGGTAGGCGGCGTCGTAGACGGCGCCGGGATTGGCGAACGTGCGGCGCGAGGGGTACAGATTCATCTGAAACGTCTTGCGATTGGCTTCGAGCAGCGCGATGTGGCCGGCCGACAGGTAGTCGCGCCATTCCTCGCGCGTACCTGTGGTGATCGTCACGTAGGGTTTGTCCTCGGGGTGAGGATCGCAATACCGCCCGCCGGCGACGTAGCAGGGCGGGGGCGCGGTCATGCCTCCACGCCACTCCGGGATGGTCCCGTCCTCGTCGCCCGCGCGCTCGGCGCCCATCGGCGTCAGCCGGTTGCGCAGTTGCTGGGCGTCCTCTTCGGTCACCTTCGCAATCGACACCATCGGCACGCAAGCCAGTACCAGGCCCCACAGCAGTCGCCTCACCCTCATCTCTTCAACCCACCGTCGTTGTGCGTTTTGACCACCAGAACGCGGAATTTATCAGGGGACCAGCCAGGGACGCGGATCGACGGCGTTGGTTCCCTCCCGAATCTCGAAGTAGACACCACTCTGTTCATGCCCGCCGGTGGCGCCGGCCGACGCGATGCGCGTGCCGGCGTTGACCACTTCGCCCACCTCGACTTCGGTGTCATCGAGGTGCCCGTACAGCGACAGGTACTGTCCCGGGTGGTCGAGGATCACCATCAGGCCGTAGCGCTGCATGCGCCCGACGTAGACCACGCGGCCGTCGGCGACGGCGCGAACCGGGGCACCGCTGCTGGCCTGGATCCACCAGCCGCTCCAGGTCAGCGGTCCGCCGCCCTTGAGCGCGCCGAACCTGGCCAGCAGCGGACCCTTGAGCGGCCAGGGCAGCCGGCCCTTCTGCGACTTGAACGGCGTGCCGCGCTCGAACTTCATCGGCGAGTCCTTCAGCGCCCGCCGCAGATCGTCGAGCAGCTTCTGCACGCGGCCCTGTTCGGCGCGCGCCTGGGCCAGTTCGGCGGCGCGGTCGGTACCCCGTTTGGCCAGCTGGCCCAATTTTCCGCGTCGCTCTTCCTGGGCGGTCTTCAAGGCCGCCAGCGCCTCGCGCGACTCGGCGCTTCGCGCGGCCAGCGCTTCGCGCTCCTGCGCCAGCGTCGTCTCGGCGATCTTGAGCTGCTCGATGGTGGCCTGCAGGTCGGCCAGGCGCTTCTGCAGCGCACGGGCGACCGCGCTGGAGTCGGCGTCCAGCCGATCGAGCGCGGCCAGCTGGTCGAGTCGGAAGATCAGTTGCATCCGCCCGGGACTGCCGGCCATGTAGTGGGCCCTGAGCGCACGGGCGAGATCCTCGCGGCGCTGGCCGACCTGGGCTTCGGCGGCGGCGCGCGCGCGCTGCGCGCTTTCGACCTCCCGGGTCTGGGCGGCGACCTCGGACTCCGCCTTGCGCACACGGCGGGCAGCGGCGGTCAGGTCCTCTTCGGCGGATTCGATCTCTCTTTGCAGCGAATCCTGGCTGCGGCGGTCGGTGGCCATCGCCCGGTCGAGTTCGGCGATGCGCTCCCGAAGCTGCTTGAGTTCGGTTTCGCGTCGTGCCTCGTCCGAGGCCGCCTGCGCGGGCGGCACGACGTTTGCAAGTCCCAGCAGCGCTACCAGCAGCAGCGTTTGGAGCGCCCGGGGACGCGATGCGATAATCGGCATACGCGATGGTGTCACGCCCGGCGCACCCTCCGCAGCTTCCCTGGTTCTTGCAGTTCGTGTCCGGTGCCCCGATTCGCGAATCGTTCCCCCCTCATGCAGCAGTTCATCGACTTCTTCGGCAATCATCTGGCGTTGTTCGCCGCGTTCGGCACCGTGCTGCTCGCGATCGTCGCCAACGAGGTGCACGGCAATGTCACCGGCGGCAAGCGTGTGGGGCCGCTCGAGGCGGTGCGGATGATCAACGACCGTGAACCCGTGATCGTCGACCTTCGAGCGATGGCGGATTTCAAGAAGGGCCACCTGCTCAACGCCATCAACATTCCGGCGGCCAAGATCGAGGAGCGCGCGACCGAGTTCAAGGACAAGGCCCGTCCGATCCTGCTGTATTGCGCGCTGGGCGGCTCCAGCGTCGAGGCGGCGGGCAAATTGCGCAAGCTCGGTTTCTCCGAGGCTTATCCCATCCGCGGCGGTCTCAACGGATGGATGCAGAGCAACCTGCCGGTGACGGCCAAATAACGGACACCCCATGCACGCCGTACGCGTCTACAGCTCCCTCATGTGCCCCTACTGCGTCATGGCCAAGCGCCTGCTCGACGACAAGGGTGTGCGCTACGAGGATCTGCGTGTGGACCGGGATCCCGGACTGCGTGAGGAGATGATGCGGATCACCGGCCGGCGTACCGTTCCGCAGATCTTCGTGGGCGAGACGCACGTCGGCGGGTTCGACGATCTTTCGGCTCTGGATCGCGCTGGCAAGCTGGACCCGCTGCTCCAGGGCGGCTGATCGGGGACCGAGGGCGCGTTATCCTTGCGCCCCCGCCGGGTACCCCGGCGGATCCTCACCCCAGACGAGAACAAGATTATGGCCGAACAAGGCCCCGCTTCCGGCACCGCCGATCCCGCCGGCCAGGCGCCGACCCGCCAGGTGATGCTGCAGAAGATCTACGTCAAGGACGCCTCGATCGAGGTGCCCGGCGCGCCGCTGATCTTCTCGAGCACCGCGCAACCGCAGATCGACGTCAACGTTTCCACGCAGACGAGCAAGCTCGAAGGCGATCACTTCCACATCGTGATCACGATTACGGTGACGGCGAAGCACGGGGACGAAACAGTCTTTCTCGTCGAGGTCCAGCAGGGCGGCGTTTTCCTGGTGAGCGGCTTTGCCAACAACGCCGAACGCGGCGCGATTCTCGGCGGCTATTGCCCCAGCCTGCTGTTCCCGTTCGCCCGCGAGGCGGTGGCGGACTTCGTGCAGAAGGCGGGCTTCCCGCAGCTCCTGCTGCAGCCGATCAACTTCGAGGCGATGTATCTGGAGCATCTGGCCCGCCAGCGCGCCGAAGCCGAAGGCAATCGGGCGGTCGCGGATCCGAACGCGGCACCCGCACACTGAGTCCAGCGCCATGATCGGCCTGGGGGTGCTCGGTGCGGGTTCCTACGGTACGGCCATGGCGATCCAGCTGGCGCGCAGGGGAACACCCACGCGCCTGTGGGGCCGCAACGAAGCCGAGCTGGCGGCGATGCAGCAGGCCCGCGTCAACGCGCGCTATCTGCCCGGCTGCCACTTTCCGATTTCGCTGACGGCGACGTCCGATCTCGAGGCAACGGTGCAGGGCGCGGCACACGTGCTGATCGTCGTGCCCAGCCACGCGTTGCGCGAGACGCTTGAGCGCATCGCCCCGCTGCTGGGTCCCGAGCAGGGCCTGGCCTGTGCCTGCAAGGGGCTCGAGCCGGGCAGCGGGCGGCTGGTGCACGAAGTCGTCGCCCACGTTCTGGGCGAGGCACGGCCACTGGCCGTGATTTCGGGGCCGACGTTCGCCAAGGAAATGGGCCTGGGATTACCGACCGCCGTGACGGTCGCCTCGCTCAACGAGTCCTTCGCAGACCTGATCGCGCAGTCGCTGCACGGCGATGGTTTTCGCGCCTACACCTCGGACGATGTCGTCGGCGTCGAGATCGGCGGATCGGCGAAGAACGTCATGGCGATCGCCGTGGGCATCGCCGACGGCATGAGCCTGGGGGCGAATACGCGCGCCGCGCTGATCACCCGTGGCTTGGCCGAGACGATGCGGCTAGGAGAGGCGCTGGGCGCGAAGCCGGAGACGCTGATGGGTCTGGCCGGCATGGGGGACTTGGTGCTGACCTGCACCGACAACCAGTCGCGCAATCGGCGCATGGGTCTGTTGCTGGCACAGGGCAAGACCGTGCCGCAGGCGATCGAGGAGATTCAGCAGGTCGTCGAGGGCGTGAAGGCGGCGCCCGAAGTGCTGCGCCTGGCGCGCAGCGTCGGCGTGGACATGCCGATCACCGAGCAGGTCGTGCGGCTGATCGCCGGCGAAATCACGCCGGTGCAGGCGGTGAAGAACCTCGCGACGCGTCCGTCGAAGGCCGAGACGGAGTAGTTCGCTTCAGCCCGGTCGTGGCGCGGTCGGCTCGCCGATCGGCAGATCGGGAATCACGGTGTTGCGATCACCGATCGGCAGGCCATCGGCGTCGAGCAGTTCCCACACGTGGCCGATCAACTCCAGCCGCTGTGCGGGGCTGAGCGATTCGAGCTGGTCGAGCAAGGTCTTTTCGAGCATGGCCAAAGGCTAGCGCCGCGGGTGCGATGCTCCCAGCGTGCGAACGCACGACACAGGCGTCGAGAAAAGGGCTCACGTAGCCCGGACGAAGTCCGGGATTTCTCTCGATGAAGAGGAAAAACCTTCCGGACTTCGTCCGGGCTACGGTTCGATCCGTTGCGTCCGATCAGACCGACGGAACCAGTGGCGCGGCCAGCAACACCGGACCGCTCGGTCCGTTTTCGGCCTGCGATCCGCCTGCCTGTTCGAGACTCACGGCGACGCGGCCGCTGGCCTTCACGCGCAGATGCAACGGCAACAGCACCTGCCATGCGCCTTCGCGCGGCAGCAGGCCAAGCGACGTGACCGAGCCGTCGTCCGCCATCCACCACAGCTCGTAATCCTCGTCTTCCTTGAGCTTCGCGGGTTCGCTGGCGATCACGCGCAGCGCGCGCGAGTCGGGCAGTACGCTGACGGTCCACTGGCCGTCTTCGTTCGGCAGCTTCAGCGCCGCGACGTAGGCCTGGGCCTGAACGAGTCGCTCGACCACCTGCGGACGATCCGGCAGCAAAGGCGCGCGCGCCGGCTGTTCGCGCACCAGCATGACCGCCAGGACCACGGTTGCCGCAGTGGCAAGGCCAGCCCACAGGCGCCAGAACATCAGGCTGCGCTGCTGACGCTTGGCGACGATCGGGATCACGTTGCCCGCCGTCTGGTAGATGCGCTGCTCGATCTCCGTCCACACCAGCTCGCGAGGCGGAACGGGTTCGAAAATGCCGAGGTCGCCGAAGCGTTCTTCCCAGTACCGGACTTCCTCCAGCAGCGTGGGGTCCTCCGCCATCAGCCGTTTGAAGCGCTTGCGTGCGGCGCCGATCAGCGTGCCTGCCACGTACTCGGAGGCAAGGGCTTGTCGCAGCTTGGTCGATCGGTAGTTCATGTCATCGATCCAGCGCTTCGCGCAGTCGCGCCAGACCGCGGCGCACCCAGCTCTTGACGGTACCCAGCGGCGCGTTCATCCGCGTCGCGAGCTCCTGATGCGTATACCCCTCGTAGTAAGCGAGCAACACGGCCTGGCGCTGCTCGGTCGGCAATTCCCTCAGGCATTCGCGCATGCGTGCGATGCCCTGCGTTTCGCTGGCACGCGCCAGCGGATCCTGTCCCTCGTCCTGCAGCGTCAGCGGCGGCAGCGAGGCGCCCTCTTCGTCGTTGTCCGGCAGTTCGACTTCAGGACGCTTCACGCGGAGAAGATCCAGCGCTCGATAGCGCGCCACGCTGAGCAACCAGGTGAGCGGAGCACCTTTGTCCGCTTCGTAGGTTTCGGCCTTCTGCCATATCTTGATGAAGCAGTCCTGGAGCGCTTCTTCCGCCCAGTCCCGTCGTTGAAGCATACGGATCAGCAAACCGTACAGATGCGAACTCGTGGCGCGATAGAGCTCCGAGAACGCGCGCTGATCTCCGCGCGCGGTTGCGTGCAGCAGGCTCCTCAGGTGCTCTGCGTCGGCCATCAGGCTCGTTCTTGGAATAGTGACGGGATGATAGCGGCCCGGGCGCGTTCGCAGTGCGTCGACGCGTCCGGGACGGCGATGTCATCGTTCGAGCGGCTGCACCAGCAGCGCGCGCAGCGACTGGTGACCAGGTACGCGAAATCCCGGCAAACCGATGCACATGTCGCGTGGCGGTTCGCGCGACTGGGCCGAGTAGCTGGCCAGCAGGCGATCCCACCCACTCAGCACGTTGCCGAAGTTGGAGTTCATCTCGTCGGCATGTACCGAGTGATGCGTGCGGTGCATGTCCGGCGTGATCACCAGCGCGCGCAGGATGCGTTCGAGGCGTGGCGGGAGGCGAACGTTGGCGTGCGTGAGCAGCGTGAACAGCGCGAGGCTGATCTCGAACGTCAGCACGGCGACCCACGGCGCGCCGACCAGCAGGATCGCCCCGAGCTTGAAGAGCTGTGACAGCAGGACTTCGCCCGGATGGAAACGCAGACCGGTGGTCACATCGAACTCGACATCGCTGTGATGAACGCGGTGCAGCGGCCACAGCCAGGGAATCTCGTGAAGCGCGCGATGCTGCGCGTACATCGCCAGATCCAGCAGCAGCCATGCGAGTACAGCCTCGACCCACGGCGGCGCGTCGACGTGATGGAACAGTCCAAAACCCGCGTGCTGCGCCCACAGCGCGCCGCCGAGCAGACTCAGCTGCAGCAGCATCGTGATGACCAGACCGATCGCGACCAGCGACAGGTTGGACGGCCAGCGCAGCAGACGCTGCGGATCGCTCAGGCGCAGCGGCCGCCACTGTTCCAGCATGCTGACCAACACCAGCAGGCCGAAGAACAGGGCGGGACGCAGCAGCTCGATGAGCGCGGGATGGGTGTCCATAACGTTATGATTTGCGCCGAATCACTGACGAGCAATCCCTTGAAAGCGCCAAGCCCTGCGCGATTTCCGCTGACCCGCCCCCGCCGCCTGCGCCAATCCGCCGCGATTCGCGCCCTGGTGCGTGAAACGAGCCTGTCTGCAGGACACCTGATCCAGCCGCTGTTCGTCGCCGAAGGCGCGGAAAAGGGCGCGGTCGCGTCCATGCCGGGGGTCGTCCGCTTCGATCTCGAGGAGCTGGTGCGCGAATGCACCGCGCTGCAGGCGCTGGGCGTGGGCTGCGTGGCGCTGTTTCCGGTGATTCCGCAGGCGCTCAAGAACGATCGTGGTGACGAGGCGCTGAATCCGGAAGGCCTGGTGGCGCGCGCCATCAAGGCCGTGAAGCAGGCCTGTCCGCAACTCACGGTGATGGTCGACGTGGCGCTCGATCCGTTCACGACGCATGGACACGACGGCGTGCTAGGCGCGGATGGCGATGTCGACAATGACGGCACCGTCGAGATGCTGCGCAAGCAGGCGCTGGTCAACGCGCGCGCCGGCGCCGACATCGTCTCGCCCAGCGACATGATGGACGGCCGCATCGGCCAGATCCGCGACGTGCTCGAGCGCGACGGCCAGAAGAACACGCTGATCCTGTCGTACGCGGCCAAGTACGCGTCGAGCTTCTACGGGCCGTTCCGCGACGCCGTGGGTTCGGCGCGAAACCTCGGCAAGGCGGACAAGCGCACGTACCAGATGGATCCGGCGAACACCGACGAGGCGCTGCGCGAGGTTGCGCTCGACATCGCCGAGGGCGCGGACATCGTCATGGTCAAACCCGGCATGCCCTATCTCGACATCGTGCGCCGCGTGAAGGACACGTTCGGCGTGCCGGTGGCGGCGTATCAGGTCAGCGGCGAGTACGCGATGCTGCGGGCCGCCATCGCCAACGGCTGGCTCGACGAGCGTGGCGCATTGATGGAGGCCTTGCTGTGCTTCCGTCGCGCAGGTGCCGACATGATCCTCAGCTACTACGCCAAGCAGGCCGCGACCTGGCTGGCCGAATAAGACCACCGTCTCTCGAACGCGCATTCCGCCATGGATAGGTACGCCGTCATCGGCCAACCCATTTCGCATTCCAAGTCGCCCTCGATCCATGCGTTGTTCGCGCAACAGACGGGGCAGGATCTGGGTTACGAGGCCATCGAAGTCGCACCCGCATCGCTTGCTGCCGAGCTGCAGCGGCTGCATGGCGAAGGTCTGCGCGGATCCAACGTCACGCTGCCGCACAAGCAGGCGGTGGCCAAGCTCTGCGAATCGGTGTCGGATCGCGCGCAGCTCGCCGGTGCGGTCAACACGCTGGTGCGCACGGACAGCGGGTGGACCGGCGACAACACGGATGGCGAGGGCTTCGTCACCGATCTTGCGCGGCTCGGCATCACGCTGACCGGCCGGCGCGTGCTGGTGCTCGGCGCGGGCGGCGCCACGCGCGGCATCCTGGCGCCCATCCTCGAGGCCAGGCCGGCCCAGCTGGTCGTCTCCAACCGCAATCCCTGGAAGCCCGAAGAACTGGCCGAGCTGTTCAAGCCGGTCGGCGTGGTCACGCCGCGTACGCATCTGGCGCTGAAAGGCGATCGCTACGACGTCGTCATCAATGCCACATCCGCCGGACACACGGGCGGCCTGCCACTGTTACCGGGCCGCCTGATCGCCGACGGCGGCGACTGCTACGACCTGAGCTACGGCGACGCGAGCGTGCCGTTCCGCCAGTGGGCGCGCTCTCAGGGCGCCTCCCACATCGAAGATGGGCTGGGCATGCTGGTGGAACAGGCAGCCAGCAGTTTCGCGATCTGGCGCGGCGTGCGTCCCGAAACGGCGCCGGTGCTCAAGGAGCTTCGCCGTCTGATGCGCGGTCACGGAGAGTGCGAAGCAGTCGGCACGCACCAGCCGGTGCGCCGTTCCCACGTCGAGTTGCCGCCGCAGGACTGAGCCGGGAGTTTCAAGGCGTGCCAGTGGCACGCCTTGCCCGGCGGAGGCCCGGGGCCGGCCCCCGGGCATGCGAAGCGCAGCCTATTCGCGCTCTGCGAGCTGTTGCTCTTCGACTTGCTTGATATCGGGCGTCAGGAACTGGCCGGCGATGATGCCGATCTCGTAGAGCACGTAGGTAGGCACCGCGAGCAGGAACTGCGACACGATGTCGGGCGGTGTCATCACCGCCGCCACGACGAAGCACCCCACCAGCACGTAGCCGCGATTCTCGCGAAGCTGCTTGGGCGTCACGAAACCCGTGTGAATCAGCAGCACGATCGCCACCGGCGTTTCGAACGCGAGGCCAAAGGCGAGGAAGATCGCCAAAACGAAGTTCAGGTACTTGTTGATGTCCGTCATCACCGCGACGCCCTCGGGCGCCACGCTGATCAGGAACTTGAACACCGTCGGCAGCACCAGGAAATACGCCATCGCCATGCCGGCGTAGAACAGCACGGTGCTGGAGAACAGCAGCGGTGTGACGAGGCGTCGTTCGGACTTGTAGAGGCCCGGCGCGACGAACGCCCACAACTGGAACAGCGTCCACGGCATCGACACCGCGACGGCGAGGATCATCGACAGCTTCAGCGGGGCGAAGAACGGAGAGGCGACCTCGGTGGCGATCATCGAAGTGCCGGGCGGCATCAGCTTCATCAGCGGCTCGGCGACGATCGCGTAGATCTGCTTGGAGAAGTACGCCAGCGGCGCGAAGGCGATGCCCACGCCGTACATCATCTTGAGGACGCGATCGCGCAGTTCCAGCAGATGCGCCATCAGCGGCTGCTCGGGAACCGTCGACTCCTGTTCGGCTTCGCTCACGGGGTGTGGTTCGGGTCTCGCGGGGGCGGCAGCGCGTTCGGATCGCGGTTCACGCTCTCACCGATGCCACGCGCCTCGCGCTGGACGTCGGCGCTGGCCTGGGACAGTTCGCGTTTGGCCTCTTCGAGCTGGCGCTTGATGTCCATGACCTGCGTCTCGCGCTCGAGCTCGCTCGACAGGTTCTTCATGTAGCCGCGCGCCTGGCCCGCCCAGCGGCCGATCGTGCGCGCGATCTTGGGCATCTTCTCGGGCCCGAGCACGACCAGCGCGACCATGAAGCACAAGGCCAGCTCACCAAAACTGATGTCGAACACGGGATTCGCCCCGGCGGCCTGGAAATCAGACCTTGTTCGATTCGCGCTGCTGTTCTTCTTCGGCGACCTTGGCTTCGGCCGCGATCTGATCGGGCGTCTTGGCGGCTTCCGCCTCGCCGTCCTTCATGGCGCCCTTGAAGTTCTTGATCGACGCACCGAGGTCGCCGCCGAGATTGCGCAACTTCTTGGTGCCGAACACGAGCACCACGATGGCGAGCACAACGAGCCAGTGCCAAATGCTGAAACTACCCATGACGGGTCTCCTTTCCGGGTGCGGATTGCTCCGCGGTTTTACCTACTTGACGCGGACGGCCTTCTCTTCAAGCCCGGAACGACCTGCGCGACGTTGTAATTCTACGGCCAGATCGGCTGGTTGGATGCCTTCCCGGGCCATCAGCACGAACAGGTGGTACAGCAGGTCCACTGTTTCGTAGACAAGTTCCGACCGCGATCCGTTCTTGGCGGCGATCAATGTTTCTGCCGATTCCTCGCCGATCTTCTTGAGGATCGTGTCCAGCCCCTTCTCATACAGGCTTGCCGCGTAGGACTTGGCCGGGTCCGCCGTCTTGCGTTCCAGCAGCGTGGCGTAGAGTTCGTCCAGCGCCGCGCCCAGATCCTTGGATTCGCTCATGATGGCGCGCTCAGATGACGAACGCGGGAAGGGCCTGCTCGCGCACGCGTACGCCGCGCTCGGCCATGAACCGCTTGGCCTCGCCCACCGTGTAGGTGCCCTGGTGGAAGATGCTGGCCGCGAGCACCGCGTCCGCATGTCCGTCCTGCAGGCCCTGCACGAGGTGATCGAGGCTGCCGACGCCGCCCGAGGCGATGACCGGAACCGGCACCGAATCGCCGATCGCGCGCAGCAGTTCCAGGTCGTAGCCTTCCTTGGTGCCGTCGCGATCCATGCTGGTGACGAGCAATTCACCCGCGCCCTTCCTGACCATGAGCTGCGCCCAGCCGATGGCCTCGATCCCGGTGGTCTTGCGACCGCCATGGGTGAAGATCTCCCAGCGCGGCGGCTCTTTCTTCTTGTTGACGCGCTTGGCGTCGATGGCCACGACGATGCACTGCACGCCGTAGCGGCTCGCGGCCTCGGTGACGAAGTCCGGGTTGTGCACCGCGGCGGTGTTGATCGAAACCTTGTCGGCCCCGGCCTTGAGCAGGGCTCGCACGTCGGCGCTGGTGCGCACGCCGCCACCGACGGTCAGCGGGATGTAGATCTCGCGCGCGACGGCTTCGACGGTCTGGAACAACGTCGGGCGGTCGTCGCTGCTGGCGGTGATGTCGAGAAAGACCAGCTCGTCCGCGCCCTGGCGGTCATAGCGGCGCGCCACTTCGACCGGATCACCCGCGTCGCGGATCTCCTCGAACTTGACGCCCTTGACCACGCGGCCGCGGTCGATGTCGAGACAGGGAATGACGCGCTTGGCCAGCATGGGGAGAGTTCGGGAAAGGTGGTGACCGGCTCAGCGAGCCGCCGCCAGACAATCCTTGAACGAGAGCCCGCCTTCGTACAGCGCCCGGCCGATGATCGCGCCGGTGACTCCGTCGGATTCGATTTCCTTGAGGACGCGGATGTCTTCCAGCGACGACACTCCGCCGCTCGCGATCACCGGCGTGTTCACGGCCTTGGCGAGCTTCTGCGTCGAGGCGGAATTGAAGCCGTTCATCATGCCGTCGCGGCCGATGTCGGTGTAGATGATCGCCTCGACGCCGTCGCGTTCGCAGTGCTGCGCCATCTCGACCACATCGTGGTGCGTCACCTTGGCCCAGCCGTTGAGGGCGACGCGGCCATCCTTGGCATCCAGGCCCACGATGATGTGGCGCGGGTACTCGATGCACAGGTCGCGCAGGAAGTGGGGCGTATTCACCGCCTTCGTGCCGATGATCACGTATGCCACACCGGCATTGAGGTAGCGCTGCACGGTTTCCTCGTCGCGTACGCCACCGCCGACCTGGACGGGAATCTTCACCGCTTCGGCGATCTGCTCGACGACCTTGATATTGACCGGCTGGCCCTTGATGGCGCCGTCGAGGTCGACGACATGCAGGCGCTCGGCGCCTTCGTCGGCCCAGCGCTTGGCGACGGTCACCGGGTCATCGGAATAGACCGTGACGTCATCCATACGGCCCTGGCGCAGGCGCACACACTGGCCATTCTTGAGATCGATTGCGGGGATCAACAACATGCGAGCGGGGCCGGCCAGAAGGGTTCGCGAAGGAGAGGGCGCGGTGCGCGCAGAAGCAGATTTATAGGGATTCCCCGATGCGCCGGACTGTGCCTCAAGTGGCGGCAGCGAGGCAATAGGGAGGGGGTTCGCCTGGCGGCGTTTAAACCGTCCCGTCCCAGTGGGCGAAGTTGGACAGCAGGCGCAGGCCCGCTCCCTGGCTCTTCTCGGGGTGGAATTGGAAGGCCACGAGGTTGTCGCGCGCGATCGCACAGGTGAAATCGTGCACGTACTCGGACGTGCCGATGGTGTGTTCCGGCTGCTTGGGCCGCGCGTGGTAGCTGTGCACGAAATAGAACCAGCTGTCGTCCGGCACGCCGTCCCAGACCGGGTGCGGGCGCACCTGGCGCACGCGGTTCCAGCCCATGTGCGGAACCTTGAGCCGTTCTCCGGTGCCCTCTTTCGGCGGATCCGGGAAACGCACGACCTCGCCAGGGAACAGCCCCAGCGCCGGAACGCCGCCGTTTTCCTCCGAGAATTCGAGCATCACCTGCATGCCCAGGCAGACGCCGAGCATCGGCACCTTCTGCGAGGCCTCGATGACGAGATCGTTGAGTTCCAGCCGGCGCAACTCGTTCATGCAGCCCAGCACGCCGCCCACGCCGGGCAGGACCAGCTTGTCGCAGCGGATCAGTTTTTCGGGATCGAAGGAGATCTCGATGCGATCGGAACCCGCGACCCGCTCCAGCGATTTGCCGAGCGAGTGCAGGTTGCCCATCCCGTAGTCGATGACGCCAATGACGGCCATGGGCTATCCGCTCAGAGCGAGCCCTTGGTCGAGGGCATCACGTCGCCCATGCGCGGATCCGGCGTGCAGGCCACGCGCAGCGCGCGGCCGAAAGCCTTGAACACGGTTTCCGCGATGTGATGCGCGTTGCGTCCGCGCAGGGCGTCGATGTGCATCGTCGCCTTGGCGTGGTTGATGAAACCCTGGAAGAACTCGCGGAACAGGTCGACATCGAAGTCGCCGATGCGGGCGCGCGGGAATTCCACGAACCATTCGAGGCCCGGGCGGCCGGACAGGTCGATCACGACGCGCGACAGGGCCTCGTCGAGCGGCACGTAGGCGTGGCCGTAGCGGGTGACGCCCTTCTTGTCGCCGATGGCCTGGTCGAAGGCCTGGCCGAGCGTGATCCCGATGTCCTCTACGGTGTGGTGCGCGTCGATGTGCAGGTCACCGTTGGCCTGGACCGTGAGATCGATGAGCCCGTGCCGTGCGACCTGGTCCAGCATGTGGTCCAGGAACGGCAGGCCGGTGGCCAGTTGCGCGACGCCGGTGCCGTCGAGATTGATCTCGACGCGGATGGTCGTCTCTTTGGTCTGACGCGAGACGCTGGCGGTGCGGGCTGGCATTACGGCTGGCGGGTGTTGCGGGGGCGCAAGGATACCCCCGGCGGGTCCGCTTTTGAACCGACATTCAATTCCCGGCCTGCCGATTTTTCAGAACCTTGCCCGCTTCGCGGGTGTGCCGGCGCGCCGTTTGCGCGCAAACCGGGGCGCGACCGCGTCATGTCTCGATCCAGAATGTCACCGGGCCGTCGTTGATCAGGCTCACCTGCATGTCGGCGCCGAACCGGCCCTGGGCCACGTCCGGATGCACCGCGCGGGCGCATCGGACCAAGTGGTCGAACAGCGCCGTCGCCCGTTCCGGCGCGGCGGCGGTCGAGAAGCCGGCCCGCGTGCCCCGGCGGGTATCGGCGGCCAGTGTGAACTGGGGGACGAGCAGCAGGCCGCCCGCGATGTCACGTGTCGACAGATTCATGCGTCCGGTGTCGTCGGGGAATACGCGATAGCCCAGCAGGCGCTCGAGCAGGCGTTCGGCGCGCGCCTCGTCGTCGTCGGCCTGCACGCCGATCAGCACCAGCAGGCCGCGATCGATCGCGCCGATGCTCTGACCTGCGACGTGTACTTCGGCCCGCGTGACGCGCTGCAACAGTCCGATCATCGTGCGAACTTCGTCTCCATGTCGCCAGCATGCAAGTCGCAGCGGATGCGTCAAGCCGACCCGCCGCCTTTCGCTGCGTCGCGCGATGCCCAACAATCACCGGATGCGATCTCTTTTGCGCGGCTTCCTGGTCGCCCTCGGATACCTGCCCCTGGTGGTTGTGCACGGCCTCGCCTCGATGATCGGCGGCCTGCTGTGGGTGCTGCCCAATTCACGCAAGCGCGTTGCGCTGCGGCACCTCGACCTGTGCCTGCCCGAACTTCCGCAAGCGGAACGGCGCGACATCGCGCGCCGTTCGCTGGGTCATTTCCTGAAGGCGGTGCTGGAATCCCCGGCGATCTGGTTCGGTCCGGAGCGCCGCCTGCGCCGCTGGCTGCACGACCCCGTAGCGGCCGCGCGGCTCCGTGAACTGGCGGGCGAGAACGGCACGATCGTGCTGTGTCCCCACATCGGGTCCTGGGAACTGGCCGGCATGTTCTGCGCGTCGGTGGGCCGCATCACCTCGCTGTACAAGCCGCAGAAGGGCGCGATCGACGCGCTGATCGTCGAAGGCCGTTCGCGCCTGGGTGCCAACCTCGTGCCCACCAGCGGCGCGGGTGTGAAGGCTCTGCTGCAGGCGCTGCATGCCGGCGAGATGATCGGCGTGCTGCCGGACCAGGATCCGCCGCGCGGCTCGGGTGTGTTTGCGCCGCTCTTCGGTATTCCGGCGCACACGACCGAACTGGTCAGCAAGCTGGCGGCGCGCACGCACGCCTCGGTCTGCTTCTGCTATGCCGAGCGCCTGAACTGGGGGCGGGGATTCCGCTTCCACGTCAAACCGCTCGGAGGCGGGATCGCCGACATGGCCGAGGGCGCGGCGGCGCTCAACCGCGGCATCGAGTCGGTGCTCACGCACCTTCCGGAGCAGTACTGGTGGAGCTACAAGCGCTTTCGACGACGGCCGGACGGGGAGCGGCGCATCTATCCGCGCCGCTGAGCCGGTTCAGATGGCCGGGAACTTCAGCCCGGACTGTGCCAGCAGCGCCGGGGCGCGTGCGGCGATCGCGCCCCAGAACAGCAGAAGGATGAAACGCTCCGCCTCGCGCTTGATCTCCTGCTGGCGCGCGGGCTGGTCGAGATAGTCCATCGAGAAGAACACCATCTGGCGCACGATCACGCGCGCCACCTCGATCATCTCCTCGGGCGTGACGGCCGGAAGCTTGAGCACACCCAGCAGGTCCTCGGTCATGTCCTTGGCGATGTCTTCGAGCATCTGCTGCATCGCCTTGCGCATCACCGGGCTGGTGCCGTGCAGTTCGCGGATGCCGACGATGTAGGCCTCCCGGTGATCCTTGACGAAGTCGAGGACCAGCCCCACCGATTCGCGCGCCAGCGCCTGCGCCTGGGCCAGGCCTTCGGCGGGATTGCTCAGGTCGGACAGGCGGAATCCCTTCGCCGCCGGGCGCATGCGCCGCTCGCGCAGGCCGGTGCGCAGCTCGGTGCCCAGCTCCTTGAGCATGGCCACGCCCAAGTCGTCGAAATCCTTGAAGTGCCGATAGAAGGTGTTCGGGTTCAGGCCTGCGTGCCGGGCCACCTCGCGCAGCCCCAGAGTCGCGAGGCTGCGGGTGCTGGCGGCCAGCGCCAGCGCCGACTCCATCAGTTTCTGGCGGCCGCTCGTGGGACGCTCCGGAAGCTTCGCTGGGCTCTTCTTTTTTTCGGAATTATCAGCCATGACAGCGACTTGTAAAGTTACCATTGAACAATGGCACATGACGTATTGACGTCGAAGTCTACAGTCGTCTACTGTGCCGGTAGACGAGTGTATACCTTGCGTCGCCCCCGCGACGCGATGCCGCAAGAGGAGATTGCACATGAGCGCCACGAAGTCCGTGAAGTCCGTGAAATCCAACCCGCGCAACGCCAAGTCGGAGTCGGTGATGCCGATCCGTCGCGACCTTCAGTTCCCGCTGCCCGCCGACCGCGTGCAGGACTGGGTCGGCAACGGTGGCGTGCAGTTCACGCACCTGATGAACACGATGTCGCTGGTGATCCCGGTCGGCGAGCGCTTCTTCATCGACGCGGTGCGTCACTACCGTGACCAGATCCAGGATCCCGAGCTGAAGAAGGCCGCCACCGCCTTCATCGGCCAGGAAGCGATGCACGGCCGCGAGCACGACGAATACAACGCGAAGATGTTCGAGCGCCTGCCGTCGGCCGCCGTGTTCGAGAAGCGCGTCAAGACGCTGCTCGATGTGTTCCAGAACAACACGTCGCCCTCGTTTCGGCTGTCCGCCACGATCGCGCTCGAGCATCTGACGGCCATCATGGCCGACGGCCTGCTCAAGGAGCCGGCGCTGGCCCAGAACGCCGAGCCGGGCTATCACGCGCTGTGGAAGTGGCATGCGCTCGAAGAGACCGAGCACAAGGGCGTCGCGTACGACGTGTGGGAAGCCACGCAAGGCCGCGGTGTGAAGGCCTACACGATCCGTGCGTTCGGCTTGGTGTTCGCCACGGCGATCTTCTGGGGCATGGTGCTGCCGCACTACGCCAACTTCGTGCGCCAGGAAGGCAAGCTCACCGACGTGAAGGGCTGGAAGTCGATGTGGCGGATGGCTTTCGGCGAAATCGGCTTCCTGCGCAAGATGGCGCGTCCCTGGTTCTCGTATTTTCGTCCCGACTTCCACCCCTGGGACGAGGACAACAGCCACTACCTGGCCGGTATCGAGGGCTTCAGCGCCCCGTACGCGCGCCGCCAGGCGTCGCTGTCCGCGGCCGCGTAAAGCGGGACCCGCGCAGGTCCTGCACACGCCCCGCGCCGCATGGCCGGCGCGGGGCGTTCTTCCATCGGGTCAACGAAAGGAGACGTCGTGGCCAAGCAGAAACTCACCTCGAATGCCGGGGCCGTCGTCACGGGTGCCGGCAGCGGCATCGGCCGCGCCTTCGCCCTGGAACTCGCGCGCCGCGGCGGACGCGTCGTGTGCTCGGACATCAACCTCGCCTCGGCGCGGGAGACCGTCGCGCTGATCGAGGCCGACGGCGGAGCGGCAACGGCCGTGCAGACCGACGTCTCCGATCTCGCGCAGGTCGAGGCGCTGGCTATCGAGGCCGAGCGCTGGCTCGAGTCCCCGATCGACGTCGTGATCAACAACGCCGGCGTCGGCGCCGGTGGTTCGCGCGTGGGCGACACCACGATGGACGACTGGAAGTGGGTGCTGGGCGTCAATCTCTGGGGCGTCATCCACGGCTGCCACGTGTTCACGCCCAGGCTGCGCGCGCAGCGGCGCGGCGGAATCATCAACGTGGGTTCCACCGCGAGCTTCGCGGCGGCGCCGACGATGGGTCCGTACAACGTCAGCAAGTCCGCCGTGCTGGCGCTGACCGAGACGATGGCCGCGGAATTCCAGGGCAGCGGCCTGCACATCACGGCGCTGTGCCCGACATTCGTGAAGACCAACATCGTGCGCGACGGCCGTATCGCCGGCAGCGCCACCGGCTTCGCGGACAAGATCATGAAGTGGACCGGCATCGAAGCCGAGGGCGTCGCGAGGCTCACGCTCGATGCGCTCGACCGCAACCAGCTCTACGTCCTGCCGCAGCTCGACGCCCGCACGATCTGGCGCATGAAGCGGCTCGCGCCGTCGCTGTACGCGCGTGGCGCCGGCGTGCTGAACCGGCTGCTCGCCGCCAAAAGCTAAAACAATTAAACGCAGAGGCGCAGAGGTCGCAAAGAACCTCTGTCGAGCGCTTTCCTTTGCGACCTTTGCGTTGAACGCTTCCGAGGAGAACTCCAATGCAACTCGACCTGACGAAGATGCTGGCCAAGATCAAGGACAGCCAGTGGGCACTCGCGGACATCGACTGGGATGCGCCCGGGCGCGAGCTGGTCACCGAGAACGCCGAGCTGTATCCCAAGCTCAAGGCCTTCATGGCCGATCTGATGTGGATCGAGCATGTCGGCGCACGCGGTTTCGCCGCGATGGCCAAGAAGGCGCCGACCGAGGAACTGCGCGAGATCTACCGCTACTTCCACGCCGAAGAGCAGAAGCACGCCAACGCCGAGATGGCGCTGATGAAGCGCTGGGGCATGCTCGACGACGCCGACACGCTGCCTGAGCCCAACATCAACATCCGGCTGGTCGTCGAGTGGCTCGACACGTATTCCGACCAGATGCCGCTGTCGGTGCTCGGCTCGGTGATCCCGATGCTGGAGATCACGCTCGACGGCGCGCTGTGCAAGTTCCTGCTCGACACGGTCGATGATCCGGTCTGCCACGCGGCGTTCGAGAAGATCAACGCGGATGAGGCGCGCCACCTGGGCGTGGACTTCCACGTGCTGGAGATGCTCGGGCACGGGCCGTTGTATCGGCAGGGGCTGGAGTTCGTCGCGAAGTTGCTCGATCCGCGCCTGATGATCGGCATCGCGTCCTACCTGCCGCTGCTCAACAAGATGCGCGACAACCTGGTGAAGCTGGGGCTCAAGGAAGAGAAGCTCTACGAGGCGATCCGCAAGTACGAGCGTGTCGGTGGCACGCCGGGCGGGCGCCGCAACCCGTGGTTCCAGCTCATTTCCCGACAGGGGCGCTGGGTGATCGACCGCGCCAACTGGGCTTATCACGTGCCGGTGGATGCGCTGGTCAAGCTCACGGCGCGGATTCCGGCGAGCGCGTTGCCGGCGGTGCCGACGTGGGTCAAGCAATTGACCTGGAAACCGGCGGCCTGAGGCCGTCGTAGCCCGGACGAAGTCCGGGATTCCCCTTTCCCCGAGCGACAACCCCGGACTTCGTCCGGGCTACGGCTGACGAGGTTCTCATGAACGACTTTCGAATCCCCACGCTGAAGCGCAAGAAGAAGGTGGCCGCCGTTCCGGCGACGCCGGAACCGGTCGCCGAGATGACGACCGTCGACGTGCTGATCGTCGGCGCCGGCTTCGCCGGTCTTGGAACCGCGATCCGCCTGCAGCAGGCGGGCGTGAAGAACATCGCGATCCTCGAGCGCGGTAGCGAAGTGGGCGGAACCTGGCGCGACAACCAGTATCCTGGCGCCGCCTGCGACATCCCGTCGAATCTGTATTCCTATTCCTTCGCCCAGAATCCCGAGTGGTCGCGCGGATTCTCCGGCAGCCGCGAAATCCTCGGTTACGTGCATCAGCTCGTGCAGCGCTTCGACCTCGCGCCGCTGGTGCGCTTCGGGCAGAACGTCGTCTCGATGGACTTCGACGAGGCTTCGGGGCGGTGGAGCGTGCGCACCGACAACGGTCAGACGCACCGCGCGCGCAGCGTCGTGATGGCGCAGGGCCCGTTGTCGAATTCGAGCTGGCCGAAGATCTCCGGCCTGGAGACCTACGAGGGCCACAAGATCCACAGCGCGCGCTGGGATCATTCGTACGACTTCACCGGCAAGCGCGTGGCCGTCGTCGGAACCGGTGCCAGCGCCATCCAGATCGTGCCCGAGCTGGTGAAACAGGCGGCGCACGTGAAGGTTTTTCAGCGCACGCCGGCCTGGGTCATGCCGCGGCCCGACTACGCGTCGCCGGAATGGAGCAAGAAACTGTTCGGGCGCATTCCGCGCGCGCAGACCGCGTTTCGGGAGTTGCTGTACTGGGTGCACGAGTCGATGGCCGTCGGCGTGGTGTGGACGACGCCGGTGACGCGCCTGTTCGAACGTCTCGCGAAGCTCTACCTGCGCTCGCAGGTGCCCGATCCCTGGATGCGTCGGCAGCTCACGCCGGAATTCCGCCTGGGCTGCAAGCGCATCCTGATCTCGAACGACTGGTACGCCGCGCTGCAGGCGCCGAACTGCCAGCTCGTCACCTGGCCGATCGCGAATCTCGCGCCCAAGGGCATCCGCACCGTCGAGGGCATCGAGCATCAGTTCGACTGCATCGTCTTCGCCACCGGCTTCGACGTTTCCAAGTCCGGCGCGCCGTTTCCGGTGACCGGCTTGGGCGGCCGCAAGCTCGACGCGGAGTGGTCGCGCGGCGCACAGGCCTACAAGAGCGTCAGCGTGTCCGGCTACCCGAACGTGTTCCTGACCTTCGGCCCGAACTCCGGCCCCGGCCACAATTCGGCGCTGGTCTACATGGAAGCGCAGATCGACTACATCGTGCAGGGCGTCAAGAAGCTGCTCGACGAGAACCTCAAGGTGCTGGACGTGCGCGCCGAGGTGCAAAAGGCCTATAACGCTGGAATCCAGAAGCGGCTGCTGCGCACGAACTGGAACTCGGGCTGCAGGAGCTGGTATCTGACCGAGGACGGCTTCAACTCGACCATGTACCCGGGCCTGGCCACGCAGTACCGGGCCCAGATGGCGCGTTTCGAAGCCAACGACTACCGGACCATGCGGGCTGCATAGCGATGCGGGCGTGACCCGCGAGAGGCGAACGATGAGCAACAAGCAGCAGAACATCGCGGGCAGAACCATCGTCGTCACCGGCGCCTCGAGCGGCATCGGCGAATCGGCGGCGCTGCAACTGGCGGCCCGTGGCGCTCGCGTGTGCCTCGTCGCGCGCCGGACCGAGGAACTCGACCGCGTGCGCAACGCGATCCGCGACGTCGGCGGCGAAGCCTGGAGCTACGCGGCGGACCTGTCGGTGGACGGCGAGGTCGATGCCTGCGCCGCGATGATCCTGTCCGATCATCCGGAAGTGGATGTGCTGGTGAACAACGCCGGCCGCTCGATCCGGCGCGCCGTGAAGGATTCGTTCGACCGCTTTCACGACTATCAGCGGGTGATGCAGCTCAACTACTTTGCGGCGATTCGGCTGACGCAGAAATTCCTTCCGGGAATGCTGGCGCGCCGTCGCGGGCATATCGTCAACGTCTCCAGCCTGTCGGTGCAGTTCGCGACGCCGCGTTTCGCGGCCTACGTGGCGAGCAAGTCGGCGCTCGAAGGTTTCTCGCGCTGCCTGGCCATGGAGATGGTCGGGAAGGGCGTGGCGGTGACGGTGATCAGCTATCCGCTGGTGAAGACGGCGATGACGGCGCCGACCGAGATCTACCGCTACGTGCCGCAGATGAAGGTGCAGCAGGCCGGTGGCTGGATCGTGCAGGCCGTCGAGAAGCGCAGTCCGCGCATCGGCCCTGCGTTCGGCGATGTCTGGGGTGCTGCCAGCATGGTGATGCCGGCTACGACGACGGAACTCACCGGACGGGCCTTCAACTACATCGGCCGGCGGCTGCAGGCACGCGCCAATCGCGAATCGGGCGACAAGGACTGACCCGTAGCCCGGACGAAGTCCGGGGTTGTCACCTTGTAGGTGGAGGCATCCCGGACTTCGTCCGGGCTACGGGGGACGCGTACCGCGGTACGCTTGATCGGCACCCGGCCCTCTTCGCGAACCGATCCGATGTCCCTGCAACGTTGCTTCAACGTACGCGACCTGCGCAGCGCCGCCAAGCGCCGTCTTCCTGCGCCGCTGTTCCATTACATCGACGGAGGCTCCGACGACGAGTGGACCCTGCGCCGCAATACCGAGGCCTTCGACGACTACGTGTTGCGGCCGGCGGTGCTCGCGGACGTGGCGAACATCGATCTGCGCACCTCGGTGCTGGGTTGCGCGCTCGACCTGCCGTTCTTCCTGTCGCCGACCGGCATGTCCAAGCTGTTCCATCACGAGCGCGAATTGGGCGCGGCGCGCGCGGCGGCGAAGTTCGGCACCTTGTACGCCTTGTCCGCGATGGGCACGACGCGCATCGAGGACGTGGCGGCCGCCACGAGCGGCCCGAAGATGTTCCAGATCTACATCTTCAAGGATCGGGCTCTGACGAAGGAATTCGTCGAGCGCTGCAAGGCCTCCAAGTACGACGCGCTGTGCCTGACGGTGGATACGCCGCTGGCCGGCAATCGCGAGCGCGATCGTCGAACCGGCATGGTGATGCCGCCGCGCCTGACCTTGAAGAGCCTCGCCAGTTTCGCCGCGTCGCCGGCCTGGGCCTGGCACTTCCTGCGCGATCCGGATTTCAGCATCGCCAACGTCACGCATCGCGTGAACGCACTGGGCAAGGGCATCGGCCTGATCGACTACATCAACCAGCAGTTCGATCGCTCACTGGGCTGGAAGGACGTGGAGTGGCTGCGGCAGTGGTGGGACGGGCCGCTCGTCATCAAGGGTGTATCGACACCCGAAGACGCGCGTCTCGCACGCGACGCCGGCGCCACGGCGCTGATGATCTCGAATCACGGTGGACGCCAGCTCGACGGCAGCGCCGCGCCGATCGAATGCCTGCAGCCGATCCGCGACGCGGTGGGGCGCGATCTGCAATTGATCGTCGACGGCGGCGTGCGCCGCGGCACGCACATCCTGAAGGCGCTGGCACTGGGCGCCGATGCGTGCTCGGTGGGACGTGCCTATCTGTACGGCCTGGCGGCGGGCGGACAGGCCGGTGTCGAACGGGCGCTGGAATTGCTGCGCGACGAGTTGCTGCGCGACATGGCATTGCTCGGCTGCACACGCATCGCCGACGTCGTACCGTCGAAGGTCGCGCGTCTGCCATCCTGAATCTGCGATTGAAACGTGACGAGGAGCGGGAACATGAATTCGAAGTGGATCGACGTGAAGGCAGGCGACGGCGGAACGTTCAAGGCTTATCTCTCCTTGCCGCCGACAGGACGCGGGCCGGGCATCCTGCTGATCCAGGAAATATTCGGCGTCAACGAACACATCCGGGGCGTGGCCGATCAATACGCGATGGATGGCTACACCGTGCTGGCGCCCGACGTGTTCTGGCGCGAGGAGCCGGGCATCCAGCTCGGCTACGACAAGGACGGCTTCGCGAAGGGATTGGATCTGGTCCGGCGCGCGAAATTCACGCAGTGCACGCAGGACCTCGCTGACGCGTTGAAGCTGCTGCGCGGACTGCCCGAGTGCACAGGCCCTGTTGCATCGATGGGCTACTGCATGGGCGGACGCCTGTCGTATCACTTGGCCGCGGAAACGGATGTCGACGCTGCGGTGTGCTACTACGGCGGCGGCATCCCGACGGTGCTGTCCGAGGTTCCGAAGATCCGCGCGCCGATCCTGCTGCACTTCGCGGAGAACGACAGCTTCATTCCGCTGCCCTCCGTCCAGTCGGTGCGCGACGCGTTCGCGGGTCGCGACAACGTGATGATCGAGGTCTACGAGGGCGTCGAGCACGGCTTCAACTGCTGGTCGCGCTCGAACTACAACCAGACGGCGGCCGCGCTCGCACGTGGGCGCACCCTGGCTTTCCTGGCGACGAACCTGCCCGGATGACCGGGCGGAAGTTCATCCCGACGGCGGCTCGACGACGTCCCGATCGAGGGTGCCTGCGTCCTACCCTCGGGGGTGAGGGAGCCCCCTAGTTCCTCGGTCCTGATGACGGGCGCAAACTCCGTCGACTTCCGGAGGGCTGGCCTCGAGCACGGCCCCTGAGACCGCGCAACGGACGGAGACCGCGCATGCACGTCGGAGCTTGCCCCATCTTCCAGGCCGTTGGCCGCACGGACGACGCCGAGATCTATCGCAATGAACTGCGCCTGGGCGATCTGATCGAGCCATTGGGTTTCGACTCCCTGTGGGGCGTCGAGCATCACTTCACCGATTACACGATGTGCCCGGACGTGTTCCAGCATCTCGCGTACTTCGCGGGCCGCACGCGCAAGGTGCAGCTCGGCACGATGGTGGTCGTGCTGCCGTGGAACGATCCGATGCGGGTCGCCGAGAAAGTCTCGATGCTCGAGCACCAGAGCAACGGCCGCGTGATCCTGGGCATCGGTCGCGGCCTGGGCCGCGTCGAGTTCGAAGGCTTCGGCGTCGACCAGAACGAAAGCCGTCCGCGTTTCATCGAGTCGGCCGAGATGGTGCTCGAAGGTCTCGAGCGCGGCTGGTGCGAATACGACGGCAAGTACATCAAGCAGGTGAGGCGCGAGATCCGTCCTCGTCCGATGAAGGGCTTCCACGGCCGCAGCTACGCGGCCGCGATGTCGCCGGAGTCGCAGCCGATCATGGCGCGCCTGGGCGTCGGACTGCTGGTGATCCCGATGAAGCCTTGGGAAGAGCACGCCGCCGAAATCGCAGCGTATTCCGCAGCCTTTCGCGAGTATCAGAAGGCCCCTGCGCCCGCCCCATGGATCACGGCATGGACCTTCTGCGACGACAACGCGGATCGTGCGGAAGAGAAGGCGCGCAAATACATTGGCGGCTATTGGCGGTCGGTGATCGAGCACTACGAACTGGTGGGCGACCACCTGGGCAAGACCAAGGGATACGAGTCCTACAAGGCGATGCAGGAAGCGGCCAGCACCGCCGGCGGTGTGGACGCCCTGGCCGAGATGTTCGTCAACCTGCACGTCTGGGGAACGCCGGAGCAGTGCTACGAGAAGATCGTGAGCACCTGCCAGAAGACCGGCGGCGACGCATTTACCGGCGTCTTCAGCTATGCGGGCATGCCGTACGAGGACGCCGAGCGCAGCATGACGCTGTTCGCGAAGAAGGTGATCCCCGAACTGCGCACACTCGGAACGCAGGCCAAGGCGGCCTGACGAAAACAAGGTAGCGAACAACATGGCGATATGGGTTGTCACGGGTGCTGACCGCGGTATCGGCGCGGCGATGTGCGTGCAAGTGGGTGCTCGGGGCGACACCGTCATCGCGGCCTGTCTCGACGATGCGTCGGCCGTCCGCGGCAAGGCCGGTGTCGAGGCGGTCAGCGGCGTCGACGTCACGTCGGAGTCCGGCGTCCACGCGCTGCTGCGGCAGATCGGCGATCGCCGCGTGGACGTCGTCGTCAACAATGCGGGCCTGGTCATCGAGCGCAAGCTCGGCGAGTTCGACTACCAGGCATTCCAGCGCGAGTTCGCGGTCAACACGCTCGGACCGCTTCGAGTCACCGAAGCCCTGCTTCCGAGAATGGGGCCGGGCGGCAAGATCGGCATCGTCACCAGTCGCGTCGGCTCGCTGTCCGAGAACGGCAGCGGTGGCTTGTACGGTTACCGGATCTCGAAGGCCGCCGCGAACATGGCCGGCATCAACCTGTCGCACGAACTGAAGCCCCGGGGCATCGCGGTGATCCTGCTGCATCCGGGCAGCGTGCGAACCAGGATGACGGCCGCGCTCACCGACCAGGCCACCGTCGGCATGCTGGTGGAGCCGGAAGTCTCGGCGAAGGGCCTGATCGCGCGGGTCGACGAATTGAGCATCGAAACGACGGGCACGTTCCGTCACGCCAATGGGCAGTCACTGCCCTGGTAACACCGTATCAATCAGCGGCCGTCAGTGCCGCGACCATGAGGAGAAGACGCGATGATGACCCTGTATGGCTACCTGCCGGCGTGGGGCTGTTCGGACATGAGCCCCTTCGTGTCGTACACCGACGCCTACCTGCGAATGGCGAAGATTCCGTTCAAGGCGGTGATCCTGGAGAAGGGCGATCTGACCAAGACGCCGAAGGGCAAGCTGCCCTGGATCATCGACACGGATGGGACGAGCGTCGACGACACGCAGCTCATCCAGTACTACCTCGAGGAGAAGTACGGCGATCCTCTCGACAACTGGCTGACCAAGGAGCAGCGCGGCGCCGTGACGCTGATGCATCGCATGATCGGCGAGTGCTGGTACTGGATTGTCGTTCAGACGCGCTATCGGCGTGACGAGGATTTCGCGATCTACGATCCGCTCTGGGTCAAGTTCCTGTCCTGGCTTCCCGAAGAGCAGCGCCGCGCGCCTGTCGAAGCCTTCCGTGATCACCTGCTCACGCAGTTCTGGTGGCACGGCGCGGGTCGCAACACCGAGGCCGAGATCGAGTTCACCGCGCGCAAGCTGACCGACGCGATGTCAGATCTGCTCGGCGACAAGCCGTACCTCTACGGCGACCGGCCGTGCTCACTCGACGCCAACGTGTATGCCGGCCTGGCGCATGTCGCACTGACGCCGTTCCCGAGCCCGATCGGCCAGTACGTGCGGTCCAAGCCCAATCTCGCGGCCTACCTGAAGCGGATCTTCGACAAGTACTACCCGGACCTGCGCCAGGATCGAGAGGAGGCCGAGGCCTACCTGCAGGCGAACCTGAAGAAGCCGAGGATCAACGACGCAAGAGCGGATCACCGGCTGCGCGGGCTGTTCGATCCCACCAAGCCGAAGTTCAAGGAGTCTTGAGTCAATGACACAGCGCAAGCTGGAAGGCCGAAAGGCGCTGGTTTCTGGCGGTGCTTCGGGCATTGGCGAAGCCTCTGCACGACTGCTCGCGGCCGAAGGCGCCGCCGTGATGATCTCGGACATCGACGATGCCAACGGCGAGCGCGTCGTGCGCGAGATCTGCGAGGCGGGCGGCGTGGCGCACTACCGCCACGTCGATGTCACCAACCGCACCGCGGTGCGCCGGATGGTGCATGACGCCGAGGCCACGCTTGGCGGACTGGGCATCCTGATGAACAACGCGATGACCAATCCGAGCGCGGACTACACCGAGGATCAGCGCTGGGACCTGATGCTCGAGAGCGGGCTATCCGCTTACTGGGCGGCGGCGACCGAAGCCGCACCGATCCTGGCCCGTTCGGGGCACGGCGCGATCGTCAGCATCGCGTCGATCGCCGGCGCGCGGCTGGGCATCGACTTCGCAAGTGAGGCCTACAGTGCGGCGAAGGCCGGCACGATCGGGCTGAGCCGCAAGCTCGCCAAGCGATTCGGCCCGAGCGGTGTGCGCTCGAACGTGATCTGTCCCGGCGTGATCGAAACCCCGCGCTGGCGCTCGCCAGGGTCGCCGGAGCCGCAGTTCGCGCGGCGTTACCGTCAGATGGCGCCCCTGGGCCGGTTCGGACAGACCCCGGAAGTGGCGAAGCTCGTGCTGTTCCTCGCCAGCGACGATTCTTCCTACATCACCGGGCAGGACATCGCGATCGACGGCGGATTCACGATGGCGTTCCGCTTCGAGTCGGTGGACTTCGACGCGGAGTAGCCGCTCGCATCAGTCGGTGTGCGGCGCCGGCAGGTCGGGCGAACGTTCGGACGGCGGGTCCGCCCAGCGTTCGCCGCTGGCCTCGGACAGCAACCAGTCGCGCATCGCCGCGACGCTGGGTTCCCGGGCCGCCTTCTCGGCGTGGATCAGGTAGTACGAAGCCGCGATCGGCAGGCTGAGCTGGAATGGCATGACCAGGCGGCCGGACTCGAGATCCGCTGCCGCCACCACCGGAATGCCCAGCACCACGCCGAGGCCGTCAGCGGCGGCTTCCATCGCCATCTGGACCTGGTTGAACGTCGGCCCGCGCCGTGCGTTCACGCCTTCGACGCGCGCCGCCTTGAGCCACGCCGCCCAGTTGGGCCGTTCCGAATCGGTCTGGTCCAGGCCTGTTTCGTGATGCAGCAGCGTGTGGTGCCGCAGATCCTGCGGCGTGCGCAGGGGATTGGCGCCCGCGAGCAGGCGAGGGCTGCACATCGGCGTGGCATAGATGCGGAACAGGGGGTCGACGACGTAACCCTCGTACTCGCCGTGGCCGGACCGGATGGCGAGGTCGGCGTTCTCCATCAGATTGCCGCCTTCGCCGCTGTCCTCGCGTACGGTATCGATCAGCGTGCTCTCGGCCGTGATGTGCAGATCGATGTCCGGATAGAGCGCTGCGAAGCGATGAAGCCTCGGCGCGAGCCATTTGGACGCCAACGCTGGCGGGGCGGCGACCGTCACCTGCCCGGAGTGCTTGAGCCGGCGTACCGCGGCGACGGCTTCGGACATCTGCTCGAAGGCTTCGGTCAGGCGCGGCAGCAGCGCTTCCCCGGCGGCGGTCAGTTCGATGTGCTGGGGAAGACGCTTGAACACCAAGGTCTCGAGCGACCGTTCAAGGGACTTGATCTGGTGGCTGATCGCCGCGGGTGTGACGTGCAGTTCCGCGGCCGCCTTGCGCAGGCTGCGGTGGCGGGCAGCGGCCTCGAAGGCACGCAGGGAGTTGAGAGGGGGAAGACGCATCGCCGGGTTATTTTTTCTAAACGAGCCTGCTAAAACAAATCAATTGCTGCGATGCAACACGATGGGTAGAGTACACCCATCGAAGCGCGGCACGGGAAGCAAAGGCTCCTCACCGCAACGCCAGCGGACTTGGCCTTCGAGATTCGAAGTACTCGGTTCCGTCACCGCAAAAGCGAACAGAATCAGTAAGTCGGAAAGTCTCCTCCAGTCCCGCCTCATGCGGGACCGCACTCAACGCCACCGAAAGGTGGCGTCTTTTTTTGTGCGTTCGATTTAGCTCCGCGACTGATAGACCGCGGTTTCGAGATCCTCGAACAGCTTCACGACCGGGCCGTCGTAGAACGGCAAAATCTGGGTGGAAACGGCGCCGGTTACTTTTTTGACGGGGTCGATCCAGTAATAGCTGTTGGCCAGACCGGCCCACATCAGGCTACCCGCGGACCGTCCCTGGGGGGTCGCCTTGGTGTTGATCAGGAAGCTCAGACCCCACTTGCAGGTTACGCCCGGCCACCAGTTGACGGCATTCGAATAAGGCTGGGCCTCTGGCAGGTTGGTGACGTCCAGGGCGCCCATCTGGTTCTGCGACATCGCCGCCACGGTCTTGGCCTCGAGCACGCGATTGCCGTCCAGCGCGCCGCCCCCCAGAACCATTCGAGTGAACCGCAGATAGTCCGGCAGCGTCCCGTAGAGCGCGTGGCCGCCCATCTCGATCGGAGATTCCTGGCCGACCTCCAGCGGGTAGGGAACAATCGTCCCGTCCGGCGTGCGCGCATGCAGGCCGGCCAGGTTCTCGCGATGCTTCGCGCCGAGCCGGAAGGTCACCGACTTCATTCCCAGCGGCTCGAACAGGTTCTGGCGCATGAAATCGCCGAGCTTCTGGCCGCTGGCCTCCTCGACCATGCGTCCCGCGAAGTCGATGCCGGGGGAGTAGTCCCAGCTCGTATCGGGATCCCGCATCAACGGACGGTCGAACGTCGCCTGGGTGCCGCTCAGGATGTTGCCGGCGCCCCGGCTTTCCAGCTCGCGGGCCGCTACGGGATTCCAGATTTCGTAGCTGAACCCCGAGCTGTGGGTCAGCAGATTGCGCAGGGTCACGGTGCCCTTCGCCGGCCGCAACTTCGGCTTGCCGGCGGCGTCGAAGCCCTCCAGCACCTGGATGTTGGCCAGCGAGGGAAGGACCTTCGCGGCGGGGGCATCGAGCGACAGCTTGCCGCGCTCGACCATCTGCATGGCGGCGGCACCGGTGATCGCCTTGGTCATCGACGCGTACCAGGCCACCGTGTCGACGGTCATCTTCTCGGGCTTGTCGCAGGCGCGCAGCCCGGCGGCGCCTTCATAGATCACGCCCTTGTCGTCGGCCACCGTGGCGACGACGCCCGGAATTCGGTTGCCCGCGCAGGCGTCGGTCAGCAGCTGGTCCAGCGTCTTGTTCAGGTTCATCGCTCGTTCTCCTCTCTCGGTTCTATTGTTGCCGCGTACCGCCGGTCTCGAATCATGCCCGCCCCGCGGGCGTCGTAGCGCCTACCCGAACGAGGAGCGCTGCTCAGGAATCCTTCTTCACCGCGGCGCGAAAACGACTGGTGAGTTCGCGGGCATTCGCGACCTCGAGCTTTCGCAGGATGTTCGCGCGGTGCACATCCACCGTCTTCGGGCTGATGTCGAGCTTGCGTCCGATCTCCTTGCTGCTGCCGCCGTCGAGCATCAGTTCCAGCACTTCGCGCTCGCGTCCAGACAGGCGCGCAAGGCTTTGATCGTAGTCGCGCCGCTTGAGCCATTCCGCGTGCCGCTCCACGGCGCCCAGGCGCGCGCGGTTGATGCATTCCAGGAATTGCTGGGGGTTGAACGGTTTCTGCAGGAAGTCGAAGGCGCCGAGCTTCATCGCCCGCACCGCGCTCGGCACATCCCCGTGCGCCGACAGGAAGATGATCGGCACATCGGGACGGCGCGCCACCATGCGTTCCATGACCTCGATGCCCGACAGTCCGGGCATGCGCAGATCGAGCACGGCGCAGGCCGGTCCGCTGTGCCGCTCGAGGCTCTCGAGAAACGAGCCCGCCTGCTGGTGCGCTTCGGCCTGCAGGTTGACCGACTCGAGCAGCCAGGACAGCCCGCGCGTGACGTCGGGCTCGTCGTCGACCAGGAAAATGTGGATGGTATCGGACATCAGGATTCGTTCTTCTCCACCGGCAGAGTGGCGCGAAAAGCCGCACCGCGTTTGCGTTTGGGATCGATCAGCAGGTCACCGCCATGCGACTCGACGATCGTGCGGCACATCATCAGGCCCATTCCCAGGCCACCGGCCTTGGTCGTCGTATAGGCCTGAAACACCGACTCGCGCATCGCCTCGGGCACGCCGGGTCCGTTGTCGGTGACGACGAGGCGGACGCGCTGGCGCGGCAGCCGCGAGACGCGGACTTCGATCTGTGGCTTGCGGGTGCCGGCTCCACGCATCGCGTCGATCGCATTGGCCAGCAGGTTCACCAGAACCTGCTGCAGCTCGACGCGTGTACCGCGCAGGCGCGGCAGGTCCTCGGCGATGCGCAATTTCACGACGACCGCGGCTTCGCGCAGCTGCAGCTGCAGCAGATCGACCGTGCCGTGCACCAGTGCGGCCAGATCGATCTCTTCGTCCTCCGGCCTGTGCTTGGCGACGAAGGCCCGCACGTTCTTCACGACATCGCCGGCCTGATGCAGGTGGAGCTGGATGCGCGACAGCGCCTCCTGCGCGTCCGGCCGCTTCTGCAGTTCGGGGCCGAGCCGGTGCTCGATGCCGGCGGCGTAGCTGATGCACGCGTTCAGCGGCTGGCCGAGTTCGTGCGCCAGCGCCGATGCGAACTGCCCCATCATCGAAAGGCGTGTGGCGTGTGCGAGCTGTTGCTGCTGTGCATGTTCGCGTGCGCGCGCACGGCGCTGTTCGGTGCGATCGAGAAAGACGATCGCGCAGCCAAGATCGCGCACCGGCACGCGCACGCCCGCCACGTCGAACCAGCGCGGCTTGCCGTCGGGAGCGGCCCAGCGAGCGGTCAGGTGCTCGACACGCCGCGTCACCGGAGGCGAGCAGGCCTGGATCAGGTCCCGCAGGTTCATCGTGGTGCCGTCGCCGAGCACCGCGCAGCTGGTGTGCGCCGCCATCCGGTTGAAGGCGTCGAGATCGTTGGCGCCGAAGAACCCCTGCATCGCGGGATTGATCTCCACGATCTCGCCGGCGCCGTCGGTGATGACGATGCCGAGCGGGATGTTGCGGATCAGCACGCGGTACTTCTCGCGACTCTCGATCATCGCGCGCTCGGACTCGCGGCGACGCTCCACTTCGAGCTTGAGCGCAGCGTTGGTCTTCTGCAGGTTGAGCGTGCGGCTCTGCACGATCTGTTCGAGCCGCTGGTTGGAGCGGGCGAGCTGGTCCTCGGCCTGCTTCTTCGACGACATGTCCTGCACGATCCAGACCGACGTCGTCTCGGGATCCTGCGGATCGATCATGCGGCCCGAGATCAGGCACCACAGCAGCGAGCCGTCCTTGGCCACCAGCGGTCGCTCGTGCACGTAACGGTTGCTCGTCGGAAAGGTCTCGATGATGCGGCCGACCTCGTCGAAGTCTTCCTGCCGGGAGTAGACCGCCCGTACCGACTGCCCCAGCAACTCGCCCTGCGCGTAGCCCAGCATCTCTTCCATGCGCGCGTTGATGCGCAGGAAGCGGCGCTGCTGCATGAAGCAGATGCCGACCAGCGCGTTGTCGAACACCTGCTCGTAGATCAGCCGGTCCGTTTCCGCGGATCGGACGGCGGTGTCGAGCGGTGCGTTGGGCAAGCCCATCGGGACGCGATTCGGGGCGTACGGAAAGTGGAGGGAGATGATAACGCCGCCGAAGTTATGGCCTAGGGCGCGCCCCAAGTGTCCGCAGTGCGCCCGCGTGCGGATCATCTTCACGAACCGTCCGATCAGGTGGTGTGGGCCGCGCGCCCGGGCTTCAGGATCGGGGTCGAATCCGCAACACCGTCTCCGACATAGGTCATCCCATGCGAATCATCGATTTCTTCGACCGCGGCGTCAGCCTCGATCCCGACCGTGCGTGCCTCAAGGACGCCAGCGTCACGCACAGCTACGGCGAAGTGCAGAAGCGCAGCTATCGCATCGGCAATGCGCTGATCGCCGGTGGTCTGAAGCCCGAGCACATGGCGGCGGTCTACAGCCCGAACTGCGCCGTGGCGTTCGAATGCCTGCTCGGGATCCTGCGCGCCGGCGGTGCCTGGGTGCCGGTCAACGCCCGCAACGTGGCGGCGGAGAACGCGTACATCCTCGACAACTGCGACGTCGAGGTCCTGTTCTACCACTCGGAATTCGAAGCCAGCGTGGCCCTGTTCCGCAAGGAGTGCCCGAAGATCCGGCAGTACGTCTGCATCGACAAGCCAGGCGCCGTCGCCGGCACGCCCTTCGTCGAGGACTGGATCGCGAACGCTCCGGAGACCGACCCCGACGTGCCGGCCACGCGGGATGCAACCGCTTCGATCTTCAGCTCCGGCGGCACCACCGGGCGGCCCAAGGGCACGCAGTGGTCGCACCTGACGTGGGAGACGATGATCGCGAACTTCTATTCGTCGCTGCCCATCGGCAAGCCGCCGGTGCACCTGGTGATCGCGCCGATGACGCACGCGGCCGGTGGCGTGGCGATGATGCTGATGGCCGCGGGTGCCACGCACGTGATCCTGCCGCACTTCGATGCGGAGCACGTGATGCACGCCATCGAGAAAGAAGGCGTCACGCACCTGTTCCTGCCGCCGACGGCAATCTACGTGCTGCTGGCGCATCCCGATGTGCGCAAGCACGACTACTCGTCGCTCGAGGCGTTCATCTACGCCGCGGCGCCGATGTCGGTGGAGAAACTCAAGCAGTGCCTGGACGTCTTCGGTCCGGTGATGGCGCAGACCTTCGGCCAGGCCGAGGCGCCTATGCTGTGCACCTGCCTGACGCCGAAGGATCACCTCGTGCTGGGCAATCCGAAACTCGAACACCGCCTCGCGAGTTGCGGCCGGCCGACGATGTTCACGAGCGTGGGCATCATGGACGACGACGGCAAGCTGATGCCGCCGGGCGAGCGCGGCGAGATCGTCGTGCGCGGCAATCTGGTGATGCTGCGCTACTACAAGAATCCGGAAGCCACCGCCGAAGCCTCGGCGTTCGGCTGGCACCACACCGGCGATATCGGCTATCTCGACGAGGACGGTTTTCTCTACATCGTCGATCGCAAGAAGGACATGATCATTTCGGGCGGTTTCAACGTCTACCCGAGCGAGATCGAGCAGGTGATCTGGGGCCATCCCGCCGTCCAGGATTGCGCGGTGATCGGCGTGCCGGACGAGAAATGGGGCGAGGCGGTGAAAGCCGTCATCGAACTCAAGCCGGGCGCCAAAGCGACCGAAGCCGAGATCCTGAAGCTGTGCAAGGACACGCTCGGCAGCGTGAAATGCCCGAAAAGCGCTGAATTCTGGGACGCGCTGCCGCGCAGCCCGGTCGGGAAGGTCCGCAAGAAGGACATCCGCGAGACCTTCTGGAAAGACCAGAAGCGCGCGATCTAGCTGCGCCCGAAATCTGGAGAGACAGCCCTGACCCGATAGACGGGTCAGTCGGCTGCTGTTGCGTTGCCGAAAATTGTCCTACAGTGTGGTCAGACGAAGGGCCCAGAGAGCGACTCCTCGTCCGCATAAAGAAATCCGGCCGCCCAGCGAGCCGGGAAAGCATGGGGGATACACAGGCATATAGAGCTGTTCACAAGGACGGTGCGCGAGCGCGGTCGACCGAATGCCGGCCGCGTGCTGTCCTCCAATTCGAGAGGAGAAAACGATGTCGAATCAGGTCGGCGGCAAGGCGTTGTGGTCTTGTATAGCGGCACTGGCACTCGGAGCAGTTTCGATCACGACATCGGTGTTCGCGCAGGAGGCGGCAGCCCCAGCGCCCGAGCCTGCCGCGACTCCCGCGATGGAGGACTCAGGGCCCTCGATGTGGACGACGAGCGGATTCATGCGCGTCGAGTCGGCCTTCCGGACGACCAATGACGAGAACATCGTCAACCAGCGTGGCAACCCCTTCAACGGCAAGACCGTGGCGCGCGACAGCCGGCCCTACGCCGGAGCAGGTGGCGCAGCCGACACGGTCGTTCGCTCGGGCCAGACCGCCGACAACGATTGGAACCTGATGCAGGTCAGGGGCCAATTCGACCTGACCGGTGCACTCAGTGAGAACTTCCGTCTCTTCGCACGTGCGCGTGGCGTGTTCGATTTCGCGCCGTACGACGAGTTCGATCCGGACAAGGTGCCGGGGGCGGATCCGATCGGCTTCAATTATCAGAAACCGGAATACTTCGAGTACCGGAAGTTCCGCGATGGTCATGCCACCAACCCGCTCGAAGTCGCGGGCCGCAAGTACATGATCGATCTGCCGGCGTTCTACCTCGACTACCAGAAGGGTTCGCTGCTGGTGCGCGTGGGTCAGCAGCAGATCGCGTGGGGACAGGCCCTGTTCTTCCGCGTGCTGGATCTGCCCAATGGTCTGGATCTGCGCCGCCACCTGTTCCTCGACTACGCGCCGGAAGAGTACGCCGACGAACGTATCGGGTCGCTGGGTATCCGCACGACGTGGCAGGCCACGCAGCAGTGGGAAGTGGACGGCTTCTTCCAGCGCTTCCTGCCGACGATCTATCCGAACGCGAACACGCCGTACAACGCCATCGCGTCGCAGTTCACGGTCCACGACCAGTGGAATGTGAACTACGATGACAAGTTCAACGGCGGCCTTCGCATCCGCGGCAATCTGGGCGCCTTGAGCGCACAGTTCGTCGCCACCCGTCGCTACAACCCGGACGGCGTGTATCGCTGGACGCGATCGAACATCAATCGCGACCTGCCGGGCGCTGCGGGCTCGGGCGCGGTGCTGCAGGACACGGCGTTCGAAGTCGATCCGACCGGCGTGGTCTCGGCGCAGGAGTGGTTCACCTACGCCGGCAACGCGCGCCTCAACGGGTTGACGGGGTTGAACGCGAGCATCACCGAGTTCCCGGCAGCCGCTCTGCTGGGGGCGAATCCGGTGCCGGACATGGTCACGGCGGGCGGCGAGCTCGACACGTTCTTCCAGGCCTCCGGCGGTCTGCGCGGACACATCGCGCGTGAGTACAAGCGCGAGACCAACCTCGGCGCGGGCATCGGCTACGTCTTCAGTGCAGCGCCCGGGTCCGTGCTCGACCAGTTGATCGTGAACCTCGAAGCGACGTTCACGCCGGATCGCAACTTCACGAACGTCACGCTCTCGAAGAACTACATCGAGGAAGACGAGTGGATCGCGGCGCTGGTCATGGAGAAGTATCAGCGCTTCAGCCAGAGCTTCCCGGCGACCTACCTGGTGTTCCAGTACATGTACCGCTCGGAGTCCGACCTGTTCGGTCGCCACCTGAGCGGCATGGGCGGCAATCGCGACAAGATCGCCAAGGGCGTCGATGGATGGAACGGCGTGGTGTTTGCGATGCAGCAGCCGTCGCCGACACTGACGTGGCGCTTCGACGGCGCCGTGCTCCTCGATACGCGTGGCGGCATCCTCGTGCAGCCGGCGCTGCGGTACCAGCCGAGCACCACCTGGAGCATCGAGACGTTCTACAACTTCATCAACGGCAACGTCTATGGCGACGACAACGAGAACATCATGCAGACGCTGGAGTACGCGGACGAAATCGGCATCCGCGCAGGCTTCCAGTTCTGATAAACGACTGAGGTAACCCCGTGCGCCGGCGATCGCGAGATCGTCGGCGCTTTTTTTGCGCGTCATTGCTGGCGGTGACGCGCCCTCCATCGTCGCCGACGAGCTGCGAGCCTCAGCCCCAGCGCGGGTCCGGCGTTGTCGAGCACGCCGGTCCGGGCAACCGGCGATGCAAAACGCGCGGACGTGGCGCCGAGCCGTGCGATTCGCGGCGATTCGCGCCGCTCTGAGCCGGAAATCGCCGGGCACGGCATCTGCGCTACGGCCAGCACTCAGCGATCGGACACCGTGTCGCTGATCTCATTGGTTGCCGCTGTCCTGACCTTCTGGAGATGTCCAAAATGAAAACGAAGCGATTCATCCTCAAGCCGCTGATCGCGGCCGTTCTTCTCTGTTCGGGCGCCGCGCAGGCTGCGGGCAGCGCGAATACCGGCCTCGCCGGCGTGCTGGGTGGCGTCACCGGGACGGTGAACAACACGCTGGGTGCGTTGGCGGGTAGTTCCTCCAACGCCAGCTTCAGCTCCACCGCCCGCCTCGGCGCGTCGATGTCGGCACGACCCGGTCGTGTGGGCCTCGGTCTGGCCGGCGCGCTGAACGCCGCCAACCTGCGACAGGAAATTGCGGCCAACCGGCTGGAACGGCTCGAAGCGTTGCCGGGTCTGGAGAACCTGGGCGACAACCTGCGTGAGAACCTTCGCGAAGGTCGGCAGGACCGCCTGCAGCTCCTCGAAAATCTGCGCCTGGATCGACTCGCCCGCCTGGAAGACGCACGCGGCGAAGGTCTCGAGCGGCTGCAGAACAGCCTGAACGATCTGAGGCAGGCCAACGCGGAACGCCTCGAGGATCTCAAGCAGGCCAACGCCGAGCGTCTCGAGGCTTTCCAGGACGCGCGAAATGATCGTCTCGAAAACCTGAAGGAAGCCCGCGCCGAGAATCTCGAGCGCCTGGAACAAGCCCGCGAGGACGCCCGGCAGCAGCGCGCCGATCGTCTCGAGGACTTCGAGAACGCCCGTCAGGAACGGCTCGATCGCCTGAACGCGTTGTTCACCGGCAGCACCGATCGCAACGGCAATGACAACGACGACAACGGCTTCCTGGGCATCAAGGATTCGAGCACCTTGGGAACCGATGACAATTCGGATAACGACGGCGGTCTGTTCGGTGCCGGCGATTCGAGCACGCTCGGCACGGACAACAACCGTGACCGCAACGACAACGGCTTTCTCGGCATCGCCAACTCGAGCACGCTCGGTACCGATTGAGCTGGAGCGTCCCGTGTGAGGGCCGATGTAGTGGCCGACGAAAGCCCTGCGTTTGGCGGGGCTTTTTATTGGGCGTCCCGTCGCGAGTTGTTCAATTGAGGTTTCCAAAACACAGGGCGCAGAGCGCCGGGTGAGGGTCGCGCCGGAGCGCGATCGAGCGGCGTCCTCAGATCGCCACTGCCGCGCTCCGCCCGCCCTCATCCCCACCCTCTCCCAAAGGAAGAGGGAGCTAGCCAGTGATCGTCATCCGTTTGGGAACGATCAACAAGCAAGTCGCGCCTGTATCGAGGATGCCTGCTGCCTTGCACACGCAAGCTCCCGATCGAAGCCTAGGGAATCTGCTTAGCCCCTAGGGAATCGCTCCACCTGCCGGTCGCCATGGGCCGGGCTTAGTCTTCATCGCATAACGAGAGGCCGCCCTGCCGCGGCCGACATGAATGGATGGAGGACGAGCGATGCTCACGATCGATATCGATACGGGCGGCACGATGACGGACGCCCTGATCACGGATGGCGCCACGCGCCATTGCATCAAGGTCGACACGACGCCTCACGATTTCACCGTCGCGCTCCAGACCTGCCTGAAGGAAGCCGGCAAGCTCTACGGCATCGACACGCTCGAGGAATTCCTGCCGAAGGTTTCGCTGATCCGCTGGTCGTCGACGATCACCACCAACGTGCTGGCCGAGCGTCGCGGCGCCAAGGTTGGCCTGCTCGTGACGCAGGGCCACGAGGAAGACCTCTACGGAGAAGGCCGCTCCGCGATCATCGACGAGCTGGTCGCGGCCGATGCGGTCATCGGCCTGCCCGAGAATCCGGAACCCCGAGACATCCTGCTGGCGGTCAAGCAACTGCTGGAATCCGGCGTGCGGCGCATCTGCGTGGCGCTGGCCGGTTCGTTCCCGGACAACCGCAACGAGATCGCGATCAAGCGCGTCATCGAGAGCCAGTATCCCGACCACATCATCGGCTCGGTACCGGTGCTGCTCGGCTCCGAGATGGCGCAGATCGGTCATGACCAGACGCGCGCCCACTACTCGGCGATGAACGCGTACACGCACTCGCGCCTCGCCACGTCGCTGTTCAAGGCCGAGGACGTGCTGCGCGACGAGTTCGGCTGGCGCGGCACCTTGCTGATCGGCCAGACCAGCGGTGGCGTGGCGCGCATCGGCAAGACCAAGGCGGTCGACACGATCGAATCCGGACCCGTGTTCGGCACGTTCGGCGGCGCGTTCGTCGCGCGCGAATATCAGCTCAAGGACGTGGTCTGCTTCGACGTCGGTGGCACCACGACCAAGTGCTCGATCGTGCGCAACGGCGAGCCGGTCTATCAGCGCGGCGGGAATCTGATGGAGATCCCGGTGCAGACCTCGTTCGCGATGCTGCGCTCGGCCGCCATCGGCGGCGGCTCGGTCGCGAAGGTCAAGGACGGCCGCCTGCGGCTGGGTCCCGAGAGCCAGGGTGCCGCACCCGGTCCGGCCTGCTATGCGCTCGGCGGTCGCGAGGCGACGCTCACCGACGCGATCCTGCTCCTCGGCTATCTCGATCCCGGCAGCTTCCTCGGCGGCCGTCGCAAACTGTCGGTCGATCACGCGAAGAAGGTCATCGAGAAGAACGTTGCCAAGCCACTGGGCCTGTCGGTCGAGCAGGCCGCGCTGGTCATTCGCGACGAGGCCGTCAGCGTCATGGCGGAACTGATCGCGAACACGCTCGCCGAAGCCGGGCTCCAGGCCGCGGCTACCGCGCTGTTCTCGTTCGGCGGCAATGGCCCGATGTTCGGGGCCCTGGTGGCCGAGCGCCTGGGCATCGCGAAGGCCTACGCCTTCGACTTCGGTCCGGTGTTCGGCGCCTTCGGCTCGTCGGTGTCCGACGTGGCGCACGTCTACGAGCGCGGCGTGGGCCTGAAGTGGGAGGCCGCCAATCAAGAGGCGATCCTGAAGACCGCAGAGCGTCTGCACACGCAGGCGGTTCGCGATCTGCAGGGCGAGGGCTTCGATCCGTCCGCCGCGACGTATCGGTACGAGCTCGAATTCGGCCGGGACGCGAACGTCAGCAGCAACTGCCGGTTCGATCTCATAACCCCCCGTAGCCCGGACGAAGTCCGGGATGCCGCTCGCCCGGAAGGGAGAAGCCCCGCTCTTTCGCTTCGCGAAATTCAACGTCCGGGCTACGCCGTCGGCGATTTCACGACGGCTGCTCAAAATGCACTTGAGCAAGCTGGCCTCGACAAGACCTCGGATCCTCTCCTGCTGATCCGCCTGACCGCGCGCTTCGAAGTCGGAGCCAACCAGCTCCAGCAACGCAGCGAGCGACGCGAGAGCGTCAAGCCCGCCACCCGCCCGATGCAGTTCAACGGCCGCGGCGCCGAGCCGCTGCCGGCGTACGTCTGGGAACAGCTCAACGTTGGCGACACGATCACCGGCCCCGCGGTGATCAACGGCGCCACATTGACCTGCCCGGTGCCGCCCAAGTGGGTGCTGACGGTCGACGCCTACGGCAACGCCACGATGAACAAGCAGGCCTGAGCCCCGGCGCATCCGGGTTCGCCCCAAGCGGTCATGTCCTCTCCTTGCTGCCAACCTCTCGGCCAGCCGGTCCTTTCCGGATGGCACGAACGAGGAGCATTTCAATGAAACAGCGCGAAGTTCATTTCTACAGCGAGGGTTTCAAGATCGTCGGCGATTACTTCACGCCGGACGACATGAAGAAGGGCGAGAAGCGCCCGGGCATCGTGCTGTGCCACGGCTACAGCGGCATCCGTCCGCTGATCCTGCCGGACTACGCGAAGGTCTTCGTCGCCGCCGGCTTTCCCTGCCTGACGTTCGACTATCGCGGCTTCAACGGCAGCGAAGGTCCGAAGTGGCGCATCCAGGCGCTCGAGCAGATCGACGATATCCGCAACGCCATCACGTTCCTGCAGGCGCAGGACGAGATCAATCCTGACCAGATCGGCATCTGGGGCACGTCCAACGGCGGCGCGCACGTCGTCTACACCGCCGGTGTCGACGAGCGTGTGAAGGTCGCGGTGGGACAGGTCGGCTTCGGTGACGGCTGGCGCCTGATGATGGACATCCGCACGCCCGAGGAGCGCAAGGCGCTGCTCGCGAAGATCGCCGAGGACCGCACGCAGCGCGTGCTCACCGGCAAGGGCAGCGGCGCAGACACGGCGAGCCTGCTGGCCAGCCCGCAGACCAAGGAATTCTTCGCCGAAGCGCTGAAGGTGATGCCGGATTTCTACTGCGAGATTCCGTGGCAGTCGGCCGAAGGCACGCTCGAGTACCGCCCGATCGACGTCGCTCACAAGATCTCGCCGCGCGCGCTGATGCTGATCGGCGCCGAGAAGGACGACCTCTGCAAGATCGACGGCTACAAGGCCGTGTTCGACAAGGCCGGCGAGCCCAAGAAGTGGGTGCAGTACCCGATCACGCATTACCAGATCTACACGCCCGAGTGGGTGGCCCCGTCCGCGAAGGTCGCGGCGGAGTTCTTCACCGAGCACCTCAAAAGATGAAGGCAAGCGCAAAGGCGCAAAGGTGAAAAGAAAGGACGCAAAAGAATCGATCGGCAATTCCTCCGATTCTTTGCGTCCTCCTCTTCGCTTTTCTTTGCGCCTTTGCGTTGGCCGTTTGATGTTGGAGGAGCAAACACCGTGGTTGAAAGAATCCGCTTCACCGAATACCTCGACCTCGACATCGATCGCGAGCTGTGGCTCTGCCACACCTGCGACCACGCGCTGATCTCGGCGCGCGAGAACTACAAGAAGGGTTGCCTGGTCGCCGAGCGCGATCCGCGCGAGATCCATGCCCCGGTGCTGGAAGGCGCCTACAGCTTCTCGCCCGATCCGGACTGGTCGCGCATCGTCGAATTCTATTGCCCCGAGTGCGGTCGGCAGATCGAGACCGAGTACCTGCCGCCCGGCCATCCCATCACGCACGACATCGAGCTGGATGTGGACAGCCTGAAGAAGCGCCTGAAATCGGGCGACCTGAGCGTCAAGGACGGCAAGTTGGTGATCGCGGAGGACGTGGCGTGAACAACAAGACCAAGACCACCGCCGTGATGAACTCCATCGACATCGATGTCGGTGGCACCTTCACCGATTTCGTGCTGACGCTCGACGGCGAGCGCACCATCGTCAAGGCGCCGACCACGCCGCACGATCTTTCCGTCGGCTTCGTCAACGCCGTCGAATCCGGTGCCGAGAAGGTGGGGCTGACGATCGAGGAGCTGCTGCCGCGCATCGACATCGTGCGCTACTCGACGACGGTCGCGCTCAATCGCCTGCTGCAGCGCCAGGGCCCTCGCATCGGTTTCATCACGACCGAAGGCCACGAGGACATGATCCACATCGGCCGCGGCGCGCAGTGGGTCGACGGCCAGATCATTTCCGAGCGGCGCAACCTCTGCATGCAGAACAAGCCGCACCCGCTGATCTCGCGCGACCTCGTCGTCGGCGTCAAGGAGCGCATCGACTCCAAGGGCGCCGTCGTGCGTCCGCTGGACGAAGAAGACGTGCGCCGCAAGCTGCGCACGCTGATGGACCGCGGTGCGCGCGCCATCGTCGTGTGCACGCTGTGGTCGTTCGTGAATCCGGATCACGAGAAGCGCATCCGCGAGATCATCCGCGACGAGTACAAGGAATTCCACGTCGGCTTCGTGCCGGTGGTCATGAGCCACGCCGTGACCGCCAAGCTCGGCGAATACGAGCGCGCGATGACCGCGGTGCTCGACGCCTACCTGCAGCACGCGATGCAGACCGAGATCTGCGCCACCTGGGACAAGCTGCGCGACAAGGGATATCGCGGCACGTTCCTGATGATCCACAACTCCGGTGGATCGGCCGACATCTTCAAGACGCCGGCCTCGCGCACGTTCAACGGCGGTCCGGTCTCCGGCCTGATGGGCTCGGCGTTCTTCGCCGAGAAGCTCGGCTATCGCAACGTGATCATGGGCGACGTCGGCGGCACCAGCTTCGACGTGGCGCTGGTCGTCGAGTCCGGCGTGCGCAACTACGAGTTCAAGCCCGTCATCGACCGCTGGATGGTCAACGTCACGATGATGCAGACGATCTCGATCGGCGCCGGCGGCGGCTCGATCGCGGGTGTCGACAAGAACGGGCGCCTGAGCGTGGGCCCGAAGAGCGCGGGATCAATGCCCGGACCCGTCTGTTACGACCTCGGTGGCACCGAGCCGACGACGACCGACGCCGACGTCGTGCTCGGCTACATCAATCCGGACGGCTACTTCGGCGGCCAGATGCCGCTGAACAAGGCCAAGGCCGAGAAGGCGATCAAGGACAAGATCGCCGACAAGCTCGGCGTGAGCGTGCATGAAGCGGCCGCGATGATCCGCAACGTCATCGACGAGAACATGGCGTCCGCGATCAAGCGCGAAGTGCACATGCGCGGCTACCACCCCGAGGAGTTCGTGCTGTTCGCGATCGGCGGCGCCGGCCCGACGCACCTGTGCGGCTTCCAGGCCGACGTGCCGGTGGGCGTGGTGTTCCCTGCGGCGCCGGTGTTCTGCGCGATGGGCAGCTCGATCATGGACATCGTGCATCTGTACGAGCAGAGCAAGCGCCTTGTGTTCATGGAGCCGCTGACCGAGAAGCTGGTCATCGATCGCGCGCAGTTCAATGCCGCGGTCGAGGAGATGATCGCGCGTGCCAACCAGGAACTGGTCTCCGAGAACCTCGATCCGAAGGAAGCGAAGTATTCGCTCGAGCTCGACATGCTCTACGGCGGGCAGGTCAACGTGAAGCGCACGGCCTGTCCGGTGCTGAAGATCGAATCCGACGCCGATGCGCAGGCCGCGTACGACGAGTTCGAGAAGGAATTCTCGGCGGCGTTCAGCCCGCTGGTCGTCAATCGTCCGGGCGGCGTCTACCTCGACAACTTCGTGCTGCGCGTGACGGTACCGGTGAAGAAGCCGCCGATCCCGGAGTACCCGTTGCAGGGCAAGGATCCGGCGGGCGCCAAGACCGGAACGCGCGAATGTTATTGGCGAGAACTGGGCAAGACCGCCGTCACGGCGATCTACCAGTTCGAGAAGCTGCAGCCGGGCAACGAACTGGTGGGGCCCGCAGTGGTCGAGGCTGAACTGACGACGGTGGTCGTGCCCCCGGGGCGCCGTTTGCATATCGACAAGCATCGGCTCGGGATCATGGAGTACCTGCCGGGTGAGAACCCCGCGCAGAAAGCGCTCAACGCAAAGGCGCAAAGGACGCAAAGAGCGGCGAAAGCGTCTGCCTAGTTTTTCTCTGCGACCTCCGCGCCTCTGCGTTCGAACCGTCTTTTAGGAACCAACACATGTCCATTCCCACTCTCGAGCAGAAACTCAACTGGCTCAAGACCGTCCCGCCGACGCCGGAGGTGCAGGCCGCGGCCGACGCCATCGACGCCGCGCGCTTCGAGATCGGCTTCCAGCGCACCAACGACATCCTCGACGAGGGCATGGACGTGTTCATGCGCTCGGTGCGCTGTGCGATGGGTGTGGCCGGCGATTCGCTGGTCGGCATCTGCACCGCGGACGGCGACATCGTCAACGGCTCGATGGGCACCTACCTGCACGCGGTGATTCCGCCGCTGATCATCAAGTACATCATCCACACCTACGGCAAGAACATCGGCATCAACGACGGCGACTACTGGTTCGCCAACGATGCCGTCTACGGCGGTGTGCACAACCCCGACCAAGGCGTGATGACGCCGGTGTTCTACAAGGGCGAGCTGGTCGCGTGGACCGTGGCGCTCGTCCACACCACCGAGACCGGTGCGATCGAACCGGGCGGCATGCCGGTGTCGGCGACGACGCGCTTCGAGGAAGGCATGAACCTGCCGCCGATGCGCATCGGCCAGAACCACAAGCTGTCGCCCGACATCGAGACGATGTTCCAGGCCTTCGGCATCCGCGCGCCGCAGATGATCGCGGTGGATCTCAAGGGCCGCTGCACGACCGCCGACCGCGTGCGCACGCGCGTCATCGAGCTGTGCGAGCGCGAAGGCGTGGACTTCGTGAAGGGCCTGTTCTGCAAGATGATCCAGAGCGCCGACAAGGGCGCCAAGGAACTGATCCGCGCGTGGCCGGACGGCAAGTTCCGCTGCGTGAACTTCTCCGACGGCGTCGGCCTCAAGCAGGGCCTGATCCGCAACTGCTACATGACGCTGCACAAGAACGGCGACCGCATCCTCGTCGACTTCCGCGGCACCGGGCCGGAGACGCCGTCCTCGTACAACGCGCATCCGCAGGCGGCCATCGCGCACTTCACGAACTACATCTACGAGTACCTGTTCCACGAACTGCCGCTGTCCAACGGTACGTTCAACAACATCGACTTCGCATTCGATCCGGGCACCTGCCTGTCGCCCGATCCGCGCGCAGCGACATCGAACTCCGTGATGATCGCCACCGGCATCATGTCGGCGGTGCACAACTGCTTCGCCAAGACGATGTTCTCGACGGACAACTGGAAGCAGGCAGGCGCCTCGATGGCCAACGCCGGCAACGCATTGGTGCTCGCAGGGCTGTCGCAGTGGGGCGTGCCGTTCGCCGACATGCTCGCGTACTCGATCAACTCGGAAGGGCAGGGCGGCCGCCCCACCGAGGACGGCATGGATGCGTACGGATTTCCGTGGGCGCACGGTGGCCGCGCACCGAACACCGAGAACGTCGAGAACGAGTTCCCGCTGCTGATCCCGCTGTCCAATCACTGGATCGACAGTTGCGGCCACGGCAAGTACCGCGGCGGTGTCGGCACCGTGCAGATGTGGATCGCGCACCACGTGCCGCAGGTCTACATGATGAGCATCGCGGACAACAGCAAGCTGCAGACGCCGCAGCCGCTGTTCGGCGGCTACGCGCCCTGCACGGTTCCCGGCATCTCGATCATGAACAGCACGGTGAAGGACCAGCTTCTGAACCAGAAGGATTTCACCGTCGACATGCAGCAGATGCTGTCGGACAAGACCGTCACCGGCGACTACAAGACCGAGTTCCTCGGGCGCTCGGTGCGGCCGTACAACAACGGCGAGGTCATCACGTTCGGCTTTTCGGCGGGCGGCACCGGTTATGGCGACCCGCTGGACCGTGAGCCGGATTCGGTGGCGATCGATCTCGACAAGGGCACGATCACGGCCGAGACCGCCAAGCGCATCTACAAGGTGGTCTGGGACGAGGTGGGTCGTCGCATCGACAAGGCCGCGACCGCCGAGGCACGCAAGGCCGAGTTCGCGGCGCGCAAGAAGCGCGGCCGTCCGTATGCCGAGTTCGACGCCGAGTGGTCGAAGAAGAAGCCGCCCGAGGAGATCCTCGAGTACTACGGCACGTGGCCGGATGCGAAACCGAACCGGGTGTGGATGCGGGCGTGAACCTTGACCGTAGCCCGGACGAAGTCCGGGGCTGTTCGTCCGTCGCGGGAAAACCCCGGACTTCGTCCGGTCTACGCATACCGATCGACCACATCAAAACGGCTAACGCAAAGGCGCAAAGGGCTTGAAGCAAGGACGCAAAGATTTGAGATAGAGCCCGGTTTTCACCCATCCTTCCTCTGCGTTCTCTCTTTTCTTGCTTTGCGCCTTTGCGATCGCCTTTCTTCCCATGCCGACCATCAACCGCCAGTGGCTCCTCAAATCCCGCCCCGAAGGCCCCGCCGTCGAGCGTGAGCACTTCGAGAAGCGCGAGTCCGCCATCCCGACGATCCGCGACGGCGAGTTCCTGGTGCGCAACCGCTGGTTCTCCTGCGACCCCTCGCAGCGCGCGTGGATGGACACCGAGACCTATGTGAAGCCGGTTGCCCTGGGGCAGCCGATGCGCTCCTTCACCGGGGGCGAGGTCGTCGAGTCGCGTCATCCCGGCTTCAAGGCTGGCGACGCCGTGACCGGCACCTTCGGCTGGCAGGATTACGTGGTCTGCGACGGCCGCGACGAACTGGGGACCGTGACCCGGCTGCCGAAGGACATCGACCTGCCGGCGGCGCTCTCGCTGTTCGGCATCACCGGCCTCACGGCGTACTTCGGCATGTTCGACATCGGCAAGCCGCGCGCCGGCGATACCGTCGTCGTCAGCGGGGCGGCCGGCGCCACCGGCGTCATCGCCGCGCAGATCGCGAAAGCGCGCGGCCTGCGCACGATCGGCATCGCGGGCGGTGACGCGAAATGCCGCTGGCTGCGCGAGTCGCTGGGCCTGGACGACGCCGTCGATTACAAGGCCGGCAACATGCGCGACGCCTTGCGCGAGCGTTGCCCGGATGGCATCGACGTCTACTTCGACAACATCGGCGGCGAGATTCTCGACGCCGGCCTCGCCAACCTCGCATCCGGTGCGCGCGTCGTGATGTGCGGCGCCATCGCGGGCTACGGCAACTTCGACGACATGCCGCCGATCCGCCAGTACCACCAGCTGATCCTCAAGCGCGCGACGATGCAGGGCTTCCTGGTGTTCGACTACCTCGCGCGCACCGACGAGGCCGTGGCCGAGATGAGTCCCTGGCTCGCCGCGGGAAAGATCCAGAACCCGGTCGACATCGCAGAAGGTTTCGATGCCGCGCCCGACGCGCTCAAGCGCCTGTTCGCCGGCCAGAACCGCGGCAAGCAGCTCGTGCGGCTCGACTGAGCGCGCGACGGACCAGAACCTCACGATGAGCACCGGACAAGCGAGCCCCTGGCGTCGGCGTCTCTCCGAACTCGGTCGCGGCGTGGGGAAGCCGCATCCGCCGCTGTTCTCGCCGCTGCTGTACGGCGTCAGCGCGCAGATCGAGGCGCTGCCGCCGGCCGAGGTCACGGCGGATCCGACGCGACTCGGCAAGTGCCTGTCCGAACTGCGTCGTGTCACCGGCGTCGCGCCTTTCGTCGTTGCGGCGCCGACCGCGATGGAGGCCGAGGCGCTGGGTGCCGGCGTGGATCGCGAGGTGTGGCCGCCTAAAGTGATGGCGCCCGCGAGTGAAGGCGTCATAGAGCTGGCCGACTTCGACGACGTGTGGTCGCGCTCCGAGGCGCTGTCGGCGAGCCTGGAAACCTGCAAACGCTTGTCGACGACGCAACAGGGCGAACCGGTTCTGCTCGCCGCGCTGACGGGTCCGGCGAGCCTGCTCGCCGAACTGCTCGGAAGCGGCGCGACGCCCGACGCGGCCGCCTACGAATTCGTCGGACGTGCGCTGTCTGCGTTGTCGCGCCAGTTCGCGCAGTCCGGCGCCTCCGCGATCCTGCTGTGCGAGCGCACGCTGCCGGCCGACATCGGCGCGTGGTCGGCTGCGCTGAACACGATCTCCAACATCGCCCGCTTCCATCGCATCCCGGCGCTGCTCGCGTTCGACGGCGTCGTGCCCGGCGAGTGGCCGTCGGCGACGGTGGCCTGTCCGTCGCCGGAGCAGGAAGCGTCGATGGAGAAAGCGCACGGCCTCACCGTCTCCGCAAATCCTGCGGACTGGGCGGATGTGGTCGGCAACACCGGAACGGCGCGCGTCGTGTTCACCGCACGCGAAGTCGCAGCAGATGCCCCCATCGAGGAACTCGGCGATTTCTGTGCCGAAGCCCTCGACATGGAACGGGAGCCGTAGGGTGCGCCCCGCGCACCAAGCGCTCTTCGAAGCCAACCCACGTGCGCCACGCGCACGTCACGAGGACATGCCGTGAGACCTGTCGCCATCCCCGTCACGGTACTGACCGGCTTCCTCGGTTCCGGAAAGACCACGCTGATCAACCGCATCCTCAAGGAAGCGCACGGCCGTCGCTTCGCCGTCATCGAGAACGAATACGGCGAGATCAACGTCGACTCCGATCTGCTGGTGAAGGACGGCGGCGAGACCGTCGTGCAGCTCACCAACGGCTGCGTGTGCTGCACCGTGCGCGGCGATCTGGCGAACGCGCTGAACGATCTGGCCACGCGACGCGAGAAAGGCGAGATCGCTTTCGACCACGTGCTGATCGAACCGACGGGCCTGGCCGATCCCGGACCGATCGTGCGCACGTTCATGGCCGAGACCGAGGTGCTGGCGAAGTATTTCCTCGATGGCGTCGTCACCTTGTTCGACGCCATCAACGGCGAACGCAACCTGGCCGAATCGGTGGAAGCACAGGCGCAGCTCGGATACGCCGATCGCGTGCTGATCACCAAGATCGATCTGCTGCACGAGTTGCGCCCCGGCGACGAGGAGCGCCTGCTCAAGTCGGTTGGTGAGGCCAACACCGTGGCGGCGATCACGGCGCTCGACGTGACGCGCGCCGACTGGAGCGAGGTGTTCGAAAAACTGCTCGAACTGCGCGGCTACCAGTTCGACCGCGTGATCTTTGCTCCGGCGGGCGCGTCGAGCAGCGGTGCGGATCACACACCGGGTGTCGTCAGCGTGAGTTTCCAGGCCGATGCCGAACTCGACGGCATCCGCCTCAACCAGGCGCTTGCCGCGATCAACGATCGCTACGGTGAAGCGCTGTGGCGCATCAAGGGCGTGCTCGCGATCGAGGGGATGCGCAGCCGCGTCATCGTGCAAGGCGTGCAGGGCCTGATCCAGGCCAACCCCTCGACGGTGTGGCGCATGTTCGAACCCAAGGTCTCGCGCCTGGTGCTGATCGGACGCGAGCTCGATCGCGACTGGATCCTGTCCGTGTTGCAGGCCAGTACCAGCGCGCCCGCGCCGACAGTACCGGGTCACTGAATCAATCAACGCGGCGTTCGCACCAGAAGCCGCAGCGGAGCAGGAGGAGAACATCCATGAGCAGCAACAAGGTCATCATCACGATTGCCCCCACCGGCGGCATGGCCAGCAAGAAGATGAGTCCGCATCTGCCGACGCAGCCGGACGAGATCGCCCGCGACGTCTACGACTGCTACAACCTCGGGGCGAGCGTGGTCGCGCTGCATGCACGTCGGCCGGATGACCTGGCGACGTGCAACGCGGACATCTACTACGACCTCAACACGCGCATCCGTCAGAAGTGCGACATCATCCTCAACAACTCCACGGGCGGTGGCGTCAGCGGCGACATGGTGCGCCAGGCGCCGAACGGCTACTGGGAAATCCTGTTCGAAGAGCGGATCAAGGGCATGGAGGCGGGCGCCGAGATGTGCACGCTCGACGCCACGACGATCAACTGCATGTTCGACGGTAAGGAAATCCTGATGAACACCGGTCCGGAGCGATGCCGGATGCTCGCCGTGGAAATGCGCAAGCGCGGCATCAAGCCGGAGTGGGAAGTCTTTTCGCCGACGCACATCGTGCAGGACACCAATGCGCTGATCGAAGCGGGCCTCGACGAGGAGCCTTACTTCATCAACCTCGTGATGGGCATCAGCGCGTTCCAGAACGCGATGCCGTACACGCCGCGCAATCTGCAGACGATGGTGGACCTGCTGCCCAAGGGCGCGATCTTCGGCGTCAGCGGCATCGGCAACGCGCAGCTTCCGGCCGCGATGAACGCGCTGCTGCTCGGCGGCCACGTGCGCGTGGGCCTCGAGGACAATCTCTACTACGCCCGGGGCGACCTCGCGACGAACCAGCGCCTGATGGAGCGTCTCGTGCGCCAGGTGCGTGACATGGGCTACGAGCCGGCGTCGCCGGCCGAGGCGCGCAAGATGATGGGCCTGCCGCTGAAGAAGACGCCGATTCGTGCCGAGTTCGCGCTGGGTTGAGGGGCCGCAGGGTATCGCCAGCGTGAACAGCATTCCGGCCGAGCTCGACGAGCTGCTGTCGCTCTACCTCGACGAGGAAGAGGAGGGCGAGGCCGCCTTGCGTCGCGCCGGGGAATGGGCGGGCAAGCACCCGCTGGATATCGCGGACCTGTTCGATTGGGTGCAGCGGTATCCGGCGAGCAAGGAACGACGCCAGCGTGCGCAGGTCGTGCTGCGTGCGGCGCTCGGTATGCGGCTCGTTCCCGGCCCCGTGTGTCGGCCAACGCCGCCGTAGCCCGGACGAAGTCCGGGGTTTCCCTCGCATACGGAGCGCAACCCGGACTTCGTCCGGGCTACGTTTGCGATATCCACCGCACCGTCGCTTCGATCACCTTCTCCGGTTGATCCCGGTGCGGTGAATGCCCGCAGGCTTCGAGCTTGAGCAGTTCGGCACCGGGCACGAGCTCCGCGATCCGGTCGATCTGCCGCATCGTCCCGTACTCGTCGTTCACGCCCTGGATCGCGAGCACCGGGCAGCGTATCCGCGCGACCTCCTTCTCGATGTTCCAGTCGCGAAACGCAGGATCGAGCCAGATGTCGTTCCAGCCCCAGAACGCCGAATCGACGTCGGCGTGATAGCGCGCGAGCTTCTCGCGCAGCCCGGTCTCCCGGTATGTCGTGCGGACCTTGGCGATGCTGTCGACGCTCAGGTCCTCGACGAACAGGTGCGGCGCGAGCACGACCGCGCCGCTCACGCGGTCCGGATAGCGCGACGCGTGCAGCAACGCGATCGATGCGCCGTCGCTGTGTCCGAACAGCCAGGGCTTCTGTTTCTCCACATCGATCGAAAGGGCGGACAACAGGTCGGGCAGCACCTCCTGCGCCTGCTGGTGCATGAAGCGGGTCGACCATTTCTCGTCCGCCGCGCGCGGCGTCGACAGCCCGTAACCCGGTCGTGAGTAGACCAGCCCGCGAAATCCTCCCGCCTCGCACAGCCGGTGCGGGAAATCGCGCCACATCGAGATCGAGCCGAGTCCTTCGTGCAGGAACACGAGCAATGGCGCATCGGGAGCCTGCGCGTCGATCCACTGGTATTCGATCGTCAGCGGGCGTGTGGCGCCGGGGATCAGTGCGAGTTTCGTCGTCATGTCGAGACGGTTGCGGGATGGATCTTCCGAAGCGTAACCGAGAGCCGGCCTCGCCTTGCCCGGAACGAACGGGTGATCAACGCGGCCACAAAAAAAGAGGCGCCGAGTGGACGCCCCTTTTCCATTCAAGCGGAGAGCCGGGCCGATCAGAAATCGTCGCCCGTCTCCATGCCGCTGGCTCAGCCCATGCCCGGGATGCCGCCGCCGCCGCCGGCCTGGCCGGTGAACGAGGGCGCCGGCGCCGGTACATCGGCCACCATCGCCTCGGTCGTCAGCAGCAGGCCGGCCACCGACGTCGCGTTCTGCAGCGCCATTCGCGTCACCTTGGTCGGGTCGATGATGCCCAGCTTGATCATGTCGCCGTACTCGCCGGTGGCCGCGTTGTAACCGAACGCGCCCTTGCCGGCGGCCACCTTGTCGAGCACGACCGAAGGCTCCCCGCCCGCGTTCTTGACGATCGCGCGCAGGGGTTCCTGCAGCGCGCGCTTGAGGATGTTGATGCCGATCTGCTGGTCCTCGTTGGCGCTCTTGAGCTTGTCGAGCACCTTGGACGCGCGCACCAGCGCAACGCCACCGCCGGCCACGATGCCTTCCTCGACCGCCGCATGCACCGCGTGCACGGCGTCGTCGACGCGCATCGTCTTCTCTTTCATCTCGACCTCGGTGGCCGCGCCGACCTTGATCACGGCGACGCCGCCGGAGAGCTTGGCGAGCCGCTCGTGCAGCTTCTCCTTGTCGTAGTCGGCCGAGGCCGCTGCGATCTGGGTGCGGATCTCGCCGACGCGCGCGTCGATCAGCGCCTTGTCGCCAGCGCCGCCGACGATCGTGGTGTTCTCCTTGTCGATCACGACGCGCTGCGCCGTGCCGAGGTCGGCCAGCGTGGCCTTCTCGAGCGTCAGCCCGATGTCCTCGGAGATCACGGTGCCGCCGATCAGGGTCGCGATGTCCTTGAGCTGCTCCTTGCGACGGTCACCGAAGCCCGGCGCCTTCACCGCGGCGGACTTGAGGACGCCGCGCACGTTGTTGACCACCAGCGTGGCCAGCGCCTCACCCTCGACGTCCTCGGAGATGATGAGCAGCGAGCGGCTCTGCTGGGACGCTTCCTCGAGGATGCCGAGCATCTCGTGCAGGTTCGCGATCTTCTTCTCGGAGATCAGGATCAGCGGATTCTCGAGTTCGACGGTCTGGTTGTCGGTGTTCGTGATGAAGTAGGGCGAGAGATAACCGCGGTCGAACTGCATGCCTTCGACCACGTTCAGCTCGTTGTCGAGACCGGTGCCTTCCTCGACCGAGATCACGCCTTCCTTGCCGACCTTGTCCATGGCGTCGGCGATGATCTTGCCGATGGCCTCGTCCGCATTGGCCGACACGGTGCCGACCTGCGCGATGGACTCGCGCTCGCTGCAGGGCGTCGACAGCTTCTTGAGCTGGGCCACGACGGCCTCGCAGGCCTGGTCGATGCCGCGCTTGATGTCCATCGGGTCGACGCCCGAGGAGACCGCCTTGAGGCCTTCGTTGAAGATGGCCTGGGCCAGCACGGTGGCGGTGGTGGTGCCGTCGCCAGCGTCGTCCGCGGTCTTGGACGCGACCGACTTGACCAGCTGCGCGCCCATGTTCTCCATCTTGTCGGAGAGTTCGATCTCCTTGGCAACCGTGACGCCGTCCTTGGTGACGACCGGACCGCCGAAGGAGCCCTTGTCCAGCACTACGTTGCGGCCCTTGGGCCCGAGGGTGGCTTTCACCGCGTTCGCGAGGATGTTGACGCCGGCGGCCATGCGCGTGCGGGCGCTGTCGGCGAAATTCACGTTCTTTGCTGCCATCTGAAACTCTCCGTTTGTCGTTTTATGTGTGCGGCCGCGGGCGGGAAGCGCCAGCCGGACCGCGAGAATACGCTGCGCGCGCCGGTTCCCGGCGATCGTGCTCAGGTTTCCGCTGAGGTGATGGCGGCGCCTTTGGCGTTCTCAAGGGGCCTCCGGCTCCGAAGGCACGGCCGTGGCCGGATTCCCTGGAGCGCTGCGCCGTGCCGTCGAATACGGATACCGGGCGGGTCTGGATGCCAGCGCACGGCTTCCGTAGCCCGGGTGAAACCCGGGATCGCCCCTATCAATTGGCAAAAGCCCCCGGGTTTCACCCGGACTACAGGGATCAGCGGGTAGCCCGGACGCAGTCCGGGGTTTTCAGGACGGGCGAGCGGAATCCCGGACTTCGTCCGGGCTACGGGGTGGCCGGCTTCAAGGCGGCCATTTCGAGATCCCGCAGCTTGAATCGCTGGATCTTGCCGGTGGGCGTCTTCGGCAACTCGAAAATGAAGTCGATGCGGCGCGGATACTTGTGCGGCGCCAGGCGCTCCTTGACGAAGCGCTTGATCTCCACCGCCAGCGCATCGCTGGCCTCGACGCCCTGCCTGAGCACGACGAAGGCCTTGGACTTGGTCAGGCCGTCGCCGTCGGTGATGCCGATCAGCGCGGCTTCGAGCACGAACTCGTGCTGCATCAGGCAGCACTCGACCTCGAACGGCGACACGTACTGGCCGCTGACCTTGAGCATGTCGTCCGAGCGGCCCGCGTAGGTGTACCAGCCCTGCGCGTCGCGCACGTACTTGTCGCCGGTCTTGGTCCAGCCGCCGAGGAAGGTGGCGCGCGACTTCTCGCGGTTGCCCCAGTACATCAGCGCGGAGCTGTCGCCCTTCACGTAGAGATCGCCGACCTCGTCCGCGCCGACCGGCGCGCCGCTGTCGTCGAGCAGTTGCAGCTCGTAACCCGGCACCGGCTTTCCGCTGGTTCCGTAGCGAAGCTCGTCGGCGCGATTCGACAGGAAGATGTGCAGCATCTCGGTGGAACCGATGCCGTCGAGAATCGGCGCGCCGAAGTGCGCTTCGAACTTCTCGCCGATCTCCTTGGGCAGTGCTTCGCCGGCCGAGGTGCAGCGGCGGATGCGAACGGTCTCGCGTGCGGGGAGGGCGGCGGATGCGAGCATGCCGGCGTACAGCGTGGGGACGCCGAAGAACACGCTGGGCTGGCCGTCGACGAGGCGCTTGAACACGGCGTCGGGCGTCGGGCGCTCGGCCATCAGGATCACCGTGGCGCCGACGCTGAGCGGGAACGTCAGCGCGTTGCCCAGGCCGTAGGCGAAGAACAGCTTGGCAGCGGAGAACGTGACGTCGTCTTCGCGCAGGCCGAGCACGTTCGCGCCATAAGTGGCGGCGGTCGCGAACAGGTTGCCGTGCGTGTGCACGGTGCCCTTCGGACGACCGGTGGAACCCGAGGAATACAGCCAGAACGCGATGTCGTCGCGGCCCGTGGTGGCGGCGACCGGCATCTCCATGCCGGCCGCGAGCAGGTCCTCGAAGCGCTTCGCGCCGATCGGCAGCGTCGCCGAATCCGCGCGCGACACGATCAGGCTCTCCGGCTTCACCGAGGACTGCTGCACCGCGGATTCGATCGTTGCGAGCAGCGCCTGCGAGACGATCACGGCGCGTGCACGCGCGTGTTCGATCATGTACGCGTAGTCGGTCGCCCCCAGCAGCGTGTTGACCGCCACCGGCACGACGCCCGCGTACAGGCAGCCGAGGAAGGCGACCGGCCAGTCGGTGCTGTCGTGCGCACAGAGCAGCACGCGATCCTCGCGGCGCAAGCCGAGGCTTTCGAGCGCGCCGGCGAAGCGGCGGACGGCCCCGGCGAGCTGGCCGTAGCTGAGCGAACCGGCGTCGTCGATGTACGCGAGCTTGTCGGCACGCGACGCGTTGAGGTCGAGCAGGTGCTGCGCGAAGTTGAGCCTTTCGGGCGTGGGCTCGATGCTGACCGCGTGGTTCATCCCTTGTGCTCTCCTCAATCTCGTGTGTGATCGCCGCGTGGACGCGGTCGCTGCAGCAGATGCCGTCGATTCTTCGTTGCCGCGTCGATCACCATCAGGCCCGTCGAGGATGACAGGCTTGCGGCAGAACCTTCGCGCGAGGACCCCCGCAGCAATGCGGGGTCCTCGTCCTTCAATCCGTCTTCGCGTCGTCCGGTCCCGGCGTGAACTGGATCGCGCCCTTCGGCAACAGGTAGAGCACCAGCGCACGGCCGTCGCTGACGGTCGGGTAGTGGGCCGAGCCCGGCTCGTAGACTTTCCATCCCGCCGGGCTGCCGTTGAACCGGGCCTCGCCCTCGAGCGGCATCACCAGATCGATCTCGCCTTCGGGATGGACGTGATGAGGCCCCTTGATGCGGTCCATCTCGACGACGTCGACCGAGAAGCCGTCGATCGCCGGGTCGGGCTTGATCACGCGGCCGTAGCGGATGCCGCCGGCCTCGCGGCTGCACATCCAGCCCTCGGCCACGCCCTGACGGCAGGCGTCGAACAGCTTTGCGTATAGCGGACTGTCCGCGGCCGCCCAGTGGTTCAGATCGGACTGGAGATCCGTGTCGAGTGGTCGGCCCGCGATGTGCCGGGTGACTTCGGCGATCAGATCGCGGAACGCCGCCTGTGAGGTGTCGCTGCTCATGGGTTGGTCCTCTGCCGGGCCTGCCCGTCTTGCGCAGGCCGGAGTTGATGATGTAAAAATGCATCATAGTGCATAAGAAGTAAAGCTGTGGAGGGTGGTCCGCCCGACCCCGAATGCCCCCGAAATCTCCCGATGCCGCCCGGACCGCGCCTGCCGCGACGCCGGACGTGCGTGATCCGTTGCAGGTCGCGTTGGGGTCTCGCGTGCGACGGCTACGCGCACGTCGCGGCATCACGCGAAAGGTGCTCGCGCAGATCGCGGACGTCTCGGAACGACACCTGGCGAATCTCGAGGCCGGCGACGGCAATCCCTCGGTCCTGATCCTGCAGCAGATCGCACAGGCGCTGGATTGCTCGCTGGCCGAACTGCTCGGAGACGAGACCACGGACTCCCCGGACTGGCTGCTGATCCGCGATCTGCTGCACGGGCGCACGCCGGCGCAGCTCGAGGCGGCGCGCAACGCGCTCACCCAGCTGTTCGGCAGTCCGGAGACGCGCGACCACCGACTCGACCGGATCGCGCTGATCGGATTGCGGGGCGCCGGCAAGTCGACGCTTGGAAGAGGCCTGGCGGACCGTCTGCGCCGGCCCTTTGTGGATCTGAATCGCGAGATCGAGCGCGTCGCCGGCTGCCGTCCGGACGAGATCCATTCCTTGTACGGGCCGGTGGCCTACCGGCGCTACGAGCGCCGGGCGCTCGAGGACGCGCTGGAGAAGCATCCGCTGGCCGTCATCGACACGCCGGGTGGCATCGTCACCGAGGCGGCGACGTTCAACCTGCTGCTGTCGAAGTGCTACACGATCTGGCTCACCGCCGCGCCCGAAGAGCACATGAACCGCGTCATCGCCCAGGGCGACCTGCGGCCCATGTCCGGCAACAAGCAGGCGATGGACGACCTGCGCCTGATCCTGCAGGAACGCACGCCGTTCTATGCCAAGGCGGACCTGCTGTTCGATACCAGCGGCAAGCCGCCGGCGGAGTGCCTGTCGGCCGTCGCGACCGCGCTGGAACGGACGATCGCGACGCGCGAGTAAAAGCTTCGGGTTGACATGCACAATAATGCATGCAAAATAATGCATCAACGCGCCAGCGTACTGAGGAGTCCCCCATGCAGCCGTCCGTACCCAACGTCGATTACCGCACCGAGCCCGCGAAGTACCGGCACTGGCGTCTGAGTTTCGACGGCCCGGTGGCGACGCTGGCGATGGACGTGGCCGAGGACGCCGGCCTGCGCCCCGGCTACAAGCTCAAGCTCAACTCCTACGACCTGGGCGTGGACATCGAACTGCACGACGCGCTGCAGCGCGTGCGCTTCGAGCACCCGGAAGTGCGCAGCGTCGTCATCACCAGCCTGAAGGACCGCATCTTCTGCTCGGGCGCCAACATCTTCATGCTCGGCACCTCGTCGCATGCGTGGAAGGTGAACTTCTGCAAGTTCACCAACGAGACCCGCAACGGCATCGAGGATTCCTCGCGGCACTCGGGACTGAAGTTCCTCGCGGCCGTGAACGGCGCCTGCGCCGGTGGCGGCTACGAGATGGCGCTGGCCTGCGACGAGATCTACCTGGTCGACGATCGCTCGTCCGCCGTCTCGCTGCCGGAAGTCCCGCTGCTCGGCGTGCTGCCGGGCACCGGCGGCCTGACCCGTGTCACCGACAAGCGCAAGGTCCGCCACGACCTCGCCGACATCTTCTGCACGAGCATGGAAGGCCAGCGCGGCCAGCGTGCGAAGGACTGGAAGCTGGTGGACGAGATCGCCAAGCCCGCGGTGTTCGCCGACACGGTGAAGAAGCGCGTGCTCGAACTGGCGGCGCAGAGCGACCGACCGGCCGCTGCCAAGGGCGTGCAGCTGACGCCACTGGAGCGCAACGACAGCGCGGACGGCATCGAGTACCGCTACGTGTCGGTGAGCATCGATCGCAACCGGCGTCTGGCCAACCTCACGGTGAAGGCGCCGGAAGCGGCCCAGCCCACCGACATCGACGGCATCCTCAAGGCCGGCGTGAACTGGTGGCCGCTGCGTCTGGCGCGCGAGCTGGACGACGCGATCCTGCATCTGCGGACCAATGAACTCGAAGTCGGCACCTGGCTGCTGCGCACGCAGGGCGATGCGGCGCATGTGCTCGGCTGCGACGCGGCGCTCGATGCGCACCAGAAGCACTGGTTCGTGCGCGAGACGCTGGGCTTCCTGCGCCGCTGCCTGGCCCGTCTCGACGTCTCCTCGCGCACCTTGTTCGCGCTGATCGAACAGGGCTCGTGCTTCGCCGGCACGCTGCTCGAGATCGGCCTTGCCGCGGATCGCAGCTACATGCAGGCGCTTCCCGAGAACGCGCCGAGCCTGCAGGTTTCCGCGCTCAACTTCGGGCACTACCCGATGGTCAACGGCAAGTCGCGCGTCGCGCATCGCTACTACGACGACGCGGGCGAGATCGAGGCCGTACGCAAGACGCTCGGCTCCGCCATCTCGCCGGCCGACGCGCAGAAGCTGGGCCTGGTCACCGGTGCACCGGACGACATCGACTGGGAAGACGAGATCCGCATCGCGCTGGAAGAGCGCGCGGCGCTGTCGCCCGATGCGCTCACGGGTCTGGAAGCCAACCTGCGCTTCGGCATCACCGAGACGATGGAGACCCGTGTCTTCGGTCGTCTCTCCGCCTGGCAGAACTGGATCTTCATCCGCCCGAACGCCGTCGGCGAGAAGGGCGCGCTGAAGGTCTACGGCAAGGGCGAGAAGGCGGCGTTCGATTTCCAGCGAGTCTGAAAGAAAATCTTTTGACGCAAAGGGCGCAAAGGGAAAAGAAAGGACGCAAAGTTTTTCGATTGGCTTTCTTTTCTCTGCGCCCTTTCTTTTCCCTTTGCGCCTTTGCGGTTGATTACTTTCCGCAGCGAGCAACTATCCGGAGTTTCCGATGAGCGCCATCGACTACAGCCAGAAGATCCCGAACAACGTCAACCTCAACAGCGACCGCGTGCTGCAGCGCGCGCTCGAGCAGTGGCAGCCCAACTTTCTTTCGTGGTGGGGCGACATGGGGCCCGAGGGCTCGCATCAGCACGACGTCTACCTGCGCACCGCCACCAGCGCGGAGCCGAGCGGCTGGGCGCACTTCGACTACGTGAAGATGCCGGACTATCGCTGGGGCATCTTCCTGTCGCCCCAGGTTCAGGACCGCAAGATCCACTTTGGCGAGCACATGGGCGAGGACGTCTGGCAGGAAGTGCCGGGCGAGCACCGCGCCAACCTGCGCCGCATCATCGTCACGCAGGGCGACACCGAGCCGGCGTCGGTCGAGCAGCAGCGGCACCTGGGCCTGACGGCGCCCTCGTTGTACGACCTGCGCAATCTGTTCCAGATCAACGTCGAGGAAGGCCGTCACCTGTGGGCGATGGTGTATCTCCTTCACCGCTACTTCGGCCGCGACGGTCGCGAAGAAGCGGACGCGCTGCTGCAGCGCCGTTCAGGCCAGGAGGACAACCCCCGCATCCTGGGTGCGTTCAACGAGCAGACGCCGGACTGGCTGGCGTTCTTCATGTTCACGTACTTCACGGACCGTGACGGCAAGTTCCAGCTCTGTGCACTGGCCGAGTCGAGCTTCGATCCGCTCGCGCGCACGACCAAGTTCATGCTCACCGAGGAAGCGCACCACATGTTCGTGGGCGAGTCCGGCGTGTCGCGCGTCATCGCGCGCACCTGCGAACTGATGAAGAAGCACAACGTCGAGGCGCCGGACCAGGTTCGCGCGCTCGGCGCCATCGACCTGCAGACGATCCAGCGCTATCTGAACTTCCACTACAGCGTCACGCTCGACCTGTTCGGCGCCGACCAGTCTTCCAATGCGGCCACGTTCTACAACACGGGCCTGAAGGGCCGTTACGAGGAGACCAAGCGCGGCGACGATCACCTGCTGAAGGATCGCGGCTACAAGATCCTCAACGTGGTCGACGGCAAGCTGGTCGAGAAGGAAGTGCCGATGCTCAACGCGCTCAACGAAGTGCTGCGCGACGACTTCATCAAGGATTCCGAAGCCGGTGTCGGCCGCTGGAACAAGGTCATCGAGAAAGCCGGCCTGCCGTTCCGCCTGACGGTGCCGCACAAGGCGTTCAACCGCCAGATCGGCACGCTGTCGGGCGTGCGCATCGCGCCGGACGGCCGTCCGGTGTCGCAGGAAGAATGGAACGCCAAGGCCAGCGAGTGGATGCCGACCGCGGCCGACCGCGCGTATGTTGCATCCCTGATGGGCCGCGTCGTCGAGCCGGGACAGTACGCCAACTGGATTTCGGCGCCGCTGTCGGGCATCAACAAGCAGCCGCTGGACATTCCGTACGTGCGGTTTAATTGACATCGTATTGCGGGTGTTTTTACCGCAAAGGCGCAAAGGGAAAAGAAAGGTCGCAAAGGAGCAATGACCTTTTTTGTTCTTTACCTCTGCGTCCTTTCTTTTCCCTTTGCGCCTTTGCGGTGAGGTCTGTCTGATATCGAGATGAGCGCTACGCCCGACATCCTCAAGCAGCACCTGATCGATCCGGTCATCTGCATTCGCTGCAACACCTGCGAAGAGACCTGCCCGGTCGATGCGATCACGCACGACTCGCGCAACTACGTCGTCGATCCGGATATCTGCAACGGCTGCAACGCCTGCATCTCGCCGTGCCCGACGGGCTCGATCGACAACTGGCGCAATGTCGTGCGCGTGAAGGCCTACTCGCTCGACGAGCAGCTGGGTTGGGACGAGCTGCCGCAGGAACAGGAGATCGAGGGCGCCGAGACGGCGACGACGAGCCCCACGGGTGGCGGCAGCGGTGGCGCCGACGAGACTACGTTCACCCCGCCTCCGGTCGACGCCGCGCGCGGCTCCACGGTGCCGCCGAAGTCCGCGCCCAGGCCGGTGGTGAACAGCCATACGCTCAAGCAGCCCGCGGTGGCCACCGTCACCGGCAACTTCCGCGTCACCGAGCTCGGTCGCGATTACGACACGCACCACATCGTGCTGGACTTTGGCTCCTCGCCGTTCCCGGTGCTCGAAGGCCAGTCGATCGGCATCATTCCGCCGGGTACCGATGCGCACGGCCGGCCGCACCACGCCCGCCAGTATTCGATCGCGAGTCCGCGCGATGGCGAGCGGCCCAAGTACAACAACCTGTCGCTGACGGTGAAGCGGGTGACCTCCGATCACGCCGGCAACCCGGTGCGTGGCGTGGCGTCCAACTACGTCTGCGACCTGCAGAAGGGTGACCAGGTGAAGGTCATCGGTCCGTTCGGCAGCAGCTTCCTGATGGCGGACGATCCGAAGGCCAACCTGCTGATGATCTGCACCGGTACCGGCTCGGCGCCGATGCGTGCCATGACCGAACGCCGCCGCCGCCTGCGCAAGGACGGGGACGGCAAGCTGATGCTGTTCTTCGGCGCGCGCACCAAGGAAGACCTGCCGTATTTCGGCCCGCTGATGAACCTGCCGAAGGACTTCATCGACATCCATCTCGCGTTCTCGCGCAAGGAAGGGCAGGCCAAGACCTACGTGCAGGACCTGATGCGCGAGCGGGCCAGCGACGTCGCGGCCTTGCTCACCAACGATGCGACGCACATCTATGTCTGCGGGCTGAAGGGCATGGAGGACGGCGTGATGGACGCGCTGCGTTTCATCGCCGACCAGCACGGCATCGCGTGGAAGGAATTGCATCCGAGGATGAAGGCCGAGGGAAGGCTGCACCTCGAGACGTATTGACGTAGCCCGGGTGCAACCCGGGAGCTTGTTCGTTCCTGCGGGAAGTCACCCCGGGTTTCACCCGGGCTACACGGATGTCCTGCGGAAGACGACACTCGGGTCTGACCCCAGGAGCCGAAGGACCATGGAAACGATCTGCGAAACCCCCGAACTGCGCGTCCTCGTCCGTGACGATGGCATCGCCGAAGTCGTCTTCGGCCCTGCCGGCAGCGTGCCGCTCTGCAGCGCCCCCACGCATCTTGCGCTGAGCCGCATCTGGACGCAGCTCGACGAGCATCCCCGCGTCCGCGCGATTCTCGTGCGCAGCGACGGCAAGGCGTTCTGCGCCGGCGGCGCGCACACGATGATCGAGCAGATGATCGCCACCGAAAGCGTGCGCCTGCAGGTGATGCGCGAGGCACGCGACATCGTGCTGGGCATGCTGAACTGCGACAAGCCGATCGTCTCCGCCATCAACGGAGCCGCCGTCGGAGCGGGCCTCGCAGTGGCGCTGATGGCTGACATCACCGTTGCCGCGCGCGGGGCCAAGCTGATCGATGGCCACACGCGCATCGGCGTGGCGGCGGGCGATCACGCCGCGCTGGTGTGGCCGCTGCTCTGCGGCATGGCGAAGGCGAAGTACTACCTGCTGCTGTGCGAGACGGTCCTCGCCGAAGAGGCCGAGCGCATCGGCCTGGTGACGATGTGCGTCGAACCCGACCAGCTCGCCGCGACGGCGGAGTCGATCGCGCAGCGCCTCGCGCGCGGCAGCGCCACGGCGATCTCGTGGACCAAGCGCAGCCTCAACCACTGGCTGCGGCTCGGCCTGCCGGCGTTCGAGCATTCCGTCGCGGCGGAGATGAACGGCTTCGGCGGCGCCGACGCCCGCGAAGGCCTGGCTGCGATCACCGAGAAGCGCACGCCGCGCTTCGGATGAACCGGGAGATCCGCAGATGAAATTCGCGGAATTCGAGCAGGGCCAGGTGATCCAGCTCGGGCCGGCGACGGTCACCGAGGACGAGATCCTCGCGTTCGCAAGACAGCACGACCCTCAGTGGTTCCACACGGACCCTGCACGTGCGCAGGCGAGCCGCTGGAACGGGCTGATCGCCAGCGGCTGGCATACCTGCTCCATCGCGATGCGGCTGATGGTCGACGCCGTCCTCGGCGATTCGGAGTCGCTGGCCTCGCCGGGGATGAACTACCTGAAGTGGCCGGCGCCGGTGCGGCCGGGTGATCGCCTCGAGTTGAAAGTGACGATCCTCGAAAAGACCGTGTCCGGCAGCGGAAGGATCGGCTCGCTGAAGTGGCGCTGGGAGCTGATCAATCAGGACGGCGTGCTGGTGCTGGATCTCGAAGCGGTGAATCTGTTCACGCTCAAAACCTGAATCCGTAGCCCGGACGAAGTCCGGGACGGTGCTCGTCCAGCCGAGCGCGACCCCGGACTTCGTCCGGGCTACGGGTCCCATCCTCTTACCGAGAACACGATGACCGACGCCTACATCTGCGACGCCATCCGCACGCCCTTCGGTCGCTACGGCGGCGCGCTGTCGTCGATCCGCACCGACGATCTGGCGGCGATTCCGTTGCGCGCGCTGCGCGAGCGCAACCCGGACGTCGACTGGGATGCGCTCGAGGAAGTCTGCATGGGCTGCGCCAACCAGGCCGGTGAAGACAATCGCAACGTCGCGCGCATGGGCGCATTGCTCGCCGGCCTGCCGTTGACGGCCGGTGCATCGACGGTGAATCGGCTCTGCGGCTCGGGACTCGATGCGCTGGCCAGCGCCGCGCGCGCCATTCGCGCGGGCGAGGTGCAGCTGGCGATCGCCGGCGGCGTCGAGAGCATGTCGCGTGCGCCGTTCGTGATGGGCAAGGCGAGCGGCGCGTTCGGCCGCGACCAGCAGCTCTACGACACGACGCTCGGCTGGCGTTTCATCAACGCGAAGCTGCGCGATCTCCACGGCGTCGACTCGATGGCCGAGACCGCGGAGAACGTGGCGAAGGAGTACGGCGTGGCGCGCGAAGATCAGGACCGCTTCGCGCTCGCCAGCCAGACCAAGGCGATCGCGGCGCAGCAGCGCGGCGATTTCGACGTGGAGATCGTGCCGGTGACGGTGCCGGCGAAGAAGGGCGACGCGGTGGTCGTGACGCTCGACGAGCATCCACGCGCCACCACGCTCGATGCGCTGGCCAGGCTCAAGCCGGTGACGCGACCCGACGGTGTCGTGACGGCCGGCAATGCGTCCGGCATCAACGACGGCGCGGCGGCGCTGCTGGTCGCCGGCGAGCAGGCCGTGAAGCGCGGCGGCCTCAAGCCGCTGGCGCGCGTCGTGGCGGCAGCGAGCGCGGGTGTCGCACCGCGCGTGATGGGCATCGGCCCCGCGCCCGCGATCGACAAGGTGTTGCACCTCGCCGGCCTGACGATCGGCCAGATTGATGTCATCGAACTCAACGAAGCCTTCGCCGCGCAGGCCCTGGCCGTGACGCGCCTGCTGGGTCTGGCCGACGATGACGCGCGGGTCAATCCGAACGGCGGCGCCATCGCACTCGGGCATCCGCTCGGGGCGTCCGGTGCCCGGTTGGCGACGACCGCGGTGCGGCAGCTGCACCGCAACGGCGGGCGTTTCGCCCTTTGCAGCATGTGCATCGGCGTCGGGCAGGGGATTGCCGTGCTGATCGAAAAGGTCTGAATTCAGAACGAGAGTTCCGATGCGGGCGCGCGGCGATGAAAGCAGTGGCCTGCCTCTTGCTTCCTCGCCATACTTGAGACCACACGCAAGCAGGCGGCACACATGACCTTGGATCAGATCGAGCGGCGCGTCGCCGCTGCCAGGAGAATGCACTCGCACTACGTCCCGTTCGTGGAGCATTGCGAACGCATCCTCCAGCAGGCGCACGACCTGGGCTGGAAGGTGGCGCTGATGCTCAACGACGAGTGTTCGGTGCGACGCGCGGAGTCCTTGCTGGGCACTCACATCCGCGGTGATTTCCAGGCCAGCACGCCGTTGTCGCGCCTGATCTACGGTATCTAGTCCAGGGTTCGCGTCAGGGCTCCCCGGCACCCACAGGAATCGAAGGAACAGAACATGACGTCGAACGCACGCGGACCCAAGTCGGCTTATGCCCTGCACACCGAGGGTGTCGGCATGGCGCAGACCATCCAGGTGCGCGGCACGCCGCATGTCATCCAAGTCGACGCCGTCGTTGCCTTCGGCGGTCAGGACGCCGCGCCGGGACCGCTCGCCTATGCGCTGGCGTCGCTGACCTCCTGCTCGCAGGCGACCGCGCAGATCGTGGCCAAGGGAATGGGCATTGCGATCGAGCGCATGAGCTTCGACCTCGAGGCCGAGATCGACATGTCGGTGCTCGTGGGCGTGCCGGCGAAAGGTCTTCCGGACTTTCAGCCGGTGTCGATGAACGTCACGGTCGCCACGACCGCCAGCGACGCGGAGCTGGAGAAGCTGCAGGCCGAGACTGAACGTCGCTGCCCGATGTCGCAGGTGTTCGCGCGCGCCGGCGTGCCGGTCAAGGCGCGCTGGAGCCGGGCCTGACGTAGCCCGGGTGAAACCCGGGGCCGTTGCTCGATCGAATGCAAGAAGCCCCGGGTTTCACCCGGGCTGCGCGGCCTGAGCTTGTAAGAACTTCTTCTGAGCCCACCCCGTGAAGGGTCACGGACGCCTGCGGTCGGCTGGCTATACTCGGCCCCGCACCCGCCACCGACCCCAGGGATCTCACGATGTCAGAGCCGACGCTGAAGTTCGAAACCCTCGCCATCCACGCGGGATACAAGCCCGATCCGACCACGCATGCCGTGGCCGTGCCGATCTACCAGACGGTCGCCTTCGCGTTCGACAGCACGCAGCACGGCGCCGACCTGTTCGACCTCAAGGTCGCCGGCAACATCTACAGCCGCATCATGAATCCGACCAACGACGTGCTCGAGCAGCGGCTCGCGGCGCTCGAAGGCGGCATCGCGTCGCTGGCGCTCGCATCGGGCCAGGCTGCGGTCACGTACGCGATCCAGACGATCGCGGCGGCCGGCGACAACATCGTGTCGTCGAGCACGCTCTACGGCGGCACCTACAACCTGTTCGCGCACACGCTGCCGCAGTTCGGCATCGAGGTGCGTTTCGCCGACCCGCGCAAGCCGGAGAGCTTCAAGGGCCTGATCGATTCGAAGACCAAGGCCGTGTTCGCCGAGTCCATCGGCAACCCGCTGGGCAACATCACCGACATCGCGGCGCTGGCGAAGATCGCGCATGACGGCGGCGTGCCGCTGATCATCGACAACACGGTGGCCACGCCCTACCTGCTGCGCCCGATCGAACACGGCGCCGACATCGTCGTGCACTCGCTGACCAAATATCTCGGCGGGCACGGCACGACGCTTGGTGGCGCCATCGTCGACTCCGGAAAATTCCCGTGGGCCGAGCACAAGGCGCGCTTCACGCGCCTCAATGAACCGGACCCGAGCTACCACGGCGTCGTCTACACCGAGGCCCTCGGGCCGGCCGCGTACATCGGCCGTGCGCGCGTCGTGCCGCTGCGCAACATGGGCGCTGCGCTGTCGCCGTTCAACGCCTTCCAGATCCTGCAGGGCATCGAAACCCTGGCGCTGCGCATGGACCGCATCACCGAGAACGCGCTGCGCATCGCCAAGCATCTCAAGGGCCAGAAGAAGGTGAAGTGGGTCGGTTACGCCGGCCTGCCGGAACATTCCGATCACGCGCTGGCCAAGAAGTATCTCGGCGGCCGGCCGTCGGGAATCATCACGTTCGGTCTGGAAGGCGGACGCGAGGCAGGCGGGAAATTCCAGGATGCGCTGAAGCTGTTCACGCGCCTGGTCAACATCGGAGACGTGCGCTCGCTGGCCACGCATCCGGCCTCGACGACGCATCGCCAGCTCTCGCCCGAAGAACTGGTGAAGGCCGGTGTCAGCGAAGACACCGTGCGCCTGTCCATCGGCATCGAGCACGCCGATGATCTGATCGCCGATCTCGATCAGGCGATCGCCGCCGCCTGACACGCACCCGCAGCCCGGACGAAGTCCGGGGTTGCGCTCCGTATGCGAGGGTAACCCCGGACTTCGTCCGGGCTACGGGTCGGATGTGCCGGGAAGAATTCCCGATCTTCGTTCGCTTGCAGGGACGCTGCGTTCGCGCCCCCTAGACTTTCGTTCGGGCCTCTCGGGCCCGTCAGCCGCACAGACGGCTGCATTCGACGAAAACTCTGCAACGAGGAGTACGCGGCATGAACCTTCGCAATCTGCTGTGGCCGATGCTGGCCACGCTGGCATTGAGCGCCTGCGGCAAACCATCCGACCCGGCATCGACGGCCGCGACATCCGAACCTGCCGTCACGGCGCCCGCATCCGACAAGCCGGCCGCCGCGGTGGATGGCGCGCGCATCATCGCGGCCGACCAGGAGCCCGGCTCCTGGATGAGCTACGGGCGTACGTACGACGAGCAGCGCTTCAGCCCGTTGACGAAGATCGACAAGGCGAACGTTTCCAAGCTGGGCCTGGCCTGGCATTACAAGCTCGACGTCGATCGCGCGACCGAGGCGACGCCCATCGTCGTCGACGGCGTGATGTACGTGACCGGTGCGTTCTCGATCGTCAGCGCGCTCGATCCGGTGACCGGCAAGGAGCTGTGGAAGTACGACCCCAAGGTTGCGCGCGACAAGGATCGTGACGGTTGCTGCGACGTCGCCAATCGCGGCGTCGCGGTGTGGAAGGGCCGCGTGTACTTCGGCGCCTACGACGGCCGCCTGATCGCGCTCGACGCCAGGTCCGGAGCCAAGGTCTGGGAAGTGGACACGGTCGTCGATCACGAGCGCAGCTACACCATCTCCGGTGCGCCTCGCGTGGCCAACGGCAAGGTGCTGATCGGCAACGGTGGCGCGGAACTGGGCGTGCGCGGCTACGTCACCGCCTACGACGCCGAATCGGGCAAGCAGCTCTGGCGCTTCTTCACGGTTCCGGGGAATCCCTCGAAGCCGGCGGAGAACAAGGCCATGGAAATGGCCAAGGCGACGTGGAAGGGCGACGTCTACTGGAAGTTCGGTGGCGGCGGCACGGTGTGGGATTCGATCGTCTACGACCCCGAGCTGGATCTCGTCTACATCGGCGTGGGCAACGGCTCGCCGTGGGCGCGCGACGTGCGTTCGCCCGGCGGCGGCGACAACCTGTTCCTGTCCTCGATCGTCGCGCTCAAGGCCGAGACCGGCGAATACGTCTGGCACTACCAGACCACGCCCGGCGACGACTGGGACTACACCGCCACGCAGCACATCATGCTGGCCGAGCTCCCGATCAACGGGACCAAGCGCAAGGTGCTGATGCAGGCACCGAAGAACGGCTTCTTCTACGTGATCGACCGCGCCACCGGCGAGCTGCTGAGCGCGGACAAGTTCGCGCCCGCCAACTGGGCCTCGCACGTCGACATGAAGACCGGCCGGCCGGTGGAGACCGCGGGCGGTGACTGGTCGAAGGAAGGCAAGCTGATTTCGCCCGGACCGATCGGTGCGCACAACTGGCAGCCGATGTCGTACAACCCGCAGACCGGCTACGTGTACATCCCGATGCAGGAGGCGATCGCCTACATGGCGCCGTCGGCAGGCGAGAAGAAGTTCACCGGCAAGGGCAACTGGCATCTCGGTGGCGAATCGATCGCGTTGCCGGAGGATCCCAAGGAGCTCGCGGGTGCGGCCGCCGCGCACAAGGGCCACCTGATTGCGTGGGACCCGGTGGCGAAGAAGGAAGTCTGGCGGCAGAGCTACGAGACGATCTGGAACGGCGGCACGCTCAGCACCGCGGGCGGCCTGGTGTTCCAGGGCACGGCGGACGGGCGCTTCGTCGCCTACTCGGCCGACAAGGGCGAGAAGCTGTGGGAGTCGCCTGCCAACACCGGCGTGATGGCCGGCCCGATGACCTATGAGATCGACGGCGAGCAGTACGTGACCGTCGCGGCCGGCTGGGGCGGTGCGTTCCCGCTCGCACTGGGTGGCATCTACGAACCGGCCAAGGTGCGGGCCGAGGCGCGCGTGCTCACGTACAAGATCGGCGGCACGGACACGTTGCCGCCGCCGAAGAACAACGTGATCGCGCAGCCCGAACCGCCGGAGCTCAAGGCCGACGAGAAGACCGTCGCCAAGGGACGCGAGCTGTACAACGCCAACTGCGGCATGTGCCACGGCCCCAACGCCATCGCCAGCTCCGTGCTGCCCGACCTGCGCTACCTGACGCCCGAGAAGCACCAGATGTTCGCGGGAATCCTCGCCGGCGCGTTCGCGCAGAAGGGCATGCCCTCGGTCATGGACAAGTTCACCGCCGAGGACGTGGAGGCCGTGCACCAGTACGTCATCAAGCGCGCGCACGATCTGAAGAAGGAGCTTTCGGCCAAGGAGGCGGCAGCGGTTCCGAAGACCTGACGCGGCTTTCGTCGTCGTGGTACCCAGCGCCCGGCTCATGCCGGGCGTTTTTTTTGGCCCGGATGAAATCCCGGGACCGTTCCCTTCCCGTTGCCGAAGCCCCGGTTGCACCCGGGCTACCCGGTCCTGGATGCCGGATTCCCCTACGTCGACGTAAGATGCAGGCCGACTCAGGAAAAAGTCCCGACGCTGCCTGCCACCGCGCAGTCGATCGGAACGACGATACCGAAGGAGAAACGCGTGAAACGAATTGCTGCCGCCAGTCTCGTGGTCCTCTTCAGCGTGGCCGGGTGTGGGGAAAAGTCCCCGGCGCCGGGCGCCGAAACCGCCGCACCGCCAGCCGCGGCTGCGAACGACAAGCCGATCGCGCAGGTCGACACCGCGCGCATCGCGGCGATCGACAAGGAGCCGGGCGTCTGGCTCAGCACCGGCCGCAATTACAGTGACCAGCGCTTCAGCCCGCTGGACAAGATCAACGATCAGAACGTCGCCAAGCTCGGTATGGCCTGGACCTACAAGGTCGACGTCGATCGCGGCGCCGAGGCCACGCCTCTGGTCGTCGACGGCATGATGTACACGACCGGCGCGTACAGCATTCTCTACGCGCTCAACGCCAAGACGGGCGAACTGGTCTGGAAGTTCGACCCCGAGGTGCCGCGTTCGAAGTCGGGCAACGCCTGCTGCGACGTCGTCAATCGTGGCGTCGCCATCAGTGGCGGCAAGGTCTTCGTCGCCGCGTTCGACGGCCGCATGATTGCGCTGGACGCCAAGGACGGAAAGAAGATCTGGGAGACCAACGCGGCCGACGGCTCGGGCCGCACGTTCGCGCTCACCGGCGCGCCGATCGCGATCAAGGACAAGGTCATCATCGGCAGCGGCGGCGCCGAGTTCAACGCGCGCGGTTCGGTGTCGGCGTTCAGTGCCGCGGACGGCAAGCTGCTGTGGCGCTGGTACACGGTCCCGGGCGATCCGTCGAAGCCCCAGGAAACCGCGGCGCTCGACAAGGCCGTGAAGACCTGGAAGGGCACCAAGTTCGCGGAGCAGGGCGGCGGCGGCACGGTCTGGAACAGCTTCTCCTACGACCCCGAGGCGAACCTGCTGTACTTCGGCACCGGCAACGGCGTGTCGTGGAATCGCATCGAACGCGGTGAGCCCGAGGACGCGGACAACCTCTACATCTCGTCGATCGTCGCGCTCAATCCGGATACCGGCGAGTACGCCTGGCACTACCAGGAAACGCCGGGCGACAACTGGGACTACGACGCCACCGGCAACATCGTGCTGGCGGATCTCGAGATCGGCGGCAAGCCGCGCAAGGTGTTGCTGCACGCGCCGAAGAACGCCTTCTTCTACGTGCTCGATCGCGTCACCGGCGAACTGCTGAGCGCCGAGAAGTACGTGCCCGCCAACTGGGCAACGCATATCGATCTCAAGACCGGACGCCCGGTCGTCGACCAGAAGATCGCCGACTGGACCAAGGAGCCGAAGCTGCTGATCCCGGGTCCGTTCGGTGGACACAACTGGCATCCGATGTCGTTCAACCCGAAGACGGGGCTGGTCTACATCCCGGCGCAGGAAGCGGCCTCGCTGCTCTCTCCGCACAAGGAAGTGGCCTTCGACAATCGCGAAGGCGTCTGGAACATCGGGCTGGATCTGCCGTACCCGGAAGATGCCAAGGCGGCGGCCGAAGCTGCGGCCAGCTACAAGGGCAGCCTGCTGGCGTGGGATCCCATCGCTCAGAAGAAGGTGTGGGCGCAGGAATATCCCAACATCTGGAACGGCGGCACGATGACCACCGCCGGCAACCTCGTGTTTCAGGGCACCGCGGACGGTCGCTTCGTGGCGTACTCGGCCGACAAGGGCACCAAGCTGTGGGAGGCCCCGACCAATAGCGGCGTGCTGGCTGGCGGCATGACGTACGAGATCGACGGGGAGCAGTACGTTTCCGTGATGGCGGGCTGGGGCGGCGTGTTCCCGCTGATCGGCGGCGTGGTGTCCAACGGCGCCAAGACCCGTCCCGAGGCGCGCGTGATCACCTACAAGCTCGGCGCCACCGGCACGCTGCCGGCGCCCAAGAACGAGGCGGTGCCGCTGCCCGAAATGCAGGAACTCAAGGCCGACGCCAAGACGCTGGCGAAGGGCGAGAACCTGTACGGCAACAACTGCTCGTACTGCCACGGCCTGAACGTGGTCGGTGGCGGCATCATCCCCGACCTGCGCTACCTGACGCCCGAGAAGCACCAGATGTTCGCGGGAATCGTGTCCGGTGCGAAGTCGGATCGCGGCATGCCCTCGTTCGCGGGGCGTCTGAGCATGGAAGAGATCGAGTCGATCCGGCAGTACGTGATCAAGCATTCGCTCGAGCTGAAGAAGTCGCTCGACGCGCTGGCGCCGGCCGAGGCGAAGCCGGCGGCGCCCGCAGCGGGTTGAGGTTTCGCGTTCCGACCCGCAGTTCGAAAACGCCCGGCTTCTGCCGGGCGTTTTCGTTGAAGGCTTCGCTCTGCGTCGCGATCGGTCCGGGCCAGGCCGCGCATTGCGTCGCTGCGCTGCGCCGTCGCCGGCGAATACGACGGTCCGTTCGGCGTTGGCAAGTTCCGCCACCCCGTAGCCCGGGTGCAACCAGGGATGCGTTGCTCGACCCGATAGGAAAAGCCCCGGGTTGCACCCGGGCTACGTCGAGCGTTTCGTTCGCAGCAGCGGCATCAGGGCCCACACGCCCAGCGCAGGCCCGATGCCCAGCCATGGGATCAGCGTCGCCAGCGGAAATTGCTGCGCGAGCCAGACGAAGAGCTGGATGCTGACGATGGAGATCGCAAAACCGATGCTGTTGGTCAGCGTCAGCACGCTGCCCACCAGCGCCGGCGGCGCGTTGCTGGCGGTCAGCGCGGAGAACTGCGGCGAGTCGCCGGAGATCGTGATGCCCCAGATCAGCAGCCAAGCCGCGAACAGCAGCGTCGGGGCACCGAGCGCCCAGGGTGCGATGAAGCAGCACAGCCCGCTGATCGCGAGCTGCACACCGGCGACCGGCGCACTACCGAGGCGCGTCGCGACCCAGCCGCCGCCGGCGCAACCGAGCGCGCCGATGCCCAGCGCCACGAAGGCCGACCAGGAGATCTGCGTCGGATCGCTCAGGTGCGTGGCCAGGATCATCGGCATCAGCACCCAGAAGGTGTAGAGCTCCCACATGTGCCCGAAGTAGCCGAGCACCGAGGCGCGCACCTTCACGTCGCCCGACACCGCCCACAGCGCACGCAGCTGCAGGCCGCTGGCCCGCGCCGCGCGAACGGGCGGCTCCGGAATCAGCAGATACAGTAGCAGGCCCGCCGACGTGGCAATCGCGGCGACGCCGTAGAACACGCTGTGCCACGGCCAGCCCACCGACATCGCGCGCAGCGCATGCGGAAAGGCACTGCCGATCACCAGCGCACCGACGAGCAGCCCCAGCGCGTTGCCCAGGCCCTTCGGAAACCATTGCGCCGCGATCTTCATGCCCACCGGATAGATGCCGGCGAGGAAAAATCCGGTCAGAAAGCGCCACACGCACAGCGCGGCGAACGACTCCGCCGTCGCCATCGCGGCGATCGTGCACACGGCCTGCGCCAGCGAGCAGATCAGGAACACGCGCCGTGTCGAGAAGCGATCGGCGATCGACAGCAAGGCGAACACCAGCGCGCCGATGATGAAGCCGAGCTGCACCGCCGAGGTCAGCGTGCCGACCGAGGATGCGGCCCAGCCGAACGCGGCCTGCAGCTCGGGCATCACTGCGTTGACGGCGAACCAGGTCGAGGTGCCGGCGAGTTGCGCGAGCACCAGCACCGGCAGGATGCGGTGCGGCACCGGCGGTGGTGTTCCGGCGTTCACGAACGCGTTGCTGCGGACGCGCGGCGCCCGGACGTCACGAGCCCGACCTCTACGATCATCGGCCCGCGGGCGGAGAACCGACCTCGTTCAGATCGATGCGCGAGGTCTCGGGCACGAACTGCACCGCGATCAGTCCGAACGAGACCCATGTGACGATATAGGCCGAGATCGCCTTCGAGGTCTCGTAGACCTCGTACAGCGTGGTCGCGATCACCGGCACGAAGGCGCCGCCGGCCAGGGTGCCCACCTGATAGGCCAGCGAGTTGCCGGTGTAGCGCAGGCGCGTCGGGAACAGTTCCGACAGCATGGCCGCGATCGGCGAGTACATCGCCGCCAGCGGTACCGTGAGAATGAACAGGCCCAGTGCCATCAGCACCGGCTGGCGCGTGTCGATCAGCATGAAGATCGGAAACGCCGCCAGCAGGGCCCCGATGGCGCCGCCGATGTAGATGCGACGCCGTCCCCAGCGGTCCGACCATGTCGCGAACAGCAGGCAGGTCACCAGCCACACCGCCGAGGCCAGCAGCACCAGCGTGATCATCGTCTGCTTGGGCATGCCGAGCTGCTTGACGCCGTAGCTCATCACGTACGCGATCAGGATGTAGCCGATCATCGCGGTGCTCGACATCGTCATGCCGCCGGCGATGACCGGCTTCCAGTGCGAACGCATCACTTCGATGAACGGCACCGACTCGTGCTTCGGCGCCGTCGCGCGCGCCTCGGCGAACACCGGCGTCTCCTCCAGTCGCAGCCGGATCACCAGGCCGACGATGACCAGCAGCGCGCTGAGCAGGAACGGGATGCGCCAGCCCCAGGTGAAGAAGTGTTCTTCCGGGACCCAGGCGACGACACCGAGGAAGGCGAGGTTGGCCAGGATCAATCCGGCCGGCGTTCCGATCTGCACGAAGCCGCCGTACAGGCCGCGCCGGTTCGGCGGTGCGTACTCGACGGCCATCAGCACGGCGCCGCCCCACTCGCCGCCCACGCCGATGCCCTGGAACACGCGCAGCAGGACCAGCAGGATCGGCGCCCAGATGCCGATCTGCTCGTAGGTGGGCAGCAGTCCGATGCCGATCGTGGCCAGGCCCATGCAGAGCAGGCACAGCACCAGCATGCTCTTGCGTCCCACGCGATCGCCGAAGTGTCCGATGACGATCCCGCCGAGCGGCCGCGCCACGAAGCCGACCGCGAACGTCGAGAACGCCGCGAGCTGTCCGGCGAATTCCGACACGTGCGGAAAGAACAGCGGACCGAACACCAGTGCGGCGGCCGACGCGTAGATGAAGAAGTCGTACCACTCGAACGTCGTGCCGATGAAGCTGGCGGCGAGGACCTGGCGCGAGGCCTTCACGCGGTCCTGTTCCGATTGCGGCGGGGTCGACATGGAGTGGCGTACCTGGGTCTTCGGGTTCGGCGATTGTTCCCGAGGTGGCCGCGGCGCGATACCCGGCGGTGCCCGTAGCCCGGACGAAGTCCGGGGTTTTCCTCGACCTGTGAGACAAGCCCCGGACTTCGTCCGGGCTACGAGGCGCTCAGGGATCGAAACGCCACGTCAGGCTGACCTTGATCTGCCCATCGAGCTTCGCGCCGGGAGGCAGGTTCGCCGCGTTCTTCGGCTTGAGCACCGTGCTCTTCGAACCCGAGGCGGGACCCTGGCGCATCTGCTGGCTCACCCATTCCAGCGCCTCGGACGTGCTGATGATCTCGGCATCGGTGTTCACCGTCTTGCCCAGCAGCTTGTCGTTGGACTCGTAGCGTCCGCGCACGGCCGGCGTGCCGAAGCCGTCGGTATAGATCGTCTTGGCCTTGACGTCGTAGACGGTGGTCGCGGCCAGGCACTGCATCTTGCGGTCGATGTCCGTGCCCTTGGAGTTGCCGGTCTGCGTCGTGGTCCACGGGATCATGCCGGAGACGTCGGCGTACGCGCCCTCGCTGCGCTGATCGATACGGATATCGATCTCGGTCGGGCAGCCTTCGTAGCCGAAGTAATTCAGGTACCGCTCTTCGTCCTCGGCTTCCTCGTCGGCATCGGGCACTGCACCGCCCGCCGGCGTGCTTCCCGGCGGCAGGATCGCGGCGCTCTGCTGCGAATACTGCATCGCGAGCTGCATCAGGCAGTTCGTGTCGGCCTTGCACGCGGCCTGTCCCTTCTGCATCTGCTCGGCGAGCTTCTTCTGCTGCGCCACGTAGGCTTCCTGTGTCGGCGGTGCCGCAGCGGGCGCACGACCCTGCGCCTTCTGCACCGCTTGCTGTACGCGAGCCGCCTTCTGCATCTGTTTCTGCGCGAACTCCGGGTCCTTGACGTTGACGCTGTCGAGTTCGCCGGTCGACTTCACATGCGTGACGATGCGGTAGTGCTCGGTGGTCGTGGACTTCGACCAGTCGTTGCCGGCACGCCAGCTCTGCTGGCCGTCGACCTTGATCTCCACCGTGTAGCGGCCGACCTTGTCGGCCGCCGACGCGGCTCCCGATGAAAACGTGGACAGCACGGCGGCAGCCGCGCAGAAGAAGGCGCGAAGATGCATCGAAGGGTCCCCTGGGCTCGCCGCCTGCGCGGCTGATCAGCGCAAGGATACGGCGAGGGGCGGGGGTTTCGCATGCGGGCGCTACGTCTTCGTCGCAGCATCCGGTGCGCGGCGTAGCCCGGGTGCAACCGGGGCTTTTCGTTTGGCCACAGAAGAACCCCCCGGGTTTCACCCGGGCTACTGGATCGCTGGGAACGCGGCGGCCAATGTCATCACCTGCCCCGAGGCCATCGCGTCGTAGCCGGGCAGCGCGTTGATGACGGCGCGGAACTCGGCACTGCGCAATTCGGCGAGCACCGGCTGCATCGTCGGCGAGTCGATCGACTCGGCGCGGCAGGCGAAGAAGTAGCGCTCGGAAATCAGCGGCAGGAAATCCAGGGCGAAGCGATGCGCGGGTGTCTCCACGCCGAAGCCGGCGTCGGCCATGCCGCTGGCGATGTAGGCCGCCACCGCTGCGTGCGTGAACTCGTGCGTGTCGTAGCCGCGGACACGACGCGGCTCGATCTTTTCGTGCTTCAGCATCTGGTCGATCAGCAGCCGCGTGCCGCCGCCGGGCTGGCGGTTCACGAAGCGCAGATCCTCGCGTGCGAGGTCCTGCAGGCCGCGCACCTGCTTGGGATTGCCGCGCGCGGTCATCAGGCCGAGCCGGCGCGTGGCCAGCAGCACCAGGCGCGCGTCGCTGGCGCGCAGGTCGCGCAGGTAGTGCGCGAGCGTGGGCTTCTCGTACTCGCCCACCGGCACGTGGAAGCCGGCCATGTCGCAGCCGCCGCGCGCGAGCGCGGTGACGGCCTCGACGCTGGTGCAGTACTTCAGGTCGAGCGGAATCTGCTGGTCGTGGAAGCGACTGCGCAGCGCCTCGACCGCGAAGCCGTGGCTGGCGTGCAGGCGCAGGATGCCCTGCGCATGGGTCAGCGCGCGTTCGATCTCGGTTTCGAGTTCCGAGGCCAGCGAATCGAACACGGGGTTCAGGCGCGCGCTGATCCGGCGGTCGGCCCACACCAGCTTTTCGCCGAGCGGGCTGAGCACCGCGCCACGGCCGCGACGGCTGGCCACCAGCGGCACGCCGAACGCGCGCTGCCCCTCGCGCAGCACGCCCCAGGCGTAGCGATACGACAGGTTCATGCGGCGGCAGGCCTCGCGCAGCGTGCCGGCCTCGTCGATGTGGACCAGCAGTTCGACCAGGCGCGGCAGCACCGCGACGCCCTCGCCACGGTCGAGCTGCCACTGGGGTCGGATGGAGACGCGGAACATGGCGGCAGAATATCGGCTGTCTAGAGCCGATAGAAGTAGCTGGAGCAAGCCGATTGTTGGTTATTTGGCTGCCAGGTAATACCGTGTATCGATGATTTGATGAGCTTTTATCGCTGAGGAGGATATAGGCTCATCCACAACCGATAGCGCCAGCCAGAGCCAGCGTATGAAGCAGGCCAACCGAAAAGTCATCCCGATCCAGCCGGTGCCCGGTGGCAACCTGCCGCCCGAACAGCGCCTGGCCGTCCAGGCGGCCGTGCAGGCGAACCGCGATCAACCCGGAAACCTGTTGCTGGTGCTGCACGCCGTACAGGATCGACTCGGCTTCGTGCCGCCCGATGCCGTCGCGCTGATCGCGTTCGAGCTGAACCTGTCGCGCGCCGAAGTGCACGGCGTCGTCAGCTTCTACCACGCGTTCCGCACCGCGAAGCCCGGTCGCCACGTCCTGCATCTGTGCCGCGCCGAGGCCTGTCAGTCGGTGGGTGCCGCGGCGCTCGAGGCCCACGCCAAGAAATCGCTCGGCGTGGATTTCCACGGCACCACGGCGGACGGCGCGGTGACGCTCGAGCCGGTCTACTGCCTGGGTAACTGCGCGCTCGGGCCGGCGCTGATGATCGACGACAAGCTCTGCGGCCGCGTCACGCCGGCGCGTTTCGATCAGTTCGTCGCGGACATGCGGGCATGAAGATCTACGTTTCGTGCGATGCGGCGGCGCTGTCGGTGGGCGCCGACGAGATCGCGCATGCGATCGCGGCCCACGCCGGTCCACGCGGCATCGAAGTCGAGATCGTGCGCACCGGTTCGCGCGGCATGTTGTGGCTCGAGCCGCTGGTCGAAGTGCAGACCGCGCAGGGTCGCATCGCCTACGGGCCGGTCTCGCTCGAGGACGTCCGCGATCTGTTCGACGCCGACTTTCTGCAGGGCGGCGCGCACCCGCTGAACCTTGGGCCGACCGAACAGATTCCCTACTTCAGCAAGCAGCAGCGCCTGACGTTCGCGCGCTGCGGCATCACCGATCCCTCGAGCCTCGACGATTACCTCGCGCATGGCGGCTATCGGGGACTCGAGCGCGCGCTGTCGATGTCGCCGGCGGATATCGTCACTGCCGTGACCGACGCCGGCCTGCGCGGTCGCGGCGGCGCGGCGTTCCCGGCCGGCATCAAGTGGAAGACGGTGCTGTCCACGACCGCAGAACAGAAGTACATCGTCTGCAACGCCGACGAGGGCGATTCCGGCACGTTCTCCGATCGCATGATCATGGAAGGCGATCCGCTCGTGCTGGTCGAGGGCATGACCATCGCGGGCCTCGCGACGGGCGCGACGAAGGGCTACATCTACCTTCGTTCCGAGTATCCGCATGCGCACAGGGCGCTGCTCGCCGCGATCGACGTGGCGCGTGCCGGCGGCTATCTCGGGCCGGATGTGCGCGGCAGCGGCCGCGCCTTCGACGTGGACGTGCGACTTGGCGCAGGTGCGTACATCTGCGGCGAAGAGACCTCGCTGCTCGAATCGCTCGAGGGCAAGCGCGGGCAGGTGCGCTTCAAGCCGCCGTTGCCGGCCATCTCGGGGTTGTTCGGCAAGCCCACCGTCATCAACAACGTCATCACGCTGGCCTCGGTGCCGGTGATCCTCGACCAGGGTGCCGCGCACTACCGCGACTTCGGCATGGGCCGTTCGCGCGGCACGTTGCCGATCCAGCTCACCGGCAACATCCGTCACGGCGGACTGGTGGAACTCGCGTTCGGAACCACGTTGCGCGAACTGCTGTACGACTTCGGCGGCGGATCGCTCAGCGGCCGGCCGATCCGCGCCGTGCAGGTCGGCGGCCCGCTAGGCGCGTACATGCCGGAGTCGCAGTTCGACACGGTGCTCGACTACGAAGCCTTCGCCGCCGTCGGCGCGATGCTCGGCCACGGCGGCATCGTCGTGTTCGACGACTCGGTCGACATGGCCGCGCAGGCGCGCTACGCGATGGAGTTCTGCGCCGTGGAGTCCTGCGGCAAATGCACGCCCTGCCGCATCGGCTCGACGCGCGGTGTCGAGGTGATCGACCGGCTGGTGGCGGGCCGGGACGTGCAAACGCAGGAGGCCCTGCTGCGAGACCTGTGCGACACGATGACGCACGGATCGCTGTGCGCGCTGGGCGGGCTGACGCCGTATCCGGTGCTCAGCGCCCTGAATCATTTTCCGGACGACTTCTCCCGAGGAGCCCTCGTCCGATGAGGATTTTCACCGCAAAGGCGCAAAGGGAAAAGAAAGGTCGCAAAGGTGACTGAAAATGAGATCTCGCATTCCGTCATCGGCGCTGCGCTGGAGGTGCATCGCATCCTTGGCGTGGGCTTGCTCGAATCGGCCTATGAACGGGCAATGGCGGTCGAGCTCGAACAACGCGGTATCCGGGCGGTCAGGCAGACCCTGTTACCGGTCACTTATAAAGGGGTCGAACTTGATGAGGCGTACCGCCTGGATCTGCTCGTCGAGGATCTCGTCATTGTTGAGATCAAGGCAGTGGCGGCTTTCGCTCCTGTCCATACGGCGCAACTCCTCACCTATCTTCGCCTCGCAAACAAGAAGCTTGGACTCGTACTCAACTTCCATTCGGAATCGATGCGCTCAGGAATCAAGCGTGTGGCGAACAATGTGTAGTCCTTTGCGTCCTTTCTTTTCCCTTTGCGCCTTTGCGGTGAATATCCCGGCAGTACGGAGCTAGGCCATGAGATCGATAGCCGAAAACGACCTGGGCACGCCCGCACGCGAATCCGCGAAGCAGGTGACGCTGATCATCGACGGCCGTTCCGTCAGCGTGCCCGAAGGCACGTCGGTGATGCGTGCCGCCGCGCTCGCAGACCTGAAGATTCCGAAGCTCTGCGCGACCGACCAGCTCGAAGCCTTCGGTTCCTGCCGCCTGTGCCTCGTGCAGATCGAGGGCATGAAGGGCTATCCGGCGTCGTGCACCACGCCGGTCGCCGAGGGCATGAAGGTCACGACGCAGAACGGCAAGCTCGCGCAGCTGCGTCGCGGCGTGATGGAGCTGTACATCTCGGATCATCCGCTGGATTGCCTCACGTGCCCGGCGAACGGCCACTGCGAGTTGCAGGACATGGCGGGCGCGGTGGGTTTGCGTGAAGTGCGTTACGGCTACGAGGGCGACAACCACGTCCACAAGTACGTGCCGGGCAAGGGCGAAGCGAACCCGCGCTTCGTCGCCAAGGACGAGAGCAACCCCTATTTCACGTTCGACCCCTCGAAGTGCATCGTCTGCTCGCGCTGCGTGCGCGCCTGTGACGAGCAGCAGGGAACGCTGGCGCTGACGATCCAGGGCCGCGGTTTCGACTCGAAGGTCTCGGCCAGCGTCGCCGAGTCCTTTCTCGAATCCGAGTGCGTGTCCTGCGGCGCCTGCGTGCAGGCTTGCCCGACCGCGACGCTCACCGAGAAGTCGGTCATCGCCAAGGGGCAAGCCGAGCACAGCGAGATCACGACCTGCGCCTACTGCGGCGTCGGCTGTTCGTTCCGCGCCGAGATGCGTGGCGAAGAGATCATCCGCATGGTCCCGAACAAGGACGGCCATGCGAATCACGGTCATTCCTGCGTCAAGGGCCGCTTCGCGATCGGGTACGCGACGCACAAGGACCGCATCACGAAGCCGATGATCCGCGCGAAGATCAGCGACCCGTGGCGCGAGGTGAGCTGGGACGACGCGATCGCGTACGCGGCCTCCGAGTTCAAGCGCATCCAGGGCCAGTACGGACGCGACTCGGTGGGCGCCATCACGTCGAGCCGCTGCACGAACGAAGAGGTCTACGTCGTCCAGAAGCTGGTGCGCGCGGCCTTCGGCAACAACAACGTCGATACCTGCGCGCGCGTCTGCCATTCGCCGACCGGCTACGGACTCAAGCAGACGCTGGGCGAATCCGCCGGCACGCAGACCTTCGACTCGGTGATGAAGGCCGACGTGATCATGGTGATCGGCGCCAATCCCACCGACGGTCATCCGGTGTTCGCCTCGCAGATGAAGCGCCGGCTGCGCCAGGGCGCCCGGCTGATCGTGGCCGATCCGCGCCGGATCGACCTGGTGCGCACGCCGCACATCGAGGCGGCGCATCACCTGTCGCTGCGTCCCGGTACCAACGTGGCGCTGATCAATTCGATCGCCCACGTCGTCGTCACCGAAGGCTTCGTCAACGAAGATTTCGTGCGCGCGCGTTGCGACCTCGCGTCCTTCGACAAGTGGCGCATTTTCGTCTCCCAGGAGCGCCACTCGCCCGAGGCGATGCAGGACGTCACCGGCGTGCCGGCGGCTGAAGTGCGAGCCGCCGCGCGGCTGTTCGCGTCGGTGCCCAACGCGGCGATCTACTACGGCCTGGGCGTCACCGAGCACAGCCAGGGCTCGACGATGGTGATGGGCATCGCGAATCTGGCGATGGCCACCGGCAACGTCGGCCGCGAGGGCGTGGGCGTGAACCCGCTGCGCGGCCAGAACAACGTGCAGGGTTCCTGCGACATGGGTTCGTTCCCGCACGAACTGCCGGGCTACCGCCACGTGTCGGACGATGTCGCGCGCGGCGCGTTCGAGGCGGAATGGAACGTGAAGCTGTCGCCCGAGCAGGGGCTGCGCATCCCGAACATGTTCGAGGCGGCGCTCGATGGTGAGTTCAAGGGCCTCTACGTGCAGGGCGAGGACATCGCGCAATCGGACCCGAACACGCAGCACGTGACCGCTTCGCTGTCGGCGATGGAGTGCATCGTCGTGCAGGACCTGTTCCTCAACGAGACGGCCAAGTTCGCGCACGTGTTCCTGCCGGGCTCTTCGTTCCTCGAGAAGGACGGCACGTTCACGAATGCCGAGCGTCGCATCTCGCGCGTGCGCAAGGTCATGTCGCCGAAATCCGGCGTCGGCGAATGGGAGGCCACGCAGAAACTCGCCAACGCGCTCGGCTATCCGATGAACTACACGCATCCGTCCGAGATCATGGACGAGATCGCGCGGCTGACGCCGACGTTCCATGGCGTGAGCTTCGACAAGATCGATCGCCTGGGCTCGGTGCAGTGGCCCTGCAACGACGCCGCGCCGGAAGGCACGCCGCTGATGCACGTCGATGCGTTCGTGCGCGGCAAGGGTCGCTTCCTGGTCACCGAGTACGTGCCGACCACCGAGAAGGTCAACGCGAAGTACCCGCTGATCCTGACCACCGGCCGCATCCTGAGCCAGTACAACGTCGGCGCGCAGACGCGTCGCACCGAGAACCTGGCCTGGCACAGCGAAGACCGCATGGAGATCCATCCGCACGACGCCGAGGTGCGAGGCGTCGTCGAAGGCGACTGGGTGGGCGTGACCAGCCGCGCCGGCGACACCGTGATGCGCGCGCACCTCACCGATCGCGTGCAGGCCGGCGTCGTCTACACGACGTTCCATCATCCTTTCTCCGGTGCCAACGTCATCACCACCGACAACTCGGACTGGGCGACGAACTGTCCGGAGTACAAGGTCACGGCCGTCGAGGTCACGCGCGTCAGCCAGCCCTCCGAGTGGCAGAAGCGTTATCGCGAGTTCAGCGATCGGCAGCAGGAGCTGCTGCGGGCGGCGGTCACGGATGTGTCGGTGAAGTAGGGAAAAGCTTTGGACGCAAAGGTCGCAAAGGAAAAGATGAAGCAAAGGTCGCAAAGGCAGGAAAGGAGTGGGTGCGTCCGCCCCGAGGATGCGTGTTTTCACTTCACGCATTTCTTTGCGTCCTTTCTTTTCCCTTTGCGCCTTTGCGGTGATGAATCTTGTTGCACGAAGAAGATCCCATGACCGTCCCGAAGCACTCCACCGTCCAGGTCTGGCGCGAAGATGGCCTCGAGCCGGATCGCGTGGCCGAAGAGGTGCCGGTCGCGCTGCTGTTCAACGGGCAGGCCCACGTGGTGATGATGTGCACGCCGGCTGACCTCGAGGATTTCGCGCGGGGCTTTGCGGTCACCGAGGACATCGTCGCGGGCGTCGACGAGATCGAAGGACTCGTGGTGACGGAGCTGCCGGAACAGGGCGGCTACGAGGTCGACGTGCGCATCCCCGAAACGCGTGCGGAGAAGCTCGCCGGACGCCAGCGCAATCTGCAGGGTCGCACCGGCTGCGGCCTGTGTGGCGCGCAGACCATCGAGGCGGCGATCCGCCCGGTGCGGCGTGTTCCGGCCGGTACGCGACTGGGCTTGCCGGCGATTCGCCGGGCGCTGGAAGCGCTGCGCCGCCAGCAGCCGCTGAACGCGGAGACCGGCGCCACGCACGCGGCCGCGTGGGCGACGCCGGACGGACTGATCGTGGCCACCCGCGAGGACGTCGGCCGCCACAACGCGCTGGACAAGCTGATCGGGCATTTGCTGGTCACGCGCCAGGATCTGTCGCGCGGCTTCGTCGTCATCACCAGCCGGGCGAGCTACGAAATGATCCAGAAGGCGAGCTGCGTGGGGATGCCGGTGGTCGTCGCGATCTCGGCGCCCACCGCGTACGCCGTGCGCCTCGCCGAGGAAGCCGGCATCACGTTGATCGGGTTTGCCCGCGCGGACCGTCAGGTCGTCTATGCCTGCCCGGGCCGGCTGTCGCAAGGCGGATCGGGCGCAGAGGCGCCCAAAGCATGAACCTGGAACGGCTCGTGATCATGGCCAACGACATCGGCGGCTTCTTCGGCGGCGAGCCGACGGCCGAAGAGCGCATCGCCGGCGTCTCCAACCACCTCGCGAAATTCTGGGACCCGCGCATGCGGCGCCAGATCGTGGCCTATGCCCGCGAAGGCGGTGCCGATTTGTCGGATCATGTGCGTGCCGCCGTGCTGCGGTTGGACGTACCTCCGAAGACCTGAATTCCTTCACGCAACACCTAGAAGCCACATGCAAGACGAAGACACCCGCAAGCTGCTCGAGAACTATTACGCCGCCTTCAACCGCGGCGACTGGAGCGTGTTCCTGGACATGCTCACCGACGACGTGATTCACGACGTCAACCAGAGCGGCCGCGAAGTCGGACGCGAGGTCTTCGGCCAGTTCATGCAACGCATGAATCGCTGCTACTCGGAGCAGATCGCGGACATCGCGATCATGGTGGCTCCGGGCGGCGCCCGCGCCGCAGTGGAATTCACTGTCCTCGGCACCTACCTGAAAACGGACGAAGGACTGCCCGAAGCCACCGGCCAGACCTACAAGCTGCCCGGCGGCGCGTTCTTCGACATCCGCGGTGGCAAGGTCGCGCGGGTCACCAACTACTACAACCTGCAGGACTGGTTGCGGCAGGTCGGCGCCGACACGGTGCCTGCGGAGCAGCGGGTGCGGGAGGCGCCGAACACGGCCGAGCCGACCCTCGCTGGATCCCAAGCGAACCCCACGGCTCGGCCCGGCGCCGCTTGATGGCAGAGGTGCGGATCGAATTGCTGCGCGGCGCGCAGATCGCGACGCAGCTCGATGCGCTGGCGGCGCTGCGCATCGCCGTGTTTCGCGAATGGCCCTACCTGTACGAGGGCACGATCGAGTACGAGAAGAAGTACCTCGGGACCTACCTGCGCAGCCCGCGCAGCCTCGCGATCCTCGCCTGGGACGGCCAACACTGCATCGGGGCTTCGACCGTGCTGCCGCTGGCGGACGCCGAGCCGCAGGCGCAGGCGCCGTTCCTCGCGGCCGGCCTGCCGATCGACCGGATCGACTATTTCGGCGAGTCGGTGATCCTGCGGCCCTGGCGCGGCATCGGCCTGGGCGTGAAGTTCTTCGAGCTGCGCGAGGCGCACGCACGCGAGCAAGGACTTTCGACCTGTGCGTTCTGCGCGGTGGAGCGTCCGTCCGATCATCCTTCGCGCCCCGTCGATTACACGCCCAACGATGCGTTCTGGAATCGACGCGGATATCGCAAGGAGCCGGCGCTGCGCACCCGCTACGACTGGCTCGACGTCGGCGACGCGCAGTCTTCGGCCAAGCCGATGAACTTCTGGATGCGCGACCTGTGAGCACCTTCCTCGTCGCCACGGCGCAGTACCCGGTGAGCGCGCCCGAGTCCTGGGCCGCGTTCGAGGCGGGCGTGACGCGCTGGGTGGACGAGGCGGCGGACCGCGACGCGAAGCTGCTGGTGTTTCCCGAATACGCATCGATGGTGCTGCCGGCGCTGTTCGCCGAAGCGGTGCAAGCCGACCTCATCGCGCAGCTCGACGCCATGCAGGGCCTGCGCGATGCCTACGTCGACCTTCATCGGCGCCTGGCGCGCGAGCGCGGCGTCTATCTGCTCGCCGGCAGCTTTCCGTGGCGGCTGGAAGACGGCCACTTTGTGAATCGCGCGTGGTTCTGCGCGCCGTCGGGCGACGCCGCGTTCCAGGACAAGCAGGTGATGACGCGCTTCGAGCGCGAGCACTGGAAGATTTCCACCGGCGAGCCGCTGCGCGTGTTCGAAACCTCGCTCGGTGTTATCGGCATTGCGATCTGCTACGACTCGGAATTTCCGCTGCTGGTGCGGGCCCAGGTCGAAGCTGGCGCCGAGCTGCTGCTGGTGCCCTCGTGCACGGACGCGGCTCCCGGCTATCACCGCGTGAGGATCGCGGCTCGCGCCCGCGCGCTGGAGAGCCAGTGCCCGGTGGTGATGTCGCCGCTGGTGGGCGCCGCACCGTGGTCGCCCGCCATCGACACGAACACCGGGACCGCCGGCGTCTACGGGCCGCCGGATCGTGGCTTCCCGGACGACGGCGTGATCGCCCAGGGCCAGCTCGATGTGCCGGGCTGGACCTATGCACGAATCGACCTCGCGCCGACGCGAGAGGTGCGCCGCGACGGCCAGGTGCTGAATCTGCGGCACTGGCCAGAAGGATCGGTGACCGCAGCCGTCGAGCGCGTCAGCATCACGTAGGAACATGGCAGCGCTCCCGGCGCTGCAACCCCTCAAACGCGACACCCACTGCAACAAGGAAGGAGAGAACGATGGACGTACGCGCCGCGATCGCGCTGGAAGCCGGCAAGCCGCTGGTGGTGGACACCGTGCAGCTCGACGGGCCCAAGGCCGGCGAAGTGCTGGTCGAGATCAAGGCCACCGGGCTGTGCCACACGGACAAGTACACGCTGTCCGGCGCCGACCCCGAGGGCATCTTCCCGAGCATCCTCGGGCACGAGGGCGCCGGCATCGTCGTCGACGTGGGACCGGGCGTAACCTCGCTGAAGAAGGGCGATCACGTCATTCCGCTGTACACGCCGGAGTGCCGGCAGTGCAAAAGCTGCAACTCGCACAAGACCAACCTGTGCACGGCGATCCGTGCGACGCAGGGCAAGGGGCTGATGCCGGATGGGACGAGCCGCTTCTCGTACAAGGGCAAGCCGGTGATGCACTACATGGGCTGCTCGACGTTCGCCAACTACACGGTGATGCCGGAGATCGCGCTCGCCAAGGTTCGCGAGGACGCCCCGTTCGACAAGATCTGCTACATCGGCTGCGGCGTGACCACTGGCATCGGCGCGGTGCTGTTCACGGCCAAGGTCGAGGCGGGTGCGAACGTCGTCGTGTTCGGCCTGGGCGGCATCGGCCTGAACGTGATCCAGGGCGCGAAGATGGTGGGCGCCAACATGATCGTCGGCGTCGACGTGAATCCGGCCCGTGAGCAGATGGCGCGCGGGTTCGGCATGACGCACTTCGTCAACCCGAAGGAGATCCAGGGCGACTTGGTCGCGCATCTTGTGGAGCTCACCGGCGGCGGCGCCGACTACAGCTTCGAGTGCGTCGGCAACACCACGCTGATGCGCCAGGCGCTCGAGTGCTGCCATCGCGGCTGGGGCGTCTCCACGATCATCGGCGTCGCTGCGGCGGGGCAGGAGATTTCGACGCGTCCGTTCCAGCTGGTGACGGGCCGGCGCTGGCAGGGCACGGCGTTCGGCGGCGCCCGCGGACGCACGCAGGTGCCGCAGATCGTGGACTGGTACATGGACAAGAAGATCGAGATCGACTCGCTGATCACGCACGTGATGCCGCTCGAGAAGATCAACGACGGATTCGACCTGATGACGCGCGGCGAGTCGATTCGCGGGGTCGTGGTGTTCTGATCGAGGTCTGCGACGACCGAGCCGGCTCCGAAGGGAGCCGGCTTTTTTATTGCGCTAAAAAACGCAGCCGTCGCCGCCGGCTGCGCTTCCATCGACAGCTTGGTGTCGAGAATCACGATTGCGATCGCATTTGAGCCGAATATGGCTTTCGCGGCTCATCGTCGTCGTTCGTATTTCGCCTCGCATCGGGAGCGAAATCGCGAGCGAAAAAGCGCATGTATTTTGATTGCGATAAAACGCGCAGATGCACAAATTGTCCTGCAATCCCCTATGCCTGTAGGACAACCGAACACTGTTATTTCGCCGTGAAAAGTGTGCCTCCGCTTAGGACCAACCCTCGCGAGGGGACACCCTAATTGCTGAGGTTTGGGTCGAAATTATATTCGCCACACGTCCCCGTCCGTTCTGGCCGGTGCGACGAATTCCACCAAAACAACGAGGCGGACTCCATGTCCATGCTGATCAGTATCGATAACGGCGGAACGCTCACCGACGCGTGCGTGATCTATGGTGCCAAGGTGTTTCGCGCCAAGACGCTCACCACGCCGCACGAT
>NZ_SOBT01000008.1:623533-2552833 GCF_004364935.1 Panacagrimonas perspica | reverse complement strand
TCGTGACGAGCGTGAAGCGCGTGACGGACATCATGGCCGAGATCAGCGCTGCATCGCAGGAGCAGAGCCAGGGCATCGAGCAGGTCAACCAGACCATCACGCAGATGGACGAAGTCACTCAGCAGAACGCAGCGCTGGTCGAAGAAGCCAGCGCGGCGGCCCGGTCGCTCGAGGAGCAGGCCGGTGGCCTGAGCCAGTCGGTCGACACGTTCAAGCTCGCCGACGACGCCGCGCCGCAGCACGTAGCGGCACCGCGCCAGCCGGCCCGACCGATCACGGTGGCGGCCAGGCCCGCTGCGCGTCCGGTGGGCAAGCCGGTTTCCAAGGCAGCGGCGCCGATCGCCCGACGTACCAACGGCGCATCGATGAACGGCAAGCACGCCCCGGCCGCCTCGGCGGAGAAGGGTGGGGAGCAGTGGACGGAGTTCTGAGCTTCGGCAGCCGTCATCCAGACGTCGAGCGTGCCTCGTTCTGCGAGAGCCCCTCACCCCGGTTGCGGGTACCGGAGTGACTCGATGTCCCTCCGGTATCAGGAACCGCCTCTCCCCGCTGGCGCGGGGAGAGGGAGCAAGGCAGCGACGAGAACCTCATGGCAGACGGAACCACCCCAGCCGAAGCGCGCGACTTCGTCTTCACCGCGCGCGATTTCGAACGTGTGCGCAAGCTGATCTACGGCAAGGCCGGGATCGCGCTCGCGGAGTCGAAAGAGGAAATGGTCTACAGCCGTCTGGCGCGACGGCTGCGCGCGCTGCGGCTGGATTCGTTCAAGACCTACCTGGACGGACTCGAGGCCGGTGGCAGCGAACAGGAGTGGCAGGACTTCACGAATGCGCTGACGACCAACCTGACGTCGTTCTTCCGCGAGGCGCATCACTTCGATGCGCTGCGCGACTTCCTGCGCCAGCAGCCGCGCGACAGGCAGGTGCGCATCTGGTGCTCGGCGGCGAGCACCGGCGAGGAACCGTACTCGCTGGCGATCACCGCCTGCGAGGCCTACGACAGCCTGACGCCGCCGGTGGCGATCCTGTCCACCGACATCGACACCAACGTGCTGGCCACTGCGGAGCGTGGCGTCTATCCGCTCGACCGGATCGAGAAGATGAGCCTGGAGCGCAAGCGGCGCTTCTTCCAGAAAGGGCAGGGCAGCACCGCAGGGCAGTGTCGCGTCGTCGAGCCGCTGCGCAAGCTGCTGACGTTCCGCCAGCTCAACCTGCTCGACGCGCGCTATCCGATGAAGGGGCCGTTCGACGCCATCTTCTGCCGCAACGTGATGATCTATTTCGACAAGCCCACGCAGCTGTCCGTGCTCAAGAAGATGGTTCCGCTGCTGTCGCACGACGGCCTGTTCTTCGCCGGCCACTCCGAGAGTTTCTTTCACGCCGCCGACGTCATCCAGCCGATCGGCCGCACGATCTACAAGCGCAGCGCGCGCAACGCGCACGAGGCCGCCGCATCGGGTCCGGTTGCAGCACGAGCCCATCGGGTGAGCTGACGTGTATCTGATCCGCAAGGCTCGCAGCGAAGGCCCATCGGCCGAGCCGCAGGGCTACTTCGATCCGAAGTTCAACGCACAGGCCCTGAAGGTGCTGCCCGGCGAGTACCTGGTGGTGCAGCGCGACGTGATGCTGGTGACCGTGCTGGGATCCTGCGTCTCCGCCTGCATCCGCGATCCTCTGGCGGGCGTCGGCGGCATGAACCACTTCATGCTGCCGGACGCGGGCGGCGACGGCGCCACCAGCAGCTGGGGCAACGAATCCGCCCGCTACGGCAGCTACGCGATGGAAATGCTGATCAACGATCTGCTCAAGCACGGCGCTTCCCGCTCGCGACTGGAGACCAAGGTCTTCGGCGGTGGCGCCGTGCTGGCCGGGTTCACCGCCAACAACGTCGGCGAGCGCAACGGGCGCTTCGTGCTCGACTACCTGCGCAACGAGGGCCTGATGGTCAACGGACAGGATCTGTTCGACGTCTGCCCGCGACGCGTCCATTACTTCCCGAAGACCGGCAAGGTCATGGTCAAGCGCCTGCCTTCGGCCAACGACACCGAGGTTCTCGCGAGCGAGCGGATGTACCGCTCCCGTCTGCAGGAATCTCCGACGACGGGTTCAGTGGAGCTTTTCTGATGCGCATGAAAAACGAATTCAACGCAAAGGCGCAAAGCTCGCGGGAAAAAGCGACAAACCACTATCGTCGTTTGCCACCTTTGCGCCTTTGCGTTGCAGCTTCCGGAGCTCGCCCATGAATCGCATCAAGGTCCTCGTCGTTGACGACTCCGCGCTGATGCGCAAGCTGCTGACCGAATTCCTGGAGCGCGATCCGCAGCTCGAGGTGGTCGGCGCTGCGCCCGATCCGCTGGTGGCGCGCGACAAGATCAAGCAGCTTTCGCCCGACGTGCTGACGCTGGACGTCGAGATGCCGCGCATGGACGGCCTCACGTTCCTCGAAAACCTGATGCGACTGCGGCCGATGCCGGTGGTGATGGTGTCGTCGCTGACCGAGCGCGGCGCGGAGACGACCCTGCAGGCGCTGGAACTCGGGGCCGTCGATTTCGTCACCAAGCCCAAGATCGACCTGGAGGCCGGCATCCGCCAGTACGCCGACGAGCTGACCGCCAAGATCAAGGCGGCGGCGCGCGCGCGGGTGCGTGTCGTCGACAAGTCCGGCGTCAGTGCGATCCGTCCTTCACCGCGCAAGATGCTGCGCACGACCGAACGCCTGATCGCGATCGGCGCTTCGACGGGTGGAACCGAGGCGATCAAGGACGTGCTGATGGGCATGCCGGCCGATGCGCCGGCCATTGTCATCGCGCAGCACATTCCGGCCGCGTTCTCCGCCCCGTTCGCCGCGCGCATGGACCGCTGCTGCGCGATGCGGGTCTGCGAGGCCACGGACGGACAGCAGATCGTCCCGGGCCACGTCTACATCGCGCCGGGCGACTGGCATCTGCGCGTCGTGCGGGATGGCGCGCGCTACGTCTGCCGGCTCGATCAATCCTCGCCGGTGAACCGGCACCGGCCGAGCTGCGACGTGCTGCTGAAATCCGTCGCCGAGAACGCCGGCACCAACGCGATCGGCGCGATCCTGACGGGCATGGGCGACGACGGCGCGCGCGGGCTGCTTGCGATGCGCGAAGCCGGTTGCCACACGATCATCCAGGACGAGGCGACCTCCGTGGTCTGGGGAATGCCGGGTTCTGCCTTCAAGCTCGGCGCCGCGGAACAGGTCTTGCCTCTACCGCGTATCGCTGACGCGCTGCTCGACCTCTGTGTCGGAACTCCGGCGCGTAGCGCGGCCTGATCTCGCGGAGAGTCATCTTGAGCACGAAATCCCTCATCGAATCCTTCTGGCGCGTCCTGGCCGTCCCTTCCGCCGCCACGGCGGCACATGTGGCGGTGCAGATCGGTGGTGCGCCCAACTCCGTCGCCATGCCGGCGGCTGCCGCAGCGCTGGGCGCCTGGGCCTGGGCCTGCTGGCGCCTCGCGGACCGCGCGCACCAGGCCGAAACGGCGGTGGTGGCGCAGATCTCCCGCGACGGCGAGCACCGCTACCGGCTCGACGAGCTGCGTAGCGGGATCACCGTCGAGGCCGGCGGCGTCCGCCAGGAGGTGGATCGTGTGAACGGCCTGATGCGGGAGGCCATCCGTGACCTGACGCGTGCCTTCGGCCGCATGAACGAACAGGCGCAGCGCCAGTCGCAGGCGGTCTCGCAGGTGCTGTCGCAGACCGGGCGCGGCGGCGCCGGCGGCGCGCTGGACGTGCGCCAGTTCGCGCAGCGTGCGGGCGCCCTGATGGAGAACCTCGTCGGCGTGATGTCGGAGGCCAGCCACCAGAGCGCGCAGAGCGTGCAGCGCATCGACAGCATGGTGAAGCACCTCGACGCCATCTTCGAACTGCTCGGCGACGTCAAGACGATTGCCGACCAGACCAACCTGCTCGCGCTCAACGCCGCCATCGAGGCGGCACGTGCGGGCGAGGCGGGACGCGGATTCGCAGTCGTCGCCGAGGAAGTGCGCAATCTTTCCGAGCGCTCGACCAGTTTCAACGAACAGATCCGCAAGCTCGTGTTCTCGTCGAAGGACGCCGTCGCGCAGGTTCGCGAAACGGTCGGCCAGCTGGCGAGCCGCGACAGCGGCACCACCGATCGCGCCCGCCAGGAAGTGTCGACGCTGCTCAGCGAAATGGAGAATCTCAACACGCTGCTCAACGAGGGCATGCGCGAGGTTTCCGGCGCTGGCGACCAGATCCGCGAGGCCGTCGGGCAGGCGGTGCGCTGCCTGCAGTTCGAGGACATCGCCACGCAGGCCCTGGGATCGGCGATCCGCCATGCGGGCCGCATCGAATCGGTGGGCGCCGAGGCCGGACGTGTGCAGGCTTCGATGCCGCATGCGATGACCGCTCCGATGCACATGCAGCCGGCCGCCGTCGCAGCACCGCAGGCGATGATGTCAGCACCGCCGCCGTCGCCGGCACCCTCGGCGCCGATCGTGTTCAGTGCTCCGGTTCCCGGCGCGCCGGTCAACGGTCACGCCCACAACGGTGCCAACGGAAAGGACGCTCTCGACTGGCGTACGCCGGTGCACAAGCCGGTCGCGCAGGAGACGTTGCAGGCTGGAGCGGTGGAGCTGTTCTGAGGAAGCTTCGCTCCATCCGGTCCATCGTCTGTTGCGGGCGGTGATACACGGCATCCCTCGGCACGCCTCACCCGGAAAAGCCGTCGTGAGGCACGCGGGATGAGCGGAACGAGGGACGAGCCGCACGCAGGAGAGGTGCGCAGGAGGTCTCGCACGCTTTCACGCAAACCCGATCGCGCTCATCCCGGGTAGCCGGCGCACGCAGCCAGCAGGCGCACCGAGCCGCGCTGGCCGCAAGTTCACTTCCGTCCGAGCGCGTCGATCGGCGAGCGGTGGCGGTCAGACCGGCGAATCGCCGCAACGCGGCCGTCAGAGGGCGAGCAACTCCAGCAGCTTCTCCGGCGCCACGGCGGGATAGAACAGCCAGCCTTGCGCGTAGTCGACGCCGATCTTCTTGAGCGCTTCGAGCTTTCGCGTGTCGTCGACGAATTCCGCCACCGTCTTCTTGCCGGTGACCTTGGCCACGGTGTGGATGGCGCGCGTGATCTCCTGCGAGACCGCGCTCTGCGCGATATCGCGCACGAAGCGGCCGTCGATCTTCACCTCGTCCACCGGCAGGGAGTTGAGATATCCGAACGAACACAGGCCGGATCCGAAGTCGTCGAGGCTGAAGCGGCAACCGATGGCCTTGAACGCGCCGATGACCTCGGCGGCCACGTCGAGGTGTTGGATCGCGGCGGTCTCGGTGATTTCGAAGCAGAGCTTGCCGGCAGGCAGACGCGCGTTCCTGACGTCCCGGTAGAGATCGTCCATGAAGCGGCCGTCGACGAGGCTGGCGCCCGAAAGGTTCATCGACAGGCCGTGGACGCGATCCAGGATGGCGGGCTGCGTGTCGAGCCAGTCGAGCAGGAACGTCGAACTGAAGCGATCGAGCTCCGCTGCGAGACCGTAGTTTTCCAGCGTTTCGATGACGCCGGCCGCGAGCGGCATGTAGACGCCGTTGCGCTCCATGCGGATCAGGAACTCGGCCTTGGCCAGGCGTGGTTCTTCGCCGCTGATGTCCATGATCGGCTGCGCGTGCAGACTCAAGCGCCCCGCTTTCATCAGGCTGCGGAATTCGGTGACGGCGGACGGACTGTAGATCGGCATTTCCACCACGCCGCTGCCGAAGCGGACGATCTGGTTCAGGCCGCGACGCTTTGCCAGCACGCAGGCTTGCCCGGCCTCGGCGAGGACGCGGGTCCAGTCGTCTCCCTGACGATAGATCGACAAGCCGAGCGAGACGCCGACGCGAGCGGGTCCCACGGCGGAGTCGTAGTGCAGCTCGCTGAGCAGATCGCGTAGCTGGGCGGCTTCCTCTCCTGCAGTCTGCGTGTGGTCCACCGCCTTGGCGGCGACGAACTCGTTGCTCCACAGGCGGCTGGTGACGGCCTTGCCGGCACTCCATTGCTGGAGGGCATGTTCGACGCGACGGATCAGGCGGTCGCCTTCCGCGGCGCCGGAGAGCCGGTTGATGTCGCGCACGTTGCGCAGATCGATGTGGATCAGCGCGGCCAATGCGCCGGGCGACCACGTCGACAACTGGCGCAGGACGATCTGATGGCGCGAGGCGTGCGCCTCGCCGGCAAACGGCATTCCCGTGATGACTGTGTCGCCGTCCATGCAGGTCTCGCGAAGATCGGGCCGGATGGCCCGCCGGGGGAAACACGCCCAGTGGCCCGCCGGCTTGGCGACGGAATGTCGCGGTGCGGTGTAGAGGCCTGCAGGGTTCATTCCAGCCCCAGGCGGAGGGCGATGACGGTTTTCGGTCACCGCCTTCGCCAACGAAAAACGCCGGCACGCATGGCGTGCCGGCGTCGATGGAGCGTCTGGCTGGATCCTCAGGCGTCCCGGCGGGTCTCGACCTGTTCGAAATCCTCAGGCGACGAAGGCGCCACTTCCGCCACTTCCGGTTGCGGCTCGGCAACCGCGACGGGCGGGGTCACGACCTCGACCTCGGCGACGACCGCAACGGGGGCCGGCTCGGCGGCGACCGCTGCCGGGGCCGGCTCCTCGTGCGCTTCGACGGGCGGCGGCGGGAAGCGCGTCTCGACCTGCTCGAAACGGTTCACGAAGCTGCGCACCTGCGTGGCCGTTGCTTCGGGCGCCGGGGCGGCGGCCACGATCTTCGGCTCCACGACTTCGGCGGGCGGTGCGGCCACGTGCGCCACCGGCTGCGGCTCGGCGACCTGGACCGACGGTGCGGCCGCAACCGCTTCTTCGGCCTCGTGCAGCGGCAGATCCAGCGTGCGCACGAACGGCGGGGGTGCTTCGACCTGAGCCGGGGGTGCGCTGTGCGCCGCCTCGGCCATCTGCAGTTCGCGTGACGCGTCGCGCGCGACCTCGAACGGATTCGCCGTTTCGGATGCCTCCGGCGAGGGAGCTGCGGCCTCGAACGGGCTGGCTTCGAACGGATCGTTCTCCGCGCGGACGATCGACGGCGACTCGCTCGTGGCCTCGGGTGCCGCGATGCGATCCGACGGGGCCAGCTCGGTGGCTACGAAGCCGGCTGCCGCACCTCGACCCAGCGCAGCGGCGAGGTCGGCCGGCAGCGAATCGCGCGTGATCGCGGAATCCGATGCTGCGTCCTCGGCGCCTGCCTGCGTCGGCGCGCTTTCGCCGCCTTCGCCTCGACCACGACCACGACGGCCGCGACGACCACGACCCTGACGCGGGCCACCCTCGGCGCGTTCACCGTTGCCGGCGGGAGCACCCGCGCCGGACGCGGCATCGCGTTCATCGCGCTCGTCGGATCCTTCCTCGACGACCGGCGGCCGGGGCGGCTTGGGCGTCTGCGGTTGCTGGGGCTGCTTGGGCGGGCGCGGCTGCTGCGGATTGCGCTGCTCGTTGGGCTGGCGGTCTTCGCGCGGCCCCTGCGCGCCATCACGCCGGGGTTGCTGCTGCTGCGGCTTGTTGCCGCCACCACCACCGCCACGCTCGCGATTGGCGTCGCGCGGGGCGTTCGGGGTGGCTTCGACCTTGGCATCGCGATTCGAGTCACGACCCTGCTCGCGGCGGGCATCGCCCCGATCCGGACGGCGATCGCGGTCACCACGGCGTTGTTCATCGCGGCGGCCGCCGTCACGGCGCTGATCACCACGCTGCGACGGGCGGCGCGACTCGTCGCGCGCCTGCTTGGCGTTGTCGTCGGCCTCGATGACCTTCTTGGCCTTCTTTTCGCGCGGCCGCGGCATGAAGCCGAACAGCCACAGCAGGCGGGCGAAGAATCCTTCCGGCGCGATGGGCGCCATCGTGAACACGGGCGCCACGACCGGTGCGGCGACCGGCGCCTCGACGATCGGCGCAGGCGCCGACGGCAGGATCTGCTCGACCGCAGGCTTCGGCGTGGGCTTGGGAGGCGTCTTGCCGTCGGCAAGGTCCTCTACGGCCTCGGCTTCGAAATCCTGCGCCAGCTCGTGGCTGACGCCGCTGTTGGCTTCCAGCGCGAGCTGATCGCCGCGCACGCGGCGCAGTTCGTAGGCCGGCGTCTGCATCGTCGGATTCGGGACGATGGTGATCGACACGCGGTTGCGGCCTTCGATCTCGCGCACCTGGGCGCGCTTCTCGTTGAGCAGGAAAGTGCCGACGTCGACCGGCAGCTGCGCGATGACGCGCGCGGTGCGGTCCTTCATCGACTCTTCTTCGATCAGGCGCAGGATCGAAAGCGCCAGCGACTCGACCGAGCGGATCTGGCCGCTGCCTTCGCAGCGCGGGCAGGAGATCTGGGTGTGCTCGCCCAGGCTCGGGCGCAGGCGCTGACGCGACATCTCCATCAGGCCGAAACGGGAGAGGCGTCCGTACTGGATGCGCGCGCGATCGATCTCGCAGGCGCGCTCGAGGCGCTTCTCCACGTCCTTCTGGTTGCGCGCGCTGTTCATGTCGATGAAATCGATCACGATCAGGCCGCCGAGGTCGCGCAGGCGAAGCTGGCGGGCGATCTCGTCCGCCGCTTCCAGGTTGGTGTTGAACGCCGTCTCTTCGATGCCGCCGCCGCCGGTGGCCTTGGCCGAGTTGATGTCGATCGACGTCAGCGCCTCGGTGCGGTCGATGACGATCGAGCCGCCGGAGGGCAGGCGGATCTGGCGTTCGTGCGCGAGTTCGATCTGGCTTTCGATCTGGTAGCGCGAGAACAGCGGGGTCTCGTCCTTGTACAGCTTCAGGCGGGCGAGCTGTTGGGGCATCACGGCCGCCAGGTGCGTGCGCGCCTGTTCGTAGACCTCGGGATTGTCGACCAGCACCTCGCCGATGTCCGGGCGCAGGTAGTCGCGCAATGCACGCAGGATGATGTTGTTTTCCTGATAGATCAGGAACGGCGCGCGCTGTTCGCGGGCGGCGTTGTCGATGGCGGTCCAGATCTCGACGAGATAGTCCGCGTCCCACTGCAGTTCCTCGGCGGTGCGGCCCACGCCATTGGAACGCACGATCACGCCCATGCCGTCCGGCAGGTTCATCGCGTCGAGGGCGGCCTTGGCCTCCTCGCGCTCGTCGCCTTCGGCGCGGCGGGATACACCGCCCGCCTTGGGGTTGTTCGGCATCAGCACGAGGTAGCGGCCGGCGAGCGAGACGTAGGTCGTCAGCGCCGCGCCCTTGTTGCCGCGTTCTTCCTTCTCGACCTGGACGATCAGCTCGAGGCCTTCACGCACGAGGTCCTTGATCGGACCCTGGCCGTTGACGCAGCTGCGCGCGATTTCCTTGATGGGAAGGAAGCCGTGGCGTTCCGATCCGTATTCGACGAAGCAGGCTTCGAGCGAAGGCTCGACCCGCGTGATGCGACCCTTGTAGAGATTGCCCTTCTTTTGTTCTTTGGAAGCGAGTTCTATGTCGAGGTCATGTAGTTTCTGGCCATCGACGATGGCCACGCGCAGCTCTTCGGCCTGCGTCGCGTTGATCAAGATACGTTTCATTTGAATAGCGGTCTGGTTGAGAGCTCGACCGCAAGGCAAGGGATGAACGGGTAGGCGCGTGAGGCGCGTCTTGTCGTTGTGACCCGAAGCCTGGCAGGAGCCCAGGTTTCTGGTACTGGCCGCGATGCACCGCCGGTTGACCGGGCTGGCGCACAACGTGTCCAACCGCCCGCATAGCGGTTAATCTAGTTTTCGCTCGCGGGAGGCTGGCAGCCATCGTGTTTTATTCCTATCACGGGCGGCGCATCGCAAAACGCGGTTCACCGGGTGACAAACTCCGGTAGCAGGGATACCTAAGCCTCGGAGTGCCAAACATATTGCCACAGACCCGGTTCTGTTGGCACAGGACCGATCCAGGGGCTAGGGCGACATTCGCGCCTCGAGGTCCCCGGACCCCGCTTTATCTTCAACGCCATCACCCCGGGTCACCATGACGCCGGACCGCTCCAGACCAAACCACTCCGTGACGACTCCTTCCAAGCCCGTAGAACCCAAGACCGGCGTGCGCCACGCCAAGGCCGGTCCCCGCGAAACCGGGCAACGTATCGACAACTACCTGCTGCGTGAGCTGCCGGGCGTACCCAAATCCCATGTTTACAGGCTGTTGCGATCAGGGCAGGTGAGGGTCAACGGAGGCCGGGTCAAGCCCGAACGCAAGCTCGCCGAGGGCGACGAGGTCCGCATCCCGCCGGTCCGGATGGCCGAGAAGGGCGAGACCGTGAGGCCGCCGGACGAGGTCCTGAACCGGCTGCGCGCCGCCGTGATCCACGAGGACGAGCATTACCTGGCGCTCGACAAGCCGGCCGGTTACGCCAGCCACGGCGGCAGCGGGCTGGCCTACGGGGTCATCGAGGCGATCCGCGCCTGGGAGAAATACGAGTTCGTCGAGCTGTGCCATCGGCTCGACCGCGACACCAGCGGGGTGCTGTTGCTGGCCAAATCCCGCGCAGCCCTGCTGCGGGCGCAGAAGGCCTTCAAGGAAGGGACCACCGAGAAGCGCTACTTCGCGCTGGTGGTCGGCCGCTGGAAAGGCGAGGACCGCGATGTCGATGCGGCACTGGTCAAGGCGCAGCTCGACAACGGCGAGCGCTACACCGAGGTCGACGACGAGGACGGCAAGCCCTCGCACTCGCGCTTCTCTCCGCAGGCCCGCTACCGGGACGCCACGCTCTGCGAGGTCCAGATCTTTTCGGGCCGCACACACCAGATCCGCGTGCATGCGCTGGCGCTGGGTCACCCCGTGGCCGGCGATCGCAAGTACGGCGATCGCGGATTCGACAAGGCGATCCGGGACAAGGGACTCAAGCGCATGTTCCTGCACTCCCATTTCCTGAAGCTCGCCGCCGACGGGGCGTTCTCCAAGCTGCTGCTCAGCGCCGCGATGCCCGATGAGCTGCGCGACGTGCTGGCTCGCCTGCCGGGAGTCCGCTGATGGCCGGTCATATCCTGCGCGTCCCGGGGCAGACGCGCCGCAAGCCGGGCGTGGTGTTCCTGTGCGTGTTCGTGCTGCCGTTGCTGGCCTGGGGCAGCTACAACTGGTGGGACGAGCCGTTGACGCCGACCGCGCAGACGCTGCTCGACGCCAAGCCCGAAGCGGTGCCCGACTCCGAGAACCTGTTTCTCGCGATCCTGGGCTTCTCGATCTCCGGTGAAGAGCCGGCCCATGAACGCGGCGCTGCGGCGCTCGATGCCTATGCCGGGATCGTCGCCAAAGGCGGCCGGCCGCTGCCCAAGACGTATGCCGAGGCCCTGGACCGGCCGTTCGCCGCTTTCGATGAAGAGAAGGTGGTCCTGTGCAGCACGGGGACCGTGGAAGGCGCCTACCACTGCCTGCGCAACAGCCGGGCGCAACGGGAAGGATTCCAGCCGCTGGTCATGCGCCTGAGTCCGCTGCTGCTGCGGTATCACGAACTCGAGACGTATCCGCGCTACGTCGACCCGCGCGTCACGACGGCCGACGATCCGATGGACAACCTGGCGTTCCGGGTGGGTCTGGTCAACCTGTCGGTATTGGCGCTCGCGGCCGAAGAAGGCTCGGTGGAACCTGCGGTCGTTGCGCTCGGACGGTCCGCTGGCGTGTGGCGGCGCGTGCTTGCGGCGCGCAACGTCAGCCTCGTCGACAAGCTCGTCGCCTCGCGTGCCTACGCCGCGCATCTGCTGTTCGCGTCCGAACTGATTCGCGAGCTGCCGACGCTGGAGGGCCCGGGGCTGGAATCGATCGAGTCGATCGTGCGGCCTTTGCAGGGTGCGGAAATCAGCCTCGCCGGTCCGTTCGCCTCCGAGTTCAGGATGCAGGCCGCGCTGTGGGAGCGCATCAGCAACCCGGACGATCCGGTAGTGCGCAGGGATTTTCCCAGTGCGCAGTCCTGGTGGTACCGGTTGCTGGTGAAGAAGAACGAAACCACGCTGCGCAGCCTGGCCGATCTCGAAGCGATCCTCGCGATCGAGAAGAAGGGTTGCGTCGACGTGAAGGCGGCCGTCGAAAAGGCGGAAGCCCTGCCGCCGCCTTCGGGCTCGGGCCTGCGCTGGTACGAGTGGGGCTACAACCCGATCGGCCGCCTGATGCACGCGAGCGCGGACAGCCGCCGCATGTACACCCAGTACCTCGGTCGCCAGTGCAATCTGGTGGCCCTGCAAGGAATGGTGGGCCTGCAGCTCGAACTGCGGCGCAATGGCGCAACGACGGATTCGACACCGGCCCAGATCAAATCGCTGGGTGAGCGATTCAAGGATCCGAACACGGGGCGGCCGTACGCCTACGACGCCAAGGCCCAGACGCTGGGCTTCAGCTTCATCGGCAAGAACAAGGAATTCTCCACGCCGCTGCCGTTGCGAGCCCCATGACGTCGGCGGCGCGGCGGTTCGACCTGCTGATCTTCGACTGGGACGGCACGCTGTCGGATTCCGAATCCCTGATCGTGCGCAGCATGCAGGCGGCGATCACCGATCTGGGCCTGCCGCCGCGCAGCGATTCGGCGATCGGAGAGCTCATCGGCCTGGGCATGACCGACGGGATGCAGAAGCTGTATCCCGAGATCGATACCGGCGAGCTGATCAAGCTGCTGATGGGCTATCGCGCCACCTTCGCCGGAAAGCCGCACAACGAGGCGCCGTTGTTCACCGGCACGGAGCAAGCGCTCGTCGAGCTGGCGCAAAGCGGGCTGACCTTGGCCGTCGCCACCGGCAAGCCCCGTCCGGGCCTGGAGCGCTCGTTCAAATCCCACGCGTCGATCCGGTCGCTGTTCGCGGCTACCCGTACTGCGGACGAGACCGCCAACAAGCCGGATCCGCTGATGCTGAGCGAGCTGCTCGATGAACTGCGCGTGCCGGTCGAGCGGGCGCTGATGATCGGCGACACCGAGTACGACGCGGCGATGGCGCGCGCGATCGGCATGCCGATGCTGGGCGTGACCTGCGGCGTGCACGCGCCGCAGCGGATTCTTGCGGCCGGCGCGATGGCGCTGATCGAATCCGTGGCGGACCTGCCGCGTTGGTTGAGGGGCTGAGGCGTCCGCCCCTCCCCGTAGCCCGGGTGAAACCCGGGGTTTTTCTCTCTGATCGGAGCAGGATCCCGGGTTTCGCCCGGGCTACGCAGCGCTCAGGGCAGTGTGTAACCGGCCTTGCGCAGCAACCGAGCCGTCAGGATCAGCGGCAGACCGATCAGGCCGGTCGGATCGCGCGACTGGATCTCCTCGAACAACGAAATGCCCAGCCCCTCGGCCATGAAGCCGCCGGCGCAATCGAGCGCCGGTTCGGCTCCGACATAGCGCTCGATCTCGGCGGCCTTGAGCCGTCGCAGCTTCACCAGCGTGATGTCCAGGCCCGCGAGCGGTCGCGGCAGATCCGGGTGCACCAGCGCGACGCCGGTGGCGAAGCTCACCGTCCGGCCGGCCATGAAGGCGAGCTGTTCGCAGGCGGCTTCCCGGCTGCCGGGCTTTCCGATCAACCGGTTCATGCACGTCGCGGACTGGTCCGAGCCGATGACGCAGGCGTCAGGCCGTTTCGCGAAAACCGACTGGGCCTTGGCCCGCGCCAGGCGCGCCGCGAGTTTTTCGGCCGTCTCGCCGGGCTTGGGCGTCTCGTCGACATCCGGGGCGGCCTGTCCGAACGGCTGGCGCAGGCGGACCAGCAGTTCGGCGCGGAAGCGCGAGGTGGAAGCCAGGATCAGGGGCGTCATGCGGAATCGTGGCTTTGACTTGGGAGGACGGCGAATCTACCATTCGCGCCCTTTTTGGCGGCCCCGCCATGACCATTCCTGTCCAGATCAGCGCCTCTCGCGCTCTTGCACGAGACGAGCGCTATACCGGCCCGGTGGACGCTGCGGGACTGGATCGCCTGCGCGATCTGTCACCGGAAGGTCTGAGCGCCGACTTGCGCATATGGACCGATACGGCGCGCCGACGCTGGATCGAGGGCCGGATCGCTGGCGTGGTACAGCTGGAATGCCGGGTCTGCAGCGAAGGTTTTTCCTGGTCGCTGGACGCGCCGGTGAAGCTGGCGCTGGCCATGAGCGAGGAAGAGGAAGAGCGGCTGATGGCCCATGGTGAACCGTTGCTGGTTCACGACGACAGCCTGATGCTGCATGAGATTGTCGAGGACGAGGTGTTGTTGGCCTTGCCCATGATGCCGAGGTGTCCGGCGTGCGAGAATGCACGCCCGCCGTCGGACGAGCCATCGGATGAGGTCGCAAGACCAAGCCCGCTGGCAGCACTGAAAAGTTTGAGTTTGAAGGGCGTGACCCCAGCCCGAAGGAAGTGATATGGCAGTCCAGAAATCTCGCAAATCCCGTTCGACCCGCGGCCACCGCCGCGCCCACGATGCGCTCACCGCTCCCGCCCTGTCGGTCGATCCGACCTCGGGTGAGACCCACCTGCGTCATCACGTGACGGCCGACGGTTATTACCGCGGCAAGAAGGTGATCGACAAGGCCGCGCCGGAAACCGCGTCCGAGTAAGCCCGGACCGGTCGGCTCGCGCTGTGCCGGTCACGCTGTCCGTAGATGTGATGAGCGGCGACCACGGTCTGAGCGTGACCGTGCCCGCCGCTCTGTCATGTCTGCAGGAAGATCCCGATCTTCAGATCGTGCTGGTCGGCGACCAGCCGCAGATCGAGGCTGAACTGCGCAAGCAGAAGGCCGGTCCCGACTCGCGCCGGAGCATCCGGCACACGACCGAGACGGTGGCCATGGACGAGAGTCCGTCCAAGGTCCTGCGCAGCAAGAAGGACTCGTCGATGCGTGTCGCGATCGACCTCGTCCACGAAGGCCAGGCCCAGGCGATGGTCTCCGCCGGCAATACCGGCGCCCTGATGGCGACCGCAAAGTTCGTCCTCAAGACGCTGCCGGGCATCGATCGCCCCGCCATCGTCTCGGCGATCCCATCGGTGAACGGCTACGTCCACATGCTCGATCTCGGCGCCAACGCCGAGTGCACGTCCGAGCAGCTCTTTCAGTTCGCCGTGATGGGCTCGGCGCTGATCACCGCCATGCAGGGCAATGCGCACCCCAAGGTGGCGCTGCTCAACATCGGATCGGAAGAGATCAAGGGCAACGACATCATCCGCGGCGCGGCCACGATGCTGCAGGCGTCCAGCCTCAACTACATCGGCTTCATCGAAGGCGACGGCATCTTCCTGTCGGAAGTCGACCTCGTCGTCTGCGACGGTTTCGTCGGCAACGTGGCGCTCAAGACGGGCGAGGGCGTGGCCAAGATGATCCGCCAGTTCCTGAAGGAAGAGTTCTCGGCCTCGATCCTGCACAAGATGGCGGCCGTCGCCGCCATGCCGGCGCTCAAGGCCTTGAGCAAGCGCATCGATCCCCGCTACTACAACGGCGCGACGCTGCTCGGACTCAACGGTACGGTCGTCAAGTCGCACGGCAGCGCCGACGTCGTGGGTTTCGCCAACGCGATCCGCGTCGGTATCCGCGAGGTCAAGGAAAACGTGCCGCACCGGATCAGCGCCCTGCTGGGCGAGGCGCTCAAGACTTCCGTGGACGTTCGCGCGGCCTGAGTCGCGGCGCACCCGTTTTCCTTTTGATCCCTGCGCACGAGCACGTGCGCAGCGCCTCGATTATTTGACGAGCTGGTTCAGATCGAAGATCGGCAGCAGGATCGCGAGCACGATCAGCAACACGATTCCGCCCATCGCGAGGATCAGCACCGGCCCGAGAATCGCGACGAGGGCGCCGATCAGGGTTTCGACTTCGCGCTCCTGGTTGCGCGCGGCGTTGTCGAGCATCTCGTCGAGTCGTCCCGAAGATTCGCCGCTGGCGATCAGGTGCAACGCGATCGGCGGGAACAGCTTGCTCTCGCCCAGAGATCGCGCCAGCGGCGCGCCTTCGCGCACCTTGCTCGTCGCGATATCGATGGCGTCCCGCATCGGCACGTTCGACACGACCTGGGTTCCGATCCGCATCGCGTCGAGGATCGGCACGCCGCTCCCGAAAAGGATGCCCAGCGTGCGCGTGAAGCGGCCCGTATTGGCGCCGCGCGTGAGGCGGCCGATCAGCGGGAGGCGCAACTGGATGTGGTGCACCTTTCGCCGGAAATCCTCGTTGCGCATCATCCGGCTGAAAACGAACAGCGCCGCGATCAGCGCAGCACCCACGTAGAGACCGTAGTCGCGCACGAAGTCGCTGAGAGCGATCAGGCCTTTCGTAAGGCCAGGCAACTCTTGCTTGATGTCGCCGTAAACGCCGACGACCTGCGGTACCACGTAGGCCAGCAGCAGCACGACGACGCCGATCGCCACCACGGTCAGGATGACCGGATAGAGCGAGGCCAGCAGGACCTTCTGCTGCAGTTCCTGGCGTCGTTCCACGTATTCGGCGAGACGCTCGAGGATGTAGTCGAGCTTGCCGGATTGTTCACCGGCCTCGACCGTTGCGCGGAACAGCGGCGGAAACGCGTTGGGAAACTGATTGAGCGCCTGCGCCAGGCTCGAGCCTTCGAGCACCGAGGAGCGTACGCCCAGCGCGATGCGCTTCACGCGCTTGGATTCGCTCTGCTGCGATACGGCGGCCAGCGCTTCGTCCAGCGGCAGGCCGGAGCGCACGAGGGTAGCGAGCTGCCGCGTGAACAGCGTGAGTTCGGTGGTGCTGATGCTGCCGCCACCGCCGCCGAACAGCTGCGACTGCTGCGCCGAGCGCTCCTGGACCTCGCGGATCTCCAGCGGCATCAGGCCGCGGTCGCGCAGGGCACTGCGCGCGTGGCGCGCGGTGTCGCCTTCGATCAGCCCGCGTTCCTGCCCGCCGGAGGCGGTCAGAGCGGTGTATTCGAACGCGGACATTAGCTTTTCGTCATTCTTCGATCGTCACGCGCAGGACCTCGCGCATCGTCGTTTCGCCGCGCAGCACCTTGTTGCGCCCCGATTGCACGATGCCCGGACCCTTCGAGCGAGCATAACTCTCGAGCGACTGCTCGCTGGCGTTGTCATGGATCATCGACTCGATCTGCCGATCGATATCGATGATTTCCTGGATGCCGCTGCGGCCCAGGAAGCCGGTGTGGCGGCACAGCGGGCAGCCCACCGACTTGAAGAGCTGGAACGTGCCGTGCCGCGCCGGCGCGATGCCGAGCTGCTCGACTTCGGCGAGGCTCGGGTCGTACGGCTGCTTGCAGTGCGGGCACAGCGTGCGCACGAGGCGCTGCGCCATCAGGCCCACCAGCGAAGACGAGAGCTGATAGGGCTCGACGCCCATGTCGCGCAGACGCGTCACCGCGCCGACGGCGGTGTTGGTATGCAGCGTCGAGAGCACGAGATGGCCGGTCTGGCTGGCCTGGACCGCGATCTGCGCGGTGTCGAGGTCACGGATTTCGCCGACCATCACGACGTCGGGATCCTGGCGAAGGATCGCGCGAAGCCCCCGCGCGAACGTCATCTCCACCTTGGTGTTGACCTGGGTCTGCCCGACGCCGTCGATGTAGTACTCGATGGGATCTTCGACCGTCATGATGTTGCGCGAGCGGTCGTTGAGCACCGAGAGCGCCGAATACAGCGTCGTCGTCTTGCCCGATCCGGTGGGGCCGGTGACCAGCAGGATGCCGTACGGCCGGAAGATGATCCGGTTCAGCACTTCGATCTGCGCGTCGTCCAGGCCCAGCTCGCCGAGGTCGAGACGCTCGGCCTGCTTGTCGAGAATACGCATCACGACGCGTTCGAGATTGGTACCGGTCGGGATCGTGCTGACGCGCACGTCCACCTTGCGGCCGCCGAATGCGCGGCTGATGCGGCCGTCCTGCGGCAGGCGTTTTTCCGCGATGTCGAGCTTGGCCATGACCTTGATGCGCGACACCAGTCGCGGCGCAAGCGCGCGCGGCGGCTGCATCACCTCGCGCAGCACGCCGTCGACGCGAAAGCGCACCTGCAGGCGGCTCTCGAAACTTTCGATGTGGATGTCCGAGGCGTTTTCCTTGATCGCCTCGACCAGCAGTCCGTTGATGAACCGGATGACCGGGGCATCGTCATTGGACTCGAGAAGATCCTGGTTTTCGGACAGCGCCTGCGCGAGCGCGTCCAGATCGCTGTCTTCGGCATCGAGTCCATCCATCAGGCTGGCCGCGGCACCGGTCTGGCCTTCGTAGGTACGCGACAGCAGTGCATCGAACTCGTCGGCATTGACCCGCTGCAGCCGCACCGGGCGGCCGACGAACCGACGCGCCTCCTGGAGCGCATCGACACTGGTGCCGGGGCGTGCCATCACGATGACGTGATCGCCACGATCCTCGGTCACGATCAGGCCGTGACGCTTGGCAAACGCGAAAGGTGGGCGCCGCAGCGGCTCCATGAAAGGGCTCGCTGCTAGGGTTGTGGCGGCGGGGGCGCGATCTGCGCGTCGTCGGCGGGGGGCGCGGGCTCCGCCGGCGGCGGCGCGAGTTCGATGGGCGGCAGCGTCGGGCTCGACGGCGGGGGCGACGACGGCGCCGTATCCACCGGCGGAAGATCCGTCGTCGGCGCGACAGGGGCGGCCGTGTCCGGTGCAACAGCGCCCGGCGACGGCGGCGTCAGCTTGGCGGCCGCTTCGGCCGCTGCCGCGGCTTGTGCACGCTGGCGGACCTCGGCGTCACGGGCGACGTACTTGTCGAAGGGTTCGAGCAGGATGCGCTGGGCGCCTGCCAACGGCACGGCGTTGTTGCCGCCCGAGCTGGTGGACATCTGCAGGTCGCGGATCGAGTTGTACTTGAGCCGCGAGTAGTAGTCGCCTTCCATCTGCTTGCGCAGGATCGCCGGCTTGATGAACACCATCAGGTTGCGCTTGTTGTTGCCCACCGAGCGATAGCGGAACAGCGAGCCGATCAGCGGGATGTCACTGAGGAACGGCACGCCGCGCTGCGTGTCGTTCATGTTCTCGTCGATCAGGCCGCCCAGCACCAGGACCTGCCCGTCCTCGACGCTCACCGTGTTGGTCAGCGTGCGCTTGTTGGTGACCAGGTCGACGGCGCCGCCGGTCGAGCCGGTGACCAGGCTCGAAACCTCGAGCTTGAGCTTGAGCTTGATGTTGTCGCCTTCGTTGATCTGCGGCGTGATGCCCAAGGTCAGGCCCACGTCTTTGCGTTCGATCGTCTGGAAGGGGTTGAGCGACGAGCCGTTACTCGAGCCGGTATTGCTGAACGAGCCGGTGAGGAACGGCACTTCCTGGCCCACCGAGATTTCCGCTTCCTCGTTGTCCATCGTCACCAGCGTCGGCGTCGAGAGCACGTTGGAGTCGCCATCGCCCTTGATGGCCTTGAGAAGCAGCGCAAAGCTGGTGCCGTTGCCGCCCACGCGGCCGCCTCCGATGTTGATGCCGTTGCCGAGCAGGCCGAGCGCCGCCAGATCGCTGTTGGACGAGCTGGAGCTGCTGCCGGTCACAGTACCCAGCGCCTGCACGGCCGCCAGGGTCGCCGGGTCGAGCAGACCCGCCGCGGCAATCCGGTCGCCGTTGAAGACGGCCCAGTCGATGCCCAGCGCGCTGGATTTGCTCGCGCTGACTTCCGCGATGATGCCTTCCACCAGAACCTGCGCGCGGCGGATGTCGAGCTGCGCGATGACGTCGCGAACCTGACGCATCGTCTTGGGCGGCGCGGTGATGATCAGCGCATTGGTGTCCTTGTCCGCCAGCACGCGCACGCCGTTGGCGTTCGGACCTGCCGCGGTTGCCGCCGCCTGCGCGGCCTGGGCGCCGGCAGGACCCTTGTTGACCTGCTGTGCGTAGCCTTCGAGGATCGGCGCGAGGTTCTCGGAGTCGGCGTACTTCAGGTACACGACCTGCGTCGCACCGTCTTCCCCGACGGGCACATCGAGTTGCTTGATGATCTCGAGCAGCTTGACGCGCTCGGTACGGTCGCCGGCCACCAGCACGGCGTTGGAGCGCTCGTCGGCGATGACGGCGATCTGGCGCTGCGAGGGGTCCTGCTGTCCCTGCTTGTCGCCCTGGGCCAGCGAGGTCAGCACCCGCACCACTTCGGTGGCGCCGGCATATTCGAGCTTCACGATCTCGATGCCGCGATCGCCCGAAAGGTCGATCTGGCGGATCAGCTTCTCGAGGCGCACCACGTTGGCGGCACGATCCGAGATGATCAGCATGTTGCTGCCGGCATACGCGGCCAGGTGACCCCACTGCGGAACCAGCGGACGCAGGATCGGCACGAGCTGCGCAGCCGACACGTTCTGGATCGCGTAGACGTGCGTCACGATCTCGTCGATCGGAAGACCGGAGCCGCCCGAGTTGTAGCCGCCGCCGTCCTGCCGGGCATTGGTCTCGGGCACGATCTTGATCGTGTCGCCGGCCGGAATGGCGGCGAACCCCTGCACCTGGAGAACGGCGAGGAAGGTCTCGTAAAGGCCGGCCTCGTTCATCGGGCTGGACGACACCACCGTGACCTTGCCCTTGACGCGCGGGTCGACGATGAAATTCTTGCCCGTGACCTCGCTGACGGTCTGGATCAAGGTCGCGATATCGGCGTCCTTGAGGTTCAGCGTGACATCGGCACGTGCTGCCAGGGTCGTACCGAACAGGGTCAGCGTGAGCAATCCCGCGAGAAGTTTCTTCATTCGATCAATTGAAATTGACGTTCACGGTCTGCTGCTGTCCACCGCGTTCCACTACCAGCGATACGCTGCCGGCCTGGCTCAACTGCCCCAGCATCTGCAGGGCAGTGTTGGCATCGTTCAATTGTATGCCATTGACCTGTGTGACCAAATCTCCAGGACGAAGGCCCACGGCGTTGAACGCGCCGCGATCGCGGCCCGGGTACAGGCGATACCCCTTCAGCTGACCTCCGCTGGATGCGGGCTGGATGCGGATGTACTCGGAGGCGCGGCTCGGATCGTTGAGCAGTTCCTGCCGGATTGTCGTGAGCATGCGGCCGGTGTCGGTGGCCGGCACCGGCTGCTCGACGGCGGCCAGCGGCAGGCCCTGCGACGGAGCGTCCTTGTTCAGGCGCAACGCCTCGAGCTGGCTTCCGCGGGCGAGGATCACGCGGTCCGCGAAGATCGCCTGGAGCCGCACGCCACGCACCACGTCGTCGCCGATCGCGTAAGGCTTCTCTTCGCCGTTGGACGTGCCGATCAGGGCGCGCGACCCGCGCTCGATCGTGGCGGACAGGATGCCGAGCAGCGTCAGGTCCAGCCGCGTGTCCGGTGCACCAGCAAGTTCGCTGAGCGCCGGATCGGCCACCACTGCGGCCTCGCCGAACAGGTGCGAGTCGGCGATCAGGTCGATGTTCGGCCCGGTCGGCGCTGCACCCATGCTGCCCGGCGCCGGAGTGGCCGCGCGGGGCGCCTGCCAGACCAGGGCCTGCGGCTTCGGAAGAAGCTGCCACGCCAGGATGGCCGCCGCATGCGCCAGCAGGATCACCAGCACGACCTCCGCGAAGCGCGGAAGCGAACGTGCATGACGTTCATAGGCGCGCAGCAGGGCGGGGGGCGTGCGAAGGCTGGAGGGCATTAGCGAATCATAACCCGCGCGTTGTGCGCGCCGGCTGTTGTTCAGGGTTGTCTGGAGCGGACGCAGTGGTCCGGTTGCGAGATTGCCGGCGGCTACCACGCTGGCCCGAAGCCCGACACAATGCGGCGCGAGCTTTGCAGAGTGTGTACAAAGCTGCTGGGGATCGGTGGGGCGTAAAAAAAGAAGAAATGGGAATGAGGGGACTCGGACTCGGACTCGGGGCGAAGCACAAGGTTCGGCGCTGGGCCATACGCCTGGGCTTGGGACTGTTCGTCTTCGCGTTGTTCGTCCTGCACAGCGCCGGTTACGCCCCGATGGGCCTGCTGACGCAGATCGAGGCTTGGACCTACGACGAGCGTATCCGCCTGACGTTGCAGAACACGGTCGACGACAAGGTCGTGATCCTCGACATGGACGACAGGACTTTGGCGGCCGAGGGCTGGCCGCTGCCACGCGACCGTCTCGCCGAGCTGCTCGACCTGCTGTTCGATCGCTATCACATCCGCGCGCTCGGCTCGGACATCCTGTTTTCCGAACCGGACCGCAGTTCCGGCGCGGCCCTGCTGGAACGTCTGGCCGCCGAAGAGCTCGCGGATCTGCCTGGGTTTGCCAAGCGCGTCGCTGTCCTGGCGCCGCAGTTCGACAACGATCGCCGCTTCGCCGAGGCCCTGAAGGGTCGTGCGGTGGTGCTGGCCTATTTCTTCAAGCCCGCGCTGATGCCGGGCGACACGCCGATCAGCGGCGCGTTGTGCGCTCCGCTGGTAAAGGACAACGCGGCCGCGCTCTACGCGGTCGATTTCGCCAGCGCGCTCGGCTTCACCGGTAACCTGCCGGGACTGCAGGGCGCGACGCCGCACTGCGGCTATTTCGACAATCCCCTGCTCGACGCCGACGGCGTTTTCCGGCGCGTTCCGCTCGTGCAGAAGTATGCCGGTGCGCTGTATCCGTCGCTGGCGCTGGCGCTGACGCGGCTTTCGCTCGGCAATCCGCCGGTCGAGCTGCAGTTCTCGCCGCCCGATGTCCGTACCTCGCTGAACATCGAGAACCTCGTCGTCGGCGATCTGGTCGTTCCGGTGGATGGCACCGTGGCGGCGCTGGTTCCGTATCGCGGCCGTTTCGGTTCGTTCCGCTATCTGTCGGTGACCGACGTGCTGCATGGTCGCGTCGACGAGACGCTGCTGCGCGACAGGATCGTGCTGCTGGGTACCAGCGCGGCCGGCCTGTTCGATCTGCGGAGCACGCCGGTAGGACAGAACTACGCCGGAGTCGAGGTGCACGCCAACCTCGTCTCGGGAATGCTCGAAGGCCGCATCAAGCGCAAGGCGCCTTACTACAACGGTATCGAGGTCAGCGTCCTGCTGGTGATCGTGCTGGTCGTGGGCCTGGCGTTCCCGCGGCTCTCGCCGCTGGCCGGCGCGGGTCTCGCCGTCGGCGTGATCGCGGCCGTGATCGCACTGGCCATGTGGATGTGGACGGCGTCGAACTTCGTGATGCCGCTGGGCGTGCCGGTGGTGTTCACGCTGGTCCTGCTCATGGGACACCTGCTGGTCGGGTATCTGTTCGAATCGCGGCGTGCGCGCGATACGCAGCTCAAGTTCGGCCAGTACGTTCCGCCCGAAGTGGTGGAGGAAATGTCCGCGTCCGGCCAGGCCATCAGCATGGAGGGCGAATCACGCGAGATGAGCGTGCTGTTCACCGACGTGCGCGGCTTTACCGACATTTCCGAAAAGATGGAAGTGCGCGACCTGTCGGCGCTGATGAACGCATTCCTCACCCGCCAGACCGAGGTGATCCAGCGCCATCGCGGCACCATCGACAAGTACATGGGTGACGCGATCATGGCGTTCTGGGGCGCGCCGATGACCGACGAACAGCACGCGCAGCGCGCGCTGGAAGCCGGCATGGAACTGGTGCGCGCCGTGCGCGGGCTCGACGACGCATTCGCCAGGCGCGGATGGCCGCCGCTGTACGTGGGCGTCGGCGTCAACACCGGAAAGATGCACGTGGGCAACATGGGCTCGGAATTCCGCGTCGCCTATACCGTCATCGGTGACGCGGTGAACCTGGGGTCGCGCGTCGAGAGCCTGACCAAGGAATACGGCGTTTCGATCCTGTGCACCGAGTGGACGCGCGCCGCGGCGCCGCAGGACTGGTCGTTCCGCGAAGTGGATTTCGTGCGCGTGAAGGGGCGGGCCGAGCCGGTCGGCATCTACGAGCCGCTGGGCCCCAAGGAAGCGCTCGATCCGGCGCTGCGCCACGATCTGGCGCGACACCGGGGCGCAATGATCCTGTACCGGCGGCAACGCTGGGACGAGGCCGAGGCGGAGCTGCTGGACCTGAGCCGCTCGGAACGACCGCACCGCATCTACGAACTGTTCATCGAACGCATCCGCGAATTGCGCAGCAAACCGCCCGGCCCGGCATGGGACGGTGTGTATACCTTTCACCACAAGTAACCGGCTACCCCTGCAGGGGTAGGGTTCTCCCGCGTTCCGACCCTCGTCTCGATGCGCCACCATCGGGGCCGGATCGTCAGAGGAGACGGATATGGAAGTGGGCGCCTTTTATCTTCCGAGCCTGGGTCGCAAGGAAGAGATCGAGCAGGGCATGGCGGGCAAGCGCACGGACCTGTACCAGCGCATGTTGTCCGAGTTGTCCGAGCAGCTCGCCTACATGGATGACCACGGCTACTACGGCTGCGGCACCACCGAGCACCATTTCCACATCGAAGGCGAGGAAGTCTCGACCAACCCGGTCCTGCTCAATCTCTATTTCGGCCTGCGCACCAAGCGCATGAAGTTCGGACAGCTCGGCAACGTGCTGCCCTGCCTCAATCCGATCAATCGCGCCGAAGACATCGCCATCGCTTCGCAGATGCTGCAGGGCCGCGTGTTCGCCGGCTTCGCGCGCGGCTACCAGGGACGCTGGGTCAACGTGCTCGGCCAGCACCACGGCCTGGGCGAGCCCGGCCAGGGCGAGGAATACGAAGAGCTCAAGCGCGAGCTGTTCGAGGAGCACTTCGAGATCATGATGAAGGCGTGGAAGAACGACACGTTCTCCCACAAGGGCAAGCACTGGCAGATCCCGACGCCGAACATCAGCTGGCCCGCGGCCGAGACCAGCCGCAAGTACGGCAAGGGCATCGACGACAAGGGGATCATCCAGGAGATCGGCATCGCGCCCGGTCTCTACAACAACCAGATCCCGGACCTGTTCATGCCCTTCGCGGTGTCCGAACGCTCGATCACCTGGGCGATGGAGCGCGGCGTCGTGCCGGTGACCATCCGCACGCATCCGGAGATCATCAAGGCGGATTTCCTCGCCGGCCAGAAGGCCGCGCAGAAGGCCGGCAAGGACTACAAGTTCGGTCAGGGCATGGCGATGAGCCGCGAGATCATCGTGGCCGATACCGACGCGGAAGCCGAGGCCATCGCGCGCGATGCCGGTGCGTTCATCTGGTGCAATTTCTTCCAGCCGTTCGGCTTCAACGCGGCCATCGCGACGCCGGAGGAGAAGAACCCGTTCACCGTGCCCAACAGCTTCGAGGCGACGGCCGAGCGCGGCCTGGTGATCTATGGCAGCCCCGACACGGTCAATCGCAAGCTCGAGAAACTGTTCAAGGAACTGCCTGTCGATTACTTCTGGCTGTTCATCTACAACCACGTCCCGCACGCGCAGCTCATGCGCAGCTTCGAACTGATGACCACCAAGGTGTGGCCGAACTTCACGAGCAAGATCCGCGGCTGAGGCGGGTCATGACCGACGCTCAGGTTCTAAGGTCGCAGGCCGGCCGCGTCGTCACGTTGACGCTCAACCGGCCCGACAAGCTCAACGCGCTGACGGCCGGCGTGCTGCGGGAACTGCGCGTGCATCTCGCGGCCATCGCGAAGGATGATGGCGTCGGCTGCGTGGTGCTCGCCGGCGCCGGTCGCAGCTTCTGTGCCGGCCATGATCTCGAGGCGCTCGCCGGCGGCAACGCGCTCGATTCACGTTACGAAGAAGCCGAGACCATCGATCTGCTCGAAGCACTGCCACAGCCCACGATCGGGCGGCTGCAGGGTCACTGCCTGACCGGTGGGCTCGAGCTGGCGCTGGGCTGCGATCTGCTGGTGGCGGCGAGCAACGTGAAGATCGGCGACACCCACGCGAAGTGGGGGCTCGTGCCGGTCTGGGGACTGTCGGTGCGCTTGCCCGAGCGCGTCGGCATGGCGACGGCCAAGCGACTGATGTTCAGCTGCGAGATTCTCGACGGTGCGGCGGCTGCGGCGATCGGCCTCGTCGACGAATCGGTGGCGGAAGCCGAACTCGACGCCCGCATCGGTCGGATCGCGGCGCAGGTCGCCGCGAATTCGTCGCAGAGCCATCGCATCAACAAGACCTTGCTGCACGCCGGTCGCAACACGTCGCGCGAGAAGGCCCTTCGCTACGAACGCGACATGCCGTTCGGCCAGCCGTCGGACAGTGCCGAGCGGCTGGCGGCGGTGAAGGTCAAGTAAGCCGCTGGGACTGCTCCGGGCCGGGTGGCTGTGGGATTTCGCTCATCCCGCGGCCCGGCGTTCTCGACCTTAGTCCAGCGGGCCCCGGGCGGGTCGGAGCAATGTGCGGATCACTGCCGCCATCAGCTCGAGCACGACGATCACGCAGAACATCAGCACGAAGCCGGTGATGACCGCCTCGGTGTTCAGCAGCAGGCCGAAGGAATAGTTCTGGCGCGTCTCCGCGACCAGTTCCCGATCCGCGCGCGATGCGATGAACAGGAGCTGCTGAGGCAACGCGGTCTGCAGCTGGCCTCGTTCATTGGCGAAACGCTGGAAGCGCCGGTACATCTTGTCGATCGCGTCGCCTTCCATGTTGAAGGTCGGGTCGTCGCTGCGCTTGTGCTTGAGAATCAGCTCTTCCATCGACCCGTTGTGAAACTGGTTGGCGATGTCCTGGAAGGGCTTGAGGTTGGTCTGCACCTCGATGAAGTGGGCGTCGAGCCGCTTCTCGTACTGGTCGACGAAGTTGGGCAACTGGATGCCCACCAGCAAGGTGCCTGCGGCGATGGCGATGAACAGCAGGCGGGTGAAGAAGCTCATGTCGCGGTACTCCCTGGAGTGCGGCAGGCCCGATTCCGGACCCGGCATGGAACGAAGCTTTTTCGGAGACGATGAAGCTGCCCTGAACTCGGGTGCAGGGCCTCGCGCCCAGGGCCCGGGTGTCGAGTGATCCGCTGTTCCGTCTGCGGAAGCCGTTCGAGCACGGGCGACGCGGCTCCAAGCCTACGCTTCCCGGCCCGTCGCGGCAGCCCGGATCAACGGCGGCCTCGCGCCGGCGGGACATCCGAGGGCAAGAATCCTCAACGCGGATTTCAGGCACATCCGGGAACGCGCGGCGCCCGACGAGGTCCTTGCTTGCGACCGCGAGCCGATGGACAGTGAAGTTCTTTCGATGGACTTGGAACGGCTCTTGGATGTTGTGATAAACCACAGGCGACGCAGCACCGCGTCATTCACTTGAAAAGGGAGCGAACAGCGCCATCCTCGGCAGGCGGGATTTCAGAACCCAACCGGTTCGCCCCGCGCTAGACTGGAACCCATGAGCGACACACCCCGAATCCCTCCGGGCTCGGAACTCGACAATGTCGTCGAGGCGGCCAAGCCGAAGACCAAACAACCTCCGATGTTCAAGGTTGTTGTGGTGAACGACGACTTCACGCCGATGGAGTTCGTGGTCCAGGTTTTGCAGCAGTTCTTCCACCACACCCGTGAATCGGCGGTGCAGATCATGCTGCACGTGCATACCAAGGGCCGCGGCGTCGCCGGTGTCTATCCCGCCGAGATCGCCGAGACCAAGACCGCGCAGGTCAATGCCTACGCGCGCCAGCATCAGCACCCGCTGCTGACCGTGCTGGAAAAAGCCTGATGAGCCCATACAAGTCGTTCATGTGCGAATCGTTCATGTTGGATCCCGAGGGAGCCGATCATGCTGTCTGACGAACTTCAAAAAGCGCTGGATGCCGCGTTTCTCGCTGCCCGCGGCGAAGGCCACGAGCTGCTCACCGTCGAGCACCTGCTGCTGGCACTGCTTTCCGACGCCAATGTCTCGGAGGTCCTCACCGCGAGCGGGGCGGACCTCGAGAAGCTCGAGCAGCAACTGCGCGACTACATCCGCCACAACATCCACGCCACGCGCGGCGGAGACCAGACCGAGGTGCAGCCGACGCTGTCGTTCCAGCGCGTGCTGCAGCGGGCGATCTACCACGTGCAGGCCGCGGGGAAGAAGCAGGTCACCACGCTCAACGTGCTGGTCGCGATGTTCGCCGAGAAGGACACCCACGCGGTGTACCTGCTGGGCGAGCAGGGTGTCAGCCGCCTCGACGTCGTGAACTTCATCTCGCACGGCATCGCCAAGAACAACCCGAGCGCGCAGCAGCCGTCCGAGAACTCGCAGGAAAGCGAGGAAAAGGAAGACGGCAAGACGGCGCAGGGCAAGACGGCGCTGGAACAGTTCGCCGTCAATCTCAACGAGCGCGCCACGCGCGGCCAGATCGATCCGCTGATCGGGCGCGAGCACGAGATCGAGCGCGTTATGCAGACGCTGTGCCGCCGCCGCAAGAACAACCCGTTGCTGGTCGGCGAGGCGGGCGTCGGCAAGACGGCGATCGCCGAAGGCCTGGCCTGGCTGATCGTCGAGGACAAGGTGCCCGAGCTGCTGAAGGGCTCGATCGTGTTCTCGCTCGACCTCGGCAGCCTGATCGCCGGCACCAAGTACCGCGGTGATTTCGAGAAGCGCTTCAAGGCCGTCATGACCGAACTCACCCAGATGCCGGGTGCGATCGTGTTCATCGACGAGATCCACATGATCATCGGTGCCGGCGCCGCCAGCGGCGGCGTCATGGATGCGTCCAACCTGCTCAAGCCGCTGCTCGCCGGCGGCACGCTGCGCTGCATCGGTTCGACCACGTACCAGGAATATCGCGGTGTCTTCGAGAAGGATCGCGCGCTGGCGCGTCGCTTCCAGAAGATCGACGTGACCGAGCCCAGCGTCGAGGATGCGGTGAAGATCCTCGAAGGCCTGCGCACGCGCTTCGAGGAGCACCACGCCGTGCAGTACACCCGCGGGGCGCTGCGCTCGGCGGTGGAACTGTCGGCGCGCCACATCACCGACCGCCTGCTGCCGGACAAGGCCATCGACGTCATCGACGAGGCGGCAGCGCGCCTGCGCCTGCTGCCCGAGTCCAAGCGCCGCAAGACGGTGCAGGTGCGCGACATCGAGGAGACGGTGGCCAAGATCGCGCGCATCCCGGCCAAGAGCGTGTCCAACAACGATCGTGACCGCCTCGCCACGCTGGAGCGTGACCTCAAGCTCGTGATCTTCGGCCAGGACGCCGCCATCGAGCAGCTCACGGCCAGTATCAAGCTGTCGCGTTCGGGCCTCGGCAACCCCGACAAGCCGATCGGCAACTTCCTGCTCGCCGGCCCGACGGGCGTGGGCAAGACGGAAGTCACGCGCCAGCTCGCCAGCCTGCTGGGCATCGAGCTGATCCGCTTCGACATGTCCGAGTACATGGAGCGGCATACGGTGTCGCGCCTGATCGGTGCGCCCCCGGGTTACGTCGGCTTCGACCAGGGCGGCCTGCTGACCGAGCAGGTCATCAAGCACCCGCACTGCGTGATCCTGCTCGACGAGATCGAGAAGGCGCATCCGGACGTGTTCAACCTGCTGCTGCAGGTCATGGACCACGGCACGCTGACGGACAACAACGGTCGCAAGGCCGATTTCCGCAACGTGATCCTGGTGATGACCACCAACGCCGGTGCCGAGGAGTCTTCGCGCCGTTCGATGGGCTTCGCCGAGCAGAGCCATCTGACCGACGCGCTGGAAGTCATCCGCAAGATGTTCACGCCGGAATTCCGCAACCGCCTGGACGCGGTGATCCCGTTCGCGGCGCTGGGCCGCACCGAGATCGCGCGCGTGGTGGACAAGTTCCTGCTGCAGCTCGAAGAGCAGCTCGCGTCCAAGGGTGTGGTGCTGGACATCGACGAGGACGCACGCGTCTGGCTGGGCGAGCGGGGCTACGATCCCAAGATGGGCGCCCGTCCGATGGCTCGCGTCATCCAGGAGAACCTCAAGCGTCCGCTGGCCGAGGAGCTGCTGTTCGGCAAGCTGGCGCACGGCGGTCGCGTGCACGTGTCGGTTAAGGACGGAAAGATCGACTTCGAGCTGGAAGCGCGCGAAAAGACGGTGGCGCTGGAACCGGTCTGAGCCGGATGCAGCAACGAAAAAGCCCGCGAAAGCGGGCTTTTTCTTGGGTATCCCGGACTTCGTCCGGGCTACGGTCGGCTTATTTGTCGCGGAACGTGATGCGACCCTTGGTGAGGTCGTAGGGCGTCAGCTGTACCGTCACCTTGTCGCCGGTGAGGATGCGGATGTAGTTCTTGCGCATGCGACCGGAGATGTGCGCCGTGACCACATGCCCGTTCTCCAGCTTCACGCGGAAGGTCGTATTGGGCAGCGTCTCGGCGACGATGCCGGGCATTTCGATGTGGTCTTCTTTGGCCATGCTCTGGGGGCGTTTCAATCCGGTCGCTAAAAGGGCGGGCATTATCCGGGCTGGACCCGAACGGTTCAACCACGCCCCGGGATTTCCGGCCTTCAGGACTCCTCGGCCAGGCCTTCCCAGCCCTGGGTCCCGAGGACCTCCAGCGGCCGGAAGCTCTTCTTGTAGTCCATCTTCGGGCTGTCCGGCACCCAGTAGCCCAGGTAGACGAACTGCAGGCCCATCGACCGGGCCGCCCGGATCTGGCTGAGCACGGCATAGGTGCCCAGGCCGCGGGCGGTCTCGTCGGGGTCGAAGAAGGTGTAGACGGCCGACAGGCCCTGCGGCACGCGGTCCACCACGGCGCAGGCGAGCAGGCGCTGGTCCAGGCTGAATTCCCAGAATTCGGTGGCGCCCCAGCCGCAGTTCAGGAAATTGTGGAACCCGGACTTGTCTTCCGGATTCATGCCGCCGCCGTCATGTCGCGCCCGCAGATAGCGCTGGTAGAGCGTGAACTGCTCGTCGGTGATGTCCTTGCGGATGTGCAGGTGCAGATCGGCGTTGCGTTGCTCGCAGCGGCGCTGCGTGCGGGTGGGCAGGAAGTCCAGGACCTTCACGCGCGCCGGGATGCACGAGCGGCAGGACTCGCAGCGCGGCCGGTAGACGTGATTGCCGCCGCGGCGGAAGCCCTGCTCGAGCAGGCTTTCGTAGCGCTGCGGATTGAGGATGTAGTCCGGGTCCACGAACAGGCTGCGCGCGGCCCGCGCGGGCAGGTACCCGCAGGGATGCTCGGTGGACAGGAACAGGCGGACGCGCGCGCTCACTGGGGCACCTTCGGCCTGCAGGCGGCACCCGAGCGTCGCCGTGAGCAGGTCGCGCCCCTGGCGCACCCACGCTGCGCGGCACCGTGTCGGGGCGCGCTCATGCCGGCAGGTGCTCGCGCGACGAGGGCAGCGCGATGTCGAAACGCCACTGGCCGGTACGCGGCGACCGTGCCACGGCGGTGCGCAGCAGATTCAGGAAGCGTTCGCGCGACACGTCGGTTGCGCCAAGGCTCCTGAGATGTGCCGAGCCGACCTGGCAATCGATGAGTCCGAAGTCCCAGGCGATCATCTGTTGCGCCAGCCAGTACAGCGCCAGCTTGGAGGCGTCCGAGGCGCGGCTGAACATCGACTCGCCGAAGAACACCCGGCCCAGTGCCACGCCGTATAGCCCGCCGATCAGGGCGCCGTCCCGCCAGACCTCGACCGAGTGCGCATAGCCGCGTGCATGGAGCTGCGCATACGCCTCGCGCATTTCCGAGCCCAGCCAGGTGCCGCGGCTGCGCGCGCGCGGACCGCTGCATTCGGTGAGCACGTCGCCGAAGGCCAGATCCAGGCTGACGGCGTAGTCGGCGCGGCGCACCGATTTGTCGAGCGAACGCGAGACGTGCAGATCTTCCGGAATCAGCACCGCACGCGGATCCGGACTCCACCAGAGGATGGGCTCGTCCGGGTTGTACCAGGGGAAGATGCCCTGCGAGTACGCGCGGATCAGGCGCGCCACCGACAGGTCGCCGCCGATGGCGAGCAAGCCGTTGGGATCACGCATGGCCAGATGCGCTGGCGGGAAAGGCTGCTGCGGATCGCGTGGATCCAGCCAATGCAGCCGGATCGGGTTATCCATCGAATCGGCTCTGCGCTCGGTCAGCTTCGACTCGCGCCGGGGACTCTGCGCGATAGGCCGTATGTTGCATGAATTCGGACTCCCGCGCCGCCACCGCGCGCCGCTCCCGCGCGAGGAAATGCGCCACCGCCTGATGCAGGCGCGGGTCGGACATCCGGTGCAGGGAACGGGTGCGGACCGGCTCGAACCCGCGGCCATGCTTGTGGGCGCCCTGGGTGCCGGCGTCGAAGCGCTTCAACCCTTCGCGCAGGCACAGCTCGATGCCCTGGTAATAGCAGCACTCGAAGTGCAGCGAGTGGTAGTGCGCTTCGGCGCCCCAGTGGCGGCCGTACAGCGTATCGCCGCCGACCAGCGTGATGGCCACCGCGACGCGGCGTCCTTCATGGACGGCGAACACCAGTCGCATGTCCAGGTCCGGGTGGCGGCCGATCTCGGCCAGGAAGTCGCGCGTGAAGTAGGGCGACTGCCCACGTTCCAGGTAAGTGTTGATGTACAGCCGGTAGACCAGATCCCACGCGGACTCCGACAACTCGCGCCCACGCGCGACCTCGAAGCCGATGCCCGCCTCGGCGACGCGGCGACGTTCGCGCTGCAGCTTCTTGCGCTTCTCGCTGGTCAGGCTCGCAAGGAAACCGGCCATGTCGCCATAGCCGCGGTCGTCCCATTGGAACTGGGTGTCGTTGCGTTCGATCAGCCCCTGCGCATCCAGGGCGGCGGCGTCCACGTCGGCGGCGAAGAGCGCATGGATCGAGGACAGCTTTTCGGCCTCGGGCAGTCTCGCCAGATAACTCGCGATCGCGGGGCGCACCGATTCTTCGCTCACGCCGATGCGGGGCCCGACCGAGGGCACGAACGGAATCGCGCAGAGCAGCTTCGGGTAGTAGGGTTTGCCGAGTTCGTGCGAGGCATTGGCCCACGCGAAGTCAAAAACGAACTCGCCGTATGAATGATGCTTCAGGTACAGCGGGACGGCGCCGATGGGCCGTCCCGCGTCGTCTTCTGCGATCAGGTGATGCGGCTGCCAGCCCTCGGTGTCGGAGACGCATCCATGCTTTTCCAGCGCGGATAGCCAAGCGTGGCGAGTGAACGGATAGCCGCCATCGAACAGCCCGTCCCAATCGGCGGCCGCGACATCACCCAGTCGCTGCACATGCCGGGTTCGCACCGATGGGAGGGTATCTCGTCAGTGGAACGTCGGGGCAGCGTTGGGGATGTCCTTGATGGCCCATTGCACGACCGCGTCGTGCTCGAAACGGCTGATCTGCTCTTCGGCCGAAGGCGGACCCGCCTGGGTCATCTTGCCGCCGTGGTCGAACTCGATCGCGGCGCCGGCTGTCTGGATCTTCAGCTCGTTGCCGCTCTCGTTATCCACCGTGACCTGCAGATAGCGCACGCGCCGGTCTGCGAATTCGGGAAGGATATTGGTGCCGGCCGCGACCATCGCAGCCTGCTCGGGCGTGAATTCCCGGATGCCACCATCCAGTGTCAGGACGAAGTGCTTCGTATGCATGAGCGTTCTCCAGCAGTTCCTCGGTAACCATCTTTTCGACACACCCTGTATGCCACTTTAACGGCCGTTTTCAAGATGGCCGCAGCTTTACCGTTGCTATACTCGTGCCCGTCATCCGCTTGCGCCGACCGCTCGTCCATCGCCGGCGGCAGACCGCCTTCATGGCGCCGGATTCCACCTTTCGGTTCAGCGACGTACCCCTTTGTCCAAAAGCAAATCCCAGGCCACAGCGGTCGCGGCGGATCCGGGCTGGTTGGAAAGACTGCCTCGCGAGGCCGGGCTTCTTGCCTGCATCGGCATCACGCTCTTCCTGCTGGTCGCGCTGATCAGCTTCGATCCGAACGATCCGGGCTGGACCTCGTCCGGCGCCGGAACGCCGGTGCAGAACCTCGTCGGGCCGCTGGGTGCGTGGACGGCGGACGTGATGCTCAGCCTGTTCGGCTACGTTGCGTTCTTCCTGCCCTGGGGTGTCTGCGTGGCGGGCGTGCGCATCTACCGTGGAGCGCCGGCCACGACGCCGATGCCGGTGCTGGTGCGCATCGCCGCGTGGATGGTGATGCTGGTGGCGCTGGCCGGGTTATGTGCGCTGCACGCCGGCGTCTGGCCCTCGTTCCCGCCGCAGGGTGGCGGTGGCATTTCCGGGCAGGTCATCGGCGCCTGGTTCGTGACGGCGCTCAAGCCGCTCGGGGCCAGCCTGAGCCTGCTGACGCTGTTCTTGTCGGCCGCGCCGCTGGCGTTGATGTTCTCGTGGGTCGGCGTCGTCGATCGCGTGGGCGGCCTGGTGATGCGCTTAGTGCCGAAGCGCCGAGAGAAATCGATCGAGCGCGATCCGCTGCTCGAACTCGCCGGACAGGCGGATCCGGAAGCCGCGTCCAAGCCTGCGCGCGGATCACGGCGCAAGGCTCCGGACCTGGGGGAGGCCGCCCGGCCGGTGCCGCTGGTTGAACCCGAGACCCAACTGGGCCTGAGCGGCTTTGCCGATGACGCGGTGCCGATGCGCCTGGGCGCCGCCGAACCGGACATCGATCTCGCCGTCGAGCCGGCTGCGCCGCGGGCGCCCCGCGCTCCGCGCAAGCCGGTGAAGCTCGAATCGTCCACCGCGTTTCGTGGCGACCCGATCCCGTCGGTTGCCCTGCTCGATCCGCCGAGGGCCAGCGGCAAGCGCTACACCAACGAAGAACTCGAGAAGCTGTCGCGCGACGTCGAGAGGCATCTCGCTGACTTCGGCATCAAGTGTCAGGTCGTCGCGGCCACGCCCGGTCCCGTCATCACGCGTTTCGAGCTGCAGCCGGCGCCCGGCGTCAAAGGCGCGCAGATCACGAACCTCTCGAACGATCTCGCCCGCTCGCTTTCGGTGTCGCGCGTGCGTGTCATCGAAGTCATCGAGGGCAAGCCGTACGTGGGTCTCGAGATTCCGAATACCAAGCGCGAGATGGTGGCGTTGCGCGAAATCCTGGAATCGCCCGCGTACAAGAATTCGACGTCGCCGCTGTCGATGGCGCTGGGCAAGGACATCGCGGGCAATCCGGTCTCGGTGGACCTGGGTCGCATGCCGCATCTGCTGGTGGCCGGCACCACCGGCGCCGGCAAGTCGGTGGCGATCAACGTGATGATCCTGTCGATGCTGTACAAGGCCACGCGCGATCAGGTGCGCTTCATCTTCATCGACCCGAAGATGCTGGAGTTGTCCGTTTACGCCGACATTCCGCACCTGCTGACGCCGGTGGTCACCGACATGAAGGACGCCGCCAACGCCTTGCGCTGGTGCGTGGCCGAGATGGAGCGGCGCTATCGCCTGATGACGCAGCTCGGCGTGCGCAATCTCGCGGGCATGAACAAGAAGATCGAGGACGCCGAGGCGGCCGGCTTGCCGATCCGCGATCCGCTGAAGATCGCACCGGACATGTTCAGCAGTGGCGGCGACGGTCCGCTGCCGGAGCCCGAAGCGCTGGCGCCGCTGCCGCACATCGTCGTCGTCATCGATGAGCTCGCCGACATGATGATGGTCGTGGGCAAGAAGGTGGAAGAGCTGATTGCGCGCCTGGCGCAGAAGGCACGTGCCGCCGGCGTTCACCTGATCGTCGCCACGCAGCGCCCGAGCGTCGACGTCATCACGGGCCTGATCAAGGCGAACATTCCGTCACGCATCGCGTTCCAGGTGGCGTCGCGCGTCGACAGCCGCACGATCTTGGATCAGCAGGGCGCCGAGACGCTGCTGGGTCACGGCGACATGCTGTATCGCCCGATCGGCGCCTCGACCGTCGCTCGCGTGCACGGTGCTTTTGTCGACGATCACGAGGTTCACAAGGTCGTCGCCTACCTCAAGCAGGTGGCGCCGCCGGATTACATCGAAGACATCTGCGCCGACGAGCCGCAGGCGCCCCAGCCGGGCGAAGGCGGTGACGATGCGGAGTCCGATCCGCTGTACGACCAGGCGGTGGCCATGGTGCTGCAGGAGCGCAAGGCCAGCGTGAGCTGGGTGCAGCGGCGTCTGAAGATCGGCTACAACCGCGCCGCGAGAATGGTCGAACAGATGGAGTCCTCGGGCCTGGTCGGTCCGAGTGGCCCCGGCGGCAACCGCGACATCCTGGCCCCTGGCGGACGCGACTAGGCGTGCATTCCGCGCTGCTTAAGCTGGCGTCCCGCATGCTGCTGCTCCCGGTGCGGCGGATGACGCTCCTACCGATCGCGCCGCCGGCGGCGATTCCTCGCCGCCATTCGAAACCAGGTTCCGTCTCCATGCTCCAGAAGTTTCTGTTTGCCGTCGGCCTGTTCGGCGTTTTGCTCGCTGCGGATCCGGCGCGTGCCGGCTCGGCCGACGAGGAGCTGCGCCAGTTCGTCGAGAACGTGCGCACGCTCAACGGCCGCTTCGTGCAGACGCAGACCGACGAGCACGGCGAGTTGGTGTCCTCCGGGGCGGGCATGGTCGCGATCTCGCGGCCCGGGCGTTTTCGTTGGTCCTACGATCAGCCTTACGAGCAGCTCATGGTCTGCGACGGCCAGAAGATCTGGGCCTACGACCCGGACCTGAAGCAGGTCACGGTCCGCCCGGCCGGCGAGACGCTCGCGGGTACGCCCGCGGAATTGCTGGCGCAGAAAGCCAAGCTGGCGGAGAACTTCAGGACCAAGGATCTGGGCGAGAAGGACGGCCTGCGCGTCGTCTCGCTGGAACCCAAGTCCGAACAGAGCGACTTCAAGTCCATCGAGCTGTGGCTGAAGGCGGGCGTGCCGCAGAAGCTGCGTTTCTCCGATCCGCTGGGTGGCAACACGGTGGTCGAGCTGCGCGACGTGAAGGTCAACGGACCGATTCCGGACGCGCAGTTCACGTTCACGCCGCCCAAGGGCGTCGAAGTCGTCGAGGGTGCTGCAAGCGCGCGATGAAGCCTCAGGCGCCACTTGCGGAGCGCATGCGACCGCGCTCGATCGACGAGGTGGTGGGGCAGGAGCATGTGCTGGGGCAGGGCGCGCCGCTGCGAGTCTTGCTTGAATCCGGACGCATCCCGTCGCTGGTGTTCTGGGGACCTCCCGGTGTCGGCAAGACCACGCTCGCGCGCCTGATCGCGCAGCACGTGGATGCGCTGTTCCTGACGCTGTCCGCGGTGCTGGCGGGCGTCAAGGACATCCGCGAATCGGTGGCACACGCGCAGGCCGAGGCGCAGGGCCTCACGGCGCGGCGCACGGTTCTGTTCATCGACGAAATCCATCGCTTCAACAAGGGGCAGCAGGACGCGCTGTTGCCGTTCGTCGAGGACGGCACGCTGCTGCTGGTCGGTGCGACGACGGAGAATCCCAGCTTCGAGTTGAACGGTGCTCTGTTGTCGCGACTTCGCGTGTTCGTGCTGCGGTCGCTCGATCACGCGGCGGTTCTCGACCTGTTGCGACGGGCGTTCGTCGATGCGGATCGCGGGCTGGGGCTGAGTGCCGACGCGCTGCCCGAGTCATGGCTGGATCGCATCGCCGAGGCTGCCGACGGCGACGCTCGCCGTGCGCTGATCCTGCTCGAGACCGCCGTGGAGTTGTCGCGAGCAGCGGGCGAGAAGTCCGACGCGCTTCTGGAAAAGTTGATCGGCCGCGGCCTGCGTCGCTTCGACAAGCAGGGCGAGAACTTCTACGACCAGATCTCGGCACTGCACAAGTCGGTGCGCGGAAGCGATCCCGACGCGGCGTTGTACTGGTTTGCGCGCATGATCGACGGCGGAGCGGATCCGCGTTACATCGCGCGCCGCGTGACGCGCATGGCCTACGAGGATATCGGTTTGGCCGAGCCTGGCGCGATGAGGCTTTGCCTGGATGCCTGGGATGCCTACGAAAGGCTCGGCAGCCCGGAAGGCGAACTCGCGATCGCGCAGGCACTGGTGTATCTGGCCGGCGTGCCGAAGAGCAATGCGGTCTATGCGGCTTATGGAGCGGCCCGCGCCGCGGTGGAACAGCACGGCTCTCTCGAGGTGCCGATGCATATCCGCAATGCACCGACCAAGCTGATGAAGGATCTCGGCTACGGCAAGGAGTATCGATACGACCATGCCGAAGCCGACGCGCATGCGGCGGGGCAGCAGTTCCTGCCCGATGCGCTCGCGGGTACCCAGTTCTATGTGCCGACGGCGCGCGGCATGGAAGGGCGCATCGCCGAACGCCTCGCCGCGTTGCGCCCTCGCAAGAAGGACGGCGCGTGAGCGCCTCGGCCTGGCTCACCGTCCTGTCCGTCGCCCTGGGCGGTGCGCTGGGCTCGGTGGCGCGTCATGGCGTGGGCGTGGCCGCTCGCGCGCTCTGGCCCGGCTGGCCGCTCGGGACACTGGTGGTCAACGTGAGCGGCAGCTTCGCGATCGGGGTGCTGTTCGGGTTGTTCCTGCTGAAACCCGCGCCGGACTGGGTGCGCTTCGGGCTGATTATCGGTGTGCTGGGCGGCTTCACGACGTTCTCGGCGTTCTCGATCGAGACCGTCGAGATGCTGCGCGTCGAAGGCGCCTGGGCGGCATCGATCTATGTCGTGGCCACGCTGATCCTGGGCTTCGGCGCCTGTGCCCTGGGGTTGTGGGTCGCGCGCTCCGTGCTCGCGTGAAGCGTCTGCTGTCGCGATAATTCGCGTCGGCGCTTTGGTCGCCTCCCTTTTTCTTCACCAGGATCATCGTCCCATGCTCGACCCCCGCCGCCTGCGCGCAGACCCCGAGGCCGTTGCGGCCCAGCTTGCGCGTCGTGGATTCGTGCTGGATCTGGAGCGCTTCCGTGAGCTGGAAACGGCGCGCAAGCAGATCCAGAGCGAAACCGAGAAGCTCCAGGCGGACCGCAATGCAGGGTCCAAGCGCATCGGGCAGGCCAAGGCCAAGGGCGAAGACGCCACGCCGATCCTTGCGGACATGGATCGCATCAAGACGCAGCTCGCCGACAACGAGGCGCGCCTGACGGCCATCCAGTCGGAGGTCGACGACTTTGCGATGGGTTTGCCCAACCCGCCGCACGAGTCGGTGCCGGAGGGTCGCGACGAGAACGACAACGTCGAGGTCCGACGATGGGGTACGCCGAGATCCTCGGAGGGCGCGCGCGACCACGCGGACATCGGCGAAGCGCTGGGCCTGATGGATTTCGCGGCCGCGGCCAAGATCACCGGCGCGCGCTTCACGGTGCTGCGCGCGGGCCTTGCGCGTCTGCATCGGTCACTCACGCAGTTCATGCTCGACGTGCACACCGCCGAACACGGATACGAAGAGCTGTACGTGCCCTACATCGTGAATGCAGCCTCGCTGCGCGGAACGGGCCAGCTCCCGAAATTCGGCGACGACCTGTTCGCGCTCAAGGGTGATCAGGACTGGCGGCTGATCCCGACGGCCGAGGTCCCGGTGACCAACCTGCTGCGCGACGAGATCGTCGAGTTGGAGTCGCTGCCGAAGAAGTGGGTCTGCCACACGCCGTGCTTTCGCGCGGAAGCGGGAGCGGCGGGCAGGGATACGCGCGGCATGATCCGCCAGCATCAGTTCGAGAAGGTGGAACTGGTCATGGCGACGTTGCCGGAGAACTCCGCCGCTGCGCACGAAGAACTCACCTCGCACGCCGAAAACATTCTCAAGAAACTCGAATTGCCGTTTCGCACAGTCGCGCTATGCGCCGGCGACATGGGATTCGGGGCGAGCAAGACCTACGACATCGAGGTCTGGTTGCCGTCGCAGAATCGTTATCGGGAGATCAGTTCCTGCTCGAATTACGGCGATTTTCAGGCGCGACGGATGCTCGCGCGTTACCGGCACCCGCAAACGAAGAAGCCCGAACTCGTTCACACGCTGAACGGTTCGGGCCTGGCCGTTGGACGCACCTTGGTGGCGGTCCTCGAAAACTATCAGCAGCCCGATGGTTCCATCGAAATCCCGGGCGCGCTTCAGAGCTACTTCGGACAAGCCTCCATCAAGGTTTGATGGAGGCCCGCCTCAGCGATTGAGCCGTCGATCAATCGCACTTCAGCTTGCCGCAGCCGGCAGTCGTATCCTGCTTTTTCTCGCCGCCGCTTCCGCCCATGGCCTTGTCGATCGACGAGATCAGGCCGCCCGTTTTTCCGGTGTTCGAACCGGCTGCAGTACCACCCGCGAAGTCGGAGTTCAGCCCGCCGAGATTGCCGCTGAGGCTTACGCCACCGGTGGTGGCGCCGCCGTCCGTCTGTGCCATCGCAGCCGTACCAGCCATGGTCATGGCGAGAAACGCGACCGACTTGAGAAAATTGGAAGACATTTGAATCTCCAGTTATTCAGTTCGCTCAGAAGCTGAGCGTGTAGCCGAGAGTGCCGCCGAACTGCATGTCGGAATCGAAGCGCTCGCCGACGTTCACGGCGCCAAGCGTCACGACGAGCGGGATGCCTCTGATCGGGGCTGCGGACACTGCAAGATTGGTGAATCGACCGTTGTGGTCTGCGATGAGCGAAAGCTGCCGGGTGACATAGAACGCCAGCGAGCCGAACACGTTGACGCCATCGTCGCGCAGGCTGCTCGTGAAGGAGCCGTCGCCGATGCCGATGTTCGCTACCAACGCATGCTTGCTCGATCCGGTGTCGATGGAGAACACCTTCGTCGCATTTGCGAAGACGCTCGACTCATTCTGTTCTTCCGCTTCACCCCAGCGGCCGGTGCCGATGACGCCGATGGCAAGAGCTGCACCGCCCGGAACATTGGTGTGGAGCTTGAAGGACAGGCCACCGGACTCGCCGAATTCATCGGAGTCGTTGCCGGTCAACTTCTCGGACCCGGTCAGCGACGTGGTCACGATCGCCGTTTCCAGGCCTACGTATTTATCGGCATCGCCGAGGCCGAAGACGATCGCGGCGCTGCCGTCGAAATCTTCGTCGGTATCCAACTTGGCGCCGTTGAATTTGTTCGGCAGGGTCTGGCCGTAGACGCCGATACCGACGGCTCCCCAATCCGCACCGAATGCCAGCGGCGAACCGAAGCTGGCACCCGCGTAAGAGTTGGGCGCCGACTGCGGCACGGAGATGGCTGAGCCCTGCGCGTTCGCAGTGACGACAGCCAGGGAGATCGCGTTCAGGGCAAACGTTGCCGCGACGGCTTTGAGCTTCATGGCGTTCTTTCCCCACCTTATTGATGTGCTTGAACTGCGAGCGCTTTTGCGCTGCATCCAATCAATTAGAGCGGATGGGTTCTTCTATGACAACACCATGAACGACCGCGAAAAAGCGGTCGCTCAACGATTCATCTTGGTTCAGTTGAGGCTCACGTCGACATGCTTCGGCGCCGCAGGCTTCGGATCTGCGGAAGATCGTCTGCAGGAGGTTGGTAAGCGATCGAGAAATCCTTCAACGCTTCCATGCACGACTCGGGCGATTGGTCGGCACGCAGTTCGAAGCTGTCGATGCCGCAGCGGACCATTCCGAGCAATTGATCGCGCACGACAGCGGCGCCGGTTGCACGAAGCTCGCCCTTGTAACCACGCGCATCGCGAAGCAGGCGCGCTTGCGAATATCCGCGACCATCGCCGAACGAAGGGAATTGAAGAACGATCAAATCCGCTTTCAGCACGGCCGGATCGATCGTCGCGATGTCCGCAGTGTTCGGTAGTTGGATGGCCAGCGGCGCCTTGCGTGCATCGAGTTGCGCGCGATCCCGTTCCCAACGCGCGAAGCTCACGAGGACGGCTCCGTTTTCCGGCACGGCATCGTCGTCACCAATCGGCGCGTACGTGATTGCCGAGCCACCATCGACGCGCAGCAGGGCGCTCATGCTGCGGCCGTCGCTGGGTAGAGGCGAGCCTTGAACGGCGCCATGCCGATGCGCCTGTAAGCGCCGAGAAAGGTTTCGTCTTCGCTGTCGCGGCGTTCCAGGTACACCTCGATGATCCGCTGAACGGCATCACCGATGTCCTCGCGCGAGAACGATGGGCCGGTGCGATCGCCCAGGCTCGCATCGTTCTCGGCAGATCCACCGAGCGTGACCTGATACCACTCCTCGCCCTTCTTATCGACGCCAAGAATGCCGATGTGCCCGACCGTGTGATGTCCGCAGCCGTTCATGCAGCCCGACATCTTGACCTTGATCGGACCGATGTCGTGCTGGTCGTCGAGACTCTCGAAGCGATCGAAGATGTCCTGCGCGACGCTGATGGAGCTTGCGTTGGCGAGCGAGCAGAAGTCGAGGCCCGGGCAGCAGATCAGGTCGGTGAGCAGCCCGATGTTCGGCGTCGCCAGATTCAGCGAGCGCAGCTGCTGCCAGACCGCGAACACGTCCGAGAGCTTTACGTCGGCGAGTACGAGATTCTGGTCGTGGGTCGCACGAATCTCGCCGAATGAATAGCGATCCGCCAGCTGCGCAACGGCGTCCATCTGCTCTGCCGTGATGTCGCCAGGGGCGATGCCGTTGGCCTTGAGCGAAACAAAGACGACGGCGTAGCCGGGCTGGCGGTGCGGGTGCAGATTTCGCCGGGCCCACGCAGCGAACGCGGAATCCTCACGCAGCTTGCTTTCGTAGCTCGCGTCGACCGCCGGCAGTGATTCGTAATCGGGCAGCGTGAAATGAGCGCGCATGCGCTCGATCTCCGTGCCGTCGAGGCGCAATTCGCCGTGTCTGATGCGCTCCCATTCTTCGTCGACCATCTGACGAAACTTCTCGGCGCCGGTCTCCTTGACGAGGATCTTGATGCGCGCCTTGTAGATGTTGTCGCGGCGACCAAGCAGGTTGTAAACCCGCAGCACTGCTTCGAGATACGACAGCAGATCCAGTTCGGGGACGAAATCAGCGGTCTTCACACCGATGATCGGCGTTCGGCCAAGACCGCCGCCGACGTAAACGGTGTATCCGAGTTCGCCCGCCTCGTTGCGCACGATCTGAATTCCGATGTCGTGAACGCGAATGGCGGCGCGATCGCTCTGAGAGGCCGTGAAGGCGATCTTGAACTTGCGCGGCAGCCAGTTGAACTCCGGATGGAACGTCGCCCACTGGCGCGTCAGTTCGCAGTAGGGTCGCGGATCGACGAGTTCGTCGCGAGCGACACCGGCCAGGTGGTCGGAGGTGATGTTGCGGATGCAGTTGCCGGACGTCTGAATGGCATGCATCTGCACCTTCGCGAGGTCCGCGAGAATGTCCGGCACGCGCGCGAGGTCGGGCCAGTTGAACTGCATGTTCTGGCGCGTCGTGAAGTGGCCGTAGCCCTTGTCATAGGTGCGAGCGACGTGGGCCAGCGTATGGACCTGCTCGCTGGACAGCAGGCCGTACGGGATGCTGATGCGCAGCATCGGCGCAAAGCGCTGGATGTACAGGCCATTACGTAGCCGCAAGGCCCGGAATTCCTCCTCCGGAAGCTTTCCGGCAAGGAAGCGCTCGGTCTGATCCCGAAACTGGGAGACTCGCTCGTCGACGAGCGTCTGGTCGTACTGGTCGTAGCGGTACATCGAACCTTCCGAGATATCCCACTGGGTAGGCGGGCGCGAAGGCTATCAGGCGGCTAATCGCCGCTATAGCGCGTTGAGGGCATATCGTAAGAAGGACTGGGAATAAGAAGAAGGGACCATCACGCAGGAAGAGCGTCGCCCAGCTGCTTCGACCGTTGGGCACGGGCGTTCGGGTCCGCGATGCCGGCCACCTCGTCGATCAGTTCACGGGTCAGGTGCGGGGCGAAAGCTGCAATGAAGTCATACATATAGCCGCGCAGGAACATGCTGCGCCGGAAACCGATATGAGTCGTGCTGTGCTCGAAAAGGTGATCTGCTCGCAGCGCGACGAGGTCGGCGTCTTCCTTGGGGTCGTAGGCCAGGTCGGCCACGATCCCCGCGCCAAGGCCGAGCCGGACGTAAGTCTTGATGACGTCGGCGTCGACTGCCGTCAGCACGACGTCCGGACGCAAGCCATGCGCCGCGAAGGCCTGATCCAGCTTCGAGCGGCCCGTAAAGCCGAAGGTGTAGGTGATGATCGGGTGCGCCGCCAGTTCCCGAAGTCCCAGCTGCTTTTCCTGAGCGAGCGGATGATCTGGACGAACCAGCACGATCCGGTTCCAGCGGTAGCAGGGGAGCATGACGAGGTCCTCGAACAATTCGAGGGCTTCGGTGGCAATCGCGAAGTCAGCCTGGCCGTCCGAAGCAAGTTTGGCGATCTGCGGCGGTGAACCCTGATGCAGATGTAGCGTTACCTTCGGGAAACGTGACCGGAAGCGCTGGATCACCGGTGGCAGGGCGTATCGGGCCTGCGTATGGGTCGTCGCGATCGATAGGTCGCCACGATCGGTGTCGCGGAATTCTTCGGCAATATTCTTGATGTTCTCGACTTCATGCAGCAGCCGCTGCGTGTAATCGAGGATGCGCTGGCCAGCTGGCGTGATTTCCGACAGATGCTTTCCATTGCGCACGAAAACGTTCACGCCGAGTTCGTCCTCCAGCATGCGGATCTGCTTGCTCACCCCGGGCTGCGAGGTGAACAGCGCCTCGGCAGCGGCCGTCACGTTGAGGCCGCGTCGCGCGACCTCCTGGATGTAGTGAAGTTGTCGGATTTTCATGGTTGAGCTCAGAGATATTGATATGCTCATATGGAGATATATATCCACGAACATATGCCGAATGGTAGAGCGGCTGCAGGCGCTGGGTCCAATAGAACTGCGCCTTATGCCATAAGGTGATTTTGTTAGACCGGAACCCTGCTCTTAATCCACTTTAAAAACCATTAGCGTAGGCAGTTATTCCCTTAAGTCATAACACTTCGGCATGGATGGTTTCGCCTTTTCCCTTGCAGGCTTGGTCGTCGGGACTGCCGTAGGCGCCACCGGGGTGGGCGGTGGGTCGCTGATGACCCCGATCCTGATCCTGTTTTATGGAATCTCCCCAGCGGTGGCCGTTGGAACCGATCTTCTCTATGCCTCGGTCAGCAAGGCTTTCGGGGTCGTCCTGCATGGCCGGCGCGGGACCGTCGACTGGAAGATCGTGGGCTGGCTCTCGGTGGGTAGCGTGCCGGCGGCACTGATCACACTGCTCTTCCTGCGGCATCAGGCAGCGGGTCCGGGAATTGATCAGCTGATCAAGCTGACGCTAGCGGGCGCGATTGTCCTCACCGCGACGTTCACCCTGCTGCAGGAGCCCCTTCTGAGATTGATCAACAAGGGCGAGCGGGCGGGCAGCGGCCCAGGGTTCCTCGTTCGTCATCAGCGTGCGCTCACGGTCGTCTGCGGGGTGCTGATCGGGGCCCTCGTGACCATCTCGTCGGTCGGCGCGGGTGTCATCGGAATGATGTTGCTGCTGATCCTTTACCCGACGCATGCCCCGATCCGCCTGGTCGGCAGTGACCTTGCCCACGCTGTGCTGATCACCGGCATTGCGGGGCTCGGCCATGCCGGGCTGGGCACGGTGAACTATTCGATGCTGGGCTTCCTGCTGCTCGGCGCGCTACCTGGCATATGGCTCGGAACGCGCATCGCGTTCCGGCTCGATGACAAGGGCCTCAAGCGGACGATCTCGGTGCTGCTGATCTTCATCGGCTCCACGATGGCCGCTAAGGCTGTCGGCGCGAGGATTTAACCGCTTCCAGCGGAACTACCTGGAGAGCGGGGCCGATGACTACGTCGGGGGCTTCGCCGATCGCGTGCGCGTTCTGGGTCGCTGTAACACAACCGTCACCTGTCCTTCACACGGTTTTCTTGGTCCGCGCCCACGATGCGCGCCGTCACACCGACCTCAGAAAACCCAAGGACATCGTCCCATATGAACTTTCGGAAGCTTGCGCTGGCCATCGGCGTAGCCACCGCCGTGTCTGCAACCCCGCTGTTCGCAGCAGCAGTCGATCCGGGCCTCCCGGAGTACAAGCCCGCCTCGGGTGTCTCGGGCAACTTCAGCAGCGTCGGCTCCGACACGCTGAACAACCTGATGACGCTGTGGGCCGAGCAGTTCAAGCGTTACTACCCGAACGTCAACATCCAGATCCAGGGCGCGGGCTCTTCCACCGCGCCGCCGGCCCTCACCGAGGGCACGGCCAACTTTGGTCCGATGTCGCGAGCGATGAAGGACCAGGAAATCCAAGCTTTCGAGCAGAAGTACGGTTACAAGCCGACCGGCGTGGGCGTCGCCATCGACGCGCTGGCCGTGTTCGTGAACAAGGACAACGCCATCAAGGGTCTTTCGATCCCCCAGGTCGACGCGATCTTCTCGGCCACGCGCAAGTGCGGCGCCGGCAAGGACGCCAAGCGCTGGAGTGACGTGGGCGTGACCGGCGACCTCGCTCCGAAAGCAATCCAGCTCTACGGGCGCAACTCGGTTTCCGGTACCTACGGGTATTTCAAGGAACACGCGCTGTGCAAGGGTGACTTCAAGACCGGTGTGAACGAGCAGCCGGGATCGGCTTCGGTCGTGCAGTCGATCTCGACCGGTCTCGATGCCATCGGTTACTCGGGCATCGGCTACAAGACGTCGGGTGTCCGAGCGCTGCCGCTGGCGCAGAAGGAAGGCGACCCTTTCATCGAAGCGACGCACGAGAACGCGATCAGCGGCAAGTACCCGCTCTCTCGCGTGCTGTTCGTCTACGCCAACAAGGCGCCGAACAAGCCGCTGTCTCCGATGGAAGCCGAGTTCTTCAAGATGGTCCTGTCCAAGCAGGGCCAGGAAGTGGTCGAGAAGGACGGCTACGTGCCGCTGCCCGAGAAGGTCGCCGCGAAGTTCCGCACGGACCTGGGCATCCAGTAACACCCCTCCAAGACGCATGACGTCCGCGGCCACCGCAAGTGGTGGACCGCGGACGACCGAACAGAATCAACTGGGAGCACAAAAAATGAACAAGCTGATGCAGTACGGCGCCCTCGCCGTGTTTGTCGGGAGCAGCATGGGCGTGGCGCATGCGGATCCCGCCGAGACCAAGGGCGGCATCAAGATCAAGACCGAGGACGGCCGCTTCGAGGCCAACATCAACGGTCGTATCCACTTCGACGCTTACACGTTCTCCCCGGATGATGATGCCGCGTTCGGCTCGTCCGGTCTGAACAACCGTGGCGGTACCGCGTTCCGCCGCGAGTACCTGACCCTGACGGGCAAACTGTACGGATGGGAATACAAGTACGAGCACGACTTCGCAGCCGAAGCCGGCACCGCGGCTTGCACGTCCACGGCCGTGCCAGCCGCTGGCGGTACGCCGACGATCGCGTGCACCCTGAGCAACACGGGCGCCTCCGGCAATCGCGAAATGTGGGTCGCGACCAATGTCGGTCCGGGCAAGCTGACGATCGGTCAGTTCAAGCCCTACCGCGGTATGGAAGAACTCACGAGCTCGAACGAAATCACGTTCGCGGAGCGCCCTGTCACCTCGGCGTCGGGCATCTATAACGGCCGCCAGTATCTGATGGGCGTCGGGTACAAGGGCATCATCGCTGATCAGTTCGGTTATGGCTTCGACGTGATGCAGCTGGGTTCGTCGAACATCACCACTGAAGGACTTACCTACGGCGGACGCGGTTACTGGTTCCCGATGTCGGCGGAAGGCCAGACGGTGCATGTCGCCGTCTCGTATCACATCGATTCCGAAGACGTCGGATCCGCGGCTGCCACGCCGGGGTTCACGTACGGCGGCCGTCGCGGCCAGGCGATCACGTTCGGCAACGCTGGTGTCGGCGGATGCTCGAACACGGCCGTCGTGGCTTGCGGCAATCAGGACACGCTGGCTGTCGAGTTGGCAGCCTCGTTCGGTCCGCTGACGGCGCAGGCCGAATATGCGATGGCGACGCTGGAAGATGCGTCCGGTGCAGCCGGTGATCGTGAAGACGCCGACATCGATGCCTACTACGCGCAGCTCAGCTGGTTCATCACCGGCGAAAAGAAGCCGTACAAGAAGGATCGCGGCGCTTTTGGTTCGCCGAAGCCGATCAACACCTTCGGCGCCTGGGAAGCCGTTGCCCGCTACGAATCGATCGAGAGCAAGGATGAATCCGATTCGAACGCACTTTGCTCGGTGACCGGCGTTTCCGGTGCTGCCGCGGCCGACAAGTGCGAAGTCACGCAGGTGACGCTCGGCGTCAACTGGTACGTGAATCCGGGTGTGCGCTTCATGCTGAACTACTACAAGGCCGAAGCGGACCTGGGTGGTACGGCTGGCAAGGACAAGCCCGACGCCTTCACGCTGCGTACTCAGCTCAGCTTCTGAGGTAGTGTCTTGGTCCGGCACGGCAGCCCCGAGCCGGACCCTTTTCCACAGCGCCCAGAATGGCTGGACGCTATGGAAAGGGAAGTGGCGGCGATCGTGCCGCCAACTATTAAATTGACGACTATCTTGCGGCCATGAGCACTGCTCAGACACCGGCTTCGGCGGCCGAACTGCCGCGATCCATCACGGCGGGACGTGGCGGATTCCAGGCGCGATACGTAAAGGACCGACTGGCCCGCTATGTCGTGCTCGTCGGCGGCCTGGGTGTGATCGGCGCCTTGCTTCTGATCTTCGTCTACCTCGCTCAGGAGGTCGCACCGCTGTTCGCCGGTGCGCATGTCGAGGAACGCAAGACCTTCGCCATACCGGGGGCAGGCGGTCGTACGCTCTACCTGGCGGCGGAGGAGCAGGGCGAAATCGGCATGCGCGCCGAAGAGAGCGGCGAAGTCACGTTCTTCGACCTCCATGAAGGAACTGTTCGCGGAACGGAGACCCTGCCGCTGGCCGGGCGCAAGCTGCAGTCGATCAGTTCGGTGGCGACCGAGCGCGGCCTGCTTGCGGGCGCCCTCGAAGACGGATCGGTGCTGGTGTTCGCGCACGAGTACAAGGTGACGTATCCGAACGACAAGCGCCTGATCACACCGGGTCTGTCGTTCCCCAAAGGCAATGCCCCTCTGGCCTTCATGAGCGGTCCTGCGACGAGTTTCGTTGCGCGCGACGAAGGTGACTCGCTGATGCTCGTCGGCGCCGATGCCAACGGTGCGCTGAACCTCAAAGTCTTCGCGCAGGAGACTTCGCTGTTCGGCGACATCACGATGACGGAATCGGCGGTCCAGACGTTCACGCCGGCGGTGAAGCCCGACGTCCTGCTGCTCGAGCCCTTGCTGCACTGGCTCTACGTCATCGATCGCGCAGCCGGAAAAATTGCGTTCTACCGCCTCAAGGGATCGGAAGCGCCCGAGCTGGTCGAGGTGAAGGAAGCGGGCGCGAAGATCACCGAAGCGCGCTACCTCGCCGGCGGCATCTCCATCGTCGTTGCGCAGGACAACGGCAAGGTGACGCAGTGGTTCCCGGCACGCCGCAACGAAAGCGAGTGGTACCTGGCGAAGGTCCGCGAGTTCAAGGTCGGCAATTCCCCGGTGACCGCGATCGGCCCCGAGCAGCGTCGTCGCGGATTTGCGGTCGGCGATGAGTCCGGAAAAGTGAGCTTGTTCTACGCCACGTCCGGCAGCCGGGTGCACGAGGAGAAGGTTTTCGATTCGCCGGTGGAGCGCCTGGTCTTCAATCCGCGCGCCCGCGTGATGATGGCCCTGTCTGCTGACGGCCAGCTTCGCGTCAGCGAAGTCCATAACGAACACCCGGAGGTGTCCTTCTCCGCGCTGTGGGGCAAGGTCTGGTACGAGAGCTACGACGAGCCGAAGTTCCTGTACCAGTCCTCGTCCGCCACGTCGGACTTCGAACCCAAGTTCAGCCTGACGCCGCTGGCGCTGGGCACGTTGAAAGGCGCGTTCTACGCGATGATCTTCGCCATCCCGCTCGCGGTGATGGGCGCGATCTTCACGGCGAATTTCATGTCGCCGGAGATGCGCCAGGTCGTGAAGCCCTCGGTCGAGGTGCTCGCGGCGCTGCCCTCGGTGATTCTCGGCTTCCTCGCCGGCCTGTGGCTGGCGCCGTTCGTCGAGACCAACCTGCCAGGCATGTTCCTGTGCTTGTTGTTGTTGCCGACCTCCATCCCGATCTTCGGATTTCTGTGGACGCGCATGCCGCGTGCCATCCGCCTGCGAGTTCCGCCCGGCTGGGAAGCCGCGCTGCTGATCCCGGTGATCTCGTTCGTCATCTGGGGCTGCTTCATGCTGGCTCATCCGATCGAGGCGCTGTTCTTCGGCGGCAACATGCAGAGCTGGATGGATCACACGCTGGGTATCAGCTACATCCAGCGCAATTCGCTGGTCGTGGGCATCGCGATGGGCATTGCGGTGATCCCCGTGATCTTCTCGATCGCGGAGGACGCGATCTTCTCGGTGCCCAAGCATCTGTCGCTCGGTTCGCTGGCGTTGGGAGCCACGCCCTGGCAGACGCTGATCGGTGTCGTGCTGCCGACGGCAAGCCCGGGCATCTTCTCGGCAATCATGATCGGCATGGGTCGCGCGGTCGGCGAGACGATGATCGTGCTGATGGCAACCGGCAACACCGCCGTCATGGATCTCAGTCTGTTCTCGGGCATGCGTACGCTGGCTGCCAACGTCGCGGTCGAGATGCCGGAATCCGAAGTCGGCAGCACGCACTTCCGCCTGCTGTTCCTGGCCGGACTCGTGTTGTTCTTCTTCACCTTCTTCCTGAACACGCTCGCGGAAGTCGTTCGTAGCCGCCTGCGCAAGAAGTACAGCTCGCTATGACGACCGCAGCGGAAGAAATCGCAGCCGCGATGCCCAAGTCCCTGGTTGCCCGGGATACGGAAGGTGTGCGCGCCTATGTGAAGTCGGGTTCTCCGTACGTCTGGCTCACGGCGGCGGCGATCTCGGTGGCATTCATGATCACGCTGGCGCTGCTGATCCTGACGGCCGCACGCGGGTTGCCGCATTTCTGGCCGGCGGATGTCGTCCAGGGCCAATACACCGCACCGGGCGAGCCGGCGGAGCCGATCCTTGCGGAGATCCGCAGCACAGAAGAAGTCACGAGCGCGCGCCTGAAGAACGCAGGCCTCAAGGTCGACGAGGCGCAGCTCCTGTACGACCGTCTCCTGATCAAGGTCGCCAACCGCGACCTCCTGGGCGCTGACTTCCGGCCGGTGCTGTCCGACTGGCTGGTGCAACGCAGCTATCCCGAAGACGCGGTGGTGCTGGAGCGGGTGGAGTGGGGCAACTTCCACGGTTTCCTGCACGCGGTGAAGACCGATGGCGTGATCGTGGCGACGGGGCCGGAAGCCTGGGCCGCCTATCAGCCCTTGCAGGATCGCGCGACCGACCTTCGTAGCAAGATCGAAGAGATCGAGAAGAACGAGATCGGTGCGATCAATTACCGCATCGAGCACCTGCGCCTGTCGGAGAAGCGCCTGCAGATCGACGGTCATACGCGCGAGAACGATCCCGCGGACTACGCCAAGCTCGACGAGCGTCGCAAGGAACAGGACGCCGACTACGAGAAGCTGCGTCTCGAGCTCGACGCCATCCGCAAGGACCTGTCGCGCGACGCGCTGGTGATGAAGACGGTCGACGGCAAGGAAGTCGAGATTCCGCTGGCGCGAGTCGTGCGCGGCTATCGCCCCAACGAGATGGGCCTGTTCTCGAAGCTCGGCTTCTTCGGGTCCAAGGTGTGGGAGTTCGTGTCCGACGATCCGCGCGAGGCCAATACCGAAGGCGGCATCTTCCCAGCCATTTTCGGCACCGTGATGATGGTAATGATCATGTCCGTGGTGGTCATGCCGTTCGGCGTGCTCGCCGCGCTCTACTTGCGCGAGTACGCCAAGCAGGGCCCGGTGACACAGATCATCCGCATTGCCGTGAACAATCTCGCGGGCGTTCCGTCGATCGTCTACGGCATGTTCGGTCTTGGTTTCTTCGTCTACTTCGTCGGGTCGAGCATCGACAAGGCGTTCTATTCCGAAGGCCTGCCGTCACCGACGTTCGGCACGCCGGGCATCCTCTGGTCCTCGCTGACGCTGGCGCTGCTGACCTTGCCGGTGGTGATCGTGGCTACAGAGGAAGGCCTGTCGCGCATTCCCCGGTCGATCCGCGAGGCGAGCCTGGCGCTGGGCGCCACCAAGGCCGAGACGCTGTGGCGCGTGGTCCTGCCCATGGCCTCGCCGGCGATGATGACCGGCCTGATCCTGGCCATCGCGCGCGCAGCCGGCGAAGTCGCTCCGCTGATGCTGGTGGGCGTCGTCAAGCTCGCGCCGTCGCTGCCGCTGGACGGCAATGCGCCGTTCCTGCACCTCGAACGCAAGTTCATGCATCTGGGCTTCCACATCTACGACGTCGGCTTCCAGTCGCCCAACGTCGAGGCCGCGCGTCCGCTGGTTTACGCGACGGCCTTCCTGCTGGTGCTGGTGATCATTGGTCTGAACCTCACCGCCATCGGCATCCGCAATCGGCTCCGCGAGCGCTACAAGGCGCTCGAGGGCTAGTCGACTCCTTTCACAAGCCTGACGCGTTCGGCAACCTCACCTTGGACAATTCCCCCATGACCGGTGTACAGGATAGGACCCCTATCACGCATGGCATCGATATCGAGTCCATGCAGCGAGAGCGTGCAGGCGTGAAACTCGAAGACGAAACGATTGCGCTGGAAGTCGACAAGCTCGATCTGTTCTACGGCGACAAGAAGGCGCTCAAGAGCGTCACGATGAAGATTCCCCAGAAGAAGGTCACAGCCTTCATCGGGCCTTCGGGCTGCGGCAAGTCGACCTTGCTGCGCTGCTTCAATCGAATGAACGACCTGATCGACGGCTGTCACACGACGGGCGAGATCCGGCTGGACGGCAAGAACATCTACGACCGCGATGTGGACATCGCGATGCTTCGCCGCCGCGTCGGCATGGTGTTCCAGAAGCCCAACCCGTTTCCGAAGTCGATCTACGAGAACGTGGCCTACGGCCTGCGTCTGGCCGGCATCAACAAGAAGCGCATCCTCGACGAGACTGTCGAGTGGGCGCTCAAGGGTGCCGCGCTGTGGGACGAGGCGAAGGATCGTCTGGACGACTCCGCGCTGGGGCTTTCGGGCGGTCAGCAGCAGCGCCTGATCATCGCGCGCGCCATCGCCATCCACCCCGACGTGATCCTGCTCGACGAGCCCTGCTCGGCGCTCGATCCGATCTCCACGCTCAAGGTCGAGGAACTGATCAACGAGCTGAAGAAGGACTACACGATCGTCATCGTCACCCACAACATGCAGCAGGCGGCGCGCGTCAGCGACTACACGGCCTTCATGTACGTGGGCGACCTGATCGAGTACGGCAGCACCGACCAGTTGTTCACCAAGCCCTCGAAGAAGCAGACCGAGGATTACATCACCGGTCGCTACGGCTAACGGGTCTTCGACATGAGCACTCCAGGTTACAAATCGCATATTTCCAGCGCGTTCAACGCCGAACTCGAGGACGTGCGTCAGCGCGTACTGGCCATGGGCGGTCTGGTCGAGCAGCAGCTCGTCGACGCCACCCGGGCGCTGATGGATCTCGACGGCGATCTCGCCGATCAGGTTCGCGCCAACGACGACAAGGTCGACCAGCTCGAGATGGTCATCGACGACGAGTGCTCGCGCATCCTGGCGCGGCGCCAGCCGACGGCCTCTGACCTTCGACTGGTCTACGCCGTGATCAAGACCATCACTGATCTCGAGCGCATCGGCGACGAAGCCCACAAGATCGCGCAGATGGCGCGCGACCTGTCGCGGCAGGAGCGGCTGAACCACCACATGATGGAAACGCAGCATCTGTCGCGGCAGGTGTCGCAGATGGTGCGCTCGGCCCTGGACGCATTCGCCCGGATGGACGCCGAGGCCGCGCTCTCCACGGTGCGGGACGACGTCAAGATCGATCGCGAGTACGAAGCGCTGATGCGGCAGTGCATCACCTACATGATGGAAGAGCCCCGTGCGATCCGGCGCGTCATCGACCTGATCTGGTGCGTGCGCTCGCTGGAGCGGATCGGCGATCACGCCAAGAACATTGCCGAGTACGTCATCTATTTCGTGAAGGGCAAGGATGTGCGCCATACCTCCCTGGAGGACATGGAGCGCGAGGTCCTGGGCAGCCCGTAAGGATGCTGCGGCCGGCGCCCGCGCCGGCCGCGCGGTCAGGTTTTGGCAAGCCGTTGCCGGTATCATCGCGCGCTTAAATGGCGCGCCCGTCTTCCCCCCTCTTTCGGCGAATCCTCTGGTTCTCGCTTGCGGCCCTGGTCATCGGGATCAGCGTTGGCGGACTGCTGCTGTCCGGCTACCTGATCCAGCTCGACCAGGAAATCCGTACGCGTTTCGCCGGCAGCCGCTGGGCGTTGCCCGCGCAGGTCTATGCCGCCGCCCAGGACCTGTACCCCGGCCGCAAGCTCGACGCCCCTGAACTGCGCCACGAACTCGAACGGCTCGGCTACCGGCCGTCCGAGGTCCTGAACGGGCCGGGCACCTTCGTCGCCAGCAAGGACCGGATCGATGTGGAGGTGCGCGCTTTCCGCTTCTGGGACGGGCCGCAGCCGCAGTACAAGATCGCCGTGAAGATGGACGAGGCGGGAATCGCCGAAATTCAGGACCTCGAGGCGGACGCGCCGCGCGACATCGTGCGGCTGGACCCGATGCTGATCGGCAGCATCTATCCACAGGCCCAGGGGGAGGACCGCGTGCTGGTCCGACTCGACGAAGTGCCCGAACTGCTGCGCAAGGGCCTGGTCGCCGTCGAGGATCGCGGGTTCTACGAGCATTTCGGCATCAGTGTCCGCGGCATCCTGCGCGCCGCCTTGGCCAACTTGAGGGCTGGGCACGCGGTGCAGGGCGCTTCCACGATCACGCAGCAGCTCGTGAAGAACTTCTTCCTGACGCCCAAGCGCGATCTGCGGCGCAAGGCCAAGGAAGCGCTGATGGCGCTGCTGCTCGAGGCGCATTACAGCAAGGACGAGATTCTCGAGGCCTACTTCAACGAGATCCATCTGGGTCAGGACGGCGATCGTGCCGTGCACGGCTTCGGCCTGGGCAGCCGTTTCTATTTCAATAAGCCGATCAGCGAGCTGCGCACCCACGAGATCGCGTTGCTCGTCGGCGTCGTGAAGGGTTCTTCGGCCTACAACCCGCGCCGCAACCCCGAACGGGCCAAGGCCCGCAGGGATCTGGTGCTCAAGGTGTTCTTCGAAGAAGGCCTGATCTCCGAAGACGAGTACACGTCGGCAGTGGCCGAGCCGCTGAGCATCGCGGGCGGCAAGGGCGGCAGCGTCGAGCGCTATCCGGCGTTCGTGGACTTGGTCCGGCGCCAGCTGAAGGGCCAGTACCAGGACGTGGACCTGACCAACGAAGGCCTGCGCATCTTCACCACCCTGGATCCGCGCACGCAGGAAGTGCTGGAAAGTGACCTGTCGGAAGGCATCTCCAAGCTCGAGAAGGACCGCAAGCTCAAGGAAGGCACCTTGCAGACTGCAGGTGTCGTCACCAGCGTCGACGGCGGTGAAGTCCTGGCGATCGTCGGCGGTCGGGAATTCCGCTACGCCGGCTTCAACCGCGCGCTCGACTCGCGCCGATCCATCGGCTCGCTCGCCAAGCCCTTCGTGTTCCTGACGGCGCTCCATCAGCAGCCGGACCGCTTCAATCTGCACACCATCATCGACGACGAGCCAATCTCGATGAAGTTGCCCAACAAGCAGGTCTGGGCGCCGCAGAACTACGACAAGAAGCTGCACGGTCCGCAGCCGCTCTACATGGCGCTGGCCCAGTCGTACAACCTGCCGACGGTGCGCGCCGGTCTCGAGGTCGGGGCGGCCAAGGTGCTGGAGACGATGAAGGCCACCGGGTATTACGGCGATGCACAGCCGAATCCCAGCGTCTTCCTCGGCGCGGTCGACATCGCGCCGCTCGACGTGGCGCAGATGTACGGCACGCTGGCGGCGGGCGGATACCAGAGCAAGCTGTCGGCGATCCGCAGCGTCACCACCAAGGAAGGCGAGGCGCTGAACCGCTACCCGATCAAGGTCAAGCAGACGCTGCCGGAAGGGCCCACCTATCTAATCAACTGGGCGATGACGAAGGTCATCTCGCTGGGTACCGGCCGCGCCGCGCTGTCCGCGGTACCGCCGGGGACGTCGCTGGCCGGCAAGACCGGCACCACCGACGACCTGCGCGACTCCTGGTTCGCCGGGTTCGGCGCAGATCGCGTCGCCGTGGTCTGGATGGGCCGCGACGACTACAAGCCGATGGGCTTCACTGGTTCTTCCGGCGCCCTGGTGCTGTGGACGCGTGTGATGAAGGATCTGCAGGTACGCGGTCTGGACATGGTGCCGCCGCCAGATGTCGAGGAGCAGCTCACCGATACCTACACGGGCTTGAAGGCGGACGAGGGCTGCCAGAGCACGGTCTTGCTACCCTATCTGCGAGGACGTGCACCGACGGAGTTCGCGCCCTGTGCGAAGTCCGCAGTGAACACGCCGCTCGACTGGTTGCGGGAGATTTTCGAATGACCTTGCGCTTCGGCGCCCTCGTGTTGGCCGCCCTGCTGCTGAACGCCTGCGCGTCCTCGACCGGGACACGCGAGGGCGGAGTGCCGTATCCGCAGCCGCCCGTTTCGACCGTTCCCCCGTCGACCCAGCCGCCGATGCAGCCGATACCCGGCACGTCGGGCTCGACCGGGCCCGTCGTCATCGAACCCGTCAAGCCGGCCGCACCGACGTTCCCACGTACGGCGGAGAACATCAGCGGCCAAGCCGTGGTTTCGCTGATGCGGAAGGCGGCCGACGCGCGCACGCAGGGGCAGCTCGACCTCGCCGCCTCGCAGCTCGAGCGGGCGCAGCGCATCGAGCCGCGCAATTACTTCGTGTGGTCGGCACTGGCCAAGGTCTATCTCGACCAGCAGCAGTATGACCAGGCCATCTCGGTGGCCGGCAAGTCCACGAGCCTGGCTCGCGGCAACCTCTACGTCGAGGTCGAGAACTGGAAGACGATTGCGCGCGCCCTGCAGGGCAAGGGCGATTCGCTGGGGGCGGTCCAGGCGGAGGCTCGCGTCGACGAGATCGAGCGCTCCCTGGGTGGAGGCTGATCTTCCGTTTCTCCTCGGGCCGGACGGTCCGCTCGCGAAGGCCATCCCCGGATTCACGCCGCGCCTGGTACAGGCGCGCATGGCGATGGAGGTCTCGCAGGCCTTCGAACAGACCGACCTGCGCCTGATCGAGGCCGGAACCGGAACCGGGAAGACTTTCGCGTACCTGGTGCCCGCGCTGGTGGCCGGCCGGCGCGTGATCGTGTCCACCGGCACCAAGAATCTGCAGGACCAGCTGTTCGAGCGCGATCTGCCGCGCCTGCTGGACGCGCTGCGCGTGCCCGCGCGAACCGCGATGCTCAAGGGACGCAGCAACTATCTTTGCGTCTACCGCATGAATCGCGCGGCGCAGGATTCCGCACAGGCATCGCGACGCGTGGATGAGCGGCTGGTGCAGATCGAACGCTGGTCGCATTCGACGGAGCGCGGCGAAGTATCGGAACTGGGTCGCCTGATCGAAGACGATCGGCTGCGGCATCAGATCACCTCGACCGCCGACAACTGCCTGGGCGCCAAGTGTCCGGATTTCAGTAATTGCTTCGTCGTGAAGAGCCGCCGCGCCGCGATGGGCGCCGACCTCGTCGTTGTGAATCACCACGTGCTGCTCAGCGACGTCCTGTTGAAGGAAGAAGGATTCGGGGAAATTCTTCCCGGCGCCGACGCCGTGATCGTCGACGAGGCGCATCAGCTCCCTGACTTGGCGGGCCAGTTCTTCGGGTCGCGCGTCTCCAGCCGCCAGTTGCGCGATCTGGCCGACGATAGCCTCAAGGCGGCGGCGGAGCAGGGCGATGTGCCCGACCTGCACCTCGCGGCGAATGCGATGGCGTCGCCAGTCATCCAGTTCGAGGCGCGGCTCGCGCAGCTCAATTCCCGAATCTCGACCGAGGAATTCCTCGTTGCGCGGGATGCGGCGCCCGCCGTCGAAGCCGTGGCGGAATCTCTCGATGCGCTGTGCGCCGAGCTCGAAGCCCATCGCGAGCGCAGCACGACGCTCGAAGCTCTGTCTGATCGTGCGAGGCAGCTACAGGCGCGGCTGTCGATTTGCACTGCAAAGCAGGACGAAGAACAGGTGCGCTGGACCGAGCCGCAGGGCCGCGGTGGCACCTTGCACGCTACGCCCCTGGATATGGGGCAGGGCTTCGGCCGCGTGTTCGCGGCGCATCCCGGCGCCTGGATCATGACGTCGGCGACGCTGTCCGCGAGCGGCGATTTCGCGCATTTCCGGCGCCAGATCGGCGTCGAGGATGCCCGTGGCGTCGCGCTCGAAAGCCCGTTCGATTACCCCAACCAGGGCCGCCTGTACCTGCCGGAAGGGATGCCCGAGCCGAGCGCCCCCGATTATCCGGATCGTGTGGCGGATCTCTCGCTGCGATTGATCGAGGGCAGCGGTGGCGGAGCCTTCGTGCTGTGCACCAGTCATCGCGCGCTGCGGCAGATCGCCGACAGGCTGCGCGCACAGCTGCGTGTTCCGCTGTTCGTGCAGGGCGAGGACGATCGCGCGCGCCTGGTCGAACGTTTCGCGGCCAGCGGCGACGGCGTGCTCGTCGGCACCCAGAGCTTCTGGGAGGGCGTGGACGTGAAAGGTCGCGCGCTGCGGATGGTCATCATCGACAAGCTGCCGTTCTCGTCGCCGGGTGACCCGGTATACGACGCGCGGCTCGAGGCGCTGCGACGCCGCGGCGGCAATCCTTTCGTCGACGTGCAGCTCCCGGAGGCGATCGTCAGCCTGCGGCAGGGCGCCGGGCGCCTGATCCGCGACGAGACCGACCGCGGTCTTCTGGTGCTCTGCGATCCCCGGCTGAAAACGAAGAACTATGGCCGCAGGATGCTGGCCGCGCTGCCGTTCATGTCGCAGGTGGATCGCGAAGGCGCGCTAGAGTGGTTGCGCACCCTGTAATTGCCACGTACCTGCTCTCATCCGATGCGCTTGCTCGCAATCGATACCGCTACCGAAGCCTGCTCCGCCGCGATCCTCGTCGAGGGGAGGATGCTGGCGCGGTTCGAAATCGCCGGCCGTTCGCACACGCAGCAGATGCTGCCGATGGTGCACGGCCTGATGGCCGAGGCGAGCCTGTCGTTCGCGCAGCTCGACGGGTTCGTCTGCGGCATCGGTCCCGGCAGCTTTGCCGGTGTCCGTATCGGCGTGGGCTTCGTCAAAGGCCTGGCGCTGTCGCTCGATCGGCCGGTGGTGGGCATCAGCTCGCTGACCATGCTGGCGCAGGCGGCCCTCGATGAAGGGGCCCTGCGCGTGATCGCGAGCATCGATGCGCGCATGAACGAGATCTATGTCGGTGCGTTCGAAGCGGACGCGAGCGGCCTGTGTCGTTCGATGGGCCCGCTGCGCGTGATGCCGCCGGATCAGTTCCGGGAGGACGCGGCAGGTCCCTGGCATGCGGTGGGCACCGGCTGGGGTACTTACGAAACCACGATGCGACAGGGTGTGACGGGCGACGTGCTGCACGTCGACGGCGCGGCTCTTCCCCGGGCACAAGCGGCACTGAAGCTGGCACTCCCTGAATTCGCGGCGGGCAGAACCCTTGCCGCGGACGATCTCGCCCCGCTGTACTTGCGCGACAAGGTCGCGCTCACGCTCGAAGAACAGGTCCAGCTGCGCGCATCCCGGAACTGAACATGGACCAGAGCAAACCGATTTCCTACGCCGAGTTCGGCCACAACTTTGTTCGCTACGTCGTGACGGCGGAACGTCTGCGCGGCGAGATCGAGACCGTGCTCAAGGCGATGATCGAAGGCTCGGTCAGCAAGTTCCCTGCGGACCTGCTCGTGGCCTCGTACGTGTTTCAGCTTCAGGACGTAGACGTGTTGCCCATCACGAACAAGCTGCCGGACGTGAGCTTCGTGATGCTGATCGAGGGCGACCTGAAGCTCGAGGTCAAGCTGATCAACCTGAGACTGAAGTTCACGCTCAAGGTGGAGATCCGGCTCAACATCGACGTGCGCACGTACGCGCCCCTGAACCTCAAGCTGATCCTGCATCCGGTGAAGGATTCGCAGATTCGCACCGAGGTGGACGGACACGGACTGCCGTCGGAAGTCCTGGAGCATCTACGCATCGTCGGCCCCATCGTGCGCGAAGAAATCGTGCGCGAGGTCAACGCACGCATCGCCAGCCCCGAGTTGGTGGCGGCCACGAACATCGACGTGCTCCAGCTCGCAGCTACTGCGCAGCTGCCCGGCGGGGCCGCGACCACGGCCGAACCGCTCGCGCAGGTGAGTAGCGATATGAAGGCCGGTGAACGCGACGAAACTTGATCGACTGCTCGGCGAAAAAATCGCGGATAATGGTTGCTGGTCCGCGCCGGACCTCCGCGACGGTAAACCGTGAACCCCGCCAGGCCCGGAAGGGAGCAACGGCAGCGGTCTCGCCGGGTGCCGGAGCAAGCTGGCGCGGACCTTCTCCAATGAACGGTCTTTTGTCTTTTCCGACATAGACTTAAGGGACTTTTCCACAGCATTTGCAGGGAAATGTCCCCAGTGATTGGCCTCGCGGCCCGCTGACCGGCCCGCTTTTCCCAGGCGGACCAAACTCCTGATTAAGCATTGCTTTGGCCCCGTTACGGGCGGGCCGTCTTGGAACTGGCGAAGTCAGGCCCCACTCTTAGGCCGTCACCCCTTCTGTGACAGACCCCCCGCAGCAAACCATGATGGAAGCCTTTGAGCAGCGCGTCGTCCTTCGATGGATCGCCAACCTCGGTGGCCGGCTGGAACGCTTTCGCTGGGCGCAGGACGGCCTCCTGCGTTTTCTCGGCGATGAGGCCGAGCATCTCGAGCTCGATCTGCAGGACGACACTCGAAAGATCGATGCGGAGGGCTGGACGGCGATCGTCGCGGAACGTCTCGCGGCCCTCGAGTCCGTCGAGCCCAGCACGCTGGAACACAATCTTGGCGCCGTCGCCCGCCTGCTGAACTTGAGCGAGAGCGAAGCAACCGTGATGTCGGCGTTGGTCCGCGAACGGGTCGTGCCGCAGGTCGAGGACCTGTTCGAGACGCTGGAACTCGACGAATTGCGGGTAGGCGACAGCGGCGTCGTGACGCTGCTCTCCGCGATGCTGGGCATCACGCGCGGCGAAGTGGTGGAAGCGCTCTCGTCGCGCGGTCGTTTGTTGGCAAGCGGCCTGTTTACGACGGACTACCGGTCCGACTGTCAGCCGCAGGCCTTGCTGACCGGTTTCCTGCAGTCGCAGGCGCAGCCGATCGAGGATGTACGCGCCGCCTTGCTCGGCGAGCCGCTGAAGCACAGCCTCGAGTGGGAGGACTACGACCACCTTCCGGCCGATCGCGAACTGTCGGCCAACCTGCTCGGTCGTGCCGTCAGCGAACGCGCCCAGGGCATCCACATTCTTCTGTACGGTCCGCCGGGCACCGGCAAGACCGAGTTCTGCAAGACGCTGGCCACCAAGCTCGGCCTGAAGCTCTACGGTGTCGGCCAATCCGACGATCGCGGGCAGGAGCCTTCGCGAGATCAGCGCATCGGTTCGTTCCGCCTCTCGCAGAAGCTGCTCGAGAACCAGTCCGACGCGCTGCTGCTCTTCGACGAAGCCGAAGATCTGCTGCGCGGCGACAACGACGGCATGTTCGACGGCGATCGCAGCGGCTATGGGTCGCGCGTGTTCATGCACCGCCTGTTCGAAGAGACGCGGGTGCCGACCTTGTGGACGGTGAACGATCCGTCCGCACTGGGCCCTTCGGTGCTGCGGCGCATGACCTATGCCATTGAAATGAAGGTGCCGCCCGCACGCGTTCGCGAGCGCGTCTGGCAGCGCATTCTCGCGCGTGAGCAGGTGCAGGTTCCCGCCGAGGAGATTCGTCGCCTGGCCGAGGACTTCGACGCGCCTCCCGCAGTGGCGGCCGGCGCGGTGCGATCGGCGCGGCTCACCAGCGGTGGATTCCAGGACATTCGTCGCGCGGTCCACTCGATCGCCAAGGTCATGCGCGGAGCCGAGGCGCCGCCGCGGGCCGTCCATTCGGTGCGCTACGAACCTGCACTGATCAACGCGGATCTGGATCTGGCGAATCTTCGCAATCGACTCGTCGGCTTGGATACACGGGCGTTCTCGATGTGCCTGTACGGTCCGCCGGGAACCGGCAAGTCGGCGTACGTGCGTTGGCTGGCGCACGAACTGGGTATGGAAGTGATCCAGAAGCGCGCTTCCGACCTGCTGTCGAAGTGGGTCGGCGAGAACGAACGCAACATCGCGCAAGCTTTTGCCGAAGCGCGCGAGTCCGGCGCGTTCCTGGTATTCGATGAAGCCGATTCGTTGCTGGGCGATCGTCGCCACGCGCACCAGGGCTGGGAGATCAGCCAGGTCAACGAGATGCTGACGTGGATGGAATCGCACGAACTGCCTTTCGCGTGCATCACCAATCTGATGGGCCATCTCGACGAAGCCGCGCTGCGCCGCTTCTCGTTCAAGGTGCGTTTCAATTTCCTGAAGGCGGAGCAGCGCGCGACGGCGTTCCACCACTACTTCGGCCTGGACGCCCCGGCCGCTGTGCGCGAGATCGACATGCTCACCCCCGGCGATTACGCCGTGGTGCGCAACCGGGCCCGCTTGCTGGGGAGCGAGAACGATCCTGCCGAACTGGTGCGCATGCTGCGCCAGGAAGTGACGGTCAAGCCCAACAATCGGCGCGAGATCGGCTTCCAGGCCGTGGTGCATTGATCGAAACGCCGGCTTCTGCCGGCGTTTTCTTTTTCGAAGCCGGTACGAGCCGTGCCATTTTTTTGCGCGCCCCGGGGAGCCCGTGATGCTGTGCCTCTAGACTAGAACTTCACTCTTCGGACAGGGAAAATCATGGAAATCGTTGCGGGACTCAACGAGAAATTCGGTGCGTGGGGGGGCATCCTGGCAGCGTTCGCGATCAAGGTTCTGGGTGCCATCGCCGTCTACATCGTCGGCAGATGGATGATCTCTTTCGTCATCCGCATGGTGACGAACGCGCTGACCAGGCAGAAGGTCGACCCGACGGTGCTGCGCTACGTCGGCAACGTGGTCGGTGTGGTGCTCAACATCGTGCTCGTCGTGGCCATCCTGGGCTACTTCGGCTTCGAGACCACCAGCCTCGCGGCCCTGATCGCGGCGGCTGGCGTTGCCATCGGTATGGCCTGGAGCGGCCTGCTGTCCAACTTCGCGGCCGGTGCCTTCATGATCGTGCTGCGCCCATTCAAGGTTGGCGACTACGTGCTGGCTGGCACCGTCGAGGGCACCGTCGAAGCCGTGGGCCTGTTCGCCACCACGATCCTGACGCCGGACAACGTGCAGACCATCGTCGGCAACGGGAAGGTGTTCGGCGACACGATCAAGAACTACTCGACCAACGCTTACCGGCGGGTCGATCGCACGGCGCAACTCGCGCACAGTGTCGATACCGCGGATGCCGTGGCGCGACTCAAGGCCGCGCTGGCGAAAATCCCCAACGTGATGACCGCGCCCGCGCCGGACGTCGAGATCATCGATTTCACCACCTATGGTCCGGTGCTGGCGGTGCGGCCTTATTGCCATACTGACCATTACTGGCAGGTTTATTTCGACACCAACCGCACGATCCGCGAGACCTTCGGTGCGGCGGCTTACCCGGTGCCGGAGACCCACACGGTGATGCGCCACCCCGCCTGAGGCGGGTGGCAGTCGGCGCGTGGCTGGCGACCACGCGCCGCATCCGCGACAATCTCGGCATGCCGTCGACACAAGATTTTCCCGCATGAATGCCCGCCCGATGGGACGGCGTTCATCAGGCAAGGCGGTGTCGCAGGAAGTGCCTCAATCGTCGTCCTTCCGGACAGCCCGTTTCACCACCCTGATCGATGCATGAGCTATCTCGCCCTCGCTAGAAAGTGGCGTCCCCGCGTCTTCGCCGACGTCATGGGGCAGGGCCACGTGGTCAAGGCGCTGACGCATGCGCTCGACGGTGACAAGCTGCATCCGGCGATCCTGCTCACGGGCACGCGCGGCGTCGGCAAGACCACGCTGGCGCGTATCGTCGCCAAGGGCCTGAACTGCGAGACCGGCGTTTCGGCCACCCCCTGCGGCATCTGCTCGGCCTGCAAGGAAGTGGATTCGGGCCGATTCGTGGACCTGCTGGAAATCGACGCGGCGAGCAACACCGGCGTCGACAACGTGCGCGAGCTGATCGACAACAGCCAGTACGCACCGGTTCGAGGCCGCTACAAGGTCTATCTGATCGACGAAGTCCACATGCTGTCCAAGAGCGCGTTCAACGCGTTGCTCAAGACCTTGGAAGAGCCACCGCCGCATGTGAAGTTCATCCTGGCGACGACGGATCCGCAGAAGCTGCCGATCACCGTGCTCAGCCGTTGCCTGCAGTTCAATCTCAAGCGCCTGCCGGTCGCGGTGATCCGCGAGCAGCTCGCCAAGGTGCTGGATCAGGAAGGCGTCGCCTTCGAGATCGGTGCCGTCAGCGAGATCGCAAAGTCGGCCGACGGCTCGATGCGCGACGGCCTGTCGCTGGTCGATCAGGCCATCGCTTTTGCGGGCGGCGCGAAGCTGGAGCGCGGTCCGGTCGAGGACATGCTGGGCACCTCGGGCCGGCAGGTGCTTTACGCATTGCTTGCAGCCATCGCCTCGGGTGATGGTCCTGCGCTGCTCGCGGGTATCCAGCAACTGGAAACGCGCGCACCTGATTATTCGGCGCTGCTCAATGATCTTGCCGGCTATCTGCAGCGCATCGCGGTGCTGCAGGTGCTGCCGGACGCGGCGTCCGACGACGACGATGCGGAACTGGTGGCCCTGGTCGCGCAGATTGCGGCCGAGGACGTGCAGCTCTGCTATCAGATCGCGGTCGGTGGCCGGCGCGACCTGCCCTGGGCGCCGGATCCGCGCTGCGGTTTCGAGATGACCTTGCTGCGCATGCTGGCCTTCCGTCCGGACGACGCGGGTGGCGCGAAGGCGGGAACGCCTTCGGCAACACCGCGCCGGGTGCCTTCAGCGCCCGAGACGACTCGCGCCGAGCCGGTGGCGCGCGCTGCTGCGACCGCGCCTGCGGCGCCCGTCGTGGCGCCACCTGCACCGACGCCGCCGGCTCCGCCGGTCAATGTTCCGCGAGTGCCGCCGCACGAGTTGCCCTGGGACGAACGCATCGACACGCTCGGGCTCGACGGCGGCGGACGCCAGCTCGCGCGCCAGTGTGCCTGGCTCGGCGAGAAGGACGGCGTGATCCGCCTCAGCCTCGCGGCATCGGCCGCCTTCCTGCTTCATGAGGCGCGACGCAGCGCCATGGAACAGGCGCTCGCGGCGCAGTACGGCCGCGAGGTGCGACTCCTCATCGAGCCGGCGCAGGCCGAAGAAGCGGTCGCGCTCACACCCGCGCAGCTCGATCAGAAGCGCGCGCAGGAACGGCAGCGTGTTGCCGAGGCCGCGATCGCCGATGACCCGGTGGTGCGTGCGTTCAAGGATCAGTTCGGGGCCGTGGTACGGCCTGGCTCGATCCAGCCCCATTAATCACGAGACCCAAGGACAGGACATGAAAGGCGCACTCGGCCAGATCATGCAGCAGGCGCAGAAGGTGCAGGACAACATCAAGCGTGCGCAGGAAGAGATCGCGCGCATCGAGGTCACCGGCGAATCGGGAGCCGGCATGGTCAAGGTCACGCTCGACGGTCGGCACCAGGCGCGCAAGGTGGAAATCAAGCAGGAAGCGCTCGGCGAGGACAAGGAGTTCCTCGAAGATCTCGTCGCCGCCGCCATCAACGACGCCGTGCAGAAGCTCGACGCCGTGACCAAGGAAAAGATGGCTGCCGTGACCGGCGGCATGGGTCTGCCGCCGGGGATGAACCTCGGGTTCTGAGGCTCCCCATGGCGACGCCGCGCAACCGCGAAGAAACCACTCTGATGGATCGTGTTGCGCTGGCTTTCCTCTCCGGAGGCTCTGCGCTGGTGCTCGGCGGCCTGCTCTGGGCGGGCGTTTGCCTGACCGCGGCACAACTCGCGCTGGACGGAGTGCCATCGTTCGGCTGGGTCGCCGGCTTCGCGATCGTCATGGCGGTGCTCGGATTCGTCCTGCTCGAGAACTTCGTCGGCAACTGGGTCGGGGCCTTTGCGAGCGGTGTGCTCAAGCTGTTTCGCGTCATCGCATCGTGAACGCCTGGGCCTGTCTTGCGATCGCGATAGTCGCCGAGGTGATCGCAACCTCCGCGCTGACGGCGAGCGCGGGCTTCACCGAGCCGTTGCCCTCGGTGGGGGTCGTGATCGGTTATGGCATCGCGTTCTGGTTCCTCTCGCTGAGCTTGAAGAGCATCCCGGTGGGGATCGCCTACGCGGTGTGGTCGGGGGTGGGCATCGTGCTGATCTCGGTGGCCGGCTGGGCCTTGTTCAAGCAGTCGCTGGATCCCGCAGCGCTCGCCGGCATGACGCTGATCGTCGCCGGCGTGATGGTCATCAATCTGTTCTCGCGCAGCGTCGCGCACTGAGCCGTGGGCAAATCCTACTTTCCGATCTTCGTCGACCTCCTGCACCAGCCGGTACTGGTGGTCGGCGGTGGTGAAGTCGCGGCACGCAAGATCCGCCTGCTGCTGAAGTCGGGCGCGAAGCCGCGCATCGTCGCGCTCGAGCTCAACGAGGAACTGGCCGCGCTGGTCGCCGAATCGAAGGCTTCGCTGATCGCGTCGACGTTCGAGCCCGCCCAGCTCGTCGGCATGCGCTTGGCGATTGCCGCCACCGACGATCGCACGCTCAATCGCACGGTCGCCGAAGCCGCGGAATCAGCCGGCGTGCTGTGCAATGTCGTCGACGACCCGGAGGCCAGCCGCTACATCACGCCCTCCATCGTCGAGCGCGGACCCATCACGGTGGCGATCTCCACCGGCGGCTCGGCCCCGGTGCTGGCGCGGCGATTGCGGGAGCGCATCGAAGCCCTGCTGCCGGGCGCCTACGGAAAGGTGGCCGAGTTCATGGAGCGGCATCGTGCGAGGGTCAAGACCTTGCCCGTGGAGCAGCGACGTCTGCTGTGGGAAGATTTTCTGGACGGCCCCGGGCCGGAGCGACTGCTGGCCGGCGACGAGGTCGCCGCCGTGTTCGAACTCGAAAGCCTCGTAGGCGGAAAGCCGGCGCGGGGCGAGGTGTATCTGGTCGGCGCCGGTCCGGGAGATCCAGACCTGCTGAGCTTTCGTGCGCTGCGGCTGATGCAGCAGTGCGATGTCGTGCTCTATGACGCGCTGATCTCGCCGGCGATCCTCGACCTCGTGCGCCGCGACGCGGAACGCATCTACGTCGGCAAGCGTCGCGCGAAACACACGCTGCCGCAGGAAGACATCAACGCAGAGCTGGTTCGGCTCGCCCAGGCCGGCAAGCGCGTGCTCCGTCTGAAGGGCGGCGATCCTTTCGTGTTCGGTCGCGGCGGCGAAGAGATCGAGGAGCTGGCCGCCGCGGGAATCCCGTTCCAGATCGTGCCCGGCATCAGCGCTGCCAATGGATGCGCGGCTTACTCCGGCATTCCGCTGACGCATCGCGACTACGCCCAATCCTGCATCTTCGTCACCGGTCATCGACGCAAGGATGGCCAGCTCGATCTTCACTGGGACGCACTCGCCCGGCCCGGCCAGACCGTGGTCATCTACATGGGGCGCACGGCGCTGGCGGAGTTGTGCGCGCAACTGGTCGCCAACGGCCTCCCGGCCGACTGGCCTGCTGCGCTGATCGAACAGGGCACCACGCAATCGCAGCAGGTCGTGACCGGCTCGCTCGGCACGCTGCCGGGCCTCGTCGCGGCGCGCAGCGACATCGACGGCGCGAGTCTGGTCATCGTCGGCGAGGTCGTGAAGTTGCGCGACCGGCTCAAGTGGTTCCTGCCGACGTAGTTGTAGCCCGGGTGAAACCCGGGGTGCCGCTCGATCTGCGAGAAGAACCCCGGACTTCGTCCGGGCTACGGCGCCTTGATGGCGTCCACGAGGCCCCATTCCAATGCGGTTCGCGCGTCGATCCGCTTGCCGGACAAGGCCAGCCACGCCGTGCGCTGACGCCCGATGCGGCGCGTGATGCTCACGCAACCGCCGGCGCCGGGAATCAGTCCGTAGCGCAGCTCGGGCAACTGGAACCAGGCGTCCGGTGACGCGACGATGCGCGACGCGAACGCCGGGAACTCGATGCCCGATCCGATGCAGGCGCCGTGCAGATGGACGCTGACGCGATCACGGCAGGCTTCGAGAAGACGCCCGGGCAGGGCGATGCGGCGCACCAGGTGCGCGGTCGCAGGGTCGGGCGCACTGCCGAATTCATCGAGATCGCCACCGGTGCTGAAGCAGCGCCCGCGCCCGCGGATCTCGACCTGGCGGATCGTGTCGTCGGCCAGCACGAGTTGCAGGGATTCGATCAGGCCATCGCGCATCTCGACCGACATCGCGTTGCGGCGTGATGGGCGATTGAGTTCGAGCATCAGGCGATCCTGCTCGCGCCCAGCCTCTACGGCAGGACCCGGATCCAGGCCCGGTTGCGCGGCCGATGGCGCGGACGAAGCGCGCCACGCGAGAAATTCGGGCCCGACCTGCAGGCTCGAATACGCGAGCGATTCGACCAGCAGGCCTTCCTCGACCGCCATTGCTTCGACGGCGCGCAGGACCTGCACGAGCAGGGCGGCGGCAAGCGGAGTCCGCTCGATGTTGTGCGCAAGCGCCTCGGCTTCGGCTCGCGTGCCGACATGGACGTCGCAGGTCGCAGCGAGCGCGCCGGACGATGTTCCGATCGCAATCGTCGGGCAAGCGAGGGCGCGCAACCAGCATCGCACCAGGGCTGCCTCTTCACCGTCCAGACGATCGGAGGCCGCGTCGATCCGCAGGCAGGTGCACCCGCTGAGCGCTGAAAAGCGCGCAGCCGACATCGGGTCGCGGGCCCAGTCGAGCAACTGCCTGGCATCGACGGTAACGGAGGCGGCGCTCATTCGGAATCCGGAAGGACTGTGCGCGACGATGCAGGCGCGGCCCGGCAGTGGCAAGGCACGAACGGCGTAGCCCGCCGCCGGACTAGTCCGCGCAGGTACCGATTTCCCGCACCTCGATCGTGGCCCACTCCGCGGCGGGACATTCGCCGGCGATGCCGATGGCCTCGTCGCGCGACGCGCAGTTCAGCAGGAAATACCCGCCGATCATTTCCTTGGCTTCCGCGAAGGGGCCGTCGAGCAGGCTGCGGCGGCTGTCCTGCACCTGCACGCGCACGGCCTCGGAACGCAGCGAGTTGCTGGCCTCCAGCACGCCTCGCGCTTTCAGGCTCTCACCCCAGCGCACCATCCGGTTCATGCGGTCCTGGCCCTCACCGGCAGGCCGGCTGCGCCGGTCGTTGGGTTGTTCGACCACCAGCAGCATGTAGGAAGAAGACATCGTCGGTTCCTGTTTCGAATCGAAGAGGGCAACAGCGATCAGCCCGAAACTCTACCGCGCCAGACGCGTGCGCGGCGCCGAACCGCTCAGGCTTGCTCCAGGCACTCCTGCGCCCGCTTCTGCAGGAAGCTGCGCTCGCGTTCGTTGCGCGTGAGTTCCGCTGCGCGTTCGAATTCCGCACGCGCCTCGTCACGACGGCCGAGCTTGAACAGCAGATCGCCGCGCACGCTCGGCAGCAGGTGGTACTGGCGCAGCGTCGGTTCGGACACGAGTCGATCGACCTGCTCCAAACCGGCAGCCGGGCCGAAGGCCATCGACACCGCGACGGCGCGATTGAGTTCGACCACGGGGGAGGGAACGACGGTCGCCAGTGCTGCGTACAGCGCAGCGATCCGTATCCAGTCGGTCTGGTCGGCAGCGCGTGCGCGGGCGTGACACGCGGCGATGGCGGCCTGCAGTGCATACGGCCCCAACGCGACGCCCTGCAGCCGGGCCGCGGCTTCGGCCTGTTGCAGTGCCTTGAGTCCGCGCCGGATCAGGAGTTGGTCCCAGCGCGCACGGTTCTGGTCGAGCAACAGGATCGGCTCGCCGGAAGGGCTGGTGCGTGCGTGCAGGCGGGACGCCTGGATCTCCATCAGCCCGACCAGGCCGTGCACTTCGGATTCGTCCTCCGCCAGGCCTGCCAGGATGCGGCCCACGCGCAGCGCCTCTTCGCAGAGCGCGGGACGCATCCAGGAATCGCCCGCGGTCGCCGAGTAGCCTTCGTTGAAGATCAGGTAGATCACCTCGAGCACCGACGACAGGCGCTGCGTCAGCTCCGCGCCGCGCGGCACCTCGAACGGCACATGCGCCTCGGCGAGCGTCTTCTTCGCGCGTACGATGCGCTGTGCGATGGTCGGCTCGGGGACGAGGAACGCGCGCGCGATCTCGTCGGTGGTCAGGCCGCCGAGCAGGCGCAGCGTCAGCGCGACCCGCGCGTCGGTCGACAGCACCGGATGGCACGCGGTGAAGATCAGCCGCAGCAGGTCGTCGCCGAACGGATCGTCCAGCGCGGAATCGAGATCGGGTTGGGCCATGGAGAGCTGCTCCTCGATTTCGTGCGTGACCTGGTCCTGCCGGTCGGCCAGCCAGGTGGCGCGGCGCAGACGGTCGAGCGCGCGGTTCTTCGCGGTGGTCATCAGCCAGGCGCCCGGGTTGTCCGGCACGCCGGACTCGGGCCAGGTCTCGAGCGCCGCCACGAGCGCGTCCTGCGCGAGTTCCTCGGCCAGGCCCACATCACGGACCATGCGCGCGAGGCTCGCGATGACACGCGCGGACTCCATGCGCCAGACCGCGTCGATGCTCCGGTGAATCGAGGCGGCCATGCGCGGGCGATGTCGTGGAAGAAGCGGACGCTCAGGATTCCGCGATGCCCTTGAGGCTGGCAAGTCCCGCCTCGAAGTCCGTGCCCACCATCTTGTCCATGTCGAAGACCAGGCCCATGAGCTTGGAGATGAAAGGCGAGGGACCGAACAGCGCCCACGTCACCGTCGTCGAATCGCCGGCGGGAATGAGCGTGAACTCGACCTGGTTGTGCGCCTCGAACGGAGCGATGAAATTCAGGTTCATCGCGACGCGCGAGGACGCCGTGGATTCGGTGATCTCCATGCTGCCCTGTCCGACTTCCTTGTTGCCGTTCCAGGCGTAGGTCGCGCCGCGGCCCTGGGTGATGCTGCCGAACGTGCGTTGCATCGCCGGATCCTTCTTCTCGTAGGGCGACCATGTCGTCCAGGCCTGCAGGTCGTCGATCAGCGGAAAGATCTTTTCCGGCGGTGCCTTGATGCTGATGGAACGCTCGACGCGGAACGTGTCCGGTCGCGTGGCGGCGTAAGCGAGCACGCCGGCGATCGCGACGACGATGACGACGAGAATGATCTTGAGCATGTGGGTCTCCCTGGATCCTGTTGGCGTTGGAGCCCGGCGCGCCGGGCTCAGGTTGGGTGCAAGCGCTTGCACGACAGCGCATGCGCGCCGTCGTGCGCGGCGTTCACCCCGGGCACTCTTCGGACACGATGCCCACCATCCACGCAATGCCGAACTTGTCCTTCAGCATGCCGAATCGCGGCGACCAGAACGTCTTGCCCAGCGGCATCGTGACGTCGCCGCCCTCGGACAGCGCCGCAAAGTAGCGATCGGCTTCCTGCTCGGTCTTCACGCTCAGCGACAGCGAGAAGCCCTTGAAGTCGATGGATTCGGGACCGCAGCTGTCCGAGGCCATGACCATCGTGTCGCCGACGCTGAAGGTCGTGTGCATGATCTTGTCGCCCCAGTTGGACGGGACCATGTCCGGCGGCAGCGGATCGGGCGATTCCTTGAACGTGATCCTGAAGATCGTCTTGGCATCGATGGCCTTCTCGTAGAAGGCCACGGCTTCGGCGCAATGGCCGTTGAAGAACAGGTAGGACTCGACTTTCATCGTCTTGCTCCGGGTCGTCGGTGGAAGGGCGGGCCGATCAGTTGATCTTGCCGGCCTGCTGGGCCGCGGCGGCGCGCACGCGGTCTTCCTGCTCGCGCAGCTCGGGAGTGAATTCGGCGCCGAAATCCTCGGCCTCGAAAACCGGGCGGATCTCGATCTCCGAGTCGTCGATCATCGGATTGGGGCAGCGCTTGACCCACTCGATGGCTTCTTCCATCGAGCGCACCTGCCAGAGCCAGAATCCGGCGACCAGTTCCTTGGTCTCGGTGAATGGACCGTCGGTCACCGTGCGCTTCTTGCCCGAGAACAGCACGCGGGCGCCCTTCGAACTGGGATGCAGGCCTTCACCGGCCAGCATGACGCCGGCCTTCACCAGCTCCTCGTTGTACTTGCCCATGTCCGTGAGCAGTTGCTCGGTGGGCATGACGCCGTGCTCGGAATCCTTCGTTGCCTTCACCATCACCATGACGCGCATGTGCATTCTCCTGTGTCGGGTTCCGGACCTTCGCGGAGAAGGTTTCTTTCCGCGCGTTCCTGATGAATCGACGAACGAAGACCGCGCCAATCGACACGGTTCGCGAGAAATTTTTACGGCTGGCGCAAGACACTGCGGGGACTGGAAAAATACCCGCAGGCAAGCGGGCCGCGGCGACGTCAGACGCCCCGGCGTTGCGCAATCCTGCGGCGCACGATCATCTGCACAAGGCCGAACACACCCATCAGCAGCCCCGCCATCGTCAGGCTCCTGGGCTCTTCTGTTTCAGCCGCAATCTGCGCTTCGACTTCCTGGCGCAGCTGCGCGCGTAGCCTTTGCTGCGCCTCCGGCGGCATGCTGTCGGCGGGCAGGCGGCTCAGGTCCAGCGCGAGATTGAGTTCGACCGAGCCGACGATCTCCTGCTCGGTCCATTTCGGCGCGTGGAACCAGGCCCAGCCGTACCACGCGGCGATGCCGAAGCCGATGGCCGCGAGCAGGGCGCCGACGGCCCCGGCGGGTGGAAGGCGAGGCGCGCGATTCATCGCGTAGCCAGCCGTTTCATGTCAGGTTCATCGCCAGACGGGAGAACAGCACGATGCGCATCGGATCGCCCCGCGAGATCAAGGTTCACGAGTACCGCGTCGGTCTGACGCCCGCTGGCGTGGGCGAACTGGTGGCGCATGGTCATGAGGTCTGGATCGAGACGGATGCGGGCGCCGGCATCGGCGTGAGCGACGAAGCCTATCGCAAGCTCGGCGCGCAGATCGCGACCTCGGCCGAGGAACTCTTTTCGCACGTGGAGCTGGTGGTGAAGGTCAAGGAGCCACAGCCGCACGAGTGCGCGTTGCTCCGCGAAGGCCAGGCCCTGTTCACCTACCTGCATCTCGCACCCGATCCGCAGCAGGCGCAGGCGCTGCTCGCCTCGCGCTGCATCGCGATCGCGTACGAGACGGTGGTCGACGGGCACGGCGGGCTGCCGCTGCTGGCGCCGATGAGCGAGGTCGCGGGTCGCATGGCGATCCAGGCGGGTGCGCATGCGCTGGAGAAATCGCAGGGCGGTATCGGCGTGCTGCTGGGAGGCGTGCCGGGCGTTGCGCCGGCCGAAGTCCTGGTGATCGGCGGCGGCGTGGTCGGCACGCATGCCGCGCGCGTGGCCGTCGGAATGGGCGCGCGGGTCACGGTTCTGGATCGTTCGCTGGCGCGGCTCAAGCAGGTCGACGAGATGTTCGAAGGCCGGCTGGTCACGCTCTATTCGACGCGCGACGCCATCGGGCGATGCACCGCGAGCGCCGACCTGGTGATCGGCGCGGTGCTGGTGCCCGGTGCCGCAGCACCGAGACTCGTCACGCGCGAGCACCTTCGGAACATGAAGCGCGGCGCCGTGATCGTGGACGTGGCCATCGATCAGGGCGGCTGCTTCGAGACATCGAGGCCGACCACGCACGACGCACCGACGTACGTCGAGGAAGGTGTCGTGCATTACTGTGTCGCGAACATGCCGGGCGGCGTGGCGCGAACCTCGACGTTCGCGCTGACCAACGCGACGTTGCCGTTCGTGCTCGCATTGGCGGACAAGGGCGTTGCCCGCGCGTTGCTGGAGGACGCGCTGCTGCGCGAAGGATTGAACGTGCACACCGGCCGGATCACGCATCGCGCGGTGGCCGAGTCGCTCGGACTCGAATACACCTCGGCGAGCGAGGTGCTGAAGCCGTGGTGGAAGCATCCGGACGATCACTGAGCGATTGCGCGGGCGAGGGGATGAGCGGGTAGGGAGAGTCGGCGGACGCCATGGAGCGGCGTGCCGATTGGAGGGCTGACATCGTCTTGAAACCGGATTTCAAGGGATCGGCATCAAGCGGATACGAGCGGGGCCTAGCCTTTGTCGCAGGTCCACCGCCGTTCCCTCTCTCGGAGTCATCCCATGCTCAACACGGCAGATGCCATCGGCTACAACAGCCGGCAACAGTATTCGCAGAAGGCGATCGCGATCATGCAGAGCGTCGTCAATGCGCCGACGGTCGGCCAGTGGGATTCCAAGTCCGTCGCCCAGGTGCACAAATTCCAGTCGAGCCGCAGCCAGCTCGGCAAGGCAGACGGCAAGGTGGGACCGAGCACGCTCGGCGCCATGATCGGAGAACTGCAGTACGTGAATCGCGTCGCCGACGCCAACGTGCTCAAGCTGTTTCCGTACAACATGCCGTCCACGCCCCAACAGCAGGGCGCGAAGAACCCGGTGGCCGACTTCACGCAGAACCTGACGATGCCGTTCCGGTTCGAGCGGTTCAAGGGGCTCGATCCTGTCCTTGGACGCATCACGGATCGTTGGCGCGCGGCCTGCGTGTTCAAGGTCCATGTCGGGCTCAATCCCTTGCTGACGGAAGACGAGGCCTGCCGATACGAGTACCGGCAATTCATCCGCGGCGGCATCTGGACACGCGCCGGCAACGAGATCTGGAAGACGCGGCCGAATTCCAATGCAGCGCTGAAGGTTCCTGCTTATGCCGGCTGCTCGCCCTCCATCGGGCTTCCTTCGGCGGCCGTCACCTCGACGGTCCTCGAAGAGACGCTTTGGAAAGAGGACGGCGAGGTTCGCCAGCCCAAGGATCGCTTCTACGGACACCGGGTCAGCGCGCTGGTCCGCGATGCCCGATGCCAGGACGAATGGCTGCCGCACCAGGTGGGTCGGGACTATTACCTGAGCGATCAGCCGTCGATCGCGGGGACCTGGCCCGGCACGACCGTCGAAGTGTGGATGGAGCTGTACTTCAAGGGCTTCATCGTCGAAGTGGAGGAAGACGACGAAGGCCTGACGCGACCGATTCGCGTCGTGCAGTCCAAGGACTGGGTCTGCCATTCGCAGACGATGACCTTGAGCAATTACTTCAGCGCAATCCCGGTATGACGACCGGATACCCGTCGCGCGGGAAACTCGCGCCACGGAGATCCGCTTCGAAAGATTCGACGCCGTAGATGCGGGATCTGTACCTGCGTTCCGGCCCGATCGTGCGCGGGCAGCGCGGCGCCGATGATGGGCGCCGCCCGCAAGAGCTCGAACGCGCTACATTCGGGGCCTGCAGGCTGAGGAGCAGCACCATGGCCGACTACACCGAGTTGAAGAAAAAACATCGTGTGGTCTGGGCGCTGGGCGAGTACGACCGCATCGCGGACGGGCTCAGCATCTCGACGGACCAGACCCTCCGTGTGGCCCGGGTGCGTGCGGGCGAACGCGTGCTCGATCTTGCGACCGGCACCGGCATCACGGCCATCGCGGCGCGCGAACGCGGCGCTCGAGTCACGGGTGTGGACCTTACGCCCGAGCTGATCGGCGTTGCCCGGGACAAGGCGCAGGAGGCGGGATTCACCGATATCGAATTCCTCGAGGGCGATGCGGAAAATCTCGCGTTTGCCGATGGCGCCTTCGATGTCGTGCTGTCCACGTGTGGCCACATGTTTGCGCCGGACCAGGAAAAAGTTGCGAGCGAGCTGGCACGCGTAACCCGCCCGGGCGGTCGCGTGGTGTTCCTGGCGTGGCGGCCTGACGGCGGACTCGGCGGCTGGTTCCGCATCACCAATCAGCATGTGCCGCCGCCGCCCGGTGTCGCGAGTCCGTTCAACTGGGGCGACGCGGACAAGGTCCGCGGTCTGCTTGGACCCGCGTTCTCCACGTTGTCTTTCGTGCGCGGAGACTGTCCCCAGTTCGGGGACTCGCCCGAGGACATCTGGGAGTTGTTCTCCACCCGCTATGGGCCGACCGTGCGTGCAGTGTCCATGCTGCAGGGCGGCGCACTCGACGCGTTTCGGGACGAGCTGCTGGCGTTCCTGGCCGGCTATCGCGCGGCGGATGGCAAGGTGCGATGGGGTCGCGAGTACCTGATCACGCGCGCGGTGCGCGCAGGCTAGTCGCGATACCGCTTCGTCAGATCGCCGTACGCGTCCACGCGGCGGTCGCGCAGGAACGGCCACCAGCGCCGCACGTTCTCGCTGCGCGCGAGGTCCACGTCCACGACCAGCACGGCTGCGCTTTCGTCGGCCTTGGTCAGGAACTCGCCCTGCGGTCCGGCGACGAAGCTGTGCCCCCAGAAGCGTGAGCCGCGCGATGCGCTGGTCGGATCGGGTTCATGGCCGACGCGGTTGGCCACGAGCACGGGCAGTCCGTTGGCCACCGCATGCGCGCGCTGGATCGTCACCCAGGCGTCGCGCTGGCGCTGCTGCTCTGCGTCGTCGTCGTCCGGATTCCAGCCGATCGCCGTCGGATAGATCAGCAGGTCGGCGCCGGCCAGCGCCATCAGGCGCGCAGCTTCCGGATACCACTGATCCCAGCACACCAGCACGCCGAGCTTGCCGACGCTGGTGGCGATCGGCGTGAAGCCGATGCCGTTCGAGCCCTGCGTCGCGTCGCCCGGCGTGAAGTAGAACTTCTCGTAGTAGCCCGGATCGTCCGGGATGTGCATCTTTCGATAGGTGCCGACCAGGCGGCCGTCCGTCTCGAACACGACGGCGGTGTTGTGGTGCAGGCCCGGGGCGCGGCGCTCGAACAGCGAGCCCACCAGCACGATGCCCAGTTCCTTGGCGAGCCTGCCGAGAAACTCGGTCGACGGACCCGGGATCGGCTCGGCCAGATCGAACAGGTCGGTCGACTCGTGCTGGCAGAAGTACAGCGAGGTGTGCAGTTCCTGCAGCACCACGAGCTTGGCGCCCAGTTGCGCGGCCTCGCGGATGCCGGCTTCGGACGTCGCGAGGTTCTGCTCGCGGTTGTCGACGCAGGGCTGCTGGACCAGGCCAACACGCAGATCGCGGCTCACGTGGAATCTTCCAAAAAAGTGGTTACAGCAGGTTACGGACGGCGGATGGCAACTTGTAGCGCTTGTCCGTGAACATCTTGCCGAGCAGCAGGGTCAGCCAGGGACGCGAACTCGAGAACTTGCGCAGCGTGGCGTACACCGCGTCGCCCTCGCGCTCGAGTTCGTATTTCTCGACGGCTGCGTTGATCGGTTCCTTGTCGCCCTTGAGCAGGACACGAGCCGCGATGCGGCCGTTGGTCGTATCCACGGAGCAGTCGAGGATGTCGCCGTAATCGCCGAGGCGATCGTTCACGTAGGCCTTGAGCGCGATGCCCAGGGCGCCGTCCTTCATGCTCTTGGCGAGTTTTCCAAGCATTTCAAATCCGTTGAGTCGTCAGAGAATGTCCGAAGCATGCGCCGCCAAACGTGAACGCTCGCCGCGCGCCAGCGTGACGTGGCCGCCATGCTGCCAGCCGCGGAAGCGGTCGACCACATAGGTCAGGCCCGAAGTCGTCTCCGACAGATACGGCGTATCGATCTGGGAGAGATTTCCGAGGCAGACGATCTTCGACCCGGGCCCGCAGCGCGTGACCAGCGTCTTCATCTGCTTGGCCGTGAGATTCTGCGCCTCGTCGAGGATGATGAAGCGGTTCAGGAACGTGCGGCCGCGCATGAAGTTCAGCGAGCGGATCTTGATGCGCTTGGACAGCAGGTCGTTGGTGGCAGCGCGTTCCCAATCGCCGGTGTGACCCTGCTGGGTGAGCACTTCGAGGTTGTCCATCAGCGCGCCCATCCACGGCGTCATCTTTTCTTCCTCGGTGCCCGGCAGGAAGCCGATGTCCTCGCCCAGCGGCACCGTCACGCGGGTCATGATGATCTCGCGGTAGCGCGGCTCGTCGAGCACCTGCGCAAGACCGGCGGCCAGGGTCAGCAGCGTCTTGCCGGTGCCGGCCGTGCCCAGGATCGTGACGAAGTCGATGTCCGGATCCAGCAGCAGGTTGAGCGCGAAATTCTGTTCGCGATTCTTGGCGTGGATGCCCCAGACCGGCGACTTGCTGGCGCGGTAGTCGCGGATGACGCGCAGCGTCGCCGAATCACCGTCGAGCTTGTCGACGACCAGTTCCAGGCCGCGATCGCGATCGCCGTCCGGCAGGTACAGGAACTGGTTGAGGTACAGGTTCTTCACGCTCGGGCCGGTCACGCGGTAACAGGCGCGGCCGCGCTCGTCCTGCCAGCTCTCCATCTTGTCGCCGTGCGATTCCCAGAACGTTTCGGGAAGTTCGGCGTAGCCGGTGGGCAGCAGGTCCGCGTCTTCGAGGACCTGGTCGTTGTGGTAGTCCTCGGTGTGGACCCCGACGATCGTCGCCTTGATGCGAAGGTTGATGTCCTTGCTGACCAGCGTGATCTTGCGATTCGGATGCTGCGCGGTCTGCGCCAGTGCAGCCAGCAGGATCGCGTTGTCCGGCTTGTTGCCCGGCAGGATGCCGGGCAGGGCGCTGTCGGTCGGCTTGGTCTGGAAGAACAGCCGGCCGCTGGCGGGCTGGCCGTGCTTGCCGCCGCCGTTGCGTTTCACGTACGTGGTCGGAAGCAGCAGGCCCTTCTCGATCTGCGCGTGATCCTTGTCCGCGATCAGGTCGTCGAGCAGCCGGCTGACCTGTCGCGCGGTGCGGGCCGCGTCGCTGGTGCCCTTCTTCAGGCCGTCCAGTTCCTCGAGCACGACCATCGGGATGAACAGATCATGTTCCTCGAAGCGGAACACGCTCGAGGGATCGTGCATCAGCACGTTCGTATCCAGAACGAAGATCTTCTTCTTCACGGGTTCCATGAGGTTGAATACCGCCGGCGGAAACGCCGATGTCCCTCGGCCGCGACGCGGGCCAAGGGGGAAGTATCCGCGGACGCGGATGGTGTGACGGGGATGGACGCTGCTGCGACACCCAGCCGCTGACGCGGCCCGGTGTGAGGAATCGGGAAGGAAGGGTAGATCAGAGCGCCTTCACCGCTTCCAGCACTTCAGCGGCGTGGCCTTTGACCTTCACGCCGCGCCAGACCTGCCGAAGCTTGCCCTTCTCGTCGAAGAGCCAGGTGCAGCGGTCGATGCCCATGTACTTGCGGCCGTACATGCTCTTCTCGACGATCGCGCCGAAGGCGTCGCAGGCGGCGCCCTCGGTGTCGGCCAGCAGGGTGAACGGGAATTCGAACTTCGCCACGAAGTTGTCGTGGGATTTCACGCTGTCCTTCGAGATGCCGACGATGTCGGCGCCCGCCTTGACGTACTGCTTGTAGAGGTCGCGGTAGTCCTGACCTTCCTGCGTGCAGCCCGGCGTGTTGTCCTTCGGGTAGAAATAGACGACCAGCTTCTTGCCCTTGTAATCCTTGAAGCCGACCGTGCGGCCGCCGTTGGCGGGGAGGCTGAGGTCCGGAATCTTGTCGCCAACGCTGAGAGTCATCTCGCTCCTTCGAATCATCGGGCCTTCAGGCCCCTCACTCCTGGCATTCCACCCGCAAGAATCGGGTCAGCGCCGGGAGCGTGCGCTGCCGTCAGGTCTTGATCGGATCCAGCATGCCGTCCGCGTTCAGATCGTCGCAGAGATCCATGAAGGATTCGCGCAGTGCTTGCGGGTGCTGGTTGACCGGCACGTGGAGCACCATCTGGACACTGCACATCTCCGCCCCCGTGTAGTTGGAGTTGTACTTCTGCGTGGAGATCTCGGCGACCTCCACGTCCTGGCCGGAGAAGAACTCCAGCAGGTGGACCAGCAGGTCGGGTTGCTGCGGGGCGATGACGTCCGCCGCGTAGGGCCGGAACTCGGGGGCCTGCACGCGCGGCCCGCAGCGCTCGAAGCGCACCTGCAGGTCGAGCTTGGTCGCGATGCCCGGCAGCGCCGTTTCCAGCCGGCCGAGCGCGCTCCAGTTGCCGGACACCACCAGGTTGGCGGCCAGGCGGTCGCCGATGGGGGCAATGCGGCAGTCTTCCACCTCGCAGGCGCGCTCACGGATCGCGCGGAAGAGCTCCAGCGGTACGTTCGCCTTGGTCCTGGCGAGTACCGATATGGAGAGCAGGGTGTCCTGAGGTGTCATGGGTTGGGGAAGGTCTTCCAAGGCGCGAGTTTATTGAGGGAAGGACCAAATGACCACGCTCGATTTTCGTTCCCGGCGCTCCGTCGCGAGCGTATACTCCGCCGCCTTTCGTACCCGTTTCGCGGTCGCCAGCATGATTCAAGGCAGTATCGTCGCCATCGTCACTCCCATGCATCCGGACGGGCGCGTGGACTTTGACGCGCTCGATCGCCTGGTCGACTGGCACGTGGCCGAGGGCACGGACGGGATCGTGGCCGTCGGAACCACCGGCGAGTCGCCCACCTTGAGTGTCGAAGAGCACGTCGAGGTCATGCGCCGCATCGTCCAGCGCGCCGGCAAGCGTGTTCCGGTCATCGGCGGAACCGGCGCCAATTCGACGACCGAGGCCATCGAACTGACGGCTGCCGCGCGCGAAGTCGGCTGCGACGCCGCCCTGCTGGTGACGCCGTACTACAACAAGCCGCCCCAGGAAGGCATGTATCGCCACTACAAGGCGATCGCCGAGGCGGTGGACATCCCGCAGATTCTCTACAACGTGCCCGGACGCACCGGCGTGGACCTGCTGCCGGCCACCGTGGCGCGCCTGGCCCGGGTGCCGCGCATCGTCGGCCTCAAGGAAGCCAAGGGCGACATGGCTCGCGTGCGCGAACTGCGCGCGCTGGATCTGCCGAAGACGTTCGCGCTGTATTCGGGCGACGACGCGACGGCCCGCGAGTCGATCCTGGCCGGATTTCATGGCGACATTTCGGTGACGGCCAACGTCGTGCCGGGGCCGATGCACCGCGTGTGCAAGGCCGCGCTGGCCGGTGACGCCGCCAAGGCTGCGGAACTCGATGCCCCGCTGGCGGGTCTGCATCGCGACCTGTTCTGCGAAGCCAACCCGATTCCCGTGAAGTGGGCGCTCGAACAGATGGGTCGCGCCAGTGCCGGCATTCGCCTGCCGTTGGTGCCGCTGTCCCCGACTTCCCACGATACTGTGCGCGCAGCTCTGCGTGCCGCCGGAGCCATCTGATGCTGCTGCGTGCTTCCTTGCTGCTGGTTGCCCTGTCAGGTGTCGCCGCCTGCACCACGAACAGTTACTGTCTGGTCGACCAGGACTACCAGAAAGCCGAGATCGTGCCGGAGCTGCAGCCCGTCCAGGGTCTGGCCATTCCGGCCTCGCCGTCCGCGCTGCGTCTGCCGGATCGCCCGGCAACGGCGGTTCCGTTCGGCCACAAGAACGAGGAAGGCGACGGTGTGTGCCTCGATCGTCCGCCGCCGTACGTGGCGGCGGAGAAGGCCCCCAAGCCTGACGAGCCCGAGGTCGAGATACCGAAGAGCTGATCCGTTCCAGACGGAGACGCAGATTCAAAGTTAAAAGGAGAGGTGTCCGAGCGGTTTAAGGAGCACGCCTGGAAAGCGTGTATACGAGTCAAATCGTATCGCGGGTTCGAATCCCGCTCTCTCCGCCATTTAGTTGGCAAGTTCCTGATTCGTCAGGAAACCGTTGATCGCCCTGGGGTAACCGATTGGAAATCACTCCATCGGTTACTCCATCGGGCGACCTACGATGTCCTTCGTGGACACATTCAAGAAACGCAAGACCGGCATCTACGAATACCGGGTTGTCATCCCCAAGCACCTGCGTTCACGCCTCGGTGGACTCACTGAGTTTCGCCGGTCGCTGAAGACGCGCGACAAGGCCACGGCCGAGCGCCGCGGGTTGCCGATGGTTGCTGAAGCTCAGCGCCTCATTGCGAACGCGGAACAGACGGTCATCCTCGACCATCGGCGCATCGCCGCCCTCGCGGCCGAATGGCTGTCCGCCAGGGTCGCCAAGGACGAAGCATCGCCGCCCGACGCGGTGACCATCGACGTGCAGATAGATGCGATCCAGGCCGCCAGCGAAGACCGCGGCGCGATCCTGCGCATGATGTCGTCGGCAGTCGATGATCTATTGATGTCCAAAAGCCTGCCGAGCGTCGATCACGCAAGTCGCGAGGAACTGGCGGTCGCGCTGTTCTGGCAAGACCTCACGTACTGGCAGACGATGGCGCGTCGTCGTCGTAACGACTACGGGGCCGTTCCCGGTCTCGCTGATGCGCCCGTGTTCGTGTCGCCGAAGATCGGCAGCAAGGCAGGTGATGACGATGCGCCTACATCCTTCGCATCGGTCTGGTCGCTGTGGGTCAAGTCCGACGATGACCGTGCACCGAAGACGCTGTACGAGGGCGGCAAGAAGTGGGACATCCTCGTCCGCTACATGCACGACAAGCACGGCATTACGGACGCCGCGAAGGTTACCAAGGACCACGCACGCGCCTGGGTCGATTCCTTGAAGGCTTCCGACATCGCGCCGCGGACGATCAACTTCGGCTACATCGCCTTCGCTCGGGCTGCCTACAACGTCGCCTGCAAGCGTGATGTCCTCCAGGGCAATCCGTTCGCTGGTCTCACGGTGAAGGTCAACAAGCTCGCGCTGGCCCGCGACAGGCGCCAGGGGTTCACCGACGAGGAAGCCCGAGCGTACCTACAGGCCGCACGCTCTCGCGGCGGCTGGATTCGCTGGGTGGTCTCGGTCATGGCGTACAGCGGATGTCGTCTCGAAGAAGTCACCGACGCTCGCGCCTGCGACGTGCGCGTAGAGAAGGGCGTTCCTGTTCTCGACATCAACCTTGAAGGCGAAGGACGCCGATTGAAGAACGTAGGTTCCGCGCGGCTCGTGCCGCTGCATCCGTCGATCAGTGCGGACCTGCTCACATACGCGCGCGATCTGCGCGACCAGTCAGGCCCGTTGTTTCCGGACCTCGATCCCGACCGTTTCGGCGAGCGCTCCGGTACTGCGTCGAAGGTACTCGGCCGGATGCTGCGCGATGAATTGAAGATCACCGACCCACGCAAGGTTGGCGCGCACTCGTGGCGCCATCGTCTCAAGACCTGGGGCCGTGAGCACGACATCCCGGAAACGGTGCTCGATCAGTTATGCGGTCATGCCCCGCGCTCCGAAGGCGAACGCTACGGCGCGCACCTGTTGCCGAAGATCGCTGCGCACGTCGAGCGACTGCCGAATCAAGGTTAGAGCGGTTGGCTGCTTTTGCGTGCCGACTGCCTTGGGGGCGCCTCAGCGGCCCGCAAGTCACTGAGGAGCGGTTCTAGCGTCTCCGCTGCCCGGTCCAGTCGCTCGCCAAGGTGACGGAGGACGCGTCCGCGGCTGGCAGGGTATCGGTGCAGCTCGATCACCTCCACCGCTCCGCCCGGACGCTCTCGCTCCCACCGTCGATGCGATCCACCAGCCAGCCGATGGATGAGCTTGCCGGCCTGCACGAGGCGGAACTCGTTGCGGTGGTCGGGTTGCGAATCGTCGCGGATCACAGCGGACAGGGCCAGCCATTCCGATAGAGGCACCAGAGGGTCCACCTTGTCCTGACGCAGCCGCGCCCAGGCGGCTCGGGCTCGCTCCTCAGGCGACAGCCCACGGAGCCGGAAGGCGTCCACAGGCATACCCGCTGCGGCGTACAGGGTTTCGATGCCCAGCCGCGCCCGGTGCACTCGCGTGTCCTTCTGGTACTCCCGCAGTGTGCGCAGGGCCGCTGCGCGGTAGGGCGCGAGCTGGGCCGCCGAGTAACTCGACTTCAGGTAGGACCCGTGGCGCTCGTGATGCTCCTCGTGACGCCGGCAGTACAGACGGTTCAGACCGGAGCCGCGCGAGGCGGTCGTCGGGCACGGGCAGCCGATGATGGCGCACTTGCGGTGCTCGTCTGCGCCCGCAGTAAGCCGGCGGCGGAGGTCGGCTTTGCGTTTTGAGGGAAGGGTCATAACGGCAGTGCCTTACGGCCCTTCCTTATGGGGAACCTGAGGTGAACTGCGGTTACCCATGACTACATACCCCCACCATTCCAGGTATAGAGGTATGAGTAAGGAACACCTCCAGCATGACCTCCTTGGTGATGTCCTGGTGCTGTTCCGCAACGAGCACCGCATCGTGGACTGGTAGTGCCACGATTCCGCGATCCATCAGTCGAAGCAGTACATCAACGAGGATGCAACTCTCGCGGAACATCAGGTTCAATCCGATCCGCGGCCTCCAGTGTGTCCTCACGGGTGGATGGAACTCGTGGATCAGATAGGTGGCGCGTCCCGCCGGAATTGAAAACGGGAAAAGCGAGCGCAAACCCTTCGGGTACCTCGTCAGTGGAGTCTCGCGGTTGAGCATGGCGTTGAGCAGCTTCTTGACGCCCGCTCGATGCCCCTCCAGGCCGGGCACGGCGTACCCGTCGGTCCACTGCGGAGTCATGCCCGCCATGCCGTAGAGGATACGCAGCGCAGTCTGGCCATAGTCCAGCGCGACGATCCGTGAGCCGCCGATGGTCAGACCCGCGAAGCGCTCCTCGGGCTTGAGACGTTGCCAGAAGCCGCCGTAGAGACGCCCGCCGCGCTCGAAGGAACCGTCGTTGAAAATGCGCCGCAGGCGTCGGTCCCCGAGGTCCACCGTGCGGCCCCCATCGGTGACACCGCGGAACGCAAGCGGGGCCTTCCGTAGCCACTGATTGATCCGGCGGAGTTCGTCCCGGTATCGGTTCGTGGTCTCGGTGTCCACATAGTCCGTAGTGCCGCCGCGGTCCCGGTGATCGACGCGACGGCGGCGCAGGAGGATGACCTCCTCGTTGTCCTCTACATCGAAGTCGCCCAGCGCGAGGCCGGCGTCGATCCAGCAGCGCTTCAGCGTGTCGCCTGCGCGTACTCGGGTGCGCTTGCTGGGTCGTCCCTCGATGAATGGGTGCCGGTAGTAACCTTCTTCCAGCTCGATCCAGCTCCGCGTTGTGAGTGCGCGCACGATGTCCGGGAACTTGGTATTCAACGCGGTGGCGCGATACCGCCCGCCACAGCCCAGCACGCTCTTGTCGAACGTCACCGTGATCCAGCCTTCCGGCTCGGTCAGCTCACGATGCACGACATCGCAGAGCAGCGCCGACACCGTGGTCTCGAAGGTCCGTTGGTCCTCGACTCTGCGTTTGCGGGTGCGCGACTTGGTGCGCTCCTCGTGTTCCAGTAGGTCCTTAACGGCTTCGACCGCCAGCAGCCGCGCCCGGCGTCCCGAGGGGACCCTGTAGGGCACGAAGTCGCGGTCATCCAACTCCTCGGCGGGGAGTAGATCGTCGGTGTCGTCCAGCTCTTCTTCTTCGGGGAGGTTGCCGTCTTCTTCGATCATGGGCGTTCAAATCTCGACGCCCCGCACCGTAGAGCACCGACACCCACAGATTCACAGAGCGCCGCTAAGTGGTCGCCGCGGGCTGGTAGACGCTCTGCCCGGCGCCAAAGTAATGGTCATAGACGTGGGCGTATGTCCGCGCCAACTTCTCCGCACGGATGTCCTTGGTGAACGGTGCCGGCAGCCGGCGCATCTCCAACTTGAGGGTCTGCATCACCGCCGCGCGTGCCTGCTGTTTCTCGCGCCAGTCCAGCACCAGCTTCTCGCGCTTGAGCGCGGCGAGGACTTCTCGGCAGACCTTCTTGGCGTCGGCTTCCTCGGCCTTGGTCAGCACGGGCTCGGGCTTGGTTAGGATGTCGAAGATCGCAAGCTCCTCCTCGGTGAGGCCCTCGGCAACGCCGCGCTTCTCTTCCTCCGTCAGCTCGCGGGCAAACTTCACCAGCTCCTTGAACAGGTCCTCGATGTTCTGGCTGCCGGCGTTGTACTCGTCGATCAGCTTCTGGAACTTCTCGGCGAGTTCCACGCGCGAGCTGTTCACCTTGAGCATCTGCGCGAGCTTGCCCTCGATCAGCCGGCGGAGCTTCTCGGCCTCGGTGCGCTTGTGGCTCTGCGCGAACTTGGCTTGGAGCGCCTCGAAGTCGATCTCCGAGAGATTGATGAGCGACTCCGGCCGGCTCGCGGGGCCGATGTGGTAGCCCTCTGTGGCGATGGAGTCGTTCAGCAGCTCCTCCACGTCTCCCATCACGGCCGAGATGTCCGGCTGTTCCGTCTCCGCCCTGATCTTCGCGGCGAGATAGGCCACGAGCACAGACAATGGCGCCAGCTCATTGGCCAACGGGTCCGGCAGGATCGCCTTGAACAGCCGCGAGACGCGCGTCGCGATCTGGAGGTACAGCTTCTTGTCCGCTTCGGTGACGAGGATGGCTTCCACGGCCTCATCCATGCGCCCGATGCGCTCGAAGCCCTGTGCCTTGGCGATGGCCTCCAGGCTGAATCCGTGCGCCGTGGCGAACGCGCGCGCGCCCTCCAAGGCTTCCCGCAGGGCCGCCACGAGTGCGGACTTGTCGAGGATCGGCTCGCCGCTACGCTCGCCCGGCTTGGCGTAGATCGCGAGTGCGTTCTGGAGCGCCCGGAAGATGCCGACATAGTCGACGATCAGGCCAGACTCCTTGCCGGCCGCCACGCGGTTGGCTCGCGCGATGGTCTGCATCAGCGTGTGCGCCCGCATGGGCTTGTCCAGGTAGATCGTGGAGCAGGTCGGCACGTCGAAGCCTGTGATCCACATCGCGCACACGAACACCAAGCGCAGCGGGTTGTTCTCGTCCTTGAACTTCTCGTCCAGGTTGTCCTTGAGTATCCGCTGGCGATGCGGCGCGATGTCCAGGCCCTTCTTCTTCAGGTCCTCGATCTCGTTCTGGCCCTGGCTCACCACCACGGCCATGTCCGTGGACTCCATCAGCGCGATGCGGGCGATCAGCACCTCTCGGGAGTCGCCCTTGGCCCGCGCCAGCTCCGCCTTGAGTCTCGCGATCTCGGCCTTCCAGTGCGCCTGTACCTTGTCGTACATCCGAACCGCGGTGGCCTTGTCGATGCAGACCATCATGGCCTTGCCGCGGTAGCCGCGCCCGGTGAAGTGCGTCACCACGTCCTTGGCGATGGCCTCCAGCCGATCCTCACGGGTGATGATGTGGTACTCGCGGCCGAACTCCCGCTCCAGTTTCTTCTCCTGGTCCTCGTCTAGCTCAGCTGCCTCCAGCAGTGCCTCCAGGTCTTTGTCCAGGTCCTCGTTGGTGAGCTGTACCTCGGGGATGCGATTCTCGTAGTACAGCGGCACCGTTGCGCCGTCTTCGATGGACCGGGCGAAGTCGTAAACGCTCACGTACTCGCCGAACACCTCGCGCGTGCGCTCGTCGTCGCCCTTAATGAGCGGTGTCCCGGTGAACCCCAAGAAGCCCGCATGGGGCAGCGCGTTGCGCATGTTGAGCGCGAAGATGTCGTACTGGCTGCGATGTGCCTCGTCAGTGATGACGATCACGTCCGAGCGGTCCGAGAGCATCGGGTAGGGCTGGCCGGACTCATTCCGGAACTTCTGGATCAGCGAGAAGATGTAGCGCTCGTTGCCGCGCAATAGTTCCTTCAAATGCTCGCCACTGGTCGCCCTCACGTCCTCGCGGGCTGTGGCGCCCGTCGCCTTGAAGGTCTTGCTGATCTGGTCGTCCAGCTCCTCACGGTCGGTGACGATCAGGAAGCTCCAGTTGCCCTTCAGCTTGCGCAGCACTTTCTGGGTGAAGAACACCATCGACAGGCTCTTGCCCGAGCCCTGCGTGTGCCAGAACACGCCCAGGCGCTTCCGCTCCTTCTCGTTGGATTCGCGCAGCTCGGTCAGCCGTGCGATGGCCCGGTTCACGCCGAGGAACTGGTGATTCTTTGCCGTCTTCTTAATGAGCCCGCCCTTGCCCTCCTCGAAGACCGTGAAGTTTTCCACGTAGTCCAGCAGCCGCGCAGGCTCCAGCAAGCCGCGCAATGCGCGCTCCAGCGAGACCTTGCCGGCCTCGGCCTCGTCGTCCACGCGCTTCCAGTCGAAGAAATGCTCCCAGGCACTCGTCAGCGTGCCCACCTTGGTGTCCGAGCCGTTGGACAGCAGGATGAAGGCATTGGGGTGGAAGAGCTGCGGCACGGACTGTCCGCGGTAGTCGCGCAGGTTGTCGTCGAATGCGCTCTTCAGTGGCACGGCCGGCTTCTTCAGTTCGATGAAGACCAGCGGCAGGCCATTGACGAAACCCAGTAGGTCGCAGCGGCGCCGGTACATATCACCCGCCACCCACATCTGCGAAGTGAGGAAGAAGTCGTTGTCGCCCGGCGTGGTCCAGTCGATCACGCGCAGCGTCTCGGTGGTCTGCCCGCCGTGATCGTCCGGCACCGTCACCTTCACGCCGTCCTTGAGCAGGCGATACAGGTCGCGGTTGGCATTGACGGCGATCTGCTTGGAGCGGTCCCGCGCGAGATGTTCGATAGCCTGCATGTAGGCGTCGGCGGGCAGCCCGGGGTTGAGCTTCTCAAGCGCAGCGCGAAGCCTGCGCGTCAGGATGACTTGATGTTCGCTCTCGCGACCTTCGGTGCCCTGGTCGCCGTAGGTCTCGGCGTAGAGGTTGGCGTGAGTCCAGCCCAGCGACTCAAGGAGTTCAATCGCCGGCTGCTCGACGAGCATCAGCTCGCCGTAGCTTGCCGACATCTCCTTGATGCCGAGGGTAGGGCTCATGCAGCGATGGCCTCCGGCTCCGGCAGCGCCGACACGTCCAACTCGCCGGAGATGAGCTTCGGAAGGAGGAGGTCGCGGGTGGCGCGTAGGTTGGCGTTCTTCACTTGCAGCCGGACCGCAAGCTGTCGCATCGGCTTGACCAGCTTTCCGAACTGGTCTCGCAGTGGTTTTGGTGGCAATAGGATGGCCGTCTCGGCGATACGGCCACGGCTCAGTTCTGTTTGCCCAGTCGAACCCACCCCCTGTGCCTCGAAGTGTGGCTGCTTAGAGAGTAGTGCCGAGCCGAAAAAGTCGTGGTCCATATCGCGCGACGGCCGGACTATCGACACATGCGTATCCACCGTGCATGACTCCAGAGGTTCCATGACCTGCGCGACCCTTCCGAGGGTTCCGACGCCCGTAGAGTTAATCAGCACATCCCCCACCAGAACCAGCTTGTCCTTCGGCACGGCCTTGCTCTGTCGGCGAGCCTCGGAAAGACTCAACCGCTGGTTGCGGATGCACTTTTGGTTAATGACGAGTCCAGGTGCATCTTCGTCGTACTTCGGGGCAAGTCCACGGTTGATGTATGCGCACACTGCTCCCAGCGTAGTGAAATCCCACTCCTCCGGCACCAACCCCAGCTCGGACTCGACCATGCGCACGTTTTCGTAGCCGGGAAAGCGGAAGCGGACGAACCACTCCTCGTGGATTCGTCGGGCCATCTCCTCCAGGATTGCGATGCGCCGCGTGTTGTTCTCGATCAGGTCGTCGTAGGCGGAGAGGATGGAGGCGATGCGGCGTTGATCCCTAGGTGGAGGCAGAACAACTTCCAGTGCCTTGAGAATCCCGAGATTGATGCCTGGAACAGCGGCACCGATCGCGCGATTCCTGATATGAGCAACCATCTGAGGCGACGCGAAGTAGTAGAACAGATAAAGCGGGTCCGCCACGGCCGCATCCGGGCGCAGCTTCAACTGCTTATTCGAGATGATGTATTCGGGGAATGGCCCGTCGGCTGGTATCAATCCGACCTGTCCAATCGTGCCCCAGCAGGTGAAGACAAGATCGCCTGCGCGGACATGTTGAGCCCGATAGGCAGCTGCCCTGTCCAATGACACAAAGACGAAGCTCTCAGGAACAAAGCGCGTGAGGTCGTCGGTGAGGTTGCTGCCACGAATCACCGGCACGCCTTCAGCTACAAAATATTTTGAACTGATGTTCGACCCGAACGGACCAGCGACACACGCACTCTTCTCGTTCGCCTTGATCGCATCGACGCTCGTCAACGTCCACTGAGATGGCAACTCGCGATCGAACAAAATGTGTCTCACGGAAGCCGAGCCTCAAGGATCGCAGTGACGTTGGTAGAGATGTCACCCTCCAACTCGCTGGCTTGGGCCGAAAGAAGCTGAAGCTCCTCCTGCAACTCCTCCAACCGTTCGGCAAAGTCGAACTCATCCGGACCGCGTGCGCCGACACCAACGTAACGGCCCGGATTCAAGCTCCAGCCCTGCGCCTCGATCTCCGCCAACGTCGCGGCCTTGCATAGGCCCGCCACGTCTCTGTACTTCGTCTCTGGGAACCTCTCGGCCAGCATCGCCCGGCTGTCGCTGGCGAACTCCGGCGCCTCGCCGCGGTACAGCCGCATGATGTTGGCGAGAAACTCTAGTTGCTCCGGTGTGAACTCGCGGATCGCCCTCGTGACCTGCTTGAAGTAGGGCCGCGCGTCCAGGAACAGCACCTTGTCCTTGTGCGCACCGTGGCGTTTGCCCTTGTCGAAGAACCACAGCGTGCAGGGCAGCGTGACGGTGTAGAAGAAGTTGGAGCCGATGCTGACGATCACGTCCACGGCGCCGGACTGGATCAACTTCTTCCTGATCTCCAGCTCGCTGCCGCGTGCATCTCCTGCCGAATTGGCCATGACGAAACCGGCGCGGCCGGTATCGCTGAGCGCTGCATGGAAGAGCTGTATCCAGAGGTAGTTCGCGTTGTCCGTGCTCGGCAGGCCCAGGCCGAAGCGGCGGTCGTCCTTGAGGCGGTCCTTGTCCACGCCGGAGACGTTGAACGGGGGATTGGCCATGACGAAGTCGAAACGGCCGAGCGCCTTGTGCGGGTCTTCGTAGTAGGTGTTGGACTCGCGGACGTCGCCGGAAAGGCCATGCACCGCGAGGTTCATCTTGGCGAGCTTGACGGTCTTGGCATCCTTCTCGGTGCCGAAGCAGGTCAGCTCGCTGGTGGCGCTCTTCTGGTGCCGCTGCACGAAGTCCGCGGACTGCACGAACATGCCGCCGGAGCCGCAGGCCGGGTCGAAGATGCGGCCGTGGTAGGGCTGGAGGATTTCGACGATCAGCCGGACGATGCTGCTGGGCGTGTAGAACACACCGCCCTTGGAGCCTTCTTCCCGGGCGAAGTTGCCCAGGAAGTATTCATAGACCTTGCCGAAGGCATCACCCGCGAGGTCCAGCGGGGCCAGTAGCCGTAGCAATTCCACCAAGGTGGGGTTGGGTAACTTGTTGTAGCTGCGAGGAAGCACGCCGCGCAGCTCCGCATTGCCGCCTTCGATCAGCAGCATGGCCTCGTTCAGGGCCTTGCCGACGTTGTCGCCCTCGGTGAGCTGGAGCAGGTTGGAGAACCGGGCCGTATCGGGCAGATAGACCACGCCCTCGGCCTGGAAGTCGTGCGGCTCCAGCTCGTCAGCATCGAAACCCTTCGCCAGCAGCGCGGCGCGGGCCTCCTCGAAGCGCTTGTCGGCGTAGCGCAGGAAGATCAGGCCCAGGACGGGCTCGGAGAAGTCCGCTGGACGCAGGCCGGTGTTGGCCCATAACTGATTCGCGGCGGCCCAGAGCCGGGTCTCCGCTGCTGCTAGGTCTGCTGCCATGAATCCCCTACGGTTCTGATAAGGACCTGATTGCGCCCAGGTCCAGGTTTTACCGTGAGTATTGGTGATCGGGTGCGGCCAAGTCACGCCGCAGATTGCAGGCGGATCACGAGGTTACGCACGGAGGTCTTGTGCCAGCGTCCGCCGCGGGGCGTCAGCATCCCGCGTTCGTTCAAGGCTGCCGCCACGCTGCCCAGGCTGGTGATGCCCTCGGTAGCGAGTGCTTCGATCACTGGCTTGAGGTCCCGCGCGTGAGCGTCGGCCTTGCTGCGGATCGCATCCAGGCTCGCCCCGTTTCCCTTGGCGGCTCGGCGAAGCGCATTGGCGCCGTAGGGGTTGCCCAGGGTACGCCCGCGGGACTTTGCGGCCTGGAGGGCCTCCTTGGTGCGCTTCGAGATGGCCTCGCGTTCCTGCTGGGCCACGAGGGCCATGATGCCGACGGTCAACTCGTTGGCGTCCGGCAGGTCTGTGGCGATGAAGCGGACACCACTGTCCCGAAGGGTGAGCAGGAAGGCCGCATTGCGCGAGAGCCGGTCGAGCTTGGCGATGACTAGCGTGGCACCCGTGACCTTGGCGAGGTGCAGCGCCTTGGCTAACTCCGGGCGCCCGTTGTTCTTCCCGGACTCCACCTCGGTGAACCAATGGGCGACCACTGCGCCCCGCTGGGCCGCGAAGCCCTCCACGGCTGCCCGCTGAGCGTCCAGACCCAGGCCACTGCGGCCCTGCTGCTGGGTGGAGACGCGGAGGTAGGCGACGAGCTTCATGGGGGCAGACCTTGAGGTATAGGACGGCGCTACGTCCGATAGTCCATCTTATACCTCGGTGCGAATTACCGTCAAAACTGTCACCCTTAATAGACACATAGTGTCTACCCGATATACGATTTTTCACATGGAGCAAGTAACGAAAGTTGCGGAACTTAGCGAAAAGAAACTTTCCGAAAAATGGGGAGTGGCGATAAATCCTGGTTTCGTGGCGATCCCCAACATGCTCCTGATGCACCAAGGTCGGATCGGACTCACCGATGGTGAGCTGGTTACCTTGCAGCACCTTCTGATGGCGTGGTGGCGCGGGGACGAGCGGCCGTTCGTCCGGCCGGAGACCATCGCGAAGCGAACAGGGGCAAGTCCCCGCACCGTTCAACGGCACGTCAGGTCGCTGGAGGGGCTAGGGCTGATCCGGCGCATCAACGCCACGCGGCGCGAGCCGGTGAAGTACGACTTGGGTGGAACGCTGGCGAAGCTGACGGCACTGGCGAAGGCGAATCCGCCGAAGCCGGCATCAGACACAGTTCAAGAGGAGCTGCACCAAACAGAAGCCCCCTTCTAAGAGGGGGCGCGGAATCGAGAAGTCCTGTCGATACCTTCACTCGTGGCCCGGCAAGGCCCAGGTCGGCTTCCATCCCCGATCTGGATAGGCGAACGAAGGTCACTGCGAGTACGGGCCGGCTTCCAACCCCGGTACCGCTCGCAGGCAGGCCATTATCCGCTTGGATGCAGTTGTCGTGAACCCACCCTGTCAGGTGTTTTCGGCCGCCGGTAGCCCAGGGGTAGAGGGGGGAACGCCGCGGTCGTGCTTATCGTTTTGGCGTCTCGAACTTTTGACCAATTTTCATCCGCATCAATCCTCGTTGACAGTTGCCATCGGATCACTCCATTCTTCCGACAGGCCCCAATCGGCGGCCTCAGTAGCGACAACAATGGATTCAAGGAGTTACGCTGGATTTCGTCGATTGCCGATGCGGCATTTCACGTTTCCCGCTCTCTCCGCCATTTTGAAATAGACGCCCCTGTTTAAGCAGGGGTTTTCTATTTTTACGGCCGCCTTCCCGCGAGTTAACCCTCAATTCTGAAATGAGGTGCGGCCGTTCCTTCCAAAATATTTTCGTCTCGCTCCTGAAAGTGCTGTCGACCCGGGCCAACTGCGCAAATCCGCGTGCTGGCGCCTCAGTGTCGACGGTGTAGCTCACGCGAGCACTTGCTTGAACGCGCTGCGATTCGCCCGGACGATGTTGAGGATCGCCTTCGTGCCAGACGGCGCTGCCAAGCCCGCCTGCGTTACCGACTCGCTGTCGATGTAGTTCGCGACCTGAATGTTCTGCGGCGATCCGCTCGAGCCGCCGTTTAGCGGGTTGCGCGGGTCGCCCTTGGACATGACGTACTCGTCTTTCTGCAGCACGGCCGGCACTTCGTCTGCGCGCAGCCCCACGACGCCACCGTTGTGATACCGGGTCGCGTTCTTGAACCACCGCGGATCGACGAGCGTGGGCGTACCGCTGCCGGCGGGGCCGCCGCTATGCAGCTTCCCGATGATGCTGATGATGCTGCCGAGCGTGCTGCCGTCGCCCGCAGCCGCGCCGGTCGCCCGCAGGGTGGCGAGAGCGAGCTGCAGGAGCGTCGCCCGAGCGATCGCTAGGCCGATGTCGATCAGCAATTGGCTGAAGAACTGTTTCGCGGCTGCACCGACCGACCGGAAGACATCGCCGAACGATCGAACGCCCCGCAGCAGGCCGCCGATCGACTCGGCCACGGTGCGGAAGCCGGCGAGCAGGCGGTCCGCCAGGTTCTGTCCCGCCGCGTTCAGCAGCTCCTCGCGCAGGTGCTCGACCTCCGTCCGGATCTCGATGACCCGCTGCTTCGTTTCCGCGCCCTCCTCGCCCCCGATGGACTCGGCCAAGGCCAGCGCCTTCTCGATAGAGGCGTCGATCTGAGGGTCTAGCGTCGCAAGCTGCGCACGCAACTGGTCGAGCGTCTCGGTCGAGACCTTCAGCCCAGCGCCGTTCGCGTCCGCAATGGACCGGACCAGCGCCCGACGTCGCTCCAGTAGCCGGTTCACCTCGCGCTCGGCCGCGACGAGATCCTTCTCGTTGAAGTCGTTCGCCGCGGTCTGCTTGGCGCGGTTGCGCGCCTCGTTGACCTTGCCGATCAGCGCGTCGATCTGCGCAGAGAACTCGGGCAGCTTCGCCTTCACGAGCGCATCGCGCAGCACGTTCAGCTCGCGAATCTTCTCGTCCGACGCGGCATCGATCAGCGCCGTGGTGCGCTCGAACGACTTCTCTTCAGCCTCGGCGATGTCCTTACCGATGCCGGCGGCCTGCTCGGCGAACTGTTCCTTCAGGCGTAGCTGCAGGGCGGCCAGGGCCTTCGCCGCTGCCGCCGCTTTCTTGGCCGCCTTGTCTGCATCCTTGTCGGGGATCTTCAGCGCGTCCGCAGCTTCTTCGAGCGCCTTGAACTGCGCCTCCAGCCCGTTCTTCAGCGCGTTGCTGCCCGCTAGTGCCGCGTTGACGCCATCCTCGGCCACGCCCGGCAGCTTCGCCGCCTTGGCCTGAGCGTCGGTGATCGACTTGTCGAGCGCGGCGATCTGCGTACGGAGGTCGGCCGCGTTGTCCTGAAGCGCAGGCAGTGCCGCGGCCTGGTCGCGGGCGATCATCGTCCCGCCCTCACCGCGAGCCCGCTGCGACGCCAGCGACTTCTCACTGGCCGCGATCTTCCGGTCCAGGTCGGCCAGGGTGAGCGCCAGCGCGTCTCGCGCCTTCTGTGCCTCCTCGATCGCCGGGTCAAGCACTTCCTTGGTCTTGGCAGACGACAGGGTCTCGACCAGGCTCAAGCTGCCGGTGATCGCCTCGTCGAGCTGCTTCTGCGCCTGCTCCTTGGCGTCGCGGTCGAACTTGAACTTGATCGCGATGACGATGCCCGTCGCCGCCAGGCCGATCAGGATGCCCAGCGGCCCGCTCAGGAGCGCCGCCAGCGCCACGCCGGCACCGCGGACGGCCGTGACGAGCCCGCCGACGCCAAGCGCCTTGGACAGAACCGCGATGCCGCCACCCGCGGCTGCGATGGCCTGGACGAAGGTGATGACGCCGGACAGCGCCTTGGCGCCGAACACGATGCCCAGCGTGATGCCGACCGTCTTGGCGTTGTCGGCCAGGAACAACAGCGCCTTGCCGGCGGCCGCGAAAGCCGAGCTGAGGTTGCGCGCGAAGGTGCGACCGTCGTCGCTCTTCACGAACGCGGTGAAGCGAGCGATCAGCTTCTCCAGTTCCTCGCGGAACGGACCTTCGAGGAACGCGACGCGCAGGTCGAACAGACCGTTGCCGAGGCGCTGGATATTCGAGTCGAGCGTCTTGGTCGCCGCCGGGAGCTGGTCGGCAACGATGTTCTTGTACTCGCGTGCGAACAGCAGCAGGAAGTCGGACGAGACCTTGCCGCTCTCCAGCAGCTTGTCCAGCTCGGCCGGCGTCTTGCCGATCGCCGTCGCGAGCACGTTGAACGCGCCGCTGAGACGATCGCCGAGCTGGCCGCGGAGTTCTTCGGCCTGGACCTTGGACTTCGACAGGATCTGCTCGAGCGCACGGAACACGCCGGCCGTCTCATCGGTGTTCAGGCGGAAGACTTTCGAGGTCTCGGCGAACGCCTCGAAGATGTAGCGCGTCTCCTCGGCGCTGACGTTCGCGCCCTTGGCGGCGATGGCGAATTTCGAGTAGCCGTTCGCCAGCGACACGAAATTGGTACCCAGGCGCTCAGACTCTTTGCGCAGGTACTCGTATTCCTTGGCCGCCGCGGCCGCGTCGTTGCCCGTGACGACGAGCAGGCGGTTCTGCACGCCGGCCTTCGTGTTCACGTCCTCGATCGACTTCTGCACGAGGTTGATCGCGCCGAACACACCGACGTACGCGCCAGCCAGGGCGAGCAACTGACCGCGCACGCGCTGGTACAGGCTCAGGGCCGAGCGTTGCAGCTCGAAGCCGTTCTGCAGTGCCTCGTTCTGCCGGCGCTGCGCGCCTGTCGCCTTGTCGATCGCGCCCGCGGACTGCTTGCGGGTTTCGTTGAGCCGGCGTTCGATCTCGTCGGCCCGGCGATTGATCTCGATGACGCGCAGGTCCGCCTCGGCTCGCAGCTTCTGCGCGCGTGCCAGCCGCTCGGCCTTCTCGGTCGGCGTGTCGAACTGGTTCGCCGATCCCTTCGAGAAGGTCTCGACCGCCTGCTGGAGTCGCGCTTGGCGCTCGGCCTGCGCGGTGATGCGCTGCTGGATCTCGACCTGCCGGCGCAGGACTTCCGTCTTTTCAGCCTGGCGGCGACTCGTGGCTTCGGCCAGGGCCGCTTCGCGGTCTTCGTTCTCGATCAGCGCCCGGAAGACCGTCACCGACTCGGCGAGCTTCTGACGGCGCCGATCGGCCTCGTCGGTGAGCGCACGCTGCCGCTCGATCTGCTTGCGCGCTGCGTCCTCCTCGACAGCCGCCCGCCGTTTGATCTCGGCGGTGAGCGCAGCCTGATCGTCGCGGTTGAACTGCGCGACGAAGGCGTCCGCTGATGCGCGAGCGTTGCCCTGCTTGCCGCCAGCATCGAAGCCGGCGATGGCGTTATAGCGCTCCTGCGCGATGATGCGCCGCTTGATGGCGGCTTCCTCGTCAGCCGCTCGGCGCTTGATCTCGGCCGCGACCTCCTTCGACCCGGCTAGGCGCTTGGCCTCAACCTCGACAACCTCGCGCTGCGCGTCGACCAGTCGGCCAGCGGCTTCGCGAGTGGTATCGATGGCGGCAGACACGCGTGCCTGCTGCGCAGCGATGCGCGCCTCGCTGTCCGCCAGATCCTTGGCCGACAACCCGACCTGCTCGAGCGCAACGCCAAGCTGGGTCAGCTTCTCGCCGCCCTTGCTGATGGACGCCTGCGTACGCTCGATGTCGCGACCGAGCTTGGCGTACTCGGTCTGCAGCTTCTTGGTCGGTTTCTCGGTCGCCTCGATCTCGGCCTTCGCCTTGGCCTGTCTTTCCACGAGAGTCGACAACCTCTGGTTGAGATCGTCGACAGCCGTCTGCTGCTTTTTGTAGCCGTCGATCTTCCCCTGAAGTTTGTTCAGGTCGTCGGTGATCTTGAGCAGTTCACGCGCTTGATCAGCCAGTTCCTTCTGCGACTTCTGCGCAAGTTCGCTCGACGACGCCAACGCCTTCTGCGATTCGACGAGCGCGTCGAGTTCGCCGGCAAGACCCTTGAGGGTTTTGCTGGCCTCGTTCTTCGCTCGTATCAGCAGCTCGACTTCATTGGGGGTGCTCATTTCGGTGCTCGTCCGTGTGCGGTGGAACCAACTATCCGCGAAGAAATAGTGGAGTGCACGAACAATTAATTAACGGATAAACCGAGACTGTTCGTTAATTAAAGTTGGATAAGTGAGCTTGCATTATTTTCCGAAAGTGCAGCAGGGTATGGGTGTATTCACTGACAAACCCGAGAAGCCCATGACGAACACCGCCGCTGCCGTCGCAAAGTCTGAGACCGAGGTCAAGTCGCGAAGGCTCGTACCGATTCAAAAGGTCCGCGAAAGTGTCGGAACCACGTCGATGACGACCATCTACCGCCTGCTGCGCGCAGGAGAACTTGGTCCGCTGATCAAGCAGGGGCGCCGTAGCTTTGTGCTCGAAGACGCGGTCCATCGCTATATCGACAGGCTGGTATCAGCGCAATGCGGATAGCGCCCAAAGAAAAACCCCGCCGGGATGGGTGGACCCGACGGGGTTTTTTTTTGATGCGGCGTTATCTGCCACCGCATCGCACCGCTTTCTCTACCACTTTGGAGCATCGAGATTGAAAACTAGCAATGCCAAACGGCCCGTGCAAGGGCACCCCGTTCCTATTGAACCCGATCTTTGGCTACCGCAGCTTCTTGTGCTCGCGAAAGGTGAACGCCCGCGAACGCTGGTGGGCACCAGTGAACAACAAGCAATCGAATTCGCCGACCAGCGACGCAGCGGGAAAAAAGTTTTCGTTGTCCTGCCGGCATGTCGTCCCAGAGACGCGAACCGCGCGGCACGCCGTGCAGAGCGGGGATTCGCGTGGGGCGCTGAATTGCCTGCGAGCTGCATCGTTTTGTTCGGGCCGACGCCTGGTCCATGTCGATTCGAGGCCACCGCCAAAGGTTGGCGGATCGGATGGGAGAAGCCGCAGCGCTGCTCTATCGCGACGCTCGACACAAGCGGCATCGACGCACCTCAGCGCTGAGGCGACCGAATGCTCATCGAAAGAGGTTTGTCCCTCGAAGACGGACAGGTCAGCAAGGTCCCGATCGAGGTTCTGCTGCCCACGGTCATCGCTAACGGGGCAAGGGAAATCTACTGCGTGCACTCCACGGCAGCGTGGGCAACAAGTGTCCGAGAGGCAAAGGTCCCGAATCCCGGCGTGCTCTTGCTGTTCGAGGGCATCCCGGTACCTGACGTAAAGCTCGTTGACGGTGTCCACGTCTGCACCTGGTCGTCTTCAATTCGAGTCGAGGAGTTCGACGTCGACTTTCTTCTCGGCATGTTGCGCGCGCTCAACCCGCGCGCTGGCGGGATGAACTGAGATGGCGGACGGATCTTCAGTCGCCAGCGCCCCAGCGATCGACATCAGCGAAGCCCGACGCTTTCTCACCTGGCTCGATCCGTTCGAGGACCGGTTCACTTTCCAGGTCTTCGACGACTCAGAAGCAAAGCGGCCAGAGCTGGCTCGCGTGCTCCACGGAACGCTCGAGCAGAACGCGGGCGAACTGACCGCGCTGAATGCCTGTGGGGCGGGAATCTTCGTCACTGTCAACGAAACGACGCTGTCGGGTAAGCGATCGAACGAGAACGTCCGCGCGGTGCGCTGTGTCTTCGCGGACCTCGACGGGACGCCGCTAACAGACGCGCTGTCGCGCTCGAAGATTGAACCTCACTGCGTCGTCGACTCGTCACCCGGCAAGGCGCATCTGTACTGGCATGCCTGCGGCGTCGAGCTTGGTCAGTTCAAGCCGCTACAAAAGGCCATCGCCGCGCGCCTAGGGGGTGACGAGAGCGTCAACGATCTTGTTCGAGTGATGAGGCTTCCGGGCTTCAATCATCGCAAGGGCACGCCGTTCGCGGTCCGCATCCGAGAAGTGACGGACGACATTGGTGCTGAATGCAGCATCGACGAGCTGGTCGCCGCATTTGAGCCTTCGTTCCCTCAGACCGACGTTGTAAGTCGACTAGCGCGGGCTCCCGTGGCACCTACGGAGCCTGTCGTCATCGACGTAGGGCGCCATGAAGACGCGGTGACCTTCTCGTTCCGCCTCGCGCAAACGATCGTGGCGACCGGGGCAGACCCGAGTAGCGGCGTCGCGACAATCGAAGCGGAGTCCGAGCGCGGGCGATGGTCGCGAGATGTTCTGCCGGAAGCGATCCGTGCATACGAGAGCGCGGTTGTGAGGATCCAGTCCGGTGCGCTGCCGAGAAGCAAGACGCCGACCGGATTAGGGCTGGATTGGCCGCCGGCACGGGATGAGCCCGTTCCGGCATCTCTAACGAGCGACCACGCAAATTCCGAGAGACTCTTCCGATCGTTCGGGCCGAATTTTGTTCACGTCGAGGGGATTGGCGACTACGTCTTCGACGAAGACGCCAATGGATGGCGACACGATCCTGCCACCGTTAGGTGCATCGCGTCGGGCATCGGGCGACTAGTGTTGCGAGAGGCTGAACAGGCGGCGAAAGAGGCGAGCGAAACAGAGGACAAAGATCGACGCGCGAGCCTGATGGAGCGAGCCGAAAGCCTCGCGAGATGGAGCCGCAACTCGGAGATGGCAGTGCGAATGCGCGAGGCTCTTGACGGCTTGCGCTACCGCATCTCGGTAAAAGCCGATCGACTTGATCGAGATCCTGAGTTACTCGGGACGCCTGGAGGCGCGGTGGATCTTCGGACGGGCTCCCGCAGGCCGGTAATGCGCTCCGATCTCATAACGCGCCGTACGGCCGTTGCATTCGATCCTGCTGCGACGTGCCCTATTTGGGAGGCGACGTTGCGCAGGATCTTTCGGAGCAACCCGGAGTTCTTCGAGTTCTTCGGACGGTTGGCCGGCTACGCCATCTCAGGACATACGCGTGAACAGAAGCTCTTCGTTGCGTACGGGCCGGGCGGCAATGGCAAGTCAACGGTATTTGAGGTGCTCGCCGACGTGATGGGCGACTACGCCGCGCCCGCCGCGCCAGGGATGCTTATGCAGCGCAAGAACGAGGCGCATCCGGCTGAGATGGCTGATCTATTCGGTAGACGTCTCGTATTCGCATCCGAATCGGGGCAAGGCGGATATCTCGAAGAGACCCGCGCAAAGCTTTTGACTGGCGGCGACTCGATCAAGGCGCGGCGACTCTACGGTGACTTCTTCACCTATGAGCCGTCGCACACATTGGTGCTTCTTACGAATCATCGGCCGCGAATCCGGGGCAACGACGAAGGAATCTGGCGGCGAATCTGCCTAGTGCCGTTCGCCGAACGCATTCCCGAAGAGGAACGGGACTTCGCCTTGAGGGAAAAGCTACGCGCCGAGTACCCCGGAATTCTGGCATGGGCTATCCGTGGCGCGGCGGAATATCTCCGGGACGGCTTGCGAGTGCCGGAGACCGTCAGAGACGCCACGAAGGATTACCGGGATGAATCGGACCCGATCGGGCGCTTCATCTCCGAAATGTGCGTGCTGGATCCGGCCGCATATATCAGTAGCGCTGCTCTGTACGAGGCCTTTGACTCTTGGCGCGTCACGTCAGGCGATGGCTACGTATCTCGGCCGCGCTTCGCTGACGGTCTTACCTCCAGGCAGATAAAGGCGACGCGCACTACTGGCGAGCGCGGTTGGCTAGGGCTTTCACTCGGCTTCGTATGACGCCATGACGGGATATGACGGCTGAAATGAAAAGCTGCCCATTGAAGCTCTCTTAGAGGACTTTTCAGAAAGTCCGTCATATCCCGTCATAGCGTCATTGATGCCTGTTTTCTTTTTTTGTCTGTATCTGATGCGCGGGCAGATGCGGACTCCAATGGACCCGCGAGGAGATTGAAATGAAGACTGATGACGTGGCAAAGGCAGTATCGTCGGCAAAGGCAGATAGCGCAGCGAAGGTGACGACGGCCGAGCGGATGGGTAAAGAGGTGGACGCAGACCCGGAAGTGCGCGAAGCAAAAGCGGTCGCGCTCGCCGATCGGGAAGCTGCTCGACGGGCGAAAGTGCACTTCGACGCATGCCTGGAGAGAAGGCGGCTACTCGGCGAGCAATTGGAGGCGGCCAAGAGCGAGTGCACGGAGCTGGAGCATGCATCCGCGTCGGCACTGGCGGATGTCTCTCGATCAGATTGGATGGAGATCGGCGAGAAATTCAAAACCGCGCACAAGAGCGCTGAAGAGCGCGCGAGCATGCTGACGACTGCGAAGGCGGAGATCGACACTCGCACCAAAGCTGCGGACATCGCCAACAGCACCGCGTGGTCCATCCAGATGGAGTCGGATCGACGTCTCCGCAAGGCCGTCGACAGCGCTACGCAGCGCGCCTTCGTCGGTTTGGTCAGCGACGCCGTGACACTCCTGTGGGGCGCGGCAAGGGCCGCCGACAGCGCGACACGCGGTAATGACCACTCCCGTGCAAAGCGGGTCAGCCGCCTTGCAGAGGTCCTGTTTCCCACCGAAGGACTGACGGACGAAGGCGAGGCCGCTGTGTCCACCTGGCTGCGGTCGATCTACGGGACCGACGGCGGCACTCCCGCGTGAACTATTCCGGGCGGGAGGGAATAAATACCCCTCTCGTCCGCAATATTAATGAAGCGCTGCAAGCGGGAATATAAGGGGTGGGGAGGGAAAAGGTACCCCTGGCGCCGGAACGAATGCCGCGGGCGCGCTGAGTCGCCCCCTGCCAAAATAAATGGCCGAATTTTTCCGATCCCACCGCTACTCAGCGCGCAGGTTAAGCGCTTCGGTTAGGGGTCAAATTCGATACAGAGCGAGATCGTTTTCGCTTAAGAGTGCCCGACTTCGAGCGCAGTGATAAGTCGACACCGATGATCTTTATCTCCTCGATGTGAGGAAGTCCCGCGGAAAGTTCCTCCCACCTCGTTTGCAGCGCTGAGAGTAAGCCCCTGAAGTCGACGGTACCGCCGCCCCTGCTTGTGGGTAGTTCCCAGCGCCCCAGATAATCGAGCAGTAGATACACACCGCAGCCGGAGTGGTAGTCCCTCAGATAATCGCCGCAGAGCTGATTCTCAAGACGCTCGAATAACTGGGGGCCGGTCCATTTGTGAGCGAGTTTGACCTCGACGGGAACAGGGGCGTCAAAACCAACGCCGTGCCACCGGATATCCGGCCGCCTTCCGTCGGCAAGCTCGTCCTCTTGAGTAACGCTATATCGGCCGTTAGACGTCAACCGAAGAAGATTGCCGACGTACTTTCGCACCTCAGGTTCGTCCTTCGCATTCGCAAGCAGCGCAGCGTTGCTGCTATCTCCATTTTCAAGATCATCCTTGAGATCGTGTAGTCGAAGAGTTGCTAAATCGAATAGCTCTCTATGATTGGCGGGTGTTCGAGTCTGTGCACAGTGAAAGTCGTAGACTTGTTTTTCCGACCAAGCAGTTAGGTCTGAGTCCTGCACTGCTCTATCTCGCGCGATGGCTCGGACCCAATACCTGTAGCTAAGATCTGGATGCGCCCGTGAGATCTCATCCAACGCGAGGAACGATTCTTTCCCTCGGATTGGGCGGAGCATCTGCAACAAGTTCTCACGCGCGTGGCGCGCCTCGTCTCTCGCGGTCGGAGTGTAAGCGCCACCTCTCGAACGATCGATATCTCCGGATAAAGGTATGTACGCGTGGGCCAACAGATATAGAGTGCGCAGGCATGCTGGTTGACGGAACGCGCCCCTGATTCGCGACGGCCGCTCGTACCTTCCGCCCGTTAGATGGCAGAGAAAGGCGGTGAAGAAATCAGCGGCTTCGGTCGAAGCAGATAGACCCGCCAGTGTGGACTTCAATTCCGCTATCGCACACACGGGTTGAACGCCTGCCCATACTGCAAACCAAAGAGGGCGTCCTGCGGCGCCACCCAGCGCCGTCGCTTTCATTGACGCCAGTTCAGCGAGTTGATCGTCCGAAATATCGGAACCCTGCACAATGCTCAAGGCGGACTCAAGGGTCTGTAAGCTCCGAACGCTCGTGTTTCGGAGAATCGCCAGCAGCGGACCGGCTATGTCGTTCCAAAGCCAGCTGCCAGACCACAAGATGTCGTCTACGACGTAATGACTCGGATGCGGGTCGACGCTTGTCTCCAGGTCGTATTGCACTTCGTTTATTACAGCGGGGAGTACGGTGCTGTAGTGACGCTCGTAAAGTGAGCGGAACCACGGAGGGAATCCATTCAACTCATGCATCGCAAACCGAAAAGCGGTGTCTGCTTCTAGGTCCGACCATCGGTCCACCGCAGAAACGTCCTCGCTTGCTTCGATCTGCAATCCTGTAAGTCCGAAGATTGTAGATTCCGGAGTCGAATTAGCCGGCGCGCCTTCAGACTTTAACTGTGGCTTGTGTCGCCGCCAGAAATACATCGCACCGTCCCTAAAAGCGGTCGCCACCTCAAGTCCGAATTCTTCTACAAGCGCGAGCCAATTGCCGCTGCACCAGAGACCGCTGCTGTTTTTGTCGTCGGCTCGTAGCTGATGCAGAAGATAGTGTTGCGACTTAGACATCGCACGAGGATCTTTGAAGCCCGGATTGCGAATAGCCTCACAGTGAAGCCGCAAGAACGCCTTTGCTGCTTCTCTGTCCTTCTCCTCCTTCTTGCGTCGGGAATCCGCGTCTCGCATAAATCGCGAATTCATCCTTCGCAGCCTCAGTGACGTCGCCGACATTCGTGGAGGAGACATCAGATTTCTAAGGATGATCTCCAGGTCAGGAGATCCGCGAACGGCTTTGGTAAGCGCGGTTCTATTCTTGCGTTGTCTTCCGCCTCTAACGTAAAGGGAAAAAGATAGCGTCAGCGCAATTTTCTTGTCGTCAACGTCGGGCGCGGCGTAAATCGCATTCAATGCCTCATCAAATTGCTCAGGACGGAACTGAATGTACGTGTGCCACGCGACTACCGGCCAGAAATCTTCGAGAGATTTCCCTTGCTGTTTTTCTCTTTGACGCTCTTTTCTGACGGCGTTCCAAAATAGAGGAAATGTAAGTTCCGGCCTCGCAATAACTGCTTCTTTTACTCTATCGATAGTCTCGCTCCAGCCGATCGTTTTATCTTGACGTGCCAGCGGAAGCTTGTTGAGGAGCGTCAAGATGTGATCAGGAAATTCTGCTGTTCCTTCATTTGAAATCAGGCGATGCAAGGCAATGGCGGCCGGCTTAAGGAGCCATCCGTGTGGCTTAGATATATCGTCGTGTGTATCAACATCTAGAAGCGGTGTCGCGAGGAAAGAGTTGAGCGCTACCGCAAAGCGGAGCAAGCGTGTGGCCGACACCTTCTTTGCGTAATTGCATATGGATTCTTTCAATGATTCTGCGCTGAATGATTGATATTCATCGGCTTTCGCAGTGCAACGTAGGATCCAGTCCAGAACATCGTCGGTATCGGGGGCTGATTCAAGCAACGCGGCAAATATGTCTCTGCTTAGGCTCGCCGACTCAATTTCGAATTTAGATCTCAGTTCTGAAAGGGCTCGCGTTGCGTTGACGGCGCGCAATGCGCGTATTGCGTAGACGCGAGTTCCCGCACTTCTGTCGACGTTCAGTGCTACCGCGGTTACATCTTCGGTCGCGTCAACTAGTCGTCCCTGCCAGACCATCCGAAGTAAAAACACGAGCGCGTTATCGTCTGACGTACTCGCCATCAACGCGCGTATTTCGGGATAGAGGTCTGGCGCGGCGAAACGCTGTATCGCGTTGAGATCGTAGTCGGTGGGATACGTTTCTCCATTTGATGTTCGCAGCACCGCTTCGCTTAGAATTTTCTGCCGAGTTTCGATGTGAAGGCAGCTCGGATCGCCACCCGATAAAAGTAGCGTGGGGTCTATCACACGCGCTTTCTGCTGAATTCCCGCATCAAGAATCGCTAGCCAGGGCAGAACCGGGCGAAGCATAGGCGGAACGACTTCGATGCCATATTGGTTCCGGAAAAACAGTTGCTCGATGGCGCGTCGCGACGTATTACGCTTGAGCAGTAGTGAAAACCATTCGGCTGTTAGGTATTCGCGGACCATTCGATGGTGAAACCGCACAGCACCGTAGATCTCTTCATCGAAAATCGGACGCTGGAGCAGCGTCAAGATCTCCTTAGTGCTCCAATCAGGTAGAACGCGGTCAATCTGAAGTCCCCGAAATGATTTGGCGCTCTCAGGTTCGGGAACGCCTATGATCTGGGTGTTCGAAAGCGTGCACGCGGCGGCAATAAGTGTGACGCCTTCCATGATTTTTTGAGGCGACAAGGCGCTGTGGGTTGCGCGGTCGAGATCTCGCTCAACGAGTCGAGTCTCAATGCTATTGCGCACTAGCTCTACGCGACTTCCGACGCGGCTGTGCGCCGTCCAGAACCCGAGCAAGTCCTCCAAATCCAAAGGCCTTGCTGTGAAGGAAAAAGCGTCGGCGCGTGTAATTTCTTCCAAGAAGGCATCGACGTCCCTCTCGCCTTTCGACTCTGCGAAGAGCCGCACTTGGTCACTGGATAGATCGTCGAGCGCGACGACGAGGAAGGGTGACACTTTGACCTCGCGAGATATTGAACGTGACTGCGACGAGTTCGCGGTCGGCTCGGTTTCAATGTTCTCTCGAAGCGAGCTTGGCGCGGGGAAATGCCCCGCGCACAGAGCGAGGTCGGCAACGGGTCGCCAGGCTGAAATTCGGCCGGTCAGCACGATGTGAACGCGATGCATCGCAGTTTTGAGCCTATTTCCCAAAACCTTTACCGCACGTTCAAAATCCGATGGATCTCGGAGGCGAGATTCATCAATTGAGTCAAGGAGGAGCCATCCTTCGTCGGCTGAGCGGAGCCAGGACTCGAAGTCTTCTAGGGTGCCCTCTTCGAACGACAACTCGAAAGACCGAGATATTTCTTCCAACCGCATAAAAAATGCTGATTTTCCGGACGCCCGTAGCCGCTTGGCGGCGTGACGAATCTCCTCCGTTTTGCCGGACCCTGCCTCGGATAACAGCACAACCCTAGGTCGTTTGAAGATTTCGTCCCAAGTTATGGGCAGGCCCTTGGAACTAAGCCCACCAGTTCCGTCGGGGGACGGGTCGACATCGGCGACCAGTTCATGGAACGTTCGAGATAGATCTACAAACATTGCAGGTCGTTATGGGGTCGATGTAAGTGAGGAGGCTTCTAGACTAAAAGATCTCGTCCTTAATCGTGGCCTCTCGATACAGCTGGTCCAAGGCCTCAAGCGATCGCCACACGCCTTCATCTGATGCCCGTGCCATCCAATAGGGGGCGGAAGGCGTCTCCGCGGGGAACAGATCCTCTTGCATCCACCTTCGGACCTTGAACTCGTCCTGCCACACCATCATCGCCGCCCGGCTGACTGTGTCGAGCCGCAAGTTCGCCGAGCAGGTGAGGTGGCGTTCCTTGAAGGACTTCTCGAGCGTCCCGTGCCGCCAGGTGTCGTACTCCGGAACCCCTGGCGTGTAGAAGCTTTCTGCTAGGAAGCTTGTCGCCTCCAGGACTCGATTAATCGTGAGGACGGCCCGGCGCTGCAGCGCTACACGCTCTGCTGCCGTTCGGGGTCGCCGCTCTGCAATCTCGTCGCGTAGGCTTGACAGTTCGTGCCGGAGGAAATGGACGCCGAGATTTGGGTCGAGAGGGTGGGGTGCGCCGTGCATTGAGATACTGTAAATGTGTACAGTAGTGACGGGCAACGGCTTATTCCTGCCAAGGCGTAGCTCAGACCGTTCGCTGCGGCTTGCCCTGAACGCTCGCGTGCTCTAACTTCCGAAATGTCGTCGGCGGTAGCCGCGTACATCCCGCCGCAGTGGCGCTAGCCCGCGGTTCCGCGATGCTCGCTAGAGCAGACGGTTGCTGTTAACCGGTCTGTGTATGTCGTCGCTTCAAACGCTCCGCAACAGAGCGGCCGTTCGTCAAGACTTCCTCTGTTACTACTGCGGCGCCGCGATGTGGCTCGGCGATCCAGGCGCGTATTGCGTGCGGTTTGGCATCTCGCCAAAGCGGGCTCTGCGGTTCCAATGCACCGCCGAGCACTTGGTCGCGCGACAGGATAACGGAGGGGACGAGGAGGACAACATTGTCGCGGCTTGCCGGCATTGCAACTGGCAGCGCCATTGGCCTCGGTTGCCAACTCACAAGGCCGCCTCTCCTCTTCAGTTTCGTGAACAGGTGCAAGCGGAGGTCGCCCAAAGGCGGTGGCATCCGAAGTGGGCTTGGAAAGCAGGGATCATGGCCCAGCGTCAAGGACGCTCATCCGGGTTTCGAATGGAAAAGCTGTTAGTCGACGAACAAATCCAGATGCAACTCGACTAATACCCCGTCCGGGCCAATTCGAAGGGAGGCAAGGTGGCGGGTGCATAGCCAATCAATCGCGTCGCGTAACGTAACGCCAGCCTCCCGGAGCCCGCGGACCGGTCGACCAGCGGTGTCTGCAAGTCCATAGCATCCGTGGCGGCTCGGCATCTCGGTACCTAGTGTCTCGATGTCCGATCGCGAGTGGCCGTCCGCAATCATCAGAGCACGTCTAAACAGCTTCGAGCGTGAGGATTCCATGTCTTAGTGTCGCGCATGGAATACATCTGTCACCTACGCAAAAGCGGTGGTCGGTTAAATGGTCGAGATGTACGACGTTGCAAGTATCAAGGAAGAAATACGCTTGCTAATGGTTAGTTCCCGAATCCCTCTCTTCGTTCGAACGGCGATAGTGCCATTACATTATCGGACCAACGTCTATCGAGAGCGATAGCAACGCCATCCCCGTACACCCTGAAATTCTGAGGATCGTCACCGTCGTACATTTTAGCGTCGGGAGGATGCAAGAGAGCAGGGATTCGTCCGGAAAGTCCAAACAGGCGCAAATACCGCACACCCGTATCAAGCCCGACAGTTACGCCAACCTCTTCGATCTTTCTTACGAGAAATTGGCGACCTTGGATCAAGGCAACTTCGGCGCCTTCAGTAGCATCGATGATCCCAGAGTAATATCTGTGCATTACCGTATCGAGGTCGGTCTCGATATCGATCGCGCGCTCTGCCGCGTCTTCAGGATCGCAGAGATCGAAACGGAGGTAGGGCTCGAATGAAGCCTGAATGGCGACGCGTAGCGCAGGAGCTGCGCCGTTAATGGTGCGCAGTTGTCGTGTTTGCTCCTTAGCTGCGCGCATCGCGGGCTGATTGAATCCGTTTGACCTGCCTTTGGCCTCCGCAACGACCCACTCGCCTAACGCATTTTTCCCGACCAGATCCGGTTCCGACTTTCCTTTGAGATTGAACGAATGTCCAAGCGGCTTCAGCATCGAGACATGAAACAGCCACGGGGTTTTCAGCAGCCGATCGAATACCACCTTGGCGCTTATCATCCCCATGAAGTACGAGGCAGCCGCTTTTTCGGTCGGATCAAGGCTTTCGTAGAGAGAACTCTTCCCGTATCGCCCAGCGACATACTGCAAGTACGCATAAACGGTGTGCGTCCTAATAATAATGTCGCTTATTGAATTCCACCCGTGAGTAAATAAATGTGCAACGCCAGGCTTTCCAACGGTGATCGCGGCGTGAACGAGATCATTAAGCGGCACCCACAAGTCGTGGTGGCCGAGTAGTGAAGCCCCGGCTGATGGTGGAAACGCAGAAGCGCGATATGAAACTATCGGCATCGCAGTCGAGGAACCGCGCAGGTCATCTCACGCGGCCAGTCGATGCTCGTAGTACGGCCGTTCTCGGGCATCGAGAATTGCGTAGGACTTAACTAGGTCGCCATTCGGATCGAGCCAAGCATCGATATTGCCCGGATCGATCGGAATAATGCAGCGATCGTGCCCCGTCGCGGCGACTTCGGCCGGCGGCTCGTCTGTGATCGCAGCGAACGAGAGCAGCTCGCTGCCATCCGGCCCGATCCACCGCGACCAGAGGCACGCCGCGTGCATCACGCCGCCGGTCTGGGGCCGGAACTCGATCCTTACGTTCTCTTCGCTCTCGCCGTGTCGCAGTTCGCGGTCCTCCAAGCGATGTCGGGAAACGTTCTCGAAGAAGCTGGTCGCGAGGACGATCCCGTGTGTCTGCCCGAACTGGTTCTTCCAAAAGCCCTCAAGATTATCGCGTCGAGCGTTAAAGCAGCCCGGATATTTTTCGTCAAATGACGCTGGCATGCCGGCCGGCCTGCAAAGGTAGCGCATTGGCTTCACGACACGGTGTCCGTTTTCGAAGACCATGACAGGGCAGTAGCTCTTCGAGAAGATGCGCGAATCGCGTGACTTGGGTTCGGTCCGCTTGAGATCGTCGAGCCAGCCGAGCATCTGTTCGATTCTGTTGGTCGCAATACGCTTGTCGTTCGCGGCCTTCTTTGTAGGCTTGGCGTGGAGCGCACGCTCGGCATCGGCTAACCGCCGACGCTGCTTGAATATCTCCTGCTCCCATTTCTCGCTGTTCGACTTGTTATACGTCTGGATTAGCGATTTGATTGCGCGCTCGCCGTCCGTGCCGGGCTCGTCAAAGTTCGCGTCCATCCCCTTGGGGATCTTTACGGCGCCACCCTGAGAGCGGAAGACGTAGAGCCGAGCGAACTCGTCAATGTCGACTCGCGCACCGAATACTCGGACGTATTCCGAGTATCGCTGCTTAACCATGGCTGAGTAGCACATGGTCAGATGAGGGACATTTGAGCCGCAGTTGCTTCGACTCGTGAGCGCAACGACCAGCGGGCGATCTGCTCGTATGCAACGCCCTGACCCGCGAGCGAGCTTCGCATCAAAGAAAATGAATCGCAGCGCCATTCAACTGGCGCAATGCTAGTCGTGGCGAGCCGGGTCTTTGGATGGCGGGCGATGGTGACGTGTGGAACGAAGTGTTGGCGGTCATAGGCGACCTTCCGGGTGGTGATGGCGGTCTGTAGCGACTTTCGGAGCCGTTGAAGCTCGGGCGAGGCCTTGTGCTGGCCGAGCCACCACGCCGTAGGGAAGGAGCCCGCAGCGTCCAATGCGAAGGTAAATGGATCGCTGCTAACCGACTCCGCCGCTCCGCAGGCCGCTTGCTCGTCTTGAGCGGGGACGGCGTCACCTAGAAACATCAACGTCAGGTGGAGGTTCGCCTCGGGGACCTCGCGTCCCCCGTGCGCCAGCTTTAGCGCGATGCTCTTTGCGGCGAGCGTCATGGCTTCGCGAGTAGCCGCGTCAGGGAGCAGCGCGAAGAAGAGCCGATTAGGGACCATCATCTCGCTATGCCGTCTCCGAGCACAGGAGAGCGACCAGCTTGGCGGCGAAGCCGCTTTCGAGGACCAGCGTAGCGACGTCGCCTCGGGTGGCCGATTCAGGCCAGCCGACACACGTCACGCCCTCAGCGCGGCACCACGGGTAGAAGACAGTCATTCCGGCGGAGATGACGACCGTATAGTCCTCGGGGCTCTGCCCCGGTTCCAGCTGATCGACCTGGACGCACCCGTCACACCACGTCAGCACGGTTGCGCCGTCAGCGGTCGCCGCGCGGAGGACCGCCTCCGCATATGCATCCGCAACTTGGGCGAGGGTAGGGCGGATCATGATTACTCGGGCAAAGTTTCGGGGAAGTAATCCCATCCGAACCCTGCAGGCTCCTGCTCAATGCAGCCCGCCACAACCTCAAGGAATTCTGTGCCCATGAGATCTCGAACGATCTCATCCCGTAGCGCTGCATTCGATAAGCGAGGCGTGGCCCTTGCCAGTTCAGAAATTCGCGGGAGATACGCGGCGTAGCTGTCGGAAACGCACATTGAAACGTCGGTCGGATTCAGACCTTTCGGCATCTGAGTGACCTCCAGGCGACGGTTGTGCGCCTGAATTGCAGCCACGCGGCCGGTCTCTAAGTGCAAGAGCACTGCGTCCGCGTATGCGTTGGCTGCCTCCTGACGAGGAATGGGCATGTTCTGCTATGAATCCGCATGGGCTTGGGCCTGATGTTAGCCCGGGCTCCGAGCGATAGGTAAACGCAGAGGCGGGCCGATACGACCCGCCCAGCCGTCACGCCCAGACAGATGCGCGGCGCGGGCCACGTATGAGATTCTCAGGCGGGGTTGGATCGAAATCGGACGGGGCCGATGAGACAGAAATTTACCTGCATGAGATGCGGATACATCGGGGTGCCGATTCACGGCATCGAGGAAGAAGAAGACGAAGAGGGCACGCGTTTCGTCGGCTGCGACTCATGCGGGACACGGCATCTGGTCGTGATGTTCGAGAAGAGGCGGTTCGAAATTCTCAGAATTCACCCGGACGACTTGGATCTATGGCTGTCCAGATAAGCGGATGGGGATGGAACTCTCATGTTGCCGCGGCCAGCGGTCTCCTCGGATATTCCAGTCAGCCACTTACAGTGTTAACCCTCGCTCTGCTTTGAGCAGAGGGAGTGGCTATCCGTGATAGGACTGTGACATCACAATGTGGAGAGCTGTGCGGAGATTGAGACTCATCTAAAAACGCGAGAAAAGTGACGAGAGAAATGAGAAACGCTTATCGAGAGCCAGTAAAGTACAAGCCAATTCAGGCAAGCGGCAATCTCTACTATGTGCGTTTAAAAACGCCTATGGGGGTTATGTATAAGTTTGGATATACAACACTTAGCTCCGCTAGAGAGCGGCTCGCCCTTCGGCAGAACGGAGACGAGCGGTATCTAGATCGCGTGCTCTTCTTCGGGCATTTTGATAATGCCGCGGACATCGAGCAGGCTGTCCATGAGCGCTTTGCTGGTCACGCGCTTTTCAGCAGGTTCGGCCCCCAGGTTGATATGCCCCTCTACAACAATGGGCAATCAGAGCTGTATTCAACGGACATTCTGCGGCTGGACCCGTTGTATAACATTAGCCAGTCGCGGCAAACGGAAAAAAATATCACTACAAAAATGTACGGTCAGACCGCAGAGCTTACGGCTCAGCAAGCTATCGCTCAGCAAGAATCGGACGCCCTTATAGAGCGGATGACGCCTTTCATCCGGGCGCTATTTCGGATGTTAGATTTTATTTCTAATATCTTTGCTTCGAATATCGAGCGCCGAAGAACATCTTTGATTAAAAGCCTCAATAAGCGCATTGCAGCAGAGGCGGAGCGAGACATAGAACTGGGCTTCGTCGACACTGAAAGAGCGCGACGATTGAAGGAGAAGATCATCGCGGACAGATTGAAAGAAAAAGAGGACAGGATCCCGTCTATAGAACGGGACATCGTTTGTGCTATGGCTGCTCTCAAGGAAAGAGATATCAAACGCTTCGAATCAATAGTGGACATTGAAGCGTTTGGGGCTAATGTCGCGGATGCGATGACCCAAGATTTTGTCGTTTTTTCGGATTATCTGGGGGTCGCGAGCAATGCGTGGATGATTAAGCTCGTTGACGCCATGGCCGATGCCGGTTCAACGGAACTTCTGCTTCGCCCGGTTCGGGAGACCTACTGCGCCGCACTGCGCGAGCTGGTGAGTTTGCATCAGTTGAGAGATGAAGATCTTCATCTTCCAAACGAGGATGTATATAAGGAAGAGGAGCCATCATCAGCAGAGCACGAACAGGGGCTTTCATCTCATCTCGCAGGGTACTTCGCCCCTAAAATTTTCCTCGATCTTTTCGGTCGAAAGTGGACGCTTCCGGACGTTCCAACGTTTAAGCGCGGCGCGAGCTGGGTAGAGTTTCCGATCCAAATCGAAAACGACTCTCCGGTATTCTCAGGCGAGCTTATTCTCCGTGTGTCACGAGCGGCATCGAGAAGACTTGAATTGAGTTTCCCGACTTTCATTCAACTGTTAGCGAATGCGCAGGAAACTACCGGTCACGTCGTTCGGGGAATTAACCATATGGGGCTGGAACTTCGTCAGTCTTCCATGGAGCAAGAGGCGACGGTGTAGCTCACGCAAGCGCCTTTTGAACGCGCTGCCGGTCACTCGGACGATCGGAGGACCAATGTTCTGAGCGATGGCGTTTTAGGCGCGGGGGATCCGCTCAGAAAGCGGCAGCGCCTTTCGGGCTGCCGCCGCTTCATGAAGCATCCTTTGGCGACTCGCGCCGCGTTGATTTGGTCGTTGTCTAGACGCGCTCACGCAGGTCGAAGTCGCTGGTCGGTCGGCCTCCGATCCAGACGTCGCCCTTAACTGTCCAGCTAACGCCTTCTCGGCCTGCGGGTGTTTCGACGTACCCGCGCCACATGGCGAGGCCGTGCTCGTCTTCGGGGAGCTTGTCGACGACGACGGCGCTCAGACCGGCGCGGGTCAGATAGTGCCCTGGACGCGGGCGAGCGGCTTTGCTTTGGGCTAGTGACATTGTCAGCTCCTTATCTCTGTAGGCGTCGGCGGGTTCGGCCGCTTCGACGCGAATGCTCGCCCCATCCGCGGCGCGCGTGCGGTCTCTCAAATCGCTTCTACCTGCGGCACAGGCGCGCGATGGGTTTGCCCGCTTGCGCAGAACGCCGCCCAATCGCGCATCAGCGCCGCGCGCTTCTCGAAAAGATCCCCGCGCCGATATGCGGCCTCGGTTTTGTTCGGGATGGAGTGCGCGAGGGCCATCTCCGCAACGTCCCTCGGATAGCTGGTCGCCTCCGCACACCAATCGCGGAAAGTGCTCCGAAACCCATGCGTCGTGAGGTCCCCGCGCTTCATTCGTTTCAACGTCGCGAGTAACGCCATATTCGAGAGCGGCTTGCTCTCTTTCATTCCAGGGAACACGAACCCACGGTCTGTTCCTGAGAGCCCCTCAAGGATCTCGACAGCGCGATCGGACAGCGGAACGTGGTGCGGCTTGCCGCCCTTCATTCGATCGGCCGGCACCCTCCAAACCCGGGACTCGAGATCGAATTCGTTTTCGATCGCGCCGATTACCTCGCCAGTTCGCCCTGCGGTGAGGATCGCGAACTCCAAGGCCAGCGGGCCAATGCCGTTTTGTACTCGCAGTGCCGCCATAAACGCGGGCAGCTCGGAGTAATGAAGCGCGGCGTGGTGCTTAACCTTGCGCACCTTGGTCGGGCGGGGGAGCAGTCTTTCAAGACCCCCGCGCCACCGCGCAGGGTTGCCGGCCGTTCGCCATTTCAAAACGATGGCGTAGTCGAGCACGATCTCGATCCTCGATCGGACGCGGGTTGCCGTCTCGGTTTTTGTCGTCCATATCGGCGACACGATGCCCAGCACGTCGTCCGTCGTGATCTCCGACACCGCGGTGTCCCCGATCTTTGGGTAGACGTAGGTCGCAAGGGTGTTCTGCCACTGCTGGAGGTGCTTGGCGTTTTTCCATCCCGCCTTGTTCGCTTCGATAAAAGCGTCGCCGGCGGCCTTGAACGTCTTTGCTGCCAGCACGGACGCGGTCCGGGCCGTCGCGAGCGCCCGCCGGGCCTCGATGGGGTCGATCTTGTCGCGGAGCAATGCTCGGGCTTCGGCGGCTTTCTGCCGAGCCTCCGCGAGTGGTACGTCGGGGAACGGGCCGAGGCCCATCTCTCGGGCTTTCCCTTGCAGCATGAAGCGGAAGAGCCACGCCTTACTGCCCGTAGGACCGACCTGCAGCCAGAGCCCGCCGCCGTCGCCGTGCAGACCGGTACTCCTTTTAAGTAGCCCCACCGCTTGGAGCTTTCCCGTTTGTCGCCGCGCCATCTGTAACCCTCAAAAGCGACCCGCAAAAAACTGGATGTCGGGGCAGGAATCTCGCGCTCGATCTAATCTTGGCCGGCTTTTTGATCCTCAACCCAACCCACAAACCCGCACTGGATGGTGGTGGATGCCTGTGAACGTCGTCAAGCAATTAACGGACAAAAACAGGGCATTTAACGGATAGACTGAGCGACCATAGGCATCCACCCACATTCATTATGGCGGACGCTCTCTCCGCCACAAGCGAAAAAAAGGGCCCGAAAGGGCCCTTTTTTTGTGGCGCAGAGCGGGATTCGAACCCGCGATAAACAAACCTGGGGTTCGACCATTTCGAATCCGGTCCGCCGAAGGCGGAGAAACGAGTCCAGTGGACTCGTTTCAGGATGAGAAAGCCGCGGCAGCGGCCCCCGGCTTCACCGGAGAGGGCGTGAGCGCAGCGAACAATCCCGCGGAGTGAGTCGTTCCGCAGGGCCAGTCGATTCGCCCCCGGCTTACCTGCGCTACGCGTCGCGCCCTACTTGTTCGGATTCTCAATACACCCCTCGATGAACTCCCCCGTCGTGCCATCCGCCGCCTGCGTATAGAGGTTGCCATTGGCGCCCTGCCCACGGCCGTTGACCCACCACTCGTAGCCGGCCGTGATGTAGCGCGTCGGTTCCGCCGCCTCGGCCTTGAACTCGAGCGGCTTGTCCTTGTACGTGAATTTCGCGACACCCGGCTTGTAGCTGACGGCCAGGACGATGTTGCTCGAGCACAGGTACTTCGTATTGGCCGGCGCGTCGGCCGAGCCGCCACCCGAAGCCGCCGGCGCGGCAGCGGCCGGTGCGGATGTCGAGGCGGCTGCGCTGTCCGTGGCCGCCGTGGATTCTTCCTTCTTGGAGCAGGCGACGAGGCCCACGGCGAACAGGGAGGCGAGGAGTGCGGCGTGATGCAACGGGCGAACGGCTGACACGGGGTGGGCTCCTTGAGTTCTTATATGAGAGGCGCCTGCGGTGGCGGCAGTGCGGTCACCGGGCGAGCCGACCTTCGCACGGCCCGCGGCAGGCCGGCAACGCGACGGCATCGTCGAGTCCCGGCCGCGATCCCGGACTTCGTCCGGGCTACGTCGCAGGGAGGTCCGCGAAGTCGCGCTTGCGTGGACCTGCGTACCCGAACAGCCAGGCCGCGACCTTGCGCATCTGGATCTCTTCCGAGCCCTCGGTGATGCGATAGCGCCGGTGATGGCGATAGATGTGCTCGAACGGCTTGTGGCGCGAGTAGCCGAGGCCACCGTGCACCTGCATCGCGCGATCCGCGGCTTCGCAGCACAGCCGGTTCGCCCAGTAGTTGCACATCGAGACCTTGTCCGAGAGCTGCTTCTCGACCTCCGGGTGCGGCATCTGGTCCATTTCCCAGGCCGTCTTGCGGATCAGCAGGCGCAGCATCTCGATCTGCGTCGCCAGCTCGACGAGCGGCCACTGGATGGCCTGGTTCTCCGCCAGGGCTTCGCCGAAAGGCTTGCGCTGCCGCGCGTAGCGGACGCTTTCCTGCACGCAGTAGTGGGCGGCGCCCAGCGACGACGCGGCCTGACGAATGCGGTTCTCGTGCACGAAGGCCTGGGCGACCGCCAAGCCTGCGCCTGCTGCGCCGAAGCGCGCTTCGTCGGGCACCCACACATTCGTGAAGCTCACGCGCGGGTGATCCGTGGGCATGTTGAACGTCCACAGGTATTCCTCGATCTTCACGCCCGCCGCCTGCGCCGGGACGATGAAGGCCGTGATGCCGCGCGCCTCACCAGCCTTGCCGCTGCTGCGCGCGAACACCACCACGTGAGTGGCCGTGTGCATGCCGGTGGTCCACATCTTTTCGCCGTCGAGGCGCCAGCCGTCGACCCCATCGCGGATGTCGGGAACCGCTTGCGTTTCCATGTGCGTTGCGTCTGAGCCGTGGCCGGGTTCGGTCAGGCCGAAGGCCATGCGCACGTCGCCGTCCAGCGCTCCGCGGATGTATGCCTCCTTCTGCGCGGGAGTGCCGAAGTCGCGCAGCATCACGATCACCGGGAAATTGCCGACGATCGAGTGTTCGTTCTGCAGGTCGTTGTGCAGCCCCAGGCCCTTGGCCGCGAGGTGCTCGCGGATCACCGCCATCCACAGGTTGTTGCCGCCGTCGCCGCCGAACTCGCGCGGCAACGAGTACCGATAGAACCCGGCGCGGTCGGCACGGCGCTTGGCTTCGTCGAGCAGGGCTTCCCATTCGACGCGCGGGATTCCGCCGCCTTCGAAGTCGGTGCGTGCCCACTCGCGGCGATGATCGAAGAAGCGCTCGTTGTCGTCCTGCGCCTGCAGCGGGTCGATCTCCGCAGCGATGAAGGCGTCGAGACGCGCGAGGTAGGTGACCAGCTCGGCGGGTAGCGAGAAATCCATGGGCGGGCCCCGGTGCGAAAGCGAAGGTGTGCGTGCAAGCTTGGCCAATCATGAACGGACCTGCTCGCGAAGAAGACCCGCCCGGATTCGATCGCTCCGCGCTGGAGCACTTCCTGCGCGAAACGCTGCCCGTGGGGCCGGGTGCGATGCGGCTGGAGCGGATCGGCGGCGGCCAGTCCAATCCGACGTTCTTTCTCGGGTTCGGCGACGAATCGCGCTACGTCCTGCGCAAGCCGCCGGCGGCGACGGGCCTTGCGCCGGGCGCGCACGCGGTGGATCGCGAAGTGCGCGTGCTCCGGGCGCTGGCGTCCACGGCGGTCCCGGTGCCCCGCGTCGCGTTGTTCCATGCGGAGCCGGGGCTGATCGGTACGCCGTTCTATGTGATGGAGCGGCTCGAGGGCCGCGTGATCCCGTGGTTCTCGTCGCCGGGTCTCGAGGCGGCGGAGCGCAGGGAGATGTTCTTCCAGATGGCCGGCACCCTGGCTGCGTTGCACCGCGTCGACTGGCAGGCGCTGGGACTGGCGGATTTCGGCAAGCCAGGAAACTTCTTCCGGCGTCAGGTCGAGCGCCTGGTGCGCCAGTTCCAGGATCTGCCGGTGGCACGCACGCCGCAGGGCGGTCGCCTTGCGGCCTGGCTGGTCGAGCACGTGCCGGCGGACGAGACGACGACGATCGCGCACGGGGATTTTCGCATCGGAAACCTGATGTTCCATCCGACAGAGCCGCGCGTGGTCGGCGTGCTGGACTGGGAACTGTCGACCTTGGGCCATCCGCTGTCGGACCTCGCCTACGGGCTGATGGCCTGGCATCTCGACGCGGGCCAGTTCGACGGGCTGCGCGGGCTGGATGCCGCCGCCCTGGGAATCCCGACCGAAGATCAGTACCTCGAGCGCTACTACGCGGGCGCGCCGCTGACGCCGAAGATCGCGCCGTTCCATCTGGTGTTCGCGCTGTTTCGCGGCACCGTGATGGCCGAGGGCATCGTGGCGCGCGGCCGGGCCGGGCTGGTGGCGGACGAAGGTGCGCGGCGTTTTGCGCTGCTCGCCCCGGTTTTCATGCGCCGCGCGCTCGAGATCAGCGGGCTCTGACGCGGTCGACGGATCATGTTTGCGCCCGGTGGACACTTATTGCCCGGCGATTCTCGCGATACGTGGCGGCTGTAACGAACTTTCGATGGACGCACCGCACCCCCGCCGGTAAAATTCCAAATCGATCTCGCGCGGGGGGCTCACGCCCCCCGATTTGTGTGCGCGACCCGAAAGCCCACCTGATTCTCCGAGCCGATGACGAATCTCAAGCCGGCCCTGCTTGCCCTCGCCGACGGTAGCGTTTTCGAAGGCGTTTCCATTGGTATCGACGGCAAGACGGTTGGCGAGGTGGTGTTCAACACCGCCATGACCGGCTACCAGGAAATCCTCACCGATACTTCGTACCGTCAGCAGATCGTCACGCTGACCTATCCCCATATCGGCAATGTGGGCGTGAATGCCGAAGACGCCGAGTCGGGCGCCGTGCAGCTCGCGGGCCTGGTGTTGCGCGAAGTGCCGCGCCGCCACAGCAATTTCCGCTCGACGCAGGATTTCACCGACTACCTGCAGACGCAGAAGGTGGTGGCGATCGCCGGCATCGATACCCGCCGCCTGACGCGCCTGCTGCGCGACAAGGGGGCGCAGAACGGCGCCATCCTGGCGGGGGCGAAAGTCAGCGAGAAAGCAGCGCTCGCCGCGGCGCGCGAGTTCCCCGGCCTCAAGGGCATGGACCTGGCCAAGGTCGTGACGACGCCGTCGGTCTACGAGTGGACGACGGGCTCCTGGACGCTGGAGACCAATCGCGAGACCCAACTGGCCAACCCGCGCTTCAAGGTCGTGGTCTGCGACTACGGCATCAAGCGCAATATCCTGCGCATGCTGGTCGACCGCGGCTGCCACGTGACCGTGGTGCCGGCGCAGATGTCCGCCAAGGACGTGCTGGCGATGAAGCCGGACGGCGTGATGCTGGCCAACGGACCCGGTGACCCCGAGCCCTGCGACTACGCGATCGCCAGCGCGCGCGAGTTCATGAAGAAGAAGGTTCCACTGTTCGGCATCTGCCTGGGCCACCAGATCATGGGGCTGGCCACCGGCGCGAAGACGCTGAAGATGAAGTTTGGCCACCACGGCGCGAACCACCCGGTGCAGGACATCGAGTCGGGCCGCGTGCTGATCACCAGCCAGAACCATGGTTTCGCGGTCGACGAGGCCACGTTGCCGAAGAACGTGCAGGTCACGCACCGTTCGCTGTTCGACGGCAGCAACCAGGGCATCCGGGTGCTCGATGCGCCGGCCTTCAGTTTCCAGGGACATCCCGAGGCGAGCCCCGGCCCGCACGACGTGTCCTACCTGTTCGATCGTTTCGTGAAGATGATGGAGTCGCAGAATGGGTAAGCGCACGGACCTGAAGTCGGTCCTGATCATCGGCGCCGGCCCCATCGTCATCGGCCAGGCCTGCGAGTTCGACTACTCCGGCGCCCAGGCCTGCAAGGCGCTGCGCGAAGAGGGCTACCGGGTGATCCTGGTGAACTCGAATCCGGCGACGATCATGACGGACCCGGAAATGGCCGATGCCACGTACATCGAGCCGATCCGCTGGCAGACCGTGGCCGCGATCATCGAGAAGGAGCGCCCGGACGCGCTGCTGCCGACGATGGGCGGCCAGACCGCACTGAACTGCGCGCTGGATCTCGAGAAGCACGGCGTGCTCGAGAAGTTCGGCGTGCAGATGATCGGCGCCAACGCGCACGCGATCGACCTCGCCGAGGACCGCCAGAAGTTCCGCGACGCGATGACCGAGATCGGCCTGGGTTCGGCGCGATCCGGCGTGGCGCACACGATGGACGAGGCGCTGGCGATCCAGGCCGGCATCGGCTTCCCGGTGATCATCCGCCCGAGCTTCACGCTCGGCGGCACCGGCGGCGGCATCGCCTACAACAAGGAAGAGTTCGACGAGATCGTCACGCGCGGTCTCGATCTTTCGCCGACCACGGAAGTCCTGATCGAGGAATCCCTGCTCGGCTGGAAAGAGTTCGAGATGGAGGTCGTCCGCGATCGCAAGGACAACTGCATCATCGTCTGCTCGATCGAGAACTTCGATCCGATGGGCGTGCACACGGGCGACAGCATCACCGTCGCGCCGGCGCAGACGCTGACGGACAAGGAATACCAGATCATGCGCAACGCGAGCATCGCGGTGCTGCGCAAGATCGGCGTGGATACCGGCGGCTCCAACGTGCAGTTCGCGATCAATCCGGACGACGGTCGCATGATCGTCATCGAGATGAATCCGCGCGTGTCGCGCTCGAGCGCACTGGCGTCGAAGGCCACCGGTTTCCCGATCGCCAAGATCGCGGCCAAGCTCGCCATCGGCTACACGCTGGACGAGCTCAAGAACGACATCACCGGTGGCGTCACGCCGGCGTCGTTCGAGCCGAGCATCGATTACGTCGTCACCAAGGTGCCGCGTTTCACGTTCGAGAAATTCCCGCAGGCCGACTCGCGGCTCACGACGCAGATGAAGTCGGTGGGCGAAGTCATGGCCATCGGCCGCAACTTCCAGGAATCGATGCAGAAGGCCTTGCGCGGGCTGGAAGTCGGTTCCGACGGCTTCGATCCGCAGGTGAAGATCGGTTCGGAAGAATCGCTCAACAAGATCATCGAGGAACTGGTCACGCCGCGCGCCAAGCGCATCTGGTACGTGGCCGACGCGTTCCGTGCCGGGCTGTCGGTGCCGGAAGTCTTCAAGTTCTCGAAAATCGATCCCTGGTTCCTCGACCAGATCGCCGAGCTCGTCGCCGTCGAGTCCGACATCGCGCAGCAGAAGATCACGCAGATCGAAGCTGCCGAGCTGCGCCGCTACAAGCGCCTCGGATTCTCGGATCGCCGCATCGCCAAGCTGATCGGCGTCAAGGAAGAGTCGGTGCGCAAGCGCCGCATCGGCCTGGGCATCCGTCCGGTGTTCAAGCGCGTGGATTCCTGCGCCGCCGAGTTCGCGTCGTCCACTGCGTACATGTATTCGAGCTACGACGAGGAGTGCGAAGCCGCGCCTACGTCGCGCGACAAGATCATGATCCTGGGCGGCGGGCCGAATCGCATCGGGCAGGGCATCGAGTTCGACTACTGCTGCGTGCACGCGGCGCTCGCGCTGCGCGAGGACGGGTTCGAGACCATCATGGTCAACTGCAACCCCGAAACCGTCTCCACGGATTACGACACGTCGGATCGCCTGTACTTCGAACCGCTGACGTTCGAGGACGTGATGGAGATCATCGACCTCGAACAGCCCAAGGGCGTGATCGTGCAGTTCGGTGGCCAGACGCCGCTGAAGCTGGCGCGTGCACTGGAAGCGGCGGGCGCACCGATCATCGGCACGTCGCCGGATTCGATCGATCTGGCCGAAGACCGCGAGCGTTTCCAGAAGCTGGTCGAGAAGCTCAAGCTGCTGCAGCCGCCCAACGGGACCGCGCGTTCCGAGAAGCAGGCGCTGACGGTCGCCAACAAGGTCGGCTATCCGCTGGTCGTGCGACCGAGCTACGTGCTCGGCGGCCGTGCGATGGAAATCGTCCACGACGACGAAGACCTGATGCGCTACATGACGGAGGCCGTGAAGGTCTCCAACGATTCGCCGGTGCTGCTGGACCGTTTCCTCAACAACGCAGTCGAGGTCGACGTCGATGCGCTGTCCGACGGTCAGACCGTCGTCATCGGCGGCATCATGGAGCACATCGAGGAAGCCGGCGTGCACTCCGGTGACTCGGCCTGCTCGCTGCCCGCGTACTCACTGCCGGCGAGCGTGCTCGACGACATCCGCGACCAGATCTTCAAGCTGGCCAAGGCGCTCAACGTCGTGGGCCTGATGAACGCGCAGTTCGCCGTGCAGGGCGAGAAGGTCTACCTGCTGGAAGTGAATCCGCGCGCCTCGCGCACCAGCCCGTTCGTATCCAAGGCCATCGGCCGGCCGCTGGCGAAGATCGCGGCACGCTGCATGGTCGGCAAATCGCTGAAGTCGCAGGGTATCGAGAAGGAACTGATTCCCTCGTACTACTCGGTCAAGGAAGCGGTCTTCCCGTTCAACAAGTTCCCGTCGGTCGACCCGCTGCTCGGTCCCGAGATGCGTTCGACGGGCGAAGTCATGGGTGTCGGCGCGACGTTCGGCGAGGCCTTCTTCAAGGCCTTGCTCGGCGGCGGCAACGCGATTCCGCGCAGCGGCGCGGCGTTCCTGTCGGTGCGTGACAGCGACAAGGCCAAGGCCATCGACGTGGCACGCCTGCTGACGGCCAAGGGCTTCACCGTGGTGGCCACGCACGGCACCGCCGAGGAAATCCGTCGCGCCGGCATCGCCTGCGAAGGCGTGAACAAGGTCAAGGAAGGCCGGCCGCACTGCGTGGACATGATCAAGAGCGGCCAGATCCAGTTCATCGCCAATACCACCGACGGCAAGAAGTCGATCGAGGAGTCGCGCTCGATCCGTTCGGCCGCGATCCAGCACAAGGTCTGCTATTTCACGACGATTTCCGGCGCCCATGCTGCAGCCGTCGCGATGGATTTTCTCGACAATCGAGAGGTCCATCGCCTGCAGGATCTGCACCAGACCGTTGGCTAGGCGATAATTTTCTGCCGCGCCGGCACTCGGCGCGGCTTATCCGAGCGTGAGTCCGAAGGGGAGCGCAGCAGCGCTCCCTGCGTCATTTTTTTGTTATTCGTAAAAGGTGAACACCATGAGCCGAGTGCCGATCACTAAGCATGGCGAAGAGAAGCTGCGCGAAGAGCTGCGCGTCCTGAAGTCCGAGGCGCGCCCCCGGGTCATCGCCTCGATCGCGGAGGCGCGGGCCCATGGCGACCTGCGCGAGAACGCGGAGTACCACGCGGCCAAGGAACAGCAGGGTTTCATCGAGGGCCGCATCGGCGAGATCGAGGGCAAGCTCTCGGCCGCCCAGGTGATCGACATCACCAAGATGGAGAACACCGGCAAGGTGATCTTCGGGGCCACGGTGAAGCTGGTCGACACCGAATCCGAGGACGAGCGGACCTACCGCATCGTCGGCGACGACGAGGCGGATTCGAAGAACGGCCTGATTTCGTACAACTCGCCGATCGCGCGCGCGCTGATCGGCAAGGTCGCGGGTGACGTCGTGCTCGTCGCCGCGCCCGGCGGCCAGCGCGAGTTCGAGATCCTGTCGGTCGAGTACATCTGAGGATTTGTGTCCAAGAAGCGCCGACCCAGTTCGGCTCAATGGATCGCCGAACATAGAGCCGACATCTATGTGAAAGAGGCGCATCGGCTGGGTTTCCGCTCGCGCGCCGTCTTCAAGCTCAAGGAAATCAGCGAGCGCGACCACCTCGTGAAGCCGGGCCAGGTGGTCGTCGACCTGGGTGCGGCGCCGGGCGGCTGGAGCCAATGGGCACGGCCCTTGCTCGGGATCAAGGGGCGCCTGATCGCCCTGGACATCCTGCCGATGGAGGAGATCCCCAACGTCGAGATCATCGTGGGGGATTTTCGCGAAGAGGCGGTACTCAAGGAATTGCAGGGCCGGATCGGGGACAGGGCGGTCGACCTTGTGTTGTCCGACATGGCCCCCAACGTCTCGGGAATCGACAGTGCGGATCAGGTCGGGCAGCTGTATCTGTGTGAGCTGGCGCTGGATTTCGCCAAGGCACATCTCAAGACCGGCGGTCACATGCTGGTGAAGGTGTTCCAGGGCGAGGGGTTCGAGGATTTCATCAAGAGTCTGAGAGCGGAGTTCGAGTCGGTGGCCATCCGCAAACCGAAGGCTTCGCGCCCTCGGAGTCGGGAGGTTTATCTGCTGGCGAGGAGTCTGCGCCGGGTGTAAGGTGCAAATCAGGCGGCCCAGCGCTTGCGGGCCGTGGCGAAGAGGATCAAGGCTTTGAACGACTTAGCGAAGAATCTCCTGCTCTGGGTGGTCATCCTGGTGGTGCTCATCAGTGTGTTCCAGAGCTTCGCCAACCGCGGGCGCGGACAGCAGCCCGTGGCGTACTCGGATTTCCTCGAGCAGGTGAAGCAGGGGCAGGTCGCCGACGTGAAGATCGCGGGCGACGTCATCGCCGGCCAACTCAAGGGCGGCACCCGCTTCGAGACGATCAGCCCCGAGACGGACAACCGCTCGATGATCGGCACGCTGATCGACAACAACGTGAAGTTCACGGGCGAGATGCCGAAGGGCACGCCGTGGCCGCTGCAGCTTCTGTTCAACGCCTTCCCGATCCTGCTGCTGATCGCGGTCTGGGTGTACTTCATGCGCCAGATGCAGGGCGGCGGCGCCGGCCGGGGGGCGATGAGCTTCGGCAAGAGCCGCGCTCGCATGCTCAACGCCGACCAGGTCAAGATCACGTTCAACGACGTGGCGGGTGTCGAGGAAGCCAAGCAGGAAGTGGGCGAGCTCGTCGACTTCCTGAAGGATCCGGGCAAGTTCCAGAAGCTGGGCGGCAAGATTCCGCGCGGCGTGCTGATGGTGGGGTCGCCGGGTACCGGCAAGACCTTGCTGGCCAAGGCCATCGCGGGTGAGGCCGGCGTGCCGTTCTTCACGATCTCCGGTTCGGACTTCGTCGAGATGTTCGTCGGCGTCGGCGCCAGCCGCGTGCGCGACATGTTCGAGCAGGCCAAGAAGCACGCCCCCTGCATCATCTTCATCGATGAAATCGACGCGGTCGGCCGTCATCGCGGTGCCGGTCTGGGTGGCGGTCACGACGAGCGCGAGCAGACGCTCAACCAGTTGCTGGTCGAGATGGACGGCTTCGAGGGCAACGAGGGCGTCATCGTCATCGCCGCCACCAACCGGCCGGACGTGCTCGACCCTGCGCTGCTGCGTCCGGGTCGCTTCGATCGTCAGGTCGTCGTGCCGCTGCCGGACGTGCGCGGCCGCGAGCAGATCCTCAAGGTCCACATGCGCGCCGTGCCGCTGCACGACGGCGTGAAGCCCGACATCATCGCGCGCGCCACGCCCGGCTTCTCGGGTGCGGACCTGGCCAACCTCGTCAACGAGGCGGCGCTGTTCGCCGCGCGCGGCAACAAGCGCCTGGTGGATCACGACGACTTCGAGCGCGCCAAGGACAAGATCATGATGGGCGCCGAGCGGCGCTCGATGGTGATGTCCGAGGACGAGAAGAAGCTCACCGCGTACCACGAGGCCGGTCACGCCATCGTGGGTCTCTCGGTGCCGTCGCACGATCCCGTCTACAAGGTCACGATCATTCCGCGCGGCCGTGCGCTGGGCGTCACGATGTTCCTGCCCGAGGAAGATCGTTACAGCTACACGCGCGAACGCCTGAATTCCCAGATCTGTTCGCTGTTCGGCGGGCGTCTGGCCGAGGAGATCATCTTCGGCATCGACAAGATCACGACCGGTGCCAGCAACGACATCGAGCGGGCGACCAACATCGCGCGCAACATGGTCACGAAGTACGGCATGTCCGAGGCCCTCGGCCCGTTGTCGTACGGCGAAGACAACGGCGAGGTCTTTCTCGGCAAGAGCGTCACGCAGACCAAGAACGTCTCCGACGACACGGCGAACTCCATCGACCGCGAGATCCGCTCGGTCATCGACTTCAACTATGAGCGCGCGAAGAAGGTCCTGGAGGACAAGATGGACGTCCTCCACGCCATGGCGCAGGCCCTGCTCAAGTACGAGACGATCGACGCCGAGCAGCTCGCCCGCCTGATGCGGGGCGAGGATCCGGGGCAGCCGGAAAGCTGGAACGACAACGGTGGCCGTCCCAACACGCCGCCGCCGCCGCGCGCGTCGGGCAGCCCGGCGGGCCAGGTGCCGCCGCCTGCCGCACCCAAGCCGGTTTGATCGTCGACACGGTTCGTAACGGGGCCAGCGCGAGCTGGCCCCGCTTCGTTTTGATCCCTTGATCCTCCGCTTCCGCGACGGCTCGCTCGACCTGTCCACGCCGCGCGTGATGGGCGTGCTGAACCTCACCTCTGACTCGTTCTCCGACGGCGGCCGCTACGTCTCGCTGGACAAGGCGCTCGCGCATGCCCGGCAGATGGCGTCCGAAGGCGCCGACCTGATCGATGTCGGCGGCGAATCCACGCGTCCCGGCGCACAGCCGGTCTCCGAACAAGAGGAGCTCGATCGCGTCGTTCCGGTCATCGAGCGCCTGCGGGATTCCATCGGCTGCGTCCTCTCGATCGACACGATGAAGCCTGCGGTGATGCGGGCAGCCTGTGCGGCCGGCGCGCAGCTGGTGAACGACGTCAACGCGCTGCGGGCGCCGGGCGCCATCGAGGCCGTGCGGGATGCTGGCGCGGCCGCCTGCCTGATGCACATGCAGGGCGAGCCGCGGACGATGCAGGTCGCGCCGCACTATCTCGACGTGCTCGCCGAGATCACCGACTTCCTGCTCGAACGCGTGCACGAGTGCGTGGACTACGGGATCTCGCGCGAGTCGCTGCTGCTCGATCCGGGCTTCGGTTTCGGCAAGACGCTGGAGCACAACCTGTCGCTGCTGGCGCGCGTTCCTGCGATCGCCGCCCTGGGATTCCCGGTGCTGGTGGGCCTGTCGCGCAAATCGATGTTCCAGAAACTCTGCGGTGCGGCGGTGGACCAGCGCCTGCCGGCGAGCCTGGCCGCGGCCACGGCCGCGGTGCTGGGGGGAGCGGCCATCGTGCGCGCGCACGATGTGCGCGAGACTCGCGATGCGGTGCGGGTTGCCGCTGCCATTCGAGCCGCGGGGGAGGAGAGTTCGTGAAAAGAAAATACTTCGGGACCGACGGCGTTCGCGGTCCGGTCGGCAGCGCGCCGATGACGCCGGATTTCGCGCTCAAGCTGGGTTGGGCTGCCGGCCGTGTCCTCGCACGCACGCCCGGTGCGCGCGTGCTGATCGGCAAGGACACGCGACGCTCGGGCTACATGTTCGAATCCGCGCTCGAGGCGGGCTTCGCAGCCGCGGGCGTGGAGAGCGACATGCTCGGCCCGCTGCCGACGCCGGGCGTGGCCTACCTGACCCGCGCGCTGCGTGCGCAGGCCGGCGTCGTGATCTCGGCCTCGCACAATCCGCATCACGACAACGGCGTGAAATTCTTCGGTCCAGACGGTGGAAAGCTCAGCGACGAGGTCGAGGCCGAGATCGAGGCGCTGATGGAACAGCCGCTCGAATGCGTGCCCTCGGACGAGTTGGGCCGGGCGCGGCGCATCGACGACGCGCAGGGCCGCTACATCGAATTCTGCAAGAGCAGCTTTCCGCTCAATCGCAGCCTCAAGGGCATGCGCGTCGCGATCGATTGCGCCAACGGCGCGGCCTATCGCACCGGGCCGGCCGTGTTCGCCGAACTGGGCGCGCAGACGATCGTCATCGGTGACAGGCCCGACGGCCTCAACATCAATCAGGATTGCGGATCCACGCATCTGGACGCGCTCAAGCGCGTCGTCAGCGAGCGCAAGGCCGACCTCGGTATCGCACTCGATGGCGATGCCGACCGCTGCCTGATGGTCACCGCCGGCGGCGACGAGATCGACGGCGACGAGATCCTCTACATCATCGCGCGCAGCCGGCTGGCGTCGGGAGATCTGAAGGGGCCGGTGGTCGGCACGCAGATGTCCAACCTGGGCCTCGAGCGTGCGTTCGAGGCCCTTGGTATCAGCTTCAAGCGCGCCAAGGTCGGCGACCGCTACGTGCTGGAAATGCTCAAGGAGCACGGCGGCTCGCTGGGCGGCGAGACCTCGGGTCACACGCTCTGTCTGGACCGCACGACGACCGGCGACGGAACGATCACCGCGCTGCAGGTGCTGGCCGCGATTATGGAGTCGGGCCGCAGCCTGGCTGACCTGGCAGCGGGCATGAGCAAGTTCCCACAGGTCCTGATCAACGTCCGGCTCGCCGGCGCCGCGGACCGCGTCATGGCGGCCCCCTCGGTGAAGGCCGCGGTGATCGAGGCCGAGGCGAAGCTCGCGGGGCGAGGTCGCGTACTCTTGCGGCCCTCGGGAACCGAGCCGCTGATCCGCGTCATGGTCGAAGCGCAGGACGCGGCGGAGACGCAGGCGGCGGCAGCGTTCATCGCCGACCACGTCCGCGCGGTGGCAGCCTGAGCAGAGAAGAACTCCAAGGAGAGAGACGATGAAGCGCCAGTATCTTGTCGCCGGCAACTGGAAAATGAACGGCAGCCTCGAGGCCAATCGCACGCTCGTCGCGGGCATCGCGGCCGGGCTCGAGGCCTGTGCCCAGGTCGAAGTGCTCGTCTGCCCGGCCGCGGTCCACATCGGGCAGGTCCGGGAATTGATCGGTTCGACGCGCATTCGCCTGGGCGGCCAGAACCTCGCCGACCAGGAAAAGGCTGGCGCCTTCACCGGCGAAACCCATGGGGCGATGCTCAAGGAACTGGGCTGCTCCTACGTGCTCGTCGGGCATTCCGAGCGCCGCGCGCTCTATGGCGAGACCGACGCGATCGTGGCGGCCAAGTTCAAGGTTGCGCAGGCGCTGGGCTTGGTTCCGGTGCTGTGCCTGGGCGAGACGCTGGAAGAGCGGGACGGCAACCGCACCGAGGCTGTGCTCGGGCGTCAGCTCGGCGCGGTGATCGACGCCGCGGGGGTCGCCGCTTTCGGCGCTAAGGCCGTGATCGCCTATGAGCCGGTCTGGGCCATCGGCACCGGCCGGACGGCGACCGCAGCCCAGGCCCAGGCCGCCCATGCCTTCCTGCGCGGCCAGCTTGCGAATCGCGATGCTACAATCACGGGCTCGACTCGCATCCTGTACGGCGGAAGCGTCAAGCCGGACAATGCCCTGGAGCTGTTCGCCGGTGCGGACGTGGATGGCGGATTGATTGGTGGTGCGTCGTTGAAGAGCAGCGATTTCCTCGCGATCTGCGCGGGCGCGCAGGCACAGCAGGCTTAAGAGAGCAGGGTTGTCTCCATGCATACGGTTCTGGTGGTAGTTCAGGTTCTGGTGGCGGTTGCCCTGATCGGTCTCGTGCTGATCCAGCACGGCAAGGGCGCCGACGCAGGTGCAGCCTTTGGCAGCGGTGCCTCCGGCACCGTGTTCGGTGCGCGCGGCGCGGCCAATTTCCTGACCCGGACCACGGCCTGGCTCGCGGCCGCGTTCTTCGCGTCCAGCCTGGGCCTGGCCTATCTGGTCAATGACCGCACGGGTCGTACCAGTGGAAGCGTCACGGACCAGATCGAGACACCTGCGCCCGGGCCGGTCACCGAAGAGCCCCGCCTGATCATCCCGGCCCCCGCCGAGGCACCGGCGGCCGTTGCGCCGCAGGCTCCGGCTCCGGCCGAAGAGGCGCCCAAAGTTCCTGAGTGAAATCCGGGTGGTCGCGAGAAGAATCCGGGCGAGACAAAGCCGGGTCGACTCGCTAAGATTCGCGCCCCTCGCCCTGGGCAGCTGAACCATCGGGCCGACTCGCAGATTGATTGCCGACGTGGCGGAATTGGTAGACGCACTACCTTGAGGTGGTAGCGGCGAAAGTCGTGGGGGTTCGAGTCCCTCCGTCGGCACCAAGTAAGGGTCCATCGTGATCCACAGAAGTACAGAAACCCCCGCGAACATGCGGGGATTTTTGTTTCTGGCGCCCGGTAAGGCCCAATGCTCGGACATCCGGTCCGAAGCCGGGCTACGGTCCGGGTATCGGGTATCGACCCCGAAGCGATGCCGCCACCGAACCTTCCCAGGCGCGTGAGTGGCGAGGCCGAAGCACGTGGCACTTCAGGGGCGAGATCGACCAGGCGTGCCGGCAACCGCCGGACAAGTCGTTTCGCCATCTCCACGATCTCGAAGCGGTGCGGACAGCCTTCGACGCGCTCGGCTTCCATCGCAGGGGTGACCTCGGTCGCCTGGACGCGCAGGGCAAGATCAAGATCATGGGGCGTGTCACGGACATGTTGCTGCGCGGCAGCCGCAACATCAGCCTGCTGATGATCGAGGAGCACCTGGTCGCGCATCCCGCCGTGGACCGGACGGCGAGTGTTCAGCTCGTTTAATCAAGACAGGCGACTGCCGCAGCCATCACGCTGCCGGAGCGACGGCTGACATCGCCCGATCGCTGAGCGCGCATCACCTTTGCCAACAGGGATTGCCGACGGCGCCGCTTCGAATCAACGCTGGCGTTACCGGCGTACATCCATCGTTATGCAAAGGGGAGTCTCGCTATGGCGACGAAACCGGCGGACCGCTTGAAGGACAAGGTGGCGATCGTAACGGGTGCTGCTTCCGGTATCGGTGCGGCAACCGCGACGCTGTTCGCGAAGGAAGGCGCCAAGGTCGTCGTTGCCGACATCAACCAACAGGGCGGGGCGCAGGTCGTCGAATCCATTCGCAGTGCGGGCGGGATTGCAGATTTCGTTCGAGCCGACGTCAGCAAGCACGCCGATATCCGCGCGATGATCGAGTTTGCCGTGAAGACCTACGGTGGCCTGGACGTCCTGGTCAACAACGCCGGCCTGGAGATCACGAAGAACGAAGTCGATACGACCGAGGAGGAGTGGGACAGGGTCTTCGACGTCAACGTAAAGGGCGTTTTCCTTGCTACCAAGTATGCGGTGCCGGAGATGAAGAAGAGAGGCGGCGGTTCCATCGTCAACATATCTTCTGCCTACGGAATCGTCGCATCGAACGGGTTTGCGGCGTATCACGCCTCGAAGGCGGCCGTTCGGCATCTCACCAAGGCGACCGCACTGGCACACATCAAGGAAGGCATCCGCGCCAACGTGATCTGCCCGGGCGTCATCGATACCCCGATGTTGCAAGCCGCGTACAAGAACGCGATGGATCCTGTGGCGATGGAGGAGATCTTCCTGCGCGGGCAGCCGATCGGTCGGGCCGGACGCCCCGAAGAACTCGCCTACGGGTGCCTGTTCCTTGCATCGGATGAATCCAGCTTCTGCGTGGGCGCCGATCTTTCAATCGATGGCGGCTTCGTCGCGCAGTAAGGCGCCTCCGACGGCCCGGGTGCCATGACCCAGGCCCGCGTCACCCGCCGGCTGTGGAGGTCGGGGTTTTTGTCCATGCCGCGTCGCGGCAGGTACCGGCCGATGCCGGCAACGCGAGAGGATGTTCAACGATGCCCATGATCAATCCGTATCAGCACGTCCGCCTGTGCATCTGGGCCGGTGTGGTCCTGCTGTTCATCGAAGTGGTGTTCTGGGGGATCCTGGGACAGAACATCCCGCCGTACTCCCCGGCGCTTGATGCGCAGGCCTACGCCGAAGTCTTCCGGGCCGACGCGGATGTCATCCGGATCGGCATGACGGGAGCGGTCATGGGCGGAATCCTCTACATGTTCTGGACGGTGGGGATCACGAAAATAATGGAGCCGATCGAGCGCGCCAACAGCGCGAACAACGTGCTCTCGACACTGCAGATGTGGAGCGGCGGACTGACGACCGTCTTCTTCATCGTTCCCCCCGGGATCTGGCTCGGCTCGACGTTTCGCGCCCAGACCATGCCACCTGACATCCTGCAGGCTCTGACGGACGTCGCATGGATGCTGTTCGACATGTCGGCGACGACAGGATCCGCCCAGCTCATTGCGCTTGGCGTGTGCATCCTTTCGGATCGACGCCGCATTCCCATCATCCCGAAGTGGATTGGCTGGATGGGCATCTACGTCGGCGCGAGCTTGGTGATGTTCGCGTTCATGCCGTTCTTCAAGACCGGTGCGTTCGCCCGCAATGGCGCGATCAATTTCTGGTTCGAGCTTCCGGCCTTCTTCCTCTTCATGGTGCTCTCGACCATCTTCCTGCTCAAGGCCATTCCAAAGCTGGACGCAGAGTACGCCGCGGAACACGTAGCGAAGACCTGATCCGGAACGATCGAAATGCCAGTGACCGAGGCACCCGGCGAGGCGACGGACGAGGATTCCGCGCCGTGGTTCCCCAGCATCTGGACATTCATCGCCTTGGACTGCGCCACGTTTGGTGTGCTCTTCGGTGTCTTCATGTCCGAGCGACTGCACGATCCCGCGGCCTACGATGCCTCGGCGAGCCTGTTGGATGTGCGTCTGGGCCTGGCGAACACGCTGATCCTGATTACCAGCAGCTATCTTGTGGCGCTATCCGCCGCCGCAGCCCGCCGCGATGATCTGCCAGCGCTGCGCCGCCTGTTGCTCGGCGGGATCGTCGTCGGAGCGGGCTTCGCGGTGCTCAAACTGACGGAATACGCGATGAAGATCGCGGCTGGGATCACGCCCCAGACCGATGCGTTCTTCGGCTACTACTTCGCGTTGACCGGCGTCCACTTCCTGCACTACGGGGCCGGGATGCTGGTGTTGCTGGTGCTGCTGCGGCGAGCGCAGCGGGTCGCGGCGGTCGACGAAGGGCTGACGCGAGCCGTGATGTCCGGGGGCATTTTCTGGCACATGGTCGACCTGCTCTGGGTCTTCCTCTTCCCGATGCTCTATCTGCTGGGCGCCGTGCGATGAACGTCCGGACAGCGGGCACAAGAACGCTGCATCTGACCTGGGCGGCGCTGATCCTGGCCACCCTGTTCGGTGTCGGCACAGCCCAGCTGCTCGGGCATCCGCTCCTGGCGGCTGCGGCGATCATGGTCGTTGCGGGGGGCAAGATTTTCCTGATCCTTCGCAACTTCATGGAACTGCACCAGGGACCACTGGCGTACCGCTTGTTCTTCGCAAGCTGGATCGTGGCTTGTGTCGTCGGCATCTCCGCTTCGTTTGCGTTCTCGCTCTTCAATACGTCTGCGCGCGCGTCGACGGGCCTGCTGAATTCGTCGTCCGCGCCCCAGGGCGACGGAACGCCTGTCAGCGCGCCGCGCAGCAACGGGTCTGGTCCGGGTCTGAAAGCGGATTGATGAGCGTGTTAGCCCGTTCGTACAAGAGTCGCGCCCGGCCACTTCCGTAACCTTTTCCAGCCGCGCGCATGCGCGAATCGATGCGCAGGTGCCATGGACAGGACAGCTTTCCTCGGACGGTTTCACCGCGGCGCCGATCGCGACAAGCGCGCGGCAATAAAGGCGTGCAGTCGTTCGGCGCGGAGTGCAGACCCGGCACAGGTCTGCACCGTATCGGATCCGCCCCTGCACGAACTGGTTTCCCTGATCGCTCGCGAGCGGGTCTGGTCGAACGAGAGTAATCGCGGCCCGCTTTGCAGTGGCGGTGCAGGTCTCGGAGGCGATTTCTGGAACTGGCTTCTGGAGCTGCCGGAAGAGGATTACCCGTGGACTCGAGCCGCTCAGCTTCGCGAAGAGTTTTTTCGGATCGCCCCGGACCCCGAGTAGACGTGTGAACAAGATGGCGCATTCGACCCGCTTCGAGAGCGTCTGATGCCGGCAGGACCGGTCCACATGGCAGCGCGTCGTCAGGCCATCATGGACGCGGCCGAGGCGCTGATTCGCAAGCGCGGGGCGACCAGCTTCACGATGGCCGAACTGGCGATGGCGGCCGGCGTCAGCGCGGCGACGCCGTTCAACCTGTTCGAGTCCAAACTTTGCCTGCTCTATGCGCTTCTGATCCGTTCTCTTGATGGCGTAAACGATGCGGGTCGAAAGGCAAGCGCGGAGCCGGACCCTTTCATCCGGGTGATGAACGCTGCCGAGGGCGTCGGTCGAATGTTCACGGCTGACGCCAGGTTCTATCGCCCGCTGCACCAGGTACTGCTGAGCGCGGTCGATCCTGTTCATCGCCCCCACTATCTCGAGCGGGCGGCGTTCTTCTGGTATGTGGCGATCGACGGCCTGCAGTCCCTGCATCTGTTCTCCGACGCGCAATCTCGGGGCCAGCTCGCCTGCGAACTGGTCGGTATGGCCCTCGGGCGTGTGGATCTATGGGTCCACGGCGAAATCGAGAACGAGAATCTCCCATCGCACCTGGCGTACGGCGCTTTGGCCTTGGCGGTGGGACTCACCAGCGGAGCACGGCGCAAGCGAGTGCTGTCTCTGATGCAAGCGTGCCGGCCTGCGCCGCTCAAGGCCTTTCGACTGGGCTCTTCTGCGCACCGCGCGCGGGTCGCGCCGCGCCCTCTTCGGCCCACGACGCGCAAGGCCAAGGTCCCCACGCAGCGTTCACGTCCGGCTGCATAGCGCGCGCAGCGATCCGGCGCGCCGTCATCCGCGCAGGCGGGACGAGTGTGATCGGCGCCGGAACCTCGTCTGGCGATGACGCGTATCTCATCGACTCTCGAACGATCGCAGCAACCGCTCGTCAGCCTGATCCGGTGCGTTCATTGCAGGTCGGCGCGTGCCGAAGATAGAGTCGAAAAAATATAGTCGGCTATATATAAGCCGACAGATCATCGAGACACACGCTGACGGATCATCGAGAGGGAGGGACTCGGGATGAACCACTGCCACGTAGAGCGAGGCGTCGACGAGCCGCAGCAGCGTCTGCATCGAGTGATGCTGATCACCCGGAATCGCATCGCGTTCTGCGGACCTTTCGGAAGACCCAGCAGCCGCTGCCTGGGATCGTGGACCTTCTATGTTTCGGCCGACGAGCCGTTCCATCTGGACGAGGAAGGGCAGGACGGGCGCTCTACACGATTTGCGCTCGTCGCGCCCTGGAGCAGGCATCGCGTCGTGCCGTCGGGGCGCGATCTGTCGGTCCTTCTGATCGAACCCGACTCCGTGGATGTCCCTGCGATGTGCGCCGCATTGATGGGCTCGCCCGAGGCGCAGCAGCGAACGGCGGATGCGATCCGTGACGGCTTCCGGAACAATCCCAGTGCGGCTGCCGATTTCGACGTCCATTTTTTTGGTGGCGCCCTGCCGTGCCGTCGGCTGGATCATCGTGTCCGGCGGGTGATCGATCTCATCGCCGCCCCCGAGACTTCTCGCCTGAGCGCGGAGCAATACGCCAGTCAGGTCTTTTTGTCGTCATCGCGATTCATGCACCTGTTCAGCGAGCAGACCCAGACGACGTTCCGCCGCTTTCGCAGCTGGAAGCGCGCGCGCCGATTCCTGACGATGCTGACCGGCCAGCCGAGGCTGGTCGATGTAGCCCTCGATGCCGGGTATGCGGACTCGACGCACCTGAGCCGATGCGTCCGGAGCTGCTATGGCTACACCCCTGCGGTGATGTGCGGAGCCTCGCGGGCACTGGCCGTCGTGGCCCGTGCCTAGGGCTGGTTCACGAAAGCCGGTTTGGGCAGACTCGGGCCTCGCAGACCGGGCCCTCTGACGCACCCGCGGGGGATGGATCAGCCGCACCCGGCTCGAGTTGCGGGTCGAGGGCGTATGCCTTCGGCAGGGTCGAACGCCTGCGGGGCTGCACCGAGGTTCGCTGCCGCAGGCGGGCCGGGAATCTGGCCGGGAGCCCTCGCGGCATCGGGTCGGTCCCCCGGCGGCGATGACGCTGTGCAATCCGGACAACGGCTCACGGGTGCGATTCGGCGCTCTCCACGCACCGGAAATGCCCCTGCCTTGCCGTTTTTCGTGATGAGCTCGTCCCGGTGACGGGACCGGCGCCGTCGATCGGTGACGACCGGCTGTCCATCCGCCGTGCAGCGGCGGTATGGTGAACGCCACGTCGTAATCGCGGGGAAGATGCATGTTCCGGCTTGGCCCAAAAAGAAACGCTGACCTTCCGATAGCCGATCGACTGCCGGCACCGGACCTGATCATCTATTCGTCCGACACGCAGTTGCGTGACGAACAGAGGATCGGCGCGTTCCATCACCATCTCGCGGCCGGGCGCCGCTTCGAGTTTCGCGGGCTGCCGACGGGATTCGAAGGCGAGCCGATGGGAAGCGATTTCGTGCTCGGCCTGTTCCTGGAGCCGGCGCGCCTCGATCCGCTCGCCGACGCGGTGCTCGCGCTGCGTCGGCAGGGACGCAGCATCGCGCTGATCGTCGCAATCAAGCCGGGCCAGCTCGCGGCCTTCGGACGCTGGCTGGAAAAGCGTGCCGGCGAGCACCGCCTCGGCGGCATGCATCTGCTGGTCGCGGCCGATCTGGACGGCGTCTCCGCGCAGCTCGGCGATCGCATGAGCCCGGTGCGCGAAGAGAACGTCATCCGCATGCCGATGACCACCGAGGTCGAGAACCAGAGCTGGAAGAATTTCTACGTCTTCAGTTCCAAGCTGCAGACGCTCGTCACACGCGTTCGCGCGTTCGCGCAGAACGGCATCCATCGCGCCTACCTGCTCGGCGGGCCGGGCAGCGGCAAGACCTCGCTCGCGTATTACTACTTCCTGGTCCGCAACAAGGGCCGCTTCGTGTCGGTGAACCTTGCGGCGGAGAACACCGGTGACAAGTCATCGGTGAAGTCGTTGCTGTGCGGTCACGTGGCCGGCGCGTTTCCCGGAGCAGGTGCGCGCATCGGCGCCTTCACCCAGGCGCGCGATGGTGTGTGCTTCCTCGACGAGAGCCACGGCGTCATGGGCCCCGTGATGGAAGTACTGATGGAGGCCCTCGACAACGGGCAGTACCTGCCATTCGGTGCCGCCGCGAAGCAGCGGCTCGATTGTGCGCTGCTGTTCGCGACCAACCGGAGCTGGCAGCACCTGATGGACTCCGTGAACATCGATGAATTCACGCGTCTGGGCGCCGCCACGTTGCAGGTGCCCGAGCTGTCGCAGCGCGAGGAGGACATGATCGCCGTCACCGCGACGACGCTCGCGCGGCTGGGCGAAGGCTGCACCACGTGGAAGGGTCCCACCGGCCTGCACGACGATGCCTGGGAGCGGATTCGCGCCTGTCGCTGGCACGGCAACGCGCGCGCGCTCGTTCGCACGCTCGAGGCTGCGTTCGTCGATTGCTGCTCGCGGGGCGAGACACTTATTCCCGCGCAAGATATCGATATGGGTATTTCGATGTGGGAACCGAAGGATCACCATAGCCATAAGATCTATGGCGTGAATGCGTGAGATGCCGTCAGCCGCACGCCGGCAATTGGTAGCATCTCGTTAACAAGAGTCCCCTCGTCGAGGGTGACTCAGCTCAGCGGTGCGCCCGGGGATGCTGCATGGCGCACGGCATGGGTTCATTGTGTGGAGACCCTCTTACTCATGATCTCGTCAGGCTCGCTGCTGCAGGCTCGTTTTTCCTGGATGTTGATGCTGGCCCTTCTGTTGGGTGCCTGCGGCGGAGGCGGGGGCGGGGGCGGCAATGGTGGAGACGATCCCGAAGCGACGCTCGTGCGTGTCGAGATTTCGCCTGCGACCGTTTCGGTGGCGATCGGCACGACGCAGCAGCTCACGGCCACCGCCGTGTATTCCGACGGAACGACGCAGAACGTCACGAGCACGGCCAATTGGACGCCTGAAAACGCGGCCGTTGCATCGGTTGGCAATGCTGCTGTGAACAAAGGACTGCTGCGCGGCATCAGGGCCGGAAGCACGTCGGTGTCAGCGACCTTCCAGGGCGCGAGCGTCACCGCCGCCGTGACGGTGACGCCCGCGACGCCGGTGAGCCTTTCGGTCACACCGACCAATCCCTTCATTCCGGATGGGGGCGTTCGCCAGCTCGCGGCGACGATGTTCTTCTCCGACGGGACGCAGCAGGATGTGACCAACAGCGCGACGTGGACCACGGCCCGACCCGCCGTGGCCACCGTAAACTCGACGGGACTCGTGACGGCGATCGACCCGGGCAGCTCGGTGATATCCGCCACTGCGATGTCGCTCACGCAGAGTGCGACGGTGACGGTCACGTCGGCACTGGCGACCAGTCTGACGGTGACACCGTTCAATCCGGCGGTCCCCGTCGGCGGCACGCAGCAGTTCACCGCGACGGTGACGTTCAGCGATTCCACGACGCGAGACGTCACCACGACCGCGACCTGGATTTCTTCGTTGCCGGGACGCGCCACGATCAGCGATGCCGCCGGTTCCAAGGGCCTTGCGACCGCTCGCCTCGCCGGCGCCACGCAGATCAGTGCCGAGGTGATGGGCGTCAGGGGCGCCGTCACGATGACGGTGACCAATACAGGCATCGTGTCCATCGACGTCACGCCGAAGAACGCCAATGTCGCCGTCGGCTTCGCGCGCCCCTATCAGGCGACGGCCCGGCTCAGCAACGGCACGACCCGCGACGTCACCACCGAGGTGAGCTGGACGTCCAGCAACACGGCGCGTGCAACGATCGGTAACGCGGCTGCCGACAAGGGCATCGCGACCGGTGTGGCCGCAGGGCCGACGACGATCACCGCGAAGCTTGGCAACGTGGAAGGTTCGACCGCCCTGAACGTCACGGCTGTCACGCTTACCGCCATCGGTGTGACGCCGGCGAATCCGTCGATCGCACTCGGCCTCGATCAGCTGTTCACGGCCATCGCCACGTTTTCGGACGCGAGCACGCTCAACGTGACCGACCGCGTGATCTGGGCGTCTTCCAACGTGACCGTGGCCAGCATCAGCAATGCCGATGGCAGCCGCGGCCTGGCCAGTTCGCTCGCCACCGGGACGACGACTGTCTCGGCTTCGATCGGGACCACCACGGGCCAGACCGTGCTGACCGTTGCGGATGCGGCGCTGACCGCGATCGAGATCACGCCGACGAATCTGACCGTGGCCAAAGGCCTGACGCAGTCATTCACGGCCACAGGCCGGTTCACCGATGAGGTGGCGCGCGACATCACCACCTCGGTGACGTGGAGCAGTTCGAGCCCGGCCGTGGCCACGATCAGCAACGACGCCGGCGCCATGACGCAGGGACGCGCAACCGCGGTCCAGGTCGGAACGACGACCATCACTGCGACACGGAGCGGAATCAACGGCACCGCCACGATGACGGTGACCGATGCGCTGCTCGTGTCCATCGACGTCACGCCGAAGAATGCCAATGTCGGCGTCGGATTCGAGCGCGCGTTCCAGGCGACGGCCCGGCTCAGTGACGCCACGACCCGCGACATCACGACCGAGGTGAGCTGGACGTCCGGCGACCCCGCGCTTGCAACGATCGGCAATGCGGCCGCCGACAAGGGCATCGCGACCGGTGTGGCTGAAGGGCAGACGACGATCACCGCGACGCTCGGCGATGCGCAAGGTTCGACCACGCTGAATGTCAACGTGGTCACCATCACCGCCATCGGCGTGACGCCGGCGAATCCCTCGATCGCGCTCGGCCTCGAGCAACCGTTCACGGCCATCGCCACGTTCTCGGATTCGAGCACGTTGAACGTGACCGATCGCGTCACCTGGGCTTCTTCCGACGAAGCCGTGGCGACCATCAGCAATGCCGATGGCAGCCATGGCCTGGCGAGTTCGATCGCGACCGGGACGACGACGGTTTCCGCGTCGATCGGGCCCACGACCGGCCAGACGGTGCTGACGGTTGCGGACGCGGCGCTGACCGCCATCGAGATCACGCCGGTGAATCCGATCGTGGCCAAGGGCCTGACGCAGGCGTTCACGGCTACCGGCACATTCACCGACGAGGTGGCACGCGACATCACCACCTCGGTGACGTGGAGCAGTTCGAGCCCGGCCGTGGCGACGATCAGCAACGATGCGGGCGCCATGACGCAGGGACGCGCAACAGGCATCCAGGCCGGAACGACGACCATCACCGCGACGCGGAACGGCGTCACTGCCTCGACCACGCTCAGGGTGACGGCAGCCGTCTTGCAGACGATCGACGTGACGCCGGCCGACGCGAGCGTCCCGGTCGGCGCCGAGCAGGCGTTCACGGCGACCGGCACGTATTCGGACGGCTCGACGGCGAACCTCAGTGGTCTCGTCACTTGGGCCAGCAGCCAGACCAGCGTGGCGACGATCAGCAACGTGACGGGTTCGCGCGGACTTGCAACGGCCAGGGCCACGGGCACGACGACGATCAGCGCGACGAGCATCAGCGGAGCGGTCGTCGGTTCGACGTCGTTCATCGTGACGCCGATCGTGCTGCGGTCCATCCAGGTCACGCCGGCCGCGGCCACGGTGGTGTTCGGCGGCACGCGCCAGCTCACGGCGACGGGCACGTACTCCGACGGCTCGACCCGGAACATCACGACCGAGGTCACCTGGGCCACCGTGGATCCGTCCATCGCATCGGTCAGCAATGCGACCGGCAGCAAGGGCCTGGCCACGGCTGCCGCGACGACGGGAGCGGCCACGATCACCGCCACCGATCCCGACACGATGATCGATGGCGCAATGACGCTCACGGTCGTGTCGGCGCTGCTGACGGAGATTCGCGTGACGCCTGCCGCCGCGACGTTGCCGATCGGCTTCGCGCGCCAGTACACCGCGTTGGGCGTGTACTCGAATGGCAGCGAGCAGGATGTCACCACGCAGGTCCTCTGGACCTCGACCGCTCCTGCCATCGCGCCCGTCAGCAACGCCAGCGGGTTCAAGGGCGTGGTGAGCGGCACCGCGGTCGGAGGCTCGACGATCAGGGCGACCTTGTCGAACGGCGCCGGCACCAACATCGTCGGGCAGACCGGCGTGACCGTGACGGCGGCGACCCTCACGTCGATTGCGGTGACGCCGGGATCGGTATTCCGACCGTCGGGCAGCACGCAGCAGTTCGTGGCGGTTGGAACCTTCTCCGACGGCAGCACGCTGCCGATCACGGAACAGGTCACCTGGGCGTCTTCCGAGGCGAGCGTCGCCACGATCAGCAATCAGGCCGGGACGCAGGGTCTCGCGACGGTCATCGCCGGTCTGCTGCCCATCACGACGACGATCAGTGCGACGCGCGGCGCGGTGGCGGCGACGGCGACCCTGTCGCGAGGTCTGCTGTAAAGATCGCGGGCTACGGGCGCTGACGCGCCCGTAGCCCGGACGAAGTCCGGGGTTTCTGGTGCAGATCGGGCGCGACCCCGGACTTCGTCCGGGCTACGAGACGAAGCGGCCTCGACGAGCGATGCGTGCGCCGCATCACGAACCGCGGCCCCTTAGCGAGTTCTTAGCAAACCCTTAAGCGCGTTTTAGCAGCGACTCCGAGGTGCGGTTCCTAAGCTGGTCGGCAAGCGGCAGTTCCGCCGCAACACCTTCCGGGAGAACCGACATGCAGCAACGCGCCGACATCTACGCCGTCATCCACAAGGGCCTGCGGGCCTTCATGGGCCAGACGCTGACCCGCGTCGGCCGCGTCGACTGGGAGGACGCCGAGGACCGCGGGACCACGCTCGCGCAGGTGCAAGAACTGCTCGCCTGCTGCGCCGCGCATCTCGAGCACGAGGATGGCTTCATCCATCCCGCCATGGAGGAACGCCGCCCGGGTTCGAGCGCGCAGACCTCCGGCGATCATCGCGACCATCTGCGTCACATCGAAGAGCTCGGCCGCATGGCCGCGCGCGTCGGCGAATCCGCCAACGGTGCGCGACAGCAGGCGGGCGACGAGTTGTACCGCGCGCTGGCAGGATTCGTCGCCGAGAACTTCGAGCACATGGAGATCGAGGAGCGTTACAACAATTCCGTGCTGTGGTCCGCGTACACCGACGCCGAGATCATGGGTATCGAGCAGCGGCTCGTGGCTTCGGTGAAGCCGGAGATGATGCAGCTGCTGTTGCCGTGGATGCTGCCCTACGCCAGCCCCGCGCAGCGCGCCGAGATGCTCGGCGGCATGCGCCAGGGCATGCCGGGCGAGGCGTTCCAGGGCGTGATGAACATGCTGCGCGACCTGCTGCTTCCGCGGGAGTGGAACAAGCTCGCCACGACGATGAGCCTGGCTTAGTGCTGCGGCCGGTCAGCGACTGACTTCCACCAGTTGCAGCGGCCGCTCCACGCGCAGGCGGAAGCGGCCGCGCCCGGTCTTGTCGAGCGCGATCCACGGGCAGCGCTCGGCCAGGCGGCGCGTCAGCAGAATCAGGCGCGTGTCGAGATTGTCGACGATCTCGGGGAGGCGCAGGTTCGGATCCAGGCGCAGTTCGCGCGTCGTGAAATCGCGGCGGCCGCCGGCGTGATCGCGCAGCAATTTCCACAGCAGCGCGCCGGCCACGCCCTTGATCAGGTATTCGTCGCCGACGAACACGCTGTCGTTCTCGGCGAAGCGTCGCAGCTGCAGCGGCGGACCTTCCGGTGTCGGTGACGGCGCGCTGCCAGTCGCCAGTGCGTCGTCTTCCTGCAGCCGCAGTAGCGCGATGCGCGCACTGAGCTGGGCGGCGAGCACGCACAGCAGGTCTTCTTCGACGTAGCGGAAGCGGCTGGGTCGGCTGCTCTCCACGTAGAGCACACCCAGGCACTGGCCACGATCCAGCAGCGGCACCGCGAGCTGACTCTGCGCGTCGGGCAGTCCGGGGAAGGGGATCTCGGTGCTGGTGTCGTGGCCGGGCTGACGTCCGCTGTCGCGTACGGCGCGTACGTACGCGTACTCGCTGCTCGTGTGGGTGATGCGGATCGGCGTGCGCTCTCGCGCCGACACGCCAATCACGCCGTCGCCCAGCGCGATCTCGGTGCCGATGCCGGAATCGACGAAGCCACGGCTGGCCACTGCGTACAGGCGCGCACCCGGCGCATCGCTGATCAGCAGCAGGCTATGGCCGATGTCGAACTCGCGCTGCAGCACCGACAGGGTCTCGTCGAACAGGCGCTCGAGGTCGGCGCAGGCCGCCAAGCGTTCGACGCCGTTGCGCAGCGCCACCAGCGGCGGCGGCCCGGCCGGCGCCGGCGGCAGGCTGCGTCCGGGAACGCGTTCGATCGATGCCACGCGATAGAGATCCGAGCCGAGCAGCCGGAACACATCCGACATGCCGGTCTGGGACGCGATGCCGGCGAGCTTGGCGCGCATGCGCTCGAACAGCGGCCCTGCGCTTTCCGTGCGCAGGTAATGCAGCCGCAGCCGCCAGGCCTCCGCGGTCTGTGCATGCGTGACCATCACCGTCGCCGAAGGATTGGCGAGGATGTTCTCGCGCGTCTTGTTGAAGAACTGGAACGACAGCGCCACATGGCTGCGATCGACGTATTCGATCTGCGAAACCAAGGTGATGTTCGGCACGCCATCGGCGCCGCAGGTGGCCAGAATCGGCGGCACGCCGCCCTCGAAGCAATCGCGAACCTGATCCAGCCCCACCGTGTGCGTCACGTTCCGGGTTCCATGCGCACGCCGGCTTGCGGGCCGGGCGTCTGCTCGAACGCGGCATCGGGCGAGAAGCGCACGCAGGCCACGTGGCCTTCGCGCACGTCGAGCAGCGTGTCGACGTACTCGTGCGTCCAGCCGTACACCCCCAGGACCGCGGCGAAGTCCCGGGTGTGAACCCGGCATAGATCGAGATCGGCGCTCTGCACCGGTACGATCTGTGCGTCGCAGCCCTTGAACTGCAACGTTCGATTGGTGATCGGATGCGAGAACGTCACCGCAACACGTCGCGTGGTCTCGATGCAGGCGAGGGCTTCGGCGGCCTTGTCGAGGTCGACGATCAGGTTCAGCACGCGTCCGCTGTCCTCGAAGTGGCAACCCAGTACGCGGCAGAGCGTGGCGATCCCGTGCGAATCGGCGGCGGCCAGGCTGATCGACAGCCCGCCGCGGAGAAAGCCCAGGTCCATGGGGACCGGGCGGCTCATTTCGTCACGGTGAAAGTCGGCAGCTTCTTCGGGACTGCGGCATTGCGAAGGCGCACGTAGTCCGGCAGCCCGTTGCGATACGGCGGGTAGTCCTCGCCCGCGATCAGCGGCGCCAGGTAACGCCGACAGGCGTCGGTGATGTGAAAGCCGTCCGCGCTGATGAAATCGCGCGGCATCTTCTTCTCGACATTGGCGACCTGATCGAGCGGTGCCTCGCCCGTCGTCCAGACATAGGGCGAGTCGGACTGCCGTTCTATGGTCGCCATCACGCCCGACTTGCCGGCCACCGCCAGTTCCACCGCGGCCTTGCCGACCGCGTACGACTGCTCGACATCGGTGGCGCTGGCGATGTGACGCGCCGCGCGCATGAGGTAGTCGGCCACCGCGTAGTGCTGCTTGTACTTGAGGCGGTCGCCGACGAGCCTGGCGAGCAGCGGCGCCAGGCCGCCGAGCTGCGTGTGGCCGAAGGCATCCGCACCGCCAGCTTCCGAAACGAACTTGCCCGACGCGAGCCGGATGCCCTCGCTGGCGACGATCGAACACGAGCCATGCTGCTTCACGCTCGCGTCGACGGCGGCCAGGAACTTGTCTTCGTCGAACACGATCTCGGGAAACAGGATCACCTGCGGTGCTTCGCCTTCGTTCTCGGAGGCGAGGCCTCCGGCCGCCGCGGTCCAGCCGGCGTGGCGTCCCATGACTTCGAGGATGAAGACCTTGGTCGAGGTCTTGGCCATGCTCTCGACGTCGAAGCCTGCTTCGCGGATCGACACGGCGGTGTACTTGGCCACCGATCCGAATCCCGGACAGCAATCGGTGAGCGGCAGATCGTTGTCCATCGTCTTGGGCACGTGGATCGCCTGGACGGGATAGCCGAGCGTCTCGCCGAGCTGGCTGACCTTCAGGCAGGTGTCGGCGCTGTCGCCGCCACCGTTGTAGAAGAAGGTGCCGATGTCATGCGCCTTGAACACCTCGATCAGGCGTTCGTACTCCGCGCGATTCTTGTCCAGGCCCTTGAGCTTGTGCCGGCACGACCCGAATGCGCCGGCCGGGGTGTGACGCAGCGCGGCGATGGCGGCGTCGGATTCCAGCGAGGTGTCGATCAGGTCTTCGGTCAGCGCGCCGATGATGCCGTTGCGGCCGGCATAGAGCTTTCCGAAATGTTGCGGATGCTGGCGCGCCGTCTCGATGACGCCCTGCGCCGAAACGTTGATGACCGCGGTGACGCCGCCGGACTGGGCGTAGAGGGCATTGCGGGGCATGGTCGCTCCGGCGGACGTATGGCTGCGAGAGATTTAGCGCAAAGGCGTGAAGGATGGAAGGCGGGAGCAACAGCCTGCCCAGCCTGCGCGACTCTCGATGCAAGATCCGGTGCGGCCAGGGCCGTACCGGCGTGACGCGTCCGGTCGCTGGCTCAGCCGCCGGCGTGATACGACGCGACGCGCTCGACCTCGTTCTTCGAGCCCATGATCACTGGCACGCGCTGGTGCAGCTTGCCCGGCTTGATCGCCAGAATCCGTTCGCGGCCGGTGCTCGCCGCGCCGCCCGCCTGCTCGATCAACATGCTCATCGGGTTGGCTTCGTACATCAGGCGCAGCTTGCCGCCCTGGGCCTTGGTCTTGGCGTCGAGCGGGTACATGAAGACGCCGCCGCGCGTCAGGATGCGGTGCACGTCGGACACCATCGATGCGACCCAGCGCATGTTGAAGTCCTTGCCGCGCGGTCCGTCCTTGCCGGCCAGGCATTCATCGATGTAGCGCTTGACCGGCGCCTCCCAATGGCGTGCATTCGAGGCGTTGATCGAGAATTCCTGCGTGTCGGCGGGGATGCGCAGGTCGCGCTGCGTCAGCACGAAGCTGCCGAGTTCGCGGTCCAGCGTGAACACGTGGACGCCGGTGCCGATCGTCAGGACCAGCTGCGTGCTCGGACCGTACAGCGCGTAGCCGGCGCAGACCTGCTGCGTGCCCGCCTGCAGGAACGACTCCTCCAGCGGCCCAGTCGGACGTCGCGGCGCGCGCAGCACCGAGAAGATGGTGCCCACCGAAATGTTGACGTCGATGTTGCTCGAGCCGTCGAGCGGATCGAACAGCAGCAGATACCCGCCCTTCGGGAACTGCTCGGGGATCATGACCGCCTCGTCCATCTCCTCCGAGGCCAATGCGGCGAGATGCCCGCCCCACTCGTTGGCCTCCATCAGGATGTCGTTGGACAGCACGTCCAGCTTCTTCTGCGCCTCGCCCTGGATGTTGCCGGTACCGGCCTCGCCCAGCACCCCGCCGAGTGCACCCTTGCCGATGGCGATCGAAATGCGCTTGCAAGCGCGTGTCACCACCTCGATGAGCAGGCGCAAATCAGGCATCTGCTCGCCGTGCTCGCGCATCTCTTCGATAAGGAACTGCGTCAGGAAAACGGGTTTCGTCGGCACGGGAGAAATGAGATGGAGTGAAAGGGGGCTTATTCCTGCGACCAGCGATCGATCATGCCGGCGAGGTAATGAATGTCGTGCCGCCCCTCGACGAAGGCCTGGTCACGCATGATCCGCTGCTGCAGCGCCACGTTGGTCTCGATGCCCTCGATGATCATCTCGGACAGCGCGCCCTTCATGCGGGCGATCGCCGAATCGCGCGTGTTCCCCCAGCAGATGAGCTTGCCGACCATCGAGTCGTAGTGAGGCGGCACCTTGTAACCAGAGTAGATGTGCGTATCCATGCGCACGCCCGGGCCGCCCGGAGCATGGTATTTGGTGATGCACCCCGGCGAAGGGATGAACGTGCGCGCGTTCTCGGCGTTGATGCGGCACTCGATGGCGTGGCCGCGCAGGCGGATGTTGCCCTGGCGCTTGGTCAGCTTGCGGCCGTCGGCGATCTTGATCATCTCGCGGATCAGGTCCACGCCCGTGACCATTTCGGTCACCGGGTGCTCGACCTGGATACGCGTGTTCATCTCGATGAAGTAGAACTTGCCTTCGTCGTACAGGAACTCGAACGTGCCGGCGCCGCGATAGCCGATGCGCTTGCAGGCTTCCACGCAGAGATGCCCGATCTCCTCGCGCTGCTCGTCCGTGATGCCGGGTGCCGGAGATTCTTCGATGACTTTCTGGTTGCGGCGCTGCATGGAGCAGTCGCGCTCGCCCAGGTAGATCGCATTGCCCTGGCCGTCGGCCAGCACCTGCACCTCGACGTGGCGCGGCGTTTCGAGATACTTCTCGAGGAATACGGAGGAATCCTTGAACGCGTTCAGGGCCTCGGTGCGGGCGATCTGGATCTTGCCGATCAACTCCTCGCGCGTGCGTACCACCTGCATGCCGCGGCCGCCGCCGCCCGATGCCGCCTTGATCAGCACGGGGTAACCCACGGCTTCGGCGATGTTCAGGCACTCGGCCTCGTCTTCGGGCAGTTCGCCTTCGGAGCCGGGCACGCAGGGCACGCCCGCTGCGATCATCTCGGCCTTGGCGTTGGTCTTCGAGCCCATCAGGCGGATCGTTTCCGAACGCGGCCCGATGAAGATGAAGCCGGATTTCTCGACGCTCTCGGCGAAGTCGGCGTTCTCGGACAGGAATCCGTAGCCGGGATGGATGGCGTCGGCCTGCGTGACTTCCGCGGCGCTGATCAGCGCCGCCATGTTCAGGTAGCTCTTCTGCGCCGCGGGAGGCCCGATGCAGACGGATTCATCGGCGAGCAGCACGTGCTTGAGGTCGCGGTCGGCCTGCGAATACACCGCGACCGTCTTGATTCCCATCTCGCGACAGGCCCGCAGGATGCGCAGCGCGATCTCGCCACGATTGGCGATCAGGATCTTCTTGATCTCTCTCATCGAGACGGCCGCCTACTCGATCACGAACAGCGGCTGGTCGAACTCCACCGCGTTCTCGTTGGCCACCAGGATCTCGGCGACGACGCCCGCCTTGTCGGACTCGATCTGGTTGAGCATCTTCATCGCCTCGATGATGCACAGCGTCTGGCCGGCCTTGACGGTCTGGCCGATCTCCACGAACGCGCGCGCGCCCGGCGAGGGCTGCCGGTAGAACGTGCCGACCATCGGTGCGCGCACGATGTGGCGCGTATCCACTTCGGGTTTCGCCGCGGCGACGGGAGCCGCCTGTGCCACCGGCGCTGCGACTGCGGCCGGTGCCGGGGGCGCGTACGAGCCGGCGGCGGGTCCCGGACCGGAGATGTATTGCGTGATCGGCCCGCTGTTGCGGCTGATGCGCACCGATTCCTCGCCTTCCTTGACCTCCAGCTCCGAGATCCCCGATTGCTCCACGAGGTCGATCAGCGTCTTGATCTTGCGCAGGTCCATTGCCGCTATTTCCCCTTTTTCGTCAGTTGTTGATCCGCCGCGTGCAGAGCCAGCCCATAGCCAATCGGGCCCAGTCCCACGATCGCGCCCACGGCGATGTCGGTGAAGTACGAGTGATGCCGGAAGGACTCCCGGCTGTACACGTTCGAGAGATGAACCTCGATGAACGGGATGGCCACGCCCAGCAGTGCATCGCGCAGCGCGACGCTGGTATGCGTGAACGCACCAGGATTGAGCAGGATGAAGTCGACATCGCCGCGCGCCTCTTGCACGCGATCGACGAGGGCGCCTTCATGGTTGCTCTGGAAGCTGCTCAGGCGGTGCCCCAGCGCCTGCGCACGCTGCGCCATGTCCGCCTCGATCTCGGCGAGCGTCGTAGCCCCGTAGACCTCGGGCTCGCGAGTGCCGAGCAGGTTGAGGTTGGGGCCGTTCAGGAGCAGCAGGTGGCTCAAGTGGAACGCTTCCGTCCTTGAAGTGCCAAGATTCTGCCCGAAGGGCAGCGGGAATGGAAATTGGCGGAGGATCGAAGCGGTTTGCCGACCGTTGGCGGCAAGATGGGGTGCCCGGTCAGCGCGACGACGGGCCGAAACCATGTTTCGGCGTCCGCGGGAAGCCGTCGTGTCCGTTCTGCCTGGCTTCTAGAGCGCGTCCTGCGTGGGCAGGTGCTTCTCGATGAGCTGGATCAGCTCCTCGGCCTCGAATTCGCCGTGCTTGCGATCGACTACGTACCCGTCCGCGGAAATCAGTACGGAAAACGGCAGCGCGCCCATCGTGTCGCCGAGCGCATCCATCGCATTCGGAATCTGCGTCTCGCCGATCAGGATCGGGTACTGGATCTTCAGGCGCGGCAGCATCGCGCGGACCTGCTCGGGGTCGTCCATCGCGGGCCCCAGGATCTGCAGGCCGCGTGCACCGTAGCGATCCTGCATCTGCACCAGCAGCGGGATTTCCTGCAGGCACGGCGCGCACCACGTCGCCCAGAAATTCACCAGCACGAGCTTGCCGCGCAACGCCGACAAGCTCGCGGTGCCGCCGTCGAGCGTGGCCATCGACAGCTCGGGTGCGAGCGACGGTGCCTCCACAGCCTCGCGACCGGTCAGATAGCGCTGCAAGGCGAATCCACCGCCCAGCGCGAGCAGGGCGACGATCAGGAAAGGGAGAAGTTTCTTCAAGAGTGCGGTGGTGATCCGATCGAAGCGGCGATCCATTCGAGATAGGGCGTGTGCCCAGCGGCGATATCGACCGCGATGATCTCGGGGAGTTCGTAAGGGTGGCGCGCGAGGACTTCGCGCTTGAGGTCCTCGAAGACGTCCGCCGTGGTCTTGATCATCAGCAGCGCTTCGCCGTCCTGACTCACCTCGTCCTTCCAGCGATAGATCGAGGTCACTGCCGGCAGGATGTTCACGCAGGCCGCGACACGCGCTTCCACCAGGCCGCGCGCGAGCGCCTCCGCGTGCGCGAGCGGGCAGGTCACCCAGGCGACCTGCGCGTGGCCCACGTCAGGCGCGTCCGCGTCCGATCGCGTAGTACGCGATGCCCGCCTGCTCGACGAACTTCGGCTCGTAGAGATTGCGGCCGTCGAAGATCACGGGGTGCTTCATCGCCTTGGCGATGCGCTCGAAATTCGGCGACTGGAACACGCGCCACTCGGTGACCACGGCGAGCGCATCAGCGCCCTTGACCGCTTCCTCCGGCGAACTCGCGAGCACCAGGTCCGCGCGCTTGCCATACAGCTTTTCGGTTTCGTGCATCGCCACCGGATCGTAGGCGCGGATCTTCCCGCCGGCGGCCCACACCGCTTCCATCAGGTCGCGCGACGGCGCTTCGCGCATGTCGTCGGTACGCGGCTTGAACGCCAGGCCCCACAGCGCAATCGTCTTGCCCTGCAGGGAGCCGAAGTGCTTCTGCATCTTTTCGAACAGGCGATTCTTCTGTGCCTTGTTCACGGCTTCGACGCTGTTGAGCAACGAGGCCTCGAAGCCGACCGTCGAGGCCGTGTGCGCCAGCGCCTTCACGTCCTTGGGGAAGCACGAGCCGCCGTAGCCGCAGCCCGGATAGATGAAATGGAAGCCGATGCGCGGATCCGAGCCGATGCCGACGCGCACTTTCTCGATGTCGGCGCCGACGCGCTCGGCCAGGTTGGCCATCTCGTTCATGAAGCTGATCTTGGTCGCCAGCATCGCGTTGGCCGCGTACTTGGTCAGCTCCGACGAGCGCAGGTCCATGACGATCATCTTGTCGTGGTTACGGTTGAACGGCGCGTACAGCGCGTGCATCAGGTCCGCGGCCTTTTCCGACGACACGCCGACGATCACGCGGTCGGGCTTGTTGAAGTCCGCCACGGCGGCGCCTTCCTTCAGGAATTCCGGGTTCGACACCACGTCGAATTCGATCGTCTTGCCCCGACCCGCCAGCTCCGCGGCGAGCGTGTCGCGCACGCGGTCCGCTGTGCCCACTGGCACGGTCGATTTGCTGACGACGATGCGGTAGTCGTCCATGTGATGACCGATGGACTTGGCGACCGCGAGCACGTACTTCATGTCGGCCGAGCCGTCCTCGCTGGGCGGCGTGCCGACCGCGATGAACTGGTAGAGGCCGTGGGCGACGCCTTCGGCTGCGGAGGTGGTGAAACGCAGGCGGCCGGCCTGCGCATTCGAGACCAGCAATTCCTCGAGTCCCGGCTCGTAGATCGGGCACTCGCCGCGGCGCAGCCGTTCCACTTTTGCCGCGTCGACATCGACGCACAGGACGTCGTTGCCGGCATCGGCGAAGCAGGCGGCGGTGACCAGCCCGACGTAGCCGGAGCCGAAGATGGTGATGTTCAAGCCAGACCTCCGAGAGACGTGCGCAGGCACGCCAGGACGGAAAAGTGTACGCAGCGGCGCGCGCCAACGTCACGTTCGATGCATGACGACGAGCGTCGATTCGGCCATGGGCGCCGACTTGCATCAGACTATCCGCCCGAAGCCTTCGTCTCATCCGCCACGTGATCTACCTCGACCACGCCGCCACCACGCCGCTCGCACCCGAAGCCTGGACCGCGATGCGGCCCTGGCTGGAGCCGGGCGGCGGATATGGCAATCCGGCGTCGGCGCATGCCGCGGGCCGGCAGGCGCTTGCCGCGGTGGAGGCGGCGCGCGCGCAGGTTGCGGCGCTCGTGGGTGCGCAGCCGGAGGAAATCGTCTGGACCAGCGGCGCCACCGAGTCGAACAACCTCGCGATCAAGGGCGCGGTGGAATTCCATGCCCGCGGGCGGGCCCACGTGATCACATCGCGGATCGAGCATCGCTGCGTGCTGGATACCTGCCGCTGGCTGGAAGGCGCGCGTAACGTGCGCGTCACGTATCTGCAACCGGATCGGCTGGGGCGCATCGAGCCCCAGCAGGTGATCGACGCGCTGAGCCCCGAAACCGTGCTGGTGTCGCTGATGTGGGCCAACAACGAGATCGGAAATCTCACCGATATCCCGGCGCTGGCCCCGCAGTTGCGCGAGCGCGGCGTGATGCTGCACGTGGACGCGGCGCAGGCCGCCGGCAAGGTCGCGATCGACCTCTGCGCGGTGCCCGTCGACCTGCTGTCACTTTCGGCGCACAAGCTCGGCGGCCCCAAGGGTGTCGGCGCGCTGTTCGTGCGACGCAGGCCGCGGGCACGTGTCGCGCCGCTGCTGCACGGCGGTGGCCACGAGTGGGGCATGCGTTCGGGGACCCTGGCCACGCACCAGGTCGTGGGCATGGGCGCGGCATTTGCATCGCTTCCCGTGGACTTCAGCGAACGGACGACCCACTTGCGCGAACGACTCTGGCAACGACTCGCGATGCTGCCCGGGGTGCAACGCAACGGCGATGCGCGGCAGGCGGCGCCGCACATCCTCAACCTGAGCTTCGACGGCGTGGAAGGCGAATCCCTGCGGGCGGCGCTGTTCGACGTGGCGGTTTCGAGTGGCGCGGCCTGTTCGTCGGCGACGGCGGAGCCCTCCTACGTGCTGCGCGCGCTCGGGCGCAACGACGAACTCGCGAACGCATCCCTGCGTTTTTCGTTCGGCCGCACGACGTGCGAAGCCGACATCGATGCGGCCGCTGCGCGCGTCGAACATGAAGTATTGCGTCTGCGCGCGCTGTCGCCGCTGACGAACTGATCGAGGAAACAGATGCAGGAAATCGAGGAAACAGATGCAGGAATTTGACATCGTCGTGATCGGCTCCGGCCCCGCCGGAGAAGGCGCGGCCATGATGGCGGCCAAGAACCACCGGCGCGTCGCGCTGGTGGAGCGCAGCGTCGAGATCGGCGGCGGCTGCACGCACTGGGGCACGATCCCGAGCAAGGCGCTGCGTCATGCCGTGAAGACGCTCAGCGACCTGCGGCACAACCCGCTGACGCGCAACTACTACAACGCCAATCCGCCGGAGTATCCGCAGTTGCTCAGCAGCGCGGACAAGGTCGTCGAATCGCAGATCGCGAGCCGTCGGCGCTACTACGAACGCAATCGTGTTCCGGTGTTCGAGGGCAGTGCGAGCTTTCTCGATGCGAATCGTATCGAGGTGCGCGGCGAGAGCGCGGCGCCGGAAATACTCAAGGCGGCGCACTTCGTCATCGCATCCGGTTCGCGGCCGTATCACCCGCCCGACCTCGACTTCACGCATCCGCGCGTCAAGGACAGCGACAGCATCCTGCGTTACGGCCATCACCCGTTCTCGGTGACGATCTTCGGCGCTGGCGTGATCGGCTGCGAGTACGCCTCGATCTTCGTCAACCTCGGCGCGAAGGTGACCCTGGTCAATACGCAGGACCGCCTGCTGTCGTTCCTCGACGAGGAGATCGCGGAGGCGCTGTCCTATCACCTGCGCGAGCAGGGCTGCCTGATCCGCCATCAGGAAGAGTACGAACGCGTCGAGCCACGCGAACGCGACGTCGTGCTGCACCTGAAGTCGGGCCGTCGCATCAAGTCCGACGTTCTGCTGTGGGCCAACGGGCGCACCGGCAACTCGGACGGCATGGGATTGGCCGAGCTCGGCATCGCGCTGAATTCACGGGGACAGGTGCTGGTCGACGACTGCTATCGCACCGCGCTGCCGCACATCTACGCGGTGGGCGATGTCATCGGTCCGCCGGCACTGGCCAGCGCGGCGTCGGTGCAGGGACGTTTCGCGACGCAGCACATCCTCGACCCCAGCGTGCAGCCGCAGCCGCTGGAAATGATCCCGAGCGGGATCTACACGATCCCCGAGATTTCCTCGGTGGGTCGTACCGAGCGCGACCTGCACGCGGCGCGCGTGCCGTACGAGGTCGGGCACGCCGCGTTCAAGAGCCTGGCCCGTGCGCAGATGACGGGCGAGACGGTGGGCATGCTCAAGCTGCTGTTCCACTCCGAGACCTTGCAGGTGCTCGGCGTGCACTGCTTCGGCGATCGGGCTTCGGAGATCGTGCACATCGGGCAGACGGTGATGGCCGATCCGGCGACCAACAGCATCCGCTACTTCATCAACACGACGTTCAACTACCCGACGATGGCCGAGGCCTACCGGGTGGCCGCGCACAACGGGCTGAACCGGCTCGCATGACGGCGAACGTGGGCGAGAACGGTTTGGGCTCGAACAACCCGCTCGGCTATCCGCCGCAGGTCTGGCGGCGCTTCATCGGAACCCCGCGAGCCGGGGCTCTTGAGCCGGCGGTCGGTGTGAGCGCCGCCGAGGTCGGGTCCCACGCCGGCAAGTTCCGGCTGAGGCTGGAATGCCGCCTGACCGACGGGCGCGTCAGCGATGCCCGCTTCCGCGCCTGGGGATGCCCTTACACGATCGCCGTCGGCAGCTGGCTGGCCGACTGGTGCCTCGGGCGTCCGGTGGCGGACTTGCAGGTCGCGCCGGTCGCCGAACTGCGCGCCGACCTTGAAATTCCAGAGGATCGCGCCCACTGTTGGCTCATGGCGCAGGACGTTCTGCGCGAATTGCACCGCCACCTGACATGAGTCTCCAGCTTTCCGCCTCCGCCGCCAGCCGTATCCAGCTCCAGCTCGCCAAGCGCGGCAAGGGGTTGGGACTGCGTGTGGGGGTCAAGAAGTCGGGATGCTCCGGCTACGCCTACACGATGGACTACGCCGACGACGTGTCGGCCGGGGACGAGGTGTTCGAGTCCCATGGCGCCAAGCTGATCGTGAAGTCGGAGCACCTGCCGATGCTGCAGGGCATGATCCTGGACTGGCAGAAGCAGGGACTGAACGAGTCCTTCAAGTTCATCAATCCGAACGTGAAGGCGCAGTGCGGCTGCGGCGAGAGCTTCGCCGTCTGAGTTCGCCGACGTAGCCCGGACGAAGTCCGGGGATTGCGCGCCCGCTCGGACAAATTCTCCTCCCGGAGTTCGTCCGGGCTACGCAGGGCGCCGGTACAATTCGGCCATGCGCCAATACCTCGATCTGATGCGGCACGTGCTCGAGCACGGCACGCCCAAATCCGACCGCACCGGCACCGGGACGCTGTCGGTGTTCGGCCACCAGCTGCGGTTCGACCTCGCGGAAGGCTTCCCGATGGTCACCACCAAGAAGCTGCATCTCAAGTCCATCCTGATCGAACTGCTGTGGTTCCTGCGCGGCGACACCAACGTCGCCTGGCTCAAGGAACACGGCGTTTCGATCTGGGACGAATGGGCCGACGCGACCGGTGAACTCGGCCCGGTCTACGGTCGCCAGTGGCGCGCATGGCCGGCGAGCGGTGGCCGCGAGATCGACCAGATGCGCCTGATCATCGACCAGATCAAGGGCAACCCGGATTCGCGCCGGCACATCGTGTCGGCCTGGAACGTCGGCGAGCTGGACAAGATGGCGCTGGCGCCCTGCCACGCGCTTTTCCAGTTCTACGTGGCGGACGGAAAGCTGTCCTGCCAGCTCTACCAGCGCAGCGCGGATATCTTCCTCGGCGTGCCGTTCAACATCGCGAGCTACGCGCTGCTCACGTTGATGATCGCGCAGGTCTGCGGACTGGCTCCGGGTGATTTTGTCTGGACCGGCGGTGATTGCCACCTGTACTCGAACCACCTCGAACAGGCCCGCACGCAGCTCGCGCGAGAAGTCCGGCCGCTGCCGAAGATGACGCTGAATCCGGAAGTGCGCGACCTGTTCGCGTTCCAGCCCGGCGACTTCGCGTTGACCGAGTACGAGCCGCACCCGCACATCAAGGCGCCGGTGGCGGTGTGAGCCCATCGGGCTCCGCGGGCGGCGAGGGGCGCCGCCTGGGCTTGATCGTCGCAATGGATCAGGACCGACTGATCGGCCGGGCGGACGGATCGCTGCCCTGGAAGCTGCCCAACGACATGGCGCACTTCAAGCGCACGACGATGGGCAAGACCGTACTGATGGGCCGCAAGACCTGGGCCTCCCTCGGCCGGCCGCTGCCCGGGCGTCCGAACTGGGTGCTCAGCCGTGACCCGGCCTTCGCGCCCGAAGGGGCCCGCCGTTTCGAGTCGCTCGAATCCGCGCTGGCGGAACCCTGCGACGGCGAGCTGATGATCATCGGTGGCGCGGACCTTTACCGGCAGTCGCTGGCCCGGGCGCAGACCGTGTATCTCACCGAGGTTCTCGCCCGCGTCGGGCCGTCCCTGCCGGGGGACGTGCATTTCCCCGCGTTCGAACGCGCGCAATTCCGCGAGGTTGCATCGCAGGAGCATCCGGCGGACGACCGGCACCCCTACGCCTATCGCTTCGTCACGCTGGAACGGGCCTAGCACGGGATCGGCCCCTGCTGGGCGGGCAGGGCGCGTGCTAAAACGTCCCACCGAAATTCTTGCCAGGAGCTTTCATGTCGGACATCAAGGCGCAGTTCGAGCAGGCTCAGAAGGACGTCAAGACGCTGACCAAGCGCCCGAGCAACGAGGATCTGCTGACGCTCTATTCGCTGTTCAAGCAATCCACCGACGGTGACGTCAAGGGCGCGCGTCCCGGCATGCTCGACATGGTCGGCCGCGCCAAGTACGACGCCTGGAGCAAGCTCAAGGGCACCAGTGCCGACCAGGCGATGAAGAACTACCTGGCCGTCGTCAAGAAGCTGGTCGGCTAGCCGTCACGTGCTCTCGCGGCCCACCCAGTCGCGAGCGAACTGACGAGCCACGCGACCCGATCGGGAAGCGCGGTTCAGCGCCCAGCGCAGCGCCAACGTCTGGAGCTCCTCGTCCCAGCCGTCGTGCCCCAGCAGGGCCAGGTGCACCCGCACGGCGTCGAGATACTGGTCCTGCGTGAAGGGCAGAAAGCTCAGCCACAGGCCGAAGCGCTCCGACAGCGAGATCTTCTCCTCGGTGGTTTCGCCGGGATGCAATTCGCCATCCTCCCAGTGGTACCCCTCGTTCTCCTTGGCCATTTCGGGCATCAGGTGGCGACGGTTCGACGTGGCATAGATGAGCACGTTCTCCGGCGGGTCCTCGATGCCGCCATCGAGGGCGGTCTTGAGCGCGGTCAGGCGCGCGTCGGAAGAGGCGACACTGAAGTCGTCGACATACAGGATGAAGCGCTCGGGCCGGTCCCGCAGCGGGGCGACGACCTCGGGCAGCTCGGTCAGGTCGTGCGGATGGATCTCCACGAGCCGCAGCCCCTGGCCGGCGAATTCATCCAGCATGGCCTTCACGAGGCTGGACTTGCCGGTCCCTCGGGCCCCGGTCAGCAGGGCGTGGTTGGCCGGCTTGCGCCTGACGAACTGGAGGGTGTTTTGTTGCAGTGCAGCTTTCTGGCGGTCGATCCCCCGTAGCGCCTCGGCGCTGACCTTGTGGGGGTGGGGGACGACTTCGAGACGCTGGTTGCGCCAGCGGTAGGCAAGCTCGGTCATGGCGAATACATGTTTGGAGGCCGGGGACGTGACCTTGGCCGGGTGGTCCACTACAATCCGCGCCCCTGCTGGCTCTGGCCCGCAACGGTGATGTAGCTCAGACGGTTAGAGCGCGGCACTCATAATGCTGAGGTCGGTGGTTCGATTCCACTCATCACCACCAATCCGACGAAGCCCGCAGCGCATGCTGCGGGCTTTTTCGTTTCCGGACCCGTGGCAGGAAAATGGCGCGGTGCACATTCGCGACGATCCAGGCCGATGCCTCTCGGAGTGCAGGAAAACAAGGCTTTTTTGACTATCTTTATTGCGACGCCTTGCTAAGGATTTACCCCTATCGCTGAACACTACCCCTTCGGGTAGTGTTCCCTCGAAGTCGCCGGCCTGTAATCTGCGGAGAGAGCGCGCACCATTAGACGCGCAACAACAAACGTTTGCGGACACGTGCCGGAACGGATGAGGAGAAAAATGAAATTCACAAGAATGGTCCGGGCGGCAATCCGCTCATATGGCTGCTTTGCGCCCTTTTTCAGCCGGTAACTGCCCATGTACTCATTGCGCTTCCGCATCGCCCGTTGGGTCATCCGCAATCGGATGTTCAGCTGGGCGGTGTTCATCGCCATCACCGTCTTCTTCGCCATCGGCCTGAAGGACGTCAAGCTGCAGACGATCTTCTCGGATCTGCTGCCGAAGGATGACCCGTTCGTTCAGGTGTATTCGGACCATCCGAACTTCGGTAATCCGCTCACCGTCACGGTGATGCTCAAGCGCAAGGACGGCGATATCTACAACGCCGAAACCCTCGCCAAGGTCTGGCAGATGACGCGCGACATCGATTTGTCGCCTGGCGTCGACCATGACCAGATCCTGTCGATCGCAACGGAAAAGGCCCGCTACGCGGAAGCCACCCCGTTCGGCATCGACATGCGCCCGCTGATGGGCGACTACGTGCCCAAGACCCCGGAAGAGATCGCGGACTTCAAGACCCGCGTCGACAAGTCGCCCGGCTCGCGCACGTTCCTGATCTCGACCGACTCCTCGGCCACGCTGATCAACGCCACCTTCATCGAGCAGCAGCTCGACTACGGCACCGCGTTCGCGTTCGTGCAGGACCTCGTCGTCAAGAATCGCGACAAGGACCATGACGTGTACCTCGCCGGACAGCCCGCGCTGACCGGCTGGGTGTACTTCTATCAGGAGCAGATGCGGGTCATCTTCGCCATCACGCTGAGCCTGATGGTGATCATGCTGGTCATCTACATGCGCAACATCGTCGGCGTCGTGACGCCGATCATCACCAGCACGGTCGCCGCCATCTGGGGCTTCGGACTGGTGGGATGGATCAAGTCGCCGATCGAGCCGCTGCTGATGATCGTGCCGCTGCTGCTGGTGGCGCGTTCGTTCTCGCACTGCGTGCAGTTCACCGAGCGCTATTACGAAATCTACGCGCACGTGAAAGACAAGCCGAAGGCGGCCGAGATCACGATGGGCGTCATGATGGCGCCGTCGATCCTGGGCATCTTCACCGACATCGTCGGCGTGTTCCTGATCGCCCTGGCGCCGATTCCCGCGATGGAGCGCTTCGCGTTCTTCTGCGGCATGTGGTGCATCTGGCTGATCCCGACGGGCGTGGTCCTGATCTCGCTGCTGCTCGCGGTGCTGCCGGCACCGAAGAACGTCGAAGAACTCGTCGGCGGTCACAGCGCGGAGAAGGGCGGCGCCTTCCAGAAGGGCTTCCAGAGCCTGCTGCGCTGGATCGCGTCCCTTTCGTACGGCAAGAAGGCCCGCATCACCGCGCCGATCGTCCTGATCTTCAGCATCGCGTCGGTCGCGATCGCCGTGCAGGTCAAGATCGGTAACCCGGTCGAAGGTAGCGGCCTGCTGTGGGATCACTCGGAGTACAACGAGGCGATCCGCCAGATCAACGCGAACTTCCCTGGCGTGAACACGCTGGAAATCGTGCTCGAAGCCAAGGACGCGAAGAACCCGGACCGTGTCGCCAAGCTCGCGGACACGTTCCTGACGTCCCGCAAGATCCAGACGGAGCTCGAGAACGGCGAATTCCCGCCGCGCGCGACGCTGTCCTACGGCGACTACCTGGGTGAAGCCCAGCGCCTGTTCGCTGGCGGCAATCCGAAGTGGACGCCGGTCGATCCGACCAACGACGCGGTCAGCGCGGCCTCGATGGTGTCGCTCGCCGGCTCCAGCCCGAAGGCCTACTCGCACGTCACGGACTTCGAACTGCAGCACTCGACGGTGTCGCTCTGGTACGCGAATAACAAGCAGGAGACGGTCGACAAGGCGCTCGAAACGGCGACCAAGGCCGTCGAGAACGCGAAGATCGATCACGAGGCGTTCCGCATCCGCCTGGGTACCGGCACCATCGCGCTGCAGCAGGCCATGAACAACGTCGTGGATCGCTTCCACTACGTGATCATCACGTGCCTCTCCATCGTGATCGGCATCGGTTGCAGCTTCGCCTACCGTTCGTTCGTGGCTGCGCTGATCCTGCTCATCCCGGTGAATCTCGCCAACTTCACGCTGACGGCGACCATCCATCTGATGGGTGTGGGCCTCGACATCAACACGCTGATGGTGGCGGCGATCGGTGTCGGTGTCGGTATCGACTACGGTATCTACCTGCTGTCGCGTATCTGCGAGGAGTACCACGCGCAGAACGAGGACTGGGGCAAGGCCATCGAAATGTCGCTGACCACCACCGGCAAGGCGATCATGTTCACTGCGGTCATCATGCTGATGGGCATCGCGCCCTGGTACTTCATGTCCGAGCTGAAGTTCATGGCGGACATGGGCCTGCTGCTGATGATGGTCATGGCCATCAACATGGTTCTCGCCTTGGTCGTGCTGCCGCTGCTGTGCTATCTCATCAAGCCCAGCTTCGTGAAGCGCAAGGATCTGCTCGTCGGTGAAGGCGTCGATCTTTCGCTCTTCACCGCTGGCGATGACGACGACGACAAGAATCTGGTTCCGGCCAAGTAGATCGGGATCGACGGAAAGACTTTAGGAAATATGCGGCCGACGTGACCCGTCGGCCGCAGCTTGGATCGGGGCGCCGCGATCTGGCGTCAGGAAGCCGTGGAAGATATTGAGAACATGCGTATGGAATCGCTCGCTAGCCAGCTCCCCAGGAGGACTCGTTTCGTGACCACCCACCGTCGGCTCAGTGCCGCACTCTCGCTCGGCCTCGTGGCCGGCTGCGCCGCATTCGTCGCCAGTGCCGCGTCGGTCGACAAGAAGATCGACGTCGTCGTGAAGGGCACCGTCCACCAGACCCTGTTCGGCATCGGCTTCGATGGCCAGCGGGGCGTTGCCGTCGGTGCCGCAGGTGAGGTTCAGAGCACCGAAGATGGTGGCAAGACTTGGAAGGCCTCGAAGCTGCCGACCGATCTGGCGATGCTCGGCGTGCATGTGGACCCGGCCCGCACCATCACGGTCGGCCAGACCGGCCACGCGTTCGTGAAGAGCGCCGGCGGTGAGTGGGAAGAGGTCAAGACGGGCATCGAGAAGCGCCTGTTCAGCGTGAGCAGCAACGTCGGAGGCCTGACGGTCGCCGCGGGTGAATTCGGCGCGCTGGTGCTTTCCGAAGACGGGGGCCGCACCTGGCACCCGCTGACGCTCGACTGGATGCAGGTCGGCACCGACGGCGGCGCCGAGCCCCATCTGTACGGCGCCCACGTGGCGGCCGATGGCTCGATCACCGTCGTAGGCGAGTTCGGGCTGGTGCTGCGGTCGACCGATCGCGGCCGCAACTGGAGCGTGCAGAACAAGTCGTCGGCGTCGCTGTTCGACGTCGAGATTCGCGATGACGGAAAGGGCTACGCCGTGGGTCAGGACGGCTACGCGCTGAAGACGGTGGACGGCGGTGTGACGTGGACTTGCATCGACGTCGGCAGTAAGGCCATTCTCAACGGGGTTCACTCGTCGGCGGATGGAAAGGTCACGATCACCGCGATGCGCGAAATGATGGTCAGCAACGATGATGGAGCCAGCTGGAGTTCCGTGAACAACCCCGAGGTCACGACCGTGTGGTACGTTGGCGTGGGCTCTCCGGGCACGGACGTTCTCGCTGTTGGGCAGGCGGGACGCATCATCCGGATCGGTGGTTGAAAAAGCAGAAAAACGGTCGGCTAAACAGTTGGCAAAACGCTAAGTAAGGGCGCACATGCGAAAGAGGGTGGAGCGCATGTGCAGCGATATAACTTTAGGAAGGAGAGAAGCATGAAAAGGGTGGACGGGAAATTGCGTCGGAGTCTCTATGCTCTGGCCATCGCAAGTGCGTTCGCAGCAGGCCCCGCGATGTCGCAGGAAGGCGGAGCGGAGCCCAGCAGCGGCGGAGGTGACTTCGGCGGCGGTGGGGATGGCGGCGGTGGCGGTGGGTTCTTCAGCGACATGGGGTTTGCATTCAGCGGTTTCGTGCGTTTCGACTCGGCTTTCCATACCGATTCCGACGAAAACCCGAACAATCAGCGAACCAATCCTTTCAACGGCAAGACCACGGGTCGTAGCGCTTTCCCGGCTAACGGAACCGGTGCCTTGAACACTCTTCCGGGCGTCGGTGCCACGCTGGGTGTTCCCCTCGTTGGCCAGGCTCTCCAGAATGCGGTCAACAATCTGATCACCGCGGCGCCGGGCGTGCCCAGCACCGCTACGCGCAACACGCCGCGCGGCCATAACGATTGGAACCTCAACCAGCTCCGTGGCAAGTTCGATCTGGGTGTCACGTTCAGTTCCAATGTTCAGATGTACTCGAGCATTCGTACGATCTATGACTTCGGAAACTACGATGAGTTCAAGCGTAGCGATACGCTCGACTACGCCGGCAATCCGTCGAATCCCGATGGCTTCAACCAGCGCAAGGTTCGCTACTTCGAATACGACGATTACAAGGATGGCGGCAAGAGCTGCCTGAACTACCTTGAAATCTGCGGTGACAATTACATGGCGGACTTCACGTCCCTGTACTTGGACATCACCGCGGGTCCCGTCCTCATCCGTGCCGGTCAGCAGCAGATCGCATGGGGACAGGCGCTGTTCTTCCGAATCTTCGACGTTCCCAACGGTCTCGATCTTCGTCGCCACCTGATTCTCGACGACGCACTCGAGGAGTACGCGGACGAACGCGTCGCCGCTCCTGGTGTTCGCGTGACGTGGCAGGCCACCGACCAGTGGGAAGCCGACGCCTACGCGCAGATGTTCACGCCGACGATCTATCCGACGCCGAACACGCCGTACAACGTCATTCCCTCGCAGTTCTCGGTGCACGAGACCTGGTCCGACGAGCATCGCGGCGAAGACTTCAACTACGGTCTGCGTCTGCGCGGCAACTTCGGCAACTGGGGTCTGCAGTTCATCGCGACGCAGCGCTACAACCACGAAGGCACGTTCCGCTGGGTGGAGTCGGGTGTCGTACGTGATCTGCCGGGCCTGCCGGGCACCGGTTCGATCATGGCGGGCACGCCGCTCGAAGCGGATCCCACCGGTGTGTGGTCGGCGAACGAGTGGTTCACGTATGCCGGCCAGGTCCGCCTGGACGGTGTCGAAGGCCTGAACACGCTCGTCCGCGAGTTCCAGCCCTTCACCGGCCTGCTGACGGGTTCGGAAGTGGGTGACAACATCACGGCTGCGGCACGTGAACTCGACCTGTTCTTCGGCGTGGGCGGCGGTCTGGCGGCCCTCAACACGAACGGTGGTGGTCTGCGTGGTCACATCATCCACGAGTACCACAAGGAAGAGATCTACGGCGCCGGCGCAAGCTACGTCGTGGAAGCCGAGCCGGGCTCGCTGCTCGACCAGCTGATCATCAACGTGGAAACCAGCTACATCCCCGAGCGCAAGTTCACGGAGAAGTCGCTGTCGCGCAACTTCATCGAGTCGGACGAAAGCGTCACCGACCTCGTGATGGAGAAGTACCACCGCTGGTTTGATGATTTCCCGGCCACCTACATGGTGTTCCAGGCGATCCACAAGTCCGACTCCAACCTGTTCGGCCAGCATCTGGGCTGCCAGGGCGGCACGGGCGGTGATCCGGGAACCGAAGCGGCTGCGACCAACCGCAAGACCAAGCAGTGCACCGACGAGAAGAAGGGCGGCAGCACCGACGTGGTGCTCGCGTTCCTGCAGCCGTTCCCGAACTACATCTACCGTCTGAGCGGCGCTGCGCTGCTCGATGTCGACGGTGGCTTGCTGGTTCAGGGCGGCTTCCGCTGGAGCCCGGGTAACAACATGACGTTCGACTTCATCTACAACTACATCGACGGTGACCTTTACGGTGATCCGAACTCCAACGCGCTCCAGAACATCGGCTGGGCGGATGAGTTCGTGATTCGCGCCGCGTATCAGTTCTGATCTGCCGGTTGCCGGGCGCGGCATCCACTTCGCCCAGTAACACGTAAGAAAGAAGACTCAGGAGGCCCTCGGGGGTGCAACCCGGGGGCCTTTTTTTTGGTCTACTGCTGCAAGCAGAGGGCGCCCAATGCAGGCGCTCCGGCAGCGAGTTCACCGTTTTCTTATTGGTTAGGAAGGAGAATCACAGATGATCATCACCCGCTTCGGCCGCGACTACACCCGCCGAAAATTCCTTGCAGATGCCAGCCGCGGCGTTCTCGCTACAGGCGTCCTGGCGCCTCTGGCCAAGACGATCGCGGCGACCGGAGAGGTCAGCAAGGCCTATCCCGATGAACTCCTGTCCATCGAGGGCTACACCAAGGGCAAGATCAAGACCGGCGACTACATCACGTCCGCGAACGTCGAACACGTCAAGGCGCTGATGCAGCCGATCACCTATCAGCAGATCGTCAAGCAGGGTCGCAAGCTCAAGGTGGTCAAGAGCACGACCGATGTCATGCGGCTGTCGCCCTGGGAGTACCAGGAGGCGACGCTCAAGAACGCCGGCAAGGCCAAGTTCGACGAGAAGGGCAACGTCGTGAATGCAGCCGACGGCCAGCCCTGGATCGGCGGCAACCCGTTCCCGGACCCGAAGCAGGGAATCGAGCTGGCCGCAGCGCAGACGCTGAGCTGGGGCCGCCACGACGCCTCGTTCTACGCGATCACGGCCTACGCGATGCGCGCGGACGGTGCGCCGCGTTTCCGCTACACCGGTGGCTGGGCGGAGCTGTCGGCGGTGGCACGCACGACGCTGGACCCGAAGCCCTACTGGCCCGAGCAGAAGGACAAGCTGCGCTTCCAGTCGGTGTTCTTCCTGTCGCCGAACAATTTTCGCGGCACGTCGTTCATGAACATCTGGTACTACGACCACCGCAAGTTTCCGGAGCTCTACGGGTACGTGGCGGACTTCAAGCGTATCCGCCAGTTCCCCACCGACCAGCGCTTCGAGCCGCTGCTCCCCGGCCTTTCGCTGTATCTGTCGGATGCCTGGGGCACCGGCGATCCGCTGCATACCTGGAGCGGCTACAACATCGTCAACCGCGGCCCCTGGCTGTGCGGCCTTTCGGAGAGCTGGGCGGCGGACGCTCCGAACTGGGAGCACACCACGCACGGCGGTGCGCAGGGCAAGACGTTCTGGGACACCAACGTGGAGCTGATTCCCGAGGCGATCATGATCGAGGCGCAGCCCACCGGCTTCCCGCGTGCGCCTGTATCGAAGAAGCAGCTGTGGTTCGATGCCCGCAACCAGGTGCTCGTCGGCATGGTCACGTACGACCGTCGCGGAGAGCCGTTCCGCTGCTTCGATGGTGCCTACAGCCTGTACGAGAAGGGCGACCAGAAAGTCATGGACGGCAAGCATCCGTACTGGAGCTGGTGCCACTTCACGGCGTCGGACATCCAGACTGGCGACGTCACGCGCGTCGAGCAGGTCAAGGTGCACGACACGCAGCACAAGAGCGGCGCCAACGATCCGACGATGTACGAGCGCTACCTGACGCAGAACGCGCTGCGGTCGCTCGGGACGAGCTGAGAGTCTCAGCTGCGGCGATATAGACGCGGTGACGATGGATCGTCGCCGCGTTTTTTTTGGCCTCAACGACGCCCCGTAGCCCGGGGCGTTTTTTCTTTTCCCGAGCGGGCATCCCGGGTTTCACCCGGGCTACGTTCCGGGGCTCTTCGAATCGCGCACGACGGACGACCCGCCCCAGACCATCCTTAGGGGTGGCTGCACCCGCATCGGCCCTCGGCATAGTCACCCTCGACAGAAACCATCCGCGCCCCGACTTCCCTGAGGACGTCGCGAGCCGCAGACGACAAGAGCGAGGAGAAGACGCATGGCGGCAACACCTTCGTCGGGCAAGAAGCAGACGGCATCCGTCGCCGCAACGGCCGCAGGCAGGAAAGCGGGCGGCAAGCTGATCAACATCGACAACGGCGGCACGCTGACCGACATCTGCGTGATCGAGGGGGACAAGGTCTGGCGCACCAAGACGCTGACTACGCCGTACGACCTTTCGAAGTGCTTCCTCGATGGTTTGACGAAGGCGTCGCGTGCGATCTACGGCGAAGAGGACGTGCAGCGCCTGATCCTGGGCACCGACCACATCCGCTATTCGACGACGCAGGGCACCAACGCGCTGGTCGAGCGCAAAGGCCAGCGTATCGGCCTCGTGCTCGGAGGTGGACTGAAGGCTGCCGATATCCGCAAGCGCGAGCCGGAGCTGTTCGATGCGCTGGTGGGCGAGCGCGTGATGAACATCGACCTGACGCTGGACGACGAAGCGCTCGAGACCGCGGCGGTCAAGGCCGTGAACGGGCTGTCCTCCGCCGGCGCCAATCGCCTCGCGATCGTCGCGGGCGGCGCGGATCGCGGTCCTGCCGAGATCCGGCTCAAGAAATTGCTGCTGCGCAAGTTCCCGCCGCACCTGCTGGGCGCGATCCCGCTGTTGTACTCGCACGAGGTCGTCGAGGACGACAACGACGCGCGGCGCGCCTGGACCGCCGTGTTCAACGCCTTCCTGCATCCGGCGATGGAGCGCTTCCTGTATCGCGCCGAGCACAAGCTGCGCGAGCACCGCGCCACCAGCCCGCTGCTGATCTTCCGCAACGATGGGCATTCCGCGCGGGTGGCCAAGACCATCGCCATCAAGACCTACAGCTCCGGCCCGCGTGGCGGCATGGAAGGTTCGCGTGCGCTGGCCACGCATTACGGTTTCAAGCGGCTGCTGACGATGGACGTCGGCGGCACGACAACGGACATCGGCCTGGTCGAGAAGGGTGTCGTGAAGTCCGATCGCCGCGGCAAGGTCGAAGGCGTCGAGGTTTCGTTTCCGCTGTCCGACGTTGTCAGCGTCGGTGTCGGCGGCTCGTCCATCATCAAGCTGCACGAAGGCGACATCCACGTCGGACCCGAGAGCGTCGGCAGTGCGCCGGGTCCGGCCTGCTTCGCGCTGGGCGGTACCGAGGCGACGATCACGGACGCCTTTCTCGTCGGTGGTCTGCTCGATCCGGCGACGTTCTTCGGCGGCGAGCTGAAGATCGACGCCGATCGCGCGCGTAACGCGGTCGTCGAGAAGATCGGCAAGGGTCTGGGCCTGAATGCCGAGGATGCGGCGCTCGCGATGGAGACAGCCTGGGTCGCGAAAGTTGCCGACAGCCTGAAGCGCTACACGTCGATCACGCCGGACACGGTGCTGGCGGCCTTCGGCGGCGGCGGCCCGTTCGTCGTGTGCCGCGTGGCCGAAGTGGCGGGGATCCCGAGCATCGTCATCCCGGGTCTCGCGGCGGTGTTCTCGGCGTTCGGCCTGGGCTTCTCCGACATCGCACACGTCTACGAGGCGCCGTTGGCGGCGCACGACAACGCGAGCCTGAAGGTAGCGCTCGAAAGCCTGATGCAGAAGGCCAAGCGCGGCATGTTCGGCGAAGGCTTCGAGCTCTCCCAGTGCCAGGTCGCGAAGTCGCTGCAGATCATCACCCCGGAGGGCGAGAAGACCCTGGCGCTGAAGGGCGACGCGCTGCCGAAGGATCTGCCGCCGAAAGCGAGGCTGGTGCTCGCGCTCGACGTATCGCGGCCGATTCCGCAGCCTCATCTGTCGGGTGACTTCAAGGGGCCGCGCAGCTCGGCGCGCAGTTCGGCCCGGCGTCGCGTGCTCACCCGCGCCGGCTTCCAGGATCTGCCGCTATATCGGGTCGAGGATCAGAAGGCGGGTGCGAGCGCAGCCGGTCCGGCGGTGCTCGAAGAGGCGTTCTTCACGTGCCGTGTCGATGCGGGCTGGCGCTTCACGATCAATCAGGCCGGCGACATCCTGATCGAGCGCGGCGCGTAACCGTAGCCGGGGCAAGCCTGTGGGTGCCGCTCGATTTGCGGCAAAAGCCCCGGCCTTCGCCTCGGCCGACGTCGGCTTTGCATTGGCCCCGGGTGACACCGCGTGGTCCGACGCTGACATCTCCCCGGCTTACGCGGGCGGGTAGGGCCAGTCGCGCGCATCTCGGGTTAATCTCTCTTCACATCACCGCGGGATCACGCGGAACATAACGAGGAGAGCGGCATGACGGACTACAACAAGGCCTTCCGTCTGGACGGCAAGGTTGCCCTGGTCACCGGTGGCGCGCGCGGCATCGGCGCGGCCGTCAGCGAAGCGCTCGCCCAGGCCGGCGCATCCGTGCTGGTCACCGACGTGCTCGAAGCCACCGAAACCGTCGCGAGCATCCGCAAGGCCGGAGGCAAGGCGGAGTTCCTGAAACACGACGTCACCGTCGAAGCCCAATGGGAAGCCGCCGTCGCCGCCGCCATCGCGAAGTTCGGCAGCCTCAGCATCCTGGTGAACAACGCCGGCATCGAGACCGCCGCGCTGATCACCCAGTGCACGGTCGAGGATTTCCGCCGCGTCATGGACGTCAACGTCACCGGCGTGTTTCTCGGTCACAAGCACGCGATGCGCGTCATGAAGCCCGGTTCGTCGATCATCAATCTCTCGTCGGTGGCCGGCATCATCGGCACCACGGCGCACGTTGCGTATCACACGTCCAAGGGCGCGGTTCGCCTGATGACCAAGGCGGCGGCAATCGAGTGCGCGCAGTTGGGCACCGGCATCCGCGTGAACTCGGTCCATCCGGCGATCATCGGCACCGACATGGGCACCAACTTCATCAAGCACTTCGTCGAGCTGGGCCTTGCCCCGGATTTCGCCGCGGCCGAGACGGCGATCAAGGGTCTTCACCCGATGGGCTTCGGCGAGACCCGCGATGTCGCCAGCGCGGTGATCTACCTCGCTTCCGACGCAGCCAAGTTCATGAATGGCAGCGAACTGGTCATCGACGGTGGCCTCACCGCTGCCTGAGATGGCGCCATCGCGCCAGGCGGTCTGATCGCACCGACAGGCCGCTGCTACACGCGTTTCGATTCCGTACCCGACGTCTGACCGACCTCTTCAGGAAAATCGCATGCCCAAGCTCCTCGATCGTCTCGCCGCCGGCGACAAGCCGCTGCTCTGGCTCGACGACACCGCCTACTCCGACAAGCTCCTGGCCGGCGGCAAGACGCCGTGGCACGACGGCGCCGAATACACCGCATTCCGCCGCAAGGCCCAGGGCCTACTGAAGCCGGACTTCACCGTCATTCCGGTGGGACGACTCGTCGCCGCCTGGGTGGCGAGCCACGCGCCGCTGAAGGAGGCGATGGCCGCGAAGAAGCGCGCTGTTGCGCCGGTGCGCACGTTGCTCGCGGACGAGCCGCTGCGCGCGCATCTGGTCGAGATGCTCAAGGGCCTGCGTGCCGCGCTCGGCAGCGCGCCGCTGATCCTGTCCGTCCCTTCGCCGCGGGCCTGGGTGACCGAGGCCTATCTGCAAGCCTTCGGCGCCGATGCCGAAGTCGAAGTCGGCGGTGACGAGGCGGATTCCTGCGCCGTCTACGTCGCCGAGTTCCTTCGCAGTTTCGGCGAGTCCGGTGTGGACGGCCTGCTGCTCGAAGAGCGCGAAGGCGCCGAACCGGTCTCTGCCGAAGAGCTCGCCTGGTATCAGCCGGTGATGAACATCGCCGGACACTACCGATGGGATCTCGGTGTACGTCTGCCCACCGGCGCGGGATTCAGCGGTGATGCCACCGGCGCGCAGTTCGTGATCTCCCCGAAGGCCGTCAGCGGCGCCGCGAACGGCCTCGCGCTACCGAGCGCTTTCTGGTCCGGCGGCGCCGCGCCTGCGGCGCCCAAGGGCGGCTTTCGCTTCGCGGTCGTTCCCGCCGACGCAGTGCCCGAGAAAGTGCTCGAGCGGCTCGCGACGCTGCGCTGACGGCGTTCGTCTCCAGCGGCGGCTGGATCGAACCCATTGGAGGAGAGAACGATGGCGCAGTTCGACTACAAGATGGAACACGTCTTTTCGTACAACGCGACGCTGACGCAGCCCGAGATCATCGGCACGGTGCCGGACGACATTCGCGCCAACTTCTACGTCACCGGAGGCGAGGTCTGGGCGCCCGACGGCGCGAAGATCGGCAAGGTGCGCGCGGTCGGCGGTGACTGGATGACGATTCGCCGCGACGGCAAGGGCGTTCTCGACGTGCGTGCGACGGTCGAGACCCACGACGGCGCCTTGCTGTACGCCGTCTACAACGGCCTGGTCGATCTGGGCCCCGACGGTTACGAAAACCTGCTGGCGGGTCGACTGCCCGAGAGAGCGCCGATACGTGCGGCTCCGCGCATCGCGACCTCGAGCGCGGCCTATGCCTGGGTCAACGGCTGCCAGTTCATCAACATCGGTGAAGTGCAGTTCCGCAAGGGCATCGTGACCTACGACGTCTACGCGCTTCGCTGAATCCCGTTTTACGAGAAGAGCACGCGGGCATCACCGCGGGGAGAACGAAAATGGCCGTCACCGAAGGCGAATTGCTGTGGACGCCGAGCGCCGCGTTTGCGGCACGCTCGCAAGTCGCGAAGTTCACGAACTGGCTGCGCGAAGAGCGCGGCCTCGACTTCAAGGACTACGAGGCCCTGCGCCAGTGGTCCGTGACGGAGATCGAAGGTTTCTGGGCTGCGGTCTGGGATTACTTCGAGATCGTTTCCGACGCACCGCCCGCGCAGGTGCTCGATCGCCGCGTGATGCCGGGCGCCAAGTGGTTCCAGGGCGCGCGCGTGAACTACGCCGAGCACCTGCTGCGCTACGAGGCGAAGGCCAAGCCGGGTGAGGCCGCGATCCATCACCTCGCCGAGAACCGCCCGCTCGCGCAGCTGAGCTGGCAGGAACTGGGACGACAGGTCCGCGTGCTGGCCACGCAGTTGCGCGCCATGGGCATCAAGCCCGGCGATCGCATCGTGTCGTACATGCCCAACGTGCCCGAGACGACCGTCGCGATGATCGCGACGATCGCGATCGGCGCCGTGTGGTCATCGGCTGCGCCCGAGTTCGGCACCAAGACGGTGACCGAGCGCTTCGCGCAGATCGAGCCGAGCCTGATCTTCGTCTGCGACGGCTACCGCTTCGGCGGAAAGGATTTCGCGCGCGCCGCGGAGGTCAAGCAGATCGTCTCCGCGCTGCCCACGCTCAAGCACGTCGTCTGGCTGCCGTTCCTGTATCCGGACAAGACCGAGGCGCCGGTCGAAGGTGCGAAGTCCTGGGCCTCGATGCTGTCGGGTGCCGACGTGCCGCGCGAATCGTTCAAGTACGAGCGCGTCGACTGCGATCATCCGATCTGGGTGATGTTCTCGTCGGGCACGACGGGCCTGCCCAAGGCCATCGTGCACGGCCACGTGGGCGTGCTGGTCGAGCACTTCAAGGTGATGAGTTTCCATCTCAACCTTGGGCCCGGCAGCGTGATGTTCTTCTACAGCACCACGGGCTGGATGATGTACAACCTCGTGGTCTCGTCGTTGCTGACGGGCGCGGCCGCGGTGCAGTACGACGGCAGCCCGGTGTATCCGGACCTCGATCTGCTGTGGAAGATGGCGGCCGAAACCGGCGCCGCCACGTTCGGTGCAAGCCCCACCTTCGTGCAGATGATGGAGAAGGCCAAGCTCAAGCCGGGCGAGAAGTTCGACCTGTCGAAGCTCGAGGCTGCGCTGCTCGGCGGCGCGCCGTCGACGCCCGAGACCTTCAAGTGGTTCTACGACAACGTGAAGGCGGACCTGTGGGTGACATCGCAGTCCGGCGGCACGGAGTTGTGCAGCGGTTTCGTCGGTGCCAGTCCCACGCTCCCGGTTCATGCCGGCGAGATCCAGGCGCGCTGCCTGGGCATGGACGTGCGTGCGTGGAGCGATGACGGCAAGGAAGTGGTGGACGAGGTCGGCGAGCTGGTCTGCCTCAAGCCGTTCCCGTCGATGCCGATCTTCTTCTGGGGCGACACCGACGGCAAGCGCTATCACGAAGCCTATTTCGACGTGTTCCCCGGTGTCTGGCGCCACGGCGACTTCATCAAGATCAACTCGCGCGGCGGCTGCTACATCTACGGCCGCAGCGACTCCACGCTCAACCGCTTCGGCGTACGCATCGGCACCGCCGAGATCTATCGCGCGGTCGAGCAGGTGGAGGAAATCGCGAACAGCCTGGTCGTGTGCTGCGAACTCGAGGGGGGCAATTTCTTCATGCCGCTGTACCTCAAGCTCAAGCCGGGTTTCGCGCTCGACGATGCGCTGGTCAAGAAGATCACGGCCAAGCTGCGCAGCGACTGCAGCCCGCGCCACGTGCCGGACAAGATGTACGTCGTGGCCGAGATTCCGTACACGCTCACCGGCAAGAAGATGGAAGTGCCGGTGCGCAAGATCCTGATGGGCTGGCCGCTGGAGAAGGCTGCGAGCCGCGACGCGATGATGAACCCGGCGAGCATCGACTGGTACATCGACTTCGCGGACACGTCGAAGGATTACGTGAAGCCGGCAGCGCCGCTGGGCGGAAAGAAATGACGTGACCCGGGTGAAACCCGGGATCCCCGCTCGACATCGGAGAACCAGCCCCGGGTTTCACCCGGGCTACGGATGCCGCGTTCCGCTTCGCCGCGAAGATGCTGATCTCTTGGGCGAGCATCGACTGGTACATCGACTTCGCGGACACCTCGAAGGATTACGTCAGGCCGACGGCGCCGATCGGGGGCAAGAAAGCTTAGAAGGAAGCTTGGAGAGGGCGGCGGCGTGCCAGTCGCGTGATCGGCGCACACGCCGCCATTGGTAACGTGCGCGGCGCTGCGCGCGATCAGATGTCATTCGCTTGTGCATTGGAAAGCCCGCTAGATCTTGGTAAGCGCGTAGTCGCCGCTTCCCGAACCATCATGGTGTCTCGATTTGTTGCCGGCGCAAACGCCGACGCTCCCGTTGCCGATGAAGAACATGCCGGAGCAATCGCGACACCACCGCCAGCCGTTCTGCCCCGTCCCGGCGAAGCCCTGGGCCAAATACTGGCCGCTCCCGGTACTGATGTGGTTTGAACCGGCAGGACAGACGCCGGTGATACCGTCACCGTTGAACCAGAACCCTTGGCATTTCGAGCACCAGCGCCAGCCTGCCTGGCCCGGTCCCTTGCCTGCCGAGAGCTGATAATTGCCGCTTCCAATGTCGGTATGGGCGCCTCCGGCCGGACACACGCCTTTCGTGGGGTTGCCCCCGTAAAACAGGCCCTGACACTTCTTGCACCAGCGCCAGTTGCTTTGGTAATCGAGTTGAGGGACGAGTTCCGGAAACAGCTTCGCGCGGACAAAGTCGTATAGCGGTCCCGAGGAGCCGAGGCGCTGCGGTGGATTCGATGGAGAAAGCGCGAGATTCAAGGCCTCCATGTATTTTTCGGGATTCAAGTGCGCCGGACCCGGGAGTTGCTTGAGCGCCGCTTCGCAGGCGAGCCATCGCGGTGGGATCAGGTCATTCGTCGCGCTGACGAAGCCTCCTGCATACGCTTTGAGGGCGTTGTTCTTCCGAGCGGTTTTGAAGCCGTCGTAATAGCCGGCCAGACAATGGCTCACGGCACTGATGCTGATCGGCTCGCTTCCGAGCACGGTTTCGCGACTGAAGAATCCGGGACCCTTTGCATAGGGGTTTCCGGAGCGGTGCTGATTGGCCTTGTTGAGGCCTTCCTTCTGGAGCTGCCCAAATCCGACTGCTGGCCCATTGAGCTGTGGAATATTGGAAAAGCGCGATTCCTCCCAGCAGATCGCGACAATCAGCTCGTTCGAGAAAATGGAGCTGTAGGCGTTGTTGCCTATCGAGACGAAGAACCGCATTTCCTTCGCCGATATCGTGCGGGAATATTTCGCAGTGTCGACCATGTCCTCTCCGGATCGTCGTCGGAATATCGGTGCGACATCGGGCCGGGGAGCGACCACGATGCGCAAGCGTGTCGCTTTTTCCCTTGTGAATTGGCGGCGTGAGACGTTTTAGGCCGCCGGTTCGTTTTTTTATGCTGACGCCCGTCGATGCCTGAAACAAGCCTGGAAAAAGGCGTTACGCAAATGCACTGTGCGTTGCGTCACGCTGACGGGCAGGTGTCGCGATCCGGATCGGGCCTGCTCGACGTCTCAGGCGGGAAAGCGGGAAAGAACGCGAGATCGGCTGACCACGGGGCCAGGCTGTTCGCGGACGGATCGGACGAAAAAGCCGAGATCGCAATTCGCCGATTACAAGCACGCCGAAGTTTTCATTGGGCCCCTGAACCCGCCAAGCGGCCGCTGCGTGTCGGCCACGTCGTCTCGTTGCAGCAGCACCCGCGTCAGGGCTTCGAAACCTCGTCGAGGAGGTCGTCCGGACGCGGCGTGGCACCGAGCAGGATCGGCGCCGACTTGCGCACCGACTTGCGCTCGGGGTCGTACCGATAGGCCTCGTCGCCCGCGCCTTCGTTGACGCGGCCGCGGCGGCTGACGAAGGCGCCACTCAGCAGGTTCCAGGAAATCTTGAAGCTGTCGTGGCTGTTGGTGCGGCTGTAGTTCTCCGCATCCAGGCCGATCAGGCGCATCCCCGGCACCGGAAGCTTCGCGTCGTAGCGATAGCGATACGTGGCCGATGTCGCGGTCGTGCCGCCGGTGAGGTCTTCGACCACCAGCACGCCCTTCTTCACCGACAGCGTGGCCGGGCCGAGCGGGTAGCTGTCGAGTTCCAGCTCACCGGCGGGCGCGTGGCCCCAGTCGAATTCGTCCTTGTAGCCGAGCATCACCTTGAGCAGGCGCTTTTCCTCGGTGCCGCCGATGAACGCGGTGTCGACGATGCCGTCACCGTTGAGGTCGGCATCCACGCGGACCTCGAGGGTCGCGTCGACCGGCAGCGTGTCGATCAGCATCTGCTCGGTCATCGGCTCGAACTTGGGCTGGGGATCCGCGTGCGCCGATGAAACCGCGAGCAGCAGGCCCGGTATCAGCGCCCGGATCGCGTGGACGGCCATCAACGTCTTCCTCACTTCGGGACGGGGCTTGCTGCCGTCGCTGCGCCTACACCAGAGCCTGCTTGACCATCTGCTCGCGGTACTGGCCCGGCGTCACACCCAGGCAGCGCTTGAACGAGCGCACGAAGCCACCGGCATCGCCGTAGCCGAGCGCATCGGCGATCTCGCGGATCCGAAGCTGTTCGTTGCCCAGCAGCTCGCAGGCGCGCTGCTTCTTCACCTTGTCGACGACCTCGTGGTAGCTGGTGCTGAGCGCCTTCAGTCGGCGGATCAGCGTGCGCGGCGAGCAGTGCAGGCGGGCGGCGACCGATTCCAGGCTGGGCGCAAAGCCTTCGCCATGCGCGTGTTGTTCGATGCCGTCGAACACGATCTGCCGCACCAGCGTCAGTGTGTCGCGTTCTTCCGGCGTGCCACACAGCGCACGGCAGCGGTTGCAGGCTGCTTCCCAGATCGCCTCGTCGTGGCCGACGTTGGGCATGTCGCGCCAGTGGCGCGGAAACACCAGCGCATTGCGCGAGGCCCCGAACACGACCGGACAGCCGAACCACTTCGCGTACAGCGCCGCATGCGCCGGGGCGGGGTGGGCGAGTTCGATGCGGGCCTCGGCGATCGATCCGGGCCGGATCGTGCGCGCGTACTCGTGCATCACCAGCATCGGCACTTCGACCAGCATGTGCCCGACGGCTCCGCCGTCCACCAGCGGGGCGACTTCGGCGACGAAGCTCGTGCCCTCCAGGTAGCCCTTCCACGCCAGGTACGGCACGCGACTGGGGATGTACTTCAGGAAGATGTCGAAACCTTCGCCGAGCGTGGGGGCGCTCATCCAGGCCATGCTCACCGGGCCATGGAAATGTTCGCCCATGCGCTGGCCCCATTTCAGGTACCAGTCCGGTGTGGGCGCGATCGCCTGTGCATTGCGCAGCATGCGCAGATGCTGCTGGACGGTGATGGGGCGCGAGTAGTGCTCGATCTCGTCGGGGCCGATGCCGGTGCCGGCCACGATCGGGGTCGGACGGCCCAGTTCCTGCGCCAACTGCTTGGCGTAGGTGTTGGGCATCACGCAGCGTTCGACGTCGATTGCAAGCATGGTGTTGGCCGACCTGATCGTCACCCCGGGACAACAACCCTGTCACCGGGAGCGAATGGCTGTCAATCGTCACGCGCCTAAGCTTCGGGCTGCATTTTCTGCAACCATCGGCTTAGAGCCGTCAGCGGCCGTCCGATCGACCGACCCCACGAGGAGAGTTCCATGAGCAGCAAGAAGCCCGTCGTCATTTACGGCGTCACCGGATACACCGGTCGCCTGGTTGCAGAGTACTGCCGCGAGTTGAACATTCCGTTCATCGCCGCTGGCCGCAATGGCGCCAGCATCAAGGACGTGATGAGCAAGGTCCCGGGCGTCGAGACCGCCGATTACGAGGTCGCCGAGGTCAAGACGCACGACGTCGCCTCGCTGCGCGCGCTGGTCAAGGGCTCCAAGGTCATGCTCAACATGGTCGGCCCGTTCGCCAAGTACGGCCCCGAGGCCGTCGAAGCCTGCTACGAGGAAGGCGTCCACTACACGGACACCAACGGCGAGCAGAACTGGATGATCGAGTGCGACGAGAAGTGGGGCGCCAAGTTCGCCGCCAAGAAGCTCTGCCTGGCCCCCGGCATGGCGCAGATGTACACCACGGGTGAAATCGCCGCGCAGATTGCGCTCGAGACCCCCGGCCTGCACACGCTCGACATGCTCGTGCTGTGGAAAGGCTTCCCGACCTACGCCTCGGTGCAGACCATCTTCAGCATCCTCACCGCTGACTTCTTCTACCTGGAGAACAACCAGTACGTGAAGTGGCCGGACGGCGCCAAGGCCGACGCGCTGGTCCCGGGTCAGCACACCACGGCGCTGGTCCTGCCCTGGGGCGGCACGGCGTCGCCGGTGTGGTTCAAGAACGACCCGCGCGTGTCCAACTGCAAGGTCATGGGCGGCGTGTTCGCTCGCGAGGTCATGGACAACGTCGTGGCGATGAACACGATGATCGACGAGAAGATCAAGCCGCTGCCCAAGGATCAGCAGCAGGCCGAGCTGTCGAAGATGGCCGCCAGTGTGCAGGCCGGCATGCCGCCGCGCGAGAACCCGCGCACCAACATCTCGGTGGATTCGGTCTGGGCGAGCGGCCCGCTGGCGCGCAAGCACGTCGTGATCTACGGCAACCAGAACTACAAGCAGACCGGACTGCTGCAGGCCTACTTCGCGTTCCACCTGCTGCAGTCGGAGCCCAAGAAGGTCGGCTTCGCTTCGGGCTGCCAGGCGCTGGGTCATCGCGAGCTGCTCGGCGTTCTGCAGAGCTTCGGCCTGGTGCAGCCGCCGGTGGTCACGCTGTACAACTGATCGCGGTCGATGTGATGAGAGCAAGGGGCCTTCGGGCCCCTTGTTCGTTGTGGGGGGGCGGATAAACCCCGGGGCTTTTTAGCGTGATCGGGCCGGCATCCCGCTCTTTCGCTTCGCGAAATTCAACACCCGGGCTACGACGGCTGCGTCTCCGCTTGCGGGTCTCCCTCGCCCCATGCGGTTTCATCGCATGGGGCGAGGGAGTCGGCCGAGACCTACTCTGACGGGCAGGCCCCCGTTCCGAAGGGCTTGCCCTGATGCGCCCTCTCGGACCCCGTGACCATAATCGGCCCCCGGGCCGGGTCCTGGTCGCGGGATCGATCATCGGCATGCGACCGGCAGGCGCCGATGGACGACGAAGAGACGATGGCGCGGCCCGAAGCCAGGGGCCACGCGCTCGCGTACGTACGAGCGAACGAAGAACGAACAAACGAATCAGGAGAACCGTCCGCATGGCGCTCTGGAAAACCGAACTCGAGAACGGCGTCGTCGTCGCCACCTACCACAACCCGCCGATGAACTACTTCTGCGCCGAAGGAGCGGGCGAACTCATCGCGCTGATCGAGACCTGGCGCGATCCGGCGATCCGCGCGGTCGTGCTCACCGGAGCGATCAAGGGCAAGTTCATCACGCACTACAGCGTCGAGGAACTCGAAGGCTACGCGTCCGACCATGGCGCCCTGCGCGCTTCGGGCACCGCGCTCAACGACGGCTACCACGCGATGCTGCTGTCGCTGCGCAACCTGCCCAAGCCGGTGATCGTGGCGATGAACGGCGACGCGATGGGCGGCGGATTCGAGCTGTGCCTGTCCTGCGACATTCGCATCGCGGCACGTGGCGATCACCGCTTCGGTCTGCCGGAAGCCAAGCTCGGCATCCTTCCCGGCGGCAGCGGCACGCAGCGGCTGTCGCGCCTGATCGGCGCCGGACGTGCGATCGAATTCATCCTGCGCGGCCGCGTGCTCAAGCCCGAGGACGCCCATGCGATGGGCTTGGTGCACGAACTGGCGGACGATGCGCTCGTGCGTGCCAGGGAGGTCGCCGGGGAACTCGCGTCGCTGCCGCCGGTCGCATTGCGCGAGATCAAGCGCGCCGTCTACGAGGGCGTGGACCGCAATCTCGCGGACGGCCTCAAGGTCGAGGGCGAGGCGTTTCTGGAGACGATGCTCAGCGAGGACGCGCGCACCGCGATGCGCGCGTACATCGCGCAGCCGTTCGAGAAGCGCCGCGACTGGATCGAGCATCCGCCGGCGATTCCGTACAACGGCTCGTAGGAGCCTTTCGCATGCATCACAAGGGCTCGTAGGAGCCTTTCGCATGCATCGAAGGGGAAGTCGGGGCTGACGCCCCTCCTGCAACTGCCCGCGCATTTGTAGGAGGGGCGTCAGTCCCGACCTCTCCGCCTGATTTCCTAGCTTCCGCATCATCATCAACCGCCGCCCGCACGAAGCGAGCGACGACGCACCTTCAATTGGAGAATCCCGCATGTCCCAGAGCGCCACCACCAATCGCCGTTTCGTGCTCGTGCAGCACACCCAGCCCGACGCCGAGCCGACGCCCGCCGTCTGGAAGATGGAATCCGTCCCGGTGCCCAAGCCCGGTCCGAACCAGGTCCTGCTGCGCACCTTGTGGCTGTCGCTGGATCCGTACATGCGCGTGCGCCTCAACGAAGCCGACGCCTACATGCCCTCGGTGAAGAAGGGCGAGGTGATGGTGGGCGGCACCGTGTCGAGAGTCGAGGCTTCCAACAACCCGGCGTACAAGGTCGGCGAGCTGGTGCACTCCTACGCGGGCTGGCAGGACTACGTGCTGTCCGACGGCAGCGACATCATCGTCAAGCTGCCGGAAGGCGCGAAGGTGCCGAGCTGGTACCTGGGCTCGCTCGGCATGCCCGGCTTCACCGCGTGGCACGCGCTGATGAACATCGGCAAGCCCAAGGCCGGTGAGACCTTCTGTGTGGGCGCCGCCACCGGCGCCGTCGGCCAGATCATCGGCCAGCTCGCCAAGGCGCAGGGCTGCCGCGTCGTCGGCATCGCCGGCGGCAAGCGCAAGTGCGACTACGCGGTGCAGGAACTGGGCTTCGACGCCTGCGTGGATCATCGCGACAAGGAATTTGCGTCCAAGCTCGCGGCCGCCTGCCCCAAGGGCATCGACATCTACATGGAGCAGGTCGGCGGCGCCGTGTCCGACGCGGTGGAGCCGCTGCTGAACCTGTTCGCGCGCATTCCCATCTGCGGCCTGATCTCGCATTACAGCGGCGCCGGCCTCGATGGGCGCGATCGCCTGCCGGGCTTCCTGTCGAACGTGCTGTTCAAGCGCTTCAAGGTCGAAGGCTTCATCATCTTCGACGCCTATCCGCAGTACTACGGCCAGTTCCTGAAGGAAGTCACGCCGCTGGTCGAGAGCGGCAAGATGCGCGTCCGCGAGCACCTGCTCGACGGTCTCGAGAACGCACCTCAGGGCCTGGCCGACCTGCTCACGGGCGGAAACTTCGGCAAGGTCGTCTTGAAGGTGGCCGAATGAGTTCGCGTAGCCCGGGTGAAACCCGGGGTTTCTGTTCTGACCTGCGAGCACAGCCCCGGGTTGCACCCGGGCTACGCGGTCTGAAGGTGACGCGATGAGCCGCGCCGGACGAGTCGAGGGAAAAGTCTGCGTCGTCACCGGCGGCGCGCGCGGCCTCGGCCTCGCGGCTGTCGAAGCGTTGCTTGCTGAGGGCGCGAAGGTACTGCTGACGGACATCGACGCAGCCGAGGGCGAGACGCAGGCCAAGCGCCTCGGCGCCAACGCGATTTTCCGCGTGCAGGACGCAACGAAGCCCGAACAATGGGACACCACGCTCGACGCCGCCATCGCGAAGTGGGGCCGGCTCGACGTGCTGGTCAACAACGCGGGCATCGGCATCATCGGTGACGTCGAGAAGCAGACGCTGAAGGACTGGCAGCGCACGCTGGACATCAACCTGACGGCCGTCTTCCTCGGCACGCAGGCGGCCATCGCGCGCATGAAGGCCACGTCCGGATCGATCGTGAACATCGCGTCGATCGAGGGCATCGTCGGCGAGCCCGAGATCCCGGCCTACAACGCCACCAAGGGCGGCGTGCGCATCTTCACGAAGTCGGCGGCCATCCACTGCGCGCGCAGCGGCTACAAGATCCGCATCAACAACGTCTGCCCCGGCTTCGCGGGCACGGCGATGGTCGCGGGTGCACTGGCGTCGATGCAGCAGAAGGACGCCGATGCGTTCGCGGCCCGAACGCTGGGCCGCATCCCGATGGGCCGTTTCGCAGAGCCGTCGGAAATCGCCTCCGCGATCCTGTTCCTGGCATCGGACGAGGCGAGCTACGTGACCGGTTCGGACCTGGTCGTCGACGGCGGTCTGACCGCGTAGCGCAGCCGCGAGCTGCACGCCCCTCCTGTAGGAAGGGCGTCAGCCTCGACCGCCCGCTAAGCCGCGCGCGCCAATCGCGAACCCAGGAACGCGCTGATCGCGCCCATCACCTCGCAGCTTCTCGGCATCGCGCCCGACATCCAGAACACGCCGTGGATCAGTCCGTTCAGGCGGACATGCTCGGCGTCGTTGCCGGCCTTCTTCAGCGCCTCGTAGTACTCGACGGCCTCGTCGCGCGAGGCATCGAACTCCACCGTCAGCACCAGCGCCGGTGCCAGGCCCGCGAGCGACGTCGCGTTGAGCGGCGAGGCGAGCGGGCTTTCGATGTCCGACGGCTTAGACAGGTAGTGATCCCAGAACCAGTCCACGGCCGGACGCGTGACCAGATACCCCTCGGCGTACTTCGTCTTCGATTCGCCGTTGCAGCGGCGATCGATCACCGGATAGAGCAGCACTTGGGCGGCCAGCGGCAGGCCGGCATCGCGGGCGCGGATCGCGGTCACGGCGGCGAGATTGCCACCGGCGCTGTCACCGACGATGGCGACGCGCGTCGGATCGATGCCCAGTCGCTTGGCATTCGCGCGCAGCCACTCGAAGGCGGCGAACACGTCGTTGGGCTGCGTCGGGAAGCGCGCTTCCGGCGCCAGGTGATAGCTCGTCGCCACGACGATGGCGCGCGTCTCGTTGGCCATCGCGCGCGCGGGTTCGTCGCAGACGCCGAGGTGCCCGCCGATCCAGCCGCCGCCGTGCACGTAGAGAATTGCCGAACCGTTGGCCTTGGCCGGCACGTACACGCGCAGCGGCACGCCGTTGAGTTCGAGATCTTCGACGCGCTCCACGTCCTCGGGCACGTTCTGCAGCGTCGGGAACGTGTCGATGACGGCGCGTGCCTGCTCTACCCCGATCTGCTCGAAGGACTTCACGCCCTGTTTTTCGAGCGCGGTGAGGATGAACTGGGCGGTGGGATCGAGCGCCATGCGGAAATCTCCTGGTGATTCTTCTGGTCGTCGTCCGTGCGTGCGGACGAGTCTGTAAGACGCGATTTGAAATCGGTGACGGACCGTCACGCCTTGTGCCGCCATCGGCAGCGCAGGACGGTGATCCCTGAATTCGTCCCTGCCGAAGCGAGCCTCATCTTGAGCGCACGCTTCGCCGGGACCCGTATTGACGCATCCGACCCTGCCCCTGCGTCAATACCATTGGGGTGCGCCCGAACCCGTCGGGTGTCGCGGTACGTCGACGAAGGCGAGTGCTGCAACGCGCTGCCGTGGCAAATCGACCGCCGCGTATAAGGGCGAGCCCTCGCGAGGGCCACTACCGCCGTTCCGGCCTGTCTATGAACAAACCGGATCGACAATACTTTCGGTATACCGGAACCCGTCCGCGGCCCTGCGCCGGCGGACCCCGCAGGAGCCATCGCCATGACCCAGAAAAACGCTGCCGCGACATCGCGCGGCGCCAGCCCCAGCAACAATGCATCCGCCTGCGACGTCGTCGTCGTCGGAGCCGGTTTCGCCGGTCTCTACCAGGTGCATCGACTCACGAAGGCCGGCTACAAGGTGCGTGCGTTCGACAAGGCACCGGGCGTCGGCGGCACCTGGTACTGGAACCGCTATCCCGGCGCGCGCTGCGACATCGAGAGCCTGACCTACTCGTACTCCTTCGACAGCGATCTGCAGCGCGAGTGGAAGTGGCCGCAGCGCTACGCCGAGCAGCCGGACATCCTCCGCTACATCGAGCACGTGGCGGACCGCTTCGACCTGCGCAAGCACTACAGCTTCGGCACGTCGGTGGAATCCGCGGTGTTCGACGAGTCCGCCGGCCGCTGGAAGATCCGCACGTCCTCGGGCGAGGAAGTGTCGACGCAGTTCTTCGTCATGGCGACGGGCTGCCTGTCCAAGCCGCTGGAGCCCAAGTTCAAGGGACTCGAGCAGTTCAAGGGCGAGCGCTACTTCACCAGCCGCTGGCCGCACGAGAAGGTGAGCTTCACCGGCAAGCGCGTCGGCGTCATCGGCACCGGCTCGAGTTCCATCCAGGCCTCGCCGCTGATCGCCAAGGAAGCGGAAAAGATGTTCGTGTTCCAGCGCACGCCGCAGTTCGCGATCCCGGCGTGGAACCGCGCGATGTCGGACGAGGAAATGCGCAGCGCGCAGGAGAACTACGACGAGATCCGTCGTCTCGTGCGCCAGTCCGAGGTGGGCATCGCGTACGAAGGCCCGACCATCGGCGCCAAGCAGGCGGATGCCGAAGCGCTGGAGAAGCAGCTCGACTTCGCGTGGAAGCGCGGCGGCTACCTGATGCTCGCGTCCTATCCGGACCTGGTGACGGACCTGGAATCCAACGAGATCGTCAGCAACTGGGTGAAGAACAAGATCCGCGAACGCATCAAGGATCCGAAGACCGCCGACAAGCTGATGCCGCAGTACCCGATGGGCGCCAAGCGCCTGTGCGTGGACACCAACTACTTCGAGACCTTCAACCGCGACAACGTCACGCTGGTGGACCTGCGCGAGTCGGGCATCGAGAGCTTCACGGCCAAGGGCATCCGCATGGAGGACGGCACCGAGTACGAACTCGATGCCGTGGTCTTCGCCACCGGCTTCGATGCGATGACCGGCGCGCTGCTGGCCTTCGACATCAAGGGACGCAAGGGCCAGTCGCTGCGCGACAAGTGGCAGGAAGGCACGAAGAACTATCTCGGCGTCACCGTCTCCGGCTTCCCGAACATGTTCATGATCACCGGGCCGGGCAGCCCCTCGGTGCTCTACAACATGGTCAGCAGCATCGAGCAGAACGTGGACTTCGTGTTCGACACCATCGAGCACCTGCGCAAGAACGGCTACGCCAGCATCGAGGCCCAGGAGCGCGAAGAGAACGCCTGGACCAAGTACGTCGTGTGGATCTCCAAGCAGACGATCTACACGAAGGTGAAGTCCTGGTACACGGGCGGCAACGTCGCCGGCAAGCCGGTGGGCTTCATGCCGTATGCCGGTGGCGGGCTCACGTACTTCGAGTACGTGCGGCAGGTCGTCGAAGACGGATACCGTGGCTTCTCTCTTTCCGCGTAGTCCCGCGTGATCCCGTAGCCCGGACGAAGTCCGGGGATTTTCTCGTTCGATCGACAGGAACCCCCGGACTTCGTCCGGGCTACGCGATCAGCGCTGCTGCGCCGGCAGCACGACCACCAGCACCTGCTTCTGCGTGAACTGACGGGCCAGCGCGAACGTCTCGGCCAGCACCTCGCCACTTCCCCACTGCAACTCCTCCGCGATGTCCGGCATGCAGTGGCGGGCCGCGAACTTCGCGACGTCGTCGGGAACCGACGAATAGCGCACGCGGCCGCTGGCTCGCAGCCAGACGTGCTCGCGGCCGAGCCGATGGCTGCGGCTGCCGCCCGAAGGCGCCTCGACGCAGTACAGCTTCACGTTGTTCGAACCGAGGAAGGCCTGCAGGAAGCCGACGGCGGGCATGCCGTCCGAGGCGCTGACGATGACGCCATCGGGAAGACGCTCGATCAGGCCGTGGACCTGCGACTTGAGCTGAAGGCCGGAGAGGCCGTGCAACTCGCGCACGATCGCCGGGTAGGGGAACGGACCGGCCGACAATGGACTGACGAACAGCGTGCCGGGCCCGTGCTCGAGCGAGAGCGCCAGCGCGGCGCGCTGCCCTTCGTTGGCGCCACCGCTGCCGTCGGGGACGACGACGAGCTTCGCGTCGGCCTGCTTCACCCGGATCAGCTCTTCGGTACGCGTCGCTTCCTCGGAGCGGGTGACGACGATCGTGGCTTCCAGCCCCAGTTGCTTCGCCGCACGCGCGACCGCCACGGCATGACCTTCCTCGGCAGGCGAGGCGACGACGCGCCAGCGGCCCAGCGACTGCGAGAGCAGGACCTGTCCGACGGCGCTGACCACCGCGGCGTCGCTCGCCGAGCGCTTGGATTCGTCGCGCACGAGAATCTGCGCGCCGCCGAGGAATCCGCTGAGCTTGCGCGCGTGCGTGAGCGCTGGCGGCGGACCGGTGAACTCGTTGCAGCGCTCGCGCAGCTGCTTCCAGAACTTGATGTCCTGGCGCATGCCCTGATAGGCCTTGTGCAGTTCGGCTTGCAGGCTGGCGAGCGCGTCGGCATCCACGGACTCGTAGTAGCGGCGCAGCTTCTGCGGTTCGGGCGCCGCGATCGTCGGCGCCGTGCTGGCAGCCGCCGGTGTATCCGAGAACAGCGCGTGATTCGGGACGAGGCGGCGGCCCATCTCGAGCACCGGCTGCCAGTTCGGATCCTTGCGCCCGTCGCGCATCGCGCGCAGATGCAGCGTGGCGAGCTTCACGAACTCGAGCTTGCGCTCGGTGGCGGCGTAGACCTCGAGCAGCTTGATGCGCAGATCGTCGCGCTGTGGATTGCGGCCCAGTTCGGATTCCAGCAGGCCGACGACCTCCGCATAGAAGTCCGCGCCACCTTCCTGCCCATCCGCGGTTTCAGTAGGCCCGTTGTCGGGGCCGCGGGTTGCTGTCAGCGTCGGTGCGATGGGGCCGGCGGGTGCCTCGACCGATGTCGATTCCCGACGCGCGACGGCGGGCGCGTCGAGCGTGGGTGTCCGGGGCGTTTCGACGGCCTGCGCATGCGGCGCGGCCATCGAGGGCGCCGCGTTCCTCCGCAGTGTTTCCGCACCGCGCTTGCGACGCGCAACCCAGGCGGCGCCCGCGAGGACCAGAGCGAACAGGACGACAGCGAACAGCAGGATCTTCATCGAGGCGCCTTTCAATCAAGCCGTGATCATCCCCTACATTCGATCGACGCGGCTACGTGAGGCAGGCGCGGCCCGTGACAGGGCCGCCGTCCCGGCGCTCATCGGCGCCGGGCTCGACGGAGCCGGCTGACGCTTACTGCAGGCCGTACAAGGTGACGACGCAGGCGCCGCCCAGGCCCAGGTTGTGCTGCAGCGCGATCTTCGGATTCTCGACCTGGCGCACGCCGCAACGGCCGCGAAGCTGATCGACCAGTTCGGTGCACTGCGCCAGACCCGTCGCGCCCAGCGGATGGCCCTTGCTGAGCAGGCCGCCCGAGGGATTGGTGACGACGCGCCCGCCGTAGGTGTTGTCGCCGTCGGAGATGAACTTGTCCGCCGTGCCTTCCGGCGTCAGGCCCAGGCCCTCGTAGGTCAGCACTTCGTTGGCGGTGAAGCAGTCGTGCAGTTCGCAGACATCGACGTCCTGCGGACCCACGCCGGCTTTCTCGTACACGGCCTTGGCCGCGGCACCGGTCATGTCGTAGCCGATGGCCTTGATCATCGAGCCTTCGCTGAAGGTCGACGTGAAGTCGGTGGTCATCGACTGCGCCAGGATCGCGACGTCGCGCTGGAGGCCGTGCTTCTTCGCAAAGGCTTCGCTGACGATGATCGCCGCCGCCGCGCCGCAGGTCGGCGGGCAGCACATCAGTCGCGTCATCGGCCCGAAGATCACCGGCGAGGCGAGCACCTGCTCTTCGGTGACGAGGTCGCGGAAGATCGCCTTGTCGTTGTGCTGCGCGTGCTTGCGCGCCTTCACCGAGACCCGTGCGAACACTTCAGGGCCGACGTTGTACTTCTCCAGGTATTCCGCACCCGCGGCGCCGAACATGTGCGGCGCCATCGGCGCGCCGGGCGCCGGTTTCATCGCTTGCGCCGCCGCGATGAACGGACCCAGCGGCTCGGGACGATCGTTGAAGTGACTGGTCAGCGCACCCGGCTGCATCTGCTCGAAGCCCACGGCCAGCGCGCATTCCACGGCGCCGCTCTCGACGGCCTGACGCGCGAGGAACAGCGCGCTGGATCCGCTGGAGCAGTTGTTGTTGACGTTGACGACCGGGACGCCGGTCATGCCGACGTGATACACCGCAAGCTGGCCGCAGGTGCTGTCGCCGTACACGTAGCCCGCGTAGACCTGCTGCACCTTCTCGTAGCCGACACCGGCGTCGGCCAATGCCAGCGCGATCGCCTTGGCGCCCATGACGTCGTAGCTCTCGCTCTTGCCCGGCTTGACGAAGGGGATCATGCCGACGCCGGCGACGAAGGTTTTGGAAGCCATGGGGAACCTGTTCCTTGGGAAGCTGCTCTGAAGAGCGTGAATGTGCATTTTAAAGCCCCCTATCCGTCGAGCGGTCCCTCCTTCCGGTAAGGGCGCGCCCCAATGAACCTGGATTCACGGGGTTTCATGCACGCTGCACGCGCGTTCGGCCGCGGGCTGGTGCTGGCATCGCTCGTCGGTGTGCTGGGCGCCTGCGCCGCGCCGCAAATCGCCTACAAGCGGCTGGACTGGCTGGCATCGTGGAAGCTGGGCCAGTACGTGGACCTGAAGTCCGCGCAGGAAAGCCGCTTCGATACCGAGTTCAGGCAGTTGTGGGACTGGCATCGCGCCACCGAGCTGGCCGGCTATGGCAGCGACCTGCGGGAATTGGCGCAGCAGACGCAGGAGCCGATGAATGCCGAGGCAGTCCGGCAGTGGGCTTCGCGCGCCGGGCTGCACACGCGCCGCGTCGTCGAGCGTGCGGCACCGCCGGCCTGCGAGCTGCTCGCCACGTTCGACGACGCGCAACGCGACTCGATGCTCCAGCGGATCGACGACGACATCCAGGACGACGTCGACAAATATCTCGGGCCGCCGATCGACACGGTGCGCAAGGATGCCCGCAAGCGGCTGCGCAAGTCGCTGGTGCGCTGGGTCGGCGATCTCGAGCCCGGGCAGGAAGCGATGGTCGAGGCCTGGGCCGAGCGCCGGCCGAAGCGCTACGCGGAGTGGATCGCCGAGCGCCGCCGCTGGCGGGACCGCCTGGCGGTGACGCTGGACCAGCGCAGCAGTCCGGCGTTCTGCGGCGAGCTGAAGACGCTGCTGCTTCCCGAGGGACAGGGGCAGGATCAGGACCTCGTGAACCAGGACAACGCGCAGACCTGGTTCGCGTTCCTGGCTTCATTTTCGACGACGCTCGTCGAGCGCCAGCGGGCTCATCTGCGGACCCAGCTGCTGGAGCTGGCGACGGATTTCGAGGCTCTGCAGAAGAAGGGATAGAGACCCGTAGCCCGGGCGAAGCCCGGGGTTCCCCTCGCTTACGGAGCGCAACCCGGGCTTCGCCCGGGCTACGACGCTGAGCCCGCGTGCCTCGAAACGGGGCAGAATCGCGGCTCCTTGCCGCCCTCTCCGCTGCCGAGCACATGACCTCTTCTTCGAGCCGCGTTGCGCTGTCCTGCCTGGCCCTGGCGTCGCTGTGTCCGGCGATCGCGGGCGCCCAGGGGCTGGGAACCACCAACCAGTCGACGCTGGCGCGCAACTTCGCGCTGCCCGTCGTCGGCCAGACGGCGCCCGTGAGCCAGGGCCGCTGGACGGCCTCGATCGACCTCACCAGCGAGTTCGTCGACAAGGACGAAGGCGGCGAGTCCATCCGGCTCGACGGCGAGACGGCGCGGTTCGGCCTGCGCTTCGAGCAATCGCTGGGCGAGCGTGCCGACTGGAATATCGAGGTGCCGCTGCTGCACACCGGCGGGGGCTTTCTCGATGGCCCGATCGAAGGCTGGCACGACGTCTTCGGCCTGCCGCAGGGCGGGCGCGAGGAGTCGGCACAAGACCGCTACCGGTATCGATACGTGCGCGACGGCCAGGCGCTGCTCGACGCCGAGTCCGGCGGAACGAACCTGGGCGACGTGCAGGTCGGGGCGGGCATGCGCCTGTTCGGCGCCACGATGCTGCGCGGCATGATCAAGCTGCCGACCGGCGACGAGGACGAACTCGCCGGCGGAAATCTCGGCGCCGCGCTGTGGGCCGATGTGCCGCTGCCGTTCGAGGCTGGATCGAGGCTCGGCGGCTTCGCGTCGGCGGGCCTGTCGGTCAACGACAAGTCCGACGTGCTCGAGCATCAGCAGAACACCGTCATCCCGTTCGGCGCGCTGGGTTTCGACCTGCGCCTGCTGCCCTCGCTGCAGGCGCTGGTGCAGCTCTACGCGCACGGGCCGCTGTACGACGACAGCGACGTCAACGCGCTGGAGAACGCGGGGCTGCAGTTGAGCATCGGCGGCCGCTGGTGCGCCGAAGGGAAGGCGCCCTGCGCGGAGCTGTCGTTCCAGGAAGATCCGATCGTGGCCTCGTCGCCGGATTTCAGCCTTCGCTTCGCGCTGGTGCTACCGGCGTTCTGAAAAGGCGACGCCGGTCCCCGGCGTAGCCCGGGCTGCACCCCGGACCGCGAGAACGAAGGGTCTCTCGACAGGCCCGTTCGCCGCGGCTCATCCCCACGTTCATCGCAGCCAGGCGTTTCTGAACGCGACGTCGTAGGGTGCGCCGTGCGCACGCGGGAGTTCCGGCGACATCCGCGTGCGCACGGCGCACCCTACCGGCCTGGTGCTGCCGGCGTGCCGAGCCCCCGGGCTACGGTCCCGCCCATTCGGGTGGGGCCGCGCCCGAAAGCCGGGTCGACACTCGCCTGGCCACTAAAACAACAGGAGGAGCCGTCATGCGCTGCTGGTACTTCAACAAGCCGCCGAAGAAGGACATCGAGGCCGACACGCTGGTGCTGCGCGAGGAGCCGGTCCCCGAGATCGCCGACGGCCAGTTCCTGCTGCGCTCGATGTACCTGTCGATGGACGCCACCAACCGCCTGTGGCTCAACGACACCGACACGGATCTCTACATGGAGCCGGTGCGGCCGGGCCAGCCGATGGTGGGCTTCATGCTCGGCGAAGTCGTGAAGTCGAAGAACGCCGCGTTCCCGGTCGGCGCACTGGCCGCGGGCCTGGCGCCCTGGGCCGAGTACTCGGTCAGCGACGGCGCCGGCTTCTCGGTGATGCCGAAGATCCCGGGCCTGAAACTCGACATGGCGTTCGGCGTGCTCGCCATCGCCGGTCCCACCGCGCTGGTGGGACTGATGGAAGTCGGCCGCCCGAAGAAGGGCGCCACGGTGGTGGTCACCGCGGCCTCGGGTGCGGTCGGCATGCTGGTGGGACAGATCGCGAAGATCAACGGCTGCAAGACCATCGGCATCGCCGGCGGCGCCGAGAAATGCGGCTGGCTGACGAGCGAGTTCGGCTACGACCACGCCATCGACTACAAGAAGGAGAACGTCCTCGAGCGGCTCAAGGCGCTCGCGCCCGAGGGCGTGGACGTGCACTTCGAGAACGTCGGCGGCGAGATGCTCGACGCCGGCATGGCGGTGATGAAGAACTTCGGCAGCGTCGTGATCTGCGGCCTGATCTCCACGTACAACGCCCAGCCTGGCGAGCGCGTGCCGGGCCCGTACAACTTCCGCAACCTGATCATGAAGCGGCTGCGCGTCGAGGGCTTCGTGATCCTGGATTACCTGCAGCACTACGCGAAGTACCAGCAGCAACTCGCGGGCTGGATGCTCGAAGGCAAGCTCAACGCGCGCCTGCACGTGGTGCCGGGTATCGAGAACTCGGTCGACGCGCTGAAGATGCTGTACTCGGGCGCCAACACCGGGAAGGTGATGGTGCAGATCGGGAAGGAGCCAGCGTAACCATCCCCTCTCCTCGCGAAAGCGGGGAGAGGGGATTCTGGTTCTGGAGTGACATTGGGTCACTCCAGAACCAGAATCGGGGTGAGGGGCTCGTGACGAGCAGCGATTCCTCGAAGAGCCGCGCAACCCAAAAGCCTGCCCCTCACCTCGGCCCTCTGTCCGTGCACGAAGCGCATGGGGAGAGGGAGACCAGCCCTGCGATGATTCGAAAGAGCGCCAAGACGAAAGGTTCTGCGAAGAAGGCGCCGGCGCCCGATGCCGCTGCGCCGCTCCCCGCGGTCGCGTCCAGCGTCACGTCGACCGCGTCGTCGCCCAACGCGCGCAGCTCCATCGTCCGCCACCGCCTGCTCGATCGCCTCGGCGCCGATCCGCGCCCGCGGCTGATCGTCGTGCAGGGACCGGCGGGTTACGGCAAGACCTCGCTGCTGCGCCAGCACTGCGAACGCCGCGCGGCGCTCGGCGAGCGCATCGGCTGGGTGCGCATGGATGCGCAGTCGGGCGATGCGGCGCATTTCCTGCGGCTGCTGTGCGACGCCGTCGAAGGTCTCGACACCGGCGCGCGCAAGCGCGGCGCGACGCCTTCGCAGGAACGTCCCGCGACCTTGCAGGACCTGTTGCGCTCGCTGGTGCGCGTGCGCGAACCGGTCGTGCTCGTCGTCGACAACTTCGAGACCGCTGCGTCCGCGCATTTCGAAGCGGTGTTCGCGCAGGTCGTTCGCGGGTTGCCGATGTCGGTGCAGCTCTGCGTGGGTACGCGCGTGCTGCCCACGGCGCGTCTCGCGCGGCTGCAGATCCGCGACGGCACCGTCGTGGTCGCCAACGAGGAACTGTGTTTCCGGCCGTCCGAGACCATCGAATTCTTCCGCGAGTTCTCGAGCCTGCGGCCCGAGGAAGTGGCCGAGATCCATGAGCGCACCGACGGCTGGCCGGCCGCGCTGCAGGCCTTCCGACTGTGCCTGCGTCGCGGCGCGCGTTTCCGTGCCGAGGCCTACGCCGGCAAGGGGGTGACGCGCGAGCTGATCGATTTCCTCGCCGCGGAGATGTTCGACAACCTTGCGCCCGCGCTCGGCACCTTGCTGCTCGAACTCGCGATTCCAGAGAAGCTGTCGCCGGCGCTGGTCGAGCACATCACCGGCGAGCCCCGCGGCGCCGAGCGCCTCGCCGAGATCGAGCGCGCCGGATTGTTCCTCGCGCAGGTCGACCTCGAAGGCAACTGGCTGCGCTTCCACAACCTGTTCCGGCAGTTCCTGCTCGTGCGCGCTGCGGCGCTGTTTCCCGCGGAGGATCTGCGTCGCCGGCATCGTCGCATCGCCGAGTGGTATGCCGACAACGGCTTGCGCGAGGAGGCCATCCAGCACTGGCTCGAAGCCGGCGAGACGGATCGCGCCGCCAACCTGCTCGCCGGCATCGTCGATGCGCTGGTCGCGCAGGAACGACTGGGACTGATCGAGACCTACGCCGAGAAGCTGCCGGCGACGGCGCTGCTCGGGCACGACAACCTGGTCCACGCGGCGATCATCGCGTACGGATTCCGCCGGGCCTTCGACAAGGCGGACCGCCTGCTGCAGCTACATCGCGAACGGCTGGAGAAATCCGGCGCCGGCCGCGCACAGATCGGGCTGCACAATTTCTCGCGCCTGTTCGTGCTGGCGGCCCAGGATCGCATCGAGGAACTCGGCGCCGTCGGCGCGGAGACGGCGCAGCAGCTCGACGATCGCAGCGGATTTCCGTACGCGGTGACGTTCAACTCGCGCGCGATGCTGTGCATCGGCCGCGGCGAATGCGAAGAGGCGCGCAGCCTCGCGATGCAGGCGCGCCCGCTGCACGACCGCGACCACAATTTGTTTGGGCAGGCGTACCAGGACGCGATCTACAGCATGAGCCTGTCGGTCCAGGGTCGCATCGACGACGCGGTGCGGGGCCTCACGACGGCGCTCAAGCGCACCGAGGAACGCGCCTTCGGCAGCGTCTCGGCCGGATCGGTTGCCGCCGCGTATCTGGCGAGTCACCTGTACGAGCAGAACCGTCTCGTCGAGGCCGAGACGCTGATCGGCGACTACGGCCAGCTCGTCGAGCAGCAGGCCATCGTCGACGCGGTGGCCACGATGAACATCACGCGCGCACGCATCGCGCACTTGGCCGGCCGGCGCGGCGAGGCGGAGGAGGCGCTGGAGCGCACGCTGTATCTGGGTTATCGCCACTCGCTCGAGCGCCTCGTGATCTACGCGCATGCGGAACTCGCGCGCCAGGCCACGCTGGACGGGCAGCTCGATCAGGCCGAACGCTGGTTGCGCGAACTGCCTGCCGCATTCCGCGACGAGCCGCGCGAGGGCCTGATGTTCCATGCCGGCGAAGCGGAGGCCTGCACTGTCACGTACGCACGCTGGCTGATCCGCTGCGATCGCCAGGCCGAGGCGCGCGTGCTGCTCGGAGGCGAGATCCGCCGCGCGGTCGCTGCGCGCCGTCGTCGCCGCGAGATGAAGCTGCGGCTGCTCAACGCGATGGCGTTCCGTTCGGCCGACAAGGCCAACCTCGCGGGGCGTGCGCTGCTCGAAGCGCTGGAGATCGGCGCCGCCGGCGGATTCGTTCGCAGTTTTCTCGACGAGGGCGCACCGGCGCTCGCGTTGATGAAGCAGGTGCGCGCACCGCGGGGCGTGCAGCCGGACGCGGTGCTTGCCTATCTCGAGAAGCTGCTGGTGGCAGCGGGCGAAGGCGGCGAAGCCGACGCCAAGACCGGGGACGCGGGCGGCGCCGGCACGGCCGATCGATTGATCGAGAGCCTCACCGAGCGCGAGCGCAACCTGCTGCGCTTCGTGTCGGCCGGCCTGTCCAACCGCGATCTCGCGGAGCGGCTGTCGGTGTCCACCAATACCGTGAAATGGCATCTGCGCAACATCTTCGAGAAGCTGCGCATCAAGAATCGCGTGCAGGCGATCGCGCTGGCGAGACGGTTCGGGTTGATCGAATAGCGCGACGCGGCCGCACACGACGCGCGGCAGGGAGCGCGACCGGCGCCGTCGTTCAACGGCGTCGGCGGCCGGACGCCGTGGCCGCGGTGTAAAATTTCCGCCCGGCCGGCCGTCACCGCGTACACGTCGGCGATGGCCTTCCTTGCTCAAAGCCGATCCTTCTTCGCGCGACGCCAGCCCGACTGCCCGCGTTTCTCGCGCCTCACGCTTCGCACCCGTCCATGTTCTCTTTGCTGCGGCTGCTGATCTGCCTGTTCGGCCTCTCGCTGTTCACCGGCTCTGCGTTCGCGAGCGATGCCGCGGCAGTGACTTGGCGACTCCTCGACTACCTCGCCGTCGATTACGGCGGCGCGGTCGCGGACGGTGAGGTCGTCAGCGCCTCGGAATACGCGGAGATGCAGGAGTTCTCGGAGACCATCGAGACGAAGCTCGCGGCGCTGCCGGCTGCGCGCGCGCAACCGGAACTCGTCGACGCCGCACGCGCGCTGCGCCAGCTCGTGACCGCCAGGGCGCCTGCGGACGAAGTCGGGCGCCAGGCGCATGCACTCGCGGATCGTCTCGTGCAGAGCTATCCGATCGCGAGGGCCCCCGCATCAGCACCCGACCTCGCGCGCGGCGAAAAGCTGTACGCCGAGCATTGCGCGGCCTGTCACGGCGCGCACGGCGCCGGCGACGGTCCCGCCGCCGCGGCCATGCAGCCGCCGCCGATCGATTTCACCGACGCGAAGCGCGCGAGCCAGCGCAGCCTGTTCGCGCTCTACCAGGTCATCGACCAGGGTCTCGACGGCACGCCGATGCAGAGCTTCGCGCAGCTGCCCGTGGAGGATCGCTGGGCGCTGGCGTTCCATGTCGGCCGCTTCGCGTTTCCCGCGGACCTCGCCGACGCCGGCCGCAAGCGCTGGGAAGCGGACGAGCCGCTGCGCGGCCGGGTCCTGAACCTCGAACAGCTCGTGCGCATCACACCGGCCGCGCTGGCCGCGGAAACGGACGAGGACACCGCGCATTCGGTGACGGCCTATCTGCGCGGCGCGCCGCAGGCGGCCATCGCCGGCAGCGGCACCCTGCTCGCGTTGTCGCGCGAGCGCCTCGCGCAGACCGTGGCCGCGTATCGGGCGGGAGATCGCAAGAGCGCCTCGGAGCAGGCGCTGTCGGCCTACATCGACGGCTTCGAACCGGTGGAACCGATGCTGCGCGGCCGCGATCCCGAGCTGCTCGGGGAAGTGGAGAAGGGCATGCTCGAACTGCGTTCGCGCCTCCAGCGCGGCGCCGACGTGGAGGCGGTGTCGACGCAGGCCGCGCATATCGAGTCGCTGTTCGATCGGACGGAACTCGCGCTTTCGCACGGCCGCGCCAGCGCCGCGGCGGCGTTCGTCGGCGCGTTCACGATCCTGCTGCGCGAGGGCCTCGAAGCGCTGCTGATCGTGGTCGCGATCATCGCGTTCCTGCGCAAGGCGGGACGCCTGGAGACGATGCGCTACGTGCACGCAGGATGGATCGGCGCGCTGATCGCGGGCTTCGCGACCTGGGCCCTGGCGACGTACGCGATCGACATTGCCGGCGCGCAACGCGAGGTGACCGAGGGACTCGCGAGCCTGTTCGCGGTCGTCATGCTGATCGGCGTGGGCTTGTGGATGCACCAGAAGAGCCTGGCCGGCCGCTGGCAGCAGTACTTGACGGAAAAGCTGTCGCACGCGCTGTCGACGCGCTCCGCCTGGATCCTGTTCACGCTGTGCTTCATCTCGGTCTATCGCGAGGTGTTCGAGACGATCCTGTTCTACGCCGCCATGTGGAACCCGGACACGCTGGTGGCGATCGTCGCGGGCTTCGCCAGCGCGGTCGTGGCGCTCGCGCTGATCACCTGGGCGATGCTCGGCTTCAGCCGGCGCCTGCCGATCGGCACCTTCTTCTCGGTCAGCTCGCTGTTCATCGCCTTGCTCGCCTTCGTGCTGACGGGCAAGGGTGTGGCCGCGCTGCAGGAAGCAGGCTGGGTCGGCGTGGACCCGCTCGCCTTCGTGCCGCGTATCGACCTGCTCGGCATCTCGCCCTCGATGCAGGTCGTCGGCGCGCAGATCCTCACGCTGTTCGTGGTCGTCGCGGGCCTGCTCTACAACCGCGCGTCGGCCAAGACCGTCTCGTAGCGGCGCCGTACGCGCCGCCTCAGGCGGCGAGGGTCGTCGCGGGTTGCGCCACGCGCGCCGCGATCCGGTCGATCAGGAACTGCGCATCGAGCCCCACGTCGGCGAAGCGTCCCGAGCCCCAAGTGTTCTGCCAGGGCAGTCCGAGGAAGTACACGCCGGGCATCACGCTGATGCCGCGCTTGTGCACCGGATGGCCGCGACCGTCGAACAGCGGCAGTTCGGCCCACCGATAGTCCACGCCGAAGCCGATGCTCCAGATCACGCTGGTGATGTTCGACGCGGTGACGTCCAGCTCGGTCGGATCGACGTCCGGTTGCCATACCGGTGTGTAGGCCGGCTCGAGTGGCGCGTCGATGCCGGCCTCGGCGATGTAGCGGTCCACCGCGGCGCGGATGTTCAGATAGCTGGCGTCGGCGCTGTCGAGGTTCCTGCGCAGATCGGGTTCGAACTGCATCGTCGAACCCGCGATGTCCTTCATGCGGCCGTACAGACGCATGCCTTCGAGCGCGAACTGGCGCAGGTCGATCTCCTTGCCGCCGTCGCGACCCGACAGATAGTGATTGGTCTTGTCGCGCACTGCCTCGCCCTGCGGATGCTTGTCGATCGGGATCGCGTAGTAGCCGCTCTCGGTGAGCCAGTCGGTGACTTCGCGGCCGCGGTAGCGCCGCGGCGCGCGCGGCGCGGTGCCGACGGCGAGGTGCACCTTGCGGCCTTCGCGATGCAGGTCCTCGGCGATCTGGCAGCCGGACTGGCCGGTGCCGACGACCAGCACCTCGCCCGCGGGCAGCGAAGCCGGATTGCGATAATTCGAGGAGTGCAGCTGCAGGATCGAGTCGGGCAGGCGCTCGGCGCTGCGCGGCACGGTAGGGATCTGGTAGCCGCCGGTGGCGATGACGACCTGGTTGGCGTGCCAGGTGCCGGCGCTGGTGTCGATCTCGAAGTGCCCGCCCGGCAGCTTGCGCAGGCGCTTGACGTGCGTGTGCTCCATCAACGGCGGCTCGAACGAAGCGACGTAGCGGTCGAGGTAGGAGACGATGTCGTCGCGCAGCATGAAGCCGTCGGGCTCGACGCCGTCGTAGGGAAATCCGGGAAGACGGCACTGCCAGTTCGGCGTCACCAGGCAGAACGAATCCCAGCGCGCGCTGCGCCATTCGTTGACCACGCGGTGACGCTCGAACACGACGTGCTCGATGCCGGCCTTCTTCAGATACCAGCTGATCGACAGGCCGGCCTGGCCGCCGCCGATGACGGCGACTTCGACGTGGGAGGGTTTCATGCTCGGAGTTCCGATGGAGGCGCGCCGGCTTGGCCGCACGCGCGAGGAAAGGAGAGGGGCTTTTAGTCTTCGAAGGCTTCGACGATCACGGTCTGCGAGGCGCCGTTGAAACCTTGCGCGACGCGTTCGATTTCGCGGATCTGCGCCGCCGCGTGGCCGCAGCCAAAGCCGTAGCGCTGGGCGACGCGATCGCTCGCGTGCTCCAGGGCCGCGCGCGACTGCGCCACGAACTCGGCGACCGGATACGGATGGCCCAGGCGCAGCGCATCCTTGATCGTGCTGCTCGGCGAATAGGCGTGCATCACCGAGTCGTCCGGCCAGCGCACGCGGAAATGGACTTCAGGCATGGAGGGGCTCCTGCAGGGCATTCGAGGCCGCGGGACCGCAGCCGATCAGCGTCCGCTCGTGAAGGTCCCAGGCCAGGCATTCGTCGGCGTGATCGCGCAGGCGCAGGCGGCGCGTGTCGTCGCAGTGACCGATGGCGGCGCAGGCGATGTCGCGCGCCAGGAAGCGCTGTGTGACCTGCGCGAGATTCTGCGGCGGCACGGCGAGCACGAAGCCGAAACTCGGGAACGTCGAGATCAACCATTTGTGGGGGCTCACGCCGGGCGGTGCCGGCACGGCGTCCACGCGGATCGTGGCGCCCACGCCGGAGCATTCGAGCATCATCAGCGTCGTGCCGATCACGCCGGCCTGGCTGATGTCCTTGGCCGCGTGGCACAGGCCGTCCTCGGCCAGGCGAGGCAGGATCTCGAGGTCCGCACGCAGTCGCGCCGGTGGCGCGCCGGTGCTGGCGTTCCAGTGCGGATAGGGCTCGCGATAGCTGCCGCGCAGATCGATGGCGGCCACCAGCACGTCGCCCGGTTTCGCGTCGAAGCTGGTCAGCAGGCGACGCTGCGCGCGACCGAGAATGGCGACCGACAGTTGTCCGCGATCGCTGTGGGCATTGCTGTGTCCGCCGACGACGGGTACGCCATAGGCTCTGGATGCGTCGGCCAGACCTGCGAGCACGGCGCGCATGCGCGACTCGCCAGCGCTCCAGATGGCGTCGACGACGGCGATCGGACGCCCGCCCATCGCGTAGATGTCGGAGACGTTGACCATCACGCCGCACCAGCCGGCGAACCACGGATCCTTCTCGACGAATTCGTTGATGAAGCCTTCGATGGCGAACAGCAGGTGACCGTCGCCATCCGGAATGGCCGCGCAGTCGTCCCCGACCGGAATGAGCGTGCGCGGATCGGACACGCCCAGCGCCGCGACGGCCGCCGCGATGTCGGTCTTGTGCGCGATGCCGCGACTCGCGCGCAGCGCGTTCGCCAGGAGCTGGGGAAGCGACATGCGCACCTCAGGCTGCGGCCCGCAGGCCGCTGAAGAAGCCGACGTCGTCCTGCGCCCGCGCCGGGTAGTGCGCGAGATCGGCCTGCATCAGCACGTGCGGGCGACCCTGCACGATCACGGCGTCGAGCGTCGTCCAGTGCAGGCGCTCGAACAGCTTCACGTTCTGCACCTGCACTTGCGCGTAGAAATGTTTCGCGCCGCGTGCATGCGCGGTGCAGACCGCGTGATGGATCAGCTCACCGCCCAGCCAGGCGGAGCGGCGATAGTCCGGCCGCACCGCGAGGCGCGAGCCCCACCAGGTGCCGGGTTCGGTCTCGCAGATGCGCACCGTGCCGACGACATCGTCGGGCTGGCCGATCAGGCAGGCGATGGCCGCGATCGGCAGCGCGCATGCGTCGAGCGCATCGGCGTCGTCGTGTTCGAAGATCTGCTGCTCGTCGCAGAACACGGCGCGGCGCAGCTCGGCGCAGGCGCGGCGTTCCCAGGATTCGCTGACGTGCTTGATGCGGAACTCGCCGGGCGCAAAGCGATACGGCGCCACCGTGAAATCCGCATACGTAGCCCGGACGAAGTCCGGGGCAGCGCTCTGGAAGCAGGAGAAATCCCCGGACTTCGTCCGGGCTACGTTGACGAGGTTCACTTCTCGTACGCCGACAACGAAGAGCACGCGCCGCAGCGCCCGCATCCGGCCTTGATGTCCGCCGATCGCAGGCCACCGGCGACGAGCATTTTCCCGAGCGGTTGCAGAAGTTCGCGCATGAACTGCGGGTCCGGCGCCGCGTGGTTCTCCAGCGGCGTCCCGGAGATCGGCACGAACGGCACGACGAAGGGATAGACGCCCAGGCCGATGAGCTGCTCGCACATCGACAGGATGGCTTCGCGCGTGTCGCCCAGCCCCGCGAGGATGTAGGTGCTGACCTGGCCGCGGCCGAATACCGCGACCGAGTCGGCGAAGGCCTTCATGTAGGCGTCGAGATCGACTTCGGCCTTGCCCGGCATGATGCGCTGGCGCACTTCGGGCGTGACCGCTTCGAGATGCATGCCCAGGCTGTCCACGCCCGCGGCCTTCAGGCGCGTGAACCAGGCCGGATCGTCCGGCGGCTCGCACTGCGCCTGGATCGGCAGATCCGGGTTGGCCGCTTTCACGGCAAACGTGGACTCGCACAGGATCTGCGCGCCGCGATCGGTGAAGTTCGGCGTGCCGGTGGTCATCACCATGTGCCGGATGCCGTCGAGCAGCACCGCGGCGCGGGCGACCTCGGCGAGCTGCTGCGGCGTCTTGCGATTGACGGTGCGGCCGTGCGCCAGCGACTCGCCGATTGCGCAGAACTGGCACGACGTGCTGCGTCGGCCGTAGCGGATGCAGGTCTGCAGCACCGTGGTGGCGAGCACGTCGCTGCCGTGAAGCTGCGCGATCTGCCAGTACGGCACGCCGTCGAAGGTCTGCAGCTTGTAGAAGCGTGGTGTCTTCGGAAACGTGATCTGCGCCACCGCCGTGTCGTTGCGGCGCAGGGTTGCGCGGCCATCCGGCCCGGGCGCTCCGAGCTGGAACGGCGAGGCCGCCGCGCTGCCGGTGTGCACCGGCACCATGATGGTCCGCCCGTCGACGACGACGGCCTTGTGATCGGAAGGCCCGGCACCGCCGCGACGGCTCGGTGCGCCGGCGCTGTCGTCGACCAGTCGCAGGCCGCGCGACTGCAGGTCCGTCATGAGTTGCTGGTTGGGCGTCATGCGTCAGATTCCGGTGGGAGTCGGGGAAGAAGCCATCGGCGCGGTGGCGCGATCGTCGAGCACCAGCGACAGCAGTTCGGGGCGCGCGTAGTGACCGACCGAATCCATCATTCGCTTGCGCTTGGTGATCAGTGCGAAGTCGAGTTCCGCCATCACCATGCCTTCGCCGTCGCGCCGCGGTTCGGCCAGGTGCTTGCCTTCCGGCGAGATGATCGAGGTGTAGCAACCGCCGCGCAGCGCCTTCTGCATCGAAGGATCTGTGGTCACGCTCTGTACCTGTTCTTCGGACAGCCAGGCCGTGGCGTTGACGACGAAGCAGCCGGATTCGAGCGCGTGGTGGCGCATCGTGACTTCCATCTGGTCGGCGAAGACCTGGCCGACCAGCGAGCCCGGGAACTGGCTGCAGTGGATCTGCTCGTGCTGAGCCATCAGTGCGTAGCGCGCGAGCGGGTTGTAGTGCTCCCAGCAGGCCAGCGCGCCGATGCGGCCGACCGCGGTGTCCACGGGCTTGAGGCCGGAGCCGTCGCCCATGCCCCAGACCATGCGCTCGTGATACGTCGGCGTGATCTTGCGGCGCTTCAGCACGATCTCGCCGCTGGTGTCGAACACGAGCTGCGTGTTGTACAGCGTGCCGTGATCGCGCTCGTTGACGCCGAGCACGACGACGACACCGTGCTCGCGTGCGGCCTTGCCGACGGCGTCGGTCACGGGGCCGGGCACCTGCGGCGAACGCTCGTACAGCCGCAGGTGCTCGGCGCCCATCGACACGGCCGGCGTGATGAACGAGAAGTACGGGTAGTACGGCACCGCGGTCTCGGGGAACACGATGAGCTGTACGCCCTGCGAGGCGGCGTGCGCGATCGTGTCGATCACCTTGGCCACGGTGCCGTCGGCATTGCCGAGGACCGGCGAAAGCTGGACCGCCGCTGCCTTGACGATGCCTTGGGTCTTCATCGGACGAGGCCCTACACCGTCCAGGTGTGGATCATGAAAGCGCCCGCGTCCTTGTGGACGAGGATGCAATCGAGCACATCGAGCGGATTGATCGGGATGATGCCCGGCAGCAGCGAATGCTCGCCGTGGCCGTACAGCATCTGCAGCGCGAAGCGGCAGCAGTAGACCTTGCCGCCGCCGTCCATGAACGTCGTGAGCTGTCCGGCGAAGTTCTGCGAACCGGGGAAGGCCTCGTCGCCGATGGTCGGGAAGCCGCGCTGGATGCCCAGCGTCACGCCGGGTCCGTACAGCAGGATCGAGGTCTCGAAGCCCTTCTTCTGCAGCCGCTTGGCCTGCAGGATGTTGACGAGGCCGATCGAGCCTTCGAATGCGACGGTGTGGAACGTGACGAGCGCCTTCTCGCCCGGCTTGGCCTTTACATCGGGGAACACTTTTTCTTCGTAGTCGACGAAGAAGTCGCCTTTCTTGGTCTTGGGCGTGGTCACTGCGGGCATGTCGGAACTCCGGGTGGAAGCGGGTGGATGGCCTTGTCATAGCCGCAACCTGCACGCCAGGATTTCGAGCGAGCCACGCGATCAATGTGCGATCACTGGCACAGCGTTTGGAATTGATTGGATTTGTTTTTGCTAGGCGATGGCATGACTCGACCAAAGCCCTGTCCGTTCATGCCTCTGCATCCCTTGCGAGCTGGTCCAGCGCGGTGCAGATGCGCGCTAGCGGAGCGCGCACTGCACCGGATCGGGCCGCGCTGAGATGGCGACGATCTCCAATCGCTGGCTCGCCGCGTTGCGTGCGAGCAGCCGTCCGGCCTACATCGCGCTCGCCGATGCCATCGCCGACGACATCGACGCGCAGCGCCTGCTGCCCGAGCAACGCCTGCCGCCGTTGCGCACGCTGGCGCGCGAGCTCGACCTCAACTTCACGACCGTGGCGCGCGGCTACGCCGAGGCGCAGCAGCGAGGGCTGATCGACTCGCGCGTGGGGCAGGGCAGCTTCGTGCGCACGGCGCAGGTGTCGATCGCGCCGCTGGCGCCCAAGGTCCGTTCGCAGGCGGTCGTGGGCCTGGTCGACATGACGATGAACATGCCGCCCGAGCCCACTGACGAGGCCCTGCTCGAACGATTCCGGCGCGGCTTCGCGAGCCTGGACGTCAGCGATCCGAATGCGCTGCTGCGCTACCACGAGTTCGGTGGTGCACCCGAGGATCGCGAGGCGGGCGCGGCGTGGCTGTCGGAACGCATCCCGGGCCTGTCACCGCAACGTGTGCTGGTCTGCCCCGGCATCCAGTCGGGACTGCTGGCCCTGCTCGCCGTGCTGGCGCGTCCCGGCGAGACGATCTGCTGCGAGGCCATCACCTATCCCGGTTTGAAGGGCCTGGCCTCGCAGCTCGGTATCCGCCTGCATGGCCTGCCCACCGACGACGAGGGCATCGATCCCGAGGCCTTCGCTGCGGTGTGCGTGCTCGATCCGCCCAAGGCCCTGTACTGCAACCCGACGTACCTCAATCCGACGACGGCCGTGATGTCGCGGGAACGGCGCGAGGCGATCGTCGAGATCGCACGCCGGCATGCGGTGCCGATCATCGAGGACGACGCCTACGGTTTTCTTCCCAGCGACTCGCCGATCTCGCTGGCCGCGCTGGCGCCGGAGCTCACGTTCTATGTCACCGGGTTTGCGAAGCACGTCGGCGCCGGGTTGCGCACGGCCTATCTCGCGCTGCCGAATTCCCGCTACACCGCGCGGCTGTCGTCGGCGCTGCGCACGATGACGGTGATGGCCTCGCCGTTCACCGTCGCGTTGTCGACGCAGTGGATCAACGACGGCACCGTGCAGGCGGCGACGCTCGCGATCCGGAACGAGTCACGCGCCCGCCAGGACATCGCACGGCAGGTGCTCAAGCGCGCGGACTACGTCGCCAAGCCCGAGGCCTTCCATCTGTGGCTGCACATCCCGTCACCGTGGAATCGCGTGGAGTTCATGACGCACCTGCGCCATCAGGGCGTGGGCGTCGTGGTGTCGGATGCGTTCACCGTCACGGCGCCGGCGCCCGAGGCGGTACGGGTGTGCCTCGGAGGGCAGGCCACGCGCGAGGAATGCCGGCACACGCTCGAGGTGATCGAGGACGCGCTGGAGCAGTTTCCGGCGCTCAGTGCGCGCGTGATGTGAGGGGCCTTTCGCCTTCTCCCCGTGGGCTGTTCACGCAAGAGGGCCGCGGTGAGAGGCGGGCTGTTTGGACGCGCGAGCGCTCTCTTGCGGCGAGCGGCTTCCTCCGGACCCCGTCCCTCTCCCCATGCGATGCAGCTGCCTGCGGAGAGGGACGGTGATGGTCCGCGCGCATGCGGCAGGTGTGAATGAGGTTTGAATCTTGTTGTTCTGCGGGGAGGATGTCGGGAAAGGCGGCGAGCAAAGTAGCGTCCATCGAAGGGACGATCTCTTCGGCCAACTACCCGCTCAGGAGATTCCCGATGAACCTCGTCAAGACCCTCAAGTCCGCCGCCGCCATCTCTGCCGTCGCCCTGTCGTTCGTGTCGGCCCCGTCGTTCGCAACGGTCGGCCTTCACGCGTACGCGTCGCTGGGCATCAAGACGTGCCGGACCGGCAGTGAATGCACCGATCCGAACGGCCCGAGCCTCGACGGCTTCGCCGGCACCGTCTCCCAGGCGCCGTCGATCCGCACCTGCACGAAGACCACCGCGGAGTGCGCGGACCCGAACGGCCCGAGCCTCGATGGCTTCGTCGGCACGGTCTCCCAGGCGCCCTCGATCCGGACCTGCACGAAGAACAGCGTGGAATGCAGCGACCCGAACGGCCCGAGCCTCGACGGCTTTGTCGCTCCTGTCCAGCCGGTGACGAACCTTGTTCATACCGTCGGGAAGAACTGAGAAGGCGGCGGAATCGGGGAGGCAGTCAGGCCCCGGTTTTCACCTCGCCATCAAGATCGGTCGCGGCGTTCCTGGCGAGTCGTCGCTGAAGCGAAGGCCCGCCTCGCGCTTTTGAGCGCAGCGCTTCGTAGGGTGCGCCGCGCGCACGCGGGCCTGCCGACGACATCCGCGTGCGCACAGCGCACCCTACCGGCTGCGGCAGGAATCGCGGGCCTGTCGCCTGGAACCCGATGTCGCGCGACGGCCAGGACCGTTCCGCTTTTCAGCCCGTCCAGCGACAGCCGCGAGAAAACGCGTTCCCGCACGCGCACTTCACGGCTTCAGGCGATACCCGGTCCGGAAGATCCACCACACCGTCGCCACGCACACCACGAGGAACGCCACGATCACGCCGATGCAGACGACCACGTTGACATCGGCCACGCCGTAGAAACTCCAGCGGAACCCGCTGATCAGGTACACGACCGGGTTGAACAGCGTGATCTTCTGCCAGATCGGCGGCAGCATGCTGATGGAGTAGAAGCTGCCGCCCAGGAACGTCAGCGGCGTGACGATCATCAGCGGGATGACCTGCAGCTTCTCGAAGTTGTCCGCCCAGATGCCGATGATGAAACCGAAGAGGCTGAACGTGACCGCGGTCAGTACGAGGAAGAACAGCATCCACACCGGGTGTTCGATCGAGTAGTCGACGAAGATCCGCGCCGTGCACAGGATCAGCACGCCCAGGATCACCGACTTGGTCGCCGCTGCACCGACATAGCCGACCATGACTTCGACGAACGACACTGGCGCCGACAAGACCTCGTAGATCGTCCCGGTCCATTTGGGCAGGTAGATTGCGAACGAAGCGTTCGAGATGCTCTCGTTGAGCAGCGACAGCATGATCAGGCCCGGGATGATGAAGGCGCCGTAGCTGATGCCGTCGATGGCGCCCATGCGAGAACCGATCGCGGCGCCGAAGACGATGAAGTAGAGCGAGGTCGACAGCACCGGCGACGCGATGCTCTGCGTCAGCGTGCGGAAGGTCCGGTGCATCTCGAAGCGGTAGATCGCGCGGATGGCGTGGAAATTCATCGCGCGTGCTCCTTGGATTCTTCATGGATCAGGCTCACGAAGATGTCCTCGAGCGAGCTCTGGTCGGACTGCAGCTCCTTGAAATCGATGCCCTGCTCGCCGAGCCGGCGCAGCAGCGCGGCGATGCCGGTCTCGTCGGCCTGCGCATCGAAGCGGTAGATGAGCTGGTTGCCGTCGGCCGACAGGGTGAGCGCGTAGTCGGACAGCGCCTCGGGGACGGCTTCGAGCGGCGCCTTGAGTCGCAGGCAGAGCTGCTTCTGGCCGAGCTTGCGCATCAGCGCCGACTTTTCCTCGACCAGGATCAGTTCGCCCTTGCGGATCACGCCGATGCGATCGGCCATCTCCTCGGCTTCCTCGATGTAGTGCGTGGTCAGGATGATCGTGACGCCGCCCGCGCGCAGATCGCGCACGACCTGCCACATGTCGCGGCGCAGCTCCACGTCGACGCCGGCGGTGGGCTCGTCGAGAAACAGGATCGTGGGTTCGTGCGACAGCGCCTTGGCGATCATCACGCGCCGTTTCATGCCGCCCGACAGCGTGCGGATCATCGAATCCTTCTTGTCCCACAGCGACAGCGCGCGCAGCACCTTTTCGATGTGCGCCGGATTCGGCGCCTTGCCGAACAGGCCGCGGCTCAGGCAGGACGTGTCCCACACGGTCTCGAAGGAATCGGTCGCGATCTCCTGCGGCACCAGGCCGATCATGGAACGCGCGACGCGAAAATCCTTGCGGATGTCGTGGCCATCCGCGTAGACCGAACCGCTCGTGGCATTGACCAGCCCGCAGACGATGCCGATCAGCGTCGTCTTGCCGGCCCCGTTGGGCCCCAGCAGAGCGAAGATCTCGCCATGCTGGATGTCGAGGCTGACGTTCTTGAGTGCCACATGGCCGGTCGCGTAGGACTTGCCGAGGTTCTGGATCGAGATGGCGGGTTGCACGCGGGAAGACAGTGGGGTGCCGGCAGCGAGTGTAAGCGAGGCGTCCTGGGTGCTCTGGAGCTTCGAGAGGCTTTGGTGCTCTGGAGCTTCGAAAAGCTTTCAGCGCAAAGGGCGCAAAGGGAAAAGAAAGGACGCAAAGGGAATCGGGAACTCCTGCGCCGTTGCCGTTACTGCCGGCCGCGGACGTGAGGCGGCGCGAGCGCACGGCCCACCTTGCAATCCTTTGCGCCCTTGTCTTTGCTTTTCTTCGCGCCCTTTGCGCTGAAAGCTTTTCGAAGCTCCAGAGCACCCGGAACCGCTCGCCTCGGCAGCAGGCCGCCCCTATGATCCGACCCGATGCTGCGCTCCCTCTGGTCCACCGCACCGCTGCTGCTTGCCCTCGCGACGCTGTTCTGGTCGGGCAACTTCGTGCTCGGCCGGGCGGTGCATGAGCACATTCCGCCGATCGCGCTCGCGTTCTTCCGCTGGGCGGGGGCCTTCGTCATCGTGCTGGGCTTCGCCTGGCCGCACCTGAAGCGCGACTGGCCGACGTTGCGGGCGCAACCCGGGCGCGTGGCCTTGCTGTCGCTGCTGGGCGTGGCCACGTTCAATTCGATGGTCTACTTCGGGCTCAACACGACCACCGTCATGAACGCGGTGCTGCTGCAGTCGACGATGCCGCTGCTGATCGTGCTGGGCTCGTTCCTGATCTACCGCGAGCCGGTGCGCAGGATCCAGATGCTGGCGCTGCTGATCTCGCTGGCCGGCGTGGCCGTGATCATCTCGCATGGCTCCGTGCAGGCACTGCTGGCGCTGGCGCTGCGTCCGGGCGACGGCATCATCTTTCTCGCGGTGGTTCTCTACGGCATGTATTCGGTCCTGCTGCGGGAACGGCCGAAGGTGCATCCCCTGAGCTTCTGCGCGGGGACGTTCGCGATCGGCTCGCTGATGCTGTTGCCGGTCTATCTCGTCGAGCATGTCGGCTACCGGCAGATGCACTTCGACGGACCGACTGCGCTCGCATTGGTCTACGTGATGGTGTTTCCCTCGCTGCTGGCCTACCTGTGCTTCAACCGCGCGGTGGAGCTGATCGGCGCGAACCGGGCGGGTCAGTACCTGCACCTGATGCCGGTGTTCGGGACGCTGCTGGCGGCGATCTTCCTCGGAGAGCGGCTGCAGGGGTTTCACGTCGTCGGTGCGGTCCTGATCGCGGCGGGAATTCTGCTGGCGCAGTTCCTGGTGCCTCCGAAGCCGGCGTAAGCCGTAGCCCGGACGAAGTCCGGGATCCCCCTCGACCTGCAGGGACAAGCCCCGGACTTCGTCCGGGCTACGGTGGCGCCGGTCTCTACCCGGCCACCGTTTAGGGTGGGGTCGGGCCCTCCCACGGCCATTAACTTGCCGGGGTGCCGAACGCAGGCCACACGCAGCCTGCGCCCGAGGAGCCCCGAATGAAGAAAGTGCTGATCACCGAGAATCTCCGTATCGATCTGGACACGGAGAAGTGGGAATGCCGTAGCTGCGAGGCCGAGCTGATCGGCGCGCGCGAGAACTACAAGCGCGGCCTGCTCGTCCACAACCGCGACCCGCGCGAGATCCACAAGCCGCTGCTGGATCCGGCCAAGTACGAACTCACGTACGCGCCCAATCCCGATTGGTGCCGCATCCTCGAGTACTACTGCCCGAAGTGCGGCTCGATGATCGAGACCGAGTACCTGCCGCCGGGTCACCCGCCGATCCGCGACATCACGCTGGATATCGATGCGCTCAAGGCGCAGTGGAAGGATCGTCCCGAGGTATCGGTGCCGCCCGCCGACAAGGACACGCGCCAACGCATCGCACATGGCGGCCAGCGCGCAGCGCGCATGTTCACCGGAGAAGAGAAGTGAAGCGCGTCTCGGTCGACATCGGCGGCACCTTCACCGACTGCTTCGTCGCCTGGGGCGACCGCACGATCGAGTCCAAGGCGCTCACCACACATCAGAATCTGGCGCTGGGCTTCAACGAAGCGCTGAAGAGCGCGTGCAAGGAACTGGAGATCAGCGAGCGCGACCTGCTCTCGCAGGTGGACTCGGTGCGCTACGCCACGACGCTGGGCACCAACGCTCTGATCGAACGCAAGGGTCCGCGCCTGGGTCTGCTGACGACGGATGGCTTTCGCTCCTCGGTGCCGCTGACGCGCGCCAAGGGCTATTCCACCGGCCTGCCGTACAAGCAGCAGATGGACGTGCCCAACGCGCAGCGTCCGGATCCGATCGTGCCGATCCCGATGATCCTGGAAGTCCGCGAGCGCGTGGACTACGCCGGCGCGGTGGTCATGGCGCTGGACGAGGACCAGCTGCGCGAGCAGTTGCGCGAGCTGGTGGACCGCGGCGCCGAGGCCATCGTCGTCGTGCTGGCCAACTCCGTGGTCAATCCCGTGCACGAGATGCGCATCCGCGAGATCTTCCTCGAGGAATACCCGGGCCACATGCTCGGCGCGATCCCGATGCTGCTGTCACACCAGGTGGCGGGACGCAAGGGCGAGTACGTGCGCGCCATGTCGACGATCATCGACGGCTTCCTGCACCAGGTGATGTACCACGGCCTGGGCACGCTGGAGTTGAACCTGCGCAACGCCGGCTACGACAAGCCGATGCTGTGCAACCACAACTCCGGCGGCATGGCGCAGCTCAATTCCACCGATGCGCTGCAGACGGTGCACTCGGGTCCGGTGTCGGGCATCGCGGCCAGCGAGCACCTGGCGCTGCAGACCGAACTGGGCAACATCGTCGCTACCGACATGGGCGGCACCTCGTTCGACATCGGCATCGTCGTCGAGGGCGGCGTCAAGCACTACGACTTCAACCCGATCATCGAACGCTGGATGGTCAGCGTGCCGATGGTGCATCTGGTGACCCTGGGTGCCGGCGGCGGCTCGATCTGCCGGTACGACCGCATGTTCAAGACCGTGCAGGTGGGGCCGGAATCCGCGGGCTCCGACCCGGGCCCGGCTTGCTACGACCGCGGCGGCATGAAACCGACGGTGACCGACGCCGACCTCGTGCTCGGATATCTCGATCCGGGCAACTACGCCGGCGGTCGCATCAAGCTCAACGCCAAGCGCTCGAAGCAGGCGATCGAGGAGCATCTGGTCGACGAGCTCGACATCTCCGCTGTCGAGTGCGCCAAGCTGATCAAGCGCACTGTCGACGGCAACATGGCCAACGGCATCGCGCGCGAACTGCGCACGCGCGGCTACGAGCCGGAGAATTTCACCACGCTGGCCTACGGCGGCAACGGTCCGTTGCACGCCTGCGGCATCGCACGCGCGCTGGGCGTCAAGCGCATCCTGGCGCCGCCGTTCGCATCGGTGTTCTCAGCGGTGGGCGCGGGCAACATGAGCCAGTTGCACATCCACGAGATGAGCACCTGGACGCCGCTGTTCGACGCCAACCGCCAGACCTTCTTCAGCGACTATCCGCGCTTCAACGGCATCGTCGAGGAACTCGAGCGCCGTGGTCGCGAAGATCTGCTGCGCCAGGGTTTCGCCGCCGACCGCATCGAGTACCGCCTGGAGCTGGACATGCGCTACGGCAACCAGCGCGTCGAGACGGCGGTGGTCACCGATCTCAATCGCGTGACGGCGCCGGAGCACGTGCTCAAGCTGATCGAGCAGTTCCACGGCCGCTACGGCGAGCGCTTCGGCGAAGGCAGCCAGACGCCGGAAGCCGGCGTGCGCATCAACACGATCCGCGTGTGCAGCTACGTGGCGCACCCCGGCATCCAGTTCCGCAACATCAAGCCGCCGAAGAACACCTTGCCGGCGCCGCCGCCGGTCGGCACGCGCGACTGCCACTTCGTCGGCGTCGACGGCGCCCAGAAGACCGCGGTCTACGACGAGGCCGCGCTCAAGCCCGGCACGACGATCGAGGGTCCGGCCATCGTCGTGACGCGGGCGACGACGTACCTGATCGAACCAGGCTGGCGCTATACGGCGGCGGATCAGAACGCGGTGTGGTTCACGCGCGTCGCGGACTGAAAGATTTTCACCGCAGAGGCGCAAAGGGAAAAGAAAGGTCGCAAAGGTTTTGATTCATCAGCCTGTGGCTTTTCTTTGCGTCCTTTCTTTTCCCTTTGCGCCTTTGCGGTGAAGACGTTGGAAATCGAGGAGAACTTACCGATGAACGCACCCAACACCCCCGAACAGCAGGCGATGCTCGATCGCTTCGTCCGCCAGAACAAGCTGTTCTACGGCCCCGATCCGGCGATCATGGAGAACCACCGCATCGAGGCGCGTAGTGCGCTCGAGGAACGCTTGCTCTCCGCGCCGGTGGACGCGCACAAGGTCAACGAGGTCCGCGGGCTGATCACGGCGGCACTCGATGAATCGAACACGATGATCGAGCAGATGGGCGCGGCGCCCGGCGCCAAGTGGGGCGACATGACCACCGGCATCTTCACCGCCGCCGGTGATCTGTCGATGATCGCGCCCTACGGCGTCGGCGGCTTCGCGGCCGCGGTGTTCTACCCGATCAAGTTCGTCAACAAGTACTGGACGCACGAGCCCAGCGTCGGCGTGCATGACGGCGACGGCTTCATCCACAACGACGCGCGTTACGGCGGCATCCACAACACCGACCAGTCGATGATGATGCCCATCTTCTGGAACGAGAAGCTGGTGTGCTGGATCTCGGCCACGATCCACGAAGGCGAGAACGGCGCCACCGAGCCCGGCGGCATGCCGGCCGCGGCCGAGAGCAAGTTCGACGAAGGCCTGAAGATGTCGCCGTTCAAGGTCGTCGAGAAGTTCGAGCTCAAGCGCGACCTCGTCACCTTCCTGCAGAACTCGGTGCGCGATCCCAAGCTGCAGCTCGAGGACATGAAGGTGCGCCTGCATTCCTGCCTGCGCCTGCGTGAGCGCGTGATCAAGGTGCTGGAGGAATACGGCGAGGAAGCGCTGATCGTGACGCTGCGCAAGAACATCGAGGACGTGGTGGAGGAGGTCAAGCGCCGCATCCGCGAGATGCCGGACGGCACGATGCGCACGATGTCGTTCGCCGATTCGACGCTGCGCGAGAGCGCGCTGCTCAAGCTCAACATGGCGATCACGGTGCAGGGCGACAAGCTCACCGTCGACATGCGCGGATCCTCGCCGGAACTGCTCAACCGTTCGATCAACGCCTGCCAGGCCTCGTTCAAGACGATGCTCTACAGCGGCTGGATGCAGAACGTGTGGCCGGACCTGCCGTTCACGATGGCGGTGTTCACGCCGTTCGATTTCATCTTCGACGAGAAGTCGATCATCAACGGCTCGTTCGACACGCCGCAGGCGATGAGCCTGATCCCGCTGTTCAAGACGATGACCATCGCCAGCGTGCCGATGGCCAAGTTCAATTACTCGTTGCCCGTTCGCTACACCGCGATCGTGGCGCCGCAGTACGACCAGCCGGCCACGCTGATCTACGGCGGCCTGACGCAGCACGCCGAGTTCACCGGCAACTTCTGCGCGGACATCAACGGCATGGGGCAGGGCGGCCGCAGCCACCGCGACGGCGAACACTCGGTGTCGCCGCCGTTTGCCGCGCATTGCGACATCGGCGAGATCGAGCTGATGGAAGAGGACCTTCCGCTGGTGCGCCTGGGCGCGTTCACGCTGACCAAGGATCGCGTCGGCTTCGGCAAGCAGCGCAGCGGCATGGGCTACGAGCAGATCCACACGTTCCGCGGGTCGGCGATGTGGGGCTACATGACCGGTTGCTCGGGCTCGCTGTTCCCGTCGTCGCAGCCGCTGTTCGGCGGGTATTCGTCGCCGACCTACCCGCTGTGCAAGATCAAGAACACCGACGTGTTCGAGCAGCTGCAGAAGAATCCCGAACGGGTGCCGTTCGACATCATCAAGCTGATGAACGAGCAGCCCATCGAGGGCGCGGCGTATTCGACGCACCCGATGGCCATGACGTTCGAGCTGGCCGCGCCGGGCGAGATCTACATGATGTGCCAGGGTGCCGGCGGCGGTTACGGCGACGTACTGCAGCGTGATCCGGCCTCGGTGATGAAGGACATCGAGGAAGACCTGATCTCGCACGACACCGCGCGCGAGATCTACAAGGTCGTGTTTGACGCCGCGAGCGGCGTCATCGACGAAGTCGCCACGGCGAAAGCGCGCGCCGACGAGCGCAAGGCGCGCATGAAGCGGGGTGTGCCTTACGACAAGTTCGTGAAGACCTGGAACACGCCGGAGCCGCCGGTGAATCTGCCGTACATGGGCTGCTGGGGCGACGACGTCAGCGAGGTCTACGGCGTGATGATGGGCCAGCGCGTGAAGATGAGTGGTGCGGCGCTGCAGAGCCAGTTCATGCTCAATCCGAAGGACGTGTACATCGCGTCGCTCGAGGCGCAGGTAGCGGCGTTCAAGAAGGCCGAGGCGGGTGCCAAGGCTGCGGGCGCGAAGAAGAAGGCGGCACCGGCGAAGAAGGCGAAGAAGAAGTAGTAGGGACCCGCAGTCGCCGTAGCCCGGGTGAAACCCGGGGCTTCTTTCTCACATCGGGGAAGAATCCCGGGTTGCACCCGGGCTACGGTTGGTCCCGATCGATCCGCGACGTCGTGCGCGTATCCCCCATCCGCCAGTACGTCACCAGCGACACGCCGATGCACGCGACGACGTACCAGTAGAAGCCGCTCTCGAGTCCGATCGACTTGAACCACAGCGCGAGGTACTCGGCGGTGCCGCCGAAGATCGACACCGTGACCGCGTACGGCAGCCCGACGCCGAGCGCACGCACTTCGACCGGGAACAGTTCGGCCTTCACGACGGCGTTGATCGACGTGTAGCCGCTGACGATCAGCAGCGCGAACGTGATCAGCGCGAACGCGGCGAACGGCGTCTGCACGCCGGCTAGTGCATGCATCAGCGGGACCGTGACCAGCATGCCGCCGATTCCGAAGCCGAGCAGCAGCGGCCTTCGTCCGATGCGGTCCGACAGCGCGCCCATCAGCGGCTGCACGAACAGGAAGACGACCAGCGCGGCGGCGGACACCGAGGTCGCGGCCGCCTTCGTGAACCCGGTGGTGTTGACGAGAAACTTCTGCATGTACGTCGTGTACGTGTAGAACGCCAGCGTTCCGCCCATCGTCAGGCCGACCACGGTGGCGAGTTCGCGCGGATGGCGCAGCAGTTCGCGCGCCGGGTTGGTGCGCTTGGTAGCACCCGCGACGACGAAGGATTCGGTCTCCTCCAGGTTTCGCCGCAGCCACAGCGCGACGATGGCCAGCGCAGCGCCGATCGCGAACGGAATGCGCCAGCCCCAGGTTTCGAGCTGCTCCTGCGTCAGCACGGCCTGCAGCAGGATCAGTACCGCCAGCGCGCTGAGCTGGCCCAGGATCAGCGTCACGTACTGGAAGCTCGACCAGAAGCCGCGATGCTCGCGCGTGGCCATCTCGGACAGATACGTGGCGCTGGTGCCGTATTCGCCGCCCACGCTCAGGCCCTGGATCAGGCGCGCCAGCAACAGCATCGCCGGTGCGAGCACGCCGATCTGCGCGTAGCCGGGTGTCAGCGCGATCAGCAGCGAGCCGAAGCACATCAGCACGACCGAGCGCGTCAGCGCCGCCTTGCGGCCGCGCCGGTCCGCGTACCAGCCGAACAGCAGGCCGCCGAGCGGCCGCATCAGGAAACCCACGGCGAAGATCGCGGCAGAGTTCAGCAGCTGCGCCGTCAGATCGTCCTTGGGAAAGAACACCGGCGCGAAGTACAGCGAGAACGCGGCGTAGGTGTACCAGTCGTACCACTCGACCAGGTTGCCTACCGATCCGCCGAAGATCGCGCGCATCCGCTGCCGGGGCGTGAAGGTGGACATCGCGCGGGATGCTCAGGCCGCGCCGCGCGGGCCGAACAGGATCAGGCCCGCGCCGATCAGGCAGGCCGCCGCGCCGGCAGTGTCCCAGCGATCGGGTCGGGCGCCTTCAACGGCCCACAGCCACGCCAGCGAGCAGACGATGTAGATGCCGCCGTAGGCCGCGAACGCCCGCCCGGCGTGAACCGCGTCGATGCGCGTCAGCAGCCACGCGAACGCGACCAGCGAGGCGATGCCGGGCACGATCCACCACGCCGGCTTGCCCAGCCGCAGCCAGGACCAGAACGCGAAGCAGCCGGCGATTTCGAGGAAGGCCGCGGCGAGGGCGGCCGGGACGCTGCTCAGCATGGGCGAGGGCGGTTCCGGAACGATCCCGATTGTGTCAGAGGGTGAGGCGCGGTTTTCCCGGGGACCGAACCTGTGCGCCGGCAACGTGGCTTGATAGGCTGACCGCGGCAGGGGCCATCATTCGGACGCCGAGCGGGTACACATCAGCCCGGGACGAATCGTCGAGGAAGAGGGCGGATCATGGAGGCTTGGGGGTCGGACAACCGCTTCCTGCGGAGTCTGCGAGCAGGCGAGTGGATCTTCCGCGAAGGCGATCCGGGCGACTGCGCGTTCGTCATCGAGAAGGGGATGGTTGCCATCACCCACGAGCACGACGGCAGGATCGAGACGCTCGCGCACCTGGGACCCGGCGAACTGATCGGCGAGATGGCCCTGATCGACGGGTGCGTCCGCTCGGCCTCCGCGCGCGCCGCCACCGAGCTGAGCCTGCGCACGGTCACCTTCGAGCATCTGCACGAACGCCTCGGTGCCGCGGACCCGATGCTGCGCCTTCTGCTCAAGGTCTTGCTCGCGCGCTACCGCGACGTGCTCGCGCCCGGCAGCCAGCGTGCGCTGGGCCCGGAGGATCGCGATCGCGAGGCCGTGCTCACGCGGCTGAAGATGGAGCACGACCTGGCGCTGGCGCTGGATCGCAAGGAGTTCCTGCTGGGCTATCAGCCGATCATCCGATTGGCGGACCTCCAGACCGCCGGTTTCGAGGCCCTGATCCGCTGGCAGAGTCCGTCGCAGGGTTTCGTGTCGCCCGCGCAGTTCATTCCGGTTGCCGAGGATTCGGGGCTGATCCTGTCGATCGGACGCTGGATCCTGAGCGAGGGATGCGCGGCGCTCGCGCGCATGGCGCCGACCGGCGACGTTTTCATGAACATCAACCTTTCCGGTCGGCAGCTGATGGCGCCAGGATTGAGTGATGCCGTGTCCGCCGCGGTGAGCGAGGCCGCGGTGGAGCCCCGACGCATCAAGCTCGAAGTCACCGAAAGCCTGCTGATGGAGGATTTCGAGAAGGCGATCCGCGTGCTCGCGGAGCAGCGCGCCGCGGGCCTGCGGATCGCGATCGACGATTTCGGCACCGGCTATTCGTCGCTGTCGTACCTCCACCGGCTGCCGGTCGACACGCTCAAGATCGATCAGACGTTCATCGGGCGTCTGATCGAGGACGAGCCCACGCGCAAGGTCGTCCAGGCGATGGGTTCGCTGGCGCAGAAGCTCGGTATGGACGTGGTCGCCGAAGGCGTGGAGACCGCCGCACAAGCGCGGCTGTTGAGCGAGATGGGCTTCGAGTACGCGCAGGGCTGGTACTTCTCGCGCATGGTTCCGGAAGCCGAGGCCGTGAAGCTGATCGGGAAGCAGTGGGTCATCGAGCCCTCCTGATCGGTACCGCGTAGCCCGGGTGAAACCCGGGGCTTCGGCTTCCCTCAAGAGCCTTCGAAACAGCCCCCCCGGGTTTCACCCGGGCTCGTCACGAGGCCGCTTGCAAAGTTTTGTTACAAAGCGGGCCCTCTGAAGACGGCCGGGTTAAAAGTATTTATCCCGAAACCGCTGTCCCTCAGCCGCCTCTCCCTTCGACAGACCGATCCGAACGATGCTCGTGAATCTTCCACGCTGGCTGTCCCGCGTCCTGCTCGCAAGCGTCGCGTGGGCGGGAACGACGCTGCCGGCCGCGGCATTCGAGTTCTCCGATCCGTTCGGCGATCTGGCGGCCATTCCTTCGCTGCAGGAAACCGGAAGGCCTTGCCCGCCGACGTTGCCGGAGCGGCCGCTGAACCTGGCCGACGTCATCGACACCTCGCTGTGCCGCAATCCGCAGACGGCGTCGGCCTGGGCCACGGCGCGCTCGCGGGCTGCCGCGGTCGGCGCCGCGCGTTCGGCGTACCTGCCCACCGTGTCGGGATCGGGCTCGGCCACGCGTACGGTCGCGGGTGACAGCACGAGCTCATCGGGCTTTGGAGGGGGTGAGGGCGAAGGCTCCGAGTTTTCGTCCAGCTCTTCCGGCAACAAGACCCGCTATTCGGCGAGCGCGACCCTCAGCTACCTGCTGTTCGATTTCGGCGCCCGCGGTGCGGCGCTCGACGGCGCCCGCGCCCTGCTCGATGCCGCGCGCGCCACGCGCAATGCGACCTTGCAGACCGTGTATCTGAGCGCCGTGACCAGCTATTACGGGTGGGTTTCCGCCGAGGGCGCGCTCAAGGCGGCCCAGGAAGGCGAGCGCGCGGCCAAGGAAAGTCTCGACGCGGCGACGATCCGCGAGCAGGTGGGCACTGCGACCCGCGCCGACCGCTTGCAGGCGCAGACCGCGTACTCGCAGTCGCAGCTCACGCGCGTGCAGGCCGAAGGCGCATTGCGCACCTCGCTGGGGACGCTGGCCAATGCGATGGGCCTGGCCGCGAACACGAAGTTGCGGCTGGCGGAAGCACCGGTCGTGTCGCCGTCGGCGGACTACACCGAACAGCTCGATCCGCTGGTGACCGCGTCGATCGAGGCGCGCCCGGACCTGGCGGCTGCGGCGGCGAACCTGCGTTCGGCGGAGAGCGACATCGACGCTGCGCGGGCTGCCGGTCGCCCGTCCCTGTCGGCATCGGCTTCGCAGAGCTACACCGATACCGGCACGCGCACGCGTGACACCACGTCGGTGGGTCTGTCGCTGTCGATCCCGATCTTCGAGGGCTTCAGCACGACGTACCGCGTTCGCGGCGCCGAGGCCCAGCTCGAAGCGAGCAAGGCCGAACTCGAACGCCTGCGCAACCAGGCCACGCTCGACGTCTACCAGGCGCACAGCGAGCTGACGACGCAGACGCAGTCGGTGTTCACCGCGCAGTCGCTCGTCGCGGCCGCCGAGGAATCCGAAAGCGTCGCGCGCGGCCGCTACGAGGCCGGCGTCGGCACGATCCTGGATCTGATCAACGCGCAGAGCAGCGCCGCCGATGCGCGCCGCCAGCTCGTGCTCGCGCGCAGCAACTGGGCCGCGGCCCGCACGCAGCTCGCGCAGTCCGTCGGCGTTCTCGACACCGCGCGCAATCCCGATCTCGATACGAACATGACCCCGGCGGCGACGCCGACCCGCCGATGAAGCTCCGCACCCTGTTCAATCCCTGGCTGATCTTCCTGCTGCTCGCGGCGGTCGCCGCGGCGGCCTGGGGCTACCTGCGCAAGGACGCCGATCCCGGGTCCGCCTACCTGACCGACGAGGTCAGCCGCGGCGAGATCGTCGAGAGCGTCTCGGCCAACGGCACGCTCAATCCGGTGATCCTGGTCAGCGTCGGCACCCAGGTGTCGGGCACCGCGGTGAAGGTGCACGTGGACTTCAACGACAGCGTCACCGCGGGCCAGGTGCTGCTGGAGCTCGACCCGGCCGCCTACCAGGCGCGCGTGAGCCAGTCGCGCGCGGCACTGGAATCCGTGCAGGCCAGCCTGGATCTGGCGAAGGCCAACGATGCGCGCTCGCGCGATCTGTTCGAGAAGGGCTATGTCGCGCGACAGGAACTCGACCAGACCCGGCAGGCGCTGAAATCGGCTTCGGCCCAGGTCGAGCAGGCGCGCGCGGCGCTGGCCGACGCCGAGGTCGATCTGCGCAACTCGGTGATCCGCTCGCCGGTGTCCGGCACGGTCGTGGCGCGCACCGTCGAGGAAGGCCAGACCGTGGCCGCGAGCTACCAGACGCCGGAGCTGTTCAAGGTCGCCGGCGATCTCAGGAAGATGCTGATCCACACGACGTTCGCCGAGGCCGACATCGGGCGCATCCAGCCCGGGCAGTTGACGCGCTTCACCGTCGACGCATTCCCGGATCGCTCGTTCAAGGGCGCGGTGCGACAGGTGCGCATGAATCCGACGACGACGCAGAACGTCGTGACCTACGACGTCGTCGTGGACGTGGACAACGAGGATCTGTCGCTGCTCCCCGGCATGACGGCGTACGTGAGCGTCGAACTGAGCCGCCTGAACGACACGCTGCGCGTGCCCAACAGCGCGCTGCGTTACCGGCCCAAGGACGCGGAGCCGGTGAAGACCGGTTCGAGCGGAGGCTCGCGATCGCGTGAGTCGCGCGCCGGCGGCGACGGGGCGGCCGGCTCCGAGGCGAAGGGCAACCGTGGCGAATCGAAAACCGGCGGCGAATCCCGCGGCAACCGGGAATCCCGCGGCGGCGGCGGCGGCGAGTCGCGACGGTCCGGCGAAGCCGGCGGTGAATCGGGCGGCAAGCCGGGCGGTCGACACCGTCGCGGCGACAACCCGGAACGCAGCGTGTACGTCCTGCGCGGCGACAAGGCGGTGGCGGTGGCAGTGAGGCCGTCGCGCACCGACGGCCGCAACACGGCGGTCGAATCGGACGAGCTGCACGAGGGCGACATCCTCATCGTCGGCGATCGCGTTGCGACCAAGGGTGCCGCGCAGTCGCAGCAGCCGATGCGCATGAGGATGTTCTGAGCATGAGCGGCGCTGCACTGATCCGCGTCGAAGGTCTGAGCAAGGATTACGTCACCGCGGCGGGCGCGTTCCCGGCCCTGCGCGGCGTCGACCTGGAGATCCGTGAAGGCGAGTTCGTGGCGATCATGGGTCCGTCGGGCTCCGGAAAATCCACGTTCATGAACCTGCTGGGCTGCCTGGATTCGCCGACGCGCGGGCGCTACTGGCTCGGAGATCGCGACGTCGCCGGGCTGCCGAACGAGGAACTGGCGCGCGTGCGCAACCGCCACCTCGGCTTCGTGTTCCAGGGCTTCAACCTGTTGCAGCGTGCGAGCGTGGTCGACAACGTCGCCTTGCCGCTGGTGTACGCCGGCGTGCCCCGTGCCGAGCGCCAGGCGCGTGCCCGTGTGCTGCTGGAGCGCGTGGGCCTGGAACGCTATGCGGATTCACTGCCGTCACGGATTTCCGGCGGACAGCAGCAACGCGTCGCGATCGCGCGCGCCCTGGTGAACCGGCCTCGCGTGGTGCTCGCGGATGAACCCACCGGCAACCTGGACAGCCATACGACCGAAGAAGTGATGTCGCTGTTCTCCGAGCTCAACCGCGAGGAAGGCATCACGCTGGTGCTGGTCACGCACGAGCCGGATGTGGCGGAGTACGCCAAGCGCGTCATCCGTTTCCACGACGGCGTGGTCGTCGAGGACCGGCAGCAGCAGCTGCGCACCGCGCAGCGGGCCGGAGCCGTCGCATGATCGGACCGATGCTTGCCGAAGCGGTCCAGGCGCTGAGTTCCAACCGCCTGCGCACGTTCCTGACGACGCTGGGCATGGTCATCGGCGTCGCCGCCGTGATCATCATGCTGGCGGTCGGCAGCGGGGCGCAGAAGTCGGTCCAGGACTCGATCGCCTCGATGGGCAGCAACCTGTTCATCGTGCTGGCCGGAAGCGCATCGACCTCGGGCGTGCGGCTCGGCGGCGGCAATGCGTCCACGTTGACCATGGGCGACGCCGAGGCCATCACCGAGCTGGGCTCGGTCAACGCGGTGGCGCCGCAGGTGTCGGGCAACGCGCAGGTCGTCTACGGCTCGTACAACTGGGGCACGCAGGTCTTCGGCACCACCGACGACTACCTCGTCGTGCGCGAATGGCCGATGGATGCCGGCGCGATGTTCGGCGATTCGGACGTGCGCTCCGCCGGGCGCGTCGCCGTGCTCGGGCAGACCGTGGCCGGCCAGCTGTTCGGCTCCGAAGATGCCGTCGGCAAGACCATCCGCATCAACGGCAGTCCTTACCTGGTCACCGGCGTACTCGCCCGCAAGGGCCAGAGCCTGGACGGGCGCGATCAGGACGACACCGTGCTGGTCCCGGTGACCGCGGCCCAGCGCAAGCTGTTCGGTTCACGCTTCCAGGGCACGCTGCGCATGATCATGGTGCAGAGCGTCTCGGAAGCCGCGATGCCGCAGACCGAGCTGGAGATCAACAGCCTGCTCAACGAACGGCACGGCATCCGTGCGGGGCAGGACCCGGACTTCAACGTGCGCAACCTGACGGCGGTGGCCGAGACCGCGGCGTCGACGGCGCGCGTGATGTCGCTGCTGCTCGGCGCCATCGCGTCGATCTCGCTGGTCGTCGGCGGCATCGGGATCATGAACATCATGTTGGTGAGCGTCACCGAGCGGACGCGCGAGATCGGCATTCGCGTGGCCATCGGCGCCCAGCCGCGCGACGTGCTGCTGCAGTTCCTGCTGGAGTCGATCCTGCTGGCGCTGCTCGGCGGGACGGTGGGCGTGCTGATCGGCGTCGGTGGCACGCTGATCGTCGAGCGCTTCGCCGACGTGCCGGTGCTGATCAGTTCGACGGCGATCGTGCTGGCCTTCGCAGTATCGGCGTCGGTCGGGGTGTTCTTCGGCTGGTATCCGGCCCGCAAGGCAGCGCGGTTGGAGCCGATCGAGGCCCTCCGGTATCACTAGGGCCGTACGGCAATGGGGTCTCAGGGGGCTGTTCCTATTGAGCTTCGGGCCCTGCCTGCCTATGATGGCCGCCCCAAAGCCCGCCTCGCGGGCTTTGCTTGTCTGTCCGCTTTGAATTGCGGCAGCCCAGGAATTCGCAGGAGATTGCAGCATCGCCCAAGAACGTGAAGACCGGCGCAACGAGCAGATCACGGCCGGACGCGTCCGCGTGATCGGCGCCGATGGCGAGATGGTCGGCATCATGATGACCCGCGACGCGATCGCCAAGGCGGCCGAGTCGGAGCTCGATCTGGTGGAGGTCTCGCCCAACGCGGACCCGCCGGTCTGCAAGATCATGGATTACGGCAAGTACCTGTACCAGAAGGACAAGGCACAGCACGCCGCCAAGAGGAAGCAGAAGCAGATCGAGGTCAAGGAAGTGAAGTTCCGACCCACGACCGAGGAAGCCGACTACCAGACCAAGCTGCGCAACATGACGCGCTTCCTGGAAGAGGGCGACAAGGTCAAGGTCACGATTCGCTACCGCGGTCGCGAGATGGCGCACCAGGAACTGGGTATGCGCGTGATGGATCGGGTGAAGGGCGATCTGGCCGAACTGGCCGTCGTCGAGCAGCATCCCAAGATGGAAGGGCGCCAGGCGGTCATGGTGCTCGGCGCCAAGAAGCACTAAGCATTTTGTAGCAGGGGCGACAGCCCCGACCGGTCGCTCGCAGTTGGTTTGAGCAACCGCTGATTCAAGGCTTGTGGTCGGGGCTCACGCCCCTGCTACAGGCAAACCGAAGTCCCGCGACGGTCGTCGCGGGCCCGACAAGCGCCCCGGGCGGGTTGTGAAGTCGGCCATTCAAGACCCGGCACAACCGGGAAGGAGTTCCAATGCCCAAGATGAAGACGGTCAAGAGCGCTGCCAAGCGCTTCTCCAAGACCGGGAAAGGCGGCTACAAGCGAGGCCATTCCCACAAGCGCCACATCCTGACGAAGAAGCCGGCAAAGCGTATCCGCCAGCTGCGCGGCGAAGCCCAGATCTCGGGCTCCGACGTGAAGGAAGTCAACAAGATGTTGCCCTACGCCTAAGGAGAATCGCACATGGCACGAGTCAAGAGAGGCGTCACCGCCCGCGCGCGTCACAAGAAGCTGCTCAACAAGGCGAAGGGTTACCAGGGCGCGAAGTCGCGCGTCTACCGCGCCGCCAAGCAGCAGGTCATCAAGTCCGGTCAGTACGCGTACCGCGATCGCCGCGTCAAGAAGCGCGAGTTCCGCGCGCTCTGGATCCAGCGCATCAACGCCGCGACCAACGAGCTGGGCCTGTCGTACAGCCGTTTCATCAACGGCATGAGCAAGGCCGGCATCACGCTGGATCGCAAGGTCCTGTCCGATATCGCCATCCACGACAAGCCGGCGTTTGCCGCGCTGGTGGAGAAGGCGAAAGCGGCCCTGGCGTAATCGACGCACGATCCGCCGTGTAGATCGCGGCGGGCACGAGTCACGAAGGGAAGCTGCGCGCTGCGCCGCTTCCCTTCCTTGTTTCTGGGAAGTCCATGAGCGAATCACTCGACGCGATCCAGCAGGCCGCGCTGGCCGAGATTTCAGCCGCGCCGGATAGCCGCGATCTCGAGCAGCTGCGAGTCAATTACCTCGGCAAGAAGGGCCGCGTCACCGAACTGCTCAAGCAGCTGGGCGGCATGGCGCCCGAGGAACGCAAGGCTTTCGGTGATCGCGTGAACCGCGTCAAGGAGCTGGTCACCACGGCGTTATCGCATCGCGGTGTGCAGCTGGCGCGCAAGGAGCTGGCGGCGAAGCTCGCCAGCGAGACCCTCGACGTGACCTTGCCGGGACGCGGCGAAGGCGTCGGCGGTCTGCATCCGCTGACGCGCACGCTCAACCGCATCGAGCGCCTGTTCAACGAGCTCGGCTTCGAGACGATGGACGGACCCGAGATCGAGGACGACTTCCACAATTTCGGCGCGTTGAACATTCCCGAACTGCATCCCGCCCGCGCGATGCAGGACACGTTCTACGTGGAGAACGGCGCGCGCGTGCTGCGCACGCACACCAGCCCGGTGCAGATCCGCACGATGCAGAACGTCGTGAAGTCGGGCCGCACGCCGCCGATCCGCATCATCTGTCCCGGCCGCGTATATCGCGTCGATTCCGATCGCACGCACAGCCCGATGTTTCATCAGGTCGAAGGTCTGTACGTGGCCGAGGACGTCAGCTTCGCCGACCTCAAGTACGACCTGCAGACGTTCCTGTCGCGCTTCTTCGAACAGGATGTGGAGGCGCTGTTCCGCCCCTCGTATTTCCCGTTCGTGGAGCCGGGCGCCGACGTGCACATGCGCTGGCGCGATCCCTCGAAAGGACCTGACCATCCGGGCCGCTGGCTCGAGTTGCTGGGCTGCGGAATGGTGCACCCGAAGGTGTTCGAGGCCGTCGGCCTCGACCCCGAGCGATACACCGGCTACGCCTTCGGCATGGGCGTGGAGCGCCTGACGATGCTGCGCTACGGCGTCGACGATCTGCGCCTGTTCTTCAACAACGACCTGCGCTTCCTGCAGCAGTTCGCCTGAGTCTGACGCCATGAAACTTTCGGAACAGTGGTTGCGCGAGTGGGTGAATCCGTCCGCGACCATCGAGCAGATCGCCGAACGCTTGGTGATGGGCGGTCTGGAGCTGGAGATCGAACCCGTCTGCGCCGAGTTGCCGCGTGGCGTCGTCGTGGGTCGCATCGTGTCGATCGCGCCGCATCCCAACGCCGAGCGGCTGCGCGTGTGCGAGGTCGATGTAGGCGCGAGCGCCAAATCGACGATCGTCTGCGGCGCCGCGAACGCGCGCGCCGGCATGGTGGCGCCCGTGGCCTTGCCGGGCGCCCGTCTGCCCGGCGGCCTGGAGATCAAGGCGTCCGCGCTGCGCGGCGTGGAGTCGGCCGGCATGCTGTGCTCGGCCTCCGAGCTGGGCCTGGCCGAGAAATCCGAAGGCTTGCTGGAACTCGATGCCGACGCGCGTCCCGGCACCCCGATCGAGAAGCATCTGGCGCTCGACGACAAGATCCTGAACCTCGAGATCACGCCCAATCGCGGCGACTGCCTGTCGGTTGTGGGCCTGGCGCGTGAAGTGGCGGCGCTGTATGGCGTGAACGTGACGCGGCCGCGCGCGAAGCAGGCCGTCGTCGTCGGTGAGCACCGCCACTCGGTGGAGATCGAGAGCCCGGCGGATTGTTCGGCCTACGCGGGCCGCGTGATGTACGGCCTGAATGCACGTGCGCGCACGCCGGACGCGATGCGCGAGCGCCTGCGCCGTAGCGGCATCCGCAGCATCCAGCCGCTGGTCGACGTCACCAACTACGTGATGATGGAACTCGGCCAGCCGATGCACGCGTTCGACGCATCGCGTCTGGTCGGTACGGTGCGGGTTCGTCGCGCCAAGGCCGGCGAGTCGCTCACCCTTCTGAACGACCAGCCGGTCGAACTCAACAATAACGAGCTGCTGATCTGCGACGACAGCGGACCGGTTGCGCTCGCGGGCGTCATGGGCGGTGCCTCGACGGCGGTGTCCGGTTCGACGACGCGCGTGTTCTTCGAAAGCGCCTGCTTCGCGATGAACGCCGTGGCCGGTACCGGCCGGCGCCACAAGCTGGCGTCGGACGCGCTGTACCGCTTCGAACGTGGCGTGGACCCGGAGCTGCAGCGCGCCGCGCTGGAACGTGCAACGGAGCTGACCGCGCAGATCTGCGGTGGTGAGGCGGGCCCGGTGACCTTCACCGGTCGGCCGTTGCCGGAAGTGCGCGTGAAGCTTCGGCATGCGCGGCTCAACAAGCTGCTGGGCCAGGACATCGCGGCCAAGGACGTCGAGGCCCTGCTGGCGCGGCTGAGCATCACGACGCGCAACGAAGTCGGCGGCACCTGGTCGACGCAGGTTCCGAGCTGGCGCTACGACCTGCGCATCGAGGCGGATCTGATCGAAGAGGTTGCGCGCCTGTTCGGCTACGACCGGATTCCCGCCAAGCCCTACGCCGCGCGCATCGCGCCCGGACGGCCGAGCGAATCGCAGCGCAGCCTGGCTTCGCTGAAGAACATCCTGGCGGCGCGCGGCTGGCAGGAGATCATCTCGCTGGCGTTCGCCGACCGTGCGGTGCAGGAGCGGCTGGCGCCCGACGCGGTGGCCATCCCGCTGGACAACCCGATCGCCGACAACCTTGCGCTGATGCGGTCGACGCTCTGGTGCGGCCTGCTCGACGCCTGGCGCTACAACCACGCCCGCCAGATGCCGCGGCTGCGGTTGTTCGAGGCAGGCGTGTGCTTCACCCGCGTGGAAGGAGCCATTGCCGAGACTCCGCGCATTGCCGGACTGATCGCAGGCCCGGCGCTGCCGGAACAGTGGGGCGCCAAGGCGCGCGGGTCGGACTTCTACGACCTGAAGGCCGAGGTGCAGGCCCTGTTCGGGCGCCCGGAGGATTTCCGGTTCGAAGCGGCGGAGCACCCGGCGCTGCATCCCGGTCGCAGCGCACGCATCAGCTGCGACGGCCAGGCGGCCGGCTGGATCGGCGAGTTGCACCCGGCGCTGGTGACGGATCTGGGCCTGCCATCGAGTGCGCTGGTATTTGAACTGTCAGCAACAGTTCTGCAGCGTACCGAGGTGCCCCGGGCCCGGCCGGTGCCGGAATTTCCGGCCTCCCGGCGCGATCTGGCACTGGTTGTCCCTGAGTCGATTTCTCTCGGAACCTTGCAGGAAGCTGTCCGCGCGGCCGCGCCGCCGTCGCTGCGGGACGTCTTCGTGTTCGACGTGTACCGCGGGGAAAATCTCGGGACTACCTTCAAAAGCATGGCTTTAGGCTTGATTTTCCAAGACTACTCGCGCACCCTGACGGACGTGGAGATCGACTCGGCGATGGCACGCATCAACGCCGAGGTGGCAGAAAAATTGGGGGCATCCGGGCGAAGCTGACCCGACCCGCAGTGGGGATACGAAATCGTGGCGTTGACCAAGGCCGAACTTTCAGAAGCACTGTTCGACGAACTGGGCCTCAACAAGCGTGAGGCCAAGGAGTTCGTGGACCTCTTCTTCGAGGAGATTCGCGGACGCCTCGAGGCGGGCGAAGAAGTAAAGCTGTCCGGCTTCGGGAACTTCGAGCTGCGCAGCAAGAACCAGCGTCCTGGACGAAATCCGAAGACCGGCGAGGAAATTCCCATTTCCGCACGCCGCGTCGTCACTTTCCGTCCGGGTCAGAAATTGCGTTTGAGGGTGGAGCTCGATGCAAGCGATTGAAGCACCCATCGAACTGCCCGCGATTCCTCGCAAGCGGTACTTCGCCATCGGCGAGGTCGCCGATCTCTGCCAGGTCAAGCCGCATGTGCTGCGTTACTGGGAGCAGGAATTTCCTCAGCTCAAGCCGGTGAAGCGCCGCGGCAACCGTCGCTACTACCAGCACGAGGATGTGGTGATGGTGCGCCGCATCCGCAGCCTGCTTTACGCAGAAGGTTTCACGATCGGCGGCGCGCGTCAGCGTTTGAGGGACCAGCTCAAGCTCGGTAGCGACATTCCCGAGACCGTCCTGGCAGCGCCGTCCGCCAATTCTCCGCATCTCGAGCCGGTCGCTGCACGCAGCGCGCAGATCCGCCAGGTGCGCGACGAACTCGAATCGCTGCTGAAGTTGTTGCGCTGAGCTTTCCGTTCCGGCGGCCTGCCGGTATCATCGCGGCCCGCTCAACGCGGGACGAAACCCGTCAAACAGTTTCGGGGCGTAGCGCAGCCTGGTAGCGCACCTCCTTGGGGTGGAGGTGGTCGGAGGTTCAAATCCTCTCGCCCCGACCAATCAGTATCGAAAAAGGCCGCGAAAGCGGCCTTTTTTGTGCGCGTCGAAACCGCGCCGTCTTCAGGGCACCTGGTTTTCGAGCAACGACAGCAGGTGCTCCCCGGATCCGTTTTTCGCGAGTGGGGCGGCCAGTGCCTGGAACGGCGCGTCGTCGATCCATTTCGGGAAGGCCTGTGCGAGTCCATGCGCAGAGGGCCGGACTGCGTACCGCAACGAGATGCCCCGGTGACGACCATCCCCGAACAGAGCCTCGAATTGGGGAGTGTCGCGGGGCGTGGAGATGATCAGGATGTCGCGGACGCCGGCCAGCAGCAACGTGCTGAGCGACTAGTAGATCATCGGCTTGGCGTGGACCGGCAGCAGTTGCCTGGAAACCACCGTGGTCCGCGAATAAAGCCGGGTGCCGGAGCCACCCGCGAGGACGATGCCTTCATTGGGGTCGTCGTAGGCGCAGCGACAAGGACAATGGTGAAACCATATCACCCGTGCGCGAGTACAGGTCACCACGGCTAGAATTGGTCCGCGCTGCCATAAGCATCGCGGCTGCTTTCTCGAGGAGAAGAAACGAATGTACAACAAGAAAAATCTGCTCGGCGCTTGTCTGAGCCTGGCGTTGATCGCACTCGCAGCTCCCGTCCACGCGAAGGTATCACCCGATGAAGCGGGCCAGCTGGGCCAGACCTTGACGCCGGTCGGAGCCGAGAAGGCCGGCAACAAGGACAACACCATTCCCGCGTGGGAACCGGGCGCCAAGCGTGGGCCGCTGTCGGGCGAGTTTCCGAACAATCCGAAGATCGACGGCGAGAAGCCGATCTACACGATCACCAAGGCGAACATCGAGCAGTACAAGGACAAGCTCACCAAGGGCCACCTGAAGCTGCTGTCGAGCTACGACACGTACAAGATGAACGTGTACCCGACCCATCGCGTGGTCGCGTTCCCCGACGAGATCTACGCGGCGACCAAGGAGAATGCGGTCAACTGCGAGATGATCGGCACGGACAACCCGAACAACTGCAAGCTGGGTTTCCCGTTCCCGATTCCCAAGACCGGCGCCGAGCCGATCTGGAACCACAAGCTCAAGTGGCGTGGCGAGAACGCCACCCGCTACAACAACCAGATGATCGTGCAGCCCGACGGTCAGTTCCAGCTCACCAAGATCGTCGAAGACGTGACCTTCGGCTACGCGTCGATCAAGAAGCCGGTGCCGCTGACCAAGGAAGAGGGCGAGTTCCTCAAGTACCTCTCGAAGACCGTGGCGCCGCCGCGCCTCGCGGGCACCTACATTCTGGTGCACGAGAAGGCCGGCACCGGCGCCGGTGGCCGCCAGGCATGGCTCTACACCCCTGCGCTCAAGCGCATCCGCCGCGCGCCGACGGTGTGCTGCGACAACCCGTACGAAGGCACCGACGGTCACCAGTTCTACGATCAGGTCGACATGTTCAACGGCGTGCTCGAGCGTTACGACTGGAAGCTGCTCGGCAAGCGCGAGATGGTCGTGCCTTACAACTCGAACAAGATCGCGGGCAACAAGGTCAAGTACAAGGATCTGGCCAAGCCCAAGCATCTGAACCCGGACATCCCGCGTTATGAGCTGCATCGTGTCTGGGTGGTGGAAGCCAATATCAGGCCGGGCACCAGCCACACGTTCAAGAAGCGCGTGTTCTACATCGATGAGGATTCCTGGAACATCCTGGCCGTCGACGACTACGACAACCGCGATGAGCTCTACCAGTTCCAGGAAGGGCACTTGGTGTTCGCCTACAACATCCTGGCGCCGTCGACGATTCCGGAAGTGATCTACCACTTCAACTCGGGCCGTTACTTCATCACCGCCGCGGTCAACGAAGATAAGCCGTACGACTTGTCGGTGAGCTTCTCGAGCGACTACTTCACGTCGTCCTCGGTGCAGAAGTCGTCGACCAAGTAGGACCTCGCATCTTTCAGATTCAAGACCGCCGGCCGTGTGCCGGCGGTTTCATTTCAGGAGTCCACGCATGAAATTCGAAGAGCGCCACAGCTTCGAGCAGTCCGCCGAGACCGTGATGAAGATGTATTCGGACCGGAAATTCTTCGATCGGAAGTACAAGGACGTGAACGCGATCGAGTGCGAGCTTCTCGAAGAGAAGAAGACCGATGCCCGATGCATGGTGAAGTACCGGCTGGTGATGAAGTCGGACGCACCGCTGCCGGAAGTCGCGAAGAAGATCTTGGGCGACACCGTGAAGATGGTGCAGCAGGACAGCTGGGACATCGCCAAGCGCACGGGCCGCATCGACATCGAGATCAAGGGCGCGCCGATCAAGATGTTCGCGGACATGAAGCTGATCGAAGAGAACGGCAAGGCGGTCAACGTGCAGAGCTGGACCATCACCTGCGGCATCCCGCTGGTCGGTGGAAAGATCGAGGCTGCGATTTCGGAGGACGTGAAGGCCAAGTCGAAGCGGGATCTGGCGGCGTCGCGAAAGATCGTGCTCGACTATTGAGTCTTTGACTCGCGTAGTGCCGTAGCCCGGACGAAGTCCGGCTCGCCGTCTCATTCGAGCGTCAATCCCGGACTTCGTCCGGGCTACATTGGCGCGGATCCGTCCCGGGTCTCGATCTTCCACGTCCATGCCTGAAGTCCCGAATCCCCCGCCACGCAGGCCCACGCTGCTTCAGGAGATCGGCAGCGTGCTGGCCTCGTTCTTCGGCGTGCAGAGCTCACGGAACCGGAAACGCGACTTCACGAGCGGCAGTCCGCTGCGATTCCTCGCATTGGGTATCGCACTGACCGCGACCTTCGTGCTCGTCGTGTTCGGAGTCGTGAAGCTGGTGATGTGGAAGGCGGGGCTGTAAACCCAAGCTGAAGCGGGACGGCGCGCGATGGCGTGGAGCCCGCGGCCGTCGACTCCGGGGATCGCCCACAAAAAAGCCCGGCCGGATAACCCGGCCGGGCTCGAGTCTTGAAGCGGTCCTGCCTTAGTTCCCGACGACCCGGAACTCGACGCGGCGGTTCTCTTCCTGGCCTTCCGGCGTGGCGTCGCTCGCGATGGGCGCGGACTCGCCGTAACCGACCGGGCGCAGGCGGTTGCCGTTGACGCCACGACCATCGAGGTAACGCTTGACCGCGATCGCACGACGCTCGGACAGGCCCAGGTTGTACGCATCGGTGCCCAGGCTATCCGTGTGGCCCTGGACCTCGACGGTGACGTCCGGATACGCAGCGAGCGTATCGGCCACATCGTTGAGGATCAGTTCCGCCGGCTTGGTCAGCTTGTCCGAGTCGAACTCGAACTTGACCCCGCGCAGGATGAAGCGCTGATCCAGTGCGCACCCCTTGGCGTCGACCGCTTCGCCAGCGCGCGGCTTGCGGCAGTCGCCCACCAGGGCGCAACCGTTGGGCAGGACCTTCAGGCCAGGCGGCGTGTGCGGGCACTCGTCGAGGTAGTCGGGAATGCCATCGCCATCGCTGTCGAGCGGGCAGCCATCCGGGCCCACCTTGATCTTCGGATCCGAATCCGGGCACTTGTCCAGATTGTCCGGAATGCCGTCGCCGTCGCGGTCGCTGATGTCGCAACCCTGCGCGTTGACCGCGGCACCGGCGGCGGTCTCCGGGCACTTGTCGAGGTAGTCGGGCACGCCGTCGCCATCGGAATCCAGCGGGCAGCCCTTGCCGTCCACCTTCACGCCGGCCGGGGTACCCGGGCACTGGTCGAGATGGTCGGGGATACCGTCACCGTCGGAATCGAACGGGCAGCCGTCGGCGTTGACCGGCGCGCCAGGCGGCGTGTTCGGGCACTTGTCGAGGTAGTCGGGCACGCCGTCCTGATCGAGATCGATCGGGCAGCCGTCCGAGTACACCTGCACGCCCTGCGGCGTGTTCGGGCACTTGTCCTTGCGATCGAGCACGCCGTCGCCGTCGGAATCCTTGAACTGGCCGCCGAACGAGTAGCGCAGGCTGGCGCCGATGTTGTGCGCCTTGTACTCGCCGTCGCGCGTGGTCTGGATGCCGGTCGCCGCGTCGGTGGTCTTGAACTCCGGTTCTTCGGAGGAGACATAGCGGTAGTCGAGCGACAGCGCCGTGGCGTTGCCGAACCAGTAGGCGACACCGGCACCGGCCTGGAAGGCCATCGTGTCGTCATCCGCCTTGGTGCCGAAGCCCTTGAGCTCGGTGTTCTGCAGGCCCAGGCCACCGCCGAAGTAGGGCGCCAGGTTGCCGAAGTCGAGGTCGTACCAGATGTTCGCCATCAGGCGCACTGCACGCAGCGAGCCATCGCTGCTGCCGTCGAAGCCGCCGGTCCTGAAGCTCTTGAGATCGTTTTCCGAGTAGCGCAGGTTCAGTTCAGGGCGAAGACCGCCGTCGAACAGATAGCCGAACGAGGCGCCGCCACCAAACCCACCATCGAGCGCGATGGAGGACGTGGTCTGAGCCACAGTCCCCGGCTCGGAGATGGTTCCCTGGTTGTTGCCCAGAACGCAGAGACCCAGCGCTTCCAGGTTGACGCCGAGCAGCTCGATCGGCAGTACGCAGGTATTGGGCGAGACTGTGGTGGAGTCCGGAAGCTTGATGGTGGCGGCACCATCGAGATCCTTCGTGTCCGCGTAGAACCCTTCGATTCCGAAGTACCAGCCCGGCGACGATTGAGCCATCGCCGAAACCGAGAATCCTGCGAGGCTTGCGCCGATCAGGCCCTTGACGAGCCCGCTGCGCAGGCTTCCTTTGATTGCCATGCATCCCCCGAAACGCGAATTAGATCCCCGGGAAAAACGATGCGCGGATGGCCTCTTCGGGCACCTGCGCACCCCATGCTCAGGGCGAACTTTAAGTTCAAGTGGCAATGTACTGACTTTGCTGAACTTTGCAAAGAGGGTTTTGCCTTACATTCCGAGCTGTTTGGCAGCCAGGTCTTTCATAATTTCAAGCGAGCCGCCACCGATCGTCAACACCTTGGTCTCGCGGTAGATCCGTTCGACCTTGGCGCCGCGCAGATACCCGGCGCCGCCGAAGACCTGCATCGCCTCGTTGGCGATCCACTCGAGCGAGGTGCAGGCGAAGTTCTTGAGCATGCAGACCTCGGCGATGGGGATCTGCCGGTTCGAGACGCGCCAAGTCACGAGGTCCAGGTTGGCCTTCACCGCTTCGAGGCGCATGCGCATATCCACCAGCTTGTGGCGGATGACCTGGTTGCGAATCAAGGCCTTGCCGAACGTCTCGCGCGAGCGCGCGTAGTCCATGGCCTCGTCGTAGCAGACCTTGGCGAAGGCGTAGGCCTGCGCCGCCAGCATGATCCGCTCCTGGTTGAAGTTGAGCATGATCGCCATGAAGCCCTGATTCTCGCGCCCGACGAGATTGGCTACCGGCACGCGGCAGTTGTCGAAGTAGAGCGTCGCGGTGTCGGAGCAACGCCACCCCATCTTGTCGAGCGGCGTGCGGCTCAGCCCCGGCGTGTCGCCCTCGATCACCACCAGCGAGACGCCGCCCATGCCGGCGCCGCCGGTACGTACGGCGCAGGTCAGATAGTCAGCCCGCATGCCCGAGGTGATGAAAGTCTTGGAGCCGTTGACGACGTAGTGATCGCCGTCGCGCTCGGCGCGCGTCTTCAGATTGGCCACGTCCGACCCGCCGCCGGGTTCGGTGATGGCCAGCGCCGCGATCTTTCGTCCCTCCAGGACTGGACGTGCATATCGCGCCTGCAGCTCGGGCGAGCCGACGTGGCAGATCGGAGGGAGGGCGATGCCGTGGCTCATCAGTCCCGCGATGACGCCGCCGCTGCCGGAGCGCGCGAGTTCTTCGGTCAGCACGACGCCGTAGAAGAGATCAGGCACTTCGATGCCGCCGCAGCGTTCCGGAAATCCCACCTGCAGCATCCCGGCTTCCGCCGCCTTCTGATGCAGCTCGCGCGGAATGCTGCCCGCCGTTTCCCAGGCCTCGATGTTGGGTGAAATCTCCTTTTCCACGAAGCGCCGTGCCTGGGCGCGAAACTCTTCGTGGTCCTTGTCGTAGAAGGGTGAGGCGTAAGTCATCTGGATTACCGTCAAACCGAAAATGATCAGCGGCCACGCTAGTCCTGAGCTAGCATCCGTTCAAGTCCCACGTCCGACGCCAACGCACCTGATCGCATGACGAACGCTGCCAAGGAACTGCTCCTCGATCGCTTCTACCACTGGGAGCGCGTGCAGCCCGACGCGATCTACCTGACGCAGCCGATGGGAGGCGGCGCAGTGCGCGACTGGACCTGGAAGCAGGTGGGAGACGAGGCCCGCCGCATGGCGGCGCACCTGCAGAGTTTTCATTGGGAACCGGGCTCGCGCATCGCGCTGATCTCGAAGAACTGCGCGCACTGGATCGTCGCCGACCTCGCGATCTGGATGGCCGGCCATGTCTCGGTGCCGCTGTATCCGACGCTCACCGCGGAATCCGTGCGCCAGGTGCTCGAGCACAGCGGCTCCAAGCTCTGCTTCATCGGCAAGCTCGACGACTGGCCGGTGATGAAGGACGGGATTCCCGACGGCGTGGAGTGCATCCGCTTCCCGTTGTCGCCGGACGTGCCCTGCGCGCAGTGGGACGACATCGTCGCGCGCACGCAACCGATTTCCGGCAGCCCGGTGCGTGCGGCCGACGATCTCGCCACGATCATCTACACCTCCGGCACCACCGGCATGCCCAAGGGCGTGATGCACGACTTCGCCGGCATGGGCTGGGCGAGCAAGACGCTCGAGCTGCGCTACAAGCTGGTGCCTAGCGATCGCATGCTCTCGCACCTGCCGCTGTCGCACGTGGCCGAACGCTGGGGGATGGAGTGCGCGTCCTTCCACGCCGGCTTTCGGATCTTCTTCGCCGAAGCGCTCGAAACCTTCGCGCGCGATCTGCAGGCGGCCCGCCCCACGGTGTTCGGCACCGTGCCGCGGCTGTGGGTGAAGTTCCAGCAGGGCGTGTTCTCGAAGATGCCCAAGCAGAAGCTCGATCGATTGATGCGCATCCCGCTGCTCAATCGCGTGGTGCGCAAGAAGATCGTGACCGCTCTGGGCATGGACGACACGCGTCTGGCGCTGGGTGGCGCCGCGCCGATGCCGCCGGCGCTGCTCGACTGGTACGCGCGCCTGGGCTTGCCTCTGATGGAGGCCTACGGCATGACCGAGAACTTCGGCTGCTCTCATTCCAACGTGCCCGGACGCCAGCGCGTGGGCTATGTCGGCGAGCCGTACCCGGGCGTGGAGCAGAAGCTCTCCGAATCGGGCGAAGTGCTGATGCGCAGCCCGGCCCTGATGAAGGGCTATTACCGCGAGCCGGAAAAGACGCGCGAGACGATGACGGACGACGGCTGGCTGCGCACCGGCGATCTGGGCGAGATCGATGACCAGGGCCGCTTGCGCATCACCGGCCGCGCCAAGGAATTGTTCAAGACCTCGAAGGGCAAGTACGTGGCGCCCGCGCCGATCGAGAATCGCCTGACCGGGCACACCGGCATCGAGGCCTGCTGCGTGATGGGCGCGAACAGCGCGCAGCCCTTTGCGGTGGTGATCCTGCCGGCCGATCAAGCGGCTGCATGCAAGAAGGACAAGGCGCACCGCGACGCGCTCGGCGCCTCGCTCGAAGCGCACCTCGCGGCGGTCAACGGGCAGCTCGATCCGCACGAGCAGCTCGATTTCATCGCGCTCAGCACCGAGGTCTGGACGGTGGAGAACGGGTTCATCACGCCGACGCTGAAGGTCAAGCGCAACGTCGTCGAGAAGCACTACGAGCCGCGCGTCGCGGGCTGGTCGTCGAAGCGCTCCAAGGTGGTGTGGGACGCCTGACGACACGAGGTTCCTTCTCCCACAGGGAGAAGGTGCCCCGAAGGGGCGGGTGAGGGTGAGTCGCTCTCCTGCGAAGGCCATCTACCGATCGGCCGACTCTCCCTCACCTCCGGCTCCTCTCGCTGCGGGAGAGGGGAGAACCCGCTGACATGCGCGCCCGCGTCATGCGCAGGTTCTAAGATCGCTTCCCGTTGCCCCGACGCGATCCACGACCATGAAGCTGCCCAAGTCCTATCTGAATCCGGATTTCCTGATGAGCCCGGATGCGCGCACGGTCCGCTTGCTGTGCGAGTACCTGGATCCGGAACGACGCTTTCGCGAACTCGATATCCACCGCGGCGTGATCCTGTTCGGGTCGGCGCGTCTGCCGAAGGAATCCCCTTCGTACCAGGATGCCGCTGCGCTGGCCGAGCTGATCGCGCGCTGGACCACGCAGGCGCACGCGCTGGCCGAGCGCTACTACATCGTGACCGGCGGCGGTCCCGGGATCATGCAGGCGGCACACGAGGGCGCCGCGCGCGTCGATGCCTCGCTGAATGTCGGTCTCAACATCTCGCTGCCGCACGAGGAACAGGCCAATCCGTTCGTCGACGACCGGCGCAGCGTGGTGTTCCATTACTTCTTCATGCGCAAGTTCTGGTTCATGAACCTTGCACGCGCGGCGGTGATCTTCCCTGGCGGCTTCGGGACGATGGATGAGCTGTTCGAGCTGCTGACGCTGACGCAGACCGGCAAGTCGTCGCGCATGCCGATCGTGCTCTACGACCGCTCGTTCTGGGCCGAGACGATCAACTTCGAGTCGTTCGCGCGTCGTGGCTTGATCCGGCGCGAGGACCTGGACCTGTTCACCTACGCGGATACGCCTGAGGAGGCGATGCAACTGGTGCTGGCGGGGTTGCCGGCCTGAATGCAGCTGGCGGCTCGCGATCGCGGCGCCGCTGTGATGCGTGCGGGGGGCGAGCTGATGTAGACGATGGCCGGACGCGAGTCCGGCTGAGGGTCACTTTGCAGGGCCGGGTGGTGCCGACCGGTGGTGATCGCAGCGGATCGCTCAGGAGCCGCGGCGCGGCTTGTCCTCGAAATCGAGGTCGTCATCCACCAGCTTGCGGAGCTGGCGCATCTCCTTGTACCGCTCCACGTCGCGCCAATCGCGCGAGCGCGTGTCCACCGGCGGATCATCCGGCTCGATCACGCTCACGTCCTCGTCGCCGCCCTCGGACTCGAACGGCGCACTGTCGTCGAAGCTCTTGGGTGCTTCGGGTTGCGGCTTCTGCTTCGGCTTGCGGGCCATGTCTGAAAACGGTCACCGGTTCGGTAATCGACGGCGGGCTTTTAGCAGGCTTTGATGCAATCGTGAAGAGGGCCGGCGGGAGGTCTTCGTAGAGGCTGAAATTGGACGTTCCGCGTGCGTGTCGCAGGCTTGGGGAAGCTGGGCTGGCGCAGGCATCCGCGCAAGACAATCGTGGCGGCGGCGAGCGAATCCGGCGCTGCCGTCGGAAAGGTCCGGCGGTGGATGAGCCTGGACGGTCACACACCCGGATGACCCTCTCGAAAGAGTCACGAAGCGGATCGCCAGCGGGTGCCCGCGACGGGCGGCGCGATGGCGTGGCTGCAATATGCTCGCGACACTACCGTGAGCGCTGACCCGTCGTTATAATCCCGGCCCCTCACGGGCAGCCACCCTCTTCGATGAAGATGCGCTGCGCGTCGGGCCGGTTGTATCGTTGTCCGTCTGGCAGCAGGTTTTCGTGGGGACGTAGCTCAGCTGGGAGAGCGCCGCGTTCGCAATGCGGAGGTCGAGGGTTCGATCCCCTTCGTCTCCACCAACAACCTGCAGGCGTGCCCACGCCGACGTCCGTCCAGGACGGGCCAGACCCGCCGTCGCCTGGTCCCGGATGAAATCCGGACTGCCGGCCACATCCTCTTCTCGAAACGTCCAGGCCGTGCGATCTCGCCTTGCCTCCGCAGGGCCGCGTTTTAGGAGGCCCTGGTTCAGAGCTCCATCGGATTGCGGAAGCAATCCTTGAAGATGCGGTCGCGGTGTTCGATCAGGATCGGGTCGAGCGCCGCCTTGATCGCCGGGTCCGACACGACGAAGCCTGGACGCCAGGCTTCCGGCATCGGGCAGATCGCGGCGGGCAGCGGGTCCATCAGATTCATGAACGTGACCCAGTAGATGTCGAGCGCGCTGACCGCGTCGCCGACGAAGAAGCGCAAACCGCGCGCATGCTGGGCTTTGAGCTGATGGCTCAGCGCTTGCAGGATTCCGACAGTCCGCGTGCTGGCCGCATCGAGCGCCGACTGGCCGTATCCGTACTTCGCGCTCATGCGAGCCACGCCTTCCGGGGCATTGCCGGACTCCATGGCCGGCGCAAACATCTGCAGGCGGCGATTCCAGCCCACGCCCAGTTCGCCGCAGATCTCGTTGCAGAAGCCTACCGCCAGTGCGCGCAGCGCGGCGTCGGTGGGCAGCATCGCCGGCGTCGGCGCAAGCCTCTCCAGCAGCATCAGGATGTCGAGCCAGTGGTGGCGAGGCGGCTCGTCGGCCCAGGCCACGACCGGTGCGCTGGTCTGGCCCGACCACGCGAGCAGCGACTCGTTGGCGCCGCCCGCTTCCTGCGCGGCAACGACGTAGTCGAGCTTCTTGAGTTCCATCATCGCCTTCGCGGCCTGGCCCCAGGGGCTGGGCATGCCGCGCACCAGCACCAGGCGCAGTCCCTTGTGGCGAATGATGTCGTCCAGCGGACGGTAATCGAGCATCGCGGTTCTCCCCGGATTTCCACGCCTGCCCGGTGAAGCGCACCTCGAGCGGCGCCCGTTTGAATCTCGGGTCAGGCGGATCCGTTGCACGATGCCGGACCAGGGAGTGCGATTCCACCCGAGGGCGGACCATCATTGCGCCCGCAGCCCGATCAGGTGCTGTCCGATCCGTGCGTGGAATACCGACGGACTCGCGCCGTCCGCGTTCTCGAACTCAGAAGATCGGGTCGATGCGGATCTCCTGTCCTTCGGCAAACGCCACTCGCGTCTGCTTGCTGACGTCGCCCAGACGTCGCTGCGCGGGTCCTGCCGCCTCGATCAGCACATACGGCTCTCCGCGATATTCGACGCTCATCTCGCCGTCGCGCGGTTGGCGCGCCACGCCGAGAAGGTAGTGATTCGGCACCCCCACGCCGATGATCCGCTCCTCACCCAGGTTCGCGAAGATGGCCGCGAGCAGGGCGGACTTGGTGTCGCAATCTCCGTAACCCTTCTCGAGCGCGCGCGGCGGCGTGTAGAAGCCGAGCGTCTCCCGCCCGTCTTCCAGTGCGGCGGGCGCGCGATAGGCGAGGCCACCCTGCACGAGTGCCGTCGCCGCGGCCATCAGCCCTTCGGTCTCCAGGCCGCGTTCGCTGCCCAGCTGCCTGAGCGCTGCGACCAGCGGCTGAACCTGGGCGCGATTGCGTCGCACCACGGTCGGAATGTCGACCGACAGGCGCGTCGGTTTTCCTGGAATCTCTCGCGCGCGCAGCGCGTGCTCGCGGTAGTACCGCTTCATTCGCTGATCGAACTCGGCCGGCGAGCAGTTGGCGTCACGCATGCAGGCCTGATGCATCGCCGTGAGTTCAGCCTGCTTGAAACCGAAGGCCTGCATCGATGCGAGGCTGGCTTCGGGATGCATGCTGAAGCTCAAGCGCAACGCTTCGCCGTCGTGATCCGCGAAATCCGCCGTGACGCGAAGCTGACCGTCGCGATCGGACGTGCGCACGTAACGCGCCTGCGGGACGCCGTTCAACGAGTTCATCGTCATGCCAGGCAATTGCGGAAGCACCGTCTCGTGCGCGTGCGAAGGCGTGCTCAGAATCGCGAACGTCGCGAGCAGTGCGCGCGCAATCCGGTGGAAGGGAAGGGCGCTCGGCTTGCTCGGGATCGACATGGTCGTGGCGTGCGATCGGATGAGCCTTCATCCGTGCAAGACCTATTCGGCCAAATCGATCGGCGATTCAGCTGTCCTGCGTCGATGCACCGTTCATTGGCGCCCGTACACCGTTCGAGTCTTCAGCCTGAATCGCTTGTCGACTCGCGCCCGATCGGCGGCGGTACGAAAGCACGCGCGCGGCGCGTGCTGATTCCTGCGTCTGGCGTCCGGATGCACGCCAACTGCCGGCGCGCGAAATGCGCGCGATGGAAAAGTGACAAGGCGTGGCAGTCGTGTGTCAGTCGCGTGTCAGCGACTGACGGGTTTCCACACGGGCGTGCGCTTCTCGATGAAGGCGTCGACGCCTTCGCCGGCGTCGTCTTCCATCATGTTGCGCGTCATCACATCGCCGGCGAACACGTAGGCGTCTTCGAGCGTCATCTGACGCTGCCGGTAGAACATGGCCTTGCCGTGGCGGATCGCGGCAGGACTCTTGGCGATGATCGCATCGCACTTGCGCTGCACCGCGGCGTCGAGATCCGATTCGGGTACCGCCTCGTTGATCAGGCCCCAGTCGACAGCCGTGGCCGCGTCGATGAAGCGGCCAGTGACGAGCATGTCGAACGAGCGCTTCGGCGAGACGTTGCGCGACAGCGCCACCGCGGGCGTCGAGCAGAACAGTCCGAAGTTGATGCCGGAGACGGCAAAGCGCGCGCCATCCGAAGCGATGGCGAGATCACAGGCGCCGACGAGCTGACAGCCGGCGGCCGTCGCGATTCCCTGCACGCGGGCGATCACCGGCACCGGCAATTTCTGCAGCGTCTGCATCATGTGGCTGCAACGCGCGAACAGCGCCCGGTAGTACTCGGCTTCCGGCGTGGCGCGCATCTGACGAAGATCGTGGCCGGCGCAGAACGCCTTGCCGGCGCCGGCCAGAACCACGCAGCGCACGGTCGGGTCGGCCGCGATCGAATCGAGTTCGCGTTGCAGCGCATCCAGCAGTTCTTCGGACAGCGCGTTGAACTGCCGCGGGCGATTGAGACACAAGGTGACGACGCCGTCGTGATCCTGGCGGGCGAGAACGGGTTCGTCTGGGGTGCTGGTTTCCATCGTCGTGCTCCGGTCCGCGGGACTGCGCAAAGTCCGAGTGTAGGACGCACGGGCGGCGCTTTGGAACCGGGTGCGAGCGCGACGGGAGTCACGTTTTCCGCTTTCGTTGCGCGGCGTAAAGAAAGGTAAATCCGCTTGGGGCTAAGAGGTCGTTCAGTGACCCGGGCCTAAGGTGGGGTCGTGTCTCCACCGGAGTTTTCCATGTACAAGCAACTGCTGTTCGCTTCCACCCTCAGCCTTGGGCTCGCGGTTGCACCGGCCGCGATGGCCAAGCCCAAGCAGGACGCCCGCTACCACGATCATGGTCCCGATCGCGTCGTGGTGATCGAGCATCGCGACGTGCGCGACCGCGACGATCGTCATGACCGTGACGACCGCCACGACAACCGCTACGACAATCGCAACAACCGCAACGACGACCGCAACTGGAACAGCCAGGCGCGTGAACGGCAGTGGCGTGAGCAGCGTTATCGTGTCGCGAAGTACCAGGCGCCGCGCGGCTACTCGCATCACTACTGGCGTGCCGGCGAGCGTCTGCCGGCCGGTTATCGCGGTTCGCGGTACGTCGTGCATGACTACAGCAGCTACCGTCTGCGCACGCCGCCGCGCAATCACCAGTGGGTGCGTGTCGACCACGACGTGGTGCTGACGGCCGTGGCTACCGGCGTCGTCGCGGCGGTGGTCTACAACATCTTCCAGTGAGCGACGGAATGATGGGCAGACGCGAGTGCTGAGGCACTCCTCGGCGACATCGATGAAGAAGGGCCCGCCGGATCGGCGGGCCCTTTTCTTTTGTCCGGCCGCCGAGCAGCGGCGCGGTCAACAATGGCCGGCGCTGCAATCGTTCAGCGGGCGCGGCGATGAATGCTGGAGCCGCTCAGGCCGCGACGGCGGCTCTGTCCGGTGCCCGAACCCATCCCAGCCGGCGAAACAGGACGAGCAGCAGGATCGTGGCGCCGACATAGAAGTAGCCGAACATCACCAGGAACATCGCGATCGGCAGAAAGCCCAGCAGCGCGCCGAGCAGGTTGAGACCGAAGCCTTCGAGGTGGGCGGACCATGCGAGGACGGCGACGAGTTCGAACGGCAGGAAGTAGGCCGGGGCCAGCAGGATCGGCTGCGGGACGTCGCCGGTCGGCGGCACGCGGCCGAGCTTCCAGCTCAGAAAGCACGCGAAGGCCAGGTACGGCAGGCCTGCGATCACCAGCGACATGATCAGGATCGCGGTTCCCATGTTCGGCCACAGCCACCAGGTCAGCGCCGGTATCAGCACGGGCGACACGAGGCTGCCTCGATAGAAAGTGGTCGGGGTCACTCGGGTCGGGGGCCGCATTCCCTGCAGGGCGCGGCATCAACCGCAACGCACGGTAACGCCGGGCACGCCGATTGCGCCACGGCGGCTGCCGCAGCCGCCTCCCTTCGAACCGTGCGCCCACTCCTTCAACCTCACCCGCGCTGCGACCGCGCGGGTTGCCTGATTCCGCCGCCGCTGCCGCGTTTGGGTCCGCAATGGACGTGGTGATGCCCGCGCCGACGCCGGATCCGTCGACGGCACCCGAGGCGCCAACCCTGGCCAGCGACGCCCCCGAACGTGACAAGTCCGGCTCGCGCCGCGCGCTGATCGCGGCTGCCATCGGTTTCCTGGTGCTGGTGGCCATTGCGGCGGCCTGGCGGTTCTCGCCGCTGCACGAAGTGGCGGACACCGAGGCGATCGCCACCTGGCTGCACGGCATGCGCCGCAATCCCTGGGCGCCATTGATCATCGTGATGGTCTACGTGGCGGCCAATGCCGTGTTCTTCCCGAACACCATTCTCAACGCCGCGACGATCCTGGGCATGGGCACCGCCTGGGGGCTGCCTTGCGCCATGGCGGGCAGCCTGGCGTCGGCGATGTTCACCTACGCGCTGGGCCGTCGCTTCGGCGGCAAGCGCCTGAGCCGGATCGACAGCACGGCGATCGACCGCATCACGCAGATGCTGAAGAAGAGCGGCGTGCTGGGAATCGCGACGCTGCGCCTGCTGCCGGTGGCGCCCTACGGGGTGGTGAATCTCGCCGCCGGCGCCGCGCACGTACGTGCGGTGCCCTTTGCGTTCGGAACCCTGCTGGGATTGTTGCCGGGCAACCTGCTGATGACGGCCTTCGGCCACCAGTTGCGCCAGGTGTTGCGCAATCCGTCCAAGTCGCAGATCGCGATCATGGTGGGCGTGCTGCTGGTCGCCGCTGCCGGTGCGCTGTGGGCACGGAACAAGGCGATGGCAGGTTGAACCGAAGCGCCGGTTCGATCGGCGCGGTGACTTGGGCTCAAAGCTGAACGAACTTGCCCCAAGCCGGGGCTGGAGACGCGTGGCCGCTGCGATTAGCATGCACAGCCGGATCCCCCGTTGGAGTGTGCAAGCGTGCGTTCGTCATCCCGCAAGGCCATCGTCGCTGCAGTCCTGATGTCGGCGTCGTTCGCCGCCGCCGCCCAGTCGATCATGCCCCAGCCGCGGGCGCCCTCTCCGGACCGGGATCCTCGGACCAAGCGCGATGTTCCCGATTACCGGCAGTACGAGTACGGCAAGGAGATCTATGCCGTGAAGCTCGGCTGCACGACCTGCCCGCTCGGCGAAAAGCCGCTCGACGAAACGGTCGCCCGCCGCTTCTTCGAGGACGACACGCTCTGGGAGACCCTTGATCGCAAGGAGTACGACGCGGTGGCGGTGTACCTGCGGCAGCGCTTCGGCATCGGTTCGTAAACGGGACCGAGGCGCGATCCACGGGTGTCGCGTTGGCTTCCGACGCAACCTGCCACAACAAGCGCCGGTTGCTGAATTAAGCTCGACTCGAGAACTCCGGCGAGCACGACATGAGCGCGAAGATGAGCGGCCTCGAACTGATGCAGTCCTTTGTAGCAGGCGAGGGCCGCGCGGCATCGATCGGCACCACGATGGGCATGCGGCCCGTCGAGGTCTCCGAGGGTTTCGCCGCGTTCGAGGCCATCCCCGACCAGCGCCACCTGAATCCGATGGGAGGCGTGCACGGCGGATTCGCCTGCACCGTGCTCGATTCGGTCACCGGCTGCGCGGTCCACACGATGCTCGAGGCCGGCGCCACGTACGGCACCGTCGACCTTGCCGTGAAGATGCTGAGGCCGCTGAGAGTCGGCGAGACCTACCGCGCCGAAGGCAAGGTCCTGAACATGTCGGCACGCCTGGGCGTCTCGGAAGGCTCGATGTACGACAGCGCCGGCAAGCTGGTGGCGCACGCCACCTGCAGCTGTCTGGTGACGCGAGCCAAGTAGCGCGACAGCTTCCGGCTCCGATGGAGCGGATCGGGTCGAATCCTTATTCGCAGACTTCCTTGATCGGCCGCCAATCGACGCGGTTGTAGAACTCCGTGCAGGTGTGCCCGTGCCGCCGCACCGGCCTCGAATCGAGATTGCAGGCATAGCCCGCTTCGATGACGGAGACGTAGTCGTCGTGATTGAGGTCCGCCTCGTAGAACTCGACCGGCGTGCCCGCGCACAACGCGAAGAAAAGCACAGGCGTTTGGGGGATCCAGACCAGGATCCCCAGCGACGTGAGGCAGGCGAGCCATCTGGATAATTCCAGAAGCCCTGACGGCCTCATCTGCGACGGTTGCGTCATGACGCGTCCCTCTGATTCTTAGCCGGAGGTGCCGTGATTCGATGGTACCTACAGAGGGGCTTCGTGGGCCATAGCCCGTTGACGCGGTCTCCGAAGCGCGTTTCGAGGGCTGGCGGCGACCGCTTCGGATGCGGCCGTCCGGGTGCGTTCCGCGAACGGCCGGAGCGGGCATCGGGACAAGCTTCAAAAAAGCCGGTGAGCCGACGACTGGGCCGGCCAGCGGGTTTTCGTACCGGGACGTCCTGGCGGTGCGCGTTACGCGAGCCGCCGTTTCAGACGCCGACCTGGGCGAGCTCGGCGTTGGCCTTGTTCAGCCACACCTTGACGCGCTGACGCTCCAGCAGGCCCAGGCCCGTGGCCTCCTTGTCCGCGCTGTTCGTGGCGGCCCAGAAGCTGGTGCTGCGCGCATCGATGCGGGTCATCGCCGACTCGTGCAGGCGCGGAATGCGGATGATCCGGGCGCCCAGCGCGAGCGCGCGTTCCTTCTCTCCGGAGCTCTCTAAGATGTCGAAATCGTCACCGCGAAGCTGGTTGAGAACCAGCACGTAGTCGAGTTGCGCGCCGAAGCGATCGAGCAGGCGACGCAGCAGGTCGACGGAGTCCTTGCCCGAATCCATCACGTGCCAGTAGCGCACCTTGATGCCGAACTCGTGGGCCAGCTCGAGCATCCCCGATTCTTCCATCCACTTCACGAGCGGCTGGTGTGTTTGCGCCGCCAGGTCCACCAGGATTCGGCGCTCGCTGTCCTCGGTGGCGGCCTCGACGACCTTGTCCAGGCTCTCGTAATGGTCGACCACCACCGGAGATGCGTAGTTCGAATAGAAGCGCAGCAGCGCCCCGTGAGAGCGATCCGAATCGAAGCCGAGAAACGGCAGGTTGTGATCGATCAAATACTGGGACAGCAAGCGCGCCACCAGCGACTTGCCGACGCCACCTTTCTCGCCGCCGATGAAGTGGATCGTGGACATGGGGACAAAGGGCTCCGGGCCGGTTCAATGGGGGCGCGACTATGCACGCACGGGGCGTGCCGTGTGTTGCGGCCGTGTGTCCCGTGAAGGGGCGCCCCTGGCATCCGGAGCGGGCTTCGGCGTTGCCGGCGCTCCGGTATCCGCTCCTCGTTCGAGGACCGGGAATCCCCGAACTGCGTGGTTCCGCCGGCCGCGGCTTGCGGTGATGCTCACGCCGGATGATGGCCCATCGCGTCGATGATTCACGGCGCGGACATTTGCGCGGCGCCGACGTCCAGATGCGAGCCGTTCGGGCGCGCACATGAAATCACGCGAAATTGGGAGTGCTTGAACATGGGGAGCCCGGGTCTGGGCAAGCGCCACGCGCTGGTGTTGCTGTGCTTTCTCGCAGCGTTCGTCTGCTATATCGATCGCGTCAACATCGCTGTCGCGATCATCCCGATGGCCGAGCATTTTGGCTGGTCGGGGACCGAGAAGGGCCTGGTGATGTCGTCGTTCTTTCTCGGCTACATGCTCGGGCAGATCCCGGCCGGGTGGCTCTCGAACCGCGTCGGCGGCCGCCTGACCCTGGGAGTCGCGCTGCTGCTGTGGTCGTTCTTCACGTTGATCACGCCGATTGCCGCGATGGCCGGTTTCGGCGCGCTGATCCTGTCGCGCATCGTGCTCGGTCTGGGCGAATCGGCAACGTTCCCTGCCACCTACAACCTCTACAGCAAGTGGATCCCGCGCAACGAGCGGTCGCGCGTGGTGGCGGCGACGCTCGGCGGCGTGCCGCTGGGCACCGTCGTCGGCCTTGCGCTGTCGGGTCTGCTGGTCACGCATTACGGCTGGACCAGCGTGTTCTACGCGTTCGGCTTCCTCGGTATCGTGCTCGCATTCTTCTGGTTTCCGCGCATCCACAACTCGCCGGCGCGGCACCCGACGCTGTCGGTCGAAGAGCGCGATTACATCGCCGCGAATGTCGACGTGCGCAACGACGAGCGCTCGCCGCTGCCGGTCGGCCGACTCGTTCGCGCGCCGGCGTTCTGGGCGCTGGTGTTCAACCACTTCTGCAGCAACTGGATCCTGTACGTGCTGCTCTCGTGGTTGCCGAGCTACTTCCGCGACGTGCAAGGCCTGAACCTCGCCAAGGCCGGATTCGCGGCGGCGGCGCCCTGGCTGAGCCTGTTCCTGGTCGCCAATCTCAGCGCCTGGGTCGCCGACGCGCTGCTTCGTCGCGGCATGCGGCTGCCGACGGTGCGCAAGCTCATGCAGGTCAGCGGCCTGCTCGGCGCCTCGGCGTTCATGCTGCTGATCTCGCAACCGACGACGCCGACCGGCGCGGTGTTGCTGATGTGCGGCGCGCTCGGTGCACTGGGACTGACCTGGGCCGGCTATGCACCGAACCATCTCGAGATCACGCCCAAGCACGCCGACATCGTCGTGGGCGTGACCAATACCGCGGGAACCTTGCCCGGCATCATCGGCGTGGCGGTGACGGGGTGGATGCTGGATCTCACCGGGTCGTACAACGCGGTGTTCCTGCTCGCGGCCGGCATCACGTCCGCGGGAGCGCTGGTGTGGATTGCGTTCTCGCGTTACGAATCGATCCTGGACTGAGGCGAGATGCCATGACCGGCAGAGCCGATCTGCCGGTCGGACGCACGACCCGGAACCGTGGAGATGTCTTGCCGCGTGGAGTCCGTCGCAGGATCGCTACAGCGGCGTCAGCGGGCCGGGGTGAAGGCACCAGGCAATTAGTTGGCCGCCGGGGATGGGACGAAATGCGGCTTCGCCGCGATGTTGCCGTGCAGGTCGATGCCACCGTACTTGTTGGAGTTGTAGTTCACCATCGGAATGCCGTGTGTGGTCAAGGCACCCGAACGGCCCGGGACGACACCGACCGACATCTTCAAACTGGAGATGTTCTTCTTGTGCATGAAGCCTGGCCGCGTGGCGCCGTAGTGCCCCTCCTTTCCTCCGACGGTTCCGATCGTCCCTGCATTCCGCTTCCCGACATAGAACGTCTTCGTGCTGATGCCGTTCTGCGTCCAGGGCCCTGCGGCACCGACCATCTGCAGCGGGTAGTACTTGAAGAACTTGTCGGGGTCCGAAAGCACCATTGCAGCGGCAGTGGTTGCATCGATGGATCAAGGGTTCCTGATGATTGGTGATGAAGGGGGCCGGGTGGATTCGGCGGATGTGAAGGGGTTCGTGATGGATGTGCAGGGCGAGCGTTGATGGATGTCGCAGGTTTTGCTCATGCCGCGACTCAGTCCGTGACGCGGTAGCGATCGACCTCGCGGCAGTAGGAGCGCGCCCAGTTGCGAAGGTGTTGGCGGTGTTCTCCGCTGGCCGTGTTGGCCCGTTCGGTATATCGACGGCAATCGGAGCGAAGCTCTTCCGCGACTCTTGCTCGGCATCGGCGGTAGTCGATCGTCCCGTAGCCGTGATGTCGCGCGCAGTCGGTCATTGGGATGTCGACGTACGCCAGACCGCCCTCCGCATTCGGATCAGACCGGCGCGTCGCTTGACGGCCCGGACTCGAGATCGATGCAGGGGGCGGCGGCATGCGGGCCGCCGGCAGGGTCCCGCGCGACGCCGCGGCGAAGCGCTCGCACGCGCTCTGCAGGCTGGGCGTCAGCCCGTTCCCGGATCGGGTTTCGGCCACGCATTGAGCGCGCAGAGCTTCGACGTCGGGGACAGACGGGGATGGAGGAAGGCTTGCCGGGTTCGCCGCGGGACGTCGCGCATCGAGCTCCGGCGTCGTCGGTCGCTCGCCCGATCCCTGAGTCGGCTCAGTTTCGGCAGAATCCCGAGGCGGTATCACGAAACTTCGCTCCAGCAGATACAGCGCACACGCGCAGATCGCGACCGCGACGACGATCGGAAAGAGCCAGTCCTTCATCTGGTCCCGAAGAGGCGGACGCTTCCCACGAGGCGGTGTGAGGGTCGGTCAGAGAGTTCTGGTTGTCAGCACGTGCGTGAGGCGAGGATCGTTCCCTGAAATGACGGGGCCAAAAAAATGGCCGACCTGCTCAGGTCGGCCATCCGTTGCTGCTGTTTGGGACCCTTGAGTCGAGTCCCCGAAAAACCAGGCGCGGCTCAGATCCCCACGGTCGCGGCCTTGCCGATCTCTATTCCGGTGTCGTTCTGCCAATCCGGCCAGCCGGCCGCGGCATTCTGCCTGGCGGCGCGCGCGCGCTCTTCGGGCGTCGCGTATTCCGTGTCCCAGCGCTTCAGTGCCGGCTTGATGATCAGCTCGTGCCAGACCGGGGGAATCAGCGCCGCGAGGAAGCACACGAACACGCTGGGCATCAGGATGCCTTCGCGATGCGGCGTCAGCTTGTGGAAGACCTGGTAGGAATTCAGGTGGTGATCGGCGTGGTTGGTGATCTCGAACGCGACGGTGCGGGAGAACCAGCCGAGGTGATTCCAGACATGACGACGACCGATCGGCGCGCCCTTGAGGCGAATCAGGCCGTAATGCTGGAAGTAATTGAACGACTCGACCCAGAGGCGGGCGACGACCTGTGCGGCGAATGCCAGGCCCACGGCGACCCAGCCGCCCACCGCGAAGATGGCGACGTGGAACACGGCCAGCGCCAGCAGCGCTCTGTAACCGCGATGCCGGATGTTCCAGGCGCTCAATCCCTTCTTCCGCAACGCGAGCCCTTCCATTTTCTGGGCGAAGACTGTGCTGTGGATCAGCGATCCCCAGGTGAACGCGTACAGGCCCATGCCGCGCTTGGCGGTGTCGCCGTCTTCTTCGGTGGCCACATCGATGTGATGGTTGATCACGTGCCCGATGTCGCGCGTGCAATCCAGGTAGCAGAGCTGCACGTAGTGACCGACGAAGCGGGGCAGGGGACCGCGCATGTGGTACAGCTCGTGAGAGGCAGGGACCAGCGGAACGACGCCCATCCAGGCCACGCCCATGACGGCGCCGGCCATCTGCCAGCCGCTGAGATCGTGAGCGGTGACGGCCCAGGCCAGCACGAAGAACTGCAGCAACGGTCCGATCGAGCAGATCCAGATCGGCAGGTTGGCGAGCGTGCCGTTCGACATGCGGCGCTGGCTGTAGTCGGCGCCGACGATCGTGTCGAGCAGCGCGAGAACCGGGAAGGTCCCGATGCCGACCCAGACCCAGTCGCCGCCGGCCACCAGGCCTGCGATGCTCGCAGCGAGAACCGCAACCGGCGTCCAGTACTTGAGGTAGTCCATGTTCATCCTCCGATGAAGGTGTCGTTCTTTGCCGGGCGTCCGGGAACGGATGTTCCTGCGACCGTGATCAGATCGTAAAATGAACTAATGCATAATTCAATTATTCGTATTGAGGGCCTGACGAACGGTCGGCCGGCGGAATTCGGGGCCGGAAACAAATAGTGCGTTAACGTATAGTTTGCCCGGGCGATGATCGCCCGACAGCGACGGAATCGTCATGAAGATGAGGGAGTTGGAGAGCAGGACGGGCATCAGCAGGCAGATGGTCCAGTTCTATCTCGCACATGGACTGCTGCCCGAGCCGGCGCGGCCCAAGCCCAACGTGGCGGATTACGGCGAAGAGCATGTGCGCGCAATCGAGACGATTCGGCGTCTGCAGACCGAGGGCCGGCTGAAGATCCACGAGATCAAGCAGGCCTTGAATGGCGCGCCGTCCGCGTCCACCGGCGAGATCGCGGTGCTCCCACATCTGGATGCCCTGTTCGCGCTCCGCGCAGGCGTCGACACGCAGCTGGTCGCGCTGCAGTCGATCGAGAGTCGAAACCCCAGAGCCGAGGCCGACGCCAAGATCCTGCGTCGAATCGGAGCCATCGAGATTCACACCAGGCCGGACGGAACGTACGTGTCCCGCATGGATGCTCAGATCGTCGGCGTCTGGGGCGACATGCGCACTGCCGGGTTCACCGAGGAAGAGGGGTTCGATCCGAACATCGTGTCGATGTACCTCAAGGCGGCGCGGGATCTGGCGGCCGCGGAAATCGACATCTTCGTGTCGCGTGTGAGCCCGGATCATCCGGTCGAGAAGCGGGCGGCGATGGCGGAGGTCGCCAGCAAGCTGATGCTCAACGTGTTCACGCTGCTTCGCATGAAGGCCGAGGTGGAGTCGTTCCGCCAGGCCGAGGAACGCTTGTCGAAGAAGAAGAAGCCGCGTGCGTCGGCGCGTTCCTCGGGTTCGGTTCCGGCCTGAGGTGCCGGCGCCGAAATCTACTTCGCTCGTCTTCCCGCGCGGATTCGAGGGTCGGCCGGTCGTGCTGCGCTGATCCCATCCGGGAGATTGCTTGCGATCAGGACCGTTCCGATCTCGAAGTCCGCCGTATGCCTTTCGGCCGACAGACGACCGAAACGAATCAAGGATCCGATCGCGATTCTTCGAGAACCTTGGCGAGCCGGCGAATATCGACCGGCTTCACGAAGTGATGATCGAAGCCTGCCTGGGCGGTCTTGATCCGATCCGAACCCTGCCCCCAGCCGCTGAGGGCGACAAGGACCATGTCGCGACCCCAGGGTTGTTCGCGTATACGGCGGGCAACATCGAGGCCGTTGATGCCCGGAAGGCCGATATCGAGCACGGCGACGGCCGGACGATTCGAGTCCGCCGCGGCCACGGCTCCGGGTCCGTCGTAGGCGGTGCAGGTGCGATAGCCCCATAACTGCAGCAGCTCGGCAAGGGTATGGGCGCTGTCCATGTTGTCGTCGACGACCAGTACCATGAGCTCGGTTGCGCGCCGGTCCGGTCCCTGCTCGTGCTCCGACGCAGAGATGTGCGTGGAGATATTGGACAGCGGCAGCTGGACGATGAAAGTGCTGCCCAGGCCAGGCCCGTCGCTGTGAGCAGAGACGGATCCGCCGTGCATGAGAACCAGCGTCTTGACCAGCGCAAGACCGATGCCGAGTCCGCCCTGTGCGCGCTCGATCGAGCGCTCCACTTGCGTGAACATGTCGAACACGCGGGGCAGGAGATCCTGCCGGATGCCGACACCCGAATCGCGGACGCAAATGATCACGTTGTTCCCATTGCGCTCCGCGGTGAGGCTGATGCTTCCGCCTTCAGGGGTGTACTTGGCGGAGTTGTTGAGAAGATTCGCGACGATCTGGCACAGCCGCGTCGAATCGGCGTTGACGAACATCGTCGCGGGCTCGGGCAGCCGCATGTCGAGCCGATGCTTGTTCTCGTCGATCAGCGGCCGGCTCGTCTCGACGGCAGCCCGCAGCACGTCGGCGATATCGACCAGCTCGCGGCGCAGTTCGACCTTGCCCTTGCTGATGCGGCTGACATCCAGGAGGTCATCGACCAGGTGCACCATCTGCTGCAACTGGCGCTCGATGATGTCCCGCCACTTGAGCTGCTTCGCGGGATCCGACGTCAGGCGCAGAATCTGCAGAGCGTTACGTATCGGGGCAAGCGGATTCCGCAGTTCATGCGCCAGGGTCGCGAGAAAATCGTCCTTCCGCCGGTCTGCTTCTCGCAACGCTTCCTCGGCCGCCCTGCGGTCGGTCACGTCCGCGATGATGCCCATCATGTGACGTGTGCCATCGGGCGAGACGTAGAGGCTGCCACCGGCCTGCACCCAGTGCAGCGTCTGGTCCGGCCAGACCACGCGACACTCGACTCGCCATTCGCTGCCGGCCGCCACACTGCTGTCGAAGCTCTGCGCGACGCGACCCCTGTCATCCGGGTGGATATGCGCGAGAAAATGCTCGTAACTCCACTTCGCAATCGGTTCGGCATAGCCGAAGCAGCGATCGTGACGGAGGGAGTGCACCGCGACATCGTTTGTCAGATCCAGATCCCACTCGCCGATGCTGGCGAAGTCGAGCGCGAATCGAAGGCGCGCCTGACTGTCGCGCAGCGCGGTGTCGATCATCTCCTGCTCCGTGATGTCCGTGGCGATCGACAGCACGGACTCGACCGAACCGTTCTCCGCGAGCTCGGGAATCAGGCGCGCATCGAACACATGCCGGAGTCCCCGGGCATCGGTGAACCTGGTTCGCATGCGCGATTTCTGGCCACCATCGAATGCCGTCCGAAGGGCACGTTCCCATTGTTCATGCACCGCAGGTCCGGCTCCCCATTCGGCGAGCGTCTTGCCGAGCAGATGTTCCACGCTTCGTCCGGCATAAGGCTCGACGGCGGGGCTCACATAGACGTGGCGGTGTTGCGGATCGACGCGGGAGTAGATATCCGGCGAATTCTCGACGATGGTCGCGAACTGCCGTTCGCGACGGGCCAACTCCTTCACGGCGATCTGGAGCGTGCGCTCGGCCCGGATGCGGGCGCTGATGTCGCGCACCACCAGCAACTCGCCGAAGGCCTGTCCTTCGGCAACGTCGAGACGGGTGACGGTGGTTTCCACGTCGATCCGTTCGCCGTTCCTGCAGCGGTGGACGCTCTGCGCCCGATGGACGCCGTCCCGCTGCAGCGCCGCCTGCGAAACCTGCTCGGCGTCCGCGCTCGGCCATTGTTCCTCGAAGAGTTCATTGCGCGTGCGCCCCAGCGTCTCGGAAGCGGACTGCCCGTATCGCCGCTCGGCTGCCGGGTTCATGAAGATGATGTGGCCCAGATGATCGAAGGCGATCACCGCGTCCTGCATCTGTGCGAGGACGTCCTTTCTGAGTCGCGTCGCCGCCGTGTGGGCGCTGTCGAGTGTGTAGATGTCGTCGCCGACGATCAGTGCGTCGACGTCGCCGCGGCGAATCGCTGCGAGGGTGTCTTCCGCTTCCTCGAGTCTGATCTTGAGGTCAGCGTTCTCCCGAAGCAATCGCGCTTCGGTCTGGTCATCGCTGTTCATGGGAGGGGCGAGCGTGGCGACGAGCTCAGGGCGAGGGGGCAAGATTCAGCCCTGCGAGGATCCTGTCGACGTTCGACATGTCGCCGATGAAGCGGCGCAGTGGAAGTGGTGATCCCTTGATCAGCGTGGGCGCGGCCACCACCTGGTCGCGCGCGGCGCGCTCCACGTGATCGGCGATGTTGAGAATCTCGAGCGTGTAGCGATCCTTCAAATGCTCCTCGCAAATTCGACGTGTATTGACGACCGCTCGTGCAGACGCCGGTGTTGCGCCGCTGATGTAGAGACGGAACTGGTAAGTCGCTGGCGCTCCGTCGATCCATGCATCGGGCGTCGACGTGCTTCGGACGTTCACGGCGCGGTCTTGCCGATGGGCACCACGTCCAGGCCGACCAGCACCCGTTCTTCATTGGAAAGATCGCCGATGATCTTTCGAATGGGCTGAGGAACCTTCCGGACCAGCGTGGGTACCGCAAGAATCTGATCGCCCGCCGCCAATCTGGGATTGACCAGAAGATCGATCACTTCGATGTGATACCGACCGGCCAGGTGCGTCTCGCACACCGTCTGGAGATTCTTCAGCGCCGCCAGCGATTTCGCGGTATGGCCGGCAACGTAGAGCTTGAGCTGCCACTCCGGTTCCATTTTCGCCGGCTTCTTGTAGGGGTTCCTTACCGGACTCATCGTGCTCGCTTCCTCGACGAAGACGCAGCCCGTCCTGGATCGCGATCCTCGTTCACGGCGGCGCGATTCCGGGTGATGCCGGCATCGAGCCGCTCGCGAGCCAGACTGACCGCGACCTCGCGGGCGTGATCTTCCGCCTCGGCGTTGAGCGCCGCGATCTGCGCGTCGATGGCCTTGCGCCGATTGGCGAGCGCGCTGAGCCGACGGGAGTGGTCTTCGTCCCGCAACTCGGAGGATGCTGTTTCCTGTGCCTCGCGCTTCACGCGTGCCGTGCCGGTCAAAACTTCGCCGCCCGCGAAATAGACGTCGATAAGGTCTACGCCTCGGTCACCGAATATGAATTCGCGGACACGGTTGGAATGGGGCATCCCGCGCGACTTGAGCACCTGCACCGCACGCGTACGTTCACCGTTCCCCGAGATGTTGGTCAGCAGGATCCAGCTGTCCATCAACGACGACACGCCGACCTGGGACTCGGCCAGTGGGACGGTGGAGTCGGCCGTCAGGCTGGTGAAAAGCGCCGTCGCGCCTTTCTCCTTCAGAAAATCGATCAGGCGCATCAGCGTCGATTTGAGAGCGACATCGCCCTGTTCCATCGTCAGGTTGCTGATCGGATCCACCGCGACAACGGCGGGACGGAACCGCGTGACGATTTCGTGCATCGCGACCAGATGCTGCTCGAGTCCCAGAAGAGTCGGCCGGGACGCATGAATCTCCAGCAGGCCTTGGCGTACCCACTGATCCAAGTCCAGGCCGATGGAGCGCATGTTGCGCAGAAGCTGGCTCTGGGATTCCTCGTAGGTGAACAGAAGCGTGCGCTCGCCGCGCTTGCAGGCGGCGTCGGCGAATGTGGCGGCGACGGTGCTCTTGCCGGTCCCCGGAGCACCGGACACCAGCACGCTGCTGCCCTTGTAGAAGCCCTTGCCGCCGAGCATCTCGTCCAGACCGCGGATTCCGCTCGGGACCCGTTCATGAGATGCCGCGTGATCCAGACGCATCGACGTAATGGGCAGGACCACCAGTCCGTGCGCGCCGATCAGGAACGGATATTCGTTGGTGCCGTGCGAGGTACCGCGATACTTCACCACGCGTAGTCGGCGGGTGGAGATCTGGTCCACGATCCGGTGATCCAGGACGATCACGCAGTCGGCGACGTACTCCTCGAGTCCGTACCGCGTCATCGAGTGCTCACCACGCTCGCCGGTGATGACGGCGGTCACTCCGCGGTCCTTGAGCCAGCGGAAGAGGCGGCGGAGTTCGGCGCGAAGGACCGCGTGATTGGGCAGTCCGCTGAACAGGGCTTCGATGGTGTCCAGGACCACCCGCTTGGCGCCGACCTTGTCGATCGCATGACCGAGACGAATGAACAGGCCTTCGAGATCGTACTCGCCGGTCTCTTCGATCTCGGTGCGTTCGATGTGAACGAAATCGAGCGCCAGCTTCTTCCGACGTTGGAGGTCCTCGAGGTCGAAACCCAGCGACCGGACGTTCTCGGCAAGCTCCTGGGCGGTCTCCTCGAACATCATGAAGACGCCAGGCTCGCCTTGTTCGAGTGCACCTCGGACGACGAACTCGGTCGCGAACATCGTCTTCCCGCAACCCGCGGGTCCGCAGACCAAGGTCGGTCGGCCGCGGGGCAGGCCGCCACCGGTAATTTCATCCAGACCATGGATGCCGGTGCGCGCCTTCTTGAGGTCGTGCGTCGTGGGTGCCACGCGCGGGGCCAATCGTTTCTTCACCGCCATCTGTCTGACTCTCCCTGTGCTGGGCCTGCTCGACTCGGCTCTGCGAACGGAGCGCCTCGTCGAATGACCTTCACCCTTCATTTGGATTAGGAGGCGAGCGGCTTGCCGCCACCGGGTCGTGCAGGAAGCGCGCCTTCGACCTTTCATATTGAAAAGTCGTGCCAGCCGGGAAAGTCGTTATGTCGTTGAAATCACGTTTGATGCTGCTGCCGCGAAGCGTGGGTTGAAATGCGTTTTGCACGAAGCTCGCGGCTGCGCGGCAATTTGCATGTGACCTCACGGTCGACGCATGAGATGGCGCCCGCCGACGGTCCGGGGCGGGCAATGGCTGGGCCGGGATTTCGATTATCGCTGGCGACGAACCTCGCGTAGCGATCGGCCGTGCCACTTTCGAAACGACCGACTGAGCGACGTCGAGTCGGCGTAACCGAGGATCTCGGCGATCTGGACGACGCTCAGCTTGGAGTGCCGCAGATACTTCGACGCCAGGTCCGAACGTACGGCGTCGCGTATCTCGACGAACGAGGGCGCGTCGGCTTTCTTCAGGCGCAGCTGCAAGGTGCGAGGCGCCATCTGCAGGGCATGACCGACATCCTTCACGCCGCAGGGTGCATACGGCATCAGCGCGCGAATGATGGCCTCGACTCTTCGGGCAATCGATTGCTCTGCAGGATGCTCCTCCAGATGCACGAGCCGGTCCGCCAGGGCGCGACCCGATGCACCACGGCCTCTCAGCGGCGCTTCGAGCGTCCTGGTATCCAGCAGCAAGGCGTTCCTGCCCTGGTTGAAGCGCACGTCCGCGCCGAAGGCGGTCCTGTAGAGACGCAGGCTACCGCCTGGAGCGGCGTGCCGGAACAGCACGGCGCGTGGCATCCAGTCACGCGTCAGGTGGCTGCGGATCTCGCTTGCGAAGAGCGACATTGCGTACTCCGACATCTGCACTTCGCTCTGAGCCTGAGCGGTCGTTACCGACCAGTTGAGGTAGAGGCCCCCCTCGGTCCGCTCGAGGGTCACCAGCGCAGAGTCGCTGTACAGGTCGAAGTTGTCGGCCAGCTCCTTGCACATCTGATCCACGGTCCGCGAGTTTCTGAGCAGGATCCACAGTGGCCCGAGGATGGCGGCCAGACGCGCGTCGCGAGCCAGCGTCAGGCCCCAGGTTCGAAGGCTGCATGCTTCCGCCGCCAGCTCGAAGAACTCCAGGACGGAGGTGGCGCGCACCATCAGATCGGGATCCGTCAGCGCCCGCGCGGGGAGATCGACCCGGCGTGCAAGGACAGCGGGCCGCGCCCCGTGCGCCCGGATCAGATCGGCTGCCCCTTCGAGGATGGCACTTCGAATCAGAAAACCGGCCACGTCGGACTCCGGACGACCAATGCGCAGAATGCCATGTCCGTTGCGCATTCGGCCATGTCATGACCGATCGACGAGGCGCATTCTCCATCCCATCGGGCAGCAGACCCGGGCAGCACATGAAGAAGAGGAGATGGCCTTGGCGCACCTGCGCCTTTCGCGAGACGTCGGTGATGCGCGCTCGCGATGTGGCTTCACCTCGCCGCGCAACGCGCGGTGGACACATCGGTTGAATCCCGAACCTGCGCCGTGCGGCCGCTGCCATCGAAGCAGCGTCCGGTCGAACGTCCTTTTCCCAGCGATGGTGGAGCTACCAACATGAAGCAGCATTCCGACGTCATTGTCATCGGTGCCGGATTCTCCGGCCTGTACGCCGTGCACAAGGTTCGCGACGAGCTCGGGCTCAGCGTCCAGGGCATCGACGCTGCCGGCGGACCGGGAGGCACGTGGTGGTGGAACCGCTATCCCGGTGCGCGCTGCGACATCGAATCGATCCACTACTCGTACTCTTTCTCCGACGAGATCCAGCGCGAATGGCGCTGGTCGGAACGCTACGCCGCGCAGCCCGAGATCCTGCGCTACCTCGAGTTCGTCGCCGACAAGCTCAAGGTGCGCGAGGCCTTCCGTTACAACGCCCGCGTCACGGCGATGGTGTGGGACGAATCGGCCAAGCGCTGGAACGTCACGACGGATGACGGCGGCTCCTACAGCGCGCGCTTCATCATCGCGGGCGGCGGCAACGTCGGGGTTCCGAAGTCGCGCGCCGAATTTCCGGGCATCGACAGCTTCGGCGGGCAGGTCCTCACGACGAGCCGCTGGCCCAAGGAAGGTGTCGATCTTTCCGGCAAGCGCGTCGGCGTCATCGGCACCGGATCGACATCCGTCCAGATGGTCCCGAACCTTGCGCGCCAGGCTGCGCACATCACGCTGTTCCAGCGAACGCCCAATTACGCCGTGCCGCTGGGCAACGCGCCGCTGGACGAGGACAAGCAGCGCTGGAACGCCGAGAACTGGAAACAGCTGCGCGCCAAGACGCGCGACCGCTTCATGGGTGTGCCCCTCGAGTCGCCCGAACCGAGCGCACTGGCCGCGAGTCCGGAGAAGCGCCGCGAGCGCTTCGACCGGCTGTGGAAGGTGGGCGGCTTCGGTGTGCTCGCGTCGAGCTACGCGGACGTGCTGACCGACGAGAAGGCCAACGAAACGCTCGCCGAGTACGTACGCGAGAAGATCCGCGCTCGCGTTAAGGATCCGAAAGTGGCCGAGAGCCTGTGCCCGACGGACCATCCGTACGGCACCAAGCGCCCGGTGCTCGAGGCGGATTATTACGACATGTTCAACCGCGACAACGTGTCGCTGGTCGATCTTCGCGCGTCCCCGCTGGAGAAGGTCACCGCCACCGGCATTCGCGCCGGCGGCAAGGACCACGAGCTCGACGTGATCGTACTGGCGACGGGGTTCGACGCCATCACCGGCGCGCTGATGCAGATGGGCATCGTCGGTCGCGAGGGTGTGAAGCTGACGGATCGATGGGCTTCCGGGCCGCAGACGTATCTGGGCATCTGCAGCGCCAAGTTCCCCAACCTGTTCTACATCACGGGTCCGACGAGCGCCGTCGTGCTCTACAACAACCCGATGGCGATCGAGGATCACGTCGAGTTCGCGACGGCCGCGATCAAGTACACGCTCGACAAGGGCGCCGAGACGATCGAAGCGGACGAGGCGGCCGAACGCGCGTGGCACAAGCAGGTCGAAGGCATCCTGCACACCACGCTGATGCCGCGCGCCAACTCCTGGTACATGGGCGCCAACGTGCCCGGCAAGCCGCGCGCCGTCTTCATCTTCGCCGGCGGCGCTCCGTTGTATCGCGCGATGTGCGCGGACGTGGTGGATCATGGCTACGCCGGTTTCAGCGTCGGTGAGGCGCCCGCCGGGCGCGTGCCGCCGATGATCCAGATCGATGCCGCGGTCGCGCAGGTGGTCGGTGCGATGGCGATGCAGGACATGAAGCCGCTGGAGCAGTGCACGCTCGAGGAAACCCGCGCCGCGGTCGAAAGCTTCGCGCTGATGCAGAAGCCGGCGCCGGGTTCGGTGCGCCGGATCGAATCCACGTATCCGGGCCCTGCAGGCCCGCGCCGGATGTACATCCACCGGCCGGAAGACGTGGAAGGTCCTCTGCCGGTCGTCATGTTCATCCACGGTGGCGGCTGGGTCGCCGGCAGCATCGACATGTGCTCCGCAGCGTGCGCCTCGCTGGCGCATGAACTGAAGGCCATGGTCGTGGCGCCGAGCTACCGGCTGGCGCCGGAAGCACCGTTCCCCGCGGCCACCGACGATACCTACGCGGCGCTGCGCTGGATCGCGGAAGTGATCGGCGAATACGGCGGCGATCCCGATCAGCTCGTCGTGATGGGCGACAGCGCCGGCGGGCAGCTCGCCGCGGTTGCCGCACAGCGCGCGCGGGACGAGGGCGGGCCGCAATTGATGGCCCAGGTTCTGCTGTATCCCGGTATCGACGCCGAAGCCAGGACCGCCTCGCAAGTCACCTATGCGAACGGGCCGATCCTGTCGATGGCCGCCGCGCGGGGCATGTGGTCCACCTATCTCGGAGACCTGTCGAAGGCGGTATCGCCGCTGGCCTCGCCGAACCGCGCGAAGTCGCTGGCGGGACTCGCTCCGGCGCTGGTGATCACCGCCGAGTGCGATCCCTTTCGCGACGAAGGGGAAGACTACGCGCGGGCACTGCAGGCTGCGGGCGTGCCGACGCGGCTGCATCGCATCGAAGGCCTGGTCCACGCGGCGTTCTACATGTCGGCGTTCGTTCCGCGCACGGCGGAAATCAACCAGGCCGTGGCCCGCTTTCTCGAAGCCCGACGGGTTCCGGTGAAGGACGTCGCCTGATTCGCGTACCGCCGGTGGCTTCGCTTCCGGCATGACGGCGGCTCATGAGGCGGTCTGGCCTCATGAGTCCGCTTTGATTCGCTGTCCCGATCGCTAGCGGGCGACTGCGCCCGAACAGCAGGAAATGCCCATGGCGAACATCCGCCCCGAAGACGAACTCGCGATCACGCGCACCATCCAGCTCGTCGCGCGTGCCTACGATCACAAGCGGCACCGCGAGCTGCTGCCCAGGGCGTTCGAGGAGAACGCCCGGCAGCACTACTACCTGCTGGGCCAGTTCGTGGAGTTCTCGATGCCGGCCGGCGTCGACGTGGCGATGTCCTACCACGAGCGCTGCTACGCGACCCAGCATCTGGTCTCGCCGCCGGTGATCGAATCCTTCGATGGCGATGTCGCGCGGACGACCAGCACGGTGCACGCGGTGCATGTGCAGATCCTGAAGGACGGCACGCGCGCGAACTGGATCCTCGGCGGCTACTACCACGACACCCTGGTTCGCCATCCCGAGGGTTGGCGCATCCGGGAACGGACCGCGGTCGGCACCTATGAGGAAGGCCGGTTTCATGAAGACGCGCAGGCGTTTGCGCAACTTCCCGACTACACCAGGCCGGCCTGAGGATCGGCGGGAAGTTCAGACGCGCGTTGAAACAAACGCCCCGAACTTCATCTGATCCCGACCGGCCTGCTTGGCCTGGTAGAGAAGTTCGTCCGCGTGCTGGAGGACCTGGTGGGGCAGGTGATCGCTGCCGGGCTCCGTCCACGTGAGTCCGGCACTGATCGTCACCAGAATGCGCTCGCCGGTGAGCGGAGAAGTGACCGCGAGATCCCGGACGGTCCTGATGACGCTGTCCGCAAGCGCCTCGAGTTCTGCAGGGACGAGGTCGTACCAGACGATCACCATTTCTTCGCCGCCGAATCGCGCATGCAAGTCCAGCGGGCGGCGCCCCGACTGATGGCCGATCGCCTCTCCCACGGAGCGCAGCACGTGATCACCCACCAGGTGCCCGTGTCCGTCGTTGATGCGCTTGAAATGATCGACGTCCATCAGCAGCACGCCGATGCGCTTGTGCTCGCGTCGCGCCTGTCGAAGAACCCGCGCGAACGTCCGGTCGAAGTCGTAGCGGCTGCTCAGGCCCGTGAGTCCGTCGGTTCTCAGCAGCACCTGCATCACGGCGCGCCGGATCCAGGTCAGGCGCGCCAGGCGCTCGTGCGACCACGCTCCGAGGATGGCGATGCTGGCTTCGATGACGCGGATCGCCATCGAGGTGATCGTTTCGGGGACGACGCCGAGCGATTCGACCTCCAGCAGGATGCGAACCCCCAAGCACACCAGGGCCGTCAGCGCGATGCGCGGCCAACTGAATCCGCCGAAATAGGCGATCGCGATGAGCGTCAGCCCCATCAGCGCGTCGGGAAACACCACCTCGTCGCGCAGGTCGGCAGCGTGCAGATAGACCAGGGCGGCCAGTGTCGCCATCACGGCCGCAGATTGAACGCTCTGCGTCAGCAATTGCCAGCGGCCCAGCGCGGTCAGTACCGCGGCCAGGATCAGCAGCGGCCCGAGCGCCCACACGTCCAGAACTTTGTAGAGCTGCCCGAGCGGTTCGCTGACCTGCAGAAGTCCGTGCTGGTACAGCGGACCGGTCAGGAAGAGCAAGGCGATCAGGGAGAACAAGAGCGTGCGCGAGGCGCGAAAGCGCTTGCGATGCCAGACGCGATAAGCGTCCTCGGCCGACCCTTCGAAATTCCATGCGCCCCAGCCATGGCGCACCCGGGCCTCCAGACGCTTCAGCGTGACGAGCGTCGGGCGCGATTTCAAAAGGGGGTGCTCGCCGCTCTCGGCAGCATCGCCGTCGGCGAAGAGCGGATTCGGCTCGACGGTCAGCGGCGTCGTCGCCGGCTGCCCGGCAGGCGGCTCATTCACGGCCGACCGATCGTCCGCGATCGCGATCCATGCAGGCTCATTCGTCCGTCAGCTGCGTGAAAGAAATGAGGCCATCCGGTCCTGCGTCCTGGCGCCCGCACGCGCCAGTTCGCGGGTTCGTGTGCAGGGGCACGTCGCGCCAAAGCGTCGAAGGTTGTGGCCGGATGATCACGGTAGCGGTCTCGGGTTACGCGTGCAGCGGCACTATTTTAGAGCACGCACGTCTTGCACAACGTTGTTCATCAATGGAGGCGATGTGCCACCGCCAGATGGGCGGCGCCCGGGTAGTCCCTCGAGGCCTTTGCCTTCACACTCGCTGCAGAGGTCCCGGCAAGACCCTCGACTGGCGAGAATCCATCATCGGCGCATGACGGCTTTGAATTCGACATTTCATCGTTCCCGCCCAGCGCGTCCAGGCCGGCGCGGCATCTGCGCTGGACTCGCTTCGAATCGAGCGATGCTTCGATGATGCCGTCGCCTGCGCTGCGTGAATCGGCGCGCCGACTCCTCGCGCGGCTGCGCGACGCACTCGATCAGGCCACCGACGTGCTGGCGTCGCGCTGCGCGAAAAGCGGCAAGCTCGATGCGAGTCTGCTCGACGAGCATCAGGTGCCCTGCTTCGAACTGGCCTGGGCATCCGCGGAGCTGCTCGCGGCGGAGCAGGCGCTGTCTGCGTGGGACGCGCAAATCGGCGAACTGGACCGCAGGCTGACGCTGATTTTCGCTGTCGACGCCGTCACGATGATTCGGGATCGGCTCGAAGCCCTGCAGGCGGAGCTGGAACTCGGTGGCAGCGCGAACGCGTCGATCACCGGTGATCGGTCGTTCCAATCGTTGTATCGGGACGTCCTGACCGGCACATCGATCCTGGAAACCGCCCGGCTTCTGGCGCGGGATCCTGCTTCGCTCGCGCAGGTGCCGCTCACCGAAGAGCATTCGCTGGTGGAGGATCAGTTCGCCCGGTTCGCGGTCGAGGCCGTGGCGCCTCTTGCCGGAAGCATTCATCGAAACGACCTGATCGTGCCGGAGGAATTGCTGCAGCCGCTACGGGAAATGGGCGTGTTCGGGCTGTCGATTCCGGAGAGATACGGCGGCAGTGTCGTCGGTGATGCCGAAGACAACCTCACGATGATCGTCGTGACCGAAGCGCTGTCGCAGGCGTCGTTGGCAGCAGCAGGAAGCCTGATCACCCGCCCGGAAATCCTTTCGCGTGCGTTGCTCGTCGGTGGGACGGAAGCCCAGAAGCGGCATTGGCTGCCGCGCATCGCCCGGGGCGATCCGCTGTGTGCCATCGCGATCACGGAGCCCGACTACGGTTCGGACGTGGCCAGCCTGAGCCTGCGCGGAACGCGCGTCGAGCGAGGCTGGCTGCTGAACGGCGCCAAGACCTGGTGCACGTTCGCCGGCAAGGCGGGTGTGCTGATGGTGGTTGTCCGCACCGATCCGGACAGATCGCTCGGTCATCGCGGCCTGAGCTTGATGCTGGCGGAGAAGCCGGTTCACGAAGGCCATGCGTTCGACTACGTCCAGCAAGGCGGCGGGCGGCTGACGGGTCGCGCAATCCCGACCATCGGGTATCGCGGCATGCACTCGTTCGATCTGTCGTTCGACAACTTCTTCGTTCCGGACGCCCATGTGATCGGCGAGGAACAGGGACTGGGGCAGGGGTTCTACTACGTGATGGCGGGCATGGTCGGCGGCCGCATGCAGACGGCCGCGCGTGCCAGCGGCGTCATGCGCGCGGCCTTGCTCGCGTCGCTGCGCTACGCACAGGAGCGCAAGGTCTTCGGCGCGCCGCTGATGGACTATCCACTGACCGGCAGCAAGATCGCGAGATCCGCGGCGCGTTACGCGGCCTGTCGCTACCTGACGTACGCGGTGGCGCGCCTGTTGAACGAAGGCGGTGGGCGCATGGAGGCGAGCATGGTCAAGCTGTTCGCCTGCAGGTCCGCCGAGATGGTCACGCGCGATGCGCTGCAGATTCACGGCGGCATGGGCTACGCCGAGGAGATGGACGTCAGCCGGTACTTCGTCGATGCCCGCGTGCTGTCGATATTCGAAGGAGCGGAAGAAACGCTCGCGCTGAAAGTCATTGCGCGAAGCCTGCTCGAATCGGCGCTCCTGCCCAAGGCCGTATGAAGCCGGCCATGACGCAAGGCATTCTTCAGGGCCTCAGGATCGTCGAGATCTCCGCGTTCGTCGCCGCGCCGCTGGGCGCAATGACGCTGGCGCAGATGGGCGCCGACGTGGTTCGCATCGATCCGCCGACCGGCGGGCTCGATTACCGTCGCTGGCCCGTCACCGATGACGGTGTCAGCCTGTTCTGGGCAGGGCTCAACAAGTCCAAGCGTTCGGTCGCCATCGACATCGCGACGCCGCAGGGCCGCGAGCTGGCCCAGGCCCTGATCACGGCACCCGGCGACGACGCCGGCATTCTGCTGACCAACTTTCCCGCGCGCGGATGGCTGGATCACGGCGCCTTGCGCGCCCGCCGAGGTGACCTGATCCAGCTCACGATCCAGGGCGATCATCTGGGCGGCTCCGCCGTCGATTACACGGTCAATCCGAGGATGGGCGTGCCGTATCTCACGGGCCCTCCCACTCATGAAGGTCCGGTCAATCACGTGCTTCCTGCGTGGGACCTGATCACCGGCCAGATGGCGGCAACGGGCATCCTGGCGGCGGAACGGCACCGCCGACGCACGGGCGAGGGTCAGCACATCAAGCTCGCGCTGCAGGATGTCGCGCTGGCGAGTCTCGGCCATCTCGGTTTCATCGCCGAGGCGCAGCGCGGCATCGAGCGTCCCCGCTACGGCAACGATCTGTTTGGCGCATTCGGCCGCGACTTCGTGACGCGGGACGGCGAGCGGATCATGGTGATCGGCTTGACGCTCAAGCAATGGCGGTCGCTTTGCGTCGCCACCGGAATGACGGAGCACGTCGAGCAGATCGGACGGCAGCGTGGCTTCGATCTCGATCGTGAAGGCGACCGGTTCAGGGCGCGCGAAGACATCGCCGCATTCGTTGCCGCGTGGGCCGGCGCTCGTGCGCTCGCCGAGATTGCGGCGATCTTCGATTCGCACGCCGTCTGCTGGAGCCGCTACCAGAGCGTCAAGGAACTGGTGGACAGCGACGCCGCGTGCTCGGAGGCCAATCCGATGTTTCGCACCGTTCAACAACCGGGCGTGGGCCCGGTGCTCAGTGCTTCCGTTCCTCTCGACTTCGGCACCGGTCGTCTGCCGCCTGAGCCGGCGCCGCGACTGGGCGAACACACCGCGCAGGTGCTCTCGCAAGCGCTCGGCATGAGTGAGGCCGAGATCGAACAGCTCAGATCGCACGGAATCATCGGCGCCTGATCGGCAACTGATCCGGGCGCTGTTCCGGTTCCACAGTGCGCAGAGTTCGCGACTTCGCCTGCGGGTCAGCCAGAGTCGACGGCCTTCCGCTCAAGGCGTATAGAAACGATGGACGCCGGGACCAAGCGCGAGGCCGGCGTCGGGCAACCGTACGCGCGGATCGAAAACCAAGAGGAGAAGCATCGATGGACGTATCCGGGAAAGTGATCGTCGTCACCGGCGCGGCACGCGGCATCGGACAGGAATATGTCGTGACCCTGGCGGCTCAGGGCGCGAATGTCGTCGCCGGTGATCTGAACGATTGCGCCGAGACACTGGCTCGCTGCAAGGGCGCGAAGGGCAGGGTGCTGGGCGTGACGCTCGACGTGACGGACATCGAATCGGCGATGGCCATGGCCCGGCAGGCCAAGGAAGCGTTCGGACGCATCGACGGCCTGGTGAACAACGCGGCGCTTTACGGAGCCCTGCGTGGCGGGCGCTTCGACGCGATCGACGAGAAGGCCTGGGATGCCTCGATGGCGGTCAACGTGAAGGGCATCTGGAACTGTTGCAAGGCGGTGGTGCCGAGCCTGCGAGCGGCCGGCGGCGGCAGCATCGTGAACATCGCGTCGCTGGCAGCGACCTACGGAATGCCGTACGCCTTGCACTACACGACATCGAAGGCCGCCGTGATCGGCCTGACCCGCGGGCTGGCGCGCGAGCTCGGCCGGGACCTGATCCGCGTGAACGCCGTGGCGCCCAGCGCCGTGCTGACGCAGGGCACGCAGGAATTCTTCGGCGACAAGGCCGCCAAGGCCGTCGAAGTGGTGAAGAACAACCAGGCGATCACCACGTCGCTGCAAGCAACCGATCTGACGGGCACCATCGCGTGGTTGCTGTCGGACGCCAGCAAGCTCGTCACCGGGCAGACCATCCAGGTCGACGGAGGCACGGTGATGCATTGAGGCCGGTCTCGTGGCGCCGAAAGAATCCGGCGCCACGAGATGGTGAGCCCATGCGCCGCCGCAAAAAAAGAAGCCCGGCGAAAGCCGGGCTAAAAAACGCTACGGAGGAAGCTGGTTCAGGTGCCCAGACGGGACATCGCCGAGGGCGTGAGGTACTTGTTGTAGACGTCTTCGCCTTCCATGGCGTACTTGCTCTTGTAGCCCGACGCTAGGTTCTTCGCCTGGAGCAGGCGCGTCATGCGGCCCGACTGGATGTCGTGCGTGTGGCAGAACATCCAGGTCCAGTCCGGCTTGCCGTCGGCGGCGAGCACTTCGGCCTTGTCGTTCTTCAGCTGGCCGAAGGTCGCTTCGAACTGCTTCCAGATCTGGCCGCGGCGGTCATACGTCACCTGCGACGTGAACATCATGTTGCGGACGTCCACATAGACTTCCTTGCGGCCGACCGGCGCGCGCGGGTAGCCCGTGGGCTCGGCCGAGAACACGATCACTTCCGGGATGAGCTCCATGTACGTGTCGTAGAAGGTCTTGCCCTTCTTGCCGCCGTTGGTGTTGGGCACCCACGTCGCGTGCTTGCCGCCCATCCAGTTGTGATGGCCCGAGATGGCGCCCAGCATCGGGCCGCGCTTGACGACCTTGTAGTTGCCCCAGGTCAGGATCGGATCACCGGCTGCCCAGGCGTCGGACAGGAAGAACGTCACACCCGGAACCAGCGGTTCGAAACGCTGGTTGGTGGGGAACTGGCGAACGCGCTTGAACGCCGGGAAGTACCCGTACAGGTCCGGAAACTTGCGCTGGTCGTAGTGCCAGATCGACAGGAACGACGAGCCCTTGGTGTCGTTCGGCGCCGTGAAGAACACGGACTGGAAGCGCAGCTTGTCGCTGTGACCCTGGAACACGGTGCCGTCGGTACGCGCGGTCGTGTTGAGTTCGCACCACACCAGCTCGTGGCGATAGCCGACCTCACCGTCCGGGCTCAGCGAGTCCGCCTGTGCGGCGTACTGCGAGTAGTCGTGACGACCCCAGTTCAGCGTCAGGTTCGACTGCACCTGGAAGCCGTCGTTGGCGTCCGGGAACGGCAGGCCGCCGACCCAGGGGCTGCCTTCCTTTCCATCGGTCCAGACGTTGCCGTCCGCACCGATCTTCGCGCGACCCTTGTTCTCGAGTGTCTTCTTCAGGTACGTCGCGTTGAACAACTTCGTGACGTCCTTGTTGGACTGCACGATATTGATGCGGCGGCCATGCTCCTTGACCTGCTGATACGCGATCGGCTCGAGCAGGTCCTTGACCGCCTCGACGTTCGCCGCCGTGATCACGTCGCCTGGCTTGATCTTGCCCTTGGTGTACATCTCGATCGACAGCAGCTCGTCGGGATAGGCCTTGCTGATGTCGTCCGCCGAGTTGGCGATGGTCGGCCACAACGGGGCGAGCACACCGGCTCCCGCGCCCGTCGCCACTTTTTCCATGAAGGATCGGCGGCTGAAATTGAAGTCGTACTTCCGGATACGCATGACGCGGTGTCTCCTCGCTTGATGCAGCCCATTCGATCAGGGGGCTGCTTCCCGTCCTTCCAGCGCGCGCCGGCGGTACGCCAACGCAGGCTGTCGGTCTTCGAGGAAGAGGAGACGCGCGATTCCGCGGCGCCGATTCTCTTCCCGCTTATGGGAGACAAAATAGGCGTCGCGCTGCGTCGAAGAGCCACCCATGTGGGTCGAACTCCGGTGGGGGAGTGCGATGTGTCGCGCAGCGCCGGAATTCAGGCCGTCACGGCGTTCGCATAACGCGCGAGCCGATGAATTCCGGCCCGGAATTCCGGCGTTTTCCCACCCGAAACCCACCCGGGGGTAGGTCGAATCGAAAACCTACCCGTTCGGGTGGGGTTGGGCGGATCCGCGGCGGGCCGATGGCTACTTCAAGAGCTGCCTCGCCGCGCGAACGGCGTCGAGACGTGTCTTGACGTCCAGCTTCGTATAGACGTTCTTGAGATGGAACTTGAGTCCGTCGCGCGACAGGTGCATGGCGTCGGCCATCGCGTCGGTGGACGCCATCTCGGCCAGCAGCTTCAGCAGATTCTGTTCTCGCCGCGTGAACGTCTCCGTGGAGATCAACGCCGACGAGGATGCCGGCGTGATGACGGTGTCGTCCGGACCCGCGTCGTCGTGGCGATGAAGGCGATGCGCGAGCCGATCGAGGAACGCGCCATGCGTCGGCGAGGACCGGACATTCAGCGAACCCCGGAGCGTGCCCAGGTGCTCACGCAGCAGCGTCTCGAACAGCGGGCCTTCCTCCAGGAACGAACGAAGGTATCCGCCGGGTGACGCCAGCTTCACCGCTTCTTCGAGATACTGCTGCGATCGCGACATCGTCCCACGTCGATGGTGGGCCAGAGCCGCCAGCTGGAGCAGCTTGATCTGGCGATGAATGCGTCCCTTTCTTCGGGCTGATCCCAGCGTGGTGGAAATCATCCGGAGCGCCTCGTCGGGATCCAGGCAGTAGGCCAGCATCCGCAGGCGTCCCAGCGTGCTGCCGTTGACGTCTTCCGAGAAACGGATCCCGCTTCCGCGCTGCACGTCTCCTGCGCGTTCGACGCGCTGGGCGACCGCCTTGGCGCGCTCCGGTTCACCGCGGATGATTTCGCGGCGAACCCGTTCCCAGCCCAGGACGACGCTCAGTCGCGGCCACCGGTTGGCGTAGCTGATGGCCTCGGCCTCGTCGAGAAGATCGAGCGCCTTGCCGGGATGACCCATCGCGTCGTGGATGCGCGCCATCGCGATGAAGGTCGTCGCGAGATAGTCGTGCAATGCCGCGTGGGTGATGACGTCGCGGAATTCGTGGAAGTAGGACTCGGCGTCCTGCAGTTCATCCGTTTCGTAGAGCGCCACGACCAGGCTGGAGACGACCGAAGCCTGCGTCACGGACTCGTCGACGATCATGCGTCGATCCTTCATCCCGTTGCGCAGCAGCGTGACCGCTTCCTGCAACTGCCCTTGGGCGATCAGCGCCATGGCCGTGTTGCTGATCCAGTACGCCCACGTGAAGCTGGCGCCGGAGGGTTCGCAGAACTGTCGTGCGCGCCCGAAGAAGTGGTGTGCGTCGGGGAAGTTGCCGGCCGACATCGCGGCGTACCCGCGCACGTTGCAGGCGGCGCCCAGCTCGAAAGCGCGGAACGAGCCCGGCTCGGCGTCGGTGATCGCCACCTGGCTGACGATCGCTTCAGCCTGGTGAAGGTCGTCATCGAGAATGGCCGCCATGGCGAGCAGCAGACGTGGATCCGCGTTGTCCTTGGCGGTCGTCGGGCCGAGCTTGCGCAGCAGGTCCAGCGTCGGCGCGAGACGCGAATGGCGCCGCAGGAAGGTCTGCGCCCAGCCCAGCTTCACCAGCAGGCCGGGCCGCCGTTCGATCTCGGTCAACGAAATGCGATCGGCCCACTGCTCGACCGTCGTCAACTGTGCGGCCGGGATGAGTCGTGTGCTCCAGTCGTCGAGGGCGGCGGCGGCCGACGCGTGATCTCCGGCGGCCAGGTAGTGCTCGATCGCGTCCTCGACGCGGTCGTGCTTCAGAAACCAGTTCGCCGCGCGCTTGCGCAGCGCGCCGACTTTCTCGATCCACTGCGACTTGAGCTGGTCGAGCAGGAACGTTGCGAACAGCGGGTGGAACGAGAACCACCGGGGATCGCTTTCCAGGCGACGCAGGAACAGGCCGCCCGCTTCCAGGCGTGCGAGCTGGTCCGCCGAATCGTTCCGCTGCAGCACGTGGTCGCAGAGCGACGCCGAGAAGCGGCTCATCACCGAGCACAGCAGCAGAAACTCCCTCGCGCCGGCCGTCTGCTGCTGAAGGACATTCTCGGCCAGGTAGCTCGCCAGCTCGTGCCGCTGGAATTCGCCGAACCGGTGCAGGTCGCGTCGCAGCATCGGCTGATGCAGCGCGAGCCTGAACAGCTGGATCGCTGCCGGCCAGCCGTCCGTCTGGCGCTGGATCAGCGCGATCTCCTGTTCGCTCAGATCCAGGTGAGCGACCGATGCGAAGTACCGCGCCGTTTCGTCCTGCGTGAAGCACAGATCGCTGGCGCGGATGAAGAGCGCCTCTCCGGCGACGCTCAGGCGTGCCAATCCGATCTCCGGCGGCGAACGCGTGGCGATGAAGAATCTGATCCCCGGAGGAACACGGCTCAGCAGCTGCCCGAGAAACGCGAGCGTCTGCTTGGCGGCGACGCCGTGAACGTCATCCAGGAAAATGCTGGCGGGACGACCGATCGAGAGCGCCTGCGCACGCAACCACTCGTAGGGGAGCTCACCGGTTCCGGGCGGCGCGGGCGCACCTCGATGGGCCGTCGGTCCCTGCGCCTTCATCGCGGCGATCATCGCCTCCAGGCGTTCATAGAATCGGCGGATGTCGTTGTCGCTTTCGCTGACATCGAGCCAACCGGTCACGTCACCGCGTTGCTCGCATTCGGCGCGGATCTGTTCGAGCAACGTGCTCTTCCCGTGTCCGGCAGGCGCCTGCACGATGATCGTACGGAAGCCGTCGTCCCTGAACACGCGTTCCAGCAGCGCGGTCCTGCGGATGCCGCGGCGCTCGGTTCGAAGTTCAGGAATGCCCTGGTTTGGCGCAAGTCGTCCTGTACTGACTGCACTGTCGGGTTGGCGTCGCTCCGGGCCCGGATCGTATGGCTCGTCCCACCCCATCGCGTTGCTCGAACTACCGCGCTCCATCCCGCTCTGCATCAGCACAACGCTCCAATTAGTAGGTATTCCCGAAAGGCGACGGCACATTCAGTACGAGTCGCGCTCGCCCATCGACTTCGAACGCAGCCGCGAGGAGAACTTCGTGCGGCCGCGCTGCGCAGGACAGGCGAGCGCAGATAGACCGCGGACACGCGCGGATGTTCACTGACCGTCAGCCGGTCTGGACGAACGCAGGTCCGTCGAGGCTTTCACTCGACGTCTCTGCCCGCAGGGTTTCGACTCCGCACACGGAATTTGTCTTGAGCCCTTCTGCCGTTTCGCAACGAATGGTGAGCAGGGCCGTTGCGCGAAGCGTGCCAACAGCGGACGGGCGGAGACGACGGTCCTTACGATTGTCTTTCAGTGTCGTCGCAGCAAACAGGTCCATCGTAACGGCTCGAACGGTGCAGGGCGAGAAGTGATTCGCTGCGACGCCGATCGAAGGCGTCGCATGTTCGTGTGACCGTGTCGCGTCAGCGTTTCGACGCATTCCGTTATCTCGCGTGACAGTGTCCGCGGGGTCGATCGCGATATATATTCATTTCTCTTCCGATCGCCTCTAACGGTTCCCACCGATGTGTTCGTGCCGATCCGTGTGCGCCTCCGCGATCCTGATGTCCTTCCTGCTCCTGATGCTGGGGGGATGCAGTGACAGTGGCTCCTACGGCTATGAGGCGCCAGCGCCGGGGACGGGCTACGACTTCGACGCGCTCGCCTCGACGCTCGATGGTTTCGTCGGCGATGACGAGAATGAAGTTTCCGGCTACAGCTTCGTCCTGGACATCGGCGGCACCACGGTCTTCCAGCGTGCCGCTGGAGAATTCTCGACCGGCTCCGTCGTCCCCATCGCTTCCTCGGCCAAGGCTCCGGCGGCGGCGGCCATCCTGGCGCTGGTCGACGAGGGGCTGATCGATCTCGCGGCGCCGGTGTCCCGCTATCTGAACGGCGCGGTCGTCTGGCCGTTGTCGAAGTCCGCGATCACGATGGGGATGCTGCTCAATCACACGTCCGGCATTCCGTTCAATTCGCCCTGCCTGTCACGCCAGGAGATGACCTTGCAGGCCTGCGTGCAGGAGATCGCGGACACACAGCTCGATTTCCTGCCCGGCACGATGTTCGGATACAGCGGGGCCGGCTATCAGGTTGCAGGTCTGGTCGCGCAACAGGTGACGGGCCAGTCATGGGCGGCCGTGATTCGCGAACGCGTGACCGCGCCGCTCGGAATGTCGAGCTACAGCTACGGCAATACGCAGAACCCGCGTGTCGCCGGCGGCGCGGTGTCCAGTGCCGGCGATTACCTTCGATTCGCCCGGATGATGCTCGACGGTGGAACGTACGGCGGCCGGACGGTGCTTTCTCCAGCGCAGGCCGCAAAGATCAGAACCTCGCAGATCGGCGTCCTGGGATCGTTCTTCTCGCCACTGCCGCCGGGCGCCGGTGTCGATGGCTACAGCTTCGGCTGGTGGATTTCGGATGTCGCCGGGCTGGGTGGGAGCATCGGGCCGGAAGTCAGCGATCCCGGGCTGCTCGGCACGACGCCGTGGATCGAGTTCGGCCGGAATTACGCGGCGGTGCTGCTGGTCGACAGCAACACGGCCAACGGTCTGGCGATGTGGAAGGCCGCGCGGGCGCGCATCCAGGAACAGATCGCAGCTCATCCGTAGAACGCAGGAGAGGCGCAGCTTCTCGATCGCGCCGCGCCCTCAGCTCATGTACAAGCCGCCATTCACGTTGATGGTCTGCCCGGTGATGTAGCCATTGCGGGCCAGCATCACGACGATGTCGCTGGTCTCGCCGACTGTTCCGTAACGTCCCACCGGGATCAGGCCCATCGCTCCGCTGGGCAATCCCTTGACCATGTCGGTGTCGATCAGCGCGGGTGCGATGGCATTGACGGTCACACCCTTGCCGGCGAGAAAGCGCGCGTAGCCGTGCGTGAGTCCGTGGAGTCCGGCTTTCGAGGCGGCGTAGTGAGGGCCGACGACGCCGCCGATCTGCGCGGCCACCGACGACAGGTTGATGATCCGGCCCCAGCCGCGCTGGCGCATGCCGGGCAACGCCGCCTGGATCACCAGGAAGGCCGACGTCAGGTTGGTGGAGATGGCGTCGTGCCAGTCCTGCTCGGTGAGCGAATCCAGATCGCGCGGGACGGCGATGCCGGCGTTGTTGACCAGGATGTCGATTGCCCCGAGCGCACGTTCGGCCTCGACCACCACGTTCTTGATCGCCGCGCCATCGCGGACGTCGAGCTGCAGCACGACGCAGCGCTGACCCAGCGCCTCGACCTCGGCGCGCACCGTCTCCGCCGCCTCGCGCTGTCCGCGGTAGGTGATGGCGACGGACACGCCTTCACGCGCCAGCGCAACGGCCGCGTCCCTGCCGATGCCGCGGCTGCCGCCAGTGATCAAAGCCGTCTTGCCGCTCAGATTGTTCATGTCCCCGGTCCGGTTGATCGCCCGGCGACGCGGGCGGGTTTTCGTGGATCGACAGTATCGCCATCGTCGCGCGAAAGCCTCGCTGACGAGACCTAGCACTGCGCCCACGCGGAAACACCCCAATAGGCCCTCTGCGCATCGGTGCATAGCATCGGGATTCCGACTTCCGATGGAATCCCCGATGACCGACCTGCTGAGCCGGCCGCTGAAACTTCCCTGCGGCGCCACCTTGTCGAACCGCCTCGCGAAAGCGCCGCTGACCGAGGGCCTTGCGGACGAACACAACCGGGCGAACGAGAAGCTCGTGCGGCTGTACGAGTGCTGGTCCGAGGGCGGCGCCGGCCTGCTGGTGTCGGGCAACGTCCATGTCGATCGCCGCTATCTCGAACGACCGGGCAACGTGGCCATCGACAACAACGGCGGCCTCGAGTGGATTCGCGCCTACGCCAAGGCGGGCACGCGCGCAGGCAATCACTTCTGGATGCAGATCAATCATCCCGGTCGCCAGGGCGCGGTCACGCGCGACGGCACGTTCCCGGCGCCGTCGGCGATCTCGCTCAACGTGCCGGGCCGGCCGGAGTTCGTGCCGCGCGTGATGCCCGAAGAAGAGATCCTGGACGTCATCCGGCGCTTCGCGTTCGTCGCCACCACGGCGCGCGAGTGCGGCTTCACCGGCGTGCAGGTGCACAGCGCACACGGTTATCTGCTGTCGTCGTTCCTCAGCGGCCTGTCCAACACCCGCACCGATGCCTGGGGCGGAAGCCTTCGCAATCGCGCGCGGGCGCTGCTGGAGACGGTGCGCGCGGTGCGCAAGGCCGTGGGTCCCGATTTCCCGGTGAGCGTGAAGCTCAACTCCTCGGACTTCCAGAAGGGCGGCTTCACCAACGAAGAATGTCTGGAGGTCGTGCGCTGGCTCGGCGAAGAGAAGATCGACCTGCTCGAGATCACCGGCGGCAACTACGAACAGTTGCCGTGGCTGGAAGACGTCAAACCCAGCACGCAGCGGCGCGAGGGCTATTTCCTGGATTACGCCAAGCAGATCCGCACCGTCGCGACGATGCCCTTGATGATCACCGGCGGCATGCGCACTCGTGGCGGCATGGAGGAAGCGCTTCGCAGCGGTGGCATGGACGTGATCGGACTCGGGCGTCCGATGTGCGTGGACACGGACATCTGCAAGCGGCTGCTGGCCGGCGATACCGACGCGGCGGTGAGCTACGAGGGCGCACTGCCGGTGGACCCGCGCGAGATTGCCGCCGGTGCGACGGATGACGAAGCCAAGGCGTTGGAGATGTGGACCAACCTCGTGTGGTTCTTCGTGCAGATCTGGCGCATCGGTGAAGGGCAGGGGCCGAAAGCCGACATGACGGCGCTGGAGGCGTACCGGATCTACCGGGAAACGGAAGATCGGCAGACGGCAATGCTGGCGCCGCTGTAGCCGCGCAAGACGCACTTCACAGGATCATCGACATGGACAACGCGGCAAACATTTCCCATCCCATTCGTACCAGCGTGCTGATCCTGGGCGCCGGGCCTGGCGGCATCTGCACCGGCGTGAAGCTGCAGCAGGTCGGCTTCGACAGCTTCCTGATTCTCGAGCGCGAACGTGAGGCCGGCGGCACCTGGGTCAACAATCGATACCCCGGCCTGTCCTGCGACGTGCCTTCGGCGCTGTACTCGTTCACGTTCGACAAGAAGCCGGACTGGACGCGCGCCTACGCGCAGCAGCCGGAGATCAAGAGCTACATGCAGAGCTGCGTCGACAAGTACGACCTGACGCGCCACATCGTCTTCGGGACGAACGTCCGGCAAGCCGTGTGGGACGACGCCAACGCCGAGTGGTCGCTGCATACGACGGACGGGCGCGTTTTCGTTGCTCCGATCTTCATCAGCGCGCTGGGCATGTTCAACGAGGTGCGTTGGCCCGAGATTGCCGGGATCGACGATTTCAGCGGCGAAAAGCTGCATACAGCGGCGTGGCCAGCCTCCGCCGATCTGACCGGCAAGCGCGTCGCCGTGATCGGGACGGCGGCCACCGCGGTGCAGCTGATGCCGAAGATCGCGCCGCTGGTGAAGCACCTGACGGTTCTGCAGCGCACGCCGAACTGGATCTTTCCCAAGGACGATCCGATCTATTCGCCGTCGGAACTGGCCGAGCGCCGCGCCGATCCGGATCGGGCCCGCACGCGGTGGGACGATCAGTACGCGCTCTGGGAGAGTCTCATCACCTTCGAGAATCAGGAGATGATCGAGGCGCTGCGCGGCCAGGCGATGGCGCTGCTGGAGGCCGTCGAGAATCCGGAAGTCCGCGAGAAGCTTCGGCCCACGACGATCCTGGGATCGCAGCGCCCGCTGTTCTCCAGCGACTACTACCCGCTCTTCAATCGATCCAACGTCGAGCTGGTGACGGCACCGATCGAACGCATCACGAAGACCGGCGTGCAGTGCGCGGACGGCCGGGCGATCGATGCCGACGCACTGGTTTTCGCCACGGGTTACGCCGCCAACAAGTTCCTGTCGGTGATCGACGTGCGGGGACGGGGTGGCGAGTCCCTGGCGCAGGCCTGGAGCGACGGACCGCAGGCCTATCTGGGCATGACGGTCGCCGGCTTTCCGAACCTCTTCATGCTGTACGGCCCCAACACGAACAACGGATCGATCCTGTACATGCTGGAACTGCAGGCCCGGTACATCGTCGACAAGCTCGTCCGGCTGGAAAGCAGCGGAGCGGACTCGATCGAAGTCAGGGGCGAGGTCATGGATCGCTACAACGCCGAACTGCAGGCACACCTGCGCACCACCGTCTGGCGCAACGAAGGCAGCAAGTACTACCGCTCGGACTCCGGCCGGATCGTGACGCAGTGGCCGTGGACGATGGCCATGTTCAAGGCGCGACTCGAGGCGCCGGATCCCGAAGCCTTCGTCATGCGGTCCTCGTCGAGCGAGGTCGGCGCCTAGCCGACGGCATCGGGATTTTCGCGCCGGGACGTGCCGGTCGATCGTTTCGCGCGGTACGCTCAGGCCCCTTTATCCAGATCGACGTCCCCCATGTTCATCGCAATGAACCGCTTCAAGATCGCCCTCGGCCGCGAAGACGACTTCGTGTCGGTGTGGAAGAACCGCGACAGTCATCTGAAGGACGTCCCCGGCTTTCGCACGTTCAACCTGCTGCGCGGCGCCACCACCGAGGAGTACACGCTGTTCGCTTCCCACTCGATCTGGGATTCGCGCAATGCGTTCGAGGACTGGACCCGCTCCGAGGCCTTTCGCGCGGCGCATCGCAACGCCGGCGACACGAAGGGCATCTACCTGGGACATCCGCAAGTGGAGACTTTCGACGCGGTGCTGTAGTCGGCCTGCGGTCAGGGCTTCCCGAATCACACCCCACGCGGATGAGCGCAAGATAGGCGCATGGCAAAGAAACTCAGCAGTACCCAGACCGCAGTGATGACGTGGATGAGCCGCGGCTGGAAGGCGTACTCCGCGGGCGGCACTCGCGTCGAGATCAACGGCAAGCCGGTCGGAACGGTGTCGACCATGGTCGCGCTCGAAGGCATGGGCCTGGTGACGCGGCTCGGCGTCGCGGCGTGGGAAGTCACGGACGCGGGCAGGGCGCTGAACCCCGCGCCCTGACCGCAGCGCAGGCGCCGATCACGCGTAATGGCGCGGTCGTCGTGAGGCCCAGGGTGCGGCCTGCTCCAGCTGTCCTGCGAGGCTGTACAAGGTCTCCTCGTCGCCCGCTTTGCCGACGAACTGCATCGCCAGCGGCATGCCGGCTTTGGACTGCCACAGCGGCAGCATCAGCGCCGGCTGTCCCGTGGTGTTGAACAGCGGCGTGAACGTGGAGTACGTCGCGCAGATCTGCTGCCACCACGCGTAGACGTCGACGCCCGGCGCGTTCTGGTTGAACTCGCCCAGCTTCGCCACGTCGCGACAGATCCCGGGTGTGAGCACGACGTCGACGTCCTTCATCGCCGTACACACCGCGCGGGAGATCAGGTTCTGCTGGCTCATCGCCTGGTCGAGCTGGAACGCGGTGAGCGAGCGCCCGAACTCGTAGATCGACAGCGTGACCGCCTCGGTGGTGTCGGGGCCGATCTTGCGGCCGGTGTGGAGCGCGAACTGGTCCATGACCGATCCCAGCGTCGTCGCCCACAGGCGCACCGTCGACTCGTTGAACATCCCGGCGTCGTACTCCAGGCGCAGCGGCTCGCACACATGGCCCAGCGATTCGAGCAGCCGGCAGGTGTCCGACAGCCGATCCGCGATCTCGGGCGAATTGGCCCGGGTCCCGGGGAGCGCATCGACGACGCCGATGCGCAGGCGTCCCGGCGTCGTCATGGCACTGGCGAGGAATCCGTGCCGCGGCGGTGGCGCCGTGTAGAAGTAGCCGTCATCCGGACCGGCGACGGCATCCAGCAGCGCCGCCGAATCGCGGACCGTGCGCGTCTCGAAGAACTCGACGCCCAGGCCCCAGAGCAGCATGCCGAAGTCGGGTCCTCCGGGGACGCGGCCGCGGGACACCTTCATGCCGACCAGTCCGTTGACGGCCGCCGGATTGCGGATCGATCCCGCGCCATCGTTGGCGTGGGCCAGCGGCACCATGCCGCAGCCGACCGCCGCGCCCGCGCCTCCGGAGGAGCCGCCGGCGGAGTAGTCGGTGTTCCAGGGATTGCGCGTGGGTCCGTACAGCAGCGCTTCCGAACTCGCGTTGAACGCCATCTCGGGCAAGGTCGACGTGCCGACGGCGACGAGGCCCGCCTTGCGGCAGCGCTCCATCATCACGGTGTCGTGCTCGTGGTGGTATCCCTGCGCGAGACGCGAACCCGCCGACGCCACCATGCCGGAGAAGTGCATCCCGAATTCCTTCACCAGGAACGGCACGCCCCGGAACGGACCGAACGCCAGGCCGTTCTTGATCTCTGCCTTGGCACGGTCGTGCAGGATCTGCACGACGCAATTGATCGTGGGATTGAGCCGCTCGATGGCATCGATCGCGCTGTCGACGAGATCCTCGGGCGAGACCTCACGCCGTCGAACCAGATCGGCCAGGCCGAGGCCGTCGTGCTGCGCGTATTCCTTGAAGATCATGAGAGCCCCGTAAGCCGTTCGCCTGGGTGTCGAGGCGAGACTCATCGTGCTGCGCGTGCACCGGCGACCTCAATAACCCGGCTGGGTTAATCAGATCAGTCCCAGCTCCACGGCGCGTGCCACGGCGTGCGCGCTCGTATGCACGCCCAGCTTCCGCATCGCGGACTTGCGTTGAAGTCGAACGGTCTCGACCGAGCGATCGCAGCGACGCGCGATCCCGGGTGCGTTCAGTCCCTCGGCGCAGAGCGCGAGCACCGCCTGCTCCCGGACGGAGAGCAGGGGCTCCGGCGAAACCCGGGAGGCGAAAGGAGAACGACTGCCCTGGTCGGCGTGAAAGCTGTGCGCCAGCAGGAAGAGCCGATCGATCACGGCCGTCTGCGAGGCTCGCCACGCGCCGTTTCGCTGGCGCGAGGCGACCGTGACGAACGCGAACGCGTCTCCCGGAAGATGGATCGGCACGGTGACGCCGTCGAAGAAGCCGAGCTCATGGATGAAGCCGAAGACCTCGCGCTGGATCGGATTCAGCCAGGCGGCGTCCTCGATGTTTCTCCAGTCCAGCGGCAGGGTGCGGGGATAGGCGCCGTAGAGCAGCGGGTCTTCGTTCAGGAAGCGGGCCCAACCGCGCAACCAGCGCTGCGGGAAGTTTCGCGACACGATGGCGGGCGAGTGGTAGCGGCCATCCGGGGTCCTGGCCCGCGGCATGAATCCGTAATCCACCGCGTCGAACCCGAGCGCGCGCGTCTCGCCGGCAAGTTGATCGAGCGCGGCCTCGAACGTGCGGGCGCCCTCGAACGTGATCATCTGGGACATGCCGGGATTCCTCTTCGAATGCCGGACGTCAGCCTATCGAGAAAGCCGATCGGGTGTCTTCGGCTTCTGCGGCGAGACAACCGACGCGATCGTCCGCCACCACGCCCGCGGTATGCTCGTCGCGACACCCTCCGGGGCATCGAGGACGCGGATCGGCACTGCCGACATTCGCAGCGCGACTCCCACAAGGCTTGAAGAGACCGCTCAGTGAAAGGCGTCATGGATGCGGTGACCGCGTTGCAGGATTTCCTCGAACGCCATCCCCGGCTGTTCGTGCTCACCGGCGCCGGCTGCAGCACCGGCTCCGGCATCCCGGACTATCGCGACGACGCCGGCGAGTGGAAACGCAAACCGCCGGTGCGTCATCAGGAGTTCGTCGGCGACGGGAAGGTCCGTGCACGGTACTGGGCACGCAGCATGGTCGGCTGGACGCACATGCGGAACGCGCAGCCGAACGCCGCGCATCGCGCCCTTGCCGCGATCGAGCGGCAGGGCCGTCTGCAGACGCTGCTGACGCAGAACGTCGACGGACTCCACCAGAAGGCCGGCAGCCGTGCGGTGATCGATCTGCATGGCCGGATCGCTCAGGTGGTGTGTCTCGCCTGCGCAGAACGCAGCGAGCGGGAGCACTTTCAACAGCGGCTGCTGGCCCTGAATCCGCAGTACGCGGATCTGGCCGGTGCTCATGCGCCGGACGGAGACGCGGACCTCGAGCGCAGCGACTTCTCCGACTTCGTCGTTCCGGGCTGCGAAGCCTGCGACGTCGGCGTGTTGAAGCCCGACGTGGTGTTCTTCGGCGCCAACGTGCCGCCGGGGCGCGTGACGCAATCGATGGAGGCACTCGACGCCGCCGATGCGCTGCTGATCGTCGGCAGTTCGCTGATGGTCTGGTCGGGCTATCGCTTCGCCGCGCGAGCCGCCGAGCGGGGCCTGCCGATCGCGGCGATCAATCGGGGTCGCACCCGAGCCGACTCGCTGCTGGGTCTGAAGGTGGAGGCGGACTGCGCCGAGATTCTGGGTCGTCTTCCGGGTCCGGACGGCGACGTCGAGTCGTCGCGTGTCGCCAGCTGCTCATGACCGCGGGCATCGCGCCTTGAGCCAGATGGCGTAGCTCGCCGGTGACCGGTCGGGGACCAGTTGCCCGAACAGGTCCGCGTAGTCGCGTCGGTATCGGGTCATGGCGGCGCCGAAAACAGGATCACGCTGCAGCTGTGACCACCAGGCCCGAAGCCGGGGATGCCCGGGGAACGGCTGCTCCGGGTCGAAGGCAGTGATGCCCAGGTTCTCGGTGGTGGTCTGCAGCGTGCACTGGAACATCAGCATCGAATGGACCAGCACGCAATCAGCGAGCGAGGCGCTGGCGCCACGCGCCCAGGTTCCGTCTTCCATGACCTGCTCGATCTCGCGAAGGTTTCGATGGAGGTCCTCTTCGATCCGGCGCAGCGTGTCGCGATCGCGGGTGAGCGGATCGATCTGCCACGCCAGCGGCCACAGGTGGGACATCAGGTAGAGGTCGCACATCAGGCAGAGCTGCCGCACCTTCGCGCGCTCGAACGGGTCGGAGGGCAGCAGGGCAGGTTCGGGAAAGGCGTCTTCCAGGAATTCGCAGATGACCATCGATTCGCCCAGGTAACGGCCATCGACCTCCAGCGCGGGCATGCGGCCGAGCGGGTTCACGGTCTGCATGAAAGGCGTTCCTTCCATGATCACGATCCGGTCGAGCGACGCATCCGGGTTGTCCCGAAGCACCGACATGCGCTCGATCATCTTCGCGAGCGCGCCGTCGATCTGCGGAGCGGCGAGATGCAACGTGATGCCTTTGAGTTCGGCGACGAGCAGGACACGACTGACGTACGGCGACACCGACATCCCGAACAATTGCATGGCTGGACCCCTGGTTGGTGCGGCGAGTGAGATCGTCGCGGCTCGATGGAGAAACGGTGCGGTCACGTCGCGGGACCGTCGTGAAGAGCGCATCCATCGCGCGACCGACGAGCGGATAATTGCGCAATTCGAAAACTATCAGCTCCGGGTTGCCCTTCCAAAGCGTTTTAATTTCGACCGCTCGTCATCGATGACGAGCGCTCATCGGCGCGACGCGTCGAGCTTCTCGAATACGAATCGTCGCGCATCGGTGACGAGTGTCGATGCCACGATGACATCTCTTCGATTGTGCGAAGAAGCCTGTATTTCAGGGGTTTCATGCGACTCGTATGACGTGCGACGGGATCGGATGCGGGAACGCTTCATCACCTGCGAAGAAGACTCGCGTCGTGTCTGCGCGATGCCCGTTCGTGTTGCGAGCACGTTCATGTCGATCGACGAAACACAGCGATGCGTCGCTGCCTGTTGTGAAGACATGAATTCTTTGTTGTACTGGCAGATGCAGGCTCTTGCCTGTCATTAACTGGAACATCTGATGGTTGCCAAGAAAGCTGGAAAGAAAGTCGTTGCCAAGAAAGCCGCCAAGAAAGCGGTGAAGAAGGCTCCTGCAAAGAAGGGCGTCAAGGCGAAGGCTGCAAAGGCCGTGAAGAAGGTGAGCCGCAAGCCGGCCGTGAAGAAGGCCGTGAAGGCAGTGAAGAAGGCTGCCAAGTCGGTCAAGAAGGCTGCGAAGAAGGCCTAGTAGCACGCGAGATGGGCCCAGCCGAACTCGCCGTTCAGGCAGGTTCGGCGTCCGCTTCGTTGGAAGTTCTTCCAATTTCTCGGGGCCCGAACGATCTGCTTCGGTAGATCGCGGTAAACGTCAGACCCCGCCCCGTGCGGGGTTTGACGCTTCTGCAGCCCGGTTTCGTGATCCGCTTACTTCGTCGGGTCGGCTGCCATCAGGACGCGAGTCAGCTCCGCCGCCGACATCTCGCGAGCCAGCGCCGCCGACTGTCCTGCCCACAGACTGTTGAAGTCGTCGCGTCCCTGCGCCTCGGCCAGGCTTCGAAGCGGCAGCAGGGCCCCACCGGCCATCGGGAACGGCGGCGCCACGGTGCTGAGGGGTCCGAGCTCCCGCATCACGCGGTTGTACAGCCCGCGTGCCGGCCGGCCGGTGAAGACATTCGTCAGCGCGGTGCCGTCGTCGCGAGCACGCTTCAGCGCCTGGCGATGGAGCGCCGCGATCTTCGCCTCGGGTGTCAGCAGGTAAGCGGTGCCGACCTGCACCGCGGAGGCGCCCAGCGCGAAGGCGGCTTTCACGCCGCGTGCGTCGGCGATGCCGCCGGCCGCGATCACCGGAACCCGGACTGCGTCGACGATCTGCGGCACCAGCGAGAAGGTGCCGACCTGCGTCGTCATGTCGTGGGTCAGGAAGTTTCCGCGGTGCCCGCCGGCTTCGACCCCCATCGCGATGACGGCGTCCACGCCCCGCTCCGCGAGCCAGCGCGCCTCGGCCACCGTCGTCGCCGAGGAGATGATCTTCGCTCCCGTGCGCCGCACTCGCTGCATCAACGCCGCGTCCGGTAGCCCGAAGTGGAAGCTGACGACCTCGGGCCGATAGTCCTCGACGAGGGCGCAGTAGGCGTCGTCGAACGGTGCGCGTGCGGCGGCGGGTGCTGCTGCCGCCGGATCCAGGCCCAGCTCCCGGTAGTAGGGAGCCAGCGCCGTCGTCCACTTCGCCTGGGCCTCGGCGTCCGGCTGCGGGTTCGCATGGACGAAGAAGTTCAGATTGACGGGACGGCGAGTGGCCGCACGAATCCGGTCCAGTGCCGCCCGCATCTGATCGACCGACAGCATCGCGCCTGGCAGCGAGCCGAGCCCTCCGGCTTCGCTGACCGCGATCACCATCTCGGGCGTCGTCGCCCCGGCCATCGGCGCCTGGATGATCGGCAGCTCGACGCCGAACAGCTCGGTGATCCTGCGGTCTTGCGTGGAAGTCATGGCGTGTCTCGTAGGGAAAAGATGCCGTGGTCGCGTCGTCGTCGCACCGGGAGCGCAGTGCAGCGATTCTGCTGCGAACGCGCTCCCGGTGTCGTCGACGACAGGCGCCTCACCAGCGTCCGGCGTGCTGGCCGCCGTCCACGTGCAGGGTCTCTCCGGTGACGAACGTGGCGCGCTCGAGGTAGAGCACCGCGTCCACGATGTCCTGGATCTCGCCCATGTGACCCACCGGGTGCAGCGCGTCGAGAAAGCCGTGAGCTTCCGGCGGATGCATCGGCGTCTTGATGATGCCGGGCGACACGGCGTTCACGCGGACCCCGCGCTTGGCGTACTCGATGGCCAGGCCCCGGGTGACCGCATCCAGCCCGCCCTTGCTCAGCGACGCGAGGGCGGCGGGAACGTCGGAGAGCGGCTGGTCGACGAGCGACGTCGTGATCTGCAGCACGTGGCCGCGCTTCTGTTTCAGCATCTGCGCGATCGCGAACTGGCTGACGTGGAAGAAGCCTGCGAGGTTTACGTCGAGCACACGCTGGAAGTCCTCGACGCTGTAATCGGTGAAGGGCTTGGCGACGAAGATGCCGGCGTTGTTGATCAGCGTGTCGACGCGGCCGAAGCGCTCGATGGCCGTTGCGACGACGCGCTCGGCGACGCCGCGGTCCGAGATGGATCCGGCGACCGTGACGACACCTTCGTCCGATGACGGCCCGATGTTCCGCGAGTTGGCCACCACGGCGTACCCATTGCGGCGGAAGGCCTCGACGAGGCCGGCTCCGATTCCCTGCGACGCGCCGGTGACGATGGCGACCTTCTGTTCCTTGCTCATGTTCCTGCTCCTGGTTGATCGAGGCGCGGCTGCGTCCCGTTGACGTGCCGCTATTTGACGGCCTGGCCGCCCTGTTAAAAAGCTGCTATTGGTCAACAATGGTTGTGAAAAAACGCACAGAGCCCGATTGGCAGGACATTCGCGTGTTCCTGGCGCTGGGCCGGCACGGCAGCCTGTCCTCGGCGGCAAGGGCCTTGGCGGTCAATCACGCCACGATCGCGCGCCGCATCCAGTCGCTGGAGACCACGCTCGGCATGAAGCTGGTCGAGCGGCGCAAGGAAGGCTACGTGCTCACGGCCGACGGCAACCGCACGCTGGCGACGGCCAGCGACATGGAGTCCGCGGTACAGACGCTGGGACGCGAGGGTGCCGCCGAATTTCCGCGCGGACTGGTCCGGGTGAATGCGCCGCCCGCGCTCTCACAGGGCTTTCTTCTGAAGCGGCTGGCGGACCTGCCGACACGACACCCGGGCCTGGACATCGAACTGGCGACGGACCTGCGCAAGGTCAGCCTCGAACGACATGAGACCGACATCGCCGTCCGCATGCTGCGGCCCTCCGATGGCGATGTCGTCGCCAAGCGCCTCGTCGCGGTGGCTTATGGTTTCTACGGCACGGCGGCGCTGTGCAAGCAGATCGAGGCGGGTGCGCCGCCGGTGTTCGTCGGCTTCGACGAGGCCAGTGCGCACATGCCCGAGGCCGCGTGGCTGGCGCAGCAGTTTCCGCGCGCCCGCGTGTCGTTCCGTGCGAACAACCATGTCGCCCAGGCGACCGCGGCGCGCGCCCATGCCGGCATCGCGCTGCTGCCGCATTACCTCGGACGGGTCGAACGCGGTCTGTGGCTCTGCAAACTCTCGCCGGTTCCGCCTGATCGGGAGATCTGGCTGGTGACGCGGCGCCAGGGTCGCAGCGATCTGCCGATCCGGACCGTGGTCGAGCATCTGAAGACGATCTTCGCCGAGCACAAGGCCTTGTTCGAAGCCTGAGCGTCGGTGCTCGACCGGCATGGACTTCGCGCCACGCTTGCCGCGAGACTCCGGGCCAGACTGCCGTGGACATCCGCGCCCGCCATGCCCGAAGACCTTGTCGAACAAGAAGGCCGTCCCGAGTCGCTGCGTCCCGATCTGGAAGCGGTGATCGACCAGCGTCGTATCGGGCTCGACGCGGCGCGCCCCGAGGCGGTCGAGAAGCGCAGGAAGCTGGGCAAGCGCACGGCGCGCGAGAACGTCGCCGACCTGTGTGATCCCGGCAGCTTCATCGAATACGGCGCGCTGACGATCGCGGCGCAGCGCAGCCGCAAGACCCTGGAAGAACTGCAGCGTGACACCGCCGCCGACGGCCTGGTGTCCGGCATCGGCGAGATCAATGGAACCGAGGTGGGCCGTGACAAGGCCCGCTGCGTGGTCCTGCATTACGACTACACCGTGCTCGCCGGGACGCAGGGTCACCAGAACCATCGCAAGACCGACCGGATGATCGAACTCGCGGCCGCGCAGAAACTGCCGGTCGTGTTCTTCGTCGAAGGCGGCGGCGGGCGTCCGGGCGACGTCGACATCAGCCAGGTCGTGGCCTCGTGGCTGGAGGTTCCGACCTTCTACGAGTTCGCGAAGCTTAGCGGCCAGGTGCCGCTGATCGGCATCAACGCCGGCCGCTGCTTCGCTGGCAACGCGGCCTTCTTCGGCTGCTGCGACGTGACGATCGCCACGCGCGACTCGAACGTCGGCATGAGCGGCCCCGCGATGATCGAAGCCGGCGGACTCGGGCGCTTCCGGCCCGAGGACATCGGACCCATCGACGTGCAGTCCGCCAACGGCGTCGTCGACGTGGTGGTCGACGACGAGGCGCAGGCCGTGCGCGTCGCCCGGCAGTACCTGTCGTACTTCCAGGGCGACATCGAGGCTGGCGCCGCCCCCGATCAGCAACGGCTGCGCGACCTGCTCCCCGAGAATCGCCGGATGAGCTACGACGTGCGCCGCGTCGTCGAAGGGCTCGCGGACGCAGGCACGATGCTCGAAGTGCGCCGCGGCTTCGCACCGAACCTGGTGACGGCGTTCATTCGCATCGAAGGCAGGGCGCTCGGCGTGCTGGCGAACAATCCCGCGCACCTCGCCGGCGCCATCGACAGCGCGGCGGCGGACAAGGCCGCGCGCTTCATGCAGCTCTGCGAGGCGCATCGCATCCCGCTGCTGAGCCTGTGCGACACGCCCGGGATCATGGTCGGCCCGGCGGCGGAGAAGGCCGCGACGGTGCGCCATGCCTCCCGGCTGTTCATCGTCGGCGCGAACCTGACGGTGCCCTTGTTCGGCATCGTCCTGCGCAAGGCCTACGGGCTCGGTGCGCAGGCCATGCTCGGCGGGCACCTGAAGCGTCCCCAGTTCACGGTGGCCTGGCCGACCGGAGAATTCGGTCCGATGGGACTGGAGGGCGCGGTGAAGCTCGGCTTCCGGCGCGAACTCGATGCCCTTCACGAAGGCGCGCAGCGCGAGCAGCGCTTCCGCCAGCTCGTCGACCAGATGTACGAGCAGGGCAAGGCGGCCAACGTCGCCACCTATTTCGAGATCGACGACGTGATCGATCCGGCGGAGTCGCGGCGCTGGCTCGTCGATGGCCTGCGCGCGAAGCGCGATACCCCTGAGCCTTCGCGAAGGTTCGTCGATAGCTGGTGAGAGCGGGCGGCCGTATTCGGCCTATCGTGTCGCGCTCGCATACTTCTTCACGAGCGCATGCAGGAAGTCGCGGCCCTCGTACACCGACTGCACGCGGATGCGTTCGTTGAGCCCGTGGACGTGCCCGAAATCGGGATCGAGGAACATGCGGACGCCGTACGTGGGAATGCCCGCCGCATTCAGGAACTGCCCGTCGGTGTAGCCGGACGACTGCATCGGCACGATCGGAACACCCGCATACATCTCGGCCACCAGCTCCTCGATCGGCCGCAGGATCGCCGGTGTGAACGCGGGCGGGGCCGCGACCGGCGCACGCGTCGCGAGCGCCGTGACCTTGATCGCCGGATCCGCGAGAACCTGCTCGAGCGTGCGCTGCACCTCGTCGACCGGGACGCCCGGAAAGATGCGGCAATTGATGTTGGCGCGAGCACGCTGCGGCAGCGCATTGGTCGCATGACCGCCGTCGAGCATCGTCGCCACGCAGGTGGTGCGCAGCATGGCGTTCCAGACGGGATTCGCCGTCACGAGTGCCGCCGCACCGGCATCATCCGGATTCGCCGCCAGGGCTTTCATCGCGGCGCCGGTCTCGCCACCCTGGATGGTCGCCATGCGCTCGAAGTAGCTGCGCGTCGTGTCGTTCAGCACGATCGGGAAATCATGCTGGCTCAGCCGCGTCAGGCCTGCGGCGAGGTGATAGATGGCGTTGTCCTTGACCGGTCGCGCGCTGTGGCCGCCCGCGTTGGTGACCTCCAGCCGGAAATCCTGCGGCGTCTTCTCGCCGGCCTGCACGCCGAACATGACGCGACGTCCCTGCTCGTCGAGCTGACCGTATCCGCCCTCATTGAGCGCGAACGACGCGTCGATCAGCTCGCGATGGTGGGCGAGCAGGTAGGGCACGCTGTCGAACGCTTCGATCGTCTCCTCACCGCAGGTCAGCGCGATCTTGATGTCGCGCCTGGGCTTGAAGCCCTCCTGGCGCAGGCGGATCAGGGTGTCGACCCAGATGGCCGCCATCGCCTTGTCGTCGGCGGCACCCCGCGCGTGGAAGTAACCGTCTTCCTCGACGAGCGTGAACGGATCGCGCGTCCAGTCCTCGCGCCTGGCCTCGACGACATCGATGTGTGCGAGCAGCAGCAGGGCTTTCGCCTTGGGCCGAGGGGCACGCAGGTTCGCGACCAGCGCGCCTTCTTCCGGGTGCTCGGGTGCGACGACGACCTGCACGTCCGTCTCGGGGAAGCCCGCGCTGCGCAGTCGCGCGGCCATCCTGCTGGCGGCGAGCGTGCAGCTTCCGGCCGACAGCGTCGTGTTGGTCTCGACCAATTCCTTGTACAGCTCGCGGAACGCGGCCTGATCGGCGCGCGGCGCCGTGTCGGCGAACGCCGGCAACATTCCCGCGACGCTCAGCGCGATGAAGGCCAGGTGCCTCACGGTGTTGCTCATCTGTCGAGTGGTCTTCAAGGAGTGCTGACGGAAAGAAAAAGACGGCTAACGCGGAGGCGCAAAGGACGCAAAGGAAAAAAGCCAGGACCGAAGGAAAAGCAGGAGAAAGAGATCTCGAAGCAGAAAAAGCTGATCAGCGGGAGTGGGTAATTTCTAAAGCACCTTTGCGTCCTTTGCGCCTCTGCGTTCGCTGGTTGCTCTTTTAGCCGGAAGCTGGATTGCCCGACTCCCGCAGCGGTGTGTGAGCGCGTCGGTCGTGCAGGCTCCCTGCCGCGTCACGGACATTCAGCCACGGGTCCTGCGACCGTGAAGGCGCTGGAGACACCCTCGTAAGGCTGCAGCGCCGAGAGCGGAGACGTCCGGGCGGCACCCTCGTGACGTAGGCGATAGGTCCCCGGCGGCGTGTTCGGCGGGATGTGCCAGATCGCGGCAGCGGTGGAGGGACCGATCACGGGCGGGTCGATCGGTAGCGGCGAGGGCAGGGCCGGGTTCCATTCGTAGAACAGCTCGGGATCGCGGTCCTGCGCCACGACTTCCCAGGAGCCGTTCGCGGTCTGGCGTTCGGCGTAGACGTAGCTGGACTGCGTCTTCAGATCGTTGCGTGGATGACCCGCCGCGAACTCCGCGCGAATCGTCTCGCCGGGTGCTGCGGTCGCCGGCACATCGGTGACCAGGCTGCCGAATCCGGCGAGCGCCACGTCGGACGCCAGGTAAGGCGGACGACGCAGCACCGGCGTGACCCGTGGATATGTCGGACCCGCCGCAAGGGCCACGCCATCGCGCATCGCGACGGCGAGCTTGCGCGTCTCCTGCTGCACCGCGGCCAGCGACCACGGCCCGAACACCGTCGAGGCGCCCTCGTACTGCTGGCTCGCGTACTCCTCGCGCGTGGTGAGGTAGTGGACGTAATCGTTGGCGAGTCCGGCGATGACGACGGTGTCCACGCCGGTTGGCGCCAGCACCTCGAGCACGTTCTTGCGCAAGCGCCGCGCCGACATCGTCGTGACTTCCCACGGAAGGCCGACGATGGCGAGGTTGCCGATGCGAAAGAGCTGGAACGGCAGCACCGCCGGTTCGAAGTTGGCCGTCAGTCCCAGCGGCTGCAGCGTGCCATCGAGCGCGCCACCCGCGGATTCGCCGAGATTCAGCGGCAGCAGCACGGGCTTCTCGGCCTGGCAGTCCAGGCCCAGCAGCGGCAACGTGTCGGCGTTGCACAGCAGCAGTGTCGACACGAGCGTGGTCGGCAGATGGAACGTCGACAGCGCCGTGAAGTCGGCGACGCTGGCGGCGATCAGGTCCGGACTCGATGCGCAGGTGATGCCCTCGACACCGAGCGGGCTCGGTCCATCTTCCGCGCCGGCCGGAAACGAAGAGCCGAGCGCCGCGTTGCAGGTGCGCTTGGACGTCGCATCCAGCGCGGCAGGGTGACGCAGGCCGGCGAGCACCACCGGGTCGGTGACTTCCACCTGGTTCATCTGCACGTGGAACTGGCGGTAGTCGACGGGCCCGGACAGCGGCTCACCCTGCGCGTACAGCTCCAGTGCCCGCGCGAGCTGCTTGGTTCCGGCGATCGCGTTGGACTCGAAGTCGTCTGCGCCGCCGCCGCGTGCCGGATCCGGATGCGGGAACTGTTCGATGAACAGATTCGGAGAGGAGTCGCCCTCGTCGGTCTGCGCGAAGGCGGCGACGAAGCTGTCCGGCCCCGGCACGGCCTCGTAGCGCGTCCGCATCACGCGCTCGAACCCCAGCGCCGCGTAGCCCTTGTTGTCGCTGCTGACGAAGTGCTGCGTCGGGCCGATGGTCGTGGGATGCACGCCGAACCAGTTGACGATGCCCACGGCGCTGCCGTCGTCACGCACCAGGTTGAGCTGCACGACGCGCTTGTCGACCTGGATGGGTTCGCCGCGCGAATCCAGGAATTCGCGTCGCTCGGCCTCGGTGTTCTGGAGGAAGGCCGGCTCGGAGCGATTGATGTTGGTGTCCAGCAGTTCTCCGACCGCCAGGCGAATCGGCGCCGGTTCCGGATGCGCCGCGAGATTGGCGTGCGCCAGGCGGATGGCGCCGACGATGCCGTTCACGATCGCGTTGTAGACGTCGGCGTCGTAGCCCAGGTGCAGCACGTTGCCGGCCTCGTGGTGCGAGTAACCGGCAGGCCCCGAGTGCGTGTGAGTCGCCGACAGCATCAGGTTGTCGGCGGTGTAGACGCCGGACAGCGCCGGATCCGCGGCGATCGCATCCAGCACGCCCAGTCGCAGCGAGCCGTACATCAGGCCGATGTCGACCGACACGAACATCAGTCGTTTGCCGTTGCACGGCGATTCGATGGCGTAGGCGCGCGCGTACTGGCGCTGGTGCAGGCCGCGGAATACCTGCGTCGGCGATTCCCAGCCCGAGCCGCCGGTGTAGGCGACCACGCCGGTGACGTCGTAGAGACCGGAGCCGAAGCGGAACTGCTCGTTGTCGCGACAGCTTCCCGACGCAGTGCCCAGCGCCACCGGCAACGGCGCTTCGAGTCTTCCGCTCGAATCGAGGCCAGCCCCGACCCGGCGCAGCGGGCTGCGAACCGCGCACTGCGCGCGCACCGGATCGGCGAACGCCGACGCGCCGTCGGGCTGTCCGTCCGCATCTCCGTGCGGGCTGTTTCCGCAGCCTGACAGTCCGCCTCCCAGCGACAGCGCGGCGAAGCCCGCGAACACGATCCGCCAGCGCCATGATGAGTTCATCGACCTGCTCCCCGCCCTTGCAATCGGGCTCGCGATCTTCTTGTAGTGGGTATTCGAGGCATCGCAGACGCGGCGCGGCCCCGTGCGGTCAAGGATGCCACGGCTTCCGCTGCTTCTCAGGACCGGGGTGAGGAGCCGTCTATTGGGAATTCGCGGGGTTCCCCTCGCACACGGAGCGCGACCCCGGGTTTCACCCGGGCTGCGGTTTGCTGGTGCCGTCGGGGCTGGATTTACGTCAACGGCTAACGCGACGGAGCTGCGATTAAAGCAGCGGCGCTGCGGCTACAGCAGAGCCGGGCAAAGGGAACAGAAAGGCGCAAAGGATTTTCCAGATGCTCCTTTGCGCCTTTCTTGTTTGTTCTTTGCGTCTTTTGCGATGGCCGTTCTCGCTTCCAGGCCGAAGGCAATCCGTAGCCCGGGCGCAGCCTAGGCGATCGCTTCACGGCGCGCGGCAGGCCCCATCCATCGCCGTCCCTGAATCGAGTCGCCCAACCCCCCGGATCGAGCCTGCATCCGCGCGCTACAGTCCGGCGCACATCCCGTGTCCGGAGAGCACGCGTCGATGAACATGAACGCCCCCTTGAACGCGCCCCTGTTCCCCTCCACGGACGGGCATTCGTTTCGCATCGACGCGCAGGTCTATCTGTCGACGGAACGCTTCAAGAACGAGATCGAACACGTCTTTCGCAAGTCCTGGCTCAACGTCGGGCGGATCGAGCAGCTGCCCACGGCCGGTTCGTACATCGTGAAGGAGTTGCCGGGCATCGCGCCGTCGGTGGTGATCACGCGGGACGCAAAGGGCGCGCTCAATGCCGTCCACAACGTCTGCTCCCATCGTGGACAGCAGCTGCTCTGGGAGAAATCGGGGACCTGCGGCGGAGCGCTGACCTGTCCGTACCACGCCTGGGTCTACGAACTCAACGGTGCGGTCCGGCACATTCCGGACGAAGAGTCGTTTCCGTTGCTGGACCGCAAGCAGGTCGCGCTCAGCCGGCTTGCGGTGGACCAGTGGGAGGGGTTCATCTTCGTCCACCTGGACCCCGAGCCCCGGCAGACGCTGAAGGAATTCCTGGGCGAGATGGGGGAATCGCTCGCCGGATATCCGTTCGATCGGTTCTCGAAGAATTGCTACACCTGGACCACCGAGCTGAACGCGAACTGGAAGCTGGTGAAGGACGCCTTCCAGGAGATCTATCACGTGGCGACGGTGCATCGGCGCACGCTGAAGAACGTCGCGAACTGGCCGGCCAATCCCTACGGGCGTCCGCTCAGCGTGGCCTTGCTGGGGGATCACACGCGTCTGAGCATCTCGGCGAATCCGGAAACCCCGCTGCCTCCCACTGCACTCGCCACGCTGCGGCATCTGCCTCGCGGCGCCGACCGCCTTCCGCGTGGCGTGAATCCGCAGCGCTCCAGCATCTGGATGCAGGACATCGACGTCATCTTTCCGAATTTCTTCATCGATCCGTCGGAAGGCAATGGCCTGCTCGGTGCGTACTACGGCTACACGTTCTGGCCGCTGGCGGTGGATCGCACGCGCTTCGAGATGAAGATCTATTTCCAGCAACCGGAGAACGCCGCGCAGCGATGGGTGCAGGAGTATCAGAAGGTGTTGCTGCGCGACGTCCTGCTCGAGGACTGCAAGCTGGTGGAGAAGAACCACGCGGGCATCGCCGCGGGCGTGAAGCCCTGGTACTACGTGCAGAAGAACGAGATGGCGATCGTCCACAGCCTGGAAGTGATCGATCGCAAGATCCGGGAGGCGGCATGAGCACCGTGCTGCCGGCAGGGTTCGAGCACCTCGAGCCGTTTCTCGGATGGGCGCTGGAAACCGAGCCCGAACGCGCGGCACGCCGGGCTACCAGCCGGTTCGAAGACGTGAAGGCGTTCTACGACGCGGCGTTCCCGACGACCGAGGCAGCGCTGGATCACCTGAAGGATCATCGGCTCGAACAGCTGCCGGCTCCCTCGCGCACCTTGCTGTTGCTGATGCTGTCTTTCGTCGAAGCGGCGCTCGCCGTCGAGAACTACGGGCAGGTCACCGTTCCCAATGCCTGCGAAGTGTCGAGGTTCGAGGCGCGCACGATAGGCGGCTCGTTCTGAGGATCTTCGTTCCGATACGTGCAGCGCCTGCGTGATCGGCTGGGGGTTCGCGGCAGCCTCCTTGCGAACCCGCCAGCCGATCGGTTTCCTACCGCTTCTCAGCGAAGATCGAAGCGGTCCAGGTTCATCACCTTGGCCCAGACGGCGACGAAGTCCTTCACGAACGCCTCCTTCGCATCATCCGCCGCGTAGACCTCGGCCAGCGCCCGAAGCTGCGAGTTGGAGCCGAAGATCAGATCGACGCGCGTGCCCGTCCACTTGATCTTGCCGGTCTTGCGATCACGCCCCTCGTAGACGCCGTCCGTGGCGGCCGGCTTCCACTGCGTCTCCATGTCGATCAGGTTGGCGAAGAAGTCGTTCGTCAGCATGCCCGGACGCTGCGTCAGCACGCCGTGCTTCGACTGGCCGGCATTGGCGCCCAGCACGCGCAGGCCGCCGAGCAGGACCGACATCTCTGGCGCGGTGAGCGTGAGCAGCTGCGCCTTGTCGACCATCCGCTCTTCGGCGGAACGGCTGTCGCCGCCGCGCAGATAGTTGCGGAATGCATCGGCGGTGGGCTCGAGCACGGCGAACGACTCCACGTCCGTCTGATCCTGCGACGCATCCGTCCGCCCTGGTGAGAACGGAACCTTGACGCTGTGCCCGCCCTTCTTCGCGGCCTCTTCGACGGCGGCGCAACCGCCGAGCACGATCAGGTCGGCCAGCGAGACCTTCTTCTTTCCGCCCGTCGCATCGAAATCCTTCTTGATCGATTCGAGCGACTGCAACACCTTCGCCAGTTCTGCCGGCTGGTTCACCTCCCAGTCCTTCTGCGGTGCGAGGCGGATGCGTGCGCCGTTGGCGCCGCCGCGCTTGTCGGACCCGCGGAACGTGGAGGCCGAGGCCCAGGCCGTGGTCACCAGTTGCGGGATCGTCAGTCCGCTCGCCAGGATCTTCGCCTTCAGGGCCGCGATATCCGCATCGCCGATCGGTTCGTGATCGGCAGCCGGCAGCGGGTCCTGCCAGAGCTGGATTTCCCTGGGCACCAGCTTGCCGAGATAGCGCGGCAACGGTCCCATGTCGCGATGGGTCAGCTTGTACCAGGCCTTCGCAAACGCGTCGGCGAGTTCCTGCGGATTCTGGTGAAAGCGTCGCGAAATCTTCTCGTACGCGGGATCCATGCGCAGCGCGAGGTCCGCGGTGGTCATCATCGGCGCGTGCTTCTTCGCCGGATCGTGGGCATCGGGCACGGTGCCGTCGCCGCTGCTGCCCCTGGGCTTCCATTGGTGTGCACCGGCCGGGCTCTTGGTCAGTTCCCACTCGTACTTGAACAGCACGTCGAAGTAGCCGTTGTCCCAGCGCGTGGGATGCTCGGTCCATGCCCCTTCGAGGCCGCTGGTGATCGTGTGGCCCGCCATTCCGGATTCGAGGCTGTTGATCCAGCCGAAGCCCTGGTGCTCGATGGCGCTGCCTTCCGGTTCGGCGCCCACGTGCTTGGGGTCGCCCGCACCGTGGCACTTGCCGAACGTGTGTCCGCCGGCGACGAGCGCGACGGTCTCCTCGTCGTTCATCGCCATGCGATGGAAGGTCTCGCGGATGTCGCGTGCCGACGCCAGCGGATCCGGCTTGCCGTTCGGGCCTTCCGGATTGACGTAGATCAGGCCCATCTGCACGGCGCCCAGCGGACCCGCGAGTTCGCGATCGCCGCTGTAGCGCTCGTCGCCCAGCCACGTGCCTTCGGTGCCCCAGTCGATGTCCTCGCCGGGTTCCCACACGTCGTCGCGGCCGCCGGCGAAGCCGAAGGTCTTGAAGCCCATCGACTCCAGCGCGACGTTGCCGGTGAGGATCATCAGGTCCGCCCAGGAGATCTTGCGGCCGTACTTCTTCTTGATCGGCCACAGCAGCCGTCGCGCCTTGTCGAGATTGCCGTTGTCGGGCCAGCTGTTCAGCGGCGCGAAGCGTTGTGTTCCATAGCCCGATCCGCCGCGGCCGTCGGCGATGCGATAAGTACCGGCGCTGTGCCAGGCCATGCGGATGAAGAACGGCCCGTAATGGCCGTAGTCGGCGGGCCACCAGTCCTGCGAATCCTTCATCAAGGCATGCAGATCCTTGACCACCGCATCCAGATCGAGCGACTTGAACGCCTTGGCGTAGTCGAAGCCTTTTTCCATCGGATCGGACAGCGATGAATGCTGGTGCAGGATCTTCAGGTTGAGCTGATCGGGCCACCAGTCCGTATTCGTGCGCGCGCGTCGGCGCGGGCCATGAGCAACAGGGCATTTCGATTCGTCGGACACGTCATCCTCCGTTCAAGGCGCGGGATTCGCAGGGCCTCCGAACAGTAGCCTGTGTGGACGGGTTTATGGGAGTTGTTTGCTCGAATGGGGGGAATCGTCTCCGGCTATCGCGACGAGACTGCAGCCGCCTCGGGTCGACGCCCGGTTCCCGTTTCACCCACCGCCGGATTCTTGCGTCCGGCAGGCTGAAGATCGTCCTCGGATCCTTCGAGCCCCCGGCCTGCCTCGGGACGCTCTGCGCCAGACGCGGGGCCGCGACCCTCAGCGTGTCGGAGGCGCCGCCTCTCCCGAAACGGACAGCCAGGGCGCGAGCACCCGCTCCAGCTCGCCCATGTCGACGGGCTTCGTCAGATGGTGATCGAAGCCCGCTTCGCGCGACCGACGGCGATCGCCCTCCTGTCCCCACCCCGTGAGCGCCACGAGTTGCATCGTGTGAAAGGCGGGAAGCGCCCGAATTTCGCGGGCCAGCGCATAGCCGTCCATCTCGGGCATGCCGATGTCGAGAAAGGCGAGATCGGGCCGGGCACCGCCGATGAGCGCCAGCGCTTTGAGCGGGGAATAGCAGACCGTCACGTCCGCTCCCATCATGCGCAGCAGCACCCCGACGCTATCCGCCGAATCGCGATTGTCGTCGACCACCAGGAGCCGCAGGCCTTGCAGACGGACAGCGTCCTCGGCCTCGGCGGGCAGCGTGCGATTGGCGGCCACCAGCGGCAGGGTGACGACGAACTCGCTGCCCAGGTTGTTTCCGTCGCTGAACACTTCGATGGAACCGCCGTGCAGCTGGACGAGATTGCGCACCAGCGAAAGCCCGATGCCCAGACCGCCCTGCAGATGACCTCGGCTCTGTGAAACCTGCGTGAACATGTCGAAGACGCGTTGCTGCATGTCCTTGGCGATGCCGATGCCGTCGTCGCGTACGGAGACCGCCACGGTGTCGTTCAGGGTCTGGACCGAAACCCGGATGTGACCGCGGGGCGGCGTGTACTTGGCGGCATTGTTGAGCAGGTTGGCGAAGATCTGGGTCAGTCTCACCGAGTCGCCCCGCACGTACAGGGCACCTGCGGATTCGATGTCCAGATGATGTTCGGCGAGTGCGATGGCCGGCTTGGCGGTCTCGATGGCCGTGTTGAGAATCTGGTCGAGCGGCAGTGTCTCGGGTTTCAGCTCGATGGCGCCGCGGCTGATGCGGGAGATGTCGAGCAGGTCGTCGACCAGGCGCACGAGCTGCTGGATCTGCCGGTCCATCAGATCGAACAGGCGGCCCGGCGGCAGCGTGGATCGTGCATCGCGCGCAATCATCAGTGCGTTCTGAAGCGGCGCCAGCGGATTGCGCAGCTCGTGGGCGAGCGTTGCCAGGAACTGGTCCTTGCGCTGATCGGCTTCACGCAGCTCACGCGTGATCCTCGCGCGTTCGATCGATTCCCAGCACCGGTTCACCACGGCCAGCACCAGGTCGCGCTCGGTCGCGGTCCAGGCCCGGGGCGCGGCTTGGTAGACGCCCATGATCGCCACGACCCGCCCGTCCTTGCGCAGCGGGATGTTGATCATCGCGCCGATGCCGAGCGCCGCATAACGCTGGCGTACCGCCGGCTCCAGCGAAGCGCGCGCCACGTCGTCCAGGACGTGCGGACGTCCCGAGCGCATGTCGTCGGCGAAGACCTTTCCGTAGTCGTCCATGAAATGCACGCCGCCGAGCGCAGGCATCTGCGGCGCGTAGTCGCGTAGCGGAGTGCCGGCGCCGAGCGCAGGCATCTGCGGCGCGTAGTCGCGTAGCGGAGTGCCGGTGTTCTGATCGGCTGCAACGTCCAGATAAGCCGATCGCTCGACTTGGAGGAACTCGCACAGCAACCGCGTGCCTTCGCCCGCGATGGCTTCGGGCTGCGTCATCGGCCGGATCGAATCGTCGAGCTGGAGCAGCAGGACCTGGCCGCGCTCGTTGTTCTTGCGCGCCGAAACGTCGGTGATCAGGCCGACCCATTCCTGCAGCGTTCCATCGGGATCACGCACCGGGCGGATCTGCTCGGAAACCCAGGCCCAGTCCCCCGACGCCCTGCGCAAGCGGAATTCGAGATCGACGCCCTGCTGCCTGGCCACCCCTTCGAGCGTCCTGGCCATGACGTCCGGGAAATCCTCGGGATGGATCGCGGCGGTCCATCCCGAGCCGCAGAACTCCTCGTAGGACTGGCCGGTGAAGGCGCGCCACGAAGGCGAGTCCTCGACGATCTGGCCGTTGAGCCCTGCGATCCACAGGATCTGCGAAGAATCCTCGACCAGTGCGCGGAATCGATTTTCTCTCGCGCGGGCCGCCCTCTCGGCGCGGGCGCGCTCGATGGATTCCCAGCAGCGATTGGCCACTGCCACGAGCAGCCCCATTTCCTCGGCACTCCATCGACGCGGGGTGACGGAATGGACGGCCATGAAGGCCACGAACTGCCCGTCGCGCCACAGCGGCGCGCACATGCCGGCCGCAGCGGAGATCGTCCGGAACGTCTCGCGGAAGACCTCGCTCAGGCGCTCGTCGTCACCGACATTGTCGACACTCCAGGGCTGACCCTGGCGCATCGCCTCGACCACCGAGGTGCCGAACCCGCTCAGCCGATGACGGCCGACGATCGTCGGCGCTGCAAGGTGGTAATTGCCGATGACGTCGAACGAATCGTCGTCGTCGAGCATCACCGCGTACAGGCAGCGATCGACATTCAGCCGCACGCCGAGCGCGTGCGCAGCAATCCGGTGAACCTCGTGAGGGTCGTTCAGCACCCGCAACCGCGAATCGAGCTCGTCGAGGAACGCCTCTTTGGTCTGGGTGAGCCCAGATCCGTGCATGTCGCTCATCGACCCGACTCCCGGGACCGGGCTGGCGAGTGCGGCGAGCGGGTTGAAGAGGCGTTCATGTGCGCTAGCCCAAGAATACGATCCCACGGCCGTCAGCCCAAGGGGGCGAACGCTGCGGATCGCGAATGCTTCGTCGCCTTCGGACAGCTCGCGCCCCGCCTCGCGTCCGCTGCTCGCGCCGACGGGACGGAACGACGCTGACATCGGCTGACTTCATGTTTCAGCGTCGCGAAACAGGCGGGACACCGACGTCCTCTAGTCTGATTCCAGACGAAGGCAAGGGGCCTTCCACACCGACAGGAACGACGCCATGGCAACCTCGATCAAGGCTTCCGTAGGAAAGTCCGCGCAGAACAATCGCGACGACGTGATGCTGGTCCAGACCCGCCTCAACGCCTATGTGGCGGCCAACCGCCTGGGTGCACGCAAGGTGCTGGCGGTGGATGGCAATCCTGCGGTCACCATCCCCTACATCGAGGATTTCCAGCGGCTCGTCATGGGCTTCAACAATCCCGACGGCAAGATCGACGTCGGCAAGAAGACCATCGGCAAGCTGATGGAAGACATGCCTGACCCGTTCGGCGTCATCAAGTGCAATGCACTGGCGCTCAAGAATCTTCTGCAGGGACCTGTGAGCGACATCCCCACCGACCTGTGGAGCGCCGCGATGATGTCGCTGATGCGCCACTCGATCCATCCCAAATTGACGCGCTGGAACCTGATCACCGTGGTCGATTTCCGCAAGAGCAACAAGACGGAGCGCCTGTGGACGGTCGACCTGTCGGCGCGAACGCCGCTGTTCCGCACCTGGGTCGCCCACGGCGGCGGCCCGAAGAATGCCGAAGGCCATCCGATCGATCGCCAGGGCGAGATCGCGAGCCGCTTCGAGGACGGCAACCGCTTCAGCTCGCTCGGCGCGTTCGTGACGCTCGGCACGCACAGCAGCAATCTCGGCAATCTCCAGGGCAAGCCAGCGATGAAGCTGATCGGCCTGGAGCCCGGCGTCAACGGCCGTACGCTGGAGCGTGGTGTGCTGTTCCACGGCGCCGACTACGTCAACCAGAAGCCGAAGGGCTCGGTCGGCAACAGCTGGGGTTGCTTCGCCACGAACCCCGACGTCAATCCGCAGCTGGTGAATGCGATCAAGGGCGGGTCGTTCGTGTTCGCCTATCACTCCTCGTATCGCGGGTAGGTCGAACGTCCGGTGGTTCGTCGATGCCGGACGTGGGGGCGATGGTAGATTTGGCGACACCCCCGATCCTCGACGTCGATGCCTCCGGAAGATCTGTCTGCTGAACCCTCGAGCCCGATCGCGGCGGCGCTCGTCGAGGGTGGTCGCCTGCACCGATGGTCGGATCGCGCGCCATGACGCTGTCCGTCGCCATCGAGATGGCGGGAGTCGCGGTGTTCGCGGTGTCGGGTGCGCTCGCAGCGGGGCGCAAATCCCTGGATCTGCTGGGCGTGGTGGTGATCGCGATGGTGACGGCCACCGGCGGCGGCACGCTGCGCGATCTGATGCTGGACCGCACGGTGTTCTGGATCGCGCGGCCCGAGTTCATCATCGTGACCGGGATCGCGGCCTTGCTGACGATCCCCTACGTGCGTTTCGCGCGGCCGCCGGAGCGCTTCCTGATGGTGGCGGACGCTCTGGGCCTGGCGTTGTTCAGCGTCGCCGGCGCGCGCATCGCGCTGGGCACGGGGCAGGGGGCCCTCATCGCGGTCGTCATGGGCACGATCACCGGTGCGTTCGGTGGGGTGCTTCGCGACGTGCTGTGCAACGAGATCCCGATGATTCTCCGCAAGGGGCACATCTATGCGACGGCGTCGATCGCCGGCTGCAGCCTGCTCGTGATCCTGCTTGGGCTCGGCGTGAGCGGCGGCGTCGCTGCTGCAGCGGGCATGGCGACCGTCGCCGTCATGCGGTTCGGATCGATCGCGTTCAATCTGACGCTGCCGGTGTTCAACCTGCCGGGACCGAAGGATCCCGAAGCCTAGGCGGGTCCGTCCGGGGCCTGCTCGTCACGTTTCGATTATTGACGAAACAGAAACGCTGAAGTTGATATCACGGTGATTCTCGCGGGCGACCCGATCTTCAACAATCTTCTCCGAGAGCAGCCCGGGCCATGCCGAAACCTTCGGCCCCGATCACCAGGAGAATATCGATGAAGCTTTACCACCATCCGCTGTCGGGCCATTCGCACCGCGCAAGACTGCTGCTGTCGCTGCTCCAGCTCGATCACGAGCTGGAACTGGTCGACCTGATGGCTGGCGCCCAGAAGAGCCCCGCGTTCCTGGCGCTGAATCGCTTCGGGCAGGTGCCGGTCCTCGACGACGCCGGCACCGTGATCGCCGACTCCAATGCGATCCTGGTCTACCTCGCGAAGAAGTACGACGCGCAGCATCGCTGGCTGCCCGAAACGCCGGTCGGCGCCGCGGCCGTCGAGCGCTGGCTCTCCGTCGCCGCCGGGCAGATTGCGTTCGGCCCCGGCGCGGCGCGCCTGATCACGCTGTTCGGCGCCAAGCTGAATGCCGCCGAGGTGATCGCTCGTGCGCATCAGGTCCTGAAGCTGATCGACACGGAGTTGAGCGGGCGCTCGTTCATTCTCGGCGAGGTCCCGACCATTGCCGACGTGTCGCTGTACAGCTACATCTCGAGTGCGCCCGAGGGCAATGTCGATCTGTCGGCGTACCACGAGGTGAATGCCTGGCTTCGTCGGATCGAAGGGCTTCCCGGGTTCGTGGCGTTTCAGAAGAGCACGGTCGGGCTGTCGGACTGACCGGCGCTGGCGTGACACAGGGAGTTGGCGATCATGATCGAAGAGCAGGCTCGTACACCGGTTTCGCCCTGGCACGCGGGCGAAATCACGATGCAGCGCAGCGTCGGCGTCGCCGAGCGCATGCAGGAGCTCGGCAAGCGCGTCGTTCGCGATCACCTGATCGAGCAGCACCGCCAGTTCTATCCGCAGCTCCCGTTCATCGTCCTCGGAGCCGTGGATCCCGACGCAGAGGTATGGGCGACGCTGCGGGCCGCGCCGCCGGGCTTCCTGCAGTCACCGGATCCGTCGCGATTGCACGCGGCGCTGGGCCGTGACCCCGATGATCCGGCCGAAGCGGGTCTACACGACGGGGCTTCGATCGGACTTCTGGGAATCGAACTCCATTCGCGCCGGCGCAACCGCCTCAACGGCGTGATCCGGCGCGGTGCCGATGCAAGCGGATTCGATATCGAGGTCGGGCAGAGTTATGGCAACTGCCCGCAATACATCCAGCTTCGGGACTTTCGTTTCGTCCCGCCCGCCGAGGCGGACGGCACCGTCGAATCCTTCGAGCAGCTCGACGGGCGCGCGCTGGAGATGGTGACGTCGGCGGACACCTTCTTCGTCGCCTCGTATGTCGTCGACGCGCAGGGCCGAAAGCAGGTCGACGTTTCGCATCGCGGTGGCAGGGCAGGATTCGTCAGAGTCGACGGGCAGGGCGTGCTCACGATCCCCGACTTCGCCGGCAACCTGTTCTTCAACACGCTGGGGAACATGCTGGTCAATCCGCGTGCCGGCCTGGTCTTCGTGGACTTCGAGACCGGAGACCTGCTGCAGATCACCGGCGACACCGACGTTCTTCTCGATTCGCCGGAGACCGAAGCGTTCCAGGGCGCCGAGAGGCTGTGGAAGCTCAAGCCGCGCAGGATCCTGCTGCGCCGTGCGGCGCTGCCGCTGCGCTGGCAGTTTCAGCGCGATGGCTGGTCTCCGAATTCGCTGATGACCGGCAACTGGAACGAGACCGCCGAGCGTCTGCGTGCTGCAGAGCTGGCCCATCGCTGGCGGCCTTTCCGGGTTGCCGGAATCGTCGACGAGGCCGACGGAATCCGTTCGCTGCAGCTGGAGCCGTCGGACGGCATCGGCCTGCCGCGTCACGAGGCGGGACAGTTCCTGCCGATCCGGTTGCAGCTTCCGAATTCCGAGACACCGACGCTGCGCAGCTACACCCTGTCCAGCGCGCCCTCGGACGGGACCTATCGCATCTCGGTGAAGCGGATCGGCCAGATGTCCACGCATCTGCATGGGCTGCGCGTCGGCGACGAGCTGGAAGCCAAGGCGCCCGACGGCCTCTTCACGATCGACGCGAAGGAGCGTCGGCCGGCGGTTCTTCTTGCGGCGGGCATCGGCATCACGCCGATCCTCGCGATGCTGCGGCACGTGGTGTACGAGGGCCTGAGAACCCGTCGCGTGCGCAAGACCCATGTCTTCTATGCGACGCGCACGCTGCAGGACCGCGCGTTCGATCGGGAACTGTCCGCGCTCGTCGACGAGGCCGGCGGCGCCGTCTCGCTCGTCCGCGTGCTGAGCCATGCGGCCGGCGCGGCTGCGCAGGAGCATGTGGGCCGGATCGACGTGGCGCTTCTGAAGAACCGCCTGCCGTTCGACGACTACGACTTCTACGTCTGCGGTCCTGCGCAGTTCTCGCAGGATCTGTACGACGGTCTGCGCACGCTGAACGTCTCGGACCGTCGCATCCATGCCGAAGCGTTTGGTCCTGCCGGCATCGTGCGCACGCCCGACGCCGGGTCGGCGCCCGAACTCGGAACGCCATCGACGACTCCGGTGCCCATCGTGTTCGAGAAGTCCGGCAAGGAAGCCCGATGGACACCCGGAGGCGGATCGCTGCTCGAACTCGCCGAAAGCCGCGGCCTTGCGCCGGAGTTTTCCTGCCGCGCCGGAAGCTGCGGCTCGTGCAGGACGCGCCTGCTCGAAGGCGAGGTCGCCTACCTCAAACCCATCTCGGCGAAGCTGGCCCCGGGTGAGGTCCTGCTGTGCTGCGCCGTCCCTTCGGCATCCAGTCCGGAGCGCGTGCGCCTGGACGTCTAGCGCCGTTCTTCTTCTCGCTGGGCTTTCGCGCGGCGTCGCACCGGCGCGCGCCTGGCCTCGGCCGGTCGCGGCAGCAGCTTGCTGCGCAGGGCGGGCAGCAGGATGTCGAGAAACGTCCGGGTCTTGGCCGCCGCCATCCGTGCCTCCGGAAACACGACCTGCACGGGCACGGCCGGGGGCTCGAAGGATCCGAGGACGATCTTCAGCCTGCCGGACGCAACCTCGTCGGCGACCTGGTACGACAGCACCCGCACGACGCCCGATCCTCTCAGGCAGGAAGCGATCCCCGCTTCGGGAGAGTTGATGGTCAGCCGCGGCTGGATCCGCACGTGCCGCGTGGCCGACGTATTCTTTCCGCCCGCGAACGACCAGCTTTCGTGAGGCACGAGCGGCGTGACGGCGATGCAATCGTGCTTCTGCAGATCGGCAGGATCCCGGATCGGCCCCCGGTCGCTCAAATACTGCGGGCTGGCGCAGACCACGCGTCGAACCTCGCCGACCGTCACCGCGATCAGGTTCGACTCCGGCATCTGGCCGATGCGTACCGCCACGTCGATGCCTTCGTCGATGAGGTTGATGACGCGATCCAGCAACAGGAGACGGACCTGCATCTCGGGATAGCTCGCGAGATAGCGATCGACATGAGGGAGCACGTGGAGGCGGCCGAACAGGACCGGCGCCGTCACGGCGAGGGTTCCGCGAGGTGTGGCCCGTTCGCCGGACATCATGCTCTCGGTGTCGGCGATGTCCGCCAGGATGCGCCGGCTCGCTTCGAGGAATCGATGCCCGGCTTCCGTCACGCGCACCGACCGGGTCGTGCGCTGGAGCAGCCGCACGCCGAAGTGCTGCTCGAGCGCCGCGATCGAACGCGTCACCGTCGCCGGCGACTGTCCCAGCTTGCGTGCCGCTGCCGCGAAGCCGTTGTGGTCGACGATGTGCACGAAGGTCCGCATTGCGTCGAGTCGATCCATGGCTGCTCCGATTTTCCTGGGCCGTTAACCGCAGCGGCGCGTCGAACTCAACGCAGGCGGAGCGCGTCCCCTTCGAACGCGACGCCGCTCCAGCCCGTGCGCATGAAGTTGCGGATGTTCTGATGGTCGCTCGCGTCCGGATGTTTCAGGACATCGTCATGGTAGTAGCGACCGAAGCACGCGAGGGTCGTGTTCTCGTCCAGGCCCTGCATCTTCGCGAACGCAAAGATCTTGCAGGAGCCGCCGTTCTGGCCGGCGGCGTTGTGGACCTCGCCGTTGCGAAAGGCCGTCGGCGTGTAGTCGTAGCCCGCTTCGATGGCCGCGATGGTGTCGGCGAATTCGATCTGATCGGGCGTATCGCGCAGGCGTCGGAGGAAATCGGGCAGGGACATTTCGGGGCAGGATTCGAAAGGAGCGCCCAGTTTAAGGGGCGCACCCCATCGGCCGTGTCTGCGCCCGGGCTCGTCAGTTCGACGCGCGGTAGTCCCGCGGGCTCATTCCGTACGCCGTGCGGAAAGCGTGGCTGAAATGGGCGCTGTCACTGAAGCCGCATCCCAGCGCGATGTCGGTGATCGACCGGCGACGGCTGCCCGGTGCGCGAAGTTCGGAGGCGGCACGCTCGAGACGTTGTCCCCAGAGGTACTGCGCAGGCGATCGGGACGAGGGCGCGAACAGCAGCCGCAGGTAGCGCTCCGAAATACCCATGGTCTGCGCCCATGTCGCGACGGAGAACGCGGGGTCGGCGAGATGCTTCAGTGCGATGCGCTGGGCGTCCGCCAAGCGGGTCGATGTCGTCGGCGTCGACGGTTGGCCATCCAGGGCCAGCAGGCCATCCAGCACGAGATCGATCAACGTCGACGCCAGCGAGAGCCGGGCGCGCGGCGATGGAAACGCATCCAGTGCTGCGAGATTTCGCGTCATGTCCGCCGCCAGCCGCGCGGCCGGCGCGGCATTGGGAATGCCGATGCAGACGAGGGACTCGACGCTGGGACCCCGGGCGATCAGGTCCGCGCGAGGAATTCTCAGGACCAGCTGACGTTGCGCGCCGCCGAAGTGCAGCTCGTACGTCCGCGAGGTGTCGTACAGCGCCATGTCGCCGGGACGGAGGATCACCGAACGGCCCGCTTGGACCAGCTGGCCGACGCCCTCCACCTGCAGGCTCACCAGAAAGTACGGCGTGTCGGCTTTGGAGATGTGCCCGGGCGTCCGCAGCACGTCGGTGCCGTGGCTGCGAACGTCGCAGAGCGTGAGTGCGTCGAGATCCAGCGACCGGATCCGGGCGTCGAACATCGATCGCGCCGCCGGCACGCAACGCGCTGGCACGAATTCCTGCGACACCATTTCTTCCCAGTATTCCGCTCGGCGCCGAGGAGGAACGTTCTCGGTCGTCAGGATCGACTGCATCGGAATCTCCACGTCGTGACTGCCGCCTGGATCAAGGCCACTTCCGTTTCAAGCAGGAAACGCCGCGGCCCCGGGCACAACATATCCAAAGCCCTTTGGTCCCGCCATGCCGTGGACCTTGGGTCCCTCCACTGACGGATTCCCACGATGCCCGCCCCGAACCATCCCCGCCTGCGTGTCGCTGCCGTGCAGGCCGTTCCCGAGTTTCTCGATCTCGACGGGACGATCGACAAGACCATCGCCCTGATGGAGCAGGCGTCGAAGCAAGGCGCCCAGCTGGTCGCGTTTCCCGAAACCTGGATCCCGGGCTACCCCTGGTGGATCTGGCTGAATCCGCCGGCGCTGGGCATGCAGTACGTGCAGCGCTACTTCGACCATTCGCTGGTGGTGGGATCCGACGAGTTCAAGCGCTTGGCCGACGCCGCCAGGTCGCTGAAGATCTGGCTGGCGCTCGGCTACAGCGAGCGGGCCGGCGGCAGCCTCTACATCGCCCAGGCCCTGATCGACGCCGAAGGACGCACGCAGATGACGCGGCGCAAGCTGCGCCCGACGCACGTCGAGCGCACGGTGTTCGGCGATGGCGACGGCAGCGATCTGCACGTGGTGCAAACGTCGGTCGGCAACGTCGGCATGCTCAACTGCTGGGAGCATCTGCAGCCGCTGTCGAAGTACGCGCTGTATTCGCAGAACGAGCAGATCCACATCGGCGCCTGGCCGAGCTTCTCGATCTATCCGGGCAAGGCGCACGCGCTGGGACCCGAGGTCAACACGGCGGCCAGCCGGGTCTATGCCGCGGAAGGCCAGTGCTTCGTCGTCGCGCCCTGCGCCGTGGTGTCGCCGCAGATGCACGCGATGCTGTGCACCGACGAGCTGCAGCGGCAGTTGCTGCGTCCCGGTGGCGGGTACGCGCGGATCTACGGACCCGACGGCGCGGAGCTGGGGACGTCGCTCGCGCCGGACGAAGAAGGCCTCGTGCTCGCCGACATCGATCTCGGGACGATCTCGCTGGCCAAGCACGCCGCGGATCCCGTCGGGCACTACGCCAGGCCGGACGTCACACGCCTGCTGCTCAACAAGACGCCGGGCGATCGCGTGGTTTCGTGGGTCGACAACGCAAACGCCCAGGGTGGCGCGGAGGCCTCTGCGACGAGAGCCGCTCAAGGCGCCAGGACAACGGCCCCGGGCCGGTCCCTGCCGTCAGCTCCTGACAGCGCGGATGCCGCGCGTCGCGAGCCGGATCAGGCCTGATCGCATCGACTGCTTCGAGGAGAATGTTCGTGAACGAAGAACCGCAGGGCCTGAACCCGACGCCTTCCCTCTACACGCGACTGGGGGGTTACGACGCCATCTATCAGTTCGCGGCCGCTGCGCTGAGAAAAGCGATGGCGCATCCGGCGATCGGGCACATCTGGAGCCACATGTCCGAATCGACGTTCTTCAAGGAGCACATCAATTTCGTGGACTTCCTGTCCGAGCAATGGGGCGGCAACGTCCGCTACCGCGGCCGGGATATGGTCACCACGCACCGCGGGATGGGACTTACCGAGGTGCACTGGAAAGCGATGTTCGATTGCCTCGAGGCGTGCTACGCCGAGTTTGGCGTTCCGCCTGATCTGCAGGCCCAGATCAACGCGACGTTCGAGAAGTACAAGCCGGCAGTCGTCGGCAGTCCGTCCTATCGCGACGTGGTGCTCGCGCACCCGGAAATGGACATCACGAAGGGCATGAGAACCGCCGGGGTGATCTGGCCGGAGCCGCGGGCAGCCTCGCGGGTCGGGGCTGATCGTGGATCGGACGATTGAGGGGCCGGGGTCGATGCGCCGAGGAGGCATCGGCGAACGGCGATGATCGGGCCTGCATGGATGGCGACGCCGGCTCCCTGCGCCCGGGCGGACCCGAACCATGACGCGGAGACGGTGGCTGACATCGCGGCGGGCTCGAAGCCCATGCTAGTTTCGTGGGACCGATCCCGCCGGACACGTCCATCATGCCGTCACGTTTTCGCGTCGCGCTGCTCTCGTCGCTCACCCTCATCGCCGCAGCCTCGCTGGGCGCCTGCAACAAGTCCGAGACGGCAAGCACGGCTCCCGCGGCATCCGCGCAAGCGCCTGCAACGGACGGCAGCCTCACACCAGACATGAGCAACAGCCGCTGCAAGCTGCTGCCGCCCGAGCAGATCGAGGCCTATCAGAAGGCGCACGATCTCTTCACCAGCGCTCCGGGTCTGGCTCCGCAGTTCGAGAAAGGACAGCGCTTCGACTTCGGGACGGACATTGGTTTCAAGTGGGATCAGGCGGCCTCGAAGTCCCTGACCATGAGCGTCACCCTGCTCCGCGATTGCAGCGAGAGCGACGCGCAGGCCTTCGCGCCGCTGGCTGAATCCGCGCCGGGCAGCGGCATCGTCAGCACGCAGATTCGTCCCAGCATTCCGGGCAGCGACTTCCCGGACGGCACGCCCGGCGTGGTGCGCGTCCAGTTCACCGAGGTGGACGCCAGCACGATGAAGGGGACGACGACGATCCTGGGTGAATACACCGTGCGCCTGGCGGGCTCGAAGGACTGATCGTCCTGGCGGGTTCACGCGCGATCGGGTTCAGGGAAACGGAGAGTCGCGCTGTCGCCAAGCGTGCCGCGCCCACGAGTTGGCGTGGGCGGATGCCGGGTGCCGAGGCTGCTCACTCGCCGTAGTGCCCGGGAGGGCCGCTTCTCGGCGGCCGCCGAGAAGGTCGCGCGGTGGTCGTGGTTCGTTCTCGCCGGCATGGGTGCTTCGCAAGTACCAGAAGTCGCAGCGGAGCGCGGTTTGCTGCGGCGCCGCTCGCTGGCCCGGCGCCGGGAGTTTGTGGCCTAGGATGGGATCAGAGATCGCCACCGAAGCACATCCATGGCAACGCCTCCCTCCACACGCCTGAGCGTGTACGCGGCACTGGCCGGCAACTTGCTGGTCGCGGCTACCAAGACCGTTGCCGCCGTCTGGACGGGTAGTTCGGCGATGCTCAGCGAGGCAGTACATTCCTTCGTCGATACCGGCAACGAGATCCTGCTGCTGTACGGCATGCGCCGATCGATGCGCCAGGCCGATCCCGAGCATCCGCTCGGCTACGGCCGCGAGCTGTATTTCTGGAGCTTCGTCGTCGCGGTGCTGGTCTTCGCGCTCGGTGCGGGCGTATCGCTCTACCAGGGCATTTCTCACATCCGTCACCCGCAGCCGATCAGTGACCCGCTGGTGAGTTACGTGGTCCTGGGCTTTTGCTTCCTGTTCGAAGGCGCGTCGTGGTGGGTCGCGTTGCGCCAGTTCAAGGCTGCGAAAGGCTCGCTCGGCTACTACGAGGCCTTCCGCCACAGCAAGGATCCGCCGTCGTTCATGGTGCTGTTCGAGGACAGCGCGGCGCTGCTGGGCATCGCGATCGCCGCGCTCGGCATCTTCGCGGCCACCACGCTCGATGCGCCGGTATTCGACGGCATCGCCTCGATCCTGATCGGGTTGGTGCTGGCCGGCACCGCCGCTCTGCTCGCACGCGAGAGCAAGAGCCTGCTGATCGGCGAGCGTGCCGATCGCCGCCTCAGCGCTTCGATCATGCGCATCGCGGAAGAACAGCGTCCGATCTTCTCGGCCAATGGGCTGCTCACCATTCAACTCGCACCCAATCAGATCGTCGCTGCACTCAGCCTGGAGTTTGCTGACGACATCCGTGCTTCCGAAATCGAGGAACGGGTGCACACGCTCGATCTCAGGATCCGCGAGCGCCATCCCGAGGTCGTCGCCTTGTTCGTCAAGCCAGAGAGCGGCCCGGCTTACCAGGCAAGCGTTCGCCGGCGCTTCGGGCAACCGCAAGAATCGCGCGAATCCGGATGAGTCCGGCTCGCTCGTCGCGCCGCCTCGTCTGATGAGGAGGTGCGCGAAGCGCACCCTACGATTGCGGGATCCGCGTAGGGTGCGCTCCGCGCACGAACCCGTTCACGCCGCGATCATCCCTTCCGCGCGTACCTCGATTTCCCGCCGGAGCCCGCAAACCATGGGTCATCTGCGCCTCGGCATCGTCGGCGCGCTGACCTCGATCTTCTACGCAACGAATTCGACGGATCCCTGTCAGATCGGAATGGATACTCCGCGAGCGCATCGTGCCTTTCGTTTTCCGGTAGCCGCCCTGTTGCTGATGTTCGCCCCCGGCTTCGCTGCCGCACAGGAGATCCGCTCGAAGACTTTCGAGAGCGTCTCGCCCAACGGCAAGGTCAGCATCCTGTCCCGATGTGATGGCCAGAGGCGCGCGTGCGACGTCTCGGCAAAGACCGGGCGCTCGGCGGTTCAGATCGGTCCGCGCGCGTATCCCGCGGGACCCAACATCCACTGGGTGAATCTCGACACCGGCGCCGTCGATTTCAGCTGCGGCGACGCGTGCCGAACGACCTGGTTCTACAACCCGCGAATGGGCGTCTCGGCGCCTTACCGCGGCGTGCTCGCAACGGACGGGATTCGCATGCGCGTGGCGGTCGCCAACGCGGAACGACGGGAGATCGAGGTGTTTCCGATTGGCGTGCGCGAAGGCGTCGCATCCACGTGCCGCATCAAGCGGAGCTGGTCGCAGGCGAGGGTGTTCGCCCATGGCGGCACCATCGCCAACGCCGTGTTCGGCTCCGATGGAAAGCTCAAGCTGCAATACGTGAATGCCGCATCGGCCCGGGTGTCGGAGGAAATTCCCATCGATCGCGCGGGTGCGTGCTGATCAAGCGCCAGCGGCTAACGCGCCTTGCTACGGTGGCTCCGTCACCGTAGCCCGGGCGAAGCCCGAGGCTGCGCTCGGTTGGCGAGGGGAACCCCGGGCTTCGCCCGGGCTACGGGTGCCGTGAACTGCTGCTCGAAACCCAAGCTCAGGGCAGATCGGCGCTCGCGACGCTTTCGACCGCTTTTGCCGGCGGCGGCTTCAGGCTCTTGGCGTACAGCGCCATCACCTTCTTCACGTAGCCTTGCGTCTCGGGATACGGCGGAATGCCGTTGTGCTTGTCGACCGCGCCGGGGCCGGCGTTGTAGGCGGCCAGCACCAGCCTCCAGTCGCTCGGATACCGGTTGCGCATCATGCGCAGGTAGCGGACGCCGCCAGCGATGTTCTGGCCGGCATCGAAGCTGTCCTTCACGCCGAGCTGGGACGCGGTATCCGGCATGAGCTGCATCAGCCCGCGTGCGCCGACCTGGGACACGGCGCGACGGTCGAAGCAGGACTCGACATGCATCACCGCCCGCACCAGCTCTGGCGGCACGTCCTGCGCCGCGGCGTGCTTGGCGATCAGCGCGTCGTAGCTGTCACCACGTTGCTTGAGCGCCGCGCGGGTCAGCCGTCCGCAGGAGCTGTACGCCGTCGGCCGGCCGAAGGTGCTGATGTAGGTCAGACCCTTCGCGCGCTTCTTCTGGTCGGTGTACAGGCGCGTGCCATCGCTCTGCTTGAAGACGTAGATCTCGGCGGCAGCGACGCGCGCGGAGACCGGCAGCAGCATGGCCACCATCGCAATCAGCAGCAGGATTCCCGGAATCCGCGCTTTCGGCATCGAAATAGGTACAACGCCCCAGACCCGTAGCAGGCTGTCATCCGACGATGACTTAAGCAAGGCGCAAGCCGACGGGCGCAGCCTGCCAACTGGACCGGCGATCGGTCCGGCGACCAACCCGGTACCTTCGGGTACCCCCAATGGCGGAGCATGAGCAATGAAGAAGTCCGAACCGAACAAGCCGGGTTGGGATGACGAGGAGGACTGGGGCGCCAAGCCCGGCAGCGTCAAGCCGGGAGAGTTTCCGCCGGCCCCACCGCCACGCGGTCCCACGATCGTGACCTGGATGTACGTCATCGTCGCGGTGCTGGTCGCGGCGCAGATCGCGTACTTCTATCTGAAGAACTGACGCCGCAACGACGCCTGCGACCGTAGCCCGGGATTCCCTTCGCATACGGAGCGCAACCCCGGGCTTCGCCCGGGCTACGTTGGCGGCCGTCGCGATGTTGGCGGGTTCACCGTAGCCCGGGTGAAACCCGGGGTTCCTGTCGCAACACGAGGGGATCCCGGGTTTCACCCGGGCTACGCGAACCTATGGACGGCCCCGGGCGCTGCATCCGGTCCGTTGGCAAGGCGGGCGCACGCCAGATCGACGATGACGGGGCCGTATGGCAAAAACAGCGTGACGGCCTCCCTTCACGCGCCGGGCGCCGGACGCCTGGCCATCAACGTACCCAGACCATGAGCTTCGTTCGTTACCTTGACCACGGCGCACGCCGCAACCCCGACGCGCTCTGCCTGCAGATGGGCGAGCTGAAAATGCGCTACCGCGACGTGCAGTCGCTGAGCCATCGCATCGGCAACAAGTTCCGCTCGCTGGGCCTGGGCCGCGGCGACCACGCCTCGGTGCTGTCCGTCAACGACATCCACGCGTTCGTCTGCCTGTTCGGATTCTCGCGCGCGGGCGTCACCTGGGTGCCCGCCAATCCCAAGCTCTCGCCCGACGATATCCAGTACCAGCTCGATTTCTTCGAGTGCAAGGTCGTGATCTACCAGCGCAGCTTCGCTGCCGTCATCGACGAACTGCGCCCGAGCCTGCCGGGCGTGAAGGCCTTCGTGTGCCTGGACGCCGAACTGCCCAACGCGCCCTCGCTGGAACAGTGGCTCGCCGATGTGGACGACACGCCGCTGGAGGTGCCGATCGAGGCGGAGGACCTGGCGATGATCATGCCGACCGGGGGTACGACCGGCCGCTCCAAGGGCGTGTCGCTGTCGAACCGTTCGCTCGACACCTTCGCGTCGACGTACATGTACTGCTTCCCGTACCTGCCGACCGAACTGCCGGTGACCCTGGCGGCGGCACCGCTGACGCACGCGGCCGGCATCTTCTCGCTGCCGACGCTGATCCGTGGCGGGCACGTGGTGATCCTGGCCAAGGCGGATCCGGTGGAGATGCTCGACTCGATCGAGCGCGAGGCCATCACCGAATTCTTCCTGCCGCCCACGGTGATCTACCGCATGCTCGACGTGCCCGGCGTCGAGACGCGCAAGCTCGAGACGCTGCGCTACTTCGTCTACGCGGCCGCACCGATGTCGGTGGAGAAGCTCAAGCAGGCGCTGCGTGTGTTCGGTCCGGTCATGGCGCAGGTGTTCGGCCAGGCCGAAGCGCCTGCGCTGTGCACCTACCTGTCGCCGAAGGATCATTTCGAACCGGACGGCAGCATCGGTTCCGACGAGCGCCTGGCGAGCTGCGGCTACCCGACGCCCCTCATGCAGGTGCGGATCCTGGACGACGACAACCGCGAGGTCGCTGACGGCGAGCGCGGCGAGATCTGCGTCAAGGGCGGTCTGATGATGAGCGGCTATTACAAGAAGCCCGACATCACCGCGAACACGATCATCGACGGCTGGCTGCACACCGGCGACATCGGCTTCAAGGATCCGGCCGGCCGCGTGCACATCTGCGACCGCAAGAAGGACATGATCATTTCCGGCGGCTTCAACATCTATCCGCAGGAGATCGAGCAGGTGCTGTGGGCGCACCCCGCGGTGCAGGAATGCGCGGTGGTCGGCGTGCCCGATGCGGATTGGGGCGAGTCGGTGAAGGCGGTGGTGGAACTCAACCGCGGCATGAGCGTCACCGAGGCCGAACTGCTGGCGCTGTGCAAGAAGGAACTCGGCAGCCTGCGCACGCCCAAGTCGGTGGATTTCATCGACGCCATTCCGCGCAGCCCGAACGGCAAGGTGCTCAAACGCGAACTGCGTGACAGCTATTGGGCGGGGCAAAGCCGGAAGATCTGATCAGCCGGGCCGGCGATCGATCTTCCACGCCACCAACGCAGGGCCGGGCGTATCGAGGGACCCGCGGCCCGGCCGTCTCTCGATACGCGACACCGCCTACTGACGGATCTGCGTGCCCAGAGGATTGTCGATCAGGATCCGCCAGCAACCGTCCGCGCAGCGCTGATAGACGTCGTTCGCAGAACCGCCCACGCGAACCTCGTCGCCCGCCGCCGATTTTCCCGCGATGCTCCAGTCGAGAATCACCGACGCGATATCGCCCGCCACGAAGACATGACGGGAAACGGCCTGGAGCGGAAGCTGCAGGCTGTAGAAGCGCTCCATTTCTTCCTTGATCGCCTGCCGGCCGCGCAGGCACTCGCCCTGCGCTGTCACCGAAATCGCGTTGGGGCCGAAAAGTCCGAGCATCACGTCGACATCCATCGTGTTGAAGTGCGCCAGCAGCGCATCGACGATGCCTTCCGGGGTCTTTGACGGGGTGGGCTTTTTCGAATCGGGCATCGGATCTCGTCCCTGTACTTTCGTGAGATGAACGTTGTGCCCTATCGGGCAGGCCGTGTACAGCCCTCGCTGCAGGTAGCAAGGAGCGCGGGTCCGAATCCGGCGTAGCCCGGCATTCCGGTTCAACGATGGGCCGCAGGTCCGCGGACTTCGTGCAGGCTGCAGATGGCGCTCGTTCTTGCTGGAGCCCGTGCAAGGCCATCGGGTCTCGCGGCGGAACGTGCCGGGGCGGCCGCAGCAGGTATTCTTCAACGAGAATCCGGGCTGCAAAACCTTTCAGACACCTCGCGAAGAATGAGCGCAATCGAATCGTTCCGTCAGAAGATGGAAGCCGCCGGCGTCAACGAGCCGGCCATCAAGGCGTTCGAGCGCGCCTACGCGCAGCTTGTTGCGAAGCAGACGGCGTTCCTGTCCGAGCAGGTGATCGCGCCGGTGGAGTCGCTGCCCAGTGCCGACGACCTGCCCGAGCCCGGGGCAGGCCGGATCGCCTCGCTGCTCGCACAGGCCGCGATCCTGAAATTGAACGGCGGCCTCGGCACGAGCATGGGTCTGGAGAAGGCCAAGTCCCTGCTCGAGGTGCGCCCTGGCGTCACGTTCCTCGATCTCACCGCGCAGCAGATCCTCCATTTTCGTGCGACCAGCGGCGCGAACGTCCGCTTCCTGCTGATGAACAGTTTCAGCACCAGTGACGACACACGCGCGTTCCTCGCTAGGCATCCCGAACTCGGCAGCGCGGACTCCATCGAACTGCTGCAGAACAAGACGCCGAAGATCGCCATCTCCACGCTGACGCCGGCTTCGTCACCGACGAGTCCCGACAACGAGTGGTGCCCGCCGGGCCACGGCGATCTGTATCCCGTGCTCGCCGGTTCCGGCGCGCTGGATCGCCTGCTCGCGGCCGGCGTGAAGTACCTGTTCGTCTCGAACTCCGACAATCTCGGCGCGACGCTGGATCCCAGGCTCCTCGAGTGGTTCGCGCAATCCGGCGCGCCGTTTGCGATGGAGGTCACTGCGCGCACGCCGTCCGATCGCAAGGGCGGTCACCTGGCCTTGCGCGAGGGCAAGTTGCTGCTGCGCGAGTCGGCGCAGTGTCCCGACGAGGACCTGGACGCGTTCCAGGACATCACGAAACATCGCTTCTTCAACACGAACAACCTCTGGCTTCGCCTCGACAGGCTCGCCGAGGTGCTCGCGACCTCCGGCGGTTTCCTTCCGCTGCCGGTCATCCAGAACAAGAAGACCGTCGATCCCCGCGACAAGAAATCCACGCCCGTCTACCAGCTCGAATCCGCGATGGGCGCCGCGATCGAGTGCTTCGACGATGCCGCGGCCATCGCCGTGCCGCGCTCGCGCTTCGCGCCGGTGAAGACCACCGCCGACCTGCTCACGCTGCGCTCCGATGCCTACGAGGTCCGCGAGGACGGCACCGTGTGCCTCGTCGCGAGCTGCGGCGGCGTGCCGCCGAGAGTCGAGCTCGACGACCATTACAAGCTCGTCGATCAGCTCGACGCCGCACTCGCGGCCGGCGCGCCGTCGTTGAAGAACTGCCGCAGCCTCAAGGTCTCGGGCCTCGTCGCCTTCGGCTCCGGCGTCGTGTTCGAGGGTGATGTGACCGTCGAGAATCCCTCGCCAGGGCGCAAGACGATGGAGCCCGGCATCTACCGCGGACTGATTCGCCTGTAAGGCGGTGTCGGGATGACCCGCAGATCCACGCGCGGGTGGGGCGATGTCCAGGAGGGGGCGGGCATGGCCCGGCTGCGGACTTGGCGGGCTACTCGATTTGTCAGCGTTCGTGACCGGCGCAATGCAGCCAATTCCGTTGAAAAACGCACTGCGCCTGCGGGATTGATGCGTCGCGTTGGGCTTTTTCGCGATGAAAAGTGGTCGGGCATGGGTTTTCTTCGGGCCTCTAGCCCGTCATTCCCCTCGCTACACCTGCATTTGCATCACGCAGGCGTGGCTATCCTGCGACTGGGCGGGCCATGCGTCAGCATCGCGAGGCGACGCAGGTTCTGTGCAGTCGCCGCCAGCGTGAATTCATCGCTCGCGCCGCTCAGCCCACGTAGCCGCAAGCGTGTGACTTTCAGAATGCGTTTGAGGTGGGCGAAGAGCATCTCGACCTTCTTGCGCAGGCGACGCGACCGCGCGTATTCCGGTGTCGTCCTGATCCGCCGCGCGACATCACGAGCATGCTCGTGAATGCTGCGCGCGATCTTGCGGATCGGCGTCTTTGGGCAGCACTGCATTTTCCGAGGGCAGTGCTGGCAATCGTGCTGGCTCGACCGATAGATGATTGAGTTGAGCTTGGTGATGTGCGTACGAGCCTTCTTGAAGGGTCGTCGCTCGATGCGTAGCGAGTGGCCTTCCGGGCAACGGTATTCGTTGGCGTCGTCATCCCACTGAAAGTCCGTGCTGGAGAGAGTGCCGTCCTGGCGCTGGGTTTTGTCCCATACCGGCACGTGCGGCTCGATCTCCTTCTCGTCCACCATCCAGGCGAGCATCGGCGCGTTTCCATAGGCCATGTCGCCGATGAGTCGCTCGGGCGTGATGGCGAATCGCGCTTCGACGCGCTCGACCATGGCCTTGGTGGACTCGACCTCTGCGGTGCGGTGGGCCGGCGTGGCCTCCACATCCATGATCACGCCGTGCGCGGTGTCGATTAGATAATTGGTCGAGTACGCGAAGAATGCCGGCCCACCAAGCGCGGCTGTCCAGCTCGACTGCGGATCGGTCAGCGAGAGACGCTTGGGCATCGCCTCGGCGAGCGCCTCGCCATCCAGACCTTCCAGATATTCGCGCACGGCCCGAGTGCTCAGCGCTGGGCTGGACCAATCGATACGGTCGGTGCCGGGGACGCTGCGCTGCTTATTGGCGTCGGCCGCGATGATGCTGGCGTCGACGGCAAAACCCTCGGCCTTGACCAGGCCGGCGGCCATGCACCGCCGGACTACTTCATCGAAAACCCAGCGGAAGATGCCGCTTTCACGAAAGCGGCCGTGGCGATTCTTCGAGAAAGTAGAGTGATCCGGGACCGCATCCTCCAGGCCAAGGCGGCAGAACCAGCGGTAGCCAAGATTGAGATGGACCTCTTCGCAGAGACGGCGCTCAGATCGGATGCCGTAGCTGTATCCGACGATCAGCATCCGGATCATCAGCTCCGGATCAATCGAGGGACGCCCGGTGCTGCTGTAGTGATCGGCCAGCTGCGTGCGCAGATCGCTAAGGTCGAGGCACCGATCAATGCCACGAAGAAGATGGTTTTCGGGAACGTGTGCGTCGAGATCGAATGCGTAAAACAGACGCCCTTGACCACTCGATCGCTGACCCATCATCGCCGTGTCCTCCCCTCGAACAACCTCGACGTCGATCGGACATCAGCACCGGAGGCCAGTTCTGAAATCAGCAGGAGTTTTTCAACAGAATTAGCCCGGAGCCGACAGTCGAGCTCCGCGACCAGGGAACTCCGAAGCAGACATTCGCGAAGACTCACTCCCGGCACTTAAGCGGCGCTGCTAATTGGCCCGGGGCGCTCATTCACCACATTGCAAGACCGTCTCAAAGCGGCCTGGTTTTCGCATTCGGGCGGCGCCCGCCGACCGCGCAAAGACTCCCCGGTACTTTTGAGAATTAGAACACGAGCGTACCGAGGCATGGCCTGGCATGTCGCTCTGGCCCGTGAAGCTGTGATCCCCTCGCAGGTGAACTAGCCGACTACGATCGTTTGAGGGTGGGAAGCTGCTCAGTACCGATCGCACGTCGGCTGATCGCGAATGACGTGTGGCAACTTATTCGACAGCGCAATGCGGGGCAACGAGTAGATCATCAAGACCGTCATGGCCCGCGAAGCCTGAAGCCAAACATCGGAGGCACCGATCAAAGTCCTGCGGTGTTAGGAACATCGTGGCGCGTTGCGCCCGACCCATTAAGGAAGCTTCCGACTCAACGCTTCTCAGGCGAGGACCATCCCCCCCAGTTCAAGCTTGGGGGCGACGGGGTCCGTAACGACACCGGATAGTGCACCAAGCCTGGATAGAGCCTGCTCCACACGAATGCGACCCCCATCAGACTGAACACCCCCAGAAGCACGGGGTTCCAAAGTGCTGTCCACGTCGCGCCGGCCGCCACCATGATCAGCGGGTTGGCGCCAGCAGGAGGATGAACGGTGCGGGTCAGCAACATCAGTGCGAGGCTGAGCACGACTGCAATTGCCGCGCTGGCGTTCGAACTTCCGAAGATCTGCACGCAAGCGATACCGCACGCTGCTCCAATCAAGTGCCCGCCTAGCAAGGCGCGGGGCTGAGCGGCGGGCGCCTGAGTGAGCCCAAACAGAAATACGGTACTGCCGCCGAGAGATGCGAGCACGAACGCCGCATGCGATCGACCGATGACGAAAAGGGCGAACAGTATTCCCGTCCCCGCCCCGACCAGACACCAGGCCAAACGAACCAGTGGATGCCGCATCATCAATTTTCGAACTCTCAGACTTAGGCCCGTCTGGTTTGGGGCCTCTTCTTGCGGTGATTCTTCCACAAGGACGAGTGCAACAGCGGCGCTATGTCGAAGGCGACAGCTTTTATCTACAAGACCTCACGTTGCCGCACCGAAGAGAGCGATTGTGGAAGGGGATGCCGCTCTAGGTATGCGTCGCGAATGGCTACCGAAAGCCGGACCGCAATATGACGGTGTCACGGCCTACCGGTAGCGACATCGGGCAGGAGACTGGTGTTCGTCGGACGCGAGAAGCGGGTATCGGCCGCGACGTCACGACCGGTCAATTTTTTGTCCCTTTCGATCAAGTTGGGCAGTTTCCATAACGCTACCGTACGCCGGAAGAAATGGAGCCCGATACTGGATGGAAGACGTAAGCGCCTTGTACGCCCCCAGAACTTACAACGACAGCCATCCCCTGCTCCGCGCGCATCCCAACCGCGACGCCTCGCGGGAACGTTTGGTTCAAGGGAGTCCTTTCATGCCTACTGTTGAGGCGCCCGATAAACGAGAAACACGTCCACGGCGACCGAGCGCGGGTACGCATGGGCGGGGCAAAGCTCCCTCAACGATGGTCCGGGTAGGAGCGCTGCGAGGCTTTTCCGCCTTGGTTAAGTCCCTGGACGGTCGACCAGAGGCTCTCCTACGCAGACATCAGATCAATCCGGACACAACAAGGAACGAAGAGTCGCTGATTCCGATGCGAGCTTTCGTCCTCCTTCTGGAGGCAAGCGCCACCAGCTTGAATGCGCCTGCGTTCGGGCTGATGCTGGCTCAGCGTCAGGACATTGGAATCCTTGGAGCGCTCGCGATCGTTTTGCAGAATGCCGAAAGCGTATCCGAGGCAATGCGTCTTTTCGCCCGCTACCTATTTGTCCATGCTCCCGGCATCGCCGTGACACTGCTCGAGCGCAGCCCGAGCGGCGCAAAGCTCTGCGATCTGCGCTTCGAGCTCCTGATCTCCGACGTTCCGACCGCACGTCAGGTGACAGATTTAGGGCTGACGGTAATTCACCGAATCTTTCGTGCCTTGGTGGGCGATGCTTACGCTTTGCGACACGTCTCACTGCCGCATCAGCCCCTCGCAAAGCTTTCAGTTTACGAAAGAGAATTCGGCTGCTCGGTGCGAACCGCCCAGCCTTTCGCAGCATTGCACTTCGAGCGCACCTTGCTGAGCCATCGCTTGACCTCAGGCAATGTTGCGCTGCGGAACATCGGAGTGGCCTATCTCGATTCGCGCCACCAAGACCCCAAGCAAAGCGTGTCGAAGAGGGTAGACGCCGCGCTGCGGGCATTGGTTGGGATGGGTTCCGTCAGTAAGACAGCCATCGCTTCTGCGCTGGCCATCCACCCTCGCTCGCTGTTGCGAAAGCTCAATGCGGAAGGCACCTCGTTCGAGGCACTGCGCGACGACGTTCGGCGCCAGAGAGCTCGCCAGATGTTGGTATCGACGACCGTTCCAATCGCGCAAGTTGCCGGTCTGTTGGGCCTCTCAGAACAAGCCGTGCTGACACGCCTGTGTAAACGATGGTTCGGAATGACCCCGACGGATCTTCGTCGACACGCCGACGGCCCGCGCACGCATCCCAAGCGTCTCTCGGTCGCCGGCTAATCAAGCCACACCGAAACACGCGCGCGCAGAACCACCCCGCCAAGATCTGATTCACATCAGGAGCCCCACACAATGAACGACACGTCGACCTATCAGCCACCAAAAGTGTGGGAGTGGCGGGCTCCGAGTGGAGGGAAGTTCGCGAACATCAATCGGCCGATCGCCGGGGCCACCCATGAGAAGAGCCTTCCGGTGGGATCCCATCGCTTTCAGCTCTACTCGATGGCGACGCCCAACGGCGTCAAGGTCACCCACATGCTCGAGGAATTGCTCGATCGCGGTGATGCCGCCGAATACGACGCATGGACCATCAACATCTTCGAAGGCGAGCAATTCACGAGCGGATTTGTCGACATCAACCCGAATTCCAAGATTCCGGCTTTAGTCGATAAGGGCGGATCGCCTCCCACTCGTGTTTTCGAGTCCGGATCGATCCTAGTCTACCTTGCAGAGCAGTTTGATTCCGCGTTCTTACCGCCGTCGGGCGCTGCACGCACCGAAACCCTCAATTGGCTGTTCTGGCAAATGGGATCGGCCCCATTTTTGGGTGGCGGCTTTGGGCACTTCTACGCCTACGCTCCAACGAAGATCGAATACGCCATCAACCGCTTCACCATGGAGGTCAAACGCCAGCTCGATGTCCTTAACCAGCGGCTCGCAAACTCCCGCTACCTTGCTGGCGAGAAATTCACGATTGCGGACATTGCCACGTGGCCTTGGTATGGATGGCTTGTCATGGGACGCCTCTACAACGCGGAAGCGTTCCTCGACGTTGACACCTATCCCCATGTGAAGCGGTGGGCTGACGAGATCCAGGCCCGCCCGGCCGCGCAGCGCGGAATGATCGTCAACCGAGTATGGGGCGATGCCGCATCACAGATGCGGGAGCGCCACAGCAGTACCGATTTCGCCGGGAAGCGTGTCGGTGTATTCGAGAAGATCTGACGCAGCGCCCTTCGGGCATCGCACTTCCGGCCGATGCTGCAAGGGCGCTCGGCTCCAACTCTTTGGAATCGGAGAAGTAGGGAGATGAATAGCTTCAGTGGCAAGAAGGTGTTGGTGATCGGCGGGAGTCGCGGGATCGGTGCAGCGATCGTTCGGAGGTTCACGAGCGCCGGTGCCACCGTCGTCTTCACCTACTCCGCCTCCCAGGAGGCCGCGGACGCCGTGGCCAAGCAAACGGGCGCCCGCGCAGCAAGGGTCGACAGCGCGGATCGCGATGCCGTCATTGAATTCGTCGCGAGCTGCGGACCGCTCGATGTCCTGGTCGTCAACGCCGGTGTCGTGGTGTTCGGCGACCCCGCGACCATCGCCACGGACGCAGTGGACCGACTGTTCACCGTCAACATCCATTCGCCCTATTTCGCAGCGGTGGAGGCTTCGAAGCGCATGCCCGATTACGGGCGGATCCTGATCATCGGATCGGCCAACGGAGACACCGTGCCGTTCGTTGGTTTGACCGCATACGCGATGAGCAAGTCCGCAGTACAGGGGCTCGCCCGGGGCTTGGCACGCGATCTCGGGCCCAGGGGAATCACGGTCAACGTCATTCAACCCGGCCCCACCGATACCGATATGAATCCCGCCGGCGGCCCGATGGAGCAGATGATGCTTGCGGGCCTCTCCATCAAACGGTACGGGAAAGCCGAAGAAATCGCAGCCATGGCGTTGTTCTTGGCGGGACCAGAAGCCGGCTACGTAACGGGGTCCATTCAATCGATGGACGGAGGGATGTCGGGGTGATCTCCGTGCCATACCGTCCCGCGGGCAGTGAGCATCTCCCGTAGTGAGCACGAGTATTTGAAGGCAGGACCTGCGACGAGGTCGACGAGGCCCGCGCGGGCGTAACGCATCGTAGCCCGAGGTTGTATCAGCGGGTCCAAACAGAGGGTGACGCCATGAATGTGGAAGGTGGCTGTTTTTGCAAACAGGTCCGATATGCGGCGACGGTGAAGGACCCGATGAAGGTTCAATGCCACTGCCGTGAATGCCAGTACATCTCCGGAGGAGGGCCGAATTACTCCCTCGGTATTTCCGAGGACAGCTTCACCTATCTCCAAGGAGCGGTCACCTCATACCGAAGAGCAGACCTCGAGGCTCCCGCATCGCGTGATTTCTGCCCGCACTGCGGAACTCACTTGGCCAGTAGCACGCCAAAGATCCCAGGTGTCATATGGATCAAGGTGGGAACGCTCGACCATCCCGAGATGTTCGAGAAAGCAGACCTCGCGATTTTCATGATCGACAAGCAGCCGTTTCATGACACGCCCACCACGCAGAGCGCCTACGAGCGGCTGCCAGGGTGACCGAAAACACATCAAAACTTTGACCGAGGAGACACAACGATGAACAAGAATTTTCTGCTGGCGGAGCTTAAGGTACACCCGGACCGCGGGCCCGTGACCATGCTGAACCTGGTCAAATTCCGCCCGTATTCGTTGGATGGAAACGGCACCGGTGCGGACGCTTATCACCGCTACCTCGCGGCCGCCGGGGCCGAGGCGAAGAGGAGAGGCTGTTCGCTCGTATGGGGTGCCGACGTGAGCCAAGCAGCACTCCACCATGGCGGAGATGCGGACTGGGACTGGGCATTGATCGTCCACTACAGCAGCCGGGACGCGTTCACGGACTTCGTGACCTGTCCGGCTTATCTGGAGGCTAACGTGCATCGGGAAAATGGCGTCGCCAAACACATGATTCTGGCGACCAAGACAGCGGCAGGATTCGACAGACTGCTGGTTGACACTGGAGACAGTGCAGCGCGGTGATGGTGCGAGGCTTTGCCTCGTGCAACTGGTCGGGCACAGGACGCGAGATCCGGCGTGCGGCCCCTGCTAGCTTTCGGTGGTGACGCACCAAGGCGTTATCGGGCTCGCACGCCGGGCTCTCGACGCCTACGTTAGAGAAATCTCAAGACATAAGACGTTGGACGGCTGGGGAAGCACACGCATGCTTGCCAGAGATGTAGATCGCATCTGCAAGGCCTATCTATCGGAAGCCCTCGGTCCGGCCTGCTTCAGCTGTGACGGCTCTCGGCACGCGACCTTATCCGTTTGGCTCGGGTCACAGTCGAAGACAACGGATATCAGGTCGAAGCGATGAATGAGAAACACGACATCCAGCTGTTCACGGCCCCGACGATGAACGGGTGGAAGCCGCTGATCTTCCTCGAGGAGGCACAGGTGGGCTACGAACTGGTGCCGATCGACTTCTCACACCAGGAGCAGAAATCCGCGTCGTATACCGCGCTCAATCCCAACGGTCGGATCCCCACGCTCGTGGATCGCGGCAACGGCGACCACGTGGTGTTCGAATCCGGCGCGATCCTCTGGTACCTGGCGGAAAAATATCAGCGCTTCCTTCCGACCGATGCGAAGGGACGGTCGCGTGCCCTGCAGTGGTTGATGTTCCAGTCGAGCGGCGTCGGTCCGATGATGGGGCAAGCGATGTACTTCCAGCGCATCGCCGCGCCGCAGGGTCATCACGATGAATTCGCGATCACGCGCTACGTTGCAGAGTCGCGCCGGCTGCTCGAAATCCTGGACAAGCAATTGTCCGACAGGCCCTTCCTGCTCGGCGACGACTACTCGATCGTGGACATGGCGACCTATCCATACGCCGCCACCCATTTCTGGGCCAAGGTTTCCGTCGAAGGCCTGGATGGCCTGCAGGCCTGGTTGGCGCGGCTCCGTGCGCGTCCCGCGATTGAGCGTGCCCTCCGACTTCCGTCACCCTTTCCCGCCTTCTTCGGGGAGGGCGACGTGGCTGCCGCCGAGCAGATCAACGCGGCGCCCTTCGTAAGGTCGTGATGAATGAAGTGACTTCATCAAAGGCGAAGCCGTAGGCCACGCCCGTTGAACCGGCCTTGACCTTTGACCGGCAGCTTCTGGCACCTGTGTGACGGTCGCTCTTCAGCCCGGAGCGGTCTGTCGAGCAAACCCCAAAGCGGACGGTAGTGAATATCGCTTCTTGCGTGAAGCGACCTCCGATCGGGGTCTGACTTTCCCTCGAGGCGACCGTCGTCGATCTTCGATAAGGCCGTTGCGGCCAGCTAGTCGACGAATCTCGAACACCTAGGCGCTAGAAACGCTTGGCCCAACCGATCCAGACCACATCGACATGGGCGTCGACGGATTCGGTCGCCCCGGGCACCAAGGCCGAGGGTCCGTCATACGTGCTGAAGAAATGATGCGTGTACGCGAACTGGAACTCGTGGGTCGGGGTGTACCACCAGTTGAAGCCGATGCTGGCCGTCGTCGTCGGTGTGGGCGAAATCGTGTTGACGCTCACCGAGCCGATGGACTGGTCGCCGGGAACCTTTCCATAGGCCAGCCCGCCAAGAATGCTCAGGCTCGGCGACAAGGTGAACTCGGTCCCGATGCGGTAATTGGTCTGATTGCGCCAGTTGAAACCACTGCCCCGTTTGCTGCCGAGCGGCGCGCCTTGTGGGTCCTGGAGCGAGTTCAGCAGGCTGTTGCCCAACGCCGCGACTTCATGGAACTCGATACGCTGGACGTCCAGCGCCAGCTTCCAGTCCGGAGTTGCCCGGAACGCGGCGCCGACGCTGTAGTTCGCCGGCACATCGAAATGCCCGTCGCCTGCGAGCAGTCCGCGATAACGATCGAAGCGCTGCATGTGAATCTTGGTTGCATACGCTGCACCGAGCGTCAGCCGCGGCAGCACCTCGCCATACCAGCCAACACGAAGACCGAGGCCGAAGGCGTTGTCGAAACCGCGGTTGCTGACATTGCCCGGATTTTGAGAGAGCGGCTCGAAGGCTTGCAGGCCGTAGGCACGGAAGCGCTGATACGCGAGCAGCGGAGAGATTCCCAACGTGTTGCCCGGCGCGAACTGCCACGCTGCCGTTGGCGCGACGATGACCTGCGACAGATCGACACCCAGCTTTCCACAGCCACCCAGGAAATTGGCCGGCCGATCACCACAGGCTGAGGGATTCTGGTTGCTGGAAGGAACGCCCGTATCGCCGGGGTAGGCCGTATTGAGGGCACCGTTCGCGTACATCGCGACCCCCAACGCGTAGTTCTCGCCGAGCCGACGGGCATATCCGCCCTGCGGTACGAAGAAGATGCTGTTGTCGCTCGTCGTGCCGAAATTCAGCGAAGGGTCTGGCCCGTCCTCGCGTTCGATGCGCCGATAAAGCAGCGCGACGTTGGTGCCGAGATCCATGCGGTTGCCAACCGCGAACAGTTTGCCGGGATTAGTGGAGGCCGCGAGGCTATCCAGTCCGATCGCGGTGGCGGTGCCGGCCATTTGCGACGTCTCCCCGCCGTAGAACGGCAGAAAATAGCCGCCGCCGGCCTGCACACTCATGCTGCTCAGCAGGCCGCTCATCAACGCACAAACGGCCAGTTGATGTCTCGCTGCAACCACCTTCACACAAGGTTTCGCCATTGCTGATTGACTCCCCTGAGCTGCGTCTCACGCGAGTGTGCTCGACCGCCCGCCTGCTTTTGGAGCGGCGGAGGCAGCGTAGATCATTTTGGATCACGCGATCCGTAATGGCAAACTACAGTTCGCCAGGGATCGTGTCTCAGGCGCACGACGATCTTGATGGCGGAATGGAAGTGGGTCGATATCGGTGCCCGGCTCACCGGCCTCGACGTATGCCGATGCGACGAAGTGATGCAAGAGGTGTGATGGCTCGACCCCGACAATTCGACGAACATGTAGCGCTCGAAGCGGCGATGAACCGCTTCTGGGAGCGAGGCTACGAGCGCACCACGGTCCGCGATCTTTCCGACCAGATGGGCGTCACGCTCTCCAGCTTCTTCAACACGTTCGGCGACAAGCGATCCGTTTTCGAGCGGGCGCTCCAGCTCTACGTCCTGGAGGTCGTCGGGCCGCTGACCGCACACTTCGAAGAGGACGCCGCACCGCTCACGATCTTGGAGCGCTTCTTCGCCGACCTGATCGGGAAGTCCTTGGAAGACCCTGACAACAAGGGTTGCTTGGTGGCCAACTCCATTGTGGATCTCGCGCCGCACGATGCAGTGTTCCGCGAGGCCGTCTTGCAGATCATGGGAAGGTTCGAAAAGTCATTCGAGAAGCTGATTCGCCGGGGGCAGCGCGAGGGCACCGTCAACGCATCGTTGTCGCCCAAGGAGGTGGCGAGCCTTCTTCTGGCCCTGATGGTGTCGCTGCGTGTGCTGGTTCGAGCACGACCCGAGCGAGCGCTGCTGGAGGGCGCGATTCGTCCGGTATTCATGCTGCTCGCCATGCCTACCTGCGGCGCGAAGTCGTCGAAACGGCGGCAGAAGACGTCATCGGAAAATTGAGTCGAATCTCGGAGCGCGCGATTCCTCAGCAGGCGCGTGGCAGCCCAAAGCTGGCATTCACTCTTGGGATCGACGGATCCCGAAGCAGACGTCCGTAACGAACCGCACTCCGCACAAGCGGACCGCGGATCGCTATTGGCGACGAACTCTGCTTACGCCTTGGCACTCGGTCGCGACGACACCGCCTCGTGCCAGCGCAGTGTTCGCGCATGTTCCGTCGGAATGCTGCGCTTCACCCAGCCCGCGAAATCGACCACGCACAACGCCGTGATGTCCGCGATGGTGTAGCGGTCACCTGCGACGAACTCGCTGTCTTGAAGATATCGCTCGAGGAGCTTGAAGAAACGTGTGATGCCGGCGTGTCCGCGATCGACGAGATCCGGAATCGCGGGAACTTCCTCGGTGATGCCGGGAAGACCGCGCTTGGCGAAACCCGCCACCGAATTGCGGAACGCGTTGGCGACGGCCAGAAAACCGTCCCACTCCATGTGTCTCGTGCGGGAATCGATGATGGCCCGGCTCTTCGGGTCGACTCCCATCAGCGGCGGCTCAGGATGGATCTCTTCGAGGTAGCGGCAGATCGAGACCGATTCGTCGATCCGCGTGCCGTCGTCGAGCTCCAGGACGGGAACGATACCGCGCGGATTGACGGCCAGGAACGGTGAGCCAAGATTCTCTCCCGCCATCAAGTCCACCTGGACGGTGTCGATGCGCAAGCCTTTTTCGGCGAGAAAGATGCGGACGCGCCGCGGGCTGGGGGCGATCGCACAATCGTAGAATTTCATCGGGGTCTCCTCGGAAATTGGATGGCAGATTCAACACACTTGTGAAACGCGCAGTCGCCGCACGTCACCCCGACCTGTCGGGCTCGCCGCAACGTCAGTCCAGGATGCGAAGCGCCACGCGCGCGATGTCCTCGAGCACTTCGCGCCCTGGGCGGCCCTTGGACGCGACGTTCAATCCCGAGAAGGTGTTCAGCAGGAATCGGCCGATGGCGCGTGGCGACTCGCGGCGCGAGATCGTTCCATCGGTCTGGCCTCGTTGCGCGGCACGAGCGAAGCCATCCTCGACGACCGCGCGTGCCTGGATCAGAAGCTTCCGTGCGTTGGCGTCGCGCGGAGCGATCTCGGTCATGCAGTTGTTGATCAGGCACCCGTACCGGCCCTTATGGCCCGAGGTATGAGCGAGCATGCGCCGGAAGGTCTCCTCGATCTGCGCCCGTCCGGCATCGGGTTCGAGCAGCGGGAGGAGCACACCGTCCATGCCGCCGTCCACGTACTGGCGGACCGAATCCGCCAGCACCTGCCGCTTTTGGCCGAAGGCATTGTAGAAACTGCCTCGCGACACGCCCATCTCGCGCAGCAGATCCGGTAGCGGCGAGGCGTCGTAGCCCTTGCGCCAGAACAGACGCATCGCCTTGTCAATCGCTTTGTGCTCGTCAAACTCGCGCTCGCGGGCCACTCGGAGTTACCGTTCTAGACCAGATGGTTTAGAACCTTCCAATCTTCATTGAACGGCGTCAATGCAGGGTGTTTCCGCATTGTGAAACGTCGTCGCGAGCGGCTTACTCTTCGCCCCCGCCCATGTCTTTCTCAGGACACGCACGAGAACCGATGCTCGTCGTTGGGCCCTTGCTGAGGAGCGTGTGTTCATGGCGATCAGCCCGTACGAGCTGTACAAGGCCCAGGCCGAAATTCTGGTTCCGGTGGTGCGAGCATTGCTCGAGGAGATGGGGCCGGAGCGCACGCACGCGCTCGTCTCAAAGGCCATCGGCCCCTATTTTCACGACATGGGGAAGACGATTTACCCGCAACTCGGGGGCGCGGACTTCGGGGCCAAGATCAATGAACTGTGGAAGATGTACAACGTCGACGGCACGTTCGACTACACCATTGAACAGCAAAACGATAAATCGCTGTACGCACGCGTCGATCGCTGCGGCTTCGCCGAGATGTACCGCGGTTTGAATGCGCCGGAGCTAGGCTTTCTGCTTTGCTGTGGCCAGGACTATCCGCTTACGGATGGCATGCACGACGGTGCCGTCATGCAACGACCGAAGACGATGATGCAGGGCCATGACCACTGCGAGTTTCGATGGGATGTGCATGAGGACCCGGCGCAGCGCAGCGCCGAGCGCGGCAAGGAACTCGCGCGCGTTAGCGTCGAACAGTTGCGGCTCCTGGCTAAGGAAGCTGCCAAGAAGAAGGCGCCGACCGCGCAGTAGAGCCTCACGTCGCTTTGCCGGAAGCGGACCACGCTGCCCTTCGTTGACCTACGCTGCGACTCCAAGGTCCTCATGTCGGGCGAGTGAACTCACCGACGTCGATAGTGCCGTTTGATCGCGTGAGTGGTCGGGTGTGCGTGACTCGGCCGCGCACGCCTTGCAGCGGGAAGGGGATGACCCGTCGCTGGTCTTTAGCGACCCGCAGAAAGGGAAATTGTCCGCTTCTAGTACCCGTCGACTGCCGCCACGAAGCCCGGAATAAGCCGTCGAGCGTCGGATGAGCCCGCTCCAAAGCGGACGCTGGCGACCGGCAGCTTCTGGCACGAAGCGGCCGTCTTTGCAGCCGACGCATCCTCTCATTCACTACGCGATGGCGGACGACCGCGCCTCTTCCGCCAGACGGCGCAACCGATCCAGGATTGCATTTCGATCGTCGTGGCTCAGACCCTGCGTCGTCAGCGCTTCGAGAAGCCGTAGTTGAAGGCGGCCGGGTCGGATGCGCCACTCTCCCCGCGGCAGAACCTCGCGACCACCGTACAGATACATGGGAACGATGGTGGCTCCGCTTTGAATCGCCAGCAGGACCGGTCCTTTCTTGAAAGGGCGCAGCGGACCGTCGGCACTTCGCACGCCCTCGATGCTGATCATGCAATCCTCGCCGTCAGCCAAGCGTCGCGCGGCGCGCCCGATTCCGCGCTTGGCTTGCGATTTCCATTGACGCACGATCACCAGGTCGCCGATCAATGTCCTTGCCCAGCCGAGCAGCGGCATCGCGGCGTATTCGAGATTGATCACCGTGGCGTGTCGGGGCAGCAGCAGCGGAAACGCGAATGCCTCGGCGAGATTTGATTGATTCAGCCACACATAGAGCCGAGGCGCCTCGGTCCGACCGCCGTTGTCATCCTGGACCGAGACTTCGATGCCGAAAATGCGGTACGCCGTCCGCCCCCAGCTTTGATAGACCCTCCAGGCGAGGCTGCGCGAGAACGGCCGAGCTCCGGCGAGCGCGACGAAATGCAGCAGGGCGTTGAGGCCACACGCGATCCATCGCACCAAGCTTGGTGCCAGACGCGGCCGCGTGGGGAAAGTGTTCACAGCGAGCGGTATCTGTGACATCGGCGCGCAAGCAGTCTCGAGAAAGGATCCGAGATCCGGTGAGGGTCGGGAGCTTGCCTGACGGGTTGGACTGGCGGGGGCTGCTTCTCGCGATCGTATCCCGACTCTTATCGCCTTCCAGCCCTAACGGGTCGCAGAGCTAAAGGTTTTGGCGTTCCGGAAGCGGACGGTCAACGACCGCAGGTGTCCGCGCCTGATCGCGAATGTAGCGCCACTCAGTGGAGGCGCTGCACTTCGCGCCGAAGCGACGCGTACGTTCTTCAGTGACTTTGAGTGCGCAACGAGTCCTCATTCGATAGGAGGCGGCACAACGGATGGCCCCACACGGGCGGCTTGAAGATCCCAGGGCGTCGGCTCCGGGAGGCGAGTTTGTTCGATGAAGGTGACCGTGCAAAACGCTGCAATGATCGCAAACAGCGCAAGGCAGATGACTGCCGATCGGAGCACCGCCGGCAGCTTCCGTGCGGGGCTTCCAAATCCCATTCGAACCAGAGAAAACCGACCATGGGCCACTCGTCGGAAGGATCCGCTCTGCGCGTCGGGCTCTGCGATCCGGCCCCGCACGAAGACCCGATCGCCCTCGACGAGCCAGTCTGGTCCCGGCGCTGTCCAGACTTGCGCCGCCTCACCCAGAAAAATGAACACCGAACCAGAACCGTCCTTCAACACAACGGGCACGAGGCTTCTTCGTAGACCGTTCCTTGGGCGACCCGCGTACCAAATACAGGGGATTCCGGAGACCGGGTGCTTCAGCATGGCGCGGCCGGCGGGAAGAGATAGCTGACCTTCCAGGGTCACTTCATCGCCGACGCCGGCCTGCACGATTCGTACTGTCGGTCTGCGGAACTGGATCCAGTTTGCCAGGAGGATCAGTCCGAGCGAGAGCAGCACCATTCCCGGCACCATCAGCAGCAATGCAAGGATCCAGGGGAAGCCTACGGGATGCCGGAACCATCGACGCACCTCCTCCAGCAGGCTTGGCGCGGGCGGCGGATCGACGCCCGGCAGCGCCTGTTCAAATGAGGAGAGAACAGACCACCACTGAGGCCAGCGCAAAAGCAGATCATGTGCCGCGGATCCCGCGGCATCGCGAAACGCGTCACCGCTAGAAGCATCGCCCAAGGATCGCGCACGTTGAAGATCGATTTCTATCTGCTGCGCAGTGGCAAGCTCGGGCGTGAGCCATCCTTGCATGCGGTCCTGCTCGATCAGCAGTGCTGCGTCATCGAGCCGATCCATCCGGAAATGGGCATGCAAGAAAGAGCGAGCGACGCGCTCATCCGCCGCACATCCGCCGCGACGCGAACTCAGTGCCAGCACCTCTTGTTGCCACTGTTGGAATTGATCCGGATCGTCGACGCCCGCCGCGAGCAGTCCGGCGCGCGCCGCAAGCCGATCGCAAGCGGGAATCCGCGCCGCAGGGAGATCGGTCAGCTCATTCATTTCGAGAAACGCCACGAAGCATGTCCCCAGAGTGACTATCCAAGCCAACAGGAAAGCAGGTCGGATGATGTGAGGGGGCATGCCTCATGATGCCAGTGCGTCGCGAGCAAGGTGGCATCTCCCGCAGCGACTTCCCCTCGAGGACCGGTGTCAGCCCGAAGTGCCCTATAACGGCAGCGATTCACCGCTCGAAAGCAGACATTCCGGACGTCGAGCATGGGGGAGTCAATCGGGCAGCGGCCTACATTTTCAGGCTGTGAAAACTATACATTTCTAAGTTCCGGTGGCGGCAATCGCGACCATGTTGCCCTGCTCGCGAAAGCGCCCCGGCGTGACCCCAGCCCACCGCGTGAATGCGGGCGAGAAATTCGCTGCGCTGCTCTAGCCAATGTGGATGGCGACCACTTCTAAGGACAGGCCGGGCTGATTCATCAGTTCCACCGCATGGCCCAGGCGCACGTCGTCCAGCAGCTGCCGGTAGCTCAGCCCTTGCCGCTGCAGGCGACGCTTCAGCGTTCTGGAGGAAACGCACAGAGGATAGCCGGGGCGGATTCTGCTGCGGCAACGTGGACCAGCTCGGTGGCGCGCGCCGATTGACTTGGGTCAATGGCAAGCCGCAATTGCGGGCCTAACCTTGATCGATCCCGTCCCAAGCGATGGGAGCCAATTGCGTATGAACCGATCGCTGTTGCGAAACGAAGTCCTGCCTCTCGCCCTGCTGTTCGCGGCCCTCGTGGCCGCGACTCTGCTGGTCGACGCATTCCTTCACAAGGTCAACATCGTCTGGGTCGGACGTTACCTGGGCATCCCCGGCGTGCTGCTGATCGTCGCATCGATGTTCTATTCGCTGCGCAAGCGCAAAATCGTTGCAGCGGGAAATCCTGCCAGCCTGCTCAGGGCGCACAAGGCGATGGCGTGGTTCGGCTCCCTTCTCGTCCTGGTCCACGCGGGCATTCACTTCAATGCGGTCCTGCCGTGGATGGCCATCGCCGCGATGCTGGTCAATGTCGTCAGCGGGCTGACCGGCGCGTTTCTGCGGAGCCGGGCTCGCACGTATGTCGAGTCGCGGCGCAAGTCCATGGTGGAGCGTGGCCTGAGTCCCGCTGAAATCGAGACGCGACTGTTCTGGGACGCGACCACACTCGACCTTCTCAAGGGCTGGCGCGTCGTGCACCTGCCGATCGCACTGGCGTTCGCCGGGCTGGTCGTCGGCCACATTTTGGTCATCTTCCTGTTCTGGGGCTGGCGATGAACAGTCGAGCACTGTGGATCGCGGTGATCGATCCTCGTCGGTGCACTTGTGTTCGCATTCGTGTCACCCCGGACCGCGATCAGCCCTGGCGCGCTGCTCGGCGCGCACGAATCGATCGGTGACGATTGCTTTGCATGTCACACCCCGCTTCTCGGAAGCCGCCCGGAGAAGTGCGTCACCTGTCACGCAGTGGATCGCATCGGCCTGTTCACGACGGCCGGGCAGCCCATCGGGCCAACGAAGGCCGCATTTCACCAGCACCTGACCGAACACGATTGCATGGCCTGCCACGCCGAGCATCGCGGGACGGCAAGCGCCCGGACGATGAAGCCCTTCTCGCATGAATTGCTCGACCCGACGGTGCGCGCCGAATGCGCCTCGTGCCACGTGAAGCCACAGGACTCGCTGCACGGCCAGATCGACGGAGGGTGCCAGCAGTGCCATCGCTCCGACGCCTGGCGCCCGGCGACATTCGATCACGCCAGGTTCTTCCTCCTGGAGGGCGAGCACGAAGCGGCTTGTGCGACGTGCCACGTCGCCGGCGACTTCGCCAACTACACCAACTACACCTGCTACGGCTGTCACGAGCATTCGCCCGCGGGAATCCGCGCCGAGCACGTCGAGGAGGGGATCCGCGACTTCGAGAATTGCGTCAAGTGCCACCGCAGTGCCGACGAACGCCGTGAGAGCGGCGAGCGGGATGACGATTGAGGACGGACGAACGGAGCGATCGATGAACGAGCTGAAGTCTTACCCGGTGTGGGATGCACCGACGCGATGGTTCCACTGGATCAATGTGCTGAGCGTGCTCGGCCTGATCGCCGTGGGCCTGGTGATCCTGAACGGCGGCACTCTGGGCGTCACCAACGCCGGAAAGATTGCATTGAAGACGCTGCACGTCTGGTTCGGCTATGTGCTGGTGCTGAACCTGTTCGCACGAATGGTCTGGGCCTTTCTCGGGAACCGCTACGCCCGTTGGCGTCAGATGCTGCCCGGCGGGCCCGGGTATGGACACCGTGTGCGCAGCTACGTCGCATCCTTCGTCTCCGGCAATCCCGAACACTACCTGGGTCACAATCCGATCGGACGTATCGCCGTTGCGCTGCTGTTCACCTTGATCGCCGTGCAGGCGGTGACCGGCCTGTTGCTCGCCGGGACCGACATCTTCTACCCGCCGCTGGGACATTGGTTCGCCCAGTCGATCGCGGCTCCCGGCACGGACCCCGCGACGCTGGTTCCTTATGCACAGGAGATGTACGACAAGGCTGCCTACCAGGAGATGCGCGCAATGCGGGAGCCGTTCGCAACCGTGCACGTGTACGCGTTCTACACCTTGGTGGCCGCTGTCGTCCTGCACATCGCAGCCGTGGTTGTGACCGAGCTCCGCGAAGGTGGAAACCTCGTGTCGGCGATGTTCACCGGGCGCAAGATCCTGCCCGGCAAGGCGATCGACGAGTAGATGGCGCAAGTCCGCGGAGCGGGTCGATGAGACACCAAATGCCAGCCGACCGGGTCGCGCATCTCGACGATCCGTCACGCGGGCTCAGCACCGCCGAAGCCACGGCGCGCCGGGAAGCGTTCGGGGCCAACGACATCGTTGACCCGACCACGAACGGGTGGCGCGAAGTGCTGCGCGACACCGTGCGTGATCCCATGATCTGGTTCCTGGTCGGGACGGCGGTCCTGTTCGCGGCGCTGGGTGACTACCCCGAATCGGCGGTACTGTCGTTCGCGCTGCTGCCGATTCTCGGCATGGACGCCTGGCTGCACCGACGGACGCGCGCGAGCACGGAAGGTCTCACCAGTCGCCTGGCCGTGCAAAGCCGGGTCATTCGAGACGGAGCGCCAACCGAACCTTCCACGACGGAACTGGTACCAGGCGATCTCGTCCTCGTGTCGGCATCCGAGTATCTCCCCGCGGATGGCGTGATCGTCGCCGGCGAGGCTCTGCAGATCGACGAATCCGCGTTGACAGGCGAATCTCTGCCCCAGCGCAAGCGGCCCCTGGTGACCGGCGATGGAAGCGCCACGTCTGGCGTCGATGATGCCTGCTGGGGAGCGGCGGGCACGCGGCTTCTGACCGGCGAGCTTCGATTGCGCATCGTCAATACCGGTGCGAACACGCTGTACGGCGAGATCGTGCGCCTCGCGCAGGCGGGTCCTCTCGGGCGCACCCCGCTGCAGCAGGCGCTCGGCTCGATGGTGACCGCGCTCCTGTTCGCCGCCGGCGTCCTGTGCCTGGGCCTGGCGCTGACCCGGTACTTCCAGGGTCACGGCATCGTCGATGCCCTGCTGAGCGCGGTCACGCTCGCGGTCGCGGCGCTGCCCGAAGAATTCCCCGTCGTGTTCACGGTCTTCCTGGGTGTCGGCGTGTTTCGACTGGCGCGTCGCAAGGCCTTGGTGCGCCGGGCTGTTGTCGTCGAGAACATCGGCCGCGTGACCGCAATCTGTTCCGACAAGACCGGCACGCTGACCGAAGGCCGCCTGCGTCTCGAGCATGTGCTGCCCGCACCCCCCGGGACGGAACCGTCCCTCCTGCTGGTCGCTGCGCGCGCCTCCCGGCGCGAAAGCAACGATCCCATGGATCTCGCCATCCTCGAATGTGCCGGGACTGTCGAGGGCGCGCGGCTGGCGACCTTTCCGTTCAACGAGCAGAGCCGGCGCGAGGTCGCCGTGTTCGATGCCGGGGACGGTCGCGCGATCGCCGTCGCAAAGGGTGCGCCGGAAACGATCCTGGCCATGTCGCACGACCGGGACTCGCGACGCGACGAATGGCTCCGGCAGGCAGGTGAACTGGCGGCGAGCGGGCACAAAGTCATCGCCTGCGCACATCGCGTCCTGTCCGAATGGCCCGGGGGCGAGCCGGATCGCGACTTCGAGTTCGCTGGACTGCTCGCATTCGAGGATCCGCTGCGCCCCGGCGTCGCCGACGCGGTCGGCGAAGCGCAGAACGCCGGCATCCGCATCCTGATGATCACCGGAGACCATCCCCTCACGGCGGGCGCGATCGCACGCGAAGCCGGTATTGGCGCCAGCACGCCGCGCCTCATCGACGGCGCGGAATTGTCCGCGCGGCTCGCGCGAGGCGGAGCGGACGCGCTGCGCGACATCGACGTGGTGGCACGCTGCCTGCCGGCCCAGAAGCTGGGCATCGTCCGCTCGTTGCAGTCCAGTGGCGAGATCGTGGCCGTCACCGGCGACGGGGTCAACGACGTGCCGGCCCTCCAGGGCGCCGACATCGGGATCGCGATGGGCGAACGCGGCACGCGTTCCGCGCGCGAGATCGCCGCGATCGTCCTGCTGGACGACAACTTCCGCACGATCGTCGGAGCCATCGCGGAGGGGCGCCAGCTGTTCGCCAATCTCCAGTTGAGCTTCGCCTACCTGCTCATCATCCACCTGCCACTGGTGCTCACGGCGGCATTCGTGCCCCTGGCGGGCTTCCCGCTGCTCTACCTGCCGATCCACATCGTCTGGCTCGAGCTGATCATCCACCCCACCGCCATCCTGGTGTTCCAGCAACTGCCGGCGGGCGCGCGCCTGCAGAGGCTTCGTCGCGATTCCCGTCACCGATTCTTCGGTACACGGGAGTGGACCGTGATCGGCCTGTGCGGCGCACTGCTGACTGTCCTGGTCGGATCCGGTTACGCCTACAGCCTCGGGTCGGATGGCAACGTGGGGCACGCACGCTCGATGGCGATGCTGACCTTGATCGTGGCCAGCGCCGCGACCACCGCGGGCTTGTGCCGCTTCCGCACCCGGGCAGCGTGGATCGCGGTGGCAGCGACCCTGGCGTCTGCGGCGCTCCTCATCCCGGTGAAGCCGATCGCGGCGTTGTTGAAGCTGGAGCCGCTGCATGGCGATGAGTGGCTGATCGCGATCGGTGCCGGGTTGCTCGTCGGTGGAGCGACAGCGCTCTTCCATCGTCCCCGCGCTGCCGAAAGACCGGCTGCCTGACATGGACGAGCCGCGCCCCGGTGATTTGGTCAGGGTTGCAGAGTTCCGCGCTGCGTTTCGGCTTTGCTCAACCACTCGCCGACGCGCGGATCGACAGCCTTCTCGGTGATGATCTCGGCCATTGCTCCGGAGATGTCCGCATGACCGGCGGCCGAGCCGGGTCGCATGACGACGTTGCGGTCCCGGAACAGAAGGGAATTGGCGCCGGCAAGCTTGCCGATCAGCGCGTAGTGCGTCTCAAGCTGTTGATAGGCGCTGAGCACAAGGCCTCCCCCGCATTCATAGAAAACATATCTGCATTATTCGTGAACAACGGAGGACACGTAATCAGGCGTGAACGTGGCGGGCTCGCCCTGTATCGCAACAAGGGAGGTGCCCGACTTACACGGCTCGCGGACCGATCTCCGGCGCCATCTGGTCAAAGAGCCGATCGCCTGCAAGCGGCCATTTGCGAAGGACCGCAACTGGCACTAACCAGTCGGTCCCTATCAGCCCAGAGCGGTCACCTGGCCCAGATTCTCATCCGCCACAAAGCGGACGTTCGCAGATAACCGCCAAGAGCGCGTGGCCGTCCGACGACAAATGGCAGGCTTGGCCTACGCACTGTGGTCCGTCGCGAAAGATATCGATCCGAGCGAAGGTGGCGCTCCAAACTGCGAACGCCTTGGTAATCGCAGAGCGCGCGCTGGTTCAGACGGCAGCCTTCCAACCCGGTCCGGCGTCGCGAACTTTCTTGAAGAAGGCGCTCTTCCCGATCGGATCTCCAACCGAGAGACCTGCGTATCCGACGGACAACCTTTCGGAATCCTGATTCGCGCGTGCAGCGGCCATCGGATGATCCGTGCGGATCCTCGGCCGCGTTGCGAAGTGGTAGTCGGGCCCGAAGAAGCGGAAGCTCAATGTGCGCCGCCGCTGGCCGGGAAAGGTGGGGGCTCCACCGTGCAGCGAGTTCATGTTGAACACCAACACATCGCCGCGCTCCATGTCGGCGGAGACGATGTCCCAGCGGCTGCGATTGCCCTCGATGTCCGGGAGCCGTGGATAGTCCGTTCCCTCATAGAGCGGCTCGGTGGGATCGGCGGGATCGAGCAGTGAGCCGTTATACGTCGGTCCCTTGTGCGACCCGCGGACGACCTCGAGGCAATTCACCTTGGCGACCGGGTCCATGCAGAACCACATTACGACGGAATCGAGGCCATTGGCCGGAAAGTAGGACGAATCCTGATGCCAGCACGTGCGGCGGGCATTGCCGCCCTCTTTCATCCAGAGCTGATCCTGCATGTACCAGAGCGGCACGCCGCCGAGCAGGCTCTGCGCGATATCGGCGAGCGCAGTGTGATGCAGCAGAGGAACGATGATCGGATCATCGGCCGATATTCCGACGGTCTGCAGCGTCACCGCACGGTCGTCGGGGAATATGCGCTCGGCGTGTGGCCCCGGGTTTGCGAGGCGCGCCTCGAAGGCGCCTTCGACCCGTTTCATCTGCGCTTCGTCGAGGGCACCTTGAATGATGACGACGCCGTCGCGCCGATAGGTGTCGGCATACGCCGAGTAGTCGATCTGCAAGTTCCTCGCGGTGGTCGGTGCGTTCATGCGGGCTCGTCCTGTCGGATTGGGCTGGTGTCGCCGGCCCGAATCAAAGCAGGAGTGCGGCCTGCGGTCTTTCAGGTGTGGCCGCGTTTTGTCAGGTTCGGAGCGAAGCTCCCGCTACATGACCCGCCGGGTTATCGTCGAGGCGAGGAGAACGGACGGGAAACGGAGAAACCGCGATGCCCCCAAATCGTCGTGGCACTGCGCCAGCGCTCGAAGATGGGCCCGCTGCACTGCAGCAGGCACTCGGTTTCCAGCCGATTCTGTCCAGCGAATCGGCCGGGTGGTCCAACTTGCGACTGCTGATCTGGCGTGGCTCGGCCGAACGTTGCAGCTACGCTCCGTTTCGGGAGGTGGTCCTCGGCATCCAGACCGGCGGTAACCGCCTGGGTGTCGTCAAGGATGGACGTTCAGTCGAGGGATGGTCGCAGCCTGGCCTCGTCACCATCGTGCCGCCGGCGACGCCCATCGTCTGGGATGTGTTCGGCGAGGTTCATTCCTGCACCTTGCACCTTCCCCCCGAACGGTTTCAGGCGCTCGTCGACGACACGCCGTGCGAGGACCTGATGCGGGACATTCGATTCGAGTTCGCGCTGCGCGATCCCTTCATTGCGGAGTCAGCGTCGCTGCTGGTTCACGAATTGCACAACCCGACGCAGCGCGGCCCGCTGTACGCCGACGCGATGGCAGATGCCATCGCGATGCATCTGCTCCAGCATCACTCGGAGAGCCACTTCGACAGGATTCGCGCCGGGAAGCTGCCGGCCGCCATGCTGGCCAAGGTCTACGAACATATCGAGAGCCGTGTTGCCGAGGGCACGACGCTGGATGAACTCGCGAAGATCTGCGACATGAGCCGGTCGCAGTTCACGCGCGCGTTCCGTGCGTCGACGGGAACGTCACCGCATAAGTACCTGCTCGGGCGACGCATCGCCCGAGCGACGGAAAAGCTCTTGCATGGTGTGCCGATGGTCAACATCGCGTTCGCGTGTGGGTTCTCCAGTCAGTCACACTTCACGGACATGTTCCGCCGTGCCGTGGGGGTAACCCCCGCCGCATTCAGGCGATCGGTCAGGCCGGCCCGAACGATGGGAAATTCGCGCCCGAATTGAGAGGATGTGTCGCCAGCAAGCGAGATGAGGTTGGCAGACTTCACTGCTCTAGATGACGACATGATTCGCTTCGTAGTAGCAGGCATCCCTGCCATTGGATCCTAGATAGCCAGTACTTCAGGCCGCCCGATCGCGATCACTGATACGCGACCACATCTGGCACAACAGCGACCGTCCGCGCTGGCGGCGTCCACGATCGGGCGACCAGCACAGGAGCAGACTGCCTTCTCCATCGTCGCTGGAGATCGTCATGGAGAGCACGTCTAACGCAGCAAAGACTCACGGTCTTTGGAACAAGGGAAAGCTAGTCGGTCAGAAGTCGCCGCTAAGGCTGAAGGAGATATGGGCGATTCGGGTGCGCCTGCAACTCGCCAAGCGGATCCGCGAGCTGGCCATCTTCAACCTGGCAATCGACAGCAAGCTTCGTGGGTGTGACTTGGTCAAGCTTCGGGTGAACGATGTCTGTCACGGTGATCGAGTGTCTGCGCGGGCGATCGTGATGCAGCAGAAGACGCATCGGCCGGTCCAGTTCGAGATCACGGAGGGAACTCGCGAGATCGTCTCATCGTGGATCAGAAAAGCCGGGCTGGGTGCCGCCGACTACCTCTTTCCGAGTCGGCAGCACGACTCGCCTCATCTCTCGACTCGGCAGTACGCGCGGATGGTTGGCTCGTGGGTTGAACGAATAGGCCTCGACCCAGCCGCATACGGCACTCACACGATGCGTCGCACAAAGCCGACCCTGATCTACCGCTGGACAAAGAATCTTCGGGCCGTTCAACTCCTGCTAGGCCATACCAAGCTCGAGAGCACGGTGCGGTACCTGGGAATCGAGGTGGACGACGCGCTGGAGATGGCCGAACAGACGGAGGTCTGACGGGATCGGCGGAGCTGGTCAGCGATCAATGACGGTCGCTGACCAGCCCAAAGCGGTCGCCCGTTCGGTCTTTGCAGGCGTCGCGAAGCGGACGCTCGTCGGCTCCGAAGCTGTGCGGCATAACGCTTAACATGGACGTGTTGTGCCGCACTTTTCGGTCCAATTGGCGTTAGGCCGCTAAGACACTACTTATGCACCCATCTGTAAAGCGAATATGGGACGACTACGTTGCTCATCAACCTGAGCCATCTCAGCTCAGTGCTGACCCGCCTCCGGCATGGCATTTCTGCGACAACGAAGGAGATGCTAACGAGTGTGCGCAGCTAGTTTTGGCGGGTATAAAGCGTGCAACGTCACCGTCGCTGTGGTCGTTCGAGAGCAGCGGTGAGGCTTTGCCTAGCCGTGGTGATCTCAACATAGTGACTGACTGGGCCGGTGAAGCTATATGTGTTGTTCGCACCACCCGGGTGCTGATCTTGCCTCTGAATGAGGTCACAGAGATTCACGCAAGAATTGAAGGTGAGGGTGATGGCTCACTTGACTGGTGGCGCAAAGCCCACTGGGACTACTACCATCAAGAGCTGAAGGGAACTGGCTATGAGCCTCGACCTGACATGCCTATCGTCTTTCAGGAGTTTGAGCGTGTATTCCCTGCGGGCGCAGCCTAATAATTCATTCAAGCCGACGCCGCTTCGCGGCGCGTCTTAATTCAGGCGTTGGCCAGCTCGAGCGCGCGACGCGCGATGACGCTAAACAGGCGAGAAGCCGTCGACGCCCAAGAATCTCAACGGCCTCCTTTCTCGGTCATCATCTTCCGCCGCTGCTGGGTCGGCGCGCGGTTTTTGGAGATGACCTGATAGACCAGTGCGTATTCTTCCTCGTCGAGGACGCCGTCGTTGTTCTCATCCGCGCTGTTGAAGAGGTCCGCGAGGGCTTGAGAGTGACTCGCCTCCTGCCTCGAGATCCCACCGCTACTATCGTCGTCCATATTCTTGAATTTTCCCGAGCTGACGCAGCCCGGCAAGAACAGGACGGACAATATGGCGAGCGATACGATGTGTTTCATGCGACGAAGTGTGGATGAAGAGCCGAGACTTGAAACGATAAACGATCGCCATGTCGTCTGCGAAGTCTGGACGTTCATTTCTGCCTGATCATGGACAGCGCGTGCCGTCCCACCTGATCAGCTCGACCTGCATGTGATCAACCGTTGCCGCGTTGACTGCGTGCGGTACCTGCATTGGTCCCAGATCGAGCCACACCTGCTCCCGCAGGGCGACCTCCACGTGCAGGACCTCGCAATTGAAATCGTCGACCACGTTGAAGAGGTGACAGCGACGGCCGCAGTTGAGTACGTCGCGCGTAAGGATTCCCGCCCCTTATCGCGGGCATCAATGACCTGCTGTCGTCGCGGGTAGGGAAAGGGGGCTGTCGGCCCGAAGCGGTCACCAGTGCAGCGCGTTCATGCATCCTGAATGCGGAGGTTATGGAGCAACGCCTCTCGGCACCGAAGTGACCGTTGCCGATCAGTCCAGAGGTGACCTCGGAGGTCGCGGGTCGAGCGTCCCTCGAGCCGGACGGCAACCCACTGCGTGGCTTGCGATTAGCCATCGATCGCTCGGACCCGTGTACGTCTGGCCGCGCGTGAAATCTAGCGTGGCTGGAGAAACTCCACCACGAAACGTGCTCCGCGGGCAGCACCCGCGTCGAGCGACAGGCGGCCGCCTTGCCGTTCCATGATGCACTTCGCGATGGCGAGCCCCAAGCCCGCGCCAGGGCCCGAAGCATTGGGACCGCGGCGGAACCGCTCGAACAGGGACGCAGCAGCGTGCACAGCGATTCCCGGTCCATCATCGGCGATGATCACGCCCGTAGAATCAGAGGACAGCGTGATCGACGTGCCGGCGGGCGTGTACTGGATCGCGTTCTCGATCAGGTTGCGATAGACGAGGCGCGTCAGCGTTGCATTCCCGTGCGCAGGCACGGAAGCGTCGGGCGTCGCGGCGGTCACGTAGTGTTCTGACTCGAGCGCAGACGGCGCCAGCTCCCGAGCCACGTCCAGCGCAACGGCGTAAGCGTCGAACGCGGCGAACTGGAACTCCTCCTGCGAATCGAGGCGCGCAAGACAGAGCAGTTGCTCGACGAGCCGCGCGAGCTGTTCGATCTCGAACGTGACATCGCCCAGTATCTGCGCCGAGAAGCGGGACTCGAGCCGTGCTCGCAACGTCGCGAGCGGTGTACGGAACTGATGCGCAGCGTTGGCGGTGAATTCCCTCTGCACGCGATAGTCCGCTTCGAGCCGATCGAGCGACGCATTGACTGCCTGAACGAGCGGAACGAGCTCCCGAGGGAGGTTCTTGGCATGCAACCGTTCGCCCAAACGATTCAGCGACAACATCGAGGCCTGATGCGAGACGGAGCGCAAGGAGCGAAGCGATGACAGCACCGTCACGACTACGACGCTGACCACGGCGATCAGCAGCAGGGCAATCGGCGGATACAGCTCGTCCAGCGCGCCGAGCATGAGCTGGGCGACCAAGCTCTCCGTATCTTTGAGATTCCGCACCACACGCAACCAGGAACGGCCGTGACGATCTTCGAGATCGAGCGCGGCAGCCATGACGCTGTTGCCTGACAACGCATTCGTTTCCAGCTGCATGACGACCTGCCCAACGCCTTGAGCAACCGGCAATGGCAGATCAGGCGCAGAGAAACCGCCCGACTCCAGCACCGTGCCATCTGCGGCCAGCAGTTGGTAGCCGTTCAATGTATCCGGTTGGGCGTAGAACTCTTGCAGGGACCGTGGCAACTCGAGCCGCGGTGGGCTCGACCCCGACACGATCGACGCACGCAGGTCCTGCACCTGGATGGCAATGCTCTGACCTTCCAGACCCATCAGGCCGTCGCGAAATTCGAAGTACAAAACCAGATAGCTGCCGGCCAGCGCTAGCAGGACCACGATGGTTAGCCGAACGACGAGTGCTCGAAGTAGGGACGGGGCGCGCATCGAGTCGCGATCAGGAGGCAAGATAGCCAAGACCGCGCAAAGTCCGGAGCGACACATCAGCGCCCGCGGACGCAAGCTTCTTGCGCAACCTGTGCACGTGCGTCTCCACCGAATTCGTGCTGCGCTCCTGCTGAAAATCGTACAGGCATTCGCCAAGCCGATCCTTCGAGATGACACGTCCCTGATTGCGCAGCAGCGTTTCAAGCACAATCAACTCAGAACGTGTCAGATCGAGCTGCGTCTCGGCGACGGTGGCGATGCGTGCGGATGTATTGAGCCTCACGTTACCGAGCGTCAGCGTGCGACCCAATGCTGCGCCCGGACGACGCAACAGCGCACGCAGCCGAGCGATGAGTTCCTGCATCGCGAACGGCTTGACGAGATAGTCGTCCGCGCCGCAATCCAGGCCGCGCACGCGATCCTCGATCGCACCTAGCGCGGTGAGGATAAGCACGGGTGTCTTGCTGCCTTGGCCACGCATTTCCTGCAGCGCGCGCAGACCGCTGCCGTCCGGGAGCATGAGATCGAGAACGACGACATCGTAGTCGGCCGCTCGCCAGATCTGCAGTCCCTCTGCCGCCGTGGCCGCTGTATCGACCGCGAATCCCTGGGAGCGCAGGCTCTCCGCGACGGCCTGGCAGAGGCGCTGGTTATCTTCGATGATGAGCAATCTCAATGAGCGATCTCGGTAGTCAGCTCAAGTGCCTGGCGTCCAGGAGTATTCGAGCCTGAGTCCGATGGTGGGCAGCAGCTCGTCAAGTCCTTCGATGATGTTGACGCCGCGACGTTCATCCCACTCATAAGCGTTGCCGTTCTTGCGACCGTAGACGTTCAGGACGTCGAGATAGGCAACCAGGCTCAGCGGGCCGAAGCGGCGCTGGTAGTCCGCCCGCATGCTCAGTGAATGATAAGCGGGCAGACGTTCGGTGTTCGTGCGCGTCAATTCTTTCGAGTAACGCACGGGCCCCGCGCCTCCCAACACGTCGCTGTGCACGATGAACGCATCAGTGGGCCGTCCGGAAGCGTATTTCCATTTTGCCGACAATGTCCATCGATCGGTGGGCTGCCAAGCTCCAACGATACCGAACGCATGCGGCCGGTCCCAATCTGACGCAAATTCGCCTTCGCCAAGCTTGTCGTCGCGGCGGGCGCGCGAGTAGGAGTAGGTCGCCGAAGCGCTCCAGTCTCGGCTCATGCGTTTGGCAAGCATCAGGTCCACGCCCGTCGCGTAGCCTTCGCCGATATTCCTTGCCGTGTCCGTGGTCCGATCGTCGAACACGATCAGGTCGTCGAGATCCTGATAATAGCCTTCGGCCGAAAAACGGAGATCCTCGCGCAGGTGCCGGGAGAAGCCCAGTAGATACTGCGTGGAGCGCTCGCTCTTCAGATCGAGATTGGAAGGATCGGCCGCAATGTCGAGATAACGCGGTGCTTGGTAATACACGCCACCTCCGGTCCAGACACGGGTGATCGCATCGGGCTGCCAGCTCAAAAGCAGGCGCGGAGCGACAACAGACTTTCCGGCGAACCCATCGTGCTCGTAACGCATTCCGGGTGTCCACGTGAAATCGCCGATGGTCCAGGCGTAGTCGGCATACGCGGCAATACGCGTCTCCGCTGCGCTCAACGTCGAGTCGAATTCCTCGGGCGTCAGCACGATGTATCGTTGTGTCGGATCGGCGCGAAAGTCCGACTGATCGTATACATACCGCGTCCAGTCTCCGGAGAGACGACGGTCGAAGTCGAGATCAACGCGAGCGACATGCGTGCCAGCAGAGAAGATTCCATCCGAGCCGAGCACCGTGCTGAAGTCGCTGCGCCAGCCGATCTCTTTTTCAACTTCCTTGATGCGCAGAATGTTCTCGCGGATCGGCGTCGTCGCAGGTGTCGGGTCTGGGCCCGCGAGGTCCGGATATGCCTCGCCCTCCGTGCTGGTCTTGTCGCTGTTTCGGTAATAGACCGTGTTGCGCAACTGTGCGTCCTCACCGAGATACCACCGCCACCTCGCGCCGAGCAATGTGCTGTCCTGCTCCGATTCGCCGATATCCACGTCCTCGAAGTTATCGGACGCGAGCGCATTCTCGACCGTGCGCTTGAAATCCTCGCCCGCGTAAATCGCCAGCAGCTCGAGACTGTTGTTGTCATCCAGATCGGTGACGGACTTCGCGATGAAATCAGTCATGCGCGGCGTGCCGATGTCATCTTCACCGATCGCTTTGAACAGGTTGCTGAAATCGAACTTCCGCCCCGATAGCAGCAAGCTGGTGTTATCGGCGACGTAGCTCGGCCCGTCATAGTCCGCCTCGACTCCGATGATGTCGAAGCGTGCGCCGACCGTGGAGCTCGCGAAGTTGCCATCAGCGATCCCGAGTTCGAGCAGGGAACCATTCTTGCCGCCCTCGGCCGCCCGCCAGCCGCCCGGAGAAAATTTGGCGCTGCCGATGATGTTCGGCGCAAAGATCGAATATCGCCCACCGCCGTTGATCTCTTCCTCCCCGAGCGACTCATCGAAATGAGCAACCTTATCGAAAGGGATGCCATCGATCAGGATCAGGTTGTCCCGCGGGCCGTTTCCGCGAACGGTGAAGTTGGAGAACTCACCCGTCGCGACGACGCCCGGCAGAACGTCCAGCGCACGGAATACGTCGCCTGCACTGCCGGGATTACGTCGTATCTCCTCGCGCTCCAGCTGTACGGTGTTCGGCGTCGCTCGCGACCCTGCTGGCCCGCGCGCTGTGACAACCACTTGTTCAAGCGCCTCATCGCTCCCGCGCACCAGTTCGAAATCGACGGCAGCCACTCTGCGAAGCACGACCCGCACATCGGCCTGTACAGCTTTCACATAGCCCTGCTCTTCCACCTCGACCGAATACACGCCTTCGGGCACTTCATCGAACGAAAACTTTCCGGCGGTATCGGCTTCAGCGGTGCCATGAATCTTCTGATTGCGCATCAAGTGCACGGTGGCCGTCGGTACCGCTCGTCCCGTCACCGAATCTGCTATGCGTCCGCGAACGGCTCCCGCTGCCTCCTGTTGCGCCTGAGCACGCGTCGAAACGGAGGCAGATGCGAACAACAAGAGCGCGGCAAGCAGCGATGAATGGTGCAGCATGGCAGTTGCTCCGGATGGCTGGTCGTCATCGGAGCCAAACTAGCAATCGAGTCTGTCGCGAAACTTGCGGGCCGGCCTGTGAGTTGCCAGAAGAGAAAAATGACGAGCGACCGAATGAAGGTGACAACCGAGAGCCGATTCATTCCTTCCGGGGAAGGCTTACCAGAACTAGGGCAAAGGTAAGGGACACCAAGAATCGGAATCCGACGTTCACGCGTCTGCTCCAGCGTGTTGCTGAGCGAGCTTGAGCGTGGTGTGGGAAAAATCTGGTGCCGCAGAGCAGTCACTAGCGTGCAGCTGCTCCTGGCACATCGCCGCCATCGCCCGTCGATGCCCCGAGTCATCAACAACCCGCCTTCCCGCCCACCCACGGGTGGCATAGCATCGCCACATGCCCTTTGAATCCTGGGTCGAACGCGCGCTCGACAAGTGGCCGAACGTCCCGGCGCTTTACGGGTGGCTGTCGCTCGACCGTCGCGGCCGCTGGCGTATTCGCGGCGAGACGATCAGTCGTCCGCAGATCGTCGAAACCATTGGCGCCAACTACGCGGCAGATGCGCGCGGCTGCTGGTTCTTCCAGAACGGTCCGCAGCGCGGTTACATGAATCTCGAGTGGATGCCGTTCGTGCTGCGCCGGGGCGAGGGCGATTTGCTGATGACGCACAACGGCCGTCCGGTGGAGCAGCTGCGGTCGGCGTATCTCGACGAGGAGGGGTCGCTCCTGATCGCGACCGAGCACGGCGCGGGTGGCGTCGACTCCAACGATCTGGATGGGGTGCTCGCACACCTGCACGCGGACGATGGGTCCGACGTCGAGGACTGCCTGCTCGCGGCGCTTGCAACTCCTGGCGGCAGCGCAACGCGCTTGCGCCTGTCCATCGGCGGGCAAAGCCTGCCGGTCGAACGCCTCGACGATCGCGATGCGCCGGCCGCGCTCGGCTTCGTGCGAGAGCCGCAGCCATGACGTCGCCGATTCTGCTGGTGCGTCATGGCGAAACCGACTCGAATGCGGCGCGCGTCGTCCAGTTCCCCGATGCGCGCCTGTCCGCGACGGGCCGGCAGCAGGCGGAGCGATTGGCGGGCCGGATCGCCGAATGCGGCATCGCGCACATCCTTTGCAGTGACATGGCGCGCGCGCTCGAGACCGCGGCGCCGATCGCCGCGCGCACCGGTGTGCCCCTCACGACGGATCCGTTGTTGCGGGAACGCGACTTCGGCGACCTGCGCGGAACGCCGTATGCCGAACTGCGAGTGGACCCGTTCGCCATCGACTACGCGCCGCCGAACGGCGAGACCGTGGCGGATTTTCACGAGCGCGTCGGGCGAGCGTGGACGCGCGTGACGCAGCTGGCTGCACGCGTACCGGGCAGCCTGCTGGTCGTCACCCACGGTCTGGTTTGCCATGCGCTGATCGAACGTCACCTGTGCCTGGGCGCGGGCGCGGTGGCGCCTGAGCGGTGGCACAACACGGCGCTGACCTGGATCGAAGCTGCGCCGCCGTGGAAGATCCAGCGCCTGCACTGCATCCAGCATCTGCAGGACGATGTGGACAGCGGCGGCGCGGCAGTCTGAGCGCCCCCCGCAACACGCGTCGTGTCATCGGGCCAACGTGATGCGGCGAGGTGCGGATGTGCCTGCCTCGCACTCCGCCGATCTCCGGCGTCAACAGGATGGGGTGGGGTTTTCCGGGGAGCGGCAGTTCGTGAACGGGCTGCTGAAGTCGCCGCCGGGAAGACGGTCGGGGGGCCGCGCCTTATAGTCGTCGGATGACCAGCCAATCGATGTTCGAGGCGCTCGAGGGCGAAGAGGGACTGCGCCGGCTCGTGGATGCTTTCTACGACCGCATGGAAGCTGACGCGGCGTATCGCGTCATTCGCGCACTTCATCCGCCCTCGCTCGCGGGCTCCCGCGACAAGCTGTTCTGGTTCTTGTGCGGATGGACCGGTGGACCGGACCACTTCGTCAGCCGCTTCGGTCATCCGCGACTGCGGGCGAGGCATCTTCCGTTCGCCATCGGCGAGTCCGAGCGGGACCAGTGGCTTGCGTGCATGGCCGGCGCGATGTCGGATGTGGGGCTCGATCCCGCGCTGCGGGATCACCTGCTGACCGCACTCCAGCCCACCGCGGACTGGATGCGAAACGTGGCGCCTGCCTGACGGTCTGCGCTTATTCGAGCCTCGGCTCGCAGCGCCTCAGCGCCTCGTCCAGCTTGTCCAATGTCACCGGCTTGCTGAGGAAATCATCCATGCCGGCGTCGAGGCACATCAGCCGATCCTCCGTCATCGCATTCGCAGTCAGGCCCACGATCCGAGGCCGATGTGCATCGCCCCATCGCCGCCGAATCTCGCGGGTTGCTTGCAGGCCATCCATCTGTGGCATCTGGACGTCCATCAGCACCGCATCGTAGGGACGACGCTCGACCGCCAGCAGCGCCTCCTGGCCATCCGCGACGAAGTCGGCCTCGTAGCCCAGCTTGCGAAGCAGCAAGCCCACGACCTTCTGGTTGGTCGTGTTGTCTTCAGCCACCAGCAGCTTCAGCGGACGCCGATGTCCGGGCAGCTCGCTGGTGACGGTACCGCTGCGCGGCTGCCGTTGCGCGTGATGGAGCACATCGCTGATCGCCTCGAACAGCTGGGACGGTTTGACCGGCTTGGTCAGTCGCGTCACGAACTCGCCCAAGGCGTCGCCAGGCGCCATCGAACTCAACAGGATCAGCGGAAGCGTCCGGTACGCGGTCAAGGCATGGATCGACGCGGCGAGCTGCGCGCCGTCGATCTCGGGCATGTAGTAGTCGAGCAGCGCAAGATCGAACGACTCGCCTCGCCATAACCGGTTCAGCGCGTCGCGCGGCGAGGGGGACAGCACGGCTTCGACGCCCCAGCGGCCGAGGAAGCCCTCGATGATCGCGCGATGGCTGGCGTTGTCGTCCACCACCAGGATCCGGCGGCCCGCCAGGCCGGTCGGAGCGGGATCGGGCGCAGGGTCCGCCTGCGCATCGACACCGAGCCGCACCGTGAAATGAAACTGGCTGCCGCAACCGGCCTCGCTCTCGGCCCAGATGCGACCGTCCATCATGCTCACCAGACGGCGGCAGATCGCCAGGCCCAGGCCGCTGCCGCCGTAGCGGCGCGCGATCGAGGCGTCGGCCTGCGAGAACGCGCTGAAGAGGCGCTCCATGTGGTGCGGCGCGATGCCGATGCCGGTGTCGCGTACCGAGAACTGCAGGTCGTGATGGCCGTCGCTGCGGGGATCGGCCCGGACGCTCAGCGCCACCTCTCCGGACTCGGTGAACTTGATGGCGTTCGCCAGCAGATTGATCAGCACCTGGCGCAGGCGTCCAACGTCGCCGACGACGCGTTTGGGTACGCCGTATTCCACCTGCAGCAGCAGTTCCAGGTGCTTGGACGAGGCGCGCGGCGCGACCAGGTCCATCGCCGTCTCCAGGGACTCGCGCAGGCTGAAGGGTTGTCGCTCCAAGGTCATCGTCCCGGATTCGATCCGGGAGAAATCCAGAATGTCGTTGATCAATGCCAGCAGGTGATCGCCACTGCTGCGGATGGTCCTGACGAAGTCGTGCTGTTCCGCACTCAGCGGCGTGTCCTGCAGCAGGCTCGTCATGCCGATCACCGCATTCATCGGCGTGCGGATCTCGTGGCTCATCGTCGACAGGAAACTGCTCTTGGCCCGCGTCGCCTCTTCCGCCGTTTGCCGGGCGCGGATCAGCTCCTCGATATCCATCACGCCGGCAAAGATGCGCACCGGGCGCTGCTGCGCATCCTTCATCAGCACCGCGCGGGTCTGATACCAGCGGTACTCGCCGTCACGCGAGCGCTGGCGGTACTCCATCTGCGCAGGCGGGCCGCCCGACGCCATCTCGGCCCAGCGTTGATGCACCATTTCCATGTCGTCCGGGTGCAGGATCTGCGACCAGCTCGCCATCTGGATGTCGTCGAGCCGGAAGCCCAGCTCCTGCTGGATCCAGGTGTTCGCGAAATCGAATCGACTGTCCGGCGTCGCGGCCAGGATGCCGATCGGCAGTGCCTCGGCCAGGAACCGGAAGCGCGATTCGCGTTCGGCCAGCGCCTGCTCGATGCGCCGCTCGAGCGAGGCGTTGGCTTCGCGCAACGCCGACTCGGCGCGGCGCCGTTCCACATGCGCGCGAGTGCGTTCGGCGACATTGCGGATGAAATCCAGCTCCAGTCGCGACCAGCTTCGCGGCAGCGGGGCCACCACGAAGAACATGGCGACGAAGCGACCGGCCTCCATGACCGGGACATTCACCCCGGATCGCGCCCCGACTGCCCGGCAGGCCGCCGCATTGAGCGAGTGCAGCCCGGTTGCGTCGACGTCGTCGAAGACCACGTCGTCGCCGCGTCGCAGCACGTCCAGCGGCGTTCCGTAATGCGGCAGCCAGTGCGCGCCCACGAGGCTGGGCGCACCTGCTGCCGTCCAGTCGTCTGCGACCTCCAGCGTCTCGCCGTCGTCCCGCATCGTGCCGAAGCTGGCGGACCCGACCTCGAGCGCGATTCCGACGGCTTTCCCGGCCACCCGCGCGATCGCCGTCGGATCCGCCACGTCGCGCAGCTGGTCGTCCAGATCCCGAAGCGCGCGCCGCAGCTTGCGGTCGACTGCGTTGGTCTGCTCGATGACCTGCCGCGCCGCGGCCAGTTCGGCTTCGGTGCGCAGCCGCGCGCTGATGTCCTGCGCACGGTGAAAGGCACCGACGATCTTGCCGGCGGCGTCGCGCAGCGGCGTGTACGAGATCTGCCAGAAGGGCTTGGACAGGTCGGGGTCGCCGAAGTCCTGGACCACGTCGAAGCGCTCGCCCGCCAGCGCACGGGTCATGAACCCGCGCATCACCCTGGCCTGGTCCTCCGCGCGGAACAGGTCGGGGAACACGTCGCCGACCTTCACGCGATAGGCGTAGATGCCGAAGAAGCCGTCGCTGTGCGCCTGGTTGAACGCGGTGAGGCGATACTCCAGATCGAAGGCGCAGACCGGTGATGTCTCGGTCTGGAGGATCCGTTCCCAGGTGGTGATGTCTGCGTTCGACAATCGACTGTTCGCCTCACCGGCGGAGCACTGGCCCTGCGCCATAGGTTCACACAGCGCGGCCCGATTGCAACCTGACGCTCCGTTGCAGGTTGCGGCGCCCGATAGGATTCGCCGTCGCGCAGATCATGAACAGGCGCCGCTGTGCGCGGCCGGCATCGCTCCGGCCGCGCAGTGGGCGGCAGCGCGCTAGGCCTTGGCCGCCGCGCGTGCCCGCCCGACGTCGGGGCTCAGGTAGGTCGCCTCCGGAATCTCGCCCAGGCGGGACGAATGAACCTGCTCGGTCGTGCAGCTGTAGAACTTCTGGAACTTCATGATCAGGGGCCCCCACTTGTCGGGGTCGATGCGGTCGTTCGTGCCCTGCATCAGCAATTCGGGGTGCACGTGCACGCGCTGGATGCGGACCTCGAACACCTTGATCCCGACCTTCCACATGGGATCGTCCGCCATGAATCCGTTCGTGGCCGACAGCACCGCTTCCATCTGGACCGGGCATTCCAGTGCGCGAGGCGGCTTGACCGTCTCGCTTGGCGCCTGCGTGAGGCCCGAGATTTCCCACTTGTTCTTTTCGTGGGTGTAGTTGCGCATCACCTTCGCAGCGGGGACGGGATCGCTTCCGGTCCGACGCGCCAGCCGATCGACATGCTCGACCTGGGCCGGTGAGGGCAGGTTGAGCACGCACTCGCCGGTTCGCATCAGGTTCTCGGTGTTCTTCGAGCTGGCGTCCAGCCCCAGGATGCAGCGCCACCCGAGCCAGAACGCCGAGGACATTGGCGCAATGTTCGAGGTGCCGTCTTCGTTGGTCGTGCTGATCAGGACGACGGGCGTGCCCCAGTAGAGGATCGCCGGTTCGACACTGATGGTCTTGATGTTGGATGCGGTCATGGCAAAAAACGTTCGCGGTGGTGAAGGTGCGACCAGTCTGCGATCGCGAGCCGGGCCGCTCACTCCGGTTCTTGCTGCCGTATTCCGAGGGAAGGATTGCGCCAGACGCGTGCTGCTCCGGCACGCGCCGTCGGGCGCTGAAAAACACGGGCGGCGATGCCCGGCCGTGCGGGCATGCCGATCACGGCGACGCCCCGGATCAGCCCAGGCGAACGCCCGAATACGCCATCGTGACGTAGGGGAACGCGACCTCGTCCTTGCCCGCCAGGGCCGGTGTCGACGCGATCAGCGCGCCCACCTGCCGCTCGACCCGGGATCGTTCGCTCGGCGGCAGCGCCGCAATGAAACTTACCGACAGCGAGCGATCGACGATCACCCGGTGCGGCGGCCCGACATGCCGGTACGCAAAGCGCTGCTCGCGCAACGGCGAAAACATCGTCGTCGTCCCGAAGGGCCGTCGCCAGGCGCCACTCACGAAGCGCGGCGCATCGCCTTGGTGTCGATCGATGATCTTCGACAGCGCGGCGACCCAGTCGAGGCTCTCGTCGCGGACGTTCCAGACCAGTCCGAGCCGGCCGCCCGGCCGCAGCACCCGATGGATCTCGCCGAGCGCGGTGGCGTTGGCGAACCAGTGGAAGGCCTGCGCGCAGATCACCGCGTCCACCGACGCGTCGCCGAGCGGAATCGCTTCGGCCGATCCTTCGAGCGCGACTGCGCCCGGGTGAGCGGCCTGAAGCTTTTCCCGCATCTCGCGAACGGGTTCCACGGCGATGATGTCGGCACCCGTTGCGGCCAGGAACGGCAGGAATTTTCCGGTACCCGCGCCCAGGTCGCACACCGTGCGGCCGGCGATCAGCCCGAGGCTCGAGCGCAGCCAGTCGACGATCGCGGCGGGATAATCCGGCCGGCCCTGCTGGTAGGTGGCGGCGCCGAGCGCGTAGCCCTGTTCTGCGGAGTCGTGGATACCCGGCATGCGGAACCTCGGATGGTTCGAATCGAAGCACGACGATCGTCGTGCAGGGTTCGAGTTCTGATCGCTCGACGAGTTCCTCGGTCTGGCCGGATGGCGTTCAACGCCGCTGTTCCGGAACTGCGGTGGTCCGCCTTCGGGCCCCGATCTGCACGATGGCCAGGAATCACCACCGGTCGCGGTCGGCCGAAGAACGCGCGACCATCGCGGCCTGCGCTCGTTGAGGGGCGCTCCGTACCCATCGGGAGAACAGGCGATGCCTCATTCGTACAGCGGCAAGGTCGCACTGGTGACGGGCGGTGCGAGCGGCATCGGGCGCGCCACCGTCGAGCGCATGCTGGAAGACGGCGATGCGGTGGTGGCCGCAGACCTGAATGCAGAGAACGGCGAACGCCTGCTGTCCGAACTCTCCGGACCGAGCCGCGAGGGCCGGCTGATCTTCGTGCGCACCAACGTCGCCGAAGAGGCGGACATCGCCGCTGCCGTGACGCGCGCCGTCGATACGTTCGGCCGGCTGGACAAGCTGGTGAACAACGCAGGTCTGGGCGGCGCTTTCGGACCGATCACGGAGATCGACGTCGACGATTGGGATTACACGTTCCACGTGCTGGTGCGCGGCGTGTATCTGGGCGTCAAGCACGGCGCCCGCGCCATGATCGCGCGTGGGGAAGGTGGGGCGATCGTCAACGTCGGCTCCGTTGCCGGGCTCTACGGCGGCGGCGGGCCGGTCGCCTATTCGAGCGCCAAGGCGGCGGTGATCAACTTCACGCGCAGTGTCTCGCTGGAACTGGCGGCCCACCGGATTCGCGTCGACGCGGTGTGCCCCGGCTTCATCCGCACGCCGTTGGCGCTCGGTGGCGGCGCCGGGCCGGACCTGTCGGCCCTCCAGCCGTGGCCCGATCGCGGCGAGCCGCGTGACCTGGCGGATGTCATCGCTTTCCTGTGCAGCGACGGATCACGGTTCATGACGGGTACCGACATCGCGGTCGATGGCGGGCTCACGGCGGCAGGCGCGCAGCTGGCGAGCGCGCCGGGCAACACGCTCGCCAAGGGCGTGGTGGGCGTCAATCGCGGCAGTACCGGCGAGCGGTCGCTGATTCGCCGCAAGCTGGGCAGGGACGAGATCCGGAAGTGACGGCCTGCCGATACGTCCGCTGACGGACGCGCGCAGACGGCCGTGAAGCGGCGGCCGCTGCTGACGCTGCTGACGCTGCGCCGCGACGGACAGACCACCGGCGGCTGGAGCAGCCGCCTCAGTGCACCCGGACCCATCGTCGTTCGAGCATGCCGAACGCCCATTGCACGGCGAGCGCGAGCAGCGCGGCTGGCACCGCGCCTTCGAGAATCAGCGCGTGGTCGTCCAGACGGATGCCGGTGAGGATCGATTGCCCGTATCCCCCCGCGCCGATCAATGCGCCCAGCGTGGCGGTGCCGACGTTGATGACGGCTGCCGTCTTGATGCCGGCGAGAATGGAGCGCGCTGCCAACGGCATCTCGATGAAGCGCAGCCTGGCCCTGCTCGAAAGACCCAACGCGTCTGCCGAGTCGCGCAGGTCCTGCGGGATGTCGGCAAGGCCGGCGTGCGTGTTGCGCAGGATCGGCAGCAGGCTGTAGACGAACAGCGCCGTGACGGCCGGCGCGTATCCGATCCCGAGCCACGGGATGAGGAATACCAGCAGCGCGAGCGCCGGGATGGTCTGCAGCACGTCCGCTACCGCGAAGATCGGCCGGCTCAGCCGGGGACGGCGAAACGCCAGCACGCCCAGCGCGACGGCGAAGGGCACCGCCGCGAGCAGCGACAGCCCCACCATGGACAGGTGCTCGAGCGTGCGCCGCAGCAGCCGCGCCGATCGAGAGTCCTTCGCGATGCGCGACTCGACGCCCAGGGCGTCGCGGATGAAGGCCTGGGCCACCTTGGCTTCGGGGACGTGATCGAGCTTGGCCTGGGCGTTGAGCCGCGCCATCGTGGGGGCGTCGATCGTGCCGGCGAGTTGCTCGAAGACCTTGCGCACGTCCGGCGCCACATCGGCGCGGCACAGGAACAACGCATCGTAAGCCGGGAAGTAATGCCGGTCGTCCTGCAGCGTGACCAGGTCGTAGTACGCGATTTCCGCGTCGGTCGAATACAGATCCGTGACGTCGATCGATCCTGCGGCGAGCGCGCGATAGGCCAGATCGTGGTCCATGCCGCGTACGTCGGCCTGCGGCAGTCCGTAGGCCGCACGAAGTCCCGGCCAGCCGTCGGCGCGATCGAGAAACTCGTTGCTGAAAGCCAGGCGCAGCCCCGGATGCGAAACCAGATCCGACATGCGCATCACCGACAGCTTCTGCGCCGCTGCCTTGCGCATGCCCAGCACATAGGTGTCGTTGAAGCCGATGGGTGGCGATGCCCAGATGGCGTCGCGCTGCAGCAGTGCCGCCAGTTGGGCGTCCGTGCCGGCCGCCTCGCGCGCGTAGATCTCGGCACGCAGCGTTCCGGTGTACTCGGCGTAGCAGCTGAGGTCTCCGCGGCGCAGGCTGCTCCAGAGCACGGCCGTGCCGCCGAGCTCCCGCTGGTGCCGGGCCTCGATGCCGCCGTTTCGAAGCATCTGCGTGGCCAGCTCGCCCAGGATCACGGACTCGGTGAACGCCTTGGATCCGATGACGACCGGACCGGCGTTCGCGTTCGCGCAACTCAACGCGAGCATCAGGACAACGAGGCGCGCGATCCTAGTCATGAAGCGGTGGCAGCGGCTGCTGTGCGGCAAGAAACGCGCGGACGAATGCATCCGCAGGCGCCCGCTGCAGGTCGGCATGGGTTCCCCGCTGCACGATGCGTCCCTCGCGCATCAGCACGATGCTGTCGGAGAAGAAGGCCGCCTCGGCCAGATCGTGGGTGACCAGCACCACCGTCTTGCGCAGCCGATCGAACAGCGCGCGCAGGTCCTGCTGCAGTTCGTGACGCACCATCGGATCGAGCGCGCCCAGCGGCTCGTCCAGCAACAGCACGTCCGGGTCGAGCATCAGCGCGCGCATCACGCTCACCCGCTGGCGCTGGCCGCCGGAGAGCTGGCCGGGGTAGCGGTCCAGCAGATCGCCGGGCAGCCGCACCAGCTCGGCGAGTGCCTGGAAGCGCTCGGCGATCCAGGGCGCCGGGCGCCGAAGATGTCGCGCGCACAGCGTCACGTTCTCCCGCGCCGTCAGGTGGGGAAAGAGGCCGCCGGACTGGATGACGTAGCCGATGCGATGCCGCAGCGCAGCGAGATGGGCGGATTCGAGAGCCTGCTCCCCGATGCGGACCTGGCCCCGGGAGGGAATCAGCAGGCCCACGGCAATCTTGATCAACGTGGATTTGCCGCAGCCGCTGGGGCCGATGAGCGCGGTGGTCGTTGCGTGATCCAGCGACAGCGTGACGTCACGCAGCGCGGTCACGCCCGGGTAGTCGTACGTGACGTTTTCGAACGCGATCATCCGGACGCCGTTGCGCCAGGCGCAGGGATGGCGAGCCGTCCGCATCCGTCGTGTGAGGAAGACACGGCGTCGTGACCTGTGCGCCAGGGTGCCGGAGAAGATCCCGCGCGCGTGCGGTCAGCGCGCCCGGAACAGGAAGACGCCGAAGCTGGGAGCGCCGGAGATCCATTCGCGTTCGAGCACCCACCCGGCCTCGGCCGCCAGGCCGGTGAAAGATTCGCGCGTGAACTTGTGCGAGTTCTCCGTGTGGATCGATTCGCCCTCTTCGAAGGAGAACGCACGACCGGCGACGGAGACGATCTGCGCCCGTGTACTCACCAGGTGCATCTCGATGCGCGCGAACCTCGGGTTCCAGCGCGCCTCGTGCCGGAAGGACAGCGGATTGAAATCGCCGTCGAGCTCGCGGTTGATCCGCTGCAGAAGATTGCGATTGAACGCCGCCGTGATGCCCGCCGCGTCGTCGTAGGCCGCGTGCAGGGTGGCGGGGTCCTTCACCTGGTCGGCGCCGATCAGCAGCCGGTCACCCGCACCCAGGCCTCGTCGCAGCCCGCGCAGCAGGGCGAGGGCCTGGTCGTGTTCGAAGTTTCCGATCGTCGAGCCGGGGAAGAAGACGAGCACCGGCTGGCCCTTGAGGGACGCCGGCATTTCGAGGGGCCGCGTGAAGTCCGCGACCTGCGGAAGGATGGTCAGCGACGGGTAGTCCATGCGCAGGCGCTCGCTGGCGGCATGCAGCGCATCGGGACTGATGTCGACGGGCACATACACGCTGAGCTTGGGCGAGGCATCGAGCAGCATCCGCGTCTTGATGCTGGCACCACTTCCCAGCTCGAGCAGCATCGTGTCATCGGCCAGCAGCGATGCGACTTCCGGCGCGATGCGTCGCAGCATCCCGATCTCGGTGCGCGTCGGGTAGTACTCGGGCGTCTCGCAGATCGCCTCGAACAGATCGGAGCCGCGGTCGTCGTAGAAGTACTTCGGCGAAAGGACCTTGGGCTGCCGCGTCAGTCCTGCGAGCACGTCGGACATGAATTCGGGATCGGGGTCGGGTGCGTCCGACGACTGATCGACATCCTGGGCGAGCCTGACGCCGGAGAACATCCAGCGCTGTCCTGCGCGGTAGAAGTTGCGATACGACGCACGGGCATGGCCGGGCGGCGTCGCGATGCAGGCGCCTCTGAGCACCATCTGCCCGCTCATGAACTTGCCGTTGTACTCGCCGACGGCGCCCGCGGCCGCGCGGAACCGCGGATACGGCGCGTAGGAAGACGAGGTCCATTGCCAGGCGGTGTCGTACACCTGCTCGAGTCCCTGGACGGTGCGTACTGCGTGTTCCCATTCGAACTCGGTGGGCAGACGGGCGCCGGCCCATCGGGCATAGGCGTCCGCCTCGAAATAGCTGACGTGCAGCACGGGCGCGGCCGGGTCGATGGGCTGCAGGCTCGCCGGCGTCATCTGGAACCAGCGATCGCCGTGACGTTCCCAGTAGAACGGTGACTGCCAGTCCTCGGCGCAGCGTTGCTCCCAGCCATCCGAGAGCCAGAACCGGGCGTCCTGGTAACCACCGGCCGACATGAACGACAGCCATTCGCCGTTGGTCACCAGTCGATCCGCGATGGCGAACGGCGCGAGCCAGACGCGGTGTTGAGGGCCTTCGTTGTCGAACGCGAAATGCGTGGCGCTCGCGCCGATGCGCGCCCATCCGCCCCCGCTGCAGCGGAACCCGGCCGCGCGCCCGCTCGCGGCCAGCGGCCACTCGGGATCGAACACGGATTTCAGCGCCGATTGCGCGAACAGGTGCATCGCGTCCATCACCAGGAGTTCCTGATGCTGTTCTTCGTGCGCCAGTCCCAGTTGCACCCGTGCGTCCACTTCCGGTTCCAGCGGCTGGCCCAGCAGGCAGCGCATCTGCGTGTCGACGTGGCGCCGGTATTCGAGGATCTGCTTGAGCGTCGGGCGCGTGAGCAGTCCGCGCATCGGTCGCGGATGCCGCGCACCGACGGCCTCGTAGTAGGAGTTGAAGAGAAAGTCGAAGCGGTCGTCGAACGGCTCGTAGCCGGGGCTGCGCTCGCGCAGGATGAATCGCTCGAAGAACCAGGTCGTATGGGCCAGATGCCATTTGGTGGGGCTGGCATCGGGCATGGACTGGACCACCATGTCCTCGTCGCTCAGATGCGCGATGAGCTGCACCGTGCGTGCCCGCACCGCCAGGAAGCGGACCAGCAGCGGTGCATCGCAGGCATCGACGTGCGCTCCACCACTGGTACACGGTGCCTCGGCCAGAGCCCCGTTGAGGACCTCGGGGCGAGGGGCTTTCTTCGAATACGATCTGAAGGCGGAGGAGGGCATGCGGGTCCCCGGGTCAAAGGTCACTGGACGAAACGTGGCGAACGGCGGTCGCTGCGTGTGGATCGTCGGCAGGCGAATTTCAGGAAAACGGGCAGGGCCAACGACGCGTTCGTCGGCGTTCCGAGTGTGAATGATCGTTTCTTTCACCGCGGGGTGACAGGAGTGCGTGTCCTCAGGGCCGTCCGGGCCTCGTCCGCTCCCTTCGCGCGGCCTGAGGCACCCTGCTCCGGCACGGCGGTTCAGCAACAAGCGCGCCCAGCGCGCGCTACCTGTAGGTCGATGGGCACGTGTCGCGAGCGTTGCGGCTGCATGCACTCTTCTAAGATGGGATTCGGCCCAAACGCCGTCGGATCGAACGACGCGCGCAGCGCCGCAGCCCGGAGATCGACATGACAAGCAGGCGGATCCTGAAACCCTCGCCGGAACATCCCATCGACATCGAGCTCGCAGGCCGGCGGGTGACGGTGAAAGTCGACGGAAAGCTGATTGCGCAGACCGAGAATGCGCTCGAGTTGCGCGAAGCGAAATACCCGCCGGTGCTCTACATCCCGCGCGCCGACGTCAGGATGGAGAGCCTCGAGCGCAGCGAGCACACGACGTACTGTCCGTTCAAGGGGGATGCGAACTACTACGGCATTCCGGCCCTCGGCGAGCGGGGGGCAAACGCCATCTGGACGTACGAGAATCCTTACGAGGCGGTGGCACCGATCAAGGAACACCTGGCGTTCTATCCGGACCGCGTGGAGATCGTTTCGTAGTCTCGTCCTGCGGGATCGGCTCGCCCCGCGAATGTCCGGCGCCGGCGATTCGGGCGCCTGCCTCGAAGGTATGATCCGGAGTCCCGCGCTTCCACGGTCATCGGTCTGCGATGGACTCTTCCAAGCTTGCGCTGTCCACCCGATGCATTCATGGGGGTCAATCACCGGATCCCGCGACCGGTGCGGTGGTGCCGCCGATTTCGCAGGCGACGACCTACGTTCAGCAGTCGCCCGGCGTGCATTCGGGGTTCTCCTATTCACGCGCTCACAATCCGACGCGGTTTGCGTGGGAGCGATCGATCTGCGCGCTGGAATCGGGCCGTCATGCCTGGGCCTTCGCGTCCGGAATGGCGGCCATCGCCACGGTGCTCGAGCTGCTCGATTCCGGCAGTCACGTCATCGCCCCGAAGGATCTCTACGCGGGCAGCTACCGGCTGTTCACCGACGTGCGCAAGCGCAGCGCGGGCCTGGATTTCAGCTACGTCGACCTGCGCGATACGTCGGAACTCGAGGCGGCGATCCGACCCGAAACCCGATTGATCTGGGTGGAGACGCCCAGCAATCCGATGCTGCGTCTATGCGATCTGTCGGCGATCGTCGCCGTCGCCAGACCGCGCGGCATCCTGACGCTGGCCGACAACACCTTCGCGACGCCGATTCTCCAGCGACCCCTCGAACTCGGATTCGACCTGGTCACGCACTCGTCCACCAAGTACCTCAACGGCCACTCCGACATGGTGGGCGGCGTGGTGATCGCGGGTGAAAACGCCGCGCTGTCGGATCGCGTTCGCGTGCTGCAGACGGCGGTCGGCGCCATCGCGGGTCCCTTCGATGCCTATCTGGCGCTGCGCGGCGTCAAGACGCTCGCGCTGCGGATGCAGCGGCACTGTCAGAACGCGCAGGAATTGGCGGCGTGGCTCGAACGGCACCCGAAGATCAGGACCGTGCATTACCCGGGGCTGGCGTCCCACCCCCAGCATGCGCTGGCCCGCAGGCAGATGGCGAGCGGATACGGAGGCATGGTCGCGATCGAACTGGAGACCGACCTCGCAGGAACCCGGCGCTTCCTCGAAGGGTTCGAGCTGTTCCAACTCGCCGAGTCCCTCGGCGGCGTGGAGAGTCTGGTCGGGCATCCGGCGTCCATGTCCCACTCGGGCGTGCCGGAGCCGGAGCGCCTGCAGAACGGCATCACGTCCAGCCTCGTGCGGCTGTCGGTCGGCATTGAAGACGTCGATGACTTGCGCTCTGATCTCGACGGAGCGCTGAAGCGGATCTGACGAGGCCGCGCTGGCGAAGCAGGACCGATGGAACACTCAAGGAGATTGCCGTGCATCTGAAAGGTTCGTGCCATTGCGGCAAGGTCCGTTTTTCGGTCGAGTCGGCCGAGCCCGTTCCGTTCATGCGGTGCTACTGCTCGATCTGCCGCAAGACCGCAGGCGCCGGGGGTTATGCGATCAATCTCGGTGCCGACGCCGGAACCTTGAAGGTGACCGGCAAACGGTTCCTGAAGATCTACCGCGCCCGACTTCCCAACGAGAATGGCGCCGGCACGCATCTGAGCAAGGCGCGGCGCCATTTCTGCACGTTCTGCGGCAGTGCACTCTGGGTCTGGGATCCGACCTGGCCTGAGCTCGTGCATCCCCACGCGGGCGCGGTCGACACGGCGCTCCCGGCACCCCCCGACAACGTGCATTGCCTGGTCGGCTCGAAGGCGCCATGGGTCCGGATCGAGGGCCGCCCCGATGATCCGCGCTTCAAGAACTATCCCAAGTTGTCGCTGGCGCAGTGGCACCAGAGCAAGGGGCTCACCTCTCCGGCAAAACGCTAGCGCTGCTAGATATTTGCCGTTGCCAGGTCATTGACGGTCACGAGGCGCAGAAGCCCGCCTGCGCGATCGAGGAACTCGAAGAGCACGCCATCGTCGGCCTGCATGCTGAAGAACAGCAGCGATCCTGCGGGGCCTCCGTATTCCATGTGCAGGTCACCCGCGGGATTCTTCGTCACATGACCCGGCTTCCGGGTCTTGTGGACGGTCTCGGTGTCGCTCTCTTCCACGACGTGATGCTCGCCTTCGAGCACGACCACCGTGGTCTTGCCCATGTGCTTGTGGAAGTGGCAGTAGCGGTCCGGTTCCCAGCGCACGAGGAAGTCGGCGCTGCCCTTGGCGACGTCGGTGCCCATGACGGCGACCCAATAGTCGATGGGGTAGTCGAACGCGTCGCCACCCTCGAGACGAGCCCACTGCAGATTCTGCGCGCTGTACGAACTCAGCTCGGCCAATTTCTTCTCGGTTTCGGGATTCATGTCAGTTCTCCTCGGACGTTCTTGTAATGGACAGCGGCATCAGGCGACCGCGGTCTCGCGCTCCAGCGTGAAGCTGTCGTACTGCCGGGCAGCGATCTGCCCGATCTTCTTGCGGTAGTCCGCGAACCCGACGTAGATCGTGAACACTCGCGGCTTGCCCGGAATGTTCGAGCCGTAATACCAGCTGTTGCAGCCGCTGAACTGGGTGGCCTCGGCGATCGCCGAGACGTCGCGCATCCACTCGTTCTGGCGCTCGCCCGGCGTCTCGATCGTGTGGATGCCCTCGGCGTCGAGGAAGGCAATGCAGTTCGAGATCCAGTCGACGTGATCTTCGATGGCCATGACCATATTGGTCAGTACCGATGGACTGCCGGGGCCCGTCACCATGAAGAAGTTCGGAAAACCGGCCGACATCAGGCCGAGATAGGTCTGCGCGCCCTGCGCCCATTCGTCGGTCAGACGGCGACCCTCCCGTCCCTGGATCCGGATGCGGGAGAGCGCTCCGGTCATGGCATCGAACCCCGTGGCGTAGACGATGGCATCGACCTCGACGACACGGCCGGCCACGCGTACGCCGTTCTGGACGAACGACTCGATCGGCTCGGCACGAATGTCGACGAGATCGACGTTCGGGCGGTTGTATGTTTCGAAATAGCCCGAGTCGCTGCACAGCCGCTTGCAGCCCACCGCATGATCGGAGGGCATCAGAAGTTCTGCCTTGCGCGGATCCTGGACGATCGAGCGGATCTTGCCGCGTATGAATTCCTGCGCGGCCCGGTTGGCGGTCGGATCGGTGAACACATCCTGGAACGCACCGAGAAACTGAAGACCGCCGAACGCGGACCAGCGGCGCTCGAACTCGCGCTCGCGCTCCGCCGGGGATGCGTCCGCGAGATTTCGGGGGTTGACGAACAGATTGAAGGCGAAAGGCTGTTCGAGGTTGTGCTCGCGAAAGCGGCCGTACTCGATCTTCGTCTTGGCGACCTCATCGGGCTGCAGCGGTCGGTTGCACGCCGGGACGGAGAAATTCGGCGTGCGCTGGAACACCGTCAGGTGCGCGGCTTGTGCCGCGATCAGGGGGATGGACTGGATGCCGGACGAGCCGGTCCCGATCACGGCAACCCGCTTGCCCGTGAAATCCACTCCCTGCTGCGGCCAGCGGCTCGTGTAGTGGATGTCGCCGCCGAAGCTTTCCTGTCCGGGGTACTTCGGCTCGTTCGGTTGGGAAAGGCATCCCGTCGCGGCGATGAAGTAGCGCGCCTCGTAGCGCTTGCCGCCTTCGATCGTGATGTTCCAGCGTCTCGAGCGCGCCGAATAGTCGGCCGAGATGACGTTGCTGTCGAATCGGATATTGCGCCGCAGATCGAAACGCTCGACGACGTGCTCGATGTAGCGAAGGATCTCGGGCTGCGTGGCGTATCGCTCGCTCCACGCCCATTCGGATTGCAGGGCCTCATCGAACTTGTAGGAATATTCGAGGCTCTCGACGTCACAGCGCGCGCCCGGATAGCGGTTCCAGAACCAGGTGCCGCCAACACCGCTGCCGCGTTCCAGGACCGTTGCCGTCAGACCCTGTTGCCGCAAGCGATGCAGCATGTACAGACCGGCGAAGCCGGCGCCGACGACCACCGCGTCGACGAGGGCCACTTCTTCCGACGGCGTGTCGTTCATTCGCATCTCCTCCGCTACGGTCAGGAATCCAGAAGGCCGCAGCGTGAGCGCATCGCATGCACTGGGCTTGACCCAAGGAGACAATCTCTGGACAGTTGGAGACATGATGTCGCCGACGGTCCGGACCAGCAGTCTTCGGGGTTATGAAGCATTGATGCGGCAGCTCGGAGCCGATCCGGGGGCTCTGCTGCGTCGATACCGGATTCGGGCGGCTTCGCTTCAGGACGAGGATGCGTTGATTCCGCTGCAGTCTCTCGCCGCGCTGCTCGAAGCGAGTGCGGCGATGACCCGGCGGCCCGACTTCGGTCTGCGGCTGGCGCTCAAACAGGACATCAGCGTTCTCGGGCCGGTTGCGATCGCCATGCAGAACGCCGCTTCGGTGGGCGACGCGCTCAACTACGCATCACGCTATTTGTTCGTGCAAAGTCCGGGACTGGTCCTGACCAATAGCGAAGAGAGTTCGATCGTTCAAGGCTGCGCGGAACTGCGCGTGGAGATACGCCTTCCCCGCGCGGCTCATCGCCAGACGCTGGACCTGAGCCTGGCCGATCTTCATCACATGCTCGGCCTGCTGGCCGGCAAGGCCTATGTCCTTCGGGCGGTCACCGTCCCGTGGACACTGGGCTCGGACCGCACCTACGAGCGCTTCTTTGGAGCTCGGGTCATGCCCGAAGAAGCACACGCGGCGCTTCACGTCGCTCGCACGACGCTGTCGACGGCGCTGGGTTCGGTCAACGTGGCGTTGCGCAAGATCGCAATCGACTATCTGGCGCTCGCGTTCGATACCCCGGAGACGACGTTCGCTTCCCGGGTTCAACAGGCGCTCAGACACGCTCTGGGAACGCCGGCCGACAGCCGCCCCAATATTGCCCGCCTGCTGAATGTGCATCCGAGGACTCTTCAGCGCCGGCTCGAGGCGGAAGGGACGACGTTTGATCAGCTGCGCGACGGCATGCGCAAGGATCTGGCGCGGCGATATCTCGAGGAAACCCGAATGTCGCTGCCTCATCTGGCGAACATGCTGGGACTCTCCGAACACTCGGCGTTGACGCGCTCGTGCCGGCGCTGGTTCGGATGCGCCCCGTCGAAAGTTCGTGGCGCCCGAATTCCCGGGAGCGGAGTTCGTGGGGGCAGGGCGAAAAGCTAGTCCTCGCAGTCGCGGATCGGACGTCCGGACCGTCGCCCCACGGCGTCGATATCCGTCCAGTTCGGGGGAGGGCGGGCTCAGGCCGCCAGGTATGAGCCACCGGTGACGAACACCACCTGTCCCTGGATCATCGCCGCGCCAGGGCTGGCGAGATATTCGATCAGGCTGCAGTAGTCCTCGTCGGTGACGTTGCGCCCGCTCGGGTTGGCGGCAGCGGACTGGCTCAGGATCTCGTCGGTCCTGTCGCCGTACACCTGGCGCAGCGCTTCGGTGTCGACCGCGCCCGGCGCGACGCAGTTGGCGCGCACGCCCAGCGGTGCGAGTTCCAGCGCGAGGTAACGCACCAGACTCTCCGCCAGCGATTTGCCGGCGCCGACGGCCGCGTAGTTGGCCAGAGGCACGCGGCTGCCGCGGCTCGAGAGAAAGAACACGGTGCTGCCGCGCTGGAGCAGCGGCCGCGCCGCCTGCGCCAGGTACACCAGCGCCGTTCCATTGAGATTGATCGCCTCGGTGAACGCCACCGGATCGATCCCCAGCAGCGGGCCCGGCAACACCTTCACCGCGCAGTGGACGAGCTGGTCGAGGCGGTCGGTCTTCGCCTTGACCTGATCGAGCAGCGCATGGGCACCAGCCGGCGTGCCGACATCCCCGCGGATGACGTGGCAGCGCGCGCCCAGCGCATCGATCTGGCCACGCGCGCGCTGCGCTGCGGCTTCGTCGGCGCGATAGTTCAGGAAGACATCGACGCCCGGCTTGGCGAAGCGGCGCGCGATGGCGAGCCCGATGCCCTTGGTGCCGCCGGTGACGAGGATGGCCATGCCGCGCTCAGCCGTCGTGGCCCATGAACGAGGTCAGCGTGACGCCGTAGCGCTCGATCATCTGGCCGGCATCGGCGCGCAGCGCGGCCCACTCCGGCGACTGCTCGCAGCGTTCGAACGAGGCCTTGTCCGGCCAGATCATCACCGCAGTGCGATGAAACGGCGGCGCACTGCCTTCGAGTCCTTCGCCGATCAGGATGGTGTCGAGCCCGGCGAGACCCGGCACCTTGCGCGCCAGCGGCGCATGCGTGCCCAGGTAGGCGTCCTCGAACGCGGCGCGATCCTTCGGCGCACTCCACAGCGCAATCAGCTTGAACATGGCGATCTCCTCGTGGCGGCAGGCCCTGGGCCTTCCCGGACTCTAGCGAAGGCCGGGGCGGCGGACGAAGAGGGTTCGCCCGCTATCGCGACGCGGTCGCGCCCGTCAGTTCTTCTTCAGCATCGCCTTGAGATCCGCGAACGGATTGCCGGTCGCAGCCGCTGCAGCGTCCGGCGCCGCCGAGGCGCCACCGCGCGCATCCAGATACCGCGAGTGCTCGTTGTCGTGGCAGTAGAGGCACAGCAGCTCCCAGTTGCTGCCGTCCGGCGGATTGAAATCGTGGTCGTGGTTGCGGTGATGGACCGTCAGCTCGTGGCGGTTGGCGTTGTTGAACTCGCGGCTGCAGCGGCCACAGATCCACGGGTACATCTTCATCGCCTGTTCGCGATAACCGAGGTTGCGCTGGTCGGCGGCACGCACGGCATCCGCGACGACGCGGTCGAGGCGGGCGAGATCGGGGGCCTTCCCCTTCTTCGGTGTCATGTTTCGTTACCTCGGATCGAATCGCCGCATTCTCCAGTCCTCGAAGGCGCTTTGCCAGACACGAGGTGTCCTGTCGCTGCACGCCCTCGGCATCACTTCCCGATCCGGATCGTCGGCGTCACCGACATGCCCACCCGCAGATGCTCGCGCGCCGCCTGATCGGGATCGATGCGGATACGCACCGGAAGACGTTGCACGATCTTCGTGAAGTTGCCGGTGGCATTGTGGGGCGCGACGGCCGAGTAGCTGACGCCGCTGGCCGGACCGAGACTTTCCACCGTGCCCTTGAGCGTGCTGCCCGGCAGCGCGTCCACGTCGATCTCCACCGATTGCCCCGAGCGGACGTGTGCGAGCTGCGTCTCGCGGAAATTGGCCTCCACGTAGACGGCCTCCAGCGGAATGATCGCGAGCAGGGACTTGCCGGCATCGATGAACGCGCCGACGCGAATGGAGCGCTGTCCCACCATGCCGTCGATGGGCGCCGTGATACGGGTGTAGGAAAGTTTCAGCTCCGCCGCGGCGAGCGCGGCTTCAGCGAGTTCGAGCGCGGCCTTGGCCTTCTCCACATCGGCGCTGAGCACGTCCTGCTGCTGGCGCGAGATCTGCAGGCCGGCGCGATTCTTTTCCAGGCCTGCCGACTGCACGCTCAGCTGGGCTTGCGCCTGCTGCAGCGCCTGCACGGTGCCGGATCCGTCAGTGGCCAGGTTCTGGTAGCGCACGGCATTCATCTGCGCCAGCTTCAGCGAAGCCTCGTCGGCGACGACCGCTGCGCGCGCCTGGCGGATCGACGTGTCCTGCTGAACCTTGTGTGCCTCCAGGCTCAGGATGCCGGCGCGTGCGCTGGCGACCTGGGCCTTCGCGGCGTTCACGACCACGACGAAATCGCGATCGTCGATCGTGGCGAGCAGCTGCCCTTTCTTCACCGGCTGGTTGTCCTCGATCAGGACCTCGAGGACTCTTCCGGACACCTGCGAGGCCACTGTCGTGAAATCGGCCTGGATGTAGGCGTCGTCGGTGGACTGGCTCGATGCGTCGGATTCGGAAGCGTTGAGATGCATCGCGGTTGCGATCGCGGTCGCGAGCAGCGCGGCACTGAGAAGCTTGGCTTTCATTGGCAAGGCCATGACGGGTTCATCCAGCAGAGGGTTGAGCAGAAGGACGGGCAGCGGCAGCGCGCTGCAGGGGCGGAGCGATGTACGTGAAGCGCAGCACCAGCGGAATCAGCAGCAGCGCCAGAACCGCGAGCACGCGGTAGGCATCGGCGATCGACAGCACCAGCGCCTGCTGGCCGATGACGCGGGCCAGCTCGGATGGGGCGAGCAGATTCGGCAGGGCCTGATCCACCGTCGCGGCGTGGTCGAGCAGCAGGTCGGCGTGGAAGCGACCGCGCACCGTCATGAACTGCGTCACCAGCGCGGCGCCGGCCAGTGCGCCCAACGCACGCAGCCCATTGATGGTGCCGGCCACGAAAGGACCTTCGGTGGGCTGCACGACGCTGGTGATCAGGAACAGCATCGACACGATGGCCATCGGCTGTCCGAAGGCCTGCAGGATCTGCGCGGCGACGAACTGCTCGCCGTTCCAGTCGGACGTGAGCTGCGCGCCGGACAGGCAGGCCAGCGCGATCAGGCACAGCCCGGCGCAGAGCACGAGTCGCGCGTCGATCCACTTCTGGTACAGCAGCAGCGACACCGCGAATCCGAGCACGAGTTGCGGCAGTGCCACGATCATTCCGATCGACGCCATCTGCAGCGGCCGATACGCCTGCAGCGCGCCGAGATGACTGATCGGCAGCAGCGAGCTGGACGTCAGCACGACCAGCAGGCAGACGAACAGCGTGCAGCCCACCGCGAGGTTGCGACGGCCCAGGATCTGCAACTTGATGAACGGCGCCGGGTGATACCACTCGCTGATCAGGTACACCGCGAGCAGGGCCGCACCGATCGATAGCGACGATGCGATCAGCGGCGAAGCCAGCCAGTCCAGCCGCACGCCCTGGTCGAGCGCGATGGCAATCAGCACCAGCGCCGTTGCGCCGCAGGCCATGCCGAACCAGTTGGCCTGTCCGAAGCGCGCGCGCTGGATGGATTCCTGCGGCATGCCCCGGGCCACCAGCACGGCCGCCATCAGCGCGAGGGGCACGACCTGCCAGTACACCCAGCGCCAGTCGTGCACGCCGTCGGTCCAGTATCCGGCGAGCCAGATCGACAGATTCGGCGCGAGCGTCGCGGTCATCGCGTAGAGCGGCAGGCCGTACAGGCGGATCGGCGGCGGCAGGAACTTCAGCGCGGCCATCATCAGCACCGGGATCAGCGTGCCGCTGGCGACGCCTTGCGTGAAGCGCAAGCCCATCAGCAGATGCAGATCACGGACGAACGGAAGGATCAGCGCGAGCAGCGCGCAGGTGACGATCATCCAGAGCTCGAAGCGGCGCACCGACAGCGTGATGGCGAACCAGGTCGCGAACGGCATCGCCACCAGTTCGCCGGCGTTGTAGGCCGTGTTGAGCCAGGACGCGTCGTCGAAACCGAATCCCAATGCGCCGCGCACATCGGCCAGCGCGAGCGCGCCGACGCGGCTGTTCAGGCCCGCCATGATGGCGGCGAGGAACACGCCGGCGAGTCCCAGCAGCGGCGGCTTCGACAGCGCGGGCATCGGCACCGAAAGGGGCGTCTGCTGGAGGGCTTCCGCCTGCAAGGAGACGAAGGCGTTCATCGGCCGTCCGCGTCCCAACCGCCGCCCAGCGACTTGTAGAGATTCACCAGCACGAGCGCGGCGTGGGTCGCGCTGTCGTTGAGACGGGTCTGGCTGGCCAGCAGGCTGCGTTGCGCCGTCAGCACGCTCAGGTAATCGGCAGCGCCTTGCTGGTAGCCACGATCGGCCGCGTGCATCGCCTGCGCGCTCTGCTCGTGCGAAGCCAGCAGGTCGGCGTGCTCGCCCTGCTGCGCCGACCAGGCGTCGAGGGCGTCGTCCACTTCATGCCAGGCGCCCAACACCGTCTGGCGATAGGCGAGCGCGGCTTCCCGCTGGCGCGATTCGTTCAGCACCAGGCGCTGCGTCAGGCGGCCGCCCTGGAAGATCGGCAGGTAGACCGTCGGGCCCACCGAGAAGAAGCGCGAATCCCAGCTCTCCAGATCGCCGCTTTCGAAAGCTTCCACGCCGATGCGACCACGCAGGCCGATGCGCGGATAGAAGTCGGCCTGGGCCACACCCACAGCCGCAGTGGCGGCGTGCAGGCGCGCCTCGGCACGAAGGATGTCCGGTCGTCGGCGGGCCAGCTCGGAACCCACGCCGGTGGGTACATCGAGCGGCAGCGAAGGCAGCGGCATGGCGTCGCGCAGTTGCGCATCGAGTGCGCGCGGCGGCTCGCCCAGCAGCAGGGCCAGCGCATTCGTCAGACTGTTGCGCTGGCGGGCGAGCTCGGGAATCGTCGCCTTGATCGTCGCGAGCTGTGCGCGGGCGGAGGCGGTCTCAAAACGCGTGGCGACGCCGTTGCGCTCGCGGCTTTCGGCCAGGCGCACGACGTGGTCGGCGAGGTCCAGGTTCTGCCCGGCGATGTCGAGCTGCGCCTGCACACCGCGCAACTGCAGGTAGGTTCGCGCCACTTCGGCCGACACGGCCACCTGTGCCGCGTGACGGTCGTACTGCGTGGCCTCGACGCTCGCCGCCGCGCCTTCGCGGGCGCGGCGCGCACGGCCCCACAGGTCGATCTCCCAGCTCGCGTCGAAACCCAGTTGCCAGAAATCGCTGGGCGCACTCGGTGCGCCCAGCGCGACAAACTTGCCGTGCTCGCTGAGTCCTTCGCGTGCATAGCTGGCGCCGCCGGCCAGATCCGGCAGCAGCGCCGCGTTCGCGATGCCGAGCTGGGCGCGGCTCTGCGCGATCCGCTCGGCGGCGAGCTGCAGATCGAGATTGCCGGCAAGCGCGCGGGTTTCCAGTTCCGCGAGCAGCGCGTCGTCGAACCGCTTCCACCATTGCGACGGCACCGCGACATTGGAAAGCGCGCTGGACCCTTCGTACATTTCTCGCGGCGCGAGCACCACATCGCCGAGGCCGTTCTCGGGCCTCGTGAAATCGGGACCCACCGCGCAGCCTGCGAGCAGCGCGGCGCACAGCGCCACGCTCGCCTGCAGGCCGTGGCGCGACAAGGTCGATGCCGATTTCACGACGTCGCCGCCGACGCGCGGCTGAGCCAGTTCTGGAAACGGGTAGGGCCGATGCGGGCATCGGCATCGGTCACCAGCGAGCGATCGTCCAGCTTGGCGCCGAAGTAGCCCGCGCGGATATCGGCGATCACTTCGCGCTTGTCGCCGCGCGACGCCAGGAACTTGCGCGCCAGTTCATCGAGCGGGAAGCGATCCGGGCCGCCCACCTCGACGGTGCCGTTCACCGGCGTGCCCACCGCGAGATCGGCCAGCACGGCGCAGACGTCGTCCGAGGCGATGGGCTGGATCAGCGCCGGCGACAGGCGGAAGCCGTTGCCGTCGACACCCGAATTCGTGATGGCCTCGACGAACTCGAAGAACTGCGTCGCGCGCAGCAGCGTGTACGGGATCTTCGACGCCTTGATCAGCGTTTCCTGCGCGAGCTTCGCGCGGAAGTAACCGCTGTCCGGCAGCCGTTCCAGGCCGACCACCGACAGCGCCACGTGGTGCTCGACGCCGGCGGCCGCCTCGGCGGCCTGCAGGTTGCGGCTGGAGGTCTCGAAGAATTCCAGCACCGCCCGGTCCTCGAACGATGGTGCATTCGAGACGTCGACGACGACCTGGGCGCCTGCCAGTGCCTCGGCCAGTCCCTGGCCGGTCACCGTGTTCACGCCGGTCCGCGGCGACGCCGCCACGGTCTGGTGACCGTTCAAACGCAGCCTGCTTACAATGTTCGAGCCGATCAGGCCGTTACCACCGATCACAACGATTTTCATGTTCCGCTCCTCGATTCCGGGTCGCCCATCAGGGTTGTGGCGACCGACGGAAGCAGGATGCGGATTCGCGGAACGAGAGACTTTGTCGAACCCTTGGGTTTCCCTTGTTTTCTCCTTGGTGACCGCCCGGGACCCCATGGAGCCCTGAATGCCGCTGGTTTTCAACGACTGCGTGCTCGACCTGGACCGGCGGGAGCTGGCGCGGGCGTCGCAGGTCGTCGCCACCCCGCCGCAGGTCTTCGATCTGCTGGTCTATCTGGTGCAGAGCCGCGAGCGTGTCGTCAGCCGCGATGACCTGATGCAGGTGATCTGGGCGGGGCGGATCGTCTCGGAGTCGACGCTGGACAGCCACATCAACGCGGTGCGCAAGGCGGTGGGCGACAGCGGCCAGGCGCAGCAGGTGATCCGCACCGTCGCCCGCAAGGGATTCCGTTTCGTGGCCGAGGTCAGCGACACCGGCTCATCGACGGGCGTCGTCGAGGCCGCCGTCGTCGAGCCGGTCGCGTCCATTGCCGCCGTCGCCGTTGCGCCGACGTTGCCGAGCCGGCCTTCCATCGCCGTGCTGCCGTTCGTGAATCTCAGCGGCGATCCGGAACAGGACTACCTGTCCGATGGCGTGGTGGAGGACATCATCGCGGCGCTGTCGCGGCATCGCTGGCTGTTCGTCGTCGCGCGCAATTCGAGCTTCACGTACAAGGGCCGCCCGATGGACGTGAAGCAGGTCGGCCGCGAGCTGGGCGTGCGCTACGTGCTGGAGGGCAGTTGGCGCACGGCGAACCAGCGCGTGCGCATCACCGGCCAGCTGATCGACGCGGCCACCGGCGCGCATCACTGGGCGGGTCGCTTCGAAGGCGTGCTCGACGACATCTTCGAACTGCAGGACCAGATCACGTCCAGCGTCGTCGGCGCCATTGCACCCGAAGTCGAGCGCGCCGAACTCGAACGCGCGCGCCACAAGCCGACCGAAAGCCTGGATGCCTACGACTACTACCTGCGCGGAACGGCCAAGCTTCATCAGGGTACGCGCGACGCCCTCGAGCAGGCCCTGCCGCTGCTGCACAAGGCCATCGAGATCGATCCTGTATTCGCATCGGCCTACGCGATGGCGGCGTGGTGCCACTGCTGGCGCAAGATCAACGGCTGGATGACGGATCGATCACACGAGATGGCGGAAGGCGCGCGCCTGGCGCGCCGCGCGGTGGAGCTGGACAGGAGCGATGCGGTGGCGCTCACGCGCAGCGGTCACGCGCTGGGCTATCTGGCGAACGACATCGCAGGCGGCATCGCCCTGATCGACAAGGCGCTGATGCTCAATCCGAACCTCGCGGCTGCGTGGTTCCTCGGCGGGTTTCTCAAGATATGGAACGGCGAGCCCGAAGTGGCGATCGACTACTTCTCGCGTGCGATGCGCCTGAGCCCCGTCGATCCGGAGCAGTACCGGATGCAGGCCGGCATGGCGGTGGCGCATCTGTTCCTCGGGCGCCTGGACGCATCGTCGTCGTGGGCCGAGAAGGCCTTCCGCGAATTGCCGAGCTTCCTGCTCGCCGCCGCCATTCTCGCCGCGAGCCACGCGCTCGCCGGTCGCACGACCGAGGCGCAGCGCGCGATGGAAACCCTGCGCCGGCTCGACCCCAGCCTGCGCCTCTCCACGATCGGAGAGTGGCTGCCGATCCAGCTGCCCGAGCATCTGGTCACGATCCTGGACGGGCTGCGCAGGGCGGGGTTGCCGGAATAGACCGGCCGCGGCTTCACGCGATCGCGAAGCCGGGATAACCGCTTTCGGCCTCGGTATCGCAGGTCTTCTTGTACGCGCGAAAGCCGCCGAGATAGGGAAGCACGACTCTCGGCTTGCCCGGCACGTTGTCGCCCATGTACCAGGAACTCGCGTTCGCGAAGAGCGTCTGCCTGCCGATGTCGTCGACGGTGCGGCGCCAGTCGGCTTCCGCCTCGGGCGTGGCTTCGATCGTGCTCCGACCGTTGCGGTCCAGGTAGGTGATGCAGCCCATGATCCAGTCCACGTGGTACTCGTTGCCGAGCACCATGTTGTAGAGCACCGACGGACTGCCCGGGCCGGTGGTCATGAACATGTTCGGGAAGCCCGACGTCATCAGGCCGAGATGGTTGCGCGGGCCGTTCTTCCAGCAGTCGTTGAACTTCACGCCGTCGCGCCCGCGGATGTCGATGCTGGCCAGCGCGCCGGTCATCGCGTCGAAGCCGGTGGCGAAGATCAGCACGTCGAGTTCGTGCTCGTCGTCGCCGACTTTGAGTCCGTTCGGCGTGATCTCGCGGATCGGCTGCGCCTTCACGTCGACCAGCGACACGTTGTCGCGGTTGAAGGTCTCGTAGTAGCCCGTGTCCGCGCAGATGCGCTTGGCGCCGAACGGGTAGTCCTTGGGCACCAGCAGGTCGGCCACTTTCGGATCGGTGATCTTCTCGCGGATCTTGCGCTGCGCGAAGGCGGTGATGGTGTCGTTGGCGGCCTTGTCGGTGAGCAGGTCGACGAAGCTGCCGTAGAAGTAGAGGCCGCCGGCCGTCCAGCGGCGTTCGTACTCGGCCTCGCGCTCGTTTGCATCGACGTCGAGCGCGCGGCGCGTCTCGGGGCGCAGGCGTGCGCAGATGCCGACATCCGAATCGCGCTCGATGGCGCGCAGCTCGCCGTAGTTCGCCTTGATCTGCTTTTCGTACGCGGGGTCCATCGGTCCGTTGCCGGCCGGGATGCTGAAATTCGGTGTGCGCTGGAACACCGTGAGGTGCCTGGCCTGGCTGGCGATGATCGGGATGCACTGGATGCCGGTCGAGCCGGTGCCGACGATGCCGACGCGCAGGCCGGTGAAGTCGACGCCTTCGCGCGGCCAGGCCTGCGTGCGCAGGATGCGGCCGCGGAACGTCTCGGCCCCCGGATACTCGATCGGCTTGGGCGCGGACAGGCAGCCCGTCGCCATCACGCAGAAGCGCGCCGTCACCGCGTCGCCGCGATTCGTCTCGACCTTCCAGCAGCGTGTCGCGTCGTCGAACACCGCCGAACTGACGCGTGTCCCGAACTGGATGTCGCGGCGCAGATCGAAGCGGTCGGCGACGTGGTTGATGTAGGCGAGGATCTCGGGCTGCCGTGCGAAGCGCGAGGTCCACTTCCACTCCTGCTGCAGCGCTTCGTCGAACGAGTACGAGTACTCGAGGCTCTCGATGTCGCAGGCTGCGCCGGGATAGCGGTTCCAGTACCAGGTGCCGCCGACGTTCTCGCCCGCCTCGTAGACGCGCGCCTTGAGACCCATCTGGCGCAGTCGGTGGAGCATGTACAGGCCCGCGAAACCGGCGCCCACGACGATGGCGTCGTACGTGGTCTCGGGGCGAACGGGGAAAGTCGGCATGTCCATCGGAATCTCCTTTTGTTGTGAAATGACTCATCGATGCGAGTCTTTGAAGGGGAGATAGCAAGGCGCCTGCCAGGCGGAGTTGATCTTAAAAGAACACTGATATTGAAGAGGAATACTTTACGGATAGCTTGGTAGGCTGATCGGGCACGAACTGGAAATTATCCAATTCAGGAAGTGGTCGTGGCTTGTGATTCTTTATTTGAGAAAGCAAGCTCGGCTCCGAACCGAGAAGGCGACCGCCATGAAATCCGCGAAGAACCCCGCCAGGACCAAGCCACGCGCGCGCCGCGCCGGTGCCGTTCCGGACAAGGCCACCGCCGATGCGGCGCGCCTGTCGCAGACGATCGCCGAGCACCTGCGCTTCTCGCCGGATGCCGGTCACATCCAGCTCTTCGGGCAACGCATGCTGCTGATGCACGCGAATTCGTTCGCGCAGCTCCGGCGTGAACTCATCGAGCAGCTCGGCACCGCCAAGGCGCGCGAGATGCTCATGCGCCTGGGCTACCAGCAGGGCGCCGAGGACGGTCAGCGCCTGCGCGCGCTCTACCCGGATGATCCTGCCCATGCGCTCGCGCTGGGACCGCGGCTGCGCGAAACCGAGGGCTTCGTCGGCATGCGGCCGATGGACGAGATGCGCTTCGACGTCGAACGCGGCGAGTTCTGGGGGGACTTCATCTGGGCGGCGTCATGGGAAGCCGAAGCGCACCTGCAGCAGATCGGAATCGGTGGCGAGCCCGCGTGCTGGATCATGAGCGGTTACGCCAGCGGCTGCTCCACCGCGATCGTCGGCATGCCGATCCATTGGCGCGAAGTAGAATGCGTCGCGATGGGTCACGCGCAATGCCGCGTCATCGGGCGGCCACTTTCGCAATGGGAAGGGCTGCTCGAAGCGGACATCGGCTTTCTCAAGATCGACAGCTTCGTCGCAACGCCGTCGCCCGCTCCCACGGAGACCGCGCTCGACCCGGCCTTCGGCGAGTTCGTGGGCGTGTCGCCGGGTTTCAACGGGGTGGCGCGACTCGTGCGGCGCGTCGCGCCCACCGATTCCACCGTGTTGTTCCGCGGCGAGAGCGGGGTCGGCAAGGAACGGTTCGCCCGCGCGCTGCATTCGATCAGCCCGCGGGCGGCCAAGCCGATGATCGCGGTCAACTGTGCCGCGATCCCGCCGGAACTGGTCGAGGCCGAGTTGTTCGGCGTCGAGAAGGGCGCCTTCACCGGTGCCGATCGGTCACGCGCCGGCCGCTTCGAGCGCGCCGAAGGCGGAACGCTGTTCCTCGACGAGATCCATAGCCTGTCGCTGCAGGCGCAGGGCAAGGTGCTGCGTGCGATCCAGGAGCGCGAGATCGAGCGCGTGGGCGGTTCGCAGGTGCTGAAAGTGGACGTGCGTATCGTGTCGGCTGCGAACTGCGACCTGCGCGCCGAGATGGAGGCGGGCCGCTTTCGGGCGGATCTCTTCTACCGGCTGAACGTGTTCCCGATCGAGATTCCGCCGCTGCGCGAACGACGCGAGGACATCCCGCTGCTGGTCGCACTGTTCCTGGAACGCTACAGGGCACGATTCTCGAAGGCGGTCGGCGGACTCACCGCCCGTGCCTATGACGCGCTATGGGATTACGACTGGCCGGGCAACGTGCGCGAGCTGGAGAACATGGTGCAGCGCGCCGTCATCCTCGCCGAGCCGGGCGGAGCGATCGATGTGCAGCATCTGTTCGCCGGCGGGGAGAAGCTCAAGGCTTCGTCGTTCAATCTCGACGTGCACGGCGCGCTGGTGCCGAGCGCCGCGCAGACCGATGCGGGCCCCGGCGAGAAGCAGCGGCTGCTGGCCGACGAACTGCTGACGTCGCTGAGCTCGTTCGAACAGATCGAGACCTTGTTCGTTCAACGCGCGATGGAACGCGCGGGCGGGAATCTGTCGGCGGCGGCGCGGCTTCTGCGGTTGCGGCGCGGGCAGATGGAGTATCGGCTCAAGAAGCGGGACAGGGATGCGTCTGGCGACTGAGATGCGCCGGTTGCGACGATCGCACCCGTTTCGAGGATCGCCGTAGCCCGGGTGAAACCCGGGGCTCTCCTCGCAGACCGGGCGTTGATCCCGGGTTTCACCCGGGCTACGCGTACGGATCGAGACGCTCCGGATTCCGCGTGCGGTGGAACGCGCCGGCGCGCCCCGTAGCCCGGACGCAGTCCGGGGCTTTTGTTCGGCGGCAGAGCAATCCCCGGACTTCGTCCGGGCTACGGGGGCGACGGAGCCGTCTCCAACTCACTCCGGCAACGGCGCCATGCCCCGGTTGTTCAGGCGATAGACCAGGCGCGAGCGTGTGAGCCCGAGCGATCGGGCCGCGGCCGACAGGTTTCCGTTCGCGCGCTTGATGGCGCTCTGCAGCAGCGCCTTCTCGAGTGAGGTCTCGATCTCGTCGAGTGAAACGGCGTCGGCATCGGTGTCATCCGATAACATCTTCTCGCAGCGCGCCGCGATCGAACGGATGACATCGGCGGGATCGGTACCGGCGGCGGCACGATCATCCGCGTCCAGGCGCCCGCCCGAACCGACGCGACCGTCACCGCTCAGGCCGAACGACACGCTGTCCAGGTTCTCGCCGCCGATGAACAGGTGGCTGACGTCGATCGCGCCCTGGCTCGGGGCCAGGATCACGCCGCGCTCGATCATGTTCTCCAACTCGCGGATGTTTCCCGGCAGTTCGTAGTTGAGCAGCGCGTCGATGGCGCGCGCCGTGAAGCCGGTGACATCGCGCTTGTGACGATGGCGATACTTCGCCAGGAAGTGATTCATCAGGATCGGGATGTCGTCGCGGCGCTCGCGCAGCGGCGGCACCTTCACCGGCACGACGTTGAGGCGGAAGTACAGGTCCTCGCGGAAGCGGCCGGCCTTCACCTCTGCGCGCAGATCCAGGTTGGTCGCCGCCACCAGGCGGACGTCGACGCGCCGCACCTTGGTGTCGCCGACCCGCTCGATCTCGCCTTCCTGGATCGCGCGCAGCAGCTTGCCCTGCGCGGCGAGTCCGAGGATGCCGATCTCGTCGAGGAACAGCGTGCCGCCGTGGGCGCGCTCGAAACGTCCCTCGCGCGAGACCGTGGCGCCGGTGAACGCGCCCTTCTCGACGCCGAACAGCTCGGACTCGACGAGGTTCTCGGGAATCGCGGCGCAGTTGATGGCGACGAAGGGATGGTTCGCGCGCGGGCTGTTGCGATGCAGCGTGCGCGCAAACACTTCCTTGCCGACGCCGCTCTCGCCGAGGAAGAGCACCGTGGCGCTGGTATCGGCGACGCGGCGCACCATGTGGCAGACCGCGTTGAAGCCGGTGGACACGCCGACGATGGCGCCGTCCTCGAACATCGAGGCCAGGTGCTCCTGCGCCGATTTCTCGGCCGGCTTGCGCGTGGTGGCGATCAGGCCACGACTGAACGGCTCGGCGCGCAGGAAGCGGATGTCGTCCTCGGCGTCCTTCCACTCCTCGGCGGGCTTGCCGACGATGCGGCAATGCGAGTGGCCGGTGGCGCGGCATTCGACTTCGCGGAACAGGATCGGCCGGCCCATGAACACGCTGGTGTAGCCGCAGGCGTAGCCGATCTGCATCCAGCACACGGGCTCGGCGCCGATGCCATAGTTGCGGATGTGCTCCTCGTCCTCGGACGAATCGCGCCAGATGAACTCGCCGAGGTAGTGACCGCGCTCGACGTCGATCTCCAGGCGCACCGGCGGATCGACGCGAACGATGCCTTCGAGCGCGTGCAGCTGCGGGCCGACGGCGAACGTGTCGCTCAGTCCGGCATGCGGACGCAGCCGACGCGCGAGTTCGGCGTCATGGCCGCCGGAGTTGTAGCCCATGCGCGTCAGCAGTCCGCGCGCCCGTTCGATGCCCAGGCCTTCGATCAGCTCGCGCCGCATCACGCCCATCGCCGAGGTGTGGATCAGCTGCATGCGCTGGTCGTCGAGCCAGATGCGGCCATCCGCCGGCGAGAAGTGCAGGCGCGCCATCAGGTCGGCGATGTCGGGGTAGCGCTGCGGGTCCACGGCGGCGCTGCTCGGCTTCCAGTCGGAGGCCGGCATTGGCGGCGTGCCCATCGTTGATTTCATGAATCGTCCTCCTGCGTACCGCCGGGACGTACCCGTGCGGCTAGTCGTGGGCGGTGGTCGAGCACGGCTCGTGCCATTCCGGCGAAGCGTCTGATGCGCCGTGTTCGCCTCGATGAAGCCGCGCCGTCTCGGGATCAGTTTGAAGATTTTTATTGAATGGCCCGGCGGCGAGGCTCGGCTTTTCACTGAATTTATTCAAGCGACGTCGTTCGCGAAGAAGCAGAAACGCGCGACGTTTCGCTGCGCGAAGCGAGGAAATCGTCAGCCCGCCAATCGCTTGAAGGATGGTGCAGTGCGGCATCGCGTCGCATGGCATGGCCGGTGCAATCCGGCACTCCACGAGCAGGCGTCCATGTTCGATCGGGGTGACCAAGCAGCACCCCGGCGACGCGTCCTGTTCACCGCCGGAGGAGAAACGGTGTCGCTCCATCAGTTGCCGCCACGCAAGCCCGTGTTCGATGTCGATCGCCGATACGTCCGCTATCGCGAGCTCGATGCGCGCGGCTACGTGCAGTTCGACTTCGCCATCGGAGACCCGGAACTGGCGGTGGAGCTGACGTTGCCGCTGCGCGCGTACCAGGAGTTCTGCCGCACCCAGGCCGTGACCTACCTGACGCGCGAGCAGGCCGAGGACATCGATTTCGAGAAATCCAAGTGGCGCTTCGGTGCGCCCGGACAGCAAGACTGAGGAGCCCCATGCAAGTCGACATCAAGACCACGTCGGTGGTCCAGCTTCGCGAGACGTTCTCCCATGTGGCGCGCCATCTCGGGAGCGACAAGCCCGCATCGCGCTACCAGGAGGCGAGCCTCAACCTGCAGTCCACGGCCAACTTCCATTACCGCCCGCTGTGGGAACCGGAGCGCGAGCTGTACGACGTACGCCGTACGCAGATCGAGATGAAGGACTGGTACGCGTTCAAGGACCCGCGCCAGTACTACTACGGCAGCTACACCATCGTGCGCTCCCGCCAGCAGGAGACGATGGAGAAGAGCCTCGAGTTCGTCGACAAGCGCGGCCTGCTGCGCGATCTGCCGCAGGAGATCCGCAACGCGGTGATCTTCGCGCTGGTGCCGATGCGGCATCTCGAGTGGGGCGCCAACCTCAACAACTGCTTCGTCACCGCCTACGGCTACGGAACGGCGATCACGCAGGCCACGATGTTCCACGGCATGGACCGGCTGGGCCTCGCGCAGTACCTGAGCCGCATCGGCCTGCTGCTCGACGGCAACAGCGGAGAGTCGCTGGCGCACGCCAAGACGCTGTGGATGGAACACGCCGCCTGGCAGCCGCTGCGGCGCCTGATGGAACGGATGATGATCTGTCGCGACTGGTTCGAGCTGTTCGTCAAGCAGAACCTCGTGCTGGACGGCCTGCTGCATCCGCTGGTGTTCCGCCAGTTCGAGCCGCGGATCTCGGCGCAGCACGGCCCGGCGCTGAGCCTGCTGACCGAGTTCATGACCACGTGGTTCGACGAGAGCTCGCGCTGGGTCGACGCGACGATCAAGACAGCCGCGGCCGAATCGCCGGCGAATGCCGAACGACTGCGTGGATGGATCGCCGAATCACACAGCGAGATCATGGAAGCGCTGGGTGCTTACGCGGCCGAGCTGTTCGGCGAAGACGCGGCCGGCGCGCTCGCGAAGGTCGAAGCCACGCTGGAGGCCCGACTGACCAAGCTCGGTGTCGGTTCCACCGGAAAAGCGTCATGACCGACTCCGTCTTCATCGCGTTCCAGACCAACGACGACACGCGCGCGATCGTCGAAGCCATCACGCACGACAACGCGGCCGCCACCGTCGCGCGATTCCCGGCGATGGTGAAAGTCGATGCACCGGGGCGGCTGGTCGTGCGGCGCGAATCGATCGAGGAGCGCATCGGTCGCGACTTCGACCTGCGCGAGCTGCACCTGAACCTGATCTCGCTGTCCGGAAACATCGAAGAGTCGGAAGACGAGTTCGTCCTGCATTGGGGCAACTAGAAAACAAGACGTACGCAAGGAGCGATCGAATGAACATGCCCATCAGCGGAAAGCCGCCGAAGAAACTCAGCCTCAAGGAAAACTACGCGCTGCTCACGCGCGGACTGGGCTGGGAGACCAGCTACGAGTCGATGGACAAGGTGTTTCCGCAGTGCGACTTCGAAGGCATCAAGATCCACGACTGGGACAAGTGGGAGGACCCGTTCCGTCTGACGATGGACGCCTACTGGAAGTACCAGGGTGAGAAGGAGCGCAAGCTCTACGCCATCGTCGATGCGTTCCAGCAGAACAACGGCCAGTTCAACGTCAGCGACGCGCGCTACATCAACACGCTGAAGCTGTTCCTGACCGGCGTGAGCCCGCTGGAATACGGCGCGCACCGCGGTTTCGCGATGGCGGGCCGCAACTTCAAGGGTGCCGGTGCGAGCATCGCCGCGCAGATGCAGGCGATCGACGAGCTGCGCCACGCGCAGACGCAGGCGCACACGATCAGCCACTACAACAAGTTCTTCCACGGCATGCATGACCCGATCCACATGTTCGATCGGGTCTGGTACCTGTCGGTCCCGAAGTCCTACTTCGAGGATGCGATGACGGCGGGGCCGTTCGAGTTCGTCACCGCGATCTCGTTCTCGTTCGAGTACGTGCTGACCAACCTGCTGTTCATGCCGTTCATGAGCGGCGCGGCGTTCAACGGCGACATGGCGACGGTGACGTTCGGCTTCTCCGCGCAGTCGGACGAGTCACGCCACATGACGCTGGGCCTGGAGGTGGTGAAGTTCATCCTCGAACAGGATCCGGCCAACCTGCCGATCGTGCAGCGCTGGCTCGACAAGTGGTTCTGGCGCGGCTACCGGCTGCTGGCGCTGGTGGCGATGATGATGGATTACATGCTGCCCAAGCGCGTCATGAGCTGGTCGGAAGCCTGGGGCATGTACTTCGAGCAGAACGGCGGTGCGCTGTTCAACGACCTGGCGCGCTACGGCGTGCGCATGCCCAAGTACCACGACGTCGCGGCCAAGGAGAAGGATCGCCTGTCGCACGAGACCTGGGGCATCTTCTACAACTACACGCACGCGGCCGGCTTCCACACCTGGGTGCCGGAAGAGGGCGAGATGAAGTGGCTGTCGGAGAAGTACCCGGCGACGTTCGACAAGCACTATCGCCCGCGTTTCGAGTACTGGCGCGATCAGCAGAAGAAGGGCGAGCGCTTCTACAACAAGACGCTGCCGATGCTGTGCCAGACCTGCCAGATCCCGATGGGGTTCACCGAGCCGGACGACCCCACGAAGATCTGCTACCGCGAGTCGCACTACCGCGACAACAAGTTCCACTTCTGCTCGGACGGCTGCAAGGACATCTTCGACTTCGAGCCGGAGAAGTACGTGCAGAGCTGGCTGCCGGTGCACCAGGTCTACCAGGGCAACTGCTTCCGGCCGGGAACGGACCCGACGGCGCCCGGCTTCGATCCGCTGCTCGAGGTCCTCAAGTACTACAACTTCAACGTGGGCAAGGACGGCGGCGAGTACCTGGATTCCGAGGACAAGAAGCACTGGGAACAGTGGACCGGCAAGCCCGGTGTCTCGATCTGAAGCCACGCCAGAAGAAATCACATGAGCGTCGTCGCCCTCAAGCCCGGCTACACCGGCGAGATCAAGGATCGGGTCGAGAATTTCCACGGTCAGCAGTTGCTGTACATCGGCTGGGAGGACCACCTGATGTTCTGCGCACCGCTGTGCATCCCGGTGCCGCCGACGTTGCCGTTCGGCGCGCTGACCGCGCAGATCATTCCCGACCTGTACGCCGCCCACCCGGATGCATCGGCGATCGACTGGAGCAAGGTCGAGTGGTTCTCGTCGTCGCAGCCGTTCACGCCGGACCTGTCGAAGAGCCTTGCCGACAACGGACTGGGCCACAAGGCCTCGCTGCGCTTCCGCACGCCGGGGCTGACCGGCATCAAGGGTTCGTGCAGCTGAGCGCCTGGCGACGATGAGCTACCAGATCACCATCGAGCCGTTGGGCCAGACCGTCGAGGCGGAAGAGGGCCAGACGATCCTCGACGCCTGCCTGCGGGCCGGCGTGTGGCTGCCGCACGCCTGCTGTCACGGCCTGTGCGCGACCTGCAAGGTGCAGATCGTCGACGGCGAGATCGAGCACGGCGCCGCGTCGCCGTTCGCGCTGATGGATTTCGAGCGCGACGAGCGCAAGGCGCTGGCCTGCTGTGCGACCTTGCAGTCCGACGTCACGATCGAGGCCGATGTAGACGAGGATCCGGATGCGCGGCATCACCCCGTCCGCGATTTCCGCGGCACGGTGTCCGCGATCGTCGACCTGTCACCGACGATCAAGGGCATCCATGTCGACGTGGGCGGCGAGGGCGTCGAGTTCCAGGCCGGCCAGTACGTACAGGTGCAGGTACCGGGCCTCGATCAGCCGCGTGCGTTCTCGCTGGCCAACCGGCCCGGCGAGAAAGGCCGCATCGAACTCAACGTGCGTCGCGTGCCCAACGGCAAGGGCACCGGCTGGATGCACGACGAGCTGAAAGTGGGCGACGAGATTCGCTTCTCCGGTCCGCTCGGCCGCTTCTTCGTGCGCTCGTCGGACCCGCAGCCGCTGATCTTCATGGCGGGCGGCTCGGGCCTGTCGAGCCCGCGCTCGATGATTCTGGACCTGCTGGACAACGGCGAGACGCGCGACATCACGCTGGTCTACGGCGCGCGCAATCGGGGCGAGCTGTACTACCACGACGAGTTCGTCGCGCTCGCCGAAAAGCACCCGAACTTCCACTACGTCCCCGCGCTGAACGAGCCGACCGAGGCTTGTGCGTGGACCGGTTTCAAGGGTTTCGTGCACGACGCCGCCATCGCGAAGTTCGGCAACGACTTCCGCGGTCACCGCGCGTACCTGTGCGGTCCGCCGGTGATGATCGAGGCCTGCATCCGCAGCCTGATGCAGGGCCGCCTGTTCGAGCGCGACATCTTCACCGAGAAGTTCCTGACCTCGGCCGATGGCGCCAGTGCGCTGGCGCGCAGCCCGCTGTTCCGCGCGCTGTGACGCAGGCGATGAAACATCGCATCGAGATCGTGAATGGCAGCGAGAGCTTCGGTTGCCCCGCGGACCTCGACGTGCTGCGCGCCATGGAATGCCTGGGTCGCAAGGGCATTCCGGTCGGCTGCCGCGGCGGCGGCTGCGGGATCTGCAAGGTGCGCGTCGTCGAAGGACCGTATCGCACCGGTGCGATGAGCCGCGCCTGCGTCAGCGTCGACGAGCAGTCCGACGGCTACGCGCTCGCCTGCAAGTTGTTCGCGGAAGGCGATCTGCGGTTGCAGGTGGTGGGAAAGATGGCGCGCTGCTTCGCCGGATCGGCGGGCGGCTTTCACGTCTACGGCCTGCAAGGCGCAGCGTCGCAGACCAACAACTGAACGAGGAGAAGAGACCCATGGCACTCACAGGCGTACTTCGACCGGGGCACGTGGTCCTGCGCGTGATGGATCTGGACAAGGCGGTCGCGCATTACACCGACGCGCTGGGTCTGATCGAGGTGGCGCGCGACGACAAGGGCCGCGTCTTCTTCAAGGCCTGGGACGAGGCCGATCACCACAGCGTGGTCCTGCGCCAGGCCGACGAGGCCGGCATGGACTACATGGGCTGGAAGGTGGATTCGGCCGCGACGCTCGAACGCCTGGCCGGCGATGTGAAGAACTCCGGGCTCGTCACCGACACGAGCTGGATCGCGGCCGGCGAGCACCCGCACACCGGCAAGCGCTTCCGCTTCACGATCCCGACCGGCCACGTGATGGAGCTGTATGCGCAGAAGGATGCGACGGGCTGCTCCACCGGCTATCTGAACCCGGAGCCCTGGCCGGATGGTCTCAAGGGCATGGCGCCGTCGCGCTTCGATCACTGCCTGCTGTACGGCGACGATCTGGATGGCACGGTGAAGCTGTTCACCGAGGTGCTGGGCTTCGGGCTCGCGGAAGAAGTCGTTGCAGGACCGGAGAAGTTCCGGATCGCCGCGTTCCTGTCCTGCTCGAACAAGGTCCACGACGTGGCCTTCATCCGCCAGCCGATGAAGAACAAGTTCCACCACGCCTCGTTCCTGCTCGACAACTGGTACGAGGTGCTCAAGGCCGCCGACATCATCTCGAAGCGGAAGATCTCGATCGATCTCGGGCCGACGCGCCACGGCATCACGCGTGGCGAGACGATATATTTCTTCGACCCGAGCGGCAATCGCAACGAGGTCTTCGCCGGCGGCTACATCTACTACCCGGACAAGCCCACGGTGACGTGGACGGACGACCAGCTCGGACCGGCGATCTTCTATCACGACCGCAAGCTCAACGAAGCCTTCCTGTCGGTGGTGACCTGATGCGCGCAGCAGCACCTCAGTCGGTCGTGCACTGGGAGGCCGCACACGCCGCCGTCGACGCGGCCGTGCGGCAGGCCGAAATGCTCGGCATCCGCATCAACGTGGCGGTCGCCGACAGCGGCGGCAATCTCGCTGCGTTCCTGCGCATGCCCGGCGCCTTCCTGCATTCGATCGAGATTGCGATCGACAAGGCCTACACGGCGGCCGGTTTCGGGTTTCCGACGTCGGCCTGGAGCGGTGCGCTGGAAGGGCTTTCGAAGGCCGCGCGCGACGGGCTGCCGCGCAGGCCGCGGCTGGTCGCATTCGGCGGCGGTCTGCCGCTGAGAGTGCAGGGGGAACTGCTCGGCGCCATCGGCGTGTCGGGCGGCTCCGAAGAACAGGACGAACAGTGCGCACGAGCGGGTCTGGCCGCGATCGGCGCCGAAGGATGAACGACGTGGCAAATGATCTGAAGAGTCCCTCGAGCGCGCGCTCGACTCCGCATACGGAGACGCGCGAATTCCGTCACTTCATCGACGGCGCGTTCGTCGCGTCGAAGAGCGGCAGGACGTTCGAGAACCGCAATCCGGTCGACGGCTCGCTGATCGGGCAGGTCTGCGAAGGCGGCCGCGCGGAAGTCGATGCGGCCGTCGCGGCTGCGCGCGCCGCGATGGACGGCCCCTGGGGCCGCATGCCGGTCACGCAGCGCGTGGAGCTGCTCTACAAGGTCGCCGACGAGATCACGCGGCGCTTCGACGACTTCCTCGCGGCCGAAGTCGCGGACACCGGCAAGCCGGTGAGCCTGGCCTCGCACATCGACATCCCGCGCGGCGCGGCCAACTTCAAGGTCTTCGCCGACGTCATCAAGAATGTGCCGACCGAGACGTTCGAGATGGCGACGCCGGATGGCGGCAGCGCGCTGAACTACGCGGTGCGCGTGCCGCGCGGCGTCATCGCCGTGGTCTGCCCGTGGAACCTGCCGCTGCTGCTGATGACGTGGAAGGTCGGACCCGCGCTGGCCTGCGGCAATGCGGTCGTCGTCAAGCCGTCCGAGGAGACGCCGGCCACGGCGACCCTGCTCGGCGAAGTGATGAACGCGGTCGGCATTCCGAAGGGTGTCTACAACGTCGTCCACGGACTGGGTCCCGACTCGGCCGGCGAGTTCCTGACGTCGCACCGGGACGTCAACGCGATCACGTTCACCGGCGAGACGCGCACCGGCGAGGCGATCATGGGCGCGGCCTCGAAAGGCCTGCGGCCGGTCTCCTTCGAACTGGGCGGCAAGAACGCCGGCATCGTGTTCGCCGACGCCGATTTCGACGCGGCCGTGGACGGCATCGCGCGCGCCGCGTTCGTCAATTGCGGACAGGTATGCCTCGGCACCGAGCGCGTCTACGTCGAGCGCCCGATCTTCGATCGCTTCGTCGCCGCGCTGAAGTCGCGCGCCGAGGCGATGAAACCCGGCCTGCCGCAGGACAAGAGCACCGGCATCGGCCCGCTGATCAGCCAGGAGCACCTCGCGAAGGTCCTGTCCTACTACGACAAGGCGCGCGCGGAAGGCGCGACGATCGTCACAGGCGGTGGCGTGCCGCAGATGCCCGACGAACTGCGCAAGGGCGCCTGGGTGCAGCCGACGATCTGGACCGGCCTGCCGGAGACGGCCACGGTCGTGCGCGAGGAGATCTTCGGGCCCTGCTGCCACATCGCGCCGTTCGACTCGGAAGACGAAGTCGTGCACCTGGCCAACGACACGCCCTACGGCCTGTGCACGACGGTGTGGACGACCAACCTGTCGCGCGGCCTGCGCATGGGCACGCGCATCCACGTCGGCCTGTGCTGGATCAACAGCTGGTTCCTGCGCGACCTGCGCACGCCGTTCGGTGGCAGCAAGCAGTCCGGCATCGGCCGCGAAGGCGGCGTGCACTCGCTGGAGTTCTACACCGAGCTGCGCAATGTCTGCGTGAAGTACGCCTGAGCATGAGCGAGCCCACTTCCAATCCGGAGATCGGCAGCAGCATCGTCGCGGCCGGTATCCGCACGAACCTGCACGATCTGAATCCGGCGGCGCCCGGCGTGCCGCTGGTGCTCATCCACGGCTCCGGTCCCGGTGTCAGCGCGTTCGCCAACTGGCGGCTGGTGATGCCTACGTTCGCCAAGAGCCGGCGCGTCGTCGCACCGGACATGGTCGGCTTCGGTTTCACCGACCGGCCGGCGGACCACGCGTACTCGCTCGATCGCTGGGTGGCGCATGCGCTGGGCGTGCTCGATGCACTGAAGCTGACGCGGGTCGACCTGGTCGGAAATTCCTTCGGCGGCGCGCTGTCGCTCGCGCTGGCCGTGCGTCATCCGCAGCGCGTACGCCGGCTGGTGCTGATGGGCGCGGCGGGCGTGGACTTCGAACTCACGCCGGCACTCGACGCCGTCTGGGGCTACACGCCTTCGTTCGAGAACATGCGCCGCCTGATGGACCTGTTCGCCTACGACCGCGGCCTGGTCAACGACGAGCTGGCCGAGCTGCGCTACCGCGCCAGCATCCGTCCCGGATTCCAGGAATCGTTCTCCGCGATGTTTCCCGCTCCGCGCCAGCGCGGCATCGAGGCGCTGTGCAGTCCGGAGGAGCAGATCCGCGCGCTGCCGCACGAGACGCTGGTGATCCATGGCCGCGAAGACCAGGTCATCCCGATGAGCAACTCGCTGAAGCTTGCCTCGCTGATACCGAACGCGCAGCTGCACATCTTCGGCAAGTGCGGTCACTGGACCCAGATCGAACATTCCGCGCGTTTTGCGCGCCTGGTCGGTGACTTCCTCGCGGAAGCCGACAACAAACCCCATTCACCATGAACCCGGAAAAGATCACTCAGTACGGTGATGCGCTGTATCAGGCCCTGCAGGACCGCAAGCCGATCGCGCCGCTGACCGACCGCGAACCCGACATCACGATCGAGGACGCGTACCGCATCCAGCTGCGCATGATCGATCGCCGCCTGCAGCAGGGCGAGACGATCATCGGCAAGAAGATCGGTGTCACCTCCAAGGCCGTGCAGAACATGCTCAAGGTCTACCAGCCCGACTTCGGCCAGTTGCTGTCGGGCATGGTGTTCAGCGAGGGCGAGCCGATTCCGGTGAGCACGCTGATCGCGCCCAAGGCCGAGGCGGAAGTCGCCTTCATCCTCAAGCACGATCTGAACGGTCCGGGGGTGACGGCGGCCGACGTGTTGCGCGCCACGGATTTCGTGTTGCCCTGTTTCGAGATCGTCGATTCCCGCATCGCGGACTGGAAAATCAGGATCCAGGACACCGTCGCCGACAACGCCTCCTGCGGCGTGTTCGTGCTCGGCGGCACGCCGCGCAGCCTGCGCGGCTTCGATCTCTCCGTGGCCGGCATGGTCGTGGAGAAGAACGGCGACATCGTCAGCACCGCCGCGGGCGCGGCCGTGCAGGGGTCGCCGGTCAACGCCGTGGCCTGGCTCGCGAACACGCTGGGCGCGCTCGGCATTCCGCTCAAGGCGGGCGAAGTGATCCTGTCGGGATCACAGTCGCCGCTGATGCCGGCGGTCGCCGGCGACTCCTTCACCTGCAACGTCGGCGGCCTCGGTAGCTGCTCCGTTCGCTTCTCCTGAACTCCCATGACGCTCGAACCCAACGTTGTCCGCCAGCTCGCCGAGTACCTCGAAAACGCCGAGCTCGAAGCGCGTGCCGTCACCAAGATCACCGACGCGCATCCCAGGATCGATCACGACGACGCCTACGCGATCCAGGCCGAGATCCGCCGGCGCAAGGAATCGCGCGGCCACAAGATCGCCGGCCTCAAGGCCGGGCTGACTTCGCGCGCCAAGATGAAGCAGATGGGCGTCGAAGTGCCGGTGTTCGGCCTGATCTTCGACTACATGAGCGTCGCTGACGGCGGCGAGATCGACGCCTCGAAGCTGATCCATCCCAAGGTCGAGGCCGAGATCGCGTTCGTGCTCAAGCGCCCGTTGCGCGGACCGGGCTGCCACATCGGCGCCGTGCTGGCGGCCACCGACTTCGTCGTGCCGGCCGTCGAGATCATCGACTCGCGCTACGAGAACTTCCGCTTCGACCTCACCAGCGTGATCGCCGACAACACCTCGTCGTCGCGCTTCGTCGTCGGTGGCGTCGCGCGAAGTGTCGAAGGGCTGGACCTGCGCACGCTCGGCCTGGTGATGGAGAAGAACGGCGAGATCGTCGCGATGGCGGCTGGTGCGGCGGTGCTGGGTCATCCGGCTGCGGCGGTGGCGCAGCTCGCCAACCACCTCGCGGCACGCGGCGAAGAGATTCCCGCCGGCACTTTCATCATGAGCGGCGGTGCCACCGAAGCCATTCCCGTCGCCAAGGGCGACGCCATTCATGTGCGCTTCCAGGATCTCGGAAGCGTGTCCATGCGGTTCGTCTGAAGCGCTCCGCTCGAATTCGAGGCTCGTACCCATGAAGAAAATCAGATGCGCCATCATCGGTCCCGGCAACATCGGCACCGACCTGCTCTACAAGCTGCGCCGTTCGAGCGTGCTCGACCCGGTCTGGATGGTCGGTGTGGATCCGACGTCCGAAGGCTTGGCGCGCGCCCGTGAGCTGGGACTCAAGACCACCGACCAGGGCGTCGACGGCATGCTGGCGCACGTGAAGGACGACGGCGTGCAGATCGCGTTCGACGCGACGTCGGCTTACGTGCACAAGGCCAACTCCGACAAGCTCAACGCGCTGGGCGTGATGATGATCGATCTCACGCCGGCGGCCATCGGGCCGTACTGCGTGCCGCCGATCAATCTCAAGGCGCATGCCGGCCGGCGCGAGATGAACGTCAACATGGTCACCTGCGGCGGGCAGGCGACGATCCCGATGGTCTACGCGGTGTCGCGCGTGCAGAAGGTGAAGTACGCCGAGATCATCGCCACCGTCTCGAGCAAGTCGGTGGGGCCGGGCACGCGCAAGAACATCGACGAGTTCACGCGCACGACGTCCGGCGCGGTGGCCAAGGTCGGCGGCGCCGATGAAGGCAAGGCCATCATCATCATCAATCCCGCGGAGCCGCCGCTGATCATGCGCGACACGGTGCACTGCCTGACGGTCGAGCCGCCGCGCGTGCGCGAGATCGAGGACTCCGTGAAGGCCATGCTCGCAGAGGTCCAGCAGTACGTCCCCGGCTACCGGCTGGTCAACGGCCCGGTGTTCGACGGCAACCGCGTGACCACGTTCCTGCAGGTCGAAGGGCTCGGCGACTTCCTGCCCAAGTACGCCGGCAACCTCGACATCATGACCGCCGCGGCCACGCGCACTGCCGAGATGTTCGCCGAGGAAATCCTCGGTGGGCGCCTGACGCTCGCCGCCTGAGAGAGACGTTCCATGACGAACAAACTGAGCGGTATCGCCGTCAAGACGCACGACATGTCGCTGCGCGACGGCATGCACCCGAAGCGTCACCAGATCTCCATCGAGCAGATGAAGACCATCGCCGCCGGTCTCGACCAGGCGGGCGTGCCGCTGATCGAGGTCACGCACGGTGACGGCCTGGGCGGCGCCTCGGTGAACTACGGCTTCGCCGCGGCCAGCGACGAGGAGTACCTGCGCGCGGTGATCCCGACGCTGAAGCAGGCCAAGGTCTCGGCGCTGCTGCTGCCCGGCATCGGCACCGTCGAGCACCTGAAGATGGCCGCCGACTGCGGCATCCATACGATCCGCGTGGCGACGCACTGCACCGAGGCCGACGTCTCCGAGCAGCACATCGTCGCGGGACGAAAGCTGGGTCTCGACACGGTCGGCTTCCTGATGATGGCCCACATGGCGTCGCCGGAAAAACTGCTGGAGCAGGCGCTGCTGATGGAGGGTTACGGTGCGCAGTGCATCTACGTCACCGACTCGGCCGGCTACATGCTGCCCGGCGATGTGGCCGAGCGGGTCGCCCACCTGCGCCAGCACCTGAAGCCGGAGACCGAGCTCGGCTTCCATGGCCACCACAATCTGTCGATGGGCGTGTCGAACTCGATCGCCGCGATCGAGGCGGGTGCACGTCGCATCGACTGCGCCTGCGGCGGCATGGGCGCCGGTGCGGGCAACACGCCGCTCGAAGTGTTCATCGCGGTGTGCAACCGCATGGGGATCGAAACCGGCGTGGACCTGTTCAAGGTCAGCGACGTGGCCGAGGACCTCGTCACGCCGATCCTCGACTTCCCGGTGCGCATCGACCGCAACTCGCTGACATTGGGCTACGCCGGCGTGTACTCGTCGTTCCTGCTGTTCGCCAAGCGCGCACAGGCCAAGTACGGCGTCCCGGCGCGCGAGATCCTGCTCGAGCTCGGCCGCCAGAAGATGGTCGGCGGGCAGGAGGACATGATCGAGGACACGGCGATCACGATGGCCCGCAGCGGCCGCTATTCCACCGCACAGGTTGCCTGAGCCGGAGAAGCACGATGCCCCTTGCGCAGATTTACCTGATCGATGGCCGCAACGAGGATCAGCGGCGGGCCGTCATCGAGAAAGTCACCGATGCGCTGAGCGAGGCGGTGGGTGCGCCGCGGGAAGCGGTTCGCGTGCTGATCGTCGATGTCCCGAAGGACAGCTGGGGCATCGGTGGGAAATCCGCGAAGGACCTGGGCCGGTAGCCCGGCCGGATCTCCACGATCGGAGCGGTCAGAATGACACCCTAGCGGCAAGTGGATCTCACACGGGCGCGCAACGTACGCGCCCGGTGATGCGAAGGAGGATCTATGTGGATGAAGCCAGGTGCGGGGACGACGCTGTCGACGAAATTCGTCCCGCCGACCAAGCGAAACGCGTTGGTGCAGCGGCCCGAGCTGATGGCCCGCTTCCTGAGCGCGCGCGACCTGCGCCTGCAGCTCGTGTGCGCGCCGGCCGGCTACGGCAAGACCAGCGTGCTCGCCCAGGCCTTCGCACGCCTGGCCGAAGACGGTCACAAGGTGTGCTGGGTGAGCCTGGACGAAGGCGACCAGGACTTGAGCCGTTTTATCCTCTACCTCGTGGATGCGATCCGGCAGACCGGCGTGCGGTTCGGGCAGGGCCTGTCGACCTTGCTCGGGTCCGGCGTGTCGGTGCCGGGCGACACGCTGAAGACGCTGCTGCTCAACGAGCTGGCGGGTCTGGACCAGGAAGTCCACATCTTCCTGGACGACTATCACCTGGTGCTGGGCCCGGACATCCGCGAGGTCATCGCGGCGCTCATGCTCTCGCCGATGCGCACGCTGCATTTCCTGATCGCCAGCCGCACGCCCAACGAGCTGCCGGTCAGCCGGCTGCGCGCACTGGGCCAGATCCACGAGGTGGAGATCGCGGACCTGATGTTCACCGAGAGCGAGGTCAGCGAATTCGTCGGCACCGTTCGCGGGACGCCGTTGAGCAAGACGCAGGTCACGCGCCTGCGCGACGAGACCGAAGGCTGGGCGGCCAGCCTGCAGATGGCGGGCATCGCGCTGCGTGGTATCGGGGATGTCGACACCTTCCTAAACGGCTTCACCGGCGCGCACAAGAGCATCGGCGATTTTCTCAGCGACGAGGTGCTGCGGCGCCAGTCGCCCGAGCTGCAGGAATTCCTGATCGCGACGTCGATCCTGAGGAAGTTCAACTCGGGCCTGTGCGACGCGGTGATGGAGACGCACGGCAGCCGCGCGATGATCGACGAGGTCGAACGGCTGAATCTGTTCCTGTTCTCGCTGGACACCGAGCACCACTGGTATCGCTATCACCACCTGTTCTCGGATTTCCTGCGCCGACGCTTGAACGAACGCTTCCCGCATCTGGTCGTCGGCTATCACCGCCGCGCGTCGCGGTGGCTGGCCGATCATCGCTTCGTGACCGACGCCATCGACCATTCGTTCCAGGCTAACGATCTCGATCGCGCCGGTGAACTGCTCGATTCGTCCTGCAGTGATCTTTTTGCAGCGGGGCAGACGACGACGCTCGTGTCGATGTCGTCGCGCCTGCCCGAGTCCTTGCGCGAACGCTTGCCGCGGTTGCAGCTCGAGCTCGCCTGGTCGAGCGAACTGTCGTGGAAATTCGCCGACGCCACGATCGCGATCGATCGCGTTCAGGCCGTACTCGACGAGTGGCCGGCCGATTCGCCTGCGAAGTCGTCGCAGGAACGCGCGTTCGTGGAGACCAAGCTGTCGCATCGACGCATGATGCTGGCGCTGCTGAGCGACGACATGCAGCAGGCCGAGAAGCTCTCGGTGGGCTGGCTGCAGGCGGCGCGCACGACCGATCCATTCATGTGCGCGTCGGCGGGATCCGCCGTCATGGCCTCACGGCGCGAGCAGTTCTCTTGCGAGGGCGTCATGACCTCGGCGCGCATGCTCCACGACCGGTTCATCGAGGGCGGCGCGTTCTACGGCGTGGTGTTTCATCAATGCATCGTCGGCGCGACGTTCCTGGCGCGCGGCGACATCCAGCATGCGCAGGAAGCCTACGAGCGTGCGCTGCAGATGGCGGTGGAACTCCATGGCGAGCATTCGGCGCTGTACAACATGCCGGCGCTGATGTTCGCGGAGCTGTACTACGAACGAAACCAGATCAACCAGGCCGAGGAGCTGCTGGCCCAGCGCGACATCACGTCCCAGCTCGGTTTCGTCGACAACCTGATCGCGGGCTTCGTCACCCGCGGACGCCTGCTGCGGTTGCGGGGCCGCGTGGCCGACGCCGAGACCTTGCTGGCGGAAGGAAGCTGGCTGGCCGAGCAATACGGCTTCGCGCGCATGCGCGTCATCCTGCTGCACGAACGCATCCAGCTGCTGCTGGCGGCGGGGCGCGGCAAAGAGGCGCATGCGCTGTTCCGCGACAGTCCTCTGACGGCGACGGCCGGGCAGACGCCGCCCGCCGATGGCGCGACGACGACGGATGCGGTGCTGGCGCTGATGTCGGCGCGCCTGGGCATCGAAGCGGGCGAGGAGCGCGGCTCGATGGCGCTGCTTCGATCCTGGTACGCGTTCGCAAGAGGCCGTCACTGCCACCGCATGGCGATTCACGCCGGCATCCTGCTGGCCAAGGCGACCGCGCGCTGGGGCGACCGGCGCGTCGCGCAGCGCGTCATGGCGGAATGCCTGGCGCTGGGCGAGGCGGGTGGGTTCGTGCGCTCGTTCGTCGACGAAGGCGCCGAGTGTCGCGAGCTGCTGATCGAACTCGACCGCTCGAGTCCTCTGCAAGGGTCGGCCAAGACCCACCGGTACCTCGAATCGCTGCTGGTCGCGATGGGTCACACGGTGCCTGCGGGAGCGGCAGAGGAGAATCCGGTTCCGTGTCGTGCGATGAACCAGGAAACCCTGAGCCAGCGCGAAATCCAGATTCTCGAACTGGGGGCGAGGGGACTTCAGAACCCGGATATCGCGAGCGCGCTGTTCCTGTCCGAGAGCACCGTGAAATGGTACTGGCAGCGCATCTTCGACAAGCTCGACACGCGGCGTCGTCCGGATGCGATCAAGCGTGCGCGGCAGATGCAGTGGATCGTCTGAAAATGTTCGTGCGGCGGATCTTTCTGCGGCCCGCCCATCAAAACGATGGCATTGCGCAACGGCGACCCGAGGGTCGCGTCCACCTGCCGGCTGGAGTCTGACTGTTCTGGTTGGTGCCTCCTCGCGGTAACGGCGAAAAACTGGGCCTCGATCAAAGCCAAGGTCCGCATCTGCGGCCCAGGCCATAAAGGGCAGGCCGGCCACGCGTCCGCCCACCAAGAGGAAGGCGCGTGAGACATTCGACTCCGTTCGCAGATGGCGCTTCGTCAGCAGTCGTGGCCCCCGTCGGCCGGGAGGCCATCCGGCGTCGGGGCGTCCTCGAGTCGGGCGTGGACTGGTTGACGGCGGCGGGATGTCAGCCGCCTGTGTCGCCGTCGGGCCTCGCGGTCCCGTCGCGATCGGGTTTTGTCGCCGAAGAACGACTCGACGGCGGCTTCCCGAGGCGCGGGCTCGATTTCGTGACCGGGCCGTCTCAAGCGTCGCTGGCGTACCTGGGTTCGTTCGAGGCACTCAAGCGCTGGGTCAAGGGCAGCCTTCCCTGGCTGAACGTGTCCAATCGCCATGGCGAGGCCTTCGAAGCCAGGGCCACGCACTATCGCGTCGGCTCCAGCCTTTTCCTGACGGTGCGGGCCGATGCCTGCGACGCCACGCGTTCGCCGCATCCCGCCGATGCGGCGCATCCCGGCTGCATCCAGGTGATATGGCCGCTGGCGGGCCGAACCGAAGTCGAGCAGGACGGCCGCTCGTTCGGCCTGGAGGACGGAGAACTCGCCGTCTGCGACACGTCGAGGCCGTATCGCGTGAGTCTGGCCGGTCGCGCGAGTCTCGCGGTGCTGCTGCTCCCTCATGACGCGTTCCCCGGATGGCAGCAGCTCGGGTCCTGCGTGTGCGGTCGCAGCATCCGCCAGAGCATCGCCACGCGGGCCGCGCTGGCCGCATTGATGTCGCTGAACAGCCTGCCGGCCGACGTGGTCGCGGGGCAGGGCGGGCCGGTGCTCTCGGCGGTCAAATGGATGCTGGGCAACGCCCTGCTGCAGCGCGAAGCGGCGATGGGCGAAGACGAGGCTCCCTGCGGGGCGCTCATTGCCAAGGCGCGGCAACACATCGTCGAGCACGTCGCCGATCCCGGGCTGAGTCCCGACGACGTGGCGTCGGCGCTGTGCATGTCCCGCCGTTCGCTGTACCTGCTGTTCAAGGCGCACCGGCTGACGCCGTCGAAGATGATCCACGACATCCGGCTGAACCAGGTCAGGCGTGCGCTGGAGGATCCGGCGCAGGCGCACCAGAAGATGACGCACATCGCGCTCGACGCGGGGTTCGCGGACTACGCGACGTTCAGCCGCCTGTTCAAGGCGCATTTCGGTGTCACGCCGAGCGATTTCCGCTCCCGGCACCGGCTCGCGCTGTGCGCCTAACCATCCCGGGATTCTCCTCGAATACGGAGCGCAACCCCGGGCTTCGCCCGGGCTGCGGTGGGCCGCTGCGGCCCGGATTTCGTCGTGCGATGGCCTCGGAAAAAGTCCAACCCTTTTGGTTAGAGAACCCACCCGCCGCGGCTCCTAGCATTTGGTGGCGCCCAGCAGCAGCGATCGAAGAACCCGCGCCGGCGCGTCAAGCAAGGCTTCCTTCGCCAGATCAAAAAAATTCAGGAGAACCGTTCCATGGCTGAAATCTTCCTCAAGAACGCTTGGTACTGCGCCGGTTGGGACCACATGGTCCATCAGGGCCGCAAGTCCATCGTCGCCCGCAAGATCGCCGGCGTGCGCGTCGTTCTCTACCGCAAGCCCGACGGCGGCATGGTGGCGCTGGAAGACCGCTGCCCGCACCGCCAGGCGGCGCTCTCGCTGGGCCGCAAGGAAGGCGATTCGCTGCGCTGCATGTACCACGGCATGAAGTTCCGCAGCGACGGCGTCTGCGAGGAGATCCCGGGGCAGGACACGATTCCCGAGAAGGCCTGCGTCAGGGCGTTCCCGGTGGTCGAGAAGGACAACTGGATCTGGGTCTGGATGGGCGACCCGGCGAAGGCCGATCCGAACCTCATCTGTTTCTCGGTCGGGCCCGGCGAGAAAGGCTGGAACCTCAAGACCTCGCAGATGCACGTCGAGACCAACTACCGTTGGGAGATCGAGAATCTCGCCGACCTGAGTCACCTGACCTGGGTGCACGAGAAGACCGTGGGCGGCGACCCTGCGTACGGGCAGATCCGGCCGAAGTACCAGATCACGCCGCGTGGCCTGAACACGATCTTCTGGGTGCGATCGGTCGATCCGACCGGCGCCGTGTCGCATCTGTTCCCGCCGGGAACCAAGCTGGATATCTGCTTCGACATCCAGCACACCGTGCCCTGCAACTGGATCATGCGCTTCCGCGCCTTCACGGCCGGTACGGCGACCGAAGGAGAATCCAACGGCAAGCTCGTCGTCGACACCTGGACCTGCCAGACCGTGACGCCCTGCGACGAGGACTCGGTCGACTACTACTACTCGTGGGGCTGCAGCGATTCCACCGAATTCCCCGGCATGAGCAACCTGCTCGGCGGAACGCTGGACGAAGCGTTCACCGAGGACAAGATCATGCTCGAGGCACAGCACGTCCGTCGCAAGGAAGAGCCGAACCGCAAGCTCATCAACATCGGACACGACGCCGGCCCCGGAAAGATGCTCTGGGTCCTGGACAAGCTGATCCGCGAAGAGGCGGGTGGCATGCCGACGCAGCAGGGCGTGACCGCCTGAGCCTGCGCACCGGAGCCGGCAGCTTCGATCCTTCGCCGGATCGGCTGCCGGCGCCGGCTTCCGGCTACGAACTATCGAGGTTTTCTAAACACAAGATTAAAGAGGATACCTCTCCCTTTGGGAGAGGTCGGCGCGAAAGCGCCGGGTGAGGGCCGCGCGGAGCGCGGTCGGGCAGCGCCCTCTGCGCGCTCCGCGCGCCCTCACCCCGTTTCGGGTTCAGGAGTGACTCAATGTCACTCCTGAACCCGAAACGCCTCTCCCAAAGGGAGAGGGAGTTAGTTTTTTCAGTTTTTCTTCCCGATTCATTTCCGCCATCCGCGCGACCCTGGAGTCACCGTGACCGCTTCCCTTTCTCTACATCCTTCGATCGACAACGGCGTGCAGCCCGGCGCCGCGCATCACGCCGGCGGAACGCTGCTGTGCAAGTGCCCGAGCCAGAAAGTGCAGGTCGCCGTGAAATCGCAGACGGCGCACAACCACGCCTGCGGCTGCACGAAGTGCTGGAAGCCCGCCGGGGCGCTGTTCTCGGTGGTGGCCGTCGTCGGCCGCGAGCACGTGTCGGTGATCGACAACGGCGACAAGCTCGCCGTCGTGGACCCGAAGGCCACGATCCAGCGTCACGCCTGCAAGAGCTGCGGCGTGCACCTGTTCGGCCGGATCGAGAACACCACGCATCCTTTCTTCGGGCTGGACTTCGTCCACACCGAACTGTCGCCGGAGAAGGGATGGTCCGCGCCGACGTTCGCTGCGTTCGTGTCTTCCATCATCGAGTCGGGGACGTCGCCCGCTTCGATGGACGCCGTGCGCGGCAAGCTCAAGAGCCTGGGCCTGGAGCCGTACGACTGCCTGTCGCCGCCGCTGATGGACGCCATCGCCACGCACGTGGCCAAGGCTTCGGGGGCGCTGCCGGCCTAGCGAAATTGCGCAGCGCCGGGCCGCGCTCCCAGGAGCGTGGCCCGGCGCTTCGACATCGCTGCTTCCCGATCTCTCTTCCATGCAAGCGGCAGCCCGCCTGGAGCTCGTCGTCACGGACGTTCGCAGCGAGGCTCGCGACGTCATCGTGCTGGAGCTGCGCGATCCCGGGCGCGGCGCGTTGCCGCGCTTCACGCCGGGTGCCCATCTCGAGCTGTATCTGCCGAACGGGCTGATCCGTCACTACTCGCTGTGCAACGACGCTGCGGAAACCGATCGCTATTGTCTGGGCGTGAGCCTGGCGCGCGACAGCCGCGGCGGCTCGCGTTTCATGCACCAGAATCTGCGCGTCGGCACGAAGCTGTCGACCAGCGTTCCGCGAAACAATTTTCCGCTGGAACTCGCAGCCGAGGAATTCGTCTTCATCGCGGGCGGCATCGGAATCACGCCGATCCTGTCGATGATCCGCAGCAGCGTGGCTGCGAATCGCCCGTGGCGGCTGTTCTATTGCGCCCGCAATCGCCAGCGCGCGGCCTTCTACGAGGATCTGAGCGCGCTGGCGCCGGATCGCGTGTACTTCCATTTCGACGACGAGCAGCAGGGACGGCTCTTCGATGCCGCGTCCGCGCTGCGGCTGGCGGGCGACGGGGCCCACATCTACACCTGCGGTCCGGCGCCGCTGATGAAAGCCGTGGAGTCGGCCACGATGGACCGGCCTGCCGATCGGGTGCACTTCGAATGGTTCTCCGCCGCCGCGACGGACACGCGCGCCGACACCGCGTTCACCGTCGTGCTGAGAAATTCCGGCGCACGTTTCGAGGTGCCGCCCGGCCGCAGCATTCTCGAAGTCCTGGAAGACCACGGCGCGGGTGTTCCGTACTCGTGTCGCGAAGGCCTGTGCGCCACCTGCCGCACGACGGTGCTCGCCGGCGAAGTGGATCATCGCGACACGGTGCTGACGGTGGCCGAGAAAGCGGGCAACCGGGAGATGATGATCTGCGTGTCGCGGGCGAAGTCCGAGGTCCTGGAGCTGGATCTGTAGAGGCGGCGTGCGCCTGGTCAGAACGTGGCGAGGTACAGCTCCTCCACCTGCTTGCGCGCCCACGGCATCTTGCGCAGGAACTTCAGGCTCGACTTCACCGACGGGTCGGTCTTGAAGCAGTTGATGTCGACCTGACGGGCCAGCTCGGCCCAGCCGTAGTGCTCCACGAGTTTCGTGACGATGTTTTCGAGCGTGAGGCCGTGCAGCGGATTCCGGGGTTGTGCGTCGCTCATGGGGCGAGGCGGAGCGTCGAAGCCAGTCTCATCGAGATGTTCTGCTGGATGGCGAGGCGGCATTCTGCAGCTTTCGCGTCGTGGCAATGCGTCGCTGCCTCCAGGGTCTAGCGATTCTCGACCACGGCGAGCCGACGCCCCTGCTCGGACAGCGTCCCGGCAAAGCAGACCCGGTTGCGCCCCGTGCGCTTGGCGTCGTACATCGCTTGGTCCGCGCGCCTGATCAGGCTGCCCACGTCCGTTGCATCGGAAGGGCAGTGGGCGCCGCCCACCGATACGGTGACGCCGGGCAGCGGAGATCCGCGGAAGAAGATGGGCAGCTTCTCGATCAGGGCGCGGATGCGCTCGGACGTGCCGCGCAGATACATCCCCGCGGGGTCGTCGAGCAGCACGGTGAACTCCTCGCCACCCAGCCTGAAGACGCTTTCTCCGGACCGGGACGCCTGCAACAGGGCCGCGCCGACGGCGCGCAGCACCTCGTCCCCGGCATCGTGGCCGAGGCGGTCGTTGATGCTCTTGAAGTGATCGAGGTCGATCATCAGCAGGCTGAAGCCCTCACCGCCGCGCTGATGGGCCCGGAAGCGGCGCTGCAACACGTCGTCGAAGTGCCGGCGGTTGAACAGGCCCGTCAGCGGATCACGCAAGGCTTGCCGATGCAGTTCTTCGCGAAGCCGCACGTTGCCGATGGCGAGGCCAATCTGTTCGGAAGTGGATTGCAGCAAGGTGCGATCCGGCGTGAGGTCCGCCGTGCGATCCCAGCGCAGATGGATCAGGCCGATGACTTCGCCGAGCGCGATGATCGGCGTGCACACGTGCGGCGCCTGGTGACCGTGCATGTCGGGCGTGTGCGGGCACAGCAGCGGGTCGCGCGGATCCTCGACCTGCAGGGTCTGTCCGCGTCGCATCGCCCAGCAATCGTCGGCCCCGATGGACGACGGACCGGTGTGCGCGAGATTCCAGTCGGCGAGATGGACGAACCGGCCCTTGCCGCCGTCCTCGATCCAGACTTCACCGGAGAACTGTCGGAACAGGCGCGGCAGGAAGCCGGCGACGATCCGGTTGGCTTCGCCCACATCCTTTGCGGCCGGCAGCGAACTCATCATCTCCGCCAGCACGCTGAGATCCCGCGTGCGGTCCGCCCAGCGGCGCGTGGTTTCCTGGAGCTGCCGCGTGCGCTCTTCGACCTTGCCTTCGAGCTGCGCCTGGCCGTCCTTGAGCTGGGCGATGGCCGACTGCTCGTCGGTGACGTCGTCCACCAGGCAGTAGACCGACCGGATCGATCCGTCCGGAGCGTAGAGGATGGAGTTGTACCAGTGGCACCAGACCGTCCGCCCATCCCTGTGCACGTTGCGATGGGTGCTGGTCGAGAAGTCTTGGCGCTCGATCTGCACCTGGTGGTTCCAGCGATCCATGACCGAGTGATCCGCCGGGTCGACGAATCCGAAGTCGTCGGGATGCCGCCCTATGACCTCGGCGGCCTTCCATCCGAACATCTGCTCGGCGCGTTGCGACCAGTAGGCGACGCGCAGATCGGGCGTCCATTCGATGACGCCCAGCGGCGAGTTTTCGAGATGGAATTCGCGGATCCGGCGATGCTCCGCGGCCTCTTCCTCCATCCGGCGCCTTTCGCTGATGTCCTCGATCACGGAGACGTAGCGCATCGGCGTCTGCGCGGTGCGATCGATCCGTCCGACGTGAAGGCGGATCCAGACGATGTGGCCCTTCTTGTGGAAGTAGCGCTTCTCCAGGATGTAGCTGCGTCGCTCGCCTGCGGCGACCTGTCGCGCGAGTTCGATGTCGACCTGCAGATCGTCCGGGTGCGTGATGGTCTGGAAATCCAGCTTCATCAGTTCATCGTTCGAGTAGCCGGTGATCTCGCAGACGCGCTGGTTCACGCTCAGCCAGCGGCCCTGTTCGTCAAGCAGCGCGACACCGACCGTCGCCTGCTCGAAGACGGCGCGAAGCTGGCCTTCCTTCTCCTGCACGGTTTCCAGCGCCTCGCGCAGCTCGGTGACGTCGATGCCCGCGGAGAAGAAGTACTGCAACTGTCCGTCGGCATCGCGCATGGCGCGGCTGAACCAGCGACACCAGGCGAACTTTCCGTTCTTGCAGCGGACCTGGCGAAGACTCTCGATGGTGTCGCGAGCGCCTGCGGCGAACTCGCGCATGATGTTTTCATGGTGATCGGATTCGTTTTCCGGCAGGACGCCGGCCTCGCGCAGCGTGCGTCCGACGACCTCGTCCGCGGTCCAGCCGAAGATCGCTTCCGCCTGCCGTGACCAGCGGCGCACCTTCATCTCCGGTCCCCACTCGATGAGGGCCATCGGCGAGTGCACGAACTGGAAGCTCTCCAGCGACTGCTGTTCCAGCGCCTTCTGTTCGGCGAGCTTCCGGTCGCTGATGTCGAGCACCATCATCATTGCGCGTGCGCGCGTGCCCTTGACCCCCGGCACGCGGCGGATATGCCGGGACAACCAGATCTCCGATCCGTCCTTGCGCTGCCACCGGGACTCGACGGAGTACTCCGCGGGCCCGCGCGTGTCGCCCAGGAAATCGTGCAAGCGGGTACGGTGCGTGTCCCGCTCTTCCGCGAGCAATAGTTCGCACAGTGCCATGCCGCGCAGCTCCGCTACGGAGTAGCCGGTGAGCGCGGCCATGCGCTCGTTGACGTCGATCCACTGTGCCGCGTCGTCGATCAAGCCGATTCCCGCCATCGCCTGCTCGAAGGCGCCGCGCGAGCGCTGCTCGCTCAGCGCCCATCCGCGGATCAGCCTGAACGCGAGAAGCGACCAGCCGGCGATCGCCACGGCACCCGAAATCGCCAGGACGGTTCGATGCCCCGCGTTCGGATTGGGCAGCCATTCGAGGATTCCGCCGAGCACGAACGTGCTGAGCAGGAAGAGTCCGATGCTGCTCGTCAGGACAGGCCAGGTGCCGACGCGAGTCGGCGCTCCTTCCGTGACGTGTACGTTCAGTGAAGCCTCCCTGCGATGTCCGCGATGCCCAGGGTGGCGACGGAAATCCCTGCATCGGCGAAGCGTCAAGCAAGTCCTGGACGAGGCCTCGCCGTGGGTGATGAGCGGTAGGAAAAAGCCGCGGACACGATCGTGCATCGACCTGATCGGCCGCTTGCGTTTGCGCAACATCTGCTTGCGCCGCAGGGGGATGGCCGCACTCGCGAATAGCGCGCAACGTGAAGCAGACAGAGGCGCATGCCTCCACCACTCCCTCACACAGACCTGGAGTCTTCTCATGGCACGTCCCGTGATATTCGGCGACGCCTCGCATCCTCACGTCAGAAGCATCACGTTCGCGCTGGCGGAGAAAGACATCACCTACACGCTCGTCCCCCGCGAGCAGGCGCCCTTGCTGACCCAGGGCGGGGAGCAGCGCATCCCGCTGCACTGCAATCTCGGCGAACCCGCGCTCGAATACCGCGGGACGATCGTCTCCGGCGCCGACACGGTTCTGCGCTTCGTCGACGAAGCCTTCGCCGGGCCTCGGCTGCAGCCGGCGGATCCTCTTGGACGAGCCCGAATGAACCGCGTGATGGAGCTCTACTTCAGGGAGGCCGTGCACACGATGGGGCGGCAGGTGGCGTATCGCTACCTGGTTGCGTTCCTGTCCGGCGAGTACGCGCCCGATCTTTCGGAGAGGTCGCTCGTGCAGGCGCAGAACACGGTTGCCGAGTTCGAGCGTCTCCTCGCGGAGGGCCCGTTCTTCGCCGGAGTCGACTTCTCGCTGGCTGACATCGCCATTGGGTCGCTGTTCGAGAACCTGTTCGAGCTTGCGGACTTCAGGACGATCGTGGCGCGCGAGTCTGCGCTGAACGCGTGGTGGGAACGCATTTCGTCACGATCGGCCTTGAAGGTGACGCAGGAGGCGCTGGCGCCGGTGTACGGACTGCTTCACGCCGCGTGATGATCGGGCCGGGCGACATTCGTCCCGGCCCGCTTTCACGCTATTTCCACGGCCTGTGCTTCAGAGAAGCTGGATCTTGCGGAGAAACAACTCAGGCCGTCGGGCGGGGCGGCAGCCCGTGCACGAGCGTGATGAACACCTGCTCGCATCCGTTGCGGCGGTGGTCCGAAAGCGCCTGGTACTCGGGGTCCGCCCACCAGCGACGGAAGTGCTCTTCGGTCGGGAACGTGAAGATGATGATGCGTCCCGCGCGCGGCGACGTTCCTTCGAGATGCTCGGGCGCATCGTCATAGGTCACGAACGATCCGCCGAATTCCTTGAGCTTCGGAAAGAAGCCCTTCTCGTACTGGCGGTAGACGGAAGCGTCCTTGACGATCAGGTTGACGAGGACGAAGACGGGAGCGTTCTTGCGATCTGGCTCGGCAGGCATGGTGAGTCCTTGTTGGGGTTGGCAACGGGAAAGCAGAGTGAGGCCGGTTGCGTCGGACCGATCAGCGGGTGGGTGGCCGCTCCATCACCAGCAAGGTCGACGTCGCAGAGGCGAGCAGGCGGCCCTGGGCATCGGTGATCTTTCCTTCCGCGAAGGCGACGCGGCGACCCAGCGACAGGACGATGCCTTCGGCGCGGATCTCGCCGGTGTCGGCCGTCATGCCGCGGTGATAGGCGATCTTGAGTTCGAGCGTCGTGTGGATCTGGTTCGAGGACAGGCTCGAATGCACCGCACATCCCAGCGCTGAATCGAGCAGCGTCGCGGCGTATCCGCCGTGCACGGAGCCGATGGGGTTGTAGACGTGCGGTCCTGGCTGACCCAGGAACACGGCGCGACCCTCTGCCACTTCGACGAGCCGGAATTTCAGCGTCTCGCATATCGGCGGACTCATCCCCGCTCCCATCATGGAGCGAAGCTGTTGCAGGCCGGACAGGCCCTCGAAGTGTTCACCGATGTTCATCGTGTCCTTGCTCGTCTGAATGCTGGATTGCCAGCGGGCTCAGGTTTCCGGGTCCCATCCGCCGCCGAGCGCCCGGAACGACGCGATGGCGGCGCGGGTCGCTTCGGTCTGGGCCCGGGCACGCGCGTCGCGCGTCGCCAGCAGCCGGCTGTCTGCGTCGAGGACTTCCACGAGGCTGACGGCGCCGGCCTTGTAGGCCGACAGCGATGTATCGCGAGCCCTCACGAAGGCGCGTTCTCCATCGGCCAGGATCCGCTCCTGCTGTTCTCGTCGGGCCAATGCCGAAAGGGCGTCCTCGACTTCGGCGGACGCCTGCAGCACCGACAGGCGATAGGCCGCCAGCAGTTCGGCGTTGCTTCCTCGTGCCGACAGAATTTCGGCGTCGATGCGCCCGAAATCGAAGAGGCGCCAGCGCAAGCCGACGAAGGCGCGGGCCTGAGTGGCGCTGTCGTCGAACAAATGACCGGATACCGTGCTGGCGGTCCCCAGCAATCCTCCGAGCGAGAAGCTGGGGTAGTACTCCGCGATTGCGGCGCCGATCCGTGCATTGGAGGCCGAGAGACGACGTTCGGCGGCGATCAGATCGGGCCGCCGGCGGATCAGATCGGCGGGGCCGCCGATGTTCGCCACCTGCGGTGCCGCCGGGATCGGATGCGTGGTCGAGAGTTGGTCCCTCACGGTTCCGGGCTGCTGCGCGAGGAGCACATCGAGCGCGTTCGTGGCCGCGTCGTAGCCATGCTCGAGTTCGGGAATCGCGGACTCGACCTGGGCGAGGACGCCCTGCGCCTGGCGCAATTGCAGCTCCGCCGCGATGCCCGCATCGAACTGGAGTTGTACGACATGAAGGAGGTGCCGCTGGGTGTCGACCTGTTCGCGCGCGATGGCCAACCGGGCTTGCAGGCCTCGCGCCATGACGTAGAGGTCGGCCGCGCGCGCTGCGATCTCCAGGCGTACCGCCACCGCGGCGGCTTGCGTCGCCTCCAGTTCGGCGAGTGCCGCCTCGCGATCCCGTCGCAGCCCACCGAACAGATCGATCTCCCAGCTCGCGAGGAGGTTGGCTTCGTACTCGCTGCCATATCGACTGGCGCCCGGCGTGCCCGCGAAGAGCCGGCCCGTCGGCGTCTCTTCCGATGCGCGCGCACGTGACGCCTCGCCCGAGACGGTTGCGGACGGCAGCATCGCGGACGTTGCCGCGCCGAGCTTCGCTTGCGACTGCGAAATGCGCGCGATCGCTTGCGCGAGCGTGAGGTTCTGCTCGAGCGCCTGCGCGACCAGCTGCGTCAGCAGCGGATCCCCGAAGCCGTCCCACCACGCCGTGAGGGCGACGGGGGGGGCGGACTCGCGGTCATCGAGGAGGCGCTGCGAGACATACGGGTCGGAGACGTCCGAGGTCGGGCGTACGTAATCCGGTCCCACCGCACACGCGGCGAGCCACAAGGTCCCGATGGCGACACCGGAGGTCCGGACAAGGGCGCGACGCATTCGAGGTCCCCGCTACTCAAGAGTGACCAGTGTAAATATAAGTCACTCGTTGTCAATTGCCGTCGGATCCCGGTATATAGACGGAATGATTTCCTCCAACGCAGAAACAGAAGCAGGCCAGCGCGGCCCGGCCGATCACGCCATCCGCGAGCAGGTCGTCACGGCCGCGAAAGCCCACTTCATCCGGTACGGGTACGCGAAGACGACCGTCTCGGACCTCGCGGAGGCGATCGGCATCTCCAAGGCCTACATCTACAAGTTCTTCGAGTCGAAGCAGGCCATCGGCGAGGTCATCTGCGGAGGGGCGCTGGGCGCGATCGACCAGGGTTTCGCTGAGGTCGTGGCGAGCGCCAGGACGCCGACCGAAAAACTTCGAAAAGGGCTGGAAACGATGGTGGAATCGTCCACCAAGCTCTTCTTTTCGGAGCGCAAGCTCTACGACATCGCGGCCCATTCCTGCCTCGAGAAATGGCGCTCGTCCAACGATCACTGGGACCGCGTGCTGCAAAGAGTCAGCGACATCGTCAGCGAAGGCCGCAAGAAGGGAGAATTCGAGCGCAAGACCGCACTCGACGAGACCAGCCGCTCGATCGTCCAGGCGATGCAGCCCTTCATCAATCCGCTGCATCTCCAGCACAACCTCGATCTCGTTCCGACGCAATCCAACGAGGTGATCCGGCTGATCCTGCGGAGTCTGGCTCCGTAACACGCACAGTAGTGACCAATTGACAAATTGGTCATTCGTATTCAATAGTCCGCGGACACTTCCTGCCGGACTTCGACGTGCGCCGCTTTTCCTTCGTGTTGATGGCCCTGGTCTCAGCGTCCCTGCTCGTGGCCTGCAAGGACGAGGATGTCGACGCCCGGCTGTCCGTGCCGCTGGTTCGCACGGCCCAGGTCGGAGCTGCGCCATTCGCGGAGCGGGCCTTCACCGGCGTGGTGTCGGCGCGCGTTCAGAGCGACCTGGGATTCCGCGTTCCGGGCAAGATCGTCGAGCGCCTGATCGATACCGGCGTGTCGGTGAAGAAGGGCCAGCCGCTGCTGCGGATCGACCGCACGGATTACGCGCTGGCGACCGCCGCGCAAGGTGCGCAACGCGACGCCGCTCGCGCCCGGGCCGAGCAATCCGCGGCAGAGGAGCAGCGTTACCGAGGCCTCGTGCAGGAAGGCGCGGTAGCGGCATCGACCTACGACCAGATCAAGGCCACGGCGCTGGCGGCGGCCGCGCAACTCGCCGCGGCGCAGGCCGAGATCGATGTTGCGAAGAACGAGGCCAACTATTCGGTGCTGCTGGCTGATGCCGATGGCGTCGTCGTCGAGACACTGGCAGAGCCCGGGCAAGTCGTCGCCGCAGGGCAGACGGTGGTGCGGCTCGCTCACTCGGGCCCGCGCGAGGCCGTCGTCAATCTTCCCGAGACGCTGAGGCCTGCGATCGGATCCGGCGCGAAGGCCACGCTGTACGGAGACGCGGCGTCGAGCGCGTCCGCGCGCCTCAGGCAGTTGTCGGAGTCGGCCGATCCGGCGACCCGGACGTTTGAAGCCCGGTACGTGCTGGAGGGCGGGGCGGCGAAAGCACCCCTCGGCACGACGGTGCGGATCAGCATTCCCGATGTGCATCCGGTGGCCGCGGCACGGGTCCCGCTGAGTGCGATCCACGACGGCGGAGACGGACCGGGTGTCTGGGTCGTGACGGGCGCCGAGCCGTCGGTGACGTGGCGCGCCGTGAAGATCGCCAGCCTGGGACAGGAGACAGCACTGCTTTCTTCCGGACTGTCACCGGGCGATCGCTTCGTGACCCTGGGCGCGCACCTGCTGCATCCGAACGACCGGGTCCGCCTCGACGCGGAAGCCGTGGCGGTTGCCCAGTGAACGGCTTCAACCTGTCGGCCCTGGCCGTTCGCGAACGGGCGGTCACGGTCTTTCTCATCGCCGCGATCACCGTCGCGGGACTGTTCGCCTTCGTGAACCTGGGTCGCGCGGAAGATCCCAGCTTCACGATCAAGACCCTCACCGTGGTGTCGGCATGGCCCGGTGCCACCGCGGCCGAGATGCAGGATCAGGTCGCCGAGCCGCTCGAGAAGCGGATGCAGGAGCTCAAGTGGTACGACCGCGTCGAGACTTTCACGCGACCGGGGCTCGCGTTCACGTCCGTCACGCTGAAGGACTCGACGCCGCCTTCCGCCGTGCAGGAAGAGTTCTATCAGGCGCGCAAGAAGCTGGGTGACGAGGCGTTGAAACTGCCGCGCGGCGTCGTCGGGCCGTTGATCAACGACGAGTACGCAGACGTCACGTTCGCGCTCTACGCGCTCAAGGCCAAGGATGAACCGCACCGCGCGCTGGTTCGCCAGGCGGAGACGCTGCGCCAGCGCCTGCTGCACGTGCCGGGGGTCAAGAAGGTCAACATCATCGGCGAACGGCCGGAGCGGATCTTCGTCGAGTTCGACGACGCGCGACTCGCGACGCTCGGCGTGTCGCCTCGCGACATCTTCGCTGCGCTCAACAGCCAGAACCTCGTGAGCCCGGCGGGATCCATCGACACGCATGGTCCCAGTGTGCAGATCCGGCTCGATGGCGCGTTCAGCGATCTGCAGAAGATCCTCGATACGCCGATCGTCTCGAAGGGGCGCACCTTGCTGCTCTCGGATGTCGCGCAGGTCAGCCGGGGCTACGAGGATCCGGCGACCTTCCTGATCCGCAACCAGGGCGAGCCGGCCGTGCTGCTCGGCGTGGTGATGAAGGAGCGCTACAACGGACTGCATCTGGGCGCCGCGCTGGAACAGGAAATGGCGACGCTCGCGCACGAGATGCCATTGGGATTGTCGTTGACGAAGGTCTCGGATCAGTCGGTCAACATCCGCGAGTCCTACGACGAGTTCATGCTCAAGTTCTTCGTCGCCCTGGTCGTCGTCGTCGCGGTCTGCCTCGTCAGCATGGGATGGCGCGTCGGTATCGTCGTGGCTGCTGCCGTGCCGCTGACGCTCGGCGGTGTGTTCCTGATCATGCTGCTGACCGGACGTGACTTCGATCGCATCTCGCTGGGAGCGTTGATCCTGGCGCTCGGCCTGCTCGTGGACGACGCCATCATCGTCATCGAGACGATGGTGGTGCGGATGGAAGAGGGCTACGACCGGATCGCGGCGTCGGGGCAGGCCTGGGTCACCACGGCGGCACCGACGCTTGCCGGTGCGCTGGTGACGACGATCGGCCTCATGCCGGTGGGCTTCGCCAAGTCGGGCGCTGGTGAATACGCCGGCAACATCTTCTGGGTGGTCGGCTTCGCGTTGCTGACATCGTGGCTCGTCGGCGCGGTGTTCACGCCCTACCTCGGCGTGAAGCTGCTGCCGGTGATCAAGCCGATCGCGGGCGGACACGACGCGATCTATGGAACGCCGGCGTATCGCCGCGTACGCAAGTGGGTCGTGGCGACGATCCGCCACAAGTACATCGTCGCGGGTGCGGTGGTCGCGTCGTTGTTCGTCGCGATCTTCCTGCTGGGTTTCGTCAAGCCGCAGTTCTTTCCGATTTCCGATCGCCCCGAAGTGTTCGTGGAAGTGCAGATGCCCGAAGGCACGAGCATCGAGGCGACCAGTCTTGCGGCAGGCAAAGTGGAAGCCTGGTTGAGACAACAATCCGAAGCGGAGATCGTGACCAGCTATATCGGTCAGGGCGCGCCACGCTTCTACCTCGCGATTTCGCCCGAACTCCCGGATCCATCCTTCGCCAAGATCGTCGTGCTGACGCCGGATCAGGCGGCGCGCGAGAGTCTGAAGCGCAAGGTTCGCCGCGCGGCTGCCGACGGACTGGTTCCGGAAGCCCGCATCCGGGCGACGCAGATCGTCTTCGGACCGTACTCGCCGTTTCCCGTGGCGTTCCGTGTGATGGGGCCCGACGCCTCGAAGGTCCGCGACATCGCAGCGCAGGTGCGGCAGGTCATGTTGCAGAACGCGGCGATGCGACAGGTCAACACGGACTGGTCGGAACGCGTGCCGACGATGCATTTCGTCCTGGACCAGGATCGGCTGCGTGCCATCGGACTGAGTTCATCCGACGCCTCCGAGCAGCTTCAATTCCTGCTGACGGGTGTGCCGGTGACGCAGGTACGCGAAGACATTCGATCGGTCGAAGTCATCGCTCGTAGTTCGGGAACCGACCGCCTCGATCCGGCTCGCATCGGAGATTTCAGCCTGATCACGGCGAGTGGGCAGCGGGTTCCGCTCGAGCAGATCGGCAAGGTCGAGATCCGGATGGAGGATCCGATCCTGCGGCGCCGCGACCGGACGACGACGATCACGGTTCGCGGCGACATCGGCGAGGAATTCCAGCCGCCGCAGATCTCGCTGCAGATCATCGCGGCCATTAAGCCGATCGTGGCGAGTCTGCCTTCTGGTTACCGGATCGAGACGGCGGCGGCGCTGGAAGAGGCAGGCAAGGCCAACGCCGCGCTCGCCGCGATCTTCCCGGTGATGTTCATCCTGATGATGCTCGTGATCATCTTCCAGGTGCGTTCGCTGTCGGCCATGACGATCGTCCTGCTCACTGCGCCTCTGGCGGTCGTGGGCGTAGCGCCGACCTTGTTGCTGTTCGATCAGCCGTTCGGATTCAATTCGATCCTGGGAATCATCGGGCTCGCGGGCATCATCATGCGCAACACGCTGATCCTGATCGGGCAGATCCAGGCGAACGAAAAGGCCGGGCAGACCACGTTCGATGCGGTCGTCGAAGCAACGGTCCGGCGTGCCCGGCCGGTGATTCTCACGGCGGTGGCGGCGGTCCTCGCCTTCGTGCCGCTGACCTTGTCGACGTTCTGGGGCTCGCTGGCATTCACGCTGATCGGCGGCACGATTGGCGGCACGATCCTCACGCTGATCTTCCTGCCCGCGCTCTACGCGATTTGGTACGGGATCCGTCCGGCCGCTGCGACGAGCCACGACGCGGAGGTCGCTGACAGCGCCCGTCTGTCGCACGGTGCCTCGCTGCAGCAGCCGTCGGTCTAGCGCGCATCACCGCGAGTTCAGCTAAGCGCGGAGCGCTTTGGGCTTGCGACGGGGAGCCGCCTTGGCCTTCGAGGCGGGTCCTGACTTTCCGCTTCGCGGTGCCGCCGGTGCGTCCAGCACGGACAGCGCGAGGCGTGCTGCCTCCGACCAATGCGGCGCGTCGACACCGGTCTTCTCCAGCACCCGGACTCCGCCGAAGCAGGACAACAGGAACTGTGCGAGCGCGCCGGCGGGCCGGTCGTCGCGAATGCTTCCGTCCTGCTGGCCTCGACGAATGGCCTGTGTGAAGAGTCCCAGCAAGTCGTCGAAGGTTTCCTTGATGCGGGACCGGATCTCGGGATCGAGGTCCGCGATCTCCAATGCCGAGTTGGTCGCCAGGCATCCGCGACGGATCGCCGCGTTGCTCGGCGCCATCAGCTCGTTCATCACCCGGTCCAGTCCGTCGCGAGCGCTCACGTCGCTCTGAAGTCCCGAGGCGATGCGCGATCTCAGCATCACGTGATAACTCTCGAGCGCCTCGAGATAGAGGCCCTTCTTGCTGCCGAAGTTGGAATAGATGCTCGGCTTCTCGACGCCCAGTGCCGCGGTGAGCATGTCCATCGACGTTCCACGGAATCCGTTATCCCAGAACAGGGTCAACGCGTGATCCAGCGAACTCTCTCGCGAAATCTTTCGGGCCATCGGGTTCAGGAAGCGGTGGACACGACGCAGTGTGGCACATCGGCTTGACCTCGTGTACCGAGCGGTATACGTTTCGCTCCGCTTGTACCAAACGGTACAAGAGTGCCGCATCGAAGTCCGCACGACGGACCGAATCACCTCGAGGAGAGAGAAGATGGAGAGCGTCGAGTTCTACTACGACTACATCAGCCCGTACGGATACCTGGTCAACACGCAGCTCAGCCGAAGCGGGCTGCCGATCGAGTACCGGACCATCTCGATCCTCGAGGTCATGGCGATCGTGGGCAATCAGCCCAGCCCGAAATGTCCGCCGAAGATGGGGTATGCGCTCGAGGACACCAGGCGCTGGGCGAAGCGATACGACGTCCCGTTCGCGCTCAACGCGGAGTGGTGGGACGCCATCATGAGCGGCAAGCTGGACATGAAGTTGTTCGCTGCAGGCGCACTGGTTGCGCAGCGTGACGGCGGCTTCGAGGCCTATCACCAGGCCGTCTGGGAGGCGATCTGGGGACGCCCGCGTGACGTGGTCACGCCAGCCGGACGCATCGCGCTATTGGATGACGCGGGACTGCGCGGTCGCGAGATCTGGGAGCAGGCCGCGCATCACGCCATTGCGGGACAGTTGGAGGCCTGCAACCAGCGAGCCGCCGCGCGAGGGGTATTCGGCGTCCCGACCTTCTTCGTCGGGGACGACATGTTCTTCGGCAACGACCGCCTGGATTTCGTCGTGGAACGAGCGCAGCGCTCCGGCATTTTCGCCTGAGCCCGTGTCTTCCGGCGGCGTGCGATGGCCGCCCCTGCAATGCCCGGCGTCTCGTGCCCCGTCCATCGCGGCGAAGCGCTCGAAGAGAGCCTGTTCGCTCGCGTTGAATTCCCGCGCGGTCCGACTCGCGTCGGTCCGCGAACCGCAGCCGATGCATCACTGTGAGAAACCGCTCAATGACCGCCGCGCTCCGCATTTTTTCGTACCTGCCGAATCCCCGGATCTTCAAGGCCACCGTCGCCGCGCGTCTTACCAGCGTGGAGCTGGAAATACGGGGCGCCGCGGGCACCGAACTCCCCGCCTGGCTGTGGGACTTCGACGCGAAGCCGCTAGACGCATCAGGGCGGGCGCAGTACGCGCATGCGATCCGCGCGTCCCGCACCGGATTCACCACGCCGCTGTTCAAGACCGATGCCTTCCTGGCCGCCCATCCGTTTGGAACTGTCCCCGCGGCGTTCAGTCCCGATGGCGCGGTCGGCATCAGTGAGTCGAACAGCATCATGCGCGCCGTGGCACGCCTCGGCCGGCGTCGTCGCGACCTGTACGGAGCGGACGCGTACCTGGAATCGCGCGTCGACGGCTTCCTGGATGCGACGCTGCTGTTCGGGCGCGACGTGCAGGTCTACATCCTGGGGCTGAGAGCCGGACAGGTCAGCGCGGAGAGCCACCGGGCGATGTCCAGCGCCTTCCATGCGTTCTTCACCGCGCTGCAAAGCGCGCTCACGGGCACGAAGGCCTACCTGGCCGGCCCGGAGCTGACGCTCGCCGACATTTCGTTCATGGGAGAGATGGGGCTGCTGTTCACCGAAGCCCGGCACCTGGCCCTGCTCGAACAGCACGGCCTGGAAGCGATCGCGGGACGCAGTGCCCGCGAGGTCTTTCCCGAAGTCTTCGCCCATGTCGACAGCTTGGTGGGGCATGAGGCGTTCGCGCCGGACTTCGGTCCCTACCTTCGTGCGCTCGAGCCCGCGGCGTAGCCCAGCATCCAAGCAAGAAAACAAATTCTGCGCATCCGAGCGCAGCACAACCCAGGAGAAGATCCAGAGTGTTCGATTATTCGATGGAGTACGTGGGAACGTACGACGCGGCGCTGACGCTGGAGATCATCGGGCCGCTTCCGAGCGACATCCGCGTCAACTACTACATCACTGGTGGAGAGGTTCGCGGTTCCAGGATCCAGGGGAAGTTGCGTCCCGTCGGCGGTGACTGGCTCACCGTGCGTGCGGACGGTGTCGCCGTTCTGGACGTTCGCGCCACGATCGAAACCGGAGACGGCGCCCTGATCGATGTCGTCTACAACGGCGTCCTCGATCTTGGGCCAGACGGACATGCAGCCGTCCTGCGCGGCGAGCTCCCCGAACGTGCCACGATCAGGACCGCTCCGCGCATGCGCACCGCGCACCCGAAGTACGAGTGGGTCAACCGCACCCAGTTCGTCGGAATCGGCGAAGGGAAGTTGCGCGAGAACGTCGTGACCTACGACGTCTACGCCCTGGGATAACGCGCCGATCGCCTGCACAGATCATCCACGACAAGGAGAATTGCCATGGCCGTCCAACCGGTCGTCCTGATCACCGGCGTGGGACCTGGAACCGGCGCCGCCGCCGCGCGTCGGTTCACCGCGGGCGGCTATCGCGTCGCGATGTTCGCGCGAGGTGCTGCGCGCTTGAAGGAGCTGGAAGCGGAGCTGCCAGGATCCCGGGCGTTCGTCTGCGACGTCGGCGACGCCGCCGCCGTGGATGCTGCCGTGACCCAGGTGACGGAGGAGATGGGCGCCCCCGAAGTGCTGATCCACAACGCGGTCGGTGGCGTGTCGGGCAGTGAATCCATCGACGGCGTGATGGGGAATTTCCTCGAGATCGAGCCGGCTTCCCTGGAGTACAACTTCAAGGTGAACACGATGGCGCTGCTTCACCTGTCGCGACGACTCGCACCCGCGATGATCGAGGCAGGGCGAGGGGCGATCCTGGTCACCGGCAACACCTCCGCGCTGCGCGGCAAGGCGGGCTTCTCTGCCTTCGCGCCGACCAAGGCCGCGCAGCGGGTCCTGTCTGAATCGATGGCGCGGCACCTGGGTCCCAAGGGCGTTCATGTGAGCTACGTGGTCATCGACGCCGTGATCGATGTTCCGTGGACGCGCCGGTTCTTCGCAAAGGAGTCGGACGATTTCTTCATCAAGCCCGTGGCGATCGCTGACGAGCTGTGGCACGTCGCCCATCAGGATCGATCGGCGTGGTCGTTCAACGTCGAGATCAGGCCGTTTCGGGAAAGCTGGTAGGCGCGTGGGATGCGCGGGTGTGTCGAGAAACTCGGTAGGCGGGATTGGAGCGAAGCGAAACCCAGCCTGTTTTTGGCAGAGAGCCCGCTGGGATTCGCTTTGCTTCATCCCAGCCTACGGGCTACGCAGGCCGACGGCTCAGCATGGCGATCAGCTTGGCCTTCATCGGCTGCACCCAGTTCTCCTTGAGTTGGGCGGACAACAAGCCGGCGTCTTCGAGTTCATCGCACAGGTGTATCTGGTGTGCCATGTCGAACAGGTCGAGCTGATCGACGAACTTTCCGTCTTCACGGATCGTGATGAACGACACGCCCGGTGTCTGGAAGTAGCTGCCGTCGGCGCGCCGGCCCGGCCCGCGGTTCCACCAGTGCGTGATGATGCGGTCACCGGCGGTGCAGTAGCGCTCGATCGGAAACGACCAGCCCTCCCAGCCGACCCGCATCTCGCTGCCGTAATGCGTCGCCTTGATCTGATCGCGGCTCGTCGCCATGACGCGCATCGTGCCGCCGTACTCGCACAGGTACTGGCAGTCGTCGGCGTAGAACGCGTCGGCGATCCAGCTCCATTCGTTGCGGCGCGCGGCCTCGACGAACGCGGATTGCAGCGCGGCGGCGCGGGATTCGGCGAGGGTGGGCATGGCGGCTCCGGTCAGGGGTTCGGAGCAGGCTAGGTGGAATCCCGGTGCGGCGGATCATCCGGATCGCGTAGGCGACTGTGGCGCGAAGCTCGGTAGGCTGGGTTGGAGCGAAGCGAAACCCAGCATGTATTCGTTCGGCAAAGCCCGCCGGGATTCGCTCCGCTTCATCCCAGCCTACGGGCTACGGGCTATTCGTTCTCGGCCTCGTCGCCAACATGCTCGCCACAATCCGCCGATACCCATTCGCCGCGCTGAACGATATCGAAGACGACCGGGATCGTCTGAGCGCCCGCAACGGTCGATCCCTTGAAGTTGTAGCGGAACTCGGATTTCGTCGGGCTTTCGAAAGCGATCTGCATGGACCCGCTGCCCTTGTTCGTCGGTGAGTTGCACGACGTGCTGAAGCTGATCTGACGAGTGCTCTCCTTCAGATTGCTCATCGTGCAGCCGGCGCTCATGTCCTTCCGGGCTTTCTGGACCCAGCTCGAGCTATCGGCCAGTTCCTTCGCCGTGATGCATTGGAAGTCTTCGTCCTCATCGTCCTGGGTCATCTTCCAAAGGCCGGGCTTGGCATCCAGCTTGGCCGCGTGCACGGTGAAGAAGGGGAGCAGGAGCATCATGGCGATCAGACGGCGAATCATGGGTTTCCTTGGCGACGGGGAAGAGGAAGCGGCGCGGAATGATATGCGCAACATCCGGTGATCTTCGTCACCTCACACGACATCGAACTCGGTAGCTCGGTAAGCTGGGTTGGAGCGAAGCGAAATCCGGCACATATTCGACAAGAGTCCGTTGGGATTTGCTCTACTTCATCCCAGCCTACGGGCTGGCTCACTCGAGCAATAGCTTCGGCGCTAGTTGCTCCCTGATCCGCTTTTCTCCTAAGCCTGTTACCTCCTCAAACAAATTGACGTTCGGATCGCTGATCGCATTGAGATACGTCACCCCTTCCTTTCGCACTCCATCGCCGTAGTGGATAGCGAATCTCTTCGGGACTGGGTATCGCTTCGCATTCCGATGATCATGCCTAGAAAGGGCTTTGAGCAGGGCGAGCTTCTGCGGCTCAGTCCCCTCCATCTCGTAGCACCGCCCCGCCAATGCGTAAACGACTCTTGACCCGGCGTCATAAATGGCCCACAGGTTCACGATCACTTCGCTCATGGTATCCAGTCCTCGAACGTAATCGGCGACGACAGACAGCCAGCCGATGCGGGAGAATGTCCGAACACCCTTGTGGACCCGTCATCGTGGTCCATCAGTGGCGCCTCCATCGACTAGATAGAGGAGAAGCTCGAGATCGTTCGGCAGCAATAATCGGTCTCAGCCATGTTTGCGGCTCTTAGCCGTCATCCAAATCGTTCCATCCGCCGTAGAGAATTCGCTCAAGAACGGGCGTCGAGTCTTGTTCAGTAGCAGTTGCATCTGCAGTCTGGCAGCCACCGGTACCATGTCCGGCGCGACCGAAAGCGGTATTGCGACGGGGTATTGACGCATTATCGCGAGTTCGGCCGCGGTCTCTGGATCCGGCGGGTTACTGCCATGGACCAAGGTGTCGTAGTAATCACTGAGCATTCGACTAACGGACGCCGATCTGCCGGTCCGTAGCTTCTGGAACACCAGGAACGTGAGCAGGGTCAACCGATCATCGCTTCCTTGCGGCGGCAAGGCGACGTCCTCGCAAACCTTCCGAATGATGCGCGAGGTGGTCTCTTCGAGCTTGCTAAGTTCTTCCTCGATTCCGGGCGCGAATCCATGGAAATTTCGGCGAGAACATTGCCCCTTGATGCTGGCATTCGGGATGACCCGGCCACGGTCGAAGTTGAATGCGTGAATCTGCTTGCCGTTCTTCGAAAAGCGACGGAGATAGAACTTGGGGACGAAGTGATGTTCCTTGGGAGAAGAGGACTTCGGGGCGGTCATTCGGAATTGCGATAGAGGTCAGCTTTAGTGCGCTGCGGATCCGATGCCGGCCGCAGACCACATCACGTGCTCTCTTCCGCCAGCGCTTCGAGCTTCAGATCGGCTCTGGGATCATCTGACGACCACACGGTGACACCCTGATCGTCAACGATTCGGCTTGGATCGTCCCAGCCTTCGGTAAGTGCCAGCAGGGCTTGACGTGCGGCCTCTCGAATCGATCCACAGATCTGGCCGCCGGAACTGGCGTTACGAGAAAAGAGGGTTACTGACATCGTGGCAGCGTGTATGAGCGGCGTTGGATGACCAAAGATGATACTGAATGAATATTAAGTCGACGGGCTGTCGTCGCAGAAGCCGTCGGCGGTCATCTCCGCCCGTACGACTCAGAGACCGGTAAGCACGGGAGAGCATTTCATTGCTGAACCAACAAGTCGTTCCTGTCCTTTGTGCTCAGGATGCGATCGTGACTTTTCTGTAGTCGACGAATGCAGGAATGTGGCGGAAAAGCTCGACGGCGAACGAATCGGCGCTCGTCCGTAGGGCCTCCATTGTCACCGCAAAGCGCCAATACAAAAGGAGCGTTAATGACGCTCCAGAGACGCACATCAATGTCGGCCAGGACAACCCAAGGTCGCGCAGCGTAGCCCCGACACCGCTGGCGACTGCCACCAGCACCGCGATCAGTGACGCTGTATCACGGGTATAAAAGCAGTTGCGCTGGAATCCGTAGTGGGCGTTTGCTCGATCCATGCGCTCGTATCGTTCCGGATGGTGCCGGGCGTCCGCAAGAATTGCGCTCACCAGCACTTGAAGGTGCTCGTCGGCAGCGATCGGGTCTGCAGCGGTCTGTTGGACATCGAGCCACTGATAGTCGCCGAGTCGTAGCACGCTGTTTCGGGCGTGCAGCTTTTCCTTCTCCAAAAAGCGAGGATGAGACCAGCGCAGAAATTGCGTGGTAGGCGCACCGCCCCAAGCGGCGAACAGGCCCGCCTGCTTCGGCTCTGCGCGATCCCGCATCCATTGTCCGACGCCATAGCCCACAACGAGCCAGCAGACGGCTACGACCGGTAACGCCGAAAATGAGTGTGGTGTGGGAACGAGCCCCACAGCGAGCAGAATCAGCGGCGCGACAAGCAGCATGCCCGGTAGAGTCCGCGCGCGAATCTCGTAGGGATTGATTAGCTTCAGAGCGGCGTCCATCGCGTGTAGCTCCGATTAGGTTGGAAGCAGGGAAGGGTCTGCCATCGCATCAGCGATAAGCGCGCGGTAGCCAGCCGGTGTCCAGATCAACAATGCATTGGCATGGAGGCCGCCCTCGGCTATTTTTCGAGCGACCTCGCGATCCTGTTCGGACGGGCCCGAAGGGACGAGATGACTGTGCCAAGTCCCTACGCAGTACAGCGCACCGTGGGTACGCTTGAATCTCTCCTGTTGTGCTTGCTTGGCGCCCTCAGTACGGAGCACGAACGAGGCGACGCTGCGCTCGCTATCTGGCGGCGCGTCCAGCACGTCGACCACAAGGATGGCGCCCAGGGCTTCATTGACGCAGCCCCACAAGATTCCGCCGGTTTCGGTGGTGGGGTGGGCACGAACGTCTGACTCAATCCGAGCGTGCACTTCCGATGAAATGTGCAGCATCCAACTATCGCCGCCCGGCGGGACTTCGACTGGCACCCGGATAAAGGGTGCGACAGGTTCGTTGGTCCAAGTCAGGCTCATGCTGTCGTCCGACTGCTCGCCGATCCAAAGGGTGCCGGTGGGCGGAAGGTCGCCTTCGTGCAGCCGCATCAACGCGGTGGTCATCGACGCCGCGTGCTGTGTGATAGCCGCATCGCTCACCAACATGGTTTCTGAACTGCAGCCCAACCCGGTGTGAATCGTGTCGAGTTGCGCTGATGGCGAGAGCGCAGCTTCGGCGATCGATGGGCGTTCACCGAAACGTTGGAGCGCGAGCGCGAAAAGTTCAGTCGGGTTTGGGTTGTGGTCCGGGCCGGCTAGTGCGAGGTAGCCCACACGGCCGGCGCCGAACAGCGCCCCTTCGGCGCAGCGTGGCAGGTGGAGCGTGTGAGCCTCGCGGGTGAGGAAGTTGCGCACCATCACCGATGCCGTCGTATTCAACAGCAGCCAGTTCGCGAGCGTGTGGACCTTCGCCAGACGCGCCGGATCGCTAAAGGCGAGTTCGACACTCGACATCCACGGTTCGCAGGGTTGCTGGAGGCACGCGATCTCATGGGACACCGCCGTCACTTTGGCCACCATCAATGAGTTCGGTGCCTCGGGACTCATGGGCCGCAGTGCATGCCGCGCGTAGTTGTGCGGATCCTGAAGCTCAGGATCCACGACAAACCGGGGGGCGCGACCTTGGTGCGCCGCAAGGATCGCGATCTTCGAGCCCAGGCTCCCGCTACCCACCGCAACCCAACCTCGCGTGGCGCGTGCCGGATCCTGCTGATTGAACCGTTGCAGCAGTTTCGGCCCCGTCTGCTCGAGCACAGCAGCCAAGCGCACGGGCGTGTTCGGCGCCAGCACGTGGCCTTTTCCCTTCGGGAGTTCGATTACATAGGCCATCGTCTCGGTTGTGGCCGTCGTGCCTGCTACGGTCCGGGGACGTGGCACATGGACTAGCAACGCGATCGGAATGGGGTAGGAGGCGTTGATTTCGAGCTGAGGCAGTTCCTTGTTCAGCGCAGCCAGGAAACTGTCGAAGGCTTCGTTGCAGCGCCAATCGGTGAGCGATACACGCAACGAGGCGATGTCGTGAACGGCGTCGGGTTGGTAGCGATCCGCAACGAACGCGGCGTTGGCCGGAAGAGGAGCGGGTCGGAGAATGACGGCCAACGATGACCCCTGGTGCATCGCCGGTCCGAGCTCAGCGTGCTTCAGTCCATTCCAGAACTTGGGTGTCAGTTGCACTGACTCCGGCCCCAGCAACACGCGATGAAGACGCGGTAATCCCTTTTTATTCAGCGAGGTATAGGTCGCTGATTGATAGGCGAAGGTATGTCGGCCCTTCGGCAGCTCACGGGCTTGGTCCAGGTCGAGCACAACCTGGTCGTGCACGAGGTCACGGCGGGCCGGTTGCCAAACCGTGGGGTCGTCATTAAGTCGGTCGTGTGCAGCAGCATGCAGCCAGTACACAAGCTGCGCGAGCATCGCTTCGATGCCTCCCCGTCGGAACAGATTGGTTTCGGAACCGTGAACCAGACACGGTCTCGGCGCCAACGATAGTGGGTCCGGCTGAATGTGAGGAAGGTGACGCGGAAAGTCGGCGCGCAGCCGGAAAACCGGCGGCGAGTTGGGGTAATCGACCGGGAATTGCACCGTGATCGCCTCGACCGGGCGAACTCCGGTCGGACTGGTACCGTCGGCCGCCCACTGTGGCCGCAAGTCAACGCCGAGGTCGAAGACCACCTCGGGTTCGTCGACACTCGTTGCGAGGGGCGCGCGCCAACGCACGAACTCGGCGTGGCGTTCGATTGTCTCCAGCGCTCGCAGAAGGGCGCTGACGCGCATGAGAGCCGCTACCGGCGGCCGTGCACCAAGGGCACGCTACCGACGGCGCTGCTGCCCGCGGTCGAGGTCCGTCCCGCCACCTCCTTTGGCGAAGGGCCTTCCTGCGTGATCTCGAGCTCGAACGGCTCGCCCTTGAAATCGGCCGTCTGATAGAAGTGACCGCTCTTGGATTTTCGGATTGCGTCGTACTCTTGCTTGGCGCGATAGCTGGGCGGGTCGTCGTCGTCGTCGAGGATCTGCTTGGCACTGGCCACGATGCGGCCGAAGTCGCGAATCTGCGAGAGCGCCGACTTTGCGTCCGGCGACACCTGCGCGTTGTCACCGCAGTCCGAAATGCTGTCGTATGACAGGCAGTGCCACGAGCAGTGGTGCGGGCTCAGCAGCACGTCGTACTGCAGCGCGTCAGGCGCATGGCGGTTGCGCTTCCAAAGGTCTTCCCAGATCGCAACTTCGGCATCGCCTCCGCACAGGAATCGGCACGCCTGAGTGTTCCAGCCTGCACCGATCGTGACCTGCACGATGACGCTGGAGTTATTTTTGGAGCGGCGCTCCTCGTCCTCCTCGGAACCCTTGGGCTGCGGGGCCAATAGGTAGGCTGAGAAGTTGGTCTGCAGCTGCCCGCCGATCTCAGAGAAGCGCGTGTCTGCCTTCACAACGATCGCGGCGAGGTCTGCCTGCTTCTCGGGGGATTCGTCCTCGCCGAGGATCTGAATGCGGTCCCCATCGCCCCAGGAGATACCAGCTTGACGGTAGCGCTGCACGCGACGTCGCGCCTCGGCGTTGAACGCCTGCGCGTCCTCGCATAGGACGTGGTGCCGCGACTTACGACGAAAAATCATCGGCGAGGACCACAGCTCCTTGATCAGGATCTTCGCGCTCTTGGCGGGATAGCCCGCAGCCGATCCGGTGTAAAAGTGCGCCTTGAACCCGCGGCAATGGTCTTGATCAGGATGACTGAGCAGGAAGGCGTCGACGTAGTGGCGCCCTTGGTCGTCGGTCTTTAGCCGTGCCTTCAATTGTTTCAGTACATCCGGCGGGGGATCGTCGCCTGAGATGTCGCGGATGTTGCAGTCGATCAGGACGCGTTTGCCGTTTTCCAGCGTCAGCAGCGTCATGTCTCCGTTGTCCACCGGAAAGAACGCGATTTCAGCGACCATCTTCCGAAACTCCCTGACCGCTGGGCCCCAAAAGAAATCCCAGCAGTTGCGATGGGTTATCCCCGAAGCCACCACATATGGGGGTTTGCTGGCGAAATACAAGGGCCGAAAACTGGGCGTGCATCCGTCGCTTCATCAGCGGAAATCGGCTATTTCCGGCTCGTTAGGCCGGACTCCCGCAGTAAAAAAGCCCCCGTGAGGGGGCTTTGGCAATACCTGAATATTTTTGGCACCTGTTGGGGCCAAATTTGGCGGCTGTTGGGTGCTCCGACATATCGGGTGTCAATCCCAGCTCAACGCCCCACCCGTCTGATACTCCGTCACGCGCGTCTCGAAGAAGTTCTTCTCCTTCTTCAGATCCATGACCTCGCTCATCCACGGGAACGGGTTGGTGTCGGCGCCGGGGTAGATCGCCTTGATGCCGATCTGCTGGCAGCGGCGGTTGGCGATGAACTGCATGTACTCGGTGAACATCGCGGCATTCAGGCCCAACACGCCGCGCGGCATCGTGTCGTGGGCGTAGCGGATCTCGAGCTGGGTGGCCTCGTGGATCATGTCGGCGGCCTGCTTCTGGAACTCGGCGGTCCACAGATGCGGGTTTTCGATCTTGATCTGGTTGATCACGTCGATGCCGAAGTTCATGTGCATGGCTTCGTCACGCATGATGTACTGGATCTGCTCGGAGGCGCCGACCATCTTGTTGCGACGGCCGAAGCTGAGCAGCTGCACGAAGCCCACGTAGAAGAAGATGCCTTCGAACACGACGTAGAAGGCGATCATGTCGCGCAGCAGGCGCTGATCGGCTTCCGGCGTGCCGGTGTGGAAGCTCTCGTCGGCGAGGCTCTGCGTGTACGGCAGGCTCCACGCGGCCTTGTCGTGGATGCTCGGCACTTCGCGGTACATGTTGAAGACTTCGGCTTCGTCGAGGCCGAGGCTCTGGATGATGTACTGGTAGGCGTGCGTGTGGATCGCTTCCTCGAACGCCTGGCGCAGGATGTACTGGCGGCATTCGGGATTCGTGATGTGCTTGTAGACCGCGAGCACGAGGTTGTTGGCCACCAGCGAATCGGCGGTGCTGAAGAAGCCCAGGGAGCGCTTGATGATCGTGCGCTCGTCTTCCGTCAGACCGTTCGGATCGTTCCACAGCGCGATGTCCGCGCTCATGCCCACTTCCTGCGGCATCCAGTGGTTGTTGCAGGCAGCCAAGTACTTCTCCCAGGCCCAGTGGTACTTGAACGGCACCAGCTGGTTGAGGTCGGCGCGGCAGTTGATGATCTTCTTGTCGTCGACCTGGATGCGGCGGGCGCCCATGTCCAGGTTCTCGAGGCCGGTGAAGCCGGCTTCGACCTTGGTGGACTCGGCTTGGGCGCGCTGCGGGGCGGCGCTGGGTGAAGCGGCCATCACGACGGCAGGATGCGGCGCAGCGGCAGACGCGCGAGGCGCGGCAGCCGGCGAGGCCTTGGTCGGGGCAGGGGTTGCGGGTTCGTCGTCCCAGGAAAGCATGTCGGTACTCCGTTTCTTTTCAGCTTGGACCGCGTTGCCGCGGTCCGGATGTTTGGGTTGAGTCTTCGGTTCTTGAATGAGTCAGGCTGCCGAAGGTCTCCCTGAAACTATTGGCAGGCCTCGCAGCCCGGATCCAGGATCGAGCAGACGTTGGCGCCGGACACATCGGTGGCCGCACGCGGCATCGTGATGGGGCCCGACGCCGCTGCCGCGGACGATCCCGCGCTGTCGCCGTTGCCCACCTTGTTCAGACGGCCATCGGTGATGGTGGTCTTCTCGGCGTGCGAGGCGCCCAGCGTGCGCAGGTAGTACGTGGTCTTCAGGCCGCTGGTCCAGGCGTGGCGATACAGCTCGTCGAGCTTCTTACCGCTCGGCGCCGCCATGTACAGGTTCAGCGACTGCGCCTGGTCGATCCACTTCTGACGGCGCGAGCCCGCGTCGATCAGGCGCTTGGAATCCACCTCGAACGCGCACTTGTAGATTTCCTTGAGCTCGTGCGGCACGCGGTCGATCTTCTGCACGCTGCCGTCGTAGTACTTGAGGTCGTGCGCCATCACCTCGTCCCACAGGTTCAGGGCCTTCAGGTCGTTGGCGAGGTACTCGTTGATGACCGTGAACTCGCCCGACAGGTTGGACTTCACGTACAGGTTGCTGAACTGCGGCTCGATCGACTGCGACACGCCGGTGATGTTGGCGATGGTCGCGGTGGGCGCGATCGCCATGCAGTTGGAGTTGCGCATGCCCACGGTCTGCACGCGGGCACGCAGCGTGTTCCAGTCGAAACGACCGGACTGCGAGCCGTCCTGCTTGAGGTACTGGGCGCCACGTGCGTCGGAGAGCAGCTTGATGGAGTCGATCGGCAGGATGCCGCGATCCCACAGCGAGCCCTTGAACGTGGTGTAGCTGCCGCGCTCTTCGGAGAGGTTGGAGCTGGCCTTGATCGTGAAGTAGCTGATCGCTTCCATCGACTCGTCGGCGAACTTGATCGCGGCGTCGCTCTCGTACGGCAGGCGCAGCTTGTACAGCGCATCCTGGAAGCCCATGACACCCAGGCCCACCGGGCGGTGGCGCAGGTTGGAATTGCGCGCGGTCGCCACCGAGTAGTAGTTGTACTCGATGACGTTGTCGAGCATGCGCAGCGCGGTGTTGATGGTCTTCTCGAGCTTCGCTTCGTCGAGCTTGCCGTCGACGATGTGCGCCGGCAGGTTCACCGAACCCAGGTTGCACACGGCGATTTCGGAGCCGGCCTTGGTGTTCAGCGTGATCTCGGTGCAGAGATTGGAGCTGTGCACCACGCCGACGTGCTGCTGCGGGCTGCGAACGTTGCACGGATCCTTGAACGTGACCCAGGGATGGCCCGTCTCGAACAGCATCGACAGCATCTTGCGCCAGAGGCCCAGCGCCTGGACGCGCTTGTAGTTCTTGATGCGGCCTTCGTCGGCCAGCTTCTCGTATTCGTTGTAGCGCTTCTCGAACGCTTCGCCCATCAGGTCATGCAGGTCGACCGTGTCCTCGGGCGAGAACAGCGTCCACGGGCCGTCTTCCATGACGCGCTTCATGAACAGGTCCGGCACCCAGTTGGCGGTGTCGATGTCATGCGTGCGGCGACGGTCGTCACCGGTGTTCTTGCGCAGGTCGAGGAATTCCTCGACGTCGCGGTGCCAGGTCTCCAGGTACGCGCACAGGGCGCCCTTGCGCTTGCCACCCTGGTTCACGGCCACGGCCGTGTCGTTGGCCACCTTCAGGAACGGCACGACGCCGTTGGACTTGCCGTTGGTGCCCTTGATGTAGGCACCCATGCCGCGCACCGGCGTCCAGTCGTTGCCCAGGCCACCGGCAAACTTGGACAGCATCGCGTTGTCGTGGATGGCGCCGAAGATGCCGTGCAGATCGTCCGGCACCTGCGTGAGGTAGCAGCTCGACAGCTGCGGGCGCAGCGTGCCGCTGTTGAACAGCGTCGGCGTGCTCGACATGAAGTCGAACGAGGAGAGCAGCGTGTAGAACTCGATGGCGCGCGCCTCGCGCTCCACTTCGTTCATGGCCAGGCCCATCGCCACGCGCATGAAGAAGGCCTGCGGCAGTTCGAAGCGGACCTTGTTCGAATGGATGAAGTAGCGGTCGTACAGCGTCTGCAGGCCGAGGTAGTCGAACTTGGCGTCGCGGTCCGGCAGCAGGGCTTCGCCCAGCGTGTGCAGGTCGAACAGGCACAGCTTGGGGTCGACCAGCTCGAGTTCGGCGGCCTTGTGGATGAAGTCGCGGAAGTAGTCGGCGTACAGGCCCTTCATTTCCTCGAACGTGGGTCGCGTCTGCGGCTCACCGAGGAACTTCAGCGCCTCGTGGCGCATCGCGTCGAGCAGCAGGCGCGCCGACACGTAGGTGTAGTTGGGCTCCTTCTCGATGCGGGCGCGGGCGGCGAGGGTCAGCGCCTGGCTCAGCTCGGCCTCGGGAATGCCGTCGTACAAGTCACGCACGGCGGCGGTCACCACTTCCTCGCCATCGACACCGGTCAGGCCCGCGCAGGCCTCGGCGGTGAGACGGTGCATGCGGGGTTCGTCGAGCGGTACGACCGAGCCGTCGTCGAGCTTGACGTTGAGGGCAGCCTTGGCGCGCTGGGCGGGGGTCTGCTTGGCGGCTTCGGCGGCGCGCTCCTTGGCGCGCTCGTTGCGGTACAGAACGTAATCGCGGGCGACCTTGTGCTCGCCGGCGCGCATCAGCGCGAGCTCGACCTGATCCTGGATGTCCTCGATGTGCAGCGTGCCGCCGCCATTGAGGTGGCGCGTCAGCGCCTGGGTGACCTGCGTGGTGAGTTCGGCGACGAGCTGGCGCACGCGCGACGAGGCGGCAGCCTGGCCGCCTTCGACAGCAAGGAAGGCCTTGGTCAGCGCGATGGAGATCTTCGAGCCGTCGAAGCTGGTGAGCTTGCCGTTGCGGCGGATCACCTTGATGCCGCCCGGCGCCGTGGCGGCGAGTTCGGCGGTGGACGCTGACGAGGAGGCGGACGCGGCGCGCCGGGTTTCGATGCTGCCGGTGCCGGTTTCGATGGGTTGCAGACTCATGTTTTTTTGACCCCTCCAAGTTCGATAAGTGGCCACCCGTGGCGGCGAGATGGTTCTCGCGGTCCCGAATGCCGTCGCGAGTTCCAAGGGCCTCGAGGATCGCTGCGACCCTGCGAGCAGGGAACGGCAGCGACGAGTCCTCCGGAGTCCTTCGAAATCGCGGTGTGAGTTCCGGTACGCCCCAGGCCTGATCGAGTGGCTTTCTGTCGCCTTCTCAAGCCCACCGCGTCACCGTCTCGCAACAATATCTAGTGGTTTTCGGGTGGGTCAACCCCTACATTCTGTGGTCAAGCTTGTGGGAGCGGACTGAGTAGCTTGTGTTCTGCCTGTGGATTGTTGGGCTAAGTCACGGGCATCCCGAAGGGTTTGCGATCTGCTCCAGTTTTCGGGCGGTCGGCGGGGTCGCCTTTATGTCCGACAGACGGCAGATGTGGAGCGCTTCGGCGCCACCCTCGGAGGGCCGATCAATGGCCAATGGAAACAAGCTTCCCCATGAACTTTGCGAGGTTTTTTCGAGCTTTTTTATTTTGTGATTAAAAATAGGATTTCAATCTTCAACTGGCGATATCAGAACGAGCAGATGTCCTGTCCGCGCAGCCAACCTCCCTGACGGTGACGGATAACCGGATTACCTTGGGGACCCTCTCGAGTGGAGGGATCCCGCATCGCAGGGCCGGCGAGTTGCCGGCGGATGACCCAAGAAAAAGGGCCCGGCAGGAAAACCTGCCGGGCCCTAGGTACTGCTAGGTCGCGGTGTTAGTTCCCGATGACGCGGAACTCGACGCGACGATTTTCTTCCTGGCCTTCCGCGGTGCTGTTGTCAGCAATCGGAGCGGTCTCGCCGTAGCCCACCGGGCGCAGGCGGTTGCCGCTGACGCCGCGGCCGTCGAGGTAGCGCTTGACCGAGATCGCACGACGCTCGGACAGGCCCAGGTTGTACGCATCGGTGCCCAGGCTATCCGTGTGGCCCTGGACTTCGACGACGACATCCGGGTACGCGGCGAGGGTATCGGCCACGTCATTGAGGATCAGTTCCGCCGGCTTGGTCAGCTTGTCCGAGTCGAACTCGAACTTGACCCCGCGCAGGATGAAGCGCTGATCCAGTGCGCAACCGTTGGCGTCGACAGCCTCACCAGCGCGCGGCTTGCGGCAGTCGCCCACCAGGGCGCAACCGTTGGGCAGCACCTTCAGGCCAGGCGGCGTGTTCGGGCACTCGTCGAGGTAGTCGGGAATGCCGTCGCCATCGCTGTCGAGCGGGCAGCCATCCGGGCCCACCTTGATCTTCGGATCCGAATTCGGGCACTTGTCGAGGTGATCAGGGATGCCGTCGCCATCCTTGTCGCTGATGTCGCAACCCTGAGCGTTCACCGCCGAGCCAGGCTTGGTATCCGGGCAACGATCGAGGTAGTCGGGGATGCCGTCGCCATCGCTGTCGATCGGGCAACCACGGCCATCGACCCTCACGCCAGCCGGGGTACCCGGGCACTGGTCGAGGTGATCAGGCACGCCGTCGCCGTCGGAGTCGAACGGGCAACCGCTGGCGTCGACGGGCGAGCCGGGCGGCGTGTTCGGGCACTTGTCGAGGTAGTCGGGCACGCCGTCCTGATCGAGATCGATCGGGCAGCCGTCCGAGTACACCTGCACACCCTTGGGGGTGTCGGGGCACTTGTCCTTGCCGTTGGGAACGCCGTCGCCGTCGTCGTCGCCAGGATCGGCGCCGAACTTGGCACGCGCACCAACGGTGGCGGTCCAGACGTAGAAGGTGTCCTCGGGAACGATGCCTTCCTTGCTGATGAAGTCGAGGTTGTACCGGCTCTCGACTCGCAGATCCCAACGCTTGGTCATCGGGATGAACAAGCCGCCGCCCAGCGCCACACCGCCGCCGTCGAGCGTCTCGTCGAGGAAGTCGATCGTGTGCGCGTTAAGGTTGGCGAGCAGGAACGGGCGAACCCCCCAGCTCGGATTGCCCATCGTGCCGATCAGGTTCATACCGACCGTGATGCGCTCGTACTTGCCGGTGGAAGAGGGCAGATCGCCCACGTCCAGCTCGCTGTAGCCGGCTTCAAGCTCGAAGCCGAAATTGTTGTTGATCGACCTTCCGATGCCGAGAACTCCGGCCGGACCGAAGTCCCCATCGGAGAAGACGGCGCCGATCGAAGGAGAGATGTACCAGCGGGTGTCTTCATCTTCTCCCGCCGCAGTTACGACACCGGTCGCCCCCAACAGCAAGAGTCCGGCAACCCATTTCCAGGACTTCAACATTCTTAGCTCCCCAACCTAGATCGTGCGATGACGAATATTGGCGCGACTGCGCTGATGCCGCTGACTCGCTACTTACAAAACTCCCCAAGCTCAGCGGACTTCCCGAAGCATGCAGGCGTGAGGATAACCTCTCGGCGACAAGCTCAGTGGTTCGATTATGATTGGAGGGAAGTTAGACGTAAACATGGAATGCGTCGTAAGGCGATGCCGAATAGTTGATCAGGGATCAAGGGAGAGTGAAGGCAAATGAAGATTCTGCGAACGATGGCGCTGCTCGTGCTAGGCGCCGCCGGGCTGACGGGATGCGGTGATGGAGGGGTCCAAAGCCCGGACTTCACGACCGAATTGCGCGCACTGACGCTGAGCACGACGGCAGCGGACGACGCCAGCACCTCTGACCCGAACCAGTACTTCCTCGCTCTGGGCCTGGATTCCGAGGCCAACGAGATCACCGCCGTCGGCCTGTGCAACACCCCCCCGGGCACCGACGAAGACGACGCCGATGCCATCAGCCCCGATGGCGACCTCCTTGTTAATTGCGGCCCGCGCGACGCTTCCTACCGCATCGTCGGCGCCAATGGCGGCGCTGCCCACGTCACCAACGGCCGCATCATCGGCGACGCGATCGGAACGGTCACCGTGACCGCGACGGAAGACGATGCCGAGAGCAATTCCCTGACTTTCCGCATCGGCAGCGCCATCGTCACCGAGCTTCAGGTCACCCCCGAGAACCCGCCGGCGGTCTCGGTCAACGAAACCATCACCTTCACCGCCACGGCCGTGTTCTCGGACGGCACGACCACCCCGATCCAGGCCACCTGGACCGCCACGGGCGCTGGCGGCGCTGCATTGCCTGCCGGCACCGTCGTCTTCGATGCAGGTCCGAGCAACACCACCCCGGTCACGCCGCAGCCCGGCAGCCAGGGCCAGACCATCGTCATCACCGGCTCGATCTCGTCGGACAATGGCAATGGCGGCACGGTCGAGGCGACCGATTCGTCCACCTTTACCGTCAGTAATGAAGTGCTCGCCTCGCTGCTGCGCGTCGAGCCGGCCAATCCCGTCGTGGCGCCTGGCGCAACGGTGGCGTTCACCGCCATCGGGCAGTACACCGGCGGCACCGCGCCGCGTGAAGGCGCCATCCCCGCTGGGCAGGTCACCTGGGCCAGCGCCGATACCGGGGTTGCGACCATTGTTCCGACGACCGGTGTCGCTACCGGTGTTCCGCCGGGCGGCGCCCAGACGACGATCACGGCTGCGCTGGTGAACCCGGGCAGCGTCCCGGCCGGCGGCCAGACCACCGCGAACACCACGCTGACCGTCACCGATGCCCAGTGCGTTGCGCCGCTTCTGCTCGCACAGGGAGCCGTGGCCAGCGAGACGATCACCGGGCTCTGCGTGGGCTGCGCGGTCGCCAACCGCGACGCTTCGATCGACGGTGACGCCACCACGTTCGCGACGATTTCCACGCCGGTCGGCCTGCTGCTGGGTACGGCTTCGCTGAACGTCGATTCCGCTCCGGCAGCTGCGGATATCGCGGCCGGGTCGCGTGCGGGCTTCATCGTCGCCAAGCCGCCGGGCCTGCTGACGGCCGAACTGCTGTCGACGCTCTCCGTCAGCACGCGTGCGAATGGCGCACTTGTCGAGGCCGCCGGCGCGAACCAGACGACGCCGCTGGGCATCACGCTGCTCGGCGTGATCGGGGGCCAGGACGCAGCGCTGCTGAGCTTCGTCACCACGCAGCCGTTCGATGGCGTGTCCGTGACCTTCAATACGGGCGTGGCGTCGGTTCTGCCGACCGTGAACGTGTTCCAGGCCTGCGGAAATTCGGTCAACGGATCGCCGCCAGAATAAGGATCTGCGATCGCTGAAATCGAGAAGGGCCCCGCAAGGGGCCCTTCTCATTTGTATGGGGCCGGGAAGCCGCCCACGGAGTCAGTCGATGCGCGATTTACCGGTGCCGGGACATCTGGCGATGGTCTTGCCTCGCAATTCGGCACTGGGAAATCGCGGGCGCCACGCAATAACGGGCCCTACGTGCAGCTTTCGGCGCGCAAGTATGTTTATTATTCGCAGATAGGGGCGAAACGAAGCCGGTTTCGCGAACTTCTGTCTCAGAATTCAAATTGCATGGGAGTAGGGGCGATGCATTTTTTCAGAGCGATCCTGATTGGCCTGCTTGCGCTGATCGCGACAGGCTGCGGTAAGGGCGGTGTTCAAAGCCCCGACTTCACGCCGGTCCTGCAGAACCTGACCGTCACGCCAGCCACGGCCACGGTTGCCGCGGGTCTGACGCAGCAGTTCACGGTGGTGGGTGTGTACTCGGTCCCCCCTGGCTCTGACGCCGATTCGGATCCCCGCCCCATCGAAAACGTCGAATGGAGCAGCAGCGACACCAGCCGCGCGACCATCGACGCCGACGGTCTGGTCACGGCGATCAGTGCAGGTCCCGTCACCATCACGGCGTCTGCCGATGGTGTGGAAGGAACCGCTTTGCTGACGGTCGGAGCCCCGCAGCTCCAGTCGCTGACGATCACGCCTGCCACCTCGACGGTTGCGGTGGACAGCTCCACGCAGCTCACGGCCACCGGTGCGTTCTCCGACGGCAGCACGCAGCCGGTGAGCGCCACCTGGAGCTCGGGCAACACCACCTTCGTGACGGTCACGGCAGGCCCCGCCACCACGACGAGCGCCACGGGCGTTTCGGTGGGGACGGCGACCATCACCGCCACTGCCGACGGCGGCCTGACGGCCACCGCAACGGTCGCGGTTCGCGCACGCGTCGTCAGCATCACGATCGTCCCCGATACCGGCACCTCGCCGGCGGGTCGCCCGTTCCAGTACAGCGCCACGGGCACCATCAAGACCGGTCCGACCACCAACAGCACCGGCAACACGACTGACGGCAGCCTGAGCGGCGTCGTATGGTCGATCGCCAACGCGGTGGGCGACACCAACCCCGCGCAGGTCGCCAACATCGATTCGACCCTCGGCATCGCCACCGGCCTTCGCGTCGGAAACGCCGTGGTCACCGCCGCAGTGGACACGGCAACCGATACGGCCGCTTTCGTCGTGACGCCCGCCGTGCTCGACCGCATCTCCATCACGCCGGCCAATCCTTCGCTGGCGCTGGGTGCAACGGCTCCGCTGACGGCCAACGGTGTGTTCACCGACGGCCGCCTCCAGCAGGTGTCCGTCACCTGGTCGCTGCAGTCCTCGTCGGTTCCGGGCATCGTCACGTTCGACCCGAACCCGGCCCCCGTCACTCAAGTCACGGCTGCAGTCGTGGGTACGGGCACGATCCTGGCCACCGCCGTCAGCGATCCTTCGATCACCGGCACCACGGGCGTCACCGTCACCAACGCGGTCCTGCAGGCCATCGTCGGTATCAATCCGCCGCTGGCCAGCGTGAACCCGGGCCGTTCGATCGAGTTCCATCTCCAGGGTCGCTTCTCCGATAACGTCGTCCGCGATATCGACGACAGCACGGTGACCTGGACCAGCGGAACGCCCGCCGTCGCCACCATCGATGCCGATGGCATCGCCACCGGTGTGTCCGAAGGCCAGACGGTCATCACTGCCACGACGACGGCCATCACCCCCGGCACGGCGACGGCAACGCTTACGGTGACCAATTCGCAGTGCACCACGCCCTTGCTCGCCACCAACGGCGTGCAGGTAACCCCGCTGGCCAGCGGCCTGTGCCTGGGCTGCTCGGTGCTCAACAGCGCGGGCATCATCGACGCGTCCGACACGACGTTCGGAACGCTGTTCGCGCCGGTCGGGGTGTCCAACCAGGCCACGATTTCCGCCCTGGTCACCAACGGTGCCAACACGCCGGACTTCGCGGGCGGCAATAACGCGGGCTTCCTGATCGGTGCGCCGGTGGGCGTCCTGGGGGCCTCGGTTGCACAGCGCGTCCAGGTCGCCACGCTGTTCAATGGCGCCGTCCGTGAAACGTCGGGTGACCTCATTCCGCTGCGCGTGGAAGCGCTCGGCCAGCTGATCCTGCCGGGTGGCGTCCCCAGCGAGAATTACCTCGTCTCGATCCGGACCAGCCTGCCGTACGACGGCATCATGATCACGTCGGTCTCCGGCGTGGCCCAGGTCCTGTCCGATGTGCAGGTGTTCCAGGCTTGCGGCACGGTCACCCCTGCGGTGCAGCCGGCGCTGGTGGCCCTGTCCAGGATCGAGCCCATCGCCCCGACGATCGTTGCGGGCCAGGCACGCAACCTGGTCGCCTACGGCACGCTGTCCAACGGCACCGAAGTCGAGATCGCGGATGCGGACCTGAACTGGACGAGCAACAACGTCTCGGCAGCCACGGTCGATGCGAATGGTCTGGTCACGGCGGTTGCGCCGGGTCTGGCTACCGTCACCGCCACGCTGAAGTCGACGGTGACGGCGACCGGGGCGCGTAGCGCGGTGTCCAACGTGACGGTCATCAGCGGGGTCTGCACCACGCCGTTCCTGGTGTCGCCGACTCCCCTGACGGTTCCTGGTTCCACTGCCAGCGGGGCCCCGTTCGGTATCTGCCTGTTCTGCAACGTGGCCAACCCGACCAACGCGATCGACGGGCAGCTGCTCTCGGGCGCCACGGTCAGCGTCCCGGTGGCTCTGCTCTCTCCGATCATCCCGTCCGGCGCTTCGCTGTCGGTGCTCGGCCCGGTGGGTACGACGATCCAGCCTCCGGCGGGTGGCCAGTTCACCGGCTTCGTGATCGGCCGACCGCTGAATCCGTTGCTGCAGGCGGAACTGCTCGACAGCATCCAGGTGAGCACGCTGCGCCGTACGCCGGCGGGTCCGGTCGTGGTGGAAACCGTCACAAGCGGCCCCCAGAGCCCGCTGCGGCTGGGTCTGCTCGGCCTGGGACTGGTCGACGAGAACGAGCTGGTGCTCGCCGGCATCCGCGCCACGCAGCCGTACGACGGTATCCGCGTGACGTTCAATGCGGGCCTGGCCACGGCTCTGAGCAACTTCCTGGTGTACGAGTCTTGCGCCGCCGCCGTCGAGCCGACGGTAGGCGATCAGTAAGCAGGAAGCGCTAAAGCTGTAATGGAAAAGGGGCTCTCCGGAGCCCCTTTTTCTTGCCTGCGATCCGGTGGTGGCCGTCGTGGCCGGCGCCGGTGACGGGCGGAACGCCGCCCCGGCTCAGGCCCCTTTGCGGTGTCCCTGAGCCGCGCGCCGACGCACCGCCGTCTTGATGCCGACGCTCTGCTCCAGCGCCACCAGCGCATCCCCCGTGTACACCGCCAGCCGCTGCAGGCTGGGCAGGGCGTCCCGGCACCCGGTGAAGCCGATGCTCAGGCGATCCGCGTAGCCCACGACGGTGACGTTGAGCGCGTAGCCGTCGAACAGCACGGAGATCGGATACATCGCCTCGAGCTCGGCGCCGTTGAGGTACAGCCGCTGCTTCGACGCGACCACGTTGGACACGACGAAATTGAAGATCGGCGGCGCCTTGGCCGCCAGGCCGGTCATCTGGCCGAGGATCAGCGGCGACATGCCGAGCAGCGTGAACTGCTGCAGCGCCGACGGCGACATGGCGCGCAGCTGCTCCTTGCCCCGTCGCGTCACCGCGCCCACGTCGCCCAGGCCGCGCAGCAGATCGTCGTGCATCGTCGGCAACGGGCAGACCAGTCCGGCCACGGCGTTGCCTGCCTTGCCATCGGCGCGAGCCAGGCCCACCGGCATCGAGGCGATCAGCGGCTTGTCCGGCAGCGCGTTCAGCTCGCGCAGGTAGCGCCGTGCGGCGGCGGCGCAGATCACCAGGCAGATGTCGTTGATGGGGGCGCCGGTGGCGTCGCCGATGGCCTTGAAACGCGACAGCTCGTAGAGCTGCGTGGCGAGGCGGCGCTGCGGGGTGATCGGCACGTTGAATGGCGTGCGCGGCGTCTCCAGCGCGGAATACGCGCCGCCTTCGGGATTCTCCGCGCGATTGGTCATCTTGCGCAGCGTGCGCGCCAGTTCTCCGGCCGAGCGCAACTGATCACCGGCGAGTTCGAGCGTACGACGCAGCACGTTGCCCATCTGCGCGACTTCCTTGCCGCGTCCTTCGACGCCCGGCGGCAGCGCCCACGGCGCAATCGCGTTGCGCATCGACGGACTCGGCGACAGCCAGGTCTTCACCATTCCCAGCGCGCCGATGCCGTCCCAGGCCGCGTGGTGCGCCTTGAAGTAGATCGCGAAGCGTCGACGTTCGAGCCCCTCGATCAGGTGCATCTCCCAGGGCGGGCGGGCGAGATCGATCGCGTTCGAATGAAGGCGCGCGACCAGCACGCCGAGTTCGCGCTCTCCGCCGGGCCACGGCAGCGACGAATGCCGCAGGTGGTAATCGATGTCGAGATTCGCCACCGTCTCCCACGCGGGCGCCACGCGTGCGAACCGCTTCTGCACCAGCTTGTAGTTGAACGGTGGCGTGATGACGGCCTGTTCTCGCAGCGCCTGGAACAGCTGGCGCAGGTAGTCACGCGGCGCCTTGTCGGGCAGCCGGAACGTGAGCAGTGCTCCGATGTTCATCGGTGTGCGCGGCGTCTCCAGCGTGATGAAAGCAGCGTCGATCGGACCGAGACGATTCATGTGGACTCCTGCATGCGCGGCGAGGTTGCGTGTCGGAACGGGGTAGTGCATCAGTTTGAAAAGCTTTCACCGCGAAGACGCAAAGGGCGCAAAGAACTTAGGCAGCGAAATGGTTCCCGCTTTGCGCCCTTTGCGCCTTCGCGTTGGAGATTTCCTTCACCGATCCGGTCTTCGGAATTGAAACCGAGTGACGATCTGGGCGCACCGCCGTCGCGTGCACCTTGCCTCCCGCGGCCTCGATCGTCATTGCAGGCCATTGCGCGCGCTGGCGCTTCGTCCGCTCCGATGAGCGATTCTCCGCTACTCACTTCGGGTGAGGCTCGCCTGGAGGGCAGCGCCTAACGTAGCTTCATCAGTATCCGCACCAACGTCGCCCGTATCAGGGGCGGCACGCGATGGATGCAGGTCGACGATGTTTGAAACGACAAGGCCGCTCCAGCGGCCGCAGCAGGAGGAGCTGAGATGAAACTCGATGGCCTGGCCGACGGATCCCTGCGTGCGCGAATCGCGATGCCCTTGGCGGCCGCGGTGTTGCTCGGCGCGCTCAGCACCGGATTGCAGGCCGGCACCTACGAGTTCGGCGGCGGCGCCGAGATGGAATACAAGCTGACCGCGTCGTATGCGCTGGCCATGCGCACGCGCAATCCGCACGGTGCGCTGATCGACGGCCCGATCGATCCCTTGCAGCCGGTCGTGCTGCCGCCGGGACAGATCGCCGGGTTCACGCATCCGGGCCTGCCGACGACGATCAATTCCGACGACGGCAACCGCAATTTCCGCCGCGGCAGCCTGATCAACAACCGCGGCAGCGCGCTGGGCGAGCTGAAGTTCCGCTGGAACGAGTTCGGCGCCGTGTTCAGCGGCAGCGCGTTCTACGATGCGGTCTACGACAAGAAGAACGACAACAACTCGCCCGACACGGTCAACAAGCTGGGCGACCACGACGCGTTCACCAAGGGCACCGAGTATTACGACGGCAAGCGCTCGCGCATGCTCGAGGCCTACGCGTACGCGGACTTCGCGCTGCTCGAGGACTCCGTGCTCAGCATGCGTTTCGGCAAGCAGCTGGTCGCCTACGGCGAGAGCCTGTTCTTTCCCGGTGTCTCCGGCGCAATGGCGCCCAACGATGCGACCAAGGCCTTCGTCCCCGGCGCCGAGATCAAGGACATCCTGCTCCCGGTCTACCAGGCGGCGGTGAATCTCTCGGTGGGTCTGGATCTGAGCTTCTTCGGCTTCTACCAGCTCGACTGGAAGCCGACGGAAGTCTTCCCGGTCGGCGACCTGTTCTCGCCCGCCGATCTCGTCGGACCCGGCGCCACGTTCGCCTACGGCTCGATCAACCCGGCCGCGCTCGACGGCTGCCCGGGCCTGCTCGGCCCGCTGTCGCCGCTGTGCAATCTCGGCGGCATCGGTACGCCATTGCTCAACGCACCGGCCACGATCAACGTGCAGCGCGAGGCCGACATCCGGCCCGACGACGACGGCCAGTTCGGCGGCGGCCTGCGCTACCAGGTGACCTCGGTGACCAGCGTCGGCGCGTACTACCTGCGCTATCACAGCCACAACCCGACGGTGCAGCTCAACACCGGCTTCGCCTACATCGGCAGCGTGGCCGGCCTGCCGATCACCACCTCGGTGATCAACCAGTACGTGCCGGTGACGTACAACGTGAAGTACTTCGACGACATCGAGATGATCGCCGGCAGCTTCTCGACGGTGCTCGAGCCGTTCAACATCGGTGGCGAATTCATCTATCGCGACGGCATCGACGTGTCGGTGCAGTCGATCATCTCCGGCGTGCTCAGCCCGATCTTCGTTCCGGCCAAGGTCTACTCGGGCCAGCTCTCCGCGCTGTACGTCTCCAACCCGCGCTTCCTCTGGTACGACGAACTCGCGTTCGTCAACGAGGTGAAGTACCTCTACGTCGGCGAAGTCGAGCGCATGTCGCAGCAGAATGGCGTCACGCCGGTCCGCGGCGGCGACCAGCTCTTCAACGATCGCAAGGCCTGGGGCTACCAGTCGCTCGCACTGCTGACCGGCCGCAACATCATGGCGGGCTGGGATCTGAAGAACTCCGTGGCCTGGGCGCATGCCGTGAACGGCAACCCGTCGACCAACGGCGACTTCGGTCCCCTGTTCGGTGAAGGCGACCGGCGGCTGACGCTGACCGGCGGCCTGCAGTACCTGCAGAACCTGGAGTTCTCGCTGGGCTACAACTTCTTCTTCGGCAATCCGCACAAGGGCATCCGCGGCAGCATCGTCAAGCAGAACCCGGTGTCCGACCGCGACTACGTGACCTTCACCGTCAAGTACAACTTGTGAGCGAAGCGGCGCCGCAGTTCGACGCAGCCGGGTTCCGCAAGGCGCTCGGCAGCTTCGCCACCGGCGTCACGATCATCACCTCGCGCGACGGCGCGGGTGCGCCCGTCGGGCTCACGGTCAACAGTTTCAACTCGGTTTCGCTGAGCCCGCCGCTGGTGCTGTGGAGCCTGGCCGAGACCTCCAACAGCCTGTCGATCTTCCGCGCCGCGACGCACTGGGCCGTGCACGTGCTCGCTACCGACCAGGAAGCGCTGTCGGGACGTTTCGCGCGCCGTGGCGAAGACAAGTTCGCGGGTGTCGAGGTGGAGGCGGGTGTCGGTGACGTGCCGCTGCTGCGCGGATGCAGCGCGCGCTTCCAGTGCCGCACCGCGTTCCAGTACCAGGGCGGCGACCACGTGATCTTTGTCGGCGAAGTGCTGGCCTTCGATCGCGCGGAGACGGCGCCGCTGGTGTTCCATGCGGGCCGCTATGCGCACGCCACGCGTCGCGAGGCCAGCGACAGCGCACCGCGCAATGCCTGGCTGGAAGGCAGCTTCAACGAAGGCTTTCTCGGCTACCTGCTCGGCCGTGGGCACCTGCAGTTCTTCGCGCGCGTGCGTCCGCTGCTGGCCGAGGAGAAGCTCAGCGACGAGGAGTTCTACCTGCTGTCGACGTTGACGCTCAAGCAGCGCCTCGAGAACGACGAGATCGAGAAAGGTCTCCAGGGCATTTCGGACGAGAGCCGTGGCGCGGCGCTCGATGCGCTGCATTCACGCGGACTGGTGCAGGTCGACGCCACTGGTGCCTGCCAGCTCACGCCGACCGGCAGCGCCTGTGCACTGCGCCTCATCTCCGCGGCCAAGGCGGTGGAGTCGCAGATCATCGATCAGTTGGGAGCGGGCGAGGCGGCTGCGCTGAAGTCACTGCTCAACCGTTTGATCCACGTGCTCGACCCGAAGGTCGAGGCGCTCTGGAGCGAATAGGAAGACGCGCCGCTCCCGGCGAAAACCGTAGCCCGGACGAAGTCCGGGATTCTCCGTCGACGCATGACCCTTCCTGCTTCGAGCGGCATCCCGGACTTCGTCCGGGGTACGAATGGGTGCCGGATCAGGGCATCCACGCTCCGCCATTCACATCCAGCGCAGCACCGGTCACGGCACTGGCGTAGTCCGACGCCATGAACAGCGCCGCACGCGCGCACTCGTCGTCGGTCGGAATATCGCCCAGCGGAATGCCCGTTGCGATCTGCGCCTTGAGCTCGGCTTCCGGAATGCCGAGCTGACCCGCCTGCCAGGCGACGTAACCCTGCACCGGGGCGCCCCACATCCAGCCCATGTGCACGGTGTTCACGCGGATGCGATGCGGGCCGAGTTCCTTGGCCAGGTACTTCGTGCTGACGGCCAGCGCGGCCTTGGACGCGGCGTAACCGGCCTCGCCCAGCGGCGGCACCTGGCGCACGGCCATGGTGTTGACCATCACGATCGCGCCGCTCTTCTGCGCCTTCATCTGTGGCAGCACCGACTGCGTGAGCTTGAGCGTGCCGAGCAGGTTGGTGTTCAGCGGGCCGTGCCAGTCGTCGAGGTTGGCCGTGGACGCGTAGTCCATCTCGCCGTGTACGAACGCGCTGTTGATCAGCGCATCGATGCGGCCGAAGCGCTCGATCGTCTGCGCCACCAGCCGCTCGCAGGCCGCGCGATCGGTGATGTCGGTGACGCACTTGAGCACGCCGCAGCGGTCGGTGATTTCGACGATGCGGCGCTCCGCATCGTCGAGCTTCTCGGCGCTGCGGGCGGCACACACGACACCGGCCGCGCCCTCGCGCGCGGCTTCGATCGCGAGCTTCACGCCCAGGCCCGGGCCGATGCCGGAGACGATGACGATCTTGTTCTTGAGCAACATGGGAGAGGTCCTAGGCGGTGATGTGACGTGCGCGGTAGCGCGCGAAGTCGCGTTCGATCTGGGCGTCGCTCAAGCCGAACTGCTCGGGCGTGTATTCGTGCGTAGCGCTGTGGCTCTTCTCGTCCTCGACCAGCCACGCGCGCATGCGGCCGAGGACGTCCGGCGTCAGCTCCCAGCCGATGAAGGCGTAGATGCGGCGCACCACGTCCAGCGGCTGCTTCACGGTGTCGTGGAACTGCACGTCGAGGAACTGCGCGGCGGCGGTCTCGCGCACACGCATCGTCTGGTCCAGGCCGCGGCGCATGCGCTCGCTCCAGGTGAGGCCAGCCTCGACCGGGTCGGCCGTGTCGCTGTAGATGCGCCACAGCGTGTCGATGAAGCTCGCGATGGAAGGAATGCTGCGCAGCGGGTCGCGATGGGTCTGGATGACCTGCGCGCCGGGAAAGACGTCGAGCAGCACGTCCATGCGCTGCAGGTGATGCGGCGCCTTGAGCACCCAGCGCTTGCCGTCGATGCCGCGCGCCCGCTTCTGCCACTGCAGGTGCTGCAGCATGCGCTTCAGGAAACGATAGGCCGGCGCCTGGTCCTGCCGCGACAGCCACTCGCTGTACGAGGGAATGTTGGCGTAGGCGTCGAAGGCCGAGAGCATCGAGTGCTCCATCAGCATCACTTCCTCGTCCGCTTCCTCGGCCGCCATCGGATGGATGGCCATCAGCTTGGGCATCGCGGTGGTCATCATGTCCACCAGCTTGTGGCCTTCGGCGATGCGCGCCTCGGGCTTCGCCAGCGCCTCGCCGGGGAAGGGCAGCGGAAACTGCGATTCCCAGAACGCCATCCACCAGAAGCGCGGGTCGCGCGACAGCAGGCGGTGCAGCTTGGTGGTGCCGGTGCGCGGCAGGCCGACGATGACCAGCGGCGGCGCGACGGCCTCGTCTGCGATCTCGGGATGCAGGCGCAGGTCCTCTTCCACGCGCAGGCGCGTCGTCAGCTGACCGACCAGCTTGAGCCGGAACACGTAGCGGCCGGTCTCCGACAGCTGCGCCTCGTCGTCGAGCGCCTTGCACAACACCTCAAGCGCCGGCAGGAAGCTGGCGTCGCCGAAGTCGTACAGACCACCCGACGCAGTGCGCGCCTCGGCCATCAACTCGTCGGGAACAAAGTGGGGCGTGCTCATCGAAGCGGCTCCGTCGTGAATGCGCGCAGGTCGAGCACCGGGTCCACGTGCTCCTGGGCGCCGACCCAGCGCAGGCACATCGTCCCGCGCGTGTGGCCGGCGGTTTCCAGCCAGTTGCCGTGGCCCGGGTCGCGATGCGCGAGCACCAAGGTCACGCCACCGTCGCCATCGGGCGTGGCGCTGTGCTGGTTGTGGTGGATGCGGTGATGGCGGTAGTCCAGCGACTCCATCCACCAGTTGTTGATCTGCAGATTCCAGAAGCGGCAATCGGGAATGCGCGGCAGGCGGATCACCAGCATCTGATCCGGCTGCACGTCCCAGGCCGAGTGGTAGTAGTGGATGTTCGGGTCACCACCGACGCGCTGGCACAGCGCCTGGTCGGCAGCGGGCAGGGCATTCACATTCGGCAGGTAGCTCTGCGCCCAGTTGGCGAACAGCGTCGCCGTGCCTTCGACGAAGCCCGCGGCCCGCGTGAGGCCGCGCGCGAGGCGTTCGGCGTCCAGCGGCTGCGGACGCAGCAGCGCGTCGCCTGCACGCGCGATGCTCATCTGCGCCGCGGTCTCGCTGCGCCGGTCGAGAAAGGTCTGGCGCACGATCACCGCGTTGCTCGCGTCTTCGATCCGCAGCCAGTTGCCGGGCTGCGGGTGCTGCGACAGGTGGATCTCGAAGCTGCCGTCGGGTTCGCAGCGCAGGTCGCGCGCGTCCAGGAAGCCGGTCTGCTCCATGCGCCCGTCGGTTTCGTATCCGCCCTTCTGCGTGCCGAAGCTCAGGTAGGGCACGGTGCCGCGCCGGCCGCGAATCACGTACGCGTTGCGGCCCGCGATGCGGGCCATCAGGTAGAGATTGTCCGGGTTGTCCGCGCCGATCTTCCCGGTCTCGTGCGAGGGCGCGAAGAAGCCGGGAAAGTCCGGATCGGCGAACTCGAGATGCATCTCCAGGCCGATGCGCAGCAGGCGCGTCAGGTAGCGCCAGCCCTCCGCACGATCCAGCTCGGTGGCCGGGGCCTCGTCGCGCAGCACCTGGCGGCCGGCGCGCTTGAGCGAGTCGCAGAACTCGTCCCAGGTGCGGCCGGAAACGACGGCGTCGATTCCCTTCGGTTCTTGTTCTGGTGGCATGGCTTCTTCGGCCGGCACGCGGCTCCTCCCGCTATCCGGCAGACGCTACGGGCGGCCCCTGCGGCGAGCGTCCCCTGTTTGAGGTAGGCCGGAGTCCGCGCGCGGAGCCAGCATGCAGGCCTGCGCAACACGACCGATCAAGAGAAGAAGAGGGGAGACGAGCATGACCACGCCGCTTTCTGTCGCCGACCGCCTGCAGTTCGTCGAGGACCGCGAGGCGATCCGCGAACTGAAGTCGCGCTACCTGGCCGCCTGCGATGCCAAGGACCCCAAGGGCATGCGCGCCTGTTTCGTCGACGGGCCGGTGCACATCGACTTCGGCGTCATCGGCACGTTCGATCGCGCCGATGCGCTGGTCGAGATCTTCACGGCCATTGGCTGCCATCCGCACATGGTGGAGATGCACCACGGCGTGAATCCGCAGATCGAGCATCTGTCGCACGACCGCGCCAAGGGCCACTGGGGCCTGCACTACCAGTTGATCAACACCAAGGACCACACGCTGACGCAGCTCGGCGCGTACTACGACGACGAGTATGTTCGCGGGCAGACCGGAACGTGGAAGATCGAGAAGACGCGCTGCGTGGTCACGTCCACGCTCGTGCTGCAGTTGGGCGAAGACGGCATCAAGCGCCTGTTCGCCGGCAGTGCGCCGCCGCCGATGCCGCCCGCCTGATCGTCAATCAGCAAGGCGTCGAACAACAAAAAAGCAGACGGCTACGGCTTCAGGCGTAGCCGGTATTCGCCTTCGCGACGGACTGCGCCGCGAACTGCAGCAGCTGCGCCCCCGGCAACGCGCCCGACTGCCGGCTGACCTCGCGACCGTTCGCGAACACGGCCAGCGTCGGGATGCTGCGGATGTTGAGCTGCGCGGCGAGCTGCGGGTTTGCTTCCGTGTTGAGCTTGACCAGCCGCATGTTCGGTTCGAGCTTGCCCGCCGCCGCGTGGAACGTCGGCGCCATCTGCATGCAGGGCCCGCACCAGGGCGCCCAGAAATCCACCAGCACCGGCAGGTCGTTGTCGGCGAGAAAGCGGCCGAACGCCGCCTGGTCGAGTTCGATGGGAGCTGCGCCGAACAGCGGAACCTTGCAGCGGCCACAGATCGGCGCATCGGCCAGCCGTGCGGAAGGCACGCGATTCACGGCGGCGCATTGGGGGCAGCTGACGCGGGTGGGATCGGTCATCGGTGTGGGGACGCGGGGGCGCGTCGGTGTCTGAGCAGGTCTGTAAGTCGATGGGGCCGGGTTTCGGGAGTTCAACGTCCGGGGACGATCGGCGGCCCGCGACGTCCTGCGCAGATATCCCCCAATGCGCTCACCTCGAGCGCCTAAACGTGGGCGAAGCGATCCCTAAAGCCAGGGATTCGTAGCCCCGTTATCAACTTCCACTTTCACCTGGTCCTCGATGAAGATCAGTGTGATGTTGAGGGTGTAGCGGCTCCCGGCGACGTCCTTGTAGCGGTCGCCGGTTCGTTTGTAGGCGTCGCTGTTCTTGATGGGACGGAGGTCGAGCTTCTGTTGATAAACCTTGTCTGGACGTGGGTGCCACGAGCAATCGTCCTTGAATACATACTCTTTCGCCGCGTACACGCTCGCGCTCTTGATGCTCCGCTGAGCCAGGGAGTCCGCACTCACCCGACGTTCCGCTTTACAGTTCTTTAGGTCTGCCAACTGCCAGCCGATAACAACATCGTCGGGGAGCGTTGCGTGGCGTTCGTTGAAGCGCCCGAAATAGGATGCTGGATCACGGTACTTCGAGGGGATGCTCGGAAAGCGACCAGCGATTATCGGAACTGACACGCCCAACTCGGAAAACGCCTGATGAAGCCCGGTGGCTTCCATGTCTCCGATTTTGAGTAGAAGAATTCCGCTGTCTCCGTAATTCAAAATATCGACGCCGTAAACGAAGCGGCCGCAACTGGAAAGGAAGAAAGATCCAATCATCATTGCCAATAATCCGGATGATCTGATCATCGTCGTGCCTGCGGAGGACGTCGATCCCTGTTTAGACCGGTCTCATTAATGACCACGTCGATGCCGTAATTTTCGATGAGCCATTGCCGATATGCGGGGCCGTTTACTAGGCCGACCAAGGTATTGTTACCTTCATGGTCTTCGGTTCCGCGAGTCGGATACGGCCCCGATTTGTACTGTTCTCCCCAGAATCCTCTTAGCGACGTCTCGTAGTCCATCCCATAGGCGTCGAGATCTTCGAAATTATCGTACCAGCGTCGCTGGGGGATCTCGTCGACGTCATTCATGTATTTGAAATTTCGTCCGTCGCGAAAAAATAGTCGCGCGTCTTTGCTGTCGTGCAGCACGGGGACCGTAACCCGATCCCAGCGATTGTTGTGGAGAACGCCAGTAGTGCCCGAATCAATAGAAACTCCCGCCACCTCCGCCCTCTTAACCATCCACATCAATGCCACATCCGGCAGATCGCCTTCGGAATACCCGCCTCCGATATCCGCATGCGCCCCGATGAAACCCATCTCCATTCGAGACTCCGTATTTCCCTTCAACGGGTGAGGGTGGATCGAGATCGCGTGAAATCCCTGGCGGTCTTCGTTCGCTGCGACGGCGTGAGCGACGTATTGCATCGCGTTGGGATCGTCCGCCGCTCCGACGCCAAGATCAAGCTGGCGTAGATCGTCGTCCTGGCTGATCCCGGCGGCTTCGAGATGGAACTGGTTGGCGCTGTAGTGGGGGACGGTGTCGAACAGGGCCATGAAACGCAGATTCACATCGATACAGCTGTCCTGCATGTACTTGCGGGCAAAATCGGGATCTCCGAAGCTGAAGTCGTAACGGCGTCCGCTGCTGTGGTCGAGAACGAACTCGTCTTCACCGTTGAGGAAAGCGGTCAGAAGATTGGTGAACACGCGCGCCTGGGCGGCTCCGCGGCTGAAACCGATGGTGTCGACATTCAGCTGCACCGATTTCTGATGGTTGAGATACAGCCAGGCCATGTGATCGAAGAAGTCGTCTGCGAGCGCGGCGACGCGATCGATCATCGAACTGCCGGTCAGGGCGTCGTAGTAGGCGTCGCCGCTGATCCCGGTTCGGGCGTCGGTGGTGCCCGCGCCGCTGATGTAGAAATAGTGCTGCTCGCTCTCCGCGCCATCGACGCTCCTTACGCTCAACTCCCCAGGATCGCCGAGATACGCATCGCGAAACTTCACGACATTCGAGATATCACGCTTGCTCAGAGGCGGATCGTTGTTGCCGGTTCCATCGAATGCGAACAGCAGCAGGCCGGTGGGATCGATGTGATTGATCGGATCATTGTCTGCGTAGACGTAGGGATTTGGGCCGGCTTCCAAGCCCAGCGGATCGGGTGACAGGTAGCGGCCCAGGTCCGGGTCGTAGTAGCGATGATGGTTGTAGTGCAGGCCCGTCTCCGTGTCTTCGTACTGCCCGGGCAGTCGCAGGTTGAGGGTGAACGAATGCCCATCGCGATCCGGATCCTCGTCGACGGATGCGCGGCCGAACGGAGAGTAAGCCGCACGCCAGATCACGATCTTCGTGTCGTCGGTCACGGCGATCGGCGCGCCGAGGTGATTGGCGTGAATGAAATAGGCCGCTCCATCGGTGAGCATCGCGACAGGCCGCTGACCGAGGTACAGGTACTGAACGCGAACCTTGCCGCTCGAATCGGCTTCCGCAACCAATCTTCCGTTTTCGTACAGGAAGTGCTGTTCAGCGGCGACGCCGGAGATCTGCTTGGCGATGCGCTGCGCGCGAACGTTGTAGCGGTAGTGCGCCAGATGGCGGGTGCCGCGCCAGACGTCGGCGATCTGGCCGTTGGCGTTGTAGCCGAAGCGCAGCGCGCCGAGGCGCTCCATTTCTCCGCTGGCGGAGTAGCGCGGCTCGATCCGGTCAGGAAGCGGGTCAGCCTCGACGATGTTCGAGATCTGCTCGAGCGGCGGCGACAGGTGGGAAGACGCGTCGATCATGGCCTGCACGCCGAACCTCATCGGCGGTAGCCACGGGAGGATTCGAGGGTAAACCTCAGTCAATCGATTGTCCTTCTCGCCATATCGGTAGTCGACTGGGTGTCCGTCGACCACGCTCTGCGTGCGATTGCCGTTCGGGTCGTAGCGGTATCCGGTCAGTGCTGACGGGGTCAGCGCGAAGTCGAGGCGACCCCGCGAATCGAAGCGATAGCGCGCGGCAACCTCGTCCCGATCGTCGATCCGGACGATCCTTCCGTGTGCGTCGTGGCCATAAGCGAAATCGTGGAGAGCGCCGATGCGAAGGCGTGCGAGGATGTCGCCCTCCCACTCGAGCGATGTCTTGATCCCATTACGGGTGATCCATTCCTCGGTGCGGTCGCCGATCGCAGCGTCGGCGAGCTGCATATCGCTGATCAGCGGATGCTTTTGCATCCATCGCCGTTCGACGATTTCCGCCAGTTCAGGCGGGTGCCGATCGCTTTCGCGATATCGGTATTCGAGGACCCGGCCGTCCGGCAATTGCTTCGACATAAGCTTTCCGTCAAACGCATAGCGGTATTCGGTGACGTAGCGACGGGCGCCGATCACATCGACCTGCTGCGTCACACGGCCCGCATTGTCGTAGAGGGTTTGTTCGGTGCCTTCGGCCGTGCGGATCGCCGAAACGCGCGACGCGGGTCCCGGCGGCGTCCAGCCGAAACGCGCAGCCTCGTCGTTCGTCCGGATCCCGGTCAGCCGGTTCGTGGCGTCGCGGTCGAAGGTGGCCGTTGCATTCGACGCAGTCGTCTTGCTTCGAAGGTGGTTGTCCTCGTCGTAGTCGTACAGGGTCAGGCCGCTGTCTGGAGACTGCGTGAAGACGCGCCGGCCGAAGTCGTCGACGCCGTAAGTCGTGGTCATGCCGCGACCGTCGGTTACCGAACGTAGACCAGAGCGGACATCGTCAGGCACAGGGACCGATACCCCTCTTGCCGTCGGTCGGTCTTCATTCGCTACCACCATTGCAGAGGCGTCAGCGCGTCGCTTGCGAAGATGAATCCGCTTGCCGACGCCCCCAGGCCCGCGGATCTCCGCGAGTTGCCCTTGCGGCGCGTACTGGAACTCGAGGCGCCCGCGATCGGACGTCGCCGCCTCGACCCTGCCGATGGCGTCGTAGTGCAGTTCCAGCGGCGTCTGCTCGTCGGCCTGCAGCACGCGCGGACGTCCGCGCTCGTCCCATCGCAGCACCCGCAAAGCGCCGTGATCCGGGAACGTCACGTCCAGCATGCCGGTTTCCACGTCGCGGGCCACGCGTGTTATCGCCTCGCTGCCCGGGCGAAAGGGCTCGATGGCAGCGAGGCGATTGCCCGCGTACGAGATGCGCTGGCTGCGCCGGATCGGTACGTAGCCTCCGCCAGGCAAGGGAGCGAATCCCGTCTCGCGCCGTTCCTCGATCTGCCCGTCGTCGCGATACTTCAGTTGGATCGCGTGCTCGGCACCGGGCTTGATGCTGTTTCGCGCGACGGCTTCCACTTCGTCGGTGTCGCGCCAGTACGAAAAGCGCAGCCGCTCTGCGGGGCGGCCATCCCCGATGGAGTCGGTCATCGAGACGACTCGTCCGAGTGTGTCGCGTTCGTAACGTCGCACGCTGCCATCGGCAGAGACGAGACCGATGAGATTGGCGCGCTCGTCGTAGTCGTAACGAAGCTCACCGGCCATGCGCGTCGGCTGGCAGGGTGTGCAGCCAGGGCCCTCGATGCGCGTCACGACCGGTATCCCGTTCAGCGCGATGCCGAAGTACAGGCTGCTGCGCTTTCGCGAATCGGTCACCCGCGTGCGGCCATTCTCGAAGACGAGCTCTATCTGTTCGTCTTTGTTCTCGGGCCGGTAGAGCACGCCGCGATCCTGCGCATCGTAGGCCCAGGTCTTGATGCGCTGGAGCGCGTCGTCACCAGCGCCGACGCTGATGCCGGTGAGGTTGTGCGCGTCGCCCGGATCATCGTAGTGGTAGCGACGGACGCCTTTGTCGGGATACTCGACGCGGACCAGGTTGCCGCCGTCGTCGTAGGCATAGCGCGCGGCGATCCCTTCGGGTGTGATCAGGGTGTCGATTCGTCCCTGTGCATCGTGGCGCAAGCGCAGCGCGTCGCCTGCTTCGTTGACGAGCCGCAACAGATGGCCGCCGGCGTCGCGGACCAGGCGAAGCGTCCGCCCCTGATCGTCGCGGATCTGCCGGAGCCGGCGGTTGCGATCGAAGCCGAGCACGGTGCGATCGCGCCAGTGCCATTCGTAACCGCCACGGTCCGCCGTGAAGAGTCCGTCGCCGTACTGCGAAGGCCGGAAGCGACGCACGCCCTGATCGTCTCGATCGAGGGGGAAATCGATGCGCCGGCCATCGGCCTGCCAGAGCACGAGATGATCGCCGCGATCGGACAGGCGGAGGTCGAAGCCGTGCGTCCAGCTGCTGCCCAGCGCACCGCGATGCGAGCTGCGGCTGTTGTAGTGGCGCACGAACGCGAGATGAAGTGCGGGCAGGGCGACGTCGACCTCGCGCTGGTACTTGTTGCCGGTGACGACATGAATGGGATTGCCGACCTGCGTCGCCACCACGCCGGTGCGTTGCGAGGCGCTGGTGAACGCATTGTTCGCCATGCCTTCGCTGCCATCCGCGGTCGCGAGCGGGCAATTGCCGTCGCCGTTGCCGGCGTCACCGTCGGTGCCGTCGTCGGCCAGATCGTCGGGCGGCAGCGGGTGGTCGTCGATAGGGTCGGGTGCAGAGGTGTCTGCCACGTCATCGGGGTCCTCTGTGTCCGCGCTTCCGGCATCGCCCCCGCTTTCACCCGGGGTATCGGCGTCGCTGTTCTCGCCATTGCCGTTGTCCAGCGCGGGAGCGGGGTCCGAGGGATCGCCGGCAGAAGGCTCGCCATCGGGGACATCGCCCGAGCCGCCGTCATACCCCGCTGCGACATCGCTGCCGGCAAGACTTCCCCGCGGCAGGCTGGGAACGCTGGCCGCGTAGAGATAACCGGCGTGCTCCCGCTGGATCGCCTCGATCAGTCGTTGCAACGCGCTGTGGTTGTCGGCGCCCATGGGCAGCAGCAGTGCGCCCAGCGTCATGCTGGTGGTGACGACGTACTCGACGATCGCCGAGCCTCGACCTGCGATCCGGCTTCGTTCGCGACCACCTGTGACGTTCTTCGCCATGTGCCGAACTCCTCGTCCTACTGGATCAGCGCCTTGTCCAGATCCTTGCTGCCGGTGAGCAGGTCCTTGCGCAGGTACCGATCGGCTGCGCGCAGGCCCTCGGCGACCGGCGCATTCGGCTGCTGCACGCGAGGCGTCACCGTCACCACCAGCTCGGTTCGCTGCTTGATGAAATCGTCGGAGCGGAAGAGCTGTCCGATGATCGGAAGGTTGGCAAGGCCCGGCACCTTGTCGGCATTGCGGGTGTCGCGGGCGTCGAGCAGACCCGAGAGGATCACGGTCTCGCCTGGACGCGCGGTGATCGTCGAGGTCGTCTTGCGACGCAGCAGGCCGGGCACGCCGTTGACCTGCACCGAGAAGTCGATGGAGCTCACCTCGGCGGTGATCTTCGAGCGGATGTTGAGACTGCGATCGACGAAGGGTTGGATCTTGAGCTGCACGCCGAATTCGCGGAACTCGACGACCGGCTGGCCGAACTCGTTGAGGATCGCCACCGGGAAGTCGCCACCGGCGAGGAACGTGGCTTCCTCGCCGCTGACGGTCGACAGGCTGGGCGCGGCCAGCACGCGGGCATGGCCTTCTTCCTGCAGCAGCTGGAGTTCGGAGCCGATGATCGACGTGATGCCGAGATAGCCGCTCAGTCGCTGCGTGCCCGATCCGACCAGCGACAGCAGGCCTTCGAGCTTTTCGGTCTGGTCTCCGAAATCCGATACCGCGCCCACGCGGCTATGAGGCAGGAAATTGCCGACGATGCCCACGGCCGGGCCCGCCGCCGTGTCCTGCCAGCGAACGCCGACGGTGCGCTGATAATTGCGATTGATCTCCAGCACCGAAACATCGAGCACCACGCTCGGCTCGATGGCGATGTTGAGTTGGGAGGTCACCGTCGAGATGACGTTGGGGAAGCGCTCCGTCAGCTCGCCGAAGCGTTGGAAGCTGGCCGCGTCCACCGTTCCGGTGAGGAGGATGCGGCCGAGCTTGGACTGCACCCGCACGTCGGGAAACGCATCCAGCGTCGAGCGGACGAGGTTCAGGGTGTCGTTCGGCGGCGCCGCGTAGACGCGCACGCTGTAGTCGTGGGATGCGCCGCCGGCCGTGAGCACCCGCAGTTCCGACGCCCCCTGGGCCTTGCCGAGCACCAGTAGGCTGCCGTCGTCGAGCACGCTGGCTTCGACGATGTTGTCGTTGCCGACGACGATCCGCGAGATCTCTCCGAGCTGCAAGGTCGATACCGAACCGACGAACAGGTCCATCGGCGGTTCGGTGGAAGCGGCGCCATCTGCGGAAGGAACGACCGAGGGTGCGATGTGAGTCGCGAGCTCACCATCGCTGATCCCGATGAGGCGGTTCGACTTGCTGCCCGTCGGCAGCACGCGGATGTCGTACGCCAGCGGAGCGCCGGCGCCGGTCCAGACCCAGAGTCGGGTGCGCCCCGGTGTCCGGCCGTAGACCTGAGTGTTGCCGCGCTCGCGGAGGGTGGCCGTCGCAACCGCGTTGTCGTCGACCTTGATACGCGAGACGCCACGCACGAACACGGTTGCGGTCCAGCCGTCTTCGATTTCGATGATCGAGCCGAAGCCATTGACGGGTTGCGCCTGCACGACGCCAGCGAGAACCAGGGAGGCGATGACGAGCCAAGGCGCCAGTCGGTGCATCGTGCGCCGGCAGATCGATGCGCGACTATTCATGCCCGTTGCCGATGACCACGGTTGCGGCTGCGGGCAGGGGATCGGACGCCGCTGCGGACGACGCAACGCCCGTTTTCGGCACCTGTTTGAACAGGATGTCCAGAGGCAGCGGGTCGTCGTCCCAGCCGACCTCGATTGGCGTCTCTTCAGAGCCGGATGGCGTCTCATCGGACTCGACGAAGGCGCGTTGAGGCGCCGGCTTGCGGATGTCGCGTCGTTCGCCGCGCGGAACAGCGCTCGAGAAATAGGTGTATCCGCTGGGGGCCGGCGTATCTCCGAATCGCGCGATGCCGGCGTCGTCGAATCTCAACTGCTCGTCGACCGCAGGACGCAGCAGGTAGACGACCTCGCCGGCGCGCCGGGCGCGTAGCGTCCGCTCCGCGTCTGCCCAGGGCAGGCCGACGGTGATCAGGCTGTAGCTCGCACCGTCCGCTTCGAGCGGCTGGTAGGGCTGATCCGCGGTTCGCAAAGGCTCGTGCCCGGCGGCCAGTACCTTGACCCGTTCGATCAGCCCTTCGAGCTTCTTCTCGTGCCGGCCCTCCCGGGTGGGAAGCAGCACGAACAGGTCGATGTAGTCGCCGGGCAGCAGCAGTCCGGCATGGCTCTCCAGCGCAGAGACTTCGAGACTGATCGCGCGCGTTCCCGGCTCCAGCAAGTCGGAGAAGCGCTCCACGGTCAATCCCGAGACGAAATCGTCGAGCAGAGGTTCGCCGGCCGACATCGGACGACTCAGCACGCGGCTCTCGACGCTGGCGAAATCGCCGGGCAGCACCGCGCGAGCGGGCAGGTGTCGCTGCGGGATCTCGCCGATCGACATCGACTGTCGACTGATGATTGAGCCGGGCTCCAGGTTGCGCGTCGCGACGACCACGCGCGCCATCGGTCCCAGCGACTGCAGCGCGGTCTCGCGCAGGCGCTGCGCTTCGCCGCTCATGTAGTTCTGGAGCAGGAAATACGCGCCGACGCCGAAGCCGATCGCGGCGGCCAGCAGGATCCAGCCGGTCAGGTCCGGCGCCTTCATGGCAGCACCTGGACGATGACGATCCACGAGCGTCCGTCGCGTTCCGCGATGGCGAGATCGAGTTGCTCGTTGCCGCGCACGAGCGACATGCCGCCGCCGTCGGCAGATCTCGTCAGCGCACCTGCGGCCAAGGGCTCGAAGCCCTCCGTGCGGAAGTGCGCCCGATAGAAATCGAGGTTCCGGGCTGCCGATTGGTCGCTGACCAGCAGCATCGTGCGGCTTCGACGGCCGTGGTCTTCGGCCTCGATGTCCTGCAGCAGTTGTGTCGAGGGCAGGGCGCCCGGAGGTGGCCTCGGAGGATCACGTGGCGCGAACCGATGCGCGATCGCGATGAAGCCGCGGCGGTTGCCGAGCGCATCGGCAGGACCTGTCTGCACCGTCGCCAGCCAGTCGTCCTGGCGATGCGACAGGATGTCCCAGCCCCCGGCTTTTGTACGGACGAATCGGCCGTTCCATTCGCGCCCAAAGTGTTCGGCGATGGCATCCGCATCGTCGGTGGAATGGAACTGCCAGGCGCGCGTCTCGATGCCGTCGATGCGCATCCATTCGCCGATGTTGTCCGCCTGCATGCCACGTGGCAGATCGAAGTTCTCGATGCCGCCGAAGCGGCCGGCAGCCAGCGCGGGCGCGATCTGCAGCAGCAACAGCAAGGCGATGCCGATTCGCTGCCAGACGTTCGCGCTCATGGCGGCGGCGTCTCGGACGAGACGCGATATTCGGGCAGCGGGTCGATGTCGACGTGGCCAAACTGCAGCCAATCGCTGCGGACCTCGCGCGCGCTGGGTGCGAAGGCGGCGAAATCCTGGGTGTTTCGAGCCGCAGAACTGTCGATGAACTGCTGAGGCAGCAGCCCCGAGATCGTGCGCTCCACGTCGTGCTTCGCGCCGCCGGTCCAGGTCTCGACGAACAATCGATTGCGGCGCGTCAGACGAAGCGCGTCCAGATCGACCTCCGCCAGCCCGAACCAGGGCCTCAGGTCGACGATGTCGAGCGACACGATCGCATCGATCTGTCCGCGATCGCTCAGGTCGAAGCGGGTGAAGCTCCCCAGCACGGAAGCGGTCTCTGTACTGAGGCCGGCAAGTCCGCCTGGAGTGGAATCCGATGAGTGCTGATCGGCGTACTGGGTCAGCGCGCCGGAGGTCGTCCCGCGTCCGGACAGCATCGACTGGCCGTCGTGCGGGCGATAGGAGAGCGCATCCAGCCTGGACGGCTCCCCGGCGGGGGATGTGACCGGCTCGATGTCGGCAGAAAAGATCCGCGCATCGATCTCGCGTGCGATCTGTTCGTCGGTCTTCACGGTGTCGCTGCCGCCGGAGCTGCGGCTTGCCTCGCGATACCAGGCCGTTCGCTCCCAGGCGGCGTATCGCGCCGCGATTTCGACGTCCTGCTTCTGGGAAATCAGACCCGCGATCACCGGAATCAGCAGCAGGAGCGGCATGAGCAGGAATGTGGCGACGATGAGAAATTCGGTGAGCGCCTGGCCACGAAAGCCGGCGGCCGTGCATCGCGCGTGATGACGTGGTCGGCGCCGGATCTGCGGAATCGCGCTCATGGCTTGCGTGCCGCCAGACGGCCATCGGAAACGATCGCGGTCGCCGTAGCCTTCTCCGCGTCGCTGAGGTCCACCAGACGCGGTTGCCAGTACGGGTTGTAAAGATTCCCCAATTCGGCCCGACGATCCGACCGCTGCCACTCCGCGAGATCCGTCGGGCGCGCGTAGTAGGGCTGCGCCTTGGCGACGGCGCCGATACGGCCCGCGATCAAGCCGCCGCGAGCATCGGTATCCAGGTTGCCCGCCACGGTCCCGCCGCCGCTTTCGATGATGCGGTTCTGCGAGTCGAGGTCTTCTTCGTCCTTGACGTACAGCGCGATGACGGCGGGCCCGCCGTCCGGCGAATGCTCATCGCGCAATTCATAGAATTCGCGCAGTCCGCCGACATACGCCAGGTTGTGATTGACGTGGTCCTTGCCGCCGACGGTACGGCTGTAGGCTGGACTGGTCAGCAGCAGGCGCGCCGCGTTGGCGTTGCGCCAGGCGCCGTTGCCCCAGAGCCTGTTGGAGCGCCGCGCGCGGCTCACGCCATAGTCGTGGAATCTCGAAGGATTGCGGCTTTGGTCGAGCGCGTGCGCGGCGCCCCACGCCAACGGAAGCTCACGCGGCACGCCCGGAGCTGTTTCCCAGCCACTGATCGGCACATACATTTCGGCGTAGAGACTCACGGTCTCCATCGCCGCCCAGTCCCATCGATAGGTCTGATCGTCTGGATCGATGCTGCGCAGGAACTCCGTGCCGCCGTACTTGCGTGTACGCCATCGAAAGCCGCCGACGTCGTCCGTGAACGGCGCCGGCCATCGATAGCTCCGGTTTGACGAGAAGCGGTCGCGCGAGTCCTGGACCACCTTGTCGAAGTCGCGATAGCGGCGATTGTCCAGCGAGCCGTCGTCGGAGGCGTCGGTGACGCGCCGCAACCGGTATTGCTCGCCGATCTGCCGGTTCCAGTCGCGGATCACGGAGCTGGCGTCCGGCAACGAGGCGCCGCCGAGGCTCAGCAACGAATAGGCGTCCGGATCGTTGCCTCGCGCGATATCGCGACCAAACGTCGCGAGTTGCAGCACGAATCCCTGGTGAAAGATGCGTTGCGCGTCGGACAGACCTTCGATCACGCGCTCGTTGAGCGGGATCACGCGTTCGGCGGTCAGATCGATCCCGATGGAGCCCGCCGTGGCCGCGCTTTCTGCGGCTCCACTGACAGCCCCTACGTAAGGGATCGCCTGGCCGATCTCGTTCATGTTCACCGCGAACTGCTCGATGCTCGCGGCCCACGAACTCAGGCCCACCATCTGCGCGATGCCGATCTGGTTGGCCACCATGCCGCGGTTCGTGTACGCGATGAAATTCAGGTCGCGCGATACCAGTGCCGCGGTGCTGTAGGCCACGTTGTCGGCAGTGTTCTGCAGCCGGACCTTGTCGCTCATCAACTCGCCGGAGTCGTACATCACCCAGAGCGCGAGCAGCACGACGACGATGAAGACCGCCGTCATCGGCATGATCTGCCCCGCCTGTGCTCGCGACGACGGCAGCACGATGCTCATCCGTGACGTCCTCTGGATGCCGGGTGCGGATCAGTTCATGCGGCGTGCGGAGGCGGTCTCCCACGGATCACGGGTTGTCGCGATCCACGTAGTTGTTGAGATTGGCTTCCGTGTTCCCCTCGGTCAGCGCGTTGTTGGCCGCCGTCTGCGCGGCCGTGCGGCCGGTGGTGACGTTCTGCCCGGCCACCTGCTGCGCCATCTGCGCGGTCTGTCCGCGGATCGCGCCGCCGAAGAAGGAGAAGGCGGCGATACCGGCGAGGGCAATCAGCGCCACGATGATGATGTACTCCACCATGCCCTGGCCGCGTGCGCGGCTTGCCAGCTTGTCGTTCATCGTCGTCTCTCCCTGGAGCGTTGCTGTCGAGGCCGACGAAGCGAGGTGCGGATCAGAGTCGGCGAGGGAAGAATCGATCTCGCGCAGGGGAGGAACAATCGTGTGGATGCATAGGTGTGAGGCGTTGGGTTTGCGCGCCCCCTAAACCGCCCCCGTATCCCGTAACAGCTTGGCCACCGCTTTGGCCATGTCCGCGTATCCCGCGGCGTTGGGATGGATCTGGTCGGATTTGCGGGCCTTGTCGCCCAGCACGTCCGGAATCGTGAGTGCTTCGATCGGTAACTGGTATTGCTTGGCGAGTTCGAAGTACGCGGGGTCGGTGGTCAGGCCGAACAGCTTGGGCTCCGGCACGCCGAGCAGCACCACGGGAATTCCCCGCTCGCGGATCAGCGCGATCATCGCGCCCAGGTTCTCCTTCATCCGGACGCGATCCTGCCGGCGCAGCATGTCGTTGCCGCCCAGGCACAGGATCACCAGCGCGGGCGAGGCGTCGTCGAGGACATCCGGCAGCCGGTCCAGGCCTTGCGCGGTGGTCTCGCCCGGAATCCCGGCGTTGATCACCGTGCGGCCGATCAGGTCCTGCAGCACGGCGGGATAGCTTTGAGGCCTGTCGGCACCGGTGCCGTAGGTCAGGCTGTCACCGAACGCCAGGATGCGGGCGTCGCTGGCCAGCGGTGTCAGTCGATGTCCGTCGCCCGCACCGCCACCGCACGCGCCGAGCAGCAGCACGATCAGCAGCCAGAGCGCCCTGGCTTGCGAGTGCCTCATGGGCGCGGCCATAGTCCAGCTTCCTTCCTTCATTCGATGCGTTGCCCAAGGACATGATCCATACCCTGGAGAATCGCACGCCGCTGCTCAAGGGCGACAACTTCGTGGCGCCGAACGCGAGCCTGATCGGCCGCGTCACGCTGGAGGCGCAGGCCAGCGTCTGGTTCAACTGCGTGCTGCGGGGCGACTGCGACGAGATCATCGTCGGCGAGGGCAGCAACATCCAGGACGGCTCGGTGCTGCACACGGACGTCGGCTTCCAGTTGCGCGTGGGCGCCAACTGCACGATCGGCCACATGGTGATGCTGCACGGCTGCGAGATCGGCGAAGGCTCGCTGGTGGGGATCAAGGCCGTGATCCTCAATGGCTCGAAGATCGGCAAGAACAGCCTGGTCGGTGCGGGGTCGCTGATTCCCGAGCGCAAGAGCTATCCCGATGGCGTGCTGATCATGGGAACGCCCGGCAAGGTCGTGCGCGAATTGTCGCCGCAGGAAATCCAGAACCTTCAGCTCAACGCGCAGTTCTATCGCGAGAACGCGAAGCGCTACCTGGCGGCGAAGATCTAGCCGCGCGTCGGCCGCGTTCCAATGTCACACGCGGGAGCAGGACCTTCATGAGCGAGGCCAAGACCGCTGCACCCGCGCGCGACTCGACCTGGGACATCGCACGCGGCATCGGCATGGCGCTGGTGATCTACGGTCACTTCCTCGAACCGATCTACCCGGCGCAACCCGCTGCGGACAAGGCCTTTCTGGAATCGGCGTTCACGCAGTGGCAGTGGATCTACTCGTTCCACATGATGCTGTTCTTCCTGGTCTCGGGTGCGGTGAACCTGAAACTGCCGAAGAAGGCCTGGCCGGATGTCGTGCGCGGTTCGCTGCGCCTGCTGGCGCTGGCCTGGGTGGTGCACCTGCTGGGGATCGTCGTGGTCTTCTCGCTGGGGCTGGCGCCGGAGGCGCTGACCTCGCCTTGGACGGCCGCCGTCGCCGTCTTCAACCCGATCCTGCAGGGCTTCCTGTGGTCGGTCGGCGTGCTGTGGTTTCTCACTGCGTTGTGCTTCGTGCAGCTGCTGGCCTACGTGCTGCTGCGTTACTTGCCCGCCTGGAGCGTCGTGCTGATCGGCATGGCGGGCACCGCGGTGGTCGTGTACTTCGATGCGCCCAACCAGTTCCTGTTCCGTACCTGGATGCCGGGCCTGTCGTTCTTCGCGCTCGGCGTGCTGTTAGCGCAGTGGCAGGTGAAATGGCCGGCCTGGCTGTGCGTGCCGCTGTTCGTCGCGGTGTACTTCCTGGCGCCGCTCAACAGCGGCTGCGCTTACACGATGCACGACGCCTGCGCGCGCTGGGCCGGTCCGTTCGGCGTGCGGATGTTCGGCGGCAATTACGGCTTCCTGCCGCTGTTCTTCCTGACTTCGCTGGCGGGTGCGCTGGGCGTGGTCTGCCTGAGCCGTGGCCTGTCGAAGTTCAAGGGCGCCGAGGTGTTCGCGCACATGGGCCGCAAGAGCCTGGACCTGTTCGTCATCAACGGGTTCGTGGCGACGTTCCTGCCGCCGTACATCGCGCGCTTCGACTGGAGCTGGCTGAACCCGTTCGCCTACGTGCTCGTCGGCGTGGTGCTGGTGGCCGTGCACCTGCTGGTGCAGTGGCTGCTCAGGCGGCCGCTCGCGGGGATCGATATGGCGGCGCTGCGTATCGCGACGTTTTTGACGGGGCTGCTCAGTCCGGCGTCGCGGGAGAAGAAGGAATCCGCGCCGGGGACACCCTCGTAGCCCGGTTGAAACCCGGGATTCCCCTCGAACGACGGAGCGGCAAACCCGGGTTTCACCCGGGCTACGCTAGTCGGCGCCGTCCTTCGGATACAGGTAGTGCGCCAGCTTGCCGCAGCCGGGGCCGAGTTCCCGCCAGTCGCTGATCTGCAGCTCGAGGCTGGCGATGGCGCAGGTCGGCATGTCATGGAACGGACAGGTGGCGAGCCAGCGTGCGAGTTCCGAGAAGCCGGGGTTGTGGCCGAACAGCATGGCGTGACGCGATTTCGGATCGAGCTCGCGAACGATCCCGGTCAGGGTTTCGCGGCTGGCTTCGTAGATGCGCGGTTCGAGGCGGATCGCCTCGGCGCTGAATCCCAGCCGGTCGGCGAAAACACCGGCGGTCGTGAACGCGCGAAGGGCGGGGCTCGATACCAGGTGATCGGGCAGGCGGCGCAATTCGCTGACGCGGACGGCCATCACCGGAGCGTCGCGGGTGCCGCGCGGATTGAGCGGGCGCTCGAAATCCCGCATGCCCGGATCGGCCCAGGAAGACTTGGCGTGGCGGACGAGCGTGAGTCGCAGCATGGCGCAGTGTGATCAGGCCGGGGTCGAAAGGTAAAGGTCGAAACGCGCCTGTGTGCCTTCCAGCGTGGTGTTTGGTTTCATGCCGGCCAGCGGAGGCGCTTTCACAGGACGCTTCACGGCCACTCTCGGCGCCAGCGTGCGCACGTGGGCGAGCAGGCGATCGGCGTCCAGGTCGTCGCCAGCAAGGTCGCGCAGCATCTGCATCTCCTTCTGCGGCAGCGCGGTCTTGCCGTCGTCCGGGTACATCGGGTCGAGGTAGGCGACGTCGAACGGGCCCTGCGCGATGCCGACGTCGAGCGCGTCGGAACCGACGATGCGCAGGCGATCCGCCGCCTCGACCAGCAGCGGGTCCGGCAGCAGGCGGGCGCGGCGCTGGGCATCGCGCAGCAGTTCGACGACCAGGGGCTGGCGTTCGACCAGCACGACGTGGGCGCCCAGCGCTGCGAGCGTGAACGCATCGCGGCCCAGACCGCCGGTGGCGTCGAGCACACACGCGTCACGTTTCAGGTGCAGGCCGGCCGCACGCCCCAGCAGCTGCTTGCGGCCGGCGCGGATGCGGCTGCGCTGTTCGACGGACGCCCAGTCGATCAGCAGCGGCTTCCAGTCCGGGCGGTGCTCGGCCTGCAGCGCGAGACCGTCTTCGACGGGCACCAAAGAAAAACCCCGGGCGTCGCCGCCCGGGGTCTGGTTCTGCATGTTGTGTCCGCTCTTGCTCAGACCTTCGACGAGTCGAAGAAGCTGGCCATGCGCTGTGCCAGCATCATGTCGCCTTCGACCTGCAGCTTGCCCGTCATGAAGGCCTGCATGCCGTTGAGTTCACCCTTCATCAGCGCGACGAGATCTTCGTCTTCCATCGTGATGGCGAGGTCGGAGCTGGCCGCGGTGCCTTCGCCGGTCGTGCAGGTCCCGCTCTTGATGATCACGTGCATCGGCGTGGAGCAGTTGAACTGGATCGTGCAGTCCGTGCCCTGGGCGGCGGAAGCGTCGAAAGCCTTGGGCAGATTGCGGATCATGTCGGCAGCGGTCATGGGGTGCTCCGGGTGGATACGAGTGGGGTAATGGGAATTCGGAATCGCCGGATGCTAGCGGGCAGACCCTCTACTGACAACCTACAATGCAGACGCTCCGCTTGATGGTAAGCCGGCGTTCCAATTCCCCCTTTTCAAACCCGTCCGCGTGATTCTTCGTAGCGATTACCGAGCGTCCGATTTCCTGCTCGACCGCATTGAGCTGCACGTGAGCGTCGAGGCGCTCACCACGGTCGAAGCCTGGCTCCACCTGCGTCGCCGCCCGGGTGCCGATCCGGCTGCGTCGCTAGTGCTCGACGGGCGCGGGATCGAATTGCTGTCGATCGAACTCGACGGCACGCCGATCGCCCCCTCGGGCTACCGGATCGAGCCGGAGCAGCTGGTCGTCCCGGCGGTGCCCGACGCCTTCGTGCTGCGCACGCTGACGCGCAACGACCCCGAAAAGAACACCGTGCTGGAAGGCTGGTACCGGTCGGGACCGATGCTCTGCACGCAGTGCGAGGCGCAGGGTTTTTCGCGCATCACCTATGCGCTCGATCGCCCCGACGTGCTGAGCCGTTTCCGCGTGAGGCTGGAGGCCGAGACGGCCCGCTATCCGGTGCTGCTCGCCAACGGCAACTGCGTCGAGTCGGGCGACGCCGGGCCCGGACGTCACTACGCCGTCTGGGAAGACCCGCATCCCAAGCCTTGCTATCTCTTTGCGATGGTCGCCGGCGATCTGGCCTGCGTCGAAGGCCGCCACCGCACGCCGTCGGGTCGCGACGTCGCACTGCGCTTCTATGTCGATCGCGGCAACGAGAACCGCGTCGCGCACGCGATGGAATCCTTGCGCAAGGCGATGCAGTGGGACGAGTCGGTCTACGGGCTCGAGTACGACCTCGACATCTACATGGTCGTCGCCGCGCGCGACTTCAACATGGGCGCGATGGAGAACAAGGGCCTGAACCTGTTCAACGCGCGCTTCGTGCTGGCGTCGCCGCAGACCGCGACGGACGTCGACTACGACGGCGTCGAGTCGGTGATCGCACACGAGTACTTCCACAACTGGACCGGCAATCGCGTGACCTGCCGCGACTGGTTCCAGCTCTCGCTGAAGGAAGGCCTGACGGTCTATCGCGATCAGTGCTTTTCCGCGGACCTGGGCTCGCGTGACGTCACGCGCATCGAACACGTGCGCACCTTGCGGGCGCTGCAGTTTCCGGAGGACGCGGGGCCGACGGCGCATCCGGTGCGACCCGACGCTTACGCCGAGGTCAACAATCTCTACACCGCGACCGTGTACGAGAAGGGCGCGGAGATCCTGCGCATGCTCGCCAGCGTGATCGGCGAAGAGACGTTCGTCGCCGGCATCGGTCACTACCTCAAGCAGCACGACGGCACCGCCGCGACGGTCGAGGATCTGCTCGCCTCGCTGGAGGCCGTGAGCGGGCAAAAACTCGACGGATTCCGCCGCTGGTACTCGCAGTCGGGCACGCCGAGCGTCGAGATCACCGACGAATACGACGCGGCCGAGGGCCGCTACACCCTGCGTCTGCGGCAGCACACGGCGCCCACGCATGATCAGGCGCAGAAGACGGTGCTGCCGATCCCTCTGCGTTTCAGCCTGCGCGATGACGACGGCCAGCTGCTGCAGCTATCGCCACAGCCGCCGTTGATGCCGCGCGCGGACCTGATCCTGCTGGAAGCGGCCGAAGCCGAGCTGAGGTTCGACAACATCGAGTCGCGTCCGACGCCGGCTTTCCTGCACGGATTCTCGGCGCCGGTGAAGCTGCAATACGCCTACACGCCGGATGCGCTGTCCGCGCTGGTGCTGAACGAGGAAGACGGGTTCCTGCGCTGGGAAGCGTCGCAGCGCCTGATGTTCGATGCGCTGTTCGAGACGATGAACGGCGAGCCCGGCGAGCATTCGAGAATGCTGCTGCATACGCTGCAGGTGCTGGCGGCGAATCCGCCGGCTGACAAGGCGCTGCTCGCCGAACTGCTGCGCCTGCCGGCGGAGAGCGAACTGGCTGCTCAGATCGAGCCGCTGGATCCGCATGCCGTCACGCGTGCCCGCGACGGCCTGCGCCACGCGATCGCGCAGGCGCTCACCGGGCCGCTGTCGGTGTGGGCGGCCTGGATGCCCACCGATCTGTCGCCGGAGAATCGCGCCCGCCGCAGCCTTTCGAATCTGGCGCTGTGGTATCTCGGGCATCTGAATTCCGCGCGTATCCGCAAGCTGGCGCTGGAGAGGGCCCACTCGCCGAACATGAGTCTGGCCATCGGCGGCCTGGCCGCGCTGCGCGATTCGGATTCCGCCGAGCGCGAAGAGGCGATGGATGCCTTCCACCTGCGATTCCGCGACGAGCCGCTGGTGCTCGACAAGTGGTTCGCCATGGAAGCGGCATCCGCCCGCCCGGCTGGCCTGGAACGGGTGACCGCGCTGCTGACGCATCCCGACTTCAAGCCGAATCCGAACCGCACGCGTGCCGTGCTCGGAACCTTCATGCGCGAGAACCTGCGCAGCTTCCATGCGCCGGACGGGGGCGGGTATCGGCTGCTGGCCACGGAGCTCGCGAAGATCGATGCCGGCAACCCGCAACTCGCGGCCAGGCTGGTCGAGGGCCTGCTGGGCTGGCGCCGGCTGGTGCCCGCGCTGGGCGAGCACATGCGCGCGGCGCTCGAGCAGCTCGCGCAGGCCGGGCCGTCGCGCGACGTGGCGGAGAAGATCGGAAAGGCGCTGGAGAGCCGCCCCACGGCATGAGGCGGCATTTCCCGGGATGGCTGGTGCTGCTGGGGGCGATGACCGCGATCGGTCCGCTGTCCATCGACATGTACCTGCCGGCGTTTCTGGTGATCGCCGGCGACCTCGGAACGCCGCGCGGCGCAGTCGAACGCACGCTGCCCATCTTCCTGGCGGGTCTTGCGATCGGGCAGCTCGTGTACGGCCCGCTGAGCGACCGGTTCGGCCGTCGCCCGCCACTGCTCGCAGGTCTGGCGATCTACCTCGTCGGCACCATCGGCTGCGCACTCTCGGGCAGCATCGAACAGCTGACGCTCTGGCGCCTCGTGCAGGCGCTGGGCGGTGGTGTCGGCATGGTCGTGTCACGCGCCGTCATTCGCGATCGTCTCGATCCCCAGGGCTCGGCGCGTGCGCTGTCGACGTTGATGCTGGTGATGGGCGCTGCGCCGATCCTGGCGCCGATGCTGGGCGGATGGATGCTGGTGGTGGCGAGCTGGCGCGGGATCTTCGTATTCCAGGCGCTGTTCGCGCTCGGATGCATGGTGGCGATCTGGTTCGGCATGACCGAGTCCCTGCGCCGCACCGATATGCGGCCGCTGCGGATCGGGACCAGTCTGCGCACCTACGCCGAGCTGATGAAGGATCGCCGTCTGCTGTTGCCGGTGATGGCGGGCGCTTTCGGCATGGCCGGCATGTTCGCGTACATCGCCGGATCGCCGTTCGTGCTGATGGGGCTGTACGGTCTGAGCGAGCAGCAGTACGCGATGGTGTTCGGGCTCAACGCGTTCGGGCTGATCGCCGCATCCCAGCTCAACGGCTGGTGGCTGCGCAAGCAGCGGCCGAACGAGGTGCTCCGCAAGAGCTTCTGGCTCCCGGCCGCATCCGGACTCGCGCTGCTGGCGATGGGGCTTCACGGCGGCGTGCCGCTGCCCCTGATCATGTCCGGGCTGTTCGTGTTCGTCGCGAGCATGGGCGTCATCAGCCCCAACACCGGCGCGATGGCGATGGCGGACCAGGGCCGCGTCGCGGGCGCCGCGTCCGCCCTGCTCGGTGCGCTGTCGTTCTTCGTGGGCATGCTCTCGGGTCTGGCCGTGAGCTTCTGGGACGGCCAGACCGGCTTGCCGATGATGGCGATCATGGCAGTCTGCGGTGTGCTGTCGACGTTGTTCGGCGCCACTTTGCTCCGTCGTCGCATGCCGGATGTCGCGCCCGAAGCGGCTGTGGTCGAACCGCTCGCATGAGGCGGAGTGCTTCGTGTCGTTTGCGTGACAGCCGTCTTCTTCGATCCGCGTGGATTTTCAGGGGTCGCTGTAACATGGTCGAAATGTTCCAGACTTAAAGTTCTGTCATGGGCATGCAAGACAAACTCGTACTCGTCGTCGAAGACGAAGCTTCCATCCGGGAAATGGTGAAGTTCGCGCTCGAGCGGGCGAACTTCCGGGTGGCCACGGCGCCGAGCGCCGCCGATGCACGCATGTGCATCGCGGACGAACGTCCGGAACTGATCCTGCTGGACTGGATGATGCCGGGGGTCTCGGGAATCGAACTGGCCCGCGAACTCAAGGGCAGCGCGACGACCAAGGACATCCCGATCATCATGCTGACGGCGCGTGCCGAGGAAGAGGACAAGGTTCGCGGCCTCAACAGCGGATGCGACGACTACGTCTCCAAGCCTTTCTCCTTTCCTGAGCTGATTGCGCGAATCCACGCCGTGCTGCGTCGCGCAACGCCCGGCGGTGAAGACGAGAAGCTCGAAGTGGCGGGCCTGGAAGTGGACCACGCGAGCCAGCGCGTCAGCGCCAAGGGCGAGCCGATCCGCTTGGGTCCCACCGAATACCGGCTGCTGCACTTCTTCATCAGCCACCCCGAGCGCGTCTATACCCGTGAGCAGGTGCTCGACCGCGTCTGGGGCCAGAACATCTACGTCGAAGAGCGCACCGTCGACGTGCACATCCGCAGGCTGCGCAAGGCGCTGCAGCCGTTCGGCTTCGACAACATGATCCAGACCGTGCGCGGAACCGGGTATCGCTTCTCGGAGAAGTTCTGAACGACGCGCCGGCAAAGCCGCCGGCGGTGACCCCGCCGGACGGCAAGGAAAAGGTGCCGGTCTTCAGGGCGGTGCACCACGCGCTGCGGCGCGAGGTCTCGAAGATCGTCGGCATCTGCCTCGCGGGTGCCATCGTCGGCTGGCTCTTCGACCATGCCCTGCTTGGATATTCAGTCGCTGTCACGCTCTATCTCGGCATCCAGCTTCGTCATCTGAGGGCATTGCGCCAGTGGCTCGAGGCGCCCAAGTACGTCGAACTGCACGAACCCGGCGGCATCTGGGGTGATGTGTTCGAGAAGCTGCTGGACCTGCAGAAGCGCAATCGCAAGCGCAAGAGGAAACTCGCTGCGATCGTCTCCGAATTCCAGGCGTCGACCGCTGCGCTGCCCGACGGTGCGGTCGTGCTCGGCGAACGCGGCGAGATCGCATGGTTCAACAAGGCGGCGCAGGCGATGCTCGGACTGCGCGGGCAGCAGGACGTCGGCATCCGTATTCCCAACCTGATCCGCAATCCCGAATTCGCGCAGTACTTCACCGACAACGAGTACCTGGGTGAGGTCGAAGTCGCCTCGCCGATCAATCGCGGCGTGCGCATCGCGATGAAGATCATCCCGTATGGCAACAACCAGCGGCTGATGATCGTGCGTGATGTCTCGGAGCTGCGACGGCTCGAGACGGCGCGGCGCGATTTCGTCGCCAACGCCTCGCACGAACTGCGCACGCCGTTGACGGTGCTGCGCGGTTATCTGGACATGATCGAGCCGGAGTCGCGAGGCCCGGGTCCGCTCGCGCCCTGGCGGATGCCGCTCAACGAGATGCGTGCGCAGTCCACGCGCATGGAGTCGCTGATCAACGACATGCTCAAGCTGGCCAAGCTCGAATCCGACGTGGACGCCAAGCAGGAAGTGCTCGACGTGCCGTCGGTCCTGACGCGAGTGCTCGAGGAGGCGCGGGCGATGTCGCTCGGTTCGCACACGATCGAAGCGAGCATCGATCCCGAGCTGTTCCTGTTCGGTCGCGAGACCGAGGCGCAGAGCATCTTCTCCAACCTGGTGACCAATGCCATTCGATACACGCCGCCGCAGGGACGTATCGAGGTGCGGTGGTTCGGTGACGAAGAGGGCGCGCATTTCACCGTCACCGACAGCGGCATCGGGATCGCCGACGACGACATCCCGCGCCTGACCGAACGTTTCTATCGCGTCGACGTGGGCCGCTCGCGCGCCAGCGGCGGTACCGGGCTGGGCCTGTCGATCGTCAAGCACGCGCTGCAACGCCACGAAGGCCATCTCGAGATCCAGAGCCAGCTCGGGCAGGGAAGCACCTTCCTGTGCCATTTCCCGCCGCATCGCGTGCACCGCGCCGAAGAGCCGCCCGAGAAGTCCGCACTGGCCGGCTAGGGCACACGACCTGACGCCGCGGCTATGCTTCCGGTCCGACAAGAACGAGGAGCCGAGCATGAGCGCCAGCACGCCCATCTTTCACCACTACGCCGCGTCGCCCTTCTCCGAGAAGGTGCGCAAGGTGTTCGGGTACAAGCAGATGGCCTGGCAGTCGGTGCAGGCGCCGCCGGTGCTGCCCAAGCCGGACCAGATCGCGCTGACGGGGGGCTATCGCAAGGCGCCGATCCTGCAGGTCGGCCACGACGTGTACTGCGACACCAAGCTCATGTGCCGTGTCATCGACCGCCTGAAGCCGGAGCGCCCGCTGATCCCGCCGGGCGCCGAGGCCGCGACGCTGATGATCGAGCGCTGGGTGGACCAGACGTTGTTCTTCAACGCGGTGGCGCTGTTCTTTCAGCCGCAGGGCGTCGCCGCCTTCAGTTCGGCGTTGCCGCCCGGGATGCTCGATACGTTCCTGAAGGACCGTGCCGCGATGTTCGCGCAGGGCGGCACACTGCCAGGGCCGAATCTCGAGACCGCGCGCGCTGAACTGCCGGCTGTCTTCGCGACGATCGAGACGCAGCTCGGCGTGAAGCCCTTTCTGGGCGGCGACGCGCCGACGCAGATCGATTTCGCGGTCTACAACCCGATCTGGTTCATCTACACCAACGCCGGCATCAAGGCCGAATTGAAGGCGTTTCCGAAACTATGCGCGTGGGCGGATCGGATCCTGGCGTTCGGTGATGGTCCGTTCAGCGAGCTGGACGGTGCGGCGGCAGTCGAGCTGTGCCGGGCAACCCGAACATCGCAGCCGCCGCTGCCGGGAGCGCCGTTGGCGCTGCCGCAGGCGCGCCTCGGCGATCGCGTGAAGATCGGGGCGACGGACTACGCGCCCGACCAGGTCGAGGGCGAACTGGTGATTGCCAACGCCTTCGAGGTGGCGGTGCGGCGCGAGGATGCGCGGGCGGGGACGGTAATCGTGCATTTCCCGCCGGAGGCGTTCAGCGTCACCAAGGTCGGCTAGCCGTCGTCGGCCGGCGAAGTCGGGCGGCTCGACACATCACGACGCCACTCGCGCGGCGCCACGCCGTAGCGGCGATGGAACGCGCGGCCGAAGTACGACAGATCGCCGAAGCCGCTGCGCAGCGCGGCCTCGGTGACGCGGATCGACGGATCGGCGAGCAGCAGCCGGGCGGCGGTCTCGAGCCGGTTCTCGAGCACCGTCTGCGCGAACGACGACGACTGTTCGCCGAACACGTCGTGGACGTAGCGCGGCGAAACGCGAAAGCGCGCCGCCACGGATGCGACCGACAGGTCGGGGTTCGCGCTGTTCGCGTTCACGTGATGCACGATCGAAGCACGGAACGCGCGGCGCGCATCCTCGCGAGCGCCATCCGTAGCCTGCGTGGCGCCGAGCACGGAGACCGAGATCAGGCTCGCCAGGGTATCGGCGAGCGTCGCGGCCACGGCGGGCGAGGCGGTGGGGGCGCACTGCAGCACGCCGGCCATATGCGCGGTGGCGAGTTGTCCGAGCGCATTGGATGAACTCACGAGGCGCGCCGTCGCCTTGCGCGGGTCCGCGATCAGCGGCGTCAGCTGGTGATGCGGAATCCGGAACGACACGGTCCGGAAGGTTTCGAGGAAGCGCAACGAGTACGGACGCGTCGTATCGACCAGGTAGAAGCTCCCGGGCTTCACGTGAATGCGGCGCCCGTCCTGCTCGACCTCGCAATCGCCGGCGACCTGCAGGTTGGCGAAATAGAACTCGTCGGCGCGCCGACGGATCTGCTCGCGACCACGGGTCACGAGCTGCGAGAACGAGGACAGTTCCGCCGCGTTGACGTCCGCTAGCTCGTGCAGCGTCACCGTGCTGCGGTAATCCGTGCGGTCCTGCGGCGTGGAGTCGAGCGCGGTGAAGGCCTCGCACAGCACGTCGCGCCAGTAGCCGAACCGGTGGTTGGCCGACAGGTGGTGGGTGTCCCAGGTCTTCATGCTGCCCCCGGTGGGTACGGACGCGCTGCGCGGAAAGTCGAGTCGCCGTGCGCGATTGGACGAGTGGCCGTCCGGATGCAGCGCTAGGCTTCGACTGGCGTAAGTTTAAGCACACTGCATACCACCGACGACAGGAGCCCGCCATGGCCATCGATTTCACGCTCAGCCCCGAACAGAAGGCCCTGCAGGCCGGTGCCCGCGCCTTCGGCAAGGAAGTGCTGACCAAGGTTCGAGGTGTCATCGATCCGTTGCCGCGTCCCGAGCAGCGATTCTTCGCGACGCAGCCGTTCTATGCGCAGATGGCGCAAGCCGGCTTCGTGCACGCGCTGTTCCCGAAGGAATATGGCGGCGGGGGCATGTCGGCGCTCGATTTCGCGCTGGCGGCCGAGGAACTCAGCGCCGTGGACATCAACGTGCCGACGACCCTGCTCGGCACCGGGCTGGGCATGGAGCCGATCCTGGGCTACGGCACGCACGAGCAGAAGAAGAAGTGGATCGGCGAGATCCTCGAAAAGCCGGGCGAGCGGCTCGCCTCGTTCGCGTTCACCGAGGTCGGCGGCAGCGCCAACTTCGACAACCCGGATCCCACCGCCGGCGTGCAGACCTTCGCCCGTCTCGAGGGCGACGAGTGGGTCATCAATGGCAAGAAACACTTCACCACCAACGGCAGCGGTTGGGATGGCAAGGGCGCGCAGCTCCTGACCGTGGTCTGCCGCACCGATCCGAACAAGCCGCCGGCGGAGTCGCTCGCGGTCATCGTCGTGCCGGGTTCGTCCAAGGGGCTCGAGGTCGTCAGCTACCTGGATACCGCGGGTCATCGCGCGGTCGCCTCGCCGCGCATCCACTTCAACGACGTCCGCGTCCCTGCCGGCAACATCCTGGGCAAGCCCGGCGACGGCGCCAAGATCTGCCAGCACGCGTTCTCGTGGACGGCGGCGCTGATCGGCGCCGCCTGCACCGGCGTGATGCGCGCCGCGTTCGACATCGCGTTCGAGTTCGCCAAGACCGACAAGCGCAATGGCCCGGTGCCGGTAATCGAGTACCAGAACGCGGGCTACATGCTCGCCGACCTCAAGATGCGCATCGAGGCGGCGCGCTATCTCACCTGGAAGGCCTGTCACCAGCTCGACATCACCGATCGCCGCAGCGACGAGCTCGCGATCATGACCAAGGTCTATTCCTCCGAGCTGTGCGTGCAGGTCGTCTACGACGCGATGCGCCTGGTCGGCGTGAACAGCTACAGCGACCTGAGCCCGCTGTCCGGACTGATCCAGGACGCGCTGTGCTTCCCGCTGTACGACGGCGGCAACATGGGTGTTCGGCGTCGCCAGCTCCACCGCAAGTTCCAGGCCGAGGGTTACGACCCGATGGCCTCGGCCGAAGGCCGGTAACGAGTTCCTTGCGGGCTCCACGAGCGCTGTTGCGATGGCGCTCCGTCCGGTGCCTGTGTGCTGGAGGCAAGCGTGACCCTTCAATCCCGGCTCGACGCCTTCAAGTCCGACTTCGAGGGCGGCAAGCCTCCGTACAACATGAAGCGCGAGCACATCGAGACGATGCATCGCGCCACCGCGGCGTTGAAGGCATCCGGCGCGGCGGCGCTCGCCAGGAAGGTCGGCGACCGCGCGCCTGCGTTCGACTTGCCGGATGCCGACGGCAACGTGGTCTCGTCGGCCGAACGGCTCGCACGCGGCCCGCTGATCGTGACGTTTTATCGCGGCGTCTGGTGCCCTTACTGCAACTTCGAGCTGCAGGCCTTGCAGGCCCTGTTGACGACTTACGAACGCCTGGGCGCGAGCCTCGTCGCGATCTCTCCGCAGACACCGGCGAACAGCCGCAAGTCGATGCGGCAGAACCAGGTCGGCTTCCCGATCCTGTCGGACGCTGGCGGCGCGGTCGGCGCCGCTTTCGGGCTGCGCTTCGCGCTGCCGCAGGACCTGCGCGACCTGTACCAGGGCGCCAGGATCGACCTGCCGGCGTTCAACGAGGATCCGTCGTGGACGTTGCCGATGCCGGCGCGCTACGTCATCGCGCAGGACGGCACGATCGTCTACGCCGAGGTCAACCCGGACTACACGCGGCGTCCGGAGCCGGAAGCCCTGCTCGGCGTGCTGGATCGGGCCGTGCAGTCGGCCTGAATAGGTGACGTCCTAGGCCGTCGCGAGACCCTGACGTGCCCAGGCCGACGACCATGCCTGGCGCCTCGTCCAGAAATATCCGGCGATGCAGAAGTCGAACATGGCGCAGAACACGCCGTAGGCCAGCGGCACGTCCGTCGATTGCCCGGGTTCGAACGCACGCCATCCGCCGTGGGCCTGCAGTTCGTGCAGGCCGTCCCAGAGACCGTGCAGCGGGTAGCCGATGATCAAGGCCATCGGCACGCGCGCGCCGATCACGGCCAGCGCCGTGAAGGCGAGGACCGCGTACGTCTCCAGGCGCCACGCCGCATCGGCGCGAAAGTACGCCGTGAACGCGAGATAGAACGCGGCGATGGCGACGAAGAAGCCGGCGTAGAAGAGTTGCTCGGCGCGCGGACCGAACAGTTTCCGCGATATGACCGCAGATCCAGTGGCCGCGAGCACGCCCACCGATGCGTACAGCACGACGATCATCACGAACCCGACGACGCTCGCATCCATCCGTTTCTCCCCGTCCCCACACCCGCGCTACAAGAGTTTTCCGATCCCCTGACCCATGCGCACCGTCACCGACGGTCCGAAGGCCTCTCCCCACTCGATCTTGCCCGGCGGCAGCAGCAACACGACGGTGGAGCCCATGTTGAAGCGGCCCATCTCTTCGCCGCGATCGAGCTCGACCCTGCGTCCCGAGGACCAGCGTCCCAGCCCGCTGCGGATATGCGGCGGCGTGATCTGCCCGGCCCAGACGGTCTCCATGCTGCCGACGTTGAGCGCGCCGACCAGGACCAGCGCGAACGGGCCGGACGCGGTGTCGAACATCGTCACGACGCGCTCGTTGCGCGCGAACAGCCGCGGCATCGCGCGCGCGGTCGCGGGGTTCACGCTGAACAGCCGGCCCGGCACCAGCAGCCATTCCTTCAGCAGGCCCGCCAGCGGCATGTGGATGCGGTGGTAGTTGTACGGCGCCAGATAGATCGTGCAGAAGCTGCCGCCGATGAAGGGCCGCGCCAGCTCCGCGTCACCGAGCAGCTCGGACGCCGTGAAGCTCTGGCCCTTGGCCTGGAAGATGCGCTCGCCGTCGATCGTCCCGAGCTGGCTGACGGTGCCGTCCACCGGCGAGATCAGCGTGCACGGATCAGGATCGAGCGGCCTTGCGCCGTCTTTCAGTGCACGCGTGAAGAACGCGTTGAAGTGGCGATAGTCCTCCGGCTGGCCGTGCTCGGCCTCGTCCAGCGTCACCTGGAAGGCTTCCATGAAGCGGCGGATGAAGGCGTTCTTGAAACCCGGCGACTCGATGCGCGTGAGCTTGAACACCAGCCAGGAAATGAAGCGCGTCGGCAGGCAGAGCTGCAGCAGCGCGAACGCGCGATCGGACAGCGTGGCGGCAGTGACGGCCATCAGAGCGTTCCCGACGGTTCGATCAGGGTGCCCAGATCCGCCACCAGCTCATCGACCTTCAGCGGCTGCGTGAAATAGCCGGCGACCTGGGCCTGCGGGTTGATCAGGATCAGCGCGGAGGAATGGTCGATGGAATAAGTCTCGGGCGTGGCGCCGGGGCTCTTCATGTAGATGAAGCCCATCGCGGAGCCCAGCTTGTCGAGTTCCTCTTTGGGTCCCGTCGCACCGACGAAGGCGGGATCGAAGTGGGTGACGTAGCTGGCGATGATCGGCGGCGTGTCGCGCTCCGGATCGACCGAAAGGAAGAGAACCTGCAGCGGCTTGTTCTGGGTGGCGAGCGTGCTGTGCACGGCCTTGAGCTTGGCCAGCGTGTTCGGGCACACGTCCGGGCAGTGCGTGAAGCCCACGAAGATCACGCTCCACTGGCCGTTCAGGCCGGCCTTGGTGAACGGCTGGCCGCCACCGCCGGTCAGGGCGAACTCGGGAATCGCGCGCGGGGAGGGCAGCAGGGTGCCGGAGGCGATCTGCACGCCGGCCGGCTGGTCGGGCTTGAACACGAAGTTCGCGACGACGAGGCCGGCGATGGCCGCGATCGCCGCGATGACGCCGAGGGTGAGGGCTTTGACGGGGCTGGACATTCGTAAGGAACAGGGCTGCGATTCGGGGCCCGGCGGCCGTCCACGGGACGACTGGCAAGCGGGCAAGGGGAGCGGGTGGGCATAATTTGCCGCCCGCGCATTTTCTCATGTCGATGCCTCTACCGTCCGTGCCCTCCCTGGAGCTTCCGTCCGACCTGTCGGCCCTGGCCACCGTGCGCGACTGGGTGCGCTGGGCGGCGAGCCGGTTTCGCGAAGCGGGCCTCACGTTCGGTCATGGGACGGACAACGCGCTGGACGAGGCGTTCCACCTGGTACTGCACGCGCTGCACCTGCCGTACGACCTGCCGGCGCTCTATCTCGAGACGAACCTGTCGGCCTCCGAGCGCGCCGCCGTGCATGCGCTGCTGCGCCGTCGACTGGACACGCGCGAACCGGCGGCCTACCTGATCGGCGAGATCGAGTTCGCCGGCTATCCCTTCTACGTCGACGAGCGCGTGCTGGTGCCGCGCTCGCCGATCGCCGAACTGATCGAGCGAGGCTTCGCGCCCTGGCTCGATGAACCGCCCAAGACCGTGCTCGACCTGTGCGCGGGCTCCGGCTGCATCGGCATCGCCTGCGCGCTGCATTTCGAATGCGACGTGACGCTGGGCGAGATCGATGCGGGCGCGCTGGAAGTCACCGCCCGCAACATCGCGCGGCACGCCGTCGGCGAGCGCGTGAAGGCGGTCAAGGGCGATCTGTTCGCGGGTCTGAAAGGCCGGCGCTTCGACCTGATCGTCAGCAATCCGCCGTACGTGCCGACGAGCGAGTGGGAAGCGCTGGCCGACGAATATCGCCGCGAGCCGCGGCTGGCGCTGGACGCCGGCAGCGACGGCATGGACATCGTGGCGCGCATCCTGCGCGAGGCGCCCGAGTATCTCGAGCGGGACGGCCTGCTGATTTGCGAGGTCGGCGGCAGCGTCGAGGAATTCGAGGCGCGCTGGCCGCGCCTGCCGGTCACCTGGATCCACTTCCAGCGCGGCGGTGACGGCGTGTTCAGCATTGGTCGCGAGGCCCTGCAGAAGGCGAGATCGACGCTGTGAGCGCGGGGCACCACGGCCACGACCATGGGCACGATCACGGTCCTGCGGCCGGCTGCGGCCACGACCACGGGTCCGGCCAAGGGCACAGCCATGGTCATGGTCATGATCATGGTCACGACCATGGACATGACCACGGCGACCAGGGCGCCGGCCGGCTCAAGCTGGCGCTGGCGATCACTGCCACGATCATGCTGGTCGAGGCCGTCGGCGGCTGGTGGACCAACTCGCTCGCGCTGATCGCGGATGCCGGCCACATGCTGGCCGATGCCGGCAGCCTGCTGCTGGCGGTGCTGGCCCTCGCGCAGGCGGCCAAGCCGGCCGATGCGCGTCACAGCTACGGTCGCGGCCGCTTCCCGGTGCTGGCCGCGTTCTCCAACGGCCTGTTGCTGCTCGGCGTCAGTGCCTGGATCTCGATCGAGGCGGTGCAGCGCCTGCTGACGCCCGAACCGGTCGAAGGCCTGGCGCTGGCGGGCGTGGCGCTGATCGGGCTCATCGCCAACCTCGCGGCCTTCCTGCTGCTGCATGGCGGCCACGAGCACGACCTGAACCGGCGCGGCGCGGTAGCCCACGTGCTGTCCGACCTGCTCGGTTCGGTGGCGGCGCTGATCGCCGGCCTGATCATCTGGCAGACCGGCTGGCTGCGCGCCGACCCGCTGCTGTCGGTGCTCGCGGCGCTGCTGATCCTGCGCACCGGCATCCGGGTCACGCGCGAATCCGCCCACGTGCTGCTCGAAGGCGCGCCGCCGGGCCTGAACCTGCCCGGCGTCGTCAGCGAACTGCCGCGCGCGGTCGCGGGCATCCAGAGCGTGCACCACGTCCACGCCTGGTCGATCACGCCGGGCGAGAACCTGATGACCTTGCACGCAGTGCTGGCGCCTGCGGCCGACGCCGACCAGACGCTGTCACGCATCCGCAACTGGCTGCGCGACACCCACCGGATCGGCCACGTCACGGTGCAGGTCGAGCGCCAGGACTGCGAGGTCAGCGCGGATTGCGGGGCGGATGAGCGACAATAGCGGGCAGGGGCCGGTGCTTTTGTGCCGCGAACCCCGTCCTCTTTCGGCAGCTCCGTCCTCGTTCCATGTCCGGTAACACCTTCGGCCGTTCGTTCTGCGTCACCAGCTTCGGCGAAAGCCACGGCATCGCCATCGGCTGCGTCGTCGACGGCTGCCCGCCGGAACTGGAACTGACCGAGGCCGACCTGCAGCCCGACCTCGACCGCCGCAAGCCGGGCACGTCGAAGTACGTCACGCAGCGCAAGGAAGACGACGTGGTGCGCATCCTGTCCGGCGTGTTCGAAGGGCGCACCACCGGTACGCCCATCGCGCTGCTGATCGAGAACAAGGATCAGCGCAGCTACGACTACGAGAAGATCAAGCAGACCTTCCGCCCCAATCACGCCGACTACGCCTACGTGCAGAAGTACGGCGTGCGCGATCACCGCGGTGGCGGGCGCAGCTCGGCGCGCGAGACTGCGGTGCGCGTCGCGGCCGGTGGTATCGCCAAGAAGTGGCTGCGGCAGAAGTTCGGTATCGAAGTCCGCGGATATGTCGCGCAGATCGGTCCGCTCGAGCTGGCGCTGAAGGACTGGAGCGCCGTCGAGCGCAATCCGTTCTTCTGCGCCGATCCGTCGCGCGTTCCCGAACTCGAGCAGTTCATCGACAGCCTGCGTTCGGAAGGCGATTCGGTGGGCGCGCGCGTGAGCGTGGTCGCCTCGAACATGCCGGTCGGTCTGGGCGAGCCGGTGTTCGACCGGCTCGACGCCGAGCTCGCGCATGCGCTGATGGGCATCAATGCGGTCAAGGGTGTCGAGATCGGCGACGGCATGCGCGTGGCCGGCCTTCGCGGCACCGAGCATCGCGACCAGATGACGCCGCAGGGCTTCCTGTCGAATCATTCCGGCGGCATTTCCGGCGGCATCAGCACCGGCCAGGATCTGGTCTGCTCGATCGCCATCAAGCCGACGTCCAGCATCACGACCCCCGGCAAGTCGATCGACGAGGAAGGCAAGGCCGTCGACATGCGCACGACCGGACGTCACGACCCCTGCGTGGGGATCCGCGCCGTGCCGATCGCCGAGGCGATGGTGGCGCTGGTGCTGATGGACCACGCGCTGCGCCATCGCGCGCAGAACGCGGATGTCGTCGCCGACACGCCGCGGATTCCGGGATCGGCGGCGTAGGGCGAAAGGTTCACCGCAAAGGCGCAAAGGAAAAAGAAGGGTCGCAAAGGTTTTGTGATTTTTCTTTTCTCTGCACCCTCTCTTTTTCCTTTGCGCCTTTGCGGTAAAAGAGCTTGATCTCCACTCCCGGCCTCCACGCGAAGCTCTCCGGCTTCTACTTCGTCTACTACGTCGCCGTCGGCGCGTTCATTCCGTTCTGGCCGCTGTACCTGCATTCGCTGGGCTACACGGCCGCGCAGATCGGCATGGCGCTGGCCACCACCGGGCTCGTGCGCGTCGTGGTGCCGATCGCCTGGGGCTGGGTCATGGATCGCAGCGGCCGGCGCATGCCGTGGATCGCGGGCGGCATGGCCGTGTCGGCGATCCTCTTCGGTCTGGTGCCGTGGTCGCCGAGCTTCGCGGTGCTGATCGCGCTGCATGCGGCCTACGCGGTGTTCTGGAACGTGGCCCTGCCGGCGTTCGACGTCGTGACGCTCAATCACCTGGCCCGCACGGGGCGCGACTACGCGCGCATCCGTCTGTGGGGAAGCGTCGGCTTCGTGCTGTCAGTGGCCGCGCTCGGCCCGATCCTGGATGTCACCGGCGTCGAACCCGTGCCCTGGGTCGTGGTGGCCGGCATGCTCGGCATGGTCTGGCTCGCGCTGTACGTGCCCGACGTGCAGGACATCCGGCCGCCGGATTCCTCACTCGAAGGATTCCTGGCCCGGGCGCGCAAACCGGCGGTGCTGGCCCTGTTGACGACCTGCTTCCTGTCGCAGCTTTCGTTCGCCCCGTTCTACGCATTCTTCTCGATCTACCTGGAACAGCATGCGTACTCGCGCAGCGTCATCGGTGCGCTGTGGGCGCTGGGCGTCGTCGCGGAAGTGATTGTCTTTCTCTACACCGGCCGCATCATCCGCCGCTTCGGCGCGCGGCCGGTGCTGGTGGCCACGCTGCTGTGCTCGGCGTTGCGCTGGGCCCTGCTGGCGCTGTTCGTCGACATCCGCACGCTCCTGGTCATCAGCCAGGTGATGCACTTCATGAGCTTCGCCGTGTACCACGCGGTGACCGTGCATTACATCCACGAGCTGTTCCCGGGACGCATGCAGGGTCGCGGTCAGGCACTGCTGGCCGCGGTGAGCTTCGGGTTGGGCGGTGGAATCGGCAGTCTGGTCACCGGCGCGGCCTGGGACTCTCTCGGGCCGACCACGGTCTACCTCGCCGCCACGACTGTCGCGATGATCGGCGGCTGCGTGGCCCTGTACGCGCCGCGGCTGGACCGGCATGCGCAGCCGGTGGTCAAGGAATCGGCCAGCCTCGAAGCCTGATGCTCGGTTCCCGAAGCGTCCTACCTGCAGCGCGTGGCGTCCGCTTTCGAGGCGTCGACCGTCCCTGTGGTGGCGGTGTAGGTCACGATGCAACCGGTGCCCGGATTCAACGAGATCGGGCGGAAGGTCGACGTCGATCCGCTGTGGGCGACCTCGAAACCCTCGAGGTTGAGCAGAGCGGCTTCGATGCCCGTTTCCGACGCCGCCGGATATCCGTTGACGAGGCGGATCTTCGTCCCTTCGAGCTCGACCGATCCGTCCGCTCCGGTCTGTCCTTGTGTCACCGCCAGTTCGTGAACCATCGTGGAGGAGCTCTGAAGGCTGCTGGCGAGCCCCAGCATCGTGGCGACGCGCGCGTCGATATCGACGCTGGCGAAGCGGGGGATCGCGAACGCCGCCAGGATGCCGGCGATGAGCAGGACCACGATCAGTTCGATCAGCGTGAATCCTCGTCGCGACGGGTTCACGGCGCCGGCATGGCGAGCGATTTCGTTTCTGCAGAAAAACACGGGCGCTCTCCAGCGTCGATTCCAACGGCGACCGCAGCGTAACCCAGGGGGAGATCCTGGCCGACCCGCTGTATGCGTCAGTCGACAGATGACGCGGGAGTCGGCTCGCTGCGGGAGACGAAGAATCGCTTCACGCGATATCGAGGACCTGCTCGATCGGTTTCGGAAGGCCGAAATGCCAGCCCTGGCCGTAATCGACGCCGATCTCGCGCAACGCCCTGAGGATGGCCTCGTCCTCGATCCATTCGGCGATGACGGTGACCTTCATCATGCGTGCGAACTCGGTGAAGCTGCGGCATACCGCCGCGTCGAGCGGCAGCGCCACGCTCTTCACGAAGCAGCCGGCGATCTTGAGATAGTCGACGCGCAGCTCCTTGAGATAGCCGAACGAAGACATGCCCGTGCCGAAGTCGTCGAGCGCGAACGTGCACCCGCGATCGTACACATCGTCCATCAGTTTCTTCGCGCGCCCGAGCGATGTCACAACGGCGCTCTCGGTCACCTCGAACACGATCTGCGGTGTCAGGTTGGCGTGCTGCCGAAGTTTCTCGAGCAGGAATTCCCGGAACGATTCGTCGCCCAGGCTCTGTCCCGAGAGATTGATGAACAACAGCGGGCGCGTGGAACGTCCGAGCGCGTGCTCGCGTTGCAGCGCATCGAGCGCAGCGGTGACGACCCACTGATCGATGCGGTTCATCAACTGGTAGCGCTCGGCGGCCGCAAGAAACTCGTCGGGCAACGCGATGCTGCCGTCGGGCTGGATCATGCGGACCAGCGCCTCGCAGGCGTTGAGCTGAGGAGCATTCGGCGCCACCGGCGAGATGCCCTGGGCGTAGAGCACGAACTGGCTGTTCTCGACGGCGTCCTTGAGCCGCGTCGCCCAACGCATCTGCTTGAGCTGCTCTTGCAGATCCTTGTCCGCGGCGCTGTAGAGATGCACGCGATTGCGGCCGAGATCCTTGGCCATGTAACAGGCGGCGTCGGCCAGGGCGAGGGCTTCGTCGACGCTGCCGTCGACGTTCTCCAGCATCGCGATGCCGATGCTCGCCTCGACACTGAAACTCTGCCCGTTCCACTGGAAGCGCACGGCGGCGACCTTGGCCCGCAGCGCGTTGGCGATGTCGATGGCCCTCTCGGGCGGGCAGTCGTCCAGCAGCACGCCGAACTCGTCGCCGCCCAGGCGCGCGAGCGTGTCGGTGGGACGCACCTGGCTGCGCAGCGCCTCCGCCACGTTGCGCAGCATGCGGTCGCCCGCGTGATGGCCGCAGGTGTCGTTGAGCAGCTTGAACTGGTCGAGGTCGACGTAGCAGAGCGCGTAGCGGCTGCGTCTGCCTTGCGCAGTGGCCAGGGCTTCGAGCAGGCGGCGCGAGAATTCACGACGATTGATCAGGCCGGTCAGATCATCGTGCGAAGCCTGGTCGGCGAGGATCTTGGTGAGCTGGCGCAGGTCGGAGACATCGCGCATCACCAGCACCGAGCCGCGCTGTCCGTCGCCGCTTTCGGACTGGTTCTGCGACAGCGTGACCTCGACGTTTCGCCATCGGCCCTGCGGCGTGGTCAGGTTGGCCACCGTGCCGTTGTCGCCGGCGGCGGCCAGGGTGTCGAGCAGCGGCGTGGCCAGCAACTCCTCGCTGTCCGGGTCGCTCAGCACCACGACGTCCTCGAGCGCGCTGCCATTGGCCAGCGCCAGCGGAATGCCGGTCATGCGCTGCGCCGCCGGATTGATGAACCGCACGGTTCCTGCGTGATCGACCGCGACGATGCCGTCGTGGATCGAACTCAGGATGAGCTGGAGGTTCTGTTTTTCGTCGGCGAGCGTCTGTTCGAGTGCACGCTGTTCGCTGACGTCGAACAGTGTGAGCAGCAGCGCCGCGCCGCCGCGGTATTCGATGCGTGCGATGTGCAGGCGCGCCCAGTACAAGGTGCCGTTCTGACGGCGGCCGCGCAGCTCCTCGCCCTCGCTGTCTTCCACCGAGCCGCGCGCCATCGCCTGCTCGAAGCGTTCGCGCCAGCTTTCGTGAAACAGGTCCGCGAGCGAACGGCCGCGCAGTTCGTCTTTGTCGTAGCCGGTCAGGCGCGAGGCGAAGGCGTTGCTGTAGAGGACGCCTTCGCGGACCACGAAGATCGCCACGCCCGACGATTCGGCCAGCACGCGGAAGCTGCGCTCTCGCTCGCGCATGTCGATCTCGGCCTGGCGCACACGGCCCAGGAGCTGGCCCAGGCCCAGCGACATGCGGCCCAGCTCGTCACCGCGCTCTCCGTCGGCCAGCATCGCCTGCTCGACCGCCTCGGTTCCACCGGGAAGGCGGACGTCGAGTTTCTTCGTCAGGCTGGTCAGACGTCGGAGCAGGCTGCGATCGAGGAACAACCAGGTCCCCAGCATCAGCACGACGAAGCCGACGAGGCTGGCCAGTCTCAGGTCGGCGCTGCTGCGCTGGCCGCGTTCGAGGATGGAGTCCTGCAGGCGCACGCACAGATGCTGGGGCTGCACGTTCAGCGTGGGAGACAGGCGCGTGCAGGCCTGCATGGGACGATCCGGTTCGTTCAGGGGTGGTGCCTCGCCATGGACGATGGTGATGCGTGTGCCGGAGAGCTCGTCGAGCGCGCTCATCGCGGCTTCGTCGAAATTGCGTCCGATCACGACCACCGGTCCGGTCGGATCGTCGCCGAGCCGGGCGCCCGCGACGGCGAACAGTCCGCCGGGCACGACGTTCCATCCGCTCTGCGAAGCAAGATCGGCGGCGCGCAGGGTCGCTGCGTGCTGGGCGAGCAGGGTCATTTCCACGTCGGTGGGCTGGCGTCCCCAGCCGGTCGCCTTGTCGTACGCCAGTGCCAGCAGCACGGCGCCGTCGCCGCCGAGCACCACGGCCGCGTCGTATCCCACGTCGAGCTGATTCGCCGTGCGCAGGCGTTCGCGCAGCCACTCGGCATCGGCCTCGGTCGGGATCATGAGCCGCTGCGACGCGGTGGCCAGATCGATCGCCAGACCTTCCATCGGGCGCACGAAGCGGTCGAGCGACAGGCGGATCAGGCGCAGGCTCGCCTGCACCTGGCTCTGCTCGAGCCGGGCGAAGTCGCGCAGCACGTAGGTATTGATCAGCGTCGACTGGCCGAAGATGCCCACGACGACCAGGGTCGCCATGACCATGAGCAGGCGGGCGCGCTGGCTGGTCCGCCCCGCTCCGGACAGCGAGATCCGGTTGGCTCCTGCGTCGGCAGCGTTGAGCTTGCCGTTCCCCGTGACGGCTTTATCGACCATTTTCATTCCTTGATCGTTTGCGCGTCGGCGTGGTCTTGGCCGTTCTGCGACATCGCAGCCGTAAGCTACGCGAGCGCGGCAGGATCGACAATAGAAATCGGGGGTTGCACCAACATCCTCGTGCAGATCGGGTCTTCCCCGCGACGGCCGAAAGAGAGGTCGCAAGAGCCGACGCCGCCGTCATGAACGAGCGGCCGCCGCTGCAGCGCCCACGCGCCGCGAACGACGCATCGCCTTTGGCATTCCCGGGACACGGGCCGATAATCGCCGCCCTGCTTTCGCTATCCGAGAACCCTCGCGCATGAGCCGACCGCTGATCGATGCCCTGCGTGCCGAGCTCGGACCTGGCGGCAACAAGCTGCCGGATCTTTCCTCGGTGCCCGATCCGGCGCTGGAGACGTTCGTCGCAGCGGTGCGGGCCGCCAAGCGTCAGCAGCGCAAGATGCTGGAAGACTCGGCCGAGCATTCGCTGCGCCTGGTCCCGATGCTGTTGCGTCCCGCGGTTCGCAAGATCCTGTTCGGGTGAGGCCGGGTTCGTGAGCTCCCTGACCCTGCAGGCCGAACACCTCAAGCTCGCGCGCCTGCTGGGCTGCCCCGAAAGCGTGATCGCCGGACTCGCGGGGCTCGATGTCGCGGCCCTGCGTCAGCTCCGCGGCGCCTGCACCTCGATGCTCTTCGACGGCGATCGCGCCACGTTGCAGCGCGTGGCGGGCGCGGCCCGCATCCTGCCGGGTGCGCTCAACGCATTGCTCGCCGAAAAGGCGATGGGCCCGGTGCTGGCGTCGCGTGTTGCCGGCCTGATGCCGCCCAAGGACGGCGTCGAGATCGCGACGCGCGTGGCCTTGAGTTTCAACGTGGAGGTAACGCTGCTGCTGGATCCTCGCAGCGCGGCGCCGATGCTGCGCCTGATGCCGATGGACCTGGTCGTCGCGGTGACGCGCGAGCTGGTCAAGCGGCGCGAGTTCATCGTCATGGCGCGCTTCGTCGACACGCTGACGGACGAGCAGATCCGTGGCTGCATGGCGGTGATCGACGATGAATCGATGCTGCGCATCGGCTTCTTCGTCGAATCGCCGCAGCGGCTCGCAGAGGTCGTGAGCCTGATGAACGACGCGCGCCTGCAGAAGGTGGTCGCGATCGCGGGCCGTCCAGAACTGGCGCTGGGCGGTGCCGTGATGGTGCTGCTGTCCGGTGTCGAGGCGCCGCTGCGGGTGCGCATCGTGCAGGCCGCGATGACCCATGCGGACGAATCCGTCGGAGAACAGCTTGTTATCGCGGCGCGCGAGCACGGCATGCAGGCGCTGCTGACGGACCTGGTCGCCTCGCTGCCGGCCGTGGCGTCACAGCGCCTCGCCAGGCTGATGGCCTGATCTTTTTCCTTTTCGAATCTCCGACGTCCGCCCATGCCCAACTTCCACGACCGCGTCACCACCGACATTCAGGACGGCCTTGCGCGCGTGCGGCTCGACCGCGCCGACAAACACAACGGCATGGACTTCGAGATGTTGCGGGGCGTGATCGACGCCTGCGCGAGCCTGAAGCGCGACCGCAGCATCCGCGCCGCGTTGATCTACGGCGAAGGCCCGTCGTTCTGCGCGGGTCTGGACTTCAAGACGGTGCTCGCCAAGCCGCTCAAGGCCGCCGCGGGATACGCCAAGCTGTGGAAGCCCACGCGCAACGACTTCCAGGCCTGGAGCATGGCCTGGCGCGAACTGCCGTTTCCGGTGATCGCCTCGGTACACGGCAACTGCTTCGGCGCCGGCATCCAGCTCGCGCTGGGCGCGGACATCCGCATCGCGGCGCCTGACGCGAAGCTGTCGGTCATGGAATCCAAGTGGGGACTGATCCCCGACATGGGCGGCGCGGCGCTGCTGCGCGAACTCGTGCCGCTCGATGTGGCCAAGGAACTCTGCTTCACCGGGCGCGTGTTCAGCGGAACCGAGGCCAAGGCGCTGGGGATCGTCACCCACGTGGAAGCCGATCCGCTGGCCGCCGCCGAGAAGCTCGCGCTCGAGATCGTCACGCGATCGCCCGACGCGATCGCCGCGGCGAAGTTCCTGCTCCAGCAGGCTTGGCATGACGACGAATCCGGTGCGTTGTCGTTCGAGCGCCAGTGGCAGCGCCGGCTGATGGGCCGCACCAACCAGCGCATCGCCGTGAAGAACAACATGTCGCGCGAAGGGCAGGCCAACCCGAAGCCCTACGCGCCGCGCAGCGTCAGTTCCTGAGGCTCATCGTTCTCACGCTTCGCATGCTTTGCTGAAGCTGCGCAGCAACGTCGAACATCCCGTCGCCTCGATCGAGTCCACCCGTGTCCACTCCGACCTATCGCCTGTTCCATTCCCCTGGCGCCTGCTCGCTGGCTCCGCATATCGTGCTCGAGGAACTGGGCGTGCCCTACGAGCCGGTGCGCGTCGTGATCGCCGAAGGCGCCAACAGCAAGCCGGAATACCTGGCCGTGAATCCGCGCGGCCGCGTGCCGGCGCTGTGGATCCGCGACGAGGCCGGCGAGCGCGTGCTGACCGAGGCGATGGCGATCCTGGTCTATCTGGCGCGGCGCCATCCGCAGCCCGCGCTGCTGCCGGCAGATCCGGAAGGCTTCGTGCGCGCGCTGGAGTGGATGGGCTGGCTCGGCTCGACGATGCACCAGGCCGGCGTGCGCACCGTGTTCCGCCCGGAGCGCTTCACGACCGATGCCAGTGGGGCGCCGGCCATCGCGGCCAAGGGTCGCGAGTCGATCCGTGCGGGATACGCGGATATCGAACAGCGTCTGAGGGGTCGCGACAGTGCGCTCGATGGCGGCTTCAGCGCCGTCGATGCCTACCTGCTGGTGTTCTACCGCTGGGGCAATCGCTGCGGCCTATCGATGCGCACCGATTTTCCGGAGTACGCGCGGCTGATGGACGCGGTGCGCGCACGGCCGGCGGTCAAGCGGGTCGTCGAACGGGAAGGGATCCAGATCGATTGAAGTCGGTCGTGTCGTCGGCGTAGCCCGGGTGCAACCCGGGGCTTCTTCTCGCACCTCGAACGGAAACCCCGGGTTGCACCCGGGCTACGAGAGCAGGTCGCGATGCAGCGCAAAGTCGCTGACGGGCACGCGCACGACGCTGTCGGCAAAACCGAAGCCCGGGGTTGCGCTCCGTACGCGAGGAAAGCCCCGGGCTACGGCGAGAGCAATCCCATCAGGGCTCGCGCGGGTCCGGACACCGCGCGCCCCGTGTGCCGCACCCAGCCCAGGTCGCGGTGCGGCGCAAAGCCACTGACCGGGACGCGCACGACGCTGTCGTCGATCATCGATTCCGGCAGCACGCTCCAGCCCAGCCCGATCGCCGCCAGCATCTTCAAGGTCTCGAGATAGTTCGTCGCCAGGCGCACGCGTGGCTCGACACCGCGCGCCTCGAGTTCCGCCCGGATGATCCGGTGCGTGTAGGTGTCCTCGTCCGGCAGCACCGCCGGATGCTTCGCCAGATCCTCGAGCTTGACCCGCTTGCGCTGCGCCAGCGGATGCGAGGGCGCGACGATCACGGCCAGCGGATCGGGCCAGACGATGCGGCTCTCCAGGTTCGGCAACGGTTGCAGGGGCAGGGTCACGATGCCCAGTTCCAGCTTGCCGGCGAGCACCGCCTCGCAGGCGTCCTCCGAATCCATGAAGTGCAGGTCCAGATCCACGTCCGGGAATTCGAGGACGAAGCGCTTGAGCATCGGGGGCAGACGGTGCAGTCCGATGTGATGGCTGGTGCCGATCGACAGCCGCCCGCTGACCTTGGCCGACAACTGCGACAGCGCACGGCGTCCGTCCTCGACGGTCTGCAGCGCGCGCCGGGCGTAGGGCAGCAGCGAGTGCCCGGCGTCGGTCAGCAGCACCGAGCGTCCGACGCGGTCGAACAGGCGCTGGCCGATCTCGTCCTCCAGGCTTTTCAGGCGCTTGCTGATGGCCGGCTGCGACAGGTGCAGCCGTTCGGCGGCGCGCGTGAACGAAGCGGCGTCGGCCACTTCGAGGAATGCGGCGAGAGCTTGGGTGTCCATGAATCGAATCATGCCGTATCGGCATGCAGGACATGAAAACGATTCATTGGAGTTATGGATGAGCCGAGGCCAGAATGGCGGTCCTCACTATCCAGAACCGCTGCGCGAGCCTGTTTTGCGCGGCCTTCGAGAGAAATCGTCGATGAACGCAAAGACCCCCAAAACCCTCTACGACAAGCTCTGGGACGCGCACCTGGTCCGCGACAACGGCGGCGGCTTCGCGCTGATCTACATCGACCGCCATCTCGTCCACGAGGTGACCAGCCCGCAGGCCTTCGACGGCCTGCGCCTGGCCGGCCGCAAGCCCTGGAAGCTCGCCGCCAACCTCGCGGTGGCCGACCACAACGTGCCGACCACCGATCGTTCCAAGGGCATCAGCGATCCGATCTCGCGCACGCAGGTCGACGCGCTCGATTCCAACTGCGACGAGTTCGGCATCACCGAATTCCGCATGAACGACAAGCGCCAGGGCATCGTCCACGTGATCGGACCGGAGCAAGGTGCGACCTTGCCGGGCATGACGGTGGTCTGCGGCGACTCGCACACCTCCACGCACGGCGCGTTCGGCGCGCTCGCGTTCGGTATCGGCACCAGCGAGGTCGAGCACGTGCTCGCCACGCAGACGCTGCAGAGCAAGAAATCGAAGAACCTGCGCATCACGGTGCGCGGCCACGTCGGCCCCGGCGTCACCGCCAAGGACATCGTGCTCGCGATCATCGGCCGCATCGGCACCGCCGGCGGCACCGGCTACACGATCGAGTTCGCCGGCGAAGCGATCCAGGCTTTGTCGATGGAAGGCCGCATGACCGTGTGCAACATGGCCATCGAAGGCGGCGCGCGCGCCGGCCTTGTCGCCGTGGACCAGACCACGATCGACTACGTGAAGGGCCGTCCGTTTGCGCCCAAGGGTGAGAACTGGGACAAGGCCGTCGCGTGGTGGAACACCTTGCACTCGGATGCCGACGCAAAGTTCGACGAAGAGATCGTCATCGAGGCCGCGAGCATCGCGCCGCAGGTCACCTGGGGCACCTCGCCCGAGATGGTGCTGCCGGTCATGGCCAAGGTGCCGGATCCGGCGCAGGTCGCCGACCCGGTGAAGCGCAGCGGCATGGAGAAGGCGCTGACCTACATGGGTCTCACGGCGAACACGCCGATCCAGGAGATCCGCATCGACAAGGTCTTCATCGGCTCGTGCACGAACTCGCGCATCGAGGATCTTCGCGCGGCAGCCGTCGTCGTGAAGGGCAAGCAGAAGGCTGCCAACGTGAAGCTCGCGCTGGTCGTGCCGGGTTCGGGTCTGGTGAAGGCGCAGGCCGAAGCCGAAGGGCTCGACCGCGTGTTCCTCGACGCCGGCTTCGAATGGCGCGAGCCCGGCTGCTCGATGTGCCTGGCGATGAACGCCGACCGGCTCGAGCCGGGCGAGCGCTGCGCCAGCACGTCCAACCGCAATTTCGAAGGTCGGCAGGGGCAGGGCGGTCGCACGCACCTGGTCTCGCCGGCGATGGCGGCGGCGGCGGGCATCGCCGGCCATTTCGTCGACGTGCGTTCGCTCTAGGAGCCGGCCGTGAATCCGCTGCACAAGCCGCCGCCGGGGAAGGGACAGGATTTCTTCATCGACGTCATCCCGTACAACGCGGAGCTGGGCTTGCGCTACGTCGAGAACGACGTCGGCACCGTGGTGTTCGATCTGCCGTGGCACGAGAACCTCGTCGGTGATCCGGAGACCGGCGTGATCCACGGCGGTGCGATCAGCGGCATGTTCGATGCGGCGCTCGGCGGCGCGGTGCTGTGCAAGCTCGAGGAGCTGCGACGGATCGCGACGCTCGACCTGCGCATCGACTACCTGCGGCCGGCGCGTGCAGGTCAGACGGTGCGCTGCTTCGCCGAGTGCCACCGGCTGACCAAGCACATCGCGTTCGCGCGGGCGACGGCGCATGACGGCGATCCCGACGATCTGGTCGCGACCGCGGTCGGCACCTTCGTGGTGTTCCGCGACGACACGCGCTCGCATCCGCGCGATCACGTCGTCAACGAGGGCGTCGCCTCATGAACCTCGAAGGACAGTTGCCGCAGACGCGCTCGATCGAAGAATTGCAGAAGCTCATCGCGACGATTCCTTACGCGCGCTTCCTCGGTTTTTCGATGATCCGCGACGGCATCAACGTGATCGGGCGCATGGACTTCTCGCCGGGCCGGCTGGGCAACGTGCGCATCCAGGCGCTGCACGGCGGCACGCTGGGCGCGCTGATGGAGCTCACGGCGATGTGCCAGCTCCTGACGCTCTCGGAGATCGTGCGCGTGCCCAAGACCGTGAACATCACGGTGGAGTACCTGCGTTCGGCGCAGGCGGTCGACACGTTCGCGCGTGCCACCGTCACCCGCCACGGTCGTCGTGTCGCCAACGTGCAGGTCGTCGCCTACCAGGACGACGTGGCCAAGCCGGTTGCGGCGGCCAATGCCCATTTTCTTCTTGCAGTCTGATTCGAGCAGCCGAGGATTCGTGTCATGAGAGCCTTCACCCAAATCACCGCCAAGGTCGCGCCGCTGGATCGTCCCAACGTGGACACTGACGCGATCATCCCCAAGCAGTACCTGAAGTCGATCAAGCGCACCGGCTTCGGCCCGTTCGCGTTCGACGACTGGCGCTACCTGGACAAGGGCGACCTCGACATCGATCCGGCGGCGCGGCGTCCGAACCCGGACTTCGTCATCAACCAGGCCCGCTACGCCGGCGCCGAGATCCTGCTCGCACGCGAGAACTTCGGCTGCGGCTCGTCACGCGAGCACGCGGTGTGGGCGCTCGAGCAGGCGGGTTTCCGCAGCGTCATCGCGCCCAGCTTCGCCGACATCTTCTTCAACAACAGCTTCAAGGGCGGCTTCCTGCCGCTGGTGTTGCCGGCCGACGTCGTCGACCGGCTGTTCCGCGAAGTTGAGGCCACGCCCGGTTACGCACTGACGATCGATCTGCCCGCGCAGACGGTGGTCACGCCGTCGGGCGAATCGATTCCGTTCCAGATCGACGACTTTCGCAAGCACTGCATGGTCAACGGCCTCGACGACATCGGTCTGACGTTGCAGAACGCCGACGACATCCACGCCTACGAGGCGCGCAGGCGCGTCGAGGCGCCGTGGTTGTTTGCCTGATCCGGTTACGGGCGAGCGGCGCTGATTCTGCGCCTAGCCGAGAAATTCACCGCAAAGGCGCAAAGGGAAAAGAAAGGTCGCAAAGGTTTTCGATTGGCGATGGTGTGTGTCTGATCGAACCCCCGCAAAACCATTTTTGGATCTTCTTCTTTTTGTGTTTCTTTGCGTCCTTTCTTTTCCCTTTGCGCCTTTGCGGTAAAAATTCTGAATCCCGAGAAAGAAGCTCCCATGACGAAGAAGATCCTGATTCTCCCCGGCGACTACATCGGCACCGAGGTGCTGGCCGAAGCCGTGAAGGTGCTCGAGGTGCTGAAGGCCGGCGGCGAGAAGATCGCCTGGACGTTCGGCCACCTCGGTGGTGCGGCCTATGACGCCGAGGGGCATCCGTATCCGCCGTCGACGCAGAAGGCCGCGCGTGAAGCCGACGCGATCCTGCTCGGTGCGGTCGGCGGACCGAAGTACGACGAGGTGCCGCGCGAGCTGCGCCCCGAGCGCGGCCTGCTGGCCATCCGCAAGGATCTGGGCCTGTTCGCCAACCTGCGTCCGGCGCGCGTGTTCGAGGAACTCGCCGACGCCTCGCCGCTGAAGAAGGAACTGATCTCGAACCTCGACATCCTGATCCTGCGCGAGCTCACCGGTGACATCTACTTCGGCCAGCCGCGCGGCCGTCGCAAGACCGCCGAGGGGCACGACGAGGGCTTCGACACGATGCATTACAGCCGCCCCGAGGTGGAGCGCATCGCGCGCGTCGCCTTCGAGGCGGCACGCAAGCGTTCGCGCAAGCTCTGCTCGGTGGACAAGGAGAACGTGCTCGACACCTCGCGCTTCTGGCGCGAGGTCGTCATCGAGGTGTCGAAGGATTATCCGGACGTGGAGCTGAGCCACATGTACGTGGACAACGCCGCGATGCAGCTCGTGCGGCGCCCCAAGCAGTTCGACGTGATCGTCACCGGCAACATCTTCGGCGACATCCTCTCGGATGAAGCCTCGATGCTCGGCGGCTCGATCGGCATGCTGCCGTCCGCGTCGCTCGACGTGAACAACAAGGGCATGTACGAGCCGATCCACGGCAGCGCGCCGGACATCGCGGGCCAGAACAAGGCCAACCCGCTGGCGACGATCCTGTCGGTGGCGATGATGTTCAAGTACAGCTTCGACAATGCCGCGGTGTCGGATCGCATCGAGGCGGCGGTGAAGAAGGTGCTGCAGCAGGGGCATCGCACCGGCGACATCGCGTCGAGCGGCGACAAGGTTATCGGTACGCGCGAGATGGGCGACGCGGTCGTGGCCGTACTTCGCGCGTAGGGGTTTTCACCGCAAAGGCGCAAAGGGAAAAGAAAGGTCGCAAAGAAAGAAAAATCAAAGGTGGTCTTAGAGAGTGTTCTCGATCAGACCCTCGACTTCATCCGATCAAAAACCTTTGCGCCCTTTCTTTTCCCTTTGCGCCTTTGCGGTTAATTTTTCAGAAGTTCGATCAGCAGTCTGAGAGAAAGAAACATGATGAGAGTCGGATTCGTCGGTTGGCGCGGCATGGTGGGCTCGGTCCTGATGCAGCGCATGCAGGAAGAGAAGGACTTCGCGCTGATCGAGCCGCACTTCTTCACCACGTCGAACGTGGGCGGGAAGGGGCCGGACGTGGGCAAGGACATCGCACCGCTGTCGGATGCGATGAGCGTCGACGCGCTCAAGGGCATGGAGGCCATCATTTCCTGCCAGGGCGGCGACTACACCAACGAGGTGTACCCCAAGCTGCGCGCCGCCGGCTGGAAGGGCTACTGGATCGATGCGGCCTCGGCCCTGCGCATGAAGAGCGACGCCGTGATCATCCTGGATCCGGTCAACCGCGAGGTCATCGACAGCGCGCTGCACGCCGGCGTGAAGGACTACATCGGCGGCAACTGCACCGTGAGCCTGATGCTGATGGCGCTCGGCAGCCTGTTCCGTGCCGGCCTCGTCGAGTGGATGAGCGCGATGACCTACCAGGCCGCGTCCGGCGCCGGGGCGCAGAACATGCGCGAGCTGCTCAAGCAGATGGGCGTGGCGAACGCAGCGGTGGCCGAGCAGCTGAAGGACGAGAAGAGCCCGATCCTCGACATCGACGCCAAGGTCGCCGAGACCCTGCGTTCTGCAAGCTTCCCGACCGAGCACTTCGGTGCGCCGCTGGCGGGGTCCTTGATCCCGTACATCGACAAGCAGCTCGACAACGGCCAGTCCAAGGAAGAGTGGAAGGGCCAGGCGGAGACCAACAAGATCCTGGGTCGCGAAGGCAACCCGGTGCCGGTCGACGGCATCTGCGTGCGTGTCGGTGCCATGCGCTGCCATTCGCAGGCGCTTACCGTGAAGCTGACCCAGGACGTGCCGCTGGCCGACCTGGAAGCCATGATCCGCGGGTCCAACGACTGGGTGCGGCTGATCCCCAACACCCGCGAGGCGTCGATGCGGGACCTGACCCCGGCCGCCGTCACCGGCAGGCTCGAAGTGCCGGTCGGGCGTCTGCGCAAGCTCAACTTCGGTCCGCAGTACCTGGGCGCCTTCACCTGCGGTGACCAGCTCCTGTGGGGTGCCGCCGAGCCGCTGCGACGCATGCTGCGCATCCTGCTCGCCCGCTGATCGTCGTACCGGGCCGGAGGTTCACACCGCCTCCGGCCCGCCCGTCGTCCCCGGCGAGGCCTCGGAGCCTGACCGTCCAACGGCTCGACTCATGCCGGCGGGCGACCGCTCCCGCCTTTGATGGGCACGTCTCCTTTTATCCTGTATAAAAGGGCTTACACGCCCAAGCTCATGTAAGTTCAGGCACCGAGGGGCGGCGCCGGGCGAGCGTCGAGGGAGACGATATGTTGCGAAGACTGTCAGTCGCGGCGGCACTTTGTGTGTTGGCGGCCGTGGCGCCAGCGCACGCCATGGGGCTGGGCGACATCAAGGTCAAATCGGGGCTCAACCAGCGTTTCTCCGCGGTCATCCCGTTCACCTCGCTGACACCCGAAGAAGCCGCCAATGTCCGTGCCCGGGTGGCCGAAAACCAGGATTTTGCACGAGCCGGTCTGGACCGTTCCGGATACCTGTCCTCGATCCGCGTGGAAGCGATCACCGACGGCGCCAATCCGCGACTCGAACTGAGCAGCGGCGAGATCGCACGCGAGCCTCTGCTGACCCTGTTGATCGAAGTCCGCAAGACGGGCGGCACACGCATGCTGCGCGAGTACACGGTGCTGCTCGATCCGGCGGTCACGTCCGGGGCCGGAGCGCCGATGGGGCGGGCGCAGTCCGCGGCATCGGATTCCGATTTTTTTCAGACACCCGAAGAGGCGCGGGGCGGCAGCACGCCCCGGCGCAGCGCCGAAGCGTCGGCTTCGCCGCGGAGCTCTTCGGTTGGAGCCGATGGGCTGTACGGGCCGGTTCGCGACGGTGAAACGCTGTGGATGATCGCGCAGGCCGTGAAGCCGGCCGGCGTGGGTCTGGATCAGGCGATGCTCGCGTTGTACGAGGCCAATCGGGACGCCTTCCGGGGCGGCGACATCGAGTACCTGCGGTCGGGGTCGAGATTGCAGGTTCCGGATGCCGACACGATGCAGAAATTCAGCAACGCGGCCGCCCGGGCGCGTGTGCTGGAACTGAGCGCGCAGCAGGCCGCTGCAGCACCGTCCGGCCCGGCATCGTCCTCGACGCTCTCTTCTTCTGCCTTCCCGCCGGCACAGACGCCCAAGCCCGCCGCGCCGGCTGACGTCGACGAAGAACTCACTCCGGCCACGCCACCCCCTGCGGCCAGCGTTCCGGCTTCGCCTCCGGCGACGACCGAGACCGTGGAAGCACCGGGCGCCTCAGCGCCTGCCGGCGATCAGGCTGCCGGTGATGTCGACATGGAAGGCGTCGGCCAGACACCCGCCACGCCGCCGACGACCACGACGGCCACGGACGTCGTACCGGCTGCTGAAACGCCGGCTGCCGGCGAGCCGCCGGTCGATTCGCAGGCCACGATCGCGAACTGGCTCACCCGGCTGCTGCCCGTCTTCATCGCGCTGATCGTCCTGCTGATCGCGGTCGTCGTCTGGCGTGCCGCCCGCGAGCGCAAGGCGCAGCGCGATTACGAGAAGGCTGCTCGCGAGACCACCCGCATCCCGGCTCCCCGCATGGGGGCCACCGGCTCGTTCCAGGCCAAGAGCGGGAACTCGGCGCGTGACGAGCTCGAAGAACTCGGCCGCCAGATCGATGATGACGACGCCACGCGCATCGCCCCCATCGTGGCCGGCGCCGCTGATGACGACCAGGACCGTACGCGGATGGTCACTACCAGCAAGATCCCGGCGTACCCGCCGCCGATCATGTCGGACCGCCCGATGGACGAGGCGGAACTGGCGGTGACGTCGCAGTTCCAGGCCAACACCAAGGAGATCAAGCTCGGCGACAACGATCCGCTCTCCGAGGCCGACTTCCATCTGGCTTACGGTCTGTACGACGAGGCCGCCCTGCTGCTGCAGCAGGCGTCCGCGCGTTCTCCGGGCCGCACCGATCTGCGCGTGAAGCTCGCCGAAACCTACTTCGCCGCCGGCAAGGCGACCGAGTTCGAGCAGATCGCCGGCACGCTCAAGGGCGACGTCAGCTCCGACGAGTGGAGCAAGCTCTCGATCATGGGGCGTCAGTTGGCACCGGCTTCGGACCTGTTCGCCGCAGGCGCAGAGGGCTCGAACACCGATACGGTACTGGACCTGACGTTCGACGACGACGTCGCGCAGATCGTGCCGGTGAAGGTCGACGAAGGTCTCGAGTTCAACCTCGAAGAACTCGAGCTGCCGAGCAAGACCGATCAGCTGGCGGCCCAGGCGAGCCAGTCGCTCGAATTCGATCTGGGCGAGTTCGATCTCGGCGGTGTCGACAAGCCGAAGACGAGCACGCCGCCGCCGGCGAACGCAGTGATCGATTTCAAGGAATTCGATCTCGGCGGCACGGATGTCCTCGGCCCGGGAAAGAGCGAACTCGACGTGCGGCTCGACGAACTCGAGCCGATGGTCATCGACGATCCGATGGAAGAAGGGCAGTCCGCCGGTGACGACGCGACGACCAGCCTGAACCTGGCGCGGGTCTATGTGGAGATGGGCGATGCCGAGATGGCGCAAAGCCTTCTCGAGCAGGTGACCAAGACCGGCACCGACGAGCAGAAGCGCGAGGCCGAGCAGCTCCGCGAGCGCCTGCTCGGCTAGCCGGCGCGGATGAGCCGCTGGGCCGCCGGGGTCGAATACCTCGGCAGTTCGTTTTCGGGCTGGCAGGCGCAGCCTCACGCGCCGTCCGTGCAGGCCGAGCTCGAAAAAGCGCTGTCGCGCGTCGCCGACCATCTCGTCCAGACCGTGGCGGCGGGACGCACGGATGCCGGCGTCCATGGCTTCCATCAGGTCGTCCATTTCGATTCGGACGCGCGTCGCACGCCGCACGCGTGGCTGCTGGGCGTCAATACCAATCTGCACGAGCATGTCGCCCTGCGCTGGGTGCAACCCATCCGGGACGACTTCCATGCACGCTTCTCGGCGCGGGCCCGCGCCTATCGCTACGTGATCCACAACGCGCGCTTTCGCTCCGCGCTGCTGGAAGGACGTGCCGCCTGGGTGGCCTGGCAGCTCGACGCCGAGGCGATGCACCGCGCCGCGCAGGTGCTGATCGGCGAGCTGGATTTCAGTGCGTTCCGCGATGCGGAGTGCCAGTCGCGCACGCCGATGCGCAACGTCCACTCGATCCGCGTGCGCCGCCAGGGGCTTTTCGTGGTCGTCGACGTGCGCGCCAACGCCTTCCTGCATCACATGGTGCGCAACATCGTCGGCAGCCTCTGCGACGTCGGCAGCGGCAAGCGTCCCGAGACCTGGATCGGCGAGGTGCTGGCTTCCCGGCAGCGCACACACGCGGGCATGAACGCTCCGGCCGCCGGCCTTTATTTCGTGGATGTCGAATATCCCTCAGAATTCGCGGTCCCTGTTGCCCCCGACTTCTGGTTGCCCTGATTCCCGTGAGCCCCCCCATCCGCCAGGAGTCGCGTTTCCCCGTTCCGGGTGGCGAACGTCTGCGCACGCGGATCAAGTTCTGCGGGTTCACGCGCAGTCAGGACATCGAAGGTGCGGCGCGGCTCGGGGCGGATGCCATCGGCCTGGTGTGCGTGCCCGGCAGCAAGCGTGAACTGTCGGCCGCACAGGCCGCCGATCTGCGCGCTTCCGTGCCCGCCTTCATGGCCACGGTGCTGTTGCTGAGCAATGCCGACGAGAAGCGTGCGCGCGCCACCATCGAGATGGTGATGCCCGATTTCGTGCAGTTCCACGGCCAGGAGTCCGCTTCGTTCTGCGCCTCGTTCGGCCGTCCCTACTTCAAGGCCGTGGCGATGCGCACGGCCGACGACGTGCGCCAGGCCGCGCGGCTCCACCCCGAGGCGGCGGCCCTGATCCTCGACAGTCATGCCGAAGGCGGCCTGGGCGGCACCGGCCAGACCTTCGACTGGAGCCGGATTCCACAGGATTCCGGCAAGCCGTTCCTTCTCGCGGGCGGGCTGACGGCGGCCAACGTGGGCGAGGCGGTTAGAATGGTGGTCCCCTACGCGGTGGACGTGTCCAGCGGCATCGAGACATCCCCCGGCTACAAGAATTTCGAGAAGATGAAGGCGTTCGTCGAGGCCGTGAGGCTGGCGGATGCCGAGATGCAACGATGAAAACCCCTGACTACTCTGCATTCCCTGACGATCGCGGCCATTTCGGTCCGTACGGCGGTCGGTTCGTTTCCGAGACGCTGATGGAGCCGCTGCGCCGGCTCGAGGAAGCCTACGCGCGGCTCAAGAACGATCCCGCGTTTCTGGCCGAACTCGACGACGACCTCAAGCACTACGTCGGACGTCCGTCGCCGCTGTATCACGCCAAGCGCCTGACCAAGGCCTGGGGTGGCGCGCAGGTCTGGCTCAAGCGCGAGGACCTGAACCACACCGGCGCGCACAAGATCAACAACACGGTCGGGCAGGCGCTGCTCGCCAAGCACCTGGGCAAGACACGGATCATCGCGGAGACCGGCGCCGGCCAGCACGGCGTCGCGAGCGCGACGATCGCGGCTCGGCTGGGCCTGAAGTGCGTGGTCTACATGGGCATCGAGGACGTCGAGCGGCAGTCGCCGAACGTCTTTCGGATGAAGCTGCTCGGCGCCGAAGTGGTGCCGGTGACCAGCGGCACCAAGACGCTCAAGGACGCGCTCAACGAGGCGATGCGCGACTGGGTGACCAATGTCGACGACACGTTCTACGTGATCGGCACCGTCGCCGGCCCGCATCCGTACCCGATGCTGGTGCGCGACTTCAACAGCGTCGTCGGCCGCGAGGTCATTCGCCAGTCCAAGGAGCAGATGGGCCGGCTGCCGGACCTGCTGACGGCCTGTGTCGGCGGCGGCTCCAACGCCATCGGACTGTTCCACCCGATGCTGCCGTTCCCGGAAGTGCGCATGGTCGGCGTCGAAGCCGGCGGCGACGGCATCGAGACCGGTCGCCACGCCGCGCCGCTGAGCGCCGGCAAGCCCGGCGTGCTGCACGGCAACCGCACCTACGTGATGGCGGACGACGACGGCCAGATCATCGGCACGCACTCGGTGTCGGCAGGCCTGGACTATCCGGGCGTCGGTCCCGAGCATGCGTGGCTCAAGGACGCGGGTCGCGTCGAATACACCGCAGTCACCGACGACGAGGCGCTCGCCGCCTTCCACGAACTCGCGCACGCCGAAGGCATCCTGCCGGCGCTCGAGTCCTCGCACGCGCTGGCCTATGCGAAGAAGGTGGCACCCGGCATGGCCGCGGACCGCCACATCGTCGTGAACCTTTCAGGGCGCGGCGACAAGGACATCTTCACGATCGCCAAGCGCGAAGGCATCAGTCTGACGTGACGGGCGTCCCGGCACTCGCGGCCGCAGCGGAATCGAAGAATCGAAAATGAAAGTCACGCTCCAACTCGCCACCAGCCTCGACGGCTACATCGCCCGTCCGGACGGCGGCTTCGACTGGTGCTTCACCGATCAGGACTACGGTCAGGGCGCGTTCTTCGCGTCGGTGGACTCCGTGATCATGGGTCGTCACTCCTATGAGCTGACGCGCAAGATGGGCGAGCATCTCGACCCGGCCAAGCGTTACTACGTGCTGTCGCGACGCGGCATGCGCGCGGATGGCGAAAACGTGTTTCCGTTCTCGGGCGACGTCGCCGACCTGCGCCTGCGCATGGTCGAGGACGGCATGAAGCACGCGTGGCTTTTCGGCGGCGCCGAGGTCTGCGGGCAGTTCGCGCAGGAAGGACTGATCGACGAATGCATGATCGCCGTGCACCCGCTGGCGCTGGGCGGCGGCGTTCCGCTGTTCCGTGGCCTGCTGCGTGATCTGCGCATGAAGCTGCTGAATTCGCGCACCTACAGCACCGGGCTGGTGATGCTGCATTACCAGGTCCTCAACCAGGTCTGAACCAAAAGGGAAATCCCGGGCGCCGCCTGCCGCATCGCGCGTCGGTCGTCCGGATACGGAACACATGAGCAGAATCTCGGGCGTCCTCGAAGCACTCAAGTCCAAGGGCCGCAAGGCCCTGATCCCGTTCATCACGGCGGGCGATCCGCACCCGAAGCACACGGTCGGGCTGATGCACGCGCTGGTCGAGGCGGGCGCCGACGTGCTCGAACTCGGCGTGCCGTTCTCGGACCCGATGGCCGACGGCCCGGTGATCCAGCTCGCCTGCGAACGCGCGCTGGTGCACCACACGTCGCTGCGCCAGTGCATCGCGATGGTCGCCGAGTTCCGCCAGCGCGACACGAAGACGCCGGTCGTGCTGATGGGATACCTGAACCCGATCGAGGCGATGGGGCTGGAGAATTTCGCCAAGACCGCGCACGCGGCTGGTGTCGACGGCGTGCTGGTCGTGGACCTCGCCGTGGAAGAGGCGCCGGAATTCTCGCCGACGCTGGCCAAGGCCGGCCTCGACTGCATCTTCCTGATCGCGCCGACGAGCCCTGCCGCGCGCATCGAAGCCGCCGCGAAGCTCGCCAGTGGTTATCTGTACTACGTGTCGCTGAAGGGCGTCACCGGCGCTGCGAACCTGGACGTCGACAGCGTCGCGGCCAAGGTCGCCGAGATCCGGGGCATCACCGGCATCCCGGTCGTCGTGGGGTTCGGTATCCGCGATGCGGCCTCGGCGTCGGCGGTCTCCGCGGTGTCGGACGGCGTGATCGTCGGCAGCGCGCTGGTCTCTGAAATCGAGCGCAACCAGGCCCATCCCGAGCGCCTGCCGGAGCTGCTCAAGGCCAAGCTCGCCCCGATGCGCATGGCGATGGATCGCTTATGATCGCGGCGATACCGGGGACCCGGCGTTCCGTATTGCTGCACCCCGCATTTCCCGCTTTGGATCAGGACTTCGCATGAGCTGGCTGGACAAGATTTCAGGGTCGCAGTTGCTGACCAAGGGCGTACGCAAGCGCAATGTGCCCGAGGGTCTCTGGACCAAGTGCGACAGCTGCCAATCGGTGCTCTATCGAGCCGAGCTGGAACGCACGCTGGAAGTCTGTCCGAAGTGCGGGGCGCACCATCCGATCACGGCCCGGGCGCGCCTGAACCACTTCCTCGACCCGGAATCGCGGCACGAGATCGGCGCCGACGTCACGCCGATGGATCCGTTGAAGTTCAAGGATTCACGCAAGTACACCGAGCGCATCAAGGAAGCGCAGGCCGAGACCGACGAGAAGGATGCGCTGGTCGTCATGCGCGGCCAGCTCATCGGACTGCCGCTGGTGGTCTGCGCCTTCGAGTTCGGCTTCATGGGCGGATCGATGGGCAGCGTCGTCGGCGAAAAATTCGTGCGCGGCGCCAACGCCTGCCTCGAATTCGGCGTGCCGCTGGTGTGCTTCTCCTCGTCGGGCGGCGCGCGCATGCAGGAATCGCTGTTCTCGCTGATGCAGATGGCCAAGACCTCCGCGGCGCTGGCCAAGCTCAGCGAGCGCGGGCTGCCGTTCATCTCGGTGATCACGCACCCGACAATGGGCGGCGTATCGGCGAGCCTGGCGATGCTGGGCGACATCCACATCGCCGAGCCTCGTGCGCTGGTCGGTTTCGCCGGTCCGCGCGTCATCGAGCAGACGGTGCGCCAGAAGCTGCCGGAAGGATTCCAGCGTTCGGAATTCCTGCTCGAGCACGGCGCCATCGACATGATCACGGACCGCCGCGAGCTGCGCGAAAAGATCCATCGCATGCTCGCCATGCTCACGCACTGGGCCCCCGCGGAGGCTTGAGCGTAATGCGCGTGCCATCCGCCGCTTCCTCGCTGGCGGAATGGCTGGACTACCAGGAACGGCTGCATCCCCGGAACATCGAGCTGGGGCTGGATCGTGTCGGCAAGGTGGCGAGCCGACTGGATCTTCCGGACGCGAGCATCCCGACGCTGATCGTCGCCGGCACCAACGGCAAGGGTTCCAGCGCCACGCTCGCGGACCTGATCTTTCGCGAGGCCGGATACCGCAGCGGCCTCTACACCTCGCCGCACCTGCTGCGCTACAACGAACGCGTTTCACTGAGCGGCGTTGCCGCCAGCGACGCCGACCTCGTGCGCGCGTTTGCCGCGATCGAGGCGGTGCGCGGCGAGATCGCGCTGACCTATTTCGAATACGGCACGCTCGCCGCGCTATGGCTGTTCCGCGAGCGCGCCGTGCAGGTGCAGGTGCTCGAAGTCGGCTTGGGCGGACGGCTCGACGCCGTGAATCTGGTCGACGCGGATGCGAGCCTGGTGACCAGCATCGGCCTGGATCACCTCGACTGGCTGGGACCGGATCGCGAGAGCATCGGGCTCGAAAAGGCGCACGTGTATCGCCGTGACCGCCCGGCGATCTGTGCCGAGACCGATGTCCCGCTGTCGATCCGCGCGCATGCGAAGGCCATCGGCGCGCGCTTCGAGACCCTCGGCGAATCGTTCTCCTACACGCGTGGCACCAATGGCTGGAACTGGACGCGCGGGCGCACGTCGCTGCGGGAGCTGCCGTTTCCGGGCATCGGGGGCGATGCGCAGCTACGCAATGCATCGGGCGTGATCGCGGCGATCACGGCCTTGCAGGGCAGGGTGCCGGTCTCCGAATCCGCGATCCGCGCCGCGTTGCCGAAGCTGTCGCTGCGCGGTCGCTTCGAGCGTCACGGCCGCTGCGTCTTCGACGTGGCGCACAACGTCGAGGCGGCACAGGTGCTGGCCGAACATCTCCAGTCGGAGCTTCCGGGACGTCGCGTGCACCTCGTGCTCGGCATGCTCGCGGACAAGCCGGTCGAAGCGTTCTGCCGCGTACTCGCGCCGCATGTTCAGTACGTGTATTGCGCTGCTCTGCCGCCCCCGCGAGGATTGGCCGCCGAAGGCCTCGTCGCACGAGTGCGATCGACCGGTGTCGAAGCCAGCGGGTTCGCGGATGTGGCCGGCGCGATGCGTGCGGCGTTCGATGCAGCGGGAGCGGAGGATCAGGTGCTGGTGACAGGTTCGTTTCTGACGGTGGCGGAAGGGCTCGCCCATGGATGAGGTCGTGGTCCGCCGGGTCGTCGGAATCCTGACCCTGGCGATCATCGCGTTCCTGCTGAGCTGGCTGCTGCCGCGTCCGGGTCTCGACCGCCTGCGCGGCGCGGATGAACGTGTCGTCACGATGGACCTGACGCGGGCGGATTCGCGGCCGGAAGAAGGGGGACTGTCGTCTATCGAGGAAGGCCCCGCGCTGGCGGAAGCCGCCGCAGCCGAATCGCCGGAAGCGGATCAGGGGGAGCCGCAAGCCGTGCCGCCCGCGGCTGGCCAGCCTGCCCACGGATCGCCGGTAGCGCCCGCGCCGGTGCCGCCGGTGGTCGCGCAAGACGCTGCGCCGCGGCGGTCGGCACCGGATCCCGTCGAAGTCATCGCGTTGCCTGAAGCAGCGCCCAAGCCTGCGCCGAAACCCCAACCCAAGCCGATCGCCAAACCGGAGCCGAAGCCCACTCCCAAGCCGGAGCCCAAGCCGGCCCCGAAGCCGGTGGCCGAGCCCACGCCCAAACCTGCCGCGCCGGTCGCCAAGCCGGTGCCGACGACCAAACCGGTCGAGGCGGCGTCCGCCGGAAAGGTGGTGGTCCAGGCAGGCGCGTATTCGCTGATCGACAAGGCCGAGACCATTCGCGGGCAGGCCTCGGCGCGCGGCGTGAACTGCTTCATCTCACCCGCCGAAACGGCCAAGGGCACTTTGTACCGCTTGCGCTGCGGCCCGTTCCCGGATCGCGCGAAGGCCGATGCGGCGATCAAGGCGCTGTCGGCAGGCGGCATCGCGGCCCAGGTCGTCAGTGGCGGCTGATTCGCCGCAGCTGCGGCGTCGCGGCGTCCCGCCGCACGGATTGCCCGCCACGTTGCATCCGGTGGTGGCGCGCGTGCTGGCCGCCCGCGGCCTGATCGATCCGGAGCAGATCGCGCTCGAACTGCGCGAACTGCTGCCGCCCGAGGGCCTGCTCGGGATCCGGCAGGCCACCGATCTGTTGCTGGACGCCGTGCGCTCGGACCGGCGCATCGTCATCGCCGGCGACTACGACGCCGATGGCGCGACGGCCGTCGCCCTCGCGGTCCTCGGCCTGCGCCGCCTGGGCGCCCGCCACGTCGACTATGTCGTGCCCAACCGGCTGACGATGGGCTACGGCCTGTCGCCGGAGCTGGCGCGCGAGGCCGCGCAGGCCGGCGCGCAGCTGCTGGTCACCGTCGACAACGGAATTGCCAGCCTCGCCGGCGTGGATGCCGCACGCGAACTGGGCATGCAGGTGCTGATCACCGATCACCATCTGCCCGGAACGCAGCTGCCGCGCTCGGACGCGCTGCTCAATCCCAACCAGCCCGGTTGCACGTTCGCTTCGAAGCATCTGGCCGGCGTCGGCGTGATGTTCTATCTGCTGATGTCGCTGCGTGCGCGCATGCGCGAGCAGGGTGACTTCGGATCGCGCAGCGAACCCAACCTCGCCGAACTGCTCGACCTCGTCGCGCTCGGCACGGTGGCGGATCTGGTGCGCCTGGATCGCAACAATCGCATCCTCGTGTCGGCGGGCCTCGCGCGCATCCGCGCCGGTCGTGCGCGTCCGGGCATTCGCGCGCTGCTCGAAGTCGCCGGCCGCAGCGAGCGCGAACTGACTGCCACCGACCTGGGCTTCGTGCTCGGCCCGCGCATCAACGCGGCGGGACGGCTGGACGACATCCGCATCGGCATCCGCTGCCTGCTCAGCGACGACGCCGACGAGGCGCTGACCCTGGCGCGCGAACTGGACCGGATCAATCGCCTGCGTCGCGAGATGCAGGCGCAGATGAACGAATCGGCGCTCGACCAGCTCGTCGAGGCGACGCAAGACGACGCGCATGGCCTGAGCTTGTTCGATCCTGACTGGCACGAAGGCATCGTCGGGCTCGTGGCTTCGCGCCTGCGAGAACATGCGAACCGGCCCGCCTGTGCCTTCGCCCGCGCGCAGGAAGAGGGCGTGCTCAAGGGATCCGCGCGCTCGGTGCCGGGCCTGCACCTGCGCGACGTGCTCGCGCACATCGACAGCCACCAGCCGCAGCTGATCCTGCGCTTCGGCGGACACGCCATGGCGGCGGGCCTGAGCCTGCGTGAAGACGATCTGCCGAGATTCCGCGAGGCTTTCGACGAGGCCTGTCGCGAGCGGCTCACGCCGGCGCAGCTCGAGCGCGTCGTCGAGACGGACGGGCCGCTGGATGGCGCCGAACTCGCGCTGTCGACCGCGCAGGCGCTCGAGCAGGCGGGACCGTGGGGGCAGGGACTGCCCGAGCCGCTGTTCGAGGATGAGTTCGAAGTCGCCTACGCCAAGCCGGTGGGACGCGACCAGTCGCACGTGCGTTATCGCCTGCGTGGCCCGCGCGGAACCGAAATCATCGCCGTCGATTTCGGCGGCGCGACGCGCCTGTGCACGAGCGGGCGGGTGCGCGTGGCGTACGCGCTGAGCATCAACCGGTGGCAGGGAAACGAGAGCCTCGAATTGCGGCTGACGCACCTGGAAGCGATTTCACCGTAGCCCGGGTGAAACCCGGGATGGCTGCTGGAAGGCGGACGGTATTCGTACAACGAGAGACCATCCCGGGTTTCACCCGGGCTGCGCTCGAGACGCTCAGGTGTTGACCGTGAACACCACCGGCGACGGCCGCGCGATGGCGAGGCCCTGGAAGTAGTCGGCGCCGAGATTTCGCCAGGCGTCGCGTGCGACGTTGTCGCCGATGTCGGTCACGATCACGCGGCGTTGCAGCGTGCGCGCCAAGCGCATGAACGAATCCGCGATCGATTGATCCAGCGCATCGCCGCCGACGTCGACGAAATGCCGCGCATCGATGCGCATGAACTCCGCGGGCAGGCGTCGCAGCAGGTCCACCGAGGCGACGCCGCGTGCGAGGAAATGATCCGCCGCCACGCGGCAGCCCAGGGAACGCATCGCCTCGCAGAACGTCAGCGCCGGTCCCGGCGCCTCGTTGAGCACCGTCTCGCGCAGCACGAAGCAGATGCGGCTCGCCGGCAGGTCGGGATGCGACTGGAACAGTTGCGCGAGCAGCTCGAGCGTCGCGCCTTCGCTGACGGTCTGCGGTGACAGCGGCAGGCAGCAGAACGAGAGCCGCTCGGTCACGTCCGGGCTGCGCGCGAGGTGCTCGAACGTCTGGCGCAGCGCCCAGCGCTCGATCTCCGCGACCATGCCGGTGCGTTCGGCGATCGGCAGGAACGTGGCGGTCTCGGCCCAGAAGCCTTCCTCGTCCTCGAGCGCGAGCGAGACCTCGAACACCGCGCCCTCGCGCGACAGCGGATCGGATGGCTGGATCCACTGCGTCGTCAGGTGCAGCAGTCCCTCGTCCAGGCCGGCGCGCATGCGGCGCACCCACAGCGATTCGTCCACCGCGGTCTCGCGCCGGCTCATCGAGGCCTCGTGCACGCGCAGCGTGTTGCGGCCGGCCTGCTTGGCGGCGGCCACGGCGTCGCTCGCGCGGCGCAGCAGGTCCATCGGATGCTCGGCCGTACCGTCGAACGAAAGCAGGCCGAAGCTCGCGGTGATCGAGATCTGGCGGTCGGCCCACTGGAACTGGGTCTTGGCGAGCGTCTCGCAGGCGGAGCGGCCGATGCGGCGCGCTTCCTCCGGGTCGCAGTTCTCCATCACCAGCGCGAAGGAATCGCCGCCCAGCCTGAAGACGTCGGCGATCGGTGCAATTTCCACCAGCGTCTCGGCCACGCACACCAGCACCTCGTCGCCGGCGCGCAGCCCGAGCGTGTCGTTGATCTGGCGCAGGCGGTCGACATCGCAGACCAGCAGGGCATGCGTGCGCTTGGACAGGCGCGCGCTGTCGAGCAGGGCGCGCAGGCGGCGATCGCAGGCGGCGCGCGTCGGCAGGCCGGTGACCGCGTCCACGCTGCGCCGGTCGATGACCAGCTTGGGCGCCGCCACTGGCGTTTCGCGGCCGCGAAACACCAGCACCGCCCCGAGGCTGCGGCCGCCGGGTCCGCGCAACGGCGAGCCGACGAGCTGGATTTCCCGCTCGGGGCGTCCCTCCACATGCAGGAACAGGCCGTCGTTGTACTCGATGCGCGCGCTGGATCCGATGATGCTCGCGGCGATGTCGGGCGCCGCACCGCCCTGGTTGGCCAGGCGCAGGCGCAGCACTTCGCCGCAGGGCTTGCCCCGTGCGCTGCGCAGAAGCACACCGCTCAGGCGTTCCGCCGGAACGTTCATGTCCTCGATCATGCCGCGCGCATCGACCACCGCCATGGCATCGGAGATGGACGTGGACACGGCGGCAGCGCGCTCGCGCAGCCGCAGCGACTGTTCGTCCGCGCGGGTGCGCTCGCCGGCTTCGATGACGAGCTGGCTCTGCTGCGACATCACGCGGTCCATCGTGTCGCGAAGCTGGCGCACGCGTTCGTTGTACCAGTGCCCGATCACGCCGAACTCGTTGCGCGCACCGGCGTCGAGCTGCACGTGCAAGGATTCTTCCAGCGTGCGCGCATCCGACAGCTTGTCCGCCATGCGCGCCAGCGGCCGCAGCACCAGCATGCGCAGTCCGGCGAAGATCAGCACCAGCGTGATCACCAGGGTTCCCAGCACGACGACGAGTGTCTGCGTGAAGAAGTACTGCGCCCCCGCCATGCCTTCGCGCGCCGGCGTCACGCGCACGAGCTTCCAGTACGGCAGGGCGAGTTCGAACAACGTGGCCGAGGCGTCCTGACCGATCAGCGCGTCGTCCCGGATGCGCAGCTCCTCGACCGTCGCGATGTCCTCGCGATTGGCGGCGGCCGACGCGTTCCAGATCAGCGCGAGCGCCGACTCGGCCTCCTGGCGCGACGAATCGTGCGTGCCGTCCTTGAGCCGCGAGATCAGCGCGGCGTCGTAGAGCGGTGACTGGACGGCACGCGACAGGAATTTCTCGTCGCGCTGGTGCAGGTCGAGTGCCAGGGTGTTGAACGGCGGCATGCGCTGCGCCAGCTCGGCCATGTTGCGCGGACGCTCGGTGCCGAACTTCGCGGAGGCGGGGCCGGACGCGGCGATCAGGTGATTGTCACGGTCCACCAGCAGCACGTAACCGGACTGGCCGGCGCTGGCGTCGACGAGGATCTTGTCGAGCGCGGCGACCTGCAGCAGCACGGTGACCGAGCCGGCGAATCCGCGCGTGTCGCGCAGCGGCAGCGTGCAGCCGACCACGTTGCGCCGGCTCAGGCGCTCCAGGTAGACCAGCGTCCAGTAGCAGTCGCCGGCGGCGGCGTAGCGCGCCGGCGTGTACCAGGGCTCTTCCCAGTACGAGATCGTGCGCGGATCGTTGTAGTCGTCGCGAAGCTGCAGCGCGCCGACGCCATCGGCGATCCAGAAGCGGCTCCTGCGCGGCGCCCCTGCGACCGGCTCCGGCCACCAGCCCACACCTGCGATCAGCTCGTCCAGTCCGCTGTTCGTGACCAGCGCCGGCACCCGCTGCGACCACACCGCCGGGTCGCCACCGTGCGTGCTCAGCTCGGCCAGCGTGGCGGCCAGCACGTGCGCCTTCTCGAGGCGGCTCTCCATTTCGTGGACCAGGCGCAGCCCGCTTTCGCGCTGGTACCGCTGGGTATCGCCGACGATGTTGCTCTGGACCAGGATCCGGCCCGTCAGCCAGGCCGAGACGGCCAGGACCAGGGTCACCAGGATGAACAGCAGGGCGAGCTTGGCCTGCAGCCCCTGGCCGGTGCGCAAGCGCGGACCTTCGAGCGCCACCGCCACGTCGGGGGTGTTCGGACTCATGGGAGAACGGGCGCTGCGACCATGTTTCGATGATCGCACAAAGCCCTTGCCATGCAGGGGCTTGGACCGATCAATTGAACAGTCTGTGGGCTTTCCGGAGAGCTGCGGCCAACTGGTCGATGTCGTCGCGCCCGTTGTAGGCCGCAAGCGACGCCCGCGCGGTGGCCGGGATGCCGAAGCGTTCCATCAGCGGCATCGTGCAGTGATGGCCGGTCCGGACCGCCACGCCTTCCTGGTCCAGCACGCTGCCCAGGTCGTGGGCATGCGCCCCTTCCATGACGAAGGACAGCACGCCGGCCTTGTGCCGCGCGGTGCCGACCAGGCGCAGTTCGGGGATGTCGGCCAGCTGCGCCGTGCCGTAGGCCAGCACGTCCTGCTCGTGGGCGTGGATGCGCGCCATGCCGACCGAGTCGATCCAGTCGAGCGCGGCGGCGAAGCCGATCGCGCCGGACATGTCCGGGGTGCCGGCCTCGAACTTGTACGGCAGGTCGTTCCAGGTGGAACGCTCGAAGCTGACGGTGCGGATCATGTCGCCGCCGCCGTGCCACGGCGGCATCGCCTCGAGATGCTCGCGCCTGGCGAACAGCACGCCGAAGCCGGTCGGGCCGTAGGCCTTGTGGGCCGACATCGCATAGAAGTCCGCGCCCAGGGCGCGCAGGTCCGGCGCCTCGTGGGCGATCGCCTGGGCGCCGTCGACGAGCACCGGGATGCCGCGCTGCTGTGCCTCGCGCACCATCTCGGCGACCGGATTGATCGTGCCCAGCGAATTGGAGACGTGGACGATCGAGACGAGCTTCGTGCGGGGGCCGAGCTTGGCGCGCCAGTCGTCGAGGTCGAGTTCACCCTCGTCGGTGATGCGCGCCGCCACGGTCTTTGCGCCGGCGAGCTGCCAGGGCACGATGTTGGAGTGGTGCTCCATGCCGGTGACCAGCACCTCGTCGCCGGGCTGCAGCCGTGGCTGCAGGAAGCTGCGCGCCACCAGGTTGATGCCCTCGGTCGTGCCGCGCGTGAACACGCATTCCTCGCGCGTCACGTTCAGGAACGCGGCGATGCGATCACGTGCCGCCTCGTACTGGGTCGTGGCGCGTGCGGCGAGTTCGTGCACCGCGCGATGCACGTTGCTGTTGGCGTGCCGGTAGTAGTCATCCAGTGCGCGCAGCACCGATTCCGGCTTCTGTGTCGTGGCCGCGTTGTCCAGGTAGGCGAGGCGCTTGCCGTGGATCCTTTCGGCGAGGATCGGGAACTGCGCGCGGATGGCCGCCAGGTCCAGCGGCGGCGGGACGGGCGAGGGCGCGCCGCTCATGAGACGAGCGCCGCTTCGTCCAGGTCCGAGCGCAGATGCGTCGCGACCCGCTTGAGCGCCTCGTTGCGAAACGCTGCGTTGGGAATCTGGCGCAGCGGTTCCATCGCGAAGGCGAGCGTCAGCAGCGCGCGCGCCTCGGCTTCCGGCAGGCCGCGCGAGCGCAGGTAGAACAGCGCCGTGAGGTCGAGCTGGCCGAACGTGGCGCCGTGTGCGCACTTCACGTCGTCGGCGTAGATCTCGAGTTCCGGCTTGGCGTTGATCTCGGCCTTGGGCGACAGGATCAGGTTGGCGATGCGCTGCTCGGAATCCGTCTTCTGCGCGCCGGGATGCACGACGATGCGGCCGTTGAAGACACCGCGTCCGCTGTCGTGCGCCAGGCCGCGCACGAGTTCGCGGCTGGTGCCGTGCGGCGCGCGATGGTCGAAGCGCGTGTGGTTGTCGATCAGCCCCGATCCGCTGGCGACGAACAGGCCGCGCAGGCGGACTTCGGCGCCGGGCTCGGCCAGATCGACGTTGAGATCATGGCGGCCCAGCTTGCCACCGAGATCCACGGTGGACACGTCGAGCTTCGCATCGCGCCCCAGTCGCGCACGGATGCGCGTGATGAGCTGCGCGTCAGGTGTCGCGTCCTGCGTGCGCAGCACCTGCAGGCTCGCACCTTCCGCCAGATCGACGTCGAAGAACGCGGTCTGGAACTCCGCGTCCGGATCGAGCTCGATGCGCAGCAGCGCGCGCGCATGCCGGCCCACGCGGATGCGATGGCGGCGATGACCGGTGCCGGTCGCCAGCAGCGGTTCGGCGAGATCGGCCTTGGCCGCGATCTCGACGTCGAGGCCGTCCACGGCGAACGTGGCGTTGAACGCGTCCAGGCCGTCGGCATCGGCCGGCGGCGCGCCTTCGGGAATGGTCCGATAGTCGGACGGACCGGGCGTCAGCTCACGCAGCGCGGCCAGATCGGTGTACTTCCAGTCTTCCAGGTCGGGCGTCGGCAGGCCGAGCGCGAGCAGGCGTTGCAGGGCTTCCCGGCGATGCGTCGTGCGCGCCGCCTCGGGCAGCCGCTCGAACGCGTCCGCGTAATGCTGCAGCGGGGAATTCATCGAACCCATCAGGCGGCCGCCAGCCAGCCGTAGCCCTTTTCCTCGAGCTCGCGCGCAAGGTCGGGTCCGCCCGATTTCACGATGCGGCCACCGGCCAGCACGTGCACGAAGTCCGGTTGCACGTAGTCGAGCAGGCGCTGGTAGTGGGTCACCAGCAAGGTCGCCGTGTCCTTGGATCGCATCGCGTTGATGCCGTCGGAGACGACCTTCAGCGCATCGATGTCGAGGCCCGAATCGGTCTCGTCGAGGATCATCAGCTTGGGCTGCAGCACGAGCATCTGCAGGATCTCGTTGCGCTTCTTCTCGCCGCCCGAGAAATCCTCGTTGACGCCGCGATGGAGCATCTTGACGTCCATCTGCATCTGCTTGACCCGCTGCTTCACGTAGGCGAGAAAGTCGGCGGCGTCGAGTTCCTTGTCGCCCCGTGTCTTGCGCTGCGCGTTGAGCGCGGCCTTCAGGAAATACAGGTTGGTGACGCCGGGAATCTCGACCGGATACTGGAAGCCGAGGAAGACGCCGGCCGCGGCGCGCGCCTCGGGTTCCATCGCGAGCAGATCCTGGCCCTGGAACGTGGCGCCGCCCTTGGTGACCTCGTAGCCCTCGCGCCCGGCGAGCACGTGCGAGAGCGTCGACTTGCCGGAGCCGTTGGGCCCCATGATCGCGTGGACTTCGCCGGCCTTGATCGAGAGCGTGACGCCCTTGAGGATTTCCTTGTCTTCGACGCGAGCGTGCAGATTGTTTATTTCGAGCATGAGTGTGTTCCGGCGCGGCGTCAGCCGACGGCGCCTTCGAGCGAGACCGCGAGCAGTTTCTGGGCTTCCACGGCGAATTCCATCGGCAGTTCCTTGAACACCTGCTTGCAGAAACCGTTGACGATCATCGAGACGGCGTCTTCTTCGGGAATGCCGCGCGACCGGCAGTAGAACAGCTGGTCCTCGCCGATCTTCGACGTGGTGGCTTCGTGTTCCAGGATCGCGGACGGGTTGCGGATCTCGGTGTACGGGAAGGTGTGCGCGCCGCACTGGTCGCCGATCAGCAGCGAGTCGCACTGCGTATGGTTGCGTGCGCCCTCGGCCAACGGCAGCACGCGCACCAGGCCGCGGTAGCTCTGCTGGCCATGACCCGCCGCGATGCCCTTGGAGACGATCGTCGAGCGCGTGCGCTTGCCGACATGGATCATCTTGGTGCCGGTGTCGGCCTGCTGGCGATGGTGCGTCAGCGCCACGGAATAGAACTCGCCGACCGAATCGTCGCCGCGCAGGATGCAGCTCGGGTACTTCCAGGTGATCGCCGATCCGGTCTCGACCTGTGTCCACGAGATCTTCGAACGCGGACCGCGACAGTCGCCGCGCTTGGTCACGAAGTTGTAGATGCCACCGACGCCGTTCTCGTCGCCTGGATACCAGTTCTGCACCGTCGAGTACTTGATCTGCGCGTCGTCGAGCGCCACCAGTTCCACCACCGCGGCGTGCAGCTGGTTCTCGTCGCGCTGCGGCGCCGTGCAGCCTTCCAGATAGCTCACGTGGCTGCGTTCTTCGGCCACGATCAGCGTGCGTTCGAACTGCCCGGTATTGCGCTCGTTGATGCGGAAATACGTGCTCAGCTCCATCGGGCAGCGCACGCCCTTGGGGATGAACACGAAGCTGCCGTCGCTGAACACCGCGGAGTTCAGCGCCGCGAAGTAGTTGTCACCGAAGGGCACGACCGAGCCCAGGTACTTCTTCACCAGGTCCGGGTGCGAGTGCACGGCTTCGGAGATCGAGCAGAAGATCACGCCGGCTTCCGCGAGCTTCTTGCGGAACGTCGTGCCCACCGACACCGAGTCGAACACCACGTCGACCGCGACCTGCGGCACGACGCCTGCCAGCATCTCCTGCTCCTTGAGCGGGATGCCGAGCTTCTTGTAGGTCTCGAGCAGCTTCGGATCGACTTCGTCGAGCGACTTGGGCCGGTCCTTCATCGACTTCGGCGCCGAGAAGTAGCTGATCGACTGGTAGTCGACCGGCTTGTAGTCGACGTGCGCCCACTTGGGCTCCGTCATCTTCAGCCAGCGGCGATAGGCCTTCAGGCGCCATTCCAGCAGCCACTCGGGCTCCTGCTTGCGCGCGGAAATCATGCGCACGACGTCTTCGCTGTGGCCCGGGGGAACCGTCTCCGACTCGACGTCGGTGACGAAGCCCGCGCTGTAGGCCTGCGCGACGCGGCGCGTCACCAGGTCTCGTACGTTCTCGGGAGTGGTCTGTTCAGTGGCTGCCATGAGGGTGGCCGTGTTCGCGTTCAGCCCCGCGACGGCGGGGAGAACAGGAGGGGATGCTCGCGCAAGCTGCGTGCCCCGCCGCGTCGCAGCGGCAAGGTCATCTGCGCGAGGCTGACCGCTTCGAGTGCGCTGCGGATGGCGTCGTTGATGACGCGCCAGTTGGAGCGCACGCCGCAGTGCGATTCGATGCCGCAGCCGCGGTGGACCGCGCATTCGGTGAGTGCGATCGGGCCTTCCAGCGCGCTGACGATGTCGGCTACGGTGATCTGCTCGGGCGAGCGCGCCAGTCGGTAACCGCCGCGCGCGCCGCGCGAGGAATCCACGAGGCCGGCCTTGCACAGCAGCTTGAGCAGCTTGGCCACGGTGGGCGTCGCCAGATGCGTGCCGGCCGCGAGCTCCTGCGAGGTCTGCAGGCGTTCCGGCTGTGCCGCCAGCGCCGTCATCAGGACGGTGCCGTAATCAGTCAGCTTGCCGAGTTTGAACATGGTTTCAGCGCGGGCGGTCAATCAAGACCAGATCGGTACGGATTGGAGTTTAACGCCCCGACACGGAAGCCGGCAAACGATCGGCCGTGCATGGGCTGAAAGACGAAAAAAGCTAACGCAACGGAGCTGCGACTAGAGCAGCGGCGCTGCGGCGACAGCAGCGCCGTGCAAAGGAGAAGGTGAAGCAAAGGACGCAAAGGTCAACGGTCTTTGCGTCCTTAATCTTTTCCCTTCGTGCCTTTGCGTTAGCCTTTCCTGGCTACCTGTCCAGGAGACCCAATGTCCGCCGACCCGCTGCAATGGGATGTCGTGTCGCCCTTCGTCCAGACGCTCGAGGTCGGGGCCCAGCATCTCGACGCCTTCGGCCACACCAACAACGTTGTCTACCTGTCCTGGCTGCAGGACGTGGCCTGGGCGCACTCGGTAGCGCTGGGATTCGGCATGGAGGACTACCGCCGTGTCGGCGCGGGCTGCGTGGCGCGCCGGCACGAGCTGGACTATCTCGCTGCGACGTTCGCGGGCGACCGCCTGCACATCGCGACCTGGGTGGCGGAGAACGCCGGCAAGCTCGATATGTGGCGCGCCTACCAGATCATCCGCGAGCAGGACCGCAAGACGGTGCTGCGCGGCCGTACGCACTGGATTTGCGTGGACATGACCAGCGGCCGGCCCCGCCGCCAGCCGCCGGAGTTCGTTGCGGCCTACAAGCCGGCGTTGCCGCGATGAACCGGATCGAGATCGATTACTGCCCGAAGTGCCGCTGGCTGCTGCGCGCTGCGTGGTACGCCCAGGAATTGCTGACCAGCTTCGAGGACGAACTCGGCGAGGTGGCCCTGCGTCCCGCGCCGTCGGGCGTGTTCGTGATCCGGCTCAACGGCGAGGTGCTGGCGGATCGCAAGCGCGACGGCGGATTCCCGGACATCGCGCCGCTCAAGCGGGCAGTGCGTGACCGCGTCGCGCCGGACAGAGCCCTCGGCCACACGGACTGCAGCAACCCGTAGCCCGGGTGCAACCCGGGATTGCGCTCCGTGAGGGAGGGGACCCCGGGGTTCACCCTGGCTACGAAAGACTCAGTGAAGGCGCAAGATCACGGCCCGACGCAATCGCGACGCCTCAGCTCCACGCGACGATTGCGCGCGCGGCCCTCGTCGGTCGCGTTGTCGGCGATCGGTTGGCGCAGTCCGTAACCGCGGGCGCTCAGCCGCGTCGCGGCGATGCCGTGCTTCACCAGCCATTCGACGACGGTCTTGGCGCGCGCATCCGAGAGCTTGAGGTTGTACGGATCACCGCCGACGTTGTCGGTGTGGCCTTCGATCTCCAGCGCGAGCGCGGCGTCCTGGCGCAGCACCGCGAGCAGCTTGTCGAGCACCGGCGTGGAATCCGGCCGCAGGCTGGCCTGGTTGAAATCGAAGTTCACGCCGTACAGCGCGACGTGGCAGTCCTTGCGCAGCGCCGCCGACCAGTCCTCGGCGCCGAGGTCGGCGATCTTGAAGGCGAGCCCGGTGTCGCTGTCGTCGTTGCCGCGGCCGAGCACGGCCCACAGGTGGCGTCCCTGTTTTGCGTAGCGCGCGACGATGACGCCTTCGCCCGGCTTGCCGTCCGCTGCAGGCTTCACGTCCCAGCCGGCCTTGGTGAGCGCCTGCCGGTAACGCGTTTCGAAATCGAGCTTGGACAGCGTCGCCGGTGGCCGGTAGGTCTTCACGCGGTAGCCGCCGCCGACGAGCTGCGTTTCGCGGTCCACGCCGCCCACCGTCACGTCCAGCGGCATCTCGAAATGTCCGGTGCCGGTCAGGACCGCGCCCTCGGGCTTGCGCAGGTACGGGAAGTCGTCCGTATCGGCGACCGTCTCGGGCTTGGCGGCCGGCGCCGCAAGAACCAGCACCGATGCGTTGCCCGCGATCTCGATCAGTTCGAGCAGCGGCGAGGTGTAGTCGCCCAGGCTCACCTTCAGCCAGCTCTCGATGCCCCCGGCCTGCCGTTTCAGCGAATAGATCGGCGCCTCGCCCGCCTGGCCCTGCAGGCTCCAGCCGCTGGCCTTCAGCGCCGGCCACCAGCGCGCCCAGGTTTCGGCGGCGGGCTTGTTGTCGGCATCGGCCCAGCGCGCGTAGCTGCGGAAATGGCGACCACGCTGCGTGACGTTGCGGCCTTCGGCCAGCGGGAATTCCACTTCGGCGAAGTCCTCCTTCACCAGCGAGTTCTCGTCGTAGGCCAGCACGTCCGGCGGCAGCGAGACGTAGGCCGGAAATCCGGGGAAGGCGTGCGCGGGCGCGGCCAGCAGCAGCGCGAACACGAACATCCAGGACCGGATCGAACGGAACGAGGCGAACGGTGAAATGCGCATGCGCAACGCTACATCCGCATTCGCGGTGCAGGCAATGGGCTCGAGCAGCACTGCATCGACGTCAGCCGGTTCGCGCAGCAGGCGCGGCCCGTCTCCGCATCGAGGGCGCATTCCACGCTTGCATCCGGCGGACGCGTGCGCAGTACGGCGACGGCCTCTTCCCGGTACCGCGGACGCTCGTCGACCCGCAGCAGGCGAATCAGCCGCCCAACGTCCGCTGAAGCATGCGGTCCAGCAGGAAGCCCAGGATCGGGAGCTGGTCGTTGAGCGTGTGCCCCGAGTGCAGCAGGTGCAGTTCCGCGTGGTGGCGCTCGGCAAAACGCTGCGCGCGGTCGACCGGCACGATGTCGTCGCTCCATCCGTGCACGACGCAGCAATGCTCCGGAATGCCCTCCGGCTCCTCTTCCCAATGCGGGAAGTAGAGCGCGGGCGCCATCAGGAACAACGCGGAAGGCTGAAGCGCCGCGCAGGCCTGCGCCGACACGTAGCCGCCCATGCTGGATCCGACCAGCACCAGGTGACGTGCCCGTGGTGCCAGGTCCAGCAGGATGCGCACGCGCTCGTGCGGGTCGTGCGTGCCACTATAATCCGGGCTCATCACCTCGAATCCCCGCGCACGCGCCACCTCGGCGAGCCGCGTGATCTTGGTGCCCCAGGGGCCGCTTTCCTTGCCGTGGGCGAAACAGACGAGACGTTCGACGGACACGCGAGTGCTCGCAAGATCGGGAGAAGCGCCATGCTATCGAGACCGAACCGCAAATCAAAAGCACGTCAGGACGAAGAGCCGCTCGAAGTGGATCTCACGGTCAGCTTCCGGTTCGGCGATGAGCCGGGCGACAAGGTCACGATGATCGACAACCGTCGCATCCCGATGGTCGGCACCGTGTTCGACAGCCGTGACGCGATGGTGCGCGGTTTCGTGAAGCTGCTCGTCAAGGCCGGCCTGTCGCAACCCAAGGTGCTGGGCGAACTGGTCCCCGCACTGAAACTGATCCGAAAGAAACGATGAGAGCCCTGCTGATCCTGGACGCCGCGCTGTTCGCCCTCGCGGGCACGCTGGCGGTGGTCCTTGGTGTCGTCCTGATCCTCTACAGCTTCCACACCGAACTCTCCGCGACGGTCACCACGGACATGTCGTCGGTGGCGGTGGTGATGGGCATCTTCACGGTGCTCACGCTGTTCACCGGCGTTGCGTTCTGGAGCCTGCTGCGCAAGGCGACGTGGCGATGGTGGGCGCAGGCCGGAGCGGCGGTGAGCCTGGTGTTCGGCTCGCTGATGCTCTACCGCGTGCTGACGGCCTGATCGTGGCGCCGCGTCCGCTGAAGTTGCCGCGCCAGTACCAATGGTGGGGCCTGGTGCCCGCCATTGCGGGCCTCTACGCGCTGAGCCTGATCCACGGCTTCGCCACTGCGCTGCTCGCCGGTCCGCCTGCGCTGCTGTGGGTGGTCACCGGCCTGTCGATGGTGCTGCTGCGCGGTGACGCGCGCGTCACCGCCTACATGGCGGTGGCGTCGGTGCTGGCGGTGCTGGTGTCGCTGCCGCTGGTGTTCGCGGCCGGGTTCGTGCCGGCGGTGGTGGTGGGCCTGCTCGGGCTGGTCTGCTTCACGGTGTCCGGGCGCGTCAGTCTGATCGAGGCGGTCGTGGACGAGGTGGTCCCCGAGCCCGACGACGATCTGCACATGCAGGTCAAGGTGGGTTTCGACGAAGCGATGATGGGCTACTTCCTGATCGCCGCACGCGTGCCGGGCGGCGAGCTGGCCGAACGCATGTGCAGCGAGGCGCTCGAACTGGCCAAGGCGATGGATGCGCGCGGCTGGCTCGAGTCGCCGGAGCGGCTGCACGTTGCGCCCGAGGCGCCGGACAAGCTCAACGCACAGTCGGACAAGCGCTTCGGCTTCGACTTCGAGCGCATCAGTTTCGACTCGGGCTTCGTGCCGGATGCCGCGCTGCCGGGCGCAGGACGCTGGGCCAGCCACGCGGCGAACAATCGCGCCACCGCGTGGATGCTGCGTCACCCCGGTCCGACACGACCGTGGGTCGTCTGCATTCACGGCTATCGCATGGGCGAGACCTGGATGGATTTCGGCCTGTTCAAGCCGGGCTACCTGCACAAGCGCATGGGCTTCAACGTGCTGATGCCGGTCCTGCCGCTGCACGGCCCGCGCCGCATCGGCCGCAAGTCCGGTGATCAGTATCTCGACGGTGACCTGCTGGACCTGCTGTTCGCGCAGTCGCAGGCGCTGTGGGACCTGCGGCGCTGGCTGGCCTGGCTGCGCGCCAATGAGGACCGGCCGCAGATCGGTGTCTACGGCGTGAGCCTGGGCGGCTACAACACCGGCCTGCTCACCGGCTACGAGAAGGATCTGGACTTCGCGGTGGCCGGCATTCCCGTCGTCGATTTCGCGCAGACGTTGTGGCGCGTGATGCCACCGCCGCATCGCCGCTATTTCGAGGCGCGCGGACTGTCGGAAGCGCGTTATCGCGAACTGCTGAAGCCGGTGTCGCCACTGACCTTGCCCTGCCGCATTCCGCGCGATCGCCGCTTCGTGTTCGCGGCAGCGGCGGATCGCATCGTCCCCGCGCAGCAGCCGGCACTGCTCGCCGCGCATTGGGACGTCCAGACGCGCTGGTACCAGGGGTCGCACATGAGCATCGGCAGCGAGACCGAGCCGCGCGCCACGCTCGAAGAGGCGCTGCGCGTGGCCGGATGGACCGCACCAGAGACGCGACCCTACGTGTGATCGAGGCACCGGATCGGAACCTACCCATGAAGAAAGTCTGCATCAGCGGCACCGGCCTGTTCACTCCGGCCGAATCGATCTCCAATGACGAGCTGGTGGCGAGCTACAACGCCTACGTCGAGAAATTCAATGCAGACAACGCGGCCGCGATCGCCGCCGGGACGGAGGCCGCCATCGCGCCGTCGTCGTCCGAGTTCATCGTCAAGGCCTCGGGCATCGGCTCGCGCTACGTCATCAATAAGTCCGGCGTGCTCGACATCACGCACATGCGCCCGCGCATCGCGCCGCGCCGCGACGACGAGCCCTCGCAGCTCGCCGAGATGGGCATCGCCGCCGCGCGCCAGGCCCTCGAGCGTGCCGGCCGCAAGCCCGAAGACGTCGACTGCGTGCTCGTGGCCTGCTCGAACATGCAGCGCGCGTATCCGGCGATGGCGGTCGAGATCCAGAATTTCCTCGGTGCCGGCGGCTACGGTTACGACATCAACGTCGCGTGTGCCTCGGCGGCGTTCGGCGTGCAGGCGGCGGTCGACGCGGTGCGCCAGGGCAACGCGAAGTGCGCGCTCGTCGTCAGCCCCGAGGTCTGCTCGGGACATCTGAACTTCCGCAATCGCGACTGCCACTTCATTTTCGGTGACGCCGCCACGGCCATCGTCGTCGAGCCTTTCGAGTCGGCGTCGCCGAACGATCGCTTCGAGATTCTCGGCACGCGCCTGAAGACGCAGTTCTCGAGCAACATCCGCAACAACTTCGGCTTCCTCAACAACGCCGAAGATCCGCCGCGCCGCTGGGACGATCTCGTCTTCAAGCAGGAAGGCCGCAAGGTGTTCAAGGAAGTGGTGCCGATGGTGTCGGAGCTGATCACCTCGCACCTGACGGATCTGGGCATCGCGCCGAACGCCGTGAAGCGCTTCTGGTTGCATCAGGCCAATCTGTCGATGAACCAGCTCATCTCCAAGCGCGTGCTCGGCCGCGAGCCGTCCACCGAGGAAGCGCCGGTCATCCTCGACGAGTACGCCAACACCAGTTCGGCCGGCTCGGTGATCGCGTTCCACAAGCATCACGAAGGCTTCGTGCCCGGCGACGTCGGCGTGCTCTGCGCGTTCGGCGCCGGTTACTCCGCCGGCAGCGTGGTGCTACGTCGCGCTTGAGCGCCTCCATCGAGCAACGGCTGCGCGACGCGCTGGCCTCGACGCACGATCGCGCGCCGCGCCCGCTCGCCCGGCTCGATCTTCCGCTCGACGCGGATCGCTGGCTGACGCCGGCCTTCATGAAGGCGCTGCGCCCGGCGGCCGTGCTGGCCGCCGTGTTCCGTCGCGATGACCGCTATTCCGTGATGCTCACGCGCCGCGCCGAGACCCTGTCCTCGCACCGCGGGCAGATCAGCTTTCCCGGCGGACGCCGCGACGACACCGACGTGTCGGCTGTGGCCAACGCGCTGCGCGAGGCGCAGGAGGAAGTGGGACTCGATCCGGGGCGTGTCGAAGTGCTCGGCTATCTCGACGACTACCCGACGATCAGCCGTTACCTGGTCACGCCGGTCGTCGGTCTGATCGAAGGGGAATTCGAACCCATTGCCGATCCTTCCGAGGTCGCCGAGGTCTTCGAGCTGCCGCTGGAGATCGCGCTCGACCCGTCCGCCTACGAGCGCAAGAAGCTCAGCCGCGATGGACTGGTGGTGCCGTACTACGAGTTGAACTGGAACGGCTACCGTGTCTGGGGCGCCACCGCCGGCATGCTGTTCGATCTCTGCGAGCGTGTGGACCGGCATGGCCGCTGAAAAGGACCCGGTGCTCGATTCGATCGGTCTGCAGCGCGCCGCCGCCGCGCTCGGGTTCGACTGGAATCACGCTGACGAACTGTGGGCCAAGCTCGAAGAAGAGATCGGCGAGTTGCGCGAGGCGGTCGGGCTTACGCCCGACCGGACGCAGGGCGAGGCGAGGGTGCTCGACGAGTTCGGCGACCTGCTGTTCGTTGCGATCAACCTTTCGCGGCACCTCAAGGTCGACCCGGTGCGCGCCCTCGCGCACGCCAACGCCAAGTTCCGGCGGCGTTTCGCGGTGGTGATGGCGGGACGCGAGAGTTGGGATGCGCTGCAGGGGCCCGCGCGCGTCGCACAGATGGAGCGGCTCTGGCAGCAGGCGAAGCGCGACGGCCTGTAGCCCGGGTGAAACCCGGGGCTCTTCTCGATCATCGAGACGAAGCCCGGGTTTCACCCGGGCTACGTTGGCTGCGCCAGCACCTCGATCGCCGCGCGCACGCGTGCCGGTATCAATCGCCCGCCCGGGTACACCAGGCTGATCGGTAGCGGCGGCGGCCGCAGTCCCGCCATCAGTTCGACCAGTTCGCCCCGGGCCAGCGACGCGGCCGCGACGTAGTCCGGCATCTGGCACAGGCCGAGTCCGAGTCGCGCGGCCTCCAGCAGCCCACCCGTTTCGTTGACGTGCGTGCGTGCCGGCGGCGCAACGGTGACGATCCCGCCGCGCTGCCGGAACTGCCAGGCGCGGTCCCTTCCGCTGCCCGGCATGCGGAACGCCACCGCGATGTGCGCATCCAGGTCGCGCAGGCGCCGTGGCGTGCCGCGCTCGGCGAGATAAGCCGGCGCCGCGCACAGCACCAGGCCCTGCCAGTCGATGCGCCGCGCCACCAGCGTGGAGTCCTTCAATTCGCCGATGCGCACGGCGAGATCGACGCCATCGCGCAGCAGGTCGATCTGCGCATCGTTCAGGCGCAGATCGAGCCCCAGCGCGGGATGCGTCCTCTGCAGTTGCGCGAGGCGCGGCAGGATCACCTGCTGGCCGTAGGCGACCGGGGCATCGATGCGCAGCGTGCCGACGAGGGCCTCGCGGGCGCCGGAAGCCTCGGCCTGCAGCGCCTCGATCTCGCCCAGGATGCGTTCGCAGCGACGGAACAGGCGCTCGCCGTCGGGAGTCAGGCGCACCTGTCGCGTGGTGCGATGGAACAGCGCGACGCCCAGGCCGCGCTCGAGCCGCCGCACGGCCTTGGCCAGCGCCGACGGCACCGTCCCCAGATCGCGCGCCGCGGCCGCGAAGCTGCCATGCCGGGCGGTCTGGGCGAACGCGAGGTATTGCTGCATAGAGGACATGATGGCCTCAATCTTATGACGCGACGTGATCTTCTGTCCGCATCGAAATTCACCGAAGCTGTGGATGCCATATCCACGTCGAGGGGAGATCCAGATGAATGTCACCGAACAATCCGCGCCGGTCGCCACGCCGATTCCCGGCATCGATCACGCCACCTGGGCCGGCGAAGCCCAGGGCCTGAAGGGGCTGTCGGTGTGGCGGCAGTCGATCGCCGCCGGCGCGGCGACGCCGCCGCATCGTCACGACTGCGACGAGGTGGTGTTGTGCCACGCGGGCGAGGGCGAGGTGCACAGCGAGGGTCGCGTGCTGCGCTTCGGTGCCAACACCACGCTGACCTTGCCTGCAGGGCCGGTGCACCAGATCTTCAGCGTGGGCAGCGTCGCGCTCGAGCTGACGGGTGTCTTCGCGCAGACGCCGGTGAAGGCCTGGTTGCCGGACGGAAACCTGCTCGAACTGCCCTGGCGGTCGTAGATCACCGTAGCCCGGGCGAAGCCCGGGGTTGCGTTCCGTATGCGAGGGGAACCCCGGGCGTAGCCCGGGCTACGGGCTGGCTCCCGGCCGGGGAACGCAGCCTCTAAACTCGCGGACCGCATTGCCCCTTCCGCAGGACTCGACATGAAGCACGCTGCCGCTCCCACCCGAATCGCCGTTCTCGGCGCCGCCGGCCGCATGGGCCGCGCCGTCATCCAGGCCGCCGCGAGCGCGCAGCTCGAACTCGGCGCTGCGTTCGAGCGCAACGGCGCGGCGGAAGTCGGCCGCGACGCCGGCGAACTGGCCGGACTCGACGCCGCCAAGGTCGCGATCACGGTGGACGTCGCCGCTGCTGCATCGGCGTTCGACGTGCTGATCGACTTCACGCGTCCCGAGGGCACGCTCGCCGCGCTCGACGCCTGCGTGGCGCAGGGCAAGGCGATGGTCATCGGCACGACCGGCTTCACGCCAGAACAGCTCGCGCGCATCGATGCGGCGGCCCAGCGCATCGCGATCGTGAAGGCGGGCAACTTCAGCCTCGGCGTGAACCTGTGCCTGCAGCTGCTCGAAACCGCGGCGGCCGCGCTGGGCGAGGACTTCGACGTCGAGATCGTCGAGGCGCATCACAAGCACAAGGTCGACGCGCCGAGCGGCACCGCGCTGATGATGGGCGAGGCGGTGGCCAAGGGCGCCGGCAAGGATCTTTCGAAGCACGCGGTGTACGAGCGCTACGGACACACCGGCGCGCGGCCGAAGGGCACGATCGGGTTCTCGACGATCCGCGGCGGCGACGTCGTCGGCGATCACACCGTGATGTTTCTCGGCGATGGCGAGCGCGTGGAGATCACGCACAAGGCCAGTTCGCGTCTCAACTTCGCCAACGGCGCGGTGCGTGCGGCGGCGTGGCTTGCGGGTCGCAAGCCCGGCCTCTACTCGATGCGGGACGTGCTCACCCCGTAGCCCGGGTGAAACCCGGGGCTCCTCTCGTTCATTGAAGCGGCATCCCGGGTTTCACCCGGGCTACGGGGTCAGGGCGCAGCCCACGAGAACGCGCGTTCCGTCGTGCGCCCCGCCGTCACCTGCAGCGACGCGCGCTGCTCCTTGCCCCCGTTCGTGGCGACGACCTCGTACTTGCCCGGCGGCACGTCGACGAGCAGGTAGGGGCCTTCGGTGGTCACGTCGAGCACCGTTGCGCCCGACGCATCGAGGATCTTCACCGGCACCGAGGCCAGGAACACGTTGTGGCCGTTCTGGACGCTGGCGAAGGTCAGCGCGAGCGCGTACTTCGGAAACTGCGCCTTCAGCGCTGCGGACTCGTCGGAGCCGATGCCGCCGCTGACGTAGGGAACGCCGCCCTGGTTGGCCTGCACGGGCACCGCGGAGGTCTGAACCGGCGGAGTCGTCGTGGTGACCGCCGTGGCATTGGCCGTCACCGGTTCGGTCGTCACCGTCGTGCCGTCAGGCGCGACCGTGACCACGATCGGCCCGGCTGCCGGCCGGATCGGCGCCGACGTCGTGTCCTTCGCGCGCACCGGCCAGGTCAGGCTGCGCTGCTGCGGCACGCCGGTCTTCAGGGTCACGCTGGTCTTGCGTTCCACGCCGTCGAGACTCGCGCTGACCTGGTACTTGCCGGGGGCGAGGTTCACCAGCAGGTAGGGGCCGTCAGTGACCGCATCGAGCACGACCTTGCCGCTGGCGTCTGCGATCTTCACCGGCACCGAGGCCAGGAACGCATCGCGCCCGCCGCCCCCGGTCGTCGCGAACAGCAGGGTCAGCGCATAGCGCGACGTTGTGGCCTTGATCGCCGCGGTTTCGTCCTTGCCGATACCGCCGCTCAGGTAGACGACGTCGCCCTGCGTCCGGGTCGGGGGCAGGTCCGAGTCGTCGGCCCGCGCCGTCAGCGTTGTCATCGAAAGGCCCAGCAGCATCGCGGCCAGCAGCCGCGCTTCGATCGGGATCATCATTGCAAGCTCCGTGACGGAAACATGAATCAGGTGAGGGATGCGGGGGAACGGTCGGTCGCTTTCGACCGGCCGTTGAAGCGAGCATGCCACCATCCTGCGCTCCGACGAATTGAGCCAGATCAATACGGACGCGGGTACGGCGGCTAGATCGTGATGCAGAGATGCCCCGGATTTCGTCCGGGCTACGGGGCCGGGGCCCCGTCCGCGCCAACGATCGCAGGTAAAAGTTTCCGCACGCTTAACCCCGGACCCGGAGCGCCCCCGTTTACATCGACACCAACCCCAACGGAGTGATTCGATGCGCAACCCAGCCCTTCTTCCCGGTCTCGTTCTCGGCGCCGCCGCGGCGCTCGCCGCGTGCAGCCAGACCTCGTCGCGCCAGGAGCCCGTCCCGGGCGAGTCCGGCGGCCCCGTCACCGCCACGACGCCTGAACTAGCCGCTGCGGATGCAACTCGCCGCGCATTGATCGAGCGTGACGACAGCGTGTCGCCGCGCGAAGCCGAGGCCGCGTCGCAGCCCGGGGACAAGCTCAAGGCCGAACCGCCCAAGGCCGAGCCGCGGAGCGCGCCGTCCTCCACAGACGAAGTCGTCAGCGACGGTCGTGCGTCGGCCGCCGCGCCCGTCAGCGTCGCGCCGTACGAGAAGTCGGCCAAGGAGACCAAGCGCCTGGCGGAATTCGGCGTCGCGAAGCCGGCCGTGACGGGCGCCATCGCGCAGGGCGCCGTCGCCAACCGCGTGCTGATCGCGCCCGCGCCGCCGCCGGCGCCGGGCCTGGTGCCCAAGGACGAGAACCGCGAGAACTACGCCGTCATCGATCCCAATCCGATCCAGCGCTCGATCGAGCACCCGGTGTCGACGTTCAGCGTCGACGTCGACACCAGCAGCTACGCCAACGTGCGCCGGTATCTCACGCAGGGCCAGCTGCCGCCGCAGGACGCGGTGCGCGTCGAGGAGCTGATCAACAATTTCGACTACGCCTACAAGGTGCCGCAGGAACGTGGCCAGCCGTTCTCGGTGACCACCGAGATCGCGCCGACGCCGTGGAACGCCAAGACGCACCTGCTGCACGTCGGCATCCAGGGCTGGAAGCCGGAGACCAAGCCGGTCGGCACCAACCTGGTGTTTCTCGTCGACGTGTCGGGGTCGATGGAAGATCCGGACAAGCTGCCGCTGGTGAAGTCGGCGCTCAAGATGCTGCTCGGCGAACTGACCTCGAAGGACCGCATCAGCCTGGTGGTCTACGCCGGCGCCTCGGGCGTCGTGCTCGAACCCACGCCGGGCAACGAGCGCGCGAAGATCTCGGCCGCGCTGGATCGCCTGTCCGCCGGCGGTTCCACCAACGGCGGCGAAGGCATACAGCTCGCTTACGCGATGGCTCGCAAGGGCTGGATCGAAGGCGGCGTGAACCGCGTGCTGCTCGCCACCGACGGCGACTTCAACGTCGGCGTCACGCGTTTCGAGAGCCTGCTCGACATCGTCAAGAACGAGCGCAAGAGCGGCATCGCGCTGACGACGCTCGGCTTCGGCCAGGGCAACTACAACGATCACCTGATGGAGCAGCTCGCCGACGTCGGCGACGGCAACAACGCCTACATCGACTCGGTGCAGGAAGCGCACAAGGTGCTGGTGCGCCAGCGCGACGCCACGCTGACGACGATCGCGCGCGACGTGAAGATCCAGATCGAGTTCAACCCGGCGCAGGTCGCCGAGTACCGCCTGATCGGTTACGAGAACCGCATGCTCGCCCGCGAAGACTTCAACAACGACGCGGTCGATGCCGGCGACATCGGTGCTGGTCACACCGTCACCGCGCTGTACGAGATCGCGCTGACCGGCAGCGGCGGCGAGAGCGTGCAGCCGCTGCGTTACGCGCCCTCGCACAAGATCGAGAACCGCGGTGGCGAGCTGGCGCACCTGCGCCTGCGCTACAAGCGGCCGGACGACGGCACCAACGCGACGAGCCGTCTGATCGAGCGTCCGCTGCTGAAGTCCGAGATCAAGACCGACGTCGCGCAGGCCTCCGATGCGCTGCGGCTTTCGGCCTCGGTGGCGGCCTTCGGGCAGCTGCTCTCGGGCGGCGTTCACATGAAGGGCTTCGACTACACTTCGATCGAGCGCCTGGCCCGCAACGTGGGCGATGACCCCTACGGCGATCGCGCCGGGTTCCGCCAGCTCGTGAAGCTCGCGGGCACCTTGTCCGGTCAGGCCAAGGGCGAGGGAGCGCAGATCGGGGGATAGTTCGACTGGAAGCAGGTCCTGCAACGATTGCGGCGCCGGAAGCGGTCCTCGATGAAGGCCGCCATGAAATTTCCGACGAAGCCCTCATGCAGCGCTACCAGCGCGGGGACGCGGCTGCCTTCGAGACTTTGTATCGAAGGCACCGCGACCCCGTTTTCCGTTATCTGCTGCGCGGGTGCTCGAATCGCGAGCGGGCATCCGAGCTGTTCCAGGAAGTCTGGATGTCGGTGGTCAAGTCCGCCGCGGCCTGGGAACCCCGGGCCAAGTTCACGACCTGGCTGTATCGCCTCGCGCACAACCGCCTCATCGACGAGTACCGCCTCGCCCGCCTGCCCACCGACCCGATCGATGACGAACTGCCTGTCGCCGCGCCGGAACACGAGCAGCCCGAGGCCGCGGTCTCCGGGGCGCAGCGGCTGCGGCGCGTGCTGGTCGCCGTGCAAGGCCTGCCGATCGAGCAGCGCGAGGCCTTCCTGCTCAAGGAGGAGGGCGGCATGAGCCTCGAGGAGATCGGCACCGCCACCGGCGTCGGGCGCGAGACCGTCAAGAGCCGCCTGCGTTACGCGCTGGCCAAGCTGCGCCAGGAGCTCAGCGATGTCCTCTGACCGCAAGATGCCGGACGATCGCGAGCTGGAGGATTTCCTCGCCGGCCGCCACCCGGTGGGCAAGGCCTATCGCGAGGCCTCCGGGCAAGACACCGCGCCGCCCGAACTCGATGCGCTGATCCTCGGCGCCGCGCGCGAAGCCGTGCGCACGCCGCGTGCACGCCGGCCGCGCTGGTTCCAGCCGGTCGCCGTGGCGGCGACGCTCGCGCTGTCGCTGGGCGTGCTGCTGAACATCTGGCGCGATCCCGGGACGCGCGAGCAGATGGCGCCGGCCGAGTCGTCCGATCTGGATCGCATGAAGGCGCAGGCGCTGGAAGAGGGCGTGTCGCCTGCGGTCGTCGAGGCCAAGAAGGAGGCGGGGCCGGTCGTGTCGGAGTCGCCTGCGGTGGCGGAGCTGGCCGCTCCGGCGGAGCCGGTGGAAGCCGAGGCCGAACGCCGTGCCGACGCGGTTGCCGCCCGTCGAGAAGAAAAGTCGTCGTCATCGGACGAGCCGCGCAAAGCCAAGGAGTCGGTTTCGAACAGGACGGCGAACGAGGCCTTGTCGGCCGGCGCCGCCGCCCCGAAGGCCGCGGCCCCGAGGCTGGAGCCGGCCAAGCCTGAAGCGCCGATGCCCGAGCCGGCGGCGTCGGCGAGTTCGTACGGGTTCGTGCCGGAGCCGCCCGCTGCGGCTGCGGCTGCGCCACCGCCGCCTCCCGCGCCGGTCACGGGCCCATCGCCGGGCGCCCAGCGGGCTGTGCCGTTCGGAGCCGCCGCCGATCGCGCGCTCGATGACCGCGTCGAACAGGCGCCGCGCGATGAAGCGAAGGACATGAAGCGGTCCCGCGATTCGGTCGGATCGATGGCGGGCGGGCGATCCGGTGCCGCCTCCGAGGAAGACGGCGCCGCCGCCGGCGCCCTGGCGCCGCGAGCGGCGACGTCGAGTGCGCCGGTCATGGCGCCAGCCGCGAAGTCTTCGCAGCCCGAGGCGGAAGCCGCGGACAGCTTCGCGCCCGCGCCTCCCGAGGACTGGATCCGGCGGATCCGCGAGCTGCGGGATGGCGGCGACATCGCGGCCGCGAAGAAGCTGCTCGACAGTTTCCGCTCGCGGTATCCGGACTACGTGTTGCCCAAGGATCTGCGCGAACTTCAAACCCCGTAGCCCGGGCGAAGCCCGGGGTTCCTCCATCAACACGAGGAAATCTCCGAGGCTTGTTCCTTCTCCGAGCCGGGATCCCGGGTTTCATCCGGGCTACGGGGGCTTATTTCCGCGCGCGGTATCCGGATCGTGCGTCGCCGGAAAATCTGCGCGAAGTCGAATGTTGCCGAAGCGCGTGAGGCGCCGATCTTGTGGCAGCCCGTAGCCCGGGTGAAACCCGGGGTTCCTCCATCAACGCGAGGAAATCTCCGAGCAGGAACCCCGGGCGAAGCCCGGGCTACGGCCTACTTCGCGGCGACTTCGTCCGTCGGCGCGACGAGCTGATCTTCCTGCGCAAGCTTCGCGGCATGCCGCCCCGGCGAGCCGGTCTTGCGGCACAGCGCCGAATAGAACGCCGGCACCATGAACAAGGTGAACACCGTCGAGAACGCCACGCCGAACGCGATGACGACGCCCAAAATCCGGCGCGCTTCGTAACCCGCGCCGCTGGTCATGATCAGCGGGATCGCGCCCGCGATCGTGGCGATTGACGTCATCAGGATCGGGCGCAGGCGGATGCGCGCGGCATCGATCAGCGCGTCGTCGAAGCTCAAGCCCTGGTCACGCCGCTGGTTGGCGAATTCCACGATCAGGATGCCGTTCTTCGCCGCAAGGCCCACCAGCATCACGATGCCGATCTGCGAATACACGTTGAGCGTCATGCCCAGCGGCCATAGCGCGATCAGTGCGCCGAACAGGGCCAGCGGCACCGTCGTCAGGATCACGACCGGGTGGATGAAGCTCTCGAACTGCGCGCAGAGCACGAGGTAGACGATCACCAGCGCCATCGCGAACGTGAAGTACAGCGCGGTGCTGGATTCCTTGAACTCCCGCGAATCGCCGGCGTACGCGATGCGCGCCTGCCCGCCGCTTTCCTCGCGCACGATGCGCTCGAGCGCCGCCAGCGCGATGCCCAGCGTGTAGCCGGGCGCGAGGTTCGCGGAGATCGTGATCGAGCGCAGCCGATCGACGCGGTTGTATGTGGCCGCTGCCGCGTCGTCGCGCAGTCGCACGAGGTTGGACAGCGGCACCAGCGAGCCCGACTGCGCGCGCACGTAGACCTCTCCGAGCGCGGCCGGATCGGTGCGATCCTCGGCAGGCGCCTGCAGCATCACTTCGTATTCCTCGCCGCGATCCTGGTAGCGCGTCACGCGACGCTCTCCGAAGATCGACTCGATGGCCTGCGCGATGTCGCCCACGCGCACGCCCAGGTCGCCGGCACGACCCACGTCGATGTCGAGCTGGAACTGCGGCTTGGTCTCCTTGTAGTCGGTGTCCACCTTCACCAGCTTCGGAAGCTCCTTCTCGACGCGGGCCAGCACGCGGTCGCGCCACCCGGCCAGCTCCTCGTAGCTCGGTCCGCCCATGACGATCTGCACCGGCTGCCCGCCGCGGCTGCCGAAGGCGCCGCGCTGCGTGACCACCACGCGTGCCCCGGTGACGTCGGCCAGCGAGCGCGTGATGTCGTTGGAGATCTCGGTGGAATTGCGCTCGCGTTCCTTCCAGCCGGAGAGCGTGACGCCCACCGAACCCGTGTTGACCTGGGTGGCGCCGCCGAAGCCGGGCAGGCGGAACAGCACGCGCGAGATCTCGCCCTGGTTGAGTTGATCGAGCAGCGGCTTTTCGACCTGCTCCATCACGCCGGCCGTGTAGGCGAAGCTCGCGCCCTCGGGCGCCGTGACGTTCACCTGCAGGATGCCGCGGTCTTCCTGCGGTGCGAATTCCTTCGGGATCAGCAGGAACAGCGCGACGATCGCGCCGAGCAGGCCGGCGAGCGCGACCGCCGACAGCAGCGGCTTGGCGACGAAGTGATGCAGCAGGCGCAGGTAGGCCTCGGTGAAGCGGTCGAACATCGCGTCGAAACGCGTGAAGAACGCGCCGCGGTCCTGATGCGCACGCAGCAGCCAGACCGACAGCACCGGCGACAAGGTCAGCGCGATCACGCCCGAACAGCCCACCGAGGCCGCGAGCGCGAGCGCGAACTCACTGAACAGGCGCCCGACGTTGCCTTCGAGCAGGGCCAGCGGCGTGAACACCGCCATCAGCACCGCCGTGGTCGCGATGATCGCCATGCCGACTTCGCGCGCGCCGCGGTAGGCGGCCAGCAGCGGCGGCTCGCCGAGTTCGAGGCGGCGATGGATGTTCTCCACCATGACGATGGCGTCGTCGACGACCAGGCCGATCGCCAGCACCAGCGCCAGCAAGGTCAGGATGTTGATCGAGAAGCCGAAGGCCGACAGGAAGATGAAGGACGCCACCAGCGAGATCGGCACCGTCAGCGCCGGGATCAGCGTGGCGCGCGCACTGCCCAGGAACAGGTAGATCACCGCGATGACGAACAGCGCCGCGTAGGCCAGCGTCACTTCCACTTCGTGCAGCGCCGCCTCGATGAACTCCGAGGTGTCGAAATTCAGATCCAGCGTCATGCCTTCTGGCAGATCGGCGCGGATCTGTTCGGCCATCGCGCGCGCGCCGCGCGCCACTTCCAGCGTGTTGGCGCTCGAGGTCTTGATGATGCCGATGCCCAGCGTCTCGACGCCGTTCGCACGAAACGCGGTGCGCGGGTTCTCCGCGCCCAGCTCCACGCGTGCGACATCGCGCACGCGGACCGGGAAGCCGTTGGCCCCGGTTGCGACCACCATCGCGCCGAAGGCTTCGGGCGTCGTGTACTGGCGCTCGGTGCGCAGCGTGTACTCGCGCTCGCTGGATTCGATCAGTCCGGCGGGACGCTCCACGTTCTGCCCGGCGATGGCGCTCTCGACGTCCGCCGCCGTCAGGCTGCGCGCGGCCAGGCGCGCGCGGTCCAGCCAGATGCGCATGGCGTAGCGCTGGTCGCCGCCGAAGGACACGCGCGAGACGCCGTCGAGCACCGCGAAGCGATCCACCAGATAGCGCTCGGCATAGTCGGTGAGCTGCAGCCGGTTGAGATGGGGCGACGACAGCACGAAGAACATGATTGCCGAGGCATCCGCGTCGGCCTTGGTGACTTCCGGCGGGTCGGCCTGGTCGGGCAGGTCGCCGAGCACGCGCGACACGCGATCGCGCACGTCGTTGGCGGCGTCGTCGATGTTCCGCGAGAGCTGGAACTCGACGGTGATGTTGGACCGCGCATCGCGCGACGACGAGGTCAGCCGCTTGATGCCCTCGATGCCGGCGATCTGGTCCTCGATGATCTGCGTGATCTGGGTCTCGATCACCGCTGCGGAGGCGCCGGCGTAGCTGGTGCTGACCGACACGATCGGCGGATCGATGTCCGGGTACTCGCGCACCGAGATGCTCAGCAGCGAGACGATGCCGAAGACCACCAGCAGCAGGTTGAGCACGGTGGCGAGCACCGGCCGTTTCACCGAAAGATCAGACAGCCACACGCAGCGACGCTCCTTCTTGGGTTACTGGCGGGACCGCAATGGGCGCCAATCGATCGAAGGATTATGCGCGGACGATGTCAGGACAGCGGCAGGCGGGGGAGAGTTCGGTGACGGCGCGCGCCCAGCTCCGGTTCCTGGACGCCCCTTGCGTCCTGCAGGACGGCTGGGGTCGCCCCTGCTTAGACTTCGATCCGATGCGTTGGGTGACGAGGGCTCGATGACGGTCGACTTCTGGTTCGAATTTGCCAGCACCCACTCCTATCCGGCCGCGATGCGGGTCGAGGACGTGGCCGCGCGCCATGGGGTGAGCGCGCGTTGGCGGCCGTTCCTGCTGGGCCCGATCTTCAAGGAGCTCGGCTGGAACGATTCGCCGTTCAACCTGCAGCCCGCCAAGGGCCGCTACATGTGGCGTGATCTCGAGCGTCTGTGCGCCTCGCTGCAGATTCCCTTCACCCGTCCCACGACCTTCCCGCGCAACGGCCTTTTGGCCGCGCGCATCGCCTGCCATTTTTCGGCCGAACCCTGGCTGCCCGCATTCGTGCGCGCCGTGTACCGCGCGAACTTCGCGGAGGATCGGGACATCGCGTTGCGCGGCACGCTGGAACGCTGTCTGGAGACTGCGAACCAGGACCCGGCGCCGATTCTCCCGCGCATCGATGATCCGGCCGCCAAGGACGCGCTGCGTGCCCAGACCGAGGAGGCGATCGGTCTGGGCGTGTTCGGCGCGCCGTTCTTCGTCGTCGACGGCCGCGAGCTGTTCTGGGGGAACGATCGTCTCGAGGACGCCATCGCGTGGGGTGTCGCGGCCGCGAGGCCGGCGGCTCGAACCTCCGGCGGCTCGTCGCAGCCGCGCACGTCGAGGGTCCTCCCTCGCGAGCATGGGATTCCCCCTCGAGGGTGTTGACACTTCTGGCGGTACATGAGGCCATGGCATCGAAGAATCTGCTTCGATTGCCTCTGGAGTATCCGCCCATGTCGCCTGCCACCGATGACGCTCACACGTTCCAGAATTTCCACAAGGTGATGATCCCGCCGGAGCGCCTGTTCGCGGCCTGGGTGGATCCCGGCCTGATGAAGACCTGGCTGCTGAAGACCGGCACCAACGAGATCAGCCGTGTCGAGACCGAACCGCGCGTCGGCGGAACCTTCCGGATTCTGGAGATCACCGAAGACGGCGAGCGGATCGAGCACGTCGGCGAATATCTGGAGGTCAATCGGCCCAAGCGCCTGATGTTCAGACTGGAAGCGCCACGGCGTTTCGGCGGCACCAGCGTCGTGAGCGTCGATATCGCCGCGGGTGGTGAAGGCAGCTGGATGGGCTTCGTGCAGACGGGCGTCGAGAAGAAGTCCAGCGAGGCCGCGTGGCGCGACATGTTCCGTCGGATGGAGGACGCGCTGGCTTAGGGGCGATCTGCGCCGGTCCTGTCGGGCTGGCGCCCCTCCTACAAATATCTTGGCCCCGACCGGACGCACTTCGGCCCGGAAACAAGAAAGGCCATCGCAAAGGACGCAGAGAAAAGCCAAAGAAAGGCGCAAAGGATCAATCGAAAATCCTTTGCGCCTTTCTTTTTCCTTTGCGTCCTTTGCGTTAGCCGTTGACTTGGCCTCCCTCAAGGAAGACGCCGCACGGTCGAAAACCCGTGCCGTGTCTCCTTCTACGACTGCCGCCGCCGCAGGATCTCCCGTTGCAGACGGGCCACGGCCTGGTCCAGCGAAGGCGCGTCGGTTTTCTCGGCCAAGTCGAACTCCATGCCGATGCGGGAGGCGCCCGCGAGCCGCTGGATGTGACGCACGGTGGCCGAGCACGACAGGTCGAACTCGCCGAGCTTGAACTGGAGTTGCAGCGTGTCGCCGCGCGCAACCGACAGCGGCGACTCCACTCGCGTGCTGCAACCGCGCGTCGAGAGATCCAGCATGCGCGCCGGCGCCCGCTGCAGGCCGCTGCCCAGCGCAGCCGGCAGTCTCAGCGTTTCGGGAACGCGGACGCGATACGCGTTGCGACGCTGCTGATCGAGCACCAGGCGCGGATCGGTGGCGCGATAGGCCGGGCCGCCGTCCAGTTCCACGATCTCGATCAGCGTGCATTCGAAACGAAGGCGCCGTCCCTCGACCTGGGTGTCGAAGTAGAGGTCGGTGCCGGGGGCAAGATCATCCGGATCGCGCAGCGCGTCGATCAGGAACGACGCGGTCACGGGTTCGAGCGCGACGATCACGCTCAGGCCCAGCGAACATTCGCCGACGCGGCCGAGCCAGAGATGCGCACGCAGCATCTGCAGCGCCGCGAGCAGGTTCCAGCACTCGCGAGGATCGGTGACGACGTCGGACCCCGTGCCGGGCGCGCGGTCGTGGGCAGCCGGGGCCAGCGGCAGGTTCACGCGGACGCCAGGCGCTGCCGCATGTTGCCGGTGCCGGCGTAGCCGTCGCGGCCGTAGAGGCCGGTGGCATCGTTGCGATTCATCAGGCGCAGCGCGGTATCGACGCGCGCGCGGTGGTTGTCCAGCAGTGCGCGGGATTCGCGATTGGCGTCCTGCAGCCGTGCGGCGCGCTCGCGCAGTGCGGCATGCGCGTCCGCAAGGCCAGCCGCGGCAAAGGCTTCCTCGGGCGTGCGGCCATCGCAGGCCTGTTCGAGTTCGCGCGTCCGGGTCTGCAGTCGCTGGACCAGCGCGTCCTTGTCGTCCGCCAGACGCAGCACGGCTTCCCAGTCGCGCGCGACCAGGCGTTCGCGTTCCGCGAGGAGCAGCGTGCCGAGTTCCTCGGCCAGCGGGGTGAGGGCGTCGAGGGCGGCGCGCAGGCGCGTCGCGGACGGGGGCGCGGAGCGTTCCGCGGGCGTTACGGAGTGCGGGAGAGCGACCATTCGAGTTGCATCAGGCGTCCGGCAATCGCGGAGGGATCGGCGTTGTAGAGACCCTGCGCGAGGATGCGACGCATCTCCGCAACCTTGGTCTCGTCGACGCCGGAGTCGTTCTGCACGCGCTGTTCGAATTCCTGCATCGCGCGCGCTTCGCCGGTCAGAGCCATCGAATCGGCCGACTTGGCGTGGGAGGTCGAGGACGAGGCCGGCGTGCCGGAACTGTCCGGACGTGCCACCGGCCGCACCGGTGCCGGCGCGGCCGCCGGCCCGACGGAAGTATCGATCTTGGTGCTCATGGTCGGACCTGCTGCTTTCTGAAAAGGGGTTCAGCCGGGCTAACGGCCTGCCCCCGGCGAACTTGAATCAGCCCGACGAACGGTCGGTGAGCGGTCCGGCTCATAGCGGAACCACCACGCTGCCGTCGGCGCGGACCTCGCCCTCGACGATGCGCTGCGAGCCCATGTTCTGCACGCGGATGCGATCGCCGGCGCCGGCGTCGGCCAAGGCCTTGCCCTGCGCCCGGACTTCGAATCCCCCGCTGATGCCGACCAGCGTGACCGACTGGCCGCGCCGCACGAGATGCGAGGCGGCGAACGAGGCGGGCGACAGGACGCTGCCGGCGGCCACCGGACGCGACAACGTGCGTCCCAGGACCTGGTCCAGCGAACCGACCCAGGACAGGCCCAGGCCGGCGCGCGGACGCATCTGCACCTGGACGTCGGCCGCGGACACGGCATCGCCGCGCGCCAGGCCGCGCGTGGCGACGAGGACCGGAACCTGCACGCTGACGCCGACCGGCACGAAGAGTTTCCAGCCCGCGGTGTCGCAACGCACTTCGACGCTCAGCGCCGAAGCGCTGGTCGAAGCCGTGCGGGTACTCAGCGGACCGGCGCAGGCGGCGAGGCGGAGGCGCTCGTCGATGCGTCCGCCGTCGAGCTTTGCGTCGGCCGGCGACGCGGCGCGGGCGTGATCGAGCGCGGCCAGACGGATCGACGGGATGCTCTGATACGAAGCTTGCGCGTGCGCGGAAGGACTGGAGAACAACCAGAACAGGATCAGCAGCACCGACAGCGGCCGCATCAGGCCAAGGAACGGCTGGCAAGCCCTTCGGATATGCAGGTAGATCATGGGGTCCGACTGGCAAGCTTCGTTCCAGCCGCGCGCCGACGGCAGTCCGCCGCAAACCGGACGTGCGGGCTGGTCCGGGACTTGCCGTGGCTGTGGCTGATTCCACGACCGTTCCAGGGCTCCACATGGGCGCCGGCCTTCTCGACAGCATCGATCGCAGTACCCAGCTCGCCGGGCACAACCGCCTGGCCCTGCTGTTATTCCGACTCGACGAGCGCCAGATATTTGGCATCAACGTGTTCAAGGTGCGCGAAGTGATCCCCTGCCCGAAGCTGAGCTGGCAGCCGGACATGCACGTGCAGGTCGCCGGCATCGCCGAGATCCGCGGCAAGGTCGTGCCGGTGATCGACCTGCATCGCGCCGTCGGCGGCGAGGCCAGCGGCAAGACCGCGCGGCACGTGATCGTCACCGAGTTCAATCGCACCGTTCAGGGCTTCCTGGTGCGCGCGGTCGATCGCATCGTGCACGTGGACGTCTCCTCGGTGGAGCCGCCGCCGTCCGGCCCCCAGGGTCATCTCACCGCCACGACGCGCGTGGGCAACGAGCTGGTCGCCATCATCGACGTCGAGAAGGTGCTGGCCGACGTCGTCGGCAATCCGCCGGGCCTGAGCGACACGTTGAGGGCGCGGTTCGAAGGCCTGGGTATCGGTGGCAAGCGTGCGCTGGTCGCCGACGATTCCAAGGTGGCGCGTACGCAGATCGAGCGCGTGCTCGGCGAGCTGGGCGTGCCTTGCACGACCGTCGCCAACGGCCGCGAAGCCTTGCGCTATCTGCAGGGCATGGCCGATCGCGGCGTGAAGCCGGAGGACGAGTTGCTGATGCTGATCTCCGACGTCGAGATGCCCGACATGGACGGCTATCGGCTGACGACGGAGATCCGCCGCGATGCGCGGCTGGCCAATCTCTACGTGATGCTGCACAGCTCGCTGTCCGGCGCGTTCAACCACAACATGTCGGAGAAGGTCGGCGCGAATCGCTTCGTGCCGAAGTTCAGCGCGGATGATCTGGCAGAAGGCGTGCTGGAGCGGTTGCAGGCAAGCAGCTGAAAGCCGCAACCCGTAGCCCGGACGAAGTCCGGGGCTTTTTCGCGTTCAACGGAACTGGCATCCCGGACTTCGTCCGGGCTACACAAGCGACGCGGGCGGACTAAAGAAATCGAAGCCGCTGCCGTTACCCGATCAGACGCCCTGCATCCGCTGGCACAGGCCTTGTAGCACCCGGGTACACCTCACCCGGAGCCCGCAATGGCCGGCACCGTCGATCCGCTCTTCGGCATTCACGCACACGCACTGCAGATCCAGCAGCGCCGCATGACCTTGCTCGCGGGCAACATCGCGAACGCGGACACGCCGGGCTTCCAGGCGCGCGATCTCGATTTCAAGACGGCGCTCGAACAGGCCCTGGGCAACGGATCGTCCACGTTGAACACCGACCGGCCCGGTCATCTCGACGGTGCGGGCACGCAAGCCGACCCGGCGCTGATGTACCGCGTGCCGCTGCAGCCCAGCGTCGACGGCAACACGGTGGACGTGCAGACCGAGCAGGCCGCATTCATGGATTCGGCGCTGCGTTACCAGGCGTCCCTGAGTTTCCTCGACGGCAAGCTCAAGAGCCTGCTGACCGCGATCACCGGCGAATGAACGCACACGGAGCCTTTGAACGATGAGCACGCTGCGTATCTTCGACATCGCCGGATCGGCGATGGCCGCCCAGTCCGCACGGCTCAACACCGTGGCCTCGAACCTTGCCAACGCCGACAGCGTGTCCGGCGATGCGCAGTCGATATATCGCGCGCGCATGCCGATGTTCCAGGCACAGCTCGACGCGGCGAATCCCGAATCCGCCGGCGTGCGTGTGCTCGGCGTCGTCGAGAGCACGGCCGAGGCGCAGAAGCGCTACGAGCCGGGACATCCGCTCGCCGACGCCGAGGGCTATGTCTATGCGCCGAACGTCAACGTCGTGGAGGAGATGGTCAACATGATCTCCGCCTCGCGTTCCTACCAGTCCAGCGTCGAAGTGATGAACACCGCCAAGGAACTGGCGATGCGCACGCTCACGCTCGGCAAGTAAGCGGCACCGAAAACAGCATGAGGATCCCACGATGAGCGTCGGCGGCGTCAACACGGACAACCCGTATTCCAATCTCGGCCTGGCGCTGAACAGCTCGGCCGACAACAAGCGGACGGAGCTGGGGCAGGACGCCTTCCTCAAGCTGATGACCGCGCAGATGCAGCACCAGGATCCGATGAAACCCATGGAGTCGGGCGATTTCCTCGGCCAGATCGCGCAGTTCTCGACCGTCTCCGGCATCCAGGGCATGCAGGCCTCGCTGGCCGGCCTCAGCACGGCGCTGACGTCCAACCAGACCCTGCAGGCCGCGAGCCTCGTCGGTCACGGCGTCATGGTCGAAGGCAAGGAGGCGTACCTGTTCGCCGAAGGCGGCGTCGCCGGCAGTGCCAAGCTGGAAGCCAGCGGCGCGTTGTCGGTGGAGATCACCGATGCCTCGGGCCAGGTCGTGCGCCACATGGACCTGGGCACCAAGCCCGTCGGCGATGCCAGCTTCACGTGGGACGGTCTCGACGACGCCGGCAATCGCGTCGAGCAGGGCAGCTACGGCGTGACCGCCAAGGTCATGAACGAATCCGGCACCAAGGCCGTGACGACGCAGCTGATGGGCATGGTCAGCAGCGTGTCGCTCGGCAGCGCGGGCCTGAGTCTCAATCTTTACGGCATGGATCCGGTCGCGCTGTCCGCGGTCCGCGAAATTCTCTGAGCGGCGCGTCGGCAACGCGCGCCCCGTTCCAACAGGAGTCACGACAATGTCCTTTCGCATCGCACTCTCCGGCTTGAATGCCGCCCAGGCCGATCTGGCAACCACGGCCAACAACATCGCCAACGCCAACACCAACGGCTTCAAGCAGTCGCGCGCGCAGTTCGCGGACTTCTTTCCGGTGACGGCATACGGCTTGTCCGAGAACGCCATCGGGTCTGGCGCGCGATTGGATCGCGTCGCCCAGCAGTTCTCGCAGGGCACCGTCAATTTCACGAACAACGCGCTTGATCTGGCGATCTCGGGCGATGGCTTCTTCACGATGTCGGACAACGGCTCGATGGTGTACTCGCGCTCCGGCGCGTTCGGCACCGATCGCGGCGGCTATGTCGTCAACGCCTCGGGCCAGCGCCTGCAGGTGTTTCCGCCGATCGCGGGCACGGACAATTTCGACACCGCGCAGCTCAGCGATCTGCGCATGTCGACGGCCGACAATCCGCCGGCGCCGACGACCAGCATCGAGGCCAACTACACGCTGCCGGCCAACGCCAGCGTGCCGGCCACCGCGACGTTCGACGCCACCGATCCGACCAGCTTCAATCACACGACCGCGGTCACGATCTACGACTCGCTCGGCGCCTCGCACCAGGCCAGCCTGTTCTTCGCCAAGACCGCCAACCCCAACGAGTGGAACCTGCACATGCGGGTGGACGGCGTCGACGTCGGCACGCCGCAGACGCTGACGTACTCGAACACCGGCACCTTGACCTCACCGGCCGGCGGCGAGATTACGCTGCCGTCCGTGCCCACCACCAACGGCTCGGCGCCGCTGGCGATGACGCTGGATCTGTCGGCGTCCGCCCAGTACGGCGAACGCTTCAACGTCAGCCGTCTGGGCCAGGACGGTTACACCACCGGGCGCCTGAGCGGCATCGAGGTCGGTGATGGCGGCGTCGTGCAGGCCCGCTACACCAACGGCCAGTCCGCGCCGCTGGGCCAGCTCGCACTCGCCACGTTCCCGAACCAGCAGGGCCTGCAGCAGCTCGGCGACACGACCTGGGGCGAGACGTTCAACGCCGGCAGCGCGATCCGCGGCATCGCCGGATCGGGCAGCTTCGGGCTCGTGCAGTCCGGCGCACTCGAAGCCTCGAACGTGGACCTGACCGAACAGCTCGTCAACATGATCACCGCGCAGCGCAACTTCCAGGCGAACGCGCAGATGATCTCGACCAGCGACCAGGTCACGCAGACGATCATCAACATCCGTTAATTACTTTCAAACGGGGCCTGTCGGCCCCGTCCTTTGATGGGAAAAGCACATGGACCGCGCGCTTTACGTTGCGATGACCGGAGCTGCCCAGACGCTCAAGGCGCAGGCGGTCAACAGCCACAATCTTGCGAACGCGAGCACGGTCGGTTTCAAGGCCGAACTCGCGGCGCAGCAGGCCGTCGCGGTCGACGGTCCGCTGATGCCTACGCGCGTCAACACGCAGCTGCAGGGCCAGGGCTTCGACGGCAGCCTGGGTAGCATCATGCAGACCGGAAACCCGCTGGACGTGGCGCTCGCGCCCGATCGCTGGCTCGCCGTGCAGGCGCCGGACGGATCCGAGGCCTATACGCGCGCCGGCGATCTGCAGGTCGGTGCGGACGGATTGCTGCGCAACGGCGGTGGCCACATGGTGATGGGCGATGGCGGGCCGCTGTCGGTGCCGCCGAACTCGCAGATCGCCATCGGCAACGACGGCACCGTGACGGTCGTGCCACTGGGGCAGGGCCCCGAAGCGCCGGTGACGGTGGGTCGCCTCAAGGTCGTCGATGCGACGGCCGACCAGCTCGAACGCGGCTCGGACGGTCTGATGCGCGCGCGCGCCGGACAGACACCCGAGGATGCGTCCGGCGCGGTGATGACCAGCGGCGCCGTGGAGAGCTCCAACGTGAACCTGGCCGAGTCGATGGTCACGATGATCGCGCTGGCGCGGCAGTTCGAGATGCAGGTCAAGCTGATGCGCACCGCCGAGCAGAACGACCAGGCGAGCGCGTCGCTGATGCGGATGGGCTAGGCCCTGCCGTAGCCCGGACGAAGTCCGGGTCATTCGTCCGTAGATGGCAAGGACCCCAGACTTCGTCCGGGCTGCGCCTGCTCCTGCAATGGCATCATTCCGCTCTGGGAATGTCCCGAATCAGGAAGGAAGCAGGAAATGACGCTGAAGTTCGATGGCAAGGTCGCAATCGTCACCGGTGCCGGCAATGGTCTGGGGCGCTCGCATGCGCTGGCGCTGGCCAAGCGCGGCGCGAAGGTCGTGATCAATGATCTGGGCGGCGCACGCGACGGCACCAGCAGTTCGGCCACGGCGGCACAGAAGGTCGTTGACGAGATCGTCGCGGCCGGGGGCGAGGCGATGGCGAACGCCGCGTCGGTGACCGACGTCGCGGCCGTCGAGAAGATGGTGGCGGACGTCATGGCCAAGTGGGGACGCATCGACATCCTGGTCAACAACGCCGGCATCCTGCGCGACAAGACCTTCGCGAAGATGGACCTCGCGGATTTCCGCACCGTCGTCGACGTGCACCTGATGGGAGCCGTGAACTGCACCAAGGCGGTGTGGGAGATCATGCGCACGCAGAAGTACGGGCGCATCGTGTTCACGACTTCGTCGACCGGCCTCTACGGCAACTTCGGCCAGTCCAACTACGGCGCCGCGAAGATGGCGCTGGTCGGCCTGATGCAGACGCTGGCGCTGGAAGGCGCGAAGAACGACATCCGCGTGAACTGCCTGGCGCCCAGCGCGGCCACGCGCATGACCGAGGACGTGCTGCCCGAAGCTGCGCTGGATCTGCTGAAGCCCGAAGCGGTGACGTCGGGTGTCGTCTGGCTCGCCTCGGAACACGCGCCGACGCGCACCGTGCTGTGCGCCGGCGGCGGATCGTTCGAAGTGGCTCACGTGACGCTGACGAAGGGCCTGCACCTGGGCCTGGGCGACGACGTGCCGGAGCAGCTTGCGGCGCAGGCCGCGGCACTGGCCGATCGTGCCGAGGAGCGCGTGCCGTCGACCGGCTTCATCCAGGTCGAGCACGAACTGCAGAAGGCCGGCGTGACGCTGAAGATCACCTGAGCCGACGCGACTGTGGTGGCCGCACGCCTGCTGGCGAGGGCAGGCGCTGCGGCATGATGCGGTGATCGACGAGCGACGCGGACCCTTGGGCACAGAACCCGGGGCCGCATCGCCGGAGCGGCAGGCAGGAGGAGAGCGACATGGCGGTTTCAGCAGCGGATTCGTCCGGGCGTCCCGCGCCCGCGTTCGACGTCGTCGTGATCGGCGCCGGATTCTGCGGGCTCTACATGATCCATCGCGCGCGACAGCGCGGCTGGCGCGTGCGCGCCTTCGAGACCGGCTCGGGTGTCGGTGGCACCTGGTACTGGAACCGGTATCCCGGTTGCCGCGTCGACATCGAGGGCTTCGAATATTCCTACTCGTTCTCCAAGGAGCTCGAGCAGGAATGGGAGTGGAGCGAACGCTACCCGCCACAGCCCGAGCTCGAGCGCTACTGCAACCACGTGGCCGACCGCTTCGGCCTGCGCGAGGACATCCAGTTCGGCACGCGCGTCACGGCGGCCCATTACGACGAGTCGACGCGGCACTGGACGGTCGTCACGGATCGCGGCGAGACGGTGACGGCGCGCGTGGTCGTCGCCGCCACCGGGACCTACTCGGATCCCTACCGGCCCGACTTCGAAGGCGCCGACGAATTCCAGGGCCTGAAGCTCCAGAGTTCGCGCTGGCCGCGCGAGCCGGTGAACTTCGAGGGCAAGCGCGTCGGCATCATCGGCACCGGCGCCTCGGGCGTGCAGCTCACGCCCATTCTCGCCCGGCAGGCCAGGCAGCTCACGGTGTTCCAGCGCACGGCGTCGTACACGGTGCCGCTGCAGAACCACAAGGCGGATGCGGAAGACACGCGTGCCCGCAAGGCAACGTACGAAGTCTTGCGCGACGCCCAATGGGCATCCGGTGCGGGATTCACGACGGTGCACTCGAAGCCGGTTCCGCCGCCGACGCTCAAGGTGTCCGATGTCAGCGACGAGGAGCGCACGCGCGTCTACGAAGAGCGCTGGGCCTCGGGCGGGCTGTGCTTCTACCACGCGTTCGTCGATCTGCTGGTCGACGAGAAAGCCAACCGCACGCTCGAAGCCTTCATGAACGACAAGATCCGGTCGCGCGTGAAGAACCCGGAGGTCGCGCGCAAGCTCACGCCGACGCAGAACCCGGTACTGACCAAGCGGCTGGCCGGCGACACCGGCTACTGCGAGGCCTTCGACCGCGACAACGTCGAGCTCGTGGACCTGCGTGCCGAACCGATCCGGAAATTCACGCGCACGGGCTTGGTCGTCGGCGACCGCGAGGTGCCGCTGGACGTGATCATCTTCGCCACCGGATTCGACCTGGGTACCGGCGCGATGTCGCGTATCGACATCCGCGGGCGCGACGGGCGCAGCCTCAAGGACTACTGGTCTCAGGGCATCAAAACCTACCTGGGGATGATGGCGAACGGATTTCCGAACCTGTTCTGGCTGTTCGGCCCAGGCAGTCCGTTCTACAACCCGGTGCTGCTGGCCGAGTACCAGGTCGAGCAGATCGAGAGGTTCCTGGATGGATGCGGATCGGGCGACGTCGTCGAGGCCACGCCCGCGGCCGAGAAGGAGTGGTCGGATCTGACCAACGCCATCGCGAACATGACGCTGTTCACGAAGGGCAAGAACTACTACATGGGCGACAACATTCCGGGCAAGCCGCGCGCTGCGACCTTGTTCCTCGGCGGGTTCCCGCTCTACAAGCAGACTTGCGAGAAGGCGGTCACGACGCGCGACGGCCTGGTCGCGTAGGGTGCGCTCCGCGCACGCGCTTTTCCCCTTTCTCGCCCGCGTTCATCTCGTCGGCGATCGTGCGCGGAGCGCGCGCTACGGGCGCATCGTCTCGACCAGCGCCACGATCTCGTCGGGCCCGTGGCCCTTGGCCAGCGCCGACTTGAAGTAGCCCATGATCTGTTCCGGAAACGGATCGAGCTTCGCGTCCTTCGCGGCCTGCACGATCAGCGCCAGCGCCGCGGCATGGATGTCGTTCGTGGCCTCGGAGCCGGTGTAGTTGCGGGCCGGCACCATCGTCGCGGCGAGTTCCGCGGTCTGCGCGACGATCGGTGCGAAGCCGCCGAGCGCCTTGGCGTAGATCTCCAGCGGGAAGCCTTCGGACTGGCACATCGCGACTCCGTGGAGCATCGCGGCGGTCGCGCCGTAGTAGAAATCCAGCAGCGCCAGGTCGAGCGTCGCGGCGGCGCCGGCTTTCTCGCCGAGGAACATCGCGTTGCCGAGCGCCTTGAGCTGCGGCTCGTAACGGTCGAACACGGTCTTGGCGCCGGAAAACAGGATCGTCGCGTTGGGCGTGCCGACACCGCTGGGGTAGCACATCAGCGCGCCGTCGAGATACTGCGCTCCCGCATCCGTTGCGTGCTGCATCGCTGCGCGAGCGACGGCGGGCGTGCTCGTCGTGAAGTCGAGAACGGCCTTCCCGCGCAGCAATGGTGCCGATGCGGGCGAGAAGAGCAGGGCATGGCTCGCCGCCGTGTCGAGCACGGACACGGCGATCAGGTCACTGGCCTTGAGCGCCTCGGCCAGCGAGCGCGCCACCGTTGCGCCTTCGCCCCGCAGCGCTTCGGCCTTGGCAGCATCACGGTTCCAGACGGTCACCTGAGCACCGCAGCGCAGGAAGCCGCGCGCCAGAGCCGAGCCCATGCGGCCCAGGCCGATCATCGAAATGCGGACGTCCATCGAGGTCTCCAGCAGGAAAAGTAGATCCGAGCCGGCATGGTGCCCGCGAAGACAGCGGGAAGCGTCCTAGGACAAACCCGAACGGGGCCCCGCAGAAACGTTCAGCCCAACAAAAAAAGGCCCCTCTGCCTTTCGGGAGAGGGGCCGATTGCTTCAGCTTCTTCCTACTTCTTCTTCGACTTGCTCTTGGCTTTGGCAACCGCCTTCACGCTGGCCTTGCCCTTCGCGCGGCAGGCTTCGAGCTGCGCCTTCACCGTGTCCAGCTGGCTCTCCAAGGACTTGATCTTCTCGTCCTTGGGATTTGGCATGAACATGCTCTGCATCTCTGAAGCCTTCATCTTGATGCGCTTGCCCTGGCTGGTGCCGTAGATGACCGTCGGGTCATCCCAGCTGCCGTAGTAGGGCAGGTACGCGGGCGGCTCCTTGGTGACGAAGTCCTTCACGAACTTGTCGAAGGGCTTGCCGCGCTTGAGGCGCGACTTGCGCTCGTTGTCGCGCAGCTTCTTCGTGGCAGCTTCGTCGACGAGCAGCGTCGCCTGGTCGTAGACCACCTTGAAGATGTCCAGCGCGGTCTCGTGCGAGATCAGGCTCTCCTCGATGTCCTTCATCACGTGTGCCGGATCACGCAGCAGCACGTCGCCGTATCCGGCGCCGGTGCCCTGGCACATCATGTAGACCTCGCCGTTCTGGCACAGCTCGAACGTCATCGCCATCGGGTGCGTGGAGTACTTGCCGCCCTCGACCGTCTGGTTGTTCATCAGGTCCAGGATGTCGAACTTGATGTTGCCCGGGTCCTTCTCGAGCTGATCGAAGATGTTGACGTTCTGGATCTTGCAGAGCGGGTACACCGGCGGGCCGTAGCCGCCGAACAGCGGCTGCGAGGGCGTGAACAGCGACCCGGTGCAGCCCGTCATGAACCCCCACATGTCCGTGCCGCGCGTCGAGGCGATCATCTCGTAGCCCAGGCCGCCGCGGTACTTGCCGAAGCCGACGCGATCCCTGGCCAGGGTGAACGCACCCAGGCGCACGATCGGCAGTTCCTCTTCGATGACTTCCATCTCGCCGATGTCGCAGTTGGCGGCGAAGGGCGGGGACACCGAGTGCTCGCCGTCGCGGTGGTTGCGACCGCCCTGGCCGTTGCCGTTGATGTCCGCGCAGAAGTTGCCGACGTTCTCGCCGTTCTGCGTGAGGCCACCGTAGATGAACGTGCCCGGCTGGTCGTACTGCGGCGCCACGACCGCGGTGTAGCGGTGCGGCAGCGAGTAGCTGAGCTTGGTCATCGGGATGACCGGGATCGTCATCGCCTTGAACAGCGGGATGAGGCTCATCGGCTGCGGCGTCTCGAACGAGCCGTTGAGCACCGACTTCTCATCGAACAGCATCTTGATCGGACCGAACACCGCCATCGTCTGCGGCAGGTCGGGCCAGACGTTCTGCAGGTAGCTGGTCAGCAGCATCGTCTTGAGCGAGGCCGCGTTGCAGTTGATGGCGCGGTTGATGAACTCCGGCGATGAGCCGCGGAAGTCCAGCGTCATCCGGTCGCCCTTGACCGTGACCGCCATGCTGAACTTCAGCAGGGCGTTTTCGCGCAGCGTCGAATCGGGGAAGGTCAGGACGCGGGTGGTGCCGTCCGGCAGTTCCTCGATACGGCGGCGCACTTCTTCCTGGACGTCCTCGATGTGCTGGCGCAGGGAGATGGTCAGCGCTTCCTCGCCGAATTCCTCGAGCACCGCCAGCACGCGCTCGCGCATGCGCAGGCAGGTGTGCAGCTTGACCTTCATGTCCTCGAGCTGCAGCTTGGGATCGCGCACCATGTTCTGCAGGAACGTGACGAGATCGCGACGGAGCTGGAAGTTCTCGATGACCTTGAACGGCGACATCTTGAGGCCTTCGTCGTAGCGGCTCTCGGCCGACGGCGGCATGCCGCCCGGCTCGGTCGCTCCGTTCTCGCCCTCGTGGATGGTGCAGGAGACCCAGCACACCATCTTGCCCTTCCAGAACACCGGCATGATGCAGGACTGGTCGGTGCCGTGGATGCCGCCGTAGCGCGGATCGTTGTGGATGAAGCCGTCGCCGTCGTGAACGCCGACGGTGGGCTCGTCCGTCCAGTACTTGATGATGTACTTGATCGGGTAATGGACGCAGGCTGCGAAGCCGACGACGCCGTGCGGCGCGATCATCGAAAGATCGCCGCTGGCGGTGAAGATCGAGGCGACGATGTCACCCCACTTCGCGCCGGGCGCCGCGCCCATCTGCTCGATCATCGTGTTGCCTTCGTCGAGCGCTGCCAGGATGCGACCGCGCACCATGTTGACGAGGTGCGGATCGCTGGGGCCGCTGAGCAGGCGCTCTTCCTCCTCGCTGCGAGGACCGATGTCATGGTCGTTCATGATCTCCGGGTCGGCGATCAGGAACAGCTGGTTGTCCTTCAGGAATTTGTTGAGGAGCAGCTTGTCCTCGGGAGTGACGCTCATATCGTTCATGTCTTCGCTCCGCTCAATCACTTTCAAGCTCCGTCGCAGAAAAGCGCTGCGACGGAGTCCTTGGGTTTTAGTCGTTCCGCGTGAACCACACAGCGCGCTGTGCAGTCGCGCGGTAGCGCCAGCCCGGCTCGATCAGGTACGTCGTCGCCTTGGTCACGACGATCGCCGGTCCGTCGATCTCGGTTTCGGCCGCCAGCGCGTCCTCGCCATAGATCGGGGTTTCCAGCGCCTTGGCATGCCCGACGAAGTGGCAGGCGCGCTTGCTCACCGGCGCGGGCGGCTTCTTGCCCTTGCCTTCGGGCTTGAGGCCCTGGAAGTTCACGGAAGGCGTCTCGACGAACGAGCAGACGCGCAAGGTGTTCACGCGCACACCCGCCTCGGTCACCTGGCTGCCCTTGCCGAAGCGCTCGCCGTAGCGCTGGTGGAACTGTTCCATCAGCTTGAGCACGTCGGACTGGCCATCCATGCGACGCAGATCGGTGACCACGGCCGTCGTCACGCGCTGGTTGCCGTAGCGCATGTCGAGTTCGAGACGGTAGTTGATCTTGTTCGCCTCGAAGCCCTGACGCAGCAGGTCCTCGCGGCCGCGGCGCTCGAGCTCTTCGACGAAGCCGTTGAACTTGGCGTAGTCGCGGAACAGCTTCTTCTGGTTGGCGTCGAACAGCACCGTCCACGTCGACAGCTCGTGGATGTGCATCTGGTTCATGTTGCCGGCGCCGACCGCCGAGAAGGTCGAGGCGAACGGGGGCGCCAGGATCTTCTTGACGCCGAGCGCGCGTGCGATGCCGCAGGCGTGCAGGGGACCGTTGCCGCCGTAGGCGAGCGTCGTGAAGTTGACCGGCTCGTAGCCGCGCGTACGCAGCTCGCGCGCGATGCCGTTGGCCATGTTGCCGTCGACGGTCTGCTTGACCAGCTTGCAGGTCTCGATCAGATCGCCATCGAGTTCCTCGGCCAGTTCCTCGAGCGTCTGCTTCGAGCGCTTCGGATTGAGCTTGATGTGGCCGCCCGCGTAGTTGGCCGGATCAAGGTAGCCGAGCATCAGGTCGGCGTCGGTCACCGTCGGCCGCATGCCGCCGCGGTCGTAGGCGGCCGGGCCGGGGTCGGAACCTGCGGACTCGGGGCCCACCTGCACGGTCTTGTAGATGCGATCGTACTGGCAGATCGAGCCGCCGCCCGCACCCAGCGTCACGAGGTGCACCATCGGCACCGCCACCATCCAGCGCTCGATCTCGGGGTTGAAGTCGTAGTACTTCACACCACCGTCGACGACGATGCCGATGTCGAACGACGTGCCGCCCATGTCGGTGGCCACGATGTTGCCCAGCTCGGTCTGCAGCGCCAGCGTCTCGCTCGCCGCGATGCCCGACACCGGGCCCGAGTGCACCGTCTGCAGCGCATCGGTGGAGTTGAGCTGCGCCATGCCGCCCGAGTTGTGGTTGCACAGCATCGGCTTGTCGTAGCCGGCGGTGCGCAGGTTCAGTTCGAGCGTGCCCAGGCCGTGATACATCGTCGAGTGCAGGAAGCCGTCCATGATCGTGGACATCGCGCGGGCGTATTCGCCCTTGCGGCCACCGACCTGGTGCGACAGCAGCATCGGGATGGCGCCGAGCATGTGGCCCGGGTATTCCTTCAGGAAGACTTCGCGTACGCGCAGCTCGTGCTCGGGATTCACGACCGAGTTGGCGAGCGTCACGACGATGGCCTCTGCGCCCTTGTCGACGAGTTCGCGCAGCTTCTGACGCAGGTCATCCTCGTCGAGCTTGAGCAGGACATCGCCCTGGTAGTCGATGCGCTCGCGCACATCCAGGATCATCGGGATCGGCACGATGGGGTCGGGACGCTGCGCATTGGGAACGTCCATCTGTTCCTTGTGCGGAAGGCCCGTGGCGTAGCCCTTGGCGCGCGCGAGCGGCACCGAGGAACGAAAGCCCATCGTGGTGAGCATGCCCAGGCGCGGACCCTTGCGCTGGATCAGCGCGTTGGTACCCAGCGTGGTGGCGTAGCGCACCGAGTCGACCTGCGAGAGCAGATCGGATTCCTTGAGATTCAGCTCGACACAGGCGTTCTTCAGGGCTTCGTTGAAGCCCAGCGCCAGGTTCTGGTGCGTCGTGAGCGCCTTGGACTCGATGTACTTGTTGTCCCAGGCCACGAAGCAATCGGTGAACGTGCCACCGATATCGACGGAAACGCGCTTCATGCCTTGTCTCCGGTCGCCATGCGGGCCATCGCCTGGCCGGCATGCACGCTCTTGCGGCTACGCGGGTAGTCCTTGCCGCCCGGTTCCTTGAGGACCTCCTCGCGGTGCTTCCACTGCTCCTTCATCGCGTCGATGTCGAACTCCATGTCGCGCAGCGGCGGATGACCCGGCGGCAGGTACTCGGTTTCCATCATCGTCCCGCACTTGGGGCAGTAGTACTCGATCAGCCGGCACCAGGTCGGGTCGGGCGAGTAGGTGAGCGTGTACTTCTTCGGATCGAGCAGCGGCTTGTGGATCTCGCGGGGGTCACGGTCGTAGGCGAGCAGGCTGCGCTTGTAGTTGTCGCGAGCGGAGTTGAGCACCTTGTCGCAGTGGCGGCATTCCCACTTCTCCGTATCGAGATTGATACGAAGGTTCTCGGTCATCAGGACTTTCATTGGTTGTTCTCCTCAAACGTCAAAAGTTTTTTACCGCAAAGGCGCTAACGGAAAACAAAGGTCGCAAAGGATTCGAAGGTTGGACCGGGCATCCCGTTTCGTCGGGTGTTCCGTCCTTCTTTCTTCTGCGTCTCTTCGCGTCCTCTTTCTTCCTTGCGTCGTTGCGGTGAAATGTTGTTAGACGCGGCTCAGCAGGATGTCGCCGCTGTCGTTGACCTCGAAGCGCCAGCCGGCGTCGATGCGGCCCGTGAAATAGGCCTCTTCGAGCACCGCCGGACCGGCCGCCGAGGCTCCCGGCTTCTGGTCTTCGACCTTGTACAGCGGCAGATCCTTGCCAGCGACCTTGCGCTTGCCGGTGGCCTTGGCATCCGCCTTCTTCTTGCCGAAGGCGCCGGCGAGCAAGGGCTTGGGCAGACGCTTGGTGGTGGCCAGCGACACCGACAGCAGGGCGTCGGTAGGCAGCCCGGAGGGCAGCGAGCCGTTGGTGAGAGGACGGCGCTCGTCGCCCTTCTTCGACGTGATGAGCAGGGTCTGCTCGGTGTCGTAGTCGCCGGAGGCGAAGCCTTCGGCGTACATGCCGCGTTCGGCCAGCTCGGCCAGCTCGGCGAGGCAGGCCTTCAAGCCGGCCTTGTCACGCTGGCGCAGCGGCGCCTCGTACTGATGGCCGATGTCCGAGAAGCCCAGGCCGTAGGCGGAGAACACCGCCGCCAGACCCGGGATCAGCACGCGCGAGATGCCGGCAGCCTCGGCGACCTTGCACACCACGAACGGACCCGCGCCACCGAAGGCCGCGAGCACCGTGTCCTTGGTGGGCTTGCTGAACTCCTTGAGGCTGGAGGCGATCTTGCCGACCCAGGCCTGTTCCATGGCGGCGGCAGCGTCTTCCACCGACAGCTTCAGCGGCTTGCCGACCTTGTCTTCGATGACGGCGCGCGCACGCGACAGGTCGATGTTCAGATCGCCGCCGAAGAACGAGGCGGGGTCCAGCAGGCCGAGCACGAGGAAGGCATCGGTGATCGTGGCTTCGGTTCCACCCAGACCGAAGCAGGCCGGGCCCGGGGCACTGCCCACGGATTGCGGACCGACTTTGATCTTGCCGTCGACGACCTTGATGATCGAGCTACCGCCGACGCCGACGCTGTGCACGTCGCTGAGCGGGAACGACACCTGTACGCCTTCGACATGTCCGCGCGTTTCGGAGCGCACCTTGCCGTCGCTGACTTCGCCGATGTCCGTCGTCGTGCCGCCGACGTCCATGCTCACGAGGTGCTTGAACTTGTAGTGCGAGGAGATGGCGCGCGCGCCTTCCATGCCGCCACGCGGACCCGAGCTGTAGGTCTTCAGCGCGATGGTCTTGGCCACGCGGGCCGAGTTGCCGTCGTTGCGGAAGATCAGTAGCGGGTTCTGCGCCTTGTTCGAACGCAGCTTGTGCTCGGCGTTGTAGAGGAAGCGCTCCATCGCCGGATGCAGGAAGGCGTTGAAGATGGCCGTCCACGTGCGGCGCACGTCGTTGTCGTCTTCGACGACTTCGTGCGTGTAGAGGATGGGAACGGCGCCCAGCAGATGCTGCGGGAACTTGCGCAGCAGGATGTTCTTGATGCGCTCTTCCTGTTCCGAGCGATCCGATCCGCCGTGGGCGACGATGACGCGGTTGGCGCCCGCCGACGACAGCGAATTGATCGCCTTGACCGCAGCGCGCTCGAGATCCTCGCCCTTGAGCTTGAGGTCGAGCGTCGTGATGCGCTCACCGATGACGGCATCGAACAGCTCGCCGGCCTTGGCGTCCTTCTTGAGCGCCGCTGCCGTGAGCTTGCCGGTGAGCACGATGCCCAGACGCGGGCCCTTGCGCTCCACGAGGGCATTGGTGCCCTGCGTGGTCGAGTAGCGGATGTGGTCAGTGCTGGTGATCAGCGAGACCAGGTCTTCCTTTCCGTAGATGGCCTTCGAGGCCTTGGTCAGTCCGTCGAAGAAGCACCGCGCCAGATCATGCGGTGTCGTCAGGGTTTTGGTCCTATGGACCTGATTGCCGTCGATCACGCAGATGTCGGTCAGCGTGCCGCCGTTGTCGATATTGATGAGCTTTCCCACCATCTCCTCCTTGTATGCGGGCATGAACCGGGGATCGGTACCGTCCGCTGGACCCGAATCGGGCCCGCGTTGTGATTGACGCAGGTTAAAAGCCTAGCCAGCTCATATGACTACCCTGTGGGGTAAACACGCCATTAGGGCTGACCCTGAATCCGCGTGAAGACGAATCGGCATGCATGCGAGCGTGCAAAAAACCGACGGCTGCCGCGGCGCACCAAAGCGGGTCAGAGGGGCCGAAAAACCCGGCGGCCGACGCCGCTTCCGCGCTTTTTTTCCCAACGCTGTTCATCGCCCCGATCCCGCATCCCGCCCATTCCTGCGCATCGGAAATGCTTCACCGCAGCTTTCGTGGCGTGGCGTATCGAGGCAGCGGACAAGTGCACGGGAGGACAGCTTCAAGGGCTCTGACGACAAAGTCCCTGCGCCGGTTCTTCGCGAGCAGGGAATCGCGAGTGGTGCGGGGTCTTTTGCGGACGCCCATGACATTGGCGCAACGGCGTATCGGGTGGCCCGAGCCCGCGACCGGCGAGTGAAAACGGCAGGCCGCTTCCCGCGGCGACGGAACCGCTTCGTCAAAAAAACCGGCGATCCAGGAGGCGGACCGCCGGGGCGCTCTGGCGAGCGGGAAGCTGTGGCGCGAAACGCAAAAAAAATCCGGCACCCTATGCGTTAAGGTGCCGGAGCGCTCTGGCGAGAGCAGGAGGAAAACGTGTTGGCGGCCTGTGCCGCCGATTCAGTCTTTGGATTCGATTCCGTCTTTTACTGACCCGGCTTTTACTGGCCCAGACGCGCGATGGCGCTGGTGGTCAGGAACTGGTTGTAGAAGTCGTAATCCGGATCGTATGCCGACTTGTATCCCGTCGGGCTCGCCTGGGCGTGATGAATACGCGTCATGCGGTTGGACTGGATGTCGTGGACATGGCAGTAATCCCACGACCACGCCGGCGTGCCGTCCCGGTTCTTCTGGACGAAGGTGCCCTTCTGCTGGCGGCCGGAGCCCGTTTCGAACGACTTCCAGACCTCGCCACGACGGTCGTAGGTGATGCTCGAGTTGTACATGTTGTTGCGGGTGTCGATCCAGACGCGCTTCTTGCCCACGGGCGCGCGCGGGTAGCCGGTGGGCTTGGTGTCGAACACCACGCATTCGGGCACGAGCTGGAAGCAGGTGTCATAGAACGTCACGTTCTGTCCGCCACCGTGGACCTTCTTGTTCCAGTTCGGCGCGTCGCCCTGCCAGTTCTCCGAGACCGGCGCCAGGTGAGGCTTTCTTTCCACCATCTGGTAGTCACCCCAGGTCAGCATGGGGTCGCCCGAGGACCACGCGTCCGACAGGAAGAACGTCATGCCCGGCACGACCGGCTCGAAGCGCTGGTTGGTGGGGAACTGGCGCACGCGCTTGAATGCCGGGAAGTAGCCGTGCAGATCGGGGAACTTGCGCTGGTCGTAGTACCAGATCGACAGGAACGAAGATCCCTTGACGTCGTTGGGACGCGTGAACCAGATCGACTGCAGGCGGAGCAGATCCTTGCGATCGTTGAACACCTTGCCATCGGCGCGGGCCTGGCACTGGAGTTCCGCCCAGATGAATTCGCGGTCGTAACCGATGCTGCCGTCCGGCGCGAGGCTCACTTCCGGGATGGCGTAGATGGAGAAATTGTGACGTCCCCAGCTCATCGTGATATTGGCCAGCGCTTCCTTGGCGTCCTTGGGCTCCATGAAGGGCACGCCGCCGAGCCAGTTCTCACCGGTGTCGGCAACCAGGTTGCCATCCGCCGCCCACTTCGCACGCCCCTTGTTGCGCAGCGTCGCGTCGAGGTGATCCTTGTTGTACATCGTCGTGATGTCACGCGTCGTCGCGACGATCTTGATGCGACGCTTCTGGTTCTTCAGGTTCTCGTACTGGATCGGGTCGAGCAGATCCTTGACGATGTCGACGTTGTTGGCGTCGATGTAATCGCCGGTCTTGATCTTGCCCTTCGTGTACATGTCGATCGACATCAGCTCATCGGGATACGCCTTGCTGATGTCGCCATTGGTCTCCGCAACCGACCACATAGGAGCCAGAACGCCGAGGCCGCCGACCCCCATGGCTGTTTTTTCCAGGAAGTTGCGGCGGGAATAGTTGAAATCGTATTTGCGGATGCGCATCGGGCTCCTCTCCAAAAGAGACGCGGGTAGACGCCCGGTTCTATCGCCGGACGTGTTTTTACCTGCTTCGCCAGATGCTAATGACTGCTCGCCGGGTTCTATTTATGTCCATCTGTCCCGACCGGTAGACGGTAGGCTTGGGGCATCGAGGGCACACTACCCTTGAGGGTAATCTTGCCCCTGCGCGCCGGCCCCATGCTGCGCGTCTCAACCGAGGACAGACGTTTCCGTGAGACCCAAAGCGCGTGCAGAGCAGCCCGCTGCTCCGGTCATCAATCACAAGATCTCCGCGCCCGAGGCACATCGGCACGCGGTGGAACGTGAGCAGCTCCTGCGCCGGATTTTCGGTGAAGGTGCAGCACGTGTGGTGGTGTTCCAGGGGCCTGCCGGGCATGGCAAGACCTCCCTGATGCTGCAGGCACAGAGTGCCTGCCGCACGCGGGGCATGCTCACCGGCTGGATCTCGCTGGACGAGACCGACAACGACGTCACGCGCTTCCTGGGCCACGTCCAGGAGATGGTGTCGGGCATACGCGCCGAGGCGCGACTCGATGGCGCCTCGCCCGATCCTGCCCGTGCGCCGGACGTCACTTCGCGTACGGACTGGCTCGTCAGCCGCCTGCTCGAGCTCGACCGCCCGATCGCGGTGTTCCTCGATGACCTGCACTTCGTCAGCAGCCGCATGATGCTGGGCTTCCTGCGGGAACTGCTGGCCGGCAGTCCGCCTCGGATCCGCTGGTTCCTCGCCAGTCGCGTGGTGCCCGAACTGGGTCTGCCGCGCCTGGTCGTCGGCGACCAGGCGATGCTGATCCGCGCCGAGGAGCTGCGTTTCTCCCAACTCGAAGTTCAGCGCTTCTTCGACCGCGCCGGCGACGTGCAGGTCACGCAGGCCGAGGTGCAGGCCATTCACGAGGGCACCGAGGGCTGGCCTGCGGCCGTGCAACTCTATCGCCTGGCGCTCGACAGCCCGGCCGTGCGCCAGTCCTTGCGCGAGGGACGCGCGCATCAGGTGCGCGAGCTGGCGGATTACCTCGCCGACAACGTGCTGGCCCGCCAGGAGCCGCGCGTGCAGGAGTTCCTGCTCAAGACGTCGATGCTCGATCGCATGACGGTGCCGCTCTGCAACGCGGCGCTCGAGTCGCGCGACGCGCAGGACGTGCTGGGTTTCCTCGAACGCACCGGTCTGTTCGTGCGCCGCAACGAGTCCGACCAGCAGTCGTTCACGTACCACGCGATCTTCTCGCGCTTCCTGCGCGATCATCTCAGTGCCGCGTATCCGGACAGCATCGAAGGCCTGCACCGTCGCGCTGCACAGTGGCATCGCGAGGAAGGGCATTTCGAAGAGGCCCTGCATCATTTCTCGTGCGCGGGCGATCACGCGGACGCTGCCGACGTGTTCGAGATGTGGGCCGAACGGCTCGTGCCGGACGGACACATGGTCACCGTCGATCGCTGGTCCGACACGGTGCCGATGGAGGAACTCGAACGCCGGCCAGGCCTGGTGGTCAAGATCGTCTGGGCACTGGCGTTCCTGAGCCGCCATCGCAAGATCGAACCACTGCTGCGCCTGCTGCGCGCGATCCCGGAAGACGCCTGCGTCAGCGGCGATCCGCGCGTGGCGATCAGCATGGCCGCCATCATGAAGGACGACCTCGTGCGCATGGCCGATGTCATCTCGATGATCGACACGAGCGTGGCCAGCACCTCGCGCTTCCGCAATTTCGAACTCAGCGCCGTGTCGAATGCGCGCGGATATAACGCGATGGCGGCGGGCCAGTACGACGAAGCGCTGCGATTTCTCGCGCGCGGCCGCGCACTCAGCGACGGCGCGGATGCAACGTTCACGTGGGCATACTCCATCGGCAAGAGCGCGCTCACGCTGGTATCGCAGGGCCAGCTCCAGGAAGCCCTGACGCTGTTCCGCAACGCGCTGTCCGATCCGCGCATGTATGTGGAGGAGTCGCAGTCCACCGCTTGTCTCGCCTGCGGGTGGATCGCAGCGCTGTACGAGGCCGACGAACTCGACCTCGCGATGGCGCAGTACCGTCAGTACCGCGAGATCATCGCCAGTGCCGGCATCCACGATTATCTGGTGATCGCGTATCGCGCCATCGCGCGCATCCACGATCAGCGCCATGAGCCTGCCGAAGCCCTGGCGATGCTCGAGGAAGCCGAGCAACTGGCCTTCAGCGGTCAGTGGCCGCGTGCCGTCAGATTGATCTCGTGGGAGCGCGTGCGTCGCGAGCTGCTGGCCGGTCGTCTGGATCGTGCGCGCATCATCGCGGGGCGCATCGAAGACGGCGGCGAGCGTGCGGACACCAACTGGGTGCGCATCTCCGAGGACTCCGAAGATACCGTGATCGGGCGCATCCGCCTGCACGTGCATGCGGGCGAGCACCGCGAGGCGCTGCGGCTGATCCAGCCCTGTCTGCGCCAGGCGTCGCTGCGCACGCGCGTGCATCGGCAGATCAAGCTGCACGTGCTATCGGCGCTGGCGCACAAGAAGAGCGGCAACGAGGGCCTGGCCCACCGCAGTCTCGACCAGGCGCTGAGCCTGGCGGCGCCGGGAGGCTATGCACGTGCCTTGCTGGACGAGGGCGAGGAAGTGGCGCAGTTGCTGCTCGCGCACGTGCGTCCGCGGCTGAACGCGTCGCCGGCCGTGGTGGAGTCCGAGAGCGATCGCTTCCTGATCGGTCTGATCGGCACCAGCGCGCCCGAAGCGCATGGCCGTACCGATACGAAGACGACCGGCCACGGTGGCGGCGTGGGCGAGGCCTTCACCGAACGCGAGAAGAAGATCCTCTCGATGATCGTGAACTACATGTCGAACGACCAGATCGCCGCCGCGATGTTCGTCACCCGCGACACGGTGAAGTACCACCTGAAGAACATCTACGCGAAGCTGGGCGTGAAGAGCCGGCTCGAGGCGATCCGTGCGGTTCGCGAGAGCCGCATCAATTTGTGATCGGGCGGGAGAGACGCTCCCCGTAGCCCGGGCGAAGCCCGGGATGACGCTCGATAAATGGACGAATCTCCCGGACTTCGTCCGGGCTACGCCGGCCTTCTAGTGACACTCGTCGGCGGGCTGCCCCTGCTCGAGGAATTGCGCCAGCCGTTTCGTCCGCTCGCGCGTCATCTTCGCCTGGTAGGACGAATAGCACTGCGACGTCATGCTGCCCCAGCACACGTCGGGATCTGCGTTGTCGCAGGCGAACATCGCCGCAAGCTCGGCATCGCGAAACGCCACCCAGGCCTTCTGCGCGGCTCGCAGCTTTTCCACGAACGGCTTGTTCGCGGCCTCCTTCTTCATCAGCGCCTTGTAGGTCTCGTTGAGTTTCCTGTCCGCCACGTCGAGATCGTCGACGGCGCAGGCGGTCATCTCGATCTGCGTTCCGCCTGGGTCGCAGGCGGCGAAGTCGGCTGCGAGCGCGGGCGTGATCGTCATGCAGACGACGATGGCCATGATCGAATGCTGCATGAGGGGTTCTGGCAGGAGCGAAACCCAATATACGATCCGCGGGCGAGCGGGGTCATCATGCCAACGCAGATTTGCAAATCGCGCCCGAGGTGAGGAGAGCAGCCGGGATGGTGCCAACGAGCTTCAGGCTGTCCCCGTCGACCTGAGGATCGACCAGGCGATGGGCTGCAGGGTGTGCGCAAGAACGCTCAGCGCGACGCCCAGCAGGATTGGCGACCCGGCGATCTGTGCCGACTCGCCGAATCCGAGCGCGGGTTTCACGAGCTTGCCGACGATCCAGTGCGCCCCGAACCAGAAGACGGGCCCGAGCGTGAACAGCAGGATGTAGAAGACGGCGAGCCCTTCCATGCCGGACGTGCCGCGCGCGGGAATGATTACGGCCGCTGCGGTCACCAGCGCGATGGGTACCGTCGCGAGTCGCACCGGCAGCCAGGATCCGTGTTTTCCGCGCTGCAGGAAGTAAGCCCGTTCCCAGCGCAGCAGGAACACGAGCGCTACGAGACAAAGGCCGGCAAACAGGCCGATCAGCAGAGGGAATGCCTGCATCCTAGAAAGACGTCCTCGTTCGCGGTTGTCGAAACACGATCATCGCTGCATGCCCGAAAGCGTAGGGACTGGCGCCGTCACCAGAACGAATCATCTTCACGCTTCTTCACGTCCTGGACGCAGCACTCCGCGATCCTGAGGATCAGATCTTCCGGCAGCGGCTTCTTGTACGGAAGCTGCAGTGTGCCCTTGGTGGTCTTGTGCGGTTCCAGGTCCTTGCGAAACGCCGCCAGCGTGGTCTTCGTGGGTGCAAAGCTGATGTGCGCCTTGTGTGCGGAGAAGGCGAACAGGAATCGGGGCTCGATGAAGAAAGGGGTTCCCCACTTGATCGCTTCTTCGGCCTGCGGAGCCACGGATTGGAGGAGTGCGTACAGCCGTCGAAGATGGGCCTGGCCTTCGGGTGGAGCGGCCTGGATGTATTCGGCGATCGTCGTCGGGCATTTGCCGGCCATTTCCAGCGTCCGTGTCTTACGGCGCCTGCGAAGGCTGCGCCGACCCGGACAGGTTCAGGCCTGCGGCGCAGCGCGGACAGAGGCAAGCCTTGTCGATCAGGTCGGCAGGCACGCGAGCCAGCGCCTCGGCACTGACGCTGGCCGTGGTGCACCAGCATTCGACGTCGAACGTGCCGGTCGAGGCCGGCGCACATTGGTTTGATCCGCCGCAGATCGGACACACCGTGTTGGGGAGCGGGTTCATGGATTCGGGTGGAGGGCGATCGGTTCTGGACGCGATTCTGCAGGGTTCGCAGCCTCGAGAATAATCGGTGCGGGCGGGGTCCTGGGTTCTAGATCTGCGTGGGATCTCCCAGCGTCCTGTTCAACCGGATCGCTTCCCTGACCAGGCGGCGCGTCGTGTTCGACGCGACCTCGTCGCCCTGGTGCAGCTCGACGGTGGCCATCTCGTACTTGCCCCCGGGCTTCAGTCGCGGCTCGATCTCGCGCAGAAGCTTTCCGCGCCAGAAGCCGAACAGCACCCGGCTTTCCTCGGCGCGGATCAGGAGCAGGGGGCCGTTGGAGAGATACACCAGGTGCCCCCACTTGATGACCTCGTCGAGCGCGGCCGCGGCGGCGAGTACATCGCTCCGCAGTTTTTCCACCGTGAGCCGCTGCCAGCCCGACAGCGCGCCGACGTAGGCGGCGGGGTTGGGCGCCGGAACCGTTTTCTTCATCGTCATCCAGAGCCCTCGATGCTGTCCGGAAACTCGACCCATGGATGCTTGTGGCACTCGTAGACCGAGAACGAGGGCGTCCACGTCGCGGCGCCCGCGAACGTGCCGAGCGCGATGCCGATGAATCCGGGCAGCGCATCGTTGGTGTAGTAGACGCTGGAGCCGCAGACGGGACAGAAATGGAAGGTCAGTGCGTGGCCGGAGTCGGCAATGCGGGTGTACGGCGTGGCCGCGCCGGACAGCGTGACGCTGGAGGCAGGGAAGCGCGCCTGGGTGCCGAAGGCGCTGCCGGTGCGTCGCTGGCACGCGGTGCAGTGACAGACCGAGACGCGAACCGGATCGCCCACGCATGCCGCGGAGAGTTGTCCGCACAGGCAGACGGCGTTGCGAGTGGAGGATGCCGTCATGGATGCGTTCGCCGGAACTCCGCGCCCACCTCGTCGGCGGAAGGATTCGCCTTGCCCATGCCGTTGACCAGCACGATGGGGATCTCGCCGGTCATCACGACGTTCAGGCGCTTGAACGCGGCCTCGGTTTCGGGATTCGGCTCGAAGGCCTGCGCCGCGTAGTGGTCCGTCTTCACGACCGGGATTCCGCGATCGGCCAGGCTTTGCGCGAGTGCCTTCGCCCGTTGCGCGCCTTCGCGAGGGCAGTTCAGCGGAGCGAAGACCAGCACGGTATTCGCAGGCGTTCCGTCGGGCATCGGCACCGGGAGAAAACCGCCCGGCGTCGCAAGGGCCTGCATGGCTTTTTCGTCCCGTCGCTGGTTCCACCACTGCATGCCGCCGGCGATGAGCGCGACGATGACGAGCAGGCGGGCTAGGGACATGGACGCCTGCCGCACAGTGTCCGCAGCGTCACGATCCTATTCCGGTCGCGCCTTCGACGAGCTTCCGATCCGCTGTCAGAACGTCTCGATAGCGACTGGATGCGAGGCACAGCTTGTGGGCCGGCCCTACGAGGCAGAGTCGATAGGTCGTGGAATTGTCGTCGGCGCTGCGGGCGGCCTCGGAAATGACGCTGACTTCCGAGAAATCCGACAGCGCATGACCCGAAGTATGGACCGGCACGATCACGCGCCATTGTTCGATCACCGTCCCTATATTGCGGCTGACGAAGTACGTGACCTTCAGGAACAGCAGCAGGATGCCGAACGCCAGGATCGCGGTTCCGATGGCGCGGATCAGGTTGGGATCCGCCATCTGTTTCACGCCGTCCTGGACGTGGCCGTTGGTCCAGCCCTGCGGATGGAACAGCATCGTGAGTCCGAACGCGATCGAGAACAGGCCCCCGATCAACCGGCTCGGCGAGAGCGGTTGGTAGATCAGCGAACCGTGGGCGCCTAGCGGCTTGACGCGCAGCATCGGGCGGTCGCGTCCGTCGCGGGTACGCAGGCCCGGATCTCGATCGGATCCATTGCGGTCATCCAGCTTGAGAGAGCGGAACGTTCATGGGTCGGAATGCCCTGCGTGGCCAGATGCCTAGATTACGCCGGTCATGAGCCGGCACGCCGTTTCCGGCCGGTGTTTCGGTGGGAGGCGCGGCCCTGGGGCTGGATCGCCGGCGGCGTCGACGCCAAGCGTTCCCTGACCTCCATCAGCGCGAAGCCGAGCAGGTTGAGGCCGTTCCATTTCCGCGGGTCGTTCGCCTCGGGCACGTCGGCGCTCAGACCGATCCCCCAGATCCTGTCCAGCGGGCTGGCCTCTACGAGAACCTTCCGGCCGGTGCCGAGCAGAAAACGAAGAAGCCCGTCGTGCTGCCCGAACTTCAGCAGGTTGGCCTGCACGACGATGTCCCATCGATGCCGGACCCACACGTCTTCCACGAAATTCTCGACCTGGCGTCCCAGTGCCTTCGCCTTGCCTGGATCGTCGGCGGCCAGCACTTCGTCGCGCGTCCGGAGATCGCCGAACAACTCGGCCTTGTGCGCCATCATGAAATGTTCGGCGGTGCGATAACGATGGCCGCCGGATTCGAACGGCGCATCGAACCACTGGCTGAAGCAGGACTTGGTGACGACGCCACTCGCGGGGCTTCGATGACCCCAGAACAGCAGGTACTCGTGGGTCTTGCCCTGCTCGAGGTCGTCGATCAGTCCGCTCATGTCCATCGCTGTATTCTTCCTTTTCGCCAACCTTCGGATGCGGCCCGCAAGCTGCGAACTCCGTCTTGGATTGTCTCGATACCCTGTTGCTTGAGCCGCTCGAGATCATCGTTCATCGCTTTGAGTTCGTCAGGCGAATGACGCTGCCAGCCTTTGACCTCACCCGAATACCCACTCGATGAAGTACTCGGGTAGCCACTCTGAGCGGACCATCGAATACTCGCCGCGAGCCCCTCTACGTCGAGATGGGCCAAACGGGATCACCATCCCAATCCAGGACCAGCGCGGACGGTTCCATTACCCCCCGGCAGCCACCGCAAGAGTGGAGATGATCGGACACGGCAAATCCGCACGAGTGTGTTCGCATTCGGAAACAAGGTGCTTCAGCGCTTTCTGCATGCGCCGAAGGTCCGAAAGCTTTTGCTCGATCTGTTGCAGCCGGTCCGTGGCGATCTTGCGGATTGAGGCGCGATCAGCGCCGTCTTCCAGTCGAAGCAAGCTGGAGATCTCATCCAGAGAGAAGCCGAGTTCCTGTGCGCGCTTGATGAAGCGTATCCGCTCCGTCAGCACGACCGGGTAGTGCCGGTAGGCGCCGACGGTCGCGGGTAGCGGCAGCAAGCCACGCTGCTGGTAGTAGCGGATCGTTTCGATACCGACGCCAGCCGCTCGCGCAAGCCGGCCGATGGTCATCGACTCCGGGTTCTGTGTGGGCATGATGAAGCGCCTTGACTCTGGGGTCGGGTACAGAGCTTAACCTGCATGCATCCCGATCGACGGAGCACGTATATGAAGGACACGAAAGCTGCCCGCAGTCATCAGCACACCGACCCCAAGGCTCTCTTGCATCAGGATCGCTCGACTCACAGTTGCGGTTCATCTCATGAAGAGCCCGTCGGCCATTCAGCCGAAGGGCTGAAGGACCCGGTTTGCGGCATGAGTGTCACCGAACAATCGCCGCATGTGCTGCAGCGTGACAGCAAGCGAGTCTATTTTTGCAGCGCGGTATGCAAGACGAAGTTCGTCGCGAACCCTGATCGCTACCCGCTCACGGCGTTGCGCCTCGCAGCGAACCAACCTGCACCCGCCAGGGCGGACGCGATGTACACCTGCCCGATGCATCCGGGGGTGCGGCAGGACCATTCGGGCGCTTGCCCGAAGTGCGGCATGGCGCTGGAACCCGAAATGCCGTCGCTCGATGAGGAGGAGAGCCCTGAGCTCAGGGACTTCCGTCACCGCTTCCTGTGCACCTTGCCACTGACCCTCGCAGTCACCGTGCTCGCGATGGCGGGCCATCGGCTGCAGTGGTTCGAGATGGCCACGCAGAGCTGGATCGAACTGGCGCTCAGTCTTCCCGTCGTGCTGTGGGCGGGCTGGCCGTTCTTCGTGCGCGGGTTGCAGTCTGTCGTTCGCCGAAGCCCCAACATGTGGACCCTGATCGGCCTCGGCACCTCGGCGGCGTTTATCTACAGCGTCGTCGCGACGGTGGCGCCTGGCGTGTTTCCAGCATCATTCGTGTCGATGGACCGCGTCGCGGTCTACTTCGAAGCGGCCGCGGTGATCATCTCGCTGACCCTGCTCGGTCAGATTCTGGAGCTCAAGGCACGGTCGCAGACCTCCGCCGCGATCAAATCTCTGCTTGGGCTGGCGCCGAAGACCGCGCGTCGAATCAATGCAGACGGCCGCGAGGACGATGTGCCCCTAACCCATGTGCATGTCGGGGATAGGCTGCGCATCCGGCCGGGCGAGAAGGTGCCCGTCGATGGGGTCGTGCTCGAGGGTGGCAGTTCGGTGGACGAGTCCATGCTCACTGGCGAACCCATGCCCGTGACCAAGCGCGTCGGTGACAAGCTCATCGGTGCAACGCTGAACACCAACGGCGCGCTGGTGATGCGGTCCGAGCGTGTGGGCGCGCAGACGGTCCTCGCCAGCATCGTGCAGATGGTGGCCCAGGCGCAGCGCTCCAAGGCGCCGATGCAGCGCATGGCGGACCGGGTGGCGGGCTACTTCGTCGTCAGCGTGGCGAGCGTGGCGTTGCTCACGTTTTTTGCCTGGGGTTTCTTCGGGCCAGACCCGCCTTGGGCCTACGGATTGATCAACGCCGTTGCCGTGCTGATCATCGCCTGCCCCTGCGCGCTGGGCCTGGCCACGCCGATGTCGATCATGGTCGCTACCGGCAAGGCTGCGACCCAGGGTGTGCTGTTTCGCGATGCCGCCGCGATCGAAAACTTCCGCAAGGTCGACACCCTGATCGTCGACAAGACCGGCACGCTGACTGAAGGCCGACCGAGGTTCCACAGCGCGATCGCAGCGCCCGGAATGACCGATGACGAGGTGCTGCGCCTGGCGGCCAGCCTGGATCAGGGGAGCGAGCATCCGCTGGCCGAAGCCATTGTCGGCGCTGCACACGAACGCGGGCTCGCCATCGGGACGGTCGACGGCTTCGAATCCAGCACCGGCATCGGTGTGCGCGGCCAGGTTGACGGCAAGGCCTTGGCGCTCGGCAGCACCGCGTTGATGAACCAGCTCAAGGTTGACGTGGATGCTTTGGAGGCCATGGCCGAGACTCTGCGCGGCGAGGGTGCCAGCGTGATGTTCCTGGCCAGCGACGGCCGCGTCGCAGGTCTGCTTGCCGTATCCGATCCGGTGAAGGCGAGTACCGCGGAAGCGCTCAGCACGCTCAGGGCATCGGGACTGCGGGTCATCATGGCCACCGGCGACGGCCTCACGACCGCCAAGTCGGTCGCCGCACGACTGGGCATCGAGGAGGTGCATGGCGAGGTCAAACCGGCGGACAAGCTCGCGCTGGTTGCCCAGCTCCAGTCAGAGGGCCGCATCGTGGCCATGGCCGGCGACGGCATCAACGATGCGCCGGCCCTGGCCAAGGCCGATGTGGGGGTGGCGATGGGCACGGGTACGGACGTGGCGATGAACAGCGCGCAGGTCACGCTGGTGAAGGGGGATCTCCGCGGCATTGTCCAAGCCCGTGTGATCTCGCAGCAGACCATCACCAACATGAAGCAGAACCTGGCCTTCGCCTTCGTCTACAACGCGCTGGGTGTTCCGCTGGCCGCGGGCGTGCTGTTTCCGCTGACCGGCTGGCTGCTGTCGCCGATGATTGCGGCGCTGGCGATGAGCCTGAGTTCAATCTCGGTGATCGGCAATGCGCTGCGTCTGCGTAGCGCGAAGCACCGAGTGCCGACAGCGCACAAGCCGTCCCTTTGAGCTTCTCCGATCTGGAGCGTTTGATCGCCACATGGGGGAACCCGGGTTCCATTTCCTGATTCTTGTGCACGCCGGGTGCGTGCGCTTTCAGTCCACGATCTCGGCGCCGGGAGTGCCGTGTCAGCACACCGGGGAGAGACCTTGTCCATGAGCGCCAACGCCTGCAATCAGCCGTGGTTACGGCGCACAGCGGAAATCTCGAAATGTTCGACCAAGCCACGGGCGTCGTAACCGTTGGTCGCTCTGCGGGACGTGGGTGAGGCGGAAGTGACGACGTTTCTGGCCCATCTCGCGGTGAACCGGAACGTGTCGGCCCGCACACAGAGCCAGGCGCTCGCTGTGATCCTGTTCCTGTACCGGGAAGTGCTGGGCGTGAAACTGCCGTAGCTGAAGGTGTGGCCCCCGCCAGGAGACCGCAGCGTCTGCCCACGGTGCTCACGCTGGCGGAGGCGCCATCCCGATCGCGACGCCGCACATCCGCTCCCATCGCCCGGCTGCAGCCTCGGCCTGCGCGAGCGACTCGACGCCGTTAGCATTGCCGCTTCTGTCCGCCTGGACGTTCGCGTTTCGTATTCATGGATAAGGCTGTCGGGGTGGAGCGTGCGACCCCTCTGGAACCGCGCTCCCGCTCCGTATTTCCCGTTCTGGCGGCGGGGCTGACGGTCTGCCTGTTCATGCTGGCAGCGTGTGCGCCGCAGTATCAGAACCAGAGACGAGTCGTTCGCGAACCGCCGCCGCCGCGACCCCCCGTGCAGCCGGCGCTGTTGTCGATCCAGGGAGACGAGCCCGGTCTGAAGGTGACCGAAGTCGACGGCGTGCCCTGGGAGAACCTGCCGGAGTCCTCGATCCTGCGCGATCGCAACGCGCCGATCGGGAAGCTGGGCGCCGTCGGGATCTGGCTGGCGCCGGGAATGCACACCGTGCATGCGAAGTTCGTGCGCAATATCGAGGGCGGGATCTCGTTCGTGCAGGGGGAGGTGTGGGTGCGCGCCATTTCCGGGCACACGTACATGATCCATCCGACCACGACGACGGACCGCGGGCGCGTGTCGTTCAGCATGGTCGATTACGGCGTGTCGTTCTTGCCGGAATGCCTGCCGGGCGCGATCAGCAATGCCAAGCAGAAGAGCGTGACGAATCGACAGGTTCGCTTCGTGCACGACGACATCGCGGCGTGCATGGAAGCGGTGTGGAAGTACTGAAGAGACGCAGGCGCAGCGGGCGCCGCGCCAGGTAGAGGGACCGCGCAGCGCGCGGCAGGGTCGTGAGAGAGGCCCTCTGCGATTTATCCCAGTCTGCCGCGCTCGCGTTCCCGTCCGATCAGCTTGGTGTCGGGCAGGGTGCTTCCCGACTTCGCACCAGGGGGCGGAATCCGGGCGAAGACGCTGTACTGGTTCAGGCGCAGGCGCACGATCTGGCCGGGCGCATGGCGGCTCACGTCGTGGTGGAGATGCGGAATCTCCACTTCGAGGCGCTGGTCGAGCGCCTTGGCGTGCACGTCCCAGCGCACGATCGGGCCGGTACGCTGTACCGAGATGATCTCCGCCTCGAAACCCGGCTGCGCCGGATCACCGACACGCAGGTCGCCGGGACGCACGTACACATCGACCGGGCCGGTGTGCTCGTGGATACCGCAGGGCAGGGGTACATCGACCCCGAGCACGTCGATGTTCTGACCGCGCGCCGTTCCCGGCAGCACGTTCACGCCGCCGAGGAAGTCGAACACGAACGGCGTCGCGGGGTGCTCGTACACCTCATCGGTGCTGCCGACCTGTTCGATGCGGCCCTTGTTCATGACGACGACGCGATCCGCCAGTTCGAGCGCTTCTTCCTGGTCGTGCGTGACGAAGATCGTCGTGTAGCCGGTCTTGTCGTGCAGGGAACGCAGCCAGCGGCGCAGGTCCTTGCGCACCTTGGCGTCGAGCGCGCCGAAGGGCTCGTCGAGCAGCAGCACGCGCGGCTCGATGGCCAGCGCACGCGCCAGCGCGACGCGCTGCTTCTGGCCGCCGGAAAGCTGGCTCGGATAACGCTTGTCCAGGCCCGAGAGCTGCACGAGATCGAGCAGTTCCAGCACCTTGGCCTTGATCTTGTCGTTGTCGGGACGGTCCTTGCGCTCACGCACGCGCAGCCCGAAAGCCACGTTCTCGAACACCGTCATGTGCTTGAACAGCGCGTAGTGCTGGAACACGAAGCCCACGCGACGTTCGCGCACCGGCAGCGGCGCGGCGTCTTCGCCGCCGAACAGGATGCGACCGCTGTCGGCGAACTCGAGCCCCGCGATCGTGCGCAGCAGCGTGGTCTTGCCCGAACCCGACGGACCGAGCAGCGCGATCAGCTCGCCCGACTCGATGTCGAGATCGACGCCGCCGAGGGCCTGGAAACTGCCGAAGGTCTTCTGGATGCCGCGAATCTGGATTTGCATTGAAAACTCGAAGAGAAAAGCTAACGCAAAGGCGCAAAGAAAAAAGGTGAAGCAGAGGACGCAAAGAAGGATCGAACTGGCATTGCTCCTACATCCCGGTGTTCCTCTGCGTCCTTTCTTTTTCCTTTGCGCCTTTGCGTTGGCCGTTGAATTTGTAGTGCCACATCAGTGCTTGCGCGTCGCCGACAACTCGTCGCCGAGCCGCCATTCGAGGTAGCTCTTCAGGACCAGCGTCAGCAGGGCGAGCAAGGCCAGCAGCGAGGCCACCGCGAACGCCGCGGCGAAGTTGTATTCGTTGTAGAGAATCTCGACGTGCAGCGGCATCGTGTTGGTCATGCCACGGATGTGGCCGGACACCACGCTGACCGCGCCGAACTCGCCCATCGCGCGCGCGTTGCACAGCAGCACGCCGTACAGCAGGCCCCACTTGATGTTGGGCAGCGTCACGCGCGTGAACGTCTGCCAGCCCGAAGCGCCCAGCGACAACGCGGCCTGCTCGTCGTCGGTGCCCTGCTCCTGCATCAGCGGGATCAGCTCGCGCGCCACGAACGGGAACGTCACGAAGATCGTCGCCAGCACGATGCCGGGAATCGCGAAGATGACCTTGAAGTCGTGGTCGCTCATCCACGGGCCCAGGTAGCCCTGCGCGCCGAAGATCAGCACGTAGATCAGGCCCGACACCACCGGCGAGACCGAGAACGGCAGGTCGATCAGCGTGATCAGGAACTGCTTGCCGCGAAACTGGTGCTTGGTCACCGCCCAGGCCGCTGCCACGCCGAACAGCATGTTCAGCGGCACTGCGATGGCGGCGACGACCAGCGTCAGCTTGATCGCCGACAGCGCATCCGGATCCTTCACGGCCTCGACGTAGGTGCCCAGCCCGTTGCGCAGCGCCTCGACGAAGACGGCCACCAGCGGCAGCAGCAGGAAACCGGCGAGGAAGATCAGGGCGGTGGCGATCAGCAGCCAGCGCACCCAGGGCTGCTCGGTGATGACGGCGTTGCGCTGGATCAGCGGCTCGAACGGCAGCTTCGGCGGATCCTGCAGCGAATGGTCGACGGGTTGGGTCATGGGAGGAGTACCGGGTTACTTCTTGCGCGACCAGCCCTGCAGCAGGTTGATCGCCAGCAGCATGACGAACGAGATGATCAGCATCGCTGCGGCCACGGCCGTGGCTCCGCGATAGTCGAACTCTTCGAGCTTGATGATGATCAGCAGCGGCGCGATCTCGGACACCATCGGCAGATTGCCGGCGATGAAGATCACCGAGCCGTATTCGCCGACACCGCGCGCGAAGGCCAGCGCGAAGCCGGTCAGCAGCGAGGGCGCGATCGTGGGCAGGATCACACGCACTGCGGTCTGGAAACGCGTGGCGCCGAGCACGGCGGCCGCCTCCTCGAGTTCCTTCTCGGCTTCCTCGAGCACCGGCTGCACCGTGCGCACGACGAACGGCAGGCCGATGAACATCAGCGCCACGACGACGCCGATCGGCGTGAAGGCCACCTTGATGCCGAGCGGCTCCAGGAACTGGCCGATCCAGCCGTTGCCGGAATACAGCGCCGTCAGCGCGATGCCGGCCACCGCGGTGGGCAGCGCGAACGGCAGATCGATGGCGGCGTCGAGCACGCGCTTGCCGAAGAACTCGTAGCGCACGAACACCCAGGCCACCAGCAGGCCGAACACGGCGTTGAACACGGCGGCGAAGAACGCGGCGCCGAACGACAGCTTGAGCGCGTTGAACACGCGCGGCGTGCTGATGGCGTGCCAGAAGCCGTCCCAGCCCAGGCCCGAGGCCTTGAAGAACACGCCCGCGAGCGGGATCAGCACGATCAGGCTCAGGTAGACCAGCGTGATGCCCATCGTCAGGCCGAAGCCGGGCATGACGCGTCGCGTCTTGAGCGGGGGGGAGGGGCGGGGATCGGACAAGGTCAGCGACGTCATGTGGAGAAGAATGGGGCGGTCGGGCCGTCGTGATGGATCAGGCGGGGCTGCGGGCGTTCAGACCCTGCACCAGGGCACCGGCGAGCTCGGCCGCCTGCAGTCGAATCTCGTGCGCGGCGGTCGTCTCCCAGAGCTGGCCGATGCGCGAAACGCCGAGCGTAAAGAGATTCGGCCACGGCCGTCCATCGCCGGCCTTGAGACGGCCCGTGGCGTCGGTGTCCAGGCCCAGGCCCAGTTCGCCGGGCCGTGCCAGGCCGGAGCGCAGCAGGCCTTGCACGAGCGGGGCGTCGGTCTTTCGGTAGTCGAGCTCGAAGCCCAGGGAGTTCAGCAGCAGGCCCACGTGGAGCTCGGTCTGGCGGCCGTCGTGGTGGTCGAGGATCACGCGCAGGCTGTCGCGGCCGGGCTCGATGATGCCGACGCGGCCGGTGTGGATGCGCAGGCCGCCGGACTCGATCTGCGCGTCGAGCCGGGCGCGGACACCTTCGCCGACGCGGTGGCGGTGCACGTCCCAGAGGCTGCGCGCATGGCGCAGGAAGCGGCGCTTCTCCGCCGGCGTCAGCCCGATCCACAGCGCCTGCGCGTGGTGACGGTTGGCATCGATGCGCCACTGCCAGGGCCGGCCGCTGCTCTTGTCGAGTTCGCAGCCCAGGCGCAACTCGCGCGCGGCCACGCGCAGGCTGCGCGACAGCAGGGGCTGCGCGCGCCCGTGCAGGTCGGAATGCGCCAGCGGCAGCGCGCCGTGGCGGGAGATGGCGTGCACCGGTCCGCGATGGCCCTTGGCGCGCAGCGACAGCAGCGCGTCGATCATCGTCAGGCCGGTGCCGACGATCAGCGCGCTGGCCTCGGGGTCGACCGCGGCGCGCGCCACGTCCCAGGCGTGCAGCACGCGCGCGTCGGGCGAGTCCAGGCCCGGCAGCGCCGGCTGGCGGCGCGGCAGGTTGCCGATGGCGAGGATCGCGTGGCGGGCGACCAGCGATCCGGTGTGGCGCAGGTGCAGCGACCAGCCGGCGAGGTCGGTCGTCAGGTCGAGCACGGCGTCACGACGGTGCTCGACCGTCGAATTCGATTCGGCCACGGCTGCGCCGACGACCTCGGACACGTAGCGGCCGAACCAGTCGCGCGGCACGAAGCTGTCTTCGTCGACCGGCTCGGGCCAGGCGCTCGCGTTCGCGTGGGCCCGCGCCCAGCGCGTGAAGTGGTCGTCGTCGCCGGCGACCAGCGACATGCGCTTGGCGCGGGTGTTGAGCCGGTGCTCGGGGTCGTGCGTGGAGTAGGCGATGCCGCGACCCAGTTCCGCGCGCGTCTCGACCACGGCGATCCGCAGCGGCCGGCGCGCCAGGCGCAGCGTCTCGAGCACCGTGACGGCGCCCGCGTAGCCGCCGCCGATGACGGCAAGATCGAACACCCGCTCTTGTGCGGACCCCTGGGTCATCGGGAAGACCAGCCGGACGTCAATTCAGATTCGCTGCGATTCTCTCAGGCTTGCTCGCGGATCAGGGAATCTGGCCGTCCGGGACGGCGATCATGACCTCGGTGGCCTTGAACACCGCGACGGCGTCCTGGCCGATGCGCAGGTTCATGTTGCGCAGCGAGCTGCTCGTGACGACCGCCGCGACCAGGCCGGCGCCGGTCTCGATCTCCACCTCGGAGACGACCGGGCCGTCGTTGATGCGCACGATCGTGCCGCGGAACTGGTTGCGCGCGTTGATGGCCTTGAACGACATGGGACTCTCGAGGTGACTGAAGCGGGGACGTTTTGCCACGGATGACACGGATCCCACGGATGAAAGGCGATTTGAATCCGTGTTCGTCCGTGCAATCCGTGGCAGAAGATTTGTAGCGGTGACGAAGACTCAGCGCGCGCTGTAGATCTTGTCGAAGCTGCCGCCGTCGGCGAAATGATCCGCCTGCGCCTTGGGCCAGCTGCCGAACGCGGACTCGACGGTGAAGACGTTCAGCGCCGGGAACGTCGAGGCGTACTGCGCGAGCACGGCCGGGTCGGACGGGCGCAGCGCGTTCTTCGCGAAGATCGCCTGCCCTTCGGGCGTGTAGTGGAACTCGAGGTAGGCGCGGGCAAGCTTGGCGTTGCCGTGCTTGTCTGCGTACTTCTGCACCACGGCGACCGGGTTGTCCGCACGCACGGTCAGCGAGGGCACCACGACTTCGAACTTGTCGCCGAGTTCCTGGCGGATCAGCGTCACCTCGTTCTCGAACGTGAGCAGCACGTCGCCGATCTCGCGCTGCGAGAACGTCGTCGTGGCGCCGCGACCGCCGGTGTCGAGGATGGGCACGTTGCCGAGCAGCTTCTTGACGAACGCGGCGCCGGCCTCGTCCTTGCCGTCGGCCTTGCGCTTGGCGAACTCCCAGGCGGCGAGATAGCTGTAGCGGCCGTTGCCCGACGTCTTCGGGTTGGGAAGGATCACCGCGACGCCCGGCTTGACCAGGTCGTCCCAGTCCTTGATGCCCTTGGGATTGCCCTTGCGCACCAGGAACAGGATCGTCGACCACGAAGGGCTGGCGTTGTGCGGCAGCAGCGTCGCCCAGTTCTTCGGCAGCAGCTTGCCGCGCTCGGCGATGACGTCGATGTCCAGCGGGTTGTTCATCGTCACGACGTCGGCCTCGAGGCCGTCGATGACCGAGCGCGCCTGCTTGGTCGAGCCGCCGTGCGACTGGTCGATCTTGATCGTGCCGCCGCCGTCCTTCTTCCAGGCCTCGGCGAACGCCGGGTTCAGATCGCGATAGACATTGCGGGCGACGTCGTAGGAAGCGTTGAGCAGCTTGTCGGACGCCAGCGCGCCGGTCGGGAGCAGCAGGGTGCCGGCCGAGAACAGCGCGGCGAGCGTGGAGACGATGACGTGACGACGGGTATTCACAGGAAACTGACCTCTTGCGCAGCGTAGGTGCGCTGTTGAATGTCGGTGCCGCAGGACAGCGGCAGGGCGGAAGCATCGATCCACTTGATGCTGGACAACCACAGGCCTTCGAACTCGGCGCCCGTGGCACGGTTGAGAAAGTCGAAGCGACGACGCGGGAAGTCGAACAGCACCGCCTTGTTCTGCGGCTGCAGGCTCATCTCGAGCAGGCGCAGGAACTCGCGGTCCACGAGCATCCCCGGGTAGCGCCGCGCCAATGGGCGCAGCACCAGTTCCACGAAGCTGCGCGTATCCGAGTCACCGGCCGGGCCCTCGTCGAAACTCAGGGTGCCGTTGTGCATCAGGAACACGCCGTCCTCGATCTCGAATGGATGCGTGTTGTCGCGATCCACGCGACCGCGGGTGCGACGTCGCAGGTGCAGCGCGTACTCGGCGTTGGCGTAGCGCTCCTCGGCTTCGAGCAGCGCATCGAGTCCGGCCTCGGCATGCCGTTCCAGCAGCCGCCGGCCACCCGCATCGAAGCCCATCAATCCCCAGCCGTCGCCGTTCAGACGCAGAGCCGCGGCGAGCAGGTCGTGCGGGACGCGAACATGGGCAGGCTTGTGGATGATCAGGCACATCGGGGTTCTCCAGGATGCTCCGGTACGGTTCTTCGATCGATCAGTTGAGCTTGGCGACCATGACTTCGGTGGCCTTGAACAGCGCGAGCGCCGGATCGCCCACCTTCAGGCGAAGGTTGTTCAGCGAGCTGGTCGTGACGACGGCGCTGATGACACCGGCCGGCGTTTCGATCTCGACTTCGGAGACGATCTGACCGACAAGAATGTTGATGACCTTGCCGGAGAACTGGTTGCGGGTGTTGACCGCGGCGATGGACATTGGAACCTCGTGCAATGAAAGAAAAAGGGGCGGGGAGATGGACTTCCGCGCCCCTGGGGACACCTCAAAGGAGAATGACGGGCGTTACTTGATGCCGTAGATCTGGTCGAAGCTGCCGCCGTCGGCGAAGTGTTCCTTCTTGGCCTTGGTCCAGCCGCCGAAGGCTTCGTCAATCGTGAACAGCGTGATCTGGGGGAAGGTCTGGGCGTACTTCGCGGCGGCCTTCTCGGAGATCGGACGGTAGAAGTTGCGGCCGGCGATGTCCTGGCCTTCCTCGGAGTACAGGTACTCGAGATAGGCGGTGGCGACGGCGCGCGTGCCGCGCTTGTCGACGACCTTGTCCACCACCGACACCGTCGGCTGCGCCAGGATGCTCAGCGAGGGCACGATGATGTCGAACTTGTCGTTGCCGAATTCCTTCTTGGCCAGGAACGCTTCGTTCTCCCAGGAGATGAACACGTCGCCGATGCCGCGCTGGACGAAAGTCGTGGTCGAGCCGCGCGCGCCGGAGTCCAGCACCGGCACGTTCTTGTAGAGCTTGCCGACGAACTCCTTGGCCTTGTCGGGACCGTACTTGCGCTTGGCGTATTCCCAGGCCGCGAGGTAGTTCCACTGGGCGCCGCCCGAGGTCTTCGGGTTGGGCGTGATCACTGTGACGCCGGGCTTGACCAGATCGTCCCAGTCCTTGATGCCCTTGGGGTTGCCGCCGCGCACCAGGAACACGATGGTGCTGGTGTAGGGCGCGGCGCCGTGCGGCAGGCGGGACTGCCAGTTGTGGGGGATCAGCTTGCCGTTGTTGTACAAGGCGTCCACGTCACCGGCCAGCGCCAGGGTCACGACGTCGGCCTGCAGGCCGTCCACCACGGCACGCGCCTGCTTGCCGGAGCCACCGTGCGACTGCTTGATGGTGACGACGTCACCACTCTTTTCTTTCCAGTGCTTGGCGAACGCTTCGTTGAAGTCCTTGTACAGCTCGCGCGTGGGGTCGTAGCTGACGTTGAGCAGCTCGATGTTGGCGGCGTGTGCCGCCAGAGCCGTGCCCGACAGGGCGACGGCGAGGAGAAGTTTCTTGAACGACATGATCGGAGATCCTGTTGCGAAGATGTGATTAGAAGGAGAGCTGTAGGCGACCGAAGACGGTCTTCTCGTCTTCGCGATCGTCCGGCGCTGCCGCCGTTCCGCCGCCACCGCCCTCGAACTTCACCTGCGTGTAGTTCAGTACCGCCTTGAGGTTGCTGGTGAGGTACCAGTTCACGCCGAGCGTCCAGGCCTCAGCTTCCGAGATCTGTGAAACCGGGTTGGCGTAGCGCGCGAAGGTCACGCCGCCCTCGGTGACCGGGTCGAACGAATCGTCGTCGATCTCCAGCTTGCCGTAGCGGGCAGCCACTTCGAACGCACCCCAGCCCGGGCCGCCGATCGTGAACGGCTGATTGACCTTGGTGACGCCGCGGAAGCTCGCGTCCTCACCCGTCAGCACGTAGGAGACCGCGACCTGCCAGGCCTCGTTCTTGAGCTTCTGCGTGGTGGTGGCTGACGGCGTGGAGCCGGCGCCCACCGCGACGAAGCCCTGCGAGAGTTCCTGCTCCGACGTGATGTACTCGGACAGCAGGCCGAAGGAATTGCGGTAGAAGTAGAGTTGCGGCGACAGGCGCGTGTGGTCGCCATCGGCGTACACGCCGGTGGAGCCCGCAGCGGTCGCGGTGGCGGCCGTCGCAGCCGAGGTGTAGCTGAATACCTGCAACTGGCCTGGCGTGCGGATGCGCGGCAGGAAATTGTTGGCCGAGCCGGCGTTGAACGCGCCTTGGTCCTTGGTGCCGAAGCTGCTGCCGATACCGAAGCCCAGGCCCTGGAAGAAGCTGGGGTCGTTCTTGAATGGTTCGAGGAACAGACGCGCGCCGATTTCCTTGCGGTTGTCCGAATCGGTGGCCGCCACGTCACGTCCATCGGCCGTGCCGTTGTAGTAGCCCAGCGTGTAGTTCACGGTGGACGAGAACAGCTCGCCCTGGAGCTGGATGCCGAGGTCGCGGTTGGGCGCCAGTTCGGTCGGGAAGCCGCGCTCGATGAACGTGATCGCGCCGCCGGACTGCAGACGTTCCAGGCCCACCGGGCCCTTCACCTTGCCGGCGCGCAGCGTCGCGGCCGGGCTGAATTTCAGGTCGATGTAGGCGTCGACGATGCTCGCCGCGTCACCCGATCCGTTGCCAGCGAATTCGGGCGTCAGGCGGAAGCCCACGAGCTTGCCGAACGTGCCTTCGAACGTCGGGCGGATGCGGCGGAAGGTCACCGTGTCGTTGCTGTAGAGACCGTTGCGATTGGTCGTCGCGGTCTCGGAGGTGTTGGCCGGGTTGTAGTCGTCCAGATAGGTGCGCACGTCGGCCTGCACGAGGCCCTTGATCTTCAGTTCGAAGTCGCCCTTCTTGATGGACACGCCCTTCTCGTCGATCTTCGACGTGGTGGCGTCCTTGGCCTTGGTTTCGGCTTCTTCCTTCTGGATTTCGAGCTGGCGCTCGAGGATCTTGATGCGCTGGTCCAGATCCTGGACCGTCGCCTGCTGCGCGACGGCGCTGAGCGGCGCGCCGATGAAGGCGCCAACGAGCACGACCTGCGCAATGCGATTCGCCCCCAGGCGGAACCGACCGTTTTCAAAGCTCCCTGTGTTCTGCACGAAATGTCTCCACGACTGACTGGTTAGAAGTGGCGAGCATTGTGTGCGCAGGTTTTAAGTCCTCAAAAGAATTAATGAGCAGTTCGTTATTAAGGGGAGAAGAAATTTACGAAGAAAGAAATATCGAAAAAGGAATAAGAAGGGCGAGGCGAGCGCCTTGAGAGTCCGCGTTTGGGTGCGGCCTGGTTTCCTAAGAAAAATAGGCAGCTAGCGGCGATTCGGCGTGGAGCGGAAAGCTTTTTCCGGTCCTGAAGGAGGGACCCTGTCCTCGCCTCACCGGCAGGACCGGGCAGCAGCCCGGCCAAAGTGACGAGCGAATCAGGGGGTCGCGGCAGGCACGGTCGACGTCAGTCCCGGGCCCCACTTGCTCACCTTCGTGATCAATCCCAGCCGCGGGCTGTCGAGGTGATGCAGCTCCTCGCTCCTCATCTTTCGGGATTCGCTGAGCATCCAGGACTGCGCCGGTTCGCCGGGGCTGGTGAATATCATTGCCGCGTCCAGGTGCAGGAAGCGGCCCAGGTGCAGCGCGACCGTGCCGTCGACTTCCTGGAATTCGCGCTCGCCCAAGCCTTGCTCGTCGCGGATCTTGAGCTTGCTGCCGGCCATCAGGTGCAGGCGGGGCCCGTTTTCGACCGGCGGGTCGTTCTGCGTCCAGGCGATGCGGATCAGCGGCTTGAACTGAGGGCTCGACTTGAGCTTGCTCCATTGATCGTTCAGGCCGAAATCCGCGTCCGGCAGCACCGTGATGCCCGCTGCGCTCAGCGCGCTCGCGTTGTCCAGCTCGATGGCGCCGGCCAGCCCGGGGGCCTGCGGCAGGCGGCCGCGTTCATCGATGCCGCCGAGAAAACGGAACACGATCAGGTCCACGCGCCAGGTTTCGGCATGCGCGCAAGTGCTCGCCAGCAACAGAACGAGGGAAAGGAAGCAGGGGGACCATCTCGAAACTGAGGCGGACTTCATTCGGTGGGTCGAGAGCGGATGGCGACGGGGTCTGACCCGGCTGGTACGCCAATTATCGCCGCGTTCGGATGAACGGCGTGCGCCGCGCGCAAGGCTCATCGCGATGCCGGCTCGTAGGGTGCGCCCCGCGCACGATTCACCGCGGGTTACGAAGTCGAAGCCGATGGTGCGCGGGGCGCACCCTACGATTGCCATCATCGAACAACAGCGTACCCCAGCACCTACGGCGCGGCGGGCGCGGCTTTGGGCTTCAGCGCTTCGAGAAGATTCAGGATCTGGTCCGCGCGACCCTCGGGTGGATCGAGCATGGCGTTGATGTGCAGCCGCTTCTGGCCTTCGAGCTTGTAGATCTTGGGCTGCTGCTGGATCAGCCGGATCAGGCGCGGCGTCTCGATCTTCGGTTCGGGTCCGAAGTCGAGCACGGCGCTGCGGCTGCCGGCGCGCACCTTGCGCAGGCCCAGGGCTTCGCCGGCGATGCGCACGCGGGCGGCCTCGACCAGCCGCTCGGCCTGCGGCGGCAGCAGGCCGAAGCGGTCGATCATCTCGATCTTGAGCTCGTCCAGGGCGGACTCGTCAGTCGCCTCGGACGCGCGCTTGTACAGCACCAGGCGCATGTGCACGTCGGGAACGTAGCTGTCCGGGATCAGTGCCGAGACGCCCATGTCCACCTCGCAGGCGGCCAGGCCGAATGGCGCGTCGTCGAGCTTGCCGCGCTGGATCGCCTTGACCGCGCGGGCCAGCAGTTCGGCATACATCGTGAAGCCCACTTCCTCGATCTGGCCCGACTGGTCTTCGCCCAGCAGTTCGCCAGCGCCGCGGATCTCGAGATCGTGCGTGGCCAGCGCGAAGCCCGAGCCGAGATCGCCGAGCGTCTCGATGGCTTCGAGCCGCTTCTCGGCGTCGGGTGTCAGCGCACGCTTGGACGGCACCAGCAGGTAGGCGTAGGCGCGGTGATGCGAGCGGCCGACGCGGCCACGCAGCTGGTGCAGCTGTGCCAGGCCCAGGTGGTCGGCGCGATCGATCAGGATGGTGTTGGCGGTGGGCACGTCGATACCGGATTCGATGATCGTCGAGCACACCAGGATGTCGAAGCGCTGGTGATAGAAGTCGAGCATCACCTGCTCGAGTTCGCGCTCGCGCATCTGGCCGTGGGCGAAGCGCACGCGGCCCTCGGGCACCATCTCCTGCACGTCGCGCGCGAACTTCTCCATGTTCGCGACCTCGTTGTGCAGGAAATAGATCTGGCCGCCGCGGCGCAGCTCGCGCTGGCAGGCCTCGATGACCAGGTTGCGATCCCACTCGGCGACGAAGGTCTTGATCGCGATGCGCGAGGCCGGCGGCGTGGCGATGATCGACATGTCGCGCAGGCCCGACAGGCTCATGTTGAGCGTGCGCGGGATCGGCGTGGCCGTGAGCGTCAGCAGGTCCACCTCGGCGCGCAGGTTTTTCAGGCGCTCCTTGTGGCGCACGCCGAAGCGATGCTCCTCGTCGACGACCACCAGGCCCAGGTTCTTGAACTTCACGTCCGGCTGCAGCAGTCGATGCGTGCCGATGATGATGTCGAGCTTGCCTTCCTCGAGCTCCTTGAGCGACGCGTTCTGTTCCTTGGTCGTGCGCATGCGCGACATCGCGCCGACACGGATCGGCCAGTCGGCCAGCCGATCGCGGAAATTCTTCTCGTGCTGCTGTGCCAGCAGTGTCGTGGGGGCGAGCACGCAGACCTGCTTGCCGGCGCGCGCCATCGCGAAGCAGGCGCGCAGCGCGACCTCGGTCTTGCCGAAGCCGACGTCGCCGCAGACGACGCGATCCATCGGACGTTCGCTGGACAGGTCCGCCAGCACAGCGTCGATCGCCTTCTGCTGGTCGGCCGTCGTCGTGAACGGGAAGCCCTCGCAGAAACGCTTGTAGTCGTCGTCGATGATGTCGATCGCGACGCCCTGCTTGGCCGCACGACGCGCCTGGATCTGCAGGAGCTCGGCGGCCACGTCGTTGGCCTTCTCGCGCGCCTTGGCCTGTGCCTTGCCCCAGCGTTCGGTGCCCAGGCTGTGCAGCGGCGCGGACTGTTCCTCGCTGCCGGTGTAGCGATGGATCAGCTGCAGCGACCCCACCGGCACGTACAGCTTGTCCGGCTCCTTGCTGCCGCTGCGCGGCGCGTATTCGAGCACCAGGTACTCGGCTTCGACGCCACCGGCCTCGAGCCGCTGCAGGCCGCGATAGCGGCCCACGCCATGCTGGATGTGGACGACCGGCGAGCCGATGGCGAGCGCGGACAAGTCGCGCAGGATCGTCTCGGGATCGCGGATCTTGTTCGCGCGCTTGCGCGATTCCACCGGCGCGCGCTGGCCGAACACCTGCGGTTCGGCCACCAGCGAGATGCCGAGCGCTTCGAACTCGAGGCCGTCCTGCAGGGGCCCCAGCGTGATGCCGTACTTGTTCTTGTCGTCGGCGAACGAGGACCAGCCGTCGTGCTGTCGCGGCAGGATGCCCTGCGGCTTGAGCCAGTCGAGCAACGCTTCGCGGCGGCCGGCGGACTCGGCGATGAACAGCACGCGATTCGTCGTGGCGCCGAGGTGGCGCTTGATCTGCTCGCCCTGGCTGGGCAACGGCTGCGCCTGGATCGTGGGGGGCGGCACCTGCTCGAGCGATTCGAGTTCCTCGAGCGCGATCGACGGCTCGATGAACAGGTCGGCCGGTTTCATCAGCCGTCGCTCGATGTCTCCGCGCAGCCGCTCGAAGCGATCGTCGATCTGCGCCCAGTCCGCGGCCAGCGCGGCGGACAGATCCGCCAGCGGCAGCACCGCGATATCCGGCGGCAGGTAATCGGTGAGGCTCGCGGTCCTGGCGAAGAACAGCGGCAGCCAGGCCTCGATGCCCGCGGGCGGAAACCCGCGACTCATCTCGGCGTAGATGCGCGAGCGCGCCGGGTCGCCGGGGAAATACTCGCGGTAGCGGCGCCGGAAGGTCTCGATGCCTTCCTTGTCGATCGGGAATTCGCGCGCGGGCAGGAGTCGCACGGCTTCGACCTTGTCGGTCGAGCGCTGTGTCTCCGGGTCGAAGGTGCGGATCGACTCGATCTCGTCGTCGAACAGGTCGAGGCGGTAGGCCTCGTTCGAGCCCATCGGATAGAGGTCGATGATCGCGCCGCGCACCGCGAACTCGCCCTGGGTCTGCACTTCGCCGACCGAGGCGTAGCCGGCGGCGACGAGCCGTTCGCGGAAAGCATGCGCGTCCAGCTTCTGTCCGGCCCTGATGTTCAGCGAGCGCGCGTCGAGAAAACTGCGCGGCGGCAGGCGCTGGATCAGCGCATCGGCCGTGACCAGCACGATGCCCTGCGCCAGCGCCGGCAGCGCGTTGAGCGCGGCCATGCGGTCCGACAGCAGTTCCTGGTGCGGCGAGAACGGGTCGTACGGAAGCGTCTCGTTGTCCGGCAGGTGCAGCACCGGGATGCGTCCGGAGGCGAAGAATCGCAGCGCCGATTCGATGCGGTACGCCTGCTGTTCGTTGCCCGCCACGGCCAGCACCGAGGATTTGCGCGCGAGCGCGACCTCCACCGCGTGCAGGGCAAGCGCGGTTTCGGGCAGGGGCAGCGCGTTTTCAGACATCGGACAGCGGAACGGGACGGCGAGCCGGGGATTTTACGTGGCTTGGCAGCCCGGCATCGGCATTGGCGTAGTCCGGGTGAAACCCGGGGCCGTTTTCCGAGGTTCGAAGGGCCACCCCGGGTTTCACCCGGGCTACGCTGTCGGTCACGATTCCCTTTGCCACACGGAGCCCCGCTTGAACGTCACCGAAGCCGTCAATACCCGCCGCAGCGTGCGCGCCTTTCTAGACACCCCGGTTTCGGGCGAGGTGCTGCGTGAGGCGGTCGCACTCGCGGCTCGTTCCGCCTCGGGCGGCAATCTGCAGCCCTGGCGCCTGTACGTGCTGGGCGGCGACACGCTGACTGATCTGAAGGCGCGAATGCAGAAGCGCCTGGCAACGGGGCCGACCAGCGATCCCACCGAGTACGAGATCTATCCGCCCGATCTGTGGGAGCCGCACCGCACCGAGCGCTACGCCGTGGGCGAAGAGATGTATGCGCTGCTGGGCACACCGCGCACCGACAAGGCCGGCCGCATGCGGCAGTTCGCGCGCAATTTCCAGTTCTTCGACGCGCCGGCCGCTCTGTTCTGCTACGTCGACCGTCGCATGGGCCGCCCGCAGTGGTCGGACCTCGGGATGTACCTGCAGACCCTGATGCTGCTGCTGCGCGAGCGCGGCCTGGACTCCTGCCCGCAGGAGTGCTGGTCGGTCTATCCGAAGACGATCGCAGAATTCCTGCAGCCGCCGGAAGAACTGATGCTGTTCTGCGGCATGGCGATCGGTTATGCCGACCCGGATGCGCCGGTGAACAGCCTGCGCACGCGCCGGCTCCCGCTGGACCAGTTCGCGACGTTCCGCGGAATCTAACCGTAGCCCGGGTGAAACCCGGGTTGCGTTCGCCCGTCGAGAGAAGCCGCGGGTTTCACCCGGGCTACGGGTTTGTCACCACATCACCAGCGTGCGGATCTCGATGCTCTGCCGAGGCGGCGACCCGGCAGGGCAGCTCGGATCGTCGAACGCGGTGTGCGCCGAGAACCGCGCCCGGCCATCCTCGAGCGAGTCGTAGCACTTGATGAAGATCAGCTCGTCGACGCGCATGTCCGGGAAATACACCCAGCGATGCTGCGGGCTGTACGTGAGCCGGTACACCTCGCCGCGACGATCGGGATAGATCAGCGCCGAGGTGACGACCGTCTCGGGCGCTACGCTGCGCGCGTCGCACAGCGCGAGCGGCGCATCGCGCAGCGGCTCGACGATGGGACGCCACAGGTTGATGAAGGCGTAGCGGCGTTGCAGTGCGGCTTCCGCGTCGGCCGGATCCAGCAGGTCGCGCAGGCGCTGCGGCGCCGAGGTCGTCGTGTAATCGTTGTGGACCAGCCGCGCCGGCCGGCCGAGGAACGTCGTCGGCGTGTCCGCGCTCGGCGCATGGCGCACATTCTTGTCGAACACGATCGCGCGGCGTGCGCCGGTATGCGCCAGCACCAGGCGCTCCATTTCCGGGTAGTAGTCGCGCTCGATGGCGTCCGCATCGTAGAAGCTCGTGAACGGCGTCGGATGCGTGCCGATGGAAAAGCCGTGGACGTCGAGCGACAGCGCGCTGCTTTCGGACCAGCCGCTCCAGATGCGCGTGCGACGGTGATCGAGTTCGCCGACTTCCTTGGCTACACCCGGGGGCGGGTCGTAGGTGTAGCGGTAGGGCGGCGTGTCCGAAGGCGCGAGGTAAGGTAGTTCCGCTTCCACGAACTCGATGCCGCGCCGGAGGTGAGTCTGTGTCATGCCCTGCGTCCTGCGTTGTCGATGCGACGACAACGATAACGGCTGTGAAACCGGGATGGACCTGCGTCGGGCCCTGAGGGATGCGCCCGGATGGACGACGTCGACGTAGCCCGGGTGAAACCCGGGGTTTGTCTCGTATATCGAGCGCTACCCCGGGTTTCACCCGGGCTACGGGTTATGCCTGCGACCGCGTTTCGCGCAACCGCACCGCCGTGTCGATGAACGCACGCAGCTTGGTCTGCGACTGCATGCGCTTGGGGAAATACAGGAAGAAACCCGGCGTGCGACGCGTGACTTTCGGCACCACGGCGACCAGCCGTCCGGCCGCGATGTCCGCCGCGATCGACAGGTCGGCGGCGTAGATCAGGCCGGCGCCTCGCAGCGCCATCGACAACAGCGAGAGGCTGTCGCTGACGGCGATGGTCTCGCGTAGCGGTGCGTGCACGAGGCGCGCTCCTTTCATGAACTCCCATCGCTGCAGCGCAGCGGAGGTCGGAAAGCGGTACTGGATGCACTCGTGCGTCGCCAGGTCCTCGGGCTTGGCGGGCGTGCCGCATCGTTCGAGATAGTCGGGTGCTGCGTACACGCGCCAGGTGACGTCGCGCGTCAGCCGGATTGCGACCATGTCGTTGTCCACGCTGTCGCCGAAACGGATGCCGGCATCGAGGCCCTTGGCCTGCAGGTCGACGATGGCGTCGTCGGCGCGCACGTCGATGGAGATCTGCGGAAAGTTGCGGCGGAACTGCGCGACGATGGGTTCGACCACCAGCGGCAGCGCGATACGCGGCGCGGTCAGCCGCAGATGTCCCACCGGCCGGCCGCGAAACAGGTTCAGCGCTTCGAGCGCCTCGGCGATCTGCTCCGCCGCCGGCCGCACGCGTGCGTGGAAGGCTTGTCCGGCTTCGGTAAGTGCGACCTGCCGGCTGGTGCGCTGGAACAACGGAACACCGAGGCGCTGCTCCAGTCGGCGGATCGTCTGGCTGATTGCGGCGGTGCTCACGCCGAGTGCGCGCGCTGCCCGCGTGAAGCTGCGGTGCTGCTCCACCGAGAGGAACGCCGACAGGCCGTCGAAACTGGGGTCGCCCATATCGTGAAGGATAAGTTAACGGAACATGAAGAAGAAAGCCGATGTTGAGCCACGCCGCAGCGTGTAGGGTCGCCTCATCGCCGACGCCGGAGCAGGCCATGCAACAGCAGCAGAACGAAGGAGGAACGGGACGTTGCCTGTGCGGCGCCGTCACCTACCGCTTCGAAGGCCGCCCCTCAAGCGTCGGGCTGTGCCAGTGCGAGCGCTGTCAGCGCCAGTCGGGTTCCGCCTTCCTGATCGGCGTCGTCTTCCCGATGGAAGCGGTGACCATCGAGGGCCGGCTCAGCACGTACGAGAGCCGCGAGTCCGGCGACGGCGCGCTGCGTCGCCACTTCTGCGCAACCTGCGGCTCCGCGGTATCGATCACGCTGGATCGATATCCGGAGATCCGCTCGATGATGGGCGGCACGCTGGACGACAAGTCCTCGCTGCAGCCGAGCTTCGCGATCTGGTGCTCCAGCGGTCAGCCCTGGCTGACCTTGCCCGCCAACATCACCTGTCACTCCGACTACCCGGACGGAACCTTCGGTCAATGAACACTTCCACGTTGCATGCTTCTTCCCGCCGCGAAGCGGCCCCGCTGGCCGGCGTCGACGCGCCGCTGGCGTATCTGACGGAAGGCGCGATCGACGCGCAGTACACCGTGTGGCCGCCATCGAGCGGGCGCGAACCCGAAGGTCCTCCGAAGACCTATTACCCCTGCCACATCGCCGATTGCCGCGAGATCGCCGACTCGCTCGATCTGCAGCGCGACGGTTTCGTGTTCCGCCAGCAGGTCTCGCCGTTCCGCGATTTCTTCGACGACGCGAAGGTCAAGGCGATCTACTACGGCGAGATGGAGGCGTACCTGAAGGCGCTGACCGGCGCCGCCGAGGTCTTCATCTTCGACCACAACGTGCGCAGCGTCGGTCGCGCGGCACGAGGCGAGGCGGGCGTGCGCGCGCCGGTGGACATGGCGCACGGCGACTACACCGCGGCCTCGGGTCTGCGCCGCGGCGGCGAGATCATGGCGCAGCGCGGCTACCAGGGGCCTGCGCCGAAGCGCACGATGCTGGTGAACGTGTGGCGCCCGCTGCATGGACCGGTCGTCGACCTGCCGCTGGCGCTGTGCCACGCCCTGTCGGTTGCGCCCGAGGACCTCGTGCCGACGCCGATCCGGCACTACATGGAAGACGAGCTGACTGCGCCGCGCCTGAGCGGGGAAATCTTTTCGCTGCTGCACAACCCGTCGCATCGCTGGTACTACGCGTCGGCGATGCAGGCCGACGAGGTGCTGGTGTTCAAGGGTTTCGACTCCGACGAATCCTCGGCGACGCGCTTCACGCCGCACACGGGCTTCCGGCATCCGCACCAGCCGGCGCAGTTCCAGCCGCGCGAGAGCATCGAGGTGCGCGCGCTGGTGATCGATCCGCGCGCCGGGTGATGCGCACCGACATCGCGTTCGACGCAGCCGGCACGACCCTGCGCGGCTGGTTGTACGTACCGGCGAACGCCAGCGGTCCATGTCCTGCCGTCGTGATGGCGCATGGCCTGAGCGCGCTCAAGGAAATGGGCCTCGACGATTACGCCGAGGTCTTCGTCGCCGCCGGCCTCGCCGTACTGGTCTACGACAACCGCAATCTCGGTGCCAGCGACGGCACGCCGCGCGACGAGATCGATCCGGTCGCGCAGCGGCGCGATTACGGCCACGCCATCACGTTCGCGCAGTCGCGTCCCGAGATCGATCCGCAGCGCATCGGCATCTGGGGTACGAGCTACACCGGCGGGCTGGTGCTGATGGCAGCGGCGCTGGACCGTCGCGTGAAGGCGGTGGTCAGCCAGGTTCCCTACATCAGCGCGTTCGAGAGCACCCAGAAGGCGATGTCCGCGGAAGCCCGGATCGAGTACCGCAAGATGCTGGAGCAGGACCGGTGGGAGCGGGCGTCGGGTGCGGCGTCGCGCATCGTCACCGTCTGCGAAGACGACCCGGAAAAGCCCGGGGACACGACAACGCGCATGAGCCATCGCTACTTCGATCATTACGTGCGGACGCGCGGCGCGCCCTGGCCGAACCGGCTCACGGTGAACTCGCTGGACCTGCGGCAGGAATACGAGGCGATGCCGTGGATGCCGCGCATCAGTCCGACCCCGCTGCTGATGATCGTCGCCGAGGAAGACCGCATCACGGCGACGGACATCGCGCTGCGCGCGTTCTATGCGGCACGCGAGCCCAAGGAACTGCTCGTCATTCCCGGGGATCACTACATCCCGTATCTCGACCGGTTCGCGGACAGCAGCGGCGCGGCGCGGGATTTCTTCGTACGTCATCTGTAGCCCGGGTGAAACCCGGGGTTCCCCTCGAAAACGGAGCGCGACCCCGGGTTTCACCCGGGCTACGGTGATGCACTCGTCCCGGGCTTGATTTAACGTTCGCCGGACGTTTCATCCGGACCTGACGATGGCGCCGAGCGAGAACAAACCGACCGCACCGAGCCTGGCGCTGGCCAATCACATCCTGTCCTGCGAGACCTTCGACCAGCTCGCGACCGACGTGCTGCCGTGTCTGACACGGTTCTTCGACGCCGGCAGCAGCTGCGTATTCGAGATGCGCCGCGATGGTGACGACAAGCTGCTGCTGGGTCGCGCGGCGCAGATCCGCATGCCGATCCGCGCCATCGCGGATTACAGCGCGCACTTCGTCGATCTCGATCCGGTGTGCGCGCCCAGCTTCGGCCTGTGCGATCCGCGCGCCCTGGCGCCCAATGTCCACAAGGTGGTTCGGCTGTCGGATCGATGCACGAGCGGCGCGCTGCTGGGCACCGAGTACTACAACGAGTTCCTGCGCGCGATCGACGTGCAGCACGTGTTCGGACTGATGGTGCGGCCGGAGTTCGATCCCTCGCGCGTGGTCGTGCTCGGCTTCCATCGGCCGCGTTCGGGCCGCGATTTCTCGTTCGAACTCGAACAGGCCGATGCGCTGGCGCCGGCCTTCCACGCGAGCGTCGAGCGCATGTGCTTCCGGTCCCGTCTCGACGAGGCCGCCGAGACGACGGCGCGCGAGCGGGAATGGAGCCTGCGTTTCGCGTCGGATGCGCGTCTGCTGGAGCTGACGGAGATCACGGCCGCCGTCGCGTCGGCGCCGACTCGCGGCTCGCTCTGTTTCCCGGCGTTGCTGGACGCGCTGCGGCGGGTCCGCGGCGACGTGCGGATCGACGGCGGCTGGAGCGCGATGCTGTCGGATCTGGGCATTCGAGGCGTGGTCGGTGGTGGCCACTTGTGCGTGACCGGCGTCGAGGGCGACGCCACGGGACACAGGTTCCACTTGCGTGTGACGCCGCCGCTCGCCGTGCCCACCCTGGAACGCTGGGCGCAGGGTGCCCGGCTGACCGCGCGCGAACTCGACGTCACGCGCCGGGTCGTCCGCGGCCTGCGCAACGTCGATGTGGCGTGTGAGCTCGACCTGAGCCTGCGCACGGTCGAGAACCACCTGCGCTCGATCTTCATGAAAGCCGGCGTGCGATCGCGCACCCAGCTGCTGGCGCAGCTCGTGGAACCCGTCGTCCGCACCTGAGGGTTTCCCGTCATGGCAGCCCGAAAAAGGGCTGCTAGTCTGCGGTTCGAGGTCCCGCCAACAGGGACCCCATGAATCGAGGAGACGACGTGAGCCAGAACCATCCCCAGGTCACCGGGCCTGCGAGCCTGTCCAACAGCTTCATCGGCGACACCATCCAGGTGTGCGTGGTCACCAACGACATCCGTCGCACGCTCGACGGCTTCGTGAAACTCGGCGTCGGTCCGTGGCGCATCTACACCTTCAGCCCCGAGACGGTGAAGGAGCAGACGTACATGGGCAAGCCGGAGCGCTATTCGATGCGCCTGGCGCTGGCGACGTCGGGCACGATGATGTGGGAAGTGATCCAGCCACTGGAAGGCCCGAGCATCTACAAGGATTTCCTGGCCAAGCACGGCGAGGGCATCCAGCACGTCGGCCAGGCCTGCAACGGCCTGACGTTCGACCAGCAGTGCGAGAAATTCGAGAAGCTCGGCCTGAAGAACGTGCAGGCGGGCAAGTGGACGACGGTTCGCTACGCCTACTTCGGCACCGAAGACCTCGTCGGCACGACCGTCGAGATCTTCGATTTCCCCGAAGGCTTCGAATTTCCGGAGCCCGAGGAATGGGTGCCCGCACGTCCGGCGTGAACCGGCGTCGCTGCGCGCAGTCGATTCGAGGCACCCCATAAGAAGAACCAAGGAGAAGACAGCATGGCCGCAGATTCCGGCGCCCCGATGAACCCTGCCACCGCGCAGGTCGTGATGTGGCTCTCGAAGTTTTCCGCCGCACTCGAAGCGGCGGATGCCGCCGCGGCGGCCAACCTGTTCGAAGAGGATTCCTACTGGCGCGACCTGATCGCGTTCACGTGGAACATCAAGACGCTCGAGGGCCGCAAGCAGATCAAGGCGATGCTCGCCGCGACGCTCGACAACGTGAAGCCGCACACCTGGCGCGTCGAAGGCGAGGCCACCAGCGCCGACGGCGTCACCGAAGCCTGGATCACGTTCGAGACCGCCGTGGCGCGCGGGTACGGACAGATCCGCCTGAAGGGCGATCGTTGCTGGACCTTGCTGACGACGATGAAGGAGCTCATCGGCCACGAGGAGAAGAACGGCGAGCGCCGCATCAAGGGCGCCGAGCACGGCGCCTCGAAGGACCGCAAGACCTGGCTGGATCTGCGCGAGCAGGAAGAAGCCGAGCTCGGCTATTCGAAGCAGCCCTACGTGCTGATCATCGGTGGCGGGCAGGGCGGCATTGGCCTCGCGGCGCGGCTGCGCAAGCTCGGCGTCTCGGCGCTGGTGATCGAGAAGAACGCGAAGGCCGGCGACTCCTGGCGCAAGCGCTACAAGTCGCTGTGCCTGCACGACCCGGTCTGGTACGACCACATGCCCTACCTGCCGTTTCCGGCGGATTGGCCGGTGTTCACGCCCAAGGACAAGATGGGCGACTGGCTCGAGATGTACGTCAAGGTCATGGAGCTCAACTACTGGAGCAACACGACCTGCCAGAAAGCCTCGTTCGACGAGGCGAGCGGCACGTGGGAAGTAACGGTCAAGCGGGGCAAGCAGAAAGTCGTGCTGCGGCCGACGCAGCTCGTGCTCGCCACCGGCGTGTCGGGCTTCGCGTCGGTGCCGGAGATTCCGGGCGCCGAAACCTTCGAGGGCAAGCAGCATCACTCGAGCCAGCATCCGGGAGGCGAGGGCTGGGAGGGCAAGCACTGCGTCGTGCTCGGGTCGAACAACTCGGCACACGATATCTGCGCGGACCTGTGGGAGCACGGCGCGGACGTCACGATGATCCAGCGCTCGTCGACGCACATCGCGCGCTCGGAGTCGCTGCTCGAGCTGGGACTGGGATCGCTGTATTCCGAGTCCGCGGTGAAGAACGGCATCACGACGGACAAGGCCGACCTGATCTTCGCCTCGATTCCGTACAAGCTGCTGCCGGCGTTCCAGGTGCCGATCTACGCCGCGATGAAGCAGCGCGACGCCGACTTCTACGCGAGGCTGGAGAAGGCTGGCTTCCTGCTCGACTTCGGCGAAGACGACACCGGCCTGTTCATGAAGTACCTGCGTCGCGGCTCCGGCTACTACATCGACGTCGGCGCCTCCGAGCTGGTGGCCGATGGCCGCGTCAAGCTGCGCAGCGGCGTGACGATCAGCCAGATCAAGCCGCGTTCGGTCGTGCTGTCGGATGGCAGCGAGCTGCCGGCGGACCTGATCGTCTACGCAACCGGCTACGGCTCGATGAGCAACTGGGCCGCCAAGCTGATCTCGAAGAAGGTCGCCAACAAGGTCGGCAAGTGCTGGGGCCTGGGTTCGGGCACGACCAAGGATCCGGGGCCGTGGGAAGGCGAGCTGCGCAATCTGTGGAAGCCCACCGCGCAGCCCAACCTCTGGTTCCACGGCGGCAACCTGCACCAGTCGCGGCATTACTCGCAGTTCGTGGCGCTGCAGCTCAAGGCCCGCAGCGAAGGGATTCCGACGCCGGTGTATGGCGCCGGCAAGGTGCATCACAAGGAATAAGCCCGTAGCCCGGACGAAGTCCGGGGTTTCTCTCGAATAGAGAGCGCAACCCCGGACTTCGTCCGGGCTACGCGTCAGCCGGCCGCGCGCTTGAGCTCGGCAATGTCGAGCTTCTTCATTTTCAGCATCGCCGTGAACGCTCGCTCGGCACGGGCGGTATCAGGATCGGTGACCAGTTCCTGCAGCACGGTCGGCACGATCTGCCACGACAGGCCGTAGCGATCCTTCACCCAGCCGCATTGCTGGGCTTTCGGATCGCCGCCGGCCGACAGCTGGTCCCAGTAGTGATCGACCTCGGTCTGCGTCTCGCAGTTGACCTGCAGCGAGACCGCTTCGTTGAACTTGAAGTACGGCCCGCCGTTGAGTGCGGTGAAGCTCTGGCCGTCGAGTTCGAACGCGACTGTCATCACCGAACCCGCCGGGCGACCGTGAATTTCCTTGCCGGCTTCGCCGTAGCGGGCGATCTGCGTGATGCGCGAATTCTTGAACACCGAGACGTAGAACTCGGCCGCAGCCTCGCCCTGGTCGTCGAACCACAGGCAGGGCGTGATCCTCGTGTTGTGCTTGATCTGCATGTCGAGCGTCCTCGTCGTGAAGGATGGGTTGAACGGAGCCGGGCAGCGCCGCCATCGACGCGCCCTTCCTGTGAACGACGAACGGGAATCCCCGGAATCGACATTGGGCAAGACCGATCCCGTAGCCCGGACGAAGTCCGGGGCTGCGCTCTGTTTGCGAGGGGAATCCCGGACTACGTCCGGGCTACGGTGGGACGCTGATCCGGACGGGCGCGGACGGTCGGAACGGCGCGCGCCGCTGGCGCCGCATGCTCGCTGGCCAGCGACTCCGGCTTGGGCAACCTTCGCGCGATCCACGCCGGCAACCCGGGCAGTCCCAGCACGTTGCTCTCGCGCGGGCTGCCTTCGGTGAACTCGCGCGTGCCCATCACGTAGTCGAACCAGGGCCGCGTCACGCACCAGTTGGCGTTCGGGTTGCGACCCATGTGGTGGTCGTAGTGCCAGGGAATGCGCGACTGGCCCCAGGCCGGGTCGAGGTGCGAGTGCTTGTGGATGCGGTAGTAGTTGGCCGCCGAGTACCACAGCGTGCCGACGAAGAACGGGGCGACCGGAAACAGCGGCGCCACCGCGAGGCTGCCGGCGATCAGTCCCCAGGCTTCCTTGCCCTGTGCGTGCAGGCCCAGCGGGAACCGGTGGTAGTTCGGGTCGTGGTAGTCGCCCTGGCGCACCAGCTTGTGGTGCTCGTGGAAGTGGAAGGACCAGAACGTACCCCGCGTGCGGCCCCAGCCATGCAGCACGTGCTTGTGGAGAGCCCACTCCACCGCGTTGGCGGTCAGCAGTCCGATGGGGATTCCGATCATGGGTAGCGCTCCGGCTGCCTGGTCCTCTCGATATCCGCAGATTAGGCCGATTGGCGGCCGCGCGCAGCCCTTAACCGGACGAAGTCCGGGAGCGGCGCTCGAAGGCGGAAAAGCTCCCGGACCGCGTCCGGGCTACGGGTTGATCGTGCGCTTCAGGAAGCTCACGACGCCGTGATTGAACGCGTCGTTGCGATCGCCGGCCACCATGTGGCCCGCGCCAACGACATCGAACACTTCCAGCTGCGGCAGCGCCTGCTTGAACTCGGCAACGCCGGCGTCGCCGACGATGTCGCTGTTCAGGCCCCGCACCAGCAGCGTGGGGATGTGCACGCCGGGGCAGGCGTGCAGCAACTGCTCGGTGAAGCGCGGCGGCTCGGGCGGCCGGTCCTTGCGCGGTCGCGCGAACAGCTGCGGGTCCCAGTGCCAGTGCAGACGACCGTCGTCGCGCCGGCGCAGGTTCTTCATCAGGCCGCTCGGGTCCTTGGGCCGCGGGCGGTGCGGGTAGTAGGCGGCCACCGCATCGGCCGCGTCCTCGAGCGTGGCGAAACCCTCCGGATTGGCGCGCATGAAGGCGCCGATCTTGTCGCCGCCGGCCTGCTCGATGCGGGGCACGATGTCGACCATCACGAGTGCACGTGCGATCGGTTCGGGGGTGTTGCCCACCGCGTACAGCGAGGTGGCGCCGCCCATCGAGGCGCCGACCAGCGCCGGCGGCGAGCGCAAGGTGGCGATCACCGCCTTGAGATCCGCCGCCAGGGTCGGGAGCTCGTAGTCGGCATCCGGCGACCAGTCGCTGTCGCTGTGACCGCGGGCATCGAGATTCACCACGTGGAAGCCCTGCGCGACGAGCTCGCGCATCGCCGTGCCCCAGGAGTGTCGCGTTTGTCCGCCGCCGTGGAGCATCACGACGGGCGGGTGCGCGGGATCGCCGCCGACATCGGCGGCGAGCTGCAGGCCCTGCGCCCCGGTGTAGCGGCGCGTCTGGAAGTCGGACGTCATCGGCGGCGGCTGTGCTCAGTTCACCTTGTCGCGGGCCGCCGACAGCAGCTCGCGGCACTCGCGCACCATCTTGTCGATCAGTTCGGCGCAGGTGGGGATGTCGTCGATCAGGCCCACCGTCTGGCCGGCCCAGATGAGTCCCTTGCTTTCGTCGCCGCTCTCCAGCGCCTCGCGGCCCTTGGCGCCGGAGACCAGGTGCTGGATGTCCTTGAACTCGCAGCCGCCCGGACGGTTCTCGGTGGCCACGACTTCCTCCGAAACGGAGGTCTTGAGCACGCGACCGGTGTTGTGCAGCGTGCGGAAGATCAGCAGCGTGTCGCGCTCGGACTTGTCGACGAGCAACTGCTTGATCTTGTCGTGGATCGGCGCTTCCTTGGTGACGCAGAAGCGCGTGCCCATGTTGATGCCGTCGATGCCCATGGCCAAGGCCGCCGCCATCGTGCGGCCGTCCGCGATGCCGCCGGACGCGACGAGGGGGATCTTCAGCTTCTTGGCGGCGATCGCGAACAGCACCAGGCAGCCGATCTGGTCTTCACCCGGGTGGCCGGCGCATTCCATGCCGTCGATCGAGACGGCGTCCACGCCGTTGCGCTCGGCGGACAGCGCGTGCCGCACTGCGGTGCACTTGTGGATGATCTTCACGCCGCGCGCCTTGGCCTTGGCGATGAACTCCTTGGGATTGTTGCCCGCGGTCTCGATCACCTTGATGCCGTTGTCGAGGATGGCGTCGAGGTAGGCCTCGTACGGCGGCGGCTTGGCCGAGGGCAGGATCGTGAGGTTCACGCCGAACGGCTTGTCGGTCAGCGTGCGCGTGCGCTCGATTTCCTTGACCAGGTGCTCGGGCGTGGGCTGCGTGAGCGCCGTGATGATGCCGAAGGCGCCGGCGTTGGAGACGGCGGCAACGAGTTCGGCGCGACCGACCCACATCATTCCGCCCTGGATGATGGGGTACTTCGTGCCAAGCATTTCGGTAATGCGGGTTTTCATCGACGCGGTCCGTGGAAGGCTGTGGGGGTCTGCGATTCTATCGGGGACGACGTCGCGAACATGTAGCGACATGCCATAGTCGGCGGGAACCAGCCAGCGGCGGCGGGACACATGGAACCTCTGCGTTTTCGGATTGCGCGCTGGGTCATGCGCTACCGGGTCGCCGTGCTGGCGCTGTTCGTGATCGTGACGATCGGCTTCGCCGCCGGCCTGCCGGGCGTCGAGATCCGCACGATCTTCTCGGACCTGCTGCCGAGGGACGACCCCTTCGTCCAGACCTTCCAGGACCACCCGAATTTCGGCAATCCGCTGACGATCAGCCTGATGATCAAGCGCCGGCTGGCCCATCCGGACGCAGCGGACGCCGAGCCGACGATCTACAACCCCGAGACCCTGGCCAAGGTCTGGCAGGTCACGCGCGATATCGATCTTGCCCCCGGCGTCGACCACGACCAGGTGCTGTCGATCACCACCGAGAAGGCGCGCTACGTGGAGGCCACGCCCACCGGCGTGGATATGCGCCCGCTGATGGACGATCGGCCGCCGGTCCATCCCGAGGACGTGGAGGACTTCCGTCGTCGCGTGGAGCGCTCGCCCAACGCCCGCGTGTTCCTGATCTCGCGCGACGACACCGCGACGCTGGTCAACGCGACGTTCATCGAAAGCCGTCTGGATTACGGCGAGGTCTTCGCGTACGTCAGGGACCTCGCCGACAAGGCGCGCGATGCCGACCACGAGATCTACCTCGCCGGACAGCCGATGCTGACAGGCTGGGTCTACCACCTGCAGAAGCAGACCTACGGCATCTTCTTCGTGACGCTGGGCGCGCTGATGCTGGCGCTGATGCTGTACATGCGCAACGTCGCCGGCATGGTGACGCCGATCGTCTGCAGCGTCGTGGCGGCCATCTGGGGATTCGGCCTGGCGGGCTGGCTCAGGCAGCCGATCGAGCCACTGCTGATGATCGTGCCGCTGCTGCTGATGGCGCGATCGTTCTCGCACTGCGTGCAGTACACCGAGCGCTACTACGAGGTGCTGCAGCACGTCGGCGATCGTCGCCGCGCGGCGGAGATCACGATGGCGATCATGATGGCGCCGTCGATCCTCGGCATCCTGACGGACGTCTTCGGCATCGTCTTCATCGCGGTGGCGCCGATCCCGACGATGGTGCGCCACGCGATCTTCTGCGGGTTCTGGGCGCTGTGGATCATCCCGACCGGCGTGTTCCTGATCTCGATCCTGCTGTCCTGGCTGCCGGTGCCGAAGAACCTGGACCAGATCGTCGGCGGCATGCAGCGCGAGCGCGGCATCCACCTGCTGCAGAAGCGCGCACTCGGTGCGCTCTCGTCGCTGAGCCATGGTCCCAGGGCGCGCGCCACCAGCGTCGTCGTCGTCCTGCTGGGGGTGGGGGCCGTCTACACCGCGTCGCTGATCCGGATCGGCAACCCGGTGGAGGGCAGCAACCTGCTCTGGCACGACTCCGACTTCAACACGGCCGTGCGGGCGATCAACTCCCACTTTCCCGGCACCAACACCTTGGAGATCGTGTTCGAGGCCAAGAAGCTGGATTTGGAGACGCGCGTGTCGCGCACGCCCGACGTCGTGCAGGTGTCGCAGGCGATCCAGAAGATGGTCGAGAACGACCCGGTGCTGCCGCCTCGCGAGACGCTGTCGTTCAGCGATTACATGATGGAAGGAAATCGCCTGTTCGCCGGCGGCAATCCGAAGTGGATGCCGCTGGACCTGAACGAGGTGGCGACCACCGGCGCGGCGATTGCGATCACGCACGGCACCAGCCCGGTGAATTTCAGCCACATCATCGATTTCGAGCAGCAGGATTCGACGATTTCGCTCTGGTACAAGGACAACAAGCAGGAAACCGTCGACGCCGCGCTGGCCAGTGCGCGCCGGGCGGTCGATGCGGTGGGAATCGATCACCCGCATTTCCGCATCCGGCTGGCCACCGGGTTCATCGCGCTCCAGCAGGCGATGAACGTGGTGGTCGACCGTTACCAGTGGCTGATCCTGGCGCTGGTGAATATCGCGGTGCTGGCGGTGTCGAGCTACGCGTACCGCTCGGTCTTGGCCGCCGTGATCCTGCTGGTGCCGGTGAACCTGTCGAATTTCATGCTGTTGTCGGCCATGCACCTGCTGGGGATCGGCCTGGACATCAACGCGGTGATCGTGGCGGTGATCGGCGTGGGCGTGGGCATCGACTACGGCATCTACCTGCTGTCGCGCATCTGCGAGGAGTTCAACGCGCAGGGCCAGGACTGGGGCCGCAGCATCCACGCGGCGCTGACGACCACTGGCAAGGCCATCATGTTCACCGCCACGATCATGCTGGTGGGCATCCTGCCCTGGTATTTCCTGTCCGATCTCAAGTTCATGGCGGACATGGGCCTGCTGCTGGTGGCCGTGATGCTGATCAACATGCTGCTGTCGCTGATCGTGCTGCCGTTGCTGGTCTGGTGGATCAAGCCCGGGTTCGCGGCGCGGGAGGACCTGGTGCTGGGCGAGCAGGTGGATCTGCGGAAACTGGCCGGCGGGTAGGCGGATGGCGGCGTCTTCTAGACGGGTCTTCACGGCAAAGGCGCAAAGGGAAATGAAAGGTCGCAAAGGCTTTGATGGTGGCTACGCCACAGGACCGCGCACCTCGTCTCCGCGGCGTCGGGCATTTGGATCGTGCTTTTCTCTGCGTCCTTTCTTTTCCCTTTGCGCCTTTGCGGTGAAAGCTTTTCTTCTCGGCGCAGGAACAAAAAGCAGTTGATCAAGGCGAACGGCTGCCGCCCGCACCAGCCTCCAGTGTTAGAATTCCGCAAACCAACGCCCCCCTATTTCTCATGGCCGACGCCGGCTCTACTCGTTTCATTTTCGTAACCGGGGGCGTCGTCTCCTCGCTTGGCAAGGGCATCGCCGCGGCGAGTCTGGCGGCCATCCTCGAATCGCGCGGACTCAAGGTCCGCATGATCAAGCTCGACCCGTACATCAACGTGGACGCGGGCACGATGAGCCCCTTCCAGCACGGTGAAGTGTTCGTCACCGAAGACGGCGCCGAAACCGACCTGGATCTGGGTCACTACGAGCGTTTCCTGCGCGGCAAGACCAACCGCCACTCGAATGTCACCACGGGCCAGATCTACCGCAACGTGCTCGACAAGGAGCGCCGCGGCGACTACCTGGGCCGTACGGTGCAGGTCATCCCGCACATCACCGACGAAATCCATTCGCGCATCAAGCGCGGAGCGGAAGGCGCGGACATCTGCATGGTCGAGATCGGCGGGACGGTGGGCGACATCGAGTCGCTGCCCTTCCTCGAAGCCATCCGCCAGATGGGCCACGAGCTGGGCCGTCGCAATGCGCTTTACATGCACCTGACGCTGGTTCCCTTCATCAAGGCCGGCGGCGAGCTCAAGACCAAGCCGACGCAGCACTCGGTCAAGGAACTGCGCGGCATCGGTATCCAGCCGGACGTGCTGCTGTGCCGTTCGGAACGGCCGCTGCCGGATTCCGAGCGCCGCAAGATCGCGCTGTTCACCAACGTCGGCTACAACGCGGTGATCTCGGCCATCGACCTGGACGACATCTACAAGATCCCGGGATGGCTGCACCAGCAGGGCCTGGACGAACAGGTGGTGCAGCACTTCGGTCTCGATGTGCGCCGCGCCGACCTGTCGAGCTGGGAGCGCGTGGTCGAAGCGCGCGAGCAGATGGATGCCGAGGTCCAGGTCGCCATGGTCGGCAAATACGTGGACCTGACGGACGCCTACAAGAGCATCAACGAGGCGCTGTACCACGCGGGTCTGCACACGCACACGCGCGTGAAGATCCGCTACATCGAATCGGAAACGCTGGAGTCGCAGGGCACCCGCGTGCTGCAGGGCGCGGACGCCATCCTGGTGCCGGGCGGCTTCGGCGAGCGCGGCATCGAAGGCAAGATCCTGGCCGCGAAGTACGCGCGCGAGAACCGCATGCCCTATCTGGGCATCTGCCTGGGCATGCAGGTGGCCGTCATCGATTACGCGCGCAGCGTCTGCGCGCTGGGTAACGCGCATTCCACCGAGTTCAACCCCCATTCACCGCACCCGGTGATCGCGCTGGTGACCGAGTGGGTCACCGCCTCCGGCCAGGTCGAGAAGCGCAGCGCGGATTCCGACCTGGGCGGCAGCATGCGCCTGGGTGTTCAGCGCTGCCGCCTGAAGTCAGGCTCGCGCGTTCGTGCCATGTACAACAGCGAGACGATCAGCGAGCGCCATCGTCACCGCTACGAGTTCAACAACAACTACCGCGAGCAGCTCACGCAGAAAGGCATGATGCTGGCCGGACTGTCGGAGGACGAGGAGCTGGTCGAGATCGTCGAGATTCCGGATCATCCCTGGTTCGTCGGCGTCCAGTTCCATCCGGAATTCACGTCGACGCCGCGTGACGGGCATCCGCTGTTCGAAGGCTTCGTGAAGGCCGCGCGAGAATTTCATCTCGCGCATTCCGAGAACGCGGTGAAGCCGGGGAATGCCGGTGTGAACGCGCCGGCGGCGGCGAACGCCTGAAGCCTTCGTAACCCGGGGGCGTTCTTTACGGCAACGACCAGCGCAACGGAGCTGCGATTGAAGCAGCGACGGCAAAGGAAAAAGAAAGGCGCAAAGGATTTCCATGATCCTTTGCGCCTTTCTTTGTTGTTCTCCACGACCTTTGCGTTGACCTTTGCCGTAACCCACGCAAATCAGCTCGTAGCCCGGGTGAAACCCGGGGCTTTTCGTCAGGAGTCGAGGATCCGTCCCGGGTTTCACCCGGGCTACGGGTTCAGAACAGGTCGGCCTTGTCGCTGCTGCCGGTCGTCTGCTTCGAGCGCGAGGGGATCCAGTCGCCGGTGATCATCTGCTCGTAGCTCATGCCGGGGCCGACCATCGGGTAGACCGAGGCCATCGGATCGATGACGACTTCGAGGAACGCGGGCCCTGGGAAGTCGATGAACTCCTTGACGACGCGCGCGAGGTCTTCCTTCTTCTCGACGCGCTTGGCGAATGCAAAACCATCCGCCTCCGCCGCCTTGATGAAGTCCTTGCGATGCAGGCTCTTGTCCGAACCGGCATAGCGCGAGGCAAAGAACAGGCGCTGCCACTGCTTGACCATGCCGTCGCCGTAGTTGTTCAGCACGACGATCTTCACCGGCAGGTTGTACGTGGTCGCCGTCTCGAGTTCACCCAGGTTCATGCGGATCGAGGCGTCGCCGTCGATGTCGATGACGATGCGGTCCTTGCGCGCGAACGCGGCGCCGATCGCAGCCGGCAGGCCGAAGCCCATCGTGCCCATCGAGCCCGACGTAAGCCACAGGCGGGGTTCCTTGAAGTCGAAGTACTGCGCAGCCCACATCTGGTGCTGGCCGACGCCGGTTGCCACCACGGCCGTGCCCTTCGTCAGCTTGTTGATTTCCTCGATCGCGGCATGCGGCTGGATGTGCGTGCCGCCGCGCTCGTAGTTCATCGCATGCTCGGCCTTGAGCTTCGCGATGTGCGCATGCCAGGCCGAGTAGTCCGGCCTGAAGCCGTGATCGACGGCGAAGCTGCGAAGGGCCTCGAGCGCCTGGCGCAGCTCGCCCACGTGCCACCAGTCGACCTTCTTGACCTTGCCGATCTCGGCCGGGTCGACGTCGAGGTGGGCGATGGCGCGCGCCTTGGGCGCGAACTTGCCCGGCACACCGGCCACGCGATCGTCGAAGCGGGCACCGACGGCTACCAGGAAGTCGCAATCGTCGACCGCGTAGTTGGCGAACGCCGTGCCGTGCATGCCCAGCATCTGCAGCGAGCGCGCCTCGGTGGTGTCGTAGGCGCCGATGCCCATCAGCGTCGTCGTCACCGGAATCTTGAAGGCATCGGCGAAGGCGCGCAGTTCAGCCGAGGCCTGGCCGTTGATGACGCCGCCGCCGGCGTAGATCAGCGGACGCTTGGCCTGGCGCAGCAGTTCCAGGAACTGGCCGGCGCCGGCGGGGCCGAGCTTGTTGGTGGTGACTTCGCGCAGGCGGGCGCGATAACCCGGAATCGGCAGGACGCCCTGGCCGGCGAACTTGCCCGACCAGTTCTGCACGTCCTTGGGGATGTCCACCACCACCGGGCCCGGACGACCGGTCCGGGCGATCTCGAAGGCGGTCCGCAGCGTGGCTTCCAGCTTGCTGGCGTCGGTGACCAGGAACACGTGCTTGGCCGCCGAGCCCATGATCGTGCTGACGGGGGCTTCCTGGAAGCCGTCCGAACCGATGGCGGCGGTCGGAACTTGGCCGCAGAGCACGACGATGGGGATCGAGTCCGCCATGCAGTCGCGGACCGGCGTGACCGTGTTGGTGGCGCCCGGACCGGAGGTGACCAGGCACACGCCGACCTTGCCCGAGGCGCGTGCATAGCCGGCGGCCATGAAGCCTGCGGCCTGCTCGTTGGCGGGTACGATCAGCGGCATCGGCTCGGCGCCGTTGACCTTGTGCAGCTCGTTGAAGCGGAAAACGGCGTCGTAGGTCGGCAGGATCGCGCCGCCGGAGTATCCGAAGATGACGTCGACGCCCTCGTCGGCCAGCACCTGTACGACCGTGTCCGCGCCGGTCATCGTGGTTCCGGTGAGGGGGTGGTAGGGCGAGGGCGTGGGGGCAGTCATGGCTTCGAAGTGCAACCAAAAGGCGGAAAAGACGCTCATTAAAACACAGGCGCTTCCGCCTCAGGCCAGCATTTGCCGCTGGCATCGCCCGGTTTCGATCCCTTGAGGCAACCCGTTCGAGGAAAGCTTCAACGCAGAGACGCAAAGGACGCGAAGTCCGAATCCCCCTCGGGTTTTCTTTGCGACCTCTGCGCCTCTGCGTTGAAAATTCGTCGAATCGAGGTGCTCTCTGTCGATCGAGACGATGATCCGCCCGGTGCCAGGCCTGACGACGGAGTTCTCCGGTGTCCAGATGCCAGGATTTTGGTGCCGGGCTCGCCCGGCGGGGTCGGCGAGACGGACCAGCCGGGTTGCCTGAGCACGCCTGCGCCATTAAAGTCGCGCCCCCGCGATCCCTGGCGTTTCGGCCCTTGCGTCACATCATTTCCATCCTGCTGCAGAACGAGGCCGGCGCCCTGGCGCGCGTGGCCAACATGTTCGCGGCCCGCGGCTACAACATCGATTCCCTGTCCGTGGCGCCCACGCACGACGCCACCGTCTCGCGCCTGACCCTGGTCACGCGGGGTTCGGAGCAGGTGATCAACCAGATCGTCCAGCAGACCCGCAAGCTGATCGACGTGGTCGAGATCGAGGACCTGGCCGCCCGCGATCACCTCGAGTGCGAACTGGTGATGCTCAAGGTCGAGGCCAGGAACGGCTCCGCCCGCGAGGTCGTGGACTGCGTGCGCCGCCATCGCGCCCAGATCCTCGACGAGTCCGAGAGCACCCGGACCGTCCAGCTCGCCGGGACCGGTATCGAGATCGATGCCTTCGTCGCCGAACTGGCGCGCATCGCCAAGGTGCTGGAGCTCGTGCGCAGCGGCGTCGCCGCGCTCTCGCGCGGCCATCAGGTCCTGGCTCTGCCCGCCTGATTTTCTAGAATTAATGGACGGGGCCGACAGGCCCCGATTGACAGTTATTGAGCGGAGCGAAGAAATGCCCATCAAGGTTTACTACGACAAAGACGCCGATCTCTCGATCATCCAGGGCAAGAAGGTCGCCATCGTCGGCTACGGCTCGCAGGGCCACGCCCACGCGCTGAACCTCAAGGACAGTGGCGTCGATGTCGTCGTGGCCCTTCGCCCGGGTTCCGCGACCGCCAAGAAGGTCGAGACCGGCGGCCTGAAGGTCAAGAGCGTGGCCGATGCCTGCGCCTGGGCCGACCTGGTCATGATCCTGACGCCGGACGAGTTCCAGTCCGAGCTGTACAAGAACGAGATCGAGCCGAACATCAAGAAGGGCTCGACCTTGGCCTTCGCCCATGGCTTCGCGATCCACTTCAACCAGGTCGTGCCGCGCGCCGACCTCGACGTGATCATGATCGCGCCCAAGGCGCCGGGTCACACGGTGCGCAACGAATTCACCCGTGGCGGCGGCATTCCCGACCTGATTGCGGTGTTCCAGGACACCAGCGGCAGCGCCAAGCAGGTTGCGCTGTCCTACGCCGCGGCGATCGGCGGCGGTCGCTCGGGCATCATCGAGACCTCGTTCAAGGACGAGTGCGAGACCGATCTGTTCGGCGAACAGGCCGTGCTTTGCGGCGGCACCGTCGAGCTGGTCAAGGCCGGTTTCGAGACGCTGGTGGAAGCGGGCTACGAGCCCGAACTGGCCTACTTCGAGTGCCTGCACGAACTCAAGCTGATCGTCGACCTGATGTACGAGGGCGGCATCGCCACGATGAACTACTCGATCTCGAACAACGCCGAGTACGGCGAGTACGTGACCGGACCCAAGGTCATCAACGCCGAATCGCGCAGGGCCATGAAGCAGGCCCTGCTCGACATCCAGACCGGCAAGTACGCCAAGGCCTTCGTCTCCGAGGGCAAGAGCAACTACCCCGAGATGACGGCGATGCGTCGCAACAACGCCGCGCACCCGATCGAGGTCGTCGGTGGCCAGCTGCGCGCGATGATGCCGTGGATCGGCAAGAACAAGCTGGTCGACAAGTCGAAGAACTGATCGGCCAGAAGATCGGCTCGTGACGCGGTTTTCCGGTTCCCGGGCGCGCCCCTTGCGGGCCCCCGGTACCGGAAACTGAAGTTCACCTGATGCTTCGACCCTACGAACCGCTGCTGACCATCGTCCCCGAAGGCTGGGGCGTGATCGGTGCGTTGGGTGGGGTGGCCGCGCTGCTGAGCCTGGGCGGTGCGGTGGTGGTTCCGGCGGTGCTCGCGGCGGCCTTGCCCGCCGCGGCCGGTTTTTACGCGGATCCGCGGCATGGCGTGTCGTGCAAACCGCGCGGGGCGCTCGCTCCCGTCGACGGCACCGTGATTCACCGGCGCGAGTGCCACGACCCGGTGCTCAATCGCGAGGCGATCCGCATCGTCATCCGCACGTCGCTGTGGGGCGGTTATTGTCTCCGCGCGCCGATTTCCGGCGATGTGATGCCGGTGTCGCGCGGCGGTGGTGCGGCGGTTTCGCGCATCCGTACCGAAGAAGGCCAGGATCTGCTGGTACGCGTGGGCCGGGGCAGTCTGCTCGGTGCGCGCCCGGTCATGCTCGGCGTCGGCGAGCGGGTCGGACAGGGGCGCCGTTGCGGCTTGCGTCGTCTGGCGCGGGAGATCGAAGTGATCGTCCCGATGGGCTGGCGCGTGGAAGTGCAACTCGGCCAGCGCGTAAGATCGGGCGAGACCCTGCTGGCCACGATGCTGCGCAAGACCTGAGCCGAAGACCCAAGATCCGAGCATGGACGATAAACCCGCATCTCCGGCTCGACGCAAGGGCATCTACATCCTGCCCAACCTGTTCACGACCGCCACGCTGTTCGGCGGCTTCTACGCCATCGTGATGGCGATGAACGGCCACTTCGAGGCGGCCTGCATCGGCATCCTGGTGGCGATGGTCGCGGACGGCCTCGACGGTCGCATCGCACGCCTGACCGGCACCGCGACCGACTTCGGCAAGGAATACGACTCGCTGTGCGACATGGTCGCGTTCGGCGTGGCCCCGGCGATCCTCGTGTACGCGTTCAGCCTGCGCTATTTCGCCGACTATCCGTGGTTCGGCGGCAAGGTCGGCTGGGTCATCGCGTTCACGTACTGCGCCTGCGCGGCGTTGCGGCTGGCCCGCTTCAACGTGCTGGCGGCCATCGCCAGCAGCAACAAGGATTTCTACGGCGTACCGAGCCCGACCGCGGCTGGCGTCGTCACGTTCTTCGTGTGGAGCTGCGTCGACGACAGCAAGTCGCTGTTCGTCTGGGTGGCCGGGCGGGTGCCGTTCGAAGGGACCGACGTGCTGATCGTGGCCGCGCCGCTGACCCTTCTGACGGCCCTGTCGATGGTCACCAGCATTCGCTACAACAGCTTCAAGAAGCTGGAGGGCGGGCCGGTGCGATTCCTTTCCTTCGCGGCGGTCGTCGGCGTGATCCTGCTGGCGACCCTGGACCCGCCGCGCGTGCTGTTTCTCGCAGCGTTCGGCTATGTGCTGTCGGGTCCGATCGCGGCGCTGATGCGCCGGACGCGCAAGCCTTCAGCCCCCGCGCCGAACTGACCGTAGCGGGCTGGCGGTCCCGAGGAAAATCTCCGACGCGAAGGCGCAAAGGGCGCAAAGCCGGAAATCCCCTGGTTTTCCTTTGCGACCTTTGCGCCTTCGCGTTGAAGGCTTGTCAGGCCGCCCGGACCGTTCGCGCCTCCAGGGGTTTTCCCGGCGCGATCGGCTGGTTACACTGCCCTCATGGTCAGTTCCGTCGCCCTCCTTGCAGTTGCCGTTCGCGCTCCCCGCGCGATCGCGCTGGCGCGCCTGAATCTGCTCGCCCTGCCGGCGCTGCTGCTGCCGTAAGGCAGACCAACGAAACTGGCCACACGGGGCCTCAATCCGTGAAACAACACCCGCAAGAAACACCCCGCCAAAACTGGCGACGTGCGCGACAATGGCGCCGTCGCGTCCGGCATCGCCGGCAAGGAAGTTCGTCATGAGCATGTTGAAGAATCCCGCAAGCAAGTACCGGCCGTTCGCGCCGGTGAATCTCAAGGACCGCACCTGGCCCGACCAGGTCATCACGCGGCCCCCGGTCTGGTGCAGCGTCGACCTGCGCGACGGCAACCAGGCGCTGATCGAGCCGATGGACCGCACGCGCAAGCTGCGCATGTTCGAGATGCTGTGCCGCATCGGCTTCAAGGAGATCGAGGTCGGGTTTCCGTCGGCGTCGCAGACCGACTTCGACTTCGTGCGTTGCCTGATCGAGGAAGACCGCATCCCGAAGGACGTCACGATCCAGGTGCTCACGCCGGCGCGCGAGCCCTTGATCCAGCGCACGTTCGAAGCGCTCGTCGGCGCGCGCCGCGCGATCGTCCACTACTACCACGCGGTCGCGCCGGTGATGCGTCGCGTCGTGTTCAACCTGAGCAAGGCCGAGGTCATCCAGCAGCTCTCGGTGGAGCACGCCAAACTCATCCAGCAGCTCGCACGCGAGCAGAAGGGTACCGAGTGGATGTTCGAGTTCTCGCCCGAGATGTTCTCCGGCGCCGAACTCGAATTCTCGAAGGACACCGTCGACGCGGTGACCGAGGTCTGGCAGTCCTCCAAGGCCAACCCCTGCATCATCAATCTGCCGAGCACGGTCGAGCATTCCACGCCGAACATCTTCGCGGACATGGTCGAGTGGATGCATCGGAATCTGAAAAGGCGCGACGGCATCATCCTGTCGATCCACCCGCACAACGATCGCGGCACCGGCACGGCGGCGGGCGAGTTCGCGTTGATGGCCGGCGGCGATCGCATCGAAGGCTGCCTGTTCGGCAATGGCGAGCGCACCGGCAACGTCGACGTCGTGAACATCGCGCTGAATCTCTATTCGCAGGGCGTGCATCCGGGTCTGGATTTCTCGGATATCGACGAAGTGCGTCGCGCGGTCGAGTTCTGCAACCAGCTCCCCGTGCATCCGCGCCATCCCTACGTCGGCGATCTGGTCTTCACCTCGTTCTCGGGCTCGCACCAGGACGCGATCAAGAAGGCGTTTTCCGCCCGCAAGGAAGGCGACATCTGGGAGATGCCATACCTGCCCATCGATCCGCTCGACCTGGGCCGTTCGTACGAGGCGGTGATCCGCGTGAACTCGCAATCGGGCAAGGGCGGCATCGCCTATCTGCTCGAGGCTGAGTACGGCCTCAACATGCCGCGCCGGCTGCAGATCGAGTTCAGCCAGGTCGTGCAGGAAGTGACGGATGCCACCGGCAAGGAAGTCCGCGCCGAGGATATCTGGAACATCTTCGACGGCGAGTATCTGCAGGCGAACGCGCCTTACGGCTATCTCGCGCACTTCCTGGTCGAGGACTCCACGCGCAACGAAGTGGAGCTCACGACCGAAGTCACGCGCGACGGCACGCGGCAGAAGCTCGCAGGCCGCGGCAACGGGCCGATCGATGCGTTCGTCAGCGCGCTGAGCAAGGTCGCCGGCGAGAACATCGCGGTCGTCGACTATCACGAGCACGCCATCACCAAGGGTGCGGATGCCAAGGCCGTGACCTACATCGAGCTCAAAGTCGGTGATGGCCGGCCGGTTTTCGGGGTCGGCATCGACTCGAACATCGTCACCGCGTCGTTGAAGGCGATCCTGTCCGGTCTCAATCGTGTGGCGCGGCAGCGCGCCAAGGCCGCTGCTCCTGCGCGTGCGGTGGCTTAAGAGAAGGCCTGCCAAACCGGTCGCGTCGCCCGCTCCGGCGGCGGCGCGACCAACGGAGCTGCGCACTTCGCATCTGGTGCTGCGGCCGTTGCAGGGGACGGATATCGACGCGCTCCACGCCTTGTGGACGCAGCGGGGTGTGCGCCGTTACCTGTGGGACGACCGTGTGCTGTCCGCCGAACAGACCCGCGACGCGGTGATGCAGAGCGCCTGGTGGTTCGAACATCAGGGCTACGGGCTGTGGGGCGCCTACGATGCCGACGGTGCGCTGGCCGGGTTCTGCGGCTACGGATTCTTCCGCGACGAGCACGAACTCGAGTTGCTGTACGGCGTGGCCGAGGACCAGTGGATGAAGGGCTACGCGCGCGAGATGGCCGAAGCGATGGTGGCCTACGGATTCGATACGCTGCACCTGGTCGAGATTCGGGCGACCACCGACCTGCCCAACGTCGCTTCGCAACGCACGCTCAAACGGCAGGGATTCGTCGGGGACGCATCGCGCAAAGCCGCCGACGGCAAGCTGTACTTCCGGCTCCCGCGCGAGCGTCGCGACGATGGTGGCGACGGCTGGGAAGCCGCTTGAGTCGCAGGCGATCGGCGGTCGGGGCGGCGTCGATGCCGTGCTATCGTTTTCGCCGATTCCATCGCTTCGTCCCTGCATGAACCCGGCCCGTCGCAAGACCTACCTGAAAGCGCTCGGCGTCGATGTCTGGGTGTCGCGCAGCACGCCGGGCGAGGCCACCGAGCCCGAGGTCGCGAAGATCGTCCCGATCGCCAAGGTCCCGGCCAAGGCGAAGGCGCCGCCGGAACCGGCCGCCGAACTTCCCGTCATCGAACGTGCGCCCCCGATCATCGTGCCGACCGACTGGGCGGCCGTGCGCGCGATGGTCAAGGACTGCACCCGCTGCAAGCTGTGCGCGACGCGCACGCAAACCGTCTTCGGCGTCGGTCCCGAGTCGGCGTCGCTGATGGTGGTCGGCGAAGGTCCCGGGGCCGACGAGGATGCCCGGGGTGAGCCCTTCGTCGGACGCGCCGGACAACTGCTCGACGAGATGCTGAAGGCCATTGGCCGTTCGCGATCCGAGAACACGTTCATCGCCAACGTCGTGAAGTGCCGTCCTCCCGGCAATCGCGATCCCGAGAAGGAAGAGGCCGAGGCCTGCCGGCCGTACCTGGAAGCGCAGATCAAGCTGGTCAAACCCAAGCTGATCGTCGCGCTGGGCCGCATCGCGGCGCAGCGGCTGCTGGTGACGGACGAGCCGCTGTCCAGGTTGCGCGGCCCGCTGCATGCCTACGGTCCCGAGCGCACGCCGCTGTTCATCACCTATCACCCCGCCTATCTGTTGCGCAGCCCGCGCGAGAAGGCGAAGTCCTGGGACGATCTCAAGAAGGTGTGGCGCTTCCTGCAGACCGGTTGACCGGAGGTGCCGTGCCTCCTGACGCATGGAGGCGCGCGCGCAAAGTGGCAATCGGGTCTTCGACGAGGCGGCGCATTGCTTCGGCAAACAGCAGAGCCAGGATCACCGCCGCAACGCTTCGCGACCAGATGGGGGCGTCTGGCATCTGGTGCGCCATGGCTTCCATCAGAACCAGATGCGACAGATAGAGGCTGTAGGAAACCCGTCCGATATAGTCGGCCACAGGGTGACCGAGAATGCGAAACGGCCAAGTGTCCGCCCTGGCCACGGCCAACCAGAGCAGCCCGACGATGCCGATGTTCTGCAGCGTGTAGCGCAGCGTGGCTCTGAAAAGCTCGTCTCGCACGGCGAGGCTGACGAGGATGAGGCCGATGCCTCCCGCCAGCAGCAGCGCATCGACGCGGCGGTTCGGTGCAAGGGTGGGTTCGAGCCACGGATTTCGTGCGACGGCGAGCCAGCACCCGACCAGAAGGCTGTCGATCCGCGCGTCGGTCGCCCATTCGTTGTAGCCCGGAGGCGCGTCGAGATACAGCGAAAGAAGCAGCCGCCAGATCAGCGCTGCCACGCAGGTGGCGAGCAACACCGCTCCGATTCGCGCCCTGTCGAGTCGGCGATGCAGGAGCCAGAGCAGCACAGGTGGCCAGAACAGGTAGAAGTGTTCTTCGACCGCCAGCGACCACACGACCGCCATGCCCGCTGGAATTCCGTCGCTGCCGAAGAACAGCTGGAAATAGTTGGCGAAATACAGGAGCAGCGATGCCAGGGCCAGCGGGTCGGTGCCTCCACGAGTCCATCCCACGAGGGCCGCCAGAGTGGCCAGTGCGGTCACCACATACAGCGCTGGCATCAGGCGAAGGGCGCGCCTTGCGTAGAAGCGTCCGAGAGAGATCGTTCCGCGTTTTCGGTATTCTCCAATCAACAATGTGGTGATGAGAAAGCCGGAAAGGACGAAGAACACGGTCACGCCGAAGCCGCCGGGAACGTAATGTCCGAGCCCGGCGTGAGACACGATGACGAGCCCGACGGCGATGGCGCGCACGCCGTTCAGACTGGGAATGACGCCGGACTCAGCGGACATCAACGAGCCTCCATGAATGGACATTGTGAGCTGACAGTGCGGTGGCGCCAAAGCGGACTTCCCAACGCCGTGCAGATCCAACGTGGCGAGCGAAGAAGCGGATCTCCAGTTTCCTTACCTAGTTTCGATGATTCCAGGCTTGCGCGGGAGGGATATGAAGGGTCTGCGGTCGATGCGGCGGCCAGCCGTGCGGAATGCCCGGGGTTTCAACGGTCCCGCGGTCGTGGATGTCCGGGCGTCACGAGACTTCCACGTCACAAGATCTTCATCGCCAACGTCATGAAGTTCAGCGCATCGCTGCGGCGGGGACGGGCCCGATGAACGCCGTGCCGCGGCCCGCCTGGCGTCTGGCGCCAATGCACGAGTCGCAACTCGACCAGGTGATGGACATCGAGAAGCGTGCGTACGAGTTTCCGTGGAGCGAAGGCATCTTTCGTGATTGCCTCAAGTCCGGATACTCGACGTGGGTCGTGCTCGATCGCGACGGCGGTGTCATCGCCTACGCGGTGATGACGATGGCCGTCGGCGAGGCGCACATTCTCAATCTGGCGGTGGATCCGCAGTTCCGGCGTGAGGGCATGGGCCGATTCATGTTGAATCATCTGCTCACGATCGCCCGCGCGGCGCACACCACTGTCATGCTGCTCGAGGTGCGCCGCTCGAACAAGGCTGCCATCCGCCTGTACCACGCGTTCGGCTTTCAGCAGATCGGCACGCGCCGCGGCTACTACCCTGGAATCGATCAGCGCGAAGATGCGTTCGTGCTCTCACTGGACCTGATGTGATCAATCGGACGCAGTTTTCCTGGGCCTGTTACGACTGGGCCAATTCCGCTTTCGCCACGACGGTGCTGGTCGGGCTCTTCCCGGTCCTGTTCAACAATTACTACGCAGCCGGCGTCGATCCCGGCATGAGCACGTTCTACCTCGGCGCATTCGGCAACTCGTTGTCGGCTGCGGTGGTCATGGTGCTGGCGCCGACGTTGGGCGTGATCGCGGATCGGCGGGGTTTGAAGAAGCCGCTGCTGGGACTGTTCACCGGACTGGGCGTGGCCGGGACCGTGGGCTTGTTCTTCGTCGGAGAAGGACAGTGGGGTTGGGCCATCGCGCTGTTCTCGCTGGCTTGCATCGGCTTCTTCGGCGGGCTGGGCTTCTACGATTCACTGCTGGTCAACGTGGCAGCACCGGCCGAGCGCGATCGCGTATCGGCGTTCGGCTACGGCCTGGGGTATCTGGGCGGCGGGCTGCTGTTCGTGCTGAACGTGCTGATGGTGCTCAAGCCGGAGATGTTCGGCATTCCGGACAAATCCACGGCGGCGAAACTCGCGTTCGTCAGCGTCGGCGCGTGGTGGATTCTTTTCTCGCTGCCGTTGTTCCTCAAGGTGCCGGAACCGGAACGCGAGGAGGGCGGGGCGATGGGCTGGCGCGAGATGGCGCTGATGATGAAGCGCGTGCTGGGCATGAAGCCGGTGCTGATGTTCCTGCTCGGGTACTTCCTCTATATCGACGCCGTCGGGACCGTGGCGCAGATGGCGGTCGACTTCGGCATCAAGCTGGGGTTTGCATCGGATGCACTGATCAAGGCGATCCTGATCGTGCAGTTCGTCAGCTTCCCCGCGGCGATCGCCTTCGGCTGGATCGGCGAACGATTCGGCACGAGGCACGGCATCTACCTGGGCTTGGCGGTCTATGTGTTCGTGACCTGCTGGGCGCTGTTCATGAAGACCGAGCGTGACTTCTATCTGATGGCGGCCGTCGTCGGACTGGTGCAGGGCGGCGTGCAGTCGCTGTCGCGCAGCTACTTCGCGAGGCTGATTCCCGCCGATTCGGCCGGTCAGTTCTTCGGTTTCTACAACATGCTCGGAAAGTTTGCGGCGGTGCTGGGCCCGCTCGTCGTCGGTATCACGGCCGCCCTTACCGGCAATCCGAGGCTGTCGCTGTTCATGCTGGTGTTCTTCTTCATCGGCGGCGCCGTGCTGCTGTCGAGAGTCCGCGAGCCCGCGCTCCCTGTCGCGGCCTGAGGCCGTTCGCCGCTCGACGGTCTCAGGCAGAACGCGCCGGTGTTTCCGACGTGATGGCGAACGCGCTGGCGCGGATCGATTCGAACGGGCGGATCTCGTAGCTCAGGCCGCACTCGAGGCAGGGGTTCTGCGACGACAGGCGCGCGGCCTCGTCGAGCGTATCGGCGATGACGAACCAGTAACCGCCGATGACTTCCTTGGTCTCGCTGAACGGCCCATCGATGATGCCGGTGCGCGTGACGCGACGGCCTTCCTTGGCCAATCGCTGGCCGACTTTCATCTTGCCCTCGGCGACCAGTTGCGCATGCCAGACATAGAACCGGTCGATGGCCGCCTGTATCTCTTCCGGCGATCGCTGCGGGTCCCACTGACCGAGCGATATGACGAGGAATTCGCGCGGGTGGGCCGGCGGGGAACAGGACTCGCTCATGACGGGATCCAGGGGCAGTGCGATCGGTCGGAGGATATCGAACCCTCGTTGCGAGGGCGCGATCAGACCCGCCGGATCCGCTTCACGGCCGCGGCGAATTCGTGCTCCAGCGTCGGGCTCTGTTCACCGCTGTAACGCAGGCGCAGGTAGGCGTCGAGCACCGTGTGCAGAGGTTCGAACAGGCCGGGTTCGCGCGAGACGACGCGATCGACGAAATCCCGTGGACCTTCATCGGGCCGCTGCACGTAACCGGACTTGGCAAGACGCTTGGCGGCGGCACGCCACAGCAGCAGCGCGCGCTCGGTGACGCGGGGCGGGATGGCCCGGCGGATGGCGACCCACCCGACCAGCAGCAAGGCGAGGGTAATGCCGGCGGTCAGCACGAGCAGCATCTGGCGCTGGCGCTCGATGCCGAACCGGGAGAGGAACTCCTTCTGCATTTCGGGCCCGTAGCCCAGCACCCATTCGTTCCAGCGCGCGTTGGCCCAATCCCAGCGCGCCTCGAGCAGATACTTCGCGCGCTCCAGGCTGCCGAGGCGATCGCGTGCCTCGTTGCCGGCCATCGCTTCGAGCGCGCTGCTCTCGATTCGCGACGGCGGGATCATCGACGTCGGATCGACGCGAACCCAGCCGCGGCCTTCGAGCCACACTTCGTTCCACGCATGCGCGTCCGATTGCCGGACCAGGTAGTAGCCGCCGTAGGCGTTGGCTTCCATGCCCTGGTAGCCGGTCACGACGCGTGTCGGAACGCCGGCGGCGCGCATCAGCACGGCGAACGCGCTGGAGTAGTGCTCGCAGAAACCGCGCCGCGTGTCGAAGATGAATTCGTCCGCCGAGTGGGTGCCCAGGCGCGGCGGCTCGAGCGTGTAGTAGAACGGCTGCTCCCGGAACATCGTCAGCGCGGCATCCACGATCTGGGCGTCGCCCATTCCTTGCGTACGCCAGGACTGCGCGAGCGCCGTCGCGCGCGGATTGGAGCCGGGCGGCAGTCGCGTATCGCGCTCGCGATCGCGCGGCCGCAGCTCGGGTTCCAGCACGTAGCTCGTGAACGAGGCCCAGCGGATCAGGCGGCGTTCGATGACGGGAGCGTCGACGACGACCGTCGCCATGCGGTCGATGCGCGACTGCATCGGAAGCTGCCGCGGATCGGGCAGGTCGAGCGCGAACAGCCAGCGGTTGCGCATCGGCTCCAGCGTGATCTCGTAGCGGGTCGGCTCGCCGCTGAGTTCCGCGACCGGCCAGGTTCGATCCATCAGATCCTGGGTGCTCTGGTTCCAGCTTCGTCCGTTGAATTCGCGAAACACCGGGCCGCGCCAATACAGCAGTTTCTTCGGGGGCGGCGCGCCCTCGAAGCGCACCCGGAATGCGATCTCGCTGGACAGGATCAGGCTCGAGATGTCGCCGGGGGTCATCGAGTCCGAAAGGCCCGAGCGCGTCGGACCCGCATCGGCTGGCAGGCCCCAGATCGGCCCGGGAATGCGCGGGAACAGCACGAAGAACAGGACCATCAGCGGCAGCGAGTGCAGGATCAGGCGCCCCCCGAGCCGCAGCGACGTGCGCAGCGGAAGCGGCTCGCCCGGATGGTGCACGTCGACCAGCACCGAGGTGATCGCGATGACGCTCATGAACAGGTACGCGATCGTCCACATTTCCTGCGAATACAGGAAATGCGTCGCCAGCAGGAAGTACATCAGGAACACCACGACCATCACGTCGCGGCGACTGCGCATCTCGGTGAGCTTGAGCGCGAGCATCAGCACCAGCAGCGCGATGCCGGCGTTCTGGCCGGTGACTCTTCCGAACACCGAATAGACGCCGATGAACGCGGCGATCGCGAGCATCAGTTTCAGGAAGCGCGGCGGCAGCCCCCACTGTCGTGACGAAGCCAGCCCGCGCCACACCACGAGGCTGACGACGGCTGCGCCCTCCCACCACGGCAGGCGCCACAGGTGCGGCGCGATGACGACGAGCAGCACCGCCAGCAGCCGCAGCAGCGTGCGATGCGGCAGGTAGTCGGTCAGCGCGGGGCGCGGCAGCATCAGGGCTGTCCGAACAGCGCGAGCGCCTTGAGGCACTCGAAGCGATGCGTCTCGCCGTGGCCCGGCGGAATGTTGGTGCCGGGCAGTCTCAAGCCGTAGGCGCGGCCCTCGGCTTCGGCGTCGAGGATCCAGCGCACGAGCTGCGACAGCCGCGCCTCGACATCGGCCAGCGGCACCGCGTCCCAGTTCAGCCACAGCGCCTGTTCCACCGTCTCGCTGAACTGCTTGACCATCGGCGAGATCGACTTGGGCAGGCTCTTCCAGTGGATGCTGCGCAGGGCGTCGCCGCGCTGGTAGTCGCGCAGGCCGGCGAATTCGTCCTGTCCGCTGCGGCCCGCGCCCGCGCTGCCGCCGCTGCCCGCGCTCAGCGGTGGCGGCATGCCGGGCTTGGCCGGGAGCGGGAACACCAGGCAGCGCATGTCGAGCTGGGCCCAGGTCCAGGCGTGAAAGAGCCCCAGCGGGAACTCGGTGCTGATCGAGAAGATGCCGGCCTGGTGCCAGCCGCGGCGCGGAGCCGGGCTGGCCAGCGTCACCGAGCTGAAACCCTGAGGAGGAACGTCGCAGGCGGGCTCGTCGCTGGTTTCGCGTGCCCAGCCCGCGGCGAGCGAATAGCGCGGATGCGCCGCCGCGTTGTCGATCAGCACTTCGAAGTGCGCGATCTCGCCCGCGTAGATCGGTCGTGTGCGGCCCGCACGCAGCAGCACGTGTACGAGGTTGGCGTGCGTGTGATGCATGCACACCAGGCCCAGGCCCATCAGGAGGAAGGCCAGCGCGAAGGCCATGCTGTTCGAGTAGTTCATCGCGCCCGCGAGCATCACCATGATGGTGACGGCGAATCCCCAGCCGAAGCGCGTGGGCACGATATAGACGCGATTGCGCGCGATCTCGATGGGGCCGGGCACCTGGCGGACGCGGCGCAACACCCATGCGTCGATGCGGGCCTGTGCCCAGCGCAACGGATGGAGGATCGTGCCGATCTTCTTCGACAGTTCGCTGCGGGGCGGAGACGGTATCGTCATGAGTGTCGAACTCATGGCTGTCTAAGAAGCGACCGGAGCTTCAGGGAATGGCCACGCTGGCCAGGATTTCCTCGGCGGTCGGCGCACCGCCGTCTGCCTCGTTGGCCGGCATCAGGCGATGACTGACGCAGGGGACGAACACCGCCTGCACGTCTTCGGGGATCACGGCGCTGCGGCCGTCGATCAATGCGAACGCCTGTGCGGCGCGGCGCAGCGCCAAGCCTGCGCGAGGCGACAGACCCTGCCGCAGCCCGGCGTGCTCGCGCGTGGCGCGCAGCAGCGCCAGCAGGTATTCGACCAGCGCGGGCGAGGTCTTCACGTCGCGTGCCTGCGCCTGGAGTTCGAGCAACTCCGCTGCGCGCAGCGAAGGCGCGAGTTCCGACAGCAGGTCACGGCGGTCGCGGTCCATCAGCAGCGCGCGTTCGGCGACGACCGGCGGGTAGCCCAGCGACAGCCGCATCAGGAAGCGGTCGAGCTGCGACTCGGGCAGCGGAAAGACGCCGATCTGGTGCGCCGGATTCTGCGTGGCGATGACGAAGAACGGCTCGGGCAGACGGCGCGTCTCGCCTTCCGCCGTGACCTGGCGTTCTTCCATGGCCTCGAGCAGCGCGGACTGCGTCTTCGGGCTCGCACGATTCACTTCGTCCGCCAGCATGATCTGGGCGAACACCGGGCCCGGATGGAAGCGGAACGAGGAGCTCGCCTGCTCGAAGATCGACACGCCGAGGATGTCGGCGGGCAGCAGATCCGACGTGAATTGGACGCGCTGGAAATCCAGGCCCAGCACCTTGGCCAGTGCCAGGGCCAGCGTCGTCTTGCCGACGCCGGGAATGTCCTCGATGAGCAGGTGTCCGCGTGCGATCAGGCAGGTCAGCGCGAGGCGGAGCTGCGCTTCCTTGCCCAGGATGATGGCGTTGAGCGCGGTCTGCGCGGCCTTGAGCGCTGCATTCATGCGACGAGCGATGCGGTGTGGAAGTTGCCACGAGTGTAGCGGGTGCGCCCGCACGATCTGAGCCACGACGGCCTGTCAATCGGCGATCGCGCCTAGTGCCGAAAGATTGCCGCGATCACTGGTGATAGGGGACCATACCGTTCGTTCACCGGGAGAGGCTGGCCTTGGACCGACTCAAACGCGAAGCCCGGGACGCGCTGACGCATGCGCAGGACTACCGCACCTGGCGCGACGCCGCGACCCATCTGGACCGCGCCGAAGGCTTCGACGACTGGAAGGCCGACGAAACCTCCGAACTCTACGACTGGCGCCTGATCCGTTCGCGCCTGCGGCAGATCCGTACCTGCCGCGACGAAGGCGAGGTGCGCCGGCTCGCGCATCACCTGCGCCAGGGGCTGCACTGGAACCTGGGCAACATCGGCAATCCGGAAATCTACGGGCGCGCCCGTGTCGGCACCAAGCAGCTGATCGTCGATTACGTCGCGGAGGTGTGTTCGGCGCTCGAGGAACTCTGCGACACCGACCATCCCGAATTCGGCGAGGCGCAGAAGCTCGCGTTCTTCCGCGAGACCGCGCAGTCGTATGGCCGCTCGGCGCTGATGCTCTCCGGCGGTGCGACCTTGGGCTTGTTCCACGTCGGCGTGGTCAAGGCGCTGTTCCGCGAGAACGTGCTGCCCGTCGTGATGTCCGGTTCCAGCGCCGGCAGCGTGGTGGCAGCCACCGTCGGTACGCGCGCTCCGGACGATCTCGAGACCCTGCTCGATCCGGAAAGCGCGTACTACCACTTCTGGCGGATGCTCAATCCCCGGCAGATGTGGCGTCGCCGCGCGCTGATGGACCAGAGCCAGCTTCGTCGCGCGATCTCGAAGAACGTGAAGGATCTGAGCTTCGACGAGGCCTACAAGCTGTCGGGCCGCATCGTGAACATCACGGTGTCGCCGGCGGGCGCCAACCAGGCGCCGCGGCTGCTCAACTACCTGACGTTCCCGTACCTCTACCTGCGCGAGGCGGTGCTCGCCAGCTGTGCGGTGCCGGTGCTGTTCCCGCCGGTGATGCTGATGACGCGCGACGAGAACGGTGACCGCATGCCGTGGATGCCGCTGTTGCGCTGGAACGACGGTTCGCTGAAATCGGACCTGCCGATGCTGAGACTGCGACGCCTGCACAACGTCAATCATTTCATCGTCAGCCAGACCAATCCGCACGTGATCCCGTTCGTGACGCGGCGCGAGCCGGGTGCCGAGGGCATCGCGCACGGAGCGAAGATGTACGCGAGCGCGACGCTGCGCTCGCAGGCCAGCGGCTTGCTGAAACTGGCGCGCGCGGTGCTGCCGGTCCCGACGGTCAGCCAGACCATCGACACCGCGACCAGCATCCTCGACCAGGAGTACCGGGGGAACATCAACATCTTCCCGGACGTCAGCCTCTGGCGTTATGCGAACGTGACCTCGAATCCGAACCTCGCCGACGTGCAGCGCTTCATGCTCGAGGGCGAGCGCGCCGCGTGGCCGCGCATCGAGGCGATCCGCATCCAGACGGCGATCGCGCAGTCGCTCGATCGCTGCCTGCAGCGTCTGGAAGGGCGCCAGCTGGCGTCGCCGGCGCCGATGCTGCCGCGCAAGGGCGGGCCGGGGCTGCGTGTCGTGCGACCGCGCAAGCCGGATTCGAGCGCGGCCTAGTGTCGGGCGGCGATCCCGGACTTCGTCCGGGCTACGGGTGGCGCGTGGCGTAGCTCGGGTGAAACCCGGGAACGCCCCCATCCGAACGCGCGATGTTCGCGATGCGCGTGCTCACGTAGCCCGGACGAAGTCCGGGATTCCGTGATCCCGGCGAGCAGCGATCCCGGGTTTCACCCGGGCTACAAGGCGGCGATCTTCCCGGACTGCTCGCGCAGCGCAGCCAGATCGCGCCGCTGCTTATCGGCCAGGTCCCGCGCCTGCTGCTGCACCGCTTCCGGCGCTTTGCCGAAGTTCGGATTCGCGATGCGCGTCTGCACCTTCTCCAGATCGCTCTCGAGCTTCTCGATCTGGCGCGCCAGTCGCGCGACTTCGGCGTCCTTGTCGATCAGGCCGGCCATTGGCACCAGCAGGTTCATGTCGCCCAGGCGCGCACTCGCCGACTGCGGCGCGGATTCACCCGGCGCGAGGACGCGCGGCGGTTCGACGCGTGCCAGGAACTCGATGCTGCCGCGCAGGCGTTCGACGCGTTCCAGATCGGACGCCGAGCTGTTCTGCACCAGCAGCGGCAGGATCTTCGCGGGCGAGATGTCCATCTCTCCGCGGATCTGCCGCACGCCGAGGATGAAGCCCTTCAGCCACTCGATGTCGGCCTCGGCGCGCTCGTCGATCTTCTCGGGATTGGAGACCGGATAGGCGCACAGCATCAGCGTGTCGCCCTTCACGCCGGCCAGCGGCGCGATGCGCTGCCAGACCTCCTCGGTGATGAAGGGCATCAGCGGGTGCAGCAGGCGCAGCCAGGTTTCGAGCACGCGCAGCAAGGTGCGGCGCGTGCCGCGCTGCTGCTCGGCGTTGCCGCTCTGCAGCGCGGGCTTGGACAGTTCCAGGTACCAGTCGCAGTACTCGTTCCAGATGAACTGGTAGAGCGTCGTGCTCAGCAGGTCGAAGCGGTACGTGCGGAAGTGCTCGGCGCACTCGGTCTCGAGCTTCTGCAGGCGCGAGACGATCCAGCGATCGGCGCTGGAGAACTCGCAGGGCAGGGTGGCGTCGAGGCCGCAGTCCTGGCCTTCGCCCTCGCAGTTCATCAGTACGTAGCGCGCCGCGTTCCAGATCTTGTTGCAGAAGTTGCGATAGCCGGCGGCGCGCGCGGCGTCGAAGCGGATGTCGCGACCCTGCGTCGCCAGCGCGGCGAACGTGAAGCGCAGCGCGTCGGTGCCGACCGCGTCGATGCCCTTCGGGTAGTCCTTGCGCGTCTTGGCTTCGATCTTGGGCGCGGTCTCCGGCTTCATCAGTCCGGTCGTGCGCTTCTTGACGAGATCTTCGAGCGCGATGCCATCCACGACGTCGAGCGGGTCGAGGATGTTGCCCTTGGACTTGGACATCTTGTTGCCTTCCGGGTCCCTCACCAGGCCGGTGATGTAGACCTCGTGGAACGGCACGTCCTGCATGAAGTACTGGCCCATCATCACCATGCGGGCGACCCAGAAGAAGATGATGTCGAAGCCGGTCACGAGCACGCTGCTCGGGTAGAACTTCTTCAGCACCTCGTTCTGCGCGGGCCAGTCGAGCGTGGCCATCGGCCAGATGTCGGACGAGAACCACGTGTCGAACACGTCGTTGTCCTGCGTCAGCGTCAGCTTGTGGCCGCCTTCCGAAGGATGCAGGTGCGGATACTTGCGCCGCACCTCGTCCTCGCTGCGGCCGACGTACACATTGCCCTCGGCGTCGTACCAGGCCGGGATGCGATGGCCCCACCAGAGCTGGCGCGAGATGCACCAGTCCTGGATGTTGTCCAGCCACTGGCGATAGGTGTTGATCCAGTTCTCGGGCACGAACTTGATGCGGCCGTCGGCGAACACGTCGAGCGCCGGCTTGGTGATCGCGGTCCAGCCGCCGGGGCGGCCGTCCGCCAGGTCCTTGCGCGTCAGGTCCACGAACCACTGGTCCGTCAGGTAGGGTTCGAGCACGGCGCCGCTGCGATCGCCGCGCGGAACCTTGAGCTTGTGGTCGTCGATCTTGTCGACGAGGCCGAGGGCGTCGAGATCGGCGACGACCTTCTTGCGTGCCACGTAGCGGTCGAGCCCGCGATACGGCTGCGGCACGTCGTCGTTGAGGGTCGCGACCGGCGTCAGGATGTTGATCAGCGCCAGCTTGTGGCGCTGGCCGACCTGGTAGTCGTTGAAATCATGAGCCGGCGTGATCTTCACCACGCCGGTGCCGAACTCGCGGTCGACGTAGTCGTCGGCGATCACCGGGATGTCGCGATCCGCCAGCGGGAGCCGCACCGTGCGGCCGATCAGGTGTCGGTAGCGCTCGTCCTCGGGGTGCACGGCCACCGCGGTGTCGCCGAGCATCGTCTCCGGGCGCGTCGTGGCGACGACCAGGTGACCCGAACCATCGGTGAGCGGATAGCGAAAATGCCAGAGCTTGCCGTTCTCTTCCTCGTTGACCACTTCGAGGTCGGAGATCGCGGTCTGCAGCACCGGATCCCAGTTCACGAGGCGCTTGCCGCGATAGATCAGGCCGGCCTCGTGCAGTTTCACGAAGTGCTCGACGACGGCTTTCGAGTAGCCCTCGTCCATCGTGAAACGGTTGCGGTTCCAGTCCACCGAGCTGCCGAGCCGGCGGATCTGCTGCTCGATGATGCCGCCGGAATGCGCCTTCCATTCCCAGACCTTGTCGACGAACTTCTCGCGCCCCAGATCGTGTCGGGCGATGCCTTCGACCTTGAGATTGCGCTCCACCACCATCTGCGTGGCGATGCCGGCGTGATCGGTGCCCATCTGCCACAGCGTGTCGCGGCCGCTCATGCGGGCGTGCCGGATCAGCGCGTCCATGATCGTGTGCTGGAACGCGTGGCCCATGTGCAGCGTGCCGGTCACGTTCGGCGGCGGGATCATGATGCTGTACGGCTCCCCCTGGCCGGAGGGCGCGTAGCAGCCGCGGTCCTCCCAGAACGCGCGCCAGCGCGCCTCGATCGATCCGGGTTCGAAGGTCTTGTCCATTGAGCTTGGGAATGCCGCGCGTGATGCAGAAAGGGCGGCATTGTAGCGACAGGTTTTCGTGATGGTCGGCCAGGAGCCGGCGTCCGCCGTAGCCCGGACGAAGTCCGGGATTCCCTCGTGCCGAAGGTCAGAACCCCGGACTTCGTCCGGGCTACGAACCCCTTACTTCCGGTAGCCCTTCACGCGCACCTTGAAGTCCATCGCCGGGCCCGGCGTGGGCGCGGTCTTGAGCTTGAGGGTGTAATTCGCCGGCTCCAGCGCGAGATCCAGCTTGTAGAAGATGCGCGCCATGCTGAGCGCGATCTGGACTTCCGCCAGGCTCTTGCCCAGGCAGGTGTGCGGGCCGCGGCCGTACGGGGAGTACGCGCCGGACTGCATGTGCTCCGAACGCGGCTTGGTGTAGCGGTCGACGTCGAAGCGCTCGGGATCGGGATAGAACTCGTGCATGAAGTGCGGCACCGAGGTGCCGACGTACATCAGTTCGCCCTCGCGGATCAGGTGGCCCTGGAAGACGAAATCCTTGGTCGCGGTGCGCATCTGCGCCACCGCGATCGGGTACAGGCGCATCGTCTCCATGATGGCGCCGTGCAGCGTCGGCAGGCGCTTCATCAGGCCGTCTTCGTCGACGTTCTCGACCGAGAACAGCTCGTCCACCTCGGCCAGGATGCGGGCGTACACGTCGGGATGCTTGAGCACCGTGTAGACGATGGCGCTGGTCGTGTTGGCCACGGTGTCGAGTCCGGCCACGTAGGGACCGGTGAGCGTCAGGATCAGGTCGCTGGCGGGCATGACCTCGGGCGTGTCGAGGTGCGCCTGCATGATGTCGTCGATGAGGTTCTTGTCCTCGTCGCGCTTCTTGCCCAGGTTCGCGTGGAAGTTGTCGATCATCTTCTGACCGAGCTCGAACACGCGCGCCTTCGACTTCTTGTACGTCGGGTTCCCGAGCAGGAACCTCGGCCGCTGGCGCGTCACCAGCACGTTCAGGATGTAGAGGATCGTCGTGCGGATGTCCTTGACGTACTCCAGCGGTGCGCTACCCGTCAGGATCGTGCCGAGCTGATCCACCACCAGGTACTGCATCGCCTCGACCACCGGGACGAGCTGGCCGACCTTCCAGTCGCGCTCCAGGGCTCCGTCGGTGATCTTCACCAGTTGGTTGTAGCGCCCGCGGATGGACTCGCGAGAGTAACCGCGCTTCATGATCTCGCGCAGCTGCTTGTGTTCTTCGCCGTCGACGCCCACCAACGTCTTGGTGGCGCCGTATTCCTCGACCAGGCCCTGCCAGAACTCCTTGGAGCGCAGGCTGTCCTTACCTTCGCGGCTGCTCATGAAATTGGCCGCTTCCTGCCCCGCGATCACGGTATAGGTCTGGCCCAGGACGCGGACGCGGAAGACCGGGCCGTACTTGCGATAGCAGTCGACGAAGAACTTTGCCGGGCCGCGTGCCATGTCGAGGGCATTGCCGAACAGCGGGATTCCGCGAACCAGCGGAGTCTCGTGCAGGACGGAGCTATCAGTATTGGCGTTCACGGCGGCGATCCTGGAAGCGAGGTGGCAGCCCGCGGACTTCTTCGCGCGACGGCCACGGGAGTACAAATGTTGTATCGCGGCGCACAACGGGGGCGATTCCCCCTTTCGGAGTAGGCACCGCGCGGGCGAGACTTCGTACCAAGAGAATTGGAGGCTAGGCGTTCATGATGACGCGGGCGGCGTGGGTTGGCGTGCTGGTCGGCGTCGTGATTCTGGGTGCCGGCTGGTGGTGGTTGTACGGCCGCGCCCAGCAGGAACTTCCGGAAACGGACACGGCGATGGAATCGCCGGACCCTGCGCTGCCTACGGACAAGGTGCTGGAGCCGGAGACCGAGCCCGCCATTTCGCATCCGATGCCGGAGCCCGAAGCGGGCGGACCCGTGCTGCCGGAGCTCGAGGACAGCGACGAAGAGGCGATGGGCGAGCTGCGCACGCTTTTCGGCGCCGCGCCTGTCGAAGCCGTCCTGGTGCCGCGCGAGATCATCCGTCGCATCGTGCTCGCGGTTGATTCGCTGGACCGCGAACCGCTCCCCCTGTGGCTGCGCCCGGTGCGGCGCGTGCCGGGGAAGTTCGATGTCCATAGCGAAGCGGATGCCATGAGCATCGATGCGGCCAACTCGGCGCGTTACGCGCCGCTGGTGACGATGGTCGAGCGGGTCGACATGCAGCAGCTCGCCGCGGCGTACCGGCGTTTCTATCCCTTGTTCCAGGACGCGTACGACCGGCTGGGCAATCCCCGGACGCGCTACTTCAACGATCGCCTGATCGCGATCATCGATCACCTGCTGGCGACGCCGGTGGTCTCCGAGCCGATTGCACTGGCACGGCCCAAGGTCGTCTACGTGTTCGCGGATCCCGAACTGGAGGAGCTGTCGTCGGGGCAGAAGGCGATGCTGCGCATCGGGCGCGAGAACGCGGCGAAGCTGCAGGCGCGCATGCGGGAGTTCCGATCGGCGATCGTGGTGCGGCCTCAGGGGTAACGCGCGTTATCGGCTGGACGCCGAAGCGGGAAAGGCAGATCCGACGCGCACCCGTTCGAAAGTCTTGGGCTGGACGGTCGGCACGTTCTAAGCTTGCGGCCCCTCAAACGTGGGTAACCCCGTCTCATGTCCAGGCTTCCTGCCGCGCTGCGCTCGCTGACCCTTCCCGTGATCGGCGCGCCGCTCTTCATCATCAGCTGGCCCAAACTCGTCATCGAGCAGTGCAAGGCAGGTGTCGTCGGATCCATGCCGGCGCTCAATGCGCGACCCGCGGCTCAGCTCGACGAATGGCTGGCCGAGATCACCGAGACGCTCGCCGCGCATGATCGTGCGCATCCGGACCGCAAGGCGGCGCCGTTCGCGGTCAACCAGATCGTTCACAAATCGAACACGCGCCTGGATGCCGACATGGCGCTGTGCGTGAAGTACAAGGTGCCGCTGATCATCACGTCGCTCGGCGCGCGCGTCGAGATCAACGAAGCGGCGCACAGCTACGGCGGCGTCGTGATGCACGACATCATCAACAACGCGCACGCGCACAAGGCCATCGAGAAGGGCGCCGACGGGTTGATTGCCGTCGCCGCAGGTGCAGGCGGCCATGCCGGCACCAAGAGCCCGTTCGCGCTGATCCAGGAACTGCGCGAGTGGTTCGACGGACCGCTGGCCCTCAGCGGCGCCATCGCCAACGGGCGCGCGGTGCTGGCGGCGCAGGCGATGGGTGCGGACTTTGCGTACATCGGCTCCGCCTTCATCGCGACCGAGGAAGCGCGTGCCGTCGACGAGTACAAGAACTGCATCGTGCAGAGCAATTCGGACGATATTGTCTACTCGAACCTGTTCACCGGCGTGCACGGCAATTATCTGAAGCCGTCGATCGTCGCTTCGGGCATGGATCCGGACCACCTGCCGACTGCAGATCCGAGCAAGATGAATTTCGGCAGCGACACGACGAAAGCCTGGAAGGACATCTGGGGTTGTGGGCAGGGCATCGGCGCGGTCAAGGGCGTGGTGCCGACACGTACGCTGGTGGAGCGCCTGTCCCGCGAATACGCCGAGGCGCGCGCAGCGCTGGCCATCGGCGCGTAACCCGTAGCCCGGGCGCAGCCCGGGAATGCCGCTCTCGAATGGGACAAACCCCGGGCTTCGCCCGGGCTACGTGATGGCTACAGCGTCAGCACGATCTTGCCGACGTGCGTGCTGCTCTCCATCAGGCGATGCGCGTCCGCCGCCTGATCGAGCGCGAAGGTCTGGTGGATCACCGGTCGGATCTTTCCGGCCTCGATCAGCGGCCAGATGTGTTCCCGCAGGTTCTTCGCGATCGCCGCCTTGAACGCGACCGGCCGCGGCCGCAGCGTCGACCCGGTGATCGTCAGCCGACGCATCAGAATCTGGTCCAGTGGAACCGGAGCCGATGCGCCGCCGAGCAGCGCAATCAGCACCAGCCGGCCGTCGTCGGCCAGGCATTTGATCTCGCGGGGCACGTAGGCGCCGGCCACCATGTCCAGGATGACATCCGCACCGCGACCGTCCGTGAGGCGTTTGACCTCGGCGACGAAATCCTCGGTCTTGTAGTTGATGCCGTGTTCCGCGCCCAGGACCTCGCAGGCCCGGGCTTTGTCGTCCGATCCGGCGGTGGCGAACACGCGGTGGCCACGAGCACGCGCCATCTGGATCGCGGTGACGCCGATGCCGCTGGTGCCGCCTTGCACGAGCAGGGTCTCGCCGGGTGACAGGCGCGCCCGGTCGAAGACGTTGCTCCAGACGGTGAAGAAGGTCTCGGGCAGCGAAGCGGCCTCGATTTCGCTCAGGCCCTTGGGGATCGGCAGGCACTGTCCGGCGGGAGCCACGCAGACCTCGGCATACCCTCCGCCATGGACCAGGGCGCAGACCCGATCGCCGATCGCGAAGCCCGAATCGCCCGGATCGCCGCCGACGATCGTGCCAGCGACTTCGAGGCCGGGCAGGTCGGAAGCGTCCTTGGGAACAGGGTAGAGGCCCAGCCTTTGCAGGATGTCCGGGCGATTTACTCCCGCGGCGGCGACCCGAATGACGACTTCGCCCGCCTTGGGCGTCGGTTCGGGACGATGGCAGGGGACGAGAACCTCGGGGCCCCCGGGATGGCTGATTTCAATGGCGCGCATGGTCAGCTTTCACTCGACGGAACGGAGCGGGATCGAAGGCCATGGAGTCGTCTGGGCCTGGGAAGAGCGGGAAGGTTCCCCGGGTCCTCGCGATCCAGGAGCTGTTCGCGGCAGGATCCGGCGGAGACGGACGCTTCGACTTCGATGTTACTAGCGCACCGATGCCGGGTCGAAGGGCGTCGCCCCCATGACGGGAGGGTCGACGTTCCACTTCAGCGGCAGAGGTTTTCGGAAGGGTCTCGGTTGTTGTCCCCGGCGACCGCCGACCTCGATCGTTGTCGTGTCGTCCGAGATTTTCATTGCGGCAATTCCCCCCGCCCCATATACTGGCCGTCTGTCTGGTGCGGGGTGGAGCAGTCTGGCAGCTCGTCGGGCTCATAACCCGAAGGTCGTAGGTTCGAATCCTGCCCCCGCTACCAATTTTTCCGGTTGGAACCAGGCCCCTTGCGGGCCTTTTTTCGTTAGTTTTTCAAAAGGTTGATGAGCGCGTGCTGCAAGAGCGTCTGACTAAACTGCTGGAGCCACTGGTCGAGTCTCTCGGCTACGAACTCCTGCTGCTCGAGTTCAGTCCTCAAGGCCGTTCTGCCCTGTTGCGGATCTACCTGGACGCCCCCGGCGGAGTGACGCTGGGCGACTGCGAACAGGTCAGCCGCGAGGCCGCAGCGTTGCTCGATGTGGAGGACCCGGTCAAGACGCCGTATCAGCTTGAAGTGTCGTCGCCCGGCCTTGATCGGCCGTTGACCAAGCCGTCGCACTTCGAGCGTTTTGCAGGGCGCAAGGCACGCGTCGAGCTCGAGACCCCGATCAACGGGCAGCGCCGCTTCGTCGGCGTGATTGCGGGGATCAACCCGGACGCAGTGCGTCTGGAGTCGGAGAAGGGAGAAGTACAGCTGGCGTTCTCGGCGATTTCGCGGGCGCGACTGGTTCCGGACTATTCATCGAAAACGGCCGAGGGTGAGGCGTGAACAAGAACATTCTGTTGATGGCCGACGTGGTCTCCAACGAGAAGGGTGTCGACAAGGACACGATCTTCAACGCGCTCGAAGCAGCGCTGGCGTCGGCGACCAAGGAGCAGTACGGCGACGAATCCGACGTCCGCGTCGCGATCGATCGCGAGACGGGCGAGTACGAGTCGTTCCGCCGTTGGACCGTTCTCGAGGACGAGAGCGAAGAATTCGAATTTCCCGAGCGCCAGATCAAGCTCACTTATGCCCAGAAAGATCATCCGGGCATCGAAGCCGGGGCCGTCATCGAGCAGAAGATCGCATCGGTCGACTTCGGGCGCATCGGCGCGCAGCGTGCCAAGCAGGTCATCGTGCAGAAGGTGCGCGAGGCCGAGCGTGCCCAGGTCGTGGAAGCCTACAAGGATCGCGTCGGCGAACTGCTGACCGGCCTGATCAAGCGCCTCGAGCGCGGCGCCGTGATCGTGGATCTGGGCGGGAACGCTGAAGCCATCATCCCGCGCGAGCACCTGATTCCGCGTGAGCCGGCGCGTCCGGGCGACCGTATTCGCGGCTATCTTTATGAGGTCAGCCCGCAGATCCGAGGCCCGCAGCTGTTCATGTCCCGCACCTTGCCCAGGTTCCTGATGGAACTGTTCAAGCTCGAAGTGCCGGAAATCGCGCAGGGCCTGATCGAACTCAAGGGTGCGGCCCGTGATCCTGGCCTGCGCGCCAAGATCGCCGTGCAGGCCAAGGACAAGCGCATCGACCCGGTCGGTGCCTGCGTCGGCATGCGCGGCTCGCGTGTGCAGAGCGTGTCCAACGAACTCGCCGGCGAGCGCGTCGACATCGTTCCCTGGGACGAGAATCCCGCCCAGTTCGTCATCAACGCGATGGCACCGGCGGAAGTCGAGAATGTGGTCATCGACGAAGAAGCGCATGCCATGTCCATCGGCGTTGCCGAGGACAAGCTCGCCCAGGCCATCGGCCGCGGCGGGCAGAACGTGCGTCTTGCTTCGGAGCTGACCGCGTGGACGCTGAACGTCATGACGACGACAGATCTCGAGTCCAAGAAGGACGAAGAGAATCGCGGTGTCCTCGAAATGTTCATGGCCGAACTCGATGTCGATGCAGAGGTGGCCGGCGTCCTGGTGGACGAAGGCTTCACCACGCTCGATGAAGTCGCTTACGTTCCCGCCGAAGAATTGCTGCACATCGAAGAATTCGACGATGCCATCGTCGAAGAACTCAGGTCGCGTGCGCAGGACGTGCTGCTGACCAAGGCTATCGCCAAGGCTGAGCGTGCCGCCGATGTCGCGCCCGCCGAGGATCTCCTCGCGGTTGAAGGTATGACCGAGGAGCTTGCGTACACGTTGGCCGGCGCCGGCATCGTGACCGCAGAGAACCTCGCCGACCTGGCGACTGACGAATTGCTGGAAGTGATCGAGATGGATGAGAACGGTGCGCAGGCGCTGATCATGTCGGCTCGTCAGAAGGTTTACGCCTGATCGAACGCCGCCCTTAAAGAACAGAGCCACTATGTCCACGGTCACAGTCCAGAACTTCGCAGAAGAACTCAAGCGGCCGGTTGCCGAGCTGCTCTCGCAGCTCAAGGAAGCCGGCGTCTCCGCTGAAAATGCGTCGTCGCCGCTGTCGTCCGCCGACAAGATGGCGCTGCTCGGGTATCTGCGGCAGAAGACGCGCTCTCCGCTCGGCACGGTGACCGCCGTCGGTGCCGGCACGGCGGGAGGCGCGGCGCCGAACCGCATCACGCTCAAGCGCAAGGAAACATCCGAGATCAAGCTCGGTGGTGGACGCGGCTTGCCGACCAAGACGGTCAGCGTCGAAGTTCGCAAGAAGAAAGTTTTCAAGGCCGAGCCGCTCATCGGCCAGCAGACACCGCAGTCTCAGCCGGCAGCCTACGAAGAGCCCGTCGAACCGGTCGCGATGGCTGCAGACGAGCCGGTCGAGACTCCGGAGATCGATGCCGCTGGTACCGAGGCTGCTGCACATGCGGCCGCTGCTGCTGCGCGCTCCGAAGCCGAGGCCGAAGCGCGACGCTTGCAGGAAGAAGCCGCTCTCAAGCTGCGTGAGGAAGAGGCCGAGCGACTGCGAGCAGAAGCAGAGACGGCCGAGCGCACTCGTCGTGAGCACGACGAGAAGCTGAAGAATGATCCTATCTACCGCGCGAAGTACGAAGCAGAGAGTGCACGTCGTCGCGCGTCGGAAAACGTGCGGCGCTCGGCTGAAATGCGCAATGCGATGCCGCCGCCCGTGGTGGCGCCGGTTGCCGCTGCGAAGAAGCCGGCGGTCGCCGCCGCGCCTGCTACGGATGCCAAGCCGGATCGCGATCGTGATCGTGGCCACCGCCAGGAACTCCACGTCGCCGAGGGTAAGGGCGGCAAGCGCGACAAAAAGAAGCGCAAGCCGACCGGCCAGGTCCGCGTGGACAACGCGCACCAGTTCGAGAAGCCGGTTGCGCCGATCGTGCGTGAAGTCGAGGTGCCGGAAGGCATCACGGTTGCCGATCTCGCCAACCGCATGGCGGTGAAGGCCACCGAGCTCATCAAGGTCATGATGAAGAGCGGCGTCATGGCGACCATCAACCAGATGCTCGACCAGGACACCGCGGTGCTGATGGTCGAGGAACTCGGCCACAAGGCGAAGATCGTCAAGGGCACCGAATTCGAAGAAGGCCTGATGCAGGCCGTCGAAGGCGAGAAGAAGGACGTCCCGCAGGAGATGCGGCCGCCGGTCGTGACCATCATGGGTCACGTCGATCACGGCAAGACCTCGCTGCTCGACTACATCCGCAAGACTCGCGTTGCCGCGGGCGAAGCGGGTGGCATCACGCAGCACATCGGCGCGTACCACGTGAAGACCGCGAAGGGTGTCGTGACCTTCCTCGACACGCCGGGCCACGCTGCCTTCACTCGCATGCGTGCGCGCGGCGCGCAGATCACCGACGTCGTGATCCTCGTGATCGCGGGCGACGACGGCGTCATGCCGCAGACGCGCGAAGCGATCAATCACGCGCGCGCTGCCAAGGCGCCGATGGTCGTCGCGGTGACGAAGATCGACAAGCCGCAGTCGGACCTCGTGCGCGTCAAGAATGAATTGCTGAAGGAAGAAGTCGTCGCCGAAGATTTCGGTGGCGACGTGCAGGTTGTCGGTGTGTCGTCGGTGAGCGGGCAGGGCATCGACGAACTGCTCGACGCGATCCTGCTGCAGGCCGAAGTGCTTGAACTCAAGGCGGCGATCGACGTGCCGGCCCGTGGCCAGGTCGTCGAGTCCTCGCTGGACAAGGGTCGTGGCCCGGTCGCGACGGTGCTGGTACGCGCCGGTACACTGCGCCAGGGCGACGTCATCCTCACCGGCCCGCATTTCGGCCGCGTGCGCGCGATGTTCGACGAGACCGGCAAGCCGGTGAAGGAAGCGGGACCCTCGATTCCGGTTCAGGTGCTCGGTCTGTCCGGCGTGCCGGATGCGGGCGACGATATCGTGGTGGTGGCCGACGAACGCAAGGCGCGCGAGCTGGGCATCCTGCGCGAGTCCAAGCAGCGCGAGCAGAAGATGGCGCAATCGCAGACCGTCCGCATGGAGCAGATCTTTGCTCGCATGGGCGAGAACGAAGGCGACATCAAGCAGCTCAACCTGATGATCAAGGCGGACGTGCAGGGATCGGCGGAAGCCCTGACCGATGCGCTGCGCAAGCTGCCGAGCGCCGAAGTGCGGGTGAACGTACTGGCGTCTACCATCGGCGGCATCAGCGAATCCGACGTCGATCTCGCGCTCGCTTCCAAGGCGATCATCATCGGCTTCAACGTGCGTGCCGACAGCGTCGCGCGCAAGCGAATCCAGGACAGCGGCATCGACGTTCGTTACTACTCGGTCATCTACCAGGTGATCGACGACGTGACGGCGGCCATCACCGGCCTGCTCGGTACCGAGATGCGCGAGCAGATCGTCGGCATCGCCCAGGTTCGCGACGTGTTCCGCAGTTCCAAGTTCGGCAGCATCGCTGGCTGTCTCGTGATCGACGGTACCGTGCAGCGCAATCTTCCGATTCGCGTGCTGCGCAATCAGACCGTGATCTACGAAGGCGTGCTCGAGTCGCTGCGCCGTTTCAAGGACGACGTGCAGAAGGTCGAATCCGGCACCGAGTGCGGTATCGGTGTGAAGAACTACAACGACGTGAAGGCCGGCGACCAGATCGAGTGCTTCGATCGCATCGAGGTGAAACGTACGGTCAAGGCGGAAGCCTGACGATGAATGCGGCCCGTCGACGACGGGCCGCATGCGTCGCGAAATCGGGAGGACGAAGATGTCGCTGAAACTCTACGGCCACCCGTTTTCCTCGTACTGTCAGAAGGTGCTGATTGCGTTGTACGAGAACGCAACGCCATTCGAATTTCGCGTGTTGTCTCCGGATCATCCCGAAATTGCGGCCGAGCACGCGAAGCTCTGGCCGCTCAAGCGTTTCCCGGTATTGGCCGACGGTGATCGGACCGTGCTCGAGGCCAGTCTCATCGTCGAGTATCTGGATCAGCGGTACGCGGGATCGAGCCGCCTGATTCCTGAAGATCGGGATGCTGCGCTGCAGGTGCGCACGCTGGATCGCTTCTTCGACAACTACGTCATGACGCCGATGCAGGCGGTCGTGTTCGACGCGATCCGGCCTGCCGATCAGCGCCGTCCGTACATCGTCACCGAAGCATTCGATCAGCTCGATGTCGCTTATGGCTGGCTCGAGGGCGAACTCCAGGGACGCAAGTGGGCGATCGGAGACGACTTCGGGCTGGCCGACTGCGCCGCCGCTCCGTCGCTGTTCTATGCGGACTGGGTTCGTCCCATCGGGTCCGAGTTTCCGACGGTGCGGGCGTATCGCGAGCGGCTCCTTTCCCGGCCTTCGTTCGCGCGCGCCGTCAACGAAGCGCGTCCGTATCGGTCGTTTTTCCCTCTCGGTGCACCGGATTGCGACTAGACCGTCGCGATTCTTCATTTTCTCCTAGGCCTTCTTCTTCCTCCGGCGCATGAAAGAATTTCCTCGCAAGCTGCGGATCAATACGCAGCTCCAGCGCGAACTGTCGGAGCTGATCGTCTCCCACCTGACCGACCCGCGTCTGGAAGGTGTCTCCATCACGACCGTCGATGTGGCTGGCGATCTTCGCAACGCCACGATCCGCGTCAGTTCGCTGGGTTCGGATGCGGAGTTGGCGCAAGCCGTGACCGCGTTGCACGGCGCGGTGCCCTTGTTGCGCAAGGCACTCGGTGCGCGCTTGCGTATGCGCTACACGCCACAGCTTCATTTCCGGGCCGACACGCAGATCCGCCAGGCTGATCGGCTGACGCAGTTGATCCGTGACGCGGTGCAGTCCGACAAGAAGCATTCGCCTGACCCGGACGCCGAGCCGGATCAGGACTGAGCGATCATGGCTCGTGTTCCGCGCCGTGCACTCGACGGCATCCTGCTGCTCGACAAGCCGCTGGGTCTGAGCTCCAACACGGCGCTTCAACAGGCGCGGCGTCTGTTTCAGGCGGAGAAGGCGGGGCACACAGGCAGCCTCGATCCCTTGGCCACCGGCATGCTGCCGGTCTGCTTCGGGGAAGCCACCAAGCTCTGTGGACTGTTGCTGGATTCCGACAAGTCTTACGTCGCCCGCATGCGCCTGGGGAGCTGCACGACGACGGGAGATGCCGAAGGACAGGTCACGACGACGTCGGATCCGTCGGCGCTGACGCTCGAGGACTTCGAGAGGGTGAAGCTGCGTTTCATGGGGCCGATCCGGCAGATTCCTCCGATGTACTCGGCGCTCAAGCATGAGGGTCGCCGCCTGTACGAGCTGGCTCGTGAGGGCGAGGACGTCGAGCGGGCCCCGCGGGAGATCACCATCCACTCCCTGGAATTCGGTCCGATCGTCGATGGCGAACTCGACGTCACCGTTTCCTGCTCCAAGGGCACCTATATCCGCACCTTGGTCGAGGATCTGGCCGCCTCGCTGGGTCAGTGCGCCCATCTGTCCGGTCTGCGCCGGACGCGGGTCGATCCGTTCGGGCCGCTTCGGATCTGGAATTTCGAAGAAATGGAGGCACTGGCAACAGCCGGGCTTTCGGAATTGGACGCCGCCCTGCTGCCGATGGCGGCCGCCGTAAAGAATTGGTCGCGCGTCAGCCTGCCGCCAGATACGCTTCGCCGCTTCTCGCGCGGGCAGGCTGTGGACTGCGTTGATGCTGCTGATTTGTCAGGTGAAACCTCGCTTGCCGTAATGGACGAAGCGGGGTTGTTGAAGGGTGTTGGAAAGGTGGGTGCAGACGGCCGTCTGCACCCCAAACGATGGCTTGGCGGCTCATCCATGGCTTGAGGGTGTGGGGCATGGAAGTTACAATCGCGAGCTTTGTAATGAAATCAATCAAGGTTTGGAGCGTTTGAGATGACTCTTTCGGTAGAACAGAAGCAGGGTGTGGTTCAGAAGTACGCTCGCGGTACGGGCGACACGGGTTCTCCGGAAGTGCAGGTCGCGCTCCTGTCGGCCCGTATCTCCGACCTCGGTGGACATTTCGAGCAGCACGCCAAGGATCACCATTCCCGCCGCGGACTGCTCAAGCTGGTCAACCAGCGCCGCAGCTTGCTGGACTACCTGAAGCGTAAGGACGAAGCGCGCTACACGAAGCTGATCGCCGAACTCGGACTGCGCCGCTAAAGCGGCGCAGTTTCGTTTGCGCGTCTGTTTCTTCTTCGTCCTCGAAAATCAGAGACTCTGAATAATGGGAATTCCCGCTCTTCCTGCTACGCCCGTCACCAAGACTTTTCCCTACGGCGCCCATAGCGTCACGATCGAGACCGGCCACATCGCCCGACAGGCGACGGCTTCGGTCATCGTGCGCATGGATGACACCGTGCTGCTCGTCACCGTCGTTGCGAAGAAAGAAGCCAAGGTCGGCCAGGATTTCTTCCCGCTCACGGTCGACTACATGGAGCGCACCTACGCCGGTGGCCGCATCCCGGGTGGATTCTTCAAGCGTGAAGGCCGTCCCAGCGAGCGTGAGACACTGACCTCGCGACTCATCGATCGTCCGATCCGCCCGCTGTTTCCGGACGGCTACTTCAACGAAATCCAGATCGTCGCGACCGTGCTGTCGCTGAATCCGGAAGTCGATGCCGACATCCCTGCGATGCTCGGCGCCTCTGCCGCGCTGTCGCTCTCCGGCGTTCCGTTCCAGGGTCCGATCGCTGCTGCCAAGGTCGGCTACCTCAACGGCCAGTACATCCTGAACCCGTCGGCCACGCAGCAGGAGACCTCGGAGCTCGATCTCGTCGTCGCCGGGACGAAGGACGCCGTGATGATGGTGGAGTCCGAAGCCAAGCAGCTTTCGGAAGACGTGATGCTCGGCGCCGTGCTGTTCGGCCACGAGCAGATGCAGACCGCAATCACGGCGATCAACGAACTCGTCGCCGTGGCGGGCAAGCCGAAGTGGGACTGGAAGCCGGTCGCCGCCAACACGGGCCTGAACGAAGCGATCGCCGCCTACAAGGGCGACATCACCACCGCCTACGGCGTGGCTGACAAGCAGGCGCGTCATGACGCCGTCGGTGCGGTGCGCGGCAAGATGCTCGAAGCACTGTGCGCTGGCGACGCGCCGAAGTTCGACGCCGACGACGCCAGCACCGCGTTCCACGATCTTGAGGCCGTCGTCGTTCGTAACCGCATCATCGACGGTCACCCGCGCATCGACGGACGTGACACCCGCACGGTTCGTCCGATCAGCATCTCTGCCGGCGTTCTGCCGCGCACGCATGGATCGGCGATCTTCACCCGCGGCGAAACGCAGGTGCTCGCGGTCGTCACGCTCGGCACCGGCAAGGACGCGCAGCTGATCGATGCGATGGAAGGCGAATGGCGCGAGCCGTTCATGCTGAACTACAACTTCCCCCCGTACAGCGTCGGTGAGACGGGTCGTCTGAACGCGCCGAAGCGCCGTGAAATCGGCCACGGCCGTCTCGCCAAGCGCGGTCTGGCGGGCGTGATGCCGGACCTCGACAAGGAATTCCCGTACGTCGTGCGCGTGGTCGCCGAGACCACCGAGTCGAACGGCTCGTCGTCGATGGCCTCGGTCTGCAGCTCGTGCCTGGCGATGATGGATGCGGGCGTGCCGCTCAAGGCGCCGGTCGCCGGCGTGGCGATGGGTCTGATCCTGGAAGGCAGCAAGTTCGCGGTGCTCACCGACATCCTCGGCGACGAGGATCACCTCGGCGACATGGACTTCAAGGTGGCCGGCTCGCGTCATGGCGTGACCGCGCTGCAGATGGACATCAAGATCACCGGCGTCAACGGCGAGATCATGAAGCAGGCTCTCGCTCAAGCGAAGGCGGCTCGTCTGCACATCCTCGACCAGATGGACCAGGTGCTGCCGTCGGCTCGTACCGAGATGTCGAAGTACGCGCCGCGCATCACGACGATCAAGATCCATCCCGACAAGATTCGCGAAGTCATCGGCAAGGGTGGCGTCACGATCCGTTCGATCACCGAGGAAACCGGCTGCTCGATCGACATCGATGATGACGGCACGATCAAGATCGCCGCGACCGACCACGCTCAGGCTGAGCAGGCCATCGCCCGTATCAACGCGCTGACCCGCGACGTCGAAGTCGGCGCCATCTACGAAGGCAAGGTCGCCAAGCTGATGGACTTCGGTGCGTTCGTGACGATCTCCCCGGGCAAGGACGGCCTCGTCCACATCTCGCAGCTCGCCGACAAGCGGGTCGAGAAGGTCGAGGATGTCGTCAAGGAGGGCCAGACTGTTCGCGTGAAGGTTCTCGAAGTGGACAAGCAGGGACGTATCCGTCTTTCGATGAAAGCAATCGACGTTGCTTGAAGCGATGAGAGCTGCGTGATCGGCTTGCGGATGGGAAGTCGATCACGCAGAATCGCTTGACGCACAGGTCACACGACCACGGCCAATAGGCTGGGCAAAAAAATACCCCCGGAACAAACGGGGGCGAGTGCGAGAAAGGCCTAGGCCTTTCTGGAGGAGATTATAAAATTCGAAAAAGTTGGAGCGCTTATGGCGCTCTTTTTCTTGTTCGGACTTTGTTGCAATGCACTATAGATTTGCGAATTTCGGCTGTCAACGCGCAATGGTGCGACGCAGCAACAAAGAATAAGAAAATTCTCTTCGGCGCGACTCCCCGTCGGAGCCGACTTATCCGTCGAAGCGGACTTATCTAGTCCTCTGAATCCGCGCCGCGCGTCAGCTTGTTGAGCTTCGTGCGAGAGAGATTCCGGAGGAACTCCTTGCGTACCGTTCGCCAGATCGGAACCTGTCGGTCAGCCAGTTCCTTGAGCGCGTGCAGGGGCTGCTGCGCCTGGCCGAGCATGCCTCTCAGCTGTTCCGTGAAATTGCCCTGTTGCTGCATGAAGAGCTGGAGCGAGAGCTCCAGATAGCGGCTGATGCTGGGCTGCATCGGATCGCCATAGAACCGGATGATGAATGTCAGCAGTTCGGTCGTGAAAATCGGGTCGCCGCCTTCCTCCTGCTCGGCGATGACCTGCAGCAGGATGGTTCGCGTGATGTCTTCGCGCGTGCGTTTGTCTTCTACCCGAAAACGGACGTTCTGGAGGACGAGCTGACGAACCTCTTCGAGCGTGATGTATCGGCTGATTTCGGTGTCGTAGAGCCGACGATTCGGGTACTTCTTGATGACGCGGAGTTCACTCATGTTCGAAGCCATGTTGCACTGCGCCAAGAATGCCAGAATCAGCCGCTTACAACAAAGGCTTACGTAACTTTATGTGGCGTGCTGGGGATTTGATCCGGCCGCCATCTGTCAATCGCGGCACGGGTCAAGTCGGACACAGGTAGCCTCTGCGCCTCTACCGGTACCGCCTGGCCGAGGACGGCTAACGCCGCAGCCACGTTCGCGCTTGCCTCGGCCGCTTCAAGAGGGCGCGATTCGTTTCGTTTGCCAAGTTTCCGGCCCGAAGGATCGAGTACGAGGGGAAGGTGGCGGTACCGCGGTATCGGCAGCCCGAGCGCCTGCATCAGCAACTGCTGACGAATACCGGATGACATCAGGTCCGCGCCGCGCACGACATCGGTGATGCCCTGAGCTGCTTCGTCGACGGCACAGGCAAGCTGATAAGCCGGCGCTCCATCACGACGTCTGACGACGAAATCACTGATCGGCGAACCGCTCGGTACTCGGAAGCGCAGGGCTGCGTCCCGGTCGGGCAGGCCAGCGTCGCGACAGGTTCCCGGGTAAATCGGTTCGGGGTCATCCTGCCCCTGCGGGATCATCGCGGCTAGCTGTGCTCGCGTGCATCGACAGGCATAAAGGAGACCGACCTTTTGCAACCGCTCCACAGCGTCCTGGTACTCGGCGAGATGCTCGCTTTGCCGCCTCGGGATGCCGTCCCAGTTCAGGCCATGCTCATCGAGTTGATGCAAAATTTGCGCGTCAGCTCCGGCCTTCACGCGCGCCGTGTCGAGGTCGTCTATGCGGAGCAACCAGGACCCTCCGGACGCCCGCGCGTCCAGCCAACTGCCCAGCGCGGTCACCAGCGATCCGAAGTGCAGTGCACCGGACGGCGTGGGGGCGAAACGGCCGACGTAACGAGTCATCCCGATGGAAGGGCGATGCAGGTGTGCCAACGGTCGCAAAATCAGCTTTAGAAAGCAACGCGAACCGCTTGATTGCATGAGAGTTGTGTTAACCTAGAGAAGTCATGTCAACCCGTTTCTCGATGTCCGAGTTCACCCGCCCCGCGGCGCAGGATCCGTTCTCGCGCCTTGCGAGTGATGCATCGTGACCCTTCAAGCGCTCCTGTTGGACGTCGATGGAACGGTCGCCGATACCGAGCGTCACGGACATCGGCCTGCCTACAACCGCGCGTTTCGTAAGCTGGGCCTCGGTTTTCGTTGGGGCCCGAAGCTCTATCGAAAACTGCTCGAGCAGCCCGGCGGCAAGGAACGGCTGCTGCACTACGTCAATCACTACAAGCCCGAACTCGGTCTTCATGCCGCGGCCTATGCCGCCGACCCGCATGCCTGGGTTCGCGAGGTTCACGCTCTCAAGTCGCATTATTTCCAGCGCTATCTTCGCAAAGGCCAAGTGCCGCTGCGTCCTGGCGTCGCACGCCTGATTCGTGAGGCCGATGCGGCAGGACTTCGAGTGGCGCTGGTCAGCAATGCCAGCCGCGCGAGCCTGAAACCTGTGCTGCGTTACGGTCTGGGCGAAGAACTCGCCGACCGCATTGATCTGATCGTCAGCGGCGAAGACGTCAAACGAAAGAAGCCTGCTCCGGACACGTACCTGCTCGCGCTCGCCAAGCTGGGTCTGGGCGCTCGCGAGTGCGTTGCGCTCGAGGACTCGGCGATGGGCTTGCGAGCGGCTGTCGCAGCCGGCGTTCCGACCATCGTCACGACGAATGCGAACACGGAAGGCGATGATTTTTCGAGTGCCATCATGGTGCTCGATGGCTGCGGTGAACCGGATCAACCGGTGCGCTCCGCGCGCGGATCGTTCGACGGTCCTTGCCTGACGTTGGCCCAGCTCCAGGGATTCGCCGAGTCGGTGCGTTCGGCCGCCTAGGCGGCGGTTACACTCGGCCGATTGGCCGAACGAACGCGGGGATGGCATGCGGCGATGGAACGGTTGGGGCGAAGACAATCTCGACTATCCACTCGACGCCAAGGCGCTCGCGTTTCTTGCTGAGCGGATCGGGGTCGGCTCGCCAGGGCACGAAATTTCGCTCCACGAGGTGCTTGGAAAAGTCCGCGAATCCTCTTGGACTGAATCCGGTTTCGACACGTCGGCCGAGACCCGTCTGCGCCATGCTCGCGGTCAGAGTTATCGCGACTGGCTGGCACTGAAATACGGGCGCATCGGCCCTGTCGCCGATGCGGTAGCGCTGCCCGCCAACCACGCGGAAGTCGAAACCGTATTGCGGGATGCCGCGTCGCGCGGGGCGCGGGTGGTTCCCTGGGGCGGCGGCACCAGCGTCGTCGGACATCTCGACGTGATCGAAGCCGGCCAGCCGGTGCTGAATCTTTCGCTCGAGCGCATGAATGCGCTGCTCGATTTCGACCCGATTTCTCAGCTCGCGCGTTTCGGCGCCGGCACGCCAGGCCCGCGTGTCGAGGCGCAGCTCCGCGATCGCGGTTATCTGCTCGGACACTTTCCGCAGTCGTACGAGTATTCAACCGTCGGTGGATGGGTCGTGACGCGCTCCAGTGGGCAGCAGTCCTTGCGATACGGTCGCATCGAGAACCTGTTCGCGGGCGGACGGCTCGTCACGCCGCGCGGCTCCCTGAGCGTCGGCGGCATTCCCGCATCTTCGGCGGGCCCGGATCTTCGCGAGCTGGTGCTCGGTTCGGAAGGCCGTCTCGGCATCCTCAGCGAAGCTGTCGTGCGCGTGCGCAAGCTCCCCGAGCGCGAGGATTTTCACGCTGTCTTCTTTCCCACCTGGGATCTTGGCGTCGAAGCGATGCGGCATCTCGTGCAGTCGGATCTGCCGTTGTCGATGCTGCGTCTGTCCAACGAAACCGAAACGGAAACGCAGCTGACGCTGGCGGGGCACGAGAAAGCGATCGCCTGGCTCAAGCGATACCTGAAATTGCGTGGCTCCGGCGCACGCCCGGTGATGATGGTGTTCGGGCTCACCGGCCTGAATCGAGAAGTGCTGCGCAGCCGGCGGGAAGCGCTAACCCTTTGCAAGTTGTCACGCGGCGTGCATGCAGGCCGGATGATTGGACAGGGTTGGGCGAAGAACCGGTTCAAGGGGCCGTACCTTCGCAACGGTCTGTGGAAATTCGGCTACGGCGCCGACACCGTCGAGACCTGCATCAACTGGCCACAGGCGACCGGGTTGATGCGCGCCATCGAACAGACGGCGGTCGATGCCTTCGCTGCCGACAACGAGCGGATTCATGCTTTCACGCACCTGTCGCACGTGTATCGACAGGGCTGCAGCATCTATTCGACGTTCGTATTCCGCTCGGCCGGCGATCACGACGCTGATTTCGCGCGCTGGCAGCGTCTGAAGGCGCGCGTATCCGAAATCATCGTGGCGCATGGCGGCACCATCAGCCATCAGCACGGTGTCGGAACCGATCACGCGCCTTACCTGGAGGCGGAGAAGGGCGCGCTGGGAATGGATCTGCTGCGTGCCTGTGCACGCGAACTCGACCCGGCCGGCATGATGAATCCCGGCAAGCTGTTCGCGTGAAGATCGGATGTCGCGAAGCCTGCGGGCGGCCGTGCGCGCCTGAGCGATGCGGGAGATGCTTCGCATGAGCGCTCCCGATCGCCTGGCTGCGCTGGCGACGCGATACGACCTCGTCATCATCGGAGGCGGCATTACCGGCGCAGGCGTCTTGCGAGAAGCGGTTCGCACCGGCGCATCCGTTCTTCTCGTCGATCGCAGCGACTTCGCATCCGGGACTTCCAGCGGTTCGTCCAAGCTCGTCCACGGCGGTTTGCGCTATCTGCAGTCGGCACAGTGGCGGCTCACGCTCGAATCCGTTCGCGAGCGCGGACGCCTGTTGCGCGAAGCGCCGGGACTCGTCGATCCGCAGGCCTTCTTGATGCCCATTCAGCACGACTCCAAACCGAGTCGCGCGCTGATGCAGACGGGTCTGTTCATCTACGACCTGATGGCGGGACGACTCACCTCGCGCTGGATGACGGCCCGCGAGGTCGCCGATGCCGAGCCTGCGCTGTCCCGCGAGAACATTCATGGCGCGATGTACTTCCAGGACGCGCAGACCGATGACGCGCGGCTCGTGCAGCGCCTGATCGAAGACAGCCGTGCGCTCGGGGCCCATGCGCTGAACTACGTGGCGGCCGAGGATCTCGTGCGCAGCGGCGAGCGCGTGACGGGCCTCGTGCTGACCGATCGCATGTCGATGGCCACGCGCCATATCGAAGCGGGTCTGGTCATCAACGCGACTGGTGCGTGGACGCGCCAGTTCGCGTCCGCAACCGTCCGCGCGCCGCAGTTGCGGCCGTTGCGGGGCAGTCATTTCGTATTCGCACACGATCGGTTGCCGATCGCTCATGCGATCACCTGGCTGCACCCGCAGGACCGGCGTCCCGTGTTCGCATTTCCCTGGGAAGGCGCTGTGCTGTTCGGCACCACCGATCTCGATCACGACATGCGGCTGTCGGAATATCCGCGCATGACCGCGGAGGAATCGGCGTATCTGCTCGAGGCGCTCAATCTGCGCTTTCCCGCCGTGAACCTTGCCGCGAGCGACGCCCTTTCCACGTATGCCGGTGTGCGGCCGGTCGTGGCAGGCGGGAAAGACGCACCGTCGGCCGAGTCGCGCGAGTCGGCCCTGTGGTCGAGCGAGGGGCTGATCAGCATCACGGGTGGCAAGCTCACGACCTTCCGTGTGACAGCCCGCCAGGTGTTGCGCGAAGCGGCGAGGCAGAGCCCCCATCTGGCACTGCGGGCGGATGCGCCGCTGTTCGAAAAGGGCGCGACAGAAGATGCGGCATCGCGTCGCCTGCAGGGGCGTCTGGGCGCGAACGCGGCGGGAAAATTGACGTCGCAGTCGAGCGCGGAAGACCGCGAACTCGTTCCCGGTACGCCGTACAGCTGGGCGGAACTGCGCTGGTCCGCCCGTCACGAACAGGTGATGAGCCTGGACGATCTGCTGATGCGGCGCACGCGGATGGGTCTGGTCACCGCGAACGGAGGACGCGAGCTTCTGCCGCGCATTCGCGCGGCGGTGCAGGCCGATCTGGGTTGGGACGACGCGCGCTGGATCGACGAAGAAGCCGCGTATCTGTCGATGTGGCAGCAGCGGCACGCGCCGGCGTGAGCGCAAAGAAGCTATTGGCGCTGGATGTAGGCACGCAGAGCGCGCGCGCCATCGTCTTCGACGAACACGGGCATCTGCTGGCGCGCCAACAGGTCGCGATCGAGCCTTACGTGTCGCCGCAGCCGGGCTGGGCGGAGCAGGATCCCGAGATCTACTGGAAGGCGCTGACGCAGGCTTGTCGCGGACTGTGGACGGAGGGCGACGTGAAGCCTGCCGACATCGCGGGCGTCGCCCTCACCACGCAGCGCGCGACGATGATCTGCCTGGATGCCGACGGCCGCGTGCTGCGGCCCGCCACGGTCTGGCTGGATCAGCGCCGTTGCACGGCGCCGCCGGATCTTGGGCCGATGTGGCGCGGCTTGTTCGCCGTTGCGGGTGCAGGACCTTTGGTAGCCCATCTGCAGGCCGAGGCCGAGGCCAACTGGTTCGCCCAGCATCAGCCGCAGATGTGGAAGCAGACCGCGAAATATCTCTTCCTCAGCGGCTTTCTCGTGCATCGCCTTGTGGGCGAGTACGTCGATTCCGCCGGCAGCCAGGTCGGCTATGTGCCGTTCGACTACAAGCGCCTGGAGTGGGCCGCGCCGTCCGACTTCAAATGGAACGCGGTTGCCGTGCGTCGCGAGCAGTTGCCGCGCCTCGTGCCACCCGGCGGTCTCCTCGGCGCGCTCACACCCAAGGCCGCCGAAGCGCTTGGCCTGCCGGCTGGACTGAAGCTGATCGCGGCGGCCGCCGACAAGGCTTGCGAGGTGCTCGGCTGTGGCGCGACGGAAGCGGACGTGGCGCAGCTCTCGTTTGGCACGACCGCGACCGTCAACACCACGCAGGTGAAGTACGTGGAAGTGCAGCGCATGCTGCCCGCGTACCCCGCCGCGATACCGAATGCGTGGAATACCGAGATCCAGATCTATCGCGGCTTCTGGATGGTCAGCTGGTTCAAGCGTGAATTCGCGCATCGCGAAGTGGCGCTCGCGCGCGAGAAAGGAGTTGCCGTTGAATCGCTGTTCGATGAGCTCGTGCGCGAAATTCCGGCGGGCTCGATGGGTCTGACCTTGCAGCCGTACTGGTCGCCCGGCGTTCGCGATCCGGGACCGGAGGCCAAGGGCAGCATCATCGGCTTCGGCGACGTGCACACGCGAGCGCATCTGTACCGCGCGATTCTCGAAGGGCTGGTGTACGGCCTGCGTGCAGGCGCCGAACAGATCGAACGCAAGACCGGCCGCAGGATGCGCCGCATCGTCGTCGGCGGCGGCGGATCACAGTCGGATGCGGCGATGCAGATCACGGCCGATGTATTCGGTCTTGCTGCAGAGCGGCCCGAGGTCTACGAGACGTCGGCGCTCGGAGCCGCGATGAATCTCGCGATGGGCCTGGGTCTGCACGCGGACTATCCGACGGCAGTTCGAGCGATGACGCGAACCGGCCGTCGCTTCGAAGTGGATGCTGCGGCGCATCGCACCTATGACGCTCTTTACCGCGAGGTGTACCGCGAAATCTATCCGCGATTGCGTCTGCTCTACCGTCGGATCCGACGAATCACCGGCTATCCGGCCTGATCTGCATCCAATAGGCGAGCCCTATGGAGTGCATGAAATCCTTTGCTTGGACATCGGCCGCAGCGGGCGTACTCTCGGGCTGCCGTACCCACACGCCAGCTAATGAGAGGAGAGCAAGCCATGGGACTGAAAGGCTCCAGGACCGAAGAAAATCTGAAGGCTGCATTCGCAGGTGAATCGCAGGCCAATCGGCGTTATCTGTACTTCGCGCAAAAGGCGGACGTCGAAGGGTTCAACGACGTCGCCGCGGTCTTTCGTTCCACCGCCGAAGGCGAGACCGGGCATGCACACGGTCATCTCGAATATCTCGAAGCCTGCGGCGATCCTGCAACGGGCCTTCCCATCGGCGCGACTTCGGACAACCTGAAGGCGGCAATCGCTGGCGAGACGCACGAGTACACCGACATGTACCCCGGCATGGTCAAGACTGCTCGCGACGAAGGCCACGACGAGATCGCGGACTGGTTCGAAACGCTGGCCAAGGCCGAACGTTCTCACGCCAACCGCTTCACGAAGGCACTGAACGACATCGCCTGACCGATCGCGCGGTTCCATTGTCGACACCCATCGCGCCGCACTTGCTGCGGCGCGGTGTTTTATGGAGACGGGACAGGTCATGAGCGAAGCTGCGCCCAAGGGCGGCGGCAAACGCGAGGGCGGTCTGGGTGCGCCCACGCGTCATCCGATCGACTGGAAGAGCGAGGCCTTCTACGACGAGGTCCCGCTGTTCAAGGAACTCGAACGTGTCTACGACATCTGCCACGGATGCCGTCGATGCGTGAGCCTCTGCCAGTCGTTCCCGGTGTTGTTCGACCTCATCGACGAATCCAGAACGATGGAGGTCGACGGCGTCGACAAGAAGGACTACTGGAAAGTCGTCGACCAGTGCTATCTCTGCGATCTCTGCTACCAGGTGAAGTGTCCTTACGTTCCGCCGCACGAATGGAACGTCGACTTTCCTCACCTGATGCTTCGCGCCAAGGCGGTGCAGTTCAAGAACGGCGAAGTCGGTGCCGCCCGCAAGCTGCTGACCAACACGCGAACCATCGGCGGGCTCGCCAGCATCCCGGTCGTGACCGAAATGGTGAACGCTGCGAATCGCAGCCCGACGCTTCGCAAGGTCGTGAAGAACCTGCTCGGCGTTCACCCCGACGCGCACGTTCCGACGTACCACAGCCGCAGCGCGCACGATCGCGTGAACGTGGTCACCGGCGCGCTTCCATCGGGGCGTGCGGCAGGCCCCACGCGCGGCAAGGTCGCGCTGTTCGTGACCTGCTACGGCGAATACAACATGCCGCAGGTCGTGGATGATCTCGTGCGCGTGCTGCGCCACAACGCCATCGAGGTGAAGCTGATCGAACAAGAGCAGTGCTGCGGCATGCCCAAGCTCGAACTCGGCGATCTCGAATCGGTCGCCAGGTACAAGCAGTTCAATCTGCCGGTGCTGCACGAAGCGGTGAAGGACGGATGGGACCTGATGGCGCCGATCCCGTCCTGCGTCCTGATGTTCCGCCAGGAGATTCCGTTGATGTTCCCGGACGACGCCGAGGTGCTGGCCGTCAAGGCGCGCATCTTCGATCCGTTCGAATACCTGATGCACCGCCACAAGGCCGGCTTGCTCGATACCGGTTTCAGGAAGCCGCTGGGAAAGCTGGCCTATCACGCTCCCTGTCACCAGCGTGTGCAGAACATCGGGCCCAAGACGCGTGACCTGCTGTCGCTGATTCCCGGGACGCAGATCGAATTCATAGAGCGGTGCTCGGGCCACGATGGAACGTATGGCCTATGCGATGAGACGTACGCCTACGCGATGAAGATCGCCAAGCCCATCGTCACTCGGGTGAACCAAGCCGACGTCGATCACGTGACCAGCGATTGCCCGATGGCGGCGGATCACATCGCGCATGGCATGGGCAACACGAAGCCAGCCTCGCATCCGATCTCGCTGGTCCGCATGGCGTACGGAATCTGACGATGAACAAGCTCACGCCCCAGGATCTGTGGAAGCTCGAGGAGTACGCGGAACAGCGGCCTGCGTTCCGCAAGAAAGTCATCGCGCACAAGAAGCCGCGCAAGATCCATCTCGGCGAGCACCTCACACTGATCTTCGAGGACCGGCTCACGATCCAGTACCAGGTCCAGGAGATGCTGCGCATCGAGCGCATCTTCGAACGCGCCGCCATCCAGGAAGAACTCGACAGCTACAACCCGCTGATCCCGGATGGGAGTAACTGGAAGGCGACGCTGCTGGTCGAATACGAGGACGTGGTCGTGCGCCAGCGCATGCTGTCCGAACTGCGCGGCCTGGAACGCTGCCTATGGCTGCAGGTGGGCGATCTGCCTCGCGTCATCGCGATCGCCGACGAGGATCTCGAACGCCAGAACGAGGAGAAGACCTCGGCCGTGCATTTCCTGCGCTTCGAGTTGACCGCCGAAGACATCCGGCTGCTGAGCGAGAACAGGGAGCTTCGCTTCGGGACGTCGCATCCGAAGGCGGTGTTCCAGCAGTTGGCGTCGGACGAAACGCGCCGCGCGCTGCTCGCCGATCTGGCCTGAACTAACACAGCGCGTAGCCCGGAGGAAGTCCGGGGTTTTTCCCCCTCGCTATCGAAAAAGCTCCCGGACTTCGTCCGGGCTACGGGCGTTCGCTTCCCGTCAGCGAGGCGCCGTGGCGCAAGCCCGCGCCAGCCCGATCGTAACCAGTCCCAGCACCACCCCGTTCAGCAGGTGCCACGCCCAGTGCGTGCCCCAGACCCAGCCTTGGCACCACGCGAGATCCACGCTGCGCAGCGATAGCGAGCCCAGGAACAGCAATGTCGCCAGCACGAATTCGGCCGCGCCGCGCCGTCGTTGCAGGACGAGCCAGGCCCCCATCAGCGCGATGCCGGCCAGCGCGGGAAAATAGGTGACAGAACCGTTGAAGGCGGCCGGCTCGAAGGGCGCCTGGACGAACAGTCCGAACGCCCAGAAGGCCGGCGCCGCGAGCCACGCCAGGACCCAGCGCACATCGAGCAGGTAGTGCGCAAAACAGATCACGAAGAAATAGATGAACAGGCCGATCGATCCGACGTCGAGCATCTGCGCCCAGGCCGTCGCGAACACGTGGAACGCGGCCGAGCAGATGCCGATCAGCAGCACAAGGCCGGCCAGGACTTCCAGCTGCGCGGGCGTCTTGCGAGGCGAGGGGAACAGTCGCGGCAGCGCGGCCATCAGCCACAGGCCGGCCGCGATGAAAGCCAGGTTGGAGAGCGCATTGAGCGGCTCGGCGAACAGGCCGGGATCGAAGCGCTCGCAATAGAGATCGACCGGCTGCTGCCAGTTCATCGGTCAGGCTTCTCCCAAAAGCCGGCCGCAGCGCGAAAAGCGTTTCCGGCGCTGCGGCCCTGGACCTCAGTAGTTGCCGATCGGGGGGACCGACGAAGTTTTCTTCTTGGCCGGCGCCACGGGCTTGGGCGCGGCCGGCGCTGCCGGCTCAGCCGACGCGCCGCTCGAGGAGCCGGAGCCTGCGCGCGCGTACACGATGCTGCTGGCGCCGCCGTCGCAGGTGCCCACTACCTTCGCGGAACCCGCGTCCGCCGCGCCGACCACGTCGAGGGAGTAGCCCTTGGCGCCCTTGGCCTGGAGCTTGGCGTCGATCTGCGACTTCAGCTCCGAGCAATCCAGGCGCGCCTGCGCCGAGAACGCGAGAGTTCCGAGGGTCACCGCCAGCAGCAATCTTCCGATGTTCATGTGTCTCTCTCCAGTTGCTTCTTCTAGGGGGTCCGGGCGCCGTCAGGCACCCGTCCTACTGCTTGATCCATTCGCCGGGGGGCAGGATCACCGCCGGGGCCGGCTGCCAGCCCGCCGCACGGTGTTCGGCCACGACGTGGGTGAAGATGCCGCCGCGCACGCCAAAGTCGCCGGTCAGGCGCATGAAGCGCGGGGCGGTGGCCCGGACCAGGTCGTCGAGGATGCGGTTGGTCACGGCCTCGTGGAAGGCGCCCTCGTCGCGGAAGCTCCAGACATAGAGCTTCAGGGACTTGAGCTCGACACACAGCCGTTCCGGGATGTACTCGAGATAGAGGGTCCCGAAGTCCGGCTGGCCGGTCTTGGGGCACAGGCAGGTGAATTCCGGCATGCGCATCCTGATCACGAAATCGCGGTCCGGATTGGGGTTCGGAAAGGTTTCCAGCGACTTGCTCGGGGAAGCGGTCATGCGAAGCGGGTGGGGAAGAGCACGGACGTAATTTACACTAGCCTATTAGCCCCCCGGCTTGGTCCAGCGGGTTCCGGGGCCCCTTCGAAGATGCGGTTGGCTTCGCAGGGCGGCTCGCCAAAACAGAACGCGCTCAAAAGCGCCCGTCACCAGACCGAATGCGACTTTCCGGACTCAAGCTGGCCGGCTTCAAATCGTTTGTCGACCCGACCCAGTTGCCACTGCCGTCGAATCTCACGTCCATTGTCGGGCCGAACGGCTGTGGCAAGTCGAACATCATCGACGCGGTCCGCTGGGTGCTCGGCGAAGCCTCTCAGAAGCAGCTGCGTACGCAGGATTCCGACGACGTCATCTTCAACGGCTCCAAGACCCGCAAGCCGGTGGGCCGTGCCAGCGTCGAGCTGCAGTTCGACAACAGCGACGGGCAGATCGGCGGCGCTTATGCCGCCTACACCGACATCGCGGTGCGTCGCGAACTCACGCGCGACGGCAACTCGCAGTACTACCTCAACGGCCGCAAGTGCCTGAAGCGCGACGTTACCGACCTGTTTCTCGGAACCGGCCTGGGCGGCAAGAACCAGTACGCGATCATCGAGCAGGGCATGGTCTCGCGCATGATCGAGGCCAAGCCGGAAGAACTCCGCACCTGGCTCGAGGAAGCGGCAGGCATCTCCAAGTACAAGGATCGGCGCAAGGAAACCGAGAGCCGCATCCGGCAGACGCGCGAGAACCTGTCGCGCCTGAACGACATGCGCGTCGAGATCCAGTCGCGCCTCGAAGTGCTGCGCAAGCAGGCCGCCAACGCCGAGAAGTACAAGGAGTTCAAGCAGCAGGAACGCGCGCTCAAGGCGGAAATCCTGGCGTTGCGCGAGCGCGGCCTCGAAGCCGACGCGAAGAACCACGAAGGCCGTATCGAGGAGCTGGAGCAGGCGCTGGAAGTGGCGCGTGCCGCGGTCGTCACCGCGCAGCAGGGCCGCGAGGAAGCCGACGCCCTTCGCCGCGGCATGCAGGAAAAGCTCAATCTCGAGCAGACCGCGGTCTACGAGGCCGAGAGCGCGGCCAGCCGTCTCGAGCAGGATCTGGCGCACGCGCGCGAGATGCGCGCCATGCGCCAGCGCGAACTCGAGCAGCTCGATCGCGCACTGGCCGATCTCGATCGCCGCCGCAACCAGGATCAGCAACGCCTCGAGCAGGCGCTGCAGGAAGTCGAACAGCTCGAAAGCCAGGCCGAATCGGCCGATCGCCATCATTCCGAGGCCAAGGGCAACCTGGCGCGCTCCGAAGAATCGGTGCAGGCGGAACAGACGCGCTGGGATGAATTCAGCGCCTCGTCCGAGCAGCCGCTGTTCGACACCGAAGGCGAACGCGTGCGCGTGCAGAGCCTCGAGCGCGCGCAGTTCCAGCTCGAAGAACGCTACAAGCGGCTCGCGGCCGAAAGCAGCGGGCTGGACGCCGGCCCGATCCAGGCCTCGCTGTTCGACGCCGATGCCGAACTGGCCAAGCTCGAAGCCGACGTCAACGACGGGCAGGCGGAGCTGGCTTCGCTGGACAAGGATCTGGCGTCGCTGCGCGAGCAGCGCGCCGCGCTGGACGGCAGCCTCCACGAGTCGCGCCAGATGCTGCAGTCCGCGCGCGGCCGGCTGTCCTCGCTCGAGACGCTGCAGCAGTCCGCGTTGCGCCAGGACGACGCCGAACTCGCCGGCTGGTTGCGCAGCCGCGATCTGGCCGGCCGGCCGCGTCTGGGCCAGCACCTGAAGGTCGAAGCCGGCTGGGAAGCCGCCGTCGAGCATGTCCTCGATGGCCTGCTGCAGGCGCCGCTGATCGAGCACGTCGCGGGACTCGCCACGCAGGACTGGCCCAAGGCCGGCGTGGTCCTGATCGATTCGCGGGTCGACGATTCCGAAGCGCCTGCCGGCACGCTGGCCGCGCAGGTGCGGGGTCCCGCCGCGGTGCGCGATTTCCTGCGATCCGTCTATTGCATCGCCGATTCGGCCGAAGCCGCGACGCGGGCCGCGAGCTTGGCGCCGGGCGAATCCATCGTCACGCCCGACGCCGTCTGGCGCGGACGCGACTGGGTGCGCGCGCCGCGCACCGACGCGGCCAAGTCCGGCGTCATCGCGCGCGAGCAGATCATCCAGCAGCTGCGCAATCAGGTCGAAGAACTCGCCGAGGCCATCGGCACGCGCGAAGTGCAACTCAACGACGTGCGCACGCAGCAGCAGCAGGCCGAAGAACAGCGCCGCAATGTCAGCGCCCGCTTCGAGCAGGCGCGCAGCCGCCAGTCGCAGCGCATGGCTTTTCGCCAGGCGCAGGCCGTTCGCCTCGAACAGACACAGGCCCGCATCGCTGCGCTCGTGCGCGACATCGACGGTCTCAAGGCCCAGCGCGAACAACAGGCGGCGGAACTGACCGCCTCGCGTGAAAAACTGCTGAACCTCGAAGGCGTGGCGCAGCGTCTGCGCGAGGAGCGCATCCAGCATCAGCAGTCGCTGATCCGGGCACGCGACGCGGTGACCCGCAATCGTGCGCTGCTGACGCAGGCCGCGCAGACCGAAAACCAGGTCCAGATCCAGCTCGCCTCCCGTCGCAGCCACGTGGCGGCGCTCAACCAGACCGCGCACGACCTCGAAGGCTCGCGCGAACAGCTCGTCGCCGATCGCGCTCAGCGGGCGGAGGACGCCGTGGAGCTCGAAGCGCCGCTGGCCGATCGCCAGGCGCAGGCGGAGACGGCCCGCGCGGCGGTCGACGCGGCGCGCGAGGTCATGCGTGCCGCCCGGCTCGCGCTGGAGACCGCGGAACTGTCGGTCGGGCAGGGCGCCCACGGCTTCCGCGAGGCCGAGAGCGCCAAGGACCAGGCGCAGGATCGTCTGCAGCAGGCCCGTATCGAATTCGAGAACCTGCGCGCGCGTCGCGAGGGCTACGCGCAGCAGCTGGCCGACGCCTGCCGCGATGGCGGCATGGAGCGCGAGGCCGTGTTCGCCGGCCTCACCGAGGACGCCACCGCCGAGATCTGGGAAGAGAAGATCGCCGGCCTGGGCCGTCGCATCGACCGCCTCGGCGCGATCAATCTCGCGGCCATCCAGGAACTCGAGGAGGCCGAGGGCCGCGAGAAGTACCTGGGCGACCAGTGGGCCGATCTCACCGGCGCGCTCGACACGCTCGAAGAGGCCATCCGCAAGATCGACGCCGAGACCAAGGAGCGCTTCAAGGACACGTTCGACAAGGTCGACACGATCTTCCGCGACCGCTTCCCCAAGCTGTTCGGCGGCGGCGAGGCCTACCTGGAACTCACCGGTGACGACCTGCTCGACACCGGCGTGCGCGTCATGGCGCGCCCCCCCGGCAAGCGCAATTCGTCGATCCAGATGCTGTCGGGCGGCGAGAAGGCGATGACCGCCGTGGCGCTGCTGCTGGGTCTTTTCCAGCTCAACCCGGCGCCGTTCTGCCTGATGGACGAAGTCGATGCTCCGCTCGACGACGCGAACGTGGCACGCTACTGCGAAGTGGTGCGCGAGATGAGCCAGAACGTGCAGTTCATTATCATCACGCACAACAAGATCACGATGGAGCTGGCCAACCAGCTGCACGGCGTCACGATGCAGGAGCCGGGCGTCAGCCGTCTGGTGAGCGTGGACGTGCAGCAGGCGGTGGAGCTGGCGGGTGCGGCGGATTCCAAGCCTGAAGTGGAGCAGACCTCCTGATGAACTTTCTCGCGGCCGTGCTGCCCTCACCCTGCCGTTTGCTGTGCAAACGGTCTTCTCCTCTGCCGCTGCTCGGGCGAGGGACCTCGGTGTCGCCTCTGGCGACGAAACTGCTCTGGGAGTAAGCGATGGGCGAATTGCAGTGGGCGCTGCTGATCGTCTGCCTCGTGCTGGTCGTGGCGGTGTACGTCTTCAGCCGCCGCAATCGCGGCGCAGCGGATGACGGCGACAGCGACGGCGGGCACGCGCTGTTCCCGAAAGCGGGCGAAACCGGCAATCAGCTCGATCTGCTGGCGCCGCGCGCCGAGGCCGGCTTCGACGAGTACGGTGTCGGCAACAAGCGCACACGTGGCGAAGGCGGATCAGCCGATCACTCGCCGCGCGAACCCTCGCCGCCGTCGATGGCGACCCTGCTGCATCCGCTGCCGGGCCAGCAGCACGTCGTGCCGCGAATCCCGCCGGATATCGCCGTCGCGGCTCCGGCCGCTCCCGCAGTGACGGCAGCGCCCACGGCCACGCCGCAGGGCAAGCTCGTCGCGCTGATCGTCGCGCCGACGGAAGAAACCGACATCCTCGGTCCCCAGCTTCACGCCGCGCTGATCGCGCAGGGCCTGAAGTTCGGCGACGGCGAGGTGTATCACCGCTACATCGGCGGTCGAATCGTGTATTCGGTGGCGAGCCTGCTCAAGCCCGGCAAGCTGATTCCGGCGGAGACCGAGAACTTCTCGACGAAGGGTCTGACCGTCGTGCTGAATCTCCCGGGCCCGGTCACGCCGGTCGTGGCGGTCGACGACATGCTGAGCACCACGCGCGCCGTCGCCGCCGTGCTGAAGCTGGAAATCTTCGACGCCCGTCGCGAGCGGGTCACCGACGAGGTGGGCAAGAAACTGCGCGCCGAAGTCGAGGACTGGGCGCGGGCCGCCAAAATCATCTGAGGCGATGACGTCGAAGGCTGATGCACAGGCCGCTCGCGCGGCCACGCTGCGCAGCCAGCTTGCGGAGCACGATCACCGCTACTACGTGCTCGACGATCCGAAGATCCCGGACGCCGAGTACGACGCCTTGTTCCAGGAGCTGCGCGACCTCGAGGACCGGCATCCGGACCTGGTTTCCGCCGATTCGCCGACACAGCGCGTCGGCGGTGCGGCGATGCCGGAATTCACCCCGGTGCGTCACCGCCAGCCGATGCAGTCGCTGCGCAAGGCCAACGACGAAGCGGAACTGCGCGACTTCGATCGCCGCGTCCGCGAAACGCTGTCGCGGGAATCCGTGGATTACAGCGCCGAACCCAAGCTCGATGGCCTCGCGGTCTCGCTGACGTATCTCGACGGCGTGTTCGTGCAGGGCGCCACCCGCGGCGACGGCGAGGTCGGCGAGGACGTTACCGTCAATCTGCGCACGATCCGCCGGATCCCGCTGAAGCTGCGGGATTCGAAAAAGCATCCGTTTCCGCCGGTGCTGGAAGTGCGGGGCGAAGTCTTCCTGCCGCTCGCGGGTTTCCGCCGCTGGAAGGAAGATGCCGAAGCTCGCGGCGAGAAGGCGCCGGTGAATCCGCGCAATGCCGCCGCCGGATCGCTGCGCCAGCTCGACTCGTCGATCACCGCGAAGCGGCCGCTGTCGTTCACGGCCTACTCGGTGGGCTTTCACGAAGGCTGGGCGCCGCCGGCACGGCATTCCGAAGTGCTGACGATGCTGCGCGCGTGGGGCCTGCCGGTTTCCGACCTGATCGAGGTCGTCTCCGGCGAGCCCGGCATGCAGGATTATTTCGATCGCATGGCGACGCAGCGCGCGACGCTGGACTTCGACATCGATGGCGTCGTGTTCAAGCTGGACGACCTGGCCGGCCGCGAGGAGCTCGGAAGCGTCTCGCGCGAACCGCGCTGGGCCTGCGCCTACAAGTTCGCCGCCGAAGAAGCCGAGACGGTGCTGGAAAAAGTGGAGTTCCAGGTCGGACGCACCGGCGCCCTGACGCCGGTGGCGCGCCTGCAGCCGGTGTTCGTCGGCGGCGCGACGGTGAGCAACGCCACGCTGCACAACATGGACGAGGTCGCGCGCAAGGACGTGCGGCCGGGCGATCGCGTCGTCGTACGCCGTGCCGGCGACGTGATTCCGGAAGTCGTACGGGCCGTCATCGAGGGCGACGAGGCGCGAGCAGCGCACGACGCACGCCCGCAGGTCGAACTGCCGCCGGCCTGCCCTGTCTGCGGCGGCGGTGTGGAACGCGTCGAAGGCGAGGTCGTCGCACGTTGCACCAACGGACTGTCCTGCAGCGCGCAGCTGCACGGCGCGCTGATCCATTTCGTGTCGCGCAAGGCGATGGACATCGAGGGTCTGGGCGAGAAGCTGCTGGGCCAGCTGATCGAAACCGGCATCGTCGACTCGCCGGCGAGCATCTTCCTGAAGGTCGACGCGCCGACGCTCGCCGGTCTCGAACGCATGGGCGAGAAGTCGGCGGCGAACGTGGTCGAGGCCATCGATCGCAGCCGCGCCACCGAGTTCGGCCGCTTCCTGTTCGCGCTCGGCTGCCCGCAGGTGGGCGAGACCACCGCACGCGATCTGGCGCGTCACTTCGGCACGCTCGATGCTCTGTTCGAAGCGGCCGAGCAGGATGCGCCGACGGCGCACGATGACACGATCAAGGAGAAGGACCGCTTCCCGACGCTGCGCCAGGTGCCCGATGTCGGGCCGACGGTCGCGGCGCACGTCGTCGGCTTCTTCACCGAGCCGCGCAATCGCGACGTGATCCGCGCGCTGGTCGCGCCGGTCGGAGAAGGCGGCTGCGGCATTCACTGGAAGGCGCCCAAGGCGGCGGTCGCTGGCGGCGCCCTGGCGGGCAAGACGTTCGTCATCACCGGCACCTTGCCCGGCGTGTCACGCGATCAGGCCGGCGCCTTCATCGAAGCCAACGGCGGCAAGCTGAGCGGATCGGTTTCAGCGAAGACCGACTACCTGCTGGCGGGCGAGGCGGCCGGCTCCAAGCTGGCCAAGGCGGAGAAGCTGGGCGTGTCGATCCTGGACTGGTCGGCGCTCGAAAAGCTCGTGTCCGGCGATGCCTGATGACCGGCCGGATCGGGTAAGAAATGCCGAATCGCGGCATAGTGCGCATCAAATCGACCCGACGGTCGGGGCAGGTGCCGCCGGTCAGCGATTCGATGCCGTTGACATGCGGTTCGGGTTTTTCTTCGGGCGCGGCGCGCCGCTCATCCTCTTGCAACTGAGGCCTGAGTCCTACGTGCCACGCTCCGGATTCGCTGTCGCGGGGCGGCGTGTCATCAAATCCAGGAGATCCTCATGCTGAAAAAGACATTCATGGCGCTGGCCGTCGCGGGCACGGTCGTCATCGCGGGCTGTGGTGGTGGCGGCGGTGGTGGTGACGGTGGCTCGTCGACGCCGAAGACCCGCAACGACGTCGTGGGACCGCTCGACGGTCTGCAGGGCGGGCTTTCTTCCGAAATTCTGACGCCACTGCACACGGCCGTCGCCGGCACGCCGCTCGTGGGCGTCGTCGACTGCCTCGACCAGTCCGTGGTCAACGACATCCTCGATATCGCCGACGCGATCGTCCTGGGCATCGGTCCCGGTGCCGCGAACCCGGCTGCGCAGTTGAGCGCCACCGCCGCCAACGTCCAGGCCGAGGTCACTGATCTGGTGGCCGACCTGCAGGGTCTGGTGGGTTCGCTCGCCGGCACGACCGGATGCCTGGCCAATGCCGGTCCCCAGGCCGGGTCGGGCAACCCGCTGGCCGGCACGCCGCTCGCGGCGCTCGGGGCGCAGCTTCTGCCGGTGCTGAATCAGGTTCAGGGTCAGCTCGGCTCGGCTGCACCCGGGTCGCTGTCGCTCGGTCAGATCTCCGGTCTGCTCGGTCAGGTGGCGCAGGCGTTCAACGGTGCAACGGGCGCGATTCCCCCCGGTGTCGCCAACGCCCCGGTCATCGGTGGCGTGCTCGATGTGGTGTCGCAGGCGCTGGCCGACGTGCAGCTCACGGTGGCCGCCGCCGGCACGGGCAATCCCACGACCGCGGCGACGCAGCTCACGGCCACGGTCGAGCACCTGCTCGATGGTTTGCTCACGCAGGTGATCCCGATCGGCCTGATCGAGAACACCTCGGGTCAGCCGGATCTGGTCAGCGGTCCCATCCAGGCCGCCATCGACCAGTTCACGGCCGCGCTCAGCGGCGGTCTCGGCAGCCTGGCGCCGGCCGGCCTGGGCAATGCGCTGGTGGATCCGCTGGGAGCGCTGCTCACGCCGCTGCAGGGCGATCTGCTGCCGCTGATTCTCGACCCGATCCGGGCGGCGATCTCGGGTGGCGCGGGTGGTGGTTCGATTCCGGTGCTCACCGGCACGCCGCTCGATGGCGTGCTCGCCACGCTGACCGGCGTGCTCTCCGGTGGCGCCGGCGGTGATCCGCTGACCAGCCTGCTCGGCTCGCTGCTCGGTGGTCTGGGTGGTGGCGGTGGCGGCGGAGTGACCTGCCCGCTGGCCGGGACTCCGCTGGCAGGCTTGTGCGGAATCCTCGGCGGCTGATCGTGTCGCAGCAGTTGATGTGAGAAAAAAGGCCCCGGTCGTCACCGACCGGGGCCTTTTCACGGATGTAGCCCGGACGAAGTCCGGGATTGCGCTTCGTCATCGAGGAGAGCCCCAGACTTCGTCCGGGCTACGACGCGTCGGCTCAGGTGATGACGCTCGGCGCGCGCCGCCCGGTGATCTCGGCGGTCCGAACGATCTTCTCGGCCATCCCGACCAGCGGCGCGAGGGCGTCCGACGTCTTCCATCCGAGCGCCGCTTCCTGGCTTTCGTAACGCTCGAGATAGAGCCGCAACGTGGCGCCCTTCGTGCCGGTTCCGGACAGGCGCACGATCAGGCGCGCCGCGTCGCCGAAGACCACGCGCAGACCCTGGTTGACCGCGACGCTGCCGTCGACCGGATCCTGGTAGCTGAACTCGTCGGCGGCGGACACCGTGTAATCGCCGAAGTGCTTGCCCGGGAGATCCACCAGCGAGCCCGCCAGCGATTGCATGACCTGCGTGGCGACGCTCGCCGACAGTTCGTCGTAGTCGTGCCGGACGTAGTAGTGGCGGCCGTAGCGTTTCCAGTGGCGCTCCGCGAGTTCGCGCACCGACAGGTGGGTTGCGGCCAGCACGTTGAGCCAGGCCAGCACCGCCCACACGCCGTCCTTCTCGCGGGTGTGGTCGCTCGACGTGCCGAAACTCTCCTCGCCGCACAACGTGATGCGACGGGCGTCGAGCAGATTGGCGAAGAACTTCCACCCCGTCGGCGTCTCGTAGCAGGGGATGCCCATCGCCTTGGCGACTTGGTCGACGGCGCGGCAGGTCGGCATCGAGCGGGCGACGCCGGACAGTCCGCGCTTGTAGCCCGGCAGCTCGTGCAGATGCGCGCAGAGCATCGCCAGCGAATCGCCTGGCGAGATGAAGGTGCCGCGGCCCAGGATCATGTTGCGATCGCCGTCGCCGTCGCTCGCCGCGCCCAGGTCGGCGGCCGCGTCCGAATACATCAGATCGACCAGCGGCTTGGCGTAGATCAGGTTCGGATCGGGATGTCCGCCGCCGAAATCCTCCAGCGGGCTGGCGTTGAGAAGCGAGTTGGCGGGTGCGCCGAGCATGTCGACGAACAGGCGTTGCGCGTACGGACCGGTGACCGCGTGCATCGCGTCGAAGCGCAGCGAGTGGCCGCGCTTGAACCAGTCGCGGATGCGATCGAAGTCGAACAGCGTCTGCATCAACGCCGCGTAGTCGTCCACGCAATCGACGACTTCGACCTCCATGCCGCCCACTGTCTGCACGCCACGGCGTTCCAGGTCCACGTAGACGCCTTCGAGCGTCTTGTAGCGGGTGATCTGGCGGCTGTGCTCGTAGATCTTGTCGGTGAGTGTTTCGGTGGCCTGGCCGCCACCGGCGACGTTGTACTTGATGCCGAAATCGCCGTCCTCGCCCGCGGGGTTGTGGCTGGCGGTCAGCACGAAGCCGCCTCCGGCTTTGCGCAGGCGGATCAGGTGCGACGCGGCGGGCGTCGACAGGATGCCGCCCTGACCCACGACGACGCGCTGCACGCCATTGGCGGCGGCCATCGCGATCGCGGTCTGGATCGCCGTGCGGTTGTGGTAGCGCCCATCGCCGCCGATGACCAGGGTGCTGCCCTTGAGGCGCGCATCGACGTCGAAGATCGACTGCAGGAAATTTTCGAGGTAGTGGGGCTGCTGGAACACCGCCACCTTCTTGCGCAGGCCGGCCGTTCCTGCCTTCTGATCGGGGTAGGGCTTGGAAGCGATCTCGCGCAACGCCATCATCATCTCCGCGACTTGCAGGGGATTGCATTCTTGCGCCCGCGCGCCAGCGAAAATCAAGACTTGCGCGCGCGGGTCACGTTCGGGATAGTCCCCCCATGCTCGTTGACGTCGCCAATCACCTTTGCCCCTGTTGCGGGAAGCCGCGCAGCCTTGCGCACCTGATGGATCTGTATGAGCGCAATTACAAGCTCATGCAGCGTCTGGTGCCGGAACTCGATCTCCCCTTCGAGTCGGCGGTATCGCGTTCAGGTTCCGACTTCCCTTTGCACCTGGTGCTGGTCGAGCGTGACCGTTACACGCTGACCATCCGGCTCACCTACGAATTCGTGGACGAGAACGGCACCCGCCGCCAGCCCGACATCCTCGTGCGTGCATACCGCGATGCTGGTGTGGCCGAGGCGCTGGAGTGCAGTCACCGTCCGCCGTGGCAGGCGCAGGAAGAGGGTGATCCGAAAGCCGACGCGTTCCTGAGCGGCCAGTGGCGCCGGAATCTCATGCTCGGCAAGTGGCTCGAATACCTGCTGGAACATGGCCACGGCTTCGGCCTGGCGAACCGGCCGCGTGTCGCGGCCGCCGCTTGACTCGACGAGGGGAGTTTCGACGATGAAGAACTATTTCCTGGCCTCGGTGGTTGCCGCGAGCCTGTCGCTGCTGTCGCTGTCCGCGGTCGCCAAGGACGAGGCGATGGCCAGCATCCTGAAGGATCGCAACGGCAAGAAGGTGACGGTGGTGCTGCAGTCCGGCACCGAACTGTCGGGCAAGATCAAGGATGTGGGCAGCAACACGCTGACGCTCACCGAACTCAGCGGCAAGGAGTTCTTCGACGCCGTGGTCGACCTCGACGACATCTCGGCCGTCCAGTACCGGGCTCGCGAGAATTGATCCGCCCGCGGGCCTAGCGCCCGCGACGCGACCGCGGATTCCCAGTATCTTTCGCGGCCTTCCGGGCCGCGTTTCGCGCGCCCGTCGTCTGCTGTTTTCAGATCCCTGATTCCCGATGCTGACTTACGACACCGAACGCCTGCCTCTTCGCGTCTTCGCCGAGAAGGCCTACCTCGATTACTCGATGTACGTGGTGCTGGACCGCGCGCTCCCGCACATCTCGGACGGCCTCAAGCCGGTGCAGCGGCGCATCGTGTACGCGATGTCGGAGCTCAGCCTGAACTTCGGCTCGAAGCACAAGAAGTCCGCGCGCACCGTCGGCGACGTCATCGGCAAGTTCCATCCGCACGGTGACAGCGCGTGTTACGAGGCCATGGTCACCATGGCGCAGCCGTTCAACTACCGCTATCCGCTGGTGGACGGGCAGGGCAACTGGGGCTCGCCGGACGACCCGAAATCCTTCGCCGCGATGCGCTACACCGAGTCGCGCCTGGGCGCCTACGCGCAGACGCTGCTCGCCGAACTCGGCCAGGGCACGGTGGACTGGCAACCCAATTTCGACGGTACGCTCGAAGAGCCGGTGCGCCTGCCGGCGCGCCTGCCCAACGTGCTGGTCAACGGCACCACTGGCATCGCGGTGGGGATGGCCACCGACATCCCGCCGCACAACATCCGCGAGCTGGTGAAGGCTTGCCTGCACCTGCTCAAGCATCCGAACGCACAGGTCGAGACCTTGTGCGAGTTCGTGCCGGCGCCCGATTTCCCGACTGGCTGCGAGATCGTCTCCGAGCCGCACGACCTGCTGAAGATCTACCAGACCGGCAACGGCATGGTGCGTACGCGCGCCATCTGGGAACGCGACGAGGACACCGGTCACATCGTGCTGACCGCGTTGCCGCACCAGGTCTCGCCGAGCAAGGTGCAGGAACAGATCGCCGAGCAGATGCGGACCAAGAAGCTGCCGTTGGTCGAGGACCTGCGCGACGAATCGGACCACGAGAATCCGGTGCGCGTCGTCATCATCCCGCGCTCGAACCGCGTCGATGCCGAAAGCCTGATGGCGCATCTGTTCGCGACCACGGATCTCGAGAAGAGCGTGCGCGTGAACCTCAACATGATCGGCCTGGACGGCCGGCCACGCGTGAAGAACCTCAAGGAGATTCTCAGCGAGTGGCTGGAGTACCGCTTCCAGACCGTCACGCGTCGTCTCAACCATCGACTGGGCAAGGTCAACGATCGGCTGCACATCCTCGAAGGCCTGATGATCGCGTACCTCAACATCGACGAGGTCATCCGCATCATCCGGTTCGAGGACGATCCGAAGGCCAAGCTGATCAGCACGTTCGCGCTCAGCGACGTGCAGGCCGAATGGATCCTGGATCTGAAGCTGCGTCACCTGCAGAAGCTCGAGGAGATGCGCATCAAGGGCGAGCAGGACGAGCTGATGGCCGAACGCGCGAAGCTCGAGGAGCTGCTCGGCGACGACGACAAGATGAAGAAGCTGATCGGCGACGAGCTCAAGGAAGACGCCAAGAAGTACGGCGATGACCGGCGCTGCCGGGTGAACGCCAAGCCGCCGGCGGTGGCGATGACCGCCGAGGAGATCGTGCCGGCCGAGCCGATCACGGTGGTGCTGTCCAAGGCGGGCTGGATACGGGCCGGCAAGGGCCACGAGCTCGATCCGCTGGCGCTGAACTACAAGGCCGGCGACGAGTACCTCGTGCACGCGCAGGGGAAGTCCAACCAGCTGCTGATCCTCCTCGACTCGAAGGGCCGCTGCTACACGCTCAATCCGCGCGAGCTGCCATCGGCGCGTTCACAGGGCGAGCCGGTGACGACCAAGCTCGACGTGCAGGACGGCGCGCGCATCGTGGCGCTGCTGCTCGGCGACGAGAACGAGCGTTACGTGCTCGGTTCGGAAGACGGCTACGGTTTCGTCGTGCGCCTGGGCGAACTCCAGGGCAACAAGCGCGCCGGCAAAGCCGTGATCTCGCTCGAAGGACAGCCGCTGGTGCCGTCGCGGGTGACCGATCCGGCGGCCGACCGCTACGCGCTGTCGACGGCCGAAGGACGCCTGCTGGTGTTCCCGCTGTCGGAACTGCCGGAACTGGCCAAGGGCAAGGGCAACAAGCTGGTCACGCTCAAGGGCGAAGATCGCATCACCGCGAGCGCGGTGGTCCCGGCCGGCACCACGCTGGTGCTACATGGGCCGAAGCGGACGCAGAACTTCAAGCCTTCGGATCTCGACGCATACGCCGGCGCACGGGCCAGCCGTGGCGGACACCTGCCGCGCGGGTTCCAGACGGTGGAGAAGATGAGCGTGGGGTAGGGCGGACCAGGCCCTAAAAAGCTTTGGACGCAAAGGTCGCAGAGGGAAAAGAAAGGACGCAAAGAATTTCGAATGACCGATGGCTTTGCGTCCTTTCTTTTCCCTTTGCGCCTTTGCGGTTAAAGACCCTGGGAGCCCCCCGACGCAATCCGCCTTACTTTGCTGAACCGGACTCTTGATCCGCGGGTCAAAGGCCCGAGATTGATCCTGCGGAGAGGTCCGCTTAGAGAGAACCCATGAAACGAATCTTCCTGCTGCTGGCCACCAACGTCGCCGTCATGATCGTGCTGTCGATCGTGGCTTCCGTGCTGGGTGTCGACCGCTTCCTGACGCAAAACGGGCTGAACCTGGGCGCGCTGCTCGCGTTCTCCGCCATCTTCGGTTTCGGCGGCGCCTTCATCTCGCTGGCCATGTCCAAGTGGATGGCCAAGCGCACCACCGGCGCGCAGGTCATCACCGTGCCGAAGAACGCGGCCGAGAAATGGCTGCTCGACACGGTGCAGCGGCAGGCGCGCATCGCCGGCATCGGCATGCCGGAGGTCGCGGTGTTCGACGCGCCGGAGCCCAACGCCTTTGCCACCGGCATGAACAAGAACAGCGCGCTGGTCGCCGTCAGCACCGGGCTGATGCGCAACATGAGCCAGGAAGAAGTCGAGGCTGTACTGGGCCATGAAGTCAGCCATATCGCCAACGGCGACATGGTGACGCTCACGCTGATCCAGGGCGTGCTGAACACGTTCGTGATGTTTCTGTCGCGCGTCGTGGGCTATGTCATCGACCGCGCGGTGTTCAAGACCGAGCGTGGTACTGGCCCGGGCTACTACATCACGGTGTTCGTGCTGCAGATCGTGTTCGGCATCCTGGCCACGGCGATCGTCTGCTGGTTCTCGCGCCAGCGGGAATACCGGGCGGACGCGGGCGGCGCGCACCTGGCCGGCAAGCGCAAGATGATCTCGGCGCTCGAGCGCCTGAAGGGCGGCGACGGGCATTCCTCGCTGCCGCAGACCGTCGAGGCGTTCGGCATCATCGGCGTCAAGAAGATGTTCATGACGCACCCGCCGCTGGACGATCGTATCGCGGCGCTGCGGGCCTCGAGCGCCGTCTCGTAACGGCAGCGGCATCGAACGCGAAGCCCGGTGGAACGACGTTCCGCCGGGCTTTTTCTTTGAGCGACGGCGGCCCCCGTAGCCCGGGCGAAGCCCGGGGTCTCCCTCGCCGAACGAACTATCTCGGACCTTTGATTGGCGGATCGGGAGCCTGGTCCAGCGCAACGACACCGAAAAGCCTTTCAACGCAGAGACGCAAAGGACGCAGAGAAAGCGATGCGTTCCTTTGCGTCTCTGCGCCTTTGCGTTGAAACCCCGGGCTTCGCTCGGGTAGGACCGATCAAACAAAAGGCCCGGCGGAACATCGTTCGGCCGGGCCCGGGTGCATCGCAGGTGCCGCTCAGGTCAGCAGCACGACCTCGGGCTCCTGCACGTGATAGCCCTGGATGTAGTTCACGCCCATCTGCCACATCCGCGCCATCACGTTGGCGTCCTCGACATGGCTGACGATGGTCTTGATGCGGCGTTGCTTGGCCATCTCCATCAGCGTCGACATCTTCTTCTGGATGTCCTTGTCCGTGAAGTTGTGCGTGTAGGAGCTGTGGAACTTCAGGAAGTTGATCGGGAGGTGCTCGACCAGCTGTGCTGAGTTGGCGCCGATGCCGAAGTGCTCGATGGCAACGCTGGCGCCGAAGTCGCGCATGGCCTTGGTCAGCACCTTGGCCTTGCGGATGTGGTTCTGCAGGATGATCTCCTGCACTTCGATGCAGATCTCGTTGTCGGCGAAGCGTCGTCCCTTCAGCGCGTCCTGGAACCACGCCAGGAAGCTCTCGGCATCGCGCAGCGAATCCTCGCTGAGCTTGAGGAAGAGCATCGACGCGTCCTTGCGAGGTTCGCGACTGGAGATGACCTTGATCGCCCGGCTGATCACCCAGCGGTCGATCGCGCGCATCAGCCCGGCTTTCTCGGCGGAGCGGATGAAGTCGCTGGCGTGCAGTTCCACGCCCTCGTCGTTGACCATGCGCACCAGCACATCGAAGTGCTGGCGCGTGTCGCCTTCCAGGCTTGCGATGGTCTGGTAGGCGAGCTTGAAACGGTTTTCCTCGAGCGCTTTTCGGATCACGTCCGCCTTGCGCTGGTCCTCGCGCTCATCGGCGTTGGCGCGAGCGGTCGGTCCGAGGACGATGGCCCGGTTGCCGCCCTTGGCCGAGAGCTTGCGCGCTTCGCGCACCAGGTCGCCCGCAACCTGGGTTGCCGTGTCGGAACCGCCCAACGGATACACGGTGACCGACAAGGTGACCTGGGACTCGTGATCGGCCGAGCTGAAGACCTGCGCGGCGATATCGCGTGCCAGCCGGTCGGCGAGCGCCTCGAACTGCAGCGCGTCGGGCCGCGACACGAGAATCGCGAACTCCTGCGTCGAGAAACGGAACACGCCGTCGTTCGGATCGGCCAGGGCGGCCATCTTGGCGCCCGCCTGCACGGCGACCTGCTCGGCGTCGAGATAGCCGACGCGATCTTCGAGTGCGGCGAAGTTGTCGACCACCGCGAAGATCGCGGCGCGAGGCCCGTCGCCCGCGGCCGGCGCATCCAGGGCGGCGAAAAATTCGCTGCGACCCGAAGCGGCTGTGGCAGCCGTTGCCGCGGCCTGAGCGGCCTCTGCGCGGATCAGCATCTCGACGAAGCGCTCGCCTTCGGCTTCGCCGGGCGTGAGCTGGGCCCGTACCGGCACCTTGTCGCGTGTACGCGAGAGCAGGGCGCACTCGAGCGGCCTGCCATCAGCCCGGCCGTTGTTGAGCTGCTTGAGGTAATCGCGAACGCCCGCCTGGTTGTCCGGCGAGATGATGTCCATCAGCGGCATGCCGGAAAGCAGGTCCACGTCGTCGTAGCCCACCAGCGCGGCGAACGCCGGATTCACTTTCGAGACGATGCCCTCGTAGATGTGCGCCACCGCGTCACCGGTTCCCGCGATGAGCTGCGAATAGCGCGATTCGTAGTCGGCCAGCTGCGAGCGCGACCGCGCCAGTTCGCGCAGGTTGCGGTAGGCGATCAGTTCGCGCACGTAGACGCGCTCGAGGTGCGCCAGGCACTCGGGATCGCTGTCGGCCACCAGATCGCGAGCGCCTGCGGCGACTGCGCTCGTGGTGGCGTCGGCGGAAAGCTGCGAGCCGAGGGCGATGACCGGCAGGTTGGGGGCAAAGCGGCGGCAGATGTCGAGCACGACCTTCAGCGGCGTCTCGGCAGCCTGGTCGGCTGCCATCAGCAGGTCGGGCTGACCTTTCTGCAGGAGCTGGTCGAGATCGGAGTGTTGCGACGTCCAGATCGCACGGACCTTGTGACCGGCGTTGCGAAGGTGACTCTCGGCTCGCTTCGCGCTCTCCTCGAAAGGTGCGACGACCAGCAGCACCGCCGTGGCGCCGGTCGTGGGCGAAGCCGTGAATGGAGGAGGGTTAGTCACCATGAAAGCCAAGCCTTGGCCGGATCACCCGGCACTTCACGCGCCAGTCTGGGAACCAGATACCCGGGGGAGATGCTGGACAGATCCCGCATCAGTTCCCGCGCCCTGTGTTCTGGAACCTCGAAGTGGGCCGCGCCTTTCACGCGGTCCAGCAAGTGCAGATAGTAGGGGAGAATCCCCAAACTGAACAATCGTTCGTGCAGGCCCTGCAACGCGTTCGTCGTGTCGTTGATGCCGCGCAGCAGGACCGACTGATTGAGCAGCATCCAGCCGTTCGTACGCAGGTCCGCGAGGGCCTGCGGAACGTCGCCTGTCAGCTCCTGCGCGTGGTTGGCGTGTACGACCATCACCTTGTCCAGCGACACCGATCGCAGAATCTTGAGCAGTCCCGCATCAATCCGCTCGGGCAACACGATCGGCTGCCTCGTGTGGACGCGGACGCGGCGCAGGTGAGGGATGCCAGCCAGCCCTTCGAACAGCTCGGCCAGGCGCTCGTCGGACAGCGAGAACGGGTCGCCGCCGGACAGGATGGCCTCGGTGATCGACGGATCGGCGGCCAGGCGGTCCAGCGCCGGCTGCCAGTGGCCGCGCGCGGCCAGGCTCTCGGAATAGGGGAAATGGCGCCGGAAGCAGTAGCGGCAGTGGACCGCGCAGGCGCCGGTGGTGATCAGCAGCGCCCGACCCTGGTACTTGTGCAGCACCCCGTCGCCCTGCGCCGAATCCATGTCGCCGACGGCATCGGCGACGAAGCCCGGCACGGTCTCGGCCTCGCGCGCCGCCGGCCAGACCTGTAGGAACAGCGGGTCCAGCGGGTCGCCCTTCCTCATGCGGGCGGCGAATCCGCGCGGCACGCGCAACGGGAAGTCGCGCAGTCCGGGGAGGTCGAGCTGGGGCAGGGCGGGGTCGAGTTCGAGCCAGGCCAGCAGCTCGGCCGGACGCGTGAACGCCTCGCGCAGGGCATGCTGCCAGCGCGGGGCCTGTCTGCTGATGGGTTGTGCCTGTATCATTCGCGCCGCATTTTCGCCGCCGACACGACCCGCAGCAAACCGCGCCGGCTCAACACCCTACCGAGCGATTCCAATGGCTTCCGTCAGCACCAACGAGATGAGATCCGGCACCAAGGTGCTGGTCGATGGCGAACCCTACTCCATCGTCGAGAATGAGTACCGCAAGCCCGGCAAGGGCCAGGCGACGAACACGATCAAGATCCGCAACCTCAAGAACGGCCGCGTGCTCGAAAAGACGCTGCGCTCGGGCGAAACCTGGGAGCTGGCCGACATCGAGGAAGTGGAGATGCAGTATCTCTACAGCGATGGCGAGTTCTGGCACTTCATGAACCCGGCCACGTTCGAGCAGATGCAGGCCGGCAAGACCGCGATGGAAGACGCCGCCAAGTGGCTCAAGGGCGAGGAGACCTGCAAGATCCTGTTCTTCAACGGCCTGCCGCTGTCGGTCACCCCGCCCAACTTCGCCATCCTGACGGTCACCGAGACCGATCCCGGTCTGCGCGGTGATACCAGCGGTGGTGGCGGCAAGCCGGCCACGCTGGAAACCGGCGCCGTCGTTCGCGTGCCGCTGTTCGTGCAGCAGGGCGAACTGGTGAAGTGCGACACGCGCACCGGCGAGTACCTGAGCCGCGCCGGCAAGTAATGCCGGGCAACGCGTCGCAGGATCTTCGATTCGGCGACGCGCTCTGGCGGCCTAGCGCCAGTCTGGAAACGATCAAGGCGCGGACGGAACTCTACGGTTCCGTCCGCGCTTTTTTTTCGCGTCGCGGCGTCCTCGAGGTCGACACGCCGGTGATGTCGGCCCACGCGACGGTCGACCGCCACATCGAGTCCTTCGCGGTTCCGGGCGGCGGCTGGCTGCAGACCTCGCCCGAGTTCGCGATGAAGCGCCTGCTCTGCGCAGGCAGCGGTCCGATCTTCCAGATCGCGCCCGCGTTCCGGCGCGAGGAGCGCGGCCGGCACCACAACCCGGAGTTCCGCCTGCTCGAGTGGTACCGGCCGGAGTGGGACCACCATCTGCTGATGGAAGAGGTCGAGGAGCTGTTCCACGCGCTCGGCATCGGATGCGGCCGCGTGTTCAAGCGCATGAGCTATCGCGAGGCCTTCCTGCTGCATGCAGGGCTGGATCCGTTCACGGAACCCGTGGCCGCGCTGCGTGAGCGAGCGATGGCAGGAGCAGTGCCGATGATCGAACTCGGTGGCGGCGAGCAGGATCGCGATGCCTGGCTCGACCTCTGGATGTCGTACCGCGTCGGCCCGCAGCTGGGCCTGGACGCGCCGGTGTTCCTGCACGACTTTCCCGCCAGCCAGGCCGCGCTGGCGCGCGTGCGCGACGACGATCCGCCGGTGGCGGAGCGTTTCGAGCTGTTCTGGAAGGGCCTGGAGCTGGCGAACGGCTTCCACGAGCTTTCCAATGCCGGCGAGCAGCGGCGCCGTTTCGAGAACGACCAGGCGTGGCGCGAAGCGCAGCGTCACGTCGTTCCTCCGCTGGATACGCACCTCCTGGCGGCGCTGCAATCCGGCCTGCCCGATTGCGCGGGCGTGGCGCTGGGGCTGGATCGCCTGTTGATGCTGCGGCTGGGTCTGCCCGAACTGTCGGCGGCGATCAGCTTCGATTCGCGGCGCGCCTGAGCTCATTGCGGGCGCAGCCTCTGGCTTCGTCAGCTCGCTGTGATCGGATTCACGCGAGGCTGCGTGGATCCAGCGGAAAGCGCATCGAGCTTGTGCACACTGGCCTCGAGCCGGTCCGATCGGCTCCTGCGGACACTATCGCCGGCGCCGGTCGCCTGAATCGATGAAGAACTCCTCCATGTCGCGCACCCTGGGTTTCGCGTTGCTCGTCTGCGTGCTCGTGGCCACGCTGCTGCCGACGGCGGCCGTTCTCGCGGAACAGGAGGCCACCCCTTCGCTCGGCAGTCGCGTGCTGATCCCGAAGCCCGAGCCGAAGCGCGACGTGCCACTGACGGCCGGTGGCGCGCCGATTCTCGCCAGCCTGCCGGCTTGCGATGCCGTGCCGTTCGAGGACCCCGCCACCGAGCTGACCGGGTATCGCGATGCCCGCGGCAAGCTCGTGGTGCCGCCGCGCTTCGCGGTCGGCATGGAGTTCGGCTCGTTGGGCGTGGCGGGCGTCGTGCTGGGAGACCGCTTCGGTTACATCGACTGCAAGGGCCGTTTCTTCGAGACGCTGAGTGTGGACAACGGACCGGATGCCTTCCACGAGGGGCTGGTGCGAATCCGCGACAAGGGCCGCGTCGGCTACGCCAATCTCGCAGGGCAGGTCGTGATCTCCCCGCGCTTCGAGGATGCCGACGGGTTCTGTCGCGGTGTCGCGCGCGTCGGCGAGCAATGCCGCACGCGGTCGGACGGGGAGCACCGCATCACCGAATGTCGCGGCACGCGTTACATCGACACCCGCGGCCGCTTCGTTCCGGAGCCCTCCGAGCCCTCCGATCCGGACAACTGCGACGTCGTCGAGTCGACCGAAGTCGTCGGCGCCTTGCCGACCTGTGACTGGGAGTCGTTCGAGGACGACGAGGCACTGATGGGGTACCGCAACGCGAAGGGCAAGGTCGTCGTGAAGCCGCGCTTCACGTCGGCCGGCGACTTCGACGAAGAGGGCCTCGCGCCGGTCTTCGAGAATTACTCGGCCAGCTACATCGACTGCAGCGGCAAGACCTTTCCCGTCATGTGGAACGACGGCGCGGATGCCTTCAGCGAAGGGCTCGTGCGCTACGAGGGCAATACCTACGACATCGGCTACCGCAACCGCCGCGGCGCGATCGTGATTCCGGCGAAATACACGTACGCCAGCCCGTTCTGCAACGGCGTGGCCAGGGTCGGCAAGAGTTGCACCGTCGAGCGCAGCAGCGAGGACAGCCGCGAGATCACCCATGCGGAATGCTCGGACTGGCAGTTGATCGACACGCAGGGCAAGCGCGTGAAGGGAAAGGTGGGTGCCGGCGAGGAATGGGAATGCGGGTGGTGAGGGGCTGACGGCCCATCAGGAGCGGCCGCGCGAGGGCCGCTCCGAAGCTCGATTCGCGATGCCGCTGCCGATCGCGCCGGCCTTCGGCGAATCGTCACGCAAATGTCAGCAGTCGGAAATATTTGCGCTCTAGCGTCCCGTGGCTATTCCCAGCCCCAAACGCAAGGACGCACATGAGCACGCACAACCCGAACCAGATCCAGCCTCTCGATGATTCGACGTTCGAGTCGGTACTCGAAAGACGATATGCCCGAAGAGATTTGCTGAAGGGCGGGTTCGGAGCCGCCATCGCCACGATGTTCGGCGGCGTGGCGCTCGTGGGGTGCAGCGACAGCAACAACGGCGACGACGACGGCCCGGGCACGCCGGTCGCGCCGACGCTGGCCTTCACCGCGGTGTCGAAGAACCTGCTCGACCAGATCACGGTCCCGGCCGGGTACACCGCGAGCCTGCTCTATTCGCTGGGCGACCCGATCAACAACACGGTGCCGAACTGGGCCGGCGACGGCAGCGAAACGGGCGCGTCCTACACGTCGCGCGCCGGTGATCATCACGACGGCATGTACTACTTCGGTCTGAGCGGGACCGGCACGCCCAGCCTGACGGCCAGCGAGCGCGGCATCCTGGCGATGAACCACGAGGCGCCGAACCCGTTCAACACCGCCACCGGCGTCAACAATCTCTACGTCCACGCGAGCGGCGCGACGACCACCGTCGTCGGCGGTGTCGCCACGCGCACCGTGCCGGACGAGTGCATCAAGGAGATCAATCACCACGGCGTCTCGGTGATCGAGGTCAACAAGACCGGCGCCAACTGGTCGGTGAACCGCAACTCGACGTTCAATCGTCGCGTCACGGCCGCCACGCTGATGGAAATCTCCGGCCCGCTGCGTGGCAACGCGGCGATGTTCACCAAGTTCTCGCCGGGTGGCACGCAGACGCAGGGCACGGTCAACAACTGCGCCAACGGCCACACGCCCTGGGGCACGTATCTGACCTGCGAAGAGAACTGGGTGGGCTATTTCGCACGCGCGGCGGGCGACAACGCGAAGCGGACCCGTGCGGGCGAAGTCGCGTCGCTGAACCGCTACGGCAGCCCCGAGAATGCGCTGTCGCGCCTGAACTGGAACACCGCCGGAGCCGGCGATGAGTTCCAGCGCTGGGACACGTCGGTCAAGGGCGCGACGGCGGCGGACGACTTCCGCAACGTCATCAACCAGTTCGGCTTCGTCGTCGAGATAGATCCGTACAACCCGACCGCCGTGCCGCGCAAGCGCACCGCGCTCGGCCGCTTCGCGCACGAAGGTTGCTGGCCCGGTCCGGTCGTGGCCGGACGTCCGGTCGTGTTCTACATGGGCGACGACAACCGCGGCGACTACATCTACAAGTTCGTCTCGACCGCGCTGTGGGATGCGGCGGACGGCACGGCCGCGCAGACGCTAGGCACCGATCGCATGGCGATCGGCAGCAAGTACATGGACGCCGGCACGCTGTACGTCGCGCGCTTCAACGCGGACGGCAGCGGCACCTGGCTGCCGCTGGCGGGCGTGGCGGGCGCGCTGGATACGCGCATCGCGGCGGATACCGCCGGCGCTACGCGCATGGATCGTCCGGAGTGGGGCGCGGTGAATCCGCTGACCGGCGAGGTCTACATCACGCTGACCAACAACAACGCCGCCGGCCGTCTGGCCACCGGCACGCCGACCGGCACCGCTGCGCTTTCCGACCCGGCCAATCCTCGTGTCTACAACGACCCGAAGGGCGCGACGGCCCAGCGCGGCAACCCCAACGGTCACATCATCCGCTGGCGCGAGACGGGTGATCTGGCCGCAGCCACGACGTTCCAGTGGGACCTCTATCTGTTCGGTGCGCGAGCGGCCTCCGTCGATACGAACGTCAACATCTCCGGACTGGTCGCCGACAACGATTTCTCCAGCCCCGATGGCCTGTGGTTCGGACGGCAGGGCAATGCCGCCACCGGACTGCTGTGGATCCAGACCGATGACGGCGCGTACACCGATGTGACCAACTGCATGATGCTGGCCGCGGTCCCGGGCACCGTCGGCGACGGCGCGACGCGGACGGTGACCGGTACGGCAGCGGGCGGCGAGACGCGCGTCGTCACGACCAAGGTCGGCAAGGCGGCGACGACGAGCAATCTGCGTCGCTTCCTGGTCGGCTGCAAGGAGTGCGAAATCACCGGCATCGATTCCACGCCGGATGGCAAGACGCTGTTCGTCAACATCCAGCATCCGGGCGAAGAGAAGCAGGCCACGTTCAACGATCCTGCGACGTTCGGCAGCCACTGGCCGGGCAACCAGTACCTGGGCAATGCAAACGCCCGGCCGCGTTCGTCGACGATCGTCATCACCAAGAACGACGGTGGCGTGATCGGTATCTGATGCAGGCGAGGACCCGGGCGACCGGGTTCTTCTGATGCGATGACAAAGCGCCGCTTTCGAGCGGCGCTTTTTTTGTTCTTCAAGGTCAGTAGCGCGCATTCGGAAAACGAGCACGCGTTCTTCACTTCGAAATCCTTTGCGTCCTTTCTTTTCCTTCGCGCCCTTTGCGTCAAAAGCCTTTTTTCAGAAGGCGAATCCGGCTACGCCGCGCCGAACACGTCGAACGCGAAGCGCAGGATCAGCAAACCGACAACGACGAGGAACAGCACGCGCACGAAGCCGCTGCCGCGGCGTATCGCCAGGCGCGAGCCGATCAGTCCGCCGGCGAGATTGCACGCGGCCATCGGCAGGGCCAGCGAGGGGATCACGTGGCCGCGCGGCACGAAGTAGGCGATGGCGGCGAGATTGGTGACGGCATTGACGATCTTGGCGGCCGCCGACGCGTGCAGGAACGAGAATCCGAACAGCGCGACGAACGCGAGCACCAGGAAACTTCCGGTGCCCGGTCCGAAGAAGCCGTCGTAGAAGCCGATCACGGCGCCGGTGGCCAGGCCCGCGGCGACCTGTGCGATCTGCCCGAGTCGCGGGGCGTGCAAGGCGCCGAAGTCCTTTCGCCACAACGTGTACATCAGCACCAGCACGAGCACCGCCAGGATCAGCGGGCGCAGCGCGTCCGGATGAAGATGACTGACCGTGGCCGCACCCGCGTAGCCGAACAGCAGCGCCGTCAGCGCTGTCGGCAGGATCGCGGGCCAGGGCAGCGTGACGTGGCGCGAGTACTGCCACACCGCCGCCGACGTACCGAAGATCGAGACGCACTTGTTGGTGCCCAGCAAGGTTGCGATGGCGGTATCCGGCATCAGGATCAGCAGCGCAGGCACCTGGATCAGGCCGCCACCGCCGACGACCGCGTCGAGAAATCCTGCCAGGAACGCGAAGCCGCACAGCGCGGCGATCAGCCACGTGGGTTCGATGCTCATCGCCGGTAGAATCGGTGTCGCATGAACAATTACTCACCTCGTCTGTCGCGCCTGATCGAGGCGCTGCGCAAGTTGCCCGGTGTCGGGCCGAAGTCCGCGCAGCGCATGGCCTTTCATCTGCTGGATCGCGACCGCGCCGCTGCCGAGAAGCTGGCCGCGGCGCTCGGCGATGCCCTCGGCGGCATCGGACGCTGCAAGACCTGCCGCATGTTCTGCGAGGACGAGGCCTGCCGCTACTGCACGCCGGCCCGTCGCGCCGGCGGTCAGCTCTGCGTGGTGGAGACGCCGGCCGATCTGATGGCGCTGGAGGCGGGCACGTCGTATCGCGGCCGCTACTTCGTGCTGATGGGACGGCTGTCGCCGCTCGATGGCATCGGCCCTGCGGAACTGGGGCTGTCCGTGCTGCAGGAAGTCCTTCTGGAAGGCGACGTGCAGGAGATGATCGTCGCCACCAATCCCACCGTCGAAGGCGAGGCCACGGCCTACTACCTGGCCGAGATGGCCAAGGCCGCGAAGGTGAAGGTGTCGCGCATCGCGCACGGCGTGCCGATGGGCGGGGAACTCGAGTACGTCGACGGCGGCACGCTGACGCACGCGCTGTCGGGGCGCACGCCGGCCTGATGAAGAGGCTTCGACTCAGGGCAGCGGGATGCGTCGCGATGCTGGCGTGGTGCCTGCTGTCGGGCGGTTGGGCGCAGGCCCAGAAGGGCGAGCCGCTGAGCAAGCCCTACGCGATCCTCGTGTACGCGGACTGGTGCTACAACTGCAAGCAGATCATTCCGCGCCTCGACCCGCTGATTCCGAAGTACGCGGACCGCATCGAGTTCGAGCGCTTCGACATGACCAACGACGAGCGCAAGGTCCACTCGCGCCAGCGCGCCCAGGATCTGGGCGTCGGCCCGATCTACTTCGCGAACAAGGGGACGGGCGTGCTGCTGCTGATCAATCGCCAGCGCGAGAAGGTCGGGGAATTGCGCTCCACGTCGAGTGACGAGCAGATGGTCGCGGCGCTCGATGCGCTGGCGGCGGGAAAGCCCGTGCCGGCCGCCGTGCCCGACACCGCCCCGTAGCCCGGACGAAGTCCGGGATCCCCCTCGCGGAACGAAGCGAACCCCGGACTTCGTCCGGGCTACGGGAGCGGCGACGTCACTCGTCTCTCAGCGCATCGATCTTCGCTGCACAGATGAAGTCGTTCTCGGTGAGTCCATCCACCGCATGCGTCCAGTACTCGACGGTGCAGCTCTTGTAGCCGAACGCGATATCCGGATGGTGATCCTCGCGGTGCGCGATGTAGGCCACGGCGTTCACGAAGGCGGTCGTGTGGTAGTAGTTCTTGAACGTGAAAGAGGCGCGCAGCGCCTTGCCCTCGTTGATCAGCTTCCACCGCGCGTTCACCCGCTTCATCAGCTTCGCCGTCGCGCTCGCATCCAGCGGCGGCACGCCGCCTTCGCAGGGAATGCAGCGGCGATCGGTCAGCGCCTTCTTCGTCACGAGGCGGGTCCTCCACCCGGAGCGATCGTGGACTCGGCAGGCTGGGCGACCGGCACGACGACGACCGGCTTCTTGCGCCACAGCCCGCCCGACGAGTACTGGTCCCAGCCCCAGCGCAGCCAGTTCAGCAGGCTGTTGGCGAGCCACAGCGCCCAGATCAGCATCAGGCCGCGATAGAACCAGATCGAGATCGACAGCACCCAGGCGCCGGGCATGGCGGTGTCGAAGCGGTCCTGATACCAGCGCAGGTCCTGCGCGCTCGATCCGTTGCCGGCGATCTGCATGTCCGGCGTGCCGAGCAGGCCCTGCGCAACGGCGCCGGCCAGCGTCGACAGCGCAATCAGCGTCCAGAGGGCGAGCACGACCTGCATGAAGTTGAAGCGCCCGGCACTCCAGCTCTCGGGGACGCGCGGACGCAGCGCCAGCGCGAACAGCCAGCCGGCGACCACGGCGGCGCCGAGGATGTTGATCTGCGACAGGCCGATCATCAGCAGGGCCCACTGCAGGCCCTTGAGCGGCGTCAGGCCGACCTTGCCCAGCGCCACCGCCACGACCAGCATCACCGCGAGCACGCCCCAGAACAGCACGGCGGGCCCCAGTGCGGGACCGCCGACGAGCAGCACCCACTGGTCGCCGGGCAGCTGCACGTTGATGCGCGCGTTCACGCCGGGCGTTCCCGGTTCGAGCGCAGCCGTCGACGTGAACGTCTTCAGTCCTTCGTCGGCGCGCAGGCTCAGCGAGATGGCCTGCGCGCCCGGACGCAGCGGCAGGATCACGCGGTCGCCTTCGAGCCGCGCCGGCTGCGCCTGGCCGTCGATCTCGAGTCCCTGCAGGCTCAACCCGGCCGGCAGCTTGATGACGTGCTGGCCGCCCTGGCTCGCCCGCATCGACAGCGCGAACGTGTAGTCGGTGGCGCGTGCACCCGGCTGCACCGTGAGCGTCGCCGAGTCCAGCGTCATCACTTGTCCCTGCACGGCGGCGGGACGCACGACGTGCGCGCCGACTTCCTCGCCCGGCCAGGGCCGGAACGTGGCGAGGCGCCAGTCGCCTTCCTGGTTGCTGACGGCGGCGAGGCCGTCGAAGTCGACGTGCCACAGCGGGCTCACGTCGAAGCGCCAGGTCTCGACCAGGTCGGTTGCGTCGCTGGCCTTGAGCTTGAGGTCGGAGACGATCGCCAGGCGCGAGGACCACGACACCTGCGTCTGTCCCGGCGCGAAGCTCGCCTGGATCTTGCCGCCGACGACACGCACCGATTCGCCGGTGACGGTCTCGCCTGGCAGCGCCGGCAAGTTGACGATCGACGCGCCCTGCGCATTGCCGAAGCGCGACAGCGTGGACTCCGCGCCCCAGACCAGCCCGAGCTGCAGCGTGCGCGTCAGCCGCAACAGCGGCGGCAGTTGCTGCGTTCCGCCGTCGGCGGGAACGGCGCCCGCCGTCTCTTCCTCGCGACGTTCGCGGATCAGGTCGACGACGCTGCCGGGACGGCCCTGCGCATCGATGCCGGTCACCAGCCAGCCCGGCGCCTCGACGCTGGCCTGCTTGGGCGCGAGCGAGGTCGGCAACTGCAGCTGGCCGAAACCGGTCAGATCGCCGCTGACGACGATCGAATGACGGCCCTGCGGGACGCGCAGCCACAGCACGCCGGCGCTGTCACGCAGCAGGTCGGCGTTGCGCTCGTCGAGCAGCACCGACTGCGGCTGCCAGACGCGGCTCTGGCCGGCCGCAAGCGGCGGCACCGGCAACGGCAGCGCGGTATCCACCGCGGCCTCGGCGACCAGCCGCACGACCAGGCGCTCGCCGGCGGCGACGGCCACCTGCATGCGCGACCAGCTCGCGCAGCTCGGCAGGCAGTCGGGCGGCGCGGTGAGGCGGTTGCGCAGCTCGTCGAGCACCGGCGGCGTGGGTGGCAGCGGCGGCATCATCGGGCTGGGCGCGATGTTGTCCTGCGCCGGGGCCGGCGTCGGCATCAGAAGCCCGGTCCCGCCAGCGGCGGCGATCGCGAACAGCATCGCGGCGCGGGTTGCGGCGCGCCCCGGCAGCCGCGGCAGGCGCGGCGTGATCTGCAGCCAGCGCAGTGCGAGCAGGGCGATCAGCGCGATCGACAGCCAGCCGAACGTGCGTGTCAGGAACGGCGGCATCAGCCACAGGCGGAACGTCTGGTCCGCCGTCACCGGGCCCGACCAGCTCAACGTCGCCTGGCGCCAGGTCCAGCCCGGCAGGCCGGGACCGGTCTGCGTCAGCACGTTCGGATCGAGCTTCTGGATCGAGGCCTGCGACACGTTGTAGACCGCGTTGGCGGACTTGGACATCAGCGCCTTGCCGGCCGCGCGCGCGGAGTATTCGGGCTCGGGCGGAGGCGCTTCCATCATCGGTGCCGCCGCCGGCATCGCCTGCTCGGCGACCGCGTACGCCTCCTGCATGTCCTGGCTCGCCTCCTGGTTGGCCATGCCACCCGCGCCGACGTTGTTGTAGGCGTCGTAGCTGGCGAAGCCGTATTCGTTCTCCAGCTGCGGATACAGGCTGATGCGCGCCTGCTGCACCGCGAACGGCAGCGCGATCAGCGCCAGGATGCCGGCCGCGATCCACTGGTAGCCGAACAGCAGCTTGCGCAGGCGGCCGGTGCCGTCGAACGAGGCGGGCAGCGCACGCAGCAGCGCGATGGCGGCGACCAGGTTCAGCCAGGCCCAGCGCGGCGCGCCGGGCTCGTGCCAGGTCAGCGCGAGCGTGAGCAGGGTCAGCGCCGCGGTGGTGCGGCCGAACAGGCGCAGCGCGGCGATCGATGCGATCAGCACCAGGAACAGATCGAGCAAGCTCCAGCGCGACAGCCAGGTGTCCGGCACGTTGTCGACGCCGGGCGCGGCGATCAGCCGCCACGCCGGCGGCAGGTGCAGCGTGGTCTGGATGCCTTGCAGGTCGGTGTTCCAGCCGCCGGCTGGAATCGTGCGGGCGCCGTCCTCGATGCGGCTGTCGGCGCTCAGGTTCAGCGCGCCGTGGCGCACTTCCACGCCGGTGCCTTCACCGTGCTTGGTGATCAGCTGCGGCTCGTTGTCGACCTGTACGCGGCCGAGCGAGATCGGGTTCTGCGCCTCGAGGCGCCAGGTACGCGCCAGGCGCCCGCTGAGCTGGTCCTGCACCGTGAAGCCGTCGCCGTCGAAATCCAGCCAGAGCTGGCGATTGAGCTGCAGCTCGTCGGGCGTCAGGTCCGGGCTGCCGCGCTGCGTCTCGGTGAGCTTGAGCGTGCCGGCCGGTTCCACGAGGAACGCCGGCAGGCCCTGCCATTCGGCGGGAACGCCGACCTGGCGCGGATCCGTCGGCGCCACACCCGAGGGTTCGATGACGCGCAACTCGTGATGCGCTTGCAGCGACCAGATCTCCTGCTCGGCCCACTGTTCGTGTGCGGGCGCCGCGGTGAGTTGCGTCACCGGCGCGGTCGAGCGCGCGACGACGGTCAGCCGCCACAGGCCGGGCCTGAGCTGCACGCGCAGGCGGCCGTCGTCTTCCAGGCGCGCCGGCAGATCGCCGGCGATCGACAGCGGGACCAGGCCCGGCAGCATCACCGGCCCGATGGTTTCCTCGCGCACGTCGCCGCCCACGTCGATCTCGATCTGCGTGGTGACCGTGAGCGGGATGTCGTCGTCGATCAGGCGGAACACGCGCAGGTTGAGGCGCTCGGCCTGGGCATCGGCGGTGGCCGCGCGACGGCCGAGCCAGAGCTGCTGCTGCTCGTCGCGCTGCGGATGCGACAGCGCACGGCCGTTGAGCTTCAGGTCCACCAGGCCGCTATCCGGCGGCACGCGCAGCGACTCGGGCAGCGCGGCCCAGCTGAAGCGGCCCTGCACCTGGTGCTGGCCGGGCTCCAGCCACAGCGCGGGAAAGCCCTGGCGATCCAGCACGGCGGCGCTGCGGCCGTCGACGCTGACGTCCTGCGGCCAGCGCGGACCGTCGCCGGGCAGGCTCACCCAGCCGGGCGCGAGCGTGGTGGCGCGCATCTCGAACTTGCCGCCTTCGGCCGTCAGGTCCAGCGCGAGCTGCGAGGGCCACAGACACAGGCGCTGTCCGCCGTTGTCGTGGACCGGCGGGCAGAAGCGCGCCTCCTGGCCCTGCAGCACCCAGGGAATCCAGGGCTTGAGCGGCTCCGGGACGTCGCGGCTGGGCAGCGGGCCGGCAACGGCCATCGCCGAGACGAGCGTGGCGGCCAGGGCAAGGGCGAGAAGACGGACGTTCATGCGGGACATCCTCGAAGGAAATTCGGCGGCTTCGGTATGAGAACGGACGGAGGCCTGAAAAGGGGTCACGCCCGGTGAACGATTTATATCTGCTTCAGACCTGCGCCAGCGCATGGTCGAGGTCGGCACGCAGATCGTCCACGTCCTCGATGCCCACCGACAGCCGGCACAGGTTGTCGGTGATGCCCACCTTGGCACGCTCGGCGGCCGGGATGCTGGCGTGGGTCATGATCGCTGGGTGCTCGATCAGGCTCTCGACGCCGCCGAGCGACTCGGCCAGCGCGAACAGCTCGGTGGCTTCCAGGAAGCGGCGGCTGCCGGCGAGATCGGCCTTCAGCTCGATGGTGACCATGCCGCCGAAACCCTGCGGCATCTGCGCGAGGGCCAGTGCGTGCTGGGGATGCGAGGCCAGGCCGGGGTAATGCACGCGATCGACCTTCGGGTGCCGCTCCAGCCAGCCGGCGAGTTCGAGCGCGCTGTCGCAGTGCCGGCGCATCCGCAGCGCCAAGGTCTTCACGCCGCGCAGCGCCAGGTACGCGTCGAACGGCCCGGCGACGCTGCCGACGGCGTTCTGCAGGAAGCGCATGCGGTCGGCCACTTCCTTGTTGTCGCCAGCAACGACGACGCCCCCGACCATGTCCGAATGCCCGTTGAGGTATTTCGTGGCCGAGTGCATCACCAGGTCGAAGCCGTGCTCGATCGGCCGCTGCAGGAAAGGACTGGCGAAGGTGTTGTCGGCCACGCACAGCAGGCCGTGCGCGTGCGCCAGCGCGGCGATCGCCGAGAGATCGGCCAGTCGCAGCATCGGGTTGGTCGGCGTCTCCACCCAGACCAGCCGCGTGTTCGGGCGGATCGCCCGCACGAGGTTCTGCGGATCGCGCAGGTCGACGTAGCTGAAGGTGTGTCCCGCAGTGCGCGCGCGCACCTTCTCGAACAGGCGATAGCTGCCGCCGTAGATGTCTTCGCTGGCGATCACGTGGCTGCCCGCATCGAGCAGTTCGAGCACGGTGGACGAAGCCGCCATGCCCGACGCGAAGGCCCAGGCGCGCGTGCCGGATTCGAGTGCGGCGACACAGCGTTCCCACGCGAAGCGCGTCGGATTGTGCGAGCGCGAATACTCGAAGCCCTTGTGCACGCCGGGCGAGTCCTGCACGTACGTGGAGGACTGCGAGATCGGCGGCATCACGGCGCCGGTCACCGGATCCGGCGCCTGGCCGGCGTGGATGCAGAGCGTGGAGAAGTGCGGTTTGGGCTTGGTCATCGCGCGGTATGGATTCTTCAACGAAGCCGAAAGACTGGGTACCTGGGAAGCCTTCAACGCAGAGGCGCAAAGATCGCAAAGACAGAAATATCGAACAGGTTTTTCCTTTGCGATCTTTGCGCCTCTGCGTTGAAAGCTTCCCGAATCGGGACGCCGATCCCTTGTAGGGCGCGCGCCCGCTTTCGTCGGCACGAGCTTATCCGCTTCGCTCTGAAGGGCGACGTGTTTACGATGCGCCTCCTTTGCCTTCCGAATCAGTCGCCATGGCCGTACATGAAGACAATCTCATCTGGATCGATCTGGAGATGACGGGCCTGGTGCCCGAGCGCCACCGGATCATCGAGATCGCGACGCTGGTCACCGACTCGCAACTGAACCTGCTGGCCGAAGGGCCGATGCTCGCGATCCACCAGTCCGATGCCGAGCTTGCCGCGATGGACGAATGGAACACGCGCCAGCACGGCGGCTCGGGACTCACGCAGCGCGTGCGCGACAGCAAGCTCGACGAGCGCGAGGCGCAGGCGCGCACGATCGCGTTCCTGTCGAAATGGGTGCCGCCGGGCAAGTCGCCGATCTGCGGAAACTCGATCTGCCAGGACCGCCGTTTTCTCGCGCGCTGGATGCCCGAGCTCGAACGCTTCTTCCATTACCGCAATCTCGACGTCTCGACGCTCAAGGAGTTGTGCAGGCGCTGGACGCCGGAGATCGCCAAGGGCTACACGAAGAACTCCACGCACCTGGCACTCGACGATATCCGCGACTCGGTGGCCGAGCTCAAGTACTACCGCGAACACTTCATAAAAATTTCGCCCACAACGTAGCCTCCGTAGCCCGGGTGAAACCCGGGGCTTCTCTCCGTTATCGAGGGGAATCCCGGGTTTCACCCGGGCTACGGTGTCGGTGGCGAATCGATGAGAAACGTCGATCGCGAACTCTTGAAAGAGAGCTCGATAACCCTAGTTTTCAGTCATGCGGCAACGGGCCGCGGAACTTGAAAACCAGGAGACAGACATGATTGTTCGTTATCAGCAGCCGTGGGCGTTGCATCGGGAATTGCTTCGCGAAGTGAACCGCGTGTTCGACCGCACGGGTGCCGACGACGACGCCTCGACCGGCGCCACGGCGCAGTGGTCGCCGGCCGTCGACATCGACGAGTACAGCGATCGTTTCGTGCTGCGGGCGGACGTGCCCGGCATCGATCCGGCGAGCGTCGAGGTCACGCTGGACAAGGGTGTGCTGACCTTGTCGGGGGCACGCGAGCAGGCCGTCGTCGAGGCCAACGCGCCGGAGCATCGCCGCGTCGAACGCGCCAACGGGCGCTTCCATCGCCGCTTCACGTTGCCGGACACCGTAGATTCCGATTCGGTCAGCGCCAGCGGTAAGCACGGCGTGCTCGAAGTGGTCATTCCCAAGCGCCCTCAGGTCCAGCCGCGCCGCATCGCCGTGACGCACTGACGCGCCGCGCGTACGCCGGAGAGCGGTGCGGTTCCGGCCCGTCGCGCTGCTTCGCCGGCGGCAAAGCAGGTAGTCTGGCGGGGCGCGTAGAGCGCCCCGCTTTTTTCGTTTTGATGACCTCCATGGAATACAAGGATTACTACAAGATTCTGGGTGTGAGCCGCTCGGCGTCCGCCGACGAGATCAAGAAGGCCTACCGCAAGCTCGCGCGCGAATTCCACCCGGACAAGAACAAGGCCAAGGGCGCCGAAGAGAAGTTCAAGGAAGCCAACGAGGCCAACGAGGTCCTGTCGGACCCCGAGAAGCGCAAGGCCTACGACACGCTGGGCGCCAACTGGAAGAACGGCTCGGGCTTCACGCCGCCGCCGGGATGGAACCATCGCGGCTTCGGCGGCCCGGGCGGGCCGGGAGGCCCCGGCGGCGCGGGCTTCTCCGACTTCTTCTCGACATTGTTCGGCGCTGGTGGCGCGGGCATGGGCGGTGGCGGGCGGGGCGGGTTCCAGTTCGAGGACGACGACGACCGCTTCCAGCAGCGCCCGGCCCCTGCGCGCGCGAAGATCGAGATCACGCTCGAGGATTCCTTCAACGGCGGCACGCGCCAGGTGAGCCTGGCCGACGGCCGCACGCTGAACGTCAAGGTGCCCAAGGGCATCGTCTCCGGCCAGTCGATCCGGCTGGCCGAGCAGGGGCCGCGCGGGTCCGACCTGATGCTCGAGATCGATTTCGCCGAGCACCCGCAGTTCAAGGCCGAGGGCAAGGACATCAAGGTCACCGTCAACCTGGCGCCGTGGGAAGCGGCGCTCGGCGCCAAGGTTCCGGTGCCGACCCTGGGCGGAGTGGTGGAGCTCAACGTGCCGGCCGGAACGCAGTCCGGCAAGAAGCTGCGGCTCAAGGGCCGCGGCCTGCCGGGTGCCACGCCTGGCGACCAGACGGTGAGCCTGCGCATCGTCACGCCGGTTCCGCGCGACGACACCGAGCGCGGTGCCTACGAGGCGCTGGCCCGGCTGTTCGAGGGTTTCGATCCCCGCGCGAGCTGATCCGCCGACCCCGATCCTTCGACGCCGGCGGAAGCGAAGCTTCGATTCGACCGGTGAACGCTCGTCCTTTTTAGAGCGCTGCTGCATGCTGACGGCCACATGGCGCAGACTTCCAACGAACCGCTGACCCCGCGCGAATCGCGCGTCCTCGAATTGCTGCGCTCCGGCCTGTCGAACAAGCAGATCGCGCGTGCCATCGCGATCTCCGAGCAGACGGTCAAGTACCACCTCAAGAACATCTACGGGAAGCTCGGCGCCGTCGGCCGGACGCACGCGGTCGCGCTGTCCGGCGAATGGCGGCCCGAGACGGCGCCCGCCCCGGCGCCGCGAGTCGAGGAGCAGCGCGCGCGCATCGAGATCGCGCAATCGCCGCTGTCCTTCGCACGCCGCACGCGCCGGATCCATGCGCAGCGCGAGGCGGTCGTGGATGGTGATCGCCGGTTCACCTACGCGCAGTTCTTCGACCGCTGCGATAGGGCCTCGGCGGCCTGGGCGGCGCTGGGCGTCACGCGGGGCGATCGCATCGCGACGGTCGCGCCCAGCACGCATGCGCACATCGAGCAGTTCTTCGCCGTGCCGCAGATCGGCGCCGTGATCGTGCCGATCCACGCGGGTCTCACCGCGGACGATTTCGCATCGCTGATCCGTCATTGCGGCGCCGTGATCGTGTGCGTGAGCCGCGAGTACGTCGAACTGGTGGAGAGCGTTCGCGGCCAGCTCGGCGACGTGCAGCACTTCGTCGCATTCGACGAGGCGCCCCCGGCGGGATGGCTCGACTACGAAACCCTGCTGCAGCAGAACGACGGCACGGTGCCGGCGGTCGAGATCGGCGAGAACGACCTGATCTCGATCAACTACACCAGCGGTACGACGGTGCAGCCGCGTGGCGCGATGCTCACGCACCGCAACATCTGGCTGAACAGCGTCGGCAGCCTGCTGCACTGGCCGATGAGCGCCGAAGACCGCTACCTCTGGCTGATGTCGCTGTTCCACGCCAACGGCTGGGGCTTCGTCTGGACCGTGACCGCAGCAGGTGCAACGCACGTCTGCACGCGCCACACCAGTACCGCCCACCTGTGCGACCTGACGCGCCGCGAGCACGTCACGATGATGTGCGCGGGCAAGACCGCGCTGATCGCGATGGCCAACGTGCCGGAGTCGCGGCGCCGGCAGTTGCCGAAGAACGTGCGCGTGCTCACTGCCGGCGCATCGCCCAACGCGGCCACCATCGAGCGCATCGAACACCGGCTCGGCTGGGAAGTGACGCACGCCTACGGGCTGACCGAGACCTCTCCCTTCATCGCGGTCCGCGAACTGTCGCCCGCCGACGTGAACCTGCCGCTGGCGCAGCGCGCGCACGTGAAGCTGCGCCAGGGCACCGAACTGATCACGTCCGGCGAGATCCGCGTGATGGACGAGGAAGGCCAGGAAGTGCCGTGGGACGGCGCGACACTGGGCGAGATCGTCGTACGCGGCGGCATCGTCATGCAGGGTTACTACCGCGAGCCCGAGGCCAGCGCCCGCGCCTTCGCCGGCGGCTGGTTCCACACCGGTGACGCGGCCGTCATGCATCCGGACGGCACCGTCGAGATCCGCGACCGGTTCAAGGACATCATCATCAGCGGCGACGAGCTGATCTCCACGATCGAGGTGGAGGAAGCGTTGTCGCGACATCCGGCCGTGCGCGAGGCCGCCGTGGTGGGCATGCCGCACGCGCAGCTCGGCGAGTCCGCGCACGCCTTCCTGGTGTCGCAGGAAGAGGGCGGCGCGCAGCCCGGCGAGGACGAGATGCGCAGCTTCGCGCGCGAGCAGCTCGCACCGTTCAAGGTGCCCAGCACCTTCACCTGGGTCGCCAATCTGCCGCGTACGCCGACCGGCAAGGTGCGCAAGCACCTGCTGCGCGGTACCGAGTGAGCGCACAGAAAAAAAATCCTGCTCGTCCGAGTAGTTGATAAGCCTGAGCCCCGTCTCTAGGCTGACCTGAGCCGTCGGTCGAAGACGGACGAACATGAAATCGCGGAGGAGACCGCAAGATGGAAACGATCCTGAGCCCGCTGGACTTCTTCCGCCGTGCCCGCAAGCTGCATCCGCAGCGCGAGGCGGTGGTCGACGGCGCGCTGCGCCTGACCTACACGCAGTTCGGTGACCGTTGCGACCGCTGGTCGTCGGCGCTGGCCAAGCTGGGCGTGAAGCCGGGCGATCGTGTGGGCACGATCGCGCCGAACACGCACGAACATCTCGAGCAGTACTACGCGGTGCCGCAGCTCGGCGCCGTGCTGGTGCCGATGAACTACCGCCTGACGGCGGACGACTTCATCTATCTCGCCAGCCATAGCGGCTGCAAGGTGCTGTGCGTACACCCGGACTATTTCGGGCTGGTCGACAGCGTGCGCAGCCAGATGAAGACGGTCGAGCACTTCGTCGGCATCGGCGGCAAGAAGGAAGGCTGGCTGGATTACGAGGCGCTTCTGGCGGCCGCCTCACCGGATTTCCCGAAGCACGAGCTGGCCGAAACCGACCTGCTGACGATCAACTACACCAGCGGCACGACGTCGCGTCCCAAGGGCGTGATGATCACGCACCGCAATGCCTGGACCAATTCGGTCGGCGTGCTGGTGCACTGGAACATGGTGCCGTCGGACCGTTACCTGTGGACGCTGCCGATGTTCCACGCCAATGGCTGGACGTTCACGTGGACGATCACCGCCGTTGGCGCCACGCACGTCTGCCTGCCCAAGGTCGAGGCGGCGCTGATCTACGAGGCGATCAACAAGGAGCAGGTGACGCATCTGTGCGCCGCTCCCACGGTGCTGATCGCCATCGCCAACGGCCCCGAGGAGAAGCGCAAGGCCGTGCGCCGCGGTGTGAAGGTGTTCACCGCCGGTGCACCGCCGGCCGCCGCCACCATCGAGCGCATGGAAGGCGAGCTGGGCTGGGACATCACGCAGGTCTACGGCCTGACGGAGACCGCGCCGTTCATCTCGATCTGCGAGCCGCTGTCGGCTCACGCCGAGCTGAGCGCTGGCGAGCGCGCGAAGATCAAGTCGCGCCAGGGCGTGGAGCTGATCACCTCGGGCGAGCTCGACGTCGTCGACGAAGAGATGAAGCCGGTGCCGCACGACGGCGCGACGCTCGGCGAGATCGTGGCGCGCGGCAACGTCGTCATGAAGGGTTACTACAACGATCCCGAGGCGACGGCCAAAGCCTTCGCCGGCGGCTGGTTCCATTCCGGCGACGCGGCCATCGTCTATCCCGACGGCTACATCGAGATTCGCGACCGCTTCAAGGACGTGATCATCTCGGGAGGCGAGAACATCTCGTCGATCGAGGTCGAGGGCGCGCTGCTGCGCCATCCGGCCGTGCTCGAGGTCGCCGTGGTGGGCATGCCGCACGAGAAGTGGGGCGAGTCGCCGAACGCGTTCATCGTGGCGCATGCGGGCAAGACCGCCACGCCGGAGGAACTCAAGGCGTTCTGCCGCGAGAACCTCGCGCACTTCAAGGTGCCGACTGCGTTCCACTTCGTGAACGAGCTGCCCAAGACGGCCACCGGCAAGATCCAGAAGTTCGTGCTGCGCGGCAGCCGCGCGGGGATCACGGCGCAGTAGCCTTTTCGTAGCCCGGACGAAGTCCGGGGTTGCGGGTCGGTCTGCGAGAGAAACCCCGGGCTTCGCCCGGGCTACGCTGGCTCGCGCACTTCAAGGTGCCGGCCGCGTTCCCCCATCGTCTCCGTAGCCCGGACGCAGTCCGGGGTTCCTGCTCGATCAAAAGAGAAAAGCCCCGGACTCCGTCCGGGCTACTGTCAGAGGGGCGCCAGCTTTCCGAACCACGGCTGCGCCTGTTCGAGCTGCGCGGAGAGCTGCAGCAGTCGCGCGTCTTCCCCGAACCGCGCCGTGAACATCATCCCGACCGGCAGGCCGTCCGCGCTCCAGTGCAGCGGCAGCGAGATCGATGGCTGGCCGGTGGCATTGAACACCGGCGTGTTGGGAATCCAGTCGAAGGTCTTCTCGGCGAACTGGGCCAGCAGTGGGCCGGACTTCAGGAGCCCCGCGATCGGCAGGTTGTTGACCAGTGCGAGCTGGGCCGCCTCAGCGCGCGTCGCCTGCAGGCTGCCGATCGGAAACGGCGGGCGACCGAGCGTCGGCGTCAGCAGAACGTCGTAGTCGGCAAACCAGTGCCCGATCATCCGCGTCAGGCGTCCGAAATACTGACGTGCGAGCGAGACGGATTCGGCGTTGATGACGCGCCCGATGCGGGCGAGGGCGAGCGTCGCCGGTTCGAACTTCCTGGGATCGAGCACGCGCTTCAGATCCCTCGATGCCGATGTCAGCGTGGACGCGGTCTCGCCGGCGAGCATCGTGGCGAAGGCTTGCAGGAACTCGTCACGCGACACCTGTGGCGCGGCTTCCACGACGTCATGCCCGAGCGATTGGAGCAAGGACACGGTGCGCATCAGTCCGGCGATGCATTCCGCATCCATCGTGCGGCCGGCCAGCGGCTTGGCGGTGAACGCGATGCGCAGGCGTTTCGGGGGCGGCATCCGGAGTGCTTCGAGATAGCTGGCGTCCGGCGTCGTGAAGTAGGGGCATCCGGCGTCGGGGCCCGCCGTGGCGTCGAGCGCCGCGGCGGTATCACGGACGCTGCGCGACAACACGTGCTCGGTCGCAAAACCCCACCAGGATTCTCCGCGATGCGGGCCGAACGGGATCAGGCCTCTCGAGGGCTTGAGGCCGACCAGGCCGTTGCACGAGGCCGGGATGCGAATCGAGCCGCCGCCGTCGCCGCCATTGGCCATCGGCACGATGCCGGCGGCGATGGCGGCACCGGCGCCGCCGCTGGATCCACCGGGCGTGCGGCCGAGGTTCCAGGGATTGCGCGCGGGTCCGAACAGCCGCGACTCGGTGAACGGCGTCAGCCCGAATTCCGGCGTGTTGGTCTTGCCGAAGATGACCAGGCCCGCTGCCTTGTAGCGGCGTACCAGTTCGGAGTCGTGCGCCGGGACGTAGTCGGCAAGAAATCGGCTGCCGCTGCTGGTCGGTTCTCCGGCGTAGTCGGACGAAAGATCCTTCAGCAGGAACGGCACGCCTGCGAAGAGCCCCTGTGGACCCTCGGCGATCTGCCGGCGTCCGCGCTCGTCGAAGCGGCGCACGAGGGCGTTGATCTTCGGATTGATGGCCTCGGCCCGCGCGATGGCGATGTCGAGGAGTTCGCCGGCAGTGACGTCCTTGCGTGCTACGAGGGCAGCCAGCCCCAGGGCATCGAGCTGCCGGTATTCGTCGAAGGTCATTCGGTTTGCGTGCGTTGGAGGATCGGGGAGCCTAGCCGCTGAGACCGTCCCGCGATAAGGGAAAATCCAGCCCTGCAGATCCTCAGGAGCGGAAGATGAAGTACACCGCCCCGACCATGCACAACGCAGCCCACAGGTAGTCGAGCTTGAGTGGCTCCTTCATGTACAGCAGCACGAAGGGCACGAAGACCGCGAGCGTGATGACCTCCTGCAGGATCTTGAGCTGCGGCAGCGAGAGCGTCGTGTAGCCGATGCGGTTGGCCGGAACCTGCAGCAGGTATTCGAACAGCGCGATGCCCCAGCTGATCAGCGCCGCGATGATCCAGGGCTTGCCCTTCAGTTCCTTCAGGTGGGCATACCAGGCCACCGTCATGAAGACGTTGGACAGGATCAGCAGGCCGGTGGTCTGGCCGAGCACGCTCCAGTTCATGCGGGTTCTCTTCGGGCGATCGCGAAGACCGGATTATCGACGCGCCGCGTGGCGGATGCTGTCCTTGTCGACCGATTGGCCCCACATACGACGAGGCCCCGCAGTGCGGGGCCTCGTGTGAAGCGACTGCGTGTCAGCGAAGGATCATTCTTCGCCCTGCGCGAATCCGAGCAGGTGCAGCAGGCTGGTGAACAGGTTGTAGATCGAGACGTACAGGCCGATGGTGGCGAGCACGTAGTTGGTCTCGTTGCCATTCACGATGTCGCCGGTCTGCCAGAGGATCATGCCGACCATCAGCAGGGCGAACATCGCCGAGATGCCCAGAGCCAGCGGCTGGAAGTAAAAGCCGAACATCGAAGCCACGAGCAGGCCGATGCTGAGCACGAACGCCAGCATCACGCCGCTGACCAGGAAGCCACGCATGAAGCTGAAGTCCTTGCGGGTCTTCACCGCGTAGGCCGACAGGCCCACGAAGATGGCGCCGGTGAGACCGAAGGCCAGCATCACGATCTGCCCGCCATTGGCGTAACGACCGATGTAGCTGTTGATCACCGGTCCCAGACCGAAGCCCAGCAGGCCGGTCACCGCGAACACGACCCAGATGCCGGCTTCGGAGTTGGCGGTACGGGGCACGACGAACCAGAGCATGCCGATCGAGATCACCGAGCAGATCATGCTGATGCCCAAGGGCACGTTCAGCGCCATCGACACGCCCGCCATCAGCGCGCTGAACAGCAGCGTTGCCGACAGCAGCATGTAGGTCTGCCTCAGGACCTTGGCGCTGCCTTCGAGCGCACCGTGCTCGAATGTTCGGCCGCCGTGGACGACGGCCGCCGGATACTGGCGCTGGTTCATAGAGTTCTCCAATTGATTGTTGAGTCTTCGATAGTACGGAAACGCACCATCACCTGCCTAATGGAGACGCTTCGGGAGCGTTCAAGGTTCCCCTGATCGCGGATCTTTCGTGCGGTCCTTTCGTTTCGCGCGAGATTCGGCAGATGAATTTGTAAACGAACGACGACTAGCGTTGTTTGAGGGGGAGATGCCCTGTAATGTCATCCCCCTTACACGTTAATCGGGCACGGTTGCCACTAACGGGGATCTGTTTCATCCAGCCAAGGCGACGTGAGAAACCGCCTTCACCAGAGCTCGGAAAATGGATCACCCAGGCAGCTCGGCACTTGCGAGCCGGTGGAGAGTTCGCGAATGAGGGACGACGCGTGTGGACGTCCATCTGCATTCACCGCTATCTAGGGAGGCATCACAATGAAATTCAGACAATCCTGCGCCATCGGCATCGCTGGCGCGGTCTTCGCCGTATCGCCCGTCGTTGCCTCTGCCCAGACCGGTGGACTCAATGGACTGGGTCGCGCCCTCGGCTTCCTTGGTACGACGGTAGGTGCCCTCACGAGTGGTCTGCCGGGTATTGGCGGCAACTCGGCCTTCGGTCCTCTGGGCGCGACGGTGTTGCAGGAGAACCCTACGGGCACGCGCATCTCCGACGTGCTGCAGCTCGGTGGCGCCAGTGTCGTCGGAGATCAGCTCGACAACGTCGGCACGCCGCTGCTGGGTCTCGATGGCAACGGGGGTCTGCTCGACATCGCGCTGCTCGACGGTAACGGCACCGCGAACGTCGGCCCGGGCGGCCTCGGCGCGATCGGCCTGATTTCGGCGAACAATACCGGCAACGGGGGTCTGGCCGCGCTGGGCGTCCTCAACGGGAACAACACCGGCAACACGACGACGCTCGCCGGCATCGCGGCGCTGTCGGGCAACAACGCCGGCAACGGCCCGGTCGGAGTGGGCATCCTCAACGGGAACAATTCGGGCAATTCCGCCACGCTGGCCGGTATCGGCGCGCTGTCGGGCAACAATGCGGGGAACGGCCCGATCGGCGTCGGCATCCTCAATGGCAACAGCAGCGGCAACGGCAGCCTGATCGGCATCGGCGCGTTGTCGGGCACCAACAGCGGCAACGGCGGACAGCTCGGCGTGAGCCTGTTGAACCAGGGCCAGCCGCTGTCGATTACCGCCCAGGGGACCGAGGTCGCATCGCTCGGAAACCTGACCGGCCAGATCAGTGGCCTGGGCCGTCTCGCAGCGCAGCCGCTCAATTCGATCGCGGGCTCCATTCCGGTCGTCGACACGCTCGGCGTCGGGATCGGCGGCGGATCCGGCGCGACGATGACCAGCAGCAACGGCCTGGCGAACGTCGGTGCGCTGACGGGCGACCACGCGGGAACCGGCGGCGTCGTCGGCGTTGGCGTGCTCGCAGGCAGCAACAGCGGCACCGGCTCGCTGGCCGGCATCTGCGTGCTCTGCGGCGGCGACTCGGGCAACGGTCCGGTCGGCGTCGCGCTGCTGTCCGGCAACAACGCGGGCAATTCGACGGCTGACGGCCTGGCCGGTGTCGGCGTCCTCAACGGCAACAATTCGGGCAACTCCGCCGGCGGCATCGGTGCAGGTGTCCTCAACGGCTCGAACGCCGGCAACGGCGGTCTCGCGGGCATCGGCGCACTCAATGGCTCGAATGCCGGCAACTCGGCCAACGGCATCGGCGCCGGCGTGCTCAACGGCAACAACGCCGGCAACGGCGCGGTCGCGGGCATTGGCGCACTCAACGGCAACAACGCGGGCAACTCCGCCGAAGGCATCGGTGCGGGCGTCCTCAACGGCAACAACGCCGGCAACGGCGGCGCAGTGGGAGCCGGCGTGCTGAATGCATCCAACGCCGGCAACTCGGCCAACGGCATCGGCGCGGGCGTGCTCAACGGCAGCAACGCGGGCAACGGCGCATTCGCCGGTGCGGGTGTCCTGAACGGCTCGAACGCCGGCAACGGCGGCACCGTCGGTGCAGGCGTGCTGAACGGGGCCGACTCCGGCAACGGCGGCACGGCCGGCGCGGGCATTCTCAACGGCGCCAGCTCCGGCAACGGCGGCACGGTGGGCGCCGGTGTTCTGAACGGCGGCGGCTCCGGCAACGGTGGCGTCATCGGCGCGGGCGCGCTGAATTCCGGCAAGGGCAGCACCGCGGCCAGCGGCACGAGCGGCAGCGGCGGCGCGGGGGCGGGAATCCTCAACGGCGGCGGCTCTGGCGGTGGCAACGGTGACGGCGGTGACGGCTCCAATGGCGGCAACCCGGAAGACAAGGGCGGTCGTAGCAACGACAGCGGTATCGCCGAAGATGCCGCGGCGTGCGTCGTGGTGGAAAAGAACGCGCAGGGCAAGCCGGTGAAGCGCCGAGTGCCGTGCCGCCAGGAAACCACGGTCGCGCTCAAAAAATAAATAGACTCAAAGCGGTATCCGCCTATATAAGGCGGATAAGCAAGACCACGCCACGCGGCCTCGATGCCGCGTGGCGTGAATAAATCAGAATTGATCAGGTGGGAAGAGAAGATGCCTATTGCTTTGCCAGCACCAGCCACGCCCGAACTCGGCACCGTTGAAATCGTCCGCGCGCAGGGGAGCGAGTACGCAAGTGCCGCTGTCCAGCAGAATCAGGTCCATGTGTTCGGACCTGACGTCGTCTCCAAGGAGACGGTCGAGCAGGCGATCACCGGCGCGGAAAATCTTTCCGACGCGGTTCGCCGCATCCAGGCCGTGTATTACCTCGCCGGCTATCCTGCGGTTCGCGTCGTATACGCACTCGCCGAACCGGACCTGTACGTTTCGGTTTCGCTCGGCAAGGTGACCAAGGTCGAGGCACCGGCACCTTACGCGGCCTACTTCGACGGCCTCACCGGTGCGGATCCGCTGACCGACGAAGCGCTCGAACCCGGCCGCACATTCGCCTCCTTGCACGCCGACCGCGCGGGCCAGAGCGCGAATCCGAAGTTCATCCCCGATGGCGATGGATCGGTCCTGCGGATCGAGCCGGACGACAACGGCCCGGGCCGCAGCTCGATGGGCCTGGGCTTCGGCAATCCGGGCAACCGTTTCGTCGGACGCCACTTCCTGGACTGGTTCGCGAAGACCTCGTTCACCACCGGTGACGAGTTCCGCGCCAGCGGCCGCTACGGCATGGAAGGTCTGGACAACGACCAGCCCACCAGCGACGGCTACAACGAACACACGCTCGGCTGGGGAAAGGTCACGCCCTGGGGCCTGATCGCGGTGCAGGGTCGTTACGTCGGCTACCAGCAGGTCCTGCCCGTTGTCGGCGTCCCGGACCCCGTGAAGTTCTCCGGCAACATCCGCGAAGGCGAGATCGGCTGGACCGGCCTGCTGCACTCGAGCTTCTACAGCCGTTGGGGCGTGGGCGCGAAGGTCGACTACACGTACAAGGATTTCGCCGTCACGGTGTCCGATCAGACGCTGCAGCGGCAGGAGTACGCGTCAGCCGAACTGTCCACGCAGTTCTCGCGCATCTTCAACCCGCTCGACATCCCGACCGAGCTCAGCGCCGGCGTCGCGGTCCGCTCGGGCCTGGGCGACAACAAGACCGACGAAGCCCTCGTCGCCGCGGACCTGGGCTACCTGCTGTTCCGTCCGACGGTCAGCGCCAAGGCCAACGTGACCGATTGGGTGGCGCTGCGGCTGATGGCCATCGCGCAGATCACCGACGACAGGCTGCCCGAGCAGCAGCAGTGGGTCGTCGGCGGCATCGGCAACATCGAGTCCTACCTGCCGGGTGTGGCTTCCGGTGATTCCGGCGGCCTGGGACGCTTCCAGCTCGAGTTCAAGAGCTACGACGTCGCCTCGGTGAAGTTCTCGCCGACGCTGTTCGTGGAATACGGATACACCAAGTACGAGAACCCGTTGGACGGCCAGAGCGGCGCGAAGCAGTCGCTGGCCGACGGCGGCGTGGGCCTGTCGATGACCCGTGGACCGTTCGAAGCGGCGGTGTCGTACGCCGAGTCGTTCCACGAGAAGAAGGTCGAGAAGGACGTGCTCCACGATTCGGACGCCAACATGTTCTTCCGCGTCGCGATGAAGTTCTGAGGTCCGCCGGGTCGCAAGGCCTGCAACAAGAAAACGCCCGCTTCGGATTCCGAAGCGGGCGTTTTCGTTTGCGCCGGGTATCGCTGGATCGCGAAGATCAGAACGGGATCCACGACTCCTTCATCGTGTAGTGCAGGTAGCCGACGCTGGCACCGGCACGCAGGCCCACGCCGGTCCGGATCGGCGCCAGCGTGATTTCGCCGGCGCGCTGATAGTTCACGCCGACGCCGGCGACCAGGTACAGGCTGCCGTCGACGCCGGGATAGCGCTGGAAGAGGTCGTGCGTGTTCTGGATCTTGTAGACCAGCGTGAAGACTTTCGAGGCGTTGCCGCCGAAGTCCCAGCCGATCGACGGACCCTGCCAGAACACCGGCATGTTGCCGCCGTCCGGATAGGTCAGCGTGCCGCGGCCATAACGCAGGCCCACACCGATGGCGCCGCTGGCTTCTTCACCGGTGATGTACGCCACCGGCTTGCCCTGCTGCTTGAAGACGCGCTCGATGACCTTGGCCAGGCCTTCTGATGCGCCGCCGAAGAAGTTGCCCGCGACGTTGACGATCTCTTGGGCCGTGTAGCCGTCCTGCGGGATCGGCTTGCTCTCGGCGGCCTGCGCCAGCGCTGCCTCAGGCGGCTGAGGGGGCGGCTGGGGAATATTGTCCTGGGCGTGGGAGGTACCCAGTGACGCGCAAAGGACCACGGCAGCCAAGGCGGGTAGACGGCGCATTCGAAGAAGCTCCCAGATACGGTTTGTGGAGCATAGGCTGGATCGTGCGACTGAGCCTCAACTGAATGCTGGAGCGGGCGGGGCGCCCGGAACGCCGCCCGTTGCCGGCCGGCTGCGTTCCGGGTTCCGCCTTCGGCTCAGCCGCGTCCGACGAGGCTGCGGCCGATGACCTCTTTCATGATTTCCGACGTGCCGCCGTAGATGCGCTGGATGCGCGCGTCGGCCCAGAAGCGCGAGATCGGGTACTCGCTCATGTAGCCGTAGCCGCCGAAGAGCTGCAGGCAGGCGTCGGTGACGCGGCCTTCCATCTCGGACGTCGACAGCTTGACCATCGCCGCCGTCGGCGCGTCGAGCTTCTTCTGCGAATAAAGCACGGCGCACTTCTCGACGAACGCGCGATGCACTTCGATCTCGGTCTTGATCTTGGCCAGTTCGAAGCGCGTGTTCTGGAACGAGGCGATCGCCTGGCCGAAGGCCTTGCGCTGCTGGACGTACTCGATGGTCTTTTCCATCGCGCCCTGCGCATGTGCCACGGCCATCGCGCCCAGCACCAGGCGTTCACGCGGCAATTCGTCGACCAAGTGGCCGAAGCCGCCGCCGACGCGGCCGAGCACATCGTTCTCGCTCACTCGCACGTTGTCGAAGAACAGCTCCGAAGTGTCGGCCGCGTACTGGCCGACCTTGTCGAGGTTGCGGCCGCGCTTGAAACCGGGCAGCGAGGTGTCCACCAGGATCAGCGTCGTGCCGCGCGCGCCGAGCTTCGGGTCGGTCTTGGTCGCCGTGACGACGATGCCCGCGTTCTGGCCGTTGGAGATGAAGGTCTTCGACCCGTTGATGAGGTAACCGTCCCCATCGCGCGTGGCCGAGGTCTTGATGCCCTGCAGGTCGGAACCGGCGCCCGGCTCGCTCATCGCGATCGCGCCGATGCATTCGCCGCGCGCCATCCGCGGCAGGATGCGCTGCTTCTGCTCTTCGTTGCCCAGGTGCAGGATGTACGGCGCGGCGATGTCCGAGTGCACGGACAGGTTCGAGGCCAGCGACATGAAGCCCATGCGCGAGCATTCCTCGAGCACGAGCACGGAATACTCGAAGGGCGCGCCCATGCCGCCGTATTCCTCCGGCTGATCGACGCACAGCAGGCCCTGCTCGCCCATCTTCAGGTACAGCTCGGGCGGCACGCGCCCGGCCTTCTCCCATTCCTCGTAGTGCGGCTCGACCTGTTCGGCGAAGAAGCGGCGAACGTTGTCGCGGAAGAGTTCGAGGTCGCTGTTGTCCATGGGCTCGGAAAAAGGTGAAGAGGAAAGGGTGGAGATTATCGGGTCAGCGGCGGTTCGGAGGAACCGCCCGAAAGATCAGCAGGACACTGTGGTTCACCGCGCCGGGGCGATCTTGTTCCGATAGGCCGCGAATGGCGGTCCCCCGTAGCCCGGACGAAGTCCGGGAAGGTCTCTCTCCTGCGAAAGGAAACCCCGGGTTTCACCCGGGCTACGCGGACTCCTTCGTAGGGTGTGCAAACGGATTCATCGTTTGCGCACGCGAATGCAAGGCCGGATACGCGTGGGCAGGTCTCTCTCCTGCGAAGGGAGATCCCGGACTTCGTCCGGGCTACGGTGGAGGCGTCTTCTGCCGGTACTCGCACAGATCGTGGATCACGCAGGTCGGGCATTCCGGAGCCCGCGCTTTGCAGACGTAGCGCCCATGCAGGATCAGCCAGTGATGCGCGTCGCGCGCGAACTCGGCCGGCGTGAATTTCACGAGCCGGTCCTCGACCTCGCGCACGTTCTTCCCGGGCCCCAGGCCGGTACGGTTGGCGACACGGAAGATGTGGGTGTCGACCGCGATCGTGGGCTCGCCGAACGCGGTGTTGAGCACGACGTTGGCGGTCTTGCGGCCGACGCCCGGCAGGTTCTCCAGCGCCTCGCGATCACGCGGCACTTCGCCGTCGTGCTCGCGCAGCAGGATCTGGCACAGCGCAATGACGTTCTTCGCTTTCGTGTTGAACAGGCCGATCGTCTTGATGTAATCGCGCAGGCCGGCTTCGCCGAGCGCCAGGATCGCGGTCGGCGTGTTGGCCACCGGGTAGAGCTTGCGCGTGGCCTTGTTCACCGACACGTCGGTGGCCTGCGCCGACAGCACCACCGCCACCAGCAGCTCGAACGGCGAATCGAACAACAGCTCGGTCGTCGGCGCCGGGTTGGTGTCGCGCAGGCGCGTGTAGATCTCGCGTCGCTTCGCCGGGTTCATCGCGCTATCGGTCCTTGAGCGGCGCGGCCTGCGGCGACGATGCACCGAGCCGTGCGAGTGCGGCGGCCACGGGATCGATCGCGGGTGCGGCGGACTTGCGTTGCCGGCGTCGCAACTCGTCTTCCGCGGCGCGATGCTCGAGACGCCGGGCACGCGCGACGTGCCGATCGCGAAACTGCGCAGCACGTTCGAAGGCCGGCGCTACGCCCGGCACCGGCTCCATGACGATGCAGTCGACCGGGCAGACCGGCAGGCACAGGTCGCAGCCGTTGCACTCGTCGCGGATCACCGTGTGCATCAGGTTCATCGCGCCGACGATCGCATCGACCGGGCAGGCCTGGATGCATTTCGTGCAGCCGATGCAGTCGGCCTCGACGATGCGCGCGACGGTCTCGATGGTCTTCTCGGCGCCGCAATCCGCATCGAGCGGCATCGGCGTCCGCCCCGTGGCGTGTGCGAGCCGTTCGATGCCGGCCACGCCGCCGGGCGGGCAGCGATTGATGCCGGCCTCGCCGGCGGCGATGGCTTCCGCGTACGGACGGCAGGCGGGATAGCCGCAGCGCGTGCACTGCGTTTGCGGGAGCAGCGCATCGAGAACGTCGGCCAGGCCCGCCATGCGCTTCGCTTGAAGGGACAAGGGCACGCGCGGGCGTGCCGGCCTACTTCACGCGCATGCCGGGCTGCGCACCGGCATCGGGCGCCAGCAGGAAGGGGCCGCCGCGATCGTCGCTCGCGGCCAGCACCATGCCCTCGCTCATGCCGAACTTCATCTTGCGCGGCGCAAGATTCGCGACGCACATCGTCAGCCGTCCGACGAGGTCCTCGGGCTTGTACGCGGCCTTGATGCCGGCGAAGACCTGGCGCTCGCCGAGCGGGCCCAGGTCGAGCTTGAGCCGCAGCAGCTTTTCCGCGCCCTCGATGTGCTCGGCCGACGCGATGCGCGCGATGCGCAGGTCGACCTTGCCGAAGTCATCAATGGAGATCGCGCCGTCACCTGCAGCAGCAGCGGGCTTCGCCGCTTCGGCTGCAGGCGCGGCGGGCTTCTTCGCCGGAGCGGCGGGTGCCGCGGCCACGATCTCGCCCGCTTCGGCCGCCATCATCGCGTCGACGGCCTTGGGCTCGACGCGCACGATCAGGGCTTCGTACGAACGGATCGGATGGTCGAGCAGCGGCACACCGACGTGAGCCCATTCCAGCGGCGTCACGTCGAGGAAACGCTCGACCTTGGCGGCGATGTTCGGCAGCACCGGCTTCAGGTACAGCGAGATCTGGCGGAACACGTTGAGGAACGTGGTGCAGACCTGGTGCAGGTGCTCGCGCTTCTCGGGGTCCTTGGCCAGCGTCCACGGCGCGATCTTCTGGATCTCGGCGTTGGCGTCGTCCGCCATCAGCATGATCTCGCGCAGCGCCGCGGAGAATTCACCAGCCTCGTACATCGCGTGGATCGAATCGGCCTCCGACGCGATGTCGTCGAACAGCACGCGGTCGTGCATCTGCGCCGCGAGGCGCCCGCCGAACTGCTTCTCGATGAAGCCTGCACAGCGGCTGGCGATGTTGACGAACTTGCCGACGAGATCGCTGTTCACGCGCGCCTGGAAGTCCTTCATGTCCAGGTCCAGATCGTCCACGCCGCTGCCGAGCTTGGCGGCGAAGTAGTAGCGCAGGTATTCGGGATCGAGGTTGTCGAGCCAGGTCCGCGCGCGCACGAACGTGCCGCGGCTCTTGCTCATCTTGGCGCCGTTGATCGTCAGGTAGCCGTTGACGTGCAGCTTGGTCGGCGTGCGGTGCTGCGAGCCGTAGAGCATCGCCGGCCAGAAAAGACCGTGGAAATTCACGATGTCCTTGCCGATGAAATGGTGCAGCTCGGCCGACGAGCCCGCGTTCCAGTACGCGTCGAAGTCCTGTCCGGTCTTCTTGCACAGCGCCTTGTGGCTGGCCATGTAGCCGATCGGCGCGTCGAGCCAGACGTAGAAGAACTTGCCCGGCTCGCTGGGAATCGCGAACCCGAAATAGGGCGCGTCGCGCGAGATGTCCCAGTCCTTGAGGCCGGCGTCGAACCACTCGCGCAGCTTGGCCTTCACCGAGGAATGCGCGACCGAGCCTTCGAGCCACTGCTGCAGGAACGTCTGGAACTTGCTCAGCTCGAAGAAGAAGTGCTCCGAGTCGCGCATCACCGGCGGTGCGCCGGAGACCACCGAGCGCGGGTTCTTCAGGTCGGTCGGCGAATACGCCGCGCCGCAGTTCTCGCAGTTGTCGCCGTACTGGTCGGCGGTGCCGCACTTCGGACACTCGCCCTTGATGTAACGATCCGGCAGGAACATCTCCTTGACCGGGTCGTAGAGCTGCTGGATGGAGCGCCGCGCAATCGAGCCGCCCTCCTTGAGCCGCGAGTAGATCAGCTCGCTGAAATAGCGGTTCTCCTCGGTATGCGTGGAGTGGTAGTTGTCGAAATGCACGCCGAAGTCGTGGAAGTCGCGCGCGTGCTCCACCTGCACGCCGGCAATGAACTGCTCCGGCGTCACGCCGGCCTTCTCGGCGGCCAGCATGATCGGCGTGCCATGCGCGTCGTCGGCGCAGACGTAGGTCACCCCGTGTCCGCACATGCGCTGGAAACGCACCCAGATGTCGGCCTGGACGTAACCCACCATGTGGCCCAGGTGAAGGGGGCCGTTGGCGTAGGGAAGGGCGTTGGTGACGAGGATCTGGCGGGACATCGCGGCGGCAGCTCGAGGCGGGCGCGAATTATCTCATGCACCTGACGCCGACACCGGGCGCGCCGCCCGACGACGGCATAAAGTGGGGTCGACCACGCCCGGAAACTTTGCCGATGAAGCGCCAGACCTCGATGTTCCTCGCGGCCGCCACACTTGCGCTGGGACTGGGCGGCACGGCCTGGGCGGCGGGATGGAAGGAGATGGCCAAGCAGGCCGCGGACGCAATGTCGAAGAATCCGCAGGCCGCGGCGCTCGCGGACTCCGAGATCGTGCAGGGCCTGCGCGAGGCCCTGGCCAAGGGCACCAAGAACGCCGTGCTGCAGCTGGGCAAGGCGGACGGCTTCTGGGCCGACACGCGGTTCCGCATCCCGCTGCCCAAGACCATCGTGCAGGCCGACACCCTGCTGCGGGCGGGCGGTTACGGCCCGAACATCGATGAGCTGCACCTGGCGTTCAACCGGGCTGCCGAGAAGTCGGTGCCGGTGGCGGCCGACGTGTTCTCGCAGGCGGTGCAGAAGCTGACGATCACCGATGCCCGCAACATCCTGTCGGGTCCGCCGGACGCTGCGACGCAGTATTTCCGCAAGACCACCGGCGAGACGCTGCGCATCCAGTTCAAGCCGCTGGTGACCCAGGTCACGGCCAAGGCCGGGCTGATCCAGCAGTACGACAAGATGATGGCCAAGGCCGGGCCGTTCGCCCAGCTCGCCGGCGCCAAGGCCGACGTCAACGAGTACGTCACCGGCAAGGCGCTCGATGGTCTGTTTTTACGCGTGGCCGACGAGGAGAAGGCGATCCGCACCAATCCGGCGGCGCGTACGAGCGAGGTGTTGAAGAAGGTATTTGGGAGCGGTAACGCCAAATAGGGGAGGTAGGCTGGGTTGAAGCGCAGCGAAACCCAGCATCTTTGCGATCTATAGGCCTGCCGCTGGGATTCGCTTCGCTTCATCCCAGCCTACGTAAGCTCGTTATTCGCGGTCCATATCGAGGATGAACGGCTCGGCAGCCCAGGTTGGATCGCAGCGCCCATCGCGCACGAAGCGATGCAGGCTCGAATGCGGCCAGTCGATGGCGCGTGCCACCAGTCCGTGCTTCACCGGGTTGATGTGGATGTAATCGACGTGGTTGCGCCAGTCGCGTTCGTCGCGGATCAGATGTTCCCAGTCGCGCCGCTGCCAGATACCGCGTTCTCCACGCCGCTGCCGGCTGGCCGAAGTCCATTCGCCAGGTGCGATGAATCGCGAAAAGCGGGCCTTGATCAGACGCCAGCGCGTGGAGAAATCCGCGTCGTGTTCCGGCAGACGCCAAAGGCTGTGGAGATGGTCGGGCAACACCACCATCGCCTCGATCTCGAACGGGCGATCGCGGCGGGTCAGGCGAATCGCCTCGCGCAGATGGGCGACGTGGCGAACCAGCAGATCGTTACAGCCCCGTTGCGTGAGGTTTACGGTGAAGAAGTAGCTTCCCCCGGCGACCTGCGCCCGTGTGTACGTCCGCATTCCCCGGTCTCCAAGTAGGCTGGGTTGAAGCGAAGCGAAACCCAGCATTGCTGGTGGCTTACGACGTCACCGCTGGGATTCGCTGCGCTTCAACCCAGCCTACGGGGGCGGCGTGGGCCGGCAAGCGTGCATGCGCGGGGCGCGCCCTACGCTCGCTTACACTTCCAGCCGCAAAGGGAGCCCGTCCGTGAATCCGTTCAAACCGTTCCAGCGCGTGTCGCGCGCGCCGACCAATCCGAGGCCGGCGGAGCCGGCGCCCCGCGCGTTCGATGTGGCCTCGTTGTACGAGGGACCTCTTGAGACGGGCGCGGCCGCCCCGACTGACGCCACGCCGCTGGACGAGAAGCTGCGCCAGGCCTACTTCTGGATCGTCAACAGCGCGATCATCAGCCCGCATTACGACGTCGAGTACAACGAGGGCCCGCCGCAGAGTTACGTCGTCGGTGACCGCAAACGGCCGCTGACCCTGCCTTCGGCGCAGAGCTATTCGAGCTACGTGCTGCTGCCGCTGCTCACGTTCGCCACGCGCCGCAAATGCCTGCTGGTCGGTGGCCCCGGCCGCGGCAAGACCGCCAGCGCGATCCTGATGGGCGTGCTCGCCGGCTATCCCTTGCGTGACGTGCGCCGCGCCATGCAGCACGGCCATCCGCAGATGACGATCGCGGACCTGCTCGGCAACCCGCTGCCGGCGGACCTGGTCAACGCGCAGTCGATGGACGCCATCCGCATCGCCTGGCGCAACTGGCTGTCGATGCGCGTGAAGATCATCGACGAGTACAACCGCATCCCGACGCGCACGCAGAGCGCGCTGCTCACGGTGATGGGCGACAACTACGCCGAGGTCCTGAACCACATCTTCGAATGCCCCGAATCGGCCTGGTACCTCACCGCCAACGACGATCGCGGCGGCGGCACGTACCAGGTCATCGAGGCCTTGCGTGATCGCATCGACGTCGTCGTGCCAGCGCTCGCGTTCAACCCGCGTTTCCTCGAGCAGCTGTTGTCGCGCATCGAGCAGAACCTGAAGCCCGAGGAACTGGTGCCACAGGAGATCGTGTTCACCGAGGCCGAGGTGGATCGCCTGGGCAGCCAGATCCGCGCCGTCGAGCTGCCGGTGCCGGTGCGGCGACGGCTGGAATTCTTCGCCAGCCAGTTCGAGCTGATGGAAGGCGCGGGCGCGCAGTTCGAGACGATGACCAAGGACGTCGCGCGGTTGTCCGGCGTGGAGTGGAGCGAGATCACGGCCGGCGACGACGGCCGCGATCGCCTGAAGGATCTCGGCTGCCAGACCCGCAACGGCCTGTCGGTGCGAAACCTGATGACCTTGATGATCTATTCGAAGGGCCTGGCCTTCTTCCGCGGCAATCCGTCGGTGGATCTCGAAGACCTGCGTCAGGTGCTGCCCTTCGTGCTGCAGGACAAGCTGCACCCGGATCTCGAGGCGCCGTTCTTCGCGCTGCCGGAGAACGGCGCGTACAAGACCGATCGCCTGGGCTGGCTGCGTCGCCTGTTCGACCTGTCCTGCGAGGAATACGACCGGCTCGACCTGGATCGCGACGATCCCGTCGGAAATCTCGGCGCGGAGTTCGATCGCGGACTCGACGACCTGTCGGAGCGCGAGACACGCGCGCGGCTGGTGCGCATCGAGCAGCTCGTCGCCGAGCGCGTGCGCGGCAAGAAACTCTACGGACATTTGTACGACGATCTGCTGAAGCTCAAGTACCTGCACCAGCGCTACACCAACTACCTGCACTGGCTGCGCGCGCAGTGATGGCGAGCGCGCCCGCCTTCGCCAGGGTTCTCGCCGAAGGGCGTCCTGCGTTCAACGCGCGCGTCGCGCAGGCTCGTTCGCGCTCGCCGCGTTTCGACGCCGAGGTCTTCTCCAGCTTTCTGCGCGAACGGGTGGGGCCGCTGGTCGAGGCCGTTGCAGCACGGGCGCCCGACGCGATCACGGCCGTCGCAGTCGCGGCCTTCGACGCGGCACTGGCGCTGGTCTCGCAGGGCCTGGTCGGGCCGGATCGGCGCAACGTGCTGCTCGACCGCACCTGGCGCGAAATCCTGCCGGCAGTGCCGGCGCGCGTGGCCGCTGCACCGGGCCCGCTGATCGCGGCGCTGTCGAATGCCGCGATCAATCTCGAACGCACACCGGATGCGCGAGGCGGCGAATGGGTCGAGCGCATGTGCCGGTTCGGCGCGCTCGCGGCATCGCACGACGAACTGCTGGCGCTGGGCCAGGTACTGGCCTGGACGGCGGGCCTGGCGCATTACCGCGAAGGCGCGCTGCTGGCGCTGGACCGGCTGCCCCCACATCTCGCCGTGGCAGCCCTGAATGCTCCGGCGGATTCGAGTTGGCCGGCGATGCGCACTCGGCTCGCGCAGGAACGTTGGTGGTCGCCCGATCCGGCCGTGGCCGAACGCCGGTGGGAAGGCTTCCACGTCGGCGCGTTCACCGGTTACGGCGGGGCGTTCACCGAGCCGCCGCAGGTCCGCGCGGGTCGCGACGGCTTCCTGCTGCGCAGCGGCGAGCGCTGCTTCCTGTTGCGGCTCGACGTCTACGGCTGGTCGCTGCATCCCGCCGGCGTCTCGGAATTCGAGAGCGCGCCGCGTGATCGGCCCGCGCCTTACGCGCCGCCCGCGAGCATCGTGAAGGGAGCGCTGCGCGTCGGCGGATCGACCTGGGCCCTGGATCTGCCCGAGGCCGGACTCGAGGTGGCGGCGACCGAGGATTCGATCGCCGTGAGTTCGCCGTACAGCTACGCGTTGCGGGTTCGTCCGCGCGTGATGCCTGCGTCGGCGTGAACCCCGACGTGCCCGAAACCGCGCCTTCGCCGCCGACGCTGGCACAGGCATGGCTCGCCGCGTGGCCGGCTGCGCTGGCGACGTGGAGCCGCTTCACGCGCCTGCACGCGCCGCTGCTGTGCGCCACGACGGCGCAGGCCAAAGCCGAAGGCCTGAGCGGAAGCTTCGCGATGATCCGGTTCGTCGACCAGAGCGTCGTCGTGGACCTGCAATCGGTGAAGAAGCTGGGTCTCGAGAACTATGCGCTGGAAATCCTCGCGCACGAGATCGGCCATCACGTCTACGCGCCTGCCAACGGCACCGATCACTTCCGCCTGCTGGCGCGCATCCGTCGCGCGCTGCCGACGCTGGAGCGGCATGCGCCGATGATCGCCAACCTCTACACCGACCTGCACATCAACGATCGCCTGCAACGGCAATCGCGGCTGCGCATGGGCGAGGTGTATCGGCGCCTGCACGAGGCGATCGAAAAAGGCGGCGAGAAGTCGCGTCCCGGCCGCCTGTGGACGCTGTACCTGCGGATCTACGAACTGCTGTGGAAGCTGGATCGCGGTGAACTCGGCGGCGTCACCGAACGCGACGCGACGATCGATGCCGACGCCTGGCTCGGTTCGCGCGTCGTGCGCGTCTACGCGCGGGACTGGCTCGCTGGCGCCGGGCGCTTCGCCTCGCTGGTGCTGCCCTACCTCGTGGAGGACGACGAGGCGCGCAAGGCGATGGCGCAGTGGCACGACATGCAGAACGCGGCGCAGGGCACGCAGCCGCAGGGCGGTCTCGATATCGACGAGGACGAGATCGACGGCGTGGTGCATCCCGCCAACGATCCGCGCATCACCGGCGAGGAGGAATCCGAGCCGGTGGCTTCGAAGGGCGACAGGCCAGGGCCCGCTGCGTCCACGCGCACGTCCAACGCGCCAGGCCAGTGCCGCGAACCTTTCGAGTACGGCGAGATCCTGCGTGCCGCCGGACTGAAACTCGATGATCACGACATCGCCGTGCGCTACTACCGCGAGCGCGCGCTGCCGCATCGCATTCCGTTTCCGAGCCGTCCCGCTCCGCAGAGTCTCGAGCCGCAGATGGAGGGTCTCGAACCCTGGGACATCGGCGATGCGCTCGACACGCTCGACGCGATGCAGAGCGTGATGCAGTCGCCGCGCCTGATTCCAGGCCTGAGCACGGTCCGGCGCGTCTATGGCGTGGCGCCCGACATCCAGCGCGATCCGGTGCCGCTGGATCTGGATCTGTACGTCGACAGCTCCGGCTCGATGCCCAACCCGCAGCAGCAGACCTCGTGGCTGACCTTGGCCGGCACCGTGATCGTGCTGTCGGCGCTGCGTGCCGGCGCGCGCGTGCAGGCCACGTTGTGGAGCGGCGCCAACCAGTTCATGCACACCGACGGTTTCGTGCGCAGCGAAGACGCGATCCTGCGCGTGCTCACCGGCTTCTACGGCGGCGCCACGGCGTTTCCGATCCACCAGCTTCGCGACGCGTTCGCGCGGCGCACCGAGCGCGATCGTCCTGCGCACATCCTGATGATCTCGGACGACGGCATCACGACGATGTTCGACCGCGACGAGCGCGGCAACAGCGGCTGGGATGTCTCGGCGCAGGCGCTGGCCCGCGCCCGTGGCGGCGGCACGATGGTGCTCAACCTGTTCGGACGTCCGGACGCCGCGCTGCAGCGCGCGCAGAACGAGCAGGGCTGGGTCATCGAGACCATCAAGGACTGGCCGGACCTGCTCGGCTTCGCGAAGCGCTTCTCGCGACGTCACTACCGGGACGTGTCGTGATCGTCCTGTGGCGCGTCACCGAAGTCTGCAATCTGGCCTGCGGCTTCTGCGCCTATGACCGGCGCGTCGAGCGCAGCCGCAACGCCGCGGATCCGGAGCAGGTGCGCCGCTTCGCCCGTCTGCTCGGCCTGTGCCACCGCCGGACCGGCGAGCGCGTGATGCTGAGCTGGCTGGGCGGCGAGCCGCTGCTGTGGCCGTCGTTGTTCGCGCTGTCGCAGGAACTGCGCGACGTCCACGCAATCGAGCTGAGCGCGACCAGCAACGGCAGCGCACTACACCGGGCGCCGGTCATCGAGCAGATCGTGCAGACGTTCTCGGAATTCACGGTGAGCGTGGACGGACCCGCCGCGTTCCACGACCGGATGCGGGGTCGGGCGGGTCTGTGGCAACGGCTGCGCGAGGGCGTCGTGTCGCTGGATCGGCGTCGTCGCGAGGGCAACGCGTCGCTGAAGCTGCGCGCCAACGTCGTGCTGATGCGCGACAACCTGCCGCTCTTTTCCGATCTGTGCGACGAACTCGCGGGTTGGGGTATCGACGAGATCACGTTCAATCAGCTCGGTGGGCGCGATCGTCCGGAGTTCTTTCCCGATCACGGTCTGCGGCTGGCCGATGTCGCATCGCTGCGCCAGCTGCTGGCGCCGCTGCGCGAACGCCTGGCGGCACGCGGCGTGAAGCTCTGCGGCAGCGCGACGTACCTGGAGCGTCTGGAGGCCAGCGCGCGACAGCAGGCACTGCCGGTTGCCGATTGCGCGCCGGGCGAGCAGTTCCTGTTCGTCGACGAGTCGGGTCGCATCGCGCCCTGCAGTTTCAGCTCCGCCGAGTACGGCGTGCCGGTGGACGAGCTCGGGACGGTGGACGATCTCGTCGCGCTGCGCGGACGGTTCCGCGCCTCGCGAGCCCGTGCGGCGGCCGCAGCCTGCGGTGACTGCCCTTCGAATCACGTCTTTGCGAAATTCGCGAGCGCCTGACATGCAGCAGATCGGCCCCCCCATCGAATCACTGAACCGTCGCCTGCTCGACACGCCGCCCGAGTTCCTCGAGGCGCCGCATATCGGGGCGAGCGGGCGCGTCCATGTTGCGGCGCTGGTGAATGATCTGCTGACGCGGCTCGGTCATCGCGCATCGGAATCCGTGCTGTCGCGCTTCACGTCGCGCGACGCCAAGGCCGACGGCAATCGCCTGCAACTGGTCGCGATGCTGTGCTGGCTGATGTCGGACGAATGGTTCACGTCGGTGAAGCTGGAGTTGCCGGCGCTGCTGACGGTGCTCGACGGCAGCGCCGAAGAGCTCGCGAAGTCGACGCCCGTGGCGCGCTTCCAGACGGATCCGGACCGTCGCGAGGAACTCGCGAGAGTCGTGCTGGCCCGGCTCGATCGCCGGCCGGAAGGCGAAACCCTGGCGCAGGCGACGGATCGCCTGGCGAGCTTGAGTGTGGTCGAGCGGCGTCGGTTGCTCGAAGCCAGCCGCGCCGCGGAAGCGCGTGCCCGTGCCATTCGCGAAGCGCTGGCGAAGAAGGCCGCCGAGGAGTCCGCGGACAAGTGGTCGCGCGAGTGAGCGCAGCGCTCGCGCCGGACGGCGACGGCCTGGACGACGATGCACGCTACCCGACGTTGACGGAGGCGGGGCGCCGCATGCTGCAGCGCCTGCGCGAGCACCCGGCCGCGCCGATCTATCGCAACCAGAGCGGCAACCGGCTCACGGCCGCGGATCTCGATGCGCTGCGCAAGTTCGAGCAAGCGACGCTGTCCGCGCCGGTCCGGTCGACTCCGGACGGCGAGCCCGAGTGGCTGCAGGCCTTCGTCGAGCAAACCTTTTCCGAAGTGCCGCACTTCCGCGCGCTCGGTCCACCGCCGCCGAGCTTCGAAGAGTTGCCGACCACGTCGCGCGCGGACCTTGCCGCCGACATCGCGCGCTTCGTGCCGGACGCGGTGCCGATCGACCGCCTGATCAACTTCCGCACCACCGGCACCACCGGCCACCCGCTGCTGATCGCCTCGCATCCGCAGGTGGCGGCGCGCTACCTGGTGTTCCACAAGCGCGCCCTGAAGCGCTTCGGCATCGAACTACGACATGGTCGCGACCAGGTGGGCGTGGTGTTGCTGGGCATGCAGCAGCGCTGCTTCACCTACGTCTCGGTGACGCCGCAGATGGACGAGTCGGGCCTGGCCAAGATCAACCTGCACCCGGACGACTGGCGCGATCCGGCGGATCGCGCGCGCTACTTGGACGCGCTCGAACCGGAGGTGGTCGCCGGAGATCCGATCTCGTTCACGACCTTGCTCGATCTGCCGGTGACCCTGCGGCCGCGCGCCCTGGTGTCGGTATCGATGGCCTTGTCGCCGGCCTTGCGCGAGCGTCTCGAGCATCGGTTCCGTTGCCCGGTTCTCGACATCTACTCGATGAACGAGGTCGGTCCGATCGCGGTGTTCGACGCGCGTGCCGGCGGGCATGTGTTGCTGCAGCCGCGGCTGCACGTCGAGATCCTGGATCCGCAGGGGCGGGCGCTGCCGCCCGGCGAGCGTGGCGAGATCGTCGTCAGCGGCGGCTTCAATTTCTGCCTGCCGCTGCTGCGCTATCGCACCGGTGATTTCGGCGCGCTGTCGTTCGAAGGCGAAGTGCCGGTGATCCGCGGCTTGTCCGGCCGCAGGCCGTTGCGATATCGCAACGTCCAGGGCGCGTGGTTCAACAACATCGACATCAGTCACGCGCTGGCGCGCGTGCCGATGTCGCGCTACGCGTTCCACCAAGCCGCCGATGGAGAGCTGCAACTGAGCCTCGCGCCCGGCGAACTCGATCTTGCGGACGATGCATGCGCGGCGCTGCAACCCTTGTTCGGCGCGCAGCCGATCGCCGTCGCCGTGCTGCAGGCGCAGGACAAGGTGCTGCAGTACAGCTCGGCGCTGGTCGGCGCGGAGGCGACGTGACGGGACCGCTGGAGATCGCTGCGAACGGCGTGACGACGATTTCGATCCTGCTCGCCGGCCGCAACAGCGTGCACACCTGGTGGACCGGCATCGTCGGCTGCGCCTTGTTCGTCGTCGTGTTCGGGCAGGCTCAGCTTTACGCGGATGCGAGCCTGCAGATCTTCTTCGTCGCCGCCAGCATCGTGGGCTGGTGGCATTGGCTGCATGGTGGTCGCGATCGCCAGCCCTTGCCGATACGGCGCATCTCGCGATCCGCGTTCCTGCTGTCGGCGGCGATCGGCGGCGTCGCCGCGGCAGGTTACGGCGCGCTGCTGCACGTCTGGACTGACGCGTACGCACCGTTCCTGGATTCGATGGTCCTGAGTTTCAGTGTGCTCGCGCAGGTTCTGCTGATGCAGCGGCGTCTGGAGAACTGGCCCATCTGGTTGCTGGTGAACACCGTCGCCGTGCCGCTGTTCGCCAGCCGCGGCCTGTACGTCACGGCCGCGCTGTACGCGGTGTACTGGGTCAACGCGCTGGTGTCGTGGCGGCACTGGTGGAAGCTGATGCAGGCGCAGGGACCCACGACGTGAAGCGATATGCGCGGGGCCTGGTCGTCGGGAAATTCTGTCCGCTGCACTACGGCCACGAGCACGTCATCGACACGGCACTGGACGTTTGCGACGAGTTGTTCGTGCTCGGCTACACGCGGCCCGAGTTCGACGGCTGCGAACCGGCCGAGCGACGGCGCTGGTTTGGTCTTCGCTATCCGGCGTCGCGTGCAGCGAACCTTCATGTGCTGATCCTGGGTGCCGACGAGGTGCCATCCGAATGCGCACGCCGGGGTGTATCGGTGCCGGCGCCCGCGATGCCGTGCAACGACGATCCTGAGGAACACCATCGCGAGTTCTGTGGCTGGATCTGCCGCGAGCTTTTCGGCGGGAGTGTGGACGCGGTGTTCACCAGCGAGGCGTACGGCGAAGGTTTCGCGGCATCGCTGGCCCGGCAGTTCGGGCATCCGGTCGACCATGTCGCTGTCGATCCGGCACGAGCGCAGGTGCCGGCGTCGGGCACGGCCTTGCGCCGTGACCCGCGCGCCGGGCGGTCGCTGATGGCGCCGGAGGTTTACGCGAGCCTGGTTCCGCGTATCGCGCTGATGGGTGGCGAGTCGAGCGGGAAGACCGTCCTCGCACATGCCGTCGCGCAGGCGCTCGGCACGGTCACGGTCGAGGAATACGGACGCGAGTTGTGGGTGGAGCAGGGCGGCGCCGTGCTGTCGTATGAGGATCTGCAGCGCGTGGCCGAGGTGCAGGTCGAGCGCGAGTACCGTGCCGCTGCCCTCGCGCCCGCAGGTGCTGCGATCGTCTGCGACACGACACCGCTGACGACGTTGTTCTACAGCCTGAAGGATCACGGCGCCGCGTCGTCGCGGCTGCTCGAACTTTCGCGGCGCCGTTACACGCTGAACGTCCTGTGCGAACCCGATTTCCCGTTCGTGCAGGACGGCACGCGCCGCGACGCGGCGTTCAGGGCCGAGCAGCACGCCTGGTATCTGGAGCGATTGTCGGAGCACGACGCGAAGCTGTTGCGCGTCGAAGGATCGCTGGCCTCGCGTGTCGATCAGGTGCTGAGAGCCTTGCGATGAGCATCGGGCCGACCGTCCACGTGCTGCTGCATTTCTTCGTGCCCTTGACCGTGGCGCTGCTGTTCTTTCGCGTGAGATGGCGGCGTGCGCTGATCGTGATGCTGTGCGGCTGGATGATCGACGTCGATCACCTGGTGGCAGATCCGGTCTACGCGCCGAATCGTTGCAGCATCGGTTTTCATCCGCTGCACCGCGCGCCGGCGATCGCGTTGTACGGCGCGATGCTGGTGCTGCCGCAGACGCGGCTGCTGGGGCTGGGACTCGTCATCCACATCGCCCTGGATGCGGCTGACTGTCTGCGCATGGAGCAACCGTAGCCCGGGTGCAACCCGAGGCTTTTCTCCTCTCGCGAGCGGGATCCCGGGTTGCACCCGGGCTACGGTGATGATCGTGCTGGTGCAGCTCGGGTGCCTGTTGGCAGATAAGGTTTACACCCAGGGCTTTTCCCATTTTCAAGCCGGGATCCCGGACTTCGTCCGGGCTACGGGATTAATGCAGGTGCAGATCCGGTGGCGGCAGGATCTGCGGCTCGCTCGCGAGTCGTGCAACCTCGGCCTTCACGTCGAACGACGCGGTCCACGGCACCGCCTCGTCCGACGGAATCCAGCGCGCGCGGATATAGCCGAAGCGGTCGATCAGGAATTCCACATGACGGCGCGGCATACCGACCCTATCGCTGGCGCCGCGATCCGCCAGGGTCCGCGTCAGGAACTGGTAGGCCTGCCAGACGTCCTCGCTCCGCGGCACGATTAGCGTGAACGAAGCATCTGCTGCGTTACGCAGCGCCTCGAGCCGGGCGACGGAGAGCGGATCTTCCGCGACGTCGAAGACCACCAGCGCGGGCGAACGGCCACGCAGGTCCTTGAACTGCGCGCTGCTGCCGTCGCCGGTCTGGTAGTAGAAATCCGGCGCGCCCAGCCAGGGTTTTCCGGGCACGACCCGGGGACCGAGCACCCGCGCCTGGAAGCCTTGCGAGAACACGCGCAGGAAATTCACCAGGTCCCAGCGCTGCTCGTCGTCGAGCACGCCGGCGAATCCCGGCATCGGGCCCGCCGGCATGCCGTGCGTGAACCACCAGTACATGTCGCCGGGCGTGTGCAGCGCGGTGTGCGGTTCGCTGAGATTCGCCGGCGGCTTGCGCATCGTCTTCCCCAGCGCGCCGTCGCCGAGACCGCCGCTGCCGTGGCAGGCCGTGCAGTTGGCTTCGAAGGCGCGGCGCCCCTGGTCGATCGACAAGCTCAGATAGGGCACCGGTGGACGCAGGAAGGTGTCGGGGAACGCGCTGACCGACAGGCCCCACAGCGCGGTCGCGACACCGGCGACGCCGATGACCGAGACGGCCATGCGCAAGGGGCGCGAGCGTCTCATCGGGGCGATCAGCGCCGCGGCGAAGACGATCAATGCAGCGCCGAGCCAGATCGCGACGCGCGTGGCGGGATCGGCCCAGCCCGCTTCGAACGACAGGCGCACCGGCATCCACCACGACGGCTGGTCGTGGATCGCCGGGACGGTCTGGGCAAGGGTGGCACCCAGGCCGAGCAGGCCGAGCGCGAGCCACCATTCCAGGCGGACGGACGTCGCGCCCGCAGCGAACGCATCGGACGCCTCGGCCGTGCGCAGTCGCGGCAGCACGCGGCGACGCACGGCGTCGGCGATGCGCAGCACGAAGACGAGCACGACCAGCTTGGCGCACAACAGCAGGCCGTAGCGCGTCCCCAGCAGGTCGCCCTGGTCGTCGATGAACTGGAACGCGAGCACGACGCCAGTGCCGACGATGACGGCCATGCACGCCATCGCCAGGCGCGAGAAGCGCTCGAGCGCACGCGCGACGAAATCGCGAATGCGCGCATCCGGTTCATGCGCGGCACGTCTAGCCAGACCGATCCACGCCGGCAACGCGCCCAGCCATGCGCTGAGCGCGAGCAGATGCGCCATGTGCAAGGGCACCAGCCAGGCGGCCTGCTCCGTGCCTGCCGCGTGTCCCGTCAGCGGTGCGAGCGCGATGGTGGTGGCCGCGGCGAAGCTGGTGCCAACCAATGCAGCAGCGCGCAGCAAGGGAGCGGGCGTGGCGGTGGCCACGCAGGCGATGAACAGGACGGCCATGGCGCCCAGGGCACGCAGGCACCACCAATGCCCATACGCCGTATCGCGCGCCAGTTGCGCCATCAGGTCGGGCGACGCCCATCCACCCGCGACACCGCAGGCTTGCGCGTGCAGCACCGCGAGCAATGCCAGGCACAGCAGCAACGCGGCGATGGGCAGGGTGCGACGCAGGCCGCGGTCCCAGGCCCGAGGCTCTTCGCCTGCGGGAAGCGGACCCGCCCGCAGCAGGAACAGCGTGACGCCGATCAGGTGAGCCGAGGCCAGTACGGCGAGCGCGCGAGCGCCCGCGGCATAGGCCTCGATCACGGCGTCGTCGGCGCTGCGGACTCGCTCGTTGCGGTCTTCAACGTGAACGCGAACGAGCGCTCGATGACGTGACCGTCCTGCGACAGCACCCGGTACTTCACCGTGTAGCGACCGTCGGCGAGGATCGCCGGCACGGCCACGTCGAGACCGTAGGCGTCGTCGGGCGACGCGGTGGGCGCCGGCAGCGCGAGCTTCTGGCCCTTGGCGTCCTCGATCGAAACCGTCGAGAACTTGGCTTCCACCTTCTCGTTGAACTGCAGGTGGATATTCGCCGGCGACTTGGCCAGCACTTCGCGGTTGCCCGGGCTCGACTTGGTCAGCGCCGCGTGGGCCCAGGCGGTACCGAGACTCGCGGCGAACAACGCGACGGTCGCGAGGAGGCGAAGCAAAGCAGACGTTCGGCGATGCATGAGGCTCAGGTGTCGCTCTTTCCGGGAGTGGGCGAGGGCAGGTTGCGCCCCGTCAGCCGGTAGATCAACAGGCTCAAGACGACGACCAGGACGAAGGCCGGCACATAGCGCCAGGGGTGCGAGACGCCGACCTGGAACGGAAACACCGAGTGCAGCGTCTTGCCGTCCGCATCGGTGGCGCTGAGCATGCCGATGAACCAGCCGGGCTGTTCGTAGCGCTGCTCGAACGTCAGCGTGCCCTTCGGGTAGGCCTGCGCGTCGGCCTTGAACAGGGTCGCGGCATCGATCTCGGCAGGTGTTCCCAGATCTTCGTGGCGCGCCTTCCTGCCGAGCTGCCGGGTGTCGCGCAGCACGCGGAACTCGACCTTCTGTTCGCGCAGGACCTTATCGACGAAGTCGACGACGATGATCGCCTTGCCCAGCTCCGGAATGTCTTCGCAGAACTCCTGCGTGGCGCGCGTCTCCGGCTGGTAGCCGGTGAAGTGGGCGCGGTACGGGCCGATGCGCATGATGCAGTGGTCGTCTTCCATCGAGACGCCACCATGCGCCTGCAGCGCGGTGCTCGACGCGAGCAGCAGGACCGCCAGCAGTGCCCGCATCAGCCGAACACCGGGATCATCGGGCCGCCGATCTCGACGATGTGGCGCTCGCCGTCGGCGCCGTAGAAGAACAGCATCGCGGCCACGTTGGCGTCGGGCGACTTGATCATCGTGGTCATGCGCTGCGTCTCCCACATGGCGTCGTCGGCATAGATCACGATGTTCCTGGTTTCGCTCGGTTGCACCGGTCCATTCTCCACGCGCAGCGAGTCGGCGGCCACGAGATCGTCTTCATCGGCAGGCACGACCTTCGAGACCGCCGCGTTGACGAAGCGCAGGTTGCCCGCCGCGAGTTCGCCGACGGTGACCGCGCTGTTGCCGCTGTTGGTCACCTTGAGTTCGATGCGGAAGCTGCGGCCGGGAATGCGATAGCGCGCCTCGACCATCTCCACCTTCACCGTGGGTGCGGGACGTTCCGCGGGCGGCACGTTGACGCGGCCGGTCTGCAGCGGCGTCGTGATCGGATAACTCGCCTGGGCGTACTGGTAGCCACCGACGATGAACGACAGGGTCAGCGTCAGATAGATGAAGGCGAAGCGGCGGTCGGCCTTCGTGATCATCTGGTCGGCATCCACGCCCAGTTCGTCGCGCCGCTTGAAGCGCGGAATCACGATCGGGCACTCGAGCAGCCAGTAGACGAACCACGACAGCCCGAAGACGAACCAGAACAGCGACCACCAGGCCGCATTGGCGAACCCGTAGTGTTCGAGATCGATCTTCTGGCCGAGCAGGGTGGTGGCCTCGAGCCGGAAGTCCGCTGCGTTGCCGCCGACTTCGACCCAGCGCCCGGGCCCGATGATCGGGCCGGTGCCCTTGACGTTGATCAGCGGGTGCACGTGGTAGCGGCCGGGCTTGCGTGCCTTCAGGCGCATCTCGAAGTGGTAGAGCTCGCCACGCATGAAGCGCGTGGAGCGGATCATCGGCACGCCGTTGACCCGCGAGTCGAGACGCACGAACGATGGGCCCGGCACGCCGATGTTGAGGAACGCCGTTCCCTCGATGGATTCCACGTGCTCCGGCCAGAAGCGCGAGGGCATGAAGCTGCCCTTCACGACGATCTCGTCGTTGACGTCGAGCCTGGTCGTCGACACTTCGATGTCGAACCAGTGCACGGTGCTCATGCGCAGCTGCGGCATCTGCGCGCGTTCGCCGTGCGCGTCCGCCACCAGCGGCAGCAGCATCAGCACGTAGAAGAGCGCGAGCATCCGCAGCGTGCGGCGGCGCAGGCGCTCGCGTCGCGAACGCAGCTTCGCCGCGGTGGGTGTTCCGGCGGCGTCGATCACGTGATCTTCCTCAGCCACACGGACTTGGCGCCGAGGTATCCGATCCACATCCAGAACCAGGTGTTCAGGATGTTCAGAAACCCGGCGAAGACCGCGGTGAGCGGCGTCACCGCCTCGCCGAAAGTGCGCAACGTGGACTGCTCGATCTTGCGCACGTATTCCGGAATCGCCGTGCGCACGTACTCGTAGCCGAGCAGGTCGGCCACGGTGAGCATCGTGCCGTGCAGTTCGACCGGCACCTGGAACGGTGCGAGCAGCGGCCAGTTCAGCGGGTACACCAGCAGCCCGAACAGGAAGCCGCCGAAGAGCCCGGTGACGAAGAAGCTGCGCGACAGCAGCAGGATGCAGTCGAAGATCAGGCCCAGCGCGATGTAGGTGGAGGGCCACACCATGTTCATCGGGAAATCCGCGAACAGGTGGAAGTTCAGGTAGCGGCTGACCCAGGACGCGAACGTCAGGCACAGGATGGTCAGGGTGCCCGCCACCGGCAGTCGCAGGCGGTCCCACAGCAGGTAACCGAATACGCCGGGCAGCACGGACAGCGCCAGCGGCGTGACCAGGGGCCACCAGCGGCGATCACGCCAGTCGACCCAGTAATCCCAGTCGCCGACGAGCAGCGCGAAGTGGAAGCTGAAGATGCCCATGAACAGCAGCACGATCAGCGGAATGATCAGCAGGTCGAACTGGATGTAGGCGCGGCGCTGTTCGGCGCTCGTCGCCACCGCGGTTCGCGTGGGCGCCGGTGCTGCGGGGGCGTCTTGCGCCATATGGTGCTTCTCCCTGTGCGGCCTTCGCTCGTGGAGTGGCGAAAGTCCGCGAGTGACCCGCCGCTCAGCCCGCGGGTTTGTCCATCACGCGCGTCAGTTCGACGATGCGCGTCAACAGCTGCACGACCAGCCCACCGGCCGCGAACGTCGCCCAGCCCAGCAGCACGAAGCCCCAGTGGATCGGCGCGGCGAACAGTTCCTCGGCGTAGAAGAACGTGTGGCCCCATTCGTTGAGGCCGAGGTTGGGCATGATCATGATCGGGCCGGCGACGACCAGCGCGAACGGCAGCGACACGCGCTCGATGAACTTCGGCAGCCGCGTGTGCGCATACGTGAAGGCCACGATGCCGGCCATGATGAAACAGGGGATGCCTAAGTAGAACAGCCCGATGTGCGTCGGCGTGAAATCGGTGTCGCGCACGGTGACCTGGTGCCAGGCCGCGTCGGCCTCGGTGAAGATCGAAGCGGTGAGATACGCGACGATCGCGAACACGAGGATCTGCGACAGCACCACGTAATGACGGCGCAGTTCCTCGCGCGCGCTGACCTGGGCCGGATAACGTTCGCGCGTGAACCACAGGCGGCCGACGATGCCGGCGCCGAGCAGCGTCAGGATAGGGAGCTGCGCGTAGAGCAGCGTCATCCAGTAGGTCTGGAAGTCCTCGGAGAAGTAGTCGAGGCCCAGCGTGAAGGCCGTGCTGTGCTGGTAGACGCGATAGATCGCGAACACCGATCCGATGACGAACAAGGCCAGCGCGAGCTGGATCCAGGGTGCCTTGGGCGGGGCTTCCACCGTGGCGATGTTCGTGGCGCTCATCGTGTTCTCTCTCCAGGGTCTGCGTGGACCTGCCGTCGATGCGGCTGGGAGAGTTATACGCCGGGGACGGGGAGGCCGCCACGTCCACCGTAGCCCGGACGCAGTCCGGGGTTTTTGCCGATCGACGGAGCGGGATCCCGGACTGCGTCCGGGCTACGGGGCTTCAGGCTGCGAGGGGCGTCACTGACGGCAGTCGTGCCGGGCGGCTCGGCAGCGAGTGCCGCAGGATGCGCCACACCACCTGGCTGAACTGCACCGACATGCGGCCGGTGTTGTACGGGATGCCGTAACGGCCGCAGATCTCTCGAACCTCGCGCGCGATGGCCTCGTAGCGCCACGCCGGGATGTCCGGGAACAGATGGTGTTCGATCTGGTGGCTCAGGTTGCCGGTCATCACGTGGAACAACTTGCCGCCGCGCAGGTTCGACGAGCCCAGGATCTGCCGCCAGTACCAGTGCCCGCGCGATTCGTTGTCGACGACGCTCTTGGGGAACAGGTGCACGTCGGCGGTGAAGTGGCCGCAGAAGATCACCGTGTACGTCCAGAGATTCCGGATGATGTTGGCGACGAAGTTGCCCGCCAGCACCGGCAGGAAGAACGGGCCGGCCAGCAGCGGAAAGATCACGTAGTCCTTGACGATCTGGCGGCGCATCTTGCGCGCCACCGGCTGCCATTCGGCGCGCATCTGCGCCTTGGACTTGCGGCCCGCGAAGTACTTGCCCAACTCCAGGTCCTGGATCGCCACGCCCCACTCGAACGCCAGCGCGAAGATGATCGCGACCAGCGGCTGGGCGAGATAGAACGGACGCCAGCGCTGCTCCGGGAACAGGCGCAGCAGGCCGTAGCCGATGTCGTCGTCCATGCCGCGCACGTTGGTGTACGTGTGGTGCTTGAAGTTGTGCGTCTTGCGCCAGTTGTCGCCGGTGCCGGCGATGTCCCACTCGTAGGTCTTGCCGTTGAGGTGGGGGTCACGCATCCAGTCGTACTGGCCGTGCATGACGTTGTGGCCGATCTCCATGTTGTCGAGGATCTTGGCCAGGCCCAGCAGCAAGGTGCCGAGCAACCACGCCGGCGGAAAGATGCTGGCGAACAGCAGCACGCGACCGGCCACTTCGAAGTAGCGCTGCACTTTCACGACGCGCCGGATGTAGCGCGCGTCCTCGGAGCCGATCTTGGCGACGGTGCGCGCGCGCAGTGCGTCGAGTTCGGCGCCGAAGGCTTCGAGCGTGGCGGGAGACAGGGATTTCGTTGCGCAGGCCATTGAGGTGGTCTTCGTTCAGAGATCGAGAATCAGATCGGACGCGGCGCGGTTCACGCAGATGCGCAGCGCGGAAGTGGGTTCGGCGTCGGTGGAGCCATCGACGACGTTCTGCGTGCTGCCCGCGGATTTTCCGCAGGCGCAGGTGTTGCACAGGCCCATGCGGCAGCCGTACGCCGGGCGCAGGCCCTGCGATTCGAGTGCGGCCAGCAGTGGCATGCCGGCGGGGATTTCAAATGTCCGGCGCGAGCGCGTCAGTTCCACGCGCACGGTTCCGGTGGCCGCGGCAAGCACGGTCCTGGGCGTGAAGGACTCGCTGTGGAACTGCGCGACGCGCGTCGCCAGCAGCTCGCGCACGGTCTCGACGAAGCCGTCGGGGCCGCAGGCGAATACCTGTCGGTGTGCGAGGTCCGGCACGAGGCGCAGCAGCAACTCCTGGTTCGGGCGGCCTGCGTGTTCGCCGTCGCGCAATTCGGTTTCGCGCGTCAGCACGAAGTGGCAGCGCAGGCCCGGCATGCGGGTCGCCAGATCGCGCAGTTCGTCGACGAAGCACAGTTCGTCACGACGCCGCGCCCAGTAGACGAGATCGACATCCAGTGCGGTGCCGGTGGTCACCGCGCTGCGGATCAGGCTGATCATCGGCGTGATGCCGGAACCGGCCGCGAGCAAAAGACGCGAGCCCGGCGCCGTGTCCGTCCACGTCATGTCGCCGAAAGCGGCGCCGAGTTCGACGACATCACCGACCTGCGCGTTCTGGCAGAGCTGCGTGCTCAGCTTGCCGCCGTCGACCTGGCGGACGGTGATCGAGAGGCGACGTCCGTCGGCACTGAGCAGCGAAGGGCTGTAGCTGCGCGTGAGGCGGGCGCCCCCGACTTCGGCCGTGACATTGACGTGCTGACCCGGACGCAGACCCTTGAAGTGGCGGTTGGCGCGCAGTTCGAGCGTGACCGCGTCGCGCGATTCGACGCGCCGGGCCACGACCTTGGCGAGCACGCGATCCCAGGACGCTGCCGGGCTGAAGCGGCTGGCCCAGAAGTCGAACACCGGCGGAGACACCAGCGGCTGGAGATAGCGCCGCAACGAGGTCATGGGACGAAGAACGCCTACGGCCGTCCGGGAGTGGACAGCGCCAGTATACGGGCGTGAGTACATTTGTCTATACAGATGTATATTATTGGCCGCACTATCATGGCCCCATGGCCACGAAGTCCCCTGTCCGAAAACGTGTTTCTTCAGCCCGGGATGCGCGTCCGCCCGCCGCGGGCGCAGCCGGTCGCAGGCCCTCGATCTCGCGGGACGACCTGATCGCCGCGGCGCTGGGCCTGGTGGGTCCCAACCGCAGCATCTCGACCTTGAGCCTGCGCGAGATCGCGCGCGAAGCGGCCATCGCGCCAAACAGCTTCTACCGGCACTTTCGCGATACCGACGAGCTGGCCATTGCGCTGATCGACCTCGCCGGCCGCGCGCTGCGCAAGATCATCGGCGAGGCCCGCCACCGCGCCTCCGTCGACCGCAGCGTGATCCGCAGTTCGGTCGAGGCCTTCATGGAGCAGCTCGGCGCGGAAGAAAAATTCCTGCACATCCTGCTGCGCGAAGGCAACACCGGTTCGGAGGCCTTCAAGCGCGCGGTGGAGCGCGAACTGCGCTTCTTCGAAGACGAGTTGTGCGTCGACCTGATCCGCCTGGCGAAGGTCAACAACGCCCCGATCGCGGAGCCGGCGCTCGCCGCCAAGGCGATCACGCGGCTGGTGTTCGCGATGGGCGCCGCGGCGATCGATCTGCCGCGAGAACACCACGCGGCGATCCTCGAGCAGACCGTCGTGATGCTGCGCATGATCGTCGCCGGCGCGCAGCGCATGGTGGCCGAGAACATCCAGCCCGGCTGATCCGTAGCCTGGGTGAAACCCGGGGTTGCGCTTCGTCCTCAAGGAGGCCCTCGCGTTTCACCCGGGCGACATCGCTGCTGCTCGCTCGGACCGATCACGCAGACGCGGTTCGACGTGGGCGGGCGGTATCCGCGCAACCTGCAAGTACCGGGGCCTACGGGCGGTTTGGAAGGGCGAACGCGGAGGCGCAGAGAAAAGCGGAGCACGGATGCAAAGGATGTTTTCTTCGCGTCCTTGCTTTATTCCTTTGCGCCTTCGCGTTAGCCGTTGTCTTTCGCGCTTGCGGTAGCCCGGGCGCAATCGCCGGGAGCTTTCCCCGGATCAAGAGCAACAGCCCCGGGTTTCACCCGGGCTACGGAATGGACGGGAAATCCCGGTTGCCGGTCCGTTCAGCCGAACGGGGTAGGGCGGCGCGGAAGCCCGGCGCAATACTGGACGACACCAAGACTCCCGTTTTGCGGAGTCGCCGTCCTGGGGTGTGCCGATGATGTTTTCCTTCGTCCGTTCCGCGAGCCTGCGCGTGTTTGCCGCCGCAGTCGCGCTCGGTGCTTCGCTGCTCTCGGCTGCCACCGCGCATGCCGAGGTCGACCAGGCCGCGCTCGCCGACGAAGCCGACGGGCGCAACTGGCTGGCCTGGGGCCGCACCTTCAGCGAGCAGCGTTTCAGCCCGCTGGCCCAGATCGATCGCGAATCGGTGAAGCGCCTGGGCCTGGCGTGGACGCTCGAACTCCCGGACATGTGGAACGTCTCGACGGCGCCAGTGGCGGTCGACGGCGTCATCTATTTCGCGGCGGGCTACAGCGTCGTGCACGCGGTCGACGCGCGCACCGGCCAGTTGCTGTGGAAGTACGACCCGAAGTGCGACCCGAAGAAGATGCGCATGGCCTGGGGCAGCCGCGGCATCGCGTTCTGGAAGGGCAAGGTGTACGTCGGCGTGCAGGACGGACGACTGGTGGCCGTCGATGCCAAGACCGGCCAACTCGCCTGGGAGACGCAGACCGGCGAGCCGGGCGACAACCGCTACATCACCGGCGCCCCGCGCGTGTTCAACGGCAAGGTGCTGATCGGCCATGGCGGCGCCGACTTCGGGCGCGTGCGCGGCTATGTCACAGCCTACGACGCCGAGACCGGCGCGCAGGCATGGCGCTGGTACACGGTGCCCGGCGACCCGGCGAAGGGCTTCGAGAATCCGGCGATGGAGATGGCGGCCAAGACCTGGAACGGCGAGCTGTGGAAGCAGGGTGGTGGCGGCACGGTCTGGAATGCGATGACCTACGACCCGGTCTTCAACCGCATCTACCTGGGCACCGGCAATGGCTCGCCGTGGAACCAGTCGCTGCGCAGTCCCGGTGGCGGCGACAACCTGTTCCTGTGCTCGGTGGTCGCGCTCGACGCCGACACCGGCGAATACGTCTGGCACTACCAGACCACGCCCGGCGAGACCTGGGACTTCAATTCCTCGATGGACATGGTGCTCGCGGACGTCGAGGTCGAGGGCGAGCCGCGCAAGGTCGTGCTGCACGCCCCGAAGAACGGGTTCTTCTACGTCATCGACCGCGAGAACGGGAAGCTGATCTCGGCCGAGAAGATCGCGAAGGTCACCTGGGCCGAGAAGGTGGACCTGACGACCGGGCGGCCGGTCGAAGTGAAGGGCGCGCGCTACGACGGCACCGAATCGATGATCTGGCCGGGGCCGGGCGGCGCACACAACTGGCAGCCGATGTCGTACAGCCCGGATACCGGCCTGGCGTACATCCCGGCGCGCGAGATGGCCGGCTACTACGACGCGCGCGGCATCACGCCCGCCACGTGGGACCCGCTGCGCGAGGGTCCGCTGGGCGTGCATGCGTTCTTCGACGACATCCCGAAGAGTGCTGGCAGCAGTTCGCTGCTGGCCTGGAATCCGGCGACGCAGAAGGAAATCTGGCGAGTACCCACGCCGGGTGCGACCGGCGGCGGTGTGCTCTCGACGCATGGGGGACTGGTGTTCCAGGGGCAGGCCGATGGCCGCTTCGTGGCGCACGACGCCAGCACCGGCGCCGAACTCTGGAGCCATGACCTCGGCGTCGGCACGCAGGCGCCGCCGATCACGTACGAGCTCGACGGCAAGCAGTACGTCGCGGTCCTTGCCGGGTGGGCCGGCGGCCAGATGCTGATGGGCACGCTGTCGGCGCAGCACGGCTGGGTCGGGCGCGAACATTCGCGCCGCCTGCTGGTGTTCGCACTCGACGGCAAGACTGCTCTGCCGCCCTCCGCGGCGCCCTCCGGCGAGGCGAAGATCGTCGACGATCCGGCCTTCATCGTGGACCCGCAGAAGGTCGAGTACGGCCGCCGCGTCTACGGGCAGAACTGCACGATCTGCCATGGCGTGGCCGCGGTCGCTGGCGGCTATGCCCCGGACCTGCGCGCGTCGCCGGTGCCCCTCACGGCCGAGCCGTTCGCGGCCATCGTTCGCGACGGCGCGCTGCAGAGTCGCGGCATGCCGCCGTTCGCCGAACTCAAGGACGAAGATCTCGAGGCGGTGCGCCATTACCTGCGCGAACGTGCGCGCTACGAGCCGAGCACCTGGGAACAGGTCAAGACCGCATTCCACTTCATCGTCGTGATGATCAAGATGCAGCTCGCCAAGTGGGGCTGGATCGGTTGATCCGCTGTATGGCCGCGCCGTCCCATATCAGGACGGCGCGGCAGCATCCTCGGCGTCCCGTGCCGAGCGGTTGGGCGTTTTCAGATGCCAACCGGTCACCTCCTTCCATCCCCAGCGCGAATCGCAAGTCTCGCAGTCGAACAGGCGCGCCTTCGGCGCGGCCGCCATTTTCCCGGTGGATGGATCAAACAGGTGGAGATGCGTCGGAATGTCGTTCCGGGTCGGCGCCAGGAGCAGCCGGGCGCATGGATCGCAGAGCTTCATGGGCATACCTCCCGAGTCTGATCATGGGTTTTGGCCGGCAACGGGATGCAGCACCCCAAAAAATGCGCGGCCTCTCGGAATGAGTCACCTTCCGTCACGGCATTCGATACGGGAGGGCCGGATGGCCCGCGCTCCGTTCGATGTCGTCCTGTGAGAAATGCTGCAGCTGCGGCATGAAAAAAAGCTGAACGGCGGGGACGGCGCGGTGAAGGTCCGGCAAGTTCAGCGACCGGTCAGCGCGGCCGGTCGTCGAGTCACGATCCCGAGTCCCGCGCGCGCGGCGAGGTGCCGAGGTCTGGTGTCCCGGTTGGGCAATACGGTAGGAGTAACGACGTGTGAGGCGCGTCCCCGAAGGAACGGCAGCGCTGTTTTCAGCGCGTGATCGGAAGGAGTGGTGGGCTGCCAGGGACTCGAACCCCGAACCTACTGATTAAGAGTCAGCTGCTCTACCATTGAGCTAGCAACCCGTTCCGAAAATCTGATGCGCCCCGTGAGGGGCGCGCATTGTAGCCGCTCCATCCGCGAAATCCACACGGAGCGACGCATTAAAAAATGGGGTGACCGACGGGGCTCGAACCCGCGACAACCAGGATCACAACCTGGGACTCTACCAACTGAGCTACGGCCACCATTGGGCGGCGGAGTCTACCGGCTCGACGCGAGTCATTCCAGATGGCAGGCCCGAATTTCTAGCTTCGCTGCATCCGAAGGCGCCGGCATGTGCAGAGGCCGTGCGTTTGCGCCCGGGCATTTGCGAAGGAAGGAGACGCCTCCGCGACCGCGGAATTAATGGTCGGGGTAGAGAGATTCGAACTCCCGACATCCTGCACCCAAAGCAGGCGCGCTACCAGACTGCGCTATACCCCGACACGAGCCACCGGAATCCGGGTGGCCGAGGATTATCGGGGGCGGCCGGGGTGGGGTCAACGCGACTGCCGAGCGCAACGGTCCATTCGAGGCGGATCATTCGTTCTGCGTGGCGAACGCGCTTCGGAAGGTTGTCGGGGCTGACGCCCCTCCTACAGTCGCGTGCTTTTGTAGGAGGGGCGTCAGCCCCGACCTCTTCTCTCGCCAACCGGGGCCGCCCGAAGTGGGCAAGCACCGGTCGCACGCGTAGCCTTGGGAAAAATGGCGCTGGTGGCGTGCGCGGCGTTCCCGTCGCGCGCAATGCCGGGGGAAACGAACGTGAGCAATGCTCGCGCCGAGTTGGAAACGGGAGATGTGGGGATGGGTGCAGCGGTGAATACGGGTGCGGCCGACACGAAGGTGAGTCCCGCCGAACAGCGGCGCGTGATCTTCGCGTCGTCCCTGGGCACGGTGTTCGAGTGGTACGACTTCTTCCTCTACGCGACCCTGGCGCCGTTCTTCGCTGCCCTGTTCTTCCCCAAGGGCAACGAGACCGCCGCGCTGCTGTCGGCCTTTGCCACTTACGCCGCGGGTTTTCTGGTGCGTCCGTTCGGCGCGCTGGTGTTCGGACGGCTCGGCGATATCGTGGGGCGCAAGTACACCTTCCTGGTCACGATCGTGGTCATGGGCAGCGCGACGGCCGCCGTCGGCTTCCTGCCGACCTACGAGACCATCGGCGTCGCGGCGCCGATCATCCTCGTGATGCTGCGACTGCTGCAGGGCCTGGCGCTGGGCGGTGAGTACGGCGGCGCTGCGACCTACGTGGCGGAGCACGCGCCCGACAACCGGCGCGGCTACGCGACGAGCTGGATCCAGGCGACGGCGACGATCGGGTTCTTCCTGTCGCTGCTGATCATCGGCTGCTGCCGCGTGTCGATGGACAAGGCCGCGTTCGCCGAGTGGGGCTGGCGCGTGCCGTTCCTGGTGTCGATCGTCCTGCTGCTCTTCTCGATCTACATCCGTCTCAAGCTCAACGAGTCGCCGCTGTTCCAGAAGATGAAGGCCGAGGGCAAGACCTCGAAGTCGCCGCTGACGGACAGCTTCCTGCGCTACCCCAACAACAAGTACGTCGCGCTCGCGCTGTTCGGCGCGGTCGCGGGGCAGGGCGTGGTCTGGTACACGGGCCAGTTCTACGCGCTGTTCTTCCTGACGATCACGCTCAAGCTCGACTACTTCACGGCCTATTCGCTGCTCGCCGTGGCGCTGCTGGTCGGCACGCCGTTCTTCGTGGTCTTCGGGGCGCTGTCGGATCGCATCGGCCGCCTGAAGATCATCCTCGCGGGCTGCCTGCTCGGTGCGCTCACGTTCGTGCCGATCTTCAAGGGGCTCACGCATGCGGTGAACCCCGCGCTCGAGGCATTCCAGCAGCGCACGACGCTGAGCGTGGCGGCGACCGACTGCAACTTCCACATCTTCGTGCTGCCCGGCACGAACTTCACCGACTGCGACAAGGCGAAGGATTTCCTGACCAAGTCGGGGCTGTCGTTCGAGTCGCTGCCGGTCGAGGGCGGCGCCAGCGTGACCACGCGGATCGGCGATGTCGTGCTGACGGGCTGGGACGAGGCCGCCTACAAGGCGGCACTGGCGACGGCCGGGTATCCGACCGAGGCCGATACCGCGCAGGTCAACTACCCGCTGACCCTGCTGCTGCTCTTCATCCTGATGATCTACGTGACGATGGTGTATGGACCGATCGCGGCATGGCTCGTGGAACTGTTCCCGACCCGGATCCGGTACACCTCGATGAGCCTGCCGTACCACATCGGGAACGGCTGGTTCGGCGGCATGCTGCCGCTGCTGGCCACGGCGATGGTCGCCGCGTCCGGCAACATCTACTACGGCCTGTGGTACCCGATCGGCGTGGCGCTGATGAGCGTGGTCGTGGGCGTGCTGTTTCTTCGCGGAAAGGACCGCCGCTCGCTGGACAGCTGAGCGGGCGCCGCTGCGGCCGGCCCTTGCGCACGCGCCGGGCCGCCGCCGCGGCGACCACCCCCCGACGACCTACCCATCGGGACGGTTTGCCCCGATTTTCGCGCGGCCTATGATCGTCGACTTATAGAGAGCGAATCAGGAGAGAGAAGAGATGAGCGACATCCAGTCGGTGCTCACCGAAGCGCGCCTGTTTCCGCCGTCAGCGGCCTTCGCAGCCGCGGCGCGCCTGAACAAGGAGAAGCTCGCCGCCCTGTGCGCCGAGGCCGAGAAGGATCCGGTGGAATTCTGGGCCGAGCTCGCACGCAAGAACATCGCGTGGCAGACGCCCTTCACGAAGGCCCTCGACGACTCGAAGGCGCCGAATTACCGCTGGTTCGTCGGGGGCAAGACCAACGCCTCGGCCAACTGCCTGGATCGCCACCTCGCGACCAAGGCCGACAAGATCGCGATCCGGTTCGAGGGCGACAAGGGCGACACGAAGAACTGGACCTACCGCCAGCTCCACGCGGACGTCAGCAAGCTCGCCAACGGCCTCAAGTCGCTGGGCGTGACCAAGGGCGACCGCGTGGTGCTGTACATGCCGCACACGCCGGAAGCGGTGATCGCGATGCAGGCCTGTGCCCGCATCGGTGCGATCCACTCGATCGTCTTCGGCGGCTTCTCGTCGGGCTCGCTGCGTGACCGCATCGAGGACGCAGGCGCCAAGGTCGTCATCACGGCCGACGGCAACACGCGCGGCGGAAATCTGATCGAGCTCAAGAAGGCGGTCAACGAGGCGCTGTCGTCCGGCTGCAAGACCATCGAGAAGGTGATCGTGCTCAAGCGCACCGGTCACGACGTCGGGTTCGACGCGCCGCGCGACGTGTGGTGGCACGACCTCGTCGCGCAGCAGTCGGCAAGCTGCGACCCCGAGTGGGTCGAGGCCGACCATCCGCTGTTCCTGCTCTACACCTCCGGCTCCACCGGCAAGCCCAAGGGCATCCAGCACAGCACCGGCGGGTACATGGTGGGTGCGCACATGACCAGCCAGTGGGTGTTCGATCTCAAGGAATCGGACGTGTTCTGGTGCACCGCGGACGTGGGCTGGATCACCGGCCACAGCTATGTCTGCTACGGACCGCTGAGCAACGGCGCGACGATCCTGATGTACGAGGGTGTGCCGACGTTCCCGGACGCAGGCCGCTTCTGGAAGATCGCGCAGGACCACGGCGTCACGATCTTCTACACGGCGCCCACCGCTATCCGCGCGCTGATGAAGCTCGGCGAGGAATGGCCCAACAAGTACGACCTGTCGAAGCTGCGTCTGCTGGGTTCGGTCGGCGAGCCGATCAATCCCGAGGCCTGGATGTGGTACCACCGCGTGATCGGCAAGGAGAAGCTGCCGATCGTGGATACGTGGTGGCAGACCGAAACGGGCGCCATCATGATGAGCCCGATTCCCGGCGCGACGGCGACCAAGCCCGGCTCCTGCACGCAGCCGCTGCCCGGCATCTTCGCCGACGTGGTGGACGAGGCCGGCGAGCCGGTGAAGGGGCTCGAAGCCGGCGGATATCTCGTCATCACCAAGCCCTGGCCCTCGATGCTCAGCACGATCTGGGGCGACAACGAGCGCTACGTCAAGACCTACTACGGGCAGTTCCCGGGCAAGAACCTCTACGTCGCCGGCGACTCGACGCACCGCGACAAGGACGGCTACTACTGGATCATGGGCCGCATCGACGACGTGCTGAACGTCTCGGGACATCGCCTGGGCACGATGGAGATCGAGAGCGCCCTGGTGTCGCATACGCGCGTGGCGGAGGCCGCCGTCGTCGGGCGTCCGCACGAGGTCAAGGGCGAGAGCGTGTTCGCGTTCGTGACCTGCAAAGGCGCCCGTCCGCACGGGGACGAGGCCGCCAAGCTGATCAAGGAACTGCGCGAGCACGTCGGCAAGGAGATCGGCGCGCTGGCCAAGCCCGACGACATCCGCTTCGCCGACAATCTTCCGAAGACGCGCAGCGGCAAGATCATGCGCCGCCTGCTGCGGTCCATCGCCAAGGGCGAAGAGATCACGCAGGACATCTCGACCTTGGAGAATCCCGGGATCGTGGCGCAGCTGGCCGGGAAGGAATAGCGCTTGGCGTGATGCGCCCTCAGGAACTGGAGTGCATTGAGTCGCTCCAGTTCCTGAACCGGGGTGAGGGGCCGCTTTTTCAAAAGGCCCGATGCAAGTCGCCATTCGAGAACTCCCGAACCGCCCCTCATCCCAACCCTCTCCCCATGCGATGAAGCCGCGTGGGGAGAGGGAGCACAGCGTTCGCTCTTGAAGATCGAATCGCGCGACTACCGGCCCTTCTTCTTCTCTGCCTTCGCCGCCTTCTTTTCAGCCGGCGTCTTCTGCGGCTTCTTCTTCTCGTTCTTCTTCGCGTTCATTCCCTTGGCCATACGAATTTCTCCTGCGTGAGCATCGCCGGATGGGTCTTCCACGTCGGACGATGAGCGACGCTGCGCCTTCATACACTGGCACGCAGCGGGTGGATAGGTCGGCCGCCCGTTAGACTGCTCGTTACCGCACGCGCTTCGGGGCGTGCGACAACATTCGTTGCCGGCGTCGGGCCTCCCGCGCGGCCTGACTCGCGGTGCGCGCAGACTCCATGAAAATTCCCCGCGGCCTCCAGCCGCTGATCGACGACGGCATCATCGACGAGGTCGTACGCCCCCTGAAGAGCGGCAAGGAAGCCGCGGTTTTCCTGGTGGCCAGTGGCGACTCGCTGCGGTGCGCGAAGGTCTACAAGGACGCCAACCACCGCGGGTTCCAGAAGCTTGCGCAGTACCAGGAAGGCCGCAAGGCGCGCGGTAGCCGTGACGAGCGGGCGATGGGCAAGCGCTCGCGGCACGGCCGCAAGCAGCAGGAAGAGGAGTGGAAGAACGCCGAGGTCGATGCCCTGTATCGCCTGGCCGCCGCCGGCGTGCGAGTCCCACGCCCCTACGGCTATTTCGTCGGCGTGCTGGTGATGGAAATGATCGCCGACGAGAACGGCAACCCGGCGCCACGCCTGAACGAAGTGTCGCTGAGCCCGGAATTGGCGCGCCAGTACCATGAATTCATGATCCGGCAGATCGTGCTGATGCTCTGCGCCGGCCTGATCCACGGCGATCTTTCCGAGTACAACGTGCTGCTCGATACCGGTGGCCCGGTGGTCATCGATCTTCCGCAGGCGGTGGAAGCTTCGGTGAACAACAGCGCGTTCGCGATGCTCGCGCGCGACGTCGGCAACATGGCGGCCTACTTCGGTCAGTACGCTCCCGAACTGCTGGAAACCCAGTACGCGCGCGAGATCTGGCAGCTCTACCAGCACGCCGAACTCAAGCCGGACACCGTGCTGACGGGAGTCTGGGTCGACGACGGAACGTCGGTCGACGTCGACGACGTGATGCTGCAGATCGAGGAAGCGCGCCGCGAGGCCGAACGCAGGCAGCGCGGTCGCGAGGAAGCGGCCGAAGCCGAAGACTGAGCCCTGCGAGTGGGCTGACGGCCCCAACTTCTGGTGGGGGCAGGCGTCCTGTTTTGGGCGCCTAATAGGCTGAACCGGCGGGCACTGCATGGCAAACTGAGGGTCGAGACGCCCTGTCCACTGAGGCAGCGCGCTGACCACCGAGGAGAACATAAAAATGAAGTTCTACGACTGCGCCATGGCGCCCAGCCCCCGCCGCGTCCGCATCTTTCTGGCCGAGAAGGGCATCAAGATCGACACCGTGCAGGTCGACCTGATGACCGCTGAGAACATCCAGCCGGCGTACCTGAAGATCAATCCGCGTGGCATCGTGCCGGCGCTGCAGCTCGACGACGGCACGCTCATCGACGAGACCCTGGCGATCTGCCAGTACCTCGAGGCACTCCATCCGGAGAAGCCGATGCTCGGCACCGACGCAAAAAGCCGCGCCGTGATCACGTCCAGGACGCTGGCGATGGAATGGGACGGCTTCCTGCGAGCCTCCGAGGCCTTCCGCAATTCGGCACCGGGATTCGGCGACCGGGGTATTCCCGGATTGGGCGGAATCACCGCGATTCCCGCGCTCGCCGAGCGCGGCATGGCCGGCAGCCGGCGCTTCATCGACACGCTCGACGGCATGCTCGGCAAGTCGGAATTCGTCGCAGGTACCAGCTTCAGCTTGGCCGACATCACCGCCCTGTGCGTCGTGGATTTCATGGGCTGGCTCAAAGTGACCCCGACGGATTCACACCCGAACGTACAGCGGTGGTACCGTTCGGTCTCGTCCCGCCCCAGTGCCGCGGCGTGACCCCGCATTCATCAGGAGGAAGTCCCATGCAGGAATTCAAGCTTCTCATCGGTGGCAAACTCGTCGATGGCGATTCGACGATGGACGTCATCAATCCCGCCACCGGCAAGCTGCTGACCAAGAGTCCGCGCGCGTCGGTCGACCAGGCCAACCAGGCTGTTGCGGCCGCCAACAAGGCCTTCCCGGCCTGGGCTGCGCTGAGCTATCCCGAGCGCAGCGCCGTGCTCGCCAAGTTCGCCGACGCCATCGAAGCCCGCTTCGAGGAATTCACCACGCTGCTGACGCAGGAACAGGGCAAGCCGACCGCCGACGCGCAGTGGGAGATCGGCGGCACGCTCGCCTTCATCCGCTACTTCGCCGGCCTCAAGGTCGAGCCGAAGGTCATCGAAGACAGCGAGATCCGTCGCGTCGAACAGCATCGCAAGCCGCTGGGCGTCGTCGCCGCGATCATTCCCTGGAACTTCCCGGTGCTGCTGCTGATCGGCAAGCTGTCGCCGGCGCTGCTGTCCGGCAACACGCTGGTGGCCAAGCCTGCGCCGACCACGCCGCTGACCACGCTGCTGCTCGGTGAAGTCGCCTCCAAGATCTTCCCGGCCGGCGTGTTCAACGTCGTCACCGACGCCAACGATCTGGGCCACGTGCTGACCCAGCACCCCGACGTGCGCAAGGTGTCGTTCACGGGTTCCACCGCGACCGGCAAGAAGGTCATGGCCAGCGCCGCCGACACGGTCAAGCGCGTCACGCTCGAACTGGGCGGCAACGATGCGGCCATCGTGCTCGACGACGTCGACCCGAAGGAAGCGGCTGCCAAGATCTTCGGCGCCGCCTTCGCCAACAACGGCCAGGTCTGCGTCGCGATCAAGCGCCTCTACGTGCACGAGAAGATCTACGACGGCATGGTCGACGAGCTGGCCAAGCTCGCCAACGCAGCCGTGGTCGGTGACGGCCTCGAGAAGGGAACGACGCTCGGCCCCCTGCAGAACAAGATGCAGTTCGAGAAGGTCAAGGATCTGATCGCCGAAGCCAAGAAGAACGGCAAGGTCGTGACCGGCGGGCAGTCCGACGACGGCGGCGGTTACTTCATCCGCCCGACGATCGTGCGCGACGTGACCGACGGCGATCGCATCGTCGACGAAGAGCAGTTCGGGCCGGTCCTGCCGATCATCAAGTTCTCGGACTCGGAAGATGCGCTCAAGCGCGCCAACGCCTCGCCGTTCGGCCTGGGTGGTTCGGTCTGGGGCAAGGACACCAAGCGCGCCTCGGGCATCGCGGCACGCCTCGAGAGCGGCACGGCCTGGGTCAACAAGCATCTCGACCTTGCGCCCGGTATCCCGTTCGGTGGCGCCAAGCAGTCCGGCATGGGTGTGGAGTTCTCGGAAGAAGGCCTGTCCGAGTTCACGCAGAGCCAAGTCGTGAACGTCGCGAAGTAAGCCTCGTCGCGTAACGAAAAAGGCGGCCTTCGGGCCGCCTTTTTTGTTGTCCGGGTGAAACCCGGGACTCTTGCGAGCCCAAGAGAAAGATCCCGGGTTGCACCCGGGCTACGCGGCCTTCTTGGCGGCAGGCCGTTTCAGCGGCGTGACCTTCGGCGATTCGTGCAGGTGATCGATCTGCACCCAGCGCAGCACCTCGATGCGGCCGTTGAAGTCTTCCGCCAGCGCGGTGCAGCTCTCGACCCAGTCGCCGCTGTTGAGGTACTGCACGCCGTCGATGTCGCGGATCTCGGCGTGGTGGATGTGGCCGCAGACCACGCCATCCAGGCCCCGGCGGCGGCACTCGTGCGCCACGCTCTGCTCGAACTCGGAAACGATGTTGACCGCGTTCTTCACGCTCTTCTTCGCGAACGCCGACAACGACCAGTAGCGCATGCCGAACACGCGGCGCAGGCGATTCAGATGATCGTTGGCCTGCATCGTGAGTTCGTACGCGAAGTCGCCGACCAGGGCGATCCAGCGGTGATAGCGCGTGATCACGTCGAAGGCGTCGCCGTGGGTGATCAGCAGGCGGCGTCCGTCGGCCGTGGTGTGCACGTGCTCGTTGACGATGCGGATGTTGCCGATGGCAAGACCGAAGCCGACGAACTTGCGCAGGAATTCGTCGTGGTTGCCGGTGACGTAGTACACCTTGGTCCCGCGCTTGGACTTGGTCAGGATCTTGCGGACGACGTTGGTGTGTTCCTGTGGCCAGAACCACGAGCTGCGCAGCTTCCAGCCGTCGATGATGTCGCCGACCAGGTAGAGGTTCTCGCACTCGGTGTGCTTGAGGAAGTCCACGAGATGCTCCGCCTTGCATCCCGGCGTGCCGAGATGCACGTCGGAGATCCACAGCGTGCGGTACCTGGCGGTCTTGGTTTCGTCTTTCCTGGCCACGGTCTAGGCCCCTGTCTTGTTTTCCATGTGTGACCGAAGCATGAAGCGCCGGATTGACCCACCCGTGACGGTTTCGTTAAGCGCAGATGACGCTTGCCTCCCCTTATCCTTCGTCCGATGAATGATCTCTCCGCCGTCTCTTCTTCCGCGCAGCTGGCGATGAAGGCCGATGCTCCGCTCTTCATCGTGCTGAATGCAGGTTCGGGGAAGCACGACGCGGGCGATACGCAACAGACGCTGGCCGGGATATTCGACGCAGCGGGTCGACGTCACGAGTTCCTGCTGCTCGACAGCGCCACCGACATCGAGTCCAGGGCGAAGCAGGCGGTACGGCTCGCCTGCGAGCAGGGCGGCATCGTCGTCGCGGCCGGCGGCGACGGCACCATCAATGGCGTCGCCCAGCACGTGCTCGGCCATCCCTGCGCTTTCGGCGTGCTGCCGCAGGGCACCTTCAACTACTTCGGTCGCGTGCACGGCATCTCGCAGGAGACGGAGGTCGCGGCCAAGGCCCTGCTGCGTGCGATCCCGACGCCGGTGCAGGTCGGACTGGTCAACGAGAAGGTGTTTCTCGTGAACGCCAGTCTCGGGCTGTACACGAAGCTGCTGGAGGATCGCGAAACCGCCAAGGCGCAGCTCGGTCGCAGCCGGCTGGTCGCGATGGGCGCAGGTCTGATGACGCTGATGCGCGAGCGTCGGCAGTTGCGCCTGACGCTGGAGGCGCGCGGCCAGAGCCGCAGCATTCGCACGCCGAGCGTCTTCGTCGGCAACAACCGCCTTCAGTTCGATCGCCTGGGCCTTCCGGAAGGCGAGGCGCTGGAGCATGGCCAGTTGGCGGCCATCGTCGTCAAGCCGACGCGTGCGCTGGCCATGCTGGGTCTGGCGCTACGCGGCGCGCTGGGCCGCCTCGGTGACGCGGACAACCTCATCCGCTTCCCGATGCACCGGCTGACGGTGCACCCCCATCGTCACCGGATGATCAAGGTCGCAACCGACGGCGAGGTGAATCACCTGCGGGCACCGCTGGTGTTCCGTGTCGCACCCGAACCCCTGTTGCTGATGGTGCCGGCGCCCGAAGACCGGGTCGAAGTGAAGTGAGCGTTCTGCTCCAGATATCGGATCCACATTTCGGCGCGACGCTGCCGCGGGTGGTCGAGGCGCTCGCGGCACTTTCGGCCGCGCAGAAGCCGGACGTGCTGGTGCTCTCCGGCGACATCACGCAGCGCGCGCGTCCCTGGCAGTTCACGGCGGCCAAGCGCTTCCTCGATCGGCTCGGCATCGCGCAGACCTTGGTGACGCCCGGCAATCACGACATCCCGCTGATGGATTTCTTCACCCGCGCGTTCCAGCCGTACGCACGGCACCGGCGCGTGTTCGGTGACGATCTCGAGCCGATGCTCGATATCCCCGGCCTGCTCGTCATGTGCGTGAACACGACGCGGCGCTGGCGTCACATCGACGGCCAGGTCTCTCGCGCGCAGATCGAACGGGTGAGCGCGCGCCTGCGCGCCGCGGCGCCGGATCAGTTGCGCGTCGTCGTCACGCATCAGCCGGTCGACGTGCCGCATCGTCGCGACGAGCACGACCTGCTGCATGGACACGCGCGTGCCGCTCGCGCGTGGACCGATGCGGGCGCCGACGTGTTCATGGGCGGGCACATCCACCTGCCGTACGTGCGCCCGCTGACGATGCGTTTTCCCGATCTGCAGCGGCGTTCCTGGTGCGTCCAGGCCGGCACGGCGACGTCATGGCGCGTTCGACCGGATGCGCCGAATTCGGTGAACCTGATGCGCTACGGCCTGCCCGGGCGCGCGCTTCGCTGCACGGTGGAGCGCTGGGATTTCGTGGCGAGCGGCGGCCGCTTCGAACTGGCCGAGGTGTGGGAGCTCGACCTGCAGCGCGATGCGTCACTGTGAGGAACTCGAGGCCCCGCGCTTGAACCCGAACCCGCTGCTGCGCACGATCCGCGGATGGATTCGCTTCCGCGCCTGATCGCGCTGCACCCCGTCGAGGTCTTCCTCGTCTTCGCTCTGGTGGCGGTGACGACGGCGGTCTCGGTCTGGCTGCTGCTGCGCCGTCTGCGCGAACCGCTGTGGAACGTTCTTCGGACGACCTGGCAACGCGCGACGGGGCGATGGGTGCCGCTGTCGCGTCTGCGCACGCCGGCTGCTTGGCAGGGCGGGCCCTTGCTGCTGGATCTGCTGCTCGGTTTCGTCGTCGTGCTGGCGGCGGTGGCACTGTTTTTCGGGATCGCCGACGAGATCGGGCTCGACGAAGGCCTGGGCCGTTTCGACGTGGCGCTGGCCGCGGAACTGTCACGCGCCTTGTCTCGCCAGACGCTGACGTTCTTCGCCACGGTGACCCACCTCGGCGACGCCATCGTGCAGTGGGGGCTGGGCGTGGTCGTCGCGCTGGTGCTGATCGTACGCGGGCGCCGGCTGCTCGCTGCGAGCTGGCTCGTGGCGGTTGCCGGAAACGGCGTGATGAACCGCGTGCTCAAGGCCTTGTTCGAGCGTACGCGTCCGCTGCACGAGCACGGCCTGACCCTGGAGCACGGCTGGAGTTTTCCCAGCGGACACACCTCGGGCGCGGTCGTGATCTACGGAATGCTGGCGTACCTGGGCATGCGGGCCGCGCCGCCCGCCTGGCACCTGCCGATCACGCTATCGGCGCTGCTGGTGGTGCTGCTCGTGGGCTACAGCCGCATCGTGCTGCAGGTGCACTACCTCAGCGACGTGCTCGCAGCGCTGGTGTCGGGCGGCACATGGCTGATGGTCTGCATCACGGCCGCCCGCGTTGTGCGCGTGCACCAGGAATACCGGCCTGGCGCAGCGTAGGCGATGAATCAGGCGCGCTCGAACGTCAGCGCGCCGTTCTTCTCCTGCACGTCGACGCGATCGCCTCCGGCGAAGCGGCCGTCGAGCACCGAGCGCGCAAGCGGGTTCTCCACCAGCGACTGGATAGCGCGCTTGAGCGGTCGCGCGCCGTACACCGGGTCGTAGCCGGCCTGCGCCAGCAGGTCGAGCGCCCCGTCGGAGAACGACAGCGTGATGTTGCGATCGGCGAGCCGGCGCACGACGCGGTCGGCCTGCACGCGCGCGATGCTGCGGATCTGCGTCGAACCCAGCGGGCTGAACACGACAGCCTCGTCGATGCGGTTGATGAACTCCGGCCGGAAGTGCGTCCCGACCACGGCCATCACGCCTTCCTTGATCGCCGCGTAGTCGATCTTCGCCTTGTCCTTGCCGAGCATGTCCTGCAGCAGCTGCGAGCCGAGGTTCGACGTCATGACGATGACGACGTTGCGAAAGTCCACGGTGCGGCCCTGGCCATCCGTGAGGCGACCGTCATCCAGCACCTGCAGCAGCACGTTGAACACCTCGGGATGCGCCTTCTCGACCTCGTCGAGCAGCACGACGGAGTAGGGCCGGCGTCGCACGGCTTCGGTGAGCTGTCCACCTTCTTCGTAGCCGACGTATCCCGGCGGCGCGCCGATCAGTCGCGCGACGCTGTGTCGTTCGCCGTACTCGGACATGTCGATCCGCACCATCGCTTCGTCGGTGTCGAACAGGAACGCCGCGAGCGCCTTGCACAGTTCGGTCTTGCCCACGCCGGTCGGGCCCAGGAACAGGAACGAGCCGATCGGGCGATTGGGATCGGACAGGCCGGCACGCGAACGGCGGATCGCGTTGGAGACGGCAGACACCGCCTCGTCCTGCCCGACCACGCGCTGGTGCAGCGCTTCTTCCATGCGCAGCAGCTTGTCGCGCTCGCCTTCCATCAGCTTGTCGACCGGGATGCCGGTCCAGCGCGCCACGATCTCGGCGATCTCTTCTTCGCTGACGCTGGTGCGCAGCAGCTTCTGCTGCCCGACCGGGGTTTCGGTCTTCGGCGCATCCGCCGGCGTCGCAGCGAGACGACGCTCGAGTTCGGGAATCCTTCCGTACTGCAGCTCGGCCATGCGCGACAGATCGCCGGCGCGGCGCGCCGCTTCCATGTCCGCGCGTGCGCGCTCCAGTTCTTCCTTCACGGACGCCGAGCCGGCGACGCTGGCCTTCTCGGCCTTCCAGCGCTCTTCGAGATCGCTGGACTCGCGCTCGAGCTTGGCGATGTCCTTCTCGAGTTCGGCGAGCGAGCGCTTGGCGCCGTCGTCCTCCTCCTTCTTCAGCGCCTCGCGCTGGATCTTGAGCTGGATCAGCCGGCGATCGAGGCGATCGAGCGCCTCCGGCTTCGAGTCGATCTCGATGCGGATGCGCGATGCCGCCTCGTCCATCAGGTCGATGGCCTTGTCCGGCAGGTTGCGGTCGGTGATGTAGCGGTGGCTGAGCTTGGCAGCCGCGATCAGCGCGCCGTCCGTGATGTCGACGCCGTGGTGAACCTCGTAGCGCTCCTTCAGGCCGCGCAGGATCGCGATGGTGTCCTCGACGCTCGGTTCGCCGACGAACACCTTCTGGAAGCGGCGTTCGAGCGCAGCGTCCTTCTCGATGTACTTGCGGTACTCGTCGAGCGTCGTGGCGCCGATGCAGTGCAGCTCTCCGCGCGCGAGCGCCGGCTTGAGCATGTTGCCGGCGTCCATCGCGCCCTCGGCCTTGCCGGCGCCGACCAGCGTGTGGATCTCGTCGATGAACAGGATCACTTGGCCTTCGCACTTGGCCAGGTCGTTGAGCACGCCCTTCAGGCGCTCCTCGAATTCACCGCGGTACTTGGCGCCGGCGATCAGGGAGCCGAGATCCAGCGTCAGCAGGCGCTTGTTCTTCAGCGACTCGGGCACTTCGCCGTTGACGATGCGCTGGGCAAGACCTTCGGCGATCGCGGTCTTGCCGACGCCGGGTTCGCCGATCAGCGCCGGGTTGTTCTTCGTACGGCGCGACAGTACCTGGATGACGCGGCGGATCTCCTCGTCGCGGCCGATCACCGGATCGAGCTTGCTCTTGCGGGCGCGCTCGGTCAGGTCGATGGTGTACTTCTCGAGCGACTGGCGCTGGTCTTCGGCGCCGGCCGAATCCATCTTCTGGCCACCGCGCACGCGCTCGATGGCCTGCTCGAGCATCTCCTTGCGGCCGCCAGCGGCACGCAGCGCCTCGCCAGCAGGGCCCTTGTCATCGGCCAGCGCCAGCGCGAACAGCTCCGACGAGATGAACTGGTCGCCGCGCTGCTGCGCGAGCTTGTCCGTCAGGTTCAGCAGGCGGGTCAGGTCGGACGACACCTGCAGGTCGCCGGTGGTCTTGCCCAGGCGGGGCAGCTTCTCCAAGGCCTGGGTCACGCGGCTGCGCAGCAGGTCCGGATTGACCCCGGCGGCCTGGAACAACGGGGCGAGGGTTCCACCGTCCTGACCGAGCAGCGCGGACAGCACGTGGACCGGCTCGAGGGCCGCGTGATCCCGGCCCAGGGCCAGGCTTTGGGCGGTGGCCAGGGCTTCCTGGAAGCGGCTGGTCAACTTGTCGGCTCGCATTTCAAACCTCCTGTTTTCTTGCGGGAAACATGGAGGCCATGGAAATCGGTTCAAGATGCGACGACGCTGCGAGTCGTGAGTCGCGCCGGACGCAGGGTGCGGTCAAAGCCGACGGTGAGCTTCTGATATTCTGCCAAGCCTGCAGGTTCAGGAGCATATTTTCGATGGAAGTCATGCGAGTACGAGCAGCTGGCCGGTTCAGCCCCCGACTCGCGCGGACATTTGTCGCGGCGGTCTTCGCGTTGACGTGCGGAGTCGTTGCCGCAGAACCATCGGTCGCACCGGTTGGCTATCCCGTGGATCCGCTGGTTCCGAATGCAACGCCGCCGAATGCGCTGTCGGTCACGCCACCGGCCATTCTCGATCAGGCAACGGTGACGCTCGCTCCGGGCGACTCGGTGACGATGACGGTGTTCGGCCGTCCGGAACTGACGCTGACCGGTTACGTCTCGGATTCGGGAACGATCGATGTGCCGCTCGCGGGCAGCATCCCGGTGGCGGGGCTGTCGCCTACACAGGCCGCAGAGCGCGTTGCCACGGCATATCGCGAAGGCGAGTACCTGATCGATCCGCAGGTCAACATCGTGCTCGCTGCCATTCGCAGCCAGCAGATCAGCGTGGTGGGCGAGGTGGTGCGGCCGGGCCGTTTTCCGATGGATACGCGAACCACGATTCTGGATGCGCTGGCACAGGCTGGCGGTATTTCGCCGCTGGGCGCCGAACGGGCCTTCATCCTGCGTAGATCGATGGACGGGGTCGAGCGCTTCGAAGTGGACCTGCAGGACCTGCTGTCCGCCGGCTCCGGGCAGGTGGTGCAGATCCGCGCCGGGGACACGATCGTGATACCCAAGGCGCCGCTTTTCTATATCTACGGTGAGGTCTCCCGGCCCGGCGCTTTCCCGCTGCGTTCGAAGATCACGGTCATCGAGGCCATCTCCATCGCCGGTGGCCTGACGCCGCGCGGCTCCAGCCGTCGCATCGAGATCAAGCGCCGGCTCAAGGACGGCAAGAGCCAGCGCTCCGACGCCGAGATCGACGACGAGGTGATGGCCGAAGACGTCATCAACGTGAAGGAACGCTTGTTCTGATGGCGCGTACCAGCGACAGCGATTCGTTCGGATCGACGACCTATGACATGGGTGGGCCGGCGCTTGGCCTGAAACAGCTGTGGGCAATCGCGTGGGCCTACCGCTACGTCATCATCATCGTGCCGATCCTGTTCGGTATCGCAGGTGCCCTCACACTGAAGTATCTGCTTCCGCGCGTGTATCAGGCGACGGCGACATTGCTGGTCGCCTACAAGGCCGACGACCCGATGTCGGGCGGCAATTACTCCGAGTTGAACAATTACAGCTATCTCGGCACGCAGCTCGAATTGCTGAAGAGCGAGTCCACCCTGTTGCCGGTGATCGATCAGCTGGGCCTGATCGAGAAGAAGGAATACATCGCAGGCTATGTCGGCGACGGAACCAAGGAGAGCGTGCGCCAGTACGCGATGACCATCCTGTTCAAACGGCTGACCATCACTCCCGGGCAGGCCAGCCGATTCATCTACGTTTCGGCCGATGACCCGGATCCGGTCATGGCGGCCAAGCTGGCCAACACCGTTGCCGACGTCTATCTCGAAGAACAGATGCGCCAGTTCATCGAACCGGCGAAGGACCGCATTCAGCGCTACGGCAAGCAGCTCGAGAATCTGCGCAAGAACGTGGATGACGCACAGGCCAAGGTCTCTGCATTCCGGCGCAAGACCGGGTTGATCGACCTGACCGGCAAGACCGACCAGGATTCGACGCGGCTGACGGATCTCGACAGTCGCGCGACGGAAGCATCGGCCGCACGCCAGCAGGCCGAAATGCGCCTGGCACGCGCCGGACAGGGCGATTCCGAAGTGCTCAGCTCTCCGCTGGTGCAGACGCTCAAGGCCCAGCTTCAGCAGAAGGAGGCGCTGCTGTCGGACTTGCGCGGCTCGCTCGGTGCGCGGCATCCGCAGATCGTTTCGCTGCAAGGCGAGCTGGCGCAGTTGGACAGCCAGCTCAAGCGAGAGATCGGCATTCATACCGAAAGTGCCCGGGCCGAGCTGGCCGCCGCCCGCACCGTCGAAGAACGGCTACGCCAGGAAGTCAGTCAGCAACGTGCAAAGGTGATGTCCACCCGTACACAGCAGGACGAGGGGGCCAGTCTTCTTCAGGAGCTGGAGTCGGCCACCAAGGTCTACCAGGGAGCGCTGGACGCGTTGGAGAGCGCGCAACTCGGCACGCAGACCGCCGCCAGTGCCGTCAGCATCGCCAATCGTGCGGCGCCTCCGTCCCTGCCCAAGGCGGGACGCAAGAAGAAGTTCATCCTGATTGTCGGCCTGGGTTTCATCATCGGTGCCGGCGGCTCATTGATGTACGAATTGCTGAATCGGCGCGTGCGCTGCCGCGAAGATCTTGAGAACGATCTGCGTACGCCGGTTCTTGTCGAGCTGCGGTCTGCGTCATGAGCTTTTCGCTGAAACGGAAGACCTGTTTTCACAACGAGAGAAATCGAATTTGACTCAGCTCAACGCCGATTCGGAATCACGCGTCCGACGCGAGCCTGATCTCGTGGGGTCTCAGCGGCTTTCGCAGGCTTTGGCCCGTCGAAGCGGCCTGAGCGAAAGTGATCTTCATCGTGTGAGTGCTGTCCAGGAACAGCTCGGCCTGGGATTTATCGAGGCTGCGATGCGACTGGGTCTGGTCACGCAGTCCGATCTGGACGAGGTGCTCGCCGGAGAGCGTGCGGAAGCCGAACATCCAAAGGCCGTCGCACGCCCATCTTCTCATCTGATCAGTGCGCACGATCCCTTCGACCCGTTCAGTGAAAATGTCCGGGCGCTGCGCACCGAGCTCTTGATGCGTGCGCCGGCCGACGATGCAAATGTCATCGTGATCGTGAGTCCTGGCAGAGGTGAAGGGCGATCGCGATTGGCATCGGAGCTTGCGATTTCCTTTGCTCAATTGGGCCAGGCGACGTTGCTCGTCGATGCCGATCTTCGCCGCTCCACGCTGCATGATCTTTTCTCGGCAGATCACGATGAGGGCTTGTCGCAGGCCCTGATGGAGGGGCGGGCGCCGAAAGTGCAGGGTGTCCTGGGGCTGGCGAGCCTTTCGTTGCTGACGGCGGGCCGGCGCCCGTCGACGCCGCTGGAACTGCTGTCCGATCCCACGTTCGGCGAAATGCTGTCCGGGTGGAAGCGGCGTTACCGCCATCTCATTCTTGATACGCCGGCCGTATCGCTTTATTCGGATGCCCTGGCAGTGGCCACGCACGCACAGCGTGTGCTGATCGTGTCCAGACTGAACCACACGATGATCGCGCAAGCACGGGACATGATTCGCCGATTGGAGTCCACTCGCGCCACGATCATCGGTAGCGTGCTCAATCGTTTTTGACGCGGCGCTCAGGAAAAGTATTTCAATATCTGGGCCTGCGTCCAGGATTTTACCCAGTGCTGCGCGGCCGCTGCGGTGAATGTATGGTCTGCTCCGGTGTCCTGGCCGACTTCTACGTATTCGACGCCAGGCAAATGAGAAACGAGACTGGCGTTCGCGCCCAGATGAATCCGTATCTCGTGAAGACCCGTGTCCTCGGGAGTGCATACGAAGCTCAGACGGCAGCCCCGTTTCGAAAGCTGAGCAATCTGATGTCGAGGCAAGCCAGCACCCGATGAGCCGAAGACCATCTGGTGTAGACCGACCTTGATGCGTTTGGTCGCACGCGCGGCTATTCCTCCCGCGATGCTCCGCACGTCGATGGAGCCCGCGAGAAATCTGCGCCATGTCGGAATCTCCACCGCCTTTCTTGCGTAGAAAGCGAAGGATTTCACGCGGCCACGTGCCAGATTTTCCTTTACTTCCTGCTCGCGCCAGCGGAATAACTGGAGATTGAACAGCAGAGCCCCGGAAACGGATTCGCTCGCGAGCGCTGCGTGGTAGCACATATAGGCTCCGGAGCAGATGCCCCAAAGCACGACCGCCTCGACGCGGGGTTGCCGCAACAACCATTCGACGCCCTCGACGATGTCGAGATGCGTGTCGCGCTTGTACTCCCAGAAACGTTCGCGCTCGCAGACTTGTCCGCTGTCTCCGGTGCCTCCGATGTCCATGCGCAAGGACAGATATCCGAGCCTCGCCAGGTCGCGGCCAATCTCGACGTGGAGGCGATTGGAGCCGATTCGATGATTGGCGCCTACGGTTCCGAACAGGATGGCCGTTCTTTTCGGCGTTCCCGATTCGGGGCGGCTGCTGATGCCGGAAAGTTCGAGTCCAGGCCCGAACCATTCGGCCTGCTCGAGCACTCCCGGAGCCGCCGGCACCCTTGCACGCTGATTCGCAAGGTCGGTGACCTCGACATGGGTCTCGAAGGGCGTTCTCAGATTCTTGACCCAGTCCGTCAGCGTTTCGACCGCTTCCAGCGGGAGGCTGGATTCAAATGCATCGCGCATCATCTGCGCGTAGCCCGGTACCGTGACGCTGAGGACGCGGCTACCGACAGCCGACCAATGCTTGGACAATCGCGAATCGCTGGGCAAGTCATCGCGTGCCATGAGCAAGCAGCACGAAGCCGGCGGTTCCGCGAGCTTCGTGAGTGAGATCTTTTGCAGATCGTCGACGGTCTGCAGGCTCAGCGCGAAGCCGGCGACATGGAGTCCGCCGTCGGCGCGAATGATCGAGCTCGTTCCTCCTTCCGCCTGGGAGGTCATCCCCGCGAGTGCTCTCAATTCCCGAATCAGCAGCGTGCCGGAGACGAACGGAGACCACGCCGCGAAACCGACGAGGTCTGGAATGCCGCGCGCGGCTTCCGCGGCCAGAGTTCCTCCGGCCCGGAGACCGAAAAGTACGAGTCGGGTTACGCCGGCATGACGCTTGATCTCCGAACAGGCGTCCCGAATGCTCGAGATCCAGGCGGCAACCCGATCCGGATCATCGACGTTGCCGGGCGAATCTCCGCCGGACGGATAGTCGAACCGGACGGTCGCGATGCCTTCTGCCGCGAGTCGCGTGGCGATGTACCGATAGCTGCGATGCGCACACATCACGTCGTAGCCAAGGGGATTGCAAAGAACGACCCCCAGGTTCGTGGCCTTGTCCGAAGCAGGCCGATGCAGCCAGCCGAAGCATTTTCTGCCTTCGGGGCCGAAGTAGAACGGTATCGCGCGAGGCGCGTCGATGCTGCCGAGTGAAGGGGCGACGAAGTCGCTCACGAGGCGGAGGGCATGCCGGTGCGATCGGCCGGCAAGGGCGCGTCCACGAGTACACGAACCGGCGTGCGCCCATTGACGCTGTGAACCCATGCCTGGAAGCGGGCGGAGGCGCCGCGCGGTGTCAGGATGACGTCGTGCCGATGTCCAGGCGCGAGTGAAAAATAGTTGTCGCTCGCGGCATAGCCGCGGGCTTCGAGCCACACGCCGTACGCAAATTTCCGGCTCTCGAGGCTGACGACGTAGCCGCCGTCGCGGGTGGGTACCGCCGACGCCGAGAGGGCCGGATCCCCGATGCGATCGAGGGCGCCCATGTCGGGCACGTGGAACGCGCGGCCGAGAATCTCGTCGGTGGAAGCCGCAGAGAGTGTTGCGACGACGACATCGTGCCCCGGCGGACCGAACCGGTAGCTATGCGTGAGATCCGTGAACCGGCCGATGAGTTGATCACCGCCGACACGCAGGCCGCCACGGGCTGGCAGCGTCGCGAGTTGCGATCCTTCGGCAACCAGGACCTCGCCGTACTGGTACAGCGATAGCGTGAGGCGGACGTCCATCGCATCCGGACGATCATTGGTCGCGTGCAAGTCGAGACCGTTGAGTCCTTCGTCGATCAATGACAGGCACACCGCGGAGCAGGCGCGCTTGAGCGCGTAATAGGGCGCTTTGGGCACGCCGCGGCTGTCGATCAGTCCCCAACCTGCACCCGGCCAGAGGTCACGCCAGAACCACACCAGCGCGCCGCTGCAAGCCGATCCCGTCCGTCGCCACTCGTTCATCGCCTGCGACATTGCTTCGCTGCTGGCCAGACGCGAGAGATAGAGATAGCGCTCCACGTCGGCGTACCGCAGGCGCGTGGGGTCGACTCCGAACACTCGGGAAAGATAGTGATCGCGTACGTCGTCGAAATCCCAGCCGGCACCCGAATCGCGCGGTACACGGGTCTTCCAGCGTGGATGCTGCGCAGATACCTGCCCGTCGCCCAGGAAGGACTCCAGAGTCTCGGGTTCCGGCACGTTCGCAAACGCGAGGCATTCGGACGTGAAACGCACCCCCGCCCGTCTCGCATCTTCGAGTGGACGCATGTAAGCGCCGACGCCGTAGTAATGGGACAGGCCCTTGTCGATCTGGAACGGTAACGCACCACCGGTGGGGCTGGACGTCACGTAAGGCAGATCGGGGCGAAGTTCGTGGCCGATCGAGGGCAGAAGGTCGTCGAACATCGGATTGCGCCACAAGTCCGCCCCTTGCCCCAGCATGGCGACCTGCTGCTCGATCTCGCTATTTCCGCAAAGGACCGCCAGCGCCGGATTGAGTTGGGTGCGCGACAGGAACTGATGCGCTTCCTCGCGGACGCTTTCGCGGAAAGCCGCGTCCTCGAAGGGGTAGTCCATGTTGGCGAAGCAGAAGTCCTGCCACACCATGATGCCGCGCTCGGCACATGCCGAGTAGAACGCCTGCGACTCATAAACCATCGTGCCGCCGATGCGCAGCAGATTGAATCCTGCTTCGCGGAACTGATCGAGTGTCCGCAACAGTTCGGCGTCATCGCCGGCGAGCGTCACGACATCCAGCGGAGTCCAGCAAGCGCCGCGGCAGAATATCGGCACGCCGTTGATCCGCAGCGCGAAGCCATCGTTCTCCCGGTCGATCGCGACGGTACGAAATCCCGTTCGATCCCAGTCCAGTTCGATGATCTGGGTGCCGCAATCGACGGAAACACGCACCTGATACAGCGCCTGCTCGCCGTGGGTGTGCGGCCACCACAGCACGACGTCGGGAAGCGTGACAGTGGCGGTCAGCTCGACGTCCTGACTCGATTCATGCGGGGCGAGCGCCATCGGCGCGCTGCAATCGCCGACATGCAGTCGAGCTCCCAGAACGGTCAGCTCTCCTTCAGACCCCAGCGTGATCCGCGCCGTGATCGTGCCGACGTGCCCATCGGTACTCGACTGAAGATGAGCCGACGTGACGCGAAGCCTGCGGCGCGAGATCAGCTGGATGGCGCGCCAGGGGCCGGTGGCGGCCACTGGCGGAGACCATCCCGGGATTCGTCCCAGCAGGCAGGCGCGGTGCCAGCGCAATTGCTGACTGGCGACCAGGCGGGTCTTCCAGCGGGGGCGCGCCCGTTTGGCCTTCAAGGCCGTGTTCAGTGCTCCGCAGCGCAGATGAAGCACGTTGGAGCCGGCCACGAGCTGTGCGGTGACATTCACCTCGTGCGCCACGAACTGGTTGCGGCTTTCGAGAATCTTCGTGCCGTTGAGCCAGACCTCGGACGGCGTGGTCAGTCCCTCGAAGCGCAGCCAGAGCGAGGACGACGGCTCGGGATCGTTATCGAATTGGACCCGCCACCAGCCGTCTTCGGCATCGAAGTCCCGCGTTTGGTGATCGAAAGACCATTGTTTTGCCGCTCGCAGCGCTCCCGCGGCGGTACCCGGTACCTGCGCGGGGATCCAATTGACGACAGCGCCGTCCAGTTCGTCCGGTTCGAGGGCCGCGCCTGGCGGCGTCGACGTGTACTGCCAATCGCGCGCCAGCTCGACAGCAACGTGAGCGCCGCCTACGCCTTTGGGCCAGGTGATCAACTGGCGTACCGCGTTCTCAAGATCCGGGTGGCTGCGTCCCAATGGGCCGCCATGTCGCCAAGCAGTGGACCGAAGTCCGCTTCTTTTTTCGAGTTGACGGAGCGAGCGGTCTTCAGGATGAGCGCCTTCGCACCATTGGAAATTCCCAGGCAGTGCTGCTCGACGGCATCCAGATCCTGTTCACCGTTGACCGAGAGCCAGCGCAGATACTGCGCACCCAGCTCGAACGCGGCTCCGAGCTGGCGAATCAACGCAAAGGCATAGCCGTGATACGTCGCGATGGGCTGCTGTTGCAGCCAACGGACATCGGAAGCGAACTGCTCGGCAAAGCGGGCGATCGGATTGACCGCCGGCAGTCGTCCGAGATGCTTTCGCAAAAGTCCCAGAGAGATCGCGACAAGCTCGTTGGCAGGCAGGCGGCGAACTCGGTCGAGGCGCACGAACTCGGCGTAGAACGGCATGAAGGCGGGGTCTGACGGGCTGTCCAGCTGGAACGTCCGCGCGAAATCTTCTCCGGACAATTCGTAATAGCCCGCGTTGTGAAAGTAGCCCAGGTGACGGGCATCCACATCGAGGTCGTTGATGACGATGGTGGACTTGGTATGGGTGTTCCGATAGTCGGTCGACTGCGTGTCGGGCAGGAAGAACGCGTCAGCTTCGGTGAAGACGAGATTTCCGCGCCCGAGGTGATGGCCCGCGTGCAGGATCAGCGAACGCCAGCAATTGAGCTCTTCGACTTCCATTCCGTAGAGCGACGTGATGTCCTCGTGCGGAGGCTTGAAAAATGTCCACTGGTCGCCTTCGAAGTCGACCCGGAATACGAACGGAAGCATCGCGAGAGGATCTTGCCCATTCGCATGAATCGCCTCGATCCACACGTCGACGTAGCAATTCTTCTCCACCCAGGCGACGCCATCGCCGTGCAACGCGTTCGGCCGGTAGTCGGCCGCTTGGATCGGGTAGACCTTTACTCGTGGCACGACCTAGCCCCAAAGCAGATCACGAATGTCGTTGGGCCAAGTCAGCGGATCGCAGCCGTGATGCTTGAACAGACCCATGCAGATTCGCTCGAGCCCGAAGCCCAGGCAGGCGGTGTGTGCGACCGCCCCGTCCGCCGTCCTGATGTCGAAGCTGGAGCCGAAATGATCCTCGTGATAGTTGAACGAGCAGCACGCCGTAGGGTTTTCTTTGGAGATGATGGGCACGAGAACCTCGAACTTGAGGCTCGCCGCTTTCTGGTTGGCTGCCAGCATCCGTCCACCACGTCCGAAAAAGGGATCCGCGGCGACATCCGATTCTGCCGGCAGACCGAGGTCCCTCAGCAGCTGGATGCCCCTTGCAAGCCACATGTCGCGCCATTCCACCACCATCTGCGGCGTTCCTACCCGCACGAATTCGCGGATGCGGAATGCCTGCATCCGGGTGGGTTCCGATGAAGGCTCGTGGCGGAAAACCCAGTTCTGCATATCCACCAGCCGCCCTTGTTCGGGCGCGGTGCCGGTGAACGAGGGATAGACCGGATAGCAGGCAGCGGGAGTGAGAACGACATCGGTCATGGTCTGGGTGTGGGCCCAGGGTTTGCCCTCAGCGAGACAGCAAACCAAATCCTGGTGTTGCGCCTCGCTGCCGCAAAAGCTGAACACAACACCGGCCAGATGAGGAAACGACTTCAGGTAACCACTTTTCTCGAAGACCTTCCGGTCCAGCGTCGGCGGAAACAGCATGACTTCCGCACCATCGTTCTCGGCGATCCGCGAAATTTTCGAGTTCAGATGAAAGAGCACGTCTTCGAATACGGCGCCTCGCCCGAATACACCCTTCACGCTGGTCGGGATGATGAGCTTGTTGGCGACAAGCTCGTCATAGAGCGCTTTCGAGTCGTAGGTCATTGCCACGGTCATCGACGTATTCCAGTTGCTTGTTCGTAGAGCCCTGAAGCTAGGGATCCTTGTGCACCAGCAGCATCGACGCATTCTTCGCGTAGATGCGGTCGTTGCTGACCATCAGAGAAGCGGAGAACGCATCCCTCAGGTGACGGCCGAGGCTGTATTTGGTGTCGTTCTTGTACCCGACGATGCCGCATATCTGAAGTGCGGCCTGAATGATGGCAACGGTTTGCTCCGAGGCGTAGATCTTGACGTTGTTCATCTTCAACGAGAAGCCGATGGCCAGCATGGCTTCGTTCCCTTCGCTCGAGGACATCAGACGCTCGCATTCATCGGCGACGTCGTGCGTGCTGATCCGGAGGACCTGCAGCATGTTCGAAACCTCTGCGAGCCTCAGCGCAGCGGGTGGAACAACGCCAGGCTTGGCGCGCGCCTGGGCGCGTACGAAGCTTCCGGTACGTGCTACTGCGTCGATGGCGATGCCCAGCCACAGACTGGCCCAAAGCACGTGAGAGAACGGGACCATCGTCTGGCTGGACATGGCGCCATAGTCTCCGGGCACGATCTGACTGACGTGACCGCTCGACGTGAGCTTGAAGCCAGGACTGCAGGTACCGCGCATTCCGAGGGTGTCCCACGACGAAGTGCGCTCCAGCTGGAAATCTCCCTGCTTCAACAGAACCATCACTTGATCGCCGCTCGCGGCGGCGGGATGCCGTCGGCAGGTCACGAGCAGGTCTTGCGCATGCTCTCCGTAGGAGATCGTGGTTGCATCCTTGGCCAGCACGAAACGGTCCTGCGTCTGTTCGATCGCGCAGATACTGCTGCGAGTATCGCCACCGACGCCTACTTCGGAGGTGACGGACGCGATGAGCCGTTGCTCCGAAGCAACGGATTGCAGATAAGCGCGCAGATCGGAAGACGACAGCGCATGTCGCACGAGGCAGGCCACCTGGATCTGATGCATGGCGAAAACCATGGCCGTCGCCGAGCAGTACTGTCCGAGTGCGGTGCAGATGGTCGACAGTTCCATCATTCCCATGCCCATGCCACCCAGTTCGACCGGGACCAGCGCCGAGAGAAGCTTTTCATCTCTCAGGGCCGCGATCGACTCCCTTGGAAACCGGGCGTTCTTGTCGACGTCGCCGGCATGAACGGCGGCGATCTCGCGGCCGATTCGATGAGCGGCATCGAGCCGCGTAGACGTCTGCGGGGCAGGGGGCATGGGGTTCCTCAGGCTGCCGTCAGTTCTTCGATTGCCGCGCGGATGGAAGCAACGCTTCCGAACACGGCACGCTTGAGCATCCGATCCGGAAACTCGACATCGAATTCGGCTTCGAGCGCGAGCATGACGTTCACGCTCGAATGCGAAGTCATGCCTGCCTGATAGAGATCTGCGTTGTCCGCGAGCGTTGCCGCATCGGACGCCAGCCGGCCATGTTCCTTGAGAATATTTCTAATCTGATCTTCCATCGTCTCACCTTGTACTTGGTACGTTGTCATTGCCCGCTGCGGCGTCGGTGATCGCGCTCAGCACTTGAAGGCCGACGACCGCGGCGATCGCCATGTGGTTCTCGTGCGAAAGACTAACGGAAAGAGAGGCGATTCCCTGCTCCTGCGACAAGCGTGCCGCTTCTCCGTGGAGAAGAAGTTCGCAATGGCCGTGCGCCGAGCGCATCACCTCGATCAGGCGCCAGTCGAGCCAATTCCCTTTGGGCCGAAGAATCTTGAGGGTCGCCTCCTTTGCAGCGAATCGCGCTGCAAGCCGGCGCATCAGTTCGGAGCTGCTTTCCCTCGCGTACTCGAGCTCGCCTTCGGTGTAGACACGATGAAGATAGGCGTCTCCGTGAAGCCGAATCGATTCCGAAATTGCAGCAACGTCAACCAGGTCTACGCCGATCACCGGCCGGGAGAGTGGTTGCGTAGTGGCCACGTCAGTCGCCGATCACGGAGCGGAGCCTTCTGGCGACACGGCCCGGTTCGTGGAGGACCCACGTCTTCCTTATCCGATGCGGCACCTCCCAGATGACGACTTCACCGGCGCGAAAAAACACGCTGTTGCCAGCCCCGATATCGGTGGTCTCTCCGTCGTGCGTGAGCTTGGCACCGCCCTCGAGCACCAGCACGGTTTCATCCGTTCCGTAATGCCACTCGAATTTCGACGGTCCTGTGGCTTCCCAGATTCCCGCCGACACTTTTCCATCTGTCGAGCGAAAGAACTGTGTGCTGGTGAGTTTCGGGGCGCCTTCGAGAACCCAGGCCTCGTTGATCGAGTCCTCCACCGCGGCGATGCTGAAGCCTTTGGCGATCTGCGGCAAAGAGGGATGACCCTTTTGTACGTAGAGCACCGCCTGGTATGCCACCGCAGTCAGAACACTCAGCAGAACGCCAAGTGAAAACCACAAGGCTCGATTCGGAGCGGAGCGAGGAGAGTCAGTCGGCGAGGTCATTGCGAGAGCAAGGAAAGATTGAACGGTCGTGACGGGCCGGTGAGGGCCTGCGGTTCGAGGCGCTTGCAAGGTTATCGTCCGTCCTCCGAGCCCTCCGGGCGCTCGCGATGATCCGAATGCGGAATCAGATCAGACATTAAGCCGTAAGCGACTCGTTGGCCAGAGAAAACCACACGGGTGCTGGGAGCTGCACAAGCCGCGTGGTGTGCCTGCCGGGATCACACCGGCCTTGGTCCGAACGATCTCTAGACGTTGAACCGGAAGTGCATGACATCCCCTTCGTGCACCCCGTATTCCTTGCCTTCGAGCCGCCAGCGCCCTGCTTCCTTGGCTCCGGCTTCACCGCGATACCGGACGTAGTCGTCGTAGCCGATGACCTCGGCGCGGATGAAGCCACGTTCGAAATCGGTGTGGATCACGCCCGCTGCCTGCGGGGCGGTGGCGCCGGCCTTGACCGTCCAGGCACGGACTTCCTGCACACCGGCCGTGAAGTAAGTCTGCAGGCCGAGCAGCGCGTAGGCGCCTCGAATGACGCGATTCAGGCCCGGCTCCTCCAGCCCGAGGTCACGCAGGAAGTCGGCCTTGTCGGCCTCGTCGAGCTGGGCGATCTCGGCTTCGATCGCGGCGCATACCGGGACGACGAGGGCGTTCTCGGCTTTCGCGTAGGCCTCGACGGCGCGCAGGTACTCGTTACCTTCACGCAGCGCCTTCTCGTCGACGTTGGCGATGTACAGCGCGGGCTTGGCCGTGATCAGTTGCAGTTCGCGCATCCAGAGACGCTCGTCGCCTTCGATGGCCATGGCTCGCGCCGGGCGACCCTGGTCCAGCGTTTCCAGGACACGCTTGTAGAAGTCATGCTTGGCAATGGCGGTCTTGTCACCCGTCTTGGCCACCTTCGCCGCCCGGTCGCAGGCCTTGGTGACGCCGTCGAGATCGGCCAGGGCCAGCTCGGTGTTGATGATTTCGATGTCGCGGATCGGGTCGACGCCGCCTGCGACGTGGATGATGTCGTCGTTGGCGAAGCAGCGCGTGACGTGGGTGATCGCGTCGGTCTCGCGGATGTGCGCGAGGAACTGGTTGCCCAGGCCTTCGCCTTTGCTTGCGCCCGCGACCAGACCGGCGATGTCGACGAATTCCACGGTCGTGGGGAGGATCCTCTGCGGCTTCACGATCTCGGCCAATGCGGCTAGGCGGGGATCGGGAACCGGCACGATGCCGACGTTCGGATCGATCGTGCAGAAGGGATAGTTCTCCGCGGCGATGCCGGCCTTGGTCAAGGCATTGAAAAGGGTGGACTTGCCGACATTGGGCAAGCCGACGATGCCGCATTTGATTCCCACGTGTGATCGCGCCTCGGTGTTCCAGAAAAGTAAGGGTGAACGGGCATCAGGTCATCGGGTGTTCATGTTGCATCGCAACACTCCGCGGCCTTCGCCGAAACCGACAGACCCCGCCATGCGCCGTTCCGCTCCTATTATCGCCGCCATTGCGCTGTATTCGCTCGTTTCGGTACCTGGTTTGGCCAATGCGCCCGAAGACGCCTCGATCGCCGGGTACGCGGCGTATCACGTGCGGCTCGAAGTGGCACGTAACCGCATCCATATGGGCGCACCGGAGCAGACCGTGCCGGAAGGGCAGTCCGCGACCACCCAGGTCGACATGGGCCGCCGTTCGCCGCCCTTGCTCGTGAATCAGCGGGTCACCCGCTTTCCCGGGGCCGGTAAGAAGATGGCGCTGCTCGAACTGGAATTCTTCCGCCTCGAGGGCGCCGAGCCGCGTCGGCTGGTTGCGCCGACGCTCGGGGTCGAGCTGGGCAAGGCGCAGGTGTACGAGGTCGCGACGGCCCAGGGGTTGATCACGGTCCGGGCAACGGTCGAGGGGCTGGATCCGGTGACCGGTGCGAGCTCGGACGGTCCGGCGACGAATCCGTATCCGACGCTGTAGGAAAGGAACTCAGGTACCGGGTGTGTGCAACGCCTGGACCGCCTTGTCCCAACCGGAGCCCAGCCAGAGCTCCAGCGCGTCGATCGACCTTTCGATCCCGGCCATCAGTGCCGCCTCGTCGACCTTCGACGGTCGCTGCTCGGTGAGATAGGGCATCACGAGGTGCCGTTCCCCTGGATGGCCAACCCCGATACGCAGACGCCGGTAACCATCTCCCAAGGGCTTGTGGATGTCGCGAAGGCCGTTGTGCCCGCCATGTCCCCCGGCGAGCTTGAGCCGCACCGTTCCGACCGGCAGATCCAGCTCGTCGTGCGCCACCAGCAGGTCATCCACGGGTAGCTTGTAGAACTGCGCCAGCGCGGAGACCGCCTGGCCACTGCGATTCATGTAAGTGGAAGGTTTCAGGACCAGAACATCCGTTCCAGCCACCTTCACGCGGGCCAGTTCCCCGAAAAACTTCGATTCGGGCCGAAAGCTGCCGCGGTGGCGATCGACGAAACGATCGGCCAGCCAGAAACCGGCGTTGTGGCGGGTACGTGCGTACTCGGATCCCGGGTTGCCGAGGCCGATCAGGCCGATGACTCTGGATTCCACCATGTCGTTATGAAGAGTTCGCCCAATAAAAAACCCGCCCGTTCGTGATTCCGAACGGGCGGGTGATCGTACCGACTCGACACGCAGTCAGGCGGCGAGGGCGATTTTCCCGGCGTTTCTGCCGAGAGTGCCCTTCAGGCCGTCCGTCCGCTTACTTCTTCTTGTCGTCCTTCTTCGCGTCCTTGGCCGGCTCGCCCTTGCCCGCTTCCGGCGCCTTCTGGGCGCTGGCAGGGACGGCCGCGGTCGCGGCGTCGGCCGCCGGGGCTTCGTCCTCTTCCTTGGCTGCACGCGGCAGGTGGACGGCGACGACTGCCTGGTCGTTTTCGTGCTTGAGTTCCACCAGCGTCACGCCTTCCGGAATCGTCAGCTGCGACAGGTGGATGGCGTCATTCACTTCCATGGCCGACACATCGACTTCGATGAATTCCGGCAGGAACTTGGGCAAGCACTCGATTTCCACTTCGTTGGCGAGGTGCTCGAAGATGCCGCCGCCGGTCTTCACGCCGGGGGCCAGAGCCTCACCCTTGAAATGAAGGGGAATGCGCATGCGGATGGCCACGTCGGCCAGCACGCGCTGCAGGTCCATGTGCATGACCTCGTCGCGAACCGGGTGACGGTGCAGATCCTTGAGGACGACCTGCTCGGACTCGCTGCCGACGTTGAGCGTCAGGATCTTCGAATAGAAGGCTTCCTGCTTGAGGCCCTTCCACAGCTCGTTGTGGTTGACCGACAGTGCCTGCGGGGGCTTGTTGCCGCCATAGACGATTGCCGGAAGTCTGCCCGTGCGACGCAGGCGGCGGCTCGCACCGGTGCCCTGCTCGTCGCGCGGTTCTGCATTCACTACAAAACCTTGCGCCATGAAAAATCTCCAGAAAATCAGTAGAAAACTGCATATCTCCGGCCTGCGACCGACCGAAGGGCCGCGTAGTGTAGGGGAGCACGTGGGCCGGTGCGAGCGCGAGCAGCGCGCGACGATGGGAAATGCCGCGAGAAGGGTGGCCTGATGGGCTAAACTGCGCCCCCGCCGAACACTGGAAAACGCTGTGGCCGCCGTTCTAAAGCTTGACCAGTTCAGCCTGCTCGACGATTCGAGCTGCGATGCCCGGATCATTGCCGCCAAGGCCATCCTCGGCAAGCGACTGGCCATTCTGGGTCACCATTACCAGCGCGACGAAGTCTTCAAGCACGCCGACTATTCCGGCGACTCGCTCAAGCTCTCGCAGCAGGCCGCAAATTCGGATGCCGAATTCATCGTGTTCTGCGGCGTGCACTTCATGGCCGAGGTGGCGGACATCCTCACCTTCGGCGAGCGCAAGGTGATCCTGCCGGACCTTGCCGCGGGTTGCTCGATGGCCGACATGGCCAACCTGGTGAAGGTGCGCAAGTGCTGGGAGGAGATCTCCCAGGTCATCGACCCGGATCAGACCGTCACGCCGGTCACGTACATCAATTCCGCGGCCGATCTGAAGGCTTTCTGCGGCAACCACGGCGGCATCGTCTGCACCAGTTCGAATGCCAAGGCCGTGCTGCAGTGGTCGTTCGCGCGACGCGAGAAGGTCCTGTTCTTCCCCGACCAGCATCTCGGACGCAACACCGGCTACAGGATGGGCATCCCGCTCGACCAGATGGTCACCTGGGACTTCATGAAGCCGCGTGGGGGCTTGACCGAAGACCAGATCCGCAATGCGAAGATCATCCTGTGGAAAGGCTTCTGCTCGGTCCACCAGATGTTCCAGCCGGCGCACATCGACAACTTCCGCAAGGCCAATCCGAAAGGCAAGGTCATCAGCCATCCGGAGAACGCGATGGAAGTCTGCGAGAAGTCGGACTTCGTCGGCAGCACCGAATACATCCTGCGAACCGTGCGCGCCAGCCAGCCGGGCGATCACTGGCTGGTCGGCACCGAGCTGAACCTGGTGAACCGCCTCGCCGACGAGATGAAGCCCAAGGGCGTGCAGGTGCAGTTCATGAGCCCGACCGTCTGCATGTGCTCCACGATGTTCCGCACCGATCCGCAGCATCTGGCCTGGGTGCTCGACAACCTCGTCGCCGGCCAGATCGTCAACCAGATTCGCGTACCGCAGAACATCGCCGACCCCGCGCGCAAGGCGCTGGACCTGATGCTTGAAGTGGTGGATTGAGCAACGCGCTCGATCCCCCATATCGGGTGAGGCGCGGGATCCCCGGTGATCGCGCCTAGCCGACAACGCCCCCTTTTTCGCTTCTGCTCGACCTCATCGCACGCCCATGTGGACCAACGCCCCCAGCCTGACCCAGTCCGATCCTGAGCTCGCCGCGACCATCGCCGCCGAGAATGCGCGCCAGGAAGCGCATATCGAATTGATCGCCTCCGAGAACTACTGCAGCCCGGCCGTCATGGAAGCGCAGGGCTCGTCGCTGACGAACAAGTACGCCGAGGGGTATCCCGGCAAGCGCTACTACGGTGGTTGCGAACACGTCGACGTCGCCGAGCAGCTCGCCATCGACCGCGTGAAGAAGCTGTTCGACTGCGACTTCGCCAACGTGCAGCCGCATTCGGGTGCCCAGGCCAACGCCGCAATCTTCCTGAGCCTGGTGGCGCCCGGCGACACCGTGATGGGCATGAACCTGGCGCAGGGCGGTCACCTGACGCATGGCAACGCCGCCAACTTCTCCGGCCGTCACCACAAGATCGTGCCGTACGGTCTGGACCCGGTGACCGGGCTGATCAACTACGACGAGATGGAGCGCATCGCGCTCGAGACCAAGCCGAAGATGCTGATCGGCGGCTTCTCCGCGTATTCGCGCGTCAAGGACTGGAAGCGGATGCGCGAGATCGCGGACAAGGTCGGCGCGCTGTTCTGGGTCGACATGGCGCATGTCGCGGGTCTGGTGGCAGCGGGCGAGTACCCGAGCCCGCTCCCGCATGCGCACGTCGTGACCTCGACCACGCACAAGACGCTGCGTGGGCCACGTGGCGGCATCATCCTGTCCAAGGGCCAGAGCGAGGACTTCAACAAGAAGCTCAACTCGGCCGTGTTCCCGGGCATCCAGGGCGGTCCGCTGATGCACGTCGTCGCCGCCAAGGCCGTGGCGTTCAAGGAAGCGCTCGATCCGAGCTTCAAGACCTACCAGAAGCAGGTCGTGCTCAACGCACGCGCGATGGCCAAGGTGTTCATCGAACGCGGGCACAAGGTCGTCTCCGGCGGTACCGACGACCATTTGTTCCTGCTCGACCTGATCGCGAAGAACGTCACTGGCAAGGACGCCGAGGCCGCGCTGGGCCGCGCCCACATCACGGTGAACAAGAACTCCGTTCCGAACGATCCGAAGTCGCCTTTCGTGACCTCGGGTCTGCGTCTCGGATCGCCGGCTTCCACCACGCGTGGTTTCGGCGAGCCGGAGATGGCGCAGGTCGCGGGCTGGATCGTCGAGATCGTCGATGCGATGTCGGCCGCCGGCGACGTCGAGGGCGTGATCGGCCGCGTCCGCGGCGAAGTCGAGAAGCTCTGCGCGCGCTTCCCGGTGTACGGCAAGGACCGTCGCGCGGCCTGAGGTGAATTCCTGATGCAGTGCCCCTTCTGCAGCGCGACCGATACGCGCGTCATCGACTCGCGTCTCGCCGAAGAGGGGACGCAGGTCCGGCGCAGGCGCGAGTGCGCGGAGTGCAAGGGGCGCTTCACGACCTTCGAGCGCGCGCAACTCACCATTCCCAACATCATCAAGCGCGGCGGCAGTCCCGAGCCGTTCGAGGAAGAAAAACTGCGTCGCGGCTTCGAGAGTGCGCTCTACAAGCGTCCCGTATCTCCCGACGCGGTCGACCATGCGGTCGAAAGCGTGATGCGCAAACTGCGCCAGAGCGGCGAACGCGAAGTGCCTTCGCGCCAGGTCGGCGAATGGGTCATGGAAGAACTGCGGGATCTCGATCACGTCGCGTACGTGCGATTCGCATCGATCTATCTGAGCTTTGAGGATCTCAATGCATTCCGCGAGGAGATCGAGCGCCTGCAGCATCTGCCTACTGCCGAGCAGCGGCGCAGCCAGATGTCGCTGATCAGCGCCGGCGAGTCCGGCGCGACGCCGCCGGCTGAAGCAGCGCCGCGCAAGCCGAAGTCGAGATGAATTCGCGGGATCCCGTGGAATTCATGGCGCGCGCGCTGCAGCTCGCGGAGCGCGGCCGTTTCACGACCTTTCCCAATCCGCGGGTGGGCTGTGTCGTCGTTCGCGACGGCGCCATCGTCGGCGAAGGCTGCCACGAAATTGCCGGTGAACCGCACGCCGAGATCCACGCCCTGCGTGCCGCGGGCGCGAAGGCGCGCGGCGCGGATCTGTTCGTGACGCTCGAGCCCTGCTCTCACCATGGACGCACGCCGCCCTGCGCCGACGCGCTGGTCGCCGCGGGCGTCAGAAAAGTTTGGGCGGCGATGCGCGATCCGAATCCGCGCGTCGCAGGCCAGGGGCTCGACTGCCTGAAGGCAGCCGGGATCGAGGTCGACGTGGGCTTGCTGGAAGGGCCGGCGCGCGAACTGAACCGTGGATTCGTTTCACGCATGGAGCGTGGGCGACCTTTCGTGACGCTCAAGCTCGCCGCAAGCCTCGACGCGCGCACGGCGATGGCGAACGGGGAATCTCAATGGATCACCGGCGAAGCGGCGCGCGCCGACGTGCATCGCCTGCGCGCCGATGCGGGCGCTGTGCTCAGCGGAGCAGGCACCGTGTTGGCCGACGATCCGAGAATGACCGTGCGCGACTTTGTTGGCGGCACACGCCAGCCCGATCGCATCGTGCTGGACTCGACGGCGCGTGTCGGCAACTCGGCGAGGGTTTGGGCGCGCGATGGCGCGCGCCGCTTTCGTATTTCGGGAACGTCGGCCACGGAAGCCGAAGGCGTCGAACGGATCGTGGTTCCGCTGACCTCGACCGGCCGAATCGCACTGGAACCAGCACTTCGGGAACTGGCACGTCGTGAGGTCAACCACGTGCTCGTGGAGTGCGGCGCCGGCCTGGCCGGTGCCTTCCTGCAGGACAATCTGGTGGACGAACTGATCTGCTATCTCGCGCCGACATTGCTGGGCGATGCCGCGCGCAGTCTTGCGCAGATGCCCGGTCTCGATCGACTCGATCAGCGTGTCCAGTTGAAGTTCGTCGATGTGCGCCAGGTCGGTCCGGACCTGCGAATCACCGCCATTCCCGTCACCGGAGCTCGCTAGGCATGTTCACGGGCATCATCGAATCACAGGGCCGTATCGTGGCGGTCGAGCCGCGTGGCGGGGACGTCCGCATGCTGATCGAATCGGATGACGGCTATCTCGCCGGGGTCGCACTGGGCGACAGCGTTGCGGTCAGCGGCATCTGCCTGACCGTTCGCGAAAAAACCGAAAAGGGCTTCACGGCCGATCTGTCGGTCGAGACACTGCAGGCAACCAGCAGCGGCTATTGGAGCGCCGGGCGCCGCGTGAACCTCGAAAAGGCCCTGACGCCGCACAAGCCGTTGGGCGGGCATCTGGTGTCGGGGCACGTGGACGGCATCGGCCGTCTGGTCGAGCGATACGAAGAAGCCCGGTCGTGGCGCATGCAGTTCGAGGTGCCGGTCGATCTGGCCAAATACATCGCGCGGAAGGGCTCCATCACGATCGACGGCATCAGCCTGACGGTGAATGACGTCGAGGCCCAGCGCTTTGGCGTTAACATCATCCCCCACACCCTGGGTCAGACGACCCTGGGCGATCTTCAATCTGGCGATGCGGTAAACCTCGAGGTCGACCTCATCGCGCGCTACCTCGAACGCCTGCTGCAGGCACGCGAGACACCATGAGCAAGGTCACCAGCATTTCCAAGAGCACTGAGGAAGGCCGCAAGGGCCTCGACTACATCTCCGACATCGTCGCCGACATCAAGGCCGGCAAGATGGTGGTGATGATGGACGACGAAGATCGCGAGAACGAAGGCGATCTGATCATGGCGGCGAGCCTGGTTCGCCCCGAAGACATCAACTTCATGGCGCGTTACGGCCGTGGCCTGATCTGCCTGACCCTGACCGCCGAGCGCTGCCGCCAGCTGCGGCTCCCACCGATGGTCGCGCAGGAAGGTGACGTGCACAAAACCGCCTTCACGGTTTCGATCGAAGCCGCAGAGGGCGTCACCACCGGCATCTCCGCGTTCGATCGTGCACACACGATCCGCGCAGCGGTGAAGCCCGAGGCGAGGCCCACCGACCTGGTGCAGCCCGGCCACATCTTTCCGCTGAGCGCGCAGCCGGGCGGTGTTCTGGCCCGCGCGGGTCACACCGAGGCGGGCTGTGATCTGGCGAGGCTCGCGGGCCTCGAGCCCGCGTCGGTCATCGTCGAGATCCTCAACGAGGACGGCACGATGGCGCGACGTCCCGATCTGCAGAAGTTCGCGACGGAGCACGGACTGAAGATCGGCACGATCGCCGACCTGATCCGCTACCGCCTCGACAACGAACACAGTATCGAGCGCGTTGCCGAGACCAAGATCACCACCGAGTACGGCGACTTCCATCTGCTCACCTATCAGGACGCGGTGGACAGCACCGTGCACCTCGCGCTGGTGAAAGGTCAGGTCGATCCGAACAAGCCCACGCTCGTGCGCGTGCATCTGCGGAACACGCTCGCCGACATGATCGGTGCCGAGTCCGAGCACTTCGGCTGGCCGCTCAAGCGCGCGATGAAACGCGTCGCGGAAGAGGGCGCAGGTGTGATCGTCGTGCTGCGCAAGTCAGAAGCGTCGCGCGAACTGGTGCAGCAGATCATCAACCTCAACCGCTCGCAGCCCGTTTTCCAGGAAGAGAATCCGTCGGATCCGAAGGTGCTGCGCACCTACGGCATCGGCGCGCAGATTCTTTTCGATCTGGGTGTGCGCCGCATGCGCGTGCTGTCGGCGCCCAAGCGTCTGCACGGCATTTCCGGCTTCGGCCTCGAAGTGGTCGAATACGTTCCCTGCGATTGAGCCTTCATGTCTGACGTCAAATCAGGATTTGCTGCTCCCGCCGCGCCCGCGGCGGGTGAATTCAGCGCGACGCGTGTCGCGCTTCTTGCCACGCGCTGGAACGTCGAGATCATCGACGCCCTGCTGGCGGGTGCGCATCGCGCGCTGAAAGTCTGGGGCGTGCGCGAAGCGCACATCGCCGAGTTTCATGCGCCCGGCGCCTACGAACTGCCGCTGGCGGCGCAAGCGTTGATCACCGGCGGAAAGTTCGATGCGGTCATCGCGCTGGGCGCGGTGATCCGCGGCGACACGCCGCACTTCGAATACGTCGCCGGCGAATGCGCTCGCGGCTTGATGGATGTGCAACTGCGTGCGGGGAAGCCGGTGGCGTTCGGCGTGCTCACGGTCAATACACCGCAGCAGGCGACCGAGCGCTGCGGCCCCGGCGACGACAACAAAGGGTACGAGGCCGTGAGTGCCGCGCTCGACATGATCCGACTGATCACGGCGGCCTCGTGAGCTACGGACGAGAGATTCGCGTGCCTGCGGAGGTCGCCTCGTGACCGGTGAAGCGCCTCCGATCAGCCGGCGCGGGCTGTCGCGCCGCCTGACGGTCCAGGCGCTGTACCAGTGGCTGGTCAACGAGACGCAGCCCGAGACGCTGCTCAAGCAGTTCCGCGATCAGGAAGAAGGACTCGGTCGCGCCGATCCCGTCTACTTCGAGGAACTGCTCAAGGGGACGGTCGCCGACGCGGTGGCGCTCACGATGTCGCTGGTGCCGCACCTCGATCGTCCCCTGAATCAGCTGGATCCGGTCGAACACGCGATCCTGCTGCTCGGCGCCTACGAGATGGCGAGCAAGCCCGAAGTGCCGTGGAAGGTCGTGGTCAACGAGTCGGTCAACCTCGCCAAGATGTTCGGAGCCGAGGACGGCTACAAGTTCGTCAACGGTGTGCTCGACAAGCTCGCGCGCAGTTCGCGCAGCGCCGAGATGGGCGGCTGAGACCAGGCTTGCCGGCGCAATCGTGCCGGCCTCTCGAAGGACGCAGCGGAGTCCGGATGGACGAATTCCAGCTCATCCAGCGGTACTTCGCTGCGCTGACGTCGTCGGCCGAGGGTGTGCGCATCGGCATCGGCGACGACGCTGCCTTGCTCACGCTCGATGCGGGGCAGGAACTGGTCGTCACCACCGACACACTGGTGGCGGGTCGCCACTTCCCGCTGGACACCGCGCCCTACGACATCGGCTGGAAATCGCTGGCGGTGAATCTGTCGGATCTGGCTGCGATGGGCGCCGAGCCGCGCTGGTTCACGCTGGCGCTCACGCTCGGCAAGGCCGATGAGAGCTGGCTGGCCGAGTTCGTGCGAGGACTGCGTGATCTGGCCGATCGGCATCGCGTCGCGCTGGTAGGCGGCGATACCACGCGCGGGCCATCGAGCATCACGGTGACCGCGATGGGGCAGGTGCCTTTCGCGAAGGCGCTACGCCGGGATCTTGGACGCGCGGGGGACCTCGTGTGCGTCACCGGCACGCTCGGGGATGCGGCACTGGCGCTGAAGCTGGGGGCGAATGCCGGCGAGTCGTTGCGCGGACGTTTGGATCGCCCCGAGCCACGCGTTGCAGCCGGATTGCGGCTGCGAGGCCTGGCGAGCGCCGCCATCGACCTGTCCGACGGCCTCGCGGGGGATCTGTCCCACATCCTTCGTGCGAGTGGGGTGGGTGCCGATATCGACGCCTCGCAGCTCCCCGCGTCGCCGGAGTTCCTCCAGAGAGTCGGTGACGTCGACACGTCCCGGCTGGCGCTGCAGGTCCAGGGCGGGGACGACTACGAGCTCTGCGTCTGCCTGCCACCCGGCCATCTCGCGGGTGCCAGGGCCGGCCTCGACGTCCCGCTGACCGTCATCGGCTGCCTGTCGCCTGTGCCCGGACTGCGCTTCGTGGACGCCTCAGGCGCTACCATTGCGGTCCCGCCTCACGGTTACCGGCACTTCGAGTGAAGCCAGGCAAACGAGACATTCCGCCGCCCCCGGCGCGCCTCGTGCTGAGCACACCGGAGCATTTCATCGCGTTCGGGTTCGGTGCGGGGCTCGCGCCCGTGGCCCCCGGCACGTTCGGCACGCTGGTGGGCATCCCGTTCTTCTTCGCGCTGTTCTGGCTGCCCTGGCCGGTCTACACCGCCGTCACGGCGCTGCTGTTCGTATTCGGCTGCTGGGTCTGCGGGGCGAGTTCGCGTCTTCTGCAGGTGCACGACTACCCGGGCTTCGTATTCGACGAAATCGTGGGCTTCCTGATCGCCTGCATTCCGCTGCTGCCCGGCCTGCAGGGGCCGACCTGGCATCTGGCGATCGGTCTGCTGGCTGCTTTCGCATTGTTCCGGTTGTTCGACATTCTCAAGCCCTGGCCGATCCGGCTGCTCGACCGCCACGTTCACGGCGGCCTGGGGATCATGATCGACGACGCGGTGGCCGGCATGGCGGCGGCCGGCGTACTTTGGGGCGCAGGACAGATCTGAGCATGGAAGACCTGCAGAAACTGCTGGAAAACAACCGTGATTGGGCGCGGAAGATGGGCGAGCGCGATCCCGATTTCTTCAAGCGGCTGGAGAAGCTGCAGAAGCCGGATTTCCTGTGGATCGGGTGCTCGGATTCGCGCGTACCGGCCAACGAGATCATCGGCATGCTGCCGGGCGAGATCTTCGTTCACCGCAACGTGGCCAACGTGGTCGCGCACTCCGACATCAACTGCCAGTCGGTCATCCAGTTCGCGGTGGACCGGCTCAAGGTGCGGCACATCATGGTCGTGGGCCACTACGGCTGCGGCGGCGTGCATGCGGCGCTCGACCGCTCGCGGTCCTCGGGCGTGGTCGATTACTGGCTCGGTCACGTGCGCGACGTCCATGGCCTGCATCAGCACCTGATCGACGCCGAGCCCACCGACCGGCGCAAGGAATCGCTGCTCGGCGAATTGAACGTCCTCGAGCAGGCGCTCAACGTGTGCTCGAGCGCCGCGGTGCTCGACGCCTGGGCGCGCGGCCAGGAGCTGAGCGTGCATGGCTGGATCTATCGACTCGGCGACGGGCTGTTGCGGCACCTCGACCTGTCGATCGACGGTCCCTGCGATCTTTCCGAGATGCGCGCGCGCAGTGTCAGCATGATTCTGGCGGAGCGGGCCCGCTACTCGGCGAAGCTGCGCAGCGAAATGCCGGAACCGACGTAGCCGATCGGCGCGGCGGTCGGTCGCTTCGGCCGTTCGCGAGGATTAAAATGACGCGCTGCGCAAAGTAGTATGGTTCAATACTAATTATCCAATTCTCATCCAGGCAAGCCCAAGATGCAGATCGAACGCGACGTAATGGAGTACGACGTGGTCATCGTCGGCGGTGGACCCGCCGGCCTGGCTGCTGCGTGCCGTCTCAAGCAGAAAGCCGCCGAGACGGGCAAGGAAATCAGCGTCTGCCTGGTGGAAAAAGGCTCCGAGATCGGCGCGCACATCCTTTCCGGCGCCGTCTTCGAGCCGCGCGCCCTGACCGAACTCTTTCCGGACTGGAAAGAGAAGGGCGCTCCGCTGAACGTCCCCGTCATTGGCGACGACGTCTACTTTTTCCTCAGCGAGACGTCCGCGGTCAAGATGCCCAATCTCTTCGTGCCGGCCACGATGCACAACGAGGGCAACTACATCATCTCGCTGGGCAACCTGTGCCGCTGGCTGGGCCAGCAGGCCGAGGCCCTGGGCGTGGAGATCTACCCGGGCTTCGCGGCGCAGGAAGTGCTGATCGACGATCAGAACATCGTGCGCGGCATCCAGGTCGGCGACATGGGCATCGGCCATGACGGCACGCCGCGCGAAGGCGACTTCACGCCCGGCATGGAACTGCGCGCCAAGTACACGCTGTTCGCCGAAGGCTGCCGCGGGCATCTGGGCAAGCGCCTGATCGAACGCTACAACCTCGCCGAGAAGGCGGACCCGCAGCACTACGCGATCGGCCTCAAGGAAATCTGGACGATCGATCCGGCCAAGCACAAGCCGGGCCTCGTGGTCCACGGTGCGGGATGGCCGCTGAACAACGCCAACCCGGGTGGTTCGTTCCTGTACCACTTCGAGGACAACCAGGTGCTCGTCGGCCTGATCGTCGACCTGTCGTACTCGAACCCGCACCTGTCGCCGTTCGATGAATTCCAGCGCTTCAAGCACCACCCCACGATCAAGCAGTATCTCGAAGGCGGAACGCGCATCAGCTACGGCGCCCGCGCGATCTGCAAGGGCGGCTTCAACTCGCTGCCCAAGAGCATCTTCCCTGGCGGCGCGCTGATCGGCTGCGATCTGGGCACGATGAACTTCGCCAAGATCAAGGGCAGCCACACCGCGATGAAGTCCGGCATGATCGCGGCCGAAGCCGCGGCCGAGGCGCTGTTCGCCGGCTCGGAAGGTGGCGACGAACTGGCCGCGTTCCCGGTGAAGTTCAAGGAAAGCTGGCTGTGGCAGGAGCTGTACGAGAGCCGCAATTTCGGCGTCTGGCTGCACAAGTTCGGCGCCATCGTCGGTGGCGGCATCAATTACATCGAACAGAACTGGTTCCGCGGCAAGGCGCCGTGGACGGTCCACGATCTCAAGCCCGACCACCTGACGTTGAAGAAGGCGTCGGAGTCTCCGAAAATCGCGTACCCGAAGCCGGACGGAAAGCTGAGCTTCGACAAGCTGTCGTCGGTCTTCATCAGCAGCACCAATCACGCGGAAGATCAGCCGGTCCATCTCAAGCTGACGGACCCGAGCATTCCGATCGCGAAGAACCTGCCGCTGTACGACGAGCCGGCGCAGCGTTACTGCCCGGCGGGTGTGTACGAAGTGGTGGGCGAGGGCGACGCCAAGCGCTTCCAGATCAACGCGCAGAACTGCGTGCACTGCAAGACCTGCGACATCAAGGATCCGGCTCAGAACATCACCTGGGTGGCGCCCGAAGGCTCCGGCGGCCCCAACTACGCAAATATGTAGGGTGCGCTCCGCGCACCTTTCCGCGACGAGAACACAGAGAGAAACGGTGCGCTTGGGCGCACCCTACAGAGGGAAGCAATGAAAGCACTTGTCAGCGTCAAGCGAGCGGTCGATTACAACGTCCGCATCCAGGTCAAGCCGGACGGATCCGGTGTCGTGACCGAGGGCGTCAAGCACTCGATGAATCCGTTCGACGAGATCGCGATGGAAGAAGCGGTCCGTCTGAAGGAAAAGGGCAAGATCACCGAGATCATCGCGATCACGGTCGGTGGTGCGAAGAACGAAGAGACGCTGCGCTCCGCGCTCGCCTTCGGTGCCGATCGCGCCATCCACATCAAGGAAGAAGGCGAGATCCAGCCGCTGACCGCCGCCAAGGCCCTGGCCGCCGCGTTCAAGAAGGAAGGCGCGCAGGTGTTCTTCGCCGGCAAGCAGGCCATCGACGACGACGCCAACCAGACCGGCCAGATGGTCGCCTCGCTGCTCGACCTGCCGCAGGCGACGTTCGCGTCCAAGGTCGAGCTCGACGGCAACAAGGCCACCGTGACGCGCGAAGTCGACGCCGGTCTCGAGACGCTGGAAGTGGATCTGCCGGCCGTCATCACCGCCGATCTTCGCCTCAACGAGCCGCGCTATCTCAAGCTGCCGGACATCATGAAGGCCAAGAAGAAGCCGATCGACGTGCAGAGCTTCTCGTCGCTGGGCGTCACGCCGGGCGCCGGACTGAAGACCACCAAGACGTCGGCGCCGCCGAAGCGCTCCAAGGGCATCGTGGTCAAGACCGTCGATGAACTCGTTGCCGCGCTCAAGGGCAAGGGCCTGCTCTAAGCGCCCGCTCTCAACAGGAATTCGAAATCATGTCCAAAGTTCTCGTCATTGCGCAGCACGCCGACGGCAAGCTCAGCGCAGCTGTTTCCAAGACCGTGTCCGCTGCCGTCGCCATCGGCGGTGAAGTCGTCGTCGCGGTGTTCGCCGTCGACGGCGCTGCCGTCGCCGCCGAGGCCGCCAAGATCGCCGGCGTCACCAAGGTCCTGACGGTCAACAACGCCGCCAACGAGCATCTGCTCGCCGCTGCGCTCGCACCGCAGATCGTCGAACTCGCGAAGGGCTACAGCCACGTGCTGTTCCCGGGCACCACGTTCGGCAAGGACCTCGCCCCGCGCGTGGCCGCCAAGCTCGACGTGCAGCAGGTCAGCGACATCATGGCCGTCAATTCGCCGACGTCGTTCGATCGTCCGATCTACGCCGGCAACGCGATCACCACGGTCGAAGCCCCGGCCAGCCCGCTGATTCTCGGCACCGTGCGCCTGGCCTCGTTCCAGGCTGCGGCGCAGGGCGGCAGTGCGGCGGTCGAATCGGCCAGCGTGTCCGCGACGATTCCCACGCACACGCGCTTCGTGAATCTCGAAGCGCAGAAGTCGGATCGTCCGGAACTGCAGTCGGCCAACCGCGTCGTCTCGGGCGGCCGTGCGCTGGCCAGCAGCGAAAACTTCAAGATCATCTACGACCTCGCGGACAAGCTCCGCGCCGGCGTGGGCGCTTCGCGTGCCGCCGTCGACTCGGGCTACGTGCCCAACGACATGCAGGTGGGCCAGACCGGCAAGATCATCGCGCCGGAGCTGTACATCGCCATCGGCATCTCGGGTGCGATCCAGCATCTGGCCGGCATCAAGGACGCCCGCACGATCGTGGCAATCAACAAGGACGCCGAGGCGCCGATCTTCGAAGTGGCCGATTTCGGTCTCGTCGGCGATCTGTTCCAGGTCGTCCCCGAGCTGACCGGCAAGGTCTGACGATCTTGCGCAGGGGAATCCCGATGCGCCGGTAGCGCATTCGGAATTTTCCGGATGAGTTGCGAAGAAGGGCCCTGTCATCGACAGGGCCTTTTTCGTGGGCGCGGCTTCAGTGATCCACGATCATCTGGAAGCCGCCGAAGATCATGCGCTTGCCGTCGAACGGCATCGGGTTGGCGCCGGGCTGGAAGCCCGGTTCCGCCATCGCGTTCTTCATGCCCTCGTCGCGCGCGGCGCGGGACGGCCAGGTGATCCACGAGAACACCGCGGTTTCACCCGCTTCCAGCTTGACCGCCATCGGGAACGACGTGAGCTTTCCTTCCGGCACGTCGTCGCCCCAGCATTCGACCACCCTCGAGGCGCCGTGCTTGCGGAATATCGCAGCGGCTTTCTCGGCGAATTCGCGATATTCCTCGCGCTTTGCGGTCGGCACGGGGGCGACGAAACCATCGACATAGTCCATACGGCTCTCCAGTTCTGTTGAACGGCTTCGGTCGGAAACCGGCGGGCGCTGATTCGCGCCTCATCTGGACGACGAATGACGTCGACCGGAATCGACACGTCCGGCGAATCGTTTTTGGAGATGAGAGTCGGGGACGCCCGTCGTAGCCCGGACGAAGTCCGGGATCGCACATCCGTCGAGCTCGAGAGTCCCGGACTTCGGCCGGGCTACGGGGCGATTCGCGAACCGGGTGGAGGCGGATTTTCAGGTGGCCCGGCAAAACACTGCGCAACCGCCATCCAGCGCTGTGCCGGATCGCCGACCGCCTGCAGGCCGGTATCGGCAATGTTCCGGTTCTGCGTGACGACGTGGCAGAACTCGCTTGCCAGCCCGGTGACGCGATCGGTGTCCGAGGGCTCGTTCCATTCCCAGATGGCGCCCGACGGCGCGACGAGTCGCACGTACGGAGTGGGCGCCGGTGGCGTCTGCCCACGATTGCGAAAGCAGAACTCGTACGTGCGCACGCCGAGCGTCGCGATGGACTGCAGGCTGTCGGTGTAGACGCGGGCCTTGCCGAGCAGGTCGTAGATGTCCTGCCCGTGCGCCCAGGTTTCCATGTAGCGCGCGGTGGCGAACATGCGCGCGCCCATGTCGGGTCCGAACCACGCGAGCCGGGCTTTCGGATCGGTCCGCGCTAGGTCCGCGCACAGGGCGTCCAGGCAGGCCGACCAGGCATCGAGCAGTGCCGCGCCCTCGACCCCGGCGAAGCGCTCGCGCGTGAAGTCGCGCAGGCTCACGCGCCGCTGGATGGCGGCGAACAGCGGCGCGACCTCCGCCTTGAAATCCGCCGGCGAGCGCAGCGAGGCGCGCGCCCACAGGTCGGACAGGTGCAGGTGCGCCACGACATCCCACGGCGTCCAGCTCTTGAACGGTGTGGGCTGCTGCCAGTCCCCGGACCTCAGCGTGCGAAGCAGCGCGGTGAGCGATGCGCACTCGTCGCGCAGATCCACCGCTTCCTGGAAGCCGGACATGAAACGCTCAGCTGAACTTCGAGAAGTCCGGCTTGCGCTTCTGCAGGAAGGCGCCGATGGCCTCCTGCGCTTCGGGCTTGGACAGCATCGGTCCGAAGTGGAAGGACTCGATCGGGATCGCCTCGGTCACCGTCTTCTCGGTCCAGCGCTTCATCAGCTTCTTGCATGTGCGGATGGCATTGGGCGGCTGCTGCGCCAGCTTCTTCGCGCGTTCCGCGACACGGGCTTCGACGTCCGCATCCGGCAGGACCTCGTTGACCATTCCGCATTCGCGCGCATGCGCGGCGGTGAACGGCTCGCCGAAGAGCACCATCTCCATCGCGCGCGCGTGCCCCATGATGCGCGGCATCAGGTACGTCGAGGCGTATTCGGGAACGATGCCGATGTTCACGAACGGCATCGTGAAGCGCGCGTTCTCGCCGGCGTAGACGAGGTCGCAGTGCAGCAGCAGCGTTACGCCGATGCCGATGGCCAGCCCGTTGACGGCCGCCAGCACCGGCTTGGGGAATGCGGCCAGCGCATTCATGAAGCGGATCGTCGGCGAGTCGCCGCCGCTGCCGCCGGCTTGCGCCGCCTTCATGAAGTCGACCATGTCGTTGCCGGCCGAGAACGCGTCGGTGCCGCCCGCGATCACCAGTACGCGCACCGAAGGATCGCTCGCCGCGGCGTTGATGGAATCGGCCAGCGCCGAGTACATCGACTGCAGGATCGCGTTCTTCTTGTCGGGTCGGTTGAAGCGCAGCGTCAGGACGCCGCCGTCCGTCGTGCTCAGGATCGGCGTGGCAGCGGGAGAGTCGGACATGGGGACACCGTGAGGAGGGAACGCGTCGAGTTTAGCGAAGGCCCACGGGTAATCCCGGCAACCGTCGGCGGCCGCAGGCGGGGGACTATCCTTTATGCTGACCATCTCCCGCCTCCATCCCGAATCGACATGAAACTGCTCGGACGCGACATCGGCATCGAACATCCGATCTTCTTCATCGCCGGCCCCGACACGCTCGAATCGCAGGAACTGGCGATCGAGGTGGCGGGCCACATCAAGGCGATCGCGGATCGCCTCGGCATCCTCTACGTCTTCAAGGGCAGCTTCGACAAGGCCAACCGCAGCTCGCACAAGAGCTACCGCGGACCGGGCCTCGAAGGCGGCCTGAAGATCATGGAGAACGTGAAGAAGCAGATCGGCGTGCCGGTGCTCACCGACGTGCACGAGGACACCCCTGTGAACGAGGTCGCGGCCGTCATCGACGTGATCCAGACGCCGGCCTTCCTGTGCCGCCAGACCAATTTCATGCAGAAGTGGGCGATGAGCGGCCGGCCCATCAATGTGAAGAAGGGCCAGTTCATGTCGCCGTGGGAGATGGGCAACGTCATCGAGAAGATGACGGCGGTGGCGCCGCACCAGTTCATGCTCTGCGAGCGCGGCTTCAGCTTCGGCTACAACAACCTCGTGGCCGACATGCGCGGTCTGGCGATCATGCGCAAGTTCGCGCCGGTGGTGTTCGATTCCACGCACACGGTGCAGCTGCCGGGCGGGCAGGGCAACGCCTCGGGCGGCATGCGCGAGATGATTCCCGTGCTGGCCCGTGCGGCCGTCGGTGCGGGCGTGGCGGGGCTGTTCATGGAGACGCACCCGGATCCGGATTCGGCGCTGTGCGACGGGCCGAATTCGCTGCCGCTGAAGGAAATCGAGGGGTTGCTCGAAACGCTGGTCGAGCTCGATCGCGTGGTCAAGCGCAAGCCTCTGCTGGAATCTTCGCTGAAGAGCTAGGGAGCCTGCCTCAAGCTTCTTTGGGTTCGTCCGCGGTGCGTGCCTTTCGCTTTGACTGAACGGCACGTTCAGGCACCGCCCGTTTCGACGCCATAAGCTGTCGGTCTTACACCGTACCGACAATGGCTTATGGCGCTGACTGAGCAGGCCCGTTCGTTGCTGTTCGCAGCTGTAGCGATCTTCGACACCGAGTTTCCGTCGTCTCTGACTGTTCTTTCATCGCTCGGAGATCGCGGCGTTCCCGTCCACGTTTACAGCACCGGCAGATTCCCGCCGGGTCGCTGGTCTCCCTATTGCGCCGGGACCGGGCGTTGCCCCGACCCGGTCGACTTCGCCGCCTTTCAAGCCTGGCTGCAGCAGAAGCTCCGTTCTGGAGAGATCACGCGGGTCGCGCCGACGTCCGACCTGCTCGCCTACCACTGCGCTGTGCTGCGGGACGATTTCCCGCCCGAAGTTCGGGACACGATCCATACCGTCGAGGAAATCGAAACGGTCCTGATCAAGTCGCGCTTCAACCGGCGCTGCGACGAACTCGGGATCGATGTCCCGCGGACCTGGTATCCGGAATCCCTCGAAGACGCCGCGGAGCTTGCAGAAGAACTGCCTTACCCGGTGATCATCAAGCCCCGCTCGCATCTGGGCATCGGGATGGCCTACCGGGGTTCGGTCGTCGACAGCAGGGAGCAGTTCCTCCGCGACTTTCGCCCTTGCGATGCGGTACCCGGACAGGAACCCTTGATGGTGCGGTACCCGGAACTGCGCTGGCCGATGGTGCAACAGTTCCTGCCGGCAGCGGGACGAACGGTGCATTCGCTTTGCGGCCTGCGCGATCGGCGGACGGGAATCGTCGCCGACGCCGCGGTGCGCAAGACCGAACAGTTTCCGCCCGGCATCGGTATCGGTACCTGCTTCGTCTCGGAGCTGGACGCGAGGAGCCTTGCGGAGGGACGACGAATCGCCGGCGGATTCGTCCGCCACGGATTGTTCGAGGTCGAGATGCTGGTGGACGGTGATCGTCGCCTGGCCATCGACCTCAACCCGCGGGCGTACCAGATGATCAGCTGCGACGTGGCACGCGGTAACGATCTGCCCTGGCTTTGGTACCGCGGGACGCTGGGAGAATCGTTGCCGGTCCAGGCGGCGCCGCGAAACGACATCCAATGGCGCCGCAAGGTGCCGTTCCACGTGGGCCACTTGACGAGGGTGATCAGCGGACCCGATCGCGGCGTGAAGTGGCGCCAGTACCGCGAGCAGCTTCGTCGGCCGTCCGTTGGCGCCACGCAGGGGACTCATTGGTGGGTTCGGCTGGCTTGCGAGGTGAGCTGGCTACGGCATCCGCGCAGCCTGATGCGGCCATTCTGGCGCCAACGGGCGTAGCGCTCCCGCTGCCGCAGCGTGTCCGTACGCGCGCCAACGCCATTAGAATGCGCCCGTAATCCGCTCGCTCACGAAGGCTCAATGTCCATCATCACGCGCGTCACCGGTCTGGAAATCATCGATTCCCGCGGCAATCCCACCGTGGAGGCCGAAGTGATGCTCGAATCCGGCGCCGTCGGCCGGGCCGCATCGCCCAGCGGCGCCAGCACCGGATCGCGCGAGGCGGTGGAGCTTCGTGATGGGGCGCCCAAGAAGGGCAAGGGCCGCTACCTGGGCAAGGGCGTGGCCAAGGCCGTCGCCAACGTCGAAGGCGAGCTGGCCAGGGCCGTCGAAGGGCTGGACGCGCAGGATCAGGCCGGTGTCGACCGCGCGATGATCGAAGCCGACGGCAGCGAGAACAAGTCGCGCCTGGGCGCCAATGCGATCCTCGCGGTGAGCCTGGCCGCGGCCAAGGCGGCAGCGCTCGAGAACGGCCTGTCGCTGTTCCGCCATCTCGGCGGCATCAGCGCCAACACGCTGCCGGTGCCGATGATGAACGTCATCAACGGCGGCGCGCATGCGGACAACAACATCGACGTCCAGGAGTTCATGATCCTGCCGGTCGGTGCGGCGAGCTTCTCGGAGGCCCTGCGCTGGGGCGCCGAGGTGTTCCACACGCTCAAGAAGGTGTTGAAGGATCGTGGCCTGAGCACCTCGGTTGGTGACGAGGGTGGTTTCGCGCCGAACCTGGCGTCCAACGTCGCGGCGCTGGACTGCCTGCTCGAGGCGATCACGAAGGCCGGTTTCAAGCCGGGCAAGGACATCTACCTGGGCCTGGACGTGGCCTCGTCGGAGTTCTTCGAGAAGGGCAAGTACAACCTGCACGGCGAGGGCAAGACCTTCACGCCCGACCAGTTCACCGACTACCTCGCCAACATCTGCGCGAAGTACCCCGTGATCTCGGTCGAGGACGGCTGCGCAGAAGGCGACTGGGAAGGCTGGGCGCTGCTGACCAAGAAGGTCGGCTCCAAGGTGCAGCTCGTCGGCGACGATCTGTTCGTCACCAACACCAAGATCCTGTCGCGCGGCATCGCCGAGGGCATCGCCAACTCGATCCTGATCAAGCCCAACCAGATCGGCACGCTGTCCGAGACGCTGGACGCCATCCAGATGGCGACCGACGCCGGCTACTCGTCGGTGGTCAGCCATCGTTCGGGCGAGACCGAGGACGCCACCATCGCCGACATCGCGGTGGGCACGGCGGCTACGCAGATCAAGACCGGCTCGCTGTGCCGCTCGGACCGCATGGCCAAGTACAACCAGCTGCTGCGCATCGAGCGCGAGCTCGGCAGCCGCGCGCGCTATCCCGGCCGGGGTGCTTTTCCTGTCATGATCCCGTAGCCGGATCCGGAGCGCGTCAGCGCCATGCTCAAGCCCGCCATCATCGTCATCCTCGCCCTGATCTTCACCGGTCTGCAGTGGCGACTCTGGGTGTCGGACGATGGCGTGAGCAGCCGGACGCGCCTGCTCGAGCAGGCCGACGCGGCCCACGCCGAGAACCAGCAGCTGGCGGTACGCAATGCCGAGCTCGACGCCGAGGTGCAGGATCTCAAGTCGGGCCAGGCCGCCATCGAGGCGCGTGCCCGCACGACGCTGGGCATGATCAAGCCGGGCGAAACCTTCTACCTCGTCGTGCAGTAGCGGCTGTTCCGGCCCGGCGCGACGTCTCCCTTCGATCGAGGCCCCGGGCTCCCGCGTGAAATCCAATGGCAAGGCGCCGCGCTACTGGGCGGTGATTCCAGCTGCCGGTGGCGGTGCCCGCATGGGGATCAACAAGCCCAAGCAGTACCTTCCGCTGCGCGGGCGATCGCTGATCGAATGGAGCGTGGCGCCGTTTCTCGATTCCGGCTGGATCGACGGCGTGGTGCTGGTGCTGGCCAAGTCCGATCAGGATTACGCCAGGCTGCCGATCGCACGGCATCCCAAGATCGTCCTCACCACCGGCGGTTCGGCGCGCGCCGAGTCGGTGCTCGCCGGACTCGAATGCGTGGCCGACCGCACCCGCGGGTTCGAGCACGTGTTCGTGCTGGTTCACGACGCCGCGCGACCCTGCCTGGACTGGTCCGACCTCGAACGCCTGCGCGACGAGGCCGACGACAAGCACGGCGGCCTGCTCGCGATGCCGGTCACCGACACGCTGAAGAAAGCCAAGAAGGGCAAGGTCGCCGGCACGCTGGACCGATCGCTGATGTGGCGCGCACAGACGCCGCAGCTCTTCCGCCTGGACCTGCTGCGCCAGGCGCTGGGCGAATGCGAAGAGCGCAATCTCGAAGTCACCGACGAGGCCAGCGCGATGGAACGTGCCGGCTACAAGCCGCGCCTAATCCGCGGCCGCGAGAGCAATCTCAAGGTCACGTATCCGGAAGACCTGTTGCTGGCCGAGTTCTGGCTCGGTCATGCGGAGTCGCAGCCTTGAGTCGCAAGCCGGCCGACGGCGACAAGCGACGTTCCGCGTCCGCGCGGGCCGGTGCACCGAAGAAGCAGGTCGCGCGATCGTCCTCCGCCAAGAAGCGCTCGGCCGTCGCGGCGCCGGTGACGAGGGTGTTCCGGCCCCGATCGCGCGACGCCGGGCCGCCGGATCTCGCGTTCCGCATCGGCCATGGCTACGACGCCCACCGGATCGAAGCCGGCGACGGCGTCACGCTCGGCGGTGTGCAGATTCCCTGTGTCTGGCGGCTGATCGCCCACTCCGACGGCGACGTGCTGATCCATGCCCTGTGCGATGCGCTGCTCGGCGCCTGTGCGCTGGGCGACATCGGCAAGTTCTTCCCGGACACCGACGCCAAGTTCAAGGGCGTCGACAGCCGCGAGTTGCTGCGCGATGTCGTCGCGCGCGTGGATGACCTGGGCTATGCGGTCGTCAACGCCGATCTGACCTTGATCTCCGAAGTGCCGAAGGTTGCGCCCCACGTGAACCTGATGCGCGCGCGGCTGGCCGAGGACCTGCGCGTGTCGCCCGGCGCTGTGAACGTGAAGGCCACGACCAACGAGCGCATGGGCCACATCGGCCGCAAGGAAGGCATGGCGGGTCACGCCGTGGTGCTGATCGCATTGCGCGGCGATCGCAGCGCGTAGGCATGCGTCGCCACGGGTCGATCACGCGCTGGATCGATGACCGCGGATTTGCCAGGCAGACCGAAACGACCTGAACGAAGCGCGTTCGACGGATAGCCGTGCGGAGACCCATCCCCGTAGCCCGGGTGAAACCCGGGATCCCCCTCTGAATCCGCGCACCTGGCTTCGCTGGATTCAACGCCCGGGCTGTATGGCTTACGGCGGCGCCACCGGATTCCGCGGCGCCTGGCCCGCCAGCACGCGCAGGACTTCCTCCACCGACCGCTGCCGCAGTTCCTCCACCGCGGCCGGTGAGGAGAACGCGATATGCGGCGTCGCGACGATCTTGGGATGGCCCGTGACGAAGGCGGGTGGCGAGGGCTCGCCGTCCACCACGTCGAGCGCGGCGGCCCCGATCGTTCCGGCGTCGAGCGCCGCGATCAGCGCCGCGTTGTCGACCAGCGGCCCGCGGCTGACGTTGACCAGCAGGCTGCCGCGCTTCATGCGCGACAGCGCCTTCGCGTCGAACAGGTAACGCGTCTCGGGGGCCAGCGGCAGCAGCACGAGGATGGCGTCGCTGCGCGTCAGCAGGCCGTCGAAATCGACCCACTCGACATCGGCCGGATGATCCGGCGCGCGCGTGCGGCTGTACGTGATCAGCGTGCAGCCGAAGCCGCGCAGCTTGTTCGCGGCCAGCCGCCCGGTGCGGCCGAATCCGGCGATGCCGACGGTGAGATTGCGCACGCGGTGCGGCGTGGCGCGCGACGGATCCCAGGTGCCGGCCTTGACCTCGGCGTTGTTGAACGAGATGCCGCGCGCCCAGTCCAGCAGCAGCGCCACCGCGTGGTCGGACACTTCCTCGGCACAGTAGTCCGGCACGTTGGTGACCAGCGCGCCGCGTGCCGCCGCGGCACGGCGATCGATGTTGTCCAGGCCCACGCCGACGCGTGCGACGATCTCCAGGTCCTCGCAGTGGCCGATCGCCTCGGCGGTGACGATCCCCCAGCAGGTCATCACCGCCTGCGGACGATGCTCGGCGCAGAGCGCGGTGATCACCTCGGGCAGCGGGTGCGCCTTGTGCGTATTGATCAGGACGTGGCCGTCGGCTTCGACGCGTTGGCGCTCCAGCGACAGGTCGGACCACGCGTAGTCGGTCAGCAGGATCTTCTTTTTCTTCTTCATGTCGGGAATCAGAGGGCGCGACGCAGCAGGACGTAGATCGCGCCGCTGCCGCCGTCCTGTGGACGCGCCGAACAGAACGCCAGCACATCGCGCAGCTTGCGCAGCCAGCCGTCGAGTTCGCGCTTGAGCACCGGGCCGGAGTTCGGTGACCCGTGTCCCTTGCCGTGGATGATGCGCACGCAGCGATGATCACGAGCGCGGCAGTCGGTGAAGAACAGCGCCACCGCTGTGCGCGCCTTGTCGCGATTCAGGCCGTGCAGGTCGAGCTCGGCGTCGAGGCGAAAGCCGCCTCGCCGCAGCTGGCGCAGCACGCGGTCCTGCACGCCCTCGGCCTGGTAGCTGAGCGTGTCGCCGGTTTCGAACGCGTCGGGGTCGGGCCCGGCCAGCAGTTCAGCCAGCACGGCGGCCTCGTCGGCACGGCTGTAGCGCGGCTGCGGGTCCGGCGCCGGAGGACGCACCGAAACGCGCTGGCTCGGCGTGAGTTGCCGCACGTCGCGCATCGCGGAGGCGAAGTCCTGGCAATCGTCGTCGGGCAAGGTCGGCTTCACAGGGACAGCAGGGGTCGGTCCTGACGCCATTTTGGGAGAAGTTTTCCTCCTGTGCCCGTCGGCGGCGACCGGATTGCGAAAACGATCCGGCCGGGGCGGATAAACTACTCACTTACTTTGCGGTTTCTCTCATGCGCATCCTGCTTTCCAACGACGACGGCTGCACCGCCCCCGGGCTGGTCAGCCTGCGCAACCAGTTGAGCCTGCATCACGAGGTCACGGTCGTGGCCCCGGACCGCAACCGCAGTGGCGCCAGCAATTCGCTGACGCTCTCGATGCCGGTGCGCGTGCAGACCCACGCGGACGGTACGCGCTGCGTCGACGGCACGCCGACCGACTGCGTGCACCTGGCGTTGACCGGGATGCTCGACCAGCCCTTCGACATGGTCGTCTCCGGCATCAACTGCGGATCGAACCTGGGCGACGACACCTTGTATTCGGGCACCGTCGCCGCGGCGATGGAAGGCCGGTTCCTGGGCTATTCGGCGGTGGCAGTGTCCTGCTGCTCGCCGGACCCGCAGCACTACCAGACGGCGGCACGCGTGGCGCAGCAGGTGATCGAACGGCTGCGGCTGGATCCGCTGGCGGAGAACGTCATCCTCAACGTCAACGTGCCCGACGTCCCTTACGACCAGCTTCGCGGCTTCGAGGTCACGCGGCTGGGCAACCGGCACCGCGCCGAGCCGGTGATTCCGTCCCAGGATCCGCGCGGGCGTCCGATCTGGTGGATCGGCGCCGCCGGCAGCGGGGGCGACGCGGGCGACGGAACCGATTTCCATGCCGTCAGCCAGAACCGCGTATCGATCACGCCGCTGCTGGTGGACCTGACCCGTTATGCCGCCATGGAGCGGCTCTCCGTCTGGGCACGCAACCTCGTATGACCGGACATCGACACGGTGGCAGCGGCAGTGACAACTGCCGCGGCGGGGTGCGGGAGATGGGCGAATGGCCCACGGCATCGACTCGCGTGCTTTCTTCGTCCGGGGAGAGCCAGTGAGCGGAGCGACGCAACACCATCACAGCCGCGGACTGGGCATGACCTCGTCCAAGGTGCGCAAGGCCCTGATCGACGAGCTGCGCAACCAGGGCATCCGCGACGAGCGCGTGCTCGAGGTGATGACCCGCATCGAGCGTCACCAGTTCGTCGAGCAGGCGTTGCAGAGCGAGGCGTACAAGAACCGGGCGCTGCCGATCGGTCACGCGCAGACCATCTCGCAGCCCTACATCGTCGCCCTGATGACCGAGGCCGTCCTCGGTGGCGGGTCGCCGAAGCGCATTCTCGAAGTGGGCACCGGCAGTGGTTACCAGACCGCGGTGCTGTCGGCGCTGGTGGAGACGATCTTCACCGTCGAGCGCATCCGCCCGCTGACCGAGGCCGCCCGCACGCGGCTGGCGAAGCTGGGGTTCCGCAACGTGCACTTCGGCTACGCCGACGGCACGCTCGGCTGGCCGACGTACGCTCCGTTCGACGGCATTATCGTCACGGCGGGTGGCGCGGAGATTCCGGCCACCCTGATCGATCAGCTGGCACCGGGCGGCCGGCTGGTGATACCCGTGGGCCCGCCCGGTGCGCAATCGCTGCGCCTCGTGGAGCGCACGGCGCGAGGGACGACGGAGCGCGATCTGGGCGCCGTCAGTTTCGTGCCGCTGCTGACGGGCAAGATCTAGCGTGCACGCCGCGCCGCCTGCTTCGAGGGGACACGCGCTGACGCGCAATGCAGGCTGGGGTGCCGGTCGCTGACATGGATGCTTTCACGCTCTGGATCAAGGACGCGGTCGCGCACCTGGGCTACACCGAGATCGTCTTCCTGATGGCGCTGGAGTCCAGTCTGTTCCCGGTGCCGTCGGAGCTGGTGATGATTCCGGCCGGCTATCGCGCCGCGCAGGGCGAGCTGAACCCCTTTCTGGCCGCGCTCGCCGGCGGGTTCGGGTCGCTGATCGGGGCCTCGGCCAACTACGCGCTCGGCAAGTACGTCGGCAAGGCGTTCCTGCTGAACTACGGCAAGTACTTCCTGATCAGCGCGAAGACCTATCACGACGCGGAGCGGCTGTTCCTGCGCAACGCCAATGTCGCGACCTTCGTCGGGCGTTTCATTCCCGGCATCCGCCATCTCATCTCGATTCCGCCCGGCATGTTCGGCATGAGCCTGGCGCCGTTCATGCTGCTGACCTCGCTCGGCGCAACGCTGTGGTGTGGCGTGCTGGTCGCGCTGGGCTACTTCTTCGGGCAGCCGGTCCTCGCGGCGGTGGCGGAGTACACGCACGAGGTGGGGATCGGTGCGCTCGTGCTGCTGGCGATTTTCGTCGTCTGGTTCATTCTCAAACATCGCGGCCGGGGCAAGGCCGCGCAGGACCTCGCTCCATGACGCTCAAGCCCACACTCGTCGTCCTCGCGCCTGCGCTGTTGCTGGCCGGTTGCGCCGGCCTGTTGTCCTGGAATCCGCCCTCGGAGCACGAACTGGCCAACCAGTCGGTCGCACCGGTGCTTCCGGAGCGGCCGGTCGGCGCGCAGGAATACATGGTGCGGCAGGGCGACACGATGTACTCGATCGCGTTTCGCAACAGCCTGGATTTTCGCGAGCTGGCAAGCTGGAACGGCATCGGCTCGAACTACCTGATCCGCCCCGGTCAGGTCCTTCGGCTGTCGCAGCCGCCGCGGCCTTCGCTGATCGAGGGCGACATCGTCTCGCACCCCGACGACACCACGCCCGCGCCGGCCCTGCGACCGGTCACGCTGCCGACCGAAGTGATCGGCGTCGCGCCGCCGCCACTCCCACCGGGACGCGCACCCGGACCGCGGCCCAAGCCCATGGCGCTGCCGACGGAGACCTTCGGCGTGCCGCCACCGGCGCTCGGACAGTCGTCGATGGCGAGTCCGCCGATCGCCCAGGGCCAGGTGACGATGATGCCCGCGCCGCCCTCGGGTTCGATGCCGGCCGCCGCCGGCAGTGCGTCACCGGTTGCGGCGCCTCCTGTCGTCGCGACGGCACCCGCCTTGCCGCCGCCTCCGCTGACCAGCGAATCAGGCGGACCTTATCGCTGGCAGTGGCCCACCAACGGCGTCGTCGTGCGCGGATACAACCTCGCAGCCGGCTCCAAGGGCCTGGATTTCGCCGGCGACATCGGCCAGCCGGTGTACGCAGCGGCGCCGGGCAAGGTCGTCTACAGCGGATCGGCGCTCAAGGGCTACGGCGAGCTGATCATCATCAAGCACGACGATCTGCGGCTGTCGGCCTACGGCTACAACCGCACGCGCCTGGTCAACGAGGGGCAGATGGTGCAGGGCGGGCAGGCGATCGCGGAGCTGGGCCTGGGGCCGGAGAATAAGCCGGTGCTGCACTTCGAGATCCGCGAGCGTGGGCAGCCGGTGGATCCGGTGCCCTACCTGCCGGCGAAGACCGCCGCGAATTAGCCGCACCCGTAGCCCGGACGAAGTCCGGGGTTCCCCTCGAATACGTAGCGCAACCCCGGACTTCGTCCGGGCTACGGGATGAGTGTCTTACTTGGGCTTGCGCAGCATCAGCGCCGAGCGCTTGCAGTGTCCGACCAGCTCGTTGCGCTGGTTGTAGCAGCGATGGATGAAGATCACGATGCCGTTCTGCGGCCGGCTCTTCGATTCGCGGATCTCCAGCACTTCGGACTCGGTGCGCAGCGTGTCGCCATGGAACACCGGCTTGGGGAAGCGCACCTCGTCCCAGCCCAGGTTGCCCACCGTCGTGCCCAGTGTGGTGTCCTGCACCGTGACGCCCACCATCAGGCCCAGCGTGAAGCAGCTGTTGACGATGCGCTGGCCGAACTCCGAGTTTTCCTTGCAGTACTGCTCGTCGATGTGCAGCGCGGCCGGGTTGTGGGTGAGCGCCGAGAAGAAGACGTTGTCCGCCTCCGTGACCGTGCGCCGCACCGAGTGGACGAATTTCTGGCCGACGGTGAATTCCTCGAAATAAAGACCTGCCACGGGATGTCTCCTGACTGTATGTAGGGGTTTCGACCGGCCGAAGCCTCGCCGAAGCCCGACATTTTGACCCAAAGCCCGGGCCCTCTCACTTTCGACAGGGGTCCGGTGTTAACTTTGCGTATCGAACGTGAGATCCGACGATGAACGAAGCTGATCCCCTGCGGGCCCCGAAGCGCGAACGACTGGATCGCGGTGATGAGGCGCGCGGCGACGGAGCCGCCCTGGGCCTGATCGTGGCGCTGGGCCTGTGCGTTCTGGGGGCGATCTTCTACGTGCACCAGCACCCGATCGGCGAGGGCGCCGAAGGCGCCGTGATGACCGAATCCGGCGAGATGGCCGCGGACGGTTCGGGCGGCGGCCTGCGTCCGGGCGAGAGGTTCATGGGCGAGCGCAAGGAGATGAAGGAAGCGCCGCTCGAGAAGGCCAAGCCGATCGCGCGCGACAGCTTCGCCGCGCCGGTCACCCACGTCACCGAGTCGGACGCCTGCAAGTCGCTGCGCCTGGCGCGCGATCGCCTGCGCGAGAGCATGCGCAAGCCGCACTCCGCCTGGGAGTCCGCCGATCTCGAGCGCGAGATGGGTGCGGTGACCTCGCAAGGCACGGAGCGCGGTTGCTGGACCGGCGGCGCCTGAGGCGTCCTCGCATCGGGCGCGACCGCCTGTAGCTCGCCGGACACCGGCCGTCCTCCGGTGGACGGGAAAAACCTGCCGGCCGATTCATGATGGTTTGCACCAGGCAGGAGACACCCGACGTGAGCGAACCCAAAGGCGACGTGACCCTCAAGGATGTGGCGGAGCAGGTTCTGCAGGAGCGCATGCGCATCGAGCGCGCTGTCGATGCCGGCGTGCTGCCGGCCTGGGTGCTCGACTCCTGCGAGCGCTGGGAGAAGGCGGCCATGGGCTATGGCGCCTTGCTGGCCCGTCAGGCGGCGGCGCGTCCTCCGGTCGTGATGCCGACGTCGGCGACGGTGCACTGAAGGCCGTCTGATCCTGATGTAGCCCGGACGAAGTCCGGGATTCCCGTTCGATCAATGAGACAGATCCCGGACTTCGTCCGGGCTACGCACGCTGATCCTTCGCGGCCCGGACGTCGTCCGCACCGCGATCACCCGTCGCTTACGACGGAATATCCATCGTGAATTCCGACACGCCGTAACCGGCTTCCTGCGGAATCCTCAGCAGCCCCTTGCCGTCGGGTCCCTTCTCCAGCACCGGCTGGACGGTGACGACCGGCTTGGCCTTGGCCGCCGCCAGCGCGTCCTTCACCGACACGCTGAATCCGAGCTTCTTGACGTTGAGCATCGTCGCCGGCACCAGCGTGCGGCGGCCGGCCAGTTCATCCAGCACGATCGTCGGCGGCGTCAGCCACGCGGAGTCGACCGTTTCGTGACCATCGTGCACGCCGACCTGGTCGGGGGGCGCGACGGCGAGAAAGAAGTAGGTGTCGAAGCGCTTGGGCATGAACGTCGGCGTCACCCAGTGCGCGAACGGCACGAGCCCGCCGCAATCCAGCACCAGGTCCTCGGTCTCCAGCATGTCGGCGATGGCGATCTCGCCACGATCCAGTCCGCGCCGGTAGCGCGTCCCGAGTGCCGCGAGCCGCTCGGCGCCGATAGCCCCGCCCTTGGCCGGCCTGGCGAGCAGGATCCCGGATTCCTCGAAGGCTTCGCGGATCGCGCCGACGCGCGGCGCGATCTCGTCCTTGTTCAGGCCCTCGACGCCGGTGCAGCGCGCGTGCGTGCGAGCCTCGGAATCGCCGGGCGCCAGCTTGCCGCCCGGGAACACCAGCGCACCCGACGCGAAGTCGATCTGCTGATGGCGCACGACCATGAACACTTCCATGCCCTGTTCGCCGTCGCGCAGCAGCAGGATGGTGGCGGCGAGACGGGCGGCGGGTGGGGCGCTGGCAGAAACAGAGGACATGTCGAGAATCGAAGTCTGAGGCCGGATATGTGTGGCGATCCGGCGGAAGGATCGGAACCGCAAGGGTAACCGCGTGGCGGTTCGACGACTTGTCGCCTGCTGCTAGGAGCCCGGGCGGTAGGAACGCGCACGGTTCCTACCGCCCAGGCTCCTAGAGCAGCGCGCCGACGGCGTCTCCGATCAGGGCCGTGAATCCCATCGCGAGCGCGCCCCAGAATCCGACGCGGAGCGCGCCGCGAAGCACTGGCGCTCCACCGGCGCGCGCCGCGATGGCGCCCAGCGTCACCAGCGCGAGCAGGGCGGCGCCGGCGCACAGCGTGGCGACATGTTCGAACGGCGCGATGCAGGCCGTGGCCAAAGGGACCAGCGCACCGGTGGAGAACGCGGCGGCCGACGCCAGCGCAGCCTGGAGGGGTCGCGCGCGCAGCGCTTCGGTGATTCCCAGTTCGTCGCGGGCGTGCGTTCCGAGCGGGTCCTTCGCGGTCAGCTGCTCGGCGACGCGGCGCGCCAGATCCGGATCCAGTCCACGGCTGCGGTAGATCGTCTCCAGTTCGGCCAGCTCGCGCTCCGGCTCGTCCGCCAGCTCGCGCGTCTCGCGGTTCAGGTCGGCGGTCTCGGCATCCGCCTGCGTGCGGACGGACACGTATTCGCCCGCGGCCATCGACATTGCGCCGGCCACCAACCCGGCCACGCTCGTCACCAGAACGCCCTGGCTCGCGGTTTCCGCCGCAGCGACGCCGATGACGAGGCTGGCCACCGAAATGATCCCGTCGTTCGCACCCAGCACCGCGGCTCGCAACCAGCCCACGCTGCTGGCCCGATGGTTCTCGTGGTGCAAGGAAGGCATGGGCAAGGTCCTGATAGGCGAGGGGCGGGAATCCCCCGTTCGGCCCGGCCTGAAGATGGTGAGCCCCGCGAGGTTCGACCCAAGCGCGTTGATGTACTACAAAAAAAGTGGTGCGCCCTGAGAGATTCGACCAAAAGCGCGCAACGCGCGCGTTGGCGTGAGCGAAGCGAACAACTCCCCGGGAGTGAGAATCTCCGGCGTACGGCATGGAAAAATTGGTGCGCCCTGAGAGATTCGAACTCCCGACCCTTAGGTTCGAAGCCTAATGCTCTATCCAGCTGAGCTAAGGGCGCATGACCTGCATTGTAAAGGTGACCGTCTCACCGATGCGTAACACTTCGCCAGCGCCCTGAGAGATTCGACCAAAAGCGCGAAAGCGCGTTGGCGTGAGCGTAGCGAGCAACTCCCGACCCTTAGGTTCGAAGCCTAATGCTCTATCCAGCTGAGCTAAGGGCGCATCGGGCGGCATTGTAAGGGCGGCTGGTCCCGGGCGCGCCGAAAAATATGGCGCCGCCGTAGCCCGGACGAAGTCCGGGATCGTCTGTAAATAGATCGAACGGGCCCCGGACTTCGTCCGGGCTACGGGTGGGCGCGGCCTTCGCGGTAAATTCACGCGATGAGCCAGGACAAACCGCAGCTTCACCTCGGCGCCTTCATGCGCCCCGTCAGCATCCACACCGGCGCATGGCGCTACCCCGGCGCGTTCGCGGATGCCAACTTCAATTTCGGACATCTGCGCGATTTCACGCGCACGCTCGAACGCGGCTGCTTCGACGCGTTCTTCATGGCCGATCACCTGGCCGTGTTGAACATGCCCACCGAAGCGCTCAAGCGCAGCCACACGGTGACGTCGTTCGATCCGCTGACCTTGCTGCCGGCGCTGGCCACGGCCACCGAGCGCATCGGGCTGATCGCCACGGCCTCGACGACGTTCGAACAGCCGTATCACGTGGCACGCAAGTTCGCGTCGCTGGACTGGATCAGCGAAGGGCGCGCCGGATGGAACATCGTCACGACGTCCAACCCGGATGCCGCGCTGAACTTCGGCATGGACGACCACATGGAGCACGGGGAGCGCTACAAGCGCGCCCGCGAATTCTTCGACGTGGTCACCGGCCTGTGGGACTCCTGGGCGGACGACGCGTTCGTGCGCGATGTCGACAGCGGCCTGTACTTCGATCCGGCCAGGTTGCACACGCTCAATCACAAGGGCCAGTACCTGTCCGTGCGTGGTCCGCTGAACATCGCGCGGCCGGTGCAGGGCTGGCCGGTGATCGTGCAGGCCGGTGCTTCGGAACCTGGCCGCCAGCTCGCGGCCGAGACGGCCGAAGTGATCTTCGGCGCTGCCGGCACGATCGAGGACGCTCGCTCGTTCTACGCGGACATCAAGGCGCGAATGGCCGCCGTCGGGCGGCCGCCGGACCGGTTGAAGATCCTGCCGGCCTGCTTCGTCGTCGTCGGCGACAGCGTGGAAGAGGCACGCCGCCGGCGCCTGCATCTCGACAGTCTCGTGCACTACGACTCGGGCCTGGCTTCGCTGTCGATCATGATCGGCACCGACGCGTCGAAATTCGATCCGGACGCGCCGCTACCGGAGATTCCGGAGAGCAACCAGAGCAAGACGCAGCGCGCCCTGGTCATCGCGGCGGCCAAAGAAGAGAACCTGACGGTGCGCCAGCTCGCGCAGCGCGTCGGCGGCTATCCCGGCCTTTCGATGGTCGGCACGCCGCGCACGATCGCCGACCAGATGGAGGAGTGGCTGGTCACGAAAGCCTCGGACGGTTTCAACGTGATGTTCCCGTACCTGCCGGCCGGTCTCGACGACTTCGTGAATCTCGTCGTGCCCGAGCTCCAGCGCCGCGGCATCTTCCGCAAGCAGTACACCGGCAAGACGCTGCGCGAGCACCTGGGCCTGCCGCGTCCGGAAAACCAGTTCTTCGCACGCTGATGCCGGACGGCATGCGGCTCAACAAGTACATCAGCGAGACGGGCGTCTGCTCGCGTCGCGCGGCCGACGCGTGGATCGAGGCCGGTCGCGTCAGCGTCAACGGCGCGAAGGCCGAACTGGGGACGCGCGTCGGCGAGGGCGATATCGTCGCCGTCGACGGCAAGACCATCGGCGCCAAGCGCAAGCCGGTTTACATCGCGCTGAACAAGCCGGTCGGCATCACGTGCACGACCGAGCGGCACATCGCCGGCAACATCATCGACTTCATTGGTCACCGCGAGCGCATCTTCCCGATCGGTCGTCTGGACAAGGAGTCCGAAGGCCTGATCCTGCTGACCAACCAGGGCGACATCGTCAACGAGATCCTGCGCGTCGAGAACCATCACGAGAAGGAGTACGTCGTGACGGTCGACAAGCCGGTCGACGAGGCCTTCCTGCAGGGCATGGCTGCGGGCGTGAAGCTGCCCGAGCTCGACGTCATCACCAAACCCTGCACGATGAAGGTCGTCGCGCCGCGCGTGTTCCGCATCACGCTGACCCAGGGCCTGAACCGCCAGATCCGCCGCATGTGCGCGGTGTTCGGCTACGACGTGCGGCGCCTGCAGCGACTGCGCGTCGTCAACATCGATCTTGGCGGGTTGAAGGTCGGCAAGTGGCGCGATCTCACGGACGCAGAGTTGCGCGGCCTGTTGCCGAAGCGGTTCGGTGCGGCGAACGCCTGACGGGATGCTCGGCGGGCTTTCGTTCGTCGACTGCACGAATTCACCGCAAAGGCGCAAAGGGAAAAGAAAGGGCGCAAAGAGCATCGGTAACGCCGGCATTGCGCGTCCCGAAAGCTCCGCTGTTTGCCCCGTTTACGAGGTTTTCCTTTTTATCTTTCTCTGCGTCCTTTCTTTTCCCTTTGCGCCTTTGCGGTGAGCTTTGAAGGTCCGACCGCCGGATCAGCTGCCGACGGCGCAGCTCCGCTAAGCGTTCACCCCCCCATCGACGACCAGCTCGGCGCCGGTCTGCCACTGTCCGGCTTCCGAAGCCAGGTATCGCACCGCGTTCGCCACGTCCGCGACACTGCCCAGGCCCAGCGGATAACGGGACGCGACGGCTTTTTCCGCGATTTCTTCGTTCGGCAGCAGGCCCATCTTCACGTAGGCCTTGAGCGTCTGGATGCCCATGTCGGTCTTGATCAGGCCGGGGTGGACCGAGTTCACGCGGATGCCGTATTTCAGGCGCGCACACTCGACCGCGGCGGCCTTGGTCATCAGCCTCACGGCGCCCTTGCTGCCGCAATAGGCGCCCAGGCCCGCGGCGCCCTTGATGCCGCCGATCGACGAGAGATTGACGATCGCGCCGCCGCGTCCGGCCGCGCCACCCGGCCGCATCGTGCGGATCGCGTGCTTGATGCCGAGGAAGACGCTGGTCGTGTTGACCTCCATCTGCTTGCGAAAATCGTCGACGTCCATGTCGGCGAAGAATCCTGCGAGTTCGATTCCGGCGTTGTTGACGACGATGTCGAGACCGCCGAAGCGATCCACCGCTACGGCGACGGTGCGCTCCCAGTCGGCTTCGCTCGTGACGTCCTGCCGGACGAATGTCGACGTGCTGCCCAGCGATGCGGCGACGTCTTCGCCGCCGGGATTGATGTCGGAGATCAGCACGCGCGCACCGCCGGCCACCAGAGCGGCGGCAATCGCGGCGCCGAGTCCGTCCGCGCGGCCTGCGCCGGTGACGAGCGCCACCTTGCCGTCGACTCGGTAAGGATCGTTTGACTTCGGGTCCATGCACGTCACCTCGATTTGTTTTCGGTCGTTGTCACGCCGCCGTGGCGGCGCGTCGGGAAGGCTGGATAAGAGCACGTGTCCCGGGGCGCGTGCCATACGAAATCCGTATCGGAGGCAGAGCAAATCGGAAGTAGTCGTGGAATGCGCGCGCTGCAACCATCGATGAACCTGCTTCGCTGCACTGCACAACGTGCAACGTGCAGGCATGAACGACATCGGGATACGAAACCGGTATCCCAGCCAGAACGGATCCGTATTGGTCGCGCCGCGATGCTTACGGGATCATCGATCAACGCGCATCAGACGCGAAACAAAGAGAAGGAGACGCCGCATGTCGACATCGCATCCGTTCCTGAGCCGCCCCGTTCTTCCGCTGTTCATCGACGGCAAATGGGTCCAGGCCCGCTCCGGCGAGACCTTCGACTGCGTCAACCCTTCCACCGGCGCGCTGCTGACGAAGGTGGCGCGAGGCGGCGCCGAGGACATCGATGCCGCGGTCACCGCCGCGCGCAAGGCCTTCAACGGCGACTGGCGCAAGCTCAAGCCGCTCGATCGCCAGAACCTGATGCACAAGGTTCTCGCGGCGATCGAGGAGCGCTTCGAAGAGCTCGCGCTGCTCGAGACGCTCGACATGGGCGCGCCGATCGCGCGCACCTCGACGTTCCGCCGCTGGATCCAGCTCGCGTTCCGCTTCTACGCGTCGCAGGCGGTGCAGCCGCGCGGCACGGTGTTCGCCAACTCCGTGCCCGGCGAGTTCATGAGCTATTCGCTGAAGCAGCCGCTGGGCGTCGTCGGCGCCATCATTCCGTGGAACGGGCCGCTGATCACGCAGCTCTGGAGCATCTGCCCGTCGCTGGCCACCGGCTGCACGCTCGTGCTCAAGCCGGCCGAGGAAGCGCCGCTGTCGGCGCTGATGATGGCCGAGATCCTGACGCAGGCCGGCGTGCCGCCCGGCGTCATCAACGTGGTGCCGGGCCCGGGCCCGACCGCCGGCTCGGCGCTGGCCGCGCACATGGACGTGGATCGCGTGACGTTCACGGGATCCACCGCGACCGGTCGCAGGATCGTCGAGGCCTCCGCGAGCAATCTCAAGCGCGTGTCGGTGGAACTGGGCGGCAAGTCGCCGGACATCGTCTTCGCCGATGCCAACCTCGATGCGGCGGCCGTGGGCGCCGCGATGGGCTGCTTCAACAACACCGGGCAGGTCTGCTACGCCGGCACGCGACTGCTGGTGGAGCGCTCGATCTACGGCACGTTCATCGAGAAGGTCGCGGCAGCAGGGCGCGCATTGCGCGTCGGCGACAGCCTGGATCCTTCGACGCAGCTCGGCCCGCTGGCATCGCGCGCGCAGCTCGATCGCGTGGCGAATTATTTCGACGTCGCACGTGCGGAGGGCGCGCGCTTCGTCTCCGGCGGCGATCGCGTCGGCGGACCGCTGGCGAACGGCTACTTCGTCACGCCCACGGTGCTCGCCGACGTGCACAACGACATGCGCATCGCGCGCGAGGAAGTCTTCGGCCCCGTACTCGCCGCGATTCCGTTCGACACCGAGGAGGAGGCGATCCGCCTCGCCAACGACACCAGCTACGGACTCGCCGGTGCGCTGTGGAGCCGTGATGTCGGTCGCGTTCATCGCGTCACGTCCGAGCTCAGGGTCGGCATGGCCTGGGCCAACTGCTACGGCGTCACCGATCCGAGCGTGCCGATGGCCGGCACGCGATCGAGTGGATACGGCGTCAAGGGCGGACCGTTCCACATCGACGAATACCTGACCGCCAAGACGGTCTGGCTCAACACGCAGTGAGTGTCATGACGATCTCCCAGCCCTCCGCATCTGCCTCCGGCACGTTCGACGTCGTCGTCGTCGGCGCCGGTTTCTCCGGCCTGTACCTGCTGCATCGCCTGCGGCGCGCCGGCTTCTCGGCCGTGGTGCTGGAAGCCGCCGACGATGTCGGCGGCACCTGGTACTGGAACCGTTATCCCGGTGCGCGATGCGACGTGCCCAGCGTCGAGTACTCGTTCTCGTTCGACGATTCGCTCGAGCAGGAGTGGAACTGGACCGAGCGCTACGCCGCGCAGCCCGAGATCCTGAAATATCTCGAACACGTCGCCGAGCGCTTCGATCTGAAGCGCGACATCCGTTTCAACACGCGGGTCGAAGCCGCCACGTACGACGTCGACGCCGAACGCTGGACGGTGCAGGCCGAGAACGGCTCGACGTTGCAGGCGCGATTCGTCGCGATGGCGACGGGCTGCCTGTCGACGTCGAGCATTCCGAACCTGCCGGGCCTGTCCGATTTCGCGGGTCCGGTGCTGCACACCGGCCGCTGGCCGCACGAGCCGCAGGATTTCACCGGCAAGCGCGTCGCCGTCATCGGCACCGGTTCGTCCGCCATCCAGGCGATTCCGGTGATCGCGCAGCAGGCAGCGCACCTGACGGTGTTCCAGCGCACGCCCAACTTCAGCCTTCCGGCGGGCAACCATCCGCTGAAGCCGGAAGAGGTCGAGCAGGTCAAGGCGACCTATCCCGAACGGCGCGAATACCTGCGTCGCTCGCGCAGTGGCGCCACCTACGAATACGCCACCGTGCCCGCGCTGGCGACACCGGAGGAAGTCCGCCGGGCGGAGTTCGAGCGGCGCTGGAAGATCGGCGGCGCGAATTTCATGCACGCCTACACCGACCTGGTGAAGGTCCGCGAAGCCAACGAACTCGCTGCGCAGTTCGTGCGCGACAAGATCGCGGCCACGATCCGTGACCCGGAGACGGCGCGAAAGCTGATGCCGACGAGCTATCCGATCGGAACCAAGCGCATCTGCCTGGATACGGATTACTACCCGACCTACAACCGCGACAACGTCTCGCTGATCGACCTGCTCGAAGAACCCTTGCAGACGATCACGGCCAACGGCGTGCGAACGTCGCGCCAGGAATATCCGGCCGACGTGCTGATCTGCGCGACCGGCTTCGACGCGATGACTGGCTCGCTGCTGGCGATGGACATCGGCACGACGGACGGCCAGTCGCTGCGCAAGGTGTGGGCGGAAGGTCCGCGCAATTATCTCGGCTTGATGGTCGCGGGCTTTCCGAACCTGTTCACCGTCACCGGGCCGGGAAGTCCGTCGGTGCTCAGCAACATGGTCACGTCGATCGAGCAGCACGTCGACTGGATTGTCGACTGCGTCGACCACCTGCGCAGCAAGGGCCTGGCCACGATCGAGGCCTCGCAGGATGCGCAGGACGCGTGGGTCGATCACGTGCGCGAGGTGGCCAACACCACGCTCTATCCGCAGGCGGCCTCGTGGTACATGGGCGCCAACATCCCGGGCAAGCCACGCATGTTCCTGCCGTACATCGGCGGCGTCGGCGCGTACCGCGGCAAGTGCGAGGAAGTGGTCGCGGCCGGGTACAAGGGCTTCGTGCTGAAGCCGGCGCAGGCGAGGGCAGCCGCATGACGATCGGGCCCGACCTGTCGCTCGTCGATCCGGATCTGCGGGCCGTCATCGGCCTGCTGCCGGACCTGTCGAATCTTTCCGACACGACGTTGCCGGCGGTGCGCACCGCCGTGTCCGGCGTGCCGGCCGCACTGGGCACCGACGATGCCGGCGTGAAGGTGACGCGCATCGAGTTGCCGGGGCTGAACGGCGCTCCGGCCGTGTCGGCGCTGCTGTACGAACCGCCTGCGGGAAATGGCGCTTCGCTGCGGCCCGTCGTGCTGGATCTTCACGGTGGCGGCTACGTCGCCGGCACCGCGCAGCGCGATGACCGCGCGCTGCGTACGTTCGCCGCCACGCTCGGTGTGGTGGGCCTGGCGCCGGATTACCGCCTGGCGCCCGAGCATCCGCATCCGGCGGCACTCGATGATGCCGCGGCGTCGCTGCGATGGCTGCACGCCAAGGCCGGCGAACGGCGCCTCGACATGACCAGGCTCGCCGTGCGCGGTGTCAGCGCCGGCGGCGGCCTCGCGGTCTCGCTCGCGCTGCGCGAGCACGCCGAGCGTCGTGAGCGCATCGCGCATCTGCACCTGCTGTTCCCGATGCTGGACGACCGCACCGGCGATCACGCGTTCAATGGACGGTTCGTGTGGACCGCGGGCGCCAATCGCTACGGCTGGTCGTCGTTGCTGAGCGGGCACGATCGCAAGGCGCCACCGGCGTTCGCCGTGCCGGCGCGTGCGGCCGACGTCTCCGGGCTGCCGCCGACGTTCATGGCGCTCGGCTCGATCGATCTGTTCGCGAGCGAGGATCTGGTGTTCTCGACACGGCTCGTGGATGCCGGTGTCGCGCTCGAACTGCACGTGTATGCCGGTGCGTTCCACGCCTTCAATCTCGTCGCCGATGCGCGCTGTGCGAAGGCGCTGGCGCGCGACGAGGTCGAGGCGCTGCGACGGGCGCTGTGCGAGTAGGACCGCGGCCCCCTGGAGCGCCGCCGACGCTCGGCTTCGCCTCGCGCCCTCACCCGCGCTGCGCGCGACCTCTCCCGGGGGGAGAGGTAAGCCATTTTTAGAAAGTCCCAATAGAACGAACGACGGACTGGAGAAGAAGAAATCATGAAAGCCTGGATGGTCGTCAAGCCAAGCGCGCCGCTGGAATCCTTCGAACTGCCGACGCCCGAGCCGCAGGGCTCCGAGGTGCTCGTCGAAGTCACGCATTGCGGCATCTGCCATTCCGATCTGCACTTCTGGAAGGGCGAATACAACATGGGCGGCGGCAAGATCATGAAGCTCGCGGATCGCGGCGTGGAACTGCCGCGCGCACCCGGGCACGAGATCGCGGGCCGCGTCGCCAAGCTCGGGCCCGATGCCACCGGCGTGAAGGTCGGTGACGTGCGCGTGGTCTATCCCTGGCTGGGCTGCGGCAATTGCGAAGCCTGCGCCACCGGTGACGACAACCTGTGCACCGCGCAGCGCTCGATCGGCGTGGTCCGCAACGGTGGCTTCGGCTCGCACGTGGTCGTGCCGCACTCGCGCTATCTCGCCGACCCCGGCAACGTGGATCCGGCGCTGGCCGCCACATACGCGTGCTCGGGCCTGAGCGTGCTGTCGGCGGTCAAGAAGCTGCCGAAGCTGGCGCCGGAAAAGCCCGTCGTGCTGATCGGCGCCGGCGGACTCGGGCTGCTCGGCATCGCGATGCTGCAGTCCTTCGGCCATCGCAACATCGTCTCGATCGATCTCGATCCTGCCAAGCGCGCCGCCGCGCTCGAAGCCGGCGCGCGACAAGCCGTCGACGGCTCGCCCGAGGGTCTTGCCGGACGCATCACCGCGGCCTGCGGCGGTCCGGCGTCGGCCGTGCTCGATTTCGTCAACAACGACGACACCGCGCGCGTGTCGTTCGAGATCCTGGCCAAGGGCGGCACGCTCGTGATGGTCGGCGTCGCCGGTGGAGAGTTGCCGCTGTCGCTGGCCGGCATGATCTTCCGTGCACTGACGATCCGCGGCAGCAACACCGGCACGCCGGCCGATCTTCGCGAGGTGCTGGCGCTGGCCAACAGCGGCAAGCTCAAGCCGACGCCGGTGCAGTGCTGCCCGGTGGACGACGTGAACCAGGCGCTGCTGGACCTCAAGGCCGGACGCGTGACGGGCCGCTCCGTGCTCGTTCGTTGCTGATCGATCCCTTCATGAATCTTCCCGACGTTTCCGCGTTGCCGATGCAGGGTCTGCTCGTCCTCGACCTGACGCAGATCTACAACGGACCCTATGCGACGTACCTGATCGCGCTGGCCGGCGCCACGGTCCTCAAGGTCGAGCCTCCGGGTGGCGAACCGCTGAGACGCCGCGGTGTCGTCGGCGGAGCGGGGCTGCCGTTCGCGATGCTCAACGGCTGCAAGGAGTCGCTGCAGATCGACCTCAAGAGCGAGGACGGCAAGCAGGCGCTGCGTGCGCTCGCGAAAAAAGCCGACGTGCTGGTCGAGAACTTCGCGCCGGGTGTCATGGACAAGCTCGGACTCGGCGACGCCTCGCTGCGTGAAGCCAATCCGCGGCTGATCTACGCCTCCAGTTCCGGCTTCGGGCGCAACGGTCCCTATTCGCAGTACCCGGCGATGGATCTCACGGTGCAGGCGATGTCGGGGGCGATGCACGTCACCGGGTTCCCGGATCGTCCGCCGGTCAAATGCGGTCCGGCGATCGCGGATTTCTTCGCGGGCATCCATCTGTACGGCGCCATCGCCACGGCCCTGTACGAACGCGAGCGCACTGGCATCGCGCGCCGCCTCGAGGTGTCGATGCAGGACGCGATCTACGCGTCGCTGTCGTCGAACCTGGGCATGCACTGGTTCACCAAGGGCGAGTCGACGCTCGCGCGCACCGGCAACCGGCATGGCGGGCTGGCCGAAAGCCCCTACAACGTCTATCCGACGGCGGACGGCTGGATCGCGCTGATCTGCGTCGGCGACGCCCACTGGCAGCGGCTGACGCAGGTCATGGAACGGCCCGATCTTTCGGCCGATGCGCGCCTGCAGACGCTCAAGCTGCGCGTCGAGCACATGGATCTGGTCGATGAGGTCATCGGCGCCTGGACCGTGACGATGGAGACGCAGGCGCTGTTCGAGAAACTGATCGCCGCAGCGGTGCCGGCGGCGCCGGTGCGCAACCTCGAAGAAGTCATGAACGATCGCAACATGCACGCCCGCGGCGCGCTGGCGCGGATCGAACATCCGGACTACGGCTCCATCGTGGTCCAGCGTTCGCCGATGCAGTACGACGGCGTCGAGCAGCGTCCGCTGGAGCCCAGCCATCGGCTCGGCGTCGATACGCGGCGCGTGCTCGAGACCTTCACCGATCTGCCGGCGGAGACGATCGGCCGGCTCGCGTCGAAAGCCTGAGCCAACACCCGCATCCTCATCGATGAGCCGGTCCATACAAGCGCCGCGCCTCTTCGTTCATTAACGTCTGCGTCATTGCCCTTCGGTTTCAGGAGTCCGTCATGTCGAACACCCCGCAGCACTACGACGCCATCATCATCGGCGCCGGATTCGGCGGAATCCGCGCGCTCCACGAGTTCCGCAAGATCGGCCTGAAGACCAAGGTCTTCGAGGCCGGCACCGATGTCGGCGGCACCTGGTACTGGAACCGCTACCCGGGCGCCCGTACCGACTCCGAGGCCTGGTGCTACTGCTACCAGTTCGACGACGAGATACTGCAGACCTGGGACTGGAAGGAGCGCATGCCGTCGTGGACCGAAGTGTTCGCCTACCTGCGCAAGGTGGTCGACAAGCACGACATGCGTCGCGACATGCAGTTCAGCACGCGCATCCAGAGCGCGCACTTCGACGCGGCGGCGAACCAGTGGAAGGTGACGACCGACAAGGGCGAGACGGCCACCTGCCAGTACCTGATCTCGGCCTCCGGCGTGTTGACGGTGCCGTACATGCCGCCGTTCCCGGGCCTCGAAACGTTCAAGGGCGAAGTGCTTCGCTCGTCGAGCTGGCCGCGGCACAAGGTGGACTTCGCCGGCAAGCGCGTGGCGCTGGTCGGCACCGGCGCCACCGGCGTGCAGATCATTCCGGTGGTGGCGCAGGTGGCCGGGCACCTGACGGTGTTCCAGCGCACGCCGAACTACGTGATGCCGGGCCGCAACCACTACATCGACGAGGAGCAGCGCGAAGGCATCCGCGCCAACTACGACCAGATGTGGAACTGGACGCGCACCAATCCGTTCGCGTTCCCGATGGCGCCGTGCAACCAGATGTTCGACGACTACACGCCCGAGCAGCAGCAGCGCATCTTCGACGGCGGCTGGGAGGTGGGGGGCTTCCGCTTCATCTTCGAGACCTTCGCCGACATGCTGGTCAATCCGAAGTGCAACGAGGCGGCGGCGGCGTACATCCGCAACAAGATCCACACGGTCGTCAAGGATCCGAAGACCGCCGCGATCCTGAGCCCGCACTACCAGTTCGGACTCAAGCGGCCGCCGCTCGGCCATTTCTACTACGAGACCTTCAACCGTCCCAACGTGAGCCTGGTGGACGTCAAGGACACGCCGATCGAACGCATCACGCCCAAGGGCCTGGTGGTCGATGGCCAGGAGTACGAAGCCGACATCATCATCTTCGCCACCGGCTTCGACGGCGGCACCGGTGCGCTGACCTCGATCGACGTGCGCGGCCGCAACGGGCGCACGATGAAGGAGACCTGGGCCAACGGACCGCGCACGCACATGGGCACGACGGTGGACGGGTTCCCGAACCTGTTCATGATCTCCGGCCCGCAGACCCCGTTCGCCAACATCCCGATCATCATCAACTCGGGCGTGGAGTGGATCGGCAAGATCATCCAGAAGGCGCGCCGCGACGGCGAGATCGTGATCGAGGCCACGCCCGAGGGCGTCGAGGGCTGGGTGCAGCACGTGCAGAAGCTGTTCTCGATGACGGTCATGGACAAGGGTGACCACGCGGTGCACAGCTGGATGATGGGCAACAACATCCCGGGCAAGACGCGCAGCGTGCTGTTCTATTTCGGCGGCGCGCCGATGTACTTCCAGGAGCTCGACGAGAGCGTCGACATGGGCTTCCCGGGATTTACGTTCTCGGCGCCGGAGAAGGCCAGCGCGCGTGCCGCTGCGAGCTGAGATATCCACCGGATGATTCTGCCGGGGGAGTGAACACCGATTCCGGGCCGATTAACCGCAAAGGCGCAAAGGGAAAAGAAAGGACGCAAAGAAACGCGAAAAACTGCATTTAAAGATGAGACCTCATCGGTGATGCTCGCCCGTCCAGGATCGCACTCATAAATGCCTTTGCGACCTTTCTTTTCCCTTTGCGCCTTTGCGGTGAAAGTCTTGTCAGAACGAAACTGCTAAGGAGAGAGAAAATGGCCAAGGCCGAGAAGAACGCGCTGTACGACATGGGCGGCAAGATCGCCGCATCACTCGCGTCGAACCCGAACATGGGACTGGACAGCCTGCGACTGCTGCTCGAGGACCTGCAGAGCCTGTCGGCCGAGCCGACCGACGTCACCTACGAAGAGGTCGATGCGGGCGGCATCCACGCGATCTGGGCACGCCCTACGGGCGCCGCGAAGGACCGCGTGATCGTCTACACGCACGGCGGCGGCTTCGTCACCAACTCGGCGGCCAGCCATCGCAAGGTCGCTGCGCACCTGGCCAAGCAGGCCGGCGTGCTGGCGCTGGTCATCGACTACCGGCTTGCGCCGGAGAATCCGTTCCCGGCGCAGATCGAGGACGCGATCAAGGTGCACGAATGGTTGCGCAAGCAGGGCTTCAAGCCCGAGGCGACCGCGCACGCAGGTGACTCGGCCGGCGGCAATCTCGCGCTCTCCAGCGCGCTGAAGATGCGCGAACTCAAGATGCCGCTGCCCGCCGCGATCGTCACGTTCTCGCCCTGGCTCGACATGGAGAGCAACGGCAAGAGCTTCCAGACCAACGCCGAGAGCGACGTCTTCATCAGGCGCGAGACCAGCGTGATGATGGCCGGCCTCTACGTAGGCAGCGCCTCGCGCACCAACCCGCTGGCCAATCCGCTGCACGCGGACCTCAAGGGCCTGCCGCCGCTGTTCGTCGCCGTGGGCGATGCGGAAGTGCTCGAGGACGACGCCCGCCAGATCGTCGAGAAGGCGCGCGCGGCCGGTGTCGACGCGACGCTCGAATTCGGTCCCGGGCAGCAGCATGTCTACCCGTTCATGGCGGGACGCTCGCGCGCGGCGGATACGACGCTCGCGAACGCCGGCAAATGGCTGCGACGCCAGCTCAAGGTCGGCTGATGTTCTTCACGCATCTGCACCGGGAATCCGCATGAGCCTCGAAGGCAAGGTCGCCATCGTCACGGGTGGCGCAGGCGAGATCGGCGCCGCTGCCGTGCGACGTCTCGTCGCGATGGGCGCCAGGGTCGCGATCTTCGACCGCGATCCGGACGCGCTGAAGACGATGGCCGCCGAACTCGGCGACAAGGTCAGCACGCACACCTGCGACGTCACCGACGAAGCGGGCATGAAGTCGGCCATCGATGCGGCCGCCGCGCACCACGGGCGGCTCGACATCGGCGTGCTCAACGCCGGCATCCCGCACGAGCGCAAGCCGATCCAGGACCTGGACATGGCGGTGTTCGACAAGGTCATGGCGGTCAACGTGCGCGGCGTGATGCTGGGCCTGAAGTACCTGTTCCCGCACTTGAAGAAGGTCGGCGGCGGCTCGATCGTCATCACGGCGTCCACCGAAAGCCTGCGCGGCAACGAGGGCATCGTCGGCTACACCGCGAGCAAGCACGCCGTCGTCGGCCTGTGCAAGACCGCGGCGCTCGAATGGGCGCGCCACAACATCCGCGTGAACTGCGTGAACCCCGGTCCCTGCGACACGCCGCTGCTGCGCTCCGTCGAAGAGATCATGACGAAGAAGGGCGTGGCCAACGTGCGCGAGAAGAGCGTCGCGATCATTCCGATGAAGCGGCTGGCGCGCACCGAGGAGGTCGCGAACTTCATCGGGTTTCTTGCCAGCGATCAGGCGAGCTATTCGACGGGCGGCACGTACCTGCTCGACGGCGGGATGCTCGCGGGCAAGCAGGCGCTCGAAGGTCAGTAGCAGCAGCCTGCGTAGCCCGGGTGCAACCCGGGGTTTTCCTCGCAATGCGAGCGGTGATCCCGGGTTGCACCCGGGCTACGGGGGCGAAAAGGGCTCTGCGACCTCAGTTCGATGCGGGCGGCACACGGCCGGGCACGGCCCGAAGGACCGGTGTCGCACTGCTCAGATCGCCCGCGTCCACGCCGCTCATCGACGCGCCCTGTTTCTTCACGACGTCGACGACGAGATCCCGTACGGCGCGTCGCGCCGGATGGGCCACGGCCGTGGTCATGCCGGCCAGCGACAACACGCCGCGAAACTCCGGGTTGACGACGCGCTGGACCCTGAAGATGCCCTGCGCTTTCTCCTCTTCTACGCAAGAAGCCGGCAGCAGGCAGAACGCCTGCCCGGACATCGCGACGGCCTTCATCACGCTGGCGGACTCGGTCTCCATCGGCGATTCGAGGCGCCGGCCGAAGCGCTCGGCGACGTCGTCCAGGATCTTGCGCCACGTCGACGACCGGCAGGGCATGACCAGCGGGTGATCGAACAGGCGCTCGAAGTCGATCGTCGGCGCGTACGGCTTGCCGTCGTGACGGCCGACCAGGCAGAACTCCTCCACGCCGAGCGGGATGACCTCGCAAGGCGTGTCTTCCGGCAGGCTGAACAGGATCGAGAGGTCCAGGCGCCCTTCGAGCAGCCACTCGTACAACGACGCGGTACTGGCATCCGTGATGTACAGCGAGATGTTCGGCAGCTCCTTGCGTACGCGGTCGTAGAGCAGGGGCGCCAGCATCGGCGAGGCCGAGGACGGGATGCCCAGCGAGACCGTCCCGCTGGTGCGCGTCTGGCGTCCCTTGATGCTTTCGATCGTCTCGCGGTGGTACTTGAGGATCGTCGTCGCCCGCTCGTACAGCTCCTTGCCCTCGGCCGTGAGTTCGACGCCGCGGCTGTTGCGCTGCATCAGCGCCACGCCGAGCTCGCTCTCCAGATTGCCGAGCTGCACGCTCAGTGCCGGCTGCGCCACGTGCAGCCGCTCGCTTGCCTTCATCAGGCTGCCGGAGTCGGCGATGCCGACGAAGTAACGCAGTTGCTTGATATCCATCGTGCCGTCTCCGACGCGCTAGCGAGGCGCCCGCCGCCGTCTGACTATGCGCGCTCTACGTGCGATCAGCCGCCGCTGACGTCTTCGTCGATGATATCCATCACGACCAGCGGAATGCGGCGGCTCGTGCGCGCCTGGTACATGCCCTGCGTCGGCTGCTCATCGACGATCGACGGCCACACGCGCTCGTGCTCCGCCCCTTCCAGCGTGCGCGCGATCGCGCGGAATCCGCGGCGGGCGACCTGGATGTGGCACTGTGGATTCGCCTGCAGGTTGAGGAACCACAACGGATGTTCCTCGGTGCCGCCGCGCGATCCGACGACCAGGAACTTGCCGTCGCGCTCGTAGTACTGCAGCACCGTGTGCAAGGTGCGGCCGGTCTTGCGCCCGGTGTAGGTCAGCATCAGGTTCTTCACGGGCCCGCCCGGCACGCCGATGACGATCGGATCCCAGATGTGGGCGGCTTCCGGATCTTGCTTGTACTGCTCGCAATGGTCGTTCAGCGCCTTCTGCACGGCCTCCGGCAACTGCTGCAGTTCATCGACCTTCGCGTTGCGGCTGATGTAGGTATCGAACTGATCCTGGGACATGGCGAAGCTCCTCCAAGGGGTTGTGCAATCTTGTCGTGCCGGATCCGCGCGGTCTTGGATCGAACGGTCGTGCCGCCCGACCGCCCCTCCCACAGGTGAGCGCCGCCGGTCAACGCCTCAGCTCCGCCCCTCGATCTGCAGCAGGCTCGCGCGGTAATGGATGCGGCCGCGTGCCAGCAGCACGAACGCCAGCAGCTGCGCGGCGCAGGTCACGATGGCGAGCGACAGGTGCACGCTGGCGTCGTCGGCGAACACACGGTCGGTGAGCAGGGCGACCGCCGTCGGGCCGAAGCCCAGTCCGACGATGTTGACGACGAACAGGTAGATCGCCGACGTCTGCCCGCGCATGCCGTTCGGCACGAGGTCCTGGATGGCGCTGGCGGCCACGCCCAGCGGCATGGCGATGAAGATCGTGACCGGGATCATCAGCACCGCCAGCGCGGTGCCGTTGGGCATGAAGGCCATCGCGAGCGACAGCGGAGCCCCGATCAACCCGCCGAGCATGCCGACGCGCAGCGTGGCGTCGCTCATGCCCTGCGACCGCCAGCGGTCCGCCAGCCAGCCGCCGAAGACGATGCCGAAGCCGCCGGCGAAGCAGACGATGGTGCCGTAGACCAGGCCGACGTCGCGGATCTCCCAGCCGTGCACGCGCTGCCACACGCTCGGAATCCAGGCGTTGACCGAATAGAGCGCCAGCGCGATGCCGGCGAAGCCGAAGTTGTGCAGCACCACCGTGCGCCGGTGACGTGCCAGCGTCCCGAAGACCTCGCGCAGCGGAATCGGCGATGCGCCGGCGGGCGTGCCGTGGCGCAGCGGCTCGCGGATCAGCAGCAGCACCCACGCGAACAGCAGGCCGATCCCGCCCAGCAGGTAGAAGACCAGCTGCCAGGGACGCGTCGCGCCAACCAGCGGCAGGATCGTCTCGCCTTGCTCCGCCGCGAATCCGACGACGAGGCCGCCCAGGACGTAGGCCATGCCGGTGCCGATGAAGATGCCCGTCGCGAAGACACTGATGGCCGTCGCGCGACGCTCCGGCCCAAAGCTGTCGGTGATCAGCGAGTACGCGGCGGGGGACAAGGCGGCCTCGCCGATGCCCACGCCGACCCGGCCCAGGAACAACTGCCAGTAGTGATGGCCGAGCCCGCAGGCCGCGGTCGCCAGACTCCAGAAGGCCACGCCCCAGGTGACGATCCAGCGGCGACTGGCGACGTCCGCGAGGCGGCCGAGCGGAATACCGCACAGCGTGTAGAACACCGCGAACGAGAAGCCCATCAGCAGGCTCATCTGCGTGTCGCTGATCCCGAGGTCGCGCCGGATCGGCGCCACCAGCAGGCTCATGATCTGGCGGTCGATGAACGACAGGATGTACGCCAGCGTGAGCAGCCCGACCGTGCACCAGGCGATCAGGGGACGCGGGTAAGCCGACGGCGCCGCGGAAGCTGCCACGTGCGTGATTCCTGAGGAGGGTCGGGATTGCGCCCGGTCAGGGCGTCGTTCTTCGGATGGGGCGAGAGTCCCGGGAACGGCGAGGGCCGTCAAGCACGGCGACGAGGACTAAGGGCGATCCCCTGATCGCGGTCGATCGCCTCCCGGCTGGAGACAGAATGCGGCAGGCCGCGCGTCGTCGCGCGCAGGCCACCGGAAGAATCGACCGCCCAACAGGAGAGCGCACCGTGATCACTGCCCGAGACATGGATTTCCACCACGCCGCGGGCGTGAATCACGAGTGGGCGGAAACCAACTTCTTCAGCTTCTACATTCCCGAGGAGCGTCTGCTCGGCACCGTCTACACCGTCGTGCGCGCCGGCCTCGGCGTCTGCGTCTCCGAGTTCATCGTGTATCGCGGGCTGGCCACGGATCGCATGAACGTGGTGCACTACGACGTCACCGAGCATCTGCCGATGCCGAAGAGCTATGCCGACTACGCGCTGCCCAACGGCATGCATGTGAAGGCCATCAACGCACCGCGGGACTACCGGATCGACTACAAGGGCCGCAACGGCACCGAGTTGCACATCGACTACGTGGACCTGATGGACCCGTTCGACATCCACGACGCCAGCCAGAACGCGCGTGCCCACGGCGATGCCTCTGCGCAGGCCGCGGGGTCGGGATTCGGCGAGGGCTACAAGGGCCACTTCGACCAGACCGCGCACGTGACGGGCGAACTCAAGCTGGGCGGCAAGACGTACCGGATCGACTGCGTCGACACGATGGACCACAGCTGGGGCCCGCGACCCGAGCACGACATGCACACGTTCTGCTGGATGCACGCGAGCTTCGGCAAGGACCTCACCGTCCACATGATCCTGCACTTCAAGCCGTTCGCACCGCGCGGCAGCCAGTACGAACTCGCGCACGGTTACGTGCTGCGCGACGGCAAGGTGAGCCCGATCGTGAAGGCGAAGGTCGCGTCGGATCGTGTCGGGATTCTCGGGGTCTCGATGGAAGTGGACGTGACCGACGCTTCCGGCGGTACGGTGTCCATGCGCGGTGGCGGCATCGCCGGCGGCGCATGGCTCTGCTACCTGTGCCTGCACATCAGCAATACGCTGCACCAGTGGACCACGTCGGACGGCCGCACCGGCTACGGCGTCGTGCAGGACATCCTGAGCATGGATGGCATCGCGCAGCGCAATCTCGAGGCGATGCAGGCCTCGTCCTAGTCGCCGGATTCCCCGCAGCATCATGTTCAAGCGCGATCTGTTCTCGCAGCAGCACGAGGCCTTCCGAGCGCACGCGCGGCGCTTCATCGCACAGCGCATCACGCCGTTCCATCGCGCCTGGGAGGAGGCCGGCGAAGTCCCGCGCGAAGTCTGGGCCGCGGCGGGCGAGGCGGGGCTGCTGTGCTGCTCGGTGCCGGTCGAATACGGCGGACCCGGACTCGACTACCTGCACAACGTCGTGTTCTACGAGGAGCTCGGACGCGCCGGCGTGACGGCGCCGGGCTTCATGATCCACGTCGACATGGTGTCCTCGTATCTGACGGTGTTCGGCAGCGAGGAGCAGAAGAAGCGCTGGCTGCCGGGCATGGTGCGCGGCCAGATCATCGGCGCGCTCGGCATCACCGAGCCGCATGCGGGCAGCGACGTGAAGGCCATCCGCACGCGTGCCGTGCGCGACGGCGACGACTACATCATCGACGGCCAGAAGACCTTCATCTCGAACGGCCGGCTCTGCGACTTCGTGATGCTGGCCACCAAGACCGACAGCGGCGCCGGCGCGCATGGCGTGAGCCTGTTCGTCGTCGAGGCCACGCGTGCGGGCTTCATCAAGGGACGCAAGCTGCCCAAGCTCGGCCTGCGCGGGCAGGACACCTCGGAACTGTTCTTCGAAGGCGTGCGCGTTCCGGCGGGCAATCTCGTCGGCGGCGAGGGCAGGGGCTTCAAGGTGATGATGCACAAGCTCGCGCAGGAGCGGCTCGCGCAGGCGATCCGCTCCACGGCCGTCTGCGAAGCGGTGATCGGCTGGACGATCGAGCGGCTCGCGCAGCAGACGCTGGAAGAGGAATCGGCGGGCGAGCGTCAGTCCGCGCAGTTCACGCTGGCCGAGCTGCAGACCGATATCGTCGTCGCGCGCGTGATGACCGATCGCTGCATCGAGCAGTTCATCGCGGACCAGCTCAGCGACATCGACGCCGCGATGGTGAAGATGTACGTCACCAACCTGCATTGCCGGGTCGTCGACGAGTGCCTGCAGTTCTTCGGCGAGCAGGGTTACTCGCTGGACAGCGCCATCGGCCGCGCCTACGCCGACGCGCGAATCGGCAAGATCGCCGGCGGCGCGATCGAGGTGATGAAGCACCTGATCGGTCGGGATCTGGTCGCGGGTCGCAAGGCCACCCCGTAGCCCGGGTGCAACCCGGGATGTCGCCCGTCCCTCGTGCCATGAAAAATTCCCGGGTTGCACCCGGGCTACGGGGTAGCCACCCGCATTGTCCCGCCTGAAACGCCCGGTCCATTCTTCCCTCGCGATCACCGCAGCTCGCGCGAGGGGGGAGAACATGATCTACCTGTACGGCAGCGTGCCGGGCTGGACCGTTCCCTGTCTGGGCCCGATGACCACCAAGGTGGCCTACTACCTGACGCTCGCGGGGCTGCCGTTCGAGTTCAAGCCCACCGATCTTTCGCAGCTCGATCGCGACAGCCCCAACGGCAAGGTGCCCTTCATCGATGACGAGGGTACCGTGCTGGCGGATTCCACGCAGATCATCGATCACCTGCGCAACCGCTACGGCGACACGCTCGGCATGGGCGTCACGCCGCGCGAGGCCGCCACGATGCTCGCGTTCAACCGGCTGATCGACGAGCACCTCTACTGGATCACCGTGGTCCAGCCGCGCTACTGCGACGACGGCGACTGGCACCGCTATCTCTGCATGATCGCCGGCACCGAAAACCTGTCGCCCGAGGTGCAGGCCTTCGGCGACGCCTGGCGCGCCCGCGTGCTCAAGGGCTATGTCAACGCCGGCTGGACGCGCCTGTCGTCGGAGGCGCTGTACGCCCGTGTGCGTGCCGACATCGACGCCCTCAGCAACCATCTCGGCGAGCGCCAATACTTCATGGGCGACCGGCCGCGCTGGATCGACGCCTCGGTGCTGTCGATCCTGCGACACATCATCGACGCCCCGTTCTCGTTCGACACCAGGGATTACGGTGCCACCAAGCCCAATCTGGTGGCGTACATGAAGCGGATGAAGGATCGGTTCGAGATCTGAGGGGGGCATCGCCGGAGTTTCCTGCCCTCCCCATGCGGCTTCACCAGATGGGGTGGCCGGGGTGAGGGGCAGGCGCTTCGGGTTCCTTGCCGCGCTTCGACCGGGGGGCGTTCGCGACTCACCCCAGCCCTCTGCCCGTGAGGCACACGAGAAGGCGCAGAGCGTCCGGACGCGACGCACGTCACCGTCGACGACGGCTGGCGCTGTCTCGGACGGCCCGGCCCGTGCATGATGCACGGGCCGGGAGGCGCCTCCGCACCTGCCCGGCACTTCTGGGGATTTCGCGCTCGAGAAGCGCGTTACGAGAGGGCAGGGCCAATGCGCGGTGGGATCACCCTCGAGGGGTGCGCGATCGATCGCGGTCCGATTGCAGACCGCTGCGCGCCCGGTATTCGTCCTGCGCGGACGCTGCAAGGGCTCCGCGGAGCGATCGCAATCCTCGTCCTGACTCTCGTTGGACTGTTGCCGGTCGTCTGCGAGGCCGAATCGGCCACTGCAGAGGGTCAGCCCAAGAGCACGAGCGCGCCCAGGACGCGTGCGGCGGCGTCCACGGCGAATGTGCCGGTGCCCGCCGATCCGCGAGAACTCGGGCTGAGGGCGAAGGAGATCGAGGGCATCGTCTGGCTCGCGGCGGATGATCGCCGGCAGCGGTTGCGTGCAGGCCAGGCGGTTGGCGCCGGGCAGTCGATCAGCCTGGAGCCGAAAGCGAGGGCGACGCTGTCGACGGCTGACGGCTTGAACCTGGACCTCGGCGCGCAGGCTCGCTTCTCGGCGAACTGGGCCGGCCGCGCCGGCCCTGACCTGAACCTGCGCGTGGACGCCGGCACGCTCGGCGTGCAGATCGGCGAACGTCGAGGCGCCACCAACGTCCTGCTGGGTGATCTGCGCACCAAGCTGCAGCCCGGGCGTTTCTTCTTCGAGAACGCTGCCGGCCCGACCGGCGTCGCGATCGCGTGCGCCTATGAAGGCGATGTCACGCTGGGATCGGACTGGGGCGCCGCCGGTCATCTGGGCGCAGGACAGTGCGTCGCTCTGGAGGGGCTCAGCGGTTCGGGTCCGATCCTGCTCCGGTCGATCGCGATGGTGCCGGACTGGAATGCGCCCGAAGCCTCGAAGCCGGGGACCGCCGGTTCGCTTCCCGCGGTCGTCGAACCGCGGCCTGCTGCGCCCCATGGCGAGAAGCACGGGCCGAAGCTTTCGCCGCCGCCCGTCGCGCTCGCGGAAAAGGCCGCGGCTCCGGGCGGCATCGTCGAAGGAACCGGGAAACTGCTGCCGCGCGTCGACGAGGCAGCCAAAGCGGCATCAGCATCAGCATCGGCATCGGCATCGGCATCGGCGTCGGCATCGGCACCAGCACCAGCGCCAACACCAACACCAACACCAACACCAACACCAACACCAGCACCAGCACCAGCACCAGCACCAGCACCAGCACCAGCACGCATCCCGCAATCGGGCTCGTCCGAGCGCTGGATCGTCAACGTGGCCTCGTTCTCGGATCCGGCGGACGCCAAGGCACTGGCCCAGAGGCTTCGTGGCGGAGGATTCGAAGTCGCGCTGCGCGAAGATCTCGTTCGCGGCGCGCCGTCGTTTCGCACCGTCATCAGCGGCCTCGACAACGAGGCCGCCGCGAAGAAGATCGTCGAGCGGCTGGATCGCGAGTACGGCTATCGATCGGCCTGGGCGCTGCGTTCGCGCTAGCGGGTCGGCCGCGTTCGCGACGGGGCGCGCCGACGTCTCACAGCACCTTTGCCGGATTCAACAGGTTCTTCGGATCCAGGCTGCGCTTGAGCGTGCGCATCAGTGCGATCTCCTCGGCCGAGCGCGAGATCGAAAGATAGCCGCGCTTCTCGGTGCCGATGCCGTGCTCGGCGGAGATCGATCCGCCGAAGGGAATCAGCGCGCCGTAGACGTCCTCGTCCGACTGCGCGTGCAGCGTCGGGTCGTCGACGCCCGGATGCACGAACAGATGCAGGTTCCCGTCTCCGATGTGTCCCATGACCTGGCAGAAGCCCTTCGGCCAGCGCGCACCGAGCCGCGCGAGCACGTCGGTCACGTACGCCTGCATGTCGCGGATCGGCAGGCTCACGTCGTAGAGGAACACCGGCGGTGTGCGGTAGAGCTCCGTGAAATCCTCGCGGATCTTCCACAGTTCGGCGCGCTCGCTGTCGGACTTGGCGATCACGGCGTCGATCACGGTGCCGTCCTCGAGTGCCTGCTGCATCACGCCGATGAACGCCGCGCCGTCGGCCTCGGGCTGCGCGCCCTCGGTCTCCAGCATCACGTAGAACGCGTGGCCGCGATCGAGCGGCGCGCGGTGGGCGCCCGGCACCGTCACCGCGCGGTAGTGGTCGCCCCACATCACCTCGTAGGCGTTGAGCTGCGCGCCGAGTCCGCGCTGCACGCGCTTGAGCATGCCGGTCACGGCCTCGAAGCTTTCCAGTGCGATCAACGCGCTGTTGCGGCTGATGGGCGCCTCTTCGAGCCGCACGACGACCCGCGTCACGACGCCGAGCGTTCCTTCGCTGCCGATGAAGAGCTGCTTGAGGTCGTAGCCCGCGTTGTTCTTCAGCATGCGGTTCATCGACGACACGATGGTGCCGTCGGCGAGGACCGCTTCGAGGCCGAGCACGCGCTGCCGCGTCATGCCGTGACGGATCACGTTGATGCCGCCGGCATTGGTCGCCACGTTGCCGCCGATCGTGCAGGAGCCGCGTGCGCCCAAGTCCACCGGGTACAGCAGTCCCTGTTCCGTCGCGGCCTCCTGCAGGCGTTGCAGCACCACGCCGGCCTCGACCGTCGCGGTACGGCCGATCGGGTCGATCTCCTCGATGCGCGTCATGCGTTCGAGCGACAGCACGAGCACCGTCTCGTCGGTGGTGGCGCCTTCGACGCAGCCGGTGAGGCCGCCGTGCGTGACGACGGCTTGCCCGCGCTCCTGGCACAGACGCAGCGCCGTCGAGACCTCGGCGGTGCTGCGAGGCCGCACCAGCGCCGCGGCGCGCATCGGGGTGGGATCCCAGTAGCTGCTGGCGCGCGTCGCGATCTGCGCGGCTTCGAGTACGGCGTCGGCGCCGAGGACGGTGCGCAGGGCTTCGATGAGAGGGGTCATGCGATGTCTCCTGCGAATCCTGGCGGGCGCCCGGGTGTCAGCGTAGCCCGGGTGCAACCCGGGGGCTTTTTCTCGACGATCGGGCGCAAGCCTCGGGTTTTACCCGGGCTACGGTGGCGATACCGCGTCGCCGCGGCCCTCCACGGGGCGCACCCTCGTCGTCATGCGGCTTGCTGCGCAGCCGAAGCGGCAACGCGCTGGACACGCACCGCGATGCCGTTGAGCACGGCATTGCCCGACGGCAGGTCCATGTCCTGAACGGCGTTCGACGTCAGCTCGTTGTAGGAACTGCCGCCGGCGGCGACCGCGTGCTTCCAGCCGCCGCGATGGCCCCAGGACTGCGGCAGCGCGACGACGCCTTCCATCATCTCGTCGGTCAGATGGATCGGCGAAGTGATGGCGCCGTGCGCGGAGGTCACGGTGCAGGTGTCGCCCTCGTGCAGTCCGAAGCGCGCGGCGTCGTTCGGATTCATGCGCAGGCGATGCACGCGGTTGGCCGTCATCAGCCGCGGCGAGTTGTGCAGCCAGGAGTTCTGCGACTGCAGTTCGCGCTGGCTGATCAGGCGCAGCGGGAAGGCCTCGCTGGTGCTCGGTGCGCGCGCGAGCATGCGGCGCATCTCCTCGATGATGATCGCGTGCTGCAGGTGGACCTTCTTGTCCTTGTGATGGACCTTCTTGCGCCAGACACCCACCGGCGGATCGTCCTGCAGCTTGATCGGCCCGCCGGTGGCGTAGAGCTTCTTGCGGCTCAGGCCATTCGGACGCAGCCCGAACCAGTCGCCCTCCGGCGCCATGCGCATGAACAGGTCCACCACGGTGCCCGGCGACAGCCGGATGCCGAGCTTGCCCAGCCACTGCGCGACGCGCGATCCGGACGGCACCAGGCCGATGCGCTTGCAGATCTGGTCGATGATCCACCAGTCGTGGCGCGCTTCGCCGCGCGGCTGCACGGTGGCTGGCGCCCACTGCGCGTGCGGCACCGTGTTGTGGGACTGCGAGAACACCGGCATGCCGTCGCGCTCGATCCACAGCGTCGGCGGCAGGATGTAATGCGCCTGGCGGTTGGTCTCGGTGACGTAGGGGTCGAGCGAGATGATCAGATCCAGTTCGCCCAGCGCATCACGCATGTCGTTGGAGGCGCAGGACGTCGTCGCGATGTTGCCGGCGCCGATCAGCAGCGCGCGCATCTGGCCCTTGCCCGGCGTGCGGATCTCGCGCGGCATGCAGGCGAGCGGGGCGCTGCCGAGCACTTCGGGGAAATTGTCGACGCGCGTGCGCCAGCGGTCGTAGCCGTCCACCTTGAACAGGTGCGTGAACAGTTCGAGATCGATCATCGGGCGGCCGAAGACCCAGCCGCCGCGGCGGTCGAAATTGCCGCTGGCGATGTTGAAGACGTCGATCAGGTATTTCGTCAGCGTGGAGAAAGGCCCGAGCGAGGCGCCGCAGCGGCCGTACATCACGGCGGACGGCGCGGCCTTGAAGTCGCGCGCGAGCTGCTGGATGGCCGCGTACGACATGCCGGTCTCGGCCTCGACGCGCTGCGGCGTGATGCCGGACAGCAGCGCGGGCAGGGACTCCCAACCGCTGGTCTTTTCCTTCAGCCCTGCCGTGTCGACGAGGTTCTCGTCGAACAGCGTCTTGAGCATGGCCGCGACCAGCCAGGGATCGCCGTCGGGCGTGATCGGCTGCCACTCGAAGTTCTGCGCGGTCTCGGTGCGACGCGGATCGACCACGACGACGCGACCACCGCGATCCACGATGCCCTGCAGTTTTTCCTTCACGCGACCCGCGGTCATCATGCTGCCGTGGCTGACGACGAGGTTGGAGCCGAGCACGACGAAGAACTGCGTGTGCGCGATGTCGGGGAAGGGGTTGGCGAGGTTGCGTCCGTACAGCAGGTGTCCGACGACCCAGTAGTTGTTGATGTCCAGCGACGACGCCGTGTAGAAGTGCTTGGTCTTCAGCGCCGCGGCCATGCCGACCAGCCACAGGAAGGCGCCGTAGTTCCAGCCGTTGGGGTTGCCCAGGAATACGCCGACCGATTCACGTCCGTGCGCCTTGATCACCGCGCCCAGCCGTTGGCCGATGTCGTCGAGCGCGACGTCCCAGTCCACTTCCCTGAACGTGCCGTCGGCCTGGCGCTGCAGCGGGCGCAGCACGCGGTCCGGGTCGTTGCGGATCGACGAGAACGAGGCGCCCTTGGGGCAGATGAAACCCTGCGACTGCGGGTGGTCGGGATCGCCGCGCAGCTTGAGGACCTCGTTGTCCTGGACGGTCGCGATCAGGCCGCAGGCGGCCTCGCAGATCCCGCAGTAGATCTTCTTGTCGACCGTAGCGGTCGCCGTTGCAGCTTGCGTCATCGCCGTTTTCTCCTCCGGCTTGCTGGGTGATCCGGCGGTGGCCGGAGTGCCTCACTTGCGTCGACTGGCTATCTCGAACCTTTGTGTCGTCCGCAATGTCGAGATCATACGGGTGATGGGCTTCGCGCAGGACCCGATTCGAGGGTTCGTCCGCAGGTGCGGCCGGCGCGGACTTTCGGGAAAGCTGCGGGTCCGAACACGTCATCCCCGACAACTGGAGAGAGCCATGAGCATCGAAGCCAACAAGAAGCTGGTCGCCGAATTCTTCGCGCACTTCAAGCGCAAGGAAGTCAAGGAGGTGCTGGACACGCTGACGCCGGATGCGACGTGGTGGATCGGCGGCAAGCCCGACCTGTTCCCGATCTGCGGAACCAAGACCAAGGCCGAGATCGGCGAGCTGCTGATGAGCCTGGTGCCGACGTCCAAGGACGGCCTGGCGATCACGCCGTCGGGCATGGTGGCCGAGGGCGACAAGGTGGCGGTGGAAGCCGAGTCGCTCGGTGTGCTCGCCAATGGCCGCACGTACAACAATTTCTATCACTTCCTGATCACGATCCGCGACGGCAAGATTTCGTCGGTCAAGGAATACCTGGACACGATGCACACCGCCGATGTCCTGAAGGGCTAGGGCGCATCGCGAACGCCTTGTCGGGTGACGCCCCCTCCTACAATTCCAAGACCTGTAGGAGGGGCGCCAGCCCCGACCCATCACCGCAAACCGAATCCCACGCTCACGGAGTTTTCCTGCATGACCGTTTCGATCCAGTCCGAGCTGCGCCTGCCCTGTGGCGCCGTCCTGAAGAACCGCCTCGCCAAGGCCGCCATGACGGAGGGGCTCGCGGATTCGATGAACCGCGTGACGGAGCGTCACTACCGGCTCTACGAGCGCTGGGCGAAGAACGGTTTCGGCCTGATGCTCACCGGCAACGTCCACGGTGATCGCCGCCAGCTCGAACGGCCGGGCAACATCGTCATCGACGGCAACGGCGGGCTCGACGAGCTGCGCAAGCTCGCCCGCATCGGCACGCGCGACGGCGCGCACTTCTGGATGCAGATCAATCACCCGGGCCGCCAGACCTCGGCCGGCATCAACGCCAAGCCACTCGCGCCTTCCGCCATCACGCTGCCGATGCCGCTGGCCGCGCCCGGCGAGGCGCAGGAAATGACGGTCGCGCAGATCAAGGACGTGACGCGTCGCTTCGTGCACGTGGCCACCACCGCGCGCGAGGCCGGCTTCACCGGCGTGCAGATCCATGCCGCGCACGGCTACCTGTTCTCGAACTTCCTGAGCCCGCTGGCCAACCATCGCCAGGACGAGTACGGCGGCAGCCTCGAGAACCGCGCGCGCGTGCTGATGGAAACGCTGGCCGCGACGCGCAAGGCGGTGGGTGCGGACTTCCCGATCTCGGTGAAGCTCAACTCCGCGGACTTCCAGCGCGGCGGCTTCGGCCCCGAGGAGTCGATGCAGGTCGTGCGCTGGCTCAGCGATGCCGGCCTCGACCTGCTCGAGATCTCGGGCGGCAACTACGAGCAGATGCAGATGGTCGGCATGGGCGACGAGGCGGCCGCGACGGGCCGCAAGGTGTCGGCCAGCACCGCGGCGCGCGAGGCCTACTTCCTCGATTACGCGAAGCAGGTCCGTCCGCTGGTGAAGATGCCGCTGATGATCACCGGCGGCATGCGCAGCCTGTCGGTCATGGACGAGTCCCTGGCCAGCGGCGACTGCGATGTCGTCGGCGTCGGCCGCCCGATCTGCACCGATCCGGAGGACTGCGGCGCGAAGCTGTTGCGAGGCGAGGCCACCGGCCTGCCCGCGATGGAGCGCCAGCTCAGCCTGCCGCGCGACGCGTTCGGTCCGGACACCGACGATGCGACGCACAAGGTGCTCGAGTCCTTCGGCCAGCTCGGCTGGTATTGCCTGCAGCTGATCCGCATGGGCGACGGGAAGGAGCCGAATCTCGACATGAGCCTGGCGGAAGCGCTGGCCGGATACGAGGCCAACGAGACGGCGACGCTCGGGGCGTGGAACCGCCCGTAGCCCGGACGAAGTCCGGGATTGCTGCCCGGTTTGTGAGGGGAACCCCGGGTTGCACCCGGGCTACGGTGGCCTCGGTCGATTCGGCGGCCGGATACGAAGCCACCGAGACGTCGACGCCGAGGGCGTGGAACCGTCCCTCGTAGCCCGGGTGAAACCCGGGATTGCCGTTAGGTTTGCGAGGGGAACCCCGGACTTCGTCCGGGTTACGGGGGCGCCGTTATCCTTGCGGCCCCGTCTACTCCGCTCGCTCCATGAGCTCGCCCTTCGTCCCTCGCGGTCCGCAACGCATCGTCTGCCTCACCGAGGAGACGACGGAGACGCTGTACCTGCTGGGTGAGCAACATCGCATCGTCGGCATTTCCGGGTTCACGGTGCGGCCGCCGCAGGCACGCAAGGAGAAGCCCAAGGTCAGCGCGTTCACCAGCGCGAAGATCGAGCGCATCCGCGAGCTCGCGCCGGATCTCGTGCTCGGGTTCTCGGACCTTCAGGCCGACATCGCCGCCGACCTCGTCCGCGCCGGCATTCCCGTTCACATCTTCAACCAGCGCAGCGTCGCGCAGATCTTCGAATTCATCCGCACGCTCGGCGCGCTGGTCGGCGCCGTCGAACGCACGCAGATCCTGATCGACGAGCTTCGCGCCGGCGTCGACGCGGTGGCCGAGGCGGGCCGCCAGCTGTCTTGGCATCCCCGCGTCTATTTCGAGGAGTGGGACGAGCCGATGATCTCCGGCATCCGCTGGGTGGCCGAACTGGTGGAGATCGCCGGCGGTCGGGACTGCTTCGCGGATCTGAGCGTCGAGCCCGGCGCCAAGCAGCGGATCATCGCGGACACCGACGAGGTGATCCGGCGCTCGCCGGACCTGATCGTCGGGTCCTGGTGCGGCAAGAAATTCAGCCCGGAGAAAGTGGCCGCACGCTCCGGCTGGGACGCGATTCCTGCGGTGCGCAACGGGCAGCTTCGCGAGATCAAGTCCTGCGACATCCTGCAGCCCGGACCGGCGGCGCTTACCGACGGACTGCGGCAACTTCACACGCTGATCGCAGCGGCCGCGGTCGGTACGGAACGGCCGTCGACGCCATGACCGGCCGCAGCCTGATGGTGCAGGGCACGACCTCCGACGCCGGCAAGACGACGCTCGTGGCCGGCCTGTGTCGCGTGCTGCACCGGAGCGGCATCGCGGTGGCGCCGTTCAAGCCGCAGAACATGGCGCTGAATTCCGCGGTGACGGCGGACGGCGGCGAGATCGGTCGCGCGCAGGCGTTGCAGGCACAGGCCGCCGGCATCGCGCCGACCACCGACATGAACCCGATCCTGCTCAAGCCGAACAGCGACACCGGCGCGCAGGTCATCGTGCAGGGTAGGGCGATCGCGAATCTCGATGCCCGCGCCTACCACGACTACAAGCGCGTCGCGATGGACGCCGTGCTGGACTCGCACGCGCGCCTGTCGGCGATGTACCGCGCGATCGTCGTCGAGGGCGCCGGTTCGCCGGCCGAGATCAACCTGCGCGCGAACGACATCGCCAACATGGGTTTCGCCGAAGCGGTGGACTGCCCGGTGATCGTCGTCGCGGACATCGATCGCGGCGGCGTGTTCGCGCATCTCGTCGGGACGCTGGAGCTGCTGTCGCCGAGCGAACAGGCGCGGGTGCAGGGCTTCGTCATCAACCGCTTCCGCGGTGACATCGCGCTGCTCGAACCGGGCCTGCGCTGGCTCGAATCGCGCACCGCCAAGCCGGTGCTCGGCGTGCTGCCCTACCTGCAGGGCCTGAACCTCGACGCCGAGGACGCGATCCGCGCCGACGGCGCGGCCAAGCCGGGCGCTGCGCTGCGCATCGTGGTGCCGGTGTTGCCGCGCATCAGCAATCACACCGACTTCGATGCGCTGGTGCGGCATCCGCAGGTGGATCTTCGATTCGTCGGCCCGGGCGATGCGCCGCCACCGGCGGACCTCGTGATCCTGCCGGGGTCGAAGTCGGTGCGGGCCGACCTGGCACACCTGCGGGTCCACGGCTGGCAGGCCTACCTGGAGCGGCATCTCCGCTACGGCGGCAAGGTGCTGGGAATCTGCGGCGGCTTCCAGATGCTCGGCCATTCGATCGCGGATCCGGAAGGCATCGAGGGCCAGCCGGGTCAGAGCGCGGGCTTCGGATGGTTGGAGGTGAGCACACGTCTGGAGCCGGACAAGCAGTTGCGCAACGTCGAAGGCGAACTTTCGTTGCACGGCGAGCGGACGTCGCTGCAGGGCTACGAGATCCATGCCGGCGTCAGCAGCGGGCGCGGCCTGGACCGTCCGCTCGTGCGGATCGGCGAGCGCTTCGACGGCGCGCGATCCGAAGACGACCGGATTCTGGGCACCTATCTGCACGGCCTGTTCGACACGCCGCAGGCGCTGAACCTTCTGCTGCGCTGGGCTGGCCTGCACGATGCGGCGCCGCTGGATGTCGCGGCCCAGCGCGAAGCGGCGCTGGATTGCCTCGCCGATGCGGTCGAGCAGCATCTGGATCTGCGCCGCGTGTTCTCGATGCTGGATCTGGAATTCGCCTGAGCGCGATCGGAAAGCGAGGGCTGACCGTCCGCGGCGGATGCGTCATGCTCGGATCATCCCTTCCGCTGACCTGAACCCGATGCTCGTCGTCTTCGCCTGCACCGTCACCGCCATTTCTTTCCGCGCTCATCCGGCAGGTCTGCGATGAGCGCTTCCAGCCTCGCAGCGGCAGGCGACATCCCGGCCGGATTCGTCGCGCTCGAACTCGACTCCGGATTCAACACCGCGTTCGGCCTGATCTATCGGCACGAGACCGAGCAGAAGCTGGGCTTCCGCATGGGCCCGCATCACCTGAACCCGATCGGCGTCCTGCACGGCGGTGCGATGGCGACGTTCGCCGATACCCTGGTGCTCGCGATCATTCGCGGCATCCCGATTCGCCAGCCGCACACGCCGACGATCTCGATCACCGTGGATTACGTCGCGGCGGCGCCCGCAGGCAGCTGGATCGAGGCGGATACGACGCTGGTGAAGGCCACCCGCACGATGCTGTTCGTGCAGGCGCTCATCACGGCCGACGGCGAGATCGTGTCGCGCACCAGCGGGATCTACCGCTACTACGGGCAATGACGTAGCGACGTAGCCCGGACGAAGTCCGGGGTTGTCGCCTGCATGCCGAGCAGCCATCCCGGGTTTCACCCGGGCTACGGTGTCGAGCGAAGCCCGGGATTTCCTCGTTCGATCGAACGGGAATCCCGGACTTCGTCCGGGCTACGGTCTTCAGCCGGGCAGCACGTCGCGCGTGATCACCCACAGCTTCTTCACGAACGGGCCCTTCGACACCCAGGTGATGTGCATGCCCGAGGACAGGCCGACGACGTCACCGGCACGGAACGAGTGCCGCTTGCCGCTGACGGTCTCGATGATCTCGACCTGGCCTTCGAGCAGGAACATCGTCTCGTCGCCGAGCACGCCGGTGTAGGGCGTCATCATCTCGCCGCAGGGCTTCAGGTTCGTCGAGGAGATGCCTTTTCCGGCGCGCCACAGGCCGCTCATCATCGTGCCGGTGGAGCCGCCCGGGCGGATGAAGAACAGCTCGCCGGCCACCTGCGGACCTTCCTTGGGCTCGGTGAAGTGGTAGTCCTGCCAGTCCGCCGGGTTGTCGCTGACATTGCCGATCAGCAGGTCCGTCGGCGGGTTCGGCGTGGCCTGCGTGCCGTCGAAGATGCACCAGTACTTCTTGAACGCCGGCCCGCGCAGGTCCCACTGGACCTCGAGGTTCTTCGGACTGTTGATGATCGAGCCGGGGCCGACCTCGTAGCGCTTGCCGGTGGAGGTCACGGTCAGCGTGGCCGAACCATCGAGGACCACCGCGGTTTCGTCGCCCAGCGGCGCCGAGTAGATGACGCGGTGCGAGCCGTCGGCCGAGGCGCCGGGCGACGTCGGACCGGTGCGCCAGAAGCCGGCGCTCAGCGATCCGGACGTGCCGAACGCCCGCGCGATCGCAATCTCGCCGTGCACCTGCTTGCCCAGGCGGGGCTCGTTCCATTCGAACGGAACCCACTGATCCGCAGGCGGGTTCTGGTTGCCGCCGTGAACCTTGTGCTTCGAGGTATCGACCTGTACCGCCGCGTCGTTGACGCCCATTGCTGTTCTCCGTCCGTCAGGGATGTGGGACGGATGATCGGCAAGGGCGCGAGGCGCCGCTTGCCTGAAAACGCACGATTGCTTGTGCAGGCGCGCACGGGGCCCGTAGCCCGGGTGAAACCCGGGATCCCGTTTGATCGAACGGATGCCCCGGGTTTCACCCGGGCTACGCGGGGTGGTCCGTCGGGCGGGACTTCTGCCGGCTCATCTTCGGAGCCACAATGCGGGCAGGAAGGATCAGGAGCCCGGTCATGCTGCAGGTACTGACGACCGAACATGTCGCCCCACGCCAGCGCGTCGCGTTCTGGCAGGAGATGGTGTCGCAGACCTTCGTGCAGGCGCACTGCGAGTCGACGATCGGCGAGGCCTTTCGCGGCAGCATCGCCACGGATGCGTTCGCGCAGACCGAGATCTCGCGCATCGACGCCGGCCAGCAGCGCATCGACCGGCGCGCCTCCGACATCGCGCGTGCCTGCAAGCCGCGCTTCTACCTGTGCTACCAGGCCGCCGGCCATGCACGCGTTCGCGAACGCAACATCGAGAACGTGCTGTCGCCGGGGGATCTGATCCTGCTCGACAACTGCGAGCCGTATTCGGTGGAGTACCAGGACGCCGTGACGGAGATCGTGCTGCACGTGCCGCACGATGTGCTGCGGCAGCGCTTCGGTTCGCCCGAGTGCGTGCTCGGCCGCAAGATCGAGGGCGCGCATGGTGGGCTGGCGCGTGTCGCAGGCGAGTTCCTGATGTCCTGCGCCTCGCATGCCGAATCGCTGGGCGACGTGCAGCGCCGCGCCATCGCCGAAAGCGCCCTGAACCTGTTCACCGGCGTGCTCGCGGAAGCCGCAGGCGGCAAGTCCGATGCCGGCACGCAGCAGGCCGTGCTGCTCGCGCGCATCAAGCAACACCTGCGTGAGCGGCTTTCCGATCCCGCGCTGGACCTGCATGGCGTCGCCGCATCGGCGGGTGTCAGCGTGCGCTACCTGAGCCGGCTGTTTCAGCTCGACGGCACGAGCTTCGGACGCTACCTGCTGCAGCAGCGCATCGAGCGCTGCCGGCAGGATCTGCAAAATCCCGCGCTGCGACATCAGCGCGTCGGCGAGATCGCGCTGCGCGCCGGGTTCAACGACTTCGCGCACTTCAGCCGCGTGTTCAGGGCCGCCGTAGGTCGTTCGCCGACCGAGTACCGCGCGGACGCTTCGACGCACTGAGGCGCTCAGCGCTGCGGCGCAACGCCGCAGTCGATAGCCGGATATCGCAAGACGCCGGCACGCCCGTGCGATATCAAGTCGTCGTCAGCGTCATCCGCGACGATCGAAGGAGCAGGACCATGAGCAAGGGCATCGCGATCTTTGGCGCGACCGGCGGGCTGGGCGAAGCCGTTGCACGAAGGATCGGCGCACGCGTGCCGGTGACCCTGGGTTATGCGAGCAATGCCGACAAGGCGCGCCAGATCGCCGAGGACGTGAAGGCATCCGGCGGCTCGGCCGAGATCGCGAAGGTGGAGATGCAGCACAGCGAATCGGTGAAGCGCTTCATCGACGGCGCGGCGTCGCGCTGGGGCGGCCTCGACGGCATCGCGTCGGTGACCGGACCCTGGGTGCCGCTCGGTCCCATCACCGAGGCCAGGGAAGAAGACTTCAAGCGCATCTACGAGATCGACGTGTTCGGCTCGTTCAACATTTTGAAGCACGGATCGCTGGCGATGAAGGCCACCGGCGGCGGCGCGATCGTGCTGACCTTGACGACCGCGATGCTGCGCACGCTGGATCTCGATGGCCTGTCCGGCGGACCCAAGGCCGCCGTGGCCGCGTTGCTCAAGCAGGTTGCGCGCGAGATGGGTCCGCACAACATCCGCTGCAACGGCATCGCGCCCGGCGTCATCGACGCGGGCCTGGTGCGCGAACTGCTCGACAAGCTCACCGGCCCGGCCAAGCACGTGTTCGACACCTGCGTGGGCAACACGCCGCTGGGACGCATGGGGCAGGCCGAAGAGATCGCCTCGGTGTTCGATTTCCTGCTGTCTCCCGGCGCGACCTATGTGAACGGGCAGATCCTCGGCGTCGACGGCGGGCACAGCGCCTAGCGGCGGGTCTCGTGCCGCGGCCGCGATGCGCGGTTAGGATCGCGGCTCCGATCCCGGCAGGTTCACCGTGACCTCTTCTTCGCGAATCGCACTCGTCACCGGTGCCGGCTCCGGCATCGGTCGCGCCGTTGCCCTTCGACTGGCCGCGTCCGGTTACCGGGTGGTGCTCTGCGGTCGCCGCAAGTCGCTGCTCGATGCGGTGGCGCACGAGGCCGGCGCCGCCTGCAGCCTCGTCGTCGAAGCGGACGTCGCAGATGCCACAGCGGTAACGAAGCTGTTCGGCCGCATCGAATCCGAATGCGGCCGTCTCGATCTGCTCTTCAACAACGCTGGCATCAGCGGCACGCCGGGCCCGGTCGAGGAACTGGCGGCCGAGGATTTCCAGCGTGTGCTCGCGACGAACGTGACCGGCGCGTTCCTGTGCGCACAGGCCGCGTTCCGGATGATGAAGAACCAGCGACCGCAGGGCGGCCGGATCGTCAACAACGGATCGGTCTCCGCGCAGACGCCGCGGCCGCACATGACGGCCTACACGGTCTCCAAGCACGCGATCACCGGACTGACCAAGTCGCTGGCGCTCGAAGGACGTGCGCATGCCATCGCTTGCGGCCAGATCGACATCGGCAACACCGTGACCGAGCTGCTCGGAAAACTCGGACGCGAGGCGCTGCAGGCCGACGGCAGCCGCCGTGCGGAGCCGAGTTTCGACGTGACGCACGTGGCCGACGCGGTGCTGTACATGGCGCAACTGCCGCTCGACGCCAACGTGCTGAGCATGACAGTGGCCGCCACCGGCATGCCGCTGGTGGGCCGCGGGTAAGCGCTCCGATCGGGTCCGTCACCGATGGTCAGGCTCGAGGTGTTCCGGCTCAGGCGTGCGGCGGCGCGCCGGCAGAAGATGCGCTGTCACTACTGCGACGCGCTGATGTGGCTCCGGGACGCAGCGCCGTTCCTCGTGCGCTTCGGGCTCAGCGCCGAGCAGGCTGCGCGGTTCCAGTGCACCGCGGAGCACCTGGTCGCGCGGCGCGACGGCGGTCCCAATGCGAAGTCGAACGTCGTCGCGGCCTGCCGGTTCTGCAATGTGCAGCGTCACGACGAGGAGGGCGTTCAGCCGCTCGATCATCTGTCGTATCGCGCGATGGTCCGCCAGCGGATGGACGAAGGAAGCTGGCATCCGCCCTGGGCGACCGAGAAGGGCATCGTCGAGTGGGCGTCCGCAGCCTGCAAAAAACCCGAACCCGCGAGGCCTGAGTAAGCGCGGAGGGCGTTTCTCCAGAATCGTCCGGCAAGCGGTGTTCGTGCCGGGACGGATGAGCCCGCCCTTTTGGCATTGCGCGCATACTGTCCGCTGGCGCGGTACTTCACTGCATACCGCGATCCTTGCAGACGCCTCCAGCATTGCACCCTGGCCGCCGATCCCAGCAGCCCTGCCATCGCCGGAGCCGTCCGTGTCTCTTCCCAAAACGCTGCTGGTCAGTGCCCTCGGTGGCGGCGGTACCGCCCGCTATGGCGATTTCATCCTGGTGAAGCTGCCGAACGGCGGATTCGCGGCGACGTCGCAGGATTTCAACATGGCGCAGAACTGGGCCCGCGGAAAAGTCTCCAGCGGCAGCGCCCAGCGCGATCGCAGCCTGTTCACCGATCGTTTCGAGACCTTGCTGGCGCGCAGCGGCAGCGGCATCGCGACCAAGGGCAGCCGCGTGACGTTGCGCGGCATCGTCGCGGGACTCACGCAACTCGGTGTGCAGATGAGCGGGTACTCGATCCCGGTCAACATCAACGAGAGCGTCGAGATCGAGCGCAAGAAACCCGCAGCCTGATCCTCTTGAAAATGCACCCCGCAACATGACGAAGAAGAAAACCCGTTCGAATACCCTGATCGCCCACGACGAGCCCGCGGCGGTGGAGTGGGTGCGCGAAGACGGCGGCTCCGACTATCTGCTCGTCTGCGATCACGCGAGCCGGCGCCTTCCCGCGGCACTGGGAACGCTGGATCTATCGGAGACCGAGCTGTCGAGCCACATCGCCTGGGACATCGGCGCGGCCGGCGTCGCGCGGATGCTGGCGGACCGCCTCGAAGCGCCGCTGCTGCTGCAGAACTATTCGCGGCTGGCCATCGACTGCAATCGTCCGCTGACGGCGCCGGATTCCATCCCGACGCGCAGCGAGTGGGTGCAGATCGCCGCCAACGAGAACCTCGACGACGCGGCCGTCGCCGAACGCGTCGACGAGATCTTCACGCCGTATCACGACGCGCTGCGCCAGCACATCGATCAGCGCCAGCGGGACCGGCGCAAGACGCTGCTGGTCTCGATCCACAGCTTCACGCCGAGCTTTCGTGGCGAAGCGCGGCCATGGCATGTCGGCGTGATGTATCGCAGCGACGCGCGCATGGCCAAGGCGCTGCTGGCCCTGCTCAAGCGTGACGATCGCCTGCTGGTCGGCGACAACGAGCCCTACGCCATCGAGGAGGACAGCGATTACACGCTGCCGACGCATGGCGAAGCCCGCAAGATCGCGCACGTCGGCCTCGAGATCCGCCAGGACCTGATCGCCGACGAAGCGGGACAGAAGACCTGGGCGGGCCGGCTGGCGAGCATGTTCAAGCAGATCGGCGCGATGCCGGACATGGTCTGAGCCATGCGGCGCGGTTCGTGCGTCCATTGGCCATGAACCCGATCGGCGTGCCTCCCGCGCGCTGCAGTTCTTGACGAGGAGCTGGCATGCAGATTCGGGTGGGTTACGAGCTGGTGTACGACTTGCCGAAGCCGACACCGATGATTCTCACGTTGAACGTGCACTACAGCCGCGCGTCCGACATGGTGAGCCCGGATCACATCGTCGCCGATCCACCGGTCCCGCTGGCGGGTTATCGCGACGGATTCGGAAACTGGTGCACGCGACTGGTCGCGCCGCAAGGCAGGATACGGTTCACCGGCGACACGATCGTGCGGGATACCGGCGCGCCGGAGCCGGTCGTACCGAATGCCTGGCAGCACGAGATCTTCTCGCTGCCCGAGGACACGCTGGTCTTCCTGCTCGGCAGCCGTTACTGCGAGACCGACCGGCTGTCCGACATCGCCTGGAAACTGTTCTCGCACACGCCGCTGGGCTGGCCGCGCGTGCAGGCGATCTGCGACTTCGTGCAGCAGCACATCAAGTTCGGCTACGAGCACGCCAGTTCCAGCAGGACCGCGCTGGAGGCCTACAACTCCGGCGTCGGCGTGTGCCGCGACTACGCGCATCTGGCGATCGCGTTCTGTCGCTGCATGAACATTCCGGCGCGCTACTGCACCGGCTATCTCGGCGACATCGGCATGCCGCCGCCGTACGGGCCGATGGATTTCTCCGGCTGGTTCGAGGCCTATCTCGCCGGCACCTGGTACACCTTCGATGCCCGCAACAACCAGCCGCGCATCGGTCGCGTGCTGATTGCGCGCGGGCGTGACGCCGCCGACGTGGCGATCAGCACGGCGTTCGGCGAGAACACGCTGGCGGGGTTCAAGGTGTGGACGGACGAGGTGGTGTGAAGCGGACGGCGACATCGGTAGCCCCGTAGCCCGGGTGAAACCCGGGGCCGCGCTCCATATGCGAGTCAAACCCCGGGTTTCACCCGGGCTACGGGTGGATGATCAGACCAGCATCCCCTGCTTCTCGATGAACGCGATCACCACGTCGAGTCCGACGCCGGTCTTCAGATTGGTCATAACGAAGGGCTTGTCGCCGCGCATGCGCTGCGCATCGCGCGCCATCACGTCGAGCGAGGCGCCCACGTACGGCGCAAGGTCGGTCTTGTTGATCACCAGCAGGTCCGACTTGGTGATGCCGGGGCCGCCCTTGCGCGGAATCTTTTCGCCGCCGGCCACGTCGATCACGTAGATCGTCAGATCGGAAAGCTCCGGGCTGAACGTCGCGGCGAGGTTGTCGCCGCCGGACTCGATGAAGATCAGGTCCAGGTCAGGGAAGCGCTTGCTCATGCGGTCCACCGCCTCGAGGTTGATCGAGGCATCCTCGCGGATCGCCGTGTGCGGACAGCCGCCGGTCTCCACGCCCATGATGCGTTCGGCCGGCAGGGCCTGCGCCGCGACCAGCAGGCGCTCGTCTTCCTTGGTGTAGATGTCGTTGGTGACCACCGCGAGCTGGTGATGGTCGCGCATGCGCTTGCACAAGACCTCGACGAGCGTGGTCTTGCCCGAGCCCACGGGGCCGCCGACGCCGACGCGCAGGGGATTGGAAGCGGCGAGATCGGTCATGCGGTCAGCTCCGGAACAGGCGTGAATACTGCGTTTCGTGAAGGCTGCTGAGGATCGCGAGCATTGGCGTCTGCGTGCTCAGGTCGGTGTCGGACAGGCTCGATGCGGTCTTCGCGCTCGCGTCGATCGATGTGCGTAGCGCCAGCAGCAGGCGCTGGCCGGCGGACTGGCCGAGCGGCACCGTCTTGAGCGCGGCCATCACCTGGTTCTCGGCCCAGCCATACAGGTACGCGACCAGGCCCTGGTGTTCGTCGATCTGCCAGCAGCTGCAGGCCCAGGCGTGCGCCGTCGGATAGGCGATTGTCTCAACGTCGAGCGGGAAGGCGTGACCCAGCGTGCGCATCAGCTGCGCCAGCGAATAGCCCATCTGGACCGACTCCGCGCGCAGCTCCTGCGTCTCGCGCGTGGCGAGCACGTCCTCGTTCCATTCGATCGCGTTGTCGGACGTGCCGGACGCGAACGCGCGATGCAGGCGCAACCACACCGGCGCCTCGTAGCGTGCGAGCACGAGTTCCAGCGCATCGGCGATCCAGCGCAGCGCCGTGGCTTCGTCGCGCACGTGGCCCGCGTCGATGGCGCTCTCCAGGCCTTGCGAATAGCTGTACGCGCCCACCGGCAATGTGGGACTCGCCAGCTGCAGCAGCGCGGCGAGGCTCATCGGCCGAGCGGCTGGAAACGCATGGACGCGAAGTCGGGCGTCGCTGCGTGGGCTTCGCGCGACAGCGATTCGCCCAGCATGCCGCCGGTCGTGTCGTGATCGTGCCGATGGCCACCGCCGTAGGCGCCGGCCTCCGGTTCAAACGGCGCCTCGACATGGCGGACATCGAGCCGGAGGCGCAGCAGCAGTTCGCGCAGCACGGTGTCGCGCTCCAGGCGCAGACGTCCCGGCGCGAGCTGGACCGGGACGTGCCGGTTGCCGAGGTGATACGTGCCGCGCAGCAGGTCGAAGTGCGGGTCGACGGCGTCGTGCGTGGCGCGGACTTCGTAGAGCTCTTCGGTTGCGGCGCGGATCTCGACGACGACGGCGGCGTCTTCGGCGGCGAGCCGGTCACCGGAGCGCAGCACGGTTCCCCGCGGCAGGAACAATCCGGCCTCGGTGCCGTCGTCGAGTTCGACGCGCAGGCGGCTCTTGCAGCGTTCGGCGTAGCGCAGCGTGAGGCGGCGCGTGGCGCCATCCGGCGTTTCCGGAGCGAGCAGGCGGTCGAGTCTGAGCATCAGCGTAGGGTGCGCTTTGCGCACCAAGGCGTCGGTTCGACGAGAGGAGATTTGGTGCGCGGAGCGCACCGTGCGGGCGTGTGCATCAGAACAGGAAATAGCGTTGCGCCATCGGCAACACGCTGGCCGGTTCGCAGGTCAGCGATTCGCCGTCGGCGATGACCTCGTAGGTCTCCGAATCCACCGAGATGTCGGGCATCAGGTTGTTGTGGACCATGTCGCGCTTGCCGATCTTGCGGCAGTTCTTGACGGCGACGACGTCCTTCTGCAGGCCGTAGCGCTCGCGCACCCTGGCCTTCACGGCGGCCTGCGACACGAAGCTGAGCGAGCAGCGGGCGAGCGATCCGCCAGCGGCCGCGAACATCGGCCGGTAATGCACGGGCTGCGGCGTCGGGATCGAGGCGTTCGGATCGCCCATCGCGGCGGCGGCGATGCAACCGCCCTTGAGGATCAGCGAGGGCTTCACGCCGAAGAACGCGGGCCTCCAGACGACGAGGTCGGCCCACTTGCCGACTTCGACCGAGCCGACGATGTGCGCGATGCCGTGGGCGATCGCGGGGTTGATCGTGTACTTGGAGATGTAGCGCTTCACGCGGAAGTTGTCGTGTCGAGCGGGAGACTGTCCCTCACCCAGGTTGGGTTTACGCGGGAGTGACATTGAGTCACTCCCGCGCTGGGACCCAGCCGCTGCGCGCGGCCCTCTCCCCGGGGGAGAGGGCAAGAATCCGCGCTGCGTCTTCATCTTGTGGGCGGTCTGCCACGTGCGGATGATCACTTCGCCGACGCGGCCCATGGCCTGTGAATCCGACGAGATCATCGAGAACGCGCCGATGTCGTGAAGGATGTCCTCGGCGGCGATGGTCTCCTTGCGGATGCGCGACTCGGCGAAGGCCACGTCCTCGGCGATGCTGGCGTCGAGGTGATGGCAGACCATCAGCATGTCGAGATGCTCGTCGAGCGTGTTGACGGTGTACGGCCGCGTCGGATTGGTCGACGACGGCAGCACGTTCTTCTCGCCGCAGACCTTGATGATGTCCGGCGCGTGGCCACCACCGGCGCCTTCGGTGTGATACGTGTGGATCGTGCGGCCCTTGAACGCCTTCACGGAGTCCTCGACGAAGCCGGACTCGTTGAGCGTGTCGGTGTGGATCGCGACCTGCGTGTCGGTGTCCTCCGCAACGGACAGGCAGCAGTCGATCGAGGCCGGCGTGGTGCCCCAGTCCTCGTGCAGCTTCAGGCCGATCGCGCCGGCCTTGATCTGTTCGAGCAGCGGTGCGGCCTGGCTCGCGTTGCCCTTGCCGAGGAAGCCGATGTTCATCGGGTAGGCGTCCGCGGCCTGCAGCATGCGTTCGAGATGCCAGGGTCCGGGTGTGCAGGTGGTCGCGAACGTGCCGGTGGCCGGACCGGTGCCGCCACCGATCATCGTCGTGACGCCGGACATCAGCGCCTCCTCGATCTGCTGCGGACAGATGAAGTGGATGTGGCTGTCGATGCCGCCGGCGGTGATGATCATGCCTTCGCCGGCGATGATCTCGGTGCCGGCGCCGATGATGATGTTCACGCCGGGCTGGATGTCCGGATTGCCGGCCTTGCCGATCGCCGCGATGCGCGAGTTCTTGATGCCGATGTCGGCCTTGACGATGCCCCAGTGATCGACGATCAGCGCGTTGGTGATGACGGTGTCCGCGCAGTCCTTCGCCGGACGCTGCGACTGGCCCTGGCCGTCGCGGATGACCTTGCCGCCGCCGAATTTCACTTCCTCGCCGTAGGAACCGGCGAGCAAGGTGTAGTCCTTCTCGACTTCGATCAGCAGGTCGGTGTCGGCGAGGCGCACGCGGTCGCCGACGGTGGGGCCGAACATCTCGGCGTAGGCACGGCGGGTGATGGAGGCGCTCATCGTGGGGTCTTCCGCTTCGCGTAGCCCGGGTGCAACCCGGGGTTTTTCTTCGTCGATGGGCGTGAACCCCGGGTTGCACCCGGGCTACGGTTGGATTGTTTTTTAGCGTCGAGCGGCCCCGACACCAATGCATTGAATCCGTACACCACGCGATCTCCCGCCAGCTCGACCAGCTCCACGCTGCGCTCCTGTCCCGGCTCGAATCTCACCGCGGTACCGGCCGCGATGTTCAAGCGATAACCCCGCGTCGCCTTGCGATCGAAGCGCAGCGCCGTGTTGGTCTCGAAGAAGTGGTAATGCGACCCCACCTGGATCGGTCGGTCGCCGGTGTTGGCGATCGTCATCACCTGCGTCTTGCGCGCGGTGTTGAGCAACAGCTCGCCATCGTCGATCAGCAGTTCACCTGGAATCATGGGTAGGCCCTTTGCTCAGACGATCGGGTTGTGCACGGTGACCAGCTTCGTTCCGTCGGGAAACGTCGCCTCGATCTGGATATCCGGAATCATCTCGGCCACGCCGTCCATGACGTCGTCGCGCGTCAGCAAGGTCGTGCCGTAGCTCATCAGGTCGGCGACGCTGCGGCCGTCGCGCGCGGCCTCGAGCAGCGCTGCCGAGATGAACGCGATCGACTCGGGATAGTTGAGCTTCAGGCCGCGTGCCTTTCGGCGTTCGGCCAGCAGGCCGGCCGTGAACAGCAGCAGCTTGTCCTTCTCGCGTGGGGTCAGTTCCATGGATGTCTATGCTCGCGACAGCGAGTCGTACGCCTCGGGCCCGCGATGGCGGAAGAGGAGGGAATCCACCGCGGATGCGGAGGGCAGGGTGATGAGAGGAGTGGTGGACATCACGTCTACGTCGCCCAGATCCGCGGCGGCACGCCGGTCGCGCCGCACAGCGTCGGACGGACCTGCGACCAGATGCGCGTCAGCGCGGTACGCACCTTCTCCGCGGAGTGTCCGAGCGCACGCGCGATCCACAAGCCGTGCTCGAACCGCGTGATGCCGATCTGTACGCCCGGCTCGGCGATTTCGCGGCAGGAGGCGAGCAGGCTCTCGTCGTTGGGCAGGCCGATGATCCAGAAGCTGCCGATGACGCCCGCGTCGTTCCATCCGAGCGGCGAGCGGCGCAGAGGATCGTCGGCAGCGAGCCGGATGCGCTCGCTCCACAGCAGACGACCGTCGCGACGCAGCCGGGTGCGTTGACGCAGCTCGCCGCTGGCAAAGGTTTCACCGGCAGCGAGGCGTCCGAGCATCCACAGGTCCCAGCCGCAGCCACGCGCGTCCTTGGTGCAGTCGATGTCCGTTCGGGTGCAGGGCTGGGCGCCGTCGAAGGCGATCGCCTCCTGCGGCAGCCACTCGAGCACGGCGCCGTCGGCGATTTTCAGGTGCGTGTCCTGAAAGGCCGCGCGTCCGCTCGCGCGGTACCACTTGGCCGCGCCCGGCGTCGTGATCCGGGCCTGTGCGCCCGGGGTCAGCTCCACGTGCAAGCTCAGGTGATCGCCGCCGGCGATGCCGGCCGGCGGGTGCAGGATCAGCACGTCTGCGCGGCCCTCGGTCTCGGGGTACAGCGCCTTCTGCACGCGCAGCGGTCCACGGTGGTGCGCGTGCGCAAGAACGGTGCGATCACCGCGACGTTCGAGGCGAAGGCTCAACTCGGCCGCCCAGACACGAGCCGGCCGCGGAGGCGCGGGCGCCTCGACGGCGGCTGGCAGAGCGTCGAACAAGGCGCGTGCCACGGGATCGGACCGGGTGAGCGGAACGGGACTCAGGCCAGCAGCCAGAGGCTCGCGGCCGCGAGGCCGCCGCCGTAGCCGGCAATCGCGAGCCGGCGGCGCGTCGACGGCAGCGCCAGTGCGACGGCAACACCGGCGGCATGCAGCAGCGCGGTGCCGAGCAGGAAACCGGTGATGGCGCCTGCACCGGCCAGGCCGGCGAGTTCGGCGCCGTGCGCGCCGCCGTGAAAGACGCCGCACAGCGGCACCAAGGTCAGCGTGACCAGATGATGGCTGCGCACGCCGCACAGCAGCGCGATGCCCATCGGCAGCAGCGAGGCGGCCACCGCGGTTTCGATGCTGGCGTTGAACAGTCCGGCAAGTCCGAGCGCCGTTCCCAGCGCCGCGCTGGCGACGAACAGGCCCGGCAACACCAGCGCCGACGCCGCAGTGGCGGCGCGATCGCGCAGACCGGCCCACAGGCCCACGGCGAGCATCGCGAGCACGTGATCGAGGCCGGTCACCGGATGCAGCAGGCCGGTGAAGAAGCGGGTATCGCCGTGGCCGGGATGGGCCTGTGCCATTCCGGCGAAGGCGAGAGCGAGGATCAGCGCAGGCAGTCGGATGCTTTTCATGGCGGGTTCGCTTAGCGGGCGGAGATACGTCGAAGAGTACGCGCAGGTCCTGTCGGGGCTGACGCCCTCCTACAAAGGCTCTGTCTGTAGGAGGGGCGTCAGCCCCGACTGTCGGTCCGGAGCCTGCGCAGCATTCCCTGGTGGTGCGGGTTCGAGGCTGTAGCGCAAGGACTGCGCCAAACAGGAGCAGGCCGACCTTGAGGGCTGGCCCGCGGTCGCGTGATACGTCGATTGACGTATGCGGCGCGTAGCCGGACGGCCCGCTTATTGCGCCGTGTCCCTGCATCCGGCGCATGGGGTGCCGGGTCCACCAGCAACAGCATGGCCTCCACGATCTCGACCACCGGTGAGCGCGCACCTGCGATCCAGCGGATCGTGAAAGTGCGTCGTGACTACAACACCTGGGTCGCCAACGAGACCATCGAGGACTACGCGCTGCGCTACACGGCGCGCTCCTTCCGCAAGTGGTCGCCGCTGCGCGTGGCCAACACCGCGTTCGGATCCATCGCCTTCCTGCTGCTCGAAGCCGTCGGCGCCGCGCTGCTGCTCAGCTACGGCTTCACCAACGCGTTCTGGGCCATCGTGTTCGGCAGCGTCGTGATCTTCCTGGTCAGCCTGCCGATCAGCTGGTACGGCGCCAAGTACAGCCTGGACATGGACCTGCTGACGCGCGGCGCGGGCTTCGGCTACATCGGCTCGACGATCACCTCGCTGATCTACGCCAGCTTCACGTTCATCTTCTTCGCGCTCGAAGCCACGATCATGGCGCTGGCCTTGAAGCTCTGCTTCGAGATGCCGATGACGATCGCCTATCTCGTCAGCGCGCTGGTCGTGATCCCGCTGGTGACGCACGGCATCACGCTGATCAACCGCTTCCAGGCCTGGACGCAGCCGCTGTGGCTGATCCTGCTGGCGGCGCCGTATGTCTTCGTGTTCGCGAAGTCGCCGGATCTCGTGGCCGAACTGCCTTCGTTCATCGGCAACGGCAGCGCGGGCTTCGACCTGCTGATGTTCGGCGCGGCGGCGAGCCTGGTGCTGTCGATGGTGCTGCAGGTGGGCGAGCAGATCGACTTCCTGCGCTTCCTGCCGGAGCGCACCAAGGAGAACCGCAAGGCCTGGACCGCGAGCCTGCTGATCGCGGGTCCGGGCTGGATCGGCTTCGGTGCGCTGCGCATGCTCGGTGGTGCACTGCTGGCGTTCGTCGCGATGAAGCACCTGGTGCCGGCGGCGCACGCGCTGGAACCCGCGACGATGTACCTGCACGCCTACGGCTACGTGTTCTCGTCGCCGCAGCTCGCGCTGATCGCGATGACGCTGCTGGTCGTGCTCAGCCAGCTCAAGATCAACACGACCAACGCCTACGCCGGCTCGCTGGCCTGGTCCAATTTCTTCGCCCGTGTCACGCACAGCCATCCGGGTCGCGTGGTCTGGGTCGTGTTCAACGTCGGCATCGCGCTGCTGCTGATGCAGCTGGGCGTCTTCGCGGCGCTGCAGAAGGTGCTGGGCCTGTATTCGAACATCGCCATCGCATGGGTCGGTGCGCTGGTGGCGGACCTGGTCGTCAACAAGCCGCTGGGCTTTTCGCCGAAGGGCATCGAGTTCAAGCGCGCCCATCTGTACGACATCAACCCGGTGGGCGTCGGCAGCATGCTGATCGCCTCGGTGCTGTCGGTGGCGGCCTACGCGGGGACGTTCGGGCCGCACGCGCAGGCCTTCTCCGCGTTCATCGCGCTGGTCACCGCCTTCGTCTGCGCCCCGCTGATCGCCTGGTACACGAAGGGCCGCTACTACATCGCGCGCCAGCCGGACGCGACGTTCCTGAAGAAGAAGTCGTCGCAGCGCTGCGTCATCTGCGAGAAGAGCTACGAGACCGAGGACATGGCGCTGTGCCCGGCCTATCGCGGCGCGATCTGCTCGCTGTGCTGCTCGCTCGACGTGCGCTGCAACGATGCCTGCAAGCCGGGCGCGAACCTGCCGGACCAGGTTGCCGCGACATTGCGGCGCCTGATGCCGGGTTTCGCGACGCAGCTCGATTCCCAGCTCGGCCGCTTCGCGCTGCTGTTCGTCGGCGCCTCCACGGTGCTCGCCGGCATTCTCGGTTCGATCTACATCTTCCAGGTCTCCGGCGCGCCCGAAGTGGCGGCGACCTTGCGGGCCAGCGTGCTGGCGGTCTACGGCGTCCTGCTGCTGGGGACCGGCGTGGGCTGCTGGTTCGTCGTGCTCAGCGCCGAGAGCCGGCGCGTCGCGCAGCAGGAGACCGATCGCCAGACGCAGTTGCTGATGCGCGAGATCGAGGCGCACAAGAAGACCGACGCCGAGCTGCAGCTGGCCAAGCAGGTGGCCGACAAGGCCAACCAGGCCAAGAGCCGCTACGTCACCGGCATCAGCCACGAACTGCGCACGCCGCTCAACAGCATCCTGGGCTACGCGCAGATCCTCGAATACGACCCGGCCATTCCGCTGCACCGGCGCGATGCGCTCGCCGTGATCCGCCGCAGCGGTGAGCACCTGGCCTCGCTGGTCGACGGCCTGCTCGACATCGCCAAGATCGAGAGCGGCAAGCTCAAGCTCGACACCGAGGAGCTGCGCCTGCCGGAGTTCCTCGCTCAGATCGTCGGCATGTTCCGGCTGCAGGCGCAGAACAAGCACCTTTCCTTCGACTACGACGTGCAGGGCAAGCTGCCGGCCGTGGTGCGCGCGGACAAGAAGCGCCTCGGCCAGATCCTGATCAACATCCTTGGCAACGCGGTGAAGTTCACGGCACGCGGAAGCGTTCGCCTGAGCGTGCAGTCCCGGCGGGACATGGTGAGTTTCGAGGTGCGCGATTCCGGAGAGGGAATCGATCCGGTGGATCTGGAGCGCATCTTCCTGCCCTTCGAGCGTGGCGCCAGTGCTGCCGCCAGTTCGGAGGCCGGGACCGGGCTGGGCCTGACAATCGCGCGCTTGCTGACCAGCCTGATGGGCGGCGAACTCAGCGCGACGAGCCGACCGGGCGAGGGCAGCACTTTCGTGGTGCGCCTGTTCCTGCCGGCGGTGCGCACGCCCAAGCGTGCAGCGGAGCCCGCGCGTCTCGACGTCGCCGGTTACGCGGGGCCGCGCCGCCGCGTGCTGGTCGTCGACGATTCCGCGGTCGATCGCCGGTTCCTCGCCAGCGTGCTGCAGCCGATCGGTTTCGAAGTGGCCGAAGCCAGCTCGGGCATCGACGCGCTGCGTCTGGTCGGTCACGTGCAGCCGGACCTCGTGATGCTCGATATCGGCATGCCGGGCATGAGCGGCTGGGAGACGGCGCGGCTGCTGCGTGCCAACCGCGCCGCGCCGCTGCCGATCGTCGTGATCTCGGCCGATTCGTACGAGAAGGATCTGGGCGAGAGCGCCGGGATCGCGCCGGAAGATTTCCTGGTCAAGCCGGTGAACATCGTGCGGCTGCTCGATCGGGTGCGCGAGCGCCTGGACTTGATCTGGATTGCGCGCAGCCAGGAAGCCGACGAGCCCGGAACTTCGGTGACCGACGCGAAGGCGAGCGGCTCCGCGACGTTGCCGGAGCAGGGTCTGCAGGCCCTGCGCGTGCTCGGCGATCTGGGCCACGTGCGCGGCATCCTGACCAAGCTCGACGAGATCGATCGGCTGGATCCGCGCAACGGCGCCTTCACGGCGCGGCTGCGCGAACACGTGCAGGCCTTCCGCCTGCCCGAATACATGAATCTGCTCGCCGATCCTTCGGCGGAAATTGCCGAGACCGTCCACGCGGCTGGCGGCACGGCGTCCTCCGAACGCGGAGGTGCCGCATGAGCCGCAGCGGACCCGACGCCGTCGTGATGATCGTCGACGACGTGCCGGCCAACCTGGCGATGCTGCACGACGCGCTCGAGCAGGGCGGCTACACCGTGCGCGTGGCGACCAGCGGCGAGCGCGCGCTCGAGAGCGCCAAGCTCGAGCCACCCGACCTGATCCTGCTCGACGCGCTGATGCCGGGCCTGGACGGCTTCGAGACCTGCCTGCGGCTGAAGCGCGAGCTGGGCACGCGCCACATCCCGGTGGTCTTCATGACCGGCCTGACCGACACCGATCATGTCGTGCGCGGCTTCCAGTGCGGCGGCGTCGACTACGTGACCAAGCCGATCCGCCCGCAGGAGGTGCTCGCGCGCATCGCGGCGCACCTGGCCAATGCGCGCCAGATGGCCGAGAGCCAGCAGGCGGCGGATGCGGCCGGCGACGCGATCGTCGCGATTGACGAAGAACGTCGCGTGCGTTGGGCCACGCCGCTGGCGCGCCGCTGGCTCAAGGACATTCTCGATGCCGACGAGCGCCTGCCGATCGCGCTGCGCCAGTGGGTCGGCAAGGACCAGGAAACCAGCTGCGTGTGGCCCACGCGCGAGCGTCGCCTGGTGTTCAGCCGTCTCGGCTCGGCGCGTGGCGGCGATCAGCGCCTGCTGATCCAGAGCCAGGCGCACGTGCCCGAACCCGAGGCGCTGGTGCGTGCGCTGAAGCTCACGCAGCGCGAGGCCGAGGTCCTGCACTGGGTGGCGCTGGGCAAGACCAACGTCGAGGTCGGCGGCGTGCTCGACATGAGTCCGCGCACCGTCAACAAGCACCTCGAACACATCTTTCAAAAGCTCAACGTCGAGACGCGCACCGCCGCGACGACGGTGGCCATCAACAAGGGGCGCGCCGGCACGTCGCCGGCGGACGCGTGATGACGATCGACGCGCGCGATCACCTCGACGTAGCCCGGACGAAGTCCGGGATGGCCGCTCCGACGAGAGGGAAACCCCGCTCTTTCGCTTCGCGAAATTCAACGTCCGGGCTACGGGCGTCGTCGATCCGCATAAGGCCACGACGACGCGTGGACCCATGCACATGAAAAAACCGATCCAGCAACAAGCCGCCTCCGACGGTGCATCACTCGGACCCAAAGGAGCCGTTCGGCTCCGCTTCATCACAGTCAACAGGGAGTTCTACCTCATGAAACGCAATGCGGGCGCAAGCCCTCGTCGAAACCTGAAGCGCCTCGGCATGGCGTCCCTGGGCCTCGCGCCCCTGATGTTCGGTGCCGCCGCGCAGGCCGCCACGATCACGCTGCCGCCGGTCAGCCTGGGCGCGGAAATGCGCAGCAGCTTCCGCAGCACCGATGTCGACGGCGCCGCCGAGGACGTCAACGATTTCAACCTCGACAGCGCGCGCATCAACATCAACGGCAGCATCACCGAGCAGATCAAGTTCACGCTGAACACCGACTACCAGGGTGACGCCGAGAACGACGTCCAGATCATCGACGCGGTGGGACGCTTCGAGTTCTCGCCGACGGTGAACATCTGGGCTGGCCGCTTCCTGCCGCCGTCGGATCGCGCCAACCTTTACGGCCCGTACTTCGCGAACAACTTCGTGCCTTACGTCGACGGCGTGCAGGACGGCTATCCGTTCGTCGCGGCCGGCCGCAACAACGGCGTCGCCTACTGGGGCGACTTCGACCGCCTGAAGATCTCGCTGGGCATCTTCGACGCCGGCAGCACGCTGGGCGACAAGGACACGGTCATCGCCGGCCGCCTGCACTACAGCTTCTGGGACATCGAGTCGGGCTACTACCTCAACGGCACCTACTACGGCGAGAAGGACATCCTCTCCGTGGGCCTGGCCACGCACCAGGAAACCAGCGGCACGAGCGCCTACACGGCCGACTTCCTGCTCGAGAAGAAGGTGGCGGGCGGCGGCGCGTTCACCGTGGAAGCCGAATACGCGAAGTACGACGAGTTCGGCGGCTACAGCACGGGCCCCGGCCTGCCTGCCGGCGCGTTCACCGAGAGCGATGGCTTCTTCGTGCTCGGCGCGTTCCTGTTCCCGCAGCAGGTCGGCATCGGCAAGTTCCAGGTGCTCGGCAAGTACGCCGAGACGGACTACGAGGAAGGCACCGTCGATTTCACGCAGGAAACGATGGAGCTCAACCTCAACTACATCATCAAGGCCTTCAACTGCCGCCTGAGCCTGTTCTACGTCGACACGGACTACGACAACGCGGCGCCGGACGTCACGCAGGTGGGTCTGGGCGTGCAGTTCCGCATCTGATCGCGGATGCACTTTCACTCAATCGACAAACATCCAAGCAAGAGGATTCCCATGACGATTTCGAATTCATTGGCACGCCGGATGCTCGGCGGCGCAGCGGCACTGGCGCTGCTGGGCGCAGCCCAGATCGCGCAGGCGGCGGACACCATCAAGGTCGGCGTGCTGCACTCGCTGTCCGGCACGATGGCCATCTCGGAGACCACGCTGAAGGACACCGTCCTGATGATGATCGACGAGCAGAACAAGAAGGGCGGCGTGCTCGGCAAGAAGCTCGAGGCCGTGGTCGTCGACCCGGCGTCGAACTGGCCGCTGTTCGCCGAGAAGGCCGAGCAGCTGCTCGTGAAGGACAAGGTCGCCGTGACCTTCGGCTGCTGGACCTCGGTGTCGCGCAAGTCGGTGCTGCCGGTGTTCGAGAAGAACAAGGGCCTGCTGTTCTACCCGGTGCAGTACGAGGGCGAGGAGTCCTCGAAGAACGTCTTCTACACCGGCGCTTCGCCCAACCAGCAGGCCATCCCGGCCGTCGATTACCTGATGAAGGACATCGGCGTGAAGCGCTGGGTGCTGGCCGGCACGGACTACGTCTATCCGCGCACCACGAACAAGATCCTCGAGGCCTACCTCAAGGACAAGGGCGTGAAGCCGGAAGACATCATGATCAACTACACGCCGTTCGGTCATTCCGACTGGCAGTCGATCGTGTCCGACATCAAGAAGTTCGGCAGCGCGGGCAAGAAGACGGCGGTGGTCTCGACGATCAACGGCGACGCCAACGTTCCGTTCTACAAGGAACTGGGCAACCAGAAGATCTCGGCCGAAGACATCCCGGTCGTGGCCTTCTCGGTCGGTGAGGAAGAACTCGCCGGCCTGGATGCCAAGCCCCTGGTCGGCCATCTGGCCGCGTGGAACTACTTCCAGACCTACAGCGCGCCGGCCAACTCCGCCGCGATCAAGACCTGGCGCGCGTTCACGAAGAACCCGAAGCGCACGTTCAACGATCCGATGGAAGCCACGGTGATCGGCTTCAAGCTGTGGGTCGAAGCGGCCGAGAAGGCCAAGAGCGTGGACGTCGACAAGGTCAGCGAGTCGATCATCGGCCTGTCGGTGCCCAACCTCACCGGCGGCACCGCGACGATGCTGCCCAACCATCACATCACGAAGCCCGTCTACATCGGCGAAGTGCGTGAAGACGGCCAGTTCGACATCGTCTGGAAGACCGACAAGGAAGTGCCGGGCGACGCCTGGAGCGATTTCCTCGACGGCTCGAAGGACATCGAGGCCGACTGGGTGAAGCTCAAGTGCGGCAACTACAACACGAAGACCAAGAAGTGCTCGGGCCAGAACTACTGAGCCGGGTGATTTGAATCGGTGTTCGGGTTCGGAGCGTCGGTCGACGATCTCCTCCGCTGTCTCCCTCTCCCCGCTGTCGCGGGGGGAGGGAGACAAGTCCGATCCGGACACCACCCTCTCCTGAGGCCCCTGGGAACCGGCTTCCTGCCTGATCAGGAAGTCCGGTTTTGGCCCGGTCCTCGCTAGTCGAATTGCCATGAAGCCGATCCGCCCCAAGCTGTGCCTTCGACATCAGCTCGCGATCCTGTGCGCCGCACTGGGTCTCGCGGCGTTTGGCGCTTCGACGGCCAAGGCCGACGAGGCAGCGGCAGCGCCGGTCGAGCCTGCGGTGGCAGCAACAACGGTCGCACCCGCGGCCACGAATGATCTGGCGGCGCTGCTCGCGCCGCTGGCGAATGCGAATTTCGCCGAGAAGGAAGCGGTGGCCCAGAAGGTCGCCGTGTCGGGACATCCCAACGCACGGCCGACGCTGGCGGCGTTCCTGGATGGAAAGCTGTACGCCCGCAGCAGCGACGGCGTCGTCGTCGTCGCCGAGGCGGTGGAAGGAGGCGAGGAATCGCTCGCGCTGACCGATCCGGTCACGCAGAAATCCCTGGGTACCGAGCCTGCCGAGGGCCTGTCGAAGATCGGCACCAACAACTCGCTGCGCAAGTCGCTGAAGAACCTGCTGGCACAGATCGCGCTGACCGATCCCGATCCGGCGGTCCGCCTGTCCGCCGTCAAGGAATCGATGCGCGCGCTGGACGAAACCACCGTCGCCTCGTTCCGCGCGACCCTCGCCGCTGAAAATGACACGAAAGTGAAGCGGGCGATCGAGGTGGGCCTGGCGCTGGCGGATCTGGAAAGCCCCGAGGCCGACACCCGCCTCGCGGCGGTGCGCGCGCTCGACGGTGAACTCGCCCCCGAAGTGCACAACCGGCTCACGACGCTGGTCACCCCGGCTGAAGACGGCACGCTCGCGGAGCCGGACGAGCGCGTGCGCCTGGCGGCGAACGCGGCGCTCGACAACATCAACTTCTGGCGCTCGGTCTACGGCGCGGCCGAGACGATGTTCTTCGGCCTGTCGCTGGGCTCGGTGCTGGTGCTGGCGGCCATTGGCCTGGCCATCACGTTCGGCGTCATGGGCGTGATCAACATGGCGCACGGCGAGCTGATCATGCTCGGCGCCTACACCGCCTACGTGATGCAGCTGCTGATTCCGGACAACCACGGCCTGGCGCTGCTGCTGTCGGTGCCGGCGGCGTTCCTGGTGTCCGGCGCGTTCGGTGTCGCCATCGAACGCGGCATCGTGCGCTTCCTGTACGGGCGGCCGCTGGAGACGTTGCTCGCGACGTTCGGCCTGTCGCTGATCCTGCAGCAGCTCGTGCGCTCGGTGTTCTCGCCGAACAACCGGCCGGTGTCGATCCCTGAATTCATGAGCGGCGTCTGGCAGGTCAACGATGCGCTCGCGCTGACCTACAACCGTCTCTACATCCTGGTGTTCTCGCTGATGGTCTTCGCAGCGCTGGTGGCGGTGCTCAAGCGCACGCCGCTGGGCCTGCAGGTGCGCGCCGTGTCGCTGAACCGGCCGATGGCGCGGGCGATGGGCGTGCGCAGCGCCTTCGTCGACGCCGCCACGTTCGGCCTGGGCGCCGGCATCGCGGGCATCGCCGGCGTGGCGCTGTCGCAGCTCACCAACGTCGGTCCCAACCTGGGGCAGGCCTACATCATCGACTCGTTCATGGTCGTGGTCTTCGGCGGCGTCGGGAATCTCTGGGGCACGCTGATCGGCGGCATGTCGCTGGGTGTCATCAACAAGCTGCTCGAACCGTATGCCGGTGCCGTACTCGCCAAGATCCTCGTGCTGGTCGCGCTGATCCTGTTCATCCAGCGCAAGCCGCGTGGCTTGTTCCCACAGAAAGGCCGCGCGGCGGAGGGACATTGATGAACGTTCTCGTAGCCCGGACGGAGTCCGGAACGACGTACGACTTGATGGTGGGATCCCGGACTCCGTCCGGGCTACGGGATGGGATCGCCTGATGGAAAACGCCATGGAAGCACCGCGCAAGCTCGCGAAACACGCGCCGCCGACGCCCTACCAGCTGCTGATGCGCAACGACCTGCCGAGCGGGTTGTTCCTGACCGTGCTCGCGATCGTCACCGTGCTGGTGCCGATCCTTCACCTCGTGGTGCCCGAGGGCAACGTGCTGCACCTGTCCTCGTACAGCGTGACGCTGATCGGCAAGTACATGTGCTACGCGCTGCTGGCGGTGGCGGTGGACCTGATCTGGGGTTACTGCGGAATCCTGAGCCTCGGGCACACCGCGTTCTTCGCGCTGGGCGGCTACGCGATGGGCATGTACCTGATGCGCCAGATCGGCACGCGCGGCGTGTATGCCGATCCGGTGCTGCCGGACTTCATGGTGTTCCTGAACTGGAAGGAGCTGCCGTGGTTCTGGCAGGGCATGGACCAGTTCTGGTTCGCGATGATCATGGTCGTGTTCATACCGGGGCTGCTGGCCTACGTGTTCGGGTGGCTGGCGTTCCGCTCGCGCGTGACCGGCGTGTACCTGTCGATCATCACGCAGGCGCTGACCTACGCGCTGCTGCTGGCGTTCTTCCGCAACGAGATGGGCTTCGGCGGCAACAACGGCCTGACCGACTTCAAGGATCTGCTGGGGATGGACCTCAAGCAGCCGGGCGTGCGCATCGCGCTGTTCGTCGCCACGGGCGTCTGCCTGGGCTTCGGCTACTTCGCCTGCCGCTACGTGGTGCGATCGCGCTTCGGTCGCGTCGTGCAGGCGATCCGCGACGCCGAGAGCCGCGCACGCTTCATCGGCTATCGCGTGGAGAACTACAAGCTCTGGCTGTTCACGTTCTCGGCGATGCTCGCGGGCCTGGCCGGTGCGCTGTACGTGCCGCAGGTCGGCATCATCAACCCGGGCGAGTTCGCGCCGATCAACTCGATCGAGGTCGTGATCTGGGTGGCGGTTGGCGGGCGAGGGACCTTGTACGGCGCCGTCGTCGGCGCGGTGCTGGTGAACTACGCCAAGACGGTGCTGACCGACGCGCTGCCCGACGTCTGGCTGTACGCGCTCGGCGCGCTGTTCGTCGTCGTCACGCTGTTCCTGCCCAAGGGCATCGTCGGCGTGCTGCCGGACCTGAAGGCGAAGATCGATACGCTGCGGCTGCAGCGCGCGCGGAGAGCCCGATGAGCGCGCCCGGATTGCGCGGCGGCATCGAGCGCTTCGGCAACACGGTCGGACGCGTGCTCAATCGTGGCGGCAGCGCCGCGGCACCGCGGCTCGATCTGTCGCACGACATCATCCTGTACCTCGAGGGCATCACGGTTTCGTTCGACGGCTTTCGCGCGCTGAACAACCTGTCGCTGTACGTGGAGGCCGGCGAGCTGCGCTGCATCATCGGCCCCAACGGCGCCGGCAAGACCACGATGATGGACGTCATCACCGGCAAGACGCGGCCCGACCTGGGCTCCGCGTGGTTCGGCCAGACGGTGGACCTGCTGACGCTCACCGAACCCGAGATCGCCGAAGTCGGCATCGGCCGCAAGTTCCAGAAGCCCACGGTGTTCTCCGAGCACAGCGTGTTCGAGAACCTCGAACTGGCGATGGCGGGCAACAAGTCGGTGTGGCGGATGCTGTTCGCGAAGATGACGCCCGAACAGCACCTGCGCATCGACGAGGTGCTGGAGACCATCGGCCTGAAGGATCACCGCGCTGCGCGCGCCGGCAGCCTGTCGCACGGGCAGAAGCAGTGGCTGGAGATCGGCATGCTGCTGATGCAGGACCCGGCGCTGCTGCTGGTCGACGAGCCGGTGGCCGGCATGACGCCGCAGGAGACCGAGCGCACCGCCGAGTTGCTGGTGTCGCTGGCGGGGAAGCACAGCGTCGTCGTCGTCGAGCACGACATGAACTTCGTCCGCTCCATCGCGCGCACCGTCACGGTGCTGCACCAGGGATCGGTGCTGGCGGAGGGTTCGATGGAACAGGTACAGAACGATCCGAAGGTGATCGAGGTGTATCTCGGCGACGGAGGGCATTGAGATGATCGCGATCAAGAACCTCAACCAGTTCTACGGCGGCAGCCACACGCTGTGGGACATCGACATGACGATCCGTCCCGGATCGCGCACCTGCCTGATGGGCCGCAACGGCATGGGCAAGACCACGTTGCTCAAGTGCGTCATGGGGCTGATTCCCGCGGCCTCCGGCGAGATCGGCTTCGAGAATCGCGATCTGCGCAAGTCTGCCGCCGAGGCGCGTGCCGGGATGGGCATCGGCTACGTGCCGCAGGGACGCGAGATCTTTTCGCAGCTCACCGTCGAAGAGAACCTGCGCATGGGCCTGTTCGCCAAGCGCGAGCGTCCGGCCGATGCACTGGAGCGCGTCTACACGACGTTCCCGGTGCTCAAGCAGATGCTGCGGCGGCGCGGCGGTGATCTGTCCGGCGGTCAGCAGCAACAGCTGGCGATCGGCCGCGCGCTATTGCTGCAACCCAGGATGCTGATCCTCGACGAGCCCTGCGAAGGCATCCAGCCCAATATCGTCCACGAGATCGGGGATCTGATCCTGCGTCTGAACCAGGAACAGGGGCTGACGGTGCTGATCGTCGAACAGAAGCTGCCGTTCGTGCGCCGCGTGGCCAGCGACTTCTGCATTCTCGACAAGGGACGCAACGTCGCGGGCGGTGCGATCGGCGAGCTGACCGACGAGATGGTGAAGCACCACCTCACGGTGTGACACGTAGCCCGGGTGAAACCCGGGATGCCTGCCTGTTGACGAGGGGAATCCCGGGTTTCACCCGGGCTACGGTGGGGGCTTCAGGGCTTCGCCCACATCCGCATCAGGTTCACGTACGACCGCGCCGCCAGGTCCGACTCCGGCGTCTTGGTCTGACCGGTCCGCTCCCACAGCTTGCGCCGCAGGTTGAACAGGTCGAACAGGATCTCGCGCCGAGAGGCTTCCTGCACCAGGCTCTGGATCCACAGGACGCTGACCAAGCGCTCGCCGCGCGTGACCTGGTCCACGCGGTGGAGCGAGGTCGCGGGATAGAGGATCGCGTCGCCGGCGGCCATCTTGAATTTGAGCGGCGCCGAGTGCAGTTCCACCACCAGTTCGCCGCCGTCGTACGTGGACGGATCACTGAGAAAAACCGTCATCGCGAGGTCCGCGCGCACGGCGCCCTGGGCCCCCATGATGGCGTCGTCCACGTGGACGCCGTATTCCATTCCGGGCACGTAGCGCGAGAACAGTGGCGGCAGGATGACGTTCGGTTGCGCGGCGGCGCGGAACATCGGATGACGGAGCGCCGCTTCGTGGACGATGCGCGAGCAGGCGTCGTGCTGCGCCTGCAGATTCTTCTTGACGGACTTCCCGTACCAGCCCGCCGTGGACGCGCCTTCGCTGAAAGACGCGCTCGCGAGCGCGCTGCGGATCGTGGCCAGTTGCGAGCCGTCGAGAAGTTTTTCGAGGGCGACGTACATGGCGCGGAATGTTAGCGCCGGGGGGATGGAACGCGTCAAGCCGTCGCGCGTTAGGTTTTCGTTAGATCGGCTTCGATGCGAACTTTTATTTTTCGATCGCCGGATTGGTGAGCGGGCGAAGCATCACCTGACAACCCGTAGCCCGGACGAAGTCCGGGATTCCCGCCGGGTTATCGGAATAGATCCGGACGTCGCCCCGGAGTCCGAGTCAACGGCTAACGCAACGGAACTGCGATTAAAGCAGCGACGGCAAAGGAAACGGAAAGGCGCAAAGGTTTTTGAATGATCCTTTGCGCTCGCCTCTCTTGTTTCCAGGCCCGTTCGACAGAAAGAAAAAGCTCCCGGGTTTCACCCGGGCTACGTCGTCAGGGCTTCGGCTGCAGCCCCAGAATCCGCTCCGCCAGCGAATCGTAAGCGCCGTCGAAATGATGCCCCCCCGGCAGCGCCTCCGAGACGACGCGCCCCGGCGGCAACTTCGAGCACAGCGATTCCGGTTCGTCCGCGCCGTAGAGGCACAGGGTGTGCGCGGGATCGAGCGCCCGCGTCTCGGGTTCGATCGGCAGCGCATCGTTGTCGCCGCTACCTACCCAGTTGCCCAGGTGGAATTCGAACGAGGCGTTCTCGCCCAGCGCCATCAGCACCGTGCGCGACACCATCGCGCGGGTCGCCGGCGGCAAGCGGTTCAGTGCGAACGGCAGCACGTCGGCGCCCTGCGAGTAGCCGATCAGGATCACGCGCGGCTTCTTCCAGTGCGAGGCGTAGTAGCGCACCAGCCGGTCGATGTCCGCGGACAGCCCGGCTGGCGTGCGCGCGTCCCAGAAGTAGCGCAGCGAATCGAAGCCCACCACCGGCACGCCGAGCTTGGCCAGCGCTCCGGCCACTTCCTTGTCCAGTCCCGCCCAGCCGCCGTCGCCCGACAGCAGCACCGCGAAGCGGTCGCCGGCGCCTTCGTCGGGCGCCGTGGCCGGAACCTCGATCACCGGCAGGTCACCGAGCCGCACCGGCGGAGGCGGCAGTGCGCTGGGCTTGTGGGCGCCGATGCGGCGATACGCGGCGCGCACCAGGCTCAGCTCGTCGGGCGGCGGCACCTGGTCGTGCTTGCCTTGCGCGACCGATACCACTTCCACGCTCGTCATCGAACGAGCGAAGTCCTTCGTCGCCGTCAGTGAAGGCTTGTCCTGCAACGCGATCCACGGAAGCGACAAGGCAGGAGAGGGCAGCAGGCTCACGCCGGAGCCGTCCTTGCGGCTCTTGATGTGCGTGCCTTCGCCTTCGCACAGCTTCTTCTTCAGATCCAGCTCGGGCTTGAAGCCCAAGGTCAGGCCGCCGGAGAACGTGCCGGGGTCCGACTGCGCGAGCATCGTGTAGGCCAGCGCGGCGCCGTTGCCGATGCCCGCGATCACCGGCGTGTGATACGTCGGCAGCTTCTCGTAGCCCTGGATGTAGTGCGAGAGGTTCTCGAAGTCGCCTTCCGGGAACACGCAGTCGCCGCCGTCCTTCTCGAGGTTCGCGCGCAGCTTGCCCATGTCGATCAGCGCCACCATCGCGCCTTCCTGGGCCAGTGCCGCGGCCATCGCAGAAGACCCATCGCCGCTCTTGCCGGCGGTGGGCGAGGGCGCATCGCCGGACAGCAGCAGCACCGCGCCCGTCGCAGCGCCCTGTGGACGGTAGATCGCCACGTCGTCGAACAGGCCGTGCGAGAGCTTCTGCTGCGCGGGCGCCGCATGCGCGATCAGCAGGCCCGCGAAGAAAAACGCGGTGCGTCGAAGCGCGGAGCGCATCGTGACGTTCATCGCTTGGCTGTCTCCTGACGGCTGACCATCGAACGCAATCCCCCGCTGATCAGCGCCGCGGTGTCCGCGAGCACCAGCAGCGGAGCGACGCCGCCGGGGGCCGCGAGGTATCGCGGCTGCCACTGCGGATCGAACTTTTCCTTGAACGCGCGCAGGCCCTGGAAGTTGTAGAAGTGCTCGCCGTGCGAGAACAGCAGCCTTCCGAGGCGATGCCAGTTCGGCGCCAGCGGGTGCTCGACCATGCCGGACAGCGGTGCCATGCCCAGGCCGAAACGCTGGAAGTTCTCGGTCTGGAAATACAGCATCACTTTCACGAACAGGAAATCCATCGTGCCCTTCGGCGCATCGGGAAGATGGCGCATCAGGTCCACGCTCGCCTCGATCTTGCGGTCGGTGACCATCAATGTCGCGAACGCCACGAGGCGTCCGTTGTGACGCGTGATGGCCACCGGTTGGCGCAGCACATAGTTCTCGGCGAAGGCGCCCAGCGAGAACGACTTCTCGGCGGCGCGATGCTCGCGCAGCCAGGCATCCGATACCGCGCGCAGTTCGGCGATCACGCTGCGCAAGTCATCGGCGGGAATCACTTCGAATGTCAGGCCCTCGCGCTCGCCGCGGCTGACGCCCTGTCGCAGGTTGGCACGGCGCGAACCCTTCAGCGTGAACGAGGGCAGGTCGACCGATGCGTGTTCGCCCAGCTTCAGCGGGCGCAGGCCGGCGTCGAGGTAGTGCGGCAGGTACTCGGGCCGCACCTGGTAGAACGACGCGCGGCCGCCGGCTTCGCGCGCCTGCTCGAGGAAGCGCCAGATCAGTTCCGGCACTTCGTTCTCCGGACCGATGGGGTCGAACAGGCCCACCCAGGAGCGGCCGCGGCGTCCGTACATCACGAAGGCTTTTCCGGATTCCGAGAACAGCAGCTGCTTGTCGCCCATCAGGGCCAGGCCCGCATCGGCCTTGTCCTGCGCGCTGACGACCAGCGCCGCGCGGTCCAGCGCGGCGCGATCGACCTGCTGCAAGGTCGGCGACGCCGGACGGAACAACTGGCGCAGGCCGAACGCGAGCGCCAGCAGTGCGACCGCCAGCAGCGCGCGCAGGGAGCGCGGCGCGTGCGCATCGAACTCGAACTCCCACCACAGCTCCTGCGTGTACGGCACGTCGCGATAGACCATGAACAGCAGCAGGGTCACGGTGGCGAGAATCGCCACGATCGCGGCGGTCCAGCCGGTGCTGAACGGTTGCGCGAGCAGCGAGGCGTGGCGCGTGAACTGGCGTCGCGACGCGCTGAGCAGGGCCACGAAGCCGGTCAGCACCAGCGCCTCGTTGACCGCGATGCCCTTGGGCAGTGCCAGCACCAGGCTCAGCAGGCCCAGCGCCACGCCGGCCCACCACGCCGCATCGATGCGCTGGATCATGCCGCGCGCCACGAACAGCATGGCCAGGCCCGCGATGCTGCCAAGGAAGTGCGCGGCCTCGACCACCGGCAGCGGCACGTGCAGCGCCAGCAAGGTCGTGGCCTCGACGGTGGCGGGCGTGACGCCGGACATCAGCAGCATCGTGCCCACGATCAAGGTCAGTGCTGCCATCAGGGTGGGCGTCAGGCCCACCATCGCGCGCACCACCGCGGTTTCGCGCGCGCGGCGCAGTTCGTGGATCACCAGCCAGGCCAGCGCCAGCATCAGCGGCAGCACGTAGTAGATGACGCGGTACAGCACCAGCGCGCCGGCCAGGTCCTCGGGCGGAGCATCGCCGCCCAGCGCCAGCAGCATCACCGCCTCGAAGACGCCGATGCCGCCGGGCAGGTGGCTGAGGATGCCCAGCACGACCGCCACCGCGTAGAACGCCAGGAACGGCGCGAAGTCGACCGAGCCCTCGGGCAGCAGCACCCACAGCACCATCGCCGACGCCGCGATATCGAATGCGGAGATCAGCAAGGTCGGCAACGTCAGCGCCAGCGCGGGTGCCTGGATCGTGATGCGACCCAGGAAGCGCCGCTCGCCGCCGTTGCGGCACATCCAGACCAGCGTGGCGATGGCCACGAGAAAGGCGGCGGCCACGCCGCGGACCAGCCAGGCCGGCACGTGGATCGCGGGCGCCACCGCATCAGCCGCCCACATCAGCGACAAGGCGCCCACCACGCCCACGCCCAGCCCGAAGCACAGCGCGTTGAACGCGATGGCGCGGCCGACCCGCTCGGGCTCGATGCCTGCCGCGCCGTACAGCCGCAGACGCACGGCGCCGCCGGTGAGCACGCCCAGGCCGATCGAATTGCTCAGCGCGTAGGCGATGAACGCGGCCTGCCCGGCCACGCGGTAGGGCACGACGGCGCCGACGTAGCGCAGCGCGAAGTAGTCGTAGCCGGTCAGCAGGAAATAGCTGAGCGCCGTGGCGAGTCCCGCCAGCACGAGGCGAAGCGAATCCGTGTCGTGGATGGCGTCGACGACGGCTTCGTAGCGCAGCTCGGTGGCCATGTCCTTGAGCGCCTCGAAGCACAGCGCGCCCAGTGCAACGAAAGCGAATCCCAGCAACCACGGCGTCCACCGTTTCAGCCGGGACGCTCCCGCAGGCGCCACCTCGGTCTCGAGGCTCGCCAGTGAATCACCCATTCCCATCTCCTCCCGAATCCCCACATACGCGGACGGCGCCCCCCAGGGGAAGGCGCCGTCGCGATTATCCCGCTTTGCCGCGCTGCTTATCCGGCGTCGACCGGCACGAACAGGCGATGTCCGTCGCGCTGGATCAGCAGCGCCACCGAACCGTCGGCCTTCTCGACGCGCTCGCGAAGCTGCTCGACGCTCTTCACCGATACGCCGTTGGCCGATAGCACGATGTCGCCCGGCTGGATGCCGGCTTCGGCGGCCGGGCCGGCCACGCGCTCGACCAGCAGGCCGTCGGCGTCGGCTTCGCGCTGCTCGGCCTTGTCCAGCGGACGCAGCGCCAGACCCAGCTTGCCGGCCGGCACCGCCTTGTCGGCAGCGCTGGCGACCTTGCGGTCCTGCATCTCGCCGACCTGGACCGTCAGGTCCTTCGACTTGCGGTTGCGCCAGATGCCGATCGTGGCCTTCTGGCCGGGCTTCAGCGCGGCGACGCGCGCCGGCAGCTCGGACGAATCCTGGATCGCGTCGCCGTTGAAGCTCAGGATCACGTCGCCGCTCTCCAGGCCGGCCTTGGCCGCCGGGCTGTCGTCATCCACGTCGGAGATCAGCGCGCCTTCCGGCTTGTCCAGCCCGAACGACTTGGCGAACGCGCCGTTGACCGGCTGCACCGTGACACCCAGGCGGCCGCGCGCCACGTGGCCGGTGGACTGCAACTGTTCGCTGACGTTCATCGCCACGTCGATCGGAATGGCGAAGGACACGCCCATGTAGCCGCCGCTGCGCGAGTAGATCTGCGAATTGATGCCGACGACCTCGCCGGCGAGATTGAACAGCGGTCCGCCCGAGTTGCCCGGGTTGATCGCCACGTCGGTCTGCAGGAACGGCACGTACGAGCCGTCGGGCAGCGTGCGGCCCTTGGCGCTGACGATGCCCTGCGTGACGCTGTTCTCGAAGCCGAACGGCGCACCGATGGCCACCACCCACTCGCCGACCGAGACGCGGCTGGTGTCGCCGATCTTCACGGTGGGCAGGTCCTTGGCGTCGATCTTCAGCACGGCGACATCGCTCGTGGTGTCCACGCCGATGACCTTGGCCGCGAACTCGCGATGGTCGGTGAGCTTGACCGTCACGGTCTTGGCATCGGCCACGACGTGGGCATTGGTCAGGATGATGCCGTCGGCATTCACGATGAAGCCGGAACCCTGGCCGCGCATCGGACCCTGCGGCGCACCGGGCGGCATGCCGCGGAACCACGGCGGAACACCTGGGTTGCCGTTATCGCTGTCGTCGTCATCCGAATCGTCGTTGCCTCCGCCAAAGCCAGGCGGCATGCGCAGCGAGGTCTTCATGTTCTCGGTGACGGTGATGTTCACGACGGCGGGGCCGTACTGGCGCGCCAGCGCCGCGAAGTCCGGCAGTGCGATGGCGGGGACGGGCGCGGAGGTATGCGGGTCGACGGCGGTGACGCCGCTGGACTGCGTGCCGCCGAGCGCAACGACGGCGCCTACGGGAGCGGCGAGCGCGGCGGCAAGAACGGCCGCGGCGAAAGGCGTGCGGATGAAGGTCCGGAAAGACGTGCGGCTGGGCATGGAACGATCCTCTAGCCGGCCAGCGGGCCGGGTTGCGGTGCCGGGCGAAAGCCGGGCATGGATCCATGCTGCGGGCGAAGATTTAGCGTTGTATTAAGAAAACCAGAGGCGGCCGGAATTCGGTATTGCCAGCGCCTGACGCAAGGAAACTCCGGCTGCAGGAGCAGCCGGAGTTTCGCTTCGAGCGGTGACGACGCGCGGCGCTGCGCGTCGCGTCACGGAGACTACGGACGACGGGCTTCGTTGACCTTGTCCTTCACCGCTTCGACGCCGGCCTTCACGACGTTCTTGGCGTCGTCGATCTTTTCCTTGATCTCGCCCTTTACGCGGTCGACCTTGCCTTCCGCGTTCTGCGCATGGCCCTTGGCTTCCAGCTCGCGGTCGCCGGTGAGGCTGCCGACCTTGGCCTTGACGGTACCGATCACCTCGTTGGCGCGACCCTTGGCCTTGTCGGCGGCGGCGGAGGTCGTTGCCTTGTCAGTGTTCATAGCGTTCGTTCCTTGAAAGTATTTTCGATGAGCCGGCAACGTCGCCGGACGAGGAACGGGATCAGGATCCGTGCCCGGGTGTTTTCAGGAGAAGGTGCGAGAACGGACGCCGCGCGCCGCACGTTCCGGGAATCGGGGAATGCATTTTGAGAACCCCGTAGCCCGTAGGGTGCGCTTCGCGCACGCGGTCGCCTCGGCTGGAAACGGCTCCGTGCGCGAAGCGCACCCTACGGATGCCGGGCGCTGCTATCGCTCATCCGATCGGCAACCTCACCATCGCCCGCAACCCGCTGCGATCCGTCCGATTGTTCAGCTCGATGCTTCCGCGATGCCGCTGCACGACGCCGTGCGCGATCGCAAGGCCAAGGCCGGTGCCGGCGACGTCGCCTGATCCGCCGCGGACGAAGCGTTCGAACATCGTGGCCTGACTCGCCGGATCGATCCCGGGCCCGGTGTCCTCGACGACGATCACCGCTTCGCCCGCCTCGACGACGAGCGAGACGTCGATGCGACCGGGTGCCGGTGTGTAGGCGATGGCGTTGTCGACGAGATTCCCCATCAGGCTGGTGAGCGCCTCGGCGTCGCCGCGCACGGTGGCCGGCAGCGAACCCGCGATGCCCAGGTCCAGCCCGCGTGCCTGCGCCAGCGGGAAGCGTTGCGCGACGACCTCGCGCAGCAGCGGTTCCAGCGGTACCGCCTGATCCATCGACACATCGGGAATCGATTCGCTGCGTGCCAGGCTCAGGAGCTGGGCGACCAGATGCGTCGAGCGCTCGATGCCGCCGTGCAGCGCATCGAGTGCCTCGCGACGCTCGGCGTCGTCGGTGGCCATTCCGGCGCGTTGCGCCTGCAGACTCACGGCCGCCAGCGGTGTGCGCAGTTCGTGCGCCACGTCGGCCAGGAATTCGCGCTGGCGCTGGCTCGCACGCGCCTGGCGCGACAACAGGTCGTTGAGCGAACTCAGCACCGGTTCGAGTTCGCGCGGCGCGTCATCCAGTTCGACCGGCGAGGTGTCCTGGGCCGCGCGCTGCTGCATCTGCGCCGCGAGCTTGCGCAGCGGACCGAGCTGGTTGGCGACCACGCCGCCGGTGAGCAGCACGAGCACCGGCACCAGCACCAGCAGCGGCACCAGCAGGCGCAGCGCCTCGGCGGCGGCGCGGCGCTCGCGGACGTCCAGCGCCTGCGTCACCTGCAGGACGAGTCCGCTGGGCCTGACGATGCGCGTGAAGCTGCGCCAGCGGTCGTCGCCGTACGAGACGTCCGACATGCCGATCTGCGTGGAGATCGGCGCGGGCCGTGCTTCGGATGTCCACAGCAAAGTTCCATCCGAGCGCCATACCTGCACGACGATGCCGTCGGCCGATTCGTCGTTGGCGCCGCGCGGCATCTCCAGCATCGCCTCGACCGGCAGGTTGAACGACAGCGCGCGCAGGCGCTCGTCGAAGATCTCGCCCTGCTGACGCATCGCCAGCCAGTACAGGCCCAGCGACGCGAAGGCGCCGCCGACGAGCAGGATCGCGAGCAGGGCGAGCACCAGCCGCCGCTGCAGCGAGGTCCCGAACAGCCGGCGCAGGAAGGTTCGCGTCATGCGTCCTTCGGGATGTAGTAGCCCACACCGCGCGCGTTGCGGATGAAGTCCGCCGACAGCTTGCGCCGCAGCGCGTGCACGTGGACATCGAGCGCGTTGCTCGCGATCTCCTCGTTCCAGCCGTACAGGCGTTCGACCAGTTGCTCGCGCGTCCACACGCGACCGGGCTGTTCGATCAGCGCGCCCAGCAGTGCGAACTCGCGACGTGTCAGCGCAACCGCTTCGCCCTTGAACTGCGCCGTGCGGTCGGCGAGATCGATCACCAGATCGAGGTGCTCGACCTTCGACTGCACGCGTCCGGCGTGTCGACGCCCGAGCGCACGCACGCGCGCCAGGAGTTCGTCGAGATCGAAGGGCTTGAGCAGGTAGTCGTCGGCGCCGGCGTCGAGTCCGCCGACGCGATCGTTCACCGCGTCGCGCGCCGTCAGGATCAGCACCGGGGTTTCCAGGCCGTCGCGTCGCGCGTCGCGCAGCACGCTCAGCCCATCGCGGCGCGGCAGGCCCAGGTCGAGCAGCACGAGGTCGTAGTTGGCACTGCGCCAGTGTTCGGCCGCGGCCTCGCCGTCGCGTGCCCAGTCGACCGCGTGCGACTGCAAGGCCAGGCCCTTGCGAACGGCCTCGCCGAGCATGGCGTCGTCTTCGACCAGGAGAATTCTCATCGGCTGCGTCAGAGCGGGAAAGGAGCAGGGCTTCAGGATACGTCCCCCGATGGTCCTCCCGCATTGCCGGCGCGCGCGGGCCTGTGCACATACTCGGCGTTACACAGCGCCTCGAAGAGGGCGCTCCCGCACGACCCGGAGACAGACCCATGCGAGCCGCCATCCTCGACGCCATCGGCAGCGCCCTGAGTGTTCAGAACATCGATATCGAAGGGCCTCGCGCGGGCGAAGCCCTGATCCGCGTGAAGGCCTGCGGGGTCTGCCACAGCGACTATTCCTGCATGCACGGCATCCTGAAGGCGCCGGTTCCTTCGGTGCTGGGGCACGAGATGGCCGGCATCGTCGAAGCCGTCGGTCCTGGCGTGGAGAACGTGAAGAAGGGCGATCACGTCGTCGCGGGACCGTCGCCGCACTGCGGGGTCTGCGAGTTCTGCGTGGAATCCAAGCCCTATCTCTGCACGCAGATGGCCCCGATGTTCATCAACGCCACGATGCTCGACGGCACCTCGCGCCTGAGCCGTCGCGGCGAGATCGTCTACCAGCTCTGCGGCATCGCAGGCTTCGCCGAGCAGGCGGTCGTGCCGGCCGGGGCGCTGGTCAAGGTTGACCCCGGCGTGCCGCTCGAAGCGGTCTGCGTCCTCGGCTGCGGCATCATGACCGGCGTCGGCGCGGTGATGAACACCGCGAAAGTCGAACGCGGAACCACCGTCGCGGTGCTGGGTTGCGGCGGCGTGGGCCTGGCCGTGATCCAGGCCGCGCGCATCGCGGGCGCGCGCCAGATCATCGCGGTGGATCCCGTCGCGTCGCGTCGCGCATTGGCCGTCAGGCTCGGCGCCACCGACGAGGTCGATCCCTCCGGCGGCGACGTCGTGAAGCTGGTCAAGAAACTGTCCGGCGGCGGCGTGCACTACGGCTTCGAGTGCATCGGTCGCACCGACACGATCGCACAGGTGTTCAACATGGTTCGTCCATCCGGCACTGCGGTGGCGGTCGGCGCGCCGAAGATCACCGACGAGGTCGGCATCCGTGCGAGTGGCTTCCTGCAGGACAAATCGCTGAAGGGCTCGCTCTACGGCGCGAGTTCGCCGCGCCGCGACATCCCGCGGATGATCGAGTGGTATCGCAGCGGGGATCTGAGACTCGACGAGATCGTCACGCACCAGATTCCGCTGGCCGACATCAACGAAGCCTTCACGCTGATGACGAGCGGCGGCGGGGCGCGTGCGGTGGTGATGATGGGGTGATGGCGGGGAAGGTTCGCGCGCGCTTCACGGGTCGTTGACGAGGTTCAATGATTCAACGATTATTGAAACGTGAAAAGCGAACTCGCCGTCTCCCGTCTCTACGCGCTCGCGCAGGCTTCGCGCCTCGCGGTGTTCCGCCTGCTGGTGCAGAAGGGCCCGGAGGGCATGGCGGCCGGCGAGATCGCGGAGCGCCTGAAGGTAGCGCCCAGCGCGCTCTCCTTCCATCTGAAGGAACTGACCAGCGCCGGCCTGCTGAAGTCGCGGCAGGAAGGGCGATTCGTCATCTACGCGCCGGACTTCAAGGCGATGCGGGGCCTGATCGATTACCTCACTGAAAACTGCTGCGCCGGGAGTGCCTGTGGTCCCGACGAGTGCAATTGAGTCTTTCGAGGCGAACTCCATGAGTTCCTTCCCATGACGCTGGCTCGACGCGCCGTCGCTGAAGGCCTGGGAACCGCGATGCTGCTCGCGGTGGTCGTCGGCTCCGGAATCATGGGAGAGCGCCTGGCGGCTGGAAACCTGGCCTTGGCCCTGCTCGCAAACTCCGTTGCCACGGGTGGTGGCCTGATCGCATTGATCCTGACCTTCGGGCCGATCTCGGGCGCACAGTTCAATCCCCTGGTCACGCTTTCGCTGGCGGTGATGCGCTTGATGCCCTGGCGCGAGGTGCCGCCCTACGTCGTCGCGCAGATCATCGGCGGCGTCGTCGGGGTGTGGGCGGCGCACCTGATGTTCGGCGAGACGGTGTTCCAGTTCTCGGTAAAGGCACGGCCGGGCATGGCGCTGGCATGGAGCGAGGTCGTCGCGAGCTTCGGGCTCCTCATGGTCATCCTCAGCGGCGTGCGGCACCGGGCCGAGGCGGTGCCCTATGCGGTGGCCGCCTACATCGTCGGCGCCTACTGGTTCACCGCTTCGACGTCATTCGCCAATCCTGCGGTCACGATCGCCCGCTCGTTGACGAATACTTTTGCGGGCGTACGACCGCAGGACGTTCCGACGTTCATCGTCGCCCAGTTTGCCGGTGCCGCCGCCGCAACGCTGATGTTTGCGTGGCTTTTCAAAGCACCGGCAATCCGCGCCCAAGGACGCGACACCCGATCTGAAGCATTGAAAGCGCCGTGACGCCGTTCCGAGGACGACCTCGATGACCTTCAACAGGATTCTTTTTCTCTGCGTCGCCAATTCCGCCCGCAGCCAGATGGCGGAAGGGCTCGCCCGGAATATCTTCGGCGGCGACGTCGATGTGGTCAGCGCAGGGTCGATGCCCTCGCAGCTCGATCCGCTCGCCGTCACCGCGATGGCAGAGCGGGGTATCGACATCAGCCGTCATCGCTCGAAGGCGGTGAGCGACCTCGATGCCGCGAGCTTCGATCTGGTCGTCACGCTCTGTGCCGACGAGGTCTGCCCCGTCCTGCCCGGCAAGGTGAAGCGCCTGCACTGGCCCATCACCGATCCGGCCCGCGTCGATCCGGCTGGTGATCGCGAGAAAGCACTCGAAGCGTTCCGCGTCGCCCGCGATCAGATTCGGGAGCGGATGCGGGTGCTGGCTGCGCTGCGCGGTCTCGGCGCGGGCCCGGAGGGGCGCGAGTGGCACTCCAGCATTCGGGTCGCGGACCTCGCCAGGAGTGCCCGCTTCTACGCCTGGCTGCTCGGTATCTGGCCCAAGGAGTGGACGCATCGCTATGCCACTTTCATACGCGCGGATCTGAATCTGAATTTCGTGCTGGTGGTGTCGGACGGCGAGGAACTGCACCACGACACGCTCTATCACCTGGGCGTCGGTGTCGAAACCCGGTCCGCCGTGATCGAGGCCTACCACCGCGCGGTTGCAGCGGGCATGCCCGTCGTCAAACCGCCTCGCACGACCTGGAAGGGCACGCCGCTGCACGAGCTGTGGCTGACCGATCCGGATGGCACGCTGGTGGAGGTCTATGCGCGTCTGACGCCCGCCGAACTCGCCGGGATGCCCGCGGACCAGCAGCCCGTTTTCCTGACCTGAGCCCGAACGACATGAACGTCACGATCTACCACAACCCGTCCTGCGGGACCTCGCGCAACACGCTGGCCCTGATCCGCAACGCGGGCATCGAGCCAACGGTGATTGAATACCTCAAGACGCCGCCGAATCGCGCGACGCTGGAAGCGCTGATCGCGAAGATGGCGGTGCCGGTGCGCGAGGTCATCCGCGAGAAAGGCACGCCGTACGCGGAGCTGCGTCTGGACGATCCGACGTGGACGGACGCGCAACTGATCGACTTCATGCTCCAGCACCCGATCCTCATCAACCGGCCTATCGTGGTGTCGGATCTGGGCGCACGCCGCCCCTCGGAGGCCGTGCTCGAGCTTCTCCCCGCCGCGCAGAAGGGCGCTTTCACCAAGGAAGACGGTGAAGTCGTGATCGACGCCGAGGGCCGCCGTGTCCGTTGACGCCTCTTTGCTGCCCCATCTCGACGGCACCCTGTTCGCGGTTCCGTCTGCCGCTTCACTGAACCCGGCGGCTCGCGCCACGCATCGTCCCCGCATCCTGCTTCTGTACGGCTCGCTGCGGGCTCGTTCGTTCAGCAGGCTCGTGACTTTCGAAGCGCAGCGCCTGCTGGAAGCCATGGGCGCCGACACTCGCATCTTCGATCCCACCGGCTTGCCGCTGCCCGACGGCGCGCCGGAATCGCACCCGAAGGTGCAGGAGCTGCGCGAGCTGGCCGCGTGGTCCGAAGGCATGGTCTGGACCTCGCCCGAACGTCACGGTGCGATGACCGGGATCATGAAGGCGCAGATCGACTGGATTCCGCTCAGCGTCGGCGCGGTGCGGCCGACGCAGGGCAAGACCCTGGCGGTGATGCAGGTGTGTGGCGGATCGCAGTCCTTCAACGCGGTGAACCAGATGCGCGTGCTCGGCCGCTGGATGCGCATGATCACCATCCCGAACCAGTCCTCCGTGGCGAAAGCCTTCATGGAGTTCGACGAATCGGATCGCATGAAGCCGTCGAGCTATTACGACCGCATCGTCGATGTGATGGAGGAGCTGATGAAGTTCACCCTGATGACCCGCGACGTGTCACCGTATCTGGTCGACCGCTACAGCGAGCGCAAGGAATCGGCCGAAGCGCTGTCGAAGCGGGTGAACCAGCGCTCGATCTGATTCGCTTCGGCGACGCTGGCCGCGGCAACCCGCGCAGCTTCTTCCTGGTTGGCCCGAAGGTCGGACGGAGATCGCAGCATGCTCATCCAAGGCATTTCCCTCGTCGGGGCCTGTGTCGTCCTGTATGCATTCTTCATGCAGCAGCAGGGCGCATGGCAGCCTGGCGAGGTGCGTTACCTCGCCTGCAATTTCATCGGCACCGCGGTGCTCACCGCCGTGGCCTGGATCGGATCGCAATGGGGTTTCGTCCTGGTCGAGGGGATCTGGGCCATCGTGAGCTTCCGAGGCTTGATCCGCGCCAGACGTGCTCCGTCCGTGGCGGTCCCCGAGTAGAGGGACTCCCTGAAAATGGTGGACGTTGCGATCATCAATCCGAAGTGATGGCTCGTCGGCTGTGGCGGCTGGACGGGTGCGGCCTCAGTTGCCCGGGTCGGGGTGACGCGGACCGCGCAGCGCGGCGGGGCGGATCCAGGCGGCCTGGCGTAACGCAGGGTGTATCTCTGCGGCGCCCGCTTACGTCTAAGCCAGGGAGAAAGGAACATCACCCCATCAAGGAGTCCCCCATGAGCGAACTTTCCCCTCGAGAACGCGCCCTCGTCGGCCTCGGAGCCGCCCTCGGCAGCAACTGCATTCCCTGCGTCGAGCATCACATTCCGGTCGCACGGGGTGCCGGGCTGAGCGACGAGGAGATCCGTGCCGCTCTGACTCTCGCCGACACCATCCGCCAGGTGCCGGCACGCCGTGTCCTGGCGCGCGCGACCGAACTGCTGAGCGCCCCTGCTTCGGAATCCGAGCCGGCCTCGAACTGCAGCACGCTCGACAAGAAGCCGGTCGAGCAGACGCTGGACGCGATGGCCTCGACGGTGCAGAAGATGATGTCGGGGTGCGGCACCGGGGCCCCCGCGGCGGCTTCCGGTTGCGGACCGGCGTCCCCGCCGAAGTCCACTTCCGGCGGCTGCTGCTGAGCCGCTTGTTCGCGATGTCCGAAGCCACGATCCCGTTCGAGGCGGCCGCGCGCGCAGTGTCACGGGCGGTGCTCGACTACCTGATCCGGTACGTCGGCAATCCCACCGTGGCCGAGGACCTGCTGCAGGAAACGCTGATCCGCATGGACAGAGGTCTGGGGAGCTTCGAAGGCCGCGCATCGATCAAGACCTGGGCATTCTCCATCGCCAGCCGGGTCGCCGCGGACTATCTACGTCATCCGGAGCGGCAGACCCAGGTGGTGGAGCTGGAAGAGGCGGAGGCTGTCGCGGATCCTGCGACGGGCGCCGATGAGCGCCTCGTCATTGGCGAGATGGATGCGTGCATCCGCCGCACCATCGACACCTTGCCGGACAGCTACCGCACCGCCCTGATTCTCCACGACCTCGAGGGCCTGACGGCCGAGCAGGTGGCGGAGATCGGTGATTGCTCGCTGGCCACGGCCAAGATCCGGATTCATCGCGCCCGCCAGCGTCTGAAGGACGCACTCGCAAACCGCTGCACGTTCTACCGGGATGAAGACGCGGTGTTTCGTTGCGACCAAAAGCAGAAAACCTGAGTTCGGGCGACCAACGAGGGCTTCACGGCGAGCGCCAGACTTCCTTGCCGTCCGTATTCAGATACGCGTGCGGCCCGCGTCCGGATTGCTGCAGCCAGACCCGTGCGAGGCCGCCGTAGTACATCTCGACGCCGGCGTACTGCGGCGCCACGCGCAGCTTTCCCTTCTTGTCGACGTAGCCGTAACCCTTGCCCTTCACCAGCACGCCGGCCAGTCCTTCGCTGAAATCGCCGGCGTCGTCGAACTGCGGCTCGATGACGAAGCGGCCGTCGCGGTCGATGTAGCCGAACAGCTTGTCGGAGCGCTTGCCCTGGGCGTTCATGCCGCCGGTGAGCGTGGCGCGGGCAAGGCCTTCGCGGAAGGCGTAGCCGCCGAAGAATTTCGGCTCGATGGCGATCTTGCCGGCCGGATCGAGATAGCCCCAGCCGGTGCCGGTCTTGTTGAACACGGCGCGTCCGTCCGCGTAGTCGCTCGAGATCTTGAAGTCCTCCGACGGCGGCACGACGACCTTGCCGTGCGTGTCGATGTACGCGTAGCCGCCCTTGACCTGGGCACGCGCGCGCTCCTCGACATGCGGATAGGCGTAGTTGAACTGCGGCTCGATCACCCACTTGCCCTTGCGATCCATGTAGCCGTAGCCGCGCTTGTCGTAGACGAGCACGCAGGCCAGGCCGTCGCTGAAGGGATGCACCTTGTCGTAGGCCGCCGGGATCACGAACTCGCCGCTGCGATCGATCCACCCGTACTTGGAGCCGCTGCGCACGATCGCGAGGCCGTCCTTGAACGCGAAGGCTTCGTCGAACTTCGGCGCAATGACGATGCTGCCGCTGGCATCGACATAGCCCTGCTTGCCGTCCAGGCCGAAGGCGACGAGGCCTTCGGAGAATTCGGTCCCCATTAGGCTGGCGACACTGATCTCGGCGGCGAAATCGCCGCTGCCGCGCGTGATCGTCTTCTTCGGCGAGATGACCAGCTGTCCGCTGGCATCCACGAAGCCGGCCTTGCCGTTCTGGTAGACGCGGGCATATCCACCGGCGAACTTGATCGACGCGTCGTACTGCGGCTCGATGACGACCTTGCCCTCGATGTCGATCGCGCCGTGCTTGCCGCCGACTTCGATCGGCCAGAGGCGCGGCTCCGGGGGCGCCGCGGCACAGGTGCCGACGATCCCGCCGATGCCGGCCGCACATACGAGTCCCCGCAGCATTGCCATCATGGCGCTCCTTGTTTGTCGTCGTGACGCGCGATCACTTCGGAGCAGTGTAGGGCGGGCGCGGCGGCCCCGGAATGCGGCCCGGAACCATGCAGCGGCTCGGCGTGACCGGCTTCACCCGGGATGCCGGAGCCTGCGCAAGGCGTCTAAGCTTCCGGTTCTTCCCGACGATTCGCCTCATGCAAACCACCACGTTCACCCTCGAAGCCGACTACGTCGAGCTCAACCAGCTGCTGAAGCTGTGCGGCGCCTGCGAAAGCGGTGGCGCCGGCAAGATGCTGGTGGCGGAGGGAAGGGTGTCGGTCGACGGCAAGGTCGAGAGCCGCAAGACGGCCAAGATCCGGGCGGGCCAGATCGTGAACTGCGACGACCTGCGCATCCGGGTGGTCGCCGGACCTGCCTGAGCGACGCCGGATGGCCGTTCGCGAACAGGGGCCGGATCCGCAGATCGTCCTGCGTTACGTCGGGGCCTATCCGGCCGCGACGCAGGAACAGGTGCGGCGCCTGGTCGTGGAAAACCGGCTGGCGGAATACCTGCAGCGCAAGTATCCCGGTACGCACGACGTGCAGACCGACGGTGCGCTCTACGAGTACGCCCTCGATCTCAAGCAGGCGCATCTTCGCAGCTCGGGCCCGCTGCACAAGGTCATCTGGCAGAACAAGATGGACGTGATGCAGAAGGTGCTGGGCCTGAACACCGCGATCTCCCGCGTGCAGGGAGGGCGCCTGAAGGCCAAGGCGGAAATCCGCATCGCGAGCCTGTTCAAGCGCACGGCGCCGGAATTCCTCGAGATGGTCGTCGTGCACGAGCTGGCGCATCTGCGCGAGCGCGACCACGACAAGGCCTTCTACCAGCTGTGCAGGCACATGATGCCGGACTACCACCAGGTGGAATTCGACCTGCGCCTGCTGATGCTCAACGAAGAGATCGGATCCAGGCCCTGAGGTTCCGGATGGCGCGAGCGCTGGATCAGCCGTAGACGACCTGGCCCTGGTCCGCCGAGATCAGTTCCCAATTACCGGGAGTGGTCTGACGGTTGACCATGTAGCCGCTGCTGCTGCCGACCTTGACGTTGCCCAGATACGCGGTCACCCGGATGCGGCCATATCCGCGTTTCTTGAGCGCCTCGAAAATGCGCTGTCCCATCGACGACTTGGTGCCGACCAGGCCGGCGCCGCACACCAGCAGTTTCAGATCCACCAGGCTCTTCGTCAGGCCTTCCTTTTCCAGCGTGTGGGCAATTTCCTTGGGTGTGTACCGCTTCCGCTCCTCGACGCCGTTGGGCAGGATCCGCTTCGCGGAAATGGTTTCCGAGTCGGCGGCGCCGGTTCCGTGGATCAGCAGGTACACCGTGTCGCCGCCTTGCACCTTCTTCAGGCATCCGTCGCCGAGGATGTGGGCCATGCCCTTGCGATAGCCGGAGAGATGCGCGTTGTGGACCAGGAACGGCAGGTTCGCTTTTTCTCGCAGCCGCGTTTTCTGCATGTCCCGGGCCATCTGCTCCATCTCGCTGGACGGAACCGGCAGGTAGATGTACTCAGTCATGAAGGCCTCCGTGGGATTCGGTTGTCGAAGACGCGTCGGTAGAAAGGGAAATCACCCGCCCGGTTTGCAGCCGCTCATCACGTTGAACATGGTTTCGAAGGCCTTCGGATCACTCTTGCGAAAGCTCTTCCGGATGAAGATCGGCCCGTCGGGCTTGGCGAACTGCTGTACGTGCGTGAAGCCGACGATGCGCTCGGCTGGAATGGTGCCCCATTGGGCGATCTCCGCTTCGCCGCTGTTCCAGAGCGCCTTGAATTTCGGTTTGACCTTGAAGGGAACGATGAAGCCGCCGTGAACGATCGCCAGGTAGAGCCAACCGGGCCTGTTGTATTTGTCGGTCGCGAATGCCAGGGAGCTGTCGATCGACGTCGAGCAGGAGATATAGCCTTTCAGGCATTCGTTCTCGACCATTCGTCCCAGATGGGACGACTCGTTGTCGACGATTCGTCGCCAGACGGTGTATTCGATCAGCAGCTTGCTGTCAGAGGCCCATGCGCCGCCGTCTCTGACCGCCCACAGGAATTCCGCCTTCGTGATGTGTCGTTTGTAGCGTTCGAACAAGTACCAGTCGAAGGCCTCGAAAACCGCGTTTTCCAGGTACCAGGCGTCGTTGCGCGACGAGGGCGGCGTGAAGCCGCCGGCCTTGAAGACTTCGACCGGCTTGCGGCTGTCGCCACGGAAGGCCACGGCATTGGCGCGGTCGATCCCGCCGAACCTGTTCCAGTCGGATGCGATCTTGTCCTTGTTCCCCATCACGGTTTCGATACTCGACTTTGTCGGACGAACCTGAGGGGCGTAGTTCTGGCCCTGCAAGGCAGCTTGACTGCGGGCGCTCATGTCACGTGCGCCCATCACCACATCACCGCGCTGGCTCTTCGGCTCGGTCGCCTTCCAGCATGACGACAGAACGCGCGCGACGACGTCCGGAAACACGTTCGTTGCCGGCGGCGCATGCTTGGGTTCGATGATCGGCCAGGCCCCTTTATTGGGGGCCGATCCACGTTGCGCATCTTTCCAACCGTAATCCGGATTGGGATTGAAGGCTTCGAATTCGGTGACGAGATAACCGACGTCGCTGTTCCACTTGTTGTCGAACGCCACCGGTTCCGGCTTGTAGCGTGAATTGAACTTGAACGGATTCGATATTTTTGACATGAGGACTCTCCCTGAACTGACGTCGCGCGAGATCGCTATCGAGCGCGACGGCTCACGGCGCGAGCAGGCGCAGCCGCCTTGGCGGATCTCGTCAGCGCGCGATCGATGAAGGCGGCGAGTTCGCCGAGCGAGTTGAAGCCGTCGGCCGTGCCCGATGCAGGGTGCTCGACCGTGCCGCTGAGCCGGCTGCTGAACCCGGCGCTGAGCCTTCGGATCCGGAGCACGAACTCGGACGGCGCCGCGTGTCCCGCGGCCTCGATCACGACCTCGCGAGATTCCAGACCCGATGAAGACGAGTTTTTCATGCCACCCCTGTCGTGAATGGGCCTTGCGGCCCGCCCCATGTCCGGCACTTTTTCGTCCCGAGGGCTTGGGCCCCCGGTGAAATCCGCATCCCCGCGGTGTCGTGCCATGGAAAGGACAGTGGCCCTCCGCCCGCATCGGGTCCATGGGCAAACTCCGAGCAAATTCCGAGCGGCGTGAGGTAGTCGACAGGTCCGAGGGCCGGCTGCTCCCATTCGGTCCTGGCCAATGGACGGGCCTGCGGATTCGCTGTTCCGCGGCGCCCCGCGACTCATGAGGAATGCGGGCTAGGATGGATCCGGAACCCGGGTTCGGAGGTCGGAAGATGCTGCTGCTCGCCGTGACCCACAAGATCGTCAGGCCGCTTCTCATCGTCCCGGCCTGCCTGCTGCTGGCTTCCTGCCTGGAGTTCGACAAGCCGGTGTTCACGGTGGACGACGCCGTGGCGATGCCCGGCATGGCGGGTTTCTGGGAAAACCAGGACGGAGATGGCAATCGCGTCCTGAAGACGGGAGCCAAGACCTACGAGATGCGGGACGCGGACGAGGCCAAGGACGCCGAGGGCGCGTTCGAGAACCTGATGTTCATTCCGCTGCCGGCGCAGCCGGGCTATTACCTCGCGCAGGCGGAAGTCCTGCAGAAGGACAAGACGCGGCCCGCCTCGCTGGTCCTGTTTCGCCTCGTCGACGGCGATTGGCTCCAGTACTCGTCCGAGCCCGAAGGTGAAGACCTCGCGACCTTCGGCAGGAAGTGGGGGCTGGTGATAGGTGACTACGGCCACGTCCAGAACCGGCCTGGCAAGGCGCAGGTCATCCACTTCTTCACGCAGCTGGTCCGTCACGAGCCGCATCCAAAGTTGATAGGCCTGCTGAAGCGCCGGGGCAGCTTCGTGGACAGCGCCGCCAAGGGCGTGTCCGTGGAGGCGGTACAAAAGGCCATCGGCGCAAAGCAGTTCGCGCAGGCGCGCACGATGCTGGCTCAGCTGGCCGACCGCGGTGATGTCCAGGCGCAGGTGATGCTGGCGGAAACCCACGTCGACGCGCGCTTCGGCACGCCGCCGGACTACGCAAAGGCCGTGTCGTATGCGCAGGACGCCTGGGCCAACGGCAGCCGCGACGGCGGGCTGCTGCTGCTGTCGCTGTACCTGGCCGGACCGGGCGCGCCCGCGTATGGATCGCTGTCCAGACCCGGCCCGCGGCCGGACGCCCTGCGCGGCCTGGAACTGGCGGCGGCAATGGAAAACGAACCCGGCCGCCACGGCGCCGTCGCGCGCGACCTGCTGGCGACGTTCGCGTCGCTCAGTTGCAGTCAGGGTGCAAGCCCGTCGTGCGCCACGTCTGCTGCCGACGCGGCCAGGGCCAGATGGAAAGCCGGGCAGGTGGCGAGGAACGCGGAAAGAAAGCTGGCGGCGGATGCTGGCGAGAAACTGGCGGCCGCCGCCGCTGCGGAAAAAGACGCGGCGACCGCCGTCGATGAAAAGCTGACGCCGGCTCCGCCGATGGCGCCCTGATTCGATGCGGAGTGCCGGTTGCTCGAGCGGGATGTCCTTAACGCCGCTGTCACGTCGGCGGCCCACGATCCCGGCACTTCCATGCCGCGTCCGCCGGCCGCCCGATCGGAGCCCTGCCGTGACCCTCAAGAACCCGACGTCAGACCAGCAGGCCCTGCTCGAGGCCGAGTTCCAGGACAGCCTGGACGAAGAGCTGGAGATGGAGCTCGACGATTCGCGCCTCGACGATCTCGTCGCCGGGTCGACGACGGAGGCAGGCTTCGACATCGACCGTCATTTCTATTTTCGCGAACTGCTGCGGCTGCAGACCGAGCTGGTCAAGCTGCAGGACTGGGTCGTCAAGAACCGGCTCAAGGTGGTGGTGCTGTTCGAGGGGCGCGACTCGGCGGGCAAGGGCGGCGCCATCAAGCGCATCACGCAGCGTCTGAATCCGCGCGTCTGCCGCGTCGCCGCGCTGCCGGCGCCGAACGATCGCGAACGCACGCAGTGGTACTTCCAGCGTTACGTCAGCCATCTGCCGGCCGGCGGCGAAATGGTCCTGTTCGATCGCAGCTGGTACAACCGCGCCGGCGTCGAGCGCGTGATGGGCTTCTGCAACGACGAGGAGTACGAGGAGTTCTTCCGCACCGTACCGGAGTTCGAACGCATGCTGGTGCGTTCCGGCATCGTCCTCGTGAAGTACTGGTTCTCGATCACCGACGACGAGCAGCATCGCCGCTTCCTTGCGCGCATCCACGATCCGCTGAAGCAGTGGAAGCTCAGCCCGATGGATCTCGAGTCGCGCCGCCGCTGGGAGGCCTACACCAAGGCCAAGGAAGTGATGCTCGAGCGCACGCACATTCCCGAAGCGCCGTGGTGGATCGTCGAGGCGGTGGACAAGAAGAAGGCCCGCCTCAACTGCATCCGTCATCTGCTGGCGCAGATCCCGTACGCCGAGGTCGAGCATCCAGCGATCACGCTGCCGGCGCGGGAACACAACCCGGACTACCTGCGCAATCCGGTGCCGGAGTCGATGTTCGTGCCGTCGGCGTACTGACCGGGTCTGGACATCCCGACGTAGCCCGGATGAAGTCCGGGATCGCGTTCCACATTTCGAGGGGAATCCCGGACTTCGTCCGGGCTACAGGTGCGTCATTCGACGATGTTCCGTGACGTCGCCACGAATCTGTCACGCGCAAGCTCTAGCGTCGCCGCATCCACGCAAGGGTGCACACCATGAGCTCCACGACAGCCGCCATCGACTCCCCCGGAGTCGTCCAGAAACCCAAACTCGACCAGGGGCTCGGCAACGCCGGCAAGATCGGATTCGCAGCCGCGATCGTCACGGCGATCGTCTACGTCGGTTACAGCATCTTCGTCGACGCCAGCGCTGCCGGCATCCACGCCAACACGTACCTTCCGTTCATCCTGCTGTTCATCGCGCTGCTCGTCGCGCTCGGCTTCGAATTCGTCAACGGCTTTCACGACACGGCCAACGCCGTGGCCACCGTGATCTACACCAACTCGATGCCGGCCAATGTCGCCGTCGTCTGGTCGGGCTTCTTCAATTTCCTCGGTGTGCTGCTCTCCAGCGGCGCGGTCGCCTTCGGCATCGTCTCGCTGCTGCCGGTGGAGCTGATCCTGCAGGTCGGTTCCAGTGCCGGCTTCGCGATGGTCTTCGCGCTGCTCACCGCCGCCATCGTCTGGAACCTCGCGACCTGGTATCTCGGCATCCCGTCGTCGAGTTCGCACACGCTGATCGGCTCGATCATCGGCGTGGGCATTGCCAACGCGCTGATGCATGGCCGCAGCGGCACTGCCGGCGTGGACTGGACCAAGGCCGCTGACATCGGCAAGGCGCTGCTGCTGTCGCCGCTGCTCGGCTTCACGGTGGCGGCACTGCTGTTCCTGACGTTGAAGGTGCTGGTGCGCAACAAGGCGCTGTACGAGGAACCGAAGAACGGCCTGCCGCCGCCGTGGTGGATCCGTGGCCTGCTGGTGTTCACCTGCAGCGGCGTGAGCTTCGCGCACGGCTCCAACGACGGGCAGAAGGGCATGGGCCTGATCATGCTGATCCTGATCGGCACGGTGCCCACGGCGTATGCGCTGAACCGTGCGGTTCCGCCGCAGTACGTGGCCGATTTCCACAGCCACTCGTCGATGGTCGTGCAGGCCTTGGGCACACATGGCGGCGAGGCGCTGTCCGAAAGCGATCCGCGCGCGACGATTACGCGCTACATCGCCGACAAGCAGCTCGCCCCGCAGACCGTGCCGGCGCTCTCGGCGCTGGTCGTGGACATCGACCAGCAGGTCAGCGAGTACGGCACGCTGGCCAAGGTGCCGGCCGAAGCCACGCGCAACATGCGCAACGACATGTATCTCGCCGCCGAAGCGGTGAAGCGGCTCGGCAAGGAATCCTCGCTCGCGTTGTCGGATGCCGACGGCAAGGCGCTGACCGAGTACAAGGCCTCGCTCGACAAGGCGACGCGCTTCATTCCCACGTGGGTGAAAGTCGCGGTCGCGTTCGCGCTGGGTCTGGGTACGATGGTGGGGTGGAAGCGCATCGTCATCACGGTGGGCGAGAAGATCGGCAAGTCGCACCTGACCTATGCGCAGGGCGCTTCGGCCGAACTCGTCGCGATGTGCACCATCGGCGCCGCCGACGTGTTCGGACTCCCGGTGTCGACGACACACGTCCTGTCGTCCGGCGTCGCCGGCACGATGACGGCCAACAAGTCGGGCCTGCAGATGTCGACCGTGCGAAACCTGCTGATGGCCTGGGTGCTGACCTTGCCGGTGTCGATCGCGCTCGCCGGTTCGCTGTACTGGGTGCTGTCGCACGTGTTCTGAAAATGGCGCGGACGCGCTGCACGAAAGAAATCGGGGCCGGGCATTGCAGGATGCCCGGCCCCGAGTCGTTTCCGGAGGTCGAGCGGACGCTGAAAATCGAAAACCTACCCGTCGGAGTGGGGTGCAATTACTGAGTGGAGCGCCCGCTCAAAGCAGTTGCTTGAAACACTCGCTTCGAGCTGCCTATGATCGGGCCATGCTCGAACCCGACCTCACCCGCGAGCGCCTGCTCTGCGCCGCGATCGACATCTTCGCGACGCATGGTTACCTGGGCGCCTCGACTCGCGAGATCTGCCAGTTGGCGAACGTCGGCAATGCGTCGATCCACTATCACTTCGGCGACAAGCGAACGATCTATCGCGAGCTGTACTTGCGACTGCTCGACGATTTCGAGGCGCGCATGCGCGGCGTCGGCATCGAGAACCTGAGCGGACGCGACGCCTTGTTCGCGTACTTCATGGCGCTGATGCGCCCGCTGGCCGAGGACACGCACGTCGCCAACCAGGTCTACCTGCACCTGCGCGAGGAATTCCAGCCCAGCGGCATCGTCGACGACCTGCAGCCGCGCAGCCTGTTGCTGCAGTTCGAACTGCTCGGCGAGCTGCTGCAGCGCGAACTCAACATGCGCAAGCCCGACGCGTCGCTGCACCGCCTGGTGCTGGGCATCCACGGGCTCGCGCTGATCTACATCGTCAAGGGACGCAGCATCGCGCAGGCGCTGCCGGGCCAGATGGATGGCCCGAACTGGCTCGAACGTCTGGCTACGCACCTGTCGTACACCGGCTGGGGCATGGTCGAGCACGAGCGTCGCCGCCGCGCCGCCACGGCGAGAAAGAAACGATTGCAGGTGGCCTGATCGAGGCCGGGGCTTTCGCTCCAGCTGCTATCGATGCAGGCGAACGTCACCGTGACCCGCCGTGTGCTGGCTACGGCGATCCATCAGGAAATGTTGCCGTGACGATGAACAACGCTGGACGTCTTTCCCTCGCTCTTCGTGCGTCGAGCCTCGTGCTGGCCGTCGCGCTTGCCGCTTGCGGCAGGACGGAAGCCGAAGCAGCGCCCGCTGCACCGCCGAAGGTTTCGGTCGTGACCGTCGGCACGCAATCCGTCGCGGTCACTGCGGAACTGCCAGGCCGCGTGACCGCGATGCGTACGGCCGAAGTGCGGCCGCAGGTCAACGGCATCGTGCAGAAGCGCTTCTTCACCGAAGGCGGCGAGGTCAAGGCCGGCCAGCAGCTCTACCAGATCGATCCTGCGCCTTACGAGGCGCAACTCCAGGCCGCGATCGACATCGCGGCGGGACGTCAGCGGCACGCCGAGCGCGTCGAGCGGCTCTACCAGCAGGAAGTGATCAGCGGCTCGGCCTACGACGAGGGCCGCCTGGGTCACATCCAGGCGCAGGAGGCGCTGAAGCTTGCGCGCATCAACCTCGTCTACACCAAGGTGCTGTCGCCGATCTCGGGACGTATCGGTCGCTCGGCCATCAGCGAAGGCGCGCTCGTGACGGCCGGACAGCCGGGCGCGCTGGCCGTGGTGCAGCAGATCGACCCGATCTACGTCGACGTCACGCAGCCCAGCCGCGTGTTGCTGCGCCTCAAGCGCGAGCTGTCGGACGGTCATCTCAAGCAGGGAGAAGATGGCGGCGCGCGGGTGAAGCTCGCGCTCGAGGACGGCAACGAGTACCCGCACGCCGGCACGATGCAGTTCTCGGAGCTCACGGTGGACGAGGGCACCGGCTCGGTGACGCTGCGCGCTGTGTTCCCGAATCCGGACGGTGTGCTGCTGCCCGGCATGTTCGTGCACGGCATCATCGAGGAAGGCGTGCGGCCGGACGCCATCCTGGTGCCGCAGCTCGGCATCACGCACGACCGCAAAGGCGAGCCGACCGCGCTCGTGGTCAGCGCCGGGAACAAGGTCGAGATGCGACAGCTCGTGACCGACCGCGCCGTCGGCGACCAGTGGCTCGTGTCGAAGGGCCTGGCTGCGGGTGACCGCGTGATCGTCGAAGGCCTGCAGTACGTGAAGCCCGGTGATGCCGTCGACGTCTCCGAGTACAAGCCGGGCAAGGTGGCGCCTGCACCGGGCGCGACGCCGGCAGAGGCTGCTGCGGCGCCCGCGCCGCGCAGCGACGCTCCCCAGTCCTGATCGGCGCACGACGTGGTCAATTTCTTCATCGATCGGCCGATCTTCGCCTGGGTGCTGGCGATCGTCGTGATGCTGTCCGGCGGCCTGGCCGTGCTGACCTTGCCGGTGTCGCAGTACCCCAGCATCGCTCCGCCTGCCATCTCCATCGAAGTGGCGTATCCGGGTGCGTCGGCCGAGACGGTGCAGAACACCGTCACGCAGGTCATCGAGCAGCAGATGAGCGGCATCGACCGCCTCATGTACTTCCGTTCCGAGAGCAACAAGGACGGCAGCATGCTGATCACGCTGTACTTCGAACAGGGCACGGATTCCGACATCGCGCAGGTGCAGGTGCAGAACAAGCTGCAGCTCGCCACGCCGCTGCTGCCCATCGAAGTGCAGGCGCAGGGCCTGCGCGTGGCCAAGGCCACCGTGAACTTTCTGCTGGTGATCGGCTTCGTGTCGCGCGACGGCGGCATGAGCGGCACCGACATCGCCGACTACGTGGCGTCCAACGTGAAGGATCCGATCAGCCGCACGCCGGGTGTCGGCGACGTGCAGTTGTTCGGCTCGCAGTACGCGATGCGCATCTGGCTGGATCCGGCCAAGCTCACCAATTTCGGCCTGACGCCATCGGACGTATCCGCGGCGCTGCAGGCGCAGAACGTCCAGATCGCATCGGGCGAACTCGGCGGCCTGCCGTCGGTGGCGGGGCAGCGGCTCAACGCCACGATCGTCGGGCCGCAACGTCTGCAGAGCGTCGAGGAGTTCGAGCGCGTGCTGCTCAAGGTCAGAGGCGACGGTTCGCAGGTGCGCCTGAGCGACGTGGCCACCGTGGCGCTCGGCGGCGAGACCTACGCGGTCAACACCGAATACAACGGCCAGCAGGCGACGGGCCTCGCGATCAAGCTCGCCACCGGCGCCAACGCGCTGGATACCGCGGCTGCCATCCACGCGACGATGGACCAGCTCACGCCGTTCTTCCCGCCGGGCCTGGAAGTGGTGTCGCCGTATGACACGACGCCGTTCGTGCGCGTGTCGATCCGCGAGGTGATCAAGACGCTGTTCGAAGCGACCGTGCTGGTGTTCCTGGTCATCTACCTCTTCCTGCAGAACTTCCGCGCCACGCTGATTCCGACGATCGCCGTGCCGGTGGTGTTGCTCGGCACCTTCGGCATCCTTGCCGCGGCCGGTTACTCCATCAACACGCTGACGATGTTCGGCATGGTGCTGTCCATCGGCATGCTGGTGGACGACGCCATCGTCGTCGTCGAGAACGTCGAGCGCGTGATGGCCGAGGAAGGCCTGAGTCCGCGCGAGGCCACGCGCAAATCGATGAAGCAGATCACCAGCGCGCTCGTCGGCATCGCGCTGGTGCTCGGCGCCGTGTTCCTGCCGATGGCGTTCTTCGGCGGATCGACCGGCGTCATCTACCGTCAGTTCTCGATCACCGTGGTGTCGGCCATCTCGCTGTCGGTGCTGGTGGCGATGCTGTTCACGCCTTCGCTGTGCGCCACGATGCTCAAGCCGGTCAAGGCCGGCGAGCACCACAAGCCCAAGCGCGGCCCGCTGGCCTGGTTCAACCGCGGCTTCGAGCGCATGAACCACGGCTACGAGAAAAGCGTCGTCCACGTGACGCGGCGTCGCGGCCGCTACTTCGGCGTCTATGCGCTGATCGTGCTCGCCATGGCCGGGTTGTTCACGATGGTGCCCAGCGCCTTCCTGCCCGACGAGGACCAGGGAATCCTGTTCGTGCAGGTGGACCAGCCGCCGGGCACGGCCAGCGAAGTCACGCAACAGACCTTGAACGAGGTCCGCGACTACTTCCTGCGCGAAGAGAAGGAAGCGGTCACCGGCGTGTTCACCGTCAACGGCTTCAGCTTCGGCGGCCGCGGCCAGAACTCGGGCCTGGTGTTCGTCAAGCTCAAGGACTGGGAAGAGCGAGACGGCGACGGCCAGAGCGTGTTCGCGATCACCGAGCGTGCACAGGAGCACTTCAAGACGATCATCACCGGCAAGGTCGCGGCGTTCGCGCCGCCGGCGGTGCTGGAACTGGGCAACGCGATGGGCTTCGACTTCGAGCTCCTGGATCGCGCGAACCTGGGCCACGAGAAGCTGATGGAAGCGCGCGAGCAATTGCTGGAGATCGCGGGCAAGGACCCGGCCATCGGCGCGCTGCGCGGCAACGGACTGCCCGACGAGCCGCAGTACCAGCTCGAGATCGACTGGGAGAAGGCCAGCGCGCTGGGCCTGTCGATCGCCGACGTCAGCCAGACGCTCGGCGCCGGCTGGGGCTCGTCGTACGTCAACCAGTTCATCGATCGCGGGCGAGTGAAGAAGGTCTTCATCCAGGGCGCCGCGGAGTCGCGCATGCTGCCGCAGGATCTCGATCGCTGGCACGTGCGCAACGCGGCGGGCCAGATGGTGCCGTTCTCCGCGTTCTCCACGGCCAAGTGGGGCAATGGATCGCCCAAGCTCGAGCGCTACAACGGCATGTCGGCGCTGCAGTTCCTCGGCGAGCCCGCCAAGGGTCACAGCACCGGCGAGGCGATGGCCGCGATGGAAGCCGCCGTCGCGAAGTTGCCGAGCAAGGGTTTCGGATTCGAATGGACCGGCTTGTCCTATGAAGAGCGACGCTCGGGCTCGCAGGCGCCGGCGCTCTATGCGATCTCGCTGATCATCGTGTTCCTGTGCCTGGCCGCGCTCTACGAGAGCTGGGCCATCCCGGTGTCGGTGATGCTGGTCGTGCCGCTGGGCATCATCGGCACCGTGACGGCCACCTTGTTCCGGGATCTGGCCAACGACGTGTTCTTCCAGGTGGGCCTGCTGGCCACCGTGGGCCTGTCTGCGAAGAGCGCGATCCTGATCGTCGAGTTCGCCAAGGAGAACCACGACCAGGGCATGGACCTGTTCGAAGCCACCGTCCACGCCGCGCGTCAGCGTCTGCGGCCGATCCTGATGACCTCGATGGCCTTCATCCTCGGCATGATGCCGCTGGCCGTCGCCACCGGCGCTGGAGCCGGCGGACGTATCGCGATCGGAACCGGCGTCATCGGCGGCATGATCAGCGCGACGATTCTCGCGGTGTTCTTCGTGCCGGTCTTCTTCGTGGCGATCCGCAGCGTGTTCAAGCGCAAGCCGCGGCCGGCAGCTCACGACGACGAAGATGCGCCGCGGCCGATTGCGGAAGAAGCGCGCTAGCGGAAAGACTCGCCGTCGACTTTAGATCACGGAGCCAGAACTGGCATGAGCACGAACGAAGGCGGGGGAGCGATCGGAATCCTGGGCGGACTTGAGGAAGCGCTCGCCGCCATCGAGCATCAGCGCTGGGCCGACTGGCAGCGTCACCTGCACGCGAAGTGCGAGCGCCTGCCCGATGGATCGCTGCGGTTACCGGCCGAGTTCGTCACACGCTGGGAGCGGCAGATCGCGACGGCGTATGCGGACCTCGACGAAGAGGAGAAGCAGAGCGATCGCGATCAGGTCCGGCGTTATCTGCCGCTGATCGAGTCGGCGCTCAAGGCCTGAGCGCCGCGCGACCTCAGACGATCGTCGCGCCGCCGTCGATCGCCAGCACCTGGCCGGTGATGTGTTTCGATGCATCGGATGCGAAGAGCAGCGCGGCGCCCTTCAGATCCTCGTCGTCGCCGAGGCGATTCAGCGGTGAGAGCGCGGCCATCCGCTCGTCGCCGACGGCGTCGATCAGCCGGTTCGTCAGTTTTGACGGGAAGAAGCCCGGCGCCAGCGCGTTGACGGTGATGCCGTAGCCACCCCATTCGGCGGCCAGCGCCCGCGTGAAATTGATCAGCGCACCCTTGCTGCTGTTGTACGCGATCGCCTGCAGGATGTCGGGTGACGTGCCCTGCAGTCCGGCCGTCGACGCGATGTTGACGATCCGGCCGTAGCGGTTGGGAATCATCGAACGCTTGCCGATCTTCTGCGTCAGCAGGAACGGGCCGCGGATGTTGAGATCGAACACCTTGTCCCAGGCCTCGACGGGATAGTCCTCGGCCGCTGCGCCCCAGGAACTGCCGGCGTTGTTGACCAGGATGTCCACGCGGCCTGCGCGACGGATGGCCTGATCGGCCAGGTCGTCGATGTCGGACTCCTGCGAGGCGTCCGAGGCGATCCAGTCGGCGTCGATGTCGAGCGCGGCCAGGTGCGCAGTCGCGCGCCGCAGTTCGTCGGCGTTGCGGGCGGACAACAGGATGCGCGCGCCGTGCGTGCCCAGGGCCTCGGCCATCTGCAGGCCCAGACCGCGCGAGCCGCCGGTGATCAGCGCGGTGCGGCCGCGCAGATCGAAGAGAGAGGGTCGTTTGATGCTCATTGAAAGTGCGCGATGAAAAAGGATGTCAGGACGAGCAGCGAAACGCCTCAGAACCAGGCGTCGGCCATGTCCAGCGTCGTCGTGTCCAGACTCGTCAGCAGATCGAACTGCGGACCGATCCGGGGCAGTTCGTAGCGGAAGAAATATCGGGCCGCGGCGCGTTTGCCCTCGTAGAAATCGCCGGACTTGCCCTGAGCCGTGAGCAGCTGTTCCAGCCAGATCCAGGCCATCACAACGTGTCCGAAGGCCTCCAGGTAAAGACTCGCGTTGGCGAGCGTCACGCTCGCGTCCGGCGCTTCCCACAGGCGACGCGTCACCAGCAGCAGGCGGACGAGCTGCACGCCGAGCGCACCGGCCGACGTGCGCAGGCTTTCGTCGTCGGTCGTTGCCGCCCGCTCGATCGTGCGCTGGATCCGGTTGCGCAGGACGTCGAGCGCCGCGCCCTGTTTCATGGCCACCTTGCGGCCGAGCAGATCCAGGCCGTGGATGCCGTGCGTGCCTTCGTGGATCGGATTGAGACGATTGTCGCGGTAGAACTGCTCGACCTTGTATTCACGCGTGTAGCCGTAGCCACCGTGCACCTGGATCGCCAGGTCATTGGCCGCCACGCACCACTGCGAGGGCCAGCTCTTGGCGATCGGCGTCAGGATCTCCAGCAGCACGTCCAGTTCGGTGCGCGCGGCTTCATCGGTCTCGGCCTGCATCTGGTCGATCAGGCGCGCGCAGTAGAGGTTCAGTGCCAGTGCACCCTCGGCGTAGGCCTTCTGCGCCAGCAGCATGCGCCTGACGTCCGCGTGCTCGACGATGGGTCGTTGAGGGGCGAGGGGATCCTTGCCTGCACGGCCCTGAGGACGGTTGCGTGCGTAGTCGAGCGCGTGCAGATAACCGGTGTAGCCGAGCGCGGTCGCGCCCAGCCCGACGCCGATGCGGGCCTCGTTCATCATGTGGAACATGTACGACATGCCGAGGTGCGGGCGACCGATGAGGTAGCCGACTGCGCCGGCGCGGTCGCCGGGCCGGTGACGCGTGCCCTCGCCGAAGTTCAGCAGGCAGTTGGTCGTACCGCGGCAGCCCATCTTGTGATTGAGGCCTGCCAGCACGACGTCGTTGCGCTCGCCCAGGGAACCGTCGTCGCGCACCAGGAATTTCGGCACGATGAACAGCGAGAGTCCCTTGACGCCGGGGATCAGCGCGCCGTCGGGTCCGGGAATGCGCGCGAGAACGAGATGGACGATGTTGTCGGAGAGCTCGTGCTCGCCGGCGGAGATCCACATCTTGCTGCCGGAGATCCGGTACTGCGGACCGAGGACGGAGTCTGCCTCGTACGCGGCGCGCGTCGCGATATCGGCCAGCGATGAACCGGCCTGCGGTTCGGACAGGCACATCGTTCCGAAGAACGCCCCGCGCAGCATCGGCTCGACGAAGGTCTTGATCTGGGTGGCGCTGCCGTGCGCGAGCAGCAGGTTGGCGTTGCCGATGCTCAGGAACGGGTAGGCCGCGGTTCCGACGTTGGCTGCCAGCAGGTAGGCGAGGCCGGCCTTCTCCATGACGCAGGGCAGTTGCATGCCGCCGAACGCGTAATCCTGCGTCGCCGCGAACAGCCCGGATTCGGCCACGGCTTTCAGAGCCACGCCCACCTCGGGAATCACGTGCGCGGTGTGGCCATCGAACGAGGGCTCTTCGCGATCCGACTTCTGGTAGTGCGGCGCGAATAGCTCGGTGGCGATGCGCTCGTAGGTATCGAGCACGGCCTCGAAGGTTGCACGCTCGTGATCGCGGAAGCGCGGAAGCTGCGTCAGCGCCTCGACATCGAGCCACTCGAACAGCATGAACTCCAGGTCGCGACGGGACAGCAGCAGGGATTGGCTCGCGCTCGTCATGACGCCAGGCTCATCGGGAAGGAAATGGGCACGTTTCGAAGGAAGGTGGAAGGTCAGGCCGGCGTCGTGTGGAAGCGTCAGCGCTGTACGGGGGGAAGCCGCACGATCACGCCGTCGAGTTCCTCGGTGAACGTCACCTGGCAGGTCAGGCGGCTGTTGGGCCGGGCGTGTTCGGATCCGTCGAGGATCAGCAGCTCGTCTTCGTTGACCTCGCCGGCGGCAGCGCGCCAGCGATCGTCGATGTACGCATGGCAGGTCCCGCAGGTCGCACAGCCGCCACAGTCGCCGAAGATGCCCGGCACCAGGTTGTTGACCGCGCACTGCATCAGGCTTTCGCCCGGTTGCGCATCGGCGGCGTGCTGTTCGCCGTCGTGCGCGATGAAGATGATTCTGCCCATGGTCGTGTGTAGGTGAGGAGGCGGACGGCCGCCCCGCGATGGATCAGGTGGAGACGCGCACGACGACCTTGCCGAAGTTGTCGCCACGCAGCAGGTCGATGAAGGCCTGCGGGGAGTGCTCCAGGCCTTCGATCACGTGTTCGGTGAAGCGCAGCTTTCCCTGGGCCAGCCACGCACCCATCTCGGCCAGGAACTCGGCGTAGTAGCGCTCGTAGTAGTCGATGATCACGAAGCCCTGGATCTTGATCTGGCGCACGAGCATCGTGCTCAGCAGCGCTGGCGTGCGATCGGGACCGGGCGCGATGTTCTGGCCGTCGTACCAGGCGATCAGGCCGCACAGCGGCACGCGTGCGCCGACGTTCAGCAGCGGCAGCGCGGCTTCCAGCACGGCGCCGCCGACATTCTCGAAGTACACGTCGATGCCCTTGGGGCACGCCGCCTTCAATTGCGCCTTGAAATCCGGCGCGTGGTGATCGATGCAGACATCGAAGCCCAGTTCCTCGACGGCGTGGCGGCACTTCTTCGCGCCACCGGCGATGCCGACGGCACGGCATCCGCGCAGCTTGGCGATCTGGCCGACGACAGCACCAACGCCACCGGTCGCGGCGCCGACGACGACGGTTTCACCCGCCTTGGGCTCGCCGATCTTCAGCAGGCCGTAGTACGCGGTGAAGCCAGGCATGCCGAGCAGGCCCAGTGTCCACGAGGGATGCGGCATGTCGCGGTCCAGCCGGTTGACGCCGACGCCGTCGGAGATCGCGTACTGCTGCCAGCCGGTGAAGGCCAGCACCAGATCCCCTTCCTTGAAACGCGCGTGGTTCGAGGTCTCGACGCGGCAGACGGTGCCGCCGCACATCGGTTCGCCGATGCCGACCGGGTCCGCATAGGAAGGTCCGTCATTCATGCGCAGCCGCATGTACGGATCCAGCGAGAGGTAGAGCGTCTTCAGGCGCATCTGGCCCGGCCCCGGCGCTGGAACCGAGGCCTCTTCGACGCGGAAGTGCTCGAGCGTGGGAGCACCGCTGGGGCGCTGGGCGAGAACGACGCGTTGGCTCTTCACGGCACTGGATGACATGGGAGTTTCCTCAGGTGATGGATGGGACAGAGGCGCCGGCGGAATGGCGCAGGGTCAGGCGACGACTTCGAATTCTTCGAGACGCGGTGCGCGCAGTTCTTCACGGAAGCGCGCGCCGCTGAATGGCCAGGCGGAAGGGACGCCGTTCTCGCCGATGTACCAGCTCGTGCATCCGCTGACCCAGATCGTGTCGGGCATCGCGGCGCGCACGCGCGAGTTGAACGTGTGCGTGGCGGCCTGCGTCGGCGCCAGCGTGCGCACCGAGCCGGTCCGGATCATGCGGATGCACTTCATGATGTAGTCGATCTGCGTCTCGGCGATGCTGATCGCCGAGAAGTTGCCGATCGGGCTCTGCGGGCCCAGCGTCATGAAGAAGTTCGGGAAGCCCGGCACGCTCACCGTGCGGTGCGCCACCGGCCCCTCGGACCATGCGCTCGCCAGCGTCTGGCCGCCGGCGTTGGTCAGTTGCAGCGGGCGGAAGTAGGCGTGCGCATCGAAGCCGGTCGCGAAGATCAGCGCGTCGGCTTCGTGCAGGCGTCCATCACGGGTGACGACGCCCCGCGCCTCGATGCGATCGATGTCGTCGGTCACCAGATCCACGTTGGAACGCTGGATCGCCGGGTAGAAATCCACCGACATCACCATGCGCTTGCACAGCGGCGCGTAATCCGGCGTGAGCTTGCGACGCAGGTCGGGATCCTTGACGCGGTTCAGGTTCCATCGGCAGACCCGGCTCAGCAGGCGACGCTGCCATCCCGGCTGGATGACGGCGCGCGCGAACGTGCGTTCGAAGGCCGTGCGATAGAAGTAGTACGTCAGTTTGGCCAGCGACGGGAACCAGGTCAGGACGCGGCGCTCGACGGCCGAATAGGTCCGGTTGGGCAGCGGGAAGATCCACTGCGGCGTGCGCAGGAACACCTTGAGCTGCAGCGGCCGGACCGCCAGCGATGCGATGATCTGCGCGCCGGTGGAGCCGTTGCCGATCACCGCGACACGCTTGCCGTCCAGATCGACCTGGTGGTTCCAGCGTGCCGAGTGGAACGACGGGCCTGCGAAATCGTCGCGTCCCTTGATGTTCGGGAATCGCGGGTGATGCAGCAGTCCGCAGCAGGCGACCACGACATCGGCTTCGAGCGCTTCGCCGTCGCGCATCTTCAGGTGCCAGCGCTGGCCGTCGTGGCGCCCATCGACGACTTCCTTGTTGAAGGAGATGTACCGACGCAGCCGGTACTTCTCTGCGACGCGCAGCAGGTACTGCTGGATCTCCTGTCCCTGCGGCAGGCGGCTGCTCCACCCCGGGTTGGGCTCGAAGCTGTAGGTGTAGTAGTGCGACGCGATATCGCAGGCGATGCCCGGATAGGTGTTCTCGCGCCAGGTTCCGCCGAGGTCGGAAGCCTTGTCGAAGATCCGGAAATTCTCGATGCCGGCTTCGAGTAGCTTGATGGCCATCAACATGCCGGACATCCCGGCCCCGATGATCACGACGCGCGGTGCGCGTCCGGTTTTCTGTGCGTGGTTCATGGTGTCATCGCGTCCGTACAGGGCCGGATCGGTTCGGGGCCGGGCGAGGGCTCAGAGGACTTCGAAGATGTCGTAGACCACCTGGCCGCCACCGAAGCGGGTGATCTTGCCGATCGCCAGGATGTTGTTGAGCCAGCCGTACTTCGCCGATGCGGTCTCGAAGTACGGCGCGCTGCGGAAATACATCTCGCTGCCGGGAATGACCTCGCCGGATGCCAGGCGCGGCCCCAGGCTTTCGTCCATCCGGAACACGCCGTTGTAGTGGCAGTAGATCGGCTCGCCGTCGTCGGTCATGAAGACCAGGCGTACGTCGAGCTTCCAGTTGCCGTTGTCCTGGACGCGCACCCAGTCGCCGCTGGGGCTGATGACCTTGGCTTTGATGCGCGGGCTGTCGATGCTCGCTTCCAGCACGTTGAAGACCCACAGCGACGGCGTGATGACCGTGGGGGCGGGAATGGACCCGCGCAGCGTCATCAGCCAGCGCGTTTCGAGTTGGGGTTCGGACATCGTGTGCGTCTCCTCTTCTAGTGGAACGTGATCGGCAACTGCGCCATCACGCGAAAGAATGAATGCGACCATTCGAGCTTCCCTTGCCGGATTTCGATGCCCTTGGTGCGCAGCGCGAACTGGCCGATCGCATGCCGGGCCTCCATGCGCGCCAGCGCATTGCCCAGGCAGAAGTGCACGCCGCCGCCGAAGGCCTGGTGCGCGACGTCGCGACGACGGATGTCGAAGCGATCGGGTTCGGGGAAGCGGGCGGGGTCGCGGTTGGCCGAGCCCAGCATCATCCACAGCACGGCGTCGGCCGGCAGGATCTTTCCGGAGACTTCGAACGGCTCCTGCAGCACTCGCCAGTTGAAGAGGATCGGCGTGTCGTAGCGCAGGCACTCTTCGATGGCGTTGTTGATCAGGCCCGGGTCTTCGCGCAGCAGTGCGAGCTGCTCGGGATGGTCGAGGAAGGCGCGCGTGCCGTTGCCGATCAGGCCGATCGTCGTCTCGTAACCCGCCACGATGATGCCGATGGCCTGCACGACGAGTTCACCGTCGCGCAGCTTGTCGCCCTCGGCCTCGGCGCGGATCAGCGCGCTGATCAGATCGTTGCCGAGATTGCCGCGGCGTTCGCGCACCAGGTTCTCGAAGTAGTCGGCCATCGCGTTGCCGGCGTCGCGCGTCCGCTGCTGGACGTCCGGCGGAAGAAAGCGCGCGAAGAACGCGTTCGTCCTTGCGCCGGTCCATTCGTTGAACAGCTCCCGGTCGCTCTCGGGGATGCCCATGATCTGGCAGACCATCCGCGACGGCACGAGATGCGCCATGTCCTGGATGATCTCCATGCCGCCCTGGGCCAGCGCCTTGTCGAGCGTCTGCTCGACGGTCTTCTTGACCTCGTCTTCCATCTGCCGGACGGTGTTCGGCCCCAGCGATTGCATGGCCAGGCGACGCAGGCGCTGATGCTCCGGGTCGTCCATGTTCAGCATGAACTCGAGGAAGCTGCCGCGCGTGTCCAGCGGATCGAAGTTGGGCGCGGTGCCGTCGGCGAGCGTCTGGCTCGTCTTGGCCTTGCGGAAGATCGTGGCGACGTCGTCGTAGCGGCTGATGCGCCAGGTGTTGACCGGCGTGAGGTTGACCGGGTCCCGTGCGCGCAGCGCGTGCAGCGAGGGATAGGGATCGTCCCTGAAGTTCGGTGCGAATGGATCGGCGCCGCACCAGTCGCCGGTGTCGACGGGAATGCTCGTATCGATTGCTGATGTCATGACCGCTCTCCTGAGGATTACTGCGCGGACCAGCCGCCGTCGATGGGCAGCGCCACGCCGGTGACGAAACTGGATTGCTTCGAGAGGAGCCATGCCACCGCCTGTGCGATCTCGAGCGGATCCGCGATGCGGTTCTGCGGCGACATGGCGGCGAGTGCGGCTTCGCTGATGCCGGCCTGCTCGAGGTGGCGCAGCAACGGCGTGCGGACGGCGCCGGGGCAGATCGCATTCACGCGGATGTTGCTCGCCGCGCCTTCGACCGCGGCCGTCTTGCTCAGCCCGACGACACCATGTTTCGTCGCCGTGTAGGCACCCTGGCCGGCGAGGGCGACCAGGCCCGAGACCGATGCGTTGTTGACGATCGATCCGCCGTCGATCTCGCGCATGTGCCGGACCTGCGCCTTCATGCACAGCCAGACGCCCTTCAGGTTGACCGCGACGATCCGGTCGAAATCGCTTTCGTCGACCTGATCGAAAGGCAGCGTCGGGACGCCGATGCCGGCGTTGTTGAACGCGCCGTCGACGCGACCGAGGAATTCCACCGAGCAGCGCATCGCGTCGGCGACCTGCGAGGCGGAACTCACGTCCACGCCCAGGCCAACGCACGGTGAGCCCGCGGCGCGAAGCGTCGCCGACACCGCCTCGGCAGCGGCGCCGTCGATGTCCCAGATCGCCAGGCTCGCGCCACGTGCGGCCAGTTCGGTTGCGGCAGAACGCCCGATGCCCGTTGCGCCGCCGGTGACGACGATGCAGCGATCCTTCAAATCCATGCTCATGACGAATCTCCTTCCTTGCATTCGTGAGCGATTCACGAGGTGGGGCAGGGCCATGGCTCATTAAAAATAGAGCAAAGCCTCTAATGAAATAGAGAATGTACTCTAAAAAAGAACTTGTCAACGGGAACGCCGCGTGCACGCAGGCTGGCCACGAGGCGTGGCGGGGAAGGGAGCAGCGGGAGGTTTGGCGAAGCCCGTCGCGGCTTCGCGCTGAGGATCAGCGGGCTTGCGTCCGCTTCAGGTTCGCAACGAATCGATGCAGCTGTTGCGTGGTTTTCTTGTAGTACTTCGCGTCCAGGTAAGGCGCGAGCACGAACGCGATCTGTTCGAGCCCGCGACCGATGTCCGCTTCGCCGATCAGCTGTCCGGGCATGTTGAGCTCCGAGTAGCGCGGCCAGCTCACCCACAGCACCCACATGGTTTCGGCGAGGTGCTCGCACTCGCGCAAGGTGGGCTTGCACAGGCCGGGAGCGGTCTCGACCGCTTCCTGGATGATCAGCCGCATGTAGCCTTTCGACCGCGTGCTGAATTCCTGGTACTTCTTCGCCAGCCCGTCGTCGCGCGTCATGAAATCCACCGCGTACGAGAAGAAGAAGCGGTAACGCCACAGCACCTTGGTGCCGCCGGTGTAGCAGGAGACCAGCCGCTCGACCGGAACCGGATCACCCGGCGCCGTGCGCAACACGTCGTCGAGATCCCGCGTCAGCTCGTCGAACAGCTCGCGAAGAATCTCCTCGCGATTGCGGAAGTGGTAGTACAGGTTGCCGGGGCTGATGCCCAGGTGATCGGCGATCTGCGAGGTTCCAATCGCGCCACCTTGCTCGTTCATCAGCTTGATGGTCGCGTCGAGGATGCGCTGCCTGTTGCCGACCTTGGGGATGTCCTTGTTGGGTGCAGGCGCCATGAAAGGGTCTGTGCGGAAAGCGATCGGTACTGGCTCCGAGGCTGGGAAGACTGCCCACGGCCGGTAGGTTTGTAGGGCGGAAGTCTGGCAGAAACGGGTGAGCTCCGGTCCAGGGGTGCAAGCGCCGTCGTCCGCTGCTCGTGAATATCTCGAGCCTGGCCCCTTCTCGGATCCGGGAGAGACGCGGTTCGACTCGTTCTCGGCCGGGGCGAAAAGGGCCCCGGATCTCGCGTCGCCGGACGCTCGGGCGAGCGCGATCTAACGGCGGACTTGCGTCGACGGCACGCCGGAAGGGACCGAAACGTCCGCCCGGAGCGCAGGCTCGAACGCGCTGATCATGGCCTGCCGCAGTTTCTCGACCGGAATGGCGAGGCTCGGATACACCGGCGTTCCGCCCTGGCCCAGCAGGGTCACCACCATGCCGATCAATCGATGGTCGGCATCCAGTACCGCGCCACCCGATTCACCCACCTGGATGCTCCGGTCCAGCCGCATGAGGCCCTCGCTGTCGAGTGGGCCCGGCTCGAGCCCTGACACCACGCGGGTGGGCTCGGCGGGCAGCGATCGAAGCGGATAGATGCAGACTTGTGCATTGCCGGTCGACGGGCTCGCCGGAGCCAGTTCCACGGCGCGCACGTTGTGAGGAAGAAAGCCGCTCCAGATCTTCATCGTCTCGAGGTCTTTCGGAACCAGCAGCGCGACGTTGCTCTGCCGGTCCACGTACAGAACGCGCAGTTCCACCAGGCTGACGACGAAGATCCGGTCGGCGTCGGCGACGACATTGGCAGGCGTCGCGTACACCCACCGCTTCTTGTCGAGCAGCACCGCCGCGCCGAAGCCTTGGGACGCAACGCCCGCCTTGTCCATCAGCCGCAACGGAAACACGCTCTCGCGACATTCGGCGCCGAGCGCCAGCACGGACCAGGAGGAAGCGGCCAGCAACAGCAGAGCCTGCAGGAATTTCATTGCGTAGAGCGTGAACGCCGTTGTTCCGACGGACGCCAGCTTAGATCAGCGGCGGTCTGGACGAACCGACGCCGGCTGAGCGGACCGGATGTACAGCCGGGCGGATCGACGTGCGTCTGCGCGCGAATGGCGTGGCGTCATTTCTTGCGAAGTGCACGATCGACCCGTCGTGCGTCAGGTGCGGGATGACTCACGCGCCGTCACCAACCTTCCCAACTTCGGCACCAGCCAGACCTCGAAATCGTCGATCAATTCGTAGACGACCGGCACCAGCACCAGCGACAACACCGTCGAACTGATCAGCCCGCCGATGACCGCGATCGCCATCGGCACGCGGAACTCCGAGCCTTCGCCGAAGCCCATCGCGGTCGGCAGCATGCCGGCGGCCATCGCGAACGTGGTCATGACGATGGGACGGGCACGTTCGCGGCAGGCTTCGATCAGCGCCTCGCGCTGCGTCGCGCCGGCACGTTCGGCCTCGATCGCGAATTCGACCAGCAGGATCGAGTTCTTGGCGGCGACGCCCATCAGCATCAGCAGGCCGATCAGCGCCGGCAGGCCGAGTTCGGAGCCGCCGACCAGCAGCGCGAGGAAGGCGCCGGCCAGCGACAGCGGAAGCGCCGCGAGGATCGTCGCGGGTTTGAAGAAGCTGCGGAACAGCAGCACCAGCACCGCGAGGATCATGCCGATGCCGGCCAGGATCGCGTTGCCGAAACTGTCGAACAGGTCGGCCTGGTCCTCGCTCTGTCCGAAGGCGGGCTTGGTGACGCCGGGCGGCAGCGCCTTGAGCACCGGCAGCTTGTCGATCAGCGCGGTGGCCTGGCCGAGCGACACGCCGTTCAATTCGCCCTCGATCGTGGCGCGGCGTTCGCGGTCGAAGCGCTCGATGCGCGTGGCGCCGGCCTGGAACGACAGATTGGCCACGGCCGACAGGGGCACGCTGCCGCCGCCGGTTGTCGGCACGCGCAACGCGCCGAGCACGTTGAGATCGGCACGCGCCTTTCCAGGCAGGCGCACACGGATCACCAGGCGCTGCGTGCCGGTGTTGAATTTCGCGGTGTTGGCGTCGACGTCGCCGATGGTGGCGACACGGGCGATCGTCGCGACGACCTCCGGCGTGACGCCCAGGCGCGCAGCCTCGGCGGGCTTGAGCGTGATGACCAGATCGGTACCCGGCCGCGGCGTCGCCTGGTGGACGTTGGCGAGCTCGGGCAGCTTGCGCATCTCGCGTTCGAGTTGCAGCGCGGTGGCCGTCAGCGCATCGCCATCCTCGCTCGACAGCAGGATCTGCACCGTGGTGCTGCCGCCTTCACCGCTCTGGCCGAAGCCGAGCCGTACGTCGGGCACGGCGTACAGCAGCGGCCGGATCGATTCCTGGAACGCCTGCGTCGTCATGTCGCGCTGCGCATGCAGCAGCACCGTGACGCGGCCCACGCCGGAACTCTCTTGCGGTGCGACGGTGGCGAACACGGTGTCGACCTGCGGACGCTTGCGCAGCGCCTGCGTGAGCAGGTCGGTGGCGTGGCGCGTGTCCTCCAGGCTGGTGCCCGGTGCGCTCTCGATGGTCATCTGCACGATGCCGTTGTCGGTGGGCGGCGTGAATCCGGTCGGGATCAGCGTGGCCAGGAACAGCGAGCCGATGAACAGTCCAAGCCCCGCGGCCATCGACAGCCAGCGATGATCGAGCGCGAAATCCAGCGCACGGCGATAGAAGCCGGTGAAGGGCTTGCGCGGGTGGGGCGTCGACGTGGGCGACATGAAGTACGCGGCCATCAGCGGCGTGAGCATGCGCGCCACCAGCAGCGAGAACAGCACCGTGACCGCCACCGTCAGGCCGAACTCGTAGAAGAACTGCCCGATCAGCCCGCCCATCGTCGACACCGGCAGGAACACCACGACGATGGTCATCGTGGTGGCCAGCACCGCCAGGCCGATCGCGTCCGCGCCTTCGATCGACGCGTCGTAGGGCGATTGTCCCGTCTGGATGCGCTTCTGGATGTTCTCGATCTCGACGATGGCGTCGTCCACCAGGATGCCGATCACCAAGGTCAGCGCCAGCAGGGTGATCAGGTTGAGGCTGAAGCCCAGCGCCGCCATCACCGCGAAGCTCGGCACCAGCGAGATCGGCATCGCCAGCGCCGTGATGATCGTGGCGCGCCAGTCGCGCAGGAACACCAGCACGACGACCGCGGCCAGCAGCATGCCTTCGAGCAGCGAGGCCACCGTGGCGTGGAAGCTGTTCCGCGTGTTGGTGGCGGTGGAGATGATGCGCTGGAACTTCACGTGCGGATGTGTCACCGACAGGTCCGCGACGGCCTTGTCCGTGTTGGTCTCCACCAGCACGTCGGACGCGGCGTTGGACTTGGAGACCTGGAAGCCCACCACCGGAATGCCGTTGAGCAGTGCGAAGCCCACGCGTTCGGCGGCGCCGCTGTTGACGTTGGCCACGTCCGACAGGCGCACCGTGCGGCCATCGCCGGTGGGAATGATGGTGTGGCGAAGTTCATCCACGCTCTTGGCCGCGCCCAGCACGCGCACGGTCTGGTCGCGACCGCCGATCTGCGCGGTGCCGCCGCCGGCGTCGAGGCTGAAGCCGCGCAGGGCGTCGTTGACCTGCGGTGCGGTCAGCCCCAGGGCTTCGAGGCGCGAGGGATCGAGCGTGACGTTGATCTCGCGGTCCACGCCGCCGAGGCGCGCGACCTGGGCCACGCCGTCCTCCAGCATCACGCGACGCGAGACGGTTTCGTCGACGAACAGGCTCAGTTCCACGTCCGTCATCTCGGGCGCGGACACGGCGTAGGTGACGATGGGCTGCGAGTCGACGTCGAAACGCTTGACGACGGGCTCTTCGATGCCACGCGGAAGGCTGATACGCACGCCGTCGACGGCGGCGCGCACCTCGTCGGTGGCCTGCGTCTCGTCGGTGCCGATCTCGAACTCGATCGTCGTCACCGAAAGACCCAGGGTGACGACGGAGGTCACGTGATCCACGCCCTCCACGTCCGAGACCACGGCCTCCACTTCGCGCGTGATCTGCGTCTCCACTTCGCTGGCCGCCGCGCCGGGCAAGGTGATGATCACCTGCACGATCGGGAACGACACGTCCGGGAACAGCTTGATCTGCAGCGATCGATAACCCGCGACACCCGCCACCATCAGCGCGATGAACAGCACCACGACCGGGATCGGGTTCTGGATGGACCAAGCGGAGATGCGAAGCTGCATGAAGAGGGCGTCCGGCTTCGCGTTACGGAGACGGCGTCGGCGATGGCGCGGCGGCCGGCGGCAGCGGTTTCACCATTCCGGGGTCGACGAGGTCGCCATCGAGCAGGAAGGCGCCGCCGCCCAGGGCGACGCGCGCGCCGACCGGCGGCCCTTCGAGCAGCTCCACGAATCCGCTGCCGCGCGCACCGGTGCGCACCGGCATCCGCGTGGCGCGATTGTCGTCGCCGATGACGGTCAGCTGCGGCCCGCTGGCTTCGAACTGGATGGCTTTCTCCGGCACGCTGGGCACCGGCTGCGAAGCGGCCTCGAACGTGGCCTGTGCGAAGCCGCCGGCGCGCAGCGCCTCGTCGACCGGCAGGCGCACGCGCACCCGGCCCAGCTTGGTCTGCGGATCGATGCGCGGGCTGATCAGCCGCACCTCGCCGTCGAACGCGAGGCCCGCGGGCAGGCTGACGCGGGCCTTCGAACCCACCGAGATGCCGGCCAGCGAGGCTTCGGAAATCTCGGCGTCGAGCTCGATCAGGCGATCGCGCGCGATGCGGAACATCGGGTCGCCGCCGGCGCTGGCCACCGAGCCGGGACGCACGTTGCGCTCCAGCACGACGCCAGCGACGGGCGCGCGCAAGGTCATCTGCCCGGCCTGCGTCGTCAGGTCGCTCAACTGCGCGTCGGCGATGCGCGCCTGGCTGCGTCGCTGCGCGATGTCCTCGTCGGACAGGATGCCGGTGCCGTCGAGCCCGTTCACGCGCTGCGCCTCGGCGCGCGCCTGCTCGGCGCTGGCGCGCGCCTGCTCGATGCGCGGGCGCAGCAGCGTGTCGTCGAGGCGGGCGAGAACCTGTCCTTCGCGAACGATCGCGCCTTCTTCGACCAGCACCTCGGCGACGCGATAGCCCGACAGTTCCGAACTCACCGCCGCTTCCTCGCGCGGCACGAGCAGCCCCACGGCCTCGGCGTTGCCGCGGATCGCACGCAGCTCGACCTGGGCCACCGTGACCGCGCGGGCGATCTCTTCCACGGCGGCGGGCGGGCCTTCCTTCTTCTTGCAGCCGTTGGCGGCCAGCAGCACCGGCACTAGCAGCAACGCGACGACATACGGGCTGGCCCGGTTGCGGTGCATCGAGGGCGCGGGGTCTTCGACCATGATTTATCGGGAGTCCGGCAAAGGGGTCTGGGAGGCGGGCCATCCGCCGCCGAGCGCCTGGAAGACCTGCACCGAGCGCAGCAGCGCATCGATGCGCGCACCGGTGAGTGCGGTGCGCGTCGTGCGCCAGACCCGTTCGGAGTCGAGCACGACCTGCAGATCCGAGAAGCCGAGCTGGAAGCGGCGCAGCGCCGCATCATAGGCGCGCCGTCCGCGCGCCTCGCCGTCGGCCAGCATCTGCACACGCTGGCGATCGGCTTCGAGCCGCGTCAGCGCCTGGTCGGCTTCCGAGAACGCCGTCTGCACGCTGCGCTCGTAGGCGACCACCGACTGCTGGCCGCGAGCGCTTTCGGCGTTCAGCAGCGCCGTGAGGCGCGGACGGTCGAGGATGGGCATCGACAGGTCGACGCCGATGGACCAGAACCGGGTGGTCGAATCGAAGGCGCCGCGCTGCGCCTGCAGGCCCACCGAGGGCACCAGCGCCAGCCGGGGGAAGAACGCTTTTTCTGCAAGCTGCACGTTGCCGGCCGCGGCACGCAGCCGCGCGTCGGCCTGGCGCACGTCGGGCCGTCGCGCGAGCAGATCGCCGGGCAGCATGTTCGGGATGGCGGGAACGGTGCCGATGTCGGCGCTGACGTCGAGGTCGGACACCGGCGCCAGGCCGTCGCCGAGCAGCACCAGCAGCGAACGGCGCGCGGCCTTGAGCTGGCTCTCCAGATCGAGCGCCTGCGCCTCGGCCTGCGACAGGTCGGCGCCGATGCGATCGACCTCCGAGGCTGCGGCGAGGCCGCGTTCGACCCGGCGCGTCAGCAGGTCCACCAGCTCGCGCTGGATGCGCGCGTTGGCGCGGGCATCCTCGAGCTGCACGGCCAGGCCGCGTGCCTGGAACAGGCTGCGCGCGACATCGGCCACCAAGGTGGCGCGCGCGCCCTCGAACTCGAAGCGGGCGGCTGCGAGATCCGCATCGGACTGGCGGCGTACGGCGGCGCGCCGGCCGAACAGATCCAGCTCCCAGCTCACCGGAAACGTCAGGCTGGCCGTGCGCGTCCGGCTGGCGCCGATCACCGTCGTGCTGCCGCCGGCCGGGACGACGGTGCCGTCGTCCGCGTCGTCGAGTTCCTCGGTCTTGCGCACTTCGGCGCTGGCCTCGAGGTTGCGATCCGGGTTGAACATCGGCAATGCCGAGGCCCGCACGGCCTGGGCTTCCTCGAGCTTGGCCAGCGCGTTGCGGGCATCCAGGCCCTGCGCCTGCGCGCGCTCGATCAGCGAGGTGAGCTGGGTGTCCTCATACAGCAGCCACCAGCGGTCGAGTTCGGCCGGGGGCAACGCCTGCTGCGCCGCCACGTCGTAAGCCGGCGGCATCGCGAGGTCGGGTTTCTGCGGCACGACGCCGCTGACGCAGGCGCTCAGCAGCAGGCCCAGGCCGGCGAGGCCGTGGGCAAGCGGGTTGGCGATTCCGCAGGCGGGATCTCGGGATCTCGTGGTCGAAGGGAGGTGACGCTGCGTATCCAAGACGGGTCGGTCGGGTTGCGGCACGAAGCGGGTGAGAGTGCCGCGGGTCGTCGTCGGTTCGGCGTGGCCATGATACGGGACGCATCGCGAACCCCCGTAGCCCCGTAGCCCGGACGAAGTCCGGGGTTCCCCTCGCCCAGAGAGTGCTTCCGATCTTCTGGACAGGTCGAAGCAACGGCTAACGCAACGGAGTTGCGATGGCCTTTCTTCTTTCTCAGGCCTAGGTGACGGCGGTCGAGGCGATTCCGACGGGCTGGACGAGAGGCCGAGCCACCCGGACTTCGTCCGGGCTACGGGGGCGCCATGACGCCGGTCATCGCATGGGGCGCACCCCACTTTGCCCGCTGGCCTCGTACAGAAATAATCCCCCTGGCCAAAAGTGAACACTGTTATAAATCCGGAACCGACGTGCCCTCCGAAACCGTCCCGATCGAGCCGCGTGACTCCCGGCGCACGGCCGTGCGCGAGTTCAAGCGGCGGCTGATCCAGGACGCCGCGAAGCAGATCTTCGCGGACCACGGCATCGAGGCGGCGTCGATGCGCGAGATCGCACTGGCGGCCGGATATTCCACCGGCCTGATCTACGCGTACTTCAAAACCAAGGAAGAGCTGTACGCGGAGATCCTGCGCGACTCGCTCGACGCGCTGTACGAGGCGATGGTCGCGACCACCGGATCCAAGACCGGCCAGCGCGCCGTCGCCGCGCTGCGCGGACTGTGGGATTTCTACACGCAGCGCCCCGCCGACTTCGATCTCGGTTTCTATCTTCACGGCGGCGCACGGCCGGCCGGACTGACGCGCGACCTGGACCACGAACTGAATGCATTGCTCGACCGCGTGATGATCCACATCGGCGAATGCCTGGTGTCCGATGGCCTCTCGACGCCGAAGAAGGCGCATCACCAGGCCGTGGCCTACGCCACCTCGCTGTTCGGCCTGCTGCTGATGACGCGCACGGGCCGCATCAAATCCGTCCGGGAAGAACCGGAACTCGTGCTCAACACGTTCCTGCGCGCCGTGACGCAGAAAACCCCGAAATAGAAAGTGACAGAGGAGAACCGCATGACCGACGCCGCCGCGAGCTTCGAACCCAGCGAGCGCGTACGCGCCTACACCGCGCGCTTCCGCCGCTTCCTCGACGAGGACGTCGCTCCGCTCGAAAAGGCGCTGGCCGACGAGAAGGTGGGAACGCCCTGGCAGCCGCATCTCGACGCGGCCGGGCGCATGCATCCGACGGTCTGGGAGGCGCGGCGCAAGGTGCAGCGACGATCCGGCGAGCTCGGTCTGTACGCGCCGCACATCGCAGAGGAATTCGGCGGCGGCGGCTTCAGCCGCGTGGAGATGCATCACGTCGAGGAATACGTGTATCGCCAGTCCGGGCTGGGACTGGGCCTGGCGGCATTGGCCTGGACCGAGGGCCCGAACCCGGCCAGCCCGTACATGTCGGCATCGCTGCGCGAGCGCTACCTGACGCCGCTGATGAAGGGCCAGATCACGACGGCCTTCGCCAACACCGAGCCGGGCGTCGGCAGCGACGTGCTCGCCATGAACACGTACGCCAAGCGCGACGGCAGCGACTGGATCATCAACGGTCGCAAGGCCTGGATCACCAATCCGCACTTCGCCGACTTCATCCACGTCACCGCCGTGACCGAGCCGGGCGCCGGCTCGCGCTCGCTGTCGATGTTTATCGTCGACGCGAAGACGCCGGGCTTCAGTCGCGGCATCGACATCCCGACGATGATCGACGACGGCCTCACCGGCGAGCTCGAGTTCAAAGACGTTCGTGTGCCGGCCGAGAACCTCGTCGGCGAGGTCGGAGACGGCTTCGCGCTCGGCATGTCGTTCATCAACTGGCGGCGCGTCTGCCGTGGCGGCATGTGCGCGGGCTGGGGCGAATGGCTGGTCGAACGCGCCGTGCAGCGCGCGCACTCGCGCAAGGCCGGCGGCAAGACCATCGCGGATTACCAGGCCGTGCAGCACCTGATCGCGAACATGGACATGGACGTCTACCAGGCGCGCGCCACTTCACTGGTGGCGCAGACGCGGCTCGACCAGATCGGCTGTTTCAAGATTCCGCTCGACAATGAAGCGCATCGCCTGATCAGCCTGATCAAGGTCATCAACGACCAGGCCTTCTACCGCGTCTGCGACAACGCGATCCAGGTGCACGGCGCCTCGGGGCTGCGGCTCGGATCGCCGGAAGAAAAGCTGTTCCGCATCGCACGCAACCTGCGCATCCCGGCCGGCACGACCGAGATCCAGTTCAACGCGATCGCGCGCGGCGTGTTGCAGCGGAACAAGACGAAGCCGCAGCCGGCGCCGTGAACGCGACGGCGCGCCGCCTGACGCAGTACGCCGCCGGCGGCGGCTGCGCCTGCAAGATGCCGCAGTCGATGCTTGGCAATGTCCTGCAGACGGTGCGCGCCGCCGGCCTGCCGAAGCTGGACGCCGATCTGCTGGTGGGACTCGATGCGCCGGACGATGCCGCGGTGTACGCCGTCGACGCCACGCGCGCGTGGATCGTGACCTGCGATTTCCAGACGCCCGTCGTCGATTCTCCGTTCGATTGGGGACGCGTGGCTGCGGCCAACGCCTTGTCGGATGTCTACGCGATGGGCGGACGGCCGCTGCTGGCGCTGAACTTGCTCGCGTGGCCGGCCGAGCTGTCGCAGGACATGCTGGCCGACGTGCTGCGTGGCGGCGGAGCCGTCGTCGCAGAAGCGGGTGCGCTGATGGTCGGCGGTCACAGCATCGTCGACGCGGTGCCAAAGTTCGGGCTGGTGGTGATCGGCGAGGTTCATCCGCAACGCATCCTGCGCAAGGGCGGTGGCAGGGCGGGTGACCGGCTGGTGCTGACCAAGGCGCTGGGCGTGGGGATCGTGGGCACCGCGATCAGGCGCGGGCAGGCGGGCGGGGACATGATCTCGCGGGCGCTGGCGAACATGACGCGGCTCAACGCGAGCGCGGCGCGCGTTGCGAGCGAGGCGGGACTGCTCGGCGCAACCGACGTCACGGGATACGGGTTGATCGGACATCTCCACGAGATGGGCCGGGCGGCTGGCCTTGGCGCGCGCATCTGGATGGAAGATGTGCCGGCCCTGCCCGGCGTGATGGACCTGATCGCGCAGGGCTGCGCGCCGACCGGTTCGCGTCGCACCTTGGAGAATGCGCGGGAGCAGGGCTGGTTCGATCCCGGATCGCTGGATCTCGCAGGGCAGTTGCTGCTCGCGGATGCGCAGACCTCGGGCGGGTTGTTGCTTGCGGTGCCGTCGCAGCAGGCTGATGCGCTGGTCGAGCGGATTCGTGAAGGCGGCGATTCGATGGCCGCCATCGTCGGAGAATTCGTGGACGACGGGCAGGCCGGTTGCGTGCGCGTCGTCGAATCGCGGAGGCCAGCGTGATCGCGCTCGGATGCGTGACCGGCCGCTTCCAGCCGGTGCATGAGCAACACCTCGAACTCTTCGGCATCGCGCTCGCGCAGTGCCGTCACGTGATCGTCGCCGTGACGAATCCGGACACCGGTGCGCGTCACCAGGAACCCACGTCGGCGCATCGCCACACGGCGTCGGCCAATCCGTTCACCTATTTCGAACGCGTGCGCCTGATCGAGGCAGCCGTCCACGAGCGCGGCGGGTCGGAGCGCATCACGATCGTTCCGTTCGATCTGACGCGGCGCGACCTGTGGCCGCAGTACGTACCGACGACGGCGCGACATTTCGTGCGCACGTTCAGCGATTGGGAACGGCAGAAGGCGGGCTGGTTCGCCGACGCCGGCTACGAGGTCACGGTGATCGACGGCGATCCGTCGAACCGGATCTCCGCCAGCGACATCCGTGCCGGCATGCAGCCGGGCGATGCGCGCTGGCATCCGCTGGTGCCGCGGGCGACGGTTGCGCTGCTCGCCGAGCTGCTGGCGGACCGTCCCATCGGAGAACGCGGATGACGAACAAGCCGATCCGCTACGGCGAAGACCAGCCGCGGCTCGACGACGACCGGCTGCCGATCGTGCTGGTGCTGCTGGACGGTCTCGGCGACCGGCCCATTCCCGAACTGGATCACCGCACGCCCTCCGAGGCGGCCAAGACCCCGGTGCTGGACCGGCTGACGCGACGTGGCGCATCCGGCTGGCATATCCCGATGGGCTGGGGGCGCGCGCCGTCATCCGAACTGGCGCACTGGGCGATGTTCGGATTCAGCGACGTGCCGTTTCCGGGGCGCGCGGTGCTGGAGGCGATCGGCGCCGGAATCGACGTGCCGTTCGGTGTCGCGACGACGTTCGCCTCGCTGCGTACCTCGGAGGTCGCCGACGGACGTGTCTGGATCACCGGCCGCGCCGCGCGCGACGACATGCCGGATGCCGATGCGCTGCTCGCGGAACTCACACCGTTCCTGCGCGAGCAGTACGGCGTGCGGCTCGACCCGATGGGGCGTGGCGAGGCGCTGATGCAGTTCGGCGCGCATGCGAAGGGCGGTGTCACCGATTCGGACCCGTTCTTCGAGCACCTGCATCCCTGGCTGAAGGTGCGTGCGATCGGCGCGACGACGCAGGACCTCGCCGACGACATGAATCGCGTGCTGCTCGCCGTGCGCTGCCGGCTGATGGAAAGCCCGGTGAACCGCAGGCGCGTGGAAGCCGGCCGGCCGGCGCTCGACGTGCTCAGCACGAAGTGGTCGGGCGCGCGCGAGCGGATTCCGGATTTCGTCGAGCAGACGGGTGTCGCCGGGGCCGCGGTCACCGATTCGCGGATGTATCGCGGCCTGGCAGGACTGCTCGGCATGCGGCAGCGGCATCTCGCCCCGAAGGCGGACTACGCGGCCGACCTGGCGGAGCGCATCCGCGTCGCAGAGGAACTGATCCGCGACGGCGCGCAGTTCGTCCACGTGCACACCAAGGTCACCGACGAGGCCGGGCACACGAAGAACCCTTTCGCGAAGCGCGATGCGCTGGAAGCGCTGGATCCTGGCCTCGCCGGGCTCGAAGCGCTGGCCGACCAGGCCATCGTCATGGTCACCGGGGATCACGCGACCCCGTCGGTCCATGGCGTGCTGCACACCGGCGACCCGACGCCGCTGCTGCTGGTCGGCCCGACCGTGCGCGCGGACGAGGTCGTCGAATTCGGCGAGCGCCCCGCGCGTCAGGGCTGGTTCGGCGTCGTGCAGGCCCACGAAGTGATGCCGCTGCTGTTCAACCACGCGAACCGGCCGATGTTCCTGGGGCATCGGGCGACGCCCCGACAGACGCTCGCCTTGCCGGATCAGCCGGAGCCGATGCGGCTGGAATGAGGGACCGCCGTAGCCCGGACGAAGTCCGGGGTTGCGCTCCGTTATTCGAGGGGAACCCCGGGTTTCACCCGGGCTACAAAATAAGAAGGCCAACGCAAAGGCGCAGAGAACAGCAAAGAAAGGCGCAGAGGATCAATAGAAAACCCTTTGCGCCTTTCTTTTTCCTTTGCCGTCGCTGCTTCAGTCGCAGCTCCGTTGCGTTAGCCGTTGATGTAGAACGGCAGGACCCGTAGCACGGGCACCGGAGCGGTCGACCTGCCCACATGGCTAGGTGCCGGAACGCTCGCGCGCTCGCATGCTTACGGCCGCTGTGGTCCGATCGGGCAGGGTGCAAGCCCGGTCTTCAAGCCCGGCCCGTTTGCAGGCACGCTAGGCCACTTGCTTCATCGTTCAATCCCTACAAGACACGAGGAGATCCCATGTCGCTTCAGCAATCACTCGACGCCGTCCTTCAGCGTGGTGTCCAGCCCGGCGGTGTGCCGGGCGTCGTCGCGGGCGTCACCAATCGCGAGGGCACGCTGTACGAAGGTGCGTTCGGCGTTCGCAAGATCGGCACCGATCTGAAGATGACCAAGGACTCGGTCGTCCTGATCGCGTCGATGACCAAGGCGCTGACGTCGACGGCCGCGCTGCAGCTGGTCGAGCAGGGCAAGCTGGATCTCGACAGCCCGGCCTCGAAGTGGCTGCCGGATCTGGGCAAGATCCAGGTGCTCGAAGGCTTCGACGCCGACGGCAAGCCCAAGCTGCGTGCGCCCAAGCGCGCGGTCACGCTCAAGCATCTGCTCACGCACACGGCCGGCTTCTCGTACCAGTTCTTCAACGAGAACCTGCAGAAGTGGCAGGCCGCCACCGGCGCACCGGGCTTCACGAGCAGCGCCTACGCCTCGCTGACGATGCCGCTGATGTTCGATCCGGGTGAGCGCTGGGAATACGGCGTCAACATCGACTGGGCCGGTCTGCTGGTCGAGAAGGCGAGCGGCCAGAAGCTCAACGACTATCTGCTCGAGCACGTCATGAAGCCGCTGGGCATGACCAGCACGTCGATGAAGATCAGCGCTGACATGCGCAGCCGGCTGGCCGTGATCCACGCCCGCCTGCCCGACGGCGGACTCGCGCCGCTCGATCTCGAGATTCCGCAGGACGCGGAAGTCGACATGGGCGGGCACGCGCTGTACGGCACCTGCGGCGATTACCTCAAGTTCGTGCGCATGATCCTGAACAAGGGGCAGGGCGAGAAGGGCCGCGTACTCAAGGCCGAGACCGTGGAAGCGATGTCGAAGAACCAGTTCCCCGAGGGCATGGAAGTGCCGTCGATCGTGTCCGCCGACCTGTCGCTGTCGAACCACTTTCCGCTGCCGCCGGACAACCCGCACTTCTGGAGCCTGGCGTTCATGATCAACTCCAAGCCGCTGCCGACGGGTCGCAAGGGCGGCAGCCTGATGTGGGCGGGCCTGGCGAACTCGTACTACTGGATCGACCCGACCAGCGGCGTCGGCGGCGTGTACCTGTCGCAGATCCTGCCGTTCGGCGACATCAAGTCGCTGCCGCTGTTCTTCGAGTTCGAGGCGACGACGTACGCGGCGCTGGCGGCGTAATCACGCGGCCGTAGCCCGGACGAAGTCCGGGTCGCGGACCGAAAGATGAAAAACCCCGGGTTGCACCCGGGGTTTTTTCCAATCCTTCGCCGGGCTACGCCGCGATGAAGCCGCGGCCAACCCACCCTACGTCCAGGCGATCGGCCGGACGCGGAAGTTCTTCCCCTTGATCTTCCCGGCGCGCAGCCGCTCGAGCGCGGTCTTCGCGTGCTTGCGATCGATGGCGACGTAGGTGCGCGTATCGAAGGTGCTGATCTTGCCGACCGCTTCCTTCGGCAGCCCGGCGTCGCCGGTCAGCGCGCCCAGCAGATCGCCCGGCCGCAGCTTGTCGCTGCGCCCGCCGTCGACGCACAGGGTCACGACGGTGGCCGTCATCGGACGATCGGCCGAGAACGTATTCGGCAGTTTCTGCGTCGCGATCTTGATGCCGAGCTTGGTCTCGACGGCGAGCAGGCGGCTGACCTCACGGTGCGCGAACAGGTGCAGCGCCAGCCCGCTCTTGCCCGCGCGACCGGTACGGCCGACGCGATGCACATGCGAATCGGGATCCAGCGGCAGCTCGTAGCTGATCACGGCCGCGAGATCCTTGATGTCCAGGCCGCGTGCCGCGATGTCGGTGGCCACCAGCACGCGCACGCTGCCGTTGGCGAAGCGCACGAGCACTTCGTCGCGCTCGCGCTGCTCGATGTCGCCGTGCAGCCCGAGCACCGAGAAGCCGCGCGCGGCGAGCTGCTGCTCGACGTCCTGCGCGTCCTTCTTGGTGTGGCAGAAGACCAGCGCGGACTCGGGGCGGCGCACGCTGAGCAGGTGCGCGAGCGCATCCAGGCGGCGCGTGGGGTCCACTTCGAAGAACGTCTGCTCCACTTCCGGAGCGGCCGCGGCCGTATCGACGCTCACCTCGAGCGGCTGCTTCTGCAGGCGGCGGCTGACGTCGCGCACCGCGTCGGGGAACGTGGCCGAGAAGAACAGCGTCTGTCGCGAGGCCGGTGCCAGTCTCACGATCGCGTTGCTGGCCTCCTCGAAATCGCCGTCGAGCATGCGGTCGGCCTCGTCGAGCACCAGCACACGCAGGCTGCCCAGGTCGAGCGTGTTCTCCTCCAGATGCTCGCGCACGCGCCCGGCCATGCCCACGACGATGTGCGGATCGTGTTCGAGCGAGGCGAGCTGCGGACGCTTGGAGATGCCGCCGCTGAGCACGGTGACCTTGACGTTGGGCAGGCAGCGCGCGAGACGCCGGATCTCCTTGGAGATCTGGTCGGCGAGTTCGCGCGTCGGGCACAGCACGAGTGCCTGCACCTTCACCAGCGACGGGTCGATGCGCGAGAGCAGCGCCAGCCCATAGGCCGCGGTCTTGCCGCTGCCGGTGCGCGCCTGGCCGATCACGTCGCGGCCTTCGAGCATCGGCGGCAGGCTCTGCGCCTGGATCGGCGTCATCTGCACGTACTCGAGCGACGCCAGGGCCTGGAGCAGCAGGGGATTCAGCGGCAACTGGGTGAACGGCCTGGGTTCCACGGATTCATCCTTGTTCGGGACAGCGACCGCGCCGGGAAATCAGGCGCGGGGGCGCGGATTGTGAGGCCATGCGCGATGCGATGACATTCGGTGAGAAAATCCCGCACCGGATCGGTGCCTCGGGTCGATCCGCCCCGCAGCATGCAAAAGGAATCTTCTGTTGCCGGACAGCATCCTGATCGGCCTGATGATCGCGCTGAGTTTCGTCCTGGCCGGGTGGGTCAAGGGCGTGGTCGGCATGGGCCTGCCGACGACGGCGATGGCGCTGCTCTCGCTGATGCTGGCGCCGGCCGAAGCCGCGGCGCTGCTGGTGGTGCCGAGCATGGTCACCAACCTGTGGCAGCTGTTCGCCGGGCCCGCATTCTGGCCCTTGCTGCGCCGGCTCGGCCTGATGGTGGTCGCGATCTGCGTCGGCACCGCGCTGGGCATCAGCCTGCTGACCGCCTCCGAGTCGCATTGGCCTTCGTTCGCGCTGGGCGTGGTGCTGGCGATCTACGCCGTCTTCGGTCTCGTCGCGCCGCGCCTGTCGGTCCCCGCGCGACTGCAGCCGGTGCTGTCGCCGCTGGTGGGCCTGGTGACCGGCCTGTTCGCGGGCGCCACCGGCGTGCTGGTCTTTCCGGTCGTGCCGTACCTGGGCGCACTGAACCTGGACAAGGAAGAACTGATCCAGGCGCTGGGCCTGTCGTTCACGGTCTCGACGATCGCGCTCGGCATCGCGCTGGCGATGACGGGCCGCTATTCCACGGGTGTCGCCACGACTTCGCTGCTCGCGGTGCTGCCGGCGCTGCTGGGCATGCTGATCGGCCAGCGCGTGCGCGACCGTCTGGATGCGGCGGCATTCCGGCGATGGTTCTTCTACGGGATGCTCGTCGTCGGCATCGTCATGGTGGTGCGCGCGGCGATGCGGCTGGCGGGGTAGCCCGGGTGAAACCCGGGGCTTCTTTTGCAAATCGAGGAAAGCCCCGCGTTTCACCCGGGCCACGAGGGCCGATCTGATGCAAGCTCTGCGCTGAATCCCGTACACGCAGAAGCCTCCCCGATGACCGAGCCTGAACCCGGCACCAAGAAGACCCGTCTCGATGCCGCGCGTCGCCGCTTGCTGGCGTTGCGACCGGTGTCGCTGGTGTCCTGGCGCGACGCGGTGGCCACGCTGGGTCCGATCATCCTGATCAGCGGCCTCGCCATCGTCGCGACGCTGCACTTCGTCAGGCCTGCCCCGCCGCGCACGCTGACGATGGCCGGCGGTCCCGAGGGCAGCAACTTCCGCACGATCGCACAGCAGTACCGCGACATCCTGGCGCGCAACGAGGTGGATCTGGTGATCCTTCCGTCGCGCGGATCGGCCGACAACCTGGACCAGTTGGCGGAGAACAAGGTCGATATCGCGCTGGTGCAGTCCGGCGTCACGCGTGCGAAGAAGCCCGAGGACCTGGTGTCGCTGGGCACGATGTTCCGCCAGCCGGTCTCGATCTTCTATCGATCGGACAAGCCGTTCACGCGACTCTCCGAGATGGAGGGCATGCGCATTTCGATCGGTCGTGAAGGCAGCGGCACGCGCTTCCTCGCGCTGGCGCTGCTCAAGGGCAACGGCATCGAGCCCGGCGGCGCGAGCCAGCTGCTGGACCTAGAAGGCGAGGGCGCCAAGCAGGCGCTGCTGTCCAAGCAGGTCGATGCGATCTTCCTCTCCGGCGATTCGGCCAGCATCAAGACCGTGCGCGACCTGTTGCACGAGGACGGCGTGCGGCTGTTCGACTTCGTGCAGGGCGAGGCCTACGAGCGTCGCTTCCGTTATCTGAACCGGCTCGAGTTGCCGCCCGGTGCGTTCGACCTGGGCGAGAACCTGCCGGATCACCGCATCACGATGATGGCGCCCACCGTCGAACTGCTCGCGCACTCCCACCTGCACCCGGCGTTGTCGGATCTGCTGATCGAGGCGGCGCACGAGGTGCACAGCCGCGCGTCGCTGATGCAGAACCCCGGAGAGTTTCCGCACCCCATCGAACACGATTACCCGATGAGCGACGACGCCGTGCGCTACTTCAAGTCCGGCAAGGGCTTCGCGTACCGCTTCCTGCCGTTCTGGCTGGCGAGCCTGGTCAATCGGGCGGGCGTGGTGATGCTGCCGATTCTCGTCGTGCTGATTCCGGGCCTGCGCTTCGCACCGGCCCTGTACGGATGGCGCATCCGCAATCGCATCTACAAGCGCTATGGAGAACTGATGGCGCTCGAGCGCGTGGCGATGGAGCCGATGACGCCCGAGCAGCGCAAGGCCCTGCTCGAACAGCTCGCCGAAATCGAACGCGCCATCATCAGCGTCAAGGTGCCGGGCGCTTTCGCCGACCAGATCTACATCCTGCGGCGGCACATCCACTTCGTGCGCGAAAGCCTCGTCCCGGGTGTGCCGAAGAATTCGGACGACGACGTGCTGGTGAGCTGAGAAGCGCTACGCGCGCAGGGCTAGTAAGGGGCGGTCAAGCGCTCGTACGCGAGATCGTTGAAGTCGTGCAGCATCTTGCTCGAGGTCAGGCCCTTCGCGTCGAGGCGACCGGAGAACAGCTTGCCCTCGGCGGCCCACACGAGCCGCCCGGCGTCGACGTCGGCCCATTCCCATTCGTGCAACGGGAGCGGCGTGTCCTGGTCCTTCGACTTCAGCGCGTGCTCGTCGAAATAGCAGCCCCGGCCGACCGGATGATCGATGGTTTCGTGAGCCCGCTTGAGCAGGGTCCAGCGATCGTTGATCCGCTTGCGGAACGTGGTGATCCTGCTGCGCTTGCCGTTGGACTCGCGCCCGGTCAGTTCCCATCCGTCACGCTGGAGGCGCAGGTAGTAGACGCCGGGACACTCGCCGCCGTAGCTGTCCTTCCAGGGATAATCCCTGCGCTGCTTGAGGCCCGAGCCGTCGAGGAACTGCTTGTGGCCGTAGCCGTCGTTGAGCCAGAACTCGCGATTGTCGATGAACAGGCCGCCGCCGTTCCAGCAATCGCCCTTGGGCCATAGCCCGGTCGCCTTCAGGTAGGGCGCCCTGGACACCGCGGTCCAGGAACCCAGGACCTCCGAATCCCAGCGGCCGTTCATCGCGAAATAAAGGAAGTGCTTTCCGTCCGGCGACAGATCGCATCGCCGCTCGTAGATGCGGCCATACAGCCACTGTCCGACTTCGAACGAATCGTTGCTGCGGTTCCAGCCGATGACGCACACCTTGCGCGTCGGGCCCCGGCGAATGACGACGCCCGTTGCCGCGTCGCGGGCCAGCAGGACATGCAGGCGCGCGGGGAAAGGGCCGCTCATGGGTTCACCACGTTCCAGTTGTCGTCGCAGCGGTGCGGCTGGCGAAAATCCCCGAAATCCGTGCAGCAGTAGTTGAGCGAAAAGCGATCCATGATCACGCTCAGGGTCTGCGGCGACGCATGGTTCGTCGTCGTGATGAAGCAGACGGCGCCGCTTTCGTTCTCGTGCAGGGAAAGCCGGTAGGCGCTGTCGTATCGCGGATCGATCGCTTCACCCGAGATTTGCGTGCCCTCGCCGGAGATCCACTTCAGCGAATGCAGCAGGGTTTCGAGAACCCGGCGGATCTCGGCTCGAGGCCCGAGGTCCTCGGCCAGCATTCCTGGCCACTGCGTGAAAGGACCCAGACCAGGTGCCGCCCTGTACATCCAGAAATTGAAGCTCATGTGGACCCGCGCGAGAAGGGGCCGCGGCAAGGCGGCGCAAGTGACGTGTCAACGATGACGCAGACACGCGGGACGGGTAAAGCGGCATCCCGTAGCCCGGGTGAAACCCGGGGTTGCGCTCCGTTTGCGAGGGGAACCCGGCTTTCACCCGGGCTACGGTGACGGGCGGACGAGGCTCGCCGGTCCGTGGATCGGCGCCCGCGCGAGCTGCTCTTCGGCGCCCTCCTCCAGCGGCAGGCACGCACTGTTGAGCACGCCGGCCAGCATCTCGTAATGACCCACCAGCATCGTGATCTCGAGGCGTTGCCGGGTCGCGAAGTGTTCGCACAGCAGGGCCCAGGTCGCGTCGGCGATCTGGCGTTGCCGGTGCAAATCGTCGGTGGCCGCCAATAGCGCGCGCTGCCGTGCGGACCAGCCGGACGCGTCCGGGCCCTGCGGCAGCCGTCCGATGTCGTCGACCGAGACGCCGGCGCGCAGGCCGATCGCCACATGCTGACCCCATTCGTAACGGCAGCGGCAGTTCCACGCCACCCGCAGGATCACCAGCTCGGCGTCGCGACGATCCAGCGTGCCGAACGGCATCAGCCTGGAAGCGAACCGCAGCCATGCCCAGAACAGATGCGGATGCCGCAGCAGCAACAGGAAGACGTCGGGCACGACGGTGGAGCCGGTGCGTTTGCTGCCCCACTTCGCCCCCACTCGCAGCAGCACGCGCAGCGGAAAGCTGATATGCGACAGCGTGAGCGGCGCCACGCGCGGCGGGCCGGTGTCGAGCCATCCACCCGGTGGCGCGATCTGCTGCTCGACCGGCGTCACGGCGCGGACCGCCGCTGACGCTTCGCGATGGCGTAGAGCTGGTCGTTCATGAACCGCATGACGAGTTCGTACGGCCACGCGAACTTGCGCAGGAACCAGTAGCCGATCCGCACGTCCGGCGAGGTCAGCACGAGGTAGCGGTTCTTGCGGATGCCGTCGAGGATCTGCACGGCCACCCTTTCCGGCGTGATGGCGTGCTTCTGGAATCGCGTCCGCATCTTCACGACGTCGGGCGCGGCGGTGTCGATGCCGACGATCTGCACGGTTCTGACCAATCCGGTGTCCACCGCGCCGGGACATACCAGGGTCACGCCGATGCGGAATCGCTTGAGATCGAAGCGCAGGACGTCGCTGACGCCACGAAGGCCGAACTTGCTGGCGCTGTAGGCGGCGTGCCAGGGCAGGGCGAACAAGCCCGCGGCCGACGACACGTTGACGACATGTCCACCGCGCTTTGCTTCGATCATCGGCGGCACGAAACAGCGCAGGACGTGGATAGGCCCCATCAGGTTGACGTCGATGCAGCGGCGCCAGTGTTCTTCGCCGAGCGCGGCGATCGAACCCCAGATCGCGATGCCCGCGACGTTCATGACCACGTCGAGGCTGCCGTGCGCCTCGTGCACCGCGCGGGCGAAATCCTCGACGGACGTGGCGTCGCTGATGTCGAACGCACGGACCATGCGGACATCGCCACCGGTGCTGCGGATCTGTTGCGCGACCTCGTCGAGCAAGGGCCCGTTGACGTCGGTGAGGAACAGCGCGGCGCCTTGGCGGGCCGCTGCCATCGCGACCGCGCGGCCGATGCCGCTGGCGGCGCCAGTGATCAGGCATTTGCGTTCACGCAGCGACGTGATGGGCATTCCAGGATTTCTCGGGCAGAGCTTGCGACCATGATAGGCGTGGAGGCTCGGCGCGGTCCCTTCGCCGATACGCTTCGTCACCGGGGGGCGCTCGTGCAGGCGTCGCAGAATTTGCACACAAGTTGCGCGGGCCTTCCACCCTTCGAAACCATCCGCTTCGCACACTGACTCCCGTCATCACCATCACGACGACGGGACATGGAACAGGAACGGCTCGCGCGGCGGGCAGCGGTGGCGATCGGGATGTCGCTGGCCCTGATCGCGGGTATCGGCGTCGGCACGCTCTATCTCGGCCTGACCCGCTTCAATCACCCGGCGCTTTCGCAGTTCCCGGTGCAAGGCATCGACGTGTCGCATCACCAGGGCGAGATCGACTGGGCGCGGATGGCGCAACGTCCACGCTTGCGCTTCGCCTACATCAAGGCGAGCGAGGGCGCGACGCTGCGCGATCCGCGTTTCATCGCCAACTGGTCCGGGGCATCGCGGGCCGGCGTGGTGCCGGGCGCGTATCACTTCTTCACGTTGTGCCGGTCGGGCGTCAAGCAAGCCGAAAACTTCGTCGGCGCGATGGCGCAGGTGCGCGGTCCGATGCTGCCGCCGGCCGTGAACCTCGAGTTTGGCGGCAACTGCAGCAAGCGGCCGACGCAGGACGTGTTCCGCGCCGAGCTGCTCGCATTCAGCGTCGTCGTGGAATCGGCACTCCGATGCCGCCCGATTTTCTACGTGACACCCGAATTCCACGGCGCCTACGTCGCCGGTCGTCTCGACGGCCCGGCGATCTGGTTGCGCAACATCTACCGGATGTCGGAAGGAAGAGGCGAGGACTGGCTGTTCTGGCAGTTCGCGAATCGCGGGCGGATGAAGGGCGTGACCGGCTTCGTCGACCTCGACGTGTTCCATGGGAACACCGCGGACTTCGAGCGCCTCCAGTGCGATCGGCACACGCCTTCGTCGGGACGGAGCATCTGAGTGTTCTTCGGGATCCTGAAACGCGTGCTGCGCTGGGCGCTGCTGCTTGCCGCGATCGGCGTGAGCGTCGTGCTGTGGCGCATCGGCTCCACGCTCGTCCGGCCGCAGCCGGCTTCCATTCCGGAGCGTGCGCTAGGCATGGCGCACGAGCAGGTGAGCTTCGAGAGCGCGTCGGGCAGTACACTTCACGGCTGGTACGTTCCCGGCAGCGGCAAGGCCGGAACGGTCGTGCTGATGCACGGTGCGCGCTCCAATCGCCTGAGCATGGTGAATCGCGCAAGGTTCCTTCACCGGCAGGGTTACGCCGTGTTGCTGTTCGATTTCCAGGCACACGGTCAGAGCCCGGGCCGGCACATCACGATGGGATACCTGGAAGCGCGTGACGCGGCGGCGGCGGTGGATTACGCGCGCCGTCGCCGGCCGCACGATTTCATCGGCGCCATCGGCACGTCGATGGGCGGCGCCGCCGCGGTGCTGGGCCGCGAGCCGCTGCCGGTCGATGCCTTGGTGCTCGAGGCGGTCTATCCGGACATCCAGCGCGCGCTCGGCAACCGCCTGGATCTTCGCTTCGGTCCGAAGGGGCGATGGCTGGCGCCCCTGCTGCTTGCGCAGCTCCCGCCGCGTCTGGGCATCGTGCCGGGAAGCCTGGCGCCGGTGCACGGCATCCGCCAGGTCGAGGCGCCGCTGCTGCTGATCGCAGGCAGCAAGGATCGGCGCACGACGGTGGTCGAATCCGAGGCGCTGTTCGCGGCGGCACCCGAGCCCAAGGCACTGTGGGTCGTACGCGGCGCGGGGCACGTCGACTTCGCGAAATACGCAGGTTCTGCCTACGAACAGCGCGTGCTGTCGTTCTTCGAGCAGGCGCGCCGGGACGCGCTGATCCAGCACGCGTCGCTGCACTGAGCATCGTCTCGTGCATTGACTTTCTTAACGCGGACAAATACGGTCCGCGTTATGGCGCACCTCTCGAGCAAGGTCGAATACGGACTCCACTGCCTGCTGTGGCTGGTGGAGCCGCGCGAGGAACCCGCGAGCAGCCGCGACCTCGCGGAGCTGCAGGGCATCTCGCCGACGTTCGTCGCCAAGATCTTTCCGAAGCTCGAGAAGGCCCGCATCGTCGTGGCGGTGGGCGGCGTGCGCGGCGGCTACCAGCTGGCGCGGCCGGCCGGCGAGATCTCGGTGCTCGACGTCGTCGATGCGATCGAGGGCGGCAAGCCGCTGTTCGAATGCCAGGAGATTCGTGGGCGCTGCGCCGTGTTCGGCGACAAGCCGCCGTCCTGGTCCACGAACGGCGTCTGCGCGATCCACGCCGTGATGATCCGCGCCGAGCAGAGCATGCGCGCCGAACTGGCCCGCACCAGCCTGCAGGACATCGCGCGCACGGTCGGCCGCAAGTCGCCGGCCGACTTCGCGCACGAGGTGCGCGGATGGTTATCCGGGCGCGCAGGCGCACGCACGGAGGTGCGGCTGGCGTCGCTGGGTGCTCCCGCAGCAAAGCGAATTGCACCTCGTGCGATACCCAGGAAGCGCAGAACCGATACATGACATCCGCGACGTTCGACGTCGCCTCTCGAGGAGATCGCGCATGACTCAACGCATCCTGATCATCGGTGCCGGCTTCGGCGGCATGTGGGCGGCACTGGCCGCGGCGCGCGCGCTCGATCTGGCGGGCAAGACGGACGGTTCCATCGAGATCGCCGTCGTTGCGCCCGAAGCGACGCTCGGCATCCGCCCGCGCTATTACGAGGCCGATCCGGGTTCGATGGCCGCGCCGATCGGCGAACTGCTGGAAGTTGCGGGCGTGCGTTTCATCGCGGGAAAAGTCGAGCGCATCCGCACCGGACTTCGCGAAGTCGACATCATCGGGGCGGACGGTCGCTCGTCCTCGCTGGGCTACGACCGCCTCGTGCTGGCCTCGGGCAGCTCTCTGGCGAATCCGAATCTTCCCGGTCTGAAGGCGCACGCGTTCAACGTGGATCAGCGCGACGAAGCCGTGATACTCGAAACGCACCTGCGCCTGCTCGCCGGGCGTCCGGCCGACGCGTCACGCAACACGGTGGTCGTGGTCGGCGGCGGATTCACCGGCATCGAGACGGCAGCCGACATGCCGTCGCGTGTTCGCGCCGTGCTGGGTGCGCAGGCCGACGTTCGCGTCGTGCTCGTCGAGCGCGCCGAACAGATCGGTCCCGAGCTGGGCGCTGGTCCGCGTCCGGTGATCCTGCAAGCGCTCGAGCACGACGGGGTCGTCGTTCGTCTGGGGGCTTCGGTGACCCAGGTGGACGAGGGCGGCGTGAACCTGTCCAACGGAGAGCGCATCGCGGCGAGCACCGTCGTGTGGACGGCCGGTCCGGTGGCGAGTGCGTTGACGCAGCAGGTGCCGGGACGTCGCGATGCGCTGGGACGCCTGCATACCGCGACGGATCTTCGCGTCGATGGCGTGGAGCATGTCTTCGCCGCCGGCGACGTTGCACTGGCGAAGACGGACGATCTGGGCCATCACGCCTCGATGTCCTGCCAGCACGCGATGAGTCTCGGACGATCCGCCGGTCACAACGCGGCCTGCGACCTGCTCGGACAGCCGACGCGTCCGTATCGCCAGGAAAAATACGTGACCTGCCTGGACCTCGGTCCCTGGGGCGCGGTGCTGACCGAGGGCTGGGATCGCAAGGTCGTGCTGCAAGGCGTGGAGGCCAAGCAGCTCAAGCAGCAGATCAACTCGGTCTGGATCTATCCGCCGCCGGCGATCCGTGCCGAAGCACTGGCCGCCGCCGATCCGGCGCGGCTCGTCGTCGCCTGAACAACGTGTCCCGAAGTTCCCATCCCTGGAGAGAGAAAAAATGAAGAAGACGATGGTTGCCGCAACGCGCGTGGCCACTGGCCTGCTGCTGGCTTCGACCCTGCTCGCGGCGTCGCCGGCGATGGCTGACGGCAAGCGCGAGACGATCGCACCGGCCTTCGCCAACGCCATCCCGAACATTCCGGGCAAGAGCATCATCGCGGCCGTCGTGACCTATCCGCCCGGTGGAACCTCGCCGGCGCATCACCACGCGAAGTCGGCGTTCGTCACTGCCTACGTGCTGTCCGGCGCCATACGCAGCCAGGTCGACGACGGGCCCGCCAAGGTCTTCAAGGCCGGCGAGAGCTGGTCGGAAGCGCCGGGTGCGCGCCACACCGTCAGCGAGAACGCCAGCAAGACCGAGCCGGCGTCGCTGCTGGCGATCTTCGTCGTCGACACGACCGACACCGAGCTGACGACGTTCGACCAGCACACGCACTGAGGGCCGTAGCCCGGGTGCAACCCGGGGCTTTTCCTCGTTGATGGAGGAGAGCTCCGGGTTGTACCCGGGCTATGGGTTCACACCGGCATCTTGCGAAAGCCCACCGAGAACCGGTTCCACGTATTGATCGCGCCGATCAGCAAGCTCAGGTCCGTGATCTCTTCCGGCGTGAAGTGCGGCTTCACGCGATTCCAGACGTCGTCGGGCACGCGCGTCTGCGCCACCAAGGTCAGCGACTCGGTCCATTCCAGCGCCGCACGCTCGCGATCCGAGAAGAACGGCGTTTCGCGCCACACCGTCACCGCCGCCAGCCGCCGCTCGGTTTCGCCGCCCTTGCGCGCATCGGCGTAGTGCATGTCGACGCAGAACGCGCAGCCGTTGATCTGCGAGGCGCGCAGCCTGACCAGTTCGGCCAGCGGCTTTTCGACGCTGGACTTGGCGATGTGCTGTTCGAGGCCATGCATGGCCTTCATGGCGGCGGGGCTGCTCTTGTAGAAGTCGAGGCGGGTGGTTTCCATCGCAGGTGCTCCTGGGTTCGAGGGCTCGGCGAGCCCGGTGTTTGGCGAGAGAAAGCTTAGATTTCGTGACAATCCTCGATAAGATGGCGAAACATCGATAAATCGTCTCAAAAACAGGACAATGAGCCCGGACCTCAACGACCTTCGGTTCTTCGCCCTGGTCGTCGACCACGGCGGCTTCAGTGCGGCCGAACGGCATGCCCACATCACCAAGTCCAAGCTCAGCCGGCGTATCGCGCTGCTCGAGGATCGCCTGGGCGTGCGCCTGCTCCAGCGCAGCACACGGCGGCTGGCGCTGACGGATGCGGGGCGCGTGTTCTACGAGCACTGCGCTGCGATGGTGGTCGAGGCGGATGCGGCCACGACCGCCATCGAGCAGTTGCGCAGCGAACCCTCGGGCACCGTGCGCATCACCGCGCCGATGGTGCTCTCACAGCATCAACTGGCGGGTCTGGTCGCGGAGTTCATGCGTCTGCATCCGAAGGTGCGGGTCGAACTCGACGCCAGCGATCGAATCGTCAACCTGATCGAGGAGCGCATCGACATCGCATTGCGTGCCACGGGGTCGAGCCATGCCGAGCCGGGACTCGTCGCCCGTCGCGTGACGTCGGGCCGGCGCGTCATGGTGGCGAGTGCGGGCTATTTCGCGAACCGTGCGTTGGTGATCGAGCCCGGGCAGATCACGCGCGATGGCCACGACACGATCGGGACGCTCGCGGAAGGAGCCGAACAGACCTGGGCGCTGACCGCGGCCGATGGTCGCGACCTGCGGCTGACGCATCGGCCGCGCTTGCTCTGTTCCAATTTCGTCGTGCAGTACGAAGCCGCGCTGGGCGGCGTGGGCATCGCGTTCCTGCCCCTGCGCCAGGTGTGGCAGGCCTTGCACGACGGCCGGCTGCTGCGCGCGGCCAAGGACTGGGGCACGTCGGAGCGCGACATCCACCTGTTGTTCGCGAGCCGTCGCGGCATGTTGCCGGCGGTGCGGGCGATGGTGGATTTCCTGGTGGCGCGGATTCCCGCGGCGATGGCCGAATACTGACGCGACCCGTCCTCCGGTGCATCGCATCTTCCGCGAAATTGCCGGTCAGCCCGTCGCGGCTTTTCGGGCTGCTGCGAAGCGCAAGCACGGCGATGAACGTGGAACTGGAGGGGGCCCGGTCTCCCGTGTTCGCCTCGTCGGATCGCGGTCCGGCGCCGACCCTTCGGCGCCGGGTACCGCAGCCCCGATCGGCGTCTCCGGTATTCCGGGACGCGATCGGGCGCTTCGATTCAACGGATCTCGAATCCCTCGTAGCCTTTGCGGGCGACGTCTTCACAGGCCTGGCGATAGTTGCCGACGTGGACGTACGACAGTACGCGCCGCGGTTTGCCTGCGATGTTGGCGCCGGTCCACCACGAGTCGACCTTCGCGATCAGCGTCGCATTGGTCACCTCGTCGTGATGCTTGACCCAGTTGTCCTCGAAGGCCTGGGTGGCTTCGACCACCTTGTCCTTGCCGTTCTTCTCGACGTAGCCGATGCAGTCGGTGATCCACTCCACCTGCTGCTGCAGGCAGGTCGGCAGGTTGCAGAACGCAGCGGCCGGCGCCAGCGGCGCGGCCGAGGTGAAGAAGTTCGGGAATCCGTGCTTCTGCAGGCCCATTGCCGTCGTGATGTCACGATCCCACAGGTCCTTGATCGCCACGCCGTCGCGGCCGCGGATATCGATCGCCGTGATCGCGCCGGTGGCCGCATCGAAGCCGGTGGCCAGGATGATGACGTCCAGCGGGTACTCGGCATTGCCGGTCTTGATGCCGGTCTCGGTGACGCGCTCGATCGGCGATTCCAGCAGGTCGACGATGTGGACATTCTCGCGGTTGAAGGCCTCGAGGTAGCCGATGTCCAGCGGCGGACGCCGCGTGCCGAAGCCGTACTTCGGAATCAGCTTGTCGGCGGCGCCGGGCTTGGTCAGGCGGCTGCGCATCTTCTCGCGCATGAACTCCGAGAGCTCTTCGTTGGCGACCGGGTCTACCAGCACTTCGCCGAAGTTGCCGCCCCACATGATCAGCGAGCCGTCGGCGTACAGGTCCTCGAAGATCTTGCGCCGCTGTTCCTTCGTGGTGTCGGCCCAGGGCGTGGTCTGCATGTTGAAGGCGAAGCCGGCGAGCGAGTGCTTGACCGCTTCACCGGTCTCCTTGTGGCGCGCACGCGTGGCCGCGCGGTCGGCGTCGGTCAGCTTCGGGTTGCGCATCGCGATCGCGTACGTGGGCGTGCGCTGGAAGACGAACAGCTCGCCGACCTGGCTGGCGATCGTCTGAATCACCTGGACGCCGGTCGCACCGGTGCCGATGACGCCGACGCGCTTGCCGCGCAGGTCCATCCCACCCTTGGGCCAGCGCGAGGTGTGGATGAACTGTCCCTTGAAGTTCTCGTGTCCCTTGAACGGCGGCACCTTGGGCTCGGTCAACGGCCCCAGGCACGACAGCAGGTAGCGGCACCGGACCGATTCACCCTTGTCGGTCGTGACCACCCAGACGTTCGAGGCCGCATCCCACTTCGCGGCGGTCACGCGCTGGCTGAAGCTGATCATCGGCCGCAGGTTCAAGCGATCGGCGACGAAGTTGAGATAGCGCTCCGTTTCTTCCTGGGCCGGGAAGCGCTCGCTCCAGTTCCAGTCCTTGAGAAGTTCGTCGGAGAACCAGTACTGGTACACATCCGAGGCGGAATCGGTGCGCGCACCGGGGTAGCGGTTCCAGTACCAGGTTCCGGCGACGCCGGTACCGGCTTCGAAACCATGCACGTTCAAGCCCATCTCGCGCAGTCTGTGAAGTGCGTAGAGTCCGGCGAAGCCGGCGCCGATGACCACGGCATCGAGGGTTGCCGGCGACGTATTTGCAGGTGCGTTCATCGTTCTTGTCTCCTAGTGAATATGAGAGCGGGCCGCTTCCGCAGGGCGTTCTCCAGCGGTGGGCGCGCGCTCGACCTCAGTATATCGCCGTCGGGTCCGGCCCCATCCCTTTACGCGCTGGGACGATCGACACGCGAAAATTGGCGCGCCCGACAGGAGTCGAACCTGTGACCCTCGGCTTAGAAGGCCGATGCTCTATCCAACTGAGCTACGGGCGCGTGGCGACATTCTAGAAGAGGTGCCCGCTGTGGCGTGCGCGTCGTGCTCGTGGTATCGGCGCAACCCGCGAGCGGTGCAGCTGCAGACGAAGGAGGTCCGGGGGCCGCTGCTAGACTTCCTGCGGACGGGTGAAGCAGGGCGATTCACCCGGCATGGCGGCGCAACGGGGAAGCGACGATGCACCTGGTAATCCTGATAGCCGTGATCGTTCTGATCGCGCTGCTGTTCGCGAACCTGCGGCCGCGACGCGATGCGGCGGCCAGCCTCGGGACATCTTCCCTGGCGGATGGCAGTGGCGCGCATCCGGTGGCCTTCATCTCGCGCGGCAAGCTGTTCCATCAGGCGCCGGGGCAGCCATTGCGCGAGATCCAGAGCCCTTACGTACAAGGCGTCATGGACCGGATGGAGCGGTCGAGGCAGCTGCATGGCTGGAAGCAGGGCACCTCGTTCGGAACCTCGTTTGCGCGTCGCGACCCGAACGAGGCCTCGCCGCAGATGGGCATCCAGGCCACGTCGGCGCAGTTCATGCCGGGTGATCGCATCCTCTATTTTCTGAAGGACGACCGTTTCGGCGGCCTGTTCGAACAGAACCTGTCCGACGGCACCGAAAGGCGCCTGCTGCACAAGCAGAACCTGTCGTTCGAGGATCTGCGTGTGAGCGGCGACGGATCCAGGATGCTGTGTACGCAGCGCGCCGCCAACGGCACCGCGAACATCTGCGTCATGGATCCCGACGGCAGCGGGATCCGCGAAATCACCGGAGGCGACACGACCGACACGGCGCCGGCCTGGATTCCGGGCAAGCCCGACCAGTTCGTCTTCCAGTCGGCCGGCCTGGCGCGCAATGCGCAGGGCTACGTGATGGCCCTGGGCCCCTCGTCGATCCAGCTCGGCGACATGACGAAGGACACGCTCACGGCGGTGCGCGAAGATCCGCAGCAGGATTTTCTGCAGCCGCGGGTCGGCGTCGACGGTTCGCTGTACTTCATCAGCCGGCCGTATGAAGTCCCCCGATACGGAACGTCGAACATGCTGCTCGACATGCTGCTGTTTCCGTTTCGCCTGCTGCGAGCCGTGTTCCACTACCTCAACTTCTTCTCGCTGATGTACACGCGAAAGCCGCTGACGACGGCATCGGGTCCGGCGATGAATGCCGATCTCAAGGAGATTCTGCTCAAGGGCAAGCGCATCGATGCGGAAGAGGCGCTGCGCAAGGGCGCGCTCGTCAACGGCGTGCCTTCGCTGGTCCCGGCCTCGTGGCGGCTGGTCTGTCGCAGGCAGAGCGGCGAAGAGCACGTCATCGCCACGCATGTGTCCTCATTCGACATCGCGCCCGACGGCACGGTCCTGTTCTCGAACGGCAACGGCGTGTTCGCGGTGAGGTCGGACCACGCGCCACAGGTCTTGCTGCGCGACCACCTGATCGAGGAGGTGGTGGCGCAATCGGCGTCGGTTGCCGGGGTCTGAGGCGCCGGCTCAGGACGACGGCGCCGCCTTGAACTGCGCCTGCTTCTCCTTCCGGTACGCCGCAACATCGTCCTCGCCGATCTGCGCGGCGTAGCGGCCGATGGCGGTCAGCCACAGATCCAGGCTGCTGTCGAACCGTGTGCTCGCCGCACGGTCCGGCGCCTGCGCCGAATGGGCCTCGATCGCCAGCGCGTAGCGCATCGCGTTGCGCTCCACCGAGCCGCGCAGGCCGCCCACGGGCCTGGGCTTTCCATCCTTGCCAGGCTCGGTGCTGAAGCCGATCTTCTCGCTTCCCTTGGTCGACAGGTAGGCCTGCGTCGCGAGGCGGGCGGTCAGTCCGTAGGAGTACGAATAGACCATGCGCAGCACGCTGCGCCTGGCATCGAGCGCGAGTGCTTCGACGTCGAAACGATAGTCGCGCGTGCCGACCGGGCCCTTCTTCGCCGTGAGCAGCAGATGCACGTAATCGGGCTGGCGCGCGGTCAGCCTGAAGTCGAACGTCGCGGCATAGGCCTCCTTCGCGGGCTGATCGAAGCGGCGCGACAGGCGCACCGCCAGCTGCTTCGCATCACCGTCGCCGACGGGTGCGCAGGCCACGACATTGGGTGTCAGCAGCAGCACCTCGCACCACGACGCTGGACGTTCCAACGTGGCGACCAGGCGATCCAGCGGCTGATCGATCTCCACCAGCACCTCGCCGCGCAAGCTGCCGCGCGCCTCGGTGGATTCGATGCGCATCGGGCGGCCGAACGCGCTGGCGCGCAGCGCGGGCGCTGCATCGGTGTAGAGCTGACGTAGCGATTGCGACGAGGGCGCGGCTTCGTCGGCCTGCGCGACGGGTGCGCTCAGACAGAAGCACGCGAGCGTCGTCGCCAGAAGAATACCGGTGAGCCGAGGACCTCGATTCATGCGTGTTTCCCCGACACTCGACCACAGGGTCGTCGCGCCGTTTGGAAGGGGACTGCTGTCGGGCACCGGCATCAGCAGATTTGATGCCCGTACGTGGCTTGCTGACGCCGCGCCCGGAGCCCAGGCCGCATTACGCAGGATCACGGATCACGAGCAGGCGATGCTCCGTCATGTCCTCGATGGCATAGCGGACGCCTTCACGTCCCAGCCCGGATTCCTTCACGCCGCCGTACGGCATGTGATCGACGCGCCAGGAAGGGACGTCGCCAATGATCACGCCGCCGACCTCGAGCCGGTCCCACGCCTTCATCGCCTGGTCGATGTCGCGCGTGAACACGCCGGCCTGCAGGCCGTATTTCGTGTCGTTGACCCGGTCCAGCGCGTCGTCGAAGTCCTCGTAGGGCGCGAGCGTCGCCACAGGCCCGAAGGCTTCCTCGGCATCCAGCTTGCAGCCGGACGGGACGTTCTCGAGCAGCGACGCCCGCAGCATCGAGCCTTCGCGCGGGCCGCCGCACAGTTTCCTTGCGCCCTTGGCGATCGCTTCTTCGATCCAGCCTTCGAGCCGGCGCGCCTCGTCTTCCGAAATCATCGGACCGATCGTGGTCTTCTCGTCCTGGGGATCGCCATGCACGAGCGCTTCGACGGCGGCCGTCAACTTGTCGCGGAACTGCGCATAGCGCGACGAATGGATGAGGATGCGCTGCACCGAGATGCAACTCTGCCCGGACTGGTAATACGCGCCGAACACGAGGCGCGGAATCACCTTCTCGACGTCGGCGTCCGCAGTGACGATGCAGGCTGCGTTGCCGCCGAGTTCCAGCACCACTCTCTTGCGGCCCGCGCGGGCCTTCAGATCCCAGCCGACTTTCGGCGAGCCGGTGAACGACAGCAGCTTGAAGCGTTCGTCGGTGGTGAAAAGGTCGGCGCCGTCGCGCGAGCAGGGAAGGATCGAGAACGCGCCTTTCGGCAGATCGGTCTGCGCCAGCACTTCTCCGATGATCAGCGCGCCGATCGGTGTGCGGCTGGCCGGCTTGAGCACGAACGGGCATCCGGCGGCGATCGCGGGCGCCACCTTGTGCGCGGCGAGGTTCAGCGGAAAGTTGAACGGCGAGATCAGCGACAGCGGACCGATCGGGACGCGCTTGTGCATGCCGCGATAGCCCTGCGAGCGCTCGGTGACGTCCATGCTCATGACACCGCCGAGGTCGCGGCTGCATTCGTCAGCGGCGAGGTTGAACGTGTCGATCAGTCGCGTGACTTCGCCGCGCGAATCCTTGATCGGCTTGCCGGCCTCGATGCACAGCGACAGCGCCAGTTCCTGCTGGCGGCCGGAGAACTGCCGGGCGCAATGACGCAGTACGGCCTGGCGCTTGAACGCGGGGAAGCGTGCCATCGCCGGTGCCGCGCGCTGCGCAGCGGCGATCGCCTTTTCGATATGTTCGGCGCCGGCCAGCGCGACGCGGGTCGCCGGCTTGCCGCTGTACTTGTCGGTGACGACGAGGTCGGCGTTGGGTTGCTGCGGCGCGTTGGCGAGGTAGAACGGATAGCGGTCACGCAACACGGGCGGGCTCCAGGCAATGCGATGCCTGCAGCCAGCAACAAACGGTCCCCGCTACGGGTTGCGCGTCTCGCGTTCGACGTCGCGGTCGAAGTCGCCGGTGTCGAGCCGCTTCATGCCGGGATATTCGCGCTCGAACAGCGCGAGCATGTCGTCCAGCGGCACGTCCGCGTGCTCGCCGCGGAAACCCAGGTACTCCATGTGACGCTGCCCGGTGAGATCGAACGGGTGATAGATCGAATCCTCGGTGCCGTCGAACTCGAGCGGCTGCAGCTTGAATTTCTCGCACAGCGACAGGTTGAACGCGGGCGTCGCCTTCACCCAGCGATCGTTGAGAAAGATCGACGTGTAGCCGTGGTAGTAGAAGACGTCGGTGCCCATGCTCTCGCGCAGACGCTCGGTGGAGAGATGGTTCTTCACGTCGGCATAACCCATGCGCGCCGGGATGCCGATGGCCCTGCACGCCGCGGCGAGCAGCACGGCCTTGTTCACGCACCAGCCGCGGCCGAGTTCGAGCACGCGGCTGGCGCGCAGGCCGCCGACGCTCAGATCGATGATGTAGGGGTCGTAGCGGATGCCGTCGCGGATCGCGTAGTACAGCCGCACGGCGCGCTCGCGATCGCTGCCGGGTCCGCCGGCGGCTTCCTTGGCGAAGGCAGCGACGGCCGGATGATCGAAATCGACGAAGGGGGTCGGGGCGAGGCAGTCGGCAGGTTCGGGTGCGGTCATGTCGTACGGGTTGGCATGTCGTCGGCGTAGCCCGGACGAAGTCCGGGGTCTCTCTCGCAAATCGAGCAGTGATCCCGGACTTCGTCCGGGCTACGGGTGTCTCTGGATCATAACGAGCGCCGGCTCTCGAAGCGCCGCAGCCGGCCGTCGAGCGGGTCGGTGAATTCGAGCGCGCGCGCCAGCAGCTTCATCGGTGACGCGTAGTCATCCGGCTCTTCCGGCAGCAGCGCGGGATACAGCGGATCGCCGACGATCGGGATGCCGAGCGCTGCCAGATGCACGCGCAGCTGATGCTTGCGGCCGGTCACCGGAAAGAGCCGGTAGAGGTTGTGTTCGCCGCGCCGCTCGGCGACTTCGATGCGGGTTTCGCTGTTGGGTTCGCCGTCGACCTCGCGCATGCGGAAGAACGGTTCGCCGTCGACGAGGCGGCTGCGATGCAGCAGCGGCAGCGAAAGATCCGGGCGATGCGCCGCGATCGCCTCGTAGGTCTTGAGAATCCGGCGGCGCGGGAACAGCCCCTGGTAGGCGCCGCGCGTCGCGGCGTTGATCGAGAACAGGATCAGACCGGCGGTGCCGCGATCGATCCGGTGCAGCGGGACCAGATCGGCCAGATCGTGCTGGTGACGCAGACGTGCGAGCAGCGTCTCGCGGACGAAGCGGCCGGAAGGAGTGACCGGCAGGAAATGCGGCTTGTCGACGACCAGCAGGTGTTCGTCGCGCCAGAGGACGTCCGCCTCGAACGGGATCCTGGGCTCGTCTTCGATCTCGCGGTAGTAGTGAAGGTCGGCGCCGACGTGAACCGGAGCGTCGGTCGCCAGCGGCTGCCCGTTTGCGTCGGTCACGAGGCCGCGTGCGAAGCGGCGCGTCCATTCTTCCGCCTCGATGGCGGGGAACCGGGCGAGCAGGAATTCGAGCGCCGTCGATCCGAGTCCGGCGGTCACCTGGATGTGGCTGGCGGCGACGCCGGCGCGATCGGGCAGGCTGTTCAAGGGGCCCAAGGACCCATCAGTAATGCGGCGGTATTTCGTCGGCCGGCGTGCCCTTGTAGACGGGCTCGTTCATCGACTTCACGCGATCCAGCAACTGCCGCACCAGGCTTTCGAGCTGGTCGATCCGCTTCTGCTGGCGCGCGAGGGTATCGCTGAGCGAGCGGATGGATTCGTCCTGGTAGGCCAGGCGGGTCTCGAGGTCGATGAAACGGTCTTCGGTCATGCGCGAAGGATACCGGCGCCACCGTAGCCCGGGTGAAACCCGGGGTGTGCTGTCGAATTTCGAGAGCGATTCCCGGGTTTCACCCGGGCTACGTGGGTGGGCCGATCTCGAGGTGCAGGCCCGACAACTCCTCGGTCATCGCGATCTGGCACGACAGGCGCGACGTCGGCTTCACCGGCACGATCTCGCCGATCGCTTCGAGCATGTCGGCCTCGTCCTGGCTTTTGGCCGGCAGCCGCACCAGCCAGTCGGCCTGCACGTAAACGTGGCAGGTACCGCAGGACATCATGCCGCCGCAGGTGCCTTCGACGCCGGTGTTGGCGTCGCGCAGCGCGTCCATCAACGCGGTGCCGGGCAGGGCATCGATGTCGAGCTCGATGCCGTCACGACCCTTGATGTGGACGCGCGCCATGGTTCAGATCTTGGTCGAGTCTTCCTGACCCGGATAGAACTGCTTGAACCATTTCCGGAACTGCAGCACCGGGCCGTCGCCGTCGCAGAGCAGCGGGTTGGGGCGGTACTTCTTGTTGTTCCAGACGACGAAGTCGACGCTCTCGAAGCCCGCGCTCTCCTCGCCCTCGGCGGCGCCGATCATGTGATCGATGACCTTCTTCGAGGCGTGCAGTTCGGGCGTGCCTTCCGCGTAATCGACGTGGCGGAACGACATGTTCATCTGCGTCTTTTCGAGGCTGATCGGCACCGAGTACGAGATCATCGTCGCCGTGATGCCGTGCTGGTTGAAGCGCATGACGTTCAGACCGGGTCCGTAGGCCGTGCCGACGATGTAACCCTTGCCGATGTCCAGCTTCATGATCGGGCCGTCGTAGCTGGCGTCCACCGGCGGAATGCCGGGCGCGCCGTGCAGGAACTTCAGGTGCGCGGTGTCGACGCCGTTCTCGGCGATTTCCTGGATGCAGGTGTTCGCAGTCCAGCTTCCACGACGCGCGCCCGCGTAACCGGTGGCGTCCTCGATCTCGGGGATGTACGGCAGCTCGAAGCCCGGCGGCTCGCACTGCGGGTGATACCAGGCCCACAGCATTCCGTACTTCTCGACCATCGGCAGCGTGCGCAGGATCGCCTGCTTCTTGACCACCGGCGGCATCACCTTCGCGTAGGGAATGCTCTTGCACCAGCCGGAGGTGTCGTATTCCCAGTGATGGAACGGGCAGCGCAGGTGCTCGCCGCAGACCTTGCCGCCGTGCCCCATGTGCGCACCCAGGTGCGGGCAGTACGGATCGCTCATGCCCGGCTTGCCGGATTCGGTGCGGAACAGCACCCACTCCTGGCCGAACAGCTGGACGTTGCGGATCTCGCCGACTTTCAGGTTCTCGGAGAAATCGACATGGAACCAGCCCACCGGGATCGGGAACGGGCAGCGTTCCAGTTCTTTCGATTCCAGCAGCATCTTGAGATTCATGGTGCCCATCGCAATACGTTCTCCTGTGCTGGCAATTCTGGCTGGCGCCGGGCGCGCGCCCGGTCACGATGCGATCAATGGTGGCTGCTCACGCGAGCGGCGTCATAGTCCATTCAGGTGAAACCTTCCGGTTGTTAGACTCCCCGCCCACTGAAAATCCGATTCCCATGGCTTCCTTGATTCCCCCGTCACCTCCCGGTTCGCCCTCCCTCAGCCTGCTGCCCGGGCTGATCTTCTCTTCGCGCTGGCTTCAGTTGCCGCTCTACCTCGGACTGATCGTGGCGCAGGGCGTGTACGTGATCCTGTTCGTCAAGGAACTGCTGCATCTGGTCGAGGGCGCGTTCGCGCTCGGCGAGCAGCAGGTCATGCTGATCGTGCTCGCGCTGATCGACGTGGTCATGATCTCCAACCTGCTGATGATGGTGATCGTCGGCGGTTACGAAACCTTCGTGTCACGGCTGGGCCTGCAGGGCCATCCCGACCAGCCGGAATGGCTGAGCCACGTGAATGCCTCGGTGCTCAAGGTGAAACTCGCGATGGCCATCATCGGCATCTCCTCGATCCACCTGCTGAAGACGTTCATCGAGGCCGGATCGATCGGGGCCTACCCGTTGTGCTCGGCGGTGGAGGCGGGGGTGCGCTGCACCGCGATCACGTCGCAGGGCGTGATGTGGCAGACCATCATCCACATGGCATTCATCGTGTCGGCCATCGGCATCGCGTGGACCGATCGGCTGATCATGGGCGCGTCGGGCGCGAGGCCCGCGACGGCGCACTGATGTCTCCGTAGCCCGGACGAAGTCCGGGGTTGTCGCCCGCCGAAGCGGAAACCCCGGACTTCGTCCGGGCTACGGGATCCCTCTCAGCCCGGCATGCGCTCGAACGCAGGCATGCCGGTCGGAATGTTCTGGTACGGCTGCTTGTCGATCGTGAAGATCGCGAGCTGCGGCTCCGGGTACGCCATCGGGTTGTCCAGCGTGCCGCGCTTGATGATCGCGGCGCCGGGGATGGCGGGCGAGCGGCTGAGCAGCGGCGTGCCGCACTCGGCGCAGAACTCGCGTGTCACCGGGTTTTCGAGATCCTTGCGCGCGAACTGCTTGGGCGCGCCCTTGGTGTAGTTGAAGCCGCCCGGCGGAATGACCAGGCACACGTTGGCGCTGCCACCGGTGATGTACTGGCATTCGCGGCAATGGCACTGCGCGTTGATGATCGGGTCGGCCGTCACTTCGTAACGCACGGCCTTGCAGTAGCAACCACCTTCGATCTTGCTCATCGAGTCTCTCCTCGTTCTTGTGACAGCGGGATGGGATGGCGCGAGTCTAAGGCGAATCGCACGGCGTTCGCCCCGCCATCACCGTAGCCCGGACGAAGTCAGGGGTTGCGCTCCGTATTCGAGGAGAACCCCGGGTTTCACCCGGGCTACAGGGGCTCCGCTGTTGCGCAGGAAATCGACGCGATGCCCGCAACTCCGTAGCCCGGGTGAAACCCGGGATCCCGTCCGCATTTCGAGCACAACCTTGGGATTCGACCGACCCTCGAAGGCTCAGCCGTTGCGCAGGAAATCCAGCACCGTTCGATTGAACAGCGCGCGGTGCTCGATCATCACCCAGTGACCGCAGTTGGGGACCAACACCATGCGGCCGTTCTTCAGGCCCTTGGCCAGCCGCAGGATGCCGCTGTCCGGCATCATCCTTTCGTTCAGGCCCCATAGCGTCAGCGCCGGGCAGGTGATCTCGCCGAGGCGCTCGGTGAGATTGGGCACCTTCAGCGTCTTCATGACCTGCGGGTTCTGCAGCTTCATCAGTTCGCTGCGCTCGTGCACGAGCTGATCGGTGACACAGGACGGATCGACGACGAACGCATCGATGAAGAACTGCTTCATCGCCTCGTGGGTGATCGGCTTGCCCGAGCCGTACAGCGCGAACATCGCGGCCATGCCCGGCATCGCCAGATAGTCGGGAAGATCGTTGAGGCCGCCGGGCGCCATCAGCACCAGGCGCTCGACCGTTTGCGGACGCGCCAGCGCGAGGCCCAGCGCCACCGCGCCGCCCAGCGAATTGCCGACCACGGTGCAGCGCTCGACGCCGGCCGCCTCCAGCGCCTGCTGCACGCATTCGACGAAGAAATCGAGCGTGTAGAGCGCGTCGGTCGGCTTGTCCGAGTAGCCGAAGCCGATCAGGTCGGGGATCAGCACGCGATAGCCGGCCTGCACCAGGTCCGGATAGTTGCCTTTGAAATTGCTGTAGCCGCAGGCGCCATTGCCGGAGCCGTGCAGGAACACCACCACCGGTCCCTGGCCCTCGTCGAGCGCGTGGATGCGGTGCCCGTTGGCGAGCGACAGGTAGCGGCCTTCGGGGACGGGCTTGGGGCTGGACATGGGCGTTCGGGCGGCGAGGGGCGCGTGCATCGTCCGCGCCTGCCGCAGGGCGGGCTTCATCCTTTCGGGTGACAGCGGCGCCGCCGGTCTGGCCTAGCATGGCGTACTCCCTGACGCCGAGGCGTAGAAGCCGGCATGTCCCACTCCCGAACGGTCCTCGTCACTGGCGGCACCAAGGGTGTCGGTCGCGGCATCTGCGAGGCGTTCCTGGCGTCCGGCGCCACGGTGATCGTCTGCGGACGCACGGCGCCGGCGGAACCGACGGGCGGGGCGGAGTTCATCGCCTGCGACGTGCGCAAGCGCGAAGACGTCGACGCGATGTTCGCGCAGATCGCGGAGCGTCACGGGCGTCTCGACGTGCTGGTCAACAACGCCGGCGGCGCGCCGTTCGCGCTCGCCGACAAGGCGTCGCCGCGTTTCCACGAATCGATCATCGCGCTGAACCTGCTGGCGCCGCTGCACCTGTCGCAGAAGGCGAACCACCTGATGCAGGCGCAGGCCGAGGGTGGCACGATCCTGTTCATCGGCAGCGTCAGCGCGCTGCGGCCCTCGCCGGGCACCGCGGCCTACGGCGCGGCCAAGGCAGGTGTTCTGAGCTTGGTGCAGTCGCTGGCCGTGGAGTGGGCGCCCAAGGTGCGCGTCTGCGCCGTGAGTCCGGGCCTGGTGCACACCGAGCAATCCGACCTGCATTACGGCGACGAGGCCTCGATGGCCCGCGTCGCAGCGACGATCCCGGCCGGGCGTCTGGCCCGGGTGCGCGAGATCGGCGACGCCTGCCTCTGGATGGCCTCGCCCGCCGGCAGCTATGCCAGCGGCAGCAACCTCGTGATGCACGGAGGCGGAGAACGGCCGGCGTTCCTGTCGGCTGCCGCGGCCAATCGGGATGAGCTCCGGGAGAACAAGCCATGAGAATCCTGCTCGCGGGTGCGGCCCTGGCCATGGCGGTGTCTGCACCGCTCGTCGTGGCGGCAGACGAGGCGGCCAAGGTCCTGGAGTGCATGCAGGCCAACGTGCCGACCAGCCTTCGCGTGCAGGAGGTTGAATTCAGCACCTCGGATCGCTCGGGTACTGCCAGCACCCTCAAGGGACGTCTCTACGCGGAACGTGAACTGGCCCCCGACGGCAGCCGACTCGTCCGCGCGATGCTGCTGCTGTCGGCGCCACCGAATCTCTCGGGCGCGGCGTACCTGATTCGTGAGAAGGACGGCGACCTGCGCGACGGCATGTACGTGTACCTGCCGTCCGTGAAGCGGGTGCGGCGCGTCACCGGCAGCATTGCCGACGGTGGCCTGATGGGCACGAGTTTCAGCTACGCCGACTTCAAGCAGCTGCAGAACACGTTCGGCGGCGCCAGGACGACGTACGAGGGCGGCGGCGAGATCGACAAGCGGCCGACGCACGTGCTGGCGTTTCGTCCAGCCGACACGACCAAGGGTGGCTATACGCTGGTGCGCACCTGGGTCGACACCCAGACCTGCGTGCCGCTGAAGGCGGAGTTCCACGAGGGCAAGGACGTGCGCAAGCGCCTGGTCAGCCCGATCGCGACGCTCAAGCAGGTCGACGCGTACTGGTACGCCTCGGTCATCGAGATGCACGACCTCAAGCAGGACCTGCACACGACGCTGCGCGTGTTCGCGGTGAAGCCCGGCGGGGATATCTCCGGCGGGTTCTTCGACCCCAAGACCTTCTACCAGCGCTGACCCGGGAACCGCATGAGCCTGCCGCTTGAAGACTACGAGCTGATCCGCCAGCTCAAATACCGCTACTGCCGCTGCATCGACACGGCCAGTCTCGACGAGCTGCGCGAGCTGTTCACCGAGGACGCCGGCGTCTGCTATGTCGGCGGCAGCTACCGCTTCGAAGTGCAGGGCCGGGACAAGATCCTCGAGGCGATCGGGTATGCGTTCCACGCCGAGGCCATCGCGTTCCACCACGTGAACCATCCGGAGATCGCGCTGACGTCGCCGACCGAGGCCACCGGTACCTGGTATCTGAAGGACTGGTTCTGCGACCTGCGCAACAAGATCGTCACCGACGGATCGGCGCTGTACCGCGATCGCTACGTGAAGATCGGCAGCGAATGGAAGATCCAGTTCGCCAGCTACGAGCGCATCTTCGAGATCGTCACGCCGTTCACCGAGCCGCCGAACATCACGGCGCACTGGCTGGCGAAGCACGGAAGCAAGCTCCCGACGACGTAGCCCGGGTGAAACCCGGGATTACGCTCGCATGAGGAATGACACCCCGGGTTTCACCCGGGCTACCGTGCTGCCCGTGCAAGCTGTACGAACCGATGGCGCAACCGGCTTGCGCTGCGATGCCCCGCTCGGGTTTGATGGCGTATTCCCCATCCCATCGGAGCAGGCCGTGAGCACAGGCGTCGAATCCACCCGCGACTTCATCATGAGCCAGACCATGCTGCGCATCCGCGACCCCGAGAAATCGGTCGCGTTCTATCGCGACGTTCTGGGCATGACCCTGCTGAACAAGTTCGATTTCCCCGAGATGAAGTTCGCGCTGTACTTCGTCGGCTACCTGCGTCCGGAAGACGGCGAACTGCCGACCGATCCGGCCAAGCGCGCCGAGTTCACGTTCAGCCAGCGCGGCGCCATCGAGCTGACGCACAACTACGGCACCGAGAGCGATCCGGCGTTCGCGGGCTATCACAACGGCAACAGCGATCCGCGCGGCTTCGGCCACATCGGCATCACGGTGCCCGACGTCTACGCGGCCAGCGAGCGTTTCGAGAAGCTGGGCGTGGAGTTCGTCAAGCGCCCCGACGACGGCAAGATGAAGGGCCTGGCCTTCATCAAGGATCCGGACGGCTACTGGATCGAGATCCTGTCGGCGACGGGCCTGCGCAAGATCGTTTCGGGCTGATCGCCGGCGAGCGGGCAGGGAACCGCGCATGAGTCTGCGCATGCCGGCGCCGGACCCGGCCGTGCTGTCGGCCCGCGCCGAGGTCATCAAGGGCCTGCGCCGGATTCTCGAGAACGACGGCGTCATCGGCGACGACGAATCGCTGATCGCCTACGAGAGCGACGGCCTGACGGCCTACCGGCAGTTGCCGCTGGCGGTGGCGCTGCCGCGCACGACGCAGCAGGTCGCGCAGATCCTGAGGTTCTGCAGGGAACGCGGCGTGAAGGTTGTGGCCCGCGGGGCGGGCACCTCGCTGTCCGGCGGCGCGCTGCCGCTGGCCGACGGCGTGATCCTGGGCCTGTCGCGCTTCAACCGGGTTCTCGACATCGACCTGGAGAACCGCGTCGTCGTCGCGCAGCCCGGCGTCACCAACCTGGGCATCACCGAGGCCGTGAAGAAGCACGGCTTCTATTACGCGCCGGACCCGTCGAGCCAGATCGCCTGTTCGATCGGCGGCAACGTGGCCGAGAACTCCGGCGGCGTGCATTGCCTGAAATACGGGCTGACGACCAACAACGTGCTCGGCGTCGAGCTGGTCACGATGGACGGCGAGATCCTGCGCCTGGGCGGCAAGACGCTCGATGCGCCGGGCTACGACCTGCTCGGCATCATCAACGGATCCGAAGGCATGCTCGGCGTCATCACCGAGGTGACGGTGCGCATCCTGCCGCGGCCGCAGCATGCGCGCGCCGCGCTGCTGGGCTTCCCGAGCGTGGAGGCCGCCGGCCAATGCGTCGCCGACATCATCGGCGGCGGCATCGTGCCGGCCGGCATGGAAATGATGGACCGGCTCGCGACCTTGGCCGCGGAAGAATTCCTGCACGTCGGCTACCCGCTCGACGTCGAAGCCGTGCTGATCGTCGAGGCGGATGGCATCGATGCCGAGTGCGACCACGTGCTGGCCCTGGTCAACGACATCGCGACCAAGAACGGCGCGGTGTTCAGCCGCCTGTCGAACAGCGAGGACGAACGCCTGCGCTTCTGGGCCGGGCGCAAGTCGGCCTTTCCGGCGGTGGGGCGGTTGTCGCCGGACTACTACTGCATGGACGGCACGATCCCGCGCGGCCGGCTCGCCCACGTGCTGCAGCGCATGAACGAGATGTCGGAGCGCTACGGCCTGCGCGTCGCCAACGTGTTCCACGCCGGCGACGGCAACCTGCATCCGCTGATCCTCTACAACGCCAACGAACCCGGCCAGCTCGAGCGCGCCGAAGCCTTCGGCGCCGAGATCCTGCGTCTGTGCGTGGAAGTCGGCGGCGTGCTGACCGGCGAGCACGGCGTCGGCGTCGAGAAGCGCGACCTGATGCCCGAGATGTTCAGCGAGATCGACCTGGCACAGCAGATGCGCGTGAAGTGCGCGTTCGATCCGGAAGGCCTGCTCAATCCGGGCAAGGTGTTTCCGCAGCTGCATCGATGTGCCGAACTCGGACGCGTGCACGTGCACGCCGGGCGCGTGGCGCATCCCGAACTGCCACGCTTCTGATTCATGCAGACCGTCACTCGCGAAGCGCTCCGCCCCGGTAGCGCGGACGACATCCAGGCGGCACTGCTGGACGCCGATGCGGCCGGCTCGTCGTTGCGCGTGATCGGCGGTGGCACGCGTCGCTCGATGATGGGCGTCGCCGCTGCGTCCATGCGCGAACTCGACCTCTCCGCGATCAGCGGCATCACGAACTACGAGCCCGAAGAACTCGTCCTGAGCCTGCGTGCCGGCACGCCGCTGCACGAGGTCGAGGCGGCGCTCGCCGAGCGCGGGCAGATGCTCGCGTTCGATCCGCCGGACTACGCCGCCTTGCTGGGCGCGGGCGGCGCACGCACGACGATCGGCGGCATCATCGGCAGCGGGTTCGCCGGATCGCGACGGCTGTCGGCCGGCAACGTGCGCGATCACCTGCTGGGTTTCGATGCCGTGTCCGGGCGCGGCGAAAAATTCCGTGCCGGCGGCCGCGTCATCAAGAACGTCACCGGCTACGACCTCGCGAAGCTGATGGTCGGTTCGTGGGGAACGCTGGCCGTCGTCACCGACCTGAGCCTGCGCGTGCTGCCGCGACCGCAGTACGAGGCGACGGTGCTCGTCGAACAAGGCGATGCGTCGGTCGCGCTGGCCGGCATCCGCACCGCGCTGGCGTCGCCGCTCGAGGTCAGTAGCGCGGCCTGTCTTGCGGACGGTCGCAGCGCGATACGACTCGAAGGTTTTCGCGCTTCGGTCGAAGAGCGGCAGCGCCAGATCCTCGGGATGTTCGAATCGCGCGGATCGGTTCGTGCCATCGAGGAAGCGGAGTCGGCGGCCTTGTGGCGTGACATCCGCGATGTTGCCGTCTTCGCGTCGGATGCGCGCGTCGTCTGGCGGCTGTCGCTGCCCTCGCTGTCCGCCGCCACGGTCGTCGCCACGATCGCGAAGTCGGCCGCCTGCACCGCGCTCTACGACTGGGGTGGCTCGCTGGTGTGGCTGGCGATGGAGGGCGAAGCGCCGGCCGGCCTCGTGAGAGGCGAAGTATCGAAGGCCGGCGGTCATGCCTGGTTGATGCGCGCCCCGGTCGGCGTGCGCGAGCGGCTCGCCACCGCGCCGCCGCTCGATGCCGGCACCACGGCGCTGAGCCGCAGGATCAAGTCGGGCTTCGACCCGCAGAACCGGCTCGGCGACGGGCCTTTCTCGTTCGGGACGAATCGATAGCCATGCAGACCCGCTTCAGCGCAGAGCAACTGCGCGATCCGCATCTGGCGGCCTCCGAGAAAGCGATCCGCACCTGCGTGCACTGCGGCTTTTGCAACGCGACCTGTCCGACGTACGCCCTGCTCGGCGACGAGCTCGACGGTCCGCGCGGGCGCATCATGCTGATGAAGGACATGCTGGAGAACCAGCGCACGCCGAGTGCCGAGACGGTCAAGCACATCGATCGCTGCCTGTCCTGCCTGTCGTGCAAGACGACCTGTCCTTCTGGCGTGGACTATATGCACCTGGTCGATCACTCGCGCGCGTGGATCGAGCAGCGCTACGAGCGTCCCTGGATCGACCGGATGCTGCGCGGCCTGCTCGCCGGCTTGCTGCCGTATCCGCGCCGCTTCCGTTTTGCGCTGGCGATGGGGCGCCTGTTCTCGCCGCTGGTGGGACTGCTGCCGAACATCGGTTTCCTGAAATCGCTGCGCGCGATGCTGGAGCTGTCGCGTGCGCCCACCGGAGCGGTGCGCGAAGGAATCATCGCCGCGCCGACCGTCCGCAAGGCACGCGTCGCGTTTCTCGAAGGCTGCGCCGAGCCGGTGCTGCAGCCGAACATCCAGCAGGCCGCGACGCGCCTGTTCGCGCGCATGGGGATCGAGGTGGTGCCGGCGCCTGGGCAGGGTTGCTGCGGAGCGCTGGTGCATCACCTGGGCAAGGAAGCGCGCAGCCTTGCGTTCGCGCGCGCCAACGTCGATGCCTGGAGCCGCGTCATCGACGACGGCGGACTGGATGCGATCGTGATCACGGCGTCGGGTTGCGGGACCAGCCTGAAGGATTACGGTTTCATGCTGCGCAACGAACCCGCGTATGCGGCGCGGGCCGCGAAAGTGTCGACGCTGGCACGCGATGTCAGCGAAGTGCTGGCGGCCCACGAGTTGCCGGCAGTGACGAATCCTTCGGGCCTCATCGTGGCGTATCACGCGGCGTGCTCGCTGCAACACGGGCAGGGTGTGCGAGAAGCGCCGCGGCGCCTGCTGACCGAGGCCGGGTTCCAGTTGCGCGACATCGCCGAGAGTCACCTGTGCTGCGGCTCGGCCGGCGTCTACAACATCCTGCAGCCGGATCTCGCAGAGGCGCTGCGCGAGCGCAAGCAGAACGCGCTCGCCGCGGTCGCACCGCAGGTGGTGGCCACCGGCAACATCGGATGCCTCACGCAGTTGTCGCGCGGCAAGGCGCCGGCGCCGGTCGTGCACACGGTCGAGTTGCTGGATTGGGCGACCGGGGGGCCGGAACCCGAGGGCTTGTCGAGACGCACGTAGCCCGGACGAAGTCCGGCGTTGCGCTCCGTATTCGAGGGGGATCCCCGGACTTCGTCCGGGCTACGTATGGCCGTCCCGTATTGACGCAAACCGCCTTCAGGCATTTAGTTCGCAAGTGCCCCGCGCAACGACGCCAGGGCCGCCTGTCCAGACCGAGCGAACGACGAGGAGACGTCAGATGAAAAGCCAGGTTACCGAAGAGTACGCACAGATCGACCAGCTTCCGTGGGCGCCGTTTCCCGAGGCCCTGTCGAAGGGCGGCATCCGCTGGAAGCTGCTGCACGTGGGCCCCGAGATGGGCGCGTGGACGGCCTATTTCGATTGCCCGGCAGGGTCGTCGTTCAATGCCCACATCCATCAGGGCCCCGGCGAGTACGTGCTGACCAAGGGTCGCATGGACGTGCGTGGCGGCAAGGACAACGGCGGTGACACGGCCGTCGCTCCGGGCTACGGCTACGAGTCGGCCGGCGCGCGCCATGACCTCACCAACTTCCCGGTCGACAGCGAGTTCTACATGAGCTTCCTCGGGCCGCTCGTGTTCATCTCGCCGGACGCGCAGCCGCTCGCCGTCGTCGGCTGGAAGGAAGTGCAGGGCGCGTGGGCCGCGTTCATGGAATCGCAGGCCCAGGTGAAGAAGGCGGCGTGATCGCCGCCTGATGCGAAACGGGCCGCGAACAGCGGCCCGTTTCCATGCGTGCACCGTCGTGATGGATCAGGCGTCGGAATCCGTCCGCGCGGCCTGATCGTTCTGTGGTTCGGATACGGGACGTGCTTCGCCCGGAATGGTGTCCGGGAACAGGACCCGCTGCGTGTGCGCGTCCAGGTCCACCCAGCAGGCTACCGCCATGCAACGTCCCATCCGTAGCGGGGGGCCGAACCGGTGCAGCCGGAGCCCGGACGCGACCAGCAACCGCTCCAGGGCCAGGCTGGTCACCAGCACGTAGCGGGAAATCCCGTGCTGCGTCGCGAACTTCCAGGCATCCACGAACAACAGTCGCGCCGAGCGGCTCAATGACAGCGCGCCGGGCCGTGCAGTGCTCGGGGCGTCCACCGCGAACCGGCTGATCTCCCAGATGCCAGGGTCGTCGGGGGCAGGATGACCGTTCAAAAGCTCCGGGAAGACGTCGCGCAGCATGTACCCCTGCGTGGTCGGGCGAAGGCGCCAGCCGCCGGACACCGAATCGTCCGCTCCGGTGGTGAGCATGTAGACGCTGTCGTTGTCGTCGAAGCGGTCGTGTTCGAGGCCATCGAGAACCGTCACGTCCCAGCGCAGGCGTTCGTGGAACACCTCGTAGCGCAGCCGGTACATGCGCTCGGAATAGGTCGACGCGAACGCGGAATCGCCGAGCGCGCCGCGTACCACGCGCGTCGGATCCGGCTCGTCGCCTGACCTGTTGACCTCGTGAAGCATCACCTACCCCCGTAGTGACGCCGACCCCTGGGAATTCGGACGCGCTCGAAGCGCGAGGCCGATTATTCATGTCCGACTTTAAGAATCTATTTCAATTATTTGTATGTGTACATATTGTTTCAAGCTTTATGTCGTATTTTTTTCGGTCGCACGGCGAATTCGAGGCGCGACCGGCCGGCGGAGGACGGGCGCGTCATTCGGGGACAGGTAAGGAGGGGCTCCCGGACAGTGCCCGGGATCGGCGCCGCGCGGGGCGCCTCTCAGCCCAACGAGATCACGCTGTTGAGCAGCAGCCTCACGAGCATGGTCTGCCGCGTCACGCCGGTCTTCGAGAAGATCGAGCGCAGGTGGGTGCGCGCGGTGTTGCGTCGCACGTTCATCTGCTCGGCTGCCTCGTCCAGGGTCAGGCCCTCGGTGAGCAGCAGCGCGAGCTGGGCTTCCATGCGCGTGAGTCCGAACAGGCGCCGCACGAGTTCCTGCGACGGCTGTGCGCCGCTGGACTCGGGATCGCGCAGGAACACGACCGTGCCCGGGCGCTGTCGGCTCTCGGACCACTGCCCGAGCGGGATCGCACGGATGAGCACGCCCAGCTTGGCGCGGCCCGACGGGCGCGTGATCGACAGCGCCTGGACGACGCCGGGTCCTTCTTCGTCGGAGGCGGGCGAGTGTTCCGAGAACGCCTGCTTGAGCATGCGCTGCAGCTCGCGGCCTTCCTGGACGCTGTCGGCGGTGAGCGTGCTGCCGCTCAGCCAGATGCCGTCCTTCTCGCCGAGGATGCGCTTGGCCTCCTGGTTCATCTCCAGGATCTGCCCGGTCTGCGTGAAGCTGATGATGCCCAGCAGCATGCGGTTGATCGTGCCGGCGAAGAGCTGGCGTTCGCACTCGAGCGAGTCGAGCCGCGCATGCAGCTGGATCGAGCGCTTCAGGTGCGGCAGCAAGGTGCTGCACAGACCTTTCTCGGCGGCCGTGAACGGCTGGGCGTCATGACCGCGCGTGATGCGCAGCCGGCATTCGATGCCGTCGCGCGTGTACATGTCGGCGCCGAGCAGGTGGCGGATGTCGAGCGGCTTGAGGTATTCGCGATAGACCGGACTGTCGAGCCACTGCTTGCCGATCAGTTCCTCGGCGGTCACGACTTCACCTTCCTGCAGGCGCACGAAGGGATCGAGCGCGAAGAAGTGCGTCTCGTAGGACTTCACCGCTTCGACCGTGGTGCTGCCGGTGTTGATCATCACGCCGGCGCTGTCGGGCGAGGGGGGGCGCAGCATCAGGGTGACGTGGCCTGCCTGCAGCGTGTCGCGCAGCATCTGCAACGCGGACTGCCACGGCGGCGATTCGAGCGGGCCTTCGTAGATCGCGGACAACAGCCGGTCGAGCAACGGCCATGCGGCCGTCCCCGTGAGCGCCGTCGCGCCCGCGGCCGTCGCGGCGGACGCCTGCGATTTCGCCGATATCGCCATGATCCTCCTCGCCAGGGCCGACGCAGACTTGGTGCGCGGCCGATTCTTCGAAGCCGGAGTGTAACGGGGTCACACGCGATTGCTCCTCGTGCACTCGCAGTATCATCGCCAGCCGTCACGATGCCGCGACAAAGAGATCGCGGAATCGGTGCTGGGTCCGGGGGGACGATGGCTGCGCAGGGGAAGAACAAGACGCTGTTGAAGTTGCAGCGTATGGAAATGTCGCTGGTGCGCGCGTGGCTGGCGCATCCCGACCTGATGCCGGAACGTCATTTCCGCCGGCTGCGATACATCCTCGGATTCGCGCGCCTGTACCGATTCGCGCCGGGCGCCGCGCTGCGTGGCCCGCGCCGTCCGGACATCGATGTCGATCCCGCGGTCGTCGAGCCTTTTCGCGAGCTGGTGCTGCGCGCCCTGTACCGGCCGCTGCACCGCGAGGAGTCGCTGCGTGAACGTCTCGCACAGAGCGCCGCGGTGCTGTCGCCGCTCGATGCCGCGCTGGCCGATGCCAGACCACGGCTGCTCGCGCATCACCGCGCGGATTTCTCCGAAGCCGAACTCGACGCCGAAGTCGGCCGCAAGGCGCTGGTGACGATTGCCGGCGGCGGTGGCGGTGCGGGTTTCGTCTACATCGGTGCGGCGGCGCGGCTGCGCGCCGAAGGTCTTTCGTCCGACTATCTCGTCGGTGCGTCCATCGGTGCGCTGATCGGCGCCTTCCTGGCCCGCTCGCGCCAGCTCGACATCGATGCGCTGATGGCCTGGGCCAAGGCCCTGAGCCTGCGCAGCATCTTCGGACGGCCGCACATCGGCGCGACGCACACGCTGCCGGGCCTGATGCGGCTGCACTTGCGCGCGATGCACAAGGTGATGCAGCACCCCGATGGAACGCCGATGCGCCTGTCCGATCTCGAGATTCCGTACGAGGCGGTCGTCGGCGGCGTGCGCAAGCGGGTCTACGACCATCTGCCGGCTGCCGCCCGCACGTTCCTGTCGCGCCAGAACAGCAGCGCGCGATTCTCGAAGCTGCTCGCCGAACGCATGCTGATGCTCGGCACATTCGTGAATCCCAACGTCGTGCGTCCACTGGTGCTGGGCCGTGACGTCGGCACGCGCGGCATTCGCGTGGCCGATGCGGTGGGCCTGTCGGCCGCCATTCCGGCCGTGCTGCAGTACGAGCCGCCCGCACGCGACGCCCTCACCGACGAGATCCTGGCGCGGCTGCGCGAGGAGCACGAGGTCGCACTGTTCGTCGACGGCGGCGTCGCCGCCAACGTGCCCGCGCGCATCGCGTGGGAAGGCGTGGAGGGCGGCCGCATCGGCACGCGCAACGCGTTCTACCTGGCGCTCGACTGCTTCCATCCCCAGTTCGAACCGCAGCATCTCTGGCTGTGGCCGGTCACCCAGATCATGCAGCTCCAGCTGCCGAGCCAGCGGCCGTATTTCGACTGGCTGATGCGCTTCGAGCCGACCCTGTCGCCGGTCAACCTGCTGCCTTCGCCGCAGGACTTCGACCAGGCTTTCCAGTGGGGCTGGCAGCAGGCCGACGCGATGATCCCGTTCCTGAAGAAAGCGCTGGAGCCGGTCACCTGGCAACAGCCCTGAAAACACCGACGCGCGCCGGGGCATTGGGGTAACGTTGCGCTGTGTTTTTGCCGGTGCCGGGTACTGAAAAGAACGGGTCGGCAGCGGATCGGCGCGACGGATTCGCGAGGCCATGGGGGTTTGCGAAGCGAGGGGCCGGAGTCGGGGAACGAGATGGTGTCGATGCAGGACCCCGCAGCAGGTGATGCGAACGCCGAGGTGCCGGGCGTGCTGCTCGGTCGCGGCCGCTATCGCGTGCTGCGCCTGCTCGATACCAGCGACGTGCGCCGCCTCTACGTCGTGCGTGACCAGCGCCTGGATCGCGACGTCATCCTCACGCGTTTCACCGCCGAGATCGGCGCGCAGGAATGGCTGCGCAGGGCCACGCGTGCCGCCACGCGGCTGGGCGATCATCCCGGACTGTTCACGCTGCTGGATGCGGCCGGCGACGACGATGCCCCGTTCCTGGTCTGCGAATACGCCGACGGCGCGCCGCTGCAGCGCCAGTTGCCGCAGTCGGTCGACAGCGTGCTGGGACTGGCACGCCAGCTCTGCGATGCGCTGTCGCACGCCCATGCGCGCGAAGTCTGCGGACTGGATCTGGACGCCGCGACGATCTGGCTGACAACCGAAGGCCGCATCAAGATCGGCGACTTCGGTGCCGGCCTGGCGTCTCCGGCCACCCGCGATGCGGCCGGCGACGTGCGTGCGCTGGCGCAACTGCTGCGATTCCTCGCCGTGCGCGTGGAGGCGGAGCCGCGCCGCGTGCTGCTGGTGGAGACGCTGGATCGTCTGCTCGCCGAACCGGAATCCGCGCCGGCCGGCGGCGACGCCGTCACGGTCTGCGCGCTGGCGAGCCAGCTGGCACGGATCGCCGGTCCTGCCGCCGAACTGCGCGCGGCACAGTCCGAAGCCGACGAGGCGGCCGCCGACTTCTTCGGGCGCGATCGCGAACTGGCGGTGCTGCGAGCGGGCCTGCGTGCGGCGCAGAAGGCGCATGGCCGGCTGATCCTGCTGGCCGGCGATCCCGGCATCGGCAAGACCCGCCTCACCGAAGAGTTCGCGCGCGAGTCGCGTGCGGCCGGCTTCCAGGTGCTCAGCGGACGCTGCCACGAAGGCGAGGGCGCGCCGGCCTACTGGCCGTGGATCCAGATCCTGCGCCTGCTCGCGCGGTCGCGCGATGTCGCGTCGCTGCGCGCCCAGATGGGCGCCGGTGCGCCGGACCTGGTGCAGATGCTGCCCGAGCTGCGCCATCTGCTGCCGGATCTCGCGGCGACGCCGCCGGATTCGATGGACAGCGAACACGCGCGCTTCCGCCTGTTCGACGCCTTCGCCGGTTTTCTTCGCGAGGCGGCGCGAGATGTGCCGCTGATGCTCGTCCTCGACGACCTCCACTGGGCGGACCGGCCTTCGCTGGCCCTGCTCGGCGCCCTGGTGCGCGACCTCGCCGGCATGCGGCTGCTGATCATCGGTACCCATCGCATCGCCGAGGTCGGACCCGGCCATGCGCTGAGCGGCCTGCTGACGAACCTGAGGCGCGAGCCGGCCGCCGAACTGCTGCAGCTGCGCGGCCTGCACGAGCGCGACATGCGGCGCCTGCTCGACGTGCTCGCCGGAAGTCCGCTGCCCGGCGCGATCTCGCAGGGCTTGGCGAAGGAGTCGGAAGGTAATCCGTTCTTCGCCGGCGAGCTGTTCCGCCACATGATCGAGCGCGGCGTGCTGCAGTTCCGCAGCATGTGGGTGCAGGACGCCGACTCGCATGCGTTCGGCTTGCCGGAGGGCGTCAGCGCGGTCATCGAGCGGCGCCTGAGCAATCTGTCGCGGCCCTGCCTGCGTGCGCTCGAAGCCGGCGCGGTGATCGGCCGGTCGTTCGACGCGGCGCTGCTGGCGCGGGTCACGGGTGTCGCGATGGCGCCGCTGCTCGCGCTTCTGGACGAAGCCGTGGTGGCGCGCGTGATCGAGCGGCCGTCGAATGCCGGCGATCCCTGGCGCTTCGTGCACGCGCTGATCCGCGAGACGCTGTACCGGCATCTGCCCGAAGGCGGACGCGTCGCCGCGCACCGGAAGGTCGGCCACGCGCTCGAGGCGAGCGGCGGCCCGGTGCTCCCGGTGATCGAACTCGCGCACCACTTCCGCCAGTGCCTGGCTGCGGACACCGCCGACCGCGTGTTGCGCTACAGCCGCGCGGCCGGTGAATCGGCGTCGGCGCGATTCGCCCACGAAGAGGCGGTGACGCACTTCACCACCGCCATCGAGGCGGCGGCGCTGTGTCGCGACGATCCGGCGCGGCGCGTCGATCTGCGCCTGCGGCTGGCGGACGCGCTGCGCTGCGCCGGCGACTCGGAGCGCGCCAGCCAGACCTACATCGCGGTCGCCGACGAGGCGCGCGGAGCGGGCCTGGGACCCGAGCAGGCGCGTGCCGCGCTGGGGCTGGGCTCGGTGTCCTTCGGCGCCTCGTGGTGGGCCAGCCTGATCGCCGACCCGACCCTGTTGCGCCTGCTGCGCGAGGCGCGGCGCGCGGTAGGCGACGATCACCCCGAGCTGCGTGCGCGCATCGCAGCGCGCATCTCGCTGGAGCTGTACTGCACCGAGGCCTGGGAGTACTGCACCGACGTCGCCGACGAGGCGGTTGCCTACAGCGCGCGACTCGGGCCGTCGGTGGCTGCGGCCACCGCAGCCGCCGTGAAGTGCGTGGCGGCGGTTCGTCCGCACAACGGCGCCGAGCATGCGGACCGCGTTCGCGAGTGCCTGGCGCTGGGCGAGGCCTCCGGCAGTCGCGTGGCGGTGATCAACGCGCACGTGCTGCACTTCTTCGACTTCAGCACCTGCGTCGATCGCGATCCGCTCGACGCCTGCATCGACGGCTACCAGAAACTCGCCGACGAGATGCGCGAGGCGCAGCACCTCTGGTACGGCCTGATGCTGCGCGCGATGCAGCGCATGCTCGACGGCGACATGGCGGAAGCCGAGCGTGCGGCGGCTGCGGCGCTGGAGATCGGCCAGCGTGCCGAGGATCGCAACTCCGCGATGATCTACGGCGGACAGATGGGGATCATCCGCTTCTTCCAGGGACGCAGCGCCGAACTCGAATCGCCGTTCCGCGGCTTCGCGGTGCGCTACCCGGCGATCCCGGGCTGGAGTGCGGCGCTGGCCTTGTCGCTGGCCGAAGGCGATCGTGCCGACGAGGCGCGCATCGAGCTGGATCGTTTCGGCGCCACCGCGTTTTCGAGCCTGCGCACGGACAATCTCTGGTTCAACGCGATGGCGATGTTCGCGGTCGCCGCGCTGGCCTGCGGACACGCCGGCGCCGCGCAGCGGCTCTACGACCTGCTGCTGCCGTATGCGAACCGCTACGCGTTCTGTCCGCCGGGCCTGGGCGCGCGCGGGCCGATCGCGTTCGGGCTGGCCTGCTGCGCGCTGATGCTGCGGCGCTACGAGGACACGGCCCGCTTCGCCGAGCTGGCCGCGCAGAATGCACGGCGGATGCGCGATCGTCCGTTCGAGTACTACGCGCAATGCATCCAGGGCGCGGTGCTGGCGGTGCGCCCCGCGCGGGGCGACCCGGCGCGTGGGCGCGAGCTGATCCTGGCGGCCGAGGCCAGTTGCGAGCCGCTGGGCGTGGCGCCTCTGTCGCAGCGCCGCTGGTTCCGCGCGCGGATCCGGGAGATCGCCGCGCGCAATGGCAACGAGGCCGCAGCCGAAGAGGCGCTTGCAGGCGCCGGCGAAACACCGGCGGCCCGCAGGGGACGGCGGCATGGACTTCTGCCGACGCTGCGCCGCTGGAGCTTCGGCCTGCGCAATCGCCTCGACCAGTGGCGGGCCGCGATCGGCGCCCGCGTGATCCGCGCCGTGGGCGCGCGCATCCGCGATGTTCCGGACGAGAAGCTCGAGCGCCTGTTCGCGCGGCCGCTCGTGCAGTGGCTGCTGTTCACGATGATGGCTGGCTCGTTCCGGCCGCGACTGGCCTTCGGCTTCGAAGGCGAGGTGACCTACGAGCTGAGCTATCGCTCCGACGCGATGCGCGGTCGCGACCCCGCCACATGGACGCTGAGCGTGAAGGGCCGGCGTGCGCGCGCACGCAGCGGGCCGGGCCACGATCCGGCGGCGCACATCCGCATGAGCGTACCGACGCTGCTGCGCATCTCGTTCGGCGAGATCACGTCGGTGGCCGCGATGGTCGCGGGCCTCACCGACGTGCGCGGAGACCTGACCCTGGCGTCGCGGCTGGTCGAGATGTTCGGCGGCATCGCGCCGGTGTCGACCAGTGCACCGGACCTGCTGTCGCAGCAGACGGCGAATGCGCGGACGCTGCGCGCGCTGCTCGCGGAATTCGACATCGGCGTACCCGGGGCGAGCCTGCGCGAGGAGAAATCCGAGGCGAGTTCGCTGCTGGCGCAGCGGCCGGAGGCCAGCCATGCGATCGGTGCGGACGGCACGGTCACCTTGCTGTTCACCGACATGGAAGGCTTCTCGCGCATGACCGAGCAGCTCGGTGATGCGCGTGCGCACCAGCTGATGCAGGACCATCACCGCATCGTGCGCAGCGCAATTGCCGAGCACGACGGCTACGAAGTCGAAGTGCTCGGCGACGGCTTCCAGATCGCGTTCGCGACGGCGCGCAAGGCGCTGGCCTGTGCGGTCGCGATCCAGCACGCGTTCGACGACCACAACCGGCTGCGACCGACGCAGCCGATCCACGTGCGCATGGGCGTCCACGTGGGCGAGGCGATCCAGGAGCGCGACAAGTTCTTCGGCAAGACCGTGATCGTCGCGTTTCGCGTCAGCGCACTGGCGACGGCCGGCGAGATCCTGGCGACCCGCGCCGTGCGGGCGTTGACGGAGCACGAGGGCCGGTTCGTGTTCGGGCCGGACCGCAGTCTCGAACTCAAGGGTCTGGAAAGCCGGTTCGTCGCGGCCAGCGTGGACTGGAGGGCGATCGCCCGTCCGCAGGAAACGGCGGCGACCTAGCGGTTGCGGCGGACTTCTGGCTCTCGCCGGGCGACGCACCTGGACTGGTGCGCGCGTCCCCGTCGTCTGATCGGAGGATTCGGTGGCGGGCCGCGCGCAAGGATCATCGGCGCACTGTCCCCGGGAGCGTGCCGACATGATCAGCCAGCAACAGATGAAACAGGCCATGCAGGCCTACATCGATGCCTTCAACCGCGTCGACGTCGACGCCATCGTGGCGCTGTACGCCGACGACGCGACGGTCGAGGACCCGGTCGGCTCGCCGCTCAAGTCGGGGCGCAAGGCGATCGCCGAGTTCTACGCGTACGCGATCAAGAGTGGCGCCAGGCTCAAGCTGGCGGCACCGATCCGCGGCTCGCACGGCAACAGCGCGGCGATGGCCTTCGACGTGGAACTCAACATGCCCCAGGGCGACAAGACCGCGCGCGCCGTCATCCGCGTCATCGACGTGATGACGTTCGACGACGCCGGCAAGTTCAGCTCGATGCGCGCGTTCTGGGGCCCGAGCGACATGGAAGTGCTGGGCGCGTCGTGAGCGCCTCGCGGCTCGAGCTGCTGGCGGACCGGCTGGAGCTGCAACAGCTCGTCACCGACTACGCGTATGCCATCGACGAGCGCGCGTTCGAGCGGCTGGACGACGTGTTCACGCCTGATGCGTGGATCGACTACTCGGCGATGGGCGGAATGGCGGCGCATTACCCGGAAATCCGGGAGTGGCTCGGCAAGGCGCTGAAGGATTTCCCGGCCTACATGCACCTGATCGGCAACCTGTCGTTCGAGATCCAGGGTGACGAGGCCAGCGGCAAGGTGGCCTGCTTCAATCCGATGGTGCTGCCGCGCGCCGACGACAACGGCGAGGACACGATCTTCCTCGGGTTCTGGTACCACGATCGCTATGTGCGGACCGCCGCGGGCTGGCGCATCTGCGAGCGGGTGGAGCGGCGCAGCTACGACTTCAATATTCCGCTGGCCTTGCGCGAGGCGATGCAGAAGCAGCGCTGACGGGCGGTTTTGCCGTCCGGCGCTGTTCGTCAACGGCGAACGCAAAGGACGCAAAGGAAAAAAGAAAGGCGCAAAGGATTTTCGGGATGATCCTTTGCGCCTTTCTTGTCTCCAGCCCGTAGTCCGGACGAAGTCCGGGGCTGTGTGCGGGTCCGAGGAAGACGCTCCCGGACTTCGTCCGGGCTACGAAGGCGTCGCTAAGCGACTTCGAGCCGCGACAGCGATCCCGTATCCCGCATCTCCTGCGGCGCCGCGTCCAGCCCGCGTGCGCCCTGGATGCCTTCGAACTGCGGCAGCAGCGCCGCCGTCTTCGTGCGCGGGTTGTAGAACTGGCTGTACCACTTGCGCTGTTTCTGGAACGCGCCGTCACCCTGCACGTAGAGGCCCTGCACGTTGGGCCGCTTGTGCTTCCACACCTCGAAGTCCTGCGCGAAGGCCGCCAGCGCCATGTCCTGGTAGCCGCGCGCGTGCAGCCGGTCTTCGTCCGTCGCCACGGCCGAACCGGTCGGGGACTTCACGATCAGGTTATGCCAGACGTAGATCGAGCCGTCGTCCACCGGCGTGTGCGCGATGACGATCCACGAGTCGTACAGGCCGCTCATGCGCGTCAGCAGCAGGCTCGGGCCATGGTACGTGGCCTCGGTCACCAGCATCGGGCCGCCTTCGGCGATCAGCGTGCGATGCCCGCCGCCCATGCGCTGCACGACGCGATGGCCGCGGAACTCGTTCTCGAAGAACTTCGTGCGCGAGCCGTGCACCGGGCCGAAGTGCGCGGCGTCGGTGATGTTGTCGATGGCTTCCTGCGGATGCACGTTGACGACGCCCAGGTCGTCGTAACTGCCGCACACCCAGGCCGGATCGGTCCACTCGGGAACCACCGGCAGCACGTAGTCGGGCTCGCCGCCCTCGGGGTCGTGCCAGACGAACACGGCGCCCATGTATTCCTGCACCTTCCAGGTCTTGATCTTCGCGGACGGCGGAATCGGGCCGCTCGAGTACGGGATCTCGTTGCACTTGCCGTCCGGGCCGAAGCGCCAGGCGTGGTAGGGGCAGCGGATGCAGTCGTCCTCGATGGCGCCGTCCTGGGCCACATAGCTGGTGGTGTTGCGCGCCAGGTGCGTGCCCATGTGCGGGCAGTAGGCGTCCAGCAATACGACGCGGCCGGACTTGCCGCGATAGAGCGCGAACTCCTGGCCGAAGAAATGCACCGCTTGCGGCTTGTCCACGACCTTGGCCGATTCGGCCACCATGAACCAGCCGCGCGGGTAGGTGTATTCGCCCAGACCGTAGTCTTTTGTCGTCGCCATCAGTGGCTGCTCCGGAACATGCGAGCAGTATCGGCACGCGCCGCGCGATGGCTTCACCCGTTTGCATGAAACCGAACCCGCGGACGACGGTTTGTTCGACCGCTGCCGGATGACGGCGCTTCGGCGTCGCGCGGGGCAGGTCGTCATTTCGGGTGATGTTGCGCGACGGGAAGTCTGGGAAAACGTGGAACGCGAAGAGTCAGGAGATCCCCGGCATGCAGACCCAGAGAAAGACCGTGAGCCCATTGGTGACGCCCGAGGTGCTGCTCCAGCGCGCCCGCGAGATGGCGCCGGTGCTCGCCAAGCGCGCAGATGCGGCCGCCGAGGCGCGCACCCTGCCCAAGGAGACCATCGCCGACATGCAGGCGGCCGGCTTCTTCGAAGTGCTCAAGCCGAAGAAGTACGGCGGCTACGAGATGGACCCGCAGGTCTTCTACGACATCCAGATGGCGCTCGCCGAAGGTTGCATGTCGACGGCCTGGGTGTACGGCGTCATCGGCGTGCACAACTGGCAGATCGCGCTGTTCGATCCGCGCGCGGCCGAGGATGTCTGGGGCGGCGGTGACCACTCGGTGCTGATCGCCTCCACGTACATGCCCAAGGGCAACGTGAAGAAGGTCGACGGAGGCTTCCTGTTCTCCGGTCGCTGGGGCTTCTCCAGCGGCATCGATCATTGCGACTGGGTGTTCCTCGGCGGCCTGATCTTCGCCGAAGGGGCTCCGCCCGAGTACCGCACCTTCCTGCTGCCGAAGAAGGATTACGAGATCGTCGACACCTGGCACACGATGGGCCTGAAGGCCACGGGTTCGAAGGACATCGTCGTCAAGGAAGTGTTCGTGCCGGAGCACCGCACGCACAAGGCCAGCGACGGCTTCATGGGCACCAATCCCGGGCGTGAGGAATTCACCGCCAATCTCTACAAGCTGCCGTTCGGCCAGATCTTCGTGCGCGCGGTCTCCACGGCGGCCATCGGCGGCCTGCAGGGCGCGCTGAACTGCTTCAAGGATTTCGGCTCCGCGCACACCGGCAACATGGGCCAGAAGACCGCCGAGCAGGTGCCGGCGCAGCTGGCGGTGGCGGATTCTGCGGTGGCGATCGACGAGATGCGCCTGACGCTCAAGCGCAATTTCGAATCGCTGCTCGACGGCATCCGGCTGAACCAGCTGGTGAGCCTGAACGATCGCCTGATGTATCGCTACCAGGCGGCGCTGGTCGTGGAGCGCTGCTGCCAGCACGCGTACAAGCTGCATTCGGCCTGCGGCGGTCGCGGCATCTTTCTCGACTTCCCGCTGGTGCGCTGCTTCATGGATGTGCTGACGGCGCGCGCGCATTACGCCAACAACCCGGAGATCTTCGGTCGCAACTTCGGCGCCGTGACCCTGGGTAAAGAGAACACGGACTACTTCGTCTGAGATCCGCGCAGGCTGACCCTGCGCGCTTTGCTCCTTCTCCCCCGCGACAGCAGGGAGAGGGAGTCAGATGGCTCCAACTTTCGAGGCTCCGCATGGGCGTGAACGAACCCTCCAATCACTTCGACGAAGAGCACGACGTCATCGTCGTGGGCTCTGGCGCCGGCGGCATGACGGCCGCGTTGTGCGCCAAGGCCGAGGGCCTGTCTTCGCTCGTGCTCGAGAAGGATCTGCTGTTCGGCGGCACCAGCGCGGTGTCCGGCGGCGGCATCTGGATTCCCTGCAACGACGACATTCCGCGTGTCGGCGGCAGCGACACCTACGAAGAAGCGCTGACCTATCTCAAGCGACTGATCGGCAATGAAGTGCCGCAGGCGAACATCGAGGCCTACCTGAAGAACGCGCCCGAGATGGTGCGCCATCTCGGCAAGACCTTCGACGTGAAATTCCGCAGCGTGCCGAAGTACCCGGACTATTACGCGGACTTGCCGGGCGGCAAGCCGGGCTTTCGTTCGATGGAGCCGGTCGAGTTCGATGCCTCGAAGCTGGGCGACGAGTTCGACGTGCAGCGCCCCTCGTTTCGCGGCACGCAGCTGTTCGGGCGCATCGCGATGAACCAGGTCGAGGCGCACACGCTGTTCTCGCGCGGCGCGGGCTGGATCCGGCTGATGCTCGGCATGCTGCTGCGCTACTGGTTCGACTTCGCCTGGCGTCGTCGCACGCACCGTGATCGCCGGCAGACGCTGGGCCAGGCGCTCACCGGCTCGCTGCGCGAAGCGATGATGCGCAAGGATGTGCCGCTGTACCTGGGCACCGGCATGACCGGGCTGATCCACGAGAACGGTCGCGTCGTCGGCGTCGAGGCGACGCAGCGCGGCGAGACGCTGCGGCTGCGCGCGCGGCGCGGTGTCGTGCTCGCCTGCGGTGGCTTCGAGTCGAATCCCGAGATGCGCGAGCAGTACCTGCCCAAGCCGACGAACGTGGCCTGGACAGCGGTGCCGCCGATCAACCACGGCGACGGCATCCGCGCCGGGCAGGCGCTGGGTGCCGGTCTTCGGCACATGGACCAGGTGTGGGGTTCGCCGACGGTGAACAAGCCGGGCGCGGCGCAGCAGATCACGTTGTTCGTCGAGCGCGGCATGCCCGGCTGCGTGGCGGTGAACCGCAAGGGGCAGCGCTTCGTCAACGAGGCGGCGACGTATCCGGACTTCCTAAAGGCGATGTACGCCGACGATGCCAAGGGCAACGGCACCGTGCCGTGCTGGCTGATCTTCGACGCGACGTTCCGCTTCAAGTATCCGATGGGCATCTTCCTGCCCGGCCAGATCGAACCGGACGCAAAGCTGCCGAAGGACTGGCTCGACCGCGTCTATTACCGCGCCGATTCGCTCGACGCGCTCGCGCAGAAGATCGGCGTGGATGCCTCGAATCTTGCGTCGACGGTGTCGAAGCTCAATGGTTTTGCGAAGACCGGAGTGGATACCGAGTTCGGCAAGGGCAACAGCCCGATCGATCGCTACTACAGCGATCGCAACGTGAAGCCCAATCCCTGCCTGGGCCCGATCGAGAAGGCGCCGTTCTACGCGGTGCGCCTGGATGCCGGCGAGATCGGCACCAAGGGCGGACTGGTGACCGACGAGCGCGCGCGCGTGCTGCGCAACGATGGTTCGGTGATCGACGGCCTGTACGCCGTCGGCAACACGGCGGCTGCCGTGATGGGGCCGACCTATGCGGGCGCGGGCTCCACGCTCGGCCCGGCGATGACGTTCGGCTATGTCGCCGCGAAGGACATCGCGCGGGCGACGCAGTCCGCCACGGTCTGATCCCTCACACGGAATCGGAAGCACGATGAAGCTCGCCGGAAAGATCGCGCTGGTGACGGGTGCGGGGCAGGGCGTCGGTCGCGGTATCGCACTGGCGCTCGCGAACGAAGGCGCCGCGATCGCGGTCGCGGGGCGCACGCTGTCGAAGCTGGAAGACACGGTGCGCGCCATCGAAGGACGTGGTGGCAAGGCGTTCGCCGTGCTGTGCGACGTCAAGGACGCGGCTTCGCTGGCGCGCTGCGTGTCGGAGGTGGTCGGGTTCTTCGGCGGCCTTCACATCCTGGTGAACAATGCGCAGGAAGTCGCGCTGGGTCCCTTGAACGGTGTCAGCGACGAGGCCTTCACCGCGGGTTGGGAGTCGGGGCCGCTCGCGACGTTCCGGCTGATGAAGCTCGCCCATCCGCACCTCGCGAAGCAGGGCGGCAGCATCGTCAATTTCGGTTCGTCGGCCGCCAAGCGCTGGGACCTCGCCAACTACGGCGCGTATGCCGCGGTCAAGGAAGCGATTCGCCAGCTCACGCGTGCTGCGGCCTGCGAGTGGGCGCGCGACGGCATCCGCACCAACTGCGTGCTGCCGCTGGCGGACTCGCCGGCGATGGCCGGCTGGACCCAGGCGCGGCCCGAAGAGGCGGCCGCGTTCGTCTCGACCATTCCGCAGAACCGTGTCGGCGACTGCGAGACCGACGTGGGCGTGTTCGTCGCCACGCTGTGCTCGGACGAGTGCCGTTACATCAACGGACAATCGATCGGTGTGGACGGCGGCCAGGCCTACCTCGGCTGATCGCATGGCCTCGTCCGCGCACATGCGGGGCCCGTTTCCCATTCCGCTGCACATGCTGGCGCGCGACATCGCGCTCGTCGCGGGCTCGTTCGCGGCGCTGGTCTGGAGTCACCATCTGCAGGATGCCAGACACGGCGCGGCGACGTTCGTTGCGTGTCTCGCGGGCGTGATGCTGCCGGTATCCGGTTATCTGGTGCATGAGTGGGGACATCTCGCCGGCTGCCTGCTCAGCCGCAGCGTCGTGCATTTCCCGCCGACACCGCTGGCGCTGCTGCTGTTCCGCTACGACACTGGCGTCAACGATCGGCGCCAGTTCCTGGCGATGTTCTGGGGCGGCTTCGTGGCCAGCGTGTTCATCGTCGCGCTGTACTTCGTGCTGCTCGACGGGCGATATCTCGCGGACCGGATCGCGCTGTCGCTGACGACGCTGGGCGTGCTCGCGACCTTCGTGCTGGAGATTCCCGAGGGCTGGGGCGTGTATCGCGGGAAGCCGTTGCCGCGGGGCGCAGCGTTCGTCAACGAAAAGGCGTCGTAGCCCGGGTGAAACCCGGGGTTCCGGTCGCCCGTCGAGAGAAACCCCAGGTTTCAGCCGGGCTACGGTCGTAATCCGCGCGCCATCCGTGCGTGCGACCATCCGCGCCCCAACGAGCTTCGGCACGCGCGGCCATCCGGTCCCCTGCGTCGCGGCACCGAGCGTGCCGATGCGTGTCCTGTTCTTCATTCTGGCGTGGCTTCCGTTGATCGTGCTGCAAGGCATCGGTGCATTGGCGGGCTGGTGGCTCTGGGTCAGCCGCTCGGCGCGTCGCCAGGTGGCGCTGCGCAATCTCGAGCGCTGCATGCCCGAACGAAGCGCCAGCGAACATCGCCGCATCGCGCGCGCCGCGATCCGCAACGAGATCACGACCTACCTGGAGACGCCGCGCGTCTGGCTCGGACCCGCGGCATCCGTGAAGAACGCGGTGCGCGAATGGCGCGGCATCGAGGTGCTCGAAGAGGCCTTCGCACTCAACCGCGGCGTGATCCTGCTGACCTTGCACCAGGGCGCGTTCGAGGCCGTGGCGATTCCGATGTCGGGCAACTTTCCGTTCTACGGCCTGTACACGCCGCAGGAGGGCGCGATCAACGCGCTGTCGCTGCGGGGTCGATGCCGTTTCGGCGGCAGGCTGGAGATCGCCGAAGCGGGCGTGCGGAAAGCCGCGCTGCCGTTGCTGGCGCGCGGCCAGGGCATCTACTACATGCCGGACCACGATCCGCCGATCGGTCGCGGCGTGTTCGTGCCGTTCATGGGGCAGACCGCGCATACGCCGACCTTGATCGCGCGGCTCGCACGCGAGTCGGGCTCGCCGATCGTCTTCATGTTCGGCGAACGCCTGCCGTGGGCGCGCGGCTACATCGCGCATTACATCGCGGCGCTCGAAGGTCTCGCCGATGAAGACGTGAGCGCGGCGACGGCCGCGATGAACCGCGGCCTCGAACAGTGCGTCAGGATGTGCCCGGAGCAGTACTGGTGGGGCTACAAGCGTTTTCGGCGGCAGCCGCCGGGAGCGGAAAAGTTCTACACGCCGCGTTGAGTCGGCGCCGTAGCCCGGATGAAACCCGGGGTTCCGATTGCCCGTCGAGAGAGAGCCCGGGTTTCATCCGGGCTACGAGGATCGACCTGCGCGGGCGGCGGCCGGAGAAGCGTTGAGATACGCGAGAGCTTCCTCGGTCGAACCTTCCTTGACCGGGTCGTACCAGGGGCTGAAGAACGGCAGCTCCTGGCGCATCAGCGAGAACAGCGAGGGCAGCATTCCTGTCTTCGATTGGCGCTGCCATTCGAGCCAGATCCACGGCCGGAACATGCTGGGCTTCTTGTGCTTGAAGCGCTCGTCCTGCTTGAGCAGGTGCGCGGCGCCGTGCACCCACAGGCCGAAGATCGCCGGCATCGCGATGCTGGCCAGGTAGTAGCGCGAGGGATAGCTGCCACCGAGATGCTGATAGACGTCGAACGCCACACAGCGATGCTCCACTTCCTCGGCGCCATGCCAGCGCAGCAGGTCGAGCAGCACCGGGTCGGCGCCGTCCCACTTGTCCTGCTTGAGGATGTAGTTGCCCAGCACGCAGGTCATGTGCTCGATGGCCGCCACGATGCCCAGGCGGAACACCAGCCACTGCTTCTCCATGAACTTCGGCAGCTTCCTTCCGAAGGGTTGGTCGGCCAGCAGCACTTCGAACAGCTTGTCCTCCTGCGCCGTGTTGCTCTCGGTCTCGATGCCGTGCGCGTGCAGGTACTCGGCGATGGCCGCACCGTGCGCGCGCGCATGCATCGCTTCCTGGCGGATGAACATCTGCACGTCTTCGCGCAGCTTCGGATCGGTGATGTACGGCAGCGCCTTGTTGTAGAGCTTGCAGAACCAGAACTCGCCGGCGGGCAACAGCAGGTTGATCTCGTTGATGAAGTGGCTCACGAACGGCTGGCCCGGAATCCACTCCAGCGGCGTCTGCGACCAGTCGAACTGGACCTTGCGCGGGATCAGCGGCTGCGGCGTGCGCGAGGCCTTGCCGTTGCGCTTGCCCGGGAACTTCGGAAGCTCGGGAATGACGGGACTGTTCATCGTGCGATCTCCTGTTGCCTGAGCTTGAATGAATACGGCGTCACTTGGCGAGGTCGAGCCGGGCCATGCGCCGCGACAGCGCGGGCAGGAAGCGCGACACGAAACGCAGGACGTGCGCCTCGGCGCCGACCAGGACCTCCGGCTTGTCGTTGGTCACGGCGTCGAGGATGGCGCGCGCGACGGCATCGGGCTTGAGGTTGCGCCGGCCGTAGGCCTTCTTGGCCTGCGCGCGACGCTTGTCCTGCTCGTCGGCGGAGACGCCGACGAAGCGCGTCGCCGTCGTGATCCCGGTGTCGACGAAACCGGGGCACACCGACACGACGCGGATGTGCTTCTCCGCGAGTTCGCCGCGCAGGCAGTCGGACAGCATCAGCACCGCAGCCTTGGTCGTGGAGTAGGCGGGCAGCGCCTTGTTCGGGGAGAAGGCGGCTGCGGAGGCGACGTTGACGATGTGGCCGCGCTTGCCGGCGTCGACCATCTGCTGGGCGAACAGCTTCGAGCCGAGGATCACGCTCCACAGGTTCACACGCAGCAGCTTGTCCCAGTCGGCGACGCTGGTGTCGAGCATCTTCCCGGACAGGCCGATGCCGGCGTTGTTGACGACGACATCGGGTGCGCCCAGTTCGCTCTCCACCCATTGGGCGAAGGCTTCGACCTGCTCGGTCGATCCGACGTCGACCTGGCGCGCATAGGCTTCCACGTCGAGCAGGCGGGCGAGTTCGGCGCTGCGCTCGGCGGCGGCCAGATCGATGTCGGCCGCAACGACCGCGGCGCCCTGTTCGGCGAAGGCGAGCAGCGTTTCGCGGCCGATGCCGGCGCCGCCACCGGTGACGACGACGAGCTTGCCCGTCATTGGTTTGCGCACGCCACGGCGGCGCGCACGGCGCAACGCGGTGGTCTCGGCACCTCCAGCGACGAAGTCGATGAACTCGCTGGCCATCGCCGCGACGCGTTCCGGATGGCTGATCTGCACCCAGTGACCGGCGTCGATCTCGCGCTGCCAGAGATTGGGCACCCACTGCGGCAGATCGTCGAGCACCTCGGGCAGCATGAAGCGGTCACGCTTGGCGACGATGACCTGCACCGGGAGATCGGTGCGGCGCTCCTGCGGCTTGAGCAGGCGCTGCACGAAGTTGGCGCGATACAGGTTCACGCCGATGCTGCCGTCCTTGGTCTGCGTGGGGCTCGCCTCGGCCTGGACGCCCTCGACCTTCGACAGGATGCTCGGCCACAGCTTGTCCATGCCCAGCTTCCAGATCGCCGGTCCGAACAGCGGCAGCTGGAACGCGCCGATGTACCAGGAGTGCGAGAGCTGGCGCGCGACGGTGGCCATCTCCTGCGTGGAGCCGCTGCGCAGGCGGCTCATGATCCAGTACGCCGCGTGGTCGATGCTCGGGCCCGAGATCGACGTGTACGACGCGATGCGCCCGGCCATGCGATCGGTGGTCACCGCTTCCCAGGACTGGATCGAGCCCCAGTCATGGCAGACCAGGTGGACCGGCTGATCCGGGCTGGTGGCCTCGACGACCTGCGCGAGGTCCTCGACCAGATGCTCCAGTTCGAAGGCCTTGGTGTGATCCGGCACATCGGATCGGCCCGCACCGCGAACGTCGTAGGCGATGACGTAGTAGCGCTCCGCGAGGATCTCCGCGGTCCGCGTCCAGACGCTCGCGGCATCCGGGTAGCCGTGCACCAGCACGACGTTGGGCTTGCCGGGCGCCGGCGTGCCCCAGGTGTAGACGGCGAGCGACAGGTCGCCCGACTGCACGGTCTCGGAAGGGTTCATCGTGTTCTCCTCCTCGTCTGCGCGCGAGGTCCGGCGCAGCGAATCTGTTGTCCGGCCCGGTCGGGCCGCCCTGATGCCGCTGACGCTACGCCGCTTTGCGCGCCGTGTCCGCGGGCCAGAGTCCGCGTTCCTTCCAGCGACGCACCTGTGGCACGTCGTCATCGAGCCAGAACGCATCGTCTTCGGTGATCACCAGCAGCTCTTCCCACTTGGCGCCGACGCCGCGGAAGCCCAGGTGAGGTTCGACCGCCCACAGGCCCGGCGTCGGTGCGTGGTCGGAGCCGGCCTTGCTGTTCCACAGCGGCGACCAGCCCTCGCGCGCGCCGCGGACGCGATCCTTGAGCAGTTCGGTGACATTGCGCACGCCGAAGCGGGCGAGCGACAGGTGCTGGGGTCGCCCGTCGTCCTGCAGCTTCTCGACGCGGTGCGCGAGCACTTCGAACGGGTAGGCCTTGTGGCGCGGCTCGTAGCCGTGCTTCAGGCAGAGACGATCCACCGCCTGGCTGACTTCGGCCAGCGACTGGCGCTGGCGCACCAGATCGACGATCAGGAAGCGGTACTCCATCAGGTCATCCATCAGGCGATCGAGCGCGCGGTTCTCGCCGACGACGCCGCAGTAGCCGATGTCGGCGGTGTGGCCGTTGCGCGTCGGCGCGCAGTCCAGGATGAAGGGCATGTTGCGCTCGAGCCGACGATTGCTCGGATAGAACGCGGGGTTGAATCCGGCCAGGTGCTTGAAGCCGATGAAGCCGCGGAACGCGGTGCGATCGCCGAACCACGCGAACGGCTGGTGGAAGCAGTCGTCGGCGCCTTCGGACATCAGGAAATCCTTCATCCGGGCGGCGACTTCGCGCTCCGTCATGCCGGGTTCCATCTCGGCTGCGATGGTCTCCGCACACCGGTACGCAAGACGCTGGACCTCGCGAAAGCCATCGAGGTCGGCAGCGGTGAAGGTGAGGGCGGGAGCTGGCATTGGCTGGGCTCTGATCGTGACAGTGAGCGATGGTAACGTCATGCGCGGTGCTTGCACTGACATCGCAGGCAGGTACCCACGGCGCTGCGGCCGCCTCACAATATTGGCGACGTACCGCACCACGAGGACGCGCCCATCCACGCCGTCCTGGAGAGAGCCGGGGTGAATACGAGGGAGCTCCTGCTCGATGCGCGCAAGATCTGGCGCTCGCGCATCGGAAAGTCGCTGGTGCTGACGGTGCTGTGCGGCCTGCTGGCCGTGCAGGCCGTCGTCTTCGTGCCGCTGCTGATGCAGTCGCGTCACCAGCAGGTCGCGGGCGTGATCCGCGAAGAAGCCTCGCGCATCGATGCGCTGCTGCAGACCGGCCCGCCGCGGGTGGCGGCCGACCAGGTCCGGCATCGTCCGCTGCTGCTCGGCATCGTGATCCGCGCCGAGGGGGGCGACGTCGCCGCGGAGGCCGGCTTCGTCGATTTCGATTTCGAGGAACTGGCGGGGCCGGGTACCCGGATCGAGCACCAGGATGGCGTCTCCGACGTGGCGTTCGACGTCCAGCGTTCGGACGGGACCTGGCGGGTCTACCTGCGCTGCCATACGCGGCCTGCGATGAACGCCGCGGACCCGCACCTGTTCATGCTGTGCCTGCTGGGACTATTGGCGGCGCTCTGCTCGGTCGCCCTGACGGTGTTCGCGCTGCGCCGCAAGGTCATGCTGCCGCTGGAACACCAGGCGCAGCACGATCCGCTGACCGGCCTGCCCAATCGCACGCAGTTCGACGTGCGCCTGCGCGAGATCATCGACGACTGCGCGAACCAGGGCACGCGCGCCGCGCTGCTGTTCATCGATCTCGATCGCTTCAAGGACTTCAACGACAATTTCGGGCATCCGCAGGGCGACGCGCTGCTGACCGAACTCGCGCAGCGTCTGAAGGCCGCGGTGGCCGCGGACTGCGTGGCCGCGCGGCTGGGCGGTGACGAGTTCGCCGTCATCCTGACCTTCGTGCTCAAGACCTCGGACGCGCAGGAGCAGGCGCAACGCATCCTCGAAACGCTGTCGCAGCCGTATCGCTACAACCAGTTCCGCTTCCAGCTCAGCGCCTCGATCGGCGTGGTCATGCTGCCCGCCCACGGCGCCGATCTGGCGGAGGCCCAGCGCAATGCCGACATCGCGATGTACGTGGCCAAGCGCGGGGGGCGGGCGCAGGTGACGATGTTCGACGCGGCGATGAGCGAGGCCGTGAGCCGGCGCAAGCAACTCGAAGACTGGCTGCGCGTGGCCATCGACGAGAACGAGTTGTCGGTGCACTACCAGCCCAAGCTGCAGATGGACGGACACACGGTCGATGGCGCGGAGGCCTTGTTGCGCTGGAAGCGGCCGGACGGCTCCCAGGTGTCGCCCGGAGAATTCATCCCGGTGGCGGAGGAGTCCGGGCTGATCGTGCCGCTGGGGCGGTGGGTGCTGATGCGCGTGCTGGCGCAGATCGCCACCTGGAAGTCACAGGGCTTCGAGTCGCCGCGCATCTCGGTGAACGTGTCGGCCAACCAGTTCCTCGACGAGAACTTCCTTCGTTCCTTCCTGGAGATCCTCGACGGCTCTTCCACGCCGGCGTCCCATCTGGATCTGGAGATCACGGAAAGCGCGCTGATGACGACGCCGGATCACGCGGTGTCGGTTCTCACGACGCTGCGCGCGCGCGGCATCACGGTGTCGCTCGACGATTTCGGGACCGGCTATTCGTCGCTCGGCTATCTCAAGCGGTTTCCGGTCAACTCGATCAAGATCGATCACAGCTTCGTCGTCGATCTGGTGGAGGATCGCGACAGTGCGCGGCTGGTGAAGGCGGTCATCGGCATGACGCACAGCCTGGGCCTGCTGTTCGTGGCCGAGGGCGTCGAGAACAAGCGCCAGCTCGCGCTGCTGCGCGACTGGGAGTGCGATCTCTACCAGGGGCACCTCACGTCGCCGGCGATCGATCCCGACGCGTTCCGCGCGTTCTGCATGGCGCGGAGCAGGGACTAGGGACGCGCTGCATCGGGTCCCTTCGTATTTCTCCTTCCCCGGCCCGAATACGAGCCGCCCTAAGCCGCCGCCCGGCGCTTGCGACCGGCACCCGACTTCGCCACCAGGAAATCCTCGATCTCGTCGATGCGCTGTTGCGCGTCGCGATAGCCGAGCTGGATCAGCTCGCGCGAGAACGCGCCGTCGAACAGCAGGTAGCTCATCAGGTCGGCGCTCTGGGCGTCGGGCGTACCGAGCCCATCCATCAGGTAGCGGATGCTGCGCGGCATCCGGTGGGCCATCGTCTTGGCGATGATCGCGATGTCTTCGGACGGCGAGACCACCAGCGGCTCGATGACCCGCATCGGCTCGCTGACCTGCGGTGACGTCGGCAGCCGGGCCTGTGCGGCCTGGTACGCGGCGACCAGGGCATTCATCCGCAGCAGGTGATCGACGTCCGCGTTGAGGTGATCCAGGAAGATCGCGTTGAGGAACACGCCGCAGATCTGCGACAGCGGCGGACGGTTGAGCGCTGCGCCGCCGGTATCGTCCGACAGCTCGGAGCGCACCAGATCGTCGGCCGCGTCCTGGCAGCGCACGCCGATGGCGAACAGGCGATCGGCGCCCAGGCGGATCGCTGGCGACAGCGGCGTCACCAGACGCAGCGCGCCGTCGCCGAAGTAGGCCTTCGGTCCGGTGGTCTTCAGTGCGACCGGAGGAAAGACCAGTGGAATCGACGACGAGGCCAGGACGTGATCGATACCGAGCGTTGCCTTGAGCGCCACGCGCCGGCTCTTGTTCCACATCGGATGACCGCGATGGCCCTGGATGAACGTGAAAGCCTTGCCGGAGTGATAGCCGGTCGCCGTGATGGCGACCGCGTAGATATGCCGCCGGGCGATCGCTTCGCCGATGCCGGCGATCGGCAGGTGCCGCGCCAGGAACTGGCGCAGCGGAGAGGAATCGAACAGCGACTCGACGCGCCCGGCGCCGATCATGCCACCCAGCGCCAGATCGAGCGTCAGCCGTCCCGCGTTGCCCAGCAGCGCGCGAAAGTCGGTGCGCATCACGTCGGTGACGCTCAGCTGTGCCCAGATCTGGGCAAGTCGCGCCGTACCTTCCCCGAAGTTGGACGCGTACGAGGCGATCGCTGCACCGTTGATGGCGCCGGCGGACGCTCCGGCGATGATCGGAAACGGCGAGGGCTTGTTGCGCAACGAGGGCAATTCGCCGATGCGCTTGAGCACGCCGGCCTGGTAGGCGCCGCGCGAGCCGCCGGCCGTCAGCACCAGCCCCGTCATCGGCCTGGGCGCCGTCTGCGGACCCGATGCCTTCCCTTTCGTAACGCTGCTTCCTCCACCGTCCATCGAGGTCTCCGGCCTATGCCCCCATGCCGCAAGTTCGATGCCATTCGGGAGGCGGGCAGGCGGCGGTGGCGAATCCGTATCCTGTCGGTCTCTTCGGAACGCCGAGCGCCATGGCCCTGACTGCAACGATGCACAGTTTCACGATCCAGCTCGCCAACATGGATCGCGGCACCTATACGGACTTCGAGCTGCGCGTCGCGCAGCAGCCGTCGGAGACCGCCGAATTCATGCTGGTGCGGTTGCTGGCCTACTGCCTGGAATACGGCGAGGGCATCGAACTGACCGAGGGCGTTGCTGCGGTCGACCAACCGGCCGTGCTGGTCCGGGACCTGACGGGCCGCATCACCGGCTGGTTCGAGGTCGGCGCGCCGGACGCCGATCGCCTGCACCGCGGGATGAAGCTCGCCGGGCGGGCGGCGCTATACACGCATCGCCAGATCGAGCCGCTGCTGGCCCAGTACGCGGGTGCGCGCATCCATCGCGCCGAGGAGATCCCGGTTCACGCGTTCGCGCGCGATTTCATGGCGGACGCGTCCAAACGGCTGCAACGCCGCTCGAAGCTGTCGGTGTCGTTCACGGAGGGACAGCTCTATCTGGATATCGATGGCCACTCGATATCGACGGCCGTCGAGGTCCACCGGCTGGGCTGATCCGGAGGCCGGGCGCGGGTTTCTACAGTCTGCATTCAGGCGGCAAGGCAGACTCTCCCGGAACCCTCCCAAGAGTCCGTGCCATGACCCGTCCGTCCCAGGTTCACCCCTCCGGTTCCCGCTCCCTGCTGCTGCCGATCCTGCTGCTGGGAATCGGCGCAAGTTTCACGTCGATGAACGCGAGGTCGGCCGACACGATCTCCGGAACCGCGACGGTCGTCGATGCCGGCACGCTGAAGATCCAGGGCAAGAAGGTGCGCCTGCACGGCATCGAGGCGCCGGACGACGACCAGGTCTGCCTGCGCGACGCCAAGCCCTGGAAGTGCGGCGAGGCCGCGGCCACCGCGCTGCGTCATCACATCGATGGCAAGACCGTCAGCTGCGAGGCGGTGACGGGCAAGGACGGCAGCAACGCCGGCGCCAACTGCAGCGCGGACGGCAAGAACCTGAACACCCTGCTCGTGCGCGAGGGCTGGGCGACGGATCTGAAGTCGGAAAGCGACGGCGCTTACGCCGATGCGCAGAAGGAAGCCAAGAAAGCGCGGCGCGGCATCTGGGCCACCGACACCGACAACCCGGAAGAGGTCCGCCGCCAGGGCAAGCGCAACGATTGATCCCGCGACCGGCGCAGGGTTCACCGCCAGTTCAGTCCTGCAGGTGATGGTGGAATCGTCAAAAACCTGCATCAAGGAGCAAGCGATGAACAAGCGAATGCTGGGCGGTCTGGTGACGGCGGCGGTGCTCGGCACCGTGATGTCCAGCGCGATGGCGCGGGTCTACACCGACTCGGACGGAAACCGGATGGAGTGCACGACGCAGACGGTCCAGACCAAGGGCAATCATCCGATCGCGGGGCCCGTGGTCGGCGCGGTGATCGGCGGTGTCGTCGGCAACCAGATCGGCGGTGGCAGCGGCAAGGACATCGCGACCGGCGTCGGTGCCGCGGGCGGCGCGATCGCGGGCCAGCAGGTGAACAAGAATCGCGTCGAGAGCGGCACCACCACACAGGAAGTGTGTCGCCGCATCGGGTAGCCGTCCCGCGTCGAAGCCCGGGCGTTCGCGCCCGGGCTTCTCGTTCAGCCGCTGAGGACGTGTGGCTGGCCTCCGGCTGATGTGGGCTTGGCGGCGCCTGCGGGGTACTTGCTTTGGGGGATGCCGCGGCGTGGCGTTGACCGGACCATTCCGGCACTCGCTACCCTAGGTCGCATCGTGTCCATGAACGCTCCCCTCATCGAAACGCCGCCGATGGCCGATGTCTCGACCCTGTTCCGGCAGGTCGCGGCCATCGCCCCGAACCTGGTCGACACCACGGCGGCGCAACGCATCGCCAAGGTGCGCCGTCTGATGGCGACGGTGCTCAAGTACCGCGCCGAGATCTACGAGACCGGGAAGCTCGAGCGTGGATTGTCGCCGCCGGACATGGACGGCGAACTGGTGATGCTCAAGTTCGAGGCGGACTACATCGCGCGGCATCTCGAAGACTGGATGACGCCCAAGCGCGCGCCCAATTCGCTGATGACGCTCGGCAAGAAGTGCTACGTGCGCTACGAGCCCAAGGGCATGGTGCTGGTGCTGCCGAGCTGGAACGCGCCGTACGTGATCGGCCTGCTGCCGACGCTGGGCGCGATCGCCGCCGGCAATGCGGTGATCCTGAAGCCCTCGGAACTCTCGCCGCACTCGTCGAAGCTGGTCGCGCGCATCGTTCGCGAGGCGTTCCCGGACGGCGAAGTCATCGTCATCGAGGGTGGCGCCGAGACCGCGCAGGCGCTGCTGGCGCAGCCGTTCCATCACATCTTCTACATCGGCAACAACCACGTCGGCCGCATCGTCATGAAGGCGGCGGCGGATCATTTCGCGTCGGTGACGCTGGAGATGGGCGGCAAGAATCCGTCGATCGTCGACAAGAGCGCGGATGTCGAGGACGCGGCGTTGAAGACCTCGTGGGGCCGCATGTGCAATGCGGGGCAGGCCTGCATCGCGCCGGACTACGTGCTGGTGCACGAGTCGGTGATCGATCACTACGTCTCGACGCTGGTGCGCGAGATCAAGGCCATGTACGACCCCAAGGGCGAGGGCTACGACAAGAATCCCGAGTACCCGCGCATCGTCAACACGCGGCACTTCGAGCGCATCCGCGCGCTGGTCGAGGACGCGCGCGCGCAAGGTGCGACGATCGTCTGCGGTGGCGAGTACAAGGCCGACGAGCGCTACATCGCGCCGACCGTGGTGACGAACGTCACCGGCTCGATGAAGCTCATGCAGGAAGAAATCTTCGGGCCGGTGATCGCGGTGATTCCGTTCCGCACGCGCGAGGATGTGATTCGCGAGATCGGCTCACGGCCCAAGCCGCTGGCGGCCTACGTCTTCGCCAAGGACCGCACCGAGATCGACTGGTACATCGCGCACACGACGTCGGGCAGCCTGGTCGTCAACCACAACGTCGTGCAGTCCGGGACCAACCCGCTGCTGCCGTTCGGCGGCGTGAATTCCAGTGGCATCGGCCGCATGGTCGGCTTCGCCACGTTCAACGAGTGCTCGAACGGCCGCGCGATCGTCGAGGAAGGCCCGCCGGTGATCGAACCGCGCTCGATGTTTCCGCCGCTCACGGACAAGTACAAGAAGCAGCTGGGCCAGCTCATCGACGGCAAGCCGCTGGCGCCGTGGATGGTGAAGCTGATCGACGGCATCGTGCGCTTCGTCGGATTGTTCAAGTAGCCAGGACGAAGTCCGGGGCTCGTAACCCGTAGCCCGGGTGAAACCCGGGGTTGCGCTCCGTAGGCGAGGGGAACCCCGGGTTTCACCCGGGCCACGTCAGACCCCAAACCCGCCCGACACGTTGATCTGCTGTCCCGTCACGTAACCGTTGGTGGCGAGGAACAGCGCGGCCGATCCGATCTCTTCCGGCTTCCCCCAGCGCTTGATTGCCAGCATCTTCTGCACTTCGGCGGTCCAGACGTCGTCGAACACGCCGCGCTTGAGCAGTTCCAGGAACATGCCGGCCTCGATGACGCCGACCAGGATCGAGTTGGCGCGCACGTTGTTGCGGCCTTCCTCCTTCGCGATGCCCTTCACCAGCGCCTCGTTGGCCGCCTTGGGCGCAACCGACAATCCGTCCTTCGCCGGCCACCACACGTGGCCCGCCGAACCCAGGTGCACGTAGGACCCGCCGCCTCCTGCGCGCAGATGCGGCAACGTGGCCTGCACCGCGTTGAAGAAGCCATGCACCTCGATGTCGATCGAGCGCTTCCACAGCTCCTGCGTGGTGTCGGCGATGTGGACCTGCTCGACGACCGGGCCGGCGCCCCAGACCACGGTGTGGATGCGACCGTGCGCGGCGATGACATCGGCGATGGCCGACTTCACCTGCTCGGCGTCCGTCACGTCGGCCGCGTGCAGCGTGGCCTTCTGTCCCTTCTCGCGGATCTGGCCGGCGACGCGTTCGGCGACGTCCTGCTTCGAGCGATACATCACCGCCACATCGGAGCCCGCGGCGCCGAAACTCTTGGCCACTTCCTGGCCGATGCCGCCGCTGCCACCGAATACCACGGTGGCGCCCTTGCCCAGGATGGGGTGTGCCATGTTCTCGTTCTCCTCGCGGTGGGGTACGGGCGCATGATCTTCAGCGCGCGCCGCGGCGGCGTCCTCTGTTGGGATGAGGAAACCGTAGCCCGGGTGCAACCCGGGATGCGCCGCTCCGTCGAGCGGTACGCGCCCCGGGCTGCACCCGGGCTACGGTCGTCTGACCCGCTCACCCGTTTGCGGCAGGACGCTGCGCGCCCAGCGCCGCTATCGTCACCGACACGAGAATCCAGGGATCAACCCAGACCGATGACCCAGACCCCCGACGCCCCCACGCCGCCGCCCAAGCCCACGCGCATCGCGCCGATCATCCAGCACGACGCCAAGTTCTTCTGGGACGCCTCGGACAAGGAGGAATTCCTCGGCGAGAAGTGCGGCGACTGCCAGCAGTTCCGCTTCCCGCCGCGGCCGATGTGCCCGCACTGCCACAGCCTCAAGCGCGAGGAAGTGAAGCTCTCGGGCTACGGCACCGTGCACGGCTGGACGATTCCGCGTCACCCGCCGCCGTTCGGATTCAAGGAAGCGCCGATCGTCATCATCGTGGAACTCCAGGAAGGCACACGCATGGTCTCGAATCTCGTCGGCGTCGCCTACGAGGACGTGAAGCAGGACATGGAGGTCGAAGTCTTCTTCGAGCCGACGATGGGCAATCACAAGGTGCCGGTGTTCCGGCCTCGTTCGAAGAAGGCTTGAGACCGACATGACCCGCCAGTTCACGGATGCCGCGATCGCCGGCATCGGACACACCGAGTATTCGAAGGCTTCCGGACGCAGCGAGCTGCAGCTTGCTGCCGAGTGCGCCAAGGCCGCCTGCGACGATGCCGGCATCAGCCCGCACGACATCGACGGCATGATCACGTTCACGATCGACAACAGCGACGAGGTCATGCTCGCGCGCTGCCTGGGCGTGAAGGATCTCGCGTACACCACGCGCATTCCCGGCGGCGGCGCCGCAGCGGCTGCGACGATCTACCAGGCGATGGCGATGGTGAACGCCGGCCTGTGCAAGCACGTGCTGATCTGGCGCGCGATGAACGAGCGCAGCCAGTATCGCTTCGGCCAGAACCCGAACCAGCAGATGATGGCGTTCCAGTCCGGTAACGGCACCGGCTCGCTGCTCTGGTGCGTGCCTTATGGTGCGATGACGCCTGCGAGCTGGGGTGCGCTGCAGGCCGCGCGCTACATGCACAAGTACGGCGTCACCAACCGTGACCTCGGCTACGTGTCGGTGCAGCAGCGCGCGTACGCCGCGACCAATCCCGACGCCTGGTTCTTCGGCAAGCCGATCACGCTCGAGGATCACCAGAACTCGAAGTGGATCCAGGAGCCCTGGCTGCGCTTGCTCGACTGCTGCCAGGAGAGCGATGGCGGCGTCGCGATTCTCGTGACCAGTCTCGATCGTGCGCGCGACATGCGTCAGAAGCCGGTGAAGATCCTCGGCGCGACGCAGTGCATTCCGTACAACACCGAAGTCATCTCCAACTACTACCACGACGATCTCACCGAGATGCCCGAGGCCAAGGGCGTCGCGAAGCGTCTGTGGGAGATGACGGGCCTGGGTCCGCAGGACATGCAGGCCGCGATGATCTACGACGCGTTCACGCCGCACGTGCTGTTGCAGCTGGAAGCCTTCGGCTTCTGCAAGCCAGGCGAGGGCGCCGGATTCGTGAAGTCGGGCGGCATGGCGCTGGACGGCGCGCTGCCGACGAACACGAACGGCGGCCTGTCGGGCGAGGCCTACATCCACGGCATGAACAGCATGATCGAGGGTGTGCGGCAGTTGCGTGGAACGTCGGCGAATCAGGTGACGAAGCGCAGCGTGGAGAATGTGCTCGTGTCGTCGGGAATGGCGGGCGCGGTTTTGGGCCGCGCGTGAGATTCCAAGTCCCCCGTAGCCCGGACGAAGTCCGGGGCTTTTCCTCGATGGGCGAGGGGAATCCCGGACTTCGTCCGGGCTACGGGGGCGGGATTCCCAAGGCGACGTGACGCGAATGCGGGTCATCGATCTGGTCATTCCGTCGAACGTTCGCCTCGACGGCGAGCCGGCGCTGCACTCGGCCGCCACGGTATTCCTGCCGGCCGACCACGACTCCGCATCGACGGCGCTCGTCTGCCTCGCGGGCGGCAACATGAATCGCCGCTACTTCGATCTTCAAACGGAAGGCGACGACAGTTTCAGCTTCGCCGCGCAGATGACGGCGCGCGGCTTCATCGTCGTGACGATCGATCATCTCGGACTGGGCGACAGCAGCCGGCCGCAAGACGGTTACGCGCTGACGCCGGACGTGCTCGCACGCGCCAACGCTCACGCCACGGCGGACGTGTTGGCGCGACTTCGCGAAGGTCGGCTTGCGCCGGACCTGCCGCCGATGCCGGCGCTACGCAGTCTCGGCGTCGGCCACTCGATGGGCGCGATGCTCACGACCTTGCAGCAGGCGCAGGCGCGACGGCACGCGGGCATCGCGCTGCTGGGCTTCTCGACGCGCGGGCTGCCGAAGTTCGTGCCAGAGGATGTGCGTGTGCTCGCAAGCGATCCGGTCGCGGTGCGCGCGCGCCTCGTCGAGTTCGCGCGCCGCCTGTTCGTCGTGCCGTACCCACGCATCCGCTCCTCGGGCGGCAACAACGCCGAACTCTACGGCAGCGATGCCGCCGATCCGCGGGGTGTCGCGGCACTCAAGGCGGCGACCGACAGCCTGCTGCCGGTGCCGGCGTTCCTGTCGATGATTCCGGGCAACGTCGCGCTGGAAGCGGCGCAGATCGATGTGCCGGTGTTCCTCGGCCTGGGCGAGCGCGACATGGCGGGGCCGCCGGCGGAGGCGCCGCGCGCGTTCACGGCGAGTCCGCAGGTGAGGCTCGAGGTGTTCGCGGGCGCGGGGCACAGCCACTTCCTGTTCGCGTCGAGAGTCGATCTGTTCGATCGGCTCGCGGAATGGGCGCGAAGCACCCCGTAGCCCGGGTGAAACCCGGGGTCCCGGTTCGTCGGCGGAGAAAAAGCTCCCGGGTTTCACCCGGGCTACGGTCTTACGCGGTGTTCCGCGCCTTCTTCTCGCGCCCGCTCTTGACCACCGCCGCCTCCAGCTCCTCCAGCGCCTCACCCGCGTACACCGCGATGCGCTGCATGTGCGGCAGCGACGTGCGGCATCCGATGAACCCGAAGTTCAAGGTGTCGGCGTAGCCGTTGCAGGTGATGTTGAGCGCCTGTCCGTGCGTGATCAGCGACACCGGGTAGTGCGCGACCATGCGCGCGCCGCGCAGGTACAGCGCGTGATCGGGGCCGGGGACGTTCGAGATCGTGATGTTGAACACCGGCCGCGTGCGTCCGCCCAGGCCGGTCATCAACTGCACCATGTACGGCCCCATGAAGGCCATCGTGTATCCCTCGATGACGTTCTTCGGCAGGCTCTGCAGGTGCTCCTTGGCGCGCTTGGTCGAGGCCCGGATCGCCTGCAGGCGCAGCACCGGATCGGCGATGTCGGTGGCCAGCGTCGAGATGATGAAGCTGATCGCGTTGCCGGTTTCCTGGTCGTCCTTGGGCCGCACCGAAACCGGAATGCCGGCGGTCAGCGACGTGGCGGGCAGGGCATTGGCCTCCTTCAGGAAGCGCCGCAAGGCGCCGCCGCAGACCGCGAGCACGACGTCGTTGAGCGTGGCGTCGCCGGCCTTCGCGATCTTCTTGATGCGGTCGATCGAATAGCTCTGCGTGGCGAAGCGGCGCTGGCCGGTGATGCGGCCGTTGAGCAGCGACTTGGGCGCCTTGAACGGCACGCCCATCGGGTCGTCCTTGCGGCGCGAGGCCTTCACCAGTTCCACCAGGGCCTTGATCAAGGTCGGTGCGCTGCCCGGCTGCTTGGGCACCGCCGCCAGCGCCTGACCGACCGCCGCTTCGGTGGTCGGCACGGGCGCGGCGTTCACCGGGCGTTTCTCGCGCGGCACGGCCCAGAACGGCGGGCGTTCGCCATCGTCCGGATCCTTGGAGAGCACGCGCACGAGTTCGCGCATCGCGCTGACGCCGTCGATCAGCGCGTGGTGGACCTTCACGTACAGCGCGAACTTGTCGTCCTCCAGCCCCTGGATGATGTGGCACTCCCAGGGCGGGCGGCGGAAGTCCAGCGGATGGCTGTGCAGGCGCGCGATCAGCACGCCCAGTTCGCGCTCGCCGCCGGGCCAGGGCAGGGCGGACAGGCGCAGGTGATAGTCGAGATCCAGGTCCTGGTCCTCGACCCAGACGGGCGCCAGCGCCTTGAGACTGGTCGACTTGAGCCGGCGGTTCCACGGCGCGTGGAATTCGCGGTGCTCGCGGAAGTCCGCGATGAGCTGCTGGAAGAAATCGGCGGGCGCATCCTTGGGCAGTTCGAACGTCATCAGGCCGCCGACGTGCATCGGGGTCTGGTGCGACTCCACGTACAGCCAGGACGCGTCCATCGGACTCAGGCGCTTGGTTTTCACGATCGCTCCCCGTGTTCGTCTTTGTTGGCCTCCAGTCGATTATGCGGGCTGGGCGGTGGACGGCACATGGTCTGTTTGGGGGCGCCGTCACTTCCTGCGGCAGCTAACCCAAAACAGTGAGGCCCGCCTCCCGGCGCCCTGTCATCCTTGCCCCATCGAGAACCCTGGAGGTCCGGATGTCGAAGATCGCCCTGAAAGCAGGCGGCCGTTTCAAGAGCGCGGTGTGCGATGCCCAGGTCATGGTCATCAAGGCGCCGGCGGGCGAGTACTCGCTGGCTTGCGGCGGCGCCGACATGATCGCGCCGACCGCGGCCGCTGCCGGCACGCTCGACAGCGCGCTGTCGGACGGCACGCTGATCGGCAAGCGTTACGTCAACGCCGACGAGTCGCTGGAACTGCTCTGCACCAAGGGCGGCAAGGGCACGCTCACGTTCGACGGCACGCCGCTCGAGGTCAAGCAGGCCAAGCAGCTGCCGTCGTCCGACTGATCCGGCCGTGGCGCTCGACCATCCTTTTGCACGCGCGTTCGCCGAGGCCTGGTCGAAGCCGACCGCGGACGGGCTGGTCGCGCTGCTGACGCCGGACGTGGTCCTGCGGCAACCGCACCGGTCCGCCATCCACGGACGCGATGCCGCACGCGCCGAGCTGGCGCGGATGCTGCGGTGGCTGCCGGAGCTGCACGGCGAGGATTTCGAGGCCGAGGGTTCGGCCGACCGCGTGTTCATCGAGTGGACGCTGGTGTTCCCCGTGCGTCGCGGCGGGCTGCGCGTTCACGCGGTCGATCGCTTCACGCTGCGCGACGGGCTGGGCGCCGAGCGATGGGTGTTCTTCGACCAGATGCCGCTACTGCTCGCGGTCGGGCTGCGTCCCTGGGCCTGGCCCGGCTTCCTGCGTTATCGCTTCGGCTGAGCGGCCCGCCTCTTCTTTCCCTGCATCGCATGAACATCTCGACGATTCTCGACATGGCGGCCGAGGCCTTCGGCGATCGCACGGCCGTGATCGCCGGCGATTCGAGGCTGACCTACGCCGAGCTGCGCCAGAAGGCCCATGCCGCCGCGCGGGTACTGCGCGACAGCGACGCGAAGTACCTCGCGCTGCTCGACGTCAACAGCCCGGCCGCGCCGATTGCCGTCTTCGCCGCGGCGTACGCCGGCATTCCGTACGTGCCGATCAACTACCGGCTGACGCGTGACGAGATCAACGAACTCGTCGAGCGCGTGGCGCCGGCGCTGCTGATCGCCAACGAGGAGACGCGTGCACGCCTGGATGCGCGCGCCGACGTGCAGGTGATGAGCCGCGAGGCCTTCCTCGCGTTGCCGGTCGACGACAGCGCCGAGCCGCCGCAGCCGGACGAGGATCCGCGCGCCGTGGCGGTCCAGCTCTTCACCAGCGGCACCACCGGCAAGCCCAAGGCCGCGATCCTGCGCCACGAGAACCTGATGTCGTACATCGTCGGCACGGTGGAGTTCGCCTGTGCCGAGGAAGACGACGCGGTGCTGGTCTCGGTGCCGCCGTACCACGTCGCCGGCATCTCGGCGGTGCTGTCGTCGACCTACGCCTGTCGCCGCATGGTGCAGATCGAGAACTTCGACGCGGCATCGTGGATCGAGTCGGCCGAACGCGAGCAGGTGAGCAACGCCTTCGTCGTGCCGACGATGCTGTCGCGCATCGTCGAGCACCTGGGCGAATCCGGCAGTGCGTCGCGGCTGCCGAAGCTGCGCTCGCTCGCCTACGGCGGCGGCAAGATGCCGCAGACCACCATCGTCAGCGCGATGCGCCTGTTTCCCGCAGTGGACTTCACGAACGCCTACGGGCTGACCGAAACCAGTTCGACGATCGCCGTGCTCGGCCCCGACGATCATCGCGCGGCCGCGTCCAGCGAGGACGCCGATGTGCAGCGCCGCTTGATCTCGGTAGGTCGCGCGACCGGCGCCGTCGAGATCGAGATCCGCGACGACGACGGACGCGCGGTGCCGCCCAACACCGCGGGCCTGGTCTACGTGCGCGGCGGCCAGGTGTCCGGCGAGTACCTGCAGCAGGGCAGCCTGCTCGACGGCGAAGGCTGGTTCTCCACGCGGGATCGTGGATGGCTCGACGTCGAGGGTTACCTGTTTCTCGATGGTCGCGCCGACGACGTCATCGTGCGCGGTGGCGAGAACATTTCGCCGGGCGAGATCGAGGACGTGCTGCTCGGCCATCCCGCCGTCGCGGACGCCGCGGTCGTCGCGGTGCCGGACGAGCAGTGGGGCGAAGGGGTGGGCGCGGCCGTCGTGCTCAAGCCGGACGCCCGGGCCTCGGCGCAGGAGTTGCAGGAACTCGTGAAGACGCGGCTGCGCTCTTCACGCGTGCCGCAGACCATCGTGTTTCGCGACGCGCTGCCGTACAACGAAACCGGCAAGGTGCTGCGCCGCGTGATCCGCCAGGAATTCGGGAAGCCGTAACGTAGCCCGGGCGAAGCCCGGGGTTGCGCTCCGTATGCGAGGGGAACCCCGGACTTCGTCCGGGCTACGGGTCTCAGCCCGCCGCCTTCTGCAGCATCGCGCCCATGCGCTGGTGGACGACGTTGATCGCCTTCAGCGGCCGGATCATGACCTTGAAGTCGGTGATCTTCCCTGCGTCGTTCCACGAGATCATGTCGACGCCGTTGACGCGGATGCCGTCGAGCTCGACCTCGAACTCCAGCACCGCATCGCGGCCCGACACGACTTCGCGCACGTAGCGGAACGAGTCGTCGATCAGGCAGCCCAGCGCTGCCGAGAGGTACCTGTGCATGATCGCCTTGCCCACCTGCGGCGTGTGCACGACCGGCGAGTGGAAGACCGCATCGTCGGCCATCACCGCGCCGAGGCCGGAGGGATCACGGGTCTTCACGGCGTGGTGCCAGACGGCGAGGGGATTGGGGTTCATGGGATCGGGGTCCGGGGGTGATGGAAAAGGGGGTGGGTAGCGCGCATCGCTGATTCCTTGCAAACGCGAAACGCTCTCAATAAGGTGGCGGCCGTGAATCGAGCCCCAACCCCTGCGCCCGCCGGCGAGCCGACATTCGCCATCCGGGACGGCGGACTCGCGTGGGTGGGAGCGCGGATTTCAGGGCTCGGACCAGGATCGCACCAGGTTGGCGTAGCTCTTCGACAGCAGGTCGAACTCTGGCGTCGCCTGCTTCCCGGCCTTTTCCCAAAGCATCCGGCGGGCGGTGTCGATGTCGAACAGGATTTCACGCCGCGAGGGCTCCCGAACCAGGCTCTGCACCCACAGCACGGCGGCCAGGCGTTCGCCCCGCGTGACCGGGGCGACCTGATGGATCGTCGTGGCGGGATAGACGATGGCCTGCCCGGCGTCGAGCTTGTAGCGGGTGTCGCCGGAATGGCTTTCGATGATCAGTTCGCCGCCGTCGTAGCTGGCCGGATCGGACAGGAAGACGGTGATGGCGATGTCGGTGCGCAACGGCATGGCGCCGCCCATCATCGCGTCGTCGACGTGGCGCCCATAGGACATTCCCGGCAGGTAGCGCGAGAACAGCGGCGTACGCAGTTTCGACGGCAGCACCGCGGAACGAAACAGCGGATGGCGCATCAGAGCCTGGTGAACGCGTTGCGCTGCGGCGTCGTGCGTGGCCTGCAGATTGTGCTTGACCTTCGACGCGTGCCATCCCGCTGTACTGGCGCCGTCGGCGAAGCTGGCGTGCATCAACGCGGCGCGAACGGCCTGGAGCGCATCGGCGTCCAGGACGCCGGCCAGACAAATATTCACGTGAACATTCCGAGGATGGTGAGGCTGCGATGGCGGTGAAACATATCAGGCTCTGGACGGGCTTCGGCACCTTTCTGAGCGTTGCCGCCGCCGGCTCGGCGACCGCTGCGACGGTGTTCGACGACAGCCACGCGCCGATGATGCTGGCGCAGGGCGGCGAGGGTTCGGAAGAAGATCGTCCCTCGTCGTACAAGCTGCTGTCGAACGATCCGCAGGCCTACGCGTTCGACGTTCGTCCGCAGGTTCAGGCCTACGCCAAGCTCGTGCAGTCGAGCTACGCGGCGTCGGCCAACGGTGCCGATCGCATGCGCACGGCGATCAAGGCGATGCTCGCGAAGCCCAGCGCCGAGACGCTGGCCGCTGCGCGCGCGGCCTGGGTCGAGGCGCGGCCGGCCTACATCGTCACCGAGGCGTTCCGCTTCTACGACGGCCCGATCGACGTGCGCCCCGACGGCGAGACCGGTCCCGAGCCGCACATCAATGCCTGGCCGGTGAACGAAGCCTTCATCGACTACGTGAAGGGACAGCCGCGCTCCGGGATCATCGGCGACGCCAAGGTGGCGCTCACGCGCGAGTCGATCCTGGCGCGCGACCAGGTCAGCGACGAATCCGACGTGACCACCGGCTGGCATGCCATCGAATTCCTGCTGTGGGGACAGGACCTGGACATCAAGGGTCCAGGCAACCGTCCCTTCACGGATTACGTCGCCGGCAAGGCCAGCAACGATCGCCGTCGCCTTTATCTCTCGACGATCACCGACATGCTCGTCGACGACCTGCGCAGCCTCGAGGTCCAGTGGGCGCCGGACGCCGACAACTACCGCAGGAAATTCCTCGCGCTCGAACCGCGCGAGGCGCTGGGCCGCGTAATCAATGGCATGGCCAACCTGGTCGGCCACGAACTGGCGACCGAACGCCTGTCGGTGGCCCTCGACAGCGGCGACCAGGAAGACGAGCACAGCTGTTTTTCGGACACCACGCACCAGGACCATCTCTACGACCTGCGCGGCGCCTACAACGTCTGGCTCGGCGGCAGCGCCGAGACGATGGCGCCGGACAGCCTTCGCGCGCTGACGATGTCCATCGATCCGGCGCTGGCTTCGCGCACCGATGCCCTGTTCACGCAGGCACTGGCCGCCGTCACGCTGATGGATGTTCCGTTCGACTCGATCCTGCGCGCGCCCAACGGCAGCCCGCCGCGGCAGCGCGCCGAGGCAGCGGTCGCTGCGTTCCAGGCGCTGGGCGTGCAGCTGGCCAAGGTCGGCAAGCGGCTGGGCGTGCTGGTGATCGTTCCCGGACTGGAGACGGCTACGGGATGAGTCTTCATTCACGCACCGGGGGGACGCTCTGCTGCGTCGCCCTCGGGTTGGCGCTCGCGCTGGGCACGGCATCGGCCCAGCAGCCTGCTGCTGAAGCAGACACGCCGGTTGCTTCGGCGTCCCCGACCGCGATCGGCGAGCGTCTCGGCGGCGACGCCGGACGTCCGGCGTTCGGCCAGACGGCGTTCGCGATGCCGGCGCCGAACCTGGATGCGCGCCAGCTGCGCGACTTCGCGTTCGGCAATCGCCTGTTCAACACCAACTGGGTGCAGGCGGGCAGCTCCACCGCGTCGTTCGACGGCCTGGGCCCGCTGTTCAACCGCGTGTCCTGTTCGGGATGTCACGTGCGCGACGGGCGAGGGCGTCCGCCCGAGCCGGGCGAGCCGATGGAATCGATGCTGATCCGCATCTCGAAACCGGGCCGCGACAATCACGGCGGCATCCTTCCGCACCCGGTGTACGGCGACCAGATCCAGGATCGGGCGATACCCGGCGTGAAGCCGGAGGCCAAGGTCGTGCTGACCTGGGACGAGGCCGGCGGCCGCTATGCGGACGGCGAGGCCTACTCGCTGCGCAAGCCGAAGATCGAGTTGCGCGATCCCGCCTACGGCAAGCTGGGCAAGGACCTGCTGATGTCGCCGCGCGTGGCGCAGGGGATGATCGGCCTGGGTCTGCTCGAGGCCATTCCCGAAGCGACGCTGCTCGCGATGGCCGATCCCGACGACGCCAATGGCGACGGCATTTCGGGCCGCGTGAACCGGGTCTACGACGTCGCCGCGCAGGGGATGGCGATCGGCCGTTTCGGCTGGAAGTCGAACCAGCCGAGCATCCGTCAGCAGGTGGCGGGAGCGGCGGCGGGCGACATCGGCATCACCAACAGCGTGTTCGCGCACGATGCCTGCATGCCGCCGCAGAAGGCCTGCAAGGCTTCGCCGAACGGCGGCGAGCCGGAGATGAGCGACGAGTTCCTCGCCAAGCTGGTGCTGTACTCGCGCACGCTGGCGGTGCCCAACCGTCGCAACGTCGACGATCCGCAGGTGCAGCGCGGCGAAGCGCTGTTCATGCAGAGCGGCTGCGCGGCGTGCCACACGCCGCGCGTGGTGACGGGCGAGCACGAGCTGGCGCAGGTCGCCCACCAGGTCATCCATCCGTTCACGGATCTGCTGCTGCACGACATGGGCGAGGGCCTGGCGGATGGTCGTCCGGATTTCGACGCCGATGGCCGCGAATGGCGCACCAGCCCGCTGTGGGGTCTGGGCCTGATCCACGCCGTCAACGGACACGACCTGCTGCTGCACGACGGTCGCGCGCGCGGGCCGGCGGAAGCGATTCTCTGGCATGGCGGTGAGGCGGCCGCTGCGCAGAAGCAGTTCGTCGAGATGCCGAAGGCGGATCGCGAAGCGCTGCTGGCGTTCCTCAATTCGTTGTAACGCCCCCGTAGCCCGGACGAAGTCCGGGGATGACGTCGGGACACAGCCCCGGACTTCGTCCGGGCTACGGGGGCGACTCCGCAGTTCGAGATCAGATCGGCAGCCGCACCGTCACGCGTCCGCCGCCCCATTCCGAACGGTCGAGCAGGATGCGGCCTTCGTAGGCCTTCACGATCTCGTAGACCGCCGCCAGACCGATGCCCTGGCCGGGATTCTGCGTATCCGCGCGCACGCCTCGCTGCAGCAGTTCCTGCGCATCCTGCGGAAAGCCGGGCCCGTCATCGTCGACTTCGATGACGTTGTCCTGATCGTCACGCGAGATGCGGACGCGGATGCGTCCGCCGCCGTACTTGCAGGCGTTGTCGAGCAGGTTGCCGAACAGCTCGAAGAGATCGCCGTTGTCGGCGCGCATGCGGAACTGGGGCGGTGCGATCAGTTCGAATTTCACGCCACGATCCGCGTAGACCTTGGTCAGCGCCTGCGTGATCTTGGCCGCGATCGGCGCCGGTGCGATCGGTTCGGCCAGCGTGCGGCGGCCGGCGGTCGCCGCCTTGCGCAGCTGGTAGTCGGTGATCTGCTGCATGTGGCCCACCTGCTCGCGCAGGGGATTGCGCAGCTCTTCGGGAACGCGCGGTTCCTCGGACATGCCGAACAGCACCGCCAGCGGCGTCTTCAGGCTGTGCGCGAGATCGCCCAGCGCGTTGCGATAACGCGTCTGCTGGTTGCGCTCGCTGCGGATCATCGCGTTGAGGCCCTGCGTCAGCGACACCAGCTCGTCGGGGTAGCTGCCGTGGATCTCGGCGCGCTCGCCACGCTCGACCGCGTTGAGTTCGTTGACCAGCCGCCGCACCGGCGCCAGGCCCCAGCGCAGCACAAGGTACTGCACCAGCAGCAGGCCTCCCGCGGCGGCCGCCAGCCACAGCCAGAGTTCGCGCCGGTAGGTGCGCAGCTGCCGCTCGTAGCTGCTGGCGTCTTCGAGGACGACGAAGGTGTAGCGCTTCGGGTCGTCCTGCAGGTCGATCCAGCGCAGGCCGTAGCTCAGCGAGAACACCGGCGGCTTGCGCAGCTGGTGGAAGGCCCACTGACCGACGCCGGGCATCTGCGGCGGGGGGACTTCGAGGAATTCCGCGGAGGTCCAGACCAGGCGCGCCTGTTCGTCGAACAGCGCCGCCTGCAGGCCGCTCGCGGGCTGCACGAGGCGGCGGTCGGAGATGTCGTTGGGTTCGACCGTGAGATTGCCGTTGGCATCCGTGCGCGCGGCGGCGAGCAGCGAATAGACCAGGCCTTCGAGCTTGTCGCGCTGCGCCTGCAAGGTGCTGTCGCGAAACGCGCCATCGAGCACGGCGGCGGTCAGCACGAAGAATGCGGCCAGCACCGCCGAGGCGGCTGCCAGCAGGCGGGCGCGAAGAGACGTCATGAAACGCAGTTTCAGAGGCACGCCCTCCGGTGGCCAGCCCCGTCGCGGAAAGCGGCGCAAGACGGCCCATTATTCCCGATGTGAAATCGCAAGCCGCAGGACAGGCCGGGCAGCAGCGCTCCGGTCTGCCTGCGGCGCATCCCTCAGCTTCGCGGAAGGTCCCAGCGATAGCCGCTGCCGCGCAAGGTCGTGATCGGCGCCAGCGTGCCGTCCGGGTCGATCTTCGTGCGCAGGCGACGGATGAAGACTTCGATGACGTTGCTGTCGCGCTCGTCTTCCTCGGCGTAAAGGTGCTCGGTGAGCGTCGACTTCGACACCACTTCGCCCGCGTGCAGGATCAGGTATTCGAGCACCTTGAACTCATACGCGGTGAGTTCCACCGGACGCTCGTTGACGGTGACGGTCTTGGCCGTCGTGTCGACGGTGACCGGGCCGCAGGTGAGCTGCGGCTGGGCCCAGCCGCCGGAACGACGCAGCAGCGCGCGTGCACGTGCCAGCAGCTCTTCGCGGTGGAAGGGCTTGACGAGGTAGTCGTCGGCGCCGGCTTCCAGGCCTTCGACCTTGCTCTGCCAACCGTCGCGCGCCGTCAGGATCAGGATCGGGAAGCTGCGGCCGGCCTTGCGTGCCTTGCGGATGATGTCGATGCCGCTGGTGCCGGGCAGGCCCAGATCGACGATCGCGATGTCGACCGGATATTCCGTCGCCATGTAGAGGCCGTTCTCGCCGTCGGCTGCCTGATCCACGGCAAAGCCCTCGTCCGAAAACATCTGGGTGACTTGCCCGCGAAGGTGCGGGTCATCCTCGATCACTAGAGCGCGCATATTGGGTCAACCTCGGGGGAAAACTGAAAATTAACGATAGGGAAGCGTGGCACCGCGGGTCCGTCGGATCTCAAACGCCGCGTGGCAGCGCGGTCGCGAACTCGCCTTGTACCGGTTCGCCCGGGTGCTGGAAAAAGCGTCGACACGGAACCGCGAAGACGGTGCAGCGACTCTCAGTGATCCGCGATGAATACAACCCGAACATCGCCGTCCCTGAGCAGCTTCACGTGAAATCCGTCACTGGCCGGGTCCACGCTGAGCACCTTGCCGCCGCCATAGCGATGCTGCGCTTCGCGGGCCGCCTGTGCCGCGGTCATCCGCGAAGCGCGCCGATCGACCAGACTGGCATCGCGTCCCTGGCCTTCGAGGCCGGTCCCGAAGAAGCCGCGATCGCGGGCGAAGGCGGGCTCGCTCAGCGCAAGCCCCCCTGCCACGATCATCAGCACCATCAGTCCCTGGATTCGCATTGCCGGATTCTAGTGGGAACCGCGGCCCGAGCCGCGGAGCAAAGTGTGATCAATCCCGCACCGGGCGGACGTTGACGTCCACCGGGATGCGGGCGCCCGGGTCGTACGGCATGGTCGTGTTGTAGACCCGGCCGCCGTAGCGATAGGCCACGTCGTAGCCGTCGATGCGCTGTTCGGTGCGGTAGTCGGTCTTCGTCTCGCAACGCTCTTCGTAGCCGACGCGCTCGTAGCTGCCGCTGCGCTCGCGGCTGTTCTGCACCGCCGCGCGCTGACCGATGCCGGCGCCGATCACGGCACCCAGCGCGGTGGCCGCCTTGTTGCCGCGACCCTTGCCGAACTGGTGGCCGACCACGCCACCGGCGATCGCACCGACCAGGCCACCGGCCGTGCCGTTGTCCATCCAGTAGTCACGGTCCTGGCGCTCGTTGTAGACAACGCGCTCGTCCCAGCACTCGCGGCGCGGCTGCTCGACGCGCACCGTGCGGTAGATGGGGTTGGCCGACACGACCTCCGCATACTCGTACTGCGTGCGGCTGGGTTCTTCCCAGCGGTCGCTGCGATCGTTGTCGGCATAGCGGTACCGCGAACCGGCCTCGGCCTGCGTCGCGGCCAGGCTCACGGCGGCAATCATCAGAGGAAGGGCCAGCTTGTTCATCGGAATCTCCGTCGGTCAGATCCCCAGTTGGACTGACTCTGGAGCGAACACTAGGGCCGATGACATGAATTGCCCCTTAAGCATTTCGCGTGCCTTGCAGAGGGTTTCCCCCGTAGCCCGGACGCAGTCCGGGATATCACTCCGACGGGAGGAAAACTCCCGGACTTCGTCCGGGCTACGGGCCGCTAGCGCCGGTTCGACGTGAAGCGCTTGAGATTGGCCGGTGTGAAGTACGAGGGTTCCGCCTTCCAGTCGTACTCGATCAGTTCCTTCTCCTCGTTGGTGAGATTGAGGATCACGTAGCGGCGCGACTGCAGGTCGTAGTGGACCTGCACGCCGTTGACCATCACGGGCACGTTCGGGAAGTTGATGGAGTGCGACTCGGCGAAGCGCCAGAACTGGTCGCGCTCGTCGTAGATGTCCTGGGCGATGACGATCCAGGAGTCCTCGTCGAGGTAGAACACGCGCTTCTTGTAACGGTGCGAGATGCCCTCGCGGACCGTCGCCTCGATGATCCAGACGCGGTGCTTCTCGTAGCGGGCCTCGTCCTGGTTGATGTGGCCCTTGGTGATGATGTCCTTGTACTTCAGGTCGGGGTCGTACAGCCGGTAGCTGTCGTAGGGGACGATCATCTCGCGCTTGCCCACCAGCTTGATCGTGTAGCGATCCAGCGGGCCGTTGAACATGTCGATCTGGTCCTGCGTCATCAGGCCTTCGAACGCCGGGTTGTCGTAGCCGACTTCGCCGATGCGCAACGTGCGTCCGCCGGAGATGAAGGACCAGACACCGGTCGACTGCTTGATGCGGTCGAGCGGCACGTGCAGCAGGTAGGAGGTGCCCGCCTTGCTGACCGGCGCCACCGTCTTGCTCATCACGTAGAGGTTCTGGTTGTTCAGCGTCGCGGGCGTCGCCTTGGGGCTGTTGTAGACGTAGCTCAGCTCGAGGTAGGAACGCTCGACCACGTAGTCGCCTGCGCTGGTCGTGGCCGCAGCCGCCACGTATCCGCGATAGCCCTGCGTGTTGTAACGCACGATGTGATTCCACATCACCTCGGTGCCGTTGCCCGGAATCGGGAACGGGAAGCCCTGCGCCGCGCAGCAGAAACCGTGGCCGGAATTGGTCAGCTCGACCGTCGAGGCATTGGCCTTGGTGGCGTCGAGGAACCATTGCGGATACGCCGCGCCGCGGTGGCTCGGGTAGAGCTTGATGCGATAGGTGTCGGGGAAGGTCTTGAACAGCGCCTTGTGCCCCTCGGTGAGGAAGGGCTCGTACTCGCCGACGTTCTTCGCGGTGATCGTCGCGATCGGCTTGTCGGCCGCGTAAGGATTGTCGCCGCGCTTGAATTTGGTATCGGTCAGCGGCTTCCAGGCCGGGATCGAACCGTCCGCATTGCCGGCGGCCTCGCTGCCCATCGGCGTGAGCGTCGTGCCCAGTTCCGCCGCGCGCTCCGGCGGCGCCTTGGCCAGCGCGAGCGTTCCGCTACAGGTGATTCCCGCACACAACAGGGCAGCGAAGCTGCGGTTCATTGGTGGCCGGGGCTGGACGGGTGGCCGTCAGGATGCCGCAGCCGGCGGCTTCGCGCTTTCGCGGGCCGCGTCCTGTGCTTTCGGGGCCGTTTTGACAGCCGCCCCGTTGCCGATGCGCTGCAATCCGCTGGTGACGATCACCTGCCCGGCGCTCAGGCCCTTCAGGATCTCCACCTGGCCGGGCTGGCGCTGGCCGAGCTGCACCTCGGTCTCCACCGCCTTGCCCTGGTCGATCGTGTAGACGAAGGATTTCCCGCCGCGCGCCAGCAGCGCCTGCTCGGGAATCAGCAGTGCGTTCTCCTTGCGCGACACCACCAGGTTCACGCGCGCGAACATGCCGGGCCGCAGGCGTCCGTCCGGGTTGTCGAGCAGCGCCCTTGCGCCGATCGAGCGCGTGTCGTCGGCCACGCGCGAGTCCAGCGCGTAGAGCTGGGCCTTGAACGTCTCGCCGGGGTAGGCGTCCAGATTGACCTCCACCGACTGGCCGACCTCGATGTCCGGCATCGCCAGTTCCGGCAGGCGGAACTCGAGCTTCACCCGGTCCAGGTCCTCGAGCACAACCAGGTCCTGCCCGGGATTCACGTAATCGCCGACGGCCGCGCCGCGCAGGCCGGCATTGCCGGCGAACGGTGCGACCAGCACGGTCTTGGCGGCCTGTGCCCGCGCCAGCCGCAGCGAGGCCTCGTCGAGTTCCTGCGCGGCGCGCACGGAATCGCGATCCGCGGCGGAAATCAGGCCGCGCTCGAACAGTTCCTTCGAGCGCTTCGCATTGCTGCCGGACAGCACGAGGTTGGCCTGTGCCCGCGCCACCTCGGCGAGGAATACCGAGTCATCGAGTTCGAACAGCGCAACGCCGCGGTTCACGCGCTGGCCTTCCTCGAAGCCGATGCGCGAGATGCGGCCGGCAATTTCCGGTCGCACGATCACGCTCTCGTTGGCCTTCAGCGATCCCACCGCCGACCAGCGTCGCTCGACGGCGCCGGTGCGCACTTCGGCGACTTCCACGCTGGCACCGGCGGGCGCCGTGCGCTTGGCGGGTTCGGCGTCGGAACGGGAGCATGCGGCGACGCCGGACAGCGTCATCATCAACAGCAGAACGAGGGGATGGAACGCGAGGGGCGAGGACGGGATCACGAAGGAGGTCGGGAGGCGAGGTGCTCTTCGGACCGCATACGGCCCGCTATGGTTCGGGAATGACCCGGATCGAGGGATTCTAGCCCTGCGACCTTCGACAGGATCGTGACAGCGCTTCCGGCCCGCGGCGCGTCGCGCCGGTGAGCGCCGCAGCCCTCAGAATGGCGCCTTCGAAACGGAGTGGATGGATGTCCGAGCCTGCGCGCCCCCCCCCCAGCATCGCCCTGGTGGCCGGCGAACTGTCTGGTGATCTGCTGGGCGGCGCGATCGTTCGCGCCCTGAAGGCCCGTTTCCCCGGGGCCCGCATCCGGGGTGTGGCCGGGCCGCGCATGGTCGAGGGCGGTTGCGAGTCGATCGGGTCCATCGAAGAGCTCTCGGTGATGGGCCTGGCCGAGGTGCTGCCCGCCATTCCGCGGCTGCTGCGCCTGCGTGCGCGGCTCATCGACGAGTTCACGTCGGACCGGCCGGACATTTTCGTCGGCATCGATGCGCCGGACTTCAACCTGGGCTTGTCGCGACGTCTTCGCGAACGCGGCCTGCGCACCGCGCATGTCGTCAGTCCGACGATCTGGGCCTGGCGGCCGGGTCGCGTGAAGGGCATCGCACGATCGGTGGACCTGATGCTCTGCCTGTTCCCCTTCGAACCGAAGCACTACGAGGGCAGCGGCGTCACCGCGCAGTTCATCGGCCATCCGCTGGCCAACGAGCTGGATGCCGAGATCACGCCGGCGCAGGGGCGCAAGAACCTGGGCTTGGAAGGCGAGGGACCGGTGATCGCGATCCTTCCCGGATCGCGTGGCGGCGAGCTGAAGTATCTGGCCGAGCCGTTCGCGCGGGCCGCGGCGCTGTTGAACGAGCGGCTGCCCGGCGTGCGGTTCGTCTCGCCGATCGCCAAGCCTTCGCTCGAGGCAGGGCTGCGCGCGGCGATCGCGCAGCACGCCCCGCGATGCCGCTGGACCTTGCTGACGGGCCAATCGCGCGAGGCGATGCGGGCGGCCGACGTCGTGATGCTCGCCTCGGGCACCGCGACGCTCGAATGCCTGCTGCTCGGGCGGCCGATGGTCGTGGCGTATCGCACTTCGAGACTGACGGCCTGGATGATGCTGGACCTGGGCCTGCTCAAGACGCCGTACGTGAGCCTGCCGAATCTGCTGGCGCCGGAACCCACCGTCACCGAATTGCTGCAGGACGCCGCGTCGCCCGAGGCATTGGCCACCGAGGTGCAGCGGCTGCTCGATGATGCGGCGCATCGGCAGCGCCAGCTCGCGGCCTTCGACGGCGTGCGCGCGGATTTGCGTTGCAATGCTGCCGAACGCGCGACCGAGGCGATCGCAGGATTGCTGGCGCGCGACGCCGTGCGCCGCTGATGCCTCAGGGCGTGGGCGGTGTGGGGTCCGGAAACACCGGGCCGGCGCCCTTCACGCTGGTGTCGCCGCGCATCCAGGCGTGCATCGGCATGATCAGTTCTTCCGCCGAGCCCGAGATCCAGTAGATCAGCGTGCGCAGGCGCGAGTCCTCGCGTTCGGCTTCCGGCAGCTCGGCGATGAAGGCCTTTGCCTGCTGGACCAGGTGCTCCTTGCCGAAATGAACCATCAGGTAGAACGCCACCTCGCGGTAGCGGCCGAACCATTTCGAGTGGTGAAGGCGCGCGAGCAGTTCGCGGCAGTCGTGATGGCAGTCCGGATCCATGTACACCAGCAGCGTGCCGGCGTTGTACGGCGCACGGTCTGCGTTGCCGTCGATGGCGATCGGGAACAGCGTGTCGAACGTCGACTCGCCGTCGTGTTGCCAGGCCTTCATCGCCGAGGCCAGCAGCTCCGACCAGGTTTGCGCCTGTGCCAGCAGTTCACGTCGGACGCTCATCGCGAAGGGATTGCGCTGCGGGATCCGGGGAGCACGAGCGTAGCAGCGCGGCCACGGCGCGGGGGGGCTCAGCGCGGATCGATCAGGCCTGCGCGCCATGCCGCGAGCTTCTGCTGGAATGGCAACGTGTAGGCGGGGCTGGTCGAGGGAAGGCGGACGAAACGAAGGGCCGGAACCTCCAGCCCGGGAAGCGCGAACACGCGAAAGCTTCGCTCCGCTTCGGCGCCGTTGAAGCACACGCGTTCGAGAGCAGGATGCCGGGCGAAAAAGGTCTGGAAGTCGTTGGCCACGCGGGAGCCGGTCTGGATCGCGCTGTCGAGGCTGCCGGGCCGCACGCAGGCCTCGAGCACATCCCAGAGCGCGAAGCCGGACTGCGTCAGCGCCTGCGCACGACGCTCGTACGTTGATTCGATGTCGAAGCCGAGCAGAGCGGCCATGATCGGCCAGAACGCATTGCGCGGATGCGCGTAGTAGCGATTCGCCGCGAGCGACTGCACGCCCGGCATGCTGCCCAGGATCAGCGTCCGCGCAGATGGATCGGCAATCGGAGGAAAGCTTCGAACGGTGCTCATGCGCAGCAGCATCCGCAAAGCCGTGCGGTGCGTCCATTCGCGGATCGCCCGCGATGCGGGCGATCGTCGGCCACGGCGCGCGTCGCGCAGGGGCACCGGCCCGGATCGCGCATCACCCCGCGGCGTTGATACCCTTGCGGGGCAAGGCCGCTGCTGGCATTTCGTCGGGCTTCCATTCTGATCGTCGATACCTCGTCTTCCATGCCGACCGTTCCGGGATACCCGCGCGTTTCTCGATTCTTCAAGATGGCTGCGCTGACCACGACGCTCGCCACCAGCGCCTGCATGCCGTTCGGCACGCGATTGCTGCAGGACGACCAGGTCGACTACGCGCGGGCGCTGGTGTTCGCGCAGAAGCGCCAGACGCTGGCCAATATCGTGGGGCTTCGTTACGCGGAGCCCGCGGTCGTGCTGCCGGTGTCGCAGGTCATCGCCGCGTATTCGCTCGACGGCTCTGCCAACGCCGCCGCGGCGCTGAGCACGCAGAACAATGCGCCCACCACCGGTTCGATCGGCGGTGGCATCGGCTACGCGACGCGGCCGACGTTCACGTTCACGCCGCTGACCGGCGAGGACTTCGCCAACGCCTATTCACGCCCGCTGGCACCGTCACTGGTCCTGCCACTGGTCCAGAGCGGCGTTCCCATCGACGTGCTGTTGCGCCTGGCGGTGCAGTCGATCGGATCGCTGCAGAACAGCGCGGCGCTTTCCGGCGCCAACAATGCCGGCAGCCACGGATTCTTCGAACTGCTGCAGGCGCTACGGCGGCTGCAGTTGGGGGGCTTCGTCGCGATGCGCCTCGAGGGCTCGCCGCAGGGCAATCGCATCTTCATGTCGATCGAAGTGCCTGCGCAGGCCAGCGACGACGACCGCGCCGACGCCGCCCGGGTGCGCGAGCTGCTCACGGTTCCGGCGGGCACGACCGACATCGAGGTGCTGTACGGCGTGGCCGACGAGAGCGGATCACGGGTGGGCATCGTGACCCGATCCGTGATCGGCATGCTCACCGAGGTGGGCGCGCAGATCCAGGTGCCGCCGGAAGATGTGGCTTCCGGCGCGACGCTGGCGACGGTCGGCTTCCTCGACATCGAGCGACGACCGGTGATCATCGTGCACACCGGCGGGAAGATGCCGGATAACGCCTACGCCAGTATCAAGCACCAGCGGCGGGATTACTGGATCGAGCAGACCGACTTCGACTCGAAGTTCGCGTTCAGCGTCGTGCAGACGCTGATCGCGCTCGCGCAGGCGGGGCGCTCGCAGCCGATCCCGGTGGTGACGATTCCGGCCGGAGGCTGACGCCCCGCGCCAGCTTCAGCTTCCCATCGCCTGCCCCTTGGCGGCGAACCGGTCCCGCAGTTCGCGCTTCAGGATCTTGCCGCTCGCGTTCTTCGGAAGCTGGTCGACGACCTCGACCAGCTTGGGTGCCTTGTAGCCGGCCATCCGTTCGCGGCAGAAGCGCATCAGCTCGTCCGGTGACAGCGTCTGGCCCGCGCGCAGCACGACGACTGCCATCACGGCCTCGATCCAGCGCGGGTGCGGAACACCGAAGACCGCGACTTCCGAAACGGCCGGATGCGTGAAGACCATTTCCTCGACTTCGCGGCTGGCCACGTTCTCGCCGCCGGTCTTGATCATGTCCTTCTTGCGATCGACGACCGTCAGGTAACCCTCGTCGTCCATCACGCCCAGATCGCCGCTGTGGAACCAGCCGTTGCGGAAGGCCTCGGCGGTCTTCTCCGGGTTCTTCCAGTAGCCCAGCGTCACGTGCGGCCCGCGATGCACGATCTCGCCGACGGTGCCGACCGGGACCGGGCGATCGTCATCGTCGACGACGCGCGTCTCGACGTTGATGGCCGGGCGCCCCGCGGATCCGATCTTGCGCATCTGGTCTTCGGGTTTGAGGACCGTGGCCACCGGCGACATCTCGGTCTGGCCGTAGAAGTTGAACAGGCGGATGCCGGGAATCCGCGCGGTGATCTCCTTGATGATCTCGACCGGCATGATCGAGGCGCCGTAGTAGCCCTTCTTCAGCGAGCTCAGGTCGGTGCGATCGAAATCGGGATGCCGCAGCAACGCGATCCAGATCGTAGGCGGGCAGAACAGCTTCGTGGCCCGCTCGGCCGCAACCGTCTGGAGCAGCGCCGTGGCGTCGGGCGCCGGCAGCACGATGCTGGTCGCGCCCAGATACAGATCCGGCGTCAGGAAGCAGTCGAGCTGCGCGCAGTGGAACAGCGGCAGCGAATGCACGTCGATGTCCTCGCTGCTCATCTCGCCGTCGGCGATGCAGCTCGTGTAATGCGAATACAGGCAGCGGGCCGACAGCAGCGCGCCCTTGGGCCGCGATTCGGTGCCGCTGGTGTAGAGCATCTGCACCGGCTCGTCGTCGTCGATGGCGATGTCGGGGAGCGTGGCATCCGCATGCTGCATCCAGTCCTGCACGCATTCCCAGCCCGCAGGCGCCTGCTCGAGTTTTTCGCGGATCGATCCGCGGACCTTCAGCTTCGAGCCTGCTTCGGCGATGGCCGCATCGGCGACGCCGGCCAGCGCATCCTCGACAATCACGCCGCGCGCCTCGGCGTTCTCGAGGATGAAGGCCACTTCGGTTGCGTTGAGCATGAAGTTGATCGGCACCATCACGGCGCCCAGCCGCGCGAGCGCGAAGCGGATGACGACGAAGGCGTGGTTGTTGTGCGACAGCAGCGCGATGTGATCGCCCCTGGCGACGCCGCGCGAGGCCAGCGCGTTGGCCGTGCGGTTCACGACCTCGTCGAGTTCCGCGAAGCTCTGGCGAAGATCCTTGTAGACCAGCGCCGTCTTGCGCGGTGTGCGCGCCGCGCTGCGCCACAGCAGGTCGCCGAGGCGGTGACGCCGCGCACTGGCGATCAGGGTGTCGAGCGGACTATCGGGCACATTCATCGGATCGGATCTCTTCCAGAAGGGGTTGTGTCCGATTTTATCCGCGATCCCTCGGGGGCGGTCGTGATCGCGGCCGGATCGTGGCCCGACGCCTCAGGCGTCGCGCAGATGGAGCAGCGCCGAATCCTCGTAGGGAACGACGGCGCCGCTGCGGACCGCGCTTTGCATGTCGAGCGCGATCTGCTCCGCCGATGCATAGCCGAAGTGTTCGAGCCGATCCGTGGCGAAGAACGCGAGACGCGACGCGTCGAATCCGTCGATCTGCCCCTCGGGCCCGAAGTCGAAATCGATGGATACCGAAGGCAGCTCGACGGTGCAGCCGAATCCATGTTTCCGGTAACGCCGATCGTCGATCAGGTGGCCTTCGTGCGGAATGCCCGCCAGCGACCATCCCAGCGCGCTTGCGGGCCGCGTGATGCCGGCGGCTTCGAGCGCGGCGACGGCTTCGCTGGTCGCCTGCAGGTACGAGCGGATCAGCCGGAGCAGGCGCTGCGGCACCGCGTGTGGGACCGGCGTGGGTTCGGCCGTGCGCCGGGCGTGGGCGACGAACAGCAGTACCCCTGTCACGAAGACGAGGGCGATCGCCAGCACGACGATTTCGATGTTCATTCGCGGATCTTCAGCGTTCGGCGGCACGCCGTACGTTCAGCGCGTCCAGCAATTCCCGGCGTCGGTCCCGCTTGCGCTCTTGATGCCGGACGAACTCAGACACAGCGTCGCGCAGCGCGTATCGCTCACCTGGGCACGGATCGGCTTGGCGACGATCGTGAATCCGCTCGCGGTCGCGCTGCCGGTGGCAGGGCAGGCGGTGTTGTTCGCATTGCCGGCGAGCTTGACCTCGTAGATCGAACCGTCGCCGTTGCTGGCGGACAGCGTTCCTTCGCGACCGAGATACAGCGTGTCGGCGCCCAGGCCCAGCTTCGTGAGCGTCGTAGCGAAGCGCTTGCGGTCGACGTAGTAGCTGTTCTGCCGCGAGACGACGTCGACCATCGCCGTCTTGGCGACGGTGCGATTGGCGCGCTCGACATAGACCCGGTAGCTCGGCACCGCGATCGTGGCGAGGATGGCGACCACGGCGACCGTGATCATCAGTTCGATCAGCGTGAAGCCGCTGGTCCCGCCATGGGGGAATGCTGTTCTCGTGGGAGGGCTCACGGAGGAGTTTCGTCGTCGCCGCGCCGTTCGCGCCAGTAGACCGGATAGTAACGAGGACTCCGGGCTTCGAGCGTATGCGTGTTGGCGGCGATTGCACTGGTGGCCACGGTGCTCAACTCGCCTGCGAGGCCCGGCACGCCGCCATCGGTGCTGCGCTTGTCGGTGTCGGTATCCGCGATGAAGTCCTGCACCACCGGCCGGCTGTCCGCCAGCGATACGCCGTACAGGCGGTTGCTGCCTTCGTCCGGCGTGCAGGTGCGCGTCGTCGGATCCTGCGGAACGTAGCTGGTGAAGAACACCGTGCCGCCGCTGCTGAGCGGCTGCGACATGGCTTTCTCGCCGCGTCGCGAAAGGTTGATCTTCCAGCCGATCGCGCCTTCGGCCGTGGCCCCGCAGTTGGCCGACCCGCTGGCACAGGCCGACGTCAGGTCGACGAAGTTGTCGTGGCTCTTGAGTTCGGATTCCGAGGTCTTCACCTGCGTGGGCAGCATGCCGCTCGCGACCACGCGGTCGCGATACATGTAGAGATAGTTCTGCGTGCTGGCGTTGAACGGATCCTCGCGATCGCCGGTGGCGAACACGATGGCGTCGTAGGCGCCGCGCGCATCCTTGAACGGCACGTAGTCCGGTGCGTGGAAGAAGCGGCGATCGTTGGCGACGTTCGACGTCGAGTGGCGCCCGACGCTGGCCAGCGGCGTGGCCGTCCAGTCCTTGCGGTCGGCGCTGGCGAAATCCGCGCGCCATAGGCGGCCGCCGGTGTCCACCGCGTAGAGACGATCGAGCAGTCCATCGCCGTTGCTGTCGACCACCGTCAGATCGGCCGCGATGCTGTCCGCCATCAGCGGATGCTGGAAGCTGAGCGTCGAGCTGCTGTACGGCGAGGCCGTGCTGAAGGTGCCCTTCTTGACCTTCCAGATCAGCTCGCCGGTTTCGGCGTCGACCATGTAGATCGCGTTGCCGCGGGCATCGTCGGTGCCCAGCACGCCCTTGCTGCCGCGCGCGGCATCCTTGCCGATGCGGGCGTTGGCGCTGTCGCGCCCGCCGTTGTAGCCGCCGGCGAACAGGACGACGCTGCGCGTCACGACCGTCGCGCCGTCCTTGTACTGCACGCGGCCGGCCTGCGGGCTGGAGAACGTCAGCGCCATTTCGGAGAACTGCGTCGCCGAGCCGGCGACGAGCCCGGACGAGTTGTAGAGCCCGTCGGTGCCGATGCGCCACATCATCGTCGGGCTGTCGGGGTTCTTGATGTCGAGCGCGTAAATGTTCGAGCCACCGCGGCGCAGGCCGAAGTAGACCGCGGCGCGATCGTAGGTGTTGCTGGTTTCGATCTTGCCGTCGGCGTTACCGCCGCTGGGGCTGCGATCACGCAGCAGCACCGTCGGGGCGCCGTCCACGCCATACGGGAATTTCGCCGAGGGCTGGTTGTCGCGCAGGATCTTCTGCTGGTCCATGACCGCGCGCGGCATGAACGCCCAGGTCTCGAGGCCCGACTCGGCGCCGCCTGCCGCGGTGTTGGTGACCATGCGCAGGTAGCCATCGGTGGACCCGTAGATCGTCCGGATGTCGGGATTGGTCGTCGTGTAGCCCGAGCGGGCGCCGTAGTTCACGGCGACGGGGCGCGAGTGCAGGACCGCGCCGTGCAGCCAGGCGCGCCCGGTGAGCCCCGAGCCGACACCCAGCGACGTCGCCGAGGAGCCGACCTCGTAGCCGCGCGCGTAGAGCAGCAGCGCCTGGGCCTGCGTATCGCCGGAAGCGCCGAGCGAGCTCAGCAGTTCGGTTCGCACGGCCGCATCGTCAGGATGGAGCGCGGCGAGGCTCGGCACCTTGCTGGCGCCGGTGTAGCGGTCGTAGAAGAGCTTGCGGGTGCCGGTGGTGTTCGTGCGGCCCGGATTGCCGCCGCCGAGCAGCGCGAAGCCCGGAATCTTCTGGCCGGCGCCGCCAAGCGTGGCGTCGCGTCCGTCGGCGATCTTTCCGGCCCCCAGCAGCGAGGTCAGCGTCCAGAACGTCACGGCGTTCTTGTCGATGCGTCCGTCCGCGGCGATCGCCACGTTGCCGCTGGCGTCGTAGTACTTCAGCTTGCCGTTGACCGAGCGCAGCTTGAGCTTCTTGAGGTTGCCCGGCCAGCGCGGCTTCTGGTCGATCTCGGGTCGGAAGATGCCCAGGAAAGCCGGCGTCGTGACCGGCGTGCCCAGGCGTCCCGGCGTCGTCGGGTTGCTGGCCAGGCTCGGCGTGAGCAGGCTTGCATCCACCGACAGCACCGGCTTGAGCAGTTCGGCCGTCGACTTGCCCAGATTCAGCAGGCCGAGGTTGTTGGCGTAGCCGGTCACGTTGGCGCCGACGTTGGTCAGCGCCGCGAGGCTCGACAGATTGTCCTGGATCAGGAAACTCGAGCGCAGGGCAATGTCGTTGCCGTTGACGTCCTTGAAGCCGGGATCGCGCGCCTTGGCGACCACGTTCGGAAAGCTGATGGTTCCGTTGGTGACGGCGCTCGGGAAGTACTGCTTGAGCGTCGCATCCGACTCCGATTCGCGATCGCTGTTGGTCAGCTGCACGTTGAGCACGTTGACGATGTCGCACTGCGCCGGCGGCTGGATGTAGCGGCTGCCGCTTTCGATCGAGGTGTCGCGCGTGAGCAGGCCGGTGAGGCCATCCCAGCGCGCCAGCGGTGCGTTGTGGATCGTGTCGCCGCCGAGGTAATGCGTGATCTCGGCGTAGATCTCCTTGCCCTGGAACGGAGGCAGCAGCGAGGTCGGCGTCGTCACCGTCGTCGCCAGCAGGGCGGTCGTCGAGTTGAGCAGGTTGGTGGGGTTGAGCGTGTTGGTCAGCAGCGTCGTGACGCGCGTGAGCAACTGGTTGACGGAGCCCTGGTCGACCAGCGGTGTGAAGCCGACCAGGAAGTAGGCGCCGTTGCTGCAGTTCACCGTCTCCCGGCGCGAGGTGGGTATCGACGCGGTGTCGCCGAAGGCGCAGGCACTCGCAGGTGCGCCAGCTGCCGTCGCCCGGTCGGCGTGCGACACCACGATGGCGACGCGAGAGTTCACGAGCTGGTTGAGGATCGATTCGAGCAGCGAGATCAGGCCGACCTGCCCCAGATTCATGACGCCGGAGATCGTGGTGTTGAGCAGTCCCATCACGGTGGAAGGCAGCTGTCCGACGACGGTGGTCAGCAGCGGATTGACCAGGCCACTCACCAGCTGGCCGACGAACCCGCCCATGAGGCCATCGAGGATGCTGCCGACCAGCGGGATCCCGGTCAGGAACTGCAGCGTGCCGCACGACAGGCTGGAGACGCTGCCGAGCAGCAGCTTGAGCACGGGGCCGACGGCGGGAAGCTGCACCACCGGCGAAGCGATGCCGAGAATGCCGTAGAGGTCGCACAGCGCCGCCGCGCGACCGCGATCGGTCGTGCCGGTGCCGAGCAGCAACTGGGTCAGGTACTGCGTCGGATTGCTGGTGACGCCGCCGAGGAGTTCGGACAGCAGCATGCTGTTGCGCACGTCCAGGCAAAGCTGCGGCGCATCGGGCTTGTTCGGATTGGTCGCGTTGGTGATGACGTTGTTGCAGATGCCGAGCAGGTTCAGATCCAGGACCAGGATCGTCATCGGCGGCTTGAGCGGGTTGTCGGCCTGGTTGTTGTAGATGTCGATGTCGTCCGCACGCACGGCCGCCGGCAGCGTGAGGAACAGGCCGAGCAGTACCGCGAAGATTTGCGAGCGCAGACCGAGCCGTTGCTGCATGAGTTTTTTCACGGCGTTCACTCCACCACCAGGCCGTCGACGGTGTCGACTTTGACGAAGGTGCCCTGGCTCACTTCGGCGGCGCCGAAATTTCCCGAATCGGAGGCCCCGGCTGCACGACTGGCCGCGGTGCGGTCGTAACCCGCCAGCACCGTGAAGCTGGCCAGGCGGAAGCGCTCGCCGCTGTCGCCGCGACGCAACGCCGAGACCGGCGCGAAGTCGGAGCCACCGACGCTCTCGCGCCGGATCATCGTGTACGCATGCAGCTTGAGCGTGCCGTCGGGCAGCACCGAGACCGGATTCAGATCCGCCGGGCAGTCGAAGTTCTGCCGCGTGCGCAGCGAAGCGGCGTCGAGCTCGCCCGAGATGTAGCAGTTCTGCACATAGCCGGAGCCCTGCTGGACGACCATGTTGGAGGCGCTGCTTTCGAGCAGCGATTCGAGCAGCGACTGCGCGCTCTGGACGGCCGTGATGCGGCTCTCTTCATTGAGTGCGAGGCGCAGATCGGTCTGGCCGGCCTTCATCGCGGCCAGCCCGAGGATCGTGATGACGACCAGGAAGAACAGCGCCGTGGCGAGCGCGGCGCCCGCCTGACGCTGCGTGGATCCGCACGGCGCGCGGAACGATGCGAGGGAAGCCGGCTCGTTCATCACTTCACTCCTGTCCCGCCCTGGATGCCGAGGTTACGAAGCTGCACCGTCGTGCTGTAGGCGCGACGGAAGAAGTGGCGCGTCTGCTGCGTTGCGGGCGTGCCAGCCGCGTCGGCGACGGCGCTGGGTATGAACGGCTCCTTGTCGGCGAGGCGATAGGTCTTCTCGTCGAGGTAGGAGGCGTCCGAACGGCGCGAGCGCACCAGCAGGTGGATCTGCACCGAGCGCGCCTGCGTCTTGACCTCGTCCGGCGTCGGCGTCGCGGTGTAGCGATCGACGATGTCGTCGTTGTCGCTCGGATCGTCCAGACCCCAGACGACCTGCAGATCCTCGACCCCTTCGGCGATGCACTCCGAGTAGAACCCGGCCGCGCCGGCAGCGCCGGCTCCGCAGCTCGCCAGCTCCGGGTTCGAATCGGCGACGTAGCCGCTCGGGCAGAGCTCCTTGCGGCAGAGCGCGGGGACGCCGTCGCCCGGCGTCAGCGAAAAATCCCGGACGAAGTAGATGCGCGGGTAGTAGCGCTGGAAGCTGTTGGGCGCCAGCGGCTGCGCGGTCGGATTGTCGGTGGCCTTGTTGCCCCAGCGGATCATCGTTCCGGCGGTGCCGTTGGTCTGCAGATAGAAGTGGTACGGACGCAGGGTCACCGCGCTTTCGCCCAGCGCCATCGACGCGGTGGTCTGTCCGGCGACGTGGCGGATGGCCAGTGCGTCGGTGCCGGCGCGCACGTTGCCCAGGCAACGCCACTGCGAGGTGATCGGAGTTGCGCTGTCCTGGTTGCGGAACTCCACCGCCGACGACACCAGGAAGCTCCACGCGATGTCGGGCGGCCCGCAATCCTGGGCCGGCAGCAGACCCTGCACCGCGCTCGTGTCGTCGTCGTCGGTCGACGTGTTCTCGAAGTTCGGAATCAGGTTGCCGGTGCCGAGCATGCCGCCCCAGTAGCCGGCCATCGTCAGATCGCGCGAGATCGTCGCCATCGCGAAGCGCGCCTGGTCCTGCATGCCGGCGATCAGGTCGTTCTCGCGATAGCTGCGATTGGTCGACACGAACAGCGTGGCGATACCGGCCAGCAGCAGCAGGCCCAGCGTCGTCGAGACGAGCAGCTCGATCAGCGTGAAGCCCGACTGGCGTTTCGACTCAGGGCGCATTGGGATCGGCCACGAAGGCGTCCAGGACGATGACGCGGCGCATGCGGTCGTCTTCGCCGGCTTCGCGCGGATCGTCATAGCGGTGCAGGTTGAGGCCGCAGGGATTGCGTGCGGGATCGTCGGCCGGGTCGTCGTTGGCCGGTGGCGCGATGCCGGTGATTCCGCGCCACGCGACGGCCACCGTGTAGAGCCCGCTGACGGAGCCTTTCTGGATGCAGCCCGTCGGGTCGACCAGGCCGCCGGCGTTGTCGCCGTCGATCCTGGCTTCGGCGCCCGCCAGCGACTGGCTCCAGCGGTACAGGTCGTAGGCCGCCAGTTCGGCGGGTGCGCACTTCGCACCGGCGGCGCCGCAGTCGACGGCGGACGCGGCGGACGAGGCGTCGCTGGTGAGGTAGAAATCCAGATACCCGGGATTGGTGCGCATGCTCTCGACCATCGACTGCGCGAGCACGCTGGCGCTGGTGCGCTGCACGGCGTCGTAATTGAATTTCTTCGACATCGCTTGCAGGCCCGCCACCGCGAGCAGGCCGATGCCGGCGACGAACACCGTGATCAGCACTTCGATCAGCGTGAATCCGCTGGCGTGACGCAGGCGCGCGTTCACGGGCAGGCCGCCGGCAGCGAGGCCTTGTCGAGCGGAACCAGGCTGACGCGGCCACTGAGCGCGACGTCGATCAGCCGGGCGTCGCTGAGCAGCTGCTTGCTCTCGCAGAGCGTGAACTGCACGTGCTGCCCGGTGCGCCCATTGGCCTGGAAGCTCAGGTGGGTCGGGTCGTCGAGCGTCGTCAGCACTGCGAAAGCGTCCTTGTCGCGGGTCGGCGAGGTCTGGCCGACGCGGTCGTATGCGGAGATCAGGTCGGCGGCGTTGTCCGGTTCGGATCCCGAGAAGTCGCCATCGGCGTCCTGGTAGACCAACCATCCTTGCGCCCAGGTGCCGCCGCTGGTGGCGCATTGCGGGAACGAGGCGCTCGAATACCAGTCGCGGCGGCACAAGGTCACCGGTGCGTTGCGGGCCACGGCCTCGGAACGCGCTTCGCTGAGCGCGGCGAACAGTTCCGTGGCGCCTTTTGCGCGCGCCGAGGCCAGGCCAAAGCGCGTGAATTCCGGCACTGCGAGCGCGAGCAGGATGGAGGCGATCACGATCGTCACCATCAGTTCGAGCAAAGTGAATCCTTCGTGCCGGGTCATGGCGCGTTTATATCAGTCCCCTTTTTTTGCACGACCATGGCCGGATGGACGGGCGAGTCGACGCGGTCCAGTGGCCGCGTCTCGCGTGATCCGGGTGTCGAGTCGATAATTGCTCTTCCGCATCAGCCTTTCGTTCGCCCATGTCACAGGCTACCCGTTCGGCCGATGTCCTCGTCATCGGCGCCGGCGTGATCGGGCTGTCCACCGCACTCGAGTTGCGACGGGCCGGATTGCGGGTCTGCGTGCTCGAACGGACGGCCGTCGGTCGCGGTGCGGCGTCGTGGGCCGGCGGCGGCATCCTGTCGCCGCTGGAGCCGGACGGCGTCGACGACGCGACGCTCCCGATCCTGCGCAACAGCCTTGCCGGTTATGCCGACTGGTGCGCGGGCATCCAGGCCCTGGGCGGGGTCGATCCGGAATACACCGTCAGCGGCGTGCAGGTGCTGGCGCCGGCCGACGCCATGCAGTGGACACAGGCTGCCGAGGCCTGGGGCCTGCGGGTGGCGTCCATCACGGGTGACGCAACGGCATCGGCGCCCGTGGTGACGTTGCCCGACGTCGCACAGGTCCGCAGTCCGCGACTGCTGCAGTCGCTGCTGCAGGCCTTCCGGTCCGCCGGCGGTGAATGCGTCGAGAACGAAGCCGTCCATGAACTCGTGGGCGGCGAACGGGTCGTCGGCGTACGGACCGGGCAGGGAACACGCCATGCGGCGGTCGTCGTCGTGGCTGCCGGGGCCTGGAGTGGTCAGCTCGGCGCCGCGCTGCCGATTCGTCCGGTGCGTGGCCAGATGCTGCTGCTGCAGGCGCAGCCGGGAGATCTGCAATCGATCGTTCTTCGCGAGGGGCGCTATCTGATTCCGCGCCGCGATGGGCGGGTTCTCGTTGGCAGCACGCTCGAAGACGTCGGTTTCGCGGACACGACGACCGATGCCGCACGCGACAGTCTGCTGAAGAGCCTGCGCCAGATGGCGCCCGCCCTGGCCGATCGGCCGGTGATCGCGCACTGGGCCGGCTTGCGCCCGGCTCCGCAGGGCAGGGCGCCGGTGATCGGCTGGAGCGAAGAGCGGCGCGGACTGTTCGTGAACAGCGGGCATCACCGGCTCGGCATCACGCTGGCGCCGGGATCGGCGCGCGAGGCCGCTCGAAGGATTCTCGACGCGAAAGCCTGAGAACAATCGCTACCGGCGCCGGCGGACGCGCTCTTCGGGATCGTAATTCCGCGGCAGCGCCTCACGGACCTCGGCACGTCGCGCACTCAGGCGCGCACGATCCTGCGGGCTGAGGCTCGCGATGCGCAGACCGGCGTCGAGCTGCGACAGCGCGCCACCGGCGTCGCCCCGCAGATAGAGGTAGTTCGCCATCTGGTAACTCGCCTCGGCGTTGTTGTCGACCTCGCGAGCGGCCTGTGCGAGCAGGCGATACGTATCCAGACGCGTGCCGAAGGCCTGCTCGTGCGACACCAGGATCTCACGCGCCTGCTCGGGTTTGCCGGCGTGGATCAAGGCTTCGGCGTACTCGAGGATCGCCGGGGCGAATCGGGGATTGGCCTGCAGCGTGCTCTCGTAGGCGACCAGCCCACTGGCCGGATCCTTGCCGTCGCTGAGGATGGCCGCCTGCAGCAGGCCGACATTGGGTTGCCGCGGATACTTGTCGAGCACGGGCTTGAGCGTGGCCATGGCCTTGTCGTTCTGCCCGAGCTCGTGCTGCGCAAACGCCAGGCCGTAGCGGTACGGCGCGGTGTCGTGACCCGCCGCGATGAGCGCTGCGTAGGCGTCGACGGCATCGCTGGGCTGGCGCGACGCGAACACCTGCGTACGCGCTTTCATGAGGCCGTATTCGATCGAGTCGGGCGCATCGTTCTTCGGCATCGACGCGGCGCGGGCACGGGCTTCCGAAACGCGCGTGGTGTTGACCGGGTGCGTGCGCAGGATCTCCGGCATGCCGTTGCCGTACAGGCGCGATTGCTGTTCGAGCTTCTGGAAGAACGCAGCCATGCCCTCGGGATTGAACCCGGCTTCCGACAAGGTCCGGATGCCGATGCGGTCGGCCTCGAGTTCGTGCGCGCGCGTGAACGAAACCTGCCGCTGATAGGCCAGCCCCTGTCCAGCCGCCAGCGCGGCTAGCACGATGTCCGGATTGGCCGAGCCCGCAATGATCGCGGCGAGTACCGCGAGCCAGGTTGCGATCGACGCCACGCCGCCGCTCTCGGCCGCGCTACGGGCGATGTGACGCTGCGTGACGTGCGCAAGCTCGTGCGCCATGACGCCGGCCAGTTCGCTTTCGGTGCTGCTGGCGGTCAGCAGGCCGGCGTTGAAGCCCATGAAGCCGCCGGGCAACGCGAAGGCGTTGATGCGCGGGTCCTTGACCATGAAGAACTCGAGCTTCGGCGGCCGTGCGCCGCTGGCCGCTGCAAGTTTCCAGCCGGTCGCGGTCAGGTAATCCGTGATCTGCGGGTCTTCCAGCAGGTACTCGTAGGCGTACAGCTGGGAGACGACGCGAGCGCCGAGTCGGGCTTCCTCGGCCGGCGACAGCGCCGTGTCCGCCGGGTTGCCGATCTGTGGCAGGTCGAGGTCGTGCGTCGACGACTCCGGCAGCTCCACGACGTTCGGCGGGCGGGACATGACAGTGTCCTGCGCGCGCGCGGCACCCCATGCACTGGTGATCAGGCCCGCGGTCACGACGAGCGGTGCGAAGGTTCGGAGCATGGGAGAGAAATCGGGAGCGCGCGCCAGTTTACGCCGCTTGGAGTACGGCCGGCTCGAATGGTTCATCGACACGGATCGCCCCGAAATCAGGGGCGATCGGACGGCTAGGCGAGGTAGCCGCCGTCGACGACCAGCGTGGTGCCGGTGACGTAGCTGGCCGCGTCGCTGGCCAGATACAACACGGCGGGCGCGATCTCCTGCGGCTGCGCCATGCGCTGCAGCGGGAGCTGGTCGGTGAAGGATTTGCGGATCGGTTCGTTCTTGGTCAGCGCCGATGCGAACTTGGTATCGGTCAGCCCCGGCAGCACCGCGTTGACGCGAACCTTCCACGGGCCGCATTCGCGGGCGAAGGCCTGCGTCATGTTGATGACCGCAGCCTTGGTGATCGAATAGATGCCCTGGAACAGGGCCGGCTTCTCGCCGTTGATGCTCGCGATGTTGACGATCGCGCCGCCGCCCTGCGCACGCATCACCTTGGAGGCGAGGGCGGACAACTCGAAGTAGCCCTTGATGTTGACCTGCAACGTCTTGTCGACCATTCCCATGTCGGTATCGGAGATATGTCCGAAGTAGGGGTTGGTCGCCGCGTTGTTCACCAGGATGTCGAGGCGTCCGATCTCGCCGGTGACGCGGTCCATCAGATGCTTGAGTGCTGCCGAGTCGCCCTGGTGCGCGGCGATGGCGGTGGCCTTGCCGCCCGCCGCCTCGATGCTGGCGGCGACCACGTCCAGGTCCTCCTGCTTGCGGCTGGAGATGACCACGTGCGCGCCTTGTTCGGCCAGCAGGCGCGCCGTGGCTTCACCGATGCCGCGCGACGCGCCCGTGATGAGCGCGACGCGGCCCGAAAGATCGAACAGCGTCGTGGCCATCGGTAGGCGTGTGGGCGGGCCTGAGGGGCGCCGTGTCAGTTGACGAACACGGAGCCCTTGGAGGCGGCGCTGACTGCGCGTCCGCCCTTGTCCGTCAGGCCCGACCCGATCTCGACCGTGTACAGGCCCGGATCGACGTTGAGCAGCAGCATCGACGGGTTGCCCTTGGCCACGAGCCACTTGCCGTTGACGGCTCCGCCCTTCTTGGGCGTCACCTTGATGTGTTGGTCGGCGCTGTCGGCGTTGTCGAACTGTCCGTCGAGCAGGACCACGATGGCCTTCGTGAAGCTGGCTTCACCGGCGTACACGACATTGAGCTTGCCGTCGGCCTTGGCGGGCCACCAGGCGACCTTGGCCTCGGCCGGTGCCTTCTTGGGTGCGGCGGACTTGGCAGGCTTGGCCGGTGCATCCGACTTCGGCTTCGCGGGCTTGGGGGCTTCGGTCTTGGGCGCCGGGGCGGCTGCAGCAGCAGGCGCAGGTGCCGGTTCGGCGGCGGGCTCAGGAGCCGGCGCGGGTTCCGGAGCCGGCGGCGGAGCGGATTCTACCGGCGCGGCCGGTTCCGGCATCGCAGCGGCGGCGGCCGCGTCCTGGTTCTCGGCCGTCGCGATATCGGTGGGCGCGGCGGGCGCCGAGGCATCGCCCGGATAGCCACCGGCCTTCACGACGACCGGGGTCTGGTTCGGATCCACGATGCCCGTGGAGCAGGCACCGGCCGCTTCGGTGGGAGCGGATGCGGCGGGCGCAGGGGAACTCATGGACGAGGCATCGGCCACGGGTTCGGCCGGCGTCTGGGCAGCGGCAGCTTCAGGCGCCGGCGTGGCCTGGGCCACTTCCATCGGCTGCGAGGACGATTCGGCACTTGCGGCCGGAGCGCCTGCGGCCGCGACGATCACCGGTCCACCGGAGCTGGTTCCCATCGCGCATGAGCCACCGCCGACGGCAGCCGTCGAAGGAGCGGGCGAGGAGGCGGGTGCTTCGGCCGGCGCGGCTGCGGGTGCCGCTTCCGCGGCAGGCGCTGCGTCAGTCAGTGCGGCGACTTCCATCGGCTGCGCTGCGGGGGACGAAGCGCCCGGTTCGGAGATCGAGGCGGCGAAGACCTGATCCGCGGTGACGCCCGACGTATTTCCGTGCGTTTCTGCAGCATGCGAAATCGGCGCAACCAGATTCAGCGCGACCATCGTGACGACGGCCACGCCGGTGGTTGCGGCCGCAAGGACCAGGGCCTTCGAAGTCATCACCGCTCTCCCAATCTAAAAGAATCGAATGTTTGTGTATTTCTGTGCATCAATTGTCATGCCCGTTCTCCATCAAACAGGCAGCAACAGCTGGGAACTATCCGGCAGGGGCTGGCCGGACGTCAACGTTCGGCGCTCTTGTCAGTGCGCACCCTCAATGCCGCTACTTAAGCTCCGCGATCCCGCCGCAGGCACTCCAGGCCGCGACGAAATTTCTTTCATTCACCACATCAGGTTCATCGATGAGCGATCGCTTCCTCGAGTTTTCGCAAACCGCGTTCGGCAAGCAGTTGTCCGGTCTGCTCGGTCTTCCTTCGCCTCCGCGTCTGCGGCGCGCCACCGGCGGTTACGCCGAGCAACCGCTCGCAGGTCGGGCGGTGATGGTCGGCACGGCGCCGACGGCCACGATGGCCAACCCGATAGTCGGCGCGTTAGGCGGAACCGGAGCTGAACTGTTCGTTGCGCCCGATCATGGGGGCCTGGCGCCAGTGAAGGCGGCGGCCCACGAGCAAGGACTGGTGCTGAAGGGCGACTCCGGCGAGGGCTTTTCGCCGAATGCACTGGTGTTCGATGCCAGTGGCATCGATTCCGCGGGCGGCCTGCGCACGCTGTACGACTTCATGCAGCCGCGGGTGTCGCGGCTGTCGGCGCATGGCCGCGTGATCGTCATCACCCGGGCCTTGGGTTCGGACGGCTCCGTCGGCGAGCGCACCGCGGCGGCGGCGCTGCGCGGTTTCGTGCGATCGCTCGGCAAGGAGATCGGCCGCAAGGGATCGACGGTGAATCTGCTCGTGGTCGCCGGCGGCGGCGAGACGAATCTCGCCGGCGTGCTTCGCTTCTTCCTGAGCGAGCACTCCGCATTCGTGACCGGACAGGTGCTCGAGGTGGGGGCGTCGCAGCTGGTGGCGAAGGCCTACTCGGGGCAGCTAGCCGGCAAGCTCGCGCTGGTCACTGGCGCGGCGCGCGGCATCGGCGCATCGATTGCCCAGACACTGGCGCGCGAGGGCGCGCAGGTCATCGGCATGGATCGTCCGCAGGAAGAAGGTGCGCTCGGCGAGACGATGGGCCGCATCGGCGGCCGCGGGCTGGCGCTGGACGTCACCGCGAAGGACGCTGGCGATCGCATCCTGTCGGAGTGCGGCCCGCTCGATGTCATCGTCCACAACGCCGGGGTCACGCGCGACAAGATGTTGCGCAACATGGCGCCGCACCTCTGGGACATGGTGCTCGACATCAACCTGGGTTCGATCATGCGCATCAACGAGCGTCTGGCGGGCGACGGCTTCAAGCCGGGCGCGCGGGTCGTGTGCATCTCGTCGATCGGTGGCATCGCCGGCAACGTCGGCCAGACGAATTACGGTGCGACGAAGGCCGGCATCATCGGCTACGTCGATGCGCTGGCGCCGGAATTCGCGAAGCGGGGTGGCGCGATCAACGCGGTGGCGCCCGGCTTCATCGAGACCCAGATGACGGCCGCAATGCCGTTGATGAATCGCGAAGTCGGTCGCCGCCTCAATTCGCTGTCGCAGGGCGGACTGCCGATCGATATCGCGGAAGCGGTGACGTTCTTCGCCTCGTCGCTGTCCACCGGCGTCAACGGACAGACCCTGCGGGTGTGCGGTCAGAGTTTCATCGGCGCCTGAGTTTTTGGCACCGGCATGAGCCGCATCGCGGTGGTCGGCCGCCGCCGCCGACCGCCGCGATGTCCGAGGGTGCAGGGCGCTCGGGTCGTAACTCGCCTAAAATTCTCGAACTGAACGTCTGAACCCTCCCTAAATTCCCATCATGAGCGTGCTGCAACGCATCGCCGAGGCACGACTGCCGACGCCATTCGCCGAATTTCGCGTGCAAGTGTTCGGCTCTGCCGACGGCAAGGAGCACGTGGTCATGGCTCTCGGCGATCTCGAGACCGGCGACGCACCCCTGGTTCGCATCCATTCCGAGTGTCTGACGGGCGATGCGTTGTTCTCGCTGCGCTGTGACTGCGGTTTCCAGCTCGAAGCGGCGCTCGCGGCGATCGCCAAGGCGGGATGCGGCGCCGTGCTGTATCTGAAGCAGGAAGGGCGTGGCATCGGGCTGGGCAACAAGATCCGCGCCTACGCGCTGCAGGACCAGGGCAGCGATACCGTCGAGGCCAATCATCAGCTGGGGTTCCCGGCCGATGCTCGCGAGTACGACCTCGCGGTGCAGCTCCTCAAGGAGCTTGGACTGGCCCGCATCCGCCTGATGACCAACAACCCGCGCAAGCACGACGCGCTGGTGCGCGACGGCATCGAGATCGTCGAGCGCGTTCCGTTGCAATCCGGCCGCAATCCGCACAACGAAGCGTATCTGCGAGCCAAGGCCGACAAGCTCGGGCACTGGCTGACGCTTCCGTGAAATCACGCCGTCCGGCTGCCCCGCACGCAAAGGCGAGCGCAGTCGCATCGCGTGCGTCCGCAGACGAGCCAGCGGCGGATGGACAAGCTCCCGCGCCGGAGGTCGACGCGCTGACCGCCTCGGCGGGCCAGCCCCCGGCGTCGCGCAAGAAGGGTGGGGTTTTCTACGAGATCAGCCGCTTCTCGGTGTCGACCTACAAGCTGACCCGCGGATTCGGATCGCTGGTCAAGCTGATCACGGCGGAAAACGACGTCACGCGCGAAGAACTCGCCCTTGCCATCGACAGGGCGGTGGAGGGCTTCTACCGGCATCCGTTGATGAAGGGCACCGGACGGCTGACGTCCTACCTTCGCGGACGCGGGCTGATTCCGAACGAGGAATCCACCGAGGAGCTGATCCGCTACATCGTCGACCAGGTGCTGTCGCGCAGTCCGGTGCCGATTCCCGAGGCCCTGGTCAACGAGTTCTGGGACTTCTTCGACGAACTGTTCGCCTCGCCCGAACTCAAGGGCCTGGGCGAGCTGACGGTGGACATGGTCCGGCTGGTGTTGCGCACCTACGAGCCGCTGCTGGTGGAGGTCGTCAACGTCCTCAAGGCGGGCCGGCGTTTCAACGAATGGCAGGTGCGCGAGGTCATGCGGCGCGCCGGCATCGTGCGCCAGGATCTCGCGATCATGCGCCGCCAGATCAAGGCGCTGCGCTACATCCGGCCTTTCTTCCAGACCGATCCGCGGGATTTCTCGGCGCAGGCCAAGATCGTGGCGCAGATGGTGGGCGAGTTCGGCCCCTTCTTCGTGAAGATGGCCCAGATCGCCGCCGCCAACGCCGAGTTCCTGCCCGACGAGATCGCACGGGAACTCGCCGTCTTCCATGAAGACGTGCCAGCGATGGGCGAGGACGAGGTACTGGCGGCGTTCATGGAGTGCTACGGCAAGCCGCCGCACCAGCTCTTCCTCGATTTCGATCCGTCGAAGCCGGTGAAGTCCGGTTCGATCGGCAGCGTCTACTTCGCGAAGAAGCCTTTCATGGAGGACGGGCGCGAAGTGTTGAAGCCGGTCGTCATCAAGGTGGGTCGCCACAACATCGACCGCGAGTTCGCCATCGGCAAGATGGTGCTCGGCTTGGCGATCATGTCCTCGCAGTATTGGGCGCCGCATTCGAAGCTCACGCCGTTCCTGCGGGCGATGCAGGAGCAGGTCGACGAATTCGTCGCCGGCTTCGTCGAGGAACTCGATTTCGAAGCCGAGGCGCAGAACCACCTGCGTTTCTACGAGCGCAGCCTGGGCACGCGCCAGTGGAAGGTGCCGGAGCTGTACGGGCACTCGCATCGCATCCTGGAAATGGAATACCTGTCGGACGCGGCTAGCTTGACGCGCGCGCTCGGCCGCATGTCCAAGCGGGATCGACGCCGCTTCCAGTCACAGGTCTCCGAGCGCCTGCTGTACGCAGTGCTGCAGCACGTCTTCGTCTACAACGAGATCCACGGCGACCTTCACCCGGGCAACGTGATGGTCGGTTCCGACGGCGGCCTGCACCTGATCGACTGGGGCAACGTCGTGCAGCTCGAGGGCAAGGTCGGTCCGGTCTGGAATTACCTCGTCGCCGCGATTCTTGCCGACACGTCGATGATCGCGGACTCGCTGGTGGCGATGTCCACGCAGCCCGAGGAGAACGCCAAGCGCTGGGAACAGATCAAGGCGACGCTCGACGAGACGCTGATGAAGAAGGGCGTGACGCCGCTGACGGCGATGAATTTCCTGGTCGAGTTGCGCAGGGGCGGGCTCGAGGGCCTGCACCGTCGCGGCCAGACCGTGCTCCACCTGATGTCGAACACCCAGCAGATCGGCGTCGTGCTCAAGCGCGACTACCTGCACCTGTCGCGTGCGCTGTTCGCCGCCGCCGGCAGCCTGGGCTCGCTGTACGAGGACACCTCGAAGCGCCTGATGCTGCGGGATGTCGTGCGCTCCTTCCTGCGCCTGCCGATCAACGTCACGCAAGACGTGCTGCACCACGAGGTCAGTTCGTGGCGCAGCCGCCTGGCGCGTGTTTTGCCGTTGCCGGGTTTCGTGAAGAAACGACTGACGCCGCCGCCGCGGGCGCAGGCCCGACCCATCGGCAAGCCTGCGGCCCAACCCATCATCCTGCCGCCGGCTGCGCCGCGGCCTGCCTCCCGCATCGTATGAGCCGGCTGTATCGAATCGCCCGCAGTGCCCTGTTTCGCCTCGACGCGGAGACGGCGCACGAGCTGACCCTGCACAGCTTCAGTCGCTTTCCGAAGCTGGCAACGGCACCGTTCGCCGGTTCGGCCGTCGACGACCCGGTGGAACTGCTCGGGCTGCACTTCCGCAATCGCGTGGGTCTGGCGGCGGGCCTGGACAAGAACGGTGAGTGCCTCGAGGCCTGGTCGCGCCTCGGGTTCGGATTCGTCGAGATCGGCACCGTGACCCCGCGCCCGCAGCCCGGCAATCCGCGGCCCCGCATGTTCCGGCTGCCGGAGCATCGCTCGCTGATCAACCGCCTGGGGTTCAACAACAAGGGCGTCGACTACCTCGTCGAGCGCGTCCGCGAAAGCCGCTATCGCGGGGTGCTCGGCATCAACATCGGCAAGAACGCCGATACGCCGATCGAACAGGCCGCCGATGACTACGTGGCCTGCCTGCGCAAGGTGCACCCGCTGGCCGGCTACATCACGGTGAACATCTCGTCGCCCAACACCAAGAACCTGCGTGATCTGCAGGACGAACAGAAGCTCGACCAGCTGCTCGGCACGCTCGCCTCCGAGCGCGAGGCGCTGGCACAGCGCGACGGGCGGCGGGTTCCGATGCTGGTGAAGATCGCGCCGGACATCGGCGAGGCGCAGATCGAGTCCGTGGCGGTCGCGGCGCGCAAGCACGGCGTCGACGGCCTGATCGCCACCAATACGACCATCACGCGTCCGGGTCTGGAGGCGCATCCGCTCGCTTCGCAGGCCGGGGGGCTGTCCGGACGGCTGCTCCGTCCGCTGGCCGACGCGACGCTGTCGGCTCTTCGGGCGAAGGTGGGGACCGATTTCGTCCTGGTCGGGGTCGGGGGCATCGGATCGGCGGAGGACGCCAAGTCCAAGATCAAGGCCGGCGCGAATCTGGTCCAGATCTACTCGGGCTTCATCTACGAGGGACCTGCACTGGTCCATCGATGCGCCGCTGCGCTGTCGGACCATTGATCCGTTTGGATTGCTGCGCTGCAGCGTGGCCGGTACAGTCGCGCTATTACGAAAAGACAGATTGCGACGGGAAGCCATGGGAAGGACCCTGAGAAATGCGTGGGGCCTCGTAGTAGGGCTGGTGTGGTCGGCAGCGGCGTCCGCCATCCACATCGACGGCTACGAAGGTGTCTACGGATATGGCGGCGCGGTCTACGAGCTGGGCGACTCGCAGCGTGATTCCAAGGACGGCCTGGGCCTGAACCTCGGCATCGGGATGCCGTTCCTCGATCGCGAGGGGGAGTCCATGGAGTTTTCGTTCCGCGCCATCGAGCGCGAGCGCAAGGCAGACGGCCGCGACGACAAGCAGCGTGCGATCTTCGCGAACTGGGTCCGCGACCTGGGCCTGACCGACCTGCCGCTCGACGCCAAGCCCTTCGTGCTGGTCGGTGTGGGCGCCATCCAGGAAGACGTCCGCGGCGAGGATCACGTGCATTTCGGCGTGGATGGCGGCCTGGGCGCGATATTTCCGCTGCTGAACTGGGGCTGGGCGGTGCGTGCCGAAGCGGTGGCGCAGGCTCAGCTCAACGACGAATCCGTGCCCGACGAGGACTACCTGCTCGACTTCCAGCTCCGCCTGGGTCTGCAGATCCCGTTCGATCACGAGTCCTCCCCGCCTCCGGTGGAAGCCGCGCCGGAGTGCCCGACCCGCGTCGTGGATCCGGTCAGCGGCCGGGTCGACTGCTTCGCCGATTCCGACCGCGACGGCGTTGCCGACGGACAGGACCAGTGCCCCGGAACGCCCGGCGGCACGGCGGTGGACGCCAAGGGCTGCACGACGGCCGGGGCGACCGATTCGGATGGTGACGGCGTGCTCGACCCGGTCGACGCCTGCCCGGGTTCGACGGGAGGGATGGTGGTCGACGCCACCGGGTGCCTGGTGGAGCAGACGGTGACCCTGCGTTCGGTCAATTTCCAGACCGGCTCCGCGGTGCTGCTGTCGACGTCGCGCATCGCGCTGGACGAGGTCGCGCGGGCGATCAAGAACCAGGCGAACCTGAAGGTCGAGATTTCCGGGCACACCGACGATGCGGGCAATGACGGCTACAACATGACCTTGTCGCAGCAGCGCGCCGAGGCGGTTCGCCAATACCTGATCGGCAAGGGCGTTCCGGCCGAACGCCTGGTGGCCGTCGGCATGGGCGAGACCCAGCCGGTGGCCGGCAACGACAGCGAAGAAGGTCGCGTGGCCAACCGTCGCGTCGAGTTCAAGGTCAGCGTCCAGTAGGAAAGGCCGGGTGGGCGACGAAACAACCGCCGAAGGCGAGCCCGTCGCGTCGCCCTGCGTCGGCATCTGCCAGCTCGACCAGCGCTCGATCTGCTTCGGCTGCGGCCGGCTGATCGGCGAGATTGCCGAGTGGTCCGCCGCCAGCGAAATGCGCCGGCGCCAGATCGCGGGCGATGCGGCCCGGCGCCAGCTTGCCTTTGAAACGGAAGGAAAATACCCGGAATGACCGCGCCGCCGTGCCGTGAGGAGTTCCGCTATTTCTGCCGGCTCGACACGCGCTGGGGCGACGTCGACAGCATGGGCCACATCAACAACGCCAAGTTCATCACCTACGACGAACAGGCCCGTACCGACTACATCGAGGAGCGTCAGACCGCGGCAGGCCTGACCGGCCCCAACTTCATCCTGGCGCGCATCTGCTGCGATTTCCTCCAGCAGCTGCGTCATCCGTCGCAGATTGACTACGGCATGCGCATCACGCGCATCGGCCGGTCGAGCATGGAGACCCAGGGAGCCATCTTCGTCGGCGACCGTTGCCACTCGCGTACACAGGGCGTGGTCGTCTGGTTCGACTACAAGACGCAGAAGACGATGCCGATTCCCGAATCGGTACGACGGTCCGTGGTCGATTTCGAGATCGTGAAGCCGGCGGAATAGGGGTCGCCGGCAAGAAACGCGCGAGGCGTCAGAGGTGCTTTGCAGGGGGAAGCCGAGGCGACCGTCGATCCGGAATTCGATGCCATTGGCCGTCTGGAACCACGGCCTGCCGACCAAAGGGCGGGATTGGCACCGTCACCGGTGCCTCGAATCATGAATCGGACGGCAGGCTTCGTGCACCATGAATCATGGGCCGGGGGGGCGACGTGTACGGTATAATTTCAACTTTATTTCAGGCGTTAGCGTTACCGATTGCCGTCGTCATCCCGGGCGCAGTGCAGCTTGCCCGGAACGAACGGGAGGGGGCTTTCCCGCGCACGTCCGCGTGGAGAGGGTCGAACGGCCAGCCGGCCTGTGAATTTGAACCGACTCCATGAGCGCCCGTCATCTGGTTTTCCTCGTCCTCGACAGCTGCCGTTTCGACAGCTACGCCGCTGCGCGTACGCCGAACATGGACCGCATCGCCCAGGGCGAACGCCGCTACTCCTACGCGTCCTGGACCTCGCCGTCGCATTACACGTACCTGATGGGCCTGGTCCCGCACACCAACCCCCAGGGCGTGTTCGCCTCGGAGGTCTACAAGGGCGAGTTCCAGAAGTGGGTCGACCGTCTGGGCATCGACGGGCTGTCGTTCAAGAGCTTCGTGCCCGAGCTGTCGCTGCCCAAGGTGCTGCAGGTCCACGGATATCGCACGGCCGCCCGTGTCTCGCTGCCGGTGCTCAACCCGGCGAGCCACCTCAATCGTCATTTCGACGATTACAAGCTGATGCCGGACCATAACGATTTCGCCGGTATCGTCAAACAGATCGAATTCGACGAGGACGAGCCGCAGTTCTGGTTCTGCAACCTCGGCGAGACGCACTACCCCTACATGCTGCCGCCCGGATCACTGCCGCACATCTCGGGCGTGCACGGGGTCTTCAAGCGCATGGACGACGAACTCGGACAGGCCACCGAAGACCGCTTCTTCGATGAATCGCAGATGCGCGATCTTCATCAGCAGCAGATCAAGACCGTGGAATACGTCGACGGCGTGCTGGATGCGCTGATCGCCAAGGCGCCGGTCGACACTCACTTCATCATCACCGCCGACCACGGCGAGTGCTTCGGCGAAGGCGGCTTCTTCGGACACGGTCCGATCGTGCACGAGAAGGTCATGGAAGTGCCCTTCCTAGAGGGGCGGAAGCGTTGAAAGAAGAAAATAACCGTCGGGGGAGCAACGGAAACGAGGGTGTGACCGTGAATCCGACTGTGTTCGATGTGCTGGGTGTCGTTCCCGCCGACCTGTCCCATCCAGGGCTGGCGGTGGCCGTATCGCGTGCCGGTGGAATCGGAATCCTGGATCTGCAGTTCGCCGGCGACGAGACCCTTGCCGCGGCGAACTTCGAACGCCTGCTAGCCACGACCGAATCGCGCGTCGGATTGCGCTTCACTGCAGGATCGCTGCCACTGGCTCGACGCCTCCTCGCGTCGGCCGGTAACCGGCACCTGACCCTGGTGCTGGCGGGGCCGGCCGAGAGCTACGCGGAACTGCGCGCCCAGGTCGCGTCCGCGGTGCCCCACGACGTTCTCGGTGAAATTCTTCGCGCCGACGACGCCGCCATCGCGGAGTCGGCCTGCGACGGCCTGATCGCTCGCGGCAACGAGGCAGGCGGCTGGGTCGGCGACGACAGCAGCTTCATCCTGCTGCAGAAGTTGCGCGGCAAGCTGCGCAAGCGGCTGTTCGCACAAGGTGGCATCGGCGTGCGCAGCGCTGCGGCCTGCCGCGCGGCCGGAGCCGCCGGTGTGGTGGTCGACGATGCGTTGATGCTGCTGTCGGAGTCGCCGCTGCCGCTGGCGCTGCGGAACGAGCTGGCGCGGCTGAACGGCACGGAATGCCGTGTCTTCGGCGAGTCGCTGGGTCATCCGCTGCGCGCCTATGCGCGTCCGGGCAGCGCGCCGCTCAAGGCGGTCGAAGACCTGGCCCGGGAGGCCGAGTCCGGTGCCATCGACGGGGATGCCTGGGTCCACGGCATCGCGGCGAACTGTGGTTGGAGTGCCGACAAGGCGCTCCCTCTGGGTCAGGCCATCGGTCTGGCGGTGGGCGCGCGCGACGCGCACGGCAGTGTCGTCCGCTTCGTCCAGACGCTGCGTCGCCAGTCGCTGCGGCAGATCGATCGGGCGGCCGAACTCGCGTTCCTCGACGAAGGCGGCCCGCTTGCTGCGTCGCACCGCACCCGTTTCCCGGTGGCGCAGGGTCCGATGACCCGCGTTTCCGACAACGCCGCGTTCGCGGGCGAAGTGGCCCGTGGCGGCGCGCTGCCTTTCCTGGCACTTGCCCTGATGCGAGGCCCGGAAGTGGCCCAGCTGCTCGCGCAGACGCGCGAACAGGTGGGTGACGCGCCCTGGGGCGTGGGCCTGCTCGGCTTCGTGCCGCAGGCGCTGCGCGACGAACAGTGCGCCGAAGTCTGGAAGTGCAAGCCGCCGTTCGCGCTGATCGCGGGCGGTCGTCCCGACCAGGCGGAAGAATTCGAGAAGCGTGGCATCGCGACGTACCTGCACGCGCCGGCGCCCGCCCTGCTCAAGATGTACCTGGAACAGGGCGCTCGCCGCTTCGTGTTCGAGGGCCGCGAGTGCGGCGGACACGTCGGGCCGCTTGCGAGCTTCCCGCTGTGGGAGCAGATGATCGAGGTATTGCTCGCCCATGTTCCGGCGGGCGAGGAAAAGAAGATTCACGTGCTGTTCGCCGGCGGTCTGCACGACGGCCTGTCCGGCGCCATGGTCGCCAGCCTGGCGGCCCCGCTCGCCGATCGCGGCATGCGCGTCGGCGTGCTGATGGGAACAGCCTATCTGTTCACGCGCGAGATCGTCGCCAGCGGTGCCGTGGTCGAGGGATTCCAGCAGGCCGCTCTGCAGTGCGCCCGCACGGTCAATCTCGAATCCGGGCCGGGCCACGCCACGCGCTGCGTGGATACGGCATTCGCCCGCGATTTCCACGAGACCCGCCGACGGCTGATGCGCGAAGGTCGCAGCGTCGAAGAAATCCGCGACGAGCTCGAGGATCTGAACCTGGGTCGTCTGCGCGTGGCTTCCAAGGGTCGCGGTCGCGATCACGACGGCAAGCTGGTGGACATCAGCGCCGAGCGCCAGCAGCGCGACGGCATGTTCATGATCGGCCAGGTCGCCACGCTGAGGGATTCGGTGCTGTCGATCGAAGAACTGCACGGCGCGGTCTGCAACGGCGGTCAGCAGCTGCTCGAGCAGTCGCGCGAAGACCGCGCGCAGCGCGTCGAGGCGGCCAAGCCCTCGGACATCGCCATCGTCGGTATCGGCGTCACGCTGCCCAAGGCGGACTCGGCCGACGATTACTGGCAGATCATCCTGGATCGCATCAGCGTGATCCGCGAGGCGCCGAAGGATCGCTGGGACTGGGAACAGTTCTACGACGCCGACCAGAAGGCGCCGGACAAGGTCTACTCGAAGTGGGGCGGCTTCCTCGACGAAGTCCCCATCGATCCGATGCGCTTCGGCATTCCGCCGAAGTCGATGAAGTCCATCGATCCGTTCCAGTTGCTGGCGCTCGAAACCGCGTCGCGCACGCTGGCGGATGCCGGTTATTCCGACGGCCAGTTCGATCGCGAGAACACCTCGGTGATCCTGGGTGCGGGCGGTGGCGCAGGTGACCTGGGCGCGCAGTACGCGCTTCGCGCCGAACTGCCGCGCTTCGTCGAAAACCCTTCACCGGAAGTGTGGGATCGCCTGCCGGAATGGACCGAGGAGTCCTTCGCGGGAACCTTGCTCAACGTCGCCGCCGGCCGCATCGCGAACCGTCTGGATTTCGGCGGCCTGAATTTCACGATCGACGCCGCCTGCGGATCGTCGCTGGCCGCCATCGGCATGGCGGTCAACGAACTCGAGAGCGGCCGCAGCTCGCTGGTCCTCGCCGGCGGTTTCGACACCACGCAGTCCGCCTACGCGTTCACCGCGTTCGCCAAGACCCAGGCCTTGTCGCCGACCGGCAAGCCGCGAACCTTCGACCAGTCCGCCGACGGCATCGCAATCTCCGAAGGCGTCGCGATGATCGCGCTCAAGCGTCTGGCCGATGCCGAACGCGATGGCGATCGCATCTACGCCGTCATCAAGGCGACCGCCGGTTCGTCCGACGGTCGTGCGCTGGGGCTGACAGCTCCGCGTACCGAAGGACAGATCCGTGCGCTGAAGCGGGCCTATCGCAAGGCTGGCTTCTCGCCTTCGACGCTGGGCCTGGTCGAGGCGCATGGCACCGGCACGCCGGTGGGCGATCGCACCGAAGCACAGACGATTGCGCAGACGCTGCTGGACGATGGCGCCGCTCCGCGCACCGTGGCACTGGGTTCGGTCAAGACGCTGCTCGGCCATACGAAGGCCGCAGCCGGTGTCTCCGGCCTGATCAAGGTCGCACTCGCGCTGCATCACCGGGTTCTGCCCGCGCACTACGGCGTGGAGCGCCCGATCGACACGCTCTCCGACGCGCGTTCGCCGGTCTACCTGCTCAAGGAAGCCCGGCCGTGGTTGTCCACGCCGGATCATCCGCGCCGGGGTGCCGCGTCGGCATTCGGTTTCGGCGGAACCAATTTCCACGCCGTGCTCGAGGAATACCAGGGCACGGCGGCGAGCGCCGGCAGCAATCGCTGGCCGGCCGAGCTGTTCCTGTTCCGTGCGCCCGACGTCGCGTCGCTGCAGGCGCAACTCGAACGTCTGGTCCCGCAGGTGCAGCCGGGATCGCGCATCCGCCCCGGCGAACTCGCCGCCGCGCTCGCGCGCCAGGCGGAGTCGAACCTCGGCCAGGCGCTGGCGCTGGCGATCGTCGCCACCGACCTCAAGTCGCTGGCGGCCGATCTGGCTGCCGCGATCGCCCATCTGCAGGGCGGCACGCGGCCGCTGCCTGGCAATGTGCGGCTGTCGCGCAACGTCCCGGCTGCGTCGCCGGTCGTCGCGTTCCTGTTCCCCGGGCAGGGCGCGCAATACCTGAACATGGGCCGCGAGGCCGCACTGTTCTTCCCCGAAGTGCGCGAGGCCTTCGAGCTCGCTGATCGCTGCCTTCGCACCGCGATTCCGGAAGGGCTTTCGCGCTACGTGTTCCCGCCGTCGCCGTTCGACGCGCAGACCGAGACCGCGCAGCTCGCCGCCTTGACCGATACGCGCGTCGCGCAGCCGGCCATCGGCAGTGCCGCGCTCGGTTATCTGAAGCTCGCCCGTCGGCTGGGCCTGCAGGCCAGCGCCTGCGCCGGACACAGTTATGGCGAATACGCCGCGCTGATGGCGGCCGGCGTGCTGTCCACGGAAGATTTCCTGCGACTGTCGGCGGTTCGCGGCGCGGCCATGGCGGCGGCGTCGGAGTCCTCCGTTCCTGGCGGCATGGCGGCGGTGCAGGGCAGTCGCGAGCGCGTGCAGGCGCTGATCGGTGGTTTCGACGGTGTTCGCGTGGCCAATCACAACACCCCGGACCAGTCGGTGATTTCCGGTCCGCGGGAAACCCTGAACCGTGCGGTTCAGAAGCTGGAAGCAGCCGGCCTTCGCGCCACGCTGCTGCCGGTGTCCGGTGCTTTCCATACCGAACTCGTCGCGCCGGCCCGTGGCCCGCTGACCGAGGCGATCCATGCGACGCGTTTCAACGAGGCGCGCATCGACGTGTATTCGAATTCCAGCGGCGCGCCGTATCCGCGCCAGCCCGAAGCGATGCAGCGTCTGCTCGACGGACATCTGCTGAGCAGTGTCGAGTTCGTCACCGAAATCGAAGCGATGTATGCGGCCGGTTGCCGCGTGTTCGTCGAACTCGGCCCGAAGGGCATCTGCTCGAACATGGCGCGTCAGACCCTCGCGGGTCGCGATGCCGTGGCGACGTCTCTGGATGCATCGGGCGGCGGTCTGCGCGGCCTGTTGCTCGGGCTGGCGGACCTGTTCATCGCCGGCGTGCACTTCGAAGTGCAGAGCCTGTTCTCCGGCCGCGAGCTGGAACGGCTCGAGCTGTCGCGTCTGGCCGACTTCGCACGTCCGCGTGCGCTGCCGCGCCACACCTGGATGGTCAGCGGCGGTTGCGCGCGTGCCATCGATGATCCCGTCCACCGCACCGGCAAGAAGCCCGCGCTCACGCGTGCCGATGCCGAAACGGCGCGGGCAGCGATCGACGCCGCCGTCGAGGCGCGCGTGCGCGCGAGTCTTCCCGCGACCGGCGTCGGCGCGACGCCGTCGAGCCAGCCGGTCGCGCCGTCTGCATCGCTGACCAGCGAGGCGCTGATCGCCTATCAGCAGACGATGCGCCAGTTCCTGCAGTTGCAGGAGCGCGTGGTCAGCCAGTATCTCAACGGCGCGACGCCCTCGGTCCCGGTCGCCGGGATGATGGACGCCATGTCGATGCCCGCGATGCCGGCTCCCGCACCGGCACCGGTGGTGGCGCGCGTCGCCGCTCCCGTGGTCGTTGCAACGTCGATCGCCGTGCCGGTCGTACAGCCCGCGCCGATCGCAGTCGTCGCTGCGCAGCTCGACGTTTCGGCTCTGCTGCTCGGCATCGTGTCCGAACGCACCGGCTATCCGGCCGACATGCTCGGCATGGACGCAGATCTCGAGGCCGACCTGGGCATCGATTCGATCAAGCGGGTCGAGATCATCGGTGCGCTGCGCAAGGCGCTGGGCGCCGAAGCCGCCGGCACCGTCCAGTCGCGGATGGAACGGCTGACCAAGGCGCGTTCGCTGCAGGCGATCCTGAATGAGCTGGGACCTGTTGCGTCCGCTGCGCCTGCGGTGGCCGCACCCGCGGTGGTCGTCGTGGCGCAGCCGGCCGTCGCGCTGGATTTCTCGGCGCTGCTGCTGGGCATCGTGGCCGAGCGCACCGGATACCCGCAGGACATGCTGGGGCTCGACGCCGATCTGGAAGCGGACCTGGGCATCGATTCGATCAAGCGCGTCGAGATCATCGGCGCATTGCGCAAGTCTCTGCCCGCCGGCGTTTCCGAAGTCCTGCAGTCGCGCATGGAGGCGCTCACGAAGGCGCGCAGCCTGAGCTCGATCCTGGCGCTTCTGCCTTCTTCGTCAGCGCCGATCGCCGCCACGGTGGTCGTCGATGCGGTGCCTGCGGCAGTGGTCGTCGTGGACGCTCCCGCGTTGATCGACCTGAACAGCCTGCTGGTCGGTATCGTCGCCGAGCGCACCGGCTACCCGGCCGACATGCTCGGCATGGATGCGGATCTCGAAGCTGACCTGGGCATCGATTCGATCAAGCGCGTCGAGATTCTCGGTGCGCTGAAGAAAAGCCTTCCGGGCGCGCAGGGCGCTGCCCTGCAGTCGCGCATGGAAGTGCTGACCAAGGCACGCACGCTCAATCAGCTCCTCTCCGAGCTGCGGCATTCGGAAGCGGCGGTCCCTGCGGCTTCGGCCTCGTCGTCAAATACGCTGGCGACGTCCGCGGTGCAGGAAAGCGTCGCGGCACAAGCGGACGCAACGGCGGCCCCCTTGCCTCGATTCGTGGTCAAGGCGCGTTCCGCGCCGCGACTGCACGGCGAGGAACGACCCGATGGTCTGGTGCTGCTGCTCGGACCCAAGGGAACGATTTCCCGGCGTGTGCTCGAAGACCTGACGGCGCGCAAGCTCATCGCCGTGCATCTCGACACCACCGACGCGCAGGCTCTGCGCGCCGCCATCGAGAGTGCGCAGCAACAGCACGGTCCTGCGCGCGGCCTGCTGCATCTCCACGGACTCGAGGTCGGCGATGCCGCCGATCTCGCGGCCTGGCAGTCGATGTATCACCGCGACCTGCTGAGCCTGTTCCACGCGCTCCAGTGCATCGCCGAGCTGCCCAAACTTCGCCTGATCGCCGCCAGCCGCCTTGGCGGAACGTTCGGACGCGATGCGGTCGGGCAGGGCGGCGCCATCGCTGGCGGCGTCAACGGCATGCTCAATTGCGTCCGTTCGGAATTCCCGGGCTGTCACGCCCGCGCGGTGGATTTCGACGGCCAGACCGACGAGGAAATCGCCTCGCTGCTCGTGGCCGAACTGCTCACGCAGAGCGCCGAGCCCGAGGCCGGCTACATCGGCACCGAGCGCTTCGGTTCGGTGACGGTCGAAGAGGCATTGACGCCCAATCCGTTTCCGCAGCCGGTCACGCCGCAGAGCGGATGGGTGATGCTCGCCACCGGCGGTGCGCGTGGCATCACGGCGGAGATTCTCGAAGAGCTTGCCTGCCCCGGCATGCGGCTGGTGCTGGTCGGACGCACGCCCGAGCCGGGTGCCGAAGACGTCGGCCTGGCCGCGCAGGTGAGTGAAGCGGACGTGCGCCGGCATCTGCTGGCGGCCGCACGGCATCGCGGCGAGAAGCCCAGGCCGGTCGAGATCGATCGCGCGCTCGGCAGGGTGCTGACGGATCGCGAGATCCGCGCCAACCTCAAGCGCCTGCGGGCGACCGGTGCGGAAGTCGACTACGTGTCCTGCGATGTGCGCGACGAGCGCTCGTTCGGCGGGCTGATCGAAGGGCTCTACGATCGTTACAAGCGCATCGACGCCGTGATCCACGGCGCCGGCGTGATCGAGGATCGGCGGCTGGCGGACAAGACCGCTGAATCGTTCGAGCGCGTGATCGGCACCAAGCTGGATCCGGCGCACATTCTCGCCAAGCGCCTGCGCCCCGCGTCGCTCAAGCTGATGGCGTTCTTCACCTCGGTCGCCGGCCGTTACGGCAACCAGGGGCAGACCGACTACGCCGCCGCAAACGAAGCCCTGAACCGGCTCGCCTGGCAGCTTCACCGCGAGTGGACGCACACCCGCGTGATCTCGGTGAACTGGGGTCCCTGGGACGCCGGCATGGCGAGTGAAGGCGTGAAGCGCGCGCTGCGCGAGCGCGGCATGGAACCCATCCCGGTTGCAGCCGGCCGGCGCTTGTTCCGCGACGAACTCGAACATGGTCCGCGACACGAGGTCGAGCTGGTGGCGGGCCGTGGCCCCTGGGGCGAAGCGGCCGCCGAGGATCGTCGTCGTGGCTGGTCACTGGACGCGCTGCAGGTGGTGGCGGGCGGCGCGGTGACCGCCGAGCTTCGTCTCGACGACGCGGCAAGCGAAACCGACGGTGCTGCGCTCAAGGATGCGATGTCCCAGTTCGTCGCGCAGGCCTGGACGGGTTGGAACGTCGCCGAGTTGCGCGATGTCCGTCTGCCGGCCCAGCCCACGATGCGAGGCAAGCTGCGCGCGCGTGCAGCGACGCACTCTGAACCCGACGTTCAGGCCGTGACCGTGGAACTGGTGCAGAGCGGAAGCCGCAAGGTTCTCTCGCGTGCGACCGTGATCCTGCGTCCGCAATCCACGAGCACGACGCGCATCGCCCCGGCAGGGCCGTGAGCAAGCCGCTGCAGATCGCGATCGTCGGGCTGGCCGGCTGCTATCCGGCCGCGCCCGACGCGCGAACGTACTGGCGCAACATCCTGGCGAAGGTCGACGCGGTCGCGGATGCCGATCCCGAATGGGTCGGTCCCTACTTCGAGAAGGACACGACGGCCGACGATCGCACCTACACGATCAAGGGCGGCTTCCTGCGCGGCCTCGCCAAGGTCGATCCGCAATCGTTCGGCGTGATGCCCAGTGTCGCCGCGGGCAGCGATCCCGATCACCTGATCACGCTCAAGATCGCGCGCGATGCGCTGGCCGATGCCGGCTACCTGACTCGGCCGTTCAATCGCGAGAAGGCGGGCGTCATCATCGGCCGCGGGACCTACGGGAACCGGGCGCTGGGCGGAATGCTCGCGCGGGGTTTCTTCTTCGACCAGATGCTGGACATCGTTCAGCAGCTGCGCCCCGATTTCAGCGAGACCGACATGCGCGAACTGCGCGTGGCGCTCAAGCAGCAGCTCCCTCCGCACACCGGCGAGCACGTCGGCGTGCTGACGCCGAACGTCATCGCGGGCCTGATCGCCAATCGCCTGGATCTGATGGGTCCCAGCTTCATCGTGGACGCCGCCTGCGCCTCGACGATGATGGCGCTCGAATCCGCGATCCATGAACTCACGTCCGGACGCTGCGACCTGATGCTCGCGGGCGGCACGCACGTTCACACGCCGCCGCAGCTCTTCATCCAGTTCTGCCTGATCAACGCTCTATCGCGCGACCGCATCCGGCCGTTCCAGAAAGGCGCGGATGGAACGCTGCTGGGCGAGGGCGTGGGCCTGATGGTGCTCAAGCGCCTGGCCGATGCCGAGCGCGATGGCGATCGGATCTACGCCGTGATCCAGGGCATCGGCACCGCATCGGACGGAAAGGCCAAAGGCCTGCTCGCACCGCGCGTCGAAGGCGAGATCCTGGCCTTGCGGCGCGCCTACGAGAGTTGCGGCATCGATCCGCGCACCGTCGATCTGATCGAGGCGCACGGCACCGGCACCGCCGTTGGCGACAAGACCGAGATCGAAGCGCTCTCGACGATTTTCGGAGGGCGCGGCAAGGGACCGCAGATCGCCGTGTCGGCGGTCAAGTCCATGATCGGTCACTGCATGCCGGCCAGCGGTTCGGCGGCACTGATCAAGACCGCGCTGGCGCTGCATCACAAGGTGCTGCCGCCGATGCTGTGCGACGAACCGGACCCGCAGCTCGAGCTCGAAAAGACGCCGCTGTACCTGAACACCGAGGCACGGCCCTGGGTGCATGGACACGCGACGCCGCGCCGTGCCGGCGTCAACGCCTTCGGCTTCGGCGGCATCAATTCGCACGTGATCCTCGAGGAATATTGCGGCGCCGCGCGTTCCACGCAGGTGTCCGTGCTGCATGCACCGGGTGGCTCGGAGCTGGTCACGCTCGCGGCCGATTCGGCGCCCGAGCTGATCCGTCGCATCCAGCTGGTCCTCGTCCATCTGCGCAGCGAGCTGCCGCCCACGCTCGAAGAAGTCGCGCAGGCCTGTGCGGGTCTCTGGCATCAGGGCGCGCATCGCCTCGCGATCATCGCGGCGGATGCAGCGGAGCTCGCCGCCAAGCTCGACCTCGTGGTCAGCCGGCTCGAGACGCCGGCGCCTTTCCGCACCCGCAACGGCGTCCACTACGGCGCCGGCGCACCGGCCGGGAAACTCTGCTTCCTGTTCCCGGGCGAAGGTTCCCAGTACTCAGAGATGCTTGCGGATCTCTACATGAGCTTCCCGCAGGTACGCGACTGGTTCGACACCATCGAGCAGAACGCGCTCGGATCCGGCGGCGATTCGAGGGCCGCGATCCTGTTTCCGGCGCCGACGATGATCGATGCGGCGCGACGCAAGCAGATCGAGCAGCGCCTGTTCGACATGGACGTGGGTTCGGAGAGCGTCTTCGCAGCGAGCCTGGGCCTCTATTCGCTGTTCACGGATCTGGGAGTCGTGCCGTCGGCGATGCTCGGGCACAGCACCGGCGAGCACACGGCGCTGGCGGCGTGGACACGCGGCGATCGTGATCGCGGTCGCGTGCTCGACGGTATCCGCACGTTGAGTGCGATCTCCCGCCGGCTGGATCGCGAAGGACAGATCCTGGCCGGCACGTTGCTGACGGTCGGCGGTCTCAAACCGGCCGCACGCGAAGCCTTGCTGGCCGAGCGCAACGGCCTGGTGCTGGCAATGGACAACTGTCCGAACCAGGTCGTCCTGTTCGGTCCGGCGGAAACCGCGAGCGCCGTGCAGGAGCGCTTGTCGGCCCAGGGTGCGATCTGCGTCGCCCTGCCGTTCGGACGCGCCTACCACACGCCGGCGTTCCGCCCGATGGCGGACGCCATCCTCAATTACTACTCGAACGTCGAGATCCCTGCGCCGCTGGAGAAGGTCGAGCTGTACAGCGCCTGCAGCGTGGCGACGTTCCCGCGCGACGCGGCGGGCATCTGCACGCTCACCGCGCGGCAATGGGAAAGCCCGGTCCGCTTCACGCAGACGATTCAGCGCCTGTATGCGGACGGATATCGCGCTTTCGTCGAAATCGGTCCGAGCGGAAACCTGACCGCGTTCGTGTCCGACATCCTGCGCGGGCAGGGCGGCGTGCTGGCAGTGGCGAGCAACAACCGGCGCAAATCGGGAGCGAGCCAGTTGCACGCGGCGCTCGCCGAACTGTTCGTCGCAGGACACGCCTTCGATCCGCGGCGTCTCTATTCGCATCGCGGCATCGCGTCGGTCGACCTGCAGGCGCCGCCGCGCAAGCCGGGCCGTCCGATGCTGACCTTGCCGCTGTCGATGCCGACGGTGCGCCTGCCCGAGCGCTTCGCAAGGCCGCTTCCGAACGGCGTCGCCTCCAGCGTGCCGGCTGCGGGCGTCGCGCTACAGGAAGACGCCGCGTCGGCCGCCGCGCTGGCGTCGGCCGATCCGCGCGCCGCCGTGATGCACGCGCATTTCGCGCTGATGCGGGAATTCCTGGACAGCCAGGCGCGCGTCCTCGGTCTTGCCACCGCGGCATCCGTTCCGGTGCCGGCGTCGATCGTCGCCACCGTGACGAACAGCTTCGATCCTGAGTTTCCGTTGCTGGGCGTCGTCGTCGAGCGCAAGGCCGATCGCATCGTCATCGAGCGGCGCTTCGATCTGGCGAACGATCTGTTCCTGCTCGATCACGCGATTGGCGCGACGCCCTCCGCGCACGATCCGTCGTTGCGTCCGCTTTCGGTGGTCCCGTTCACGTTCAGCATGGAACTGCTCGCCGAGGCCGCAACCCGTCTCGTGGATCGCAGGGACCGGGTGCTGGTCGGCATCGACAACGCCCGCGGAAGCCGCTGGCTTTCGCTGGACGACGGCAGCGTGACCGTGCGGATCGTCGCCGAGCGCGCGCCCGGCGCCGACGTCGTGACCTGTCGCGTGTTCTGCCCCGGCGATTCCAAGCTGCCGGACGGCGTGCTCGTGTTCGAAGGAACGGTGCGGTTCGCTGCGCAGCATTCCGAAGCGCCGATGCCCACGCCGTGGCGAACGGAGGACAACCAGCCACCGCGCTGGCATGTCGACGGACAGATCTACCGGCACGGCATGTTCCACGGCCCGCGGCTCCAGGGCTGCAAGAAGGTGTTGCGCTGGGGCGCCGGCGGCATGGAAGCCGACCTGGGCACCTTGCCCACGCACGACTATTTCGCGGGGAGCCCCGCGCCGCGGTTCCAGTTCGATGCCGCGCTGCTCGATGCGGCAGGACAGCTCGCCGGCTTCTGGCTGCGCGAACGGTACGAGGACGTGCGCAACTGTTTTCCGTTCCGCGTGCGATCGCTGGAACTGTTCGCGCCGCCGCCGCCCGCGGGTGCACGCGTGACCTGCCGCGGCGGCATCCGCATGGACGGCGACACCCAGCTCGAAGCGCGCTGGGAACTGATCGACGAGGACGGCCGCGTGATCATGCGGGCCGAGGGTTGGGAAGACCGCGTCTTCGCAGTGGCCGATCGATTCTCGGCGTTCCGTGCGAATCCGTCGGCGTCGCCGCTGAGCGAACCGGCGCTGGCCACGCGCCTGCCGGCGGAGCTGTGCGTGCGTCACGTGGCACCGCTACCGTCGGGAATGCTCGACGAAGGCGGCGGCATCTGGAAGCGCGTGGTGGCACACATGTGCCTGACGCGGCGCGAACTCGCGCAGTTCGAAACCCTTCCTGCCGGCGGTGCCCGTCGCGAGGAATGGCTGATGGGACGCCTGGCCGCCAAGGACGCCGCGCGTGACTGGTATCGCTTGCGCGGCAACGCATCGCTCGCGCCGGCCGACCTGGAGATCATCTCCGATGCCGCCGGCCGCCCGCGCATCCACTGCGCGTCGGTGGCGACGCCCCCTCCGGCGATCTCGATCGCGCACAGCCGCGGTCATGCCTATGCGGTCGCCGGCGATCCTGGCGTTGCGCTCGGTATCGACTACCAGCGGCTGGAACACCTGCGCCTGGATGCGCTGATCCGCGGCGCGTTCAACACCGAGGAACGCGAGTGGCTCGACGCGTCGCACGACGCGGAGAACCTGCGCCGTGCCGCGGCGCTGTGGGCGTCCAAGGAAGCGGCGGCCAAAGCCGCGGGCACCGGACTCGCCGGCGGCCCGTTGGCCTGGGTCGTCGTGGCGGCGCGGCTCGACCGGCGTGCCGGCGATCCGACGGTTGCGCGCGTGCGACATGCAGGGCGTGACTACGATGTTGCACTTCACTTCGATCCGGACGGTGGCGCCGTGGTGGCGCTATGCGTGACCATGGCGGCCGAGCCGCTGCCGGCCCGGTCTCTGCCGACTTTTCCCTAGAACACCTACGACGTGACGAAAACTCTCTTTATCGGTTTGGACGGCTGCACGTTCACCGTCCTCGATCAGATGACGCGCGAGCTGCCGGGGGAGGGACTGACGATGCCCTTCCTGAAGTCGTTGATGGAGCGTGGCGTGCGCGCGAAGCTGCGCTCCACGCCCAATCCGCTGACGCCTCCGGCCTGGTGCAGCATCATGACCGGCAAGAATCCGGGCGAGCACGGCGTGTTCGATTTCATCCGCGCCGAGGACAAGGGCGGCGAAGTGTTCTGGACGCTGTACGACGCACGCGACATCGACTCCGAGACGATCTGGTCGATCTGCTCGCGCAAGAATCGCAGCGTCGCGGCGCTGAATTTTCCGCTGACCGCGCCGGCGCCCGAAGAGCTCAAGGGCTCGATCGTTCCCGGATTCATCCCGGCCAAGCATCTGCGGCGCAACACGCATCCGCGCGAACTGTTCGAGCGCATCAAGACCGAGATTCCGGGTTTCGATCCCAAGGAACTGGCCTGGGATTTCGACAAGGAAAAGCAGGCGATGGAATCCCTGAGCGCGGACGAGACCGCGAAGTGGGTTCGCTATCACCTGCCGCGCGAGGAGCAGTGGTTCCGCGTCGCCGAATTCATTCTCTCGAAGGACGCGCCGGAGTTGATGGCGGTCATGTTCGACGGCACCGACAAGATCCAGCACCAGGCCTGGCCGTGGCTGGACCTCGACCTGCTGCCGGCCAACCCGCAGGGCCACGACAAGGAAATGCGGCAGGTCTGCCTCGAATACTTCAGCAACCTCGACGGATACATCGAGAAGCTGGTGACGATGGCGGGTCCGGACACGCAGGTCTTCTTCGCCTCCGACCACGGCTTCACCGCGTCGACGTTCGTGCTGCGCATCAACACGTTCCTGGGCGAGAAGGGCTACCTGTTCTGGGCGCAGAACGACGGCAGCGACATGGCCGTGCGACGCGAGGCGTCGGATTTCGCGAACCTGGACTGGACGCGGACGACGGCCTACTGCCGCACGCCTTCGAGCAACGGCATCCACATTCGCGTCGCCGAGAAGCCGGGCGACCCGGGCATCCCGCCGGAATCCTATGTCGAGTTCCGCGACAGGCTGATCGCCGATCTACTCGCGCTGCGCGATCCGATCAACGGCGAGCCGGTCATCGTCGACGTTCTCAAGCGCGAGGACTGGTTCCCGGGCCAGCACATGAAGCGCGCCTGCGATCTGACGCTGGTGCTGCGCGATCACGGGTTCGTCTCCATCCGCAATTACGAGCCCTCGGTCGTGCACCGTCCGCTGGCGGTCGGCACACATCATCCCGATGGCATCTTCATGGCCTGCGGTCCGGGCATCCCCGCCGCCGGGATGGTCGACCTGCGCCAGATCGTCGATGTCGCGCCGACCTTGCTGTACAGCGCAGGCGTCGCGGTGCCGTCGGATTTCGAAGGACAGGTGCCGACGAGTTTCTTCACGCCCGAGCACATGGCCGCGCATCCGGTGAAGCAGGGCGCGCGCACGCGGCCGTCGCCGCGCCGTCAGCTCGAGCAGGAGATGGACGCCGGCGAGAAGAAGCAGATCCTCGAGCAGCTGCAGATGCTCGGGTACATGGAATAAGCGACTCGCCGCCCGTCCTGGCCATGTCCGCGCGCGAGTCCCGCATCGTCGACGCTGCCACGCTGCAGCGCCTCGGTCTGCAGATCGCCGCCGGCGATCCGGGGATCCGGGGCGAGCTGCGTTACGAGAATCCGGCGTGGATCTTCGGGCACCGCCTGAAGAACTGCTCGGTGGGCGCCTTCACGTTCTTCAATGCGGCGGGCCTCACCAGCGCGTACCGCGTGCAGTTTGGTCGGTACTCCCAGATCGGTGAGTCGTCGGTGATCGGGCCGCCCGAGCATCCCTACGACTGGTTCAGCAATCACCCGTTCGCGTTCACGCGGCCGAACCTGCTGCCGAGCATGTACGTGATGCCGGAGTTCGTGCGGCTGGCGCCCGAAGCGTCGGATGCACCATCGTTCGCGGAGGAAGCGCCGAACGACACGATCATCGGACACGAGGCGTATGTGGGCGTCGGATGCTTCGTCAAACGGGGCGTTCGCATCGGAGACGGGGCGGTCGTCGGCGCGCGCAGTGTCGTGACGCGGGATGTTCCGCCCTACGCCATCGCGGTCGGATCGCCGGCGCGCGTCATCCGGCTGCGCTTCGAAGACCGCATCGTCGAGCGGTTCCTCGCGCTCGAATGGTGGCGTTACGATCTGGCGCCGTTCAAGCAGCACGTGGACTTCGCGAAAGTGGAGGCCACGCTGGCATTCTTCGAGGAGCGCAAGTCGCTGGGCGAACTCCAACCGCTGCGGCCGGATAGCTACCGGATCACTCAATCGGACGCAGGGCTGAAGCTTCAACAGCTCGACCGACCGCTCTACTTCGCCTGAAGACGAACACATGAATTCTGCAAGTGACCGCTATCTGCAGCAGTTGTCGGCGCTGCTGAAGGATTTCACCCAGGACTGGGACAGCGCGACCGACGAACCCATCACGCGCGAGACGCGGCTGTTCGCCGATCTGAGCTTCGAGTCCATCGACATCATCCAGCTCATCGTCGCGATCCAGGAAGAAGTCGTGAAGCGCAACGTGCCCTTCGACAGCCTGTTGATGAAGGAGGGTCGCTATGTGGACGACCTCTCGGTCGGCCAGATCGCGGATCACCTCGCTGCCCAGGCCGGGTAGGGCCCGCAATGGGATACGCCGTCGTCAACGGCGCACGCCTCGCCTGGCAGCAGATGGGCGAGGGACCCGACCTGATCCTGCTGCACGGCGTGGCGGCCAGCCGCGCGTTCTGGTTCCCCGCCGCGATGGCGCTCAAGGCTCGATTCCGGATCACGCTGTTCGATCTGCGCGGCCACGGCTACAGCGAACGCACCGCGTCGGGATACGCGAGCCAGGACATCGGGCGTGATCTTCTGGGCCTTATGGACGCGCTCGGCATCGCGAGCGCCGACATCGTCGGACACAGCTACGGCGGCGGCGCCGCGCTCGAAGCGGCCGTGCTCGCTCCGTCGCGCGTCGGCCGGCTGGCCTTGCTCGATACGCGCGTACAGCAGCTTCAGCCGCAGATGCGTCTGCAGGATCTGGGAGAGCTGTCGCCGTTCGAGATCGCCGTTCTCGATCGCGCCGGCGGCCCCGCGCCGCTGGAGGGCGAAACGCAGATCGGGTTCCGTTTCCTGGAGGCCGCCGCCCGCCAGAAGGTGGCCGGACAGGAGTTCTCGGGCAGCGACGACTTCGTCCCGTTCGGCGAAGGCGGAGGCGCGTCGAAGACGGCCAATGCCTGGATCCGGCTGCTCGACGAGACGCGCGCGCGCGAAGAGTTCTGCCTGCCCGGCGCGACGGAGGTGCAGATCGGCGCCCTGCGCGTACCGACCCTGCTGATGTACGGCGAGCGTTCGCGCTGCTGGCCTTCTGCGCGCGCGCTGTCGCGCCTGATGCCGCACGCCAGGCTGGTGGAGATTCCACGCGCAGGTCATTTCTTTCCGTTAAGCGAGCCTAAGCTGACGCTCGGTTACCTTGGCGCCTTCCTCGAGTCGCCGCTGGAGTTGCCCGCATGAGTATTCGCCTTCGAAACTTCCGACGCGATTCCGTCCGGCCGCTGCTGGGCGTCCTGGCGCTGCTGCTGGCCGCACTGCTGGTTCCGCTGCCGGCACAGGCGGCCGGGTCGGTGGCCAGCGGCACGCTGAAGATCGGCGGGATGGATCGCACCTACCGCCTGTACGTCCCGTCGGGTTATTCCACGCAGAAGCCCGCGCCGCTGGTCGTGGCCATGCACGGCGGGCTGGGCACCGGCGAGATCTTCGCGTCGCAGAGCGGACTCGACGCGGTGGCGGAGAAGAACGGATTCCTTGCGCTCTACCCGGACGGCTACAAGCGGGGCTGGAATGCCGGCACCTGCTGCGGGCCGCCGATGAATGAAAAAGTGGACGACGTCGGCTTCATCAAGGCGCTGGTGGGCGAGGTCGGGCGCAAGTACAGCGTCGATGCCGGACGCGTGTACGGCACGGGCTTTTCGAACGGCGCGATGCTGGCGCACCGCATCGCCTGTGAGGCGCCCGATGTCTTCGTGGCGATCGCGCCGGTGTCGGGCGGCCTGATGACCGGTTCGTGCGCCTCGAAGCAGCCGGTGTCGGCGCTGCTGATCGGCGGGCTGCTGGACAAGAACATTCCCTGGGACGGCGGCACCTACGACGGCACCTATCGTCCGTCGGTGAAGGAGCTCGTGTCCTCGCTGTCGTCCCGCGACGGCTGCAGCGACAAGGAGAAGGTCACTTCGAGCGGGCCCGGCTTCGAATGCCGCACGCGGGAGGCCTGCCAGGGCCGGACCGAGGTGAGCTGGTGCCGGCTCGACACCGTCGGTCACCAGTGGGCGGGCGGAAAAACCTACATGCGCTGGCTGCTCGGCCCCAACACCGAGACCTTCAATGCCAGCGAGAAGGTCTGGACCTTCTTCAATCAGCACCAGCGAGCGGATTCCGCTGCACGTCGCACACCTTGAGATCGATCATGAAAGATTCGTTGCTGCGCACCGCGCTGTGGTTGTCGGCGGCCCTGCTGATCGCGGCTTGCAGTTCCAGCGAGGTGGCTGAAGGCGACGAAGACGAAGAGCCCGATGCGCCTTCGCCGATCTTTGCCGGCGCGCTGGAACGCGGTTGCGACTGGGCGTTGATCTTCGACGGCGACACCACGGGCGGCAACAGCGCATTTCCGGATCTCGGGGCGCGCTACTGGATCGCGGTGGTGACCGGCGACGTGCCGGACGGAACGCGACTGCGCATCGAAGGCGAGTTCCCAGATGCGCGCTACTCGGCGTTGCACATCTACACCGGCGGCCTGCGTGCGATTGCGTCGCTCGCCGACTACCAGCTCGTTGCGAGCAGCGGCGACAATCCCTTCCTCGACCAGACGCGACGCTCCGGCGCCGCTGCCGGCGGCCGCTACACCGCGTACGTCAACATCAACGAAACCCGGCCCGCGAATCCGCCGCAGAACACGATGTACCGGCCGGCGGGTCTGGCGGAAACCAATCTGGGCAAGCGTACGATGATCGCGTATCGCACCTATCTGCCCAAGGGTGGTGATCAGGGCGGCGCGCCGCTGCCGCGGCTTCGCCTGGAAACGCCCGCTGGCGAATTCGGCCTGAGCAACAACGCGGACGCGGAGGTCTGTGCCGGCATCGCGGCGAACCTGCGCAGGGACGGCGCACGCCTGCAGGGATCGGCGAATCTGCTCGATCCGACGCCTCCCCAGCTGCTGCCGACGTTCCGGCGCTTCGATGGCCTGCTCGGCACCGGCGAGCTGGGGCAGGGCGTCGGATACAACGAGCACAACGGCTTCCTCTACGCCAAGACCGCGGAAGGCTTCGCGCCGATCCTGGTCGTGCGCGGCAAGGCGCCGAGCTACACCACGCAACCGGATGGCATCCGGCCGCCGCAGGTGCGGTACTGGTCGCTGTGCGCGGCGGAGTTCAACAGCCAGAAGGTCGTGTCCTGCTCCAAGGACGAGGAAACGGCGCTCGACGACGAGGGCTACTACACCATCGTGGTCACGGCCGATTCGCGCCGACCGGACGTGCTGGATGGAACGTCGGGCTTCAGCTGGCTGCGACGCGGCAGCGAGCGCGTCGGCGTCGTGACGCAGCGCGAGCTGTTGGCACATCCAACGTATCTGCAATCCACGGTTGCCCTGGATGGGCTGTTGCCGATCGCCTTGCAGAAGGGCGTGTACATGCCACGGGCGACGTACTGTTCCGAGGCCGTGTTCGCCGGAGCCGTCGATGAGGGGCCCGCGGCGGCGTTCGAGGCCTGCGACGCCTCGCGACGGGTACTGCAGTAGGCGCTCGTAGCGCCGGGTCCGGACGGCCCGTCGAGTTTCGGATTTGTTGGGAAAAGGCTTTTGACGCAACGGAGCAGCGATTAAAGCTGCGACGGCGAAGGAATGTGGATAAACGCGCAGGTGAAGACGCCGTTCATTCCGTTTCTTCGTGTTTTTCTTTGCGTTCTTTCTTTTCCTTTGCGACCTTTGCGCTGAACGCTTTTCCCGCCGAACGCTTTTGCCCGCCGATCAGAATCCGAATCCTCGCCATCGGCGAAGAGCCATAAAAAAGCCCCGCCCGGAATCACCGGGCGGTGCTTTTTGACTCAGACGTTTCTGCTTACGGCGCGGCGTCGGCAGCCGGCGCTTCGGTGGTCACGCCGCCGTTGCTCTCCAGCACCTTGAGCTCTACGCGACGATTCAGCTCGCGGCCTTCGTCGGTCTCGTTGTCGGCGACCGGCTGGGCTTCGCCCAGGCCGACGGACGTCATGCGCGAACCGGCGATGCCCTTGCCCGCGAGGTAACGCGTCACCGTCGATGCGCGCTTCTCGGAGAGCTGCTGGTTGTAGCTGTCCGAACCCCTGGCATCGGTGTGACCGTCGATCTCGACCTTGATGTCGGGGCGCGCGGCCAGCGCGTCCGCCACCTGATCGAGGATCGTCTTGGCGTTGATCGTCAGCGACGACTTGTTGAACTCGAAGTTCACGCCGCGCAGCACGATGGTGTCACCGGTCTTGCAGCCTTCCAGGTTCAGCATCTTGTCTCCATCCGGGCCGTGGCAGGGCGGCGAAGGAGCCGGGGGCGGCACGGGCGGGGCTTCCAGCACGGGCACGACACCGACTTCCGGCGGCGGAGTCTCTGCGGGCGCGGCTTCCTGCTTCGAGCCGCTGAAGTAGAAGCGCACGCCGAGCATCGCCGAGTGCGATTCGTACTCGGTCTCGACGCTGCCGACGGTGCCGGGCAGCAGATCGAACTGGGCGTCGTCGCTCTTCAGATAGCGGTAGTCGAGTGTCAGGTCGAGACGATCGCTGAGCGCCCAGGCCACACCGGCGCCGAGCTGCCACGCGAAGACCGTGTCGTTGTCCTTGCCGAGGCGGTTGCCGTTGTAGGTCGCGTCCTTCAGTTCGAAGTCGATCATGCCTGCGCCGCCGCCGACGTAGGGGTTGATCGACGAGCTCGACTTCAGGAAGTCGATCCACAGGTTGGCCATGCCGGTGACGCCGTGCGTGGAGTCACCTTTCGACACCGCGCGCTGCTCGCGAGGGCCCAACAGGCCGTAGATGATCTCGCGCTGCTTGTCGACGTCGTTCGTGCGATAGGCGAACTCCAGTTCCGGACGGAACGGGCCCATCGAGTAGCCGAAGCGAAGGCCGGCGAGATAGCCGAGGTCGGACTGGATCCTGGTGAGCGTGGAGCCATCGTCCGGCGCCGGAACCAGGGGGCCCGCCGGTCCCGTGTAGTCGCTGATGTCGTACGACTGGTTCTCGAGGTCGTTCACACCCCCGAAGGCGCCGATGTAGAAACCTTCCCCGGCCTGTACTGCGAAGGGTGCCGCCGAACAGGCCGCACCCACGAGCGCGAACTTGCGCAGCGCGCTGAATCTGTCTCTCGCCATCTGAAAAAATCCCTTGAAAGTGAGTCTGGTTTTTTGAGTTTATGAGCCGCTGATCACGACTCTTGTTGAAGCCAGGCACAGCAGGACGATCGCATCTTCGTCCGGACCATCGAGGCTCATCGCGCTATCTAGCATGACGCGCGCATGTCCTGCCATCGACGCGGCGCATCCCGGGAAATCTTGCGCGCGGTGATCGCAGGCGGATCAGCGGACGAACGTCTCAGGCGTATCCGTATCGCTGTGCGAGATGCACGACCTGCGCATCCAGCCCTTCCGGCTCTGCCTGCCAGGGCATCGGACCCGAAAGCGTGGTCAGCGCTGCGAGTCGGAGATCCTCGTCGCTGAACGGCTCGAGAACTTCGGGCTCCAGCCCGTAGGGCGCCGTGCCCGGACCGTAGCCCGCGAAGGTCCACTCGTGCGGATCCGACATCGACCGCAGCGTGGTTTCGTCGTTTTGCAGGTCCAGCCAGCGGCACAGATCGGCCAGGCTCTGCGCAGACGGCTCCGACAGATCTTCGTCGCGCAGACGCCGATGCTGTCCGGCGGGCAGTCGTTGCAACAGCCGTTCGATATTGGTGTTCGAGCGCAGCCAGGGAATCTGCGGCTCGACCTGCGGCGGGCGAAACGCATGGTCCTTGTAGTCCTGCGGAACGAACAGACGCTCGCGCGCCCAGGCGGCCAGCAGACAGCCCTGTTCCCAGGGATGTCGCACGAGATGGACGATGCTGACGTCGGGGATCTGCTCGCTGAGCCGCTGCAGATCCATCGGACGCAGCGGCGATTCGCTGTCGGGAACCACGAGCCGTCGCGGTGCGGCCCGCGCCGCCAGATGCAGCGCGACCTGGCCGGTGGGCAGGTCGATGCGCTGTTCGAGCCACTCGCGGGCGCACGCGATGGCGGCATCGCTCTGATTGCCGAATTCGAGTTCGGCGAGCGCGCGCAGCAGGCCATGCGCATGCGCGCCCTGCCCGATGTCGAAGATGTCCAAGAGTTCGCCGACGGTGGGCGCCAAGAACAGATTGAGTTCGGGTGTAGCGAACAAGCCCGGATGGCGCCCCAGGCAACCGGCGAGCCAGGACGCGCCACTGAAGGGCGCGGCGAGAATCCAGATCGGCGCGGCGACGGGCGTGCTCACGCCGGGTTGCCGCCGGGTTGGCCCAGCCACACTTCGCAGCCGCCGCGCGGATTGGGAACGTACTCCCACTCCCCATTGCGCTTGAGCGCGATCTTCGGCCCGAACGGATTCGCCGTGGCCACGAACAGTCCATGCGGCGTCGACACGATGTTGCGGATGCCCCAGTTGTACTTGTTGCCGAAGCCGTTGCGGGTGACCGCTTCCCAGTGCACGCCGTCGGGCGTGCGCCACAGTTCGCTGCCGCCCTGACGCGACACGAGTTCTTCGAGGCCCCAGCGACGGATCAGCGTGACCATGTCTTCGGGCCAGGCGTTGATCGCCATGTACGGCAGCAGATTGAGCCAGCAGTACGTGCCGGCGTAGAGCCAGCCGTCGTGCTCGCACAGGCGCCAGATGTAGCCGTTGAACAGGCTGTCGAAACCCGCCCCCAGTCCGGACAGCGGAAACTTCAGGCCCTGCTCGGTACTGCGCGGGTCGCCGACGATCAGGTCCCAGGAATCGTCGGGCCACACGCGGATCAGTTCGGCGGCTGCCGGTCCGATGCCGGCGCTGCGATGAAAGCCGCCGTTGATGATTCCGCAGCCGATGTACAGCGCACCCTTGAACTCGCACATCGCGCCGGAGCCTTCGTTGTTGCGACCGCGGCCCGCGCCGCGGTCGTACACCTTGGTCCAGCGATAGGGTGGGGTGCCGCCGCGGGTCTTCCAGACTTCGGTGCCGGTGGCGGGATTGACGGTGCCGCCGTAGAGGTGCCCGTCGAACTGCGCGAGTTCGAACACCGTGGCGTTGTCCGGATTGCCGAATCCTTCTTCGCTGGCCGCCACCCAGGTTTCCTGCGTGAGATCAGCGTTGGCGTAGACGATGGCCTCGGAACCGATGTCCTGGATGAAGCCCTTGCTGGTGCCCGAGCCGGTCGGGCTCAGGTGCACGCGGCCATCGAACAGTTCGAGTGCGCGGCAGGTGCGCACCGCCGGCCCGAACTTTGGCCGCTTGATCGGGCGGAACGTGACGCCGTCCTCGCTGCGCAGGACGTCCGGAGAGTGCGCGGTGTGCGGCGACCAGGCCGACACGTACAGGCAGGGTTTCGGATCACCATCGGCCTGGATCACCGCCATGCCGCGAAAGCCGATGTAGCTGGGCACGTCGTCGCGGCCGTTGTTGCCATGGACGACTGGCGAGCGGAACGCCAGGCGCCAGGTGTCGGTCGCCGGCGTGTACTCCCAGATCTGGGCGCGGCGGTCCAGGTCGTAGAGATCCTTCGGGCACTCGATCGGCCAGGGATTGATGCCGGGACGCTCGCCGGCCAGGCGCAGCGCCGCGAAGTTCGCGCGCGACGTGCCGACGAAGATGCGCCCGTCGAACCAGCACATGCTGTGGGCGTAGTGGTTCCAGCCGTCGCCGAATCCGTTGAGGCAGATCAGCCGGAAGTCCGATTCCGCGAGCGACCGGCCCGTGCCGGCCGCGTTTACGGAATCCAGGACCACAACTCGACCATGAAGAAGCGCACCAGCGCGCGGCTGAAGACGACGATCACCGGCTTCCAGCCTGCGCGGATCTTGGCGTTGCCCGTCAGGCCTGCCTTCAGGCGCTGGTCCGGATCCAGCAGGACGACCTGGACGCGCACGATGCGGCCGTACTCGCCGTCTTCGGCGTTGGGCGCCACCGTGCGCACGGTGCCCTTGAAGCTCGAGTTGGGGTAGGCCCAGAACTTGGCCGACACCTTGGCGCCGATCTCGATGGCGCCGACCGAGGATTCGGGCAGGCGGATCTCGGCGATCAGCTCGGCGGTGTCTTCGATCGTGGCGAGCAGCTCGCCGCGTTCCAGATAGTTGCCCTGCGCGAACATCAGGCGCGGTGCGACGACACGGCCTTCGATCGGCGACGCCACGTGGGTCGCCGCCAGCTCTTCCTTGGCCAGATCCAGTTCCGCCTGCACCCTGCGCAGATCGGCTTCGATGCTCTGGATCCGCTCGTCCTGCGCCGGGCTGCTGACCAGGGTCAGCGCGCTCTGCGCTTCGCTCAGCTCGAGGCGGGCGACGTCGGCGGTGCCGCGCGCGCGGTCGTATTCCTGCGGCGTGACCGACTTGCCCTTGTAGGCGTTGGCGATGCGCTGGAACGCCGCGCTTGCGACCTGCGACGTGGTCTTGGCGGTCGCCACGCGCTGGCGCGCAACCTCGATCTCTTCGGTCTTGGCGCCCTTGCGCGTCAGCGCGAGGTCCGCTTTCAGGCTGGCAAGGGAGGCCTCGCTCGCCGCCACCTTGGCGCGCTGCGCAGTGTCGTCGATGCGCACGATCGCCTGGCCGGCCTTGACCGTGTCGCCTTCCTTGGCGAGCACTTCACGCACGTCACCGGTGGTCAGCGCCCGCACGTCCGCACGATTGCGTGGCAGGACCTCGAAGCCGCCGCCCGGTGCGTAGGGATAGGGAATCAGGCAGGCCAGTGCCACCACGGCGGCGACGATCATCTGCTTGCGCGTCGGACGCCACGGCTTCTTCTTCAACTGGCCCAACGTGGTGCGCTCGACCGAGACGCGCGAATACTGCTTGACCATCAGGACTCCCCAAACCGCCAACAGGATGACGATACCGGTGCCCTGGAGGCGACGCTCGAGCGCGCCTCCGAGCAACCACGCGACGATCGCGACCGACGCAATCGAGAACAGCAGGACCAGGACCGCATAGATCACCAGGAACCCGCGCGACAGCTTGCGCGTCTGCGTCATCCAGGGGCGTTCGTAACCCATCAGGGCCGCGACCGACTGACGGCGCAGGTCGAGGATGCCCAGACGATTGGCGAGCAGGAAATACCCGTCGCGAACCGACAGTGGATTCAAGCGCAGAAGCAGTGAGATTGCCGAGGCCATGGCGGCGGACGTGGCCGCTCCGGCGATGACCGGCGTGATCGGGCTGGTCAGGAACCACACGAACACACCCAGCACCATCAGCGCCGCGGTCCCGACCAGGCCCGCGCCGACGACGCGCAGGCGATCGCGCTTGCCGGCCCGTTCGGCCGCGCCGGCGCTGTCGGTCAGCAGGTACGGAAAGATGCGGAAGTTGAACGAGATGCCGATCCGGGGCGTCTCGGCGGTGTAACGCACGACCGCGGCCGCGCGCGCCGACATCGAAAAGAGATTGACCAGCCAGGACGCCGTCACGATGGCGAGGACGATGCGCCAGCCGGACAGGTACTGGATACCGAACACCAGCCAGGCGTTGCGGTGCGCAAACAGCAGGATCAGCGCGAACAGGCACAGCGCGAACAGACCCGCGAGGTGCACGCGCGATTGCAGCGGCCAGATCAGCCAGCGCCCGAAGCCGACGAAGGGCCCGGGCGACAACTCGAAGTCGATGCGCGCCGGATCACCGAGCCGGGCGCCGGTGGTTCCCGTCAACGAACCCAGCAATGCCGGCTGCACCAGCGAGCCCGGCATCGTCGACGGCGGGTGCGAGGCACTGCCGGAGTAGGAAGGGCGCGTCTGCGGACCGCCGGCCCATCCCAGCGCCTGCCGCTCTTCGTCGGTGTGCGCGGGAGGCGGCAGGGGTTCGTGGCTACCCGGGTGGATCAGTCCGCGTACCGCCAGATCGGCGACGAATCCTTCCAGCGTCGTGGCCGCCAGCGCCCGCTTGAGGCGGTCACGGGCTTCCTGCAGGACGGACAAGGTGCTGCGCGTGCCGTCGAACAGGCGGGCGAGTTCGTAGTCCTCGCCCGAGAGCAGCGTGGCGCCCGCCGAGCCATTGGCGGGAATCAGGACATCGCCGGCCGGCAGTGTTTCGCCCGTGGCGTCGAACCGCCGGTAACGCGAGCCGAACATGGGGCTCAGGGCGACTCCGATGCCGTTCGCAGCAAGCGGTCGAAGGGTGCGAGATCGGCAGCGACGAGATTGCCCGCGGCCAGCTTGAGACGCAGGCTGTCGAGAATGTAGAGATAGCGCGCGTCGGAGTAGGTGCGCTCGGCGTCGAAGCGTTCCTCGAGCGAGCGCAGCACGTCGGCGTTGGTGCGGGTTCCTGCATCGAAGCCCGACATCGTCGCCTCTTCGGAGGCGCGCGCCGCGAGCACCGCGTCCCAGCGGGCGGGGACCTTGTTCAGCGAATTGAGCAGCGAGGTGAAGGCCTGGCGCGCATCGCGCTCGGCCTTGCCTTCGGCGGCCTCGATCAACGCTTGAGCGCCTTCGACACCGGCTTCCGCGGCGGCGATCGCGGCCTGGATCGTGCCGCCCGAGTACAGCGGCAGCACGAAGTCCACGCCGATGCGGGCTTCCTTCTCGCTGCGCTCGCCGCTGATGCCGCCGTCCAGATCCAGGTACGTGGCCGAACCGACCGCCTGGATCTTCGGCATGCGGGCATAACGCGCCTTCTCGGCGTCCAGCTCCGCGATCTGGGCGGCGATGCGGGCCTGGACGACGTCCAGGTTCTGGCTGCGTGCGCGTACCACCCAGCTCTGCGAATCCGCCGGCTCGGGCCGGCTCAGGACCATGCCCTCGGGCAATGCCCGCAGGTTGCGGACGGGCCGGCCGACCGTGAGGTCCAGCGTCGAACCTGCGATATCCACCTGGCCTTCGGCCTGGACCAGATTGGCCAGCGCGGTCGAGTGCTGCGCGGACGCCGCCAGAACATCCGCTTCCAGTGCGAGGCCGGCTTCGCCGCGCGCCCGGATCTGCTTGAGCTGTCGCTCCACCGCCGCAGATTCCGCCTGCGCGAGGCGTCGTGCGTCCTGCGCCGAGAGAACGGCGAGATAGGCGCCGACGACGTCGATCAGCAGCTCGTCCTCGGCTTTTTCGAGCGCGAAGCGGGCCTGGCTCAGTTTCAGTCCGGCCTGATCGCGCGAGATCCAGAGGTCGGGCTGATAGAGCGGCTGGGACAGCTTGACCCCCGCCAGTCCCTTTCCGTAATCGTCGTCGGCGCGCACGTTGGCGACGCTGTAGTAGTCGCCTTTGACTTCCTGGTAGCCGTAGTCGTAGCTCGCACCCAGGCCGACCTGGGGCAGCAGGCGTCCAACCGCCGCACGTTCGAGTTCGGCGACCGCGCGGGTGGCGGAGAGCTGGGCCCGGTAGGCCGCGTTGTGCGTCAGTGCTTCGGTGTACGTGGTCAGCAGCGATGTCGAGTCGAGCGCTTGCCTTTCCGTGTCGACCTGCGCCGAGACCGCCGCCAGAGGCAGCGCCAGTCCCGCCAGAGCGGAGGCCCACAGCCAGCCGAGGTGTGACGCGAGCGACCGCGCCGGTGCGCTTCGATTCATGTGGAAGTTGGCTTGTTGCAGTGACCGGCCCGATTCCGGTCCCCCAAGACGTCGAGTTTACCCGCGGCCATGTCCACGCGCTGCGGCCTCGGGCGCGCCTGACGCTACGTTCATCAGTTGCTTCGACCCGAAACAGGACGCCGGATCGATTCGCGCTGCGTTGCCGCCGCGCGCAGGGCTCCGCTACAGTCGGGCCCTTCGTGACTCGTTCGGACGACAAACAACAAAGATGAGGACGTGGTCGCGTTGTGTTGCCGCCAGCGCTCTGCTGGCCGCGTCCCTGACGGCAGGGGCGGCGCCGATGCCGCAGGGGAATTACCTGATCGGCGGAGGCTTCGTCGAGATGGGTGATTCAAACCGCCATTCCGACCACGGCCTCGGACTCGATCTGGGCGTCGGCTTCCTGCTCGAGAATCGTCCCGGCGAAGCGATCGAGATTTCGGTCACTGGCGTCGAGCGCGATCGGGACGTGGACGGGCGCAGCGACTATCAGCAGTCCGTGTTCGTGAACTGGCTGAAAGCCTTCGAGGCGAAGTACATCATCCTCGACGCCACGCCCTACGTTCTGCTCGGCGGCGGCGGCATCCGCGAAGACGTCCGCGGGCGCGACCATCTGCACCCGGGTGTCGATGCGGGAGCGGGGCTGCGCTTCGAGTTGCCGATCGAAGGCTGGCTGCTTCGCACCGAGGCGCGCGCTCAACTTCAGCTCAACAACGACAGCGTGCCGGATCACGACACGCTGATCGACTATCAGGCACGCGTCCTGTTGCAGGTGCCGATCGGGGTCTGGCGGGCCCCGAGTTTCGAGAGCTCGGCGCCGGAACTGCCGCCGGAAAAAGTGTCGGGAACGCCGCGCTGCGAATCGTCCTTCTATGATCCGGTTTCCGGTCGCGAGATCTGCTCGACCGATTCGGATCGCGACGGCGTGGTCGACGAAGCCGACATCTGCCCGCAGACGCCGCGCGGCGCGCCGGTCGATGCGCGCGGCTGCCCGGCCAACATCGATACCTCCGCGGTCGCCGACCAGGATGGCGATGGCGTGCCCGATGTATCCGACCAGTGCCCGACGACGGCGCCGGCGCTCACGGTCGACGCCAAGGGCTGCGTAGTGCAGCAGACGGTGACCATCGAGAGCATCCGCTTCGACACGGGTTCGGCGCTGCTCACGCCGGGCGCGAAGACGGTTCTCGACGGCCTGGCGCGTACGCTGCGGGGCCAGACCAATCTCTTCACGCAGATTCGCGGGCACACCGACGACGAGGGCGTGGCGTCGTTCAATCAGCTGCTCTCCGAGCAGCGTGCCGGTTCGGTGCGCCAGTACCTGATCCAGAAATCCGTGCCTTCGAGCCGGCTCAGTGCCAAGGGATTCGGCGAGACCGAGCCGATGGTGCCGAACGACACGTCGGAAAATCGCGAGAAGAACCGGCGCATCGAGTTCATCCTGAGCATCAGCAGTTCCTGAGGCGGGCAGGTAGGTGGGCACGGTTGTGAGATCGTGCCCCCCGTAGCCCGGACGAAGTCCGGGACTCCCCTCCAGACCGGCGGCGGCGATCAGCCCAGAAGCGACAGCGCCAACTTCAGCCACAACAGGAGCAGCACGGCATTGCTCAGGGCGAACGCCGCCAGCCGATGCAGGACGTGGTTGTAGGTCAGGTGGATCAGGCTGTGGACGATCCGCAGGCCGACGTAAGCCCAGGCCAGCGTCGTCGCCGTCGAATCTGCCGTCTGCGTGACGAACAGCATCAGGCCGACGGCATAGAACAGCACCGGCGCCTCGAGCAGGTTCATGTAGGCCCGGTTCGGGATGGCGACATCGGGCGGCACCCGCGTCGATTCGCCGTACAGGAAGTCATTGACCTGGATGCGTCCCGCCATCCCGGCGCGCACGCGGTGGAACGGGATCAGCAGCAGCACCAGCAAGGTCCAGCCGATCAGGGCCAGCAGCGGAAGCAGGATGCCGGGTGCGTTCAAGGACAGGACTCCGGGGTGGTGCCGCGGTTCAAGCGAATTTCACGTCAGCGCCCGCCAGCGCGGCGGATCAGGCCTCAGATTCCGAGCGTGGACATCTCGCGAGCGACGACGGCCTCGTTCCACAGGGCCTCGAATTCACGCAGGTGACTGCGCGCCACCATCGGCGCGTCGGCGTAATGCTTGGCTTCCAGCTGATCCGGCGAACTGCGGTACAGCACCGCGCGCTCGTCGGCGATCAGGAATTCCTCGCGCAGCTTGCGGCGTTCCTCGGGGACGGCGCGGAACTCGATGCGGCTCGACAGCAGGCGCCCGAACTGCACCAGCCGGATGCTGTTGCGCACCGCCGCCACGGGATCGTGCACGAGCACCCGCAATCGGGCACGCCGGTGCGCCAGGATGAAACTGCGCAGCTTGTCGGTGAAGGCTTCGGTGCCGAACAGCCTGCGATCCAGATCGACGCTGATCAGCGCGAGCTCGTGACGCGCGACCCCGACGACCTCGAGCGCGGCGTCGGCGAATGCCGCAGAGCCGGTGACCGCCGCGAGTTCCATCGCGGGTGGATTGCCGGGTTCGCGCGGCCTGCCTCCGTTCATGCGTTGCCGTTCTGCCGGGCCTGTTCGGGCGCGTTGCCGACGTAATCGGCCGGCGTCATCGACATCAGGCGCTGCTTGTCGGCGTCCGGGATGGCGAGCTGCTGCACGAACTCGCGCAGCGCATCGCGGCCGACCTTCTGTCCGCGCGTGAGGCGCTTGAGCTGCTCGTAGGGTTCCGGAAGGCCGTAGCGGCGCATCACGGTCTGGATCGCTTCGCCCAGGACTTCCCAGTTGTCCTCGAGATCGCGGCCCATGCGCCAAGCGTCGGCCTCGAGCTTGCGGATGCCCTTGGCGACGGATTCGAGGCCCACGAGCTGGTGGGCCACGCCGACGCCGAGGTTGCGCAGCACGGTGGAATCGGTGAGGTCGCGCTGCCAGCGCGAGATCGGCAGCTTCTCGGCGAGGTGCTGCATCACGGCGTTGGCCATGCCCAGGTTGCCTTCGCCGTTCTCGAAGTCGATCGGGTTGACCTTGTGCGGCATCGTCGACGAACCGACTTCGCCGTCCACCGTCTTCTGGCGGAAGTAGCCGAGCGAGATGTAGCCCCAGACGTCGCGGCAGAAGCCGACCAGGATCGTGTTGATGCGCGACGATGCGTGGAAGTACTCGGCGATCCAGTCGTGCGGCTCGATCTGCGTCGTCGCCGGGCTGCGCTTGAGGCCAAGGCCGGTGATGTATTCCTCGGCAAGCGTCGGCCAGTCGACGTCCGGGTAGGCGGCGTAGTGGGCGCTGTAGTTGCCGACCGCGCCGTTGATCTTGGCCAGGCACTCGATCTCGGCGAACTGTTCGCGCGCGCGCTTCAGGCGCTGCGCGAACACGCCCATCTCCTTGCCCAGCGTCGTCGGCGAGGCCGGCTGGCCGTGCGTGCGCGCCAGCATCGGCTGTTCGCCGTAGCGCACCGCGAGCGCGGAGATCATGCCGATCAGCTTGTCGACCTGCGGCAGGATCACGTCGCGTCGTGCATCACGCAGCATCAGCGCGTGGCTGACGTTGTTCATGTCTTCCGACGTGCAAGCGAAGTGGATGAACTCCTTGACCGCGCCGAGCTCGGCGTGGGTGCCGATCTTTTCCTTGAGGAAATATTCGACGGCCTTGACGTCGTGATTGGTGGTCGCCTCGATCGTCTTGATGCGCTGGGCATCCTCGATGGCGAAGCCGCTGGCGATGTGGTCGAGCCGCTCGCGCGCGGTGGCGGACAGCGACGGCACCTCGGGAATACCCGGATGCGAGGCGAGCTGGATCAACCAGCGCACTTCGGCGATCACGCGGTACCGCATCAGGCCGTATTCGCTGAAGATCGAGCGCAGGCCGACGGTCTTCTCGGCGTAGCGGCCGTCGATGGGGGAAATGGCGGAGAGGGAAGACAGGTTCATTAAGCGTCAAGCCGGGGAACGCAGGGGATTCATTGCTGACAAAGTGTAAAGGATGAGGCCGTGCCGACTGCTAGGCCACGACACCGGAGATCCCATGCCCCGACGATCCGCCAGACCCGAGAAGCCCGCTTTCCGCACCGAGCGCGACAGCCTCGGCCCGGTCGCGGTCCCCGCCGACGCCCTGTGGGGCGCCCAGACCCAGCGTGCGGTCGACAATTTCCCCGTATCCGGCCTGCGCATGCCGCGTGCCTTCATCCGCGCGCTGGGCCTGATCAAGGCTGCGGCGGCCCAGGCCAACGCCGGTCTGAAGCTGCTCGACGCGCCCAAGGCCAAGGCCATCCAGCGCGCGGCGCTGGCGGTGGCCGACGGCCAGCACGACGCGCAATTCCCGATCGACGTGTTCCAGACCGGGTCGGGTACCTCGAGCAACATGAACGCGAACGAGGTCGTCGCGCGCCTGGCCACGGCCAGCCTTCGCCGTGCGGTGCACCCCAACGACGACGTCAACCTCGGGCAGTCCTCCAACGACACGATCCCGACGGCCATCCACGTCGCGGCCGCGCTGGAACTGCGCGAGCGGCTGACGCCGGCGCTGCAGCACCTGGCCACGACCATCGAGCGTCGCGGGCGCGAGCTGCGCGGCGTGGTCAAGACCGGCCGCACGCACCTGATGGACGCGATGCCGCTGCGCTTCGACCAGGAGCTCTCGGCCTGGGCCCAGCAGATCCGCAACGGGATCGATCGCCTGGAGGCCGCGACGCCGCGCGTGCTGCGCATCGCGCAGGGCGGTACCGCAGTCGGCACCGGCATCAACGCCGATCCGCGTTTCGCGGCCCTGTTCGCGCGCTGCCTGTCGAAGCTGGCCGGGCCGCGCTTCGTGCCCAGCCCGAATTTCTTCGAGAGCCTCGCCAGCCAGGACGCCGCATGCGAACTGTCGGGCGCGCTGCGCGTGATCGCCGTGTCGCTGACCAAGATCGCGAACGACCTGCGTTGGATGAACTCGGGTCCGCTCGCGGGCCTGGGAGAGATCGAGCTGCCGACGCTGCAGCCGGGCTCGAGCATCATGCCGGGCAAGGTCAATCCGGTGATCCCCGAGGCGGTCTGCATGGTCGCGGCCAAGGTGATCGGCAACGACGCGACCATCACGATCGCCGCGCAGTCCGGCAGTTTCCAACTCAACGTGATGCTGCCGCTGATCGCGCACGACCTGCTGCAATCGATCGGCATGCTCGCCAACGTCTCGCGGCTGCTGGCCGACAAGGCCATCGCCGGCTTCACGGTGCGCGAGTCGCGCATCGCCGAGCCGCTGTCGCGAAATCCGGTGCTGATCACCGCCGCGAACAGCGTGATCGGCTACGAGAAAGGCGCGGCGATCGCGAAGAAGGCGTATCGCGAAGGACGCCCGGTGATGGACGTGGCGCGCGAGGAAAGCGGCCTGTCCGAGGCGCGTCTGAAACGCCTGCTGGATCCGGCGGCGCTGACACGCGGCGGTGTCCGCGGTGCGCGCAAGGGCGGAGATTGAGCGGCGTATCATCGCGGCAGCCCCCTTTTCGGAAGCCGCCATGAACGATATTTCCACGCCCCCTCTCGCGCGCAAGAAGATCGCGAACGGCGCCGAGTACATCGAGAGCCTGCGCGGTCGCGGGCTGACGATCTGGCTGTTCGGCGAGAAGGTCGAGGAGCCGGTGGATCATCCGATCATCCGGCCTTCGATCAACGCGCTGGCGCGCACCTACGACCTCGCGGTGGAACATCCGGATCTGGCGTCCGTCGTGTCGCCGTTCACCGGTGAGCGCGTCAGCCGCTTCCTGCACATCTGCACGTCGGCGCCGGACCTGGTCGCGCAGAACAAGATGCAGCGCCGCCTGGGTCAGCTCACCGGCACGTGTTTCCAGCGTTGCGTCGGGCAGGACGCGTTCAACGCGCTGTACTCGGTCACCTTCGAGATCGACGAGCAGTACGCCACGCCGTACCACGCGCGGCTGAATGCTTTCCTCACCGACATGCATCGCGGCAACTACGTCGTCGGTGGCGCGATGACGGACGTGAAGGGCGACCGCGGCAAGGCCCCGCACGAGCAGACCGATCCGGACCTGTTCGTGCGCATCGTGCGGCGCAGTGCCGACGGCATCTGGATTCGCGGTGCCAAGGCGCATCAGACCGGCTGCATCAATTCGCACTGGATGCTGGTGATGCCGACGATGCGGCTCGGCCCGAAGGACCGCGACTGGGCCGTCGTCGGTGCAGTGCCGGTGGATGCGCCGGGCATCACCTACATCTACGGCCGCCAGTCCTGCGATACGCGGGCGATGGAAGGCGGCAGCATCGACCCGGGCAACGTGATGTATGGCGGCCAGGAGGCGATGGTGATCTTCGACGACGTGTTCATTCCCAACGAACTCGTCTTCATGGACGGCGAGACCGATTTCGCGGCGATGCTGGTGCAGCGTTTCACGGCGTACCACCGCCGTTCCTACGTCTGCAAGAGCGGCGTCGGCGACGTGCTGATCGGGGCGGCGGCGAGTATCGCAGAAATGAACGGTGCCGACGCAGCCAGTCACGTGAAGGACAAGCTGGTCGAGATGACGCATCTCAACGAGACGATCTACGGCACCGGCATCGCCGCCAGCCACCAGGGCTTCGCGACGAAGTCGGGCGCATTTCTCGCCGACGACATGCTCGCCAACGTCTGCAAGCATCACGTCACCAAGCTGCCGTACGACCTCGGCCGCATTGCTCAGGATCTTGCCGGCGGGCTGGTCGCGACCTTGCCCAGTGAGCAGGATTTCCGCCATCCCGAGATCGGCGAGCTTCTGAAGAAGTATCTCGCCGGGCGTTCGACGTTCTCGACCGAGGAGCGCATGCGCATGCTGCGCCTGATCGAGAACATGACGCTGGGCCGCAACGCGGTGGGGTATCTGACCGAATCGATGCACGGCGCTGGCAGTCCGCAGGCCCAGCGCATCGAGATCGGTCGCGCGATGCAGCTCGAATACAAGAAGCGCCTGGCCAAGGCGCTGGCCGGCATCACGCCGGAGCTGAATCCTGAAGAAGTCGTGGAAGAGTTGGGCGGCTACTTCGGACGCGTATTCAAGCTTTCGCAGGGCTGACGCCGTCATTCCGGCCGGCGCCCCCGAGTCTTCGGTGCGCGGTGCGATGGCGCCGGGCGACGTCGTGCCCGCGAACACCGATCCACGCGGACTCGTGGATGCCGCCAACGATGGACGGCCTCCTGATCTGCGCACGCGGCTGGTCGAGCGCTTCATCGCGTTCAACACCTGGCCCGCCAGCCGCAAGCTGGCCCTGCTGACCGGGCCGGTCCTGCTCGCCCACCTGGTGGGATCCACGGTCGCCCATTTCGGTTTCGATGCCAGCGCCAACATCGATCTTGCGCGGCTGGATACGTTCCTGGGATGGTGGAGCGGGGCGGTCGCTGGCTTCTTCGCGCTGAGCCTGTGGCTGGTCTACACGGCGCGCGACTGGCGCGCCGTCCCTTACGCCTGGGTGGCGGTCTATTCGCTGTTCATCGTCTGGATGCTGCACCTGTTCGGCACGATGAGCAGCCCGCACATGCTGTGGTACCCGGCGGTGATCACGCTGTGGGCGATCTACTTCGACGAACGCGTGGGCGTGTTCAGCGCCGCCTATCTCTTCGTGTGGATCGTGCTGGTGGGAGTCCTGGAAGTGCAGGGTGTCATCGACTACGCGCCGCTGCTGCTGGACCGTACCGTGGATGCGCAGCGCAATCTGGGCTGGCTGTCGGCGCACGTGTTGGTGACCGTGGTGCTGCTCAGCCTGAGCTTCCTGCTGCAGTGGCTCGCGCTGTCCGTGCGACGGGTCCAGGAGACGCGCCTGCGGCAGGCCAATGCGCTGCTCGACCGCAGCATGCGCCTGATCCGCCGCTATGTGCCCACGCAGATCGCGGACGACATTCTCGCCGGTGGGGCGCAGGCCACCGGCGACAACGAGCGTCGGCGCCTGACCATCTTCTTCTCCGATCTCGTCGGCTTCACCGAGATCGCGGAACGTCTGGATCCCGAGGATCTGTCGCGCATCATCAACGAGTACTTCTCCGAGATGACGGCCATCGCCGAGCGCAACGGCGGCACCGTCGACGAACTCAGCGGTGACGCCATCCTGGTGCTCTTTGGCGCCCCGCGTTTCACCAACGACCGCGATCACGCGCTGCGTTCGGTGCGCACCGCGCTGCAGATGCAGGAGGCGGTCAGGGTACTCAATGCGAGATGGGCGGCCGACGGCATCGACGTGGCCTTCTGTGTGCGCATGGGCATCAACAGCGGCGTGGTGACCATCGGGCACTTCGGTTCGCCGGATCGCATGAAGTACACCGCACTGGGGACGCACGTGAACGTCGCCGCGAGGCTCCAGGCGATCTGCGAACCGGCCCAGATCCTGATCAGCCAGGCCACCTGGCTGCTCGTGAACGACCGGATGGAGTGCGCGTCGCGCGGCGACGTGCAGCTCAAGGGCCTGCAACGGCCGGTCACGACCTACCAGGTGATCGGCCCGCATTGACCGCCGCCGCCCTGCGGCACGGGGCTCGTTGCGGTAGCGCGTCGCCGCCGAGCGGCCTTCCGAAGTGAGACGCGGCGCACGGTAGCGGTCTGGTCCGACCCGGGCCGCAGGGCTAGCATCGGGCGGAGCATCGGGGAATGCGCATGGCGGCGGCGCCTGGGAACTGCGTGGAGCCAGTGGAGAGGACGGCGCCCGTCGTCGGCGCTGCCACGTCCCCCTGCGGCGCACCCGGACCGATCGCATGAAGCTGGTCGAGCGCTTCATCGAGGTCAACGCCTGGCCCACGAGCCGCAAGACCGTCCTGCTGATGGCGATCACCTTGCCGGCCCACCTACTGGGCTGGGCCGTGCTGATCGCCGCACAAGTCGACACCCAGGTCGTGGACATGGTCGTCGTCCACGCCGTCGTGGCGTTCGGCGCGATCGTGCTGGTCATCTGCCTGCTTGCCGGCGGCGTGATGGCCTGGCTCGGGCGCGAGGGGCGCTGGACCGGCTATCTGGTGGGCGTGCTCTACGGTGCCTACGTCATCGCCGTGATCCAGACCGCCGGCAACTGGAGCACGCCGTTCTTCTCCTGGTATCCGATCGGCGTGATCGTGCTGACGCTGTGGTTCGACGAGCGCATCGGCGCCTTCACGTTCGTGCTCGGCCTGCTGTGGCTGTCGCTGATCGCCGGGCTGCAGTGGAGCGATCTGCTGCCGTACGCCCCCGCGATCATCGACCGCAACATGGATTCACAGCAGACGCCGTCGTGGGCGGGCGGGGTGGTCGCGCCGATCCTGGTGTTCTTCGGCTTCTGCTTCACGCTCAGCCTGCTGGTGCTCGCGGCGCGCCGCCTGCAGACGGTGCAGCTTCGCGAGGCGCGCGAGAAGGTCGAGCTGAGCAACCGCCTGATCAGCCGCTACGTGCCCTCGCAGGTCGCGGAACGGATCATCCGCGGCGACCACGACGATGATTTTCGTCCTGCACGCGTCAAGCTGACGGTGTTCTTCTCGGATCTCGTCGGCTTCACGGCCATCGCCGAGGACCTCGACCCCGAGGATCTCGCGCAGATGCTCAACCAGTATTTTTCCGAGATGACGCAGATCGCGGACCGGCACGGCGGAACGGTCGACGAACTGAGCGGCGATGCCATCCTGATCTTCTTCGGCGCGCCGACCGCCACCACCGACAAGGACCATGCATTGCGCGCCGCGCGCATGGCGCTCGAGATGCAGCGGGCTGTGGGGACGCTCAACCAGACATGGGCGCGCGCCGGCATCGACGCCACGTTCGAGGCGCGCATGGGCTTGAACACCGGGCTGGTCACGATCGGGAACTTCGGTTCCTCGGGCCGCATGAAGTACGCGGTGCTCGGCAAGCAGGTCAATCTCGCCTCGCGGATCCGGTCGATCTGCGAGCCGGGAAAAGTGCTGGTCAGTCACTCGACCTGGCTGCTGATCCAGGACGAGATCGGAACCGTTCCGCACGGCGAGGCGACCTTGAAGGGCATCGCGCGGCCCGTGCAGGTGTACGAACTGAGCCCGGAGGCAGCATGAGCGCACGAGCGTGGAACCGATGACGCTGGTCGACCGCTTCATCGAGGTCAACAGCTGGACCGCGAGCCGCAAGACCGCGCTGCTCTCCGGCTTTGGCCTGGTGGCGCAGATCGGGGCTTCGACGATCGCGCACTTCGCCTACGCATCGACGGCGAAGATGAACATGCCGCTGGTCGATCAGCTCATGGGCGTGTTCGTCCTGGTGATCGCGGCGAACTTCGCGATCAGCCTGCTGGCCGCACGCAGTGGCAAGGAGGCGCGCTGGACGGCGTATTTCTACATCCTGTGCTACGGCACCTGCCTGCTCTCGGCGATCCACGGTCTGGGTACCTGGAGCTCGCCGATGATCGCGATCTTCCCGCTGGTGGTGATCCTGTGCGTGCTCTATTACGACGACATCCGCGTCGGCTGGTTCGCGTTTCTCTACGGCCTGCTGTCGATCAGCGCCGTCGGCCTGATGGAAGTCGTGGGTGTGCTGCCGTACGCGCCGGTGCTCGTCGACAGGACGGTCGATGCGCAGCGCTCCGCCGGCTGGATCGTGGGCCTGATCTCCACGGTGATGGGCATCTTCGTCTTCTGTTTCGCCTTCAGCGTGCTCGTGGTGATGGCGAGAAGGAGGCAGAGCCGGTTGCTGCAGGATGCGCACGCCAAGCTCAGCGAGCAGACACGCCAGCTCGAGCGGAACAACAACTTGTTGCGCCGCTACGTGCCCGCGCAGGTCGTCGACGCGATCGCTAACAGCCAGACCGAGACCGTCGCCGGTCACGAGCGCCGCAAGCTCACGCTGTTCTTCTCCGACCTCGTCGGATTCACCGAGATCAGCGAGCGCATGGAGCCGGAGGATCTGTCGCGGATCCTCAACGAATACTTCACCGAGATGACCGCGATCGCGGACCGCCACAACGGCACCATCGACGAACTGATGGGCGATGCCATCCTGATCCTGTTCGGCGCGCCGCAGGCGACCAACGATGCCGACCACGCGCTGCGCGCGGTGCGCATGGCGGTGCAGATGCAGGCGGCCGTCGATAGGCTGAACGCCAAATGGGGCGCCGATGGCATCGACGAGATCTTCAGAGTGCGCATGGGCATCAACACGGGCGTGGCCACGATCGGGAATTTCGGATCCTCCGGGCGCATGAAGTACGCTGCGCTGGGCAAGCATGTGAATCTCGCGGCGCGTCTCCAGGCCATGTGCGAACCGGGCAAGGTGCTGATCAGCCATTCGACCCAGCTGCTGATCCATGACCAGATTCCCTGCCAGCAGAAAGGCGAGACGACGCTGAAAGGCATCCAGAGACCGGTGATGACGTACGAGGTGTTGTGATGGGCGCAACGACGCAATCGAAGGGGACATCCGGCATCCGCATTCATCATCTGAACTGCGGAACGATGTGTCCCTACGGCCGGCGCTTGATGGCGGGCGAGGGCGGACTTCTCGACACCTATGAGATGTGTTGCCACTGCCTGCTGATCGAGACTGCCCAGGGCCTGGTGCTGGTCGACTCGGGCCTTGGCACCGACGACGTGCGCAATCCGCGTCGTCTCGGCCGTCCGTTCCTTGCGACGGTGCGGCCGCAGCTACGACAGGAAGAGACGGCGCTGGCGCAGGTGCTCGCGCTCGGATTCAAGCAGGAAGACGTGCGCCACATCGTGCTCACGCACCTGGACCTCGACCACGCGGGCGGCATCGCGGATTTTCCCGACGCCAAGGTGCACGTGTTCGACACCGAGATCGAAGCCGCGATGGCGCCGAGCCTGCGCGAGAAGATGCGCTACGTCTCCGCTCAGTGGGCGCACGGACCGGACTGGGTGAGGCACAAGCTGGAAGGCGAAAGCTGGTTCGGTTTCGAAGCCCTGCGCGCCATTCCGGGGCTGGATCCGGACGTGCTGCTGGTGCCGCTGACGGGGCACACGCGCGGCCACTGCGGTGTCGCGGTGAAAACGGGCGACCGGTGGATGATCCATTGCGGCGACGCCTACTTCTTCCGCGGCGAAGTCGAGACGCCGGCGCACTGTCCGATCGGCCTGATGGCGTTCCAGAGCATCATGCAGATGAACGGCCCGCAGCGTCTCAACAACCAGCGGCGCCTGCGCGAACTCAAGGCGCAACACGGCGGCGAGATCGACATCTTCTGCGCGCACGATCCGGTCGAACTGATCCGCCACCGGCACTGAGCACGGCGCGCCTCGTGCAGGACGTCAGCAAGGCGCAGTTCGAGTCCGTGTATTTCGAATACGGCCGCGAAGAGGGCGGATGGACCCGCGCGTACTGGGACCGCTTCTACGCGACCGAGCGCACGCCGCCGATGAAATACAAGGTCGAGCTGCCGCAGCGTGCGGACCAGACGCGGATGATGATCGTCGACGACTTCGCGGTTCGCGAGCACCGGCTGTTCTTCATGAGCGAGGAAGCCGAGGAACGGTTGTTCGAGGTTCCTTCGTCACCGTAGCCCGGACGAAGTCCGGGGTTGCGCCCCGTATTCGAGGGGAACCCCGGACTTCGTCCGGGCTACGAAGTCGGAATCAGAGATCGGCCTCTGCGTCTCGGTTCTCAGGGCCTGAACGTCGAACCGCGAGCCGTCGATTTCCCCGAGAAGCCCTCGTCACCGTAGCCCGGGTGTTGAATTTCGCGAAGCGAAAGAGCGGGGTTGCGTTCCGTTACACGGTCCCGAGGCCTGCCCGGACGAGTAGCGCCGCCGCACCGGCCGCTGTGGATGGCCGATAATGCCGGCCAGCCCCTTCCCAGCCGCTCTCCGAGCCGAGTCATGACGACCATCCGCCAGGACGACTTCATCCAGTCGATCGCCGACGCCTTCCAGTACATCAGCTACTACCACCCGCTGGACTACATCCAGGCGCTGGGCGAGGCCTACGAACGCGAGGAATCGCCCGCGGCCAAGGACTCGATCGCGCAGATCCTCACCAACTCGCGCATGAGCGCCGAGGGCAAGCGTCCGATCTGCCAGGACACGGGCATCTGCGTGGTGTTTCTCAAGGTGGGCATGAACGTGCGCTGGGATTCCACGCTCACGGTGCAGCAGATGGTCGATGAGGGCGTGCGCCGCGCCTACACCAATCCCGAGAACATGCTGCGCGCCTCGGTGCTCTCCGACCCCGCCGGCGCCCGCAAGAACACCAAGGACAACACCCCGGCCGTCATCCACTACGAGATCGTCGCCGGCGACCATGTCGAGGTGACCTGCGCCGCCAAGGGCGGTGGCTCCGAGAACAAGTCGAAGATGGTCTGCCTGAATCCTTCGGACTCGATCGTCGACTGGGTGCTCAAGACGGTGCCGACGATGGGCGCCGGCTGGTGCCCGCCGGGCATTCTCGGCATCGGCATCGGCGGCACGCCGGAGAAGGCGACCGTCATGGCCAAGGAAGCGATCATGGCGCCGGTCGACATCCACCTGGTGAAGGCCAAGCAGGCGCGCGGCGAGACGCTGACGAACATCGAGGCGATGCGCCTGGAACTGCTGGAGAAGGTCAACGCGCTGGGCATCGGCGCGCAGGGCCTCGGCGGTCTGACCACGGTGCTCGACGTCAAGATCATCGACTACCCGACGCACGCCGCCAGCCTGCCGGTGGCGATGATCCCGAATTGCGCCGCGACGCGGCACGTGCATTTCGAACTCGACGGTAGCGGTCCCGCGAAGCTCGAAGCCCCGAAGCTCGAGGACTGGCCGCAGGTCACCTGGAAAGCCGACCTCAAGACCTCCACGCGCGTGAATCTCGACACGCTGACGCCGGCCGAGGTGCAGAGCTGGAAGCCGGGTCAGACGCTGCTGCTCAACGGCAAGATGCTCACCGGCCGCGACGCTGCCCACAAGCGCATCCAGGACATGCTCGCCAAGGGCGAGCAGCTGCCGGTGGATTTCACCAATCGCACGATCTACTACGTCGGCCCGGTCGACCCGGTGCGCGACGAGGTCGTGGGCCCCGCGGGCCCGACGACGGCCACGCGCATGGACAAGTTCACCGAGATGATGCTGGCCAAGACCGGCCTGATCGCGATGATCGGCAAGTCCGAGCGCGGGCCCACCGGCATCGAGGCGATCAAGAAGCACAAGGCCGCGTACCTGATGGCTGTCGGCGGCGCCGCGTACCTGGTCAGCAAGGCGATCAAGGAAGCCAAGGTCGTCGGCTTCGCGGACCTGGGCATGGAAGCCATCTACGAATTCACGGTGCAGGACATGCCGGTGACGGTCGCGGTGGACGCCACCGGCGAATCCGTGCACGAGACCGGGCCGAAGAAGTGGCAGGCGAAGATCGGCAAGATTCCGGTCGTCATGGCGTAACGGGCGGGCCGCGTTTGCGGCGGCGCGCAGAAGATCATTCAGGCCGATCCCCTCGACGGGATCGGCCCTACAACGAGGAGAAGGACGGATGAGCGCTTTTCGCGATCTCGAGCACCAGGGCTGGAACGCGGCCGCCAACGAGTACGACGGCGCGTTCGCGCGGCTCACGAGCCAGTCGGTGCCGGAGATGCTCAAGGCGGTCGAGGCCGGCCCGGGTGTGCGCCTGCTGGATCTGGCCTGCGGTCCCGGCTATGTCACGGCCGAAGCGGCCAAGCGTGGCGCCAAGGTGCTGGGCCTGGATTTCTCGGCCTCGATGCTCGCCATCGCCGCGCGGCTGAATCCCGGCCTCGAGTTCGTCGAAGGCGATGCCGAGTCGCTGAAGCAGGCCGACGGCAGCTTCGATGCGGTGACGATGAACTTCGGCGTGCTGCACCTGGATCATCCGGACCGCGCGATCGCCGAAGCCGCGCGTGTGCTGGCTCCCGGCGGGCGCTTCGCCTTCACGGTGTGGGCGCCGCCCGAGCAGACCGCGGCTTTCCGCATCGTGCTGGGCGCCGTGGCGCGTTGCGGCAAGGCGGACGTGCCGCTGCCCCCGGGGCCTCCGTTCTTCCAGTTCAGCGATGCCGCGGTGTCGAAGAAGGCGCTGGAGACGGCCGGCCTGAGCGATACGCGCGTCATCACGATTCCGCAGACCTGGCGCTTCACCAAGTCGTCGGACCTGTTCGACACGATGATGGCCGGCACGGTCCGCACGGCTGCGCTGCTCAAGGCGCAGACGCCGCAGGCGCTCGAAGCCATCCGCGGCGCCATCGAGCAGGAGATGACGGCCTTCAAGACCGCGGACGGCTACGCGCTGCCGATGCCGTCGGTGCTGTCCAGCGGTCGCAAGCCGCGCTGACCGTCGCCACCGTAGCCCGGACGAAGTCCGGGGTTTTTTCTCGCCGATGAAGCGGAACCCCGGACTTCGTCCGGGCTACGGAACCCTTCCGCTGCCGACGCGATATTTGCCACACTCGTTTCCACTCCCGACCACCCGGACTCCGCATGCGCAATTTCCTGATCTACCTGGTGGGCGTGTTCATCGTCGTCGGCGCGCTGGCCTACGGCGCGCACCTGGCGGGGATCGACACGCAGTGGGTGCTCATCGGCGCGGCCGTGGCGCTGGGCCTGGGCGTGATGGGTGGCATCAGCAAGACGCAGAAACGGGACTGACGATCATGCCGCCGATCGGGAGACTCGCCGTTGCGCTGATCCTGCTGGCATCGCTCACGGGCTGCGGCCAGCCGCTTTCCGGAACCTACGTCGACGTCACTGATCCTTCGCGCTTCTATACGTTCTCGAAGTGGTCGAAGACCTGGACCAGCTATTACGAAGAGACGGGCAAGTACACGGTCGATGGCGAGTTGCTGACGATCGACTCCGGCGGAGGCCTCGCCGGCAGGATCGTCTCGGAGTCGGAGTTCCGCCTGAACGACGTCTCGGGCTGGCACCCGGAGAAGCCGTACAACGTGTATCGCCGGGCTCCCGCAGCGCCGTAGCGTCGACGCCTCACGCGGGTGCGCCGAGAACCTCGGTCATCTTCCCGCGATCCAGTTCGTTCTCCCAGCGCGCCACGACCACGCAGGCCACGCCGTTGCCGATGAAGTTGGTCAGCGCACGCGCCTCGCTCATGAAGCGATCGATGCCCAGGATCAGCGCCAGGCCCGCGACCGGCACGGTCGGCACCACCGACATCGTCGCCGCCAGCGTGATGAAGCCCGAGCCCGTCACGCCCGCGGCGCCCTTGGACGTGAGCATCGCCACGCCCAGCAGCGTGAGTTCCTGCATCAGCGTGAGCTCCACGTTGAGCGCCTGCGCCACGAAGATCGCGGCCATCGTCAGGTAGATATTGGTGCCGTCCAGGTTGAACGAGTATCCGCTCGGTACGACCAGGCCCACGACCGAGCGTGAACAACCCATGCGCTCGAGCTTCTGCATCAGCGGCACCAGCGCCGACTCCGACGACGAGGTGCCGAGCACGAGCAGCAGTTCTTCCTTGATGTAGCGGATGAAGCGCAGGATCGAAAAGCCGGTGAGCTTCGCGATCGTGCCCAGCACCACCAGGATGAACAGCAGGCAGGTGAAATAGAAGCCGCCCATCAGCTTGGCCAGCGGCCCGAGACTGTCGACGCCGTACTTGCCGATCGTGAAGGCCATCGCGCCGCCGGCGCCGATCGGCGCGAGCTTCATCACCATGCCGATCATCCGGAAGAACACCTGCGCGGCGGATTCGCAGAAGGCGACCACCGGCTTGCCCTTCTCGCCGACCTGGATCAGCGCGAAGCCGAACAGCACCGCCACCAGCAGCACCTGCAGCAGGTGTCCGTTGGCCGTGAACGCGTCGCTGAAGGTCGCCGGGATGATGTCGAGCAGGAAATGGACCGTCGACTGCTGCTCGGCCTTGGCCGCGTACTGCGCGACGGCGCCCGCATCGAGCGTCGCCGGGTCTGCATCGAAGCCGGCGCCCGGCTTGAGCACGTTGACGACGACCAGCCCGATCACCAGCGCGATCGTCGACACCACTTCGAAATAGAGGATCGCCTTGGCACCGACGCGGCCCACTTTCTTGACGTCCGACACACCGGCGATGCCGAGCACGACGGTCAGGAAGATCACCGGGCCGATCAGCATCTTCACCAGCGAGATGAAGCCGTCGCCCAGCGGCTTGAGCGAAACGCCGACGTCGGGGGCGTAGTGTCCGATCAGCCCGCCGACGATGATCGCCGCGAGGACCCAGAGGTAGAAGCGGGATCCCTGCATGAGTGTGTACGTTCCCGTTGGCGGCCAATGCCTGTCGGAAGATAAACCACGCGCGGCTGAGCGGTGGCTTTATGGCGGGTGGTTGGCGTGCCGTGGAAGGATTAACCGGCAGCACAAAGTTTTGGTGCGCGGGGCGCACCCTACGGGTTACGACGCGATGCGTCTTGGGTCGATCGAGTCGCAGCGGTAGGCCTTGCCACCGGTGGCAAGGGCGTAGGAGTCCACGAGCAGGACGGTGCCGCTTTCGGGAGGAAGAAGGCCTGGGCACGATCACTCTGCTCGCGGGCCCGCGAACCCACCCTGAATCGAGTGGAGAGTGAATCGGTCTTCGCACCCGCCATCGGCGCGGCGGCCGTCAGCTCGGGAAGAAATCGATCGGCTTGGTCGTGGTCACCGGTGCGACGTTGCGATCCTCGAAGCGGAACATCATCACGCGCTTGACCAGTTGCGCCTTGAACTCGGCGGCCTCGAATTCCATGGACACGACGCGGCAGGCCGTCACGGTGCCGTTGGGCTGGATCGTGAGTTCGAGCACCAGCTTGCCCTGCAGGCCGGGGTCGCCGCGCAGCGCGCGGTTGTAGAGCGCGTAGATCGCCCCCTTGTTCTGGTCGAAGATCATCTCGATCTCCTCGCGGCTGCGCGCCCCGGAGCCGGCGCCCGAACCCGGGCCGGCGCCCGAACCCGGGCCGGTGCCCGTGCCGCCGCTGCCGGTACCACTGCCACCGCCCGCGCCACCGGCACGGCCGTTGCCGATGCCCGGACCGGCGCCGTTGCCACCGCCGCCGTAGCCAGCGACCTGCGTCGTGCCGCGACCGGCCAGGCCGCCGCCGCCGGTGCCGCGACTCAGCGCCGCCGTGTTGATGCCACCGCTCGACTGACCGGCCTTGGCCGTGATCAGCGCGCGCTCCGAGCCGGCCCCGGGTGCGTTGCCGCCATCGAACTCCGCCGTGCGGTCGGGACGCGGCGTGCCGGTGAGGTCGGGCCGGCCGGTGATGGCCTTGGAGGCGACCGACGAATCGCGCAGCGAGGACAGCTGGCTCGCGAGGTTGCCGATGCCGGCGGCGTTGGCGCGTTCGCGCGCCGTCGGTCCCGGCGTCGGCGAGCCGGAGCGCTCGGCCGTGCGGGTCTCCTTCTGGACCGGCGGCGGCTTCTGCGTGGGCGGAGCAACCGGCCTGGGCGGCGTCACCGATGGCGCCTGCGCAGGCGAAGGCGCGGTGACGGGCTTGGGCGCGATCGTCACCGGCGGCCTGGGTTTGAGCAGGAGCTGGATCGGCAGCGGTGGCGGCGCGATCTGCGGACGCAACATCGACGGCGCCGGCAGCCACGCGATCAGCGCACTGAGGATCAGCACCAGCGCGAGCACCGTGAGCTGGATGCGGCGGAAGCGTCGATCCTGCTGCGCCCACTGGTCCCAGGGCAGTTCCATCGCGAACGAGGGCAGGGCGACGGCGCTGCTCATCGGGGCGCGAGGCTCACGACCGGTTGCGAAGAGGACATGGCCACCGGCGTCGCGCGCTGCAGCACGGCCAGCGAGATCCCTTCGAACCCGGCATCAGCGCAGGTCGCCAGCACCTTGCGCAGCAACTGGTAGGGAATCTCGCGATCGCCCATCACCGTCAGTTCGCGGGGCGCGGGTTCGGCCGTCGCCGGGCTGGCCACGACGACGGCTGGATCCGCCTGCGGCAGGGCGTCGAGCGCGCTGTGCAGCGAGGCGATCAGCGGCTCGGTCGACGCGAGAACGTCGGCCACCTTCGCCACCGGCGTGCCTTGCACCAGGATCTCGTCGCGGCTGATCGAGACGATCACCGCATCGCGCGTCTCGGCCAGCGCTGACGACTCGGGCAGCCTCACGTCTTTCGACTCCGGCAGCTTCTCGGTCTGCGTCAGGTTCAGCAGCAGGAAGAAGACCAGCACCGTGAAGATGTCGATCAGCGAGATGATGTTCAGGTGCATCGGCCGCGGCTTGTTGCGGCGGCGACGGCCCGACGACGACGGCGTGGCGGCGGCGACGTGCATGTCAGCGGGCGAGGGCAGCCGCGTCGCCGATGGCGATGCGCGGGAACAGTTCGGGCGGCGCCTCGCCGAAGATCGCCGGCATCGGCTGCGCGCGCACGACGTCCATGATCTGCACCAGGCGATCGTAGGAGACGTCGGGATCGAGCAGCACGCTGGCTTCGTTTTCGTCGGGGTACTGCGTCTTGAGCGCGATCAATTCGGCGGAGAGGCGTCCAAGGTCCGGCGCATCGCCGACGTTCGGGATCTTCGCGATCGAACCACGGTTGCGATCACCGATCTCGATCGAGCCCTGACGCACCGTGACTTCCAGCAGCAGCAGCTTCTCGGCCGGTGTCGGCGCCGATGCGCTGCCCGCGGCGGGACCTGGAAGGCGCAGGTCCAGCACCGAGGCATGCGAGAACGCCACGTTCACCAGCAGGAACGTGACGAGTACGACCATCGGGTTGATGAAGGCGGTGAGCTGAAGCTCGGTGCCTTGGATCTTGTGGCGTGCGCGGCGGACACTCATTCGCGTGCTCGGGAAGTGCTGTCGTCGTGTCGCGATCCGCTCACGCTGGTACCAGCGTCGCGGCGCCGGATTCGTCCGCGGCGCGCGGTGCCGCGGTGCCCGGGACCTTGCCAGTGGAGAGGCTGCGCTCGGCTGCCGCATCGAGGAGCTTCGACGAGGCCGAGTCGAGGATGTCGACGATCTCGCTGGATCGCGACTGCAGGAACGAGTGGACGACCATCAGCGGGATCGCGACGAGCAGGCCGAACGCCGTGCAGTTCAGGGCTTCCGAGATCGAGGACGACAGCAGCCCCGCCTTCTCGGCAGCGCTGACCTGGCCGACCGCGGCGAAGGCGTGCACCAGGCCCATGATCGTGCCGAGCAGGCCGAGCAGCGTGGCCACGTTGGCGAGCATCGAGAGGTAGTGCGTGCGCTTCTCGACCATCGAGATCGTGTCGGCGACGCTGCCGTCGAGGCTGCGCTGCAGATCGTCGCGCGGCCAGCCCTGGCGGATGCGGCCGATGCCGTAGCGCAGCAGGCCGGCGAGGGCGGCCTCGGAACCCTGGGCCGAACGATCGGCGCCGTCGAGGTTGCCGTCGATCAACTGCGGCGCGACGCGCTGCCACAGCGCCGTGTTCTTCGCGATCGTCCGCTTCAGATACAGCCAGCGTTCGACGGTCACCGCGATGCCGAAAGCGGCCGTCGCGGCAATCGGAAACATGAAGATGCCCCCGTTCTGGAAGAACCGCAGGATCCCGCCAAAGAATTCCATCGCATCTACTCCTTCACTTCGATTCGGTTGTCGCGGCAGCGGGAGCCGCTGTCGCCTGCAAGTCGTTTTCGTAACGCAGTTGCCGTCGCGTCTCGCCGCGGTCCAGCGGTGACAGCGCCTCGTCCACCAGCGACATCGAGGGCCGTCCCGGCATGCCGCTCTTGTCGGGCCGCTTCCACGGCACGATGTTCAGCACCTTGGGCAGGCCCTGTTGTCCCTTGATCGTCGTCGTGTCCAGCGGCAGCGGATCCTTCTGAATCTGCGCGGGCCTCGTGTCCTGCTTCGTTGCGGGCTTGGCCGGCGGCGCCTCGGCAGCGTGGACATTCAGCGACAGAACGCCGAGAGCCAGGGCGAGCCAGCCGATGCGCGGCGCCGTTCGTGCGACTGTCGTTGTTGGCCGTCTTGTTTGCGCCAGAACGGCTAACGCAAAGGCGCAAAGGGAAAAGAAAGGACGCAAAGAAGAGGAAAGAGAAGGGCCATCTCTTCGCGACAGGCTGATCACGAACAGTCTTTGCGTCCTTTCTTTCTTTTCTTTGCGCCTTTGCGCTCGCCGTTCCGTTGTTCCACTCGCCCTCATGATCCGGCCCCCTTCGAACTCACGGCGGCCGCGCGCTTGCGCAGTGCATCGATCCAGCTCTTCACCTGCGGATCGGACTGATCGAGCAGAGCCTGGAAGGATTCGTAGTTGCGGATCGCCTCGGCGGGCTGTTCGAGATAGAGCTCGTTGAGCACGGCGCGGTCGTAGAACGCGCGTGCGTACTTGCCGTCGGCGGCCTGAGCCCGTGCGAACGCCGCGTCGGCGTCGGTGAAACGTCCCTCGGCCGCGAGCGCCTGGCCGAGCTGGAACTGGGCCGGCGCGGACGTGGGGTTCTGCGTAGCCAGGGCCTCGAGTGCTGCGCGTGTCTGGGACGGCGACGGTCCACGCGGCGGTCGCGCGTAGCGGCCCGGCACCAGCGACGCCAGGCTCGTGTAGCTGTTGCGCACCCAGGCGTCGTACAGCCCGCTGCGTGCGCGACGAGCGTTGGCCTCGTGCAGCTCGATGGCTTTTTCCTCGAACGGAAATGCCTGCTCCTGCACGATCAGATCGTATTCGGCGAGCGCCTGCGCATCGAGCTTCTTCGGTCGCTCGGAGTCGTACAGCGACTGGGCGAGCGCCTGGTAGATCTCGCCGAGCCGGAACGTGGATTCGGTGAGCGCGTCGGCCACGCCGTAGTCGGCGGCGCGCCCGTAGGCGGCGAGGGCGGTCTCCATCTGCGCCTTCTTGCGCTTCAGGCTCTTGTCCAGCGGTAGCGTCAGGCGCGTGGCCGTGAACGCTTCGCGCAGCGGATCGGCCAGCCGCAGCGCCGCCTGTGCGGCGAGCCAGCGCGAACGGTCGTTGCGCTGGGTGCCGGCGGCCGCGTCGTCGGCGATCTGGCGTTCGGCCAGTTGCTTTGCGGCGGTGGCGTCGTGACGCGCCACGGCGAGCCCGAGCAGGCGATGACGGGCTTCGAGCACGCCACCGAAGTTGTCCGGAAAGCGGGTGATGAACTGCGTCAGCAGGCGCGTCTGGCCGGCCTCGTCCTTGCGCGACGCGTACAGCTTCGCGGCTTGCTGCAGGGCTTCCTGCTGCTCGGCGCGCGGCGTGGCCTTGTCGTTGGCGATGTCCTCGAAGGCCTTGGCGGCAGAACCTTCGTCCCTGGTTTCGATGTAGGCCAGCGCCAGGCGCGCGGTGGCCGCGGACGCGAGCGGACTGTCGCGATGCGCCGACGCGAAGCGCTGCAGGATCGGTACGGCGTCGGCTGCGCGACCGGCGGCGAGGTAGGTCTGCGCGGCCTCGTAGTCGGCGGTGGCCACCGTCGGCGAGTCGGGCGTGATGCGACCGACGCGCAGGAAGGCGGCGGCGGCCTCGTCGACCTCGCCGGCCTCACGCGCCTTCTCGCCCTGCAGGTAGATCGCCGCCGCCAGGTGCTCGCGCAGCTCGGGATCCTTGCGATTGGCCGCCAGGTCCAGGCGGGTGGCTTCCAGGTAGGCCTTCTCGGCGCCTGCGTAGTCCTTGGCATCGACGCGTGCATGGCCGAGCACGCGCCAGGCCGCGCGGCGCTGATCGGGTGTCGCGGATGCCGACGTCGTGACGGCGGTGGCGGCGTTCGCGGCGTCGGTGGCGGCACCGCCGGCGAGCAGACCTTCGGCGGCGCCCAGCCGGGCAGCGGCGGCTTGCTGGTGAGCGGGGAAGGCCGCGGCGAAGCGCAGGCCGGCGTCGAGGCGACGGCGATGCCAGGCCTTCGCGTCGTCGCCGGACAGCTTGGCTTCGTTCTTCTCGTAGGCGAGCAGCGCGGCGTACCCCGCCTCCGCGCTGTGTGCGTGAGGCGGAAATTCGTAGGCCGAGGATTCGTAGGCGAGCAAGGCCTGGGCGTAGTCGCCCTCGTCGTACAGCACTTCGCCGAGCAGGAACTGGGCTTCCGGGATTCGGGCGTCCTTCGGGAAATACGCGCGGTACCGTCGGTAGCCGTCGGCCGCCGAGGCGTACTCGCGCCTGCGGTCTTCAGCCGACAAGGACTTCGATTGGGCGAGCGCGTGGTGCTGTTGCGAGACCTTCCACGTCGAATCGCGCAGGACCGCGAGCGTCGACGCATCCGGCGGCGCCTTCTGCGCTTTCCAGTACGGCTGGTCCGGCCCGAAGTGCTCGACGTACACCGCGCGTGCGGCGATCGCCTGATCCGGGAAATTGCCCTGGTCGAGTGCCGCGATGGCGCGTTGCTGGAGACCCTGCGAGCGTGCATCGAGCGGATGGCTTTCGACGTAGCCGGAGAACACGCCGGCCGCATCGGACCATCGCTTCTGCTCGAGATACTGGTCCGCGAGACTCAGGTACACGAGGTGCTCGTAGGGAGCGGCGCCACCGTTCTTCGCACGCTCCGACATGGCCTGCTGGAGGCTGCGAAGGCCTTGCTCGAACGAGAAGGACAGCGATGTCGCGCGCAGGCTGTCGTCGACGAGTTCGCGGACCGCCACCGGCATGCTCGCGACGACGCCATCGACCGATGCCGGCGCAACGCCCTCGAAACGCGCGTCGAGCAGCGACAGGAAGGCGCGCACCGACGCGTCGTGCCGATCCTGGCGGAACAGCGACCAGCCCAGCTTGTAGCGGGCGGGCTCCCGGAACGTGGGCTTGTTCGGCAGCGCGAGCACGGCCTCGTAGGCACGCTGCGCCTCGGCGAAGCGCTTGTGACCGAACAGCAGCTCGCCGCGGCGAAACTGCACCTCGTCGAGATTCGCGGCCTTCGGATAGCGTGACACCAGCGTGTCGAGCGAGGACAGGGCGCCCAGCGAATCGCCGCCGCTGTCCTGTGCGCGCGCCAGTTGATAGAGCACCGCGTCGTTGCGCGGATCGTCGGGATAGCGTTCCAGCAGCTCGCGGTAACGCGCGATGGCGGCGGTGTAGGCCGAGGCGGGAAGTCGCGCATCGTCGGCGTCGAGCGCCGCGGCCTCGCCGTCCTCGAGTTCGAGATCGCCCAGCCGGCGCATCGCCTCGGCGGAACGCTCGGGATCCGCGCTCGGCGTCTCCAGGTACTTGCGGTAATGGTCGCGTGCGCCGGCGTCGACGCCGGTCAGCGGCGCATCGGGCGGCAGCTCGATGCTCTGGCTCGACAGGCTCTCGAGCGTCTTGGGTTCCTTGTCCTTCTTGGCCGCCAATGCGCTCGTCACCGTCAGCAGGCAGGCCAGTGTGATCGCGATGCGATGCAAGCTGTGGCTCATGGCGCAGGCGCCTTGACCGCAGCGCGGTCGTAGACCTGCGCGAGCGCGAAATGCGCTTCGGAGGAATAGCCGGCGAGTCGCTCCTTGTAGAGCGTCAGCTCGTCGGCCGCGATCTGTTGCAGCTCCTGCCGCTGGCGGGCGAGCAGCGCGTCGGTGCGCACGAGCAGGGCCGCGACACGCGGGCCCTGGGCGTCGATGCGCTTGCCGAAGCCGGCGAGCCGCGAGGGCTCGCTGGACTGTGCCTCGACCACCGACGTGCGCAGTGTCCGTGCTTCGGCCAGCGCCTTGTCGACGCGCGCCAGTTCGGTTCGCGTCTGCCACAGACGAACCGCATAGTCGTGACTGAGGTTCCATCGCAGCACGCCCTGCAGCACGCGGGCACGGTCGCGCAGGGCGTCGGCCTGTGGACCGGGCGCGAGCTGCGAGATCCGCTGCGAGACCCGCTGCAGCTGCGCCCATTGCGCGGCTTCCCGGGCGCTGGCCAGGCTGATCGGATCGCGCGTCTGCTCGACCGTCGAGAGGCGCGCGACCAGTGCTGCGCGACGCTCCATCGCCACGTCGATCGCGTTGCGCTCCATCGCCTGGCGCACCGCGGGAAGATGTTCCTCGTAGCGCATCTTCCGCGTGGCGAGCATGTCGCTGAACGTGCCCAGGTCGCGTGACCAGCGCTGCAGATTGGCGTGGACGAAACGAAGGTCGCGGTAGTTCTTCAGGCCTTCCTGGAACCCGCGGGTCGACATCAGGCGCACGAGGTAACGGGTCTCTTCGGTCGCCGGCAGCCGGTCGATCTGCCAGTTGCCGCCGAGGCTGTTCGGATTGTCGTCGGCAAACAGCTCGTCGAGCATCGCGCCGCTGTGGATGCGCTGGATGCTGCGGTCGAGATTGCGGCTCTCGACATCGAACGACGCGATCGCTTTTTCGTAGCGCTGGGCGGCCTGGCCGTAGGCCTTCAGGCCCATCATCGCGTACGGAATGGCGAGCATCGATTCCTGCACCGAAGGATCGAGCAGGTCGCGTTGTTGCAACTCCATCCAGGGCACCAGGGCCTCGCGATAGTGGCCCATCGCCGACTCGGCCCAGCCCAGTCCGAGCAGCGCCTGGTTCGACCACGGACCTTCGAGACGCACGCGGCGAAACGCCGTGCGCGCCGCCTCGTGCCGTTCGGTCTGGACCGCGGCGAAACCCAGCGCGAGGTTGGCGCGATCACGGATCGCCCGGTCCTCCTCGCTGCTGCCACCGGTCGTGCCGGCGATCTCCAACACCTTCAGGCCTTCGTCGATGCGCTCGGCACGCACCAGCGCGACGCCCTCGTTGAAGCGTGCGTAGCCGGCCCAGTCCTCACCGCCTTTCCAGTCGGCGAGTTGCGCCGCGGCTTCCGCGTAGCGCTGCTGCCCCATCAGCACCTGCGCCTCGAGCAGGCGGCGTTCGTCCTCGAGGCGGCCCGGCAGCTTGCCGGTGATGCGGCCGATCGAATCCTGGGCCCGGTCCACCGAACCGCGGTCGAACGACACCCGTGACAGGAAGAACCAGGCGCGATCGCGGATCTCCTGCTTGGCGCCGCTATCGAGCAGGGCCTGGAAGATCTGCGAGGCCTGCTGGTGCTGGCCGTAGCTGAGCAGCATGCCGCCCAGCAGCAGTTCGCCATCGGCGGCGTGCGGCTCGGCACGGCCCATCTGGCGCGCGGCGGTGAAGCCGACGATCGCGTTGAAGAAATCGTCCTGGTAGAAATGAAACAGCACGTCGCCGTAGTGCAGGTCGCGGATCTGTCGTCCTTCGCGCAGCACGCCGGGTTTCGGCTTGTCCGCAGCCGCGAGCGCAGCGCCGCCCGAAAGCAGCAGCGCGATCGCGAAGGCGAGCAGACGTCGCACGCTACTCCCAGATCCGGGTGACGAATTCGGGCTGCTGCTTGCGCTGCAGGTCGGAGATCTTCAGCTCGACGAACTGCGCGCCGATGCCCTTGTCGATCTCGAGCGTGGTGCCGCGACGGTAGTCGCGCTCGTGCGTGCCCTTGCCGTTGAACACCGCGACCAGCTCGTGCTTGCCGACCTTCAGGTTGCCCACGTAGAGCCGTTGCACGCCGCCCTTGAGCAGGGCTTCGGCCTCACGCTCGGTGTAGAGGTAGTGGGCCAGCTCCACGCCGTCGATCGACAGCTTCACCGAGTCCAGCGCGAAGAACAGGCCGACGTCCATCGACACGAACACCGCGACCTGCGTGTTGGCAGGGAACAGGAGGTCCTCCTGCAGCACGAAGAGGTCGCGGTTGATGTCGAGCACATCCTTCTTCAGGTTCTGTAGATCCTGGTCCAGGCCTGCGGAAGGGGCTTCGGCGCCGGGCGCGGCGACGCTGCAGCACAGCAGTGCGAGCGCGCTCAGGGACTTCGGGAAGTTCACGTTCAGTACCGGATGGTGAGGAAGGCCTGCGCGATGACGGCGTTGAAACTGTAATCGCCGCCGTCACGCACATCGGTGAAATCGCTGTACTGCAGGCGCATCAGATAACCCGCGGTGCTCAGGTCGATGCCGTTGAGGACATGCCCGCTCTCCCAGCGCGCCAGCGGCAACGTGAGCTTCGCGCCGAGCGTGTGGCCGGTGAAGCTGGCCAGCTCCTTGTCGCGCGCCATGAAATTCATCGGCTGGTCGAAGTCGTCGCTGTAGAACGAGGCCGCGCCCTGCACGTAGAAGCGGTACGAGGCGTCGACGATCCAGCCGCGCGGGAGTCGGTGGGTGGCGCCGACGCCGATGTTGAAGGCGTCGACTTCCCAGGTGTCGTGGTAGTAGCGGCCTTCGAGCCGCGAGGACCACGACTCCGACCAGGACTTCACGAGACGGGCGGACAGCGCGTGCCCGGTGCGTGTGCCCGGATAGATCTCCGGCACCGTTCCGCCCTGCACACGTGCAGAGCGGTAGGGGTTCTGCAGGTAGCCATCGTCCGCCGTGATCTCGTAGGCGAAGTTGCCGAGGAACGTCGGGTTGATGACCTGCGTCACCGACAGGCTGTAGACGTCGCGGTTGGCCTTCTCGGAGAACGGCGTGTGCACGCGGCCGACGTCGTCACGACCGCTCGAATATCCGAGTGCGACCGTGGTGCGGCTCTGGAACAGGTCCTGCGAGACGCCGAGCCGCAGCGTCCTGGCCTGGTAGTCGTTCTCGTCGCTGTCGGTGTACGAAACGCTCAGGCTGGTGTCGTGATGCAGCAGCTCGGCGCCGGCGCTGTACTCGGTGCGTTCCTCGGTGTACTTGCTGGCGTTGGTGACGACGTCGATCGACGCGCCGCTGATGCGGTCCACGTAGTAGCCGCCGGTCACCGACACGCGTTCCGCGAAGTTCTTCCGGACCAGCAGGGCGGGGCCCTGCACGGTCTGTCCGCCGCCGTCGTAGAGGTGGTACAGCGTGTCGGCGCGTTCTTCGGGCAGCACTGCCGCCGCGGCACGTTGGCCAGGCAGCAGCGCCAGCAGCGCCGGGATGCCGATGGCGAGGCGGTCGCGCAGCTTATGCCAGAAGCCGGACGCGATCAGTTGCATCCGCAGCCTCCACCGCCGGTGCCGGCGCCGCCGCGCGCACCTTCGCGCGTCTCCTGCACGTGCTGCAGGTGCGCATCGGAAACCGGATCGCGCGACAGCGACATCAGCGGATCGGCGAGCCGTTCGCGTTCGTACGGCATGACGGGCTTGTAGGCGAACTCGGCGCAGCCCGAGAGCAGGGCGGCGAGCAGCAGGCTGGAGACGACGGTCTTCATCACGATGGGCGTCCTAGTCCTTCAGCAGCAGGCGGATCTGGTCGAGGTAGTCGCGCTCGACGCCCGGCTGGTAACCCTTGTGCAGGTAACGCACGGTGCCGTCTCGGGCGATCAGCACCGTCATCGGCATCGAGCCGATGTCGTAGAGCTTGCTCACCGACTTGTCGTCGTCGAACAGCACCGGGAACGACACGCCGAGCGTCTTCGCCATCTCGGCGGCGCGGCCGCCGGCTTCGTCGACGTTGACGCCGAGCACCTGGAATCCCACCGGCTGGTACTGCTGGTAGATGCGATCGAGCAGCGGCATCTCTTCGCGACAGGGTCCGCACCACGTCGCCCAGAAGTTGATCATCACGACCTCGCCGCGCATCTCGGAAAGCCGGCGGTTCTTGCCGTCGAGACTGCGCAGCGCGAAATCGGGCGCCGGCTTTCCGGTCATGTCGGCGCTGGCCGGCGCCTGCGGTGTGCAGACCAGCAGACCGATCATCAGCGTGAGGATCACGCGAAGTCGATGCATCGGGGGGCTCCGCTCAGAAGAACGCCGCCACGCCGAGCGTGGCTTCGAAATTGTGGGTGAATTTGTCCTTGCCCAGGAGATCCGACTCCCACATGCGATCGCGCATCTCGAGTCGCAGGCTCAGCCAGTCCGTGGGCAGCAGCTTCAGGCCCATGCCGGCGTTGTAGGTGAGGTAGTGCTCGTTGTTGAACTGCGTGTCGCCGGCGCCGCCGAGCACGTACATCGTTGCGGAGATCGCGCGGCTGGAGCCGAGGAACAACTCGCCCGGCAGCAGGTTGTAGCCGATGTTCACGCCATAGGTGTCCAGCGAGACCGTCTTCTTGGGAAAGAACGGCTGACCGATCGTGCGGCGGATCTGGTCGGAGGCTTCGGAACGCCCGTACTCGGCCTCGACGAAGAAGTCCTCGGAGAGATGGTAGGCGGCGCGCACGCCGTAGATCGGGTGCGATTCGAGATCCTCGACGCTGAGCACGCCCAGGAACGTGCCCACCTCGTAGTTCTCCGTGTCGATGCGCGGGACGATGACTTCGCGGCGCGCCACGTCCGGATCGATCACCGGATCCAGCGTCCCTTCGCTGCTGATCACCGGTTCCTGCTTCACCGGCTCTTCGTCGACCGGCTCGTCCTTGGGCGCCCACATGCGGCTCCATAGTGCGCAGCCGCTCACCGAGAACGACAACAGCAGGACGACGGCGAGGTGTGGGAGCGCAGGACGGTAGGTCAAGGAAATTCCTGGAGCGTCAGAAGAAGAACGAGAAGCCAAGCTGCACCTCGTCGAAGCGATCGTTCTGGTCCTCGCTGGTCAGAGCGAGGTAGCGGGAGTAGTCGGCGCGCACGAGGAAATTGCGCGTCAGATAGACGCGCATGCCGGCGCGTGCGCCGAGCATCGTCGAGGACTTCGTGTCGATCTCGCCGACCAGCGTGGCGCGGTTGCGGTTGCGGAAATAGCCACCGCCGATGCCGAGGAACGGCGCGAAGCGCGCGCCGATCGGGTGTTCCACCAGCAGGCTGCCGAACAGCAACTGCGATCCGGAGTAGGCGCCGGAGATCTGCGACAGGCTGAGCTCGCCGGCCAGCCCCTCGACGAAGTGATAGCCGGCGCGAAAGCTCACGATCGGGTCGCCGTCGAACTGTCCGGCCGCGAACCCGACTTCCAGCGTCTGCGTCTCGAAATCGGCGAGCACGGCTTCACGCAGCGACGCGGAGACGCCGTCCGCCATCACGGCAGCCCGCATCTGTTCGATGCCGACCCAGCCGTCCTTGCCGCGCGCGGTGCGTACCTTGAACCAGGACGTGCGCCGCTTGAGGACCGTGACGGTCTCGCCGCGCTCGGCGACGTAGTAGATCGGGTAGCCGCGACCAGGGCCGGTGCGTAGTTCCATCAGCGCTTCGGCGACCGTCACCTGGACCTGCGGTTCGGACGGCTCCGCGGCGCGAACGCCTTGATGGAAGAGCAGGGCGGTCGCGAGCAGGAACGTCGCCGCAAGCGACGTGCGCGTGCCGGCCCGCGCCGGATCAATAGCCACAGGTCGACACATCCACCGGCACGCAGCTGCCGCAGACGCTCGCATTGGCATCGTCCACGCGCGTCGCGATCCAGTTCTGGATCACCGCGTGGCATTCGTCAGTGGTGCCGGGAAAGATGTCGCCGCCGGCGTGTCCGCCGATGGCGGCCGAACGGCCGGCCGTGGGCTTCTGCAGCAGGCGGCTGCCCGGCGGATCGTCGAGGTTGGCGAAGGATCGCGCCGAGAAGTAGTTGGCCATCATCTCGGCAGAGCCGGTGGTGGCACCCGGATGGATCTTGAATGCGCCGCCGGAGCCCGAAGCCTGTGAGTGGCAGCCGCCGGAAGAGCAGGTCGCGACGCCGGTGCGGCCGTTGAGCGCCGCATCGAAGATCGGATTCACGCAGACCTCGTAGTCGACGACGCAGAGCGTCGAGCCGCTGGCCTCGACCGGCTGCGGGTTCACCGTGTTGTCGCAGCCACCGAGCAGCAGGCCCGCCGCGAGAACGATGGATCCGGCCGACGCGCGCATCGCCAGGCCTCGCTTCACAGGCAGTCGCCGGAGGCGATCCAGTCGCGGATTGTCGTGTAGTCGGCTTCCAGCGGCGACATCACCGGCCGTGGCGGCGTGCCGATCTGCGGATGCGGATGGGCGCCCAGGTCGTTCGACGTCGGGCGCATCAGCAGCGGATTGGCCGGCGGGTTGCAGACGTTGTTCACCATCGTCAGCGTGACGTTGTAGTCGCCCTCGGTGTCGCCGGTGAGCACGAACTGGTTGCGCTCGAACGATCCCGGGTCACCACCGCCGTTGCCGACTGGCTGGTGGCACATGCTGCAACGCTCCAGCAGGATCGGGTGCACGTCCTCTTCGAAGATCGTCTCGTCGAGTCCCTTCACCCCGCGCGTGTTCGCCAGCGTGCGCGGCAAGCCGTTGAACGGGTCGTTGTAGTACTGGGCGCCGACGTCGGCCCATTCGGCGAGCAGGCGCAGCTCGCCCGGATTCATCATGCCGGCGTGGTTGACGGTGCGCGCCGGCAGCGGCGCGGAGGCCGTCAGTTCGCGCTCGAGCAGCTTCTCGAACAGCGGCGAACTGCGCGAGGAATCGCGGCTGCCGCCGGTCTTGACGATGGGATCGTCGCGCACCACTTCGATCTCGCCGTCGTCCTCGCGCACGATCGGCAGGCCGGTGTCCGGATCGAACTGCACCTTGCCCAGCGTCAGCGATTCGTACGACGTCAGGCGGCCGGTCCCCGAGACGACGCTGCGCAGGTCCAGGCCGGCGGACACCGGGTCGTCCGCGTTGGCGTTGTTGTGGCAGTTGGTGCAGGTGTTGAGCAGGCGCGCCGGATTCGTGAACAGCGGCGCGATGTGATCGGGGAAATTGATGACGCCGTTGACCGGCGTGGCCGTGGTCAGGCCCAAATAGGTCAGGGCCAGCGGCGCGTCCGCGGGGCGGCCGGCGGCGACCGGATCGGTCCAGACGTCGATGTACGTCATATCCGGCTTCAGGTTCATCTGCAGCGGGTTCAGGCGCGTGCGGGTTTCGGCCATCGACTCGCCCGGCTGCGGCGCGAGCACGGTCTGCGTGTTCGGATGGTTGCCAGCGATCGGCGTGACGTTGAGCGCCACGCCGCGACGCGGCGAGTGGCAGCCGTCACAGGTTCGCGTCTCGCCGGGGCGGACCTGCAACCAGTTGGTGTGCGTCTGGAAGGCCATGCCGTTGCTGTCGACGACGGCCAGCGTCAGCGGCGTATCCGAAGGCACCAGCAGTCGCGCGGAACCGTCGGGTTCCACTTCGGTGTAGCCGACGATCTGCTGCATCTCCATCTCGGTTTCGCCGATCGACTCGCGCGACAGGCCGGGCGGCGTGGGGACCGCCTTGGTCACGCGCAGGAAGCGGCCGGGGCGCTGAGCCGCCGTGGTCTGTGCGGGGTCCTTGAGCTTCGCAAGGTCGGGCACCGTGGCGTGGTGATGTCCGGCCGGTGCCGCGGTCTTGGGAATGACTTCGCCCGGTGCGAGCACACTGTCGCCCATCAGGTCCTGGTCGTCGGTGTCGTAGACGCTCTTGATGTTCAGCAGCCCCAGGCCGCGCGCCGCGAGGTCGGCATTGAGCGGCTTGTCCGGAATGACGTTGGGGAACGGGCGGGGCGCCACCGCGACCGCATCCACGTAGGACCAGCCTTCCGGCGGAATGGCGATCGGCCGCAGGGTCTGCTTGCCGATGTCGAACATGTAGACGCCGTACAGCGGCAGGCCCTCGACGCGCTCGACTTCACCGGTGAGCGGGTCGGTCTCGTTCACCGGGCGCGACGGCGACCAGCTCACCAGCGCGCGGTTCGTGCCGTCGTACAGCGGGTAGGGCGAGGTGTAGCGGCCGAAGGTGGCCGGCTCGTCGCGATCGTCGAAGTTCACGTTGTCGACGCTGAGCTGTTTCTGGCCGACGCCGGTGGTCTCGACTGCGGCGGGCTGGTCGTTCTCGGAGAAGTTCTGGATGTCGACGCTCATCAGTGCGCCGCCCAGGTTCGTCCCGGACAGCGGCATCAGGCTGGTCATGACCTTGCCGTCCGGCATCTCGCGAGGCTGCAGGAAACTGTTGCCCGGCGAGAACGCGCCATAGCGCACGAAGATGCTGGTGCCGTCCGGGTTGGCGAAGAAGATCGGGAAGTGGTTGCGATCACCCACGTGGTCCCAGCGCGCGAACATGATCTCGCCGGAACGCAGCACGGTGGGATTGCGGTCGTGGCTCTGGTTGAACGAGATCTGGTGGATGGCGGTGCCGTCCGCGTTCATCACGTGCAGCAGCGTGGCGCGCTCGCGTTCGTACTCGTCGAGGTGGGCGTAGGGTTCCGTGCCCTCGGCCACCAGCAGTTCCTTGCTGCGCGTCTGGCGGTTGGAACTGAAGACGATGCGCCCGTCCGGCAGTTAGTGCGCGCCCAGATCGTCGCCTTCGTCGGCCACCGCGTCGTCCGCGATGACCCGGCGCAGCGCACGCGTGCCCAGGTCCATCTCGAAGATGTGGAACGAGTTGTCGTCCGGTCCGCGCATCGAGAACAGCAGGCGTTTGCCGTCGTACGAGATCTCCGGCTCGGCGACGTCGCCTTCGCCCTGCGTGTAGACAGCGGTCAGGTTCTCCATGCCGGCGCTGGGCGAGGCCAGATTCATCATCATCAAATCGCCGCCGGCTTCGAACTCGATGGCGTCGGTGGGACTGCCCAGCGCCTCCGAATTGCGCTTGGCGAAGACGATGGGGTAGTTGCCCTCGATGGCCACCGAGTCGTTGTTGGGCGAGCTGCAGGCGCCAAGGCCGAACGTGCCCGCAGCGACGGCTGCGGCCGCCAGCAGGCGGACCGCAGATCCGAAGAATGGTGTGTTGATCACGTCCCGCCCCCTGGCGTTCGGAGCGCCCCCGACCGGCCGCGTCCGTGCGGAAACCACGATAAGTGCAGCTTGCACGAAATCCGCGCTCCAGCGCGTCGGGATCTCCGACCAGCGGCGGCCTTCTCGAGCCGAGCGCGCACGGCACGCGGATGCGTCGCCCCCGGTGTTCCGACCGAGCCTTACCTGCCGGTGGCGGGCTGCTGCAGCCCTGGCGAGTACCAGAGCCGGCCCTCTCCATCGACCATCACGGCTTCGTATCCAGGCAACTGGGCCAGCATCGCCATGCCCTTGTCGACACCCATGACGAACATCGCGGTGTCGAGCCCGTCGGTCAGCGTGGCGTCGGGTCCGATGACCGTGACGCTGCGCATGCCCTTCGACGGCAACCCCGTCGTCGGGTCGAGGATGTGGTGGACGCGTTCGCCATCGGGTCGGTCGAAGTAGCGTTCGTAGTCGCCGGCTGTGGAGATCGCTTCGTCGATGAGGGGCAGGCGTGCGATCACGCCATTCTCCACACGCGGATCGCGAATGCCGATGATCCATGGCTCGCCGCGGCGATCGCCGATCACACGGCTGTCGCCGCCGGCGTTGAGCAGTGCGTGACGGATGCCGCGCTCGCGCAGCAAGCTCGCACCGCGTTCCACCGCGTAGCCCTTGGCGATACCACCAAGATTGATGCGCATGCCGGGGCGGCGGAAGCGGATCGAGCGGGTGGCGGCGTCCAGTTCGACCGCACGCCAGTCGATCAGCGAAAGACGGTCGCGCACCGCCGCCGGTTGCGGCGCGACGCCGGCGCGCAGATCGTAGAGCTGGCCGATGCCGTCGTAGGTGATGTCGAAGCATCCGCCGCTGAGGCGGGCGAGGTCGAGCGATCGGCGGATCAGGTCGAAGAGTTCGGCGCCGACGAGGCAGGGACCCTGCGCGGCCTCGCGGTTGAGTCGCGAGATCTCGCTGTCCTCGCGGTAGGTGCTCATCAGGACGTTGATGCGGTGGTACTCGGCGATGACCGCCGCGGCCGCGGCGGCGGCGTGCCCGTTGTCCTCGTGCCAGAGCTCCACCGAAACCTCGGTGCCCATCAGCGGTTCTTCGAGCCGATGCCAGCCGGGTGCGCTGGCCTGGGCCGCGCCGGAGCCGCCCTGCTTGCGCGAGCCCGCGTCGCGGGCGCCGGACCTGAAGATCATCGGACGAAGATAGGCGGCCGCTGCCGGGGGGCGCAAACCTCTCGGGCAAGCAGTGTCGCGGGGGGTGACGAGTCGATGCCCGAGCGTGGTCCTGGCGGGCCCGGGCGATTCCCGTCGGCCCGGGGCTTGCGGGATAATCACGGCCCGAACTCGCTGCCGACCCTCGCCGCAATGCTCTCTTATCGCTCGCTGTGCCTGTTGGGCTTCCTCGGCTGCGTCGGCGGACTCGCGTTCGCGCTCTACCTGCAGCACTTCAAGGGCTTCGAACCCTGCCCGATGTGCATCTTCCAGCGCGTGGCGATGGCCGGCGCCGGCCTGTTCTTCCTGATCGGCGCCCTGCACAACCCCAAGGGCGGCGGGCGCTGGGCCTACGCGGTGCTGGCCGACCTGTGCGCGATCGCCGGCGTGATCATTGCGGCGCGCCACGTCTGGCTGCAGGGACTGCCGGCGGACCAGGTACCGGCTTGCGGGCCGACGCTGGACTATCTGCTGGGCATGCTGCCGGTGATGGAAGTCGTGCAGATGGTGCTCAAGGGCGACGGCAACTGCGCCAAGATCGATGCGCAGTGGCTGGGCCTGTCGCTGCCGATGTGGACGATGATCACGTTCATCGGCCTGAGCTTCTGGGCGATGCTCGCTGCAGCATTGCCGACGATCGCCGAACGCCGCGCCGCCGCTTCCGCTACCCGATCCTGAACATTCGAACCGAACCGTTCCCATGTCCTACGCCACGACCGATCTCTCCGACGCCCATCCCGAAGCCCAGACCTGCGACCCGGTCTTCAGCGACTTCGGCGGCCGCACCACGTTCTTCGGCCCGATCAAGACGCTGAAGGTGTTCGAGGACAACGCGCAGGTGCGCGCCACGCTCGAAACCCCGGGCGAGAACCGCGTGCTGGTGGTGGACGGCGGCGGCTCGACGCGCTGCGCCTTGTTCGGCGGCAATCTCGGCGTGCTCGCCGTGAAGAACGCCTGGGCCGGTGTGGTCGTATACGGCCTGATCCGCGACAGCGGCGAGATCTCGCAGCAGGCATTCGGACTCAAGGCGCTGGGCAAGCATCCGCGCAAGAGCGAGAAGGGCTTGCACAGCGCGCAGGCGGATCGCGTCGTGAAGTTCGCCGGCGCGACGTTCACGCCGGGCGCCTGGCTGTACGCGGATGCCGACGGCATCGTCGTCAGCGACAAGCCGATCCACGCGTAGCCCGGGTGCAACCCGGGGGGTCTCTCGACGGGTGAACGCAATCCCGGGTTTCACCCGGGCTACGGGGTTTCCGCGGCGTTCCTGCGGCCGATCATCCACACGAACACGCTCGCGGTCAGGATCATCTGGATGCCGTAGACGGCGCCGGGAATCATGTACACCGGCGCGATCATCGCGCCCACGGCCATCGTCAGCGTCGTGTTGTGCACGCCCAGCTCGATGGCGATGGCGGTCGATTGCCGAAGGTCGAGCTTCGCGCGCCGCGCGATGAACCAGCTCAGCGACATCGCGCAGAGATTGAGCGTCAACGTGGCGGCGCCGACGGCGACGAGCATGTTCAGTCCCTCGTTGCGCGCCTCGTAGATCGCGCCGCCGACGACGATCACGAAGAACACCAGTGCCACCCGCTTGACCCAGGGTTCGGCGCCCTTGGCGAAGCCCGGCGCCCAGGCGCGTACCAGCATGCCGAAGACCAGCGGCACGATCGTGATGGTCAGCACGCGCAGCACGATGCGCGTCATGTCGATCTGGGCTTCGGTCTGCTCGCCCAGGAAGTGCCAGGTCGCGAGGCCCAGGAACAGCGGCGTCGTGATCACGGCCGCCAGGCTGCTGACGGCCGTGATCGTGACCGACAGCGCCGTGTCGCCGCGGGCGAGGTGGGTCAGCAGGTTGGCCGTCGTGCCGCCGGGTGCCGCGCCCAGCAGGACCATGCCGACAGCAAGCTCCGGCGGCAGCCGGAACACCACGGCCGCCAGGAAGGCGAGCAGCGGCGAGATCAGCAGAAGATTCCCGAGCCCGATCACCATGCCGCGCGGATAGACCAGCACGCGCCTGAAATCGGCCATCGTCAGCGACAGGCCGAGGCCCGTCATGATCACGAACAGGGCCAGCGGAAGCAGGGTGGTGGCGAAGAAGCTGCTGGTCATCGGGGGCGGCTCGCGATCGGAGGTCGGTCGGCACAACGCGACGAGCCTGCCGGAAATGACCGGGGCGGGCGATGCAGGCGCATCCCATGACCGTGCCGGGATCTCGCCGCACAGCGCTGTTGCCGGCGCCAAATCGCCGTGTTCCAACGACCTTTGCGAGTGGGCCTGTGCCGAATTGTTGCATTGCAGCGTCAAGGGCCATTGGCTAGACTTCGCGCCCCAATTTTGTGGGGCTGGCGCCGCGCCCTGACCTCGTCGCGCTGCGCGATTTGAAATGGGGAGTGAAATTTGGTCACTCCCCATTTCAAATCGTCCCAAGAACAGGCAGGAGTTTTCGGATGAGTGGTGTCAAAGGCGTGGAAGTGCTGGGCTCGCTGTCGCCCGCGTACAAGAAGATTCTGACCCCGGCTGCCTTGGCCTTCGTCGCCAAGCTGGTTCGCAAGCACGGGCCCACGCGCGAAAAGCTGCTCGCCTACCGCAAGGAACGCCAGGCTCTCATCGACGCCGGCAAGGTTCCGGGTTTCCTGAAAGAGACCAAGAAGATTCGTGACGGGAAGTGGAAGATCGCCGGCACGCCGGCCGATCTGCAGGATCGTCGCGTCGAGATCACCGGTCCGGTCGACCGCAAGATGGTCATCAACGCGCTGAACTCCGGCGCGAAGTGCTTCATGGCGGATTTCGAAGATTCCGCCAGCCCGACCTGGGACCTGATGATGACGGGCCAGATCAACCTGGCCGACGCGGTGCGCCGCAAGATCAGCTTCACCAACGAAGCCGGCAAGGAATACGCGCTCAACGACCAGATCGCGACGCTGATCGTGCGTCCGCGCGGCTGGCATCTGGTCGAGAAGCACATCCTGATCGACGGCAAGCCCGCACCGGGCGGCATCGTCGACTTCGGCCTGTTCTTCTTCCACAACGTGAAGGAACAGCTCAAGCGCGGCACCGGCCCGTATTTCTACCTGCCCAAGATGCAGTCGCATCTCGAGGCGCGTTTGTGGAACGCGATCTTCGTCGACGCGCAGAAGGAACTGGGCCTCCCGCAGAAGACGATCAAGGTCACGGTGCTGATCGAAACGCTGTGGGCCGCGTTCGAGATGGACGAGATCCTGTACGAACTGCGCAACCACATCGTGGGCCTGAACTGCGGCCGCTGGGACTACATCTTCAGCTGCATCAAGACGCTCAACGCACACGGCGACTGGATGGTGCCGGACCGCCTGGCCGTGGGCATGGATCGCCACTTCCTGGACAGCTATTCCAAGCTGCTATGCGAGACCTGCCATCGTCGCGGCGCGCACGCGATGGGCGGCATGGCCGCCTTCATCCCGACCAAGGATGCGGCGCAGAACGAGATCGTGTTCGGCAAGGTCACGACCGACAAGCTGCGCGAAGTGAAGAACGGCCACGACGGAACGTGGGTGGCGCATCCGGGCCTCGTGCCGGTGGCGCTCAAGGTGTTCGACGAGCACATGCCGGAACCCAACCAGGTCTCCAAGCAGCTCAAGTACGGCATCAAGGCCAAGGATCTGCTGGTCAGGCCCGAGGGTGCGATGACCGAGGCCGGCCTGCGCAACAACATCAACGTGTCGGTGCAGTACACCGAGGCTTGGCTGCGCGGCAACGGCTGCGTGCCGCTGCACAACCTGATGGAAGACGCGGCGACCGCCGAGATCTCGCGCACGCAGATCTGGCAGTGGCAGCGTTACGGCGTGACGCTCAGCGACGGTCGCAAGGTCACGCCGGCGCTGGTCAACCAGGTCATCGACGAGGAACTCGCGACGATCAAGAAGCAGCTCGGCGCGGAGAAGTACGCCGCCAGCCGCATGATCGAAGCCGCGGGCCTGGTGGCGCGCATGTCCACGGCCAACAAGGTCGCGGACTTCCTGACCTTGCCGAGCTACGACTACCTCGATTGATTATTGCGGGAGGTCGGCGCGCGCGGTGAACCGTGAGCCTTCGTCCCGATTCCCCGGCAGCCGCCGGTTTCCACCGTTCACCGTTTCAAAACTCCCTGAGGTCAAGCAGCAATGAGCACCCGCGACGAGCAGATCAAGGCCCTCGAGAAAGACTGGGCAACCAACCCCCGCTGGAAGGGCGTCAAGCGCGGTTATTCCGCCGCCGACGTCGTCCGCCTCCGTGGTAGCCAGCAGATCGAGTACACGCTCGCCAAGCGCGGCGCGGAAACGCTCTGGGCCAAGGTCAACGGCGGCGCCAAGAAGGGCTACGTCAACGCCTTCGGTGCCATCACCGCCGGCCAGGCCATGCAGCAGGCGAAGGCCGGCCTCGAGGCCGTGTACCTGTCGGGCTGGCAGGTCGCTGCCGACGGCAACACCTCCGAGACGATGTACCCCGACCAGTCGCTGTACGCGTACGACTCGGTCCCCACGATGGTTCGTCGCATCAACAACACGTTCAAGCGTGCGGACGAGATCCAGTGGTCGCGCGGCATCGAGCCGGGCAACAAGGAATTCATCGACTACTTCCTGCCGATCGTCGCTGACGCGGAAGCCGGTTTCGGCGGCGTGCTGAACGCCTTCGAGCTGATGAAGAACATGATCGCTGCCGGCGCCGCCGGCGTTCACTTCGAAGACCAGCTCGCTGCGGTCAAGAAGTGCGGTCACATGGGTGGCAAGGTGCTGGTGCCGACGCAGGAAGCCTGCGAGAAGCTGATCTCGGCGCGCTTCGCTGCCGACGTCATGGGCGTGCCGACCATCGTGCTGGCCCGTACGGACGCCGAAGCGGCCAACCTGATCACGTCCGATCACGACGCCAACGACAAGCCGTTCCTCACCGGCGAGCGCACGCAGGAAGGTTTCTACCGAGTGAAGAACGGCCTCGAGCAGGCCATCAGCCGTGGCGTCGCCTACGCGCCGTATGCGGACCTGGTGTGGTGCGAGACGGGCGTGCCCGACATCGGCTTCGCGCGTGAATTCGCGCAGGCCGTGCTCAAGGCCTGCCCGGGCAAGCTGCTGTCGTACAACTGCTCGCCCTCGTTCAACTGGAAGAAGAACCTCAACGACAAGCAGATCGCCTCGTTCCAGGACGATCTCTCGGCGCTGGGCTACAAGTACCAGTTCATCACGCTGGCCGGCATCCACATCAACTGGTTCAACACCTTCCAGTTCGCGCATGCCTATGCGCGCGGTGAAGGCATGAAGCATTACACCCAGATGGTGCAGGAGCCCGAGTTCGCAGCGCGCGACCGCGGCTACACCTTCGTGTCGCACCAGCAGGAAGTGGGCGCGGGCTACTTCGACGACGTCACCACGGTGATCCAGGGCGGCTCGTCGAGCGTCAAGGCGCTGACGGGGTCGACCGAGGAAGAGCAGTTCCACTGAGGTTGCAGTAGGTCGTCATGCATCAACGGAAGGGCCGCGAAAGCGGCCCTTCTGCTTTGCGACGATCTGCGCGGGCCTTGTCGGGGCTGACGCCCCCCTACATACGTCTCGACCCTGCAGGAGGGGCGTCAGCCCCGACCACCCGCCCGAAGTCTGCTCACTGGAAGTGGCGCGTGAGGCCCAGGCTCAGCGTGTGATGTTCGTAGAACGCCTCGCGATCCTCGAACGCGTAGTCGAGTCGTGCCGCCGAGCGCGGACCCAGGCGCATGCCGCTGCCGATGGCCCAGGTCCGGAACTCGGCTTCCGCCTGTGGGGGCAGGGCTTCTTCGCCGTCGTAGTACGCGAGGTACGGGCTGAAGCGGCCGATGCTGGCGCCGTAGCGCGCCGACGCCACCGCGGTGTGCGAGTCATCGATGTTCTCGCTCAGCGCGTAGCGCAGCTCGAGATCGCCCGGCCCCAGTGCAGTCAGGCGAACACCCGGAATCAGGGTTCGCACCTCGCCGTCTCCGTACACGAGGTGGCGATAGCCGAGCAGCGGCTGCACGCCGCCTTCGACCAGCCATTCGACGAAGACCTGTCCCTGCTGCTCGGGCCGGAAGTCCGCGTGCGGCGTTCCGCCGGCCTCGACCCAGATCAGCCAGCGGGGTGTCGGCAACCAGTACGCGCCGGCCAGGATCTGGTTGTCGAACTGCTCGAACTGGTTCAGCCGGTCCCAGCGCGCGTAGACGCTGGTGCGATCCGACACGCGACGACCGATCTGCAGGAAGCTGCCGGACTCGGTGCCGCGTGCATTGCTGAAATCCTCGAACGCATGCCCGGCATCGAGACGCCAGCGCGGCGCGACCTCGGTGCGCGCCAGCAGGGCCGCGAGATCGCGATCATCGTCGCCGCGTGGAAGCGCGCGTGCCCGCAGATAGCTGTCCCGCGCGCCGCGCTGATCGTTCTGCGCGATCAGCACGTCGCCACGCAGCAGCAGCGCATCGTAGTGATCGGGTCGTGCCTGCAGCACGGTGTCGATCTGCGCCAGCGATTCGGTGCGCAGGCCGCTCCAGTACAGCACGCGCGCCAGCCCCAGCCGGTGATCGAGCGCCTGCGGATCCGACGCGATCGCGCGCTGCCAGGTGCCGATGGCGTCATCGTGGTGACCCTGCCAGCCCTGCACGGTCGCGAGTTCGGCCAGCAGCGCGGCGTCGTCCGGATGTTCGTGCAGCAATTCGACGAACGCGGTCTCGGCTTCGGCCAGCTTCTGCTCGCGCTTGAGGCGGCGGGCTTCGTCGAGACTCATCGCCGTGGCCAGCACGGGCAATGCAGCGCAGAGGAAGAAGAGCGCGCGGATCATGAAGGTGCTCCGGGGCGGCGTTGCGGAAACCACTCCACGCGCCCGGTCAGGAAGTTGAACCAGCCGCGCAGCGCTCCGAGGTGACGGATCAGCTGGAAGCAGAACGGTTCAGCCAGCGTGGCGACGACGGACCCGGCCCAGAGCGCCGCGCCGGGACGCTGCCCGATCCAGCGGTGATAGCGATCCAGCGCCCACAGGTGGTAGCCGAAATCCACCAGCAGCTTGGCGCCGATCACCCACAGCACCGCGGTCGTCGCGCTGCGCCAGTCGGTCAGCAGATCGACCAGCAACACGAAGGCGGTGAGTCCGAACAGCGGCTGCAGCGTGTCGACGGACTTGATCGGCAGCATCCAGCGGCCGAGCGCGCCATAGCGCGGATTGCCAACCAGATCGCCGTTGGCGAACTGGGTTTCCAGGAAGCCGGCGAACCAGCGCTGCCGCTGGCGCAGGAAGGCCTGCAGGCCGGCCGGCGCGTCGGTGTGCGCCTGTGCGGCGGCGATCACGCGCACCTGCCAGTCCAGGCCGTGATCGTGGCGATGGCGCTGCAGGCGATGGATCAGCTCGTAGTCCTCGACCAGGCTGCGCGGCTGGTAGCCGCCGATGCGCGCGAGCACGTCGACGCGGTAGGCGGCGAAGGCGCCGGATACGAGCAGCAGCGCGTCGAGCCGCTCCCAGGCGGCGCGTGCGAGAAACGCACGCAGGTACTCGAAGCGCTGGAAGCCCTCGAACACGGTGCCCAGCGGGGCCGGTGCGCAGTGCGGCGTCAGCACGCCGCAGGCCGCTGCCAGCGAAGGATTGCGAGCGAACGCGTGACGGATCGCATCGAGCGCGCGCGGGTGCAGCACGGTATCGGCGTCGAGCGTCAGGATCACGCTTGGGCCCACCAGCGGCCAGGCGCGATTGAGCGAGTCCGCCTTGCCGCTGTGCGGCTTGCGCAGCACGCCCAGCCCAGGATGGCGCAGCGAGGACGACACCCCGATCGCGGGTTCGGGCGGAATCGCGTAGCGGTCATGCAGCAGGGCGGCGGTGCCGTCGCTGGAGCCGTCGTCGACGATCCAGATCTCGTCGTCCGGTCCCTGCTGGTCGAGCACCGTGTCGATGCAGGCCGCCAGCACCCGTTCTTCGTTGCGTGCCGCGACCAGGATCGCCAGCGGCAATGCGTTCGTCGTCACCGGCAACGCTTCGGCCGAAAGATGGCGCGTCTTCCAGCCGACGAAGCCGAGCAGCCAGGTGTCGTACGCGATGTAGAGCAGTCCGGCGGACCAGCTCACGAGCTCTTCGCTGGCGAGCGGACTCAGGCTCGCCGTCGCCCAGCAGGTCGCGACCAGCCCGAACAGCCCGTGCCGGCGGAACAGCCGCGCCACCGGGATGCGGCCGGGCAGTCCCAGTTCGGGCAGGACGGGAATGGGTGGGCAGGGCGACAGGACGGCGTTTCCGGGACGCGAAAGCGGCACCGTAAGAAAGATGCGTGACGGTGCGGAGGCAGTTGATTCGGAGACAGCGGGCGGCGGCTCGCCGGTTTCGCTTGCACCGCCCCCGTCGCGGGCGTATGACAAGGTGCCGACAAGAACAACGGGAGAGGCGTCATGAACCGGACGGTCATCGGAATCGTTGCGCTGTTGGGGTTTCTGGTCGGCGTCGGGTACGTGTATCAGCACCGTCACGCGGCATCGCCGGCGACCGACGCCGTTGTTGCCGTCACGCCGCAGGCGCCGGTCGGCGCCACGCTGCTGCCGGGTCTGGGCGACTACACGTTCGCCGTGACCAGCACCCGCCCCGAGGTCCAGAAGTGGTTCGACCAGGGTCTCGCGCTCACCTACGGGTTCAACCACGACGCGGCAGAGCGATCATTCCTGAAAGCGGCCGAACTCGATCCCGGATGCGCGATGTGCTGGTGGGGCGCGGCGCTGGTGCTCGGTCCGCACGTCAACGCGCCAATGGACCCGGGCAACAACGGCAAGGCGTGGACGCGCATCGTCAAGGCGCAAGAGCTGGCCGCAACGACGACGCCTCGCGAGCAGGCCTTCATCAAGGCGCTGTCGGCGCGTTACGCCGAGAAGCCCGGCACCGACCGCCGCGCACTCGATGAAGCCTATGCAGCGTCGACCGGAGAACTGGTCAAGGCCATGCCCGACGATCTCGACGCGGCGGTCTTTCACGCCGAAGCGCTGATGGATCTGCATCCCTGGGATTACTACGACGCCAAGGGCGACGAGAAGGATCACACGGCGGAACTGGTTGCCGCCCTCGAATCGGTGATGAAGCGCAATCCGGACCACGCCGGCGCGCTGCATCTCTACATCCATGCAGTCGAGGCGTCGAAGAATCCGGATCGCGGTGCCGTTGCCGCGGATCGTCTCGCCGACCTGTTGCCCGGCTCGGGCCATCTGGTGCACATGCCGGCGCACATCTATACCCGCGTCGGCCGGTACCACGATGCGGTGGTCGCCAACCAGAAGGCGATCGCGGCGGATGATTCGTATCTGGCGACGTGCAAGCCCGGCATCGCGGTGTATCCGCTCGCCTACGTGCCGCACAACCACCACTTCCTGTGGTGGGCATCGTCGATGGAAGGCGCCAGCGCAGCCGCCATCGCGGCGGCCGACGAAACGTCGCGGCGTGCGAGCGTCCCCGAACTGCTGCGTCTCCCGGACTTCATCTTCCTGCAAGACTTCATGATCACGCCGATCAAGGCGCGAACGCAGCTCGGCCGCTGGGACGAGATCGTGGCGATGCCCAAACCCGAATCCGACCTCGCGTACCCGACCGCGTTCTGGCATTACGCGCGGGGGATGGCGGCCGTGCGACAGGCGCGGCTGGACGATGCGAAGCAGCATCTTGCCGAGCTGGCGAAGGCGAGCGCCGATCCGATCTGGGAGAAGGCCTTCATCGGTCCGCTGCATCCGCTGTCGGGTTCGCTGCGCATCGCGGAGCGTGTGCTCGCCGGTGAAGTCGCCGCCGCGGCGAAGGATTTTCCGGCCGCGCTGACGGCGCTCGAGTCGGCGGTCCAGATGGAGGACCAGCTCGTGTATTACGAGCCCCCGGTGTGGCATCAGCCGGTGCGCCAGACCTTGGGCGCCGTGCAGATCGCGGCAGGCAAGCCCGACGCCGCGGAAGCGACGTACCGTAAGGATCTGGAACGTAATCGCGAGAACGGATGGTCGCTGTTCGGGCTGGCGCAGTCGCTGCGCGCGCAGAAGCGCAACGACGAGGCCAAGGCGGTCGACGAGCGTTTCGGCAAGGCCTGGGCGCATGCCGACGTCAAGCTGGAGTCGTCGCGCCTCTGAAACGCGGAGGGCCGGGGTTGCTTCGACGCGTCGATGGACGGCAATGTCGCGCTTTGGGCAGGAGCGCATCGTGAACGTCGAAGCCGGGATCGTGATCCATCCCCGCCGTAGCCCGGATGAAGTCCGGGAGCGGGGAGGCCTGCGCCTCGTTCGCGCTTCGCGTCCGGTCGCTTCTCTTCGCATCTCGCCGTGAGCATCGCCGCCACGACGCCGCTGTGGATCACGCACGAGGCCTGCCTGCGCCACGACATGGGGCGCGGTCATCCCGAAAGTCCGGATCGCCTGGCCGCGATCGAGGATCGGCTGCGCGCCTGCGGCACGATGGATTTCTTCCGCCGCGAGCTGGCGCCGCTGGCCACGCACGAGCAGCTATTGCGCGTGCATGGCGAGGCGCACCTGGGTGCGATGCTGCGCGGCGCCCGGGTGATCGACGGCGACACGATCCAGACCGAGGAGACGCTCGAGGCGGCATTGCGTGCCGCCGGCGCGGTCGTCCACGGCGTCGAGCAGGTGATGGCGGGCCACGCGAGCTTCGCGTTCTGCGCAGTGCGCCCGCCGGGGCATCACGCGGAACGCGACCGCGCGATGGGTTTCTGCTTCTTCAACAACGCGGCGGTGGGCGCGGCGCACGCGCTGGCCCAGGGTCTCGAACGCGTCGCCGTCATCGACTTCGACGTCCACTACGGCAACGGCACCGCCGACATCATCCGGCGCGACCCGCGCATCTGCATGTATTCGACCTACCAGGATCCTTTGTATCCGCACTGGCCGGGTGCGAAGGACGCGCCCAATCTCATCGACGCACCGCTGCACGCGCGCGCCGGCAGCGAATCCTTCCGGGCCGCGGTCACCGAGCACTGGCTGCCGGCGATGGAGCGCCAGCAGCCGCAGCTCATCATCGTGTCGGCCGGTTTCGATGCGCACGAGCGCGATCCGCTCGCCGATCTGCGACTCACCTACGACGACTACCACTGGATCGGCGCAGTGCTGCGCGATGTCGCAGCGGAATGCTGCGAGGGCAGGGTCGTTGCGACGCTGGAAGGCGGTTACGACCTGCATGCGCTGGCGCGCAGCGTCGAGTCGTTCACGCACCCGTTCCTCGGACTCTGATCGCATGACGACGGTGGTTGCCTCGTGACCATCCGCAATCTCGACGTGCTGTTCCGTCCGCAGCGCGTGCTGTGGCTCGGTGAGCCGTTGAACGATGGCCAGCGGATCGTGCTCGAGAAGGTGCGTGCGTCGGGCGTGACGATGAGCGAGGCGCTGGAGGTGGCCGATTTCGTGCTCCCCCTCGTGCCGTCCAGCGAGCGGACGCTGGGCGTGATCCTGCAGGAGCGCCACGCCAACGCCGCGACCGTGGAGCGTCTGGGCGAACTCGGATGCCGCGCGCTCGTGTGGCCGTTGCACGAGCCGCCGTCGCGCGCGGTGCTCGAAGCGGCGCGTGCATACACGCTGCGCATTCTCGGTCCGCGCAGCGTCGGCCTGTCCCACTCCAGCGGCTTCGATGCGTCGATCCTGCCGCAGAAGACGGCATCGGGATCGCAGGCGCTGATCGTGCAGTCCCAGACCGTCGCCGCGGCAGCCGTCGATTGGGCCGCCGGGCGCCGCATCGGATTCTCCTGGGTCGCGGTGACGGGAGGCGAGAGCGACATCGACGTCGCGGACCTGCTCGATTACGCCGCGCTGGACGATTCCACGCGCAGCGTCGCCGTCGAAGTGGGCCTGATCCGCGGCGCCCGCAAATTCATGTCGGCGGCGCGTGCCTGTGCGCGCGCCAAGCCCACGGTGATCCTGCAGACGCGGTTGGCCGATCGCGCCGCCGCCGGCGCCGACCCGGTGCGGTCGGCCGCGTTCGCGCGCGCAGGTCTGGTCGAGGTGCCGAGCCTGCCGGGACTGTTCGACGCGCTGGCCGCCTTGCAGCGCCTGCCGGCCTTGAGTCAGCCGCGCGTGCTCGTGGTGGCCAACGGTGCGGCGCTGTGCGCGCTCACCGTCGACGCCGTGATCCGCAACGGGCTGTTGATCGTCGAATGGGCCGACGCCCTGCAGCGACAGGTGACGGCGCGACTGCCGACGGCGCGTTTCCGGCCGGGAGCGGTCGACATCGGCGACCCTTCGGTCGAGGACGGCGTGGCCGTGCTGCAGCTCCTGCTCGCGGCGGCCGCCGCGGACGTGCTGATCTACGTGCGCAGTCCGGTTGCGGGCCACCCGCACGAGCCGGTGGCGCGATCGCTCGCCAAGGCGAATCTCGGGCCACGGCTGCTCACCGTCTGGCTCGGACTCGAATCCGCATTGCCATCGCGACGGCTGAGCGCGGAGGCGGGACAGTCCACGTTCACGTCGCCGGACGCGGCGGCTCGTGCGGTCCGCTATCGCTGGGAATACACGCGCAACCGCGAGTTGCTGACGCAGACGCCGCCGCGGATCCGGCCCTCGAAGCTGGATCCGGCGAAGGTCACACAGCGCCTGCTCGAATACCTCGGTGCCGGAACCGACACGCGACCCGACGCCGCGCTCGAATTGCTTCGCGCGTATGGAATCGACTCGCAGTCACGGATCAAGCCGGGTTCGCTGATCCTGCAGCTGTCGCTGGAGCGGCATCCGGAGCTGGGCATGCATCTGGGGCTGCGCGTGGAGGGCCGGGGCATCGCCAACGCGATGGCCTACGGCTTCGTGCCGCTCGACGCGCTGCTGGCCGATCGGCTGCTGGCCTCGGCGGGACTCGAAGCGGGACCGACGCTCGACCGGCGCGACGTGGACGCGGCGAAGGCGGCGTTGATCGCCCTGTCGCAGATCGCGATGAACCAGCCGCACGTGGAGGGCGTGAGCCTGCGCCTGGTCGTGCACGAGGGCCGCGCGCGGGCCGCTGCCGACGCGCGGCTGCTGCTGACTCCCGGGCCGGCGCCCGAACGCGAGCGGCTGGCGCTGGCGCCGTATCCGGCCGCGCTGAGTCAGCGCGTGCGGCTGCGCGATCGCAAGGAACACGAACTCAGGCCGGTGCGCCCGGAAGACGAACCCTCGGTAATCGAGCTTCTCCAGAGCCTGGATTCCGAGACGGTGCGCTTGCGCTTCTTCGCGCACATCCGTCACTTCAGTCACGCGATGGCGGCGCGCATGACGCAGATCGACTACGACCGCGAGCTGGCGCTGGTCGCCCACGCGGTCGACGCACCGGAGGCGCTTCGCGCGATCGGCACGCTGATCGCGGACCCCGATGGGGCGGCGGCCGAGTTCGCGCTGCTGGTGCGGCAGGACTGCGGTCGCCTGGGCTTGGGCCGGGCCTTGCTCGGCGCCCTGATCGAGCACGCGCGGCGTCGCGGCATCGGCCGTGTCTGGGGCATCGTGCTGGCCGAGAACACGGCCATGCTGGAGCTGGCACGCGCGATGGGATTCCATCGCTTCCTGGATCCGGACGACGCGACCTGCCGCCGCGTGGAGCTGGTGCTCGGTGCCGCGCAGACCCCTGTCAGCGAGCCGGGCCTGCCCGCCTTCGTGCCCTGAGCGGTCTCGGGAAGGACCGGAACGCGGAGATTTGTCCGCACCCGACGCCAGCGGCAACGCTGGCATACTTGATCTCATGCACCGGCTCGACGGCCGGATACTCGAACCTCCCGCGCCTCCGGCCCAACCGCTGGAAGAAGACGGGACACAAGCCATCCGAACATGTATTCACTGCGGTTTCGCATTGCTCGCTGGGTACTCGCGCACCAGAAAATTTCCTGGCTGTTCTTCGCGCTGGTGACGGCGTTCTTCATCGCCGGCCTGCCCAAGGTCCAGCTGCGCACGATCTTCTCGGACCTGTTGCCGTCGGACGATCCGTTCGTACAGACGTTCAAGGACCATCCGAATTTCGGCAATCCGCTGACCGTGGCGGTGATGATCAAGCGCAAGGACGGGGACATCTACAACCCCGAAACCATCGCGAAAGTCTGGAAGTTCACGCGGGACATCGACCTGACGCCGGGCGTGGATCACGACCTGATCCTGTCGGTGACGACCGGCAAGGCGCGTTACACGGAGGCCACGCCGTACGGCATCGACATGCGCCCGCTGATGGGCGACATCGCGCCGAGCACACCCGAAGAGGTGGCGCTGTTCAAGGAGCGCGTCTACAAGTCGCCCAACACCAAGGTGTTCCTGATCTCCGGCGACGACACGGCGACGCTGATCACGGCGACCTTCATCGAGCACAGCGTCGAGTACGGCGAGGTGTTCGATTTCGTGCAGAAGCTGGCGGCGGATGCGCGCGACGAGCACCACGAGGTCTACGTCACCGGCCAGCCGATCCTGATCGGCTGGGTCTACCAGTACACGACGCAGATGCTGCTGATCTTCGCCGTGACGGTGGGCGCGCTGCTGCTGGCGCTGATCCTGTACATGCGCAACGCCGTGGGCATCCTGACGCCGATCATCACGAGCGCCGTCGCCGCGATCTGGGCGTTCGGACTGGTCGGCTGGCTCGATGTGTCGATCGAACCGCTGCTGATGGTGGTGCCGCTGCTGTTGACTGCACGATCGTTCTCGCACTCGGTGCAGTTCACCGAGCGCTACTACGAGGTCTATGCGCATGTGAAGGATCGCGCCAAGGCGGCCGAGATCACGATGGGCGTGATGATGGCGCCGTCGATCCTGGGCATCATCACGGACATCATCGGCATCGCGGTGGTCGCCGCGGCGCCCATCCCGGCGATGTGGCGTCACGCGCTGTTCTGCGGCATGTGGGCGGTGTGGCTCATCCCCACCGGCGTGTTCCTCATCTCGCTGCTGCTGGCTGCGTTGCCCACGCCGGACAACGTCGAGAAGCTCATCGGACATGGCGAGGTCTCGGGCGTGCATCGCCGGTTCCAGGCGCTGCTGACGGGCATCGCAAGACTCACGTACGGAAGCCGCGCCCGCTACACGGCGGCGGTGGTGATCTTGTTCTCCGCGGCGGCGACCTGGACCTCGCTGCAGATCAAGATCGGCAATCCCGTCGAAGGTACCAATCTGCTTTGGGAAGACTCCGACTTCAACGGTGCGGTGCGCGCCATCAACCGCCATTTCCCGGGCGTCAACACGCTCGAGCTGGTCTTCGAGAGCAAGACGCCGGAGGCCGAAGAGTGGAACGTCACGCGGGCCGAAACCGTGATGTCGATGCTCAAGCTTCAGAACATCATGGAGAAGGGCGAGGATCCGCCGCGCGCCACGCTGTCGTTCAACGACTACCTGCGCGAGTCGAATCGTCTGTTCCAGGGCGGCAGCCCGAAATGGCTCGAACTGGACAACCGTGACCGCGCCATCAACGCCGCCGCCATCGGCGTGATGATGGGTTCGAGCGCCAAGAACTACGGCCATGTCATCGACGACACCATGCAGCATGGAACGGTGTCGCTCTGGTACAAGGACAACAAGCAGGAAACCGTGGATGCGGCGCTCGCCGCGGCCCGCAAGGCGGTGGCGGAAGTGGGGCAGGAGCACGAGTTCTTCCGCATTCGGCTCGCCACCGGAATCATCGCGCTGCAGGAAGCGGTGAATCGCGTCGTCGACCGCTTCCACTGGGTGATGATCGGTCTGCTGAACGTGTCGATCTTCCTGCTGTGCAGTTATGCCTATCGCTCGTTCGTGGCTGGCCTGATCCTGCTGGTGCCGGTGAACCTGTCGAACCAGGTGATGATCGCGTCGATGCACCTGATGGGCGTGGGCCTGGACGTGAACTCGCTGATCGTCGCGGCCATCGGCGTGGGCGTGGGCATCGACTACGGCATCTACCTGCTGTCGCGCATCTGCGAGGAGTACCACGCGCAGGGAGAGGACTGGGGCCAGGCGATCACGGCGGCCCTGCGCACCACCGGCAAGGCGATCATGTTCACCGCCACGATCATGACTGTCGGCGTGCTGCCCTGGTACTTCATGTCGGGCCTCAAGTTCCTGGCGGACATGGGTCTGCTGCTGGTCGTGATCATGTCGATCAACATGGTGATGGCGCTGCTCGTGCTGCCGTTGCTGGTCTGGTACGTGAAGCCCAAATTCGTCGGGCGCAAGGATTTGCTGGTGGGTGAGGGTGTCGACCTGTCGCTGCTCACCGATCAGCAGTCGCCGGCCTGATCCGGGATTCGCCGCCGTCGCACGGGTCGCGACGGCGCGTGTCCGGATGCGGTCGGGCAGCGCTTTGCTCGGGGCGCCGGGATGGGTCGAACGCGCCGCTCGACGATGAGCCGAAGCCGCATCACCGCGTTGGCGGTCGTGAGCTTCACGCTGGGCGTGTTCGTGTACGGACTGCTGCAAAGGCCCGACCGGACGTCGAAGGCCACCGCGGATGCCTCGTCCGCCGAGCTGCTGCCCGGCCTCGGGACCTATCACATGGACGCCGGCATCGGCGATGCCGATGCGCGCCGCTGGTTCGACCAGGGCCTGGTCCTGGCGTACGGATTCAATCACGACGCCGCGGGACGGGCTTTTCTCAAGGGTGCCGAACTCGATCCGGATTGCGGCATGTGCTGGTGGGGCGCCGCGATGGTGCTCGGTCCGCATCTGAATGCCGGCATGGCCGCCGAAAATGCGCCGCGCGCATGGATGCGGCTGCAGCAGGCGCAGTTGCTGGCACCACGGATGCGCACGCGTGAGCGTGCTTTCATCAACGCGCTGGCGGCGCGCTACGCGGAACCTGCGCCGATGGACCGTGGCCTTCTCGACGAGGCGTACGCCCGCGCCATGCGCGAACTGGTGGCCCGGTATCCGGGGGACGCCGATGCCCGGACGCTGCTGGCAGAAGCCCTGATGGACCTGCATCCCTGGGATCTGTACGACCGTTCCGGCGAGCCGCGGCCCTGGACCGGCGAGATCGTGTCCCTGCTCGAACAGGTGCTGCGCGAGAAGCCCGATCATCCGGGCGCCAATCATTTCTACATTCACGCCATCGAGGCGTCCCGCGCGCCCGGGCGCGGACTGGACGCGGCCCGGCGTCTGCAGAACCTCGCGCCGGGAGCGGGCCATCTCGTGCACATGTCCTCGCACATCTACATGCGCACCGGGCACTACCACGAGGCGACCGAGGCCAATCTGCGGGCCATCGAGGCCGATACGCGCTACCTCGACCTCTGTCGAGCGGCTTCGGGCACGTATCCGCAGGGCTACGTGCCGCACAACCATCACTTCCTCTACGCCAGCAGCATGATGGAGGGCTCGAGTGCGCGCGCGATCGCGGCGGCCGACGAAGTGGCCCGGACGATGGATCTGGAGCGTTCGCGCCAGCCGGGATACGTCGCGCTGCAGCACTACTGGGTCACGCGATATCTCGCCCGGGTGCGTTTCGGTCACTGGACCGAACTGCTCGCGGAGCCACCGCCGCCAGCCGACCTGCCGTACCCGACCGCGGTCTGGCATTACGCGCACGGCATGGCGCTGCTGCGCGGTGGACGCATCGCGGAAGCCCAGCGAAGCTTCGAGGGTCTGGCGACGATCGCAGCGCATCCGGACCTCGAGCAGCAGAGCGTCTGGGGCATCAACAGTTTCGCCACGCTGCTGGGTGTGGCGGAACGCCAGTTCGCCGGCGAGATCGCGCTGGCCCGCGGGAACCACGACGCCGCCATCGCGGCGCTGCAGACCGCGGTCGAGCGCGAGGATGCGCTGAGCTACGACGAGCCCTCGGCCTGGTACATGCCGGTCCGCCAGGCCTTGGGTGCCGCGTTGCTCGAGGCCGGTCATGCCGAGCAGGCGCAGGCGGTGTTCGAGGAAGACCTTCGGCGCAACGAGGAGAACGGCTGGTCGCTGTTCGGGCTGGTGTCCGCACTGGAGGTCCAGCGCCGGCCCAGCGAGGAAGCGCGGGCCCGGCTGCAGGCCGCGTGGAAACATGCGGACGTGAAGCTGACGGCGGCGCGTTTCTAGGCCGCTTCGCCGGAACCGGCATGGCTCCGCGCGGTCCGATCCACGGTGTAGCATCGCGGCGCGTCTATCGCATCGCCCGGGGACGATCCCGGGGTGCGTCGATGCCATGAGGCCGGAGACTTCCGGGGTATCGACCGTTTCAGGAGTTCGCATCTGAATCCCCAGAAGGTGTTTCACGGGCTGCTGATCGGCTTTGCCGCGCTCGTCGTCGCGATCGTCGCGATCGGCTTCATGCTGCCGGACAGTGCGCGCCTCGAGCGCAGCATCGTCATCGAGCGTCCGCCGGCCACGGTGTTCACCGTGCTCGATGGTTTCCGGCATCTCGAAGCCTGGTCGCCCTGGGCCAAGCTCGATCCCGACATGAAGACGAAGCTGGAAGGTCCGATCAACGGAGTCGGCGCCCGTTTCGTCTGGACCAGCGAGATCGAGTCGGTGGGTTCGGGCAGCCAGGAGATCATCGAGTCCGTTCCGTACAGTCGCGTGAGCGTGCACGTGGTGTTCTCCGGCATGGACGCTCAGAACACCACGCAGTTCGAACTGACGCCTGAAGGTACGGGCACCCGGGTGCTGTGGCAGCACGAGTCGACGTTCGGCTCCAGCCTGCTGGCCCGCTACTTCGGCCTGATGCTCGAGCGCATGGTCGGCCCCGATTACGAGCGCGGGCTGGCCCAGCTCAAGGCCCATGTCGAGAGCCTGCCGGACGCGGATTTCGCCGACCTCCCGGTGGAGCGGGTCGACCTGGTCGCCAAGCCGATCGCCTATATCTCGGGCCGCAGCGGCACCCAGCCGGTCGCCATCGCGCAGGCCTATGAGCGTGCCTACGCGCAGATCACGGCGGCCCTGTCGCGCGATGGCGTGAAGCCTTCGGGTCCGCCGCTGGCCATCGGCAGGAAATGGGACGCGGAGAAGGGGGTCTACGAATTCGACGCCGCCATTCCGGTTCCGGCCGGCACCGCCCAGCCGCGCACCGATCGCAACGTGAAGATCGGCCAGTCCTACGCGGGCCTCGCGCTGCGCTCGGTCCACCGCGGGCCGCACGACGGCCTGTCGACCCATCTGCAGAAGCTTATGGCCTACAAGCAGGCGGTGGGCTTCGAGACCAATGGTCCGCCCTGGGACGTGTACGTCTCCAACGCGAGCACCTCCGGCGCGGGCCAGGTCACCGAGACCTACGTTCCGGTGCGATGACGGCGGTGGACGTGCCGCAGCAGGCGTCTTCCGGGAGTCCCAAGGACGGCGGGTTCGACGCGCGGGCATTCCTGTCGCAGCTCACGCTCGAGCCCGGCGTCTATCGCATGTACGGGCCCGGCGGGGAGCTGCTGTACGTGGGCAAGGCGCGCAACCTGCGCAAGCGCGTCAGCAGCTACTTCCTGCGCGCCTCCGGCGATCCTCGCATCGAGGCCATGGTCTCGCAGGTGATCCGCGTCGAGGTGACGATCACGCACACCGAGGATGAGGCGCTGATCCTCGAGTCGAACCTGATCAAGGAACTGTCGCCGAAGTACAACATCGTCTATCGCGACGACAAGAGTTATCCGTACGTGCGCTTCACGTCGCACGAGTTTCCGCGCATCGGCTACTACCGCGGCGCGAAGTCCGGCAAGGATCGCTACTTCGGGCCGTTCCCCAGCGCCAGCGCCGTGCGCGAGACGCTCTACACGTTGCAGAAGCTGTTCAAGCTTCGCCCCTGCCGCGACACGTTCTTCGCCAACCGCCAGCGGCCCTGCCTGCAGCACCAGATCAAGCGCTGCTCCGCGCCCTGCGTCGGACTGGTGACGAAGGAGGATTACGCGCACGACCTGCGCAACGCCTCGCGCCTGCTCGAGGGCAAGGCGGACGAGCTGGCGAGCGAGCTCGCGGTGGAAATGGACCGTGCCGCCGAAGTGCTGGAGTTCGAGCGCGCGGCGCGACTGCGCGACCAGATCGCCGCGCTCAAGCGCGTACGCGAGAACCGCGCGATCACCGGTGGCGCCGACGATCTCGACGTCATCGCTTGCGCGCCGCACGCCTCGGGAAGCTGCGTGGTGGTGATGAGTGTGCGCGATGGCTTGAACCTGGGTCATCGCAGTCATTTTCCGAAGCATTCCGCGCACGCGCCGCCCGAGGAGCTGATCGAGAGCTTCCTGAGCCAGCACTACCTCGATCAACCGCCGCCGCCGGAGATCCTCGTCAGTCATCCGCCCGAGGATTGCGAGTGGCTGGAGCAGGCGATCGCGCGGGTCGCCAAGCGCAACGTCGCCATCCGCAAGCCGCAGCGCGGCATCAAAGTGCGCCTGATGGAGATGGCGCAGAGCACGGCTGCGCAGGCCCTGTCGGCGCGACTGGTCGAGTCGGCGAGCATGGACGCGCGCCTGCTCGAGCTTCAGCAGGCGCTGGACCTCGACAAGCCGCCGACGCGCATGGAGTGCTTCGACATCTCGCATACGCGCGGCGAGCGCACGGTGGCGTCCTGCGTGGTCTTCAACCAGGACGGGCCGCTGAAGAGTGCGTACCGGAAATTCAATATCGAAAGCCGCGACGCGGCGATCATCGACCCGGACGCGGCCTCGGGTGCCGGTGGGCGGATCGAGGCGGTCGACGTCGCAGGCGACGTCGGCATCGTGCCGGAGGGTGAGGATCCGCGTGCGGCGATCGTCGCCGGCGACGATTACGCCGCCATTCACCAGGCCGTGAAGCGCCGCTTCGCGCGCGCCAAGACCGGCGAAGCGCCGCAGCCCGACGTGCTGTTCATCGACGGTGGCCTCGGTCAGCTCAACGCCGCGCTGGAAGCGCTGGACGAACTGGGCATCGAGAACCTGCGCGTCGTCGCCATTGCAAAGGGCCCGACGCGCAAGCCGGGCCTCGAAGAGTTGATCCTTCCCGAGCGCGAACTGCCGCTGCGCCTGCCGCCGGATTCGCCGGCACTGCACCTGATCCAGCGCATCCGCGACGAAGCGCACCGGTTTGCGATCACCGGGCACCGCGGCCGGCGCGAAAAGGCGCGGCTGACGTCGGACCTGGAGTCGATCGAAGGGCTGGGGCCGACGCGTCGTCGCGCCTTGCTCAAGGCCTTCGGTGGTCTGGCACAGCTCAAGCGCGCGAGCGTCGACGAAATCGCGAAAGTGGAGGGGGTCAACGCGACGCTGGCGGCGCGCATCCATGCTCATTTCCGCTGAGGAGAACAGCGGACCTTGGCGTCGCAGTGGAAACTGTGGCGCGGAACCCCGACACTGACTCATGCCGCTGACGATTCCCAACGTTCTGACGCTGCTGCGACTCGCGATCATCCCGCTCGTGCTCGGGATGTTCTATCTGAAGAACTGGCCCTACGCGCATCAGGCCGCCTGCATCCTGTTCGCGATCGCCGCAATCACCGACTGGTTCGATGGCTGGCTTGCGCGCCAGCTCGGCCAGACGTCGAAGTTCGGCGCTTTCCTCGACCCGGTGGCGGACAAGCTGCTGGTGGCGGTGTCGCTCGTGATGCTGCTGCACGACGCGCAGGCCAACGGCAGCACCGCAGGCCTGCTGTCCTTGCTGGTGGCGGTGATCATCGGCCGCGAGATCACGATCTCGGCGCTGCGCGAATGGATGGCGGAACTCGGCGCGCGCACCAGCGTGGCGGTGGGCACCGTCGGCAAGATCAAGACCGGCTTCCAGATGACCGCGATCGGCATGATGCTGTGGCGCGACGACACCTTCGGATTGCCGATCTACGACCTGGGGTTCGGACTGCTGTTCGTCGCGGCGGTGCTGACGGTGTATTCGATGGTGGTGTACCTGCGCGCGGCCTGGCCCTTCATGAAGGAAGATCATCAGCTCAAGGGCTGACGATCTGCTGGCAGGTCGCGCAGGTACGCCGGCACCTCCCGCACCCACGCTTCGCGGCACCGTGTCGGTACCGGACCTGCGCGCAGCCTGGCCTTTCATGAAGGAACACCGTCAGCTGAAGGACCGACGAGTTGCGGGCGGCTCATGTCTTGCAGATTTCGTGCGGGGCGCGGCGACACGATCGTGAAACTAATTTGCCGTCCGCCCTGCGTCTTCCATTGACTCCGAAAGATCAGCGGCTAAAATGCGCGTCCCCAAGCGGGAATAGCTCAGTTGGTAGAGCGCAACCTTGCCAAGGTTGAGGTCGCGAGTTCGAACCTCGTTTCCCGCTCCAGATTCGTGAAAGGCCCCGGTTCCACCGGGGTTTTTCGCTTCTGCTTAGCCGTTAGAATCACGGCGCCCGGCTGGGTGGCAGAGTGGTTATGCAGCGGACTGCAAATCCGCGTACGCCGGTTCAATTCCGACCCCAGCCTCCATTCCTCGCCTCGCATCCTCGGCTAGCATGGCCGCCTCTCGAGGCAGTGCCCGAATGGCGGAATCGGTAGACGCCGGGGACTTAAAATCCCCTGACTTTCGGGTCGTGCCGGTTCGAGTCCGGCTTTGGGCACCATTTAGTCATCCAACGGGGCCACGAGAGATCATTGAGCCCGCAGAAAGTGCGGGCTTTTTCATGCGCCGAGATCGGGGCACGGGATCGGTGGCCGAGATGACCGTGCCCAGCTTGGGGTCGACGAGACCATCCAGGCTGGGGCCGTTCGGGTCCGCGCACTCCGCGGTGGTCTTCGTGCAGGTGCGGATCGACGGCGCCTGGGAGGCGGTGCCGGCGAAGCCGTCGAGGCTCGGACCGTTGGGATCGGTGCATTCACTTCCGTTCCGGCACGTCTTGACGCCCAGCGACGCGTCGGCGTGGAGGCCGACCGTTGCGAACGACGGGGCCGACACGAACGACAGGGCGACGGCAGAGATGGCGGCGGCGGACTTGAGGGTCTTGACGAGGTTCATCGGGAATCTCCTGAGCGGGGTAGTTGGCCGAAGAGATCGTCCCTTCGATGGACGCTACTTTGCTCGTCGACTTCCCGGACATCCTCCCCGCAGGGCAACAAGATTCAAACTTCATTCACATCTCTCGCACGCCCTCCCGCCGGGGTCGCAGCCATGGGCCGCGATCGCTACGTCAGCACCTTCAAGGAAGAGAACCTCGGCGCTCAGTTGCAGCCCGCCGGGTACCTGGCGCGGTGCGATTCGATCCTCGATGGCCGCGCACGGGCCGCGATGCCGGCGAAGGGCACGGACCTGGATATCCGTGCCGCCCGGGGGAACCGGCCGACAGTGCTGATGGCTGCCGCGGACGCCGGGAAGCTGGACCGCGTCCGCGAGCTGCTGGCGCTCGGTGCCCGATCCGGCCGCGGCCGACGGCCAGGCCGCGGTGCGGGAGCGACTCGCATCGTTCCCCGGCAGTTGCCCGGTCAGCGGGTGCGCACTGTGAGCCGGTCGCGGCCCGGGAGCCGCCGGTAGAATGCGCGCCCGGCAGCCGTGCTCCGCGGCTGCCCCATCGCGCAACCCCGAGCCTTGATCCCATTTCTCTCGGCCAGCGACCTGTCCATCGGTCGCGGCGACCGCACGCTGCTGAGCGGCCTGAACCTGTCGATCTCGCCGGGCGACGTACTGCACCTGCGCGGCCGCAACGGGGCGGGCAAGTCCTCGCTGATCGAGGTGCTGGTCGGTCTGCGTCCGGCGCGTGGGGGAACGCTGAAGCGTCCGGCGGCGGACCAGTTCCACTGGATCGGGCATCGCAACGCGCTCAATTCCGACCTCGGCGTGCGCGAGAATCTCGAAGGCTGGTGCGCGCTCAACGGCGTTGCGGCGTCCGGCATCGCGGCGGCGCTGGAACGCACCGGCCTTGCGCGCCTGCGACACCGCCAGGTGCGCACGCTGTCGGCCGGCCAGAAGCGCCGGGCGGCGCTGACGCGCCTGCTGCTGGCGCAGCGCCCGCTGTGGCTGCTCGACGAACCGCTGAGCGGCCTGGACGGCGAGGGGCTCGCGCTGCTCGGGCAGCTGATGAACGAGCATGTCGCGGGCGACGGCGGCATCGTCGTCACCAGTCACCAGTCGCTGCCCGGCCGCCTGCCGCGCGTCACCATCATCGACCTCGGATGAGCGCCTTCCTCGTCACGGTGGCGCGCGAGCTCAGGATCGCGGCGCGGAACAAGGCCTCGCTGCTGATGCCGCCGCTGTTCTTCGCGATCGTCGTCACGCTGTTCGCGCTCGGTGGCAAGCCAGGCGATCCGCAGCTGGCGGCCGTGGCGCCGTCGGTGCTGTGGGTCGGCGCGCTGCTGGCGGCGCTGCTGACGCTGGACCGGCTGTTCCGCGGCGACCTGGACGACGGCTGGCTCGAACAGGTCTTCATCGCGCCCGCGTCGCCGGTCGGCATGGTGCTGGGCAAGTTCGCCGCGCACTGGCTGCTGACGGGGCTGCCGCTGCTGCTGCTGGCGGCGCCGCTGGCGCTGCAGCTTGGATTCCCGTCCGGCGCGCCGCTCGGATGGCTGCTGCTGGGCCTGCTGATGGGGACGCCGCTGCTGAGCATCGTCGGCGGTTTCGCCGCGGCGCTGACGGTCTCCCTGCCGCGTGCGGGCCTGTTGCTGCCGGTGCTGGTGCTGCCGCTGCTGGCGCCGGTCGTCATCTTCGGCAGCGGTGCCGCGCGCGCCGCGCAGGCGGGGTTGGATGCCAGCGGTCCGATATACTTTTTGGCCTTTCTGCTGGTTCTTTCGCTGACCTTGCTTCCGTGGGCCGCTACGGCCGCGCTTCGATCCGCTTTCGACTGAACCCAACATGTGGACCTGGTTTCACCGCCTGGCGTCACCGCCGAGCTTCTACCGTTTCGCCGACCGGGTTGCGCCCTGGCTCGCGGTGGCGGCCCTGCTGCTGCTCGGCTACGGACTGTTCGCCGGGCTCTGGATCGCGCCCAAGGATTACCAGCAGGGCGATGCCTTCCGGATCATCTACGTGCACGTGCCGGCGGCGGCCTTGTCGCTGTCGCTGTACACCGGCATGGCGATCGCCGGCGTCGTCGCGCTGATCTGGCGCATCAAGCTGGCCGAGTGCGCGATCGTGGCGCTGGCCCCGATCGGCGCGAGCTTCACGGCGCTGGCGCTGGTCACCGGCATGCTCTGGGGCAAGCCGATGTGGGGCGCCTACTGGGTCTGGGATGCGCGCCTGACCTCGGAGCTGGTGCTGCTGTTCCTGTACCTGGGCGTGATCGGGCTGGACCAGGCGTTCCTGGATCGTCGGGCCGCGGCGCGTGCCTGTGCGCTGCTGGCGATCGTCGGGGCCGTGAACGTGCCGATCGTCAAGTATTCGGTGGAGTGGTGGAACAGCCTGCACCAGGCCTCGACCATTCTGAAGTTCGGCAAGCCGACGATCACCGCCGAGATGGCGATTCCGCTGTATGCCTCGTTGCTGGGGGCGTACCTGCTGGCGGGAATGGCCGCGCTGCGGCGGATGCAGAATGAGGTGTTGCTGCGCGAACGACGCGCGGGCTGGGTTCGCGAACTGACGGCCGTCTAGGCGGTCTGCTCGTGCGCTGACGAACGACAAGGTGACCATGGGCGAGATGTTCAAGATGGGTGGCTACGAGGTGTACGTCTGGGGCAGCGTGCTGCTCGGCGTGGCCGTGTACGCCTGGAACCTGGTCGCTCCGTCGCTGCAGCGGCGCGCGGTGCTGGCGCGCCTGGCCGAAGGCGACGAAGAAAGCAGCGGAGACGCCTCGTGACCCGTCGACAGAACCGGATGCTGGCCGTCGGCAGCCTGATCGCCGGCCTCGCGCTGGCGGCCTGGCTGGGCTTCACGGCCATGAGCAAGAACCTGATGTATTTCTACACGCCGACCGACGTGGTCTCGGGCAAGGCGCCGGCGCACGCCAAGATGCGCCTCGGCGGCCTGGTGGAACGCGGCAGCGTGTCACGCGGCGAAGGACTGCTGGTGAGCTTCACGTTGGCCGACTGCGCGCAGAAGGTCGGCGTGAAATACGAGGGAATTCTTCCCGACCTGTTCCGCGAGGGGCAGGGCATCGTCGCCACCGGGCATGTCGAGGACGGCAAGTTCGTGGCGTCGGAAGTGCTGGCCAAGCACGACGAGAACTACATGCCGCCCGAACTCGCGGATTCGCTGAAGACCGAAGGCGGGCATTCGTGCATGCCGTTCAAGCCGGTCGAGAAGCCGGTGACGGCGTTGGCATCGTGATACCCGAACTCGGTCATTTCGCGCTGTGGCTCGCGCTGGCGGTGGGCCTGGTGCAGGCCATCGTCCCGACGGTGGGCTATGCACGGCGCAACCTGCGCTGGATGTCGATCGCCGGCGCGGCGTCGCAGGTGCAGTTCCTGCTCGTCGTCGTGTCGTATCTTTGCCTGAGCGAGGCGTTCCGCCAGAACGATTTCTCGGTGGCCTACGTGGCCGCCAATTCGCACAGCGCGCTGCCGCTGATCTACCGGCTCTCCGCGGTCTGGGGTGCGCACGAGGGCTCGCTGCTGCTGTGGCTGCTGATGCTGAGCGGCTGGGCCTTCGCGGTCTCGATCTTCAACCGCCGGCTGCCGGCCGACATCTCGAGCCTCGTGCTCGCGGCGCTGGGTGCGGTCAGCGTGGGCTTCCTGCTGTTCATGCTGCTGACGTCCAACCCGTTCGATCGGGCGTTCCCGATTCCGCTGGAAGGACGTGATCTCAATCCGCTGCTGCAGGATCCGGGGCTGATCATCCATCCGCCGATGCTCTACATGGGCTACGTCGGATTCTCGGTGGCCTTCGCGTTCGCCATCGCGGCGCTGGTGACCGGGCGCATGGATTCGGCCTGGGCGCGCTGGGCGCGTCCGTGGACGACGACCGCCTGGCTGTTCCTGACGATGGGCATCACGCTGGGTTCGTGGTGGGCCTACAACGAACTGGGCTGGGGCGGCTGGTGGTTCTGGGATCCGGTCGAGAACGCCTCGTTCATGCCCTGGCTGGTCGGCACCGCGCTGATCCATTCGCTGGCGGTCACCGAGAAGCGCGGCCTGCTGCAGTCCTGGACCTTGCTGCTGTCGATCGTCGCGTTCTCGCTGTCGCTGCTCGGCACGTTCCTGGTGCGTTCCGGCGTGCTGGTGTCGGTGCATGCGTTCGCGACCGATCCTGCGCGCGGCGTCTTCATCCTCGCGTTCCTCGGCGTCGTCGTCGGCGGTGGCCTGCTGCTGTACGCGATCCGTGCGCCCAAGCTGGTTCGCCAGGGCGAGATGCAGCTCGCGTCGCGCGAAGGCCTGCTGCTCTTCAACAACGTCTTTCTGGTCGTGACCGCGGCGATGGTGCTGTTCGGCACCTTGTTCCCGCTGCTGATGGACGCGCTGGACCTGGGCAAGTACTCCGTGGGTCCGCCGTACTTCAACCGGATGTTCTTCCTGCTGATGGCGCCGCTGGCGGTGCTGGTCGGCTTCGCCGGCGTGGTGTCGTGGAAGCGCGCCAACCTCGTCGAATCGTTCAAGCCGCTGCGCCTGCTCGCGCTCGTTGCCGTCGTGCTCGGCATTGCTCTGCCGTTCGTCACGCAGGGACAGGGCTCGGTGGCGGCCTCGGCCGGCGCGGTGCTGGCGGTGTGGGTGCTGGTGACCTCGGTGCAGGAAGTCTGGCGACGGGTTCGCGCGAAGCCTTCGCTCGCCGCGGGTCTGCGGTCGGTTCCGCGAGGCGCCTGGGGCATGACGCTCGCGCACATCGGCCTGGGCGTCTGGACGATGGGCGTGGCCTTCGCGTCCACGTTCAACGTCGAGAAGGATGTGCGGCTCGGCAGCGGCCAGAGCGCGGACATCGGTCGCTACGAATTCCGGTTCGACGGCGTCACGCATGTCGAAGGGCCCAACTTCAAGTCGGACACCGGTCACGTCGTCGTGTCGTACCGCGGTCGCGAGATCGCGACGCTCAATCCGGAAAAACGTCTGTACCCGTCGCAGGGCAGCGTGATGACCGAGGCGGCGGTGGACCACAACCCGCTGCGTGACCTGTACGTGGCGATGGGCGAGCCCATCGACAAGAACGACGCCAACGGCGATTGGGCGCTGCGCCTGTACTACAAGCCGATGATGCGGCTGGTGTGGTTCGGCGGCGTGTTGATGTTCTTCGGCGGGATCCTGGCGGCGACCGATCGCCGCTACCGGCTGGCGCAACGCGCCAGCGCGAGCATTCCCGATGGAGCGGCCGCTGCCTGATGCGTTACGTCCGCTACACGGTGCCGGTCGTCATCCTGCTGCTGCTGATCTTCCTGTTCTACCGCGGCCTGGCGCTCGATCCGCGCGAAGTGCCGAGCCCGCTGGTCGGCAAGGCGGCGCCCGCGTTCGAACTGCCGCTGCTGGAACCCGAGGGCCAATCGCTGACGCCCAAGGCGCTCGGTGGCCGTCCGGTGCTGGTGAATTTCTTCGCGAGCTGGTGCGCCGGATGCCAGGTGGAGCATCCCTTGCTGATGGAACTCTCGAAGCAGGGCGTCGAGATCATCGGCATGGATTACAAGGATGAACCCGCGGACGTGCGCCGCTGGCTGCAGCGGCACGGCAATCCGTACCGGCAGGTCGCGATCGACCGCGTCGGGCAGGCCGGGCTGGACTGGGGTGTCTACGGCGTGCCGGAAACCTACGTGCTCGGACCCGACGGGACGATCCTGTTCAAGCAGATCGGGCCGGTGACGCCGCAGGCCTGGGAGCGCGACATCCGCCCGCTGCTGGTTGGAGCGCGCTGAGATGCGGACGCTCATCCTGGCCGCGCTGCTGTTCGTGTTCGCCGGCGGCGCCTTCGCGCTGACGCCGCAGGAGGGCGCGCTCGATCCCGAGCAGGAAGCCCGCTATCGCACGCTGATCCACGAGCTGCGCTGTCTGGTCTGCCAGAACCAGACGATCGCGGATTCGAACGCGGATCTGGCGGCCGATCTGCGTCGCGAAGTCCACACGCACATCGCGGCCGGGGCCACCGACGACGAGGTCCGCCGCTACGTCACCGATCGTTACGGCGAGTTCGTGCTCTACAAGCCGCCGATGACGGCGCGCACCGCGGTGCTCTGGATCGGACCGTTCCTGCTGGTCGCGCTGGGCGTGCTGATCGCGCTGCGCATGCTGCGTCGGCCGCGCGCGGTCGCGACGCCGGCACCGACCGCCGACACCGAACGCCTGCGCCGCTTGCTGGACGAAGAGGAACGCTGATGCTGCTGGGGCTGATGGGACTGCTGTTCGTTGCCGCCATCGCGTGGATGACGCGCCCGTTGTGGCGTGGCGGCGTGAATGCCGGCCAGCGCCGTCGCGCGGCCAACGTCGTGGTGTATCGCCAGCGCCTGGCCGAAGTCGAGGCCGACGCCGCGGCGGGCCTCGTGGATGCTGAAACCGCGACCGGCCTGCGTGACGAACTCGATGCCCGCCTGCTGCTGGATACCGACGGCGCGGAAGCTCCCGCGCCGACGACGAGCACGCGCAGCCTGGCGCTGACGGCGCTGGTCGCGGTGTTCGTGCTCGGTGTCGCCGTAGCCGGTTATTTCCAGGACGGTAGCTGGAAGGTCGATCAGCAGATCGCGAGCGCGCCTGCGGCGGGCGAGGAGCCGCAGTCGCCGGGATCGGTCGACGAGATGGTGGCGAAGCTCGCGGCGCGTCTCGAGAAGGAGCCTGGCGATCCTCAGGGCTGGGCCTTGCTGGGCCGCTCGTACTTCGTGATGCAGCGCTACGACGGCGCCGCCGCGGCGTACGCGCGCGCCAACGAGCTGACCGAGCATCGCGAGCCGGACCTGCTGGTGAACGAAGGCGAGTCGCTCGGGCTTTCTTCGCCGGATCGCGATCTGCGTGGACGCCCGCAACAGTTGTTCGAAGCGGCGCTGGCGATTGCGCCCACCAACGGCAAAGCCCTGTGGTACGCGGGCATGGCGGCGATGCAGGACGGCGATTCGGCGACGGCCAAGGCGCGCTGGGCGGAGCTGTCGAAGCAGGATCTGCCGACGGAGCTGCGCACCGTGCTCGACGAGCGTCTGGTCGAACTGGGCGTTGCGCCGACGGCCGAGACTGCGGTTCCGTCGACGCCTTCGCCGCCGCCGGATGCCGCAGAGTCGAAGAGCCCAGCGCCGTCCGCCGACGCGCTGCTGGTCCGCGTGAGCGTGGCGCCGGAGCTGCAGTCGCGGATCCCGCCGGACGCGACGCTGTTCGTGTTCGCCAAGGCGCAGGAAGGCCCACCGATGCCGCTGGCGGTGTCCCGCGGCAACGTCGGCCAACTGCCGCGCGAGATCCGTCTGGACGACAGCATGGCGATGACGCCGGCGGCCAAGCTGACGCAGTTCGATCGCTGGACCGTCACCGCGCGCATCAGTCGCGCAGGGCAGGCACTGGCGGTGAGCGGTGACCTGCAGGGCAGCCTGACCGCTGCGCGCAGTGACCTCGGCAAACCGGCGCTGGTGCTGACGATCGACACGGTCGTACCGTGATCGCATCCCACTGACGGCACCGATATGACCGACACCCTGCTCCAGATGCCCGCCGCCCGCGGCCTGTACGTCAAGGCCCTGGGCACGGCGCGACGCAAGCCCGGCAAGAACATCCGTGTTCCTCAGATCGAGGTCCGCGTGCCTGCGGTTCAACCGACACCGTCGCGTCTGGCCGCCTACCGCGAGATCTGCGGTTTCGAACTGGCCCCCGACGAACTGCCGATCACGTTCCCGCAAGTCCAGGCCGCGCCGCTGCACATGTGGCTGATGCTGCGCCCGGAGTTCCCGGCACCGTTGATGGGGCTGGTGCACATCCGCAACAGTTTCGAGATGCTCGCGCCGATGACGGCCGAGATGGCCTATGACGTGCGTGCGGCGCTGGCAGACGGACGCCGTACGCACCAGGGCTACGAGATCGATCTGGTGACCGAGTACGCCGACGGGGCAGGGCAGATCGTGTACCGCGCGCTGATGACGGTCCTTTACCGGATGAAGACCGATGGCCCTCCGCTGCGGCCGAAGCCCGCCGCCCCTGCGCCGTCGCTGTCCGAGTACCGCAGTTTCGACGTGCCCTCCGACATCGGTCGACGCTACGCCCCGATCGGCGGCGACTTCAATCCGATCCACCTGTACGCGCTGACGGCCAAGGCCTTCGGTTTTCCGCGTGCGATCGCACACGGCATGTGGTCGCTGGCCCGCGCCGCGGCGCTGGTCGAAACCTCGCGTGGCAAGGCGGCTCGCACGCTGAGCGTGCAGTTCCGCCAGCCGCTGCTGCTGCCGGGCAAGGTGGCGCTCAAGTTCACCAATGCAGGATCTGGCAGCGATTTCGCGCTGCTGTCGCGCACGTCGGACAAGGTGCACTTCACCGGAAGGCTGGGTTAGCCCTCGTAGCCCGGACGAAGTCCGGGATTCCCCCCGATTTGCGAGCGACGTCCCGGGTTTCACCCGGGCTACGGTTGAGGGCCAAGGCCTTCGCGTTGTCGTCGCGCACCTCGGACAAGGTGCACTTCACCGGACGGTTGGGCTGGTCACCGGTCGTAGCCCGGGTGAAACCCGGGGCTTTTCCCCGCAGGTCGAGTGGCAACCCCGGACTTCGTCCGGGCTACGGGTACGCGCGTCGACAAACTAGTACGTTAATGTACTATCAACGTCGCGCATGAAAACCAACGACCGCCTTCTCGCGATCGACTCCAGCGGCCCCGGCTGGCGCGAAAGCGTCCCTGACGTTCCGCAGCAGGACGTGACCCTGATGCGCCTGATCCGCGTGGCCAGCCAGGGGATCACGGCGTTCACGGATCCGATGCTGCGACCGGCAGGGCTGACCGAGAGCTCGTTCCACACGCTGGTCGTCATTGTGGCCAGTGGCAAAGCGGGCATCACGCCGACGTCGCTGTGCGAACAGGTGGGGCAGAACCGGGCCAACATGACCCGCATCCTCGACTTGCTGCTGTCCGACAAGCTGGTGCGGGTCGACGTGCACGAGCGCGATGCACGACGCAAGCGGGTGACGATCACCGCTGCCGGACGCAAGCGAGTCAAGACCTATGCGAGCCGCTTCGCGCCGATCGTGGCCGAATCCTTTGGTGCCCTGAGCCCGAAGGACAAGCAGACGCTGGAACATCTGTTGCGCGCAGTCATCGCCTCGATGGACAAGGCCGAGCGGATCGTGAGCAGGAACGCGTGAACCGCCTGCGCCGCCGCGGCTTCGTCCAAAGGGCTTCGGAATCGGGAGTCCAGACGCGACGTGACCGCGGGCGCAGTGCTGCTGTCGACTCTCGTTTCCGGCACGTGTGCACCGCCTGCGGCATAGCTGCGCTGAGCCTGCTGCTGTCGGCCTGCGGTGGAGATCCGAAGCCGAACGCGCCGCCGGAAGCGCGGGTATTCGAGGCCGCCACGACCGTGGTCGCGACGCGCGAAATCCCGGTGATCTACACCACCACCGGCACCGTGGTGTCGGACGAGCGCGTGGAGATCAGCTCGCGCACGGCCGCCTACGTGCGGACCGTGAACGTGCGCGAGGGCGAGCGGGTGCAGCTCGGGCAACTGCTGGCGACGCTCGACAGCCAGGACATCGAGGCCGATGTGCGCATGGCGCAGGCCGAACGCGACAAGGCTCTGGCGGCCAGCGCCGATGCCCGGCGAGATCTCGAGGACAGCGAGAAGCTGCTGGCCAAGGGCATGGTCGCGCAGGCGCATCGGCGCAAGGCGCTGCTGCTGCAGCAGTCCGCGGACGAATCACTGCAGGGCGCGGAGGCGGCGCTGGCGCGTGCGCTGTCCGAACGCCAGTACACGCGCATCCTCAGCCCCGTTGCCGGCGTGGTCGTCGCGCGGCACCAGCGCGCCGGTGACCTCGCGTCGCCGGGTACGCCGCTGGTGACCGTCGAATCGGACACCGCGCTGCTGTTCGAAACGCATGCGGTCGAACAACGCGTGACGGATATCCGCATCGGCGATCCGGTCGACGTGCAGATCGACGCCTTGCGCGCGCCGATACGCGGCGAGGTGCTGCGCCTCGTGGCTTCCGGTGATCCGGTGACGCGCGGCTTCCAGGTGAAGGTCTCGATCCCGCCGACGCAGGGACTGCTGCCGGGCATGTTCGGCCGCGGGCAGTTCACGATCGGCAAGAAGCAGGCGCTGGTGGTTCCGGCCTCGACACTGGTGGACCGGGGCGGGCTCACCGGCGTCTACGTCGTGGATGCCGGGCAGCGTCTGAATTTTCGCTGGCTTCGCACCGAACACGGCGCGGCGGATGGCTTCGTCGTGCTCGCGGGGCTGGAGCCCAACGAACGCGTGATCGTGGCGCCCACCTCCAGGATGCGCGAGGGCGATCGCATCGCGGCTGCTGGTGCAACGCCGTGATGACGCGGCCGGCGTGCGTTGCTTCCGGCCGCATCCGTGTCTGAACCCCGGCTCAATTCTGCGGGCATCATCGCCCGGACCTTCGTCGACTCGAAGCTGACGCCGCTGTTCGTGGTGGCGATCCTGCTGCTGGCGCTGTTCGCCGCGCTCAATACGCCGCGCGAAGAGAATCCCCAGATCCTGGTGCCCGGTGCGCAGGTGACGTTCGAACTGCCGGGCGCCACGTCGACGGAGGTCGAGCGTCTCATCGTGGCGCCGATGGAAGCGCGGCTGCGCGAGATCGAGGGCATCGAGCACAGCTACGCGGCGGCGATGCCCGGAATGGGGCGGATCCAGCTGCAGTTCTTCGTGGGCACCGACAAGGACGCCGCGATCAACCGCGTGCGGCAGAAGGTGGCGGAGGGACGACATCTGCTGCCCGCCGCAACCAAGGAGCCGCTGATCCAGCAGGTGGACGCGGACGACGTCGCCATCGTGACGGTGACGCTGGCGTCGAACCGCTACGACGACTACGCGCTGCGCCGTCTTGCCGAGCGCATCGGCGAACGTCTGAACACGATCGAGGAAGTGTCGGTGACGCAGATCCACGGCGGCCGCGAACGGGAGATTCGCGTCAACCTCGATCCGGCCCGGCTGCAGGCCTTCGGCGTGACGATGAACGAGGGCATCGCGATGGTCGCGGCCAGCAACGTCTCGGCCGTCGTGGGAGACCTGGTAGGCGACGGCCAGCGCCGCAGCGTGTATCTCAGGGGGCGCCTGCCGTCGCTCGAGGAGATCCGCCGGCTGCCGCTGGGCGCGCATCGTGGGCAGCTGATCTATCTCGAGGACATCGGCGACGTCGTCGACGGGCCGGTCCCCGAGCGTGACGCGCTGACGCGCCTGGCATTCGGCCCCGGAGACCCACGCTATTCGGCGGACGACAGCGTCGGCGAGATGGCGTCGGTGACGGTGTCGGTGGCCAAGAAGCCGCACACCAATTCGGTCCGCGTGAGCCGCGACATCCTCGAGCAGGTCGCCAAGATGAAGGCGCAGTTCGTGCCGGCCGGCGTCGAGGTGGTGACGACGCGCGACGACGGGCAGATCGCCGATCACACGGTGAACTCGCTGATCTTCGAACTGGCGATTGCCGTCGCCGCCGTGATGCTGGTGCTGATTCCGTTCCTGGGTCTGCGCCAGGCGATGATCGTGTGCCTGGCGGTGCCGCTGGTGCTCGGCCTGACCTTGACCATCGACATGCTCACGGGCTTCACGATCAATCGCATTTCGCTGTTCGCGCTGATCATGTCGCTGGGCATGCTGGTCGACGATGCGATCGTCGTGATGGAGAACATCCATCGGCACTACGAGCAGGGGACGACCGACCGGCTGCGCTCGGCGGTGCTGGCAACGCACGAGATCGGCACGCCGACGACGATGGCGACGATCACGATCGTGCTGGCCTTCGCCTCGCTGAGCCAGCTCAGCGGCATGAACGGCGCGTTCTTCAAGTCGGTGAGCGTGAACGTGTCGGTCGCGGTGGGCCTGTCGCTGCTGCTGGCCTTCCTGGTGGTGCCCTGGGCCAGCCAGCGCTGGCTGCCGCGCTCGCGGCACGCGCCGGTGCACGCTGCGACCGGTCACAGTCCGATGCAGCGCCTGTACATCCGCATCATCACGCCCTTCCTCGACGACTCGCGCCGGCGCCGATGGCTGTTCGTCGGAGTGGGGCTGGCGCTGGTCGCGTCGCTGATGATGCCGGCCTGGCAGTTCATCCGGCCTGCGGGAATCAGCGGTCCGCTGTCGTTCGGCGGCGTGGGTTTGGCGATCATGCCGGTGGAGAACCACAACACCTTCAGCGCCACGCTGGACATGCCCGAGTCGACGCCGATCGAGGTCACGGACCGCGTGGCACGCGAGTTCGGCAAGCTCGTCGGCCGGCATCCGATGGTCACGAACTACCTGAGCTACGTCGGCATGCCCGGCGTGCTGGATTTCGCCGGGCAGGTCAACGGCGCCGGCGCGCGCGTCGGGGCGAACCAGGCGGAGATCCGCATCAACCTGATTGACAAGGCGGCGCGCAAGACCGGCTCGCGTGCGGTGCTGGACGAGTTGCGCGTCGCCGCCGAACCGCTGCTCGCCCGTCATCCCGGACTGGAATTGCGGTTCTTCGAAGCCCCGCCGGGGCCGCCCACGGTGGCGACGGTGCTGGCCAACATCCACGGGCCGGATCCCGAGGTGCTGCGCGCGTTCTCGGCTCGTGTGAAGCAGGAATTCCAGAAGACGTACGGCATGGTCGACGTCTACGACAGCGAAGTCGCGGACGCCGAGCAGTTCGACATCGTCGTCGACAAGGAGAAGGCCGTGCTGTCGGGCGTGACCACCGCCGACATCGAGCAGACGATCCGCGCGCTGATGGCCGGCGTGGTCGTGGCCGAGGTGCAGATCCCGGGCGAGAAGAATCCGGTGCCGCTGCGAATCCGGGTGCCCCGGCAGTTCGAGGTGGATCCGGCGCTGCTGGACCGCACGCTTGTGCGCAACCGTAATGGCGACGCGGTGCCGGTGTCGGAACTCACGCATCTGGTGAAGGCGCGTGTCGACCGGCCGCTGCTGCGCAAGGACAACGAACCGGTCAGCTACGTCGGCGGCAACGTCATCGACATCTCGGCGCCGGCCTACGCGATCCTGGACATGGACCGGCGGCTGGACGGTCTCGAAGTGAACGGCGAGAGACTCACGACCGGGAATCTGACCCTGGAGCCGCAGATCCCGAACACCGTCGACGGCTACCAGCTGCTGTGGGACGGCGAGATCCGGGTGACCTTGGACGTGTTCCGCGACATGAGCCAGATCCTGGGCGTCGTCGTGGTGCTTATCTTCCTGGTGCTGGTCGCCAACTACCGGTCCTTCACGCTGCCGCTGGTCGGCATGACGGCGATCCCGCTGGGGATGATCGGCGTGTTCCCCGGGCATTGGCTGGTCGGCATCAAGTTCAGCATGACCTCGATGATCGGGGTCGTGGCGCTGGCCGGGCTGGTGGTCCGCAATTCGCTGCTGATCATCGATTTCATCCACGACCACCAGCGCGAGGGCCATGGCCTGCGCGAGGCCGTCCAGCTTGCCGGCGCGGTGCGCCTGCGTCCGATCCTGCTGACCTCGGCGGCGATGATCCTGGGCGTGCTGGTGCTGTTCCGCGACCCGCTCTTCATCGGGCTGGCCACTTCGCTGCTGTTCGGGACGATCGCGTCCACGGTGCTGACCCTGCTCGCGCTGCCGCCCTTGTATTACCGGCTGGCGAAGTCGCGCCCCGAATGGGTGCAAGCCCGCGGTTCCGACACGCCGGGCCTGCACGGAATGCCAGAGGGACAGCACTAGCACCCGCTGCAATCGAGGGCTTCAGCGCCTAGACTATGCGTCCACTTAGCCGCCTCGCTGTGCGCCCCAGTCGCGGGGGACGCCCGAGCAGCGGATTCGAGACTGTTCAGGACGCCCGAATGCGTATCCGTAAAGCGGTTTTCCCGGTCGCCGGCATGGGCACGCGATTCCTGCCCGCCACCAAGGCGAGCGCGAAGGAAATGCTGCCGGTCGTCGACAAACCCCTGATCCAGTACGCCGTGCAGGAAGCCATCAGCGCAGGCGCCGAAGAGCTGATCTTCATCACCGGCCGTTCGAAGAATTCGATCATGGATCACTTCGACAAGGCCTACGAACTCGAGGCCGAGCTGGCGCAGCGCGGCAAGGACAAGCTGCTGCAGCTGGTCCAGGAAATCCTGCCGCCGGGCATCACCTGCATCTTCATCCGCCAGGCCGAAGCCCTGGGTCTGGGTCACGCCGTGCTGTGCGCCTGGCCGGCCGTGGGCGACGAGGATTTCTCGGTGATCCTGGCCGACGATCTCATCGACGGACGCCTGCGTCCGTGCCTCGCGCAGATGCAGCGGGTCTACCAGGAATACGGCACCAGCGTCATCGCTTGCGAGCGTGTGCCCAAGGAAGAGATCTCGGGCTACGGCTGCGTGGACATCCACCCGGTCGGGCCGGGCCTGGGCGAGATCCGTGCGATCGTCGAGAAGCCCCGGCCAGAAGAGGCGCCGAGCAATCTGGCGGTCGTCGGGCGCTACATCCTGACGCCGCGGATCTTCAAGCTGCTGGAGCGCACGCCGCGCGGCAAGGGCGGCGAGATCCAGCTCACGGACGCCATCCAGGCCATGATCCAGGAGCAGACCGTCCTGGCCTACGAGTTCGAGGGCACGCGTTACGACTGCGGCTCCAAGCTCGGCTACCTCAAGGCCAATGTCGAATACGGCCTCAAGCACCCGGAGCTGGCGGAAGAATTCCGCGACTACCTCGGTGGCTTGACGGCGGACTGGGCGCGCGAGCGCCCGTTGAGAACGGGAACGTAATTCAGAGCCTGCCGGGGACCCGCCGCGAAGTGCCAGGGCTTCATCTGGACGTCGCGAGCGCATTGGAAGCTGGCAAGGCAACCGGAACACATCCATGACGAACAGCAAGTACCAAAGCTTCATCGCCTCCTCCTCGATCGGCGGGCAGAACGCCGCCTTCGTCGAGAGCTACTACGAACAATTCCTCGAAGACCCGGAATCGGTCGAGCCGAGCTGGCGCGCCTATTTCCGCAACATCCAGGATCAGAACGCCGAGCGCGAGGTCGCGCACAGCGACGTCGTCGCCAAGTTCGAGGCCCTGGGTCGTGACAAGCGCCCGGGCACGGTGGTGGTCGCCGACGCCGGGTTCGACGCGCGCGCCGCCGAGAAGCAGGCCGCGGTGCTGCGCCTGATCAACTACTACCGCGTGCGCGGTCACCAGGTGGCGCGCCTGGATCCGCTGGGCCTGGCGCCCACCGACCTGATTCCCGACCTCGATCCGGCGTTCCACGGCCTGTCGGGCGCCGACATGGACACGGTGTTCAACACCGGGTCGCTGGCGACGACCGATCGCCTGCCGCTGCGCGAGATCCTCAAGCTGCTCAAGGCGGTGTACACCGACACCATCGGTGTCGAGTACATGTACATCACCGAGACCACCGAGAAGCGCTGGATCCAGAAGCGCCTCGAAGGCACGGCGTTCAAGCCCAAGCTGGCGCTCGATCGCAAGAAGTCCACGCTGCTGCAGCTCGTCGCGGCCGAAGGTCTCGAGCGTTACCTGCACAACAAGTACGTCGGCCAGAAGCGCTTCTCGCTCGAAGGCGGCGATGCGTTGGTGCCGGCGATGGACGAGGTGCTGCGGGCCTGCGCCGAGCGCGACGTCGAGGAAGTGCTGATCGGCATGGCCCATCGCGGCCGTCTGAACATGCTGGTGAACGTGCTCGGCAAATCGCCGAAGGATCTGTTCGCCGAGTTCGAGGGCAAGTATTCCGCCGAGTCGCTGTCGCGCTCGGGCGACGTGAAGTACCACATGGGCTTCTCGGCGGACATCGAAGTGTCCGCGAAGCGCCTGCACATGGTGCTGGCCTTCAATCCCTCGCATCTCGAGATCGTGAACCCGGTCGTCGAGGGCAGCGTCAAGGCGCGCCAGATGCGCCGCCACGACAAGAAGGGCGAGCGCGTGGTGCCGGTGCTGATCCACGGCGACGCCGCGTTCGCCGGCCAGGGCGTCGTCATGGAAACGATGCAGCTGTCCGAGGCCAAGGGTTACGGCACCGGCGGCACGGTGCACATCATCGTCAACAACCAGATCGGTTTCACGACGCCGAATCCGATCGAGGCGCAGCCGAGCAAGGAAGCGCGTACGTCGCGCTACTGCACCGACATCGCCAAGATGCTCGAGTGCCCGGTGTTCCACGTGAACGGCGACGATCCGGAAGCGGTGGTCTTCGTCACGCGTCTGGCCATGGACTTCCGCAACGAATTCCACAAGGACGTCATCGTCGACATCTGCTGCTACCGCCGCCTGGGGCACAACGAGGCCGACGAGCCCTCGGTCACCAGCCCGGTGATGTACGAGAAGATCAAGAAGCACCCGACCACGCTGACGCTCTACGCCAAGAAGCTCGAAGAAGAAGGCGCGATCGCGAAGGGCGAGGCCGAAGAGCTGGTCAAGAAGTACCGCTCCGGCCTCGACCAGGGCGAGAACATCGCGCGCACGACGCTGGGCCTGGTCGGCAACAAGCACACGGTCAACTGGAGCAACTACGGCAAGGGCGAGTGGGACACGCCGTCCGACACCTCGGCCAAGATCGACCTGCTGCGCTCGCTGTACGAGCGCGTGTCGAAACTCCCGGATGGCTTCACGCTGCACGCGCGCGTGCAGAAGCTCTACGAGGACCGCGCGAAGATGGCCGCCGGCGAGCTGCCGATGGACTGGGGCTTCGCCGAGACGCTGGCCTACGCCACGCTGGTCAACGAAGGGTTCTCGGTGCGCCTGTCTGGTCAGGACGCGCGCCGCGGAACGTTCTTCCACCGCCATGCGACCGTGCACGACGCCAAGGACGGCAAGCGCCACACGCCGCTGCGCCACCTCGACGCCGATCGCAATCGCTTCATCGTCAACGACACGCTGCTTTCGGAAGAGGGCGTGCTCGGCTTCGAATACGGCTACTCGACGACCGACCCCGACACGCTGGTGATCTGGGAAGCGCAGTTCGGCGACTTCGCCAACGGCGCGCAGGTGGTGTTCGACCAGTTCATCGCCAGCGGTTTTGCGAAGTGGGGCCGTTTCTGCGGCCTGACGATCTTCCTGCCGCACGGCTACGAAGGGCAGGGCCCCGAGCATTCTTCGGGCCGACTGGAGCGCTGGCTGCAGTTGTGCGCCGGCAACAATCAGCAGGTCGTCGTGCCGTCCACGCCGGCCCAGATGTTCCACATGCTGCGTCGCCAGATGAAGCGCTCGCTGCGCCTGCCGCTGATCGTGATGACGCCCAAGTCGCTGCTGCGTCATCCGATGTCGGTGTCGTCGATGGACGATCTGGTGAAGGGCCGCTTCCAGCCGCTGATCCACGACACCGAGCAGCTCGACAAGCAGAAGGTGCGCCGTCTCGTGTTCTGCTCGGGCAAGGTCTACTTCGACCTCGCCCAGGCACGCGCGAAGGAGAAGATGTCCGACGTCGCCCTGATCCGCATCGAGCAGCTCTATCCGTTCCCGCGCGCCGACTACGAGGCTGCGCTGGCGATGTTCCCGAACGCCAAGGAAGTCTGCTGGTGCCAGGAAGAGCCCGAGAACCAGGGTGCCTGGTATCAGATCAAGCATCGTCTGCAGATCTACCTGCAGCCGCAGCACCAGATGTTCTACGCGACGCGTCCCGGCATGGCGACGACCGCGGGCGGATATCTCAAGGTGCACAACAAAGAGCAGGAAGAATTGATCCGCGAGGCGCTCGCGGGTGGCAAGCCCGTCAAGGGCGGTTGATCGAACGAACAGCACGAACGCACGAGTGACAACGAGAACAACAACATGAGCATCATCGAAATCAAGGTCCCGAATCTTCCCGAATCCGTTCAATCCGCGACGGTCGCGACCTGGCACTTGAAGGCCGGCGACGCGGTGAAGCGCGAACAGAACCTCGTCGACCTCGAGACGGACAAGGTCATGCTCGAAGTGCCGGCGATCGCCGACGGCATCCTCAAGGAAGTGCGCATCGCGTCCGGCGCCACCGTGAAGGCCGGCGACATCATCGGCATCCTCGAGGAAGGCGAAGCCGCAGCAGCCCCCGCCGCCAAGAGCGAGGCGCCGAAGGCCGCCGCCACGAGCGACGACGGCCAGAGCCCGGCCGTGCGCAAGCTGCTCGCCGAACTGAATCTGTCGGCGGGGACGATCACCGGCAGCGGCAAGGGTGGTCGCCTGACGGTGGAGGACGTGAAGGCGGCGTCGGAGAAGCAGAAGGCCGCGCCGGTCGCCGCGACGTCGACGGCGCCCAAGGCTGCCGAACCCGCCACGCCGGCCGCTCGCCGTGTCTCCGGATCGCGCGAAGAACAGCGCGTTCCGATGACGCGCATCCGCGCGCGCATCGCCGAGCGTCTGGTCGAGGCGCAGGCCACGGCCGCGATGCTGACGACGTTCAACGAAGTCGATCTGAAGGCCGTTGGCGACTTGCGCAGCAAGTACAAGGACGGATTCGAGAAGGCGCACGGCGTGAAGCTGGGCTTCATGAGCTTCTTCGTGCGCGCTGCCATCGAGGCGTTGAAGAAGTATCCGGCCGTCAACGCGTCGATCGACGGCACTGACGTGGTCTACCACAGCTACTACGACGTGGGCGTCGCGGTCTCCACCGAGCGTGGCCTGGTCGTTCCGATCCTGCGCGATGCGGACACGCTGTCCTTCGGCGACATCGAGAAGTCGATCTCCGACCTCGGCGTGAAGGCCCGCAACAACAAGCTGACGATGGATGACCTCACGGGCGGCACGTTCTCCATCACCAATGGCGGCGTGTTCGGTTCGATGATGTCCACGCCGATCCTCAACCCGCCGCAGGCCGCGATTCTGGGCATGCACGGCATCTTCGATCGCCCGATCGCCGTCAACGGCGAGGTCAAGATCCGCCCGATGATGTATCTCGCGCTGACCTACGATCACCGTCTGATCGACGGTCGCGAAGCGGTGCTGTTCCTGCGCATGATCAAGGACAGCCTCGAGGATCCGGCGCGGTTGCTGCTGAATCTCTGAGTCGAAAAGAGCTTGGAAAAACGCCCCGGAGACGGGGCGTTTTTCGTTGCTGGGTTCGGTATCCGGCGTCCCGTAGCCCGGGCCTCGCCCGGGGTTCCGTTCGCAATTCGAGCAGCAATCCCGGGTTTCACCCGTGCTACGACTGCGTCGGACTCAGGCGCAGCGGCAGTCCGTCACGAGGCCTGACGATGGGCGCGAGCTGGTACGGCATCTGGTAGCCGGGCGCGACCGACAGCTTCGCCGCTCGCAGCAGCGGCAGCAGTACCGCTTTGACCTGCATCTCGGCGAAGTGCAATCCGAGGCACATGTGCGCGCCTCCGCCGAACGGCGCCCACGCAAACGCATGTCGGCGATGTTCGGCGCGTGCCGGAGAAAAGCGCTCCGGGTCGAACGTGTCCGGGTCGGTCCACCACTGCGCCATTCGCTGCGTCGCCACCGGATACACCGTCACGGGTGTGCCGGCCGGAATGTGGACGCCCTGGAATTCGCAGTCCTTCACGGCCGTGCGCTGGATGATCGTCAGCGGCGGGTAGAGGCGCAGCGATTCGCGCAGGACCCAGTCGATTTCCTCGAGCTTGCCGAGGTCTTCGTGGACCAGCTCGGGCAGGCCGACTGAGCCTGCGAGCGTTCGCAGACGTTCCTGCCACTGCGGGTGCTGCGTCAGTGCGTAGACGATGGTCGTCAGCGCGCTCGTCGTCGTGTCGTGCGCCGCCATCATCAGGAAGATCAGGTGATCGACGATCTCGGTGTCGGAATAGCGCTGGCCGTTCTCGTCCTGCGCGCGGCAGAGCTGGCTGAGCAGGTCCGTTCCTTCGCCATCGCGACGTGACGGAATCCGTTGTTCGATCAGGCTCGCGAGCCGCCGTCGTCCGGCCAGTCCGCGTTCGAACAGCCGGCCGATCACCGGGATGCGGTTGATCGCGTTCGAGGCTTCGACGAGATCGAAGAAGGCCTGGCCGACCTGATCGATCTCGGACTTGAGCTGCACGTCGAGAAAGATGTCGGCGGCGATCTCCAGCGTCAGGCGCTTCACGCTCGGATAGAACTTGAGCTGGCGTCGCGCCAGCCAATCCGAGACGACGGGACCGATCAGCCGGTTCATGCGCGCGAGATAGCCGGCAAGCGCTTCCTTCCGGAACGCCGGCTGCATCAGGCGGCGGTGATAGCGGTGGTCGTCGCCGTCGCGCAGCATCAGTCCGCGCGGGAACAGCGAGCCCAACACTGGCTCCCATCCCAGGTAGGCCGAGAAATTGCCGGCACGATCGAGCAGCACGAATTCGTTGGCCTCGGCCGAGATCAGGCTGATGCGGCGCTGGAAAAGGAAGTTGGTGCGCGAGATCGGCCCGTGCTCGGCCAGCGTCTTGCGCGCGAAGCCCAGCGGATCGGCGAGGAAATCCAGCGAGTGACCCACCAGGAAGCGGCCATCGTTGCCCGGGATGTGGCTGAGGGCGCTGGCCGGCAGGTTGCGCTGTCGCGTGTAGTTGGAAAGCAGTCCGCGCATGCTGCACCCTGGAATTGAGCGATCGGTTTATTTTGGTTCGGGGAGGCCGCTTTTTCAAGCGCTTGCGCGGCATACTTCCAGCATGCGCGCCGACGCCGCCGAGGAACGGGTTCCGCTGATCACGCTGCCCAACTGGGTCAAGGCGGCGGCGGCCTGCGGCTTCAGCATCGGCGAGGTGTTCGACGAACTCGGCGTCGAGGTGGACCTGCTGCACGCCGATCGCGCGACGATTTCGGCGTCGGAGATGGATCGCACGATGGCCGCCTGCGTGGCGCGGTCCCGGCGCCGGCATTTCCCGTTCGCGCTCGGCGAGACCTTCGCGTTCGAGTACCTGCCGGAGCTCGAGACCTTCCTCACGACGAGTCAGACCCTGCGCGAATCGGCGCGGGTGTTCGAATGGCTGCGGCTGCTCATCAATCCACACCTGCGCATGCAGGTGCACGAGGGCCCCGAGATCGCCAGCCTGCGCCTCGACTGGCAGGGTCGTGAGGCCCCGCAGATCTTCCAGTGGTTCGTCGAGGCGACCTTCGTGTCGGTGCTCAAGTTCGGACGGGCATTGATGCAGGGCCGCGGTGATTTCCGGCGCGCGACGTTCCAGAGCGAGCGTCCAGCGTACGCGACCGAGGCGCGGGAGCTGCTGCGGGTGCCGGTGCTCTACGGCCAGGCGCACAACGCGCTGGAACTCGACCGGCGCCTGCTGGACCTCAAGCTCGAAGGGGCCTTCGAGTCGCTGCACCGGCAAGCCGAGCACCTGGTCGTGCAGCGGCTGTCAGAGCGTCCCGCACCGCCGAGCATCGCGGTGCAGCTCGAGCACGCGATGGAGCGCAAGCCGGCCCTGTTGGGGCAGGGCATCGAACAGGCCGCCAGGGAACTGGGGTTGCAGCCGCGCACGCTGCAGCGCCGTCTCGCGCTCGAGCAGCTGCGTTATGCGGAGCTTCAAGTGACCCTGCGACTGAAGCTGGCGAAAGTCTGGCTATCGGATCCCGCCCTGGATATCGAGTCGATCTCCGAGCGCCTGGGCTTCGCGGACCGCCGCAGCTTCACGCGAGCCTTCGCACGATGGACGGGCAGGACGCCGAGCGAATTCAGGAAGCGTCCTTCGCGAGGGTGACGGGTTCGGTTGCGGGTTGGGGCTCCGGTGACGGCACGACGTCGAGTCGTCGTTCTCGCAGACCCTGGTCTCCTCGGCGAGGACGCCTCAGGCGGTGATCCGGGAGGAGCGACATGGGGTCGCTCTTGCAAACCCGAGTATCTGTCGCGAATTGTTCCCTTGCGTCGTCGACTGTCATATCCGGTTCCCTCGGGCCTCCCTAGAGTCGGTCTCATCAGAACGAGGAGAAGCGCGATGGACGGCTCGATGCCCCCGATGCAACAGATCGTCCCCCGCAAGGGCCCGGATTTCGGCCTGGACGGCGACATTCCCCGCCACTGGTTCGGCGGCGACGCGTTCAAGACGCGGTTCTTCGACGCCATGTCGCTGCTCTTTCCGGAGGGCGAGAAGTTCTTCATCCAGTGCGTACGCGATTACCGCGATCGCATCACGGATCCGCAGATGCAGGCGAACGTGAAGGACTTCATCTACCAGGAAGGCCAGCACGGGATGGTCCACGACGCCTACAACCAGCGCGTGGCGGCGCAGGGCGTGGCGGTCGACCAGATCGAGACGCGGATGAAGAAGATCCTGGCCTGGCAGCGCAAGAGTTTCCCGACCTCGCTGCGCATCGCACAGACCGCCGCGGCAGAACACATGACGGCGATCATGGCGCACAGCTTCATGGCCAACAGGGAGATGTTCCGCGAAGCCGACCCGCGCATGCGCGCGCTGTACGTCTGGCACGCCGTGGAGGAGATCGAGCACAAGGCCGTGGCCTTCGACGTGATGCAGAAGGTCGGCAAGGTCGGCTACTTCACCCGCATGGCCGGCATGCTGTACCTGTCCGTCGTCTTCCCGCTGCACACCTTCCTGATTCTGAGCCACATGCTCAAGGTCGACGGCGTGAAGAATGGATTCGGAACCTGGATGCGGGGCCTGGCCTGGCTCTACGGGCCTCGCGGCGTGATGACACGCCTGTTGCCGCACTACCTCGCGTACTTCAAGCCCGGCTTCCATCCTTGGGATGGAGGCCAGATGGAGACCTACGCGACCTGGCGCCGGGTGTTCGAAGTCAACGGCGACGCCATCGCCGCGGCCAACGCACTGCATCCGGCCTGAGGATCGCGCTCTGACAGCGGCGGCCGGATACGGGCCGCCGTTCTCCGCGGGTCCCGCCCCGCTCGGGATGAGAGTCTTGCGCCCTGTCCTGATGAGCAGGCGGGCCCGGCGTCGCACGGACGCCGGTTACAATGTCGGCCTTCCTCCACGTGACCCGAGGCCAGCATCCGCTCATGAGCGACACCTACGATCTCATCGTCATCGGTGGCGGCACCGGTGGCTATCCTGCGGCCATCCGTGCCGGCCAGCTCGGCATGAAGGCGGTCTGCATCAACGCCTGGCTGAATCGCGACAACAAGCCGGCCTACGGCGGCACCTGCCTCAACGCGGGCTGCATCCCTTCCAAGGCCCTGCTCGAATCTTCCGAGATGTTCCATCGCGCCGGCCATGAACTGGCCACGCACGGCGTCAAGGTCAATGCGCCGACGCTCGATCTCGTTGCGATGCAGGCCCGCAAGTCCAAGATCACGTCCAGCCTGACCGGCGGCATCGGCGCCCTGTTCAAGGCCAACGGCGTGACCGGCCTGGAAGGTACGGCGCGGCTGATGGGCAAGGGCAAGGTCGAGTACACCTCGCACAGCGGCGAGAAGAAGGTGCTCGAAGGCAAGCACATCATCGTGGCCACCGGCTCGGAGCCGGTCGAGCTCAAGATCGCGCCGTTCGATCACAAGCAGATCTGTGACTCCTGGGACGCGCTCGACTTCACCGAAGTCCCGGGTCGCCTGGGCATCATCGGCGCCGGCGTGATCGGCGTGGAACTGGGCAGCGTCTGGGCGCGCCTGGGTTCCAAGGTCACGATCCTCGAAGCTCTGCCCACCTTCCTGCCGATGGTCGACCAGACCATCGCCAAGGACGCGCAGCGGCAGTTCACCAAGCAAGGGCTGGATATCCGCCTGGGCGCCAAGGTGATCAGCGCCAAGAGCAACGGCAAGGAAGCGGTCGTCGAGTACGAATCGGAGGGCGCCAAGAAGTCCGAGACGTTCGACAAGCTGATCGTCGCCGTCGGCCGCCGTCCGTACACCAAGGGCCTGAACGCCGAGGGCGTCGGCCTGGAACTCGACCCGCGCGGCTTCGTGAAGGTCGACAAGAACTATAAGACCAATCTGGCAGGCGTGTACGCCACCGGCGACGTCATCGGCGGCCTGATGCTCGCGCACAAGGCCATCGAAGAGGGAGTGGCTCTGGTCGAGCAGCTTCACGGCGAGAAGACCGAGGTCAACTACAACGCGGTGCCGAGCGTCATCTACACGACGCCGGAAGTGGCGTGGGTGGGTCTGACCGAAGAGCAGGCGAAGGCGGCCGGGCACGAGGTCAAGATCGGCGCGAGCCCGTTCGCGGCCAACGGTCGCGCCAAGGCGCTCGAGGCGGCTACCGGTTCGGTGAAGGTCATCTCGGACGCCAAGACCGACCGCATTCTCGGCGTGCACATGATCGGCCCCTACGTTTCGGAGATCCTGCAGTCCGTCGTCGTCGCGCTCGAGTTCGGCGCCACCACGGCCGATCTGCAACTGACGATGCACGGGCACCCGACGCTGGCCGAGGCGCTGCACGAGGCCTATCTGGCCGTCGACGGTCGCGCCATTCACGCAATCAACAAGAAGAAGGTCTCCTGAGATGGCGGGACTGAACGTGCGTTTTCTTGCGGGCCTCGGCCTGGCCTGTCTTCTTGCCTCCGCGCCCGCACGCGCCGAGGTGTTCGATGCGGCGATCGGCGAGGACAGCCTGCGCCTTGGCGTGAATGGGCCGTTGTCGCGCCTGTTCGCGGTGGACAAGGGCGAGTACGACGTCGGTGGTGTCTACGGTGACATCGAGGATTTCGACAGCGAGCACTTCCTGTCGCTGCACGCCGGCGCCACGCTGACGGGCGACGCCGGAGCCACCGATGGCGCCAAGTTCAGCGGCGGTCTGGGTGCGCGCCTGCAGTACGTGAATGCGGATCACGAGAACGGCGGAGCACTGGCGCTGGGCGGCAACCTGCGTCTCAAGCTGCTGAACGCCGATCGCCTGCGATTCAACGCGAATCTCTGGTACGGCCCTGATCCGGCGTCGTTCGGCGACATCGACGAATTCATCGAATACGGTGTTTCGATCGGGTACGAGTTGCTGCGGGATGCCGAGATCTACATCGGCTATCGCAAGATCGAGGTCGGGATCGACGGCGGTCCGGACGTCGACCTGGAGGATGGCGCGCACATCGGAATCCGCTTGGAGTTCTGATGAGGGCTCGCGCCCTCAACCCGTTGTCCGCGGTGCAGACGGTTTCCTTTTTCGCTCTTGCCGTGTCGGCCAGAGTCGAGTGACGGGCGTGGCGAGGTAAATTTTCATGGGTCGTGGACCAAGTATCGAAGGCCGCAAGGGTGTCGCCGACGCGCAGAAGGCGAAGGTCTTCACCAAGCTGATTCGCGAGATCTCGCTGGCCGCCAAGCAGGGCGGGCCGGATCCTGCCGCCAATTCGCGGCTGCGTCTGGCAGTGGTTCGCGCGATGGACGCGAACATGACCCGCGACCGCGTCGAGGCCGCCATCAAGCGCGCCAGCGGCGAGGGTGCGGATGCTTCCACCGAAGTGCGCTACGAGGGTTACGCCCCGGGCGGCGTTGCAGTTCTGGTGGACTGCGTCACCGACAATCCGACGCGGACCGTGGCCGACGTTCGGCATGCGTTCTCGAAGGCCGGCGGCAGCATGGGAACCAGCGGCTCGGTCGCCTTCCAGTTCGCACAGGTCGGGCAGCTCTGGTTCGAATTGAAGGATTCGGCGCAGGAAGACCGGATTCTCGAACTCGCGCTCGATGCGGGTGCTGACGACGTGCAAGGAAGCGAGGGCTGGTGCGAGGTGCTGACGGCGCCGGGTTCGTTCGAGCAGGTCCGCAAGGCCCTCGCCGATGCAGGCTTCGCGGCCGATCAGGCCCGGGTCACGATGCGCCCCGCCAACATCGTGCCGGTTGCCGCCGAGGCAGCTGCCGATATTCGAAAACTGCTCGAAAAGCTCGAAGAGCTCGACGACGTCCAGGACGTGTTCCACAACGCCGAGCTGCCTTGAGCCGAGTCCGCATTCTCGGCGTCGATCCGGGCTCGCGCTTCACGGGCTTCGGGGTGATCGAGAACGAGGCTGGACGCAGCCGTCTGATCGCGGCAGGCCGCCTGGACGTGCGTGAGGGCACGATGGCCGATCGCCTGCTGGGTGTCCTCAACGGACTTGCGGACGTGATTCGCGAGTACCAGCCGCAGGAATCCGCCGTCGAAGAGACCTTCGTCAATCGCGTCAATGCCGCGAGCGCGCTGGTGCTCGGCCAGGCGCGCGGCGCCGCCATCTGCGCGTGCGCGCAGGCCGGTCTGCCGGTCTCCGAGTACGCGGCCGCGCAGGTGAAACTCGCCATCGCTGGAAACGGACGCGCCGACAAGGAGCAGGTCGCACACATGGTTCGCATCCTGCTCAACACGCGAGAAGCGCTCGCTGCCGACGCGTCGGATGCGCTCGCCGTGGCGCTCACGCACGCGCACGTGCGCATCACGCGCCTGCGCACCGGTGATGCACTCAAGCGGGCCTGGGGCTGAGCATGATCGGACGACTGACGGGACGACTGGTGCTCAAGCAGCCGCCGCTGCTGGTCCTGGACGTGGGGGGCGTGGGCTACGAATGCGAGGCCCCGATGTCCACGTTCTACAAGCTGCCCTCGATTGGCGAGACGGTGACGTTGCAGACGCATCTGACGGTGCGCGAGGACGCGCATCTGCTGTTCGCGTTCGCGAGCAACCAGGAAAAGCTGCTGTTCCGCGAGCTGATCAAGGTCTCCGGCGTGGGCCCCAAGATCGCGCTCGCGATCCTGTCGGGTGTCAGCGTCGAAGAATTCTGGGCCACCGTGCGCGAGTCGCAGGTCGGCCGTCTGACCAAGGTGCCGGGCATCGGCAAGAAGACGGCCGAACGCCTCGTCGTCGAACTGCGGGATCGTGCCGGTGCGGGAGGCGAGGCGCTTCCGGGATCCTCCGCCTCGGACCTGCCGCTCACCCCGCTGCAGGAGGCGCGCTCGGCGCTCGAGGCGCTCGGCTACCGGCCGGTCGACGCGCAGCGCATGGCCGACGCCGTGAAGGGCGAGGGCCTGAGCGCCGAGCACATCATTCGAGAAGCGCTGAAGCGTGCGGTACGCTGAGACGATGACCGAAGCCCGTCTCGTGTCCGCCCAAGGTGCCAGCGACGAAGAGCGCGTCGAGCGCGCCATCCGTCCGCATCGTCTGGCCGAATATGTCGGGCAGCCCGTCGTGCGCGAGCAGATGAGCATTGCCATCGAGGCGGCGCGCAAGCGCGGCGAAGCACTGGACCACGTGCTGATCTTCGGGCCTCCGGGTCTGGGCAAGACGACGCTGGCGCACATTCTTGCCGCCGAAATGGGCGTGAATCTGCGCCAGACCTCGGGGCCGGTGCTGGAGAAGGCCGGCGATCTTGCGGCGCTCCTGACCAACCTCGAGCCGCGCGACATCCTGTTCGTCGACGAAATCCATCGGCTGTCGCCGGTCGTCGAGGAAGTCCTGTATCCGGCGATGGAGGACTATCAACTCGACATCATGATCGGCGAAGGTCCGGCCGCCCGGTCGATCCGGCTCGACCTGCCACCGTTCACGCTGGTGGGCGCCACCACGCGCGCCGGCGCGCTGACCAGCCCGCTTCGGGACCGTTTCGGGATCGTGCAGCGGCTGGAGTTCTACTCCGTGGAAGACCTCAGCAGGATCGTGACGCGGTCCGCGGGGATCCTGAAAGCGCCGATCGACGCCGCCGGCGCAGGGGAGATTGCACGGCGCGCACGCGGCACTCCGCGTATCGCCAATCGCCTGCTTCGCCGTGTGCGCGACTTCGCCGAGGTCCGCGGCGACGGTACGATCAGCGCCGACCTGGCGCAGGCCGCGCTCAAGATGCTCGACGTCGATTCCAACGGATTCGACCTGATGGACCGCAAGCTGCTGATGGCCCTGATCGAGCGCTTCGACGGAGGTCCGGCCGGCATCGACAACCTGGCCGCCGCGATCGGGGAAGCTCGCGACACGATCGAAGACGTCATCGAGCCCTACCTCATCCAGCAGGGATACCTGATGCGCACGCCGCGCGGACGCATTGCCGGGAAGCTGGCCTACCAGCATTACGGACTCAAGCCGCCCGAGCGCACGGGTATTCCGGATCTCTTCGAATGAGCGAGCCTTTCATCTGGCCGGTGCGCATCTACTGGGAAGACACGGATGCCTCGGGCGTGGTCTACCACGCCAACTACCTCCGCTATTTCGAGAGAGCCCGGTCGGAATGGCTGCGGTCCCTGGGCCACGACCAGGAGTCGATGCGGGTCAAGCAGGGCATCGCGTTCACGGTAGCCAACCTGGAAATCCGCTTCATCCGGCCTGCGAGGCTGGACGACGCCCTCGAGGCCACCGTCGAGATCTCGGAACTGCGGCGCGCGAGCCTGAGTTTTCGCCAGCAGCTTCGGCGGGCGGGGTCGGGAGAGGTCCTTGCGCAGGCCAGCGTCCGGGCGGGGTGCGTGGATGCCGCGACGTTCCGCCCGGTGCCACTGCCGTCCATGGGGTTTAAATGAAACTGATACGCCTCAAGACCCCGCGCTTCGCATAAAATCGATTTTTGTGGCCGCGGGTGCCCAGCACCTTGCGGCCGGTCAACCCCATCCGCTGCGGATCCACGTTTCTACCGAACATGAATGCCGAACTCTCGATTGCCCATCTGATCGCGCAGGCCAGTGTCCTGGTGCAAATCATCATGGGCGTGCTGATCCTCGCCTCGGTGGTCTCATGGGCGGTCATCGTCTCCAAGCGCCAGTTGCTGTCGCGCACGCGCCAGGCCTCGGAGAAGTTCGAAGAGCGCTTCTGGTCCGGCGGCAATCTGGCCGACCTCTACGAATCGGTCGCCCGCAACAAGGATGAGGGAGGCCTGGTGCCGATCTTCTCGGCCGGGTTCGAGGAGTACAAGCGCCAGCAGGGCGCGGGTCCCGCCGTCGACAGCGACGACGCCATCGCCGCGGTCCAGCGCCAGATGCGCGTGACCCAGGTGCGTGAAGTCGAGAAGCTCGAGGGCGGCCTGGCGCTGCTGGCCACGATCGGCTCGACCAGCCCCTACGTGGGTCTGTTCGGAACGGTGTGGGGCATCATGAATGCCTTCATCGGTATCGGAAACATGAAGCAGGCAAGCCTCGCGGTCGTTGCGCCTGGCATCGCCGAGGCGCTGATCGCAACGGCCATGGGCCTGTTCGCCGCCATCCCGGCCGTCATCGCATTCAACTTCTTCACCCGCTCAGTCGAGAGCCTCGAAACGCAGTACCACACGTTCTCCGAGGAAATGATCGGCATCATCGAGCGCGGTCTGCGCACCGGGAAGAGCTGAGCATGGGCGCATCCGTTGGCGGCGGCCGCGGGGGCGGCAAGCGCCGCATGAATGCCGAGATCAACGTCGTACCGTACATCGACGTGATGCTCGTGCTGCTCATCATCTTCATGGTCACCGCACCCTTGCTCACGCAGGGCGTGGACGTGGAGCTGCCGCAGACCGAAGCCGCACCGCTGGTGATCGACGACGAACCCCTCACGCTGTCGGTGAATCGCAACGGGGAGATGTATCTCAACCGCGGCGAGAAGATCGACGCGCCGCTGACCGACGAGGAGGTGGTGCGCATCGCCGGCGCCATTGCCCGAAACGCGAAGAGCGACAAGGGTCAGATGGTGCTGGTGGAGGGTGATGGTCAGGCCGACTACAAGTACGTCGCCAAGGCCATGACGCTGCTGCAGACCGCCGGCATCAAGAAGATCGGTTTCGTCACGGATCCGGTGGACATCCCAGCCAAGGGCACCAAGTAGTCCCGATGCCTTTTCGTTCACGACACGTCCTGATCGCAACAGGCTTTCACCTGTTGCTGTTCGCGTTCCTGATCCTCGGGGTCCAGTGCACGCGGCTGCCAGAGCCCCCGCCGGTGATCGAGGCTCTGGTCATCACGGGCCACAACAAGGCAGGCGAACTCGTCACCGAGCCGCCGCCGGCGGAAAAGGTCGAGGAACCCACGCCGGAGCCGCCCAAGCCGGAACCGCCGCCGCCGCCGCCGGAGCCGCCCAAGCCCGAGCCGCCGAAACCGGAACCTCCGAAGCCGGATCCTGAGATCGAGAAGAAGAAGATCGAGCAGGAGAAGATCAAGCGCGAGCAGGAGATCAAGCTCCAGGCGGATATTCAGCGCAAGAAGGAAGAGGACGAGAAGAAGAAGCAGGAAGAACTCGAGGTCAAGCGCAAGAAGGAAGAAGAGGAAAAGAAGAAGAAGGAAGAAGAGCGCAAGCGCATCGAGGACGAGAAGCGCAAGCTCGAAGAAGAGCGCAAGCAGAAGGAAGAAGAGCAGCGCCGCCTGAAGCAGATGATGGAAGAGTCCTTGAGCAACGAGGCCAAGGACCGGGCGGAGGCCGCTCGCATCGGTGAAGTCCAGAAGACCTGGGGTCAGATGCTGGGCGAGCACATCGCGCAGCGTTGGCTGCGTCCGCCCGGATTGCCCTCCGGCCTGCGGTGCGTGGCCCAGATCGATATCCTGCCCAACGGCGAGGTGATCTCGGTGAAGATCATCCGCGGTTCCGGAAACGCCGCGTTTGATGCGTCGGTCGAGAATGCGATCTACAAGTCCAGTCCGCTGCCTCTGCCTTCCGATCCGAAAGCCTTCCAGCGTCAGCTTCAGCCTGAGTTCACGCCAGAAAGCCTAGATCAGATGAGCCGTTGACGGCCTTTCGTCTCCCGATTTGGAAATTCTCTCCATGACACAATTGCTACGCATACTTACTGCTGCGGTGTTGCTGGTCGTTCTCTCGCCAGCTCACGCCCAGCTGCAGTTCGAAGTCACCGGTGGTTCCACTGGCGCCCAGCCCATCGCCATCGTTCCATTCGGCGCCAACGACGGCGTGATGGATATCGCGCAGGTCATCGAGGGCGACCTGGTGCGCAGTGGCCTGTTCTTCGCGCTTCCGCGGACGGACATGCTCGAGAAGCCCACCGAACCCAAGCAGATCGATCACCGCAACTGGAAGGCGGTGAACATGGACAACATCGTGATCGGCAGCGTCCGTCGCGATCCTGGGTCCGATCGTGTGGCGGTGCGGTTCTACCTGTTCGACGTGTTGCGCGGTGAGCAGCGTCTTGGATTCGAGATGCCGGCCGCCGAGCCCTCTCAGCTCCGCTACACGGCGCATCAGATCGCGGATCTGATCTTTGAGAAGCTGGTCGGAATCCCCGGTGTGTTCAATACCAAGATCGCGTACGTGGCGTCGCAGGGCTACGGCCTGGACCGCAAGTACGCGCTGATGATCTCGGACTGGGACGGCGAGAATCCCCGCACGGTCGCGACGTCTCGCGAACCGCTGATGTCGCCGCAATGGGCGCCGGACCGCAAGCGTTTGGCTTACGTCGGTTACGAACGCGGACGCTCGTCGATCTATGTGCACGACGTGGCGAGCGGCAAGGTGCGCAAGCTGGTCTCCGAGAAGGGCATCAACGGATCGCCCGCCTGGTCTCCTGACGGGACGAAGCTCGCCGTGACGCTTTCGTACGAATCGAATCCGGATATCTATGTGGTCGACGTCGCCACCGGTGCAAAGCGCAGGCTGACGCAGACCGAAGGCATCGATACCGAGGCCGCCTGGTCGCCGGATGGGCAATCCATCGTTTTTACCTCTGAACGAGGCGGCCCGCCGCAGATTTACCGCATGACCGCCGACGGTGGGAGCCCCACCCGCATCTCTTTCCAGGGCCGGCAGAACCTTCGGGCCAGTTATTCGCCTGACGGCAAGAACATAGCGCTAGTCAACCTCGACGATAATCGTTATCGTATTGCGCTACTCGATGTGGCTTCGGGCTCGATGCGGCTGCTTAGTGATGGGCGGTTCGATGAGGGTCCTAGCTTCGCTCCCAACGGTGCGACGGTGATTTACGCCACGCAGGGACCCAAAGGTGCGGAGCTCGCAACGGTGAGCACCGATGGACGTGTACGTCAACGGCTGCGACAAACGGGAGATGTCCGTGAGCCGGCGTGGTCGCCACTGCAGCGATAAGCCCAAACAATAGTTGTATTTCAGACAAATCAAGGAGTTCTCGATGTTTAAGCAGGTTGTTCTCAGCGCAGTCGTGGCGTTTGGTCTTATCGGGGCTGGCTGCGCCAGCAAGTCCAACAAGAATGCGAGCACGGCCGGTGCCGGTTCGAGCGGAAGCAGCCTGGGTACGGGCGGCACGAGCGACCTGTCGGGCAGCGGCTCGGCGGTGGGCACCGACGACACGTCCGGCCTCTCGCTGGCCGACCGCACGGTGTACTTCGCGTTCGACAGCAGCGATATCGACGGCCCGGGCCAGGCCATCGTCTCGCGCTTCGCCAAGTATCTGGCGAGCCATCCGACCGCCAAGCTGCGTCTGGAAGGTCACGCTGACGAGCGCGGCACGCGCGAGTACAACGTGGGCCTCGGTGAGCGTCGCGCCAACGCGGTGTCGGCTGCTCTGATCAGCGGCGGCGCCTCGGCTGCCCAGATCAACATCGTGAGCTACGGCGAAGAGCGTGCTGCCGATCCGGGCCACGACGAGTCGGCCTGGGCGAAGAATCGCCGCGTCGAGATCGTGCAGCTCTGATCGACCGGCTCCCCAGGAGACTTCTGCCATGACGGTTCGTCGAATTTCCGGAATTACCCTTGCCATCGGTCTGGCCTTCACGGCGAGCGGATGTGCTTCGGATTTCGGCGGACCGATCAGCAGCTCCAATAGCACCGCCCTGTCGCCGGCCGAACGCCGGCTGCAGGACGTTGAAACCAAGACGGCGCAGCTGGTGCGCCGGATGGATTCGATGAACCAGTCGCAGACCGACCAGGACCTCACCCGTATCCGGGACGAGGTCCGGTTCCTGCGGGGTGACATCGAGAAGATCCGCTTCGATCTGGATAACCGGGATCGCAGCACCAAGGAATTGTTCGCAAACCTCGATCGCCGTCTTGGCCAGATCGAGGCGGGTGGCGCGGCTGCCGCTGCCGCGCCCGCAGGCGCTTCGGGAACGATGGCGACCAGTTCGCCGGGTACGCTGGCTCCGGCGGCGACGCCGAAGGCCACCGTTGCCACGCCTGAAGAAGAGCGTGCCTATCTCGGTACGTTCGATCAGCTGAAGAACGGCAAGTACGACGAAGCCGTCAGAGGCTTCCGCGGAATGCTCGACCAGTGGCCCCAGGGTCGATATGCCGACAACGGCTGGTACTGGATGGGTGAGGCGCAGATGGTGAAGAAGGACTTCGCCGGTGCCGCCAACAGCTTCCAGTCACTGGTGTCCGGTTTCCCGTCGAGCCCCAAGGTTGCAGATGGCCTCTACAAGCTGGGCCTGGCGCAGGTCGAACTCAAGCGTCCGGTTGAAGCGAAAGCTGCCTTGCAGCGTGTGATTCGCGAATACCCGAGCGCCAACGCGGCAAACCTGGCCAAGCAGAAGCTCGACCAGCTCGGCGGTTAACGCGGGCATGGACGACGCGGCCCCTGCGCCTGCGGCGACGGGTCGCGAGGCGGGTACCCAGTCCCGGCGGCTGCGGATCACCGAAATCTTTGTTTCCCTTCAGGGCGAATCGACGCGCGTCGGTTTGCCCTCTGTATTTGTGCGCCTCACCGGCTGTCCGTTGCGGTGCAGCTACTGCGACACCGCGTACGCCTTCCACGGCGGACAGTCGCGGGACCTGGATGAGGTCCTGGCGGAAGTTGAAAGCTACGGTGTGCGGCATGTCTGCGTCACCGGCGGCGAGCCGCTTGCCCAACGCACCTGCCTCGATCTGCTTCGCGCCTTGTGCGACAGGGGCCTCTCCGTTTCACTCGAAACCAGTGGGGCGCTCGACGTCTCTCGGGTCGATCCGCGCGTGTCGCGCATCGTCGACGTCAAGACTCCGGGCTCTGGCGAAGCGTTGCGCAACCTGCTGGGCAATCTCGATCTGCTGACGCCGGCCGACGAGATCAAGTTCGTCGTCTGCAGCCGCGCCGATTACGAATGGGCGCGCGAGCTGATCGCGGCCCGCGCGCTGGCGCAGCGATGCACCGTGCTGCTGTCGCCCAGCCACGGCCAGATCGAGCCCGCAGAGCTGGCCAGGTGGATCGTCGAGGATCGCCTCCCGGTCCGCTTCCAGATGCAGCTCCACAAGATCCTGTGGGGCAACGTCGCAGGATATTGAGGCCAGAGGACGATGAGTACGGTCATGTCGGGCGCCAAGCCAAGAGCCGTGGTGCTGCTATCGGGAGGGCTGGATTCAGCCACCGTGCTGGCCATTGCGAAGACGCAGGGTTTCGATGCTTACGCCTTGTCGGTCGCCTACGGCCAGCGTCACCTGATCGAACTCGAAGCCGCTGCGCGTGTGGCCACTCAACTGGGCGCCAGCGCACATCAGGTCATGCACGTCGATTTGGACGTCGTCGGGGGTTCCGCGCTGACCGATCGGAACATCGCGGTCCCGCAGTCGCCTTCTACCGGCATTCCGGTCACCTACGTGCCGGCGCGCAACACCTTGTTCCTGTCGCTCGCGCTCGGCTGGGCCGAGGTGCTCGGCGCGTCCGACCTGTTCATTGGCGTCAATGCCGTCGACTACTCCGGCTACCCGGATTGCCGGCCTGAATTCATTCAGGCTTTCGAACGTCTGGCCGATCTGGCGACGCGGGCGGGCGTGGAGGGCAGGGGCTTTCGGATCCACGCTCCGTTGCAGTACTGGAGCAAGAAGCAGATCGTCGAGAAAGGCACCGAACTGGGCGTGGACTTCGCGCAGACGGTGTCGTGCTACAGCGCCGACGACGAAGGCCGTGCCTGTGGTCGCTGCGATTCCTGCCGCTTGCGCGTCGAAGGCTTCATCGCCGCCGGCATCGCAGACCCTACGCGATACGCCTGAGACCCACGGCGCGCTGCGGGGAGCAGCGAAAAGAATCTGGATGGTGGGTCGTGATGGATTCGAACCATCGACCAATTGGTTAAAAGCCAACTGCTCTACCGACTGAGCTAACGACCCCCAAGGGTCCGCCGCGAGCGACGGGGCGCCGGGCGGACGCGAATGATACCGGAAGGTTTCCGCGGTTTTTTGGCGTGACGGGCAAACCTTCGCACGCCGCCCGTCGAAAGTCGGGTTGCCCGACCGTGCCCGGCCGCTAGGGTGACGAGACTTCCCTCGAGAACTCCGTCATGAATTGCCCGCCCCGCCGTGCCGATGCGCTCTACAGCGATTTCTTCGTCCCCGAAGAGACGCGTCGCGTACGCAAGGAAGTGCGGCAGTTCTGCGACGACGTCGTGCGCCCGGTCGCGCATCGGCTCAACACCACGCCGGAGTCGAAGGAGAGCTTTGCCCGCGCCGAATTCGACGCGATGGCCAAGGCCGGCTTGTACAAGATTCCGTATCCGGCCGACGTCGGCGGACTCGGGCTCGAGTTCCCGACGCTCGCCACGGCGACCGTGCTCGAAGAACTCGGCTACTACTCGCCGAGCCTGGCCTCGGCGCTGTACGACGGCCAGGCGATTCTCGTTGGCAAGACGCTCGAACGGGCGCAGCCGGCGCTGCGCAATCTGTACCTGCCGAAGCTGATCAAGGGCGAGTTCGTCGGCTGCTTCGCCACGAGCGAGCCTGAAGCGAGCACGGATCTGTCCGTGAAGTCGGTGCAGACGATCGCGACCAAGGTCGACGGCGGCTATCGCATCAACGGGAAGAAGCGCTGGATCACGAACTCGCCGGTCGGCGATCTGATCGTCGTGCTGTGTCGTACCGGCGAGACGCTGACGATGCTGCTCGCCGACATGCACGATCCGGGTGTCAGCGTGTCGGCGCCGGACCTGAAGATGGGCAACCACGTGCAGCTCACGGCGGACGTCGATTTCAAGGACGTGTTCGTCGCGGACGATCACGTCGTCGGCAAGGAAGGCGGCGGCCTGCGAACCGCCATCGGTGCGCTCGTGCTCGGTCGCATGGGAATCGGCGCGATCGGCGTGGCGATGGCGCAGGCGGCGTTCGATTTTTCGACGCACTACATGACGCAGCGCAAGGTCTTCGGCAAGGAACTCGCGCGCTTCCAGATCTGGCAGTTCCGCTTCGCCGAGCACGCGCTGCAGATCGAGATGGCGCGCGGGCTCTATCAGAAAGCCGCAATGCGCTACGACAAGGAAGGCGGCGCCGACATCGAGGCCGCGATGGCCAAGATCGCCGGCTCGCGGCTGGCCTGCGACGTGGCACGCGATGCCATCCAGGTCTGCGGCGCTTACGGCTTCGTCAAGACGCTGTCCGGTCCGGGACAGAACTTCCCGCTGGAGTCGATCTACCGCGACGCGAAGATCGGCGAGATCTACGAAGGCGCCAACGAGATCCAGAACTGGGTCATCGCGCGGCACATCTTCGGCCGCGACATGACGGGCTAGCGGCGTGCGGGGATCGCCTGCCTGGCCGTAAAAACTCCGCAACGTTCGAAGCGGGACGATCCCCCGGATGGGGGTCGCCGATAGGGGCCCATCCTCATACCCGCGTGCCGAGCGACGCCAACATACTCGACCGCGAGCGACGGGCAGGGGCTTCTGCGCTGCCCGCGCCGAACCGGGTCACGACGGTCATCCGATCCGGTCACGAACCTCATGATCGTGTGCGTGGAGGAAGAGACATGGCGGATTCCCAGAAGGCTGCGCAAGAGCTCGAAGTGTTGATCGTCGGCGCCGGCTTCGCCGGTCTGCAGATGCTCCATAGTTCGCTGCAGAAAGGACGATCGGTCCGCCTCTACGAGGCCGGCAGCGCCGTCGGCGGCACCTGGTACTGGAACCGGTATCCCGGTGCGCGTGTCGATCTGGAGAGCCTCGAGTATTCGTTCTCGTTTTCCAGTGAGGTGGAGCAGGAGTGGCGCTGGTCGGAGCGCTACGCGGCGCAGCCGGAACTGCAGCGTTACGCTGAATACGTCACCGACAAGTTCAACCTGCGGCCGCACATCCGCTTCAACGCGCGCATCGTCTCGGCGATCTTCGACGAGGAATCGCATCGCTGGGACGTGACCACCGAAGCCGGCGAGAAGGTCAGCGCGCGCTTCTGCATCATGGCCACCGGCCTGCTGTCCGCGCCCAATCGTCCCTACTTCGAAGGCGCCGAGAGCTTCCGCGGTCTGCAGGTGCAGACGGGCCTGTGGCCCAAGGAAGGCGTGGAGCTCGAAGGCAAGCGCGTCTGCGTGATCGGCACCGGGTCTTCCGCCGTTCAGTGCATCCCGGAAATCGCCAAGGTCGCGGCGCATCTGACGGTGTTCCAGCGCACGCCGGTCTTCGCCATCCCGGCACGCAATGCGCCAATGGACGACGATCACCAGCGACGCATCAAGGCGGATTACGCGGGCCTGCGCAAGGTCGAGAGCGAATCGCTGGCAGGATTCGTCGGCCTGCATTTTCTCGACAAGCCGAATCCGACCCAGGGCGCCATGGAGGTCAGCGACGCGGAGCGTCGGGCCGAATACGACCGGCGCTGGGCGGCGGGCGGGCTGTCGTTCTACAACGCCTACAAGGATCTGCTCACCGACGCCGCCTCCAACGAGAGCTGCGCCGAATATGTCCGCGGCAAGATCCGCGAGCGCGTGCGCGATCCCGAACTCGCGGAGAAGCTCACGCCCCGGACGTATCCGATCCTGACCAAGCGTCTGTGCGCGGACACCGGCTATTACGAGACCTACAACCGCGACAACGTTCGCCTGGTCGATCTGCGCGAGACCGGCATCGCCGGCATCGCGCCCGATGGAATCCGGATGCAGGACGGTGCGCTCCATCGATGCGACGTCATCGTCTACGCCACCGGCTTCGATGCGCTGACCGGCGCCCTGGACCGCATCGACATCCGCGGTCGTGGCGGTGAGACCATCCGCCAGCACTGGGCCGACGGGCTTCGCACGTTTGCAGGTCTGATGAGCAGCGGTTTCCCGAACATGATCTACATGAACGGTCCGGGCAGTCCGAGCGCCGTCTTCGCCCCGATCCAGCTCGCGGAATATCAGGCCGCCTGGATCGAGCGCTGCCTGGACTTCATGGCCAGCCACGGCGCCGACTGCATCGACGTGACCTCGGAAGCCGAGGAGGAGTGGGGCGCGCATGCCGACGAGATCGGCGCGATGACCCTGCTGTCGCGATCGAACACCTGGTACATGGGCGACAACATTCCCGGCAAGCCGCGTCGCGTGCTGATCTACATGGGCGGGTTCCCGGCCTACCGGGACACCTGTGAGAACGCGGCGGCCAATGGCTACCAGAAGTTCCGGCTGACGCGCACGCGCAGCGCCGTCGCCGCCTGAGCCCCACCGTAGCCCGGACGAAGTCCGGGGTCGCGTTCCGGTTTGCGAGGAAAACCCCGGGCTTGGCCCCGGCTACGGGCGCGCGAAGGGCGGCGTCGCAAGCGCATACAATCGCGCTTCCCCAAGGCAGGGCAGGTCCGGATGGGTAAAGACCTCGCGAAGACCGCCCAGGCACGTTTGCAGGAGACGCGCGAGGGCGGGGCAGAACCACCCGGTTTCTCGTTTCCGCTGGTCCGCACGGCGCTGCTGGACACGCTGACGCGCGAGCCGCGTCCGCCCGCGAAGCTCACGACGCTGGTCGCCCCCACCGGCTACGGCAAGACGGTGTTCGCGTCGGCCGTGTTCGCGGCGCTGAAGGCCCAGGGCGTGCGCAGCTACTGGATTGCACTCGACGATCGCGACGATTCCGTCGAGCGCCTGCTGAGCCTGCTCGAGGCCGGGCTCGGAGACCCGCAGGCGCAGGTGCACCCCACGCAGGCGCTGATCCGCGGTGACGAGCCGATGGAGAACCGCGTCGCGCATCTGCTCGACGCGATGGCGCATCTGCCGGATCCCTCGCTGATCCTGATCGACAATCTGGGTTACTGCACCGACGAGACGCTCGGGTATCTGCTGGACCGGCTCGTGTTCCGCACGCCGTCGTCGGTGAGCTTCCTGTTCTCGAGCACTTCGGAAGTGCCGATGAACCTGGCGCGCGCCAAGCTCGAGGGCCGTCTGCGCGACATCCGTTTTGCGGAACTGAGCCTGCATGCACAGGACGTGCGTGACCTGTTCGGTGCGGAGCTGTGCGGGCAACTCGGCGATGGCGCGGTGGAGACCATCCTCGAACAGACCGAGGGCTGGCCGGCGGCCGTGCGGCTGGCGCAGATCATCCTGAGTTCGTCCGAGCGGCCGCTCGAGGCGCTCGCCCGTTTTTCCGGCGCCGACGAAGACCTTTCCGGACTGCTCAATCGGCAGGCGCTCGCGGGCTTCGCGCCCGAGGCGCGGCGCTTCCTGGTCGAGATCGGACCGCTGCGCAGTTTCTGTTCGGATTTGTGCCGCCATGCAACCGGAGACGAGGAGGCCGCGCGCCATCTCGGGGTGCTGCTGAATCGCAACGTCTTCATGATCCCGCTGGATCGCAAGCGGAGCTGGTATCGGTTGCACGGCCTGTTCCGCGAATTCCTGATCGAGGAAGGCCAGCGATCGCTCGACGCGGCGCGACGCCGCCAGGTGCTGGAGCGCGCGGCCGAGTGGTGCGAGCGCAATGGCCTGTGGGAAGACGCCATCGATTACGCGCTACGCGCGGAGTCGGCGGACCTGGCGAGCGCGATGCTCGAGCGCGTCGCCGCGATGTTCGTGCGCGATCGCGGCGACCTGCGGCGCTACATCGAGTGGGTCGAGAAGCTGCGTGGCGACGGTCACGAGATCGGCTGGGAGGCCGACTTCTGGTACGTCTGGGCGCTGGTGTTCCACCGGCGCTACGACACCGCGCGACAGCAGAACGAACGCCTCGCCCGACGCATCGCCCAGCAGCAACAGGCGGGCCGCGATGCCACGCAGCTGGCTGACCTGAAGCGTCGCGTCGAGGTGATCCGCATCTGCATCGACACGTACACCGATCGTCTCGCCGACGCCCTCGAACTGGCCACGCGCTGGATGGCCGCGCGCGGCGCCGACGATCCGTTCAATACGGCGACGGTGGCCTGCGCGCACGGCATTTCGCTGTGCAGCGAACATCGTTTCGTCGAGGCGCGGCAGGCGATGCGCATCGCGCAGGCCGCCATCGCGCAGGCCAGCAGCGCGTACGGCATGGGCTGGGTATCGCTGCTCAACGCCATCGTGTCGGTATACGAGGGCGACTACGCGGGGGTCCACAACGACCTGCTCGCGTCACTTTCACGCTCGCGCGCCACGCTCGGCGACAGCGCCGCCATCACCGGCACGATCGCGCTGGCCGCCGCGAAGTGCGCGGTCGAGATGGGCCTCGACGACGAGGCGCGTGGCCTGTTGTCGCAAGGCCTGCGCTGGACCCACACGCACGGCATCGTCGACACCGCGGCGGTGGGCCTCGATGCGGCGGTCAAGCTGTGGTCGGGTCGCGACGACGACGGCATTTCCATTGCGCAGCTGCGCGAGATCGCGAGCGGCTATGCGCCGCGAATGGGCCTGATGCTGTCCTGCATGCTGGTGCAGCGCCTCGTGCGTCTGGGCCGTCTCGAGGACGCGCGTGCGGAGGCCACGCAGATCGGATTGCCGGGAGCCGGGTCCGAGCGCCGCGCGATGGTCGAGGGTCTCGACACGGCCCGTGTCCGCGAGGCGTGGACGGCGGCGGAGATCGACCTGCTGATCGCCGGCGGCCAGCTCAAGCAGGCCGAGGTCCTGATCGCCGACGAGACGCGACTGGCCAAGAAGGAAGGGCGTATCGCACGGCTGACGGAGCTCGCGCTGTCGGAGACCGCCATCGCGCTGTGTTCCCATCGTCCGCAGTCCGCCACCAAGCATCTCGCGCGCGCCGTGAGCCTGGCGGCGCGACGCGGGATCCTGCGGCCGTTTCGCGATCGCAGCGACCTGATCGCCGGCCTGGTCAACGACACCAAGCCGCAGGCCTGGGGTTTCGCGCACGAGGAGGAGCGGCGTTTCTTCGCGCAGATCTGCCGAGGCCTGCCGATCGGTCATTCGGGGTTGCTGGGCCAGATGGATCCTTCGCAGGGGGATAAGCCGCTGCTGGAGACCCCGACCGCACGTGAACTGGAACTGCTGAGCCTGATCGAAGCGGGCCTGTCCAACCAGCAGCTTGCGGACCGGCTCAGCGTCTCGGTGGCCACCGTGAAATGGCACCTCTACAACCTCTACACGAAGCTCGGCGTGTCCAGCCGATCGGCCGCCCTGGCCCGCGCCAAATCCCTGAACATGCTGGCCCGCTGATCCGGCCCCCGTAGCCCGGGTGCAACCCGGGGTTCCCCTCGCCAATCGAGCCGCTCCCGGGTTGCACCCGGGCTACGGGGCTGCGCAGCGCCAGACTATGGGTTGGGTCGCCGGATACGAGTCCGGGTCAGGATCCACGCTGACGAAGGCCCGAACGAAGGCCGATCCGCAGGAGGCGACCCATGCTGGACTACACGAAATACCTGCTGTCCCCCGCCATCCTCGCCGTCCACGCCTACGGGCTGTGGCTGGGCGGAAACTACGTCTGGCTGGGCATGGCCGTCCTGCTCGGCGTGCTCTTCATCGACGCCTACCTGCCGCGCGACTACTCGATGCGCGACCAGCGTTACGTGCGCATCTACGACGTCATCTGCGCGATGACCGTGATCGCCAGCTTCGTCAACATCTTCTTCTTCAGCTGGTTGGTCGGGCAGGGCCACTTCGCCACCACCTCGGCGTCGGTCGGCGCCTTCGTCGGCACGCTGTTCATCGGCTTCGTGATCGGCGCGCCGCCGGTGCACGAGCTGTTCCATCGCGAGGAATTCGTGCTGCGCTGGCTCGGCCGTATCGGCCAGTGCCTGATCTACGATCCCTGGCGCGAGATCACGCACGTGGTGACGCACCACATGCGCGTGGCCACGCCCGACGACCCGGATTACGCACGTCGCGGCGACACCGTCTATGGCCACATCCTGCGCACCTTCCCGGGGCAGTGGAAGGAGGCGTATCACCTCGAGAAGATGATGTGGACCAAGCGCGGACGCCAGTGGTACGACCCGCGAAACGCCTGGGTCTACAAGGCGGCCACCTTGGTCGCGTTCACCGCCATCCTCTATGCGCTCGGCGGCTTAATGGGCGCCCTGCTCGCGATCCTGACCTTGCTGCTCGGACCGCGCATGCTGCTCGAGGTGTTCAACTACGTGAACCACTACGGCCTGATCTCGGCGACGCCGGGCCGCTTCGAAAAACACCAGACGTGGAATCACATCACGCCGATGGTGCGCATCCTGGCGCTGGAGATCACCAACCACGCCGGGCATCACGAGGACAGCTACAAGCCGTTCTACAAGCTCGAGCCCGACACCAACGGACCGGTGCAGCCGCAGTTCCTGCTGGTGGTCCTGCTCGCGCTGGTGCCACCGCTGTTCTTCATGATGATCAAGCCGCTGCTCAAGCACTGGGACACGCACTACGCCTCGCCGCAGGAGCGCGAGATCGCGCGCCGCGAGAACGAGCGCGCCGGATGGCATGAACTGAACTCGCCCGATCCGGCGCGCGACCTGCCGGCCGACGTCTGGAACATGACGGCAGCCCGCATCGCCGCCTGATCGACGCGATGATCAAGGAACGAGCTGCGACGGCGCCCGCCCGTGCCGACCTGTGCCGCGTCACCGTGCGTGGCAAGGACGGCAGCGAGGAAATCTTCGACATCAGGCGCAACGATCTGCTGCTGAAGGCGGCGATCGAGCAGGGCGTCGACTATCCGCACAACTGCCGCGTCGGCGTGTGCGGATCGTGCAAGACCCGCGTGCTATCCGGCCGCGTCAGCCCGATGGTCGACCTCGCGCTCTCGCCGCTGACCAACCAAGAGATCGAGGCGGGTTACGTGCTGGCCTGCCAGGCCAAGGTCCGTGAATCGCTGGTGGTGGAAGCCAAGCTCGGCCGCCACGCGCTGCTGCCGGTGCGCACCGTGGCGTCGCGCGTGGTCCGCTGGCAGCGGCTGGCAGGCGACGTGATCGACCTGCGCCTGGCCCTCGATGCGCCGGTGCACTTCAACGCCGGGCAGTACTGCACGATCGCCGAGTCCGGCTCGTTCACGCGGCGCAGCTACTCGTACTACGACGTGCCGCCCGAGGAAGGTGCCCCCGCGGGAGAAGTCGGATTCCTCGTCAAGCGATTGCCCGGTGGCCAATTCTCGGAATGGCTGTTCGAGAAGGATCGCACCGGCTGCAAGTTCTGGATCGAAGGCCCGTTCGGGATCATGGGCGTCGACGACCCGGACCGCGACGGCCTGTGCGTGGCCGGCGGCACCGGGTTGGCGCCGATCCTGTCGATCGTCGGCGACCGGCTGAAAAAGTCCCGCGTCGCGCGTTTCACGATCGTGTTCGGCGTGCGCACGTCCGGGGACATGTTCGCCAACGATCGTCTCGATCAGCTCCTCGCGGCTTATCCCGATCGTGTGCGCCTCGTGACGATTCTTTCTCACGAGCCCGCCGATTCCGCGTGGACCGGCCCGCGCGGCCTGGTCACGGCGGCGCTGGGCGAGAAGCTGGGCGTGGACTTCGGTGATGTCGCGGCCTTCCTGTGCGGCAACCTCGCGATGGTCGAAGCGGTGGAGAAGTGTCTCGTCGCGCTGGGGGTGCAGCCGGATCGCATCCATGCCGACAAGTTCGTTCCTTCGGGGACGCCCTGATCCTCGCTACCGAGTCTCGAGCACGGAGAATTTCACCGCAAAGGCGCAAAAGAAAAAGAGAGGTCGCAGAGAAAGCTCTGTGTAAAACCTTTGCGTCCTTTCTTTTTCTTTTGCGCCTTTGCGGTGAAAACGCCTGAGTGTCGCGACAAAGCCACGAGCTAACCCACTCACTCTTGCAGGGCAACGTAGAATTTCGAGATGAGCCTCGTCGAATCCCAACTCGAACCCAGCACCGGCATCGTGACGATCACGATGAACCGGCCCGAAGTCCTCAACGCCATCGACGTGCCGCTCGCGCAGGCGATGAATGCGGCCATCGTGCCGCTGCGCGGCGATGCCCGCGTACGCTGCGTGATCCTGCGCGGCGCGGGCCGCGCGTTCGTCGCGGGCGGCGACCTGTCGCGCTTCGCCGATGATTTCGACAAGGCGGCCGATGTCGCGGACGAATTGCTGGATGCGCTGCACCCGGTGGCCGAGACGCTGCGCGCCATCGATGCGCCGGTGGTCGCCGCCGTGCACGGCGCCGTCGCCGGTGCCGGGCTTTCGCTGATGTGCAGTTGCGATCTTGTCGTTGCCGCGACCGGCACGCGCTTCCTGATGGCGTACGACCGCGTCGGCGCCGCGCCGGATTTCGGCGGCACGTATTTCCTGCCTCGCGTGCTCGGCATGCGCCGCGCCGCACAGTTCCTGTTTCTCAGCGAGACGCTGGACGCGGAAGCCGCCTTGCAGGCGGGTCTGGTGAACCAGGTCGTCGCGCCGGACCAACTCGCGGCCACCGCCGAGGCGCTCGCGCGCAAGATCGCCAATGGCCCGACGCGGGCGTTCGGCCAGTACAAGCGGCTCGCGGACCGTGCGTTCGAACGTGATCTGCACGACCAGCTCGAAGCCGAGCGTGCGGCGTTCAAGGCCGCGACGAAGACCGAGGACTTCCGCGAAGGCGCCAGCGCTTTCCTTGCCAAGCGGCCCGCAACGTTCAGCGGCCGCTGAAGACACCCACCGGACCATGCTCAACCAAGACCAGCAACTCATTTCCGAAACCGCGCAGCGCTACTCGCGTGAAGTGCTCGCTCCCGGCGCCGCCGCGCGCGAGAAGGCGCAGGCGATCGAACCCGAAGTGTTCGAGGGCCTGGCCGGCATGGGCCTGCTCGGGATGACGGTGTCGCCGGACTGGGACGGCGCCGGCGCGGATTACGTGTCGTACGCCGCTGCGCTGATGGCGGTGGCCGAGGGCGACGGCGCAGTGTCGACGGTGATGAGCGTCCACAACGCGCCGTTCTGCGCGATCCTCGAACGCTACGGCTCGCCTGCACAGAAGGACGCGGTGCTGCGCCCGGGCGCGCGCGGCGAATTCATCGGCGCTTTCGCGCTGACCGAGAGCCACGCGGGTTCCGATGCCAGCGCTCTGCGCACGCGGGCGGTGGCGAAGTCCGGCGGCTACGTCATCAACGGCTCCAAGCAGTTCATCACCAGCGGCAAGATCGGCAAGTACGTGATCGTGTTCGCCGTCACCGATCCGCAGAACCCGAAGCGCGGCATCTCCGCATTCCTGGTGCCGACGGATGCGAAGGGCTACAGCGTTTCGAAGATCGAGCACAAGCTCGGCCAGAAGGCATCCGACACCTGCTCGCTGAACTTCGACGACCTCGAGGTTTCCGCCGAGAACCTGATCGGCGCGGAAGGCGAGGGCTATCGCATCGCGCTGTCGAGCCTGGAGATCGGGCGCATCGGCATCGCGTCGCAGAGCGTGGGCATGGCGCAAGCCGCGCTCGATGCCGCGGTCCGCTACGCGGCGGAGCGGAAGTCCTTCGGCAAGTCCCTGCTCGAGCACCAGGCCGTGAGCTTCCGGCTCGTCGATGCGAAGACGCGGCTCGAGGCCGCACGGCAACTCGTGTTCTCGGCCGCGCGCATGAAGGATGCTGGCGTGCCCTGCCTCGACCAGGCCTGCATGGCCAAGCTGTTCGCGTCGGAGGCGGCCGAGGCGGTGTGTTCGGCCGCGATCCAGACGTTCGGCGGCTACGGCTATGTCGAGGACTTTCCGGTGGAGCGCATCTATCGTGACGTGCGCGTGTGCCAGATCTACGAGGGCACGTCGGATATCCAGAAGATCATCATCGGGCGCAGCCTCTCGGCCTGAGGGCGTCGTGTCGTGAAAGGCGGGCGGGCCGCGCTTGACCTTGCAGGTAGTTGAACCCGCGAGGGCCGGGGCGCATCGTCACGGCCGCCCCGCCAACGGAGCCGCGACGGAATGCGGGAAGGCTCTGCGATGCGACGGGCACGGATTGATTCGATGACCCAGGAGATCGAGATGCTTCAGCTCAGACCGAACTGCGAATGCTGCGATGCCGACCTTCCGCCGGACTCGGCCGACGCGCGGATGTGTTCCTTCGAGTGCACGTTCTGCGCCGATTGCGCGATCGGCGTGCTCGGCGGCCGCTGCCCCAACTGCGGCGGCGAATTGCTGGTGCGGCCGAGGCGTCCCGCCGCGCTGCTGGGGCAGTACCCGCCCTCGACCGAGCGCGTGATCAAGGCAGGCGGTTGCCCCCAGGCCGCATAGGACCGGTCACGGCCAGGTCCTGCGGAGGCGGTGAAGGCGGCTCGTCGCGACGACGACCGGCTCGCCGTCGTTCGAGGGGTTCGTCTTGCGTCAGCATCCGGCTGGCCCGGAACGCGTCGCACCGGAAGCCCCGGTCGGCGCGGCGCCGTCAGTTGCGGGCGGTCTTCCTGGCGTCCCACAGCAGCCGCTGTCCGTCCCGATCCAGGCAGGGATCCAGCCTCGACAGGAATTCGGAGCCGACGAGTCCGTCGATCTCCCATTCGGGATCGAACGACTGCGCCATCGACGACAGTGGCACCTTGTGCAAGGCCACGCCCGGCGCGACTTCGACCACGTCGGCCTCACCGCTGACGATCAGGACGCGCTGGCCGCTGCCGCTCATGCCTTCGCGGATCTTCATGTCCGGATAACGGCTGCGCAGCAGGCTCTCGTCGGCGAAGGACGGGAAGAGCTGCACGCCGCCGTTGTTCCCGCTGTCGACGGCCAGCGTCGCGAAACGCCCGTCGATACCCACGCGAATCACCGGCAGGCCGTGCTGCAGCCGCATCGGCACCGCGGTGAGCGTCGAGCCGTCGAAGTCCGCGCGCTTCCAGCGCTGCATCGTCTTCTTCTGGTAGTCGACGCAGACGACGGCGTCCTGCATCAGCGGCGCGCCGAGAAACCCTGCGATCGGCGCCTCGCCTTCGTCACGTTCCGTGACCTCGTCGGGGATGTCGATGATCGCGTAGGTCTGGTCGCGCAAGACGGCGCCGCCGACGCGCACGCTCGGGATCGTCGTCAGCTTGGCCGCGTTGGGCGTGCCGCTGGCATCGTGCAGGTTGACCTCGCCGGTGATCTTCAGGTGCAGCGTCTGCGCCGCATCCGCCGAGACGATGTTTCCATCCGACAGGCCGCTGTCGAAGATGAAGGGCAATGGCCGCCCCGGCGTCAGTTCCACCTGGACGACGATGTTGCCTTCCTCGAGATCGAACGGAATCGAGACGGGCTTCGCGCGCGGTGGCGCTGACAGGGCGGGCAGGGCCGTCAACAGGCCGGCCAGCAGCATCGTGGGAAGAGCGGCGTTCATGCCAGGCACTGTCGCACGTGACGGGCCTGGATGTGATGCCCCCGACGCCTTTGCTGGTCTCCCTCTCCCATGCGATGACGCCGCATGGAGAGAGGGAGCCAAGATATGCGTGCCGCTACCGGATCGAAAACCCCTCGTACCCCTTTTCCGCGATCTCGTTGCAGAGCTTGCGGTAGGTCCCGAAGCCGCCGATGTACGGAAGGAACACACGCGGCTTGCCCGGAATGTTCGCGCCCATGTACCAGGAGTCGGTCTGCGGGAAGAGCGTGGCGTCCGCGAGTTCCTTGACGTGCTGGCCCCAGTGCTCTTCGGCCGACTGCGTCGGTTCGATCGTCGAGGCGCCCTGCTTCTGGATGTGCGAGATGCAGCCGCAGATCCACTCGACGTGCTGCTCGATGGACGTCGGCATGTTGCCGAGCACCGACGGACTGCCCGGGCCGGTGATCATGAACATGTTGGGAAAGCCGAGTGTCGCCACACCGAGATACGTCTGCGGACCGTGCGACCACTTGTCCTCGAGCTTCTGGCCGCCGCGGCCGCGGATGCCGATGCGCGTCAGCGGGCCGGTCATCGCATCGAAGCCGGTGGCGAAGACGATGGCGTCGAGCTTGTAGGTCTGGTCCTTCGTGCGGATGCCGTCGGCGACGATCGCTTCGATCGGATTCGCACGCACGTCGACGAGATCCACGTTGTCGCGGTTGTAGGTCTCGAAATAGTTCTGGTCCAGCGGCAGGCGCTTGGTGCCGATCGGGTAGCCCTTCGGGATCAGCTTGTTCGCGACGTCGGGGTTCTTGACGATGCTGCGGATCTTGTCGCGGACGAAGTCGGCGGCCAGCTCGTTGGCATTGCGGTCGGCGAGCAGGTCCTTGTAGCTGCCGAACATCCACTCGAAGCCGCCCTTCTGCCAGTCGGCCTCGAACTGCTGCTGGCGTTCCGCGGCGGGCACCTTGAGCGCCTCGGCATCACGGAAATCGTAGGGCTGGCCGATATTGGCCCAGCGGCAGGTCTCGCGGATCTGTCCGATGTCGCGCTTGAGCTGATCGACACGATCCTTCGACAGCGGGGCGTTGCGCGCCGGCACGCTGAAGTTGGCCGTGCGCTGGAACACCGTCAGGTGCCTGGCCTGCTTGGCGATGATCGGGATGGACTGGATGCCGGACGAGCCGGTGCCGACCACGCCCACCGTCTTGCCGGTGAAGTCCACGCCCTCGTGAGGCCACTGGCCCGTGTGGTACCACTTGCCCTTGAATTGATCCAGGCCGGGAATCTTCGGAACCTGCGCCGCGGACAGGCAGCCCACCGCGGTGATCAGATACTTCGCCTTCACCGTCTCGCCGCTGCTGGTCTGGACGACCCAGCACGCGCCGGCCTCGTCGTAGGTCGCGCCGCTGACCCGCGTGTCGAAGTCGAATTGCGACTTCAGGTCGAAGCGATCGGCCACATGCTCGAGGTAGCGCAGGATCTCCGGCTGTTCCGGGAAGCGGCAGCTCCAGGTCCACTCCTGTTCGAGCTCCTTGGAGAACGTGAACGAATAGACCCAGCTCTCGGAATCCGAACTCGCGCCGGGATAGCGGTTCCAGTACCAGGTGCCGCCGACGCCGCCGCCCTGCTCGAAGGCGCGGTAGGAAATGCCCATCTCGCGCAGGCGGTAGACGGTGTAGAGGCCGGCGAAGCCGGCTCCGATGACGACGGCATCCACGACTCCGGCTCTGGCGCCCGTGCTCTTCTGACTCGCTGACATGATGGTGTTCGCTCCTTCCAATGCGCGCTGTTGTCCTACAATTTTAGGCGAGCAGGACGGCGAAGTCGGCGCGCCGGGATAGAGGGCGTCTCTCTAGGTATGAACGGCACATCCCGTTGCGGTCCGGATGAATTCGAAATTCACGAGTCGGTGGCGCGACGGACGCTCGTCTTCGTGCGAGCTATGCCGGCGGAGGGTCCATGGCCTCGAACAGTTCGAGCCACAGATCGGCCGGCTGGTCGTCGGGAACATCCCACCAGCGACTGCCGACCTGGTCGACCTGCTTGAAGAAGTAGCCCGCGATGCCGTCGTAACGGCTGTACGCGCTGCTCTCGTAGATCAGCAGTTCGCCTTCGACGAAGTTGTCGCGCATCGCGTCGAACGAACGCCGCACGCGGTAGTAACGACCGACCTGGGAAGAGGGCCCGCTCATCGTGCGTCTCGCGGTGGAGGTGTCAGCCGCGATTATGCAATCGGCAGGCGAGGTGAACGACGCCGGCAACGTTACGGTTCTTCCGCGAGTGCATCGCGCACGCTTTCGCTGGATCGATATTTCTTGCGCAGACCGGCGCGATCCGCGTCGAGGGCATCGCAGCGCAGCTTCGTCATCGTGGCGTTGACCTCGCGGTCGTGCTCCGACTGGTCGCCGTTGAACTCGCCGGCGAAGTGCTCGCACATTTCGGCGCGTTCGACGAAGGCCGTCACGTCGGCGGGCAGGCCGGACTTGGCCGCAGCATCGTCGCCGACCAATCCCATGCTGCCGACCACTTCGACGCGCTCGCCACGAATCCATCCGCTGTGCACCGCGCCGGTCTTCGGATGCGTGTACTGGACCGAATACCAGCCGTTCCATTCCGAGTAGCCGAGCAGGGCGTCGCCGGTGACGACATAGGTCTTGGTCGCGCAGGCCGCGTCGGGCGCCTTGTGGAAATGCAGCCGGTCCCTGCCGACGACGCGCAGGTTCTGGACCGGTCGCATGTGCGCCTGCTCGGTTTCTGCCTTCGCGGAAATCGCGTCGCAGCCCGCGCCGGGTGCGGCGGCCCAGCAGGGCGCAATCGCCAGTGCGGCAAGGATCGGGAACACGACGAGGCGAACGGTCATGGGGGCGACGTGCTCAGACCGGCGTGGCGCCGACCAGGATCACGGCGATCAGGCAGGACTCGGTTCCGCGCACGCTCCACGAGTGCATCGTGCCGCGCTGGATCAGCACGTCGCCGGTCTTGAGCAGGACCTCACCGGTGTCGACGATCGCGTGGATCTCGCCCTTGAGCACGACGATGTAGTCGATGGTCGCGGTCTTGTGACGCAGCGGATCGTCGGAGTGATGATCGCGCGCGGTGCCCGCGCCGATCGAATCGAACGCGGCGGATGCGTCCACGGTGCTGCGCCACGCCGCATCGGGAGGAAATTCGACGATGCGGAACAGCGAGCCGGTCGACGGCGGCGTCAGTCGCACCGGACGCCGCGCAGCATCTTCCGCGGACGTGTTGTCGGCGGGAGCCCCGCTGGTTTCCCACAGGTCGGTGAGCCCCAGGCCCGGCATCGAATCCATTTCCTTGACGGTGGGCGCGGGGCCGTCGAACAGGATCGTGGAGCGACCTTGCGCGTCGTGGCCGGTGACCACACGCCGGATCTTCTGCAGCATCGTGCTTCTCCTCGAGGCTGAATCGACGGGAGCCCAACGCCGCGCTCTGCATGCGGCGTCGTCGTGGCTCGACTATACCAACGGCCACCGGGTCATCCGGGCGTCGAAATCCGAAGCCCCTCGATCGAGGGAACGATGGCAGGGGCAGGGAGTGGCACACTCGACCGCGGCATCCCCCTTTATCGACGACAGGAACGGACATGAGCGCAGGCGTACCCGGCAAGACCCTACAACTGCGTTCGCTGATCAAGGCGGCGGGTGAACTCGAGTTGTCGCTGGTCGAGATCGATCTGCCGTCGCCCGCCGACGACGAAGTGATCGTGCGGGTCGAGGCTTCGCCGTTGAATCCCTCCGATCTCGGATTGCTGTTCGGTGCCGCCGACCTCACCACGGCGAAGGCCACAGGTTCTGCGGACCGTCCGATCGTGACGGCCGCCGTTCCTCCCGCGGGGCTCAGGGCCATGGCCGGTCGCGTCGACCAGTCGATGCCGGTCGGCAACGAAGGCGCCGGCACCGTCGTCGCCGCCGGTTCCTCGGCAGCCGCGCAGGCGTTGATGGGGCGCACCGTCGCGATGCTCGGTGGTGCGATGTACGCGCAGCACCGCGGCATCAAGGCAGCGCAGTGCCTGGTTCTGCCGGAAGGCACGCGCGCGTCGGACGGCGCGTCGGCCTTCGTGAATCCGCTGACGGTGCTGGGCATGGTCGACACGATGCGGCGCGAAGGTCACAAGGCGCTCGTGCACACCGCGGCCGCCTCCAATCTCGGGCAGATGCTCAATCGCGTCTGCCTGCAGGAGAACGTTCCCCTGGTGAACATCGTGCGCAAGCCGGAGCAGGCGGCCGTGCTGCGCGAGATCGGCGCGAAATACATCTGCGACTCCAGCGCGCCGACGTTCATGAAGGACCTCACCGATGCGCTGGTCGCAACCGGAGCGACGATCGCCTTCGATGCGATCGGCGGCGGCAAGCTCGCGGGCCAGATCCTGAGCTGCATGGAAGCGGCGGTGAACCGGAGTGCGCCCGAGTACAGCCGATACGGATCCTCGGTGCACAAGCAGGTCTACATCTACGGCGGCCTCGACCGCTCGCCGACCGAACTCGTCCGCAGCTTCGGCATGACCTGGAGCCTGGGCGGCTGGCTGCTGTTCGGCTTCCTGCAGAAAGTCGGACCGGAGGGCACCGCCCAGCTCAAGGCGCGTGTCGCATCCGAATTGAAGACTACGTTCGCCAGCCATTACACCAAGCAGGTCACGCTCGCCGAGGCGCTGCAGCTCGACGAGATCGCGGTGTACGGCAAGCAGGCCACCGGCACGAAATATCTGATCACGCCGCACAAGAAGGGTTGATGCGACGCGTGCGAGCGGCGCAATAAAAAAGTCGGACAGGGAGGAGAGCACGGCATGCGTATCGACCAAGTGGAGCCGCAGAACGAGGCCCAGCGCGAACAGTTGCGGCTGGTGCGTCACTGGGAGCAGACCTACAACACGGACGTGGGGCGGCTCGTGCGCGAGTGTTATGCCCCGGATGCGCACCTGTGTTTCAACAGCGCCGAAGTGCGCGGGCATGAGCAGTTGCTGCGCGTCTGCGAGGGTGTGTTCGGTGCCTGCCCGACGCGGCGCATGCGCGTCGATCACGTCCACTTCAGCGGCGTCGACACCGTGATCCTCGAGGCCGCGATCCTGGACCTGGCGCAGCCCGAGTTCTACTCGCCGTTCTGCACGATTCTCACGGTGCGTGACGGACGCATCGCGACCGATCGCACGTACCTCGAGCCGACCCGGTGGCCGGGCCTGGCGGGTGCGGTGGCGCACGTGAGCCCAGGCGGTCTCGGTCGAAAGGATCCGTAGCCCGGGCTTCGCCCGGGGTTGCGTTCCGTATGCGAGAGGAACCCCGGGATTCGGATTAGACGGCGTAGGCTGGGATGGAGCGAAGCGAATCCCAGCAGCAAGGTGACTTGCGGACGCGACGCTGGGATTCGCTTCGCTCCATCCCAGCCTACGGAAGCTGCGGTGTTGCGAGGGCGTATATGAAGGGACCTCGGTCTAGCTCCTCAACCCCGCCTGTCGCAACAACGGCATCACCTTGCGATCGAAATGATCGAGTTCGACGACGTAGTCGTTGAACCCGAGCACGATGCCGCCGATGCCGATCTCGGACGTCTTCGCGAGCTTCTCGACGATCTGCTCGGGCGTGCCGACGAAGGTCATGCCGCCCCATCCCATCGCGAACTGCGTGCGCAGCTGGCGCACGGCCTCGGCGTCGCCGTAGGACTGGCCTTCGAGGCCGAACACGCGCACCAAGTTGTCGATCGCACCCCAGTCGATGCCCGCGACCATCGCGTCGTAGTCGCGCTTGGCTTCCGCCTCGGTGTCGCGACAGACGACGGTCGCGTAGGTCATCGTCGAGATGTCGCGCTGGTAGACGTCCCGCGCGCGCTTGCGTACGGCGCTGGCTGCGGCCTGTCCCATCTCGAACGAACCCATGCCGACGAAGTTGATGTCGCAGTACTTCGCGGAGAAATCCAGGCCCGGAGGGGAACTGCCGGCGTTGACGAGAACCGGATGCGGGTTCTGCACCGGGCGCGGACGCGCGATGGCCTGCTTGATCTGGAAGAACGTGCCGTCGAAATCGACCGCTTCCTCTTCGCTCCACAGCCGCTTGACGATCTCGACCCACTCGGAGCCGAAGCGATAGCGCTCGTCGTGCTCTTTCTGCTTGCCGCCGAACATCTCCATCTCGGCGGTGAACCATCCCATCACGAGGTTCAGTCCGAAGCGACCGCCGGAGATGTGGTCGATCGTCGCCGCCTGCTTGGCCGCGAGGATCGGATGCACCGTGGGCACGTGCGAGGTGGCAAACACCATGATGCGCTCGGTGGCCTCGGCCAGGCCCGCGGCCCAGGTGTAGGTCTCGAAGGACTCGCCGGCGAAATTGGTCTCACCGCCGAAGCCGCGCCAGCGGCCGACCGGAACCAGCGCCTCGAAGCCCATCGCCTCGGCTTTCTGTGCGATCGCGCGTGTGTGTTTCCACGACAGCTCGTACGTCGTCGGGACCGACGTCGCCATCATGCCGCCGCTGACATTGAAGCTGAACAATCCGAGCTTGAGTTTCTGTCGCGGGTCGAACAGCGCGAGCGAGGAACGGCTCGCGGTCTGTGCATCAGGTGACGTTCGCTTCACGTCGAGTCTCCTTGGATCATCTGGTGGCGGATTCGCTCATATCACGCGATCGCGCCGAGCGGGTCTTGCATCGGCTTGGCGCTAGACCATCCGCTTCGCGATCTCTTCGAGCATGACCTCGGTGGCGCCGCCGCCGATGGACTGCACGCGCGCATCGCGCGTCATGCGTTCGATGGCGGTCTCGCGGATGAAGCCCATGCCGCCGTGGAACTGCAGGCAGTCGTACATGACCTGGTTGACGAGGTCTCCGCACAGCGCCTTGACCATCGAGACTTCCTTGACCACCTGCTGGCCCTGCGCATCTCGCCACGCGCAGCTGTAGACGAGGCTGCGCGCAGCTTCGACCTGCGCAAGGCGCGTCGCGAGCCGATGACGGATCGTCTGCTTCTCCCACAGCGCGGCCCCGAAGGCCTGGCGCTGCGTCGCCCATTCCACGGCGAGTTCGATCGCGCGGGAGGCTTCGCCCATGGCCTGCGCGCCGAGCACGATGCGCTCGTTCTGCAGGTTGCGCGTCAACGCGTAGAAACCTTTTCCTTCCTGGCCGAGCAGATTTTCGGCCGGAATGCGGCAATCGATGAACGAAAGTTCCGCGGTGTCGCTGGACAGCCAGCCGTGCTTCTTCAGCGGCCGCGCGACGCTGAAACCCGGCGTTCCCTTCTCGACGATGAACATCGAGATGTCGCGATTGCGCCCCGGTGCGCCGGTCTTGGCGGCCACGAAATACAGATCCGCGTGGATGCCGTTGGTGATGAACATCTTGGAGCCGTTGAGGACCCACTCGTTGCCGTCGCGACGCGCCGTCATGCGCATGCTCGCCAGGTCCGAACCGGCGCCGGCCTCGGTCATCGCCACGGCTGCGATCTTCTTGCCGGCGATCAGGTCGGGCATGTAGCGGTCGATCTGCTCGGGTGTTCCCGCGTGGAACAGGTGCGGGCTCGCCATGTCGGTGTGCACCAGCACCGTGACTGCGAATCCGCCGTAGGTCGAACGGCCCAGCTCCTCGGCGAGCACGACGGTGGCGAGCGTGTCGAGTTCGCTGCCGCCGTGACGGCTGTCGTAGCGGATGCCGAGCAATCCCAGTTCGCCCATCTCGCGCAGGATCTCGCGGGGAACGAATCCGGCTTCCTCCCAGGCGTCGGCCTGCGGCAGCACGCGGTCGGCGATGAATCGGCGGATCGTGTCGCGCAGCAGCTCGTGCTCGTGCCTGAAGAACGGCAAAGTGGGCTTGAAGTCCGAGGGATCGTGAGAGGTCATGTGCCCGTCTTGGGAAGGAGGCTCGTGCCGCGGCTCGTGGCCGCAGGGGATGGGGCGACGAACCTAGCAAAGCCCGCCGGCGCCGAGAATCCGGGCGGATACGGGTGGCCATCCTCGGAACCGATGGCGCGTTCAGCTATCGGAGGGCGCGAGGCAGCGTTCCGGCTCGGCGCACGGGGCGGGCGCGAGTGGCGCCGTGACCGGCGATCGCGGCGCCTCGGATGCGAGCAGTTCCGCAACCGGGCTCAGGTGTTCGATGCGTTCGCAGATCGCCATGACGACCATCATGATCGGGATGCCCAGCAGCAGGCCGGGCACGCCCCACAGCCAGTTCCAGACGATCAGCGAGACGAACGTGGCGACGGCGTTCATGCGCGCCATGCGCTGTGTCAGCCAGGGCACCAGGCCCAGGCCGATGACGCCGGCGACGGCGAATGCACTGGCCGCGACGACCAGCACCGCGTGCGGGTCGTCGAACTGCAAGTAGGCGAATACCGAGGCCGCGCCGATGACCAGCGCCGTGCCGATGTACGGGATCAGGTGGAAGGCGCCGGCGGCGAATGCCCAGAACATCGCGTTCTCGAGCCCGAGGACGGCGAAGACGATGCCGGTGGCCACGCCGACCAGCGCGCTGGTCGCGAACTGGATGAGCAGATAACGCTGGATCTGCGCCTCGATCTCTTCGAGGATCTGGACGGTCAGCTTCTTCTGGCTCAGCGTCTGGCCGCTGATGCGCACCAGTTTGCGTTTGAAGTCGTGTCCGGAAATCAGCAGGAAGAAACTCAACGCAAGGACGATGATGGTCTGTCCGATTCCGTTGAACAGCTGCAGTGCGCCCGACCAGACGTAGTCGCGCAGCTTGAGCGGCGACTCGGCAGGGGCCTTGCCTGTCGCCTTCGAGCCGGGTGGAGAAGGAGCCGTGGCCTTCTGGATCTCGTCGGCGGCGATCGTCAGGCGCCGCACCGCGCTGTTGCGATCGAGCGACGTGCGGTGCAGCAGCGCCTTGAGCTTCTGCGTGGCCTGCGGCACCGAATCGATCAACTGGTTGACCTGCGGCTGCACCGCGAGGATTCCGGCTCCGGTGCCGCCGACCGCCAGCGAAAGCGCCAGTGCGGCGCCGATCGGCAGCGGAATGCGAGCGCGCTTCTTGAGCCACATCACCATCGGCATCAGCGCGTAGCCGAGGAAGACGGCGAGAGTGATCGGGATCAGCGCATCTTTTGCGAACTTGAGCCCGAGGACGACGGCGACGAGCGCCACGATGCCGATCGAGGCGCTACGGATCGCCTGCGCACCGCGCGGGGTCGCTGTGACCGCGCGCGGCTCGTCGGCGATCACATCGGCGGCGTCGTTGGGCATGGAGTGTTATGTCCCGCAGGCGACGCGCGGCGCGGGCGGGACGTTCTTCACAGGTAGCCGAGGAAGAACAGGATCAGCAGGATGGCCGCGACCAAGCCTGCCGCGCCGCTGGGGTAGTAGCCCCACTGGCGACTGTGCGGCCAGGTCGGCAACGCGCCGATCAGGACGACGATGAGCACGACGATCAGGACCGTGGACAGCATGGGCAATGTGCTCCGTCAGCGTGGTTGACTGCAGAAATGTAGAGGCAGGTCAGGCGCTCTTCAGCGTCTTCTGCATGCGCGCGTAATCCTTGCGATACCGCTTTGCGGCACGGACCTTTTCGGCTTTCGACAACAGCTTTCCGGACACCTGGAAGAACTTCTTCTCTTCTTCGCGCAGATGGTGATGCACCTTGTGCGAGAGCTTCCTGGCGGTGGCCAGCCACGACGCGCCGGAGTGGTCGCGCACCTGCAGGTCCTCGACCAGTTCGTCCATCTGGTGGTGCTCGTGCAGCGCGTGCCGCGCCGAGGACAGGCCCGCGTCTTCCATCAGGATCGGCGCGTAGAGAAAGCGCTCTTCCGCCGCGGCGTGCGCGGCGAGTTCGATGCGCAGCGCCGTGAAGGTGGCGATGCGCTGTTCGGTGTGTGGCTTGGAACGCAGCAGTGCGCGGCACAGCGAACGTTGCAACTCGTGACTCTCGCGCAGGGCGTCGTAGATGTTGTCGGTCATGCGAGTTCTGTGGAGGATGACGGGGCGACGCGTTCGCCCCGCGTATCGGTGCGGAGTCGTGAACGCCGGGCGGCTGCGCGACGACGCAAGCCTTGGCTGTATCCGGGTGCACGATGGATGCCACGAGCCGCGGCGTGCGGATGCGGCTGGCTGGCGCGAGCGGAATCATCGGTTTTTGGCGGGAATTACGCGCCTGGAACGAGGCGCCGCGCGACGGCGTCCGCGCCCGTCGAGCGGCGTCGCACGCAGGGATGCCGGCGTTCGGGCAGGTCGGAATGCGAGCCCGGCGAGATGCCTTCGGGCAAATTGCCAACAGCGTTCGCGGCGTGTTTGCGCGCCGCGCGTGCGCGCGTTACGCGCTTGCGTAAGCCGGCGGAATCAGCAGCGCATCCGGCAGCTTTCGCGGGCCGCCCTTGACCAGCTTGGGCTCTGCGCCGGCGGTGACCTGCCAGTAGTGATCCTGCAGCGGTTCGATCAACGTGAGCCGGCCGGTGGCGAGGTAGGCGCCGGTGTCGACGAACACGGTGTTGCCCACGCGCAAGGGCTTCCGGTTCCCGATGATCGTGTGTCCGACGTACACCAGATCGATGCCGTCGACCGGGCGCAGCCTCGCGCAAAGCGCCGCGCGTTCCTCCGGCGCCAAGGTCGCGCCTGCGGGTTCGTTGGAGATGAAGTCGGCGATGCGATAGCGCTGGCGTCCCCACAGCGCACTGGCCGCCACCGTCGATCCGCCGTCGTCGATCGTGTCCTCGAACCGCGCATCGAGATCACGAATGTCCTGCCAGCCGGCGCCGGGCTTCACTTCGGCGTGGATCAGGCCGATGCGACGGCCGTCCTGCAGCGACAGTTCGATGGCATAGGGCAGCGTGTCGATGAAGGCCTCGATCTCTTCGAGCCGGCCCGGCGGCAGGTCGCGCGCCCACAGTCCGCCGTTTCGCTCCCACACCCTGAGGTACAGGCTGCTGTGCCGCGCCGCCTGCAGGAGCGCTTCGTGGTTGCCGCGGATGGCGAAGTGGCCGGGACGGGTGGCGAAGCGATGCATCAGCGCATCGTTGTCGGGTCCGCGATCCACGAGGTCGCCGAGCGAGAACAGGCGGTCGCTCCGTTCCTCAAACGAGACGTGCTGCAGCAGGCAATCGAGCATGGCTTGCTGGCCGTGCAGATCGCCGACGACGAAGTCGCGCCCGTTCGGGTTGGCAGGAACCTGGCGATGCAGCGGGTGGGCGCTCATCCCCGATCTTAAACAGGATGGAGAGGGAGCCGGAGAGGGATCGCCCTCGGGTTCGGGACAAAGAAGATGGGCTTCCTCTCCGCGGGTTCCTGCGCGATAGCTAAACCCGCGCCAGAACCCCGAAACTCTCCAGATCACGCACCTGCGCCGCCGTGCGTTCGATCCACAGCTTCCACATCTGGTCCCCGCGCGGTGTGCGCTTGACGGCGCCCACACCGAAGACGCCGACCTGCAGGCCATGGATCGCGTGAAGGCGGTAGTCGTCCCAGCAGCGCGCAGCGTCGTAGTCCTTCACGCCATGTCCGACCAGGGCCTCATGGTAGTGCGCCACCAGATCGCGTTCATGCGCGCGACGGTTCTCCACGGCCATGCTCGTGCCCATCCAGTACGCGACGTCGATGGTGCCGCGGCCGAAGCCCAGGCCCTGCCAGTCGAGGATCACGACCGGACGGCTGCCGCCGTGCGCATCGAACAGCACGTTGTCCGCGCGCAGGTCCATGTGCCAGAGGCATTGCGGATCGCTGAACGTGCGCTTCCAGGCATCGGCGTGATCGACCAGGCGCGCCGCCTCGACCAGGTCCTGCTCGGGGACGAGGTCGGCGCACAGCTCGGGGAAAGTCTTGACGACGTCCGCGAAGTTGTCGGTGACCTGCGTGAAGATTCCGACCGGTCCCTGGAGCCAGTCCTGCGAGGCGAGGCGGCTGTCGTGCCAGGTCGCGGCATGCAGTGCGGCAGCCTGCTCCAGCACGCGCGCGGATTCGTCCGCGCTGCAGCCGAGGAGCTGGTCGACCTGGCGTGCGGGTGCAAGGTCTTCCATCAGCAGCACGAAGTCCGTGTTGTTGCTCGCCAGCGACGCGTGCAGCGCCTTGGGAATGGAGACCGGGAGATTCGGCGCGATCTCGCGATAGAAGCCGATCTCGCTGCGATAGAAGCCGGAGCGCGTCCCGAATTCGCGGCTCGTCGGATCCTTCGATGCGAACTTGCCCACGACCGTCGCCGGTCCTGCCGACGGTTTGTCGTAGGTCAGCGTGAAGCGATAGGAATCGCCGAGCTGGCCGGTGCCGCAGGTCTGGTAGCTGACATCGACGACCTTCGCGCCTTCGAGCCGTCCGGCCTGGCGCAGGGCCGTGGTGAGCCATTCGGCCGTGACGGCTTCGACGGGCACAACGGGTTCAAACGAATTCATGCGGACGGCTCCAGTCTCCAGGCCTCGACCATAACGCGTCCCATCGGAAGAAGAGGAAGCGCAATCGCGGATGCTGGCGTCAGGACGCGAAGCCGTCTTGTGTGAACACGCCGTGGGCGGACCGGTCACGCCGGTTCATGCGAGAAACTCCAGCACCGCCCGGTTGAACGGCAGGGCGCGGCGAGATTCATTGCGTGGCGCACACCCGGGATCGTCACGCGCTGCACCTGGGGCAGGTGGGCCTGCAGCAGGTCGAGCAGTTGCGGGAACGGCGAGGGCGTCGATGCGCCGCCGATCAGCAGCGTGGGTATCGCCAGGCTCTCGAGGTCGGTGCGCGAGAACGTCATGCGGGCTTCGCGGAGCTGCCCGAGCAAGGTGCGCGCATTGTCACGCGCCATGCGCTTGAAGCCGGACACGGTGTGCGACCAGATCGGCGTGCCGCTGACGCCGTCGATGAACAGCGCGAGCCCGCCATCGATGTCGCCGATCTCGATGCGCCGCGCCGCTTCGCGCATCCGCGTGGTGGCCTGTTCGCGATCGATGCCGTCGACAGCTCCGAACGAGGCATCCGGCATGCCGCCGGGTTCGGCCAGGATCAATCGTCTCAAGAGCTGTGGCGCGCGACGCGCCAGCCGGAACGCGACGTATCCGCCGCGTGAATGCCCCATCAGGTCGACCGGCCCGGCGTCGAGCGCTTCGATGAATCCGGCCAGATCGTCGACATGCGTGTCGATGTCGTAACCCTCACCCTGACCGTCCCAGTTCTCGGGCCAGCAGCGTCGCAGGCTGACGGCGATCGCGCGCTGCGCTGCGCCAAGCGGCGCCATCTGCGGTGTCCAGTAGCGGTAGTCGCACAGCGAGCCGTGGATCATCAGCAGCGGCCGGCCGTTGCCGGTCTCGGCATAGGCGAGGTCGTAGTCGTTGATGCGGAGCGTCGGCATGCGGGCATTCTGCCGGTGGCGGTCGCGCGGCGTGATGGCGCGCGTTCCAGAGGGGCCGTCGGGGCTGACGCCCCTCCTACAGCATGCGTAGCCCGGACGAAGTCCGGGGTTCCCTTCGCATCCGGAACGCAATCCCGGACTTCGTCCGGGCTACGGGGACGTTTGGGCGTCAGCCGCGACAAGGCCCTATGCACACGGCGCCCGAACCGCGATCGAACTCGTGCACACTTTTCCGCAACACCCGCTGCCCGATCTTTCCCGATGAAAACCGGCTATCGCTTCCTCAGCGTCACGCAAACCGCCAGCGTCACGACCGTCGTCATGAACCGGCCCGAGGTCATGAACGCGCTGCACACGCCGATGCACGAGGAGCTCGAACAGGCGCTCGATGCCTTCGCGGCCGACGCCACGCAGCGCATCTGCGTGCTGACCGGCGCCGGCGAGCGCGCGTTCTGCGCCGGCAGCGATTTGAAGATCGCCGCGGCGCAGGATTCGCTGGGCTCGTACCCGAAGAGCGGGTACGCGGGAATCGTCGAGCGCTTCGATCTCGACAAGCCGCTGATCGCCGCCGTCAACGGTATCGCGATGGGCGGTGGATTCGAGATCGCGCTGGCCTGCGACCTGATCATCGCGGCCGATACCGCGCGCTTCGGTCTGCCCGAGCCGCGCGTCGGCGCCGTTGCGCTCGGTGGCGGCGTACACCGGCTCGCGCGGCAGATCGGCCTGAAGCAGGCGATGGGCATGGTGCTGTCGGCGCGCGCCGTGTCCGCCGCCGAGGGCCTGCGGCTCGGCTTCGTCAACGAGGTCGTGCCGGCCGCTGAACTGGCGGCGGCCACGCAGCGATGGATCGATCAGATCCTGGCCGGTTCCCCGATCGCCATCGAAGCCTCGAAGCAGACGCTGCACCGTGGTCTCGACGAGGCGAGCCTTGCCGACGCGATCCGCAAGCAGGCCACCTATCCGAAGTTCGAGGCCTGGCTGAAGTCCGAGGACAAGCGCGAAGGCCCTCGCGCTTTCGCCGAGAAGCGGACGCCGAGGTGGCAGACCGGATCCGCAGGGAATTGACGCAGCGCAGCATGCGTCGGAGAACCCGATGCCGCGGAACCCTCTCGACGCAGAGCGGGTCAGCACCGGGTTGACCCTGTTCTTCCTCGATGGAATAACGTCGGACGAACACTTTCTGAAAACGCATATCCGACTTCCGCGTCGGCATCATGCGATTTCAATCTTACGGACTCCATGCCTATGTCGAGTGTGATCACCTCGCGTCCCGCCGCGGCTGGCGCAGCCGCGTCCGCGTCTACCCAAGCCGTGGACCCGACCGATCTGCCGGCCGTCCTGCGCGAGATTGCGCGTGAAGCGGGCCGTCGCGAGCTGAACGACGAGAATCCGTTCGAGGCGATCGACCTGGTCCGCGCCGCGCGCATCGGTGCGCTGCGCCTGCCGATCGCGCTGGGCGGAGCGGGCTATTCGGTGCGCGAGATGTTCGCGGCGGTGATCGACCTGGCCGAGGCGGATCCGGTGGTCGCGCACATCATCCGCACCCACTACTGGTTCGTCGAAGAGCGGCTGCGTTCGTCCGACTCGGATGCGCGCCGGCACTGGATCGGCGAGATCGCGGCCGGAAAGCTCTTCGGAAATGCCACGAGCGAGCTGGGCGCCGCCGCCGTCGGCAGTCTTCGCTACGCAACGACGCTGACACCCGAGGGCGACGGCTTCGTCGTGAACGGCACCAAGGTCTACTGCACCGGTACGATGTTCTCGGATTACGTGAACGTGTGGGCGGCGCAGGGCGAGAACGCGCTGGCGTCGCTGATCATCCCGACGACGCGTGCCGGCATCACGATGCTGGACGACTGGGACGGCATGGGCGCGCGCAAGACCGGGTCGGGAACGACGCGCTTCGAAGGCGTGCAGGTGCGAGCCGACGAGATCCTCGGGCACATCCGGCTCGATGCGGAGCCGCAGCCCACGTTCGAGTTCGCGTTCCTGCAGCTCTACCTGCAGGCGATCATGGCCGGCATCCTGCGCAACGTCGTCGGTGATGCGGTCAAGCTGCTGAAGACACGCGACCGCTCGTTCTCGCATGCACCGGCCGAGCGCCCGGCGGACGATCCGCTGCTGCAGCAGATCGTCGGCGAGCTGTCGGCGTCCGCGTTCGCGGCCGAGAGCACCGTGCTGGCCGCGGCCGACGCCATCGACCAGGCCTACGCCTCGCTGCAGAACGGTGTACCGGATGCGACGCTGGCGCAGCGCGCGTCGCTGCGTGCGGCGCAGGCCAAGGTGCACGTCGATGCGCTGGCGGCACGCGCGGCCAACCAGCTCTTCGACGTCGGCAGCGCATCGGCCGCCACGCGCCGCAAGAACCTGGACCGGCACTGGCGCGCGATCCGCACGCTGAGCCTGCACAACCCGACGCTCTACAAGGCCCTGTCCATCGGCAAGTTCCTCGTCAATGACGAGCCGCTGCCGTTCAACGGCTACTTCTGAAAATCCGCCCGACGGAGTCCACACCTTGAAACGATCCTTCCATCTCGCCGGCTTCCAGATCGCCGGCGCCGTCACGCACAGCCATCCGGGTTGGCGCCACCCGAAGACGACCGGCGATTTCCTGGGGCTGGACTACTACGCGAACATCGCGCGCACCTTGGAGCGCGGCAAGTTCGACTTCATGTTCTTCGCCGACGTGCTCGCGATCCCGCGCCGCTACGGTGACGACATCGCCGACACGCTGCGCCGCGGCACGCAGGGCGCCGTCGGCCTGGACCCGATGATGGTCGCCGCGGCGCTGGCCGGCGCCACCGAGAAGCTGGGCCTGGCCGTCACCAAGTCGGTCACGTACTTCTCGCCGTACGACATCGCGCGCTCGTTCGCGAGCCTCGATCACCTGTCGGGCGGACGCGTGGGCTGGAACGTCGTGACCTCGCTCAACCAGGCCGAGGGCCAGAACTTCGGCCGCGACGAGATGCTGGACCACGACCTGCGCTACGACCGCGCGGACGAATTCCTCGAGGTCGCCTACAAGCTGTGGAACAGCTGGCAGGAAGATGCCATCGTGCGCGACCGCGCATCCGGTTTCTTCGCCGATCCGGCGAAAGTCCACGAGATCCACCACGTGGGCCCGCACTTCAAGGTGCGCGGCCCGCTCAACGTCTCGCACTCGCCGCAGTCGCGACCCGTCATCATCCAGGCGGGATCGTCGGGTCGCGGCAAGGATTACGCGGCACGCTGGGCCGAGGCGATCTTCGAGATCGATCCTTCGCCGGACAGCCGCCGCGCGTACTACGTGGACGTGAAGGCGCGTGCCTCGAACTTCGGCCGCGACCCGTCGAAGATCAAGATCTTCCCGGCGGTGATGCCCTTCGTCGGACGCACCGAGGCCGAAGCGCGCGAAAAGCAGGCCTTCCACAACGAGCTGGCCGACCCGATCTCCGGCCTGATCACGCTGTCCGCGCACACGGATCACGACTTCTCGCGCTATCCGCTGGATGCGCCGGTGGGCGACATCAAGGCGCCAGGTTCGCAGGGGCTGTTCGCGGTGGCGCGTGCGCTGAGCGTCAAGAACGACCTGACCTTGCGCGACGTCGGCAAGCTCTACGCGCAGGGCATCATCCTGCCGCAGTTCGTCGGCACGCCGACGCAGGTGGCCGACCAGCTCGAGGCCGCGTGGAGCGCCGAGGAATGCGACGGCTTCATGATTTCGGCGGCGTGGTCGCCCGGCGCGTTCGAGGAGTTCGTCGACCTCGTCGTCCCCGAACTGCAGCGGCGCGGACTGTTCCGCAAGGAATACGAGGGCAAGCAGCTGCGCGATCACCTGGGCCTGGGCAAGGCGAGCCTCGAGCCGATTGCGCGGCAGCGCACGCCGGAAGCCAGCAAGGTCGCCTGACGTAGCCCGGGTGTTGAATTTCGCGAAGCGAAAGAGGCGGGATTCCCCTCGCATACGGACCGTAACCCCGGGTTTCACCCGGGCTACGGTCTTGCACGGCGAGGCCATCGACGTGGCACCGTCGGGCCGTTCGCGGACCTTCGCGGGCGATACGCTGCAAGGGCTGGATCAGGCGTCCTTGATGACGCCGCACGACCCCATTTCATTGCAGAGGAGCATCGTATGAAGCCCGCCGTTGCCGAGGAATATCAGCAGATCGACCAGATGCCCTGGGCGCCGTTTCCCGAGGCGCTGTCGAAGGGCGGTATCCGCTGGAAGCTGCTGCACGTGGGCCCCGAGATGGGCGCCTGGACCGCCTACTTCGGTTGCCCGGCCGGATCGGCCTTCAATGCCCATGTCCACCAGGGCCCCGGCGAGTACGTGCTGACCAAGGGACGCATGGACGTGCGTGGCGGCAGGGACAACGGCGGTGATACCGCGGTCGCCCCCGGCTACGGCTACGAGTCGGCCGGCGCGCGCCATGACCTCACCAACTTCCCGGTCGACAGCGAGTTCTACATGAGCTTCCTCGGGCCGCTGGTCTTCATCAATGAAGACGGCTCGCCGATCGTCGCGATCGGCTGGAAGGAAGTGCAGGGCGCCTGGCAGGCGTTCCTCGATTCGCAGGCCTCGGTGAAGAAGGCCGCCTGATCACGCCGGAACCTGCCTCGCGATCCGCGAGGCAGGTTCCTTCCGGACGTTTGTTGTTACGTCAGACCGAGTAGCGGCAGAGCGTCTCGCCGCCGTCCAGGCGGATCAGGTCGCCGTGGATGTAGCTGGATTCTTCCGACGCCAGGAACACCGCGAGGTCGGCCACGTCCTTGGCCTCGCCCCAGCGTCCCAGCGGGATGCTGTCGGTGAAGTACTTGTCGAAATCCTTGTTGTCGAACAGCTCGCGCGTCAGCGCGGTCTTCGCGTACGTGGGGCAGATCCCGTTCACGCGGATGCCCTGCTTGCCGTACTCGATGGCCAGGCATCGCGTCAGGTTGGCCTGCGCGCCCTTGGAGATGTTGTAGACCGACTGCCGCGGATGGCCCTGCAGGCCGGCGGTGGACACCAGGTTGATGATGTTGCCGCCCTTGCCCTGCGCCAGGAACTGCTTGACGGCCTCCTGCGATCCCAGCCACGTGCCCTTCACGTTGACGTTCAGGCAGGCGTCGAGCTCGTCGTCGGTGAACTCGTGGAACAGCTTGCCGCCGCGATAGATGCCGGCGTTGTTGAACATGATGTCGAGACGGCCGTAGGTGTCGACCGCCGCCCGCACGAGCGCGCGCACGTCGTCACGTTTGGTCACGTCGCAGCGCACGAACGTGGCGGCGCCGCCGGCTCGCACGATCTCGTCGACGGTGGTCGTCGTCAGGCTGTCCTCGAAGCCGCCGGACAGCGGCTCGGCCCGGAGATCGCCGACGACGATCTTCGCGCCTTCGCGCGCATAGGCGATCGCGATGGCGCGACCGAAGCCGGAACTGCCACCGGTGATGATGGCTACTTTGTCCTTGAGGCGCATGGGGATTCTCCGGTGTCGCGGGTGGGCGGGGCGGCACCCGAGGATACGCGCGGCCTTAATCGGCCCTGTCCCGGCGGCGCAAGGTGGTTGAACTCTCGGCGCAACGGCCGGGCTTGCGGCGGCTGCGGTCGAGTAGCCCGGGTGAAACCCGGGGCTTTTGCTGGCTCGAGAGGGAGTCCCGCCTCTTTCGCTTCGCGAAATTCAACGCCCGGGCTACGGTGTTGCTGCTTTTTGCGGCCTGCGCCGCTATCGTGGCCCTGCACTACAGACGGCGTCGATCCGCTGAGACTGCGCACGTGAGATGGAGGAAGCGATGAACAGCCATGCCCATAGCTGGACCACCGACCAGTACGCGCCCCGTGAGCGCTACGAGGCCTGGGACCAGAAGCTCAACGAGGTCTACGGGGTCTGGCACTCCCAGCGGGATCCCGGCACGGCATTCAACGCCACGATCGAGCATCGCAAGGCCAGCGGTTTCCAGATCGTGGATTGCCGCTGCGACCCTTGCGGCGCCGTGCGCTACTCGCGCGATGCGACGAAGAGCCAGGACGAGATGGTGCTGGCGCTGCAGTGGGTGCTCGAAGGGCGCGAGGAGTTCTGCATCGACGATCGCCGCATGATGCTGGGCCGTGGCGACGTGCTGATCTGGGACACCACCAAGCCGATGTCCTTCAAGGTCATTGAGCCGCTGCACAAGATCTCGACGATGATCCCGTTGAGCCGCCTTCAGCACTGGATGCCGGGGAACTGGCGCGCGGTGGAGGGCAAGATCGAGGCGGGTTCGATGGGGGCGCGCCTGCTGTCCAACTACGTCGCCGCGATCCGCCCGGATTTCCTGTCCGGCAGCCTGAACAACCCGGATGGGCTGGTGGAAGCCACCATCGGCCTGATCGTCAACGCGCTCGGCGACGACGCGCGGCAGTTGCCGCCGGAGTCGCTGCGCGACGCGCAGATGCAGCGCGTGAAGGCGTACGTGAAGGGCCACCTCGACGACCCGGAACTGGGTCCGACGACGATCGCGGCGGGCTGCCGCATCTCGGTGCGTTACCTGCACTGGCTGTTCGCGCCGACTGACGCCACGGTGTCGAGCTACCTGATGCAGGAACGCCTCGCGCTGAGCCGCCGCGCGCTGGCAAACCCGCAGATGGCGCGGCGCACCGTCGCTGACATCGCGCTGTCGTCGGGCTTTCTGAGCTCCACGCACTTCTCGCGACGCTTCAAGGCCGAGTACGGCGAGACGCCGATGGAATTCCGGCTGCGCAGCTACGGCGCGAGCGATCGGCTGAGGGCCTGAAGCGCGGCAGCGTCGAACCGCGGCGCCGGTTCGATGCTGCCACGGCGCACGCCATCGGCGTGGCGTCGATGGCGATGTCGTCATCGATCCGACTGGTCCACTATTCGTTCCGGCGTCGATCCTTCCTGCAGGCGCCGGAGATCCATCATGTCCAAGCCATCGTCTTCCTCGCTGCGCATCGAGCGCCGCGGCGCCATCGAGATCGTCACGCTGGACCGGCCCGCCAGGTTGAACGCGGTCGACATCGCGATGGCCGAATCGCTGCACGACTATTTCCTCGGGCTCGGATCGCGGCTCGACGTGCGCGTCGTCGTGCTGCGTTCGGAAGGCAAGACGTTCTGTGCAGGGGCGGATCTGGATTCACTGGCGTTCGCACCGGGCGGCGCCGGACGTCCGCAGCGGCAGCTCGCATCGCAGCGCCTGTACTCGGGAATCATCCGGCACATGCGCGCTTGTCCCCAGCCGATCATCACGCTGGTCCAGGGCGCGGCCTGCGGGGCGGGGTTTTCGCTCGCGCTGGCGTCCGACGTGCGATACGCCACACCCGACGCGAAGATGAACGCGGCCTACCTGCGCGTCGGACTGGGCGGTTGCGACATGGGCGCGGGCTATCTGCTGCCGCGTCTGGTCGGTCTTTCGATCGCGTCGGAATTCCTGATGTCGGGTCGCTTCATCGGCGCCCAGCGCGCGCAGGCGATCGGCCTGGTCAGTGAGATCGTCGCACCCGAAGAGCTGCTATCGACGGGGCTGAGCCTGGCCGAGGACATGCTGAAAGCCTCGCCAATGGGACTGCGGCTGACCAAGGAGACGCTCAACGCGACGATCGACGCCGGCAGTCTCGATGCGGGCCTGATGCTCGAGGATCGCCAGCAGGTGATCCTGCTGGAGACCGCCGATCATCGAGAGGCCGTGTCCGCGTTCAAGGAGAAGCGTGCGCCGGTCTACTCGGATCAGTGAGGCGGCGTGCGAACCTCGCAAGGCTTCTCGACACGCAACGAAAACTGAAGATGGGCCGGCACCGATCGGCTCCGGAGGAGACATGAAGCAAGCGATTCCGGTGGTGACGCCGGAGATGATCACGCCGGGGTGGATGACCCAGGCGCTGGCCAGCCACGGCCTCGACGCCCGCGTCGAGGGCATCACGATGCAGTCCGTCGGAACCGGGCAACTCGGAGAGACGCGCCGCTTCCAGCTCTCGTATGCCGGCACGCCGCCGGCGGATGCCCCGACGTCGCTGGTCGGAAAATTCCCCTCCGCCGACGCGGTATCGGCGCAGACGGGACGCGATCTCGGCATCTATCGCACCGAGGTCATGTTCTATCGGGAGCTGGCCATGCGCACGCAGATCCGCACGCCGAAGGTGTACGTGGCCGAGATCGACGAGGCGGACCGCTTCGCGCTGCTGTTCGAGGATCTTGCACCCGCCCGGCAGGGCGACCAGATGCATGGTTGCACCCTGGACGAAGCGCGCCAGGTTCTTCGCGAGGGCGCGCTGCTTCACTCCGCGTTCTGGGACGACCAGGAACTGCTGAAGAACGCCTGGGTGCGGGTGCCGGAGGGTTCGCAGGATTTCTACAGCACCGATCTCATCGAGCGGTCCTGGCATCACGTGCGACAGCACTACACCGGCTTGCTGAGTGCGGAAGTGCAGCAGGTCTGTGATCGTTACGTGCGTCATCACGCCTGGTGGAACCGGCCGCGCGAACGGCCGAAGTGTTTTTCGCACAACGATTTCAGGCAGGACAACATGATGTTCGGCGGCGCGGACGGACGCGTCGCCGTCGTCGACTGGCAGACGGCGAGCTTTCTCGGAGCAGGGATGGACGTCGCCTATTTTCTGGGCGGGGCTTTCGACCGTCAGACGCGGCGCCAGCACGAACAGGGCTTGCTCAGGGAATACCACGAGGCGCTGATGTCGCACGGCGTTCGCGATTACGGCTTCGATCGCCTGCTGCGGGATTACGCGCACTACAGTTTCGCGGTGATCGCCGTGGGGCTCGCCGCGACCTTGATCGTCAAGCGCACCGAACGGGGGGATCGCATGCTGATGCAGATGGTGACGGGTGGGGCGCAGCAGGCCATCGACAACCGGGCGCTCGACGATTTCCCGGCCTGACCGGCGCCAACGGGCAAGCGGCTGCCGCTTGGGTCGCGTCCTGAGCCGTTGCGGTGCATGCTCCGTACGCATCGCCGCTGAAACAACATCGGGTTCGATCCGGCGATCACTCTGGGGAGAGATTTCGTGAAACGTGGATCCATTCAAGCTTGGCGACTGGCCGGTGCGCTCGGCGTCCTGATCGGCATGACGATGGGCGTCGCACAGGCGGCGGACAAGGCGGCAGCGGCCGCAGGAAAGGGAATGGCGCTCAGCTTCGGCGGCACCGAGTACCTGCATCGATGGTCGAAGGACGATCAGAACGAATTCACGCCCAGGGAGCAGTCCGATCTTTCGCGCTGGACCGACATGGTCACCATCAACGTGCATCCGAAGGTGGCCACCGGCGACCAGCTCGCGGAACTGGCGAACGCCGTCCTCGGCAACTATCAGGCGAGCGGCAAGATCCTGCAGACGAATTCCAAGCCGCGCACCGACAAGCAGGAGGCCGAACACTTCGTCGCCGCGCTGCTCGGTGCCGAGGGCGTTCGGGAAGCCGCGTTCGCCCGCTTCGTGCTCGTCGACGGAGTCGGCGTCATCGTCGTGCGTTCGCACCGCGTGTACGGCACCGGTCCCGAGGTGGGAGCCACGATCGGCAAGTGGCTCGAGGCCAACGGCGCCACGACGGAAGCCGAGCTGATGGGCTGGAAGGGCATTCCCCGGATCGCGGATCTGAAGAAGCTGCCGCAGGCCAAGTAGACCGGCCGATCACGGCGCTCGTCGCGGCCGGAATTCCGGACGGCGTGGTCGTCCTCGTCCGATGTGGGCGAAGATGCGGCGTGCCTTCCGGAGTGCCCTCTTGAGTACCCACCTGCTGATCATCGACCCGCAGATCGACTTCATGGATCTGCCGGGCGCCTCGCTGCCGGTTCGTGGCGCCGACGCGGACATGCGCCGCCTCGCGGCGTTCATCCGCGTCAACGGACGGGCCATCGACGGCATCACGCTGACGTTCGACAGCCACGAGCTGCTCGACATCGGCCATCCCGGTTTCTGGCGTACGCCCGAAGGCGCGCCGCCGCCGCCGTTCACGCAGGCGAGTCACGCCGACGTCGCCGCGGGGCGCCTCGTGCCTGCCGATCCGTCGCACCTGCCGCGCGTGCTGGCCTATCTTCTGAAGCTCGAAGCGCAGGGCCGCTACCGGCACATGATCTGGCCCGTGCACTGCCAGATCGGCACGCAGGGCCACAACCTTCATCCCGAAATTCTCGACGCCTGCAACGCCTGGGAGGCCGGCACCGGTCGTCCGGTGGTGCGGGTGCTCAAGGGGCTCAACCGGTTCACGGAGCACTACTCGGCCGTGCGCGCGGAAGTCGTCGATCCGCAGGACCCGCACACGGACACCAACCAGGCCTTGCTGGACGTGCTGTTGAAGGCCGACCGACTGCTCGTCGCCGGCGAAGCCCTGAGTCACTGCGTCAAGGCGACCGTCGAGGACGTGATCGCCGCGATGGATCCGCGCGACGCGGGCAAGGTGTCGCTGCTCACCGATGCGATGAGTGCGGTCCCCGGGTTCGAGGCGCAGGCAGAGGCCTTTGTCCACGCCATGAGCGCTGCGGGCGTACGCCTGGCCACCACCGTCACCTGGCATCGCGCCGCATGAACGACCCGATCATCACCAGCCTGCTGGAGACCGACCTCTACAAGCTGACGATGTGGCAGCCGATGCTGCATCAGAACCCGGCGACGCAGGCCGAGTACCGCTTCGTCTGCCGCAACGCAACGGAATTTCCGCTCGGCGACCTCGCGGATGCCGTGAATCGCGAGCTCGACGCACTGTGCGAGCTGAAGTTCACGCAAGCGGAACTGGACTACGTCTCGGGCCTGCGATTCATGAAGCCCGATTTCGTCGACTGGCTGCACCTGTTCCGGTTCCAGCGGCGCTTCATCACCGCGCAGAACGAGCAGGGCGCCCTGAGCATCGTCGCCAATGGTCCGATCATCCACACCACCGGCTTCGAGATCCCGGTGCTGTCGATGGTCAACGAGCTGTATTTCCGCGAGCTGCGGCAGCGCAGCGGCGGGGATCCCACCATCGAAGGCGAGCGCAGGCTCACGGCGAAGATCGCGAAGCTCAAGGCGCTGAAGGACGGTCCTGCGCGGCGCAATCCGTTCGAGTTCTTCGATTTCGGGCTGCGTCGCCGCTACAGCGGCGCGTGGCAGCAGCAGGTGGCGGCGCGCCTGCTGGCCGAGGTGCCGGAGTATTTCAAGGGCACCAGCAACGTGAAGATCGCGATGGACCTGGGCATCACGGCGATCGGCACGATGGCGCACGAGTTCCTGCAGATGCACCAGGCCACCGGCGTGCGCCTGTCGAAATTCCAGAAGCAGGCGCTGGAAACCTGGGTCCAGGAATATCGCGGCGACCTGGGAACGGCGCTGACGGACGTCGTCGGCATCGATGCGTTCCTGCGCGACTTCGATCGCTACTTCGCGCTGCTGTTCGACGGCCTGCGCCACGACTCCGGCGATCCGGTGGAGTGGGGCGAGAAGGTCATCCGCCACTACCGCACGCTGCGCATCGACTCGAGCGCCAAGCGCCTGGTGTTCTCCGATGGCCTGGACTTCGATACCGCGATCTCGCTGTGGCGGCACTTCGCCGATCGCATGATGACGGGCTTCGGCATCGGCACGCACCTGATGAACGATCTGGGCCCGAAGCCGCTGAACATCGTCATGAAGCTCGTGCGCTGCAACGGCTCACCGGTGGCGAAGCTGTCGGATACGCCGGGCAAGACGCTGTGCGACGACGAGACGTTCGTGCGCTACCTGGGGCAGGTGTTCGGGCATCCTGCCGCGGCCTGATCGGCCGCTCGATCCGCCTGCTCGCTGGGCTCGCGGCTAGCGCACGGCCTCCAGCAGCGTCTCGACTGCCGGCAAGCCCGGCTCCCAGCCCTGCGGTGCCATCAGTGCGCGGTCGCGCAGCAGTTGCTCGCGCGACAGGTCGAGCACATGCCGCTCGATCTGCGACATCAGTGCCGGCGAGGCGGCGTCGCCTGCGCGCGTCACCAGCGCACCGATCGCTTCGCGCAGTCCGACCACGTCGCCGTAGAGTTCGGACGGATCCACGGTGGCCGCCGCGAACCGCTGTCGCGCGGGCTGCTGCACATCGGCCAGCGCACGGATCGTTTCGCTCAAGCCCGGTTCGGCCGCGCAGGCTTCGGCGAGGCGGTCCGCCGTGCGCAGCAGGCGCGACAGCTCGTCGCGATCGAAGCGGAACTGCATCGGCAACTGCTTCTGCATCAGCGCGAGCATGCCCAGCACCAGCTGGCTCTGCTCGATCGCGAGGCGGTTCGCCGGATCGATCGCGGGGATCACCACGTCCTTCATCGCGCGGATCAGCGCGGTGAGCTGGATGTCGCTGCGCATCTGCATGTCAGGCTCCTGCCTCGAGGTGTTGGCGCAGTTCTTCGAGCACCGAGGATCCGATGCCGATCAGCCACGCGACGAGCACGTCCTGGTGCGTCTTGGCGTTGCGCGAGATGCGGTAGCCGGTGGCCAGTGCGATGACCGCGAGGCTGTAGGCGTTGTAGACCTTGTACCAGTGCAGCGTCTTCGCATCGATGTGGAAGCCGGACACCCGTTCGTAGGCCTCGAAGAACGCGGACTCCGGCAGCAGCCCGCAGACCAGCGGCGTCTTGCCGTCGGCGTCCATCGACGAGAAGGCGTGGTTGGTCGTCCACGCGAGATCCTGGTGGCGGTCGCCGATGCGGCCGAGCTCCCAGTCGAGCCACGCGCTGATGCGGGCATCGTCCTCGGTGAACAGGAAGTTGCCGAGGCGGTAGTCGGCGTGGACGATCACCGGGCGATCCAGCACCGGCAGGTTCTTCCGCAGCCAGACGACGGCCAGCCGCATCAGCGGCACGTCTTCGCCGCTGTCTTCTTCCCAGACGCGTTGCCACCAGTCCAGGCCCCAGGCCGCGCACTGCGTGCCGGTGCCGGGATTGTCGAACGCGCTCAGGTCCGCCTTCGAAAAATCGAAGGCGTGGATGCGCGCAAGGCACTCGACGAACTGCGGCGCGATCCGTTCCCGCAACGCCGGCGGCAGCGTGGTGCCGACACCCGATGGTCCGCTGCTGCTCGCGCTCGGCTTGGCGACACCGCGCGCGAAGCCGTAGATCAGCGCGGGATACGGCAGGTGGTCACCGTTCTCGTCGCACCAGAAGACGGGCGGAACCGGCACCACGCCTTCCATGGCCTTGATGAGCTGGAACTCGCGCAGGCGGCTGGTCTCGACGATGGACTCGGCAGGCTCCATGCGCAGCACCAGCGGCGTCTGCTCGCGACCGGCGCCGGGCCGTGTCCAGTCGAGCGTGAACGCCATCTGCAGCTTGGACGCGCCGCCCGACAGCCAGCGCGTCTCGCGGATGGCGAAGTCGGCGCCGATGTTCGCACGTAGCAGCGACTCGACGCCGGCGCCGAGCTGCTCGAGTGTCGTCTGACGGTAGGGCCGGTCGGCGCGCTGTTCGAGCTTGCGCGTCAGCACGCGATCGATCGTGCGCTCGGTCGTGAAGCGGGCACGCAATGCCGCGATCCAGGCGGGCGAGGGACGGTCCTTGTCGATCGGTCCCAGCCCTTGCTTCCAGTCCGGCCGTGAGGTCATGTCGTGGTTCCGAAGGTGATGGAGACGGCGAAGGCGGACGAGCATCGCCGCGACCCGCGCGAACTGCAATCGAGCGCCGGCACGTGTTGTCGAAAGATACGAGCGCTCAGCCGGAGAGCTGTCTGAGCGTCATGCGAACGCGGCGCGCACCGAACCCAGACCGGTGACCTGCGCCTCGAAGACGTCGCCGGGTTTGGCGGCCACCATCGGACCCAGCGCGCCGGACAGGATGACGTCGCCGGCTTTCAGCGGGCGCCCGACTTCGATCATCTTGCGTGCCAGCCACAGCGTGGCGTTGAGCGGATGGCCGAGGCAGGCGTGACCGACGCCGGTGGAGATCACGTCGCCGCCGGTGCGCAGCATCTGCATCCGGCAGTCGCGCAGGTCCAGGCCGTTGAGTGCGAACGGCGTGTTGCCGAGCACGAACATGCCGCTCGATGCGTTGTCGGCGACGGTGTCGACCAGCTTGATGTCCCAGTTGGCGATGCGGCTGCCGACCACTTCGATGGCGACGGTCGCATAGGCGACGGCGCGGATCACGTCGGCCATCGTCGGCTGCTCGATGGACAGGTCGCGTTCGAGCACGAAGGCGATCTCGGCCTCGGCCTTGGGCTGCAGCACGGCGCCCGCCGGAATCGGGTCGCCGTCGCAGGCGGCCATGTCGGCGAACAGCATGCCGAAGTCGGGCTGATCGACGCCCAGCTGCTGCTGCACGGCCAGCGAGGTCAGGCCGATCTTGCGGCCGACGAGGCGGCGCCCCGCGGCCAGCCAGTGCTGCGTATTGATCTCCTGGATGCCGTAGGCGGCCTGCACGTCACCGGCTTCGACGAGGTCGCGGATCGGCGCGCAGGGAATCCCGGTGCGATAGGCCTCCCGCAGCGACAGCGCGGTGAGCGTGTCGGGGCTGGGAGCGGCCGTCTGCGTGGCCTGGCGACTGCGGGCGGTCATGTGTCGGTTCCTTCTTGCGTCAGAGCGGACGACCGGCGAAGAACGCACGCGCCACCCGGTTGAACTCCTCGGGATCTTCGTACTGCGGCCAGTGCGCGCCGTCGGCCTTCATCACGTACAGGCTGCTGTTGCGGATCCGCTTGACCGCGGCCTGCGCGCACTCCAGGTCGTGGATCGGGTTGTCGCGCGTCCACAGCAGCATCGTCTCGTGGCGGATCTGCTCCAGCGGCAGCAGGAACTCGTCGTGACGCCCGAGCATGCGATTGACCATCGGCGTCACTTCACGGCCTTCGGCCATCAGGTAGAACTTCAGGCGCAGGTTCACCAGTTCGTCGGTGACGAGGTGCTGGTTCTTCGGGTGGATCAGCCACGCGATGCGGTGCTTGACGCTCTCGAACGTCGGCGCCAGGCCCGCGGCCTTCTTCGAGCGCTCCATCAGGTCGAGCATGTCGGCGCGACCCTTGTCGCTGACGATCGGAATGCCGGCGCCGGTGTTCAGCATCAGGCGATCCACGCGCTCGGGATGGATCACCGAGAAGAAGCCCGACACCCAGCCGCCCAGCGACTCGCCCGACAGGTGTGCCTTCTTCAGCTCCAGCGCATCCATCAGCTCGGCGACCTGCTCGGCGAGCACGGGTGGCGTGTATTCCATCGCCTTGCGGTTCGACATCGCGTGGCCGACGTAGTCGAACGCGATGCAGCGGAACTCGTCCGACAGCGGCACGAGGTTCTTGCTGTAGGCCTCCAGGTGGCCGCCGATCCCGTGCTGGAACAGGATCGCAGGCGCGTCCTTCGGGCCGGCTTCCGCGATGCGGATGCGGCCGAACGTCGGCGTGTTCACGGTCCGGATCTCGGTGCCCACCATGTCGATCCACAAGCTCATCGATTGTCTCCCTTCAGATTCTTGAGATGCCCCGTGAGGATCAGCTTCCACTCGTCGAGGATGCTGCGAAACAGCTGGTCGTCACGCTGCCACAGCGCGCGCACGGAGAATCCGCGCACGATGCTGATCGTCAGCCACAGGATCTTTTCGGCCTTCGCGCGCGGGATGCCTTGTTCGCACAGCACTTCCAGCCACGCGGCTTCGACGCCCAGGCGGCTGCCGCGCGTGTAGGCATAGATCTGGTCGCGCAGGCCGCGGTCCTTGCTGCCGGCGAGCACCAGATCGAGGATCGTCGCGAAGTCGGGACCCAGGAAGAAATCCATGCAGTCCTGGATGATCGCCTCGACGACATCGCCGCCGGAGCGGGCCGCCTGCGCACGCGCTTCGCCGCGGCCCAGGCCGTCGCGCAGCAGGTACTCGGCCGTGGCCAGCACCAGGCTGTCCTTGGTCGGGAAGTGGTACTGCTGGGCGCCGCGCGACACCTTGGCCACGCGCGCCACCTCGTCGGTGCGAAGTCCGGCGTAGCCCTTGCGGCGCAGCACGGTGGCGGCGGCTTCGAGCACGCGGCCGCGCATCTCGTCCGAACGCTCGGCCTGTGTCCGGCGCTTGGGCGTGCGTCGCTTGGGAACGGCGCGACGTGTCGCACCCGCAGAGACCAGGCCCGCCTCAGAGCTCGACATGGATCACTCCTTCGACGAGCGTGACCGCATACGTGCGCAGCGGCTCGCTGCACGGCGAGGCGGTGGCCGCGCCGCTGGCGATGTCGAAACCGCAGAAGTGCCAGCCGCAGATCACGTTGCTGCCTTCGATCATGCCCTCGTCGGACAGCGAGGCGTTCTCGTGCGTGCAGGTGTCGTCGGTGACGTAGTACGCGCCGTTGAGGTTGTAGAGCGCCACACGCGTGCCGTCGGGCAGCGTCGCGTTTTTCATCTCGCCTTCGAAGAGGTCGACAGCGGGGATCAGGGGGTGCAGGTTGGACATGGCTAGGGCCCTAGAGCATCGTGGTGCCGCCGTTGACGCTGATGACCTGTCCGGTCACGAAGGCGGCTTCGGGGGTGGCGAGGTAGGCGACCATCGAGGCGATTTCGTGCATCTCGCCGGGGCGCCCCATCGGAACGACGTCGATGACCTTGCGCACGAGTTCGGGATTCACCGCCGCGACTTCGGCGAGCTGCGGCGTATTCACGACGCAGGGCGCAACGGTATTCACCGTGATGCCGTCGCGTGCGAATTCGCGTGCAAGGCCCGTGGTCATGCCGTGCATGCCGCCCTTGGCCGCGTTGTAGGCCGCGTGGTCGAACAGGCCGTTGCGCACCGAGTCCGCACCGAGGTTCACGATGCGGCCGTAGCCCTTGGCCTTCATGATCGGCAGCGCGTACCAGCAGCACCAGATGCAGGTCCACAGGTTGCGGTCGATCGTCGTGCGCAGCGTGTCCGGCGTGTGATCGAGGAACGGCCGCAGGATGCCGCCGCCGGCGTTGTTGGCGAGGATGTCCAGCGTGCCGAAGTGCTTCACGGCGGCCTGGATCGTGCGCTCGGCGACGTCCTGCTTCGCGAGATCGCCGGCTTCCGTCACCACTTCTGCGCCGGTCGCGCGCAAGCGCGTGGCGGCTTCTTCGAGCGTCTTCGGGTCGAGGTCCGCGAGAACCAGCTTCGCGCCTTCGGCGGCGAAGCGTTCGGCGATCGCGTAGCCGATGCCGCGTCCGGCACCGGTGACGACGGCGACGCGATCCTTCAGGCGCTGGCTCATGCCAGGGCTCCGCTCTGCGAGGACGAGATGCGGATCGGCGACGTCGAATCACCGGCGACTGCCGAAGAGGCCGCGGTCGCCTGTTCGATGACGCCGATCTTCCCGAACGCCGGCGTCGGCACGCTGCCCCAGGTGTCGAGCGTGCCGGGCACCGGTTCGAGCAGCCGCGCCTCGCGCGCATTCGTCTCGGGAAACGTTTCCATGCCGAAGCTGTATTCGACCGTCATGCGATCCGGATCGAGCCAGTAGAGAAAGATGCTCTCCGAGGGCTGATGTCGCCCCGGTCCGAACACGATCTCGATGTCGTTATTCTTCATGCGGTTCATGCCGCGGCCGATGTCGTCGATGTCGGTGACCATGAAGTTCACGTGGTTCAGGTGATCTTCGGTCCCGGTCAGGATCGCCATCGAGTGATGCAGCGGGTTGGGGAAGCAGCGCAGGAATGCCGCGAAGCCCGGCACGAAATCGGAGACGACGAAGCCCAGTTTTTCAGTCAGCCACTGCAGTGCATTGTCGAAGTCGGCGACGTTGAGCACGACGTGGCCCAGGCGCTCGATCTTCGCGACGGTCGGCACGTAGGGCTGCGCGAGATGCATCATCTGCACGAAGTATTCGAGGCACAGGCCGCTGCCCGGAATGCGGAAGCGGAACGCCGCGACGGTGCGCAGGCGCTTGAGTTCGTCGGCCGACACGTCCTCGATCGCCAGGCCCAGGCCGCGCACGTAGTCGCGCGCAAGGTCGAGGTCGTGGCCGCTCTCCAGTTCGAAGCCGATGCGCTTGAGGCCAGGCTGGGCAGCCGGGTACAGCAGCATGTTGTGGTGATCCTGCGAGCAGCGCAGCGCGGCGAGATCGTCGCCGGATTCGGTGACCGCCAGCCCTACGATGTCGCGGTAGAACGCGGTGCTCTTCGCGAGATCCGTGACGTTGAGCGCCACGTAACCGAGACGCTTGTAGCGGAAGGGGACGTTCATCGAGGAGTTCACCTCAGAGGATGATGCTGATGCGGCCGTTGGGTTTCAGGCCTTCCATGTCGAGGATGCAGCGCTTCTCGCGGATGCGCAGCCCTTCCGGCGTCACGGCGATGCGGTAGCGATAGCTGCCGATGTAGGTCTCCGTGAGGCCCATCTTCGTGCGATAGGTCAGTACCGCGGCGCCCACGTCCAGCTCGTCGTCGTGGCGCGCCCGGATGCGCACGTTGCTGACGAGGTGCCGCGTCTTGGACTTCGGGAACTCGGCGTGCGCGGTGCGCTTGAGCAGGCGCTCGACGCGCTGCTCGAGACGGAAGCGATCGTCCGCGACGTAGAACAGCGCGTTGTCCGGCGAGGCGTTGGCCGGCGTGTCCGTCGTCGGCACGTAGTAGCTGCCGTCGGCGGTGAACAAAGTCAGCCATTCCTTGAGCCGCCATTCGTCGAGCATCTCGGCTTCGAGGAACATGAAGTCCTCGACCTGCTCGCGGGTCACGGTGTCGATGGTGAGCATCAGGCGTCTCCCTTGCCCAGCGCGGTCGCCTGCGTGCGGCGCTGCCATTCGTTCCAGAACACGCGCATCTGCAGCTCGTCGTCGTAGTTGACCTTCTCCTTGATCATGCCCTTGGACATGTCGTTCCACGGGGCTTCCTTCATCGCCTCGTAGCCGCGCTGGCACTGCTCGAGCGCCTCGACGTCGTCGGGTGTCGCGAAGCCGCCGGGGCCGAGGAATTCGAGGAAATTGGACAGGCGGAACTTGCGCGCCCAGGCGCTCTCATCCTTCGGCGCCAGCGCCCAGGCCGAGATCTGCATCGCGTCCGGCGCGGTCGGGAAGTACGTGCGCACCGTGATCGCCATGATGTCGTTGAGCACCAGGTTCGGGAAGATGAACATGTTGCGGTTGAGCGTGGCGATGCGATCGGCGCGCGCTTCGCCGAAGCGTTCCACCAGGCGTGCGCGAACCTTGGCGAGTTCGATCTTGCCTTCCTCGCCCCACAGCGGAATCCACTGCGCGACCGGGCGTCCCCACGGCGCCTTGTATTCGATGACGGCGTGGCCGTTGCCCAGGTCGTATCCGGTGCCCTCGAAGGGCACCGGCGACATGCTGCCCTGCATGTTTTTCAGATAGTCGACGTAGGTCGCGTGCGTGTTGATCGCGTGATAACCGTCGATCGAATTCTCGGTGAGCAGTTTCCAGTTCGCGCGGATCTGGTACTCCTGCGTGCCGCCGACCAGGGTCATGCCGACCTCGGACTGGTCCGCGATGATGTCGATCCACTCCTTGGCGTTGGCCAGGTAGTCGCTCAGCGACTGCACGTTGCGGTCGAAGCAGAGGAACCAGAAGCCGCGATACGAATCCAGGCGCGGGACCGGCACCAGGTTGGCGGCACCGTTGGCGTTGAAATCGGCGGGGTAGCACTCGCTGCCGGGCTGGCTCTTGAGCGTGCCGTCGGCTCCGAACACCCACCCGTGGTAGAAGCACTGGAAGCTCTTCGCGTTGCCCTTGCGCTCGCGGCACACTTGCGCGCCGCGGTGCGGGCAGGCGTTGAAGAACGCATTGACCTTGTTCTGCGCATCGCGCGTGAACAGGATGCTGCGCTTGGCCACGATGCGCGCGACGAAATCGCCGGGCTTCACCAGCTCGGATTCGTGCCCCAGGTACAGCCAGCACTTGTCGAAGATGCGGTTGTACTCGTCACGGAACACCTGCGTGTCCGTGAAGCTGCGACGCGAGACCTTGAAGATGTGGTGCTCGGGGTCGTTCCAGACCGCAGGCTGTTCGGGCGTGAGAGGCATGTTCATGGCGTTGGCTCGCAGAATGGGTCAGGTGATGACCAGGCTGGCGCTGGAAGGAATGTCGAAGACGGTGCCGCAGTCCTCGCAGGCGACGTCGGTCTGGCCACGGGGGTCGCTGTAATAGCCCTCGAGCTCCACGCCGCAGCGCGGGCAGTCGAACCAGACCTGTGCAGGCTCGACGCGGACGTGCATGACGCAGAGGCGGGACGGCGTGATCGCCTTGCCGGCTGATGCTTCGGTGTCGATCGGCCTTGCTGTCATGGTGTCGATGGGGCTGGGCATCTGCGTTCTCTGGCTCTCTCTCCTTGCAAAAGAGCAGGGAGAGACGTTGTGCTGACTTCAATGACGATCTGCGAAGGTCCTGTCGGGGCTGAGCCCCGCGCAAGAATTCCTCTACGTTCTCGCGCTATCGAGCAGCTCCGGAAAATCCGTCTCGAAGAATTCGTTCTCGCCACGCTGGCCGGATTTGCGTCGCTCCGCTTCGCTGGCGCGCAGCTCGGTGCGGCGGATCTTTCCCGACACCGTCTTGGGCAGGTCGCAGAACTCGATGATGCGGATCTTCTGGTACGGCGCCAGGCGCGTACGCGTGAAGCTCAGGATGGACTTCGCGGTTTCGCGATCCGGTGCGAACCCCGGCTTCAGGATCACGCAGGCCTTGGGCACGCACAGCCGTTTCGGATCCGGGCTCTCGACGACCGCCGCTTCGGCGACGGCCTCGTGCTCGATCAGCGCGCTTTCGAGCTCGAACGGCGAGATGCGGTAGTCGGAGCTCTTGAACACGTCGTCGGTGCGTCCGACGAACCAGAAGAAGCCGTCCGCGTCGCGCGAGGCGACGTCACCGGTGCCGTAGTGCGTACCGCCGAGCGCCTTCTTCGACTTCTCCTCGTCGCCCGCGTAACCGGCCATGACACCGGCCGGGCGAGGATCGAGCGAAACGGACACTTCGCCCTCGTCGACCGGCTTGCCGTCGCTGTCGAGCAGATCGAGTCGATAGCCGGGCAGGGGACGGCCCATCGAGCCGTAGCGCACCGGCTGTCCCGGCGGATTGCCGAGCATCGCCGTGGATTCGGTCTGGCCGTAGCCCTCGCGGATGACGTGGCCCCAAGCGGCCTTCACGCGTTCGATGACCTCGGGATTCAGCGGCTCGCCGGCGCTGACCAGCTCGCGCAGCTTGAGCTTGTACTTGGTCAGGTCTTCGAGGATCAGCGCACGCCAGGCCGTCGGCGGTGCGCACAGCGTCGTCACGCCGCAGCGCGCCAGCGTCGCCAGCGTCTTGTCGGCGTCGAAACGGCCCTGGTTGTAGACGAAGACGGTGGCACCGATGGTCCAGGGCGCGAAGAAGCAGCTCCACGCATGCTTGGCCCAGCCCGGCGAGCTGATGTTCAGGTGCACGTCGTCCTCGCGCAGCCCCAGCCAGTACATCGTGCTCAGGTGACCCACCGGGTAGCTGCGCTGTGTGTGCAGGACCATCTTGGGCTTCGAGGTCGTGCCCGACGTGAAGTACAGGACGCAGGGATCGTCGGCGCGGGTGACGCCATCCGGCTTGAAGTCCTTCGAGGCGTCGGCTGCCTGCTGGTAGTTCGACCAGCCTTCGGCCTTGCCCACCGAAACGCGCACGCAGCCGTCGGCGATGCCGGCGAACTTGGAGACGTTCGCCGCATCCACGATCACCGCACGCATCTGTCCGCGCTCGATGCGGTCTTTCAGGTCGGCTTCCGACAGCAGCATCGTCGCCGGGCTCAGCACGGCGCCCAGCTTCATCGCCGCCAGCATCAGTTCCCACAGTTCGACGCGGTTGGGCAGCATCACCAGCAGGCGATCGCCACGCCCGACGCCCAGCCTGCGCAGGAAGTTGGCGGCACGATCGCTGGCCACGCGCAGCTCCTCGAAGCTGCGGCTGACCTCGGTCCCCGATTCGTCGACGATCCGCAGCGCCGCGCGCTTGTTGCCGCGCGCCAGGTCGTCGAAGTGATCGAGCGCCCAGTTGAATTCGGGCATCTCGGGCCAGCGGAAGTCGGTCATCGCCGCGGTGTAGTCCTCGCGGTGACGGATCAGCAGGTCGCGCGCGGCACGGTAGGCGGCCAGGGCGGTCATCGGTGTTCTCCTCTCTAAATGTTTTTGGATCGAAGTGACGCGGAGGGTTTATACCGCGACGCTCCGATTCTTCAGCAGGTCCAGCGCAACGTCCTCGATCATGTCTTCCTGACCGCCGACCGTCTTGCGGCGACCCATCTCCACCAGGATGTCGCGCGCCGGGACGCCGTACTGCTTCTCGGCGCGCTTGGCGAACAGCAGGAACGACGAATAGGTTCCGGCGTAGCCCAGCGTCAGCGAGTTGCGATCGATGCGGACCGGGAAATCCATCATCGGGGTCACCAGGTCTTCGGCCACGTCCATGATCCTGAACGTGTCCACGCCGGTCTCGATGCCCATGCGCTCGGCCACCGCGATGAAGACCTCCATCGGCGTGTTGCCGGCGCCGGCGCCCATGCCGCCGCAGGCGCAGTCGATGCGCGACGCGCCCGCCGTGACGGCGGCGATGGAATTGGCCACGCCCATCGCCAGGTTGTGGTGGCCGTGAAATCCGATCTCGGTCTCGGGCTTCAGGCCCTGGCGCAGCGCATCGACTCTCTCGGCGACATCCTCGGGCAGCATGTAGCCGGCCGAGTCGGTGGTGTAGATGCAATTGGCGCCGTAGCTCTCCATCAGCCGTGCCTGTTCGAGGATCTTCGACGGGTCGGCCATGTGCGACATCATCAGGAAGCCGACGGTGTCGAGCCCGAGCTTGCGGCCCAGCGCGATGTGCTGCTCGGAGACGTCGGCTTCGGTGCAGTGCGTGGCCACGCGGATGCAGGCGATGCCGCAATCGGCTGCCATGCGCAGCTCGTCGACGGTACCGATGCCCGGCAGCAGCAGCGCAGAGATCTTCGCCCGCTTCATCAGCGGCACGACGGCGCGCAGGTAGTCCTCGTCGGAGGCCGCGGCGAAACCGTAGTTGACGGAGGCGCCGCCCAGGCCATCGCCGTGCGTGACTTCGATCAGCGGCACGCCGGCCTGGTCCAGGCCGACGGCGACGGTCTTCATCTGCTCGACGCTGATCTGGTGACGCTTGGGGTGCATGCCGTCGCGCAGCGACATGTCATGCACGGCGATCTTGCGGCCCTTGAGGCGGGTGGTGGCGCTCATCGTGGATTCCGGTTCATGCGGCGACGGCGCCGGGCGACTGCAGCCGGCGGGCGAACATCTCGCCGGTGCGCGCCGCGGCGGCGGTCATGATGTCGAGGTTGCCGGCGTACTTCGGCAGGTAATCACCCAGGCCCTCGACCTCGAGGAAGATCGACACGCGACGACCCTCGAACACCGGGCCGTTCTTCAGGCGGTAGCCCGGGACGTACTTCTGCACCTCCGCGATCATGCGGTGCACCGAGGCCGTGATCGCCGCCTGGTCCGGCGTCTCGACGGTGAGGCAATGCACCGTGTCGCGCATCATCAGCGGCGGCTCGGCCGGGTTGATGATGATGATGGCCTTGCCCTTCTTCGCGCCGCCGACGTCGCGCACCGCACCGGCGGTGGTCCGCGTGAACTCGTCGATGTTCTTGCGCGTCCCCGGTCCCACCGACTTCGACGAGACGGTGGCGATGATCTCGCCGTACTCGACGGCCTGCACGCGCGAGACCGCGGCCACCATCGGGATCGTGGCCTGGCCACCGCAGGTGACCATGTTGACGTTGGTGGCGCCGCGTTCGAGCTGCTCGGCGAGGTTCACCGGCGGGATGCAGTAGGGCCCGATGGCCGCAGGCGTCAGGTCGATCATCAGCACGCCGAGTTCACCCAGCTTGCGCGCGTTCTCGGCGTGGACGTAGGCCGACGTGGAGTCGAAGGCGATCTGGATGCCGTCCGCGTGCACATGCGGCAGCAGCCCGTCCACGCCCTGGTCCGTCGTCTTCAGGCCCATCTCGCGGGCACGGGCCAGACCCTCGGACGCCGGATCGATGCCGACCATCCAGACCGGCTCCAGCACCGGGCTGCGCTTGAGCTTGTAGAGCAGGTCGGTGCCGATGTTGCCCGGCCCGATCAGTGCGCAGCGAACTTTTTCCATCCCGCAGGACCCCATCCGAATTCCGAATGAGCCGAACCGTAGCGGTGTCCTGGGGCTCGTGCAACATTCAAGCTGTACAGCTTGTAAAAACAGGCTGAATGGATTGCAAATATTCTCCGCGGTTCAGGCGGCACCCGCGGATACCCTTGTGCGACAGCGCCTTGGCAGAGTGGGGTAGAGCACGACCGGGGCGGCCGATGAAGACAAGACGCTAGAGACGGGTGCGACGACACTCAAGGGGGAGCGACGGAACAACCGGGGGACATCACGTGATCAAGGTCTATTACGGCGAGACCCCGAACGTCTACAAGGTCACGATCGCGATCGCCGAGATGGGGCTCGAGAGCGAGTGGATCCCGGTGAACATCTTCAAGGGCGAACAGTTCGAGCCGGCGTTCCTGGCGATCAGCCCCAACAACCGCATCCCGGCCATCGTCGACATCGATCCGGTCGGTGGTGGCGAGCCGATCAGCGTCGCCGAGTCGGGCGCGATCCTGATTTATCTCGCCGAGAAGAGCGGCAAGCTGCTGCCGACCGAACCGCGCGCCCGCGCCGCGGTGATGCAATGGGTCATGTGGCAGATGTCCTACCAGGGTCCGATGATCGGCCAGTACGGGCACTTCCGGAATTACGCGCCGGAGAAGATTCCGTACGGCATCGAGCGCTTCGGCAACGACGCGCGACGTTCGTACAAGCTGCTGGATGCCACGCTCGAGGGACGTGACTACCTCTGCGGCGATTACTCGATTGCCGACATCATTTGCTGGCCGTGGATCCTTTTCCGCCACCATCATGGTTTCGAACTGGACGACTTTCCGAACCTGGCGCGCTGGTTCCGGCGTATCGAAGCGCGGCCTGCGGTTCGCGAGGCGCTGAAGAACGCCAAGGTGCCGCAGCCGGCCGTCATCACCGACGAGGCCCGCAAGATCCTGTTCAACCGCAAGGTGGATTAACCCCGTAGCCCGGACGAAGTCCGGGGCGGTTGTTCGGATGAAGTGGACCCGGACTTCGTCCGGGCTACGAGGGCGACGGGTCCCCGGTCGCGCCCAAACCCGCCCCGGCGCAGAATCTCCGCATGCAACGAAACACCACGGCACCGCATGAGGCCCGGCCATGAAGCGATGGGGTCGCCTTCTCGGCGCCGCGTTCTGTCTGCTGCTGTTGCTCGCCGCGCTCGCGACCTGGAACGCTGTGTTCCGCGCCCCGGGCGGCGGCCGTCTTCCGATGCCCGAGGGCCTGATCTCGCTGGAGTCGCCTGCCGGCGAGAAGTTGCTCGCCGAAGCGGGATCCAAGGCGGATCTCGATGCGCTCGTCCGCCATTTCGAGACCCAATCGCGACCGGCCTACTGCGGCGTGGCGAGCGCCGTCACGGTGCTGAATGCGATGCCGGCCGCGGCACAGCCTGCGTGGACGCAGTCCACGTTCTTCACTGATTCCGCGCGACGGGTGAGGCATCCGCTGAAGGTGACGTTCGGCGGCATGAACCTGGCCGAGCTCGAAGGTCTGCTGAAGGCGCACGATGTCGACACCGCGCGCGTCTACGCTTCGGATTCGTCGGCTGACGCGTTTCGTTCCGTGCTGCGACAGAACCTCGAGACGCCGGACGACTACGTGATCGTCAATTACGAGCGCGCGATGCTCGGCCAGCCCGCGTCGGGACACATCTCGCCTTTGGGCGCTTACGACGCGACGAGCGATCGCGTGCTGGTCCTGGACGTGGCGTCGTACAAGTACGCGCCGACCTGGGTGCCCGTCGGTGCACTGTGGAAAGCCATGGATACGCTCGATTCCAGCGCCGGAAAGACGCGCGGCTACGTCATCGTCCGCGCCCGGACGAAGTGATGAGTTTCGACGCTGGTCTCCTCATCGATCGCGATGCACCCAAGGCTGATCTCTATCGCGCGCTGCTGACGAGCGTGCACGCTCGCGCCGCCGCTCACTCCGCGTAGATCATCTTCCGCGTCATCCCCCCGTCGATGACGAAGCATTGCCCGGTGATGAAGCCCGCCTCCGGCGACGCGAGATAGACCGCGAGTCCCGCGACATCGTCGGGTCGTCCCACACGCCCGACCGGGTGCTGCTCGTGATCGAGCTTGCGCAGTTTCTTCACGGGGCCGGTGGCGATCCAGCCCGGCGCGATCGCGTTCACCCGGATGTCCGGGCCCAGGCTGATCGCCAGCGCGTGGGTCAGCGCCGTGATGCCGCCCTTGGCGGCGGCATACGCGAGCGTGTCGGGCTCGGACATCAGCGCGCGCGTCGACGACAGATTGATGATCGTGCCCTTGTGCCGGCGCAGATGCGGGATCGCATGCTTGGCGACGAGGAACGGCCCTGTGAGATTCGTGTCGATCACGCGCTGCCAGTCCTGCAGGCCGAGATCTTCCGGCGGCCCACTGTGCGGATCGGCGATCGCGGCGTTGTTCACGACGATGTCGAGGCGGCCCGCCCATTCGACGACGGCCGCGATGGCCAGCGCCACCTGCGCTTCGTCGGAGACATCGCAGCTCAGGAAATGCAGGCGGCTCTTCGCGCGCGAGCGCGTCGCCTTGCGATCAAGGACCGCGACGCACGCGCCTTCCTCGCGGAAGCGCTCCACGATGCCCTTGCCGATGCCGCCACCCCCGCCGGTGACGATGGCGACCTTGCCTGCGAGACGTTTCATTGCGCCGCTGCTCCTGGCCTTGCGGATCGTCCCGCAAGGGTCAACGCGGCACGCAGCGTGCCCAGCTCCGCACCTCGCCGACGAACAAGGCCGGCTGCTCGAAGGCCGCGAAATGACCGCCCTTCGCCGGCTCGCCCCAGTACACGATCTGCGACATGCATTTGTCGGCCCAGGTCCGCGGCGCGCGGTAGATCTCTTTCGGAAAGATGCTGCAGCCCACGGGCAGTTCGAGCGGAACGGCGAAGAAGCCGTTCTTGTAGCTCTCCCAGTACAGGCGGCCGGAGGATGCGCCGCTGTTGGTGAGCCAGTAGAGCGTGATGACGTCGAGGATCTGGTCATAGCTCAGCGCGTTCTGCGGGTCTCCGTCGCAGTCGGTCCAGCGCCAGAACTTCTCGAAGATCCACATCGCCTGGCCGGCCGGAGAATCCGCCAGCCCGTAGCCCAGCGTCTGCGGCCGCGTCGACTGCTGATGCGAATAGCCCGAGTCCCACTCGGCGTATTCGTGCATCTTGGCGAGCATCGCGGCCTCGTCCGGCGACAGGTCGGTGCCCGGATTGCGCGGCATCACCAGCGGCATGTTCACGTGAATCGCCTGCAATCCGGCGGGACGGAACGCGCCGAGTGCGGTCGTCACCGCGGCGCCCCAGTCGCCGCCCTGGGCCAGATATTCGGAATAGCCGAGCCGCTTCATCAGCTCCGCCCATGCCCCGGCAATCTTCGGAATCGACCAGCCCTTGGCGGATGGCCGGCCGGAGAAGCCGAAGCCCGGCAAGGTCGGGATCACCAGATGAAACGCATCGTCGGCCGTCGCCCCGTGTGCCGTCGGATTCGTCAGCGGCTCGATGACATTCATGAACTCCAGGATCGCGCCCGGCCATCCGTGCGTCAGCAGCATGGGCCTGGCGTTCGCGTGCTTCGAGCGCACGTGCAGGAAGTGGATCGAAAGGCCGTCGATCTCGGTCGTGAACTGCTCGTACTGGTTGAGCGCGGCCTCGCAGCGACGCCAGTCGTATTGCGTGGACCAGTACTCGACCAGCGCCTGGGCATCCTTCAGCGGAACGCCCTGGCTCCAGTCGTTGACGGTTTCGTGCTCGGGCCAGCGCGTGCGGCTCAGCCGGAGTTTCAGATCATCGAGATCGGATTGCGGGACGTTGACGCGGAACGGCGTGATGGCGGTGCTCATGGATCGGCAGGGACTTGGCAGCAATGGAGAGGGAGGAAACGCGAAACGTCGCCCATCCTCCGCTCGCGGGCAAGTCGCGCTCACGCAAGAGGCTTCGATGAGCGCTCGTGCCGTGACGCGGACGCGGCACCTTGCGCGTCCCGGGCTCGAACGCGGCCGGCCGCGCGTCCTGCGGGATCGCCCACCCCGATAGACTGTGGACAGTTGCCGGCACAGGCAACGAGGAGACCCGAGATCATGACGCCGCTTCGCATCAACCTTGAAGCCAACGACATCCCGACGCATTGGTACAACATCGTCGCGGACATGCCGAATGCACCGCTGCCGCCGCTGGGCAGGGACGGCAAGCCCGTCACACCGGACGCGATGTCGGCCATCTTCCCCGGCCCGATCCTCGAGCAGGAGATGTCGGCCCAGCGCTGGATCCCCATTCCGCAGGAAGTGCGGCAGATCTACGCGCAGTGGCGTCCGTCGCCGCTGTGCCGCGCATTGCGGCTGGAGCAGAGCCTGGGGACGCCGGCGAAGATCTTCTACAAGTACGAGGGCGTGTCGCCGGCCGGCTCGCACAAGCCGAACTCGGCGGTGCCGCAGGCCTACTACAACAAGCTCGCCGGCACGAAGCGCCTGACCACCGAGACCGGGGCGGGGCAGTGGGGCTCGTCGATCGCGTACGCGGGCCAGATGTTCGGGTTGCCGGTGCGCGTCTACATGGTGAAGGTCAGCTACCAGCAGAAGCCGTTCCGCCGATCGATGATGCAGACCTGGGGCGCGGAGGTGTTCGCGAGCCCGACCGATCGCACGCAGGCGGGACGCACGGCGCTGGCGGCCGATCCCGAGTCACCAGGCTCACTCGGGCTGGCGATTTCAGAGGCGGTGGAAGAGGCGGCCGCCGATCCCGGGGTCTGCTACACGCTCGGCTCGGTGCTGAATCACGTGCTGCTGCACCAGACGGTGATCGGCCTGGAAGCCAAGAAGCAGCTCGAGAAGGTGGGCCTGTATCCGGACGTCATCATCGGCCCCTGCGGCGGCGGATCGAGCTTCGGCGGCATCGCGTTCCCGTTCCTCTCGGACAAGATCGCCGGCGACAAGCGCGCCGAGAAGCTGCGTTGCGTGGCCGTGGAACCGACGTCCTGCCCGACGTTGACGAAAGGCGCGTACGCCTACGATTTCGGCGACGTCTCGGGCTACACGCCGATCATGAAGATGTACACGCTCGGTCACGACTTCATGCCGCCGGGCATCCACGCCGGTGGTCTGCGCTATCACGGCGACTCGCCGCTGGTGTCGCAGCTGGTGCACGAGAAGCTGCTCGAGGCGCTGGCGGTTCCGCAAGTGGCGACGTTTGCCGCCGGCGTGGACTTCGCGCGCGCCGAGGGCATCATCCCGGCGCCGGAGTCCTGCCACGCGATCCGCGCGGTGATCGACGAGGCGCTTCGATGCAAGGCGACCGGCGAACCCAAGACGATCCTGTTCAACCTCACCGGTCACGGTCATTTCGACATGGGATCGTTCGATCGTTACCTGTCGGGGCAGCTCGAGGATTACGAGTACCCGGTGGAGGCGATCCGGGCTTCGTTGAAACACCTGCCACAAGTAGGTTGATGCAAACCCGTGACTCCGGTTGCCACCGTGACTCCGATCACCCCCGTAGCCCGGGTGAAACCCGGGGTGGCGCTCCGTATGCGAAGGGAGCCCCGGGTTTCACCCGGGCTACGGTTGTCCGATGAAAGTAGAGATCCTGCCCAGGAGCATTCCGTGAAGTTCGCCTTGCTGCTCGCGCTGTCCTTCGTCCCCGGTCTCGTCAACGCCGCTTCCGACCCGAAGTGCTCGCAGGCCGCGATCACGCGCGCCAAGGAACTGCTGGCGTTCCACCTGGGCGAGGACGCGGGGATCAACGTCGGCGACACCGTCAAGCCGCTCGCGCCGCTGCGCAATCCGAAGAACCCGAAGCAGATGTTCGACGTGCTCGAAGTCTGGGGCTCGTTCTACAAGGGCGAGTACCGCATGCACTTCATCTACGCGCAGTTGCCGGGCGATACCTGCGCCCTGATGGGCGAAGAGATCCTGCAGTTCGCCAACCTGTAGGAATCAGTTCCCCGGCGTCGCGAACCGATACAGCCCGATCAGCACCAGCCCGACGACGACGATCCACGCATCGCAGACGCGCTTGAGCTGCCACGGCGCTTCGCGGACTTCCATGAAGTGGAACAGGATCAGCCGGACCTTCACCAGCGACAGCAGGATCACGCCGGTGGTGATGTTCACGTGCGCCTGCAGCGGAGCGCCGCTGCCGTGGTCGGTGCCCAGCCACCACGAGAAGACGGTGACGCCGGCGAGAATCAGCCACACGATCGTGGCGGGGTGACGCAGCAAGGAAATCATGACGATCGAGGGCGGATTTACTTCATCAGGTACAGCAGCGGAAACAGCACGATCCACAGCAGATCGACCATGTGCCAGTACGTGGCGCTGCCTTCGAGAAACATCCGGTCGGATGCCGTGCGGATGCCGGCGCGGGCCCTGAGGAACACGAACCCCAGCACGATCATGCCGATCAGCACATGCAGCAGGTGCAGTCCGGTGAGCATGTAGTAGAACGAGTAGAACTCGTTGGCGACCGGCGTCAGGCCCTGCAGCACCTTCTCGCGGTACTCGAAGAACTTCACGAGCCCGAACCCGGCGCCGCACAGGAACGCGGCCGCGAAAAGCCGCTGTGCCAGCGCACGGGCATCGCGACGCGCGGCGTCCGTGCCCATGACGACGAACCACGAGCTGCTCAGCAGCAGCAGCGTGTTGATGGCGCCGAACGTCTGGTTGAGCGCGGCCTGGGACTCCAGATAAAGACCAAGCTGCTCGGCGCGATAGAAGACGAAGCCCGCGAACAGCATCGCGAACACCGTCATGTCGCCGAGCACGAAGACCCAGATCCCGGTTTCGCCGGGGATGTGGCCGTTGCTCGTCTTCGGCGCCTCGGATACGACGGCGGGTGCCGTCATGCCGCGGTCCCGGCCTGCTGCTGCTCCTGCTGACGGATCGCGCCCAGCAGCAGCACGTACATCACCAGGAACCACGCGCCGAAGAACGCGAACGGAATCCAGTACGGCAGCAGGCCGTTCCACGCGAACGGACCGGAGCGCGCGAACATCGCTGCGACACCGGGAACGAAGATGAAACCGGTCCACAGGTTGTAGTAGCCAGCCCAGCGCGGGAACACCGGCTGCGCAGCGCGATCGCCGAGGATCGCAACGCCGAGCGCCACCACCTGCAGCACCGCGATGCTCACCGGCGTCACCAGGCAGAGCCAGGCCAGGTCGTTGAACAGCTGGGTCATTGCCGGGTCGCGTTCCGGACGAAAGGCGGTGACGGCCCAGAGCAGGACCGGCAGCATCAGGAACGCGACCACCGCGGTACCCGTCGTCAGCTGCGTGTTGGCCAGAGCGGGACTGCAGGTCTTGATCCGGCTCATCTGCGCGGAGATCAGCGACAGCCAGGGCAGCAGCAGACCGGTGGCGAACATCATCAGTGCGCAGCCGACGCGGATCATCACCGAGTTGTCGCGGTACATCGCCGCGAGTTCGTCCGCCGGCATCGTCGGCGCGGGCGCGGGCATGAAGCCGGCGCAGAAGATGAAACCGACGCTGAACAACAGCACGAAGGCGGGTCCGCCCAGTGCACACCAACGCTGACCATTCATGCCCGCTCCCCTGATTCGTCTTATGTATCAGCCGATCAAATCATTACGGGTGCGAGTCGGCAAGCGAGGGTGATCATCCGGGCCGGGAGACGGCAGCGAGTGGACACAAGGATGAAGCGTGCAGGTCGAGTAGGCGAAACGTAGCCCGGACGAAGTCCGGGGTTGCGCTCCGTGTGCGAGGGGAACCCCGGACTTCGTCCGGGCTACGGATTCGATTCAGCTCTGCACGTGAACACCATGCCGGTCGTGATGCAACGCGCGATGCGCGAACCGCCACCCCTGCGGCGTACGGCGCCACACGTCGTGGTAGACGCCGGACAAGGTCGGCGAGGGCGCGGCTTCATCCGTGCCCTGGTGCGTGACCAACACCATCGTGCGCGTCTTCGCGCCGTCCGCGGTCCAGCTCTCGAAGACGGTGCCGGACTGGTGATGCCGGCTCGTGAACTTGCCCGCGCGCCTGGCCAGCCGTGCGGCGGCCCATTCGCGGATGCCGGCGCGGCCGGAGAGCTGCAGCTCGGGCTTCTGCGCATTCGCGGCGTAGGCCTCCCACAGCGCGTCCTCGACGAAGAGCTCCGAGAAGCCGACCGGATCCTGGGCGTCGTAGCGGTACGAGTAGTTGGCGATCGTCTCCAGGATCGCGAGGCGGTCTTCGATGTTCATGCGGGGTCTCCTGCTGAGGGTTGCGCGAGCCGGTTCTGATGGAGTGGGAAAAGCGCTCAGCGCCACTGGGCGGAAGGTTGGCTTCTGATGGGCCGGTAGAAGCGTTCAACGCAAAGGGCGCAAAGGAAAAGAAAGGACGCAAAGGAAGGCGAGTAACGGCGCGGGCGAAGCGCTGTTCCCAACATTTCGTCTTTCTTTTCTTTGCGTCCTTTCTTTTCCTTTGCGCCCTTTGCGCTAAAAGCCTTTTCCCCAAGTTCAAAACCGACACGATCGACCCGGCGGCGCGTCGGCTCAATGAAACACGAACACGCCCTTGCCGCTCGAAGCCCCGTCGAACAGCTTGTACGCCTCGTCGGCCTGATCGAGCGTCCAGCGTTCGGTGAACAGGCTGTCGACGTCGATGTTCCGGTCGGCGATGAACTTCGCGCATTCCGCCTGGCCGACCGTCGAGAACGTCCAGTGACCGATCACCGTGATCTGGCGGCGGAGCAGATCCGGGCTGACATCGAGCGTGAGCTGTCCGCCTTCGCCGACGAAGCAGGCCTTGCCCCAGGTGCGCAGGCATTGCACGGCTTGCCGCCGGGCATCGGGTGACGAGGAGGCGTCGAGCGACGCGTGCGCGCCCAGTCCGCCGGTGAGTTCGCGGATGGCGGCCACCGCGTCGACCTTCGACGGATCGATGAGTTCGTGTGCGCCGAAGGATTTCGCGCGCGCCAGCCGGGCGGGACTGACGTCGAGTGCGATGACACGCGCGCCGAGCGCGGCGGCAAGCTGCGTCGTCGACAGGCCGACCGGCCCCTGGCCGAAGATCACCAGCGTCTGGTCGCCCTTGAGTTCGAGACGCTGGATCGCGCCCCAGGCGGTGCCGGTGCCGCAGGAGATCGCCGCGCCGGTTTCGAAGGACAGCGATTCCGGCAGGTTCACGCAGGTGTTCGCCGGGCACTTCATGTAGCGCGCATGGGCGCCGTGACCGGTGACGCCGTAGACCTCGGCGACGCCTTCGACGCAGAGTTGCTGCCAGCCGGTGGAGCAGTGCGGGCAGGCGCCGCATCCCTTGTAGTGGTGGACCATGACGCGTTGCCCGACCCTGGCCTGCTTGGGATTCACGTGCGATCCGACCGCCACGACGACGCCGCAGGGCTCATGGCCGGCGATGACCCTCTTGTCGCTGCTGAAGCCGAGCGCCTTCATCGCCTGACCCGGCGGAGCGCGATAGAACTTCAGATCGCTGCCGCACATACCGGAGGCCCTGATCTCCAGCACGACCTCGCCGGGTCCCGGCGTAGGGTCGTCGAAGGATTCGATCGCGACCTTGCGGTCGCCTTCGAAGACGATGCCTTTCATGGAGATCTCCTTTCTCTCTTTTGTAGCCCGGACGAAGTCCGGGGCTTTCCCTCTTCGACGGACCATATCCCCGGACTTCGTCCGGGCTACGGTTAGCGCAGCACGAAGGGATTCAACGGCGCGTTGTCCGCGTACGACAGCCACACGCTCTTGGTTTCCAGGAACTGCCGGATCGATTCGAGACCGCTCTCGCGGCCGATGCCGGAATGCTTCATGCCCCCGAACGGCATCATGTAGCTCACGGCGCGGTACGTATTGACCCAGACGGTGCCGGCCTTGATGGCGGCGGAGACGCGCAGCGCCCGGCCCATGTCGCGCGTCCACACGCCCGCGGCCAGGCCGTAGATCGTGTCGTTGCCGATGCGGATGGCGTCGGCCTCGTCTTCGAAGCCGATGATCGACAGCACCGGGCCGAACACTTCCTCGCGCGCGATGCGCATGTCCGGTTTCACGTCGACGAAGATCGTCGGCTCCACGAACTGGCCGCCTGTCAGCGTGGGGCCGGTCGCGGGACCGCCGCCGAGAATGCAGCGCGCGCCTTCGGCCTTGGCGATGTCGATGTAGTCGAGCACCTTCTTGTACTGCGCCGCCGTCGTCACGGGCCCGATGTTGGTGTCGGCGTCCATCGGATTGCCCTTGCGCGCCGAGCGTCCGAGCGCCGCCACTTTCTCCGTGAAGGCTTCGCGGATCGAGTTCTGCACCAGCAGACGCGAACCGGCGATGCAGGTCTGCCCGGTTGCCGCGAAGATGCCGGAGATGACGCCGGAAGCCGCCTTGTCGAGATCACAATCGTCGAACACGATGTTCGGCGACTTTCCGCCCAGCTCCAGCGACACGCGTTTCATGCTGCGCGCCGCCTGCGCGTAGATCTTCGCGCCGGTGACGTCGGAACCCGTGAACGTGACCTTGGCCACGCCGGGATGATCGACCAGCGCCGAGCCCGCTTCCTGGCCCAGCCCGGTGACGACGTTGAACACGCCGTCGGGAAAGCCGGCTTCCTTGGTCAGCGCCGCAAACTCCAACGTCGATACCGACGCGAACTCGGACGGCTTGACGATCACCGCGCATCCGGCCGCGATGGCGGCCGCGCACTTCCACGCGACGAACAGCAGCGGCGAGTTCCACGCGGTGAGCGCCGCGACGACGCCGACCGGCTCGTGACGCGTGAAGCCCATCATGTCGGGCTTGTCGAGCGGCATCACCGCGCCTTCGATCTTGTCGGCGAGGCCGCCGAAGTAGCGCCACCACTCGGGCAGATAGGCGACCTGGCCGCGCATCTCGGCCAGCAGCTTGCCGTTGTCGCGGACCTCGATCTCGGCGAGCCGGTCGGAATTCAGCGCGATCAGGTCGGCGAGCTTGAACATCAGCTTGCCGCGCTGCGTCGCCGTCATCGTCGCCCAGGGCCCGGACTTCATCGCGGCGTTCGCGGCGGCCGCTGCGGCATCCACGTCCTTGGCGCAGCCCTGGGGAATGCGCGCCCAGGCCTGGCCCCGATACGGGTCGATGCTGTCCAGCCAGCGGCCGCTCGCGGGTTCCACGTAACGGCCGTTGATGAACTGGTTGTACGTCTTCACGTCTGCTTCTCCTTCCGGATTCTTCTGTTGAGTTTCAACCGAACAGCCCGCGCACATCGTCGATGTCCTCGAACGCCGCGAGCCGCTCGTACAGCGCACCCGCGTTGCGACCCGACCCGCCGTAGGCCACGCAGTCGATGAATTTCTGGCGCAGCTCCGCCGGATCGAGTGGGTTGCGGGCGTTGCCGCGTGCGAAGCGGATGTCGCCCGAGTCGAATGCGCGGCCGTCGGTGCAGGTGATCGACACGCGATCCGCATAGCCGAACGCGGAATCCTCGGAAGGACGGTCGCAGGTGTCGACCTTCACCTTCGCGAACTGCGCCTGCACCGCGGATTGCGTGACGAACGCATCGCTTGACTCTGCCAGGCCGACGCGTCGTGCGACCAGCGCTGCGGCGACGGCGAATTCGATGCTGAAGCGCGCTTCCAGGCCCGTGACGGGTCGCGGATTGCGCAGCATCGAGGCTTGGGCGACGCCGATGCGGACCTGCACCGAGGCGACGTCCGCGGGCGCCAAGTCGTGCTGTTCGATCAGCGCGATGGCGCCGTCGATGACGCGGTGGCAGGAATAGCAGACGGGGTAGCGTTTCACCGACAGGCCGATCGATTCGAGTCGCAGCCGATCGGGATCGACTTCGAAAGGCCGCGCGAGGTCGACGCGTGAGGCCGGTGACAGTGCCGCGAGAAAACCTGCGCGATGTTCGAGCGCATCTGGCGCCGCCGTGAGCCCGCGCTCGGCCAAGCGAACGGCCTCGATCGCGTGCGAGGCCGCCTTGCCCGCGTGCAGCGGCTTGGTCATCGTCCCGAAGTTCGCGACCAGTCCCGACGACAGGCTCGCGGCGAGGGCCAGCGCGGTCTGCACCGTGTGCGCCGGCAGCTTCGCCAGATGCGCCACGGCTGCCGCAGCGGCGACGGTGCCGAAGACGCTGGTCGGATGCCAGCCCTTCAGATGGAGCGGGTCGGGTTCGCGCGTGTGCAGGTCGGCCCAGACTTCGTAGCCGACGGCGTAGGCGCGCAGCACGTCGGATCCCGAGGCGCCGAGCCGATGGCCTTCGGCGAGCAGGGTAGGGATCAGCACCGTGCTGGTGTGCGCGGACAGCGAGACGTCGTCGTAGTCCAGCGCGTGGCCCGCGACGGCGTTGACGAGGGCGGCATGCGCCGTGGACAGCCGCGTGCCGGTGAACAGCAACGGCGCCTCGGGCGTGCCGCCCTGCGCGGTGAGGTGTTCGAGGAGGATGCGGACGGCAGGCTCGGCACAGCCCGCCAGCGCAGTGGCGACGGTGTCGATCAGGCCGATCTTCGCGATCCGCATCGCAGCGGGCAGCGAACGCTCGATGCGTGGGTTCGCGACGAACTCGGCGAGCGCCTGCGTGAGCGGGGTCGGCATCGGCTCGTCCGCGATCGACGCAGCTCAGCGCGTCGCGGCGCTGACGTAATGGCGCGGCAAGCCGGCGCGCCACAGCGCGCCGTGCATCGGCATGTCGGGCAGGGCGGCCTTCACTTGTTCGCGCACGGCCAGCAGCTTGCCGATGTCGATGCCGGTATCCAGACCCATCGAGTCGAACATGAACACCAGGTCTTCGAGCACGATGTTGCCGCTGGCGCCTGGCGCGTACGGGCAGCCGCCGAGGCCGCCCAGCGAGGCATCGAAGCGGGTGATGTCGCAATCCAGCGCCGCGCTCGCGTTGGCCAGGCCCGTGCCGCGCGTGTCGTGGAAATGGGCGCGCAGCGGCACCGTCTTCACTTCCTGCTGCACGGCCCTGAACACGCGGCGAACCTGTGCCGGGTCGGCGTAGCCGACGGTGTCGGCGATCATCAGCTCATCCGCGCCGGCATCGGCCAGCTCGACCGCCAGGCGCACGACGTCGTCCACCGGGATGCGTCCTTCGTACGAGCAGCCCAGCGCCGTCGACAGACCGGCGCTGATGATCGTGCGCCGCGCGGCGCTCTCGGTGCGCACGCGCCGGACGATCTCGCGGAAGTCCGCCACCGACTCCGAAGGTTCGCGTCGCACGTTCTTCAAGTTGTGCGTGCGGCTCACCGACACGACGAAGTTCAGCATCGGCACGCCCAGCTCCAGGCCGCGCTCGGCGCCCTTGAGATTGGGCACCAGCGCCGACGATTTCAGCCCCGGGATCTCGAGCGCGCCGCGCGTGACCTCGGCGGCATCCGTGAACTGCGGGATCAGCTTGGGCGGAACGTAGGACGTGACTTCGATCTCGCGGATGCCGGCCGCGGCAGCTGCGCTGATCCACGCCAGCTTGTCCGCGGTGGGCATGAACGTGGGATGGATCTGCAGACCGTCGCGCAAGCCGACTTCCCTGACGATGATGGCGGTGGGCATGGCGTGGGCTCCGGGTGGTGCGTGTCGATCAACGGCTGCGGAAGACCGGCTTGCGCTTCTCGTTGAAGGCGCGCACGCCTTCGAGCCGGTCTTCGGTGTCGATCAGGTGGTTGTAGGCCTCGATCTCGAATCGGTATGCGGTGCGCAGTTCCATCTGGCTGCCGTAGCGGACCGATTTCTTGATCTGGCGGGTGGCCAGCGGTGCGTTGGCGGCGATCGTCGCCGCGGTTTCGAATGCGACGGCGAGGACCTGGCCCGGTTCGAGGATGCGATTGACGAGTCCCCAGTCGACGCCCTGCTGCGCGGTGAACGGCGAGCCGGTCATCAGGATCTCCTTGGCGCGGCGGTCGCCGACGGCGCGGGGCAGGTTCTGCGTGCCGCCGCCGCCCGGGATGATGCCGAGCTTGACCTCGGTGAGCGCCATGCGCGCCGCGCTGCTGGCGTAGATGAAGTCGCAGTGCAGCGCGAGTTCGAGGCCGCCGGCGTAGGCGTGACCGTTGACGGCCGCGATCACCGGGATCGGCAGGTCGGCCAGCGCCCAGAACATGCGCTCGAAGATCTCGTGCTGCGCCTGCCACTGCGCCTTGCTCATGCCGTCGCGCTGCTTGAGGTCGCCACCGGCACAGAAGATCTTGTCGCCGGATCCAGAGAGCACGATGCAACGCACGCCATCGGCGTCCTCGGTGAGCCGCGTCCACAGATCCAGCAGGTCCCGGCCCATCTGCGTGTCGATGGCGTTTCCCACCGCGGGACGGTTCAGTTGCACGTGCAGCACGTGCTCGTCCACCCGATCCAGGCGGATCGTCTCGTAGGCGCTGTACGTGGGTTGGGGTTCGTTCATGTTCGTTCCTGGATCAGTACGACCGCGGCATCTCCAACAAGTGCTGCGCGATGAAGGCGAGCACCAGGTTGTTCGAGATCGGCGCGGTGCGGAACAGGCGCGTCTCCTTCCACTTTCGCTCGATTCCGTATTCGGTGGCGAACCCGTAGCCGCCGAAGGTCGTCATCGCCGCCTCGGCGGCTTCCCACGAGGCTTCGCTGCACAGGTACTTCGCCATGTTGGCTTCGCCGCCGCAGGGCTTGCCGGCGTCGAACAGGGTGGCGGCCTTGTTGCGCATCAGTTCGGCTGCGCACAGCGCCGCGTGCGACTTGGCGATGGGGAAGGCCACACCCTGGTTGGCGCCGATCGGTTTGTCGAACACGATGCGCTCGCTGGCGTAGCGCCGCGCGCGATCGACGAACCAGCGGCCATCGCCCAGGCACTCGCTGGAGACCAGCAGGCGTTCGGCGTTGAGCGAGCTGAGCAGGTACGAGAATCCCTTGCCCTCTTCGCCGATGCGCGCGTCGTCACCGACTTCGAGGTTCTCGATGAAGACCTCGTTGGTGTGGTGGTTGAGCATCGTGTCGATCGTGCGCGCCTGCAGCGATTTCCCGGCCTTCGCGATGTCGATCAGGAACAAACTCAGTCCATCGGTCTTGCGCTTGACCTCTTCGTACGGCGTCGTGCGTGCGAGCAGCAGGTACATGTCCGACTGGCGATAGCGCGAGGTCCAGATCTTCTGGCCGTCGATGACGTAGCCGCCGTTGACCTTGCGCGCGAAAGTCTTGATGCGCAGCGTGTTGGAGCCCGCGTCGGGCTCGGTGACGCCGAACGCCTGCAGGCGCAGGTCGCCCGATGCGATGCGCGGCAGGATCGCGCGTTTCTGCGCCTCGCTGCCGTGCTCGAGCACGCTGGCCATCGTGTACATCTGCGCGTGACACGCCGCGCCATTGCCGCCGCTGTGGTTGATCGCCTCCAGGATCACACAGGCATCGAGCAGGCTCAGGCCGGACCCGCCGTAGGCCTCCGGAATCAGCGCCGACAACCAGCCGGCCTCGGTGACGGCATCGACGAAGGCGTGCGGATAGTTCTTTTCCACTTCGCAATCGCGCCAGTAGGCGTCGTCGAAGCGCGTGCAGAGCGCGGCGACCGCGTCGCGAATCTCGCGCTGGGTGTCGGTATAGGAAAAGTCCATGACGTCTCGGGAAGTGGATCGGATGGAATGCGTCAGCCGACGAAGCGGTGCTCGATCATCCGGCGGATCGCCGCATCGTCGTAGCCGGCCTCCGCCAGGAGTGCGTGCGTGTGAGCGCCCAGTGTCGGCGGCGCCACGTGTTCGGTCTTGCGCCGACCGTTGAGCGTGAACGGGATGCCGACCACGCGATGATCGTCGCCTTCGCTGACCTGTAGCGGCTGCACGATGCCGGCGGAGACGACCTGCTCGTCGGTCAGCATCTGGCCGACGTCGTTGAGAATGCTGCACGGAGCGCCGCAAGCGCGCAGGCGCCTCACGGCTTCGGCGGCCGGCATCTGCACCATCGCGTCCTCGATGATGCGATGCAGCTCGACGCGGTGCTTCACGCGGTCGGCGTTCTTCGCGAATTTGGGGTCGGACGCAGCATGGTCGATCCCCAGCGCCTTGCAGACCTGGGTGAACAGGCGGTCGTTGCCGGCTGCGATGAACACCCAGCCGTCGGCGGCGGCGAACAGTTCGTACGGCGCCAACATCGTCATCGCCGATCCGAGCTTGCGCGGCAACGTGCCGGATGCGCGGAAGTTGGCGATGAACACCGACATCCACGCGATGCCGGTCTCCAGCAGGCTGGTGTTGACGCAGCTTCCTTCGCCGGTGCGCTCGAGCTCGCGCAGCGCCGCGAGGATGCCCATCGCCGCCCACATGCCGGAGCCCATGTCGATCAGCGAGACGCTGACCCTCACGGGCGCCTCGCCGTCGTTGCCGGTGACGCTCATGACGCCGGTGAAGGCCTGCATCAGCGGGTCGTAACCCGGCAGCCCGCTCATGGGCCCGGATTGTCCGAAGGCGCTGATGGCGCAGTAGACGAGCTTGCGGTTGTCCTGCCGGAGCGACTCGAAGCCCAGGCCGCGCGATTCGGCGCTGCCGGGCTTCATCGAGTGGACGACGATGTCGGCGCTGCGCGCGAGTCGCGCCACCGCCTCTTGGCCTTCCGGCGCATCCAGATCGATGCAGATGCTCTTCTTGTTGCGGTTGAAGGCGAGGTACACCGGTGATTGTTCGCCCCAGGCCGGCGGCATCCAGGCCCGCGTGTCGTCGCCGGAGCCCGGCCGCTCCACCTTGATGATCTCGGCGCCCATGTCGCCGAGGATCTGCGTGCAATAGGGCCCGGCCACGTTCTGGGTCAGGTCGAGGACGCGCAGGCCTTTGAGGACCTGCTCCATCGCGACGCCTGCTGCGGGTTCGGTCGACATTCGATTCATGCTCCGTGGCGCAGCTGCAGGCGCATGGCGTACTTGAAGAGTTCCGCAGGGTGCACCGATCGCGCGAACTCCAGCGTGTGTCCGCCGCTACCGACATAGCGGCGCGTGATCTGCAGACCCGGCGAGGCCTTCGGCAGTTGCAGGTGGGCTGCTTCGGCCGCGGGTAGACGCGCGACGCAACTGATCTCCTGCTGGATGTCGGTGATCTTCTCGTGGAACAGCGTCTCGATCAGCGAGAAGAACGGCTGGCGGCTCTTCTTCGCTTGGCGGATGACCGAGCCGTACGCGAGCGGCAGATGGATCTCAGAGTAGGCGACGACCGCGTTGTTCGAAGGCTCCTGTCGCACCGTGCGGATGCGCCACCAGCGCTCGCCGGCCTTGCAATGGAGCAGCGCCGCCATCGACGCCGTCACGACCACTTCGTCGTGCTCGAGCAGGCGCACCCTCGTGCTCGTCGCATACTGGAACAGATCATCGGCCGATCCGAATTCATGGCTGTAGCGCGCCGCAAGGCGATTGCCCTTCACCGAGGTGCCGACGCCACGACGGCTCGTCACCAGTCCCAGGCCATGGAGTGATCGCAGCGCGGCGCGCACGGTGTGCCGGCTGACGCCGAAGCGCTCGCTCAGATCCGGCTCCGACGGCAGCAGGTCGCCAACCTTGAACTTGCCGCCCTGGATTTCGCCGCTGAGAACGTCGGAGATCATGCGATGCTTGATCGTCGATGCGGAAGCGGCCGCTTTGCGTTCCATGGGGCGGGGCGGGGCGTCGGGCGAGCGGGGAGGCGGCGCGGTACGGATCGATCACCAGAACGCGCTTCGAGCTCGGTCGCGCCTTCTTGTCCGCTTGTACGTACAAGCAGCTTAGTCAGGCGGGTGGAGCCACGCAACCGGATGTTTCAGGCATGCGGGCACGTCACATGGGGCTCGCCCGTATAGCCGGAGCACGCGGAACGCGATTACCTGCCAGCCCCTATTTCGCGCCCGGAATATCGACCGGACGCTTCATCCGACCAGGAAAAGTCCGATGCGTCGCAATGTCGAGTTCAACGCCGATGGCGTCACGCTGCGTGGTTGGTTCTACGTTCCCGATCACAAGAGCGGAAAGTTCCCGACCATCGTCATGGCCCACGGCTTCACGGCGGTCAAGGAGATGACGCTGGACCAGTATGCCGAAGTGTTCTGCAAGGGCGGCATGGCGGTGCTGGTGTACGACAACCGCTGCCTGGGCGAGAGCGACGGCTCGCCGCGCCACGATATCGATCCGGTGGCGCAGCGCCGTGACTACCGCTGCGCGATCACTTTTGCCCAGCAGCAGCCGGAGGCCGATCCCGAGCGCATCGGCATCTGGGGCACCAGCTATACCGGTGGCGCCGTGCTCGGCGTCGCGGCGCTGGACAAGCGCGTGAAGGCGGTCGTGAGCCAGGTGCCGTTCGTGCACGGGCCGAAGAACATCCAGCAGTTCCTGCGGCTCGCGGAAATCCCCGAGTTCATGAAGATGATCGACGACGATCGCGCACGCCGCATGAAGGGCGAGCCCTCGCAGTACGTGCCGGTGACCAGCGACAAGGACGGCGAGCCCTGCGCGTTCCCCGGTCGCCGCACCCACAACTATTTCGACAAGTACGTGAAGTCGGTTCCCGGCATGAAATGGGAGAACAAGGTCACGATCCGTTCGCTCGAATACCTGCTCGACTACGACGTGACCGGCTACATGGAACTGATCGCGCCATCGCCGCTGCTGATGATCGTGTCCAACAACGACACGTCGACGCCGACCGATCTGGCGCTGGAGATGTTCCAGCGTGCGCGCGAGCCCAAGGAGCTGTACGTCATCAAGGCCGATCACTACGCCTCGTACCTCGAAGGCTTCGACGGAACCAGCGCCGCGGCCCGCGACTTCTTCGTGAAGCACCTCTGACGCGGAAGCCGGATACGCACCGGGCGCGAATGCAGCCCTTGCCCGCAGGCGGGGTCATCGTGCTGGTGCGTATCGTTCGCCGACAGGCGAACGTAAGTTATATGGAATTCGGTCGGGAGGCCCCGCTCCGGCCGTTTTGAAAGTGCCACGTAAGCTTGGCTCTGTAGCATCCGCCCCATCGACGCAGGGGGCGCACAGCGACATCGCGATGGGGCAGCGTTCCGTTTTCGTTCATGCCGATGCCAGGCAGAAGCTTGGCGCGCCCGGCGCTGGCTCCGTGTCGCGATAAATCCGCCGGCGCCCCACCATGGAGTTCGATCCGCACCGGCGCGTGCTCAGGCCTTACGGGGCTTATGCGTTCAGCACGTTCCCGTTCGCCAACGTGCAGTCCTCGTCCTGCCTGCCCGAAGATCAGTACGAAACCTTGTCCGCGACGTTTCCGGAAATCGCGTGTTTCCCGCAGAACGGGAGCGCGGCCGATCGCGCGGTCTTGCGCATTCCGTCTTCGCGGGTGCTCGCCGAACCCGGCTTCAGCGAGGCGTGGAAATGGTTCGTCGAGCAGCACACCGCGCAGGCGTTCTGGTTGCAGATTCTCGAGACCTTCGGGCCGCAGCTGCACGCGGGGTTTCAGCAGATCGAACGCCGGATGGGACGCCCGATGAAACGCTGGCGTGTCGCCAGGCTCGGTTCGGGCGAGCCCGGCGACGTCTACCTCGGATGCGACCTCGTCGTGAACACCGGCGCCACCGGTCTGGCGTCCTCCCAGGACAAACCCCACGTCGACCCTGCGACCCGGCTCTGGACCGGACTGCTCACGCTGCGGGATGCGGCGGACGCCGCCGCCGGTGGCGACCTGCGGTTGTATCGCGGCCTCGAGGGACTTCGCTTCGATGCGCATCGGGCGCCGCGCAATGGCGTGATACACGAGGTGACGGCGCGATACGCGGCCAACGCGTTCATCGGCTTCGTCAATGGTCCGCAGGCGATCCACTCGGTCAGCATGCGCCCGTCGACACCACATGTTCGCCGCTACGTCGACCTCGTCGTCGAGATGGATCGCCCGGCCTTCGAACTTCCGCAGATGCACCCGTTGCGGCGCAGCTGGTTCCGCCTCGTTCACCGGCAGGCCGGCCGATGAACCTGCTCGTCGTGGTCGCGCCGGGCGCCTCGGAGACGCTCGTCCAGCAGCAAACCGGTTCGAGGATCCTGCCGGTCATGTTCTGAACCCGCAGGTGTGTTCTTCGAGGCGCCTCACCGCGAAAAGACGTGACGCGGCAACCGGGACGACGGGAGGCTGACAGGAAGGGTGGGATCGACAAAGCGCGCTGCAGGCTGTCGGCCCGGAAGCGCCATCGGGTTACGGACGATCGGACTCGGGCATCTGCTGCACCGCCTGCGGATCGTCACCGAACTCGGCGTCGAGCGCGACCGGATCCATCAGGTCGCAGGTGTTGCGGATGGCGCAGCCCTTTCGGGCCGGGGCGGAGAGCATTTCGACGCTGCCGGCCGAGGCGGCGGACAGGCTGGCTGCCGCGTAGCCGTCGATGCTCGGGCCGTTCGGGCTGGCGGCGAACGCGGGAGCCGCGAAGGCGCCGGTTGCGAGGGCGGCGATCAGGGCGAGGGTCTGGAAGGTCTTCATCTGGAATCTCCGGGAGAGCTGCGATTTGGGAATGTTCCGGCGGGTTCGGCCCCGTCGATGGAGGGACTTTCTACCGATCCCACCCGCAGGTCTTCACGAAATCGACACTCTTTTCACACGTCTTTCACACCTCGATTTTGTCGCCGTAAGTCAGCTACTTGCGGGGACGGCTGATCGGCGCCCCGGAGGTCTCAGGCGGTAGGGTGCGCTTCGCGCACGCGGGTGCTCCGGTGCGGACGGGATCGGTGCGCGCGGCGCACCCTACCGATGTCCTGCTCTCACGCGTGGCTGCGCCGGGCTTCGCTAGCCGCCGGGCGCCGGCGGTTCAAGCACGAAGATTCCCGCGACACCCGACGTCGCCGACGGCGCGAGCCAAACCTCGAATTCCCCCGGCTCGGCGACGAGGTTCATCCGGGCGTCGTGGAAGCTCAGCTGCTCGCGGTTCAGCGTGAACGCCACCACCCCGGACGCTCCCGCCGCGAGCCGGACTTTTCGGACGCCCTTGAGCTCACGCACAGGCCTGGACAGGCTCGCGACCCGGTCGTGGACGTAGAGCTGCACCGTTTCCTCGGCCTCGCGAGATCCGGTGTTCGTCAGCTTCACACGGACCGTCAGCGAGCCGTCCCAGGCCATCGTGCCGCCGCCGACGTCCGGCTCGCCGTACTCGAAACGCGAGTAGGTGAGTCCGTGCCCGAACGCGAACAAGGCCGCGTTGGTGACGTGGCGATAGCGGGCTTTCCAGAACGGGTCCTCGGCCGCGACCTGCGGGCGGCCGGTGGGACGGTGTGCGTACGAGAAGGGTTGCTGTCCCGCGGCCTGCGGAAAGCTCACCGGCAGACGGCCTGACGGCGAGTGATCGCCGAACACGATGTCGGCGATGGCGTTGCCGGTCTCGACGCCGAGGAACCAGGTGACCAGCAAGGCGCGGGCATCGCGCACCGCGCCTTCGAGCGCCAGCGCGCGTCCGTTGCGCAGCAGCACGACCACCGGCGTCCCGGTACCGATGACGGCCTCGGCGAGTTTCTGCTGGACGATCGGCAGCAGGATGTCGGTCTGCGACGCCGCCTCGCCGGACATGTCCTGCGTCTCGCCGATGGCCAGCAGCACCACGTCGGCGGCCCTGGCAGCGGCCACGGCCTTGTCGAAGCCGCCGCGAATCTCGCGCTCGGGATCGCAGCCTTTCACCGTCTTCAGCAGCGCGGGATCGAGCAGCGCCTTGCGCAGGCCCTGCTCGACGCTCACGGCGTCCTTCATGTCGGCGAACGGCGCCCAGGGTCCGGCAAGATTCGCCACGTCGGCGCCGAACGGCCCGATCAGCGCGATCTTCTGGCCGGACTTCCGCAACGGAAGAACGTCGTCCTTGTTCTTCAGCAGCACGATCGAAGCGCGTGCGCTCTCGCGAGCCAGGTCGCGCGCGGCGGCCGTCTGCGTGTCGCGCTTCTGCACGGCAGGATCGAGCGAACGATAGGGATCGTCGAACAGGCCGAGCAGCTGCTTGACGCGCAGCACGCGTCGCACGGCCTCGTCGACGACGGCGAGCGGCAGCTCGCCGCTGCTCACCAGCGAGGGCAGATGCTGGTTGTAGAGATCGCTCTGCATGCTGATGTCCACGCCGGCCAGGATCGCCTGGCGCGTGGCGTCGCGATCGTCGGTGGCGACGCCGTGCATGACCAGTTCGCGATCGGCGGTGTAGTCGGACACCACGACGCCGCGGAACTTCCACTGATCGCGCAGCAGGCCGCTGAGCAGCGGGCGATGCGCCGTCAACGGCACGCCGTTGAGATCGTTGAACCCGCTCATCGACGACATCGCGCCCGCATCGAACGCGGCCTTGAACGGCGGCAGGTAGACGTCGTGCAGCGTCTGCTCCGACATCTCGACGCTGTTGTATTCCATGCCGCCGACGGCAGCGCCGTAGCCGACGAAATGCTTGGGGCAGGCGAGCAGGCTGTCCGCGTCCGACAGGCGTCGTCCCTGGAAGCCGCGCACGCGTGCCGCCGCGAACAGCGAGCCGAGGTAGGGATCTTCGCCGGCGCCTTCGGCGACGCGGCCCCAGCGCTGATCGCGGCCGATGTCGACCATCGGTGCGAACGTCCAGTGGATGCCGTGGGCCGTGGCCTCCACGGCCGCGGCGCGCGCCGTGCGCTCGGCCAGCGCGGGATCGAAGCTCGCCGCTTCGCCGAGCGGAATCGGAAAGACCGTGCGCAGGCCGTGCAGCACGTCGGCGCCGAACAGCAGCGGGATCTTCAGGCGCGATTCCTCGACCGCCAGGCGCTGGAGTTCACGGCCTGCCGCGGCGCCAGTGCCGTTGAACAGCCCGACGAGACGTCCTTCGCGGATGCGCTGCGCAAGACCTTCGTCGATGCGCGGACCTGCGTCCGGGTTGATCCGGTTCTGCGTGCCGATGCGGATCGGGTCGGCGAAGAGGCTGAGCTGGCCGGCCTTCTCTTCCAGCGTCATGCGGCCGATCAGCGCCTCGATGGCCGCCTCATCGTTCTCTTGGGCAAGCGATTGCCCGGCGACGCGCTGCGCGATGGCGAGCAGGGCGAGCGACGAGGCGCCCGCCAGGAAGGCGCGTCGCGACGTCTTCGGGCCCGACGCCTCCGTCATGCCCAAGGAGCAGCGCGGTCGAGGATGCCGGCGCGCGTCAGGAACGCGAAGACGGCGATGCCGGCGTAGCAGATGGCCGGCACGACGAGCGCCGACAACAAGCCGAAGCGATCCGCAGCAGCTCCGGTGATCACCGGGACCACGGCACCGCCGACGATGGCCAGGCACAGCAGCGCCGATCCCTGCGGCGTCTCGTCGCCGAGCTTCTCGATGCCCAGCGAGAAGATGCCGGGAAACATCACCGAGTTGAACAGGCCGATCGACAGGATCGCGACGGCCGCGATCGAGCCGGTCGACAGGCTCGACACCATGGCCAGCGTCGCGGCGCCGAGCGCGCAGAGGCCCAGCAGCGTTGCGGCGCCGATGCTGCGCAGCAGCAGCGAGCCGACGAAGCGGCCGGCCATCGCGCCGCCCCAGTACAGCGACACGAGCTGTCCGGCGCGCAGCGCGGTTTCGCCGAGCGTGCCGGGCAGCATCAGGTAATTGACCAGGACGCTGCCGATGGAAACTTCGGCGCCGACGTACAGAAAGATCGACAGCGCGGCCAGCGCGAGGCGAGGGTGTCGCAGCGGCGCGAACACGGCCGCGCCGCTGACCTGGTGCGGAACCGCGGGCATCCCGCGTTGTTGGCGCAGCCACCAGAACGTCAGCGCCAGCAGGCCGAGCACGGTCGCGATGCCGAGGAACGGCACCATGACGACGCCGGCCTCCTCGCTGCGCAGTGCGGACAGCGCCTCGGGCGACAGCGCCGAAGGGTCACCCGGCAGCTCAACGCCGCCAGCGAGGATGAAGGCCGCGCCCAGCCACGGTCCCACCGTCGTGCCGAGCGAGTTGAACGCCTGCGCGAGGATCAGGCGCACGTGCGATCGACGTGGATCGCCGAGGTTCGCGATCAGCGGATTGGCCGCCACCTGCAGCAGCGTGATGCCGCTGGCGAGCACGAACAGCGCGAGCAGGAACAGCGGAAACAGGCCGATGCTCGCGGCCGGCGTGAACAGCAGACAACCCGCTGCCATCACGCCCAAGCCGACAACGATCGAATGCAGGTAGCCGATGCGGGCCAGTAGCAGCCCCGCCGGTATCGAGATCACCAGATAAGCGAGGAAGAACGCGAACTGCGACAGCATCGCCTCGGCATACGTCAGCGAGAACAGGCCCTTGAGCTTGGGCACGAGGCTGTCGACCAGCACCGTGCAGAAGCCCCAGACGAAGAACAGCCCGATGATCATCGCGGTGACGCCGCCGTGCGGCTTCTCGCCGCCGACGGGCACAGCAGGGGCCTGCGATGAAACCTGCATCGGGTTCTCCTCGAGTCACGGCCGTCGCGTCGGCGCGGGTGCCGGCGACGGGTCGCGTATTACGACATTTTCGTCGACGTCCGGCGACCCGGCCTCAGGTCCGCGATTTGCTCTGCAGCGCCGCCAGCACTTCGGCCGTGTGCTCGCCCAGCGCGGGGCCGAGCCATCGCGTGCGTCCGGGTGTCGCGCTGAGCTTGGGAACGATGCCGGGGATCTGCATGCGCAGGCCGGTCGGCGTCAGGTGTTCCTCGAGCATTCCACGTGCCGCGTAGTGCGGGTCGGCGCAGATGTCGCCCGCCGTGTAGATCTTGCCGACCGGAACCTCGGCCGCTTCCAGCGCCGTGATGACCTCGTCGATGTCGCGCGCCAGCGTCCAGTGGCTGATCGCGGCGTCGATCTCGTCGTTGCGCAGGACGCGCCCGTCGTTCTGCGCGAGCGCAGGATCGATCGCAAGGTCCTGTCGTCCGATCGCCGTCATCAGGCGCTTGAACAGCGCATCGCCGTTGCCGGCGATCACGACGTGCTGCCCGCATCGGCATTCGTAGGTGTTCGACGGCGAGATGCCCGGCATGCTCGCGCCGGACCGTTCGCGCGTGAAGCCGAGTCCGGAGAATTCGGGGATCAGGCTTTCCATGACGGCGAACACCGACTCGTACAGCGCCACGTCGACGACCTGTCCCTTGCCGCCGTTGTTCTTCAGGTGATGCAGCGCCGTCATCGCGCCGAACGCGCCGTACAGCGCGGACAGCGTGTCCCCGATGCTGATGCCGGCCCGCACCGGCGGGCGATCCGGAAAACCGGTCACGTAACGCAGCCCGCCCATCGCCTCGGCGATGGCGGCGAAGCCGGGAAGATCGCGACGCGGCCCGGTCTGTCCGTAGCCGGAGATGCGCACCATGATCAGCTTCGGATTGATGGCGGAAAGCGGCTCCCAACCCAGTCCCCATTCCTCGAGCGTTCCGGGCCGGAAGTTCTCGATGACGATGTCGCACTCGGCGACGAGCTGGCGGACGACGTCGCGGCCCTGGTCCGTCTTCAGGTCCAGCACGACCGACTTCTTGTTGCGGCTCTGCACGTACCACCACAGCGACGTGCCCTCGTGCAGCTTGCGCCACTTGCGCAACGGATCGCCGGTCTTCGGCGGCTCGATCTTGATCACCTCCGCCCCGAACTGGGCGAACAGCGAGCTCGCGTAGGGGCCGGCGATCAGCGCGCCGAGTTCGAGAACACGAATGCCCTGGAGCGGGAGCGGGGTCGACGGGGCAGCGGTGGAATCCATGCGGAATGATGAGGCGAGGACGAGGGCGGATCTTGTCGCCGATTGTCCCGCGGCGCACGTCCGGTGCCGACCCCGCTCGCTCGCAGACCTCAGCCACCCGTCTCGTCGATGTCCTCGTAAGCCTCGGGCCGGAAGCGCGGCGAACAGATCGCAAGGAACACCAGCGTCTGGCCGCCGACGCAGGTGATGCGCTGCCGGCACCCGGCAGGGATCAGCACGACATCGCCCGGCTCGACATTCTGCGGTCCGAGATCGCCGACGTCCGCGCGGCCACGCCCCGAGAGGATGAAGTAACGCTCGACGGTGTCACGCAGCCGATGCCATCGCGTCGTCTGCCCAGGTTCGACCCGGGCGCGGGCGATGGAGACGGCGGGGTCGCCGTCGAAATTGGACACCTCGGTGATGAAGCAGCGCTCATCGGTATAGAACTCGGCGTTCGTATCCGCGCGCCGGATGGCTTCCTTCACGTCGATCCGTCCTCTCTCCGATTGCGCAATCAGCCGAAGAATAGTCTTCACCGAGACCGCTGGCGTAGCCCGGACGAAGTCCGGGATGCCGACAAATCGCCTCAGACTTCCTGTACAGACGCATCCGCCGGCGTCACGACGCGCGTGCGACGGGAGTTCAGCGCCACCAGCACGCCGCCCGCCGCGACCACTCCCATTCCCAGGATGCTGAGCCGGTCGGGCACGTGGTCGAACACGACCCAGCCCAACAGGCCGGCCCAGACGAGTTGCACGTACATCGTGGGCGCCAGCAGCGAGGCCGGCGCGTGCCGGTGCGCCGTCGTGAACAGGAAGTGGCCGAGTCCGCCGGTGACGCCCAGGCTCAGGAACAGCAGGACCTGCATCGTCGACGGCGCTGCGCCGCTCCAGTACCAGGGCAGGCCGATGCCGAAGAGGATCGAGCCGACCAGCGCCATGTAGAAGATCAGCGCAACGGTGCGCTCGGTGCGGATCAGGACTCTCGAGAGCAGCTGGTAGCTCGCCAGCAGGCCGACCGCGCCGAGCGCATAGGCGATGCCGGCCGGATCCAGATCGCCGCCGGGACGGGCGATCAGCACGATGCCGAGCATCCCGGTGGACGCCGCGATCCAGTCCACGATGCTCACGCGCTCGTGCAGCAGCGGCCCCGCGATCAGCACGACGAGCATCGGCGACAGGAACAGGATCGCCGTGGTCTCCGCCACCGGCATCCGCTGGAACGCCATGCCCACGCTCAGCGATGCGACCGCCAGGCAGGCCGCGCGGACCCAGACCAGGGCGGTGCGCTGCGTCTGCACCAGGCGTCGTCCCTGGCTGGGCGCGAGCAGCACCACCATCAACAGGCACTGGACGATGTAGCGGATCGCCACCACCAGCGGCACTTCGTAGTACGCCACGAGGTACTTCGTCGTGGTGTCCATGCACGCGAACAGGAACAGCGCGCAGAAGAACAGCACGACACCGCGGAACGGATGATGAGCACCGGCGACATCAGACATCGCCGAAAAACAGCCTAGACATGGAGCGCATCGCCTTGCGGGTCAAAGTGGGCAACGCCGCTGTCGAGGCATCGCATTCAGGACCGACAGCATAAGGCGTTCGCGGTCCGTAGCCCGGGCGAAGCCCCGATGGAACGACCTTGAGATTCCGTAGGCTGGGATGGAGCGCAGCGAATCCCAGCAGCTAGGTGAGTTGCAAACGCGACGCTGGGATTCGCTGCGCTCCATCCCAGCCTACGCCGTCGGTTATCCATCAGGATGACGACCCGGAATCCGGGCGAAGCCCGGGGCTGCGTTCCGTTATCGAAGGGGAACCCCGGGCTTCGCCCGGGCTACGGACTTTGCTCCCGGACGATCAGCCCGGTGTCTGCTCGCCCGTATGCAGCGGTTGCCCGAGCATGTCCGGCGTCACCAGCACGCGGCCTTTCTCGGTGACGTGGAAACGCTTGCGGTCGTGCTCGGGGTCGTAGCCGATGACGGTTCCGTCCGGAAGGACGCAGCCCTTGTCGATCACCGCGTGCCGGATTCTGCAGTCGTGCCCCACGCTGACGTCGGGCAGCACGACCGAGTCTTCCATGACGGTGCCGCTCTCGACGCGCACGTTGGAGAACAGCAGCGTCCTGCGCAGCTGCGCGCCGGCGATGATGCAGCCGCCGGACACCATCGAATCCACGGCCATGCCGCGCCGGTCGTCGTCGTCGAACACGAACTTCGCCGGCGGCAGCTGTTCCTGCGACGTCCAGATCGGCCAGTCGCGGTCGTACAGGTTGAGCGGCGGCGCCACCTGGACCAGTTCCATGTTCGCTTCCCAGTACGCGTCCACCGTGCCGACGTCGCGCCAATAACCCTGCTTGTCGCGCTGGGTGTCCTGGAACGGGTACGCGTAGATCGCGTGGCGGCCGATGGCTCCCGGGATCAGGTCCTTTCCGAAGTCGTGACTCGAGCCGTGCCGGCCCGCATCGCGGATCAGCGCGCTGAGCAGGAACTTGGTGCTGAACACGTAGATGCCCATCGAGGCGAGCGCGACGTCGGCGCGTCCGAGCATCGGCTCGGGATTCGGCGGCTTCTCGACGAACTTGACGATGCGCGCCTGTTCGTCGATCTCCATGACGCCGAACGCGCTCGCTTGGTCCAGCGGCACCTCGATGCAGCCCACGGTGATGTCGGCCTGCGTCTCGACGTGCGCCGCGATCATCGGGCCGTAGTCCATCTTGTAGATGTGGTCGCCGGCGAGGATCAGCACGTACTTGGGCGCGTGGTGCCGGATGATGTCGATGTTCTGGTACACCGCGTCCGCGGTGCCGGCATACCAGGAGTGCTCGTCCATGCGCTGCTGTGCGGGCAGCAGTTCGACGAACTCGTTGAACTCGGCGTGCAGCAGCCCCCAGCCGCGCTGGACATGCCGGATCAGCGAGTGCGATTTGTACTGCGTGAGCACGCCGATGCGGCGCACGCCGGAGTTCACGCAGTTGGACAACGGGAAATCGATGATGCGGAACTTGCCGCCGAAGGGCACCGCGGGTTTCGCGCGCCAGTCGGTGAGGGCGGCGAGGCGCGATCCGCGGCCACCGGCCAGGATCAGCCCCAGCGTTTCACGCGTGAGGCGGCTGATGTGGCGCGTCTCGGGAGGCGCTTCGTTCCAGGCGGGAGCGGTGGGCTGCACGGGGTTACCGGAGAAAAAGCAGAGCGGACACGGGACGCGTCGATCGGTGCGTGTTGCGGGCGGCGTGGCGGAGCGTGTTCATCCGGTGTTCTGAAGTCCCTGCGCGACGCCGTTGACGGTGGCCACCAGCGCGTGCAGCAGGTTCTCGTCCTGCCCGCCGGAGGCACGCCAGCGCTGCAGCAGGTCCAGTTGCAGGAAGCTGATCGGATCGATGTAGGGGTTGCGCCGTCGGATCGATTCACCGAGCCGCGGTTCGCCGGCCAGCAGCGATTCCTGGCCGCGCAGTCGCAGCACCCAGTGCCGGGTCAGCTCGAATTCGGCGACGACCTTCGGGAAGAAGCGCTCGTGCAGCGGCCCGGACAAGCGCGAGAAGCGCTCGGCGATATCCAGATCGCACTTGGCCAGCACCATGTCGACGTCATCGAGCATCACACGGAAGAACGCCCAGTCGCGCGCCATCTCCAGCAGCGGCGCATCACCGCTCGCATCGGCCACGCGCTGCAGGCCGCTGCCCAGTCCGTACCAGGCCGTGAGCACCGCACGGCACTGCGTCCACGCGAAGACCCAGGGAATCGCGCGCAGGGATTCGACGCCGACCATCGTGCCGCGCCGCGAGGGGCGCGAGCCCAAGGTCATCTTCTCGATCACGTCGATCGGCGTCGCCGTGCGGAAGTAGTCGACGAAATCGGGAGCGTCGACGAACGCGCGATACGCGGTGCGACTGTGTCCGGCGACCGCGTTCATCGCCTCGCGCCAGTCCGCTTCGCGCGTCTCCGGCAGCCGTGGCCGCAGCGATGCGCGCAACGTGGCGCCCACCATCTGTTCGAGGCTGCGCAGCGCCAGCGCGCGAATGCCGTACTTGCGATGGATCACTTCGCCCTGCTCGGTGACGCGCAGGCTGCCGGCGACCGATCCGCGCGGACTCGACATCAGCGCCGGCGCGATCTTGCCGCCGCCGCGACTCGCGGAGCCACCGCGACCGTGGAAGAACGCGAGCTTGATGCCGGCGGCCTGCGCCACTTCGAGCAGTTCGACCTGGGCCCGCTGCAGGCCCCAGCGTGACGCGACGGTGCCGCCGTCCTTGCCGCTGTCGGAATATCCGAGCATCACCATCTGGCGATTGCCGCGCGCTGCCAGGTGCTGGCGGTAGACCGGGTCGGCGAGCAGCGTGCGCAGCGTGTCCGGGCCCTGTCGCAGATCGTCGACGGTCTCGAACAGCGGCGCGATATCCAGCGGCACGCGGCCGCGCCGGTCGATCAGGCCGCCGTAGCGCGCCAGCGCGAGAACGGCCAGAACGTCCGCGGCGCGCTGCGCCATGCTGATGATGTAGAGGCCGACGGCTTCATCGCCGTATCGCTCGATGGAATCGCACAAGGTCTTGAACACGGCCGCGCAACGCTGCGCGGTCGCGTCGTCGGTCTTGTCGAACACCAGGCTGTGCCCGGCGTAGGGACGCAGGCGTTCGCTCTGCGTCGCCGCGTCCAGCTCGGGCCAGCCGGCGTCGCCGATCAGCGCCGCGATGGCGCGGGCGTGGACACGCGAGTCCTGCCGGCAATCCAGCCGCGCGAGATGGAAGCCGAAGCTGCGCGCCCGCCACAGCAGGCGGCGCACGGCATACCAGCCTGCGTTCAGTCCCTTTCCGGCGAGCAGGCTTTCGGCGACCAGCTCGATGTCCGCGACGAAGTCGGCGGCCGAATCGTAGGCGCCCTCGATCTCGCGGGACGTCGCGCGAAGGCGCGCCCGCACCAGGATCATGAACACGCGGTACGGCATGTCCTCGTGGCGCGGCCGGATGGTGGCCGCGGTCTTGGGCAGCAAGGTGCGGTACGACTCGATGCGGCGTATCAGCTCGCCCGCCATGTCGACGCGATCCGCGGTCTGGCTGAGCAGGCCGGACAATTCACCGACCTCGGCGGCATAGCGCTCGAGGATGCGTTCGCGCTGCACCTGCAGCGTTTCGGCGATGGTCTCGGCGCCGACGTTCGGGTTGCCGTCCATGTCGCCGCCGACCCAGGAGCCGAAGCGCAGCATGCGCGGCATCTCGACTTCGTTGCCGTAGACGGTGCGCACGGCGTTTTCGAACGCCTCGTAGAACGCCGGCACGATGCCGTAGATCGGACCGCCCAGATAGAAGCCGACGTGCTCGCATTCGTCGCGCACGCTGGGCCGCACCGATGCGGTCTCGCGGGTCTGCCATGTCGCGGTCAGCGCCATGCGCAGGCGTCCCCAGTCGGCCGCACGCTCCGGCGCTGTCAGCGAGGGATCGAACTCGTTGACCAGGCAGCGCACGATCTCCTGTTCCTTCTCGAGGATCGATCCGCGCACGGCCTCGGTCGGATGTGCGGTGAATACCGGCTCGATGTCGAGCCGGCCGAGCCACAGCAGCAACTCGCGCGAACTGACGCCGGCGGCCTTCAGCGAGGTGAGTGCCGCCTCGAGACTGTCGGGCTGGGGCGGGCCGTCTTCACGCTGGTAATCCCGGCGACGCCGGATGCGGTGCACGCGTTCGGTGACGTTGACCGCGTGAAAGTAGGTCGCGAAGGCGCGCGTCAGGATTTCGGCCTGCGCCACCGGCAGGCCCGACAGCAGGTGGGACAGCGTTTCGCGGTCGCCTTCGCCGCGACGGCGCTGGATCGCCGTGCGCCGGACCTTCTCGACGATCTCCAGGAACGCGGCACCGTGCTGTTCGGCCAGCATCTCGCCGACCATCGTCCCGATGCGGCGGATGTCGTCGCGCAGCGGTTCGCTGGCGGCGTTCCGCGCGGGCTGGGGGGGATGCGAAGGCTGGTCCATTCGAGTTCCCACGCAAAGGCGGTGCCTGATCGCGCCCCGCAGCGGTGCAGCCGTCAGTCGTCGATGATCTGCACCGTGACCGGGACGCGCTCCTGGATGAAGAGCGCGGCGACCGGGAACTGCCGCTGCAGAAACGCTTCGGTGATCCGGACCTTGGCCGAGATCCCGCCGCCGCGGGCGGAGTGGTAGACGGCCCGCTTGGTCACGCCCTGGATCGGCAGGTAGATCTGCCGGGAGTTCAGCAGGGCGGCCAGGTTCAGGCTGATCCGCGCCGTCGGCTCCACCGGCGCGATGGCGGCCACCGGTCCGGCGACGGCCGCGGGATCGAGCGCTTCGGCCAAGCCGTCCATGGCGGGGAACAGCGATGCGGTGTGACCGTCGGCGCCCATTCCGAGGACGACCACGTCGAAAGGTGTCGGGATCTGCGCAAGTGCTTCGCCGCAGGCGGCGAGGCCCGCCTCCGGAGTATTCGCTGCGTTCTTCAAGCCGACGAACCGGGCTGCCTCGACACCGTCACGCAACAGGTGCTCGCGCAGCAGGGCTTCGTTGCTGTCGGGCGATGTCGGGTCGACCCAGCGCTCGTCGGCCAGCGTGATCCAGACATTCGGCCAGTCCACCCGCTGCTTTCGCAGGGCCGCGAAGAAAGGCAGCGGACTCTTGCCGCCGGACACCACCAGCGAGGCGTGCCCGTGCTCGGCAATGCCGAAGCGCAGCCGGACCGCCACGTCCTTGGCCAGCGCCTCGGCCGCCGACTGGGGGTCGGCGAACGGACGCTCGTCGACTTTTCTTCGTACCGCCCACTCCATCATCCTTCCTCTCTCCAGCTCAGCCCGTCGCGAACGATCAGCGCGCTCGACGCGGTCGGTCCCCAGGTGCCGGCGCTGTAACCTTTTGGTGCGTCGCCCTGTGCCGCCCAGGCCGCGTGGATCGGATCGATCCACTGCCAGGCGGCGTCGAGTTCGTCGCGTCGCATGAAGAGCGTGAGGTTGCCGCTGATGACGTCCATCAGCAAGCGCTCGTAGGCGTCCCACTGGCGCGTCTTGAAGGTCTCGCCGAACTCGAAATCCAGCTTCACCGGCTTCACGCGCATGTCGGCGCCCGGCACCTTGGCCAGCACGTGCAGCTCGATGCCCTCGTCCGGCTGCAGGCGGATCACCAGCCGATTGACGTCGCCCGTATCGTTGCCGGGCAGGATCGCGTGCGGCACCGGCCGGAAATTGATGACGATCTCGGCCATGCGGTCCTGCATGCGCTTGCCGGTGCGCAGGTAGAACGGGACGCGCGCCCAGCGCCAGTTGTCGACCTCGACGCGCAGCGCAACGAAGGTCTCGGTCGTGCTGCCCTCCGGGATGCCGGTCTCGTCGAGATAGCCTGGCACCGCCTTGCCGCGAATGGCGCCGGCCCGGTACTGCCCGCGCACGATCTTGTGGCGCACGTCCTCGGGCGTGAACGGGCGCAGGGCACGCAGCACCTTGAGCTTCTCGTCGCGCACCCGGTTTGGATCGATGCTCGACGGCGGTTCCATCGCCAGGATGCACAGCAGCTGCAGGGCGTGGTTCTGCACCATGTCGCGCAGCGCGCCGTACTTGTCGTAGTACTCGCCGCGCTCGCCGACGCCGACCTGCTCGGCCAGCGTGATCTGCACGTCACGCACGGCGATGCGATGCCACAGCGGCTCGAAAATCGAATTGCCGAAGCGCAGGGCCATGAGGTTCTGCACGGCCTCCTTGCCCAGGTAATGATCGATGCGGAAGATCTGGTGTTCCTGGAAGATCTTCGCGACGGCCTCGTTGATCGCCGTGGCCGACGCCAGGCTGAAGCCCAGCGGCTTCTCCAGCACCACGCGCGACAGCGGCGTCACCAGCCCCGCGGCGGCCAGGTTCCCGCAGATCGTCGCGAACAGGCTGGCGGCCGTCGACAGGTAGAAGACACGGATGCGATCGGACGAGTCCGCCAGCCAGCGCGTCAATTCGAAATAACCCGCCGGGTCGTTGCCGTCGAGCTGCAGGTATTCGAGCCGGGTCGCAAACCGGCTCCAGGTGGTCTCGTCGAAGTCGCGCGCCGGAATGAATTCCAGGCAGGCGGCATGCACACGCTCGATGTAGGCCTCGCGATCGAGCTCCTGGCGGGACACCGCGATGATCCGCCAGCCGCTGCAGTCCTGGGTGTCGCGATGCCGGTAATAGAGCGCCGGCAGCAACTTGCGCAAGGCGAGATCGCCCGTGCCGCCGAAGAAGATCAGGTCGAAGCTTTGCGGTTGAACCATCTTCGTCATCCCGGTCGAGTCAGGCCGCGCATCTTTTTTGCAGTGTTATCGAGCTGCTGAAGGTTCTGCCCGGTTTTCCTAGCGCCTTTCAAGCCAGTCTGCGTGCGCAGGCCGGCTGGAGCCTTATGACACTCAATACGATCGTCGCCACGGTGACTGCGCGGATTCGGGAGCGCAGTGCACCGTCGCGCGGACTGTACCTGCAACACATGGCGGCGGCTCGCAGCGCGGGAACGACGCGGGGCCGGATGGGGTGCACCAATCTCGCCCACGCGTTTGCCGCATCGGACGCGGTGGACAAGGCCGAGCTGCGCGGCAACCGCTGGCCGAACATCGGCATCGTCTCGGCCTACAACGACATGCTCTCCGCGCACCAGCCGCTGGAGCGCTATCCGGCCATCATCAAGCAGGCGGCTCGCGAGGCCTTCGCGGTGGCCCAGTTCGCGGGCGGCGTCCCGGCGATGTGCGACGGCGTGACGCAGGGCGAACCGGGCATGGAGCTGAGCCTGTTCTCGCGCGACGTCATCGCCATGGCCACCGCCATCGCGCTGTCACACGACACCTTCGACGCCGTGCTGTGCCTGGGCGTCTGCGACAAGATCGTTCCGGGCCTGCTGATCGGCGCGCTGTCGTTCGGTCACCTGCCGACGATCTTCGTGCCCGCAGGGCCGATGACGTCGGGCCTGCCCAACAGCGACAAGGCCAAGGTCCGCCAGCTGTTCGCGCAGGGCAAGGTGGGGCGCGAGGCCCTGCTCGAATCCGAGGCGCAGTCCTATCACGGGCCTGGCACCTGCACGTTCTACGGCACCGCCAACAGCAACCAGATGCTGATGGAGGTCATGGGCCTGCACCTGCCCGGTGCGGCCTTCGTCAATCCGAACACGCCGCTGCGGGACGCGCTGACGGCCGCGGCCGCCAAGCGCGTCGCGGCGATCACGTCGCTGGGCACGCAGTACACGCCGCTGTGCGACGTCATCGACGAACGCGCCATCGTCAACGGCATCGTCGGGCTGCACGCCACCGGCGGGTCCACCAATCACACGATCCACCTGATCGCGATCGCGCGGGCCGCCGGCATCCTCATCGACTGGGACGACTTCGATGCGCTGTCCTCGGCGGCGCCGCTGCTGACCCGCATCTATCCCAACGGCAGCGCGGACGTGAACCACTTCCACGCGGCCGGCGGCATGGGATTCCTGATCCGCGAACTGCTGGCGGCGGGACTGCTGCATCCGGACGTGAAGACCGTCGTGGGGCAGGGCCTTGCCGCCTACGCGGAGGAGCCTTACCTGCCGCAGGGTTCCGCGCTGGCCTGGCGGCCGGCGGCCGAGACCAGTCTCGATCCCTCGGTGCTGCGCCCGGCGAGCGCGCCATTCGCGGCCGACGGCGGACTGCGACGCCTGCACGGCAACCTCGGCCGCGCCGTCATCAAGACCTCGGCGGTCAAGCCCGAACATCGCATCGTCGAAGCGCCCGCGCTCGTGTTCGATTCACAGGAAGCCGTCCAGGCCGCGTTCAAGCGCGGCGAGCTGCGGCGCGACTTCGTTGCCGTGGTGCGCTACCAGGGTCCGCGCGCGAACGGCATGCCGGAACTGCACAAGCTCACGCCGCCGCTCGGCGTTCTCCAGGACGAGGGTTTCCACGTCGCGCTGGTGACGGACGGGCGCATGTCGGGCGCATCGGGCAAGGTCCCGGCGGCGATCCACATCACGCCGGAATGCCTGGCCGGCGGCGAACTCGCCAAGGTGCGCGACGGCGACGTCATCCGGCTCGATGCCGAGGCCGGTGTGCTCGAGGCGCTCGTCGATGCGGCGGAGTGGGCGCAGCGCAGCGTGACGGTTCCGGATCTCGCCGGCAGCCACGTCGGCATGGGCCGCGAACTGTTCGCCGGCGCCCGTGCGATGGTCAGCGGCGCGGAGGAAGGTGCGATGTCGTTCGGCGTGGTCGAACGCGTGGCGGCCGCGCCGGTGAAGACGGCGGTCCGTCAGAATCTCGCGGCGGAATGACATCCGCGGAAACCCGAACCAAAGGAAACCCCGGCGTGCACATCATCGAGATCATGAAAGCCTGCCCGGTGATGCCGGTCATCGTGCTGCACGACGTGCGGCACGCCGTTCCGCTCGCCCGCGCATTGCTCGCGGGCGGGATCCGTGTTCTCGAAGTCACGATGCGCACGCCGCAGGCGCTGGACGCCGTGCGGGCCATCCGCGCGCAGGTGCCGGACGCGATCGTCGGTGTTGGCACCGTCACCCGCGCAACCGACCTCGAAGCCGCGATCGCGGCAGGCGCGCAGTTCGGCGTGAGTCCGGGGGCGTCGCCGCGCTTGCTCGCCGAGGTGATCCAGTCCGGGCTGCCGTTCCTGCCGGGGACGATGACGCCGTCGGACGTGCTGGCGACGCGCGAGGCGGGATTCAACGCGATGAAGTTGTTCCCGGCGCAACAGGCGGGCGGGGTGGGGATGCTCAAGGCGCTGGGTTCGGTCTTCGGCGATGCGCTGTTCTGTCCGACCGGCGGGATCGATGCGGCCTCGGCGCCGGAATTCCTCAAGCTGCCCAACGTGGGTTGCGTCGGCGGGTCGTGGCTGGCGCCGCCGGCGCTGGTTGCGGCGGAGAAGTGGGCGGAGATCGAAGGCCTGGCGCGGGCCGCGGCGGCGTTGCGCGCCCCGTAGCCCGGCCGAAGCCCGGGGTTGCGCTCCGTATGCGAGGGGAACCCCGGGCTTCGGCCGGGCTACGTTTGGCGGCGTCTACACCATCAACTCCACCCGAACGTCTTCGTGCCACAGGATCGGCGTCTCACGATCTGCGCCTTCCGGTTCCGTAGCCCGGGTGAAACCCGGGGTCGCGCTCTGTATGCGAGCGTAACCCCGGGTTTCACCCGGGCTACGTTTGGCTACACCATCAGCTCGACCCGAACGTCCTCGTGCGACAGGATCGGCACCTGCACCGGCTGCACGTTCCAGATGTCCCTGCAGTATTCCGCGATCGTGCGATCCGATGAGAACAGGCCCGAGCGCGCACTGTTGAGGATCGACATCCGCGTCCAGTCCTCGCTGTCCCGATAAGCGGTGCCGACGCGCTCGTGCGCATCGGCGTAACTCTGGTAATCGGCGAACAGGCAGTAGGGATCGTGATTCACCAGGCTGTCGACCAGCGGACGGAACAGCTCGCCGTCTCCGCGCGAGAAGTAGCCATGCCGGATCAGCGAGATCACTTCGCGCAGCTCGGCGTTGCCGTCGAGATAGTCCTGCGGCCGGTAGCCGTTCCCGCGCACCGTCGCGACCTCGTGCGCCGTCAGCCCGAACAGGAAGAAATTCTCCGCGCCCACCTGCTCGCGGATCTCGATGTTGGCGCCGTCCATCGTGCCGATCGTCAGCGCGCCGTTCATCGCGAACTTCATGTTGCCGGTGCCGGAGGCTTCCTTGCCTGCCGTTGATATCTGCTCGGAGAGATCAGCCGCCGGATAGATCCGCTGGCCGTTGGTGACACTGAAATTGGGCAGGAAGACGACGCGCAGCTTGTCGCGCACCGCCGGATCGCGATTGACGACCTCGCCGATGCTGGTGATGAGCCGGATGATGAGCTTGGCCATCCAGTAGCCGGGCGCGGCCTTGCCGCCGAAGATGAACGTGCGCGGCGTCATCTCCAGGTTCGGGTTCGTCTTCAGCCGGTGATACAGCCCGATGATGTGCAGCGCGCTCAGGTGCTGGCGCTTGTACTCGTGGATGCGCTTGACCTGCACGTCGAACATCGACGAAGGATCGACGGCGACGCCGCAGCGCTTGCGGATCACGTCGGACAGGTCGCGCTTGTTGGCGCGCTTTATCTCGCGCCAGCCCGCGCGGAAGTTGGGGTCCAGCGCGAATGGTTCGAGCTGCCGCAGCTCTTCCAGACGCTTGATCCAGCCTTCGCCGATGGCGCCGCTGATCAGGCGCGTCAGGCGTGGATTGGCCAACGCGATCCATCGGCGCGGCGTCACGCCGTTCGTCTTGTTGCCGAACTTCGCCGGCCACATCTCGTGGAAATCCTTGAGCACGTCCTGCTTGAGCAGCTCGGAGTGCAGCTCGGCGACGCCGTTGATGGCGTGGCTGCCGACGCAGGCGAGGTGGGCCATGCGTACGTAGCGCTCGCCGGTCTCCTCGATCAGCGACATGCGCGTGACGCGGGCCTCGTCGCCGAAGTAGCGCTGGCGCACCTCGTCGAGAAAGCGCGCGTTGATCTCGTAGATGATCTCCAGGTGGCGCGGCAGGACGCGCTTGAACAGTTCCAGCGGCCAGCGTTCCAGCGCCTCGGGCAGCAAGGTGTGATTGGTGTAGCCGAACGTCTTGCGCGTGATGTCCCAGGCCTGGTTCCAGTGCATCTGGTGTTCATCGGTCAGCAGGCGCATCAGCTCGGCGACGCCGATGGCCGGGTGCGTGTCGTTGAGCTGGACGGCGAACTTCTCGTGGAATTCGTGCAGCGGAACGTGCTGCGTCTTCATGATCCGCAGCATGTCCTGCAGCGAGCAGGAGACGAAGAAGTACTGCTGGGCGAGCCGCAGTTCCTTGCCTTCGACGTGCTCGTCGTTCGGATAGAGCACCTTGCTCAGGTTCTCCGACACCACCTTCTGATTGACGGCGCCCTGGTAGTCGCCGCGGTTGAACACCGCGAAATCGAAGGCCTCGGGCGCTTCGGCCTTCCACAGCCGCAAGGTGTTCGCCGTGTTGTTCCGGTAGCCCAGGATCGGCGTGTCGTAGGGCACGCCCAACACCGTGCGGTTCGGAACCCAGCGCACGTGCAGCTGGCCGCTGTTGTCCTGCATGCGCTCGGTGTGGCCGCCCAGCTTCACGGTGACCGACCACTCCGGTCGCGCCAGCTCCCAGGGGTTGCCGTAGCGCAGCCACTTGTCGGTCTTCTCGACCTGCCAGCCATCGACCAGCGTCTGGTGGAAGATGCCGAACTCGTAGCGGATGCCGTAGCCGACCGCGGGAATCTCCAGGGTGGCCAGCGAATCGATGAAGCAGGCGGCCAGCCGGCCCAGACCCCCGTTGCCCAGGCCCGGCTCCTCTTCCTCGTACAGCAGGTCGTCGAGATTCAGCCCCAGCTCGCTCATCGATTTGCGGGCGTCGTCGAACAGCCCGAGATTGATTAGGTTGTTGCCCAGGTGCGGCCCCATCAGGAATTCGGCGGACAGGTACGCGACGGTGCGCGAGCCGTTCTTGGTGTACTCGTTGGCCGTCGAGATCCAGCGCTGCAGCAGGCGGTCGCGCACCGTGTGGGCGAGGGCCAGGTAGTAGTCGGTCTTCGTCGCCAGCGCCGGGAACTTGCCCTGCGTGTAGAACAAATGGTGAAGGAAGGCGTGGCGCAGCCGTCGCGTCGGCGAGTCCGGCTCATCGTCCGGGCCACGTCCGCTGTTCGGTGACACGACCTGCGGCTGGTTCACCATCGACTCCGTCTGGCTTGGGCTGGTCCAGAGGGCATCAAGCAATTCTCGTGCTGGAATTTGCAAGGAACGTGGCTTGCGGGACTGCGGAAGCCTGCAAATCGCCATGCGGCGGCGTCCGGTGGTGGCCCGGCGGGCGTCACAAGGCTGACAGGCCAACGCAAAGGCGCAAAGGACGCAAAGTCGCAACTGTTTCGCCGTCCTGTCGTTGCGAACTTTGCGCCTTTGCGTTGAAGGCTTTTCAAAATGAAGCGGTACCGGCACCAAGAAAAGGCACCGACCGGTGATCGGTCCCGGCCAACGAGGGTCTCAGCCGAGCCCGATCGCCCGTCCGACCAGGAACAGTCCGGTCGCGACAACGCCGACGCCGATGACCTGCACCGCGCGCTCACCGGCCGGGACCAGGCGTTCGATCCAGATGGCCAGCGAGATCACGGCCATCGCGGCCAGGTCCATGACGCCGAGGATCAGCAGGACTGCCGTGAGCCCGGCGCAGCAGGGGACGCAATGGCGTCCGAGCTGCAGCCCGTGCCGCCAGGCCGTGCGGGCATCGGCTGCCAGCGGTGCACCGCGATTCGGCATGCCCCGGCAGCAGGCGAGGTGGCGGGCCTTCCACGCCGTGCACTGGGCGACGCCGGCCACGACGACGATCAGGCCCGCGGCCAGCGGCGCCGCCTGGGCCAGCGCGGGCATCTGGAGCTGCAGCAGGACCAGCGCGGCGCCGAGCGCGAAGGCGCCCGCACCGAACAGGATCCAGACGCCGAAGTAGGCCGTGGCCACGATCGCGGTCAGCCCGTCGAGCGACATCCGGCCCGCCGGACTCACGGCGCTGCGGTAACGCCCGAGTGTCGGGACCAGGGATGGCAGCATCATCGCCACCATCATCAAGGTCCACATGCCGATGAACGAGGCGCCGGTATCGAGCCAGGTGCCGCCGCACAGCGGCAGCCAGGTCATCGATATCGACCCGCCGCCGGGCATCGGGACTTCGCTCATCGACGACATGGACGCGCACCAGGCGATCGTCGTCGCGGCGCTGGCCGCAAACAGGAAGGCGCTGACGCCGAGAAAGGTGCGTCCAGGGACGGGGCCGCTGTCGGCGCTTGGCGGATCGCCGACGCGCATGCAGGTGATCGTCATGACGGCCACCACTCTCAGCGCGGCCCGTACTCGTCGTGACGACGCCACCAGGGACCCTGCTCGTTGCGACCCCTGGGAGCCCGGTCGAGCCACTGGTACGCACCCCAGAGGCTGTCCAGCCCACGCGCGTATGTCGAGTAGACGTGATGGACGACGCCGTCCTCGAGCACGAACGTGCTCATGCCGGGCCGGTCGCGCGTGTAAGTCGGCGCATCGGTTCCGCAGGTCGCGGCGAACTGCGCGACCGGCGGCGGAACCACGGTGGTCTCGTCCATCGCGTGCCCCCCGCGGTGGTAGTTGTATTCGATCGACCCTTCGCGCTGCTGCGCCTCGGTGAACGAGATGTTGAAGTCGAAATTGAAGTCGCCGCCGAACGACGACGCCCAGTCGAACGTCCATCCCATGCGCTTCCTGTAGGCCTGCAGCTTCGGCAGCGGCGCCCGCGAGACCGCGGCCAGCGTGACGTCGTGATGGGCGAGGTGGACGGCGAAACCCTCGAAGCCGTCGGCGATCATCGAGCACGACGGGCAGCCGGCCTTGTAGTCGGGGCCGAACATGAAGTGATAGACCAGAAGCTGTGAGCGGCCCTTGAACAGGTCGATCAGCGACACGTCGCCGACGTCGGTCTCGAAACGGTAGGCCTTGTCGATCCGCACCCATGGGAATTGCTGGCGCCGGCGTGCGAGTTCGTCGCTGCGTCGCGTCAGGTCCTTCTCCGCTGCGAGCAGTTCGATGCGCGCGGCCAGCCATTCTTCGCGCGTTCCGGTGATGTGTGTCGTCACGGGGTGTCTCCTGGATGCCCTTCGCCGGCTGCCCGTTTCGGGAGACGGCAGGTGGGTGGGTTGTCGTGAGATAGATTAGGAACCGGCACCGACAGCAGGGAGTGACAAGTTTGGCGGGATTCGAATGGACTCCCTGATCACCGCGGCGGCGCAGGCATTGGCAGCGGGCGATCCGTTCGGCGCGCTGAACCGGATCGCCCTGCGCGACGACGCGCCCGCGTTCGCGTTACGCGGCATCGCGATGGCGCAGCTCGGCGATCTGGTGCGCGCCAAGGCCCTGCTGCGCAGTGCGGCGCGTGCGTTCGGGCCCAGGGAGGCCGCGGCCCGCGCGCGATGCGTCATCGCCGAAGCCGAGATCGCCCTCGTATCGCGGGACCTGGCGTGGCCCGCGCAGGCGCTCGATGCGGCATCGACCGCACTCCTGGCGCACGGCGATCTCAGAAATGCAGCGCACGCGCAATATCTCGATATCCGCCGACTGCTGCTGATCGGCCGTCTCGACGAGGCGGAACAAAAGCTCGCTGCGTTCGATCCCGAACCTTTGGCGGTGTCGTCACGAGCTTCGCTCGAACTGGTCGTTGCGGGTATTGCGATGCGACGGTTGAAGACGAAGGCCGCACGCGCGGCGCTGGATCGCGCCCGGAGATGCGCGCAGCAGGCGCGCATTCCAGCACTGATGGTCGAGGTCGACAGGGCGGCGCAGGTTCTGGACACGCCCGCGGCGAGATCGATCGTGCGAGGCGAAGCGCACCTGCTGTTGCTCGACGATGTCGAAGCCCTGTTCGCCTCGAAGGCGCTCGTCGTCGATGCCTGCCGTCACGTCGTGCGCGATGCGCGCACCGTGATCCCGCTCGAAGGCCGTCCTGTCTTGTTCACGCTCGCGCGCTTGCTGGGCGAGGCCTGGCCTCAAGACGCGTCGCGCGACGTGCTCGTGCTGAAGGCTTTTCGTGCGCGGCACGCCGACGAGTCGTATCGCGCGCGTCTGCGGGTGGAGATCGGACGGCTACGCGCGCTGTTGCGGCCGCTGGCCGGCATCGATGCAACGACGCAGGGATTCGTGCTGGTGCCGCGGATGAAGCGCGAGATCGTCGTGCTGACGCATCCCGAGGAGGAAGCGCACGCGACGGTGCTCGCCGTCCTGTCGGACGGCGAGTCGTGGTCGAGCTCGGCCCTGGCGCTCGCGCTGGGTGCGAGCCAGCGCACCGTGCAGAGGGCGCTCGATGCGCTTGCCGCCGCCGGCAAGGTCAGCTCGTTCGGTCGGGGAAGAGTGCGTCGCTGGATGACGCCGACCGTCCCGGGATTCCCGACAAGCTTGTTACTCCCGGCTTCGTTGGCGAGTGACTAGGATGGACGCATGAACCGATCCGAAGCCGAAATCCTGCGTGAATATGGTCCCTTTCCGGGTGTCGAGGCCGTGCATGGCGTCACGCATGACGGCGAGCAGGTGTGGTTCGCATCGGGGGATCGCCTGAATGCGCTCGACCCGGGCAGCGGCGAGACCGTTCGCTCCATCGACGTCGCCGCGCATGCGGGAACGGCGTTCGATGGTCGACACCTTTTCCAGATTTCCGAAAAGCAGATCCGCAAGATCGATCCCGAGACCGGCCGCGTGTTGGCGACGATCCCGGCGCCCGGTGATGGCGGTGATTCGGGACTCGCGTGGGCCGAAGGAACGCTGTGGGTGGGCCAGTACCGCGAACGCAAGATCCACCAGATCGATCCCGAGACGGGCGCGATCCTGCGCACCCTCGAATCCAATCGCTTCGTCACCGGCGTCACCTGGGTCGACGGCGAGATGTGGCACGCCACCTGGGAAGGCGATCAGAGCGATCTGCGCCGGATCGATCCGCGAACGGGCGAGGTGATCGAGCAGCTCGACATGCCGGCCGGCGTCGGCATCTCGGGACTCGAGTCCGACGGTGGAGATCGGTTCTTCTGCGGGGGCGGTGGCAGCGGGAAGGTGCGGGCAGTGCGCCGTCCGAAGCGATCGCGACATCCGTAGGGTGCGCTCCGCGCACCGGGTTCGCTCTCTCGGCACGAACAACCGCGTGCGCTGAGCGCACCCTACGAACGAGTTGCGTCCGGCAATTGCCGTTCACGACCGCTCGGGTTCGAATTCCGATCCCTCGGCTAACCTGTCGGCGACGCTGCCGTTGCGTTCCGATTGCCGCGCAAAGATCTTGCTCCGGCTTGTCGTTCACGGGCGGGTCGCGATCCACGCGCGCCACGCGTTCGGGCTTCCTCCCTCGAACGAGTCCACCTCGAACCCTTCTTCTGAGTTACTGTCGCGCTGATCCGTGGTGTTCATTCACGGACAGACGCGAACCCGTGGTCGAACGGGCGCCAACAAAAAAGAACAGGGGAAAGCAGATGAAGACTCAACAGAGAAAGATGATTGCGCACGGTGCCGTGATCATCCTGATCGCGCTGGCATCCGGTTTCGGGCTGGTCATGAGCCTGATCGGCGGTTTCGAAATCTTTCCGGGCACGATCATCTCGTTCGAAATCCCGGGTGACGCGCGCGCGTGGGCCCGTACGCACGTCGGTGGAATTCTCAACGGCCTGCTGGTCATCGCGGGTGCTCTGGTCGCGCACACCATGGCGCTGCCGAGCCGCGCCGCTTCGCAGATCTACTGGATGCTGGTTGGAACCGGCTACGCCAACACGGTGTTCTACTGGGGCGCCTTGTTCGCGCCCAGTCGCGCGTTGACGTTCGGCGACAACCGCCTGGGCGAGACCAACATCGCGGGCATGCTCGGCTTCGCGCCCGCTCTGGTCTTCGCGATCATCGCGATGTTCGCGATGGTGATCCTGATCCGCAACGGCTTCTCCGAGTCCGAGTCCACCTAGATTGTTCTGCAGCGCCGCTGGCGACCTGACTGGAACTTCATGAGGACTCCGCAGTGCCCATCACGCAGATCGAAACCGATTACCTGATCGTCGGAGCGGGAGCCATGAGCATGGCTTTCGCGGACGTGATCTTTCACGAGCAGCCGCAGGCGAAGATGGTCATCGTGGATCGCCGGCATCGTCCGGGCGGACACTGGACCGACGCATACCCGTACGTCGCGCTGCATCAGCCTGCGGCGTTCTACGGCGTCAATTCGATGCAACTCGGGCAAGGCGGCACCGACCTGGCGTCGGGTCCCGAGATCGTCGCGTACTACCACCTGCTGATGAAGCGCTTCACCGACAGCGGCAGGGTCCAGTTTCTGCCGATGACCGAGCATCACGGCGATGGCCGCATCGTGTCGACGGTGGATGGCGGCCAGGTCATCGACGTCAAGGCCAGACGCAGGATCGTCGACGGCGGATTCATGAACGTCGAGGTGCCCGCGGTCTGTCCGCCGAAGTTCGTCGTGGAGGCCGGCGTCACCCTGGTTCCGCCGAACGCGTTGCCGCGCGTCGCGAATGCCTGGCAACGCTATGTCGTGGCCGGCGGCGGCAAGACGGCCATCGATGCGATCGTCTTCCTGCTGGATGCCGGCGTCGATCCGGAGCGCATCCGCTGGATCGTTCCCAACGACGCGTGGCTGTGGCTGCGGGACAAGGTGCAACCGGGTCTCGCGCTGGCGGAGTTCATGCGCCATCTCGACAGCCTGATCCAGGCGAAGAACCTCGACGACGTCTTTCTGCAGCTCGAACGCAGCGGCAGTCTCTGCCGGGTCGATCCCGAAAGGCTGCCGACGAAGTGGCGCTGTGCAACGGTGTCGAAGGAAGAAGTCGCGGCGTTGCGTCGCATCCGCAACGTTGTGCGCATGGGACGGATCAGGCGCATCACCGCGCAGCAGATCGAACTGGACGGCGGCAGCATCCCGACCGACGCCGGCACGCTGCACGTGGACTGCACGGCCAATGGCCTGGCGCGAAAGCCGCCGCAAGCGCTGTTCGCACCCGGGAAGATCACGCTGCAATCCATCTTCATGTGCCAGCAGGTCTTCAGCGCCGCGATCCTCGCGCGGATGGAATTGCTGGACCTCGACGACACGGCGAGAAACGCGATGTGCGAGGTGGTGCCGCATCCGGAATACAAGCGCGATCATCCGGCCTGCATGATGGCCAGCTTCCGCAATCTGCTGAACGCCAACAGGCACATGCCCTGGTGGTTGCGCCGCAGTCGCCTGAATCTGATGCACCACGAATCGCTGTATCGGTACGTGACCGGCGCCGCGACGCTGTATCGCCGCATGCCGGCGGCGACGGAATCCGTCGACCGGATCCTGGCCGGCGTCGCGAACGAGGCAGGCTGATCGTTTCCCGTAGCCCGGGTGAGACCCGGGATTTCCCTCGGCTAGGCAGCGCAATCCCGGGTTTCACCCGGGCTACACGGGCGCGACCGGCCTGGTTGAGGGGCGCGCCGCCGCACGCCGCGCCTTGTGCTCGCTCCATTTCCGATTGAGCCCACGCGTCACCGGCCGCTCGACCGCGTAATAGAAGAGCGCTCCGCCGAGCAGGCACAGCCCGAACATCGTCAATGCGAGCAGCGGAATGGGCAGCGCATAGGCGCCCTTTCGGAACGAGTGCGCGATCGGTTCGACGACCAGCATGTGCGCGAGGTACAGCGAGTAGGACATCGTGCCCAGCGCGACGCCGCCGCGCGCCAGGCGCGAGCGTCCTCCCGAAAGATCCAGCGTTGCCGCCAGCAGCAACATCGCCGGAATTCCCCACATCAACGGCCGAAACACGGAGTAGTGGGCCACCGGACTGAATGCGATCACGCCGACGATGGCGATCGCAACGAACACCAGACGCTGCCCTCGCGAGGGTCGCCACCCCGACAGATGCACCTGACACAACACGACCCCGAACCAGAAATCGAACACGATCGGATTGATCAGCATGGCCCGCGGTCCGCCGGGCGGGAGCAGCCACGCGACCGCGATCACGCCGCCGAACACCACCGGCAGCCAGCGCGTGATCGATCTCAGCGAACCCCAGGCAATGAACAGCGTGAACAGGAAGTAGAAATAGACCTCGAACAGCAGGGTCCATCCCTGCGGAAGCAGCGGCGCCACCTTCGGAAAGCCATCCGGATGCCACCACGGCCAGAACACGAAGGAGCTGAGGATCAGCGGCAGCGTTTCCGGATCCGCCCGCTCTGACGCCCGGTCGAGCAGGATCAACGCGTAGCCGGCCGTGAAGAGCCAGTACATCGGCAGGATGCGGATCCCGCGACGCACGGCGAAGTTGAGTGTCGCGCCAGGACGGCCGAAGTCGCCGTGCGACACGTACACCATGATGAAACCACTGATGACGAAGAAGACGTCGACGGTGGACGCCGCCACGTACATCAGGCGTTCGGGCCAGCCCGTGATGTCGATGCCCTTGGCCTTGTACAGCGCGTTGAAGCAATGGAACAGGACGACGATCGCGCAGGCCAGCCCGCGGGTGATTTCCAGCACCGGCAGATGGCGCACGGCGGCCGGGGGATGTTCGATCGTCATCCCGCCGGCACGCGATCGGCGTCGCGGCTCGCGCCTTCCACCTTGCGGTTGCCTTTCATGTGATCCATGAAGCCGCCGAGGGATGAATTCACCAGCACGTGCCGGGCGTGATCGCCGGCGCCCTGCGCGATGTCGTGACTGCGCGCGCCCTGCGCTTCGACGCGCTCGCGGACGCGGTCGAACAGATAGGCATCGTGATACTCGCGCTGCGCGAAGAGCTCGTCGTCGACGTACAGCTTTCGGTAGGCGTCGAAGAATCGGGCCGTCATCGGATCGCGAAGGTTGTAGGCGACGAAACCGGTCTCGGTCCACATGCGCTTTCTGCGCAGGCAACCGACGAAGCACTCCGGCGGTGCGAAGCTTTCCAGGGTCGCCCGGGTGACGTCCGCGAAGAATCGTGTGTCGCTGTCGACCCAGATCAGTACATCGGCGTCGGTATGCGCGGCCGCGTGCAGCAAGGCGAAACTCTTGTGCGAGAAGCGCACGGCGTCCCAGCGAAACCCCAGCCCCCAACGCGGCCTGAACTTCAGGCGGAATGGCCACACCCGCAGCGACATCCGCGGACGCCGTTGTTCGCCGTGCGCGCGACGGTGGTTCCGATGCCGGGCCTTGAACGCCACGAGTTCCGGCACCGCCTCGAGCAGGTCCTTCACCAGCACGCGCGATGGCAGCGGCCCGGTGTCGAAGGCCTCCGCGTAGAAGTGGACCCGGACATCAGGCGGCCAATGCCGGTCGAAGGTCTCGAGCATGGTTCGGCCGTACACGTCATAGCCCGCCGCATGGCAGGTGGTGACGACCGCAAACCGCCGCGACGTGTTCAGAGCTTGAACGGGCGCAACTACGTCTGCAGGGATGGCGAGGGGTCGGACCATATCGGGCCGGAGCGTACCGTCGGTCGATGTGATCCGTCCCACAGCGGCAGTCCGCTGCTCTTCGCGAACGCGGGATCGCTCGTGAAAACTGCAAGACGCTTCTCGCCGAACATGCGTAATGCATGCGCGTCGACCTCACGATGCTGCCGTCGATGCCCCAGCGGGTTGTACGAATGCCCGTCGTGGGAGAGCGAAAAGCCGCACATCACGATCGGGCCGTAGCCGAGCGACGCGGCGAGCAGCGCGGCGAAGACGCCGGTCGAGATCTTCGATTCGCCCGATCCCGTCGCCAGATGTTCCCCGAGCAGCCGATAGGTCAGGCTGGCGCGCTGCCAGTGATCCATCGTTCGCAGCGCGCCGTATCGATAGTTCAGCGCGCGCAATGCAGGTCGCGCCTGCCGCGCGGAAACGCCGCGCTCGACCAGCAGCAGCTGGGTCGTGCAGCCATCGCGCAAGGCTTCCTGCCCCGCGAGATTTTCAGGCTTGATGCCGAGCATCTGCCCGCTCATCACGGTGAGATCGGGAATGCGCTGTATGCCGGCTTTCGCAGCGCCCGCCTGCGACGCGTTCACACTGACGAAAGTCCAGTGCACGGCATGTCCGGCCGGCAGAACGGGATCGGGTGCAGAGCCCAGCACCAGACACGGACCGTTCGTTGCATCCAGCACGGGATGACAGACGGTAAGACGCGTACGCATTCGATCGAGCAGGCTCGGACGGCTCATGTAAATCGGACCTCATCGGAAGAACGAAAGCTGAGTGAAAGGAAACGAATTCCCCGTATGAGCGCGGCGACCGCAGTTTTCATTCCCACCAATCCGAAGCAGCTCGTTGCGGCACGCGTGGCCGCGCATGCGCTGACGCGGCATGGATCGCCGGAGGATCCGATCGAAGTGCACGTCATCGTGACCACCGACTTCCCGGTGCTCGCGCGCCGTGAAGGCGAGTGGCTGCTGCGCAACGGCGTTCGCGAGGCGTGGCGCAACGACGATCTGCAATCGTTCACGCCGCTGAGATTCGCGGTGCCGTCGTTGATGGGCTACGCAGGACGCGCGCTGGTGATCGATCCCGACGTCTTCGCGGTGCGGGACGTGCGGCCGCTGCTGACGCGAGATCTCGGTGGCGCCGCCATCGGCGCTCGGCCGCTGCACGAGCCGGGCGAGCCGGTGCGGTTTGCGTCGAGCGTGATGCTGCTCGATTGCGGCCGCCTGCGGCACTGGAATCTCGAGAAGGACTTTGGCGAGCTGTTCTCCGGCGAGCGCGACTATCGCGCCTGGATGCAGCTCGAACTCGAAGCAAGCGCGGGGATCGCGCCGCTCGAACCGGAGTGGAACGACTTCGATCACCTGTCGGCGCAAACCGGGCTGCTGCACAACACGCGCCGCGTCACGCAGCCCTGGAAGACCGGCCTTCCCGTCGACTTCGTCGTGCATCGCAAAGGACCGGAGCGCTCGTGGCTGCAGCGGTTCTGGCGTCGCGTCAGAGGAAAGCCGGATGGCCGGACGCCGTCGACGTACCGGCGTCACCCCGACCCTGCACAGGAGCAGTTGTTCTTCGCGCTGCTCGCGGAGTGCGTCGAGAAAAATCTGGTGACGGTGCCCATGCTCGAGCAGGCCATCGCCCGCCAGGAGTTGCGCCGCGACGCGCTGCAATTGCTGGAAAGCGCCCGATCGAGGACGAGTACGCCGCGCATGGCGTCGGCATGAAGAAGGAGGATCGCAGGCCGCTTTCGCGAGAGGACTTGAAATCGCTGCGCGCGCTCGTCGGCATCATTCCGCTGCGACGCAACCTCGCGGTGGCCGGCTGCGTGGTGCTGGCGAGCATCTTCGAAGGATTCGGCCTGGCGACCTTGCTGCCGCTGATCGCCGTGCTGGGCGAGGATCCGTCGAGTGCGAGCGGCATCAGCCGATCGATCCTCGACGCGCTGGGTCGCATCGGCCTGTCCCACGACCCGCGGGTGCTGCTGGCCATCGTCGTGGCCGGCATGCTGCTCAAGGCCGTGATGATGCTGGTGGCGCTACGCCAGGTCGGTCATGCCGTCGCCGACGTCGCGAACAGCCTGCGCACGGACCTGATCGGATCGCTGATCCACGCGAGATGGAGCTACTACGTCCGACAGCCCATCGGACGTCTCAACAGCGCGCTGTCCAGCGAGGCCACGAAAGCCGGCGAGGCGTACAACGCGGCGACGCAGATGCTGTCGCAGGCGCTGCAGGCTCTCGTCTATCTGATGGTCGCGCTCCTGGCGTCCTGGAAGCTCGCGCTGGTGGCGATCCTGATCAGCGGCGTGATGATCGCCTCGCTCAACCGCCTGCTGGTCAGCGCCAAGCAGAACGCGCGCACCCAGATGCGCATGCTGCGCGGCTTGCTGGCGCGGCTCACCGACGTGCTGATCGGCATCAAGCCGATGAAGGCGATGTCGCGACAAGCCCGCTTCAGCCTCCTGTTCCAGCGCGATCTGGCCGTGATGAAGAAGGCCTCGCGGCGCCAGGTGTTCGCCAAGCATCTGAACAAGGTCCTGCAGGAGCCGATCCTCGGCATCTTCCTGGTCGCGGGGCTGTACGTGGCCCTGAAGACCCTGCAGATGCCGATCGGCGAAGTGATCATGCTCAGCCTGCTGCTGGTGAAGATCGTCTCGACGGTCGGCAAGGCACAGCAGGAACTGCACAACCTGCATTCGCACGGCGGCGGTTTCGAATCCGTTCACGGGGCGATCCTCGAAGCCCGCGCGGCGCAGGAAGACCTGCGCGCCGGCAAGGCGCCGACGTTTGCGCAGAGCGTCGAATTCCGCGACGTCGTCTTCGGTCACGCGGCGCATCGCACGATCGACGGCGTGAACCTGCGGATCGGCGTCGGCGATCTGATCGCGCTGACGGGCCCCTCCGGCGCGGGCAAGACGACGCTGATCGATCTGCTGCTCGGATTCCATCGGCCGCAATCGGGCGACATCGTCGTCGACGGCGTTCCGCTGGGCGAGATCGACCTCTCGCAGTGGCGCACGATGATCGGCTACGTCCCGCAGGAGCTGAACCTGTTTCACGACACCGTCGCGGGCAACGTCAGCCTGGGTGATCCCCGGTTCTCCGACGCCGACATCGAGCACGCCATTCGCCAGGCCGGGGCCTGGGACTTCGTGCAGCGCTTGCCGGAGGGCGTGCAGACCGTCGTGGGCGAGCGGGGCGGTGCGCTGTCGGGCGGCCAGCGCCAGCGGATCGCCCTCGCGCGGGCCCTGGTCCATCGTCCCCGGCTGCTGATCCTGGACGAGGCCACCAGTGCGCTGGACCCGGAGAGCGAGGCGCTGATCGTTCGAAATGTCGCGGACCTCGCCGTCAGCGAGCGCCTCACCGTCATCTCGGTCACCCACCATCCCGCCTGGCTGGCGGTGGCTTCCCGTGTCGAACGTCTGGAAAAAGGTCGTCTGCTCGCGTCCATTCGTCATTCCTGAAGGGATGACGATCCCCGGCACCCTCTCCCTTTGAGAGAGGGTGGGGTGGGGTGCGGGCGCGCGGAGCACGGCAGAGACGCTCTGAGGACGCTGCTCGACCGCGCTCCGGCGCGGCCCTCACCCGGCGTTTCGCGCCGACCTCTTCCAAAGGGGGAGGTATCTGTCGGTACGAGACCCCTAGCCCGGGTGAAACCGGGTTCCTTTCGGCGGCGGAGCGCGATCCCGGGTTTCACCCGGGCTACGGAGGGGCGATGGGCTCGGGCGGACGGGCGCGTCGGGCCGACCTGAGGGTTCTTATGACGTTCGCGCCTGACCAAAGGCCATCAACTTCGTTCTAAAGCGACCGGTCGACCCTTACAGTAGGTTCTGAAGAGGTAAGGCGCATCGAGCGCCTGACCCGACCCTATAAGGAGACGACGATGTTCGGTCCTGACCCGCAGGCCCTGTCCCGAGGCCCCGAGCTGCTGGGAGCCTTGGCGTCCGCTGTCTCGGACGAACCCGCCAGCCTGGTCCGTGCGCGCGCCGAGGCGACGCAGCGCGGCCTGGCGTACGCCGGCGGCGTGTTGCCTGCCGAGGCCTGGGCGCTGTTCTCTTCGGGTCAGGCGCAGCTGGTGGACGTGCGTACCGCCGAAGAGCGCAAGTTCGTCGGTCAGGTTCCGGAAACCCTGCACGTGCCGTGGGCGCAGGGAACGGCGCTGACGCGCAATCCGCGTTTCGTCCGCGAACTCGAGAACAAGGTCGGCAAGGACGACGTCGTCCTGCTGCTGTGCCGTAGCGGCAAGCGCTCGGTGCTCGCCGCCGAAGCGGCCACCAAAGCGGGTTTCCGCAAGGTGTTCAACATCCTCGAAGGATTCGAAGGCGAGCTGGATGCCCGGCAGCAACGTGGGCACGGCGACGGCTGGCGCTTCCACGGCCTCCCCTGGACCCAGGACTGACGCGCGCTTATGGGGGATTCGGGGATGGGGACGCCGGACTGGGACCTGGCCGGCATCGTGGCGGGACTGCGCGACGCGCGCCGTGAATGGCGCGAAGCGCAATCGCGTCGCAGCGATGCCGCCACGCATGAATTTCCTTCGCGCGAGATCGTGCGCGATCTCATGCTCAAATTTCGCGGCGCACTGTTTCCGCTGCGCCTGGGTCCGCCGGACCTGACCCGCGACGGCGAGGATTTCTACGTCGGCCACGCGCTGGATGCCGCGCTCGACCATCTGTATTCACAGGTTCGGCTCGAACTGGCCTGGCGTCTGCGTCACGACGAAGGCGCGGCCTCGCGTGAGGGCGTGCCGCAGCACGCCCGTCGCATCGTCGCGGAACTCGCGGCGAGCTTGCCGGCCCTGCGCCGGCTGCTCGATACCGACGTGGAGGCCGCCTATCGCGGCGATCCGGCGGCGCAGAGCGTGGACGAGGTGTTGCTCTGCTACCCGGGCGTGCTGGCCCTGATCCACCATCGCATCGCGCACGAGCTGTACCGGCTCGGCGTGCCGCTGGTGGCCCGCATCGTGGCGGAACTGGCGCACTCCGAGACCGGCATCGACATCCATCCGGGCGCCGAGATCGGTCCTCATTTCTTCATCGACCATGGCACCGGCGTGGTGATCGGCGAGACCGCCCGGATCGGCGAGCGCGTCCGCATCTACCAGGCCGTGACCCTGGGCGCGAAACGCTTCGAGACCGGTGCCGACGGCGCGTTGCAGAAAGGCCAGCCGCGCCATCCGATCGTCGAGGACGACGTGGTGATCTACGCCGGTGCGACGATCCTGGGCCGCATCACGATCGGGCAGGGATCCAGCATCGGCGGCAACGTCTGGCTGACCCGCAGCGTGCCCGCGGGCAGCCAGGTGTCGCAGGGCCGGCTCGAGCACGCGCTGGCGGAAGCGCCGCCGGGCCCTGGCGCCGCCCCGTGATCGAGCAGCGTTTCGGCCGCGTCATCCGCGAACAGCGCGCGCAGAAAGGCTGGTCGCAGGAACGTCTGGCCGAGGCGGCGCATCTGAATCGCAGCTACCTCGGCGAGATCGAACGCGGCGAAGTCGCGGCCTCGCTGGTCACGGTCGCAAAGCTTGCGGAAGCACTGCGCCTGAGCCTCTCCGTGCTCTTCAGCCACTGCGAACGCGACTGACCCTTCGTGGCATGCAATCTGCCGGTGATAGCCGGTGGCATCATGCAAAGAAGGACGTGAATATAAGGTCATGCCTTTTCGTTATGACGGGAGATAGAACTCATGGGTGAAGTCGGATCCCCGCCCACCTTGGGCGACCTCGCTGCACATCAACTTGCCAATACCACCAAGACGCCGGCACAGCTCGAGATCATCACGCCGCGTTGGCTGGTGCATCTGCTGCAGTGGTTGCCGGTGGAAGCCGGCGTGTTCCGCGTCAACAAGGTGCTCAACCCGGCGGACATCCGCACCGCCTGCCAGGTCACCGATCTCGGCGCGCTGCCGAACTCCTTCGTCGACTACGACCCGGCGCCGCGCGAGTACTGGCTCAAGCAGGTCGCGACCAAGCTCAACATCCACACGCGCGTCTCGGATCTGTATTCGAGCCCGCACGATCAGATCAAGGAACAGCTCCGGCTGATCATCGAGACGATCAAGGAGCGGCAGGAAAGCGAGCTGATCAACAACCCGGACTACGGCCTGCTGGCCAACGTCGCCGAGAGCCAGCGCGTGTTCCCGCTGACCGGTGCGCCGACGCCGGACGATCTCGACGAACTGCTGACCAAGGTCTGGAAGGAGCCGGCGTTCTTCCTGACGCATCCGCTGGTCATCGCGGCGTTCGGACGCGAGTGCACGCGTCGCGGCGTGCCGCCGCCGACGGTGAGCCTGTTCGGTTCGCAGTTCCTGACGTGGCGCGGCGTGCCGCTGATTCCCAGCGACAAGGTGCCGGTGGCGGACGGAAAGTCCAAGGTGCTGCTGATCCGCGTGGGCGAGAAGCGCCAGGGTGTCGTCGGCCTGTTCCAGCCCGGCCTGCCGGGCGAGCAGAGCCCCGGCCTGTCGGTGCGCCTGATGGGCATCGACGACTTCGCGATCGCCTCGTACCTGATCACGCTGTATTGCTCGTTGGCCGTGCTGACCGACGACGCGCTCGCGGTGCTCGAGGACGTGGAAGTCAACAAGTTCCATGACTATCCCGACACGTACAAGTGATGCGGGCGGGACCGTGCCCAAGCCGGCAGGACTGCCCGACCTCGCATCGCTGACGGCGCTCGCGAACGAGATGTTCCAGCAGCTGCCGGGCGGCGGTCCGCTCGGCAGCACGCTGCCCGGTGCGCCGACACGACCGGTGAGCTTCGGGCCGCCGCCGGTGCCGGGCCTGCCGACGCTCGGTAGTGCGAACCTGATCCCGCATCCGACTTCGCTGCCGGTGACGCCGCCGTTGCCGGTCACGCAGTCCGCGGTGGCGCAGCATCTCGCGCCGCCGAGCGTGATCACGCCGCGCGTGGTGCCGACGATGGCGCAGACACCAGATGCTGGCGCCGCGTCTGCCACGGCGGTGCCGGCGCTCGGTCGTGCGTCGGGACCGGCGCAGGCCGTACCGGAAGGTTATGCCGCGAACGCGCCTGCAGCCGCGCCGATTCCCGGCCTGGCCGATGCCACCGTTCCGTCGACGTTCGATGCCGCGCCCAGCTCGCTGGCCGGTGGCAGCAGCCCGTTCTATTTCCTCGACACCACCAGCGGTGCGCCCCAGACCCGGGGCGCCTCGACGACGGGTGAGCGTTCGGCGCCGGGTCGTGAGAGCACGTCTCAGTCTTCGCGCGAGTCGCGTCCTGCGCTCGAGCCTTCGCTGCCGAGTTTCGCTGGCGCGCCTGCACCCGCGAATACGCCGGCCCCATCGACGCCGTATTACTTCATCGGCGAATCCAGCGGCTATCCGGCTGCGGCCAAGCCGATCCAGCCGTCGCACGATGAGCGAAACGGTTCATCCCGTCCGGTTCACGATTCGCGCGAGGCCTCGGCTTCGCGCACCTCTGCCGATTCGCGCAATGGTGCGATTCCCGCGCCGGGGCCGGTGACGGCGCCTGCTCCCGAACCTCGCCGCGAGGCGGGTTCGCGATCGGATGCGACGCCGGCCTATTACTTCACCGACCTGTCGCGAGCGCCTGCCGCGGCGCAGCCTTCGCGTGACGCCGATGTACCGCAGGTTCCCGCCGGCCGCGGCGCGTTCGACGTCAACGCGGTGCGCAAGGATTTCCCGATCCTGCGCGAGCGCGTCAACGGCCGTCCGCTGGTGTGGTTCGACAACGCAGCCACCACGCAGAAGCCGCAGTCGGTGATCGACCGTCTCGCGCACTTCTATGCGCACGAGAATTCCAACATCCATCGCGCCGCGCACGAGCTGGCCGCGCGCGCGACGGACGCCTACGAATCGGCGCGCAACAAGGTCGCGAAGTTCCTGGGTGCCAGCTCCGCCGAGGAGATCATCTTCGTGCGTGGCGCCACCGAGGCGATCAACCTCGTTGCGTTCTCGTGGGGCAAGAAGAACGTCCACGAGGGCGACGAGATCATCGTGTCGCACCTCGAGCACCACGCCAACATCGTCCCTTGGCAGATGCTGGCCTCCGAGAAGGGCGCGAAGCTGCGCGTGATTCCGGTGGACGACAGCGGGCAGGTGCGGCTGGACGAATATCAGAAGCTGCTCAACGACCGCACGAAGATCGTCGCCGTGACGCAGGTGTCCAACGCGCTGGGCACCGTGGTGCCGCTCAAGGACATCATCGAGCTGGCGCATCGCGCCGGCGCGCGCGTGCTGATCGACGGCGCGCAGGCGGTGTCGCATCTGCGTGTGAACGTGCAGTCGCTCGATGCGGACTTCTACGTGTTCTCCGGTCACAAGATCTTCGGTCCCACCGGCATCGGCGTCGTCTACGGCAAGCGCGAAGTGCTCGAGGACATGCCGCCGTACCAGGGCGGCGGCAACATGATCGAGGACGTCACGTTCGAGCAGACCCGTTACCACGGACCGCCGATGCGTTTCGAGGCCGGCACCGGCAACATCGCCGACGCCGCGGGCCTGGGCGCTGCGCTCGACTACGTGGATCGCGTGGGGCTCGAGAACATCGCGCGCTACGAGCACGAACTGCTCGAGTACGGCATGCACTGCCTGCGCACGATTCCCGGCCTACGCCTGATCGGCACCGCCAAGGACAAGACCAGCGTCATGTCCTTCACGTTGCAGGGATGGAAGACCGAGGAAGTCGGCAAGGCGCTCAACCAGGAAGGCGTCGCGGTACGCGCCGGCCACCACTGCGCGCAGCCGATCCTGCGTCGCTTCGGCGTCGAGACCACCGTGCGGCCATCGGTTGCGTTCTACAACACGTTCGAGGAAATCGACGTGATGATCGCGGCGCTGCGCCGGCTGGTCGCGCAGCGGCACTGATCGCGACTCGGTGACGACGGCGAGGCGCCGTCGTCACCGATAGTCGAGCAGGCATTTGCCTGGCAACGGCCTGAGCAGGAAGATCGCGGGAGCCGCCGCCACTTCCCGATCCTCGTCACGCCCGACTTGCCATGGCCGACATTCCAGCGCTGCCTCCCGGGCAGATCGAGCGTCAGCAGTTTCCCCGTTTCGGACTGGGGAAGTTCGCGCGTCGCTTTCCCGCTGATCCGGACCGCCTCATGCTGGGCATCCGCGGCGATGTGGGCCGGGAGATGCGGATCGGCAACGAGTTCCAGTCCCTGCCGCGCATCGAGCAACAAAGCGATTTCCACTGCGTGACCACGTGGTCGGTCCGTGGCGTGCGCTGGGGCGGCGTCCGTTTCCTGGATTTCTACGAGCAGATCGCGCTGCCGCTCGCCAAGCCGCTTCCGGGCGCAGAGCTGGTGGTGCTGCGAGGCGAGGACGGTTACTGCTCCTGCCTGCCGCTCGAGGATCTGCTGCATCCGGACGTCATTCTGGCCGACCGCCTCGACGATCAGCCGCTGGACGTGGCGCACGGCGCGCCGCTGCGGCTCGTGGCGCCGGCCCACTACGGCTACAAGAACGTGAAGCACCTCGTGTCCATCGAGTTCTGGAAAGACCGGCGCCGTTACCGGTTCCCGTTTCCGTATCCCGCGTTCATGGATCACCCGCGGGCACGCGTGGCGTTCGAGGAGCGGGGGCGTTTCTTCCCGTCGTGGATGCTGCGTCATCTCTATCGGCTGCTCATTCCGTTCTCGGTGTGGAATTTCGAGCGGGCGTTGGCGAGGTATCGCGCACGCAGATTGAGCGGGCGCCAGCGGTGACGTGATCTCACCCGATCCGCTTTCGGAACTGGCTCGGGGTCGCGCCGAACGTCTTTCTCATCAGCCGACGCAGCGCAGTGGCGTCGCGGTATCCGACCCGTTCCGCGATCTGATCGATCGACAGCCGGCTCGTTTCCAGCAGCAGCCTTGCGCGCTTGAGCCGCACGAACTGGATCAGGGCCGAAGGATTCTTGCCGCTTGCGGTCTTGAGCTGACGTGCCAGCGTTCGTTCCGACATGCCGCGGGTCCGCGCCAGTTCCGCGACGCTGGGCGGGCCCGGCAGTGCGGCTTCGATCTGCGCGGAGATCTCGGCGACGAGGTTGTTCCCGCTGGCGAGCATCGCCGGCACGATGAAGGGGGCCTGCGCTTCGCGGCCGTCAATCAGCAGCACCCGAGACACGCCGTCCGCGAGAGCCGCGCCGCAGCGCGCACGCAGCAGCTGGAGCATCAGGTCGGTGTGGGCGAGGGCCGCGCCTGCCGTCCAGATCGTGCCGTCACGGACGATCAGGCGGTTCGCGTCGACGACGCAGCGCGGCTCGCGCGCTTTCAGATGGGCCGCCAATCACCACGACGTGGTGACCTTTCTGTCGACGAGCAGCCCCGCTTCCTGCAGCAGGAAGACGCCGGAGCACGAGGCCGCCACGGTGCCGCCCTTGTTCACGTGGTATCGGAGCAGCGGGAGGGCGGCGATCACATCGGCCTGCGCGAGGCGATGATCGACCGCCGTCGTCGTATGGGTCGAGAGTCCGGGAACGACCCAGATCGAACGATCCGGTCCTCTGCTTCGCGCAAGGGGCGGGGCGGCGATCGACAGGCCGTTGCTCAGTTGCACCGGGCCGGGAGCCAGCGCGCGCAGCTTCCATGTTGGCGGCGACATCTTCAGACGAGGTGCGATGGCCGCGGCCGCCGAGAGCAGGTCGACGGTGACGGCGACCGCCGAGGCGAATGCGCCCGGGGCGACGAGGATCGTGAAATCGTGCATGTGGCGGATACTGCATGAAACATGTCGGATCGGACACTCGCCGTGAATCCGTCCTGGCGGTTTAATAGGGCGCACCACTTCGACCGTCGAAGCCTCCATGTCCAGCCGTCCCGTCGCGATCGATTCGAACAGCGTCCCCCTTCGACTGAAGCCGTCCATCTACCCGCCGTTGTTCGCGGCGCGAATGGCCGGACGCGAGAAACGCCAGCTCGGCGAGGTCTTCGGCCTGTCGAACTTCGGCGTTAATCTCTGCCGGCTGCTGCCCGGCGCGGTCTCGGCGCTGCGTCACGCGCACAGCCGGCAGGACGAGTTCGTCTACGTTCTGCAAGGCAGCGCAACGCTGCTCACCAATGCGGGACGAACAACGCTCACGCCGGATATGTGCGCCGGATTCAAGGCGGGAGGCGGAGACGCGCACTGCCTGATCAACGAGACAGCGGAGGACGTGCTCTATCTCGAGGTGGGCGATCGCACGCCGGGAGACAGCGCCGAGTACCCGGACGATGATCTCAAGGCGGTTTTGATCGACGGCCGATGGCAGTTCACCGACAAGAGCGGAGTGCCGTATTCCAGCGGCAGTGCGCCGTGAATCCCGACGACGTCCGTCCGGCTCGCCACGACGACGCCGAGGACATTGCGCGCCTCGTCAACGCGGCCTACCGACCGGGTTCCGGCGCGGCGGGCTGGACGCACGAGGGCGCGATCGTCGGTGGTCCGCGCGTGACGGCAGCTCAGATTCTCGATGCTCTGCAGCAAGCGAGCACCGTCATCCTCGTCGCAAGATCGGGCGACGGCATCGTCGCCTGCGTGCAGCTGCAGAAGGCGGCGGAGATCTGTCACCTCGGCTTGCTGGCGGTCGACCCCGAACGTCAGGGGCAGGACGTCGGAAAGCAGCTACTGTCACATGCCGAAGCCCACGCATCCGAGACGATGAATTGTCGGACGGTTCGCATCGCGGTCTTGTCGCAGCGTCCGGAGCTGATGGCGTTCTATGTCCGGCGCGGCTACCGGACGGTCGGCGCCGTGTCGGATTATCCGATCGCGAGTGGCGTCGGGACGCCGCTCGTGAACGGGCTGACGGTCGAGACGCTCGACAAGCCCTTGCCTCCTTCCCCTTAGAGAGAATCACGATGGATCACGTACTGATCGTCCACGCCGTCAAGGACTACGCCGCCTGGAAGAAGATCTTCGACGAGGCCGCTCCGATCCGGAAAGCTGCGGGCGAGCGCAGCTACATCGTGCTGCGCGATGCCGCGGAAGCGAACCGGATCGTCCATTTTTCGCAGTGGACGTCGGTTGTGGACGCGAGGGCTTTCTTCGAATCGCCGCGGCTGGTCGAGATCCGTCGGCAGGCGGGCGTGGAAGCGCCGGAGTTCAACTATCTGCAGAAGCTGGAGGAAGGCCAGCTCTGACGCGCGGAGCGGTTCGGGTGAGCATCGCGGCGTCGCCTCGCGCTACGCTGGTCGACTTCTCCGGTCCGGATGTTCCCATGCAGATCCGCGGTATCGACCTCGCGCGCCGCCTGGTACGCACGCTGCCTGAAACCAGCGCCGGCCTGTTCAATCCCTGGCGCTCGCGATGCGAGCACGATCTGCTGCCGGACGCAGCCGCGCAGCGGCTCGAGCGCCTCGGCGAACACCTCGACTGCTCGCCGCGATTGATTCTGATTGGCGAGGCGTGCGGCTATCAGGGATGCCGCTACTCCGGCATTGCGTTCACCTCGGAGAAGCTGCTGTCGGCGGGCGCGATTCCCCGCATCGAATCGACGGGCCGGCTGACGTCCAGGGAACTGCCCTTCAGCGAGCCGTCGGCCACCATCGTGTGGCGCCAGCTTCACGCGATGGGGATGGAGCAGCGCGCCGTGTTGTGGAACACCTTGCCGTTGCATCCCCACCTGCAGGGAAAGCCGTGGACCAATCGCACGCCCACGCCGGCGGAGTTCGAGGCGGGGAAGGCAGCGTTGGCCGGATTGCTGGAAGCCTTTCCGCGTGCGCGCATCGTGGCGGTCGGCCGTCACGCCGGGATGCGGTTGCGAACGCTCACCTCGCGATCGATCCACGATGTGCGACATCCGGCTCGCGGCGGTGCGACCTTGTTCGCCAGCGGGCTGTCGGCGCTCGTCGGCTGAGCAGGGCACGTCACCGTAGCCCGGACGAAGTCCGGGGTTCCGCTCGGGATGCGAGGAAAGCCCCGGACTTCGTCCGGGCTACGGGACTTTCCGCGTGCGCGCATCGTGGCGGTCGGCCGTCACGCGGTGGTGCCACGTTGTTCGCTGGCGGTCTGTCGGCCCTCGTCGGCTGAGCACAGGAGGCCGCTGTACCGTAGCCCGGGTGAAACCCGGGGCGCTTTTCTCGAATCCAGGCGAAAAGCCCCGGGTTTCACCCGGGCTACGCCGTAAGTGGAACGGCCGCTTCAGGGCTCGTCGTGCGACGGATGCGCGTGGCCCGCCGCCGCCTGCTGACCCAACGCCAATTCATGCTCGACCCGCGGCGGCGCTTCGCCGCGATGCAACGCGATCACCTGGTCCTGGACGATCCGGTCCGCGGCGGACACGCGCCGATGCTGACGCAGATGTTCTTCCCAGCTCGTGACGAGAAACCACTCGGTGACGATGTCCGGATGTTCCAGGTTGAAGACGACACCCCAGGCATAGGCGCCGTCGCGACGCCGGATACGCGCGAGCGGACGGATCGCTTCGTGGAACGCGACGTGTTCGGCCGGCGGCACGCGATAGACGATGCGCACCATCACCGGCCCACCTCGCGTGTGGGCCTCTTCGGAGACGGCGGGCTCCGGCCAGTGCATCGACGGCGTCAGGTCCGCATCGCCGGCGGGCAAGGTCCATCGATGGGCCAGCAACCCGATCAGGACGACCGCGACGGCGGCGGTGCCGAGCGTCGACGGGACGCCGATCGCGCTCGCCAGCGCACCCCAGCCGAGGCTGCCCAGGGTCATGCCGCCGAAGAACACCGTCAGATACAGCGCCAGGCCGCGGCCACGCACCCAATCGGGAAGGACGGCCTGCGCCGTCGCATTGAGCGTCGTGAGCACGGCGATCCACGCCGCACCGGCGAACAGCAGCACCACGATGCCCTCGGCCGGCGCGTGGGCGAGCGCGAGCGTCGCGCTGGCAGCGCCCGTGACGAGCGCGCCGAGCAGCACCGTCGCGTTCGCCGACAGTCGACGGCGCAGGCGCGGCAACAGCAGCGCACCGAGGATCGCGCCCAGGCCGATCGACGCCATCGCGAGTCCGTACACGGTGGCGCCGCCGTTCAACTGGGTGCGCACGATCAGCGGCAGCAGCGCCCAGTAGCTGCTTCCCGCGATGAAGAACAGGAAGGCGCGCAGCAGTACGCGCCGAAGATCGGCGTCGAACAGCGCGAAGCGCAGACCGCTGCGCATGGCCTGAACGAGATGTTCGGGATCCTGTGCGGGCCGCACAGCGGGCTTCCACCACCACAGCGCGGCGATGATCAACGCATAGCTGAAGACGTCGACCGCATACGCCGCGGCGATGCCGAGCGTGGCGATCAGCAGGCCGCCGACCGCCGGACCGATGGCGCGGGCGATGTTCACGCCCAGGCTGTTGAGCGCAATGGCGGGGCGCATCAGCGGACGCGGCACGAGCTGCGGCACGATGCTCTGCCAGGCCGGTGCCACCAGCGCGGCGCCGATGCCGCCGCAGAACGTCAGGCCCAGCAGGATCGACGGCGTCATGCCGTTGCGCCAGCTCAGCAGGCACAGCGCGACGCTGACCAAGGCCAGCCCGAACTGGATACCGAGCATCAGGCGGCGCCGATCGACGATGTCCGACAGTGCACCCGCCGGCAGCGCGAGCAGGAAGATCGGCAACGTCGTGGCGGCCTGCACCATTGCCACCAAGGTGGGCGAGGGCGACAGCGACGTCATCAGCCAGCCCGATGCGGTGTCGCGCATCCACGTGCCGGTGTTGCCCATCACGGTGGCGACCCACAGGACCAGGAAGGCGCGTTCGCGCAGCGGCGCGAAAGCCGAGGGTTCGGTGGACGCGGACGTTGTCATGGAGGTCAGTAGAAAATCCAGGTGACGGTGAATCAGAGAATCAACGAGACCCGCATGTGCAGTGCGGGATTCAGAACGACAGCGTGAGAACGAGCTGCAGGAAATCGATCGGCTGCTCCTGCAACGACGACAGCGCGCGTCCGGGTCGAAAATGCACATAGCTCGCCTCGACCGACACGAATTCGCGCGGCGTCCATTGTGCTGAACACTGCGCCTGTTGCCCGATCCAGCGTGCGCGACCCGCGCTGCCCGCGACCGGCGTCAACGGCACCGGCGTGGTGTAAACGGCGTCCGCGCGGCGATGCTTCCAGAGCAGGTTCCAGCCCGCGTACAGGCGCATCGATTCGGATAGCGGCAGGCCGACGTTGGGCTGCAGATCGATCAGGTTGGCCGGCGCGATCAACGCGGCATCGCTGAAGTAGCTGGGATTCGGGTACAGCGCGTTGAAGGTCTGCAGGCGAGAGTCGTCCGGATCGCCGTCGCCACTCGCGACGTCCGCTTTCAAGCCGACGCGCGCGTGACGCGAGCCCAGCGGCACCTGCCATCCCGCATCGCTCGCGAGCGTCCAGGCGCGGATGCTTGCATCGCCCCATTCGCCGTCTTGCACGACCGCTTCGGTGTTGAAGTCGAACACCGGTCCGCGGGCATGCCAGCGCGCGCCGACCGAGCGCCGGCGTTCGCGTGCATTGCCGGACGAGAATTCCGCGTCGTCGTGCCGGTAGTCGAGCGCGTAGAGCTCGAGCGTGCCGGCGGCCGTCGACAGCGGCAGCGACATCTCGAATCCCCCGAGATGCTGGCTGCGGTCTTCGCGATCGTCGAAGCTGCCGTCCCGGTTGCGCACCGGACGACCCAGGAATGCGCGCCAGGGCGTGGCGCCGATGCGTCCGCGCAGCTGCACGGCGTCGAAGGCGCGGCGGATGTTCGGACCATCGCGTACCGAGACCAGCCGGCCGCTGCCCAGCGTCCATTCCTGCCGGCCGACGCGAAGCTGTGTCGCGGCGACCGGCAGATCCCATTCGAGAATGCTCTGGTGCAGATCCGGCTCGCTCTCGTCGACCGGGCTCGATCCGCCGTTGCGGCCACCCTGGGCGGAGGCGTCGAATTCGAGCGTGCCGCGCAGCGTCGGCGAGACGCTGCCGTCCAACCGCAGCAACAGGCGATGCAGCAGCACGCGATCGCTCTGCCCACCCGAGCCAAGCCCATCGTCGGAGATGATCTCGACCTGCTCGCGCAGGCTGCCGCCGACCTTGCCGTCGAATGCGCATGCCGGCGCAGCAAGTGTCGCCGCCAGCACGCCAGCGACGAGCGTCGCGCACTCAGGCCGCCGCGCCACGGCGCGGCCAGGCGAGCGCGCCCACCAGCAGGAAGCCGCCGACGAGACCGATGTGCTCCAGGAAGCTGTTGCGGTTGTGGAAGCGGTCCATCCCCTCCATCGTCCAGAACGGGTGACCGATGAGGGTCGCCACGATGGTGAAGCCCGCGAGCGCCGCGGCCCCCAGCGCCTGCCAGCGGCCGGACGCGAAGACCGTGAGCGCCGAGCCGACGAGCTGCGTGAGGATCACGCCGATCGCGAACAGCGCGGGCGGTTGCAGCCCGAAGTGCACGGCCTCGCCGAGCGCCGCGTCGAAGTCGAGCAGCTTGGTGACGCCGCTGGCGACGTAGGCCGTACACAACGCCGCACACGCGAGCCGGAACACGACGGGCGGCAACGGTGCGACGGTGAAAGCGCCCACGCTCAGGCCGCCCAGCACGAACAGCCGAACGCGCCCCAGAACATCGACTGCGACTCGTCGGCGACCGCACCGCTCTGTGCGCGTCCATGCGCGTGGCCATGCACGCCGCAGGCGGTTGCGCAGCCGCAGGCGCTCGCCGCGAGTGCGTGCATCGCGGCCTGGTTGCGCTCGGCCTTCCAGTAGCGCGAGCCGTGATTCACCGGCGACCAGTCCGGCATCGCCGGCGGAATCGCGGGGTCGAGATCGCGATAATCCTCGTCGGCGTACACGATGCGGCCGTCGACGACGGTCATCACCGAGCGAAGCTGACGGATGCGATCCTCCGGCACCGAGAAATAATCCTCGGACAGCACCGCAAGGTCCGCGTACTGGCCCGTGCGGATCTGGCCCTTGAGGCCTTCCTCGTTGGAGAACCAGGCGTTGTGCTGCGTATACATCGCCAATGCGGTCTGGCGATCGACGAGGTTGGCCGAGGGATACATCGCCATACCGCCGAGCGTCTTGCCGGTGCTCAGCCAGTACAGCGCATTCCAGGGATCGTACGAGGCCACGCGCGTGGCGTCGGTGCCGCAGCCGACGTTCACGCCCATCTTGAGCATGCGCTTGTAGGGCGGCGTGCGTTCCACCGCCTTCTTGCCGTAACGCTGCACGAAGAACTCGCCCTGGTAGCTCATGCGGTGCTGGATCGCTACGCCGCCTCCGAGCTTGGCGATGCGCTCGAGATTACGGTCGCTGACGGTCTCGGCGTGATCGAAGAACCAGTGCAGGTCCTTGAACGGAACGTCGCGGTTGACCTTCTCGAACACGTCGAGCGCGCGCGTGATGGTCTCGTCGTACGTGGCATGCAGGCGCCACGGCCACCGGTTCTGCGACAGCACTCGCGTCACCGCTTCGAGTTCCGATTCCATGTTCGGCGGCATCTCGGGCCGCGGCATGCGGAAGTCCTCGAAGTCCGCGGCACTGAACACCAGCATCTCGCCGGCGCCGTTGTGGCGGTACATCGGGTCACCCTGTCCGGGCTTGACGATGCCGGCCCAGCGCGTGAAATCCGCGACCTCTTCCTTGGGCTTCTGCGTGAACAGGTTGTACGCGATGCGCAGCGTGAGCTGTCCGGCCGCGTGCAGCTTCTCGATGACCTGGTAGTCGTCTGGATAATTCTGGAAGCCGCCGCCTGCGTCGACGACGCTGGTCACGCCGAGGCGATTGAGCTCGCGCATGAAGTGGCGCGTGGAGTTGGCCTGGTACTCGATCGGCAGCTTCGGGCCCTTGGACAGCGCCGTGTACAGCAACAGCGCGTTGGGCTCCGCGAGCAGCAGCCCGGTGGGCTCGCCCGAGGAGTCGCGCGCGATCAGGCCGCCCGGCGGATTGGGCGTGTCGCGCGTGTAGCCGGCGGCGCGCAGGGCCGCACGGTTGAGCAGCGCGCGGTCGTAGAGGTGCAGGATGAAGACCGGTGTGTCGGGCGCCACGGCGTTGAGTTCGTCGAGCGTCGGCAGGCGCTTCTCGGCGAACTGCGATTCGCTGAAGCCGCCGACTACGCGCACCCACTGCGGCGCGGGTGTGCGATCGACCTGGGCCTTGAGCATGCGCATGCCATCGGCGAGCGAGGGCACGCCGTCCCAGCGCAGTTCCAGGTTGTAGTTGAGGCCGCCGCGGATCACGTGGATGTGCGAATCGATGAGGCCGGGAATCACGCGCCGCTGCTTGAGATCCACGACGCGTGTCTTGGCGGTGGCCATCGGCAGGATGTCCGCGTCGCTGCCGACGGCGACGAAGCGACCGTTCTCGATCGCGACCGCCGTGGCCTGAGGGGCCTGCCGGTCGAGCGTCGTGATGCGGGCGTTGTGCAGGATGAGGCTGGCGTTCATGGGCTGCGTTCCGGCCGCGTCGAGGCGGCTGATCCAGGGAGTGGCGCCGAGCGCAGCCAGACCCTGCAGGGTGCGGCGGCGTCCGGCATCGGGGTTTTCCATCGTCGGCGTTTCAGGTTCGTGTCGCGCGTTGCGTGCCATCGGTCGTGGCGGATGCCTTGGGCAGCTCGCCGAGCACGTGTTCGCCGCATTGCTGGCGCACCCAGCCGAGCGTGATTGCCTCGCGCTGCATCACGCGCTTGATCAGCGGCACCGCCTGCTCGCCGAGAAGAATCCCGAGCAGGCCGACCAGTGCGATCACCGGTGGGGCGGGGGAGCGGACCTGCAGCAGGCTGTAGACGACGCCGACCAGCAGGCCCGCGCCAAAAGAGAACAGATAGAACTTCGGAGTCATGCGATGCACCTCGTCGTAGGGTACGCCCCGCGCACGGGGTCGCTCGCGTGTCGTAGGGTGCGCTCCGCGCATCGGGGTGCTCGCGTGCGCAGGGCGCACCCTACGAATTCGCATGCGGTGCCCCGGTGCGCGGAGCGCACCCTACGTTGGCTCACGACACATCCCGTAGGGTGCGCCCCGCGCACGCGAATGCCGCGGTCTACTTGTGCGCGGCCGGCACCACGTACGCGGGAAGCTGCGTCGCCGGTGCGCCGTGCACCATCGTGTACGCGTACTCCACGCCCATGCCGTATGCACCGCAGTGCGTCTTCACGATGTCCATCACGGCGTCGTAGGTTTCGCGCTGTGCCCAGTCGCGCTGCCACTCGAGCATCGTCGACAGCGCGGTGACGGGCTTGGCGCCGGCCTGGATCACGCGCTTCATCGCGTTGTCGTGCGCAAGCTGGCTGACGTCGCCGCAGCAGTCCTCGACCACGTAAACCTCGTAGCCGTCGTGGATGGCCTGGATGGTGGGCAGCGCCACGCAGGTTTCGGTCCACAGGCCGGTGAGCACGATCTTCTTCTTGCCGGTCTTCTCGATGGCGGCGACGAAATTCTTGTCGTCCCAGGAATTCATCGAGCTGCGTTCGATCGGCTCGACGCCGGGCAGCGCGGCCAGGATCTGAGGCCAGGTGTTGCCGCTGAACGCCTTGGTCTCCACCGACGAAAGCACGACCGGCACGCCGAACACCTGCGCGGCCTTGCTCAGCATCACGTTGTTGTTGATGACGCTCTGGCGGTCGAAGTTGGAGACGCCGAACAGCATCTGCGGCTGCAGGTCGATCATGGCCAGCACGCAGTTGTCGGGCGTGAGCAGGCCTTTTTCGCTGCGCTTGGCAAGGTTGCGGATTTGAGACATGGGTAGAGACTCCGGTGGTGGTCGAGGCAAAGGCGTCGCGATGATGGCCGCCGGCTGGTGGCCAGGGATTGGATGAATGTGATGCGTGAGAAATCAGGCGAGCGTCGTTACGCGGGTTCCTCGACCTCGCGTCGATAGACCCGCGGTGTCTTGCCCGTGTGGCGCACGAAGCAGCGGATGAAATGGCTCTGATCGGAGAATCCGACGAGCAGCGCGATCTCCGATGCGGTGCGCTGCGTGTTCCGCAACAGGCAGGTCGCGTGCTGCAGGCGCAGTCGCATCAGATAGCGATGCGGCGAGATGCCGGTGCTGCGGCTGAAGGCTCGCGAGAAGTGCGGTGCCGACAGTTGCGCCAGCGCCGCGAGGTTCTGCACGGTGATGCCTTCGTGCAGATGGGTGTCGATGTGATCGAGCACGCCGCGGAGAACGGAGTCCGCGAGACCGCCTGTCACCGCCCGTGGCAAGCGCCCGGACTTCGAGTGACGGAGCGGGGTGGCCGCTCCGTCCTCGTTGCACGCCGTACCGTGGAGTGGAAGGTTCACGGATCGAACTCCCGTCCTTCGTCGTCGCCGCGCTCAGGCCGCCGCGCCCGGCAGGTCGAACACCAGCACCTCGGCGTCCTGCCCCTGTTCGAGCTTCAGCGCCTGGACGTCCTCGACCTTGAGCGCGTCACCGGCCTGCAGGCGCACGCCGTCGGCGGTGATCGCGCCGCGGGCCACGTGCACGTAACCGCGCCGTCCGGCCGCAAGCGTCAGCGTCGCGCCTTCCGTGCCGTCGAACAGCCCGGCATAGAGCCGCACGTCCTGATGCAGCGTCACCGAGCCTTCGGCGCCTTCGGGCGCCGCGACCAGGCGCAGCCGGCCGCGCTTGTCCGCATCGTCGAAGTGCTTCTCCTCGTAGCTGGGCGCGATGCCGCGCTCGCCCGGCTGGATCCAGATCTGCAGGAAGTGGACGGGATTGCTGTTCGACGCGTTGAACTCGCTGTGACGGATGCCGGTGCCCGCGCTCATGCGCTGCACGTCACCCGGCCGGATCACCGAGCCGTTGCCGATCGAGTCCTTGTGCGCCAGCTCGCCCGACAGCACGTAGCTGATGATCTCCATGTCGCGATGGCCGTGGGCACCGAAGCCGGCGCCCGGGACCACGCGGTCCTCGTTGATCACGCGCAGCGGGCCGAATTCGACGTGCTCGGCATCGAAGTAGTCGCCGAAGGAAAAGCTGTGGTGGGAGTTCAGCCAGCCGTGGTCGGCGTGGCCACGGTCGTTGCCGAGTCGGATCTGGTTCATGACGTTGCTCCTGTTTGTTGTTTGCCTGGAACCACAATAAGCTCAGGAAAGCGGATGAAAAAGCTCGATGTTCGGATCAAAACAATCAACAAATCGGATGAATAAGGCCGGCATCGCATGAAAACGGACCTGGAGCACTGGGCGGCGCTCGCCGCGGTCGTCGATCACGGCGGCTACGCCCAGGCGGCCGAGAAGCTGCACAAGAGCCAGCCGGCGGTGAGTTATGCCGTCGCGCGGCTACAGGAAGCGCTGGACGTGAAGCTGCTGGTCGTCGAGGGCCGCAAGGCCGTGCTGACCGAGCACGGGCGGACCTTGCTGCAGCGGGCCAGGGCGCTGCTGCGCGACCACGAGACGCTCGAGCAGCTCGCCCGCAAGCTCAAGCAGGGCTGGGAGGCGCAGCTACGCCTGGTCGTCGATGTCGCGTTCGCCCGCGCCCGGCTGCTGCGCGTGATCGGCGAGCTGCAGGGCATGTGTCCGGACACGCAGCTCCAGCTCGCCGACGCGGTGCTCTCCGGCGCCGAGGAAGCCATCGAGCAGCACAGCGCGGACATCGTGCTCAGCACGCGCGTGCCGCCGGGCTTTCTCGGCGACTACCTGATGAGCATCCCCTTCATCGCCGTGGCGAGCCCCGATCACGCGCTGTTCGCGCAGGAACACGCGCTGACGGTCGACGACCTCGCGCGGCACGTCCACGTGGTGGTGCGCGACTCGGGCCAGCGCAAACCGCGTGACGAGGGCTGGCTGGGCGAGGACCGCCGCTGCACCGTGAGCAGCCTCGAAGCCTCGCTGGCGACGGTGAGTGCCGGCCTGGGCTATGCGTGGCTGCCGGACCATCTCGTCGAGCAGCCGCTGCAGGAGGGAAAGGTGCGCGCGTTGCCGCTCGCCACCGGCGGCACGCGGTCGCTGGATCTCTATCTCGTCGTCGTGCGCCCGGAACTCGCCGGGCCGGCGACGCGGGCGGCGGTGGAGTGTTTCCAGCGGCATGTGCCGCCGCGGCGCGGTTGATATCCGGGTAGGGCGCGCCGGAGTGTCATGAAGCTGTCGGATCATTCGACGGCGGTGTCGAGGATCGAATCCGGCCCAGCCCGGCGCGGTCTAGCGGTGTGCGTCGGCCCCGGGCGCCGTTTCGCGCTCCGGGCGGACGAGCAGCGGTCTTCGCAGCCGCGCACGCAAACGACACCCACGACATCGACAACATGCACGCTCGCAAATGCTCACCCCGCCGGCTGATCCAACCGGCAGCCTCCCGATGACGCCCCGCACGCCGGTGTCACGCGAGCATCCCGCGACGCGACAGCTCGTGTCGGCCGTGGACGAGGCACTGTCCAAGCTGCAGACGAAGCGGATCACCGATCACCGGATCCATCAGGCGCGTCGCGCGCTGAAGAAGGCCAGGGCGGCGCTGCGGGTCCTTCGGCCCGCGCTCGGCGAACGAAGCTATCGACTCGAGAACGTGAGCCTGCGCGACGCGGGCCGGCACCTGTCGCCACTGCGCGATGCCAAGGCGGCGCTGGAGACATTCGAAGCCCTGACGACGCGGTTCGCCGATCGGCTTAAGGGTTTCGATCTAGAGCCGCTGAAGCGAGCGCTGGAACTCGAGTTGGTCAGCGTCCGGCGCACGATGCGTCCGCCGTCCGTGCCGGTGCTGGCGTGCATCGACCTGATCCAGATCCATCGCGAACGCAGCCGCGGCGCGTTGCCGACGGGACTGACGCTCGACGCGATGGCCTTGAAGAAGATCTACCGCAAGGGCCGCAAGATGTTCATCGCTGCCACGCAGGCTGGAACGCCGGAGGCGCTGCACGAATGGCGCAAGCAGGTGAAGTACCTGCTCAACGCCGTCGAAGCCGTCCAGGCGGAACTCGGGCGGCGCGCGGAAAAGCTGTTGCGCAGGGCCGGCAAGATCGCGGACCTGCTCGGCGAGGATCATGACCTGGCGGCGCTGATGGCGATCGCGAATGGCGAAAACGCCGAACCGCTGGCAGACGATGCGAAGCAGGCGCTCGCCGCGACGGTTGCGCATCGGCGGAGCAAGTTGCAGCGGCGGGCGGTTCATCACGGGGATCGGGCTTATAAGCACAAGCCGGGGCGTTTTCTTCATGGCTTGCTCGAAGACGCTTCGGCCGAAACCTGAGTCGAGGGGCGGCAGCGTGCATCGGTCGTAGATTCTGGAATCTGCGACTAGCGGGCGTTCAGAGCCCCAGCTAAGCGCAGAGCCCCAGCTAAGCGGACGGCCCGCCGAAGGTGGGGCCGTCCACTTGAGCGATCTTCTGGGCGATCACACTATCCAATCTTGCGATAACGATAAGGGCCTTTCTTAATGTGAGCGTCGAAGTACGCGCCATGCGAACTGGCAGACATAAGGCTCGCGTGAACCGACGCTGGTACACCAGAGTAGTCATAAAGGCCGCCGTCGACGAAAGAAACGCGGAGCGTTTGAGTCGTTGCGTCATAACCGACTGCGCTTAGATTGGACGATGAAACTGGGACCATATTCATATGCTCTCCTCAAATTCAATGTGGTTCCCGATCCGTACTGGCTCGTGTCGACGCTCTCGTTTGGTTGGCTGATACCGGCGCAGTACTACGCAAATCAATTGAACGCAGCGGCCGCTCCAGATCACGATCGCAATGCGCGCTTCTCGGGATGGAATAAGGCACTTGTTGGACTCGGTGCAATATGGTGGCTACTCGTGGTACTCGGCCTTTCCTTCCCTGAAGTGCCGCCGGACACATAAAGACCGCCAAGTGTTTCCCTGGTTGCGGTCCAGGAATGCGCTCCACGCGACGTTCTCGAAGCGAACGGTTCACGCATTTCAAAAGACTGCCCCTCACCCCGGCCCTCTCCCCGTGAACAGCGCACGGGGAGAGGGAGACCTGCTCATCACGTGATGCGGACGTCGTACCGGCGTCAGCCCCGAGTGTTCAGCGCACGACCGCGACGGCCGGAGCGGCACGACCCAAGCCCCGCAGACCGGCATAACCCAGCCCCACGAAGATCACCAGCAACACGCCTTGGGCAATCGCGAAGCCCGGCGATTGCTGGGTCGGAGCGATGGCCGTGAGCGCCGGCACCTTCAGGAAAGCCTGCACCACGAACACGAACGCATCGAGATAGATCGCGACGGCGAGCGTCACGATGTAGGCCTTGCGCCATCCGCCCGCGAGCGAAGCCTTCCAGCGCGCCCAGTACGTGACGGCCAGCACCGCGAGCGAGAGCACGCCGAACACGTGCGACGGCAGGATCTTCGTGAACGGGAAGGCGAAGCCGGTGGCGCTGGTGAGCACCAGCAGGACGATCGTGGCCGTTGCGAGCGAAGGCCGCGCGTTGCCGCGGGCGAACGCCATCAGCAGCGGGATGCCGGTGACGAAGGCGGCGATGCTGATCAGGACGTGGATGAGCGTGAAGGTTTGAAGGTCGAACATGGGAATCTCCAGGATGAAAGTGAGTGAGGATCAAGCCGACGCAATGCGCGGCAGGGAAGAATCGGGAAACGGCATGCGGTGAACGCGTGCCTTGACGTGCACGCCGTGCGGACGAAGCTCTTCGCAGAGCGACCGGCTGAACGCGATGAATCCCGCGAGCGAGCCGCGGTCGCCGTCGGTGGCCAGTGCCACGTTGAGAATGGTGCCGTGGCGCTGTGCGACGAATCCTTCGGCGGCAGCACGGGCTAGGCGCGCGGCCATCGCGCCATCCGTGCGAAGCCTGGAGGCCGATGACGCGTCGCCGCCACGTGCGCCGGCCTGACCATCGTTGACCAGCAGCGCGATGCGATCGTCTCCGCGCAACTGCGTTTCCACCGCGGCGAGATCTTCGGCCTGCGCCAGGTCGGCCACGACGAGTTCGATGCGAACGCGGCGAGGACGCAGGCGTTCGGCCATGTCCTCGAGGGCCGCCCGATCCCCGGCGACGAGGATCAGGTCGCGGCCGCGCAGGGCGAACCGTTCGGCGTACAGGGCGCCGATGCCGCGGGCCGCGCCGGTCACCATCGCAGCGCCGTGCAGGTCGACGTCGTGCATGACGACACCGCCTGCCTGGCGCGTGTCGGTCAGGCGACCGGTTGCTTCGGCGCGAGGGAAGGGCGCGGACATGGCGCGATCTCCGGCTGACACGTCGCTCAGGACTGCACGAACGCGAGCAGGTCGGCGTTGAACCGGTCCTGCTGCGTCACCGTCAGGCCGTGGTCGGCGCCTTCGTAGATCTTCAGCGTGGCGTTGCGGACGAGCTTCGAGGCGAGCAGGGCCGAGGCGCCGATCGGGACGATCTGGTCGTCGTCGCCGTGGATGAACAGGGTCGGGACGTCGATCTTCTTGAGGTCCTCGGTGTAATCCACCTCGGAGAATTCGTGGATGCAGTCGAGCTGGCCCTTGATGCCGCCCATCATTCCTTGCAGCCAGAACGATTCGCGCACGCCTTCCGACACCTTCGCGCCCGGCCGGTTGTAACCGTAGAACGGCATCGTCAGATCCTTGAAGAACTGCGAGCGGTCGTCGTAGGTGCCCTTGCGGATGCTGTCGAACACCTCGAGCGGCAGGCCGCCCGGATTGGCGGCCGTCTTGAGCATCAGTGGCGGAACTGCGCCGACGAGCACGGCCTTGGCGACGCGCTTGGTGCCGTGACGGCCCAGGTAGTACGCCACTTCGCCGCCGCCGGTGGAGTGCCCGACCATGACCAGGTCCTTCAGGTCGAGCGTGTCGATCAAGGTCGCGAGGTCGTCGGCATAGGTGTTCATGTCGTTGCCGTGCCAGGTCTGCTGCGAGCGGCCGTGGCTGCGGCGATCGTGGGCGATGACGCGGTAGCCATGGTTGCCGAAGAACACCATCTGCGCGTCCCAGGCATCGGCCGACAGCGGCCAGCCATGGCTGAAGAGCACCGGCTGGCCCTTGCCCCAGTCCTTGTAGAAGATCCGCGTGCCGTCGCGGGTGGTGATCGTGGTGCCCTGCGTGGTCGTGCTGTTCATGTGGTTCCCCTGCGAAGTGGTTTCGGTCGCGGCTCGGTGCCGGCAGGAACAGATTGCGCGCCGGGCGTTGCGGGCGGAATCACTACACTGGCAAGGTGCCTTTGCAGAATCTGCAAAGCAGAAACCCGACGCAGGAAAGAGCCGATGAGCCCCACGCCGGAGCTGGACTGGAACGACATCCCGCTGATGCTGTCGCTGGCCCGTGCCGGCAGCATGAGTTCGGCCGCACGCGAACTCGGCGTCGACGTCTCCACGATCAGTCGTCGCGTCGCCGCCGTGGAGGCGGTGCTGCAGACGCGGCTGTTCATTCGCAGCAACCGTGGCTACGAGCCCACCGATGCGGGTGCGGTGTTCATGGCGCGGGCCGGGAACGTCATCGGGGAAGTGCGCGCGATGCTGACCGAGACGCGCGCCGAGGCCGAGGGCATCAGCGGCCCGGTGCGGATCACCGGCGTGAATGCCCTGTTCGACCGCTGGCTGATGCGCCATGTCCCGGCGCTGGTCGAGGCCTATCCCCACCTGCGCATCGAACTGCTCACCGACAACTCCAACCTGTCGTTCACGCGTCGCGAGGCCGATTTCGCGCTGCGTCTTGCGCAGCCCACCGAAGACGCAGCGCTGGTGATGCGGCGCCTCGGCGATATCGGGTTCGGCGTCTACGGCGCGCCGCGCTTCGCCGGTGTTTCACCGGCGCAGTGGGGCGAGCAGCCGTGGCTGTCGTATCGGGACGACCTGTCGGGATTGCCGGAGATGCAGTGGCTGTCCCGCCTGCAACCGGAGCCGCGCCGTGTGCTGCAGGTGAGCAATGTCACCACGTTGATCGAGGCCTGCGAGGCGGGCCTGGGTCTCGCGCTGCTGCCGTGGCTGCTCGGCGACTCGCCGGGCCTTCGGCGCTTGAGCACGAAGCCCGAGGTGCGACGCGACCTGTGGCTGCTGAGTCATCGCGACGCGGCGCGGATCAAGCGCTTCAACGCGGTCGGCGACTGGCTGCACCAGGCGTTCGTCGCGGATGCCGCGAGCCTGTCGGGTCCGGTCTGATCGGTCGCGTGACGGCGCAGCGTCTCAGACGTGGAACAAGGCCAGCACGATCTCCAGCACGATCAGCAGGACGATCGTCATTTCCAGCAGCTCGGAACGCCGCGCCGAGGCCTCGTCGTACAAGGCCGTGTACGTGTCGCGGATGATCGCGAGCTTGCGATCCACGGCGGCGCTCAGCTTGGGAACGCGCATCAGGTCCAGCGCTGACGCGTAGACACGGGCCAGGTACACGTCCTCGGTCACCTGCAGGGCGTTGTCGACGCGTTCGGTCAGCTCGGTGACTTCCGCCACGAGCCCGTAGAGCCGGCGGGCCAGCGAGGCGTACCGGCGCGGACTGCGCAGCAGCGAGCCGGTACGCACGTCGCGGACCCACTCGTTCATGCGCGGGAGTTCGTCGTCGAGCAGCTCGTCGTAGTAGCGCATCTCGAGCAACTGCGCGTTGGCGACTTCGAGCACGTCGATGACGTCGGAGTCGCCGCGCGGCTCGACGATGAAGGCGCGGTCCCAGGTCATGACGACGAGATCGTCGGTGTAGTACGAGAAGCGCTGGCGCAGCAGGTCGCGACGCGCGCCTTCCGACAGCGGGCGGCTCTCGTCGGTGAGCAGCGCCGCAAGGTCCACGCGCTCCATCAACTGGTCGGCCGAGACCGGCTCGTCCCATTGCTTGACGACGGCGAACAGGTAGTCCTCCTGCAAACCCGACCGGTTCTGTCGCACGAAGGCCGGCGCCAGCGGCGCGGTGATGCGGCTCAGCAGGTCTGTCCAGAAGGCGTCCGGTGCGCCGGGCCCGACGGTCTGGTTCGTGGCCGTGACGAGCCGCGCGAACTCGCTCCAATGGGTGTGCTCCACCGGGACGCGGACCGACAGCGAGACGACGCCGAAATCGTAGATGCGGGCGCTGACCAGGGCCGTCAGCGGCGTGCCCGTTCCCAGGTCCAGCAGTGTGCTGTCGAGCGTCAGCGACACCGGCGGCACGTCGAAAGCCACGGCTTTCGAGGGGGTGTAGGCCAGTTGTCCGCGGCTCGTCGTCACCTGCGAGTGGGCGGACCACAGGCGTTCGACCTGCGGCAGATCGATGGCGTAGGCGATGTCGAAAAGGCGCAGCGCGATGATCGAGCCGGATCGTACGACCAGGGCGGGTGATGTCATGTGGGAATCCTCTGACCGCGCAGCTTGGGCCGCCGATGTGTCAGGCCGGCGAAAGGTCAACGGGACAGGGGTCCGGCATGAGGGTCTGCTCTCAGCGGTCTCTAACTCCCTCTCCCTTTGGGAGAGGCGTTTCAGGTTCAGGAGTGACATCGAGTCACTCCTGAACCTGAAACGGGGTGAGGGCGCGCGGAGCGCGGCAGAGGCGCTCTGATGGCGCTGCTCGACCGCGCTCCGCGCGGCCCTCACCCCGGTTGGGTTTACGCGGGAGTGACATTGAGTCACTCCCGCGCTGGGACCCAACCGCTTTCGCGCCGACCTCTCCCAAGGGGAGAGGTATCTTTTTGTCTCGTGGTTTGAAAATCTCAACAGGCCGCTCGCGCCCAGGAAAGATATGAACAGCGACTACCGCGTCCTGTTGCTCACGTCGGTGCCCGGTTCGGAAGCCCAGACAGCCGCCATCGCGAAACGGCACTTCGCCGATCCCACCGTCATTTTCTGGGAGATGGGGAATGCGTCGACGAAGCCCGACGTGCTCGCGCAGATCGAGGCCACGGACTACAACCTCATCATCTCGTACGTGAACGGCATCATCCTCAAGCCGCATCACCTGCGGCGCGCCACGTACGGCGCGATCAACATTCATCCCTCGCCACCCGAACACGGTGGCTGCTGGGGCTGCTGGTGCCAGCCCGTCGTCAATCGACAGACGCGCACGCATCACGGCACGACGGTGCACGAGGTCGACGAGCAGATCGATCATGGTCCGATCTATCTCGCCGAACGCTGGGAGGTTCCGGCGCGCTACACGATCCAGGATGTCTTCGAACGAAGCGTCGGCGATTGCCTGCGCGTGCTGGAGGTCGTCTGCGAGCGCATCGCCGGCGCGAACGTGGGCACGAAATGCTTCACCCCGATCGACGAGCAATGGCATCCGACGAACCGGCACACGCCGATCGAGGAGATGGGCAAATGGTTCGCGCGACTTGCGCCGGATCATGCCGCGCGCCAGGAGCGGATCTTCCTGAACCATCCGCGGGCGATCATCGCCCCGCCTTACTTCGACGATCTTCCGGCCTGAGGAGAGGGACGATGCGTACTGCGCGCGGCGGAGGGGAGCCGGGCGTTCGGGCCGGACGCTCCCTCATCCGCCCCTTCGGGGCACCTTCTCCCTAAGGGAGAAGGAACCGCATGCTCCCCTCTCCCGCAGGGAGAGGGGCCGGGGGTGAGGGAGAGTCTGGCCGCCGCGAGAGACTCGAACCCGATCCGTTGTTCCGATCACGGCGAAGGCGCGGCATCACGGCCTGAAATCCGGGCCGCGACTCAGGCCGCGGATCAGGCTGTGCTCGAACAGCGACGCACCTTGGCGATGAAATCCGCCATGAAGGGTTTGGCGGCCAGGCTCTCCGGAATGGCCGCATACAACTCGCATCGCAAGCCTTCCTCGCCCAGCGGCTTGCCGACGACGTAGCCCCGTTCGAGATACCCGGCGACGCTCCACTCGGGTAGCGCCGCGATGCCGCGGCCGCTGGCCACGAGCTGCAGGATCGCGACCGTGAGTTCGACCTTGCGCCGTTTCGCGGTGACGCCGGCCGGCGCGAGGAAATGGCGGACGACATCGAGCATGTCCTCGTCGACCGGATAGCTGATCAGCGTCTGGTCAGCGAAATCCGCGGGCGTCAGGTACGCCTTGCGTGCGAGGGCGTGGCGCGGCGACAGGATCGCCATCGTCTCGTAACTGAACAGCGGCTCGATCGCGATGCCGGTCCGCGCGGGCGGCTGGTCGTGGATGACGGCGAAGTCCGCGGCTCCGGATTCGATCAACGCCATCGGATCGATCTGGAATCCGCCCACCAGATCGAGCTCGACATCCGGCCAGTGATCGCGGAAAGCGTCCATCGCCGGCATCAGCCAGTCGAAGCAGGTGTGGCACTCGACGGCCACGCGCAGCTGCCCGCCGCGGCCGGACACCCATTGCGCGACCTCGCGCTCGGCCTGCGCCGTCATCGCCAGGACCTCGCGGGCGAGCGTGACGAGCCGCGCGCCGGCCTGCGTGAAGCGCAGCGGCTTGGTGTTGCGCTCGAACAGCGGCGCGCCGTAGCGGACCTCCAGCGCCTTGAGCTGGTGGGAAAGCGCGGACTGCGAAACGAAGACGCGTTCGGCCGCCTTGCCGAGCGAGCCGGTGTCCGCCAGGGCCATCAGGGTCTGCAGATGGCGGATTTCGAGCGGCGATTGGGACATGAATGAAATTCAGTGAATTCATGAAAACGCTGAGATTGAATCATGTGCGACCGCCGATGACCATGACGATCGATCTCCACCGGCTCACCGTCATGCCCGTTGCCCACATCCTCGGTTTCCCCCGTATCGGCTCGCGCCGCGAACTCAAGATCGCCCTCGAAGCGCACTGGAAAGGCGATCTCGACGACGCCGGACTGCGCCGGACCGGCCGCGAGCTGCGGGCCCGGCACTGGGAGTTGCAGCGTGTCGCCGGACTGGACTGGGTGACCGTCGGCGACTTCGCCTGGTACGACCACCTGCATACCGCGACGGCGCTGTTTTCCGCCGCGCCGGAGCGCTTCGGGCTCGGCGGCACGGTCGATCTGGCCGGCTACTTCGCGATGGCGCGTGGAACGCGCGAGCAGCCCGCGCTGGCGATGAAGAAGTGGTTCGACACGAACTATCACTACCTCGTTCCGGAGGTCGGTCCGACGACGCGCTTCTCGCCGAACCGCGACTGGCTGTTGCCCGAGGTCCGCGAGGCGCTGGCGCTGGGACACAAGGTCAAGGTCGTGCTGCCGAGTCCGCTGACCTGGTTGTGGCTGGCGTCGGCCGAGCCCGGGTTCGATCGACTGTCGCTGCTGTCGCTGCTGCTCAACGTCTACTTCGTGCTGCTCGGCGAACTCAAGGCGCTGGGCGTGCAGTGGGTCCAGATCGACGAGCCGATCCTCGCGCTCGACCTGCCGCCGGAATGGATTGCCGCATTGCCCGTGGTCTATCGCGAACTCGCGAGCGCCGGCCCGCCGATCCTGCTCGCCACGTATTTCGGCAGCGTGCAGGCGCATGCACCGCTGCTGGCATCGCTTCCCGTCCACGGCCTGCATCTGGACCTGGTGCGCGCGCCGGAGCAGCTCGAGACGTTTCTCGCGCAGTGGCCGCAGGACAAGGTGCTGTCGCTGGGCGTCGTCGATGGGCGCAACCTCTGGCGCACGTCGCTGGTCGAGGCGCTGGGCGGGCTGCACAGGGCGCACGCGGTTCTCGGTGAGCGCCTGTGGATCTCGGCGTCGTGCTCCCTGCTGCACGTGCCGACCGACCTGGCGCACGAGCATCGGCTCGATGCGGATCTGCGCAGCTGGATGGCATTCGCCGCGCAGAAGCTCGACGAGCTGGGCGTGCTCAAGCGCGCGCTGCGCGACGGCGAGGCCTCGGTCTGGCAGGCGCTGCACGAGTCCGCGCGGATCGCGCAGGCCCGTCGGCAGGCGACAACGACAAGGATCGCGGCGGTGCGCGACCGCGTCGCCTCGCTGAGCGAAGCCGACGCGACGCGCTCCACGCCGTTCCCGGCGCGCGTCGTCCGGCAACAGGACGTGCTCAAGCTGCCGCCGCTGCCGACGACGACGATCGGCTCCTTTCCGCAGACGGCGCAGATTCGCGCCGCACGCGCCGCGTTCAAGACCGGGAAGCTCGACGAAGCCGCTTATCTCGAGGCCATGCAGGCCGAGATCCGCTTCGCCGTCGACAAGCAGGAAGAGCTGGGGCTGGACGTTCTGGTCCACGGCGAGGCCGAGCGCAACGACATGGTCGAGTACTTCGGCGAGCAGCTCGACGGTTACTGCTTCACCGAAAACGGCTGGGTGCAGAGCTACGGCTCGCGCTGCGTGAAACCGCCGATCATCTACGGCGACGTCGCGCGGCCGCGGCCGATGACGGTGGCGTGGGCGCGCTATGCGCAGAGCCTGACGGTCAAGCCGATGAAGGGCATGCTCAGCGGGCCGATCACGATGCTGTTCTGGAGCTTCGTGCGCGACGATCTGCCGCGGCGCGACGTCGCGCTGCAACTGGCGCTGGCCCTGCGCGACGAGGTCTGCGACCTGGAAGCGGCCGGCATCCGCGTGATCCAGATCGACGAACCGGCGATCCGCGAAGGCCTGCCGCTGAAGAAGGCGGACTGGCCGGCGTATCTCGACTGGGCTGTCCGCGCCTTTCGTGTCTGCGCCTCGGGCGTGCGCGACGACACGCAGATCCACACCCACATGTGCTACTCGGAGTTCAACGACATCCTGCCGTCGATCGCCGCGATGGACGCCGACGTCATCACCATCGAAACGTCGCGCTCGCGGATGAAGCTGCTCGATGCCTTCGCCGATTTCCGCTACCCGAACGACATCGGTCCGGGTCTCTACGACATCCATTCGCCGCGCGTGCCGTCCGCGGACGAGATGAAGACGTTGCTCGACCGGGCGCTTTGCGTCGTGCCGATGGAGCGGCTCTGGGTGAATCCGGACTGCGGGCTGAAGACGCGCGCGTGGCCTGAGACGGAGGCGGCCCTGAGATTGATGGTCGGCACGGCGCGCGAGGCGCGGGCGGCGCTGACCCGGTGAACGCCGGATCCGCGCGGGCCCGCCATGTCCCCTACCTGCTGGCGCGCAGGGAAACCGAGGAATTCGGCGTCCGGTCGAGCGATCGCGACGCCGTATCCGATGAAGCGGGGCCCGACTATCGCGACGTCGAGGCCACTCATCGCCATGGCGCGTGCTGCGTCTGCAGGGTCGGCGAAGAATGAGTCAGGAGGCGGCCGGCAAGGCGTCGCGCTGGACGCCTTCGGAGCGATGAATGAGCACGCCGACGGCGCGCTAAGATCGCTCAGGCCCCTGTCGTCGCAGACCCCATCCGAACATGAACGTCCGCCTGATCCGCCTCGCGCTGTTTTCCGTCGCCGTCCTTCCCGTGGTTGGCGCATCGGCAGCGCCGTCGATCACGCCGCTGGGAGAGGCCGACAAGCACGGCGCGCTGGTCTACTCCGTGAAGTGCGACAACGGCGTCAAGAAGATCCTGCAGTGCGTTCGTGATGACCGGCATTGCGGCTACGCCGGCGATACGCCGCTGGCGGCCCTGGTCAGCGAAGTCTGCGACGGCAAGGCGCCGGCTGCGGCCGCTCCGTCGTCATCGGATGATTCGCTGCCGTTCCAGACTTCGCCGGCGAATCCCTGAGGTCTGCGCCGGGGCATTCGTTCGGGAGCCGCTTCGTCAACGCGAGCGGCGACGATGGGAAGGTCGGCGAGCAACAGGCGCACTCGATCGAGGTGTCGCAGGCGCAGGTCGATGCGTTGATCGCTTGGCCTTCGCCTTGGCGGCGGATTTCGCCGCCGGCGTCGCCGTCAGCGATGCGTAGAGCCCCTGGGCCAGCGCGGCGTCGCCGCTGAGCAGGTCCTTCCATCGCAGTTCGTGGCCGTTGCGGCGTCCCTTCTCGACGAGACGGAAGCCGTCGGGGTCTATCGTGAGCGTGTAGGCAAGCCCGTCGACCGTCACTTCGCGGCGTAGCGGTTTATCCAGCGGCGTGGTCAAGCCGATTCCCTGTCCGCGTCGTCGAGCGTCAGCGCACGCGGTCGTCGAAGCCGCATTCGAATTCACCGAATTGTCGAGGGCGCCTCGAGTTCATCTCGCCCAGTTGAACCGGCCCGCGCAGGGGAAGCGCCGGGGGCGAGGCCTGATGCCAGCGGGCGGTGCGTCGTATCTCGGGATCTTCCGAATTCGAGGCGTCTTCCGGTGAAGCGGGAGGGGTACCGGTCTGCGCCCAACCGAACGACGTCTCCAGATGTAACAGGTCAATCATGGCCGCTCCTCGTTGAGTGGCGATGGGCGCGATGTTCATCACGCGCCCGACCTCTCCGACAATCCAACAAGCGTGCCGAGCGGGCGCGGGGATCAGGATCGTCGCCGGGCGGTGAGAAGACGACTGTTGGAGGAAGAAGCGTGCGCGGCGCGACGTTTTTCGGGCTTCTCGATGAACGATGCGACGCGAACTGCAATTCGTTCGACCGCGTCGAATTCAAACTGCATCGCTGTTGCCAGGGCCGCGGCTCGTCTGTCGGCGCGGGCTTGCAAGGCGGGCCATGCGAAATGCGATTCGGAACGCAACGTCGCGAATCTCGGCGACACAGCGTTGACGAAGATCATTCAAGCCCGATTCCCGCCGAGCTGACGCTCGCTCAGTCGACGTCCTTCGCCGAGGATCCGTGCGCCAGCACGAGCCGGTGTCCGCTGACGACGTTGCCGGCGTCCGCGCCGAGCTGGCGGAACGCGAAGATGGCCGACAGCGAGACCAGGGCCATGAAGCAGAACGCGTTCGTGAAGTCGGTGATGGACAGGGCCGTTGCGCCGCGCAGGGCCATGCTCACGTTGAGCACCTGCGAACTCAGGCCCACGCCGACGGACAGCGCGAGTTGCTGGGCCGTGCTGGAAAAACTCGTCGCCTGGCTCATGTCCGGGTTGGGGACATCCGCAAAGGCCAGCGCGTTGATGCAGGTGAACTGCAGCGAGCGGAAGAACCCGGTGAGCAGCAACACCGCCAGCGCGATGCCGACCGGCCACGTCGGGGACAGCCAGCCGCAGACCATCAGTCCGAGCGCGCAGATCGCCGTGTTGTAGACCAGGATCGAGCGGAATCCGAATCGTCGGGTGATGCCGGGCGCCACGATCTTCATCGACAACGCGCCGACGGCCGTCGCAAAGGTCAGCAGGCCGGAGTGGAGCGGCGACAGTCCGTAGCCCAGCTGCAGCATCATCGGCAGCAGCAACGTCGAGCCGCCGAGCCCGATGCGAAACAGCGAGCCTCCAGTCACCGAAGCGCGGAAGCTCTGCAGACGCAGCAGCGACAGTCGCAGGATCGGCGCGTCGTCGGTCCGCGCGTGGCGCACGTACAGCATCAGCAGCAGCACGCCGATCGACAGCGAAAGATAGGTCGCGCCCGGGCTGACCACGTGCTTGCCCAGGCTTTCGAGGCCGAAGACGAGGCCGGCCATCGCGCCGCCGAGCACCCACCAGCCGGCGAGATCGAGCGGCGCACGCAGTTCTTCGCGTGTGTCACGGATGTAGCGCGTGACCAGGATCCAGCCGAGCACGCCGATCGGCACGTTGATCAGGAAGATCCATTCCCACGACGAGTAGGTGACGATCAGACCGCCCAGCGGCGGGCCGAAGATCGGTGCCGTGAGGGCGGGGACGGTGACGAAGGACATCGCCGCGATGAGCTCGGCCTTCGGCACCTGGCGCAACAGCACGAGGCGCCCGACCGGGACCATCAGCGCGCCCCCGAGACCCTGGAGCATCCGGGCCGCGACCAGTCCGCCGACGTCATCCGCGGCGGCGCAGGCGACAGAGCCGAGCACGAAGATGAGGATCGCGTTGCGGAACACCGCGCGCGCACCGTAGCGATCCGCGAGCCACCCCGAGAGCGGGATGAAGATCGACAGGCTCAGCAGGTACGAAGTGATGGCGAGCGACAGATGGAGAGGATCTTCCCCGAGGTCTTTCGCGATGGCCGGCAGCGCCGTGCTGATGACGGTGGCGTCGAGATTCTCCATGAACAGCGCGCACGCGACGATCAGCGGCACGGTGCGCGAACTCGAGCTCGGCAACGGAAGAGGTCCAGCAGGTTCGGAAGGCATTGCGGGTCAGCGTAGCGGGCGCCGTTGGTGGGCTTCAACCCGGGGACGAGGCGTCGTCGAGAGGGAGGATGCGCGGATCGAGCGCATCGCAAGCTTCCTGCCGCTCGAAACGCGCCGGGTTTGCGGTCATGGCGCGGCTGCTACGGAGCCGCGGAATCGGGAGGCACTTGCGTGTCGCATGACCTGCATTCCAGTTCTTCATTCAGCGCCGCGCTGCGCCCCTCGACCGTTTCGACCCATGGGCGATTGATCCACGGCGGTCGATGGCGCACGTGCTGCTGATGGCCGCACGCGAGCCGCGCCACCCAGTCGCCGTGGTCGTCTTCGTCAAAGCCGACGATCTTCCTTCTCACGCGCGTGCCCTGCAGAACGCGGCGTGTGACGCGGCACATGCTGCAGTTGTCCCTCCGCACGAACCGGACTCGCGACATCGCACGTCGATATTTCGCACGCGAGGACGTGGCGAACCGGGAAACACGCAGCCCGGCACGTCTGCTGCGACGCACAAAAAATCATTCCTGGAGCGTGCCGCCATGATTCCCACTCGACGTGACCTGAAATTCCATCTCCCGCTCGAGGCGGCCTCTCACTGGCACCACGAAGGCGCCGTCCTGACGCACTTCATCAATGCGATGTCGCTGACGTTTCCGGAGGGCGAGCGCTTCTTCATCCATACGTTGCGCCATTACCGCGACCGGATCGAGGATCCCCTTCTGCAGGAAGCCGTCACCGCCTTCATCGGGCAGGAAGCGATGCATGGCCGCGAGCATGCCGAATACAACGCGCTGCTGTCACAGGTCGGCTTGCCAGCCGAGGAGATCGAGGCCGAGGTGACGAGCTTCTTCAAGGCGCTCAAAGCCTGGCTGCCGCCCGCGGCGCAGTTGTCGATCACGATCGCGCAGGAGCATTTCACGGCGATCGTCGCTGAAGCCCTGTTGCGCGATCCTGCGTTGATCGCCGGTGCCGACCCGCGCCTCGCGGCGCTGTGGCGGTGGCACGCACTCGAAGAGATCGAACACAAGGCGGTGGCCTTCGACGTGTACGAAACATCCGTGGGCCGCAGCCTGCCGGCGTACGCGCTGCGCACGACCAGCATGCTGACGACGACCGCCGGCTTCCTGCTGATGGTGCTGTGGTGCCAGGGCCGGATGATGATCGCGGATCAGCGAGCCGGCGCCCGCAAGGGCGTGCGTTCGTTCCTGAAGGTGATGCTGTCGCCGCGCTCGGGCCTGGTGCGGCGACTCGCCGGGCCCTGGCTGGAATATTTCAAGCCGGAATTCCATCCCTGGGATCATGACAACGGCGAGTTGCTCGAGGAGATGGAGCGCCTGGTTGAGCGCTTGAATGGCTCGCCCGACAACGCAAGCGCAGCCGCTGCCGAACCCCTGCGTGCCGTGGCGTGATGCGGAGCGCACGACGCGGAGATCGCAGGCGCCCGGCGGGGGCGGGCACGGCAATCTCCGCATCGGGCGAGTCCTGATACCCGGACACGCGCCATCGGAGAACAATCGATCTTCGGAGTCGTACGGCAGGAGATCCTCATGCGCCGCGTCGTTACGGGTCACGATTCGAAAGGACGTGCGGTTTTCGTCAGCGATGGCGAGGCACCGCGCTACTTCGCCAACAAGGCCGGCGGATATGGCATCGGAATCCTGTGGTCCACCGAGGAGACGGCGTCGATCCCGGTGCCGCCGGGTGATCCCAGCACATCCCTGCAGCCATATTTCCCGGCAGCCGGCGGAAGCCGCTTCCTGTATGTCGACTTCCTGCCGGATTCGTTCGCACAGGACGCCGCACGGCGCGGCGTCGATCCCGTCGAGGCCACGCGCGAATTCTTCGAGGCCTTTCCGGGCCTCGGCGGAACGATGGAAGAGGACGCGCCGGGCATGCATGCGTCGATGACGATCGATTACGGCTTCGTCGTGTCGGGTCAGGTCGAGCTCGAACTCGACGATGGCGTGAAGAAGACGCTGGGCCCGGGCGACAGCGTCATCCAGAACGGCACGCGCCATCGTTGGTACAACCCAGGTGCGGACAACTGCCGCGTCGTGTTCAGCGTCATCGGCGCCCGCCGCGGCCGCTGAACGCCTTCACCTTCGGAAGACATCGTTCATGCCCAGCAAGGAACTCCGCGATTCGCTCCGTGGCATCTTCGGCGACGTCGCGCCCAAGCTCGCCGAACTCACCGAGACCGTCGTGTTCGACGATGTCTGGGAGCGCAAAGCGCTATCGAAGCGCGACCGCAGCGTCGTCACCGTGTCTGCACTGATCGCGATGGGCCGCCTCGAGCAGCTCCCGGCCCACATGGGTCGCGCGCTCGACAACGGCGTCACGCAGGCCGAGATCGAGGAGATCGTCACGCACCTGGCGATCTACGCCGGCTTTCCGTGTGCGATCAGCGCGGCGCGGATCGCGAACGAGGTCTTTCAGGAACGCGCTGCGAAGCGCAGCGGAGGCTGACGCGGCACGATCGACAACGGGGACGGACGTCCGCCCGATGGCAGACGCCTATCGTTCTACCTTTTTGGTCTCGCCGATGTCGTCGCTGCGAGGTGTGGGGCCGGGTATCGCCCGCTACCATGCGCGCCCTGATCGGTGCTCGGATTCGTGCCGATCCTGACCCACGAACGACGGTGGCCACGACGCACATGCCCGTAGTGACAGGGATCGTCAGGCGGCCGTATCCAAGGACATCGTGACGACGCAGCATCCTCTTGGTGGTGTCCTGCTCTTCGTTTGCGGACTGTTCCTGTTCGCCTGCATGGACACCACCGTCAAATACCTCACGGCGTTCTACCCGGTGCCGGTGATCGCGGCGCTGCGCTACATCGTCCACGCCCTGCTGATGCTGGCGCTGCTGGCGCCGACGCAAGGCCGGCAACTGCTGCAGACCACGCGGACGGGCTGGGTCCTGGTCCGGGCGGCCTGCCTCGCGGGCGCGACGATCTGCATGGGAATGGCGCTCACGACGATGCCGCTCGCGGAAACGACGGCCATCGTCTTTCTCTCCCCGCTGGTGGTGGTGCTGCTCGCGGGCCCCTTGCTCGGCGAGAAGGTCGCCCTCAGCGACTGGGTCGGAGCCGTGGTCGGCTGCGCGGGCATCCTGCTCATTGCGCGTCCCGGTGGCGTCGTGGATCTGACCGGCATCCTGTTCGCGCTGGGCGCGATCTGCGTGATGGCGGCTTACCAGATCCTGTCGCGCGTGCTGGCGACCACCGAGCGCACGATCTCGATGCTGTTCTACTCGGCGCTGTTCGGCTCCGTGGTCTTCGGCCTGACGCTGCCCTGGTACTGGGACGGGCCCTTGCCACCGCCAGAGCATCTGCTGCTGTTCCTGGTGGTCGGTGCGTCAGGAGGACTCGGCCATTTCCTGTTCACGGCGGCCTATCGCCAGGCCCCGGCGTCCGCGCTGGCGCCGCTGATGTACGTGCAGCTCGTCTGGGCGGGCCTGCTCGGATGGCTCGTGTTCAGCCACATTCCGGACGGACTGGCCATCCTCGGGATGTCGGTGGTGGCCGCCTGCGGAATCGCAGTGAGCGTCAAATCGCACCGCGCGCGACGCAAGGCCGCGGCGGCTGTCGACATGGAGCCCTGAGCCGGGCAAGCGGCTCGCCGCTACGAAGGTCGCTCTCCACTCAGCGGCCTGTCGCAGGCAACTGCGGCCCGTCGTCCGAGTGCCCAAGGCACTGCCCCTGCGAACCGGCCAGAGGAACCCGCTGCTTCAGGCCAGCTCGAAGCCCTCGTAGTCCTTTTCCTTCACCTTCTCGCAGGCCTCGCGGTACGCCGGCACGCCGCCGATGTAGCTGAGCAGCCGATTGGGTTTTCCCTCGATGTTGCCGCCCGTGTACCAGGAGCGCGTCTTGGCCACCAGCGTCGCGCCGGCGAGTTCGTCGTGATGGGCCAGCCACGCGCTTTCGGTGTCCGCCGAGGGCTCAATGACGGTGCGGCCGTGCTTGCCCAGGTAGGCGATGCAGTCGGTGATCCACTGCACCTGGTGCTGCAGGCAGGTCGGCGCATTGCAGAACGCCGCGGCCGGCGCGTACGGGGCGCTGGTCGTGAAGAGATTCGGATAGCCGTGGATCTGCAGGCCCATCGTCGTGCGCACGTCGCTCTTCCATTGCTGGCGCAGCGACACGCCGTCACGGCCGCGGATGTCGATCGCCGTCAGTCCGCCGGTGCCCGCATCGAAGCCGGTGGCCAGGATGATCACGTCCAGCTCGATCTCGCCGGCCGACGTGCGGATGCCCTTGGGCGTGAAACATTCGATCGGGGCTTCGTGCAGATCCACGAGCGACACGTTGTCACGGTTGTAGATCTCGAAGTAGCCGTTTTCGAGCGGCACGCGGCGCGTGCCGAAGCCGTGATCCTGCGGCACCAGCTTGGCGGCGACCTTCGAGTCATGGATGCGCGCGCGGATCTTCTCGCGCACGAACTCGGAGATCTCCTGGCTGGCCGCGAGATCGAAGAAGATTTCCATGAACCCGGCGACCCAGATCTTCAGCGAGCCGTCGGCCCACAGCTTCTCGAGCGTCGCTCGGCGCTCGGCCGGCGGCAGATCGAAGTAGGCATGCGGAACGCTGGGCTCGTCGAAGCCGACGAAGGTCGTCCAGATCGCCTCGCGCGTCTCGGGATAACGCGCACGGATCGCCGCGCGATCGGCATCGGTGTAGCGCTTGTTGTGCATCGGTACCGCGTAGTTCGCGGTGCGCTGGAACACGGTCAGGTGCGACACCTCGGCTGCGATGCTCTGGATCACCTGGATGCCGGTCGCCCCGGTGCCGATGACGCCGACGCGCTTGCCCTTCAGGTCAATGCCTTCGCGCGGCCAGCGCGCGGTGTGCACGAGCTGGCCCTTGAACGTCTCATGTCCCTTGAACGGCGGCACCAGCGGCGCGCTGAGCGGACCCAGCGCCGTGATCAGGAAGCGCGCGCTCAAGGTCGTGCCGTCCTGCGTGCGCAGGTTCCAGCGGCTCGTTGCCTCGTCCCAGTGGGCGGCGTCCACGCGGGTATTGAAGCGGATGTCCTTGCGCAGCTCGAAGCGGTCGGCCACGTGCCGGAAGTAGGCATGCGATTCGGCGCGACCCGCGTAGCGTTCGTTCCAGTTCCACTCGTCGAGCAGATCGTCGGAGAACCAGTACTGGTAGATGTTGGACGGTGAATCCGTGCGGGCGCCGGGATAGCAGTTCCAGTACCAGGTGCCGCCCACGTCGGGTGCGGTTTCGAGTACCTGCACCTTCAGGCCGAGCTTGCGCAAGGACCAGAGCTGATAGAGGCCGGTGAAGCCGGCGCCGATGATGAGGGCGTCCAGCGTTTCGCCTGCTTGAACGGAAGCGGTCATGTTGTCTCCTCGAGTTATGTAGGTCTAATGACCCAGCATGCCTCCCGACCGTCCGATCGAGTTGGCCTCAGGCGCATCGGAGTTGGCATCATGCGCAAACCACTCCGAGGGGTTTTCCGTGGCCGGCTATCTGATTCGCAGCGTGATTCTCGACGGCGCCACCGAGCTGATGCGCTCGAAAGGCGTGCGGTCCGCGCCGGTGACACGTCGTGCCGGCTTGGCGGGCGCCGCGCTCAAGGATCCCGATCTGCTCGTGTCGGCGGCGGCCGTGCTGCGCTTCTTCGAACTGGCGGCGGAAGCTTGCCGGATGCCCACCTGGGGGCTGACGATGGCGCGAGGCGGTCGCCTCGCCACCGTGCTGGGACCGACGTGGCTGCTGCTGCGCAACGCGCGCAGCATTCGCCAGATGTGCGACGAGCTCGCCGAGAATTTCGATCTCTACACCGATGCAGCGGTGGTCGGCATGGAGGCGGTCGCCGGTGGTGGGGCGCTGCTGAACTGGTCCACGACGGCAGGGCAGCACGACAGCGAGGTGCAGATGGCGGAATTCGCGCTCTGCGTATTCGCCAAGGAGATTCGCACTCACCTGCACCCGCGATGGATGCCGTCCGCCGTGCTGTTCCGGCATGCCCGGCCGGCGGGTGGACTGGCGCTGCACCGCGCGACCTTCGGCAACGACGTGCGCTTCAACCAGGAACGCAACGCACTGCTACTCGATCGGGCGACCCTCGATGCGCCGATGAAGGGCCGTGGAGCGGCGGCGCGCGCTCTGGCCAATCGCGTCATCCGTCTCGACGGGGAGCGGCCGGGCAAGCAGCTGCCCAATCACGTCGAAGCGGTCGTGCGCTCGCTGATGCCGTATGCGCCGTGCACGATCGAGGACGTCAGCTACGCGCTGGATGTGGCGCCGCGGACGCTGCAACTGCGGCTGCAGCAGGAACAGACCAGCTTCACGCGCATCCGCGATGCCGTGCGCGCTGACCTGGCGTCGAAGTATCTGCGCTACTCGGAGCTGAGTGCGAGCGCGATCGCGGAGATTCTCGGATACGCCGACCTGACCTCGTTCAGCCGTTCGTTCCGGCGCTGGAATGGACAGAACTTGAGGAAGGTCAGGGCGAGGGGCGGGCAGGGCGGGTGATCGTGGCCCCAGGTGGCAACAGCTCCGCCAGCTCCTTCAGATCCGCGACGACACCGTCCGGCCGATACGGATACTTCTTCGTGCCGGGAAAGATCTTGGCGATCCAGTCGGGGTTCCACGCGGCGCCGTTGTAGAAGATCGTCGTCACGCCGGCGCTTTTCCCGGCAGCGACGTCCGCCACGCTGTCGCCGACATACCAGCACCGCGTGTCCACCGGCTCGCCGATGTCCGCTAGCGCCTTTTCGATCAGGTCGGGGAAGGGCTTGCGTCGCTGCACGTCGTCGCCGCACACGATCGTGTCGAACAGGTCCTGCCAGCCGGTGCCTTCCATGGTGTAGATCTCGTGCGCCATGAAGCGGCGCGCGCGATTGGACAGCACCCCGATCTTGATGCCGCGTGCACGCAGGGCTTCGAGACGGCTCCGGGCGTCGGCTTCCATCGGCTTCACGGGACCGAAGTAGCACTCGTAGCTCTGGTCGAATTCACGGTGCGCGACCTTCTTGGCTTGCTCGTCCTCGCCGAACAGCAACTCGAAGATGTCGGTGCGGGAGATCTTGCGCTGCGCCTTGATCTTCGGATGGAGCGCGGAGTTCTGGCGAACGTACTGCACCAGCTTGTCGTCCTCGGGCGTCTTGGACTGTCCCGGTGGAACCAGGTGATCGATCAGGCCCAGCGTGGCCAGCCTGGGGATCACTTCGTCGAGCGCGTAGTACATCGCGTCCATCGTGTCGGCCAGGGTGGCGTGCCAGTCGAAGAGGATCACGCGTGGCGAAGGGGCCACGAGCCGGAACGAGATCGTGTTCATGCGGTCGACTGTGCCATCCCGGCCCTGAACGCTTCCAGACCTGGGGACACCCCGAGGATGCAAACTTCGGTGGGCGGCGTACCATCGTTGCGAAATGGGCACTCCCACGGGGGCGCGGAATGGTTGACTGGGTGGATCCGGGACTGGGCGACTACGAAGGGATGAACCCCGACCGGGTGCGACATCTCCTCTTCAGTGCTGCGCAGATGGCACACACCGGCATGAACAATTATCCGGCGTGGCTGTTCGCGGGCGAGGTGTTCCGGGTGGGGCCGAAGGTCGGCATGAACCTGTGCATGCATGCCGGGCTCGATCCGAGCAAGCCGCTGCGCGCTCTGCGGGCCGACATCGCACCCAGGGTCGCGAAGGGCTGATCCTTGCGCGGGCAGGGCGCCCCGGGAGACGTTCGTCCGGATTTTCCTCCGGGCACGGAACATCAGTAACGCTGCGTCTCGCCGATCGATCAGCGGGACGCAGCTGAGGCGGAGCCCATGTTCCTCAGACTGCGAAAGGGTCTTTACCTGCTGCTGGCCGTCGGTTCCGTCGGTGGCGCCATCCTCGCGTTCTTCGGACTGTTGACCAGTCTCGTCGTGCTCGCGGCAGGACTGTCCAAGGGCGAATGGGCGGATGCCGCGCTGGGCCTGCTGATGGTGCTGGTGTGTAGCGCGGGGGTGACCGGTCCCGTCTGGATATTGCTCGCCGTCGTCCTGCTGCCGAACCCGTCTCCGAAGGAACGTCGCCTGCTCACCGGTCTGCTGTCTGCCGCCGTCCTCGCGGCCGGCGTCGTGGCCATTCCGATGCTGATGGACGTCGGCGAGGGCAGCGTCGGCATCGGGACACCGGTCGTGCTGTTCGTGTTGCCGATGCTGGTGGGAGTCGCGTTGCTGACGGAACTCTGGCTGCCGGTCTGGCGTAGCCGTCGTCGCGCCTGATGGATCGGAGATGATCACGCAAGACGCTGCGTTGCTTCCTCGTTCGCCGGAGGGCGGGAGAGGGAGTCACCGTACAGGGCGCGAAATGCGCCTAGCGTCCCGAGCGCTGGAGAAACGCCACCCGTTCGGCGTTCGACATGGCAGAGATCTGCGCAGGGCGCTCCGCCTCGCATCGCGTGCAACGGCACAGGAACTGGAAGTGCCGCTGCAGCTGCGCATTGCGGCCGAGCCAGTCCAGCGCGAGGAACGAATCGTCGGAAAAATAGTTCCAGCAGATGGCCGTGTCCTTGGAGATGGGGCGCGTCGCCAGCAGCAGCTCCGCCAGGGGATGGGGTGCGCTCGCGCGCAGCCGCGCGTTCGGATCACAGGAATGATTCGATCGGCTGATGATCGGCCAGATGCCGTAACCGGTCACGCCGGCCTGCGTGTAGCGCACGTTGTTGGCGGCGACACGGTGATAGAGCTGTGTCAGCTTCTTCGTGTTGCGCCCGTACTTGCGAGCGAGACGATCCAGCGTCTGGTGATCGCCGGCCGACAGCGGCCATTTGGTCATCTTCAGATCCTGGGCGCTCACGCGCTCGAACATCTCGGGTGAACACAGGATGGTTTCGAGCAGCAGCCACGGACCGGCTTCGTCTTCCCCCTCGCGCGTTTCCGCGAAGGCGATCGGGTACTCGCCGATGAGCAGGACGCCGGCTTCGACGTCCGCGGTGGCGACGAGCTGCGCTTCGCCACCCCAGCCGGACATCCTGGCCAGGGGGGTGTAGGAACCCGTCGGCGTCATTCGGGCACGGCCTCTTCGGGCAAGGACATTCGGCGGCTTTCCGCTGGCAGGATGGGGGTCCGCGGAAGTCTATCTTTCCGGTTCGATGGCGCCGCATCGACGGCGAAGGCGGCATCGGCCGGAGCGAAGAAAATGGCCGTGCCGGGTACCGGCATCGGAGCTATATTGGTCACCAGAACATCGGCAGCGTGCTGCCCTGAGGTCACGACGAAATGACTTTGCGGGCACGCCCATCGAGCCGAGCTGAAGTGAGCGCTGAATACGGCAGTCCCTCCTCCTTCGTTCTTCGCGAGTGCCCGTCATGAACCCAGTCTCTCCGTCTCGCATCATGGAGGTCGGCATGGCCTTCTGGCCGGCCAAGGTCCTTCTTTCCGCAATCGAACTCGGCCTCTTCACGGAACTTGGCGCCAGGGCGATGACGGGCGCCGAGTTGCAGGCGGCCCTGAAGCTGAGCGCCAGGGCCAATCCCGACTTCTTCGACACGCTGGTTGCGCTCCATTTTCTCGAACGGGACGGCGACGGCCCCGGCGCGCGCTATCGCAATACCGGGGAGACCGGGACGTTCCTCGATCGGAACAAACCGCAGTTCATCGGCGGTTTCCTGGAAATGGCCAATGCGCGCCTTTATCGGTTCTGGGGCGAGCTGACCGAGGCGCTGCGCACCGGCCGTCCGCAGAACGAGATCAAGCAGACGGGCCAGTCGATGTTCGCGGAGCTGTACAGCGAGCCCGAGCGTCTCCAGCAGTTCATGGACGCGATGAGCGGAATCTCCACCGGCAATTTCCAGGCGCTGGCCGACCGGTTCGATTTCTCGCCCTATCGCACGCTCTGCGATGTCGGGGGGGCATCGGGATTGCTCTCGATGCTCGTCGCGCAGAAGCATCCGCACCTTCGCTGCATATCGGCGGATCTGCCGGCAGCGACCGCGATTGCGCAGAAGAAGATTGCGGCGGCGGGCCTTGGCGACAGAGTCACGGCGCAGCCGCTCGACTTCTTCGCCGACCCGATGCCCAAGGCCGACGTCATCACGATGGGCCTGATTCTCCACGACTGGAATCTGGAGAAGAAGATGCATCTCATCCGGGCCGCCTACGACGCCTTGCCGCAGGGCGGCGCGCTCATCGTCGTCGAGAATCTGATCGACGATGCAAGGCGCGACAACGCGTTCGGATTGATGATGTCGCTCAACATGCTGATCGAGTTCGGCGACGCGTTCGACTTCACGGGCGCCGACCTGTCCCGCTGGTGCCGCGAGGTGGGCTTCAGCAGAACCGAAGTGATTCCGCTCGCCGGAGCGGCCAGCGCCGGCGTGGCGTACAAGTAGCCGAACCGGGCTCTTTCGCTTTGGAGAAGATCGCGGCGTAGCGCCGTGATCGCCGTCGCGTCGCCGGCAATGCGAGGTTCGCGGCATCTGCCGCTGTCGTGGGGCCGGCATACCGTGCGTGCGTCTTGTGTCGACATGCCGGACTCGCGTGACGGTTCGCCGTTACAGTTCGACGGTCCTGAAGCATCCTGCTGTGGCCTTGCCGCAGCGCTTCCTCACCTGTCGCCCGATCCAGAGGAACATCTTCCGTGAAAGATCTCGTCGCCCTGTCGAACCGCATCGTTGCCGCGTACAACGCGAAGGATTTCGACACGCTGAAGTCGCTCGTCCATCCGGACCTCGATTTCTCCCACGTCAATCGCGGTTTCTCGTACAGCAAGCGGGACGATCTGATCGCAGTCCTGCAGATGTTCGCCGGGGAGCTGATGCCGGATCGGCAGATGGGCAAGCTGGAGCGTTCCGTGGTGGATGGCGATGTCATCGTGCGGGTCGCGAGCTGGGGCGGTACGGCTCGGGCGGACATTCCGGGATTCGGCAGTGCAGGGGACAGGATCGGCATCACGATCTGCAGCATCCTGAGATTCGACGACGCGGGGCTGCTGGTCGAGTGGAAGGACTTTGGCTGAGAGCCGGAGCGGGCGCCGCCGGATTGCCCGGGGGAATTCTCCGGTCCAATCTGCGGACATGCTGCTCCACCTGATCCGGCCGTTCTGCTGAGAGTCCGCCATGGCGCTACACCCGCAAGTCGAGGAGTTCCTGAAGCGCGTCGCGGCCGCGGGAGGCTGGTCGTTCCGCGAGCTCGGCGTGACGGAATGCCGTGCCGCCTACAGCCGGGTGCTGCGTTCACTGCCGCCCTGCACGCGGCCTCTGGCAAAAGTGGAGGATCGCGGTGTCGAGGGCGCCTCGTCGCTCCCGGTGAAAGTCCGGATCTATACGCCGCAAGGCGAGGGGCCATTCCCGGTCCTCGTGTTCTTCCACGGTGGCGGCTTCGTCATCGGCGATCTCGATTCGCACGACAACGTCTGCCGCGAACTCGCGAGCGGGGCGGGCGTCATCGTCGTCTCGGTGGACTATCGGCTCGCGCCCGAACACAGGTTCCCCGCCGGCATCGACGACGCCGTCGCGATGACGCGATGGGCGTGCGCCTCTGCGGCGACTTTCGGAGGCGACCCTGCGCGAGTCGCTGTGGGTGGCGACAGCGCCGGAGGCAATTTCGCGGCAGTCGTCGCACGCAGGATGCGTGACGAGGGCACGCGGATCGCGGCTCAGCTCCTGGTCTATCCGACGACGCGACTCGACGACGTGGTGATGCCATCGATGGTCGAGAACGCGGTGGGCTATCGGCTGGAACGCGCGGACATGGACTGGTTCCGCTCGCTTTACCTCTCCTCCGATGCCGATGGTTTCAACGTCGATGCCTCTCCGATCCTGGCTTCGGATCTTTCAGGGCTCGCACCCGCGCTCGTGCAGACCTGCGAATACGATCCGCTTCGGGATGAGGGCGAAGCCTACGGACGAGCGCTGCAATCGGCGGGTGTGCGGACGGTCGTCGAGCGATACGACGGCACGATTCACGGCTCCTTCGGGCTCTACGCGATGCTCGAGCCGGGGCGTCGCATGATGGATCGGGCGATCGAGTGGTTGCGGGAGACGCTGCGAAGCTGACGCCGCTACTCCATTCCGCAGCCCGGTGAAACCCGGGACCTTCTCCCCGTTGAGAGCGGGAATCCCGGGCTAGGCTTTCTCGAACGCCTCCAGCGGTGGAGTGGCCATCGTCTCGGCGAATCGCCGACTGGCCCGTCGTGGTCGTTGAGCAGGAAGAAATTAGGAAAGCCCGGAATCGCAACCGGACTCGCCCGCGACGGACCGCTCGTGGCCTTTGCCTGGCGCACGAACAAAAACGGCAGCTCGATTCGAGCTGCCGTCGGGCGCCTCGACGCGGGGATCAGCCGCCGGCGGGCTTGGCCAGGGTGTCGATGCCGGCCTGGTAGATTCCGCCGATGATCTCGGTGGCCTTGGCCGGCTCGACGCCTGCGGCAGGCTTGAACGTGCCACTCCAGGTCAGCTTGCTGCCTTCGCCTTCCGCGGCGACGGAGAGCGTGGAGCGGTAGTCCGTGACCGGCAGCGGCGATTCGACGATCGTGTAGGCCAGGCTGTGGCCCGCATCATCGCGAGCCGCCAGTTCCTCGACCACGACGGCGCCGTCGGCCAGGGTCAGCTTGCGATGGGCGCCGACTTCGTTGTTGGTGCCGGACACGATCTCCGACTTGGCGATCGCCGGGTGCCAGGTGTTGAGGCCGTTGAAATCGCCCACCTTGGCCCACAGTGCCGCTGGCGCGATCGGCAGCACGATTTCCTTGGTGACGGTCAGCGTCTCGGCAGCGGCCGGTGCCGCCGGCGCTTCGGCTGTCATCGCCGGTGCAGCCTCGGCCGGCGCCGCGGCGTCGCCTTCCTTCTTCGAGCACGCCACCATCAGCATCCCCGCGCACAGCATCGGCAGCCACTTCTGAATCATTGCGATCTCCTGTCTGGTCAAATGTATTGCTGCGGTCTGTTCGCCGCGGCGCGGAAGTCTCGCATGGCGATGACGCCGTTGGCGTGTCCACGGCATCGGGACGAACCCGATGCCGGCTTCCACGGCGAGGATGATCGACCGCGGTGCGAATCGGACCTACTCGAACGGGCAGGCGCATCGGAATGTGCCGATGTGACCGGACGCGTCGCCATCGACGACCCGCGACCCTGATCCGCGTGCTCGACGGCGGGCGAGACGGGCGCATTCAACGGCTCCGCGGCTCCGATGCCCGGGCCACGCGCAGCAAGGTCGAGACGAAGTGCCCGCTCAGCGCCTCGTCGCTGTCGCGTGATCTCAGGACGCCGATGTCGATGGCAGTGGCCGCTCCGCGCAACGGCCGGTACTGGACGCCCTTGCGGCGCAGGTTCTGAACCGACGCCGGGACCAGCGCGAAGCCCATGCCGCAGGAAACCAGGCTGATCACCGTCTGCATCTGCCGGGCCTGCTGCGTGATCCGCGGCGCGAAGCCGGCGGCACGACAACGGCCGATGACCAGATCGAACAGGCCGGGTGCGATGTCCCGCGGCGGAATGACGAAGCTCTCGTTCGAAAGCGTCTTCAGGTCCACTGCCTTGCTGCCGCGGATCAGGCGATGTCCGGTCGGTGCGGCCAGCACGAGCTTTTCCTGGATGACCGGTTCGAACAGCAGATCGGTCCCCTCGACCGGTCCCAGGCCGATGCCCAGATCGAGCCGCGACGCGCGGATCTCGCGGATCTGCGTGTCGGTGGTCAGTTCGTGCAGATGCACTTCGACGCCCGGATACAGGGTCCGAAACTCCTTCAATGCCGGCGGCAGGATGCCGTAGTCGGCGATCGACACGAAGCCGATCGACAGCGTGCCGACATCTCCGCGTCCCGCATTTCGCGCCTTGACCTTGCCCCGTTCGAGCCGGGCCAGCACCGCCCGCGTCTCGTCGAAGAACACCTGCCCGGCGGTGGTCAGGGTCACGCCCCGGTTGCTGCGATCGAGCAGCCGCACGCCCAGTTCGTCCTCGAGTGCCTTGAGCTGGGTGGACAGCGGCGGCTGCGACACGTGCAGCCGCAGTGAGGCGCGCGAGAAGCTGCGCTCTTCCGCCACCGCGATGAAATACCGGAGTTGCCTGAGGTCCACTATTCGCGATCCGTATACCGGGGTGCAGAAGATTGTATTGGGAAGTATGGAAGGTGACGACCACAATCCGGCCATCGCGGACACCGACTCCGCACGCAAAGGCCACAAACCCATGCCCGCACTTCGATCGCGCACCAGCACGTCCGGCCGCAACATGGCCGGCGCACGCGCCCTGTGGCGTGCTACCGGCATGAAGGACGGCGACTTCGGCAAGCCCATCATCGCCGTCGCCAATTCGTTCACGCAGTTCGTGCCCGGCCACGTGCATCTCAAGGACCTGGGACAACTCGTGATCGAGGAAATCCAGAAGGCCGGCGGCGTCGGCAAGGAGTTCAACACCATCGCCGTCGACGACGGCATCGCCATGGGTCACGACGGCATGCTCTACAGCCTGCCGTCCCGCGACCTGATCGCGGACAGCGTCGAGTTCATGTGCAATGCGCACACCGCCGATGCGCTGGTGTGCATCTCGAACTGCGACAAGATCACACCGGGCATGCTGATGGCCGCGCTGCGCTTGAACATCCCGGTGATCTTCGTGTCCGGCGGCCCGATGGAAGCGGGACGCACGCAGCTCGCGGGAAAGCCGGTGGCGCTGGACCTGATCGACGCGATGGTGGCGGCGGCGGACGAACGCGTGTCGGACGCGGACGTGAATGCCATCGAGCGCTCGGCATGCCCGACCTGCGGGTCGTGCTCCGGCATGTTCACCGCCAATTCGATGAATTGCCTGACCGAGGCGCTGGGCCTTGCCTTGCCCGGCAACGGGTCACTTCTGGCGACGCACGCCGATCGCGAGACGCTGTTCCGCGAAGCCGGTCGCCGGATCGTCGAACTCGCCCTTCGGTACTACCGCGATGACGACGCGCGAGCGTTGCCCCGCAACATCGCCTGCAAGGCCGCCTTCGAGAATGCGATGTCGCTGGATATCGCGATGGGCGGTTCGAGCAACACCGTGCTGCACCTGCTGGCCGCGGCGCAGGAAGGCGACATCGCGTTCGAGATGCGGGACATCGACCGGCTGTCACGACGCGTGCCGACGCTGTGCAAGGTCGCGCCGTCGGGGCCTCATCATCTGGAAGACGTGCATCGCGCCGGCGGCGTGATGGCCATCCTCGGCGAACTGGACCGGGCCGGGCTGCTCGACACGTCGACGCCGACGGTTCATTCGGCGACGCTGGCCGAAGCATTGGATAACTGGGACGTGATGCGCACCGAGGATGCGGCGGTGCATGCGTTCTATCGTGCCGGCCCCGCGGGGGTGCCGAGCCAGCGTGCGTTCTCGCAGGCCTGCCGTTATCCGGCTCTGGATCTCGATCGGACGAAGGGCTGCGTGCGTGCGCAACATGCGGCGTTCAGCGCCGATGGCGGGCTCGCCGTGCTCTTCGGAAATCTGGCCGAGCGCGGATGCATCGTGAAGACGGCCGGCGTCGCGGATCGGCTACGGGTGTTCCGGGGCGCCGCGGTGATCTTCGAGAGTCAGGACGCGGCCGTGGAAGCGATCCTGGCCGGCAACGTGAATCGTGGCGACGCGCTGATCATCCGCTACGAGGGACCGCGCGGAGGTCCCGGCATGCAGGAGATGCTCTATCCGACGAGCTACCTGAAGTCCAAGGCCCTGGCTGAGCACTGCGCGCTGATCACGGACGGCCGCTTCTCCGGCGGATCCTCCGGACTCTCGATCGGCCACGTGTCGCCCGAGGCAGCCGAGGGCGGCAACATCGCGCTGATCGAGACCGGAGACGTGATCGTGATCGACATTCCGCGTCGGATCATCCACGTGGAGGTCGACGACGCGGTGCTGGCGCAGCGTCGGTCTTCGCAGATCGCCAGAGGCTGGAAGCCGCAGAGCGCGCGCCAGCGCAAGGTCAGCATGGCGCTCAAGGCTTACGCCGCTTTGACCACCAGCGCCGACAGGGGCGCGGTCAGGAATTGCGCGTTGCTGGATGCGTGACCGGCACGGCCCTTCCCCGATTCGAAGCGGGATGGGCTCGCGTCGTCAGAGGCCTACGACGCGCTGCACCAGGCGAAGTCTCAGCGGATGCCGTCGGCCGCTCCGATGCGGACATACGTCATCGAGGTCCGTGGAGCCGAAGGGCGTGCGCCGTGCCTGCGACCGGCGGAGGACGTGAGTCGCCGTCGTGATCGTTCGAGCAGCTCGCCGGTGAGCTCGTTGCGCCACGCGTGATGGCGGTATGCAGAAGTCGAGGCCGTGCTGTCGGTCGCGAAGTGGGGCGGCAGCGCATCGAGCGGGCAATCCTGCATCGTCATCGATCGTCTGCGGTCGCGCGAACTCAGCCGGACCGCCATCGACAAGCCCAGCAGAATGCCGGCGCCCACCAGGAAGGCATCGGCATGCGCCGGCCAAGCGGCGGCGGCCAGGATCAAGGCGGTGGCGATGCCATACCGGATGAAGGATCGGCTTGTTGCTGCGGTTGTCGAGGTCATTTCGCTGCTCCAGACGGACACTGTATGGATATACAGTACCAGAGAGAAAGCGGCGTTGGCGAGCCTTCAGGCGGCAAGCAGGCGGATGAAGGTGATCTCGGACGGCGCGCCGAATCGCAACGGCGGTCCCCAGTAGCCGGTCCCGCGACTGACATAGACCCAGAGTTGCTTCAGCCGATGCCGTCCCGCCACGAACGGCTGTTGCAGCGGCACGAACAGGTTCCATGGCCAGAACTGCCCACCGTGCGTGTGACCGGACAGCTGCAGATCGAAACCCGCCGCCGACGCGGCGTCGGCGGAACGCGGCTGGTGTGCGAGCAGCACCTTGGCGGAGACCGCATTCGCGGATTGCGCAGCCTGGACCGCGGCGCGTCGATGATCTTCGCCGCGATGCATCGAATAGTCGGTGACACCGCCGATCAGCAAGCGGGCGCCGGCGTGCTCGAGCACCACGTTGCGATCGTCGAGCACCTGCAGTCCCAGACGGCGCCACTCGGTCACCCAGGCCTCCGCACCGTGGTAGTGCTCGTGATTGCCGGTCACCGCGAACGTGCCGTGACGCGAACGAAGATCGGCCAGCGGAGCGACATGATCGCGCAGCCGCGCCACCGTGCCGTCCACCAGATCGCCGGTGATGGCCACGGCGTCGGCATCCAGCGCGTTGACGCGTCGCACGATCGCTTCGAGAAAACCACGCTTGATCGTCGGCCCCACGTGCACGTCGGAGAGTTGCGCGATCGTGAAGCCCTGCAGCGCCGACGGAAGATCGGCGAGCGGGATGTCGATGCGCACGACGCGCGCCGTGCGACGCGCGTTGAACAGGCCGAGCAGGCTGACGGTGGCGGCCAGTGCGACGACGAAGCGTGCTGTCATCGTGCGCCAGACGTCGAAGTCGACCGGCGCCGACGCAACGACACTTCCGATCAGCACGGCCGCCAGCACCAGTTCGCGCAGCAGGGTGGCGACGAACAACGTCGAGAACAGGCCCATCGCCAGATAGCCGGCCCAGGCGAGCACGTCGCCCGCCTTTCGCGGCAGGCCCGCAAGGCGGACCAGCAAGGGCGCCGGCACGAGGACCGCGGACAGCCCGAAAGCCACACTTCCGATCGCGACGACCCAGGCACCGCCATCGAGAGCGGGCAGCAGGCGCCAGGCGATCAGAGCATGCAGCAGCAAGCTGACGACCAGCAGAGTGGGAATGGGCCGACGGCGCATGAGTTCTATCAATGAATGGCGCGCGGGGCTTTTCAAGTGGCGGCCGGATGATTCGTTGGCGCAGCGCCGTCGCCGGTCAGATGCACCCAAGGCGCCGGAATGGAAGAATCTGCTGATGGCAACCGTGAACCCGACGACTCGAACGACGCAGTGGCGGTGGGTATGGGTCGCGCCGGGGATCGCGGGCTGCACGCCGCAACTGCGCTACGGCGAGCCGTCGCCAGCGGGGCCGAAACCTGCGGCGGCGAATTCCATCGGGAGCGATGCGCCATGTTCTCCGGGCTGAGCGCTTTCCCGCTGACGCCGATGAACGAGGCCGGCGTCGACGAGCCCGCGTTCGTTCGGCTGATCGAACGCCTGGCGTCGGCCGGCGTCGATTCGATCGGCGCGCTGGGATCGACGGGCAGCTATCCCTATCTCGCGCGGGCCGAGCGCTTGCGCGTCGCGCAGCTCGCCGTGGAGAACGCCGGCAATGTGCCGGTGATGGTCGGGATCGGCGCGCTGCGCCTGCGCGATGTGATCGATCTTGCGCAGGACGCCCAGAAAGCCGGGGCGAGCGCGGTGCTGCTCGCGCCCGTGTCGTACCAGAAGCTCACGGCCGAGGAGGTCTTCGGTCTCTACGAGGCCGTGACCCGGACGCTGTCGGTGCCGCTTTGCATCTACGACAACCCGGGCACGACCCATTTCGAATTCAGTGACGAGCTGCATGGCCGGATCGCCCAGCTTCCGCAGGTCCGCGCCATCAAGATTCCTCCCGTGTCCGCGGATCGCGATGCAGCCAGGGCTCGCGTCGAACGGCTGCGCGCCTTGGTTCCTTCCCGGGTCGCGATCGGCGTCAGCGGTGACTGGGCGGGCGCGGACGGGCTCAACGCGGGATGCGACAACTGGTACTCGGTTGTCGGTGGCCTGTTTCCGCAAGCCGCGCTGCACATCGTTCGCGCGGCGCAAGCGGGCGAGGCGCAAGAGGCTGTGCGGCGATCCGAGCGCCTGCAGCCGCTCTGGGCCTTGTTTCGTCAGTACGGCGGACTTCGCGTGATCGCGACGGCGGCGGAGCTTCTGGGGTTGGCGGATCGTCCGAGCCTGCCGTTGCCGATCCGATCGCTGGACGGCGCCGCGCGCGTACATCTCGGGAGCGTGCTCGCGGAGTTGAAGCTGGTTTGAGGATGGGGGAGGGCGCATGACGGCGCTCTCTTCAAAGACGCACGCCACTCCATTGCAGGTGACGTATGGCGGGCCGGCTAGCGGCCCGCGTTGCAGTCGTCTCAGGCCGAGTGGGCCCGGATCAGCATCCTGGCCGCATTGGCCGCGCCCTGCGCCGGTCCGTTCGTGGCCGAGAAGGTCAGTCGTGTGAGATAGCTGCCTTCCCACAGCAGCATCAGCGAATCGCCGAGCTCGTCGGGTTCGCGCACGCCCATCTGGTGGGCAAGGCTGCGAAAGCGACGCCGCATCTCGGCCTTGTACTGCTCGACCACCTCGCGGGCGGGATGACCTTCTTCCGGAATCTCGACTGCGGCGTTGGCCAGCGCGCAGCCGCGCGAATCGCATTCACAGGTGCGGCTGACATGGGCGTCGAACAGGGCTTCGACCTGTGCGCGCGGGTTGCCGGCGTGCACCGCGATGACCTCGTCCCACCACTCCCAGCCCTGCTTTTCCTGGTCGCGCAGATATTCCGCCACGAGCTCGTCCTTCGACGTGAAGCTGCGGTAGAAGCTCATCTTGTTGGTGCCGGCTTCGTTGGCGATCGTGTCGACCCCGACCGCCCGGATGCCCTGCCGGTAGAACAGCTCGCGCGCCGTCTGAAAGATGCGATCCCGCACTCGCGGCTTCGGCGATCCGGGAATAACTCGTTCTGCCGCCTCAGCTTGCCTGCTTTTACCTGGATTCATGAGAATCTCCGCTTGACGTGTTACTGACCGGTCACTAACTTGTCATTCAAGAGTGACTGACCGGTAACACCCGACGCCTAGAGTCGGTTCGTTGCCAACCGCTGTCAAGGCCGCTGATCAGGGGCCTCGGCAGCGGAAAGGGAAGTCGGTGGCGCCGCAACTCGCGACGCCGGGTCGCAACGAGTCCAGGAGTCGTCAGATGTCCATCGCAAAGATTGAAGCCCGCACATTCACCCGCCGCGCCCTGCTGTCGGCGCTCCCGGTCCTGGCCGCCATCGCGGCCGCCGCCACGATCCACCAGAGCCAGGCGCAGCCGGAGACCGCGGCGCCGGCACCGACCGAAGTCACCGTCGCGCCGGTGATTCATCGCCCGCTGCACGAATGGCAGGAGTTCACCGGCCGCCTGCAGGCCGTGAACACAGTGGAAGTCCGTCCGCGCGTGGCCGGCTACGTCGACCGCGTCGCGTTTCCGGACGGAGCGCGCGTCAAGAAGGGCCAGCTTCTGTTCGTCATCGACCCGCGGCCGTTCCAGGCCGAGACCGATCGCCTGAAGGGCGAACTGGCCCGGGCGGAATCCGATCTCGATCTGGCCCGCGCGAACCAGGCACGCGCCGAGCGCCTGATCGTCGCCAACGCCATCTCGCGCGAGGAGTACGACCGTCTCGGTGCCGGGGTGTCGTCGGCGCGAGGGCAACTCGACGCAACGACCGCCGCGCTGGAGTCGGCCCGACTCAACCGCGAGTTCACCGAGGTGCGCGCGCCGCTCGACGGCCGCGTGTCCCGTGCACTGATCACCGCCGGCAACCTCGTCACCAGCCAGAGCCTGCTGACCACGCTGGTCTCCGACGACGCCGTCCATGCGTACTTCGACGCCGACGAACGCACTTACCTGCGGTACGCGCAGCTCGCACGTTCCGGTGAGGGCGACGCGGCGCGCGGCGTGTTCATGGGCCTGGTCGACGAGACCGGCTATCCGCACGAAGGACGGCTGGACTTCGTCGACAACCAGGTCGACCCGACGACGGGCACGATCCGCGCCCGCGCAGTGTTCGCCAATCCGGACGGCCGCTACACGCCGGGACTGTTCGCGCGCATTCGCCTGGTGGGTGGAGAGAACCGCGACACGGTGCTGATCGAAGACCGCGCGGTGGGCACCGACCTGGGCCGCAAGTTCGTGCTCGTGCTCGGCCCCGACAACCGGCTGGCGTCGCGTTTCATCGAACTCGGTCCTCAGATCGACGGCCTGCGGGTCGTGCGCGAAGGCCTTGGTGCCGATGACGTGGTCGTCGTCAACGGTCTGCAACACGTGAAGCCGGGCGATGTCGTGGCGCCGACGCGCGTCGCGATGAACGAGCAGGCAGCGGGCCTGCGCCAGGTCGCCAGCGTCTCGCCGTCCACCCGGATCGCCGCCAGCAGCGTCGAAGGCGCCACGTTGCGCTCGCAGCGCTAAGTAACGCCGGTATCCGTTCGCTGCCGCATTACAGGAAGCACGCACCATGAAACTCTCGCAGTTCTTCATCAGCCGGCCGATCTTCGCGGGCGTGCTTTCAGCCTTGATCTTTCTCGCGGGTCTGCTCGCGCTGCCGCAGCTGCCGATCAGCGAATACCCGGAAGTGGTGCCACCGACCGTTGTCGTTCGCGCGGTCTTTCCGGGCGCCAATCCCAAGGTCATCGGCGAGACCGTCGCGAGTCCGCTGGAGCAGGCCATCAATGGCGTGGAGGACATGCTCTACCAGTCCTCTCAGGCGACGGCCGACGGCGTGATGACGCTCACCGTGACGTTCGCGCTGGGCACGAACATCGACCAGGCGCAGGTCCAGGTGCAGAACCGCGTGGCGCAGACGCTGCCCAAATTGCCGGAAGTCGTCCAGCGCCTGGGCGTGACCACCAACAAGGCATCGCCCGATCTGACGATGGTCGTGCACCTCGTGTCGCCCGACGATCGCTACGACACGCTGTATCTCGCCAACTACGCGCTGCTGCGCGTGAAGGACGAACTCGCGCGTCTGGATGGCGTGGGCGACGTCCAGGTGTTCGGCGCCGGCAACTACTCGATGCGTGTGTGGCTGGACCCTGAAAAGATCGCCAGCCGCGGCATGACGGCGAGCGACGTGGTGCGCGCCATCCGCGCGCAGAACGTGCAGGTGGCGGCCGGCCAGCTCGGCGCGCCGCCCAAGGCGAGCGGCACCTCGTTCCAGCTCTCGATCAACACCAAGGGTCGCCTTGTCAGCGAGGATGATTTTCGCAACATCATCCTGAAGACCGGCGAACTCGGGCAGGTGACGCGGCTCGGCGACGTGGCGCGCCTGGAACTGGGCGCGGATACCTACGCGCTGCGCGCTCTTCTCGACAACCAGGCTGCTGCCGCCATCCCGATCTTCCAGCGGCCGGGCAGCAACGCCATCGAGATTTCCGAGCGCGTGCGTGCGCGCATGACGGAGTTGAAGAAGGATTTCCCGCAGGGCGTGGACTATCGCATCGTCTATGACCCGACCGTGTTCGTGCGCGGCTCCATCGAGGCGGTCGTGCACACGCTGATCGAGGCGATCCTGCTCGTGGTGCTGGTCGTCATCGTGTTCCTGCAGACCTGGCGCGCCTCGATCATTCCGCTGATCGCGGTGCCGGTGTCGCTGGTCGGCACCTTCGCCGTGATGTATCTGCTGGGCTTCTCGCTCAACGCGCTGTCACTGTTCGGCCTTGTGCTCGCCATCGGCATCGTCGTGGACGACGCGATCGTCGTCGTGGAGAACGTCGAGCGGAATATCAGCAAGGGCCTGAAGCCGGTGGAGGCCACGCGGCAAGCCATGCGCGAGGTCACCGGCCCGATCGTCGCCACCGCGCTGGTGCTGTCGGCGGTGTTCATCCCGACAGCGTTCATCAGCGGACTGACCGGCCAGTTCTACAAGCAGTTCGCGCTGACGATCGCCATCAGCACGGTGATCTCGGCGATCAATTCGCTGACGCTGTCGCCGGCGCTGTCCGCGCTGCTGCTCAAGGAACACGGCGCGGCGCCGGATCGACTCACGCGCGGCATCAACGCGACGTTTGGCTGGTTCTTCCGTCCGTTCAACCGCTTCTTCGAGCGTGCATCCAAGGGTTACGTGAAAGGTGTGGGGCGCGTGCTGCGCGCAGGCGGCATCGCGCTGTTCGTCTACGGCGGCCTGATCGCGCTGACGGCGTTCGGATTTGCGAAGACGCCGACGGGGTTCGTGCCGCCGCAGGACAAGCAATACCTGGTGGCCTTCGCGCAGTTGCCGGATGCCGCGACCTTGGACCGCACCGAGGCGGTGATCCGTCGCATGAGCGAACTGGCTCTCGCGCAGCCTGGCACCGAGAGCGCGGTGGCGTTCCCCGGTCTGAACATCAACGGGTTCACCAACAGTTCCAGCTCGGGCATCGTCTTCGTCACGCTCGATCCGTTCGAGCAGCGCAAGGATCCGTCGCTGTCGGCGCAGGCCATCGCGAGTGCGCTCGGCCAGCAGTACGGCAAGATCCAGGAAGCCTTCGTCGCGGTGTTCCCACCGCCCCCGGTGATCGGGCTGGGCACGATCGGCGGCTTTCGCATGCAGATCGAGGATCGCGGCGGCGTCGGTTTCGAAGAGCTGTTCAAGCAGACGCAGAACCTGATCGCGAAGGGCAACGCGAGCCCGGAACTGCAGCACCTGTTCTCGGGCTACCAGGTGAACGTGCCGCAGGTCGACGCCGACGTGGATCGCGAGAAGGCGCAGTCGCAGGGCGTGGCGCTGCAGGATCTCTTCGACACGTTGCAGGTGTACCTGGGCTCGCTGTACGTCAACGACTTCAACCTGTTCGGCCGCACCTATCAGGTCAACGCCCAAGCCGAGCCGGCGTTCCGTCTGCAGCCCGAGGACATCGTGAAGCTCAAGACGCGCAATGCCTCTGGCGACATGATTCCGCTGGGTTCCTTCGTGACCGTGAAGAGCACGTCGGGGCCGGATCGCGTGATGCACTACAACGGCTATCCGACCGCCGAGATCAACGGCGGCCCCGCGAACGGCTACAGCTCGGGCCAGGCACAAGCGGCGATGGAGCGCCTGGCGCAGCAGGAACTGCCGAACGGGATGAGCTTCGAGTGGACCGAGCTGACCTACCAGCAGATCCTCGCCGGCAACACCGCGGTGCTGGTGTTCCCGCTGGTCGTATTGCTGGTGTTCCTGGTGCTCGCCGCGCAGTACGAGAGTCTCGGGTTGCCGTTGGCTGTGATCCTGATCATGCCGATGGTGCTGCTGTCCGCGATCCTCGGCGTGAAGATCTCCGGCGGCGACAACAACATCTTCACGCAGATCGGCCTGATCGTCCTGGTGGGTCTGGCCAGCAAGAACGCGATCCTGATCGTGGAGTTCGCACGCGAGCGCGAGATCCAGGGCGAACGTCCGCTGCGCGCCGTTCTCGACGCGGCGAAGCTGCGCCTTCGTCCGATCCTGATGACGTCGCTGGCGTTCATCATGGGTGTCGTGCCGCTGGTGTTCGCCAGCGGTGCAGGTGCCGAGATGCGTCACGCGATGGGCGTCGCGGTGTTCTCCGGAATGCTCGGCGTGACCTTCTTCGGCCTGCTGCTGACGCCGCTGTTCTATCTGCTGGTGCGCAAGGCGACGGGCGCGCGACGCGCCCGCAAGGCGATCGAGGCGGCCCCTGGCGACCAGCCCATCGCGGCTGCGCACTGAGCGCGTTCCAAGGAATTCCACGTCATGAAAAATATCCTTCTCTACGGATGGACCGCTCTTCTTCTCTCCGCCTGCGCGGTGGGGCCTGATTACCGTGAGCCCGATACCGCGCCGGCCGTGATGCTCAACGCGTCATACCCGGCGTTCGTCACGCAGAGCCCGGAAGCGGCCTGGTGGAGCCAGTTCGACGACGCCACGCTGAACCGGCTCGTCACCACGGCGTTGAGCGCGAACCTGGATCTGCGTATCGCGCTGGATCGTGTTCGCGCGGCGCGTGCCGTCTTCGGCGAACGTCAGTACGACCTGGGACCGCACGTGCCGATCGAGGCGGGTTACTCGCGCAGCGATCAGCAGCAGCCGGGCCTGGGCTCCACGCGTGTCGATTCGGAAAGTGCGCGCCTCGGATTCGACGCCAGCTGGGAGCTGGATCTGTTCGGCCACGTGCGGCGCTCGATCGAAGCTGCACAGGCAGACGTCGGCGTGCAGGAAGCCTTGCTGCGCGATGTCCAGATCACCGTTGCGGCAGAAGTCGCACGCAACTACTTCGAACTTCGCGGCGTCCAGAAACGCGTGGCCATCGCACGTCGTGATCTGGACAGCGAAGCCAAGACGCTCGAACTCACGCAGCTGCGCTTCGATGCTGGAAGAGTCACCGCACTCGACGTTCAGCGCAGCCGAGCGCGCCTCAAATCGGTCGAGGCCAGCATCCCCTTGCTCGATGCCGCGCAGAAGCAGGGCTACTACCGGCTCGCCGTGCTGCTCGGTGAACGGCCCGGAGCGCTCGACGCCGAACTCGCCGCGGTCGCTGCGCCCGCCTACGCGAAGGCCGTCGCCGTCGGCGATCTGTCGGACGTGTTGCGTCGCCGGCCGGACGTCCGTGCCGCGGAGCGTGAACTCGCGGCGGCGACGGCCAGAGTGGGCGTCGCCACGGCCGACCTGTTCCCGAAAGTGAGCATCACCGGCTTCGTCGGCTTCCTGTCCGGCGACATTGGCCAGCTCTTCGACACGGGTGGCAACGACGCAAGAGCGTGGTCGGTGGCGCCAACGGTGCGCTGGGCTGCCCTGGACATGGGATCGGTACGGGCGCGTCTGCGTGCCAGCGAGGCGTTGTCCGATGTGGCCGCCACCAACTATGAGAAGGCGGTGCTGAGCGCGCTCGAAGATACCGAGAACCGCTTCGTCGCCTACGCCAGCCAGCAGGCGCGGCTCAAAAGCCTGAGCGAGCAGGCGGCCGCTTCACGCATCGCGGCGGAACTGGCCGCGATCCAGTATCGCGAGGGCGTCACCGACTTCCTGGTTCTGCTCGACGCGCAGCGCACTCAGCTCGAAGCCGAGGACGCCGTGGCCCAGGCCGAGGCCGCCGTGAATGTGAGCGTGACGGCGATCTACAAGGCCCTGGGTGGGCTGGGGCAATCCTGAGCCGCGTTCGCTGAAACTCATCTAACGAGTGCGGAATCACTGCGCGATGAATTCATAACAGGATAGACAGTTGTTCTTTTGACGACGCTCGATCGTCGCTTAGGCTGAAGTCATCAGGTCAGCAGAAGCACGTTCATGGGAAACGCGGCAAAACAGTCGTTGAAGAACTCGTTCCGGGCCGCCGGCTCGCCGGAGCTGCTGCTCGTTCCGGGTCTGCACGACAGCGGTCCGAGCCATTGGCAGAGTCATTGGGAACAGTCTCTGGGCGCCGGACGGGTCGTGCAGCACGATTGCCACCGTGCGGACCTGGCGTCGTGGAGTGAGCGGATCGTCGAGGTCGCCCTGCGCGGTCCGCGCGACCTCGTGCTCGTTGCGCACAGCTTCGGTTGCCTGGCGGCCGTCCACGCGGCGCCGCGGCTGCTGACCCATCTGCGTGCCGTGATGCTGGTTGCACCGGCCAGCCCGGCGAAATTCGATATCCGCTTCGATGGCCTGGGCCCGATCGACGTTCCTTCGCTGCTGGTCGCAAGCCGCAACGATCCCTGGCTGGGCTTTGGAGATGCCGGCGAGTTGGCGCAGCGCTGGTCCAGCCGCCTGCACGACCTCGGGCTTGCCGGTCACGTCAACGCGGAGAGTGGATACGGCCCCTGGTCCGAAGGCCTCGCGTTGTTGAGCGACCTCGTCGACTCGACGCATGCCGATGTCCTTCGTCATCCCACCCGTTCGTCGACAGCAGGCCCGCAACAGGCCGCACGCTCGTGACATCGACGACGGATTCGGCGTCGCGCTCCGGTGCGGCGGCCGGCGCCCTGTTCCTGCCGTCGACGCCGCTGCACAGTTTCTGGTCCATCGGCCTGGCCGCGGGGCCGTTCGCCGGCTCGCGAAACGTACTGGCCTTGATCGATCAACGGCCGGGCGAGGTGGATTACATCGTCGAAGCGGCCAGGGCGATCGGCTTCGAGTCGATCGCCGAGTTCCATCGCTTCGGCCGCATCGGAAAGCGTCCCATCGACAAGCTGCGCGGCGCCCGCCGCGTGATGGAGCAGGTGCGCGCGCTGTCGGCTCGCATCGAACCTGCCGTGGTCGTCGCGGGCAACGATCGCCGTGCCGAGTTCTACGCTGCGCTGCATGATCTCGGCGCCGGGGTCGGTGCCTATGTCGACGATGGCCTGTTCAGTTACGTGCCGATGCCCCTGCCGTCGCGCGGAGCCTGGCTGACGTGGCTGTCCGAGCGCGCGCGCCGGCTCATCTACGGCGTGGACGCCGAGCAGCCGCGCCATGTCGGCGGATCGGATGCCGTCCGCGATGCCTGGGTGATGCTGCCGTACCAGGTTCATGAAGGACTGGCGGGCAAGCATGTGCAGCGGCTGGAGCCGGCCTGGTTTCGCTCGCCGCCTGCACGCGCGGTCTACGCGCGTGCGATGGAAATGGCGGGCGTGGACGCCACGCACATCGGCACGTTGCGGATGCTGCTCCTGCTGCCTCACGACGCTTTCCTGCGTGCGCATCCCGAGCTGTTCGAGGCGCTCAAGGGGACCGTGCGCCGCCATCTCGACGCAGGCCACGCGGTCGCGGTGAAGCGGCACCCGCGCTCGAACGGAACACCGCTGCCGCGCGAGCTGGCCGGCTGCGCCGAGATTCCGCATCGCATTCCGGTCGAGATCCTCGCGCCGTTCCTCGAAGACGTGGACGTCGTCGGCAGCCTGACGACCGCAATGATCTCGCTGGTCAAGCTCGGCGCGAACGTGCGTGCGCGAAGCCTGGCTCCGGTCGCGACGCCGGCGCATCGACGCATGAACGAGGTCTACCTGGCGGCCGGCGTCGGGCCGCTCGAGTCGCCGAAGCTCGACTACGTGCTGTAGCCGGAGCACGTCGAAGCGGTCGCCGGGAGCCGGCGAATCCACGACGGACCTGCGTTGCGTGGGCGCAGCGCCGACGATGTCACTGCGATCGGCCGTGAGGGACGCCGCCGCGAAGGCAGCGTGAGCGCGTCGCCGGCCCGGCTAGCCGGCGACGGCGGGCATCGTGATGCGGGATGTGATCGCCTGCGTCTCGACGCGATCCCGCCCGTTGGTCTTGGCCTGATACAGCGCCGCATCTGCTCGCCGGAGCGCCTGGCCGATGTCTTCATCCGCGCCGATCTCGACGGCCCCGATGCTGACGGTGGCACTGAAGACCTGTCCCTCGAACGGGATCGGCGTCTTCGCGAAGTCGCACCGCAGACGCTCGGCCACCGCCAGGGCTTCGTCCTCGGAGGCGTTCGGGAGCAGTGCGCAGAATTCCTCGCCACCGTGGCGCGCCAGAATGTCGGTGGGGCGGAGGGCCTGTTGCGCGATGTTCGAGAACACGCACAGCACATCGTCGCCGATGTCGTGGCCGTACTGGTCGTTGATGGTCTTGAAGTGGTCCAGATCCATCACCAGCAGCGACACCGGCGCGCCATCACGCCGGGCGCGTTGCAGTACGCGCTGGCTCCATTCCTGGAAGCCGCGACGATTGAGCAGGTTCGTCAGGCCATCGCGATCCGCCGTCCATCGCAGGCGCGCTTCGAGCTGCTCGTTGACCATCATCAGGAGGCCCAGATTCCAGGTCATGCCGATGAGCATGTTGACGAAGAAGGTCACGAGGGCCAGTTGACCGACCAGCATCCGGTCTTCGGCCGGAGGACCCCGCAACGTCAGGCCGGCACGGACGAGGACGAAGCAGGCGAGCACCAGGAACGCAACCATCAACGCGCGGCGCATCACCAGGCGCTCGACCCGCTCGGCACGGGCACATTCGAAGACGATCAATAGCAGTCCGGCCACCCAGGCCACCGTGACGATGACCACGCGCGCCACATAGTTGTCATGGAGCCCCGGTGTGAACTGCAGCACGGCGCCCAGCAACAAGGGGAGCGCGATGACCGCGAACAGCGGGACGCGGCGCTGCGAGAAGCGGCGCATGCCGGCCCAGATCGCCATCCACGCGCCGAGCAGCACGGCGTTTCCGAGACTCACGGTGACGACGTAGGGCCAGGCGTAGCGCATGCCGAAGCACAACGCGGAGGTGGCGGCCAGTGCATTCGCGAACGCCCAGAAGGCGAGGGCATCGTCATCCCGGCGGCGCAGCCACATGCCGAGCTCCAGCACCATGTACAGCGAATGCATGGCGAGCAGCGCAACCAGCACGCTCGGCGGATCTAGCGGCACGGACGCTCCCCGGCCGGACGCGGGGCAGGCGTGCCCGCGCGGATGCGAGCCGTGGTACGAACGCTCGCCGAACGGCGATCCGAGCCTCCCGGGTTGAACCGGTTCACGCCCGCGCGCCGGGCGCTTGGGGCGTTCCAGAGGGAGGTCACGTGAAGGGAGTCGCGGTCCCGCATCAGCCGTGCGCTTCGGTTCGACCCGCGCGGGGCTTGAATGCCGCTTCGCGTACGTCGATCTCGTAGATCAGCTGGTTGAACACGATGTCGTTGATCTCGTCGCGGCGGTGCATGCGCAGGATCTCGGCCCGCTCCGCACGCAGCGCGCGCAGCCGCAGCGTCAGCAACAGAGCGGCCTGCTCGGTGGCCGTCTGACGCGTGCTCTCGTCTCCGTTCAGGCCCGAGAGTCGTTGCTGGTAGGTGTCGATGATCTGCGAGGCGGCCGCGAGTTGCGGCGTCACTGCGCTGCTGTTGCCGACGGTGCCGCTCAAGCGGCGTGCCTCGTCGGCAACGGCCGCCATGCCCGCTTCGCAGGCACGCACTCTTGCGAGCTGCTCTTCCTGCACCTCGCGGTCCTCGCCGAGCGCGATGCCGCGCAACAGCGGTGGCAGTCCGACGGCCGCAACGATCAGCGACAGCAGGATCACGGCCGTGGCGATGAAGATCATCAGGTTGCGCGCGGGAAACGGCGTGCCGTCGCCCAGCAGCAGCGGGACCGACAGAACCGCCGCCAGGGTGATGGCGCCACGCACGCCGGCCAGTGCGGTCGCCAGCAACAGACGCAGGTGCGGCATCCGTCGATGCACGCCATCGCGCCAGCGGGCATAGATATGGGTGATGCGGAACAGGGCCCACACCCAGATCAGGCGGACCGCGATCAACGCCGCGGACGTGGCCGCCGCATAGCCGAGCAGGCGGCTGGCACCGGCGAGGCCGTCGTCGTGGAATTCCTCGTGCAGCGCCTTGCCGATGATGTCCGGCAACTGCAGCCCGAGCAGCACGAAGATCAGGCCGGTCAGCACGTACTGCAGCATCGCCCAGATATGCGTGGTGGCGATGCGCGTTTCGGGATCCGTTTCGAGTGCGGCGCTGCGCAGATTCAGCGTCATGCCGGCGGCCACCGCCGCTAGGATGCCCGAGGTGCCGATGCGTTCGGCGAGCAGGTAGGCCGCAAAAGGCAACAGCAGCGTGAGCACGACCGCGCCCTGCGCCTGGATGCGCGTCCAGCCGCCGAGCCAGCGCTGAAACACCGCCATTCCCCAGCCCATCGCGATGCCGACCAGCAGGCCGCCGATCGAAACGAGCAGGAAGGCCACGGAGGCCTGGGTCAGCGAAAACGCGCCGGTGGCGGCTGCGGCGATCGCGAACTTGAACGCGGTCAGGCCCGAGGCGTCGTTCATCAGCGCCTCGCCTTCGAGAATGTACATCAGCCGTTTGGGAACGCCGATCCCGCCGGCAAGCGCCGTGACCGCCACTGCGTCGGTCGGTGACAACACGGCCGCGAGGGCGAACGCCACCGCCAGCGGCATCGCGGGGATCATCCAGTGCAGCAGGTAACCCACGACGACGACGGTGACCAGCACCAGGCCGAACGCCAGCGCCAGGATGCGCTCGCGCAGCTGGAAGAATTCGCGCTTGGGCATCCGCCAGCCGTCGGCAAACAGCAGCGGCGGCACGAACAGCAACATGAACAGGTGCGGCTCCAGCTCCACGTGCAAACCGAAATCCGGAACGCTCACGGCCGCCCCGAGCACGATCTGCGTGAGCGGAAGCGGCAGCCGCGACACGCGCACGACGACGGCCGAGGCCGCGACGCAGAGCAACAGCGCGAGCACGACCATGACGGCGCTCATCGCGGGGCGCTCCTGAAGGTCACGGTGATTCGGGAAGACATTGTTCTGATCGTTGCGGGGACGCTGGCGGCGCCGACGGGCGGGAGAAGGACGATCTCGTCCATTCCTTGATGCATCTGCGAGCGGGTGGTGCCGATGCGAGCTGGGCGCTGGCGCTGCCCGGCAGATCCGGCGGAAAGCGGACGAGCACTTGCGCTCAGGAGCAGGTGATCGACCTTTCGGCTTGGAGAAATTATCGCGCACGGACGGGATCATCGTCAGGCACCGGGTCTCGTAGCGGCCTCGGATCGACACCGCGCACCGGCGAAGGAGAGGATTCCGGACGAATCTGCGGGCGGGACTGACGGCCATCGCGAACGTGCGATATCCGGTTTCGCGTTCCGGATTCCATGCAGTTTGCGGCGACAAATGCCGGTTTCCACGCGATCGCACGGTCGACGGCCCGATCGAAATCAACCGGAATCTCCCGGTTGGCCGGAGATTTGTCCGCCCGGCACGATCTCTGCCACGAGCTTGGCCTGGCTTTCAATTTCCTGACAGTGCGCGACAGCCTGCTGTCAGGAAGCAGGAAGCTCGCGCTACGCAAGGACATCGACCGGCCCCGCTGAGCGGGACCCGATGCTGTCCGTTCATTTCAGGTGATCACGCTCGCTCCCGACGTGCTCATCCAAGCGAAGACGGTTCGTGACCCTGAGTCGCCGACCGCCAGCGCCACCGGCACGCCGTCATCCGGACGGCAGAGGAATCGTATGACGGCGAATCCAGCAGTGCGGCTTGTCCTGATCTTCGCGGGAATCACGATGATCGTCTTCGCCGCGAGCTGCCAGGAAGACGCTTCCAGCGATCCGGGCGAGGTCGCCCAGGGATCGCAACCCGAGCTTCCGGAGCCCGCCTACGGAGGATCGACGGTCAAGGCGCCGCACGAAAACTTCGATCTGACGCATTGGAAACTCACGTTGCCCAGCGGCGACGAGATCTCGAGCCGGCAGCTGCAGCAGGGCTACCAGTTGGCCAACGTCTTCTACACCGACCCGTACAACGGCGGACTGGTCATGCGCAGTCCGAATATCGCGGGACACACCCGCGGCAGCAAGTATCCGCGCTGCGAATTCCGGGAGATGCGAAAGCCCGACGGCTCGGCATCGGATTCCGCGAACAACTGGACGACCTCCACCGGTGGACGGCTCAAGGTGGCGTTGCAGGTGGACGCCGTATCCGCGACCGGGGATTCCGGAAAGCGGGGTCGGGTGGTCATCGGTCAGATACACGGACCGGATACCGAGGTCGTCAGGCTCTATTTCGACAAGGAGCCGCACGAGCGAACCGGCCGCCTCTACGTCGGAACCGATCGGGTCCGGTCGGGCGACAGCACGTTGTCGGCGGACATCGTCTCCAACAAGGACGGAAACGGGATCGGTCTGGGCGAGCCCTTTGGGTACGAGATCGACCTTCATGGTTTGCAGCTCAAGGTCACGATCCGGCGTCCGCGGGGGGAAGTCGCCGTGTTCAACCAGACCATCGATCCGCTGTACGAAGGCCTGGACCTGTATTTCAAGGCCGGCGTCTACAACCAGAACAACACGGGCGACAGCACGGACTACGCGCAGGCGACGTTGTTCGCCATCCAGGCATCGCACTGAGCACGGCCGCTGCCGTCTGGCGCGGATTTTCCGTGCCGGCGCAAACCGGAGCGACTCGACGCTATGGGTTGCGCCAGGACCTGCTGCAGTCGTCGACGCTGACGCAGTCGCGCCCGGCTTCCTTGGCCGCATACAGCGCAGCGTCCGCTGCGGCGAGCAGTCCGCCCAGCGTGCGAGGCATCCCGGCCTGGGGTTCGGCCGTGGCGACGCCGATGCTCAGCGTCAGACGGACGGGCTCGGTCCCGGTCGGGGTCAAGCAGATGTCGGCGAGCGCCTGTCGCAGGCGCTGCGCGAGCGTGACGGCCGCAGCGGAATCGGTGCGCGGCAGGCAGACGATGAATTCATCGCCTCCGATGCGGCTCGCGCAATCGCCGGGCCGCCGGAAAACGGCGGGAAGGATCTGTGCGAGCGCGTGCAGCGCCTGGTCGCCGGCGGCGTGCCCATGGCGATCGTTGATGAGCTTGAAGTGGTCGATGTCGATCGCCAGAACGCTCAGGCAGGTCCGGTCACGGACCGCGAGTTTCCATTCGCGCGTCAGCACGTCGTCGATGCGCCGGCGGTTCGACAGGCCGGTCAGCGGATCACGCTCGGCCTGGTGGCGGAGCGCAAGATCCCGCTCGAGCAGGCGGCGTGCGTCATCCAGTGCGGTGCAGGCGCGGGACGAGAACTGCTGCGGCGTCGCCCCCAGCAGGCAGAGCACGCCAATCGGCGCGCCATCGGGAGCTTTCACGCGCAAAGCGGCGTACGAACGCAGACGGGTCTCGGGAAGAAATCGCACCTGCTCGGCAAGACATTCCTGCTCGAGCACGTCCTCGATCTTCACCAGGCCATCGGTGTCCAGCGCGTGGTGCCAAAGTCCTGCCAACAGCACGAAGTCCGGGCCGACCGCCCCGGAGGACGCCCTGCAGACCAGCTTTCCTTCGTCGAGCGCGAAGTAGGCGGCGAGCGGGATGCCGGACGCCGTGGCGAGCAGGCGTACGACGCTGTCGAGATGCTCGTCGATCACGATGCCGCCGGCCGCTTTGCGCAGCGGTGGCAGCAGGTTGGAGCGGTGCGGCGCGGCGCGATATCCGGTAACAGGGCGGGGGACCACCGCTGCTTTGCTGTCGAACGCCATTGTCAGGAGGCGATCGGCAAGGTCGGGCCATCGACGGCCCGTGGCGGAAGCGGTGTCCGCGCCAACCAGGCGATCGTGCCGATGGCGGCGACCGGAATCAGCAGCGTGACGCTGTCCATCGTGCTCGGCGCGTTGACCATCGCGTGAAGCGTGATCAGCGCCGGAATCATCAGGGTCAGCGGATTGAGCGTGAGAGCGGTCAGGAAGGCCGACAGCCAGAGGTCGTAACCCAGCACCTCATGGCAGAACAGGAAGGCCAGCGGCACCTGCATCAACAGCAGCGGCCAATGGGAAGGAATGCGCATGTGATGCTCGGCACGAGTAGGGATCGCTCGAGCATTGCATCGACCGTACCGTCGCCAAGATATTGAAACGTATGAACGTTCGATCGAGCCACGCTTGCAAGGCGCGGCGAGCGGGCGGACGTTGCCATGCAAGCTGCCAGACGTCTCGTTTTCGCGGGACTTTCCCGCTCCAGTCTCAGGCCCGTCCCGGCTCGAGCCCAGGGCTGATCCGACCCCGGAGGCGCGCCATGAAAGCGCTGATGCGGGACGCCATCGAAACCTCCGAGGCCTCCTTGATGGATTCGACCTGGTGCGCAGCGCGCAAGGCAGGTGTCGCCACCATCGCGGAATGACGTGCCATCGCGGCGACCAGGCTCGTCGACAGCAGATTCCGCCGCAGCGGCTTGGGCAGGAAGCGGAACACCTGGCCCTGGTTGATCAGGCCGACCAGGACGTTGATATCTCGAAACGGCGTCATCACCAGCGTGACGACCTGCGGGTGTTGCGCCTTGAGCAACTTGAGCAAGGGCACGACCGACTGCGAGCCGACCTGCAGCTCCGAGACGATCACGCCGATCTCCTGCCGGGCGAGTTCCTCGAGCGCCGCCTCGATCGACGTCGTGCCGATGATGCGTCGAGACGGCGGCGCCAGTTCGCGCACGGCGAGCGTCACCGAGGGATCGGCGTCGATCACCAGGATGGCCGCTGCGCTGGTCTCCGGCACGTGAGGATTCAGATGCGCGGCGAACAGGCCCTCGGCGATCAAGGAGGCCTGCTGCACCGACGTGCGCAGGTCCTGGACGTCCCAGGGCTTGTTGACGAAGCGGAAGATCTCGCCTTCGTTGACGCTGGCCACGACCGCATCGAGTTCCGAATAGCCGGTCAGCAGGATGCGCATCGTGTTGGGCGAGATCGCGCGGATTTCCCGCAGCAGTTCGGCGCCCAACATCTGGGGCATGCGCTGGTCCGAAACGATCACGTCGACGCGCTCGCGCCGCACGCAGTCGATGGCGAGCCGGGGTTCGGTGGTTGCCAGGACGCGGAAGTGGGGCCGGAACATCATCGCGAGCGAACGCAGGATGCGCTCCTCGTCGTCGACCAGCAGCAGGGTCGGCTTGGCAGCGGCGGTCGTCACGAAGCCTCGGCTGGAGTGGTGGGCTGGAGCGGCAGGCTCAGCACGAACTTCGTGCCGCGTCCCTTTTCGGACACCACGTCGATGCGCCCGCCGTGGGCCTGCGCGATCTGGTAGCTGATCGACAGCCCCAGCCCGGTGCCCTGGCCGACGGGTTTGGTGGTGAAGAACGGATCGAAGATGCGCGGCAGGACGTCCGGATCGATGCCCTTGCCGTTGTCCTGCACGTGCACGCGCACCCAGCGCTCGTTGCTGTCGGTGCGCAGCAGCAGCTTGCCGTTCGAGTGCTCGATCGACTGCGCCGCGTTGGTCACCAGGTTGAGCAGGATCTGGTTGATCTGCGACGGGCTGCACCGGACCTTCGGGATCTCGCCGTAACGCCGGACGATCTCGACCTTGGACTTGAGGAGGTTGTGGGCGATGACCAGCGTCTGGTCGACGCAATCGTTGAGCGAGACTTCGTCCTGGTGCACCTGATCCAGCCGCGAGAAGTTGCGCAGGCCCAGCACCAGCTCCTTGATCGAATCCAGGCCGTGCAGCGTGTCGTCGAACAGCGTTGCCGCATCTTCGAGCACGCCGGATTCGCGCAGCATCTCGATCCGGTCCCGCAGGTGTTCATGGGCGGAACGATCGACGACCCGGCTTGCGCCCTCGACCTGCGCGGCCTCGACGATGCCGTCGGCGTCTGCCGCCACTTCGCCCAACTGCACGAAGGTCTCGCGCATCATCTCGACGTTGTTGCGGACATAGCCGAGCGGTGTGTTGATCTCGTGCGCCACGCCCGCGACCATCTGGCCGAGCGACGCCATCTTCTCCGACTGCACGAGCTGCGCCTGCGAGGCCTTCAGTTCCCGATAGGCCGCCGACAGCTTGCGCGTGTCCGCCTTGACGCGGCTGCGCAGCGCGCCGAGCAGGTCCATCACCAGGCCCATGCCGAGGTAGCGACCGCCCTCGACGATGACGAAGTCCTCCGTGATCGGGCTGCCCATGCGGCCGGTGACGTAGTCCGCCGCCTGCTCCAGGCTCACCCCGATGTCGACCACCAGCGGCGCGCGGTTCGTGACCCGCTCGACCGGGCGCGGTCCGTAGAGTTCGCGGCCGAAACGGCGAAGGAAGATCCCGTTGAGCTGGTGCCGGCTGATGGTCCCGACCAGCTGGTCGCCTTCGACGACGGGCAGGCACAGCAGTCCGGACAACTCGGGAGCAAGGAACAGATCCGCGGCCTGTTCGATCGTGGCGCGGGGCCCGACGGGGCCGACGGCGCGCATCAGAGGACGGATGTCGCCCTCCGCCGTTGTCGACGGCGACGTCAGCCGTCGAGGTGGGGCGTCGTCCATCGAACGAGTCTAGGTCGACGGACATGAAGTTCCGGTTGCGGGCACGTGAACGGAATGCGACGCCGTTGGCGTGGAGGGTGGGCACGACGGCGTGCCCGGCGATTCGTGCGTCACGTTCGGCTGCCGTGACGGTCCTTACGTCGGACTCCGTGCACCATTGGCACGAGCTGCCGCGACGATTCGCGGACCCCCACCCGATGGAGTCATTTCATGTCGCAGGAGCAGTCGGCACAGAGCGCCGCAATGGACAAGCCTTTTGGTTCGAGTTCCGACTCGACGCTCTGGATCAGCCTGGGTGTCGGATTTCTGCTCATCGGTTCGCTCGCTGCCGCGCACATCGTCAGCTCGGCTTCCGATGCCTCGGCAAAAAAAGCGGCCGTGCATGTCCAGGCCAAGAGCCACACCACCAGCCCGGTCTATCGCTGTGCCGATGGCGGCGTGAGCTTCTCTCCCTGCAAGAAGTGAGGGCAGCGGTACCCGGGTGAGCGGGGGCGCTTGGGCAAGCCCCCATCCGGTGTCGCCCTAATTGCTGGGTGCAGGTCTGCGAACCAAGGTGGTGAACGACGCACAGCTGTCGTTCGCCACCGACCAGGGGAGAGACTGCACCATGAAGATGGGCGTGATGTTCGATTTCCGGAACCCGAAGCCCTGGCGCAAGCCCAACCCGGAGTTCTATAAATCGCAGCTCGACGAGATCGTGCGGATGGAAGAGCTCGGTTTCGACAACTGCTGGCTCACCGAGCACCACTTCGTCGAGGACGGCTACAACCCCGCGACCTTGCCGGTCGCCGCCGCGATCGCCGCTCGCACCAGCCGCATTCGCATCGGCACCTTCGTGCTGCTGATGCCGTTCCACAACCCGGTGCGACTCGCCGAGGACGTCACGAGCATCGACATCCTGTCGAACGGCCGGTTCGACCTCGGCGTCGGTCAGGGTTACCGCGCTGGCGAGTTCTCGGCGCTGAAGATTCCACGCCGCGAACGTGCGCCGCGCATGGCCGAGGGCATCGAGCTGGTCCAGCGCCTGTTCACCGAAGAGAACGTCACGTTCGACGGCCGCTTCACGCAGGTCGAGAACATGACGATCTATCCGCGCCCGGTGCAGCAGCCGTCGCCGCCGATCTGGATCGGTTGCCGCACCGAGAAGGCGACGGCACGCGCAGCCCGAATGGGCTTCCACATGATGGCCACGATCGGCCCGGACCCGGCGCCGTCGTACCGCGCCGCGCTCAAGGAAGCCGGCCGCGACCCGAGCGCCTTCAACATCGCGCAGCTGCGCATGGTCTACACGGCGAAGACGACCGACCAGGCCTGGGAAGAAACCGCCCCGCACCTGCACCACATGCTGAAGCTGTACGGCGACTGGTTGTCGGAAGCCAACGACGCCGAAGGCGACAGCGCGATGAGCGAGATCCCGTCGCCGGAGAAGCTGCGTTACTCGCCGTACGCCGAGGGCATGATGATCGGCACGCCGGACGAGGTGGCGCGCAAGATGGAGAAGTTCCGCAAGGAATACGACTGCTCGCACTTCGTCATGGGAACGCAGATGCCCGGCGCCGATCCGGTCAAGGCGACGCGCGCGCTGGAACTGTTCGCCAAGGAAGTGATGCCGAGTTTCCAGACGAAATAGGCATCAGGTTCACGTAAAGACGGGCGCGTCCAGCCAAGCGGTCGGGGCTGACGCCCCTCCTATAGATGTCTCGACCCTGGAGGAGGGGCGTCAGCCCCGACAGGACCCACGCAGGTCGTCCCTAGGACGCACCCGGATGGGCCGCGCTCCACGCTGGCGCGACACTCGACCCCACCGCCGCCGGCCACGGCCGGCTCCCTTGTGACTCAGGAGGACGCTCGCCATGGCGCTCAAGCTGGCCTGTGCATTCGCAACGTCGGAATCCAGCCACGAACACGCTCGTATCGCCGAAGAACTCGGCTACGAGCGGGCGTGGTTCTACGATTCCCCCGCGCTGTATCCGGACGTCTGGGTGCAGCTTTGCCGCGCCGCCGACCGCACGAAGCGGATCTCGCTGGGGACCGGCGTGCTGGTGCCCCATCTGCGTCACCCGATGGTCACGGCGGCAGCGATCGCCACGCTGGTGTCGGCGGCGGGCCAGGATCGCGTCGTCGTCGGCATCGGATCCGGATTCACGGCGCGCGTCAGCATGGGCCAGCGACCGCTGACGTGGCGCTTCGTCGCGGAATACATGGTCGCGTTGCGCGGGCTGCTGCGAGGCGAGGACGTCGAGTGGGAAGGCGCGATGACGCGCATGCTGCAGTGGGACGGCTACGGCGCGAAGCGGCCGATCGACGTGCCGTTCGTCGTGGCCGCCGGCGGGCCCAAGGGTGCCGCTATCGCCAAGGAACTCGGGCAGGGCGTCTTCGGCGTCTTCGAACCGCAGGCCGGATTCGACTGGAGCGTCGTGCTGCTGTTCGGCACCGTGCTGGACAAGGGCGAATCGCCCGATTCCGCGCGCGCGATGGCCGCGGCAGGACACGGCGGCAGCGTGCTGCTGCATTACTTCCTCGAACACCACATGCTCGACCAGATTCCCGGCGGCGAAGTCTGGGCGCACGCGTACGACAACGTGCCAGCCAACAAGCGTCACCTCGCCATGCACGATGGCCATCTCGTCGGCGTCAACGCGCAGGACGCGCCGTACATCACCGGTGACCTGCTGGCGCGCAACAACATGTCGATGAGCCGCGACGCCTGGCGCGAGCGTCTGGCCGCGCTGGAGGCCAAGGGCGCGACGGAGGTCGCCTTCCAGCCCGCGGGTCCGGACATTCCGCGCGAGCTCGAGGCCTTCGCCAAGATGATGCAGGGCTGACCACGATGCGATCCTTCGCGCCATGACGGCACTCAAGCTGGGTTACAAGGCGTCGGCCGAGCAGTTCGGCCCTCGCGAACTGCTCGAATTCTCGGTGCTCGCCGAGAACAGCGGGTTCGATTCGGTCTGGATCAGCGATCATTTCCAGCCCTGGCGGCATGTCGGCGGCCATGCACCGTTCTCGCTGGCGTGGCTCGGTGCGCTCGGTGCGCGAACCGATCGCGTGCTGCTCGGCACCAGCGTGCTGACGCCGACGTTCCGCTATCACCCGTCGATCGTCGCGCAGGCCTTCGGCACGCTGGGCGCGCTGTTCCCGGGCCGCGTGGCGCTGGGCATCGGCACCGGTGAATCGCTCAACGAAGTCCCTTCGAGCGGCCTGGCCTGGCCCGAGCAATCCGAGCGGACCGCGCGCTTCAAGGAAGCGCTCGATCTCATCCGCCGCCTGTGGCGCGAAGAGCGGCTGAGCTACGAGGGCAAGTTCTACAAGACGCACAACGCGACGATCTACGACCGGCCGGCCGAGCCGGTGCCGATCTACGTCGCCGGCGCGGGCCCGTACATGGCCAAGCTGGCCGGCGAGCAGGCGGACGGCTTCATCTGCACCAGCGGCAAGCCCTGGCCTTTGTACTCGGAGACGCTGCTGCCGAACGTCGAGGCCGGGCTGGCCAAGGCCGGCAAGCCATCCGATGGCATCGATCGCCTGATCGAGATGAAGCTTTCGTTCGACACCGATCGCAACCGGGCGCGCGACGACACGCGCTTCTGGGCGCCGCTGTCGCTGTCGCCGGAAGAGAAGATGAACGTCGAGGATCCTTGCGAGATGGAGCGGCTGGCGGATGCGCTGCCCATCGAGCGCGCGGCCTCGCGCTGGATCGTCAGCGACGACGTCGACGAGGTGATCGAGAAGGTGCGGCCGTATGTCGATCTGGGCTTCAACCACCTGGTGTTTCACGCGCCGGGTCCGGACCAGGCGCGCTTTCTCAAGCTGTTCGGCGAACGCCTCGCCGAGCCTCTGCGCCGGGCCTTCGGTTGACGCTCATGGACCGCCACGACGCGGTTCTCGGCAAGACTGCTCGTCCGGGCACCTGTTGCTGCGTGCCTCGTCGTGGGAAGGTATGACGATCAGGCAATCGGCAGGGAGACGGTGATGCAGATCGGCATGGTGGGTCTCGGACGCATGGGCGCGAATCTTTCGCGACGCCTGATGCGCGCGGGGCATGAGGTCGTGGCGTTTGACATCAACACCGGTGCCGTGAACGCGCTGGCGCAGGACGGCGCGGTGGGTGTGACGAGCCTGGATGAACTGATTGCCCGCCTGGCGCCGCCGCGCGCCATCTGGCTGATGCTGCCGCACGGCGACAATACCGAGAACAGCCTGCAGTTCATTGCGCAGCGACTGCAGCGCGACGACATCCTGATCGACGGCGGCAACAGCCATTTTCACGACGACGTGCGCCGCGCCGCGCAGTTGGCCGAGCGCGGCATCCGCTATCTCGACGTGGGCACCAGTGGCGGCGTGCACGGACTCGAGCGCGGCTACTGCCTGATGGTGGGCGGAGATGCCTCCGCGTTCGAGAGGCTGGACCCGATCTTCTCGACGCTGGCTCCCGGCCGCGGCGACATTCCCGCCACTGGCTCTCGCGAAGGTTTCGACCGGCGAGCGGAGCAGGGTTACCTGTACTGCGGACCGGCGGGCGCGGGTCACTTCGTCAAGATGATCCATAACGGGATCGAGTACGGAATGATGCAGGCGATGGCGGAAGGCTTCGACATCCTGCGCAACGCTGGAAAATCCAGCCTGCCGGAAGGGCATCGCTACGATTTCCCGCTCGCCGATGTCGCCGAACTCTGGCGCCGCGGCAGCGTGGTGTCGTCCTGGTTGCTGGATCTCACCGCCGAGGCGCTGGCCGAGAATCCGACCCTGTCCCGCTTCTCGGGCGTGGTCGAGGATTCGGGTGAAGGCCGCTGGACGGTTCAGGCCGCCATCGACGAGGCCGTGCCGGCCGAAGTGCTCACCGCCGCGCTGTTCGCCCGGTTTCGCTCGCGGCAGGACCACACGTTCGCCGAGAAGCTGCTGTCGGCGATGCGCTACAAGTTTGGCGGTCACGTCGAGAAGCCGGCCTGATCCCATGTGGGCCATCGTGCCACTGAAGTCGCCGCATCTCGCGAAGTCCCGCCTCGCTGCGGTGCTGTCGCCGGACGATCGCAGGGCGTACTTCTTCGAACTGGCACAGCGGGCCATCAATGCACTGAAGGCCACGCGCGGCGTCGAGCGCGTAGCCGTGATCACGGCGGATGAGGAGGTCGCGGCCTTTGCGCGACGCCTCGGCGCGCGGGTGCTGCAGGAGGCGGTCGAAGCGGGAACCGCACAGGCCTTCGCGTCGGCCATCGAACAACTGCGTCCCCACGCATTGCGCCGCGTGCTGATGGTGGCGGGCGATCTGCCGCTGGTGTCGTCGCGCGCGCTCGAGGTCGTCGTCGATGCGTCGACGCGGCACGACGTCGTCATCGTGCCGGATCGATTCCGGGCCGGGACCAATGTGCTGGCCTGTTCGCCGCCGGACGCCATCGCGCCGTGCTTCGGTCCCGACAGCTATTCACGTCATCTCGCCGCCGCGCGGGCTGCGAAGCGCACGCACTGCACGCTGTCGCTGGACGAACTCGCGTTCGACATCGACGTGCCTGCCGATCTCGAACATCTGCGGCTGCAGTCGCGTGTTGCCGTCGAGGGTCTGCCGGTTCTGCGCGCGCGACTCGAACCGGCGACAACGGCCGCATGAACGCTCCGATGCTGCCGACGCCTCCGCAGAGTCCTACCGCCTTGCTCACGGACGCCGACGCCTATGCGCTGGCGAAGATCGCCGACTGGCGCGAGCTCGCACCGCGTGCCGCTGCGCTTCGCGACGCTGGCTTCGGTTCGACGGTCACATATTCGCGAAAGGTGTTCGTGCCGCTGACGCAGCTCTGCCGCGACGTCTGCCACTACTGCACGTTCGCCAAGACACCGCGTCGGCTGGAGAAGCCGTACCTGCTGCCGGATGACGTGCTGCGCATCGCGCGTGCCGGTGCGGCGATGGGCTGCAAGGAAGTGCTGTTCACGCTCGGCGACCAGCCGGAGCTGCGATACGCGCGGGCGCGTGAGGCGCTGGCCGAACTCGGCTTCACGCGGACCGTGGATTACCTCGCTCACGTCGCGGGGCTCGTGCTGAAAGAGACCGGGCTGCTGCCGCACATCAACGCGGGCGTGCTCTCGGCCGACGACATCGCGCAGTTGCGCAAGGTCGCGCCGTCGATGGGGCTGATGCTCGAATCGGTGTCCGAGCGCCTGTGTGAACGCGGCGGGCCGCACTTCGGATCGCCGGACAAGGTGCCGGCACGACGCCTGGAGACCTTGCGCTGGGCGGGCGAGGCGAAGGTGCCGATGACCAGCGGCATCCTGATCGGCATCGGCGAGACGCGTGAAGAGCGCATCGCCTCGCTGCTGGCGCTGCGCGAGCTGGCCCAGCGATACGGGCACCTGCAGGAAGTGATCGTCCAGAACTTCCGCGCCAAGCCCGGCACCGCGATGCACGACGCGCCGGAACCCAGCGCGGACGAGCTGTGCTGGACGGTGGCTGCGGCGCGCCTGATCTTCGGTCCGCAGATGAGTCTGCAGGCGCCGCCGAATCTGTATCCGGGCGATCTCGTCGACTTGGTGCAAGCCGGCATCAACGACTGGGGTGGCGTCTCGCCGGTGACGCCCGATCACGTGAACCCCGAGGCGCCGTGGCCGCATCTGGATCGACTGGCCGACGACACGGCACGGGCGGGCGCGAACCTGGTCGAGCGGCTCACGGCATATCCGTCCTACGTGCAGGACCGTGACACGTGGATCGCGGAATCGCTGCACGGGCCGGTTCTGCGCTGGTCGGATGGAACCGGCCTGGCCAGAGTGGGGCAGTGGGCCGCCGGCGTTCCGGGCGACGGCAACGTCGACGATCTGCGTGATGTGGCATTGATGCCGCCGCGCCGTAGTTCCGCCCTCGAACCGATCCTGTCCGCGGCACGCCGGGGCGACACGCTCGACGAGACGCAGATCGAAGCCCTGTTCTCGGCTCGCGGAGAAGACTTCACGCGCGTCTGCACGGCGGCCGATGCCTTGCGCGCCGAGACGGTCGGAGACGTGGTGACGTACGCGGTGGTGCGCAACATCAACTACACCAACGTGTGCCTCTACAAATGCGGCTTCTGCGCCTTCTCGAAAGGCCGCGCCCACGAGGCGCTGCGCGGCCGTCCGTACCTGATCGATCACGACGAGATTGCGCGCCGCGTGCGCGAGGCCTGGGACCGCGGCGCAACCGAGGTCTGCATGCAGGGCGGCATCCATCCCGCTTTCACCGGCCAGACCTACCTGGATATCTGCCGCACCGCGAAAGCCGCCGTGCCCCAGATGCACGTGCATGCTTTTTCTCCGCTCGAAGTCAGCCACGGCGCGCGCACGCTCGGCGTGTCGGTCACCGAATTCCTGCAGGCCTTGCGTGCCGCTGGTCTCGGGTCACTGCCCGGAACCGCCGCCGAGATTCTCGACGACGAGATCCGGCGCCAGATCGCGCCGGACAAGCTGGATACCGACGGCTGGCTCGACGTGATCCGCCAGGCGCATCGCGTGGGCCTGCGCACGACCTCGACGATCATGTACGGGCACATCGAAGGCTATCGGCACTGGGCTCGACACCTGTTGCGCCTGCGTGCGCTGCAGGCGGAGACCGGCGGGCTCACCGAATTCGTACCGCTGCCGTTCGTGCACATGGAGGCGCCGATGTACCTGCGCGGCCGCGCTCGCAAGGGCCCGACCCTGCGCGAAGCGCTGCTGATGCACGCGGTGGCGCGCCTGGCGCTGCATCCGCTGATCCCCAACATCCAGGCCTCGTGGGTCAAGCTCGGCCCGCAGTGGGCGCAGCGCTGCCTGCAGTCGGGTGCGAATGATCTGGGCGGCACGCTGATGAACGAATCCATCAGCCGCGCCGCGGGCGCCGCACACGGCCAGGAGTTCTCGCCGGAGCAGATGGAAGCGCTCGCAGGCGACATCGGCCGCCCTTCGCGACAACGCACGACCCTGTACGGGACCGTCGACGAAGCGCGCATGCAGGCGGGGCGATCGGCACTTCCGCTGCTGGCCGTACACAACGCCCCGGTCACCGGACGATCATCGATTTCGGCGTGAGCGTTCCTTCGCATGCGCTGACGTTCGAGGCCGTCGATGGTCTGCCCGAGGTGCGCGCCGGCGACGACCTCGCGGCCTTGCTCGCCGAGGCGCTGGATCGGCCTGCCGCGCCGGCTCCTCTGGCCGACGGCGACGTGCTGGTGCTGGCGCAGAAGATCGTCTCCAAGTCGGAAAACCGGTTCGTGTCGCTCGACACCGTCGAGCCGCGCGCCGAGGCGCTGTCGCTGGCAGCACGATGCGGCAAGGATCCGCGGCTGGTGGAACTGGTGCTGCGCGAGTCCAGCGAGATCGTGCGCGTGGCGCCGAACGTGCTGATCGCCCGTCACCGGCTCGGCTTCGTCGTGGCCAACGCCGCCATCGACCAGTCCAACGTTCCCGACGGCGACGAGCGCGTGCTGCTCCTTCCGGTCGACCCTGACCTGAGTGCGCAGCGCCTGGTCGACGCGGTTCATGCGCGCTTCGGCGTGAAGATCGCGGTGCTGATCGCGGACAGTTTCGGTCGTCCGTGGCGCCTGGGCGTCTGCGGCGTGTGCATCGGTTGCGCAGGCCTCGAAGCCCTGGTGGATCTGCGCGGCCAGTTGGACCGGCAGGGCCGGTCACTTCAGGTCACGCAGCTGGCGATCGCCGATCAGCTGTGCGCCGCAGCGTCGATGGTGCTCGGCGAAGCAGCTGAAGGCCGGCCGGTGGTGCGTGTGCGCGGCGTGCCTCAGCGTTACCTGCAGAACCCGCGCGCCGCGCGCGTGCTCGTCCGATCGTCCGCCGAAGACCTGTTTCGATGACGTCGAGTCCGCGCGTGCTCGCGTTGTCCGGCGGCGTCGGCGGCGCGCGACTCGCAGCAGGACTTGCGCGCGTGCTGGCGCCCGAAGCCCTGACCATCGCCGTGAATGTCGGCGACGATTTCGAGCACCTGGGCCTGACGATCTGTCCGGACCTGGACACCGTCCTGTACACGCTGGGCGGTGTCGTGCATCGCGGGCAGGGATGGGGACGCGACCAGGAGACCTGGCACACGCTCGATGCGATGCGCAGCCTGGGTGGCGAGGACTGGTTCCTGCTGGGCGATCGCGACCTCGCGCTGCACCTCGTGCGTCGACAGCTTCTGGCGCAGGGTCGGTCGCTGAGCGAGGTGACGCAGGATCTTTCGCGTCGCCTGGACGTGTCACATCGCATCGTGCCGGTGACGGACGCGCGCCTGCGCACCCGTGTTCACACCGTCGCCGACGGCGAACTCGGCTTTCAGGATTACTTCGTGCGCCGGCGTTGCCAGCCGGCCGTGCGCGCGCTGACGTTCGAGGGCGCCGAGGAGGCGACGCTGTCACCGGGCCTTGCCGAGGTGCTGGCCGATCCCGCGCTCTCGGCCATCATCGTGTGTCCGTCGAATCCCTACCTGAGCGTGGCGCCGATGCTGGCCATCCCGGCGCTGCGTACGGCATTGCGCGTCACGCACGCGCCGGTGATCGCGGTGTCGCCGATCATCGGCGGCGAAGCGGTGAAGGGACCCACGGCGAAGATCATGCGCGAGCTCGGCGTGGAGCCGACGGCGACCGTGATCGCCGAGCTCTACGCGGACTTCGTCGATTGCGTGGTGGTCGACACCTGCGACGCATCACGCGTGGCCGGTGATCCGCGATTCGCCGTTGCGCCGACGTGGATGCGCAACGACGACGACCGCTTCGCGCTGGCCCAGGCCTGCCTGGACCTGGCGCGACAACGGAAGGGTTAGCGCGGCGAGCCTCAGGCCCGCGTCAGGACGACGACCGGGATCTCGCGTTCGGTGCGCTTCTGGTAATCGCGATACGGCGGATAGACGCCGACCATCATTTCCCACAAGCGCTTGCGCTCTTCGCCGCCAGCGATGCGCGCGACCGCGTCGAAGCGATCGCGGACGACCTGCACCTGGACCTTCGGATCGGCCTCGAGGTTGAAGACCCACGCCGGGTTCTGCGGGGCGCCGCCCTTGGAACCGACGATGACGTAGTTCGCGCCGTCCTCTCCGTAGATCAGCGGCATCGTGATCAGGCGGCCGGTCTTGCGGCCGCGCGTGGTCAGCAGCAGGGTCGGCGTCTTCTGGTGACCGCCGAAAGCGCTGCCGTCCCAGTAGTGCGCAGCCTCGGGATCACGGTCGTATTCCTCGAGGTGCTGGACGATCCAGTCCGGCACCACGTGTTGCTTCGCCTTTTCATGGAACTCCGTCAGGATCGGGGGTTCTGGCTTGCGCTCGTCGCTCATGAGCTGCTCCTCGGGATGCACGGAAAGGGGGATCGCGTGGCCCCGAGTTTACGGCGAGCCCGGATCGATCGGACCTGTTGAGGGTTTGCCCCGATTTCCGCCGCCCTTCGATGACCCCAGCCTCTGGGGCCGGGGCGCAGCAGGGGCGGCGCCGCGCAGGTCCAGGGAGATCGCGATGCGCCAGGGATTGCTGTTCACCGGCGGAGCGCCGCTGAGCCAGATCGTCGAGACGGCTCGCGTGGCGGAGGCCGAGGGCATGGACGCGGTGTATTGCGTCGAGGCCTATCGCAGCGGCTTCGTGCCACTCGCGGCCATCGCCGCCGCCACCACGCGGATCGCCCTCGGGCCCTACATCCTCAACGCCTACGCCCGCACGCCGTACATCGCGGGCCTGAGCGCCGTCGATCTCGACGAGCTCTCGGGCGGACGCCTGATCCTGGGCGTCGGGCCTGGCAACGTGCACATCAATCGACGCTTCCAGGGCCTGGAGACCGGGCGTCCGCTGACGAAGATGCGCGAATACGTCGAGCTGCTGCAGCAGATCGTGCGGGCGCCGCTAGGGCGCGCCGTTCGTTATGAAGGGCAGATCCACCAGATGCAGTGGGAGCCACGGGTGGCGCCGGTGCGCGCCAGCATCCCGGTGTGGCTGGCGGCCATCGGTCCCAAGATGATCCGCGTGGCCGCATCCGTGGCCGACGGCGTCGCGCTGGGCGTGCTGATGTCGCCCGAGTACGTGCGCGACAAGATCCGGCCTTCGATCGTCGAGGCGGCGAGCGCAGCAGGACGTGAGGCGACGAAGCTGCAGGTGCCGATGGGCGGCCTGATCGCGGTGGATGAGAATCTCGATCGTGCGCGCGCCACCATCAAGGCGACGATCTGCAGTTTCTTCGATCCGATTCCGCACCCTTACTACGACTTCCTGCTGCGCGAGCAGGGGTTCTCGAAAGCCGCCGATGCCTGCGCGCGCTTCGGTCCACAGGGAAAGATCCAGGCCGCGGTGGATCAGATGGACGACGCGGTGGCGGACCGCCTGGCCTTCGTCGGCACATCGGCGCAGTGCGCGCAGCGCCTGAAGGCCTACGAGGGGCTGATCGACGAAGTGATCTATCTCAACGTCGGTGGCGCCGGCGCCGCGAATCTCTGCGACGCGCATCGTCCGGTCATGGCGATCAGGCGGGCGATGACGGCCTGAGCCTGCGAGTCGTCGACGTCCGGCACCCGGTCAGGTGCCGGACGCCGCTGCATCACGCATCGAGCGTGAAGCCCACCTTCATCGTCACCTGCCAGTGCGCGATCTTGCCGTTCTCGACATGGGCACGCTGCTGCAGCACCTCGACCCACTTGATGTTGCGAATGGTCTTCGAAGCACGGCCGATCGCCGTCTCGATCGCGTCCTCGATGCTCTTCGGCGAAGAGCCGGTCAGTTCCAGCGTTTTGTAGACGTGATGGTCTTCCACGAGATGCTTCCTTCTGTTCGGAGTGAGGAAGGATCGATGCTCGGGAGCCAGCATGACGGGTGCCTGAATGGCGTCCTCACGACGGGCATCTCCGGACGGGCAGTCGAGGCTGACGCCCCTCCGACAGGGTCGAGATGCATGTAGCAGGGGCGTCAGCCCGACAGGATCTGCGCAGAGGGTCCTAAGCCGGTCCGGGACGTTCGCGAAGTTCGCGGTTCTCCGCTTCCAGCGCCTCGATCCGTTCGCGCAAGGCCTGGACCGTGGTGTCGACCGTCTTCGCGTCGTACTTGCGCGGGATGTGCTGCTGGCAGTTGGTGTCCCAGGCCTTCACGCGAAACAGGATGGCCTGCTCCGGGCGTGCGCGGTAATCGGGCGGCATGAACCGCTCGCGGACGCGATCGTTGAGCGCGATGACCCGGGCACGGCCCCAGATCTTCACGCGGCGCCGGTTCGCGTAGTCCATCAGGAACAGGATCGCCCGCGGGTTCTCCGAGAAATTGCCGGTGCTGATGTATTGCCGGTTTCCCGCAAAGTCGATGAAGCCGAGCAGCGAAGGTTTGAGGACGCGGATGAAGCCGGGCGGTCCGCCGCGATGCTGGATGTACGGCTGGCCGTCGCGGCTGGCGCTGCCCAGGTAGAAACTGTCTCGCGCCGCCAGGTAGTCCGCGAGGCCGGGGGTGATCGTCGTGCGCCACCCGCCGTCGTCCTCCATCTCGCGAAAGCCTCGCCGCGAGCCGCGTTCTTCCTGGATCCTCTTGACCGCGGGCGTGAAGGCGACGTCGCTGGAGAACTCGTCCATGGAGCGGATTCTGCCCGTCGCGCGGCTGCCTCGTCAGCACCTTCGTTGGGGCTGACGCTCAATCCGGGCCGGCGGCCATCGTCCAGAACTGCGCGAGGATCGAGGCCACCCGCTCGGGATGTTCCTCGGGGAAGAACAGCTTTCCTCCCGGGATCACGCTGATCTGCTGCAGCCCACCGAGATTTTCGCGCAGCCATGCAAGCGACGGTGCGGTGTCGAACACCACGTCGCCGTCGCCCCAGATGACCTGCGAGGGAATCTTCGACGCCTTCAGTTGCGGTGCCGCGGCCATCAGCTGCGATCGGTTGGTCGCCCAGTCGGCGAGCTTCTTGAACTGCTCGATCCGTTTCTCCGAGGCCAGCAGAGGTTCGAGATAAAGCTGGATGTTCCCGGTACTGAACGTCGCGACGTTCTCGTAGACCAGCGCTCCGAGCTGCTGCTGCCCGAAGGCGGTGTCGGTCAGCATCACGCGCATCGCCGCCGTGATGTCGCCGGCGACGACGGCTTTGTAGAACCCGGTCAGGAGCGCGTTCGGCCAGAGATCGAGCACCTCGCAATTGGCCAGCGTCAGGCTGCGCACACGCGACGGATGCGTCGCGGCGAAGATCTGGGCGATGCCGCCACCGGTGTCGCTGCCCACCAGATCGACGGTCTGGATGTCGAGCGCGTCCAGCAGCGCCGCCACCATGCTGGCCTGCGACGCGAACGAAATGTCCTGGCCGGCCGGCACATCGGAATAGCCGAGGCCCATCAGGTCCGGGGCGATGCATCGCCGATGCGGCGCGAGGCGCTCGATGACGTCACGCCACTGGTAGCTGCACAGCGGCAGGCCGTGCAGGAAAAGTGTCTCCGGACCGCTTCCCTGTTCGAAGCAGGCGATGGTTCCGGAACGGGTGTCGACGCGTTGCTGGGCCTTCCTGAATTGCTGGGGTGTCATGAGGGACTCGGTGCGTGATCTCGGCCTTGGAACAGGACTCTTCCGCCGAGCGCACCGTATTCAGACGAAGGGGTGCCAGCAATTACTCAGGACGTAATGCCGGCTCCCGACCGCTCCCTCGCCGAATCACGCAGCCGCGCTTGCAGGCGTGGCCGTTCGCGATGCTTTTCGCGCCGTGCGAGACGCGGAAGCGGCAGGGTCTTTTGCCCACAACGTCCGGGTCAGATACAGCAGTCCGCCGAGTCCCAGCGCGAGGCCGGCGGCCTTGACCGGCTTGCGGCGCGCATAACCGCCGACAGCCACGACGACCGATGGCGCGAAGCGGGCGAGCGCTGCGAAGCGGCTGTGCTGCAGCGCGGCCTCGGCGATTGCTGCGCCTTCCTCGATCAGCGGCGCGACGGCGCGTGAGCGTCCTTTTGTCGCGGTTGTCTTGGCCGTCGTCCGGCGGCGACCCTGCGAGGGTGAGCGGCGACGTGTGGGGGTAGGGGTGGATTTCATGGCTGGCTCCTGAGTGATGGACACGATCGTGTGCACAGCCCTCCGCGATTATCGTGCCCCGGGTTTCCGCGCTCACACAGTCGTCCGTCGATAGGAGCTTCTACGTCGTTGGCGACAACGCACGAGGACCAAGAACGGACGGGCCGACGCCGCCATCCGTTGCAACCGACCGCCTGCGGCTCTCGTGCTGGAAGTTTATTTCGAGCGATGCCAACGAGTTCGGAATTTCGGAAGAGATGGGAACGCCCCGTGCTGATGCCGCGTCGCTGCCCCACCTCTGAAAGGACAAGACAACATGCGCCCCCTGATCTCGCTCTATCTCTCTGCTGCCCTGTGCAGTGCCACTCCGTTTGTCGCCGTCGCGGCCGACGCGCCGGCGGAACCAATGAAACCCTCCGCCGTCGGCAAGATGGTGATGTCGGCTGACGACAAGGACTTCTTCCCGGCTGCCGCCTCGGCCGGCATGCTGGAAATCGAGACGTCCAAGCTCGCGCTCCAGACCTCGCAGAACGCGGACGTCAAAGCCTTCGCCAAGCAGATGGTCGAGGATCACACCAAGGCCGACGCAGAATTGAAGGCCCTGGCCGCCAGCCGAAGCGTCGCGCTGCCGACGGCGATGTCGAAGCATCACCAGATGATGTACGACCATCTGAAGGACGAAAAGCCGGGCAAGGATTTCGACAGCGCGTACCAGAACACGCAGGTGGTCGCCCACAAGGAGGCGGTGACGCTCTTCAGCAAGGCCTCGACCGACAGCAAGAATCCCGAGGTGAAGGCCTGGGCCGCCAAGACGCTGCCGACGCTCCAGCATCACGGTGCGATGGCCAAGGATCTGGATCAGAAGATCAAGTAACGCGACTCGTCATGCGCCCGCCGAAGCGACGCTTCGGCGGGCGAGGGTGGCGTCACCGGCACCTGATCAGGCCAGCGTTCTCACCGCCGGTTCGCGTTCGAAGTATCGCGACTTGGCCGCCTCGACGAACGCGTTGCCCAGCTTCGTGACACCACTTCCCGGTTCGACACCCGCCTTCTTCAGCAAGGGCGCGGCCGCATCGCTCGAACCCACCGCCTTGAGATGGCCGTAGGCATCCATCACGAACTGCACCGCGGCCGACTCCTTCAGCAGGGCGGCGCAACCGTCTGCGGAGATCACGACCGCGATGGCGTCGAACAGCTGCGAGGGTGTGCCGGCGAGCTGTCCATCGGCGCTGATCGTCGAGCCGTCGGCCAATGCCACCTTCGCGACCTTGGGCGCGACCACTTTCACCGCGCCGCCCGCCGCCTCGATGCCAGCGCGCAGTTTCTTCAGTTCCGCACCGTCGGTGCCATCCGCCACCAGCACGCCCACGGTGCGGCCTTCCAGCGTCTTCTTCATGTTCTTCTGGATCGATAGCGCATCGCTCGGCGTCATTTCGACGGAACGGCGAGCTGCCTTGGCCTTGGCCGGCAGATCGATCCCGATACCGGCGGCGACGCGCTTCGCCAACCCTTCGTCCACGTTGCGCAGGTTCGCCACCATGCGGGCCGGAATGCCTTCCAGTTGCACTTTCGAGAGTTCGAACACGAACGACGACGCGATGTGTGCCTGTTCGTTTTCGGTCTGCGACAGGAAGAACAGGCGGGCCTGGCTGTAATGATCCGCGAACAGCTCCGCGCGCACGCGCAGCTTGTCGCCCGACACGTTCTTGCCCAGGTCGGACGTGCTCGCAAAACCGGTGACCGGACATTCGCGCGGACCGCCGATCTCGCCGTGCTCCTTCAGCGAGTTCGGTTCGTAGTTGGCGCGCCCCTTGGGGACGTTCATCTGCATCTGGCCGTCGCGCTGGAAGTTCAGGTACGGACACTTCGGCGCGTTGATCGGCAGCTGGTGGAAGTTGGCGGTCCCCAGACGCGACTTCTGCGTATCGAGGTAGGAGAACAGGCGTCCCTGCAGCAGCGGGTCGTCGGTGAAGTCGATGCCCGGAACGATGTTCGCGGGACAGAACGCAACCTGTTCGGTCTCGGCGAAGAAGTTGTCCGGATTCCGGTCCAGCACCATGCGGCCGACGATGCGCACCGGGATGTCGTCTTCCGGAACGATCTTCGTCGCATCCAGTACGTCGTAGGTTTGGGCGTCGGCAAAGGCCTGGTCGAAGAGCTGGACGCCCAGATCCCACTCGGGGAAGTTGCCGTTGACGATGGATTCCCAGAGATCACGGCGGTGATAGTCGTTGTCCGCGGATTGGAGCTTGACCGCCTCCTCCCACACCGTGGACTGCAGACCCAGACGCGGCTTCCAGTGGAATTTGCAGAACGTGACCTTGCCCTTCGCGTCGACGAGCTTGAAAGTGTGGACGCCGAATCCTTCGATCATCCGCAGCGACCGCGGGATGGTCCGATCCGACATCGCCCACATCAGCATGTGCGTGGTCTCCGGCATCAGCGAGGCGAAATCCCAGAACGTGTCGTGGGCGCTGCCGGCCTGCGGGAACGCGCGGTCGGCCTCCATCTTCACGGCATGCACGAGGTCTGGAAACTTCATGGCGTCCTGGATGAAGAAGACCGGGATGTTGTTGCCGACGAGGTCCCAGTTGCCTTCCTGCGTGTAGAACTTGACGGCGAATCCGCGCACGTCGCGTGGCGTATCGACCGAGCCCGCGCCTCCGGCGACGGTCGAGAAGCGCACGAATACCGGGGTCTTCTGTCCTTTCTTCTGGAAGAGGTTGGCCTTCGAGACGTCGGACAGGCTGCGCGTCACCTCGAAGTAGCCGTGCGCGCCGGAGCCACGGGCGTGCACGATGCGCTCGGGAATCCGTTCGTGATCGAAGTGAAAGATCTTTTCCCGAAGGACGAAGTCCTCGAGCAGGGCCGGCCCCCGGCTGCCGGACTTCAGGCTGTTCTGATTGTCCGAGACGCGGATGCCCTGGTTGGTCGACAGGTGGCCGTCGGCATGATGAGGGCCCTCATGCGGAACGTGCTGGTGCGTCTCGCCACCGGCTCCGGTGGCGACGTCGAAATCCTGGGATCGGGGCTTGGGCTTGCTGGGCTTCTTGTTGGGCATGAGGCTCTCTGCGCGGCGGAACGAGGGCCGGCGTCGTCGCAAGTCTCACGCCCGGGACGGCGGCCATGACGAAAAGGAGTTGAAGGCGCCGGAACTCGGCGCGCCCTTCTACCCGGAAAGCTTGTGTCCCTGCTCCGGCGTGCCGGGCATCGTTGTGCTCACGGACCGTGGCGAGCGGCGGGAACCTGCAACACCCCCGCGAACACGCCTCGCTGCGTTTGTCGTTTCTCCGCCGCCTTCCGCGACCCGCCATACTGGTGGCTCATTCGTCCGAGTACGCGGGATGCAAGGCAAGGTCGCGGTTGTTGAATGTCTCAAGGAACTTCTGCGTGGCGAACTGAGCGCGCGCGACCAGTACTTCGTCCACTCCAGACGCTACGCGCACGTCGGGCTGATGGCGCTGTACCGGCGCATCGATCACGAGATGCAGGAGGAGACCCAGCACGCCGATGTTCTGCTGCGGCGCATCCTGTTTCTCGGCGGCGAGCCGGACATGCATCCCTTGCCCTTCGTGGCCGGCAAGGACGTCGAGGAAATGCTGGCCAAGGATCTGGCCACCGAATACGAAGTGCGGGGCCGGCTGCAGGCTGCCGTTGCGCTGTGCGAGCAAGAGCGCGACTTCGTCTCCAGGGACCTGCTGCTGCCGCAGCTCGTCGATACGGAGGAAGATCACGCGCACTGGCTCGAGCAGCAGTTGGGCCTGATCCGCTTGATGGGGCTCGAGAACTACCAGCAGGCGCGCTCCGCCTAGGACAGGCCGCGAACCCGGAACGACACCGCCGCAGACCGGCGGTCCCCGGAGCAGCGGCAGCCGATCCGCCCCAGCGTTGGCCAGTGCTTCAGCGGATCTGGCCGATTCTCTGCGTCAATCCCTCGAACCCCGGAATGACGGCGAGCGCCTCGCGCCAGGCCGTCAGCGACGGCCGCAGGTCCCCGCCCGCTGCCTGAAGGCGCTCGGCTGCATCGAACCATGAGGAGAGATTCGGCTCCCATTGCGCAGGATTGGAGCCGATCAGGCGCGTGCTTTTCCACGATGCGAGCTGGCGGTCCAGAAACGCGGCGTAGGCGGGCGCCAGCGTCGGCGAGGGCCGCGGCTCGACGTACGCGATGTAGCCGGCCACCGCTGCGTCGGCGCCGTCCACGCCGAGGCACTCGATCATCTGCGCTTCGAGATCGGGCCGCGCCGCGAGACGTGCGCGTGCTTCGGCCTGCACCGATTCGGTGGGCGACCACAGGTACTGGCTCACGGCGAAGAACGGCGCGTCCACCGGAAGGGTCGCGAAGTTGTCGATGTCCCACTGGGCGCGCTGCTTACGGGCTTCCTCGAACGCGCGCTCGTCCGCCTCGAATCGCCTTTTGCGACGCAGCGCGGTGTCGACGAGGGCTTTCAGCAGCAAGGCAAGGCCGGCGAGGGCAGGCAGGCCGAACAGCACAAGGGCGGCGATGCGACGGGTCGCGCCCCCATCCGGATGAAGCGAAAGCAGGCACGCCGCGCCGACGACCCCCGACATGGCGATGCCCAGCGCGCGTGACGCGCCACGATCGAGCAGCGAGAACAGCGCCATGCCCAGGCAGACCAGGATGCCGACCGACAGCATCAGCCAGACGAAGCGGTTGTCCAGGATCCAGGCGAAGTGCCCGGACAGGCTCCCGATGGCGAGAAAAAGAAGCGCCAGTGCAAGGCTCGGCACGAACACCAGCCATACGCCGACGGGGCCTTCGGGGCCGAATCGGGGCGTTTTCATGAACGTCGCGATCAGGCCCACGAGCGACGCCAGCAGCAGGTAGAGCAGCACGTTCAGCAGTATCGACATCCCCGAATCTCCCGTACCGATGGCCGGCCGAGGATAGCGTGTGGGCGCGGTGTCGCCGCCGGGTCGAGCGGTAGTTCCGATCGCGGGTACGCCAGATGCTGACTCTCAAGTCCGCGGCATCTGCCGTACTTGAGCAAGGAGCATGACAATGGCCTCGAAGAATCCAACCTGGTGGACGCAGGAACACGACAGCCGCTGGGATCTGGTGAAGGCCGCGTTCCGTCGCGACTGGGAGCAGACCAAGCACGATCTCGGATCCGACAAGGCGCGCGATCTGCAGCAGAGCGCTGCGGACACGGTGAAGCAGGCGGGGGGCAAACAGCAGGCTGCCGGCGTCATCACGCGTCCGTCCTATGACGAGATGGAACCCGCATTTCGCTATGGCCACGGCGCACGAAGCCAATTCGGCGCAACGTGGAGCAACGATGTGGAGACGCGTGTGCAGCGTGACTATCCCGGTGACTACGCTCGCGACCGCGACTACGTGCGCCGCGGGTACGACTATCCGCCTGTTGCCTGAACCTGACTGACAAGGTGTGAGCGCCGACGGCTTCGTGCCGTCGGCTTTTTTTTGTGGCCGGCGTGGGCTGCAGGCGCCTCAGGCTTCGGCGAAGAACTGGCTGGGGGTTTGGTCGAACTGCTTGCGGAACATCGTGGCGAAGGCGCTCGGACTCTCGTATCCCAGCGCCATCGCAACATCGATGACCCGCTCACCGGTGGCCAGCAGCTCCAGCGCGCGCAGCAGGCGGGCCTGCTGTCGCCACTGGCCGAAGGTCATGCCGGTTTCCTTCACGAACAGGCGCTGGATGGTCTTCACATCCACCTTCAGGCGCTTCGCCCAGTCGCTCATCGTCGAGGCGTCGTGCAGATGCAGTTGCAGCAAGCCGCAGATCCGGACGAGTCGCGGGTCCTTCGGCATCTGCAGGTGCAGCGGCAACACCGGCAGCGCGCGTAGCTCGTCGAGGATCAGGCGCATGACCCGGCCGTCGCGGGTGCCGGGCACATAGGATTGCGGCACATCCATGGCGGCGCGGATGAGTTCGCGCAACAACGGCGATATCCCCACGGCCCGCGTGCGGTCCAGCAGGTTCGGGGCGGCGTCGGGCGTCACCGTCAGGCTGCGCATGTGGACTTCACCGACGCAGCGAATTTCGTGCGTCATGCCGGCCCGCATCCAGATACCGCGCGTGGGAGGGACGACCCAGCGTCCGGCCTCGGCCTGCACCACCATCACGCCCTGCACGGCGTAGATGAGCTGATGCTTGGCAGGGTTGTGCGGCTCGATGTACCAACCGGCCGGAAAATCCGTGGCCCGTGCCGTCACCGGTGACGAGGCTGCGTCGATTTCCTTGAGGACGAGCGACAGGTCCTGCGGCTTGCGCGAGGAGCCTGTGTCCTTTTTGCGAGGGTTCCTGGTGGATTGGCGCACGACAGGCGTCGAGTCAATTTCGATAATTGTGGCACGCCTGACCCGCGCCACCGGTAGCCGGGCGAGTCGCGCCCGACACCGCACCGCTTCTTCCGATTGAAAGTCCTTGTATGAGTCCTTCCGCAACAGCAGCCCTCGATGCCGACGGAGTGTCCGCCGTCGACGTCGACGCCACGACCGTTCCGTCGACGAAGCCGGCATTCCGCGTCCTGGGCGCCATCAGCAGCATGCACATGGTCAACGACATGATGCAGTCGCTGATCCTGGCGATGTACCCGATCCTGAAAGGCGAGTTCTCGCTGAGCTTCGTGCAGATCGGCCTGATCACGCTGACCTACCAGCTCACCGCCTCCTTGCTCCAGCCGCTGGTGGGCCTGTTCACCGACAGCCGGCCACAGCGCTACTCGCTTCCATTCGGGATGACGTGCACGTTGACCGGACTGATGCTGCTGGCCTTCGCGCCGAGCTTCGCCGTCGTGCTGTTGGCGGCAGCGTTCGTGGGGATCGGCTCGTCGATCTTTCACCCGGAGTCGTCGCGCATCGCGCGCCTGGCCTCGGGCGGACAGCATGGATACGCGCAGTCGGTGTTCCAGGTGGGTGGCAATGCGGGAACGGCGTTGGGGCCTCTGCTGGCAGCGGCCGTGATCGTGCCGTTCGGTCAGCGCAGCGTGGCGTGGTTCGGCCTGGCCGCGCTGCTCGGGATTGTCGTCCTGCTGCAGGTGGGCCGCTGGTATGCGACCCATCCCATCGTGGGAGCAGGCCGCACGAAGGCGCTCGTGGCGGCTCCGTATCCGCGCAAGGTCGTGATCGGCGCCGTCGCCGTGCTGCTCGCGCTGATCTTCTCCAAGTATTTCTACATGGCGGGGCTCAGCAGCTTCTACACCTTCTATCTGATCGAACGTTTCGGGATGACGGTGCAGAACGCGCAGCTGCACCTGTTCTATTTTCTGTTCGCTTCGGCGGTGGGCACGGTCGTCGGTGGTCCGATCGGCGATCGCATCGGCCGCAAGCCGGTGATCTGGGTGTCGATCCTGGGCGTGGCGCCGTTCACGATGCTGTTGCCGCACGCCGATCTGTTCTGGACGACGACGCTGACGATCGTCATCGGGCTCGTGTTGTCGTCGGCGTTCTCGGCCATCCTGGTGTACGCGCAGGAACTCATTCCCGGAAAAGTCGGGATGGTGTCGGGCCTGTTCTTCGGCTTTGCCTTCGGCATGGGCGGACTGGGCGCCGCGGTTCTCGGCCTGTTCGCAGATCGCACGAGCATTGCGTTCGTGTACCAGGCCATCGCGTACCTGCCGCTGCTGGGGCTGGTCGCCATCCTGTTGCCGCGGAAGGTTCGCGCTTCGGCCTCCGGCAGGCAAGAAGGCGGCGTACGGGCGAGTTCGACGCGACCGTAGCCCGGGTGAAACCCGGGGTTGCGCTCCGTATGCGAGGGGAGCCCCGGGTTTCACCCGGGCTACGGGGTGCGATCGCTCTTGGCTGTTTCGAAGATCGAGCTTCGTCAGCTTCGGCTTGCTTCGGGAATCGGGTTTATCTCAACACGTGCTGAACCGCGACAGGTTCGTCGGACAAGACCGGCTCGCCGATCGTCTCCCGCAGCGTGGCCTCGATCATCCAGGTGATGGAATCGAGCGGAAGATCGTTGGGCTCGATGCCGAAGGGATCCTGCAGCTCTTCTGCCAGCGCCTCCAGCGCGAAGAACGTGTACGACGCCAGCGCGACGACGACAGGGGTCGCGGCGCCCACGGTCGCCACGAGGCCGAGCGGCAGCATGAAGCTGTACAGGTACGCGGTCCGGTGCAGCAGGACCGAGTACGCGAACGGGATCGGCGTGCTGGCAATGCGTTCGCATCCGCCCAGCGAATCCGTCAGCGATCCGAGATGACGATCCATCGCCGCATGAAGGACGGGCTCCAATTGTCCTCGCCGGCGCAGCGCCAGCAGCTGATCGCCTGATCGTCGAAGCAACAGCGCGGGCTTGAACCGGGCGCGAGCGACGTCGGCACGAACGTCATCCGGCAGCAGACCGCGAAGGGCGGGCGTCGCATCCGCTCCGCGCAGTTGCGCCTTCAGGGCATGCGCGAAGGCGATCAGGCCGTGAACGAACGTCCTTTGCGAATCCGCGTCGGCGTCGGTCAAGGTCACCACCTGGCGCGCCAATGAGCGGGTGTCGTTGAGCACGGCACCCCACAGCCTGCGCGCCTCCCAGAACCGGTCGTAGCTGACCGAGTTGCGGAAGCCCAGGAAGATGGCGAGGGCGATGCCCAGCAGCGTGAAGGGGATGGGCGTGAGATCCGGCAGCAGCGTGGGGTGCTGCTTGTGAACGACGACGACGACCAGCGCGACGCCGGTCATGGTCAGCAACTGCGGAAGAATCCTGCCGAGGACCGACCCTCGCCATACCAGCAGCATGCGAAACCAGTGCAGACGCGGTCGGACGATCATCTCGGGGTCTCGCCAGGGGAATACGAATTATCGCGCAGCGTGGCGCTGTCACTGCAATTCGCGATGCGTGATTTTCAATCCGTCGGAACTCATCGGATCCCGCAGCGGATTCGTTCCCGCAGACATAGGGCAGGCCCGCCTTCTGCGGTCCGGCGGCGATGCGCATGATTCGGATCGCTGGTCCACCGACTCGATCCGAAAGGAGCCCCATGAAAGGACTGTTCGATCTCGAAGGTCATGTCGCGCTGATCACGGGCGGCAACTCGGGAATCGGCCTCGGCATGGCGAAGGGCCTGGCGCAGGCCGGTGCGGCTGTCTGCATCTGGGGCACGCATGCCGAGCGCAACGCGGCGGCGGTTGAATCCTTGAAGGCTCATGGAGGCAAGGTCGACGCCGTGCATTGCGACGTTGGCGACGAAGCTTCCGTCGAGCGTGCGTTTGCCGAGACACTGAAGCGCTTCGGTCGAATCGACAGCTGCTTCGCGAACGCGGGCGTCTTCGGCGCAGGTACCTCGTTCCTGGAATCGTCGCTCGAGGATTTTCGAAAGGTCACGCGGGTCAACCTGGAAGGCGCGTTCCTGACGCTTCGAGGGGCCGCGCGACACATGGTCGAGCGCGGTGGCGGCGGCGTCCTCGTCGGTACCTCGAGTGTCTCGTCTATCCATGGCGCGCCGACGCAGCAGTCCTACGGTGCCAGCAAGGCCGGACTCGCCGCGATGATCCGGGGATGTGCCGTGGAACTCGCGCGATACCGGATCAACGCGCACGCGATCATCCCGGGCTGGGTGGAGACGCCGATGACATCGGCTCTTTTCCACACAGAGGCGTTCGGCCGCAACGTGATGAAGCGGATGCCGCAGCGCCGCTGGGGCGAGCCCGGGGATTTCGCGCGGCTGGCGGTCTACCTCGCCTGTGGTGTCGGCGGTTTCCAGACCGGCGACGAGATCGTCGTCGACGGGGCGTACTCCATCTTCTAAGGCGCGATCGGGCACGACGGCGGCTTCGGTGTCCCGGCAAGGCCGCACCAATCTCAGAGAGGTAGCAGCATGATCGGACTACGCGACCAGAGCGTGCGGGATGCCATCGATCTGAACGATGCGCGCGCACGGCACCGCTGGAACATTCCGCACGACTACAGCGTCGTCGCCGATTGCCTGCTGCGGCACCAGGAGCGCGCCGACGACCCCTGCCTGATATTCGAAGACGAGCAGGAGCGCGTTCAGCGCTGGAGCTGGGGACAGATGCTCGAGGCCGTGAATCGTTTCGCCAACGCGCTGCGGGCTCTGGGCGTACGCCGTGGCGACATCGTCGCGATCTATCTTCCGCAGCGGCCCGAGAACGCGATCGCGCACTTCGCTGCGTACCGGCTCGGCGCGCTGTCGCTGCCGATCTCCAAGCTCTTCGCCCCCGACGCCGTGCGATACCGCCTCTCGCACGTCAAAGCCAAGGTGTTCGTCGCGGAAGCCGAAGTCGCCGAGCGATTCGCCGACGTTCTCAAGGGCTTGCCGGACCTCGCCGCGTTCGTCGTCGTCGACGGCGAGGATCCGCGCACCTCGTTCGACGGCCTGATGGCCAAGGGTTCGTCGTCGTTCGCTGCCGACCGGCCGCCGATGTCCGAAGACCCGTTTCTGCTGATGTTCACGTCGGGCACGACCGGAGACCCCAAGGCCGTCGTCCATCACGCGCGTGCGCTGATCGCACACAACGGCGGCGACTACATCCTCAACTTCTTCCGGCCGGGCGATCTCTACTTCAGTTCGGCGGACTGGGCGTGGGTCGGCGGTCTGGCCGATGGGCTGCTCGCGATCTGGCCGTTCGGCGTCCCGATCCTCGCGAGCAACGCGCGCTTCGATCCGGAACGAACCTTGAGAATGGTCGAACGCCACAGCGCGACCTGCGGTCTGTACGCGCCGACCGCGCTCAAACGACTTCGGGAGCTTCCCGAGGTCAGGGAGCGTTTCCGCGACCTTCGCCTGCGGTGTGTCTTCTCGGGCGGTGAATCCGTGAGCCCCGAGCTGCGCCGATGGGCGCAGGAAGAGTTGGGAAGCGAACTCAACGTCGGCTACGGCCAGACCGAAGCGAATTACCTGATCGGAACCTGCCGCGCCCTGGAGCCGGCGCCGGCGGAAGCGCTCGGCAAGGCCATTCCCGGTCACGACGTCAGGATCGTCGACGAAGACGGCGTTCCGCTTCCGGTCGGCGCCACCGGAAACATCGCGCTGCACAAGTCCGACCCGGTGTTGATGGCGGGATATTTCAACAATCCCCAGGCTTTCGCCGAGCGCTTCGCCGGTGACTGGTATCTCACCGGCGACACCGGATGGGCGGACGAGCAGGGCTACCTGTACTTCAAGGGCCGCATCGACGATGTCATCAAGACCTCGGGCTATCGCGTCGGACCCGGCGAGATCGAGGCGGCCATCATCGCGGTGCCGGGCGTGTCCTCGTGTGCCGTCATCGGCGTCCCGGATGACCGGGTGGGAGAGTCGATCAAGGCCTTCATCAAGGTCATGCCGGACATTCTTCCCTCGCCGGACCTGACCGCGCGCATCCAGGAACACGTCCGCTCGGTGCTGGCGGTTCACGAATATCCGCGCGAGATCGAGTACGTCGACGAGATGCCGACGACGGTCACCGGCAAGATCAGGCGACGCGATCTGCGGGAAATGGAGATCAAGCGGCGCGCGGATCGTGCGTGACATCGAGCCGGCCGATTGGCCGTCGGCGTGCGCTCCGGGGACAATGCGGGAACGGCGGCGCCAGGCGGTGCACCGCGCGCACAGGAGAAGTGGATGTCGGATCGTTTGAAGCAGCTCGGCAACGCCGGGCAGGCCGTGTGGCTCGATTTCGTGAGCCGGGATTTTCTGAACCGGAAGGAATTGCAGGAACTGGTCACGGCGGACGGCCTGACCGGCGTCACGTCGAATCCCTCGATCTTCGAGAAGGCCATGGGTTACGGCTCCGATTACGACGGGAGCCTGCGTCGCCTGCTCGCCGAAGGACACACCGAGACGGTGGATCTCTACGAGCATCTGGCCGTCGAGGACATCCGCAACGCCTGCGACGTCCTGCGACCGGTGTACGACCGCCTCGACGCGCGCGACGGCTATGTCAGCCTCGAAGTGTCTCCGTACCTGGCGTTCGATACCGAGGGTTCGCTGGCCGAGGCGCGACGGCTGTGGGCGATGGTCGACCGCCCCAACCTGATGATCAAGATTCCCGGCACCGACGCCGGGACCCCGGCGATCCGCCAGCTGATCGCCGAAGGCATCAACGTCAACATCACGCTGCTGTTCTCGCGCCAGGCTTATCTCGCCGTCGCCGAGGCCTACCTCGCCGGACTCGAGCAGCGCGTGAAGGCGGGGCAGGACGTGAGCCGCCTCGCCAGCGTCGCCAGCTTCTTCGTCAGCCGCATCGACTCGAAGATCGACGCGAAGATCGAAGCGCGGCTCAAGGCAGGCGCCGGCGCCGACGAGGCCGCGTTGCGCGGGCTGCTCGGAAAGGTGGCGATCGCCAACGCCAAGCTCGCGTATCAAGACTACGAACAGCTCATTGCCGGCGCGCGCTGGAAAGCGCTGGCCGCGAAGGGCGCGCGCGTGCAGCGTCTGCTGTGGGCCTCGACCGGCACCAAGAACCCGGCGTACCCCGACACGCTGTACGTCGACACGCTGATCGGCCGCGATACGGTCAACACGATGCCGCCCAAGACGATGGACGCGGCGCGGGACCACGGCACCGTCAAGCCCGACACGATCCGCGACGACGTGGAGGGTGCGCGGACGGTGCTGTCCGAGGCACAGCGCCTGAACCTCGATCTCGACGGGGTGACGACGGAGCTGGTGACCGAAGGCGCCAAGCAGTTCACCGACGCGGCGGACATGCTGCTTTCGGCGGTATCGAAGAAGCGCGACGCGTTTCTCGCCGGGTAGTCATCGCCGTCGTCGCATCCGGGTGCGACCGGCGGGGAGCCTGTCGCACCGGAACGTCGAGCCGCGGGCCCGCCGGACTCCTCGCGGGGCGGTGCCTGTCGGTTCGCGACGCCTCTCTCATTCCCAAGAAGAAGAAGGAAAAACAATGCTCCACGTTTGCCCACGCGTTCTGATTTTCTCAACCGCTGTCCTGTCACTGGCGACCGGCGCGAACGCATCGCTCGGCCCCTTCGAACACGGCGCGGGAATCAAGTCGATGGGGGCGGGCGGTGTCTCCTACGTCGGTGCACAGGAGACGACGGCACTGTCGGCGAATCCGGCGCTGATGTCGGGGCTCGGACGGCGCTACGACGTGGGTCTCGATGTCCTGATGCTGCACCCGGATTCGCGCATCGAGGGCAACGCCGCCGGACCTGATTCCCGCTCGCCGTCGGACGGGCGGCGGTGGTATTTCATTCCGCAGGCAGGACTGTCCCTGCCGCTGAACGATCGGTGGACGTTCGGCATCACGATGCTCCAGGCCGGCCTGGGTCCTGATTATCCGCAGAGCCCGTACGTGCGCTTCGGAGGCGCGCAGCGTGCATCGCTGTCGCTGGGATCCGGAAGCATCGTGCCGGCGCTGGCGTGGCGCGCGACACCGACGCAGAGCTTTGGCGCGGGCCTGGTCCTCGGCTACCAGTTTCTCGACGTGAAGGGCCTGCAGTTCCTGACGTCGACCGATCCGCAGTCGCGGGTCTCCCGGCATCCGGACAAGGTGACGAACCAGGGCAAGGACGGTGCGTTCAGTATCGGCTACACGCTGGGCTGGACCGGCGAGCTTTCTCCGAGCGTCTCCGCGGGCATCGGGTATCGCTCGAAATCGTGGACGCAGAAGCTCGACGACTATCGTGGCCTGCTTCCCGACAATGGATCGCTGGAGTTGCCCGCCGCCTACGGCGCCGGCCTTTCGTGGAAGGTCGCGGCGCCCTGGACCGTCGCCGTCGAGTGGCAGCGCTACCAGTACGAATCGGAAAGAGCATTCCGCAACTCGATCACCGAACTGTCGGCAGGACACCTGCTGGGCTCTTCCAGTGGTCCGGGTTTCGGATGGGAAAACCAGAACGCGTTCAAGATCGGCGTGACCTGGGACGTTCGCCCCGATCTCGCTCTCAGGGCCGGGTATGTGCACGCGGATCAGATCATCCAGGAATCCGACACGCTGTTCTCGAAGATGGCTCCTGCGACCATGACCACGCACTACACCGGCGGCGTCACCTATATCTGGAGGCAATGGGAGCTCACGGGCGCTCTGACCTACTGCCCACGTCAGGAGGTCGATGGTGAAAACTCGATTCCGGCGGCGTTCGGCGGAGGAGAGGCCATCGTCAAGAACGAATTCTTTTCGGGAGGCTTCTCGCTCGGGCGCCGGTTCTAGGCGCTGGCGAGATTCGCCCAGGCGCGATGCGCTTCGCTAGGCTGATCGGCATGTGCGACGCGCGAACGATGTGGAACTCGTGAAACCCGGCCGATGAGCATCCTGATCGTCGTCGGCCTGCTGCTGATCCTGTGGTTCGCGCATTACCGGCTGAGTGCCGTGCGCCGGCCACGGCTCGACTTCCATCCCTCGGACTTCAATCGCGCCATCGTCGATCGGCTCGATCAGCTGCGTCAGCCCTATCGCCCCACACCCTGGCTCTACAACCCGCATCTGCAACTGCTCTGGCTTCTGTCGAGCGAAGCCGTCGCACCGTGGCTGCGCTACGAGCGCCGCGACATCCTGACGATGCGCGACGGCGGCACGACGGCGCTGGACTGGCTCGGCCTCGACGCGGCGCCGAACGCGCCGACGCTCGTGCTGCTGCACACCGTCACCGGCGATGCGCAGACCATGCGCGTCACCGCGAGCGACCTGCGCAAGGCCACCGGCTGGCGGGTCGTGCTGTGCACGCGCCGCGGTCATGGCGGCTTGCCGCTGACGGCGCCGCTGGTCGACACGATGGGCTCCACCGACGATCTGCGCGAGCAGTTGAGCCGCATCCATGACGAATTCCCGCAGTCGCCGCTGTATGCCGTCGGCGTCTCGGCCGGTTCGGGTCTGCTGGTGCGCTATCTCGGAGAAGAAGGTCCGCGCTCACTGATCAGCGCCAGCGTCGCGTACTGCCCGGGTTACGACATCGGCGTCGCGTGGACGCGCACGCAACCGTTCTACAGCCGCGCGATGGCCAGGCGCCTGGTCCGGCATTTCCTGGAGCCGCATCCGCAGGCGTTCGCGCACCTGGCGAGCTACGACGCCTGCCTGGCCGCGCGCGATCTGAGCGAGTTTCACGAGAATCTTTACGAGATGGCGGGATGCGCGAGCGTCGGCGACTACCTGCAACGATCCAACCCGATGGGCGTGTTCGACCGGATCACCGTTCCGATGATGATCCTGAATGCCGACGACGATCCGGTCTGCGTCATCGAAAACGCGCTGGATCACCTGGAGGCGATCAAGGCCGTTCCGGACGCGCTGCTGGTGCGCGCGGCACGCGGCAGTCACTGCGCGTTCTTCGAAGGCTGGGTGGCGCGGTCGTGGGCGAACCGGCTGATCGCCGGATACCTCGTCGCCGCCGACGGCGAATTGTCCGGATCCCGATTGCCTACGACGCCGTGATGCCGCCGTCGACGGTGTAGTGCGCGCCGGACACGTACGAAGCCTTGTCCGACGCAAGCCAGATCACGAGATTCGCGACCTCCTCAGGAGCCGCCATGCGTCGCAGCGCGTTGGTCGACAGGCACTTGTTGATCTTTTCCTCGGTGAAGCGGGTGTCGGGGCCCACCGTCATGTCCGTCGAGATGTAGCCCGGACAGACCGCGTTGACGCGGATGCGATAACGGCCGTATTCGAGCGCTGCCGCCTTGGTCAGGCCGATGACGCCGTGCTTCGCGGCGCAATACGCCGAGTTTCCCGGCGCTCCCACCAATCCGAAGATGGAAGCGGTGTTCACGATCGCGCCGCCGCGCGCGATCATCGCCGGCAGCTGATAGGTCATGCAGTTGAATACGCCCGTGAGATTGACGTCGATCACGCGCTGCCAGTTGGCCAGGCCGTAATCGGCGGTCAAGCGCGGATCGCCAGGAATGCCGGCGTTGTTGAACGCGATGTCGAGGCGTCCGAGCTGCCGCACCGTCTCGTCGACCAGGCGTGAGCAGTCCGCGGCCTGGGCGACGTCGGTCTTCGTGAAAATCGCGCGCCCACCTCGTTCGCGGATCTCCTTCACGACGAGCGATCCGCGCTCTTCGTTGAGGTCGCCCAGCGAGACCGCCACGCCGCTGTCGGCAAATGCGAGCGCCGTTGCACGGCCGATGCCGGCCGAGCCCCCGGTGACGATCGCGACTTGGGTTGCTGTCGACATGCGCTTTCCTCGGTTGAATGACCCACATGCGCGCGACGGCTTGGATGCACACGAGCGAAATCAGGCCTCGGAACAAGTTTGCCCGAAGAAGAGGGGCCGATGGCGCCCCGGCGTCCACCCGTGACGCGTGGCGCGGAGTCGCCAAATGATCAGGTGGTGGAATTCCGCGCCATCAAGTCCGAGGCCGTAGCAGCAGGCGACAGCGCCGTGCGCTGGCGCTTCGGCGCATGCGAACTACCGGCCGAAGAGATTCAGAACGGCCGCGGCCTCTTCGCAGCCGATGATGCCGCCGCCGTTTTCCTGCAGCGCGATCCTCGCGCCCGCCACTTGCCGAAGTCCGGCTTCACCGCGCAACTGGGTGACGAGTTCGTGGACCTGGCCCAGCCCGGTCGCGCCGATGGGATGTCCCTTGGATTCCAGTCCGCCGGACGGGTTGACCGGGATCCGTCCGCCGATCGTGAATTCGCCGCGTTCCGCGCGCGGTCCGCCTTCGCCGAAGGGCGCGAGCTGAAGGTTCTCGACCTGGATGATCTCGCCCATGGCCGTTGCGTCGTGGACTTCGGCGACGTCGACGGCGTCGGGCCCGATGCCGGCCCGCTCATAGAGCTGGCGCGCGGCGAGGGCCGTCAGGTGATTCGCGTGGTCGCCGTCGGCGCGGTTGCTACCCGAGCGTACGACACTGGCGAGCACGCGGATCGCCCGGCTCTTCGCGCCCTGCAGACGCTCCAGGCCCGCGGCCGAGCACACCACCGCGGCAGCGGCGCCGTCCGAGATCGGTGAACACATCGGGAGCGTCAGCGGGTAGGTGATCGGTGCCGCCGCCAGCACCTCGTCGATCGTGAACGGCTTCTGATACTGGGCCAGAGGGTTGTGCACGCTGTGCTGATGATTCTTCGCCGCGACCGCCGCGATCTGGCGCTGCGTCGTCCCGAACGTTCTCATGTGCTGTCGGCAGAAGCCGGCGTACACGTCCATGAACAGGCTGTAGGGCTTCGGCGACTGCGACCCCGGCGGCGGCTCCACGCCCGCGCCCATGGCGACCAGCCGCGCCCGGTTCGCGTCCGCCGTTTCGACATTCCAAGCCGAGTCGAACGCCGCGAACATCAGCGCCTTGTCGGTCATCACCATCTTCTCGACGCCGATGGCCAGGGCCACGTCGCAGGCGCCTGCCTGCACCGCCTGCACGGCCAGATGAAACGCGGCCGAGGCCGATGCGCATGCGCTCTCGACGTTGAAGACCGGAATGCCTTGCACACCCGCTTCGCGCAGCGCGACCTGACCCGGAATCATGTGTTGCCCGTGCAACTGCCCGATGACGCAGGACGAGAAGTAGGCCTGTTCGAGCTGTCCGCTGGACGCGCCCGCATCGGCCAGCGCCAGCTCCAGGGCCTGGCGGGCGAGGGCCTTGTAGCTCAGATCCAGATGCTGGCCGAAGCGGGTCATGCCAACGCCTACGACGAATACGGGTTTCATTTCAGGTCCTCACGACGCCTGTGCGCAAACGGGTCCAGCGTATCGGACGGATGGACGTCGTTCCATGAGTCGTCGTACGAACTGGCGCGGACCGGGATCGCGGGTCGATCAGGGTCGAATCCTAAGGGCGCGCCCGCTGCTGGAAGTTCGCCCCGGTGATGCCATCGTGACGCAGCCGGCGGGTCGGCGCTGCGTTGCGGCGCGAACGCCGCGAGATCGACGACAGGAGGAGCTTCATGCGATTCGGCATCTTCTTCGAGCTTCAGCTACCTCGTCCGTGGAAACCGGGCGACGAGCAGAATCTCGTGCACAACGCACTCGACCAGGTCGTGCTCGCGGATCGCATCGGCATCGACTACATGTGGGCCGTCGAGCACCATTTCCTCGAGGAGTATTCGCATTGCTCGTCGCCGGAGGTGTTCCTTGCGGCAGCTGCCGCACGCACCCAGCGCATCCGCATCGGCCATGGCATCCGCCAGGTCATCGCCAACTACAACCATCCGGCGCGCACGGCCGAGGGCATCGCGATGCTCGACCTGGTGTCGGGCGGGCGTGTCGAGTTCGGGATCGGCGAGGGCGCCACGCGGCTGGAGCTTCAGGGCTTCAACATTCCGGCCAAGCAGAAGCGCGCGATGTCGCTCGAGGCCGCCGAGCAGATCGCGAACATGATGGTGATGTCGCCGTACCCGGGGTTCAAGGGCGCGTCTTTCTCGATGCCGTGCCGCGATGTGCTGCCCAAGCCCGTGCAGCAGCCCCATCCGCCGATGTGGATGGCCTGCACCAACCGCGACACCATTCGCGTCGCCGCCAGCCATGGTCTGGGGGCGCTCGCGTTCTCCTTCGTCGATCCGGAAGAGGCGAAGACCTGGAGTCGCATCTACTACGACACGATCAGGAGCGAGCAGTGCGTGCCGCTGGGTCACAGCGTGAACGCCAACATCGCGATGGTGTCCCCGTTCTCGATCCATCCCGATCGCGCGGAGGCCGTGCGTCGTGGGCAGGAGAACTTCGAGTTCTTCACGTACGCCATCTCGGCGCTCGTGACCCAGGACGCGGTGCCGGGCCGCAGCCGGCTGTGGGAGGACTACCAGCTCAAGCGTGGCGATCGCGGCTCGAAGCAGCTCGCGGCGGCGAGCAACGAGACGGCGGACCTGTTCCTGAACTCGCCCGGCATCGGCACGCCCGAGGATTTCGAGAAGCACGTCGGACAGTTCGAGGAGGCGGGCGTCGACCAGTTGGTGCTGCTGCAGCAGGCAGGCCGCAATCCGCACCACGAGATCTGCGAGTCGCTGGCACTGCTGGGGAAGACCGTGTTGCCGCGCGCCCGCGCGCGTGCGGCGCTGAGGGTCGAGCGAAAAGCGGCGGAGCTGGCGCCGTATATCGCCGCGGCGATGGCGCGCAAGAAGAAGATGAAGCCGCTGACGGACGTCGAGATTCCGGTTGTGCAGGCGTCCGTTGCGTCGGTCTCGATGACGGAGAAGCGCGGATGACGGTCCTCTCGCCGGAGCGATTCCGGCCGCGGATGAATCCCGTCCGCGCCGCGTCGCGGATCCGTCATTGACGAAACCGGGGGCGTTGCGGCGCCCGGGCTGATGCCCGGGACGCCTCGTCGACCCGGCCAGCCGCAGGAACGCGACCCGGCCCGGGTGTGAATTATCCGGAAGCGGACGTCCGGCCCCGTGCAATCACCTTCAGGGGCCTTGATCGTTCGATGGGATTCCTGCGGGGTCCATCCACATCGCACCCAGGATGTGGCCCTCGGGGTCCGCCATGTCTCGCCCGTACATGAAGCCGTGCTCCTGAGGCGGGTTGATGTCGGCCGTTCCGCCGTTCGCGGCCGCCGCATCGCTCATGGCGTCGACCGCCTCGCGGCTGTCGCAAGACAGGTTGAGCGCCACCTCGCTCGAGGTCGGCGGCGGAATGGGGCGCGTCGTGAAGGTGCGCCACTTCGCGTGGGTCAGCAGCATGACGTTGATGGCCTCGCTCCAGGCCATGCAGGCGGCGGTCGCGTCCGTGAAGCGAGGTTGGTTCGAAAAACCGAGGGCTTCATAGAAGGTCATCGACGCCTTGAGGTCGGTGACGGGCAGGCTGATGTAGATCATCTTGGGCATGGCGGTTCGTCCAGTGCGTTCGACAGGGACAGTCTTCGGCGTTGTCTTCCGTTCGACGAATGGCGCAGCGTGATTTCGACAGCAGGGGACGATTTTTTGATTCGGCCGGTCCTGCGCCCTTCTCATGACGGTGCGTTCACCTCGGGCCGTCCGCGAGCCGAGGCTCCGCACGGCGGCGCCATCTCCCGACAGACGCAAGCATGGCCCCCTGCTGATTCCAGGCGCCCGACGTCCTGGCTCGCGGTTCCGAATGCTTCGAGGATCATCGATACGATCAGCCCGGCGTCGGCTGCTCGACGCCTTCCGTCGTCCTCTCCATGCAAAGTGCCATTCAACGTTGCAGCGAATGAAGCTTATGATGGGGGTAGTCGACGCCCAAGCGTCGCGTATATGTATCTGCGGTTGGCAATATTCTCGGACTAGGGAGCAGGGGCCATGAAGTTTTTCCAGACGATCCTCATCGGATTGTTCGCACTGATCGCGGCGGGTTGCGGCGGCATTTCGAGCCCCGACTTCTCGCCGGTTCTGCAGACGCTGCGGATTGTTCCGCTGGTTGCGACGGCCCCGATCGGTGGCACGGTGCAGTTCCAGGCCATCGGCACGTACACGACACCCCCGGGTTCGGATGAAACGAGCCAGGAGCGCGTGGTCGACAATGTCGAGTGGACGGTCGACAACACCAACGCCAGCATCGACGGCGACGGTCTTGCGACCGGGCTGGTGGCCGGCACGACGCAGATCGGCGCCCGCGCGCACGGCATCGACGCCGCTCCTGCAACGTTGACGATCAGCCCCGCGACGCTCGACTCGATCGCGATCAATCCGCTGACGGTCACGATTCCGCTTGGCGACGTGCAGGTCTTCAGCGTCACCGGCACGTTCTCGGACGGCACCACGACGCCCGTGTCCGCGACCTGGACGTCTTCCGACACGGCAGTCGCCACCGTGGTACCGGGCCCGTCGGCTTCGACGACCGCCACTTCCGTTGCGACCGGCGTCACCACGATCACGGCCACGGTCGGAACCGCTCAGGCCACCGCGCAGCTCACGGTCGGGCCGCCGACTCCGGTCCCGGTCTCGATCACGATCGACCCGGCCACGGCGACGATTCCGCTGGGCACCACGCAGGTCTTCACGGCCACCGGAACCTTCTCCGACGGCACGACGGGTAACGTCTCCGCGACCTGGACGTCCTCGAACCAGGCCACCGCGACCGTTCTGGCAGGCCCGTCGACGACGACCACCGCCACGTCGGTGGCCACCGGCACCAGCACGATCACCGCCACGGTCGGAACGCTGCAGGCGACCGCGGTGCTCACGGTCGGACCTTCTGGTCCGTCGCTGGTTTCGATTGCAATCGATCCGCCGACGGCGACGATTGCGCTGGGCGCGACGCAGGTCTTCACTGCCACCGGCACGTTCTCCGATGGCACGACGGGCAGCGTCTCCGCCACCTGGACGTCCTCCAACCAGGCCACCGCGACGGTACTCGCGGGCCCCGCCACGACGACGACCGCCACATCGGTCGCGGAGGGCACCGCCACGATCACGGCCACGGTCGGATCGGTGCAGGGAACGGCCAGCCTCACGGTCGGACCGGCCGCCGGACCCGCCCTGGTTTCGATTTCCATCGCGCCGCCCACGGCGACGATCCCGCTGGGTGCAACCCAGCTCTACACCGCCACCGGCACGTTTGCCGACGGCACGACGGGTACCGTCTCCGCGACCTGGACGTCCTCCAACCAGGCCGTCGCGACCGTTCTGCCGGGTCCCGCCACGACGACCACCGCCACGTCGGTCGCCACCGGCACCACGACGATCACGGCCGCAGTCGGCGCCGTGCAGGGGACCGCGCAGCTCACGGTCGGGCCCTTCGCGCCGCTGCTGGTCTCCATCTCGGTCACCCCAAGCCCGGGTACCGCGCCCGTGGGTCAGCCGCTGCAGTTCATCGCGTCCGGCGAGTGCACCACCGCGCCGTTCTCGGCAACGACCGCGCCCTGCGCACCGACCGGCGTCGTATGGGCCGTCTCGGCGCCCGCTGTCGCAACCATCGACGCCACGACCGGCGTTGCGCGGGGCCTCATCGTCGGTTCGACGCAGGTCACCGCCACGTCCGGAACCGTCGTCGGCTCTGCCGCGTTCAACGTCACGCCGACCGTGATCAGCTCGCTGGTCGTCACGCCGGCTACCGGGTCGACGGCCATCGGTGCCTCGCGGCGATTCGATGTGACGGCCGTCTTCACCGACGGCTCGACGGGCCCGATCGTCGCGGACTGGTCGTCCTCGGCTCCCGCCGTCGCCACGGTCGCACCCGCCAGCGGCGCCTTCACGATGGCCACCGGCGTCTCTCTGGGCCAGACCAACATCGTGGCGAGCACGACCAATGCGCTGAACCAGGTCATCACCGGTCAGGCCGTCCTGACGGTGACCGGCGTCACATTGACCGACCTGCTGCGCATCGAGCCGCCCACGGAACGCGTGACGGTGGGCCGCTCCTTCGATTTCACTGCCATCGGCCGCTTCTCCGACAACAGCGAAGGCGCGATCGACGATCAGGTCAACTGGACCAGCAGCGACACTGCCATCGCCACGGTCAATGCAGCGGGACAGGCAACGGGCGTGAGCCTGGGTGCGGTCACGATCACGGCCGCGCGCAAGACGGATCCGACCGACACCGCGACCGCGACGCTGACGGTTACCGGCTCGGTCTGCACGACGCCGTTGCTGCAGTCCGAGGGCGCCACCGCCGTCGAGTTCTCGTCGGATCTCTGCGTCGGCTGCTCGGTCGACAGCGAAGGCAACATCATCGACGCGAATCTCCTGAACTACGCCACCGCGACCACGACGGTCGGCCTGCTCGGCGCCAACGTGGGCGTCACCGTCGCGCCGGGGCCGACGCCGCCGTACGCGGTGCCGTTCCCTGCCGGGAAGAATGCCGGCTTCATCATCGGCAAGCCGGCGGGAACCCTGTTGACGGCGGAAGTGCTGTCGCAGATCCAGGTCAGCACGCTGCGCAATGGTGTGGTGGTGGAGACTTCGTCCACCGGTGTCACGCCGCTGCGCCTCGATCTGCTGGGCTTGCAGCTGCTCGGCGGGTTCGACACGGCGCTGGTGAGCATCGGCACCACGGTGGACTACGACGCCATCCGGCTCACGGTGAATTCGGGCACGGCCTCCGCGTTGTCGGCGGTGCAGATCTTCCAGGCCTGCGCCACCGCTGAACCGCCGGCACCGGTGGCCACGCTGACCGCGCTTGCCCGCGTCGAGCTGGCAACCAGCAGCCTGACGGTGGGCGGAACGACGGGCGCAGTGCTGATCGGCACGTACAGCAACGGCACCGAGGCGCCGATTCCCGACGCCGACATCGACTGGACGTCCGGCACGACGGGTGTGGCAACGGTCAATGCCAACGGCCTGGTGACCGGCGTCGCGCCGGGTAGCGCGTCGATCATCGCAACGCTGAAGACGGGTGTCGCGCCTGGCCTTGTGGCCGGACGCAGCTCCGGCGCGACCGTGACGGTCGTGGCCAACGTGTGCAGCTCGCCGATCCAGGCGCCGCCCGCAACGGTCGCCGACAGTTCGAGCCTGCTGTGCCTGCTGTGCAGCGTCAGCAACACGCCCAACGTGATCGACGCATCGAATTCGACCTTCGGCACGATCAACGTGCCGCTGGGTCTGCTCAATGCGACGGCGTCGGTGACGGTCTCCTCCAATCAGGCGCCGTTCGCGCCAGGAGCCCCGGCGGGCTTCCTGATCTCGCGTCCGGTGGGCCAGTTGCTGCAGGCGGCGGTGCTCTCGCAGATCCAGGTGTCGACGTTGCTGGGTGGCGTGGTCCAGCAGACCTCGGGTCAGCCCCTGGTTCCGCTGCGTGCCGATCTGCTCGGCTTGTCCGTCCTGGGCGATGGTGGCGAGCGCGGATTGGTCTCGATCGTGCCGACCCTGCCGTTCGACGGGCTGCGTCTGACCTTCGTGTCGGGCCTGGCGACGCTGGGACTGCTGGAAAACACGCTGCAGACGGTGAACGTCCTTCAGGCCTGCAGCACGGTGGGGCTGCCGGCGCTGTAGCGGTAGCGGACGGGTATTGAAAAGGGGGCTCATCGGAGCCCCCTTTTTTTGTCTGCGTCCGGGGCCTGCGCTCATCCGCTCGTCGAGCGGCTCATCGGGAGGCAGGGCGCGGGAGGCGGCTACGTGACCGCCCGGCGCTCCACATCGAAGTCTTCGGCGACGTTCAGGAACATCAGCAGCGAATGGTTTGCGACGACGCGGGTCCTGTGACCTTGGCCTTGACGGTCATCGGCCATGAACAGGTCGCCCGGCGAGAACCGCTTGATCACCCCGTCGGTGCTCTCGACGTCCAGCGAGCCGCGCATCGCGATGACGAACTGGCGGCTCGGCGCGACGTGCCAGCGTCGTCGGCGCCTTCCGGTGTCGGTTACGCGGACGCCGTCGGATAGTCGATGTAACCCTTCTCTCCCTGCGAATACCACGTCGCCATCTCGTCCTGATTGAGCGGCAGGCCCTTCGCAAAGCGCGTCGGCAGATCCGGGTTCGCGAGGAATGGCCGGCCGTAGGAGATCGCGTCCGCGACACCGCTCGCCAGTGCCTTGGCGCCCGAGTCGAAGTCGTAGTCGGAGTTCAGGATCAACGGCCCGTCGAACGCCTTGCGGATCTTTGGCGCTACCGCCGGCCGATCCGATTTTCCGAACGTGCCGTTCGGGCCGGGCTCGCGCAGTTCGAGAAACGCGATCTTCAGCTTGGACAGTTCCACCGCTGCGGCGGGAAACAGCGTGTCCTGGTCACTGTCGTCGACGCCCTGCGAATCGCCGTTGGGCGACAGGCGCACCGCGGTGCGATCCGCGCCGACGACGTCGATCAGCGTCTGCACCACCTCGCGCAGCAGGCGCACGCGGTTCTCGACCGGGCCGCCGTACGCGTCGGTGCGCTTGTTGGCGCCGTCCCGCAGGAACTGGTCGATCAGATAGCCGTTGGCGGCGTGCAGCTGCACACCGTCGAAACCGGCGGCAAGCGCCTGGCGCGCGGCGTTCGCGTAGTCGCCGAGCAGGCGCGGAATCTCGTCGAGGGCGAGGGGACGCGCCTCGACATAGGGCTGCCGGCCTTCGTACGTGTGCGCCTTGCCCGGCGCCACGGTCGCACTCGACGAAACCGGGTGAACGCCGTGCAGCGACGGGTGCACCACGCGTCCCATGTGCCAGAGCTGCGCGAAGATGCGGCCGCCGGCGGCATGTACCGAGTCCGTCACCTTCTTCCACTGGGTCGCCTGCTCCGTACTCCACAGGCCGGGCGCATAGGGCCAGCCGCTGCCTTCCTCGCTGATGCCGGTGGCCTCCGAAATGATCAGGCCGGCCGACGCGCGCTGCGTGTAGTAGGTGACCATCAGGTCGGTAGGAACGTGCTCGCGCGTACCGCGTCCGCGGGTGAGCGGTGCCATCCAGATGCGGTTGGGACAGTCGATGGCGCCGACGCGGATGGGATCGAACAGGGACGTCATGCGGAACTCCGGAAAATGGAAGGGGAGGATAGCGAGGCCCCGGATGTCCCGTCGTCAGGGCAAACCTGCCAGTGCCGCACCGAAGGGCACGCCGCCTTCGGTGCGGCCTTTCGTCCTCATCGAAGGCGGGCCTTCAACTCCTCGGTCGCCTGGTGCAGCGCAGCGCGTGTCGCCGGGACTTCCGACAATGCGTTGAGCAGACCGTAGTCGTGGATCAGGCCGTTGTAGCGCGTGACGACCACCGGCACGCGGGCGTCGTCGAGCTTGCGGCCATACGCCTCGCCCTCGTCGCGCAGCACGTCTTTCTCCGCGGTCTGGATCAAGGCCGGCGGCAGGCCGGTGAGCTGTTCTTGCGTGGCGAGCAGCGGGGATGCGTAGCGATGCTGACGTTCGCGCGGATCGGTGGTGTACGCGTCCCAGAACCACTTCATCATGTTGCGCGTCAGGAAATGCCCTTCGGCGTAGGCATCGTACGAGCCATCCTCGAAGCTGGCGTTGGTCACCGGCCACAACAGGATCTGCGAACGAAGCGCCGGTCCGCCCTTGTCCTTGGCCATCAGCGCGACCACTGCCGCCATGTTGCCGCCGACGCTGTTGCCGACGACGGCGAGCCGCTTGCCGTCGACCTGGATCTGCGCGCCGTTCCCGGCGACCCACTTCGTCGCGGCGTAGGCCTGGTTGATCGCGACCGGGTAGTGCGCTTCCGGCGAGGGCGTGTAGTTCACGAAGATCGCCGTCGCTCCGGACTCCGACACCAGGTCGCGCACCAGGCGTTCGTGCGTCGGATAGTCGCCGAGGATCCAGCCGCCGCCGTGGAAGAACATGAAGGCCGGCAGCACGCCCTTGGCCCCCGCGGGCCGCACGATCGTGAGCTTCAGCGTCTTGCCGTCGACGACGATCGACTTCTCGCTGACATCGGCCGCGGGCAGGGCGGCGCCTTTCTGCGCGTCGACCAGTACCTGGCGGGCGTCGGTGACAGGCAGCGTCTCCAGCGGTTTGCCGCCGCCCGCGGCGAGGGCTTCGAGGAAGGCCTGCGTGTGGTACTCGACGCCGGCGCTGCCGGCAGCGAACACCGCGTTGGAAAAGACGGCGGCCGTTGCGGCCGCGATCAATGTGGTTTTGAGTTTCATGGGTTCTCTCCGGATTCGTTCGACGTCGTCGGGTCTGCGCTCAGGCGAGCGTCAGCCGCACGTCGATGTTGTTGCGCGTGGCGTTGGAGTACGGGCAGACGATGTGGGCTGCATCGACCAGGGCCTGCGCCGTGTCGCGGTCCAGGCCCGGAATGGAGATCAGCAGTTCGGCCTCGATCCCGAAGCCGGTCGGAATCGCGCCGATGCCCACGGTGCCGGTGACGCGGGTGTCGGCCGGCAGGACCTGCTTCTGCTTCGCGGCGACGAACTTCAGCGCGCCGAGGAAGCAGGCCGAATAGCCGGCCGCGAAGAGCTGCTCGGGATTGGTGCCGGGACCGCCGCCGCCGCCGAGTTCGCGCGGGGTCGACAGCTTCACGCTGAGGACGCCGTCGGACGATTCGGCGCTGCCTTCGCGACCGCCGGTGGCGGTGGCCTGGGCCCGGTACAGCACGTTCTGGATGGACATGGTGTGACTCCTTCGTTGGGTGGATGAGTGCCGCTTGGCAGGAGCCACTTTACGCAGACAGGAGTACGGTAGATCATCAAAAACATCGTTTACTTGATAGATCGTACATTCATGACCGAAGCCTGCACCGACCGCCTCGACGCCCTGCTGACCCATTTCCCGGTGCGGGCCCAGCTGTTCCGCTCCGGCACGCTGTGCGGCATCACCGACTTCGACGCACCGGCCGAGCGCGGCCAGCTGCACCTGGTCCGCTCGGGAACGCTCGAGGTCATCCACCCGGGATCGGCGCCGCTGAAGATCGCCGAGCCGAGCCTGCTGCTGTACCCGCGGCCGGTGGCCCGCCGCTTCGTGTCGGACGTGCGCGACGAGGCCGTCACCACCTGCGCCGAGCTGCGCTTCGAAGGCGGCGCGAGCAATCCGATCGCCAGTGCGCTGCCAGACGTGACCTGCCTTCCGCTGGCGAACATCGACGGCATCGATCGCTCGCTGTCACTGCTGATCGAGGAGGCTGCCAGCAGCAACTGCGGCCGTCGGGAAATGATCGACCGGCTGTTCGAGGTGGTGCTGATCCAGGTGCTGCGCCACCTGATGGAATCATGCGGGCTGCAAGGCGGCATGCTCGGCGGGATGTCGCACCCCAAGCTGCGCAAGGCACTGGTGGCGGTGCACGAACAGCCGGAGCGGAAGTGGTCGCTCGATGCGCTCGCGGAGGTCGCCGGCATGTCGCGCAGCGCGTTCGCCAATGCGTTCCACGATGTCGTCGGCAGCACGCCGGGCGACTACCTGCAGGCCTGGCGGGTGCGGCTGACGCAGGCCGCCTTGCGCAAGGGACGGCCGCTGAAACTGATCGCGCTGGAGGTGGGTTACGGCAGCGAGGCGGCGCTATCCCGCGCGTTCAAGGCGCAGTGCCGATTGTCGCCGCGCGAATGGCAGCAGTCGTTGAGCCGCTGAAACGTCGCCGCGAAATTACGCGGCGGTGACCGGCATCGAAGATCCCGCGTTCGCTCCACGCATCGACCGCTGCGGCGTGGACGCGAAACGCTTCGTCCGCATCTTCACGATCTCCGGCGTGACCCGCTCCGCGAACATGCGCATCATCGACTCGACCTGCGGGTAGGGACGCGCACCGATCGAGAAGATCGTCGACATGTCGTAGTCGCCCGCGACTTCCAGGTTCGCGCGGATCTTCTCGACGATCGTCTTCGGCGTGCCGTACAGGTTGGACTGCACGTAGGCCTCGGCGGCGCGGTCCATGCCGGCGGCCTTGAACATGCCGGCCATCGCATCGTAGGACTCGTAGCCCTTGATGTCCTTGAAGTGGTTGCCCGCCAGCTCGTAATGCTTGATCAGCGAGAAGAAGTACGCGCCGACCGCCTCGCGATGCAGTCGCAGCGCCTCTTCCTCGTCCTCGTGGATCGTGATCATGTCGCAGACCATCGGCGGCGGCGCCGGTGTTCCATGCGTTTCCTCGAAGACCTCGCGGTACTTGTGGAGCTGTGGCGCCATGACGTCCATCGGGCTGACGACGAACGTCGCCATCTTGAGCCCCAGCTTCGCGGCCAGGATCTGCGACTCCGACGACATCGCGATCTCGGTCGTCCGTCCCTCGAGCGGGATGCCGGAGAACGGCGCGATCTCGGTGCGCGGCTGCTTCCAGAACGCGCCATTTCCTTCGATGAATCCGGTCTTCTGCGCCGCGCTGATCATCGCGTAGGACTCGCTCCAGCGATCACGCGCCTCGCTCATGTCGATGCCGAATCCGCCGTACTCCATGCGTGACAGCCCGCGGCCGAGCCCGAGCAGCAGACGGCCCTTGCTCATGATGTCGAGAAGATTGACCTTCTCGATCACGCGCAGCGGATCGTTCCACGGCAGGATGCACGCGCCGATGCCGATCTTGATCCGCTCGGTCTTCGCGGCGAGGTAGGTGAGATACACGAAGTTGTCGGGGCACATCGAGTAGACGCGATCGAAGTGGTGCTCGACGCACCACACGGCCGAATACCCCATGCCCTCGGCCTTGATGGCCATGTCCATCTCGGCGTGCATGAAGTCGTGATCGCTCATGCCTTCATGCATGTGCCCCATGACCAGCAGCAGACTGGGGACGTAATCGTTCATGGTTCCTCCTCGTCGTCGCGCAGCCACTCGATGGAGCTGCGTCATACCGCTGCCGGAGCGTAGCCGCGCCCCGATCGCGCGGCAAATTGGGCGGCTCATTCGACAGCCTGTAAAGTCGATCGACAAGGCCACGCAAGCACGTGACAAGTCAATGCAAGCACGCCAGGAGAAAACGTGAGTCACAGCGTCGTCGCAGACGAAACGGTTGTTCCCGAGTACGACGTTCTCGTGATCGGAGCGGGCTTCGGTGGCCTGCGCCTCCTGTACGAACTGCGTGGGCGCGGCTTCTCCGTGCGGGTTCTCGAAGCGGGCAGCGATGTCGGCGGCACGTGGTACTGGAACCGTTATCCCGGTGCTCGCACCGATAGCGAGGCGTGGGTGTACTGCTTCTCCTTCGACGAGAAGCTGCAGCAGGAGTGGGACTGGCCGGCCCGCTTTCCGTCCCAGCCGGAAGTGCACGCGTATCTGCGCCATGTGGCCGAGCGATTCGACCTGCGACGGGACATCGAGCTCAACACCCGCGTGATGGCGGCCGACTACGACGAGGCGTCCAACCGCTGGCGGGTCACGACGGAAGATGGCCGGCGACTGCAGTGCATCTTCCTCGTGTCGGCGACCGGCAATTTTTCCGTGCCTTACGACCCGCCGTTTCCCGGCCGCGAACGCTTCGGCGGCCAGATCATTCACAGCCAGCGCTGGCCGCATGTGCCGGTGTCGCTCGCCGGAAAGCGCGTCGGCGTCATCGGCACCGGTGCCACCGCCGTGCAGATCATCCCGGAAGTCGCGCACACGGCCGCTCACCTGACGGTGTTCCAGCGCACACCGACCTACGTGATTCCGAGCCGCAATCACCCTCTCGAGGCGCACCAGCGCGCGGCGATCAAGGCGAACTACGACGACATCTGGAAGCTGTGCCGCAGGCAGGTCTTCGCTTTTCCGATCGAGCGGTCGGGACGCAAGATCGACAACGTCACGCAAGAGGAGCATCAGCGCATCCTCGAGGCCGGATGGGAACGGGGCGGCTTTCGCTTCATCTTCGAGACACTCGACGACCTGACGGCGGACGCACAGTCGAACGCGGTGGCGGCCGAGTTCGTGCGCAACAAGATCCGCACGATCGTCGATGATCCCGCGACAGCCGAACTGCTGTGCCCGAAAGATCATCCGATCGGCGCCAAGCGCATCCCGCTCGGGCATCACTACTACGAAACGTACAACCGCCCGAACGTCGAGCTGGTTTCGGTCAGGGACAACCCGATCCAGGAATTCACGGCACGCGGTGTGCGGCTCGCGGATGGGACCGAGCATGAGCTCGACATGCTGATCCTCGCCCTCGGCTTCGACGCAGGCACCGGCGCGCTGACGAACATGGGGATCCGCGGTCGCGACGGGCGCTGTCTCGACGCGGAGTGGGCGTCCGGCGCGCGCACGTATCTCGGTCTGGCCGTCGAGGGGTATCCGAACCTGTTCATCATGGCGGGCCCGCATTCGCCGATCCTCAACTTCCCGGTGCTCATCGAGCACAAGGCGCAGTGGATCGGACGGACGCTGGAGCATCTGCGTGCGCAGGGCAAAGACCGCATCGAGCCGCGCCCCGGCACGATGGAGCGATGGAGCGAGCGCCTGACGACGCTGTTCAACGCCACGTTGCTGCCCGGCGCCGAAGCGGTCGGTTCCTATTACGTGGGCGCCAACATTCCGGGCAAGGCCACTGGTCCGCTGTTCTATTTCGGCGGCGCGCCCAAGTATTTCCGTGAGATCGACGCGGCGGCGGATTCCGGCTACGAGGGCTTCTCGATCGATTCGCACGCGCCGACAGCGGAGGCTGCGGTCGCCGCGCCGCGACGCGGCTGACATCGGGCCTGCAGCGCACAGCCCCGCTCAAGTCCTCCGGCGCAGTAGAGTCCACCGGAGAGGCGCTCCGCCCGGCCGCGGCCAGCGAGGTTTTCACCCATGGACAATCCGACCAACCCGCTGGCGGCACGCGCTCGCATCCTCGTCATCGACGACGTGCCGATGAACATCGAGATGCTGGTCTCGATCCTGGGCGACGTCTACGACGTGATATCCGCGACCGACGGCACCCGCGGCATCGAGCTGGCGCAGGCAGAACCTGCACCTCATCTGATCCTGCTCGACGTGACGATGCCGGCTCCGGATGGTCACGAGGTCTGCAGGAGACTCAAGGCGCTCGACAGCACCCGCAACATCCCGGTGATGTTCGTGACGTCCAACGACTCCGAGTCCGACGAGACGTTCGGTATCGACCTGGGCGCGGTCGACTACATCACGCGGCCCTTATCGGTCTCGATCCTGCTGGCGCGGGTGCGCACGCATGTGAACGTGCGACGCCAGGCGTTGATGTACGAAACGCTGGCGTCGTTCGACGGCCTCACCGGTCTTGCCAATCGCCGGTGCTTCGACCAGACACTCCAGCATGAATGGGCCCGCGCGCTGCGTGCCGGCGAGCCGGTGGGCTTGCTGTTCGCCGACATCGATCATTTCAAGCGCTACAACGACACCTACGGTCACGGCGCAGGAGACGAGATCCTCCGCCAGGTGGCGCAGCGATTGCAGCGCGCCGCGGCGCGTCCCGCCGATCTGGCTGCGCGGTATGGCGGCGAAGAGCTCGTGATCCTGTTGCCGAATACCAGCATCGAGGGTGTGCGTCGGGTCGCGGAAGACCTGCGGGCCGACGTCGAACGGCTGGGCGCCCAGTTCGGCGGACTGAGCGTCAGCATCGGATGCCATGCCTGCTTGCCTGCCGCCGGTCAGGATTCCGCGACGTTGCTGGCGCGTGCCGATGCGGAGCTGTACCGGGCCAAGCGGGAAGGGCGGAATCGTGTATGTGGGGCAGAGTCTTCGGAGTGCGAGGCGTAGGGCGTCCTGGAGCGGCACCCGTCACGGCTTCGGCGTCATTGCCGCCAGGATTTCCGGAAGATCTTCGATCGCGAATTCCTGAGCCCACACCGACGCCAGCTCACGTTTCTGCGCGGCACTCAATTGCTTGACCTGGTGCTCCATCGATTGCGCAACGGCCTTCGAGGCGAAGCTTTTTGCCGCCAGCAGGCGCTCCGGCGGATGGCTGCGTGTGAACCGGGCGCCGGTCCCCGAGCAGTGCTTGCGCATCCGCATCGCGAGTTCCGGCGTAACGCCCGCGTAGAGGCGATCACCGCGACACAGCAACAGGTAGACGAACCACGGCCGCGCGTCCACGCGGGGCGTCGGTTCCTGCACCGGCGTCTCCTCTGCCGCTTTCTGTCGCTTCGACGCACGATGGACCACGCCGCTGCATCTCCCGTCCTTTCGAGGATTTTAAGCCCGGGTCTGCTCACGCACTGACCCGGTGGCAGAACGCTAGACTCCGCGTCCACCCCACGACGGGGCCAACCTTGAGAGAGTGATGCCTAACACCACCGTTCGCAGCTCGATGATCCCGGGCCGTTTCCACAGCTACCTGATCGGCGGAAACGCTTGCAATACCTTCGCCCTGGGTGACGTCGGTTCGGCCGACGATTTCTTCCTGGTGGGCGCAGAGCCTCGCGACGAGTCGATTCATCCCGTGCTGACCGGGAATTTCCTCGACGCCGAAGGCAAGGTCCTGTTCCGGCTCGTCCGCAACGTGCTGGAGGTCAACACCCGGGAGTGTTCGAAGGTCGTCACGGGTCACTCGGGCTACGAGATTCGCGACGCGGCGGGCACCGCGATCCTGAAGGTGTCCACCGAATCCCAGCGGCTGGCCGACGGCGCGCCGGAAACCTTCGTGACGACGATCGCCGGAAAGTTCTACGACATCGGCGGCCGCACGGAATTCGAAGCAAAGGCGGGCAGCGCCGACGAGAAGGCCGGCCCCGGCCTGAAGGCGGTGTTCGGCCTGAGCGGCTTCGGTGCATTCGGCCTCGTCAACAAGATGTCGGAAACGGAGACGGATATCGCCAAGGCCGTGCTCCAGTCCGGCGGCGCCAACCACCGCGTGCTGACCGGCCCGATCTCGGGCCAGACGATCGAACTGGATCGCACCGTGCTGTGGGACGTGCAGCTCTCGAAGTGCACGATCAATGTCCGGTCGTCGAACGTCAGCTTCGTCGGCTCCAAGACGGCATTTCACAACTGCGAGATCAATTTCTTCGAAGGCGCCGTCGTGCTGAAGAACCTGATTTCGCACGTGCTGCGCGAAGGGAAGTAGGGCCGGTCGGGGTCGCCCATCCGGACTCGGGAGACGAAGGGACGCGCCAGCAAACAAAACTGGCCTGTCCCTCGCGCGACCCCGATGTCCGGTGAGCTTCGTGTCGGCATGTGAATCGACGAAGCGGCGCCTGAATCATCCAAGGTTTCGGCGTCAGCGTTTGATCTCCTCGGACACCAACTCGTCGCGAAGCGCGCGTTTCTGCACCTTGCCGCTGGCCGTCATCGGCAGCGCGGCGCGGAACACGACCTGCTTGGGCACCTTGTAGCCCGCGATCCGTTCGCGGCAGTGCGCGACGACCTGCTCCGTGGTGAGGCCTGCAGCGGGATCGGCGACGATCGCCGCGACCACGCGTTCGCCCCACTTCGGATCGGGCAATCCCACGGCGGCGCACATCTGCACGCCCTTCAGTTTCTGCAACGCCTGCTCGACCTCGGTGGAATACACGTTCTCGCCGCCGCTGATGATCATGTCCTTCACGCGATCGACGATCGTCAGCAGTCCGCGCGAATCGCGGAAACCGCCATCGCCCGATCGGTACCAGCCGTCCTTGAATGCAGCTGCCGTCAGCTCGGGCTGCCCGTAATAGCCGGTGCTCAGCGACGGCGAGCGGATCCAGAACTCGCCAACGGCCCCGTCGGGCACCTCGCGTCCTTCGGTATCCATGACCTTGATCTCGATCAGGGGTAGCGGACTGCCGCAGGACGCCAGCGCGGCCTCGTCGTCGAGGCGATGATCGGCCGGCCGCAGGAACGTCACGCCGCAGGCGGTCTCGGTGGCGCCGTAGAACTGGATGAAGTCGCAGCCGATCGCCTGCATCGCGCGGCTCAGCAGATGCCTGCCGATGCCCGAACCGGCGTAGATGACCGCCCGCACCGACGAGTAATCAGCGCTCGCCGCATCGGGATGGTCCAGCAGCATCTGGATCACCGTGGGCACCAGCGGCAGCACCGTCGGCCGGTTCTTCGCGATCAGGCGCATCAGTTCGCCCGGATCGGGCATGGGATACACCGCAACCGCGACGCCGCTGTACAGCGCCTGCGTCGACAAGCTGATGCCCATGGCGTGGAACAGCGGCATCACCGTGAGCATCACGTCGTCCGCGGCGTAGCGGAACGAAGGCTCCAGGTGCTCGCAAAGCCGCAGGAACAGCTGGCCCTGGTGCGAGAACTGGACGCCCTTGGGACGGCCCGTCGTCCCCGAGGTGTACATCAGGATCGACGTGTGCAGCGGGTTCACGTCGACGCCGGGATCATCGGTGCCGGCTTGCTCGCACAGGGACTTCCATTCGGTCTTCGCGCCGGCATCGACCGAATCGAACACCACGATGCGGCAGGGCTTGCCGCTGCTCGCTACCGCCTTCTGCGCCGTCTGTTCGTATTCGCGGTCCGTCACCAGCACGGTGGACGTCGCGTCTTCGAGAATGGCCGAGAGCTCGGCCGCCGCGAGCCGCCAGTTCAGGGGCAGCAGCGCCGCGTCGAGGCGATTGGCGCCGAACAGCACCTCGAAGTATCGCGGCGTGTTCTTCGACAGGATCGCGACGCGATCCAGGGGGTTCACGCCCAGGCCGCGCAAGGCGTGCGCGGCCCTGTTGGCGTTGGCATCGAGTTGCGCGAACGACAGCGCGCCCGAGGCGTCGATCAGCGCCGGCTTCTGCGGCGTGACACGCGCGTAGTGTTTCGGGATGTCGCCGATGGTGCGAATTTCGGAAAACAGCCACATGGGTGCTTCTCCTCCGCGCGAGGCCCGAGGCCGCCGTCAGGCTTCAGGCGATCGAGATGCCGCCGTTGATGCTGATGGCCTGGCCGGTCATGCGCTTCGCCGCCGGACCCGCCAGGTACAGGATCATCGCGGCCTGATCCGCCGCATCCGCGACGCCGAGGTGCGCCATCGCGGAGGCCTTCTCGAACATCTTGGCGCTGAACGGCTCGTTGAAGATCAGCGCAGCGCCCGGCGTGCCGGAGATCAGTGACGGCGTCAGAAGGTTGATGCGCACGTTCTCGCGCTTGACCTCCAGCGCCGCCGCCTTGCAGTACATCAGGATCGCGCCCATGGCCGATCCGACCAGCGTCTCGCCCGGCGTCGGAATCTTGCCGGCATCCGAGGCAACGACGACGATCGAGCCGCTCTTCTGCTTGCGCATGGCGGGCAGGGCGGCATGGATCAGGTGCAACGGCGGCAGCATGATCTCCTCGATGAGCGGCCTTACGCTCTGGATCGGGATGTTGTGCATCAGCCGCGGCGGTTCACTCGGCCCGGTGCTGGTGACGATCACGTCGATGGCGCCGAGCCGCTCGCGGCACTCGGCTTCGGCGCGTACGGCATCGGCCGGATCGGTGGCGTCCACCTTGACGAAGCCGACGTCGGCACTCGGCACGCGAGCTTTCACGGCCGCACAGGCGGCGGCGCCACGCTCGGCGTTGCGGCCCAGCAGCAGCACGCGCGCACCTTGTTCGGCGAACTGCGAAGCGGCCTCGAGGCCGACACCGGCCGTGCCGCCCAGCAACACGACACCGCATCCTGAAATCGGCTTGCTGCTCATGATCTACCTCGTAGCTGTGTGGGTTCAGAGAGATGTCGCGTTGACGCCGACGCGGCCTTTGTCCTTCTTGTCGAGGAATTCCTGCGAACGGCGCACCAGTTCCGGATTGCCGCCGCATAGCGCGTAGCCGTACAGGCACTCCACCTTGAGCTGTTCGTCGAGCGTGCGGCCCACGACCTCGAAGATCGTCTCCTTCGCGCTCTCGACCGCGCGGCGATCGTTGCGCAGGATCTTCTTGGCGTAGTCCTCGGCGGTGGCCATCAACTGGTCGTGCGGGACGACCTTCGAGACCATGTTGGCGTAGAACGCGCGCTGCGCATCGATCGGCTCGCCGGTGAGCTCCATCTCCAGCGCGATGCCGGTGCCGCAGGTATTCACGAGCCGCACGATGCCGCCGTCGGCGGGGTGCATGCCGCGGCGCAGTTCGAACGAGCCGAACTGCGCGCGCTCGGACGCGATGCGGATGTCGCAGGCCATCGCCAGTTCCAGTCCTCCGCCGAGAACCCAGCCATTGCAGGCCGCGATGATCGGCTTGTAGATGCGATGCACGCCACGCGTGATGCCCCCGGCGAAGCCGTCGGACAGCTTGTCGCGACCCAGGCTCGGACCCACGCCGTCCCATTCCGGCACGTGGGTCTTCAGATCGGCACCGGCGCAGAAGGCGTCTCCGGTGCCGGTGATGATCGCGACGCGCAGCGCGTCGTCGTCACGAAAATCGCGCCAGATCTCGCCGAGGCGGTGGTGCATCTCGAGGTCGATGGCGTTCTTGCGCTCGGGGCGGTTGAACGTGATGTAGGCGATATCGGCCTTCTTTTCGTAGCGGATCTTTTCGCGGGTCATGCGAGCCTCGATGAAGCGCCGGATGCGTCGGCGCGTTGTGAATGTGCGGAAGCAGGCGTCGTCGCCGTGATGAGAGAAATCCGGACTCAGCAGCCGACCGTCGCGGGCCGCGTCGCAAGAGGCTGCTGCCCGACTTGGCCGAGCCAGTCCTCCCAGCCGGCGGCGCGGTTCTGCTCGCGGGCCAGCGTCTGCTCCTCGGGCGTGGCGTATTCGAGGTCCCATCGCCTGAGCGCAGGCTTGGCGATCAACTCGTGCCAGATCGGCGGAATCAGCGACGCGAAGAAGCAGACGAACAGGCTCGGCATCGGGATCGAGTCGCGATGCGGCACCAGCTGGTAGTAGCGCTTGTACGAGTTGAGGTGATGGTCCGCGTGGTTGGTGATGTCGAACGACAGCACACGCGACAGCCAGCGCAGGTGATTCCACAGGTGGCGGCGACCGATCGGGGCGCCGATCGCGCGCACGAGGCCGTAGTGCTGGAAGTAGTTGAACGATTCCGCCCAGACGCGCGTCAGCAGCATCGCTCCCGTCGTGATCGCGGCGGCCTGCCAGCCGCCGATGATCCACACCGCGCCCTGGAACAGCACCTGCGAGCCGAGCGCGCGCCAGCCGCGATGCCGCCAGTTCCATCTGCTGTAGCCGCGCTTCTGCAGGGCCGCGGACTCGGTGGTCACGTCCCACACGGTCTGCTCCCACACCGCCATGATCACGAAGCGGTACAGCGTGGTGCCACGGCGCGCGGTGTCGCCGTCCTTCACCGTGGCCACGTCGATGTGATGGCCGACGACGTGCGCGATGTCACGCATCGGATCGAACTGGCACATCTGCGCGTAGCGACCGATCGTGCGGCCGATGATGGTGCGCTTGTGATACAGCTCGTGCGCAGCCGGCGCGAGTGGCACGATCGAGGTCCAGGCCAGGCTCAACACCGCGCCGACCAGCTGCCAGACGTCGACGTAGGCGCCCTCTGCGAATCGCCACGCGAACACGAGATACAGCAGCAGCGGGCCGATGGCGCAGATCCATAGCGGGATATCCGCCAGCCATTCGCGCGTCATGCGCCGCGGCGCGTAATCGCGAGGAAGGAAGGAGTCCAGCAGCGAGAGCAGGGGAAACATCACGAAGCCGGCCCATACCCAGTCGCCACCGACGATCATGCCGGCGTAGGCCACGGCCAGGACGGCGACACCGGTCCAGTACTTCAGGTAGTCGAGCATGCGGTTCCTCCATCGCCGATCTGCGTCGGCTGAAACGGTGTTCCCTACGCGGACGTCGATCCGCGTTCTTCCGTGGCTTCGCGTCCCGCGCGCGCGCGGGCCACGATGAGCTTCATGATTCCAGCCGTGCCGTCACCGATCTCCAGGCCCATCACGTCGCGCATGCGCTGCTGGTGCGGCAGGTCCATCGACCAGCCGTAATGGCCCAGCGTCAGCGCGCACTGATGGATGACGTCGAACGCGGTCTTGGGTGCGAGCCCCTTCACCTGCGCGGCCTCGACCGTGTGCGGCTTCCCGGCGTCGCGCAGCGCGAGCGCGTGGTACGAAAGCTGGCGCGCCGCCGCCACCAGGGTTTCGCCTTCGACGAGCGGAAAGCTCACGCCCTGGAATCGCGCGATCGGCCCGCCGAAGGCTTCGCGTTCCTTGACGTAGGCCCAGGCCTCGTCGAGCGACGCCTGCGCGGCTCCCAGGCATTGCAGCGCGATCAGCGCACGGCTGTAGTCGAAGCCCGCCATGACCTGCGTGAAGCCCTTGTTCTCGGCGCCCAGTCGGTGACCGGCCGGGACCCGGACGTCGTCGAAGAACACCGATCCACGCCCCGAGCAATGGCTGCCCAGATCCTGGAAGCGCGTGACCTGCAAGCCTTTTGAGTCCGACGGGACCAGGAAGGCCGTGACCCCGCGCGCGCCGCTCTCGACGCTCCCCGTGCGCGCGAACACGATGAAGGCGTCGGCGCAGTCGCAGTACGTCGTCGAGGTCTTCTCGCCGTTGAGGACGTAGAAGTCTCCATCGCGCCGCGCCTTGAGCTGGAGCGCTCCGGCATCGGAACCGCAATGTGGCTCGGTGATCGACAGCGCGAGGATGGCGTCGCCGCGCGGAATGCGGGGCAGCCATTGGGCGGCGACTGCGGGTGTGGCGTTGCGCGCGATGATCGCGCCGCATAGCGACATCACCAGCGTCACGGCTGCGATGTTGAAGTCGCCGTAGGCCAGCTCTTCCACGATCAGGCCGGTGGTGACACCGTCGGTGCCCAGGCCGCCATGCTCGGTGGAGATGTCGGCGCCCAGCAGGCCCAGCGTCCCCATCTCGCGCAGCAGCGCGCGATCCATGCGTCCATCACGCTCGCGCTGCTGGTAGCCCGGCAGCAGCTTTCCGCGCGAGAAGCGCCTCGCGGCTTCCTGCAACAGCAGCTGGTCTTCGTTGGGGATCATCGCGCTCTTCGATCAGGCGGCCGCGCGCATAGCGTGCGCGCTCTTGTCGAAGGACACGGTGAGCTTGCGCAGCAGCAGGTCGAGCTGCGCCATCTCCTTGTCGTCGAGTTCGGAGAAGCCGATCTGCAGCGGACCGGCGACGCGCGGGACGGTATCGCGCACTTTCTTGCGGCCGGCCGCGGTGATCGTGACGATCTGCCGGCGGCCATCGCGCGGCGCGGTCGCGCGCGTCACGAATCCATCCTCGACGAGCTCGTCGAGGATGCGCGTCATGTTCGCGCGGCTGGTACCGACCATCTCGCTGAGCTCACTCGGCGAATCCGAGCCGCTCTCGGCGGCGACGAGCAGGCACAGCACGTGGAAGGAGTTGTCGGTGAGCCCGACAGCGCGAAACACCGGCTCGAAGAAATCACTCATGCCGAACACGCTGATGCGCAGCAGACGGACCATCACGGTGCTGGCCATCGGCAGATCGGGCAGGGCGCGCTCCATCCGGGGAGTACTGCTGTCCACGTGTCGCAGGCGCTGGCTGCCTTTCACATCGATACTCCGATAGTTCGTCGATGAACTATCGTTGCATGGGAAGGCGTACCGCACAAGCGGGTATTCCTGTTTCTGCGGCTGGTTGCGAGTTGCCAATACGCAGAACTTGCCGATGCCGACGAACGGTATTGCGTTACTCGCACTCTATGTGGCTCCATACCGTTCACATGTGAACCATTATCGTAATGATCATGAAAGGATCCGAACGACTGACCCAAGTCGCGATCAGCACGCCGCTGATGGCGCGTGCCCTGCCGGACCTGCCGATGCCGGGGACGGTGATGGTCCGACTGCTGCGCATCACCGAATTCGGGCTCAGCAACTTCTTCGAGCCGGTCTTCCGTTCGATGGGCCTGACGGAGAACACGTTCCACGTGCTGTGCCTGCTGGTCTCCAACGAGAGCGGAACGGCGTCGCCCGGCGAACTCAGTGAAATGGTGGGGACGAGCCGCGCCAACATGACGCGGCTGCTCGAAGCACTCATCGAAGACGGACACGTTGCACGCAGCATCGATCCGCGCGATGCCCGCCGGCACGTCATCAGCATCACGCCCGAAGGCCGAGCCAAAGCGCTCGACGCCGCGCCGCAGCTGCGCGACCCCATCGAGACCGCCTTCTCCGATCTGAGCGCCAAGGAGTTCGCCCTGCTCGAGAGCGTGCTGCGCAAGCTGATCGTTTCGCTGGACAAGAGCCCGCGTTCGCTGCGCGCCGCGGCCTGATGCTCGTGCCCAACTCATAACGCCTGCTCGAAAGAGCGGCCGCAAACGATTTCCGGGAGGAAGTCTCCATGTCGAAGAAAGTCCTGTACGAGAAGAAAGGCGAGGTCGCCTACGTCACGCTCAACCGCCCCGAGTGCAAGAACGCGGTCGACTACGAAACCCATCTGCTGCTGTGCGACGCGTGGAAGGACTTCCGCGACGATCCGAAGCTGCGCGTCGCGATCCTCACCGGCGCGGGCGATGCGTTCACCGCGGGAGCCGATCTCAAGACCCACGCGCCGGAGTGGCAGAAGGTGGGGCCGATGGTCGGTCGCGAGCGCATGGAAGACGGCCTGTCCGGTATCACGCGCGGGCCGCTGTCGCGCATCACCAAGCCGATCGTGGCCGCCATCAACGGCTGGTGCCTGGGTCACGGCATCGAGCTGTCGATGGCCTGCGACATCCGCGTGGCCTCCGAGAAAGCCCAGTTCGGCACCTTCGAAGTGCGTCGCGGCATGCACTCGGCCGACGGCGGCATCGTGCGCATGCTCAACGCCTGCGGAGTCGGCATCACGATGGAGATGATCCTCACCGGCGAGCCGTTCTCGGCCCAGCGCGCGCTGATGCACAACATGGTCAACAAGGTCGTGCCGCACGACGACCTGATGGCGGCGACCGAGGACTTGGTCGCGCGCATCCTACGCTGCGATCGCGCCGCGACCGAGTCCGCCAAGGAAACGCTGCTCGAAGTGATCGGACGTCCGCTGCACGACCAGCTCCGCGTCGAGGCGATGTGGGGTTACGCACTCTGCGGGGGCAACCAGACGGTGATGGAACGCTCGCAGCAGTTCTTCGACAAGGCCGACAAGGGTCGCGCCGGCGCAACCGCCAGTTCACTCTGATCCCACTCGTCTCCAGGAAATCGATCTTCATGGGTTACCACTCCATCTACCGCGCCGATCTGTTCGAAAGCCAGGTGTTCATCGTCACCGGCGGCGGCAGTGGCATCGGCCGCTGCACGGCGCACGAGCTGGCCTCGCTCGGCGCCACGGTGGCCATCGTCGGCCGCAAGATCGAGAAGCTCGACGCCGTGAAGGCGGAGATCGAGGCGGTGGGCGGCAAGGTCACGACCCACGTCTGTGATATCCGCGAGGAAGCCCAGGTCGGCGCGACCATCGACAAGGTGCTCGAACTCCACGGCCGGATCGACGGCCTGGTCAACAACGCAGGCGGCCAGTACCGCATGCCGGCAGAGGACATCAGCACCAAGGGCTTCGAGGCCGTGGTGCGCAACAACCTCATCGGTGGCTTCATCTTCATGCGCGAGACCTACAAGCGCTGGATGAAGGCCAATGGCGGATCGATCGTGAACATGATCGCGGACATCTGGCACGGCTGGCCCAACTACGCGCATTCCGCGTCGGCGCGCGGCGGCATGTGGACGCTGACCGAGAGCGTGTCGTCAGAGTGGGCGAGCTACGGCGTGCGCGTGAACGCCGTGGCGCCCGGCTGCATCGCCAGCAGCGGCCTCGACACCTACGAGCCCGAAGCCCAGCAGTTCTTCCGCGACATCCCGAAGACGATCCCGCTGCAGCGCTGGGGCAACGCGTCGGAGATTTCGAGCGCCATCGTCTACCTGCTGTCGCCCGGCGCTGCCTATATCACCGGCGCCTGCATCCGCATCGACGGCGGCTCTCCGAATGCGCGCGTCTGCTGGGGCCCGCTGCGGCAGGAATGCAATTCCGAAGCCTTCGACGGCTTTCACCTCGAGGCGCCGCCGACGGTGCTCGTTGAAGGCCCGAAGAAGCACTCTTCGCGCGTGAAGAAGAGCTGAGTCCGAATGTCCGCCGCAGCCGCCCAGGTCGCTGATCCGTTGTCCGACGAGGCATACATCCATGCGCGCCTTGCCGACTACCTGCAGGCGCAGACGAGCCGCCGCTGGACGCTGGGCGCCTTTACGCGCTACGCGGTCGGCTTCTCGTGGATCACCTACGGTTTTACCGCGAAGGAAGAAGGCGTCGAGGGCGAGCGCGGCCTGATCCTGAGGCTGGGCCCACCTTACGGCCTGTTCGCTCCCTACAGCGCGCTGCCGCAGCACGCGGCGCTGAAGGCGCTGGAAGCCACGAACGTGCCGGTGCCGTGTTCCTACTGGTGGAGCGACGACGCCTCGATCCTCGGCGCGCCGTTCTTCGTCAGCGAAAGAGTGGCCGGCTCCGCGCCCGTGCCCTGGGTCAGCGGTAGCAATTCCGGTTTCGAGGAAGGCTATCGGCTCGGCATCGGCGCGCAATTCGTCCGCGCGCTCGCAGGGCTGCACACCGCCGAGTGGCGGGGAAAGCCGGGCTTCGAGCACGACGGCGGCGTGACGCGTGAGAACGCCGCGCTACGACAGGTGGAGGAATGGGAGCGCAACTTCGCGCGCTGGACGCTCAAGCCCTATCCCATGTTGACCTGGGCGTTTCGCTGGCTGCGGCAGAACCTGCCGGTGGCGCCGCGCGTCAGCCTCGTGCACGGCGACTACCGCCTCGGCAATTTTCTCGAACACGACGGCCGCATCACGGCGATCCTCGACTGGGAGCTCGTGCACCTGGGCGATCCGCACGAGGACCTGGGCTGGGCGTTCCTTCCGCAATACACCGGCGGCTCCGGCCTGATCTGCCGGCTGCTCGCGAAAGAAGACTTCATCGCGCGGTACGAGCGCGAAGCCGGGTTCAACGTCGATCCGGCCTCGCTGCAGTTCTACCTGGTGTTCTCGCTGGTCAAGCTCGCGGTCACGCATATGGCGGCCGTGCGCTGCTACGAGGACGGTCGCTTCAACGACATGCGCATGCCGGCAATGGGAACGCAGATCGCGCCGGTGCTGCGCCAGATCTCCAAGATGCTGCCGGCCGCGGAGGTCTCGTGAACAACTCGCTCAAGCGAATGATCGAAGGGATGGCCGCCACGTTGCGCAACGAGGTGATCCCGCACATCGGAACCGAATTCGCGCGCGGACAGGCCTTCGGCGTCATCTACATGCTCAACAGCATCGGGCTGCGAGCGGCCTGGTCGCCGGCGTTCGTGGGCGAGCAGATCGCAGCGCAGATCGCCTTGCGCGACGCGCTAGCGCCCCTGCTTGCGGGGATCGATGCACCGGCGCTGCCGCGGGAAGGATCGCCGGGCCTCGACGTCCAGGCGCTGGAATCGCTTCGCGACGACAACGAAGGCCGCATCTGCGCTCTCGTCGAATGGCACGGCAGCGCGAATCTCGACGCACAACGCGCAGCCGCCATCGAACTGCAGTTTCGAACCTACATGGATCGTCAGCTCAAGCACGAACTGCAGACCTCGGCTAAGCCGATGTTCGCCGAGATGTCGAGCGGATCGGAATAACGAATAGAACAAAGGGAACGACATGCTCACCGCGCAAGACGACCTCATCGGTCACCAGCTTCCAACCACGTTCGATCACGTCGGCAACAGCGATCCGTCGTGGATGGAACGCCTCTGGTACACGGGCCATCCGAAGTCGGGCGACGTGATCTTCGACATCGGCCTGGGTTATCACCCCAACCGCAACGTCATGGACGCGTTCGCCGGCGTGACCATTGGCACGACACAACACAATTTCCGCGCCTCGCGCCGGCTGCGTCCGAATCCGCTCGAGACCACGGTCGGCCCGCTGAAGATCGAGGTCGTCGAGGGCCTGCGCCGGCATCGGCTGAGCCTGGCGCCGAACGAGTCGGGCCTGAGCTTCGAGATCGAATTCCTCGGCACGATGAACGCGCATGAGGAAGAGCCGCACTTCCGTCGCCGCAACGGCCGCGTCACCGAGCACATGGCGCGCGGCCAGCAGCTCGGCGCGTATCGAGGCTGGCTCGAAGTCGACGGCAAGCGCCGGGCGGTCGAACCGCAGGGCTGGCTGGGCCAGCGCGATCATTCGTGGGGGATCCGCGCCGAGATGCGAACCGACGAGGCGCATCCGCCGGTCACGTTCTATCCACCGTTTTTCTACGCCTGGACGACGGTCCAGTTCGCCAATCGCGGGCTCCACGTCTTCTTCAAGGAACGTGCGCCGGGCGAGTTCATCTATCTGTCGGGCGAGGAAGTGACACCGATCGGGACCAAGCCGAACCCGGCCCGGCGCATGAGCGGTGTGAGCCACGACGTGCAATGGGCGAACGATCCGCACGGGCAGACGGTGGAATCGGCGGTCTTTGACGTGAGCCTCGACGACGGCAGCCGCCACACGATGAATATCCGCACGCTACCGGCGCGCTACTTCCTGAAAGCGGGCCTCTACGGCGGACTGAACGGATGGTTCCAGGGCGACGACAAGGGGAAGGGGGTTCACGTCGAGCACGAGTGCTGGAATCTCGAAGACCCGGCAACCCGCAAGCTGGCCCGCACGCTGGCCGACCACGTCATCGAAGTCCGCATCGGCGATGAAGTGGGCTACGGGATCATGGAGTACGGCGTCGGCACGGGTTACGCCAAGTACGAGCAGGTACAGCAGCACCCGCCGATATGAAGTCGTCGCGCACCGCGAGGGCGAGGCCCTGCGCGGATGCGCACGGTGGGGCGCGGGTGGCTTTTCGCCACCAAGTGAGCACAAGAGGAGACGTGTCATGACGGACTATCTGAAGTTCTGGCTAATTCCCAACGGTCTGGTCGCCGCCGGCATCGCGGGATTCGTGCTGGGTGGCGACTGGGTGTGGCTCGGCATCGCCACATTCCCGATCCTGGCCGCGATCGACGCGCTGCTGCCGCGCAACATGCGGCCGCGGCGCATGACCAACAACTTCCTGGCGACGGCACCCGTGTGGATGGCGGCGATCGGATCGCTCGCGATCTACTTCTTCGCGGCACACCACATCGCCAACAACGAGCTGACGACGATGCAGATCGTCGGCAGCATCGCTTCGCTGATGTGGATCTCGGTGGTTCCCGGCGGGCCCGCCGCGCACGAGTTGTGGCATCGCCGGCACAAGGCTTCGCGCGTGCTCGGACAGATCTCGCAGATCTGCATGTTCGACGGCATCCGCGACATCGGCCACATCGTCGGCCACCACATCGACGTCTGCACGCCGGAGGATGGCGACACCGCGCCGCGCGGGCAGACGCTGTACTGGTTCGCGCTGCACGAGCTGTACGTGAGCTTCAGCATCGGCTTCCGGCTCGAGAAGAGGGCGCTCAACAAGCGCGGCCTGTCGTTCTGGAACTGGCGCAACCGGACCTGGTCGTGGGTCGGTGTCATGCTCGTCTTCCAGGGCCTGATCTTCCTCGTCGGCGGCTGGGCGGGTGTGGCACTCACGGTCACCGGCATGCTCGCCGCGCGCCTGTGGATCGAGTCGTTCAACTATTTCCAGCATTACGGCCTGATCCGCGTCGAAGGCTCGCGCATCGGCAACCGCCACGTCTGGAATCACATGAGCGAGCTGTCGCGCATCGTATCGTTCGAGATCACGAATCACGCCGGGCATCACCAGGATTCGTACATGCCCTACAACAAGCTCGTGCCACATCCCGAAGCGATTCCGATGCCGAGCCTGTTCACGTGCTTCTTCGTCGCGTTGATCCCGCCGCTCTGGCACCGCCGGATCATCATGCCGGCGCTCAAACGCTGGGATCTCGAGTACGCCACCGCCGAAGAACGCACGCTGGCGCGCGAACAGAACAAGCGCGCCGGATGGCCCGACTGGATCGGCGAAGCGGGCGACAAGGCGGGCAAGGCGGCGACGGTGGGCTGCTGATCGCCAAAGCCGACAACGCGCCTGGAATACCGGGAACGTCGGACAACAACGAAAAGCGCATCCGCTGCTGATCCGCGAGCGAGCCGTCTTTTCCCCGCAAGGAATCCTGCGGGGTGTTCCTCACATATCGCGTGAAGATCCGGGTGCCGAGATGGCCGTGAGGAACGTCTTCAACCAGTCGCGGCATCGGGGGCAAAAAGCAGACTCCTGTTCGGGTCCAGGCGGAGCTGTGGCCGGGCGTTGAAGCCGCCGAGCGGCGTTCATTCCCCGCGACCCCGCCGCGCGATCGATCGCAAGCGGGGTCGCTGGCGACATGCCGTCGGCGAGCGCCGCGTTCGACGCCACGTGGATGGCATTCCTGCTGCTTGCCGCTTTCGGTCCGACGTCGCGGCCCGGCAGCTCCACGCTCTCCGGCGACATGATCTGTCCGACGGTCATCAGCGCGAGCGCGGCGTAGGTGCCCCACATCAGCATGGCGGACGACGCTTCCGAAGTTCGCAACTGGCAGCGCCGGCGTCGCAACGCCCGATACAGACGCAACGACGCTCGCTGCAAACCCACGTGATTGGCAAGGGCATGGAATGCCGTCATGCCCGCAACGAGGCAGAGCGGAATTGCGGAGGACGACGGCAATCCGAGTGCCTCTCGAAAAAACAGGAAGCAAACGGGAGAGATGATGGTGACGGCCGCGAAGTTGAGAATCTGTCGCATGCGGATGTCTCTCGCTCGATGAGCCGCTTCGCGCGGTGGTAGCAGCATCCGTGCCGCGCTGCCGGGAGCGAATACGAGTACCGGGTGTGGAGGCCCCCGAACATTCGTGCCACGACGGTCGCGAACGCTCGACGCCACGACGACGTCGCCGATCGTCAGAAAAGGCCACCATGCAAACTGAAAGGATGGATCGCAAATTGCCTTGCGCATCCGTCTTCCGATCGTCTACTGCTCGTCCTTGCTGGCGTTTCCATCCGCGGAAGCCGACGTGCTTCCACGTATGGTCGGGCCGTCGCATCGTCGCCGAGAAATGAGGTGGGCCTGCACCAGAAAAATAGCGGCTCGCGCCAGTGGAGCGACTGCTCCGGCTTTGGCACTATCTCCCATGCCGCCGGCATGTCCCGCCGTTCGACACACGATTGGCGCCCGCTTCCTGATCCGCGTGGGACGTCGATCTTCTGAACATTCAAACGGGAAAGCGCTGCATGGGCGACGCGGTTGGCAGGAAGGTTTCGGAACCAGGCGGGCCACGATCGCTGCTGGTGACCGTGGCGGTGATCCTTGCGTCGACGGGCGCCGCCGTGGCGCTGCACGCCGCGCTGGTCCCTGCGCTCGAGAACCGTCCGACTTTCGTTCCTGCGTTGCTGGGTGTGCTGATCGCCGCCTGGGCACGTGGCGGGGTGGCAGGCGTCATCACGGGTGTGGTCACCGGCTGCGTTTTTCACTGGATCCCGGTCATCCCGGCCACCAACACCATCTTCTCGACACCGGTGGACCTGGTCCGGCTGTCGCTCTTCGCGGTGCCGGCGCTCGCCGTCTGCGGGGTTTGTGCGGCGATGCACCGCGCCCAGGCGAACGAGCGGCAGCGGGCTGCCGAAGCCCGGCTGGCGCAGCAGGCGATGGCCGACCTGCACCAGCGATTCGAGTTGGCTCTCGAGGCGGGCAAGATGATCGCCTGGGACTGGGATCTCCAGTCCAACCAGATCGTACGTTCCCAAGGTGCGAAGTCCTCCTATGGCCTCGACAGGGACCCGATCGAGCGCTTCTACGATCTGGTGCATCCCGACGATCGCGCGGGCGTCGAATCCGCCATCCGGAGCGCGATCGACAGCGGTACGGGCTATGAACACCAGTTCCGCATGCAGTCGCGCGATGGCCGCACGCGCTGGCTGATGAGTCGGGCACACGTTCGCACTAATCCCGAAAGCGGCGTGCGTCACCTGACGGGATCGGCCGTGGACATCTCGGATCGCCTGCAGGCCGAGCAGGCGATCCGGGTGGTGCAGGAGCGCTTCGAAGCGTTCATGCGCCACTTCCCGGCTGCGGCGTACATCAAGGACGACGAAGGTCGTTACGTCTTCGTCAATACCGCTGTCGAGGAGAGGTTCGGCATGAGCGCCGGGCAGATCGTCGGCCTGCGCGATGCCGACCTGCTGGGCGCCGAGCATGCGGCTCATTTGCGGACGAACGATCTGCAGGTTCTGGCCACCGGAAAGACGACGGAGTTCTACGAGACGCAGGGACCGCCCGGAAAGGACAAGACCTTCCTCACCTACAAGTTTCCGGTTCACGACGCGAGCGGCAAGCCCCTGGTGGGCGGTGTGTCGCTCGACGTCACGACTCGTGTGCGCGTCGAACGCGAGCTCAAGGACAGCGAATCGCGCTTCCACAAGATGGCGGACTCCATTCCGCAGCTGGCCTGGACGGCGCGCCGCGATGGAACGGTGGATTGGTTCAACCGGCGCTGGCTCGACTACACCGGCATCACCTCGAAGGACTTCGCCGACAACGGCTGGCAGCTGGTCGTCGAGCCCGCACAGTTATCCTCGTTGCTCCAGACCTGGTCTTCCGGACTTCGGCAGACCGGCGAGATCGAACTGGTCTTTTCGCTGCGCGGACGCGACGGCGCCTTTCGTCCCTTCCTGATGAAGGTCGTTCCGCTGACGGACGACAAGGGCGAGGTGCTGCAGTGGTTCGGCACTCACACGGACATCGCGAGTCAGGTCGCGCTCGAGGCGCAGCGACGCGAGGAAGATCAGCGAAAGGACGCCTTCCTCGCCACGCTGGCGCACGAGCTGCGCAATCCGCTGGCGCCGCTGCGCAACGGTCTCGAAGTGCTCAAGCGTCTGAACATTCCGGATCCGGGCTGGGGTCGCACGCAGGCGATGATGGATCGCCAGCTGGGTCATGTGAGCCGGCTGCTCGATGATCTGCTCGACATCTCGCGGATCCAGCACGGCAAGCTCGAACTCAACCGCCAGCGCATGAGCTTGTCGACCGCACTCGATCTGGCTCAGGAAATGGTCGAGGCCTTCGTCATCAACGCGGGTCAGAGCCTGGTGATCGAAGGCGCGGATCCCACGCTCGAGGTGCACGGCGACCTGTTCCGTCTTGCGCAGGTCTTCGCCAATCTTCTGAACAACGCGGCCAAGTTCAGCGCCCGCGGCCAGAAGATTCGCGTGAGCCTGCGCAGGGTGGGCTTCCAGGTCGAAGCGGAAGTGGAGGACAGCGGCCTTGGCATCACCTCCGAACAGATGCCGATGCTGTTCGATCTGTTCTGGCAGGCACCCGCTCAGGCCGCGCACGCTCGCCGCGGTCTGGGCATCGGTCTGTCGCTGGTACGCAGCATCATCGAATTGCACGGCGGCACCATCAGCGCAGAGAGCCGGGGTGCCGGCAAGGGCAGCGTGTTTCGCGTGCGCCTCCCGATGGCTCCCGCGAGACACCTCAAGGCAGTCGAGGTAAACGATCGCCAGACGCCCGAGCAATCCCAGGCCTGCGTGCTGGTTGCCGACGACAACGAAGACGCAGCCGAGAGCCTGGCTGTGCTGTTGCGCCTGGAAGGCCATCGCGTGGTGGTCGCGCTCGACGGGCAGCAGGCGCTCGAAGCGGCTGCGCTCCATCATCCGGTGGCCGCGATCCTGGATATCGGCATGCCGCGCATGGACGGCTTCGAGACCTGCCGCCAGCTGCGTGCGCAGCCTTTTGGAGGCGGCATGCTCATCATCGCGCTCACCGGTTGGGGCCAGGCCGAAGACCGCCGCAAGACCGAGGACGCAGGTTTCAACGCGCACTTCGTGAAGCCGCCACAGTACGAAGAACTCGTGGACCTGCTGCGTACGGTGACAGGGCCGAACACGGATTCTGCGCATGCCGAGCCTGCGACCGAACCCGTGATCGTGACGCCGACGCCGATCGCCCATCTCACGATCGACTTGAAGACCGATGCCACGGCGCTGGCAGAAGGCCGCCTCGGAGACCGTTCACCTTCGGAGCCGAGCTGAAGCACGGGGGCGTTCGCAGCAATGGAGCGCCCTGCGAGATGCGCGTGACCGAAGACGCCGCCGTTGGCGGATCGCTCCGGCTCGTGCGGCGCGGATCGCTCTCAGCCGGACTGCTTCCGGGCTCGCAGAAAGTTCAGCCGCCGAGAGGGCACGCGAACATCAGTCAGTAATACTCGCCACGAGGCGCATTTCGTACGTCGTATTCTTTCTGGATCTGCGCATACACCGCGACGGTAGGACTCGGCCAGTAGCCGAGCTTCGGCCCGATGGCGAACTTGCGCGTCCTGCGGTCTTCGATGACCCGACCTGACGGTCGGTCGTCCTCGACTTGCACCGTCTTGCATCGAACGGGCGGGCTTGCGCCTTTGCGTTAGCCTCTCTTCGGACGCTCGGTCACGAACGTCTACGTACCGCGGGCATCAACCTTCGCTCGCCGCGATGTGAAGCTGCAGGCCATCGAACGCCTCGACCATCTGCACCTGGCAGCTCAAGCGCGAGGTGGGACGCTTCTCCATGCTGTAGTCCAGCAGCGTCATCTCGTCGGGTCCCGCGGACCCGACTCGTTCGATCCAGCGTTCGTCGATGTGCACATGGCAGGTCGCGCAGGCGCAGTTGCCGCCGCACAGGGCCTCGACGTCGCCGTGTTCGCGAAGCGCTTCCATCAGCGGTACTCCGACTTCCGCTTCGAGCGTGGATGACACGCCCTTGCGGTTGGTCACGTGAATCACAGGCATCGCGCAGACCCCGGCCGGAGATTCAGAGGGTCTCTTCGGTGAGAATCCGGACCGTGTCCGGCCAGGGGGCGTTGGGTACGCGAGCCCCTCCCTGGACTTCCACGGCCATCGAGGCCTGGGCCAGCGACAGCACCAGGCGCATCAGGCGGGCTTCCGGACCGGGCATGTCGCGCAACGGGAAGTCGGCGAGGTGTTTCATCGCATCGTCGGCGCGCGGCAGCATCGCATCGTAGAAGCGGCGGACCTCGTCGAACGTGGTGTCGCAGCGCTGGTAGCGGCGCTCGTTCTGTCCCGCCACGGCCCAGTAGGACACGAAGGGCTCGATGTCCTCGAAGCCGGCGGGCAGGGCTCGCTCGCCCGGTGGCACGGTCGCGACGTTCCTCATGCGCAGTTCTCCAGCGCCGGCTCGGGCACGGTGTCGCTGTCAGCCCACGCACAGCGCTTCATCGCTTCCTCCAGCGTCTCGGACTGCTCGAACTCCTCGTGCACCTTGAGCATCCGCCGGATGAGCACCTCGTGCTCCTGCAGCACCATCTCGTTCTTCACGCGTGCCGCGACGCCCTTGTGCGTCCGCTCGACGTTCGCAAGATCTTCCAGAACGACGTCGGCCAAGCGCGCGATGTAGTGCTCCTGGTGGAACGCTTCGCGCACCGTCTTCGGCTCTGGCACGAAGAAGCGCATCTCGTAGCGCGAACTGTCCTGCGTGATCGGCCAGATCTCGTGCGTCCAGAAGCCGCCGCCGGCCACGTCGAGGTGGAAGTTCGGAAAGATCTCGTTGATGTCCATCGACCAGGTCGGGGACTTGCCCGGGTTGACGCTGCGATGCGAACGCAGGTCGGCCGTGTCCTCGCTCTGGTTGGCCGCCAGCACGTTCTCGGACACCATGCCCGAGTAGGCGAGCTTCTCGACCAGCGCGGCTTCTTCGGGTTTGTAGTCCGGATTACCGAACAGCGAGATGGACTGGTGCGGCCCGAAGAACTCGGCGTTCTGCAGATGCGCCAGCGGGTTGCTCTTGTTCGAGAACGTCGGGCCGATCGTCTTCGAGTGCAGCACGGGGATGTGATACGCCTCGCTGAACGCGTCGATCAGAAACTTCCAGTTGCACTTCAGGTGGGCCTGGATCTTGATCGAGCGATGTGCGTTCGGATATGGAATGCCGGACAGGAAATTGCCCATCGACCCGAGATACTCGCGCAGCGTCATGCGGTTCTCGGGGTTGAGATTGATGAAGATCCAGCCGTCCCAGACATCGCAGTGCACCGTGTCCAGGCCGCACTTCTTCTTGTCGACGCCGAAGAACATCTTCTCGTCGCTGATGGCCAGCAGCTTGCCGTCGTTGCCGTACGTCCAGTTGTGGTACGGGCAGCGGAACATCGTCTTGCGCGAACCTTTGGAGTCCCAGACCACCTGGTTGCCGCGATGCGAGCAGATGTTGTGGAAGGCGCGGACAGCGCCACTGGCCTGCCGCGTGATCAGGATCGACGCGTTGCAGATCTCCACTTCCTTGACGATGTAGTCGCCGGCGTTGGGCAGGTCTTCGACGCGCCCCATGATCAGCCAGGTCCGCCGGAAGATCTTCTCGCGTTCCAGCTCGAAGTACGCCTGCGAGCGGTAGGGCTCGAACGAGAGCGGCTCCGTGCCCAGGCCCGCCGCCTGTGTGAAGTTCGTACGCATGACTCCTCCGTTCTTCGTTCGGGTGATCGGCAACGTGCCGGCATCCGTATAATTAGAACGCATGCTAAAACGGCTTATAGAGCATGGCAACGGCCGCCCGTCGGCGGGCGAATGCGGCAAGCTTCGCGCTGGCGCCCACCCAGGGCGGTCGTGCCCGAGGACCATGTCGAAGCAAACACCGGTGGTTTGGCCAGCTGCGCGCGAGCAGCAGAAGGAGGGGCGGCGCGAAGCGATCCTCACGGCCGCGGAAGCGCTCGTCCGGGAAACGGGATCGACGGATTTCTCGGTCGGCATGCTCGCGCTGCGCGCCGACGTCAGCGTGGCGACGCTCTACAACCTGATCGGTTCGAAAGGGACGATCCTGTACGCGCTGCTGAACCGGACGATGGATCAGCTCGAAGCCGCGACGCGCGTGCCCCTCGCGGAGGGGCCGTACGGCCAGGCGCTCGCTGCGGCCGAAGCGGTGGCGCGGGTGTACACCAGCGACTCGGACTACCTGCGCCCGCTGTGGCGATTCGAGCTCGGCGTATTCGAACCGGAGCATCGGCCGTTGCTGATGAACCGGGCACTGAAGTTCTGGGCCGGCCGGCTGAAAGCGCTGGAGGATGCGAAGCGCCTTCCCAAGGGGATCGGACTGTTCGACCTCGCCCGGGAATACCAGATCTTCTTTGCCGGCGTACTCGACCTGTGGGTGCAGAAGGAACTGAGCGACGAGCGCTTCGGTGTGCAGGTCCGCTATGGAATCCTGCTGCGGCTCCTGGCTCTGGGAGATCCACCGGAACGCGAGCGGCTGATGAAGGAGCTGCGCAAGGCGCATCGGGAGCTGCGCGCATTCGAGGGTGCGCCGGACGCGTAAGGAGATCGCGCCGTGCCGCGGATCGCGACCAGTCCTGACAAGTTCTTTACGTCAGGTGGCGCAGACTTCGAGGCATTCGACGGAGAAACGAAGATGACGCCAAAGAAAACGTTCGAGAGCCGTGTGCTGCCGGAACTTCAGCCCGGTCTCGACTTCTTCAAGATCGCTTTCGGCGTCATCCGTGATTTCGATCGCGGCAGCATGGATGCCATCCGCGCCCATCTCGACCCGTACTTCGAAGCGGGAGTAGCTGCGGCTCCGCGATACGACGACATCGCCATCACCGAGCGCACCGTCGAGTCGACGGACGGGCAGGGCGCGCTGAAGCTTCGGCTCTATCACCCGAAGTCCGCGCAGGGATTGCTGCCGTGCCTGTACTGGATCCACGGCGGCGGAATGGTGGTCGGCGCCACGCGTTATGACGATCCCGACTGTTCCCACTACGCGCGGGAGCTGAACTGCATCGTCGTCTCGGTCGAGTATCGGCTGGCCCCGGAGCATCCGTATCCGGAAGGCGTGGAAGATTGCTACCAAGGCTTGAAGTGGCTTGCGGGCGCAGCGGCCTCGGTCGGCGTGGATCCCGCTCGAATCGCGGTCGGCGGGCGCAGCGGCGGCGGCATCCTGGCAGCGGCCACGGTGCTGATCGCGCGGGACCGCGGCGGCCCCGCGATCTGCTACCAGCTCCTGATCTACCCGATGCTCGACGACCGCAACCTCACCCCGTCGGCCGTCGAATTCGCGGACGTCCCCAGTTGGGGAGGTCGCATGAACATCGCTGCATGGAAGGCTGTTCTCGGCGCGCGTGCGGGGACGGCGGACGTTCCGTATCACGCAGCGCCCGCCAGGGCGACCGACCTCAGCGGCCTGCCGCCGGCCTTGATGCAGGTGGGCGAGCTCGAAGTGTTCCGGGATGAATGCATCGACTACGCCAGCCGCCTGCTGAAGGCAGGCGTCCCCTGCGAGCTCCACGTCCATCCTGGGTGTTATCACGCGAGCGACATGTTCAACCCTGGAGCTCCCAGCACGCGTCGCATGTCGAACGAGCGCATATCCGCACTCCAGCGGGCGTTTGCCGTGACCTGATCGGCCTGGCGTGCGGCGCGGGCCGCGCGTCAGATCAACGCACCGTTCCGTCACCCGCACGCGGAGTTCAGCCATGACCGACATTTCGAGCACGCTGGGCCAGGTTCACGCAGAGCCCACCTACATTGCGCCGCTGCTGCAGGAGATCGCCGCGCAGGCGGCCGAGGCGGACAGGACGCGATCCCTGGCTCCCGGTCTGATCGCCCGGATCAAGCAGAACGACATCATGCGTCTGTCGGCGAGCCCGGAGATCGGCGGGCTGAACGGGAGCATCGTGAAGATCGCCGACGAGCTTCGCGCGATCGCTCCGCGCTGCGGCTCGACGGCATGGTGCCTGTGGAATCACCTGGTGACGTTCCACCATTTCGCCGGCCTGCTGGGCCCCGCTCATCTCGGATTCCTGCGGGAAGCCGTCTCCAGGCGGCAGTGGTTCTGCTTCCCGGCCGGCGCGTCGTCGGAAGTCGTGGGGCTTGAGAGCGATGGCACGGTCACCCTCAAGGGCAAGGCTGCGTTCGGATCGGGCGGACGCTACGCGGACTGGGCGGGCGTCGTCTTCGCGACGCCGGGCCAGGAGACGTTCCGATTCACGGTGGCCGATCTGCACCAACCGCAGGTTCGCATCGACGAGACCTGGAACGGCATGAGCCTGCGTGCCTCCGCCACGGACGACATCCATTACGAAGAGCTGCAGGTTCCCGCCACGCGGGTCGCGCCCTGGCCGCTGCGCCATCGAGAGCATCTGCGCGATCCAAATTACCCGGTGGTCGGTGCACGCTATCGCGAGGACTGGGTGGGTCTGACGGTGATGTTCCTCGGCGCCATGGCGGCCGGAGTGGCGGAGGCATCGCTGGGCGAGACGGCATCCGCGATCCGGGATCGCATCGCCATCTTCGGCACCAAAATGGCCGATCGCCCGACGATTCACGTCAACCTCGGACGCGCCCGTGCACTCGTCAACGCGGCGATCGACACGGCGTATGCCGCAATGAGGGAGACCGACGCCCGTATCGAAGCGGGCGTACCGCCGACGGAAGCCGATTACTTCCGGCAGACCGGCGCCGGCATGCAGGCCGTCACGATGTGCGAGGAAGCCATGAAGCTGATCCTGCGCGTCCTGGGCGGCAACGGCCTGCGCGAAGGCACGGTGTTCGAGCGGCGCTACCGGGATTTCCAGGCGATGCCGCTGCATATCCTCGGGCACGTCGATCGCATCACCGAGCAGACCGGACGCATCGCGCTCGGCCTGCCATCGCAGAATCCGCTGTGAGGGGCCCCTATAGATTCAGGGCTTGAGCACGATCTTGATCGCACCATCGAGCCGCTCGCCCATCATCTTGTAGGCCAGCGGTGCTTCGGACAGCGGCATCGTGTGGCTCAGCAGCGGCGTCGGGTCGAGTTTGCCGTCGGCGATCAGCTTCATCACGCGCGGCTGATATCGACGGATCGGCGGCACCAAGCAGGGCTCGAGCGTGATGTGCGCGAGCGAGGCAGGGCCGATCGGAATCTGTTCCTTCGGATCGATGTAGCCGAGCATCTTCAGCACGCCGCGCGGGCGCACCAGCGGATAGGCCAGGTTGACCGATCCGATTTTGCCGACGGTGTCGGTGGCGATGTCGGCGCCGCGACCGCCCGTCTGCGACTTCACCGCGTCGACCGGATCCTGCTGGTCGAAGTTGATCGGGATCGCGCCGAGTTTGGCCGCAATGGCGAGCCGGTTCTCGTGGTGATCGATCGCGAAGATCGGCCCGGCGCCAAGCAGTCGCGCGCACATCACGGAAGCCAGTCCCACCGGACCGCAGCCCAGGATCGCCACCGACGAGCCGCCACGCATGCCTTCGAAGCTGGCGAAGACGCCGGTCAGGACGTCGGGCAGCACGGTGGCGTGTTCGTCGGAGACGCGATCGTCGAGTGCGAGCAGCGTGCGATCGGCGTTCGGCACGCAGACCAACTCGGCCTGGCCACCGCCCAGCGATCCCCAGTGCTTGCCCAGACCGAAGGCCGTGAGCTTCTCGCAATGCGTGATGTGGTCGCGCTCGCAGTAGTAGCAGTGGCCGCAATGCGTGGAGAACGGCGACACGACACGCTGTCCCTTCTTGAAATTGTGCACCGCCTTGCCGACTTCCTCGACGACGCCGGCGAATTCGTGCCCCATCGCGTCGCCGGCCTCGTAGCCGAACATGTCGTTCATCGTGCCCCAGTAGAGGCGCACGTCGGTTCCGCAGATCGACGCCGCCTTCACCCGCACCAGGACGTCGGTATCGTTGCGCAGCTTCGGCTCGTCGATGTTCTCGACGTTGATCTTGCCCTTGCCGCCGTAGATCACTGCCTTCATGGAACGCTCCTTCTTTCGCCAGACGCCGAATCGTCGGCCACTCGTTGCCGGTTTACACCACCGCCATCCATCGAAACCATTAGGAGGATTCCGAAGGGGCCGACCCGCTGCAGCAGATCGCGCTCTTCCCGATACCGAGTCGTGGTACACGGGGCGGACGGGCAATCAAAGAGGCGCCGGATTCCGGGCATCCCGAGTACGCGCGCGATGCAACGAATCTCCGAGCAGAAGCAGGAAGCGATGGATGGGACGCGATGAGAAGTGACGGACAGGGAGTCCAGGCGCTGGCCGGCATCAAGGTCCTGGATCTGTCGCGCGTGCTCGCCGGACCCTGGTGCACGCAGATCCTCGGCGACTTCGGCGCGGACATCCTCAAGGTGGAGCCGCCCGGCAGCGGCGACGACACGCGCACATGGGGGCCGCCGAATCTTCCGGGCGAAGACGGCCAGGACGGCGTCGGCGAGAGCGCCTATTACCTGTCGTGCAACCGGAACAAGCGATCCGCCGTCATCAATCTGGCGACACAGGAAGGGGCCGATCTCATCCGGCGTCTTGCGGCGCATGCCGACGTGGTCGTGGAGAACTTCAAGGCCGGCGGCCTGAAGAAGTACGGCCTGGCCTACGAAGACCTGAAGCGCGTGAATCCGCGCCTCGTCTATTGCTCGATCACGGGCTTTGGCCAGAGCGGCCCCAACTCCGATCGGCCGGGCTACGACTTCATCGCCCAGGCGATGGGCGGAATGATGAGCGTCACCGGCGAGAAGGACGGGCCGCCGACCAAGCCCGGCGTGGCGATGGCGGATCTGTCGACCGGGATGTACGCCGCGGTCAGCATTCTGGTCGCCTTGCGTCACGCCGAGCGCACGGGCGAGGGGCAGCACATCGACTGCTCGTTGTTCGACACGCAGATCACGATGCTGGCCAACCAGGGGCTGAGTTATCTGGTCAGCGGGGCGTCCCCCGGCCGCATGGGAAATACCCATCCCGCGGTCGTGCCGTACCAGGTGTTCGATGCCAGCGACGGACCGGTCGTCGTCGCGGTGGGCAACAACACGCAGTTCGTTGCGCTGTGTTCCGCGCTCGGAATGGACGGCTTTGCGCAGGACGCGCGCTTTCTGACGAATCGCCTGCGCGTGATCAACCGGGAAGCGCTGGTGGACGCGCTGGGCGACGTCATCCGCAAGCGGACCGTGGCCGAGCTGGTGTCCACGCTGTCGGGCCGCAACGTTCCGTGCGGACCGGTCAACACGGTGGCCCAGGCGTTCTCCGAGCCGATGATCGCCGCGCGCGGCACGGTCCATCATTTCGTAAGAGAAGACGGCGTCAGGATCCCGTCCGTGTCCTATCCCGGCGCCTTGTCGCGAACGCCCTCTCGCTTCTCGCGGATGCCGCCTCGCCTGGGCGAGCACACGATCGAGGTTCTGGAAGACTGGCTCGGCATCGGCCGCGACGAGGTGGAGGCGCTGATGCGATCGGGCGCGGTGACGGACCGGGGAACAGCGTGAGCGACGCACGGCGTCATCGGCGACGAGATGTGCTGCCTGCGCGCAGCACTCGCGTGCGCGTCGTCGAGTGACACGACGAACGAAGGGAGCACGAGGCTCCCTTCGTTTTCGCGAGCCCGCATCAGCCGTGCGTGTGCTTGCGGATGAAGTCTCCCATCCTGACGATCGCTGCTCGCCCTTCGTCGAGACGCGCCGCGAAGATCTGGAAGACGTGCACCTGCCCGGGTTCGATTTCCAGCGTCACGTCGACGCCGGCTTGCCTGGCCCGCTCCGCGATGCGTCGGCTGTCATCGAGCAAGGTCTCGCGGTCGCCCACCTGGATCAGCAAGGGCGGCAAACCCTTCAGGTCGCCGTACAGCGGTGACACGAGCGGATCTCGCAGGTTCGCGCCCGGTGCGTAGAGATCCGAAAGCTTGCGCGTGAACGCCTTGTGGACCATCGGATCCACATCCGCCTTCGTGATGAAGGTCTCGCCGGTGCATTCCATGTCCGTCCACGGCGATAGCGGGACCGCGCAGGCCGGTAACGGCAACTGGTGCTGGCGAATCGAGAAAAGGGAGGTGAACACGAGATTGCCTCCCGCGGAGTCGCCCGCAATGGCGATCTGCTCCGGCTTGAAACCCGAATCCAGGAGCCAGCGGTAGGCGGCGCGAGCATCGTCTAGCGGGGAACGGATTCTCCGGCGCCAATCGATAGTCCAGCAGGATGACCGGCGATTGCGCGGCCTGCGAAAGGTATTCGCCGAGATCCTGGTGCGACGTCGGGGATCCGAAGATATAGCCGCCTCCGTGGTAGTACAGCACCACGCGGTTCGTTTGGGCGCCTTTGGCGGTGACACGCAGGGCGGGGACACCGCCCGCATCGATCTTCTCGATTTTCGCGCCGACGTCGCAGCGGCTCTTCGAGAACACCTCGTCCCATTCGCGCCGCATCTGCGCCAGGGACACGTCGCCCCAGGTGCTGAAGACAGCCTGCAGGTCGTTGATGATGACGTCGAGCTGCTGTTGCGACATGTCGGGCTCCGGCGGCCGGTGCGATAGGGGCTCTGCGACGCGAGGTCGATTCCGCGTCACGGCGAAGCCCGAATCTCCCAAGCAAGCCCCGCTGCGTCTTGGCTCGACCTGTCGGCTGCGATGCGCCGTCAGCGGCCGGTGCGTGACCGGGGATTGGGGCTCTCGGGAAGAAGCCGTTACGATCCGTCCGTCATCAACGATGATCGACGACCGGAGAGCGATTCATGTCAGAGGACGAGAGCGCGATAACGAAAGCCGTGTGGACGTATCTCGATGGCCTTCACCATGGTGACGCGGAGAAGCTCGCCAGCGTGTTTCATCCCACCAGCGCGTTGACGTACGAGAAGGGGGGCGCACTCCAGATCCTTCCCCGCGATCAATGGCTCAGCGACGTCAGGGCACGCAAGTCCCCCGCCGAGAGAGGGCTGGCGCGACACGATTCGATTCTCCAGATCGATATCGCGTCCGAAGGAATGGCGTTCGTAAAACTAAACTGCGCGATCCCGCCATCGTTCTTCACCGATTACCTGTCGTTCCTGAAGATCGAAGGGCAATGGACCGTCGTCCAGAAAGTGTTCAGGACGGACGTACGGCACTGAGTGCTTGATCGCGCGACGATGACCTGATCGCGATTCCTCGATCGGGAGATCCTCCGGACCGGACATCCTCGCGCTCGCCCGAGCAAGCCCTTCGACGGAGATTCCGTTCATCGACCCAGGCGCGCCAGCACGCCGTCGCCGATCACCTCGGTCGTGAATCCGGCCCGTTTCAGACGGACGCTGACTTCCTGCGGCACATCGCGCCCGCTGGTCAGCCGATTCGGTGAACCGGTGTAGTGAAACAATCGGCCACGCGGGCGAAGAACCCGCGCCACGTGGTCATAGAACGCCTGCGAATACAGTTCACCCGCAATCCCGAAGCGCGGCGGGTCGTGCAGAACCGCATCGACCGAGGCAGCGGGCAGCGTCGCAATGCTTTCGGACACGTCGCCGAGCCGCAGATCCAGTCGTGGATCATCGGACCCCGGAGACCATGGATTGACGGTGCGAAGCCACAGCACGTCCGGATTCTTCTCGAAGGACTGTACGCGCTCGGCGTCGCCGGCCAGGCACCAGTGCGCGAAGTAGCCCAGTCCGCCGCAAGTGTCGAGCACGGTCTTCCCGCGCGGCTCGATCAGCCGCACTTTCGCGGCGGCGTCTTCGAAGGGCGAGATCTTCGATGTCGGCAACATCTTGATGCCGTCGATCTCGAACGTCGGCGGCCCCCAATCGGTCGGCACCAGTTTGAGCAGCGACGTGCCGAAACGGGAGACCACCTCGAAGGATTCGCCATCCCAGTGATAGATCGTGCGGTCCTTGCATCGCTGCGGGAACGGGTAGGGCGCCCCATCGGCGTGCCAACGGTCCGGGTCGACGCGCACCGGATGCATCGAACGTCCGAGGTCGAGGGACACGTCCAGCCGTTCGTGCCCTGCGTCGCGCGCCTTCACCAGCGCGTCGTAAACAGGCAGTGTCAACAACGGCCATCCGGGCTTGTGCATGGGGAATCTCGAAAGGGTGCGCAAGCCTAAGCGGTCTGATTCGAGAGCGCCGGTCGATGTACCTCAGGCGTGGGCCTGCATCGGGACAGGGCCAGGTGCTGGCTGATCCCGCGCGGCGAGCCGGCACGGGAGGCGCGTCTGCTCGTGGACGGACCCGTCCCGCTTGCGGGGGTATCGAGCGCGTTTTTTCAAGCGGCTTTTCCGCGACCATTCCCGCTCGATCGCCTGATAGGCTCAGGTGAACGGATCCGGGCCCGGGGAGGCTCTTTTCAAATGAGCGAAGCAGCGTGAGCGGCGCGCACGAAAGACGTGCCGCACGGGCTCGGAGTGCACCGACCAGTGGCCGGGCGCTCATGGTGCTGTTCGCGACTGCCACCGGCGCCGTGAGTGCGGACGATCTGGTGGCGACGCCCGGTCTGACGGTCGAGGGCACCGCCTTCGTCCTGCAACGTCCGGATCAGCGACCGCTGAAAGGCGTCGAACTGCAGGGCATGACCGTGAACGTCGTGATCGGCGGCAAGGCCGAGGCGGTACGCCTGGTGCGGATTTCGCCTGACCCTGACGACACCGAAATCCTTCGTCACGAGTTCGAACGCAGGGACGTGAGCGGGCAGTGGCACAGCGCCTGCGAGCCCAATTTCGAAGGTGAGACCTGGGGAATCCCGGTCGGCCCAGGCGCAGGGCAGGCGAGCCATACGGGCGCGGTCAGCCTGACCTGCTCTTCCGGCGCCATCGCCAAGTGCATCCGCTACGGCTACAAGCCCTGGGGTCTTGGCCACAACGGCGAGAATCTCGCGCCTTACTTCGCAGCCTGTGTCCGCATGATCCGCGCCGACTATGCCGGTGACGGCTCGCCGCACACCAAGCCCGGCACCTTCATCAAATTCCACGACGCCGCCGTTCGCTGGCAACAGGAGGCAGCACCGTCAGCGGATTACGTCTTCGAGGCCGGCTGGTCGCCGGATGGCGCGGTGTGCGTGGCGCATGTCCGCTGGCCCGAATACGGCACGCGGGAGACGATCCTGGCCAGCAGCCCGGACCTCGCGCGACGGTCGGTGGTGTGCACGGAGGCGTCCGCGAAGGCGGACGGCGCATTGATCTTCAGCGCGTCGCGGGTGTCGCCACGGGTAGGTCGATGAGGTAGCCCTAGGGCAGATGGGGGCCAGCGCGACACCTCGCGACGCCTTCACGCGACGCCTTCAATCGTATGCGCGACGGTTTGCTCGCGACGGCTGGGTGAATGCGAGAATCCGTCCCGCATTTCACCCAGACCAATGACAGCCCCGCATGGATACCCGAGTCGCCGTCGACTTTCTCGATCACGTCGCCCACGTTCGGCTGGTACGCCCGGAGCGCCTCAACGCCATCGACGTCGTGCTGCTGGAACAGCTCGTCGAAACGGGCGATCGCGTCGCCGGCCTGCCGGGCCTGCGTGCGATCGTGCTGTCCGGCGAAGGGCGCGGGTTCTGCTCGGGCATCGACACCAGCACGCTGGCGATCAAGCCGGGCGAGAAGTTTCCCATCGACATCGCCACTCCGATTCGCGGTGCCGCCAATCTTGCGCAGTACGCGGTGACGCAGTGGCGCGACGCGCCGGTGCCGGTGATCGCTGCGATCCATGGCTTCGCATTCGGCGGCGGCTTTCAGCTGCCGCTGGCGACCGACATGCGGATCGTGCATCCCGACACCAAGCTGTCGCTGATGGAACTCAAGTGGGGCCTGATCCCGGACATGGGCGGTATGGCCTTGCTCAAGCCGATGCTGCGACCCGATGTGCTCGCGGACCTGCTCTACACGGCACGGGTGTTCGATGGACGCGAGGCGCTCGCCATCGGCATCGCGACGCGCCTCGCGGAGGATCCGGTCAAGGCCGCGCTGGACATGGCCCGCGAGATCGCCGGGCGCAGCCCGGACGCCGTGCGAGCCGCCAAGCGCCTGATGCGGATCGGTAACGACGAGCTCGATGGCCGGATCCTGCGTGCGGAAGCCCGTGAGCAGCTCGCGATGTTCGCCAGCGCCAACCATGCAGAGGCGGTGGCTGCGGGAATGGCCAAGCGGGCGCCGGACTTTCGCGATTGAACGGCGCTCCGGGCCCGCTGAATGTTCCGGATCGCTCCACGCTGATGAGCGCCAGCTTCCGCGTGCTCGGCGCCACATCGCATCAGAGGGCACCGGCGAGCCTCGATCGCGTACAGGCCTAGAAGAACACGAAGGACCGGACGACGACGTTCTTGCGGCACCGGGCATCGGCGGGCGCGGTGGGGTCGGTACACGCCGTGTGAAACGACCAGCGCGAGACGGAACCATCGGTCACCGAGTCGTAGCACTTGAGCATCGAGACTTCATTGCGCTTCTGCCGGGGCAGCCAATACCACTCGTGCGTAGGACGATGGGTGAAGAGCGTGGTCTCACCGACCCGATCGTCGTAGATGCGGTAGCTGGTGATATACGGCTGGTCTGCGAACGAGGGCCAGGCACACAGCACGAACGGAAACTGTTCGACGGTCTCCATCGGCTTGGCGAGATTGATCGACATGAATCGCCGCGACATCTTCCTGTCCGCTTCTGCGGCGGTGTAATGCTGCGTGCGCCCGAAGTTGCGCAGGTTCCGCGTGAGCAATTCCCGGCATCGCACACGCCCGCTGTTGTCGTTGAGGTCGTTGTGAACGATGTTGGCGTATCGGGCTTGCACACCCGGATTCTTGTTGTCCTGGTCTTCCGTGCGATCGCCGGTGTAGTCCTTGTCGAAGCAATCGTGGTTGTAGACCAGCGCATCGGTCGCGCCCGGAAAGAAGTCGAGCAGCAGCTTCTCGATCTCGGGGTAGTACACCCGCTCGACCTCGGCCGCGTCGTAGAAATTCGAACACTTCGATTCGAGGTGAGCGAGCGAGACGCCAAGCCGATCCATGCACGCGGGGCTGTTTGGAGAGAGTCCCGGGTAGTACTCGCCGATGCGTCGTGCGTCACGCAGGACCTGCGGAAAGTAGAGCTCCGGTCGGGGCTTGTTGAGCTCGTCGCGCGTCCCCAGGATCGCCGCCACGTCGGCCCGCGACGGGTCTCGCCAGACCGCATTCGACGGAACGACGCTGTAGCCCGGGCGCTCATGGATGGAGTAACGCAGCGGCACTGCCACTCCGCCGTCGGGGACCTTGAGTCCGCTGGCCCTGATATGCCGGAGGCATTCGTCGTAATCGCGAAATCCCAGACCCCAGCGAGTCTCGATCGGGCCGGGAGGCGCCTTGTCGATCTGCTCGATCAGACGCCGCTCTTCGTCTCCCGCGATCTCGGCGAGAGCATCCTGGAGCGCCAGCGTGGTTCCGGCGTCTCCGTTACGGTCGAAGGCCATGTAGGACAGGCCGCCGTGCGCCGCGATCGGCGCAGGCTGCCCGGCGGTGCGCTCGAGCGGCGGGACAAAGGGTTGCCGCGAGGTCCGGCTGTCCGAGACTGCAGCTTCGTGCGCGTCAGCGAGGGTCATGGCGAAATTCCGATTGGCTTGTCCGTCGGTGACGCCAGATTGCATTCAAGCCCTTCGCTCGACCAGCAAGCCGCGGGAATATCGTTAGGCCGATGCAGGACGCAGGTGGGCCCAAGTGCGGCCGGAAGCGGATTTCCCCAAGCCGCGGCTCCCGGCTCGAACCGGGGGTCGTTTGCACGGCGAAGGACGAGCCGCCAAAGAATCCAGAGCGGAAGATCGAGCGTCGACGATAGCCGCTCGCAGGCCGCCCGTTCCGGCTTCGCAACGGCTCCACGATGATCGTGGAGTCGTCGCTCCGCAGACCTGCGCGACGATTAGCTGACCTGCCTCAGTTCGGCTCTTCGATCAGAACGAAGGTCGAATGGATGGCTTCGTCCCGGAGCGGGATCAGCGCCTGGTAGGCGGGCGAGTTGTACCAGGCCTTGGCAGCATCGACCGAAGCGAACTTCACGATAAGGCACGAGTGGGCATCGACCGCGCCGGCGAGGACTTCCGCAAGCTTGCCGCGGCCGACGACGCTGCCGCCGGCGGGCCCGATCGTGGGTCCGGCCTTCGCTGAATACTCCTGTGCCTTGCCGGCGTCCTGGACCTTCGCGAATCCGATGAAGTAAGCAGCCATGATTGAATTTCCTTGATGGTTGGAAAAGGGGCCGTCGATCGCCATTGCGGTGATCAGATGACCCCGACAGGATGCGCCGAACGTGCGCGCGAATAACGATGCGATAATTCCAAAGACTCAGAACCTGTGGGTTTGGAATCGTGAATCTTCTCGCCGATATGGAGATGTTCGTTCGGGTCGTCGAGTGCGGCAGCTTCGCAGCCGCGGCCGACGCGAGCAGCGTGTCGGCCACGATGGTGGCCAAGCGCATTCGCAACATCGAGCAGCGATTGGGCGCACGCCTTCTTCACAGGACGACACGACGCCAGCAGTTGTCGGAAGCGGGGCAGCTCTATTACGAACGAAGCAAGCAGTTATTGAGAGATGCTGCCGTTGCCGAGAGCTCCGTGTCCGAATTGCAGTCGACGCCCAGAGGGCTGTTGCGTATCGCTGCCCCCGTGAGTTTTGGGAGCTATTGCCTCGTCCCGGCGTTGGCCGATTACATGGCGGCCCACGCGGATGTTCGCGTCGATCTCACGCTGGATAACGCGACGCCCAGGTTTTCGAAGGGCAATTACGAGCTCGTCATCCACATTGGTGAAGTCGATGCGCCGGGGATCGTGGTCCGTCCGCTCAAACCGTACCGCCGGACGCTGGCAGCCGCTCCCGGTTATCTGAAGCGCCATGGTGTGCCCAAACGCCCGGAGCAACTCGCCGACCACGAATGTCTGGGACTGACCTACTGGCAGCGCCGTGATCGCTGGCGCTTGGTCGGCCCCCGAGGTGAGATATGCGATGTGCCGGTACGGGGGCGTTTGACTGCGAACCACGGCGAAGCGGTGCGGGCCGCTGCGGTCCAGGGTCTGGGCATCGCCTTGCAGCCCGAAGCGACATTGGCGAACGATCTTGCGACGGGCCGCCTTGTGCCGGTGCTGCCGGCATGGTCACTGGCCCCATCGCCGATGTACCTCGCCTACACACAGGATCGCCGGCCGACCGCCAAGCTCCGGAGCGCGATCGACTTCCTGATGGAGCGATTCGGAACCTGAGGCCATGCTGCCTGAAACATCGCCGAACCGTTCCCGGCGAAGACGGCGTCACGAAAAGTAGCGCCTGTTTCCTGGACGCTCGACGAGCGTCGACGTGCCGCGGCGCCAAGGTGGACCGTCCGATCCGGCCGGCTATTCCAGCTCGTTCAGCAATGCGCGGGCTTCCTTCAGATCCGGCGTGTCGAAACCTTCGACGAACCATTCGTAGACAGGTTGCAGGAGATCGCGTGCCCGCGTCCGTCGGTCCTGCTGCTGCCACAGGCGGGCGAGGCGGGTGGTCGCACGCAGTTCGAAGGACTTCGTCTGTTGAGCCCGCGCGATCGCGATGGCTTCCAGAAAACTTTTCTCCGCCTGGTCGTGGTGGTCGGCGTGCGTCGCGAGCCACCACTGGCCCCGGACGCGATGACTCTCGGCCAGCCACAACTTGAGATCGCGCTGCGCGGCGGTGAACGCACCGTCGAGCGAGACGCCGGCTTGCGCGAGCCTGCCGGCGGCCAGTTGCCGTTCCGCGATCATGACGTAGTGAAACGGATCCCAGGTGACCACGCCGGTCGACTGCCAGGCCGCCTGGTAGCGGGCGAATTCCTGGAAGTGCTCTTCGGAATCAGGGTTGCGCATCAGCTGCGCCAGCGGAAGGATGGTTCGGGCCCACATCTGGTACTGCACGTCGTTGTAGCGCTGCGTGCTTGCGATCGCCGCATCGCAGGCATCGAGCAGCGGCTCAGCTTCGCGTCGCATCAGCAGCACGCTGGTCAGGACCAGGCTTTCCGCGACGCAGATCACGAACGGCTGTCCCGTGGCCTGCGCGTTGGCGACCACCTCCTTGGCCAGCGCAAGCGCCTGGTCCGGATAGCCCATGCTCCAGCGCGTCCACACCATCACCGTCAGGGCATTCGTCAGCGGGTCACGCCGATGCAGCTGGCGGCGCGCGGCGGGAGCAGCGGTCTCCAGGATGGTCGCCGCGTCGGATGCCAGCCTCGACGCTTCGAGATAACGGCCTCGCCAGATTTCGCACACGCCGATCCAGCCGACGCCGGTTCCTTCGGCGGCGCTGCTGCCGATCGTGCGTCCCAGCTCGGCGAGGGTCTGGCTCGCGTCCACCGCTGACTCGAAATCGCCGCGATAGCCGTTGGAGAAGGCCAGATGGAGCAGCGATTGCACCCGCAGTTCGGCGTCTGGAACCTGCGGCTGCAGCTCACGAAGCCGGCGCAGGACCTGCACGACATCCGCATGGGCGTATCCCCGGGTCGTGTACAGGCAAGGCACCAGGACGAGCAGCAATGCCAATTCGATCCGGTTGCGTTCGTCGCCGTCAGGGAACTGCTCCAGCAGCGCCCTCGCACGCAGCGTATACGCGAGCGCTTCGTGATCGGCCGAGCTCCTCAGAGACGCGTCGGCGGCGCGCTTGAAGTATTCGACGGCCAGCAGGATCTGCCCGGCGCGTTCGAAGTGCTGCGCCACTTCGGCGGGTGCCGCCTTGCAGCGATCGGGGTGATGCGCATGGAGCGTCGCGGCAATGGTGCCGTGAAGCCTCTGCTTGCTCGTATTGAGCAGCGAGTTGTAGGCCGCATCCTGGATCAAGGCATGCTTGAACTGGTAACGGGCCTGCGGCGGCTCACCGTTCTGGTAAAGGAGCTCCGCGTCGACCAGGCGGTGAAGCAGGTCGCGCAGATCCTGATCGTCGAAGCCGGCCACTTCGGCGAGCAGCGCGAAGTCGCATTCCCGCCCGATGACTGCCGCGACCTGCGCGAGGCGCTTCGCCCGGCCAAGACGGTCGAGGCGCGCCATCAGGGAATCCTGCAAGGTCTCTGGAATCGTGAGCGTGTCGAGCGTGCCCGTCAGGTCGAGCGCCTCGTCGCCCATCACCAGTTGGCCGGATTCGAGCAACTGCTTGGCGATTTCCTCGATGAACAGCGGGACACCGTTGGCGTGACGCTGGACCTTGCGGATCAGCTCGGGCGGCAACCGACGCTGCCCCGCGAGATCGGACAGCATCTCGCCGGCATGGACATCGTCGAGCGGCGGCAAGCCGTGCGTGGAAAGGTGGGCCGCCGCCGGCCAGGGCGGCTTGAATTCGGGCCGGGCGGTCATCACCACCATCAGGCTTGCATCGGCCATCCGCTCCAGCAGCCGGGACAGCAGTTCGAGCGTGGTGGCATCCACCCAGTGCAGATCCTCGATAGCCAGCAGCAGCGGCTGCTGCCTCGCCAGCGCGATGAACCAGGCACAGAGGACATCGATCGTCTTGCGACGGATCAGCTCGGAACCATAGGGGAGCCGGCCTTCGGCGAGTTCCAGGTTCAGCAGGGGAGCCAGCAACTGCAAAGCCTCCACGCTGAGCAGACCCGCACCGTCCAGGCCTGTCTTCAGGCGCTCGATCCTGATGCGCTCGCTATCGTCGTCCTTGAATGCCAGGCCGCGCTGCAGCAGTTCGACGATCGGACCATAGGCACTGTTGCGAGTCGTCGCGGATGCGCGGCATTCCAGCCAGGTATGGGACGTGTCCCGGACCTGCTCGCGCAGGGTCAGCAACATGCGGGATTTGCCCAGACCAGGATCGGCGACGATCAGGATCCCTTGTCCTTGCCCTTGTTGCGCAAGCGCCCACCGTTCGAGTGCATCGGCGAGCTCGGTCTGGCGACCCGCCAGCGCAGTGAGGCGGTGCGCGGCATCCAGCCGGCTGCGCACGCCGCTGGGCCGGATCACTTCGTAGAGCTGCAGCGGCTTTTCGATCCCTTTGAGCGGAAGCAATTCCAGTGCGCGAACGATGAAGAGTCCCGACACGAGCCTCTGCGTCGCAGCGCTGATGACGATCGCGCCGGGCTCGGCGGCCGACTGGATCCGTGCGGCGACATTGGTGGTGAGCCCCGTCGCGTTGATTCCCCTGTGGCCGCTGGACGATCGCATCTGGCCCACCACCACCGGCCCCGAGTGGATGCCGATTCGGGCTTTCAGCGGCAGAGGCGACTCGAGCGCGGACAGTGCGATCAGCAGGTCGCATGCGCAGCGCACCGCTCTTTCGGCGTCGTCGTCACGCGCGGAGGGATAACCAAAGAAGATCAGCAGGCCGTCTCCCATGACATGCGCCAGCAGTCCTTCGTGCCGCTGAACGACCGCCTCGGCGCAGTCCTGATACGCGAGCATGGTCTCGTGCAGGACTTCCGGATCGAGTTGCTCGGACATGGCGGTGGAACCCACCAGGTCGCAGAACACGATGGAGAGATGCCGGCGTTCGGCCTCTTGAGGGTGGAACGCGGGTCGTTTTGAATCGTCCACGATGCTCCGGCCGCAAGGTGCCCCAATGCGTTGTTCCTGGGAGACGGCGAACTCGAAAGAGTTCGATTGCAGTGTATCCGCCCGGCCGTGGTGGCGGAATTGGCGGCCCAGGACGGCAGGGGGCTCGTGGCGGATGGGTCTGGCGCCCGGCAACGACGAAAGCCCGGACCGCTTCGGGCCCGGGCTGGAGAGGCTCGCGTCGTTGACTCGCCCTGGCGATGCACCGAGGGTGTCGAACGGTTGCGGTGGACAAGAGCGCGAGGGTCAGACCTCGCCAGTTGGCGTCACCGATGATGACGCGACAGGCTTCCAGGACGGCGCAGTTGAAATGGAAGAACACGCGCCGACCCCGTTCGATGCTCGCACCGTGATCGCAGAAGCATGGTGTCTGCATCAAGACGGTATCGCTACCGGCAGCGAACAAGTCTTCCGGAAGCTTCCCGCGGAGCGCCTGTTCCGATTGGGCCGATGCATTGGGCAAGCCGAAGAGATTGCCCGCAGGTTCGCGAGCGGCAAACCGCTCGGCGTCGAAGGGGTCGTAGAGATTCCCTGAAATATCTTCTCACGCTCGTTCATCAAGGCCATTGCGGATGAACCGTTCATGCGGACACCAGGTCGTGCCGAACGTCGATGCGCACGTTGCGCGGGGCCGGCACGCTGGGGCCGTTCGTCATTGACAGGGAATCGATTGCGGCCGACCATGACTTTCAATGCTCATCGACATCCGCCATCGCCCGACGAACCGGGGACCGCTGCTCCAGCGGTAGAGAGCCCTGGGCGGCACACGCATCAGCGTGATGCGCTGCTCGGGGCCGCGGACGTAACCAAGACCGAATGCGCGTCGGCCCGTTTGCGGCGGCGCATGTCCTGCCGTGTTTTTTCGATGAGGCTTCCATGGAACAGAGTTCCGCCTGTTGTGATCCCCCGTTGCTGATCGGTGACGGCAGCGAGGTCGTTCTGCGGGATATCGCCCGCGCTGCGATGTCGCGATTGCCCGACGTGGCGGAGCGTTTGCTGGGCGAAGTCGAGCGTGCCGAGATCGTTGCGGAGTCGGATGTTCCCGCCGACGTCGTACGCATCGGGTCGTTCGTCACCTATCAGGTGCAATTCACCGGCGCGATCAACACGATCCGGCTGGTTCCGCCGAATGAGGCGGACGAACGCAAGCTGCGGGTATCGGTGCTCAGCAAGATCGGGACGGCGCTCATCGGACTGCGTCAGGGCCAGCAGATCAAATGGGAACTCGGCGACCGCCAGCACGTCGTGGACGTTCTGCGCGTTTGCGCGGCGCTGTAGGCGCAGCCGCGCGGGGCAGCGTCACGCCGGGGCTTGTCGCATTCCCTGCCTGCACGTATGGTCGCAACCCCGCGGTGGCGCGGGCCGGCGTGTCGGATACAGCCGCACCCGCACGCTCGGAAGCGGGAAACCGCGAGAAGAGAATGACGACGCGTCGGGCATTCCGGGTGGTGACCACCGTACTCATGTTCGGCGTCACCAACTGGATCACGGCGCACGAACCCGGCGGGTTCGACTGGCCCGAAATCTTCCTCTCGGACGTGCTGGCCTTGAACCGGCAAACGCAGACCCACGACGGCGATGGAAAAGCAGCACCTGCGCGAACCCTGTCCGAACGACGGAGTGCGTCCGCCCGCTTCGGCAGCGGCTCATGAATCTTGTAATCGACCATACGACTGATGAATATCGACGAGAAGCTGCAACCCATCCTGGCGGCGGTGCTCAGCCGCAACGCAGGTGAGCCCGAGTTCCACCAGGCGGTGCGCGAGGTACTGGAAAGTCTTGGGCGCGTCGTCGCGAAGCATCCGGACTACGCCGACGATGCGCTCATCGAGCGAATTTGCGAGCCCGAGCGGCAGATCATTTTCCGTGTGCCCTGGGTCGACGACCGTGGGCGCGTTCAAATCAACCGGGGCTTTCGCGTCCAGTTCAACTCGGCGCTGGGCCCTTACAAAGGCGGGATCCGTTTCCACCCTTCGGTGAACCTCGGAATCATCAAGTTCCTTGGCTTCGAGCAGACCTTCAAGAACGCGCTGACCGGAATGCCGATTGGCGGCGGCAAGGGTGGCTCCGACTTCAATCCCCGCGGACGCTCGGACGGCGAGATCATGCGGTTCTGCCAGTCCTTCATGACCGAACTGCATCGCCATGTCGGTGAGCATACCGACGTGCCGGCGGGAGACATCGGCGTGGGCGGGCGCGAAGTCGGGTACATGTTCGGCCAGTACAAGCGGCTGACCAATCGATACGAGGCTGGCGTTCTCACCGGCAAAGGCCTGACCTACGGTGGATCGCAGGCCCGGCGCGAGGCCACCGGCTACGGCGCGGTGTATTTCGTCGAGAGCATGCTGGCGACGCGCAAGCAGAAGATCGATGGACGCCGCGCCGCGGTATCGGGCTCGGGCAACGTCGCGATCTACACCATCGAGAAACTGCAGCAGCTGGGCGCGAGGATCGTCGCCTGCTCCGACTCGAACGGATACATCTACGACGAGCGCGGCATCGACCTTGGCCTGCTCAAGGAGGTCAAGGAAGTCCGCCGTGCACGCATCTCGGACTACGCCGAGCTCAAGGGCGGCCCGGTGCGCTATATCGAGGGCGGATCGATCTGGGATGTGCCCTGCGAGATCGCCATGCCATCGGCGACCCAGAACGAGCTCACCGGCAAGGATGCGATGACCTTGGTGAAGAACGGTGTGGTCGCGGTGGGCGAGGGCGCCAACATGCCCTGCACGCCGGAGGCGGTGCGGGCTTTCCAGGCGGCGGGAGTGCTCTATGCACCGGGCAAGGCCGCCAATGCGGGAGGCGTGGCGACCTCGGCCCTCGAGATGCAGCAGAACGCCTCGCGCGACAGCTGGACCTTCGAGCAGACGGAGGCCCGACTCGCGGCGATCATGCGCGGCATCCACGATCGCTGCGCGCAGACGGCGGAGTCTTACGGCGCGCCAGGCGACTACGTTCTCGGGGCGAACATCGCCGGCTTCGTTCGCGTGGCCGAATCCATGCGGGCCTTGGGCGTCATCTGAGCGAAGGCGGGATCGGTCAAGGCGCCGAGGCCGGCTTCCGCGTGGCGCGTTCGCGCATGCAGCGGTCTGAATGGCGGATTGAGTCGGCAGGCGCGAGCGGGTGATCCAGCCTTGGAATCCGCCGCGGCTGCTGTCCGCGTCTCGCCAAATGCAGGACGAGCGGGCAGGCCGGTACGTTATGATCGCCGACCCCGTCGATAGACCGGTCTTTCGCAGATGCTGCGGAGGATCCGGCTCATCGACCGTTTCGACTCGGCTCCATGCCGCACTGCTCTTCGGCAGGCATCTTCAATGAAGCATCGCTGTTCATTCCTGCGTCCCCCCGCATCCGAAATCGCCTGTTTCCCGGTGGACAGACCGGCTTCAGGTCCGTCGAGGCGATGGGAGATGGCCCGGCGCAGCATGGTCGTGACGCCGCTGCCGCCGTCTTCGCACGGCTGCTGACTCAAGTTCTCTGATGAGCATGACGAAGCCCGTCGCCCTGGCTACCAGGGCGGGTTCGGGACCGAGTGCGTCGTTCGCACGACGCCTCGATCAAGGCGTTGATGCCGGAGGCGACGTCGGCCTGCCGCTCCCGGTCGATCTCGACGTCATCGCACGTGTTTCCGGCGCGCAGCGATGAAAGCGCCAAGACGCCGTCCGTCGTTGCGCACGCGGCCTTCGGGATTCGCCAGAGTGGACATGCTCTCGCGCTGGCTTCCCGGTGCCGAAAGGGCACGCCACGTTGTCGATCTGCTTGCGCCCGCGCCTGTCACGCTTTCGGGTCGAGAGCGAGCCAAAGCCATGCTGGGAGCACTGCTGGGCATCGCGGCGGTTGCGTTGCTGAGCCGATGGATGGCCGCGCCGTGGAGTCTGACGCCCTACCTCGTGGCGCCCATCGGCGCGACGGCCGTCATCATCTTCGCGGCGCCAGCGAGCCCGATGGGACAACCCTGGGCCGCGATCGTGGGCAATACGGTCTCGGCGGTGGCGGGTGTCGTGTGCGCTCGACTGATCGGCGATATCGCGTTGGCTGCGGGAGCCGCTACCGGCCTTGCGGTTGCTTTCATGCTGATCCTCCGATGCCTGCATCCCCCGGGAGGCGCCGTCGCCGTGACGGCCGTGTTGCTCCACGCGACCTCATTCCAATTTGCGTTCTTTCCGGTGTTTGTCACGACGACGCTCGTGGTGCTTGCAGCGTGCGCTTGGCATCGGGCCACAGGACACCGCTATCCGCACGGTCAACTCACGACGAGGGTGGAGATCGGCTCGAGGTTCACAGCGGCGGACTTCGACGCTGCGTTGGCCCACTACGACGGCGTCCTCGATGTCAGTCGCGACGACCTGCTCGGGCTCTTGCAGCAGGCGGGCGTCAGTTCGTATCGGCGACGCGTCGGCGACTTGCGCTGCTCCGACATCATGTCCCGCGATCTGCAGACGGTGCGTCCCGCCACTTCGATCGCGCAGGCGTGGGAAGCCATGCAGCGATATCACGTCAAAGCATTGCCAGTGGTCGATCGAACGGGGGCCATCGCCGGAATCGTGACCCGTGCCGACTTCCTCCGGGAAACGGGTGTCGATCCTCTGGAAGGGACAGGCGTCAACGCAAGAATGATGGCGGGCGCCGGCGCGCCACAGCGGCCCGGAAGACCGGCTGCAGTGGGGCAGATCATGACGCGACGTGTCCGCGTGGCGCGCGAAGACCGGCACGTCGTCGATCTCATCGCTGCGTTTTCCGAAGAGGGGCATCACCACCTTCCCGTCGTCGACCTTCAGGGCAAGGCGGTTGGAATGATCACGCAGTCGGATGTCGTTCGAGCGCTCGCACGGGCGCTCTAGGATTTCCGTTCCGGATGTCGTCCTGATGAGATGCCGATCCTTCCGTAGCCGCGAATCCCCGCTGCCTGCGTCGCCGACCGTGCGGGTGGGTCGATCAGAAAAAACGGATGACTTCGGCGTTTCGGGGACGCTTCCGAAAACCGCCCTTCAAGCCAGGCTGCGCACGGGTTTCCGCGCTCGAGGAGGCGCGGCCTGAGGTTTGGTCGCGACGCCGAGAATTCGATCCCGCTCGCCTTGCAGCCGCTCCCCGAAGAACTGGAGGAAGGCACGTACTCGTGCGCTGCGTCGAAGATCGGGATGCGCCAGGACCCAAAGGTGCATATCGGTCGGCGCATAGGTACCTGGCACACGCTCGAGCCGGACGTCCGCGTCGCCGATGAAACAGGGCAGTACCCCGACCCCGACGCCTTCGACGACCGCCGCGCGCATCGCTTCCACGCTGTCGAAGCGGAGCTTGATCCTGGATGTCGAAGCGCGACGCAGTTGAGCTTTGACTTCGGGTAGGCGAGCGAATCCACATTCCAGCGACAACCACGGAAGCGCGTCCAGCGGAGCTTCTTGACCCCATCGCGCCAGGACACTGTGCGTCGCGTACGCAGCCATTCCGAGGCGGGCGACCTTGCGGCCCACCAGATGCTCGGGAGCCCGGGGCGAGTCGCGGATCACGACATCCACATCGCGCCGGGCGAGATCGACGATCTCGTCGGTGACTCCGACCTCGAGCGCGATGCCCGGATACTCGGCCGTGAAGGCGGCGAGGTGACGCGGGAGCAGATGGAAGGCGACACCGCCGCCGGTGCTCAGACGCAGCGGTCCTTCCAGTCGCTCGTCGGCACCGCGGACTCGTCGCGCCGCCTCCCTGGCTTCTGCATCCATCCGTTCTGCAGCTTCGGCGAGTGCCTGGCCGGCCGAAGTCAGGCGGTAGCGATCACGTAATCGATCGAAGAGCTTGACCCCGAGCGTTTGCTCGATCCCCTCAAGCCGTCGATAGACGCTCGAGATATTCATGTCCAGGAGGCGGGCACCGGCGGCGAGGCTCCCGCCTTGTGCGATCGCCAGTACGAATCGAAGGTCGTTCCAGTCCATGGATCTAAGCTGCCAAACGGCTTGCACAAACGCAAGCGCGCTTCTTGCGTACGCCTCTCTCACCCGAGACGGTTGCAGGGTCACAATCGACTCGCAAAGTCGTCGACAAGAAAAATAACGAAAGGAAGAGCGCGATCAAGCGACCCCAGCAGCCCCAGTGGTGTGGAGCAATGAGATCGCGCTGAGACCGTTTACCGAAGCTTGGACCTACTGAAGCAGACCAAAGGGGAGACAGATGTGACGAACAAGCAACGGCCCGAGTATTTCGATGCCTTCGATCAGCTGAAGATCGATCGCGACGAGTCGGACGGCGTCCTGACCGTCCGCATGCATACACGCGGAGGTCCCTGCGTATTCAGCCTGCCGTTCGTGGCGCAATGCGTCGAGGCGCTGCACCGGATCGGCAGCGATCCCGACAACCGCGTGCTGATTTGGACCGGGACGGGTACCGAATGGATGAGCGGGCCGGACTTCGCCAGCTTTGGCGATGTCGGGAACCCGAATCGCTGGGACGCCGTATCGCGGAACGTCCGCAAGGCATTGGTCTCGATGCTGGACCTCGACATGCCGATCGTCAGCGCCGTAAACGGGCCTGCGCATCTGCATTCGGAATGGATCCTCACCCACGACATTGTCCTGGCAACGCCCCAGGTGTCGTTCTGCGATCGACCGCACCTGGCGTTCGGGATCGTGCCGGGCGACGGCATGCATGTCCTTTGGACCGAGGCGCTGGGCGCATCGCGCGCACGCTATTTCCTGTGGATGCAGGAAGTCATGGCGGCCGAGACCGCCCAGTCGCTGGGTGTCGTTCATGAACTGGTGGCGCAACAGGATCTCGACGGACGGGCCGCAGCGGTCGCGAAGCACCTCGCCAGCCAACCCACGCTCAATCTCCGGTACACCCGCCAAGCCCTCACCCAGCGTCTCAAACGACTCCTTCTGGAAGGCCTCGGTCACGGTTTGGCCTTGGAGGGTCTTACCGCTGTCGATCTCGCACGTCGACAGTCCTCGAAGTAGCCCCTCGGAGGTCAGCGTATGAAGCTCTACAACTGGCAGTTCGCGCCGAACTGCCGTCGCGTCCGCATGTTCGTGCTCGAGAAAGGCCTGGACCTTCCCAGCATCGAAGAAGTCATCGGCGATGGATTGAAGCTGACACCGTCCTACGTCGATACGTGGCCCCATGCCATGGTCCCCATGCTGGAGACCGATGACGGCGCCCGCATCGGCGAGGCGATGGCGATCTGTCGCTATCTCGAGGACCAGTATCCCGAGTCGAACCTGATGGGTCGCAACGCTCTCGAGAAGGGAACCATCGAGATGTGGGAGCGACGGGCCTACGACGAAGGCATGATCGGCGTCGCCGAGGTCTTTCGGAATTCGCATCCCGACTTCGTCGATCGCGGCCTTCCCGGCACGCTGGAGACCGTTCCCCAGATACCTCAGCTGATCGATCGCGGAAAGGGACGCGTCGCCCGATTCTTCAGCAAGTTCGATCGCCAGCTTCAAGAGACGACTTGGGTTGCCGGGCCGCGTTTCACCGTTGCCGACATCACCGCCCTCTGCGCAGTCGATTTCGCCACATTCAACGGTTTCGAGATTCCCCCCGCCTGCACATCGCTCGAGCGGTGGCATGCACAGGTGTCTGCGCGCCCCAGCGCTGTCGCAAGTCGCTGACGGCGTGCCGTAGGAGAGGGTCCGGGAATGCTTCGGGCAGTACGCGACCTCGCGGCTGCGCGATCCGGACGGACGCCGTTGCGCGACGGGGAAACCGGTGCGCGCCGACGCCGCTTGACGGCACACGTCGCCTTCTCTGGATCAAGCACACCCATCCGGCTGGCGCCGCGGAGGCGCCAGCGGATTCATCTCTGGAGGAGATATGAAAACGATCGTACGTGCGTTGTTCGCAGGCCTGGGGCTCTTGATGTCGCTGGCATCACCGGCCGTCCCATCTGCCACGGTGGTGGACGCCAAGGCACTGAGCGATCAATCGCAGGGGAAGAACTGGCTTGCGTACGGCCGCAATTTCTATGAACAGCGCTACAGCCCGCTGACGCAGGTCAACACCGACTCGGCAAGAAGGCTCGGTCTCGAGTGGTCAATGGCATTGCCTCGGGACCATTCCCTGCTGAGTACGCCGTTGGTGGTCGACGGCGTCCTGTACTTCACCGGCAGCTGGAGCGTGGCGCGCGCCGTCGACGCGAAGACCGGCAAGCTGTTGTGGGAGTTCGATCCAAAGGCGATCGAGCATGCCGGCGAGCGTCTGCGAAACATGTGGGACTCCAGTCGCGGTCTGGCGTACTGGAAGGGCGTCGTCGTGATCGCCACGGTCGATGGCCGGCTGATCGCGCTGGATGCCAAGACCGGAAAGATGCGCTGGTCCACGCAGACCACCGATCCGGGCAAGCCGCTCTACATTTCCGGTCACCCCAAGGTCTTTCGCGGCCTCGTGTTCGTTGGAAATGGCGGAACGGAACACGGCGCCGCACGTGGATATGTCAGCGCCTATCACATCACGACCGGGAAGCTGGCCTGGCGCTGGTACGTCGTGCCCGGCAATCCGGCCGATGGGTTCGAGGATCCCTCGCAGGAAATGGCCGCCAGGACCTGGACAGGGGAGTGGTGGAAGTTCGGCGGCGGCGGCAACGTATGGAATGGCATCACCTACGATCCCGAGTTCAACCAGGTGTTGTTCGGAACCGGGAATGGCTCACCGTGGAATCGGAAGGTGCGCAGTCCCGGCGGCGGCGACAACCTGTTCCTGTGCTCGGTCGTCGCGCTGGACGCCGACACGGGGAAGTACAAGTGGCATTACCAGACCACACCAGGCGAGACCTGGGACTACAACTCGAGCATGGACATCGTGCTCGCAGACCTCGACCTCAACGGCAAGAAAGTCAAAGCGGCGTTGCATGCGCCGAAGAATGGCTTCTTCTACGTGCTGAATCGAGCGAACGGCAAGCTGCTCACCGCCGAGAAGTTCGCCCAGGCGAACTGGGCGACCGGGATAGATCCGAAGACCGGCCGACCCATCGAAGCTCCGGGCGCACGGTACGAAGATGGCGAAGAGCTGATCTATCCCAGCCCGTTTGGTGCGCACAGCTGGCACGCCATGTCGTACAGCCCGCGCACGGGATTCGTGTACATCCCCAAGCAGGAGATGCCGGCGTTGTACAACGACAAGGAAGTCCGCATGGTCGACTGGCGTTCGCCGTATTTCAATTTCGATCCCGGTGTCGGCGTGGGATTCGGGGACGACGTACCCAGGAATGTCGCCCACTCGAGCTTGCTGGCATGGGACCCGGTCAAGCAGTCCAAGGCCTGGGAAGTGCCGCAGCAGGAATTTCTGAATGCCGGGACGATGGTTACGGCGGGCGACGTTGTTTTCCAGGGCGGTGTCACCGGCGAGTTCGCCGCTTACGACGCGCGTAATGGGACCAAGCTGTGGAGTGTGAACGTCGGCAGCGGGATCAGCGCGCCGCCGATCACCTACGAGGTCGGCGGCAAGCAGTACGTGTCGCTGCTGGTCGGATTTGGTGGGGCCGGCTCATCGGTTGCCGGTGGCTCGGCAATGGCTCAATTCGGTTGGAGTTATGGCGCTCAGACGCGCCAGCTCTATACATTCGCGTTGGATGCCAAAGCGCCGATGCCCAAGGTCGGCGACCCCTTGATTCCCAAGCCGCTCGTGCCGCCAGACGTCAAGCCGGATGCGAAACTCGCGGACCGTGGACGCGATCTCTACGTCGGACAGTGCGTGTGGTGCCATGGGTCCGGCGCCGTATCCGGTGGTTATGCACCCGACCTTCGCGCGTCACCCATTCCGCTTTCTTTCGATGCGTTCAAAGCCGTGGTCGTCGGAGGCGCGAAAGTGCAGCCGTACGGAATGCCGAAGTTCTCGGACTTGCGCGACGAGGATCTGAACGCCCTGCAGAACTTCATTCGCCAGCGGGCGGAAATCGGAACCAAAGAGACTGACAAGGCAGCGGCCGATTAGGCGCTGACGTTCTGGCTGCGTTCGGTGTTGATATCACGGATGCAGGCATCTCGGCCAAGCGAGTCGCCGGCACGCGGGGAGGACTTCTTCCCGCTGCCGCAGTGACAGCGCTTCCTGCTTTCCAGCTTCGCCATGGCGCCGCCTCCGCCGGAAAGCATCAGCCGTCGTCAGTTCAGTGGCACGTTCCACAACCACACGAACGCAAGCACTCGGCGGTCGAGACGGGACTGCGCCCGGCAGTCCCGTCTTGTGGCGTGCAGGTCCGGCAAGACGTCACGGACCTCGCCTCACCGCGCGATGCCGTCAGACCGGAGCGTAGTCGCGCGGAAAGGCCTTCGCCTTTTCGGCCAGGCCCGTGCGGCTCCACTGCACGTTCAACGCGCCGGGTGTGTAGAACTTGGCGCCGCCGATCTGCTCGGCGATGGCCTGGTATCGGGCGGCTTCTTCGATCAGCAGGATGAGCTGGGCGGTCCAGAGGATGCCCTTGCCCCAGAAATTCCCGCCTCCGTTGGATTCGAGCTGTCCCGGCGGCGGCGCCAGATCGGGCCACTTGTCGAGCCGTTCGCGAACCGTGTCCAGAACGCTGCGCGTCCTGTCGAGATGATTCGGGATCTCGCGGGCGAGCAGATGACGCTGCGCGGCGACGTAGAGGATGGGGAAGGGCTTCTGCGCCAGCGACCACGCCGACAGATACGGCGTGTGCGCGTGAATGAAGGTGTCAGCCTCCAAACGAGCCTCGTGCAGGATGTGATCCTTCTGCTCCGAGAAACTGGAGAAGCTGATCTTCGGTTCGTGATTCCTCGCCCACGGCTGCGGGAAGCGCACGGTCAGCAAGGTGTCGGTGCCCGGGACGCGATGGACGACCGAGAAGGTCAGGCTGGCAGACAGCGTCTGCGATTCTTTCAGGAAGTTGAAGGCGTGCACGGCGTCGCTGCGCGCCTCGTCGACGTAGGTGGCGAGATCGAGTTGCGGCTGGGTCAATTGGTTCATGAGTCGGGTCCGGTGATGAAGGTGAAGTAGGTCGCGGCATCGAAGCGATCGACAGGTGGCTCGACATCGCCGCGCGTTGCGGACGCAATGCAGGTTCGTCCGACGTGCCGGACTCGGCCCTCGCAACCGGCATGCCACGAAGCGCGAACGACGCTCAACGATCGACAACATCTTTCGCATTGCTTGCCAGCGCGCAGGTTGGAGTCGCAGGCGTGCCGCACTGTTGCTTTCTCAACACCGTCCTGCGACTTCGCGACGCCGCGAAACGCGATCGCTCAAGCAGTTTCTGGAATGACTTTATGCGGTGATGATTCCGCAGCAGACCCGAGAGCGAACGCTGCGCGGAAACCGGCAAAAAGGCTGAAATCCAGCATAAAACGCAGCTCCAGTAGCCAAACGAAAAGGCGCATCCGTTTGGCATGGATGGTGCACCCGAGCGGCGACGGACAGACGAAGGCCAATCGGTCTTCGATGTCCCTCACCACTGGGAGTCGAACAACAACATGTCTGGGCAATCCACTTGGACGGGCTTCGCCGCCGTCTCCTTGGCTGTCGTCACGTCCGTGAGCTATCCGGAGTCTGCAAAGAGCCAAGCGCCCGTCGAGCCGGTCGCGGAGCAGAACGCGCAGACGGATGACGCGGACGCCGACGTCGCGAACATCATCGTCGAAGGCAATCTCGATGCGCGGACGTCGCGCATTCCGACGGCCCCGACACCGTCAATCTACGGCATCGACGCCAGCATTCTGGATACGCCGCGTTCGATCTCGCAGATCAACGAGGAACAACTCACCACCGATCTCATCCGTTCCGCCGACGACCTGGTGAAGTACGCGCCGGGCCTGACGCGCGGCGGCGGCCAGAACGTCTCGCTGACGCCGCAGATCCGTGGACAGAACTCCGAGCTGTTCCAGAACGGCCAGCGCATCTACAGCGAACGACGCCCGACCAATCTCAACGCCTACGAGGGCGCCGACATCGTCGCCGGTCCCTCGTCGGTCGTGTTCGGCCCGGTCGGCGGCGCCGGCGGCTACATCAACTACGTGACGAAGAAGCCGGACTTCCGGGATTCGCACTCGGAGTTCACGAGCCAGATCGGTACCTGGGTGCCCGGTGGCGGCTCGCACGACACCAGCCGGCTGACGTTCGACACGACCGGTCCGATCAACGACAAGCTCGCGTATCGACTGAGCGTCACGCGGCAGAAGGCCGACGACTACTACGACAACGTCAAGAACAATTTCGACGCGTTCTTCGCCGCCGTGAGCTGGGTGCCGAAGTCCAACGTTCGCGTCGAATGGAACGGCAGCTACGACGACTACTACAACTTCAACGTCACGCACGGCTGGAATCGCCAGACGCAGGACCTGGTCGACAGCTACGGCCAGGATTACTCGGCCGGCCGCGCGACGCCGATCCTGCGCGGTCCCGACGGCAACGGTGGAACGGTGACCTGGTCACCGGTGTTCCAGTCCGGCGATCCGACGTCGCCGGTGACCGGCTGGCAGGTCCGCACGCCGGTGCGCAACACCGACGGCCGCTATGCGTACACGCAGTACACGGCCGGCCCGATCCAGCCCCTCGCCACGCGCCCCGGCGCGACCGCGGCGACCGCCGGAACGCTGCTGGGCTTCGTCTACGACCCCTCGCTGCAGGGCAACGGGCTGGCGTCGATCGATCCGAACGAGTCGGGGCGTGCCGCCGACAAGAACGCCGCACGACGTCTCAGCACGCAGTTGAACGTGGCCTGGGACGTCTCGCCGACGTTCTCGCTGGTCAACTCCACGCTGCTCCAGGACAACCACGATTATCTGAACTCGGTCGGCACGTTCCTGGGTTCGTGGGACACGAGCATCTTCGAGCACCGGCTCGAGGCGCGCCTGCGCCGCGAGTTCACGCTGTTCGGACAGCCGGTGCAGCACGGCAGCAACACCGGTGGGTCGTGGCGTCGCGAGGACGAGAACCGACTCAGCTCGAACGTGAACTTCCTGATCAACATGTTCGACCTCACCCAGGACCCGGACAACAAGTATCCCGGCTACATCTACGGCTTGTTCAACCAGCGCGGCACGGCGCCGGGCCAGAACCCCAATGCCAATGCCGCGGGTGGATCCGGTGCCTGGAGAGGCACGCCCGGCGTGCCGCAGAACTCGCCGTACTTCGGCTACGTCAACCTGCCGCCGGCGTACCCGGTGCGCGAGAACCTGTACGCGGAACTGCTGCCCGGCCGCAGCTACGCCTATGAAACCGAAACGACCAGCCTGTTCACGCAGCACAACTTCACGCTGGGCGAACAGTTCGGCCTGAATGTCGGCGGCAGCCGCAGCTTCGTCAGCGCCAAGGCGGAGAACCCGCTGCATCCGGACGGCGTGGCCAACACCGAGCGCTCCGACAGCGGCCGCTTCCGCCTTACCGCGTTCCAGGTCAGCCCGTACTGGAAGCCGGTGTCCAACGTGACGCTGTATTTCACGTCGGACAACACGCTGACGTTCAGCACCGGCAACAGCACGACGCCGGCGGTGCCGACCGGCGCGGCCGCAGGGACGGCAGGCGGGGTCTGGAAGTTGAACGCCAACAACTTCAAGAACGACACCGAGATGCAGGAAGTCGGGATCAAGTACGACGTGATTCCGAACCAGCTGTTCGCCACGCTCGCCGGCTACAAGCAGCAACGCGACATCGCCAGCCAGAACGCGGCGGGCGAGACGCTGATCAACCGCTTCAAGTTCGAAGGCTACGAGGCCTCGCTGCGCTACCAGCCGACGCGCCAGATCGCGGCCGGCCTGAACCTGTCGAAGGTAGAAGCGAAAATCAACGGCGTGACCAGCTTCAGCTTCTCGCCGGTCGGCTTCGTCCCGGACAACGCCACCGTATTCGGCGACAGCAACGTGCTCAACCAGCGCCCGGCCGGCGACTTCAAGGCGGCCGGACTTCCGGAGTACTCGACGTCGGCCTTCGTGAGCTATCGCCACGACTCCGGCTTCGGCGGCGAGTTGTCCGGCTGGTGGACGAGCGACTGGTACACGCATCTGGATCACCGCGTGAAGGTGCCGTCGTCGTTCAACGTGGATCTCAACCTGAGCTACCGCCAGCCGGCCTGGGAAGTGGGCGTGCTGCTTTCCAACCTCACCGACGAAGAGAACTTCGTCAACGCGCTGGCGGGCGCGACGGCTCCCGAGTTCCTGCAGCCGATGCGCCCGTTCTCGGTGCTCGGCCAGGTGACGTTGCGCTTCTGAAGAATCATCGACGAGGGACAAGCCAATGGCTGTGAAAATCCTGTGGTACCTGACGGCGCCCGACGGCCCCGTTCCCTGGGAGCCGGAAGGTCGCTGGGAAACCGGCTTCGACCATCTGCAGGAGCTGGCCGCCGCGATCGACAAGCTCGGCTACTACGGCGCGCTGCTGGCGACCGGCTTCGATCACGACGACGTGCTCGCCGTGGCGGCCGCGACGTTCCCGGTGACGCAGCGCATGAAGTTTCTCGCGGCGATCCATCCGGGCCTGATGACGCCGGCCAAGCTCGCACGCATCGCGCTGACGATCGACAAGTTCTCCGGCGGCCGCCTGCTGTTCAACGCGGTCAATGGACGCGACACGATCCTGCCGTCGCTGGGCGTCCACTTCGAGCACGACGAGCGCTACGAATACAGCGCGGAGTACTGGCAGGCGTTCCAGGCGTCCTACCTGGGCCAGCAGCAGGCCTACCAGGGCAAGTACATCCACCAGGCCGCGCGTCCGCCGCTGCCCGATCCGCGGCGCAGCGGTTACGCGTCGGGCGCTCTGGCGCCGACGCAGAAGAACGGACTCGAGCTGTGGGGCGCCGGCACCTCGTCGGCCGGCGTCGCGCATTCGGTCGAACTGCTCGACGTGTACCTGAGCTTCGCAGACACGCCGCAGCGCCTCGGCGACAAGTTCCGTCGCGTCGGTGCCGAGGCCGCCAAACTCGGGCGCAAGCTGCGCTTCGGCACGCGCCTGCAGATCATCGTGCGCGAGACCGAGGAAGAGGCCTGGGACTACGCGCAGTGGCTGGTCGATCGCACCTCGGTCGATTACGCGATCCAGTCGATCCAGCGGCAGTTGCCGCCGGGCGAGACGCTGGAGACTTATCGCAGTCCGAACCCGCAGGTGCAGCGCAATCTCGACGCGATCCGCGCCGGCCGCCTGCCGTCGGCGCGCGACTACGAGATCCATCCCAACCTGTGGACCGGGCCGGCGCTGCACGGCTTCAACGTGCTGGCGCCGCTCTCGGGAACGACGCTGGTCGGCAGCGCCGAGAACGTCGCGGCGCGCATCCGCGAGTTCGAGGCACAAGGCACCAGCGCCTTCATCCTGTCGGGCTGGCCGCTGATCGAAGAGGCGCATCGCGTCGCCGACCTGCTGTTCCCGCTGCTGGATCTGGATCACGGCTTCGACGTCCCGCTGCTCAACAGCGGGCGCTATCGCGGCGACCACGCCGCGCGCGCGAAGGCGGCCTGAGCCATGTCCACGACCGATCGTTCGCGCCGTGAGTTCCTGCGTGCAGCCACCGCCGTCGGTGGTGGCCTGATCCTGGGCGGCGGATTGCTCGGTTGCGGCGAACGCGATGCCGCTGCCGGGACCGCAACGGCCGCTGCGAAGGACCCGACGCCACGCCACGGCGGACGGCTGCGCTTCGGCATCATCGACGGTGATCTGAGCGGCAACCTCGACGCGCACAAGCCGGCCGGCATCGGCAGCACGATTCGCGGCTTTGCGATCTACAGCAAGCTCTGGGAGTGGAGCGAGGAGATGACGCCGCGGCTGGCGCTGGCCGAGGAGGCCGAGACCAATGCCGATGCCACCACCTGGACGATCCGGCTGCGCAAGGGCCTGGAGTTCCACAACGGCAAGACCATCACCGCCGACGACGTCATCTTCTCCACGCTGCGCCTGACGGATCCCGAGCTGGCGTCGCCGTACCGGCATCTGGTCAGCGGCATCGATCGCAGCCGCATCGAGAAGCTCGACGAGCGTACGGTGCGCATCAACATGAAGGAAGGGCATGGCTTCCTGCCGCTCGCCGATGCCTGGGTGAATTTCGGGGGCATCGTGCCGCCGGATTACCACCCGGTCATCAACCCGGTCGGCGCCGGTCCGTACCGCATCAAGGATTTCAAGCCGGGACAGCGGGCGCTGCTGACGCGCTTCGAGAACTACTACAAGCCGAGCAAGCCCTACACCGACGAACTCGAGATCATCGAATTCAAGGACCAGACGTCGCGCTACGCCGCGCTGGTTGGCGGGCAGGTCGATCTCGTCTACGGTCTTGCGCCCGAGCAGACCGCGTTGTTCCGCAACAATCCGCGTGCGTCGCTGCAGGTGTCCGAGGCGCATCGCTGGCAGGGCTTCAGCCTGAATCTCAAGAAGACGCCGTTCGACGACGTGCGCGTGCGCCAGGCCTTTCGCCTGATTGCAGACCGTGAGGAACTGATCCGCCGCGTGCTCAACGGGCAGGGACGGCTCGCCAACGATTTGTACTCGCCGCGCGATCCCACGTTTCTCGCAACCCTGCCGCAGCGGCATCAGGACCTCGATCGCGCCAAGGCGCTGCTGCGCGAGGCCGGGCACGAGCGCCTGTCGCTGGAACTCGTCGCGAGCGCGGCAGGCTCTGCGGCGGCGGTCGCATTCGCCGAGCAGGCGCGCCGCGCCGGCGTCGAGCTGAAGATCCGGCAGGTGGATCTCGCGACGTTCAACGGTCCGCAGATGCGCGACTGGCAGATCAGCACCTACGAGGGCATGGGCGAGTCCTACCTGTCGACGGCCGCGCGTACCGATGGTCCGATCTCCGCGTCCAATCGCACCAACTTCTCGGATGAGCGATTCGACGAGCTGTTCCGCACCGCGGTCCAGCGCACGGACGTGCAGGCCCGCGTGCCGCTCGCGCACGAGATGCAGCAGATCCAGCACGAGCGCGGCGGTCTGCTGATCTGGGCGTATTCGAACGTGCTCGACGGCGTGTCGCCGCGCGTCGGCGGCATCTCGCCGGAGCATTCGCATTTCTCGACATGGCGCTTCGAGAACTTCTGGCTGCGCGACGCGCAGCCCGCCACCACGGCATGAGCGAGATGCCATCACCCGCAACGCAGAGACGCAAAGGACGCAGAGGGTGCAAGCCTTCGTCGGTTCTTCCTTTGCGTCTTTGCGTCGAAAGCCTGAGGACGATAGAGCGATGGGCGTGAAGATCCTGTGGTACCTGACGGCGCCTGACGGCCCGGTTCCCTGGGAGCCGGAAGGTCGCTGGGACACCGGCTTCGAGCATCTGCAGCGGCTGGCGACGACGATCGACAAGCTCGGCTACTACGGCGCGCTGCTGGCCACCGGTAGCAATGAAGTGCTGACGCTGACGACGGCCACGGCGCCCTCGACCCGACGCATGAAGTTCCTGGCCGCGATCCATCCGGGACTGCTGTCGCCGGTGAAGCTCGCTCAGATCGCGCTGACCATCGACCACTTCTCCGGCGGCCGCCTGCTGATCAACGCCGTCAACGGCAACGACGCGACTCAGCAGTCGTTCGGCATGCACTTCGGACATGACGAGCGTTACGACTACAGCCTCGAATACTGGCAGGCCTTCCGGCATGCGTACCTGGGCAAGCGCGAGGCTTTCGAAGGCAAGTACCTCCAGCTCGCGGCGCGGCCCAACATCGGCGGTGGATCGTATCGACGCACCGCGAACGGCAACTGGCTCGAACCCGTGCAGGCCGGCGGCATTCCGCTGTGGGGCGCCGGCTCGTCGCCGCCGGGCATCGCTCATTCCGTGCGGGCGCTCGACACCTACCTGAGCTTCGCCGACACGCCGCAGCGGCTCGGCGACAAGTTCCGCCGCGTCGGCGACGAGGCGCGCAAGCTCGGCCGCAGCCTGCAGTACGGCACGCGCCTGCAGGTGATCGTGCGCGAGACCGAGCAGGAAGCCTGGGACTACGCGCAGTGGCTGGTCGACCGCACCTCGGTGGACTACGCGATCGAATCGATCCGACGGCAGTTGCCGCCGGGCGAGATCTTCGAGACCTATCGCAGCCCCGATGCGCAGGTGCAGAAGAATCTGGAGACGATCCGCGCAGGGCGACTGCCACCGGCGCGCGACTACGAGATCTATCCCAACGTCTGGACCGGCCCGGCGCTGCACGGCTTCAACGTGCTGGGTCCGCTGTCCGGCACGACGCTGGTCGGTAGCGCCGAGAATGTCGCCGCGCGCATCCGCGAATTCGCGGCGCAAGGCACCAGCGCTTTCATCCTCTCGGGCTGGCCGCTGATCGACGAGGCGCATCGCTTCGCCGATCTCGTGTTCCCGCTGCTGGACCTGGATCACGGCTTCGACGTGCCGCGCGTCACGCGCGGACGCTACCGGCCGCGCATCGTCGTGCCGGCCGCCGCTTGAGCGCCGGTGCCGCCGAATTGCCCGTGCATGATCGACCGCAGGTTTCGCCGGCTGCGTTCCCGCGTCCGCGTCTGGCCCTCCGGGGCGCCGCCGTGAGCGCCGCCGAAACCGATGCGCCGGTGCTCAAGGGACGCGGCATTCCGGGTTGGCTGCCGTGGTTCCTGAAACGGCTGCTGTCGGGACTGGGCGCCGTGCTGGCGTCGAGCGTCATCGTCTTCATGGCGACGCAGGCGCTGCCGTCCGATCCGGCGCGCGTGATCCTCGGGCCCGAGGCCTCGGAGGAGAGCATCCACCTCCTGCAGCGGCAGCTGGGTCTCGATCGACCGGTCGCGGTGCAGTACGCGGACTGGCTCGGCCGGCTGCTGCGCGGCGGTCTGGGTCACTCGCTGGACTCGCAGGTGCCGGTGACGGACCTGATCAGTGCGCGCTTCGGCAACACGCTGGTGCTGCTGGGCCTCGTGGCGCTGTTCTCGATTCCGCTGTCGCTCGCGATCGGTGTCGCGCTGGCGCTGCGTCGCGACAGCCGGCTGGATCGTGCCGCGGTCACCGTGCTGGTGCTGCTCAAGGCGCTGCCATCGTTCGCGCTGGCGATCGGCCTGATCAGCCTGCTGTCGACGTCGGTGTTCAGCCTGCTGCCGGCGGTGTCGCTGCTCGACCCCGAGCGCTCGCCGCTGTCGCAGCTCCAGTACCTGGTGCTGCCGACGCTGACATTGGTGCTGTCCGGGCTGCCGTACCTGACGCGACTCGTGCGCGGCTCGATGATCGAGGCGCTGGAAGCGGAGTACGTGACGCTGGCGCGCCTGCGCGGTGTGCCGGAGCGCCGCGTGGTCTGGCGCCATGCGCTGCCCAACGCGCTGATCCCGGCGATCCAGGGCATCGCGCTGATGCTCAGCGTGCTGTTCGGCGGCACCCTGATCGTCGAAGTCGTCTTCACGTATCCGGGCATCGGCAGCACGCTGAACGCCGCCGTGCAGGTGCGCGACCTGCCGGTGATCCAGGCCGTCGTGCTGATCGTCACGGCGGGCGTCGTGGCCATCAACCTGGTCGCCGACCTGCTCACCGTATTGCTGACCCCGCGCCTTCGCACCGCGGGCGGCGTGCGCCTGAACGTGCGGCGCACGCGACGCGTATTCCGCGACGCGCAGAACGCGCGGCTCGTGAAAACCCATTCCTGAATAAATCGATTCCATGTCGAACACTCCCGTCGTCATCCGTCCTGTCGATATCGCGTCCGCCGACGGCGTCATCGACGGCTGGTGGCTGCATCCGCTGGGCGCCGGGCCGTGGCCAGCCGTCATCGTCCACACCGACATCAAGGGCGTGCGGCCGGCGTTCGAGGAAACGGCCCGCCGGCTCGCGGCACTCGGCCACGCGGTGTTGCTGCCCAACCTGTATCACCGCGCGCTGCGCATCACCGACATCGATCCCTCGCTGTCGCTGCACGACGAGGCGCAGCGCGCACAGCTAGGCAAGCTGCGCGAGAGCGTGAGCACCGACGGCACGCATCGCGATCACGTTGCGCTGCTGGACTGGCTCGACCATCAGCCGGAAGTGCGGGGTGGGGCGATCGGCATCGTCGGCTACTGCATGAGTGGCGCCATCGCGTTGCGTACCGCGGCGGACTTCCCGGATCGCGTCGTCGCCGCGGCCTCGTTCCACGGCGGGCGGCTGGCCAGCGACGATGCGGACGGTCCGCATCTGCGCGCCTCCGCGATCCGTGCACGCCTGGTGCTGGGCTACGCCAGGCAGGACAAGTCGATGCCGGACGAGCGCATCGCGCAGCTCGAAGCGGCGCTGACGTCGGCCGGCGTCGCGTTCACGTCGGACCACCACGACGCGCTCCACGGCTTCGCGGTCAGCGACAAGCCGGAGTACAGCGCGGCCGCCACGGAGCTGCATTGGAAACGGCTGCAGGACCTGTTTGCCGCCACGCTCGGAGCCGCGCGATGAGCTCGGCCAGCGTGCGACGCGCGACCGTCGGACTGGGCAAGGCGTTGCGCGAGTGGCAGGTGCGCCTGGGTCTGGCGACGACGGTGGTCGTGCTGCTGTTCGCGCTGGTCGGTCCGTGGCTGACGCCGCAGGATCCGCAGGCGCTGCTCGGCGGCATCTACGGCGCACCGCAGCGCGATGCGCTGCTGGGCTACGACTACATCGGTCACGACGTGGTGTCGCGCGTGCTGGCCGGCGGTGCTTCGCTGGTGTGGATGTCGCTGGCCACGGCCGGCATCGCGCTGGTGGTCGGCACGGCACTGGGCCTGGTCGCCGGGTATTCGAGACGCGTGCTCGACCCGGTGATCGTCTGGTGGGCCGACGTGCTGCTCGCGTTTCCCAACCTGATCCTCGTGCTGCTCGTGGTGTCGATGCTCGGACGAGAGCCGTGGCTGATCGTGCTGGTCGCATCGGTCGCCTTCATTCCCGGCGTCGTGCGCCTCGTGCGCGGCCTGACGGTGGGACTGGCGAGCCGCGAGTTCGTGGAGGCCGCGGAGATGCTCGGCTTCGCGCGCTGGCGCATCCTGGTCGGCGAGATCCTGCCGAACCTGCTGACGCCGCTGCTCGTGCACCTGGGCACGATGCTGTCGTGGGCCGTCGGCATCCTGTCCGGCCTGAGCTACCTGGGCTACGGCATCGCGCCGCCGGCGGCCGACTGGGGCCTGATGGTCAACGAGAACAGCATGGGCCTGCAGATCCAGCCCTGGGCGGTGCTCGTGCCGGTGCTGCTGATCGCGCTGCTCGCGCTGGGGACCAACCTGCTGGCCGAGGGCGTGGGGCGCCTGGCGGCGCGGATCGAGGACCGATGATGAGCGCGCTGCCATCCCGCGATCCGGTCACCGCGAAGGCCGTGCTGCGCGTCGAGGGACTGCGCGTCGAACTGCGCGACGGCAGCGACGTGGTCTCCGACATCCATTTCTCGGTCGCGGCCGGGGAGGTCGTCGGACTCGTCGGCGAATCGGGCTCGGGCAAGACGACGATCGCGTCGGCGCTGCTGGCGCACGCGCGAGCGGGTGCACGCATCGTCGGCGGCAGCGTCTGGATCGACGGCACCGACCTGCTCGCGCTGCCGGCAGCGGAGCTCGCGCGCTGGCGCGGACGTCGCGTCAGCTACGTGCCGCAGGATCCGGCAATGGCGCTGAGCCCGGTGCTGCGCATCGGCACGCAGCTGCACGAGACGCTGGTCGTGCACGAGCCTGCGCTGGTTCGCGCGGCGCGTGCGGATCGCATCGCGCAGACCTTGCGCGACGTCGGCCTGCCGTCAGACGACGCGTTCCTGCGGCGCTTCCCGCACGAGCTGTCCGGTGGCCAGCAGCAGCGCGTGCTGCTGGCGCTGGCGTTCATGCTGCGGCCGACGCTGATCGTGCTCGACGAGCCCACCACGGCGCTCGACGTCACGACGCAGGCCAAGATCCTGGAGACGATCTCTGCGTTGTGCCGCAGCCACGGCGTCGCTGCCGTCTATGTCTCGCACGATCTCGCAGTGGTCCGGCATCTGGCCGATCGCGTCATCGTGCTGTACGCCGGCCGCATCGTGGAAGCCGCGAGCCGCGACGCGCTGTTCGATGCCCCTGCGCACCCGTACAGCGAAGGCCTGCTGGGCGCGATTCCCGACGTTGCGTTGCGCACGTCGCTGCGCCCGATCCCGGGTCTGGCGCCGGCGCCGCAGGCGCGACCCCAGGGCTGCGCGTTCGCGCCGCGATGCCGCCAGCGCAGCACGACGTGCACCGAGCGCGCGCCGGCGCTGAGTCCGTCCGGGGACGGCCAGCAGGTCGCCTGCTGGCATCCGCTGACGCGCAGGGGTGCGGGCAGGGCGGTCGCCGCTGCCGTGCCGACGCCGGTACGCGACGCCGTGCCCGCACTGCTGGAAGTCGACGGCATCGACGCCGCCTACGGTCCGCGCCAGGTGCTGTTCGGGGTTTCATTTTCGCTGCAGGCGGGGGAGTGCCTCGCGCTGGTCGGCGAATCCGGTTCGGGCAAGACCACGCTCGCGCGTGCGCTGGCCGGCCTGGGCGATCATGCGCAGGGGCAAGTCCGCTACGAGGGACAGGATCTGCCTCTGAATGCACGCGAGCGCGACGCCGCGCTGCGCCGCCAGATCCAGTACGTGTTCCAGAACCCTTACCGCGCGCTCAATCCGCGCAAGACGGTCGGCCGCATCATCGGCGACGCGGTGCATCACTTCTTCGACGTGGATCGCGCGGAAGGACTGCGCCGCGCCGTCCTTGCGCTCCAACGCGTGGCATTGCCGCCCGAGACGCTGGCGCTGTACCCGGGAGATCTTTCGGGCGGCGAGCGCCAGCGCGTCGCCATCGCCCGCGCGCTGATCTGCGAGCCGCGCGTGCTGATCTGCGACGAGGTCACGTCCGCGCTCGACGTGTCGGTGCAGGCGACCGTGCTGGAACTGCTGGGCCAGCTGCAGCGCGAGGGCCTGGCGATCCTGTTCGTCACGCACAACCTCGGCGTCGTGCGTGCGGTGGCGGATCGCATCGTCGTGCTGCGCGAGGGTCGCATCGTCGAGGCCGGAGCAGCGGACGCCGTGCTCGACCGCCCGGCCAATCTCTACACCCGAACTCTCGTGCACGACTCGCCGAGCCTGTTGCGCGCATCGCGCGCGCCGCCGCAGCCGCTGCGGGCGGCATCCTGATGCGGTCCGCTCATCGGTGCGCGCTGCGCCGCACGACGCGGCGGGGCTGAGCATGGACGGAGGCTCCCTGCCGCCGCGGGCGGCGGAAATCCCGCGCCTGCCCGCGACGACGTTCCGCTTCATGCTGTATTCGCTGGCGCATTACCGCGGCTGGTACCTGGCGATGCTGGCGCTCGAGGCCGTCAGTGCGACCTGCGGCATCCTGATCCCGTACGCGCTGAGCCTGATCGTCAAGGCGATCTCGGTGGCGCAGCAGCCTTCGCAGGCGGTGCTCGAAGCGCTGCGTGGTCCGATCCTGCTGTTCATCGGCTTCGCCGCGGCCGAGGTCGTGTTCGGACGGCTCACCGGATCGATCCAGTGGCGTATCGGCCCACGGCAGCGGCAGAGCGTCACCCGCGCGCTGTTCCATCACCTGCAGCACCACTCGCACCGCTACTTCAGCGATGCGTTCGCCGGCTCGCTCGCCCATCGCGTCAACGAAGCCGCAATGGGCGTGATGCAGACCGCGTGGTCGGTGATCCTGGAGTTCTGGCCGATCGTGATCGTGTTCTCGGTCTCGATGGTGCTGCTGTTCGTCCGTGCCGATCCGGGTCTCGCACTGTGGGTCGGCCTGTGGGGCATCGGGTTCATCGCGATCTCGTTCTGGCTGGCGATGCGCTGTCGGCCCCATGCGCTGTTGTCGTCTGCGGCGCGCAGCGACACCACTGGCGTGATCGTCGACTCGGTGACCAACATCGCCAGCGTGCGGCTGTTCGCGCGCATGGAGCACGAGCGTGCCTACCTGCAGCGTTGCCAGGAGCACGAGCGCATCGCCGTGCAACGTTCGCTGCGCTACTCGGAGCGCGTGCGCTGGTTCCAGTTCTCGGCCGCGGCGGTGCTCAAGAGTGGCACGCTGATCTACGCGCTGCATCTGTGGGCGCAGGACCGTATCGGGCTGCCGGAGTTCGTCATGGCGATCAGCCTGTCGCTGCTGATCATCAACGAGGCGCGCAACCTGAGCCGTCGCTTTCTCGACTTCTTCGAGCACGTCGGCAACATCGCCAATGCCGTCGGCGCCATCGTGCGGCCGCACGAGATCGTGGATGCCCCGGACGCGCAGTCGTGGCCGATCCTGGGCGGCCGGATCGAGTTCCGCGACGTCGACTTCGGCTACGGCCGCGAGCGGCCGGTGTTCGAAAACCTCAGTGTCAGCATCGCAGCTGGCCAGCGCGTCGGGCTCGTCGGCGTGTCGGGATCGGGCAAGTCGACGTTCGTGAACCTGATCCTGCGCCTGTTCGACGTGCGCGGCGGGGCGGTGCTGATCGATGGCCTCGACATCCGCCGCATGTCGCAGAAGTCGTTGCACGCGCAGATCGGCCTGATCCCGCAGGAACCCAATCTGTTTCACCGCAGCCTGCGCGAGAACATCCGCTACGGCCGCATCGATGCCGACGCGGACGAAGTGATCGACGCGGCTCGTCGCGCCCATGCGCACGAGTTCATCTCGCAGATGGATCGCGGCTATGACGCGATGGTCGGCGAGCGCGGCGTCAAGCTCTCCGGCGGCCAGCGGCAGCGCCTGGTGATCGCGCGCGTGATCCTGAAGAACGCGCCGGTGCTGATTCTCGACGAGGCGACGTCGGCGCTCGACTCGATCACCGAGAAGGCGATCCAGGAGACGCTCGACCATGCGATGCGCGGCAAGACGGTGATCGTCGTCGCGCACCGGCTGTCGACGATCGCACACCTGGACCGGATTCTCGTGTTCGATCGTGGGCGCATCGTCGAGGACGGCTCGCATGCGGAGCTGATCGCGCGACGTGGCGCGTATCACCGCTTGTGGAGCCGGCAGGCCGATGGGTTTCTTCCGGATAGCACGGAGGACGAGGCCCCGATGCAGGTGGAGCGTTCGTGGATGGCACGTCCGCCCCGATGCGCGAAAGCGCGCAGCACGCCAGCCGATCTGCTGGAAGCACAACACGCGCAGACCTCGTCATTCAGCAGCCGATCTCGCGCAAGGGAAGGGCGCACAACGATTTTCGCTCGTCGCCACGCCATGGCACATGCCTTGCCATACGACACCACCAGACCTCATTTCCGGAGCCCGCAATGCCAGTCGAATTCGTCGGTGGACTGTTCCCCCGCAACCAGCTCGCGCCGCGCGCCGCCTATGGCGCGACGATCGATCTCGATTACCTGCGCGATCTCGCGCGCGCCCACGAACAGGCGGACTTCGATCGCGTGCTGATCGCCAACGGCGGCGGTGATCCGATCATCCTCGCGGCCTACGCGGCGGCGCAGACCGAGAAGCTCGGCTTCATGCTCGCGCATCGTCCTGCGCTGGTGGCGCCGGTGTGGGCCGCGCGCACGTACGCGACGCTGGACCAGACGACGAAGGGCCGCATCCGCCTGCACGCGGTCACCGGTTACGCGGCCGAGCCCGAGTACGGCGAGACCGAGATCGACAAAGCCTCGCGCTACGAGCGCGCCGGTGAGTACCTGGACATCGTGCGCCGCACCTGGACCTCCGACGAGCCGTTCGACTACGACGGCAAGTATTTCCAGGTGAAGAACGCGAAGTCGCCGATCCGGCCCTATCAGGCGCCGCACGTGCCGATCTCGGTCGGCGGATCCTCGGATGGCGCCTACCGCATCGCCGTGAAGTACGCGGATCTCTACGCGCTGTGGGCCGAGCCGCTGGCCGATGTCGCGACGCGCATCGCCACGCTCAAGTCCTTCGCCGACATCGAGGGCGTGCCGGCGCCGCGCGTCAGCATGTCGGTGCGCCTGATCATCGGCGCCACCGAGGAGCTGGCCTGGCAGAAGGCGCGCGGCATCGCCGCGACGCTGGAGAAGAACTACAAGGTCGCGCCGCGCATCGGTCGCAGCGGTGGCGCCGAGCGCCTGCTCGCGGTCGCCGAGAAGGGCGAGCGTCACGACACGGCGCTGTGGTTCGGCACCGCGACAGCGGTCGAGGGCAGCCACGACTCCACGTCGCTGGTGGGAACGCCGGACACGATCATCGCTGCGCTGCTCGCCTACTACGACATCGGCGTCACCACGTTCCTGAGCCGCGGGTATGACCCGTTGTACGACGCCGTCGATTACGGCCGTTACATCATCTCGGCGGTGCGCGAGGAAGTGCGCAAGCGGGATCAGCAGCGTGCGGCGCAGGGGCAGAAGGAGATCCGGCGCGTGGCCGCGGCGGCGTAGCCCGGGTGAAACCCGGGATTCACCCGGGCTACGGCGGCGTCACCACGGCAGCGTAAATCCGTAGCCCGGACGAAGTCCGGGATTGCGTTCTGTGTTCGAAGAAAACCCCGGACTGCGTCCGGGCTACGGTGACGGGTCGCAACCCCTGGGTTCACCCAGGTTACGGAGCGGCGACGCTGACGACCTGCACCTGCACGTAATGCTCGTACCCCCACGCGCCACCTCCCTCGACACCCAGACCACTCGACTTGTGGCCGCCCTTCGGCGCCTGCTTCGATCCCTCGGCATGGCGGTTGATCCACACCATGCCGGCATCCAGCTGCTCGATCAGCGGCAGCGCGCGCTCGACATTGCCGGTCCAGATCGACGCGCCGAGACCGAACGGCGTCGCGTTGGCCAGCGCGATCGCTTCCTCCACATCGTCGAACGGAATCACCGGCAACGCCGGCCCGAACTGCTCCTCGTCGACCAGGCGCGAACCCGGTCCGATGCCGCTGACGATGGTCGGCGGATAGAACCAGCCCGGCCCTTCGAGCGGCGCACCGCCACTATGGATGCGCGCGCCGTGCGCCCTGGCATCGTCGACGAGTTCGGCGACGCGCTCGTACTGCGTACGCGACGTCAGCGGCCCGAGCTCGGTATCGGCCTCCAGGCCGTTGCCGACACGCGTACGCTCGGCACGGCGGGCGAGGGCGTCGACGATCGCGTCGAACACCCCGCGCTGCACGAACAGGCGTTTCACGGCGAAGCAGACCTGGCCGCTGTTGCGGAACGCGACCCAGAACAGCTTCTCGGCGACGGTTTCCGGATCGACGTCGTCGAGCACGATCGCTGCATCGTTGCCACCCAGTTCCAAGGTCAGGCGCTTGATGTCACGCGCCGCAGTTTCGAAGATGCGACGACCGGTGGCGACGCTGCCGGTGAACGTGATCTTGCCGACGCGCGGATCACGCGCAATGGCGGCGCCGACCTCACCAGCGCCGGCGACGATGTTGAGCACACCGGGCGGGAATACGTCGCGCAGCAGTTCGGCTATGCGCAGTGTGGACAACGGCGTGTGCTCGGAAGGCTTCGCGACGACGGTGTTGCCGGCTCGCAGCGCCGGCGTGATCTTCGTGAACAGGATGCCGACCGGCACGTTCCACGGCGTGATCGCGGCGACGACACCGAAAGGTTTGCGAATGATGCGGATCTGCTTGCCGCCTTCCTCGAACGGCGCGGCGGCCTCCGGCGCGTAGTCCGCGAACTGCTCGAGCGTCGCAGCGGCATTGAGGGGTTCGGCGGCGGTGTTCTTCAGCGGACGGCCCTGCTCGAGCGTGATCAGCCGGCTGATCTCCGAGGCGTGCTCGCGCAGCACGACGGCGGCCGCGCGCAGCGTGCGCTGGCGCAGCGCCGTGTCAGCCGACCAGGCCGGAAACGCGCGCAGCGCAGCGCTGACGGCACGATCGATCAGCGCAGCGTCGGCGCGACTGGCATGGCCCACGACTTGTTCGGTGGCGGGATCGAAGACGGCGTCGGTGGTGGCGGTGACGACCAGCTCACCATCGATGAGCAGCGGATAGGTCTTCATGAGGTCCAGGATCGAAAAAGTTTTTTCGGCCATCAGTGGGACCGCCCGGCGGCGGTTGCACGTTCTGCCGGGGATTCATCCCGCTCGTAGCCCGGACGAAGTCCGGGAGGGCTCTTCGAAGCCGACCGGATCGCGCATCGAGAGACTCCTCCCGGACTTCGTCCGGACTACGAGAAGGCCAAAAAACGCGCTCCGCACCGCCAGTCACGGTACGGAGCGCGCAAGACCACCTCAGAAAATCAGGCTGCGGCGCGCAGGTCGCCCTGCAGACGCTTGACGGCGTCCTCGAGCGGACGACGATCGATCCACTGATCGAAGTCGAAGTCGCGATCGAGAATCTGGTGGTTCAGCAGGAAGGTCTTCTGCTGGCGGAACAGCTCGACGCGCTCGTCCGACAGGTCCGGTGCCAGCGACAGATGGAAGCCGTCGCGATAGGCGGCTGCAACGCCGTCCGCCGACGCCGCGGTCTCGGCCTGCAGGAACTGGTGCACGCCCTTCAGGTTGGTCTTCGCCCAGTCCGCCGCACGCAGCGTCTGGTGCAGGAAGCGCACCAGCAGGTCGTAGTGGTTGTCGAGGAAGTCCTGATGCACGGTGACCGGACGCGGCGTGCCGTTGTTCACGCGGAAGCGCTTGGACGGCAGCTTGTCGAGATCGATGCCGACGCGCAGGCCGTGATGACGCGCGCCGTCCTGCGCCGCGGCACCCTTGACGTAGATCGCATCCACCTTGCCGGACGCAAGCGCTTCGAGGCTCTGCCACCAGCCGCCGAAGTTGAGCTTCACGTCGGGATGCGTATCGGCATTGGGCTCACCGACTTCGACGAGCGTGACGTCGTCGAGCGTGAGGTTGGCCGACGCGAGCGCGCCCTTGAAGCCGTGCAGGCTGCTCAGGCGCGTGATCGTGCGGCCGCGGCGGTTCTCGGCGATGTCGGCGCTGCGATAGACCGGCAGGCCGAGGCGACGGCCCTTGAGCTGCGCTGGCGTGCGGATGTCGGAGTCCGGGCGAACGAGGATGGACTGCGCCTCGTCGATCCAGGTCAGGCCGATCAGGCGCGTGTTCGCGCCCTGCGCCTTGGCCGGGATCGAGAACAGGTTCCCGCCTTCGCGGATCAGGTTCGGCAGCTGGTGGTCGTAGTGGTTGTGGCGAAGTTCGGGGCCGGCGTCTTCCTGCAGCGACAGCAGCTTGAGTCCGTCGTTCTTGAACTCCTCCTGCAGGTAACCGAGGTGATGGGCGATGCCGAAGGCCGTCGGCACGCCGCCGCGACCGCCACCGGCGCATCGCGTGTACCAGATGCTGTCGAGCTTCGAATCCTTGTGCGTGGTGCTCATGAAGATTTCATCCTGTGTGGAGATTGAACAAGCGCAGGTCCCAGGACCTGCTGGAGTCGCCGTCGGAAGCGGATCTTTCACGGCGGGCGCGACGGGATCGCAAGGCCTGTGCCGCCTTGGGCGCCGGTGATGACGAGTGGGTTTAGGCGCGATGACGCAGCTCTTTTGGAGGCTGAAAACAAGCGCTATTTCGGCGTTCTATCCAACGATTGATCCGCGCGAAAAGGACCGCTCGGGAATCCGTGAAGACCTGGCACCGCGACCCGCTTGTTGTCTGGCCACCACAATGGCCAGACGCGTGTTGCGCGAGCAGCATCGGTCTCACGAGCGACCGAAAGGCGCTCAGGCCGCAGGAACCTGGCGCGCGACGACCCAGCGCCCGAGACGACGCCAGTCCAGCATCAGCAGCAGCCACGGCAGCAGCCAGACCAGGTAGATGTTCTGCAGGCCGAACACGTGGCCGATGGCACCCGCCGTCACGGCCGCGATCGCGCTGCCCATCGTGCCGGACAGCGCGAGCTGCGCCGACGCGCGTGCCTTGTTGACCGGCGCCTGCGCGATGCGGCTGTAGTTGACCAGTCCGTTGACGCCCAGCCCCAGCCCGAGAAAGACCGAAGCCGCAATGAACGCCGGCGCCCAGTGCATCGTGCCGAGCAGCAACAGGCCGGCGAGGATCAGCACGTGCCCGCAGCGCTGGTGGAAATCGATCCGTGCCGGATCCAGCAGCAGTCGGCCGCCACCGAGCAGCACCGCGACGGTCGCCAGGCCCTGCGAGACCAGCAGCCAGACGCCGTAACGCAGTTCCCAGCCGAGCACTTCCACCGCGAGCAGGATCGCGAACGTGGAGTAGCTGATGGCGGTCATGTTGCCGAGCACTTCGAACGCGCAACTGCGGCGCACGTCGGGAATGCGCAGCAGCTCGCGCAGCGATCCGGGCAGCGGCGATGCGGCCGGTCCGTCGCGGCGTCCTTGCGGTGGCAGCACGCCCCAGCCGATCAGCGCGAGCACGATGAACAGGGCGCCGCTCGCGGCGAAGCCCCAGCTCAGTCCAAGTCGCGCCACCAGTTCGTTGCCGAGCAACGGTCCGCAGAACTGCACACCGAGCGTCAGCGTGCCCTTGTACCAGCCGGCGCGGCTCTGTCCGATCGTCGGCAGCTGCAGCATGAACGCGGTGCTCATCGCGACGATGCGCACCGACATGCACAGGCCCAGCGCGAACATCGCGAATGCGACGAACTGCCAGGAGCGCAGGTGCGGCAGCACCAGCATCAATCCCGTGAGGAACAGGCTCACCGCCGCGTAGAGCTTGCGCGGATTGCCGCGGCTCAGCAGCCAGCCGGCCGGCAGCATGCCGGCCGCCATCGCGATGGTCTCCGCGCCGCCAATGACGCCGAGCTGCCAGTGCGAGACGCCGAGATGGATGCCCATCAACGTGCCCAGCACCTTGGTCATGCCCACGGCGATGCCGGACAGCAGCGCCAGCGGAATGAAGCCGGACAGGAAGCGGCGGGCGGCGAGGTCGTTCGCCGAGGGGATCGAATCGGTGGTCATGGTGTGCGTTGCATCGCGTGTGCGCCGCACGTGCTCGTAGCCCGGGCGCAGCCCGGGGTTGCGCTCCGTGCTCGAGGGAAATCCCGGGCTACGAACCGGGTCGATCGGCGTTCGGCCGCGAAGTCGGTGCCAGACGCAGTTTTGGATGTTTTCGGAAATCAGCGAAGAACCCAGAAAAAGAACCCCCGGCATCTGCCGGGGGTTCGTTCGCATCCGCCTGGGTCTCAGGCCGCGTTGCGAGAGGCGCGGCGCTGCAGCACCTGCTCGAGCGGTCGCGCGTCGATCCACTCGCGCACGTTCACCGCGTTCGGGATGAACTCGCGCCGATGCAGGAAATCGGTGAAGGCCTGCAGGCCCTTCACGGAGATCTCGTCGAGCGTGGTCTGCTGGTGCTGGTACAGGTCGCCATAGGCAGCGCGCACCCACTGGTCCGCCGTGCCGGTCTCCTTGCCGATCAGTGACACGGTCTCGGCCGGATGGGCGCGAGCCCAGTCGCCGACGTCGTGCACGCGGGCCAGCAATCGCTCGGCGATGGCGGGGTGGTGATCGAGCAAGCCCTGGTCGACCGTCAGCGTGCGCGGCGCCGCGTTGCTCGCCCGCACCAGCGGATCGGGATGCTTGCCGAAGTCGTAGACCAGCTGCAGGTTGTGCTCGGCCGCGATCTGCGCGCCGCGCGAACCCTTGATGAAGATCACGTCCACCGTGCCTTCGCTCAGCGCTTCGAGCACCGGCCCGAACTCGTGCCGGCCGGGCTGCGCGCGAACCAGGCGCTGACCCTCACGAGGACGACCGACGAACTCGACGAACGTCACGTCGGACTCGGCGAGACGGCCCACCTGCAGCGCCGCTTCGAACGCGCGCAGCGTGCTGGCGCGGCGATGGTCGATGCTGTCTTCTTCGTGGCGCGGCAGCGCGAGGCGCTTGCCCTTCAAGTCCTTCGGCTCGCGGATGTCGGAGCCTGGCTTCACCAGGATCGCCTGGTACTCGTCCACCCAGTTCAGGCCGATCACGCGCGTCTGGCGACCGCGCGAACGCGCCCAGATCGCGGGCACGTTGCCGCCGTAGCGGAACGAGTTGGCGATATGGTGATCGTAGTGCGACTCCAGCAGCGCGGGATCGGTGCTGTCCTGCAGCGTCTTGATCGTGATGCCGTCGGCCTTGAACTCGTCGCTGATCCAGCCGAGCTGCGAGGCCACGCCCAGCGGCGTGGGCACGGAGCAACGTGTGTACCAGAGCTCCTTCAGCGATGAATCGTTCGATGCTTGGGTCATGTGTCTCTCCTTGAGGGATACGTCGGTGAGCGACGACCGTGCGCGGAAGCGCGGTGTCGAAGGGATGGCAGGTGCATCTGTGTCCGCGACGTCGTGTGCCGCGGTGATGGGAGCAACATCAACGCGAGCAGCGGAACAGCAGATCGAAGGAACGAACGCAGATGCATGGCGGCGGCGGGAGCGAAATGCGTGCCATGCGGGGCGTCGTTCTCGTGCGTGGGCGCATCGACTCGTGAAACGCGCGCTTCACGCCGGATCTGGATGCGATCGTCGCGAGCGGTAGCAGAAACGAATGCGAGCGTCGTCGCATCACGCGTGCTGCGATCGCAGCAAGGCGAGGGACGTTGTGCTGGCTTCGATACAACAGGCCACCCGTAGCCCGGACGAAGTCCGGGATCGCACGTATCAAAGAGAAAGCTTCCGGACTTCGTCCGGGCTACGCGCCGCCGTGAGGGCCGGGTCATTTCGAGTGGGGAGACCCGCTGGCACAGTCTCTGCTCGGACGAGACAAGCCCCCTGGAAGAAGAAGATGACCGCCGCTCGTCCCGACCTGCTATCCGCGCTGTTCGTCGACGCGCGCACCACGCATCGCTTCCTGCCCGAAACGATCGGCGATGCGCTGATCCACCGCATCTACGACGCGCTGCGCCTGGGCCCGACCGGGTTCAATGCGCAGCCCGCGCGATACCTGTTCATCCGCTCCGCCGAGGCCAAGGCGAAACTCGCGCCGGCGCTGTCCTCGGGCAATCGCGACAAGACGCTGGCGGCGCCGCTGAATGTCGTGATCGCGTGGGACTCGCGCTTCCACGAACACCTGACGACGCAATTCCCGTCGTACGACGCGCGCGGCTTCTTCGAGAAGTCACCCGAGTGGATCGAGCCGACGGCACGTACCAACGCGACCCTTCAGGCGGCGTACCTGTTCCTGGCAGCTCGCGCGTTGGGGCTCGGCGTCGGACCGATGTCCGGCTTCAAGCCGGAGCTGATCGACCAGGCATTCTTTCCGGACGGCCGCTGGCGTGCGTTGCTGCTCGCCAACCTGGGCTTTGCCGAGGAGAGCCCGATCACGCCGCGCGGTCCGCGGCTGTCGTTCGACGACGCGGCGCGGATCCTGTGAGTCGGGTCGGGGCTGACGCGCCTCCTGCAACGGCGCGATCTGCATGAGGGGCGTCAGCTCCGACCGCCCGCCCGCTGCCTAACCCTGCTCGACGCGCAACCTGCGATTGAACAGCGCCAGCGTGCGCTGCCACGCGAGCTTGGCAGCGGCTGCATCGTGCCGCGGCGTCGTGTCGTTGTTGAATCCGTGCTGCGTTCCGGCGTAGCGGTGCGCCTCGTAGCGGATGCCGGCCGTCTTCAGCGCCGCCTCGTACGCGGGCCATCCTGCGTTGATGCGCTCGTCGGTCTCGGCGAAGTGCAGCAGCAGCTCGGCCTTGATCGCAGGAACCTCTTCGAGCGGCGCGCCGCTGCCGTAGAAGGGCACGGCGACGTCGAGCCCATCCCCGAGGCGCGTGGCCAGCAGGTTGGCAATGCGCCCGCCGTAGCAGAAACCGACGACGCCGAGATGGCCGTTGCCATCCTTCGAGGCCTTGAGGAACGTTGCAGCGGCGATGAAGTCCTGCTGCGTCTTGTCCTGGTCGAGTTTCGAGAAGCGCTCGCGCGCGGCGTCCTCGTCGCCCGGATATCCCCCGAGCGGGAACAGCGCGTCCGGCGCCAGCGCGATGAAGTTCTCCAGCGCGAGCCGCCGCGCGATGTCCTCGATGTGCGGGTTCAGTCCGCGATTCTCGTGCACGACGAGCACGGTCGGCAGCGGACCCGTCGTGCCGGCAGGACGCACGCGGTAGGCGCGGCCCTTCCCGTAGCCCTTCGGTGACTCGAACTCGACGTAGCCGGCCTGCAGGCGCGCGTCGGTAGGCGCCACCTGCTGCGCCTGTGCGAACTGCGGACTCAGTGCGCTGAGCAGGCCCACCGCGCCGAGCGTGCCGGTGGCGTAGCGCGCAGCACCGGACAGGAACTCGCGGCGCGTGATCAGGCCGTGGACGTAGCGGTCGAACAGGCTCAATACCTCGGGATCGAAGTCCTTGGCGCTGCGTAGAGGAGAATTGGCGTCGGTCATCGTGATGTGGCGGAATCGAAGGACAGATCGAGGATGCGTACCGCGTAGCCCGGGTGCAACCCGGGGCTTCTCCTTTCAGGAAAGAGGAAAATCCCCGGACTACACCCGGACTACGCGGTCATGCGCGCATCTCGAGCAGCCGTCCGTGACTGTGCAAGGCGAACAGCCGCGCGTAGACACCTCCGGACTTGGCGACCAGCGTCGCATGACGGCCGCGCTCGACGACACGACCGTGCTGGATCACCAGGATCTGGTCGGCGTTCATCACCGTGCTCAGCCGGTGCGCGATGACCACCGCGCTGCGGCCTTCGAGCAGGCAGTCCAGACCGCGCTGGACCGCCTGCTCGGATTCGGAATCGAGCGCGCTGGTGGCCTCGTCGAGAATCACGAGTTGCGGATCCTTGAGAATGGCGCGGGCGATCGCGATGCGCTGCTTCTCGCCGCCGGAGAGCTTGATGCCGCGCTCGCCGACGACGGTGGCGTACTGCGCCGGCAGCGTGCGGATGAAGGCATCGGCATGCGCCGCGACCGCCGCAGCCTGCACTTCCTGCTCGCCGGCACCGGGCCGCGCGAACGCGATGTTCTCGCCGATGCTGTCGTTGAACAGCGCAACGTCCTGCAGCACGACGCCGAGGCGCGAGCGCACGGAACGCTGCCGGTACTCGCGCAGGTCGCGGCCGTTGACGAGGATGCGGCCGGCCGTCGGGTCGTAGAAGCGCATCAGCAGTTTCACCAGCGTGGTCTTGCCGCTGCCGCTGGGGCCCACGAGGGCGAGATTGCATCCCGCGTCCAGCCGGAACGAGATCTCGTGCAGCACCGGCGCGTTCTTGCCCGGGTACGCGAAACTCACGTTCTCGAACTCGATGCTGCGGATCTCGTCGAGGTCGACCGCATCAGCGGCGTCGGCAACCTCGGACTCCACGTCCAGCAGCTGGGCCAGGCGTTCGGCGGCGCTCTCGATGTCGCCGGTCTGGTTGAACAGGCGCGCGACCGGCTGGATCGTGTTGATCAGGTTCTGCGACAAGGTCAGCACGAGCAGGATGTCGCCCGGCGTGAAGCGGCCCTGGAGCGCACCGTGGACGACCAGGATCACGGCGATCGTGACGGCGGCCGTGTTTGCGACGTTCAAGGTCAGCGCCGAGCGCCATTCCAGCGTGTGCAGCATGCCGCGCGTCACCTTCCACTCCGCCTGGGTGTCGTCGTAGCGGCGCTTGACGACCGACTCACCGCCGAAGCTGCGCACGGTGGCGATGTTGCCGATCATCTCGGCGAGCAGGCCGGCCATGCGTCCGGCCTGCGCCTGCCAGCCGCGGCGATACGGCTGCGTGCTGCGCATCGTGCGCCACGAGATCCAGAAGTTGAACAGCAGCACGCCCGCCATCAGCACGCCCACGAGCGGCAGCTTCCACAGCAGCACGGCGACGATGAACAGCATCTGCAGGATGTTGCCGAGCGTTCCTTCCGTGAGGTTGGACAGCCACATCGTGATCGTCGTGATCGTGCCGAAGCGATCCATGATCTCGCCGGCGCGCGTGCGCTCGAAGTAGTCGATGGACTTGCGCGTCATGTTGTCGAATACGCGCTGGCGGAACGTGCTGACGGTTTCCAGCCACAGGTCGTCGGCCTGCTTGTCCTGCAGGGCGTTGAACAGGACGGTGGCGATGCGCAGCGCAATGAACACGCCCGTCAGCAGCAGCACCGCCGACGTCGCATGCGCCTGCGTGACGGCGCCGGACAGCAGCTTCGAGATGACGTCGACGATCGCCTTGTACAGATACGGTGTCGCCGTACCGAGCAGACCCATCACCGCCCCGACCAGCAGCACGCCGGCCACGCGGCCGCGGTATTCGGGAATGAAGCGGATGACGCGCCAGATGTTCTTCATGTGACGGGCATGACCTTGCCGTTCGTCCCGGCTTTCATCCGTCTCAAGCTTCGAACGCGAAGCGACCCTCGGCGACGATCGCCTTCAGCGGCAGGCGTTCGGTCGGTCGTTCGCGCGCCAGCAGATCGGGCGTCAGCGTGGCGGGATCGCCCTGGCGGCCGATCGCGATCGCGACTTCGACGTGGTAGCCCTCCGGCACATCGAGTACCAGCGCCGCCTTCTCGCGATCGAAGCCGCCGATCGCATGCGTGTGCCAGCCCGAGCGCAGCGCCTGGAACGAAAGGCTCGCCCACGCGGCGCCTGCGTCCAGCGAATGCGTGCGCAGCGGCGTGGGCACGGTGTCGCCCTTGCGCAGGTTCGTCTTGCGCGACACCAGCACCACGAGCGCCGACGCCTTGGCGGCCCACACGCGATTGTTCTCGTTGAGCAGGCCGAAGAACGACTCCCACGCGGCGGTTCCGGATCGCGCGTAGACGAAACGCCAGGGCTGCGCGTTGTTGGCCGATGGCGCCCAGCGTGCAGCCTCGAACAGCGAGAACAGCGTCGGTTCGTCGATCGGCTCGCCGGTGAAGGCGCGCGGCGACCAGCGTTCGACGAACAGGGGATCGATCGGGTACTCGGGATTGCGGGCGGAAAGACTCATGCGAAAGGCTGCGGTGATCTGAAGGGAAGGAGAGTGGCGCGTCGGCGTGCACGCGCTCGGGCGCCGGCTCGATCAGCCGGCGCCGCGACCGATTTCTGCGAGTCCGCGAAGAGACTCAGGCGCTGGCAGCGGCGCCCGTGTGCCCCCAGTCGCGACTGTCGTCGGCCGCACCGGTGTCACCGAGGTAGCCGTGCTTCTTCAGCAAGGTGCGCAGCACGTTGCGCGAGATGCCGAGCAGCGCGGCGGTACGCACCTGGTTGTAGCGGCTGTGCAGGTAGGCCTGCTCGACGATCAGCTTCTCGAGATCGTTGAACAGGTTGTCGCCCGGCGATTCGAGCAGCTTCTGCAGCGCCTGCGCGATGCGCTCCTTGGGCGCGCCATCACGGGCCCCACCGTCGGAGGCCGCGGCGGCCACGCCCGGCGCACCGGTGAGCTTGAGATGCTCGGGCTTGATCTCGTGACCCGAGGCCACCAGCAGCGCGAAGTGGATGACGTTCTCCAGCTCGCGGATGTTGCCGGGCCAGGGATGACGTTCCAGCGCCTTGCATGCGGCTTCGCCCAGTACCGGCAGCGGCAGCTTGAGTCGCTGGCAATAGGTTCGCAGGAAGTACTCGGCCAGCGGGCGGATGTCGCCACGCCGGTCGCGCAGCGGCGGCAGCTGCACCTGCGCGATGTTGAGGCGGTAATAAAGATCGAGGCGGAAGTGCCCGGCCGTCACGGCTTCGCTCAGGTCCACGTTCGTGGCGGTGATCAGCCGGATGTCCACCGGGATCGTCTTGCGGGATCCGATGCGCACGACTTCGCGCTCCTGGAGAACGCGCAGCAGTTTCACCTGCAGCGGAAGCGGCAGATCGCCGACTTCGTCGAGGAACAGCGTGCCGCCGTTGGCGGCCTCGAACCAGCCTTCACGCCGCGAACTGGCACCCGTGAACGCGCCCTGCTCGTGGCCGAACAGTTCGCTCTCGGCGAGCTGTTCGCTGATGGCACCGCAATTGACGGCGACGAAGGGCCCGCGTCGTCCGCTCAGAAGATGCACCTGGCGGGCGACCAGCTCCTTGCCGGTGCCGGTCTCGCCGATGATCAGCACGGGCGCCTCGCTGGGCGCGACGCGTTCCAGGTATTTCAGCAACTCCTGCGACGAGGGATCGGCGAACACCAGCGCCTTTGCGCGGATGGAGGTCGGCTGCGCTTCCTTGCCTTCGAGCGAGATCAGCGTGGCGTGATGTGGCGATTCAGAGGACATGACGGTTCCTTCGTGTGAGCCGGCAGGTGGTCTGCTCACGATGGGAGAACTGTATTCATCGTGTTGCGCCGCAACCAATACTTACGACGCCTATCGTTCTTCACGTGTGAAATTAGAAAAAGAATTCTTATGCGCAAATCTCAGCAGTCTGCTGCACGCTCAACAGGTGACGCGAGCGGCTGATGTCTACAAGCGGCAGCGCATCGGATCCGCGAGTCGAGAGAATGCGCAAGCGACGTGACGACTTTGGTTTATCGAAAGACCGTCGGTGCGCGAGCGCCATGTCGTAGCCCGGACGAAGTCCGGGATTCCGCTCCGTTGACGCGGAGAAAGCCCCGGACTTCGTCCGGGCTACGCGGCGCGGTCGCGCCGGTTCCGCAATACATGGTGCAGCGGCTCAGGATCGATCCAGTTCCGCACATCGAAGTCCGCCGGAATGAAGCGGTGACGCAGCAGGAAATTCTTGTAGGCCTCCAGCGCGTCGATCGAACGCTCCTCGAGATCGGTGTACTGATGCAGGTGGACGTCGGCGCCGTACGCACGGCGAACCCAGGCATCGCCCGACTGCGTTTCGCGCGCGATGTATCCGACGGTCTCCAACGGATGCGCGGCAGCCCAATCGCCGACGGCGACGATGCGCGACAGCAGGCGCGCCACCAGATCCGGATGCTCGCGCAGCAGCGCGGCGTCGACGGTGATCGGTCGCGGCGCGCCGTTGTTGGCGCGCGCGCGCGGATCGGGGTGATGCCGCACGTCGAAGACTTCGTGCGCGGACAGTTCCGCGGCCAGGCGTCGTCCGGTGGCGCCCTTGACGTACACCGCGTCCACGTCTCCACGCAGCAGCGCGGCGACCTCGTGTTCGTAGAGATCTTCGGGTCGTCGCGGCGCGGCCAGACGCAGGTAGCCGAAGCGCTGCGGTCCGAGATCGACGAACTCGACCTGGTGTTCCGCGATACCCGCGAGCTCCAGCGCGACCGAGAACCCGCGCAACGCGCCCGCGCGTGCAGGAACGATGCTGGCGCTCTGGTGGGGCAGGGCGAGCCTGGCCCCTCGCAGATCCGCCGGCACGCGAATGCCGGAACGCGGCAGGGTCAGGATGCCCTGGTATTCGTCGATCCAGTTGAGTCCGATGACCCGCGTGTCGCGACCCTGCGAGCGCGCCCAGATCGCAGGAACACTGCCGCCTTGCCGGATCGAGTTGGCGAGATGGTGATCGAAGTACGACGCGCGCAACTGCGGATCGTCCGATTCCTCGAGGGCGTACACCGCAATGCCGTCGTCCTGGAATTCCTCGAGGAAGGCGCCGAGCTGCGCGGCGAGGCCCAGCGGCGTGGGCACCGGGCTGCGTGCATACCAGAGCGTGTGCACCGGACCGCCGGTCCAGGCGAGATCGGTCCGATCGTTCACGAGCGGCGTCCGCGTCGACAAAGCCCGAGCATCGAACGACTGCGGTGATCCATCGATATGTTCTTCACGCTTGCTTTTTCTCTCGTCGATCGTGACACGTGCGCGCGGCGCTGCAGCGCACGTTCGGAGGCGAGACACACAATGCATGCCATGACCGCCCACGCAGGCCGTGAGCCCGTCGCAATGCGCTAAGGCTCTGTAAGGACGACGTTCGAGAGCGTCTCACGCGTTCAAAGCGATGAAGTTGTCCGGACACCGGGCGCGCGGGCGCTGCAGCACCGCAACAGCGCTGCTCGAATTTCACCATCGTGATTCGACGAACTGTTGCGCTCGGCGCAGCGAACGAGCGTCGACGTGCTCGTGCAGTTGCGTGGCCAACGATCTGCACGCTCGGGCGTCGTGCTCCGACGCGATGACGGACGTCTCGGTTTATCCGGCCGTTGCAGTGCTTTTGCAGTCGCCATGAGCCACTACTGACTGCGTCGCGATGCGCATTACGCGCGCTCTTGTGGTGGTTGGCATGTCCTGTGCTCCGACCCTCATCGAGACTTACGCAATTCATTTTTAAACCCAAATGGAATATGCATATCGACCACCGGGACCCCAGGTTCCGCTGAAGTTCGCGCCGCCGGAATTGGGGCCGTCCGCGGTGTTCGGCCAATTCGCCGAATCGGATCCGCAACGTCGTCTCGTCGGCATTGGCAGCGTCGTGGTTCTGCATCTGCTGGTGATCTGGGGCCTAGCCAGTGGCCTGGCGCGTCAGGTCGTGGAGTTGCTGCCGCTGCCGATCGAGACGCGGATCATCGAAGAGCGCGTGGTGCCCGACGAGGCGCCGCCACCTCCGCCGCCCAAGCTCGAGGTGCCACCGCCGCCGTTCATTCCGCCGCCAGAAATCTTCATCGCGACGCCGCCACCGGCACCGGCTGCGATCACCGTCGTTGCCGAGGAGCCGCCACCGCCGACACCGGAGCCGGTCGCTGCAGCACCTCAGCGACAGGTTGCTCGCGTGGCGCCGGAAGTGCGCGCAAAGAACTGCGCCGAGCCGGAGTACCCGGCTGCGTCGCAGCGTCTTGGCGAAACCGGCTCCGTGCGGCTCGCGCTGCTCGTCGGTACCGACGGCAAGGTCAAGGAAAGCCGCGTCGAGCGTTCCAGCGGATTCCCTCGCCTCGATGAAGCCGCAGTCGCCGGCCTGAGCCGCTGCCGCTTCACGCCGGGCAGCGTCGACGGCGTACCCGAGTCCGCGTGGGCCCAGATTCGATACACGTTCCGGGGCGCGCGATGAACGTCTCTCTTCCTTTTCCCCTTTCCATTTCCCGAAACCCAGGCGTGGCCAGCGCCACTCTCACGGAGAATCACATGTCGCCGATTTCAAACCGCCGCCGTTCGTTCGTTGCCGCGTGGGTGGGCGCGCTGTTGCTTCCGTTCGCACTCGTGGCGCACGCGCAGGGAGATGCAGTTCCTGCCGCCGCCACAGAACTCGCCGCGCCGTCCGAGGCGGGCGCATCGATTGAAGCGCCGGTTGCATCGACGGCCGCCGAGAATCCGTACGGCCTTTCCGCGGCGTGGAACCAGGGCGACTTCGTGTCCAAGGGCGCGTTCGTGATTCTCGGGATCATGTCCGCGGCGACGTGGTACCTGCTGATCGTCAAGCTGTTCGAGCAGCATCGCCTGCTGAGCCAGGCGCGGCAGGCGGAGCGCAGCTTCTGGAGCCATCCGAGCATCGCGAAGTCGGCAGAGGCCTTGCCGCAGAAGAGCCCGATCGCGTACGTGGCGGGTCGCGGCATCAACGCCGACCGCCAGCACCAGCAGGGCGCGCTGGTCGACCAGATCGATCGCTCGACGTGGATCACGCTGAGCATCAATCGCGCCGTCGATGAAATCCAGAGTCACCTGCAGAAGGGACTCGCGGTGCTGGCGACAGTGGGTTCGACGGCGCCTTTCGTGGGACTGTTCGGCACCGTGTGGGGCATCTATCACGCCCTGACGGCGATCGGCATCTCGGGGCAGGCGAGCATCGACAAGGTCGCTGGTCCCGTCGGCGAAGCCCTGATCATGACGGCGCTGGGCCTGGCCGTCGCCGTGCCGGCGGTGCTCGGCTACAACTGGCTGGTCCGCCGAAACAAGGAAGCGTTGGACAAGGTCCGCGCGTTCGCCTCGGACCTGCACAGCGTGCTGCTGTCGGGGCTGCGGGCCGGCGAGCGCGTCAATGACGCGGCGAACCAGGCCTCGAATCCGCCCGTCGACGTGCCGGTGCGCAAGGCCGCCTGAGTCGCTCCCTTTCGCTACTCGACACACCACGAACATGGCCATCCAGATCGGAGCCGCGCAGCCGGAGGACGAGGTCGTCTCCTCCATCAACACCACGCCGCTGGTCGACGTGATGTTGGTGCTGCTGATCATCTTCCTGATCACCATTCCGGTGGTGACGCAGACCGTGCCGCTGAGCCTGCCGGATGAGCGCAACCAGCCGCTGCAGACCAAGCCGGAGAACATCGTCATTGCGGTGGACCGCGACGGGCAGGTGTACTGGAACACGCGTCGCTTGCCCGATCGCGCAGCCTTGCTGGAGCGGCTGAAGGAAGAAGCCGTGAAGGTGCCGCAGCCGGAGGTGCACATCCGTGGTGACCAGCATGTCCGCTACCAGTCGGTCGGCGAGGTCGTGGTTGCTTGTCAGCGTGCGGGCATCGCCAAAGTGGGTTTCATCACGCAACCGCCTCCGAGGGGATAGACCATGGCCATGAATATCGGTCCTTCGTCGGCCGTCGACGAAGTGATGATCGACATCAACACCACGCCGCTGATCGACGTGATGCTGGTGCTGCTGATCATGCTGATCATCACGATCCCGATCCAGACGCACGCGGTGAAGCTGGACATGCCGCGCACCGACACGCCGCCGACGCAGGTCGAGCCGCCGCCGGTCGTGAACCTGGAAGTCGACTTCGATGGAACCGTGCTGTGGAACGGCGCCGCGCTGGCCGATCACGCCGAGCTCGAGGAACGCTTCCGGCAGGAAGCGCGGCTGGTCCGCCCTCCGGAGTTCCACATCCGGGCGAACAAGCTCGTGGAGTACCGCTACGTGGCGGGCGTGCTGGCCTCGGCCCAACGCCTCGGCATCCGCAGCATCGGGCTCGTCGGCAACGAGCAGTTCCTGAACTAACGCGTTGCAGAGGAATTCCAGATGAAGAACGTCGTTCACCTCGCGCTGCTGGCGGCGCTGCTGGGCTCGAGCATCGGCTTGGCCGCTGCGGCGCAGGCCGTCCGCCCCGAAGTCGGCCAGCCGCTGCAGGAGGCGCAGCTTCTGCTGCAGGGCAAGAAGTATCGCGAAGCGCTGGACCGCATCGAGAAAGCAGCCCGAGTCGCCGGCCTCGACGCGCACGAGCGCTATCTGGTCGAGCGGCTGCGCGCCGCCGCGGCCACCGGTGCCGGCGACTACATCGGCGCCGTGCGTGCTTACGAGCAGGCGCTGGCCTCGACGGAGCTGCCGGACGCCGAGCGCCTGCACGTGCTCGACGCCATCGGCCGGCTTGCCTATGCGGGCAAGCAGTACGGCAAGGCGGCGACGGCCATCCAGGACTACCGCACCGCGGGCGGAGATAGCGTCGAGACGCTGCGCTTGCTGCCGCAGGCGCTGTATCTCGCCGATCGGCACGTCGAAGCCGCGCGCGAACTGAGCGCGCAGATCGCCGCGTCGGAGAAAGCAGGCAAGGCGCCCGGCGAAGCGCAGTTGCAGCTGCTCGGCAGCATCGCGCTCAAGCGAGGCGACGACGCGGGCTATCGGGCGGCACTGGAGAAACTCGTCACGCATTATCCGAAGGACAGCTACTGGCAGGACCTGATCGCGCGTACCGCGAACCAGCCCGGGTTCTCCGACCGGCTTGCGCTGGATCTCTACCGGCTCCGATCCAGGACCGGAACGCTGGACAAGGCGGGGGAGTATCTCGAGGCGACGCAGCTCGCGCTGCAAGCGGGCCTGCCGGGAGAGGCGAAACAGTTCCTCGACGCCGGTTACCGGCGCGGCCTGCTGGGTACCGGCGCCGCCACCGATGTCGATCGGCACAAGCGTCTGTCCGACCTCGTGGCCAAACGCGTGGCGGAGGACCAGCAGACTTTTGCCGAGGGCGAAACGGCAGCGGCCGCGAAGGCCAGTGGCGATGCGCTGGTCGCGACCGGCCTGAACTATGTCGGCTACGGTCAGTTCGACCGCGGCATTCCGCTGATCGAGCAGGGCCTGGCCAAGGGCCAGCTCACGCAGGAAAGCGTGTCGCGCTTGCACCTCGGCTACGCGTATCTGCGCGCAGGCAAGAAGCAGGAAGCGATTCGTACCTTCCAGTCGATCCAGGGTTCGGGTGGCGCGGCGGATCTGAGCGCGTTGTGGCTGGTGCAGGTCGGCAGTACCTGAGGAGGCCTGCGTTTGCGGTTCGTGAGCGAGCGACAGGTGGAGTTTCGTAAGGCGTCATGAAGGCACGGGAAGCGTGCTCCCGACGAGCAAAGCTCACCACCGACCCGCAACCTGACCACCGTCCACGTTCAGCGTAACGCCCGTCACGTTCTTGGCCCCATCGAGATACAGAACGGCTTCGACGATATCGCTGATCTCCCCGATACCGACGCGGGCGCTGCAAAGCGTCTCCGAGAGCTTTTCGAGTCGACCTGTCGTGTTTTCCCGTCGTACCAGCTTCCTGACGCCGGCACGCGCAGCGATGAGGCGACTCCTGTCCGCTCTTCTAGCTGAGCAGAATTCGGGACGCTCCGGCAGATGCGGATGACCCGTCGCTCGTCGATGTGGTCGGCACCGGCTTCTCGCGCGGCCCCCGGCTGTTCCGGTACTCCCTTGCGGTCATTCCATAACGCTGATTGAACACGCGACAGAAGCTGGGTATGTTGACGAACCCCCACTTGTAAGCGATCTCCGCGATCGAGCGTGATGCAAACGTCGGGTCGACCAGATCACCCGCGCATCGGTTCAGACGGGTGTCCAGAACCGTTTGGGAAAAGCTGCGATCGCTCTCCTCGAAAAGCTTGTGCAGATAGCGCGGTGAAATCCGGAAACGTTTGGCGACGCCGGCGATCCGGAGATCAGGGCTGGAGATGTTGGCGCGCACGTGACTGATGATCGAGTTGCGCAACGCCTGCCGCACGGCCGCCTGGCTGCGGTCCTTGGTCTCAGCCGTGGCGCCCAGCGCAAGTGCGAGAAGAGTTGCGAGCGTGTCGATCAGCGTCCGTTGCGCTTCAGCGGGAATCGTCTCGGGGCATTGAAGAAACGAGCGCATGAACGACAACGCAACGGTCCCGAGAGAGCCATCGTCGTAGATTCGCACGGCCGTCGAGGCGTTCGGCGCCGTGAGCCGGGGCAGGAGCAGTTGGCGCGGAAGCCGGATCGAAAGCGTTCTCCAGTCCTCGAAGATCAGGTCGTAGCAACGGGTGGAATCGACGATCGAGAGTTCGTTGGGGCGTATGAGTGCCTCGCGCCCGTCCTGACGAACGAGGCAGTTCCCTTCTAGCTGCATGTTGAGAAAGAAGAACTCGCCGGGATTCCTCACGATCTCGTGCGCGCCCCGATAAACCGATTGCGCCTTCGACTCGACGTCGGTCACCGAGATCCCGAGCAACGACTTCTGATGCACGGTGCTCGCGAAAGACTCCGTCGCTTCCGCAATCGGGTTGAGCGCGGTGAATGCCTCGCAGAGGACCTCGCGCCAGTAGGGATACTGCTCCGCTTTGGGGCGGTCGGTCGTCGTCCAGGTCTTCATCAGTGCCGTCCTCGACCCTTGGTCACCGGGAACTCCGATCAGGAGAGGGGTAGTTACACATCCTAATTATCCGGAGCGCAAAGACCGCGCCAGCCTGCTCCTGCCGTCACCTGCAAAGCGTGCACCAGCGGTATCGACCTGTGGCGCAAATTCGCGCTGTGGCGGCTCTGATTAACGTCATGAGCCGGAGGGGAATTTTCAGAGGTCATGATACTTCGCCGTTCCGGTCGGTGTCCGAGCATCTCCGGTTTGCGAGCGGGTGACGTGCGCTCCGTGCGAAGTGAGCGTGCACGGATCGCAAAGTTGAATCGGCCGTCAACCGGCAGGTCCCTGGTCGGAACCCACGACGCACTCGTACAGGCCTGTCCACACGGACCCAAGAAGCTGGCCTGCGAATCGTGGAGCCAGAGATATGGCCTCGATCGAAAGGCGATTCGAGAACCGCTCGCTGGAAAAGTCGCGGACGCGAAATCCTGAGCCTGCAAATTTGCAACGGACGCATCGCCGCTTTGCACGCCGTGCAGTAGCGAGTCCGAGTGCGCTCACAGGCAGTACTTTCGCAAGCGTGCTCTGCAGCGGGACAAGTTGAAGAGAGCAAGCCAACAGCGTTCAGGTCATCCAGCACAGCGCGCTGCAATGACCTGAGCGTGTTCCATCTCCGTTAACGAGCTTTGGAGTTCTCAATGCGCATCAGGAAATATGATTTTGATTACGGCCGACGGGCCTTGATGGAAAAAGTCGTGAAAGGTGCAGGAGCAGCCGGGGTTCTGGGCAGCCTCTGGCCCATGATCGGAAATGGCGCCGACATCACAAAGGCCTATCCCGACGAGCTGACGTCGATCGAGATGTTCACGAAAGGGAAGATCAAGACCGGCGACAAGATCACTGCCGCCAACGTCGAGATCGTGAAGGATCTGCTGGATCCGATCTGCTACCAGCAGGTCAAGACGATGGGACGTGTCATCAACATCGTTCCGACGAGCAAGGATCCCTCGGTCCTCTTTCCGCACGATTACCTTCAGGCCTCCCTCAAGAACAAGGGCCGCGCCAAGCTGGATGACGTCGGCAATGTGTTCACCGACGATGGCTCCGTGTGGATCGGTGGTCTGCCGTTTCCCGAACCCAAGAGCGGTCTCGAAGCCGCGGCCAACATCACGCTGAGCTGGGGTCGCCACGATTTCGCGCTGTACGCGATCCGCGATTGGGATCTGGGTCCAGACGGCGAAGACGCCTACCAGTACGACTACATGTGGGCCGAGCAGAACGTCACGGGACGGCTGGACGGACAGATCTTCGGTGGACGCAAGGACTTGCTGCGCAACCAGAACGTCTGGTTCACGGCGCCGAACGACAGCAAGGGAAGCTCGTTCCTCAGCGTCTGGTATGCCGACCAGCGCAAGTATCCCGACCTTTACGGCTATTTCCCCGCTTTCAAGCGCGTGCGCCAGTTCCCGACCAACCAGCGCTTCGAACCGCTGGCACCCGGCATCACGTTCTTCCTGACCGATGCGTGGGGCGCCGGCGACCCGATGCTGACCTGGGGCAACTACAAGATCGTGTCGCGCGGCCCGCACCTTGCGGCCACGTCGAACAACTGGCTCGGTGGCTCGCGCAAGAACTGGGAGAAGCAGCGTCATGGCGGTGCGAAGGGCAAGACCTTCTTCGAGACCTACATGCAGCTCGTCCCCGAAGTCATCGTGCTCGAAGCCAACCCGACCGGTTATCCCCGTGCGCCGGTGAGCAAGAAGGTCGTCTACATCGACGCCCGCAACGGCCAGTTCTGCGGCTACGTCACCTACGATCGGCGCGGTGCGTTGTGGAAGTCCTTCGAGCCGGGCATGTCCCAGTTCAAGGATGGCGACGTCGTGTTCAAGGAGCCCAACGGCTATCCGGCCTGGTCGTGGGTACACGTGCTGAGCCACGACATTCAGAACAATCGCATGTCGCTGCTCAATCACATCAACCAGGCCACGGGCGGATTGAAGACCACGTTTTCCGACCCGAACGGGGATGCCTACAACCTTTATCTCACCACGCAGTCGCTGACACGGCTGGGGCGGTAGGGAGCGCGCGGGGCATGAAGCGTCAGTCCACGATCTGACTCTGGCGAGAGGAAAGGATGGAACGCGACATGCCCGTTTGCCCCATGTGCGGGGCTTCCGCATCGGGGGTACATGCGGGCGCTGGTGATCCGGCGTCCGCTTTCTTCGTTCCGGTTCGACTGACTCCAAAGGAAGCCGAAATCTTCAAGATGCTCCGGAAAGGGCTGACGAACGACGAGATCGCGCGTCGTATGTTTGTGACACGCAACACCGTTAAGTTTCATCTCAAGCAGGTGTATCGAAAGCTGGGGATCCGATCCCGTCGTCGTGGAGCGATGGATGCCACAGACAGATCCACCGCATCCGGGCGCGGAGAGCCGCCCTCGATCGCTGCGCATCATTCCTCCACGTGTTCGGCGTAACGAACGCGTTTGCGGCGGCCGAACGCACGGCCGCCGACTTTTTGTGATGATCGAGCCGCCCGAGGTTCGAGGGGGCGAGCAGGGCAGGGCGAGCCCGGTACCGGGATTCGGGTATCGCCGACGCCTGGTGCCGATCGCCTAATCGGTGAAGTCGGTTTCGAAGAACTCCGCTGGCGCCCGTTCGTCGCGTGCGCGCCGCTCGGCTTCTTCGGCTCGAAGCTCTGCACGCCGGATCTTTCCCGACACCGTCTTGGGCAACTCGCAAAACTGGATGACCCGGATCTTCTGGTAGGGCGCGAGGCGCGAACGTGCGAACGCCAGGATCGATCGAGCGACGGCGCGGTCCGGGATGATTCCCGGCTTGAGGACGACACAGGCCTTGGGCACGAAGAGCCGCCTGGCATCCGGGCTTTCGATCACGGCGGCTTCGGCCACTGCATCGTGCTCGAGGAGGGCGCTCTCGAGTTCGAACGGGGAAATCCGGTAGTCGGAACTCTTGAAGACATCGTCCGTGCGGCCGACATACCAGTAGTAACCCTCCGCATCGACGGACGCCACGTCGGCGGTGCCGTAGTGCGTCCCGCCCAAGGCCTTGCGCGTTCGTTCCGGATCTTCCGCGTAGCCGGCCATGAGGCCTGCGGGCCGCGGATCCATCCGCACGGAAACCTCGCCTTCGGAGGCCGGATTGCCCTCGATGTCCAGCGTTTCGATCTGGTATCCGGGTAATGGGCGACCCATCGACCCGTATCGAACCGGCAGTCCGGGCGGATTTCCGAGCATCGCTGTCGACTCGGTCTGCCCGAAGCCTTCCCGGATGGTGATGCCCCAGGCTGCCTTCACCTGTTCGATGACCTCGGGATTGAGGGGCTCCCCGGCGCTGGTGAGTTCACGCAACGACATCTTGAAGCGCGCCAGGTCTTCGAGAATCAGGGACCGCCAGGCGGTGGGTGGGGCACATAGCGTGGTGACGCGGCAGCGCTGGAGTGTCGCGAGGGTTCGTGCGGCGTCGAAGCGCCCCTGGTTGTAGATGAAGATCGTGGCGCCCACGGTCCAGGGAACGAAGAAGCAGCTCCAGGCATGCTTGGCCCAGCCTGGCGTGCTGATGTTGAGGTGAACATCGCCTTCGGCGAGTCCCAGCCAGTACAGCGTGCTCAGATGTCCCACCGGGTAGCTGCGCTGCGTGTGCAGCACCATCTTGGGTTTGCTGGTGGTGCCGGAGGTGAAGTACAGGACGCACGGGTCGTCGGGCTTCGTGGGGCCATCGGGTATGAAGTTCTCCAACGACGTCGCGCTTCGACCGTAATCTGTCCATCCGCCGGGATCGGTTCCGCACACCACACGGACGCAGTCGTCCGCGATACCGTCGAACTTGCGCAGGACGCTTCCGTCGACCACGACCGCGCGCATGCGACCTCGTTCGATGCGATCTTTCAGGTCCGCCTCGGACAGCAACATCGTGGCCGGGCTCAACACCGCGCCGAGCTTGATCGCCGCCAGCATCAGCTCCCACAGTTCGACACGGTTGGGGAGCATGACCAGAACACGGTCCCCGCGGCGGATGCCGAGGTCCCGAAGAAAATTGGCGGCGCGATTGGAGGCGGCGCGCAGTTCGTCGAACGTGCGCCGTACTTCGGCGCCGGAGTCGTCGACGATCCAGAGGGCGCACTGTTGATTATCGAGTGCCAGATCGTCGAAGTGGTCCAGGGCCCAGTTGAACATTTCCATCTGCGGCCACCGGAACGTTGCGCAGGCCTTCGCGTAGTCCTCGCGACTGGCTGTCAGCAGGTCTCGTGCAGCTCGAAACGATGCGAGCGAGGCAGAGGGCGTGGTCATCGGCGAGTCTTCCTTGGCGAGTTCTTGTTGGCATGCAGCCGCTCCACTGCGTTGCTCCAACGGCCCGCGGAGGGGCCCGCCGAGACGGGCGGCATCGGAGTCGGAGCTCGGTGCATCGCGGCGCTCGTCGCAGCTTTCGAAAAGCGCGACTCCGGGCCCTGGGCTGATTCGAACGCTCCAGCCCCATGAAGCGCGGCGCGCATGATCATTCCGGCTTCCTCCGTCGAATTGGCCAAAAGAGAACGCCGAATTGACCGAGCGCGCACGGCCTGGCGCCATTCGCATTCCACGCGCGGTCTTTTCGCATTTCGCGCACGGATCGGCTCCACTGCGCTCGATTGGCGCCGGGACGAGGAACACTTCGGTGCGATCAGGGGCATCAGCCGGCGATCTGCCTGTTCCCAGTTGACAACCGAGCTTGCGCGTCGTGACGGGTCTACGACGTGCGCGATTCGTCAATTCATCGTTCCTGAATCGGCAAGAGCGCAGACAGCTCGTCGAGCAAGCTTTCGAAACATCATTCCCAGGCCGCTCCAGGAGAACCTCATGTCCATCGACTTCACCCTCAGCCCTGAACAACAGCAGCTCCAGGCCGGTGCGCGGGCGTTCGCCAAGGAATGCCTGTGCGGCGTGAACGCCGCGATCGCTCCGTTGTCGAGGCCGGAGCAGCGCTTCTTTGCCACCAAGCCTTTCTACGTGGAGATGGCGAAGGCAGGCTTCGTCCACGCGCTGGTTCCGAAGGAATACGGCGGCACCGGCATGTCGGCGCTCGACTTCGCGCTTGCCGCCGAGGAGATGGCGGCGGTCGACGTCAATGTCGCGAGCACGCTGCTGGGAACGGGCCTCGGGCTGGAGCCGATCATGAATTTCGGCACCGAAGAGCAGAAGCGCAGGTTCCTGGGGGAGATCCTCGAGAAGCCCGGCGATCGGCTGGCCGCCTTCGCGTTCACGGAAGTCACCGGTGGCGCGAACTTCGACAACCCCGATCCCAACGCGGGCGTGCAGACGATCGCCCGTCTCGAGGGCGATCACTGGGTGATCAATGGCAAGAAGCACTACACGACCAATGGATGTGGCTGGGACGGGAAGGGCGCGCACCTGATCTCCGTGGTCTGTCGCACGGACCCGAAGAAATCGCCGACGGAGTCGCTTGCCGTGATCGTCGTCCCCGGCAACACGCCTGGCGTCGAGACCAAGGGCTATCTGGACACGTCCGGTCACCGAGCCGTGGTGTCCCCGATCATGCACTTCGACAACGTGCGGGTGCCGGCGTCCAACATCATCGGCAGGCCGGGAGACGGCATCAGGATCTGCAGCAAGACCTTCAGCTGGACGGCCGCCATCATCGGCGCCGCCTGCGTCGGCGTGATGCGGACGGCGTTCGATTACGCGCTCAAGTTCGCCAAGAGCGACAAGCGTTCGGGCAGCGTGCCCATCATCGAATACCAGAACGTCGGCTACATGCTGGCGGATCTGAAGATGAAGATCGAAGCGGCGCGTTACCTGACCTGGAAGGCCTGCCACTACCTGGATACGACCGAACGTGCGGGTGACGAGCTGGCGATCATGACGAAGGTCTACAGTTCGGAACTCTGCGTGCAGGCGGTCTACGACGCGATGCGCCTGGTCGGCGTCGACAGCTACACGGAACTGACGCCACTCGCGGGCCTGCTGCAGGATGCGCTCTGCTTCCCGCTCTACGATGGCGGCAACATGGGCGTGCGACGCCGGCAGTTGCATCGGATCTTCCAGACGCCTGGGTATGACCCGATGGCGGCGGCGCACGGTCGAGCACAAAGCCGCTAGGCGATAAGCTCGGGACGCCGACCCGATCGGATCGGCGTGAACGAGCAGGACTGCGCTCGTACCCCCGTCGTCACGACATCACTGGAGTCGGCGCATGAGTCACGCATACGTGGTTGGACACATCACCGTGAAGGATCCGGCGGCGTGGGACGAATATCGCGGCAAGGTTCCCGGAACCATCGCCCCCTGGAATGCGGAACTGGTGTTCCGTGGCAAGAAGGCCGGGGTTCTGGCGGGAGCAAATGCGCACACGGATATCGTCGTCATCCGGTTTCCCACGCTCGATGCCGCGAACGACTGGTACGCCTCGGCCGCGTATCAGGCGCTGATCCCGATCCGGGAGAGAGCGGCTTCGATCGATATCGTGATCTACGAAGCCTGAGATCGATCGCCTCGGTACCCGATCTCGCGGCCCGGTCGAGGAGGCGCGACACATCCACTGAAGTGGATGCACCGCTCTTCCTCGACCGGACGGCGTCGATCACTCAGAACACGGCGGCTGCCAGTTCCTTGAGCTCGTCAATAAGGGCCGCCTCGGTGGTTCCCTGCAGCCAGATCACGCCGCCGTTCGCGCCGGTCTTCGCCAGCTCGGCCAGCTCGGCCGCCGTGCGGAAATAGCCCGTGGGCGAGAACAGCGTGACGTCGATGCTGGCCGGATCGCGCCCGGCAGCCTTGGCCAGCCGTGTGATCTCGGCCCGGCCGTGTGCCATCGACTGCAGATCGGCGGTGAACGGCAACCAGCCATCGCCCCATTCCACGGTGCGCTTGAAGACCAGAGGCGAGCCCACGGAGCCGAGCAGGATCGGCGGGTGAGGGCGCCGCGCGGGACGCGGCAGGCAGATCACCGGCGGGAAGTTGTAATACCGCCCCTGGTGTTCGACGTACTCGCCGGTCCACAGCTTCTTCATGACGGCGATGGACTCCGTCGTCTGGGTCCAGCGATGAGCGAAGTCACCGCCCATCACGCGGCATTCGGGCTCGTTCCAGCCGCCGCCGATGCCGAACAGCACGCGCCCGCCGGAATAGTGATCGAGGCTCGCCACTTCCTTGGCGGTGAGCAGCGGATTGCGTTCGGGAATCAGCGACACGCCGGTGCCCAGGCTGATGGTGCGCGTCGTCACGGACGCGCGTGCAAGCGCGATCAACGGGTCGGGCATCTTGAACAGGTAATCGGGTGAAGGCTCGCCGGGCTTCTTGCCGACGTACAGGTCGGTCGATCCTTCCGGAATCACGGTGTGCTCGGGCACCCAATAGGAAGTGAAGCCAAGATCCTCGGCGCACTTCGCGATGATGGCGGGATCGCCGTTTTCCATGTCCGACATGATCTGGAAAACCCCGACACTGAGACCCTGCTTGGTTTTCTTTGCCATCTCTCTCTCCTCTTCTTTTTTGACGCGACGGTGGCGGGAGTGTGCGTCAGGGTGTCTGCCTTTGCTCGGCCGCACGTCGGCCCCATCGGCCCGTGCTCCTCGGCGCCGATGTCGATATCGACGATAAGGCTCTGCCAGTCGAAGCGAACGCCGGCGCCAGGATGGCGACCGCGAACCTGAGACGACGGTCCCGTCTTCCGGACGTTCCGAGGACCGACGACGAAAGCCGGTTGAAAGCTTGGGTCATTAGGATGTGCCCATGTCCTCATTCGCACCGACCGGCGATTCGCGTCACGTCTCGCTCAACCCGCCTTGCGTTGGGGATGACCCCGCCCGCATGCGTCGCCCGTCCACTGACGCAGCGCGAGGCGGATGCGCTGCTTCCTCGAAGCTGCAGCGTCCTGAAGCGGATTCGATGGTTCTGCTCCGCACGATCGACTGCAAATCGCGGGGCTCTCACAAGAAATGATCCAGCTCGCAACGCTGACTGTCTTCATCTGGCCCGCGGAGGCGCCATGAAAAGCTTGGCTCTCATCGCGGGCGTTGCGTTCATTCTGATCGTGATCGGTTGCGCCTCGTTCTTGCTTGCCCTTTTCGGCAATGGCATCTGGAATCGGCAAGACGCTCGAAGGGAGCGTGGAGATCACGCCGAACCGGAGCAGCGCAAGGCCGGATGACACACCTGATGGCGGGTCGATCACGCCACGTCGCGGAGCGTGAAGGCGGCGAGGGCACTCACGACAGCCCGCCGTCATCCAGCAGGGAAGGCAGCGATCAGGCCTGATCGCTGCCGTTCGAAGTCGTCGCGTGCGGGCTATGGCGCCCTGGAGTTGCCCCGCTCGCGACAGCGTCGGAATCTCTGCAGCAGCGGCTGGTATGCCGCTTCCTCCACCGGGCCGACACCGACCCACTCGATCGCCATCGCGTCCAGGTTCGCCTCATCCGCCCTGGCGCCCTGGCCCATGTTCTGCACCAGGCGTTGCAGCTGGTAGTCGCGACGCAGCGTTTGATCCTCGGGCGGCGTCGGCGTGTCGGTCAGTATCTCGGCTCGGATGCAGAGCAGCCTCAGCGCCGTCTCATTCGCGACGAGATCTTCGGAACGTTCGCCCGCCAGCGCCTGCTTGAGGGCGGACAGCCCGTTCCTGGGCCAACGCTGGGCGGAGGCGATGCAGGTTTCGGCATTCCTTTTCAAAGTGTCGAGCTGCGCCGTCTCTTCACTGCGAGCCATGGCGAGCCTGTAGGTGCGCACGAGGTTGGCGGCCTCGAACAGATCGCTCCAACCGCGCTCCGCGGCGCGTGCATGCTGGCTCGCGATGGCCGCCTCGCAGCGCTTCAAACCTCGATCGAACCGGCTGAGGAGCTCGCGCGTATCCGCTCGCGGAAACTCGCCGATCGCCTCGAAAGCGGTCCGCAAATCGACCAGCGCCGCGCGCTCCAGCACTGCGGGTGGTTCGAGCGCGGCGAGCTTCTCGAGTTGTTCGCACAAGGCAACCGCCTGCGCCTTGTTGTTCTCGAGTCCGGCCGTGTGCGTGGCCGATTCCTGCTGGCGCTTCTGGAACACGGCGTCGCAGTGCTGGCGGAACTCCCCCCAGAGACGCTGATCCATCTCGCGCGGCACGGGTCCGACGCCCTGCCACTCCTGTTGCAGCTTCTTGATCCCCTCGATCGCCTTGCGAACATCGTCGCTCGCGAGCAACTGCCGGGAACGCTCGATCAGCAACGCCTTCTGATTCAGGTTGCGGGCGTGCTCGGCGTCCACCCGGCTTTGCAGGCGGGCGGTGACGGCGACGAAGTTTTCCTGTTGCTGCTTGCCAGCGCGGCGATCGACCGGGGAGCAGAGACGCCACGCCTCCTTGGTTTCGCGCAGCGTGCTGATGACGGTGCGCCAGTCAGCTTGCTCCCAGGGGTATCCCGCCTCGAACGCGGCCAGCTTATCGAGCAACGCGTCGCGACGTCGCAGGTTCTCCTCGAGGATGAGGGCCTGGGCGGCAAAATATTCCGCGCACGGCTGGTACGCCTTGCGGCCGGCTTCCTTGAAGCGTTGCGCATCGGCTTCGAGATTCTCGCCAGCGTCCTTGCCCAGGTTGCGCCACTCCTCCTGCAGGCTCTTGATCCTCTCGGCGAGCTCGGGAGGATCGAGCGTCTCGCCGACGAGCGACTCCATTTCTTCGATCAGCTCGGCGCGCTTCGGCGTCACCGAGAAACTCTTCCAGTCCTTCAACTCGTCGAGCTGCTTGTCGAGCTGCTGCAGCTGGCTGGCCAGAGCGGCAGGCAGGGGCGGAGCGCCGGCCAGGTTCTCCTCGATGGACCGCCGCACGCTGGCCGCGCGGGAACTGCTGCCGACGTTCAGCGCACCGCGTGCCTTGCGGATCAGCTCGCCGATCTGGCGAAGGGCCTGCTGCTCGGCCTGCTGCTTTTCGGCCCGCGCACGGTTCTGCTCCTCGAGAACCTGTTGCTGCTCTGCTGCAGCGGCCGCGGATGCCTGTCTCTGCTGTTCGCGCAGACGCTGCGCTTCTGCAGCCTCGTTGGCGGCAGCCAGCTCGCGCGCTGCCTGGGCCGCTGCCTGGTGCAAGTGTTCTGCAATGACCTGGCGCGAACGGTCGATCCATTGCTGGACGCTGCCGCGCAGCTGCGTGTCCGCGTGCTCGGCGACGGTTTCCCAGTGACTTTCGAACTGATCCAGCGTCGCGCCGTACGAGGCGTCGTAGCCGCGCTGGCTGTGACGTTCGAGATCCCGCGAGGCCGCCGTGATCTGGGCCTGCAACTGCTCGAACTTGCGGGTCTGCTCGATCAGCAGATCGCGCTTGGACGTCAGGATCTTGTAGACGCCCTTGTCATTGCCACCGCGGGTATCGCGGATGAGTTGCCGGAGCACATCCGGATCGTCGATCGCGTGTGCCGCCGACTGGCGAACCCGGGTCGATGTCCCCGCAACGACCAGCCGGGCGACCGCCTGGACGTCCCGGCCATCGATGGCCGCCTGCAAGGCGCTGTCCTCTGCGGCAGCGGGCAGCGCGCGATCCGCCGCGCCCGCTTTGGGAGGCGCCTTGTCGGACTTTGTGGACGGCGCCGGTCGGCGCACAGGAGCGGGAACGGGCGAAACCGGTGGCGCTTTGCGGAACAAGCGCGAGAAGAACGACATTGTTGACCTGCACGGCTGACGTTGGTGTCGGCCGCGCAGTCTACCTGCGCTGGAACCTGCTTCATCCGGTTGGCCCGGGCTTCGATGCCATCCGGATGGAATCCGGGCGTGTCGGTTGTGTCGCGGCCACGACTCCGGACCCCGTCGTAGCCAACGGCGGGGTCACGGTGGATCGCGTGCGCCTATTTCATCGGGAACGCTTTCCGGGACGTCGGGTTCGACCTTGTTTTCGCTGAACCACTTCCTCGGTGACGTCCATCAGGACTCTCACCGCATCGGCAGGTGAATGATCGCGCAGGCGCGCGATGTAGAGCGTGCGGGCCAGCGGCGGGTTGAGTGCAACCGCTACCAGATCACCGGCTGCAATCTGCTCTTCGCACGAACTCGTCGGAAGAATCGTGCACAACCGTCTCTGCATGACCAGCTGGCGGGACAAGGCGAGGCTGTCCGCTTCGATCAGTGATCTCAGCGGAACGTCCTCGACCGAGAAATATTCGCGAAGCAGGGCTCGAGAACCGTTCAGCGCGGCCGGCAGAACGAGATCGAGTTCGTGCAACTGGCTGCGCGGGACGTCTTTCTGCTTTGCGACCGGATGCGAGGGGGAGCAGATGACCGTGACCGGCTCGGTGAGCAGCGGACGTTGCACGATCCGGCGCGGGGGATTGGCCAGCGACACGATGGCGCAGTCGACTTCGCCGCCGGTGAGCTGATTCATCACCGATCCGCTGGAAGCCTCCACCGCGCGGACTCGCAGCGTCGGATGCCGGGCCTGGAGCCGCAGGATGATGTCGGCCATGTATACGTTCGTGAACGTCGGCGGAGCGGCGATGCTGACGCTCTGCGCGTTTCGGCTCGCGGCGTCCCGGAGTTCGGTGATCGTGCTCGACATCCGTTGCAGGATGTCTTCGGCGTCGCGATACAGGATCTCGCCGAAGGGCGTGAGCGTCACGCCGTGTCCGGTGCGCTCCAGGAGCTGGAGTCCGAGCTCGGATTCGAGTTGCTGGATCTGCCGGCTCATGGCCGATTGCGCGACGCCAAGCGCGGCTTCCGCTCCGACGAAGCGACCGGTCTTGGCCACGTAGTAGAAGTAGAGAAGCCGGCGGGAATCGAGGATCTGGGTCGAGGGGCCTTGTTGCGTGGCGGAGGCCGCGCGTCGACGGGGACGGGTTTTGCTCGTCATGGTGCCCATGGGGCAAGCACTTCCAGTGCGGGTCCGACCTAATATCAACTCGGCATTCCAGTTATGCAAGATTGGAATGACGTGGGTGCCTCCCTGGAGCAAGCATGACGGTCGTCAGAGGCGCGAGAAGCCGTTGCTGCATCGTCGGCATCGGTCAAAGCGAATACACCAGGTGGGGCGGCATCAAGGATCGCAGCCAGTTCCAGGTGACCGCAGAGGCCATCCTGTCGGCGCTGGACGATGCCGGGCTGCGTCCCGAGGACGTCGATGGCCTGTCGTCGTTCTCCAACGACAGCAACGAGGCCAACCTGATGCAGGTGGCGCTCGGCATTCCGAAGCTGCGTCTGGCATCGATGGTCTGGAGCGGCGCCGGCGGCGGAACCTGCGGTTCCATCTCGCTGGCCTGCTCGGCAATCGAATCCGGGCGCGCCGATGTCGTCGTGGCGTATCGCGGCCTGTGCCAGGGGCAGGGCAAGCGCTTCGGGCGACATGGGCAGGGCCGGGTCAACGGCAACTTCGTCGACCCGTTCGGCCTCATGGCGCCGCCGCAGATGCTGGCGATGATCGTCCAGCGCTTCATGCATCTGTATCCGATCACCGCCGAACACCTGGCGGAAGTCGCGCTCAATGCGCGGGCCAATGCCAACCGGAACCCGTTCGCCGTGATGCACGACCGGGCGCTGACGCGCGAGGATTACTTCGCCGCACGCTGGATCGCCGAGCCGCTGCGGCTGTACGACTGCTGCCTGGAAACCGATGGCGCCGCCGCCGTCGTGATCACGTCGGCGGCGCGTGCGCGGGATGCCAGGTCACGGCCGGTCGAGATCCTGTCGGCGGTACAGGGCAGCGGACCGGGCTGGGGCAGCGGCGCGCTGTCCGGTCACAACATGCCCGACGCCGACTACGCTTCCACCAACTGCCGCGCGCTGGCCGCGGAACTGTTCGGCTCCGCGGGCCTGACGCCGGGCGACATCGATGTGGCGCAGATCTACGACCACTTCAGCGGCATGGTCCTGATGGCGCTCGAGGATCTCGGGTTCTGCGGCAAGGGCGAGAGCGGTGCGTTCGTCGCATCCGGCGCCCTGCGCTGGCCCGACGGCGAGCTGCCGATCAATACGTCGGGCGGCCAGCTCTCGGAAGCCTACGTGCACGGCATGAACCTCGTCGTCGAGGGCGTTCGCCAGATGCGCGGCACGTCGACGTCGCAGGTTGCCGATGCGAAGACCTGCCTGGTCACGGGTGGGCTGGGCGTCGCGCCGTCGAGCGCAATGATCCTCGGGAGAAACGGATGAGCTGGTTTGCCGACGACATGCCGCGGCCAGTGCCCCACATGGACGACGCCGCGTTCTGGGAGGGTTGCGCGGAGCGGCGTCTGCTGTTTCAGCATTGCGCCGGATGTTCCACGGCGCGCCATCCGCCGACTCCGATCTGTCCGGTTTGCCGCAGCAGCGCGACGCAATGGCGAGAGGCGCCAGCGCACGCCGAGGTCTACACGTACACCGTCATCCATTACGCCGCCCACGCGGCGGTAAAGGATCGACTGCCGTACGTGGCCGCCGTCGTGAGCTTCGCGGGGCTGAGCGGAGTGCGCCTGGTCACCAACCTGACGGATTGCGATCCGGGTCGCGTGCGGATCGGAATGCCGGTCAGGCTGTGGTGGGACGATATCGGCGACGGCCAGTATCTGCCCCGGTTCGCACCACTCGAAAGAGAAGCGTCCTCGTGAGCGCGCCGCCTGCAGGCCTGCTGTCGGGGATACGGGTACTCGATCTGGGCACGATGATCGCCGGTCCGGTGGCCGCGACGCTGCTCGCGGATTTCGGCGCCGACGTGATCAAGGTCGAGCAGCCCCAGGGCGGCGACACGATCCGCAGCAACGGGCCGATCGTTGAAGGCCAGAGCCTGTGGTGGAACGTCGAGGGCCGCAACAAGCGCTCCATCACGCTCGATCTTCGCCTGCCCGAAGGGCAGGCGCTGCTGCGACAGCTCGCCGGCAAGGCGGATGTCCTGGTCGAGAATTTCCGTCCGGGCACGCTGGATCGCTGGGGACTCGGATATCCCGCACTGCAGGCCCTCAATCCACGGCTGGTGATGCTCAGCGTCTCGGGCTACGGACAGACAGGACCCAATGCACAGCGTGCCGCCTACGACCGCATCGCGCTGGCGTTCGCAGGATTCCTGCACATCACGGGCGAAGCCGAAGGCCCGCCGCTGCGGCCCGGCACGGCCGTGGCGGATTACCTGGGTGCGCTGATGGGCGCCTTCGCGGTCATGCTGGCGCTCTACCATCGAGACGCGCGCGGTGGTCCGGGTCAATACATCGATCTGGCGCTCTTCGAAGCGGTGTTCCGCTTTTCCGATGTGCTGATAACGGCCTACGACAAGCTCGGCGTCGTCCGGCACCGACGGGGCAACCTGCATTTCGCTGCGGCACCGGGAAATCACTTCGCCACCCAGGACGGACGTTTCCTCGTATTGACCGTCTCGAACGATGGCGTTTTTCGCCGCCTGTGCGACGCGATGGAGCAGCCCGACCTCCTGAGCGATCACCGATTCGGTTCGCACGCGCTGCGCTGGCAACACATCGACGAGATCAACGAACACGTCGCCCGCTGGATCGCCAGCCAGCCGGTTCTCGACGTCTGCGCGCGGCTCGACCGCCACGGACTGGCGTACTCGCTGGTGTATTCGGCGGCCGACATCGCCGGGGACCCGCACTACGCCGCGCGCGAAACGATTGCGACCGTCGCCACCCGGCTCCTGGGCGATTTGAAGATGCCGGCGCCACAGCCGCGAATGAGCGCCACGCCGGCCGGGCCGTTGCGAGCGGCGCCCGACCTGGGACAGGACACGGACGCGATTCTGCACGAGCTGCTGGAGCTGCCCGGCGGCGAGATCGATCGACTCCGAAAGGCGGGCGTCATATGAGTCCGCTCCCCATTCATCCGGGACGCGGAGCTCGTCGATGAAAACGCATGACGATGTGCTCAGAGGCCGATCGCTTCCCGGTCTGCTGCTGATCGATGGAGAGTCCGTCCCCGCCGTCTCGGGGCGCACGTTCGAGACGATCGATCCGGCCACAGGCAAAGTGCTCGGGCAGGTCGCAGACGGTGACGCTGCCGACATCGATCGGGCGGTAGCCGCCGCACGACGCGCGCTCGAAGGTCCATGGTCCCGGTTCAAGCCGATCGACCGGCAACGCGTGCTGCTGCGCCTGGCCGACCTCGTCGAAGCCCACTTCGACGACCTCGTGCTGCTGGACATCCTGGACATGGGCGTGCCGATCGGCACGCTGGCGCCGCGCAGGACGCGGGCCGTGGCGATGCTGCGCTACTACGCAAGCCTCGCCGTGACGCTGCATGGACAGACCATCGAGAACTCGCTTCCCGGCGAGGTGATGACCTACACGATCAAGGAACCCGTGGGCGTGGTCGGTGCGATCAACCCATGGAACAGTCCGCTGGTTCTCTCGATCTGGAAGATTGCGCCGGCACTGGCGACCGGATGCGCCATCGTCCTCAAGCCCGCCGAGCAGGCGCCTCTGGCGCCGCTGCGTTTCGGCGCGCTGTGCCTCGAAGCCGGCGTGCCGCCGGGCGTGGTCAACGTGGTGCCGGGACATCGCGCGGCAGGTGCGGCCCTGGCCGAGCATCGCGACGTCGACAAGATCGCCTTCACGGGTTCGACCGAAGTCGGCCAGTCGATCATCCGCGCCAGCGCGGGCAACGTGAAACGGGTGTCGCTCGAACTCGGCGGGAAGTCGCCGAACATCGTCTTCGCAGATGCCGATCTGGATCGCGCGGTGCCGGCTGCCGCGATGGCCGTCTTCGCCAACTCGGGGCAAAACTGCCTGGCCGGTTCGCGGCTCTTCGTCCAGCGTCCGATCTACGACCAATTCCTCGAACGCCTCGCGGCGTTCACCCGGGCGTTGCGTGTCGGTGACCCGCTGGTTCCAGAGACGCAGTTGGGACCGGTGGTTTCACACCACCAGATGACGCGCGTCTGTGACTACATCGACAAGGGACGTGCCGCCGGCGCGCGCCTCCTCGTCGGGGGCAAGCGCCTCGATGACAGCGCGCACGCGAACGGCTACTTCATCCAGCCGACTGTCTTCGCGGACGTCGACGACGGGATGGCCATCGCTCGCGAGGAGATCTTTGGTCCGGTGATCTGTGCTCTGCCCTTCGACACCGAGGACGAGGTGATCCGAAGGGCCAATGCCACCTCGTACGGACTGGGCTGCGGCATCTGGACACTCAACATCCACACGGCGCACCGGGTCATGCGACGTCTCAGGAACGGGACCGTGTGGGTCAATTGCTACAACCTGCTCGACGTCGCCGTCCCGTTCGGCGGCTACAAGATGAGCGGATACGGACGCGAATCCGGCCTCGAGCACGTGGAGGAATTCCTCCATACGAAGTCCGTGCTGATCTCGGTCCAATGAAGCAGCGCCGGTCCGGAGCCGGACGCAAAAGGGGGAGGGGATGGACACTTTCGACTACGTGATCGTCGGCGGCGGAACCGCAGCGGGAATCCTCGCCTACCGTCTGGGCGAGCAGGGCCGTTCGGTCTGCGTCGTGGAGGCGGGTCCCGAAGACCGCAACCCCTACATCCGAATGCCCGTGGGGTGGTTCAAGACACTCAAGGATCCCCGGGTGACGTGGCAGCTCCAGTACCAGGGATCGGACGGCACGCTGGGTCGCGTCACGCCGCTGGTCCAGGGCAAGGTGCTGGGCGGATCGAGTGCCGTCAACGGCGCGGTCTACAACCGTGGCCAGAAGGAGGACTTCGATACGTGGGCCGAACTCGGCAATCCCGGGTGGAGCTACGCGGATGTCCTTCCGTATTTTCGAAAGAGCGAACACCTGTACGGCATCGGGGATGATCGCTACCGCGGACGCGAAGGCGCGATGCCGGTGAGCCCGATCTCCTGGCGAACGCCCGTCGGTGAAACGTTCCTGGAAGGCGCCCGTTCGATCGGCATTCCCGAAAGTGCCGACTACAACGGCGAGACGCAGACCGGCGTCAATTACACGCAGGGGAACATCCTGCGCAATCGGCGCTGGAGTACGGCGCACGCGTTCCTGCATCCGGCACGGCGTCACTTCAACGTGCAGGTCCTGACGCAGGCCACGGTCACGCGCATCGTCCTCGAGGGCAAGCGCGCAACCGGCGTCGAGTTCCGCCGCGAAGGCGAATCCCGGACTCGCTCCCTTGCCGCCACCCGGGCCGTGGTGTCGTGCGCCGGCGCCATCGGCAGCCCCAAGCTGCTGCAGCTCTCGGGCATCGGCCCGGCGCACGTGCTCCAGGCAGCAGGCATTGTGGTTCGAAGTGCGCTCGAAGGCGTGGGAGAGAACCTGCGTGATCACTTCGTGCCGCGCGTGATCGTGCGCGCTCGCCCGCATGTCACCAGCGTCAACGAACGCGTCAAGGGGATGGCGTTGCTGCAGGAGCTATTCGCATGGGCGAGCGGCCGCCCCAGCGTGCTGGCCATCAGCCCGGTCCTGATCTACGGGTTCTGGAAATCCAGACCCGAACTCACGCGTCCCGACATCGCGCTGTCGTATTTTCCGGCGAGCTACAAACTCGGAATGATCGGTCACCTCGACGACAAGCCGGGCCTGACGTGCGGCGGGTTTCAGTTGCGTCCGGAGAGCCAGGGCTACGTGCGGGTGCAATCCGCATCGGACCTGGAGGCGCCGGTCATCCAGCCCAACTTCCTCGCCCATGAAACCGATCGCGGCGTCGTCGTCGCGGCGCTCAAGTGTGCGCGCGCGATCATGCACTCGGTCCCGATGCAGCGACTGGTCGAATCCGAAATGCTGCCCGGAAGCGACGTTCAGAGCGACGATGAATGGCTGCACTACGCGCGCCAGTACGGGAGCACGGGCTACCACCCGGTAGGGACCTGCAAGATGGGCGTCGCGAGCGATGCGCGTGCCGTCGTCGATGCGCAACTCAAGGTGCACGGACACGACGGTCTCTACGTCATGGACGCCTCGGTCATGCCGACGCTGATCTCGGCCAACACGGCCGCGGCGACGATGATGATCGCGGAAAAAGGCGCGGATCTCCTGGGCGCCGCCCCATAGCAGCCGGAACGGAATCGAATCGTGGACCCTGTGCAAACCGAGGACGTGACCGACATTCTGGGCGACGTCTGTACGCAGTCGCCGTACGCGTATTTCGATGCGTTGCGCTCGCACGAGCCGGTGCACTGGAATGCCCGGCATCGCGCCTGGCTGATCACGAGCCATGCCGCGGTATCCGAAGGCCTGCGCAATCCGAAGCTGCTGTCCAACCGGATGAAGAAGCTGCGCGAGAGCCTGGCGCCGGACAAGCAGGCGACGGTGGGACGGACCTTGAGGCTGCTCGAGGACTGGATGGTCTTCCAGGACAATCCTGATCACAAGCGCGTGCGCAGCGTCGTGCAGAAGGCGTTCACGCCGCAGGTGGTGCTGCGTCTCGAGGACGACATCCGCGCGCTCGCGCGCGAACAGGTCGCGTTGCTGCGTCGGCGCCTGCAGCAAGAGCCCGGCAAGCCGATCGATCTGCTCAACGAGATCGCCTACGAAATTCCCGGGCCGATCATCTGCAAGATGCTCGGCGTCCCGCCCGAGGACCGATACCAGTTCATCGCCTGGACCGAGGAGGTCTCGAGCGTCATCGGCGGCTTTGCCGACGACCCGGAACGCTACGAGAAGACACACGCGGCGGTGACGTCGCTCGAGGCGTACCTGACGACGGTCATCGCTCAGGATCGGGGCGGCGAGGGCAACCTCATGGCTCAACTCGTGGCGGCCGAGGCGGATGGTGAACGGCTGTCGCGCAGCGAGGTGATCGCGAGCGGCATCCTCCTGTTGTTCGCCGGCAATCGAACCACCTCCTGCATGATCGCCAACGGCGTGCGAGCGCTGGCATCGCATCCCGAACAGGTTGCACTGCTTCGCGCCGATCCGACGCGGATCAACGCGGCCGTCGAGGAGATCCTTCGGTGGGAGTCCCACACCAAGGCCACGGTGCGGATCGTGGGCGAGGATTTCGAGTGGCATGGGCAGCAATTGCGTGCCGGGCAGCGAGTGTTCCTGTCACCGCTGTCCGCCAATCGCGATCCTGCGATGTTCGAGGATCCCGCGCGCTTCGACATCGGTCGACCCAATGCGCAACGTCACATTGCCTTCGGCACCGGCGTCCACCTGTGTCTGGGCATGTCGCTGGCGCGGCTCGAACTGCGCATCTTCTTCGCCGAAATGCTCGACACGCTGCCGCACCTGCAGCTGGTCGATCCGGACGGCCAGTGGCTGTCTTCGATCGTCAGCCGCGTGCAGCGCGAGTTGTGGATCACCGCGCGATCGTCGTGAATCAACGGACAACAAGCTGGGGCCAGGAGAACTCGATATGAACAAGCAGACAGGCGAAATGCCAACTTTCGACGTGGTCGTCATCGGCGCCGGGATCGCTGGCATGTACGCGTTGATCCGGCTGCGGGCCCTGGGATTCAGCGTCCGCGTCTTCGAGGCCGGCACCGATGTGGGAGGCACCTGGTATTGGAACCGGTATCCCGGTGCGCGCTTCGATTCCGAGAGCTACAGCTACGCCTACTCGTTCGATGCGGATCTGCTTCAAGAGTGGAACTGGAGCGAACACTTCGCTGCGCAGCCCGAAACGCACCGGTATCTGCGGCATGTGGCCGAGAAATACGATCTTCGTCGCGACATCCAGTTCAACTCGCGAGTCGCGGCGGCCGAGTATCACGCCGAGGACCGCAGCTGGGTCACGACGACCGAGGACGGAGCGAAGGTGCGGTCGCAATTCCTGATCACCGCCATTGGCATCCTGTCCGCTCCGCACATCCCTGCCATCCCGGGACGCGAAACATTCAAGGGACGCAGCTGGCATACGTCGCATTGGCCCAAGGAAGCGGTCGACCTGAGCCATCAACGGGTCGCGGTGATCGGCACCGGCGCCACGGCGGTCCAGCTCATCACCGAGATCTCCAAGAACATCGGGCATCTGACGATCTTCCAGCGAACGGCCAACTACACCAAACCGCTGCGTAACCAGGCGATCCGCGACGAGGAGCAGGCCGCGCTCAAGGCGAGCTATCCCGAAATGTTCCAGCGCTGCAAGCAGACGTTCGGCGCCTTTCTCCACGACATCGATCCGCGTTCGATCTTCGATCTCGAACCGGAGGCTCGCCGTCAGCATCTCGAACAGTTGTGGAACGAACCCGGGTTTGGCTTCTGGCTCGGAAACTTCCTGGACACGTTCATGAATCGCGAGGCGGCCGAAGTGGTCTCGGAGTTCGTGCGTGAAAAGATTCGCCAGCGCGTCAACGATCCGAAGGTCGCGGAGATGCTCACTCCGCGCGACCATCCGTTCGGTACCAAGCGCGTGCCGCTCGAAAGCGGTTATTACGAGGCCTTCAATCGGCCCAACGTCGAGCTCGTCGATCTCAAGAAGCATGCGATCCGCCGCATCACGCAGACCGGCCTCGAAACCTCTGAGAAGGCGTACGAGTTCGACGTCATCATCTTCGCCACTGGCTTCGATGCGGTGACGGGATCCTTCGCGCGGATGCAGATCCGGGGCAAGGACGGCGTGCTGTTGAAGGACAAGTGGGCTGACGGACCGCAGACCTTGTTCGGCCTCCAGGGTGCCGGCTTTCCCAACATGTTCACGATCGTGGGTCCGCACAACGCCGCGGCCTTCTGCAACATCCCGCGATGTATCGAACAGAACGTGGAGTGGGTGTGCGAGGCCATCGCCCATGTCCGCAAGACAGGCCACCGATCGATCGAGCCGAAGACGGATGCGGCAGCCGCCTGGACCGAGCACGTCAACGAGCAGGTCGAGCACATGCTCATCGCCCAGACCGACTCATGGTTCATGGGCAGCAATATTCCGGGCAAGAAGCGGGCGTTCCTCGCCTATTTCGGCGGCGCCCCGGCCTACCGGCAACGCTGCGATGAAAGTGCGGCCAAGGGCTACGAGGGCTTCGACATTTCGTGATCGCCTCTCCGGACGCCTCATGGAGCGCGACGAGCACTCCATGAGGCGTCCGGAGTCTGGGCGGTTCAGCCGCTTCTTTGCGGGCGGTACTGGCCCGGGGAAACGCCATGCCAGCGGCGGAAGGCCCTCGTGAAGCTGGCCGTGTCCGCATAACCCAAGTGCACGGCCAGTTCGTCCAGCTTCATGTCGGTCGTTCCCAGCATCTGTTCGGCGAGCTGGCGGCGCGTGTCCTCGACCAGGTCGCGGAAGCTGGTGCCTTCCTCATCCAGCCGTCGACGCAGGCTGCGCGACGACAGGTGCAAGGCCCGCGCGACCTCGTCCAGGCCGCAGACCTGGCCCAGTCCGCGGAGCAGCTGCTGGCGGACCCGTCCGGCGATTCCCGCGATCTGGCGTCGTTCCAGCAGCTGTCGGCACTGATCCTCGAGCACGCGCACCAGGTGCTCATCGAACGTGGGCAGGGGCGTCGTGGCCACCTCGAGATCCATGACCACCGCGTTGCGAGGCGCCGCGCAGCAGACCGGCAGGCCGGAAAGCTGGCGGATGCGGTCGGCGGCCTCGCCGTCGCGGCCGGTGAACTCCAGGTGCCGGACGACGCGGCCGGTCAGCTGCAGTTCGCGCATCAGATTCAAGGCCGTGCCCATGTCACGTTCCAGCAAGAACTGCCGCAGCGGGAGAGGGATTTCGGACGGGTCGGCGCACACGATGAAGCGATCGCCCTCGACGGCGGACGAGAACGCGCAATAAGCCGTGCTCAACGCGATATAGCGCAGGGCGCGCTCGATCGCCTCGCGCAGGGACCGGCTGGTGCGCAGCGTGAAGCCCCAGGTACCGAAGGTCGACACGCTGTAGCGCAGGCCCAGCTCGAAACCGGGCGCCGCTTGGTCCGGCAGCGCGAGGACCAGGTTCTCGATCAGCCGCATTTCCTGCTCGGGGGTGGCCAGCTGGTTCGGGTCCTGCAGCATCGCCCGGGTGATTCCCGTGCCGGCCAGGCAGGTGTCGGCGTCGATCCCATGATCGATCGCGAAATTCAGGATGACCTGGCTGATGGTCAGGCTGTGCAGGACAGGCTCGGCGGACATCGTGCTCCCCGGATGTGAGCGAAGACTGTGACCGAACGGGCCGCCCCTGGCCAGAAATGCGCGGCGGATGGCCATGTCGGCCCTCAACGTCGGGGGACCCGGTCCCTAGGCTGTGACCCACTGATCACAGATGGCAGAACGCCGACAGGGGAGCGACATGGAACAGAATCTCAGCGCACTGAACCGGGAGGCCATACAGGCCGCGAGGCAGTACATGGGGCATTTCGGCTGGGGAACCGTCGCGCTGTCGGCGGCCGTGCTCGTGGTCTTCATCGGCAATATCGCCCTGTTCGCTGCCGGTGTCATGCCGCTGTGGGCCGCGTTCGTGATTTTCGCCGCCACCACCTACCTGTCCTACACCCCGGTGCATGAGGCGGCGCATGGCAACATCCACGGCGACCATGCCGGGCGCAAGTGGGTCAACGACCTGTGCGGCTACCTGTGCGCGCAGATCATCATGATTCCTTATTCCACGCACACGGTGGAACACTTCACCCATCACCGCTACACCAACCAGCCCGGCAAGGACCCGGATGCCATCCTGAAAGGGATGACGGATAGTCCGCAGGCCTTCGTCGTCGGCGTGGCCCGCTTCCTGTGGACGCAGATCACGTTCCTGTTTCATGGCTACTGGGAAACGGCGCCGCGTCGCGAGAAGCTGATCTTCTGTGCCGAGGTCGGCATGGCGATTTCCTGGCGGGCCCTGTTGCTGAGCGTGCTGCCGCTGCTGCCGGGCCTGGTGCTGCTCGTCGGCGCCTACGTGGTCGGCGTGATCTTCACCACCTACTGGTTTGCCTTCCGCCCGCACCATCCCTACGAGGACTCCGCGCGCTATCGCAACACCAACAGCCTGATCATGCCGGTCTGGATGAAGCCTCTCGAGTGGTTCTGGCTGGGCCAGAACCTGCACTCGATCCACCACGCTTTCCCGCGGGTGCCTTTCTACAAGTACCACGCCCTGTTCCGGCAGATCGAGCCGATCATGCGGGCGCATGGGGCACCGGTGCTCGGCATCTTCGACCGGCAGCCGGTGGTGTCCGCCTGAGGCGATGAGAAGCGGACGAGGTCTCGTGCCTGGAGAACGCCGGAACACCGCGCGCGTTCTTCTGCCGGAGCAGAGCGGCTGAGCAAATCGTGCGCGCGGTGAAAGCGCTTGGCCGAATTCCGCATCGCGGTTTACGGCGCCATCGCGCGACGCTCATCTGCCGCCCCATTTTCCGTGAAACGAGATGACGACGGCCGCGTCTGGGGCCGGAGGGAGTGGGGCGGCAGTCGCGAGCGTCGCCAAGCACGCCTCATCAGATGGCCTGGCCGCCAGACACTTCGATCCGCTGAGCGTTGATCCACCGGTTGTCGGGGTTCAGGAGCGACGCGATCATGGGTCCGATATCGTCCGGGACACCGACACGACCTAGCGCCGTCATGTCCGCGAATTGCTTGTTCAGATCCTGGACGTCACGCACGGCGCCGCCCAGGAAGTCTGTTTCGATCGCGCCGGGCGCTACGGAGTTCGCGGTGATGCCCCTCGCACCCAGCTCCTTCGCCATGTAGACCGTGAGGACCTCGATGGCGCCTTTTGCGGCGGCGTAGGCCGAAAATCCCGCTACCGACACGCGCGTCAAGCCTGAAGAGATGTTCACTATTCGTCCGCCATCCGCGATCGTCGACAGCAGCGCCTGCGTCAGGAAGAACGGGCCCTTGACGTGCGTATCGAACAAGGCATCGAACTGGGCTTCTGTCGTCTCGGCGATGCTGGCCATCTCGCCCTGACCCGCGTTGTTGATCAAGTGATCCACGGATTGTCGGTCCCAGGTCTTCGAAAGAACGGAGCGCACCGTGGATGCAAAGGCTTTGAAGCTGGACACGTCGGATACGTCCAGCTTCAGGGCCTCGGCTTTGCGACCCAAGGACTGGATTTGTGCAACCGTGGACTTCGCTTCGTCCTGCCCGTTGCGGTAGGTGAGGATGACGTCCCCGCCGTGCCGCGCAATGCTGATGGCCGTGTTGCGGCCCAGGCCCCGGTTGCCACCGGTTACGAGCGATACCGTCATTGGAGTCTCCTGATAAGTCCTTGGGAACGGCTACTGTCGGTCGATCAGCGAATCGCGGGTTGCCTGATCTTGCGTTCGTTCTTGCCTATTCTTGCGGCCGGCTCGGTGTCCACCGCTTTCGTCGAATTGGGCTTGCTTCTATGCTGCGATTGCCCTTGGCGAATCTGACCTGGCAATGACACACGATCTTCTCGAAGCCGCACGGCGATTCGCGGATGCGCACGTCGACGTCGATGGCGTCGCACGGACGCCCTTTCCCGGCTTCGTGCTGTTTCGTGAAGCTGCACCCACTCCCCTGAATTACTGCGTCAACAAGCCGCTGGTGGCGATGGTGCTTCAGGGAGCCAAGCGCGTCACGGTCGGCGGGAACACGGTCGATTTCGGTGCCGGTCAATCGCTTCTGATCACTGCGGAAGTTCCCACCATCAGTCAGATAACGCTGGCGACTTCGGGCGCGCCGTATTACTCGCTGGTCCTCGAACTTGATCTGGCCCTGGTCGAAGCATTGGTGGTGGAGATGGGGACCGCGCCATTCGTCGTCGGAGCACCGGTGAAGGTCGAGTCCACCGAGACCGAAGTCCGGGATGCCGCGTTTCGTCTGCTTCATCTGCTCGATCGCCCCGCGTCGGTTCCGATGCTGCAGGAGCAATTGATGCGGGAGCTTCACTTCTGGCTGCTGGCCGGACGGCATGGAGGCGCGATTCGAGCGCTGGGCGTCACCGATAGCTATGCGAGACGGGTCGGGCGTGCGGTGTCGCTGATCCGCGCCGAGTACGTCAAGCCGCTGCCCATGGAGCGTCTCGCCGAAGCCGCCGGCATGAGCGTCTCGACGTTCTACACGCACTTTCGTGCTTTCACGTCACTCACGCCGTTGCAATATCAGAAGCAACTCAGGTTGATCGAAGCGCGGCGATCGATGCTGGCAGAGGGCACGCCCATCGCACACGCTGCCTACGGTGTGGGATATGAAAGCATTCCCCAGTTCACCCGGGAATACGCGCGGATGTTCGGGAATCCTCCGGCGCGTGATGTCAGAGAAGCCCGGACAAGGACGCGGCGGCTCAACAACGCGTCGAACTGAATCGCCCTGGCGCGCGTTCCACTTTCCCCGTGTGAGTCCGCGATCACAAGCTGATCGAGCTCGAGCGCGTTCATTGGCGACACGCTGCGGGACGCGAACGCGATGCCAAGAACCGGAGTGCCGGGCCGACGTCCGGACGCGAAGATGGGTCTCCTTCAAAGCACAGTCGGAGACACGGAAATGAATCTGCATCGCAAGACGTCGTCGGTGCGCAGCACCTTTGAATCGGGTCACAACATCCTGAGCGCGACAGGGCTCTCCCGCGCGTTCCTTCGTGGCATGTTTGCATCGAGCGGACTGTTCGGCGCCGATTCGTCGCTGAGCGGACCGGAGCAGGCGAGTCTCTACGCCGAGCTGAAATTGCCGGCAGGCACGGTCCCGCCGTTTTGCGTCACGACGGACGTTCCGAACCACTGGCGGCTCGCCGCGATCCGCTCCGTTGTGCGCGTGATCCTGGGCGGCAACGTCGACGGGTATGCACGTCAGATTGCCTTTGCACGCCAGTTCGGTGTGTCGGGCGACGTGCTCTCGGAGGTGACCCGAACGGTGCGAACCGCCATGCTCGTGTACGGCGTCGGCGCGCCGGTGCAGCGGGATGTCCGGTTCGACATCATCGCGTCCGCGACACCAGGCGCGAACGAACACTCGACGCAACGCAGCCGCGCTTGAAGTCGTCCGAGCTGCCAAGGCAAGACCGTCGCGGGCATCTGCGACGGTCTGCCGCTTCTTGCGCTCGCGCCCGTCCCGTGGACCGACCGCGGATGGCGCGCTTCCGCCTGGATTGCGCTATTCCGCACACGAGCCGCTCGAAATAGCAGAGGGGGGATTTCGGGCGGCACGCGAGCAGGGCGCGTCTCGAAAACTTACTTCACGAGCGTCACGGGGACAGGTGAAAGGTGGATCACCCTCTGCGCCACGCTACCCAGGACGAGGCCCTTGACCATCCCCAGTCCACGGGTGCCCATCACGATCTGCCCACATCCGAGTGCGGCAGCCTGTTCGGTGATGGCCGTTCCCGGAAATCCGATGACGACGTGTTCGTGGTGCGGAATCCCGCTGGATTCCAGCAGCGCGACTCCTCGGGCCAGCACTTCCCGGCTGTGCTCCGTCTGGCCCCTGCGGATCGCCTCGATCATCGAGCTGGTCACGTATTCGCTGATGACGATCGGGTAGTCCTGCACATTGAGGAGATGGAGTTCGGACGGGCGCGCAGCCTTCGGCTGTTCAACCACGAATCGAAGCGCGCGGATCGACGATTCCGAACCATCGAATGCAACCAACACCTTTTGCATGGCAACTTCTCGCGGATGGGGTTGCGGGACATTCGCGCGTCTCGTGTTCCGTCGCATTGACGCGGGTCAATCGTGAGATGACCCCATCCTCGTTTGCACTGGCCGCAGGCCCTTCGGCACGTCGTTCGTCCGAAGTTCGAGCGCCAGGCCCTGTTGCGGTCCGGGCACGTCCGGTTCGTCGGGACGCCTCCGCGGCTCGCTGGCTTGGCTTGCTTTTTCGGCGTGGAATCCGCTTTGCACCTGGCCGGAACCTGGAGTCCGCATCACGCGCGATCAGAGATATGGCGAGAACAGCCAGAACGCCGAATCCCACAAGCGCGCGAGCAGCGGGCGACGGCGCAGGTCTTCGATATCGAGCAGCTGGCTGGTGGCGAGAACCGAATCGAAGTGCGTCCGCAAGCGCGATGCGAATCCGATGTCGTAGGTTTCGAGCGTCAGTTCGAAATTGAGGCGCAGGCTGCGCGGGTCGAGGTTTGCCGATCCGATCACGGCGTAATAGTCGTCGACCAGGAACAGCTTGCTGTGCGCGAACGGCGCGGGTCGCAAGTAGACTTGAATCGGCGTCGCGTCGAACTGCATCAGCCAGCGGCGGGTTGCCGCGTCGAGCCACCAGTGATTGCCACGCCGGGGCAGCAGCAGTGACACCTCGACTCCTCTGCGCGCCGCCACCCCGAGCGCGCTCGACAGCTCCGGCGTCGGCACGAAGTACGGCGTCATGATCCGCACGGCGTGGTGCGCGTTGGCCAAGGCGCCTAGCAGCAGGACCTGTAGCCGGCCGAAATCTTCGTTCGGGCCATCCGTGATGACGCGACAGGCTGCGCCGCCGTCGGCCGCTCTGGCGTCAATGGCGTCAATGGCGTCGCCACTAGGCAAGTGCTCGCCAGTGGTGATCTGCCAATCGTCGGTAAACACTTGGTCGAATTGCTTCACCACCGGGCCTTCGATGCGGAAGTGCAGATCTTCCGCATACCCGCGACGCCGGCGGTAGCCGGTCCAGCCTTCGAGCGTACTAGGAAGCAGGTGATGGTCACCGATGTTCATGCCACCGACGAAGGCGAGCGCCCCGTCGACACACAGCAGCTTGCGATGATTGCGCAAGTTCACGTGCCACAGCGGCGGCAGCAGCCGGGGCGGCATGAACATCCCGACCGGGATCCCGTAGTGCCGCAAGATCCGGCTGCCGCGGGACAAGCCGAGGTCGCCGATGCCGTCCAGCAGCACGCTGACCTGTACGCCGCGGCGGCGCGCGGCCGCGAGCGCTTCGGCAAAGCGCTGCCCGATACGGCCGTTGTCGAAGATGTAGCTCATCAGCCAGACGCGCGTGCGGGCCTCGTCGATCGCCTCTAGCATCGCGGGATAGGCCGCCTCGCCGTTGTGCAGCGGTGTGATCCGGTTGCCGCCGACGAGCGGGCGCCGCGTGACCGAGCGGCCGATCCGCATCAGCTCTCTGACTTCCTCAGCGATGGAGTCCGACATGGGCGGTAGCGGATCGTCCGCCGGCAGCGCAGCGGAAGGGGCCGGCACGCCGCGTTCCACCCGCGCTCTGCGCTCGACGCGATTGACGCCGAACCAGAAATACAAAAGCGTTCCGATCACCGGGACCAGCAGGCACGCGAGAATCCACGCCCAGGCGGAGCGTGGATCATGCTTGTGCAGCAAGGCATGGGCCGCCACCGAGCCGGCCAGCAGGACATGGAGTCCCGCTCCGAGTGCCTCCAGCGTAGTGGGGTCGAAAGGTCCGGTCACGCCGTCACCTTGCCTGCGCGCCGCTGGCCGGCGCAATCATCGACCCGAAGCCAGGACGGTGCCGAGCGCCCACGCACAAGCTTCATACCGCGCGGCACGGGCACGCCGCATCAGCCTCCGATACGCGCGTCGATTGCTCCCAGCGTGAGTCTGTCGAGCCCGTATACGTCGGGCTTGTACGAGACGCGCCCGTCGGCGTGAACGTCCACGGTCCAATACATCAGCAGGATCGGGATCGACCGAGGCAGGGGAATCGACATCGTGGTGCCTGTGGCGGCTGCATCGTCCAGCGCCTCACGGGTCCAGTGCTGATCGTTCTCCATCAGGATCGCGGCCAGATCGAAGGGATGTTCGACGCGAATGCAGCCGGAACTGAAGGCGCGTCGTGCCGACGAGAACAGCTCGGTATGCGGCGTCTCGTGCAGATAGACGGCGAAGCGGTTCGGAAAGCGGATCGCGATGCGGCCCAGCGCGCCGTCGGGTCCCGCGTCCTGGCGCAGGATCACGTCGCCGGCGTGGCGCCAGTCAACGTGGCCGGCGTCGACTTCGGCGCCACGTCCGTCGAACGCACGCAGGTGGTGGTTGCGCAAGTAGTCCGGCTCGCGACTCAGGGCCGGCAGCACGTCGTGTTCCAGGATCGTCGGCGGCACGATCCAATGCGGGTTGATGGTTAGCTCGGTGATTTCGGCACGGAATATCGGGGTGCGCCTGTCGGGCTGTCCGACCTGAATGCGCGACGTGAAGATCACCTCGCCGTTGCGAATGTAGCGCACGCGGAATCCGGCGATGTCGACCAGGACGAAATCGCCGGGCAGGTCGTGCAGCAGCCAGCGCGCGCGCTCGAGATTCGCGCGAATCTGCTCGATCCGGGTCTGCGTGGAAATATTGAGGGCCGCGCGAGTTCTGGAGCCGAGTCGACCGTCGACGTCGAGATACTGCTCCTTCTGGAACGAGCGCAGTGCAGATTCCAGCGCGGGGTCAAAGATCTCGCTGGCCGCATCGGCGGGCCCGGTGTCGTAGCCGCCGAGCGCCAGCCGCCGACGCAGCGCGGGAACGCGGACATCGGAGTGGCCTGCGTCGATCGTCGGACCGCCGGGAATGGTGGGCCATCCGCCGTGGTCGGCGATCTGGACAAGACGCTTCAGCCCGTCGCGAAGGTCGCGATAGATTCGGTGCTCGGGTCTCGCCTCTGCGTACACGGCGTCGAGGGTGCCTTCCTCGACACTGCTGATGGCCGATGCCAGTCCTTGCTGGATATCGATCTGCCGGCGTTCGACGTTCCAGATCGAGCTGAGCGCTCGCGGGTCCAGCTTTCCGCGGTACAGATGCAGCAGGCTCTTCAGAAAGCCTTCCGTGATGGACCAGTCGAGCTCGGCTCGCGCCGTCGGGTCGACAGGTGGGCGCAGCGCCGCATCATCGAGCAGCGCGAGGCCGTAGGAATCTGGCGAGAGGCCGTCGAAGCGTAGTCCCTGGAGGTTCCTGCGCAATGCGGACAGGCGATCGGCTTGTCCGAGCCACGCCGGCGCGGCGTCCCTGCGCTCGTAGAAGGTGGCGATGGCGCTTTCCAGTACCGTGGGTCCTGCCACCGAGCCGCCCGTGACAACTGCCGCATGCTCGCGATCGACACGGAGTGCCAGCACGTCGCGGGTCGCGTCCGTTTGCGCCGCTGCCACCACGCTGGCGTGAACCCAAAGCCCTATGAGCACGGCCAACGCGAAGCGACCGCTGCTGCCGCCGGCCCGATTGGCCCCAGGCGTCACCGGCGGGACCGTGCCCAGAAGCCGAGTCCGCAGCGACATGCGCGAACTGGCGTCGATGCACAGGCTGCCGAACCGGCGGATCGGCAGTACCGGGGGATGGATCGAGATCACGGTTCTGCGGCGCGCCGATAGCGGGGCAGGGAGCAGGGCTCCTAAGCGCTTGCGCAAGATCAGCCTGCCACAGCATTCGCATTCGGCTCCCTGGACGCGTTCGACGCGGGCGATCGCGTGCTCGCCCCGCGTCGCCTGCCTGGCGAAGTCCTCGTCGACTGAGCCATCGGGTCTCGTCAGGTCGTGCCGCAGCCGATCCCGGCGATCTCGAAATTCCGAGCGCGCCTGCCGTAGAAGATTCAGCCGTGTCGCAATCAACGTCATCTGGGTTCCTTTTCGTGCCGGCAGGATCTCAGGCGGACCACGGGCACTCCTTGATCTGGATCAACGCCGCGGCGACGTGCCCGTCGATTGACCCAGGTCAGCGCACCCCGGCCGGCTCCCGCACAAAGTTCAGCCACCCGAGCAGGAAGCCCCATGAGCGTCGTGAAGCCCGTTGCGTGGATCACCCATCCGGCGTGCTCGAGGCACGACATGGGTGCCGGTCACCCGGAAAGTTCTTCGCGGATCGCGGCCATCGAGGATCGCCTGATCGCGAGCGGACTGATGGACTTCATGGTGCGCGAATCCGCGCCGGAGGCCGAACAGGAGCAACTCCTGCGCGTGCATAGCCGACGTCTGGTGGACTGGATGCTTTCAGGCCATCACGAGGGCGAGGCGCGGGTGATAGACGGCGACACGGTATTCATGCAGCACAGCAAGCCAGCCGCGCTTCGGGCGACCGGCGCCGCGGTGCGAGCGGTGGACATGATGCTGTCGGATCGCGCGGGCCTGGCCTTCTGCGCGGTGCGACCGCCAGGTCATCACGCGGAGCGCGATCGCGCGATGGGCTTCTGTCTCTTCAACAACGTGGCGGTCGGCGCGGCCCACGCGCTTGCGAATGGAATCGAGCGGGTGGCGGTTCTGGATTTCGACCTGCATTACGGCAATGGCACCGCCGACATCTTTCTCGACGATCCACGAGTCTGGCTGTACTCGACCTACCAGCATCCGCTCTACCCGCAGTGGGCGGGTGCGCCGCGTTCACCTCACCTGATCGACGTTCCGCTGGCCGCCCGGAGTGGAAGCAAAGCATTTCGTACGGCTGTCACGACATTCTGGCTTCCCGCCCTGGAGCGTCAGCAGCCGGAACTGATCCTGGTGTCTGCCGGCTTCGACGCCCACGCGCAGGATCCGCTCGGCGACCTGCGCCTGGGCTACGACGACTTCCGCTGGATCGGAACGGTGATCCGCGACGTGGCTGCGCAGTTCTGCCAGGGGCGCGTAGTGGCGACCCTCGAAGGCGGCTACGATCTGCATGCGCTGGCGCGAAGCGTCGAATTCTTCCTGCAGCCCTTCCTGGGTCTCTGAACGGCGATGACGGTCCGGAATCTCGACGCGCTGTTGGGCCCGCGGTCGGCCGCATGGGTCGGTGTTCCTGCCAACCCGGTGCAGCAAGGACTGTTGGACAAGCTGGCGGCGGGGTCGGCCCGGCTTCAGCTTCACCGATGGCCCAACGGCGTGCCGGAAAATTGCTCGGCTGAACGTCCGCTGCTGGCGATCTTGGGCGATCCGCGCTTCGCCGATGCGGCGACGATGCGGCGCCTCGTCGATCTGGATTGCCGGGCAGTGCTCTGGATGCAACCGGACGCGCCGACGCCCGCAGTCCTCGAGGCAGCGCGACGCAACAGGGTCCGCCTGCTGGGTCCGCGCAGCATCGGCTTCGCCCGCGGGGGCGGTCCCGACGTATCGATGCTCGCGCAATCGCCGCTGCCGGGCTCATTGGCGTTGATCGTGCAGTCGCGCTCGGTGGCCGCGGCGGCGGCGGACTGGGCTGCAGGCCGACGGATCGGATTCTCGTGGATCGCCACGACTGGCGGCGAAGGTGATGTCGACGTTGCCGATCTGCTCGACTACGCGGCCAATGATAGGAACACGCGGTCGGTGGCGGTCGAGATCGGTCGCATCCGAAGCGGTCGCAAGTTCATGTCTGCGGCGCGTGCTTGTGCACGCGTCAAGCCCACCGTGATCCTGCAGACACGTCTCGCCGACCACGCGGCAGCGGGCGCCGATCCTGTGCGCTCGGCAGCATTCGCGCGCGCAGGCATGGTGGAAGTCGCGGATCTGCCGGGACTGTTCGACTCGATTGCCGCGCTGGAACGCCTGCCGGTCATGCAGCAGGCACGGGTGCTGGTCGTGGCCAACGGCGCCGCGATCTGCGCGTTGACCGCTGACGCGGTTCTTCGCGAAGGACTGACCTTGGCCGAAATCGACCGTACCCGCCGCGCAGCTCTTGTCGGGCAGTTGCCGAGCCTGCGCTTCGGTTCCGGCACGATCGACATTGGCGAGACGGACGAGGTGCAGACCGTGGCCGCGATCCGCGAGTTGCTCGATGCGCCTTCGCTCGACGCGCTGTTGTTCGTGCGCAGCCCGGCCGTCGGACAACCGCATGAGCCGGTGGCGCTCGCGATCAAGCAGGCAGCGCTGGGGGCGCGCCTGATGTGCGTGTGGCTGGGCCTCGAAACCGCAGCCCCCGCGCGCCGCATCTCGTCCGAAGCCGGGCAGGCGACCTTCACCTCCCCTCAGGCCGCCTGCCGCGCCATCCGGTATCGCCGGGATTACGCCAGGAACCGCGAGCTGCTCACCCGAACGCCTTCGGCCAGCGGCTTGGTCCCGGCCGATGCCGCGTCGGTGGCGGCCATGTTGCGTCGACATGCGGCCGGCGCAACCGATGCGGGTTCCGATGCGGCGTTGGACCTGCTGACGGCCTATGGCCTGCAGCTTGTGCCGCGCTGGTCTTCGGAGTCACCGGAGCTGCGAGTGCGGCTCGACTGCCATGCGGAGGTCGGCATGTACCTGCGCGTGCAGCGGATGGCGCCCGGCACGCAGATCGCGTACGGCATTCTTCCGCTCGACGATCTGCTCGCCGACCGCCTGCTCGACGCTGCGGAAGGCGAGGCCGCCAAGATCCATCAAGATCGTAACGAGGTCCGGCGCGCCTTGCTGCAGCTCTCCCGGCTTGCGATGGACCAGCCCAGAGTAGCGTCCCTCGATGTGCGGTTCGCGCGTCGTGGCGACCAGATGATGGTGGTGCGCGACGCCCGCATCCGGCTGACGCCGACGTCGCTGCAGGACCGCGATCGGTTCGCGCTCGCGCCGTTCCCGGCGGCTCTATCAGCACACCTCGCTTTATCGGACCAGCGGCGCGTCGCGGTGCGTGCGATCCGGCCGGAGGATGAGCCGGCGCTGATCTCGTTGCTGGAAAGCCTCGACCCGCAAACGGTCCGCCTTCGCTTCTTCGCCTGCCTGCGCCATTTCAGCCACGCGATGGCGGCGCGGATGACGCAGATCGATTACGACCGCGAGCTCGCGCTGGTGGTTTACGAGGAAGGCGGCACCGGGCGCATGCGAGCGCTGGGCACACTGATCGCCGATCCCGACGGACGCGCCGCGGAGTTCGCGCTGTTGGTCCACCAGGACTGCGCACGCCAGGGACTGGGACGATACCTGCTCCAGCGCCTGATCGATCTGGCCCGTGCGCGGGAGATAGGAACGATCTGGGGCCTCGTGCTGCAGGAGAACGAGGCGATGCTCGGCCTGGCGGCGCGCCTGGGATTTTCGGATTCCCCCGACCCGGACGAAGCGTACTGCCGGCGCGTCGAGTTGCGGCTGGGAGGGCAATGATGGAGCTGTCCGAATCACTGTCGCGTCTTTCCGCGAGCGTGGGCGTCGGCTTTCTGATGGGACTCGTGCGCGAACGCAACCCCGGAACGCAAGCCGGCGTGCGCACGTACGCACTGGTTGCGATGCTGGGATCGGTCGGCGCAATGTTGATCGATCATGGGGTCCAATGGCTGTTGCCGGCGGGTCTGGTGATGCTGGGCGCCATGATGATCGCGGCGCTGCACGGCAGGGACGCCAGCCACGATGCCGGCACCACGTCGACCGTGGCAGTGATGCTGTGCTTCTGCCTCGGCGCCGCCATCTGGATCGGCCCCGTGTTGCCGCCGGTGCTGCTGGGCTTGGCCGCCACGGCCCTGCTGCACTTCAAGCCCGAGCTTGAAGGATTCGCGACGCGCCTGAAGCCGGCCGATGTGCGCAGCATCCTGAGATTCGCCGCGGTCAGCCTGCTCGTGCTGCCACTCCTGCCGGATGCCGGATACGGTCCCTACGATTCGCTCAACCCTTACCGGATCTGGTGGATGGTGGTGCTGATATCCGGCATCGGCCTCACCGGGTACCTGTTGCTGCAATTGCTCGGATCGGGCCGCGGCGCCTTGTTTGTGGGCGTGCTCGGGGGGCTGGTGTCGAGCACTGCGACAAGCCTGACCTTCGCGCGCCAGGTCCGTGAGGATCGCGAGCAAGCGGATAGCGCGCAGGTCGTCATCCTGCTCGCCAACCTGGTCGTACTGCTGCGGCTGGCGGCCTTCACCGCGGTCGTGTGTCCGGGTGCGCTGCGGTCCATGCTGCCGGTCCTTGGCGCCGGACTGGCGCCGGGTGCGATCGCGGCCGGTCGCAGCTACCTGCGGAACGGGTCGCGCCACGACTTGGGCGTGAGCAATCCGGGCGAGATGCTGGCTGCGCTGGGTTTCGCTGCGCTGTATGCGATCGTGATTCTGGTTGTCGCCTGGCTCAACGATCGGATCGGAACGCAGGGTGTCTATCTCGCCGCTGCCGTGTCCGGCCTGATCGACCTCGATGCGATCGGACTGTCCACGATGCACATGGTCGCCGCGGGAACCTTGACCCCCGCCTCGCTGGCGATCGCGATGGTGATTGCCTACATCGCGAGCCTCGCCTTCAAGTTCGGCATGATCGCCGTCGTCGCGGGCCGGCCGCTGGCTCAGCGGCTCATCGGTCCGTTCGCGCTCATCGCAGCGGGACTGCTCTTCGGTATCGCGTTCGCCTGATCGCGAGGGGGCGCGCACCAGGCGCAGGTCGTCGCCTGAGGCTGCAGCGTCAGGCGTGCGGCACCGATGGCGTCTCCACAGACAGCGCAGGTGCGCGATGGGACGCTGGCGCGGATCGCGGCGAGATAAGCGGGAGTCGGGATGCCGTCGGGAAGCGGCGTCCCTTTATGCCGAGGCGCGTCACGTTCGGCGGTGGGCGTGCGGCGTGTCGCATTCACGGGAGAGGCGGACATGGTGTGGCTCCTTTTTCCTGTCGAAGCCTGGTCCGAAGCCAAGGCGAGGTCGATGACCTGAGTCAACGCCGATGCGGTGCGGGAACCTCACCGTTGATTCACGTCAACGACCGGAGATCGCTGCGCTGCGATGCTGCAGCCGTCTTTCGCCGAGCCAGTCACCATGAATGCGTTCACGTCCCGCAACGATGTACCCGGTTCCATCGCGATGCCCGACGGGCCGTCGCAGGTTCCTTCCGATGTCGAACCTGCCAGGCCGGATCTGCGGGCCGTCGACCGCTGGTGGCGCGCGGCCAACTATCTTTCGGTCGGGCAGATCTACCTGCTCGACAATCCGCTTCTCGAGCGCCCCATTTGGCGCGACGACATCAAGCCGCGCCTGCTCGGCCACTGGGGTACGACACCCGGGTTGAACTTCGTGTACGCGCATCTGAACCGGGTCATCCGGCAGCGGGATGCCAACCTGATCTTCATGGCCGGCCCCGGGCACGGTGGCCCGGCCGTGGTGGCCAACGCGTGGCTCGAAGGGACGTACAGCGAGATCTATCCGGCCGTCACGCAGGACGCGCAGGGCGTGCGCCGCCTGTTTCGCCAGTTCTCTTTTCCCGGCGGGATTCCCAGCCATGCGTCACCGGACACGCCGGGATCGATCCACGAGGGTGGCGAACTCGGTTACGCGCTGTCCCACGCGTTCGGCGCAGCCTTCGACAACCCGGACCTCGTGGTGGCCTGCGTGGTCGGCGACGGTGAAGCCGAGACCGGCCCGCTGGCGACGGCTTGGCACTCGAACAAGTTCCTGGATCCCTCGCGCGATGGCGCCGTGCTGCCGATCCTGCACCTGAACGGCTACAAGATCGCGGGGCCGACGGTGCTCTCGCGCATCCCGCGCGAGGAGCTGACGCAGCTGTTCCGCGGTTATGGCTGGGAGCCGATGTACGTCGACGCCGGCGACAGGGCAGGCATGCACAGCCAGATGGCCGCCGTGCTCGACCAGGCGATGGACATGATCCGCCAGTTCCAGCAGCGCGCGCGCGGCACATCGGATCGCGCGCGGCCGCACTGGCCGATGATCGTACTGGTCAGTCCCAAGGGATGGACCGGACCTGCCACGGTCGACGGACTGCGCGTCGAAGACTCCTGGCGTTCGCACCAGGTGCCGTTGTCGGATTTCGATGCGCCGGGCCATCTCGAATGCCTGGACGCCTGGATGCGCAGCTACCGGCCCGAGGAACTTTTCGACGGCACCGGCCGCCCCGGCGCCGACCTGCTCGCGCTTGCGCCGCAGGGTGGGCGCCGCATGAGCGCCAATCCGCACGCCAATGGAGGGCGCCTGCTGCGCGCACTCGATCTGCCCGACGTGAGGGATCACGCCGTTGCCGTCGACCGGCCCGGAAGCGTCACCGCGGAGGCGACGCGCGTGCAGGGTGGATTCATCCGCGAGGTCGTGCGCAGGAACATGGACTGTTTTCGCGTGTTCAGTCCGGACGAGACCGCGTCGAATCGCTGGGGTGCCGTTCTCGAAGTCACGGACCGTTGCTTCATGGGCCGGATCGAGCCGACCGACGACCATCTTTCGCCGTCCGGTCGTGTCATGGAGGTGCTCAGCGAGCACCAGTGTGAAGGCTGGCTGGAGGGGTACCTGCTCAGCGGTCGTCATGGATTCTTTTCCTGCTACGAAGCCTTCATCCACGTGGTGGCCTCGATGCTCATCCAGCACGCCAAGTGGCTGAAGGTGTCGCGCGAGCTGCCCTGGCGGGTCCCGGTGGCCTCACTCAACCTGTTGCTCACCTCGCATGTCTGGCGTCAGGACCACAATGGCTTCAGCCACCAGGACCCGGGCGTGCTGGACATGCTGGCGTCCAAGTCCGCGGACGTGGTGCGCTTGTACCTGCCGCCGGACGCGAACACGCTGCTGTGCATCACCGACCACTGTCTGCGTTCGCGCGGGCTGATCAACGCGGTGGTCGCCGGCAAGCAGCCGGCGCCGCAGTGGCTGTCGATGGAGCAGGCTCGGGCCCACTGCGCCGCGGGCGCGGGCGTTTGGGATTGGGCCAGTGATCCGGGCGAACCGGACGTGGTGATGGCGTGCTGCGGCGACGTCCCGACGCTCGAGACGCTGGCGGCCGTGCAGCTGCTCCGGCAGATGGCGCCGGACCTGAAGATACGTGTCGTCAACGTGGTCGACCTGATGCGTCTCGAATCGGTCGACCGGCATCCACACGGCCTCGGCGGGCGCGCGTTCATCGGTCTCTTCACGCGACGCCGGCCGGTGATCTTCGCGTTCCATGGCTACCCCTCGCTGATCCATCGGCTGGTCTACAGCCGTGCGAACCATGCGCACTTCCATGTGCACGGGTTCATGGAGCAGGGCACCACGACGACGCCTTTCGACATGGCGGTGCTCAACCGCCTCGATCGCTTCCACCTTGCGATGAATGCCGTCAGCCGGGTACCCCGCCTCGCAAAGCGCGCACCGGCACTCAGGGCGATGCTCGAAGCGCGGCTGGCCGAACACGCGACCTACATCCGGCAGCACGGCGAAGACCTTCCCGAGATCCGTAAATGGCAGTGGACTCGCTGATGCGATCGCGCATGCGCGTCCTGACGCTCAACGCAGGCTCGTCGACTTTCAAGTGGACGGCGTTCGGCGCCGGCGGAGAGGTCGTCGAGAGCGGCAGCCTGAGCTGGGCATCGGAAGCGGCGGACGACCGGCGCAGACAGCTCCGATTGCTGCTGAGAAGCTTTGTGCCCTCGGATGCGATCGGCCATCGTCTGGTCCATGGGGGCAATCGTTACCGCCAGGCCGTCCGCATCGATCCTCAGGTCCAGGGTGGATTGAAAGCCCTCGTCCCACTGGCACCCTTGCATCTGCCGATGGCGCTGCATGCGATCGAGGTCGTGCAGGATTCGCTTCCGGACGTTCCTCAATTCGCGTGCTTCGACACGACCTTTCATACGACGATTCCGGACGCGGCGGCGGCGTACGCCATTCCGCTCGAATGGACCCGGCGCTGGGGCCTGCGCCGCTTCGGCTTCCACGGCCTCAGCGTCGAGTGGGCGGTGAAGCGTGCGCGAGAGATTCTGGGGCGGATGCCCTCGCGCCTGGTGGTCTGTCACCTGGGCAGCGGATGCTCGGTGACCGCGGTCCGCGACGGACGGTCGCTCGACACGACCATGGGCTACACGCCGATCGAGGGCCCGGTCATGGCCACGCGCAGCGGATCGCTGGATCCGGGCCTGCTGCTGGAACTTCAGATTGCCCATGGCATCAGCGCGATCGAACTGCGCGAGGTGCTCGAGCAGCGCAGCGGCCTGCTCGGCATGTCGGGAATCAGCGGCGACGTCGGTCGCCTTCGCGCGGCGTCGCTTGCCGGCGACATCGACGCGACGCACGCACTCGAGCACTTCATCTGGTCCTTGCTCCGTGCCGTCGGCTCGATGGTCGGTGTCCTGGGCGGGACCGACGCAGTGGTGTTCACGGGCGGCGTGGGAGAGCACCACGACTGGGTGCGCTCGGCCGTCGCGGCGGCCATTCCCGGCTGCCGGCTTAATGAAAGGGTCGATTGCGAGAACGAGGTGGATCGCCTGCTGTCCTTGCCGGACGCCGCGGTCGAGGCCCTGATGATCCGGTGCCGCGAAGACATGGTGATCCGGGAGCACGTGCTGCACCAGCTCGCGGACCGCTCGAAGGCGGGTGCGCGCTGACCGCGCTCAGCTGATTGGGCGAAGTCCGCCGTCGCACAGGTCTTTTTTTTCCGGTTCTGAAGGGGTCATCGCGGCACAGCGGGCGGGCAGCCGTCACGTCGACATGTCGCTGTGCCGGGCGCCTGTGACGGCGGCACTATTTGTGAACTCGAAACCGTGGACGTCCGCTGCCGGGCGGCGCGAAGCCGCCTGCGGACGCTACTTCACCAGAGTGACCGGTACTTGTGCCCGATGCACCACCTTGGTTGCGACACTGCCGAGGAACAAGCCTTTGAAGGCCCCCGATCCCCGCGTTCCCATCACGATCTGGTCGCAGCCGAGCTGTTCGGTCTGGTCCACGATGACCTCGTCGATGGTGCCGAACACGATGTGCGATTCGAAGGAAATGCCGCTGCCGCTCAGCACATGCTCCACGCGCTCCAGTGTGGCGCGACCCTGCGCGAGCTGCGCTTCGCGCAGCTCGCGGATATCGATGCCGGGGCTGAGGTATTCGCCGTAGGCGATGGGCCAGGTCTGCACATTGAGCACGTGAATCCGGTGCGGGCGCTGGCCGGCGGGCTGGTCGATGACGAAATTCACTGCCCGGTTGGAGGCATCCGAGCCGTCGTAGGGGATCATCACTTTGTCCATTGAGTGTTCTTGAGATGTGCTGTGTGGGTGGGTGAAGTGAAAGCCGTCGCCTGTCCGATCTCAGCGGGCGAACTGCCCTTCGCGACGCATGCGTGTGAGCCACTTTTGGCGATGTCGATTCCCGGCGTTCTCCACGCTGCCGACGAGGGTCGTTCGAACCGGCGAAAAGCCGGAGATCCGCAGGACGTTGCGAACCAGGCTGCGCACGCCGTGCGCGAAGAAGAACCAGCGGAAAACCAGGGCCGGCATGCCCATCGTGACCACGACGTGCGCGGAGCGGCCCCGTAGCAGGCGCTCCCACCGGCCGTCGCGGCGCGTGAGGGCGAAGCCAGGTCGGAAGACCTGCTCCAGGAAGGCCTTGAGCAGAGCGGGCATCGAACCCAGCCACAAGGGATGCAGGATCAGCACGTGGCTGGCCCAGCGGATCGTGTCCTGTGCCAGGCGGATCGATTCCGGCACGTCGTCCAGCTCCCACTCGGCCTTGCTGCGCACGATGGGAAAGTCGATCTCGGCGACGACGACTTCCCGTACCTGGTGCCCCTTCTCGATGGCGCCCGAAATATAGGCATCGGCCAGGGCGTGTCCCAGATGACACGGCGAGACGTCCGGGTGGCCTTGAATGACGGCGATGCGATGCGTCACGGTCGATGCACGAGGTCGGGTCTGGATACACGGTCCGATCGGAAGGGCGGCCTGTCGCAGACCTAGTAACCGATCTCGATCTGGTTGATCACCTTGCTGACGCCGGGCGCCGACCACGCCGCGTTCTCAGCGGCGGCCCGCTCGAGCATCGAATGCAGCTGACCGCCCAGCTTGACGATCCCTTCCTCGTCGAAGTGCACCGTCACTTTCTCGGCCTGCAGCTCCGCCGATCGCTCGAATGCGGCATGAATCTTTTTCTGGACGCTGCCCAGACGGGCCGGCGAGACGACGCAGATATGATTGCTGACACCCAGCACGCCGCCCAGCTTGCGGACATCGGCCTCGGCTTCGCGACGCAGGAATTCCCAAGCGACCGTTCCCCGCAGGACCACCACGCCCTTTTCCACCATGACCTGGATCGCGTCGCGTGGCAGGCGCAGGTCCCAGTCCAGGATGCGCGTCGCGCGATCGGCGATCTCGTCGTCCGCGATCTTCCGGTCGGTCGGGAGTCGAACCTCGATCTCCTGTGCGATCGCCCTGACGCCCTTTATCCGGCGCGCGGCGGTCTCGGCCGCGTGCTTCTGGGTGTAGTCGCCAACGTATCCGGCCAAGGTTACGACGCCGTCGTGGACAAAGGCGGTGACGTGCGCGGCATCGATCGCAGGATCGAACTCCAGTTCGTCCATGACCGCCTGCTTGAGTTGAAGATCATTCATGTCGTGGCCCTCTGCTGGATGGATTCGGAAGATTCCGCGGGGAATCGCAGTCGATTCGAACGAGTCCAGCATGCCGTCCGTCACGGCATGAATCCTTGATCCAGGTCAATGCTCCGGATCGTGGCCGGAACCAGAGTGGAGTCTCCCCACCGGAGATCGCTCCATGACAAATGCACATTCCCGATCCGTATTCGATGTCGACTCACTTGCGGGCTTGCGCGACGAATTGCGCTTGCAGGCACACCTGTTCAAGGCGGAGATGGCCGATCGCTGGAACGAGGCCGAAGCGCGCTGGCACGACATCGAGGACGAGGTCCTTGCGGTTCGTGCGGCGGCGGGAAAATCGCGTGCCGAACTCGGGGCGGCCGCGAGCCTGACGGCGGAGGTCCTGCGCAAGACCTACCGTGACCTGCGCGAGGCGGTGCGCGCCCTGTGAGCGCGAACTGACGGGCCATGAAGATCCAGTTCTGCGGCGCAACGGGAACCGTCACCGGTTCCCGTTACGTGCTCACGCATCGCGATCGGCGCCTGCTGGTCGATTGTGGCCTTTTCCAGGGCTACAAACAGCTGCGACTGCGCAACTGGGCTCGGCCGCCGTTCGATCCCGCCGCAATCGAGGCAGTGCTGCTCACCCACGCGCACCTGGACCACTCGGGCTACTTGCCGCTCCTGATGCGCCGTGGGTTCGCCGGACCGATCCTGTGCTCCAAAGCTACGCGAGACCTTTGCAGGATCCTGCTGCCCGACAGCGGACGCATCCAGGAAGAAGACGCGGAGCGGGCGAATCGCCGGCATTACTCGAAGCACTCGCCCGCCAAGCCGCTGTACACCGAGGCCGACGCCGTGCGCGTCCTCGAGCAATTCGTCGTGCGCGACATGGATGCCGACTTCGAACCCTTGCCCGGCCTGAATGTGCGGATGCTGCCGGCCGGTCACCTGCTCGGCAGCGCCATGATTCTCATCGACGACGGCCATCGGCGCGTTCTGTTCAGCGGCGACGTCGGACGGCCAGGCGACGCGATCATGCGCGAGCCTTCACGTCCCCCCTCGGCGGACGTGCTCATCCTCGAATCCACCTACGGAGATCGTCTGCACGACCCCGCGGATCCCCAGGTCGCTTTGGGGCAGGTCGTGCGCAGGGTGGCAGATCGTGGCGGTGTCGTGGTCGTGCCGGCCTTCTCGGTCGGACGGGCGCAGACCCTTCTCTGGTACCTGCATTGCCTGCGCGAAAACGGCGGGATTCCGCGTGCGATTCCGATCTACCTGAACAGTCCGATGGCGATCGATGCGACGGCGATCTATCGACGCCATCACCGCGAGCATCGACTCAGCGCGGATCAGTGCGCGCAGATGTGCGGCGTGGCGCGGATGGTCAACACGGTCGAGGAGTCGCGGGCGCTGAACCTGCGACGGGATCCGATGATCCTGATCGCGGGAAGTGGCATGGCCACCGGAGGACGCGTGATCCATCACCTGCGCGCATTCGCACCCGACCCGGCGAACGCGATCGTGCTGACGGGCTTTCAGGCTGGAGGCACGCGCGGTGCTGCCCTGCTGGCGGGCGCTGACACCTTGAAGATTCACGGAGAACACGTGCCGGTTCGGGCCGAAGTGGTCTCGATCAGCAACCTGTCCGCTCACGCCGACTACGCCGAGATGATCCGATGGCTCGAGACCACGAGTTCGCCACCGGGCAAGACTTACCTGACCCATGGGGAGCCTGCCGCGGCCGATGCACTGAGGCTGCGGATCCAGGAATCCCTCGGCTGGGACTGCACGATTCCCGAGTACCTGGAGAGCGTCGAAGTCTGATGACGATCCAGGGCCCTGCCGAACTCTTCGCCCGGCGCCTGGGCATCGATACCTACCGGGAATACGTCGTCTTCCTCCGCTCGGAAAGCACCGTCTGCCGGGCAGAAGGCCTGCGCGCACTGTCGCGCGTGCGCGTGGCCTGCGGGCAGCGCGAAATCGTCGCCTCGCTCAACATCGTTCACGGTGACCTGATTGGTGATCGCCAGGCTGGCCTGTCTGAGTCGGCCTGGGTGGCATTGGGCGCTGCTGCCGGCGACACCGTGAGCCTGTCCCATCCGGAGGCGGTCGAGTCCTTCTCCGCGGTACGACGGAAGATCTACGGTGGACGCTTCACGGGCGCCGAGCTGGACGCGATCGTGCGCGACCTCAGTGCCGGACACTATTCTTCCGTAGAGACCGCAGCCTTCGTCACGGCGTGTGCGGGCGATCGCATGAGTCCGGCGGAGACCCTGCAGTTGACCCGGGCCATGGTCGACGCGGGCACGCGACTGGCTTGGCACCAGCGTCCGGTGATGGACAAGCACTGCGTGGGCGGACTGCCGGGCAATCGCACGACGCCGATCGTGGTTGCCATCGCCGCTGCCGGCGGACTGACCGTTCCGAAGACTTCGTCAAGGGCGATCACGTCGCCCGCCGGGACGGCCGATGCCATGGAAGTGCTGGCACCCGTGACGCTGACGCTCGAACACATGCGCCGGGTTGTAGAGCGGGAGGGAGGCTGCGTGGTGTGGGGCGGCGCAATCGCCCTGAGTCCCGCAGACGATCTGCTGATCCAGGTCGAACGTCCACTCGATTTCGACAGCGACGCCCAGCTTGCGGCCTCAGTCATCTCCAAGAAGGTTGCGGCGGGTTCCACCCACCTGGTGGTCGACATCCCGGTGGGTCCTACCGCGAAGCTGCGCAGTCATGAGGCAGCAGCCCGCCTGGCCCGGACTCTTACGTCGCTGGGCGGCGCGTTCGACCTGCGGGTGGAGTGCTTGTTCACGGACGGCAGCCAACCGGTCGGATTCGGCATAGGGCCCGCGCTCGAGGCGCTGGACGTCCTCGACGTGCTGCACAACGCACCCACCGCCTGCGCGCTCCTGCGAGCACGCGCGCTGCAGATCGCGGCGCGCATGCTGGAGATCGGCGGCCGTTGCGTCGCCGGTGAGGGGCCGGCCAGGGCCGCCCATCTGCTCGCGTCCGGGGCGGCGGCACGAAAGTTCGAATCGATCTGCGACGCGCAGGGCGGCCGTCGCGAACCCCGTCGAGCGAACTACCGCAAGGATATCGTCGCCACTCAGGCCGGCGCGGTCCAGGCGATCGACAACCGCCGGCTCGGACGAGTCGCCAAGCTTGCGGGTGCGCCCGCGTCACCGTCGGCCGGCCTGGTCCTGCAGGCGCAGCTTGGACAAGCTGTCGTCGTCGGACAGCCGCTCTACACGATCCACGCGCAAAGCCCTGGTGAACTCGAGTACGCGGCAGCCTACGCACTGCGCAATCCGAAGATTCTGGAGATTGGATCGCCATGACCGCGGTGATCTTCGGTGTTCCGGGCAACGAAGCCCTGGTCGAAGCGCTGTGCCTGCATGCCGGAGTCGAACGCGGCGAATGCGTGTTCCGGGCATTCGCGGATGGCGAAACGTACGTGCGCTTCCTGTCACCCGTGCTGCACAAGACGGTGGTCGTGGCCTGCACCCTGGACCGGCCCGACGACAAGCTGGTCAAACTGTTCCTGGCGGCGCGGACCCTCCACGACATGGGCGCCGCGCGCGTGCTTCTGGTCGCGCCCTATCTTCCCTACATGCGTCAGGACACGGTGTTCGCGCAGGGCGAGGGCATCAGTGCGCGCCATGTCGCGTCATTGCTCTCAAGCTGCTTCGACGGGTTGGTGACGGTGGATCCCCATCTTCATCGCATTCCTCTGCTCGAGCAGGTGTACCCGATTCCGATCCGCGTCGTGCCCGCTGCTCCCGCGATCGCGCGCTGGATACGGTCCGAAGTCCTCGATCCGCTGCTCATCGGTCCCGATGCCGAAAGCGAGCAATGGGTGTCGGCCATCGCGACGCTGGTCGATTGCCCTTATCGCATGCTGACCAAGCATCGTTACGGAGATCGCGACGTGACAGTCGAGGCGAACGCGCTGCAGGTCGGTGCAGGTCATCGCGCCGTGCTGGTCGACGACATCGTCGCGACAGGGCGCACACAGGCCGCTGCGATCGCTCTGCTGCAACGACATGGTCATCCGGCGCCCGTTTGCATCTGCGTGCACGGCCTTTTCGCGGGCGATGCCTGGAGCGTCGTGACCGAAGCGGGCGCACGGACCATCGTCAGTTGCAACACCGTGACGCACGCCAGCAACCGCATCGATGTTCTGCAAGACGTCGCAACGGCGGTGAGCGAGCTCCTCGCGACGGCGCACTGACCTGGATCATTCGCGAAGAGGTTTGGCGCCCTGCGAGGCTGATCCCGATCAACGCCGCCGCGCTGGCCTGATCGCACATTGGGTGCGGCAATCATGCCGATCACCTTGGGAGAAAAATCGTGGAAACCCGTATTCGCATCGCCGCCGGTATTCTGGCGGCCGTGCTCTGTCCGACTGCGATGGCCTACGAGACCGGAGACTGGATCACGCGCCTCGGTGCGCATTGGGTCGAGCCGAAGAATCACAATCACGACGTCGTCGGTGTCGAGGGCACGGGCGGAATCACTGCGAGCGCCTCCTATTTTGTCGCGCCGACGCTTGCGGTGGATCTGCTGGTCGCGTTTCCATTCGAGCACGACATCACGCTCAATTCGACCGACGACAAGGTCGCCAGCACACAGCATCTTCCGCCGACACTGTCCCTCGTGTGGTACCCGGACGTCGCCAAGACATGGCACCCGTTCGTGGGCGCCGGCCTGAACTACACGACGTTCTTCCAGGAGAAGACCCAGGGGGCACTGGATGGCGCCAAGCTCAAGCTCGACGATTCGTTCGGCGTGGCTGCCGTTGCTGGCCTGGACATCGACATCGCACCACCGCTGTCACTGAGCTTCGACGTGCGCTACATCGACATCGACGCGAAGGCGCACCTGGACGGAACATCGATCGGCAAGGTCAAGATCGATCCTATCGGGTTCGGGATCTCGGTCGGCTACCGCTTCTGAACTCGACCCCGTCGGTAGATGCGCTCGCGGGCCTGCTTCCACTGGGCGGCAGTCCCGGGGTTCGTCCGCGCAATCGGCAAGCCGCAGAACCAAATCCTGCGGGCATCTCCCGTGCGCACCGCATCACCCTGGACCGCAACACCGCGCACGCGATGTCGCCCCTCCACGATGGTCTCGTGCGACGGATCGAGGACACACCGTCGCGCCAGACCCGCAAGTGCCGCGAGGCATGAGCGATGCGAGTGATCGTCGCGAGCAGGGTCGTCGCCGCCGAGGGATCATGCACAAGGCGCTAGGCAGGGCGCGACGTGGTCGACCTCCACATCTTGTCGGCGAACAACGGGCCAAGGCGCCGGCATTCGTCGAACAACCGGGAATCCCGCACCGCGTGATGCCGGCCAATATCAAGCAGTGGCATCGGCATCCCGTCGCCTATCGGACCTTCGATCCCAACGGCAACGTTCCTGCGATCGTCGATCAGTGTCTCTCTCTGCAGCTGTCCTTCCGTGGCCATACTCCAGAATGGCGCTGGGATTCCGCACATCGCGTCTCCCGGAAGCGCGGATCGCCGCAGATGCAGAATCTCCGACTCAGTCGACGGCAGAGGTGCTCGGGGCGTCCGCTCATAGACTTTGGACTCGACGAGTGGAACCGGCTGTAGCCGGACGGGGACGTTCGCGGGAGGTCAATCCAGGTCGACGCGGGCGCGAACCGGATCACATCACCGCGAATGGCTCCTCTTTGCATGGCGGCATCACGGTAACGGTTTGCGCAACGGCCGGCACGGCGACGAGGTCGCATGGCGCTTCGCCGATCAGCCGCTCCACGGTGCTGCCCATGAGCAACCGGTCGATACCGCGCCGGCGGATCGTGCCCACCACCAGGGCGTCAGCTTGGTAGTCCTCCAGGGCATCGAGCAGGGTCGGAGCGGCAGGCCCAAAAAGCACGACGGCGTCATCGTTGGTCATGGCATGACGCTTGAGCAATGCGTCGAACTGTTGCCGGTGCTCCTTGCGCAGGCGGTCATATAACTCTTCGTAGGATTGACTGATCGACAAGCCGTTCGGATCCAGCCCCCGCAGGGCCGCGGGTAGGCCACCGAACGCGGTGAAGACACGGACGTGACCCGACCCGGCCGCAGCGAAGCTGCCGGCGATGTCGAGAAGACGATCGTTCAGCGGTCCCGCGCCGTGTTCGGGGTTCAGCGGATCGACCGCGGCGACTATTCGCTGGGGAAGCAGCCCCGGGCGCGCTTGCGCGCCGACCATCCACATCGGGACAGGAGAATTGCGCAGCAGCTCCCAGTCGAGAGGCAGGAACACCAGGCGGCGCAATGCCGACTCGTGGCCGACATCCTTGACGATCAGGTCAATCTGCGCCTCTGCCACCTGCCGGAGAATGTTCTCGACCGAAGGGGCTTCGCGGTCGTCGATCGTGTGGACGGTGAGGCCGTCCTCCGACAGCTGCCGCTTCAGATCATCCAGTTTCGTGCTCATCTGGTCACGCATCATGTTCTCGATGTGACGCGCATCCGCACGATCGAGAATGCCCAGCACGCCCAGGCGCGGTCCACGATCGAACAGGCCCACCCAAAGAGAGGCGCCGGTCTTCCGGGAAAAGGCCACGGCCCGTTCGACGGCCGGGGTGCGGGACAGGGAGGCGTCGAGGATCAGCAGGATGCGACGGATCGTCTTCATTACGTTCATCTCCAGGGACGAATGCAGCCTGCCGTCGCGGGGATCGGTCCGCGTTGATCCAGGTCAAACACCGGGCAGGGACACGAGCTGTTATTCGCTTGCCCATGTCGGCGACGCCCGCCGCGTCGCATTGCTCTGCGTCAATGCGCGGGCGGCGGGATACGCACAGGGTGGTGCCGAACCTACGTCCGGGCCCTGGCCATGTACTTCCCCATCTTTCGCGCCAATCTGGCAGTGATGAGTTTCCTGAGATCCGCGCACCTGGCTGCGCAGGAGCGGGTGGAGCTTCGCGAGCTGCGCGCGCAGTGGAGCCGTTACGGTCTGCGCAGACGGGATCTCGGCCGCAGTCTGGAGCGTCTCGAATCGATGGGATTCATCGAGGTCGATCGCGTGCGGGGACACCAGTTTCTCGTGCTCACCGACATGGGACACCGGTCCGCGTACTCGGTGATCGGGCTGATCGAATCGCTCGCGATCCTGCCACGACGACTCGGTCGACTGGTCGGCGCGTTGAAGTTCTGGCGCGAACTGCGCGGGCTGGATCGCCGGGCAGGCGACGGACAGCCGCGTGGCACGCGCGATCGACCGCCCTGTCGAACCCGTCGGCTGCCGGGAGGCGCCACGAGGGCTCGTGAACGACGCGCCGCGCCGGCACGGGGCGGCTCCCAACCCGGTCGAGATTCGTTGCGGCAACCCGCAATCAAACGGTTGACCTGAATCAATGCTCGGCGTACCGGCCCTGCCGAAGATCGCACTCGCCGAGTCGAAGAACCAAGGAATCCAGGTGAGTACGTCCGAGACAAGCGTTGTGCCCCCATCCGCACCGGTCCGCTACCAGGACGATGTCGTGCTGGGCTTCTCCATCATGACCGTGGCCTGGGGCGTGGTGGGCATGCTCGTCGGGGTGTGGATCGCCGCGGAGCTGCTGTGGCCGGCGCTCAACTTCGATACGCCGTGGCTGACCTACAGCCGGCTGCGGCCATTGCATACCAATGCGGTGATCTTCGCGTTCGGCGGCTGCGCGCTGTTTGCGACCTCGTACTGGGTCGTGCAACGGACCTGCCGCGCCACGCTGTTCGCGCCGAACCTGGCGCGGTTCACGTTCTGGGGCTACCAGGCCGTGATCGTGCTCGCTGCACTGACGCTGCCGCTGGGCATCACCCAGTCCAAGGAGTACGCCGAGCTCGAGTGGCCGATCGACCTCCTGCTGGCGGTGGTGTGGGTCGCCTACGCCATCGTCTTCTTCGGGACGATCATGAAGCGCACGGTCGGGCACATCTATGTCGCCAACTGGTTCTACGGTGCCTTCATCCTGACCGTCGCGGTCCTGCACATCGTCAACAGCGCCGCGATCCCGATCTCGCTGACCAGTTCCTACAGCGCCTATCCCGGTGCCGTCGACGCGATGGTGCAGTGGTGGTACGGCCACAACGCCGTCGGCTTCTTCCTCACCGCGGGCTTCCTCGGGATGATGTATTACTTCGTGCCCAAGCAGGTCGGCCGGCCGATCTACTCGTACCGACTGTCGATTGTGCATTTCTGGGCACTGATCAGCGTGTACATGTGGGCGGGTCCGCATCACCTGATGTACACCTCGCTGCCCGACTGGGTGCAGTCGCTGGGCATGGTGTTCTCGCTGATCCTGCTCGCGCCATCGTGGGGCGGCATGATCAACGGGATGATGACCCTCTCGGGGGCGTGGCACAAACTGCGCGACGACCCGATCCTGAAGTTCCTCATCGTCTCGCTGTCGTTCTACGGCATGAGCACGTTCGAGGGACCGATGATGTCCATCAAGACGGTCAACGCGCTCTCGCACTACACCGACTGGACCATCGGCCACGTCCATGCCGGCGCGCTGGGCTGGGTCGCGATGATCTCGTTCGGATCGATCTACATGCTGATCCCGCGCCTGGTCGGCAAGCCGACGATGCACAGCGTCGCGGCGATAAACGTCCACTTCTGGCTGGCGACGGTCGGTACCGTCATTTACATCGTCGCAATGTGGATCGCGGGCGTGATGCAGGGTCTGATGTGGCGCGCGACGGAGGCCGACGGCACGCTGACCTACAGCTTCGTCGAGTCGCTGAAAGCCACCCATCCCTTCTATGCGATGCGCCTGGTGGGCGGTGTGATTTTCTTCAGCGGCATGCTGCTGATGGCCTGGAATGTGTGGCGCACCGTGAAGGCGCCGGTCGCCACCCATGAAGCCGTGGCTCTGACCGGGGGCGCGTCATGAAACACGAAACGCTGGAGAAGAACATCGGCCTGATGTCGATCCTGATCGTCATCGCGATCTCCTTCGGTGGTCTGGTCGAGATCATTCCGCTGATGAACCAGAAGGCGGCGACTGAACCTTCGCCGGGTCTGCACCTGCGCAATGCGCTCGAGACCGCCGGCCGCGACGTCTATGTCCGCGAGGGGTGCTACGGCTGCCACTCGCAGCAGGTGCGATCGCTGGCCGAAGAAGTCCTGCGTTACGGCCCCGCCGCGAATGCGGGTGAGTCGGTCTACGACCATCCGTTCCAATGGGGTTCCAAGCGCACCGGCCCGGATCTCTCGCGTATCGGGGGTCGCTACAGCGACGCTTGGCACCGCATCCACCTGCTGCATCCGCAGGACGTGGTGCCCGAATCCAACATGCCGGGATACCGGTGGCTGGACGAGCAGCACTTCGATCCGGGTGAGGTCGCCGACATGATGAAGGCGCTGCGCCGCGTCGGCGTTCCATATACCGATGCCGACATTGCCGGGGCCGATGAAGCGGTCAGCTACAAAACCAAGCTCGATGCCCTGATCGCCTACCTGCAGACGCTGCGCGCTCCTGTCGCACCTCCGTCTTCCACCGCCCCCGCGCCAGTGGCGGCCAATCCAGCCGGAAAAATCTCATGATCAGCGGAATCTTCACCATCGTCGCGTTCCTCTCCTATGTCGGCATCGCGGTCTGGGCATGGTCGCGCCGGAACCGCGAGCGGTTCGCCGATGCTTCGCGCCTTCCGCTCGCCGATGACATTGCGACCGGAGCAGGGAAGTGACCACGTTCTGGCACCTGTGGATCGTGGTGATCGTCGTGGCCAGCATCGTCGGCTGCGTATGGCTGCTGCTGGCCAACCGCAAGGGAAAGTCCGGCGACACGACAGGACATGTCTGGGACGACGATCTTTCCGAGTACAACAACCCTCTGCCGCGATGGTGGTTCAATCTGTTCGTCCTGACCGTCGTCTTTGCCGTGGGATACCTCGCCTTCTATCCGGGGCTCGGTAACCTCGCGGGCCGCCTCGGGTGGACCTCCACTCAGGAGATGGAGGAGGGCTTGGCAAAGCTGACTGAGCAGCGCACCGCCCAGTACGCGCGCTACGTCAGCTACTCGGTGGACCAGCTGGCGCAGGACGCCGGCGCGCGATCGATGGGTCGCGCGGTGTTCCTGAGCAACTGCGCCGGATGCCACGGTCCCGACGCGCGCGGCGCGATCGGCTTCCCGGATCTCACCGATCAGGATTGGCTCTATGGCGGTGACGCGGAGACCCTGCTCGCGACCATCAAGTCGGGGCGCACTTCCAAAATGCCGGCATTCAACGGCGCCCTGTCCCCCGAGCAGCTCCAGGCCCTGGTCAACTTCGTTCCCTTCTGGTCGGACAAGGAGCTGGATCCCCATGCGCGCGAAGTGGGCATGGCCGCGTTCGCCGGAATGTGCGCCGCTTGCCATGGTGCGGAAGGCAAGGGCAACGTGACCCTGGGAGCGCCCAACCTCACGGACGACGTATGGTTGTTCGGCGGATCGCAGGAGCGCGTACGCAATTCGATCCTGTGGGGTCGCGAGAGCCACATGCCGGCGCACGACACGTTGATCTCGCCTGACGAGCAACGGCTGGTCGCGGGCTATATCAAGTCGCTGTCGGAGAAGCAGTCGGGCGCGGAGGTTTTGCAGACTCCCCCGGCGCCCCCGTCGCAGCAACGGACGGCGGCTCTCCCGTGAGCCGCAGAAAGCGTACCGACGCGACACTGACCGGACGTGCGCACGCGGATCTCGGCCGCAGCCCGACACTGCGCCAGGTCGCGACCGTCGGCTGGTCGACGTTCCTGGGTGCGAGCCTTGCCTTGCTCGTGTGGCTGATGCTGCCCGCGGACTGGCTCGAACCGCCGATGTCGATGGCCAGGCTCGCCGCGGCGTTCGGGATCTGCCTGGTCCTCGCGCTGGTCCCGGCGACTTGCCAGGCGCTGCTCTGCGATTGCGACGCGTCCGGAGGCTCCCGTGCGCGCTGATCCGGCCCCCGAGAAACTGGTCTCGATGTACGAATCGGGTGCACGGATCCAGCCGCGCCGCGCGAAGGGCCGTTTCCAGACGCTGCGCGCGCTGTCGATGACGACGCTCCTGGGTCTGTTCTACCTCGTTCCCTGGCTGCAGTGGAGCGGGCATCCGCTGGTCTGGCTCGACCTGCCGCACCGGCGCTTTCACCTGGGCGGACTGACCCTGGTGCCGCAGGACCTGATCCTGCTGTCGATCCTGCTGCTGGTCGCAGCCATGACCCTGTTCCTGTTCACCAACATTCTCGGCCGCGTGTGGTGTGGCTTCGCCTGTCCGCAGACAGTATGGACCGAGGCCTTCCTCTGGATGGAACAGCTGTGCGAAGGCGATCGCCATGCGCGGCTGCAGCTGGATCGGCAGCGGTGGAATGCGCGCAAGCTTCTGCGTCGCGGCAGCAAGCACCTGCTGTGGGCGATCTTCGGGCTGTTCACGGGGCTGTCCTTTGTCGCCTACTTCGTTCCGGCGCGCGAAATCTTTCCCGCTGCGCTGCAGTTCCAGCTCGGCGGCTGGACCTTGTTCTGGTCGCTGTTCTATGGATTCACGACATGGGGCAACGCGGGCTTCATGCGCGAACAGGTATGCAAGTACATGTGCCCGTACGCCCGTTTCCAATCGGCGATGTTCGACCGCGACACGCAGATCATCGCCTACATCCCAGCGCGCGGAGAGCCGCGCAAGACCATGGCGAAGAAGCAGGGCGCGTCGCCCGGTGACTGCATTGACTGCTCGCTGTGCGTCCAGGTCTGCCCCGTCGGCATCGACATCCGGAAAGGCCTGCAGTACGAGTGCATTGCCTGCGCGGCCTGCGTGGACGTCTGCGACGGGGTCATGGACACCGTAGGGAAGCCGCGTGGACTGATCCGCTATACCTCCGAGAACCAGTCGGAAGGGAAGCCGCATCGCTGGTTGCGTCCGCGCTCGATCGGCTACGCGACGGTCTGGCTCGCGTCCCTGGCCGGGCTGTGCGTCATGCTTTGGCTGCGATCGCCCATCAAGTTCGACGTCCTGCGTGACCGTCACACCCTGGTGCGCGAACGCGCGAATGGCGCGCTCGAGAACCTGTACACGTTCAAGTTCACCAACGAGGACGATCGTGTGCACCGGTTTCGTATCGACGCGCGCTTGGATGACGGCACCGTGATGGAGGCCATTCCGGCAGAGATTTCGGTCGGGAGCGGCCTGACGACCGCCACGCCGGTGACCTTGCGGCTGCCACCACAAAAGGCGCGGCTTGCGACCGTCGTCGAAGTGAGCGTGCGGGCGACGGCGGACGAAGCTCCCTCGATGGCTGTCAGTCGCGACGTACGTTTCGTCACTTCGGACGGAAGCTAGTTGACGAGGATCAATGCCGGAGGTTGCCGAGCGGAGCAGAGTCGTCGTCGTCCCACCCGTCGCTACCGAACCCGACATGCCGGATCCAAAAAAATCCCCGTTGCGCATCTTCGAGCTGTGGCTGGCATTGGCCATCCCCGTCGCAACGGTGATCGCCCTGATCGGCTATCTGCACGTCGCGTCGAAGTCGGGATTCACCGAAATCGCTGAACCGGCGGCGACACCGCCTTGAATGCCGAGGGCGCAGCGCAGGTGGCCGCGCTGGAGGCGAGCCTTGCGACGGATCGGGATAAATCGGCGCCGCCTTCCGCCGTCCATCTCGCGCTGGACGGCGTTCATTGCGCGCGCTGCGAAAACCGTCTGCGTGACCTGATTGGCGGACGGATTGCGACGCTCGAACTGGATCTCGTCTCCCGGACCGCGGCGCTGACGCCGCGCGCCGGAGGACCATCGCTCGCGCAACTGCTTCTGGAATTGAAGAACGCGGGCTTCGAGCCACGCGTACTGGGCGAGGACGATCCGGTGGTCACGATGCGTCCTGCGCGGCGACGCGACATGGCCCGCATCGGCGTCGCCATCATCGGGGCGATGCAGGTGATGATGTTCGCTTGGCCGAGCTATTTCGATGGTGTCCCGGACCCGACCATCGCCAGCTTGATGCGGTGGGCGCAGTTCGCCGTGGCGATCCCGGTCGTGGCCTACGCAGGATGGCCGTTCCTCGCCGGCGCGGCGCGCACATTGCGTGCGCGCACCCTGACGATGGATGTGCCGGTTGCGCTGTCCTTGGTGATGGCGACCGCGGTGTCGGCGTGGCGAACGTTCGACGGAAGCGGACCCCTCTATTTCGATACCGCGACGATGTTTGTCGCGCTACTGCTGACGGGCCGGCACTTTGAAAGCGCCACCCGTGCACAGGCTACGCAGCGCCTGCGCCAGCTGGCCGAGGGGCCGCCTGCGACAGCGCGCCGGATCGAAGGCGATGAGATCTGCATCGTGAAAACGCTGTTGCTGTCGCCTGGCGACCGGGTCAGCGTCGCGCCCGGCGAGGCGCTGCCCGTCGATGGCCAGGTCGAGCAGCCTGCGGAATTCGATGAGTCGCTGCTGACCGGCGAATCCCGCCCGGTCACGCGCGCGCGGGGCGACACCGCCTTCGCCGGGAGCCTGAACGTCGGCGCATCGCCGATCGTGCTGCGAACGCTCGCTGGTGTCGGTCGCACGCGCTCTTCGGAGATCCTGCATCTGCTGCGTCGCGCGGCGGCCCGCAAGCCTGCGGTCCAGCAACGAGCCGACCAGGTGGCCGGCTGGTTCACCTTGGCGGTGCTGGTGCTCGCCGCCGCGGGTGCCGCACTCGCCGCTCGTTCCGGCGCAGACGCCGCGCTGTCGGTGGCACTTGCAGTCCTGGTCGCGAGTTGTCCCTGTGCGCTGTCGCTTGCGGTGCCTGCCTGCCTGGCAGCGGCCACCTCGCGCCTGGCGGCCCACGGCGTTCTGGTGACGCGTGCAGACCGGCTGCTGAAGCTCGCCCAGGCCGATACGGCGCTGCTCGACAAGACCGGTACGCTCACGCACGCGCGGCTGCACCTCGACCGGATCGACCCTTTGCGCGGTGCGACCGCGCAACAGGTACTGCGCATCGCCAGCAGCCTCGAATCCGGTCTGCGCCATCCAATCGCGCTGGCTTTTTTCGCTGCCGCGAGCGGCAGCGCCGCGACCCAGGTCCGTGTCGAAGCGGGTCGTGGCGTTGAAGGCTTCGTGGACGGACGTCGGTACCGCATCGGGCCCGCAACGGAACGCATCGCCGGCCAGGATGACGCGCTGACCTGGATCACGCTGTCCGACGAGCAAGGGTCGCTGGCCCATTTCGGTCTGTCGGCGCCGGTCCGCGACGAAGCTTTCGAAACGATCGACCGCCTCGACCGTCTTGGCCTTCGTGTCGAACTGCTGACCGGCGATACCACTGCGCCGGCACGACGCATTGCCAGCGCCCTGCGCATCCCGAAGTTCGCCGCCGGGCAGACCCCGGAAGACAAGCTGGCACGGCTGCGTGCGCTGCAGGCGCAAGGGGGCGTCGTGCTGTGCGTGGGCGACGGACTGAACGACGCACCGTTCTTGGCGGCGGCGGACGCATCGTTCGCCATGCCCGGGGGATCGGCGGTGGCTCAGGCACGCGCGGATTTCGTGCTGGTCAGCGACCGTCTCGACGGCCTGCCGCTTGCGATCGACGTGGCGCGGCAGGTGCGCAAGCGCATCCGCCAGAACCTGGCGTGGGCAGCGCTCTACAACCTGTCGGTTCTGCCCTTGGCGATGGTGGGCTGGCTCCCGCCGTGGCTCGCCGCGGCCGGCATGTCCCTGTCGTCGCTCGTGGTCGTGGCCAACGCGATGCGCCTGCGCCTGCCGGAGAAAAAGTGATGGAAAGCCTCTACCTGTTGATTCCGCTTGGCGTCGTCACAGTGGTGGGATTCGCCGGGATCTTCATCGCCGCGGCCCTGAACGGCCAGTTCGAGGAGCTTGACCGCCAGCAGCTCGAGCTGCCGGACGACGAGTAATTCCTATCCAGCGCAAACCTTGCGCGCGGTATGACCTGCATCATCGCGAGCAGGGAACACTGGGCACGCAACGTCCTCGCTGGCATCACCGTCGGTGTCGAGGCGCCGGCACTGGCAATGGCCTTCGCGATCGCCTCCGGCGCATCGCCCGGACAAGGTCTCGTGACACAACCATCATCGGTGGCTGGCGGCCCGTAGCCCTTTCCCTGCTGCGCCGCCCGAGGTCTGCGCATCAGCGCGCGCGCCAGTACCGTTGCATCTCGAGAAACGTGAACGAGGCCGACCAGGTGAGCAGGACGAACCCCGCCAGGGCCTCGCAGCCCAGGATCAGGCGGATCGGCCCCACCGGCGTCAGGTCGCCGTATCCGACGGTGGTGTAGGTCATGGACGACATGTAGATCGCGTCCACGAGCGGCAGCGGATTGGCGCCGGCGATGTGCCCGACGCCGGCGAGCTGCACGGCGAAGTAGATGCCCACGCCGAAGATGCCGATCTCGATCATGTGCAGCAGCATGATCGCGACGATCAGGAACAGAATGCGCGCGCGGGACTGCAGACGAAGGTGCGGCATCGTGTAGTTCAGCCGTTCCAGCGCCTCGAAGTGCACGAACGCCGCGAGTGCCATCAGTCCGGCCGTCAGCGCTGCCACGCCGACGTGAGTCGATGCCGGAGTCGTCAGCAGCGGAAGGACGTCGGGATTCATGTCACGCGGAATCGGTCAGGACGGGTTGTGGACTTCACGGTTTCCTGCGCCGGGGAACGGCGGCGTGTCGACGACGGAACCGTGTTTGCAGACTCGCCTTGAAGGAGCGCACCCGCATTGACGGGCGTCAACAACCGGTTGCGGCAACCCGCAGCCGGTTGCGCCGCGAAAATTGATGCAGGTCAACGTGGCACGGAGCGCTCCTGTCCATAGTGAGGACACGCAATCTCGGTTGAACTCCCATGTCCGTTCCAACTGGTCGGCAGCCTCGTTCCAGCGATGCGCTGTTTCTGGTCCTGATCGTGCCTGTCGCCATCCTGGTGGCCGCGGCGATGATCCGCGTGGTATCCGAATTCGGATTCACGGCTCTCGGAGAGCCTGCTGTCATCGAGCTTCCCGGCCATTGATGCAGGTCGGCGAAGGACCGGATCGCCGGACGTCCGCGCACACGCCATGAACAACAGCCTCGCACTTGCCAGCCTGAGCGTGCCCGCGATGATGGGCGCCGGCCTCTCGTCGGGCGCGCATTGCGCGGTGATGTGCGGCCTGCTGCAGGCAAGACAATCGGGTGCGGCAGCGATCGCGCGGCATCTCGGCCGGCTAGGGGCATACGTGTTGCTCGGCGCGATCGCGGGCGGGGCAGGGCAGTGGCTGCTCCGATCGGCGTCGTGGCTGCCCTTCGGCGAAGGCCTCCGGACAGCGTTGCTTCCGATCTTGCTGCTCCTCCTGCTCCTGCGATCGCAACGTCGCGCACCTGCGGCGTGTTGTGTCCCGCCGAGCCGGAGCGGGCTGCCACGGCAGGCGATGGCAGGCCTCGTGACCGGCCTGGTGCCCTGCGTACCGTTGTACGCCGCCGCGGGTTACGCGGTGCTTTCGGCTTCCGCTGCCAGTGGGGCGCTACTGCTGCTGGCTTTCGGGATCGGCACGATCCCTCCGGTACAGGCAGGCGCGTGGGCGTGGGCGCGGGCGGGGCAAGCAGGCAGGAAACAGGCGCTGAGGAATGTCCCGCTACTGGTCGGTCTCGTGACCAGCACGGCAGCGCTGCTGATGTGGCTGGCGCTGGCCCGCTCCGCGCCGTGGTGCCTGTCCTGACCCGCTGGATCGACACCGGCCCGAAGCGGAAGGCCATTCACGCGCGGCAGGATCAAAGCGGGAGCGGAGCGTCGACTCCCGCGTGATCGCGTGTAGCGGGCGGGACGACAGAAAGGATGGGGTGTACCGGTGAATGCCGGCAATCGAGACCGTCCCGCGTCGGCGGCATGGGCGCAGCGTCGAGGGGCTGAGTGTCCAGGACGCCCCGAAAGGCCCTCGCGCAGGCCCTGCATTGCGTCGCGTGGACCACCGCCTGCAAGCGTTTTTGATCGATGGTCTTCCGGCAACATTCGCAGGAATTTCCTCGGCCCCGTTCGATGTGGGAGATCGCGTGCTCGATCCGCCCCAGTTCCGCCAGGGCGCTGTTCTCCAGTCGCTCGAGCACCGCGTGGGTCGACGCCTCGAACGCGCGGTCTACGGACTCGGGCCCTGGAGAATCCGGATCGCGCGTACGCTCGACCCGCAGACGTCGGAGTTGATCGTGGACTTCCTTGCGTCTTTTCTTCAGTGCGCTGCGGCGCGCGGTGATCGACTTCATGTCGGACTCCTTTGAGAGTCCTCAGCGTCGTACGCGGCGTGGTGGTAATCGTTGACCTGGGTCAACGTCGCCGGCGATCGCCTCCCATGAACGAGGGCCACTGCGGCGATTCGGTCGCGGAATGCAGCGCGTTTCGTATGTGTTGCAGCCTGCGTGCAGATGTCGACGCGCTCCGAAGCGAACATGATCGTTCGCGAGCTCGTGTTGACGCCCGTCAATGCCGTCGAGGGGCCACGACAACAGGATGGCGCCCGCCGCTGCCCGGACTCGCGCCATGACCGACACCTCGTTCGACCTAGACCTCTTGCGCCGCTACGACGTTGCGGCGCCGCGCTATACGTCCTATCCGACTGCGCAGCACTTCGCGCCGCTCTCGTCGGACGACCACGAGAAGGCCGTCATGCGCAGCAACCAGCTCGCGCCGGGGACGCCGCTGTCGCTGTACGTGCATGCCCCGTTCTGCGCGAGCCCCTGCTTCTACTGCGGCTGTACGCGCGTCATCACGCGCGACCAGGGATCGATGAACCGCTACCTGCACGCGCTGCGACGAGAGATCGGGATGCAAGGCCGGCTGTTCGGCGCCACGCGTGCGGTGGAGCAACTCCACTTCGGCGGCGGAACGCCCACCTACTACGATGATCTCCAGCTCCTGGCGGTGCTGGAGCAGATCCGGCGCGATTTCGGGTTCGTGCCGAACTCGCGCCGCGAGTTCTCCATCGAGATCGATCCTCGGACTGTCGATGCGGCGCGGCTCGGCCGCTTGGCCGCAATGGGCTTCAACCGCATCTCGCTGGGCGTGCAGGATTTCGATCCCTCGGTGCAGGCTGCGGTCAACCGGATCCAGGCGCCGGAAATGGTCGAGTCGCTCGTGCACGAGGCGCGGCGTCTGAACATGCGCTCGGTTTCGTTCGACCTGATCTACGGCTTGCCCCGGCAGACGCCGGAGAGGTTCTCTCACACGCTGGAGCGGGTAGCCGCGTTACGGCCCGATCGCGTCGCGATCTATGGTTACGCGCACCTGCCCGCCATGTTCAAGGCGCAGCGCCGGATTCGGACAGACGAACTTCCGGATGCGCCCCTGCGGCTGCGGCTGATGCAGCTGGCAACGGGGCGGCTCGGCGCCGCTGGTTACGTCCACATCGGCATGGACCACTTCGCGCTGCCCGGCGACGAGTTGGTGACCGCGTTGCGCGACCATCGCTTGCAGCGCAATTTCCAGGGCTACTCCACCCGCGCGGGCCTGGACCTCGTCGGCGTGGGCATGAGCAGCATCAGCCGCATCGGCGACGCGTACACCCAGAACGCGCGCGGCTTGACGGCTTATCTCCAGGCGATCGAATCCGGTCTCCTTGCGACGGAGCGGGGCGCAGTGCTGACACGCGAGGACCAACTGCGTGCGGCCGTGATCGAGCGGATCCTCTGCGGTCGCGACGTGCACTACGGGCCGCTGCATGCACGCTTCGGCATCGACGCCCGGCACCATTTCCGGGAGGCACTGGATCGGATTGCTACCGCCCAACGGGATGGCCTCGTCGAACTTCAACCGGGTCGGCTGTCGATCACCGCGCGCGGTCGCCATTTCCTGCGCGCTCTGGCGATGCCATTCGACGCCTACGCGAATCCGGCCAGTGCTCCGGAAGCAGCACGCAAGCGGCTCGTCGCAGGCACGGCGCCGAACGTGCAGTGAATCTCGTTGACCCCGGTCAATGCCGTGCACGCTCGCACGCGACACGATACACGTCATGAAACTGCTCCCGACCTTTTCCACCCGAAGTGCCCCCACGCTGACCGCTCCTGAGCCGGTGCACGAGGTATCCCAGGGCCGGTTCGAACGCGCCGTCGACCGCGCCTACCGAGAGATGGTCGAGGAGCGTCCGCGGTCGGATGTGCTTCGCAACCTTTGCCAGGGCATCGCGGATTCTCACGGGTTGCCGCTGGTGGCTTTGCTGCGACGTCACGACGGCGGCGCGCTCGAGATCGAAGCGACCTCCCGCGAGACGCTGCTGTGGGCGGAGTTGACGCGGCTGCCGGAGCGCTGCGACGGCACGATCGTCGGGAACGGCCCCGGTTCGCGCGCTCTTCAGACCCGGGAAACCGTAGCCGTGAACGTGGACGAGCCGGGCTTCAGTCCGTGGCGAGAGGCCGCGATGCGCGACGGCATCGTCCGCGTCTGCGCCCGCCCGCTGGAGTTCGAGGAGCCGGGATGGGTGCTGATGTTGTGTGCGTCGCGCCTGTCACCGGCCTGGGCCTGCGACGAGGACGATGCCTTGTTGGTGGCAGCGGCCTGCGCGCGCGTGATTGCCGCGAGCCGTCTTCTCGCCCGGCGCACACTGCTCGCAACGGCCCTGAGCGGCGCCGGCAACGCCGCCTTCATCGCCGATATCGAAGGGCGCATCACGTGGTGCAACGCGTCCTTCTGTGATTTGACGGGCTATTCGCGAGAGGACGTGATCGGGAGAAATCCCCGCTTCCTGAGTTCGGGCCGCCATGGCGTGCGCCATTACCGGGGGCTCTGGAATACGATTCGCAGCGGCGAGATATGGCGCGGCGAGACCGTTGACCGCGACCGTTCCGGGGCAGCGTTCACCGCCAACCAGACAATCAGCCCGTTTGGCACGGAAGGGCGCGTGACTCACTATCTCGCCGTCTACGACGACGTCAGCCGCAAGAAGGCGGAAGAGGTCCGTCGTGAGCTGTGTTCGACGCGCGACGCGCTGACGGGACTGATGCATCGTGCGGCGCTCGAGCACTGCCTTTCGGAACGACTTTCGAGACGTCAGCCTGTCTCCATCGGGGTGATTGCCGCGCGCCGTCTGGCTGCGATCGAGGGACTGGGCGGCGACGCCTTCGAGACGTTCCAGTCCGAGATCCAGTCCCGCTTGCTGGAGACGCTGGGAGCCGAACGCGCCGCTCGCATGTCGGCCGGTGAATACCTGGTGGATCTTCCCGAGGATGCCGAGAATGCCGACCGGCTCGTGGAGACATTGATGCACGATCTCCGCGAACCCTACCCACTGATCGGAGAGATTTCCGGTATCGACCTGCGTATCGGTCGCGCGCGATCGCCGGCGGACGGCGACACCGTCGAGGCGCTGCTGCTGGCCGCAGACCGGTCGCTGGGTGCAGAGCCGATGGCGCCCGCGCGCCGCTACATGGAGATGCAGGCCGATTGACACGGATCAACGCGTGCAGGTCCCCGGCGCGCTCCAATGGATGAGTCACCAGGAGCCGCCATGAGCCTTGCCAAACTGATCCTTGCCGTCGTCGATCCCGCGATGCACGTCACCCCGGGCGCCCGTCGCGCGATTGAACTGGCGCGGCGCAGCGGTGCCCGCGTACATCTTTTCATGCCGACCTTCAACCCGCGCATTGATGCGACGGCCGAGCTGGTCGATCCCGAAGTCGAGCAGCTCGCGCGTCAGCAGTTCATCGACATTCGGCTGCGGTGGCTTGCCCAATGGACGGCCGACCTCGTGTCGCAGGGGCTGCGTGCGACGTGCGAGGTGACCTGGGCGCGCAAAGAGTACGAAGCCGTGATCGGCAAGGTGCTCGAAATCGGTGTCGACTTGGTGGTCAAGGACCTTCGGCGCGATTCGGTACTGCATCGTTGGAGCGCCATCCGCAGTTCCGACTGGCGCCTGACTCGCCTGTGCCCGGTGCCGGTGATGCTGGTCCAGGCGGACGCACCGTTGCTGCCATCTCGCATCGCGGCGGCGGTGAATCCGACCCATCCGGAGGCGCATCCTGCCGGGCTGGACGACCGCGTGGTGAAGACCGCGCTGCCGATCGCCATGACCTGCGGCGCTTCGCTCGAACTGCTACACGTCTTTCCCTATCGCCGTGAGGATGAAGGGATGGCCGCGAAGATGGACGAGCTGATCGGCGAACTGCGCGAGGAAGACCGTCTCGCGTTCAACCGATTCGCCGACCGGAACAGCGTCCCCCAGGAGCAACGCATGTTGCTCGGCGGCGACCCGGTGACGGAGACGCTGCGTCACACCGAGACTGCGGGGATCGGCCTGCTCGTGATCGGCAGCCGCTATCGGAGCGGTCTGGATCGCTTCATCCTGGGCAGCAACGCCGAGGCCCTGGTCTCCCAGGCGACCTGCGATCTGCTCGTCGTGCGGCCCGAAGACTTCGGCCGGGAGTTGACTCGGCATCGCGCGCTCGAGGCACTCGAGCGGCACGAAGCCGCTAGGACGGCGGTTTAGCCGGCAAGGCAACAGCATTTTTCCGAATGCAGGACGGATCCGCCACAGCGAATGACCCAACAAGGAAGGCCGGGCCGAATCTCCTTCGGCCCGGCCTGACGTGCGCGATCAAAGGGCGACGGGTTCGGCCAGTTTGGTGAGCGAGGGGCGATTCATCAGCGTGATGCGCTTGTCCGAGCAGGCAACCCAGCCATTCTTTTCGAAGCGGGCCAGAACCCGGCAGACCGTTTCGGTCGCAAGTCGCAGGTAGCTGCCCATCTCGCGGCGGGTCATCGGCAGGCGGACTACGTCGCCCGAGCCGATGCGGGAGTGGACGAAAAGCAGGAAGGCGGCGACCCGCTGGTCAGCGCTGAATTCGCCCGAGAGCGCCATGGCGCGGCGCAGGGCCTCGCGGGTCTTCTTCAGCAGGTGAGTGGACATGAACGGGTCGACTTCCATCTGGTGACCCAGGTCGTTTAGGGAAATCGCGCAGACCTGCGAAGGCGACACCGCCGATGCCGCAGATGCCGACTGTTCGTCCCCCAGCGCATCCAGGCCGACGATGTCACCGGGAAAGTGGAAGGCGCGCACGTGTTCGTTGCCCAGCGAGTCGAGGGTGTAGGACTTGATGCAGCCGGCCCGGACGGTGAACAGGCCGGGAACGGGCATGCCGGCGTTCACCAAGTTGCCGCAACCCGGGATCTGCGGCGGCAGCAGGCTTACGGCCGCCCGCCAAGTGACCGCCTTGTCCGGGCAACGCGAGGCGCAATTCTGCACCGGGCAGACGTGGCAGTTGGGGGCAATGCGGTGCTGCGGGGCGATGTCGAAGGCCATGCCGATGTCTCCTGTGAACGTGGAGACAGCGTGCCGGGACGGCTGAGGCGGCAACATCCGGGATACCCGCAAGAGTCGCTGCGGGAACTACGTATGCCGCTTTGGGCCGTGACCGAGGTGAAGCCCGGCCGGAAAACGAGGTGAACGCCGGAAGTCGGCCAGTTCGGTCTTCGGAACTCCTTGGCCGAACTGCCAAACGTGCCGCACGCGCGCGGCCGGGAGATCCGGCGGGCAATCGATCGCGCGACTCACCCCGCGCTGGCCATGCTCGCGGCGCAGATCGATCTCTGCTGGAACCGCATCCAGGCGGCGAATTCTTCCGCCGGAAGTGCGCGCTGGTACAGGTGCCCTTGCGCCTGGAAACACCCTTCGCGAATGAGAAAGTCTCGTTGTGCCGCGGTTTCGACACCTTCGGCGACGACGCCGAGCTTGAGCATCCGCGCGATGCCAATGATCGCGCACAGAAGCAGCTCGTCACGGGCGCTCCGGCCGATTCCGCGCACGTAGCTCATGTCGAGCTTGATCGTGCCGATCGGGAATTCGCGCAGTGCGGGAAGCGAGGAGTAGCCGGTGCCGAAATCGTCGACGCTGATCGTGACGCCTAGCCGCCCCAGCTGCCGGATGTTCTCGTGCACGGCGAGGCTGGAGCGCAACATCACCGTCTCGGTGATCTCGAGCCGGATGGCCGTGGCGGGCAGGTCGTGTTCGCGTAGCAGTGACTCGATGGTGGGCGCGAGGTCGGTGCGGTCGAACTGGCCCGCGGAGACGTTGATCGACACCGGCACCATCGACGGCACGACGCGGTGCAGCCGCGCCACTTCGGCGAACCCAGCCCGCAGGACCCAGTCATTCAGTGCCGAGATCATCCCGTCCTGTTCGGCGACGCCGATGAATTCGCTCGCCGTGACCAGACCGCGATGGGGATCGTTCCACCGAAGCAAGGCCTCGGCGCCCACCGGCATGCCGGTGCGCATGTCAACTTGCGGCTGGAAGCACAGCTTGAATTCGTCTTTTCGAAGGGCCGTACGCAACGCATCGCGCAGGTCATACCGCTTGCGCGCTGCGAGGTCCATGGCTGCATCGAAGAACTGGAAGCAATTGCGCCCGCGTGACTTGGCCCGGTACATCGCCAGGTCGGCATTTCGGAGAAGCCGTTCCGGCGTGTCTTCGAGGTCGCCGGATAATGCGATGCCGATGCTTGCGCCTACCTGGATGGTCGCGCCGAGTACTTTGTATGACGACGAGAGCACGTCGAGCAGGCGACGCGCGGAATCGATGGCTTGGTCGGGGCGCGCGAGATCTTCGACGAGCACGGCGAATTCGTCGCCGGAAAGGCGGGCCACCACATCGGTGTCGCGCAGCGCCGAGGTCAGGCAGCGACCGACCTTGGCCAGCAGTTCGTCGCCCCCGGCATGGCCCAGCGTGTCGTTGACGTTCTTGAAGTGATCCAGATCCAGCAACAGCACGGCCATGGGTTTGGCGCTGCGGCGGCTGCGGGCGAAAGCTTCCGAGAGCCGTATGTGGAACTGGTTGCGATTCGGCAATCCGGTCAGGCTGTCGAACATCGCAAGCTGCGTGAGCTGTTGTTCGCTGCGAAGCCGTTCGGTGATGTCCTCGTACACCACGTAGTAGTGCGTCGGCTTGCCGTGCTCGTCGCAGACGGGCGTGATGGTCTGGTCGACGTCGAGCACCTCGCCATTCTTGTGTCGGTTGCTCAGGTGCCCGCGCCAGACTTTACCGGCGCGGACGGTGGTCCAGAGTTCGCGATAGAACGCGCTGGTCTGTCTCCCAGACTTCAATACGCGGGGCGTCGATCCAAGGACTTCCTCGGCCGCGAAGCCGTAAAGCCGAGTGAACGCAGCATTGACCCAACGGATCCGACCGTTTCGGTCGGCGATGAACATTGCGTTGGCCGCGACGTGCAGGGCCCGTTCCATCAGCTCAGGCCGCAGGAGACCTGCTTCGACAGGCTCGGCAGGCTCAACCGAAACGGCGGCGGGAATCTCCCGGATTTCCAAATCTGATCCTCCTGCCGTCGTATGGACGGCAACGGAAGATGGACCGGGCGGCGCAGCGTCGCGTTGACCTGGATCAAGGTTCGATGCGACGGGGCGGGATCCGCAGGTCCGAGCGCGAAACCGCTCGCGTGTCTGCGCGGGTGCAGCCCGCTCAGGGCGCGTGCTTGCCGATGAGTTCCAGCGCGATCCAGAGTTGCACCAGCTGCGCCACGCCGCGTACCCCCATCTTCTGCATCACGCGCGCACGGTGCAGTTCGACGGTGCGTTCGGACAACGACAGGTCCATCGCGATCACCTTGTTCGCCTGACCCACGACGATGCGTTCGGCGATCTCCCGTTCCCGCGGTGTGAGGGTCTCGAGACGCTGCCGGGTAGCGTCACGGTCGCCGGAATGGTGACGAACGCGCTGGTCTTGCTCGATTGCCCGATGCACGCGCCGGATGAGTTCCTCGTCATTGAACGGTTTCTGCAGGAAGTCCAGTGCCCCTTCGCGCATCGCCTCGACAGCCATCGGCACGTCGCCGTGGCCGGTCACGAAGATCACGGGAAGCGTCCATCCACGCCGGTTGAGTTCCTGCTGGAGCTCCAGACCAGTCATGCGCGGCATGCGGACATCGAGCACCAGGCACCCGGTTTCGCCCGGCTGGTAGGTCGCAAGAAAGGCATGTGCGTCCTGGTACTGGCGCGAGCCCAGGCCAGCGGATCGCAGCAACAGCGCGATGCTGTCGCGGATCGGTTCTTCGTCGTCGACGATGTGGACGATGGCATCGGTCATTCGGTTTCCTCCGACGGCGCGACCGGAAGGCGGACCAGGAATCGAGCGCCGCCTGTGCTCGCGGTGGAATAGGTCAGGTCTCCCGCGTGCGCCTGTACGATCGACTTGCAGATCGACAGTCCCAGCCCCATCCCTTGCGGCTTGGTCGTGAGGAAGGGATCGAACAACCGTCCCTCGATGGCGGTCGCTACGCCGGGTCCTTGATCGGAGACGCAAAGTTCGAGCATTCCGTCCTTGCCCATGCCGGTCGCCACGCGAATTTCCTCGCCACTGCCGGCTTCGCGCATCGCCTCGGCCGCGTTGCGGATCAAGTTCATCAGCACCTGCTGGATCTGCACGCCATCTCCGAGAAAATGGGGAAGGTGTGGCGCGAGATCGAATTCGAGTCGGTGACTCGTCCCGTGCAGATCGATCTCGGCGAGTTGGATCACTTCCTCGACCAAGGGATTCAGATAGAGCAGTTCGCGTTCGTGCTCGCGCTGGCGGACCATGGCCCGCAGTCCCCGGATCACCTGTCCCGCTCGCTCCGCCTGGCGGCTGATCTTCTCGAGCACCTCGATCAGTTCGGCCGGTGTGGTCTGTCCGGCGTTGAGCATGCGGCGGCAGGCACTGGCGTAGTTGCTGATTGCGGTGAGCGGCTGATTGACCTCGTGGGCGATGCCGCTGACCATTTCACCGAGCATCCCCAGACGCGCGGCGTGGGCGAGTCGGTCGCGAAGGCGATCGGCTTCGTGCGTGGCCTGCTGCAGGGCAGTGCGGTCGATCAGCTCGGCGATGAACAGCAGCGGACGGCCGGCCTCGTCACGTCCGCAGCCCGAATAGAACAGCACCGGCAGAGAGTGTCCTTTTCGATGACGCAGGGAAACTTCGTGCTGGCGTGTTTCGCCCCCCGCACGAGCCTGTTCGAAGTCGGTCAGGATCTGGTCGCGATCGTTTGACTCCACGAGTTCGTATAGGCGCATCTGTCGAAGGGATTCGATGTCGTATCCCAGCAGGTTGACGCAGGCCGCGTTGGCATTCTGGATACGCCCTTCCGGATCCGTAACGACGACAGGCGTCGGCGCATGTTCCAGCAGCAAGCGCAGCTGTTCGGCCTTGCGCCGCAGTCGCGATTCCTGCGCGTGGCGCTCTGAATCGTCGCGTAGGATGCCGACGAATCCGCTCTCGACGCCGACGCGGAATTCGCCCACCGACAATCCGATCGGAAACTGGCTGCCGTCACGGCGGCTGGCCATCACCTCGCGTCCGATCCCGATGATCCGTTTCTCGCCGGTATCCAGATAACGCGACAGGTATCCATCGTGTTCGTCCCGGTAGGGCTGTGGCATCAGCATGCGCACGTTGCTGCCTACTATCTCCGCTTCGGCGTATCCGAAGAGTCTTTCAGCGGCGGGATTGAACCGGGTGATGGTGCCCTTGCGATCGATCAGGATCATCGCGTCGACCGCGGCGTCCAGCAGCGCGTCGAGGCGATCGGCTCCAATGGAATCGGTGTGTGCAGTCACGGTATGAGTCTATCGTTTCAGTCGCCGTGGTTGGCAAGCTGCGGTCACCGGTTTTGGCCGATTGACCTGCGTCTTGACCTGCGTCAATGCGGGGCCGGAGCGCAACCGCAATCCTCGTTCACGAAAACCAATCCTGGGCTCCGCCCACAGAGGAAGACCGTGAACGCGTCGGAAACCCGTGCTGAACTAGCGGTGGTCAACGTCCTGCGTCAATTGGACGCTTCAGTGGACTGCCGGGTCGATGTCAGGGCTATCGAACGTCGCTGGAGCGAATACGGAATACGGGCGCCGGATCTGCACGGCGCGATCACTCGGCTGTCGCAGACGGACCGACTGAAGCGCTTCCAGGACGGCGACCGGGAGTCAGTGGCTCTCACGCTTGATGGGGAGGCATGGTGGCGAGCGCAGCCGGCCTGGCTGGAATATCTGCTGTTGGTACCGCGTCGCAGCCGCGTTGCGCAACAGATCGGACCGGGGCGACGGCCGGCCAGCTGTGGAAGCAGATCGATCCGTGCTTTGGCCCTCAGGTGCAAGGCGATGTCAGCAATCTGGATCGCAAAGGAAAGCCGCATTGGAGCTGGACGCAGGTTCACCTTTACGACTATCAGGCCAACCGCATGTCCGCATTCCATCAGGTCAAACAGATCTCGGGTGGCTACAAGAGCCGTTACGAAGTATCCGAGGCTGAGGGCGGCGAGAAGAATGTGTATGACACCTTCCTGACTCAGGCGGCCATCGCGCGCCTCGGAGCGGTCTGAGTCTTACGTTTTTAGTCTGCCTCCATCGGACTCTGCGGCCGGTCGCCACCCGATCGGCCGTCCTTTTTTTGGGGGGTCGGTTACAGCCACATCGATGGCGTGCTCGGCCGCTCCGGATACGCCCAGCGTCGTTTCGTCGCGCTGCTAGTGCTCTGGACGGGAGATCCTCGAGCGTACGTCCGCAGCGAATCTCTGCGGCGAGACGGTGAAGGCTTTTTTGAATACGCGGCTGAAGTGGGAAAGGTCGTTAAAGCCGAAGGCGAATGCGACGTCGGTGACCACTCCGATACCGACCATCAAGCGGGTCAAGGTCTCCGACGTGCGACAGCACCTGCTGCTCTCGACACCCAAGGTGTCCGCCGAACAGCGGCAGCAAGTCCTGCGTGCCCGTGCCGACTCCGTCACCCGCCGCGGCATCGAGTAACTAGAGGAACCGTTCCAATGAATGAGATTGCCGAGTTGTTCTCGATGAAGGGACGCGTGGCGCTGGTGACCGGCGCCGCGTCAGGGATGGGAGATCGCTTCGCCCGCACGTTGGCTAAGGCCGGCGCGAAAGTGATCTGCGCGGCGCGACGTATCGATCGAATCGAGAAGGTCGCCACCGACATCCGCGGCAAGGGAGGACATGCATCAGCCGTCCAGATCGACATCGCCGATCGCAAGAGCGTGACCGAAGGGTTCGAGGCCGCAACTAAGGCATTTGGCCTGATTGACGTGCTGATCAACAACGCGGGTCAGCTGAGCTTCGAAACCATTCCGACGATCGACGAGGACAGTTGGCAGAACCTGATCAACGTCAACATGACCGGGACGATGCGGATGACGCAGGAGTTCAGTCGGCGCCTCATCGAGGCGAAGAAGCCGGGCGTCATCGTCAACATCAGCTCCATCACGGGCATGGGCGTGATGCGAGGCCTTACACCCTACGGATGCGTCAAGGCAGCCCTCAACCACCTCACGAAGCAGACGGCGGCTGACTTGCTCGATCACGGGATCCGATGCAACGCGATCGCGCCCGGCTACTTTCACACCGAGATGTCGGCCGACGTGTTTGCAACTGACGCAGGCAAGGCGATCCAGGCTGGCCTGCCGCCGAAGCGGGCGGGGAACGTCGACGAATTGGACGGCGCGCTACTGCTCCTCGCGAGCGGCGCGTCGTCCTACATCAACGGCGCAGTGTTGCCAGTCGATGCCGCGCATGTCGTGCTGCTGACCTGAGGACAGGTGCTGTACCGCTGCCTGTCTTCGACGCAGATTTAGGTCAGCGACGCCGCGTGGATGCTCGATAACTTGCCCTTATCGAAAGTAGACAACAGCGGAAATCAGTCCGTTCCAGCCGTCGACCCCTTCGCCTGCGCGTCGCGGGCGGAAATCACCCGTTTGGTCCAGGGCCGGTTCCTAATCGCTGCGCCGTGGAAATTGCCTCGCTGCTATTTTCTAATGTGATGGGAATACCCAATGAGGAGCGTGTTGACGTGAGGGTCGATCGACTCCTTGCCGCCAATGCCGAGTGCGGCTGTAGCTGAATCTCCGTCGATGTCGCTGACCATGTACCGGCCATACGCGGCGTGGACTTCGCTAGACGCCGAGAGCGCCCAACTTCCGCCCACGGTCCCCTGCCATTTTGCGTTTGGTGCGAAGAGATTGAGGCTGGTCGAATTCGCATCATTTCCGTTGGTGGGGTGATGCCCGAACGCACCGCCGAACCGCAGCGTCAACCGCTCGGTGGCAGTCCACGCAAATGCCAAGCGATAGGTGGTGACATTGTCCCAGTGAAAGCCGGTGCCATTGCGGGAACCGAAGGGATCGTTGGGCGGGTCGCTCACCGAGTTGGACACACCATTGGCGAGCGCCGGAATGTTGTTGAAGAAAATGCGCTGCACGTCACCGCCGATGGTCACGCCGCCCCCCGGCCTGAGCCCGAAGCCGACGCTGAAGTTCGCAGGAATATCGAAGGAACCGTAGTCCGCGATCAGGCCGCGGTATTCGTCGAAGTCCTGAAAAAATACCTTGGTGGAATACGCGGCTCCGACGTCCAGCCAAGGCGTCACGCGTCCGAACAGGCCCACGCGCGCGCCGGCGCCGAATGAACGAGCGTAGCCCTGGTTGGTCACGTGGGTTGGACTGGCGGAGATCGCCTGGAATGCCTGCAGGCCGTACGCCTTGAATTGCTGGAACGCCAGCAGCGGGGTGATGCCAAAGCTGTATCGGTCCGAGATCGTCCAGGCGAGCGTCGGCGCGAGAATGACCTGAGACAGATCGAAGCCGAGCCTTCCGCAGCCGCCGAAGAAATTGCCCGGCTGCTCGCCGCACGCGTCAGGATTCCGGTTGCTGCCCGGCACGCCGGTGTCACCGTGGTACTCGGTGTTCAGACCGCCGTTGCCGTACAGCGAGATACCCAAGCTGAGGCGGTCATTGAGCCGATGGGAATAGCCTGCTTCGGGCAGGACGAAGAGCGAGTTCTTGCTGGTGGCCGTGAAGTCGTAATCGGCATCCTCCGCTCCGGAACGCGAGATCCGGCGATAAGGATTGAACAGGATGACGTCAAGATCCAGCCGATCGTTCGTCATCGACAACTTGGCGGGATTGCTGGCGCCCGCGAAGCTGTCGAAGCCGATCGCCGTCGATGTCCCGGCCGACTGGCCCGCCATCGGACCGTATCCCAGGATGAAGTAGCCACCGCCCGCATTTACGGGGCGCGAGATCAAGACACTGACGAGCAGTGAAGCAACGACGACGGTGCGGCCAAGGAATCGCGCATTGCTGCTCATGTCGGATACGGAGAGGTTTGTCGGAAAGGATGCCCCGTGTTTCGCGTTGCACTGGGTGCGGCGCGGAATCTACGATCGGCACGCACTTTTCGGAAGTACGTACATGAAAGTAAGTACCAGCTCTAAATCCGTCCTACCTTCTGCCTCCCCATACCTCGCCCGAAAACAATCACGGCCGGGCACCGTGCTCTCCGCGCAACGCGGCCACGTGTTGTCTCAGGAGTGTCCCTCGCAGGAAGTTCTCAAACACGTGACCAGTCGCTGGGGCGTTCTCATTCTCATCGTCCTGCAAGGCAGAACTCATCGATTCAGCGAACTGCGCCGCTCCGTCGGCGGCGTCAGCGAGCGGATGTTGACGCAGACCTTGCAGTGGCTTGAGACCGACGGCCTGATACATCGCGTGGCTTTCAACGTCGTTCCACCGCATGTCGAGTACAGCCTGACCGACCTCGGAGTGGAAGCTGCGGTGAAGGTCCGCTCGCTGGCGGATTGGATCGAGATCAACTTGCACCGGGTCCTCGCGAGCAGGCAGAAGCAGAACACGAAAGGAAACCGGCCAGCTCCTGTGACGGACGGGCAGATGCGAGCCGCTCGTCCGGGCAGCGGGACGCAGCGCTAGGGATCGCGCGCAATTCGAGCGGTGGTCAGTTCCGCCCTGTGGACAGCTTGCACCTCGAGGAAGCGACCGGGTCCGATGTTCGCCGACAGGGCGAGCAGTACTGCGGCGCCTGCGATCAGTCCTATCTGAATTTTCGACGGGATCGTCTCGCCGATGAGCGCTGCTCCGCGGAGAGCCCGCGCACCACTTCGAGGAAGGCTGCGAGCAACGTCGAAGAGTCGCCCGCGCGGTAGACGATCGTGAGATCCAACTCCGCTTTGTCCGCCTTGCGGATCGGAGCGTAGTGAATGCCAGGCAGCCTCAGGTTGCACGCCGAATCGGTTGCCAGCGTGACGCCGAATCCACTTGCAACCATCGAAAGCGCCGTCATCAGGTCGTCGACCTCGTGGATGGTGCCGGGCTGGATTCCAAGCTGGTGGAACAATCGCAGCACGTAGTCGGCGAAGCTCGGTCTGGAAATGTGCGGATAAAGGATCAGGGTCTGATCCACCACATCCTTCAGGCCCAGTTCCGCGCGGGCTGCCAGCGGATGATGAGCCGGCAGCGCGAAATGAAGCCGCTCCGTCTGGACGACTTCCCGCCGAAGGTCGGGTTCATCGGCGAAGAGACGATTGAACGCGACCGAGATTCGTCGATCCCTCAGCGCCCGGGTCTGACTGTCCCGATCCAGGTTGTGCATCGCGACTTCGACACGAGGATGGCGCGCGCGAAACGCCCGGATGATCCTCGGGATGGTGTCGAACATCGCGGATCCGAACACGCCGATGTCGATACGCCCCACCTGTCCTTGTCCCGCGAGAAGTGCCCGTTCCGCGGCCTGCGCATTGAGCGCCAGGATGTTCTTGGCGTCTTCGTAGTAAATCGCGCCGGCATCGGTCAGCTCGACGCCGCGCGCGTTGCGGATGAGCAGCTTCGTGCCCAAGGCCTCTTCGAGCTGCTGGATGTGTCGGGTGAGCGGAGGCTGCGAGACATGCAGCTTCAACGCGGCCCCGCGAAAACTTTTCTGCTCGACGACGGCGACGAAATCGCGCAGAAGACGCATCTCGATGGCGTTCACGCGCATCGCCGGATCACCCTGGGCAGTCGCTCATTTCGGCGGCGATGCTACATCAGTATCGGTGGGGCCGGATAAATAGTATTGGACCCTCCAAGGGTGCAGCACCATTCTGATCACGCCATGACGCAGCGGACGTCGGGACGCCTGGATCGGCAGCATCGCTTCTCGTTGAGCTGTCTATCCAGCGTGCGCAAGCTTGGCGAATCACAGGGCACATCGATGCCTGTGGTCGCTGTGCGACGACAACGAAGAACACGCGGCCCTGGAGGCACGATGCTGGATACCCTGCGCTACTACCTGGTCCCGGCGACGACGCTGTGCGGAGTGATCGGGTTCCTGATCGGCGGCAACGCGGTGTGGCTGGGACTCGCGACGTTTCCGGTGCTGCTGCTGTTCGACGTGGTACTCCCACGCGACGAGGCGCGGCGGCACCGCGTCGTTCCATTCCTGGCGGATCTCGCGCTGTATTTGCACGTGGCGCTGATCGTTGCGCTCTACGCTGCGTTCGCTGCCTCCGTCCAACGCGGACTGAACCCGCTGACCGGCCCGGGCGCCGCATCGCAGATCGTCGGCAGCCTGCTGTCGCTCGGTTGGCTCAGTGCGGTACCCAACCTGCCGGTGGCGCATGAGCTGATGCATCGGCGCCACTGGTTTCCGCGCCGCATGGCCCAGCTTGCGAGCACGTTCTACGGTGATCCGAACCGTGACGTCGGCCACGTGCTGACGCATCACATCCACCTGGATACGCCGCGCGACTGCGATACACCGTATCGGGGCGAGATCCTCTACACCTTCGTGTGGCGCGCCACTTTCGGCTCCTACGCGGATGCCGTGCGCTGCGAGGCCGGTAATCTGCGTCGCAGCGGTCGCAGCGCATGGAGCTTGCGCAATCGCTTGTGGCAGCAACTCGCGCTGCTCGCACTGCCACCCGGCTTGTGCGCGGTCTTCGCGGGGCCGGTGGCGGCCTTGATCTGCATGGGCGCGATGTTCATCGGCAAGGCGCTCGTCGAGGGATTCAACTACTTCCAGCACTACGGCCTGCTGCGCGTCGAAGGGGCGCCGGTGCAGCTGCATCACGCGTGGAATCACCTGGGGCCGGTCGTGCGTCCGCTGGGCGTGGAGATCACGAACCACATCCACCACCATCTGGACAGTTATCGACGGTTCTACGAGCTGCCACCGGAACCGCAGGCGCCGCAGATGCCTTCGCTGTTCCTGTGCTTCCTGCTGGGACTGGTGCCGCCGCTTTGGTTCGCATGGGTCGCAAAGCCTCGGCTGCGCGATTGGGACCGCCGTTTCGCGACGCCGGCCGAGCGCAAGCTCGCGATGGCCGCCAATGCGCGCGCCGGATGGCCGCTCTGGCTCGAGGACGGCGGCGCCGCGACCGCATCCGTCACGGCGCGCGCCTGACCCAGCGGAGCCGTGCATGAACGATCTGCGCTCCATCGAGTCCGACCCACTCGTCGTCGAAGGCGAGGGCGGCGTGCGCCTGGTGGACCGGCGCATCTTCACCTGTCCCCAACTCTTCGAGCAGGAGTTCAAGCACATCTGGGAGAAGGTGTGGGTGTACCTCGCACACGAGAGCCAGCTCGCGAAGCCGCGCGACTACATCACGGGCTGGATCGGCCGCGTCCCGGTCATCGTCAATCGCAACGAGTCCGGGCAGTTGAACTGCCTGGTGAACATCTGCACGCACCGTGGGGCGACGTTGTGCCGCATGTCCAAGGGGAGCGCACGCGACTACAACTGCCCGTTCCACGGCTGGTCGTTCGACCTGGATGGAAACCTGGCCGCGCCGATGGCGGAGAACGGTGCGGGCTATCCGCCCGGCTTCGACAAGAAGAAGCTCGGCCTGCGCAAGGTCCGCATCGAGAACTACCGCGGGTTCCTGTTCGGCACGCTCAACGAGGCTGCGCCTGCACTGGTCGATTACCTCGCCGACGCCAAGGCCTTCATCGACATGGTCGTCGACCAGGCACCGAACGGCGTGGAGATCCTCAAGGGACGCTCCACGTACACCTACGCCGGCAACTGGAAACTGCAGGCCGAGAACGGCGTCGATGGCTATCACGTCGGATCGGTGCACGCGAACTACGTCGCGACGATGAAGCAGCGTGCGCGCTCCAAGACCGCGGGCGAGAAGACCCGGGCGATGAACGCGGGCGGAATCCCCAACTCCGCGGGCGGCTTCTACGAACTCGGCAACGGCCACACGATGATCTGGTCTGACTGGAGCAACCCGGAAGCGCGCCCGCTGTGGCCACGGCGCGAGGAGCTCGCCCGCGACATGGGCGCGGAGCGCGCGGCGTGGACGGTAGGCCGGCTGCGCAACATGCTGCTCTATCCCAACGTGTTCCTGATGGACCAGATGAGCAGCCAGATCCGCATGTTCCGGCCGCTGGCGGTGGACAGGACGGAGGTCACGATCTTCTGCTTCGCACCGATCGGCGAAGAGCGGTCTGCACGCGCGCATCGCATCCGCCAGTACGAGGACTTCTTCAACGCCAGCGGCATGGCGACGCCCGACGACCTCACCGAGTTCGAGGAATCGCACGGCGGCAGCCGGCACGGCAGCGTGATCCGCTGGAGCGAGATGAGTCGCGGCGCGGCGCACGAGACCGCTGGTCCCGATGAGCGTGCCCGCGCGCTCGGCATCAACCCGTCGCGCTCCGGTGCGCGCGTCGAGGACGAGGGCATCTTCCTCGCGCAGCACCGTCGCTGGGCTGAGCTGATGGCACCGGCGCTGGCCGGGATCGCTTGATGGACGGCGCACCGCCCCTGGACCTGGTCGCACTGCGAAGCGACGTCACCGACTTTCTCGCGTGCGAGGCGCAGGCGGTCGACGATCGCGACTGGGACACGTGGCTGGGCCTGCACGAGGAGACCGTGGAGTACTGGGTGCCCGCATGGGACTCCGAGTACGAGACCACGTCCGACCCGCAGTGCGAGATGTCGCTGATCTACTACAACGGCCGCGCCGGACTCGAGGACCGCGTGTTCCGTCTGCGTACGGGCCGCTCCTCGGCCTCCACGCCGCTGCCGCGCACCTGCCACATGGTCAGCAACATCCGTGTGCTGCCGCAGGCCGACGGCACCGTGATCGCCCGCACGCGCTGGGTGGTCCACCTGTTCCGCAAGGGCGAGCAGACGCAGTTCTTCGGTCACGCCGAGTACGTGCTCGCCCCGGGTTCGACCGGCTGGAAAATCCGCCGCAAGAAGATCCTCGTGCTCAACGACCTGATCCCGACGGTGCTGGACATCTACAGCATTTGAAGCCCGTGCTGCCCACCGTCGGAATCATGACGGGCGATCCCAACGGGATCGGACCGGAAGTGACGATCAAGGCGTTGGCCTCGGGGCGCCTGAAGTCGCGTTGCCGACCGCTGATCGTCGGCAGTCGCGCCGTGGTCGAGCAGGCGGTGCGCGTGGCGGCGCCGGGGCTCGCGGTCAGATCCGCGGCCGGTCCTCACGACACCGACCCGGACGAGCGCGTCATCGACGTGCTCGAGTCTGCCGCTTACGACGGCGACCCCACCTGCTACCGCGGCGACCTCGCGGTGGGCGGCGCGGCTACAGGCGCGTGGATCGATCACCTCGACCGCCTCGCGCGCGACGGAAAGCTCGACGCCTGCGTGATGGGTCCCATCAGCGGCAAGGCGATGCAGTTGGCCGGCACGCTCGGCTCGGTGCCGAGTTACAGCCCCCACGACCCGGCCTATCTGCTGTTGCGATCCGGAAGGTTGGTCATCGCGCACCTGACGGATCACATGCCGCTGCGCGACGTGTCCGCGGCCATCACCGCCGAAGCGGTCCATCGCCTGATCGTCTGTCTGTCGCGCTCGCTGCACGCGTGGGGCGTGGGCGCGGGGCGAATCGCCGTGGCGGGATTCAATCCCCACGCGGCCGGCGACGAGGAGACGTCTTCGATCGCACCTGCCGTCTCGCGTGCACGCGGCGAGGGCATCTCGGTGGAAGGCCCGGTCAGTCCGGACAGCGTCTTCCGCCAGTGCATCGAAGGCCACTACGACGCGGTCGTGGCGATGTATCACGATCAGGGCCATATCCCGATCAAGACCTGGGGCTTCTCCGGCAACTGCGTGCTGTTCCTCGGACCGTCGTACGTCCACACCAGCGTCGCGCACGGCACGGCGCACGATATCGTGGGCACCGGTACGGCGGATGCTTCGATGATGTTCAACGCCATCGCGGACGCGGCGAGCCTGGCCATCGGAAAGGGCTTCGCGATGATCGAGCAAGACCGCGTACCCCGATAGAGCGACCGTCCGATGGTGTCCGACTGCAGTGGCGACGCCGCTCCGATCTTGATGTCGATCGCGCTCTCGATACTCGCATCGGTCCATCGGCGTCGCCGATGGTTCCCATCAGAAGGAACTGTTATTCGTACGTTGGATCCGGGAATATGATCCAGCGCAGACCGGCTTTTTCACCGATACGCGCCCATGGAAACTTTGCTCTTCGTCGATAACGCGGCCCGGGCAGCGGGCGGAGGCAAGACCTTCGCGCGGCGCCACCCGACGGACGACCGCCTGATCACGACGATCGCGGCGGCGACGATTGCCGACGCACGAGCCGCCGCCGACTCCGCGAGCCGCGCCTTCGCGACGTGGTCGCAGACGGGACCCACCGCGCGTCGGCGCATCCTTCTTCGCGCGGCCGATCTGGTGGAGGAGAAAGCCAACGAGTTCGTGAGCACGATGGCACTGGAAGTCGGCGCCTCGGAGCTATGGTCGCGCTTCAACGTGGGTCTGACCGCGAACCTCTTCCGCGAAGCAGCGAGCCTGGCGACGCAGATCCAGGGCGAGACCATTCCCACCGACAAGCCTGGCGCGCTGTCGATGACCATCCGTCAACCGGTCGGCGTCATCCTGAGCATCGCACCCTGGAACGGGCCCGTCGTGCTCGCTGCGCGAGCCCTCGCGTATCCGCTGGTCTGCGGCAACACCGTGGTGTTCCGCGCCTCCGAGACGAGTCCGCGGACGCATGCGCTGCTCGTCGAGATCCTTCACGCTGCCGGCCTTCCGGCGGGTGCGCTCAACCTGATCACCACCGCGCCTTCGGATGCGCCCGACGTCATCGATGAACTGATCGGTCATCCTGCCATCCGGCGGATCAATTTCACCGGGTCGACGCGCGTCGGACGCATCATTGCCCAGAAGGCGGCGGTTCATCTCAAGCGATGCCTGCTCGAACTCGGCGGCAAGTCTCCGCTGATCATCCTGAAGGACGCCGATATCGACGGCGCGGTCCGCGCCGCAGTGTTCGGATCATTTCTTTATCAAGGCCAGATCTGCATGTCGACCGAACGCATCGTCGTGGATGCCGCGGTCGCGGATCAGGTCGCAGCCAGGCTCTCCGAGCAGGTGCGTGCGCTGCCATGCGGCGATCCGGCGCAGAACCCCTCGTGCGTGATCGGTCCCATGGCCTTTCGTGAGAGCGGCGCGCGCATCAATGCGCTGATCGAAGATGCTCTTGCCAAGGGCGCCGAACTCATCGTGGGCGGTCGCGCCGACGGCGCGACGATGCCAGCGACGGTGCTCGACCACGTCACCGCCGACATGGCGATCTACGACGCGGAGACCTTCGGTCCGATCACGGTGATGATCCGGGCTCGTGACACCGCCGACGCCGTCCGCATCGCGAACGACACGGCATATGGCCTCGCGGCCTCGGTTTTCAGCCACGACGTGACCGGCGCGATCGAAGTGGCGATGCAGCTCCAGAGCGGCAGTTGCCACATCAACGGTGCGACCGTGCAGAACGAGGCGCAGGCACCGTTCGGTGGAATGAAGGACAGCGGCTATGGCCGTTTCGACGGTCGGGCCGTGATCGACGAATTCACGGAGCTGAAGTGGCTGACGATCGAGCCATCGAACCAGCCGTATCCGTTCTAGGCGGCGCGCCCGCCGCTTCTCCTTTCCTTATCGCGACGCCTTTTCATTCGGACGAACCCACTTGAAAGCCCGGATCCAAGCAGACGACATCAACGGCGCGTGGGTGATCATGCCCACGCCCGCCACGCCGAACGCCGATGACTGGCGCGCGGAGAACACGGTGGACCTGGACGAGACCGCGAGGATCGTCGAGCGCCTGATCCAGGCGGGCGTCAACGGCATTCTGAGCAACGGCACGTTCGGCGAATGCGCCACGCTGACCTGGGACGAGAAGCGCTCGTTCATGGCGACCATCGTCGAGGTCGCCAGGGGGCGAGTGCCGTACTTCTGCGGCACGACAGCACTGAATACGCGCGAGGTCGTGCGACAGACCCGCGCCGCACACGACATGGGCGTCTCGGGAACCATGCTCGGCGTCCCCATGTGGTGCCGCATGGAGACTCCGGGAGCGGTGCAGTTCTACAAGGATGTCGCAGAGGCCTGCCCCGACATCGCGATCGCTGTGTACGCGAATCCGGAGGCTTTCAAGTACGACTTTCCTCGTCCTTTCTGGGCGCAGGTGTCTCGGATCCCGCAGGTCGTGACGGCCAAGTATCTCGGTATCGGCATGCTCGATCTGGATCTGGCGCTCGCTCCTTCGATCCGCTTTCTGCCGCACGAAGACGACTACTACGCCGCTGCGCGCATCGCACCGGAGCGCATGACGGCGTTCTGGTCGAGCGGCGCCATGTGCGGGCCTGCCACCGCCATCGCGCTGCGCGACGCCGTGGCGAGCGCGAAGCGTTCGGGCGACTGGTCGCTCGCCAAGCGGATCTCGGACGACATGCGTCAGGCGGACTCGACGCTGTTCCCGCGCGGCGACTTCTCCGAGTTCTCGAAATACAACATCGGCATCGAAAAGGCGCGCATGAACCAGGCGGGCTGGTTGCACGCAGGTCCCTGCCGTCCTCCGTATCACCTGGTTCCTGCTGCGTACCTGGACGGCGCCATGGCCTCCGGCCAGGCCTGGGCGGACCTCCATGTGAAGTACGGCCAGCAGCCCTGACCCTTCGAAGACGTCGAGGAGCGAAACACCGATGAGCACGCACGCGATGGAAAGCGCCTTGTGGGACATGCACCACGATCCGCTGCGCGCCGACCGCTTTCGCAGCGATCCGGACCTGGCGCTGAAGGACTACCCCTTGACCCCGGACGAACAGCAGCTGGTGAAGTCGCTCGACGTTCGCGCGATGGCGGATCGCGGCGCCGACCAGATGCTGCTGTTCGTCAGCTGGATCGCGCTGAGCGGCTTCGACCAGGTGGGCGAGTACATGCGACGCATGAACACGCCTTCACCGGCGACCACCTAGAAACGTCAACGACCAAGGAGCCGTCATGGCAGAACTCGTCTGTGGATTCCTGATGCCGCACGATCCGCTGATCAGCGCGATTACGATGGCCGCACCCTCTGCGAAACGGGACGCCTGCCTCGGAGCGTTCGAGGAGATCGCCGGCAGGATTCGCGCCGCCAACGTCGATACCGTCATCGTGATCGGCGACGACCACGCGACGGTCAATGGACCCTCATGCATGCCCACGGCCATGATCGCGATCGGCGACGTCGTAGGCCCGAAGGAGTCCTGGCTCGGCATGCCGCGGGCCAGGGTCGAGAACAACGAGCCGCTGGCGCGACACATCCTCGACGCCGGCATCAAGGGCGGCGTGGACTGGAGCGTGTCGAGGACGCTGCTGGCGGATCACTCGATCATGATTCCCGTGCACTACGCCGTTCGGCCCGTCGATGGCGTCCGCACGATCCCCGTCTACATCAACTCGGGCATGGAACCCGTCATCCCGAGCCGCCGCGCGTACGACATCGGCCGGCTCATCGGCGACGCCGTGTCCACATGGAAAGGGAACGAACGCGTCGCGATCTACGGAACCGGTGGGATCAGCCACTGGCCGGGCACGCCGCAGATGGGGCGGATCAATGAATCCTGGGACCGGATGGTGATGGCCCTGGTGGAGAACGGCGATGTCGATGCGCTGCTCGCGCTGAGCGACGAGGACATCATGCGGGACGGAGGTAACGGAGGGCTCGAGATCAAGAACTTCCTGTGCGCGATGGGCGCGATGCGCGATGTCCGCGGCGAGACGATCGCCTACGAGTCCGTGCCGGAATGGGTCAGTGGTCTCGGGTTCATGGAACTCAAGCGGGTGCACTGACCGTGGAGCACGCGCATCCCTCTCGTTTCATCGATTTCTACTTCGATTTCATGAGCCCGTTCGCTTACCTCGCGCACACGCAGCTCCCAGCCCTGGCCGATCGACACGGTCTTCGGATCGCCTACCACGCGATCGATCTGCCGGCAGCGAAGCTGGCCGCGGGCAACACCGCGCCGCCGAACGTCAGCATCCCGGTGAAGTTGCGATACCTGGTGACCGACATGAAGCGATGGGCGCGCCGTTACGGCGTGCCACTCGTGTTTCCAAAGACGCTGAAATCCGAGCGGCTGAACCTGGGCCTTTACTACGCCGCCGATCGCGGATCCGAAGCGGAATACCTGCGCGCCGCGTGGCTGCCGACCTGGGGCCAGGGCGGCGACATGGGCGACGAGGCGCTGATCTCTGCTGTCGCGCGTGCGATGGGCTGGAACGCAGCCGCGTTCCTCGCCTTCACCGCATCGACGGAAGCACGCGAACGCTATGCGCTGGATAACCGCGACGCGCATGCACGGGGCGTCTTCGGCGCCCCAACGATGATGCTCGACGAACAGATGTGGTGGGGAAACGACCGGCTGGGGTTCCTGGAGGAACACTTGGCGGCAACCCGGAACGATGGAGGAGAACGAGAATGAAACCGCTGATCGACGTTCAGCGTGGCCTGCAGAGCGCACGCATCTATCACGACCGCGATGTGTTCGACGCGGAGATGGAGCGCATCTTCGCGCGCTGCTGGTTGTTCCTGACCCACGAGGCCGCCATCCCCAATCCCGGCGACTTCGTCACCGCGCGCATGGGGCAGGACGAGGTGATCGTGGTGCGGCAGAAGGACAAGAGCATCAAGGCATTCCTCAATGTCTGCCGCCACCGTGGCGCCCGCGTCTGCCCGGTGGAAGCCGGCAATGCGCGCAGCTTCGTCTGCAACTATCACGGCTGGTCTTACGGGACGGACGGCGCGCTCACCTCGGTCCCCTTCGAGAAGGAGCTGTACAAGGGCCGGCTCGACAAGTCCACGCACGGGCTGCGCGAGGTGGCGCGCGTGTCCTCGTATCACGGCTTCGTCTACGGCTGCTTCGATGCAGCCGCGCCGAGCCTGACCGATTATCTCGGTGATGCGCGGTGGTATCTGGATATCTGGATGGAGGCCAACGGCGGTGTCGAGCTGCTCGGCCCTCCGAGCCGCTCCATGGTTCACTGCAACTGGAAAGCGCCGAGCGAGAACTTCGTCGGCGATGCGTATCACGTCGGATGGACGCACGCCGCGGCTCTGAAGGCGGGCGGCGGCATGCTGGCGCCGATGTCGGGCAACGCGGGCCTGCCACCCGAGGGCGCGGGGTTGCAGGTGACGACGCGCTACGGTCACGGGCTGGGAATCCTCTATGACACCAACCCGGGCTCTCACGACATGCCGCTGGCCCAGGAGATCCTCGCCTGGCAGGCGAAGAAACGGCCAGCGATCGAAAAGGCGTACGGCGCATTGCGCGCTCGCTATTACGGCTCGCACATCAACGGTTCGGTATTCCCGAACACGACGTACCTGTGGGGCTCCAATCTCTTCAAGGTCTGGCAACCACACGGTCCGAACCGCACGGAATGCTTCACGTGGGCGATCGTCGAGAAGGACATGCCGACGGAACTGAAACAGCGCATCGCGGACTCGATGCATCGCACGTTCGGGGTCGCCGGATACTGGGAGGCCGACGACAACGACAACATGGAATCGGAGTCCCAGCTGTCGCGCGGTTACATGACGCGGCAGGGCTCGCTGAATGCGCAGATGGGGATCGGCGGCGATCGCGAGGATCCCGAGCTTCCGGGAGTGGTCGGGGAATCAGCCATCGGCGAGACCTCGTACCGCGGCTACTTCCGGTTCTACCAGGAGACGATGAACGCCGCGACCTGGGCCGACATGAAAAAAGGTGATGCCGGCTGGAAGCGAGAACTGACCGAGGCCGGCTCCGGGCTGATCGGCGAACCGGTCGCAGCCTGAGGAGGATCGCAACATGGGAAACCACATCTTGGCGACGGATTCTCCCGCAGCCGCTTCGCGCAGCGTTCCCGCGCCGATCGACTTCGGCAAGCTCGAAGTCTGCCTCGAGGACGCGGCGTGCCGCGAGGTCGAGCGCCTGCTGCACCGCGAGGCGCGGTTGCTGGACACCGAGCAGTTCTCCGAATGGCTGGAACAGGTCCTCGATCCCGGTATCCGCTACGTGGTCGCCAGCCGCGAACTGCGCTATCGCAAGGAACGCCGCTACAACGCTCCCAGCGAGATGTTCATCTTCAATGACGACTTCACCTTCCTGAAGGCAAGAGTCGACCAGTTCAACTCCGGCATGCAGTGGCGTACCGATCCGCCGGAACGTTACCGGCGGCTCGTCACGAACATCGAGGTCTTCCTGACCGGCAGGAACGACGAACGCCTGGTGCGCTCCAACGTCCTGGTGCAGCGCAGCCGCCGTGCCTACGAGATCGACCAGTTCACCTGCTGCCGCGAAGACCGCGTGCGTCGTTGCTCCGCCGGCAGCTTGCGATTGGTGGATCGCCGCGTCGATTTCGACGAGCGCTCGATCGCGGGCCGCAACCTGCTGCTGTTCCTCTGAACGGAGTCGAGCGATGAGCGGATTGAAGGAAGCGGTGGTCCTGGTCACCGGTGGAGGTTCCGGTCTGGGTCGCGCGCTGGTCCAGCGTTTCTTGAGCGAAGGTGCGAGGGTGGCGGTGCTCGAATCGAGCGCCGCGCGTGCCGAGACCCTGCGATCCGATTTCGGCCGGGCGATCGAAGTGATCGTCGGAGACGTCACGGTCTATGCGGACAACGCGCGTGCGGTGGAGCAAGCCGTCGCGCGCTTCGGACGCCTGGATACCTTCATCGCCAACGCGGGCATCTTCGACTTCTTCCAGCCGCTGTCCCAGTACGACGGCGATCGGCTGGGAGCCGCGTTCGACGAACTGCTCGCAGTCAACGTCAAGGGCGGCCTGCTCGGCGCGCGCGCGGCGTTGGCCGAACTGGTGAAAAGCCGCGGCAGCATCATCTTCACGATCTCGAACGCCGGCTTCTACCCCGGCGGCGGCGGCCCGATCTACACCGCATCCAAGCACGCGCTGGTCGGTGTGGTGAAGCAACTCGCCCACGAGCTGGCGCCCAAGGTGCGTGTGAATGGCGTGGCGCCGGGTGGCATGAAGACCAACCTGAGCGGTCTGCAGTCGAACGGCACCCACTCTCAGTCGCTTGCGGACATCGACGGCCTCGACCAGATGCTGCGCGACATCACGCCGCTGCAGATCGCTCCGAAACCCGAGGATTACTGCGGGCCCTACGTGCTGCTGGCGTCCGCTGCGGATGCCGGACCGATCACGGGCGCGATCATCCAGACCGACGGCGGCCTGGGCGTGCGCGGCATCGTGAACGTGCGGGGAGGGGAGGCGCTCTGATGTCGTTTCTCGATCGGTCAGGCGCCGCTTCCCCGAGGGCCTCTAGGCGCACTACGAACGTCGTGGAGTCATCGGAATGAGCAGTCGAGTCCGGTTGTGTGCACGCGGCGACGTGGAACCGGGACAGATGCTGCGCGTCGATATCGCGGGCGTTCCGCCGCTGGCCGCATTCAACATCGACGGCGAGATCCATTGCACCAGCAACCTGTGCACGCACCAGTTCGCCATCCTCACGGACGGATTCTTCGAAGACGATGTGGTCGAATGTCCTCTGCACGGGGGCTGCTTCAATGTCCGCACGGGAGCCGCGCTGGAGTTCCCCTGCAAGACGCCCCTGCGGACCTATCCCGTCACGGCCGTCGGTGAAGATCTTTACGTCGATATCGAATAACGCGAGAGAGACTGGTGAACGAGAGACCGCGCAATCCAGTTCGCGTTTTTCGCCTTTCTGGCTTTTGCGTGGATGTTTACAGCCGCGAGATGGCCCATGGAGCTGCACACGAACGGAGAGTGAGATGCGAACGCTGATCGTTGGCGGAGGCATTGGGGGCTTTTCGCAGCGATCGAGCTGCGCGAAGCTGGAGTGCTCACTTGCATCGATGTCTACGCAAACCCGAGTGCCGAGCACGGCCGGGCCGGCGTCAACATCGCGCCCAATGGTGCGCGGCTGTGCAAGTGGCTCGGCATCGATCTGGATGGTGGCGACCCCAAGGGTCCGCAGGGCGCCATCGACGGAGGCCGCGCCGCGATCCTCGACGCACGACGCGCGATCTTTTCCGACGGCACGGTGTTGCGGAAGCCCATCGATCGCAACACCGCCGCCGACGACAGTGCGGGCTTCCATCACATGCACCGGATGGATCTGCTGATGTCCCTGTACAAGCGGGTGCTGGAACTGGGGCCCGACTCAGGAGTGGGCTGCCCGATCCGCGTGCACATGAACCAGCGTCTGACGGGCCTGAGCCAGGCGCCGGCACCGTCACCGCCCGTTTCGCCGACGGCAGCGTGGCCACCGGAGACTTCTGATCGGTGCCGACGGCATCAACTCCGAAGTGGTCAAGCAGGTGTGGCCCAACAACTCGAAGCGTCGCTGGACCGGGTGACCTGCTATTGCGGCCTGATCCCGCGCGCCGAGGTCGCCCGCCTGCGCAAGGCCGACGGCAGTCCGATGGACCACAATCCCATCGACAGCTTCAGCATGGACGTGCGCAAGACCTAGCGAGCCTCGGCGCTCACCTACTGGGTACGCGGCGGCGAACTGCTCAACAGCTGGTCGGCCTACTACGAACCCGACTAGGCCGAGTTCGAGGGTGACGAGGGCGACTGGTGTTTGCGGCCGATCCTGCCGGGATGCAGGAACGCATGGGTTCCGCGTTTGCCGGTGACGTGCACCTGGACGTTGTGCTGGCCGTGGTCGGCGGCATCGAGAAGCCGACCAAGTGGGGCCTTTACGACCGCGATGCTTTCGAGCACTGGACCGACGGCCGCATCTGCTTGCTCGGTGACGCCGCACACCCGACGCTGCCGACGATGAGCCAGGCCGCCACGCCGAGCTTCGAGGACGGTGCCGCGCTGAGCACGGCTTTCCAGCCACACCGCGAGGACGCGTACTCCGCACTGCTGCATTACGAGCGCGTGCGCCACTACCGCGCCACGCGTTTCCAGTTCGGCTCCAAGTTCCTGTTCAAGCACCTGGAGCCCGACGATTCCTCTGCACGCCGGGCGATCCTCGCGACCGTCGACGAGCGCGACTACCCGTTCTTCAGCCACGAGCAGCGCGCCTGCAACGACATGAACTGGATCTACGCTTTCGACGCGCGGAACATCGGCGACAAGCTGCCCGCGCGAAAGCTAGGGCCCTGGGATTTCCGCTCGCGCTCGGGATCGCTGCAGACCCGCAAGGACATCGCGCAGAACCTGTGGCTGCTGCCGGTTTCGCTCAAGGGCGATCGCAAGATCACGCGCGAGGGAAGTGGCGCAGCACGCCAGCTTCGAGGACTGCTGGATCATCATCCGCGGCAAGGTCTACGACTTCAGCCAGCGGAAGGACCGCCACCCCGGTGGGCCCTTCGTGGCGCGCATGTACGCCGGCAACGACGCGACAGCGAAGTTCGGCGATTACCACTCCAGGCTTGCGGCGAAGCACATGGCGCTTTTCTGCGTCGGCGAACTGGTTTAGCCGTTATCTGCCCCGAAGTCGCGGTGCCGTGGAGTGACCCGAGCCGGATGAGTGCCGACGCCCGGTGCCTCCGATGCTCTCGGGCGTATTCCCCCGCACCTGGGGGCTGGGATAAGGTCGCGCGAGTGCTCCTAGCGGGACGAGGTGACCGATGACGGCAGATGCATTGCACACCCTCCGCTCGCTGAATCTGAACCTGATTCCGATCCTGTATGAGCTGCTCCACTGCGCGAGCGTGTCGGAGACCGCCCGCCGCCTGCACCTGACCCAGTCCACCGTCAGCGGATCGCTGGGCCAACTCCGCATCCTGTTCAAGGACGAACTGCTGGTTCGGAGCGGTCGCACGATGGTGCTCACCGAGAAAGCGCATCGGTTGACCGCCGAGGTCGCTCAGATCGTCAGGCTCACGGATCAGATGGTCAGCGGGATTGCGTTCGATCCGAGCAAGGCCGAGAGTCGATTCAGGATCGCGACGGCGGACTACGTTGCCGTGATGGTGACGAACAAGCTGTCGAGAAAGTTGTTGCGGATCGCACCGTCGGTGAGCGTGTCGATGTTGCCTACGCCGGGCACGTCCGGGAAAGAGCTTCGTTTCGGCTCCCTCGATCTGATCATCTGTCCCACCCGGCACGCCAACCTGCTGGCATGCGGCATCGATCATCTGGATCCTGACTTCTGCTTTCAGCCCTTGATGCGGGACCATCTGGTGGGGATCCGGGCGCGGCAGGTCGAAAATGGTTCCACCACGATAGGACTCGAGGAGTACCTGTCCCGTTCGCACGTCATGTACTGCCGGACGGACGGTACGCCGACCGTCGAGCAGGAAGCGCTCGCCGAGCAGGGGCTGGTCCAGAAAACGAAGTACTACATCCCGTACTTCACGCTGATTCCGGAGATCGTCCAGGGGTCCGACCTGCTCGGTGTCGTGCCCAGGCGGCTCGCCGAGCATCACCAGGCCTGGTTCGACATCGAGATCTTCGCGATTCCATATTTCATTCCCTCTCTGGACGTCGCGATGATCTGGCACAAGAATCGATCCGACCATCAGGATCTCACCTGGATGAGGGCCATCCTCCGAGAGGTGATGGACGAGAAGGAAGAATCCAGTCCGTCTGGCTTGCGTTGACGCGCATCCGCCGGAGACACCGAGGCAGCTGGTTCCGCTCCATACCTATTATTCGCGAGTAAAAAAGAGTATCCGTCGACACGCCCGTCAATTCCACCTAGGCCGTCCGTTCCAGAACATGCTGCGTTTTCACTTGTCGCTAGAGATGTCATCGAAAGTAGTCAATGCCTCGCGAACCCATGGGTCGTAGAACAAAGGAAAGCTGATCGGTCTGGAAGCAGTACTGCGATTTAGGGGCAGTAGGGCGATTCGAACGAGCTTCAGGACGCGAAGCGGCTAGGTGAGTGTGCTGCTCAATCTCGCCATTGACACCAACCTACAGCGGGGCGTGATCCAGTGGAGTAGCGCATGAACCACATCTGCCATCATGAGGCAGAACTTTGTGAACTTGACTCGCTAGTCAGCGGGGACGGACGGCCGCCGATCTAGCTCTATGCCGCCAGCGGGAAGCGGTCGCCTACCGTAAACCAGGTGACTCGCAGCGAGACCAACTTCTCAATTCCACGATCTTACGTCAGACAGTTACCCGTTTGGGACGACGGGGGGACTCTTTGCGAACCGCCTACGCATCCGATGCTCGCTCGGGGTCACGCCGAAACGTGCGCGGAACAGTCGGGAGAAGGTCGCGTAGTCGGAAAATCCGAGATCGAGCGCGATATCGGTCATTTTCCGATGGTCGTTACGCTCGTCATCGATGCAACAATGGGCGCGCTCGAGACGGATATCGTGAATCATCTTTGCCGGCGTTATCTGGTGCCCCTTGAAAAGCAGGTAGAGGGCACGTCTCGACATGCAGAGCGTCGTCGCCAGGTCGTCGGGGCCAAGGCCTGGATTGCCGATGTTCTCGACGATGTGGCGTCTGGCCTTATGGAGTCTGGCGTCTCTGGCTGATGCATCGCTTGAGACCCCGCCGGCCTGTTGGATGGAAGCCGACAGTAGCGATTGCACTGCTTGCAAGACGGACTCGCCTTCATCCCGTATCGTCTCCGACGGAAGCCCAACCAGCGTCGTCAGCGCTTCGAATGCAACTTTGGGACGAGCAACGTCGGTCAATTTCGTTCCGCATACTTTCGAGCTGAGGTAATGCCATCCCGAGATCGAGTCGTGCGGTAGCATGAGCACGGCGAACGTGGCTGCGTCGCTGAGCCCTACTCGATAGGGCCTGACGGTGTCGCACACCGCAAACTCTCCGGGTTCGAGCGAGCAGTGCTTGCCGTCCTGCTCAAGAAAGAGAGCTCCCGACTTCTGCCAAAGAAGCTTGACGAAGCCGTTCTCGGCCGCCTCCGCAAGATGTCGCGTTCTGATCACCTCGCTGGCACTCGCTTGAATCGTGGCGAACTCGAATGAGCAAACGCGGTGGGTAGTGACACGAGCGCTGAAGCGCCCGCTGCAGTGATTGCGATGTTCGAGCCAAGGGAAGTGATCGTGAACGAAATCCTTCCAGACTGAAAAGCCTTCGAGCTTTTGAGGTCCCGGGACGGTCAATGCGTCTCGATGCGCGCGCGGGTCGATTTGGCAACGCGGTCCCGTCGCAGTATCCATCCTCCACCTCCTTCCTACTGCTCGCTCGAGTTGCTCGTTGGCAACCCTTGGCATCGTCACTTAATCTCCTCCTCATTGCGAGAAGGACGACGAGGTGACGATCTATTCGTTCCTGACAGTGCCGCTAGAGTTCGACCATCTGAAAATCAGACTTCGGCGCACCGCAATCACGGCAGGTCCATGACTCCGGAACATCTTCCCAGCGCGTCCCTGCGGGGATCCCTTCGTCCGGCACGCCGAGAGCTTCGTCGAAGACGAAGTCGCACACCACGCACTGCCATTTCTTCATACGACGTATAACCTCGGTCTGTTCGGTTCGGTGCGCGGTCGAGCTTGTCGGCGACACCTTCAGAGGAGCGAGGCTAGGTCCTCGTCGCCTCTTCGACCTTCAGGAAATCGGCCTTGTCACGTACGGCGCAATCGGCGCATGCCCAGTCAGTGGGCACCTGATCCCATCGCGTGCCCGGTGCAAACCCTTCGTGAGCGTCACCCTTTTGCTCGTCGTACTCATAACCGCAACTCGGACAACGATACCGAGCCATGATTAGGCGCCGACCGCACTGATGTTGGCGGCCCCGTACTTGGCGAGGATCTCGGCGCGCTTGCTGGGCTGAATGTTGACGCGGGTGATGTCACCGCCGTAGACCTCGAGCACGCGCTTGTCCATCACGGCGCGCCACAGTGGCGGGAAATACGCCAGGGTGAAACACAGTGGGTAGCCCGAGGGCAGTTCGGGCGCCTTGTCACTGCGGAGAGCTTGGTAGCAGCGCGTGGGACGCGCGTGATGGTCCGAGTGACGCTGCAAGTGGTACAGCATCAGATTGGAGATGGCGTGGTCTGCGTTCCATGAGTGTTCGGCGCGGCAGCGCTCGAACCGTCCGTCGGGGAGCTTCTGGCGCAGCAGGCCGTAGTGTTCGATGTAGTTCGACGTCGACAGGAATTGCCAGCCCCAGAACGTCGAGATCAGCAGGAACGGGATCAAGACGACACCCCAAAGCGCGAGGGCTGTCCCGTAGAGCACCGCCGTGATCGCGAAGGACTGCAGCAGTTCATTGGAGGGACTCCAGGCACCTTTGCCCTGGCGATGGAGACGAACCTTCTCGTCGTGCCAAGCGCGCCCGAGTGCGCCTGGAATTTCGCGCAAGACGAACCCGTACAGCGTCTCGCCGAAACGGGAAGAAGCCGGGTCATCGGGGGTCGCGACATCCTTGTGGTGCCCACGGTTGTGCTCGGCGGAAAAGTGGCCGTAGGCGGGCACCGCGAGCACGATCTGGGCAAGGCGCTTCTCGAAGCGCGTGGTCTTGTGGCCGATCTCGTGGCCCACGACCAGTGCCAAGCCGTTGGTCAACGCCACCGCGAGGCTCACGCCCAAATATCCGACCCAGCTGTAGGCCTGAGTCGCGACAGCCCAGGCGCCCACGAGCCACGTCAGATAGAACAGAGGGATGGAGGCGTAGACCAAGAACTTGTAGTACCCGTCCGATTCTAGGTTCGGTACCGCAACATCCGGCGGATTGCGGCTGTCGCGCCCGACCAACCAGTCGGCGATCGGCAGCACGACGTACCAAAGAACGGGGGTGATCCACAACCAGCTGGGGCGATCGGTGACCGCTGTCAGATAGATCCCGAGCACGGGGGAGATGGCGACAAAGAGGGGTAGCCACCACCAGTGACGTTTGTCGTCGCGATAGCTGGTGAGTTCCGCAGGTGCAGCGGCGGGGGAATTGCTCATCTCGGATCTCCAACCAGTCCTGAGGTCATGCCCCGTGGCGACAGCCCGGGACACCTGCCGATCCGCCTACGGCTGCCAATCGCTCGCCGTGACGCAATGGTCATGACACAGCGTAAGCCGCTCCTGTCGTCGAAAACCCGATCCTAGGATGGGTATCCTGACCGCCGATGACGGCGACAATGACGTCGCTGACAGACGCAGTTGCAGGCCACCACGGGATCTTGAAGAAGGCCGATGACGGACCAGGAAACCGGCTTGCGCAAAGACGGATTGATCCGCAGCAAGCTGGTGCCGCCCGTCCAGGACGCCCGCGCCATATCCCGTTCGGTGTTTGTTGCCAAAGCAATAGAAGACCTCCCGCAGAGCAAGCTCGTGACGATCGTCGCGCCGGCGGGTTCGGGCAAATCGAGCTTGATGACGGAGCTGTACGCAGTTTTTACCGAACGGCAGGTGTCGGCGACCTGGCTGGGCCTGGATGCCGAAGACAACGATCCCGCGACTTTCGCGCTCTATTTCATCAGTGCGCTGCAGCAGATCCATCCTGGATTCGCCCATGATGAACTGACCGCCCTGCGGGCGAATCCCGTCCGGGATTTCGATTCGCTCTTCGATAGCCTGCGCCATCGGCTGGGCGGAAGCGCCTTGCCATCGGCCATCTTCCTGGACGACTTCCAGCACATCTCGGATCCCCGCATCCTCCGGTTCCTCAATCGCCTCATCACGCACTTCCCATCGAGCATGTCGGTCGTGGTGGCCAGCCGGCATCGTCTCTCGCTAGAGGTCGCGAAGTTGCGGGTGTCCGGCCGGGTCATCGAGATCGGGCAGGAGGATCTCAACTTCAGCGGCGCCGAAGTCGAACTGTTTCTCAATCGATACCATCAACTCCGGTTGTCGCGCAGTGACCTGCAATCGCTTCTCGAGTCGACCGAGGGCTGGCCCACCGGTATTCAGCTGGCGGCACTGGCGTTGCGCCGCCATCAGGGACCCGCGGCTGACCTCATCCGGACCTTTTCAGGCCGCGATCGCGACCTGACGCGCTACCTGGTTGAATCGGTCATCCGTGCCCAACCCGACAACGTCCGGACCTTTCTGCTGCAGACCTCGCCGTTGCGACGCATGTGCGCGGAACTCTGCGCCGCGACGACGCAGCAGGATGATGCGCGCTCCATGCTCGATTTCATTGGAGACGCGAACCTTTTCCTGATCGCGCTCGATCGTGATGGCGAGTGGTACCGCTACCACCACCTCTTTGCGGAGTTCCTGCAAAACGAATTTCGAAGAAGCGACGCCAAGGGATATCGGGATGCCTGCTTCAGGGCCGCGAAGTGGTGCGAAAGCAATGGGCATCCGTCCGAAGCCATCCGCTACGCGCTCGACGCGGCGCACTTCGAGCAAGCAGCCGATCTCATCGCACGGCACGCGATGCGGGCGTCATTGTTCCGCGGGGATCACTACACCGTCCGCGACTGGATGCGAAATCTGCCGGCCGAGTTTCATTCCCGGCATCCGGAGATTCTGCTGAGCCACGCGTGGTCGTGCGCATTCTCCCGCGACACGCGACACGCCATGGAAGTGTCCCAGAAAGCCATTGATATGCTGGCTTCCGGGGCGGCGGCAGGGTGGGGTCTGTCTGCGGAAGAGCGCGAACGATGGCTGTTGTGGGCGCACACCGTACAGGCGGCGACCAAGGCATGTTCGGACGACATCGACGACTGCATCGCGCGATCGACGTCCCTGTTTCCGCAGGTTCCGAGGGATGAGCCGTTCCTGAGCGCGACGCTGTCCAACTGTCTCAGCTACGGGTACTTCGCACTGCGAGACTTCGAACGAAGCCGCAAGTACGCGCTCCTCGCCCATGAGCACGGCCATGGGGCGGACGCTTCCTACCTGTCCGCCTGGGGCGACTTCCTCCATGGCCTCGTCGACGTTGAACTCGGTCAGTTGCGTGCAGCAAGCAACCTTGGGCATCGCGTCCAGCGGGATTCGCGGGGGCTCGGCCTGGGTCAGAAGAGCTACGTGGGCGGCCTGTCCGCGCTGCTCGATGCGGAGATCGCGGTCCAGCGGTGCGATTTCGAGCGTGCGATGTCCTCCATCGACATCGGACGCGCTTTCAAGGAAATCTTTGGGCCGGTGGAACCTCAGCTTGTCGCCTTGCGCAACGAGGCTCGCCTACATGCCTTCCACAATAGGCTGGACCTGGCGGTGCAGGTTCTCCAGGAGGGGCAGGATGCCGCACTGCGGGAACAGCATCGCAGGCTGTATCTCTCACTCGCGCTCGAGGAAGCGTCGCTCCAACTGACGGCGGGGGACGTCACGGGCGCGGCGGCCACGGCCCGTCGAACGCGATTGCTGGATGTCGAGACCGGGAATGGTGGTGTGTCGCGCGCACAGCGTGATGCGCTGAAGCTCATCGACGCGCGTTTCAAGCTCGCCTTCGGAGACGCCAAATCGGCCGTGCGGCTTCTGACCACGCTTCAGCAGTCGCGCGGCGCGGAAAGCGCGGGAGGATTCTTCCTTACGGTCACGACGCATCGCGCAGTGGCGCTGTGGGATATGGGGCAGGAGAGCGATGCCGCCCGGCAGCTCAATCGGGCGTTGGTATCTGCGGCCCCCGAGTTCCATGCCTATCCCATTTCGTCAGCGGGGCGTTCCCTGCTGCCCGCGCTGGCATTCGTGTGTGACAGACGCTCCGCTGCCCCAGCAGAAGGCCTGCAGCCCTTGCTTGATCTGCAAACTTTCCTGATGTCGACCCTTCGTGGGGATGCCGCAACGCGAAACGCGGACGATGCTCCCGCCATCGCATCCGTTTCAAGTCATGTGGAGCCCCTGACCGCTAGAGAGATCGAATTGCTTCGCTTGCTACACGCTGGACTGACAAATCGGAAGCTGGCAGACGCCCTGCTGGTCTCTGTTCCGACCATCAAATGGCACCTGCATAACGTCTACAGCAAGCTGGGCGTGGGAAACAGAGGTGCCGCCTTGGCGACGGCGCTTCGCATGGGATTGCTCTCTGATACGTCGCGCTGACACCAGTGCCATGCCCGACAACTGGCCGCATCCCGACGCAGCTACCTGCGCAACGGTCACCCGGACAAATCGTCAGCTACTTCGGGATTCCGTCGGCCGCGTCCCAGCGGAGACGGCGCCGCGGGGTGGGCTATGTTCGTCATCGCACAGATGCCGCACCCGATTACGGTGAGTCTCCGTCCTGGCAGGGTCAAGCCGAAATCCGTCGCATCGGCCGCCGGCTTCGGCATGAGGGGCGAGTGCCAGCGCCGATCTCCGTATCCCTGTCGTCCCCTTAAAGCTTCACCCACCTTGCGGTCACTGGCGGGCGACGGCTCCTGGCACAACTCAGTCGGTCCGCCGAATCTTGTGAGTGTCCGTCTCGGGGGCGGGCAGGGGGAGACGACAATCGCCCCTTATCGAGGGTAGGGAAGGGACGGCGATTGTCTCGGACGTGCCAATACCGGACCATGACGGTTGGCCGCTTATGGGCGGCCTAACGTCCAGCATCAACTGGAAGGGTCATCAAGTGGGGTGGTCCTAGCGCCGCTACTTGCATAGCTACCGAAGCTGGAGCTCCAAGTGCGGGTCAGGCCCCTTGCCGCTGCAGGCGGTGAATCGAGGCGTCGACACGGCACGGCGGTTGGTGTCGTTCGTCGGCTCGAGTCAGGGCTTGACGCGAACGCAGTGGGCGCAAGCAGCGCCGAACGGCGCCAACCCAACCCGCGGAGCGATGTCTGGAGCTGGACCCAACAAAAGGCCCCCTTTCGGGGGCCGTAACGCGCGTGGAGCGTCCCTCAATCGGACGCCGACGCTGCCGCTTAGTCCAACTTATGCCCACAGTGCCGACAGATTTTGCCTGGGAATCCACCAAAGGTAGGTATGCCCAGAACCGAGCCCCTAAAGGCAACAGGCGTTCCACACTGGGGACACGTGATCCGAATCATCACTATCCACGCGCCGATCACCCAAACAGCCAGAAGAGCGAGTGCTAACCGCGACTGGGTCTCGGCGATGATGAACATCAGTATCAAGCTGCCCATCACCGTTACCATCATGGACATATGAAATTGAGTACGTGGAGATTTGTTCATTTGCACATCCCGCCGAGAAGGGCGATTTCCGAGTAGGTCGAGGGAGTAGCCGAACTCGAAGTTTCCTCGAGCACTGCCAATTCGGGGCCGAGCGCTAATCCCCTAACCGTGCAGCCGTCGAGGCACGTTTCCCGCTAATGCGATCAGGGATTGCGGACGGGCGAGGGGACGCGGCATCCCGTGGCGGCGCGAATCTTCCTAAAAAAGGAAATTCGCGGGTGGTTCTCAGACTAGCTCAATAATGGCGCCGTCTATCTTTCTCCAGAGCGCAGTTCCTTCGAAGCTCACGTAAGGATGGCTTGAACGCGGCTCACTTATTTTGCTCTATTGGGCCTTTCGGCCAGATTCTTCGACCATTGAAATCGATCTGCGGTTCCAACAGCGTTGAGGACTTCCGACGAGCCGTGGAGAGGGTTAAGTGGAGGCCATTCATTTCTGCTGATACCAATCGGCGCCACGATATCGTGCTGGCACATCGACATCGGAAGAAATATCAATTCCCAGTTTCTCCAGCTCATCGAACCATGCGTCCCTCAGCGAGGTTGGTAACCTCGCTCCGCACCATGGGCAATATGCAATTTCGCTCGTGCTCGTACCGCCGTCGAGGATTCTTAGTCCGAATTCTCGAAATTTCGGAATGTACACGACCGGATTTTGCGGATCAGCAATTGCATCGCTCATCGCCGCGCAGCATTGTTCACTCATAGGTCAATCTTCCTGCCAGGGGCTGGCGGCTTAGTCATCGCGCCTGTCTCCGGATTAGCGGAGCCGAGATGGCGCCCTCTGGGATCATAGGTTTCAATGTCTCCATGCGTATGGTCCCATTCGTAGAATCTCCGCTCTTTTCCGGTCTTACCATTGGTCTTTGTTTTCCCACGGTACGGCTTTAGGCCCTTCCAAAAATCGCCCTGCTTTCCTTCGTTCAACATGCACGAATCGCCAACAGCGTCGGCGTCCATATCCGACATCAAGATGCGGGCTCCATTGCACAACGGATTCATCAAACACACAACGTTCAAAACGTCATCTGGAATCGGATGAATCTGCTGATGCTCGGGATTAGGGTTGCCAGCAATCCCGCCGGCGATCGCCACTCCACCAGAAGCTCCTGGCAAGACACCCACCACAGCCTGTAAACCACTGGGGTCAACGTAGGAGATCGGATTCCCTCCGACATAGGCGTAGGTGTTGATCCCTCCATCCAGCCCAATCGGATCCGACTCCAGGTATCTGCCCAGGCTGGGGTCGTAATACCGGGCGTGGTTGTAAAACAGGTCCGATTCATCGTCGTAGTACTGCCCGGGATAGCGCAGGTTGAAGACAAATTTCACCAACTGTCCGGCAGGACGGTCATACGGCGCGCCGCCCCCAAACGGTGCCGGGTCCCAGGCCCAGACAGGAACCTGGTTTGGGCCGTCGATCTGTCGAGGTGCGTCTCGCCAGTCGGAGTGGATGGCGTAAATCTGGTTGGCGGCGATCATCGAAACCGGCATGGTGCCCAGGTACACGATCTCGGCGACGATGCCATGGGTCTGATTGAACTCGGCGACCAGCTTCCCGTCGAGATCGTAGGCAAACCTGCGAGCCACCCCGTTGACAGTCTTCTGCACGCGCTGACCCAGACCGTCGTACAAGTAAGCAGCAAGCTTTCCTGTCGCGGTGTACGAGGCCAATTTCCCATCGGCGTTGTACGTGTAGCTGCGCTGACCCTGGTTGTACGTCGTTCGGTTCCCGGTCGCGTCGTAGCCAATCCTCGACGACAGTGATGAGAGTGAATGCTCTCTGCTAACGGACTCAGCGGTCGGCACCACGGCCGTCGGACCGAACACCGATGCGGTTATTGCTGCATACCGTCTACTAAGGTTCGACCATCAAATCCAATACGCAAACTGCATGCTGCGCGATGACGCTCAGGTATTGCCGTCCGCCGCGGCTGCCCGGTTCAAAATTCTAAGTCGGCTGGCGATGTCGTCGATCGCTGGCATGTTTGGCCTACACCTTTGGATCGCGTTCTCTCTCATTGTCGGCCACGAGGTCGGTCATTTCCTTGAGGTACTCATCGTTTGGCTTGCCATCACGATGATGGCTGGACGAGCGTTCGAAGAGGGCCTGCAGCCTGGTCGAGAGATCGAACGTTACTCACACTACCGGGCAAATCTTAAGCGCCTTCTGCGGCTGCTAGACCAAGCTGATAGTGCTCCTGAGAAGCAAAGACTTATGAGCGAGGCGGAACGGATCGTCTACCAGGAGTTGCGTGGCTTCCTGCTCTTGCACGAAGACTCAAAGTTCGTGCTTTGACTTCACCATATGCCGTCCCTTCGTACATACAGCGTCTTTATCTGCCATGACTGGGAGTACAGTGATCACTATCACGGGGTCTGCAACTTTCTGAACCGAGCGCCGAACTTCGTTTGGAAGAATCTCAGCGTTCCGGAGCATGATCCGCTGGAAAACGATCAGATGTTGCAAAAGAATCTTCGCGATCAGATTCGCCCCGCCGAAGTCATGCTTGCTCTCGCCGGGATGTATTCGGCAAGGAGTGACTCAATGATTTGGGAGGTAGCCTTTGCGCGCCGCATTGGTCTCCCCGTCATCGGCGTGATGCCTCGAGGAAATGTGCAATTGCCCGCGATGATCCAACATGCGGCCTGCGATATTGTCGGCTGGAGCGAAGGGAGCATTGTCGGTGCGATTCGCCATCACTCACTGCGAACTTAGGCTAGAGATCCAGCAGCCTGGCTGCTTCGCTCTCGAATAGCTCTCCCGTCCGATAATAGCCCATGACGGTTGCGGCTTGTCGGTGCTCGGTCATTGCCATGATGTCTCCAAGAGGCACTTTGCGGCGGCCTGCTTCTGTCACAAATCCCGACCTCAGGCTGTGACCTGCCCAATCACCCTCGATTCCAGCAAGGGCGGCACGTCGCTTCACGATTGACGCTACGGAAGAGGGCGCCAAGCCAGGACCTACCGTACCCTTCCAAAGTCGCCTGAAGAGCGGCCCATCGACGATCCTTGCCTGAATCAGCCATGTGGTCATCGCGATTGCGGCCACACCTCGGATTGGCTTGTCAGGTCGCGTCGTTCCAGCATGGCTGCCGGCCTGATTCGTTTTGGAGTGGTCAAGCCGGAACATATACGTGTCGTCATCGACTTTGCGCAGCTGATCCATAGTCGCCGCAGACACTTCCGATCGCCGCCGCCCGCCGCTGGCCCACGCAAAAAGCAGCAGCGCGCGGTCGCGGACTCCTTCAAGACTGTCGTCGCAGGTGGCCAGCATGGCCTCGAGTGGCTCTCGCGTGGCTGCGGTTTTCTTTCTCGGCGTTTCCCCGCGCTTCGCTGCAGCGCGCTTGGCCCTCGAGATCAGGTGTCGAACTTCTGCATCCTCACAGGGGTTCGCTTGGTGCCGTAACTGATGCAGCTTCGACAGCACAGATATACGGTTCGTGATGGTCGCCATCTTCAGCGGCCCCTGGAACGCCTTGAACCCAGCCATGACCAGCTGCTCATCGATTGCCGCAGGCAGCTCCATGACAAGTACGCCGGCTTTCAGTCGTCCGGTGTGATCGACGATGAACTGCACCACGACCGTTACCGGAACGGGCAGGGCGAGCGGCTTGCCGTATCGCGCCATAGCCCAGGCGCACCAGTAGCGCATCGCACTTCGGTAGGTCCGCCGCGTGTTCTCCGATTCGCCGGCGATGAGGATTTCCTCGGCGGCTTTCCGGGCCTGGTCGCCGAGTTCGGTCGGAGACAGGGGAGGGGTGTTGCCCGGCTGCGGAGCTATTGCCCGAGATTTCGTCCGTTTCGCCAGTCGCTGGGTCGTCACGAATCGCACCTATTCGATATGTATACTGTAGTAAATATATCACAAAGACAGTCATAGTCACGATAAGCATCACTTATCGTCGGTACGGTAAGCAAGGGCAGGGGACCGACTATCGGAGAAGGAAGATGGCGCGAGGCATATCGGATCAAGACGTGTTCGAGGCGGCGGACGCTCTGCTGGGACGGGGCGAACGGCCGACTATCGAGCGCGTGCGACAAGAATTAGGTCGGGGCTCGCCGAATACCGTGAATCGCCATCTTGACGCGTGGTGGGCGGCCCTGTCGGACCGTATCCGCGGTAAGAGCGCTGAATCGTTGCCACCGCCCCTCGTCAACCTCTGCCGGCAGCTGTACGAGGGAATGCGTGACCAGGCTGCAGTCGAGGCCAGACGCGTTGCGAGCGAGATCGAGAGCCGCTTAGAAACCGATCGGCGCGAACTCGAGGCTCAGTTATCCGCAGTCGTCGTCGAGCGAGCCGCGGTTTCATCGGCTTCTGACAAGTTTATGCAGGAGATCTCAGCGCTGCGGGCCCGAACGGAGGAACTCGTGGAGGAGAGGGCCCAATTGCAGGCCCAGATTGCCGAACTGAACGCGGCCAATCGGCGCGCAGAGGCCAGCTCACAGGCAGATAAAGCCACTCTCACCACCCTTCAGTCTCAACACATGGCTGAGGTTCAGCGGATCCGCGCCCAATGGGAAGGCAACGAAACCCGCTGGCTCAAGGAGATCGACCACCTTCGCGATGAGGCTAAACGGGCGCGCGCGCAACACGAGAAGGAGGTCAGAACTCTCCAGGAGCGGCTGAGACTTGCCGATCAGTCTTTAGCGGCCAGTCTGAAAGAAAAAGGCACCCTGCAGACCGAGCTCGCACGAATCGATCGCTCGTTGCAGAAAGAACGAGAGGCCAGGCTCCGTGCAGAAGCGGCCCATGCCGCAACCAGGGCGGTCGTCTCAAGGCTTCGTCCTACCTCGCCCAGGGGCGGCCACCCTCGGCCCCTCAAAAAGCCTTCAGCGCCGCCTCAGTAGTTGCGAGGGATCCAGACTGAAGGCGTCTGCGAGCTGGTCGAGCACGTCGATCGATACCGCTCGCTGACCTGACTCCACCTGGCTGACGTAGGTTTGGCTGATTCGAGCGCGGCTACCGAGCTCTTCTTGTGACCACTGAACGCGTGCCCGTTCCTGGCGCACGTTGGCTGCCAGCACTTGTCGGGAAGTCAATCTGCGCGGTCGAACCATCCGCACAGGCTTGGTTCGGCCGCCTTTACTGTCTATTTACACTCGTTAATAATCGAGAGGCCGGCGCTCCCAGCGGAAGGGTGTGCGTCCTTCGCTGCGATTAGCGGTCAGTCCGAGATCGCGAGGGACGTCCGAGGATGCGGTCGATTATTGGCCACCCTTTTAGCTCAAGGACGGAGCGTGTCATTCGAACTGGTTTTTGGCGACCGAGAAATTCTTCTCCCGCTGCCTTTTGATGAGCACATCGAGGAACGCCTGATAGAACTTATTCGGCGGGCGGAGTGCTACGTGCCTCCAGATCAGGCGCGCGCAGACCTGGCGAATCGAATTGCGGAGGGGATCGCCATGGTCGTCGCAGGGACCGAGCTTCCACCGACCGAGAAACAGGTGAAGTACGCGGTAGCGATCGCGAGGGAGCTATCTCTCCAGATTCCAGCGCAAGTTCTGCAGTTCCGCGACGCAATGACCACGTTCCTGGGCCGTCATGCAGAGGAGTACCGGAAACGGAAAGGATATGGAGGAAGCAGCAATCGGGTCGATGTGAAAGGCTCCGACCCGGAGGCGCCCACGTGAGTGAGAGGGCCAATGGGTCTGATACATCGACTGGCTGGGGAAGCGGATCGGGTTCTGATGGCGCGCATCAACTTGCTCTGAGGCGAGCCGAAGAAGTCTTCGAGGATCCAGATGTGGCACGGCAGTGGCTCTCGTCGCCCAGCTTGGTGCTCGGTCTCGCGATTCCTCTGGATTTACTGAACGATCGATACGGCTTCCGCCAGGTGTTGAAGGCGCTCGCAGCGATCGAGCATGGCATACCGCCTTGAAGCGAAGAGCAGAACTACTAGCCAAACAGCAAGAGATCCATGTTCCAAACGCTCGAGGGTGCCGAACTGACGTCGCCGCCGTTTCGGCACTATGAAGCGGCGGGTTCTCAGTCGTGGGCTTACGTGCTTCAACCCATCGACATCCCGTGGTTCCACGTACGAGTGGGTGTCGGGAGCGACACTCGCGTCGTCTTCGCTTCCCACGTCTCGAACTGGGTTCATCTGCCGCAAGAGGCCCGCGGTGACACGCTGCGCCTGATCGATGTGCGCCTCGTCAGTCCCGGATGGCTCAACGGCACCGCAGATTGGATGATGGAACCGTTGGAGGAAGTTCTGGAGGGGGTAGACGAGGCCAGCGGAGAGGTAGGCTGGATCTTTCTGATCGGCCTCGGCCGACGCTACGTCCAACCCGCGGTCGGTTCGACATCAGGTGAACTGACGAGGCTGAAGCGCATTTTCCGCATTCGGCCGGTCGGGCCGTTCGAAGCACGCGCTTCAGACACAGTTCAATGAGCGGGCGTTGTGTACGGACGGCTGCCTACGCCGGGTGGCAGGGACGACCGCCAGTTCGTCGGCGTTACGCCAACTGGACACGATTAGCTTTCCGAAGGGTGACATTGAGGCTCGCTTCGAAAACATCCGCACGGTGCTGGAGCGGAATAGCTGTGCGATAGCCCCTCGGCGTCTGTGTCCAGGCCAAAGCATGCGTCGGTTCGCGCGGTCGTTTGCGCATCAGACCAACTGTGTGTGCGCCGATTAGGCCGAAAGAGGCACGCGATCAACTTTCTACGAGGAGTGGCTTGCCGCAGATCGAGGCGCGCGGGCCTGCGCGACAAAAAAAGGCGCGAATTCGCGTGGCGGAAAGAGCCCATTCAGGCACTGCGCCGCGACGCCGAGGCGCGATTAGACCTCAGGGACGAAGGTCTGGCGGGCCGCTGGCATCGAATGGCTTGCGCGTGGGTATGTCCAAACTTGTTTGACGATCAACGCCTTTCCGGCTTCAAGGCACCGCCCATTTCACTGCGCAGCGCTTTGGCAAGTTTGCGTCCTTGAATGCGCGGGGAAACAGCCGAGACCGACACCAAGGACGCTCCTGGAATGCGCGGGATCCGCGCGAGGAACAAGTCAGGCCAGCTCAGGGACAAACGGGACGACGTGCGCGTAGGCACGATCGAACAGAAATACAGCCGCGACTTCGGGGTCCGTAGCGATATGCACCTCGGTACGCTGCTGGAGCAAGCGAAGAAGGCGTCGCTGAACGATTTGATCGCCAGCAAGCTGGGGCGGAAGCCAAGATAAGTCCGCGCAGGGCGAAGCCTGCGTCGCCTTTAGAGATAAAGCGCCTGAATCGACTCAAGAAACGGTCGGGGTCGGCGTCTACTTAAAGATGACGCAGGGCGGCTGCGTCATTAACTAGCAAACGGCGCCTTCAAAGAAGATGCGCCGACACGAGGTACACAACCAAGTCGCGGAGCAGTCCAATTGCTGATGATTTTATATTTAACATAATATTCAATGCGTCCAATGCGAAGCAGAAAGGACCGAGGCGCGCGCGACTCCGAACAGACCGTCCAGAACTGACGTGGGAAACATCGACGCAGGATTGGCCAGCGGACCTTTTGGAGCGCCAAACACGACGGGCGTACGCCGCCTATTCACGATCGTTTGATGCAGCCATCGAGGCCCTGCCGTCGACGGCACGCTCAGAAGCACGACGGCAGATTGGTTACGCGTCCAACGAGCTGAGCGCAGCAGCATCAAGGCTCTTGAAGGTGATCCAGCTCGGGGATCGGGAAACGATGACGGCAAAGACACGCAGCGTGATCGAAACCACGCTGGCAACGGGCGTTTTTGAGGCGCTAGTTCGGACTGACCCGGAGGACACGCCATGAGCATCGGCGTGCGTCTCCTGAACGCTGCAAAGGCCCTTGCCGGGACTGATCTACAGATCTCGCAAGATCTAGGAATCTGCCAAAGCACGCTGTCGAAAATCCGCGACGGAAGCTGTCCGATGCGCGTGTACCACGCAGCGCGCCTAAGCGAGCTGCTCGACAAACACTGGTGGGTTGGAGTCGTCCAGGTGCTCATCGAGAACAGCCGGACGACCGAAGAATCGGTGTTCTGGAAACACCGATTCGCCGAACTAAAAAAGCGATATCGAACGGTCGGCCCGAATGGAGACAAGGCCTCCGAGCTGCCGAAAGCACCCACCGCATACACGGGATGGAGATCCAGCGTCGGATTCCAAAAATCGATCGAGGTCTTAGGGTACGAACGGGTGAAGGAGATGACCCCGAAATCGACCTGGGCGAAGCAGGTGCGGAAGCTCAAAGCCCGTGGGATAGAACCGAGGGCGATAGCTCCGAATTGCTTATCGGTGAGCATTTGTCCGGGTAATACTAGGGACCCGGACGCCTCAGGACCCCCTGCCAACGAGGCCCGAGAGTCACACTCATTGGTACTTTGTGCAGGTAATACTAGGGACCTGCACAGCCAAGAAGGCGGGGCCACCTGCGGGCGCGTGCGCTCGTGCCTCGCTTCCGCGTCCTCGGCGGACCCCACCCCTTTTGAAGCCGGGAAGGCAGCGGAACAGGGGCCAGCTCTCGAGAAGGTCGGGACCCTCCTTGCCCCCGATCTCGAGCTGGCCCCTGAAGAAGCCAAGAACGTCACCGAGGCGCGAGCAGAGCTAGCGCAGCCCAAAGGCCCCGCCCGCGGGATAAGCGACGGTTATGAGCTAGCAGCCAGGCCATCCGTGGGGCTTCCGCCCCACACCCCCGGGAAGGCTTCGGAGATGGCGCCATGATCCCTCTAGACGCCAAGCGGCGGGCGTACACGCCAAGCCAGCTCATGGAGCTAGTGCTGAGAGCGCAGCTGCTCGAAAAACGCCGGCAGCACCTGCAGCGATTGGCAAACATCCGGCTGGACCAAGCAAAGGGGAAAACGGGGTCCGACTGGGCCACAGCGCGCGAGCTGCACATCACCCCTCAGCGCCTCAGCGACGTGCGAAAGGGACGTCGACGGCTAACGCCAGAATCTGCTGTACGGCTCGCCCGGCTGTTGGACACGCAGCCTTTCACCGCCCTCGCCCATGCGATGGCCGATAACGCGAAAAACCGGCAGTCCAGGCACTTCTGGCTGATGGTCGGACTCGGCCAATGGCCTTTTATTCCAGATAGTTACAACGACTGGGCGCACTCTTCGAAGAAACGGAAGTACTCAACTGGAGGATACTGAATCGTATGAACGGTCAATCTTTATCTGATCTATTCAATGCGTCCAATTAAAATCTAACTGCTGCAAACGACGCCAGATGAAATACGGACGGCCCCAAGACTTCGCGCGTCGCAGACGCGGCTACAGCCAGATGCGCTGAGACTCTCCACCACTGGCACTGTCGAGCGCCTGGAAATTTGTGCGCTCAGAAGCACGTGAACGCGTCTACACCTCGATGGCACGGAGCCCGGGCGGACTGGAGCGACGCGCGCCTAGGACGTCTACGCGTACGCCGACGCGGAGCATTGCTGCCGCCTGAAGCGCCTAGCGATCCCGATACTGGGATTCGGCTCGTTCGTCCTGGCCCTTGATATCCACGCAAACGGTCGCCGTGGGACGCGCAAGCAGTCTGGCGATGCCGATCGCCTCGCCGGTCTTCTCGCAGTACCCGTATTCACGATCCCGGATCCGGCGAAGCGCGTCATCAATCTTCTTCAGCAACAAGGACTCGCGTTCACGCAGGCGCAGGTCCAGCCAGTGTTCTTCTTCAGCGCTAGCGCGGTCTGCGGGATCGGCAAACACCTCACGCTGGTGGAGCCGCTCCTTGACGTCCAACTCGCGCGCCAGGACTTCACCCCGCATCTGCAGCAGCCGCTCCTGGAAGAACGACAACTGGTTGTCGTTCATGTACGCGGACTCCGGCGCCCGGCGGATCTGGTCTTCGGACAGAGAAACTCCACTCGGCAACTCGACCGAACGTTGGCGTACCGGGGTGGCAGCGGGTTTCGTCGGCCGCGCCTGAACCGCAACGGCACTGGCCTGAGGCCGATGACTTACCGCAACAGGTCGTTTGGCAGCGGGTTTGGGCGCCACCATTTGCGTGCTCTTCGGCTTCGCGACAGGCTTCGCCGGCTTGGCCTTGGCGACCGGCTTGGCTTTTGGGACTGGCTTCGGAGCAGGCTTTGCCTTGGCGACCGGTTTCGCCTTTGGGGCTGGCTTCGAAGCCACCTTCTTGGCCGGAGCCACCTTCTTGGCAGCCGGCTTCGGCTTGGCGGCGGCCTTCTTCGCGACAGGTTTGGGAGCCGGACGTTTCGCCGCTGGCGCGGCCTTCTTCTTGGGCGTGCTCTTGGCCATGGGGTGTCTCCGGACCGGCTCCTTATCGATATTGATCTGCTGGCTTCTTGCCAGTTTCTCCCAACAATTTCGCCCTAGCCGTTCGTGGTGTATCGTCACGGAACAAGAACGCCACCGCGCTGCACGGCAGGCGAAAACGGGATTCTGGCACAAGTCGTCTGCCGCGAGAGCAACTGCATGACCCCTGCTCCAACCCTTACTTCGGAACTGTTGGCCAAGCTCATCCCCATGGGCGCCCTGAGGCCGGAGAGCAAGCGCGACCTCGCCCGTAACGCCATGTTGGTGGACGCAAAAGCGGGCGACTTCTTGTTTCGGACTGGCGACCCCGCGGAGCATGCGCTCTATCTGCTCGAAGGCCAGATCGAGATCCGGAGCCCTACAGGTGAGGTTCTCAGCCGGCTGGTGGGTGAGACCGTACAAGCCCAGCACCGCCTGCCTCATCAGTCCCCCCGTAAAAACGACGCTTATTGCGTAACCGATGTCCGCTGCGTGGCCGTCGACAACCATCTGCTCGACGTGATGCTGACGTGGGACCAGACGGATGCGCTCGAGGTCGGGGAAGTCGATTCGACTTCCACCAGCGATTCGGACGACTGGATGACCCGCCTGTTGCATACGCCGGCGTTCCAGCAGGTGCCGCCTGCGAACCTGCAGGCGATCTTCATGCGCATGGAGAAGGTCAACACGGTACCCGGCCAGACGATCGTCTCGCAGGGCCAGACCGGCGACTTCTTCTATGTGATCACCGAAGGGCGCTGCATCGTGACCCGCGAGCAGCCCGGCCAGAAGGCGGTGCGCCTGGCCGAGCTGGAGACGGGCTCCTGCTTCGGCGAAGAAGCGTTGATTTCGGACGCGCCCAGAAATGCCACCGTCACGATGCTGACGCGCGGCTCGCTGATGCGCCTGGCCAAGGAAGATTTTCGGAAACTGCTGAACGAGCCGCTGACACGCCGCCTGTCCCGCGCGGAAGCCGACGCCCTGATCAAGAACAAGGGCGGCTGCTACCTCGACGTGCGCCTTCCCAGCGAATTCCAGAACGGCAGCATCGGCGGCGCCATCAACATTCCGCTCTACATGCTACGCATGCGCCTGTCGCAGTTGCCGCAGGACAAGAGCGTCATCTGCATCTGCGACACCGGCCGGCGCAGCTCGGTGGCGTCGTTCGTGCTGACCCACAAGGGCTACGAGGCATACATGCTGTCGCCAGGACTCAACGACGCCTCTTAGGGGGCGCCGAAGGACGCAGATCACATCGTCTGCGTCGGGCGGTCGAAGCCGGCGGTACCGGCAAGCTGCGATTCGATCTTCTGCTGGGTCGTGCCGCCATCCTGCAGGCTGAACTGCACGCCGATGCCCTGCACTCTCTTGCCTTGCGCTGCGCGCGGCGTCACCCAGACCACCTTCCCTGCGACGGGCAGGCGCTCCGCGCTGTCCATCAACGTGAGCAGGATGAATACCTCGTCGCCCAGCCGGTATTCCTTGCTGGTCGGAATGAACAGCCCCCCATTGCGAATGAACGGCATGTACGCGGCGAACAGCGCGCTCTTGTCCTTGATGTTCAAGGTCAGGATGCCGGGCTGAGCACCGCCTGGCCGCGGGGGGGGGGTACTCATGCGCTGTGGATCCTTCGCAAAACCGGCGGGTCAAGGCGCATTGCGGCGCCACCAGGAAATCATAAGAGATTCGACCGCGAGTTGCGGATTGGCATTGCCATGGACGCGACGCTGGCTCTCGATGATCTCGACCAGCAGCTGCTCGATGTGGCCGGGACCCAGGCGCGTCGCCACCGTCGCAAACGTGCGCTCGTCACTGACGCCAGCGAGTGAACGCAGCAGTTGATGCAGCGTGCGCTGGAACTGCCGCAACCAGTCCTGAACCATGTCGGCGGACAGCTTGCTGCCGGCCGGCGCCAATCTGCCAGCCGTCACCAAGGGGTCGGACTTCTGGTTCGCAACGGCCAGCAACTGGTCGCGCCAGGTGCGATGCAGCTCCGAAGCCCCCGACTCGCGTGCTTCGAGCGCTGACAGCGGAGCGCCATTCGCTTCGTGCAGTGCAGCCGCCGCATCGATATTGGATACCTGGGCGCGAAGCCAGGCTTGCGCCTCGTCTGCCGGCGGAATCTGGAACGTGAGCCGCTGGCATCGACTCCGGAGCGTCGGCGCCAGCGCCATAGGCCGCTCCGATATCAGCAGGATGTGCAGCCCGGCCGGCGGTTCCTCGACCGTCTTGAGCACGGCATTCACGCCGTTGACGTTGAGCGCGTCCGCCGGGTCGATGACGACCACCCTCGCCTGTCCGTAGTGACTCGCGAGACTCAGGCGCTCCATCATCGTGCGGAGCTGATCCATCGAGATGTCGCGCTTTTCCTTTTCGGTCTTCTCGTTGTACTCGCGCGTCATCCACGTCAGGTTGGGATGCGAGCCTGCCGCCACCTGCACGCAACCGCGACAGGCGCCACAAGCACGACCGTCTTCGGCACGCGCCTCGCACATCAGGCTGGCCGACAAACGTCGCGCGAAGCTCCGTTTACCGACGCCGGCAGGACCCGCGAGCAGCAGCGCGTGGCCAAGGCGTCCTCCGCGGCGTGCCTCGTTGATGCGGCTCCACAGCTCCGCCTGCCACGGCAATTCGTCGCTCATCACAGTCATGCGAGTCGCAGCTCGAGCAGGCGAGCCAGTTCGATCTGCACGTCGACCAACGGGCGCGAAGCATCGATGACGGCGTATCGACCGGGATCCGCCTTCGCGCGTTCCAGGTACGCCGCGCGTACACGCGACATGAAGGCCATGCTCTCTTCTTCAAACCGATTGGCATCACCCCGATTCTTCGCGCGCGCCAGTCCGATTTCGGGCGACAGATCGAACACGATGGTGAGGTCCGGTCGGACGCCCTGTAGCGCGAGCTTTTCGAGAGCGACCAAGTGTTCGGCCTCGATCCCCCGCCCTGCGCCCTGGTAGGCCCAACTAGCATCCACGAAGCGATCGCAGATCACGTCTTCACCACGAATCAATGCGGGTTCGATGCGATAGGCGACATGCGCCGCGCGTGCCGCGAACATCAGCAGCAGCTCGGTCTGCGCATTCACGCCTTCGGCCCAGTCACCCAGGACGATGCCGCGAACGGCCTCCGCGAGCGGCGAGCCGCCGGGCTCGCGCGTCTGCACCACGATGCGACCGCGCTGTTCGAGCCAAGCCGCGATGTACTGGAGGTGCGTGGACTTGCCGGCACCCTCGCCGCCTTCCAGCGTGACGAATCGGCCGCGAACGTTCATTCGCCCGATCCAGACACGCCACGCAACTGGAACTGGCGAACGGCCGCGTCGTGTTCGGCCAGCGTCGCCGAAAACTGGTGCGAGCCGTCGCCGCGCGCGACGAAGAACAACTCCGTCCCCGCGGCTGGGTTCATTGATGCCTCGATCGCGGCCCGCCCGGGCAGGCAGATCGGAGTCGGCGGCAGGCCGACGCGCATGTAGGTGTTGTACGGACCATCGGCGAGCAGATCGCGCTTGCGCAGATTCCCGTCAAAGGTCTCGCCGATGCCATAGATCACCGTCGGATCCGTCTGCAGGCGCATCCCCATCTTCAGCCGGCGCACGAACACGCCCGCGATGCGACCGCGTTCTTCGCCAAGACCTGTTTCCTTTTCCACGATCGAAGCCATCGTCAACGCATCGTCCGCCCGCGCATAAGGAAGATCTGGCGCCCGCTTCGCCCAGCTCTCCTGGAGCACGCGATTCATCGCGTCGAACGCCTGCTTGAGGATAACGACATCGGTCGTGCCCTTGGGGAACCGGTACGTATCCGGGAAGAACCGACCTTCCGGATGCATCTTGGCCTGCCCCATGGCGATCATCACGGTCTCTGGCCGCGTGTCCGTCAGCGTGTGCACGAGGACTGGATGATCGGCGATCAATTTCATCGCCTGATCGAAGCGCAGGCCCTCGACGATCCGCAGTTCATGCATCAGCGTCTTGCCCCCGATGAGCAGCGACAGCACGTCGAGACTCGAAAGCCCCGGATCCAGTGCGTACTCGCCTGCCTTGATCAGAGCCGCCTGCCCGTTCGCACGCGCCCAGAACTCGAGATAAAGACCCTGTCTGGACGTGGTGAACAGGCCGCGCTCGCGCATGATCACGACCGCTTCGCGCAGCCTGCTCCCAGGGCGCAGCTCCAGGGTCTGGTGCTCCGCGATCGCAAGCGGGCTGAGCAGCTCGCGCCGCGCATCCATCAGGACGAGTCCGGCGGCAACCGCAAGCAGCAGCGCGGTGAAGAACAGTTTCATCAGGTGCCGCTTCATCGTCCGCTCCACGGATGTTGCAGTCGCTCGCGCAGATCACGGGTGATCGGGGCCGGCGATTCCAGTTCGATGCTTCCGATTCGACGGACCGGCCAGATTCCGACGAGGCTGTTGGTGACGAAGCCTTCGCTGGCGTGGCGGATCTCGTCGGGCGAGATCAGGCCGACGTCGCAGCCCACGCCGGTGCTTCGCGCAAGTTCGATGACCTTGTCCCGCATCATGCCCGCGACACCGGCCGTCGAGACATCGGGCGTCACCAGGATTCCGTCGATGACGAAGAACAGGTTCGTGCGGGTTCCTCCGCTCACACGCCCTTCGGCGTCGCAGAGGATGACTTCGTGCCGATCGGCCGGGCATTCGCGACTCGCGAGGACCTGCTCCAGGCGGTTGAGGTGCTTGATGCCGGCAAGGCGCGGCTGGATTCCCAGCAACACCTTGCTCCAGCCCAGATCGATTCCCTGCTCCCAGAGTCCATGCGACTGATCCGGCAGCGGCCCGATCTGCAGGATGCGGTCGCAAGCCTTGCCCGCGGGCCGATATCCCCGCCCGGAGTCGCTCCGGCTCAGCACGATCTTCAGAACACCGTCCGGCGTCGCCGCGCATGTGCGATCGATCTCGCCGGCCAGCTCGCTCGAGACTTCCAGGTCGAGGCGTTCGGCATCGACGGCGAGCTTGCGGAGATGGTGTTCGCGATCGATCAACTTGCCGTCGAGCACGAGGCCGGTCCGGAAGACGCCGTCCCCGTAATGGAGCGCACGCGTCCCGGTCCAAGGCCCTTCGGTCTTCTCGCCGTTGAACAACAGCATCAGTGTCCCTCGCCCAGGGCCAACAGCATCCCGCGTGCCTTTGCGCGCGTCTCCGCCAACTCGGCCCGCGGTTGCGAATCCGCGACGATGCCGGCGCCCGCCCGAAAGCTCACCTGCCGATCCTGCACCACGAGGCTGCGGATCAGGATGTTGGTATCGAGCCGGCCACTGCGCGAGAGATATCCCATTGCACCGGTGTAAGGGCCGCGGCCGACGCCTTCAAGCTCGGCGATGATCTCCATCGCCCTCACCTTCGGACATCCGGTGATCGTGCCTCCCGGGAACACGGCGCGCAGGATGTCGCCCGACGTGACGTCGGCGCGAAGCCGCCCGCGAACGTTGGACACGATGTGATGAACATGGGCGTAGGACTCGAGCGCCATCAGTTCGCTGACCTCGATGCTGCCCGGTTCGCAGACCCGCCCCAGATCGTTGCGCTCGAGATCGATCAGCATCACGTGCTCGGCGCGCTCCTTGAGGCTCCCGATCAATTGCGCCCGCATCGCGGCGTCGTCTTCGCCGGCGACACGCGGCCGGGTGCCGGCGATCGGCCGTGTCTGCACCCAGCCGTTCTCGGACTGCACGAGCCGCTCTGGTGAAGAACTCAGGACCGCCACGCCGTCCTCGACGGCCAAGCCTGCGAACGGAGACGGGTTGTGCCGTCGCAGTCGCTGGTAGACGTCGAGGTAGCTGCGGTCGCGGCGCAAATCCGCACGCCACGCCCGCGACAGATTGACCTGGAAAATGTCGCCCGCGAGCAGATAGCGATGGATCCGCTCGACTCCGTCCAGGAAAGGCGCGTCATCGTCTTCGACGATACGGTCGACCAGTTTTTCTTCAAGCTGTTTTGCATAACTATCATCTACATGAATAATATTCTTCATGTAGTTTATCAACTCATGCGAGCCTTCCGAAACGAGCACCGTCACGCCTCGTTCGCGGTCGTTGATGATCGCGCCGGAGCAGCGCACCGCCAGAAAATCGGGCAAAAGGAACGGCGATTTCGGCAGCCGCAGTGACGGCTCGATCCAGCGGGCCGACTCGTATCCCAGCAACAGGAACCAGCCGCCCACAAAAGGCAGATCGTTTCGAGGTTCTTTCTCCAAGTCCATGAACGCACTGGACATTTCCCGGAAGCCGGCCTCCCCCGACAGCCGTTCGCCCGGAAACCCGAAAAGGATGTCGTAACGCCCGGCCTGCGGGTGCGCGGCAGCGCTCTCCAGCAGATAGGGAAAGGTCTTGGGGTCTCGACGGTGAACTTCTAAAAGATCAACAGGCCCAGATACTTCAACGCGCAAGTTCATGCGCGTTGAGGAGTTACTTCAACTTCGCGAACGCGAGGCTTCCGTTGGTCCCGCCGAACCCGAAGGAGTTCGAAAGCACGATGTCGAGCTTGGCTTGGCGTGCCGTATGCGGCACGTAGTCGAGGTCGCATCCCTCACCCGGGTTATCGAGATTGATCGTCGGAGGAATGACCTGGTCGCGCAGCGCCAGGCAGCAGAACACCGCCTCGATTCCGCCCGCGGCGCCGAGCAGGTGCCCCGTCATCGACTTGGTGGAGCTGACCGCAAGCTTGCGGGCGTGATCACCGAACGCGCCCTTCATCGCCATCGTTTCTGCGATATCGCCCGCCGGCGTCGAAGTACCGTGGGCATTGACGTAGTCGACCTGCTCGGGATTGATCCGGGCATCTTTCAGCGTGTTGACCATGGCGCGCCTCGCACCATTGCCATCGTCCGGCGGCAGCGTGATGTGGTACGCGTCGCTGGACATGCCAAAACCGATCAGCTCCGCGTAGATGCGGGCGCCACGTGCAGTCGCCTGTTCGTAATCCTCGAGGACCAGGACGCCTGCGCCATCCCCCAGCACGAAGCCGTCACGATCCTTGTCCCACGGACGACTCGCACGCTGCGGATCGTCATTGCGCGTCGACAACGCGCGCGCCTGGCAGAAGCCCGCCATGCCAGCCGGACTCGAGCCCGCCTCGGCGCCGCCGGCCAGACAAATGTCGCAGTCGCCCGCCTGGATCAGGCGAGCGGCCACGCCAATGCTGTGCGCAGCCGTCGTGCACGCGCTGACGGTGGCGAAACTCGGCCCCGCGATCCCCATCTCGATCGAGGCGTAGCCCGACACCATGTTGATGATTGAACCGGGCACGAAAAAGGGTGAGACCTTTTTGGGTCCACCCTTGTGCAGCGATTCCACCTCATCTTCGATCTTGCCGATACCGCCGATACCCGAACCCACGAGCACACCAATGCGCTCGCGGTTCGCCTCGGTGATCTCGATTCCCGCATCCGCCAGCGCCTGCTTGCAGGCGGCAACCCCGTAGTGGATGAAGGGATCGGTTTTCCGAAGTTCCTTCGGCCCCATCGCCGATTCCGGCTTGAAGTCTTCGGACACCAGCCCGGCGAACCGGGTGGTGTACAGAGAGACATCGTACTTGGTGATGGGAACGATGCCGGACTTGCCGGCAAGGATGTTCGACCAAGCCAGGTCGAGACTGGACCCGACCGGGGACACGATGCCCAGACCGGTGATGACGACGCGCCGGCGGCTGCTCATGTGTCGGCTGAAATCCTCGTGCAGGCGCTCAGGCCTGGTTGGTGTGAGTCTTGATGTAATTCAACACGTCCTGGAAGGTCACGATCTTCTCGGCTTCCTCGTCAGGAATATCGATTTCGAACTCTTCCTCGAGTGCCATCACCAGCTCTACGGTATCCAGCGAGTCGGCACCGAGATCTTCCACGAACGACGCGTTCGGGGTGATCTGGTCTTCCGCGACCGACAGCTGCTCCGCAATGATTTTCTTGACCTTCTCGTCGAGACTGCTCATGTAAAAACTCCCCTGGGGGTTGGTTTAAGCCGCGGTATTGTACGGGCCGACCTAGGGCAAGGCCAGCAAATCACATTCCAGATGAAGACGCGCACGTATGGGCGTCAGCCCATGTGCATACCACCATTGACGTGCAGTGTCTCACCCGTGATGTAGCCCGCTTCGGGTGATGCAAGAAACGCCACGGCCGAAGCGATGTCCGCCGGAGAGCCCAGGCGGCCGATCGGCACCTGGCCGAGCAAGGCGGTGCGCGCGGCCTCGCCGAGATCCTTGGTCATGTCCGTGTCGATGAAGCCGGGAGCCACGACGTTGACCGTGATTCCGCGCGAACCGATCTCGCGCGCCAGCGACTTCGAAAAGCCGATGACGCCCGCCTTGGCGGCGCAGTAATTGGCCTGCCCCGGGTTGCCCATCGAGCCGACGACCGAACCGATCGACACGATGCGTCCCTTCTTCGCTTTCATCATGCCGCGCAGCACGAGGCGCGACAGCCGGAACACCGACGTGAGATCCGTGGCGAGCACGGCATCCCAATCTTCGTCCTTCATCCGCAGCAGCAAGGTGTCGCGCGTGACGCCGGCGTTATTCACGAGCACGGTGATCGGGCCCAGGGATTTGCCCACTTCCTCGACCAGGGCCTCGCTCGCCGCCGCGTCGGTGACGTTCAGGACGCGCGCCTGCCCGCCCATCGGCTCGAGCCACGCCGAGATCGCCGCGCGACCGGCTTCGCTGGTTGCCGTACCGACCACCTTCGCGCCTTCGGCGGCCAGACGTTCCGCGATCGCGCGGCCGATGCCGCGGCTCGCGCCCGTGACCAGCGCAATCTCACCCTGCAGCTTCATGTCGTTCTCCTAGCCGCGGACGAGCTGCGCAGCCTGCGCGAGTCCGGCGGGATCTTCCAGCGCGATGGACGTCAGTCCATCGGCGATGCGCTTGTTCAGGCCCACGAGCACCTTGCCCGGTCCGCATTCGAACAGATGGGTGATGCCCTGCGCCTGCAGGCCTTGCACCGTCTGCGTCCAGCGAACCGGCTGGTAGAGCTGAGCCGCCAGCGCGGCACGGATACCGTCGGCGTCCGAGCGGCTCGTCGCATCGAGGTTGTGCGGCACCGGAACCGACGGCGTCTTCACGACGATCTTCGCCAGTGCCTCGGCCAGCTTGTCGGAGGCGCCGCGCATCAGCGAGCAGTGCGACGGCACCGACATCGCAAGGCGCTTGACCATGCGCGCGCCCTTGCTCTTGCCATTGGCGTCGAGCCAGTCCAGCGCGCGGATCTCGCCCGCCACGACCACCTGTCCCGGCGCATTGAAATTGGCCGGCTCGAGCACGCCATCCGGGCAGGACGCGCAAAGCGCATCGACGGCGGCGTCTTCCATGCCCACGATGGCGGTCATGCCGCCCGTACCGGCCGGTACCGCTGCCTGCATCAACTGACCCCGCAGCTCGACGAGCTTCAGGGCATCCGCGAAATCGAGGCTTCCTGCCGCCACCAGTGCGGCGTACTCGCCGAGGCTGTGACCGGCCATCGCGGCCGGGGCCGCGAGGCCCAGGCTCTTCCAGTGGCGCCACGCCGCAACACCCGCCGCAAGCAATGCGGGCTGCGTCTTCTCGGTGCGATTGAGCTCTTCGGCGGGGCCTTCCTTCACCAGTTTGGCGAGATCCCAGCCGAGCACGTCGGATGCCTCGCCGAACGTCTGCGCAATTTCAGGCACGCCGAGCGCGGCGAGCATTCCAACGGACTGCGAACCCTGGCCCGGAAACAACAAGGCGTACTTCACTGCGTCTTCACTCCCGTTCGGAACGTTCCGAATGCGAATCCATATACGAGGGCGGCGAGTGTGCCGAACAAGTGTGCCAGCGTCACTACATGTCCCCCGATCGCATGCTCGTCGGACACCGGTGCGCCCATGACCTGTTCCCACACGATCTTGCCGATCAGATAGAGCAGGCAGACGAGCGCAATGCGGTCGCCCTCCCGCGCCATCGGAACCAGGCCGAGGACGAACAAGCCATGCAGCACGCCCGAAAAACCGACGTAATTGCCCACCGTGGGCGCCGCCGCATACAGCGCAATGCTGACGAACAGCGCCAGCCAGATCACCCTCAGGACCCATTCGCGCGCACGCACGGGCTTCGGACACAAGACTTGCAGCGCGAGCAGGCCGAGCAGGTTCAAGCCCAGGTGGTACCCGCCCAGATGAACGAAGTGGCCGGTCAGCAGGCGCCACCACTCCCAGGATGCGAGCCCCGCACGATCGAAGGAGAGAAGGCGGCGAGCCGAGTCGCCAAATCCCTCCAGAATCGTCGCTACCAGCGCGATCACCAGCACCGGCAGCCAAGCTCGTACGGAACTCTGCAACAAGGGCGCTGTTATCATTCTCGTACGCATTTCCGCGGCCACATCGCCTTACGCAACATGAAAAAGCAGCTGCGCCCTCGCGCGAACCTCGGCTTCACGCTGATCGAAATCATGGTCGTCGTCGTGATTCTCGGAATCCTCGCCGCCGTTGTCGTGCCCCGCATCATGAACCGCCCGGACGACGCCCGCATCGTGCGCGCCAAGCAGGACATCCGCTCTATCGAGGGCGCGCTCAACCTCTACAACCTCGACAACTTCGTCTACCCAAGCACCCAGCAGGGTCTCGAAGCGCTGGTCACCCAGCCGTCGGGCGAACCGCCCGCCAAGAACTGGAAGGCTGGCGGTTACCTCGGACAGATGCCGAAGGATCCCTGGGGCAATCCGTACCAGTACCTCTCCCCCGGCGTGAAGGGGGCGATGGACATCTTCTCGCTCGGCTCTGACAACCGCCCGGGCGGTGAAGGTTCGGCTGCCGACATCGGCAACTGGGATCTGGGCGGCTGAGACCCGCGCTCGGCATGCCGCCTGAATGCTAGACCGCGGCTTCGCAGGCCCCTCCGCTTTTCTGTCGTACCGCGACGTCGAACGGCGGGCGCAGGCTCATCGTGCCCGTCCGCGGGCCGTGGGCTTCACGCTCATCGAGATCCTGATCGTGATGGTCATCATCGGCGTGCTGGCCACGATGGTGAGTCTGAGCATCAAGGGGCGTGCCGTCGACGATCGCATGCAGGCCGAATCCCGGCGTCTCGAACAACTCCTGCGCATGGCGTCGGACGAGGCGCAGGCGCTGGGTCTCGAGATCGGCTTTCGCCATACGATCCCGGGCTTCGAGTTCCTGACGCCGGATACCGTGACAGGCGAATGGAAGCTGGTCGAGGAACCCACGTTTCGCCGGCGCGCCATCCCCCCTCCGTTCTATCTGGAACTGCGCATCGACGGGCGTCTGGTGAAACCTGCGCAGCCGGCACCGGTCGAAACCAAGGGCGAGGACGGAGAGGGCAAGAAGAAGTCCTCGGCGGCGCTCAAGCTCAACGACGATGACGACAAGGTGATCGAGCCACAGGTGCTGATCCTGTCGTCCGGCGAGATGACGGCGTTCACGCTGGACCTGAAGCTCAAGGATCTGCCGACCTACTACCGGCTCGAAGCCAACGCGATGGGCGAAATCACTTCGAAGCGGCTCAACATCGCGGACGACAAGAGCAAATGAGTCTGCGCAAGCGCCGCGCCGCTCGCTCCTCGCTCTGGCTCGTCGTACGGCGTCGTGACGCCGGCTTCACGCTGATCGAAGTGCTCGTCGCCGTGGCGGTGCTGGCCATCGCGATGGCTGCGGTCATCGGCGCGATGGCGCGGCAGGCGAGCAATGCCGGCTATCTCAAGCAGAAGACCGTGGCGATGTGGGTTGCACATAACCGGCTGGCCGAACTGCAGCTGCAGACCGAGCCGCCGGACACCGGCCGTTCCGATGGGAAGGCCGAGATGAGCGGGATTGAATGGCGCTGGGACATGGCCATCGTCAAGACCCAGGATTCGCGCCTGCTTCGTGTCGACATCGAGGTGCGCAGTCCGACGCAGACCGAGAAGGAAGGCGCGCTCGCGCAGGTCACCGGGTTTCTGGCGCAGTAATGAGCACGCCCTCCCCTTTGTCTCGCCTTCACCCGCGCGGCTTCACGCTGATCGAGATCATCGTGGTCCTGCTGGTGTTTTCCGTCATGGCGGCCATGGCCTATGGCGGCCTCAACAGCGTCCTGAAGCTTCGCCGTGGCGTGGAAGATTCGATGCAGCGCACCGCCGATCTGCAACGCGCCTTCATGCGACTGCGCCAGGACTTCCAGAACGTGCGTGATCGCCCGGCACGCGACCAATTCGGCGATGCGCGTGCACCGCTGTCGTTCAATCGCGACGAGATCCTGACCCTCGTGCGCGGCGGAATGCGCAATCCGATGGGTTCGAGCCGCTCGAGCCTGGAACGCGTCAGCTATCGGGTGAAGGATCACGTGCTGCTGCGCTCGACCTGGCCTGCGCTGGATCTGCCGGACAAGGCGGAGCCGACCGAACTCGCACTGCTCAAGGAGGTTCAGGAGCTTCGCTGGCGCTTCATGGACAACGGCCATGAATGGCAGGCCGAGTGGCCTCGCTCGGAAGCAGGTCAATCAAGTAACCCCGCTGCCTTTCCTCCGCCGATCGCGGTTGAAATCACTTTGGTGACCAAGGACTGGGGCGAACTACGCTTTCTGTTCCGCACGCCTCAGGCAGCCCTGGCTGCCTCAGGAGGATTTTCCACGAGCTCGGGTCGGTCCATGCGGGAAGGGCTGCTGCCCGCCTCGGCGGCGGATGTCGGCACATCAGGCCGCGCGGTGAATCAACCGGATCAGCCCCCAACGCGCGATCCGTCTTCCGATCCCATCGTGGAGCCGCCCCCGGACGGACCCTCCGATCCCGGCATTCCGTCGAACTCGGACTAGCGCGCGTGACGACTTCCCCCAGCCGCCAGCGTGGCATCGCGCTGATCACCGCCGTCCTGGTGGTGTCCCTGGCCGTGATCGCTGCCACGTCGGTGCTCGACAGCGGCCACTTCGCGATCCAGCGCACCGCCACGCTGCTGGATTCCGAGCGGGCCTGGGGATACGCCGCGGGCGCCGAGGACTGGGTCCGCACTGTGCTGGACCGCGACCAGAAGGACAATCGCTACGACGGGCTCGACGAACCCTGGTCGGAGCCGCAGACCTTGCCGGTCGAGAACGGCGCCATCAGCGGCGTCATTGTCGACGCGACGGCGCGCTTCAACCTCAACAATCTCGGCGTGTCGGACAACCAGACTCCGATCGGCAGCGGTGAACAGAAGACGACGGCCTACCGCCAGCAGCTCGGCATCTTCACTCGCCTGATCGAGAACATCGAAGGTGCGCGGGAACTCGTCACGAGCCCCGAACAGCTGGCGGAATCGATCCGCGACTGGATCGACGAAGATCAGATCCCCACCGGTGGCGGCCGCGAAGACAGCGACTACGCGACGCTCGTGCCGCCCCGCCGCACCGCGAACCGGCCGATGTCCAGCGTCACCGAGCTGCGCCTGATCCTGGACTCGATGTACGACGCGCGCAGCGACGACGCGCGCAAGATCTACAAGCTGCTGTTGCCGTACGTGACCGCGCTTCCGGTGGACGGCGTCACGCCGATCAACGTGAACACCGCGGATCCCGCGCTGCTGCTCGCGCTGGACTCGCAAGGTCAGGGCAATTCCAAACTCGCGGAGTTCGTGCAAAGCCGCAAGCAGAAGCCGCTGACCAACGACAATGATGTCGCTACACAGCTCGATCTGTCCGCGGAGATGTCCGACCCGAAGCTGGTCGGCATCTCGAGCCGTCTTTTCCAGTTGCGACTGCAGGCAGTGGTCGGCCAAGGACGTGTGGCACTATATAGCCTGATTTTCAGGCCCTCCCAGGGCGTGCCCGTGGTGCTTCAGCGCAGCACGGATTCCGAATAAATTTAGTCTTTTTTCGATACTCGACAACGGTCGCCGGGCGTGCGCGAAACCTTCTACCTGCGACTCGGCGAAACGCCGGAATCCGCTTGCGAATACGGCAGTGCCGCGGCGGACCCGCGCTCATTGCGCGCGCAACGCGGCAGCTTCGAACAGGCCACCGAGCGCAGCCATTTCACGGGCCGGCGCGTCATCGTGTTCCTGCCCGCCTCGGATGTACGTCTGGCGGCGGTCAAGGTACCGGTCAAGCAACCCTCGAAGGTTCTGCAGGCCGTGCGCTACGCGCTCGAAGAACAGGTCGCCGAGGATGTCGAAAGCCTGCACTTCGCGATCGGCACCCGGCGCGACGACGGCAGTCATCCGGTTGCCATCATTTCGCGCGCCCGATTGACTCGTGTCCTCGCCTTGTTGCGCGCACGCGGACTGCAGCCCGATATGGTGGTGCCCGAGACGCTGGCGCTACCGCCTCCGTCTGCCGAACACGCGTGGTCGGGATTGGCCGACGGCGAGCAGGTCGTCGTACGCAGTGGCGACTGGTCGGGCTTCTCCTGCACCGCGGAAGACCTCGCCAGCTACCTGGGCATGGCGGACGCGGACAAGGCGCACCCGCTTCGGCTTCAAGTCGCGGGCGATGCGCAGGTGGATTGGTCTCGCCTGGAATGGCCCGTCACGCTGCTTCCGCAGCCGAGTGCGCTGACGGCGCTGGCGTCGAATCTCAAGCCCGAGCACGCGATCAACCTGCTGCAGGGCACGTACGCGCAGAGCCGCGACATCGAACGCCTGTGGAAACCCTGGCGCCTGGCCGCCGCGCTGCTGGTGTCGTGGATCGTCGTGGGCGCCGTTGCCTACATCGTCGACGGCTGGAGCCTCGCATCGGAACTGCGGCGACAGGATGAAGCCAACATTGCCCGCTTCCAGCAGCTCTTTCCCGATCAGACGCGTGTCGTCGATCTTTCGGCGCAGCTCGACCAGCAGATGCGCGCGCTGACTGCTGGCGCCGGCACCAGCGGTCCGCTGCCCTTGTTCGAACCGCTGGCACAGGCCTTGGTCGCAAGTCCCGGCCTCAAGCTCACCGGCCTGCAGTACCGCGAGGGCTCACTGTTCCTTTCGTTCACGGCAACGGATCTGCAGGTGCTCGAAAGTCTGCGCAACTGGTTCTCGAGCCGTCCTGGCATCGCGCTCGAGGTTCAATCGGCCAACGCGGAGTCGGGTGCGGTGCAGATCCGCGCCCGCCTGAGCCGCGCATGAAGCGCGCCCTTCAGAGTTTCCAGGCGCAGTCGGCACGGGCGCGGGCGCGATTTCTGGCGCTGCAGGTCCGCGAGCGCTGGATCGTCGGCGTGGGCGCCGTCGTCATGCTGTTCGTCGTGCTCTATCTCGCGGTGTGGGAGCCGCTGACCAAGGCGCACGTGCAACGTGAGGCCGCGCTGGCATCCGCGCGCTCGACGGCGATCCGGCTGGAAGAAGCCGCGGCCAAGCTGCAGACATCGGCCGGTCGCAATCCTGCGGCCACTGCCGGACGTGGCCTGTCGCTGATGGCGGCCGTCGATCAGGCCAGCAAGCAGGGTTCACTGGGCAAGGAGCCCACGCGCATCCAGCCGGAAGGCGATCGCGAAGTACGCGTCTGGTTCGAGGACGTCTCCTTCGACTCGCTGGTGCGCTGGTTGTCCGATCTTCAGACCCGCTACGGCGTCGCGGTACAGACACTCGAGGTGGAGCCGCAGGCCACGCCCGGCAAGGTCAATGTGCGTCTGTCGCTGGTGCGGGCCTCATGAAACGCAGTTCGCTGATCATCCTGGGCCTGCTGATCTTCGTAGGCACGCTGATTTTCCACACGCCCGCACCGCGGCTGTACGGGTGGGCGGCGAACTCGCTGACCGCGTCCGGCATCCAGCTTCAGGGGGTGGAAGGCACGTTGTCGGCAGGACAGGCCACCGAGATCAGCCTGCAGAACCGCCCGCTCGTGCGCGACCTCGCCTGGACCTTGCGCAAGCTGCCCTTGCTGCTCGGTCGCGCCAGCTTCACGCTGTCAGGCGGTCGGGATGGTCAGCTCATCGACGGAGTCGCCTCGGTCGTGCCCTCGGGCACGCTCACGTTGTCGGATTTCAAGCTGGTCACACCGCTGACGGAAGCGCTGTCGGCGGCGGGCTATCCGTACATGCCGGTGGAAGGTCAGCTCGGGCTGGACCTGGGCACGCTCAAGCTGCGCAAGGGATGGCCCGAGAAAGCCCAGGGCACTCTCACGCTCAAGGCGCTGGGCTGGAAGCTCGGACGCGAGCCGGTGTTGCTCGGCGACTTCGAAGCGGTGCTCGACAACGAGACGGCGGGCGTGAAGGCCGACATCCGCAGTCTCACCGGTACACTCGAAGTCACCGGAGAAGCGCATTTCGGCAGCGATCGCAGCTACGAGATGAACCTGCAGATGCGGCCGAAGCCCAATGCGCCGCCGATGGTGGGCAATCTCGTGCGCAATCTCGGACAGCCCGACAGCCAGGGCTGGTACCACCTGCGCCGGCAAGGCAGTCTTGCTCCCGCCGCTGCAGCACCCGCGCCACCGGCTTCATGAGCGACGCGTGGCAGCCACATGTCGTGGTCGCTGCGCTCGTCGAGCGTGACGGCCGCTACCTGATCGTCGAGGAATTCATCAACGGCGAGCTGCGCCTCAACCAGCCGGCCGGACATTGGGAACAGGGCGAGACCCTGCTCGACGCCGTTAAACGCGAGACGCTGGAAGAAGCGGCCTGGGAGATCGAGCCGCGCGCGTTTCTGGGCACCTACATCTGGCATCCGAACTCGCTGCCCTACCCGTTCGTCCGCTTCGCCTTCATCGCGGATGCGATTCGCCATCACCCGGATCGCAAGCTCGATCAGGGCATCGTACGCGCGCTCTGGCTGACGCCCGAAGAGCTTCGCGCAAGGCGCGGCGAGTGGCGCAGTCCCTCGGTGATCCAGTGCATCGAGGACTATCAGGCGGGACGCCGATATCCGCTCGATCTGGTCCGCGAGCAGGTCGAAGCACGCTGACGGGCCGGCCTGCAGTGCGCGCCGTTGCCGGCGTCGCAGCACGCGGAGCCCATCATTCCGATTCCTTCGTCATCGGCGATTCCACCGCATCGCGTAGGGCGGCCACGAGCGGCGTGACGGCGACCTCCGCTCGCCCCAAGCCGATTCCATTGAGGCTCGACCACTCGGGATGCGATCGCGCCCGCAGCACGGCTTCGCGCACCGACGCGCTCGGCCACCCGCTGATGGCGCCGATGGTCACGGATTGCGTCGCGGCATGTCCGCGTCGAAGCAGCGCGCGCAACAGCGCCGTCTGCCTTGCCGCCAGAACGGCCAGCGTCGGTTCCTCAGAAGCGAGCGTGCGAAAGCCACGCAGGTTGTCGGCCCAGCGTCGTCCCCAGGACTGATACAGGCTCCAGGCGGTGCCGGCGCCGGCACCGATCAGCGCACCCGCACCGAGGCTCGCGCCTCCCAGCATCGCGTCGATCGACAGCCCCGCCACCGCGCCTGCGGCCACCGCGGACCCGGTACGGATGCCCAGCACGCGCAGGGCTTCAGGATCGAACGGATCGAGCTCCCAGCGCCCGCTGTCCAGCGGAAGCTTCGGCGGCGCGAAGGCGCTCAACTCGAAGCGGAACAGTGCGAGCAGGCTGTTCACGCACTGCTGTTCGGCCATGCGCACGAGTTGCTGCATCTGATCCGCCTGCTCCGCCGCGTCGCCTTCCGCCGAAGTCCTGAGCTGCAGACCCGCCGCATCGATCAGCAGCTCCGCGATCGCGCGGCACGACGCGTCGATCAACTGCGCGCGGTGCGCTTCGCGGCTGGCGATGAAGCTGCGCAATTCCACCGTGCGCGCCTCGAGCGGAAGCATCAGCTTTTCGAACAACAGGCGCTCGGCGTGATGGTCGAACACCACGGTGTCGAAATCGGCGAGCACGTGCAGACCGACCCGCGCCAGTCCTTCACGCCACTCCGGCGTTCGCGCTGCAGGATCGGCGACGAAATTGAGCACTGGCATCAGCGGCCGACCGCACTGCGCCAGCAAGCGCAATTCTTCGCGGTGCCTGGGCAGCATCGGCTCGCGCGCGTCGATCACCACCAGCGCCGCATCGCTGCGGCGAAGCTGACGCAGCACCTTGGCCTCCTGTTCGAAGCGTCCGCTTCCGTGATCGCCGGCCAGGAAGGCGTCGACAGCGGCGACCGGATCGGCGCGCGGCACGCCGTCGTCGGCAAACCACTGCGCCAACCCGAACGGATCCTCGAGGCCGGGGGTGTCGTAAAGCCGGATCAAGGCCTGGCCGTCGACGAGCAACTCCACCCGCGAAACGTCGCGCGTCGTCGAAGGACGATCCGACACTTCTCCGAATCCCGCGTCACGCGTGAGCGTTCGCAGCAGCGAGGTCTTCCCGGTGTTGGTGTGCCCGACGACGACGATCTCGATCGGTGATTCGCTCATCGGGCGTCGTTCCGGAGATCCAGCGCGCGCGCCGTGCCGCGTTGCGCGTCCCACGCGAGCACGCCGCCCGATGCGCCGGCGTTCGCAGCGAGGTTGCGCCAGTCGTCGATGCGGCGATGCTTGGCACCATCGCCCCGCGCCTCCAGTCCTTCCAGGTGTCCGAGCGCGATCCAGGTCGTCGCGCCGGCGGCCTGCGCGAGGTCCGCGACGAATCGCTGCAGGCCGCGATCCGGTGTCGCGATCGCACGCACGACGACGACGAGACCGGCGACCGGGCCCGCGCGCAGCCGCGCAAGGACTGCCGCACGGCTCTCCAGATCATCGGCCGTACCGAACCAGCGCCATGTCGACGACGGCCATCCGGGCAGCGCATCAGGCCATTCCAGCATCACGCCGTGGAGCCCCGCTTCTGAGGGCAACTCGGTCGTGGCCTCAGGCCTTGCTGTCGAGATGCTTGCCGGAGCAGCCGCGTCGACCACGACCTGCTCGCGATGATCCGGCATCAGGCGGTCGCGCAGCCGCGCATAGCCCGGACGCGCCAGTTCTCGTTGCCAGCGCGGTTCGGTGCGCAGCGCGAGCGCCATGCACGCAATCAGCGCGATCAGCCGGGGCACGACGCCGTAGACCAGCACCGCGAGCAGGAGCCATCGCGCCCAGCCGCGGTGATCCTCGATGCTCGTGATACCGCTCAAGGAAAGTTGCTCGGGCCCCGACGCACCGAGCAGGCGCGGCACCACCGACAACAGCTCGGCGAGTTCGCGTAGCCCCTCTGCGCTGAGCAGCGTCGTCTGCCACGTCAGTTCGTAGCGCCGCACGACCAGCAATACCACCAGCGTCAGCAGGCCGGCCACCGTGTACGCGAGCCAGGCGCCATGCAGCACGGCGCCGAATCGCCAGCGCGCACCCGGGCCTTGCGAAAGGACGCGGATCGCCTCCACGCCGGCACTCGACGGGGAAGCCGACGTCACCCCGCTGATGGCCCGAACCAGCCCGCTCCACAGCATCACCAGCCACTCCGGGGCTCGCAGCGGCGTGACCTGCATCGCCGTCCACACCAGCAGCATGAACAGGTTCAGTCCGACCAGCGCCAGCAGGACCATCGGGATGCTCAGGTCGCGCCCGTCACCGAGTGCGACGCTGGCCGCCGCCACGCCGGCGATCGCCGCGATCACCAGCAGCGCGACGACCAGCGCGCGTCCCACCAGCAGCACGCGATCGATCTGCGCCAGCGACTGATCCGATCCTGGCAGTCGCAGCGCGCGCGTGCGGATCCGTTGCGCCAGGTCGCCGCCGGCACGGATGGCGCCGAGATCGGCGGCCGCGCTGTCGAGCGGATGGCCGGCCGCCTCGTCGCGCCGGCACAGGATCTCGACGAGCAGGCGCTCGGCGCGAGGGGACGCGGTGACCGGAGAATTCATATCGGTCCGAACTATACCGTCGCGCCTCCGCGCTGCTTTCTTGTCGCGGATCGCCGATCATGCGCGCCCCATGAGCACGCCCCACGTCATCGTCGGCCTCTCCGGCGGCGTCGATTCCGCCGTCGCCGCATGGCGCCTCAAGGATCAGGGGTATCGCGTCTCCGGCCTGTTCATGCAGAACTGGACCGAAGACGAGTCGGCTTACTGCAGCGCGGCGGAGGATTTCCAGTCCGCGCGCATGGTCGCCGACGAGCTCGGCATTCCGCTGCATCGCGTCGATTTCTCGGCCGAGTATCGAGAGCGTGTGTTCCGGCATTTCCTCGACGACTATCGCGCCGGACGCACGCCGAATCCGGATCTGCTGTGCAACCGGGAAGTGAAATTCCAGCCGTTCCGCGAACACGCCCTGCGCCTGGGCGCGGACTTCGTCGCCACCGGCCACTACGCTCGCCTCGAAGCGGCTTCCGACGGCCCCGTGCTGGCGCGATCGGTGACCGAGGACAAGGATCAGACCTATTTTCTGGCGCTGGTGGCGCGCGCACATTTCGAACGCGTGCTGTTTCCGATCGGCGACCTGACCAAGCCGCAGGTGCGCGAACTCGCGCGGACCGCCGGCCTGCCGAATCACCGCCGCAAGGATTCCACCGGGATCTGCTTCATCGGCGAGCGGCCTTTCCGGGAATTCCTGCAGCAATACCTCAAGCCGGATCCTGGACCGATCGTCGACGATCGCGGCGCGCCGATTGGCGAGCATCAGGGCCTGATGTTCTACACGCTCGGCCAGCGGCGCGGCCTGAACATCGGCGGCCGTCGCGGCGCGCTCGAAGCGCCGTGGTACGTCGCCGCCAAGCAGACGGCCACCAACACGCTGGTCGTCTCGCAGGATTCGCAGCATCCGCTGCTGATGAGCGGTCAGCTCGAGACGGCATCGTTCTCGTGGCTGGGCGCGCCCTCACGTCCGGATGCACCGCTGCAGGCGCGGGTACGCCATCGCCAGGCCTTGCAGGACTGCCGAATCGAATCGCTCGCCGACGGCCGCGTGCATGTTCGCTTCACCGATGCCCAACGGGCGCTCTCGCCTGGACAGTACTGCGTGCTCTACGAGGGCGAGCGCTGCCTGGGCGGTGGCGAGATCGACCTCTCGTTCCCGGCAGCAAGCTGATACCGACGCGGCGCACGATCGCTGCGCCGACTGCGTGACAATACGAAGCCAGGGGCTGCGAAAGCGCATTCACATGCGCCCACGCGGACCTTCGAATGTTGCGGCCCGCGTGGCCAAGGGAGTTCCGGATGCAGGATCTGTTGCGCGGTCTGCTGCGCGCCTCGCTGCGATTGCTGTTCAAGAGCGTCATCGGCCGGCCGATTCCGGAGAAATTCCAGCGCGCATGGATGCTCTTCGTCACGTCGATCACGCTGCGCGCCTCGGGAACGACCAGCGAGCAAGGCCACTGGGGCGTGCCCGGAGTCTGGGTTCGTCACCGCGACAGTGACGACCGGCGCATCGTCCTCTACCTGCACGGCGGCGGTTACACGCTGGGTTCGCCGAAGACGCACAAGTCACTGACATCGCATCTGGCCGCCGCTGCGCGCTGCCAGGTGCTGGTGCCGGACTATCGTCTCGCCCCGGAGCATCCGTACCCAGCGGCACTCGAAGACGCGCTGTCCGCCTATCGTTCGCTGCTGGATCGCTATCTGCCCGGCAGCATCGCGCTCGCCGGCGATTCGGCCGGTGGCGGCCTGGCGCTCTGCACGGCCATTGCCTTGCGCGAAGCCGGCCTGCCGATGCCGGCTTCGCTGATCCTGCTCTCGCCGTGGACGGACATGAGCCTGTCCGGCAGCACGATCGACTCACTCGACGTCGTCGATCCGATGCTGGGCCGGGCCTGGCTGCAACGAGCCGGCGACGCCTATCGCGGTGATCTGGCCGCCACTGATTCGCGCGTCTCGCCGCTCAACGCAGCGCTCGACGGATTGCCGCCGATGCTGATCCAGGTGGGAAGCGACGAAATCCTGCTCGACGATTCACGCCGACTCGTCGCGAAGGCCCACGCCATAGGCCTGCGCGCGCAACTCGAAGTCGAAGACGGCTACTGGCACGACTTCCAGGTTCACGCCGGGATGCTCGATGCGTCCGACGCGGCGATCGGTCGCATCGCCGGCTTCCTGCAGGAAACCTGGGCCGTTCCCACCTACACGCGGGTTCTCGCATGACACGTCGATCGATCTTCATCACGGGCGCCGCGCAGGGCATCGGCCGGGCGACCGCGGAGCGCTTCGCGCGCGACGGCTGGTTCGTCGGACTTCACGACATCGAAGAAAGCGGGCTCGCCGCGTTGCGTGAACAGCTCGGAAGCGACCGTTGCACGACCGGTGTTCTCGACGTGCGTGATGCATCGGCATGGACACCTGCGCTCGAAGCGTTCTGGGACGCTGCCGGTGGACGTCTCGACGTCCTGCTCAACAACGCCGGCATCGCGACGTCCGGCGCGTTCACCGAAATTCCGCTGGCTACGCATCACGCGATCGTCGATGTGAATCTCAAGGGCGTCATCAATGGCGCACACGCAGGTCATCCGTTCCTGCGACGCACCCCGGAATCGCGGCTGATCAATCTGGCCTCGGCATCCGCCATCTACGGCGCGGCGGATCTGGCGAGCTATTCGTCGACGAAGTTCGCCGTACGGGGCCTGACCGAAGCGCTGGATCTGGAGTGGCGCCAGCAAGGCATCCGGGTCTGCGACATCTGGCCGCTGTTCGTGAAGACGAAGATGGTCGAAGGCCTGAGCCTGCCATCGATCCGGTCGATGGGCGTTCGTCTCACGGCCGACGATGTCGCGAACACGATCTGGAAAGCAGCCCACCATCGCGGGCACCGCGTGCATTGGCTGGTCGGGGCGCAGACGCATGCGATGTACCGCGCCATCTGTTTCTTCCCTGATCGCCTCAATCGAGCCGTCACCGCGAGATTGTCGGCGCACTGATCGGGACGTGTTCAGCGCAGGTTTCAGTTGAGCTGAAAACGTGGAACTTGGAACAGCCCGCTTCAGGGCAAGGAGGTCACCATGATGAGAATGAAGGTTTCGAACGTCGCGTCCGCCATCCTGGGTGCGACGCTCCTGCTCGCGTCCGGCGGTTCTGCAATCGCGCAGGCGGTGCCGCCGGAATCGAGCGCGCAGGACATGCTGCCGCCACCGCAGGCGTCCACCGGCGCGAGTGGCGCCGCGCCGCTTCCGACGATGAGCGAGAGCTTCGCCGATCTGGATCGCGACAAGGACGGCGCGCTGACGCCGAGCGAAGCGGATCGCAACCAGAATGTCGCGATGGCGTTCAAACGTCTCGACGCGAGCCACGACGGCACGCTCGACCTCGCCGAGTTCGCGCAGCTTCGGCGCTACAACAACTGATTCCGGACTCCCCCAACGAAACGGGGCCGCGCATTGCGGCCCCGTTTCTTGCTGCGTGTCGCTGCTTCAGAAGTTCACTTCTTCCAGCTCCATCAGCGACGACGATCCCGCTCGCGCCTGCTGCATCAGCGCTGCGGTTTCCGGATAGAGCTTCGCGAAGTAGAACCGCGCGGTGCTGAGCTTGGACTTGTAGAACGCCTCGTCGCCGCTCGCGCCTTCGGCCAGCCGGCGCATCGCCACGCCCGCCGAGATGCACCAGGCGAACGAGAACACGAGATGGCCGAGCAGTCGCAGATACGGCACCGCGGCCGCACCGACTTCGTCCGGATTCTTCATCGCCTTCTGGCCGATCTCCATCGTCATCTTCTGCACTTCGCTCTGCAGCGAGTTCAGCGGCGCGATGAATTCCTGCATCGCAGGATTCTCGGTGAACGGCTTGATCGTCTCCTGCACCGCACGACCGAACTTCATCAGCTTGGCGCCCATGTCGCCCAGCACCTTGCGGCCCAGCAGGTCGAGCGCCTGAATGCTGTTGGTGCCCTCGTAGATCATGTTGATGCGCGCATCGCGCACGTGCTGCTCGAGGCCCCACTCCGCGATGTAGCCGTGACCGCCGAGCACCTGCATCGCCAGCGTCGTGCATTCATACCCGTTGTCGGTGATGAAGCCCTTGATCACCGGCGTGAGCAGCGCCACGAGGTCGGCGTTCTCCTTGCGCACCTTCTCGTCCGGATGCTTGTGCTCGCGGTCGATCGCCAGACCCGCCCAGTAGCTGAAGGCGCGCGCCGCTTCGACGTAGGCCTTCTGCGTGAGCAGCATGCGGCGCACGTCGGGGTGCACGATGATCGGGTCGGCCGCCTTCTCCTTGGCCTTGGGCCCGGTCAGCGAGCGGCCCTGGATGCGGTCCTTCGCGTAGGCCAGCGAGTTCTGGTACGCGACTTCGGCCAGTCCCACCGACTGCATGCCGACGCCAAGGCGCGCGCTGTTCATCATCACGAACATGGCATTGAGGCCCTTGTTCGGCGCACCCACGAGCCAGCCCTGGGCACCGTCGAAGTTCATCACGCAGGTCGCATTGCCGTGGATGCCCATCTTGTGTTCGATGGAGCCGCACTTGAACGTGTTGCGCGCACCCAGAACGCCTTCGGCATCCGGGATGAACTTGGGCACGATGAACAGCGAGATGCCCTTGGTGCCAGCCGGTGCATCGGGCAGTCGTGCGAGAACCAGGTGCACGATGTTCTTCGACATGTCGTGCTCGCCGGCCGAGATGAAGATCTTGGTGCCGGTGATCGAGTAGGAGCCGTCTGCGTTCGGCTCGGCCTTGGTCTTGAGAATGCCGAGGTCGGTTCCGGCGTGCGATTCGGTGAGACACATCGTGCCGGTCCACTCGCCCGACACCAGCTTGGTCAGATAGACCTTCTTCTGCTCGGGCGTTCCGAACGCATGCAGCGCGTTGTAGGCGCCGTGGCTCAGGCCGGGATACATGGTCCAGGCCTGATTCGCGCTGTTCATCATTTCCATGAACGCGCTGTGGATCACGTGCGGCAGGCCCTGGCCGCCGAAGTCGGGATCCATGCCCAGTGCACCCCAGCCGGCTTCGACGAACTGCTGGTAGGCCTCCTTGAATCCGGTCGGCGTCGTGACGACACCGTCACCCTTGTACGTGCAGCCTTCGCGATCGCCGACCTGGTTGAGCGGGAAGAGCACCTCGGCGCAGAACTTGCCGCCTTCCTCGAGGATCGAGTCGATCGTGTCGCGATCGATGTCGGCGTGCTGCGGCAGCTTGCGCAGGCCCTCTGAGACGTTCAGCAGTTCGTGCAGGACGAACTGCATGTCACGCAACGGGGGGGTATAGGTCGGCATCGATGACTCCGGTTCAGTGCGAGGAAAAAGTTCAGCCGTACTCTAGCGTATGCCATTCGTTCGCCCTTGGCCGCAGCGCCGCCTCTGCGGGCATCGCGAACAGCGCGAGGCGCTAATCTGGTCCGATGCAATGCCGTCCGCAATGTGCAGCCTGCTGCATCGCTCCTTCGATCTCGTCACCGATTCCCGGAATGCCCCACGGCAAGCCGGCCGGCGTCCCTTGCGTGCAGCTCGACGAGGCCGGCCGCTGCCGCATTTTCGGGCAACCGGAGCGCCCCACGGTCTGCTCGAGCCTGCGACCGGGACCCGAGATGTGCGGACAGACACGCGAGCACGCCCTCCACTTCCTGGCGCAACTCGAATCCCTGACCACGCCGGGCTGAATCGCGGACGAGCGTGATGTCCGCCACGGGTTTACGCATCCGCAAGCGGCCGGTGTCTGTATCCGCCACTAAGATGACGTTCACTGCGCTCCTGGCCCGCCGATGCCAACGACGCCCCCTGCTTTCGTGCCGAAGATGACGAGATTCCTGCTCGCGCTCCCGCTGTTGCTGGCAACGGCCGCGACCCTGGCCGCCTTCGAACTGCCCGAACCCACGAGCCAGGGCGAGGCGGCGTTCGCCCCGCGCTTGCAGGAGGATCCGTTCCGGCCGGCCGACGCCCCCACTGCCGCCGCGATCGACGCCATCTCCGCCGAGGACGGCAGCGCGGCGGGCAGCACGCTGGCCGCCAAGGCCGCAGCGGCGAGCAGCACGGCCTACGGTCCGCGTGATTCGCGGCTGAGTGCGCCGTTGGTGAATCTGGCAACCGCGAAACAGCGCGCCGGCGACGTGCAGGGCGCCTTGCGCGACTACCAGTCCGCCATCGACCTGATCGAGGCCACCGGCGGCCCGCGCGATGGCCGGCTGTTCGACGCCTGGTACGGCATGGGGTACGCAAGCCTCTACGCCGGCAATTACCGCGCGGCCTCCGATGCCCTGGCCAATGCGTTGCAGCTCCATCGCATGAACCAGGGCCTGTACAGCGCGGAGCAGCTCGACGTGCTGCACGCGCTTGCGCTGGCCCTGCGCGCCAATGGCAAGACCGAGGACGCGGACCAGGTCCAGATGCGGCGCATGGACGTCGGCCAGCATGTGTTCGGTCCCGAATCGCCGGATCTGGCCAAGCTGTTCGTCTCCGGCGGCCGGTGGTTCCGCGGCTCGGGGCAGTACGCGCAATCCGTCCACCTGCACGGCCTGGCCATGGCCATTCTTCAGCAGAAGGACAAGAACGACCCTCGCCTGATCGAGCCGCTGATCGAGATCGCGCTCAGCGGCAGCGAGCGCCGCCGTGACCCCGACGAACTGCCGACTCCGGGCATCCCCCAGCCCGGTGCCGCGCTGGCCCAGGCCGAACGGCTCGCCGCGGCGCGCACCGACGGTACCGCGATCGAGCGCGCCGCGACGCTGGTCCGCATCGGCGACGTCCACTTCCTGATCGGCCGGCGCGACCAGGCCCTGCGCGCCTGGTCGAAGGCGGCCGCCGTGCTGGCGCCGGAGGGTCGGGAGCCGCCGTTCGCGCAGCCCTCCTTCATCAGCTTTCGCGTACCGCGGCCGGCGCCGCTGCCGGAAGGCGCAGGGTTCGTGCTGGCGGAATTCGGCGTGGAAACGGACGGCGACACGCGCGACGTGCGCATCGTCGAATCGCAACCGGCGACGCTCCCTGCCACGGTCGGCAGCAGCCTGGTCGCCGCGCTGCGGCAGGCCCGCCTGCGGCCACAGATCTCGAACGGCAAGCCGGTCGCGAGCACCGCGGTACGCTATCGACTGGCAGTCCGTGGCGGTTCAGGTCCATGAAGGAAACTCCGCATCACGCGCGCACGTCCAAGTCACGTCGCCACAATCGAGGCATGCCTTTCATGAATATCGACGATGTCCGCCAGGCGGGCACCGCCCTCGTCCTCGGGGCTGCGCTTCTGCTGTCCGCGGGCTGCGCGACGAAATCGGCGTCGCCCTCCACGCCGGCGCCGCCCCCGCCGCCCTCGACATCGGGCTCGCCTTCTTCCCCCTCGTCGCCGTCGTCAGCACCGTCGAAGCCCTCGTCTTCGCAGAAGGGCTCTCCGTCCCAGGGATCGTCGTCCTCGCAAGGGCCGCAAAGCTCCAGCTCCGGCAGCAGCTCTCCGTCCAGTTCCGGAACGCAGAAGCCCTCGAGCGCGGGCAGCACGGCGAGTGGACAAAAAACGGCGGGCAGCAGTGGCGCGGCCGGTTCGCCCGCCGGCACCAAGGCAGGCGCTGCCGGCGGATCTGCGCCTGCCGGTAGCGGCGCGGCTGCCGGCAAGACGGGCGATGCAGGAGCCGGCGGCGGCATGACCGACGCCGAGAAGAACGCCGCCTGGGACGAGCAGTTCTACGGTTCGCTGGGCGAGTTCGACAAACGCCTATCGAAGGAACAGTCCGAGATCGAGAAGCAGCGCACGGCGGCGGCCGGCAACGGCCGCGGCACGGGCAGTTCGTCCAGCGAAGGCGCCGGTACCGGCGCCGACGGCGGCAGCGGTACGCCGCAGGAAGTCGCCGGTGGCCAGTCCGGCGCGGCAGGCGAAACGACCGGAGGCCCCGGCGGTGGCGCCGGCCAGCCCAGCAGCAGCGGCCCGAAATTCCCCCCACCCGAAGGCACGCCGACCGGTGTCGACGACGATGTCGTCGCGCGCCAGTTGCGCGAGGCGGCGGAGAGCGAAAAGGATCCGGAACTGCGCGAGCGGCTCTGGCAGGAATACCGCAAGTACAAGGCGCGCAAGTAACCCGCAACGATGACGACCCCGAACCTCCTCGCCCGCTTCTTCGTCACTGGCCTGTTCGCGCTGACCGCAGCCGGCTGCGTGTCGACGCAGGTCAAGCGCGTCAACGAGGTCAAGGCGACGCAGGCCAATCAGGAGCTGCCGCTCGAACAGTTGCTCGACGTCACGATCGTCGCCTTCGATCCGGGCATCCCGGAGAAGATCAAGGAACAGCAGGACCAGGGCGTCCTGCCCGCGGTGCGCCAGGCCGAGGCGAACTACCTTCCGCAGGTGCTGCGACAGGCGCTCGACGGCACCGGCTACTGGGGCACGGTTCGCGTGTTGCCGGAGGCGCCGCCCGGTTCGATGCTGATCATCGGCGGCAAGATCCTGCACTCGGATGGCGAGAAGCTGAAGCTGCACATCAATGCGAAGGACACGACGGGTCGCGAATGGCTCGATCGTGATTACGAGGAAGTGGCGGCCGAGATCTCGTACACGGAGAAGTCGGCCAACACCACCGACCCGTTCCAGGATCTCTACAGCCGCGTCGCCAACGACCTGCTCAAGGAACGCAAGAAGCTCGACGCCGCCAAGATGCTGGAAGTGCGCCGCGTCGCGGATCTGAAATTCGCCGCCGATCTGGCGCCCGCGCGCTTCGAGGGCTATCTGAAGACCGACAAGTCCGGCCGCACGACGATCCAGCGCCTGCCGCCGGAGAACGATCCGATCGTCAAGCGCATCGCCAGCGTGCGTGCCCGCGACGACGTTCTCGTCGACACGCTCGACGGTCACTACGCGGTGTTCCGGCAGAACATGCAGCCGGCCTACCAGGAATGGCGGCGTGCGAGCTACACCGAAACGGTCGCCCTGAACGAACTCGAACGCCAGGCCCTGTGGCGCAAGGTCGCGGGCGCGGCCGCAGCCATCGCCGGCGTCGCCGCGGTGATTACGTCCGATAGCGCCGCCGGCAGCGTCCTCGGCCAGGTCGGCGTCGTCGCGGGTGTCGGCATCTTCGCCAGCGGCATGCAGAAGGGGCAGGAAGCCAAGGTGCACGCCGACTCGCTGAAGGAACTCAACGCCTCGATCAACGCCGATGTCGCGCCGCGCGTCGTCGAGCTCGAAGGCAAGACGGTGACGTTGACCGGCTCCGCGAAGGAACAGTACGACCAGTGGCGCAAGCTGCTGCACGAGCGCTACTCGGCCGAGGTCGGAACGCCCTGAGCCATGCGCCCGGAATCCGTTCGCCCGTTTCGCGCGATGCCCCCTCCTTCTCTTTCGCGGTCTTGCGACGCAGCATCCGCGTCCGCGACATGAGGCCCGAATCGGAGGCACCGCCGCAGGCGGATTTCGAGCGCATCGTTGCGCGCCGGCCGGCCGGACTGGAGACGCCGGGCACGCGCACCGCCGTTTCAGCCGATGCCGCGGCGCGCATTTCCGCCACCTCGTTCTGGATCGCCGCGATCGCACTGGCCGTGATCGCGGCGCTCGTGTTCCTCGTGCTGCCGAAACTCGTGTCGGGCACGACGCAGACGCCCGCGCCAGCAGAGCCTGCTGCCACCGCGCCCCCAACGGAGGAAGCCGCAGCCGCTCCGCCGACGCCGCCAACGGCCGCGTCGACCTCGCAGGTCTTCGACGATGCGGCGCTGCTCGACGCCCGCGCCGCGGCACAGACGGCCCGAAACCAGTACGAAGAACAGGTCGCCGTCCTGCAATCCCGCGGCGCGCAGACCTGGGCGGCCTCGCCGCTGGCGCAGGCGCAATCGCAGGCGGCGGCCGGCGCCAGCGCTTTTGCCGGTCGCGATTTCCCGGCCTCGCGGACCTCGTACCAAGCCGCGGCTTCGAGCACCGCGGCCTTGCTTGCGCAGATTCCACCGCAGCTTTCTGCCGCGCTCACGGCCGGCGCGTCCGCGCTCGAAGCCTCGGAAAAGGTCGCGGCACAGCAGGCCTACGAACGTGCCCGGATGTTCGAGCCGGACAACAAGGCCGCCGCGCGCGGGCTCGAGCGCGTCGCCAGCCTCGACGCCGTTCGTGCGCAGGTCGATACGGCACGTCGGCTCGAACAGGCCGGTGATGTCGTCGGCGCCAGGGCGGCCTGGAAACAGGCGCTCGCGCTCGACGCCGACACCCAGAGCGCGCGCGACGCCCTCGCCCGTCTCGATGCACAGGCCGGCGACGCGGAGTTCCGGCGCGCGCTCGGTGAGACGTTGGACGCGCTCGATCGCGGCAACTACGAGCTCGCCGAGAAACGACTGGCCCGGGCGCGGGCGCTGCGCGCCAACGACGCCGGCGTGCAGCAGGCCAGCGCGCGACTGGCCGATGCGCGTCGCAGCCAGAAACTCGCCGCGCTGGAGAAGGAAGCGTCCGCGCAGGCGAACGCCGAGGACTGGACGGCGGCGATCGCGAGTTATCGCGCCGCGCTGCAGATCGACAGCACGGTGGCGTTTGCTCGCGATGGCCTGGTCCAGGCCGAACCGCGCGCCGGGTTGTCGCAGCGTCTGCAGGACATCGTCGATCGTCCCGAACGCCTGTCGACCGCGAGCATCGCGGCCGACGCCGAGCGCAGCCTTGCGCAGGCGCGCGCCATCGCCTCGCCAGGCCCGCGGCTGGGGGCACAGATCGCTGCAGCCGAGCGGGCCATCGCCGGCGCCGCAACCCCGGTGGACGTGCAGATCCAGTCCGACGGCAAGACCGAGGTCACGCTCTACAAGGTCGGATCGTTGGGGCGCTTCACGACGCACAAGCTGCAGCTCAAGCCCGGCCATTACGTCGCGATCGGCAGTCGCGCCGGATATCGCGACGTGCGGCACGAGTTCGACGTCGCCTCCGGCGCGGCGAACGTGAGCGTCGAGGTTCGTTGCGAGGAGGCGCTGTGAGCGATCCGCAGCGTCGTGATGCCGCAGACGGCCGCATCGCGGCAGTCCCGTATCGCCCGCCCGGGAGCGCGGCTCCGGCGCGGAGCCGCAATGGCTTTCCCCTGTTGCCGGTCCTGCTCGGCGGGCTGTTGTTGTTCGCCGCGCTCGTCGGTGCGTTCTTCTTCTTCGCGCGCTCGGTGCAGTTCGAGATCGTGCCGGCCGGCGCCCGCCTGAGCCTCGATGGCGGCGTCGGCATCTCCATGGGTTCCGGTTATCTGGTGCTGCCGGGCGAAGCCAGGCTGCGCGCGAAGGCCGACGGATACGAGGATCTGGCCGCCGATGTCGTGATCGGCGACGAGCCGCAGCAGAAGCTGCGCTTCGAGATGACGCGTCTTCCCGGTTCGCTGACCCTGATCACCGAGCCCGCGGCAGAAGTCTTCATCGACGGCAATCCGCGCGGATCCACGCCGATGCCTGCGCTGGAACTGGCAGCCGGCACGCACCAGCTCCTGCTGCGAGCGCCGCGCTACCAGGCGCATCAGGCCGAACTGAAGATCGAAGGCGGCGGCGTGGCGCAGACGCTGAAGATCGATCTCGTGCCCGGCTGGGCGCCGGTCTCGCTGCGATCGAAACCGTCCGGCGCGGCCATCCTGGTCGATGGCCAGCCGCAGGGACTCACGCCGCAGACGCTGGAGCTCGGCGCGGGCGTCCACGCCATCAGCCTTCAGCTGGCCGGTTACGCGACGTGGCGGGACTCGATCACCGTCACCGCGAACCAGCCGCTGAACCTGGCCGAGGCCAGGCTGCTGCCCGCCGAGGGGGTCGTGCGGCTCAGCAGCACGCCGAGCGGCGCATCGGTGCGCGTCGGCAAGGACTTCCGCGGGCAGACGCCGATCGAGCTGCGGCTCGCGCCCGGCAAGACGCACCTGATCCAGCTCTCGGCGCCGGGACACAAGGCGGCCGAACGCAGCGTCGAAGTCAGCGCCGACGACAGCCAGAGCCTGAATCTCGCGCTCGAACCGATCCTGGGTTCGATCGCGCTGGACGTGCAGCCTGCGGATGCCGCCGTGAAGATCGATGGTCGTCCGGTTGCAGCCGGCACGACGCGACTCGATCTGGTGACGGTCGCGCACACGATCGAAGCCACCAAATCCGGATACGCGCCGTGGTCCGGCAGCGTGACGCCGCGGCCGGGTCTGGAGCAGCGCGTGGAGATCCGGCTCAACAGCGAGGCCGAGGCGCGTGCGGCGCGCAATCCCGCGAAGCTCACCAGCAAGGGTGGCCCCAACCTGGTGCTCGTGCAGCCCGGCTCGTACGTGATGGGCACGCCGCGCGGCGAGCAGGGTCGCCAGTCCAATGAAGCGCAGCGACCTGTGAAATTGTCGCGCGCGTACTACCTGTCGACCACCGAGATCACCAACCAGCAGTTCCGCCGTTTCGCTGCCGCGCACTCCTCGGGAATCATCCGCCGCGAGACGCTCGACAACGAGCGCCAGCCGGTGGCGCGCGTGACCTGGATGGAGGCGGCACGCTACTGCAACTGGCTCTCGCAACAGGATGGGCTGCCGGCAGCGTACCGCGAGGACGGCGCCACGATGCAGCTCGTGCAACCGCTGACCACCGGATACCGCTTGCCCAGCGAAGCCGAGTGGGAATGGGCCGCACGCCACGCCGGTGGCAACAGCGCGCAGCGCTATTCCTGGGGCAGCGGATTCCCGCCGCCCCCGAAGTCCGGCAACTTCGCCGACCCGACCGCGGAGTCGGTCGCGCCGCAGGTGCTCGACGGCTACGAGGACGGCTACGCCGCCGCCAGTCCGGTCGCCACCTACCCCGCCAATGCGCTCGGCCTGTTCGACCTCGGCGGCAACGTCGCCGAGTGGATGCACGATCTCTACGACGCCACGTTGCCGATCAATCCGCCGGAGGCCGTCGATCCGTTCGGTGCCGCGACTGGAACGGACCACGTGATCCGCGGATCGAGCTGGCTGCACGGGCGGCTGGTCGAACTGCGGCTGGCCTTCCGCGACATGGGCCACGACGAGCGGCCCGATCTGGGCTTTCGCGTCGCGCGCTACGCCGAGTAGCCCAAGCCGATGACATCCCGATCGCGATGGCTGGTGGTCTTCTCCGCAGCGACGATGGCGTTGCCGCTGTTCGCGCAGCCTCCGGCCGAGGCCCCCGCGAAGCAGGACGCGGCGCCGAAGAAGGAGGAAGCTGCTGCCCCGGCGGAGCCGGCCGCCCGACCCGCTCCGAAGGCCAACGCATCGACCCGCGAGTTCAGGCCTTCGGAAGAAGTCTCGCCGGACCAGGAAGTGGATTTCCCTGCTGATCTTTGAACACCCAGACCATGCGCAAGCAATTTCCCGTCGAGTTCGTCTACCAGGTCTTCGCGCTGGTGATTTCCGCCGTCGTCGTCCACGCGATCTACACCGCGGTGATCCGGCCGCAGGCGCGTGCGGTGCTGGACGACCTGGCGCAGAAGGTCGAGGCCGCGGCGGGCACCGGCAAGTACGTGGCGATGCAGCCCAACATCTTCGTCATCGTCAAGGGACCCGAGCAGGAACTCGCGATCATCTTCGCGCTGTGGGCCTTCGCGATCATGGGCTACAAGTTCCGCAATGTCGGCGCCGAACGACGGCTGTTCGACATTGACATGGTCAGCGTGGCCGAGGGCGAGAGCATCCTGCCGGAGGACGCGCGCGCCCATTCGCGCGCCATCGAATCGATGCCGCTGGATAGTCGTGATCGTCTGCTGCCGCGGCTCTACCAGAACGCGCTCAACCGTTTCCGCATCACGCGCAGCGTGCAGGACGCTTCGGATGAAGCGCGACGGGTCGCGGAGTCGGCCAACGATCGGCTCGACGCCGAACTCGCGATCGTCCGCTACATCTGCTGGGCGATTCCCTCGATCGGCTTCGTCGGCACCGTGCGCGGTATCGGCGACTCGCTGGGCCACGCGCAGGCGGTGCTGCAAGGCGACATGACCGGCGTCACCGAGGCGCTGGGCGTCGCGTTCAACTCCACGCTGGTCGCGCTGCTGCTGAGCCTGATCACGGTCTTCCTGCTCTACCAGTTGCAACTCGTGCAGGAGCGCCTGGTGCTGGACGCGCACCAGGATTGCGAGCGCAAGCTGATCCAGAACCTGCAGGCGCCGGCCTGATCCCCGCTGCTCACGTGCCGCGCTCATGAACGTTCTCGAGATCAACGACACCGGCCTGCTGCTGAGCAACGGCACGCAGGTCCTCGCCGAAAGTCCCGGCTTCGCCGCACTCGATGGCAAGACGCTGCAGGTCGGCGCCATCGCGCGCGCGCGCAGCCGCCTGGATCCGCGCCGCACGTTCAACCGCTACTGGTACCAGCTCGAAACGATGCTGCCGGCGCCGGTCGCCGGTGCCCGCTCGCACGCCGACCTTGCGTACGCACAACTGCAATCGCTGCGCGACGCTGCCGGCGGCCTGCCGCTGATGCTCGCCGTGCCGGGCAGCCTGACGCGCGAGCAGCTGAGCATCCTGCTGGGCCTGGTCGACGCCAGCGGCCTGAAGGCCGAAGGACTGGTCGACACCGCAGTCGCCGCCGCGTCCCAGGTCGAGACCGACGCGACCTGCCTGCACCTCGACGTCGAGCTGCACCGCTTCGTGCTGACCGTGATCGAAGGCGGCGCGTCGCTGTCGCGCGTGCGTGTCGAAGAGATCTCGAAACCCGGCCTGACGAAAGTCTGGGATGCACTCTCGCGCGTGGCGGCCCTCGCCTTCGTCCAGCAGACGCGCTTCGATCCGCTGCACACCGCCGGCACCGAGCAGACGATGTTCGACGCGCTGCCGGCCTGGCTGAACCTGCTCGGCGGTGCGCCGAGCGCGGTGCTGGAGCTGGCCTCGGGCGCCCGCACGCACCGCGCCAGCGTGTCGCGCGACGATCTCGTGAAGAGCCTGCAGGAACCCTTCGAGGACATCGCGGCCGCGATCGACCAGCACGGTCGTCCGCGGCCAGCGACCCTGATGCTCAGCGCGCGCGCCGCCGCAGTGCCCGGACTGGTCGAGCACATCGAGCATGTCACCGGTATCGCGGCGCTTCGCCTGGACGCGCTCGCGCCGGCACGTGGCGCCCGCGCGCATTCGGTACGCATCGCGGTCCCCGGCGCGGGTCTGGCCTACGTCACGCGCCTGCCGGGAATTCCGCGTGGCGCCGATTCGGCACACGAAGCGGTGGGTCCGACACATGTGCTGATCGGCGACTACGCGGTCGCCCTGCCCCGCAACGACGCCGATCCTGCGCTGGCGCTGGAACGCCTGCGCCCGGGCCTGCCGGGCAGCCTGCGCAGGATCGAAGGTCGTCTCTGGCTCGATGGCTCGCAGGAGGCGGGCCCGCTGCTCAACGGCAAGCCCGTGCGGCTGCCGGTGCGTGTGGGCCTGGGTGATCGCATCGACTTTTCCGGCGTGGTGCTGCGCCTGATCGAGGTCATGCCGTGAAGCGTCGCCAGGAACTGCAGATCTTCAACATGTCGTTCCTGGACTGCATTTCCTGTGGCTTCGGCGCCACCGTGCTGGTCTTCATGCTGATGAAGCACTCGGCCCCGGTGCCGGACGCCGCGGCCAGCGTGACGCAGGCGCAGGTCAGCGGCGAAGAGGACAAGCTGCTCGACGATCGCCATCGGCTGCTGGTGCTGCGCGCCGCGCTCGAGGATTCGGAGAAGGCGCAGCAGCTCGCGTCGAAGGAAGCCGAGCGCCTGAGCAAGAAGATCGAAGACGCGCGCTCCGCGATGCTCCAACAGAATCCGGGCAAGGAAGACGGCCGCGCGCGCGTGCTGATTCTCGAGAACGACCTCAAGGTGCTCGAATCCAAGGTCAAGGAAATGCGCGCGGCTGCGGCGGACGCCGGCAAGGATGCGGTGCTGCAGACCTCCGGCGAGGCGCGACGCGAGTACCTGTCGGGGCTGTCCGTCGAGGGCAATCGCATCCTGATCCTCGTCGACACCTCGGCGAGCATGCTGGCCGAGACGATCGTCGAAGCGATCCGGCGCCGCAACATGGACGACGCGACCAAGACCGCATCGACCAAGTGGCGCCGCAGCGTCGCAGCCGTGGAGTGGATCGCCGCGCAGATGCCGGCGAGCGGGCAGTTCCAGATCTACGGGTTCAACGACACAGCCAAGCCCGCGCTGGCGGATTCGGCGGGCAAGTGGCTGCCCAATCGCGGCGACAAGCTGGCCGCGGCCGTGAAGGCGATCCGCATGACGCCTCCGGGTGGCGGTACCAGTCTGGCCAATGCCTTCGCCGTGATCTCGTCGCTCAACCCCGCGCCTGATCATGTGTATCTCGTCACCGACGGTCTGCCGACGACCGATCGTGGTGGGGCGAGTGGGCTGGCCAGCGGCAAGGATCGCGTGCGCTACTTCAACTCGGCGACGGCGCGGCTGCCCAACAATCTGCCCATCAGCGTCGTGCTGATGCCGATGGAAGGCGATCCCAAGGCGGCAGCCGCGTACTGGGAACTCGCGCGCAACACCGGCGGGTCGTACTTCAATCCTTCGGCCGACTGGCCCTGATCGATGGCCATCAAGCGCCGACACGAGGTGCAGGTGTTCTCGATGTCGTTCATCGACTGCATCTGCTGCGGCTTCGGCGCGATGATCCTGCTGCTGGTGCTGAGCCAGTCCAAGCCGCCTCCGATCTCGGAGCCGGTCACTCAACCGGGCAAGGGCCAGTCCGAGGAACTTCGACTGCTGGGCGAGAAGACCGCGGGTGAGCTCAAGGGACTCGAAGAAGCGCTCGCCTCGAGCCGCGACAGCCAGCGCGAGGCCGAACGCGAACTGATCCGCTTGCGCACCACCTCCAACTCGCTCGAGAACAAGACCACCGACGCCCAGCTCGACACCAAGACGCTCGCCACCATCGAGACGCAGCTGACCGTCGCCAAGCAGACGCTCACCGAGGAGATGCGCCGCCTGATGTCGCAGGGCGTGAAGCAGCGCAACGATGCGCCGGTTGGTGGCATCCCGGTGGACAGCGAGTACATCGTGTTCGTCGTCGACACCTCGGGCTCGATGCAGCGCTTCGCCTGGAGCGCGATGATCAAGACGATGTCGGAGATCCTCGACATCTATCCGCGCGTGAAGGGCATCCAGGTGCTGAGCGACGAAGGCGGTTACTTGTTCAGCTCCTATCGCGGCCAGTGGATCCCGGATTCACCTGCGCGCCGCAAGGCCACGCTCGAGGCGATGCGCCACTGGCAGGCGTTCTCCGATTCCAGTCCGGTCGAGGGCATCGAGGCCGCGATCAAGACCTTCGCCGCGCCCGACAAGAAGATCAGCGTCTACGTGATGGGCGACGACTTCACCGGCGCATCGGTGGCCGCGGCACTCAAACGCATCCGCCGCGTCAATCCCAAGGATGCGAGCGGCGTTCCTCTGGCCCGCATCCACGCCATCGGCTTTCCCACGCAGCATCTGAACGGTGGCGTGACGCCCAGCGGCATCCGCTTCGCGAACCTGATGCGTATCATGTGCCGGGAGAATGGCGGCGCATTCGTGGGCCTCATCAGCAACAGCTGATTCGAAGCACGCGACGCCGCCCACAGGGCGGAGGCGGTCTTGGCGGGAGCTTCTATCCATGCGCGAACAGGCGGCCCGCGGGCGTCATGGCGCCGTCGCGTTCGCGCCCTCGCGTGCCTCGTGGCGTTGGCCCTGCTGGGCGGATGCACCGCCAAGCCGGTCGTGCCCTCGAACGAATTCCCGAAGCCGGTCCTGCGCAAGATTCCCGTCGCGATGGGCCTGTACATGGACGACGCGTTCGTCAGCTACGTCCATCACGACCAGCCCGCGCCCGGCGTCCAGCAGGATGTCTCGGTCGGACCTGCTTCGCGCGCGATCTTCAGCGAGTTCCTGAGCGCGCAGTTCGCGACGCTGCTCACGGTTACGCAGGCGCCAGGTGCGCAGAGCGTGGCGCCCGGCGTGCAGGCGGTGCTGCAGCCCATCGTGCAGGACGTGCAGATCGCCAGCCCCAAGGCCGAGAAGGATCAATTCCACGAGGCCTGGATCAAGTACCGCCTGCGTCTGCTGACACCCCAGGGGCAGGAGATCACGGCCTGGGACCTGGCCGCCTACGGCAAGCAGCGCGGCGCCAAGGTCGGCGGTACGAACTCGGGCCTGACGGCCGCGGTGCGCGAGGCCATGCGCGATGCCGCCGCCGGCATGGCGCTGATCTTTCGCGACGGCAATGCGTTTCGTGCGCGACTCGCCGCGCCGGTGCCGCCACCGCCACCGCAGGCCTCGGCGGCGGCACCATGAGCGCGTCGCGCGTCTTGCTCTTCGTCGCCGCCGTGCTGGCGAGCGCCTGCGTGACGTCCAAGGTCGAGCAGATCCGCCAGAGCGGCCGCAGCGTGACGATGAGCGCAGGCGAGTCCGTCGTGATCCTCGGACGGCGGCATCGCGGCGATCGCGAAACCGAGCAGAGCTTCAACAAGTGCGTCTCCAAATCGCTGACCGGCCGCAAGCTGCCGGTATATGCGGAGCAATCTTTTGTCGACGCGATGTTCCCGTGGCTGGAGCCGCGTACCGCGCCGATGTCATCCGACGCCCTCGCCGCGCTGCTCGACGATCCGGTCATCGCGCAACGGGTGCGCGACACCGGCGTGCGCTTCATGGTCTGGATCGACGGCGAGACCGACAAGATCGACGGCGGTGGCAGCGTGAGTTGCGGCATCCTGCCGCCGGCAGCCGCGTGTCTCGGATTCGGCTGGTGGGAGAAGGAATCGAAGTACGAAGTGTCGGTGTGGGACGTGCAGACGCGAAGCTCAGTGGGCAAGGTCAGCGTCAACGCGAGCGGCACCTCCTACCTGCCGGCGCTGATCATCCCGATTCCGTTGATCGCCAGGACCGAGGCTGCTGCCTGCGATGGTGTGGCCGGGCAGATCGGCGAGCTGCTGACACCGCCGGCGCCTCTGGCCAAGCCGAAGATCTGACACACCGTTCACGCGACCCCCGCTCCACGTTTCCCGGACCTTTCCATGCGCCTTCCTACGATCGTTTCGCTGTTCGGCTACGCCGGCCTGGTGCCCTTCCTGCTGGGTCCGGCGTGGCTCTCGATGTCACCCGCCACGACGCCGGACTGGCTGGACACGGTGTGGCTCAGCTACTGCGCGCTGGTCGCCGCCTTCATGGCCGGTTCCCTGTGGGGCTTCATGCTGCCCGCCTGCGAAGGCGCGGCCGGCAAGGCAGGACTGCTGATCGCGATGGCGCTGATGCTGCTCACGTGGTTTGCCACCGCGCTGCCGCTGCGGCCGGCGCTGGCGGTGCTCGCCGTGACCTTCCTGCTGCAACTGGCCGCCGACTTCTGGCGTGAGCGCGCGCTCGGATCCGTCGGCGGTTATTTCTCGTTGCGCGCGACGCTGACGGTCGGCGTGCTGATCGCGATGAGCTGGCGCTACTCGATTTCCGCGTAGCGCATCGGGAATTGGCAGCGATGTAGCGGGAGTGCTGACTGGCTATCTCACCTGAAACAGGCCCAGACTTTGCTTGAAGCAAGTCAGGTCTCTCGCGAGGTGTCGATCATGCAGTCGCCAGATTTCGCAGCAGTGGGCTTGCAGCATTTCCAGCAGAAGGATCTGCTCTTCCTGTTCGAGCACTTTCCGGTCGCTGGCGTGGATCCGGTCGAAGCGGTGCAGCGGGTGCACGAGAACCCGTTGATGCTCGAGTCCATCCTCGAATCCAACTACGTGCACGCGGCGCTGATGGACCAGCGCGCGCAATGCCTCGACGTCTCTCCGCAGTTGTTCTTCGACGTGATGCTGCGGCGGGCCATTCCCGGCCCACGCGATCGCCTCGATCGCCAGGCCATCCATTACCTGGCCAACATGCTCGGACTGTTCTCGCGCACCGAGCGCGTCTATCGGCTGCAGCACGACGACACGGCGCGTTACGAATACCTGGCGGACCTGGTCCGGGAAGGACTCGAGTCCGGTCCGGAGCGCCGCTTCCTGGTCAACGCACACATCGGCAACTACGCGCTCTATCTGTCCGGCATCTGCGCGCCCTGGGTCGAGCACCGCCGCGACTTCAAGCGCAGGCCGGTCTCGCTGGAGTTCTACAAGCGCATGGGCTGCAGCCATTACGCCAGTGCGGCCGGTAGCGTGCAGGCACAGGAGTTCGGACTGGGCGATGTGTTCCGGCGTCTTGCCGAACGCTTCGAGCACTTTCGCATCGGGCTGAGACGGCTGGCCGAGGACGTGTTTCCGACGCGACAGCCGGCACCGATACGCGTTTAGCCCGTAGCCCGGTCGAAGCCCGGGGTTCTCTTCGTACACGGAGCGCAACCCCGGGCTTCGCCCGGGCTACGGGGACGGCGAGCGCTACACTCTCTGCATTCGCGCCGGGGAGTGAGCCGTGGTCACAACGGAGTCGGGGCCGGATCTGCAGGCCTTGTCACAGCGGCTCAACCGGCCCGCGGCGAGCCTGCGTGCCTATGCCGAGCTGAGTCCGGCCGAGCAGGCGGCGCTGCTGTCCTGTCTTGATGCGGCACTCGCACAGCGACGCACCGCGATCGATCACGCCCTGCTTCGCCTGATCCCCTGGCTGCTGCGCGGTCCCGTCCTGCGCTGGCTGCGACGATGACGCGATTGGCCGCGAGGGCCGAGGTCCTGAAGCTGTGCCGTACGCTGGGCGCGGATCCCGAACAGCTCTGCTTTCTCGAACGCCTTCCTGCCGAGCAGGTCCGCGAGCTGCGCCGCGCGGTGTACGACCGCTTCTTCCTGTTCGATCGCAAGCTGTTCGATCGCGTCACTCGCGCGTTCCGGCGACTGCCTTTCTGGGTCGGAGCGTGGATGGCCCGAATGGCGGGGCCGCTGCTGACGGCCCGTGTCGCCGGCGATCTGCCGGCGAAGCAGGCCGCCCGCATGGCGCAGCGACTGCCGCCCGCCTTCGTCGCCGACGTGTGCCTGTACCTCGACCCGCGTTGCGCGCACGACCTGATCCATGCGTTGCCTACCGCCGCGATCCTGCCGATCGCGCTGGAACTGCTGCGACGCCGCGACTGGATCACAACCGGCCGCTTCGTCGACTTCCTGCCCGACGAGGCGATTCGCGCGGTACTCGAACACATCGAGAACGACGAGATGCTGCTGCGCATCTCGTTCTTCGTGGAATCACCGAACCGGCTCGATCACGTCGTGCACCTGATGCCGGCCGAACGCCTGCGTCAGGCGATCCTGCTGGCCGTCGACGAATCGCGCGACCTGCTGACCGAGGTCATGTCGCTGATCATCCACGTCAGCTACGCCCTCAAGCGCGAACTCGGCGACCTGGCGGCCGCGCAGGACGAGGCAGTGCTCGATCGCGTCGTGGAAGCCGCACACGCGCAGCAGCTGTGGACCGACCTGCTGCCGGCGATCTCGGTGCTGTCGGAGAACGCGCAGCACAAGGTCGTGAATCTTCCGATCCTGCGCGAGGAGCCGGCGGTTCTCGTCAGCATCCTGGATGCGGCCCATCGTGACGCGCTATGGGGCGACGTGCTTCCGCTGGTCCGCTACATGGACGAACCGATGCGCATCGCGGTCGCGCGATTCGCCGAGAACCTTCCCACCGATGCGCTCGACGGGGCCGCCGACGCAGCCCTGCTCGGCGAGCATTGGGAGGCGCTGCTGGACATCGCGCGGCGCATCCCGGAACCTCGTCAGCGGGCATGGGCCGCCATCGTGAAGGGCTACGGTGAGGTCGACCCCGACCTGCTTGAGCGCATCGCGCGACGCGCTGGCGAACTCGGGTTTGGTCATGCGTTCGAGGCGGAATCCGCGACCGCAGCCGCCCTCGCCTGATCGATTTCCCCGTTCGTAGCCTGGGTGAACCCCGGGGTAGCGCCCCGTATGCGAGGGGCATCCCGGGTTTCACCCCCCGGGCTACGATTCAGCGAACACCCTCTTGTCTCCTCAAATCGGCGCAACCCATTTCTACGACATGACCTACAAGACCCTCCTGCTCGAGATCGAATCCGGCGTCGCGACGCTGACCCTCAACCGTCCCGCATCGCGCAACGCGTTCAGCCCCGACCTGATGCAGGAGATTCGTGCGGCCTTGGCGGAGCTCGCCTCACGGCGCGACGTTCGTGCCTTGCTGCTGACGGGCAAGGGCGCGAGCTTCTGCGCCGGCGCCGATCTGTCGCTGCAGGCGGGCGGCGATCGAACCTCGCGCGCCAAGGAAGGCTCGCGCCAACAGCGCGAATGGATCAATCCGATCGTGACCGACCTGCAGGCGCTGCCGTTCCCGACGATCGCGGCGGTCAACGGCAGCGCTGCCGGCGCCGGCGCGAGCCTCGCGCTGGCTTGCGACGTGGTCATCGCGGCGCGCTCGAGCTTCTTCCTGTTTCCGTTCATGCCGAGACTGGGCATCGTTCCCGACATGGGCGCGACCTGGTTCCTGCCGCGGCTGGTCGGCTCCGCTCGCGCGATGGCGCTGTCGTTGATCGGTGATCGCCTGCCAGCCGCGCAGGCCGCGGAATGGGGACTGATCTGGCGCTGCGTCGACGACGCGGCGCTGATGGACGAGGCGCAGGCGCTCGTCGCGCGGGTCGCGAAGGCACCGGCACATGCGGCCGTCGAGCTTCGGCGCGCCTTCAAGCACGCGGAAGAACAGGACCTCGCGGCGCAGCTCGACTACGAGGCGGACCGGCAGGCCGAGCTGCTCGCGACCGAGGAATTCGAAGAGGGCGTGCTGTCCTTTCTCGAGAAACGCGAGCCGCGCTTTCCGCCCAGAGGCTGAGACGGGGCAGGACTTCGATTCGGCAGGTTTCTTCGTTACGCTCGACCCGGGCTACGGCGATTCCGCCACGGGGAGCTCCAATGAACGACATCGTTACGACCACGCCGAGCAAGGACGACTGCAACCTGGCGATGCTCGCGCACCTGCTCGGCATCTTCACCAGCTTCGTCGGTGCGCTGGTGATCTGGCTGGTCAAGAAGGACGACTCGGCGTTCGTCGCCAAGGAAGCGGTCGAGGCGCTGAATTTCCAGATCACGATCGCGCTCGCGTGGATCGTGTCGTCGATGCTCACGCTGATCCTGATCGGGTTCCTGATGTTCCCGGTGCTGGTTCTGGCGAACCTGATCCTGTGCATCATCGCCGCGGTGTCGGCGTCCAAGGGCGAGCATTACCGCTATCCGTTGACGTTGCGGCTCGTTAAGTAGGCGGCTCCGGGGCTTCGCCCGGGCTACGGTGGCGTCAGATTCCCAGTAGCTGCTCGCGCAACGGAGCCAGGCGCTCCATGCCGTGGTCGTAACCGCGCTCGACCAGTTCGTCGAGCCGCTTCCACGCGAACATGCCGACGTCCTGGACCGGCATGTGGATGTCCACGTCGGCGCGATCGATGGCGTCCTTGCGGAACAGCGTATCGGCCGTCAGCGTCGCGGTGCGCAGCAGGATCTCGGAAAAGCGCGGACGGACGCCCTCGCCTATCCATTTCTCGAGCAGCGCGCCGGGCTCCGGAATGCCCTTGCCGCGACCCGGCGCGCGGATGTCGCCGGCCTGGCTGACGTTGCAGGCGATGATCGAGCCGCGCTCCAGCGCCTGCATGACGTCGGTGGGCAGGTTGTCGACGATACCGCCGTCACAGAGCAGGTCGCCTTCCCAGGCCACCGGCGGCGCCACTCCGGGCACCGCCATGCTGGTGCCCACCCACGCTGCGAGCAGGCCGTGGTCGTGCACCACCGTTGCGCCGGACGTGAGATTGGTCGAGATGCAATAGAAGCTGCGGCGCAGCTCTTCGATGCGGCGCTCGCCGAAGATGTCGACCAGGCGGTTGAAGAAACGCCGGCCGCGGATCAGCGACACGCGTGGCAGCACGTAGTCGTTGAGGAAGTTGTTGTTGACGAAAGTCTCGCGCGCGACGTGGCTCATCTCCACCGGATCGAAGCCGCAGGCCACCATCGCGGCGACGAACGCGCCCATGCTGGTGCCACCGGTGATGTCGACCGGGATCTGCAGCTGGTGGAGCGCCCGCACCAGTCCGATGTGCGCGAAGCCGCGCGCGCCACCGCCGCCCAGCACGAGCCCGACGCCGCGCCCGGTGATCTGTCGCGCAAGCGCCGACAGGTCCTCGTCCGACCAGGGATGCACGAAGTAATGCGCCCGCGCGCCGACGACGTCGCACCACTCGCGCGTGTAGGGCGATGGATCGCCCTCGGGGCGCAACAGCAGCAGTTCGAGCGGCGCCAGCAGCTTGCCCTCGGGAAGCGTGTCGAGCGCCGGGATCGGCACCGGCCGGGCGCCCGCCTCGGCCATGACGAGCACGCGGTCGGCCTGGCGCAGGCAGCGCGCGGCCCAGGTATCGCGATCGCTGTGCGCGGCGAGCACGAGATAGGGATGTCGGCTCTCGAGCTGGTTGAGCCAGGCGCGCAGGCGCGAGCAGCCTTCGATGTCGTCGAACGAGGTCTGCGCCGCGCCGGCGCCCAGCGCCGCATCCACATGCGCGGCCGTGATGAGCCGTGCACCGGGCCATCCGCCCAGGCGCCGCACCAGGGCCTCGGCCAATACCTGCACCGGCACGCTGGACGAGGCCGGGATCACCGCCAGTGCACCCTGCGCGCGCGTCGAGGCGCGACGGCGGCTGCGCTGGTACTGGCGCAGGCGGCCGAGCATCAGCCGCGTCACCGCCATCAGGGTCGGGGCTTCGCGGTTGAGCAGATCCAGGAACGGGATGCTGGCGATGCGCAACAGCACCGAATCGCGCAGTGCGTGCACGCTCGATGTGCGCGCTTCGCCGGTGATCACGCCCATCTCGCCGACCGGCTCGCCGCGACCGACGTAGCCCAGCAGATCGCCGCCGACGCTGACGCGCAGGCGGCCGCTGACGACGATGTAGAAATAAGCCGGCGATTCGTTCTCGCCGTACAGACGCTGGCCGCTGTGCAGATCCTGGCGCTCGGCCAGTTCCGCGAGCCGGCGCAGCTCGGCTTCCGACAGCGCCGCGAACAACGGGGACTGGCCCAGGATGTTCGCGGCGTCCACTTTCCGACTAGGCCTTGGGTACCGAATCGGGCGCGATCGAACGCGCCCAGGTGTCGCGCGATTCCATCGGCCGCATCAGGCCTTCCTGCGCCGCACTCGCGATCAGGCGGCCGGAGGCATCGAAGATCATTCCGCGTGACAGGCCGCGCGCCGACTGCGCGGCGTGTGAATCCGTGACGTAGAGCAGCCACTCGTCGGCACGCGCCTGTCGATGGAACCACAGCGCGTGGTCGATGCTCGCCACCATCATGTTGCTTTCGAACCAGCGCCGGCCGTACGGCCGCAGCGCGGCACCCAGCAGTCCCCAGTCGCTGGCATAGGCCAGCACGCAGCGATGCAGCCAGGGGTCGTCCGGCAGACGGCCCTTCGCGCGAAACCACATCTCGCCGCGCGTGCCGCGCTTGTAGGGCTCCAGCGGATTCATCGGGTCGACCGGCCGGAACTCGATGAAGAAGTCGGCCCTGAGCGCGGCGCGCGCCTCGGCCGAGATGTCCGGCGCCTTGTCGATCCACTCGTCGACCAGTTCGTGCCAGGGCCGCAGCGCTTCCGGCGGCGGAACGTCCGGCATCGACGCCTGGTGCTCGAAACCATCCTCGGTCTTGTGGAACGAGGCCATCATCGAGAGGATCGGACGGCCGTGCTGAATCGCCTGCACCTGGCGCGAAGAGAACGAACCGCCGTCGCGCAGGCGATCGACCTCGTAGACCACCGGCAGGTTCATGTCGCCCGGCAGCAGGAAGTAGGCGTGCAGCGAGTGCGGCTCGCGCCCTTCCACCGTGTGGCTGGCCGCCACCATCGCCTGCCCGACGATCTGGCCGCCGTAGGTGCTGCGGCCACCCAGGTTTCGCGAAGGCCCGCGGAAGAGGTTGAGTTCGAGCCGTTCCAGGCTCATCAGTTCGACGAGGTCTTGCAGTAGGCGATCCATGCCGGGATTGTGCGGCATGACCCCGCGTCCGGTCCTGCGCCGGCGGGAATCGGCGCAGGACGCCTATACGGCGGATCATGACGGCCACTGGATCCGATCACTCCGCAGTACCCTCTCGGGTGACCGATACTTCCTCCTCAACCGCCTCGGCCTGCTCCTCTACGCGGCCTCGGCCGGTCTCAGGATTGCATTCGTCGTTGCCAGCCCGGTCGATCCGCGACCCCACGCAGACAGGCCGCCCATGTCGCCCTCTTCTTCCTCGTTCCGCGGCAACAAGGCAGCCCTGCCCAGCAAGCCCTGCGCGACCTGTGGCCGACCCATGACCTGGCGCCGCCGGTGGGCCCGTTGCTGGGACGAGGTGAAATTCTGCTCCGAGGCCTGTCGACGGGCCAAGGTCGTCACCGGTGGCTGAGCCGCGCAATCTCGTCTTGGTGCTCGGCGACCAGCTCGACCTGGACGCCGCTGCCTTCGATGGCTTCGACGCGGCACGCGACGCGGTGTGGATGGCGGAGGTGGCCGGGGAAGCCACGCACGTATGGTCCAGCAAGCCGCGCACGGTGATGTTTCTCGCGGCAATGCGTCACTTCGCGGACGCCTTGTGCGCGGCTGGCAGGACGTTGCACTACACCCTATTGAGCGATGCAGCCAACCAGGGCAGCCTTCAAGCGCAGTTGGATGCTGACGTCGACCGCCTCCGTCCTGCCGTCCTCGTGATGACCGCACCGGGAGACTGGCGCGTGCTGCAGGTGATCAAAGGCGTGGCGCAGGCACAGGGTCTGCCGTTGGTGATCCGTGAAGATCGTCATTTCTACTGCACGGTGCGCGAGTTCGCAGCCCACGCCCGTGGCCACAACTCGCTCCGCATGGAGTACTTCTACCGCGAGATGCGCAAGCGTCACGGCGTCCTGATGAACGCCGATCTGCCCGAAGGCGGCCAGTGGAATTTCGATGAAGACAATCGCGAGGCCTTCGGGACTGCTGGCCCGGGCCCCGTGTCTGAGCGTGCGGTGTTCGAGCCTGATGCGATAACACGTGACGTGATCGCGTTGGTCGAGTCGCACTTCGCGACTCATCCCGGCCGGACGGAGGATTTCGCCTGGCCGGTGACGCGCGAGCAGGGGCTGGTCGCCCTGCAGCGTTTCATCGCAGAGCGTCTGCCCCTCTTCGGCCGCTACCAGGACGCGATGTGGCCTGGCGAGCCTTGGCTGCACCACGCACACCTGGCAGCAGCGTTGAACCTGAAGTTGCTTCATCCCCGCGAGGCGGTCGACGCGGCGGTGGCCGCGTACCACGCGGGCGCAGCGCCGTTGGCCAGCGTGGAGGGCTTCGTGCGGCAGATTCTTGGCTGGCGCGAGTATGTGCGCGGCATCTACTGGACGCGCATGCCCGGCTACGCCGAGCACAACGCGCTCGACGCGAACGAGGATCTTCCCGCGTGGTACTGGACCGGCCGCACCGATATGGCCTGCCTGCGCGACGCCATCACGCAGACGCTGCAGTACGGCTACGCCCACCACATCCAGCGCCTGATGGTCACCGGCCTGTTCGCGCTGCTGTACGGCGTGAAGCCACAGCAGGTCCATGTCTGGTACTTGGCGGTCTATGTCGATGCCGTGGAATGGGTCGAACTGCCCAACACACTGGGCATGAGCCAATACGCCGATGGAGGCCTGATGGCCAGCAAGCCCTACATCGCCACCGGCAAATATATCCACCGCATGAGCCCTTACTGCCGCGGCTGTCGCTACGACCCGGCGAAGCGCACGGGGGACCGCGCCTGCCCGTATACGACCCTGTACTGGGACTTCCTGATGCGCCACGAAGCCAGGCTGTCCGCCAATCCGCGCATGGCGCTCCAGGTGAAGAACGTGGCGCGCCTCAACGATGAGGAGAAGCAAGCCATTCAGGAACGTGCGGCAGCGATTCGGTCCGGCGGGGTGGCCTGAACGCGAGCGACGCGATCACCAGCGCACCACGGGGCAAGCAGGTGGTTGATAATTTCAACGAACGCAGCAACCTGGGATCACCTTGAGAATCGGAACCTGGAACGTGAACTCCCTGCGGGTGCGCCTGCCTCACCTGCTGGATTGGCTGGCGACCGACCCGGTCGACGTGCTGGGGCTGCAGGAGATCAAGTGCCTCGACGAGCAGGTCCCGCGGGAAGCGCTGGAGGCGGCGGGCTGGAAGCTCGTCACCAACGGGCAGAAGACCTACAACGGCGTGGCGATCCTGTCGCGGCTGCCGATCGAGGACGTGAGCCGGGACATGCCGGGCTTCGCCGACGAGCAGAAGCGGGTCATCGCGGCCACCATCGGCGGCGTGCGCGTGGTCTGCGTCTACGTGGTCAACGGCCAGGCCGTCGGGTCCGAGAAGTACGAATACAAGATGCGCTGGCTGGCCGCGCTGCGCGACTACGTCTTCAACCAGGTCCAGGCCCATCCGCGCCTGGCCGTCGTCGGCGACTACAACATCGCCCCGGCGATCGAGGACACCCACGATCCGGCGGTCTGGGAGGGCGGAATCCTCTGCAGCGAGCCCGAAAGGGCGCATTTTCGCGACCTGCTGGGCCTGGGCCTCGGCGACTGCCTGGCCCTCCAGCCCCCGACCGGGACCCGCTTCACGTGGTGGGACTACCGCCAGGCGGCGTTCCGGCGGGACATGGGCCTGCGGATCGACCACGTCCTGGCGTCGCCGGCCCTGACCTCCGGCCTGCGCGAAACCCGTATCCATCTCGAACCCCGCCGCCTCGAGAAGCCCTCCGACCATGCCCCGGTGGTCGCCTCGTTCGCCCTGGCCTGACCGACCGCCGGGCGGCTGTGACGTAGCGCACAGGAGCAGGGGGGCCGAGGGCCCAATTTATGGCTATCGAAGTCCCCTTCGACGGCCTATATTGGGTCCACAAGAACATTCGCTCATTCACGGGGAGCCTGCGTAGGATCTTCAATGGCTCGCAAGCGGCGCAATCATTACGACGTGACGGACAGGGTGCGCATCTCGCATCCTGGCGATGTCGCGTCGGCCGTCACCACGATTCTCGCCGCGCTCTACCCCGGTCACGATCTCGAGCCGATTCGCCGCGCGTACGACACGTTCGCCCAGCTCTACGCCGGCACGCTGCCCGGCTACCTGGGTTGCGACACCTGGTATCACGACGCGCAGCACAGCCTCGACTGCTCGCTGGCGATGACGCGCCTGCTGGACGGCTACGAGCGCAGCATGGACGAAGCCAACCGCCTGGGTCCGCATCGCGGCCTGCTCGGCGTGATCATTGCGCTGTTCCATGATGCCGGTTACATCCGCCGCGTCGAAGATGGCGCCCGCAACGGCGCGGAATACACCCTCAGCCACGTTCACCGCAGCGGCGAATTCCTGACGGACTTCCTGCCGCAGGTCGGCTACGCGGCGGACGCCTCGCTCACACGCCAGGTCGTCCACTTCACCGGCTACGAGATCGCGCTGGACCAGATCCGCGTGGAGCATCCGAAGGACCGCATGCTGGGTTTCATGCTCGGCACGGCGGACATCCTGGCGCAGACCGCGGATCGCTGTTACCTCGAGAAGTGCCGCGACTACCTGTTCCGCGAGTTCGAGATCTGTGGCATGGCCGGCAGCCCGCGACCCGGCGCCGAGGATCCGCGTTATCCGACCGTCGAATCGCTGCTGTCGACGACGCCGGACTTCAACCGGCATTTGTGGGAAGACCGTCTCGATGGTTACTTCGGCTCGGTCCATCGCTACATGGAAAAGCATTTCGGTGGCCGCAATCCCTACGTCGAGCAGATCCAGCGTCATCTCGCGTTGATTGCGCGCCTGGGCAAGAAGAGCCAGTTCCACAAACTTTCGAAGCGCCCGCAGGCGGTGGATGCCACCGTGCTGCGCCGGCTGCTGGGCATCAAGCCGGCGAAGAAGAAAAAGAACGTGACGAACGAACTGGAGATTTCCCAGGTCGCGCTGGCTTGACTCCGCGATAACCGTAGCCCGGACGAAGTCCGGGTTCCCCTCGCAAATCGTACGGTGATCCCGGACTTCGTCCGGGCTACGTGGCGGACTCTCAGCCCGGCCCGTCGATCGAGACGGGCACGATCAATCTGAGTTCACGTGCATCGGGCGGCGGCGGCAATGGCGCGGCACGGCGGAACAGGTCCAGCGCTTCGGCATCCAGGCTCGGCACACCCGAGCTCTGCACCAGTTCCAGCTCGCTGATCCATCCCTCCGGCGAAACTCGGAAACGCACACGCGCACTGCCCGGCGGCAAGCCGGCAGGCAGTTCGCGCCGGAAGCCCGCGAGGTGCGTCCTCAGGCGCACGTAGTACGAATTTCCACTGCCACCGCCTCCGGCCTGCGCGATCAGCGGCGCAGACGCACGGGTCCGCTTCTCGTCGAGCGCAGTCGCTTTGACGTCTTCGGCGTAATCGGGACGCTTCGTCGCTGCAGGCGGGTGAACCGGGGCCTTGCGTCGAACCGGCGCATCAGCGACTTCGGATTCCAGGGAATCAACGATCCTCGCCGTCGGGACGACATCACGCGGCGTCGACGTTTCCGTTCCCGCCATCGGAGGCGCTGTCGCGAGCAGGCGCTCGGCCTCATCCAGTCCTGCCCCCGGAAGGCTCAATCCCAGACCGGACCCCACCGGGTTCTGCGACGGCGGCCGCAGGGCCAGGCTCAGCAACAGCAAGGCATGCATCGCCAGCGCGACGTACAGCGACACCGCAGTGCGCGGCGCAAGCTTCATCGAACGTTGGCGGCGAGCAGCTTGACCTGCACGATCCCCGCGTCGCGCAGCACTCCGAGAATATCGACGACTGCCCGCGCCTCGAGAGCAGCATCCGCCTTCACTTCCAGCGTCTGACCCGCGTGGCGCGCCTGCCACGCAGCGGCCTGCGCCTTGAGCTGATCGAGCGCGAAGATCCGCCGGCCCCAACCGAGACGACCGTCTGCTGCGATCACGAGCGTCCCGCTACCGGCGTCCGCCGGCGCAAGCTGCCGCGCCCGTGCCGGTTCGATCTCCAGCACGTCGCGCACGGACAGCGAGCCGACCAGCATGAAGAACACCATCAACAGGAAGACGACGTTGATCAGCGGCAGCATCGAGTTGCCGGCGCCTGCAACGGTACGCGGGGCGGCGGCAGGCAGTTTCACGACGGCGTATTTCCGGCACTGCCGAGCAGCACGTTCACACGGGTCGGCGTGATCGCGTCGAGCAGGTCCACCAGGGCCTGGACATCGACGCCGCGTCCGGGGACCAACACGACCGTGCGATCGATGGGACCTTTCGTGATCTCGTCCAGCACCTCGGCCTTGCTCGCACTGCGGCCCCGCATGTGCAACTCGCCGTTCGCGAGCATGACAATTCTCAGCGCGTCGACTGGCTTCGTCGCGGTCTGTTGCGCAGGCGCCGCGGCAGGCTTGGCGAGATCGACCCGCAGCGCGCGCCAATCGACGTCGTGCGCCGCGAGCATGAAGAAGAACAGCAGAATGAAGATGACGTCGACCAGCGAGGTCAACGGTATGCGCGAGCGACGAACTGGCGCGAGCGCGATGCGCATGCCTCAGCCCGGTCGCCGTGGTGTCGTCAGCAAACGCGTCAGCGCGCTTTCCATCGCTTGCTGCAGCAACTCGATGCGGCGATCGAAATAACCGACCGCTGCAACCGCCGAGATGGCGATGCCCAGACCCACCGCCGTCGTCAGCAGCGCCTTCCAGATGCCGCCGGAAAGAATCGACGGCTCGACGCGATCGCCTGCCGCCTGCAGCGCCTGGAACGCGTCGATCATGCCCAGCACGGTTCCGAGCAGGCCCAGCAGCGGCGCCAGATTCCCGATCAGGTCGAGCGTGCGCAGATGGCCGCGTGCCGAGTCGAGTTGTTCGATCGCGGAACGCTCGATCCGTTCGCGCGCCTGCGCATCGGTCAGCGCCGCGTCACGCAAGGTCTGCATCGCCTGCGACAGCACGGCGGCCAATGGCGACGGCGTGCCGGACATCGCGGCGATCGCCTGATCCGCCTGGCCACGATCCCACGCGGCGAATGCCGTGGCGACGAACCCGCGCTCGCCGATGCGCCGTTCGGAGAATTCCCAGAGCTTGATGATCACCAGGGTGAGCGCAGTGATCGACAGCAGCACCAGCAGCAGCATCGCCGGTCCGCCGAGGCGCAGCCATTCGATCAATCCGCTCACGGAGATCTCAACGCGCCGGCGCTGCGACGACGCGGGCCGCGCCGACGCCGCGCGGATCCGACGCCGCATCGACCTTGCCGCTCACCGGGTCCCAGGTCACCGCCTGCAGGTTCCCGTAGGTCGAGCCGAGCAGCTTGAGCGTGTGCCCCATCGCCGCGAGCTGCCCCTGTTCTTCCGCAGAGAACGCGCCGGGCTCGAACTGCACGACATCCGGCAGATACTGATGATGAAATCTCGGCAGCGCGACGATCGACGCCGCATCGGCACCCGAATCCCAGGCCAGCATGCCCAGCAGCACCATCGTGATGATGCGGCTGCCGCCGGGTGTTCCGAGCACCAGCAGACCGCGCGGACCTTCGACGAACGTCGGGCTCATCGACGATAACGGGCGCTTGCCAGGCTGTACGCGATTGGGCACCGAGCCGATCAGGCCGTAGGCATTCGACGCCGTGACGCTGGCCGAGAAATCGTCCATCTCGTCGTTGAGCAGCACGCCGGTTCCCGCGGCCATCGCGCCCGATCCGAACGGCAGGTTGATCGACAAGGTCGCCGCCACGCGGTTGCCGTCGGCATCCAGGACGGAGAAATGCGTCGTCTGCGGTCCCTGCGGCGGCGGCTGCGCCGGCGGCAGGCTCGCGCTCGGCGTGGCCTTCTTCGGATCGATCGTCGCGGCCAGCGAGCGCGCATACCCGGTGGAGAGCAGCGACCACGTCGGCACGCTCACGAAATCCGGATCGCCGAGAAAGGCGGCGCGATCGCGATACGCGCGACGCAGCGATTCGATCAGCAGATGCTTCGACTGCACGCCGGCCTTGGCACTCCATCCCAGCGCCTCCAGTTGCCCGAGCGTGGTACCCAGCGCGATGCCACCCGCCGACGGCGGCGGCGCGGAGACGACGCGCAGGCCGCGGAAATAACTCACGGTGGGCGGACGCTCGACGACGCGGTAATGGCGCAAGTCGTCGGCGGTCCAGATGCCCCCGCCCGCAACGACCCCCGCGATCAGCGCCGCCGCAGTCTCGCCTTCGTAGAAGCCCGGTGCACCCGACTGCGCGATGCGCTCCAGCGTGCGTGCCAGATCCGGCTGCAGGATCCGATCGCCCTTGCGCGGCGCGCGTCCTTCGATCGCGAAGACGCGTTGCCCCTCGCCCGCCAGCCGGCCCCATTGGCCGGCGAACGCGTCGGCGAGCTTTTCGTCGCAGATGAATCCGGCCTTGGCGGCGCGGATCGCCGGCGCGAGCGCCTGTGCCAGCGGCAGTTTTCCGTAGCGGCGCGACAGATGGGCGAGTGCCGCCGGCTCACCGGGAATTCCGGCCGCGAGCGAACCGTCGCGCGAAAGCTTGTCGACCGCGTTGCCCTTGGCATCCAGGTACATGTTCTCGCGCGCCGCGGACGGCGCGGTCTCGCGACCGTCGACGAAGACTTCCATCCCATCCTCTGCGCGATGCAGCAGCCAGAACCCGCCGCCGCCCAGGCCCGACCCCGTGGGCTCGACCACCGCCAGCGTGCTGCTGACCGCAACCGCGGCGTCGAACGCATTGCCTCCGGCCGCCAGCATCTCCAGACCTGCCTCGGTCGCCAGCGGATGCGCGCTGGCCACGGCGTTCGAACCCGGCTTGGCGGCGTTGGCGAATGCCGCGAAGAACAGCAGCGACAGCGAAACCAGCGACTGCGAGAACAACGGCCTCATACGGTCTTTTCCTCGGTGAGACGCCGGTACTTTTCCTGCAGCTGCTCCGGCGTCTCGGGGTGCTCGAGATCGAGCGGGATGCAATGTACCGGGCAGACCTCGACGCACTGTGGCTGGTCGAAATGGCCAACGCACTCGGTACAGCGCGACGGGTGGATCTGGTAGATCTCGATGCCCTGGAAGATGGCCTGATTCGGACACACCGGCTCGCAGACGTCGCAGTTGATGCAGTCGTCGGTGATCTTCAGGGCCATGCCGGCATTTTCGCCTGTCGGGGCAGCCATCGCGAACCGCGTCGCACCGCGCGTCGACTCAGTGCGGGCCGCGAGCGTCTTCGATCAGCGTGCGAAGTGCCCGATAGCCGTCGACCAGGCGCGGACCCGGTCGTCCCAGGAAGGCTTCCGTCACCGCGTGGATGCGATCGTCGCGCACCGCAGGAACCGCCTCCCAGCCCGGACGCCGCCGCACGATGTCGGCGCGATAGTTCTGCAGCGGCACGCCGCACCAGGCCATCACGACGATGTCCGGATGCTGCTCGAGGATCTGTTCGTCGGTCAGCGGCTTGCTCTTGCCCTCCAGCGAGCGCCAGGGATTGACGCCCCCTGCCAGCTCGATCAGGTCGCTGGCCCAGGAATCGCGCGTCGGCGCGATCACCGGCTTGGGCCACCACTCGATCAGCACGCGCGGCGCATCAGCCGCCGGCGTGATCGGCGGCATCTCGGCGCGCATCGAGGCGATCAAGGCCCCACCGCGCTCGGGCACGCCCAGCGCATCGGCGATGCGCGCGATGTCGCCGTACACATCCTCGAGCGTCAGAGGTTCGCAGACCAGGCTGCGCAGGCCGACCGCTTCGAGTTCGGCGACGATCTTCTCGTGCCCGGGCAGCGTGAGCGAGGTCAGCACCAGGTCGGGCTTCAGCTCCTGCACGCGCGGCACGTCGAGCGACAGGTCGCGTCCGAGCTTGGGCAGCGGCTCGACGACGGCAACCGGAAAATCGGAATCCTCGTCGACGCCGACCAGCATGTGTGCGCAGCCGAGCGCGCAGACGATCTCGGTGTTCGAGCAGGTGTGGGAGACGACGCGCACCGCCGCCTCAGCCGGACTTCTTGCGCCCGAATCGTTCGAGCAGCAACGGGATCACGGCCGGAGGCACCAGCTTCTCGACCGGCGCCCCCAGGCTCGCGAGCTCGCGGACCAGGCTCGACGAGAGATGCGCGTATTCGGGCGCCGGCGTCAGCATCACCGTGTCGAGGACCGCGTAGAGATCGCGGTTCATGACGGCCATCTGCTTTTCGTAATCGACGTCGCCGACGGTGCGCACGCCGCGCACCAGCACCGTCACGCCGTTGTCGCGCGCGAAGTCGACGACCAGCCCGCTGAAGCCCTTGACCTCGACGTTCTTGAGATCGCGCGTGGCTTCCTCGATCAGCATCACGCGCTCTTCGAGCGTGAATTTCGGATTCTTTGCAACGTTGTGACCGACCGCGATGATCAGCTTCGGGAACATCCGGGCCGCCCGATGCATGATGTCGTTGTGCCCGAGCGTGATCGGGTCGAAGCTTCCGGAATACGCGGCGACGATGCTCACGAACGCCCCCCTGCACGCACCGGGTGAATCGTCACTGAAAAAAACCGCTCCTCGCCCTCGCACATGATCAGCTTCGGGGCACACCTTGGGGCCGCCCGATGCATGATGTCGTTGTGCCCGAGCGTGATCGGGTCGAAGCTTCCGGAGTACGCGGCGACGATGCTGCTCATGCGCTGCCTTCCTGCGTATACGTGAGGAGCCCGAAGCTTACCCGACCGGCGCTCTTTTCCCGGAGCCAGCTATAGCCCTCCGGTATCGGCGGACGCTCTTCTCCGGGCCACTCGACATAGATGCGCGCTTCGGGCTTGAGCAGACCCGGCAACAGCGGCAACGCCTTTTGCAGCAATCCACTCGAATACGGCGGATCGACGAAGACGATGTCGAACGCATCCTTCGGATGCGCCAGCTCGACCATCGCATCGGCCAGCCGGACATCGGCACGATCACTGCCGCCGAGCTGCGCAACCGCTGCGGAAATCTTCGCGACCTGCTCGCGCCCGGTCTCGATGAAACGAACCCGGCCGGCGCCACGCGACAGTGCTTCGAGACCCAGTGCACCGCTGCCGGCGAACAGGTCCAGGCACTGCGCGCCCTCGATGCGCGGCGCGAGCCAGTCGAACACGGTCTGGCGAACGCGATCCGGCGTCGGTCGCACGCCGTCCTTGGCGGAGAAGCCGACCAGCCGGCTACGCCACTGGCCACCGATGATGCGCAGCTCCCCGAGCTTGCGGACCGTCATGACATCACCTCGCCGAAGCGGCGCCGCAGACGCCGGTGCCGGTGATGGAACAGGCCGCCGACGATGCGCCGCAGCAGAGCCGCTGCCAGCGGCACGCGCGGTTCGAAGGCAACCTCGTCGGTGACAAGGCAGGTGCTGCCATCGAGCGCGGTGATGCGACGGCGATGGATCCAGACGCGCTGCATCCACGAAGACGAGCGCTCGTCGAAGCCCTCACCGGGATACAGGCGTTCAAGTGATAGCGCATGCCGATCGATCGGCAGCACGCCAAACGCCAGCAGCCAACTGCGGAACAGCACGGCGCCGGGCTTCGCGTCGGCGGATTCGAGGCGGTGTGCGTGAGCGGGATGCGTCATGCGCATCAGCGGCAACAATTCGGCGTTGACTCCGCCCATCGTCGAGACCTCGGCCCAGACGGTGGGCGCGGCAGCCGTCAGGCGGCTTTCAAAACGCAGCGGCGACATCAACCCTGCGTGCCTCCCACCGTGAGGCCGTCGATGCGCAGGCTCGGCTGACCCACGCCCACCGGCACGCTCTGACCGTCCTTGCCGCAGATGCCGATGCCGGCGTCGAGCTTCAGGTCGGTGCCGACCATCGACACGCGGTTGAGCACCTCGGGGCCGTTGCCGACCAAGGTCGCACCCTTCACCGGACGCGTGATCTTGCCGTCCTCGATCAGGTAGGCCTCGGACGCGGAGAACACGAAGTTGCCGGACGTGATGTCGACCTGTCCGCCACCGAAGCTCACGGCGTAGATGCCGCGCGGCACGGAGGCGATGATCTCTTCCGGATCGTGCGGACCGGCGAGCATGTAGGTGTTGGTCATGCGCGGCATCACCAGGCTGGCGAACGATTCGCGACGGCCATTGCCGGTGGTCTTGGCTTTCATCAGCCGCGCATTGAGCGAATCCTGGATGTAACCCGCGAGGATGCCGTCCTCGATCAGGCGCGTGCAGTTGCTCTGGTTGCCCTCGTCGTCGAGGTTCAGCGAGCCGCGACGACCGGGCAAGGTGCCGTCGTCGACGACGGTGCACAGCGGCGACGCCACTTTCTGGCCGACGCGGCCGGAGAACGCCGACGTGCCCTTGCGATTGAAGTCGCCTTCCAGCCCGTGGCCGACGGCCTCGTGCAGCAGGATGCCGGGCCAGCCCGGCCCGAGCACCACCGTCATCGAACCCGCCGGAGCGGGCACCGAATCCAGCAGCACCAGCGCCTGGCGCACGGCTTCCTTGGCGTAGGTTTCCGGAAGATCCTTCGTGAAATAGTCGAGTTCCGCGCGCGCACCGCCGCCGACATGGGCCTGCTCGCGCCGACCGTTCTGCTCGACGATGACGGTGACGTCCATGCGCACCAGCGGCCGCACGTCCGCGGCGCGGCGGCCGTCGGCACGTACCACCATCACCACCTCGTATTGGGCGGCGAGCGCGCACATCACCTGCTTGACCCGCGGATCGGCCGCGCGCGCGGCGGCATCGGCGCGACGCAGCAGCGCAAGCTTGGCGGGTGCGTCGGCAGACGCCGGAGGATCCACCGCCGGGTACAGCGAGCGGCCCTGCACGATGCGCTGCGGCGCGATCTGCGTGCCGCGGACATCCGCGACGATCGCGCGCGATGCGCTGGCCGCTTCGATCAGCGCGTCGAGCTGGATGTCTTCCGAATACGCCAGACCCTGCTTCTCGCCGGAAATGGCGCGCACGCCGACGCCCTGCTCCACCGAATGGCTGCCCGATTTGACGATGCCTTCTTCCAGCGACCAGTGCTCGGTGCGCGAGTACTGGAAGTACAGGTCCGCATCCTCGGCGCCGGTCGACAGGGTTTCGCCCAGCACGCGATCGAGGTGACCTTCGTCGAGACCGGCGGGGTCGAGAAACTGGCGGCGGGCAGTGGCGAGTGCGTCGGTCATGAAGAGGCTGCTACGACATTCGAAGAGTGCCGTAGCAGCCTATCAGACCGCGCCGTTCAGACCGTCGCGGCAGCCTCCGCCGGCACCGGGTTCCAGCACCAGCGATCCAGTTCCGTGCCTTGCAAAACGCTGCCCAGTTTCGAGGTCAGCGCATCGGGCAATCGAGCAGCCTTGACCGCCGCCAGGATTCCGCGCCGGTGCATCCGTCCGAAGATGGCTCCGGCCGGCGATTCCAGGAGGGCCTTCCAGAAGGCAAGGACGATCGCTTCCTCCGCGTGGCCTTCGCGCTCCAGCGCCTGCAAGGCATCGAGGACACCCTGCGGAAGCCCCGCGAGTTCGAGCTCGGCGAACGTGCGCAACAGCTTGCGCTCCGGATGCAGCAGACCGAACGAGTCGTTGAGGCGCTCGATGAAGTGTCGCGGCGTATCGATGACGTTGCGATCGATCATCCGTGCGTCGCCACACTCTTCGATCGACATTCCCATCGGCGCACAGGCCGGAGCCTGGAGACCTGCGCCCGGCTTGCCCATGGCCTTGCGGCTGAGCTTCGACCTCTCGCGCGATTCAGGCATGGGCGCGGGCGCGCTCATCACGCAAGCCTGCACCTCCTGCGGCAGCACCGATCCTGCACCGCCCCACCCGGCCGCCAGCATGCCCGGCACCGAGCGCAGTTCCGGCAGCGTCGTCGCCGCGTCCTCACCGCGCTCGTGCACGAGGATGTAGTTGGTGAACGCGCTCATCAGCTGATAGCGCAGGGCGAGTTCGGTCAGCTCCTGCTCGCTGGAATCCACCAGCCCGGCGCCCGCCCACCAGAGCCGCTGCGCCGCGCCGATCCGCGGCAGTGCGTCGTCGGTGCGCGCCTCGGCAGGTCCCGACGACGAGGCGCTGACGGTGACGATGCTGCCGTCCGCGTACCGGATGTCGAGGTGCGCGTCGGCAGAGGCCTTCACTGCGGCGAGACCCGCGAAGACATGCAGGGTGTCGCCGGCGAACGTCGCCGCCTCGAGATGCGCCGGGCACTGCCAGAGCGTCTTGCCCGGCAGCTTGAGCTTTGCCTCGACGACGCGCGGCAGCCGCATGCGCGCGAGATGGCGTTCGATGACCGGCACCACGTCCTCGCGCGGCGCAACGAAGCTCGCGAATCCGCCGGTGGCCTCGGCGATGCCGCGAGCCAGGATCTCCGACGGACTGCTGCCGACGCCGATCACGAAGATGCGATGCCCCGACGCGCGAGCGGCCGCGACGATCGCATCGCGATCCCAGGTCTCGCCGTCGGTGATCAGCAGCACGTCGGCCGCCTTGTCGTCGCCCCGGCCGCGCGTGGATGCGAACACCGCCTGGAGCGCCGACAGCATCTCGGTGCCACCCAGGTTGGCGTCGAGCCCGCCGACGAAGCTGCGGCCCGCCACCAGCGCCGCGCCGGAACCGGCGTCGCAAACCTTGCCGTTCGCGTGATGCTGGTGCTGGCTGCCGAAGGCGGTCAGCGAGAAGCGGTCCCGGGCGCCGAGGCTGTCGAGCGCACGCATCGCCAGCGCCTTGGCCAGAGCCATCGAATCGCCGGCCATCGAACCCGAGCAGTCAACGAGCAGCTTCAGGCAGATCGGCTGATCCGCCTTGCGCTCGGGAATGCGGAAGACAGCGTGTGCGGCGTGGCCTTCGCCATCCGCTGCCAGCGCGAGACTCGATTGCCCCGCTCCGGCGGCCTTCAGGTTCAGCACGAAGTCGCGGTCGGCGAACACACGCGCGTCGGCAATTCGAACGCTCAGCGCGCTTCCCTCGCGCTCGGTGACGATCGCATGCGTCGGCGACGACAGCATCGCCAGCGACAGGGCGCCGCCAATCGTCAAAGCCAGCCGATACGGATACTCCGCGAGCGGATCGGTGTGCGGCGCCTGGTGCGGCTGCACGCCAGCGTGCGTGGCGTCGCCGTAGCGCGGGGCCAGGGTCGTGGGCAGCGACAGGCGCAGCGCGTCGCCCTCCCAGCGCATCGGCAGCGCGTAGTGGAGATGGATCTGAGCGCGCTCGCCGGCAAGCAGATTCCCGAGGTTGAGCGTGTACAGGCCCGGCTCTACCTGTTCGAGCATGACGGCCGTGTGCCCTTCCGACAGCGCCTCCTCGTACCGGGCCTCGGCCTGCTGGCGCGAGGCGACCCGGCCCACCAGCGTGCGATCCGCGATGGTGACCTTGAGTTCCAGCAGCACGGCCTGGACCGGCAGCGGGAACGTGTAGACGGCCTCGACATTGACCTCTTCGGTGTTGCGGAACGTCTGCGTCAGGCCGATGCGCGCGAGCGCGCCTTCGAGCTGGCCGGAAATGTCGAGGGCCTGCAGCGGCACGATCTGCCCCTGCAGCGTTTTCAGGGAGGGCGCGCGCAGGGCGGCGGTAGTGGTGTTCATTTCGATGAGTCCTTCTTGATGTGTTGCAGCGCCTCGATGGTTCGGCGCAAAAGTTGGCGGACCTGCTCGGGAGCAAGCCCTGCCCGTGTCGGCTCGATCAGCAGCTCCACGCCCTCGTCGATCAAGAGGTGGCTCCACACTTCGACCGAGCCGGGCCGACGCGTGGGAAGCGGAAGCGACGGCTCCGGGCCGGCTTCCTTCATTTCGCGGATGCGCTCGAGCGACAGGCCGGCGAGCGTCCATTTCTTGACCATCAGCAACTGGTCGACGTGCGACGCGGTGTAGCGCGCCGCGCGGGTTTCGCCTTCGGGCCGATCGACCAGTCCGAGCTGGATGTAATAGCGCACCGTCCGGCGCGGCAGCTCTACCAGGGCGCTGAGTTCGTCCAGGGAATAACCGCGATTGGGCGTCGTTTCTTTAGTGACAGTCATACTGTCAATATAAACTGGCTTTATGGAAATGCAAGGCCAGTTGCGTGAGATCCGTCACGCCAGCCGATAATCGACACCTTCGTCATTCCCCTACCCAACGCCCCAGGAGCAGCCCGTGTCCTCAGCCTTCGATTTCTCCGGCAAGAACGTTTTCATCTCCGGGGGCACCAGCGGCATCAACCTCGGGGTGGCTCACGCGTTCGCGCGCGCAGGTGCCAAGGTCACCGTGGCCTCGCGCTCGGCCGAGAAGGTCAGCGCGGCGGTCGAAGCGCTCCAGGCGCATGGCGGTGAGGCGGCAGGTTTTTCGCTCGACGTGCGCGAGTACGCCAAGGTCGAAGAAGCGTTCAAGGCGACGCAGGCCCGGTTCGGCACCATCGACGTGCTGGTGTCGGGCGCGGCGGGCAACTTCCCCGCGCCGGCGCTGGGCATCTCGCCCAACGGCTTCAAGTCGGTGGTCGACATCGACCTGATGGGAACTTTCCACGTGCTGCGCGCGGCGTTCCCGTACCTGACCAAGCCGGGCGCCAGCCTGATCAACATCTCGGCGCCGCAGGCGTTCCTGCCGATGGAATTCCAGATGCACGTCTGCGCCGCGAAGGCTGGTGTCGACATGATCACGCGCGTCGCCGCGCTCGAATGGGGTCCCGCCGGAATCCGCGTGAACTCCGTCGTGCCGGGACCGATCGACAACACCGAAGGCATGCGCCGCCTCGCGCCGACACCCGCCGCGATCCAGCTGGCGATCGACAGCGTGCCGATCAAGCGGCTCGGCACCGTCGACAACATCGCCGATGCCTGCCTGTGGCTGTCCAGCCCGATGGCGTCGTATGTCAGCGGCGTCGTGCTGCCGGTCGACGGCGGCTGGAGCCTGGGCGGCGCGCAGACGCTGGGCAAGGGATTGACGCAGGTCCCGGGCAGCCTGAAGCCGTTCGAGAAGGGCTGAGACGCATGCCGCACCCGTAGCCCGGACGAAGTCCGGGGCGCCTCTCTCTCATCCGAGGGGAACCCCGGACTTCGTCCGGGCTACGGTGACGCTAGAACGGCATCCGGAACGTCAGCTCGACATTGCGATCGGCGGCTTCGCCCTGGCGCGTGCCGCCCTGCGAACACAGCACGCCGAGATCCGCCTCGGTGAGAGCGTCCACCAGCGAGGCCGGATCGGCGAGATACAGCGCGCAACGATCGTCGGCGATGGCCAGGCGCCGTGAGTTCTCGACGCCGTGTCCGAAGATCGGGCCGCGGATCGTGCCGGTGCCATCGCCGTTGTCGAACACCTCGATCAGGCGCTGCTCCTGCGGGAAGTCGATCAGCGACGCGCTCTCGATCTGCCAGAAGCCGGTGCAGGCGCCCGCCGCCTTGCAGGCGACCGGCGCCGTGACGACGCCGTTGGTTCCCGTCTCGCCGGTGACCTTGAACGGCCGCACGCGATGCCGGTGCGTATGCCCGGCCACCCAGGCGATCAGGTTCGGATAGCTGGCCAGCAGCCCGTCCAGCTCCACCGCCGTCACGTCGATCGGCACCAGCGCCGCGAACGTGCCGTACTCGGCGAACGTCAGGTCCGGGTGGTGCGTGAACACCATCACCAGCTGCTTGCGGGCGTAGGCATCCTGCAACTGCGCCTGCAGCCACGTGAACTGCGCGCGATCCAGGCCGCCATCGGCGAGCGCCGCCGGGTTGCGCAGCAGCTCGGTGGGCAGCCGCGGATCGACGCCGTCGATGATGCTGTTGAGCACGATCATGCGGAACTTCCCGCCACCGGCGTTGAACGCGTAGTAGCCGTCGTTGCGATCGTTGTCGTCGTTCAGGCGCGCCGGCTCGACGAAACCGAAGCCGTGCCCGATCGGGCCCGGCGTGGCGGACGAGTTGAAGAATTCCCGCACGAACTCGGACTGGCGGACCATGAAGTGGCGGCCGAACGCGAGCGCCGCCTCGTTGATGCCCAGCTCCAGCGGCAGCGTGCCGCGCACATAGCCGTCGTGGTTGCCGAAGACGACGTACCAGGGCGTGGACAGGCGGGTGTTGATGCAACCCGGTGCGCCCGCATTGCAGCGCAGGATCTCGGGCATACCCGGCGCGCGCGTCGCCGTCTGGCGCGCAAGGTCGGTGGAGCCATCGCTGGCGCGACCGAGAATCGACGAGGTCTGCGTGGCCGTGAGCTGCAGCACGGTGCGCGTCACCAGCGGCTGGAACAGCAGGTTCTCCGGATCCGGATCGGGTGTCTGGGTGTCGGCGACGCCGCGGCCCGTGAAGCGCGTGCAGTTCAGCGCGAGCACCGACTCCGGCGTGCCCTCGGGCTGCGAGGCGCGGCAGATCTGCTCGAAGCGGCTCATCTGGTCATAGGTGCCGTCCAGGTTGTCGATGAAGCGGCGGATCTCGCCGACCGTCGTCAGGTCCGCGCTGTCGCCGGTGACGATGCTGAACTCGGCGGGATACTCGGCGACGCAGGCATTGATACGCCCCTCGAGATCGTTCAGGACCTCGTCCGAATACTCTTCCTGGAAGCGCATCGCGGATTCGAACTGCACCGAGAGCGGATCGATCACCGATGCGCCGATCACGCCCTGCCCGTCGTCGTCGATGATGTGATCGTCGGTGAGGTGGACGAACCGCAGCATCAGCCGGGACGACGACGAGCGCGCACCGGCAGCAAGTTCCTGGCGCGTGACGGCGGCCTCGTCGATCAGCGCGGCGCAGCGCGCCGGCCCATCCGCGCGTGCGGAGGAGCCTCCCTTCAGATACGACGACCCCGAGTCGCAGGCCGCGAGGCCCAGCACGACGACGGCGAGCGCGAGGCCCGAAAGACGGCCGACGAAGCCGATGTCTTGAGTGGTTCTCATATTTCTCTCCCCTGCTCCGCCCCACCGCTCACATTCCCGGATCGTACTGCGCCGACGATGAAGGATCGGAGGAAGCCGGGATGCCCCGCGTCGTCTCAGCCCGCGGCCCGTGCCGCCTTGCGCGGATACCGGTGACAGTCGACCACGTGATCGTTGACCACGCCCATCGCCTGCAGATAGGCGTAGATGATGGTGCTGCCCACGAACTTGAACCCGCGCTTGAGCAGGTCCTTGCTGATGCGGTCCGACAGTTCGGTCCGCGCCGGGACTTCCTTCAGATCCTTCCGCGCATTCAGAACGGGCTTCCCGTCGACCCAGTTCCACAGGTACCGGTCGAAGCTGCCGAACTCCTTCTGCACGGCGAGGAAGGCGCGCGCATTGGTGCGCACCGACCAGACCTTGAGGCGGTTGCGCACGATGCCGGTGTCGAGCAGCGCCTTCTCCAGGCAATCGTCGTCCCAGCGTGCGAGCTTGGTCGCGTCGAACTTCGCGAACACCCGCCGATAGCCATCGCGCTTGCCCAGGATGGTGCTCCACGACAGGCCGGCCTGCGCGCCTTCGAGGATCAGGAATTCGAACAGCACGCCGTCGTCGTGCTGCGCGCGTCCCCACTCCTCGTCGTGATAGGCCTTGTACGCGTCCGAGCCCAGGCACCAGCCACAACGCACTTTTTCGACCGCCACGGGCGGGCCGCTCAGGCGAAGCGCAGACGCTCGCCCTTCGGCGGGCCGACCTTCACTCCATCCCAGGCCAGCTCCCCGTTGACCCAGGTCGCAGCGATGCGGCCAGGCAGCACCATCCCGTCGAGCGGCGTCCAGCCCACCTTGTAGAGGACATCCTCGTTGCGCACGAGCGTGGTCTGCGTGTCGTCCACCAGAGTCAGGTCGGCCCAGTAGCCCTCGCGGATGTAGCCGCGATCGATGACCTGGAACAGCTCGGCCACGGCGTGGCTGGTCTTGCGCACCAGCGTGTGCAGATCCATTTCCTTGCGGCGCACGAGTTCCAGGCCCATCTGCAGTGCGTGCTGCACCAGCGGCAGTCCCGAGGGCGCCTTGAAGTACTCGCGGCCCTTCTCCTCGAGCGTGTGCGGCGCGTGATCGGTGGCGATCACGTCGATGCGATCCTCCATCACGGCGCGCACCAGGGCCGCACGATCGGCCGCCGTCTTGATCGCCGGATTGCACTTGATCAGGCTGCCGCGCGTCGCATAATCCGACTCGTCCATGAACAGGTGATGGATGCAGGCCTCCACCGTGATGCGCTTGCCGGCGATCGGACCCGGGTCGAAGAACGACAGTTCCCGCGCGGTCGTCAGGTGCAGCACGTGCAGCCGCGCGTTGTGTTTCTTTGCCAGGTTGGTCGCGAGCTCGGTCGACGTGTAGCAGGCTTCCGCCGAACGGATGTGCGGATGCTCGGACCAGGGCACCGCGTCGCCGAACTTCTCGCGCGCCTTGGCTTCGTTGCGCTGGATCGTCGGCGTGTCCTCGCAATGCGTGACCACCATGATCTTGCAGCGGGCGAAGATGCCGTCGAGGGTCTTCGGGTCATCGACCAGCATGTTGCCGGTCGATGCGCCCATGAAAACCTTGAGCGCGCAGGCCTCGTCCTTCTGCAGCGCCGCGATCTCCTCGAGGTTGTCGTTGGCACCGCCGAAATAGAAGCCGTAGTTGGTGTGCACACGACCTGCGGCGTCGGCGTATTTCTTGGCCAGCAGCGCGCGCGTCGTGATCGCCGGCACGTTGTTGGGCATGTCCATGACCGAGGTGATGCCGCCCGCAACCGCCGCGGACGATTCGCTCGCCAGATCGCCCTTGTGCGTCAGGCCCGGCTCACGGAAATGCACCTGGTCGTCGATCATGCCGGGCAACAGCATCTTGCCCTGGGCATCGAAGACCGGGATCCCGACCTGCGCGGGAATGCTGCCGCCGATCTTGCGGATTCTTCCGTCGACGACGAGGACATCCCCGTGAGTCGTGGTGCCTTCGTTGACGATGCGGGCGTTGACGATCAGGACATTGGACACGGACGAAATTCCGGTGGTGCGTGAAGGCGTCCAGTGTAAGTCGTCGCAAAGCGCGATATCGCGTCGCCCCGTAGCCCGGGCGAAGCCCGGGATGGAGGCCCCGAGAACGACGGAATCCCGATACAGGAAGAAAACTCCCGGGCTTCGCCCGGGCTACACGAGATCGCCGGCGACGCCTTGCAGGATTGCCAGCGCCGCGACGCCCGCCGTCTCGGTACGCAGCACGCGCGGACCGATGCGCACGCCCCGGCAACCGGCCTTCGTCGCAAGCTGCAACTCGTCCGGGCTCAGGCCGCCTTCCGGCCCCACGACCAGACTCAAGGGTTCGCTGATGGCGCCCAGCCCCGCCAAGCCTTGGGCGGCGAGCGGATCGAGAACGAGGCGCGGCCCGGTCGCTGTCTGCCCGAGCCAGTCGCCGAACTTCACCATCGGCAGCAAATCCGGGACCCGCGTGCGGCCACTCTGTTCGCAGGCCGAGCTGATCACCGCACGCCAGTGATCGAGCCGCTTGGCCTCGCGCTCGCGATCGAGATGCACATTGCAACGCTCGGTGAGGACCGGAACGATCGCGCTGACACCCAGCTCGACCGCTTTCTGCACCGTCCAGTCCATCCGCTCGCCCTTGGAGATGCCCTGCACGAGCGTCAGGTGCAGCGGCGATTCGCGATTGACGTCGCGGAAGCTGCCGACGCGCAGGCTCGCGCTGCGCTTGGCCACCGTCTCCAGAACGGCGGCGTACTCGCCCCCGCGCCCGTCGAACACCACCAGCGACTCGCCGGCCTGCATGCGCAGCACCTGCACCAGATGACGGAACGGCCCTTCCGGCAACTCGACGAGCGCGCCCTCGGCGAGCGCTGCGTCGAGGTGGATCCGCGACTCACTCATCGCGTGCCCCCGGGGCCCCCGAAAAGTAGCCGTTCACTTTTCGGGGTGGGTTGCCACGTCGATCGCCTCGATCGCGATCTTGACCATCGCCTCGACTTCGCGCGGCTCGATCACGTAAGGCGGCATGAAATAGATGACGTCGCCGAGCGGCCGCAGCAGCACGCCGAAGTCCTTGTGCGACTTCAGCGCGTGGCGGTACGCCCGCAGACCACGACGGTCCGATGCCGGGAACGGCTCGCGGTTGCGCGTGCTCTTCGCCAGTTCGATCGCCAGGATCAGGCCCTGCTGGCGCACGTCCGCGACGTAGCGATGCGAGCGCAGCGGCGCCGTCGACGACCACAGGAACTGTCCGAGCAGCCGCGTGCGCGCGATCCAGTCCTGCTCCGCGAACACGTCGAGCGTGGCCAGCGCGGCACGGCAGGCCAGCGGATTGCCGGTGTACGAATGCGAGTGCAGGAAGGCTTTTCCGGCGCGGTACTCCGCATAGAACGCCTGGTAGATCGCATCGCCGGTGAGCACGCAGGCCAGCGGCAGCGTGCCGCCGGTGAGGCCCTTCGACAGGCACATGAAATCCGGCGAGATGCCGGCCCATTCGCAGGCGAACATCATCCCGGTGCGGCCGAATCCCACGGCGATCTCGTCGGCGATCAGGTGCACGCCGTGACGGTTGCAGGCCTCGCGCAGCAGGCTCAGGTACACCGGGTGATACATGCGCATGCCGCCGGCGCACTGCACCAGCGGCTCGAGGATCACCGCGCAGACCTCGTGCGCGTGGTGCTCCAGCGCCAGTTCCATGTCGGCGAACATCCGGCGCGTGTGGTCCTCCCACGACGTGCCCGGCGCGCGCTCGTAGCAGTCCGGCGAGGCGACGTGGATGGGCTTGAGCAGCAGCGGCGCATACGTGTCGCGATAGATGCCGGTGTGGCCGACCGCGAGCGCGCCCAGCGTCTCGCCGTGGTAGCCGCCGGTGAGCGCGATGTAGCGCGTCTTCTGCGGCTTCCCGACGTTGCGCCAGTAATGGAAGCTCATCTTGAGCGCCGCTTCGACGGCGGCCGAGCCGTTGTCGACGTAGAAGCAGCGATCCAGTCCCTTGGGCGCGAGCTTGCACAGGCGTTCGGCCAGCTGCACCGCGGGTTCGTGCGTGAAGCCGGCGAAGATCACGTGATCGAGCGTGTCGAGCTGATCCTTCAGCGACGACACGATGTGCGGATGGCGATGGCCGAAGATGTTGGTCCACCAGGAGCTCACGGCATCGATGTAGCGACGGCCGTCGTGGTCCTCGAGCCAGATGCCTTCGGCCTTGCGGATCGGGATCAGCGGAATCGCCGCGTCGGCGCCGCCGGCGTGATCGCTCATCTGCGTGCACGGATGCCAGACGTGCGCGAGGCTGCGTTCCGTGATGGCCGTGTTCTGGGAGGTCGGGGTCTCGGACATCGGAATCGTCATCCTGGGGAAAGCGGTTCTTCGTAGCCCGGGCGAGGCCCGGGATTCCTCGGTCCCGAAGAGACCTGTCCCGGACTGCGTCCGGGCTACCAATGGGACGCCTACAGCGTCTTGATCAGCACCGCCGAATTGCGCTGCCAGTTGTACATCTGCTGGCGCTGCACCGGCAGGTCCTCGAGCTTGGCAGGCGCGAAGCCGTGCTCCAGGAACCAGTGCGGCGTGTGCGTCGTCAGCGAAAAGATCTTCTTGATGCCCAGCTTGCGCGCCGTCTCCTCGGAGCGGGCGAGCAGCGCCGCCGCACGACCGGAGCGCCGATATTCCGGGTGCACGGCCACGCAGGAGAATTCGGCCATGCTGTTCTTCGCAAACGGGAACAGCGCGCAGCACGCCACGACCAGGCCGTCGCGCACCATCACGTCGAACAGGCCGATCTCCAGTTCCAGCTGCTCGCGCGAGCGCGGCACCAGCACGCCGGCGTCCTCGAGCGGCTTGATCAGCGCCAGGATGCCGCCGACGTCCTCGATGCTGGCTTCGCGAACGGCCTCGTAATGTTCATCGGCATAGAGCATCAGGCCGACGCCGTCGCGCGTGTACAGCTCGCGCAGCAGGGCACCTTCGGCTTCGGCGCCGACCAGGTGCACGCGCTTGACGCCGCCGCGCCCTGCGGCAAGCGCCGCACCGAGGTACAGGCGGTCCTGTTCGCCGATGCCGTTGGCCGCGGCCAGCAGACGTTCGCCGTTCGCCAGCGAGAGCTGGCCGGCGTCGCCAGTGTCGTCCGCCAGCTTCCAGGTGTCGGGATCGGAGTTCGAGACGAACACCAGCTTGTCGGCGCGCAGCGCCACGGCCATCGCGGTCGCGACGTCGGCCGCGCGCAGATTGAAGATCTCGCCGGTCGGCGAATAACCGACGGGAGACACCAGCGCGATGCGGTCCTGCTCGAGCACGGCGCGGATCGTCTCGGTGTCGATCCGGCGCACTTCGCCGGTGTGCTGGAAATCGACGCCGTTGCGGATGCCGACCGGCCGCGCCGTCACCCAGTTGCCGCTGGCCACGCGGATGCGGGCGCCGCCCATCGGCGTGCTGACCAGGGACGTCGACAGCTTGGCCTCCAGGTCCATGCGCAGGCTGCCGACGGCCGCCTTGACGCATTCCAGGGCGGCCATGTCGGTGACCCGGAACTCGCCGCAGTAGCGCGCCGACAGGCTGCGATCGGCTAGCGCGCGATCGATCTGCGGCCGCGCACCGTGGACCAGCACCAGCTTGACCCCGAGGCTGTGCAGCAGCGCCAGGTCATAGACGAAGGTCTCGAAATCGGCCCGATCCGCCACCTCGCCGCCGAACGCCACCACAAACACGCGGCCGTTGTGGGCGTGGACATAGGGGGCGGCAGCGCGCAGGGCGGCAACGAAGTCGGCGGGGAGCATGCGCGATTATAGAAGGACCCAACCGTAGCCCGGACGTTGAATTTCGCGAAGCGAAAGAGCCGGGGAAGCCGTCCGTTAGCGACGCGCGATCCCGGGCTTCGTCCGAGCTATGCCAGCCCCCGCCTATACTCTCCACATGACGGATATTTCCTACGACCCGGCGCCCGAAGCGCCTGATCACGATGAACTCGCGGCCCTCCTGTCCCGGCTGGGCTATACCGAATCCGCTGCCCACTTCCACGGTGCCCTGTGCGGCGCGCTGTGCGTCGTCGACGCGGAGAAACTCGACGTGGTCGAACTGCTCGAAGAGGGCGCCACCGAGCCGGAGGCCGCGGACCACCGCGCGCTGGTGCGCCTGCGCGACGTGAGCTGCGCCGACCTGCTCTCCACCGAGATGGGCTTCGAGCCGCTGCTGCCGGCCGACGCCTTCCCGCTGGGCACGCGCGTCGACGCGCTGGCCGACTGGTGCGGCGGCTTCCTGTTCGGCCTGTCGAGCCGGCGCACGCTCGATATCCGCGGCATGTCCGAGGAAGCCCGCGAGACGCTCAAGGACCTCACCCAGTTCACGCAGGCCGGCTTCGATCCGGAGGGCGATCCCGAAACCGAAGAGAACGCCTACGCCGAGGTGGTCGAGTACGTGCGCGTCGGCGCGCAGCTGCTCTATCTCGAACTGCGTCCCCGGCCGCCGGCAGCGGCCGAAGAGTCCCCCTCGACGGTGCACTGATGAAACTCACTCCCGCCCAGCGCCAGGAACACGCCGCGCGCCGCCGCGAACTGATGCGGCAGATCGGCAAGCACGGTGTCGCCATCGTCCCGGCCTCGCACGAGGTCATCCGCGCGCGTGACACGCACTACCGCTTCCGCCAGAACAGCGATTTCGCCTACCTGACCGGATTCCAGGAACCCGAGTCCATCGCGGTGCTGATCCCGGGCCGCGGCGACGGCGAGTTCGTGCTGTTCGTGCGGCCCAAGGACAAGGTGCGCGAGATCTGGGATGGCCGTCGCGCCGGACCCGAAGGCGCACGACGCAGCTTCGGTGCCGACCAGGCGTTCAACCTCGACGAGTTCGACGAGCGCCTGCCCGGCCTGCTCGCCGGCCGCGAAGTGCTGCACTACACGCTCGGCGAATTCCCGGACATGGACACGCGCGTCTCGCGGCTCGTGCGCCATCTGCGCGAGGTCTCGCGCCGCGGCGGCGCCGCGCCGACCACGGTCGTCGCGCTGGAGACCACGCTGCACGAGATGCGCCTGTTCAAGCGCCCGGCCGAAATCGACCTGCTGCGCAAGGCCGGCCGGATCTCGGCCGCCGCGCACGTGCGTGCGATGCGCGCCACCAAGCCCGGTCGCTACGAGTGGCAGGTCGCCTCGGAGATCCATTCCGAGTTCGACGCCCATGACATGCAGCCCGGCTACAACTCCATCGTCGGCGGCGGCGAGAACGCCTGCATCCTTCATTACGTCGAGAACGACGCGAAGCTGCGCGACGGCGACCTGCTGCTGATCGACGCCGGTGGCGAGCTGTCCGGCTACACCGCCGACATCACGCGCACCTTCCCCGTGAACGGCAAGTTCAGCCCGGAGCAGAAAGCGGTCTACGAAGTCGTGCTCGAAGCGCAGAAGGCCGCGCTGCGGCAGATGCGTCCCGGCGTGTCGTCCGGCAAGCCGCACGAGGCCGCCACGCGCGTGCTGACCGAGGGCATGGTCGAGCTGGGCCTGCTGAAGGGCCGGCCCGAGGCACTGATCAAGGCCGAGAAGCACCGCGCGTTCTACATGCACGGCACCGGCCACTGGCTGGGCATGGACGTGCACGACGTCGGCCGCTATCGCATCAACGGGCGCTATCGCCCGTTCGAGCCCGGCATGGTGATGACGGTCGAACCGGGGCTCTACATCGCGCCCGGTACCAAGGGCGTGAACCGCAAGTTCTGGGGCATCGGTATCCGCATCGAGGACGACGTGCTGATCACTGCAGATGGCCACGAGATCCTGACCAGCGACGTGCCCAAGTCCGTGCGCGACATCGAGCGGCTGATGGCGGCGGCGTGACGTCCGCCCTCGCCACACGCGCCTGACGACTCGCACATGACGGTCCTGGCCGAACCCTTCGACGTCGCCATCGTCGGCGGCGGGCTGGTCGGCTGCAGCCTGGCCGTCGCGCTGTCGCGTCAGCAACGGCGCATCGTGCTGATCGAGGCCGTGCCTTCGCGCGACGCTCCTGCGGTCTGGGACGAACGCTGCATCGCGCTCAACGCCGCCTCGCGCCGCATCCTCGAGGCCATCGGCGTCTGGGATGCACTCGAAGACAGCGCCGAGCCGATCCTGTCGACGCACATCTCCGAGCGCGGCCGCTTCGGCGCCGCGCGCTTCACCGCCGAACAGGCGGGCTTGCCGGCGCTGGGCTACAACACGCCGCTGCGCGCGATCAACGGCGGCCTGTGGCAGCGCGCACACGCAGCCGGCGTCGACGTGCGTTGTCCTGCGCGCCTGGCCGGCATGGACACGCTCGCGGATCGCGTCGTGCTGCGCCTGCAATCGAATCCCGACGAGGCGCCGACCTCGCTGACGGCAAGACTGGTCGTCGCGGCCGACGGCGCCCGCTCCGCGGTGCGCGACGCGCTGGGCCTTGCGGCCGAGACGCGCGATTACGAACAGTCCGCCATCGTCACCGCCATCCGTCCGAAGTACGCGCACGCCGGCGTCGCCTACGAACGCTTCCTGCCGACCGGCCCGCTGGCCGTGCTGCCCAAGCCGCGCGATGCCGACGGCCACGCCTGTTCGCTGGTGTGGACGGTGCCGACGGCGCAACTGGCCGAGTTCGAGGGACTCGACGACGAGGCCTTTCTCGCCCGCGCGATGGATCAGTTCGGCGAGCGCCTCGGCCGCTTCACCGCCGTGGGACGCCGCCAGAGTTATCCGCTGTCGCGCGTCATGAGCGGGCAGCTCAGCGCGCCGCGCACGCTGTTCGTCGGCAACGCTGCGCAGAGCCTGCATCCGGTGGCCGCGCAGGGCTTCAACCTGGGCCTGCGCGACATCGCGACGCTGGCCGAGTTGCTGCAGACGCAGGCGGATCCCGGCGCGCCCTCGCTGCTCGCCGAGTACGTGACGCGCCGCGAACGTGATCGCGAGCGTGTCGCCGATTTCACCGACCGCCTCGTGCGCCTGTTCTCGAACACCGTGCCGGGCCTGCGCGGCCTGCGTCACCTCGGCCTGCTGTTCCTCGAACTCGACACGCCGGCGCGCGACGCGGTGCTGCGCCAGAACCTCGGCTTGGGCGGGCCGGTGCCCGCGATGGCGCGGGCCGGAGGCCGGGCGTGAGCGCGCCGGAGCCCTGCGAGATCGCGATCATCGGCGGCGGCATCGTCGGCAGCGCCGCTGCATGTGCATTGTCGCGCGCCGGATTCGATGTCCGGCTGGTCGAGCGGGGCGCAGCACCTGCGATGACCGACGCCGTCGATTATGACCCTCGGGTCTACGCGATCTCCGCCGGGTCGAACGCGCTTCTCGAAGATCTCGGCCTGTGGGACACGATTGCCGCCGGACGTGCCGAGCCGATCCAGCGCATGCAGGTCTGGGATCGCGATCCCGCGCGCTCGCTGCGCTTCGACGCCGCCGATGCCGGCGCTCCCAGCCTCGGCTGGATCGTCGAGCATCGCGTGCTCGTGCGGACGCTGTGGGCCGCCCTGCCCGCTGGCTGCGCGCGGACCGGTGTCGGTCTGCAGACTCCTCGTTTCGATCCCGACCCCGCGCTGCCCGTGCGGCTCGAGCTGTCCGACGGAAGCTCGCTTTCGGCGCAGCTCGTCATCGGCGCCGAGGGCGCCGATTCGTCGATCCGCGAGGCCGCCGGCATCGACGCCGCCGGCTGGAGCTACGCGTCGACCGCGGTGGTGTGCCACATCGCCTGCAGCGAGCCGCATCGTGGCGCCGCTTTGCAACGCTTCCTGCCGTCCGGCCCCGTCGCGCTGCTGCCGCTGGCCGACGGCCGGCGCTCGCTGGTGTGGTCGACGACAGAAGCCGACGCGCAGGCCCTGCTCGCGCTGGACGACGCAACCTTCGCCGAACACCTGCAGGAGGCGATGCAGTCCGCCGCGGGCGATCTGTCGGCGCCGACGCGTCGCCTGTCGTTCCCGCTGCGCCTGCTGCACGCGCAACGCTACGTCGCACCTCGCTGCGCGCTGGTCGGAGACAGCGCGCACGTCATCCATCCACTCGCTGGGCAGGGACTGAATCTGGGCCTCGCGGACGTCGCGCAGCTCTGCGCGGATCTGGATACCGCCAAACGGGCGAAACGTGACTGGAGTGCGCTGCGCACGCTGCAGCGCTACGAACGCACGCGCCAGGCCGAGAATCTCGAAATGCTCGCGCTGACCGACGCACTGGGTCGCGCCTTCTCGCTCGACTTCCCGGGCTGGCGCCGGCTGCTCAGCCTGGGTTTGCGCGCGGTCGACCGCATGGCGCCCCTGAAGAATGGCCTCGCGGCACGGGCGGCACGCTCCGCTTAGAGCCGGACGGTTTTCGTCGGACCTCTGGGGTCTTTACCGCAAAGGCGCAAAGGGAATCCGGAAGGGCAAGCGCTCCATTCCAGCCATTTTCCTTTCGCTTTTCTTTGCGTCCTCCTCTTTGCCTTTCTTTGCGCCTTTGCGATGAACGCGTTTGGGGTGCGAGGCCATTGCCGCATCAGGCAGAATCCGACCCCTTTTGAACGTTGACCCTGGAAACCCGATGACCCCGCGAAAGCATCACTTGCTCGACATCCGCGGCACCCGCATCCATGCGGTCGAAGAAGGCAGTGGTCCGCTGGTGCTGATGATCCACGGGTTTCCGGAGTCCTGGTACTCCTGGCGCCACCAGCTCAGCGCTCTGGCGGCCGCCGGATATCGGGCGGTCGCGATCGATCAGCGCGGCTACGGACGCTCGTCGAAGTTCTGGACGCCGGAGTCGTATCGCATCCGCGCGCTGGTGGCCGACGCGGTCGGCGTCGTCCATGCGCTCGGCGAGAAGAACGCCGTGATCGTGGGGCATGACTGGGGCGGCCCCGTGGCCTGGGTGAGCGCCTGGCTGCATCCGGAGATTTTCCGCGGCGTCGTCGGCATGAGCGTGCCGTTCTCCGATCGCGGTCTCGTGGGGCTGCCGGGCTGTCCGTTCGGCGAGCGCTCGCCGGAAGTCGTGCACAAGGAGCTGGCAGGACCCGGCCAGGATTTCTACCAGGACTATTTCGGCACGCTCGGGCCGGTGGTCGATGAATTCGAATCCGATCTGCGCGGCTGGCTGCGCGACGGCGTGTGGTCGCTCTCGGGCGACGCACTGGGCAGCATCGGCATCAACCTCGACACGATGAACCCGATCGACATCATCCGCGGCAGCGCGATGTGCGTGCCGCACGGCCACCGGATGAAGGAACGCTTCATGTCGCCACCGCGACAGCCCGCGTGGTTCTCCGAATCCGACCTGGATTTCTATGTCGGCGAGTTCGAGCGCTCCGGCGTCAGCGGCCCGCTGAGCTACTACCGCGAGATGACCGCGAGCTGGAACGAGCTGGAAAGCCAGTCCGGCAAGCCGATGACCGTTCCTGCGCTGTACCTCACCGGCGAATTCGATGTCTGCCGCGGCTGGGGGCTGGAGACCATCGCGCGCGCGGCCGAGCGCATGCCGAATTTCACCGGCACCAAGGTGTTCGCCGGTTGCGGGCACTGGACGCAGCAGGAGCGGCCCGAGGAGACCAACGCGGCGCTGCTGGAATTCCTGGGCAGCTTGCCGGCATAGCAACCGTAGCCCGGACGAAGTCCGGGAAGCGGACCTCGGTGCGCGATTAGGTCCGGCTCCCAGCGGGCACCCCGGACTTCGTCCGGGCTACGGTTCATTTCAGGGTTCCTGCCCGCTCCCTCAGCGGCTATGATCCGTCCACGGTATCAATCCACGCGCGAGAGACCGGACCGCTTCTGGGCGGGCCGGCGCCGAAGGCGCAATTCGCTCGTCAATCGCTCAGGCAAACGGAGCGCGTGGGTGCCGGTCGAAAGGCCGGCGTACCGACTCTGGAGAGCGTCCGCGCAAGCGGACCACCGATGGGGCATGGTGCGGCGACAATCGCACCTGAACTCTCAGGTCCGGGTGGTCCACCGGAAAGACAGGGGAGCGATCACCGACTGTCGTCGTTACGGCTCTTTCGTACGGGATCGCATGCTAAAAAAAACCGCCCTCCACGACCAGCACCAGAAGCTCGGGGCCCGCCTCGTGGATTTTGCCGGCTGGGAAATGCCGATCCAGTACGCCTCTCAGCTCGACGAACACCACGCGGTGCGAACGCACGCGGGCATGTTCGACGTCGCGCACATGGTGGTCGTCGATCTGCACGGCGCCCGCACCCGGGAATTCCTGTCGCATCTGCTCGCCAACGACGTGGCGAAACTCAAGACGCCGGGCAAGGCGCTGTATTCCTGCCTGCTGCGCGAAGACGGCAAGGTGCTCGACGACCTGATCGTCTACTACCGCGACGAATCCTATTTCCGCCTGGTCGTGAACGCCGGAACCGCGGACAAGGACTGCGCCTGGATCGCGCAGCACGCCGGTGCGTTCGACGTCACCGTGAAGCGTCGCGACGATCTCGGCATCCTCGCGGTGCAAGGGCCGCAGGCGCGCGCGATCGTCGAAGGCCTGCTGCCGCCGATGCTGGCCGCCGACGCGGCAGCGCTCGGGAACTTCAACGCCTGCGAGATCGGGGAGCTGTTCGTGGCCCGCACCGGCTATACCGGTGAAGACGGCTACGAGATTGTCGCGCCGCACGCGCGCCTCGTGAACCTGTGGGAACAGCTGCTCGCCGCCGGCGTGAAGCCCTGCGGCCTGGGCGCACGCGACACGCTGCGTCTCGAGGCCGGCATGAATCTCTACGGACAGGACATGGACGAGTCGGTGACGCCGCTCGAATCGGGCCTGGCGTGGACGCTCGCACTGACGCCGGGTCGCGATTTCATCGGACGCGCCGCGCTCGAGCAGCAGCAGCGGACCGCGCATTCGCGCCAGGTCGGCCTGCTGCTCGAAGGCCGCGGCGTGCTGCGCGCCCACATGCCGGTGCGATTCGCCTCCGGCGCCACCGGCGAGATCACCAGCGGCGGCTTCGGCCCGACTCTGAAGCGATCGATCGCGCTGGCGCGCGTGGCGCCCACCGACGAGACAAAGTGCGAGGTCCAGATCCGCGGCGAGTGGCAACCTGCCCGGGTGCTCAAGCCGCCGTTCGCACGCAACGGCAAAGCGCTGATCTGATCAGCGCCTCCTCGACAGACAACAAACCAAATCAACATCGGAGCCGCACATGAGCAACACGCCCAAGGAATTGAAGTACGCCAAGTCGCACGAGTGGGTGCGCGTCGAGGCGGACGGCACGGTCACCATCGGCATCACCGACCACGCGCAGAACGCGCTCGGTGACCTGGTGTTCGTCGAGGCACCGAAGCTCGGGCGCAAGCTCGCGGCGGGTGAGTCCTGCGCGGTCGTCGAATCGGTGAAGGCCGCGTCCGACGTCTACGCGCCGATCGCCGGCGAGGTGATCGCCGCGAATGCCGCGCTGTCCGACGCCCCCGAGATCCTCAACACCGACCCTTACGGCGCCGGCTGGATGTGGAAGATGAAGCCGGCCAACGCGGCCGACGTGAACGGCCTGCTCGATGCGGCCGGCTACGAGAAGAGCGTCGCGGACGCCTGAGTCCGGATCCACCGCCCCGCCCTCCTAATTCCTTCGATCCGAATGCCCTTCATTCCGCACACCGATTCCGACGTCAGGCAGATGCTCGGAACCATCGGCGCTCCCAGCATCGACGCGCTGTTCGACGAGATCCCGGCCGACCTGCGCTGCGGCAAGCTCAGGGGCGTACCCGAAGGCCTGTCGGAAATGGAGATCACGCGCCTGATGTCGGAGCGCGCGGCGCAGGACGGACGTCTGCTGAACTTCTGCGGTGCCGGCGCCTACGAGCACCACATCCCCGCGGCGGTCTGGGAGATCACGACGCGCGGCGAGTTCTATTCGGCCTACACGCCGTACCAGGCCGAGGCCAGCCAGGGCACGCTGCAGCTGCTGTACGAGTTCCAGACGATGATGTCGGAACTCACCGGCATGGAAGTCTCCAACGCCTCGCTCTACGACGGCGCCACGGCGCTGGCCGAAGCGATCCTGATGGCGGCGCGCGCCAACGATGCCAACAACTCGCTGAAGGTTCTGCTGCCGCGCGCGCTGCATCCGTATTACGCCGAGGTCGTGACGAGCTGCACGTCGGCGCAGGGTCTGGTGACGCAGGTGATGCCGTTCGATGCGGCTACCGGCCGCACGAAGCCGGACAACGCGGATTCCGTTGCGCCGACGGCGGTGGTCATCGCGCAGCCCAACTTCTTCGGCGTCCTCGAAGACGTGGATGCCCTGACCGACTGGGCTCACGCCCAGGGCGCGCTGGTGATCGCATTGGTGAATCCGACGTCGCTGGCGGTGCTCAAGCCGCCGGGCACCTGGGGCGCCCGCGGCGCCGACATCGTCTGCGGCGAAGGCCAGCCGCTGGGTGCACCGCTGGCCAGCGGCGGTCCGTACTTCGGCTTCCTCACCGCGCGCAAGGCGATCGTGCGGCAGATGCCGGGCCGCATCGTCGGCCGCACGGTCGACCTCGACGGCAAGCAGGGCTTCGCGTTGACCCTGCAGGCGCGCGAGCAGCACATCCGCCGCGCCAAGGCGACGTCGAACATCTGCACCAACCAGGGTCTGCTGGTGACGGCGGCGACGATCTACCTGTCGATGGTCGGCCCGCAGGGCCTGGCCAAGGTCGCAACCGCATCGATGGCCAACACGCGCAAGCTCGTCAACGCGCTCAGCGATCTCAAGGGCGTCGGCGAAGGCTTCACCGGCCCGCGCTTCCACGAGGCGGTGCTGAGCCTGCCGCGTCCGGTGGCGCCGCTGCTGCGCGGACTGGCCGAGGCCGGCATCTTCGGCGGCTTTGATCTATCGACGCATTTCCCGGAGCTGGGTCACGCGCTGCTGGTCTGCGCCACCGAGACCCGCACCGATTCCGATATCCGGCTTTACGCCGAAACCCTCGGCCGCCTGCTGGCGGCCTGACCTGTACCGCAAAAAAGGAGAGAGACAGATGGCCAACATCACGCTGCGCGGAAATCCGATCCAGACCAATGGCGACCTCCCGAAGGTCGGCAGCGACGCGCCCGGATTCCGGCTCGTCGGCGGTGACCTCAAGGACGTGGCGCTGCACGACTTCGTCGGCAAGCGGAAGGTCCTCAACATCTTCCCGTCGGTCGACACGCCCACCTGCGCCACCTCGGTGCGCAAGTTCAACGAAAAGGCGGCCGGCCTGACGGATACCGTCGTGCTGTGCATCTCGGCGGATCTGCCGTTCGCGCAGTCGCGCTTCTGCGGCGCCGAAGGCATCAAGAACGTGCAGAACCTGTCGCTGATGCGCGGCGACGGGTTTGCCAAGGACTACGGCGTGCTGATCGAGAACGGTCCGCTGGCCGGCCTGACCGCGCGCGCCGTGGTCGTCGTCGACAGCAACAACAAGGTGCTGCATTCCGAACTCGTCACCGAGATCGCCGACGAGCCCAACTACGACGCGGCCATCAAGTCGCTGGGCTGAGGAGAAGCCGGGAATCGGGAGTCGTAAAAGCAGCCATGCCCCGGCTTCTTTTTATTCTCGATTCCCGTTCCCCGATTTCCCCGGCTTCTGACGATTCCCGATTCTCCATTCCCGATTCCCGGCCTTCATGGAACTGATCTTCGAGCTCTCCTCCCCTGGTCGTGGCGCCGCCGCCCAGCATCCGCCGGTGGCGGCCGATCTTTCGGCCATCCCGGAAGCGCTGCGCAGGAAGGAGCCGCCGCGCTTGCCCGAGGTGTCGGAACTCCAGGCCGTGCGTCATTACACGCGACTGTCGCGTCTCAATTTCAGCATCGACACGCAGTTCTATCCGCTCGGGTCGTGCACGATGAAGTACAACCCGCGCGCCTGTAACAAGCTCGCGATGCTGCCGGAGTTCCTCGGGCGTCATCCGCTGGCGCCGGAATCGCACTCGCAGGGCTATCTGGCCTGCCTGTACGAACTGCAGGAGATGCTGCGCGACGTCACCGGCATGGCGGCGGTATCGCTGACGCCGATGGCCGGCGCGCAGGGTGAATTCGCCGGCGTGGCGATGATCCGCGCCTACCACCACGCGCGCGGCGACACGGCGCGCCGCGAGATCCTGGTCCCGGACGCGGCGCACGGCACCAATCCTGCGACGGCGACGATGCTCGGCTACGTGGCGCGCGAGATTCCCACCGACGCGCAGGGCGACGTCGACATCGAGAAGCTCAAGGCGGCTGTGGGCCCGCAGACCGCGGGCATCATGCTGACCAACCCGAGCACGCTCGGCGTCTTCGAGCGGCGCATCAAGGAGATTGCCGGCATCGTGCACACGGCTGGCGGCCTGCTCTACTACGACGGCGCGAATCTCAACGCGATCCTGGGCAAGGTGCGGCCCGGCGACATGGGCTTCGACGTCATCCACATGAACCTGCACAAGACCTTCTCGACGCCGCATGGCGGCGGCGGGCCAGGTGCCGGCGCAGTGGGCGTCTCGGAGCGCCTGCGCCCGTTCATGCCGATTCCGGTCGTCGGCGTCGCCGACGGCCGCGAGAATCGGGAAAAGGGCGATCTCGGATCGCTTGCTTCGAACGACTCCCGATTCTCGACTCCCGATTCCCGTTCTTACCGCTGGCTCGACGAGAACGACCTGCCCCAGAGCATCGGCCGGCTCTCCGCGTTCATGGGCAACGCCGGCGTGCTGATGCGCGCCTATGTCTACGCCCGGCTACTGGGCCGAGAGGGCATGCATCGCGTGGCCGAGTTCGCCGCGCTCAATGCGAACTACCTGTCGGCACGCCTGAAGGCCGTGGGCTTCGATCTGGCCTACCCGACGCGGCGCGCGAGCCACGAGTTCATCATCACGCTCAAGAAGCAGAAGCAGGAGCTGGACCTGACGGCCACCGATGTCGCCAAGCGCCTGCTGGATCATGGCTACCACGCGCCGACGGTGTACTTCCCGCTGCTGGTGCCCGAGTGCCTGCTGATCGAGCCCACCGAGACCGAGGACCTGCAGACGCTCGATGCCTTCGTCGACGCCATGACCTCGATCTGGAACGAGGCCCGCAGCGACATGCCCAAGCTCAAGGGCGCGCCGTGGACCTTGCCGGTGCGCCGGCTCGACGACGTGCGCTGCGCCCGCCAGCTCGACCTTCGCTGGCAACCCGCCCCCTAGCGACGTTGCCGGGCCGCCCCTCATCCTCACGCCGATCGACCCGAGGGTCGTGACGCGCCTTCCCCGACCCTGAGAAAACCGATGTCAGCACTCATCTGCGGATCGTTCGCCTACGACACCATCATGGTGTACCCGGGCTACTTCAAGAACGAGATCCTTCCGGACAAGGTCCATATCCTGAACGTGTCGTTCCTGGTGCCGCAGCTGCGCCGCGAGTTCGGCGGTTGCGCCGGCAACATCGCGTACAACCTGCACCTGCTCGGCGGAGATGCGTTGCCGATGGGAGCGGTCGGCAAGGATTTCGATACCTACGCCGCCTGGATGGACAAGCTCGGCGTCAAGCGCACGCACGTGAAGACCGTGGCGGACGCCTACACCGCGCAGGCCTACATCACGACCGATCTGGACGACAACCAGATCACCGCCTTCCATCCGGGCGCGATGAGCTTTTCGCACACGCAGGACATCGCGACGAAGGGCGTGAAGTTCGGCACCGTTTCTCCCGACGGGCGCGACGGCATGCTGCTGCACGCCCGCCAGTTCGCCGAAGCGGGCATCCCGTTCCTGTTCGATCCGGGCCAGGGCATGCCGATGTTCAACGGAGAGGAACTGCGCGCGTTCATCGAGCAGGCCGCCTATGTCGCGGTGAACGACTACGAAGCCGAGATGCTGACCGACCGCACCGGCCTGACGCTCAAGCAGATCGCCGAGCGGGTCGAAGCCCTGATCGTGACGCGCGGCGGCAAGGGCTCGCACATCTTCAACAAGGGCAAGGTGCTCGAAATCCCCTGCGCGAAGGCCGAATCGCTGGCCGATCCCACCGGCTGCGGCGATGCCTATCGCGGCGGCCTGCTGTACGGCCTGCTGAACGGCATGGACTGGGAGACCACCGGCCGCGTCGCCAGCCTGATCGGTGCCATCAAGATCGAGCGTGTCGGCCCGCAGAACCATCGCATCGATCCCGCCGCCTTCCGCGAGCGCTTCCGTCTGGAATTCCGTCGCAGCCTCGACGGCTGAGGTAGCCCGGACGCAGTCCGGGGCTGCGCTCCTTATTCGAGGGGAATCCCGGACTTCGTCCGGGCTACGGTGCGTGTTGTGCAAGAAAGAAAAACGTCCCTGGCACTGGAATAGCCCGGACTTAACCCCGACACTGAGGCCATGGAACTCCCTGTCATCCAGCGAATCGGCCAAGCGCTGCGCACGCAGCGGGTCGCGCGCGAGTACGGCATGGAGCCACTGGCGAAATTGCTGGCGGAATATCTGCCGCAGGACCTGATCGCCGATGTGCGCCGGGCCTACGAGTTCGGCGCACAGGAACACGCAGGACAGAGCCGCACCTCCGGCGAGCCGTACATCTTTCACCCGCTCGCGGTGGCCCGCATCCTGGCCGAGATGCGGATGGATGCCACGACCTTGATCGCGGCGATCCTGCACGACGTCATCGAAGACACCGGCGTGTCCAAGGACGAAGTGGCCACGCGCTTCGGCAAGGACGTGGCGGCGCTGGTCGACGGCGTGTCCAAGATCGACAAGATCGAAGGCATGACGCGCGCCGAGCGCCAGGCCGAGAGCTTCCGCAAGTTGCTGCTGGCGATGACGCAGGATCTGCGCGTCATCCTGATCAAGCTCGCCGACCGCCTGCACAACCTGCGCACGCTCAACGCGATGACGCCGGAGAAGCGCCGCCGCATCGCCAGCGAGACGCTCGACATCTACGCGCCGATCGCACAGCGCTTGGGCATCCACACGATTCGCGTGGAACTCGAGGACCTTGCGTTCGCGCACCTGTACCCCAAGCGCTACGCCACGCTTGCGCAGAACGTGGCCCGGCAGATGGGCGACGCCAAGAAGCTGGTCAAGGACGTCGAGACGCGGCTGTCCAAGCATCTGCGCGACGAGGGCATCGGCGCCACCGTCGTCGGCCGCGACAAGAACATCTACAGCGTCTACCAGAAGATGCGGGCCAAGAAGCTGCGCCTGCTGAAGGTCATGGACCTGCTGGGCTTCCGCCTGATCGTGTCGAAGGTCGACGACTGCTATCGCGCGCTGGGCGTGGTGCATCACGTCTACAAGCCGGTGCCCGGTTATTTCGACGACTACATCGCCAACTCCAAGGGCAACGGCTACCAGAGCCTGCACACCACCTGCGTGGCGCCCGGCGGTCACAAGATCGAAGTGCAGATCCGCACGCGCGAGATGCACCACGTGGCCGAGGCCGGCATCGCGGCGCACTGGCAGTACAAGCTCGGCGACAGCAAGGCGCAGGTCGCTCCCCAGCTTCGTGCGCGCGAATGGCTGAAGAATCTGTTCGACGTGTTCGGCTCGGAAGCGTCGACCGATTTCATGGAGGGCGTGAAGGTCGACCTGTTCCCGGACGAGGTCTACGTCTTCACGCCCAAGGGCGACATCCGCCAGCTTCCCAAAGGCGCCACGCCGATCGACTTCGCGTATTCGGTGCACTCGGAACTGGGCGATCGCTGCGTCGCTGCGCGCATCGATGGCAGCCTGGAGCCGCTGAACACGCCGATGCGCTCGGGCCAGACCATCGAGGTCATCACGGCGCGGCACGCGCGACCCAACGCCGCTTGGCTGCATTTCGTGAAGACGGCCAAGGCGCGCAGCCATATCCGCACCTTCCTGAAGAACCAGCGCGAGGACGAGGCGGTGCGACTGGGCCGTCGCCTGCTCGAGATCGCGCTGCGCGATCTCAAGGTGCCGATTTCCGTGCTGCGCGAAGAACGCGCCGAAGCCCTGCTCAAGAGCCTGGGCCTGCAGGATGTCGAGGAGCTGTACGCCACCATCGGCACCGGCGAGCGCCTGGCGCCGCTGGTGGCGCGACGCCTGCTGCCGGAGTCGGCCGCAGGCGAGGCCCCGAATCGATCCGGCGAAGCCAGCGTGCTGGCCATCGAAGGCACGGAGGGTCTCGTGCTGGACTACGGGCGCTGCTGCCGTCCGATCCCCGGCGACGAGATCCGCGGCAACGTGAGCATCGGCCGCGGCATCGTCGTTCACCGCACGGACTGCCATCACGCCAAGGCGCGCCCGGAAGACTGGGTGCCGCTGGTCTGGTCCGAGACCGTGCAGGGCGACTTCCTGTGCCAGCTCCTGCTGCGCGCCGAGAACAAGCGCGGCCTGCTGGCCGAAGTCACCGCCGAGATCGCCAGCGCGGAGGCCAGCATCGAGAACGTGCAGATGCCGGATCGCGCAGGCGGCGAGGCCGTCGAGATGCGCTTCCTGCTGGCCGTGAAGAACCGCACGCACCTGGCGCGCGTGATGCGGCGCCTGCGCCTGATCGACGGCGTCGAGCGGGTCGCGAGAACCTGATCGAAGTGCCGCAGATCCGTCTCCAGCCGACCTCGGCGACATTCGTCTGCGGACGGTCCACCCAGGATCCTGACGGCGTCTGATGCGACCGCGCGCGGAATCGAGCTACCCAGGCACCGTCGAGCCGAAGCCCAGCTTCCGCGTCGTCGGCAGCCTGCTGCCCTATCTCAAGGAATTCCCCGGCCGCGTCTTCATCGCCGCCGCCTGCCTGGTGCTGGCCAAGCTGGGCACGGTGGCGATGCCGCTGGTGCTCAAGCACATCGTCGACGATCTCGACGCCGGCAAGCACGCGGTGCTGGTCGTGCCGATCGCGCTGCTGCTGTTCTATGGACTGCTGCGCTTCGCCAACGTGATTCTCGGCGAGCTGCGCGACGTGGTCTTCGGTCGCGTCTCCGAGCGGGCGATGCGTCGCGCCTCGCTGGATGTTTTCCGGCACCTGCATCGCCAGGACATGGAGTTCCACCTGGGGCGTCGTACCGGCGGCGTGGCGCGCGACATCGAACGTGGTGTGGCCGGCATCAGCTTCCTGCTGCGCTTCATGCTGTTCAACATCCTTCCGACGCTGCTCGAGCTGGGGCTGGTTGCCGCCATCCTGCTGTTCGAGTACGGCGCGAGTTTCGCGACGATCACGGCGCTGTCAGTGGGCGGCTACGTGCTGTTCTCGGTGTCGGTCACCGAGTGGCGGACCAAGTTCGTCCGCGAAGCGAACCGGCTCGATTCGCGGGCCAGCCAGCGTTCGGTGGATTCGCTGCTCAACTACGAGACGGTGAAGCTGTTCGGCGCCGAGGAACGCGAGGCCGCCGAGTACGATCGCTTCCTCGAGGAATGGGAGCGCGCGCAGCAGCAGAACCGCGTGTCGCTGGCGGCGCTCAACCTGGGACAGGCCGTGATCGTGGCCGGCGGCATGACGTGGATGATGATCCTGGCGGCGCGTGGCGTGGCCGGCGGCGGCATGACCTTGGGCGATTTCGTGGCGATCAACGCCTACATGATCCAGCTCTTCATCCCGCTCAATTTCCTCGGCTTCGTCTATCGCGAAATCCGCCGGGCGCTGGTCGACATGCAGCGCATGTTCGACCTGGTGGCGGACGAGCCCAAGGTCGCCGACGCCCCGGACGCGCAGCGGCTCGCGCTGGAACGCGGGCACGTGCGCTTCGAGGACGTGAGCTTCGCGTATCGCGCGGACCGGCCGATCCTGGATCGCGTGAGCTTCGACATCGCGCCGGGGCGCAAGCTCGCGGTGGTCGGCGCCAGTGGCGCCGGCAAATCGACGCTGGCGCGCCTGCTGCTGCGCTTCTACGACCCGCAGGGCGGACGCGTGACGATCGACGGCACCGACATCCGCCGCGTCACGCAGGCGAGCCTGCGCTCGCGCATCGGCGTGGTTCCGCAGGACACCGTGCTGTTCAACGACACGCTGGCGTACAACCTGCAGTACGGTGCGCCGCAGGCGAGCGCCGAGGAACTGGATGCGGCGATCCGCACCGCGCATCTCGACCGCTTCGTCGCGACGCTGCCCGAAGGGCTGCAGACGCAGGTCGGAGAGCGCGGCCTGAAGCTGTCCGGCGGCGAGAAGCAGCGCGTGGCCATCGCCCGCGCGCTGCTCAAGAATCCGAAGCTGCTGATCTTCGACGAGGCGACCTCGTCGCTCGACTCCGCATCCGAACGCGCCATCCTGGTGGCCCTGCGTGAAGCGGCGGAACACCGCACGACGCTGGTGATCGCACACCGGCTGTCGACGATCACCGATGCGGACGAAATCCTGGTCCTGGATCACGGCAGGATCAGCGAACGCGGCTCGCACGACGAGCTGCTGCAACGCAACGGCGCCTACGCCGCGCTATGGAATCTCCAGCTTCGCGAACGCGCCACCGGCCCGCGTGAAGCGGCCGTGCATCCGGTCTGACACGAATTCGCGTATCGATTGGTTCCCTGCTTTTTTGAGGGGAAAACTTCGTGTCGCGCGGTGTTGCGCATCCTGCGTTCGGCGCAGAGAATCGGGCCATAACTATTAGGCGACGCGGGATCCACCGCGGAGTCAAACCTCAGGAGGAAGCACATGAGAGCGAAGCTCAAGGTCCTTGCGCGCGTCGGCCTCGGGGGGATCGCCCTGGGCCTTCCCCTCAGCCTCCAGGCATTCGACTTCGACGTCGGAGGCGCCAAGGCGAGCTTCGACACCACGCTCTCCGCCGGCGCCACCTGGCGCATGCAGAAACAGGACGATGATCTGATCGCCGCGGCCAACGGCGGCAAGTCGCGATCGATCAACGACGACGACGGCAATCTCAACTACAAGAAGGGCGACGTCGTCTCCTCGATCGTCAAGGCGACCAACGATTTCGAGGTCAAGTACGGCGACGTCGGCCTGTTCAACCGCATCTCGGCGTTCTACGACTTCCAGGCGCACGACGACGACGAATACTTCGGCAAGCGCGGCGACGACCGGCTCAAATCCGAAATCGATTTCCTCGACGCCTTCGTCTACGCGAACTTCAAGATCGGCGGACGCAACTCGTCGGTGCGCCTGGGCAAGCAGGTGGTGAACTGGGGCGAGAGCACGTTCATCACCAACAGCATCAACACGATCAATCCGGTCGACGTGACGCGGCTACGCGCGCCGGGCTCCGAGCTCAAGGAAGCCCTGCTGCCAATCCCGATGTTCTGGGCGTCGACGTCGCTCACCAACAGCCTGAGCCTGGAGACCGTGTGGCTCTGGTCGTTCCAGGAAACGCAGATCGACCCGTCCGGCAGCTATTTCTCCACCAACGACTTCCTGTCGGACGACGGGCGCGCCGCGTATGCCGGCAGCGGCCGCCGCAACGACCAGCACAACACCGAGCCGCTGTCGGTCGGCACGGCCGCCGTCTCGATCGCACGCACCAGTGACGATCGCCCGCAGCACGAAACCAAGCAGTACGGCGTCGCTCTTCGCTATTTCGCGGATTGGCTCAATTCCACGGAGATCGGGCTGTATTACCTGAAGTACCACAGCCGCGTCCCGCTGTTCTCCGGACTGCGTGCCACCGACACCACCAGCACGCCTGCGCGTGCGGCCTCGGCGCGCTATTTCGCCGAGTACCCGGAAGACATCGAGCTCTACGGCCTTTCGTTCAACACCGACGGGCCGCTCGGCATCGCGCTGCAGGGCGAGTATTCGTATCGTCCCAACTTGCCGATCCAGCTGGCCGGCGTGGAAGCCCTGCTCGCGGCGCTGCGCCTGCCCAACCAGATCGACGCGGAGGTGGGACCCACCTACTTCGCCACTGCGCCGACGCTCGCCAGCGGTTATCGGCGCGTGCACGCGCACCAGGCGCAGATGACCGGCACCAAGGCCTTCGGTCCGACGCTGGGTGCGCAGCAGTTCACGCTGCTCGGCGAAGTGGGCGTCACCAAGCTCGAACTGGACAAGGACCTGCTGTATTCGGGCCCGGGCACAGTGACCCTGCCGTCCTGCCGCAATCCGGCCTCGATCATCACCGCGGTCGGCAACGGCTCCTGCCAGGACGCCCGTGGCTTCGCGGACGGCACCTCCTGGGGTTATCGGCTGGTCTCGCGCATGGATTTCGAGAACCTGATCGGGGCCATGCAGGTGTCGCCGCGCATCGTGTTCGCGCACGACGTCAACGGCGTGGGTCCGGCGTTCAACGAGGACACCAAGGCGATGACCTTCGGGGTGGGCTTCAACTACCTACAGCGCTGGCAGGCGGATATCGGCTACACGGCATTCTTCGGCGGCCGCACGTACTCCGGCACCGATCCGTTCCCGCCGGGCGCCGTGCTGCCCACCACGCCCCCGACCCCGCTGGCCGGAAGCGCCAACCAGTCGGCCGACTTCTCCACCAGTGCGAATCCCCTCAAGGATCGCGACTTCCTTGCGGTCAGCGTTTCCTACGCGTTCTGAAGCCAACGTCACCGGAAGCTCCTGGAGCCAACATGAAAAAGAAGATCCTCGCAGCGGCCGTCGCCGCTCTGTTCGCAGCATCCGCGCAAGCCGCGGTCACCGCCGATGAAGCGGCGACGCTGGGCAACACGCTGACCCCCATCGGTGCCGAGAAAGCCGCCAACAAGGCGGGCACCATTCCCGCGTGGACCGGCGGCCTGACGACGCCCATCGCCTCGTTCAAGACCGGCGGGCATTACCCCGACCCGTACGCCGACGACAAGGTCCAGTTCACGATCGACGCGTCGAACATGGAGAAGTACAAGGACCAGCTCTCACCGGGCCAGATGGCGCTGCTCAAGCGCTATTCCGACTGGAAGATGAACGTCTATCCGACGCGTCGCAGCGCCGGCTATCCGCAAGGCATCTACGACGAGACCCTGGCCAACGCGACCAAGGTGAAGCTCGTGGAGAGCGGCAACGGGTTCACCGGCACTTCCGGCGGCACGCCGTTCCCGATTCCCAAGAGCGGACTCGAACTGATCTGGAATCACATCACCTCGTACAAGGGCGACACCTATCGCACCTCGTGGTCGCAGGCGCCGGTGACGGCCGGCGGCGACTACAACCTGGTGAACTTCGATTACGAGTACGACTTCGTCTACTCCAACCAGAAGAAGAAGCCCGAGCAGCGAGAGCCCAACCTGCTGTTCTACTTCCTGCAGCTCATCAAGCAGCCGCCGCGCCTGGCCGGATCGGTGCTGCTGGTGCACGAGTTCGCCGATCAGGTCACGCAGCCGCGCAAGGCCTGGACCTACAACCCGGGCCAGCGCCGCGTGCGCCTGGCGCCTAGCGTGTCGTACGACAACCCGGGCACGGCGGCCGACGGCCTGCGCACGAACGACGACTTCTTCATGTTCAACGGCGCGACCGATCGCTACGACTGGAAGATCGTCGGCAAGAAGGAAATGTTCGTCCCGTACAACAGCTACGTCATCAACGGACCGACACTGAAGGTCAAGGACGTGCTCAAGGCAGGCCACGTCAATGCGGATCCGGCGCGCTACGAGCTGCACCGCGTGTGGGAACTCGAGGCCAACCTGAAGTCGGGCACGTCGCACCTCTACAAGAAACGCGTGTTCTACATCGACGAGGACTCCTGGATCATTCTCGCGCAGGACAAGTACGACAACCGCGACCAGCTCTGGCGCGTCGACGAGCTGCACACGACGCAGTACTACGACGTCCCGTTCCTGGCGGCGGGCCTGGAGGTGAAGCACGACCTGCAGTCGGGTCGTTACCTCGCGCTGTCCATCCGCAACGAGGAGACCAAGGTCTACGACCGCGTTCCGTTGACGCCGGCCGACTTCACACCCGACGCGCTGCGCAGCAAGGGCACGCGCTAGTCCGGTCGCGGATCACGCCAAGCCGCAACCCGTAGCCCGGACGAAGTCCGGGGTTTCCTCGCTCATCGGGCGGAAACCCCGGACTTCGTCCGGGCTACGTCATGAGTCGCTGGCGCACCGGCCCTTCCCGCCTTCGCTGCTTTGATCTAGCTTTGCCGCACATACCCAGACCGGCCGGAACCGGCGCCCAGCGACCATGAGATTCCCCGGCCCGTCCGCCTTCAAGGACTTCAGCCTGCGCGACGAAGTGCAGCGTCGCGTCGTCACGCCCGAGATCGAGGCGATGATCGCGAGCATTTCCAAGCGCACCGGCAGCTTCGGCTACGACGCCTGGGGCTACGACGAGAACCGCGTGAAGTTCGCCGCGGGGATCATGAAGCTGCTCTACGAGCGCTATTTCCGTGTCACGGCCCATGGCCTGGAGAACATCCCTCCCGATGGCCGGCTGCTGGTCGTGGGCAATCACAGCGGCCAGTTCCCGATGGATGGGGTGCTCGTCGGCTACGCGCTGCTGAGCAACGCGCACTCGCCGCGCGCCGCGCGCGCGATGATCGAGCGCTTCTTCCCGACGGTGCCTTTCCTCGGAAACCTGCTGAATGGACTGGGCGCGGTGATCGGCGATCCGCTGAACTGCGCAAAGATGCTGGAAGCCGAAGAAACCATCATCGTCTTCCCCGAGGGCATCCGCGGTTCCGGCAAACCGTATCGGAAGCGCTACCAGCTCCAGCGCTTCGGCAACGGTTTCGTCCACCTCGCGATGAACCACAAGGCGCCCATCGTCCCGGTCGGCATCGTCGGCTGCGAGGAGACGATGCCCTCGCTGGGCAGCATCGATCCTCTGGCCCGGCTGCTGGGCATCCCGTACGTCCCGCTCGTGCCGACGCTGTTTCCGCTGCCGGCGCGCGTCTTCCTGAATTTCGGCAAGCCGATCCATTTCGAGGGCGATGTCGAAAGCGAGGCGGACGTCACCGAACGCGTCGAGATGGTCAAGGACGAGATCCGCAGCCTGATCGACAAGGGCCTCGCCGAACGCACCCGGATCTACTGATGGACGCTACGAGCAGCAGGACCCGCAAAGCCGACGCAGCGAAGAAGACCGTGCTGGTCACCGGCGCCGCCGGATCGCTGGCCAAGCGCGTGATCAGCCGCCTGCACGGACGCTACAAGGTGATCGCCGTGGATTTCCGGCGCCAAGTGGAGACCGACGCCGGCATCCCCAGCTACAAGGTCGAGATCCACAAGCGCGGCTTCGAGGACATCTTCCGCGAACACAAGATCGACGCCGTGCTGCATCTGGGCCGCATTTTCGCGCACGAATCCGACCGCAGCCGCCGTTACAACGCCAATGTGCTGGGGACCAAGAAGCTGCTCGAGCTGTCGCAGAAATACGGCGTCGGGCAGGTTTTGATCCATTCGACATACATGGTCTACGGCGCCTCGCCGTACAACCCGGCGCTGCTCGACGAGGATCATCCGCTCAAGGGCAGCGAGGCGACGCACGACCTCGTGGATTCGGTGGAGATCGAGGCGCTGGCCACGATCTATCTGTGGAAGCATCCCGAGCTGAACATCACGATCCTGCGGCCCTGCAACGTGCTGGGCCCCGGCGTACGCAACACGATGTCGGTCCTGCTGTCGCGCAAGCTGGTGCCGGTGCTGGTGGGCTTCTCGCCGATGATGCAGTTCCTGCACGTCGACGACATGGCCGAGGCCCTGGTGCTGGCGTTCGAGAAGAACAAGCCGGGCATCTACAACGTCGCGGCCGAGGATTACGTCGCCTACCAGGTGGCGGTCGAACAGTGCGGCTGCGGGAGGCTGCCCATCCCGTCGATCCCGCCGGCGCTGCCCAGGCTATGGAGCCGGCTGCTGAACTGGAACGCCTTCTTCCCGCCGTACATGGTCAACTTCTTCAAGTACCCGGTGGTCATCGACGGACGCCTGTTCCGCGAAACCTTCGGCTGGAAGCCACGGCGCAGCCTCAATGACATCTTCGGCTACTACCGCAAGCAGAAGTCGGTAGGAGCGTAACGACGCCGACGCCGAGCCGTAGCCCGGACGAAGTCCGGGGTGCCCGTCTGTCAACGAGGAAAATCCCGGGCTTCGCCCGGGCTATGGGCTCGTCAATGCTGCGAGGCGGCGACCCGGACGATCAGGCCGTCGAGCGCTTCGGTCATCGGAACCTGGCAACACAACCGGCTGTTCGCGCGCGGTTCCGACGTGCACTCGAGCATGTCGCGTTCGGTTGCATCCGGTGGCGCGAGCGTGGCGAGCCGCTCGTCCTCGATGTAGGCATGGCAGGTCGCGCAGATGCAATTGCCTCCGCACATCGCCTCGATCCCCGGGACCTGCGAATCGACCGCGGCCCGCATCAGGCTCTGACCCACGGTCGCGTCCACGCGATGCTCGATCCCCTCGGGGTCGATGAAGATCACCTTCGGCATGGCGGACTCGTCAGGGTCGCGTGGCGTGGCGCAGCCAGGCGTCGACGCCCTTGCCGCGCTCGGTGCCGCGCGGCTTGCCCGGCTTGAACCGGATCGGCACGCGCGACATGCCGCCGACCTGCCCGGTCGTCCACTTCAGCGGCGCGTTCGAATCGATCTCGTACTCGGGAATGCGCTTCAGGAACTCGCTGATCACCAGCCGCGCTTCCATGCGGATCAGGTGACCGCCGAGGCAGACGTGCAGCCCGGTGCCGAGCGCCAGATGGCGGTTGTTGGTGCGGTCGGTGATGAACGCGTCCGGGTTCGGGAACTCGCGCGGATCGCGGTTGGCGATCGGCAGGGCCAGCATGACCTGGTCGCCCGGCTTCATCGTGTGACCGGCGATGGTCGTTTCGCGGCGCACGATGCGGCCAATGGTGCCCGGGCTGTAGTAGCGCAGCAGTTCGTCCACCGTCGTGGCCATGCGTTCGGGATGGCGGATCAGGCGGCGGCGCAGTTCCACGTCCCAGCCCAGGCGCCACAGCGCGCTGCCGATCAGCTTGGCGGAGTTCTCGATGCCGCCGATCAGCAGCACCGTCGAGAAGCCGAGCAGCTCGCGGTGCGTGAGCCGGTCGCCGTCGACTTCGGCGTTGATAACCGAAGAAAGTACGTCGGTGCCACCCTCGATCTTGCGGCGCGCGATGTTCTTGTCGAAGTACGCGTACATCTGTTCGATCTTCGGCTGCGCGGCCTTCGGATCGTTCAGGAATTCGTGCGTGATCGCCGTCGTCCAGTAGTCGAACATCGGGCCGTCTTCGGCCGGCAGACCCATGATCAGCGCCGTGACGATGGCGGGAATCGGATCGGCCAGGATGCGGCCGACGTCGGCCTTGCCGTCCTCGATGAAGCCGTCCATGAGCTCGTGGACGCTGCGCATCATCTCGTCACCGTACTGCTGCACGCTGCGCGGCATGAACGACACGTTCACCAGCCTGCGCGCGCGCATGTGATCGGGCTCGTCCTGCTCGGCGAGCATCAGCGGCTCGGTCACGGCGTACTTCGGGAAGATCACGCCGGCGCTCGAGAAGCCATCGACGTCCTTGATGATCTGCTCGCATTCCGGGAAGCCGGTGACGACCCAGAACCCGCCGTGCTTCTCGCTGCGGCCGACCGGTTGCTTGGTGGCGATCTGCGCGTCGCGGAACTCCTCGAAGTACGCGCAGGGCGTGCCGTCCGGGCCGATCGGCGGATCCAGGTGATCGTAGGCGGCGTAGAGGGCGTTGACGTCCGCGGTCGGCGGAGGCGTGGGAGCGTTCATCGTGGGGATGTCCTGGGTTGATCCTGGGAACGGGCGCGCCGCGTCAGCCGTTGAGCTGTCGCAACACCGTGGAAAGATCCCAGTAGTCGCGTTCCTCGACGACCTTGCCGGTGGCGTCGAAACGAAACACCGAGTTGCCACGCACCGTGAAGGTCTTGCCCTTCACGGACTTTCCGAGCTGGAACAGGTCGGCATCGCCCATCGTGCCGTGCCAGGTCCACTCGCAGACGCCTTCGCGCGCGTTGCCCAGGTAGGAATCCGGCAGGAACTTGTGCGAGCCCGAGGCCGGATCGAAGAAACCGGCGAAGAACGCCTTGAGGCCGCCGTTCCATCCGTTGGCGTCGACGCCCAGCGGCACGTCGGCGAACTTCACGTTCGGGTCGTACAGCGCCTCCATGCCCGCCATGTCGCGCTGGTTGAAGGTCTTTTCCAGCCACGTGTGCGCCCAGTCCATGTTCATCGCCCGCTCCATCCTGATCTCGTACCTCCGATTGGACGCCCCCGGCGCGGCACGATCTTTCGACTTCGTCGGCCCTTGATCGAAATGTTCGGCCCCAAGGGGCGTCGCCCGGTCTTGCGGGGGTCCGGACCGGGGTGTACACAAGAGCGATAACACGGCCGCAAAGGCCGGTTGCTGGAGGATGAAACATGCTTACCCGCGCATCGACCGCCCGCCCCGGCGCGAAAGCGGCGGGCCTTGCCGCCTCCGGAGAGGCCGTGGGGCGCGCCATCGGATTCCTGCCCTCGCTGTCGAGCAGTACGGCGGGCTGGAACAGCCTCGCGCTGTTCGCGTGGCGCGGCCGCTGCAACGAGGCCCACTTCGAGCCGCTGCCCGAGCCTGCGCTGGTCTATCACACCGGCGGCGCGTCGCTGGTCAAGGTTCGCAACGGCCGTGGCTGGAGCCAGCACAGCCGCCCGGGCCTGGTCACGATCATCCCGGCCGGCACGCCCGTGGACTGGGACATCTGCGGCGGCGACGTGCACTCCTATTCGGTGCACCTGGGCAGCGACTTCTTCTCCAACGTCGCCGGCAACGCCCCTGCGCGCGAGCCCCTGCGCTTCCAGAGCGGCGTGGTCGACCCGCTGCTGGCCGCATCGATCACGGCGCTGGCCGAAGAACTGAGCGGGCCCGCGCAGCGCGGATCGCTGTACGCGGACGCCATCTCCGACATGCTGGCCCTGCACCTGCTGCGCAACCCCACCGCGCTGCCGGAACGACCCGAGGTTCGGGGCGGCCTGTCGCGCTCGCAGCTTCGCCGCAGCCTGGACCTGCTCGAAGAGCGCGTCGAGAGCGGCATCACGCTGCAGGCGCTGGCCGCGCACGCGGGCCTGAGCCGCACCTACTTCGCCGAGGCGTTCCAGAAGGCGACTGGCCTGTCACCGCACCGGTACCTGACGCAGCGGCGCATCGCTCGTGCGCAGACGCTGCTGCAGCACACCAGCCTGGCGCTGGCCGACATCGCGCTGCAATGCGGGTTCTCGAACCAGGCGCACTTCTCGCAGTCGTTCCGCCAGGCCACCGGAACCACGCCGGGACGCTACCGGCTCGAGCTGCAATGAGAGGATTGGCCGGTCCATAAGCGGATCGGATGGACCTCATCGCGACGATTCATTTTCAAATCGGCTCGCGGCCGCATAAGGTTCGCTCACCGCAATCCAGGAGCGTGATCATGGCCAAGAAAGAAAAAGCCGCGAAGATCGACATCGGCATCGAGAAGAACCAGCGCAAGGGCATCGCCGACGGCCTGTCGCGCCTGCTCGCCGACGAGTACACGCTGTATCTCAAGACCCACAACTTCCACTGGAACGTCACGGGTCCGATGTTCAACACGCTGCACCTGATGTTCGAAACCCACTACACCGAGGCCGCGCTCGCGGTGGACCTGGTGGCCGAGCGCATCCGCGCGCTGGGCTTCCCGGCGCCGGGTACGTACAAGCAGTACGCCGCGCTGTCCTCGATCGAGGAGACCGATGGCCAGCCCGAAGCCATGGAGATGGTGCGCCTGCTGGTGAAAGGCCATGAAGCCTGTGCCCGCACGGCGCGCTCGCTGTTCCCGCTCGCCGATTCGGCGAACGACGAACCGACGGCCGACCTGCTGACCCAGCGCCTGCAGGTGCACGAGAAGACCGCGTGGATGCTGCGCTCGCTGCTGGAGTGATCGCGGCGTGAATGCGGTTCCGGCCGCCGCGGCGCTGCTGGCCGTCCGGCGACTCAAGGTCCACTACAAGCTGCCGGCCGCCCTGCCCTGGGGCCGGCCCGGCTGGCTCAAGGCCGTGGACGGCGTCGACTTCAATCTCGCGCCAGGCGAGACCCTGGGGATCGTCGGCGAGTCGGGCTGCGGCAAGTCGACCTTGGCCCGCGCGCTCGCCGGCCTGCAGGCCGTCACCTCGGGCGGTATCGAGTTCGCGGGCCGCAACATCACGCGCCTCGACGAGAACGGCTGGCGGCCGCTGCGTCGCGAGATCCAGATGGTGTTCCAGGATCCGCTGGCCAGCCTGGATCCGCGCATGACCATCGGCGCCAGCATCGCCGAGCCGCTGGAGGCGCTGTACCCGGAAATCGGCCGGGCCGAGCGCGCGTCACGCGTGCTGGCGATGCTCGAGAAAGTCGGGCTTTCGGCTTCGCTGGTGAACCGCTATCCGCACGAATTCTCCGGCGGGCAGTGCCAGCGCGTCGGCATCGCCCGCGCGCTGGTCGTGCGTCCGCGCGTGCTGATCTGCGACGAGCCGGTGTCGGCGCTCGATGTCTCGATCCAGGCCCAGATCGTCAATCTGCTGGCGGACCTTCAGGCCGAATCCGGCCTGTCGATGATCTTCATCGCACACGACCTCGCCGTGGTGCGTCACATCAGCCGTCGCGTGATGGTGATGTACCTGGGCAAGGTGATGGAGCAGGCCACGCGCGAAGCCTTGTTCGCGTCGCCGGTTCATCCGTACACGCGCGCGCTGCTGGCGGCTGTTCCGGGAACCGGGGTGCATCGGCAACCGCTCGAAGGCGAAATCCCGAGCCCGGCCGATCCCCCGCAGGGCTGCGTCTTCGTGACGCGGTGTCCGATCGCGGATACGCACTGCGTGCGCCATCCGCCGACCCTCGTGCGCGCGGTGCATGGCGGATTTTCCGCCTGCCACTTCACGGCTGCCGTCAGCGCCGCGTGATCTGGGAGGGCGGGTCAGGCGCGCAGCGCCGTAACCCGTCCCGCTGTTACGGCCTCAACCGCACTTCGGATTGCGACCCTGCCCCTTGGCCGTGACGTACAGGTCGAGCGCGGTCTTCATGCGGGCGTTCAGATCGTGCATGCGTGTTTCGTCCGACGGATGGGTCGAGAGAATCTCCGGCGGCTTCTGCCCGCCGCTGGCCCTGGCCATGTTCTGCCACAGCGTGACGGCGGCGCGCGGATCGAATCCGGCCGAGGCCATCAGGTCCAGACCCAGCAGATCGGCCTCGGATTCGTGGCCACGCGAGTACGGCAGCAGGAACAGCGCGTTGACGCCCATGCCGTACAACTGCCCGACACCGTAGGCCGAAGCGAACGCGCCGCCGATCTGCGCCGGAATGTCCGCCGACGCACGTTCAGCGGAATGGCGCGCCAGCACGTGCGACACCTCGTGCCCGATGACGGCCGCGAGCTGGTCCTGCGTGTTGGCGACCTTCAGCAGGCCGGTGAACACGCCGATCTTGCCGCCGGGCAACGCGAAGGCGTTGACGTCCTCGCTCTCGAAGACCGAGACCTCCCACGCCCCGGGCACCGACAGCTGGCCCTTCTCGCGCAGGTTCGGAATCTGGGCCGTGATGTTGTCGGCAATGCAGCGCACGTACTGCGTCTTGCGCGCGTCCTTGGACTGCGGCATCTCCTTCTGCATCTGCTGGAAGGAGGCAACACCCTGCTGGCTGATCGAATCGTCGGAGATCAGGATGAACTGCTTGCGCCCGAGCGGTGACGTGGCACAGGCCGCAAGTGCGGCGGCAACAGCGAAAACGGCAAGACGGCGCATGGATGAAGTCCTGGTAATACCGGCGTAAGGTGCCGCTGACGCCTGTATGTTACTGCTCCTGAAACCAGACCCGCGATGAACGCGTATGTCATCGCACGATCCGTCCGAGAATCCACGATGACCCGTTCGCCCCTCGTTGCGCTGTTGAGCGGTCTGTTGCTGGCGCTTTCGGTTCAGGCGGCGCCGGCTCCGGGGGCCCCGATCAAGGGTCCTGCGCCCGATCTCGATCCGCCGCAGGTCGTGGAAGCCATGCTGATGGCGCTCAAGAAGGGCAACGACCAGGGCATCGCGGAGCTCTACAAGTTCTCGTCGCCGAAGAATCGCGAGAAGACCGGACCGTTGGCGAGCTTCCGCGAACTCATCCGCGAAGGTTTTCCGGATCTGCTGGGACACCGCGCTGCCCGCGCCGGCGTTCCGCTGATCGACGGCGAGCGGGCGATGATGCCCGTCGAGATCGTCGGCAGCGACGATCAGCCACACCGCTATGTGTTCCTGCTCTCGAAGCAGACCATTCCGGGCTGCAAGGGCTGCTGGATGACCGACGCCGTGTTCAGCCCCGACGAGATGGAAGAGGGCCCCGATGCGGCTCCGGAAGCAGCGCCCGAATACGGGGCATAACCCGTAGCCTGGGCGAAGCCCGGGGTTTTCCTCGAATTGCGAGCGACCCCCCGGGCTTCGCCCGGGCTAGTTAGCGCTTCAGGCGTAGCGCCAGCGCTGGCCGTCCTTCGAATCCTCGACCAGCACGCCGCGTTCCTTCAGCAGATCGCGCAGGCGATCCGATTCCGCCCAGTTCTTCGCCTTTCGCGCTTCGATGCGCTGCGCGATCACGGCGTCGATCTCGCCGGCACTCATCAGGTCGTCGCGCGGCGGCGCCCAGCCGAACCAGGCTTCGGGCGACTGCTGCAGCAGACCCAGCAGCGCACCGGCCTTCAACAGCTGGGTCTTGATCCGGCGCCGCTCGTAGACGTTGTCGCCGGCCTTGTGCGCCTGATGGCCCAGGTCGAACAGCTGCGCCAGCGCGCCGGGGGTATTGAGGTCGTCCTCGAGTTCCTGGACGAAGGGCAGGAACTCGCCCTCCTCCGGCTGCACCTCGACGTCGGCCAGTTCGCGCAGCGAGCCGTACAGGCGGTCGAGCTTCTTGCGCGCCTCCTGCAGGCCTTCGGCCGTCCAGTCCAGCGGCTGGCGGTAGTGCGCCGTCAGCAGCAGCAGGCGGATGGCCTCGCCCGGCGCCTGCTTGAGCAGTTCGCGCACCAGCAGCACGTTGCCGATGGACTTCGACATCTTCGTGCTTTCCACATTGAGAAAGCCGTTGTGCAGCCAGAAGCGCGAGAACGGCTTGCCGCCGTGCGCGCACACCGACTGCGCGATCTCGTTCTCGTGGTGCGGGAAGATCAGGTCGTGCCCGCCGCCGTGGATGTCGATGGTCTCGCCCAGGATCGTCTCGGCCATGGCCGAGCACTCGATGTGCCAGCCCGGACGTCCACGCCCCCAGGGCGAGTCCCAGCCCGGCTGGTCCGGCGAGGAAGGCTTCCACAGCACGAAATCGCCGGCGCTCTGCTTGTAGGGCGCCACTTCCACGCGCGCACCGGCCATCAACGCCTGCGAATCGCGCTTTGACAGCTTTCCGTAGTCCGCGTAGCTGGGCGTATGGAACAGCACGTGCCCTTCGGCGACGTAGGCGTTTTCCGACGACACGAGCCGCGAAATCATGTCGATGATCTGCGGCAGATGCTGCGTGACGCGCGGCTCGTGGTCCGGCGCCACGACGCCCAGCGCCGACATGTCCTCGTGATAGGCCGCCGCGTAGCGCGAACTGATCACGCCGATGTCGACACCCTGCTCGACCGCCGCCTTGTTGATCTTGTCGTCGATGTCCGTGATGTTGCGCGCGTACACGACGTTCGGATGCTTGCGCCGCAATACGCGCGACAGCACGTCGAACACCACCGCCGGCCGTGCGTTGCCGATGTGCGCGAAGCTGTAGACGGTCGGACCGCAGACGTACATCGTCACGCGATCGGGATTCAGCGGTTCGAAGCGTTCCTTGCGGCCGCTCAGGGTGTTGTGCAGGTGCATCGGCCCTCGACTGGCGAAAAAAGCCGCGCAAGGATACCGACCTGTCACTTGTTCCGCAGCGGCGCGTGACCCGCCGTCCCCGGCGGCCTCGACCGGCCGCCACCGGAGGCCGACTCCGGCCGGCTTGCCGGTAAGATTCGCGCTCCCGCGACGTCCCTCGATCTGCCTTTCGTATGTCGGCACCCTCCGCCGCGCACACCCCGATGATGCAGCAGTACTTGGCGCTCAAGGCCCAGGTCCCGGGGCTGTTGCTGCTGTTCCGCATGGGCGACTTCTACGAGGTCTTCCACGACGACGCGCGCAAGGCGGCACGGCTGCTCAACATCACGCTGACCAAGCGCGGCGAGTCGGGCGGCGCCCCGGTGGTGATGGCCGGCGTGCCCTACCACCAGCTCGACACCTACCTCGCGCGCCTGATCCGGCTGGGCGAATCGGCGGCCATCGCCGAGCAGGTCGGCGAAGTCGGCGTCGACAAGGGTCCGGTGCGCCGCGAGATCGTGCGCATCGTCACGCCGGGTACTGCGACCGACGAGGTGCTGCTCGACCCGCGCCGCGCCAGTGTCCTGGCTGCTGCTTGTGCGCTCGGCGATCGCTACGGCCTGGCCTGGCTGGAGCTGTCGTCCGGGCGCTTCGCCGTCAGCGAGACCGCCTCGCCGCGCGACTTCGCCGCCGAGCTGTCGCGCGTGGCGCCCAGCGAGATGCTGATCGCCGAGGACGCCGGGCTTCCGGTCGGCGAGTTGTCCCGCACCACGCGCCCGGCCTGGCAGTTCGATCCGGCCTCCGCACAGCGCCTGCTCTGCACCCAGTTCGGCACGCCCAACCTGCGCGGCTTCGGCTGCGAGGGACTCACGGCGGCCATCGGTGCGGCCGGTGCGCTGCTGCAGTACGTGCAGGAAACGCAGAAGGCGCAGCTCGCCCACATCGCCGGCCTGCGCGTCGAGGCGCCGGAAGATACGCTGATCCTGGATCCGGCGACGCGCCGCAATCTCGAGATCGACCGCACGCTGGCCGGCGAAACCGAACACACGCTGCTGGCGGTGCTGGACGACTGCGCCACGCCGATGGGCTCGCGCGCGCTGAGCCGCGCGCTGCTGCGTCCGATCCGGGATCGCGAGGAACTGGTGGCGCGCTACGACGCCATCGACGCGCTGATGCTCGACGGTGCTAGCGCCGCGCTGCGCAAGCCGCTGCGCAACGTCTCCGATCTCGAACGCATCCTGGCGCGCGTGGCATTGCGCAGCGCCCGGCCGCGCGATCTCACCGGCCTGCGCGACACGCTCGCGGCCCTGCCCGGCCTGCGTGCCCAGCTGGCGCGCATCGACGGCGCCCGCATCGCGCAGCTGCACGATCGGCTCGGCCAGCACGACGAACTCGCCGAACTGCTGGCCGGCGCGCTGGCCGATGCGCCGCCGCTGACCGCGCGGGACGGCGGCGTGTTCCGAGAAGGCTACGACGCGACGCTCGACGATCTGCGCAAGCTGTCCACGAACGCCGACGGCTTCCTGCTGGAACTCGAAGCTCGCGAGCGGGCCCGCTCCGGCATCGAATCCCTGAAGGTCGGCTACAACCGCGTGCACGGCTTCTACATCGAGATCGGCAAGACGCACACGGCCAAGGTTCCCGCGGAGTACACGCGCCGCCAGACGCTGACCAACTACGAGCGCTACATCACCGAGGAGCTCAAGCGCTTCGAGGACCAGGTGCTGTCGGCCAAGGACCGGGCACTGGCGCGCGAGAAGGAGTTGTACGAGGGCCTGCTGGATCGGCTGCTCACCCAGCTCGGCGCGCTGCAATCGGCCGCGCAGGCGCTGGCCGATCTCGATGTGCTGGCCAACCTCGCCGACGCGGCGCAGCGGCTGAATCTATCGCGACCGCAACTCGATGGCGGGACCGGCATCGACATCCGCGCCGGCCGCCACCTCGTGGTCGAGCGCCAGTCCGATGCGCCGTTCGTCCCCAATGATCTGCAGCTCGACGCCGATCGCCGCCTGCTGGTGATCACCGGCCCGAACATGGGCGGCAAGTCCACGTACATGCGACAGGTCGCGCTGATCGTGCTGATGGCGCACGCCGGCAGTTTCGTGCCGGCGGATGCGGCGCGGATCGGCCCGGTCGACCGCATCTTCACGCGCATCGGTTCACGCGACGATCTCGCGTCGGGGCAGTCGACCTTCATGGTCGAGATGACCGAGACCGCCAACATCCTGCACAACGCCACGGCGTCGTCGCTGGTGCTGATGGACGAGATCGGCCGAGGCACCTCGACCTATGACGGCCTGTCGCTGGCGCGCGCCTGTGCCGAGCACCTCGCGCGCCAGACGCGCGCGCTGACCTTGTTCGCCACGCACTATTTCGAGCTGACTCGCCTGGCCGACGCGGTACCGGGCGTGGCCAACATCCACCTGGACGCCGCCGAGTACGGCGAGCGCCTGGTCTTCCTGCACACGGTCAAGGAAGGCCCGGCGAACCGGAGCTACGGCTTGCAGGTCGCGGCCCTCGCTGGCGTGCCGGCCTCGGTCGTGTCCGCCGCGCGCACCTATCTGGCGGAACTGGAACGCACGCCACAACCGGCACAGGCAACGCCCGTGGCCGAAGCCAAGCCGCAGATGTCGCTGTTCGAAGCCCCGCCCTCGCCGGCACTGCGACTGCTCGACTCGATCGATCCGGATGCACTGAGCCCGCGCGATGCGCTTGACTGGCTCTACCGGCTCAAGCGCGAACGCTGAGGGGCGATCTGGGGCGTGAAACGGAAGAACCGCCGGAAGCCCCGGCGGTTCCTGGGTGGCGCGGGCCTGCGCGGCCCGCGCCGTACGGCCAGTTACTTGTTCTCCCCCTGGACGGCGTCCTTGACGCCTTCGGCGGCGTTGTCGACGGCATCCTTGGCGTCCTCGCCCGCGTCCTTCATCTTCTCGTGGTCGCGCGAGTTGGTCGCGTCGCCGATGGCGTCCGTCACCTTCTCGGTCGCGCTCTCGTCCTTCTTCTGGCAGGCGGAAACGGCGAGACCGAGACTGAGTACGGCCAGCAAAGCGGCGTTACGAATATTCATGGTTACTCTCCTTGGAACGGCATCGTATGGCCCGGCAACTGACATCACGCTTACATCACCGGGGATGACGAACCCTAGGCAGGAAAGCTGAACACGTGCTGATCACGGGGCATCCCCTATGGCATAGTCCGCGCCCCCAAAAACGCCGGCTCGCGCCTCCTTTACAGCCATGAACAAGAATTCGTTCCCCCGCGGCGATATCCGGGTCCTGCTGCTGGAAGGCGTCAGCCAGACCGCGGTCAAGAGTTTCAGGGCGGCGGGCTACACGCAGATCGAGTTCCACGAGAAGTCGCTGCCCGAAGCGCAGCTCGCCGAACGCGTGGCAGAGGCGCACATCGTCGGCATCCGCTCGCGCAGCAACCTCACGGCCGAGATGTTCCAGAACTCGCGCCGCCTGATGGCCGTGGGCTGCTTCTGCATCGGCACCAACCAGGTCGCGCTCAACGCGGCCCAGGCGCGCGGCATCCCGGTGTTCAACGCGCCGTACTCGAATACGCGCAGCGTCGCCGAGCTGGTCCTGGCCGAGGCGATCCTGCTGATGCGCCGGATCCCCGAGAAGAACATGGAGTGCCATCGCGGCGGCTGGTCGAAGTCGGCGGCGGGCAGCTACGAGGTACGCGGCAAGACGCTGGGCATCGTCGGCTACGGCCACATCGGCACGCAGATCGGCGTGCTCGCCGAGAGCCTGGGCATGCGCGTGATCTTCCACGACGTCGAGACCAAGCTCGCGCTCGGCAATGCCAGCCCGGCGGCGAATCTGTCCGACCTGCTGGAGCGCTCGGATATCGTCTCGATGCACGTGCCCGAAACGCCCTCGACCAAGAACATGATCGGCGCCGAGGAATTCTCGCGCATGAAGAAAGGCGCCGTTTTCATCAACGCGTCGCGCGGAACGGTCGTCGACATCCCCGCGCTCGCCGCTGCACTCAAGAGCAAGCACATCGCCGGTGCGGCGGTGGACGTCTTTCCGGTGGAGCCCAAGGGCAACGACGACAAGTTCGTGTCCGAGCTCGTCGGCATGGACAACGTCATCCTGACGCCGCACGTCGGCGGCAGCACGCTCGAGGCGCAGGAGAACATCGGCATCGAGGTGGCGGCCAAGCTGCTGCGTTACAGCGACAACGGCTCGACGCTCTCCGCCGTGAATTTTCCGGAAGTCTCGCTGCCGGAACACACCGGCAGCCGGCGCCTGCTGCACATCCACGAGAACCGCCCGGGTGTGCTCACGCAGATCAACAACGTGTTCTCGGAAACCGGCGTCAACATCGATGCCCAATACCTGCAGACGGCCGGCCAGGTCGGCTACGTCGTGATCGACGTCGATGCCACCGAGGACCAGGGCCGCGTGTTGCGCGATCGCCTCGCGGCCATCGCCGGCACGCTGCGGACGCGTCTGCTCAACTGATGGCTTTTGCGGCCCGTTTCGCATGCTGCTGACCGAACTGGTTGCTTCGCTGCGTATCGATGGTAATGCGCACGTCCTCGACGATGTGCCGCAGGACTGGACGCAGGGCCGCACGCTGTTCGGCGGCTTGCAGGCCGCACTGCTGGTTCACGCGATGCGCTCGCGAGTGGAGCCCGGCCTGCCGCTGAGAACCCTGCAGACGACCTTCGTCGGCCCTGTCTTCGCAGGGCGGCTGGTCATTCGATGCAGCGTGTTGCGCGTGGGCAAGTCGGCTGTGCATGTCGAAGGGCGCATCCTCGACGGCGACCAGGTGCTCTGCACGGCGCTGGCTGTCTTCGGTCGCGCGCGCGAGTCGACGCTGGTCATCACGCCGCCGCATCCGGTGGTTCCGCTCGATGCGGAACACTCGAAGCCGATGCCCTGGGCCGGCGATGCCCCGCCCAAATTCACGCAGCACGTCGAGCAGCGCTGGGCTTCCGGCGCGTTCCCGTTCTGTGGCGGCGCCGAACCGCGTACGCAGATCTACGTGCGATACAAGAACGAACCTGAAGTCGACGAGTCGCTGGTCATCGCGATGGCGGACACGATTCCCTCGCCGGCGATCTCGATGCTTCATTCGTTCGCTCCCGCGAGTTCGCTGAGCTGGACGCTGGAATTGCTGAGCGATCACTGGCCGCGCAGCGGCAGCGACTTTTGGCTGGTGGATGCCGAGGCCACCGCGGCGCGCGACGGTTATGCGTTCCAGACCGCGACGATGTGGAGTGCGGACGGCCAGGCCATCGCGCTATCCCGCCAGAGCGCCGTCGTTTTCGGCTGAAAACGCCGCTTTGCGGTGTGCATGGAGCCGCTGCGTTCCGCACGTTAACCGCAAGTTCATCGCTTCTTTCCAGGATGAATTCGTGACAAACCGTCACGTCTGACATCCCAGGAGAACGCACATGAACAGCACCACCCTGAAGGGTCAGCTGAAACAGTTAACCGGCAAGGCCAAGCAGGAATGGGCCGAGCTCACCCAGGACGATTGGCTACGCATCGAAGGCGATTTCGATCGCCTGGCTGGCTCCATCGAAGAGCGCTACGGCGTCGCACGCGAAGCCGCCGAGGAGCAGATCCGCAGCTTCATGACGCGAATCGAAGCGGAGAACAAGCCGAAGAAGAGAGCGCGCCCAATGCCGCGCCGCTCGATCTCGGACGTCACCGCTCGCGAACGCGCGGCGGCGGGTTTGTAGCTATTCGCCTCTTCCGGGCATGCCGCATGCGGCGCTCGGAGCGGAATCGAAATCGACCCGACTCGATCGCAACAATCGTCGCCCGTTAGCGCCTTCGCGCGCCGGTCGGCTCATCCAGGAGATTGACCCCATGAAATACACCTCTACCCGCAAGACGCTGTTTGCCGCTGCCCTTCTCGGCCTCACCTGTGCCACGCCGATGGCGTTCGCAGAAGGCGCAACGGCCGGCGCGAAGATCGAGACCGCCGCCGACAAGACTGGCGAATACCTGTCCGATTCCGCGCTGACGGCCAAGGTCAAGACCGCACTGGTCGCCGAGAAGAACCTGAAGTCGCTCGGCATCAATGTGGAATCGACCGATGGCGTCGTGACGCTGTCCGGCAAGGTGCCGAACGAGGCGTCCATCGAACAGGCGGGTGCCGCGACCAAGGCGGTCGTCGGCGTCAAGGACGTTCACAACAAGCTCGAGCTGAAGACGAAGTCGTAAGCAGTTCGAGCTGCGCCCAAGGCCCGCCGGGAATACCCGGCGGGCTTTTTGTTGGGGTGCGCCTATCATTCGCACACCCTTCCCTGCGCCGGCCACCCCGCACGACGGGACCATGCGAAAGATCATCCATGTGGACATGGACGCGTTCTATGCGTCGGTCGAACAGCGCGACGATCCTTCGCTGCGCGGACGGCCCGTCGTCGTGGCCTGGCGTGGCAATCGTTCCGTGGTCTGCGCCGCGTCGTACGAGGCGCGCAAGTTCGGAATCCGATCGGCGATGCCAGCTGTGCGTGCCGAACGATTGTGCCCGGACGCGGTGTTCGTGCCGCCCGACTTCACGCGCTACCGCGCCGTGTCCCGCGCGGTCCGGGAAATCTTCCTGCGCCATACCGAGCACGTCGAACCGTTGTCGCTCGACGAGGCCTATCTCGATGTCACCGAGAACCTGACGGGCCTGCCCAGCGCCACCGCCGTGGCGCAGACGATCCGCGCCGAGATCCGCGAAGAGTTGCAGTTGACGGCGTCTGCCGGCGTGGCGCCCAACAAGTTTCTCGCGAAGCTCGCCTCGGACTGGAAGAAGCCAGACGGCCTCTTCGTGATCCGCCCCGAGCAGGCGCAGGCGCTGATCGCGCCGCTGCCGGTGGGCCGCGTGCCGGGCGTGGGTCAGGTGATGGAAAGGCGTCTGGCCACGCTGGGATTGGTGCGCATCGGCGACCTCGCGGTCGCGGAGCCGGACCAGTTGCATCGCCACTTCGGACGCTACGGCAAGCGCCTGCACGAACTGGCGCACGGCATCGACGAAAACCCGGTGAGCAGCGATCGCGCGCGCATCTCCGTCTCCGCCGAAGACACGTTCGAGAACGACCTGCCGCTGTCCGAACTCGAGCCCCACATCCGTCGCATGGCGGCGCGCACTTGGCAGGCTGCGCGCAAGATGGATCGTGCCGCCCGCACCGTTGTCCTGAAGCTGAAGACCTCCGAGTTCCGCATCCTCACGCGCAGCATCACGCTGACGACCGCCGCGGACTCCGAGCAGACGCTGGCCGACCGCGCCGTCGGCCTGCTGGCGCGCGTGGAGCTTCCCGACTCGGTTCGTTATCGACTGGTCGGCGTGGGTCTGTCCGGCTTCGAGGCACCGAGCGAAGCGCCGTTGCAGCCAGGGCTCTTCTCGGAACAGGACGCGTCGCCGGAGGACTGAGACGGGCTGGCGCCGCAAGCGAGCCCGGGCCTGCGGGTCACCCGGGCAACGTTCCTCGCGATCGGCGCGTGCCAGTCCTTTGCAGTCTGTTGCGTTCGCGAGCAGACAGACTCATAGCGGACGTCGATGGCACCAGTGGTTTTTTCTTGCCTGCTCAGTGCATGCAGCTGAAGTTGCGCGAGCGGCTGATGGATCCTTGCCTCAGCGCTATTGCCCTCAGCGTGGAAACAGCTATCCGCCGCCCGCGATCAGCGTCTCGGCGGAGTCCATCGATGAAATCACTTCGCGCAAGATTCGCTGAAGCGAAGCGCAGTCATCCCGACTCAGTGTCCGGAAGGTGGCGTTGAAGTAGGGTCCGAGTTGCGAAGAGTATGTCTTCACCAACTCTCGTCCCGCCGGCGTGGCGATCGCTCGCCTGCGCCGGGCGTCACGCTTGTCCGAGCCGATACGGATCAGTTTTTCCTTCTCGAGCACGAAAAGAATCCGCGTCATGTTCGCGTTGGCTTGGCCAACCTGATGGCATAGCACCGATGGCGTCGAGCCGGCTTGTCCGCTCGCAACGACAACAACGAGGGTATGCCAAGAACTCTCCGTCAATCCCGACGGACGCAGAACAGGATCCGTAATCGCTGAAATCCCTTGGCTCGCGACGCGTATCAAACGCATCAGCATGATGTGCTCTGCGTCGAGCCCTGGCAGGCCCTCGCTCCAGCCGCGGGCGCTGGCGTCAACTGCGTTGAGACGGTCTCGGGTTTTCATGCGGCTTGAAGAGTTACTACATCAATGTAATATCAGCGTACCTGCAGTCTATGCGGATCGGACTGCAGTCCTTGCACCAGACGTTGCGTTCACGCCATGCCCGGTGCCGCCCATCAGACTGCCCGAAGCCCCAGCCCATGAACAAGGTATGCAAGACAACCTTGAGTTGGCGAACAAGAGCGTTGACCGCTGCGTTTCGACTCATCGCCCTGGTTATCGTGGCCACCGCGACTTCAAGCGCGCAAGCGTCTCTTGGGATCTTCGAACATGGTCCAGGCATCAAATCGCAGGGGGCTGGCGGTGTCAGCTTCGCGTTCGGAGAGGATGCCAATCCAATCTCTTCGAACCCCGCCCTGACTGCGGTACTGGGGAATCGGAACGACGTCGGCATCAGCATCTTCCTGCCCGAACCGCAGATGCGATATCGAGGCAACAGCCTGGGACCGGACGAGCGTTTCGATTCCGATGGTCAGGATGTGTATCCCATCCCACAAGGGGGATTGATCCGCCAACTCACTCCAACGGTCTCCATGGGCTTGTCGCTATACACGGCGGGTCTGGGGCCCGATTACACCAGCAGCCCATTTGTCCGATTTGGCAGCGCGCCTCGAACGACCGTCACTTTGGTCTCGACCGCGACGGCGTGGACGCTCGCCTGGAAGCCGACACCGTCCCAGGCGGTAGGTGTCTCGATCAATCCCGGTTACCAGATGCTCCGGGCGACAGGCTTGGATTTTCTGAGCGGAAATACGCCTGAGACCCGCGTGTCGGTAAAGCCTGACCGCATCACTGACAGGGGATTCGACGGGTCACTCAGCATGGGCGCTGCAATCGGTTGGCAAGGGAGCGTTACTTCGTCGCTCAGCGCCGGGCTCTCGTACCGGACCAAGACCTGGACTCAACGACATCGCGATTACCGGGGATTGCTTCCGGATGGAGGGAGTCTGGAGCTTCCGGCCATCTGGGGTGGGGGTCTGGCATGGACGCCCACCCCGGCCCTGACGCTGGCGTTCGACTACCAGCGTTTCGAATTCGCTGGAGAACGGGGATTCGGCAACCGGATCGGCAAGCTTTCGGACGGCAATCTCCTCGGCAGCAAAAACGGGCCTGGATTCGGGCTCAGGGACACGTCTGCCTACAAGTTCGGCGCGATCTGGCGGGCGGCGACGGCCCTGACGCTTCGCGCGGGCTACATTCACTCGACCCGCACGACACGAGAGACCGAGACGTTGTTCGATAGCTTGAGCCCCTGCAACACCACGGAGCACTACACCGCCGGGGCCACGTGGAACTTTGGTCGCTGGGACCTCTCCGGCTTCGCGGCCTATTTCCCGGGTGAAACCATACGAGGTCGAAACTCGGTGGCGCCGAGCTTTGGCGGCGGCGAAGTGGACACCTCCTACCGCGGCCAATCCTACGGAATCTCGATAGGTTGGGGATTCGGCCAGTGAGCCTTCGCCGCGGTGTTCGGACGTCCGTGTGCGCTATGGATAGGTAGCGCCGATCGAGCCGAGGCCGTCACAGAGGCGAGCAGCTTCGCTCCGCGATGGCAGACGCCCAAGAAAGACTGCTCCTGGCATACACCCGCCGATCACCTCGGTTGCGATCAGGCCGCGGCCAATCTCTCCAGCGCCGCTTCTTCGGACCCATGCAGGCCGTCCAGCATCAGCGCGCGACGGTAGTAGTGACTGACGCGAGTCTCCTGCGTCACGCCCATGCCGCCGTGCATCTGCACGGCCTCGCGCGTGACCTGCCGCAGGGCGCGCGAAGCCTGGGCACGCAGCACCAGCAGACGGCGTTCGAGGCCGGGCGCGTTGGCGTCGAAGGCTTCCGCCGTGCTCTCCAGCAGCGCGTCGGTCTCGCGCTCGAGCAGGTGCATCTCGACCAAGCGGTGTTGCAGCACCTGGAAATCCAGCAGCGGTCGCCCGAACTGGCGCCGCTCGCGCAGGTAGGCGGACGTGTCGCGATTGGCACCGCGCATGATGCCCACCGCTTCTGCCGCGCCGAGGATGGCGTCCCAGGCTTCTGCGCGCGCGGCGTGATCGCCTGCGCACAGATACTCCGCACGAACCCCAGTCAGCTTCAGGTCGGACAGGCCATGGCCGTCGATCGACGACGCATCGCCGCGCTCGAGACCGGCGGCGTCGCGGGCCACCAGGAAGTACCCCGGTCGTCGGGTCTGGGCATCGACGGCGAGCACGATGATCGCGGCGCAGGAAGCGACATCCATCACGGCGATCTTGTGGCCATCCAGCACGTGGCCGCCCGCGTCGCCGCGCGCGACCGTGGTGATGCCGATGCGATGCCATCCGTCGTCGGCCTCGCGCGCCGCGTAGGCCAGCGGCGCGCTCGCCGAGATCAGGCCCTCCACCAGGGATTCCCGTTGCGCGGTCGCATCGGTGCGTGCCGCGATCACGGCCGGCGCGCCCAGCACGCAGGCCAGCGGTTCACGCCACGCGCCTTCACCAGCAGCGCGAAAAACGGGCAGCAGCCGCACGACCGATGAGGCTGCGGGCTCGTCGTCGGCTTCTCCCCGAAGCAGCTCGAACCAGCCCATGTCCGCCATCTCGGAGAGCAATCCCGTGCCCGTCGTTTCGCGCGACCGCGCGACGAGTTGCGCCGGTGAATAGCGCTCGCGGTTGAAGCGCGCCAGGGAATCCTCGAACAGCCGCAGCAGATCGGTATCCATCACTCTCAAACCTGGAGCAGCGCCTTGGCGATGATGCCGCGCTGAATTTCATTGCTGCCGCCGTAGATGCTGGTCAGGCGGCTGTGCAGGTGATCGAAGATCAGGCCGGGGATGTGCGCCCCACCCCGGCTTCCGCCGTCGATGTCGCCGAACAGCGCCGTGGACTGGTACGCCAGGCCGCTGCGCTCGATCAGTTCGATCACGGCGTCGAGGATCTCCTGCTGCAGTTCGGAGCCACGGATCTTCAGCAGCGAGGGATCGACCGGATGATGGCGTCCCTCGTCGGCCGCGATGGCAGCCGCGTAGACGGTGGCGCGAAGCGCCTGATAGCGGACTTCGAGCTGCGCGGCGCGGCGCCGGAACGACGGGCTCTGCGAAACCGGCTTGCCGCCATCGCATACTTTCGCGGCCAGCGCGTGCAGCTCGTGCAGGAACCGGTGCGCGCGACCGATCTCGGTGACCAGCAGTCGCTCGCGTTCGACGATGAAGCGGGCCATCGCCCAGCCCTGCCCCTCGGTGCCGACGAGATTCTCGGCCGGCACGAACACATCCTCGAGGAAGACCTCGTTCACGTGATGGCAGGCATCGTAGGTTTCGATGGGCCGCACGGTGACGCCAGGGCTTTTCAGATCGATCAGCAGCATCGAGATGCCGTCGCTGCGGCGCTGCGTCTGCTCGGTACGCACCAGGCAGAACATCATGTCCGCCCACTGCGCCATCGTCGTCCAGGTCTTCTGGCCGTTGACGCGATAGCCGCCGGCCTCGCGGACGGCGCGCGTCGCCAGCGAGCCCAGATCCGATCCGGCGCCCGGCTCGGAGAAACCCTGCGCCCACCAAGTGTCCGAGTTGATGACGCCGGGCAGATAGTGCTGCTGCTGTTCGGGCGAACCGAACTCGATCAGCACCGGGCCGATGAACGAGACACCGAAGTGCGCGATCCACGGCGTGCCCGCGCGCTCCAGTTCCTCGATCAGGATCAAGCGTTGCAGGTGTCCCCAGTCCTGCCCTCCATGAGCCCGCGGCCAGTGCGCCGTGAACCAGCCTGTATCGGCGAGCAGGCGCTGCCAGCGCACGCGCTGCTCGCGGTCGAAGTACTGGTTCTTGCTCGCCATCGCCGCGATGTCCGCCGGCATGCATTCGCGGCAGAAACGGCGCACCTCCTGCCGGAAGGCGCTGGCATCGAATGAGGCGGCCGCAGCCGCGCGCTCTACGGCCGGATCATCGATCTTCTCGCCGTGATCCAGTCTGTCGTCGATCTCCAACCCGCTCGCCCCCACCGCTGCTCCCCCTTGTTCCGGGTGCCGATTGTCCGGGTGCGCGCCCCTCGGGGACATCACGCGATCAGGGCAGCGCCGTCACCCGGTCGGGTGAACCTCACGGATTTCGCGGATGAACGCCGCTCGGGACTCGTAGCCCGGACGAAGCCCGGGGTTCCCCTCGCGCTCGGAGCGCAACCCCGGGCTTCGCCCGGGCTACGGGTGGCGCGCACTTCGTCGTTTTTGTCCTCCCCGGCCGATACCACCGATGGGCGAACCGGATCCATGACAGAACCTTTGCGTCCTTTCTTTTCCCTTTGCGCCTTTGCGGTTCAATTCCATCTACGGGGCGAACGCCCAGCACGGCGGATACGGGACCGCGCGCTCACCCGATCAGCTGCTGGCGCAGCGCGATGGCCACCGCGTGCGCGCGATCGGACGCACCGAGCTTTTCGTAGATGCGGCGCAGATGGGACTTCACGGTGTCCTCGGCCAGCAGCAGCGACTTGGCGATCATCTTGTTGCTCTGTCCGTCGGCCAGCGCTTCGAGGATGTGCATCTCGCGCACCGACAGCGTTCCACGATCACCGGCCACGCGCGCTTCCTGGATCAGGCGCTTGACCAGCGGCATCGTGACTTCGGCCTGCAGGTAACCACCGCCGCCGGCCACCGATCTCACCGCACGCAGCAGGTCCGCACGCGAAGCGCTCTTCAGCAGGTAGCCCGACGCACCGGCGTTCATCGTGCTCCACACGTAGGCCGGGTTGTCGTACATCGTGAAGACCAGGATCTTCGTCTGCGGATGCGATTGCGCGATCTGCGCGATGGCGCTGCTGCCGCTCTGGCCCGGCATCTTCAGATCGATGACGACGACGTCGGGATACGGCAGCAGCGTTTCCATTTCGCCGATGCCGGACTTCGCGTCACCGGCCTGGCCGACGACGCGAAGATCGTCCTGTCCATCGAGCATGTCGGCGATGGCCTGGCGCAGGACGTGGTGATCGTCGATCAGGTAGACGCCGATGGGACGCGTCATGACGAGGCCTTCGCCAGCAGCACCCGGATGCGCGTGCCGTCCCGTCCGGGTTCGCTGTCGATGAGCAGTTCGCCGCCCGCTCCCGCCGCCCGCTCGCGCATGGTCATGATCCCGTAGTGCCCCACCGGAATATTGTGCGGGTCGAACCCGGTGCCGTCGTCGGCGACGATCAGCTCCACGTGCGTTGCGCCGTCGGCGAGCGTGACCTCCACGTTCGACGCACCCGCATGCTTCTGCACGTTCAGCAGGGCTTCCTTGAGCAGCCGGAACAGCATGGCGTCGTTCGGCGAACGCCAGTGCTTCAAGGCCGGATCGAACCAGCAGACCAGCCGATAGGACGTCGTCTCGGCATGCCGGGCCAGGAACTCGCTGGCGGCCTCGAAGAAGCCGAGCTCGTCGAGCACGGTCGGGCGCAGCTCGTTCATGATCGAACGCACGTCCTGCGTGCAGTCGCCGACGCGGGACGACAGCACGCCCAGACGTTCATCGAGCTGCCCCTGCGTCAGCGGGCCGTCCATGCAGTGCTCGATGCCGCGCCGCAGAAGAAACAGGTGACTGCTCATGCGGTCGTGCAGCTCCGCCGAGATGTTCTGGCGCTCCTCCTCCTGCACCTGCGCGAACCGTCGCACGAAGGCCTGGTAGCGCTCACCGGACTCCCGCAGCGTGCGCGCATGCGCCATGACCAGATCCGAGCGCTGGCGCGCCCACGCCGCGACCACCACGCCCAGGCACGCCGCGAACAGCAGCAGGAACAACGTCGATCCCAGCTCCGACAGCGCCGGGCCTTCGCCGGCACCGCTGTAGAGCGGCTCGACGAAGAACAGCAGCAGCGCGAGCAGCGCGTTGAACAGCGCCTGGCCGATGGCTTCGACGACGCCGAAGCGGATGGCCACGGACATCAGCGTGAAGTACAGGAACGGAAAGAACACCGACTCGATGCCGCCGGTCACCAGGCAGATCGAGGCGCCGAGCAGAGGATCCAGGAATGTCGTGATCGCGGCCGTCCGGCGGATGTTCGTGGAGCGGCCGACCGCCACGTGGGTCCAGGCCGCCGCGGCCGCGCAGACCAGGTACGCGATCCAGACCGGGCTCGGCCCCAGTTCGTAGCCGCGTCCGACGAGGACGAAGAACCATCCGAAGATGCCGAGGTTGCGCAGCCAGCGGACATCCTTCTCCGCCTCGTGCAGGCGGGCATCGTCCTGCGCGATCTCGGCCGGATCCCGCCGATCGCGTCCGAAAGCCTGCTGCACGAAGTTCAGCCCTGTCTTCAGCATCGGGTTCTCGTCGCGGCGATGTCGCAAGGGATTATCGGCCAGCCCGGACGGGGTCCCGTCGTCCCGTAGCCCGGGTGAAACCCGGGATTGCGCTCCGTATGCGAGGGGAATCCCGGGTTTCACCCGGGCTACTGGGAGCCGCAAGCAGGCGCCTGCGCCAACGGCGCTCTACGCGTCCCGGCCAGGGCTTTCCACAGCAATCCCGGCCGGAGCAAGGACGTCGGCGCCTTCTGCAGATTCATCACGTCGAGAAACGCGCGCGCAGCCTGCGGGTCGTGCCAGGTGAGCTCGGTGAAACGATGCAGGTAGCGCGCGAGCAGCGGCGCATGCCAGGCCCTCTGCTTCGCGGTGCCCAGAACGCCGTAGTCCTCGGCGGTCGACGTCATCCAGCATTCGTCGATGAATCGGCCGTAAGTGCGGTGGAATCGCAGCGAAAGCCCGGACAGATCCGCCTTCCCGCGCTCGCGTCGCTGCTGGTCCAGGCAGGCGTCGAGCAGGCTCGCGCCGATGGCGCCCTGCGACATGCCCTGCGCATAGATCGGATTGAGCGAGGTGTTGGCGTCGCCCACGACCACCAGCCCGTCCGGCAGGCGTGTCATTCGCTCGTAGTGACGCCGCAGGTTCGACGGAAAGCGCCAGCGCCAGACGCGCTCGAGCGGCTCGGCATCCACGATCGCGCGGTGGAGATCCGGCGCTGGCAGACCTCGCGCCCATTCCAGGAAGCTCTCGGGATTGCCGCCGGGCTGGTCGCCATTCCAGCCGACCAGGGTCACGATCCAGCGGCCGCCTTCGAGCGGCATCAGCGCCGCGGTCCGCGTCGCCGGCGGGCTCGAGTGGATCAGCATGCCCTTCCAGTCGCGCGAGCCCGGGCCGGGCCGGAAGATCTGCGACGAGTACCCGATGTCCACCGGCAGTTCGGTGATCGCCGGCCGGGGCAAGCCGAGCTGTTCGAGGAACAGCGGCGTGTTCGAGCTGCGCCCGCTCGCATCGATGACCAGATCCGCCTCGATCTCGCTGCCGTCGGCCAGGCGCACGCCGCCGACGCGCGCCCCGCGCATCAGCAGCCCCGACACCGAGCTCCCGGGACGGAAGCTCACGCTGGGCCAGCGCAGCAGCCGCTGGCGCGCGTACCACTCCAGGTATCCCTTGCTCTGGCACTGCATCCGCACGCCGCTGGGGAATCGCTGCTTCCAGCCGCCCGAGTGGTGCCAGACGATGTCGTTGCCCAGGTCCACCTCGACGGCGCCCGCCGCGACCATGTCGGACGTCAGACCGGGGAAGTAGTGGTTCAGCACGTTCTGGCCGCCGGTGAGCAGCGAGTGGACGTGGCGCCCCTGCGGCACTCCCCGGCGCCAGACCGGCTCGTCCGGCAACTGGTCGCGTTCCAGGTTGGTGACCGTGCGGAAATGCCGGGCCGCAGCGGCCGTCGCCACCAGCCCGGTCGTGCTCGCGCCGATCACGACGGCGTGCCCGCCGCCGAAGCCGCCCAGGCGCCGGTCTTCCGGTATCGCGTGTTTCATCGATGTCGTTCCTGGCGGTGGTTTGCGGATTGGGGCGAGGCCGTGACCGGAACAGTAAGAGCGCGCGCCTGCTCCCGGAATCACCAGGATGCGTCTGCCACCGCGCCCATTCGGGTGCACGGGGGCATTCCGCCGTCAGCCCGGCAGCAGGGTCTGGCACCGAGGGTGTCCCAGATCGAAAAACTTTCAACGCAAAGGCGCAGAGGTCGCAGAGCAGGAACGGTTTCGCCGTCCAGCACTTTGCGACCTCTGCGCCGCAGTTTCCCTTTCCTCGAATTCAAAGCCGAGGTACTCCTCGGGGCTCCGATGGGATGACCCCGGAAGTAATGGCCCTTCCCCCACCTCGCCAGCGCATAATCAGCCGGCGCCCTCGCGGCGCGACATCACAACAACTGGGGGGAGAGAAATGACGGGTATCGAAGCGCTGATGTACTACGTGCTGTGGATGATCGTGGTGCTGCTGATGTATGTCGGACACCGCGTTCCGCTGATGCTGATCGGCAAGAAGCCGGGCAATTACTGGACCCGTGGCAACGTCACCGACGACCTTCCGTTCTTCGTCCGTGCCCAGCACGCGCACGCCAACCTGGTCGAGAACGTCGCGCTGTTCGCCGCCGTCGTGCTCGCCGCCGCCGCCCTGGGCCGCAACGGGGTCGTCGACGGTCTGGCCTGCTGGGTCCTGTACGCGCGCATCGGTCAGACCGTGGTCCACCTGATCGGCACCAACACCCTGTTGGTGCTGGTACGCGCCACGCTGTTCGTGGTCCAGATCGGAATCATTGCCTACATGGCCTTCCAGCTCACGCAGCCGGTCGTCGCCGCCTGAGGTCAGCGGTCCCGACCGCCCCCTGCGCCGCAAGGCACAGGGGGCGGTTTCGTTTGGGCGGCTACAATCCGCAACTCCTTCTTCGATCTTCCGTCGCAATGCGCCTGTCCCGCTTTCCGCTGTCCACGACCAAGGAAACCCCGGCCGACGCCGAAGTGGTTTCGCACCAGCTGCTGCTGCGCGCCGGCTTCATCCGCAAGCTCGGCGCCGGCCTCTACACCTGGATGCCGATGGGCCTGCGCGTGCTGCGCCGCATCGAGACCATCGTGCGCGAGGAGATGGACCGCGCCGGCGCCGCCGAGCTGCTGATGCCCTCGATCCAGCCTGCGGAGCTGTGGCAGGAATCCGGTCGCTGGAAGCTGATGGGCGCCGAGATGCTGCGCATCAAGGACCGCCACCAGAACGACTACTGCTACGGCCCGACGCACGAGGAAGTGATCGTCCACCACGCCAAGCAGGACGTGCGCAGCTACCGCCAGCTGCCGTTCAACTGGTACCAGGTGCAGACCAAGTTCCGCGACGAACGCCGCCCGCGCTTCGGCCTGATGCGCGCGCGCGAGTTCCTGATGAAGGACGCGTACTCGTTCCACATGGACGCGGCCGATCTCGACCGCGAGTACCAGAACATGCGCGTCGCCTACGCCAAGGTCTTCGAGCGCATCGGCGCGGACTTCCGCATCGTGCAGGCCGACAGCGGCAACATCGGCGGCGCCAAGTCCGAGGAATTCCACATCCTCGCCGGCTCCGGCGAAGACCTGCTGGCGGTGTCCACCGTCGGCAGCTACGCCGCCAACATGGAAGCCGCCGCCTGCCCGCCGTCGGGCAAGCCGCGTCCTGCCGCGTCGCAGGCGCTGGAGCAGGTCTCCACGCCGGGCCAGAAGACCTGCGAGCAGGTCTCGAAATTCCTGTCGGTGGCACTGACCGCGAAGGTGAAACTGCTGGTGGCCAAGGGCCGCGAAGGCGGCCTGGTGGCCATCGCGCTGCGCGGTGATCACGAGCTCAACGAGGTCAAGGCCGCCAAGCATCCGCTGATCGCCAGCCCGTTCGAGATGGCGAAGATCGAGGACGTGCAGGCCGCGTTCGGGTGCGAGGTCGGATATCTGGGGCCGGTGAAATGCCCCGTGCCGGTGATCGCGGATCACGCGGCGCTCGAGATCGCGGACTTCGTCTGCGGCGCCAACGTCAACGACCATCACCTGAAGGGCGTGAACTGGGGCCGCGACTGCGACGTCGCCCCCGGCTACGACCTGCGCAAGATCTGCGAGGGCGATGCCAGCCCCGACGGCCAGGGCGAGATCAAGTTCTACCGCGGCATCGAGGGCGGCCACATCTTCCAGCTCGGCCGCAAGTACACCGAGGCGATGTCGTTCACCGTGCTCGACGAACAGGGCAAGGCCGTCACGCCGGAAATGGGCTGCTACGGCATCGGCGTGTCGCGCCTCGCCGCGGCCGTCATCGAGCAGCGCCACGACAAGGACGGCATGCGCTGGCCCGACGCCATCGCGCCGTTCCGCGTGCTGATCTGCCCGATCGGCACCGACAAGTCGGAGCGCGTGAAGGCCGTCGCCGAACAGCTCTACGCCGACCTGCTCGCCGCCGGCGTCGATGCGCTGCTCGACGATCGCGGGCTGCGTCCCGGTCCGATGTTCGCGGACGCCGACCTCGTCGGTATCCCGCATCGCGTCGTCATCGGCGAGAAGGGCCTGGCGGCGAACCAGTACGAGTACAAGAAGCGCGGCGCCGAGAAGGCCGACATGATCGACGCCAGCGTCGCCGCGGTGCTCGAGCGCTTGAACGCCTGAGCCGACGCTTCCCGCCCATGGTTGCAGCCTGTCGATGAAACGCGCCGGGCTGCGATTCACCGGCATCGCGCTGCTGATGCTGGCGCTCGGTTTCCCGGGCGCCGGCCACGCCGGCCCGACCGGCGAGATGGAACCCGAGCTGCGCAAGCTGCTCGACCAAGCGATCCACGAATCCGAAAGCTTCGAGCACCGCTTCGATGCCGAGGTCTGGCTCACCGACATGTCGGGCCGCCTGCAGCGCTTCATCGAGGACGACAAGGAACGCCTCGAATTCCTGCGCATCCTGCACACCGAGGCGCAGCACGCGCGCATCCCGCCGGAACTGGCGCTCGCGGTGATAGAGGTCGAGAGCCGCTTCGATCGCTATGCCCTCTCCAGCGCCGGTGCGCAGGGCTACATGCAGATCATGCCGTTCTGGCTCAAGGAGATTGCCGGTCCGGAGGAGAACCTGTTCCATGCCAAGACCAACCTGCGCATGGGCTGCACGATCCTGCGGTTCTACCTCGACAAGGAACGCGGAAACCTCGTCGGTGCGCTGGCGCGATACAACGGCAGCTACGGCAAACCCGCGTATCCGAACCTGGTGCTGCGTGCGCTGAACCGGCGTTGGTATCGCGGGTGACCGTTGATTTGCGCGGATCACGGCAACGGCCAACGCAAAGGACGCAGAGAACAGCAACGGTGCCGTAAAGAACGAGCCCGGGTTTCACCCGGGCTACGCAGACGCTTACTCCGGCCCGGCTTCGCGGATCTCGCCGATGCTGGGCGTGATGCCCGGCATTTCACGACGCTTGCCGCGCGCGACATCCACGGCCTCGGCGATCGCGTTCACGTCCGGATGCGGACGCACCTTGAGCACCTGCCCGCGCCGCAAGCGATCCGGATTCGGAATGACGGCGACGTTGGCCTGCCAGATCAGCGGCCACAGCAGCGAGTTCGCATAGACCTCCGGACGTCCCGCGATGACCCACAGGCTGTCGCCCGAGCGCACGGTGTACGTCTTCATGCGCTTCTCCAGCTGCTGGTTGAGCGTACGCAGGCGGCCGTAGGCGAGCCGGCTGTTGCCGGTGACGAGGATCTCTTCGGCGGCGCGTAGCTGCAGCACCTGGCCGTCGTCGAGACCGGCGAAGCCGTACGAGCGCGCAAGCTCGGCGTTGGCGAGTCGCGCGTAGTGATCCGAAATCGCCTGCTCCGCGCGCGCCAGCGCTTCGTCGGAGGCCGCGAGCGAGGCATTCCAGTCTCCCGCTCCCAGCGAAGCCCGCGCGGCCGCGAGATCCACGTCGGCGCCGTTCCAGTTTCCGAGAAGCTGGCGCGTCTGGGTGGTGATGGCCTCGGCCTCATCGAGCCGCGTCCGTGCGCTGCGCTCCGCCACCGGTGCAGCAGCGCGCACCGGCGCAACCTGGGAGGGGAATTCAGGGGCGGCAGCTTCGCGCGTGCCCAGGCGATCCAGCCAGCCGCCACTCGCGCAGGACGTGCAGCCCAGGCAGATCACCCACAGAAAAAGCGCTCGCGACATGGGAACTCGAAGGATGTCGAATCGGGATCATCCGATACGACCGCCTTCGATGCATCCCTGCGCGAGCGCTTCGATCGACGAGCGCCACCTTCACGCCCGGCCGCGAACTGCGGACCGGGCGCCTGATGCCTTAGCGCATGCCGACTCGCATCGGCGCCGGCGGACCGACCTCGAGCACGCCGATCTCACGGCCCGAGCCCAGGCGATACGCGAAGCGGCCCGGCTGTTCGGCCACGAAGGTCAACAGCAAGGGCTGGCCCGCGGTCACCGGCGCGACGAGGTTGTAGCCGTCGACGCGAAGGGCCTCCGGGCTGTCCGAGTCGACGACCATCGTCACCTGGCTGCCGTGATCGACGACGATCGCGGCGGGGCCGTCGACCAGCCGACCGTTGCGCACCACCAGTTCGAACGTCGACGCCGGCGCCGCATTACCGGCCTGGCGCGTCGACGAACCCACGTACGGAACCGTTCCCGACTGGCTGGGCGTGACCATGACGTCGCGCGAGCGATCGTAGTAAGGCTGGGCGCTGCTCGCCGCGACCGGGCGCGAGTGGCCCTGATCGGCGGACGTCGCGACGACGGCCGAAGCCCTGCCGACGGCGCCGGGCGACGACTGCACGATGGCCGCGGAGGCATACGGCGCCGGGCGCGGCGGGGTGTAGTACGTGCCATACATTGGCTGACGTGCCGGCGTTGCGTAGGTCTGCGACGTGCCCGAACCCTGTACCGCGGTCGGCGACGAGACGCGCGGCGTCACCATCACGTCACGTACCGGATCGTAGTACGGCCTGCCGTAGTCATCCGCCATCGCGGCGGGAATGGCGGCAAGAGCGCCGGCAGCGATGGCGACACCGGCAATGGATTGACGGATACCCGAATAGGTTTTGGTGTTCATGCGACTCTCTCCTTTGACGACGCCCCCATCTCACTCCGGACAGGTGAGCCGATCCTGAACGGCGCGACGGGTCTTTCGGCGGGTAGCTGAACGCGAACCGAACGGATCGCCGGTCGCGGTCGCTGGCTCCCTCTAGAATGCCGCTCCGTTTCGTTCACGAATCCCGCATCGCATGGTCGAAGTCCTGGTCCTCTACTACTCGCGCAAGGGCGCCACGCTCGCGATGGCACGACAGATCGCCCGCGGCGTGGAGAGCGCAGGTGCCGTCGCGCGCCTGCGCACGGTTCCGGCGGTTTCGGCCGACTGCGAGGCCAGTGCGCCGTCGGTCCCCTCGGAAGGCTCGCCCTACGCCGAGGCGCGCGACCTCACCGAATGCGCAGCCCTGGTTCTGGGCAGCCCGACGCGCTTCGGCAACATGGCGGCGCCTCTGAAGTATTTCCTCGATGGAACCTCGGGCCTGTGGCTCTCCGGCGCGATGGTCGGCAAACCGGCCGCAGTATTCACGTCGACCGGCACGATGCACGGCGGCCAGGAAACCACGCTGCTGACGATGATGCTGCCGCTGATGCACCACGGAATGATGCTGCTGGGCCTGCCGTACACGCTGCCCGAACTGTCGGCGACGAAAACCGGCGGCACGCCTTACGGCGCCTCGCATGTCTCCGGCGTCGGAACCGAACCCATCCCCTTGTCGAAGGACGAGACGACGCTGTGCCTGGCCCTGGGCAAGCGCGTCGCCGAAACCGCGATCCGGCTCGCCCGCTGATGCTGCCCTCGACCTTTGCCCAGCGCACCGCGCTGACGGCGCACGGATTGCTGATCCTCGGGGTCTGCGTGCGCAATCCCTCGCCGCTGAGCGTTCTGCTCGCGCTGGTGCTGTGCCTGCCGCTGCTCGGCATGTGGCGCGGCAAGACCTACACCTTTGCCTGGGCCTCGATGCTGGTCGCGTTCTTCGTGGCCGGATATCTCGCCGAGGGTTATGCGCGACCCGAGACGCGGCTGACGGCGTTCGCGATCGCCAGCGTCGCGGCGCTCGATTACGTCGCGCTGATGATGTTCGTGCGCTTCAGGGCAAGAGAGACGGCTGCAGCAAGGGCATCAGCACCTGCTGAACGAACGGCAGCGTCGGACGGCGCTTCGCACTGAGACAGGCGCGGTCGATCTGATCGAGCGCCGCGATCAGCGTTCCCGCATCGCGACGCAGCCGGGCCAGCAGCCAGGCCACGACCTCCTCGGCCAGCGCCAGTCCCCGTTGCGTTGCGTGCAGGCGCAGCAGTTCCCGCCGATCGTCTTCGCGCAGCGGCTTGAGCCCGAGCAGTGCCATGGCCTCCAGCCGCGTTCGCAGATCCGGCAGCGGATCGACGAGGCGCGCAGGCGGCACGCCGGCGGCGAGCAGCAGTGGCAAGCGATGCTGGCGCCGATGGTCGACCAACCGCAGCAGCGCGATGGCGCTGTCCGCATCACCCGCGAGCGCATCGGCATCGTCCAGCGCGAGAAGCCGGGCGTCCTTCCAGTCTTCCAGCGCCGAGGCCTCGTAGGGTTTCATCGCATAGAGCGCTCGCGCGCCCGCCATGGCGACGACGGCGCGCAGCAGATGCGTCTTGCCCGACGCCGCAGCGCCGTAGAGCCAGGTTGCCGGCAGACCCTGGCCGGTCGACATGGCGTGCAGGGACGCCACGAGTTCGCTGTTGGGTCCCGCGAAGAAATTATCGAAGACCGGCGCCTGGGACAGCTGCACCGGCAGCGCGAGCTGCGCTCCCTTCATGGAGGAGGCGTCGCTGCGCCCTCCCCTGCAGTGGCGACGGCTTCAGCCTGCGCAGGGGCCGGCGCGCCATGGCTGTACATGCGGCTTTGCAGCCACTGCTTCTTGGTTTCACGCAGGACGACGGCGATCACCGCGGCCACCGGCAGCGCGAGCATCACGCCGACGAAGCCGAACAGCTGGCCACCCGCCATGACGGCGAAGATCACGGCGACCGGATGCAGGCCGATCTTGTCGCCCACCAGCAGCGGCGTCAGAACGTTGCTCTCCAGGATCTGGCCGATGCCGAACACCACGGCGAGCCAGACGAAAGGCAGCAGTTCCTGGGTCTGCACGAGCATCGCGATGACGGCCGTGAGCACGCCGACGATCGCGCCCAGGTAGGGCACGAAGCTGATCAGCCCAACGATCAGGCCCACCAGCAGCGCGAGATTCAGGCCCGCGATCCACAACGCGATCCAGTAATAGACCGTCAACGCGGCCATCACCGTGAGCTGTCCGCGGATGAAGGCCCCGAGGACTTCGTCGGTCTCGCGCGCCATGCCGCCGATCTTGGGCAGCGCACGCGGCGGAACGACGCCGCGGATCCAGGCCACGAGTTCGTCCCAGTCGCGCAGCAGATAGAACGTCACGACGGGCACCAGCAGCAGGTTCGCGATCGCCGTGAACAGCGCACCACCCGAGGCCGAGACGTGCGTCCAGACCGTCTTGAGCATCCCGCTGGCTTCGGACCAGTGCTCGGCGATGATCACCTTGAAACCGGCCGCATCCAGCCTCAACCCGTCTGGCAAGCTCACGCCGATGCGCTGCAGACCGTGGTTCTGCAGCCACGCCAGCCACTCGGGGATGTTCTGCAGCAGCACGCGCAACTGGTCGGTCAGCATCGGCAACAGCAGCACCAGGCCGGCCAGCCCCGCCAGCGTGATGACGAGAAACACCACGCAGACACCCGCCGTGCGCGACAGATGCCAGCGCTGCAGGCGATCGACGATGGGATCGCCGGCGTAGGCCAGGCCGGCGCCGAGCACGAACGGCGTCAGGATCGGCGACAGCAACCAGCAGAACAGGACAAAAATGCCCAGCGCCACCAGCCAAGGCCAGGTTTCGCGCACGCGCAGCCGATCGAGCGCGGATCCCGATCCGGCGTCGGCAGGCGCCACGGACAGATCAGCGTCGGGCAAGGACATAGTTCCCCGCCTGGTCACGACTGATCAGGTCACCGGCTTCCGCGCGCTCGGCCGCCATCTGGATACCGCCCTCGACGACCATTCGCAGCCGTAGCGTGCTGTCGTGCAGCTCGTCGACATCGACCGTCCTGACGCCCTTGATGCGCGTGAAATGGCGCAGAACCTTCGAGTAGTCCGATGTCGTGCGCAGGCCGTGCACCTCGACCACCCAGTTCTCGACGAGGCTGGAGTTGATGCCGAATACCGGCAGCCCCTGTGCGCGCAACGCGGCATCCACCGCCGCGGGATCGAATACGGCGCGGAACATCAGCCCTTCGCCCGATTCGTCGCGTACGAAGCTGTACTGCTGCACCAGGCGCGGCGCCAGCGCCAGGATGGACGAGGTGCGGTCGTCGTATCCGCCCACCGCGCCCTTCAGGACCTGGATCAGGGCCATGCGCAGCCCGGTATCGCGCGACTTCTGCGATTCATCCTGGACCGGCACGATGGCCCCGTACGGGTTTCCGGGCAGCGGCTGGGTCATCGGAACCGCGGCCCCGGGACTGCCTTTGAGCGGCGTCTGGGCCTGACAAACAGGGCTGAAGCCGGCCGCGAGCGCGCCGATCAGGGCGACGGATCGGCAGGCGCGCGACACGATCGGGGGAAAGATGCGATGCATGCAGGGGATTATCGCGGCGCGGTCTGTAAAATGCATTGCACATCCGCACGTTCCCGCTTCTCTCTCCGATGAGTACCCGTAAATCCCTGTCGTACCGAGACGCTGGCGTCGATATCGAAGCCGGTGATGCGCTGGTCGATGACATCAAGAAGATCGTCCGCTCCACGCACCGCGCGGAAGTCCTCGCCGGTGTCGGCGGGTTCGGCGCGCTCGTCTCGCTGCCGAAGAAATACAAGAAGCCGATCCTCGTCAGCGGCACCGACGGCGTCGGCACCAAGCTGCGGCTGGGCATCGAGTCGGGTCAGGTCGAAGGGCTGGGCATCGATCTGGTCGCCATGTGCGTCAACGACGTGCTGGTCTCCGGCGCCGAGCCACTGTTCTTCCTCGATTACTACGCGACCGGAAAGCTCGACAACCGCACCGCCGGCCTGGTGATCCGTGGCATCGCCACCGGCTGCAAGCAGGCGGGCTGCGCGCTGGTCGGCGGCGAGACCGCCGAAATGCCAGGTCTCTACAACGCGGACGACTTCGACCTCGCGGGGTTCTGCGTCGCCGTGGTCGAGAAGTCGAAGATCATCGATGGCTCGAAGATTTCCAAGGGCGATGTGATCGTCGCCCTGCCCTCCAGCGGTCCGCATTCCAACGGCTATTCGCTGGTGCGCAAGATCCTGTCGGTGGGCGGTCATTCGGTCGACCAGGTTTTCGAGAACGGCACGCTCGGCGATGCCTTGCTCGCGCCGACGCAGATCTACGTCAAGCCGGTGCTCAAGCTGGTCGAGTCCGGCGTCGACGTACGCGGCATGGCCCACATCACCGGCGGCGGCGTCACCGGCAACCTGACGCGCTGCTTCCCCAAGGGCGTCGGCGCGATGGTCGACACCAGCAGCTGGAAGCGCCCGGCGATCTTCGACTGGCTGCAAGCCGAAGGCGCGGTCGAGGAGGACGAGATGCGGCGCGTCTTCAACTGCGGCATCGGCTTCGCGATGGTGATTCCGCGCAAGCAGGTCGATGGCGCGCTCGCGCAGCTGCGCAAGGCCAAGCTCAAGCCCTGGGTCGTCGGCGAAGTCGTCAAGGGAAAGCAGGACGTCCGGTTTGCCTGAGCCCCGCGCCCGGATCGTGGCCCTGGTCTCCGGCCAAGGCCGCAACCTTCAGGCGCTGATCGACGCATGCTCGGCCGGGCACATCGCGGGTGATCTGGTCGGCGTGCTGAGCAACCGCGCGGCCGCACCGGCTCTGGCGCGGGCCCAGGCCGCCGGCATCGCCACGCGAGTCGTGCCACACGACGACTACCCCGACCGCGAGGCCTTCGACACCGCCCTGGCGGCCAGCATCGACGCGTTCGAACCCGGCATCGTCGTGCTCGGCGGCTTCATGCGCGTGCTCGGCGACGCCTTCGTGCAGCGCTACACGGGCCGCATGATCAACATCCATCCCTCGCTGCTGCCGCGCTACCCGGGGCTGCGCACGCACCAGCGCGCGCTGGAGGCCGGTGACGCCGAGCACGGCGCCACGGTGCACTTCGTCACCGGGCAACTGGATGGCGGCGCGCCCGTCATTCAGGGCCGTGTCAGCGTCCAGGCCGAAGATAGCCCTGAGATTTTGGCCAGCCGAGTGATGAACGAAGTGGAAATCCGAATCCTGCCGCAGACCGTCGCCTGGATGGCCGAGGGCGCGCTGTCGCTGGGCGATACGCGGGCCCTGCTGCGCGGCGAGGCGATCGAGACGCCGCTTCAGCTCGCGGACCTCGACGAGCGATTCCGATGACCCTTCGCAGCGTATTCGACGTGATGAAGCGCGTTCGTCGCTGGCGTCTGCTGCTGCTCGTCGCCATCGCGACGGCGGGCCCGCTCACGCAGGCCGCAACGCCGGCGCCGTCTCCGAGCGATGCCACCTACCTGCTCACGCGTGGCGTGATGACGCTGGGCGAGGCGCGTTTTCAGCTCACGCAGCAGACGGATCCGAACTGCTGGCGTTACGAGTACCGTGCCAAGCCGTCCGGCCTGGCGCGCCTGTTCATCGGCGAAGTGACCGAGCGGTCGGACTTCTGCATGGCCGACGGCAAGGTTTTGTCGCAGAGCTTCGACTTCAAGCGCGCGGACAAGCCCAAGGACGACTTCAGCCTTCGCTTCAACTGGACCGACGGCGTCGTGCGCTCAAGCGCGGGTGAAATGCGGCCGCTCGAGACCGGCATGGTCGATCGCCTCGCGATGCAGATCGCCGTGCAGAACTGGGTGGTGTCGCGGGCCGGCCAGCCCGGTCCCGAGGAGTTCTCGGTCACCAAGGTCGAGGACGAACGCGCCAAGACCTATCGCTTCCGCATCATGGCGCGCGAAGCCGTGCAGACCCCGGCCGGGAACTTCGACACCGTGCGCGTGGAGCGCGTCAACGACAAGAAGAAGTCGACAGTGTTCTGGCTGGCGCCGGCCAAGGGCTACATGGCCGTTCGCGTGCAGCAGACCAAGGATGGCGACGAGCAGATCAAGATGGTGCTGAAGAACTAGCGGCGCCATCCCGTAGCCCGGGTGAAACCCGGGGTTCCCCTCGAATACGGAACGCGACCCCGGGTTTCACCCGGGCTACGCGTTCTGCCGGGTATCCCGGCGCCCGGACGTTGAATTTCGCGAAGCGAAAGAGCCGGGGTTCCGGCTCAAACCAGCGCGCCCTCTTCCCGCAGCTTGTCCAGGTGCGACTCGATATTGTCGCGCGCCAGCGGCAGCAGGCGCGGATCCAGATCCTTGTAGATCACGTCCAGCATCTCGCTGATCGAGCGTCCCGCTCGATGCAGCTCGAGCACCGAGCTCTCGCGCAGCCGGCGGTGCCGCAGCGTCTCCTGCAGACGGAACGTGGTCCCCATGGCCAGGCCATGCGAGGGCAGGATCACCTTGGGATCGAGTTCGATGATGCGTTCCAGCGACTCGAAGTAGCGCCGCATGTTGCCTTCGGGCTTGTGGATCACCACGGTGCCGACGCCCTGGATCAGGTCGCCGACGATGCACCAGGCGCGATCCGCGGACATCAGCGCGAGCTGCCCCTCGTCGTGCCCCGGCACGGCGATGGCGCGCACCGGACGGCCCTTCCAGTACGTCACGATGTCGCCATCGTTGACCAGACGCTGCGTGAGCCCCGAGAAGAACTTGGGCGAGCGCTCCGAGATGCGCGCCGAGGTATCCGCACTCAACGCGATGCCGACACCCAGTCGTCGCGCCAGCACGTCCGCGCGTTCGTTGTGGTCCGGATGGTGATGCGTGAAGAAGATCTCGTTGATGCCGAATGGGCGCATGCGTTCGGTCAGCGCGTCCAGTTCGTCGTCGTTCCATGGCGACGGATCGACGAGGATCACATTCGATCCCTCGTCGCCGATCAGGAAGCAGTTGGTGTGGAACGCCGGCGGCAGCGTGTTCGAGCGCACCGGAATCTTCCGCAGGCCGTGCACGGCCTGGATGATCGGCAGGCGCTCCTTGTGGAACTCCTCGAGCGCCACGTTGGCCGGCTCGGTCCCGCCGCCCGCGGCGAACAAGGCCACCGAGGCCGACGTCGGCGGCGCCAGCAGCAACTGGCCGTCGAGGTATTCGGCGTGCAGGTCCTCAGGCCTGGCCCATCGGAGCTGATCGACCTCGCCCATGTCGAGCGTGATCTTCGGCCGATGCTTCAGATCGATTCGATAGAACAGCGTGTTGAAGCGCACCGGCAGGATCGGCGGCGTCAGCGCATTCCCGAACAGGTGGACCGCCTCGACGTCGCCGGCCTCGCAGGCTGCATCGAGATCGAAGCCGATCTCTTCGCGCAGCTCGCGCGCCAGCGCCTCGACCAGCCGCGGTTCGACCGCTGCGCACCACGGGGTGGTGCGATGCGGCGCGTCCGAATCGGCCTTGTCGACCTTGCCGCCCGGAAACGCCCAGTAGCCCGGGAACGCCGCGAGCGCCGGGTGACGCCGCACCATCAGGATTTCGTCGCCGTGATGCAGCACGGCAGTGACCGCTTCGCGAATCGGGGATTCGGCCATGGAAACCCGCACGAAAGATGAACGGGCAGTGTAGGCGCGCCAGCCCCGCACCGCGATGGATGCAACTACCTAGACGTCACGACGGGGACGCTAATCGGCGGGATTCTTCTGGATCGACTTGAGCGCCACCTTGTCGCCGCCGAACGTGACGTGGATGGTCTGATCGGATCCTTTCCAGGTTTCAGCGGAGAAATTCAGCGGTCCGATGGCGCCACCCGAGACCTCGTCCGGATCGCCGAGGATGCCGTACACCTCGGCGCGCGGCATGCCCACGTTCAGCTTGGCGTAGCTCTCCGCCGTCACGCGCGAGCAGCCCGCCAGCAGCAGCGTGCCGCAAATCGCGCCGATTCCCAGGTTTCGCATCCAGCTTCGCACCCGTCGATTCTTCATCTGCCGCCCTCCGCGGTTGACTGCAGGACCTGGTCGCGCTTGACCCCTCGTACAGCGCCTGCGTAGCGTCGCGCGATGAGCCGCCCCGAACAAGCCTTGCACCTGGAGATGGCCGACGCCGCACGGCGGGTCGGCCTGCTCGACTGGCTGATGCTGGTCCTGGCCCTGGTCTCGGTGGGCCTGCTCGTCTGGGAAATGCTGGCGACGCTGAGTCCTCAGACCACGCAGCTGATCTTCGCCGCGGACTATGCAATCTGCGCGATCTTCGCCGCGGAGTTTGGCTGGCGCTGGCGCCAGGCCGGCTGGAAGCTGGAGTACGTCAAGCGCAACTGGTACGAGGTGCTGGGCATGATCCCGCTGCAGCATCCGGCGCTGCGCGGCTTCCGGCTGTTCCGCGCGCTGCGCATCCTGATCCTGCTGTCGCGTTTCGGCAGGGCCGCCGATCGTGCGCTGGGCGACGAGTTCACCTACCGCCTGGTCAATCGGTTCAAGAACGCGATCGTCGAATCGATCAGCGGCGCGGTGACGGTCGCCGTGCTCGACGAGGTCAGCGAGGTTCTGGCCAAGGGCCAGTACGCGCGCAACATCGCGCGGGCGCTGGAAGAGAACCAGCCGCAGCTGCGTGCGATGATCGCCGAGAAGTTGCGCAATGACCCGCAGACTGGCCGGCTGTCGAAGCTGCCGTTTGCCAAGGATCTCAGCGAGACCTTCATCGACCTTGCGTTGCGCGTCGTCGAACAGGTGTTGCTCGATCCGCGCACGGACGAGCTGATCGCCGACGTGCTGCGCGAGAACCTGCAACAGATCCGTGCTTCGGTGGAAGCCAACGCGGAAAGCCGGGACGGATGACGATGAAATGCACGATCTACCGGGTCGGCAGCCAGGATGGAACCTACGTCTACCTGCGGGAAGGCCTGGACCTGACCGCGCTGCCGCCCGAACTCCAGCAACGCGCGTCGCGCATGGCGCGCGTGATGGATCTCGACCTCGGACCGCGGCGCAAACTGGCGCGCGTGGACATCCAGCAGGTCCTCGAAGGGCTCGAGAAGCGCGGCTGGTACCTGCAGCTTCCGCCCGACGGCAAGATGCACGTGTCACTGCATTTCGGCGACTGATCTCTGCATCGTCGGCGAAACCTTGCTCATTTCTTGCTGTCGGAACCGTCGTCCCACTCCCCTGCACACGATGCCCCAGCTTCTCCGCAATACGCTGCCGCTGATCCTGCTCGGCGCCCTGCTGGCCGCCTGCGGCTCCGGCGGACGCTTCGTCAAACCGGTCGCCACGTCGGTGAACCAGGAAACGGCCACGCCCAATCCCTCGAAGTACGCCGACGGTTATCTGCGCATCTTCGTCAGCTCCAATCTCGACACCAACGGCCGCGCGCTCGATTTCGGACCGGAATCCCAGCGGCCGGCGATGCTGCTGATATCCGCCAAGTTCGGGAAGGGTACGGTCGCGAGCTTCTCGACCAACACCGAGCCCGAGATCCCGGTGCTGCTGTACGACGTGCAGGAGGGCAAGACGGTGAGCGCGATCGTCGACAACGCGCTGCTGACCGAAGGCCTGCTGGTGGACCCCGAGTCGCTGTCGAAGTCGCCGCACCTGCAGATCGTCGTGCGCGGTGTGCCCAAGGACAAGGCGAAGTGGGTGACCAACCTGCTCGAGATCGCCACCGGCGAACCAGTGATGAAGTTCGGCATGGGCTTCGTGCCCGGCGGCCAGGTCGTCAGCGGATTGAGTTCGAAGCTCGGCGAGATGCTCAGCGACGAGATCAAGACCGAGAAGAAGCCCTGGGAAGAGAAGACGCTGCTCGGACTGCGCTCCGACGAGGGTGTGTCGGCGCTCGACGGCCGCCAGTTCGTCGTGATGCTCAATTCCACCGGCGTCGAACTCGAAGCGCCGGCGCCCAACCTGCGCCGCTGCGAGCGCGGCCAGTCGCCGACCGGCCTGTGCGACGCCAAGGGCAAGCCCTGGATGCCGGCCGAGGCCTACGTGCGCTTCGAGCTCGACGTCGTCGATTACCGCTCGGTGAAGGACTTCATCGGCAGCGCGATTTCCTGCGAGGCCGACGAGCGTGTCTGGGCCGACTACCGCGCGCTGCTCGCTTCCGGACAACTTGCGCGCCTGCAGACCGAGTACGAGCGTCACCTGCTGACCCGCGGCGAACTGCTGTTGACGGTGCGACGCGCCAACACCGAGGCGCCGGCCTGGCGTCGCGGCGGGCGACTGCTGCAGTACGCCCAGCAGGCCGCATCGCTGCCGACACCCAACGATGCGTACTGGATCGAGCACTACCGCTCCAGCGCGCAGCAGGTCGAAGCCTGCATCCGCAGCGCCGCATCGCGCGGACAGTCGCAGTACGCCGCGATCTGGGACCAGGCGATCGGGCTGTTCGTACGTTCGCAGTCGTATCCCACGTGGGCGACGGCGCTCGCCGGCAGCGCAGATCCCGAAGCGCCCGCGCTGCGCGATGCCGAGCGCGAGCTCACGCGCCTGCGCCAGTTGATGTCGGCCGGTGAACTGCGTTCGCTGGATCCCGACAGCATGGAGCCGCTGACCAGTCTCGACGCGCAGCTCGAGAACCTGCTCAAGCCCGTCTACGAGCGCGCCGTCGAGCACATCCTCGACGCCGAGGAGGAAGTCGCTGGAAAGCGGCAGCGCCTGAACGATCTCGTCGCCCGCAGCGCGTGCGCCAGCTGCCGCCAGTTGCTGACCGCGCGGGTCAACGCGCTCCCGCCCGACATGCCGCCGACCGTTCCCGTCGAAGCGACGACGCCCGTTGCCGCTCCGCCGCCCACCTGACGTAGTCCGGACGAAGTCCGGGAGTGGCACTTCGGATGGCGACAAAAAGCTCCCGGACTTCGTCCGGGCTACGGAGGCGGCCCTGCGCCACAATGGCCGCCCGTTATCCAACCCTGAGACGCATGGCCTCTGCCTTCGACCTCACGACGTCCCTGATCGCCAGTTCCTGTCGCGGCTGGCGCGGCGCGGCCTCGTTCACACCCGCCACGCGGCAACCGGAAAAACTGCTCGAGCTGTACGACATCGAGGCCAGCCCCTACTGCCGCTTGGTGCGCGAAGTGCTCAGCGAGCTGGACATCGACGCGATGATCTATCCCTGCCCGGCCGAAGGAACACGCTTCCGTCCGCGCGTGCAGGAGCTCGGCGGCAAGCAGCAGTTTCCTTTTCTGGTGGATCCGAACACCGGCGACAAGCTGTACGAGTCCGCGGACATCGTCGATCACCTGCGACTGGCCTACGGCAACGGCAAGCCCGCATCGCGTGGTCTCGGCCGGCAGCTCGGCATCGTCGGCTCCTATGCGGCCACCGTGTCGCGCGCGATTGGGCGCATCCGCGGCATGCGCGCACGTCCGTCGCGCGCGCCGGAACAACCGCTGGAGCTGTACAGCTTCGAGGCCAGTCCGTATTCGCGCCCGGTGCGCGAACTCATGACCGAACTCCAGCTGCCCTACCGGCTGCGCAACTTCGCGAAGTCGCGCTGGGAAGAGATGGGGCCGCCTGCCGTGCGCGGAAAGTTCTTCCCGGACGCGCCGCTGACCAGTCCGAATCGCATCCGCATGAAGGAACTGACCGGGCGTTCCCAGGTGCCCTATCTCATCGACCCGAACACCGGGACCGCGATGTACGAGTCGAGCGACATCCTGCGCTACCTGGAGCAGGCCTACGCGCTGTGAAGCCGCCCGCGATGCGGCGATGCGCGCCGCGAGTGCGCGCGGATGAGCTACGCGCTGACGACGCATTACCTGGAGATGACCGCGCCGGATCAGCTGGTACCCGCGCGGACACCCGAGCCTGAACCACACATCGAGCAGGCCTGCGTGCCGCTGCCCGAACTCAACCGCTTTCTCTACACGGCAGTGGGCGGCGACTGGTACTGGCGCGACCGGCTCGCCTGGTCGTACGCGGACTGGCTGCAGTGGCTGGACCGGCCCGAGGTGCAGACCTGGGTGCTGTACGACCGCGGCACCACCGCCGGTTACGTCGAGCTGGAGAGACAGGCGGGCGACGACGTCGAGATCGCGTACTTCGGCCTGATCCCGCGTTTCATCGGTCGCGGCCTCGGCGGACATCTGCTGACGGTCGGCATCCACAAAGCGTGGGCGATGCAGGCGCGGCGCGTATGGGTTCATACCTGCACGCTCGATGGCCCGGCCGCGCTGGCCAACTACCGGGCCCGCGGTCTGCGGCTGTACCGCGAGGAGACCGTGGAGCGAGCCGACCCCGGTGCGCCGGACGGTCCCTGGCCCGGCGCTCGTTAGGAATTCAGGGGAGTGCTCTCCACCACGCGGCCCGGATGGCGAACGCATCCCGGACTTCGTCCGGGCTACGGGTCGCACCGCGAGCGGGCTTCGAAGCCGCGTACGGTTCCCGGACGCGCAACGCCATGACCGAAGCCTGGGCGATCTTCGGCGCGGTCGCGCTCGCCCACGCACTCGGCGTGTCGAGCCCGGGACCCGACTTCGCCGTGATCGTCCGGCAGACGCTGGCGCATGGACGCGGCATCGGCGTGGCGACCGCACTGGGCATCGGCAGCGGCATCCTGTTCCACGTGAGCTGGGGCATGTTCGGCCTGGGATGGGCCGTCGAACGGTTCCCGGGACTGCTCGATGGGCTGCGTTACGGCGGCGCGGCCGTCCTGCTGTGGATCGGACTCAAGGCCTTGCGCTCTCAGCCGATGCTCGCGCGCTCGGGCGAGCTAGCGCCCGCCGCGGCGCCGGCACCTTCCGCCGCCCGCGCCTACGGCCTGGGGCTGGCCACCAATCTGCTCAACGCCAAGGCGTTCCTGTTCTTCGTCGCGCTGTGCTCGAGCGTCGTGACGGCCGGCACGCCGGCCTTGCTGCGGGTCGTGCTCGGGCTGTGGATGGTGGTGGCCACCGCCGCGTATTTCAGCTTCGTGGCCTGGACCGTCGGCCATCCCGCCGTGCGACGAAGACTGCTGGCCCACGCACACCGGATCGATCGCGCGATGGGCGCGCTGCTGATCGGATTGGCGCTGGCGATCGCGTTCGGCTTCTAGGCGGCGCGCATCGGTGGCAAGCTCCGCCACGTTCTCGCTTTTCGCAGGATCAACCCCTCTTGGCCAGCATCTGGTTTCTGCGCCGTGTCGTGCTCGTGAAGCACCATCCTTCGGCGGTGCTGCTGGCGGTACAACTGGCCGGCGTTCTGCTCTACGCACTGATGGAGCATGTGCCCGGCGGACGTGCGGTGCTGGCCGGTTTCGGCCTCGTGGTGCTGGGCGCCGCCCTGCAAGTCGTGCGCAGCAGTGCGTTCATGACCTGGCTGGGCGGCCTGCTCGCGCTGGTCGTCGTTCTGCTGCTCGGCCTCAACATGCTGTGGCCGAGCACGCATCTGGATATCGCGGCGGCAGCGGTGCTGGCCGCGTTCTACTTCTACGCGGCGGGCTCGCTGATCGCCTACATGCTGCAGGACCTGACCGCGAGCGCCGACGAATTCTTCGCGGCGGGCGCTACGTTCACCCTGCTCGCCTGGGCCTACGCGCATCTCTACAACGTCTGCCAGGCGCTCCTGCCCGGCAGCTTCGGCGCGATGGTCGATCCCGAGGCAGCGCGCAGCTGGATGGAACTGCTGTTCCTGAGCTTCACCGTGCTCTCCGGCGTGGGCCTGGGCGACATCATTCCGCTGACGCCGATGGCGCGCGCGCTGGTGATGCTCGAGGAATTGACGGGCGTCATGTACATCGCGCTGGTGGTGTCGCGACTGATCGCGCTGGCTTCCGCGCCCAAGCATCCGCCCCGCCGTCACGATGACGCTTCCTGACGGCCAGCTCGACGCGCGCTTCACGCTGACGCTCAGCGCGGCGAGCGGCATCGTGCTGCGCGACGGCATCGTCCACGTGATGGGCGACGATCGCGGTGCGCTGGACCGGTTCCTGTTCGTGGACGGCACGCCGCTGGCACCGATCGCCCTGATTCCCGGCGACGCCGACGCCGACGCCGTGCTCGCCAAACCCGACAAGCCCGATCTCGAAGCCCTGGTCGACCTCGGCGATGGCAGCCTGCTGGCGCTCGGATCGGGTTCTCGCGCGAATCGTGAGCGCGGCTTCAGGATCGGCGCAGACGGTGTCCAGGAGATCGACCTGTCGCCGCTGTACGCGCGCCTGCGTCAGGATCTTCCCAACCTGAACATCGAAGGCGCGGCACGAGTGGGCTTCGAACTCGTGCTGGCGCATCGCGGTGTCGGCAAGAGCGACGCCAGCTGCCTGGTGCGCCTCGACGCATCGAAGCTGCTCGCGCGGCGTCCGTCGAGCTGGACCGCAGCAGGGCTGATCGAGATCCGGCCGGTGGCGCTAGGCCAGATCGACGGCGTCGCGCTGGCGTTCACGGATCTCGCCACCGATGCCGACGGTACGCTGCACTACCTGGCCGCCGCCGAAGACACCGACGATCCCTATCTCGACGGTGCCTGTCGCGGCAGCGTCATCGGACGGCTGACGAAGGGTTCCGCGCTACCGACTGCCCGCCTGCGGCCCGATGTGAAGGCCGAGGGCCTGGCGTTTCTCGGTCGCAGCGTGCGCGACAACAGCTGGGCAGTGGTGACCGATGCGGACGATCCGGGCCTGCGCGCGAAACTCTACGAGCTGCGACTGCCGCGCTGACCCGTAGCCCGGGTGCAACCCGGGGCTTCGGTCCGTTGATCGAAATAAGACCCCGGGTTTCACCCGGGCTACGGTCGTTGCATTACTCCGGCTTGGCGATGCTCCGCCACAGCATCTCGAACAGCACGTTGGCCTGTCGCGTCGGCGGATCCTTCATGCCTCGCACGACCCAGGCCTGCACGGTGCGCTGGACCACGCCGTAGATGAAATCGAGCAGCGTCTTTTCGTCCACTTCGCTGGTCAGCACACCGCTCGCACGGCCTTCGGCCAGCACCTTGATGAAGGTGCTGAACAAAGGCCGGTGCTCGTAGGCGCCCGAACGCCGCCAGGTGTTGATGTAGACCGAACTCATCAGGATCTGCAGCACGCGCGGATTCTTCTCGAAGAAATCCAGCGAGACCCAGAACGTCTTGCGCAGGCGCTCCTTGTAGTTCTCGATGCCCTGCAGGTGATCGATCATCCGCGCCGCCAGCCGCTGCAATTCGGAGTCGAGCGTCGAGAACAGCAGCGCTTCCTTGCTGCCGTAGTATTTGTAGATCGTCTGCAGCGAGACATTGCCGCCGCGGGCGATCTCGATCAGGCCGACGCGGTGGAATTCACGCTGGCTGAAGATATCGAGCACCGCTTGCTCGATGCGCTCGCGCGTCGCGGGGTCGAGCTGGGCCAGGTCCGGAAGCCGCAGGGCGGCCGCTTCGGGTTTGTTCATCGCATCAAGTGAATGGGTAACGATCTTTACTATACGAAAGTCGGGGACCAAAGGCCCGCACCGATTCGCGCATTGACCCCCGACCCTCGCTGTCCCTAAGCTGCGGGCCTGCTTTCCGATCGACTCTTCCGTCGGCGCCGGCCGCAACGCCCGCGCATCGACCCGTCCTCGCCGCGGTGGCCCGCCACGCGCGACCCGTAAGCCCCATTACCCACGCTTTCCACTGGAGCCTGTTCCATGACCGACGCATACATCTTCGACGCCGTTCGCACACCGCGCGGCAAGGGCAAGCGGGACGGCAGCCTTCACGAGGTCACGCCGATCCATCTTCTCGGCAACCTCTTCTGGGCGCTGCAGGATCGCAACGGCCTCGATACCTCGCAGGTCGACGACGTCGTGCTCGGCTGCGTGACGCCGGTCGGCGAACAGGGCGCGGACATCGCGCGTGTCGCCGTGCTGTACGCGGGCTGGGACCAGAGCGTCGCCGGCGTCACGCAGAGCCGCTTCTGCGCCTCGGGCCTGGAGTCCGTGAACATCGCCGCGATGAAGGTGATGTCGGGCCAGGAAGACCTAGTCGTCGCTGGTGGCGTCGAGTCGATGAGCCGCTGGCCGATGGGCTCGGATGGCGGCGCATGGGCGATGGACCCGCGCGTCAACGACAAGCTCGCGTTCATTCCGCAGGGCATCAGCGCCGACCTCGTCGCCTCGCTCGAAGGCTTCTCGCGTCGTGACGTGGATTCCTTCGCCGCCGAATCGCAGCGCCGCGCCGCCGCCGCCAAGGCCGCGAACAAGTTCTCCAAGAGCATCATCCCGGTGAAGGACATCAACGGCATGGTCGTGCTCGATCACGACGAGACCGTGCGTGGCGACACCACGGCGGACTCGCTCTCCACGCTCAAGCCCAGCTTCGAGATGATGGGCCAGATGGGCTTCGACGCCACCGCGCTGCGCAAGTACACGACGGTCGAGAAGATCGAGCACGTGCACCACGCCGGCAACTCGTCGGGCATCGTCGACGGCGCCGCGCTGATGCTGATCGGCAGCAAGGAAAAGGGCGCGGCCCTGGGCCTTAAGCCGCGTGCGCGCATCCGCCAGGTCGCGGTCACCGGCAGCGAGCCGACGATCATGCTGACCGGCATCGGCCCGGCCTCTAAGAAGGCGCTGAAGAAGGCGGGCATGTCGGTCAGCGACATCGACCTGTTCGAGATCAACGAGGCCTTCGCCGCCGTGGTCATGCGTGCCGCGCGCGATCTGGACATCGGCATGGACAAGATCAACGTCAACGGCGGCTCGATCGCGATGGGCCATCCGCTGGGCGCCACCGGCTGCATCATCCTGGGCACCGCGCTGGACGAACTCGAGCGTACCGGCAAGAGCACCGCGCTGGCTTCGCTGTGCGTCGGCGCCGGCATGGGCATCGCGACGATCATCGAGCGCGTCTGAGCGCTACGAGAGTCCACGCCATGCTCGGGCACTGGTTCGATTCCGCGATCCACGTCCTGCGTCGTCCCGACGCCGGGCGCTGGAGCGCGGACACGCGCCTGCTGGACACGGCGGTCGGCCGCATCCGCGCCCGTGACACCGGCGGCGACAAGCCGGCGCTGCTGATGACACCGGACGGCCCTTGCGTCATCGAGCACCATGCCGAACTGATCGACACGCTGGCGTCCGACTTTCGCGTGATCTGCTTCGACCAGCCCGGGTTCGGCTACTCGTATCCGCGCTTCGGCTATGCACATCGGCTCGAACAGGGCGCGCAGGCGATTCTCGCGGTCATGGATGCGCTCGACGTTCAGCGCGCCACGCTGTCGCTGTCCTGTGCCAACGGGTTCTACGCGCTGGCGGCGGCGAAGCTCGCACCGATGCGCTTCGATCGGCTCGTGCTGGCGCAGACGCCGTCGCTCGACGCAATGCAGCGCTGGGTCACGCGCGTGATCCCGCGTCCGCTGCTCGTTCCGGTCGTCGGCCAGGCGCTGGTGCGTTCCCGCGTCCGCAAGACGGCAGCGGGCTGGTTCGACATCGCGGTTCCGCGTGGCGCCGATCCCGCACCGATGAAGCGCGTGACCGACGCGGCGCTGCACGATGGCGCCTGCTTCTGCCTCGCCGGCGTCTGCCAGGGCCTCGTCGCTTCGGATGCTTCGCTGGTGGCGGGCGTCACCGCGCCGGTCGTGCTGGCCTGGGGCGACGCGGATCGATCGCATCGCCACACGCCGCCGGATTCGCTGCAATCGCTGGTCCCGCATGCCGAGCTTCATCGCTTCGAAGGCTGCGGCCACTTCCCCAACCTCGAGCAGCCGGCGCGATTCGCCGCGCTGCTGCGTTCCGCGGCCGTGCATTGAGCGCACCGCACTCCCTCCTTCTTTTCATTCTTTCGGGAACAACATGACCACCTCGACTTCCGCCGTGACTTTCGACGTCGACGCCGACGGCATCGCCACGATCAGCCTGGACCTGCCGGGCCGTCCGATGAACGTCATCAACGAGAACCTGATGCAACCGCTGGTCGAGGCCATCGGCCGCGTCGCCAGCGATGCTGCGATCAAGGGCGCGATCCTGACGTCGGGCAAGAAGGACTTCATCGCCGGCGCCGATATCGACTTCGTGTTCAGCATCACCGAGCCGAAGATCGCGTTCGACCTGGCCGAGGACCTGAAGAAGCAGCTGCGCAAGATCGAGCTGTGCGGCAAGCCCTTCGTCGCGGCCATGAACGGCACGACGCTCGGCGGCGGTCTCGAGATCGCACTGGCCTGCCACCACCGCATCGCCATCGACGACGCCAAGACCAAGATCGGTCTGCCGGAAGTGAAGCTGGGCCTGCTGCCGGGCGGCGGCGGCACGCAGCGCCTGCCGCGCCTGATCGGTATCCAGGCCTCGGCGCCGCTGCTGCTCGAAGGCAAGGAACTGAATCCCGCTGCCGCCAAGCAGCAGGGGCTCATCCATGACCTCGCGAAGGATCGCGCCGAACTGCTGGCCAAGGCCAAGGCCTGGTGCCTTGCGAATCCGAAGCCGATCCAGCCCTGGGACGACAAGAAGTTCAAGTTCCCCGGTGGCGATTCGAAGCACCCGGCCGTCGTGCAGGTGCTCGCGATCGCGCCGTCGATGGCCAACGCCAAGACGCAGGGCAACTACCCTGCCCCGCGCAACATCCTGTCTGCGATCTACGAAGGCGGCATCGTCGACTTCGATACCGGCTGCCGCATCGAGTCGCGCTACTTCGCCGAGCTCGTGGTGTCGCAGGTGTCGAAGAACATGATCGGCACGCTGTGGTTCCAGCTCAACGGCATCAACAAGGGCAAGTCGCGCCCGGCCGGCATCGAGAAGACCAAGACGCAGAAAGTCGGCATCCTGGGCGCCGGCATGATGGGCGCCGGCATCGCCTACGTGTCCGCCAAGGTCGGCATGCAGGTCGTGCTGCTGGACACCGCGCAGGAGTCCGCGGACAAGGGCAAGGCCTACTCCGCCGGCCTGCTCGACAAGGACATCAAGAAGGGCAAGCTGCTGCCGACCGACAAGGAAGCCTTCCTGTCGCAGATCCTGGCGACGACGAAGTTTGAGGATCTGGCCGGTTGCGACCTGATCATCGAAGCGGTGTTCGAGGACCGCGCGATCAAGGCCGACGTGACGAAGAAGACCGAAGCCGTCCTCGGCGCCAACGTCGTGTTCGCCTCCAACACCTCCACGCTGCCGATCACCGGCCTCGCCAAGGCGCATTCGAAGGCCGAGAACTTCATCGGCCTGCACTTCTTCTCGCCGGTCGACAAGATGCCGCTCGTCGAAATCATCATGGGCGAGAAAACGTCGAAGGAGACGCTGGCGAAGGGCTTCGACTACGTGCAGCAGATCAGGAAGACGCCGATCGTCGTCAACGACTCGCGCGGCTTCTACACCTCGCGCGTGTTCGGCACGTACATCAGCGAGGGCATGGCGCTGCTCGCCGAGGGCGCGCATCCGCGTTCGATCGAGGTGGCGGGTCTGCAGGCCGGCATGCCGGTCGGACCGCTGGCCCTCAGCGACGAAGTCTCGATCTCGCTGGCACTCCACGTGCTCGAGCAGACCCGCAAGGACTACGCGGCCGAGGGCAAGGTGCTCGAAGCGCGTTCGGCGGACACCGTCATCGAGAAGATGTGCAGGACGCTGGATCGTCCGGGCAAGAAGGCCGGCAAGGGCTTCTACGACTATCCGGCGGCGGGCACCAAGGGCGAGAAGACGCTGTGGAAGGGACTGGCCGAAGCCTTCCCGCTCGCGAAGAACCAGCCCGAGCAGCAGGAGCTGATCGACCGGATGATGTTCGTGCAGGCCGTCGATGCCGCGCGCTGCTTCGAGGAGCGCGTCGTGACGACGGTGGCCGATACCAACATCGGTTCGATCTTCGGCTGGGGCTTTGCGCCGCACCAGGGCGGCGCGCTGCAGTTCATCAACGCCTACGGGCCGGGCAAGTTCGTCGCGCGTGCGCAGTCGCTGGCGGCGAAGTTCGGCGCGCGCTTCGCGCCGCCGAAGTCGCTCATCGAGATGGCGAAGGCCGGCAAGACGTACCAGGACTGAGCAGCGCACCCCGTAGCCCGGACGCAGCCCGGGGGTGCGTTCGCCATCAGGGCGGCACCCCGGACTTCGTCCGGGCTACGGGGTGGAACTGGACCGGCCGCAGCACGAAGGCGACGATAGGCGATGAGCACATTCATCCTCGTTCACGGCGCTTGGCACGGCGGCTGGTGCTGGTACAAGCTCGCGGCGCGTCTTCGCGCTGCCGGCCATGTCGTCCTCTGTCCCGATCTTCCGGGCCACGGCCTGGATCGCACGCCCATCGCCGAGGTCACGATGGCGGCGTACGTCGAGCGCATCACGCAGGAGCTGGATGCCGCCGAGGAGCCGGTCGTGCTGGTCGGACACAGCATGGGCGGCGCAGTGGTGACGCAGGCAACCGAGGAGCGGCCCGAACGCGTACGGCACCTGGTCTACATCGCGGCTTTCGCACCGGGTGACGGGCAGTCGGTGCTGCAGCTCGCCCGCGCCGATCCGGACGATCGTCTGGGCAAAACGATGGTCTTCGCGGCGGATCGCAAGAGCATCACGCTCAAGCCCGAAACCATCCGCGGTTCGTTCTACGCCGACTGCCCGGACGAAGACCTCGCGCTGGCGCAGTCGTTGCTCGTTCCGCAGTCGCCGGCGCCGCTCGGGGCGACGCTGCGCGTCAGCGCGGAACGCTGGGGTCGCGTGCCGCGCAGCTATGTCGAATGCACGCAAGACATGGCGGTCTCGATCGGCGCGCAGCGGACGATGCCGGGTCGCAGCGGATGCGTGAAGGTGCACACGCTGGAGACCGGGCATTCGCCGTTCCTTGCGGCGCCGGATCGGGTCGCGGAAATCCTGAAAGGAATCGCGAAGGCGTAGCCCGGACGAAGTCCGGGTTGCCCCTCTGCCGAGGACCGCGCCCCCGGACTTCGTCCGGGCTACGGGGTCGCGTCACTTCAGATTTGGTTCCGGGCCATACCGGCGTGGGCTAAATCTTCCAGATGGGAGATTTGCCTCCGGGCACGCCGTTGGCGATGCGCAGGCGCATGCTGTGTCGCACAGCCCGAGCCCGAATCCATGCGCACCCTCGACCAGTACCTCGACGCCTACGCCGTCAGCCATCGGAACCCGTTGAACCAGGTCATCCACGTGATCTGCGTACCGGCGATCTTCTTCGCGACTCTCGCGCTGCTGTGGCTGGTGCCGGTGGGTCGCTTCGTTCCGGGCCTGCCGGCCGAGGTCGCGGCCTGGATCAACCTCGCCACCTTGCTCATGCCGTTGGCCGGCGTGTTCTACCTGAGCCTGTCGTTCGGCAGTTTCCTGGTCGGTGTCATCTGGACGGTGCTCAGCGTGCTGCTGATCCTGGCGATCCGGCACGCCCACCTGCCCCTGTTCGCGATCGCCGCCACGGTCTGGGTCGTGGCCTGGATCGCTCAGTTCTACGGGCATCACGTCGAGGGCGCGAAACCCTCGTTCGCGGACGACATCCTGTTCCTGCTGATCGGCCCGCTGTTCGTGCAGCAGAAGCTGCAGCGATGGGTGACGACCGGCTCGATGCAAACCAAAACGCGCTGAGGAACGACCGTAGCCCGGGTGCAACCCGGGGCCTCTTCTCACTCTGGGAAGAAAAGCCCCGGGTTGCGTTGCACCCGGGCTACGTCAGCGATGCTGAGCCTCAGCTCTGCTTCGCGATGACGTCGATGATCTTGTTGTAGAGGCCTTCCAGCATCGGCTTGACCTCGGCTTCGGGCGCGCCTTTCGCGATCCAGTTGCTGCACCAGCGAATCGTGGTCCCGCCACCCGGCGCATCGGCCAGTTCGACCACTGCGTGGTAAGCCGTCAGCGGCAGCACGTCGTTCTTGATCAGCGAATAGGACATCAGCCGCCCGTCGAACGCGGCTTCGAGCCGCTCCTCGAGGTCCGACGACGTGCCCTTGAGTCGCACCACGCGCACGCCACCGATGCCCGAGCCGCGCATCGACACGGATTCGACGTCTTCCGGCAGCAGCTTGCCGATACCGCCGAAATCATCGACCAGGATCGAGTACGTCCGCTTCGGGGACAGTTTGATCGTGCGTTCCACCAGCGCTGAATAGCCCATCGGTTCTCTCCTCGCATCGCATCGTGTTGCGGAAGCCGAGTCTGCACCCGATACGCGATCTTAGAAACCCGGATCGTCCGATAGCCGTTTGCGGCGGCGGATCTTGCGCTCGGTCTCGACTTTCTCGGGTGCGCGCGCGATCTCGATCGACGAGCGCGATTCCAGCCAGTCCGCCGCCACTTCCCAGACCGCGGCCTGCGCCTTGGCGCCCGACAGCACGCCCATGTGACCGCCGGGCGCAACGAGATACTGCTTGTCCTCCGAGGCGACCAGCTCGAGGCTCTTTCTGGCGGCGTCGGGCGTGACGAGGTTGTCGGTCTCGCCCGCGAACACCAGCACCGACGACGAGATGCGATCGAACTTCACGGACTTCCCGTCGAGCTCGAAGCTGCCCCTCGACAGATCGTTGTCGATGGCGAACTTCACGAACATGTCCTGGATCAGGCGTCCGGGATACGCGAGCATGTTGTTGAGGAAGCTCGACGTCGTGGTGTGGCTCTCGACGAACTCGCGGTCCCACAAGCGCAGCACCAGGTCCCAGTATGTCGTGATGCTGCCGATCGGATTGGTCAGCTTGAACGCGAGCGAATTCATCCACCCCGGGATGCTCATCTTCTCCGGCGCAAGGTCATGCAAGCGGAACGAAGTGAGCTTGCGCACGATCTCCGCGGGCTTCATCAGCGCCGCCGTGAGCTGGCCCATGATGCTGCCCTCGCGCATGTCGATGGGGCTGGCCACCGTGACGATGTTGCGAAGGTGGGCGTCGTGCGACAGACCCGCGTACATCAGGCAGAACAAGCCGCCCAGACACCAGCCGAACAGGCTCAGGTCCTGCACCTGCGCGTGCTCGCGGATGCGCTTGAGCGCCACCGGCATCAGGTCGTCGACATAATCGCCAAGGCCGAAGTTGGCCTGTTCGCGACCGGGCTCGCCCCAGTCGATCAGGTACACGCGGTAACCGCGCGCCACGAAATACTTCACGAGGCTGCGATTGGGCATCAGGTCGAAGATCGTCGGCCGCGCCGCGAGCGGCGGCACGAACACCAGCGGCACGCCGTGCGTCTCGCCTAGCGCCGTCATCCTCGCGCCGCCGGCCAGCTCGATCTCGTCTTCCTCGAGCGGCGGGTAGTAGCGAACCGAGGTGATGCCGTACGTATGGACGATCTCGTGCGGCGTCTGCTCCGACCGCACCATCGTGCCCGGCAGGAAGATGCGATCGAAGGCGTTGTTGGCGACATCGACGACGCGGTGATTGATCGCGAGCGCCTGGTCCAGCAACTGGTTGACGATGTCCATGCGGGTTCTCCGTGCCCTAGCCTAGCCCCAGACGATCTTGCGGCGACGCGAGGCCCAGGCCTCGATCTCCGGTTCGTAGCGCTTCTCGACGATGTCGCGCTTGATCTTCATCGTCGGGGTCAGGAACCCGTTCTCGATGGTCCACTGTTCCTTGACGACGGCGATGAAATCCAGGACCTCGTGCGGCTCGAGCTCGCTGTTGACCTCGTCGAGCAGGTCGGACAATTCATGGTCCAGCTCGGCGCGCGCTGCGGCATCGCCGATCTGCGCCTGTGCGTCCAGGCTCAGCATCACCAGCGCGTAAGGCTGCGGCATGCCCGCGCCGGCCACGCACACAGCCTCTATCTTCGGGTGCCGCATCAGCCGATTCTCGATCGGCGACGGCGCCACGTACTTGCCCTTGCTGGTCTTGAACAGCTCCTTCACGCGACCGGTGATGCGCAGGCGACCCTTGTCGTCGATCTCGCCGCGATCGCCCGTATGCAGCCAGCCCTCGGCGTCGAGAGCTTCCCGGGTGCGTTCCTCGTCGCGGTAGTAGCCCATCATGTTGCAGGGACTCTTCACCAGGATCTCGCCGTTCTCGGCGATGCGGCACTGCGCGCCGGGCATCGGCTGCCCGACATAACCGACGCGCACCTGGCCCGTGCGGTTGGAGTGCGAGTAGGCGAAGTTCTCCGACATGCCGTAGCCCTCGATCAGTTCCAGACCGATCTCGCGGTACCACTCGAGGATGTGCGGCGGCAGCGGCGCAGCGCCGGTGAGTGCGTAGCGCGTGTAGTCCAGGCCCAGTTCGTGCAGCAGCTTGCGCTTGACGATGCCGCCCACCACCGGCATCCGGAACAGCACCTTCTGCCGCTTCAGCGGCAGCTTCTGCTGGATGCCGAGATAGAACTTGGTCCACAGGCGCGGCACCGACAGGAACAGGGTCGGCCGTGCGCGGCGCATGTCGTCGAGGAAGGTCGTCAGCGAATCCGCGAAGTACACGCGGCAGCCGCTGCGCAACGACGGCGATTCCACCACCGCGCGCTCGGCCGCGTGCGCCAGCGGCAGGTAGGAAATCATGCGGTCCTCGGGCGTGGGCTCGACCAGCGTCCGCGCACCCTCCGCGCAGCGCAGCATCGCGCCGAAACTGATCATCACGCCCTTGGGCTTGCCGGTGCTGCCCGAGGTGTAGACGATCGTCGCCAGTTCCTGGGCCTTGCGTCGCAGCGCCGTCTTGGCCGGCCGCGTCTTGGCGACCAGGTCTTCCCAGCGCGGATAGTCGTTGGGATGGGCCAGCGGCAGCGCGACGCAGGGAAGATCGGCCGGCAGCGCGGAGCGGATCGAATCCCAGTCCGACTTCTCCAGCTTGCCGAGGAACAGCAGCTTGACCTCGGCGTGCTCGAGGATGAACGAGGCGGTCTCGGTGTTGAGCGTCGGATACAGCGGAACGCTGACGTGCCCGGCCATCCAGATCGCGAGGTCCGCGATGATCCAGTGCGCGCAGTTCTTCGACAGCAGGCCGATGTTGCTGCGCGGCGCCAGCTTCAGCGACTTGAGGTGCGCGGCCATCCGCCGGGCCTGGTCGCCGACCTCGGCCCAGGTGTAATCGGTGACCTGGTGCCCGTTGGGCTGCGTCAGGTACACCGCCTGGGGCTGCGTCAGCTCCCAGTGATGAAACCAGTCGAGCAAGGTCTGCTTGGGCTCTGCGCTTGCCATCTCGCGTCTCTTTTCTGTTTGAGGTGAATCGGCTCTCCGCCTGCCGCGATTCTTGCAGAACGAGGCGCAGGCCGGACGTGGCCGCTCGCACGCGATGGCCTGGCGTGGAGCACATGCGCCTTTCGGATGATTCGCCGATCGACCCGGCTGGCGATGATCGCGCTTCGACAGGATGGATCGGCCTGCATGAAAACCTGGACCTTCGACGACATTCCCGATCTGACGGGAAAGCGCGCCATCGTGACCGGCGCCAACAGCGGCCTGGGCTACTGGACCGCGTTGCACCTGGCCCGCCGCGGCGCCGCGGTCGTCATGGCCTGCCGGTCGGCCGAACGGGCGATGGCTTCGCGAGACCGGCTGCTCGCAGCGATCCCCGCCGGCCAGGTCGAGGTCATGGAGCTGGACGTCGCGGACCTGGATTCCGTGAAGGCGTTCGGGCAGCGCTACGCGCACAACCACGATGCGCTGCACCTGCTGTGCAACAACGCCGGGCTCGCCTTGCCGCCGTTGTCGCACACGCGTCACGGATTCGAGCTGCAATTCGGCACGAACTTCCTCGGCCACTTCGCGCTGACCGGGCATCTGCTGCCGACGCTGCGCGCAACGCCAGGAGCGCGCGTGGTGCATACGGCGAGCATCGCGCACCGCTTCGGCCGCATCGATTTCGATGACCCGCATTTCAGAACCCGTCGCTACCAGGACATGGCGGCCTACGGGCAGAGCAAGCTGGCGAACCTGATGTTCGCGTTCGAACTGCAACGCCGCTTCGTCGGCGCCGGCATCGAGGCCACCAGCATCGCTGCGCATCCGGGCTACGCCGCCACCAACATCAGCGCGAACAATTCGCTGGGCAAGTCGCGCATCGGCAACGCGATGGTGCGTCTGGGCGACCGGCTGCTCGGGCAGAGCGCCGAAACCGGGGCGATGCCGATCCTGCTCGCGGCGACCTCGCCGACGGCGGCCGGTGGCGCGTATTACGGACCCGGCGGATGGTTCGAACTGCGCGGCTCGCCGCGCCTCGTCGACAGTACGCGGGCCTCGAAGGACACCGCCGTTGCGGCGCGATTGTGGACGATGGCGGAGAATCTGACGGGAGTGCACTTCCTGAGCTGAACCGCCTGATGAATCCGCTGACCGCCTCCGCCATGGAGATGGCCGCCGCGCTGCGCGCGCGGCGCCTGACGTCCCGCGCACTGGTGGACGCGCACATCGCGCGGGTCGTCGCCGTGAACCGGCGCATCAACGCCATGGTGCAGTTCCGCTTCGACGAGGCCCGCGTCGAGGCCGATGCGGCGGACGCACGCCTCGCCAGCGATGAGAGCCGCGACACCCTGCCGCCGCTGCTCGGCGTGCCCTGCACCATCAAGGAAAACTTCGCGTTTCCCGGCTTTCCTCAAGTCTCCGGGATGGTGTCGAGGCGCAAGGCGATCGCCACCGTCGAGGCGCCGGCCGTGTCGCGCCTGCGCGCTGCCGGCGCGATCGTGCTGGGTTTCTCCAACACGCCCGAGCTGTGCATGTGGATGGAGACCGCGAACCGCGTCTACGGACGCACCGGCAATCCCTACGACCATCGCCGCATCGCGGGCGGCTCCAGCGGCGGCGAAGGCGCGTTGATCGGTGCGGGTGCATCGCCGTTCGGCCTGGGCGCGGATGTCGGCGGCTCGATCCGCTTCCCGGCGTTCTTCAACGGCGTCTTCGGCCACAAGCCGACGCCGGGCATCGTGCCCAACACCGGGCAGTATCCCGAGCCGACCGGTGACATGAACCGCAATTGCGTGACCGGACCGATCGCGCGGCGCGCGGACGACCTGTGGCCACTGCTCAAGATTCTCGCCGGACCCGATGGCGTCGATCCGGTCTGCACGGCCGGCGCACTGCGCGGTGACCCGCGTCGCGTGAAGCTCGACAAGCTGCGCATCTTCGCGATCCGCGACGACGGCAAGCGCAAGGTCGCCGCCGACCTGTCGGCCGCGCAGGCGCGCGCGGCGGAATGGCTGGGCTCACAGTCGTCGCAGAAGCTCACGTGGCTGCAGCCGCCGGCGCTGCGCAAGGCCTTCGACATATGGGCCGCGCTGATGCACGCCGCCGAACCGGAGCCTTTCGCCGTCCAGCTCGGCGAAGGCCGGCGCATCTCGACGTTCCTCGAACTCGCCAAGTGGCCGCTGGGTCTCACGCCGCACACCCTGCCGGCGCTGGTGCTCGCGCTGATCGAGACGCTGCCGCTGCCGACCCGTCGCTACGTAGAGATGGGCAAGGCCTTGCGAGAGGAGCTGATCGAAACCCTGGGTGACGACGGCGTGCTGCTCTACCCGCCGTACACGCGCGTGGCGCCGCTTCACAACCATCCGCTGCTCACGCCGTTCGATTTCGCCTACTGCGGCATCTTCAACGTGCTGGGCTTTCCGTCGACGCAGGTGCCGCTGGGTCTCAATGAACAGGGCCTGCCGCTCGGCGTTCAGGTGGTCGGCGCGCCCGGGCGCGACGCACAGACCATCGCCGTGGCGCGGGCGCTAGAGAAGCAGTTCGGCGGCTGGGTGATGCCGCCGTCGTAGTCGTAGCCCGGGTGAAACCCGGGCTAGGGCGCCCGGTGATCGATCCCGTTACCCCGGCAGCGCGTTGTCCTCGTCCAGCATCGCGCTCTCGTCCTCGCTCTCCGCACCGCGATACCGCGTGTCGGTCCACACGAGCTGCCACACCGTGGCTTCGTCGGCGAACTCGTAGTCGCTCCAGGCATCGCGTGCCGGCTCACCGCCTGCCGCCGGCGTCGCCTCGTAGTCGAGGCGCTCGCAGGGACGACGCAGCTCCGGCGCCGGCTGGCCCGCGACCAGGAAGTTGGGACAGGCATTCAAGGTCGTGGTGGCAATCCAGATGCCGGTCACGGGGATCTTCTTGCCCGTCTTGAGCTTCGGCGAGCGTGGATCGGGCAGCGGCAGCGCGTCCAGCTTCTCCGGAAAGCTTCGCGGGCGCATGCGCAGCGACAAGCGGTCGGCCAGGATCGTCTCACAGGCCCAGCAACCCTCCAGCGTGCGCTCGATGCGATCCATCATCGCGACGGCACTCTCGCCCCAGGGCCGCGCGGCGGGTCCGATCGCATCGATCAGTTGCGTCAGCGAGAAGCGAAACTCGTCGCGGGCATCCGCCGGCTCCAGGCCGCTCACGGCCTCGCGCAGCGCCGGGTACGCCCGGGCGGCGTCACCTTTGTCGAGCGCATCGAGCGCGCGCTGGAACGAGGCCAGGCGCTGGTGCAGAGCCAGCGCCCACTCCTTCGCAACTTCCGGCGACAGAACCTCGTCAGCATCGCTCCACTCGAGGAAGGCGCGGATCAGGCCGGCGAACAGATCCCGTGCGCGGGCGATATAGGTGCGCGAGGTATAGCGACGCAGCAACCAGCCCATCTGCGCGAGCGTGGCAGCGTCCGGGCCCGGCTCGTTCCCATCGAGTTCGACGATCGTGGGGGCAGCCTCGTAGATGATCTCCGGCTCTTCGTCGTCTTCCATGTCGCCATCCCCCGTCCGGCCTGGTGCGGTACGCGATCGATTGTCGGCCCGCCAAGGCGCTTTTGTCGCACCCGACGAACGCGTCATCCGGCATCAAAGCACAGTAATCCCGATATCGCGCAGCCCTGCGCTAAGGTCGCTCCCTTCAGCAGCGCAGGAGCGGTGGGTGGGAACACACGAAGAACCGACGCGAAACACGGCCGCGAGCCCCAGCATCGCCATCATCGGCACCGGCTTCGGCGGCCTGGGCATGGCGTACGCGCTGAAAAAGGCAGGCATCGAATCGTTCACGATCTTCGAGAAAGCGCAGGACGTGGGCGGTGTCTGGCGCGACAACACCTATCCCGGCGCGGCCTGCGACGTCGCCTCGCACCTGTACTCGTTTTCGTTCGAGCCCCACTACGCCTGGTCGCGCCGCTACGGGCCGCAGGCCGAAATCCATGCGTACCTGCGGCACGTCGCCGACAAGTACGACCTGCGCCGGCACATCCGTTTCGCAACCGAGGTGGCGAGCGCGGACTTCGATGAATCGCGTTCGCTGTGGACGCTGCGCTTCACTGACGGCAGCACGCACGAAGCGCAGGTGGTGATCACGGCGGTGGGCCAGCTCAACCTTCCGCAGACACCGAACGTCGAAGGCATCGAGCGCTTCACCGGTCGCGTTTTCCATTCGGCGCGCTGGGAGCACGACTACGATTTTCGCGGCAAGCGCGTCGCGGTCATCGGCACCGGCCCCAGCGCCGTGCAGTTCGTACCGGCGCTCGCCGCCGAGGTCGACAAGCTGGTCGTGTTCCAGCGCTCCACGAGCTGGACGCTGCCCAAGTTCGACGGCAGTTACACGCGTGTCGAACGCTGGCTGCTGACGAAGCTGCCGTTCCTGCACACGCTGGACCGCTGGCGCATCTACTGGTGGTACGAGTTTCTTTCCGCGGCCTTGCAGAACGGCTCGCTGCTCGGCCGGCTCTCTCGTCCGCTGCTGCGCTTCGCGGCGCGTGCGCTGATGAAGGCGCAGGTGAAGGATCCCGCGCTGCGCGCGCGGCTCACGCCCGACACGCCGCTGGGCTGCAAGCGCATCCTGCTGTCCAACGAATGGCTGCCCGCACTGGCGCGGCCCAACGTCGAGGTCGTCACCGAGCCGGTGCTCGAAGTCGGCGCGTCCAGCATCCGCGCCGCCGACGGCGTCACCCGCGAGATCGATGCCCTGGTGTTCGGCACCGGCTTCTCGGCCACACAGTTCCTGGCGCCGATGGATTTTCGCGGCCTGGGCGGGGCCTCGCTTCGGCAACGCTGGAAGGATGGCGCGCAGGGCTACCTGGGCGTCGCCGTCTCGGATTTCCCGAACCTGTTCATGCTGTACGGCCCCAACTCCAATCTCGGCGCCGGCTCGATCATCTTCATGCTCGAACGCCAGCAGCGTTACATCACGCAGTGGGTACGCGAGATGACGCAGCGCAGGCTCGCCACGGTCGACGTCGAACCGGCGGCGCAGCAGGCGTTCAACGAGGAGATGGCAGCACGCAGCGGGAACTCGGCCTACACCGGCGGCTGCAGCAGCTGGTATCTCGTCGGCGGCCGCAACACGAACAACTGGGTCGGCTACATGAGCGAGTACGCGCGTCGGCTGCGACGGCCGTCGATGTCGCACTTTCGCGTACGGACTTGAGAACACGACCTGCGCGCCGCACGCACCGTGTCGCGGTGCGTGCGGCTCATGCCGAGGCCTGGCGCGGCCTATGCGATCGGATACTCAGATCGCACAGGCCCACGTCGAGAAGCCGGACTCAGTCCCTTCCTGACATCGCTTCAGCCGATCGCGCAGAACCGCGACCTGCGGATCATCCGGAAACGACACCGTCGAGGATTCGCTGCGGATCGACGCGATGCGCACGATCCTCGCGGCGGTTCCGCAACCGAACGCCGCACCGAGCCGTCCTTCGCGTTCGAGCGTTGCGAGCTCACGCAGGTCGAGTCCGCGTTCCTGCACGTCGACGCCCTGCTCGCGCATCAGCGTCATCAGGCTGTCGCGCGTGATGCCCGGGAGGATCGTTCCATCCAGCGGCGGCGTGCACCACGTGTCGTCGATCTTCACGAACAGGTTCATCGTGCCCGCCTCGGACAGGCGCGTGCGCGCCGCGTCGAGCCAGGCCACGTCGTCGCAGCCGCGCTCGCGCGCCCGCACCAGGCCCAGCAGTCCGGCGGCGTAGTTGCCGCCGGTCTTGGCCGCGCCGGTGCCGCCGATCGCGGCACGAGCGAGTTCGGATTCCGCCCAGAGGTTCACCGTCTTCGGCAACGGATCGCTGCTCGGCGTCACGATCAGCGCCAGGCGGTGCGTATGCGCCACGCGAAATCCCAGAGCCTCCTCGTCCGCGAACAGCGTCGGCCGCAGGTAGAGCGATCCGCGTCCCTGCGGCGGCAGGAAGTCCTCGTGCAGCCGCGCCGCCAGCCGGCAGGCCTCGATGAACAGGGATTCGGGGACATGCGGCATGCGAAGGCGACGGGCGCTGCTCGTCAGGCGCGCGGCGTGCTCCCGCGGTCGGAACAGGTGCGCATCGCCGCGCGGCCCGCGATAGGCCTTGAGCCCTTCGAACACGGACAGTCCGTACTGCAGCCCGCCGCTGGCCATCGGACTGCGCGCTTCGGACAACGGCATCGCGTGCAACGCCGACCAGCCTTCGCCGTCGCGGTGCTCGGCGCTGACCACCCACGGCGCGAGCTTCTGTCCGAAACCGAGTTGCTCGGGTTGCGGCCAATCGGCAGGTCGACGCGCCAGCGCGTATTCGGTCATGGAGCTCATGCGATCACCTCGAGGTTGGACTGTCCCGGCGCCACCATCGGCAGCACTTGTTCATCGGCGTGGATCGGCGCGCGGACCAGCACCGGTCCGGGCTCGGCGAATGCGCGGCGCAATGCCGCCTGCGCATCGCGTGCCCGTCCGAGATCGATCGACGGAATGCCGAAGGCTTCCGCGAGCGCGCAGATCGAAGTGCCGCGCGGATAGCCGGAGGCTGTGAAGCGCCGCTCGTAGAACAGGCTCTGCTGCTGGCGCACCATGCCCAGGCCGCCGTTGTCGAACACCACGATCTTCACGTCGAGCTGCAGATCGGCGAGCGTCGCGAGCTCCTGCACGTTCATCAGCAGGCTGCCGTCGCCGGTCACGCACAGGGCGCCGGTCTCCGGTGAAGCGAGCGCAGCGCCGATCGCAGCGGGAATTCCGAACCCCATCGTGCCCAGGCCGCCCGACGTGAGCCATCGCGCCGGATTGCGGATCGGATATTCCTGCGCCATCCACATCTGGTGCTGGCCCACGTCTGTGGTCACCGCGCGATCCGGTCCGGCGAGTCGCGCAATCTGCGCGATCAAGCCTTGCGGACGCGCCAGCGAATGCGGGTCCGCGATGGGCGCCGGATACGTCCGGCGAAGCTCGCCCACGCGCGCGAGCCATTCGGTGCGCAAGGTCGGTCGCAACATTGCGCAGAGCCCACGCAACGCGGCACCGGCGTCGGCATGGATCGCGAGGTCCGTTCGTCGCAGCTTGCCGAGTTCGCGCGGGTCCGCATCGATGTGGATCACGCGCGCATTCGGAGCGAACGCGGCGAGCTTGCCGGTGGCGCGATCGTCGAAGCGTGCGCCGATGGCGATCAGCAGGTCGCACTCGTCGATCGCCCGATTCGCATGCTGCGCGCCGTGCATGCCGAGCATCCCCAGCGCGAGCGGATGCTCCGGCGGCAAGGTACCGAGCGCCATCAGCGTGGTCACCGTCGGCAGGCTCGCGGTCTCGGCCAGGCGCTGCGCATCGGCGAAGGCTCGCGAGATCCGCACCCCGCCACCGAGATAGAGCAGCGGACGCTGCGAGCGCTCGATGAGGCCCGCCGCACGCGCGATCTGGTTCGGGTTGGGGACCGGCGCAGCCGTCGGGCTCACCGGGTCCGGAAGCCCGTCGAGCGTGATGCGTTCGGTCTGGACGTCCTTGGGAATATCGAGCAGCACCGGGCCGGGGCGGCCGCTCTCGGCGATGCGGAAGGCCTCGGGCAGCAGTTCGGCGAGTTCGGCTGCCGAGCCGATCTCGAAATGCGCCTTGGTGATGCGATCCACGATGAACCCGGTCGGCGCTTCCTGGAACGCGTCGGTGCCCTTGAGCGCGCGCGGCACCTGCCCGGCCAGCAGCACCAGCGGCACCGAATCCGACTTGGCATCGGCCAGCGCCGTGACGGTGTTCGTCACGCCGGGTCCGGACGTGGCGATGGCCACGCCGGCCCGGCCGGCGACGCGCGCATAACCCTGCGCGATGAAGGCGGCGCCCTGTTCGTTGCGCGCCAGCACGTGCGGCAGTTGCGAGTCGTCCAGCGCGCGGTAGAGCGGCAGGACGGCGCCGCCAGGCACGCCGGTGACGAAGGGCGTGCCGCGCCGTTCCAGGAAGCGGGTGATGAGTTGTGCGCCAGTGATGTCCATGAAGGTTCCAGGTTGGAACCCCTTGGGCGGAACATCCGGCGAATCCTGCAACCCCTACAACGAAAAACCCCGCCGGATGTTGCGCCGGCGGGGTTGGATTGTTGCGTGCAGCGTCCCCTACGGCGCGTCGGTAACGACGACCAGTACGGCGAGGACGATGGCTTTGTTGCGGAGGTGCATTGCGGGCTTGCGATGTCTTCGGCAGGGCGGCGACGGCGTCGCGCTCATGCGGAACGGGAGGAAGCGTAAAACATTCGCCGCGATCTGCCTACCCGTGCGCGGCGATCCGCCCCCCTTGCGGCAATCGGGCCGAGTCGGCGCATCCCGGCTAGGGAACGGGGTTCTCGCCAGCGGGAAGCGGCTCGAAGTCGGGCTTCTCGCGCACGGCGCACTGCGGGCAGGCCCAGTCGTCCGGAACCGCCTCCCAGCGCGTGCCGGGCTTGAACCCTTCGTGTGCGTCCCCGGTCCGCTCGTCGAACACGTACGAGCAGCCGGGACATCGATAACGGCGGTAGGCCGTCATCGGGCGACGGGGACCTGCTCCCCGGCGCCGGCATGACGCGCCGCCAGCTTCGCGCGCTTTTCGGCCAGCACGTTGATGCGGCTGAAGTCACCGCCCGCCCAAGCCATGACGCGGCGATCCATCAGCGCGAACCACAGCGGCGGCAGCAGCGCGATCATGAACATCAGCGGGTACCCGCTCGGGAATTCCGGCAGCTTGTCGAAGGCGCGCAGGCTCTGGTAGCGGCGCGTCGGGTTGGCGTGATGATCCGAATGACGCTGCAGATTGAACAGGATCAGGTTCGACATCACGTGGTTCGAATTCCACGAGTGGTACGGCTGGCAGGGCTCGTAGCGCCCGTTCGCGAGCCTCTGGCGCATCAGTCCGTAGTGCTCGATGTAGTTGGCGCTGCTCAGGATGCCGAACCAGCCCCAGAACGCCTGGATGAACAGGAACGGCAGCATCACCCAGCCGAAAGCGTAGATCAGCGCCGCGTACAGGGGCACCGTGAGCAGCAAGGGCTGCAACACCTCGTTCTTCAGCGTCCACGGTCCGCTTTCGCACCGCGCCAGCCGCGTTTTCTCCGAACTCCAGGCGCGGCGCATCGCACCGGGAATCTCGCGGCAGGCGAATCGGTAGATGTTTTCGCCCATGCGCGACGAGGCCGGGTCCTCGGGCGTGGCCACGTCCTTGTGATGCCCCTTGTTGTGCTCGATGAAGAAGTGCCCGTAGCCGACGACGGCCAGGACGGTCTTGGCCAGCCAGCGCTCCGGCGTCGTCGTCTTGTGGCCGAGTTCGTGACCCGTGTTGATCGCCAGTCCGTTGACCACGCCCACCGACAGCGCCAGGCCAAGGATCGAATACCAGGCCAGGTCCTGCGTGCCGACCACGTAGGCCGAATACACGAGCGTCAGGTAGTGGATCGGGACCGTCAGATACGTCAGGTACCGGTAGTAGCGGTCGGCGTCGAGTTGCGGCACCACCTCGGGAGGCGGATTGCTGGCGTCGGGCGGCAGCAGGTGGTCGATGACGGGAACGATCAGGTACCAGATCACCAGCGTCGCCCAGTACCAGGCCGCGTGACCGGTCTGGATCGCCAGCAGGCACGAGCCCACCGGCAGCAGCGGCCAGGCCAGGGACAGCGACCACAACCAGCGTCGGCGATCGGTGTAACGGACGGAGCGGCCGTCTGCTGACAGGGCTTCGATGCTCATTTCTATGGGTCTCCTCGCGTGGTCCAACGCACAGGGACGATATTGACGAGGGCGCCGAATGCTCGTCCAATTCATTATTCTTCGGCAATCGATCGATTTCTGTCATGTCCGAATCCCTGCGTCAGCTGCGTCACGTGCTCGCCCTCAACGAGCACCGCAATTACCGTCGCGCCGCCGAGGCCCTGCATCTGACGCAGTCGGCCCTGTCCGTGAGCATCCGTCGCATCGAGGAGGACTACGGCGTGCAGCTGTTCGTGCGCGACCAGAGCGGCGTGACGCCGACCGAGTACGGCGACGTCGTGCTGCGCGTGGCACGCGAGAGCACCGCGGCGCTCGACGAGGCGCGCCGCGAGATCGAACTGCTGCGCAATCTGGATTCGGGCAAGGTGATCATCGGGTCCGATCCGTGGATGGCGGACATCATCGTGGCGCCGGCGCTGTCGCGCCTGCTGCGCAAGCATCCGAAGCTGCGCTTCCGCCTGCGCACGCAGGGCTGGGACGAACTCCAGAACGAACTGCTCGCGCGCCGCGTCGACGTCTACGTGGGCTCGCCTTTCGATGCGCTGGATCCGGGCATCGACGCGCGCACCTTCGCGATGTCCTCGCCCGTGATCCTGTGCCGGCGCGATCATCCGCTGACCCGGCTGCCGAAGATCAAGATCCGCGACGTCCTGCCCTACCCGCTGCTGGTGCCGAAGCTGCCGCGCTGGTACCTGTCCTGGCTCATGGAGCATTACGGCGGCGGCAAGTCCTCGGAAGAACTGCACGACCTGTTCCTGCAGGCCGAGGACTTCACGGTCATCCGCCACATCGTCCACCAGACGGATGCGATCACCGCAGGCGTGATCGGCGTATTCCCGGCCGAGCTGTCACGCGACGAGTTCGCGATGCTCGACATCGCCGATCTGTCGCATGTGCGCGCGCCGGTGATCGTCGCGACCTTGTCCGGACGGCCGATCCCTGCGGCGACCGCGGCCTTCATCGAGCAGATCGTCGAGGAGATCGAGCGCATCCGGATCTCCATCCTGCCGCCAAGGAAGTCGCGCCGAGCGGCGCGGGATGCCGGGTGAAACGGGAGCGGCAGATGCAAAAAAATGCCGGGCGCAGTGCCCGCATCGACCTGCTACCACTGGCACCGAAGGTACCGAGTGGTAGGCGCGAGAGGACTCGAACCTCCGACCCCCACCATGTCAAGGTGGTGCTCTAACCAACTGAGCTACGCGCCTGCCGAACCGCAGGGGCGCGAAGATTAACGGCGCATCCCCGGCGACGCAAATGGAATCAACGCGTCGCGCATCCCGACCACGCGGGGACGAGGCCGCCATCGGCAGCGAACCGGTAGCGGCCTGCGCTCCAGCCGCCGCCCCACAAGCGCAGGACCTGGTCGTAGTAGAACGTCGCGTCGCTCGCCGTCTGCACCGCGAGGTGCAGACTCTGCTGCGCCACCGCGCCGAAATTGCCCTGTGCCGTGAAGAACGGAAGGAAGGAAGCGGAGAATCCGCCGGAGGCCAGGCCGCGCGTACGACCCGAGGCGATGTCGATGTAGGTCGGGGGCCGGCCATCCGCCGAGAACAGACCGGCGACCGGTGCATACCGCGCCAGCAGCTCGCCCCGGTCCGGGTCCTGCGCGTCGAGCATGCCGATCCACAGATACACCCGGATTGCGTCGTAGCTGCCCAGCCCCTGCGTCTTGGTGTCCGGAACGAAGCCTTCCCGCGGGCGCCACTCGATCCAGTCGCCCGCCACGCCCCGCGAGGCGCCCTCCAGCAGCACGCGACGCGATGACCACGTGACTGCGTTCCACAACGGATCGCCGGTGTGTCCGCCGATGCGGCGCAGCGGCTGCAGCGCGAGATAGCTGGGGTTGAGGCGCGCGTAGTCCTTGAACACGAAACCGTGCGGCGCCGGCACCAGGGTCGGGCCCAGACCCGGCAGGTCGATCACCTCGTGTTTCGCGATATTGGCGATCAGCGCGTCCGCCAGCCGTTCGTACTTCGGCTCCGCCCACAGCCGGCCCGCTTCGAGCAAGGCGTAAGCCAGCCAGACGTCGGCGTCGGTGGCGGCATTGGGATCGAGCACGCCCCACGCCTGGCCGTCCTCGCGCCTGCCCCAGAGCCAGGCCGGCAGGTTCTCCGCCAGGTCCCCTCGCGACAGGTTGTTGGTCGTCCATGCGAGCAGGCGATCGAAGCTCGCGCGGTCGTCGGCGATCAGCGCGAACATCATCGCGTAGGCCTGGCCTTCCGAAACCGTTCGCTGGTCCGCGTGCATCGGATCGATGACGCGGCCGTCGCCGCTGATGTAGCCGGACTTGAACGCCTCCCAGGCCGGCCAGGGACTGCAGTCCGCGCGCGCCGCTGCCGACGACAGCACGGCCATCAGCAACGCGGCGCAGACCGCGATGTGGCGCCACCCATGCCGCATCAGGCCGCGTGCACCAGCAACTGTTCGCGCAGGCGCCGGACGTCGTCGCGCAGCTTCGCCGCCTTCTCGAATTCCAGGTTCTGCGCGGCGACGCGCATTTCCTTCTCGATCTTCGCGATCTTCTTGGCCATCTGCTCGGACGTCAGCCGCGCCTCGTAGCCGGCCTTGGGCTCCGCCGCCTTGGGCAGCGCGCCCGAGCCGTCGGCATATCCGTAGCGCATCAGGTCGGCGATACGCTTGGTCACGCCGCGCGGCGTGATGCCGTGTTCGAGATTGAAGGCCTGCTGCTTGGCACGACGACGATCGGTCTCGCCGATCGAGCGACGCATCGAGTCGGTGACCTGGTCGGCGTACAGGATCGCCCTGCCCTCGAGGTGACGCGCCGCGCGTCCGATCGTCTGGATCAGCGAACGATCCGAACGCAGGAAGCCTTCCTTGTCGGCATCGAGGATCGCGACCAGCGAAACCTCCGGAAGATCGAGACCTTCGCGTAGCAGGTTGATGCCGACCAGGACATCGAAGACACCCAGGCGCAGGTCGCGGATGATCTCGGCGCGCTCGACGGTATCCACGTCGGAGTGCATGTAGCGCACCTTGACGCCGTTCTCGTGCAGATAGTCCGTGAGGTCCTCTGCCATGCGCTTGGTCAGCACGGTGATCAGCACGCGCTCGTGCTTCTCGGCGCGGATGCGGATCTCGCCGAGCACGTCGTCGACCTGCGTGCGCGCCGGCCGGATCTCGACCTGAGGATCGACCAGCCCGGTGGGACGCACCACCTGCTCGACGACGCTCGAACCCGACTTCTCCACCTCGTACGGACCGGGTGTGGCGCTGACGTAGATCGTCTGCGGCACGAGTCGCTGGAATTCTTCGAACTTCAGCGGCCGGTTGTCCATCGCGCTGGGCAGACGGAATCCGTACTCGACCAGCGTTTCCTTGCGCGCGCGATCGCCCTTGTACATGGCGCCGAGCTGCGGAACGGTGACGTGGCTTTCATCGACGACCACCAGCGCGTCCGGCGGCAGGTAGTCCAGCAGGCACGGCGGCGGCTCGCCCGGATTGCGGCCCGAGAGATAGCGGCTGTAGTTCTCGATGCCCGAGCAGAATCCGACTTCCTGGATCATCTCCAGGTCGAAGGTCGTGCGCTGCTCGAGGCGCTGCGCTTCCAGCAGCTTTCCCGCCGACTGGAAATACTTCAGGCGCTCACGCATCTCGTCCTTGATGACGTCGAACATGCCCAGCACTTTCTCGCGCGGCGTCACGTAGTGCGACTTCGGATAGATCGTGTAGCGCGGCACGCGCTGGCGCACTTCGCCGGTGAGCGGATCGAAGATCGACACCGATTCGACGACGTCGTCGAACAGCTCGACGCGCACGGCCTCGTCGTCGGTTTCGGCCGGGTGGATGTCGATCAGGTCTCCGCGCACACGGTAGGTGCCGCGCGCGAGATCCATGTCGTTGCGCGTGTACTGCATCGAGGCGAGCTGGCGGATCAGGCTGCGCTGATCGATCTGATCACCGACCTTCATGTGCATCACCATCTTGAAGTAGCTCTCGGGGTCGCCGAGGCCGTAGATGGCGGAGACGCTGGCCACGATGATCGAGTCGCGACGTTCCATCAGCGCCTTGGTGGCCGACAGACGCATCTGCTCGATGTGCTCGTTGATCGAGCTGTCCTTCTCGATGAACGTGTCCGTGCTCGGAACGTAGGCTTCCGGCTGATAGTAGTCGTAGTACGAGACGAAGTACTCGACGGAGTTGTCGGGGAAGAATTCCTTGAACTCGCCGTAGAGCTGCGCGGCGAGCGTCTTGTTGGGCGCCAGCACCAGCGTCGGGCGCTGCACCTGGTGGATCACGTTGGCGATCGAATACGTCTTGCCGGATCCGGTGACGCCGAGCAGCGTCTGGTGCGCGACGCCGGCCTCGAGATTCTCGACCATCCCCGCGATCGCGGCCGGCTGGTCGCCCGCCGGCGGCCATTCGCTCTTGAGCTTGAACAGCGCGTCACGCCGGTGCTTGAGGCGGACGACCTTGAGATTGTCGCGAGGAGCTTCTTTCATGGACGGTCGGCGTCGGAATCGGCCTGGGCCACGAAGGAAGCGTGGCGGGAGTCCGAAGGTGGGGTCGCTCCCACGATAGACAACTCCATCGCGGAAAACGATCCACCTTCGAAGCCCACCGAAATCCGGCGGCCGATCACGCGATCGGACCGCCGGTGACGGCCCTGCCCTGCGCGCTAGGCGGCCAGGCGCGGGTAGTCGGTGTAACCCTCAGGGCCCGGGGCGTAGAACGTCGCCGGGTCGAAGGCGTTCAGCTCGGCCTTCTTCGCGATGCGCTCCGGCAGATCCGGATTCGACAGGTACCACTTGCCGTAGACGATGGCATCGGCGCGGCCTTCTGCCACCGCCGCTTCACCCGAAGCGCCGTCGAAGCCGCCGTTGAGCAACAGCGCTCCGCGGAAGGCGCGGCGCGCGATCTTCTGCAGTTCCAGCTCTTCGGGACGATCCCACTGGTCGTGGCGCAGTTCGAAATGGCCCAGCTTGCGGGCCTGGGCCTGTTCGGCCACGTAGGCGACGAGCTCACGCGGGTTGGAGTCGACCATGTCGTTGAAGCCCACCAGCGGCGAGATGCGCAGACCGACCTTGCCCGCACCCCAGACGCCGATCGCGGCATCGATGACATCGAATAGCAGGCGCGCGCGATTCTGCAGCGAGCCACCGTAGACATCGGTGCGATCGTTGGCGCCGTCGCGCAGGAACTGATCGAGCAGATAGCCGTGCGCACCGTGCATCTGCACGCCGTCGAAGCCTGCCGCCTTGGCGTGCAGCGAAGCCTGCCGGAACATCTCGACGATGCCGGGGACCTCGGCGGTGGTCAGTGCGCGCGGAACCGGATACGCGTGCTTGCCGGTCGGCGTGTGCGTGCTCGAGTCGCGGATCGCACGCGGCGTCGAGGAGATCGGCTGCACGCCGTTGTTGATGTCCTGATGCGTCGCGCGGCCCGGGTGCCAGAGCTGCACCTGGATCAGACCGCCCTTGGCGTGGACCGCGTCGGTCACCTTCTTCCAGCCGAGCGCATGCTCGGGCGAGTAGAGGCCGCCCTCGCCGATGAACGCGCTGGCCTGCGGATCCACCATCGTGGCCTCGGTGAACATCAGGCCGCCGCTGGCGCGCTGGGCGTAGTACTCGGCCATCAGCTCGTTGGGCACGTGCGTGGTGCCGGCGCGGGTGCGCGTCAGCGCCGCCATGACGACGCGGTTCTTCAGCTTCAGGTCACCGACCTGTACGGGTTCTTGCAGGGTAGGCATGTCGATCTCGTTCGTTTCGTGGGTTGAATGGGGTGGAGAGGATTACCAGGGCAGGCGTTCGCCGAGGTGGAAGAAACCGCCATTGGGCCCATCGGCGGGAATCAGCGCGAGTTCGACCGAGGTCTTCGCGCCGTCGACGATTTCCATTGGGGCCGAGGCACCGCCCATGTCGGTCTTCACATGCCCGGGATGGATGGAATTGACCTTGACGGAGGTGCTGCGCAGTTCATGCGCGAGCTGCACGGTCCAGGCGTTCACCGCGGCCTTGCTGACGTTGTACGCGGGAACCTTGAAGTCGTAGTACGGACTCGTCGGATCAGCCTGATCGTTGATCGAGCCCAGGCGGCTGGACACGTTGACGATGCGTCCGGCCTTGGATTTCTTCAGCAGCGGCAGGAAGGCCAGCGTCGTTTCGACCAGTCCGAAGACGTTGGTATCGAAGGTCTTGCGCCAGGTCTCCAGCGTCTGCGCCGAAGGCGGCTTGTCCAGGGCGTCGAGCACGGTGCCGGCGTTGTTGATCAGGATGTCGAGGCGGCCGTGCCGGCCTTCGATTTCCGAGGCGGCGCGCTGGATGCTGGCCGAGTCGTTCACATCGAGCTGCACGTGCTCTACCGGAAGCCCTTCCTTGACCAGGACCTGCGCCGCGGCTTCTCCGCGCGCGCCGTCACGGCTGGCCAGAATCACCTGCACGCCGCCCTTCGCGAGCTGACGCGCCGTCTCCAGTCCGATGCCCTTGTTGCCGCCTGTCACCAATGCCAGTTTTCTTTCCACTTTCGTCTCCAATTCGATTGAATGGTCCAGGACGGACACCATCATGAGATGATACCGAGCGGTATCATGAACGGACAGTGCGACCGGGACGGTATCCTTTCAAGGGCTGATGCAGAGGAATTGGGTCATGGTGGTCACAACCCGTTCAAGTCGGGAGAAAAAATCACCGGAGACGGCGGCGCGGCCCAGTGCGCGCGACCGCATCTTCGACGCCGCGCGTGAACTGTTCTATCGACAGGGCATTCGTGCGGTCGGCGTCGATTCCATCGCGCACGAAGCCGGCGCGACCAAGATGAGCCTCTATCGGGCCTTCGAGGGCAAGGACGAGCTGGTTGCGGAGTGCCTGCGCGAATCGCGTGAGGAGTTCTGGCGCTGGTGGGATGCCACCGTCGCACCGCACGCCGACGATCCGCGCGCAGCCTTGCTCGCGCTGTTCGAGGCGCAGACACGCAAGCAGAAGGCGCAGAACGATCGCGGTTGCCCGATTGCAAACGCGGCGATCGAACTCACCGACGACGCCCACCCGGCGCGCGAAGTGGTGCTCGACTACAACCGTGAGAAGCGTCGCCGGCTGCACGAACTGTGCAGCCAGTTGGGCGCGCGGGATGCGGAAATCCTCGCGGACTCGTTGCATCTGTTGATGGATGGCGCCTGTGTTTCGCGGATCACTCTGGGCGCCAACGGGCCCGCTGCGAATCTGCTGCGCGCTGCGCAGGCGTTAATCGACGCTGCTCCGCGCGCGTAAACGTAGCCCGGGCGAAGCCCGGGATTCCCCTCACATGCAGAGCGCAACCCCGGGCTTCGCCCGGGCTACGAGCGGGTTGATCCGCAATTTCTGCGGACTCAGGGCGACACTTCGATCACCGATTCAGCCCCGCTCTCGATCTGGATCTGCGTCCAGGCCTCCAAGCTCATGCCGATCCCTTGTTGGCCCGACGGCGTCTCGAACGACTGCAACTCCCCGGCCGCAATCCCCTCGCCCGGTTGTCCGCTGCCGGTCCGCACCCGATAGCCGAGTCGCCGCGCCTGCCAGGAACCCGCGCGCGCGACATTGGCCGCAACCCGTTCGGCCTCCGAAGCCTCGTCGTACGACCGCACGTAGACCGTAGCGCCGGGACCCACCAGTTCGACGACGTAGTTGTCGTGACGCTCGGCATTCCCGGGATTCGAGCGCGACATCCCCGACTCCCGGTTCACGCGGATCGGCCGGTATTCGACGCGCACCGTCTGGAATTCGCCAAATTTCCATGCCTGCCTGCGACCCAGCCCGAGGATTCGAGCCGACTGCGCGACCTCTTGCGTGGAGCGATCGACGACGAGCTTGCGATCCAGCAGTGCGTAGAACACTCCGGCGCCGCAGATCACCAGCACCAGCGCGAACATGAGTCCTCGCGCCAACCTGGGCGGCCACGGCCGCAGCAGGAAAAGGCCGCCGGCCAGCAGCAGGCCGAGCGACAGCACGAAGAGGAACGGCGCGCCCGTCTTGGCGTCGGCGAAGACGATCGCAGTCTGGGTCGGGTCCATGCGGGGGAGAGAATGGCGATTCGATGGCGGGATGCCGCCCATCATTGTCGCAGCCGTGCCCGCGCAGATCGACTCGTCCCGCGCATTGCGACCACCGGCACGGCAGCGGCCCGTGCCGCCGAAATGCCGCCCGATCTCGGCGCAGAGGTAGGCCTCGGCGCCTACATCCATTACCATTGCGCGCCGTTTTTCTCCCTTCACTTGGGGTGTCATCGTGGAACTGCCTCTGGCCCAGCGCATGGGCCGCATCAAGCCTTCTCCCACCCTTGCAGTCACGGCCAAGGCCGGTGAACTGAAGGCCCAGGGTCTCGACGTGCTGTCATTGGGCGCCGGCGAGCCGGACTTCGACACGCCCGAGCACATCAAGGCCGCGGCGATCGACGCGATCAAGCGCGGCTTCACCAAGTACACGCCGGTCGGCGGCACGCCTTCGCTGAAGAAGGCGATCATCGACAAGCTCAAGCGCGACAACCAGCTCGAGTACAAGCCGGGCCAGATCCTCGCGTCCTGTGGCGGCAAGCAGAGCTGCTACAACCTGTGCATGGCCGTGCTCAACGCCGGTGACGAGGTGCTGATCCCCGCGCCGTTCTGGGTCAGCTATCCGGACATGGTGCTGCTCGCTGACGCCACGCCGGTGATCATCCCGACGACGCAGGCCGCGCGCTTCAAGATCACCGCCGAGCAGCTCGAGCGCGCCATCACGCCGCGCACGCGCATGGTCTGGATCAACTCGCCGTCCAACCCGTCGGGCATGGCCTACACGCGGGCCGAACTCGCCGAGATCGGTGCGGTGCTGCGCAAGCATCCGCAGATCGTCATCGCGACCGACGACATGTACGAGAAGATCCTCTGGGCGGCGGAACCGTTCGCGAACATCATCAACGTCTGCCCGGACCTGTACGACCGCACCGTCGTGATCCACGCGGTCTCGAAGACGTATTCGATGACCGGCTGGCGCCTGGGCTTTGCGGCCGGCCCGCAGAAGATCATCACGGCGATGGCCGACATCCAGAGCCAGTCGACGTCGAACCCGACCTCGATCTCCCAGGTGGCGGCCGAAGTCGCACTCAACGGCGACCAGACCTGCGTCACCGAGATGTGCAAGGCCTTCAAGGGCCGGCACGATCGCCTCGTGGCCGACCTGAACTCGGTGCCGGGAATTTCCTGCGCCTCCGGCGACGGCACCTTTTACGTCTTTCCTAATGTCGAAGGACTCATCGCAAAGTTGGGCGTGAAGGACGATCTCGAACTGTCCGACAAGCTGCTCAAGGAAGCGTTGGTCGCACTGGTTCCGGGCTCGGCCTTCGGCACACCCGGTCACGTGCGTCTGAGCTTCGCGACGAGCGACAAGGTGCTGCAGGAGTCGGTCGCGCGCCTGCGCAAGATCGCCGCCTGATCTCGTCCATGCGGGGGACGGCACGAAGCCGCCCCCGCGTCGAAACTTCATCCGTCTTCATTCGATTCAGGGGTTGATGTGGCTGCCATCGGTACCGAGAAGGTTCTTTCCATTCACCATTGGAACGACACGCTGTTCTCGTTCACGACGACGCGCGATCCGGCGCTGCGTTTCGAGAATGGCCATTTCGTGATGATGGGGCTGCAGGTCGATGGCCGGCCGCTACTGCGTGCGTACAGCATCGCCAGCGCCAACTACGAGGAGAACCTGGAGTTCTTCAGCATCAAGGTCGAGAACGGCCCGCTGACGTCGCGCCTGCAGCACATCAAGGTCGGCGACGACGTGCTGGTCAGCCGCAAGCCCACCGGCACGCTGATTCTGCATGACCTCAAGCCCGGCCGGCACCTGTACATGCTGGCCACCGGCACGGGCCTCGCGCCGTTCCTATCGCTGGTGAAGGATCCCGAGACCTACGAGCGCTTCGAGAAGGTCGTGCTCGTCCACGGTGTCCGCCAGGTCGACGATTTCGCCTATCACGATCATCTTTCGCAGGATCTGCCGAAGCACGAGATCCTCGGCGAGGAAGTCAGCAAGAAGCTGATCTATTACCCGACCGCCACGCGCGAGCCGTTCCGCAACAACGGACGCCTGACGGAGCTGTTCGAGAGCGGCAAGCTGACGCGCGACATCGGCCTGCCCGATCTGAATCCGGAAACCGATCGCGCGATGCTGTGCGGCTCGCCGGCAATGCTCAAGGACACCGCCGCCCTGCTCGACAGCCGTGGCTTCCAGATCTCGCCGCACATCGGTTCGCCCGGCGACTACGTGATCGAACGCGCCTTCGTCGAGAAGTAGCGCCGGATCGCGGCAACACGCACAAAAAAAATCGCCCGGCCAAGCCGGGCGATTTTTTTACGACCGATCCGAACTTAGAAGTTCAGGAAGATCGGAGTGACCACCGGGATGTAGACAGCCGTCGCGAGCGGCGCGAAGGCCTGCATCAGCTTCACCGTCGTCGGGATGGCGTCGAGACCTGCCAGGATCTGCGTGGCCGGAATCGGCACCGCCGGCAGCGGGACCAGACCCGGGAGGGCGACCGCAGGCAGCGCCGGCAGGACCAGGAGCTGACCATGGTTGGTGCCCAGCAGGCCGGTGACGACCGAGCTCACCAGACGATCAACGGGAGCCAGCAGACCATTGAGACCCACCGGACCCGCAGCGGAAGCATGTGCGGAGACGAGCAGCAGAGCAGCGGCAGAAAGAACACGAAGGCGCATCTTTTTTCTCCTATCTATTGTTTGGAAATACGTGACGATCTAATCAGGTCCCTATACCAAATGATCGACCTCACTGCGGATTTTAAACGGTTGGCGTCCAGAAAGGGTTCCCTCCGTACGTACGAAATTTCGAGAACCCCTCAAAAGTAGAAGCGCAGCCCGGAATAGAGCCGTTCGGTGGTGTAGTTGAAACGTGAATCACTCGACCGGTTCTGCAAGCGGTTGGCCTCCACCAGCAGCTCCCAGCGGGAGTGCAGCCGGAACGCCGTATCGATACCGATATCCCGCGCTTCGTCCTGCCGCTGCGTGGGGTAATCGCTTTCGATATAGCGGCCCCAGGCCCGAACGACCCAGCGGCCGAGCGCGAGTCGCAGCCGCAGCGAATAGCGGTCCTGCTTCGGGGACAGGCTTGCCGCGAAGCGGTCGTTGATCAGGTGCCGATACCCGAAATTGACGCTCAACGGCCTGATTCCAGCGTCCACCGAGCCCCCGAAGCTGTAGCGCGAGCCCTCCAGACCGTTGGCGCGATCGTCCATCGGCTCGAGCCGGCTCCAGCCGCCATCGACGTTCACACGCACGCCGTCCGCGTCGATCACCGGGGCCTGCAAGCGAATGTCGAGGCTGCTCTGGTATCCGTTGTCCCCGACCGCGAGGACGCCGACCCCTGCGTCGATCAGGATCGGCCCGCGCCAATCTACGCCGGCCTCCAGCGCGGCGATGTCGCCGGGCTGGATGTCGTCGTATTCGATCGCCAATCCAGTGAGGCGATAGCCCAGGCCCGGTACCGCATCGCCGAGCGCACCCGCCCATGCCAGGCGCGCTTCGGTGAACTGGTCGCGTCGCGACGACGGCAGATCGCTGATCGAACCGACCGGCACCACGACATTGCTGTCCCAGCCGCGCAGCACCGACAGCGATCCCTGCGCCGCCACCGTGTCGGCTGGCGACGTCTCGCCCGCCGCGCGGTCCAGCGCGCGCCTCGCCAGCGCCCGCAGGCCCGCGTCACCTGCCTGGTCCGAGACTCGGCGAAACCAGCGCGCAGCTTCTTCGTTGTCGCCATCCGCCAGCGCCACCAGCCCGCTGTTGTACCGCGCCAGGTCGGCCGTCTCCGGGTCCTCGGCCGCCAGCGCAAAAGCCGCGCGCGCGGCCTCGTAGCGCTGCAAACGGTAATTGACGACACCCAGATTGAAGTACAGGCGTGCGCTCTGGTCACCGGCTTTCTCGGCGGCCAGGAATTGAATGAGCGCTTCGTCGTAGCGCCCCGCGCGCGTCAGGGCCACGCCGGCTTCAAAGGAATGTTCGAAGGGCGCCGGTGCCGCTTCGGCAGCCAATGGGAGGGACCAGAGCCCGACCGCCAGCGATCCGATGCAGGCGGCGACCCACGCCCCGCTCATGCCCGTCGCCAAAGGATTCCGTGTCCTGCCGATTGCGTCGTGCGGGCGCCTGCACCGAGCCCGATCGACGCGCTCAGGGGACTACTCGCGTCGCTCGCGCGCTCGTTCCCGAACGTCTCTCCGACGATCCTGCTCGGCTTCTTTTCGCTGTTCGACCCATTCCTCGTAGCGTAGCAGCGGCAGCGCGGGCGCCACACGTTCGACGACGCCCCCGACGACTCCGCCCACGCCCCCGAGTACCCCACCGACCGCCCCGCCCACCGCGGCCAGTGGGCGCCGCTCGACCGGAGCACGCTCCAGCGCCACACCGGGAATCGCGATCCGGTTGACGATGCGCTCGTCGATGCTGTCGTTTCTGCCCAGCACGTCGATGGTCAGGTCGAGGCCCGACGCATCGTTCGCCTGGGCCACCGGTAGCCCGAGCCCCAGCGCGAGAAGGACGAAGCCGCGCGTCACTGAATCACGACCGGCAGCATGAGGGTGGCGGCTCCGGGCACCGAAATCGTCGTCCCGGCATAGGGGTCGGTTGCCGAACCCGCCCCGTCGTCGCGCGGCATCATCATCTGCCCGGCATCGCGTGGCGCCGAATACTCGGGAGCGGCCCGCTCGGCCACGCGCTGGCTGCTGCCGTCCTGCATTTCCGTCAGCGAGCAGGCCTTGCACACCCGGATCTTCGGGCTGTCCTTGGCGATCGGCTGCATCGGCTCTTCGAGGATCGACGCGGCGTCCGCCGCGATTGCGTACGTCGACATGCCGGGCACGCCCGTCATCATCGTGACCAGCGCCAGCGCCGTGTGCCGCCATGGCCGCCCATTCGCCCTGCCCGGCAGGAGCAAAATCATGCCTCGGCGTCCCGCTTGTGCGAGGCCACGCCAGGCGTCGGCGGAACGCTGACCAGACTGGCCTCGAGATGCCGCTCGAACGTACCCCACGACACCCGCGTGGCCATGCGGCCGGCAGCGCCCGCCTGCGCCAGCAGCGGCAGCTCAAGGACATTCGGCCCCTTGCGCAGGCTGCCTTCCCAGGTCATCGCGCGAATACCCGGCTGACCTACGAGGGAAACATGGTCCGGCAGTTCGACGCTGAAGCGGACCCCTTCGAAATCGCGCGGCGCCTCGATGCGCAGGCGGAGTGACTGCACCTGGCCGGTGGTCAGCGCATACGTCTCGATCGCGGGCGGCGCCACCGCGACGATCTGGCCAGCCGGGATCCCCGGTTCCTGCCGCAACAGGACGAAGGCCACGACCGCGAGCGCCGCCGAAGCCGCCACGGCCGCGATCTGCATGTCGTGACGGCGCAATTGGCGCCGCCAGCTCCGGTCGGCCAGACGCGCAACCTGCAGGGCCTCGCTGGCGAACCGCGGCCGGGCCGGCGGAACCGGCAGCTGGCGCAGCGCGCTGCGTCGCAGCCGCTCCTCCGCCAGCAGGGCCCGGCACGCCGGGCAGCCACCCGCGTGGCTCTCGAGCGCCGCGACGCCATCGGCGTCCCGGCCACCGTCGAGCCAATCGTGCAGCGAGGTTTTGAAGAGTGCGCAGTTCATAGAGCTATCCCAGCAGGGATAACGCATTGGAGGCCGAAATGGTTTCGTCGCCCCGAGTCAGAATTTCGCGCAACCGGGTCCGGGCCCGGTGGACGCGGGACTTGAGCGTCCCCAAAGGCTGCGACAGAACCACCGACAGCTCCTCGAGGGTGTAGCCCTCGACATCGTGAAACAGGATGACGGTGCGCTGGTCCTCGTTGAGCTGGGCGATGGCGGCCAGCAACTGCTCCCGCAATTGCATGCCGATGGCCTGCCGCTCCGGGTCCGCCTCGGGATTGGGGTCCGGCTCGTGTTCGCCGAACTCCGCCTCTCCCGAATCGAGGGTGGACAGGTTCACCGGGGCAAGACGCTCGCGTCGCCATCGATCCACGTACTCGTGGTACAGCACGCGCGCAAGCCAGGGTCGCGGTTTATCGAGCCGGGCGATCTCGCCCTGCATCCGGAAGAGCTTCACCAGCACGTCCTGCACGAGGTCCTCGGCGGAGTGCGCGCTGCCAGTGAACCGGTACGCAAGCCGATAGAGGTGATCGACATGCGGCGCGAGCAGCGTCTCGAACGACGCCTTCGGCCGCTTCGACCTCCATCGATTGAGAAACTCCGTCATGGAGGCACTTTAGCGCGGCGGCGAACTCCCAGTGGCGGTCGAAACGACCTGATCCGGCCATCACCGGAGAGGACCCGGACACGGCCAGGAGGCGCGGCCAAGGCAGCGGAAAACCTGCGCCTGACGACGACGGTGCGGCGACGAGGACCCCGGAAAACAAAAAGCACCTGAAGGCTGGACCTTCAAGTGCTCGTTGTTAATGGCTCCGTGACCAGGACTCGAACCTGGGACCCAGTGATTAACAGTCACTTGCTCTACCGACTGAGCTATCACGGAACGGTGGGGCCGCGATTCTAGTGTCCGATCCCGGGACGTGCAACGCGAATTTCGATTCGATCCATCGCGCTCGCCCGGATCCGGGTTCTCCGCGGGGAGCCTGCGGGCTCCAGTGGCTCCCTCAGTGCGCCCGCGCGGCGGCCTTCTGTCGTGGCACGTCGACGACAAACCCCGGCTCGAAATCCCGGTTCTCGTTGGCTCCGTCCTTGCGATAGCCACGCGGATTGCAGACGACGCGCGTACCACGGACGTGATAGTCGAACGAATCGTGCATGTGGCCATGGATCCACAGCGCGACGCGGTCCTCGCCCATCAGCGACTCGGCGTCGGACACGAAACAGGCATTGAGCGGCGAGCCCTCGTACTTCGGGTGGATGCTGCGCAGGCACGGCGCGTGATGCGTGATCACCACGGTCGTCCCGTCGAAGGGCACGTCCAGAACCGATTTGATCCAGGCGGCGTTGCGCGCGTAGTGCTCGGCGCTCACGGTGGGCGTGAACAAGGCCGTGGAGTCGTCGTCGATGCGTATGCGCGAGAAATCACGGACCAGTTTGATCGCGAGCCGCTCGGCGGTTGCGCACGCCTCCGCATCCGCGGTCACGTCGAACGAAGCAAAATCGGTCCAGAGCGTGCTGCCGACGAATCGCACGCCGCCGATCACGGTCGTTTCGTTGTCCAGCACGATCACATTGCTTCCGCTCGCCAGCTCCTTGAGCCGGCGTATCGTTCCGACGAGGCTGCCGCCGTAGAACTCATGGTTGCCGGCAACGTAGAGCACCGGCTTGCCGATGCCCTTGGCGAAGCTCATCGCGGCATCCGGCCGCGCGATGTCGCCGGCCAGCACGATCAGATCGGCATCGCTGCGTGGCGGCTCGAAGGGCGCCATGCTCAGGTGCAGATCGGACACCACTCCCAGCTTCATCAGCAGCATCTCCGCGACCTGTTTTCGATACGTTGAAGAAGTGAGGCCGGGCCCGGATGTCCGGCGAATTCCGTCCCGGATTCATCCACGGATGGCTCGACTCGCACGGCCCGCGTCGCAGAAATCATCCGATCGGATCCGCTGGCGCCAGGGCGGCAACGCCGCTGACGTCACACCGCCGCCGGCGTCCCGCGCTTGAACAGCCGTTGCCCCACCGTCAGCACCAGCACGATCAGACCGCCCGCCACGATGCCGACAAGGGCACCGAGCAAGGTTGGTGTCAGAGCGGCCAGCACGCCGCCAACGCCGGGCCACGCAGCGACGATTTCGGTGGTGTGCTCCACACCGTGATGCAGCGCCGGCACGCCGTGCACCAGGATGCCGCCGCCCACCATGAACATCGCGGCCGTACCGACGACGGACAAGGTCCTCATCAGCACCGGCGCGAACTTCAGGATGCCCTGCCCGAGCTTGCGCTTGGCCGCGCTCGCGGTCTGGATCAGGTGCATCCCCAGGTCGTCGAGCTTCACGATGCCGGCGACCAGGCCATAGACACCCACGGTCATGATCACGGAGATGCCGCCGAGCACCAGCACCTGGCGCATGAAGGTCGCGTCGGCGACGGTGCCCAGCGAGATCACGACGATTTCCGCCGAGAGGATGAAGTCGGTGCGCACCGCGCCCTTCACCTTGTCGCGCTCGAACGCCACCATGTCCACCGCCGGATCGACCACGGCCTCGACCAGCTCCTGATGGTGAGCCTGGTCCTCGGCCTTCGAGTGCAGAAACGAGTGCACGATCTTGTGGAAGCCCTCGTAGCAGAGAAACGCGCCGCCGAGCATCAGCAGCGGGATGATCGCCCAGGGTGCGATGGCGCTGATCCCGAGCGCGGCCGGCACCAAGATCAGCTTGTTGATCGCCGAACCCTTGGCCACGGCCCACACCACCGGCAGCTCGCGATCCGCCTTCACGCCGGTGACCTGCTGTGCGTTCAGCGCGAGGTCGTCGCCCAGCACGCCCGCGGTCTTCTTGGCCGCCACCTTGGTCATCACCGCCACGTCGTCGAGGATCGTGGCGATGTCGTCGATCAGAGTCAGAAGACTGGAGGCGGCCATCGGGTTCAGGCAGTGAGGTGGGGAGAACGGGCGAATCTGGCGGGACTCAGGAGCAGCCTTCGACGAAGAAGATCGCCGGCGGCACGCCGATGCGCCATCGCGTGATCGTACCGTCGGGCGAGGTTTCGAACACCAGCCGCGCGTCACCGCCGCCTTCGGGCGTGACGATCAGCGTCTTGGCGCCTTCGACATATTTGTGCGGCTGCAGCTCGACCCGGGTGCCGTGCTGCTCGATCACCCGGGCCATCGGATCGCCCACCACGGCGCCGCCCGGCGCCGGATAGTTCGCGGTGCCGATGTCGTAGCGCGCGAACTTGCCGTCGACCAGCATGAACGACACGCCCTTGCCCTGTGCGCGTGTGGCGAGCGGTTCGGCGAACAACTGACGGCAGTCCTCGGAACCTGCGGCCTCCAGCGGTCTGCCCCAGGCGATGCGGACGGACTCCTCGGCCTCGCCGAAGCGGGCGGGCCCGAATCCGTCGAAGCGCGTCACCTCCGTCACCGGAGGCGGCGCCTGCGTGACCGCCGGTTCCGCGGCCGGGACCGGAGCGCTCTCCGCTGCGGGCGATGCGCCGGACACCGGACCCGAAGACGATTCATCCGCTTTCTGACACGCGGCGAGCGAACACAGCAGCAGGCCGAGCAGGCCGTATCGAACGGTGACGGACTTCACGGGATCGATTGCTCCGAGCCGCGTTCGCGGCGCGCATGGGGGCCTCGATTGTGCCACCCCTTGTTTCGATCACCGCCGGATCGAGCCGAGGGCGGATGCAACCCGAACCGTCTCCGGTCGCAGCCGCCGCCTACAATGAGCTTGCCTTCACTGAGGAGTGATCATGGCCGTCGTCACATCCATCCCCATCCTGGACCAGTTGCTGGAAACGCGTTCCGACCTTTTCGGCGCCGACCTGGTCCCGTATCGCAACCACAACTACCGCGTCGCCAATTTCTGTGTCGAGCTGGCCGGCGGCGTCAGTGACGAGCAACTCGAGAAGATCGGCATCGCGTGCGCGTTCCACGACATCGGCGTGTGGACGCACAAGACCCTCGATTACCTCGAGCCTTCACGCGATTTCGCGCAGAAATATCTTTCGGACATCGGCAAGTCCGAATGGGCGCCGGAGATCGAAGCGATGGTCGTCGAGCACCACAAGATCCGCGGTGCGGGTGCGAGCGCCGGCCCGCTGGTCGAGCCGTTCCGCAAGGCGGACTGGATCGACGTGTCGCTCGGCCTGCTCAAGTTCGGTCTGCCGTCCGCATTCGTTTCCGAAGTGCGCACGACATTCCCGAACGCGGGCTTCCACAAGCTGCTGATGCGTGCAGCCGGGCGTCAGCTCCGCACCGACCCGCTGCGCCCGATGCCGATGATGCGGTTCTGACGAAAGCAGCGAATCCGTAGCCCGGACGAAGTCCGGGATCTCGTTCAACAGCACGAAGAGACAAACCCGGACTTCGTCCGGGCTACGGGGGCGCGTCGCTAGCGACTTTCGCGGATCTCCGCGGCCTGGTGGAACGTCGGCCGGTTGATCCAGTGAATGATCGGCGGCGGCTGGAATGCGAACGAGGTGTGCTCCACCGCATCGCAATCCTCGACGACGCCACAATCCGCTCCTTTGGCATAGACGAGCTGGCGACCGTCCCATGCCGCCTGATTCGAAACACCGCCCAGATCGGCGAGCGCCTGGTCGAGCGCGGTCAGCACGGCAGCGCGACAGACCGCCGGGTCTCTCGAGTTGGCGCACTTGAGCGCGCGATAGTCGACGCGGCCCGACGTGCCGAGGGCCGTCTGCATCAGCCGCTTCATGTGCTGGAACCAGCCTTCCTGATACGCAGAGCCCTGCGCGCGCGGTGCGTCATAACGTGCCGCCAGCACCGAGGCGCCATCGGCTTCGATCGCCGAGAGCTGCGGCGTCACCGTTTCCATCAGGCGCAGGTACCACGCGTCCATCAGCACCACGGCGGCCTCGTGATCGTAGTGACCATCGTCATCGCGATCGCGCCGGAAAGCACCCAGCCCCGAGGTTTCGTCAATCCAGTTCGCCGAACCTTCGCCGACCCAGGCATCCATCAACGCCAGCGCGGCGCCCTGATCGGCGCTCAGCGTGCCTTGTCGCGCGAGCTGCAGGATCAGCGGCAGCACATCGAATCCGCGCAGGTCGGTGAACGCTGCATCGCCCGCCACCTCGATCATGCTGGCCAGATCGTGCTTGCGCCCCGAAGCCTTGAATGCCGCCAGACGCTTGCGCAGGCTCTCGACCCGATGCGTCGGTCCGTAGGTGCCGTTGCCATCCGCCGCCCACCAGCCGGGCGCGCCGGAGTTGTTCCAGTTCGCCATGTATCCCTCGGGCGGATTCACGTCCTGGATGTGCGCTTCCAGCGGCAGGAAGCCCGGCCAGTCGTAGTAGCCGTCCGTGTCGACCACCGTTGGATACGCGCGGCTCGGATACGGCAGTGCGCCGTTCGCGGCATTGCCGCCGTAGGTCGTGAAGAAGCTCGCTGGCAAGGATTGGTCGACGACCCACTCGAAGTTGCCATCGCCCCAGACCGGCAGTTCGGGGTTGTGCTGCGGATGACGCTTCGGATACAGGCCCGACTGGAAGAAGGCGATGTCGTTCTTGTCGACGTACAGCCAGTTGAATGTCGCCGTCATGCTGTTGAACAGCTTCTTGAAGCGCTGGTGATCCATCTGCAGGCCGGTGGTCGTCAGCAGTGCGAACGGCGCGGCCGTATCGACGTCGGCAAGGAAGCTCGAACGCTGACGCGAGATCACGACCGGCTCGCCGTTGACGGTGGCGGTTCCCGATACCGGACCGTAGTGCGTCCTGAGCACGTAGCGGCTGACGGTCTCGGGTAACGGCAGACCGCCGAGCGCGATGCTCGCCACGGTTGGATTCGCCATCCAGGTATCCAGACGGCGGTAGAGGCGCACGCAGGTTCCCTTGTAGAGATAGCCGTCGGCATCGACGAAGCCATCGCCGTCGGCGTCATCACGCGAAGGCGGTGAACCATCCAGGTTGCAGAGCTTCGATACGCGCGTGTCCGTGAAGTCCGATCCCGCGGAGGTCGGCGTCCATGCAAAGTCGAGCCCGTGTCCGATCACGACGTACGGAAGATTCACCGTCGTGATGCCGCGCGCTGCGAACTCATACGGCGTGCCGCCACGACTGACCACCGCGGATTCCCACAGCAGCTGCGGTGCGTAGTAGCCCGTCTGCGGACCGCCGACGAGGATCGGATGACCACTCTTGGTTTCGCTGCCCGCCGCGGCGATCCAGTTCGACGTGGTCTGCGGCATGCCGATTTTTTCGAGGAAGGCATGGCGACTCGCGCCCGCATCGGCCGACACACGCAGCGTGCCCTTGCCCGCGTTCACGGCGGCCAGCATCGGCGGATGCGCCTGATCGCGCGCCGCCGTGGGAAAGCCGGGCAGCGCACTCAGGCCGGCCTCTCCCAACTTGTCCAACAGCGCGCCGGGCACCACGGTCGTGAGCAGCGATTCGACGATACCGGTCAGACCGACGTGCGATTCGAGCACGTGACCGCGAAAACTTCCAGTGTCCCAGATCGCGACGCCCGCCGGCAGATTCATCGGGCAGCTCTCGTCGAGCGTGCCCGGCGACTGCGTCGCGAAACGTTGCCGCGTCGTGTGCGGCGTGTCGCTGGTGTCCGCGTGGCGCAGGTCGCGCCACATCTCGCAGGCAGCCTTGGGCAGCATCGTCGCACCACCGGTGATGCCCGGATCGAGTGCCTGCAGCAGCTGCACGTTGCGCGCCTCGCCGCCACCTCCCAGTCCCAGCGCGGACTGGATCAGCACGGCGTTGGCGACGATGTCGGTCACCGTGAACGGCGCCGGCGGAAACGTCGCGCGGCTGCCGACACCCAGGCCCAGGGTCATGTACTCCTTCGGGACTTCCAGAAGGCCCTCCACCGTGGAGAGATACGTGATGTAGGCGTTCATGCCCGCGACGAACATCTGCGTGTCGCTGAGAAACATCGGGCCGAGCGGACCGAGTTTCGCCACCGCGTTGTCGACGATGCCGGCGAGTTCGGCCTCGCTGTAGGCCGAGTCCGACGCGAACTCCAGGTCCAGCCCGTACGTCATCGGCGCCGGTCCCAGCTTCTCGCTGGCGCGGCCACGTCCGAGGAAACGCAGCAGGTCGAACAGCCACAGCCGGTCCTGCGCGGCGGCGAAACCCATTCCGAACTCGGCCGACGCGCGATCCTGCGCGTCAATGTAGGGCACGCCCCAGCCGTCGCGACGCAAGGTCGCGGTCTTTCCATTGGGCGCGGTCAGCGTCCGCGTGGAGACCGCCTCGGCCGCCGTGATCGTCAGGCCTGCAGGCTTGAAGTAGTTGCAGGCCTGGTCCGAACGCTTCTGATGCGCGGCGATGTTCGGCGGCGGCACACAGGTATCGGCCTTCAGCGGCGTGCGGGCATGCGCGAGGTTCTCGTACATGTCGAGCTGGTCGCGGTAGTTCGGACCATAGGAAATCTGCGGCTGGCCGGGGATTGGGCCTCCGATGCCGCCGATGGAATTTCCAGTGCTGCCCGGCGGCACGATGCTCATGAACACGTTGGCACCTGGCGCATCCGGCGTGATGCCATCGCCGCCACTGTCGCCGCCATCGCCCGACCCCGCGCCCACCCGGCTTCCCGGGAAAGGGTCGCCTCCACTTCCCTCGCAGGCAGCGAGGGTCACGGCCAGGCCGACGACCGCGAGCAGCCGGGTTGCATCCACGCCGCGGCGGCGAAGAAGATGGGTCAAGCACATGGTTCTATCCTCCGGTGAGCCACCGCCGCCACGTTGCATCGGTGGTCGGCGAATGGCTTCTGTCGTTCTATTCGAACCGGCGCGCGAGTTCATCGCCAGACGTAGGGCCAATTTTGCTGCTGCCCCGACGGATTCCGGTTCATCGGTCCGGACGAGGCAGCGTCACGGAACCATCAATCATTCATGGAGAGAGAACCGATGAAATCCATCGACGTCGTGAACCGCTTCTTCGCCGCCTGGGGCCCCACCAACGGATACAAGACCGCGATCCCCGAGTACTTCACGTCCGATTGCGTCTACGAGAACGTGGGCCTGTCGCTGACGACGGGCCCGACCGAGGCGCTCGGATTCCTCGACGCCTTCGCGCAGCAGCTCGGCTTCGCCAGCCTGACCGTCGACATGCGCTGCATCGTGGCCGACGGCGACCTGGTGCTGACCGAGCGCGTCGATCACCTGTTCGACGGCACCGGACGCCGCCTCGCCAGCCTGCGCGTCAGCGGCACGTTCGAACTCAAGGGCGGACGCATCAGTGCGTGGCGCGACTACTTCGATTCGGCCGCACTGAAGCCGGGATAATACGAACGACCGCCCACCCTTTCGCTGGAGCACGCGCATGCAGATCGGTCACTTCACGATGCCTTCCCACCCGCCCGAGCGCGGCCTCAAGGCCGGGCACGACTGGGACCTGCAGGTCCTGCGCTGGTGCGACGAATACGGTTTCACCGAAGGCTGGGTCGGCGAACACCACACCGCGCCGTGGGAGCCCAATCCCACGCCCGATCTGCTGCTCGCGCAGGCCTTCCTGCAGACCAAGAACATCCGGCTCGGACCCGGCGGCTTCCTGCTGCCGTATCACCACCCCGCGGAACTGGCGAACCGCGTCGCGATGCTCGACCACCTGTCCGAAGGCCGTCTGAACTTCGGCGTCGCGGCCAGTGGCCTGCCCAGCGACTGGCACCTGTTCAACGTGGACGGCATGTCGGGGCAGAACCGCGACATGACGCGCGAAGCCCTCGAGATCATTCTCAAGCTCTGGACCGAGGACGAGCCGTTCACGTACGAAGGCAAGTTCTGGAAGGTCAACAAGCCGGGCACGATGTTCGACGTGCTCAAGCCGCACCTCAAGCCGGTGCAGGCGCCGCATCCGCCGATCGCCGTTGCGGGCCTCTCCAAGGGCTCCGACACACTCAAGCTCGCCGGCGAGCGCGGTTACATCCCGATGAGCCTGAACCTCAATCCGGCGTACGTCGCCAGCCATTGGGAGTCAGTGGAGATCGGCGCCGCACGCACGGGCCGCACGCCGAGCCGTCGCGACTGGCGCATGGTGCGCGAGGTGTTCGTCGCCGATACCGACAAGGAAGCCTGGGAACTGTCGGTCAACGGTCCGATGGGCCGGATGATGCGCGAGTACTTCCTGAAGCTGTTCGGCTCCTTCGACGCGCTGCAGTACTTCAAGCACGACGCCAACGTCCCCAACAGCGACGTCACGGCCGAGTACTGCGCCAAGCACAACTGGATCATCGGTTCGCCCGACACCGTCACGCGGCGCATCGAGGAGATCTACCACGAGACCGGCGGCTTCGGCACGCTGCTGGTGTTCGGCTTCGACTACGTCGAGAACCCGCGTGCCTACCAGCGCTCGCTGCAGTTGCTGTCGCAGGAAGTGATGCCGCGACTCAAGCACCTCGTGCCGAAATAGGCGGACTTCACGCCTGGGGCGGGCGACGCGGACGCGCGGCCCGCCATCGCTTCACCACGACGGCTTCTGGAACTGGGTGACGTAGCAGTCGCCATCCAGGCAGAGCATTGGGTCGCGGGTCTTTGGATGATTGCGCTTCTCCAGCGGATAACGACTCACGGCCCCGGAATCGGAGGTCGCCGTGATCACCCCGCCCGCCACCGACCAGCGCCCCGCGTCGGTGCTGCTGCCGTTGGTGCCACCCCAGGCACCCGGCGCGTAGGCGCTCATGCTGCTGTCGGATTGATAGCGATAGCGCCCGTCGCTCCCCAGTTCGAAGCAGCGGCTGGACTGGCTGCCGCCGCCCGACACGGCGTTGAAGCTGGCGACGTGGCACCAGCGGCCAGCCATCGAGGCATCGATCCCTCCTTTGCCCGCTGCGGCGGCGGATCGTGACGCAGGTGCGGCGGCCGCCTTCGACCTGGCGCCTCGATCGAGCGTGACGGCTGCGTCGAGATCGCCGCCGCTGACGATCATCCGATCGCCGTTCTGCTGGATCGCGTAGGCCATCGTCTCGCCGTCGAGTTCGACCATCAGCATCTGGCCCATCTGCTGGTACCGGATCGGATCGCCGTCGAGCGTCCCAGTGCCGTCCGCCTTCAACTCGATGACGAGCGCCTCGCCGTCCAGCGTTCCGCGCCAGATCCCGACCAGCCCCGACGCAAGTGCCACCAGCGAATACGCGAACAGGCCAAAGGCGATGAGCAGGCGCATGACGGACCTCCGCAGGACGGGCCTGCGCATCCTCCCGCGTACAGCCGGGTGAAGCCAAGACGGCGCGAGACCATTACCTCCGGCATCAAGTCGCGATTTGCATATCGACTTACACTTCGCGGCATAAGAACCCCATCACCTGCGACACCCAACCGGAGAGAGAAAGATGATCGCGTACGCCACCCTCGGTACCAACGACCTGCAGCGCTCGGCCAAGTTCTACGACGCGCTGCTCGGCGCCCTCGGCGCGAAGCGCGCCATGGAATTCGATCGCATGATCATCTGGGCCACCGCGCCGAACGCGCCGATGCTCGGTGTCTGCACGCCCTTCGACGGCAAGCCCGCCAACAGCGGCAACGGCACGATGGTGTCGCTTGGCGCCAGCAGCAAGGAACAGGTCGACCAGCTCTACAAGAAGGCGCTCGAACTGGGCGGCACCGACGAAGGCGCCCCGGGACAGCGCGGCCCGGCGTTCTACATCGGCTATTTCCGGGATCTGGACGGCAACAAGCTGAACCTGTTCTGCCCTACCTGAACCGAGCAGCGGATCGCGTGCTCGATGGCACGCGATCCGCCTTGCAGGTGCGGCTCAGCGCTGCAGCTCCTTCTCCTGGATCACCACCGCCGCGATCTCCTCGATCGACCGGGTCGCCGTACTGACGTACGGAATGTTGTGGCGCTGGTAGAGCCGCTCGGCCTCGCGCAGTTCGAACGAGCACTGGGCGAGCGACGCGTATTTCGATCCCGGCCGGCGCTCGTTGCGCACCTGGTGCAGGCGCTCCGGGTCCGACGTGAATCCGAAGCAGCGATCCGCCAGGCCGTCGAGTGACTTCGGTAGCTTCTGCTGTTCGAGATCGTCTTCGGTGATCGGAAAATTGGTCGCGAAGATGCCGTGCTGCAGCGCCAGATACAGCGTGGTCGGCGTCTTGCCGCAACGCGAAGGCGCGATGAGGATCACCTGGGCGGCCGACATGTCGCGGGTCGACTGGCCGTCGTCGTGTTCCATCGCGAAGTTCATCGCATCGATGCGCGCGTTGTAGCGCCGCTGGTCATGCGCGCCGTGCGCCCTGCCCTGCGCATGCGTCGACTTCAATCCCAACTCGGACTCGATCGCGTGGATGTAGGTGTCGAACAGATCGGCGAACAAGGCCTTCGACGTGCGCAGGATCGCGCGCACCTCCTCGTTGACGGTGGTCGAGAACACCATCGGGCGCAAGCCGCTGGACGCGATGAAATCGATGTACTCGACGGTGCTGCGCGCCTTTTCGACCGTGTTGATGAACGGCAGCGTGATCTTCTTGAAATCCACGCCGTCGAATTGCGTCAACAGGCTGGCACCGAGCGTCTCCGCGGTGATGCCGGTGCCATCGGAGAGAAAGAAGACGGTTCGCGTGGGGGAAGCGTTCATGCGGAGACCCGGGAATCGCGCGTCACCAGGCGGCTCATCGCGTGGCCCAGTTCGTTCTCGGCGATCAGGACTTCGAGCGCACCGTTGTCGCGGAAGTATTCGCTCTCCACCTCGTCGTCGGCGCGCACGACGATGTCGATCGTTGGGTTGGCCGCCTTGATCAGATCGAACACACGGCGCGCCTCGTGGATGTTGGGGATGGCCAGCACGACCAGGCGCGTGCGATCCAGCGGCGCCTGCGTGATCAGGTCGGCCGTCGAGGCGTCGCCGGAAATCACGTGGATGCCGCGCTTGCGCAGGCGTTCGACGGTATCCCGGTTCTGCTCGACCACCGTGAACGGAATGCCCGCCTTCGCCAGATCCTTGCCGACGGTGCGACCGACGCGTCCATAACCCACGAGCACGACCTGCCTGGTTTCGACGAGCAGCGAATCGGCTGACGTCACCGGCGTGGCAGGCACGTCGTCGGCCTGCCGGCTGGCGATCCAGTCACTGAGACGAAAGACGACCGGATTGAGCGTGATCGACAGGATCGCGCCGGCGAGAATCAGATCGCGCCCTTCCGGAGGCAGCAGGCCCAGGCTCAGCCCGAGGCCAGCGAGGATGAACGAGAACTCGCCGATCTGGGCCAGGCTCGCCGACACCGTCAGCGCCGTGCGCAGCGGATGCCGCAGCAGCAGCACCAGCGCCATCGCGGCCAGCGTTTTTCCGATCATGATGATGGCCAGCACCATCAGGACCTTGAGGGGCTCGGTCCACAGGATCGCCGGATCCAGCAGCATGCCGACCGAGACGAAGAACAGCACCGCGAAGACGTGTTCAAGCACCTGCACCTGGCTGGAGAACCGATGCGTCAGGCCGGCTTCGTTGACCACCACGCCAGCGAGGAAGGCGCCGAGCGCGAACGACACGCCGAATCCCACGGCGGCGCCATAGGCCAGGCTGATCGCCACCGCGGTCACGAAGAGCGTCGCCAGTTCCGCGGAGCCTGATCGGGTCAACTGCGCGGACAGCCACGGGAACAGGCGCAGGCCGATGACGTACATCAGCGCGAAGAAGATCGCGATCTTCAGGAACGTCAGCGCGACCGTCACGGCCAGCGATTCGCCGACACCCGGCGCGTGGCCGGGCGTGCCGCCGAGGAAGCCGGCGAACGCCGGCAGCAGGATCAGCGCGAGCACCATCACCAGGTCCTCGACCACCAGCCAGCCCACCGCGATCCGGCCCTTCACGCTGTCGACCAGTCCGCGTTCCTGCAATGCGCGCAGCATCACCACGGTACTGGCGACAGAAAGCGCCAGGCCGAAGACCAGCGCCGCCCCGATCGACCAGCCCCAGACCCGCGCGGCCAGCACGCCCAGGCCGGTGGCCACGGCGATCTGGACGACGGCGCCCGGCAGCGCGATGCGGCGCACGGCCCAGAGATCACGGATGGAGAAATGCGTACCGACGCCGAACATCAGCAGGATCACGCCTATTTCGGCCAGTTCCGACGCGATGCTCGAATCCGCAACGATGCCGGGAGTGAACGGCCCGACGACCACGCCTGCCAGCAGATAACCGACCAGCGGCGGCAAGCCCACCCGCGAAGCCGCAAGGCCCGCGATGAAGGCGATGCCCAGCCCCATTGAAACGGTTCCGATCAGGGGCAGGTCGTGTTCGACGGTCATCGTGCTGTCTGGCTCCTGCGCTGGGTGACGATAAACTGGATCGGCTCGGGTCTCTTTCGCGTTCCGACGAGCGCCGGACGCGGTGCTGGAACATTGCCGACAGTTTCAGGGTTCCTCGTGATCGAATCCAGTCCGGGGCCTTGGTGGGGCCGCGAGCCACGGCCGCGCAGACCCTCGCGGCAAGCCGGCCGGCGCGGAACTTCCCGCATAAAAACCCCATGACACTCCTCTTTTGCGATCTGCAAAGGGCCGGTCGAACCGGCTTGCAGGGCGCAGGAAACGCCAAATCGGATCTTCCGGGCGGTTAGAATCGCGGCGCACGCGGCCCGCCGCGCGCCCCTCCCACATCCAGGAAATTCAAAGAGTGAGCTCACACGTACTCTGGTACTCGCGACTGCGCATGCACGACGTCGAAACCGTCGGCGGCAAGAACGCCTCCCTGGGCGAGATGATCTCCAACCTCGCCGCCTCCGGCGTGAAAGTGCCCAACGGCTTCGCGACCACGGCCGATGCGTACCGCGAGTTCCTCCGCCACGAGGGCCTCGACGAGAAGATCAACGGGCAGCTCAAGGCCCTGAACGTCGACGACGTGCAGGCGCTGGCCGCCACCGGCAAGTCGATCCGCGACGCCGTTTCCAAGGCACCGTTCCCGGCGCAGCTCGAAAAGGAGATCCGCGCCGCGTACCACGAGCTGGTCAAGGAATCGGGCACCGAGATCTCGGTGGCCGTGCGCTCCTCGGCCACCGCCGAGGATCTTCCTGACGCTTCGTTCGCCGGACAGCAGGAGACCTTCCTCAACGTCAGCGGCATCGACAACGTCCTGCACGCGATCAAGGAAGTCTTCGCGTCGCTGTTCAACGACCGCGCCATCAGCTACCGCGTGCATCACGGCTTCGCGCACGAGCACGTCGCCCTGTCGGCTGGCGTGCAGCGCATGGTCCGCTCGGACAAGGGTGCATCGGGCGTCATGTTCACGATGGACACCGAGTCGGGCTTTCGCGACGCCATCTTCATCACGGCCTCCTACGGCCTGGGCGAAGCGGTGGTCCAGGGCGCGGTCAACCCGGATGAGTTCTACGTCTACAAGCCGGCCCTGAAGGCCGGTCGTCCCGCCATCCTCAAGCGTGGCCTGGGCGAGAAGGCCAAGAAGATGGTGTATTCGACCGAACGCAAGCTCGGCCGCACCGTCGAGTTCGTGCCGGTGGCCAACGACGAACGCGGCAAGTTCTGCCTGACCGACGCGGACGTCACCGAACTGGCCAAGCAGGCGCAGACCATCGAGGACCACTACCAGCGTCCGATGGACATCGAGTGGGGCAAGGACGGCGTCGACGGCCAGATCTACATCCTGCAGGCGCGTCCCGAAACCGTGCAGAGCCGCGCCTCGGCCAACGTGCTGCGCCGCTACAAGCTCAAGGACCACGGCAAGGTGCTGCTCGAAGGCCGCGCGATCGGCCAGAAGATCGGCGCCGGCACCGTGCGGCTGATGAAGGGCCTCGACCAGATGTCGAAGGTGCAGAACGGCGACGTGCTCGTCACCGACATGACGGATCCCGATTGGGAGCCGGTGATGAAGCGCGCCAGCGCGATCATCACCAACCGCGGTGGCCGTACCTGCCACGCCGCGATCATCGCGCGCGAACTGGGCATCCCGGCCGTCGTCGGCTGCGGCAACGCCACCGACCTGTTGAAGGATGGCCAGAGCGTCACGGTCTCCTGCGCCGAGGGCGACACCGGCAAGATCTACGACGGCCACATCGACTTCGCGGTCGACGAGGTCGCGCTCGACAAGATGCCGGACATCCCGGTCAAGATCATGATGAATGTCGGCACGCCGGAGCAGGCGTTCGACTTCGCCGCCCTGCCCCATCGCGGCGTGGGTCTGGCCCGACTCGAGTTCATCGTCAACCGCCAGATCGGCATCCACCCGCAGGCGCTGCTCGAGCTCGAACGCCAGCCGCCCGACGTGCGTCGCCAGATCAACGCGATGATCTCGGCCTATGCCAGCCCGCGCGACTACTTCGTCAAGCGTCTGGCCGAAGGCATCGCGACCATCGCCGCGGCGTTCGCGCCCGAACCGGTGATCGTGCGCATGTCGGACTTCAAGTCCAACGAGTACGCCAACCTCGTCGGCGGCAAGAAGTACGAGCCGCACGAGGAGAATCCGATGCTCGGATTCCGTGGCGCCTCGCGCTACATCGCGCCCTCGTTCCGTCCGTGCTTCGACATGGAGTGCGAGGCGATGCGCTTCGTGCGCAACGAGATGGGTCTGACGAACATCAAGATCATGATCCCGTTCGTGCGCACGATCGGCGAAGCCAAGCGCGTCAACGAGATCCTGGCGGAGAACGGCCTCAAGCGTGGCGACAACGGCCTCGAGCTGATCATGATGTGCGAGCTGCCGAGCAACGCGGTGCTGGCCGACCAGTTCCTCGATCACTTCGACGGCTTCTCGATCGGTTCCAACGACATGACCCAGCTCACGCTCGGGCTGGATCGCGATTCCGGTCTGATCGCGCACCTGTTCGACGAGCGCAACGATGCCGTGAAGGCGATGCTGCACATGGCCATCCAGGCCTGCCGCAAGCGCAACAAGTACGTCGGCATCTGCGGCCAGGGACCCAGCGATCACCCGGAACTGGCGAAGTGGCTGCTCGAGGAAGGCATCGAGAGCATGTCGCTGAATCCGGACACGGTCGTCGAGACCTGGCTGTTCCTCGCAGGCGGCGTCAAGGCCTGAAGAGATGCGCGCGGTCCTGCAACGGGGACTGCGCGCGTTGTGGGTCGTCGCCGGGCTGAGCGCATGCCAGCCGGGTGACGCTCCGCCGGCCCCGGCCGACGATCCGGCTTTCTCGACGCCGCGCCTCGAATTGCCGGGGAACACGTCGGCTCCCGCCGAAGCCCCGACTCCGCACGCACCCGCCCGCGCGAGCTTCGACTACTGGGTGCTGGCGCTGTCGTGGTCGCCCGAGTTCTGCGCCTCCAGCGAGGCGCGCCCGAACTCGCGGCAGTGCTCGCAACCCCACGAGTTCATCGTCCACGGCCTGTGGCCGCAATACGAGCGTGGCTACCCCGCGTCCTGCGACACGCACGCGCGTGTCAGCGAGCGCACTGCAGACGATCTCGCGGAACTGGTTCCCGATCGCGGCCTCGTGTTCCACCAGTGGAAAAAACACGGCAGCTGCAGCGGCATGACGCCCGAGGCGTATTTCGAGGCGCTCGAACATGCCGGACGCTCGGTGGTCGTTCCCAGCGCCGCGCTGGCAGCGGCGTCCGACCGGCCGGTGAAGCGACAGGATCTCGAGCGCGCTTTCATCGAAGCCAATCCGCGCTTGACGCCGGACGCGATCACGTTCGAGTGCAAGGGCAATTCCCTGCGCGAAGTACGCATCTGCCTGGACCTTGCGCTCGCGCCGCGCGCCTGTGGCCGCGACGTGCACGAGGGTTGCGGATCCAAGCCGCTGACGGTGCGCGCGGCGGCGCGCTGAGTTCGCGGCCGCGAATGCCGTCAGATGATCTGCATGCACGGCATGCGCGTGGAACGGTGACGGCGCCACTCCAATGCGTGAGCACGGTCAGTTCGTAGGGTGCGCTCCGCGCACCAAGCCGCTTTCGTTGGAAACGGAATCGGTGCGCGAGGCGCACCCTACGAAGACGTGACGCGCACGGTGCGCAGACCCGCCGCTGATCAAGAAGATTCAGCTCGTGGTCGCAGGCAGCGGACGCGGACGAACGCGCGTGATCAGATCTCTGACCCAGTCGACGTGCACCTGCAGAAAATCGCGCAGCGGCTGGCGCGAGTCGTAGCGATCACCCATGCCGTCGACACCGAGCACAAGATCCGCGGGTGCGTTGCGCGAATCCATGTAGGTGCCGAACAGCCGGTCCCAGATCAGCACGAGGTCGCCGAAGTTGTGATCGTGGAAACGGGCATCGCGCGCGTGATGAATCTTGTGCGCACGCGGACTCGAAATGCCGATGCGTTCGAGCCAGCCCAGCCCGCGCAGGTTGCTGTGCGTCCACAGGCTCTCGAACGAGGCGACCATCGAGGCGATCAGGATCGCGTCGGGCGAGGCCCCCAGCAGCGCTGCCGGGATCGCCTGCGGAACGGCGATCAGCACGGCTTCCATCGGCGAGATCCGCGCAGCGGTACCGATCGTGAATTCCGTGGCGGAGTGATGTACGGCGTGGAGGCGCCACAGCGCGCGCGTGTGCAGCAGGCGGTGGTTCCAGTAGTTGAAGAACGTCATGCCCAGGTACAGCAGCGGTGCGGCCATCCAGATCGGCGCGTCCACCAGCGGACCGTGATGGCTGCGGGCATCCAGCAGGGCCACCGCGGCGTCGACCAGGCCGGCCGAGATCAGCGTCGCCGACGCGGCGATGCCGCCGGACAGCGCGAGAAAGAGATAGAACAGGTCGCTTCGAGCGGAATCCGAGGGGGCGATCAGCAGGCGTCGCAGCGAGGACGCGGCCCAGCCGGTCAGCACGAGCTCGATGGCCAGCGCGGCAAGCAGGCCGCCGCCGAACACCGCCAGACCGGGATGCAGGAATCCCCGAACGATCACGCCCGGCGTGTCGAGCCCGAATTCTCCACTGACGATCAGCAGCAGCGCCTTCAGTACGAACGCGAACCCCAGCGCCGTTCCCAGCGCGAGCAGCAGGCTGCGCGCAGAAGACGTCAGCGTGGCAAGCGTCGGACGAAGGTTCATGGGAATGGAGGCCGGTCGAGGAAGCGCCGGCCCCGGCGCGAGGCCGGAGCCGGCGACGAGGCTCAGCGGGCCGACGCGGGCAGCGTCACGGCGACGGGCTGGCCGACCTGCACACCGTCGGGCGAGCGACCCTGCAGCATCACGCCGTTGTTGAAGCGGCCGTTGTTGAAACGACCGTTGAGCTGGAGGCCGTTGTTGAAGCGACCGTTGTACTGAACGCCATTGTTGAACCGGCCGTTGCGCTCGATGCCGTTGTTGAAGCGGCCGTTGAATTCCGTGCCGTTGTTGAAGCGGGCGGCGTGGGCGGGAGCTGCGGCGGCGGCCGACAGCAGCGCGGCAACGGCGATCAGGCGGAAGAAGGATTTCGAGGTTTTCATGGGTAGCTCCAGAGGTTGAAGTGGGTTGCGAAGAAGGATGTGTTCGACGGAATCCAGGCTACGCATCGGCCATGTCCGGCGTCGTTCATGGGGCGGAAACTTCGTGTCAGCCCGGTTTCAGCCTTCCTGCCCCTTCGCCACGGCACCCGGGCGGAGCGCATGCCGCGTCACAGCCCGGCCCGCGGGCCCGCTACCATGGACCGTCCCCTCGACGCCGCGACCGCGCCGCACTTCCGTGCCGATCTACCGCCAGCTCGACCCCAAGCAGATCCACGACACCGCGTCGATGCTCGAGCGGCGCATTTCCGAACGCTTCACCGGCTCGGGGCTCAGCCACGTCGCGCGCGAACTGGTCGCGATCGCGCAGGAAACGCAGTCGCGCATCGAGGCGCTGCGCAGTCCGCACTGGGGCCTTCGCATCGGCGCCTGGACCGCGGTGCTGGCGCTGGTGGGCATCGCCGTCGTCGCACCCGTGTTCGTGCAGGTCAAGGACGAGGTCGGCGGCATCATCGACCTGATGCAGGGACTCGAAGCCGGCATCAACAACCTGGTGTTCGTCGCGATCGCGGTCTGGTTCCTCGTGACGTTCGAGTCGCGACCCAAGCGCAAGGCCGCCCTGGCCGCGCTGCACGAATTGCGCAGCATCGCGCACATCATCGACATGCATCAGCTCACCAAGGACCCGGAGCATGCACTGACGCGACGCATGGACACCGCGTCGTCGCCGCAGCGCGTGATGAGCCGCTTCGAGCTGTCGCGCTACCTGGACTACTGCTCCGAGATGCTGTCGATCACCAGCAAGCTCGCGGCGGTCTACGCGCAGTACCTCAACGACAGCATGGTGCTGGACGCCGTCAACGACGTGGAGACCCTGACCGACGGACTCTCCCAGAAGATCTGGCAGAAGATCATGATCCTCGACAGCATCGGCGGCGGCGAGCCTCCTGCGTCCTGAAACAGCGCAATCCGGCCGTCTTCCTCAGGCGTCGCCGGTCACACCAGCGGCAGGCTCGGATCCGCTGCCCATTCGGTCATCGAGCCGTCGTACAAGGCCACGTTCTCCACGCCGATCAGGCTGAGCGCGAAGGCCGCGCTGCTCGCCGCGATGGCGCCGCCGCAGTACGCGATGACGCGGTCGGCGCCGGTCGCCCCGGCATGTCCGAACTGCGCTCGCAGCGTGTCGGCGTCGAGGTAGATCTGCGTATCCGGCTTCAACAGGCCGAGGAACGACACGTTCACGCTCGACGGGATGTGCCCTGGCCGCTTGTAGCGGACCGGGCCGCGGCCGGCGAACTCCTCGGGATCCAGCGCGTTCAGGAGACACGTGGCCCCATCTCCGATGGCGGCTTTCACCTCGTCCCGCTTCGCGATCCGCTCCGGTCGCGTGCGCGCCACGAAACTCGACGCCGGATACGTGCTCGACGCCTGCGACACCGGACGGTTCTCGGCCACCCACTTCTTCCAGCCGCCGTTGAGCACGGCGGCACCGTCGAACCCGAAGCTGCGCATCATCCACCACACGCGCGCGGCCCAGAGGTTGAGCATGTCGTCGTACAGCACGACACGCGTACCGGGACCCACGCCCAGACGCGACATCACCGCCTCGAACTGCGCGGCCGGTGGCATCGGATACATGAAGCGCGGATTGTTGCGGTCGCAAAGATCTTCGCGCAGATCGACGAAGGCGCTGCCGGGAATGTGCCCGGCCTCGTAGTGGCTGCGTCCGCTGACCATCTCGATACGCCGCCCGGCGCTTTCGTCGAAATAGTTCGGCAGGTAATGGGTGCAGTCGATGACGCGCAGATCCGGGTCGCCCAGATGGGCCTCCAACCAGTCGGTCTCGGTCAGGTACTCGGGATGGGCATAGTCCACGTCGCAGCTCCTTCTGTTCGAACCCCGAGCTTGCACGACCTGTGGGCGAGCCGCAGGATCGGGCTGTCCCTACCGGCGGACACGTCGTCGCCGGTTTTTTCGTCGACGAGGTGCGCATGACCTGGCAGCCCGATAGCTGGCAACAGAAACCCGCGGTACAGCAGCCGGCCTATCCGGATGCGGCGGCGCTCGGTCACGCGCTGGACGAGCTGCGCACGCTTCCGCCGCTGGTGACGTCCTGGGAGGTCGAGGCGCTGCGCAACCAGCTCGCCGAAGCCGAAGCGGGCAAGCGCTTCGTGCTGCAGGGCGGAGACTGCGCCGAGTCGTTCGCGGACTGCCGCGCCGAGATCATCACGAACCGTCTCAAGGTTCTGCTGCAGATGTCGCTGGTGCTCGTGCACGGGATGCAGACCCGCGTCACGCGCATCGGCCGCTTCGCCGGCCAGTACGCCAAGCCGCGTTCGGCCGACAGCGAAACCCGCAACGGCGTCACCTTGCCCGCCTATCGCGGCGACATCGTCAACGCTCCGGAATTCACGCCCGAGGCCCGCATTCCCGATCCGCGGCGGCTGCTGCGCGGGCACATGCATTCGGCGATGACGATCAATTTCGTGCGCGGCCTGATCGACGGCGGCTTCGCCGATCTGCATCACCCGGAGTACTGGGATCTGGCCTGGGCGAAACGCTCGCCGCTGGCCACCGAATACCAGTTGCGTGTCGACACCATCGGCAACTCGCTGCGTTTCATGGAGCGCCTTGCCGGCACCGACCTGCACGAGTTCAATCGCATCGACTTCCACACCAGCCACGAGGCGCTGGTGCTCTGGTACGAGCAGGCGCAGACGCGCCAGGTCCCGCGCAAGCCCGGCTGGTACAACCTGTCCACGCACTTTCCGTGGATCGGCATGCGCACCGCGGATCTGGACGGCGCGCACGTCGAGTATTGCCGCGGCATCCGCAATCCGATCGGCGTGAAGATCGGCCCGTCGATCACCGACGACTGGCTGCTCGGGCTGTGCCGTACGCTCAATCCCGACAACGAGGCAGGGCGGCTGGTGCTGATCCATCGCATGGGCGCCGGCAAGATCGCCGATCACCTGCCGCGCCTGATCGAATGCGTGAAGAAGGCCGGCCATCGCGCGCTGTGGATCTGCGACCCGATGCACGGCAACACGCAGACGCTCGCCAGCGGGGTGAAGACGCGCCGCTTCGATGACATCGCCTCGGAAGTCCGGCAGGCCTTCGCCATCCACGCCGACTGCGGCTCGCGACTGGGCGGCGTGCACCTCGAGCTGACCGGCGAGGACGTGACGGAATGCCTGGGCGGCGCGCGCGACCTGTCGGAGAAGGATCTCGAGCGCGCTTACCGTTCGCAGGTCGACCCGCGCCTCAATTACGAACAGGCGCTGGAGCTATCGCTGCAGATGGCGTCGTCGCGCGGCGTGACGCCGCATTGAGGGAGCCGCTTTCGTAGCCCGGGTGAAACCCGGGGCTTTTTCCATCAAGGGAGACGAAAGCCCCGGGTTTCACCCGGGCCACGGTGAGGTCAGGCGGCTTCCGCTGCCGCCTTCGCCGCGACGAAATCCTTGAACCCGAGCGTGCCGATCACCTTGCCGTCGTTGTCCTGGATCTCGAACAGCTCTTCGGAGCCGTCCTCCGTCCACATGTGGTACAGCACGATCGCGCCTTCGTCGCCACCGCATTCGAGGTGACCCGGTGTGCCGGCGGGCGTGGCGGTGAACGTCCCGCAGGGCCGGATCTCCTTCGGGCTGCCGTCCAGTTCGTACAGGCGATGCTCGCCCTGCACGACGAAGGTGTTGGTGGGCGCGACGTGCCGGTGCGGCACGATCGTCTCGAGCGGATCGAACTTCACGATGAAGTCGACCGCCTTGGCGACCTCGTCGACGCGGTAGATCTTGGCGACGAAGTGCTGCAGCTCGCCGAGCGGCTGCCACTGGATGTTGCGATCGTCGAAAGCGAACGGCGTGGGGGCCTTGCTGGGTGCGGTCATGGCGGGGTCTTCCTTGCGGGTTCAGGTCAGCGGCAGCGCCGCCTTGGGACGAAACATCTGCAGGTCCTGCTCACCGCCCTTCTCCATCGCGCGCTTGTACGCCGGGCGTGACTGCATGCGCTTGAGGTAGGCCGCAAGGATGGGACGGGTCTCGATGTGGCCCAGCGGCTCGGCCAGTTCCAGCACCCAGGTCATGTTGATGTCGGCCGCCGAGAAACCACTCTCGAGCAGGAATTCCCGCTTCGACAGCACATCCGAGATGTACGCGAAGCTGTTCTGGAGCTCGTTCATGAAGAACCCGCGCAGGGCGTCGCCGCAGCCGTTGCCAGTCATGCCGTTGAGCAGGTCGAACACCACCGGACCCATCGCCGAGCCTTCGGCGTAGTGCAGCCAGAAGCAGTAGTCGGCAAATTCGGGCGAGGACTCTGGAATGCTGAGCTTGCCGCCCGCCACGCGGCGCGTGATGTAGTCGAGGATCGCGCCGGATTCGGTGAGCGCCTTGCCATCGTGTTCGATGGTCGGCCCCTTGCCCAGCGGATGGATCTTGAACAGCGACGGTGGCGAGCGGACCGTGACCGGATCGCGCATGTGCTTGACCAGTTCGTACGCAACGCCGAGTTCCTCGACCAGCCAGAGGACTCGCTGCGAACGCGAGTTACTGAGGTGATGCACCTTGAGCACGTCTCTCTCCTTGTATTCCAACCGTTTTATGAACCGCTTTTCGTGACGCGAACCTCGGCACTCAGACGAGCGCCTTGTCCTGCAATTCGTCCTTCAGATACGCGTAGTAGATCGGCGCCGCGATCAGGCCCGCGATGCCGAATGCCGATTCCATGACGAGCATCGCGATCAGCATCTCCCACGCCTTGGCGCGGATGCGGGAACCGATGATGCGGGCGTTGAGGAAGTATTCGAGCTTGTGGATCACCACCAGGTAGGTCAGCGAGCCGATCGCGACGAACAGCGAATTGCTCAGACTGACCACGACGATGACGGCGTTCGAAATCAGGTTGCCGACGACGGGCAACAGGCCGCAGACGAAGGTGACGGCGATCAGCGTCTTGGTCAGCGGCAGATCGACGCCGGTCAGCGGTAGCAGCACGGCCAGATAAAGGCCGGTGAGCGTCGCATTGACACCCGCGATCCAGAACTGCGCGAACACCACGCGGCGAAAGGACCGGCTCAGGCGCTCGGTGCGTTCCACCAGGGCCGTGGCCAGCGGGCGCCTGCCGACCACCGTGGTCGCCTCGCTCAAGGCCAGCAGCGAACCCACCACCATGCCGATCAGGATGTGCACCAACGCGCGGGCAAAGTCCTTGCCGACGCCCTGCAGCGCGGCCGAATGCTCGCGCAGCCAGGTCGTGGTGGCCGTACGCAGCTCCTCGGCAGTCTCCGGAACGTAGGCGAGCACCCAGCCCGGCAGCCGGTTGCGCGACTGGTCGATGATCTCGGCCAGCTTGCGCATCAACGCGGAGAGGTTGCCGGCGTCGCTGCGGAAGTACGTGATGGCGCCGAAGATCAGCAGGATCAGGAAGGTCACGACCAGGATCGAGATCGCGACCACCACGATGATGCTGGCCCAGTCGCGACTGATCTCCGCGCGACGAACCAATGGCGTCAGGATCCGCACCAGCTCGAACACCAGCAGCCCGCCCAGCAGCGCCGGCAGCAGGTGCAGATGGAGCACCAGGAACAGGCCGATCCCCATCAGGATCCACGCGACGAGGTCGAGCCGCGGGACGGACTTGGACAGCACCAGAGCCTGGTTCACGTTCATTCCATCAGCATGCCAGAAGCAGCCGCCGGTTCTTCAATGCACGTGGGCCTCGTGAGCGTTCGCGCCGACCACGCTCGACAGCCAGCGACGGCCGCCGCGCCGCAGCAGCGAACCCAGGTACAGCAAGGCCAGCACGATGGCCGGCCACACCGGGATCGTTCCCATCCCGATCCAGTACGCGCTCAACTGCACGCCGTGCGACGACAGCACCATGTCGAGCGCGGCCAGGCACAGCAGCAAGGCGAGCAGGCGCGCGGCGGACGCGTCGACGGCGCCGATCACGGCCATCTGCCAGGCACGGGTCCAGCGGGACGGCCGCGCATCGGGCGGCGTGCGCAAGGCCGTCACCAGGCCCGCGACCGCGTAGCCCAGCAGCAGTGCCGGTGCGATCGCCACGACCAGCAGCACCATCGCCGCGCCGACGCCCTGCAGCGTGCCGGCATGCGGATCGAGCCGCGCAAGCGCGATCAGGCCCAGCAGCGCCGCGAGATTGCCCAGGCCCTCGAACGGAGGCTGCGGATCGCGGTGGTCCGACTGCTCGTCCAGATGCGGCCGCCCGAACACGACGTGAAGAATCGACCCGGCCACCAGGGCCTCGAACCAGGCGAAGGCGCGCGCCCCCAGCACCGAGTTCAGTTCCAGCCCGAACAGATAGCCGGCGACCGTGCCCGCGCACATCATCGCGATGGTCGCGGCCGGCAAGGTGCGGCCGAACACCGGCGCCATGACCCACCACACCATCAGCCCGACCGGGACGCTGTGGACCACGATGGCGATCGCCAGCGCCTCGCGCGCATGGCCATGCCCTTCGTGCAGACCCTGCGCGGGTGTCAGGGCCGCGCCGTCGGCCAGGCTGTGCAGCAGCAGACCCAGCACCGCCAGCGCGAGCGTCGCCAGGTGCGCCTCGCGTCGCGCATGCTGAAGGCCGTGCTCGACCAGGCTGGGGCCGATCGCCCCGAGCGCGAGGAACGCGAAGCTCCACGGTCCGCCGTCTCCGAACGCGCCGGGCACAACCTCGAGCAACACCAGTCCGGCGATGCTCACGAGGACGAAGCCGTCGAGAAACGCCAGCAACGCGGGCCGCGGGCGCGCAAGGCCATAGAGCAGCGGCCCGGATAGCAGGGCCGCAAGCGTCGCCAGGAGCGGAAGCAGATTCATCAGGGAGTTCATGGGCGCAGAGCCGGGTCCGGCGGACCCGCGGCATCGGCATTGCGAAGCGGGGCCCAATTATTTCACGACAGCCGCATCGTGCTCTGCAGGGTCGACCCGCATCACCCACCAGATGGGAGGGTGGCTGCCGGCGCGGCCGGACCGCCGCCAGGGATGCCTCCGTGCAGACGGCACGCGACCGAGCGAGGCAGTCGCGGGCGGGCTTGCCATAATGCCGGACCATGTCGACACCACCTTCCCGCATCCTCGTCACCGGCGCTGCCGGTTTCGTGGGCCATCACCTCAGCCAGCGCCTGCTCGACGCCGGGCACGAGGTCACCGGCCTGGACAACCTCAACAGCTACTACGATCCAGCGCTGAAGCACGCGCGGCTCGCGCTGACGCAGCCGCGCAAGGGCTTCCGCTTCGTGAAGGCCGATCTTTCGGACCGCGAGGCGATGGAGCGCGTGTTCGCCGAAACCAGGTTCGATCGCGTCGTCCACCTGGGCGCCCAGGCCGGCGTCCGCTATTCGCTGGAAAAGCCGCTCGAGTACATCCACAGCAACCTCGTCGGCTTCGCGCACATCCTCGAAGGCTGTCGCGCGCAGAAGACGCCGCACCTGCTGTACGCCTCTTCATCGTCGGTCTACGGCGCCAACGAGAAGCTGCCGTGGTCGGCCGAGGACAATGTCGATCACCCGGTTTCGCTGTACGCGGCCACCAAGAAGTCCAACGAGCTGATGGCCCACAGCTACGCGCACCTATACGGGCTGCCCTGTACCGGGCTGCGCTTCTTCACGGTCTACGGCCCCTGGGGCCGGCCCGACATGGCGTACTACAAGTTCGCGCAGGCGATGGTCGCCGGCAAGCCGATCGAGGTCTTCAACCACGGCGACATGCAGCGCGACTTCACGTACATCGACGACATCGTCGATGCGATGGTGCGGCTGCTGGATCGACCGCCCGCCGGAAATCCCGACTGGAATGCGCTGGATCCGGATCCTTCGTCGAGCCGCGCACCCTGGCGCGTCTACAACATCGGCAATCACAGCCCGGTCTCGCTGATGCAGTTCATCGAGACGCTCGAGAACCTGCTCGGCGTGAAAGCCGTGAAGAAGCTGCTGCCGATGCAGCCGGGCGACGTGCAGGCCACGTATGCCGATGTCGAGGCCTTGCAGCGCGATGTCGACTTCGCGCCGGCCACCCCGCTGGAAACCGGCCTCGGACATTTCGTGCGCTGGTTTCGCGACTACCACCGGAGCTGAGCCGGCATGGCGACGCAGCCGCGCAACCTGTTCGAGGCGGCGACCTCGCGAGGTCGCGTGCTGCGCCAGGGTGAGGTCGCCTGCATCGTCATGGACGGCGGCGGCGCCTCGATCGTCTTCATGCAGGAACTGACCGGCGCACAGAAATGGGCGCAGTCGCGCTTGCCCAGCTCCAACCTGCTCACGGATCGCGCACGCTTCCTCGATCAGTTCACCGTGCTGGTGTCGCGCCCGGGCAGCATCCAGGCCACGCGCGGCAACGAGCGCCAGCTCGAGAAGATCGCCAAGGCGATGCTGGGGGCGGGCTACGACCTCTCCGAGTGGACGCTCCCGCCCGAACTGAAGTCCATCGGGCACGCGCCGGTCACGGCTCCCGCCGCGGGCCGCAAGGCTGACGACGACGCAGCGCCCGCTGCCGGCAAGGCCGCCCCCGCTTCGCCCGATGACAGCTCTGAATCCGGCGAAACAGGCTGATCAGAACCGCTGCCGGAGAACCTGCACATGGCTCGATCCACGCTGCACGAGGTGTTCCCGTATCTGCGCGTCAAAGGCGCCGACACGGCGATCGCGTTCTATTGCGACGTGTTCGGCGCGCGCGAGAAATTCCGGCTCGTCGAGCCCTCGGGCCGCATCGGCCATGCCGAGCTCGAACTGGGCGCCATCACCCTGATGGTGTCGGAGGAATACCCCGAGTACGACATCCAGGCGCCGCGCCGGCCGGATCCGACCGGCTTCGCGCTGCACCTGCACGTGGACGACGCCGAAGCGCTGGCGGCCCGCGCGGTCGCCGCAGGCGCGACGATGCTGCGCGCGCCGGCAGACCAGTTCTACGGCGAGCGCTCCTGCACGATCCGCGATCCGTTCGGTCACGACTGGATGATCGGGCACTCGATCGAGGATGTTCCCGTCGACGAGATGCAACGCCGCTACACCGCGATGTTCGACTGATCCGGCGTTGGCGAGCTGCTTGCAGGAGCAAAGGCCAACAGGCTGTCGTCGCACTCCACTGTCCCATCGCCCGGGGCGGGCCTACCGCAAATCGGCCAGATGAGGCAATTCAGCGCGTGCCTGCCAAGAGCTGAAACCTGAGTCGGGATAATCTTCACCACCTTTACTGCATCGATCGCCATGCGTCTGCGCCGTGTGTTGTTGCTTGTCGTGACTCTCGTGGTGGCACCGTCCGCATCGGCAGAGCTGTTTCCGAACATCCGGAAGGGCTACAACTTCGAGGCGCCCGCGTCCTGGCGGCTGGCCCACCCGGACTACATGCTGGCCAGCCCCAGCGGCGCATCGCTGTCGGAGTCGGATCTGCCTCCCAAGGGCGTGCTGACCCTGGAGAAGATCAGCAAGAGCGCGGGCATGATCGCCTGCATCGGCGCGGACTACGAAGACACCAACGAGCAGTTCCCGCTCGACGGCGAGGGCTGGAACGGGCTGGTGAAGGTTTTCGTCGAGCCCCGCCGGACCAATCGGCAGCAGCGACACGTGCTGCAGCTGGTGGCCCAGCACGGCGACAGCTACCGGATCTTCTATCTCGCGATGCCGACCACCGAGTGGAAGGGCGATCGCAAGGGGTTCACGGCGGTGCTCGGCAGCCTGCGTTTCCAATAGCGGCGCATCGGGGGCGCTACAATTCCGGTCCATCGCCCCCACCTGCGCTTCCCTTGAAATCCGACGCTTATCGGTCCTGCCAGCGGACCTGCAACACGTGAGCGCGCGCCTGATCGACGGCAAGGCGGTGGCGCAGACGATCCAGGTCGGACTGCAGGCCCGTATCGCGGAACGCGCCTCCCGCGGCCTGAAAGCGCCCGCGCTGGCCACCGTGCTGGTCGGAGAGGACCCCGCGTCGCAGATCTATGTCCGCAACAAGCGGCGCACCTGCGAGACCCTGGGCATCCGGTCGGTCCCGATCCATCTCGACGCCGGGATCGACAACGCCGAATTGCTGGCCACCATCGATCGGCTCAATGCCGACGACTCGGTGGACGGCATCCTGGTGCAGTTGCCGCTGCCGCGTCAGCTCGATGCCACGACCGTCATCGAGCGCATCCGTCCGGACAAGGACGTCGATGGTTTTCATCCCTACAACCTCGGCCGGCTGGCGCAGCGGCTGCCGACGCTGCGCCCCTGCACGCCCTACGGCGTGATCGAGCTGCTGCGCTCCACCGGCGAGAGCTTTCACGGAAAGCGCGCGGTCGTCGTGGGCGCGAGCAACATCGTGGGCCGGCCGATGGGTCTCGAACTGCTGCTGGCCGGCTGCACCACCACCGTATGCCACCGCTTCACGCGCGATCTCGCAGCCGAAGTGGCGCGTGCCGAGATCGTCGTGGTCGCGGTCGGCAAGCCCGGCCTGGTGCGGGGCGAGTGGATTGCACCGGGAGCCACGGTGATCGACGTCGGCATGAACAGGAACGCCGACGGGTCGCTGAGCGGCGACGTCGAGTTTGCGCCCGCCGCGGAACGCGCCGCGTGGATCACGCCGGTCCCGGGCGGCGTCGGACCGATGACGGTGACGATGCTGATGTCCAACACGCTCAAGGCCGCGGAGTCGCGCGCCGCCTGACGCGGTCGGGCGCCCTGCCCCGTCGGGCCTCAGGCTGCGCCGTCGAAGAAGTCGACGAGGCCGGTCTCGAGCGAATACTCGGCGCCGACGATCATCAGCGAGCCGTCGTCGATCATCCGCTCGAGCATCGCCGAGCCGTGCCGCAGTTGATTCGCCGAAGCGCGGACGTTGGCCCTGACGGCGTGATGGTAAAGCGCCGAAGGATCGTCGCGCAGCGGCGTCGACATCAGTTCGAGCACCGCGGGCCGGATCCGCTCCACGATCGAATTCACGTTGGGCGATGGCGGCGAGCTCTGCGATTGCAGCGCTTCGATCGTCGCGCCCACCGCGCCGCAACGCGAATGGCCCATCACGACCACCAGGCGCGTCTCGAAACGATCGACCGCGAACTCGACGCTGCCGACCACCGAGGGCGCGACGATGTTGCCGGCGTTGCGGATGACGAAAAGATCGCCGAGGCCCTGGTCGAACACGATTTCCACCGGCACACGCGAGTCCGAGCAGCCCAGCACCACCGCGAAGGGGTGCTGTCCGCCGACGAGATGCGCCAGCTGGCGCGGCGCGGCGACCGTGCCGGGATTCTTCTGGCCGAGCACGAAGCGCCGGTTGCCGTCGCGCAGACGGTCGAGGGATTCGGGTGCGGGTATCACGTCGGCTCCACGCTCAGCGGATCGGGAAGAGCAGCTTCAGCTGCAAGCCGGCGATGAAGGATTCGTATTCCTCGCTGGCGAGTTCGGACTTGCGGTCCTCCCAGCCGACACTCGGGGTCACGTTGACCCATTCGCGCGGCGAATACACCGCCGAGAGATGGATGCCCTTGAGCTTGTCTTCGCGATCCGCGTTGATCAACGTCGAATTCTGGAAGTCCTCCCGCTGATAGAACGAATACGCGTTGATGCTGATCAGCTGGGTCGGTTTCCAGGTTCCGCCCGCGTTGACGCCGGTGCCGATCGTCGAACTTTCGCCCTCGCGGTCGGCGCTCGAGATCGCCCGGTACAGGCCGGCGTAGACGTTGGTCTTCACCGAGATGACCCGCGATACGTTGAGCATGCCGACAACCGTGGAATCGTTCTTCACATCGACGCCCTCATTGTCGCGCCGCGACGATCCGATCGCGTAGTCCAGCGACGTCGCCTCGCCCGGTGACCAGCGTCCGACGAGCTGGATCGTCGTCTCCTCGTACTCCTCGACCTGTCCGGGTGCCGGATCGCGGCGGATGAATTCGCCCTCCCGGATCACGCCTTCCACGCCGATTGCCATGGTGCCGCGCCCGACGTAGCTGATTCCCAGGCCGTAGTTCTCTTCATCGAGATCCTGCTGCCGCGAGTTGCCACGCGAATACCGCGTGCGCCTGGCGCCTCCCCGGGGACGCAGTTCGAAATCGCTCAGCACCTTGATGTTGATCGACAGGCTGCCTTCGGTATCGTCCCGCAGACTGCGCTCGTCGCTGCCGTTGGTGTCGTTGAAATCCTGAAGTTCGCGCCGGTCCGACAACTTCAGATCGCCTTTCACCAGCGACCCGATCTGCCATTTCATGCCGCCGTCGATGTTGTGACCTTTGTAGTCCAGCTCCGAGAAACGGTCGTACTCGACCTTGTTGACCGCCGCGTTCAGATTGAACGTCTGAAGGCCCACCGAATAGAGAGAATTCACGCCCCCTTCGTAGCGGAGCAAAGTGTCCGCACGCTGGCGGTCGCCTCGCACGGCCTCGGCCTCGTCTGCGTCGCGATCACGAAAGACGTTGTCGTCGTGCTGTGCTTCCACGGCAACATAGGGCACCAGCTCGAGCTTCGCGTACCCGACGCCGGGCGCCACGCCAAAAGCGAGCGCCAGTGCCATCTTCCAGTTTCGATCGATCGACATTGCGGACTCCCTTTTACCAGCCGACTGATGCGAGTCCCCAAGGACTGCCGCTAGTACGCGTTTCGGTCTCTGAAAATCATCAGGACGGTCATCACGACGATGCGCAGATCGAGCATCGGAGACCAGTTCTTGATGTACTCCAGATCGTAGCGGATACGCTCTTCCATGCGTTCGAGTTGCGCCGTTTCGCCACGCAGGCCGTTGACCTGTGCCCAGCCCGTCAAGCCCGGCTTGACCTTGTGCCGCACCATATATCGCTTCACGGCCTTCCTGTAGTACTCGTTGTGCGCGACGGTATGCGGGCGCGGCCCGACGACACTCATCTCGCCCTTGAGCACATTGACGAACTGAGGCAACTCGTCGATCGACGTTCGCCGGATGAAGCGGCCGATCGGCGTGACACGCGGGTCGTTGCGCGACGCCTGCTGGACGTCCGATCTGGGATTGATGGCGCCGGTGTGCATCGAGCGGAACTTGTAGACCCAGAACCGCTGACCGTTCAGTCCATATCGCTTCTGCTTGAAGATCACCGGCCCTGCGGACGTCAGCTTGATGATCAACGCCACCGTGATCATCAGCGGCGAGAGCACGACCAGCACCGTGAACGAGAACACCATGTCGAAAAGCTGCTTGAGCATGCCGTCCGCGCCGTAGAACGGCGTCTCGGCGATCTCCAGCACGGTGATGCCCTCGACCTCCCGCACCTGCGCTTCGAAGAGATTGATGATCAAAAAATCGGGCACGTAGTAGACCGAAGCGGTCGTGTCGCCCAGATCATCCAGCAGATTCAGCGAACGGCGGCCACCGTCGTCGGGCAGCACGACGAAGACGACGTCGATGTTGTGATCGCGCACGTACTGGGCAACGCTGCGCGCCTTGCCCAGGTACGGCATGCCCTCCAGCGGCCCGCCGGTGCGATCCATGTCGCGGTCTTCGAAGAATCCGACCAGCTCGTAGCTTTGCGACTTGCGCAGATTGCGCGCAAGGCTGCGCGCCGAGTCGTTGACGAACACGACGACGCAGGTGCGACGTCTCACCGCGTGAGGCAGCAGGCGGCCCGCCACCGCGACCGACAGCTTGTGCAGCGCCAGCAGGACCACCGGCGTGGTCACGAACCAGATCAGCAGGACCTTGCGCGAGAAGTAATCCGAATACTTCGTGAGATAGCCGATCAGCAGCAGCGCACCCACCAGCCCCACCCAGCTCCAGTACATGCGGGTGCCAACCGATCCCTGACGCCCCGGCATCCAGGGCGTCAGCAGGTCGTAGCGGCGCAGCATCAGGAAGCCGAAGGCGCCCATCAGCATGGCCATGACCTGGTACGGGATCGTGAACTCGAGCTCCATGAGCGTCGCGATCACCCACACGTTGCCGACGATCGCGAGCGCATACATCACGCCCTGGACGCCCTGGGCCTGGGATTGGCTGGCGCGCCTCATGCGCGAGAACAAGGGCCCTGTGCGCTCTTGGGCGCTGCGAATGGCGTCATCGGATCAAAATTACAGGCAGAACGGTGGGCAAGGTCCGCGGCCTTGGCCGCTTGAACGGTCGCTGACCTCACGGCGAAGCCGGCCGCGAGTCGTAAGGCGCAAGCCGATACGCGACGTACTCTAGCATCGACGAATTCGCCGCCTAGTGACGCGGGTCTCCCCAGACTTCCCGCAGGCGGGCATCGCGTCGGCAGCCCTCCCGGTATTCCGCGTATCGCGCCGTGTTGCGCTTGCGGAAGTCCTGATGCACGGCCTCGGCCGGCCAGAAGCGGTCGGCGCGGGAAATGTGCGTGAGGACGGGCTGTCCGAAGCGTTTCTGCACGGCGTCGCGACTCGCCTGCGCGGCGGCTCGTTGGACAGCGTCGAGATAGAAGATCGCCGGCCGGTACATCGTGCCCTGGTCGCAGAACTGGCCGTCCCCGTCGAACGGATCGTGCGTGCGCCAGAAGTGCGCGAGCAGCTCCGCGTACGTGATCCGGGCCGGGTCGTAGACGACCTCGATGGCCTCCGCATGGCCGGTCATGCCGCTGGCGACCTGCTCGTAGCTGGGATTCGGGACATACCCGCCGATGTAGCCCGAGACCACCGACGTGACGCCCGGCAGGTCCTCGAAGTCGGATTCGGCGCTCCAGAAACAGCCGGTCGCGAAGATCGCCCGCGCCGCCTGCGCGCCCGCCGACAGACCCAGGCCCAGCAGGAAGGCGGCGAGCAGTACCGCGCCGCGCGGCCGCTTCACGCGCGCAGCGCAGGCAGCTTGTCGGGCTCGGGCACGAACTTCAGCGCAACGCCGTTGTTGCAGTAGCGCAGGCCGGTCGGCCTCGGGCCGTCGTCGAAGACGTGCCCCTGGTGCCCGCCGCAGCGTGCGCAGTGGTACTCGGTGCGCGGGATCACGAGCAGGACGTCCGTCTTGGTGGCGATCCGCCCCTTCATCGGCTGCCAGAAGCTCGGCCAGCCGGTTCCCGACTCGTACTTGGTTTTTGATTCGAACAACGGCAGATAACACGCCGCGCAGATGAAGGTGCCCGGCGCCTTCACCGCGTTCAGCGGGCTGCTGTGGGGCCGCTCGGTTCCTTCCTCGAACAGCACGTCGTAGGCCTCCGCAGAAAGCAGCTTCTTCCACTGCTCCTTGGACTTCTTCAGCGGAGCGAACTCGGCAGCCGGCGCCGTGGCGGCCTCCAGCTGGCGCGTCATGCCGAGGAAGAAGACGGCCGCAAGGCCGGTGAGGAAATGTCGACGGATCATCGAAGCGCCATCCAGGTGGAGAGGTCGGACGCAAGGTCCGGCGTCACGATCCCGAGCGGCGGGCTTCCAACAGCTCCCAGCGCTCGTACGCCGTGGCCAGACTCTGCGCCATCTCCGACAAGCGAGTCTGCACTTCGATCGCCTTGGCGCGGTTTTGGTCATACAACGCGGACGAACTGATCGATTCCGCCAGCGCGGCCTGCTCGGCCTCGAGCTTCTCGATGCGCGCCGGCAGCTCGTCGAGCTCGCGTCGCTCCTTGCCGGTCAGCGCAGCGCTTTTCACGGCGCTCGCAGCGGCGGACGTCGGCCGGATCGCGGCGCCGGACGAGGCCTTGGGCGTCGGAGCAGGCGCACCGCGCTGGCGCAGGTAGTCCGAATATCCGCCGACCGTCTCGGCGATGCGCGCTCCGCCCTCGAACACCAGGCTGCGCGTGACCACGGCGTCGAGGAATGCACGATCGTGCGACACCACGAGCACGGTGCCGGCGTAGTCGAGCAGCAGCTCTTCGAGCAGTTCCAAGGTCTCGAGATCGAGATCGTTGGTCGGCTCGTCGAGCACCAGCAGGTTCGAGGGCTTGGCGAACAGGCGGGCGAGCAGCAGGCGATTGCGCTCACCGCCGGACAACGAGCGCACCGGGCTGCGCGCGCGATCGGGCGTGAACAGGAAGTCCTGCAGATAGCCCATGACGTGCTTGCGCTGGCCCGCGACCTCGACGAAATCGCGTCCTTCGCCGAGGGCCTCGAACACCGGCGCGTTCTCGTCGAGCCCACCGCGAAGCTGGTCGAAATAGGCGATCTGCAGGTTGGTGCCGAGCGTCACCTCGCCCGCGGTGGGCTCGAGCTGGCCCAGCATGAGCCGGATCAGCGTGGTCTTGCCCACGCCGTTGCGGCCGATCAGGCCGACGCGATCGCCGCGCAGGATCGAGCAGGAAAAATTGCGTACCAGCACCTGCCCGCCGATCTCGTAGGAGATGGCCTTGGCCTCGCATACGCGCTTGCCGGAGTTCTCGGCCTCCGCAATTTCCATGTTCGCCTTGCCCGGCGCATTGCGCCGCGCGTCGAACTGGTCTCGCATCTTCATCAGGCGGTCGACGCGTCCCATGTTGCGCGTACGCCGTGCCTCGATGCCCTGACGGATCCAGGCTTCTTCCTGGGCCAGGCGTTTGTCGAACAGCTTGCGTTCCTGCGATTCGGCGTGCGCACGCTCTTCCTTGCGCCGCAGGAAATTCTCGTAATCGCCGGGCCAGTCGGTCAGCGATCCGCGATCGAGCTCGACGATCCGCGTCGCGAGATTCTTCAGGAAGGCACGGTCGTGCGTGACGAACAGGATCGCGCCCGGGAAGTTCTTCAGGAAGCCTTCGAGCCAGGAGATCGAATCGATGTCGAGATGGTTGGTCGGCTCGTCGAGCAGCATCAGGTCGGGTTCGCGGACCAGGGCCTGCGCCAGCAGCACGCGTCGCTTGAGTCCGCCGGACAAGGTCTCGAACGCCGCCGTTTCGACCGCCTCGACGCGCGAGATCGCTTCTCGCACCTTGGCGTCGAGCGACCAGCCGCCGAGCGCCTCGATGCGCGCCTGCAGGCGGCCCATCTCGTCCACGTTGTCCGGGTGTTCGTCGACCAGGTGCTGGTAGCGCGCCAGCACCCTGCCCGCTTCGCCCAGCCCTTCGGCGACCACGTCGAACACCGTCCCGGTCAGGTTGGCGGGCACGTCCTGCACCAGGCGTGCGATGCGCAGGCTCTGCGCGCGCACGACCTCGCCCGCATCGACGGCTTCGCCTTCGATGACGCGCATCAACGTGGATTTGCCGGTGCCGTTGCGGCCCAGAACGGCCACGCGTTCGCCGCGGCCGACAACGAGATTGACGTTTTCCAGCAGTACCGTCGTGCCCAACCGGAGGTCGAGCGCGCGCAAGGTGAGCAAAGTCAGTTGAAAAGCTCCGTCGAAATTTCAAAGCGCCCGGTGAGGGCCTTGTGGATGGGACATTTGTTGGCGATACCCAGCAGGTACTCGCGTTGCGTGGCGTCGAGCGCGCCGACCAGTTCGATGCGGCGGAACAGCTTGTACAAGCCGCCCGCTTCCTCGCGCGTCACTTCGACCCGCACATCCTCGAGCGGCATCTGCTTGCGCCGCGCCACCATCGTGATGGTCAGCGCGGTGCAGGCGCCGAGCGCGGCGTCGAGCAGGTCATGCGGCTCCGGGCCGGCGCCGTCGCCGCCGGCCGCGACCGGCGCATCCGCGACGAACGTGTTGCCGCCGACCTCGATGGTCTGCTTGAGCTTGCCGTCCGCCGCCTTGTGAACCTTGACCATCTGGCTACTCCTGCGACCGGCGGCCGCGCTGCCTCAACAGGGATTCGAGTTCCGACAGGCGCTGCGGCGTACCGACGTCCGACCAGGAACCATCGAAGCGCTCGCCGCCGAGCTGATCGCAGGCCGCGGCCTGCCGCAGCAAGGGTGCCAGCGGGAAGCGCCCATCTTCGCAGTTCACGAACAACTCGGGTCGCAGAATCGAGATTCCGCTGAAGGTCAGCCGCGGTGCGCCATCGTTGCGGGCCCTGCCCTGCTCGAGCCCGAAATCCCCTTCGCGCCGATGTTCGGGGTTCGGCACGAGCACCAGGTGCGCGAGGTCCCGCTGCGGAAAATCGAGCGCGCGCCGGACCAGCGGTGCGAAATCGTAATCGGCATAGACATCGGCGTTGACCAGCAGGAACGGTGCGTCGCCGAGCAGGTCGAGGGCGCGGAAGACGCCGCCCCCGGTCTCCAGCGGAGGATCGCCCTCGTCGGAGTACGCGATGTTCGCGCCGAAAGCCTCGCCCTGTCCGAGGTGCTCGCGGATCTGCGCGCCGCGGTAGCCCAGGTTCACGACCAGGTTCGTCACGCCGGCGTCGACCAGCCTGCGCACCGCGTATTCGATCATCGGCGTGCCGTCGACGCTGATCAGCGGCTTGGGCAGGTGATCGGTCAGCGGCCGCATGCGCTCGCCGCGGCCCGCCGCGAGAATCATGGCCTTTGGCGCGCGTTCCGCCATGGCGTCCGCCCCGCTCATGTCAGGCCCAGTTCGTCGAACAGGCCCAGCAACGGCGCCAGATCCGCGTGACGCGACGCCACGTCGCGTACGTAGCGGATGAAGCGCGGTGCGTCTTCGAGGTACTGCGGCTTGCCGTCACGATGGCGGATGCGCGCGAAGATGCCGAGCACCTTCAGATGGCGCTGCAGGCCCATCAGGTCGAAGGCGCGCTGGAAGTCCTGCGGCTGCGCCAGCCCGGCCCGGGCGGCGAGTTCGCGATAGCGGGCCACCCAGCCGGCCACGCGATCGGCCGGCCATGACAGGAAGGCATCCTTGAACAGGCAGACGACGTCGTAGGTCACCGGCCCGTACACCGCATCCTGGAAATCCAGCACGCCGGGATTGGGCTGCGACTGCATCAGGTTTCGCGGCATGTAGTCGCGGTGAACGTAGACGCGCGGCTGATCCAGCGCCGATGCGATCAGCACTTCGCAGGTCGAGTCCCAGGCCTGCTGCTGCGCCGGCTCGAAGCGGCGGGACAGGTGACGTTCCACGAACCATTCGGGAAACAGCGCCAGCTCACGCGCCAGCAGCGCGCGATCGTAGGGCGGCAGCACGTCCGGCTTCGATGCCTTCTGCAGCTGCACGAGCGCCGCGATGGCGTCCTCGAACAGGGCGTCGGCATTGTCGGCGTCGATGACGTGCAGGAAGGTCTTGCGGCCCAGGTCGTCGAGCAGCAGGAACCCGCGCTCGAGATCGCGATGCAGGATCCGCGGCACGTGCAGGCCGGCATCCGCGAACAGCTCCGCGATGCGGATGAAGGGCTCGCAGTTCTCGCGCTCGGGCGGCGCATCCATGACCACCCAGGTCGCGGCCGATCCGGCCTGCGTGACGCGGAAATAGCGCCGGAAACTGGCATCGGCCGAGGCCGGCGCGAACCCGGCATCCTGCAGGCCCAGGCAGGACAGGGCCCATTCGCGCGCAGCGGCGGCGCGCGTGTCCAGCACCGGCGATGAATCGTTCACGAGAAATAGACCAATGGCACCGAAGCAAGGGTAGCGATTGCGCCCTGCGCGAGCAAAAAAGGATACTGCCGTGATCGCGAGGCGCCTGACGCCTTCTCCAGAACCTGTCGCACTCCCATCACGCCCAGCCTCGTGCCGTTCGGATTCCATCGCTCCGCGCCCTGCGCTTTGCTGGCGTGTCTGCTCAGCGTCAGCGCGACGGCCGAAGACGTCGACATCCGCGCCCCCAAGGAGGAGATCGGCTGCGCGCAGCTGATGTTCCCGTACGCGCAGCCCGAAATCGTCCTCGACGACCGCATTCGCCTGAACGCCGACAAGGCGCTGCTCGAAAAGGGCGGCCTGTCCGACCTGCTCGGCGGCGTCACGGTGCGCCAGGGCGACAAGGTGTTCTCCGCCGAGCAGATGAACTTCGACGACACCACGCAGGTGGTGACCGTCAAGACCGAATCGCTGTTCCGCAACAGCAGCGTCATCATCAAGAGCCAGGAGGCGCAGTTCGACCTCAAGGGCGAGAGCGGCTCGTTCTTCGACACCGAATTCACATTGCCCAGCCGCTCCGCTCGCGGCGACGCCAAGCGCATCGACGTCAATTCCGATCGCCAGGTGCGCCTCACCGATGCGTCGTACACGACCTGTGCGATGGGCTCGAACGCCTGGTACCTGCAGGCCAGCGACATCCGTCTGGACCAGGACGAAGGGCTCGGCACCGCGCGCAACACCAAGGTGCGCTTCATGGGCGTGCCGATCATCTACCTGCCCTATTTCCAGTTCCCGATCGACAGCCGTCGCCGCACCGGACTGCTCTATCCCACGGTCGGCCAGTTCAGCGGCTCCGGCGTCGATTTTCGCTGGCCGGTCTACATCAACCTGGCGCCCAACTACGACGCCACGGTGACCCCGCGCTTCCTGAGCGAGCGCGGCATCCAGTCCGGCCTGGATTTCCGCTACCTGATGGAGAAGGGCGAAGGCAGCGCGCGCTACGAGTACCTCGACGATCGCAAGTTCGGTGAAGACCGCAGCCTGTTCCGCTTCGACCACCACAGCCTGATCAACGAACGGCTCGGCGTGGAAGCCACGTACGCGGAGACCAGCGATCGCAACTACTTCGAGGATCTGGGCGGCACGCTGTCCAGTTCGTCGATCACGCATCTCGAGCAGACCGCCCGGCTCACGTACCAGGCTCCGGCCTCGTACCAGATCACCGCGCTGGTGCAGAACTTCCAGCCGATCGCCACGACGCTCACGGATATCGACGATCCCTACAAGCGGCTGCCGCAGATCCGCTTTCGCACGCGCTCGCAGCCGCTGTACGACACGCGCGTCGGGATCGAGTCCGAGTACGTCAACTTCGCCCGTGACAACTCGGTCGAAGGCGGCCGCTTCGTACTGGACCCCTACGTGCAGTTCGATCGCCAGTCCGCGGCCTGGTACGTGACCGGACAGGCCGACCTTCACCATACGCATTACGAACTGACCGAGACCGATCCCGGCCAGCGCAAGTCGCCGGACCGCACCTTGCCCATCGTCAGCGCGGAGGCCGGGCTGCGCTTCGAGCGCGTCACCGACAAGGGGCGCCTGCAGACGCTGACGCCGCGGGGTTTCCTGCTCTATGTCCCGTATGACAACCAGGACGACTTGCCGCTGTTCGACACCGGCGAGCCGGATTTCGACTTCGTCCAGCTGTTCGCGCGCAATCGTTTCTCGGGAGACGACCGCCTTGCCGACGCGCGCCACATCGCCGGTGCGGCGACGCTGCGCGAGCTGGACCCCGGTACCGGCGAATCCCGCTGGAGCGCCTCCATCGGCCAGCTCTACCGCATCGAGGCGCCCCGAGTCGGCCTGCCGGACGACCCGCCGCCCGAGCGCGGCGCCACCGAGTTCATCACCCAGTTCGACTACCGGATCTCGCGGTCCTGGCGGGCCGTAGTGGCCGGCCAGTGGTCGCCCGAGCAGCGTGAGTTCGACCGCACCCAGGTGGGCTTCCGCTACCGGGCGCCCGACCGCCGCAGCCAGCTCGACCTGTCGTACCGCTACCGCCGCGACATCCTCGAGCAGGCCGACCTGAGCTTCCTGACGCCCATCGGCGGCGCCTGGAAATTCGCGGCCCGGACCCGGTTTTCGCTGCAGGACAACGAGAGCCGCGAGAACTTCGCGGGCGTCGAATACAGCACCTGCTGCTGGGCGGCCCGGGTCTCGTACCGCCGTTTCATCGGCGACGCCACCGGCGACTTCGACAGCGGCGTGTACCTCCAGCTGCAGCTCAAGGGACTGGCCAGCCTCGGCGCCGGCGGCGCCACGTTGCTGCCGGATTCCGAGATCGACGGCGAGCGTCCACAGTAGTCCTGGCACGGCTTGCGCGGGGTCCGGACAGCGCCTGAAAAATCAGGGCGAACCTCGCGCCGCCGGAGCGGTCCGATGACGGTCGCGTGATACCCTTCGCGCCTTCGAAACCCGGTCAACGTCCCCTATGTCGTTCTCGCCCCGTACCCTGGCCCTGTTCGTCCTTGCGCTGTGTGCTTCGGGGGTCAATCCTGCCCGGGCAGAGGTTCTCGACCGCATCGTCGCCGTGATCAACGACGGTGTGCTGCTGCAAAGCGACGTCGATCGCGAGCTGATGATGGCCAACGAGCAGATGAAGGCCCGCGACATCACGCCGCCGGACGCTTCGGTACTGCGCTCCCAGGTGCTGGACAAGCTGGTGCTCACGCGCGTGCAGACCCAGCGGGCACAGCAGGCCGGCATCCGCGTCGACGACCGCGAGCTCAACGAAGTGCTCACCGGCATCGCGCGCCAGAACAAGATGACGCTCGCGCAGTTCGCCGAGGCCCTGCGCAGCGATGGCAGCGACTACCTGGCCATCCGCGAACAGATCCGCGACGAAGTGCTCATCACGCGTCTGCGCCAGCGTGAAGTCGACAACCGCGTGGTCGTCACCGACCAGGACATCGACCTGTTCCTGGCCAACCAGCCCGAGGCCGACGAGACCGAGTACCGCCTCTCGCACATCCTGGTCACGATTCCCGACGGCGCGTCGCCCGAGCAGCGCACCGAGGCGCGCGCCAAGGCCGACTCGCTCGCCGCAAGAGTCAAGAAGGGCGAGGACTTTGCCGCCCTGGCGGCCGCCAACTCCGATGGTCAGCAGGCGCTGCAGGGCGGCGACCTCGACTGGCGCAAGGGCGACGCCCTCCCGCTGCTGTTCCTGCAATCGGCGCGCAAGCTGAAGAACGGCGAATCCAGCCCGGTCCTGGAGACCGCCGGCGGGTACCACATCATCAAGCTGGTCGACACGCGCATCGGATCCGAGGCCAAGACCGTCAACGAGACGCACGCCCGTCACATCCTGATCCAGGCCAACGCGCTGCGAACCGAAGACCAGGCCCGCCTGCAGGCGCGCGACCTGCACGACCGGCTCGCCAAGGGCGAAGACTTCGCCAAGCTCGCGTCCGAGTTCTCCGACGACACCGGCTCCAAGGGCGGCGGTGGCGATCTCGGCTGGCAGCCGCCGGGCGTCTTCGTGAAGGAGTTCCAAGCCGCGCTCGACGCGCTCAAGCCCAACGAACTGGGCGAGCCGTTCCGCACGCAGTACGGCTGGCACATCCCGCAGGTGCTCGAGCGCCGTACGCGAGACATCACGGTGGAATCGCAGCGCGCCCGCGCACGCGGCGCCATCCAGAACCGCAAGGCGGCCGACGAGTACGAAACCTGGCTGCGCCGCCTGCGCGCAGAGGCCTACGTGGAATTCCGCGGTCCGGACGGCAAGGTCGAGAAGATCGACGAGCCGATCGAGAAGAAGGCGGAAGAGAAGGAAACGTCCTGAGCTTGCCCGCATCGGGGCATCCCCGCCCCGGTCGCATCGATCCACCCGGTAGTCACAGGCCCTGATGATTCCCCGCATCCTGATCACGCCTGGCGAACCTGCCGGTATCGGGCCCGATCTGATCCTGCGCCTGGCGCAGGAATCCTGGGGAGCGGAGCTCGTCGCCGTCTGTGATCCTCAGCTGCTGCGTGCTCGCGCACTCGAGCTGGGCCTGGCGATCGCGCTGGAAGATGCCGATCTCTCGGCGCCTGCCGAGGCCAACGAAGCCGGGTTCCTGACCGTGCTGCCGGTGTCGATGGCCGCACCCTGCGAGCCCGGCAAGCTGGATCCGGCCAACGCCGGCTACGTGCTCGAAACCCTGCGTGTCGCCGTTGCGGCCTGTCGCGGCGGCGACGCGCAGGCGCTGGTCACCGGTCCGGTACAGAAGAGCGTCATCAACGACGCCGGCTTCGCGTTCAGCGGCCACACCGAATTCCTCGCCGACCTGCTGCGCGTGCGCACGCCGGTGATGATGCTGGTGGCCAACCAGCTTCGCGTCGCACTGGTGACCACGCACCTGCCGCTGTCGTCGGTTCCCAAGGCCATCACCAAGCGCCGGCTGACGAGCACCTTGCGCGTGCTGCACGAGGACCTGCGCGACAAGTTCGGCTGCGCCAACCCGCGCATCCTCGTCTGCGGCCTGAACCCGCACGCCGGCGAAGGTGGACACCTGGGACGCGAGGAGATCGACGTCATCGAGCCGGTGATCGAGGACCTGCGCGGCAACGGCATGGACCTGATCGGCCCGCTGCCGGCAGACACGCTGTTCGTGCCGGCGCGCCTGGCCGGTGCCGACGCCGTGCTGGCCATGTACCACGACCAGGGCCTGCCGGTGCTCAAGCACGCGGGCTTCGGAGAGGCCGTCAATGTCACGCTGGGCCTGCCGATCGTGCGGACCTCGGTGGATCACGGCACGGCGCTGGATCTCGCCGGCACCGGCAAGGCCGACGAAGGCAGCCTGCAGGCGGCGATCGATCTCGCCATCCAGCTCTGCCAGCTCCGGATCGCGGCGACCCGCGACGACAAGCCCATCGGATGAGCCGCGGATCGTCGGAAGGTCCGGGAGCGTCGCAATACGCGACGCGTGAAGGCGCATACGCCAAGAAGCGCTTCGGCCAGCATTTCCTGCACGACGGCCGCATCATCGCGCGCATCCTGAATGCACTCGATCCGAAACCCGCGGATCGCATCATCGAGATCGGCCCCGGACGCGGCGCACTGACCGCGCCGCTGCTCGCCCGCATCGGCCAGCTCGAAGTGGTGGAGATCGATCGCGATGTCATCGAGCCGCTGCGCGAAGCCTGCGGCCATTCGGACGGCCTGACGATCCACATGGCGGATGCGCTGGAGTTCGACTTCGCCGCCCTCGCCCGTCCCGGCGAGTTGCTGCGTCTGATCGGCAACCTGCCGTACAACATCTCCACGCCGCTGCTGTTCCATCTCCTGGAGCAGGCGCATGTCGTGAAGGACATGCTGTTCATGCTGCAGAAGGAAGTCGTCGATCGCATGGCGGCCGCGCCCGGCGAAGACGCCTACGGACGGCTGTCGGTGGCCCTGGCGGCGCGCGCCGAAGTGACGCACCTGTTCAACGTCGGCCCCGGCGCCTTCAATCCACCGCCGCAGGTGGATTCGGCGATCGTGTACCTGGTGCCGCGACCGCCGGCGTTCGAGATCGTGGATATCCGCGTGTTCGACAAGGTCGTGGCCGCCGCCTTCGGGCAGCGCCGCAAGCAACTCGGCAACAGCCTGCGGACGATGGTGACGCCGGAAGAATTCGTGCAGGCCGGCATCGACCCGCGCGAACGGGCGGAGCGTTTGTCGGCAGAGGATTTCGCCCGCGTCGCCAACCTCATCGCACGACGGCCCATCGAGCACCCGTAGCCCGGACGAAGTCCGGGGTTGCGCTCCGTCTACGAAGGAAGTCCCGGACTTCGTCCGGGCTACGAGAGACGCCCTGCCCTCAACTCTCGCGGACACACCCCGAACTCGCGCCGGAAGATCTTGCTGAACGTCCCCGAATCGCGAAAACCCCAGCGATAGGCGATGTCCGTGATGCTCAGGTGCGTCGCGTCGCGCAGTTCGCGCCGGCAGCGCTCCAGACGCTGCTGGCGGATCCAGACCGCCGGCGTCGCCTGCAGCGGCTCGAACAGACGATGCAGATGCCGCTCGCTGATGCCGTTGGCTGCTGCGATCTGGCGCGTGCTCAGGTCGGGCTGCTCGAGATGGCGCAGCGTGTAGTCGACGATCTGGCGCAGCAGCGTCGACGAGCCGCCGTGCTCGGGCAGCGGCACCTTGGCGGTGAGCGTCGCGGCCAGCAGTTCCATCGTGGCATTGAGCACGTGGCCCGCGGTGTTGCGCGGCAGCGCGCCGAAGCTGTCGTCGAGCGACAACAGGTGATCGATGAACAGGCGGCTGACGCCGGCCGTGGCCTCGAGCTTGCGGCCCACGTAGTCGTCGGCCCGCGGCAGCACGCGCCGCAACTGCGCCTGCGGCACCGCGAACGTGACCTGCCGCAGGTTCTGGCCCGTCGTGAAGGTCATCGGGCGCGTCGTGTCCCACAGCGCGAACGTGCCCGGCGTCAGCGCGATGGCATCGCCCCCGATCGCGAGTTCGATCGAGCCGTCGGCGATGTAGATCAGGTTGTAGAGCGCCTCGGCATCCTGCGCGATCTCGCGCGAACCGCGGACGCCGACGATGCCGCCGAGCAGCGAGGTCAGGTGCGTGACACGAAAGCCGTCGAAGCGTCCTTGGCGGATGAAAGCCGGGAAATGATCGCAACGCACGGGCTTGATGGCCCAGTGCATGTGGGCGTCGACCACGAAATCCCGCCAGCAGTCGAACTGCCTGTCGGGTGCGACGCGAGCGGTGGTCCAGGCTTCCTGGTCGTTCCAATGATCGACCAGCGCCATCTGGGGGGGGGCCATGGCGTTCTCCTCCAGGTCCTTGTGTCCCGATTATGGGCGCCGCACGCCTCCCGGCTGAATCCGGGCGCGCCCCGGGGTCCGGTCAGGCCCACTCCCATGTCAGTTGAGGCCAATTTCGCCACGCCGGGCGTGTCTAGCATCGTCTTACCTGCTGCCAGAACCCGAGGAGAACGCCATGCTGGTCGGAACCGTCGCACACAAGGACCTGACGCCGTACATGCGCAACATCGCCGACGACCTGTATCCGAAGGTCGATCCGGCATTCCTGCCGCACTTCCAGGAGTACATGGGCCTGCTCGGGAACATCCCCAAGCACTGCGAAACCTTTTTCCCGTATTACTTCAGCATCTGGTTCGACAACAAGCTCGGCCCCCGCATCACCGAGCTGGCGCGCCTGGCCATCGCCCAGGGCACGCAGTGCCAGCTGTGCCAGGCCGTGCGCTACACGCCGGAAGTCGGCGAGCAGGACATCACGGCCATCCCCGGCGTCGATTCCAAGACGCTCAACGACAAGGAGCGCGCCGTCGTGCGTTTCGCCACCGCGTTCGGCAACAATCACCACGAGATCAACGAAGGACACTTCGTCGAACTCAAGAAGCACTTCACCGACGAGCAGATCACCGAGCTGCTGATGTGGAGCGCCATGGCCCTGGGCCTGGGCCGCATCCTGAAGGTGACGCAGCTCGTCAGCGAGACCTGCCCGCTGCCGGAGCCGTCCGCCGTCGAGTGGACCAAGTCCAAGGCCGCCTGACCCCCAACCGATACCTGGAGAAAATCCGAATGCCGCAGAGCATCGCCGTCGTCACACCCGAGCAGGTCACGCCCGAATGGATGACGCAGGCGCTGGCGGGCCGCGAGATCGACGCCAAGGTCCGCAGCCTGAGGATGGAACAGGTCGGCACCGGACAGCTGGGCGAGACGCGCCGCTTCCACCTCGAGTACGACGGCACGCCCGCGCCGGGCGCGCCGAAGTCCCTGGTCGGAAAATTTCCGTCGGCCAATGCAACGGCCGCGGAATCCGGCAAGACGATGGGCTTCTATCGCTCGGAGGTCATGTTCTACCAGCAGCTCGCACACCGCGCGAAGATCCGCACGCCGAAGCTCTATGTCGCGGAGATCGACAAGGCCAACGACTTCACGCTGCTGTTCGAGGACATGGCGCCGGCGCGGCAGGGCGACCAGTTCAAGGGCTGCACGCTCGAGGACGCACGCAAGGCGCTCAAGGAGGCGGCGATGCTGCACGCCACCTTCTGGAACGACAAGGAACTCATGGCGCAGCCCTGGCTGTACGTGCCCGAAGGTGCGCAGGGCTTCTACACCACCGAGCTGATCGAGCGGTCGTGGGATCACATCAACAAGCACTACACCGATTACCTGACGCCGGAGTTCAAGCTGGTCGGCGACAAGTACGTGAAGAACCACGCGTACTGGAATCGGCCGCGCGACTTTCCGAAGACGTTCTCGCACTGCGATTTCAGGCCCGACAACATGCTGTTCGGCGGCCCGAACGATCGCATCTGCGTGGTCGACTGGCAGACCAGCAACTTCCTCGGCACCGGCATGGACGTCGCGTATTTCCTCAGCGGCATCTTCGATCGCGACACGCGCAAGGCCAACGAGCGAGCGCTGCTGAAGGGCTACCACGAGGATCTGCTCGCGTTCGGCGTGAAGGACTACAGCTTCGATCACCTGATGCGCGATTACGCGCACTACAGCTTCGCGGTGATCGCCGTCGCGATTGCAGCGACGCTGATCGTCAAGCGCACCGAGCGCGGCGACAAGATGCTGATGCACATGGCGCTCGGCGGTGCACTGCAGGCGCTGGACAACAACGCGCTCGACGCCCTGCCCGGTTGACGCCATGAAACTCGCCAAGCCCCATCTCGATATCGGACTGTTCACGCGCCAGATCGGCAACCACCGCGAGTTCTGGGGTGGCACCGTGGGTCTGCGCCTGGACCACGAACTGGAGCTGAAGAAGGGCTGGGTGCAGCACCGTTTCGATGCCCACAACTCGGTCGTGAAGGTGAATCACTGGTCCGACGATCTGCCTGCGTTGCCGCCCACCGGCTACGTCGGGCTCACGATCGCGCGGCCGGACATGCCGGCCTGGGAAGGCCGCCATCCGGACGGCGGCATGGTTCGTACCGTTCCGCCGGGAACCCACGGCGTGACGCGCATCGGCATCACGGTGCGCACGCCCGATGTCGCGCGGATGATGACCTTCTACACGCGCGCGATGGAGTTCGATCGCGTGGACGACAGCACCGCGCGCTGCGGCGACACGCTGCTGTTCGTCGAGCAGGGTCCGGGCGGCGGCCAGACCGAGGATTTCATCGCACCGGGCTATCGCTATCTCACGGTGCAGATCTTCGACGCCGACCAGGCGATGGCGGACATCGTCGCGCGGGGCGGGCAGATCGCGCGCGAGGCGGTCAGCTTCGGCAACGTCGCGCGCTACGGCTTCGTCAAGGACCCGGACGGCAACTGGATCGAGATGTCGGCGCGCACGTCGCTGACCGGCATCGCGCCGCCCAAGAACCAGTAAGCAGGTCAACCCCGGGAGTCCGCATGGCCCAGTACGTCGAGGTTGCCGACGCCATCAAGATGCCAGGCCTGCGCGTGGTGCTCACGCCGATGGTGCCCGGCCCTTTCAGCGAAGCCGCGAAAGGCATCCTGCACGTCAAGAAGCTCAAGTACGTGAAGGCGCGCCAGGACATCCTGGGTCCGAATCCCGACCTGTTGCGCTGGACGGCGCAGACCACCGCGCCGGTGGCCTGCTGGAACGACGAGCCGCCGCGCTCCACGTGGATCGAGCAGCTGTTCCTGTTCGAACGCCTCGCCCCGACGCCGAGGCTGATTCCGGAGGACTGGGACGATCGCATCCTGATGTTCGGTCTGGCCAACGAACTCGCCGGAGAGAACGGCTTCACGTGGAATCGCCGTCACATCATGGTCCGTGATTTCACGCGGCCGGATCGCGACGAGCAGACGCGGGCCGTCTACGCCGCGCTCGGAAAGAAATACTGGTACAGCGACGAAGCCGGCGTGGCCGCGTCACACCGTTGTGCCGAGATCCTCGACCGGTTCACGAAACAGCTCGAATCGCAGAAGGCGCGCGGAAGCCGCTTCCTGATCGGCCAGACGCTCACGGCGCTCGACATCTACTGGGCCTGTGTCGCCGCCATGCTCGAGCCGCTGGGCAACGATCAGTGCCCGATGCCGGACATGTTCCGCGACGTCTACACCAACGTCGATCCGATCCTGAAGAAGGCGACGTCGAAGATCCTGATGGACCATCGCGATTTCATCTATCGCGAATACCTGGAGCTGCCGGTCGATCTCTGAAACGCAGACGTAGCCCGGGCGGAGCCCTGGGTTGCGCTGGCAGATCGAACGGCCCCCCGGGCTTCGCCCGGGCTACGGCCTTCGACCCGGATACAGGCCGTCCTTTGCGGGATGCCCTTCCATGAAGTTGAGGCGTCCGTGGAACGGTCCGCAGCCGGGCCTGCGCAGTCGCTTCACCGGCCAGCTCAAAAGCGACAGCGCCATGCCGATCACATTGAGCGGCAGATAAGCCGGACCGATGAACTGCCCCTGCAGCGTGTGCACACGCTCGTGCTCGGCGAGTCCGTACGCGTGACGGCCGTACAGGATCACGTTGCCCAGCGTGATCGCGCCGCACGGCGCGAATCGATCCATCAGCGGACACTCCATGAACTCGACGGCGTTGTGCCCGAAGCCCAAGCGCCCGCCAAACGGCAGCGTCAGCACGCCCAGCGACAGACCCAGGATCGTGTTCGGCAGGTTCCAGATCTTGCCGAGTCCATCGAGCAGCACGACCGCGGCGGTCACGATCGCGATGCCCCGCGCGGACTTCGCTACTACAGGCCCAGGCTCAGCCATCGCACCGTGTGGCCCGCCGGGATCGGCGCATCGCTCACGGGAACCCAGGCCAGCGCATCGGCCGCCGAGAGATTGCTCAGCATGTGCGAAGCCTGGTGCGTCTGCGGCAGCACGCGGGTGAGGCCTTGCGCGTCCACCTCGATGCGCACGCGCACCCAGGACTCGCGCTCTGAATCCGCCTTGATGGGGCTCGCCAGCACGCCAGCCTGCAGATGCGGCGCCACGGTCTTCACGTCTTCGAGCCGGTCGAGTGCGCGACGCACGAACGTGGCGAGATTCACCAGCACCGACGCCGGATTTCCGGGCAGGCCGATCAGCAGCGCAGCGCCATGTCGCGCCACGTACAGCGGCTTGCCGGGCTTCTGCGCGACCTTCCACAGCACGCGCCGGGCGCCGAGCTTCTCTGCTTCCGGCGCGATCAGGTCCTTGTCGCCGACCGAGACGCCGCCGGTGGTCAGCACCAGGTCGGACTGCGCAAACGCCTGCTGCAGCGCCTCGCGCACGGCCTGCTCGGTATCGCCCACGGCAGCGACGCTGACGTCGGCGTAACCGGCCTGCGCCAGCCACGCCTGGATCAGCGGCCCGTTGGCGTTGTAGACCTCGCCCGGCCTGAGCGCGCGACCGGCATCGACGACCTCGTCGCCGCTGACCAGCACGCGAATGCGCGGCGCGCGGCGCACGGCGGCATCGGCCACGCCGGCCATCGAGAGCATCGCGATGTGTCCGGCGTTGAGCCGTCGTCCGGCTTCGATCAGTTCGGTGCCGCGGCGCAATTCCTCGCCCTGGCGACGGATGTCCTGTCCGAGCGGTGTGGGCCGCTGGATGATCACGGTCTCGCCGTCGCGCGCCGTCCATTCCTGGCGCACCACGGCATCGGCGCCCTGCGGAATCAGGCCGCCGGTGTAGATGCGGCAAGCGTGTCCGGCCGGCAGCACCGGCAGCGTGTCGTGCGGCCCCGCTGCAACGGTCGTCGACAACGGCAGAGATACCGGCGAAGGCGTGGCATCGGCGACGCGCAGCGCGTAACCGTCCATCGCGCTCTGGTCGAACGGCGGCAGGTCGCAGTACGCCGCGAGCGGTGCGGCCGTCACGCGGTTGAGCGCCTGCCCGAGCGGCAGCTGCATAACCGGCAACGCGGCGATGGCCTCGTCGAGCTTCGCGAATGCCGCTTCGACGCTCAGATGGCTCACTCGTATCCGCCCTCGTGAGGGCGCAGCGTGCGGCAGACGTCGAGCAGGTGGATCAGGCCGGGCAGGACGGCGGCCAACGTTTCTTCGGCGCCGCGGCGCGAGCCCGGGAATGTCGCGACGAACGTGTTCCCGACCAGGCCCGCCACGCCACGCGACAACATCGCGTACGGCGTGCGCGACTGGCCGAAGCTGCGGGCCGCTTCCATGAATCCGGGCAGCGGCGTCGTCAGCAGCGGCTCGACGACGTCGACCGTGTAGTCCTTCGGCCCCAGGCCGGTGCCGCCGACGGTGATCACGCAGTCGGTCTTGCTGGCGACGAAATGTTCGACGCGCGAGCGGATCTGTTCGCGATCGTCCGGCATCACTTCGAACGCGACGACTTCGAAGCCCGCCTCGCCGAGGCGATCGCGCACCGAGGCGCCGGCGGTGTCCGGCTTCTTGCCGGCAGCGACGGTGTCGGACATCACCAGCACCGCCGCCTTCATGCCGCGCGCCTTGCGTGCGTACTGCGACTTGCCACCCTTCTTCTGCACGAGATGGATGTTGCCGATCTTCATCTGCTCGGCGCTCGCATGCGCCTTGAGCATGTCGTAGACGGTGAGCGCGGCGACCGACACCGCCGTCAGCGCCTCCATCTCGACACCGGTGGCCGAAACGGTCTCGACCTCGGCCTCGATGTTGATGCCGTCCTCGGCGATCGTCGCCTTGACCTCGGCGCGCAGCACGCCGATCGGATGACAGTGCGGCAGCAGATCCGGCGTGCGCTTGACCGCCATCAGACCGGCGATGCGTGCTGCTTCGCGAACGTCGCCCTTCTGCACGCTGCCTTCGATGACGCGCGCCAGGGCCTCGGGCGGAAGTTTCACGAAACCGGCGGCGCGCGCGGTGCGCAGCGTCGTCGGCTTGAGGCTGATGTCACGCATTCGGTTTCACTTCTCGATCCAGACCCGTAGCCCGGACGAAGTCCGGGATCGTCACCCCGCACGGCGGCGGGATGAATGTGGAAAAAGCCCCGGACGTCGTCAGGGCAGAGCGACCGATGTCACGCATCTCCCGCTGCTTCCTGGTCCGGCGCGATGCAGCAGCCCTGCACGAAACTGCTCGACCCGTCCGGATAGAACTCTTCCTTCCAGATCGGCGCGCGCGCCTTGGTCGCGTCCACCGCGTAGCGCAGCGCGGCGAAAGCTTCGGCTCGATGCGCCGAACGCACGACGGCGATGATCGCGCTCTCGCCGATGCCCAGACGCCCGATGCGGTGCTGCACCCGGCACACCGGCACGCCGAAGCGCTCGCGCGTCTCGGCCTCGATCTCTTCGATGATCCGCTCGGCCAGCGGCACGTGCGAGGTGTACTCGAGGCCGGTGACGGCGCGTCCTTCGTGATGATTGCGCACGGTCCCGGAAAAGATCGCGAGTGCGCCGCAGTCGTCGCGCTCGGTGTCCGACAGCAGCAGATCGAGCGACAGGGCGCTCGATTGCACGCGTGCCGCCAGGAGTTCGGGTGTCTGCTGTCCCATGATCCGGATGATGTGTGTTCGTCAGCCGCCGCTGACCGGTGGCAACACGGCGACTTCGTCGCCTTCGCTGAGGATGTGACTGCGCGGCACCAGCGTCGTGCCGATCGCGAATGCGCAACGCTCGAGTTCGCTGGCCATCGCCGCGCCGCCGTCGATCGCCGCCACCAGCGTGCCCACGTCCGCGCCCTCGCCCACTTCCAGCACGCGGCGTTCGGCACCTGCGTGCCTGCGCATCACGCCCCAGAAGCTCACCTCGATTCGCATGCGCCTTGCCTATCCGCCCAGCCGATGCATCGTGACGGTGCGCTCGACGTAGCCCTGCGGCCGCGCCGCGTAGCCCGCTTCCTTGTGCCAGACGTGCTCGCGGATCTCGCGCATCAGCGCTGCGTCGTCGGCGCCCGCACGCAGCGGCGTCTTCAGGTCGCGTCCCTTCTCCGAGAACAGGCAGGAGTACAGCTCGCCGGTTGCCGACAGCCGCACGCGATCGCAGGTCGAGCAGAACGGTCGCGAGATCGTCGGGATCACGCCCAGACGAAACGTGCCGTCACCCTTCACGTCTTTCGGTCCGAGCAGGAAGTATTCGGCCGGCTCGGGCGTGCGCGGCAGGCGTCGCACCGAGAATTCGGTGGCGACCTCGCGCAGGATCTCGTCCTCGCTGATCACCTTTTCCTGTGTCCAGAAGCCGCGCCCGTCCAGCGGCATGAATTCGATGAAGCGCAACGACAGGTTCTCCGCGTACGCCCAGCGCACCAGCGGCAGCACCTCGTCCTCGTTGTAGCCGCGAATGACGACGCTGTTGAGTTTCACGCTGATGCCGGCGTCACGCGCCGCGGAGATCCCCTGGAGCACCGGCGCCACCTGCCCGCGCGTCATCGCGTTGAAGCGCTCGGGCGTGATGCTGTCGATGCTGATGTTCAGGTCGTCGAGACCGGCGCCCTTCAGGGCCTGCGCCACCGGCGCCAGCCGCACCGCGTTGCTGGTCATCGCGATGCGTTCCAGGCCCAGGCCGCGCAGCTGGTCGAGTTCGGAGACGATCTCGACGACGTCGCGGCGCAGCAGCGGCTCACCACCGGTGAGGCGGATCTCGCGGATTCCCAGCTCGGTGACGAACAGCCGGACCATCCGCACCAGCTCGTCGCGCCGCAGGATCTGCTCGCGCGGCAGCCATTTCGGGTGCTCCGGCATGCAGTACAGGCACTGCAGGTTGCACCGGTCCGTCAGCGACAGCCGCAGCTTGCGCTTGTGGCGTCCGCGGGCGTCGCGCAGCGTGCCGAATTCCGGTGGGTGGACGAGAGGCTGATTCACAGCCGTAACTCTAACGCGCGCAGTGCCTCGGGAGTATTCAGATTGATCGGCGTCGGGCCCTCGACGCGCGCCACACGGTGGCGTTCGAACCAGCGCCGGGGCGCCCGCTCCCCGTCGTCGAAACAGCGTTGCGCATCGGCCGCCAGGGCCGTGCGTACGTAGCAGAACGTCGGGTGCAGGCCCTGGGCGTCTGCCAGCACCGCGATGTCCGCCTGCGACACGCTGGCTGCCGTGGCGAACTGGCGAGCCAGGTCGGCCGGCAGCTGGACCGCATCGCAGGGCACGCAGAGCAGCCACTCCTGGTCGGCGGCGCCCAGCAGCCGCGCAAGGCCGGCGAGCGGGCCGTCGAAGCGCTCGGCGTCCGTACCGGGATCGCTGACCACCGTCACGCCGAGGGCGCGGTAGCGCTCGAGGTTGCGGTTGGCGGACACCAGAATCTGCTGCGCCTGCGGTCGCACCGCCTCCAAGGTCCATTCGATCAGCGGCCGTCCGCGCAGCTCGATCCAGCCCTTGTCCTGGCCGCCGAAGCGCGTGCTGGCGCCGCCGGCCAGGATGCCGGCGCTGCAGGCGGGCGACGGGCCTGGCGCGCTCATCGCTCGGCGGCCGGGTGGTCCTGGCGCAGGCCGAGCCGGTCCAGCTTCTTGAGCAGGCCCACGCGCGAGATGCCGAGCAGGCGGGCGCTCTCGGAGCGATTGTTGTTCGTCGCGTTCAGCGCGGCCGTGATCATCCGCACCTCGAGTTCGGCGATGGCCTCGTCCAGGCCCTGCCGGCGCGGCTCGGGCTCCGGTTTCGCACTGCCGTCGCCGCTGCCCTGGGCGAACAGCAGCGCGTCCAGCCCCACGACCACCTCCCCGCGTGCGTTGGGTTCGGCCAGCGCGGCCGCGCAGTCCATCAGCGACTGCAGTTCGCGCACGTTGCCCGGCCAGGGCTGACCCGCCAGCCAGGCCGCGGCGTCGGGAGCGAGTTGCGCACGGCGCCTCGCACCCACTGCCCGCTTCAGGAACAGCGTGGCGAGCAGCGGAACGTCGTCGCGGCGCTCGTCCAGCGGCGGCGTGCGCAGCACGATGCCCTTGAGGCGATAGAACAGGTCTTCGCGGAAGCTGCCGTCGGCCACCATGCCCGGCAGGTCGCGATGCGTCGCGGCGACGACGCGCACGTCGGCGCGCTTGAGTTCGCGGCCGCCGACCGGCAGGTAGGTGCCCTCCTGCAGGAAGCGCAGCAGCTTGACCTGCATCGGCGCGGGCATCTCGCCGACCTCGTCGAGGAACAAGGTGCCGCCGTCGGCGCTCGCCAGCAGGCCCGGCTGATCGCGATGCGCGCCGGTGAAGCTGCCCTTCAGGTGTCCGAACAGCTCGCTTTCCAGCAGCTCCGCCGGCACCGCGCCGCAGTGCACGGCCACGAACGGCGCACCGTTGCGGGCGCCGGTCTTGTGCAGCGCCCGCGCCACCAGCTCCTTGCCGGTTCCGGTGGGGCCGAGGATGACGACGCTCAGGCGCGTGGGCCCGACGCGCCGGATCATGTCCCGCAGCGCCCGCACCGGCGCGGCGTGGCCGACGATGCCGTAGTCCTCGTCGACGCTGGCCGCGGCCTTGAGCGCCTGCACCTCCTGCTCGAGCCGCGCCTTCTGCACCGCGCGCCCGACGATCAGCCGCAGCAGTTCCGGATCGACCGGCTTGGCGATGAAATCCCAGGCCCCACGTTCGGTGGCCTCGAGCGCCAGCGCGTGGTCGGCATGGCCGGTGATGACGATCACCGGCACTTCGCGAAACGCCTCGAGCAGCGACAGGCCCGCCTCCGGCTTCAGGCTCGGCGGCATCACCAGGTCGAGCAGCACGACGTCGGGCCGCGCCTCGCGAAAGCTCTGCAGCGCGCTGTCGACATCGCCGGCGAGCGTCACGCGAAAGCCCAGGCCCTGCAGCCAGGCCGCGCCCAGGCGCTGGAACGCGGGCTCGTCGTCGACCAGCAGGATGTGGCCGCTGTAGGGGTTCATGGCGAAATCACCGGCGGCGGAAATCGAAGGGTGAAACACGTGGCCCAGGGCTCACGCGCGTCGAGCGTCGCGCTGCCGCCGTGCGCCAGCATGATCTTGGCGACGATGGCCAGGCCCAGGCCGGTGCCGCCCGGGCGGCGCGACACGAAGGGCTGGAACAGCGTGTCGCGGATCTCGGCCGGCACGCCGCGTCCGTTGTCGCAGACGTACACGCATACCGAGCCGTCGGCGTCGCGCGAAGCCTCGATGCGCACGCGGCCGCCGTCGACGTCGCGCACCGCATCGCGCGCGTTGTCGACGAGATTGATCAGCGCCTGCTGCAGGCGGCGCGAGTCGCCATCGACCCGCAGTCCATCCTGCAGACCCGCGTCGAGTTCGACGCCTGCCGACGAACCGAGCATCGCGCGCAGCTGGTCGGCCAGATCCAGCGGCCGCTTCTCGACCTGCCAGGACTTCGCGTAGTCGAGCAGGTCGGTGGCGAGCTGCGAGATGCGCGCCGTCTGCGTCGCGATCTCCTCGCGGATGGCCGGCGGCGCCATCGCGGCGGCCATGCCGATGATGTTCAGCGGATTGCGGATGTCGTGCGCCACCGTCGCCGCCAGCGCGCCGAGTTCGGCCAGACGTTCCTGCTTCTGCCGCTCGCGCTCGCGATCGGCGAAGGCCACCGCCTGTTCGAGTCCGTGCATCGCGTCGGCCAGCACGGTGCCGAAGATCTGCGCGACGTAGCGCGGTCCCGGCGGCGCGGCTTCCCAGCCCAGCAGTTCGCACTTCCATCGATTGCCGTGCTTCACGCAGTGCAGCGTCGGGGTGCGCTCCGCGGCCGATCGCGCGGCATCACCGAGCAGGACGCGGATATCCAGACGCAGCTGGCGGGAGATCTCGCGCTCCGCGATGAGCGCGAGGGCTTCCCGCGACTCCGCCGTCGACAACTGCTCGCGCCAGTCATCGACAACGCCCTCGCCCAGTTGCGAACCCGGATACACCAGGCACGTCGCCAGCCGTCGGAACGGGTCGAGCAGCAGGCCGGCCGCGAGCAGCGTGATCACGCTGATCAGCCACAGCTCCCAGCCCGACGACGGCCGGCCGAACGGCAGCGGCAAGGTCGCCACCGCGATCACCAGCGCCGACCCGATGCCGACGACCAGCGCCCAGGCCAGGCCACGCCGCGCCCAGGCGTTCACGATCATCAGCTCGTAGCGCAGGATCCCGTAGACCAGGATCAGCGGATACGCCGGCAGCAACAGCAGCGGGAACGGATAGACCTGGATCCCCACCGGCGCGAACGCGTAGCCGGACATGCACACCAGGCCCCAGCCGCTGGCCAGGCACATCGCCATGAGTTGGCCGCGCGGCGGTCCGCGGCGCTGCCACCAGGCCCAGGCCATCACCAGGTGGCCGGCCAGACCCATCAGCGCCCACACGATGCCGACGACCCAGCCGACCGTGTCGACGAAGAAGAAGGACTCGAAGCCCAGCCACGGCTGGTAGCTGCCGGTGCCGAGCAGCATCGCGACCAGGCAGGTGGCGCCGCCGACGCCGTAGACCAGCGCCAGGCGGAGCCTCGTGCGCAGCACGTCGCAGAGCACCAGCACGAAGTGGACGAACACCGACGAGGTGAGCGCCGAGACACCGATCAGCGCCTCGCCGAGCGGCCTGCCGGAGGGCCCGATCCACACTGGCAGCTCGCAGCTCAGCACCCACACCGCGACCCCGAACAGGAAGCCCACCAGCAGGCGGAGTCCCGGTACGCCACGCACCCGCAGCAGCAGCAGGCCCAGGCCGATGCTCTCGACGAAGGTCAGCGTCAGTGCGATGTGGACGGCCAGCGGTGACATGGCGCGAACATATCAACTTGGTTTACAGGGCAGCAATCGAAAACGTCAACGTCGTTGACATGGCGCTGCTCTCGAAATTCGGCTTATCCGTTATCGTTCATGCCGTTGTGAAGGCGGCAAGAAACGGCACGGAGCTTGGGACCTCGGTAGCGAACTCCCACCGGACATCCTGTGAACGCACTGACCGATCCAGAGGCCTTCGCCCGCAACGGCGCCACCGACTTCGAAGCCCTGGTCGGCGCCGGCGGCTGGCGCCGCCTGCGCGGCGAGATCCGCCGCCGATTCACGGACAAGCCGGACGCCGATCGCGACATCCGCTATCGCGGCGTCATGGAAAAGGTCGAGTGCTCGTTCTTCGGCTGGCTGCTCGCCCAGCTGTGCCGGCTGATCGGCACCCCGTTCGCGCTGCATCGCGGCCGCGACGTGCCGACCGACATCCGCCTGGTCGACGACGGCTGCGGCGGCGTGATCTGGCAGCGCGAATACCACTTCGCCGGACGCGCGCCGGCGCGCGTGCAATCGACCAAACGCGGTGGGCCGGAAGGCTCGCTGCTCGAGTGCGTCGGACTGGGCCTGGGCATGCGGCTGGCCGTGTTCGAAGCCAACGGCGACCTGCATTTCCTGAGCCTGCGCTATTTCTGCCGCATCGGCGGACGTTACCTGTCGATTCCGCACCTGCTGTCACCGGGCACCGCGCACGTGATCCATCGCGATCTCGGCGACGGCCGCTTCCACTTCACGATGACGATCCATCACGCGCTGTTCGGCACGCTGTTCCACCAGGACGGCGTCTTCCATGACGTCGTGGAAGACGCGCAGAGCATCGGAGCCCTCCGATGATCACGCTGATGATCTTTCTCACCCTCCAGAGCGTGATGGGCGGTCTCGACAATCTCTGGCACCACGAACTGCAGGCGCGACTGCCGAGCCAGCCCGGTGCGCGCAAGGAGCTGGCGCTGCACAGCGTGCGCGAGCTGATCTACGGCCTGATCTACATCGGGATCGCGTGGTGGTCCTGGAACGGGACGTGGGTGTGGCTGCTGATCGCGCTGCTCGTCACGGAGGTCGTCATCACGCTGTGGGATTTCATCGAGGAGGATCGGTCGCGTCCCCTGCCCCCGTTCGAGCGCGTGCTGCACACGCTGCTGTCGATCAACTACGGCGTGCTGCTCGTGCTGCTGGCAGCGCCGCTACAGGAATGGTCTCACGCGCCCACGGCGATCAGCCCGGTCGATTACGGCGGGTGGTCGTGGCTGATGACGCTGTTCGGTTGCGGCGTGCTGGCCTGGGGCCTGCGCAACCTGTTCGCGGTCGCGCGGCTCGGTGTGCCGCAGTGGCAGCGCGATCCGGTCCGCGCGCAGCACAAGGCATCGGCGCGCGAAGTGCTGGTCACCGGTGCGACCGGCTTCGTCGGACGCGCGCTGGTGCGGGCCCTGGTCGAGCGCGGCGAGCGCGTGATCGCGCTGAGCCGTCATCCGGAGATCGCGCGCGACCAGTTTGGACCGCACGTCGAAGTCGTCGATGATCTTGCGCGGCTCGCCAGCTCGCGTCGCATCGACACCCTCTTCAATCTTGCCGGCGAGCCGATCGCGGGTGGACCGTGGACGCGGCGACGCAAGCAGCGCCTGGTCGACAGCCGTGTCGCGATGGCGGCACGGGTCGGTGCCCTGATCGCGCGGCTGGAGCGTGCGCCGGAAGTCCTGATCAATGCGTCGGCGATCGGGTACTACGGGGATCGTGCCGACGCGACCTTGGGCGAGGACGACACGCCCGGCTCCGGCTTCCTCGCCGAGGTCTGTGGCCAATGGGAGGCTGCGGCCGAGCGTGCGGGCACACGGGGCGTCAGGGTCTGCCGCATACGCATCGGCCTGGTACTCGGGCCGGGCGGCGGCCTGCTCCAACCGCTGGCACTCGCAGCGCGCTTCGGCGCCGCGACGGTCCTCGGCGACGGCCGCCAGTGGCAGTCCTGGATCCATCTCGATGATCTCGTGCGCCTGCTGCTGCATGCGATGGATCGCACCTCGATGCGCGGCGCGATCAACGCCGTCGCGCCTGAAGCGGTCACGCAGCGGGTGTTCACGCAGCGTCTTGCCGAGACGCTGCACCGTCCCGCGTGGCTGCGAGTGCCCGCGCGATTCCTGCACGCCTTGCCCGGCGGCATGTCCGAGCTCTTCCTGGGCAGCCAGCGCATCGAGCCGCGCGTGGCGCTGGCGCAGGACTTCCGCTTCCGGCATCCGCGACTGGACGGCGCCCTGCGCGCCATCCTCGTGCCCGCGCCGTCGAAGGCCACGACGGTCGCGGTCTACGTCAACGACGCCTGCCCGGTGTGCCATGCGGAGATGGATCGTTATCGCGCCGAGTCGCAGCGCGAACATCGCAGCATCACGTTCTGCTCGATCGACTTCGGATTCCCGGGCCTGCCGGCTTATGGCCTGAAGGCGGACGATCTGCGCCGCCGGCTGTTCGTCTACACCTCGGATGGTCGTCTGCGCAGCGGCATGGACGCGATGCGTGCGATCTGGCGCGACCTGCCAAGCTTGCGATGGCTGGCGTGGGTCTCCGGCCTACCGGGCTTCCGACAGCTCGCGGATCTGATCTACGACCTCGTGCTCGCGCCTGCGCTCGACGCCTGGAATCGCCGTCGCGCAGCCGCCAGCACACCTTCAGTCACCGTGACGCACCAACCGTAGCCCGGACGCAGTCCGGGGTCGCGCTCCGTCCAGGATTTCGCCGATCGACGAAGCGGGATCCCGGACTGCGTCCGGGCTACGGTGGAGCGGAACGCAACCGGGCTTCGCGGCGATCGTCCTCAGCGCCGCCACCGCAACCCTCGAACGAGACGCCGTCACCGGCTCGCCGGATAAGATGGCGTGATGAATATCTTTGTCTGGCTGGGCGCGATCATCGGATCGATCGCGGGGGGATGGTCGGGTCTGTTCTGGGGTGCCCTGATCGGTTACGGGCTGGGTCTGCTGCTGCGCAAGACGCTGGCCCGTGCGGTGCAGACGCGCTTCCTGGATTCGACCTTCGCGGTCATGGGGGCCGTGTGCAAGGCCGATGGCCACGTCTCGGAGGACGAGATCCGCGTGGCCGAGGCCTTGTTCGCGCGCCTGCACCTGTCCGCCGAAGGCAGGGCCACGGCACGCGCCGCGTTCAATCGTGGCAAGGGGCCAAACTTCGATCTGGATGCCGAGGTCTCGACGTTCGCGAAGGCCTGTCGCGGGCAGCGGCCGCTGGTCGAGATGTTCCTGCAGGTGCAGCTCGCGGCGCTGGCGGCCGATGGAAAAGTCAGTCCAGAGGAACACCGCCTGTTTCTGAGCATCGCGCGCGGGCTGGGCTTGCCGGAAGCCGAGCTGCAGCGGCTGGAAGCGAATCTGCGCATCCACAACAACTCGTCGCAGCACAAGCTGGACGATGCCTACGCGGTGATGGGCGTCGACACCCAGGTCAGCGACGTCGATCTCAAGAAAGCGTATCGCCGCCTGATGAGCGAGCACCATCCGGACAAGCTGGCGGCGCGCGGAATGCCGGACAGCATGCGCGAGATGGCGGAGGAACGAACCCGTGACATCACCGCGGCCTACGACCTGATCAAGGCAGCGCGCGGGCTGGCCTGAACGAGGTCGATCTCCGGATGGCGACACCGTAGCCCGGGTGCAACCCGGGACTTCTTGCCGGAAACGAGACGAAACCCCGGGTTCCACCCGGGCTACGTCGGGATCGATGACCCGAACTCGATCTCAGCCCGGCACCAGCGTCTGCGCAATGATCGACTTCAGTTCGGGCACGCAGGACCCGCAGTTGGTGCCGCACTTGAGTTTGGCGCCCAGTGCCTTGGGCGTGTGGCATCCGCCGCGGATCGCCCGCTCGATCGTCTTGCGCCCGACACCGAAGCACGAGCACACGGTGACGCCGGTGTCCTCGCCGCGCTCGAAGGGCTCGCCGACGAGCAGGCCCATGCGATCCACGTCCTCGATCCGGTCTTTCGTGAACAGACCGGACAGCCACGCGCGCGAAGGAAGATCCGGGCGCGGCGACACGAACACGCAGGCGGCGATGCGGTCATCCACGATCAACGCGCCGCGATACACGCCCGCGCTGCGATCCTCGTACTCGAGCCAGTCCGCGTCGGGGTCCGTGACGCCGAGCATGGCGCGCGCACGCGCGGTCCACTCGCCGTCCTGCTTGCGGCCCGCCAGTTCATAACGCGTGAATCCGCTGCCGGTGATACGTGTCCACCACGCCGCGTCCGCCATCGGCAGATCGTCGCGGCTCAACGCGAATCCGTGCCACGCCACCATGAACGGCTCGACGCGCACCGGCGTGTGCTTGAACTCGGGTTCTCCGGAAACCGGATCGACGACCGGATTCACCAGCGATCCGACGCGACCATCGGACGCGAACTGCGCGTTCCAGTGGATCGGAACGAACACGCTCTTGCGCTGCATCTCGCCGGACAGGCGCACGCGCGCCACGCAGCTTCCCCAGCGCGAGCTGATGCGCGCGAGCTGATCTTCGCGCACGCCACACAGCAACGCGTCCTGCGGATGAAGGTCCACGAAGGGCTCGGCGACATGCGACGCCAGACGCGGCGACAAACCGGTGCGCGTCATCGTGTGCCAGTGGTCGCGCACGCGCCCGGTGTTCAGCACCAGCGGATAGTCCTCGTCCACCAGCTTGACCGGCATGTGCGGCGCCGTCGGCACGAAGCGGGCGCGACGGTCGGGCGTGTAGAAGCGGCCGTCGCTGAAGACTTCGGGAATCGGCAATCGGGAATCGGGAATCGCCAGAACGGGCCAGCGGACCGGCCGCAAGCCGTCGTACGCGTCCTTGTCCATGCCGACGAGCCCGGACAGGTTGAGGAATCGCGGGATGCCTTCGCCTCCGCTGTCACGATCCCCGACTCCCGATTCCCGATTCCCGGCTGCCGTCAGGCGGCAGTGCTCGTCGAACACTTCGTGCTCGGCCGTGTACGCGAAGTGCTCGGCATGACCCCAGCGCCGGGCCACTTCCGACAGCGCCCACCAGTCGGGCCGCGCCTCGCCGATCGGCGGCAGGAAGGAACGCAGGCGCGAGATGCAGCGCTCCGAGTTGGTAACGGTACCGCTCTTCTCGCCCCAGCCCTGGGCGGGCAGCACGACGTGGGCGAAGGCGGTGGTGTCGGTCTGCGCCATCACGTCCGACACCACGACCAGTTCGCAGCGTGACAGCGCGCGCTTGATCTTGTCGGCGTCCGGCATGCTGACCACCGGGTTGGTCGCCATGATCCAGACCGCCTTGACCCTGCCCTCGTCGATGGCGTCGAACAGATCCACCGCCTTCAGGCCGGGCTTGTCGGCCATCGTCGGGCTCTGCCAGAACTCGCGCACGAGACTGCGGTGCTGCGCGTTCTCGATGTCCATGTGCGCGGCGAGCATGTTCGACAGGCCGCCGACCTCGCGTCCGCCCATCGCATTGGGCTGGCCCGTGATCGAGAACGGGCCTGCGCCCGGCTTGCCGATGCGCCCGCTGAGCAGGTGGCAGTTGATGATCGCGTTGACCTTGTCGGTGCCCGCGCTGGACTGGTTCACGCCCATCGAAAAGGCCGTGATGACCTTGTCGGTGCGCGCGAACAGCCGGTAGAACTCCGACAGCGCGCTCTCCTGCAGCTTGCACTGCGCGGCCACCGAGCGCAGATCGCCGGCAGTGTTGTCGGCGATCGCCATGGCACGCGCGAGCCCCGTCGTGTGGTCTTCGACGAACGCGGTGTCGACGACGCCATGCTGGTGCAGGAACGACAGCAGACCGTTGAACAGCCAGACGTCCGTCCCCGGCCGCAACGGCAGGTGCAGGTCCGCCATCTCGGTCGTGGCCGTGCGCCGGGGATCGATGACGACCAGCTTCATCTCCGGGCGCCGCTCCTTCTCCTTGACGATGCGCTGGAACAGGATCGGGTGGCACCACGCGGTGTTGGAACCGACCAGCACGACGAGATCGGCTAGCTCGAGGTCGTCGTAGGCGACCGGCACGATGTCTTCGCCGAATGCGCGCTTGTGCCCGGCCACCGCGGACGACATGCACAGGCGCGAATTCGTATCGATGTTGGCGGTGCCGACGAAACCCTTCGCGAGCTTGTTGGCGACGTAATAGTCCTCCGTCAGCAACTGACCCGACACGTACCAAGCCACGGCATCGGGTCCATGCGCTTCGATGATGCGGCGGAAACCCTGGGCGACATGGTCCAGCGCCGCATCCCAGGAGACGCGCTCCATCGACTGGTCGCCGTCCTGGCGGCGGATCGCCGGGTACAGCAGGCGGCCCTGCGGCCCCACGGTGTCGCCGAGCGCGGAACCCTTCACGCAGAGCCGGCCCGCATTGGTCGGATGCACCGGATCGCCGCTGACCTCGACGGTTGTGCCGCTGACGCGCACGTCGACGCCACAGCCGGTGCCGCAGTACGGACAGGTCGTCTTGACGACCACCGAATGGGGCGACGAGCCGTCCATCACGCCGCCTGCTCCGCGTTGCTCGCCGGCTGGCAGTACGCGCGGCCGAACAGCAGGCGCGAGCGGAACGGCGTGATGTCCACGCGTTTCTGCATCAGCTCGAAATACCAGGGTCCGTCCTTGACCTCGCCGTACAGCACGGCGCCGATCACGCGCGAGTCCTTGAGCACCAGGCGCTTGTAGACGCCGCGCCGCGGATCGCGGAACAGCAGGTCCTCGCTATCCGGGCCGCCGATGAAATCACCCGCCGAGAACAGGTCGATCCCGGTGACCTTGAGCTTGGTGGACGTCACCGATCCGGGATAGCGCTGATGCCCGAGTCCGGCCAGGTGCGCCGCGCAGACGGCCGCCTGTTCCCACAGCGGCGCGACGAGCCCGTACACCGCCTTGCGGTGCTGCACGCATTCGCCGACCGCATACACGCGCGGATCGGACAGGCTCTGCAGCGTGTCGTCGACGACGATCGCGCGCTCGCAATGCAGTCCCGCCGCTTTCGCGACGTCGAAATTCGGACGGACACCGACGGCCATCACGATCAGGTCCGTGTCCACCTCGGTGCCGTCCTTGAAGCGGATGCCGGTGACGCGGCTCTCGCCGAGAATCGATTCCGTGTTGGCCTGCAGCAGGAAGCGCATGCCGCGCTGCTCTAGCGCCGTCCGCAGCAGGCGCGCGGCAGGCTTGTCGAGCTGTCGCTCCATCAACGTGTCCATGACGTGGACGACGGTGACCTCCATGCCCTGACGCAGCAGCCCGTTGGCCGCCTCGAGCCCGAGCAGGCCACCACCGATGACGACTGCGCGCTTGTAGTCGCGCGCCGCGGCCAGCATGTGCTCCACGTCCTGGATGTCGCGGAACGAGATGACACCCGGCAACTGGTGGCCCGGTACCGGGATGACGAAGGGCTTGGAGCCGGTGGCGAGTAGCAGGCGGTCGTAACCGACTTCCTGTCCGCGCTGCGACTTCACGATGCGGCGCGTCCGGTCGATGGCGACCACCGGATCGCCCGCGTGCAGGGTGATGCCGTTCTGCGCGTACCACTCGCGCGTGTTGAGCATGATGTCGGCGAGCTTCTTCTCGCCCGCCAGCACCGGCGACAGCAGGATGCGGTTGTAGTTGCCGTGAGGCTCGGAGCCGAACACCGTGATCTCGAAGCGCTGCGCGTCGAGCTTCAGCAGTTCCTCGACCGTGCGCATCCCGGCCATGCCATTGCCGACGACGACCAGTCGTTGGCGGATCGGGCTCATGGCTCTCTGACGAGGATCAGCCCATCCTCCGAAACGCGGACCTCGTAGGGACGCACCGACCAGGTTTCGTCCTCGAGGCAACGGCCCGTCTTCAGGCAGAAATGATTCTTGTAGACCGGAGACGCCACGACGATCTCGCCCGAGGAGTCGCCGACGATGCCGCGCGACAGCACGTTGGCCGCCGAACGCGGCTCGAAGTTGTCGATTGCGTACACGCCTTCATCCTCGCCGCCCGGCGATACCAGCCGGAACACGGCGACCTGGTTGACACCGACCTTGGCGCAGACACCGGTGTTCGGGACGATGTCCGCGACGCGGCATACGTACGTCCAGCGCGGAGCCAGCGTCACGACACGGACTCCGGATTCTTCTCCAGCTTGCTCAGCGGACGGATCTGGCCGCGCTCGTCGACGAACTGGATGTTCTTGTCCGGCTCCTGGGAGTTCACGAAGTGGCGGAAGCGCTTCAGCGTTTCCGGTGTGTTGATCGCCTTTTTCCATTCGCATTCGTAGGTATCCACGAGCTTCTGCATTTCGGCTTCGAGTTCGGCCGCGATTCCGAGCGAGTCTTCGCACACGGCCTTCTTCACGTACTCCAGCCCGCCTTCGATGTTGTCCATCCACGTCGAGGTGCGCTGCAGGCGATCACCGGTGCGGATGTAGAGCATCAGGAAGCGGTCGATGTACCGCACCAGCGTCTGGTCATCCAGGTCGGTCGCCAGCAGATCGGCGTGGCGCGGCTTCATGCCGCCGTTGCCGCCGACGTACAGATTCCATCCCTTCTCCGTGGCGATGACGCCCACGTCCTTGCCCTGCGCCTCGGCACATTCGCGCGTGCAACCGGAGACCGCCATCTTGATCTTGTGCGGGGACCGCAGGCCGCGATAGCGCTCCTCGATGAAGATCGCCATGTGCACCGAGTCCTGCACGCCGTAACGGCACCAGGTGCTGCCGACGCAGGACTTCACGGTGCGCAGCGCCTTGCCGTAGGCGTGACCGGATTCGAAACCGGCGTCCACGAGATCCTTCCAGATCAGCGGAAGCTGTTCGACGCGCGCACCGAACAGATCGATGCGCTGGCCCCCGGTGATCTTGGTGTACAGGCCGAAGCGCTGCGCGACGCGACCGATGACGATGAGCTTTTCCGGCGTGATCTCGCCGCCCGGAATGCGCGGCACCACCGAGTACGTGCCGTCCTTCTGCAGGTTGGCGAGGTAGTAGTCGTTGGTGTCCTGCACGCTCTGGTGCTTGGGCTTGAGCACGTGCTCGTTCCAGGCGCTGGCCAGGATGCTGCCGACGGCCGGCTTGCAGATGTCGCAGCCGCGGCCCTTGCCGTGCGCCAGCAGCACCGCGTCGAACGTCTTGAGCTGTCCGACCTTCACCAGATGGAACATTTCCTGGCGCGAGTACGCGAAGTGCTCGCACAGATGATTGAGCACCGTGACGCCCGCCTTCTTCAGCTCGGCATCGAGCACCTGCTTGACCAGCGGCCCGCAGCCACCGCAGCTCGTCGCGGCCTTAGTGCACTTCTTCAGCGCAGCGATCGTGGTCGATCCTTCGGCGATCGCACCGCACAGCGCGCCCTTGGTGACGTTGTTGCAGGAACAGATCATCGCCGCGTCGGGCAGCAGGTCCACGCCCATGCCGGTCTTGGCTCCGCCTTCGCGTGCCGGCAGGATCAGTTCCTCCGGATGCGCCGGCAGCGGAATCGCGTTCAGCGCGAACTGCAGCAGCGAGCCGTAATCCTCGGCCTCGCCGACGAGCACCGCACCGAGCAGCGTCTTGTTGTCGGCACTGACCACGAGCTTCTTGTAGTGGCCGGCGACTTCGTCGCTGAACAGATAGTTGAGCGAACCCGGCGTCGCGCCCTGCGCGTCGCCGATGCTGGCGACGTCGACGCCCAGCAGCTTGAGCTTGGTGCTCATGTCGGCGCCGGTGAACTGCAGCGCCGTGCTCCCCTCACCCTGCGGCTGCGCCGCCACGCTCTCCCCGAGGGAGAGGGTCTTCAATTGCGCCGCCACCACGCGCGCCATGTCGTAGCCAGGCGCCACGAGACCAAAGATCTTGCCGCCCCACAGCGCGCATTCGCCGATCGCGTAGATGTCGGGGTCCGACGTGCGGCAGTGGTTGTCGATCTGGATACCGCCGCGCTCGCCCATCGTGATGCCGCTCGAACGGGCGAGTTCGTCGCGCGGACGGATGCCGGCGGAGAACACGATCATGTCGGTCTCCAGCGCACCGCCGTCGGCGAACACCATCTTGTGACGACCGCCGACACCCATGCCCGGGCCTTCGACGATCTCGCTGGTGTTCTTCTGCGTGTGGACCGTGACGCCGAGCGCCTCGATCTTGCGGCGCAGCAGACGGCCGCCCATGTCGTCGACCTGCACCGTCATCAAGCGCGGTGCGAACTCGACGACGTGCGTGGCCAGGCCCATGTCCTTGAGCGCCTTCGCGCATTCCAGCCCGAGCAGGCCACCGCCGACGACGACACCGATCTTGGACTTGGCGCCCCACTCGCGCATCGCCTCGAGATCCTCGATCGTGCGATAGACCAGGCAACCGGGACGCTCACGCCCCGGCACCGGCGGCACGAACGGATAGGAGCCGGTGGCGAGCACCAGCTTGTCGTACGGAACGGTCGTTCCGTCCGCCAGCTTCACCAGCTTCGCCGTGCGATCGATGCCGACCGCCTTCGCGTTGAGCTTCAGGTTCAGGCCTTCGCGATCGAAGAAGCCGGGCGCGACCAGCGACAGGTCCTCCGCGGTCTTGCCGCTGAAGAATTCCGAAAGGTGCACGCGGTCGTACGCCGGCCGCGGTTCCTCGCAAAGGACGGTGACGTCCAGATCGGGTCGATCGGCGATCTGTTCGAGCAGCTTGTGCCCGACCATGCCGTTACCAATGACGACCAACTTCATGTTGGTGGCTCCTAGAGGTGTTTCGTTATATGTGGAGGAACAACGTGCGTGCGTTGCATTCCTCTCAGGCGGTCATCGCGGTTCGTTCCGCTACCGCTTTTTCGTACAAGGCCTGTTCGCGTGTCTTGTGTTCCGCCGAGAACCGCACGGCGATGGCGCAGGCGGCGGACAAGGTCACGAATCCGCCGAGGATGAAGAACGCCTGCTGCGGCGTGGCCGTGGCCTTCATCAGGAAGCCGGCGGCGACCGCGCCGACGTTGCCACCGGCGCCGATGATCCCGGCGACGCCGCCCAGCGCCTGCCGATCGATGAACGGCACGAGCGCGTAGGTCGCTCCGCAGGCCATGTGCACGAACAGTCCGAAACTGACCATCGCGATGATGGCGAACACGACGCTTTCCATCTGCGAGAACCACAGCAGCCCAAGGCCTTCGCCCAGAATCAGCACGAACAGCAGCAAGGTGCGTCCGTCCAGGCCCCGGCTTCGCGCGATGCGGTCCGACACGATGCCGCCCAGCGCGCGCGCGAACAGCGCGAGCAGACCGAACGTGCCCGCCGCGAAGCCTGCCGCCTTCAGCGACAGACCGAACTTGTCGACGTAATAGCTGGCCGCGACGTTGTGGATGAAGATCTCGACACCGAAGCAGGCGGCGTAGGTGACGAACAGCAGCCACACGCGATAGTTCGCACAGGCCTTCTTGAAGCTGACCCAGCCCACCTTCTTGCCGGTATCCGGCATCAGGCCCGTCGCACGCAACGTGTCGAAATTGCCGGCCGGGCAGTCCTGCGTGTACTTCCAGTACAGGACACCGACGATGATCATCAGGACACCCGGCACCATCAGCGCGATGCGCCAGCCGAACGCGGCGTCCGCGCCGGCCGTGATGACGGCTGCCAGCAACAGCGGCATCAGCGCCTGCGTGGCGCCACCACCGGCGTTGCCCCAGCCCGCTGCGGCGGCGTTCGCGGTGCCCACGACATTGGGCGCGAACATCACGCTCGTGTGGTACTGCGTGATGACGAAGCTCGCGCCGATCGCGCCGATCAGCAGACGGAAGAACAGGAAGCTCTCGTAGCTCTGCGACGCGGCGACACCGAACACCGGAATCGCGCCGATCAGCAGCAGTCCGGTGTAGGCCTTGCGCGGTCCGTAGCGGTCGCACAGCGGCCCGATGATCAAGCGCACGAGGATCGTCACGGCGACCGCGGCGATGTTGATGTTGGCAATCTGGTCCTTGGTCAACCCGAACTGGCCCTTGATCACCGGCATCAGCGGGGCACAGGCGAACCAGGCGAAGAAGCAGACGAAGAACGCCATCCAGGTCAGGTGGAACGCACGCATCTGTGGCGTTGCGAGACTGGGCAACGTGATACGCGTCGCTTTTTCAAGCGTGGCGGCTGGCGAAACGGACATGACGGCTCCCGGGGAACTGCAAGTGGGTGCGGTCGCCATTGCCCGCGGACAAGATTCGCGTGATCGCCGTTAACCACGCGGAGTTTTCCGAGCAAGCACTGTGCCGACTGGATCAGGCCCGATTCGGGGGGATTCGCGCCCCAGGCTGGAACATCGGGCTGCCGAATCGCACTCACTCGGTGCGCTGCATGCATCCACCCGGAATCGCGAGTCCCGTAGCCCGGACGAAGTCCGGGGTTCCGCCATGCCGGCAAGAGAAAACCCGGACTTCGTCCGGGCTACGAAATGCCGAAACGGGAGCGAGGAATCGCAGGCGCTCCCTAGAATTTGTACTCCGCGTACACCCAGCTCTTCGTCGTATCGAAGGTCCGCTCCGGCGTGCCCGCGACCGGATATTCATCCGCCGAGTAACGCGCGAGCTTTGCGCTCAGATTCAGGTTCTCGACCAGCGCATAGCTCACCAGCACGTCGACCTCGTCGCCGTAGTCGGCATTGCCCTTCGCCGACTCGAAGTCGTGCAACAGCAGCGACAAACCCAGCTTGCGCAGGTTCGCGCTCAGGCCGACGTAGCAGCGCTCGAGCCCTCCCGGCGGCGTGATCAGGAACTGGTCCGCCCAGCCCTGGTGCATGTGCGCCGTGGCGAGCGGCGTCTGGAAACTGATCGCGCCGTCGCCGTCGAGCTGCTCACGCCCTACCGTCGCCTTGAAGATGCCGCGGACCAGCACCAGCTCCAGCAGCGAGTAATGCAGCGAAGGGCTGTGAACGGCGTCCGCGTAGCCGTCCTGCGATGCGAATTCCGCCGCATACGATACGGTCATCGCCTGCACCGGGGCCGCGCCGGTTGCACGCAGTCCGTAAGTCTGCGTGTCACCGTAGAGGCGCGTCGCCGGGCCGACCGGCGCGTCGTGGAAATCCAGCAGATAGCCGTAGCCGGTGAGCTGCAGACGGCGATCGACGACGGCGACCGAGGCGTTGACCAGATGCGCGCCGACGTTCAGATCGTTGGCGAGTTTCACCGCCGGACCCGGATCCAGATCGAAGTAGCGGGACGAATCGACATTGCTCACCCAGGCATAGGTCAGCGTCGTGCGCGGCAGGAGCTGCGTGCTCAGCAGCGCGGCATCGAACGTCGTCTCGTTCTGCCTCCATCCGACGTTGCCGACGAAACGCGCGTTGTCGAACACGATGCGTTGGCGACCGTACTTGAGCGTGGTCTGCGGCAGCCCGGTCCAGCGCAACCAGGCCTGGTTGAGCTCGTCGAAGTCCGGATCGGCCACCATCGGACGGTCGACATGACCGTTCTCGCTGCTGTTGTAGTGTTCGTCGCTGCCGATCGAGCGGGCGCCCTCGTACTCCATCTGCGCGTCGAGCGCGTTCCACTTCGCGGTCGTGTAGCCGACGCGGGCGCGTACCGTCAGCGCCTCGCCGTCGTGGTCGAAACTGTCCTGCTCGACGGTCTCGGAACGCACGCGCAGCTCCACGTTGGGCTTGCCGCCCGAAATGTTCCGGCCGAGTTGCCCGGCGGAGTCGGCCGCCCAGGCCAGCACCGGCGACAACGCCGCAGCGCAGGCGAGCAACCGGGCGGCATCGCGTGCCGCGTGGCCCCTCCACGCACAAATCCACATCGACACGGGGCGTCGTCGGCCCCTCCTCCCGCAGGCATTCATCTTCAAGGCTCCATTGGCTCGAATCACGGATCGCGGGCACAAAAAAGGACGCCATCCCCGCCAGCCATGGCTGGCTGTGGGGGATGGCGTCCTTGCCCGTTCGTTGCTGCCGCTGTCGACGCGATTCGGCCTGTCTTGACCGGCTGGCCTTCGCAGGAAGGCCAGCGCTCGCGCGCGACGCTAGGTGCAGCAGGTCCGGCTAATGCAAACAGCGAGCCACGACGTCACCGGCGGCCGGGGCGCGGGCCAGCGACTCCGCCTGCTCGTACAGTCCCAGCCGGTGGCTCGACTGGACCAGCGCATCGACGTCGATCGGCCCGTTGACCTGGTCCCAGCGCCGCATCTGCGACAGGAACCAGCGCGCGTCCTCGTGGCGCGGCTTCGCCGAATCACCGACGCCGAAAACGAATCTCGGCGCGTAGACACCGTCGCCTTCGTCGGTGAGCGCACGCAGCAGCGACTCGTGCGGCGCCGCGATCAGCCGGGAGTCGACCAGCATCTGCGCGGCCTGTTCGCGGTGGTCCGCCTGCTCGAGCCAGCGGCCGGCTTCGATCAGCGCGGCGATCAACGACAAATGCGTCTGCGCGTTGAGCATCGCCCATTCGCGCGTCACGCCGAGCACCTTGTCGGCGCAGTCCATCCGCAGCAGGTGCGTCGGCATCAGACGCCGTCCCACCCCTTCGATTTCCGCCGCCATGCCCCAGGGCGCGCCGACGCAGTACCCGTCCACGCGCCCGCTGCGCAGGTGCTCGAGCATCAGCGGCGGCGGGATGACGACGACGTCGACGTCGCGGTCCGGCTCGATGCCGGCGGCGTCGAGCCAGTCCCGCAACAGATAGTGGTGTGCCGAAAAGGGGAACACGTGGGCGAAGGTCCGGCGCGGACGGCCCGCGACGCGATCCGCTTCGATGACCCGCCACAGCGCCTGTCCTGCCGCCACCGGATCGGGCGGTGGCGAGCCCATCGCCAGGAAGAGTTCGTTGGAGACGGTGATGCTGCTGCCGTTGCGCGACAGCACGATCGCCGCTTCCATCGGAACACCGAGACGATCCGCGCCCAGATTGGCCGCCAGGGGCATGGGCGCCAGCAGCTGGGCAGCGTCGAGCATGCCGGCGGCGAGCTTGTCGCGAATGCCCGCCCAGGAGCCCTCCAGGGACAGCGTCACGTCGAGTCCCTGCCCGGCGAAGAAACCCATGTCGCGCGCCACCAGCAGCGGCACGGCATCGGCGAGCGGCAGCATGCCGATACGCAGACGCGCGCGTTTCACCGGCGTGGCGTTCACAGCAGTTCCGCCGCCGCGATCAGCGAGCGCGCAATCTCGCCGAGCCGGATGTTGCGGTCCATCGCCATCTTGCGCATCAGTTCGTAGGCCACGTCCTCGTTCACCCCTCTTCGTTTCATCAGCAGGCCCTTGGCCTTCTCGACGTCGCGACGATCGGCCAGCTTGATCTTCGCGTTCTCCAGCTCGCGCCGCATGCCCTGGAATTCCTCGAAGCGCGCGATCGCCACTTCGATCACCGGCTGCAGGCGGTTCGGGTTCATGCCGTCGACCACGTAGGCCGACACGCCGGCCCGCATCGCGCGCCGGATGGTTTCGGAATCCGACTTCTGCGCGAACAGGACGATCGGCCGCGGGCGGTCACGGGAGATCTGGCCGAGCGACTCGAGCGTGTCGCGCGTGGGGCTGTCCACGTCCAGCAGCACGATGTCGGGCGCCAGCCGGTCCACGGCGCGGAGGATGTCGTCGGTATCGAACAGTCTGCCCACCACTTCGTGACCTGCCGCGCTCAGCGCCGAATCGAGCAGGCTCATGCGGTTGGGGTCGTCGTCGACAAGGATGACTCGCACTGCGGTCTTGGAATTCCGGTTTCGTGTTGCTCCCGTTTGAGGCAATAAGCATGCCCCCGCTTAGTGCGGTGCACGGCATCGGGCGTCCGCTGCACTGTCCTACAACATGGCACGCCTTTGGCTGCTGTAACGGCGGATCAGGTGGGGCAGCGCCGCCCCGCTCCGCGAGGACCCGAAAGGGACAGCTCGCACTTACAGGTAGGTCCACAGGACAGCGAGCGTCCTCTGCGTGAGCAGTGGGGGCTTCAGTGTTTCTGGAGGAGACGGCGATAACGCTGCGGGACCGACCAATGAGGGAAAACATGACCAATGTCGATCTGCAATGAAAGGGTGCGGGGCAACACCCAGTCGCGGACGCCGGCAGCACGCAGGCAGGCCGTGAGTCTGCGCGTGATGCTGGTGGATGATGACGACGCGCGTACGGCGTTCGTCACGCAAGCGCTGCTGGCGACCGGCAACGACGTGGTCGCAAGGCTGTCCTCCACCGAGGATCTGCTGGCCGCCGTGCGTCGCGTGCAGCCGGACGTGGTGCTGGTCGATATGGACAACCCGGCCAGGGACGTTCTCGACAACTGCGCCGCGGTCACCCAACAAGTGCCGCGACCCATCGTCTTCTTCGCACGCAACTCAGACCCGGACACCATCGCCGAAGCGGTGCGCGCCGGCGTCACCGCCTACATCGTCGACGGCCTGAGCGAACCTCGTCTCAAGCCGATCCTGGACGTGGCGATCGCTCGCTTTCGCGAGCATCAGAAGCTGCGTGACGAGCTCGAGGAGATGCGCACCCGTCTGGCGGACCGCCGTGACGTGGAACGCGCCAAGGCCATGCTCGCCAAGCTGCGCAAGCTCGACGAAGCGGCCGCCTACGCCCTGCTTCGACGCAGCGCGATGGCGCGGCGCATCACCATCGGTGAAGCCGCCCGCACCATGCTCGCCGCCGCGGAACTATTCGACACGCCAGGCGAGTCATGAAGGCCGGGCTGCGCTTCAGGCCGGAGACCGGCCAGCTGACAGTGGGCTACATGCCGCTGCTGGATTCGGCGCCTCTGCTGTGGGCCGCGCACCGCGGGTATTTCCACGACGCCGGACTGAGCGTGAACCTGGTGCGCGAGGTGTCGTGGGCCTCGCTGCGCGATCGCCTCGCCTATGGCGCGCTCGACGCCGCGCAGTGCCTGGCGCCGATGCCGGTGGCGGCGTCGCTGGGCGCCGACGGTGTCGGCGTTCCCATCGTCACCGCCCTGTGCCTGTCGCACGGCGGCTCGGCGATCACGCTGTCGCGCAGCATCGCCCACCGCCTGGGCATCACGCCGGGCATGAACCCGGTGGAGAGCGCGCGCGCCGTCGGCCGCTTCGTGCAGACCGGCGGACGCCTCCGATTGGCGCACGTGTTCGCGTTCTCGATGCACCACTATCTTCTGCGCGACTGGCTCGCCTTGGGCGGCGTCGATCTGGATTCGGAAGCCATCGAGTTCCGCGTCGCACCGCCTCCTCAAATGGTGCGGCTGCTCGAAAGCGGTGCGGTAGACGGGTTCTGCGTCGGCGAGCCCTGGAACATGGCGGCGATGCGCGGAAACCTGGGCGTCATCGTGACGCCCACCAGTGCCATCTGGGAGGGCAACGTCGACAAGGTGCTCGGCGTCACCCAGGAATGGGCAGCCACGCATCCGCAGACGCATCGCGCGCTGATCGCGGCCGTCATGCTGGCGCTGCGGGACCTGGCCACGCGCGACGTCGTACGCGAAATGACCGGACTGCTGCTCAAGCGCAAGGTGTTGTCGGTGCCCGAGGCCTGGATCGAGGCGGCATTCCACGGCCCCGAGTCCATCAGTCCGCCGCGTTTCGCGCACGGACTGACCGCCTTCCCGCGCCGCTCGCAGATGATGTGGTGCGCCTTGCAGATGCTGCGATGGCGACAGTGGGCCAAACCCTTTCCGCTGGCCGCACTCAGCGCGCAGGTGTGCGACGGCGCGGCGTTCGCCGACGCGGCCGCGGCGCTGCACTTCCCGTTGCCGGCGTACGACACCGTCCGCGAAGGCGGCGGCGAGGTCGAGTTGGGCCTCGACGGGACGACCATCGAGTCACGTTTCATCTCCGGCGAGCAACTCGATCCGGAGAATCCCGCCGCCTACCTCACGTCACGCGGATGGCTCGCCGACGTGGCGCAAGCCGTGATTTCAGGCTGAAAACAGGCTCATGCGCGGCTCATCGCGCACGAGCCCGTTCTTCCGGATTCCTCAATACGGTGCGGGACGCACCATTCGGAGACTGCAATGGCACGAGGCTTGCCTCGATCGTGTCGGGGTCAGCGCTGACCCTCTACACCGCGGCCAAGGTCGTCCGCATCCCGGCAGTCCGTACGCCGGGGACGAACGACACACGTCCCTGTCGCACGAACCGCCCTGTCCTCCCGGCCGTTCGATGAAGAACCGAATCTCCATGCTCTGGTTGTCGTCACGCAAGCGCATCGCCAGGAACTCCGGCGTCGCTGCCCTCATCCTGCTCTCCCTGCTCAGCGCCCGCCCGACGGTTGCAGCCGATGCGCTGCTGCCGATGCAGGTGCTCTCGCTCGATTCCCAGATCAGTCAGATCGAGCGCAACGAAGGACCTGCCGCCGAACTCGGCATCTTCATCGGCAGCGAGCCCAACGAACTTCGTCTTCGCAAGGTCTCGCTGCGGATCGACGATCACGAACCCACGATCTACGAATATGGCGAGGCCGAGTGGAACGCCATCGCCACCGGCGGCCTGCACCCTGCCCTGCTGGCGCCGCTCGAACCCGGCACGCATCGTCTGCGGCTCGAACTGTTTGCCCGCACCCTCGATGCCGGCCCCACCGACCCGCGTGCCGTCGAGCGTCTGGACCAGGCCATCGAGATTCCGGCCGGCCAGACGCTGATGGAAATCACGATGGCGCAGCAGCGCTTCGGCAAGAGTTCGCTGGGCGTGCGCCAGGTCAACGGCGCCGACGGCTCGGGCATGTGGCAGCGCGCGGCGCGGTTCTGGCTCGACGCCGATCGCCCTTATGCCGCGGCGCGGCTGCTCACTCGCCTGCAGTCTCGCGGTTACGGCTCGCAGGACGGCGGGGGGCTGCTCTCCGAAAGCCTCGCGCGACTCTCCGGACAAGGCGTCAGCACCTCGATTCCCGCTGCGTCGCTGGCCAGCTTCAACGCCGCCGTCGGCGGATCCGGCGACGGCCAGAATCTGGTCGCTCTCGAAGCCATCGGGCAGCAGAAGGCCAAGACGCCGGCCGACTGGACGATGCGCGATCACGCCAACCTGCTGCTCGGCTACGCGTATCTGCGCGGCGGCAACGGCCCGTCGGCGATCGATGCGTTCTCCCGCGTGCGCAGCCCGGGCCCCTACGGTAATGCCGCTCTGCTCGGCTTCGGCTGGTCCTTCCTGGTTCCCGAGTCCGGCGCCCCGACCGGAACGCGCCCGATGTCACCCGCGTTCGACGGCCGCCCGGTCTTCATCACGGCGATCGAACGTCGCGTCATCAACAAGGGGCCGGACAAGGATCGCAAGAAGGCGCTCGAGCGCGCACTCGTGCCGTGGACCGAACTGATCGGTCGCGATCCGCTGGACATCGACGCGCAGGAAGGCGCCCTTGCGCTGGCCTGGGCGCTCGACCAGCTCGGCACCGGCGCCCAGGCGCACACGTACTACGAACGTGCGGCCAAGCAGCTCGAACTCGCCCGCGCCCAGCTCGAGGAAGCGATGGCGCATGTCGGCAGCGGACGCGCCGCGAATGCCGTGGCCACCGGCCAGAACGACGATTCCAGCGGCTGGCGCGTATGGCTGGCCGACCTGCCCTACGCCGACGACACCGGCTATCTGAAGTACCTGCTCGCCGACGACGGCTTCGTCGCCGTGCTCGATCAGTACCGCAGCGCACGCCTGCTCAGCGACGAACTCGCCCGTTGCGAGAAGCGTCTCGAGGCCGTGCCGGCCAGCGAGGCGCTGTCGAGCGCGGTACAGGCCGCGATGGTTCGCGCGCAGGCCTCCGAGAAAGTGTCGCGCATGGCCTTCGAGCGCCGTGCGCTGGACCTGCTGCGCGCGCGCCGGCTGCAGACGGAGCGTTATCTGGTCGAAGCACGCTTCGCGATCGCCCGTCACTACGACAGCGCGCCGCCGCCGGAGACCGAACTCAAGCGCGGCTCGTCGTCGAACGGAGACCCGTCATGAACGGCCGCCTCACGTTCGCGCTCGCCGCTGCACTGGCCTGCTGCGCCGCGCAGGCGGCGAACAACCAGCCGCCCACCGTCGGCAGCGTCGCAGCGAGCAACGGCCTTTCGGAAAACGGCTACCTGCAGGTGCGCACGCCCACAGTCCTGAAGATCGAAACCTGGGATGCGATACCGCCCAACCCGAGAGCCGCGATCGACCAGTACGATCGCCTGCTCGCGCTGAACCCGGACGCCGCCACGCGCGCCGAATCCCTGCGTCGCGCAGCGGATCTGCGCGTCCAGCTTGCCGACGCGGCGAGCTCCACCGGCGAGGCGCTCAACGTCGGTGACGTCCGACGCGCGATCGCCGGCTACCGCCGCGTGCTCGCCGACTACCCGGGTCACGTCAACAACGACCGCGTGCTCTACCAGCTCGCGCGCGCCCATCAGCTGGTCGACGAAACCGATCCGGCCATCGCCGCGCTGCGTGAACTGGGCAAGGATTATCCGCAGTCGGCCCGCGCGGCCGACGCGAATTTCCGCGCCGGCGAAATGCTGTTCGCGCGCGGCCGCTTCGACGAGGCCGCTCCGGCCTACGCGGGCCTGCTGGCGCAGGGTCCCGAAGCGCCCTACTACGAGTACGCGCAGTACAAGTACGGCTGGTCGCTGTACAAGCAGGCCTCGTACGACGAGGCGGCGACGGTGTTCCTCGCGATTCTCGACCGCGATCTGCCGGCGGGCACGCTGCAGGACGCCGACGAGGCGCTCGCCGGCGTCAAGCGCGACAAGGCCGAACGCGCGCGGGAATCGATTCGCGTGGCCGCGCTGTCGTTCGCCTCGCTCGGCGGCGGCAAGGCGCTGAGCGATCACTTCGCCCGCGCTCCGCAGGCGTCGCGCATGGAAACCCTGATGTACGCGGCGCTCGGCTCCGCGCTGCTCGAGAAGGAGCGCTACACCGAAGCCGCAGGCACCTACACGGCGCTGGTCGACCGGCACCCTGATCACGTGCGTGCGCCGGAATTCTCGACGCGCGCGATCGAAGCGCTGCGTCGCGGCGGCTTCGCCGATCAGGCGATGAAAGCGCAGGAAGCCTATGTGGCGAGCTATGCGCCGGATTCCAATTACTGGAAGACCCGCACCGCCGATCCGATCGTGATGGCCGAAGTGCGCAAGCATCTCGACGAGCTGGCGCGCTTCCATCAGGCCGGCGCACAGGGCAGCGCCGATCCGGCGACGCGCCGTGCCGGCTATCTGGTGGCGTCGACCTGGTACAAGCGCACGCTCGACCTGTTCCCGCAGGACGCCGCCGCTCCCCGAACGCATCTGCTGTACGCCGATGCGCTGCTCGAAGGCGGCAAGGTTCGTGAAGCGGCGCAGGAATACGAACTGACCGCGTACGACATTCCGCAGCACGCCGGATCGCCGGTCGCCGCGCTCGCGGCCGTCCAGGCCTGGCAGCGGCTCAAGCGCGACAGCGCCGGCACGGTGAAGACCGATGCGCAGCGCGCGTCGATCGCCGCCGCGCTGAAACTCGGCGACACCTTTCCTGCGCATCCGCAGCGCACGCAGGTGCTGATGGCGGCGGCAGAGGATCAGTACGAGCTGGGCGATCTCGACACCGCCGTCGCCTCGGCCGAGCGCGTATTGGCGTCCAACCCCAACGCCGAATTGCTCCGCGGTGCGCTGGGCGTCATCGCCGATGCGCGCTATGCGCAGAAGCGTTACGCCGACGCCGAGGTCGCGTACCAGCAACTGGTGCAGTTGCCGGCGCCGAGCGAGGAGAAGCGCCGGCTCGCCATCGAACAGCTCGCCACCAGCGTCTATCGGCAGGCCGAAGCCGCACGCGAAGCCGGCGACCTGAAGCTCGCCGCCTCGCACTTCGAGCGCGTCGCGCGCGTCGCGCCGCAATCGGAGATCCGCACGTCGGCCGACTACGACGGCGCCTCGGCGCTGTTCACGCTCGAGGACTGGACGCGCGCCGCACCGGCGCTCGAAGCCTTCCGCCGCATGCATCCGGATCACAAGCTGGTGCCGGACGCGGACAAGAAACTGGCGCTGGCCTACGAGAAGGGCGACCAGCCCGCACGCGCCGCCGAGGTGCTCTCGCGCGTGGCGATTCGCGAAGGCGAAGCGTCCGAGACGCGTCGCGTCGCGGCATGGACGTCCGCCGAGCTCTACGACAAGGCCAAGCAGCCGGAGCAGAGCCGTCGCGCGCTGATGTACTACGTCTCCACGTATCCGCAGCCGCTCGATCCGGCGATGCAGGCCCGCCAGCGACTGGCCGACATGGCGATCTCGGTGCAGAAGGATCCTGCGGCGCAGCGTCACTGGCTCGACGAGATCGTCGCCGCCGACCGCGCCGCCGGCAACAGCCGCAGCGAAGTCTCGAAGCGTCTGGCCGCGCAGGCGAGCCTCGACGTCGGCCGCATGGACGCGATGACCGCACGCACGATGCGGATCGACGCGCCGCTCGAGCAGAGCCTGGCGCGCCGCCGCGGTGCGACCGAAGTCTCGGTGGCGGCGCTGGAACGTGCCGCGGCCTACGGCTATGCCGACATCACGAGCGCCGCGACCTACGAGCTGGCGGCGGTCTACGCCGACCTGGGCAACGCGCTGATGCGATCGGAGCGGCCGGCCAAGTTGTCTGGCGAAGCGCTCGAACAATACGGGTTGCTGCTCGAAGAGCAGGCCTTCCCGTTCGAGGAAAAGGCGATCAAGGCGCACGAGATCAATCTGGGCCGCCTGCGCAGCGGCATCTGGAACGACGGCATCAGCCGCAGCGTCACGGCGCTCGGCGAGCTGTCCCCCGGCAAATACGGCAAGCAGGAAAAACGCGAGGCAACCTACGATGAACTTCACTGATTTTTCTGCGCCGCGTGCGGCGCTGCTCGGACTGCTGGTCCTCACGCTGGCGGCCTGCGGATCGCCCTCCCCGCGCAAGCCGACGATCCGCAGCGGCGGCGCCGTCAGCAGCACGACGGCCGCCGAGACGAGCAGCGACAGCGCGTCGAAAGGCGACCCGGATCAACGCTTCCAGGAAGCGCTGGCGCTGATGAAGGCGCGCAAGTTTCCCGAAGCGCAGGCGGCGTTCATCGCGTTGTCGCGCGACTACCCGACGTTCTCCGGCCCGCTGACGGACCTGGGCATCCTGTACGCGCAGAGCCACCAGCGCGAACTGGCGGTGGCGAGCCTGACCCGCGCGGTCAACGCGAATCCCGGGAACGCCATCGCGCACAACTGGCTGGGCACCTTGCACCGCGAGGCCGGCGATTTCGTCCGTGCCGAGCAGTCGTATCGCAAGGCCATCGAGGCCCGGCCCAACTACGCGCAGGCGCATCTGAATCTGGCGATCCTCTACGACGTCGCGCTGCACCGTCCGCGCGAAGCCGTGGCCTCCTATCGCGACTATCAGCGCCTGATGGGGGCGGATGACCTGATCGTCGCCGCGTGGATTCGCGATCTCGAATCGCGGATGCAGCCGCAGGAAGCGCCGGTGCGCACGGCCGCCGTCGAAGGACGGATGCCGTGAAACACCTGGCCCGCAAGCTGATCGCCGTTTCGATTCCGGCGTGCGTCCTGCTGTCGTCGCCGGCCGTTCACGCCGCGGACGTCGCGCCGGTGCAGCCGCAGGCCGGTGTCACGATCATGGGCGATCGCGATTCGGCGCTCGGCCTGTTCCTGGCGCCGTGGAAGGAAGAAGAGCGCGCCGATCTCGGACGCCCGCCCGGCCTGCAGGATCCTGGCCTTGCCCCGGTGGATCCGGACGGCTTCGCCCGTACCACCACGTATTACCAGACCGGTCGCGCCTATCGCGCCGAACGCCTGCAGCGCAATCGCTGAGCCTGCTCATTCCATTTGCGGCGCGACGGATCGTGCCGAGCTTCCTTTCCGCTAAATCACTCCAAACCATAAAGCGACCCATGCGATCCACTTCCAGACGCGTTGCCGGTTTCCTGCTGTTCCTCGCGACCGCCGGCTCGGCCCACGCGGCCGGGGGTGTCGACATCCTCGCCTGCGGAACCAAGGAGAAAGCGGCGATCACGCCGACGGATCCGATCAACTGCGAGTGGAAGAACGGATTGTTCGACGCCACGCTCGCGCAGCTCTACATGGACGGTTGGCGGATGATCCAGGTCGCGTTCTTCGATGGAACGCGCGAAGTGATCTACCTGGAACGCGCCGAGGGCGGCCCGGTGCCGGCTTCTGCCAAGCCGTCGGAATAGCCGCGGCTCACCGCCTGCGTTCCTTTCATCCGGAGTGCCTTGCCACGGCTCGTGCCGTGGTGAGTCCTGTCGTGTGATCGGGGCTGCACGGTTCCTGGCCTCGACACGCCACGGGCCGTCACGCGCGGGCGCCGGCCATGAGCAGCGCTCCACGCCTCATCGGGTTTGCATGAAAGCGGGTCTGCGCTACCGGCGCGAGCAAGCGAATCCGCACCGCGGACTCAGTTGACGATCTTCACCGCAACGTCACCTTCCGGCTTGATGCGCGCCGCCAGCGCCGCCGTGGCCTGAACCTCGCCGTCCGCGGTCACCACCATCACCTGGTTGAGACCGAGCTTGCGTGCCAGGCGCCGCCAGCCATCGCGTCCGGCGACGTAGAGCGCTGCACCACCGGCCTCGGCCAGCGTGCCGTCCGGGTGAACGATGGTGATCGATCGCAGTCCCTGTGCGGGCCAGCCGACGGCAGGGTCGAGAATGTGCGAGTAGCGCTGCCCGTCGTGTTCGAAAAATCGCTGGTCGTCGCCGTGCGTGTTCACGGCTTCGTCGCGCGCCACCATCGACGCCAGCAGGTTGGGCTGCTCTTCGGTGCTCCGAGGATTCCGGATGCCGATGCGCCAGGGCCGGTCGCCACGCGCACCGCGTACCGCAAGGTTTCCACCGGCATCCACGATCGCGTCGGGGAAACCCAGCGCACGCAAACGTTCCAGGCAGATGTCGACGATCCAGCCCTTGCCGATACCCCCGAAATCCCAGCCCACGCCGGGAGCCGGGCCATAAGCGCCGCCGCCGTCGTAGTTCGGCGCGTTGCGCATGGCGCGCAAGGCCATTTCGACTTTCTCGGGCGGCGGCGGCTCGTCCCGCAATGCCGCCATGTCATGAAAACCCCAGAGCTTCACCAGTGATGCCACTCTGGGGTCGAACAACCCACCCGTCGCCTGCCGAACCGCCCATGCGCGGGCGAACAAGGCCCGCATCGGGGGCGGAATCTCCGCGACCCGCCCTGCGGCGAGCTGCGCGTTGATGGACGCCAGTGCCCCGTCGCCCCACGCCCACCAGTGCCTGCCGAACTCCTGCATCAGGCGTTCGACGTCGGCAATTGCCGCCACGGCATCTTCCCGCCGGCCCCGATGGCCTGCGGCCGACACCGTGATGGAAACCTGTGTACCCATGGCGAAGAAACCCAACTTCACCAGGGGCGACAGGCGCGTACGCCACATCTTCATCGCGAGTTCTCGCAGCGGTTTCGCAGAACCCGCGGCGGTGCGGGGCGCGACCAACGTGGCGCGCAGGGACAGCATTACCTCAAAACCGTATTCAGGGCGTGTAGTACTCGTCCTTGCACAATTTGCCATCGCCATTGGCGTCGCGCGTCGCGAAACGCTTCTCGAGCTGGCCACCCGGCGTCACTTCGGTCTTGTCGATGCAGCCGTCACCATTCTTGTCGACCGCCGGCACCTTGACGCGCGACTTGTCGTCCCCGCCGGAGTACGTCGTCTCGCTGTCCTGCGCAACCACGGTGCCGGCCACAACCGTCATGGCCACCGCGATCAGAAACGTCGACGCCCCTTTAAATTTGAAGCTGTTCATCGTCAGACTCCTGGAAGAATGAAAATCACCCCTGAAAAACATCACAGCCGCGCCTGCCACCCGCTCAGGACCTGCGCTTGCGGCTGGTCCGCCACCACATCCATACGCCGCTGATCGCGAGGAAGATCGCCGCGAGTCCGACCGTGTTGATCACGTACACGCCCCCCCGTCCGAAGATTGCGCCGCTGTGCGCATCCACCAGGACATGCTCGAGGGTCACGTACGGACGCGAGAACGGCATCAGCTTGTCGCGTTCGGGCGCCGGCAACTCGGTTGCCGTCGACCACTCCACCTGCGCCGGATCCACCGGCTTCCAGCTCGTGCCGCCGTCGCTGCTCTGGAACGCATCGAGTTCCTGCACGGCAATGCTGCCGGGCACGTCCTTGACGGTACCGATACGGCGCACTTCGCTGATCGGAAGAATCGGAGAGCGCAACTCGTCGTAGCGCTTGCCGTCCAGCGTGACGACCGCTACGTGCTCCTGGTTGGCCAGGAACAGCAGCGGCTCCTTTTCGGTTCCGCCAGCGACCAGACCCAGCGGAGCCTTGACGGGCGGCAGCACCGGTTTGGCGTCGAGTACCGTTCCTTCGGGTGTCACGGCCAGCCAGTGGCCATTGGCACCGAAACCCGATTCCGGCGGTTCCGGTTTGAGCCCGTACAGCCACATCACCGGAGCCCAGTAGATGCGATCCGTGTCGTAACCCCAGCTCGGGCTCTGGTTGATCAGGATTCCACTGAATCCCAGCCATCCCATGAACACGAAAGCGAACAGTCCTGCGCGCTTGTGCCAGTCACGCAGGAAGATCGTGAGATTACGGCGCGGCTTGACCGGCAACGGGGACTGGCGCGGCGCCGGCTTGACGGCCGCCACGGGTCCCGCCTCCATGGCGCCCGCCTTTGCCAGCAGCGGATTGGAGTCGCCCACCGGACTCACACCGCAAGCTGGTCGAGCGCCAGCGCGGTCCGCGCCATGCGCTGCATCATCTTCACCGAGTACGTGGCGCCCGAGATGTTGTCGACGTTTTTGTCGATACCGGCACCGGCCGCCTTGGCACCCACGAGCTGCTGCAGGAACGACGGCTGCCCGATCTGCTCACCGCGCGACTCGCGATAGATGAGCACCTTGGCGCGTTCGATCGATGCATCCTTGACGACGAATGCGCAGGTCGTCGGCAGATAGCCGTCCTTGCCCAATTCGTCGAAGATCCACACCGTCTTGCCGTTCGCACGCCAATAGCGCATGCGCTGCGGCAGCGGCTGGATGAGCTGAACCGGTGCAGCACCCACGGCGACCGATTGGGCGACCGGAACTTCAGCGCCGAAGACTTCCTCGAGGAAGACTTCAGGCTTGATGTTGAATTTGTAGAACTGCTCGAGTCCTGCGGCCGCACTGCGGCCGGCGAATGCACCGAAGGGAAGCATCATCAGTGCGCGCAATACCGAGCGCCTGGAGGTGCTACGCACGATGTGCGATTCGGGAGCGTTCATTTCAGCGCGATTCGTGTACCCCGCATCCACCTCAACATCCAGATCGGGGCGAAAGCTGTTCGATTTCGTCTTCATGTTTATTGGATTCTCTCGTTTGGGCCTGTTCGCGTCGGATAAGGGCCTGACTGCGCAATCTCGCGCGCCACGCTGAAACGAAGCTCCAGAGGCACGGCGACGCAACCGCCATCCCTGTGTTCCCTGGAGCTCCGGATTTCACGCTGGTCCCACCGACGTCGTTATGGGTGAAGCCTGCTCAACGGACGCTTAACGCGTGACGATGTCGTCGGTGAACGGCGCGAGTGCCGCGATCACCTGGTTGCACGCCCAGTAATGCAGGTTGATGCGCTCGCACGCGTTGTACGCCGCTTCCACGACCGCGTTGAACTGCTCCATGTTGATGTTCAAGTCGGCATGGGCGGCCGTCATGCTGGCGCCCTGGTACTCGTTGGGACCGCCGAGGACCATCGTTTCGAGCTGCGTGTTGAGGAAAATCTGGCGCTCGGGATTGCCGAATTCCTTGAACAGGAAGTTGATGCGCGTGTCGAGCATGATGTAGTGGAACAGCGCGACAGCCCACTCGTGCACGCCGTCCTTTCCGCCCCACATCTCGAGCGAATTGGAAGGAATGCCCGGGATCGGGTTGGTTTTCTCTTCGGCCGCGAAAGCCGACTGCATGGCCACGCCCGACAACAGGGCGGCAGCCAGAAGGGTTGCGGTGACACTCTTGCGATTCATTGTGACTCTCCGTGGTGGTGTTACAGCCGTGCAGCGTGATCGGGGATCCGGCCTCATGTCCGACTTAGAACGTGAGGTGGGTCGACAGGTAGAAGCCGTGCTGGTCAGGCGTCAGCGTGATGTTCCCGAGCATCGCGTAGGCCACGACGAACGAGATGCGCTTGTTCGGTGCGTAGGCGAAGAACAGGTCGTACCAGTCGTCCTCGTGCTGCGTGAGCGTGTCGTCGAGGTGGTCGAGGCTGACTCCTGCGACGTCCGTCACCGGACCCAGAGCGTCGGTGATGGCACCCACGAGCTGACCGGTGCCGATGCCGTTGAGGTTGACGCCGACGTTGTCCAGACTCGTTCCGTGCTGCGCGTACTCCGCACCAAAGGCAGTGTTCTTCGCCACCAGGGTTGCGATGGACACCTCGAGACGCATCTCCTTCTTGTCATCCTTCTTGCCGCTTCCGCCGTTCGTTCGGTCCTTGTAGCCAAAGCCCGTCAGACCCGTCTGGTTGGCCGAGGTGTAGCGACCGGTCAGGTTGACCAGCGTGCTGAACGGAAAGTAGACCTTCGTGACGCTGACATAGGCTTCCCAGTCCTTCCTCTTCGCGGCCTGCAGCGTGGTCAACAGATCCTTGTTCTTGTTGTCCTTGTAGAAGCCGCCGATCGACACCTGCGGAATCAGGCTGTCGGAGGTGTAGACCGCATCGCCGAACAGGCGAAGCTTGGCGCCGAACACGTCCATCTCGATCGTCGTGTTGAACGGCTCGATACCGGTGTCCCCCACGACGCCTGGCAAAATACCCGCGATCAGGCCGACGGTGTCGAACGTACTGCCGGTGGGCAGCGTGCTGCGCGTGAACGACAGCTCGAGACGATCGTAAAGGCCAACCGAAGCGCCGTAGGAATTGAGGCTGTAGTTGGGCAGATACGCGTAGGTGTAGTGCAAGCTGCCGTTGATGCCGTCACGCGTGCCATAGCCGTTGATCACGGCCCAGGGGGTGATACCGCCACCGCCCGCGCCATCGATCGTGGCTACGCCACCCGTCAGCAGCACCTTGCCGTCGTTGTAGAAACCCGCCGCAGCGTTCCCGCTGAACAGGCCTGCAGCGAGGATCGCCGCAGCCTTCAGGAAGCTTCCGGTTCGTGCCGCTCGCTCGTTACGTTTCATCGCCCCAACTCCTTGGTCTTAGATCTCTAGAAGTAGAAAAGAAAAGCACTTCAACCCTTCCGCGAGCAGATCGACTGACTCCCTTGTCAGGCGCGCGAAAAAATCAAAAAAAAACGTCCACGCATTGGCCTGTTTCAAGCCAACAACGTGGACGTTGGTGTCCGGCTGATCCGGCAACACTGCTGGATCGGTTACCGCCGTGATCCCCCTGTGCGGAATCACGGAACAGTGGCAGCAAACGCTATGCCAACTTTGCTGCAGCACCGCATGAACCCCGAAGAGGCCTGTCGCAGCAATCGGAGTCGTCGCTACCGGAGGTGACCCACCATAAGGATCACGAGCGCGCGCGGGCGGTTCGTTTTATCTGGGGGTTGCCGGCCCTGCCCTTCGCCCCGTTTCAGTGCCGCAGTTCCAACACAGGGCAGCAGCGTTCTCTCGGGACACAGCCCCTCCGGAAGATCTCGATTGGCATGGGTGTTGCTGCCTTTGGCGCATGCCGTTCCCGTGTATTTCGGAGCGGTGGGTGCAGCGAGTCAGAGTCGCCTTGCCAACCCGCAGGACATCGACGTCCATCCGCTCGCAGGAGCGGGTGGATTTTTTTTGTCCCGCGATTCGTCGCGGTGCGTAGCAAGTTTTCCTCAAGAACTCATAAAGGGAATTCATGAACAATTTCGGAATAGGGGTCCGCTCGGGATTTCGACCAGGCCTGATGGCGCTGGCGGTTCTCGCAACTTTCGGATCCGGTACCGCGCTCGCGCAGGACGACAACCGGTTCTACATCGCGCCGATGGCGACGTACGTGCTGTCGGACAAGGATCGCGATGCGGACGATGCGCTCGGCGGCACGCTGGCGCTCGGCACGCGGCTGTCGAAGAGCGTGGAGTTCGAGCTGCGTGGCACGTATCTCAAGTACAAGGGCGACGACGACGGCGAGAGCAGCAAGATCAAGGGCGTCGGCTTTGGTGCAAATGCCTTCCTGAAGGGATCCGGCGGTCCCTACCTGCACCTGGACGTGATGGGCGGGGACGAGACGCTGTTCAACGTGGGCCTGGGCTGGGATTTCCTGTTCAAGAACGCGTTCGGAATCCGCGCCGAGGCGCTGTATCACTCGCAGTCCAACTCCACGGACGACAGCCACGACGAGTACAAGGAGCCGCTGTTCAACCTGGGCCTGCGTATTCCGTTCGGAAAGGCGCCCGAGCCGCCGGCTCCGGCCCCGGTGATGGCAGTGGTCGCGGAACCACCGCCGCCGCCGGTCTGCAGCGACGGCCTGGACAACGACGGCGACGGCCTCATCGATTTCCCGGCGGACAAGGGATGCAGTTCGGCCGACGACGGCGATGAAACCGATCCGGCACCGAAGTGCGCACCGCCGATTCCGGGCCAGGCGATCAGCCTCGACGGTTGCGGCGTCGGCGACGTCATCGTGCTGCGCGGCGTGAACTTCGACTTCGACAAGGCCACGCTCACCGTCAACGCCAAGAGCATCCTCGACGGGGTTGCGACGGCGCTCGAATCGCGTCCCGACATCAAGGTCGAGCTCGGCGGACACACCGACGGCAAGGGCTCCGACTCGTACAACGAGGCGCTGTCGGATCGTCGTTCGAAGTCGGTCAAGGATTACCTGACCAAGAAGGGCATCGCGACGTCGCGCATGACCACGAAGGGTTACGGCGAGTCGATGCCCGTGGCGACCAACGACACCGACGAAGGACGCGAGCTGAACCGTCGTGTCGAGCTCAAGGTGACCGAGTCTTCGGGTGGCGGTGTGTCGGTTGCGCCTCCGGTGCCCGTGGACGCGACAGTCGCACCGCCTCCGGCCGCTGATGCGCCTGCACCGGAATCGGCGGCAGCAGCCGGCGGCAGTTCGGTGGTCATCGAGAACTTCGCATTCTCGCCGGCGACGCTCACGGTTGCGGTCGGCACGACGGTGACGTGGACGAACCAGGACGGCTCGAATCACTTCGTGAAGTTCACCGATGCGGGTAGCGAGCGGTTGAAGAAGGGCGCGACCTACACCCGCACCTTCACCGCAGCCGGCAGCTACACGTACGAATGCAGCATCCATCCCTCCATGACCGGAACCATTGTCGTGCAGTAGATGCGCTGAAACGTTTCTCTCCCTCTCCTAGAGGGCCTCCCTTGGCCCGCCAGCTTCCCGCTGGCGGGCCTTTTCTATTTATGGGTCCCTTCACGGGCCTGATTCTGGTGCACTGCAACAGGGCTGACGCGAATCCAAAGGGGCAGAGCCGGCGTAAAGTAGTGCACGAGCAGGGAACCAACGGCGCTTCTCGACTCGGTCCGGTAGTGCCGGACCCCGGCAATGTTGCCGGCCCTCCGCAAAGCGGATCGTTTCCCACCCTAGGAGTGCCCCATGAAACTCGATCGCGTTCTGTTGATTCCGTTGGCGGCCCTGTCCCTGTTCGCCGCCGCTCCGAGCCTTGCCGCTGAAGGCGGTGCGTCCACCGACGAGACGATCACTGCCAACGTGCAGGCGGCGCTGGCAGCCGACAAGCGTCTGCAGGTGCGTGAGCCGCTGCAAGTGCGCACGCGTGCCGGCGTCGTCGAGCTTATCGGCGAAGCCGAGTCCGCTTCGATGGTCTACCGCGCCGTCGAAACGGCGCGCAATGTGGACGGTGTCAGGGAAGTCGATTCGCACCGACTTGATGCGCCCTGACCCGGTATCGGGCCCGCGCGTCGCGTAGCGCGACACAACGACGCTGCAGGACGGCGGTGCACCCAGGAATCGACTTTCCGATTCCGGTGCGCCGCCGTCTTTTCAGCGGCACGAACATTGCCCTTTGATCCCTGCGAGGGTCTGCGCCGACCCCGCTCCCCGCGGCCACTGCTGTCCGCCCTGATCAGATGAAGTTTCAGGAGCCGACATGCCCGATCCAATGCTGTTTCCGTTTCTCGACACCGCGGTGCGCGTCATTGCCATCCTGGTGCTCTGCGCAATCCCGGTGCTCATTCCCCTGCCCTCGTCCGGTCGCACCAGCAGCCGCACGCCGCGCACCGCGTCGAAGCGCGCGCTCACATCCGAGTGACGTCTCCCTGCAGCCGCTCGCGCAGCCATCGCTGCACGGGCAGATCCTGACCCTGGCGATGCCAGTACAGGTGCAGGTCGATGGGCGGCAGTTCCATCGGTAGCGACAGGATCCGGAAACCCAGTGCGGGCCGCAGCAGCTGGGCGTGCTCGCGCGGCATCGTCAGCAGCATCTCGGTTTCCGCCACGACGCGGCACGCGGCCTCGTAGTTCTGGCAGCGCAGCGCCACGCGCCGCTGCAGGCCCAGGCGCCCGAGCAGGAATTCCTCCATCGTCGGTCCCGTCCTGCGCGACGACACGGCGACGTGATCCGCGGCCATGTAACTGGCCATGCTCAGGCGCCGCGCCTTCGACGACACCACGCACAGGCGATGCTGCCGCCAGGGTTCGTGCACGACGTCGGCCTCCGTGGGCCGCGCCACGTCGATGCACAAGTCGATGCGGCCGGCGGCCAGGTCCGTCCTCAGCGCCGCACGATCCAGCCGCACGCTCGCCAGCAAGGCCTGCGGCGCGGTCTCCCGCAGCGCGCGCGCCAATGCCGGCAGGACCATCGGTTCGAGCTCGTCGGGCATCGCCAGCGTCACGCGCCGCAGGTCGCGGGCCGGATCGAAGGCCACGCCCGGCCGCAAGGCCTCCTCGAGCCGTGCGAGCGCGTTCTGCACGCCGGGCGCCAGCTGTTCGGCCCGCGGCGTCGGCACCACGCCGCGTCCCTTGCGCACGAACAGCGGGTCGTCCATGCGCACCCGCAGCCTCGCCAGCGAATGGCTGACGGCGGACTGGGACAGCGCCAGCAGCTGCGCGGCACGCGTGAGATTGCGCTCACGGTAGATCACGTCGAACACCGCCAGCAGGCTCAGGTCGGTGCGCCGAAGCGCATGCCCATCATGAATTCGGCTCATGGTCATGGATGCAGAACAATCAGTTCTTGAATTGTACCGGCCCCCGTAGGATGTCGGTCTCACCAGGAGAACGACCATGGATTTCGAACCCAGCCCGCGCGCCAAGGATTACGTGAAGCGCGTCCGCGCCTTCATGCAGGAACACATCTTCCCGGTGGAGAAACAGCACTGGGCCGAGATCCACGACGCCCGCCACGGCGGCGACTGGCGCGAGTGGAAGATTCCGCCCCGCGTGGAGGCGCTCAAGGCCAAAGCCAAGGCACAGGGTCTGTGGAACATGTTCCTGCCGGATGCCGAATGGGGCGCCGGCCTGTCGATCCTCGAGTACGCGCAGGTCGCCGAGGAAACCGGCCGCAGCCTGATGGCGCCCGAGATCTTCAACTGCTCGGCGCCCGACACCGGCAACATGGAAGTGATCTGGCGCTACGGCTCCGACGAACAGAAGCAGCGCTGGCTCAAGCCGCTGCTCGAAGGCGAGATCCGCTCCGTCTTCTGCATGACCGAGCCGGACGTGGCCTCGAGCGACGCCACCAACATGCAGGCCACCGCCACCGTCGAGGGCGACACGGTCGTCCTCAACGGCAAGAAGTGGTGGAGCAGCGGCATCGGCGATCCGCGCTGCAAAGTCGCGATCTTCATGGGACGCACCGAGGACGCCAACCGCGACCGCAAGCACCAGCACTCGCAGGTCCTCGTGCCGCTCGACACGCCGGGCGTGGAGATCCAGCGCATGCTGCCGGTGCTCGGTGATTTCGACGAGCCGCACGGCCACGGCGAAGTCCACTTCAAGAACGTGCGGCTGCCGTTGTCCGCCATCGTCAAGGGCCCGGGCATGGGCTTCGAGATCGCGCAGGGGCGTCTGGGGCCGGGGCGCATTCATCACTGCATGCGCGCCATCGGCGCGGCCGAGCAGTCGCTTGATCTGGCGATCGACCGCGGCACCAGGCGCGTGGCGTTCGGCAAGCCGCTGATCGACCTGGGCGGCAACCGCGAACGCATCGCCGACGCGCGCATCGCGATCGACCAGTGCCGGCTGTTGACGCTGTACGCGGCCTGGAAGATGGACAAGGTCGGCGCGCTGGCCGCGATGACCGAGATCTCGACGATCAAGGTCGCCGCGCCGCTGATGCTGCAACAGGTCGTCGACATGGCGATGCAGATCCACGGCGCCGGCGGCGTGTCGCGTGACTTCGCGCTGTCCGGCTTCTTCGCACAGGCGCGCATGCTGCGCCTGGCCGACGGACCGGACGAGGTGCATCGCGCCGTCATCGCGCGCATCGAGATGGCCAAGCGCAGGGCCGGCTGAAAGCCAGGCCCATGAGCGCGATCTATCTCGTCCGCCACGGCCAGGCGAACTTCGGCTCGGCGGATTACGACCGGCTCTCGCCGCTGGGCATCGAGCAGGCGCGGATCGCCGGCGAGGCGCTGCGCACGCGCGTGCCGGTCGTGCACGCCGTGATCAGCGGCAACATGCAACGGCAGACGCATACGGCCCGCGTGTGCCTCGACGCCATGGGATTCCCCGAGCAGACCTTGCTCGGGGATGGCGGCTTCGACGAATACGATCACGTCGACATCGTCGATCGCTTCATGGACCGCGCGGCGATGGGCGCGGCGCTGAACGCCGCGTCCGATCGCATGCGCGCGTTCGAGGACCTGTTCTCGCAGGGCATGAACCGCTGGCAGTCCGGCGCCTACGACGGTGAATACCGCGAGACCTGGTCGGCCTACCGCGACCGCTGCCTGGCTGCGCTGGACCGGGTCGAGACCGCACTGTCGGGCTCGCAGACGGCCCTGGTGTTCACGTCCGGGGGTGTCATCGCGGCGATCGCGCAGAGCCTGCTCGATTTTCCGCAATCACGTTACGCGCCGTTCAACTGGCGCCTGGCGAACGCCGGGATCAGCAAGATCGTGTGCGGCAAGAGCGGCCGCTTTCTGGCGACGCTCAACGAGCACGGTCACTTCGAAGGCGCGCACGCGAAGTTCCTGACGTACCGCTAGCTCGCCGTAGCCCGGACGAAGTCCGGGATCCCGCTTTGTTGACGGGAGAAATCCCAGGACTTCGTCCGGGCTACATCGGGTCAGATCGGCGGCATCACCGGAATCGAGAGCCGCGAATCGTCCGCGTCGATCAGCCGGTCGCGTCCGCTGCGCTTGGCCTGGTACAGGGCGCGGTCCGCGCGAAGAATCATGTCGGTGGCGATCTCGGTCGACGCATCTTCCTGCGAAGGACAGGCGAGCTGGACCAACCCGCCCGATGCGCTGACCACGGCACTCGTCGGCGACGCGGCGTGGGGAATCCGAAGCTCGCTGATGCCGCCGCGGACCTTCTCCGCCAGCGACGGACCCACCGCGATCTGCGCATCGAACCAGACCGCCGCGAATTCCTCGCCGCCGATGCGCGCGCAGAAGTCCTGCGGGCGCCGCATCGCCTCCTTGAGCCAGTGGCCGACGCGGCGCAGGCAGTCGTCGCCAGCAGGGTGTCCGTAGCGATCGTTGTAGTACTTGAAGTGATCCACATCCAGGATCATCAGCGCGATGTTCTTGCGCTCGCGTGCCGCCTGCCGGATCAGGTGCACGAACATCGCATCGAAGTAGCGGCGGTTCGGCAGGCCGGTCAGCGCGTCATGTGCCGCCTGCTCCTCGAGCTTGCGCCGCTGCCGCCAGTTCTCGCGCGCCGAGTACTCGAGCATGTAGGTCGCGATGGTGGACAGCACGAACAACATCCACATCGAGATCACGTCGTACAGCGCACCGGAGCTGTACCCGAATCCGTGCAGCTGCATCAGGCTGACGATCAGCATCAGCGACGTCGCCCAGGGCAGCAGATAACTCAATCGCAAACGACCGAGCAGGCAGGTTCCCGAGATGGCGAGCACGGCGAAGTCGTGCGGGACATGAAACCCGTGGGCCGGTCCGATCACCTGCTGGAACGTCAGCCCCATGACCGTGAGCATCATCGCAAGAACGGTCGCGGGCGCGGACCAGCGGCGCAGCCGGTACGCCCAGGTCATCAGCATTGCGAGCAGGATCGCCGGGATCTGCACGCCGAACTGCATCGCTCGCGCGAAGCCGGCAAAGCTCTCGGGCATCCGCAGCAGAACACCGTCGTAGAGCGGCGTCATTCCCACCATCACGACGCCGAGCATGCACAACGTCATCCGCGGCGAGACGGCCGCCGCCTCGTAGTCGATCCGGAACTGCGCTTCCTCGTCGTGGGCAAAGCGGAGTCTCGCCAGCTCGTGGGCAGCGCGGACTTCCGAGCTCAGAGACGGCAGGTTGGGGTCCGACATTCGACCAGGAGCTGCCTGGAACCGCCTCGTCGTTCTTTCTTTGAATGGACATTGTAGCGATCACGGTATTCCGCGGTCGGATACGGAACGTGGGGCAACCCCGGGGGTGCAGCGTCGAATGACGTGAGCTCCGGATCCGGATCGACACCTCCGTGGGCACTATTCCGCGAACGAAGCGTCACAAGGTCCGGATGCAGGGAGATACCGGGCCCGGAACCGCGAGCGCAGGCTGCGCCTCTGTCCGACGTTCCGTTGCGGCGTGCTCGCGCCACTGGATTTGCTGGTACCTGCCTGGCTGCTTTCGCCGTTTTCGTTGAACCGGAGCCTCGCGAAATGAATCGACCGCCCCTCGCCGCACACATCGGGTCCTCCGCCGTACGCCGTCCCGGACTGCGCGTGCTCGCCGCCCTCGCCGTGCTGGCCGCCCTGATCCTGACGCTGCCGCAGCTCCGGGCGGAGCCCGCCCCCGTCATCCCCGCGCCGGCCGCGGACGAGACCGGGCTCGAGGGGCCAAGCGCGACGGCCGTATTCGCCGGCGGATGCTTCTGGGGTGTCCAGGGCGTCTTCCAGCACGTCGACGGCGTGCTCAACGCGGTGTCCGGCTACGCCGGCGGCGCGGCTTCATCGGCGCACTACGATGACGTGGGCTCTGGCAACACCGGGCATGCGGAAGCCGTGCAGATCACCTACGACCCCCAGCGCATCACCTACGGCCGCTTGCTGCAGATCTATTTTTCGGTCGCCCACGATCCGACACAGGTCAACCGCCAGGGTCCGGATCGCGGCACGCAGTACCGCTCGGCGATCTTTCCGACAACCCAGGAGCAGGGCCAGATCGCAAAGGGCTACATCGCGCAACTCAACCAGGCGCACGTCTACGGCGCTCCTATCGCGACGCGCATCGAGCCGGGCAAGACCTTCTACCCGGCCGAGGCCTATCACCAGGATTTCCTGGCCCGCAATCCGAGCCACCCGTACATCGTGATTCACGACCTGCCCAAGGTCGCCGAGTTGCGGCGCGTATTTCCGGAGGCGTACCGGGCCAAACCCGTGCTCGTATCGGCGGTAGCGGCGGCAAAGTAGCGGCTGGAAATGGGCGACGAGCCAGAATGGAGGCCCGTCCTCCACCTGCTTCGACATGACCGCGCACGAGCCCCGGATCGGCATCGACCTTGGCGGCACCAAGATCGAAGGCATCGTCATGCAGCCGGGATCGCGGATCTCGCACCGGCTGCGCGTCGCCACACCGCGCGGCGACTATGCCGGCCAGGTCCGCGCCATCGCGGATCTGGTCGCGCAGCTGGAACGCGATAGCGGACACAGCGGCCTGCGCGTCGGCATCGGACATCCGGGCGCCGTGTCGCCCGCCACGGGGCTGATCAAGAACGCGAACTCCGTCTGTCTCAACGGACGGCCGCTGCAGGCCGACGTGGAAGCGATGCTGGACCGGCCGGTGCGCATGGCCAACGACGCCGATTGCCTGGCCGCCAGCGAGCAGTCGGACGGCGCGGCAGCCGGTGCGTCCTGCGTCTTCGCCGTGATCCTGGGCACCGGCGTCGGCGGCGGCATCTGCATCGGCGGCCGGCTGCTCGCCGGACCCAACGCGATCGCCGGCGAATGGGGCCACAACCCCCTGCCCTGGCCACGGCCCGACTGGGGCGAAATACCGGGCCCGCTGCACTGGGACGGACGCCACGGGCCGATCGAAGCCTGGCTGTCGGGGCCGGGCCTGGCGGCCGATCACCTGCGCGTCACGGGTGCCGAGCTCGCGGGCGAGGCGGTCGTCGACAGAGCCCTGGGCGGCGACACGGCCTGCGCCGCCACGCTGGATCGTTACGAGGACCGGCTGGCCCGCGCGCTGGCGACGGTGATCAACCTGATCGATCCCGATGTCATCGTGCTCGGCGGCGGGCTGTCCCGCATCGAGCGGCTTTACCGAAACGTCCCGGCGTTGTGGCCGTCGTGGGTGTTCAGCGATCGCGTCGACACGCGGCTGGTGCCGGCGCTGCATGGCGATTCGAGCGGCGTGCGGGGTGCAGCACGGCTATGGCCCGATGGCGGCGCCTGAACCGCGACGCCACCGTAGCCCGGACGAAGTCCGGGATCCTGCTTCGTTGTTCGCCGGAAACCCGGACTTCGTCCGGGCTACGGTTTGCTAATTCAGCACCCGGTAACCGCGACCGCTCAGGCAGTTGCGCAGCACCTGTTCCTTGCTGTTCTCGCCCTTCGCGATGCCGCTCACGCTGCCCTGTGCGCCGCCGGTGACGCCACCGACAGCCGCACCGCGCGCTGCTGCCGTGCTGTCTCCGAAGATCGCGCCGGCTGCGCCGCCGACGACCGCACCGATCACAGCGCCCAGGCCAGCACTCTTGGCGATGGTGCCGCCCGAGGACACCTGTTCGACATAACCCTCGCACTCGCGACGGTCCTGCTGATACCGCGACATGTCCACGCCCTTGGTATCGACGATCACCTGGTTGTTGGCACACCCGGCGAGGCCGAGCACGAGTACCGACAGGACAATGAGCGAGGCTTTCATGACGGAATCTGGTTCGAGACTTGGGACCTAGGTTACTCCGACCGCCCCGGCATGCGCTGTGCGCCGGGTCACGCCGCTCAGGTCTTGGGCAGCGTCACGCCCTTCTGCCCCTGGTACTTGCCGCCCCGGTCCTTGTACGAGGTCTCGCAGACTTCGTCGGATTCGTAGAACAGCATCTGTGCGACGCCCTCGTTGGCGTAGATCTTCGCCGGCAGCGGCGTCGTGTTGGAGAACTCGAGCGTGACGTGTCCTTCCCACTCCGGTTCCAGCGGCGTGACGTTGACGATGATGCCGCAGCGGGCGTAGGTGCTCTTGCCCAGGCAGATCACCAGCGTCGAACGCGGAATGCGGAAGTATTCGACGGTGCGCGCGAGTGCGAAGGAATTCGGCGGAATGATGCAGACGTCCGATTTCACGTCGACGAAGCTGCGCGCGTCGAAGTTCTTCGGATCGACGATCGTCGAATTGATGTTCGTGAAGATCTTGAACTCGTCGGCGCAGCGCACGTCGTAGCCGTAGCTGGACGTTCCGTAGCTGACGATCCGGTGCCCGTCCGGCGCGACGCGCACCTGCCCCGGCTCGAACGGTTCGATCATTCCCTGCGCCGCCATGCGGCGGATCCACTTGTCGGACTTGATGCTCATGAAGATCAGTTTCTCAATTTGCTGAAAAGCGCGTCGTTGATGTCACGGTCGGCGAGCTCGGGTCCTTCGTAGACCGCGATCCTCCGGGCCCCGCAATTGTTCGCGAGTTCCTCGAAGGCGCGCCGCTCGATCGGCGTCAATCCGCCTTCGAGCTCGTGCTGTGGATGAATCAGCACCCGCAGCAGCGGCCGCGGAAATCCGTGAATGCTCTTGGCGAAGCTTCGCACCAGACCGGCAAGAAGGGCGTCCGCCACGACGAAATCCCCGACCGGCACGCGCGGATGCCGGAACGGATGCGCCAGCACGAGGCCCGGACGGGCGGGCGCACCGAGCGCCCCCTGCCCGACCGCGATCACCTGCCGGCGCCTGCCGTCGTCCTCGATGGCGACCACCGCGGGCGCGTCCAGCGAGTGCCCACGCCCGACGTCGCGGATGCGCACGCGGTCGGCACAGATGCGCACGTAATACGTGGCCGTCAGCCAATTCAGCAGGACCATCGAGTGCCTTGGATTCCCTGTCGCCGTTCCCGCCCGTCGTAGCCGGTGATTTTCGCATCATTGCGGGGGCGGCACCGGTGCTTGCGACCGACGAGGCGCAACCCCAGGATGCCGCGATGCCGACCCGCGCCCTGATTCTCGCCGTCTGCCTGCTCGTCGTGACGGCGGCGGCGGGCACGCTGTTCTGGCTGTTCTCGAGCGGCACTCTGCGAAGCGCCTGTGCGTACGGGTCGGGCACGACGCGCAACAGCTGCAAGCCCCGGCCCGAGCCCGGCGCATCCGAACGCGCGGCTGCCCTCGACGGCACGGCGCTGGCCGCGGCGCTCGAAGCGTTTCGCCGCAGCGCGGATCGCGACGCACCCGTCGTTGGCGTCGGCATCAACCGCTGGGGCGAGGTCTCGATTGCGCTCCCGACCGGCAAGACCGGCATCGGCGTCCCTCGCGAGCGCTTCGTGCGTACCGGGCGCCGTGGCGAGCCGCTCCGCGACATCCGCCAGGCCCTGTACGAAGACATCTCCGGATGGATCCCTTTCGACATCGATCAGGTCCAGCCCGAGCGGCTGGCCGAAGCGCTCGCCCGCGCCGATCGCGCCGCCCGCTTCGTCAGCGCCAGGCTCGAGCCCTCGTTCGGCGAAGCGGGCCTGGCGTGGCGTCTCAGTTTCGCCACGCGAGGCCAGCAGGATCCGCAGGGCGCGATGTACGCGATGGCGATCGACGGCCGCGGACTGTGCCGCCTCGACAGCTTCTCGACCTCGCCCGGCGTTCCGGCCTGCAACCTGGCGCGGCTGCCGCATACGCCGATGCCGTCGGCCCAGGCGGATCAGGCTCCGGCTGCGCCTGCGTACGACCCAGCCCTCGCCGATGCGTTCGCGCAGATGGCTTGCGTCAAGAATGCGAAAGGCGATGTCGCGGCGCTGCAGCGGTGCGTGCAGAAGTGAGCTGTCCGTAGCCCGGACGAAGTCCGGGACGACGCTGCGTTGATTCGGGTGCCCTCCCGGACTTCGTCCGGGCTACGTCGAGCAATTCAATCGTCGCTGACCTGGATATCGGGGAAATCCGATTCCAGCCCGCCATGCGCGAGGCGCGCCGCCGCGCGGCGCGCGATGTCGCGGTAGATCTTCGCCAGATCCGACTCCGGGTCCGCCGCCACGGTGGGCTTGCCGCCGTCGGCCTGCGCGCGGATGCGCGCATCCAGCGGAATGCGGCCCAGCAAGGCCACGTCGAACTGTTCGCTCATGCGCTCGCCACCACCCGACCCGAAGATCTCGGCACGGTGTCCGCAGTTCGGACAGCAGTAGAAGCTCATGTTCTCGATCAGGCCGAGGATGGGCACCTCGACCTTGCGGAACATCTGCAGGCCCTTCTTCGCATCGATCAGCGCGATGTCCTGCGGCGTGGTCACGACGACGGCGCCCGACACCGGAATGCGCTGCGACAGCGTGAGCTGGATGTCACCGGTGCCCGGTGGCAGATCGATGACCAGGTAGTCCAGCGCCTTCCAGTGTGTCTCGTTGAGCAACTGCATCAGCGCCTGCGTCGCCATCGGGCCGCGCCAGACCATCGGCTGATCCTCGTCGATCAGGAATCCGATGCTCATCGCCTGCAGGCCCAGCGCCTCGATCGGGTTCATGCTCTTGCCGTCGGGCGACGTCGGCTTCTCGCTGGTTCCGAGCATGCGCGGCTGGCTCGGGCCGTAGATGTCGGCGTCGAGCACGCCGACGCTCGCGCCCTCCGCGCGCAGCGCCAGCGCCAGGTTCACGGCCACCGTCGACTTGCCCACGCCGCCCTTGCCCGAGGCCACGGCGATGATGTTCTTCACGTTGGGCAGCGCGGCGAGCTTGGCCTGCACCGCGTGGCTGCGCACGACCCAGCCGACGGCGACATCGACGTCGGCATCCAGGGACTTTCGCAGCGCGGCCTTCAGGTTGGCGGCGAACTCGTTCTTGTAGCCGTCGCAGGGGAAACCCAGTTCGATGCCGACCTGCGCGCGGCCATTGCGCACCGAGACCTCGCGCACCACGTCGGCCTCGATCAGGCCGCAGCCGAGCACGGGATCGACGTAGGCGGCCAGCGCCTGGCGGAGGGATTCTTCGGAAAGGACAGGCATGTCGGCGTCGCGAAGTCTGCGGAACGGGCCGCGAGTGTATAGCGGCGGAGTCTGTCATTCTGCCCGGCAAGACCAGCGCCCCAGGGCGTGAGGCGGCACGCACACTGCGATGCGGCCGGACCCGCGCATGAAACATCTGCTCATCGTCTACAGCACCCAGACCGGACGCACGCGCCAGCTCGTGATGGCCGCCCGCGAGGGTGCGCTGGAACTCGCCGACGAGGTCGAGGTGCGCACGCTGCGCGCCGGCGATGCCGGCCTCGACGACCTGCTGTGGGCGGACGGCCTGCTGATCGGTTCACCCGAGAATTTCGGCTATCTCTCGGGCGCCGTGAAGGACTTCCTGGACCGCACCTACTACCCGGCCGAGGGCAAGACCATCGGCCTTGCCTACGCGATGCTGGTCTCGACCGGCAACGACGGCAGCGGCGCGGTGCGGGCGCTCGACCGCATCGCCGCCGGCTACCAGTGGAAGCGCGTCAGCGAGCCGCTGGTGCACAAGGGCGAACTCGACGACGAGGCCCTGGCGGCCGCACGCGAACTCGGGCAGACACTCGCGGCCGGCATCGCCTTCGGCGTGTTCTGAGCACCGCGTTGCCCGCCTTCGTGTGCACTGGCACGCGGAGTGCTGGACAATCGCGTCCCCTCAGACACCGCTGCAACGAAGATCCATGGTTCGCACCATCACCGTACGTCGCTCGCCCATCCACGGCAACGGCGTTTTCGCGGCCCGCAATCTGCCCGCCGGACACACCGTCATCGAATATCGCGGCCGCCTCTGCACGCACGACGAAGCCGACGACATCTACGCAGGAACCGCGGAAACCGGACACACGTTCCTGTTCACGCTCAACGACGACTACATCATCGATGCCAATCGTCGTGGCAACGACGCCAAGTGGATCAATCACAGTTGCGATCCGAACTGCGAGGCCGTGATCTACGAGGCCAAGACCCACGGCACGGCCCGCGACCGCATCTTCATCGAGGCGCGCCGCCCGATCCGCAAGGGTGAAGAGCTGACGTACGACTACGGCATCAAACTGGACGTGCGGCACACCGCGCGCATGCGCAAGCTGTGGGCCTGCCGCTGCGGCATGACCAGCTGCATCGGGACGATGCTGAAGCCCAAGGGCCGCTAGGTTCGAACAACGGCCAGCCCTGCGCGGTGATCACGCGGCTGACAAATAGCCCGCGTGATCGATCATCCGTCCGGGCGCACCACGCTCGAGCCGTTCGCGCATATCCGCGGCAACCGGACGCTTGGTCAGCGTGGCGTGATCGACCAGTACGTAGACCGTCTCCGATTCACAGATCACCATCGGGTTGCCGGCGACCCGGAATTCGACGCGCAGCGTGAACGAGGTATTGCCGATCCCCATCGTCGTGACCGAGCCTTCCAGCACGTTGTCGTAGCGGGCCGGGGCACGCCATTGCGTCGTCTGGCGCACGAGCTGGAAATCCAGTTCCGCGGTCACCATCTGCTCGCCGTAGCCAAGCGCCCGCAGGAACTCGGTGATGGCCAAGTCGATGTACTCGCCGTAGCGGGCGTTGAACACGACTTTCTGCGCATCGCACTCGCCGTAACGGACGCGCAGGTAATAGCGGAACGGCTGGCTCATCGGCGTCGAAGGCATGGGGTGGATGCGTCATTGTGAGACCAAACCCCGGCGCGTAGCATCGCAGCCAAAGCCAGGGACGAACACGATGGGCGAACCCAGCACGCACTACGGCGCCTGCAATCTTTGCGAGGCGATCTGCGGCCTCGAATTCAAGGTGCAGGACGGCCACATCCTGTCGGTGCGTGGGGACGATGCCGATCCGTTCTCGCGCGGCCATGTCTGCCCCAAGGCCGTGGCGCTCAAGGACCTGCACGAGGACCCGGACCGCCTGCGCAAGCCGGCGCGGCGTACCGCGAACGGCTGGCAGGAGATCGGCTGGGACCAGGCGTATGCGGAGGTCGCGGATCGCCTGGTGGCGCTACGCAAGGCCCACGGCACCAACAGCGTGGCGGTCTACCAGGGCAATCCGAGCGTCCACAACTACGGCAATCTCACGCACGGCCAGAACTTCCTCGGGCAGCTCAAGAGCCGCAATCGTTTTTCCGCGACCTCGGTGGACCAGCTTCCCCACCAGCTCGTCGCGTACTGGATGTTCGGACACCAGCTGCTGCTGCCGATCCCGGACATCGATCGCACGCAGTATTTCCTCGTGCTGGGCGCCAATCCGATGGCCTCCAACGGAAGCCTGATGACAGTGCCGGATTTCCGCGGGCGCCTGAAGGAGCTCAAGGCGCGCGGCGGCAGGATGGTCGTGATCGACCCACGCCGCAGCGAGACCGCGGACGTCGCGGACGAGCATCATTTCATCCGCCCCGGCACCGACGCGGCGCTGCTGCTGGCGATGATCCACGTGCTGTTCGACGAGGACCGCGTGAACCTGGGTGCGGCGACGGCATTCGTCGATGGCGTCGACGGCGTGCGTGATGCGGTGGCGCCGTTCACGGCCGAGGCGGCCGCGAGCGTGACCGGCATCGACGCCGCCACGATCCGCCGCCTAGCCCTCGACTTCGCGGACGCGACAGCCGCCGTCGCCTACGGGCGCATGGGCGTCTCCACGCAGGCCTTCGGCAGCATCTGCCAATGGGCCATCAACCTGCTGAACCTGCTCACGGGACGGCTCGATGCGCCGGGCGGCGCGATGTTTCCGCTACCCGCGGTGGATCTGCTGCAGGGCCAGTCGAAGGCCGGCCACTACAACGCCTGGCAGAGCCGCGTGCGCGGCCTTCCGGAGTTCGGCGGCGAACTTCCGGTCGTGGCGCTCGCCGAGGAGATCCTGACGCCCGGCGAGGGCCAGGTCCGCGCGCTGGTGACGATCGCCGGCAACCCGGTGCTGTCCACGCCCAACGGCCAGCAACTCGATCGCGCGCTGGCCTCGCTGGACTTCATGGTGTCGATCGACTTCTACGTCAACGAGACCACGCGGCACGCGCACCTGATCCTGCCGCCCACCTGCGGTGTCGAGCACGACCACTACGACCTGATCTTCCATCACTTCGCGGTGCGCAACACCGCGCGGTGGTCCGCTCCGCTGGTCGACAAGCCCGAGGGCACGCGGCACGACTGGGAGATCTTCAACGGCCTCGCCCGCGCCTATCGCGAACGTGTCGAGGGCGATCGCCCGCAGCCGCTGGGCGCACGCCTGCGCAAGCTGCCGGGCCTGGCCAGGCAGCACCTGCGTCCGGACCAGCTGATCGACCTGGGACTGCGCCTGGGGCCTTACGGCTCGTGGAAGCGCAAGCGCGAGGGCCTGACCCTGCGCAAGCTCAAGCAGCATCCGCACGGTATCGATCTGGGGCCGCTGCAGCCTTGCCTGCCGCAGCGCCTGTTCACCCCGGGCAAGCGCATCCGCTGCGATATCCCGGAGCTGATCGGCGACGTCGAACGTGCGCGCCGGCAGATCGGCATCGGTGCGGCCGAGGGCCTACGGCTGATCGGCCGTCGCCATGTCCGCAGCAACAACTCGTGGATGCACAATTCCGAGCGGCTGGTGAAGGGCAAGGACCGCTGCCTGCTGTTGATGAATCCCGGCGACGGCTCGGCCCGCAGCCTCGCGGACGGCACGATGGCGACGGTGCGTTCGCGCGTCGGCGCACTCGAGGTCACCGTGCATCTCACCGACGAAATGATGCCGGGCGTGGTGTCGCTGCCGCATGGCTGGGGTCATGCGCGCGAGGGCGTGAACCTGCGTGTCGCCAACGCGCATGCCGGCGTGAGCGTCAACGATCTCACCGACGAATTCCTCGTCGATACGCTGTCGGGGAATGCCTCGTTGAGCGGCGTCGAGGTCGTCGTGGAGCGGCTGGCCGCCTGAGCGGGCGTCGAGCGCGTTCAGGCGCCGGAGTTGGCGCACAGCACGAGACTATCGGCGATGGCCACCGCCACCGCCGCCGCGCCAACCGGGCCCGCAGGCGTTGCCCTCTCCGACGAGCGCCCACAGCTCCTTCCAGTCCTTCCACTGATCCGGCGTGAGCACCGACGCCACTTCGTGCTCGAACGCGGCACCGACGACGATCTGCTGCTTGGCCACGTCCATGCGGCGCGCCGACAAGGCCTCGGCATCGGCCAGGAACTTGGGATCGGCGCGGTTGAGTTCCTTCCACTGCCGCGTGATCTCTTCCCACTCCTGGTCCAGCTTGAGCATCTTCGGATTGTCGCGGTCGAACGCCGCGAGGATCTTCGCGCGCTGCTCGTCATTGGCCTCCACGTTGCGAAGGACGGCCAGTGCCGCCTTCTCGGGCCGTCCCTCGAAGCTTTCGGCCGACGGCACCAGCGGCGCGCTGCCGCAACCGGCGAGCAGGGTGGCAGCCAGCAGGAGCAGGGCAAACGGCGTCAGGGCGGTCTTCATGGCGGGAACGCTGCGTGATGGCGATCGGCGCATTGGAACGCCGGCCGGCCGCCGCGTTCAACCTCGCCTCGAAATAAAAATGCCGGCAGGTGGGCCTGCCGGCATTCCCGGATACGGTCGTGGCTGTCGACCCCGTCGAAGGGCCGACCGCTTTGCTGTCAGGCCGTCTGCATATGCAGCAGCCGGACGCGCCGGTACTGGAGATGCAGCGCCTCTTCGAGGACCTGCAGCTGGCGGCGAGCTTCGCTGTGTTCCCAGCGCTCGGCGACACGGTCCATGACCTGCTTCTTGGCCGCCTCGATCTTCTCGGTCTGCAGGCGCGTCCACTCGTTGACGGTCGCCTTGAAGGCCTCCATCTCATGCTCCAGCAGCTGCTTGACGTGCTCGAGGCGCGTCGTCGGTGCTGCGCTGGCGAGTTTCTGCTGCGCGCGCGCGAACTGGCGCTCGATCATCGCGCGGCGGATCTTGAACTCGGGCACGCGGCGCAGGCTGTGCGACTGGCCCACCCACGACAACATCGCGATCCACCACTTCGTCAGATCGACGTTCCACCAGCGCACGCCGTTGCGATAGTCCCAGGAGAACAGGTGGTGGTAGTTGTGATAGCCCTCGCCGTAGGTGAACAGCGCGATCAGGTCGTTGTCCCGCGCGGTGTTCTCCTCGGTGTAGGGACGGCGACCCCACATGTGCGCGAGCGAGTTGATGAAGAACGTGAAGTGGTGGTTCACCACCAGACGCAGCAGGCCGGCCAGCATCAGGAAAGCGCCCGGCTCGCCGTAGAGCATGCCGATGAGACCCGGCAGGCCGATGTTCATGAACAGCGCCAGCCCCAGGTAGTGCTTGTGCTGGAACATCACGACCGGATCGCGCTGCAGGTCCTGCACGTTGGACAGATCGACCGCATGGCAGGGACGGTCCCGCAGCATCCAGCCCATGTGGGCGTACCAGAAGCCACGCTTGATCGAGTACGGATCGTCGTCGACGTGATCCACGTTCTTGTGGTGCACGCGATGCATCGAGCACCACACCAGGATGCTGTTTTCCAGCGACTGGGCGCCGAACAGCATGTAGAAGATGCGCAGTGGCAGACGTGCCTCGTAGGCGCGATGCGCCCACAGGCGGTGATAACCGCCGGTGATCGACAGGCCGCTGGCGAACAGGAAGATGAAGAACCACAGCCACGCCGCACCGGAGAAATCGTGGTGCCATGCGTAGAGGGGGAACACCGTCAGCACCATCAAGGTACTGATCGAGAAAAGGACAGCCGCGGGAACGTTGATCGGCGCTTGCGCCGTCGTGGAAGGGTCAGCGGACTGATTGCTCATCGACGTGCTGGAAATGACGTTGAGAGAGAAGATGGGGATAGCGTACAAAAAAGAAAGCCGCGACCAAATGGTCGCGGCTTTCGATTACTGCAACATCGAATAAGGGTCGATCAGAGCGCCTTGATCTGGGTGGCCTGCATACCCTTCTGACCGCGCTGAGCGATGTACTGCACGCGCTGGCCTTCCTTGAGGGTCTTGAAGCCGGTGCCCTGGATTTCCTTGAAATGGGCGAAAAGGTCTTCACCGCCGCCTTCCGGCGTGATGAATCCAAAGCCCTTGGCGTCATTGAACCACTTGACCACACCGGTCGATACATTCGACATGAAACGTTCCTCTGAACAGTTGATGAAATGCGAGTAAACCACCCGCACGGTGCATCCGTTCAAGAAACGTTGCCGGGGAGCTGGAGCGTCCCCGGGAGGTGTAACGGGGCACAGAAGATCGCGGAGCAAGCACTGCTTGAAACGACTGCGGGCCGCACGTTAGCCCACCTTTGCGCGTTTGTCTAACGCGCTTCAGGAGCCCTACGAGCAGTGTTCCGGCAGCTTCGCAGGCCGGTCCCCGGAACGAGAAGGCCCGGCGACAGCCGGGCCTTGGGGAGCGATTGGTGGATGGTACAGGGATCGAACCTGTGGCCCCCGCCGTGTGAAGGCGATGCTCTACCGCTGAGCTAACCATCCGTGCCCCGTGAAACAGGGGCGCGCATGGTAGTGACCGGGTATGAGGGTCGTCAATTCCTCGACTTGCGCCTCGGGGCTTCCGTGACCGGCCTATTGCGGGCGGCGGCCGAACATCCCGAGTGTCTTCATCGTCACCACCGCCTCGCCGTGCTGGTTCACGCCCTGGTACTCGCACTTCAATACCCCGCGATCCGGCCTGGATTTCGACGGAATCGCCTCGGTCACGCGCATCGACATGCGCAGCGTGTCGCCCGGCCGCACCGGCTTGAGCCAGCGGATCTCGTCCACGCCCGGCGAGCCGTGGCTGACCGATCGGGACAGCAGTTCGTCGACGATCTGGCGCATCAGCAGCGAGCAGGTGTGCCAACCGCTGGCGACGATCCCCCCGAAATGCGACGCCGCGGCGGCATCGCGATCGACATGGAACAGCTGCGGGTCGAACTGCCGCGCGAAATCCAGAATCTCGGCCTCGGTGACGGTGCGCGTACCCAGCTCGATGACCTGGCCGGGATGGAAGTCTTCGAAATACAAACGGCTCATGAAACAGCTCCGGGAAGAACGGGGGATCAGGGCCTGTCAGCGGCGCGCGCGAAAGAAGGCGCGCAGCAGCTCGCCGCATTCGGCTTCCAGGACACCGCCCTGCCAGGCGACGGCGTGGTTGAGGCGAGGCAGCGAGATCAGGTCGTACAGCGAATGCACGGCGCCGGCCTTCGGATCGGCGGCGCCGAACACGAGCCGCTGCACCCGCGCGTGGATGATGGCGCCGGCACACATCGCACAGGGCTCGAGCGTGACGTAGAGCGTCGTGCCCGGAAGGCGGTAGTTGGCACTGTGCGTGGCCGCTTCGCGCAGCGCGATCATTTCGGCGTGCGCGCTGGGATCGTGCGTCCCGATCGGCCGATTCCAGCCCTGCCCGATGATCTGCCCGTCCCTGACCAGGATGGCGCCCACCGGCACCTCGCCCGCGTCGGCAGCCTGCCGCGCCAGGCCGATCGCCTGCGTCATGAAGCGTTCGTCGTCCGGGAGCGGGACGGCGCTCATGCCGCGAGCCCGGTCGGAATGACGGTGCCGGAGACCGTGGCGAAGATGTTCCAATCCATGTCGGGCAGGAGCCGCAAACGCTGCGAAGGGATCCCATTTTCGCACGCGTTGCCGACCAGCCGGTCGCGCCCTCACCGAGCGCTTGCCAGTTCCCCGTGCCGGCCGCTACGGTCACCGGCAAGCCCGCCTCCTTCGTCACATGCAGGACACGCTCTTCAGCGACGCCGACGAGCCGGAGCCCATCCCCGAGGCACCGCGCGCGCGTCGTGCCAAGGGCGTCCAGCCCGCCTCGACGGACGACGCGCTCGTTGCGTTGGCCCGCGCGCTTCCGCCGAGGCTGCGCGTGGGGACCTCGTCCTGGAACTATCCGGGCTGGGCCGGTTTGGTCTGGGATCGCGACTACCCGGAAACAAAGCTCTCGAAGCAGGGCCTGAGCGCCTACGCCCGGCATCCGCTGTTCCGCACGGTGAGCCTGGATCGCGCGTTCTACCGGCCGCTGAGCGTCGAGCAATACGCGGCCTATGCCGCGCAGGTGCCCGACGACTTCCGCTTCGTGGTCAAGGCACCGAGCCTGGGCGCCGACGCGATGGTGCGCAGCGAGAACGGGCGCGGCATGGAACCGAACGCGATGTTCCTCGACCCCGACCTCGCGCTTCGCACCTTCGCGCAGCCCGCGCTGGAAGGTCTGCGGCACCGGGTCGGCGCGCTCGTGTTCCAGCTCAGCCCGCTGCCGGCGCCGATGCTCGCCGACATCCCGCAGATCATTCGCCGGATCGGCGCGATGCTGCGCGCCCTGCCCTCGCTGCAGCCGACCGCGCCGGACGGCGTGATCGCCGTGGAGGTCCGCGACGCCGCGTTCCTGACTCCCGCGTTCGCCCGGATGCTGCGCGAATGCGGCGCGACCTACTGCCTGGGCCTGCACGCGAAGATGCCGCCGATCGAGGAACAGCTTCCGATGCTGCGCGCGCTGTGGCCCGGACCGCTCGTGTGCCGCTGGAACCTGCATCGGCGCCACGGCGCCTATGGCTACGAGGAGGCCAAACGGTTGTATGGCGCGTTCGATCGCATCGTCGATGCCGATCCGGAGACCCACGCAGCGCTGGCCAAGGTCATCGCGGCGACGACCGATGCCTGCTATCCGGCCTACGTCACGCTGGGCAACAAGGCCGAAGGCTCGGCTCCGTTGTCGGCGGTTCAACTCGCGCAGGTCGTGCGCGATCGCTTGCGGGCGCGTTGATGCGGCTGCGTACCGGCTGCCGCCGTCCCATCCGCCGCGGTGGCGCGCCGCTCAGTTGAAGCTGACCTTCACCGGCTTGCGCGCCGCCTCGTCGTCCAGTTTCAGGAACTCCGCACCGGAGAACGAGAAGGCTCCGGCCACCAGGTTGTTCGGGAACACCTCGCGCAGATTGTTGTAGCTCAGGACCGCGTCGTTGTAGGTCAGACGCGCCCCTGCGATCTGGTCCTCGGTCTGCGAGAGTTCGGACGAGAGCTGGATCATGTTCTGGTTGGCTTTCAGATCGGGATAGGCCTCGACCGTCGCCATGAACCGGCTCATCAAGCCGCCCAGCACGCCTTCGGCGGCATTGAGCTTCTGCATCCCGGCCGGATGGGTCGGGTCGGCCTGCACGGCGCGCAGCGCACCGGACGCGGAATTCCTGGCGGCGATCACCGCCTCCAGCGTCTCGCGCTCATGCTTCATGTAGCTCTTGGCCGTTTCCACCAGATTCGGAATCAGGTCATGCCGGCGCTGCAACTGCACGTCGATCTGCGAGAACGCGTTCTTGTAGCCGTTGCGGCTCGCAACGAGCCGGTTGTAGACGGTCATGAGCCAGAGCCCCACGACGACGAACACGCCCAACAGGGTCAGTCCCAGCATTCCGATTTCTCCGTTCACATCCATCGCCGCTACCAGAACGACGGCCGCCGCAAACTACCAGCCGCCACCCCCACCGCCACCGCCGCCTCCCCCGGATCCGCCGCCACCTCCCGATCCGCCGCTGCTCCCGCTCCCCGAACTTCCACCCGAACTCGACCCGGGCGCAACCGATGCCGACGAGATGGAACGGGTGAAGCTGCCTGCGAAGTCGCCTGGCGAGAATGACGATCGTCCGCCCGAGCCCATCGCCGAACTCCGGTACCAATCCGGCTGCGCGCGCTCGAACTGATCGGGTGGAAGCGCGTCCGCGAAACGCTTGGCCCAGGCCTGCTCGACGTCCAGCGCCAGCGCATAGGGAAGGAACTGCGCGAACACTTCTGGCCTCGACTCCGGCTTGTAACGGCTGTCGAGTTCCTGCTTCTCGGCGACGCCCAGGTACCAGCGGAATCCGTCGATCTGGCCGAGCAGGCGCGCACCGTCGCGCGTCGGCGCCTTCATCCAGTGGTAGAATGCGATGTTCGTCGCCAGCAGCGCGCCGATGACGATGGGCATGCCTATGCCGGCGACGGACGCCACGCCTCCCGCCAGCATCACCGGAAAGATCGCGACGAACAGCGCGATGATCCGCGACACGATCCGCGAATTCGTGGCCAGCACCGCCAGCGCATAGGTCAGGAAGGCCGTCGCGCTCATGAAGACCGACATGACCAGCACCGCGACCGGATCGCCTGGCGCCGCCAGCGAGGCCGCGATCTGAGTGACCAGCGAAAGGCCGACGCCAACGGTTACGGTCTGGCCGTTGGTCACGAAATATTTCTTCTCGTAATCTCGTATCAGCGACCGCTGCAGGGCCATCTTGGCGGCGCTCATCCGCGAAGCCGTCGACGCACTCGACTTCATCGTGAAGGACGTCGAGCTGCCCGGGAACAGAGCTTGAATCAGCGCGGCTTCGCCCGGCGTGACATCGGCGTTCGACGCAGGCGCGCTTTGCCCCAGCGCGGCAAACCCCGTCGCGGGCCGCATGAGCGTGAAGGTCTTCTCGTCGTCGCGCCGGATTTTCAGCGCGCCCCTGGACGCGAGGTCCAGCATCGCCACCGCGAGGCATTCGTCGTCGTAACCCATGCGGCGCACGAAACGCAGCGATGCAGCCGAGTAACCGGCCGGCGGCTGGTAGAGCGGGATGCGCACTCCACGGTCCGGATCGCGCCCGAGCACGTGCCAGCGGTACAGGTAGAACCCCCACAGCAGCACAAGACCGCACAGACCGATGACCAGGTGGAGGTTGTCGCCCAGGAACCACACGAGCTTCTGCTTTGCATCGGGTGCGCGAATCACACCTTTCGGAAATTCCAGCACCACGCTCAGACCTTCATTGGGCTCCAGCATGTGCGTCGTGCCGTAGGTGGCGCCACCGTCGAAGGGTCTCGCCGTCAGATCCCGTTGCATCGAACCTTGCGATCCGGTGAAACCGGATGCCCGCAACTGGGCGATCGGCACGGCAGCCGGCAATCGCAGCGTCGCGCGCGCCGACGAGATCGGAAAGACCCAGCCATTGCCGGTGACATTCCAGTAGAGCTCGTCGTGATCGGCGAAGAACCCGAGCTGCCGGGTCGTGCGGTAATGCAGCTCGTACGCGTACTCGCCGGGCTCGAGGAACACGTCGGCGCTGCCGATATAGATGCGCACGCCGTTGGGCATCGATTCCGTGTGATACGGCTCGGGCTGGCCGTCGCGGCTGATGCCGACGAGCGTGAATCCGACGCGATAGCGATGCCCGCTCGCGTCGTGATAGTCGGTGGGAAAGTCGCGATAGATGCCGCGCCGGATCCGGTCGCCCTCGGCGCGAACCCGGATGGTCTCGACCACATCCAGGCTGCCGTCCTGCGCGATCGCCACCTGCGCGTCGTACGACAGGATGTGCTCCTCGGCGTGCGCCACGCCGCCTGCCAGCGCACACCACAGCCAGAGCAGCAGGAAGCGCTGCAGGAGAATCACCGCATCACCCCCGGTGCGCTGCGCGAATCCGCCTCCGCGGCGAAGAACTCGCCCTGCTGGAACGAGAACAGACGCGCGACCAACAGGTCGGGGAACTGGTCGCGACGCGTGTTGTACTGCCGCACCGACCCGTTGTAGAAGCGCCGCGCGTACTGGAGATTGTTCTCCACCTCCGCGAGCTGCGCGGAGAGCTGCATGAAATGGGTACTCGCCTTGAGGTCGGGGTAGGCCTCGGCGAGCGCCACCAGTCCCGAAAGCGACTTCTTCAACGCCGGCTCGTGCGCGCCCTTGTCGGTGATGCGCTGGGCCTCGTGCATCGCGTTTCGCTCGGCCACCACCCGCTCGAGCACCGTGCGTTCATGCCCGGCATAGCCCTTCACGATCTCGACGAGATTCGGGATCAGATCGTGGCGCCGCTGGAGCTGCACATCGACATCGCTCCACGAGGCCCCGACCTGGTTGCGATCGCTGACCAGGCGATTGAACAGCCATACGCCCAGACCGGCCGCGGCCACGACAACGGCGGTGACTAGCCATCCCATCGTCCGGTGCTCCCCTTCGATCCACCCGCGCCCGGCATCCGTCAACATCGTGCTGATGCGGCGCCCCTCGCCCCTGCGCCGATCATCCACGCGACGGGCTTGCGGCTCAACCTCAGGCCTCGAGCCGTGGCGTGCGAGGGATCGCAGTGCCGCTGGGGGCCGACTCCGCGCGCAAAACGCGCGGTCCGCGTTACTCGAACGCGGGCGCCCGAACGGCGACTACTCCCACTCGATCGTCGCCGGCGGCTTTCCGGAGACGTCGTAGACGACGCGCGACACACCCGAGATCTCGTTGCAGATCCGGCGCGACACCACGTCGAGCAGTTCGTACGGCAGGTGCGCCCAGCGCGCCGTCATGAAGTCGATGGTCTGCACGGCGCGCAACGCGATGACGGGTTCATAGCGGCGGCCGTCGCCGGTGACGCCGACGCTCTTGACCGGCAGGAACACCGCGAAGGCCTGCGAGGTCTGGTCGTACCAGCCGGCACGTCGCAGTTCCTCGATGAAGATGTGATCGGCGCGGCGCAGCGTGTCGGCGGCCGTCTTGGTGACCTCGCCGAGGATACGAACGCCCAGGCCCGGACCAGGGAACGGGTGGCGGAACACCATCTCGCGCGGCAGGCCCAGCTCCAGACCGATGGCGCGCACTTCGTCCTTGAACAGCTCGCGCAGCGGCTCCACCAGCTTGAGCTTCATGTGCTCGGGCAGGCCGCCGACGTTGTGGTGACTCTTGATGACATGCGCCTTGCCCGTCTTCGCGCCGGCCGATTCGATGACGTCGGGATAGATCGTCCCCTGTGCCAGGAAGCGCACGTTCGACAGCTTCGAAGCCTCCTCGTCGAAGACCTCCACGAACAGCCGGCCGATGACCTTGCGCTTGGCCTCCGGGTCCGCGACACCGGCGAGCGCATCGAGAAAGCGCTGCTCGGCGTTCACGCGGATCACGCGCACGCCCAGGTGCTTGTCGAACACGCGCATCACCTGATCGCCCTCTTCGAGGCGCAGCAGGCCGGTGTCGACGAACACGCAGGTCAGGCGCGATCCGATCGCGCGATGCAGCAGCGCCGCGACCACCGAGGAATCGACGCCGCCGGACAGACCCAGCAGCACATGAGCATCGCCGACCTGCTCGCGCACGCGCTCGGCGGCGTCCTCGATGATGTTGACCGGCGTCCACGCACGGCCGCAGCCGCAGATCTCGTGCACGAAGCGCTCGTAGATGCGCGTGCCCTGCGGCGTGTGCGTGACCTCGGGATGGAACTGCAGGCCGTAGTAGTGGCGCTCCTCGTCACCCATGCCGGCAATCGGCACGTCGCTGGTCGAGGCGATCAGCTTGAAGCCCTCGGGCAGCGCGGTGACGCGGTCACCGTGGCTCATCCAGACGTCGAGCAGGCCATGACCGTCGGCGTTGACGCGGTCGTCGATGTTGATCAGCAAGGTGGAGTGATTGCGCGCGCGCACCTCGGCGTAACCGAACTCCTTGCTCGCGTGCGCCTCCACCTTGCCGCCGAACTGGTGCGCCATCGTCTGCATGCCGTAGCAGATGCCCAGCACCGGCACGCCGAGCTTCCAGACGAGTTCCGGGGCGCGCGGCGACCCGGCCTCGATCACCGATTCGGGGCCACCGGACAGGATCACGCCGCGCGGCGCGAAGTCCGCGATGTGCTTTTCGTCGACGTCCCAGGGGTAGAGCTCGCAGTACACGCCCAGTTCGCGCACGCGGCGCGCGATCAACTGGGTGTACTGGGACCCGAAGTCGAGGATGAGGATGCGGTCGGCGTGGATGTTCACATCGCGCTCGGCGAAGATCTGGGCGCGAATTCTACGGCCCCGCGCGTCCGTCCGCCCTCACCCGCCTCGTCCGTTCGCCTCCGCACTGCGGGTCCGGACTGCGCGACGAGCCTCAGGCCGAGGGCTCGATGAGCATCGCATCGCCATAGCTGAAGAAGCGATAGCGCTGTTCCACGGCGTGGCGATAGGCCGCCCGCATCCGCTCAATGCCGCCGAAGGCGCTGACCAGCATCAGCAGCGTGCTCTCGGGCAGGTGGAAGTTGGTCACCAGTGCGTCCACGGCCCTGAAGCGGTAGCCCGGCGTGATGAAAATGCGCGTTTCGCCCTCGCCCACCCGCAGGCTTCCGTCCGCTTCGGCGGCGGATTCGAGCGCGCGCACGCTGGTGGTGCCCACTGCCACGATGCGGCCACCGACGGCGCGCGTATCCGCGATGCGCGTCGCCAGGTCCTGCCCGATCCGGTAGCGCTCGGCGTGCATCCGGTGCTCGGACAGGTCGTCCACGCGCACCGGCTGGAAGGTTCCGGCGCCCACGTGAAGCGTCAGCGTTGCCGTCCGGACCCCTCGATGCTCGAGGGCGGCCAGCAACGGTGTGTCGAAATGCAGCCCCGCCGTCGGTGCCGCGACGGCGCCGGGCTCGCGCGCGAACACCGTCTGGTAGCGCTCGGCGTCGTCGGCATCCGGGTCGTGGCGGATGTAGGGCGGCAGCGGAAGGCGACCTGCGCGCTCGAGCAGTTCGTGCAGTGTCCCGTCTCCCTCCAGCCGCAGATGGAAAAAGGACTCGTCGCGACCCAGTACCTCGAGCCGGCCGGCCTCCCCGTCGACATGCAGGAACGCGCCGGGCTTCGGTGTCTTCGACACGCCGAGCTGGGCCCGCATCTCGCGCTCGCCGAGCACGCGTTCGACGAGGATCTCGACGCGTCCGCCGGTGTCCTTGCGCCCCTGCAGGCGCGCCTTGAGCACGCGCGTATCGTTGAAGACCAGCAGGTCGCCGGCACGCAGCAGGTCCGGAAGCTGCGTCATCCGCAGATCGCGCAACTCGCTGCCGACGTGCAGCAACCGGCTCGCGCTGCGCTCGGCCGCGGGAAGCTGCGCGATCAGTTCGGGCGGCAGCTCGTAGTGGAAGTCCGAGGTCTTCATGCGAAAAACCAGGCCTGGCGGTGGCCCGGCAATTCTTACAACGGTGGTGCCTGAGAAAGGACTCGAACCTTCACGAGGGGTTGCCTCGGGGGATTTTGAGTCCCCTGCGTCTACCGATTCCGCCACTCAGGCGCGGGGCGCGATTATACGGAGGCGATCGCGGATTGGGTGGGCCGGAACGAGGTTTGATCCGGTGCCTCGCGTAGCCCGGGTGAAACCCGGGAATCCCCTCGCTTACGGAGCGCGATCCCGGGTTTCACCCGGGCTACGGCGTGGTCCGATGCCAGACCAGGCAGCGGTTGTTGGCCGGCATCTGGTGATCGGCAGCCAGCGCAAATCCGATCCCCCGCGCCAGCGCATCCACCGCCTCGAAATCGCGGATGCCGCGCCTGGGATCATCTCCCTTGAGCCTCAGATCGAACGCGGCGTTGCTGTCGCTGGTGAACTTGCCGCCGTAGTTGAAGGGACCATAGACGGCCAGGCAAGCCTCGTCTTCGAGCACCTCGGGCAGTCGGCGGAACAGGGTCTGAACCTCTTCCCAACCCATGATGTGCAGCGTGTTGGCGGTGAACACGGCGTCGAAGCGCGCACGCGGCCAGCGGGTCTGGTTCACGTCGAGCGTCAGCGGTGGCAGCGTGTTCGGCAGCGCCGCGTCAGCCAGCCAGGCCTGGATGCCGTCGTGATTCTCGACGCGGTCCGAGGTCTGCCAGCTCAGGTGCGGGAGTGCGCCCGCGAAGTGCACGGCGTGCTGTCCGGTGCCGCTGCCGATCTCGAGCACGCGCTGACGGTCCGAGAACGCGTCTCGCAGGATCGCCAGGATCGGCTCGCGGTTGCGCTCGGAACTCGGTGAAAAGGGCTTGTCGTGCATCGTGGTGCTCGCAAAAAGAAAAGGGCGGCACGAGGCCGCCCCTTGTCGTGACGTCGACCCGGCGGGATCAGAGGGTGAAGTCGTAGCGGATGCCGCCGTGCCAGCCGAAGATGCGGCTCTCGCGCTCTTCCTGGTAGACCGTACCACCGGCGCCGATGCGCAGGTTGGGCATGCTCTCGCCGAACAGGCGCAGCGGCAGTTCGAAGGCCAGACCGAACGAGGCTCCGTCCTGATCTTCCTTGGCGCCGCCATCGGCCTTCACCTCGGTGTAGGCATAGCCCAGCCGCGCGGAGACCTCGATGGTGTCGAGCAGGACACCGGTCGGGACCAGGTAGAGACCATAGAACTGCTTGGTCTCCAGCTCGTTGTCGCTGCTCTTGTTGGCCGGGAAGCCGGCGTGGAATTCCACGGCCACGGCTTCGAACACGCGCACGCCCAGACGCAGCTTGTAGAAATCCGAATCGAAACGGTGACGGCCCAGCGCCGCTTCCTTGGCGTCGTCGTTGATGTCGATCGTGGTCTGGTCGTACTCCAGGCCCACATACAGCTTGAGGCCCTCTCCCGAATCCGAATCACCCGACGAGTCCGAGCTGTCGTCGGCGCTGGCGGTGTCCTCGGCCGGTGCTGCATCGGCGGACGACGTATCGGTCGCCGAATCACCGCCCGTGATCGCCTCGGCCGCGCTCGCGTCGCTGCTGGCCTCGGAGCCCGAACCGCTGTCGGCTGCGGCGGCCGTGTCGCCGGTGCCGGCATCGGCGGGAGCGGCGGCTTCTTCAGCAACGGGAGCGGCTTCATCGGTTGCCGGGGCGGCTTCCTCGGCCGCGGGGGCGGCCGCTTCGGCGGGAGCTGCCTCGTCCTGGGCCGCAGCGGGGAGCGCCATGAACGCAAGCAACCAGACCCACGCCATCCGATTCTTCATTGTTCTCTCTCCCTAATATTGTTCCGGTCGAGCCCGCCGGCAACCGATTGTAATGAGCCCCGAGGGCCGATGCTGATTGCAGCACCGCCACTCATTGCGCGTAAGCTTTGCCACATCGCCGCACACCTTTTCCCGGCACATGATGAACGAGGTCAAATACTGCAATGCCTGCGGCGCGCAGGTGGAGTACCGCGTGCCGGCGGGCGACCACCTGCCGCGGCACATCTGCCCGCGCTGCGACAACATCCAGTACTTCAATCCGCGCGTGATCGTGGGCTGCATTCCCGAATGGGAGGACGGCCGCATCCTGATGTGCCGTCGCAACATCGAGCCGCGCCTGGGCCTGTGGACCTTCCCGGCGGGCTTCATGGAACTGGGCGAAACCAGCGGCCAGGGTGCGGCGCGCGAGTCCATGGAAGAGTCGCAGGCCGATGTCGAAGTCGGCGAGCTGCTCGCCATGATCAACGTGCCTTACGTCTCTCAGCTATACGTTGTGCACCGAGGGCGTATGCGAACGCCGCATCACGGGCCCACGCCCGAGAGCAGCGAGACCCGCCTGATGACCGAATCGGAAATCCCGTGGGACGAGATCGCGTTCCCCACGGTGCTGCACAGCCTGCGGTTCTTCTACGCCGATCGTGCCGAGGGGGTCGCGCGCATCCACACGCTCGACCTGAGTTCAAAGCCGCGTCGCCCGCGGGATCGCGAAGTGAGCGAAGGCGATCCGCTGCCCGGCCAGCCGGTCGAATAGCCCTCGTTGGCGACGGCGTGTAGCGTGCAATCGTGACGACACCGCAATCCGTCCGCTTCGAGCAGTTCTTTGCCGCACCGCGCGAGCAGGTGTTCACGTGGTTCTCGCGGCACGAGAATTTCGAAAAGCTGTTCCCGGGTCGGGTGCGGCGCATCCGCGATTCGAAAGATCCCACCGATCCGAACGGTCTGGGCTCGGTACGCGAAGTCAGGATCGGACTCGTGCGGCTGGAAGAGACGGTCACGCGCTTCGAGCGGCCAGGCTGCATCGAGTACCGCGTGACCCAGGGCTGGCCGGTGCGCAATCACCTGGGACGCCTGAGCTTCGAGTCGGTCGCCGGCGGCACCCGGCTCGACTACACGATCACCTTCGAATCGCGCATTCCGTTCGCCGGGAATCTCGTGGCCGGCTCGCTGTGCGCCTCGTGGCGCCGCAGCGTGTCGCGCGCGGTCGAGGCCATCTCCGGTTCCTGATCCAGCGCCTGCGCTCACCTCCTGCATGAGAATCCTCAAGGTCCTGTCGCTGGCTGCGGTGCTCGCGGTGATCGCCATCCTCGGCACCTATCTGCTGGCGCCCCCGCTGTTCGTGCGCGGTGCGATCGCAACCGAACGCTGGGCCTCCGGGCTGCAACGCCACGAGATCGATGCGAGCGGATTCCACATCGTCTATCTCGACAGCGGCGGCACCGGCGCCCCGCTGGTCCTGGTCCACGGATTTGGCGGCGACAAGGACAACTGGACGCGTACGGCCCGCTACCTGCACGGCTCGCTGCGCGTGATCGCGCTGGACCTGCCCGGATTCGGTGAAAGCGATTCTCCGCCCGATGGCGTGTACACGATCGCCGAACAGGTCGAGCGCCTGCATGCCTTCATCCAGAAGCTCGGGCTCACGCATGTGAGCCTTGGCGGCCACTCGATGGGCGGCAACGTCGTGGCCACTTACGCCGCGAAGTATCCAAACGAGGTCGGCAGCCTCTGGCTGGTGGCCAATTCCGGCATGAATCGCGCACCGCCGAGCGAACTGCGCCAACGCATCGCGGATACCGGAAAGAATGCGCTGGTCCCCGCCACCGTCGAGGAGTATCGCGAGCTGATGCCCTGGGTGATGGCGCGCCCGCCGTGGATTCCTGCGGGCGTGATCGACGTGATGGCCGCACGCGCCGTGGCCGTCCACGATCTGCGCGCCAGGCAGTTCTCCCAGATCGTGCGCGAGGCTTCGACGCTGGAGGAACGGCTCAGCGGTCTGCCGATTCCGACGCACGTGCTCTGGGGCGAAATCGATCGTGCGGTACACGTGCAGTCGGTCGACGTGCTGATGGGCCTGCTGCCGCAGTCGGACCGCACCATCCTCCCGGGCATCGGCCACATGCCGATGCTCGAGGCACCCAAGGAAACCGCGCTCGACTACCTCGCGTTCCGCAAGCACTACCGGCTCTGAGGCGCCGATGAGGGCCTGGGCCAGGATCTTCCTGCCAATCGCCGCGATCGTGGTCGCGGTGTTCGCGTTCTACGCGAGGGTCGAATCACAGCATCAGATGGACGCGCTGATCGAGGCCGAGCAGGTGCGCCTGCGAATGGCGGGCCAGCGACTGGTCGAGACCTTCACCGACGCGGTCGTGGACCTGCGCGTGATCTCCAGCGCACCGGCCATCCGGGACTTCGATCCCGGGCAGCCGCAGTCGCGCGCCAATGCCGAGGCGCTGTTCGCTTCCTACGTTCGCGAAGACTGGGCCTACGATCAGCTGCGCCTGCTCGACAGCAAAGGCATGGAGCGCGTGCGCGTGAACCGCGCGCCCGAAGGCGCGCAGGCGATTCCGGTCGAAGCGCTGCAGGACAAGAGCGGACGCGGCGACGCCGTCGAGACCTTGAATCTGCTGGCACGCCAGACCTGGGTGTCCCGCATGGAGCTCAACATCGAGCACGACGTGGTGGAAGTGCCGCACCGGCCGGTGCTGCGCCTGGCCATGCGCGTCAGCGCCGGACAGCAGCACGTGGATTACGCGCTGGTGGCCAGCCTGCGCGGCGCGGTCGTTCTCAAGGGATTGCGGGATTTCGTCTCCACTTCCGAAGGTGAAGTCTGGCTGCTGGACATCGACGGCTACTGGCTGATGCATCCGGACCCGCGCATGGCCTGGGGCCGGCAGCTCGACCCCTCGCGGAACGTGAAGCAGCGCCTGCCCGCGCTGGCCGCGGAACTCGAGCACGGCCCGGGCGTGCTGATGGTCGATGGATCGCTGTACGTGCATCGTCGCATCGAGCCTCTCCGCAAGCTGGCGGCCGAAGGTCTGGTGAGCCCCAGCCCGGTATTCGATCTGGTGTCGCGCACGCCCGCCGAACTGCTGCCCTCCCGTCTGCCCGTCGAGTTGTGGCTGCCGATGGTCGTGATCCTGCTGATCTCCGCGATCGGCAGCGCGCTGCTGGCACAAACCCGCCTGCGTTCCGCCGCCGCCGAACGCCGCGAGCGCACCTTGCTCGAAGAACGCTCCTCGTCCAACGAGCTGCGTTCGTGGATCCAGGATCACATCTACCAGCTCAGCCTGAAGATCCACGCAGCCCGCGATCTGAAGAGCTTCGGCACGGCGCTGCTCGCCGAACTGGCGCCGACGCTGAATCTGGCGGCGGCCTGCGTCTACGCATTGCAGGACGGGCGCGCACGGCCCATCGCCGGATTCGGCCTGCCGGATCGCTTCGAACTGCGCGAGTTCGCACCGGGCGAGGGACTGGTCGGCGAATCGATCCGCACGCGCGAGGAACAGCGCATGCGCCCGCCGCCCCCCGGTTATCTCGACGTCAGCGCCGGACTGGGCGACGGTCCGCCCGCGGACCTTCGTGTCCTGCCCCTCTGGGTCCATGGACGGACCGTGGGCGTCCTCGAACTGGCGTTCCTGCGCCTGCTCGATTCGCGCGAGGAAGAGTTCCTGCGCCAGGTGTTGCCGCTGCTGGCGCTGAACCTCGACGGGCTGCTGGACCGGCATCCCGGTAGCGGCTGAGCTGGGGTCCTTCGATGCGCCCCTCAGTCGCTTGACGTTCAGCCCCAGCCGTTAAACTCGCCCGGCGTCCTTCTACGAGTTCGTTTCTCATGGCCAAGCCGATCAAGATCGTTCTTGCCGTCATCGGCGTCCTGCTGCTGGTGGTCGTGGTGGCGGTGTTCGCTGCAGCGGCCCTGTTCGATCCCAACGACTATCGCGACAAGATCACCGAGACGGTCAAGAAGCAGACCGGCCGGACCCTGACGCTGGGCGACATCAAGCTCAACGTCTTCCCCTGGCTGAAGGTGCGCCTCGCCGACGTCAGCTTCAGCAATGCGCCGGGTTTCGGTGATGGCCCCATGGCGCAGGTCAAGGAAGCGCAGGTCGGCGTGCAGCTGCTGCCGCTGCTGCTCGATCGTCAGGTCCAGGTGAGCACGGTGACGCTCGATGGCCTGAAGCTGGACCTCGCCAAGGACGCCAGCGGCAAGACCAACTGGGATGATCTGATCAAGCCCAAGGGCGAAAACACCGCCGAAGCCAAGCCCAAGGATGGCGAAGGCTTCAAGGTCGAGAGCATCGACATCGCCGGCGTGACGTTGCGCGACGCCTTCATCACCTACCGCGACGCGCAGGCCAAGCAGAGCTATCGCCTCGAGAAGGTCAATCTCGAGACCGGCACGCTCAAGCCCGGCAAACCCACCGATATCGAAGCCTCGCTGTCGGCGTTCGACGACGTGAAGAAGATGTCGGCGGATCTGTCGTTCTCCGCCACGGTGCTGGCCGATCTCGTCGCGCAGAAGGCCACCGTCGACAAGCTCAAGCTCGACGTCAAGGCCAAGGGCGAAGGCCTCGACGCCGCGGTCAAGCTCGCGGGCGACATCGCCGCCAATCTGCAGACCAAGGTGGTCAGCGTCGAAGGCCTGACGCTCGACTTCAAGACCGCGATGAAGGACCTCAGCGCCGAGGGCAAGCTCGTGGGCAAGGTGCTGGCCGACATGGGGGCCAAGCAGACGGTGGATGTCGAAGGACTCAAGCTCGACTACAAGGCAAAGACACCGACGATCGGGGCGCAGGGCGTCGTGTCCGGCAAGCTGCAGGCCGCGCTCGAGTCCAAGCAATACAAGGTCTCCGGCCTGAGCCTGACCGCGGATGCTTCGGGCAAGGATCTGCCCGGCGGCAAGCAGAACGTGAAGCTCACCGGCAACCTCGCCTACGACGGCGCCAAGGGGTCGATGAATTTCACGAACGGCAAGATCGACGCAGCCGGTCTGGCGATCACGACGGCCATTGCCGGCGAAGGCCTCTCGGGCGATTCGCCGCGCCTCTCCGGCCCGATCTCGATTGCGCCGTTCAATCCGCGCAGCCTGCTCAAGACGCTGGGTCAGGCCGACGTCAAGACCACCGATCCGAAAGTCCTGAGCACGGCCAGCCTGTCGACGCGCTACAGCGGCAGCTTCAAGTCGGCGCGCTTCGAGGACCTGAAACTGCAGCTGGACGAGAGCAACATCACCGGCACGTTGGCGGTGCGCGACTTCGCCACGCAGGCCATCGAGTTCGCGCTCAAGCTCGATCGCATCGACGCGGACCGCTACATGGCGCCCGCCGAGAAGCCGGTTGCCAAGCCCGCCGCGGCGGGCAGCACGCAGCAGCTCAACGCCACCGAGCTGCCCATCGACGCGCTCGAGAAGCTCAACGCCAGCGGCACGCTCGACGCCGGCGAGCTCAAGCTCAAGGGCGCCACGCTCAAGAACGTGCAGTTGAAGATCGACGGCCCGAAAGGCTCGCCCAAGGTCGTGAAGCTCGACGCCAACGCCTACGGCGGGCAGGTCTCCACCAACACGCGCATCGTGCCCGGCGCCCGGCCCGACTACGCGCTCAACACATCCCTCAACACGATGCAGCTCGCGCCGATGCTGCAGAACTTCTGGGGCAAGGACATCGTGTCCGGCCTGGGCAACATCAAGCTGAACCTGACCTCCGGCGGCAAGACCGTCGGCGACGTGCGCCAGTCGCTCAACGGCGATATTTCGCTGAGTTTCGAGAACGGCGCCGTCAAAGGCTTCAACCTCGCGCAGATCGTCCGCCAGGGCCAGGCCCTGCTCAAGGGCACGACGGTCACGGACAACGAACCCAAGCAGACCGACTTCACGACCATCACGTTTGCCGCGAAGATCGTCGACGGCATCCTGAAGTCCGACCAGCTCAACGCGCTGAGCCCGCTGTTCCGGCTCGGCGGCAGCGGCCAGATCAACCTGGTGGACGAGACGCTCAACTACCTCGTGTCGCCCACCGTCGTGGCCACCAGCAAGGGCCAGGGCGGCAAGGGCCTGGAAGAACTCTCCGGCCTGACGCTTCCGATCCGCCTGACCGGCAGCCTCTACGCACCCAAGTACAAGATCGACCTGCAGACCGCACTCAAGCAGAAGGCTGGCGACGAGCTGCGCGGCAAGCTGGCCGACAAGGTGCTCGGCGGCGACAGCAGCGCGCCGATGACCGACGCCGAGGTCAAGCAGAAGGCCGGCGAGAAGCTCAACAAGGAAATCGGCCGCGGCCTCGACAAGCTGTTCGGCGGCAAGAAGAAGAAAGAGCAGCCCGCCGCCGAGCCGAGCACCGAAGCCGCGCCTGCGGAAGCCGCCCCGGCGCCGACGGCCCCGGCAGAAGCCGCACCCGCAGAACCCGCCACGCCTTGAGTCGATTCGCAGGTCTCGCGCTGGCGCTGGCGACGACGTTCGCCGCCACGACGAGCCAGGCCGTCGAGATCCATTCGGTCGACGTGCAGCATGACCAGGCGCGTTACCGCATCTCGATGCGGGTGACGCTCGACGCCCCCGCGGCCGCGACCTACGCGGTCTTCGCCGACCTGCCGCGCCTTCGCGAGGTCAATCCGGCCGTGCGCGAGGTGCGCGTGCTGGAGGCATTGCCCAACGATGCGCGGCGCGTCTTCACCGAAGTACGCGCCTGCGTCAGCCTCTACTGCCGTCACTTGAAGCAGGTGCAGGACATGCGTTTCGAGCCGCGCGGCAACGGTGGACGCGTCCGCGCGCAGGTGCTGCCGGAGCGCAGCGACTTTCGATACGGCGATGCGAACTGGGATTTTCGCGACTGCGAAGGCCGCACCTGCCTGGACTTCGATGCGGAGCTCGAGCCTGCGTTCTGGGTGCCGCCGCTGATCGGCCCCTGGCTGATCAAGCGCAAGCTGCACGAAGAAGCCGTCGAAACCAGCAAGGGCCTCGAAAGACTGGCGCGCGCCCCCAGCATCGTGCCGTGACCACGCTCCCTTTCGCCGACCGCCTGCTCGACTGGTTCGACCGCCATGGCCGTCATGATCTGCCGTGGCAGCACCCGCGCGAGGCCTATCGCGTGTGGATCAGCGAAGTGATGCTGCAGCAGACGCAGGTCGCCACGGTGATCCCCTACTTCGAGCGCTTCATGGCGCGCTTCCCGACGGTCACGAGCCTCGCCGAAGCACCGCAGGACGAGGTGCTGCGCCACTGGGCGGGACTCGGCTACTACGCGCGTGCACGCAATCTCCACGCGGCCGCCAAGCAGATCGCTACGCAGCACGGCGGCAGGTTCCCGGATCACTACGACGCCGTCAGCGAGCTGCCCGGTATCGGTCGTTCCACCGCGGGAGCGATCCTGGCGCAGGCACACGGACAGCGCATCGCGATTCTCGACGGCAACGTGCGCCGCGTGCTGGCGCGCCACGCCGGCATCGCGGGCTGGCCGGGCCAGCCACGCGTGCAGGCGCAACTCTGGGACATCGCCGAGCAGCACCTGCCGCAGCTGCGGCTGGCGGACTACACGCAGGCGACGATGGATTTGGGAAATTCGGTGTGCCGATCGCGCGCGCCGCTGTGCCTGCTCTGCCCGGTCGGCGAAGACTGCGTTGCGCGGCGCGAGGATCTTGTCTCGGCCCTGCCTTCGCCCAAGCCCACCCGAGCGCGCAAGCAGCGCAGCACGCAGATCCTGCTGATCCGTGATGCCCAGGGGCAGATCCTCGTCCGGCGACGCCCGCCGGTGGGGATCTGGGGCGGCCTGTACTGTCCGCCGCTGGTTGCCGAGGGTGACTCGCTCGAAACCGCCATCGACGACGCGGGCGGGCGCCCGCAAACGGCGCAGGGCCTTCCGCCGATCCACCACGCGTTCACGCACTTCGATCTGGAATTGCAGCCGCTGCTGCTGGATGCCGATGGGCAGGCTGCGAAACCCGGCATCGCCGAGAGCGACGAGCGCGTGTGGATTAAGCTCTCCGACCCCGGCTCCTGGCCCGGCCTGCCCGCACCGGTCCGAAAACTTCTCGAAAGCCTGGACCCGCCGACCGGCCTTCCGGACTCCGCAAAGAACTCTTCCCAAGAAACGTCGCCATGTCCCGCACCCTCCACTGCGTCAAGCTCGACAAGCAAGCCGAAGGGCTCGACCGCGCGCCCTACCCCGGCGCGCTCGGCCAGCGCCTCTTCGACAACGTCTCGAAGGAAGCCTGGCAGCTCTGGCTCCAGCACCAGACGCGACTGATCAACGAGTACCGTCTCGCGCTTTCGGACGCCAGTGCGCGCAAATTCCTCGCGGCCGAGATGGAGAAATTCTTCTTCGGAGGCGGCGAACTCGCGCAGACCTCGTACACACCTCCGAAGAACGCTCTGGATTCTTGACACTCCTCCTTGCCGCGGCTCTAATGCGCGGCCTCACGCGGCCTTGGATGTTATTCGCCGCTGCACCCGTGGCCGGGTAGCTCAGTCGGTAGAGCAGGGGATTGAAAATCCCCGTGTCGGCGGTTCGATTCCGTCCCCGGCCACCATTAGATCAACGAGTTAGACGCTGAATCAAAACGTCGTCTAACTCGTGTAGGCACTATGTAGGCAGTAGAGCGCCCTACACTGCTCATAGGCGAATTCTTCGTCACGGGCACCCGGCGATAACCGCCGGCAATCCTTCGCGCTACTTCTTCGGCTCTCGCCCGTTGCGCATCCAGAACGGTGGCTCGGGCCTCCACGACTCGGGGTCGCTATCCAGCGGCTTCACTGGACGGAACCCCGTCACGAACTGATGGACCCATGCTTTGCGCCGCTCCCTCTCGGCTCGGTCGTCGTTTGGCTCCAGCCGACGTGACAGAGCTGTGCGAAGCGCGCCGAGCACCGTTGCCGCCTCCGCGGCCCAAGCTTTCCGCTGCTCCGCAGTGAGCGCGCGCGTGGGATCGTTCCGCAGGGTGTACCGCTCGATCAGCACATACGCGTCGGCCATGAGGTTGCGCTCCTCGCTTGCCGTGCTGGGATAGTCTCGATGGTGGGCCATGTACTGTATGAACGTACAGTATGGAGGCACTGTATGGTCAAGAGAGACATGATGGCAGCCCCCGATTCACGTCGCTGTTCGCGAGGTCATCCGATGAGAGGCACGGCGAAACTTTGCGTGGCTCCGCTATTTCTTTTCGTCGCCCAAGTTCACGCAGGGTTATTCAAGTGCACCGACGCCGACGGCGCCGTCAATTATCAGGATCGACCGTGCAGCGGAGAGCAGAAGTCGACTCGGATTGCTCCGAGGGTCTATGACAATTCGACAGCCGATTTAAACGCGCCGCCGCCGCAGAGCCAGTCACCTCCCGCGCGCCAGGGCGTTGAGGCCAAGAGCCGAGACGCACAGCGAAGAGACGATAATTCTGGAAGTTCTGCTTCAGACCGTTCGAACGATGCGGAGGATCGAAGGCGCTATCAAACTTGCGAGCATCAGTGGCGCGTCGAATCGCAACGACGTAAGAAGGTGAGCTTCGTATGTGATCAGCGAGGGTACAAACAGCCTGTTCCGAAGCCGGTAAGAAAGAAATACATAGCGCCGACCGGCTTGGAGGTCGAGGAGGGAGAGTGGTACCCCCGAGGACGGATGAATTGCGCGATCTTCGACGGCTTCGAGACATGCAACTAATCCGGTCGAAAAACCGTTGGTCTCAGGCGATAGGCCGTCGCGAGAACCGCGTTCCGTTTACGGTCATCTCCGCGACGATGAACTGACCGCCGAACGACTCGCCTGGATATTTCTCGGACGCCCGAGCGTACTGGCGGCGGGCGATGGACAACATCTTCGAGGGCGTGTCTCCGTTCACCTCCGGGGGCGAACCGGTATCGTCCTGCGGCGGCGCGGTGCAGCTGTCCTCGACGCGAAATGAGAATGGACTCTCGAGGCTGTCGGCTTTCGCGAAGGTCGCACGGAATCTCGAATCCTTCTGCGAGTAGCCGATGACAACGACGGCCGTCGGCTCGGCGCGCAAATGCTCATTGTCTTGCCACGCGGGCAACTGCCTGAACTGGGTGACGACCTCGGCGATCACCGTTGGCAGAATGGTGAGCGCCTCGTCGTAGTCCTGCGCAGCCCAGCTCAGCTTGTTCCCGACGTGCTGCTGCAGTTCCGATATGCCCCTGCCGCCAACGACCAGGTTGGAATGCGGCAGGTAGAGCACCTTGCTTATCGGCGACAATTTACCGTCAGGGAATTTGCCCATCGTGTCCGCAAGGACAATCGCTGAAGTCTTGCTGCAGTGCCAGTTCAAGATTGTCACGACGCATCATCCTCCGAGGGCTCGACCATGGGCGACTCGACGGCAGCCTCGGCCGATGCTCCGAAGATTTCCGGCCCAATGCAGGCACCGACCTGACTTCCGATGTACATGCCAATCGGCCCGAACTGGCTGCCGATGATCGTTCCGGCGAGCTGAAATGTTCCAGACATTTTGATCTCCTGAGTAAGTTACGTGGTCACTGCGTTTCGGACCGCAGCGGACTATTCCACCGACTGCGCCCTGCAGCCTGCTCGCGCAGACGTTGAAGATCTCGAAGGTGCTTGCGGGCCTTCGCGGTCGGGACGGTCGGCTGCTGTCGTAGTTTCGGCATATCAGTGCACCTTCATTCCCAATGCGGCCAAGCCCTCGGCACTGACGCGCGAGACAGACCACGAGCCGCCATCGAGCTCGAAATAGATCAGGCCGGCTTCCACGTCCAAAACGACGTTGTCGCTGTTCAGGCCCAGGGCAGCAACGGTCTCTCTGCACAACAATGCGGGCTCGCGTCGTGCGGCTGCCGCGCGCAATTGATCTCGGAGTTCATCGTTCATCGTGAGTCACCTCGCGCATCGCGGCCGCGCCGCACAAAGATCTGCCAATCCGCCGAAACCGCGTCTGACCCCTCATGCGTTGGTGCACTGGATACGCCATCGCGCACGCAATAGAAGGCGCTTCCTCCGTGGCTCACAACATCGCCGCGGCTGTAGACCGCAGTGCGATTGAAGATGCCCAAATACTTCGGACTGTCCGCCAGTCGTCGTTCCAGAGACGCAATGCGCTTCATGGCAGAAACGAAATTCAGTTGGTGGAACGTCCATGAAACGCTGGACTCCCGGACTTTCGAAAGCCCTTTCTTGACGGCGCGCTTATTGGCCAGGGACCGCGCGGTGGCCAAGTTCTGCTGGAGAATCTCGCGCGTTGCAGCATGCGGACTCGCTAGCTCCTTCGCGTTGCTCGACCCTGTGATTTTTGCGAAGGGATTTGCAGGCACCGCCACTGCAGAAACCTCGGTCAGGGTCCACGACGTCCATCTGCGCCCGCCTGTACTGATCGCCGTCGACTTGTGCCCAATAAATCCCACGCTGAAGGATGTCAGCGCGCCCGCGCGTATCAGCGTCCAAGCTTCGTCCGCCTTGGCCGTTCCCTCGACAATCGTGGCCTCGATGCGGACGCGCGTGGCTTCGATGACAACCGACGTCACGCTGCCAATGATCGACTCGTGGTTGTGCCCGAATAGCAACGGAAGAGGGGTCTTCGCGATGCATCCAGCGGGTTCGCAGATATCTCCGACGAGGTCGACGTCATCTGTCGACGCCCACCCGGTAATGATTCGCTTGCCGTCTGTGGGAGCCGCCAGCAGCTTTACAACAAGGTGTCCGCTGGTGCTCACGCGTAGGCCGCTCCCTCGATCAGCGCGACGCTGCCCGGGCGAACGCGGTCCCAGTTTGTTTCGAACTCGATGAGCAGCGCCGTCGAATTCGTTTGGTAAAGAGAAACCATCGAGGAACCCGTTGGCGTCACTGAATCGCCGCCCGGTGTGTCGCTCATCTCGATAGAGGCTTGGTCCGAACTGCGAACCTCTGAGCCGCCCTCACCGAAGGCGATGCCAGACGCATCGATCAGCGCAATGATTCCGCCATTGCTGTCGATCGGGACCATGCGCGATGTAAGGACGGGAATCCCCAAGATCGCGCCACCGCGCGGTCCGACGTCGGCGAATTGGAACGAGCCGCCGGAATCCCGCGACAGGCCGATGCCGGCTGCCGTGGTCGGATGCATCACGAAATAGGCGCTCGCGAGGTCTCCGGGAAACGCAGCGATCAGCGCGGCAATGTCAGCGGCAGGATCTCCCGTCGCAGCAATTGTCGTGGCGCCATTGGTGACGCTAGCGGGTCTTTCCTCAGCGACGCCGGAGTTCGCGGGATCGACGAAGGCAAGGTCCTGCACCTCGCGAGCAGCTGCGACCATGTCCGCCAGGATGTATCGCTCCGACGCCGGATCGGCGTTGAAGAGCAGCTCCTTCGTCAGCACGCTCAGTGAAGCGATCTTCAGGGGCGGCAGAGCGTCTCGAGCGAACGACATGCGCGTCACTGGCTTCGATTTGCCGGACGCGACCCAGTATGCAGACGCGCCTGCAGTGGACCGCAACACCTGGACCCCCAGCGGCATGCGACGCAGACCGGACATGCGGCCGAGCAGCGAGGATTCGCGGACCAGCCCGAAGAACTCCGCGGCTGCCAGGTTGAAATCGGCGAGCGCCGATCCCCAAGAGCCATCCGGCCGGGTGCTGCCGGCGCCGACAGCGCCGCGCAAGATCATCGCGGGTGCAGAGTTGTCGCCGTAGCGGCTGCCAGCGTCGCCTGCGGCCTTCTGAATGTTGCCACCGCACCGTGCTATCGACGCGCAGTAGCGGGCAAACGTGGTGCCGCGGGGAAGTAGGGAAACTGACATCTGAGACTCCGGTGTGTGAGTCTGCAGATTGGATTTACTCGGTCGCCCGAACCATGGGGTTAGGTGCGGTTGGATGCGGTTGGGTTCAGTGACTTTCGCAGTGGGTCTCGATCCACAACGCGACATCGGCGAGCAGGTAAGTCACCTTGTGCCCGGCGCCGCCGAGCCGATACCAAGTAGGGCCTTTACCTTCGGCCCTAGCGTTCCGGAGACTGTCGGGCGACCAACCGATGATCTGAGCGAGATCTCCTTCACCGACTCGGCCATCGCCGGACATCCAGCACCCCAGCGAGATAGACGCCTCGTAGAGCCGTGCCCTGGTTGCGGCAACGCGGGATTCGCGGTCGATCATTTGCTGATTTGAAATTTGATTAATTCAAAAAGGGAAAAAAATCTGTGCGTGAGATGGACCGTGGTCAGGGATTGCACTTCCCTTTGAGGCTGGAACCGCCCCCCGGGGCGGGCATCCACCAAACCTTGAGACGCGTCGCTGTAGACCGTTCTCCCAACCTTTTTCGCATCTCTCCAGAATTCCTTTCGCGGTCCCGAGAAACGGAATTCTGCGGAAACACGAAAAAGCCTTGGAGGACGGTCTACAAGGCGACGCATCGCCAGATCGGAACCACCGCCCCCCATCCCAGGGCGGGGAGGGGTCGGTCTGGAAGGCCACACGACGGGCAGCCTCGTAGCACGAGCGACGCACGTCCGCCCCCGGATCTGCAGCGGTCTGAGATTGGCAATGCGGGCAGTGAGCGCAGGGCATCGGCCGCAGCCTCTCAGGCAGTGAAGTCCCAAGGCTTCGCGCCGCCCGCCCGCCGGCTTGATGTCGCAGCAGACTTAGGACCGATCTGCGAGTGGGGCGTCAACCGGAGCGCGCGACAGAGGTTCACCTGCGCCTTGCTCCAGAGGTCCGCATTCTTCGCGAGCTGCGTGTAGCGGCTCATGCCTTCCCGCGTTCGGAGGTCAGCCGACTGCAGCATCGTCAGTTCGTCAGCGATCCGCGCCGATTCCGACTCCGCTCTCACCAGTTCGGTGAGCAGCCCCAAAGAGTCCTCCGTAAACCAATCTGAGGGCTTGGTCGCGGTGATAACGGTCCACCGCAGCGACTGGTCGACAGTCAGGTGGTCGGGCGGTTCGAGGCGCCTCCGGATGGGGAGCGCGCCAGGGGTGGTCAGGGATGCAACGGAACGTCTAGGCATTGGGTCCTCGTGAGATTGTTGCCGGGTAGCAAAGAACGGTTTCGAGCGCGGCTGTCTGCGGCAACGCCTCGCAGATGCTGATGGCCCCCCGTGGGACGGACGCCTCAAGGGGGTCAGCCCGGTGCTAGCCCGATGCAGATCGCATGCTTGCAGCACAGTTCGCTCACCGAACATGAGCCACCTTCCCGTCTGCGCCCAATTTGGGCCGCTTACCTCTGAAGCTTCCAGCAGAGGCAACAGCAACAGCGGAAGACGCTGGGGATGGCAAACCTATATGTGTATCAGGAGAGGGACCGATAGAGTCGGTGACGGTCCGATCTGAGGGACCGTAAGGGGTGTTTTGGGGTGGTTCCGAGGGCACCCTTGTCTCACCACAGGGACCGATCGGTCCGACTACAGGGACTGTCAGTCTCACCACAGGGACCGTGTTTTTTTTCCAACGGGCAAATTCTTTGGTGGCAAGGGCGTTCGTTACGTCGCACCCCTCGTCCGTGAGTCTGTATTCGGTCGCGTGGCGAATCTTTCTGCTGAACGATCCCTTCGTCGTCGCCACCAGGAATCCGTGCTCCTGAAGGCTCCTGAGAGCGCGAGCGGCGGTGTCTTTGGATACGCCCAGGTTGTCCGAGAGATTGCGGACGCCGACGCCAATTCGTCCGTTGTTGCTGCCAGGTCCTCGGTAGATCCGGCGGACTTCGATGTACGCGCACCGAGCCACCGGATCGAGATCCTTCCATGCGGCCGTGTCCATCATCCAATGCTCGAGCTTCACGAACTTGGATTTGCCGCCATCGTCGGCGCGGCCCTTCTCTTTGACGCGCGTGCGAGACACTAGCGCGCCGCCGAACCTTTGACGGACTGAGCGAAGGTGCGCAGCGCGTCAATGGTGTACGCCTTCGCCAAGGCGCTTGCAGCGGCCCGCAATGCGAGCTTGTGGTGATCGGGGATGCCTAGAGCGCGCATCGCGTCTTCGAAGTCCCGGCGGCGCTGTGAGAGCGCCTGTGCGGAGTCAGCGCTCATGGCTCGACTCCGACGCGAACGAAGTACACGGTTCCATCAGGATTGGTGCGCTTCACGAAGCCAAGCTCAATCATCAGAACATCGGCCTGCTGAAGCCTTAGCGCATGAGCATCGCGAGACGCCTTATCGCGTCTGTCGCGCACGGTTGCATTGAACTCGCGCCGGGCTGTGCGTTCGCCGTTCATGCCGCCGCCCGATCAGACGTAGACGTCCGCGACCCTGCCTCGAGGAATGCGTCGAGATCTTCGATCCGGTAGACGACGCGCGATCCGAGTTTCGAGAACCGGGGACCGCCACCACGCGACCGCCATGTCTCAAGGGTCGGGGTTCGAAGCTTCAGATACGACGCCGCTTCAGGAGTATTGAGCACCCGCGTGGCGGGGCCTTTGTGCTGCTGGGATTCCATGCTGCCGTCCATGCTGTGGTTGTGACGGCCTGCATGCTGTAGCACGAAAATCGTTGGGTCCACCCCTCATCCGCAGCCTGCGCGCAAGGTTCCGAAGTCTGCGCGCAGGGTTCCAATTACTTGGCGGATGACTCCCACTCTCTGCACCAATCCTCGATGACTCTAGCGCTCTTGAGAGAATCGAATTTCTGGAGCATGTCGCGGGCAAACTCTGCTTTACCTTTGTATCGCGAGGAGTCTGCTTTCCAAAGTTCCCAGCACTCTCTAACCTTTTTCTTATCGACTTGCTTCGGGTCCTTTGAGTGCCGCAAGCGCGCTAGCTTCTTCATCTCATCGTTTCCCATCTCAAGCGACAACTCGACCTCACGCAAAGTCATAATCTTTGAAGCATCGGTTAGATGGCGCACGATGCCGTCCATATCGGACTGGAGATAACAATCGGCGGCACTATCGACGGTCGTCATTGCCATAACGCTGTAGAGCTCTACCATTCCGAGTTTTCGTCCGCTCTTCGTTGATAGCGTCAACACATCGTCTGGTTCCGAATCGTACTTGCGATCGAGACGATCTATGAGGTTGACTCCGTTGTGCACGACATCGTCAGGTTCGGTCTCTCGTGACAGAGCATTAAGAAGATCTAATGCTTCCGAGAAATCTGCTTCCGCGACCCTTGCCGCAACGAAATGGTCAGGATCACGCTCCTTCATATCAGGGGCAAAAAGCAGCGCAGCCTCGACCCACATAGTCCATAACGCTGGCACTGCCTCGACGACGTCCCAGTCTCGCGGTAGGACGGGAAAGTTTCGAATTGGAGAAAAGCTGGGGGAAGAATCGGACATAGCGCACCTTCCTGCGCCCTTCAACAGACGCCGCACCAGGACCGTGAAGGATCGGTCTTTTCGGGGATCAGCCTAGGTGTAGCGGTACAACGAGAAAGCCCCGCCATTGCTGACGGGGCGTAGTGGTTACGCTGCGGTGTTCTCGCGAGCCATTTCGATGGCGACTTGTGCCCGTAGAAGGCTCTGGTAGGCGAGGGCCATATTCGAGAACTCTTCAAACTCCCGTGTCGCTGCGCGCTCGTCGGCGCAGACCATCTCTGTCCATGCGTACCCCGGCGGGGCAAGACCCCGTGCCGGCCGGAGATACAGCGGGGCCTTCGTTCCCCTAGCCATTAGCGCCTCCTGCGACTGCGGCCAGGATTGCTTCGCGGTCAGCTACGGGCAGATCCGCGAAGTACGGATCGCGCGCGTCCGACTCGTTCACCACTGCGACCGGCCAGACCGAGACCGGGCCTGCCAGCGTTCTGATGCACGGCTCCGGATACTCAAGCTCCAAGTGCCAGTGCTTCAGTGGGACAAGCTCCTCGGCGTAGAACCGGGTCCCGTCCGGACGTTCCTTGAGAACGGTCTTCAGCCGCAGAGTGCCGGGGGGCTCGATCTTCAGAAGTTTGCACGGCAGCCGATCGACGCCTTGGCAGAAAAGCGCCCTTTGCAGTCGTGGGGTGACGAGGGTTCCGTGATCCATATCGATCGCGATTCCCGCGTGCCGGATCTGTACAACGTCACGCGCGGGCGTGGGCACGTTCGTTTTCCCATTCCACGCCATGACCATTTCATCCGATGACTTATCCATTTGACACCTCCGGCGTCGCATCCCCTCGACCCAGCTCGCGACGAATCGCAGCGGCGGTGTCTGCTGCGGTAGTCGCGACCATCTGGATAAACGTCTCCATCTGTCCAAGAGCATTCGCGTGGACCGGTCCCATGGCCTGATTGAGCGTCGTATGCGCGATGACCTGAATGGCCCGTTTGGGCTGCACAACTCGCGGATTGCCGCAAACCGCTTGATAGGCCACGCGTCGCGCTAGGAAGGTCCTGCACGCCTCGTATGCTTCGCGCGACAAATCCCAGGCTCGGCGATCAATGGCGGACTGCACGGCCTCCGGGAGCGGATCCACCAGTGTGCTGTTTCCGGTGTGCACGATGGCGCGAAAATCGAATGTCCCTGGGACAGCCTCAGGGCGACTCGGCTTGACCAAGGCGCTGCCGGGCCGACGTTTTGCAGGACGAATCTTTTGGGGTACTAAACTCCTTCCAGCCATTGGTGATCTCCAATCAGGTCGTTGATGGTTAGCCGGTCCGGGTGCCACTAACACCCGGGTCCGGCGCTTTGCCTGAGACGGTCAGGCAGCCGTTTGCTTCATGCTCTTTCGGCCCTTGCCAGTCTGTATGCCGACGACAGTCCCGCGCGGCTTCACGCCCGCCGCAGACAGGATGTAATCCGTAACGGCCTGCATGGGCTTCCGCAGGCGCTCGACGTCGAGGCCGATGTAGCCCTCCGTCACGTCGCCCGCGTTCTTGTGATTCAGCAGACGCTTCAGGGCATAGCCGGGAGTGTCGATCTTCTCGGCCACAGTCGCGAAAGTGCGTCGCAGGTCATGGACGCAGAACTCCACGCCTGCACCCTTCTCCACCTCGGCCAACGCATACCGGAGATTGGACAGCCGACCGCGTGCTGTGCCGAATACGAACTCGCTGGCCTTCGCCTTATCGCGTGCCTTCAGGATCTCGAGCACGTAGTCGGACAGCGGCAACTGATGGGGGCGACGATTCTTCGGGTCAGGAATGGTCAGCGTCCCGCCGCGCAGATCCACGTCATTCCAGGTCAGGTCTAGCGCCTCGGTCCGCCGCAGTCCGGTGAGCAGCACCAGCAGCAGGTAATCGCGCGCGTCTCGGTTCTGCAGGCCGTCGACGGCACCGAACCAGGCGCGCAGGTCAGGATCGGCGATCAGCGTCCGGCGTCGGCTGACCTCGTACCACGCCTTCCGCTTTGAAAGGCTGCGCACCGGGTTGTGAGCGAGCACTGGCGTGCCGTCCGATTGCAGGTACTTCTCGGCGGCGAAGTTCAGGATGGCGCGCAGATATCGGAACGCGAGGTTGGCGCGGGCCGGCGAAGCCTTTCCGAGTTCGCCGTGGCGCTTGAGACACATATCCGGGGTGATCGTGGCGATGCGCTTGGAATCCCAAGCGAGCGTGCGCAGGGCCTTGCGCATGTCGTCCACGGTCGTTGGCTTTAGGTTCCGGCGCTCGGCCAGGAACGCATCAAAGGCGTCTTCCACGGTCACGGCAAGGGCCTTCTCACGCAGGCGCTTGATGGCGGGGTCTTCGCCCTTTGCCATCAGCCCAAGCTGCACCTTGGCCTGTCTGCGGGCTTGCTCGGCGGCAATGGAACCGTGATTGCCCAGCTTCACGCGTCGGGTCTTTCCTCCGACCCTCGCCTCGGCGAAATACGCCTTGTTCGTCGCAGTGATCCGGACGCCAAAACCCTTCAGGTCTTCGTCGTAAAGCAGCCTCGGCTTCGCCGAAAACAGCTCCTTCTCAACCGACTTTTTGCTGATAGAAATGACCGGCATTCCCTGCGCTCCAAAGTCCCGTGTAGGCACTATGTAGGCAGTATGCAGCAAACACCGTCAAAGACAATAGGACGATAAACCGACGTAACACCATGTTTTATAGCGACTCATCAAACTGTGTAGGACGTCGTCAAACTCAGAAGGGCGGCCTGCTTAGGATTGAAAATCCCCGTGTCGGCGGTTCGATTCCGTCCCCGGCCACCATTAGATCGAGGTGTTGCAGGATTCACGGGGATAACCGGGATCCTGTGTCCGTCCTGCCTCCGGTCATCCGGCTCCGTCCCGGCGATGGAACGTCCTTCGCGTTGATCAATGGGCGATCGATGCGGTCCACGATCACCCAGCCCCTACCCGGCTCACCGCGCGCGTTACTTCCGCGGCACTCGCCCATGGCGCATCCAGAACGGTGGCGCGGGCTTCCAGTCTTCAGGATCGCTATCGAACGGCTTCACGGGTAGAAAGCCCGTCACGAACTGATCGACCCACGCTTTGTGGCGCTCCCGCCCGGCGCGGCCATCGCTGGGCTGCAGCGCGATCCCATCGCGCTGCACCGCAGGCTTTTCAGGCCAGGTCGAATCCCGCGTACCCGCTCGACTTCACGTCCTCACAGGCTTGCTTGTAGATGTTCACACCGCCTGCGTAACTGAGCAGCCGGCGCGGCTTACCCGGGATGTTGGAGCCCATGTACCAGGAATCCGTCTTGGTCAGCAGCGTGGCATTGGCAACGTCATCGTGGTGCTGCACCCACTGCGCCTCCTTCTCCGCCGTAGGTTCCATGACCTTGAGACCCTTGGCTCGCACGTAGCCGATCGCATCGGCGATCCAACCCGCCTGCTGCTGCAAGCACGTGGTCATGTTGCACAGGGCGGCCGCAGGTGCGAGCGGCGCACCGACGGTGAACAGATTGGGGTAGCCGTGAACCTGCAGCCCCATCGTCGTGCGGATGTCGCGGCCCCAGTCGTCGGCGAGCTTGCGGCCCGCGCGCCCCTGGATGTCTATGCGTGTCAGTGCCCCGGTGCCGGCGTCGAAACCGGTCGCAAGGATCAGGACATCAATCTCGTGCACGGTGCCGTCGGCGAGCTTCACACCTTCGGGGACGACCTCGACGATCTTGTTCTTCTTGACGTCGACCGCCTCGACATTGGGCCGCAGGAAGGCTTCAAGGTATCCGTTCTCCAGCGGCACGCGGTGCGTGCCGAAGCCGTAGTCCTTGGGCACCAGCAGATCGCACAGCTTCGGATCGTGCTTGAGTTGTGCGCGAAGCTTCTCGCGCGCGAACTCGGATATTTCGTCGCTGGCGGCCTGCTCGCTGAAGATCTCCGGGTAGGCGGCGAGCCACAGACGTAGCGAACCCTCGTTCCAGCAGCGCTCGTAGACCGCTTGCCGCTGCTCAGGAGTGGCGTCGTGCCAGCTGCCGTTGTCGAAGTTGTAATGAAAACCGCCAAAGGTGTCCTGGACGGTCTCCTTGAACTCGCCGAAGCGTCGATTGAACTCGGCGCGATCGGCGTCGCTGTAGGACGGGTTCTTCATGCGGATGGTGTACTGCGGTGTGCGCACGAACACCTTCATGTGCGCAACCTCGGGCGCCAGCGTCTGGATCACCTGGATGCCCGTGGCGCCAATGCCGACCACACCGACGCGCTTGCCCTTGAAGTCGATCTTCTCCTTGGGCCAGCGCGCGGTGTGGAACACACGGCCCTTGAAGGTCTTCTGCCCCGGGAAGAGATCGGCCAGCGGCGCCGAGAGCATTCCGGCGCAGGTCACCAGAAACTGTGCGTCGAATTCATCGCCGGCGTCCGTCGTCACCTTCCAGCGCTGGGTCGACTCGTCGAAACGAGCAGACTCCACGCGCGTGTTGAAACGGAAATGCGGGCGCAGGTCCAGCTTGTCAGCCACGTAGTGGAGCCAGGCTTCGACATCGGCCTGCGCCGAGAAACGCTCGCGCACCGGCCAGTCCTTGTAGAGGTCTTCGGAGAACCAGTACTGGTAGACCTCGCCCTGCGAATCGAGCCGGGCGCCTGGATAACGGTTCCAGTACCAGGTACCGCCGACATCGCTCCCAGCCTCCACACCCTGGACCTTGAGCCCCAGCTCGCGCAGGCGATGGAGCTGGTACATGCCGGCGATGCCGGCGCCGACGACGACGGCATCAACCTGGACAGCGGGAGCGGCAGAGGACTTGGACGAAGCTGACATGGGTGGCGGGCAAGGAATATTGATAAGACCCCGATGATAGGCATCGTCGCAAACGCGACGGAACCCCTTCGGCGGGGGGCTGCATAGGGGGGCTTGCGCCCAACGCCGTTCGCCAGTGCCACGCCCTGCCTGCCACCACCTTCGAATGTCGGGCTCAAGCCGCTGCGGAGCTTCCGGCGACCCCGCCACAGCGTTCGCGCCCGCGATTGTCACCTTCCGCAAGGACAGGCCAGCGATGCCAGCCAGGACCTGGATCTGAAGCGCCCGGGCTGATGCTCGGGCGCTTTTCCATTGGGCCCGGTGACGTCCTGAGGCCGCTCGATCCTCACGACCCCAACGGCGCCACCGACCGTCGCAGACTTCTTTCCGTCGCCAACGTCACGCGGACCCGGACGCACCCACCGAAGCCCATTGTCGCGAGCGCTATCCCTGCTGGGCGGTCAACAAGATCGGGCGATCGGAAATGACCTTCCTGGATCTGAAAAAGTGATGCAGCTCATCAGAAACCGGCGACGCCTCCGCCAGCGCATCGCCACGAATTACTGCGCCGTAACGTGATGTTGGTCACATAAATTTACTGACCCGCCGGTGAGTCATTGGAGCGGTCCAGCCGCAAGGTTCACGGCCTGTGAACGGCAACAGCGCGAGGGAATTTTCCACCAGCACTGCGAGCTCGGTACGCAGCGCGTCCCACGAATTCCAGGGGAATTCCGCGGCCCGGCCCTTGCGCCAGCTCATCGGAACGCCCTCGGATCCGAGGAGCGCAGGAGCTGCTTGCGCGCCACCCACCAAGCCCGATCAGCCATCCGAACGATGGATGCGACGAGTCTTGTTCTCTCGAGATTCGTTTATAAGGTACCCGACTGCTTCCATATGTTGATCCAGTCGCACCCTCGTTGGATTCATTGCGGGACTCGACCTGTTCGGAACAGGCCGCGATACAGGGAGGATGGGAAATGAACCAGTTCAGGCCGTTGGCCGTGCTGCTCGGGGCCGCGTCGTTGGCGCTGCTTTCCAATCCGGGTATGGCAACGTTGCTGCCGCTCAAGCAGATCGTGGCAGCGATCATCACGCCTGCACCTGCACCGCCGCCAACACCGCTACCCCCGTTGGCTCCCCTGCCGCCTCTGGCTCCGCTGCCGGTACTGGGGACGCAATCCAATCTGCCTCCGCCCGCCGGGGCGCTCGTCGCCGAGCAGGTCATCGTTGCGGCAGACGGCTCCGCGGTCCGTCACTACCTGCTGCACACCCCGGCAGCCGCTACAGGCCAGAAGCTGCCGCTGGTTCTGGTGTTCCACGGCTACAGCCAGAATGCCCAGCAGATGGCCAATAGCGCCAGTGGTCAGGTCTGGCGGCTGATGGCGGACAACCTCGTCCCGGACCGTCTGGTCATGGCGACCACGGGACCGTTCTACGTTGCGTTCCTCAACGGCGCGACACCGGCCAGGCTCGGCAGCGGCACGCAGGCCATCGGAAGCTGGAACGATTGCGACGCCGAGCGCGTCAACAACCTTTCCACCGCCAATGACGTCGCGTTCGCAAAGGCGGTGGTGGCACAGATGGGAGACAAGATCGATACGTCGAGGGTGTATGCCTACGGCATGTCGAACGGCGCCACGATGGTGCTGCGTCTGGGCCGCGAGGCCGGCGATGTCATCGCCGCGATAGCGGCCATCTCCGGTGTCGATCCGCAACCCGTGAACGACGAGTGCGTCGAAACGGCGGACGGTGTCCCGGCGCGTCGGCCGGCGCTCATCGTGCATGGCACCGCCGATGCGTACGTGCCCTATGCCAACAGCTGCGCCACGCTGCCCGGCCTGCTGGCGACGACCTGCCGGCTCGGACATGCCGAGACGATTGCGGCATGGAAAAGCAAGTCCGGCCCGACGCTCGCCTCCGACGCCGCGGGGCGGGTGCCCCCGAAGGCGATCTACCCGAAGGCCGTCAGCGCCCGCCCTGTGTCAGTGGCGATCGATGCGACGAGCCTTTCCTGCGTGCAGCACCTGAGCGCTCTGGCATTCGACGGCCCGTCACCTCTGGTGGTCGGCGGCCAGCTCGTGCCGGCGACGCCAAGTGACGTCCGGATCCAGGACTGCGTCATCACGGGTGGCGGGCATCTCGAACCCTCGGTCCTGACCTATGCCGGCGTGGCGGTGGAGGCGACGTTCGGCAAGCAGAACAACGACGTCGAATCGGCAGTGCTGGCCTGGCAATTCTTCAGGCGCCACACGAAGTAATCCGTCACCGGCGAGCCAGCGCGAAGCCGCTGGCTTTCGCCTTCCTCGCGCCGTCTCGCATTTCCAGGAGGCCGATCCACCCGGCGCGCCCGATAATGCGTCGATGAATCTGCTCCTGCGTCCCCTGCTGGCCCTGCCGGCCAACGTCCTCAACGGGGTGACGGTCTCGCTCGGCGTCACCCTCGCCTACCTGTCCGCACACCCCCTCGGCGGCGTCATCGGCTCGCTCACGGCAGCGGCAGGCGCCGTTTACGCCAGTCTCGCCGACCAGCCGAACGCACCGGCCCGCGCATGGCGCCGCGTGCTGCTCGCCGGAATCATCGGCACGCTGATCTCGACGCTCGTGGCGACGCTGCGGGACAACGTGATCGCGCTCGGTGCCGTGGTCGTCGCGATCGGATTCTTCTCCGGCCTGTCCCAGGCCTGGGGGCCGCGCGTAGGGCCGCTGTCCTTCGTCGGCACGATGGCCTTCGTCTTCACCTACGCGGCGCATCCCGCGCACGGCGCAACGGAATTGCTGATCCGTATCGCCTGGGTCGCCTTCGGCGCGGGGCTGTATCTGGCCTGGGCGGCCCTGACGTGCGCTCTGCTGCAGCCCCGCTATCGCGCGCTCGCGCTCGTTGCCGTCTTCGATGCCCTCGCAAGTCTGTTGCGGGCGCGCGCCGCCGTCTTGCTGGCGCCTGCGCTCGACGCGGACGTCGGCACTCGCTTGCAGCGTTTCCTGGCGCAGGAAACCCAGCTCGACGAACGCCTCCAGGCGGCGCGCGACATCCTCTTCGCCGCACCCGACACGGCGCACGCGCGTCTGCAGACCGCGCTGCTGCTGCGAGCCATCGAACTGCGCGACGGCCTGCTGCTGAGCCAGCTCGATCTCGATCTGCTGGGCGACGACGAGGCCGGCGTGCACGCCTGGCAGGCATTGGCGACGACGTATCGCGCGATCGCCGATCGGCTGGATGCCTTGGGCCGGTCGATCCGGCACGGCTTGCCGCTGGACGATGCCGCAGACGTCGGGGCGGCACTGCGCGCGCTCGACGCGGCCAACGTGTTCGGCGACGACGGCCGTCGTCGCCGCCTGCTCGCCGGCGTCACGGATCGCACCGGGCACATGCTCGACGACCTGCTGCGCATGCAGGTGCTGCTGCGCAAGGACGATTTGCCACGACCGTTCTCGCGATCCGAACTGCGCCTGTTCGTCAGCGTGGAGGGATGGCCACTGGCGGCGTTGCGCCCGCATCTGGTGCTGGGCTCACCGGTGCTGCGACATGCGCTGCGCGCCGGCGCCGCCTTCGGTGCTGCCTACGCCATCGGGGTATCGCTGCCGTGGGCGGCCCATCCGCACTGGATGGTGCTGAGCGTCGCCGTGGTGCTGCGCGGCACGCTCGATCAGACGCTGACGCGTCGCAACCTGCGCGTAGCCGGTACGGCCGCCGGTTGCGGCATTGTGCTGGCGCTGTCGTTCGTGGCCACGCCGTGGCTGTCGACGCTGGTATTCCTGGCGGCAACCGGGCTGGCCCATGCATTCGCGCTCTCCGCGTATTTCGTCACCGCCACCGCGGCGACGGTGATGGCCTTGCTGCAGGCGAACATGGTCAATCCCGATCTCGGCTTTGCCGTCTACGAGCGGCTGTCGGACACGCTGATCGGCGCCGCCATCGCCTGGGCCGCGTGCTACCTGCTGCCGTCCTGGGAGCGCCGTGGATTGCCCGACATGCTCGCGCGCCTGCTGCAGGCGCTCGACGATCTCGCGGCTCAGGCCGTACGGCTGCCGGAGAAGGCCGGCTCCGAGGTCGCGGTCCGCATGGCGCGTCGCGCCGTCTACGAAGCGCTCGGCAGCCTCGCCGGCGCTGCCCAGCGCAGTCGTGCGGAACCGCGCACGGCGCGCGTGCCGACACAGGCCTACGCGTCCGTTCTCGCCCACAGCTACGCGTTGATGTCGCATCTGGCGTCGGTGCGCGTACTGCTGTCCCGCCGGCGCGAACGGCTGGATCCGCAGCTCATCGAGCAGGTGCTGTCGCACGGGGCGCAAGGCATTCGCGCGCGGCTCACACCGACCCATCGCGTATCGCCGCCAGTGGAGGCGCCGTCCGAAGGACAGACCGCCGTCCTGATCGCCGAGCGCGCGGTCCCCGAGCACGCGCCTTCCGCGGCGCTGATGCCCTGGCTGCGGCGGCGTCTCGGGCTGGCCGAGGATTCGGCCACGAACCTTGGGACGGCGGCGAGAGTTCTGGAGCGCGCGGCGCGATCGACGGAAGAGCCGTCCCGTTCCAACGCGATCTGATGTCGGTCGTCTCGCTCGTCGAGCGCCGCTCGGGATCATCGCTTGCTGCGTTCACGGTTGCGTGTCGAGAGTTCGATCGCCCATTCCAGATCAACAGGAGCCACCATGAACATGCAGAAGCCGGATGTCCGCACCAGGGGCACGGAGAGCAAGACCCTGGCGCCGTTGCCGCAGGGTGTCGATACGTCGGAATCGGTTTCCGGCGGGCCGGAGGACCTGATGGTGCAGGATCTCGGCGGGACCTTGCCGTTGAAGAAGTCCGAAGTACCGCATTACCTCGAGAAGGCGTCGCGCAAATAAGTGGTCTGCCGGATCGACGTTCCGCGGTTTTGCTAGCGTCGCCGAAACCGGATCTCGCCCACGCTGTGATCTTCGCGCAGCGTCAGCACGACATCCGCTTGCTTCGGCATCGTGCGCAACGCGTGACGGGTCAGACGCTCGTAGTGCTGGATGAAGCGGTCGAGTTGTCCGCGGGACTGCAGATGGCCCGCTGAAGCACCGGCTGCACGCGCGGTGTCCTGCTCTTGTTGCCATCGCCAGCCGGCCACACACGCAAAATCCGGAACGGCGATGAAAATCTGCGCGTCGAGCCGCGCAAACCAGTCGGCATAGGACGTCCGCAGGCGATCGTTGACGATGCGGCGCCAGCGCCCGTCGGCATCCTCTCCGGCTTCAAGGTCGTTGATTGCGACATCCACCTCGCTGTCCGTCTGCGGCGGCGTGCCGACGCACCATCCTTCGAACAGGATCACGTCCACCGGTCCCTCCACGAGCGGCCAGTCGACTCTTGGCATCCGGTCGTCTTCGGCTTTGGAGAAGCAGGGCAGCGCCAACCGCTCCCGCGGCGGGAGGGCCGCCAGTTTCTCCAGAACGCCGATACCCAGTTCCACGTCGTGCGTGCCAGGGACGCCACGCGTCGCGAACAAGGGATGCAGCGTGGCCGCAAGCGATCGCCTTGCGGCGCGGGGAAGATAGAAATCGTCCAGCGACACCACCACGGTGCGCAGCCCGTGCGTGTTCGCGAGCTCGTCCTTCAGAAACGCGGCGGCGGTGCTTTTGCCGGATCCCTGCGCACCATTGATGCCGAACGTCGGGCGACGCGTGTCACGCTTGCGGCCCGCCATCCAGGTGGCAAGGTCGCGATAACGTTCCTGTGTCAGGGGATCGAGCATCGTCGGAATCGGCAGGCTCGGAGCAAGCCCTTCAAGCAGCTGCGCCGATCGCCGCGTCAGCCGAGTTCCGCACGGCCGAGATGCTGCATCAACTGGTCGGTGGTCAGCGGATGGAACGGACCGCTGCGCGCATCGCGATACAGCTTCTCGAGGACATGCCCGCGCCGGAACGCCCCGCCACCGACCAGACGCATCGCGATGTCGACCACGCGGATCGCGTTCTCCGTCGACACCACCTTGGGAATCTCGAGCCAGCCCAGGCGCCGCGACGGATCCTCCGGCAGATCCCTGCCTTCATTCAGACGTGCGGCCGCGACTTCGATGCAGTTGGCGGCCGACTCGATCAGCACGCACATCTCGCCGACACCGACCTGCACCAGCTGTTGCTCGCTCACCTTCACATCGGCGGCCTCGGATACTGCGCCCAGGCGCTTGCCGCGGATGATGGCGAGCGTCTCGTCGTACGCACGCCGCGCAAGCCCGAGATAGACCGACGCGAAGCTCAGCGTCTGCCATTCGAGATTGGCGAAAAGACCGGAGCGAAACGCGGACGAAACCAGATCGGCCTCGGGCACAAACACCTCCTCGAAGACGACGGTCTCGGTTCCCGATGCCCGCATGCCGAGGGCATCCCAGGTCTTCTCGATGCGCACGCCATTGGCCGTGGCGGGACAGACGAACATGACTTCCCTTGCCGCCCTCTGGGCATGATCAGTCGGCAACTGGCCGTCCGGATTCGTGATCGTCGCGTTGAACGTATGGAAATCCGTCGCCAGCGACAGCGTGCCCCAGCTCTTGCGTCCGCTCACGCGAAAACCTCCGCTGACCGGTACGGCGCGAGTGTCGGCCAGACCCATCACGCCCGCGCGCGTCTCGCTGTAGACGCCATCGAACAGATGGCCGGTCTGCGCCACGCCCGGGAAGAATCGCGCCTGGTGTTGTTCGCTCCACATGCCGCGAAAGAATCCGATCACGCCGAAGTGCATGTTGAAGCCCAGCGCAATAGCGGGGTCGCCGTAGGCCAGAAGCTCGACGCATCGCGCCGTGGTGGCAATGTCTGCACCCCAGCCGCCGAAACGCTTCGGAATATTGAGCCCCGGTAGGCGCAGCGCGCGCAGCCGTGCGGCCATCTCGTGCGGAAATGAATTCTCCGCGTCGTGACGCGGGCCGACGGCGCGGAATTCATTCGCCAGTTCGCGGCACACCGAGAACGCGTGGTTCCGCTCGCTCTCGGTCATTTCGACGACATGCACCGGTGCAGACATGCGCTTCCCTCCATGTGGCGATCGTGCTGCGGGCCGGTTGTCGTCACGTCGGAGAGACCGCCGTGTCGCCCTGCCCTGGAGCATGGAAATGACAACAGACCGCGCCGCGCCGCCGCAAGCGGGCGGGCCCTTACGTCTGCAGCACCGTAGCCCGGACGAAGTCCGGGGTTGCGCGCCGTACGCGAGGGCAACCCCGGACTTCGTCCGGGCTACGGGCACGCGTCTTGTTGCGCGTCGCAGCGTCACCCATCATCGGGTCTCACGTTCTTTCTGAGCGAGAGTCGACGACATGGGCAGGATGAGCGGCAAGGTGGTCATCATCACTGGCGCCGGCACCGGTGTCGGGCAAGCGGCGATGGTGCTGTTTGCGAAAGAGGGCGCCACGGTCCTCGGTGTGTCGCGAACGCAGGTCAATCTCGAACAGACGCTGGCGCAAGTCGAACAGGCAGGCGGCCGAGGTTCGATTCTCGCCGCTGATCTTTCGAGCGACGACGCCTGCCGCCACGTCGTCAAGACCGCGATCGATCGATATGGACGCATCGATTGCCTGGTGCATTCCGCAGGCGTCGGCTACAGCTGGGCCGAGAAGAGTCCCGGAACGATGGGCGATGTCCTCAACACGTCGCCGCAGGCATGGGAAGAGGTGATGGCCATCAACCTCGACGCCTGCTTCTACATGTGCCGCCACGTGATTCCGGAATTCATCCGGCAGGGTCACGGCACGATCGTGAACGTCTCGAGCATCTCCGGATACGTGGGCCTGGCGGGTGCGCACACCTACACCGCCGCCAAGGCCGGCATGATCAACCTGACGCGATCGCTCTGCGTCGCGTACGCCGCTCAAGGCATTCGCGCGAACTGCATTGCGCCCGGCTTCATCGCCACGCCGATGGTCGCCTCGGTGTTGAACCTGTTCGACGATCCCGCAGTGGCCGACCGCATCACGCCGATGAAGCGGCCCGGCACCGCGCTCGAGATGGCCTATGGCTGCCTGTATCTCGCGAGCGACGAATCCTCGTACTGCAACGGCACGGTGCTGACGATCGACGGAGGCACGACGGCTCGTCAGTAGGCGACAGTGCCTCGTTTCGATCGAGCCGGGGTCCCGCCCACATCGGAGGCTTGGCAACGACTCGGCGGCGGGAGTACAACGTGAATCGAGGGCCGCGGCTTGATCTCACGACAGGCAGCAGACCTGCAGACGGGAGGTTCTTCGCGTCGAGCGAATCGAACTTCAGGGGATCAGGGACAATGATCGGAAACCACAGCACGTGCGTGGGCCGTCGCGGATGACGGCACTTGCACGGGCTCACTTCGCTAAAAACACCAAGGGGGAGCAATCGATGAAAAGAATCGCGTACGCGGTCGTGGCGCTTTGCGTGGCACAGGGAGCATCGGCCGCGGAAACGAAAGATCCTCTGGGCAACCACATGGATCTGTACTTCTCGAGCCTCGACTTCGAAGTCGAATCCGGGGGTGACAAGGCCAGCATCGATGGCGGCGGTGGTGGCCTGGCATTCTGGCTGGGCAACGAGATCGGCCTGTTCACCGGCGAGATCCAGTCGAACAAGCTGGACGGCAACATCGGCGGCTTCGACGCCGATGCCGACACCCGCAGCTTCCGCGTCGGTCTGGGCTATCGTTTCCTCAACGAGCGCAACGCCGGCGCCTGGCTTCGTGCCGAGTACGTCAACTTCGATGCTGATCTCGAGATCGACGATGTCGATGGCGGCTCGGACGAGCAGGATGGCTTCGGCATCCACGCCGGCGGCATGATCGGGACCGGCATGTTTCGCGGCTATGCCGAGATCGGGCGTGTCGATCTCGATGACCTCGACGGCATGGAATACAAGGTCGGCGTCAGCATCCAGCCTGGAATGGTCGGCGGCTTCATCGAGTACCGCGTGACGGATCTGGAGCTGGATCACGTCGATGCCGACGAAAAGCTGGAAGATCTTCGCATCGGACTGCGGATGGGGTTCTGAACCCCAGCGGGTGACGGCGTCCCGGCGCCGTCGCTTTTCATCAGAGCATCGGCGCCGCCACATTCCGGGCCTGGAAAAGACACCAGGCGCCGACCGATCCCTGATCAGGCCAACCGGAGAGAAGCGTCTTCAGATCGTATTGAGCGGCGCCAAGGGCACCAGGCGCACGCTCGGCAGGCGCATGACGCTGGGGATCATCCGTCGACGGTAAGATCACGTCATGAGCGACGTCACCCTCGACATCCAGGCGATCCGCCGCATCTGCGTCGTGCCGACGATCCTCGAGCTGATGATCACGCTGACCGGTATGCGTTTTGCAGCCGTGGCCCGCGTCACCGACACCACGTGGACGGCCTGCGCCGTCAACGATCAGCTGGCGTTCGGCCTCGAGCCCGGGCAGGAACTGCCGTTGCACACGACGCTCTGCAACGAGGTGCGTCAGCAGCAGCAGGCGATCATCTTCGGCCACGCCAGCCAGCATCCCGAGTTCTGTCAGCACGCGACGCCCCGGCTCTACGGCTTCGAGAGCTATGTCTCGCTGCCGATCGTGCGAGCGGATGGCTCATTCTTCGGCACGCTGTGCGGCCTGGATCCGCAGCCGCGTCCCGTCGAGGATCCCCCGACGATCCGCACGCTCACGCTGTTCGCTCAGCTGATTGCCGCCCATCTCGATGCCGACGACACCATCGGGCGCAGGACGCGGGAACTCGATGCCGCGCGCGAGGACGCCTTGCTGCGCGACCGCTTCGTCGCCGTTCTCGGACACGATCTGCGCAATCCGCTGAACTCGATCGGCATCAGCGCCGAAGTCCTCGAGGCCAGCGCCACCGATCCCAAGGCGCGCACGATGATCTCGGTGATCCGGCGTAGCTGCAATCGCATGGCCAGCCTGGTCGATGACGTCATCGATTTCGCGCGCGGCAAGCTCGGAACGGGCATTCCGTTGTCGATGGAGAACACCGATCTGCTCGCCGGTCTGCTGCGGCAGGTCACGACCGAAATCCAGCTCAATCACCCGACCCGTCCACTCGACGTGTCGATCAATCTGCCCGGGCTCGTGCGCTGCGACGCGCCGCGCATCGCGCAGCTGCTCGGCAACCTGGTATCCAACGCGATGACGCACGGCGAGCCAGGTTCGCCGGTCCAGGTCACGGCACGCGTGGCGGACGACATGCTGGCCCTGTCGGTCAGCAATCACGGCATGCCGATCCCGGTGGAGTTGCAGCGGAGGATTTTCGAGCCGTTCGTTCGTGGCGATCCGCAGCGCAACCAGAGCGGACTGGGGCTGGGGCTCTACATCGCCGCCGAGATCGCACGCAGCCACGGCGGGAAGATCGAACTGTCCAGCGCGGAAGGCCGAACGCAATTCAGGTTCAGCATGCCCCTCGTCGTCGGCTGATCCGAGAAACGCTGCGGCCGGATTCCGGGCTCATGGCGCGCGGAAACCACGAGGGCGGCGCGTGGATGCGCCCCCCGCCCTCGTTTTTTCGTCCTGCCAGAGCATCGGCACGCCGATCCTCGTTCGTCTCAATCCAGGTAGGCCGGGAATTTGGGCAGCTTCGCGAAGTGCTCCGGCGAATGCTGCACGACGAGTCGCGCCTTCTTGTTGCGGACGATCGAATCCACGCGATCGAATGAAGCCACCGTTTCGGCGCGGCTGGTGTTGAACGACGGCACGCGGTGCTTCTCGAGATTGTGAAGCGTGTGGTACAGGTCGCCGGACAGGATCACCGGGCCCGCCTTCTTGAGCTGAAGCATCAGCACCGCGCTGCCCGGCGTGTGACCCGGCGAGGACAGAATGCGGACCGAGCCGTCACCGAACACATCGCGATCGCCGACGAACATCTCGGATTTCACGGTCTTGGCGGCCGCCAGGTTTTCAGCGCTCACGCCGAACGGCGCCGGGTCGCTCAAGGCCCACGCCAGCTCGCCGCGATTCATCAGCCAGGTCGTCGAGGCCGTGAACATCCCTGCGTTGCCGGTGTGATCGAAGTGCATGTGCGAGAACGCCAGATACGTCACGTCGGTGGGCGCCAGTCCCATCGTCTTGAGCTGGCTGGCCAACGTGGTCTTCACGCTGAGATGGAAAACACCGTGATCGACGCCGCCCTTCTGCTCCGCCAGTCCGTCGTTCAGGCCGGCATCCCAGACCAGGATGCCCTTGGGATGGGCGATGACGAAGCACGGGACGACGAAATTCTTCACCTGCCCGTCCTGATCGCCGATGTCGGAGAAGCCGGCCATGTCGCCGACCTTGATCGCGCCGCAATCGAGCGCGTACAGCCGGGGACTTGTCACCGCGAGCGGCCCGGAAGCCGCCGGGGCCGCGGCGGGCACGGCGGCAGCGGGGGTGGCGTCGGCGGCGATAGCCGTCATCGAGCACAGCGCCACGCCCAGCACCGCCAAAAATTTGAATCCCTGACGCTTCATGAGCTTTTCTCCCTTCGTTCGTATGGATCGCGGGGCCCGCCGTCGTCGTTCGCAAGGACGCCGGTGGAGCCTGACCCATCCTGGGCTGCGATCGAACCCGATGTCCATGCGGGCAGCCCCGTGTGCCCCACTTCCGTGCGGTGCTGATCCATCGGCAGACGGCGAGGCCGCGATCGCCGCTCCGGTCTGAAGCACGACTTCGAACCCGAGCTGCGGGACAGGCTCGAAATCGGCGCTGAAAGCTCTTTGAAAGGAACGGGCACGGAACCTGTATATTGCAGAGACGCGGACGCTTGTCTGCATTTTGCCGACACGTCCTATGTCCACACCGCCGCGTCCACACCTCTCCCGCGAGGAGCTTCAGCAGTTCATGAGGCTCCGGCCGCTCGTGAGCGTGGTGAAGTTCACGTGGTTCGTCTGCCTGATGGTCCTGCTGACCTGGCTGGCCTGGCACAGCGAGTCGCTCTATGTGGACTGGCCGATCTACGTGGCGCTGGGCTACCTGTGGATGAGCGTGGTCACGTTCATGCACGACGCCACCCACGATTCGCTGTTCCCGCGCCGCTGGCAGAACCAGGTCTTCGGGACGGTCGCGATGCTGCCCCTGATGGTGTCGTTCATCGCGTTCAAGGAAGACCATCTCCAGCACCACCGGCACAACCGCTCGCCGAAGGACCCCGACGCCTTCACGATGGGCCAGCGCGGGATCGCCGACTTCGCGGTGTTCTACCTGTACTTCTTCATCGGCGGCCTGCTCACGGCCCTCCACTTCACGCTGATCTACCCGATCAAGGCGTTCGGCCTGCGCCAGTGGGCGATCCACCTGTTCGAGAACGGGCTCAAGGCCGCCCTCTACATCAGCCTGATCTTCTGGGCCCGTTCGCACGACGTGCTCGGCGAGTTCCTGGCGGTGTGGCTGTTCCCGCTGCTGTTCTTCTCGCTGTTCAACTCGTTCCGGTTCATCGCCGAGCATTACGAGACGCCGTGGAATCGCGGCAACCTGATGGGCACGCGCACGATCACGTCCAACCGCCTGCACAGCTACTTCTGGAACAACATCAACTGGCACATCGGGCATCACGTCTACCCGCGCGTGCCCTGGTACAACCTCGTCGACCTGCATCGCCGGCTCGAACCCGAGATCGAGGCGCTGGGCGCGGTCGTCGACAAGAGCTACACGCAGGTGTGCTGGAACGCCTTCGTGAAGGGACCCGAATCGGAAGCACGGCTGGCGCTGGTGCATCCGCCGGTCGGCACGGTCCGCATCCCGCAACCCGAACCGATGATTCAGGCGATCCCGCTCAAGGCGTAGGCTGTACCCACGCGCACCGGTTTCCAGCCGCGCGGAGGAGCCTGCACATGAGCACCGATCCATTCGCCCCGCTCAAGGCCGCGCAGCGAGAGGGCTGGGGCCTGTTCTCGCCGCTGGCGGCTTTCACGACACCGGCCGCGGCCATGCTCGTGGATTTCGCGGACGTGAAATCCGGACAGGAGGTGCTCGACGTCGCCTGCGGCACGGGGGTGGTGGCGATCACGGCGGCGAGAACGGGAGCGCGGGTGCGAGGCCTGGACCTGTCGCCCGCACTGCTGGTGGACGCCCGGCGCAACGCGGCGCTCATCGAAGCCGACATCGACTTCGTCGAGGGCGACGCCGAAGCCCTGCCCTATCCCGACGCCTGCTTCGACGTCGTGCTCAGCCAGTTCGGTCACATGTTCGCGCCGCGGCCCGAGGTCGTGACGCGCGAGATGCTGCGCGTGCTCAGGCCGGGCGGACGCATCGCCTTCTCGACCTGGCCGCCGGAGCTCGCGATCGGCCGGCTATTCGATCTCGTCGGTTCCTACCTGCCGCCTCCGGCCGGCGTGCCGCCGTCGACCGCCTGGGGCAACGTGGAGACCGTGCGCGAGCGGCTCGGCGATGCCGTCACCGGAATCGAGTTCGGCCGCGAAGAGATGACGATCCCGGCGCTGAGCGTGCGGCACTACCGCACCAACATGGAACTCACCGCGGCGCCGTTCGTGAAGCTCGCGCAGGTCCTGGCCGACCAACCGGCCAAGCTCGCGGAGTTTCGCGCGAAGGTCGAGGCCATCGTTTCGCAGTACTACCGCGGCAACCGCGTACACCAGTCGTTCCTGATGACGCGCGCGATCAAGAAATAGAAAGCAGCCCGCGTGAAACCCGGGGTTCTCTTTGAATATCCAGCGCCGTCCCGGGCTTCGCCCGGGCTACTGCGGAGCCGGCGGCTTGAGGCTCAGGATCCAGCGGCTGATCGACTCGGCTTCCACCTGCGAGATCGTCGGATTGCTGATCATTGGAACCATGCCCCACGCGCCCGTACCGCCATAGCGGATCTTGGTCGCGAGCTTTTCGACCAGGCCCACGGCGTCGGTCGCGTACTCGCCGGAGTACCGCATGGCGATCACCTGGTAGGACGGGCCGATGCGCTGCTCTTCCGCACCGTGGCAGGCGTTGCAGCCCCGCGCGTTGAACAGCTTCTTGGCCTGCGCCGCATCGAGTTCAGCCTCCGCATGCGCGGCGAAGGAGAACGAAAAGGCGGCCAGCAGCGTGGCTGCGGCCAAGCCGTGAAATGGGGATCGGGTGATGAGCGTCGTCATATCGAATTCCTGTTCTGGGTCTTCTGTTCGAGCGGACGGTCAATCGCCCGGATCGATCACGACGCCCATCGAAGGGCCTGAGCCTTCGGGGTAGTTGCCGTACGACGCGATCAGCTTGCCGGTCTTGCCGTCGACCGCGATCTGCCGCAGATAGGCCAGCGGGCGCGGCAGCGGGAAGACCTGGCTCGCACCGGTCTTCGGATCCAGGCGATAGACCACGTCGCTGTTCGCATTGGCCACCCAGATCGTCTTGCGACGCTCGTCCCAGCTCACCGCGTACGGGGCGGAGGCGCGGTCTGGAAGATCGAAGGTCGCCGTCACCTTGGCGGTCGCCATGTCGATCCTCGCAACCTGTCCGCTGCCGAACAGCGCGACCCACAGGTTGCCCTGGTTGTCGCGGGTCATGCGCCGCGGCCCCACGCCCGCGGGGAACGGAACGACATGGTCGATCTTGTGGGTCTTGGTGTTGATGCAGCCGACGTTGCCATTGAGCTGCGAGTACCAGGCGCACTTGCCGTCGGCCGGCAGCACCGTCCCATAGATCAGGTGATTGATGGCGCTCAGGCCTTCGACCTTGTTGGTGTCGTAGAACGCGACCTCGCCGGTGTCCGGATTGAGGGATCCCATCTGGTTGGATCCCACCAGTGTCACCCAGAGGTTGCCGTACTTGTCCCGCGCCATGTGCCCTTTCGAATCGATCGAGAAGTCGTGGACGATGGCGCCGCCGGCCATGGCCGCGGTGTCCGGCAGGTTGGTGGGGCGCAGCGTCCACAGCTTCCACTTCTCGGTCTTGGGATCGAAGCGCCCGAACTGGTCGTTGTCGATCATCGACACCCACAGGTTGCCGTCGTCGTCGGGCGCGATCGTGTGCGGCCCGGTGGATCCCTTGAAGTCCGGTGCGAACCACTTGGTCTCGCCGTTGGACGGATCCAGGCGCACGACGAAGTTGCGCCGCACATCCGCACCCCAGTAATACGGCGATCCCGGAGCCGGGACCATTTCGCGCACCAGCGCATCCTTCGGAAACGAGAACTCGCGGATCACGGTCTTGTCGGTGACGCCCAGCGGCGCGCCGTAGCTGTAATCGTCACGCGACAGATACACGGTCTGCTTCGGGAAATGATCCGCCAGGTACTTCGCGATCACTTCACCCTGGGGGCCGTTGAAGAAGTTGTAGTCGGCGTTCTGCGCCGTCGCCCAGTCGATGGCGTCGAGATTCACCGGGCTTTCCAGCGGAAAGACCGAGTAGTGCTTCGAGCGCATGTACTTGACGACGGTGCGCCAGGCCTCGTGGCGAACGATCTTGCGCCACTCCTCCACCGCCTTCTTGTCGCCGCCCGGACCATTGCTGACCGCTTCGATCTTGGCCGCGTATTCGCGCGCACGCGGGCTGGCCATCTGGTGGCAGCTCGAGCAGCTCGTGATCGTGAGGTTGCGCTCGTCGCCCGCCGGCATGCCGGCGAACCAGGCCGACGCCGGAACCTCGGCGGCGATGTTGTCGCTGGACTGCAGGTAGATCGCCGCCGTCGGCGCCTCGCCCGCCTTGCGCGACTTCATCTGAGGCACGCCGTCCGCGGGCTCGACCTGGTGAAAGCCGGGCTTGCTCGCACGCAGCCTGAGCTTGCCCGCGTCGGGCAGGCTGTCGCTCGAGATGCGGTAGCTGCCGTCGGCGCCGCTGAACACCGTGATCGCCGCGGGCCCGCGGTAGCCGTCGGGGAAGGACAGCGTGACCATCGCCTGGGCGATCCCCCGGCCGTCACCGACGCTCACCACGCGACCCGAGAACTCGGCGCCATGAACGGCGCAGGTCATCAGCAGGCCGAAGGCCAGCAGGCAGCGTCGCAAGAGATCGGTGGGGCGCATTGGCGTTCCTCCCTAGGTTCTGGTTTTTTGGATCGTCCACGATAGACAGGCCGGCCGCGCGCGGGAATCACTTGAACGAGGCGGCGCGGCCCTCCGATCGAGCAACGTAGCCCGGACGCAGTCCGGGGTCGCGCTCCGTATTCGAGGGGGATCCCGGACTGCGTCCGGGCTACGGGATCGACGAAGAGAGCTCCGCGCCCGTGACGAACGCGCTCGGCGACATCCCCGCCTCCCGGCGGAACGCACGCGTGAAATTCGCCACGTCGGTGTACCCGAGCTGATAGGCGATCTGCGTGATGCTCAGTCGGCCGCCACGCAACAGCTCGCAGGCGCGCTCGTAGCGCGCGCGCCGGCCCAGATCGCGGAAGCTGCTCTGTTCATCGGCCAGGCGGCGTTCGAGCGTGCGCGCGGACAGATTGAGGATCTGCGCCAGTTCTTCGAGCTTGGGCTGGCCGTCGGCAGCCTCGCGCAACATCATCTGCACCCAGTCCGACAAGCGCGCGCCCTGCGTGATCTGGCTCAGCAGGGCATCGCAGCGACTGCGGGCCAGGCGCAGCGCGTTGTCGTCCGCCATCGCCAGCGGCCGCATGACGACGTCGCGCTCGAGCACGATGCGCGCGCCCGGAAGATTCTGCTGGCCGAAATGCACCACCGCGGCGCCGAGTTCGCGGTAGCGCGCGACGTGCGCGGGCGCCTCGAACGACAGGTAGATGTTGCAGGCCGGCAGATCCCCCGACAGCAGGCTGCGCACGTGCTCGTAGAACGCCACGGCGATCGCCTCGAGATGCACCTCGCGCACCCGTGCGCTGAGCGCCAGCTGCGGCAGCACCAGCGCCTCGGCGATCTTGTCGTCGCAGCGGTAACGCAGCGTGTAGGTCGGCGTGATCAGGCTGAAATAGCGCGAGACCAGCTTGAGGGCCTGGTCCACCGTGGGGCTGCTCAACATGCCGTAGCCCAGGATGTCGTGAGAACTGAGCTTGAGCAGGCGTCCCAATTCGAAACCCAGGTCGGTGCGCCCCGAGCGCTCGGTGGCCAGCACCACGAGCCGGTCGACCTGCTCGGGCCGGAAGCGGCCATCCGGCGAGGCCAGCGTGGCCGGGTCGATCTGGGCGTCCCGCAGCAAGGCCGGAACGTCGACGCCCCACTGCACCAGCCGCGTCAGCAGCAGGGCGTAGTAGCGGGCCGGCAGATAGGGGGACGCGGTCGACATGGCGGAATAGGACAACACATCGACGGAAAATGACAAGGGGCGTCGGCTCCGCGCGTCCACTATCTGTCCATCGAACCTGCCTTGCGCACGGCGAACTGGAGAGCACACATGACGACCGCGACCCTCGATACACCAAACTGGACCGACAGCAAGAAGCCGCTGTGGATGCTGGGGCTGCTCGCGCCCAGCCTGCCCTTCATCTTCTTCGGACTGACCCAGCTCACCGGCTTCGGCTGGCTGTGGTGGCTCGGCCCGGTCGTGTTCTACGGCGTCATCCCGGTGTTCGACGCACTGATCGGCGACGACACCAGCAACCCGCCGGAGGCTATCGTCGCGCAGCTCGAGTCGCGCCCGTACTACCGCTGGATCGTCTACGCGTACATCCCGCTGCAGTGGGCCGCGACGGTGCTGGGCGCTTGGGTCGCGGTCAGCGGTACGCTGGCCTGGTGGGAAATCGCGGGTCTCGTGACGACCATCGGCATCATCAACGGCGTCGGCATCAACACCGCGCACGAGCTGGGGCACAAGAAGGAAGCGCTCGAGCGCTGGCTGGCGAAGCTGACGCTCGCGCCGGTCGCGTACGGACATTTCTTCGTCGAGCACAACCGCGGCCACCACGTGCGCGCCGCCACGCCGGAAGACGCTGCCAGCTCCCGCATGGGCGAGACCTTCTGGGCCTTCCTGCCGCGCACCGTGATGGGCAGCCTGCGTTCGGCCTGGGAACTGGAAGCGCAGCGCCTGGAACGCGACGGCAAGTCCGTCTGGCACTGGAGCAATCACAACCTGCAGGCCTGGAGCATGACGGTGCTGCTGTTCGGCGCGCTGACGGTCTGGCTCGGCTGGGCGGTGCTGCCGTTCCTGATTGCGCAGGCCCTGTTCGGACTGGCGCTGCTGGAAGTCGTGAACTACCTCGAGCACTACGGCCTGCTGCGGCAGAAGACGGCGGACGGACGCTACGAGCGCGTGCAGCCCACGCATTCCTGGAACAGCAACAACACCGTCACCAACCTGCTGCTGTACCAGCTCCAGCGTCACTCGGATCACCACGCCAACCCGACGCGCCGCTACCAGTCGCTGCGCCATTTCGACGAGAGCCCGCAGCTGCCGTCCGGCTACGCCACGCTGATCCCGATCGCCTACTTCCCGTTCCTGTGGTTCTGGCTGATGGACAAGCGCGTCGTCGCCCACTATCGCGGGGATCTGCGGCTCGCCAACCTGCACCCGTCGAAGCGCGAGGCGCTGCTGAAGCGCTATCCGCCGCCGGCCGACGCTGTCGCAAGCTGAGGCACTCGAAGTAGCCCGGACGAAGTCCGGGGTCTCGCTTTGCAGAACGTAACCCCGGACTTCGTCCGGGCTACGCTGGCCCCACCAACTACTTCTTCGCTTCCTTTTCCAGCAGGCTCGCCATGCCGGGCTTGGGCGCCCCGGCCTGCGCCGCCGCAGGTCGCGGCGGCATGCGCGGCATGCCGGCGAAACCGATCGCCATCTGCTCTTCCATCGTCTTGATCTGTTCCTCGTCGTAACCCAGGCCGCCCAGGATCTCCTTGGTGTGCTCACCGACCAGCAGCGGGCGTCCCTGGATCACGCCGGGGGTATCGGAGAGATCGAACAGCAGGCCGATCTGGTCGAGCTTGCCGACGACCGGGTGCGGATAGGACACGGTCCAGCGACGCTGCGAGAACTCGGCGTCATCGTGCAGGCGACGCGAGAATTCCGGATCGACGATCTCGACCGGTACCTTGGCCGCATCGAGCTTCTCGAATGCCGCGCTGACGCTCAGCGGATGGATGGCGTCGCCAATGAGCCGTGCCTGCGCTGCGTCGTCCTGCTTGCGCAGATCGGCCGACAAACCGAGTACACCGATCAGCGCGCTCCAGTGCGCATCGGTGCTCAGCGCCACGCAGATCCATCCGTCGGCGGTTTCGTACAGCCGATGCCCCGCGGAGAAGCCGAGCTGCATGCCGTCGATGCGCGGACGCGCGAAGCCGCTGCCATCGGGCTTGGCCACGGCATAGCTGGTGTTGAGCAGCGCGGCGTTGATGATCGAGGTATCGACGAACTGGCCTTCGCCGGTGCGGTCGCGGTGATAGATCGCGTTGCAGATCGCCGTCGCGGACAGGAAGCCGTTGCCGGTATCGCCGAAGCTGGTGAAGCTCCACATCGGGTGGCCGCCCTCGCCTCGTCCCATGCCGCCATCCTCGAACTGGATGCCGGACAGGCAGGCGCCGGTCTGGTCGTTGCCGGGCAGGCCCGCACGCACGCCGCGCTCGAAGCCGCGCGAGTGCGCGTAGATCAGTTTCGGATTGAGCTTCTTCAGCGACTCGTAGTCGATCTTCAGTCGCTCTCCCGCGTCGTAGCGCATGTTGTGCTGCACGACGTCGGCCTTGGCGACGAGATCCAGCAGGATCTTCATCGCACGCGGATCTTTCAGGTTCAGCGTGATCGACTTCTTGCCGCGGTTGGCCATGTACGCGATGTGCACGCGATGCCAGAACAGGTCGAACAGGCCGTTGATCTTGATCACCGTCGCGCCCAGATCGCTCAGCAGCTGCGTGCCGAACGGACCGGCGATCGCCAGGCCCAGATCCAGCACGACGATGCCGTCGAGCGGCGCCTTGATCTTCTTGTCGCGGGCGGGTTTGGCGGCCTTCGCTTCGGCGATGATCTTCGCGGCCTCCGCTTTCACCTCGGCGGTGTTCGCACCCGGCTTCACTGGCGCGGCGCCGGGCTTGCCCTGCGTCAGGCTCATGTTGAACGCGTTGCCCACCGTGCGGATCGTGCCCAGTTCGGCATCGTTCACTTCGCGCACGCAGCCGTCTTCGAGGAAGGCCGGATCAGCGAGCGACTCTTCGATGCTGCGCACCGGCTGCATCGTCATCTCGGCGACGGCCGCGGCCTCGATCCAGTCCTTCACCGGGAACTTGGCGACGGCCTCGGCGAGGATCGGCTGGTAGTGCGACATCACGAGAATTTCCTCGGGGCCGGTGCCGAAGCGATCCGGATCGTTCTGCACCGTCAGGTCCGGCGACGCGTTCAACGTGTCGCCTTCCGCGGCCTGCAGGATGAAGCGCGGATTGGGCACCCAGTTGTGCAGCCACTTGCCGTCCTTGGCCTGGAAGTGGCCCTTGGACGACTTCGAATTCAGGATCCAGGTGTCGAAGCCGGCGGCGTCCACTTTCTCCGCGCGCTGCCACACACCCGCGGCGCCGGCGAAGGCGCCCTGCATCAGCGAGGTCTCGACCCACTGGCCGCGACCGGTCTGCTCGCGCGCCCGCAGCGCGGCGGCGATGCCGAGGCTCGCCGTGAAGAACGCGCCCAGGCTCGGCCACTGCGAGGCGACGAACAGCGGACCGGGACGCGGCGCGCCCTGGACCTGGTCCTGCGGAATCTCGAGATCCGGAAACGGATCCGGCAGCCCGTTCATGTGATTGAGCGCGCCCTCGGCCCAACCGCGCTGCTCGAACATCAGGCCGGTACGCGCCTGCACCAACGCATCGACCGCGGGTCGCTGGCTATGCGCGGTGTCGCGACCGTAGCCGGTGATCGAGCAGTAGACGAGGCGCGGATTCGCGGCGCTCAACGTCGCGTAGTCGATGCCGAGCTTCGCGGTTTCTCCAGGCACGGAGGACTCGACGAGGATGTCGGCCGTGCTCGCGAGCGCGAGGAAAGCCTTCTTGTCCTCGACGTGGGTCAGATCCAGGAACGCGCTGCGCTTGCCGCGCTGCCAGACCGTGTAGCCGAGCCGATGCGGGCCTTCGGTTTTTCGGGCGGGATCACCACCCGGCGGTTCGATCTTGATGACGTCGGCGCCGTTGTCGCCGAGCAGCATCGTGGCCATCGGGCCGGCGATGCCGGAGGTGAGATCGAGGACCTTGAGTCCGTCAAGTACGCCAGCCATTGCGATGCTCCTGAATAGCAAAAATATTCAACGCAAGAGCGCAAAGGGAAAAGAAAGGACGCAAAGAAAAACTCTAGAGGTGAAGAGAACGGTGCCCGAACATCTCGAATCTGCTCTCAATCCTCGACTTTTTCTTCGCTCCATCAATCTTTTCTTTCCTTTGTGCCCTTTCTTTTCCCTTTGCGCCTTTGCGGTGAAAACCTGACTCGGGGATGAAAACCCTTAGCCCAACCCAAACGTCCGCATCGCGTTCCCCGACGTGATCTTCACGCGATCCGCCTGCGGGATGCCCGCTTCCGCGAACTGGCTGACCACCTGGCTGCGCGAGTTCGGCCAGCAGGTCGCGGGATGCGGAAAGTCGGTGGACCAGTACAGGCAGTCTGGTCCGAAGTAGTCGTAGCAGGCTTTCAGGCCCTGCGGTTCGTACATGAACGTCGCGCCGCATTGCGCCTTGAACGTCTCCGACGGCGGCCGCTTCACGCCCGGGAATTCGTAGTGCTGGTGCATGCGCGGGTCGAGCAGCGCCTGGAAGAACCACGGCAGCCAGCCCAGGCCCGGCTCGACGAACAGCACCTTCATCTTCGGATACTTCTCGAGCGTGCCGGTGAGGATCCACATGCAGATCGCTTCCGCCAGCGGCGCCCACGCAAGGCCCGTGAAGATGCCCTTCTGTGGCGTCGGATCACGGCGGAACACGTCCCAGAGTTCCTTCTTCAGGTCGAGATGGTTCAGGACCGTGAGACCCGTCTCTTCGATGATCTTCCACAGCGGCTCGTAGCGCTCGTGATAGACGTCAGGAAGGCCCAGGTCCGCCGGGAACGGCGTGAGCTGCACACAGCGAGCCTGCTTGTCGCGCGCCAGCCGCTCCACTTCCTCGACCGCGAAATCGATGTCGTACAGCGGCAACTGATACGCCGTCATCAGCCGCTTCGGATCATGCGACGCGAAGTCGGCCATCGCCTCGTTGTAGCCGCGGAAGACTTCCTTCCAGTCGTCGCCCATCAACGCGGGATTCACGATCTTGGCGCCGGCCAGTTCCGGGAAGATCACCTCGGCGAAGACGCCGTCGCGATCCATCGCCGCGAGCTTTCCTTCCGGCGTGAAGTGGCCCGGATCGCGCGCGGCTTCGGGATCGACGAAGTCCTCGAGCTCGAGCTGCTTCTGTCCACCGCGCAACACTTTCGCGGCATGGACCTCGGCCTTCGCATTGGCCTCGTCCCACACCGCGTGCATCGGCTTGCGCAGGCGCGCCTTCACCCACTCGTCGGTGAAATGCACGTGCGAGTCCACCGACACCAGGCGTTCCTCGGCCAGCGCTGCACCCATCGATCCTCACTCCTGGTTATGCGTCCGCTCCCTTGTGCAGGGCGGACGTCCGGACAGATCGCAGACTAGACAGCGGGGAACAGCACTACATGCTGCAAATGGGTGAGTCGTGCGGATGGCGGCCCCCGTAGCCCGGACGAAGTCCGGGATGGTCACTCCGATCGAGGATCAACCCAGGAGCCGATACGCCGCGCCCACCGCCGCGCTGAGCACGATCAGCGGAATCATTCCGAGCCAGTTGCGCCACAGCGCGACCCAGCCGACGACGGCGATCGCCATCGCCACGACATCGACACCCGGCTGCGGCCAGAACACGTGCGCCGCGAAGAACAGCGCGAGCGACAAGATCGCGCCGACGACCGCCGCGGTGATCGCGCTCATCGGACCCGCGAGCCGGAAACTTCCGCGCGTGCGCTCGACCCAGGGGGCGCCGGCGAAGATGAAGATGAAGGACGGCAGGAACGTGAAGAAGCTGGCGACGCAGGCGCCCATCAGCCCTGCCGCGAGCGGTTCGGCGGGCATGCCGTTCCAGCCGCCCATGAAGCCCACGAAGGCGACCACCATGATCAGCGGCCCCGGCGTCGTCTCGCCGAGCGCCAGGCCGTCCATCATCTGCGTCGCACTCAGCCAGCCATGGCCCACGACCGCGCCCTGGAACACGTAGGGCATCACGGCGTAGGCACCGCCGAAGGTCACCAGCGCCGCCTTGCCGAAGAACAGGCCCATCGCGTTGAACAGCGAGTCGAAGCCGTACAGCGCGGCGAGCGACGCGTACACGGTGCCGGCCAGCAGCACGCCGAACAGCAGGATCACGACGAGCCGCGACGACGAGTAAGCCACGTGCGGGGGTGTCGGCGTGTCGTCGTCGATCAGCGCGGGCCGATGCGCAGCCGTCGCCGCGTGCTGCGCCGCCGCGCTGCCGAGCCGCTCGCGCAACAGCCAGCCGTACAAGGCCGCTGCCACGATGACGGCGGGAAACGGGACATGCGTGTACAGCGCAACGAACGCCGCGACCGGCACCGGCCACAGCCATTTCTGTCGCAGCACCTTGGAGCCGATGCGCCACGCGGCGAACGCGATGATCGCCACCACCGCTGGCCGGATGCCGTACAGCAGGTCCGCCGCGAGCGGCGCCCCGAGATTCACGTAGGCGACGGACAAAGCGATCAGCAGGATCAGCGAGGGCAGCACGAACAGCGCGCCCGCGGCGATGCCGCCGCGCACGCCGTGCATCAGCCAGCCGATGTACGTCGCCAGCTGCTGCGCCTCGGGGCCCGGCAACAACATGCAGTAGTTCAGCGCGTGCAGGAACCGGTTTTCGGAGATCCAGCGACGCGTCTCGACGAGTTCGCGATGCATGATCGCGATCTGTCCGGCCGGCCCGCCGAAGCTGATGCAGCCGAGCTTGAACCACCAGCGCAGGGCCTCGGGGAACGAGACCGCGGCCGGTGCAGTCGGCTGAGGGGCATCGGTCATGCGCGTCCCTTCCCGTGTGACTTCCTCGTAGCCCGGGTGAAACCCGGGATTCCCCTCACATACGGAGCGCAACCCCGGGTTTCACCCGGGCTACGGTCAGGCGGCTGGTACGAGGTCCTTCATCGGAATCGTCTCGTCGGCCAGCTTCGCCGGATCGACCTTGACCTTCAGCGCCACCATCTTCTTCGCCAGCATGAATTCCTGCGGACGGCTGACGGTGTCCACGGCAATCAGGTGGCCATCCTTGAGATAGAACGCGCCGAAGCTGCGCTTGGCCGGGTCGCCGCGCAGCACGACCTGGTCGTAGCCCGTCGACATGCCGACCATCTGCAGCTTGAGGTCGTACTGGTCGGACCAGAACCAGGGCACGTTGGTGTACTTGGTGGCCTTGCCCAGCATGTTCGATGCGCCGGCGCGACCCTGCTCCATCGCGTTCTGCACCGACTCGAGGCGCACGCGGCGGCCGAGGAATTCGCTCGGATGCACCGTGCAGTCGCCGGCGGCGTGGATATCTGGATCGGCCGTGCGCGTGAACTCGTCGACGACGATGCCGTTGTCCACCTCGAGCCCGGCGTCCGCCGCCAGCTCGGTGTTGGCGATCAGGCCGATGCCGACGATCACCAGATCGCCCTCGACGTCACCACCGACCAGCTTCACGTGGATCGCGTCGCCCTGTTGTTCGAAACCGGCGAGCTGCACGCCGGTGCGCACGTCGACGCCGGCTTCGCGGTGCACCTTCTCGTAGAAGGCCGACATCTCCGGCGCTGTCACGCGCTGCAGCACGCGCGGCATGCTCTCCAGCACGGTGACCTTCAGGCCGGCCTTGGTCGCGACCGCAGCCACTTCCAGTCCGATGTAGCCACCGCCGACGATCACCAGGCGCTTGCCGGCGACGAATTGCTCGCGGATGGCGTCGACATCGGCGATGCCGCGCACGACGTGGATGTTGGGCAGGTCGGCGCCCGGAATCGTCAGCAGGCGCGGCCGGCCACCGGTGGCCAGCATCAGCTTGCCGTAAGGCAGCTTGCGGCCGTCCGACAAGGTCAGCGTCTTGCCGGCGCGGTCGATCGCGATGGCGCGCACGCCGCCGATGAACTCGATGGTGGCCTTCTCCATGGCCGCCGCCGACAGCACATACAGCGATTCCTTGGTGGCGGCGCCGGAGAGGTAGGTCTTCGACAGCGGCGGGCGCTTGTACGGCACGTGCGGCTCTTCGCCGACGATGGTGATGCGCCCCGTGTAGCCCTGGCGGCGCAGTTCGGCGGCGGTCTCGCCACCGGCCTGGCCGGCACCGACGATGACGACACTCTCGGGAGTTGCGGACTCGGTCATGGAATGAGCCGCCTCGGGGCGGCGGGGAATGCGAAAGGGGCCCGCATTCTAACGGGCCGCGGCACCGATGCCCTCGTAGCCCGGACGAAGTCCGGGGGGCTCCCATCCGCAAGCAGGACCCCGGACTTCGTCCGGGCTACAGCTACTTTGGTGCGCAGGAATGGCAGGATGCGCGCCATGCCCTTCGCGTCTCCGCGTGTCCTGTCCGTCATCCCGCCGATGACGCAGCTCAACACGCCCTACCCGTCCACCGCCTACCTGACCGGCTTCCTGCGCTCGCGGGGTGTCGATGCGCACCAGGAAGACCTGGCGCTCGCGCTGGTGCTGCGACTGTTCTCGCCGGACGGCCTGGAACAGATCCGGACGGCAGCGCTCGCGCAGGCCGAGCGCAAGCGCAGCCCCGGCGTCCAGCATTTCCTGGACGCCTTCGAGCGCTATCGCGCGACCTTGCCGGTCACGCTGGCCTTCCTGCAGACGCGCGATCCGACCATCGCCCATCGCATCTGCAGCCGCCGCTTCCTGCCCGAAGGTCCGCGCTTCGCCTCGCTCGACATCTATGTCGACGAAGACGGCGGCGATCCGCTGGCCTGGGCCTTCGGCGCGCTGGGTGCGCAAGACCGGGCGCGGCACCTGGCCACGCTCTATCTCAACAACCTGGCCGACGTGCTGCGCGACACCGTCGATCCGCGCTTCGAGTTCGTGCGTTACGCGGAATCGCTGGCGCAAAGTCAGCCCCACTTCGAACCGATGGCGCAGGCGCTCGCCGCGCCTCCCACGCTGGTCGACCAGACGCTGCACACGCTGACGCTCGAGGCGGTCTCTCGCCATGCGCCGGACCTCGTGCTGATCTCGGTACCCTTCCCCGGCGCGGTCTACGCGGCATTCCGGATCGCGCAGAGTCTCAAGGCGCATGACCCGCGGATCGTCACCGTGCTCGGCGGCGGCTACGTCAACACCGAGCTGCGCGAGCTGGCCGAACCACGCGTGTTCGATTACTTCGACTACGTGACGCTCGACGCCGGCGAGCGCCCGCTGCTGTCGCTGCTCGAGCATCTGCGCGAACAGCGTCCGCGCGAGCGCCTGTCCCGCACGTTTCTTCGGGACGAGACAGGTGCCGTGCGCTACATCGACTGCGGCGAGCTGGACGTGCCGTTCAACGATGTCGGGACGCCGACCTGGGACGGACTGCCGCTGGACCGGTACCTGTCGCTGCTCGACATGCTCAACCCGATGCACCGCCTGTGGTCGGACGGGCGCTGGAACAAGCTCACGGTGGCGCACGGCTGCTACTGGAAGAAGTGCAGCTTCTGCGACGTCAGCCTCGACTACATCTCGCGCTATGACCTCGCCAGCGCCACGACGCTGGTCGATCGCATCCAGGCCGTGGTCGCCGAAACCGGGCAGACCGGCTTCCACTTCGTCGACGAGGCCGCGCCACCGAAAGGACTGAAGTCGCTGGCCGCCGAACTGGTCCGCCGGCAGGTCTCGATCTCCTGGTGGGGCAACATCCGCTTCGAGAAATCATTCACACCGGCGCTGTGCCAGGAACTCGCCGACAGCGGCTGCATCGCGATCTCGGGCGGGCTCGAAGTCGCCTCGGACCGGCTGCTCAAGCTGATGAAGAAGGGCGTGTCGGTGGACCAGGTGGCGCGCGTGACGCGTGCGTTCTCCGACGCCGGCATCCTGGTGCACGCGTACCTGATGTACGGCTTTCCGACGCAGACGGTGCAGGACACGGTCGATGCGCTCGAATACGTCCGCCAGCTGTTCGAAGCGGGCTGCATCCAGTCCGGGTATTTCCATCGCTTTTCCTGCACCGTCCATTCGCCGGTCGGACGCGAGCCGCAGGAGTACGGCATCTCGCTGGTACCGCCGCCCGACGGACGATTCGCGAAGAACGACATCGACTTCGTCGACCCGAGTGGCGTGGATCACGCGTCGCTGGGCGTTGCGCTGAACAAGGCGCTCTACAACTACATGCACGGGCTCGGGCTCGATCAGGACGTGCGTGGCTGGTTCGAGCAACGCGTGCCGCGGACCAAGGTGCCGCGTCAGTTCATCGAGCGGGCGCTGGCGTCTTCGTGAATTCCAGCATCGAGAACGCGGCCTCGGTCTGCAGCCCCGCTTCGCGCGCTTCGAGCTCGACGCGCCGCTCCGGCCGCGCCTTCCACGCGTAGGGCGTCATCTCCAGCAGCAGGTTCACGTCGCGCGGCGACAGCGCGAGCGGGTAACGGACCGCCTGCTGATCCACGAATTCGAACAGCGGCTCGAAGCCTTTGCGGAATTTTTCCGGCTCGTGCGGCTCGACGACATCGAACAGCGCCGCCCGCAGGTCATGCAGGTGCGCCGCGTCCGGCGTCACCATCAGCACCCGTCCGCCCGGGCGCAGCACGCGCGCCATCTCGGCCTCGTGCAGCGGCGTGAACAGCGTGCAGATCACGTCGACGGATTCGCTCGCCACCGGCAGGCGCGCACCGCTGCCGACCACCCAGGTGATCCCGGAATGGCGTTTGGCCGCGAGCCGGATCGCAGGCTTGGCGATATCCAGGCCGACGGTGGTCGATGCCTGCGCCGCCATCGCCGCGGTGTAGTAACCCTCGCCGCAGCCGATATCGAGCAGGCCCGTCGGCCGCAAGGCCGAGAGCCGCTCGACGAGGGCGGCGCGCAGCGGCGCGTAATGACCCGCATCGAGGAACGCGCGGCGCGCCTGCAGCGACTCCGGCCGGTCGCCGGGGTCCTTGCTGTGCTTGTGGTGCGCCGGCAGCAGATTGACGTAGCCCTCGCGGGCGACGTCGAACGTGTGACCTGCCGTGCAGCGCCAGACGCCGTTCTGGATATCGAACGGGCCTGCGCAGAGCGGGCAGACGAGGAAGGCCGCAGTCATCGCGGGATGATGCATGAAGGCGCGACGACCCTGCCCGCGTATCGCTAGCGCTTGGCGAGATCCTTCGCTGTCACCATCACGGTGCGGTCGAGGTCCAGATCCGGCGGCGCCGTCACTACCGGCGCAGGCCGCAGATGGCGTCCGAGGAATTCGACCATGTCGGCGCGCACCACCGCGGTCTCCGCGAAGACCTGCTCGAACAGCGGAAAGGCGTGCGGCAGCACCGGCCAGACGTCGCAGCGCACGTCGACTCCCGCGGCTTCGGCCTGCTGTGCGGCCATGATCGAATCATCGGCCAGGACTTCTTCCGCGCCGACGATGAAATGCATCGGCGGAAACCCGCGGTAATCCGCATACAGCGGCGAGAGTTCGGGGTCCGAGGCGTCCCAGTCGCCGGCGTAGAGATCGTCGACGCGTTGCAGCGCGGTGATGGGCAGGATGGCGTCGCGACGGCGCTGCTGATAGCGCGATGGCGGCCCGTGGATGCGTCCGAGCTCGGTCGCCGGCGACACCGGCAGCACGCAGGCCGGCATCGGAATGCCCTTGCGCCGCGCGCGTTGCAGCACGCCCAGCAGCAGGTTGCCGCCGGCGGAGTCGCCGCCGATGGCGATGCGCGCCGGATCGAAGCCGAGATCGATGACGCCGCTGTACGCGCGCTCGCAATCATCGAGCGCCGCCGGGAAGCGGTTGAACGGCGCGAGCCGGTAATCCGGCATGAACCCGACCGCGCCGAGTTCCTTGCACAGCAGCGCCAGCAGTCGCAGGTGCACGGCCGGCACCGCAGGCAGGATGAACGCGCCGCCGTGCAGCCACAGGATCAGCGGCTTGCTGCGGTCGTCGAAGTTGCCGACGGTCATGCCCGGCACGCGATTGACGATGCGATAGCCCTGCGCGAGCCCGGCCGTATCGCGGCAGGACATCCCGGCAAGACGCAACTGCTGACGCGCGATCTTCTCGAAGCTGCCGTGGATCATGTGCCGCAGCATCGGCTTCAGGAACCAGCGAAAGAGGGTGGTCCAGATGCGCGAGCGCCGGCTGATGTGGATCTGCTTGTGATGGATGCTCAAGTGCTGCGGACCCAGGGTTCGGATGTTCAGGGCGCAGTGTGGGGCAGCGCGGGCCGGCGCGCCTATCCGGTTCGATCGAGGCACTCGTCGCCTCGGGAATATCCGGCATCCGTCGCGCTGCGCAGTCCTCGCATTCGCATACGACAAGATCGCCCGGCGCATGCCGGGCGATCGGTTCAGCGCGAGATCAGCGGATGATCAGAACGACCTGGCCCACCGCCGGCAACGCCACATCGGAAACGACGACGTTGACCACACCGCCGAGTCCATCGAGTGCGGGCAGTGCGGGCAAGCCGTTTTGCGTGAGTGCGCCAGCCAGGGGCAGCGCCGCACCGGAAAGAAGGCCAGGAACAAGGCCGTTGAGGCCATGCAGAGCATCGAGCGCGTGCAACGAGGCCAGGTCGGCGACCAGGTTGCCCACCAACGGCAAGGCGACCGGCAAGACGACATCGCGAATCACGCCGTCGAGATGGAGCGCCTGCAGGTTCAGGGCGGGCGGCGCGGCATGCGCGGGCGCAGAAAGGGCAAGGAGGGCAGCAGCAGCAAACAGCGTGTGACGTCGCATGAAAAAATCTCCAGGGCGCGTGAGTGAGATGACACGATCTCCGTCGCGAGCATGTCGACGAAGCAGATCGCTCGTTCGCAAAAACGGAGCGTCTCGCGCAAAGGTTGCACGTTCCGGACCGTCGTCGCGTCAGGCTGTCGCTACGCGAAATGCCCTCAAAAGAAGCTCGAAAGTTGCATTTCGGAGCGCCGCCCATTCGTTGCGCTCGGTGCGCGTGCATCCATCGTCCGAAGGCGCCCAGTGCGTGTGCATCGCGGCGCCCGATGACTCATCCAAGTGCACGTCGTCGCACGACGCGGCGATCGCTTGCACCAGAAATTGAATTCCACACGGCGCCGGATCTGCAAAAAATATTTTGGCCCGCCTCCATCGCTCCGTTGCCTGCGACACCCCGGGGTCTTCCCGCACCGTTCGACACTCGGACGACGGAAACGAAAAAGGCCGCCCCTCTCGGGGCGGCCTTCGGTACGACTCGAAAGAATCGTGCTGCTTACAGCTTGCCGCCGAGCGACACGCAGACCGACTTGGTCTCGAGGTAGTTCTTCAGCACCTCGTGGCCCATCTCGCGACCCCAGCCCGACTGCTTGTAGCCGCCGAACGGCATCGAGGCGTCGAAGATGTTGTAGCAGTTGACCCAGACCGTGCCCGCCTTCAAGCGGTTGGCGATCTTGTGCGCGAGGCTGATGTTCGTGCTGAACACGCCACCGGCCAAACCGTACAGGCTGTCGTTCGCGCGACGGATCAGCTCTTCATCGACGTTCTTGAACGGCATGGCCGTCAGAACGGGTCCGAAGATCTCTTCCTGCACGACCTTCATCTGGTCGTTGGTGTTGACGAGCACGGTCGGCTCGATGAAGTAGCCATTGCCGGAAACCGGCTTGCCGCCGCACAGGGCCTTGGCGCCCTGCTCGTTGCCGGAGGTCAGGAAGCCCGAGACGCGCTCGTACTGGGTCTGCGAGACCATCGGACCCATTTCGGTGGTCGGGTCGAGGCCCGGCCCGAGCTTGATCTTCTTGCCGATGTCGGCGATGCCCTGCACGACCTTGTCGAAGATCTTTTCCTGGACGAACAGGCGCGAACCCGCGCAGCAGGCCTGGCCATGGTTGAAGAAGATGCCCATCGCGGCGCCAGGGATCGCAACATCGAGATCCGCGTCGTCGAGAATGATGTTGGGCGACTTGCCACCCAGTTCCAGCGTGACCTTCTTCAGATCGTTGGACGCGGCCTTGACGATCAGCTTGCCGACTTCCGTCGAACCCGTGAACGCGACCTTGTCGACGTTCGGGTGGCCGGCCAGCGGCGCGCCGCAGGTCTCACCGAAGCCCGTCAGCATGTTGACCACGCCGTCCGGCACGCCGGCTTCCTGCATGATCTCGGCCAGACGCAGACCCGACATCGGGGTCTCTTCGGCCAGCTTCATGACGACCACGCAACCCGACGCCAGCACCGGCGCCAGCTTCCACGCGGCCATCAGCAGCGGGAAGTTCCAGGGAATGATCTGCGCGACGACGCCGACCGGCTCCTTGCGCGTGAACGCCTGATACTCGACACCCGGGGTGTAGGGAACCGACAGCGAGAGCGAGTTGCCCTCGATCTTGGTCGCCCAGCCGGCCATGTAATGGAAGATGTCGGCAGCGAGCACGACGTCGGCAGCGCGCGCGATGGAGATCGGCTTGCCGTTGTCGATCGACTCGAGCTGCGCGAGTTCCTCGGTGTACTTGAGGATCAGATCGCCCACCTTCCAGATGATCCGACCACGCTCGGACGGCGTCATCTTGGTCCAGGGACCGGTGTCGAACGCCTTGCGCGCAGCCTTCACCGCGTCATCGACGTCGGCCTTCTCGCAAGCGGCTGCGTGACCGATCACCTGTCCCGTCGCCGGATTGAACACTTCAAAGGTCTTGCCGTTCTTCGCCGACACCCACTTGCCGTCGATCAGAACCTTGCGCGGCGAGCCGATGAATGCCTTCACCGACGGCAGCAGTGCCGTCAAACCACGATCTCCGTCCATTGCTTCTCCTCATGTGCCGACGTGGTCGGCGTCTATAAAAACCGCGGTCCGCCGCATGTACTTCCGGCGGTACCAGAACCGCCAGAAAAACACTGTTTGCAGGTGAGCGCAAGCTACTCGCAGGAGTGGGCGAGAGGGGGTGCGTGGGGGGGCAGGAGCCGGTGATCTGCCGATCGCACCGCACAAAAATCACAAGTGAGGACGGACCCCCTGTTTGTGTGTCAGGCCGGTGGCCGGACGGTGAAACTCACGGCATCGAGCGAGCGGCCGTCGGCATCGATCAGCTCGAGCAGGTGATCGCCCGGCATCGGCGTCCAGAAGCGCGCCTGGGCGGCCGAACCGAGGTCGCGCTGGTTCAGGCGCAGGTGCAGGCGGGCCGAGGCCGGATCGGCGCGCAGCACGATGTGCTGGCGATCCAGCGGGATATCCGGATCCAGCGCGATCAGGCTGCCGTTGGCCGGCGATGCCAGCCGGGCGCGCGGGGCGCGACGCACGGCCGGCGTGATCTGCGTCATCTGCGTGCCCGCCAGGAACCACTCGTCGCGGTCGCCCTCGGTCCTGGCGGTGAACTGCACGCGCTGGTGCGTCAGGCCCTCGGGCGGCGTGCGCGGCGCAGCGGCGGTGCCGGACTGCAGCCCGTCGAGGATCTCGCGCCACGCGGGCGCCGCACCGGTGATGCCCGAGACCGTGCGCATCGGGTCGCCCTCGAAATTGCCGACCCAGACCGCCACCGTGTAGCGCGAGGTGTAGCCGATGCACCAGTTGTCACGCAGATCCTTGCTGGTGCCAGTCTTGACGGCCGACCAGTACGACGTCGACAGCGGACCGTCGAAATCGAAGGTCACGGCACGCGCGGCACGATCCGCCAGGATGTCCGACACGATCCACGCGGCGCCTTCCGAGATCACCGGCCTTGCGTCCGCCACCGGCTCGTCCGGCGACAGTCGCAGCGGCGTGTAGCGGCCGCCGTTGGCGAGCGTGCGGTAGGCGTTGACCTGTTCGAGCAGGCTGACCTCGCTCGATCCGAGCGCCAGCGAATAGCCGTAATACTCGCCGGACTCGGTGAGTCCGCCGACATAGCCGAGCTGGTTGAGGCGTTCGCGGAACGGCTCGATGCCGGTGATGATCAGAGTGCGCACGGCCGGAATGTTGAGCGACCCTGCGAGCGCGGTGCGCACGCTGACCAGGCCCTTGTAGTCGTGCTCGTAGTTCTGCGGCAGATACAGGCCCGGGCCGGCTTCGAGCGCCACCGGTGCATCATCGAGCAGCGACGCGGCGGTGAGCCAGCCGCGCTCGATCGCCATCGCGTACAGGAAGGGTTTGAGCGTGGAGCCGGCCTGGCGCTGCGCGCGCGCACCGTCGACCTGCGCGGCGCGGCTCGCCGGGCCGGCGGAGCCGACATAGGCAAGTACGTCGCCCGAGCGGTTGTCGACGACCACGGCGGCGCCGTCGCGCACCTGCAGCGCATCCAGGCGCCGCAACTGTGATTGGAGCGCGTGATGCGCGAGCGCCTGCACATCGCGATCCAGCGTCGTGCGGACGCGCTCGCCCGGCGTGCGCAGCAAGCGCCTCGCCAAGTGTGGCGCCAGACCGGTTTCGAGCGTCGTCGCACGCGGGTTGTCGAGCGCCGCGAAAGCGATCGATCGCAGCGCGTCGCAGTCCCTGCCCTGCAGGCCGCCAGCGGCGCAGGCGCGTCGCGCGACCTGCTGCGAGGACGCGCGCGGCGCTGGCAGCAGTGCGGCAAGGATTCGCGATTCGTCGGCCGTCAGTCCCGACGGCGACTTGTCGAACAAGGCCTGTGCCGCTGCCGCGATGCCCTCGCTCTCTCCACGAAAGCCGACCAGGTTCAGATAGGCTTCGAGCGTCTCGTCCTTGCTCCACGAAGACGCGAGCGCACGGGCGGCGCGCATCTGCCTCAGCTTTTCGACGACGCCACGTCGGCCGCCTTTGGCGCGCAAGGCAGGATCCAGCAACGCGACGAGCTGCATCTCCAGCGTGCTGGCGCCGCGTCGCGACACATCGGCAAGACGATCGCGCGCAGCGCCGAGCAGCGCCACGACATCGACGCCTCCGTGCGAACGAAAACGCTGGTCCTCCGATCCGATCACGGCGATCGGCAGCGCGGGCGACATCTGCGCCAGCGGCGTCCAGTCCAGCCGCCGCGAGCTGAAGTCCACGCGCAGACGCTGCAGTTCGCGACCCTGCCGGTCCAGCAGCATCGACTCGGACGCCTGGTAGCGATCGTGGACGTCGGCGAACGAGGGCATCGCCGGCGGGCGCGTCGCATGCCCCACCCACGCGCAGCCGATCATCCCGGCGAGCACGCTCGCCGCGGTGACCGGCCCGAGGGCGCGACGCCGGCGCATCAGGGCGCGGCTTCCACCTGCATCGGCGCGTTCGGCAATTCGCCCAGCATCTCGGGCGAGTACATCGCCTCTACGCGCGTCGCCGGCATCATGAAGCGGCCACCGTTGTTGTAGCGCACCGTGTATTCGAGGCTGAACCCGCCCTTGGGCACGAAGGCGTAGTAGGCGCGGTAGAAGTCGAAACGCCGCTCCTCGAACGCCGGCCAGGCCTCGCCTTCCCGCTCCTCGCCCTCGGCGAGCAGCTGCGAATCACGTCCGAGGCCGCCGCCGAGAATCGTCGAGCCGCCCGGCACCGGATCTTCGACGACGACCCAGGTCATGTCGGACTGCGCGTCGATCTCCAGCTTGATGCGCGCGGTGTCGCCGCGCGTCCATTTGCCCGGCGCGACCTGCTCGATCGGCGTCACCGTGCGCTTGATGCGATAGCCCGACGAGAACGGCTCCTTGAGCGGCAGCGCGGCGCGGCTCTGCACGATGCTCCACGGCTTGCCCGAACCGGCATGGGCCAGCTTGAGCACACCGGCGCCTTCCGGCCACGGCAGGTCCAGCGTCGCCGCCGCCGGGTCCTTCCAGTCCTTGGTCTGCTGTACCGGGCCGAGCGACGCGGTGGTCACACCACCCACCGGATCGCGCTCGAACGCGGCCGCGAACTTGCGCGTCGCGAGCACGCCCCAGGCGTTGGCGGTCGTGAGATTCCAGTGACCCTTCTGCTGGCGCCCGATCGAGCCGCGCATCATGCGCGGCAGGTCTTCGCGCCAGTCGGCGTCGTCGAGCAGCGCGAGGATCACGCGGTTGGCGTTGACGTCGGCCGAGATCATCAGCCACCACAGCGCATCGTCCTGCTCCGCCGAGAAGCCCATCGTCGTGCCCTGGAAATTCAGGCGCGCGCGCAGAATGGTCTTGGCCTCGCCGAGCAGACGATCGCGCTCGGGGATGTCGTGGACGCGCTGCAGGATGCCGATCCAGTCGATGACCGCCGAGGTATGCCAGAGGTTGGGATCGACGGTCAGCGACGTCACCCACGCGGCCTTGCCCAGTCCGTAACGCGACAGCGCCTCGATGGCCGCGAGCTTGCGCTCGGTCTGGTCTGCGATCCGGATCTGCGAGCCGCGCTGCACGCGGCCTTCGACGAAGCCGGTCAGGCCCTGGACCATCAGGTTGCGGTCGGATTCCGGAATCGGCAGGCCGGCTTCGTGCGCGATCGCCAGCAGGTAGGCCGTCAGCGTGTCGCTGCCTTCGAGCATCTGCGACGGGAAATAACGGACCAGCCCCTCGCCGTCCAGGTACGAAGACAGGCGCGCCATCTGCAGATCCCACATCGCGCGGTCCTCGAGCACGACCGCCTTCGACGCGACCTGCTCGTAGCAGGTGTACGCGTACAGGCGCATCCAGTCGCGCACCGGGTCCAGCGACGCCGTCAGCGAAGACTGCAGGTTCACACGGATGCCGCCGCGCCCGGCGATGGCGTCGGCCGGCCGTTCGACCGGCATTTCCGTCGCGCCTTCGAGCTGCGAGAGCGTGGCCTGGTAGACGCGCACCGGGAACGCGGGCACGACGTCCTGCACGATCTTCAGCGCATCCAGCGGCTCGCCACCCTTGCCTTCGGCGCGCACCGTCCAGGTTACCTGCGCGACGTCGAACGGCGCAGTCAGCTCGAAGCGTGCGGGCAAGGCCTCGCCCGCCGGAACCTTGAGCACCTGCGTGGCGTGCACCAGCGGCTCCTTCACGCCCGGCGCGATGGCCTCGGCCTCCACTTCGATCTCCTTGGCGTCGGCCGTCGTGTTGCGCACCGTGAAGATCGCCTCGAAGCGATCGTTCTCGCGCACCAGCGGCGGCACGCCGGAGATGAGCTGGATGTCCTGCGTCGTGCGGATGCTCGCGTTGCCGGTGCCGAAGCGATCCGGCCCTGCGCTGGCCACCGCCGTCAGCCGGAACGAACTCAGCGCATCGTTCAACGGGACTTCGATCGTGGCCTGCCCCTTCGCGTCGAGCGGCACGCGTGCTTTCCACAGCAGCAGGCTGTCGAGCAGTTCGCGCACCGCGCCGCGACCGCCACCGCCGCCCGGCGGCAAGGACTTTCGGCCGAAGTGTCGCTTGCCGACGACCTGCATCTGCGCGGTCGACGTGATCACCGAAACCCCGCGCCGCTGCATCATCTGCTCGAGCACGTTCACTGAGGTGTTCACGTGCAGATCGAGCAGCGCCTCGTCGACGGCCGTGAACGCGATCTCCGCGTCGGCCGGCATCGCGCCACCACCTGCCGGCGTGACCTGCACCTGCACCATGGCCTTGCCGCGCGTCTTGTACGACTCCTGCGCGGGCTTCACTTCGACCTTCAGCCGATGCGCGCTCCAGCCCACGTCGAGCCGCGTCATGCCCAGCCGGTATGCGGGCTTCGACAGATCGACCATCGCAGTTGGACTACCGCCGTCGAGCTTGAACCAGCGATCCAGGTGCAGCCAGCGCAGGAAGTCGTAGAAGCGCGAGCGGAAATTGCTGACGCGCCCGCGCATCGCGAGCACCGAAATGTAGACATTCGGAGAATCGGCGCCGTCGATCGGCACCTCGATGACCGGCGCCTTGCCCGAGATCTGCGTGACGAACGAGCGCAGCACGCCTTCGCGCTCCACCGTCACCAGCGCGGTCGCCTCGCGGAACGGCATGCGCACCTGCACGCGCGCGACGGCGCCCGGCTCTACTTCACGCAATTCCGGGATCAGGTCCATACGATCGTTGTTGGCCTGCGCGAACCACCAGTCATCCTTGCCGGCGACGTAGCGCGAGGCCACGGCACGCGAGGTGCGGCCGTCGGCATCTTCGGTCGTGGCTTCCAGCAGGACTTCCCCGCTCGCGCCGGGCTCCACCGTGCAGCTCACGATGCCCTGCGCGTTGGTCTTCTCGCGGCAGGTCGCCGACAGCTTCTTCGTCTCCTGGCTGTGCGAGTAGGCGTAGAAGCCACCGACCAGACGCTTGCGATACGAATGCGTGACGTTGGACCAGAGCTGCACGTTGACGCGCTGCGAGGCCACCGGCTTGCCCTTGAGATCCAGCACGACGGCCTGGAACTTGAGCGACTCGCTCTTGCCGGCCCAGTCGTCGCCCGACAGGCCGACGATCAGCTTCGCGGGCCATAGCGGCACCGTCGAGCGCACGCTGGTGAGCTCGCCGTTGGCATCCGGGTACTCGAGTTCCGAGAAGACTTCCTGCGCCTCGGCGGAGGCCGGCAGGTCCGGCACCGTCGTGCGCGCCGAGCCGTTGGCGTCCAGCGTCAGCGGCAGCGTCTGCGCCGGCATCGGTCGCGCCGCTTCCTGTTCCTGCTCGTCGTCCGGGAAGTAACCGCCGTCGCCGCCCTCGACGATGCCGGCCTTGATCGGCGCACCGCCGAAGCTGAAGCCGTCGTACTGCGGGAACGTCACCACGCGCGGGCGCACCTGCGTGCGCAGCTTCACCGGCAGCTTCGCGGCGGCACCGCCGGAGAAATAGCCGACATAGAGATCCAGCGGCAGCGAGGTCACCGCCACCGCGGGTTCGGCCGGCGGCGTGATCACGGCGCGCATCTGCGGGATGCGGTACTGCTCGACGCGGAAGCTGCCGGACGGCTGCGACAGATCCGTGCCGGTGACGCGCACCTGGTACTCGCCCAGGCGCGCTTCCTTGGGAATGGCCCACTGCGATTCGGCGATGCCGTTGGCGTCGAAGCTCAACGGCAACGTCACCGTGGAGCCGCTGCCCTGGTGTTCGATGACCAGTTCCTTGGGCGACTCTGCCGGAATCGACAGTCCCTTCGCCGTCTGCTGGCGCCAGAAGTGCTTCATCGACACGGTCTCGCCGGCGCGGAACAGCGAGCGGTCGAACACGCTGTGCGCGATCAGCGGCGAATCCCACAAGCCGGTTTCGAGCTGGAAGTCGCTGGGCGTGATGCCCTGGTTCCAGTCGCTCATCGTGAACGACAGGTCGTCGTCCTTGCGGGCGCTGACCATCACCGGATGCGAGTCGTCGTTCGAGCAGCTCGACCAGCTCTTCGGCTTCGGCAGTCCGCTCTCGATGCGGACGGTGCCGTCGGCGCCGGTGCGGCCTTCCCAGATCGCCTTGGCATCGCAACCATCGACAATGTGGATCACCGCATCGGCCACCGGCTTGGCGCCGTCGAGCGTCGACACGAACACCAGCGAGCCTTCCTTGCCCCACTTGAAGTGCACCGCGAGATTGGTCACCAGCGCGGTGGTCGCCACGTAACGCGGACGATCCTCGCCGAGCAGCGCGGCGCCCAGGCGCGGACTCGCGATCTCGACGACGTGGAAGCCCGGCTCCTTGAGCGGAATGCCGATCACCTCGAAGGCCTTGCCGCCTTCGCGCGCGGGCAACTCGAACTCGGTGCCCTGATCCTCGTCCGAGAACACCGAGTCGATGCCCGGCTGGATGAAGGTGCTGTCGTCCCAGCGCGAGTTCATCGCCGTGCGCACGCGCTTCATCCAGTCGAGGATCTCGGCCTCGGTCTCGATGCGCTTCGACTGGCCGCCGATCCTGCGATTCGTCGGGTGGTCTTCCAGATCGCGGATCGTGATCGGCAGCACGCCGCCTTCGGATCGCTCGAGGATGCCGAACTCGCCGTTGAACTTGGCCAGCGGCGGCGCCTCGTCGGTGGCCACCGTCAGCGGATAGCTGCTGCGGTTCTCAATGGCGCGTCCGGCGTCGTCGCGAAAATCATCGGGCAGGCGCAGCTCGAACGATTGCGCGGTCGGGAACGGCGCGTCGAAGGTCACGCTCTCGACGAACTTGTCTTCGCCGGTGCCCAGGTTCGGCTTGCGCGTCTCCTTTCCGACCAGGCGGATCGCGGCGGCCTGTTCGCGCGACACCGGCGCCGAGAAGTAGACCGACATCGGCAGCACCGGAACGCAGGGTGCGCTCGCGTTGACGCGATCGCAGCTGAAGCGTGCGGTGAACGCGTCGCGCACGCGGAAACCCAGCACCTGGTCTTCGACGGTCTGCAGGCCGCTCTGCGTCGCCACGCCCTTGCCCCAGACCAGCTTCAAGGCCACCGCGTTCGGCAGCGGGCGCGAGCAGCGCGCCACGACGAGATTCTTCTCCGCCTTCTTCAGCGCGTCGTGCGTCACCTGGACGCCGCCGGTGTCGCCGTCCTTCCACAGCACGGCGTAGTAGGCGTAGCCCAGCACACGACGCTGCGCGAGGATCTCTTCGCGTTCCTTGCCGGTGAGCACGACCAGCGGGATGCGCTCTTCGACGCCCTCGATCGCGCAGTACGCGTTCGCGGCCACCGAGGCATCGGTGGCCGCGGCATCCAGTCCCAGTGCGAAGACCTGGTTCTCGTCGACGGTGGCGCCTTCGTACGGCATCGACGCGCGGATCGCCGGACCGCCGGTGGCGAAGGAGAACGCGGATGTTCCGGTGATCGCGCTGCCGGCCAAGTCTTTCAGGCCCTCGACGAGCTTGAACGTGCAGGTCTCGCCGGCGACGAGATCGGACTCGAAGTCGTAGACCCAGTTGCGCGCATCCGCCCAGCGTCCCTTGCCCTTGGCCGCGCATTCGACGGTGAACGGATCGGGCAGGCGCGGATCGCCGAACTTCACGACCGCATCGGAGAAGCGCGCCGTCACCTGGCGCACATCGCGCACCGCGCCCTGCGGCGAGAAGCTGGTCACCGTGGCGGCTTGCGCCACGAATGGGACGAGCGTCAGCAGCAGCAGCGCAAGTGCGCCGCTCATCGACAGCGACCGCAAGACGCCAGCCCGGCCCGCAATCGAACGGGCACCCCACTTCGTGACAGTCGTCGTCTGCATGCTTCCCTCGTTCTGATCCGGCCCCATGTCCCAGCCTGCCACGGACATCAAGGGCCGGTCCCCAAGAATTTCCGTGAATTTTTTATGCAGGCCTGCGCCATGGAACGGTGACGAGCAGGAACGCGGTCGTCAACCGTCAAACCCGTAGCCCGGACGAAGTCCGGGGGGCGCTCTGATTTCGAGGGGGATCCCGGACTTCGTCCGGGCTACGGGGTTACGCGGCTTCGAGCCAGCGCAGGATGTGCGGCTGCAGGACTTCGATGGGCTGGTAGCCCACCGTCAGGCGCTGGATGCGCAGTCCGCTGCGCAGCAGCACCGACGGAAAACCTTCGATGCCGCAACGGCGCGCAAAGCCGACGTCTTCGTTGAACGCCTCGACGGCCGCGGGCTGATCCAGCTTGTCGAGAAACACCGCACGCGGCACGCCGAAGCTTTGCGCGTAATCCGCCAGCACCTCGGGATCCTTCAGGTCGCGGCGGCCGACGTAGAACGCCTGCTGCAGGCTCTTGAGGTAGTCCAGCCCGCAGGCCGGGCGCTCGCGGATCATCACCGACAGCGCGCGGCAGCTCGGCTCGGTGTTGTAGACGTAGGTCGTATCGAGCGGCTGTTCGAAATCGAAGGGCTGCCCGGTCTGCTGCGCGATCTTGCGCCACTCGGCCATGATGTAGCCGACCTCGTGCTCCGACAGCGGCTCGCGCACGTCGGGCCTCAAACCACCGGGCAGCACGCGGATCGTGGCGCGGCCCTGCAGCATCCGGGCGAGCTGCTCGATCACCGGAGAGAAGCCCCAGCACCACGAGCACATGGGGTCTGCGACGTAGATCAGTTCCTTCTCGACTTGCGTGTCCACGCGCCTATCCTCCTGTCAGGGCAGCGGGCTGTTGCGAACCTGCAGCCGGTCTTCGAGGGGGAACACCGTTCCCCATTGCTTGCAGCTCGGGCAATGCCAGAAGAGTTGCGCGGGCTTCATGCCGCAACTCTGGCACTGGTACTTCTGCCGCTCGGAACTGAGCGTCTTGAGCGCGCTGCGCATGGCGCCGGACACGCGGCCGAGCAATTCCGGGTTCTCGGGCGTCTCGAGTCGCGTCACCTGTTCGAGCACGCTCCAGCTTGGACGGGACTCGAAGGCCTCGAGCAGGAAACCGGAGGGATCCATGCCGGTCTCGTTCAGCAGTTCGGCCCGCACCACGTCGATGATCCCGATGCGCTGGTCTTCGGGCAGGTCTTCCATCCAGTGCACGAAGTACTCGGGGCGGCCCCAGTCGCGACAGCACTCCCACAACGGACGCACGATCTCGGGCATCAGCTTGGGCTCGAGTTCAGCGACCTTCGCGTAGGCCGTGGTGGCTTCGGACCAGTCGCTGCGCGCCTGCGCCAGCCGTCCGACGACCAGATGCGCGCGGGCCGAGGTGTTGTCGGTGCTCAGGGCGCGGCGGGCCTGCACCAGGGCCTCGTCGTCGTTCTTGGCACGCCGGGCCTCTTCGGACATCTCGCACTGGTACTGCGCCGTGATGGACCGCCGCGAGTTGCCACTGGCGGCCTCCAGGCGGCGGCTGACTGCGATGGCGCCCGGCCAGTCGTGCGAGCTCTCGTGGATCGAGATCACCGCTTCCAGACAGGCCAGCAGCTTGAAGCCGCGATCGGCCAGCGACGAATAGATCTGCTCGGCGCGGTCGAAGACGCCGGCCTTGAGGTAATCCTCGGCCAGCTCGTACTCGGTGCGATTGCGTTGCGCTTGTGTCAGCGTCGTGCGCGACAGCAGCGCTTCGTGGACGCGCAGCGCGCGATCCACCTGCCCTCGCCGCCGGAACAGGCCACCCATCGTCAGGTGCAGTTCGACCGCTTCCTCGGTGAGATGCTCGGTGTTGAGCAGTGCGGCGACGGCCTGGTCCGGGTCATCGTGGACCAGCGTGCTGATGCCGGCGATCGGGCTGTGCGTGTCCGGGCCGGACTGTGGACCGGCGGATCGCGAGCCGGGCAGACGCCGCGCGAGATACCAGCCCAGCGCCACGCCCAATGGGAACAGCAGCCCGCCCAGGGTGCTATCCAGCATCAGGCCTCTTTGGCGGCCACGATGTCGCCGGGCGGTGTTTCGCGAATCGGCAGTTCACGCAGCGATTTGAGTTCGGATTCGGAGCTCTGGACCTGCTTGCGCAGACGGCGGATCTCCGTCTTCAGGCCCAGCATGCGTCCCAGGCAGATCAGGAGCGTCAGCATCACGGCCAGTACGAACTCGCCGATGACCAGGGCGATGAGCGGAAGCTTGACGGTGCCGGCGAGGTAGTCGAACTCGACTTCCTGCGCGTTGAAGTACCCGATCGAAGCGCCGAGGACGAGAAACAGGATCAGCGCGACGATGACGAAGATGCGCAGCACGCGGCCTCAGTCATCGTTGTCGGCGTCGACCGAAGTCGACACCACGATCGGATGGGTGGCCGCGCCCGCGTTGACACGCTCCCGCATTTCCTTGCCCGGCTTGAAATGCGGCACGTGCTTGGCGGGAATCGTGACCGGCTCGCCGGTCTTGGGATTGCGCCCGACGCGGCTCGGCCGGTGGTGAAGCGCGAAGCTGCCGAAGCCGCGGATCTCGACCCGATCCTGCCGGGCCAGCGCCAGGCTGATGCGATCGAGGATCTGCTTGACCGCCAGCTCGACGTCCTTCTGCATGAGATGCGTCTGGCGTGCTGCCAACCGCTCGATGAGTTCCGACTTCGTCATGTGCTCTCACCCACCCGGGAATGCCAGGGACGATAGGCCAAAAAAAAGGGCCGCGCAAGCGCGGCCCTTCGTTTTTTCTCTTTAGTTTCTAGCGGATACGCCAGCAATCTAAAGAGATGCAGCGGACGGGACTCAGTTCGAGTCGCCGCCGCCGATCTGCTGCTTGAGGATGTCGCCCAGGCTGGTACGGCCGGTCGAGGCGTTGCGGCTGTACTCGGCCACCACCTCGGCTTCTTCCTGGATCTCCTTCTCGCGGACGCTCAGCGACACGATGCGGTTCTTGCGATCCACACCGATGAAGCGGGCTTCCAGCGTGTCGCCATCCTTGAGCACCGTGCGCGCGTCTTCCAGCTTCTCGCGCGACAGGTCGTTGGCCTTGATGTAGCCCTCGACGCCGTTGCCCAGATCGATGACCGCACCACGCTGCTCGACGGTCTTGACGATGCCCTTGACGATGACGCCCTTCTGGTTCTCGGCCATGAACTGCGTGAGCGGATCCTGGGCCACCTGCTTGACGCCCAGCGAGATGCGCTCGCGGGCCGCGTCGATCGCCAGCACCACCGCGTCCACTTCCATGCCCTTCGAGTAGCGGCGCACGGCGTTGGCGCCGTCGTCGTTCCAGTCGAGGTCCGAAAGGTGCACGAGGCCGTCGATGCCGCCGTTGAGGCCGATGAAGATGCCGAAATCGGTGATCGACTTGATCTGGCCGTGCACCTTGTCGCCCTTCTGGAAGTTCTGCGCGAACTCTTCCCAGGGATTCGGCACGCACTGCTTCATGCCCAGCGAGATGCGGCGACGCTCCTCGTCGATGTCGAGGATCATCACCTCGACTTCCTGGCCAATGACGACCGCCTTGCCCGGGTTGATGTTCTTGTTGGTCCAGTCCATTTCCGACACGTGGACCAGGCCTTCCACGCCCGGCTCGATCTCGACGAACGCACCGTAGTCGGTGATGTTCGTGACCTTGCCGAACATGCGGGTCTTCTCGGGGTAGCGGCGAGCGATGTCGACCCAGGGGTCGGCGCCGAGCTGCTTGAGACCCAGCGACACGCGGCGACGCTCGCGATCGTACTTGAGGACCTTGACTTCGATTTCCGCACCCACCTGCACGACTTCGGAAGGATCCTTGATGCGCTTCCAGGTCATGTCGGTGATGTGCAGCAGGCCGTCGATGCCGCCCAGGTCGACGAACGCGCCGTACTCGACGAGGTTCTTGACCACGCCCTTGAGCACCACGCCTTCCTGCAGGTTCTGGAGGAGGCTGTCACGCTCGGCGCTGTACTCGGCTTCGAGCACTTCGCGGCGGCTGACGACGACGTTGTTGCGCAGGCGGTCGAGCTTGATGACCTTGAACTCGAGCGGCTTGCCTTCGAGGTAGGACGTGTCGCGCACGGGGCGCACGTCGACCAGCGAGCCGGGAAGGAATGCGCGGACGGTGCCGATGTCGACCGTGAAGCCGCCCTTGACCTTGCCGGTCATGATGCCGATGACGGTTTCCTTGCCCTCGAAAGCCTTGTTCAGGCGTTCCCAGGTCTTGATCCGCTCGGCCTTTTCCTTGCTGAATTTGGTTTCGCCGAAGCCGTCTTCGACGGTTTCCAGGGCGACTTCGACCTGATCGCCCACGGCGACCTTGATCTCGCCATCGACCATGAATTCGGAGAGGGGGATCACGCCTTCGGATTTGAGGCCGGCGTCGACGATGACCACGTCGGGTTTCACGGCCAGCACGATGGCGTTGACGATGGTGCCAGGCTGCATCGACTGGCCACCCTTGACGCTTGCTTCAAAAAGCTCAGCAAAACTTTCGATCATTAAGAACTCACAGGAACTGACTGCCGCGCACCGGATCGGGCAGAACGGGTAGATGTATGAGGCTGCTCCGGTGCAGCCCCCGTACCGCTTTTGAATCTTTTCTCGACCGCCAAAACGAAACTGACGCCTTCCCTTGCGGGTCGGCGTCAGCGGAGGAAGCCACGGGTCTTCAGAAGTTCGTCAATCCGTTCAAATACTTGAGCTGGATTCAATAAACTGGTGTCGATCTCGACGGCGTCGGGTGCCGGCACCAGTGGTGCCACTGCCCGAGTCCGATCGCGTTCATCACGCGCGCGGATCTCCGCTGAAAGGTCGGCGAGTCTAACCACCTGACCGCGTGCGCTCAACTGATTTGCACGCCGTTTGGCGCGTTCTTCGGCACTCGCGGTGAGGAAGATCTTGAGCCCGGCATCCGGGAACACCACGGTGCCCATGTCGCGACCATCCGCAATCAGGCCCGGCGCGACACGAAAGTCCCGCTGGCGTTGCAGAAGCGCCGCGCGCACCGCCGGAGCCGTCGCGATCTGGGAAGCGAGCCCGCCGGTGGTCTCGGAGCGGACTTCCTTCACCACGTCGGTGCCGTTGACGAGGATGCGCTCGTCCTCCTCGGTGTCGCCGTCGAAGCGTATGTCGAGCTTGGCGGCCAGCGCCGCGACCCGGTCCGTATCCGCGAGGTCAATGGATGCGGCCTGCGCGGCCAAGGCGAGGATCCGGTACAGCGCGCCACTGTCGAGTCGATGCCAGCCCAGTCGTGATGCAAGACCGCGCACGACCATACCCTTCCCCACTCCCGAGGGCCCGTCGACGGCAATCACCTGTGCGCGCTGTTCCATCCTTCCCGTTGCGACTGTCCGGCGTTGAAGGGCGCGCAGCATACGCGCCCGAACGTCGGCTGGCAGCCACTCGCGGAAGAGAACATCTGCAGCCCCAGACCCCCGGCACGATCAGCTCGTGGCGACGGCCTCGTCGCGAGCCCGCGCCGCACTGCGCCACTGCCGCGCGCTGACACCGTGCCAGCGCCGGAAACAGCGGCTGAACACGCTCAGTTCGGCGAAACCCAGCACGTCAGCGACCTGGGACAGGCTCATCCGCGATTCGCGCAGGTAGCGGCCGGCGAGATCCGCGCGCGCGGCATCGCGGATCTGCTGGAAGCTGCTGCCCTGCGCCTTGAGGTGCTCCTGCAAGGTCCGCGGCGCCATGGCGAGCGCGCGGCTCAGGTCCTCCAGCGTGCAGCGGCCGTACGGGAGCATCGCGCGCACCGCGGCATCCGCTCGCGACAACAGACCGGGATCGGCCGAGGCCTCGCCTTGGCGCAGCACGTGGCTGAGCAAGGTGCGCGTGCGCGAACCCGCAGCCCGCAGCGGCTGATCGAGCACGCGGCGCTCGATCAGGATGCCGTTCTCGGTCTGGTCGAAACTCAGATTGGCGCCGAATACGCGGCGCAGCGGCGCGCGATCGCGCGGCGCAGCGTGCCGGAAGCGCACCGAAGGCGGCTCCCAGCCCGAAGGCGCATGTCGCCGCAGTTCGGCGCACAGCACGGCCAGCGAGAATTCCGCGAGTTGCACTTCCGTGCGGTCGACGTCGCCGGCCATGCCCCAGGTCAGCAGCGCGTCGTTGCCGACGCGACGCAGTTTCACGATCGCCGCACGTGTGTACAGTTCGAAATGCGCCGCGAGGTCCTCGCCCATCTGCTGGAGCGTCTGCGCCTGGCGCAGCAGGATCCACAGCGGCCCGACCACCGCGATGCCGGTGCGTGCGGCCATGCGCAGACCGAACGTCGGACAGTCGGCCACCCGCGCGGCGCGTTCGTAGAAATCGAGGATCTGCGCCGCGGGCACCGGGATATCCGGATCAGTCAGGGCCGCCGCGTCGATGCCGATCGAGCGGGCCAGCTCCCGGGCGTCGGCTCCCCGCTCCGCGAGCAGCGGAATGGATCCGACGAGAATCGCGCTGCGAACGTAGTAGCCGGCCATGCCTGCCTCCGGGTTCCGCGCGCAGAGTCAAATATTCCGCGTGTTCGATCAAGTCGCCCCGTCCCCAGAGGCGCAGGATGCGTCATCGAGGAAGCGGGACCGCCGCTCCCTACTTCCAGCAGCGAAAACCCGAGGAGAGACGGACCATGGATCTACCCCACTACGACGTGCTGATCATCGGTGCCGGCCTTTCCGGCGTCGGCATGGCCTGCCAGCTCAGCCGCGAGTGCCCCGACAAGCGCATCACGATCCTCGAACGGCGTGAATCGCTGGGCGGCACGTGGGACCTGTTCCGCTACCCCGGCATCCGCTCGGATTCCGACATGTTCACGTTCGGCTTCGGCTTTCGTCCCTGGCGCAGCCTGAAGGTTCTCGCCGACGGTCCGTCGATCCGCCAGTACATCGGCGATACCGCACGCGAATTCGGCGTGGAGAAGAAGATCCAGTACGGACTCAAGGTGCAGCGCGCCGACTGGTCGAGCGCCCGTCGCCGCTGGACGATCACCGCGCTGCACGAAGCCAGCGGCCAGGTCCGCGAGGTCACGGCACGCTTCGTCGTCATGGGCACCGGGTACTACAACTACGACGGCGGATACCTGCCGGAATTCCCGGGTGTCGAGCAGTTCAAGGGCACGCGCATCCACCCGCAGTTCTGGCCCGAGAATCTCGACTACGCCGGCAAGCGCGTCGTCGTCATCGGCAGCGGCGCCACCGCCGTCACGCTGGTGCCGTCGATGGCCGACAAGGCCGCGCATGTGACGATGCTGCAGCGTTCGCCGTCCTACGTTTTCAGCCTGCCCAACTACGACAAGATCACCGAGGTGCTGCAGAAATTCCTGCCCGAGAAGTGGACGCACCGCCTGACGCGCCTGCGCAACATCAAGTTCTACCGCTGGAGCTACAAGGCGGCGCAGCGCTGGCCCAAGGCCATGCGCAAGCTGCTGCAGGGCGGAGTCGCCAAGCAGCTCGGGCCCGACTTCGACATGAAGCACTTCACGCCCAGCTACAACCCCTGGGACGAGCGCCTCTGCGCCGTGCCCGACGGTGACCTGTTCAAGGTCCTGCGCGCAGGCAAGGCCTCGGTCGTCACCGATCACATCGATACGTTCACGCCCGACGGCATTCGCCTGGTCTCCGGCCAGGAACTCAAAGCCGACATCATCATCACGGCGACCGGCCTGCAACTTCAGACCTTCGGCGGCATGGAAGTACGCGTCGACGGCGTCGTGCAGCGTGTCGAGGACAAGAAGATGTACAAGGCCGTGCTGCTCGAGGACCTGCCGAACATGGCGGCGATCGTCGGCTACACGAACCTGAGCTGGACGATGAAGGCGGACCTGGCCTCGGCCTACGTCTGCCGCCTGATCAAGCATCTCGACCAGAAGGGTCTCGAAGTCGCAACGCCGATCGATCGCGAGAACCTCACGCTCGACGAATCGATCTTCGGCTCGCTGCGTTCGGGCTACGTGCAGCGCGGCAAGCAGAAGATCATGCGCCAGGGCGCCAAGGCGCCGTGGGCGGTCACGCACAATCTCGAACTCGACCGTCCGATGCTGCTAGACGAGCCGATCGATGACGGCGTGCTGCAGTTCGGTGCCGACGCCGCCAAGGCGGCGCCGCTCGCCGCGGCGGCGTAGCACTCACCGTAGCCCGGGTGAAACCCGGGGGTTTTCTCGATCAACGAGCGGAACCCCGGGTTTCACCCGGGCTACGGACCTAGCGACGCTTCAGCAGCCCATCGTCGATGAGCTGCTGGAAGTGCTCCGTCAGCGTGGTTTGGATCGGCCGATACTGCAGCCCGAGTTCCCGCTTGCTGCGTGCGTTGTCCAGCTTCAGCGGCCAGCCGACATTGGTGCTGACGAACTTGCGCGAAATGCCGGCCGTCAGCGGCCCGAACAGCCAGGCCGCTGCCTTCGGGATCTCCATCTTCGGGAACGGATACTTCGGAAATTTCGGCGCCAGCATCTTCGCCATGTCGAGCAGCGAAGCCTCGCCCGCCGCGATGATGTGACGGCCGTTCGCCGCCGGGATATCGCCCGCCAGGATGTGAGCCTTCGCCACGTCGCGCACATCGACCAGACTGAACATCAGACGGGGGACGCCCGTGCGCAGCTTGCCGCTGCCCAGGTTCTGGATCGTCTCGATGCTGGTCGAGGCACTGACCTTGGTCAGCGAGGGTCCGAGCACGAAGGCGGGATTGATGCAGACCAGGTCCCAGCGCGTCTGCGCCTTGGCCATCTTCCAGGCTTCGCGCTCGGCGGCGACCTTGGAATACGAATACGGCTGGTGGTCCACGGAACTGGACGTGTTCCAGTGCTCTTCGTTGAACACGCCGCCCGGGATCTTGCGCAGATCCTGGTTGTCGCCGAACACGGCGGCAATGCTGGTGGTCAGCACGACGCGCTTGACGCTCGCGGTGCGGTTGCAGGTCTCCAGCACGTTGCGCGTGCCTTCCACGGCGGGGCGCACCAGCGCCTCGTTGGCGTCGGTAAATCCCCCGATGATGAAAGGCGAAGCCGTGTGCATCACCAGCTCGCAGCCCTGCGCCGCCGCGTCGTAGCTGCCCTGCTCGAGCAGTTCGGCCTTGAAGAATTTCAGCTTGCCACCCGACTTGGCCGCGATCGCTTCGAGATGTCCGACGCTCGATTTCTTCGAGGGATCGCGCACCGTCGCATGCACCGTGCGTCCCTCCTCGAGCAGATATCGGACGATCCAGCTCGCGATGTAGCCGCTGGCACCGGTGACGAGGACGGGGGCATTGCGATCGATGAGAGTCATGCGACCTCGGTGCAGGGGCCGTCCAGGCTGACGGCGCCACATTCTGCCATTTCGTTTCTCGAAAAATTCATGCGACGTTCACCGGTTCGACGTATTTAAAATAGGACGGCGGGCACGCGAGGGCCCACTTCCACGAACTGAAAAACGACGGACGCTTGGCTCGATGCGCCAGTCAGAAGAGACAACCGCTTCGAGCGGAACGAACACCCCGACCCGAAGCGAAGCCGCGGCACACGCGGCACTCCGGGCATGTGCGGCGGCGCTGCGCCGCCACCCCGCGGTAACCGGGACCCTGCTCGTCGCCTGCGGCTACGGCCTGATGAATCTCGGCTGGCGCGACACCGCCGAGGCCGCCCTGGTCTATTGCCTTGGGGCGCACATCCTCGGCGTGCTCGGCCGTGGCAGCCCCAGCAGCCGCTGGTTGCCGCTGACCTGGAATCTGGCCTTCGTCGTCGACCTCGGCGTGAAAGCCTTTCTGATGACGGTCTACAAGAGCCGGCCGGATGCCGCGCTGGTCATCGAAGCCATTTCGAACACCAACAGCGACGAGTCCGCCGAGTTCCTGATGAACTACTGGCGGCTGCTCGGGACCTACACGCTGCAGCTCTCGGTGCTGCTGGTGCTGTTGTTCGTCGCCACGCGGCCCGACCCAGGACACAGCAGCTCGCGCCGACGCAGCGTCGTCGTGGCAACGGCCGTTTTTGCGCTGCTCCACCTGCATCCGGGCGTGCGTCGCGCCAATCCGCTGGTGTTCTGGCCGGTGCAGGCTGCGACCGTCGAAGAATTCCGCGCCAATGTGGACACGCTGCGGACCAAGCGCGAGAACGCGCTGGCCGGTCTCGGCGACTGGATGCCCACTTACGCCGGCCCCGAGAAGCACACGGTGGGCCTGGTCATCGGCGAGAGCACCAATCGCTGGAACTGGCAGCTCTACGGCTACTCGCGCAACACCACGCCGGAACTGGTCAAGCAGGCGGATGACAAGCTCGTGGTCTTCCGCGACGTGCTGTCCGCGGCGTCGAGCACCGTGTCGTCGTTCCGCCAGATGCTGACGCCGCGGACGATCCAGGATCCGCGCAACGAAGAAGCGCTGCCCAGCGTGCTGATGCTGGCTCGCGCGGCGGGCTACAAGATCTTCTGGATCAGCAATCAGCACGATCGCTACATCAGCACGCGCTTCGCCGAGGAAGCCGATGTCCAGCACATGCTCAACAAGGGCGGCACCGTCGCCGAGCGCAACCTCGACGAACGCATCCTCCCGGAATGGAAGGCCGCGCTGGAGGATCCCGCACCGCGCAAGCTGATCATCGCGCACCTGATGGGCGCACACGCGCACTACGACCTGCGCTGCCCCGATCACCTGCGCCACTTCGAGGAAAGCGTCGACGACGTCGACCGTGATCTCGAAGCCAAGGGCCGACCGGAATGGGTGCGCGTTAAGCGCGACCAGTACGACGACGCGATGCTCTACCAGGACTGGGTCATCAGCCGGCTGCTGAGCGATTTCAAGGACGCGGTCGGATCGAGCAGCTCGGCATGGCTCTACACCTCCGATCACGCCGAGGAAGTCGGGCACACGCGTGACTTCACCGGGCACTCACCGGACGAAGCCGGCCAGGTGATCCCCTTCATGCTGTGGACGCCCGAGGCGTTTTCTCCCCAGCGCAAGGCAGAACTCGAGCGCCGGCCCTACCAGACCGACGTTCTCGACTGGACGCTGCTGGACTTGCTCAAGGTCCGCACCCGCCAGGATCGGCCGGAGAATCTGCTGCTGGCCGATACCTACCGGCCGCATGAGCGACGGCTCCACGATGGCAGCGTCTACCACCCATCCGGGACGACGCGGCTTGCGGGGACGTCGGCGGCGATCATGTCGCCTTGAGAGGTGAAGGATCGCGCCGTCGACGCAGAGAAGGTCCCTTCACTCGCGCGGCGATTCACCCAGTCTGTTTCTCCGCATCCGGCCGAGAAGGCGGCTGAGAGGGGTCGCTCCTCGACTGTATGTCTTTGCCGCACTGAACAGACGAAAGCGCCATGCGCTCCACCAGCCTCGCGAAAATTGAATACCGTTATCGCGAATGCTCACGACCGGACCCCATCGAAGCTTGGACAGATCGCGCCCCGTGGAGAGATGCACGGTCTTGATGCCTTGATCGATGCACCACCGCAAGGTTTCGACGACCACGGTCGTCATCACGCTGTACTTCGACCATTCGGGTGCATAGCCGGAAAAATACAGGAAGATCGAGTCACCCATCTTGAACCCGACGCGTGTCGCGATCACACGATCCGCGATCAGCACCTCGAAAACGCAGAGCCCTCCTCGCGCGGCCATGTACCCACCGTAGTCCAGCAGAAATGCTCGAGCCACGGTGCTGGCGAACACGTTGGCGTGGCGAACCATTCCCTTGGCCCGCGAACGCCGCTCATGGAGATCGAGGAAGCGATCAAGCGCATCCCCCGACTGCGAGGGGTCCGTGACGACACGGAAAGTGAATTCGTGCCCGTCCCGCTTCAACGAGTTGTAGCACTTGCGGATCGACTCTTTCGTGTTCCGCGAAAGAGTGAAACGAAATTCTTCCCAGCTCTGCGGCATCTTCAAATGAAACTCTTCGACGGATTCGCGCCAGACCATCGACCCCGATCGCTCGAGCACCTGCCGTCCGCCGCCCGCGCGGTTGATGCCGCACCACTGGATCCAGTCCCATTCCGAGCGACGGGACTGGAACTCCTTGTCGAGCGCCTCCAAGACGCGCGCCTGGTCCGGAACCCTGCAGATCGGACCCCGGACTTCGGTCACGTATGGATCCGACCCGAAGAACTGGAGTTCACGCACCAGATGCGGAGGACGCCCAGGACGACAAGTCCGCATCATCGGAGCGATACCGACGAGGCGATTCGCCTCGTCGCGCAGAACGACTATCCGCAGCTCGTCGCGAACGGCGGTGGAGTCGTCGCCAAAATGCTTCCACCAGAAAATATGCCACTGGACCGACCGAAACGGCGTTCGCGGTTCGATTCCTGATTCCAGGATCTCCCACTCCCGGGCCAGACCTTCAAGAGCTGCCGCCTCCGTTATCGTTTCAATGGAGAGCATGGAGCCCATGTCTTGCGGTTCGGGGCTTTCGTCTTCGACTTCGTGTGCGGCGCCAGAAAATTCCTTGAGACCTTTTGCGCGAATCGGGGAATTGGCTGAGACACGTCGTTGCTCCCGGTCGCTCGCATGACTTCGTTGCACCGCCACACCCAGCAACAGCAGGCCGGCAACGAACGCTCCAGCCAGCATCGCGCCGATCCTGGCGATCCGTTTGATGCTGCCCTGGAACCAGCTGCTGAGTCGGATGAGGGCCTCCGTGAATCTTGATCAGCCTCGCTTCAGAACGACTTTGTACAGGCACCCTCTCGGAGTGACCACCCTGTTGCCCTCAGGTGGCCCTATGCGGGGCGATCGCCAGACCCATAGCCTGCGCCTTTTCGGCAAACCGCGGAAATGAGGTGTTGACGTTGGCGACGTCCAGGATTCGGATCGGCCCGCTCGACCGAAGCGCACCCATCGCAAACGACATCGCCACGCGATGATCGCCGTGCGAGTTGATCTCGCCGCCACGGAGTTGCCCGCCGCGGATCCGCGCACCGTCGGGCGTCGCGACCGCATCGATGCCGAGCGACACCAGGCCGTCGACCATCGTCTGGATGCGATCGGACTCCTTCACTCGCAGCTCTTCGGCGCCAGAGATCAGGGTTTCCCCTTCGGCGCAGGCCGCGGCGACGAAGACGGCCGGGAACTCATCGATCGCGGACGCCACCAGTGCCGGATCCACGGCGATGCCGCGCAGGCCGCGGCCGCGCACTCGGATATCGCTGACCGGCTCGCCGCCGAACGTCCGCGGATCGAGCAATTCGATCTCGGCGCCCATCGCACGAAGGATGTCGATGACACCGGTCCGCGTCGGATTGATGCCGACGTCGCGCAGCACGATCTCCGAACCCGGCACGATCGCCGCAGCGAGCATGAAGAATGCAGCCGACGAGATGTCCGCCGGCACCGGAATCGCAGTGCCGACGAGTTGCTGCCCGCCGCGGAGCGCGGCGCGGCCGTGACTGGCTTCTAGCTGGACGCCGAATGCCTGCAGCATGCGCTCGGTGTGGTCGCGCGACGCTTCTGGTTCGGTCACCGAGGTCTCCCCCTGTGCGTACAGGCCCGCGAGCAGGATGCAGGACTTCACCTGGGCGCTGGCGACCTTGGAGGCGTGCGCGATGCCCTGAAGTCCGGCAACCGGACGGATGTGGAGCGGCGCCTTGCCGTCCTGCGAATCGATGTGCGCGCCCATGCGCGCCAGCGGATCGATGACGCGACGCATCGGGCGGCGCGACAGCGAGGCGTCGCCGACCAGCGTGGACGGAAATTTCTGCGCAGCGAGCAGGCCCGACATCAGGCGCATCGAGGTGCCCGAATTACCCAGATCCAGATCATGCGCGGGCGCGGTCAATCCATGCAGACCCACACCGTCGACACGCAGGCTCGTGTCGCTCAGGCGTTCGATCGACACGCCCATGGCCTGGAACGCCTTCATCGTGCACAGGCAATCCTCTCCGTCGAGGAAACCGGTGACATCGGTGCGGCCGGTCGCGAGCGACCCGAGCATCACCGAGCGATGCGAAATCGACTTGTCGCCCGGAACGCGCACCTGACCCGCGGGCTTGCCACCAGGTGAAACGGTCCAATCGAAGCGTTCGGAAGCGGGGGTCACGGGGTTTCGTCCTTGTTCGAGTAGCGCTGATGCAGTTGCACCGGTGCGGCACGCTTGCGCAGCTGGATATTGAGCATTTCGACGACGATCGAAAACGCCATCGCGAAATAAATGTAGCCCTTCGGCACGTCGTGATCGAAGCCGCCGGCAATCAGCACGGCGCCGATCAGGAACAGGAATGACAGCGCGAGCATCTTGATCGTCGGACGCGCCGAAACGAAGCGGCCGATGGGGCCGGCGAACAGCATCATCAACGTCACCGAAGCGATGACGGCCGCGATCATGATCTCGATCTGGTCGACCATGCCGACCGCCGTGATGATCGAATCGAGCGAGAAGACCATGTCGATAAGCATGATCTGCAGGATCACCGCGGTGAAGGTCGGCGCCACCTTCGACGACGCGTGCCCCTCGACGCCTTCGAGGAGTTCGTGGATCTCCATCGTCGCCTTCCACAGCAGGAACAGACCGCCGAGGATCAGCACGAGATCTCGGCCCGAGATGCCGTGCCCCATGATTGCGAACCAGGGCTGCGTCAGACCGATGATCCAGGTGAGCACGAACAGCAGGCCGATGCGCATCACCATCGCAGCACCCAGGCCCAGCCGCCTCGCCAGGTCGCGCTGGTGCGCCGGCAGCTTGTCCACCAGGATCGTGATGAACACGATGTTGTCGATGCCCAGGATCAGCTCGAGCATCGTCAGCGTGACGAACGCGATCCACGCGTCCGGACTGGCCAGCAATTCCATCATCGGCTTGCGGTCTATTCGATCTGCGAAAGATGACGCTCGCGAGCGGCGCGGGCGCGTTCGAAGCGGTCTCTGAGGTCGGACCAGCGTCCGCCTTTCATCATCGCCAGAAGCTCCTGCAACTCGCCGATCTGCTGCTCGAGCAGGCGCGAGACCTGGACGTGATTGGCGCGCACGATGTCGTGCCACATCTCCGGACTGGAGCTGGCGATACGCGTGAAATCGCGGAAGCCGCCACCGGCGTTCGGGAAGATCTCGTCGGCCGTGTCCATGCGTGCCAGAAGGTCGACGAAGGCATAGGCCAGCACGTGTGGCAGGTGCGACGTGGCCGCGAAGATGGCGTCGTGACGCGCCGCGTCCATCTCGACCACGCGACTGCCCACGGATTCCCAGAGCGCGCGCACGGTCTGCAACGCGGACGGATCCTGGTTCGGATGCGGCGTCAGCACGACACGGCGACCGCGAAACAGTTCGCCCTTGGATGCCGCCACCCCGCTCTTCTCGGTCCCCGCGATGGGATGGCCCGCCACGAAGCGCGGCGGCAGTTCGCCGAACACACTCAGGACGTCGGCCAGCACCGAGGACTTCGTGCTGCCCACGTCGGTGACGATCGTGTCGGCGCCCAGCGCTCCTCGCACCGAGCGCAAGGCTTCGGCCGTGTGCAGGACGGGCACCGACAACACGATCAGTTCTGCGCCGGCGGCCGCCTCGGCAGCACTCGCGGCCGCGATGTCGACCACGCCGAGTTCGATGGCACGCCGGCCCTGCTCGGGATCCGGGTCGTAGCCGACGATGACGTCGGCCTGCGCTGCCTGGCGTACGGCGCGCGCCAGCGAACCGCCGATCAGGCCCAGCCCGATGACGGCGATCCGTTTCACGACGCCTTCAGGATGTCCTTCACCGCTTCGAGGAAGCGCGTGTTCTCGCGCTCGGTACCGACCGTGACGCGCAGGTATTCCGGCAGACCGTAGGAGCCCATCGGCCGCACGATGATGCCGCGCTCCAGCAGACCCTGATGGATCGGCGTGGCGTCGCGCCCGAAACCGATCGTGACGAAGTTGGCCTGCGACGGCAGCACACTCAGCTTCATCGCGGTCAGTTCGCGTACGAGCCGCGCGCGCTCCGTCGTGTTGAGCTCCACTGACTGGCGCACGAAGTCCTGATCGTCGAGTGCAAGTTCCGCCGCCAGCAGCGCAAGGCTGTTGTTGTTGAACGGCTGGCGCACGCGATTGAGCAGGTCCGCCACCGTCGCGTGCGACAACGCGTAACCCGCGCGAAGGCCGGCGATGCCGTAGATCTTCGAGAACGTGCGCGTAACGACCAGATTCGGGAAACGGTCGAGCCAGGGGCGCGCGTCCGGGCGCAGGGCCACGTCCTGGTAGTCCCAGTAGGCCTCGTCGAGCGCAACGATCACATGCGGCGGTACCTGCTCGAGAAAGCCCAGGATGTCGGCCGGCGCCACCCAGGTCCCGGTCGGATTGTTCGGGTTAGCGACGAACACCAGGCTCACGTCCGGACGTTCGCGCAGGCAGCGCGCGAAGGCCTTCATGTCATGGCCGTAAGGCATCGTGGCGTGATCGGCCGCGTAGGCGGGCACTTTCACCGCTTCGGCGTTCTGCGCCTCGGTGGCGATCGGGTACACCGCGAAGGCGTAGTCCGAGAACATCACCGCGCGGCCCGGACCCGCATAGATGCGCGCCAGGAATTCGAGGATGTCGTTCGAGCCGTTGCCGAGCGTCACGCGTCCCGGTTCGATGCCGTGGTACTCGCCGATCTTCTTCTTCAGCCGGTAGCCGCTGCCGTCCGGGTACAGCGCGAGATTGTCCTTGGCGATGGTCGCGGCCAGCGCCTCGCGGGCGCGTGGGCTCATGCCCAGCGGATTCTCGTTGGAGGCGAGCTTGATGACGTCGGCGAGGCCTAGGCGACGCTGCAGCTCGTCGATCGGCATGCCGGGGGTGTACGCCTCCAGCCCGAGGATTCCGGGCAGGGCGTTGCGGGTCAGGGCGTTGTCTTGGTTCGGCATGGGAGACGTCTGGAATGACCTGGGTCAGGTCAGATCACGGCCTTGGGATACGACCCCAGGATCTTGAAGAAGGCGGCGTTCGCGCGGACCTGGTCGAGCACTGCACGCGACTTCGCGTCGCTGGCATGCCCGCCGAAGTCGATGAAGAAGTAGAAATCGGGCACCGGCGAACCGCGCACCGGCCGCGACTCGATGCGCGTCATGTCGATCTGCGCATCGGCCAGCGGCTTGAGCAAGGTGAACAGCGCGCCCGGCTGATTGCGATGCGCCGTGGCGACCAGCGACGTGACGTCCTCACCGGTGGCACTCGGGTCCTGCTTGCCGATGATCAGGAAGCGCGTCGTGTTGCCCGGATCGTCCTCGATGTTCGAGGCCAGGATGTTCAGGCCGTACAGGCGCGCGGCCGGCAAGCCGGCAATGGCCGCCCCGCCTTTTTCCGACGCGATGCGCGCAGCCTCTCCGTTGCTCGACACGACCTCGCGCTCGGCCTTGCCCATGCGCGCATCCAGCCACTTGCGCGTCTGCGCGAAGGACTGCGGGTGCGCGTAGACCGTACCCACCGACGCCAGCGAGGTTTCGCGCGACAGCAGGTGGTGATGCACCGGCAGCATCACTTCGCCGCAGATGCGCAGCTTGGTGTGCACCAGCGCGTCGAGCGTGTGCGTGACGACGCCGCCGATAGAGTTCTCGACCGGCACCACGCCGTAGTCGGCGGCTCCCGATTCGACATCGCGGAAAATCTCGTCGACGGCGCCCAGCGGACGCACGGTCACCGAGTCGCCGAAATGCTTGAGCGCAGCGGCCTGGGTGTAGGTGCCCTCGGGCCCCAGGTAGGCCACCGTCAGCGGTGATTCCAGCGACAGGCAGGCCGACATGATCTCGCGCATGAGCCGCGCGATGACCTCGTCGGTCAGCGGGCCGCCATCCGCACCGCTGTTGCGTGCCATCGCGCGGCGCAGCACCTCGGCCTCGCGCGATGGCCGGTAGTGATCCCCGGTGTCGCCCTGGCGCTGCTTGATGCGCGCAACTTCCTGCGCGACGCGCGCACGCGCAGAAATCAGGCGCTGGATCTGGTCGTCCAGCGCATCGATCTTGACGCGTGCATCTTGAAGTGTAAGTTCCGGCATCGGTCCAAAAGCCCCGGTGAAAGCGCCATTGTCCAACAAAACCGGCGCGCGATGCCGCGCGAGACCGACTTCAGCCGACGATCACGCGAATGTTGAGAACGCCCTGGATCGCGGCGATCTCGTCCACCGCCCCCTGCGGAATCCCCGAATCGACGTCCACCAGCGTGTACGCGATGTCCCCGCGCGACTTGTTGAGCAGGTCGGCGATGTTGAGCTTGTGGTTGGCCAGGGTCGTGGAAATCTGGCCGACCATGTTGGGAACGTTGGCGTTGGAGATGGCCAGGCGCGTCTTGCCGGGCAGCAACGGCAGAACCGCTTCCGGGAAATTCACCGAATTGGTGATGTTGCCGCGCTCCAGGAACTCGCGAAGCTGGTCGGCGACCATCACCGCGCAGTTGTCTTCCGCCTCGTTGGTGGATGCACCCAGATGCGGCGTGGCGATGACGCGCGGATGGCCCTTGAGCGTGTTCGACGGGAAATCGCAGACGTAGGCGTGCAGGCTGCCGCTGTCCAGCGCGGCCAGCACCGCCTTTTCGTCGACGATGGCTTCGCGCGCGAAATTCAACACGACGCCCTGCTTTTTAAGCAGCTTGAGCCGGTCGGTGTTGACCAGATTGCGCGTGGCGTCGAGCAGCGGCACGTGCACGGAAAGGAACTGCGAGCGCGCCATCAGGTCGTCGACCGACAAGGCCTGTCGCACGCGCGCATCCAGCTTCCAGGCGTTCTGGACCGTCATCGCAGGGTCGAAGCCCCAGACTTCCATGCCCAGCTCGATGGCCGTGTTCGCCACCTTGACGCCGATGGCGCCCAGGCCGATGACGCCCAGACTGCGGCCCGGCAGTTCGAAACCGACGAACTTCTTCTTGCCGGCCTCGACGGCCTCGTGCATCGCCTTGTCGTCGCCGTCCAGCTTCTTCACGAAGTCCAGCGCCGAACCGATGTTGCGCGCCGCCAGCAGCATGCCCGCCAGCACCAGTTCCTTGACCGCGTTGGCGTTGGCGCCCGGGGCGTTGAACACCGGCACGCCGCGCTTGCTCATCGCCGCGACCGGAATGTTGTTGGTGCCTGCGCCGGCGCGGCCGATCGCCTTGATCGAGGCCGAAATCTCCGTCTTGTGCATGTCGGCCGAACGCACCATCACCGCGTCCGGGTGGTTCATCTCGCTGGCCACTTCATAGCGCTCGCGCGGCAGGCGCTCGAGGCCGAGGATGGAGATGTTGTTGAGAGTCTGAATCTTGAACATGGGGAAAGGCCGGGAATGGAGAATCGGGAATGGGGAATCGTAGAAGCGGGGCAGGTCGGTATGAGGTCGGCTTCTACGATTCCCCAGTCCCGATTCCCGGCTTTCTCAGCCGCGCGTCCGCACGAACTCTTTCATGTAGTCGACCAGGGTCGCGACGCCCGCCTCGGTCATTGCGTTGTACAACGACGCACGCATGCCGCCCACCGCGCGATGGCCCTTGAGGCCGCTCAGGCTCGCGGCCTTGGCGCCCTTCAGGAACTCCGCATCCAGTTCCGGATTCGGCAGCGTGAACGGCACGTTCATCCACGAACGATCCTTCTTCGCGACCGGGTTCTTGTAGAAATCCTGAGCGTCGATGTAGTCGTACAGCAGCGACGACTTGCGCTGGTTGCGCGCGCCGATCGCGGCCAAGCCGCCTTCATTCTTGATCCACTTGAAGACCAGGCCCGACACGTACCACGAGAAGCAGGCCGGGGTGTTGAGCATCGACTCGTTGTCAGCCACGGCCTTGTAGTCGAACACGCCAGGGGTCATCGCAGCCGCCTGCCCGATCAGATCATCGCGCACGATCACGATCGTGACGCCCGCGGGGCCGATGTTCTTCTGCGCACCGCCGTAGATCAGCCCGAACTTCGAGATGTCGATGGGGCGCGACAGGATGTCCGAGGACATGTCGGCCACTAGCGGCACGCCGCCGGTATCCGGCGTGTCCTGAAACTGCACGCCGTGGATCGTCTCGTTGGTGGTGATGTGCACGTAGGCCGCATCCGGGTCCAGCTTCCACGAAGCCCGGTCCGGGACCTTCGTGAACTTTTCGCTTTCCGAAGAAGCCGCGACATTGGCCTTGCCGTACTTGCCGCACTCCTTGGCCGCCTTCTTGCCCCAGTCGCCAGTGAGCACGTAGTCCGCGCCGGCCTTGCCGCGCAGCAGGTTCAGCGGGATCAGCGAGAACTGCGCCGTGGCGCCGCCCTGCATGAACAGAACCTTGTAATTCGCAGGAATTCCAGCAACTTCGCGCAGGTCTTTCTCGGCTTCTGCAGCAATGCTCATGAACTCCTTGTCGCGATGGGACATTTCCATCACCGACATGCCGCTGCCACGCCAGTCCAGGAGCTCTTCCTGGACCTGCTGCAGAACCGTCAGGGGAAGCGTGGCCGGGCCCGCGCTGAAGTTGATAATTCTTTTCATATCAATATCCTGATGAACAAATTTAAAGTTTTTTGTATCTGGATCAGGGCGTCTTGCCGATCCAGTTTTCCACGTTCAAGCCGTTGACCATCCGATACGGCGTCAGATCCTCCGCCACCAGCGTGTAGCGATGGGTCATGGCCTGCGCCGCGAGCATCAATTCCATCGGCCCGATGCGCTCGCCGCCCGACTCCAGGTAGGCCCCGAGCGTGGCAGCCTGCTGAGCCTCGGCTTCGCCGAATTCGAGCGTCCGAACAGTCTCCGCCATCGTCCGCAGGAGGCGGGCGTAGCGGGCCTGCGCACGCGGCTTGGTACGAAGTCCGATCTCCACCTGCATCCGACTGAGGACCGACATCGCGATTTCGCCGGGACCGAGTTCGGCCAGCTTGAGCACGACCGGAAGACGCCCGCGCAGGGCGGCCGACAGGGTGCCGGCGTCCAGCAGGTATTTCATCGCGTGGGAGAGACGTCGGCCGCCGGCCGCCAGGGTTCGAATTCGACGGGCCCGGCGCTCAGCTCGGGAGCCGGATTGCGCCAGTGATCGCGAAGATCCTCGGGCCATTCCTCTGCCTCGTTCTTCACCAGCCACTCCTGCACGGCCCGCACGATGATGCGGTTGCGCGTCAGGCCTACCCGCTCGACCGCGGCACTGAGGCGGGCGACGGTCTGGGCATCGAAATGCACGCTGAAGTTCATGCGCGCATTAGGACATAACAGCACCTGTTAGTCACGCCCTCAACACCGTCGCAACCGTAGCGCGGTCGAAGCCCGGGGTTGCGCTCGGTGTACGGAGGTAGCCCGGGCCACGGGTCCACTCAGATCAGTCCGGCGAGCTGCTGGAGATGCGCCGAATCGAAGCGGATGACGTTTTCGGCGACAAGCCCATCGCGCATGCGGATCCGGTCGATACCGGTGAACTCGAACGGTCCCTTCTTGCCGGTGGCTCTCATGATCCAGCGCACGAACACGGTATCGCCGTTGGTGGCGTGTTCCGCTACCCGCAGACGCATGTCGGGCAACAGTTGAAGGATGTCGGCCAGAGCCTGCGTATACGCCTGCACGCCTCGGACGGGCACCTCGGAGCCGGGCCACCACCCGACGACATCGTCCGTCACCAGATCTGGAACATCATCGGCCGAGGGATTCGACCAGAACTGGGCAAAGCGCTCCACCGACCAGCCGGGCGGATCGAAACGGCGAGCGGCCGGCGACGAACGGGGCGCGCGTACCGGGTTGGAAACGGTCATCGGATTCTCCTGTCTGCAACGTGACACCGCGACGCGCGGCTCCGTGCAGATTCGGCTCAGGAGTGCAGCCGGACAATTACCGACGAGGTAACTCCGGATATCGCGCGAACCGGCTATCGCGCGACGTCAACAGATCCGGACGGGCGCCGCCGCAGAGCGCGACGGCGCGATTCCTCAGGCCTCGGGCTCGCCCTCGACATCTGGCGCGGATACCGCACCACCGTCATCTACCTCGGGCTCCGGCTCGCTCTCAACGCGATCGATGCCGACCAGACGATCGTCGTCCACCGGCCGCATCAGTCGCACGCCCTGCGTATTGCGGCTCATCGTGCGCACATCGGTGGTCTTGAAGCGGATCAGGATGCCGGCCTCGGAGATCAGCATCACCTCGTGGCCGTCGTGGACTTCGATGGCGCCGACGAGATTGCCGGTCTTGTCCGATAGCGCCTGCGCGATCACACCCTGGCCGCCGCGGCCACGCAGCGGGAACTGATCGACAGGAGTGCGCTTGCCGTAGCCATATTCGGAAACAGTGAGGATGTCGTCGCCGTCGGCCACGAGTAGCGCGATGATCTTCGCGCTTTCCGCAGCAGCCACTGCAACACCCTCATCGGCGGCGTCTGCACCTTCGATGGCCTCCACGCTTTCATCGGCAACGGCTTCGTCGCCCGCAGGTTCACCACGCTTGATCAGGCGCATGCCGCGCACGCCAGTGGCGTTACGGCCCATGCTGCGCACGTCGTTCTCGTTGAAGCGGATGACGCGACCGGCGTCGCTGAACAGCAGGACGTCGCTGGTCCCGTTCGTGATCGCGACACCCACCAGCGCATCGTCGACCCGCAAGTCCACAGCGATGATGCCGTTCGAGCGGATGTTGGCGAACGCGGAAAGGGGCGTCTTCTTCACGGTGCCGAGTCGCGTCGCCATGAACACGAACGGACCGCTGGCCGTGATCCCTTCCGCCGTTTCCGCCGTATCGACGGCGCCCTCGACCGACGGCACCGCCTCGGCCTCGATCGCCTCGGTGACCCCAAAGGACTGGATCGGCAGAACCGCACTGATCTTCTCGCCGGGCTCCAGCGGCAGCAGGTTCACGAACGGCCGACCGCGCGAACCGCGCGAGCCCACGGGCAGCTCGAACACGCGCAGCTTGTAGACCTTGCCGGTGCTGCCGAAACACAGCAGCCAGTCATGCGAATGCGCCGACCATAGGCGGTCGACGAAGTCCTCGTCCTTGGTGCTCGCCGCCTGCTTGCCGCGACCGCCGCGCTTTTGCGCCTGGTACTCGACCAGCGGCACGGACTTCACGTAGCCCTCGTGCGAGAGCGTGACGACCATTTCCTGCGGCGGGATCAGGTCCTCGCGCGCGATGTTCAGCGCCAGCTCCGTGATTTCGGTGCGGCGCTCGTCTCCGTACTGCTCCTTGATCGCCAGCAGCTCGCCGCGGATCACCGACAGCAGGCGGGCTTCGGAACCCAGGATGTCGAGGTAGTCGAGAATCGCTTCGAGCAGTTCCTTGAACTCCTCGTGGATCTTGTCCTGCTCGAGCGCCGTGAGCTTGGACAGGCGCATGTCCAGGATCGCCTGCGCCTGCGCTTCGCTGAGCCGGTAGCCATCTTCGACCAGCCCGAACTCTGCCGCGAGATCTTCCGGCCGAGAAGCGCTGGAATCCGCGCGCGCGAGCAGGGTCGTGACCAGGCCCGCGTCCCAGGTCCGCCCCATCAGGCCAACCTTGGCGTCCGCAGAGTTCGGCGCGCGCTTGATCAGCTCGATCATCTCGTCGATGTTGGCCAGCGCGACGGCCAGACCTTCGAGGATGTGCGCCTTCTTGCGTGCCTCGCGCAGCAGATAGCGCGTGCGACGCGTCACCACCTCGCGGCGATGTCGCACGAAGATCTCGAGCAGCTGCTTGAGATTCATCGTCTTGGGCTGACCGCCTTCGAGCGCAACGATGTTGATGCCGAACGTCACCTGCATGCCCGTCTGCTGGAACAGGTTGTTCAGCACGACCTCGGCGTTCTCGTTTCGCTTGAGCTCGATGAACACGCGCATGCCGTCGCGGTCCGACTCATCGCGGATCTCCGAGATGCCCTCGAGCTTCTTTTCCTTGACGAGTTCGGCGATGCGCTCCTGCAGGCGCGCCTTGTTCACCTGGTACGGCAGCTCGGTGACGATGATCGCCTGCTTGTCGTTGCTGACGTCCTCGAAGTGCGTGCGCGCGCGCAGCACGATGCGACCGCGACCCGTGTTGTAGGCGTCGACCAGACCGTGCGCGTCGAGCAGCAGGCCGGCGGTCGGGAAGTCCGGTGCCGGGATCAGCTTCATGAGCCCGGCGATGTCGATGTCCGGGTTGTCGACCAGCGCCACGCAGCCGTCGATGACCTCGGACAGGTTGTGCGGCGGGATGTTCGTGGCCAGGCCGACCGCGATGCCGGCCGAGCCGTTGACCAGCAGCTGCGGAATGCGCGTCGGAAGGACGACCGGCTCGATGTCCTTCTCGTCGTAGTTCGGGATGAAGTCGACGGTGTCGGAGTCGATGTCGGCGAGCAGTTCCGAGGTGAGCCGTGACATGCGGCACTCGGTGTAGCGCATCGCCGCCGGCGGATCACCGTCGACGCTACCGAAGTTGCCCTGTCCGTCCACCAGTGGATAGCGCAGCGAAAAGTCCTGCGCCATGCGGACCAGCGCGTCGTAAGCCGCGTTGTCGCCGTGCGGGTGGTATTTGCCGATGACATCACCGACGACACGCGCGCACTTGATGTACGGACGGTTCCAGGTGTTGTTGAGCTGGCTCATCGCGTACAGGATTCGCCGGTGCACCGGCTTGAGTCCGTCACGCGCATCCGGGAGAGCTCGGCCGACGATCACGCTCATCGCGTAATCGAGGTAGGAACGGCGCATCTCGTCCTCAAGATTGACGCTGAGAACTTCCTTTGCAAAATCGGTCATCAACAAGCCCTTCCGGCCACTAAAAACATGGTCGGGTCAAGAATTATTCGAGGGGACTAAAAGCGAGGGAATTCTAACAGATAGGCCCTCACTACCGGGCCTTTTCCGAACCCTCTGCCCGCCTCAGTTCGCGAGGCTGGCCCGCAGCTTGACCAGAGCGGCCCGATAGGCCGGCGGATTGAAGCGGTCGCGCTCCTTCACCGACTCGTAGAGCGCATCGATCGCGGACTTCTCAGCGGTGCTGAAACCCTGCCCGTCGCGCTCGCCCAAGGCCGATCCGAGCACGAGCGACGCCATCGCAGCCTGCTCGGCGAACCGGTAGTCGCCCGCGTGCGCACCGGAGGCACTGGCCAGGATCGCGCCCAGAACCTTGCGAATCTGAGGGCCGTCCAGGCTCGCGGCCTGCACACGCCCCAGCACGACGGCCCTCAGGACATCCCGCAGGCCCTGCGCCTCGCGCCGCAGCGCGTCGTCGCCCGAGAAGCCCTTGTCGTAGAGCCGCGCCCAGCCCGCCTGCCATTCCTTCGCCATTGCCGGGTCGACCGACTGCAGCCAGAGGCCCAGCAGGACCACCGAGCTATCCGCCAGAGGCACCGTGCCGGGCGCACGCGCGGCCGTGCGGCCGGGCTCGTTGCGGCCCGCCTTCATCGAGTGGTGGCAGGCATCGCAGTCGAAGAACGCCAGTTCGGGCATCAGCCCGTCCGCGTGGCGCCCTTCGGCAAGGGATTGCAACAGGTTGTCCGCCGCCATCGCCTGTCCGACGGCCCAGGCTCGCGCCGGGTCTTGCGCACCCTTGCGCTGCACGTAGTCGGCGTCGACCTCGTGGTGATACGGCTCCAGAGTGCCGAAGGTGTCGAGTTCGAACAGCAGGGGCGGATGGCCTGCGGCCATGATCGCGTGCGTCATCGGCCGTTCGCGCGAACCCTGATGGCAGGACAGGCACATCTGTCCCCGAGCTGCGGGTTCCCAGGTCGGATACAGGCCGTCGGCCTTGGCGTCGTCGCGGGTCTTGTAGCCCTGCACGTGGCTGCCGATCCACTTGCTGGCCCCGCCGTGACAGGCCTCGCAGCCCACGCCGTCCGTGACCATCCACTTCTCGCCACGCGCGGCAGGTTCTACCGTGTCCGCGTGACAAGTGAGGCAGCCTTCCGCCCGTGCGGCGTCACCCCATCCGAGCCGGCGGGACATCAGGTTGGAGCGCGGCTCGAGCAGACGGTTGTAGGCGCCCGCGTGGGCGTCCTTGCGCTGCCAGATGAAGTATTCGTCCTGCCGGATCGCATGCGTGCCGATCGTCTTGACCGCACCGTGGCAGGTGGATCCGGCACAGGTGGCCACTCCGAGATGGCCGCCTTCTACGCGCGCGTCCGCACCGAACGCGCGACCGGCCAGCAGCGCGAACACCACCCCCATCAACGCAGTGATTCCCCTGGACATTGGGTGCGACGACTCCCCCTTCGACGTGCCTGCTCCCGCCTTTCTGGCGAGAACTGTCCCGCGACGAATGTAGGCCGCGTGCGAAGCGAAGTCGAGAACTCTTTCAAAAAAGTGTGCGCGAGTTCTCAAACGAGCTTGCCGAAGTACCGACACGCGGCCACGATACGACGCGCCAGCCCGGGGAAGGCCAGCAATCGTGACCAGTGCATTCAAGATCGCCGTCGTGGGAAGCGGCCCTGCGGGCCTTTCAGCCGCTGCGAGAGCGGCTGAACTCGGCGTCTCGCATGTGTTGCTCGAAGCCGAGCAGCATCTCTCGAACACGATCTACCGCTACCAGAAGGGAAAGCACGTCATGGCCGAGCCGGGCGTGCTGCCGCTGCGCGCGGCGGTGCCGTTCGAGGCCGGAAAGCGGGAAACGATCCTCGATGCCTGGAATGAGGGCTCCACGCGCCTCAAGGTCAATGTCCGGCACGGCGCGCCGGTAAAGAGCATCAAGGGCGAGCGCGGCGCGTTCGTCCTGGAAATACCCGGCGGCGAGCGCGTGACCGCCGAAACCGTGGTCCTCGCCATCGGGCTGCAGGGAAACCTGCGCAAGCTCGGCGCGCCGGGTGAAGACCTCGACTTCGTCCAGTATCAACTCGACGATCCCGACGCCTATTCACGCGAGGCCATCGTCGTCGTCGGCGCTGGCGATGCGGCCATCGAAAACGCGATCGCGCTGTCGGCCGCCAACCAGGTGACGATCATCAACCGCGGCGCGGAATTCAATCGCGCCAAGGACGCCAACGAGGCCGACATCCTCAAGGCCATCGAGACCGGCAAGATCCGCTGCTACTACAACTGCTCGATATCGGAAGCCCGGCTCACGCCGCAGGGACCGCGTCTGGCGGAACTGGCCTTGAAGACTGCCGAAGGCACCGCGGTGATCCCGGTGGACCGCGTGATCGCTCGCCTAGGCGCCACACCTCCTCGCGCATTCGTCGAATCCTGCGGCGTACAGTTCCCGAGCAAGGATCCGAACAGCGTTCCGGCCGTGTCCGGCGTCTACGAATCGAATGTGCCGGGCCTGTACATCGTCGGCGCGCTGGCGGGTTTTCCGCTGATCAAGCAGGCGATGAATCAGGGCTACGAGGTCATCGAGACCATCGAAGGCCGCAAGATCGAGCCGGCCGACGCGCCCCTGCTCAGGGCGAAGTTCGCCGCCCTCCCCGGCTTCAAGGGCGACGTCGACAACGCGCTGGCTTCGATCAAGGAGCGCATGCCGCTGCTGGCGTCGCTGACGTCGCTGCAGCTGCGCGAGTTCCTGCTCGACTCCAACGTGCGCGTGCCCAAGAAGGGTGAAGCCATCTTCAAGCGCAACGATTACAGCGACAGCTTCTATTCGCTGCTCGGCGGCGGCGCGCAAATCGAGATCGATCCGGACGATGCGACCAAGCGCATCGCCATCAAGCCAGGCGAGTTCTTCGGCGAGATGAGCCTGATCTCGGGCCGGCGTCGCACGCACACGGTGCTCGCCGACGAAGCCTGCGTGCTGATCGAGTCGCCGCGCCGCACGACGCTCAAGCTGATCAACAGCGTCGCGGCCGTGCGCCGGGTCATCGACGAGACGTTCCTGCTGCGCGCCATCGAGACGCAGCTCGCCAAGGGCGTGTCTCCGGCAGATCTGAAGATGCTCGCGGGCAGCGCCACCGTGCACTCTTATGACGCCAACCAGGTGGTGTTCAGCGAAGGCGATCCGGGCGATGGGCTGTACCTGATCCGCAGCGGTTCGGTGATGGTCTCGCACACCGTCGGCGGTCGCGAAGTGGTGCTGGCCTACGTACCCGCCGGACAGTACATCGGCGAAATGGCCCTGATCTCGGACACGCCGCGCACGGCGACCGTGAAGGCGGCTGTCCGCACCGAAGCGATCCGGCTCGATGGCGCCGTCTTCGCCAAGGTGATGGAGCGCTATCCGCAGCTCGCGCGCCGCGTGCGCAAGATCCACCGCTCGCGCATCGCCAGCAATGTGGAGCAGAACGTCGAGCCCGAGCGCAGCGGCGTCATATCGTTCCTGATGAAGCAGGGACTCGGCGAGGCCACCGACGTCCTGCTGATCGACGAATCACTGTGCGTGCGTTGTGATCAGTGCGAGAAAGCCTGCGCGTCGACGCATGGCAACCTGTCGCGTCTGGATCGCGAGGCAGGCCCGACCTACGACAACCTGCATGTGCCGACGTCGTGCCGTCACTGCGAGCATCCGCACTGCATGAAGGACTGCCCACCCGACGCGATCCGTCGCTCGCCGGGCGGAGAGGTCTACATCTCGGATGCCTGCATCGGCTGCGGCAACTGTCAGCGCAACTGCCCGTATGGCGTGATCCAGATGGGCGTCGAGAGCAAGAACGAACCCAGCCTGTGGCGCTGGATGATGTTCGGCGGCGATGAACCCGGCCACGGCGACTCGCACGAGAAGGGCATCAAGAAAGCCGCCAAGTGCGACATGTGCAAGAACATCAGTGGTGGACCGGCCTGCGTGCGCGCATGCCCCACCGGCGCGGCGCTGCGCGTGAGCCCCGAGAAATTCCTCAAGGTCTCGCACGGACGCTGGGAGTCCTGAGTGGAGACTCCCGCCCATGTTGGCTTCCTGCGACATCACCGCTATCGCTATCTCAAGATCGGTCTGATCCTGTGCGCGCTGTCGTTGCTGCTGTACGCGATCCACGATCCGATCGATGGCCCCAACGGCGGCACCTGGCTGGGCTATGGGCTGGGCAGCATCGGCGCCGGGCTGATCCTGGTGCTGTCGTGGCTCGGCATCCGCAAGCGCCGCTACCGCGGCGGCCTGGGCCAGGTCAAAGGCTGGCTTTCGGCTCACGTGTATCTCGGGCTCGCGCTGGTGATCGTCGGCACCTTGCACACGGGGTTCCAGTTCGGCTGGAACGTTCACACGCTGGCCTACGTGCTGATGCTGGTGGTCATCACCAGCGGCGTATACGGCATCTGGGCGTACGCAGCACTGCCCGAGAGGATCACCGCGCTGCGTCGCGGACAGACACGTGACGCGATGCTGGCCGAGATGGCCGAACTCAACCGTCAGTCGATCGCGGTCGCGCAGGCGCTGAGCTCGGACATTCATCGCGCGATCGCGCGATCCATCGGGCGCGTGCGCATCGGCGGCGGCGTCATCGCACAGCTCTTTGGTCCTGCGGAGCCGGCGCGTCAGGACTTCGACGACCTCAACCGGACGCTGAACGTGCGTGCCGACACGCTATTGGCCGGCCAAAGAGCCGAGTCGGAGGCCGAATCCACGGTCATGTTCATCGCCGGGCAGATCGTCAAGCGCTCGGGTCGCGACGAAGACGAGGCGGCGCATATCCGGCAGCTTCTGGACATCCTGGGCCGGCGCAAGGAACTGGTCTCGCGGATCAATCAGGACATCCAGCTGCATGCGCGCATGCAGATCTGGCTCTATCTGCACGTCCCGCTCACGCTCGCGCTGCTGGCCGCGCTGCTGACGCACGTGATCAGCGTGTTCCTGTACTGGTGACGGCCGCGCGATGAAGACGCTCATCCGCCGCATGCAGTCGCAGAAGGGCACGATCGCCTTCTCGAACATCCCCCTGGAAACGGCGACGGTACGCATCGGCCGAGGAACCGAGCAGGACGTCGAGATCGCGGATCCGCGCATCGCGTTGGCGCATGCCGAGATCACGCCGATGCCGGACGGCACGTTCCGGCTCGACGCCAAGACGCCGAGCGGCGTTTGGGTCAACGGAACGCCCTGCTCCGCGCGTGCCCTGCAGGTGAACGACATCCTCGACTTCGGGCGCTTCCGCATCACGGTGATGAAGCCGGAAGCCGGTTCCGACCTGACGCTGCTGGTCGAAGAGCGCGCGGACGCCGTCGAGGAAAAGCCGGCGGAGATCGCCGCCACGCGTCTCGAAGAAACCTGGCTGTCGCGACGCCGCCCGGCCTGGGTCGCCTTCATCGTGGTGCTGCTGGCGATGCTGCTGCTGCCGCTGGTGCTGCGCTACGCGGGGAGCAAGGACCCCGCCACCCAGATGAAGATGGCGGCGCTTCCGCTGGTGCCCACACAGACCGCGTGGAACTCCGGGCCGCTGTCGAGCGCGCACGCGTATTTCGAAACCGACTGCGCGGCCTGCCACGTACAGCCGTTCAAGCAGGTCCGCAACAACGCCTGCCTCGCCTGCCACGACGCGGTCCGGCATCACGTTCCGGACGCCGCGATGGCAGCGCTGCCCGACTTCTCGGCGGCGGCATGCACCGATTGCCATCGCGAGCACAACGGACCCGACGGGACCATCGTGCGACTGGCTTCGCTGTGCACCGATTGCCACGAAAACCTTCAGGCGCGCTTCCCGGATTCGACGATGGGCAAGGTCGGCGATTTCGCCACCCATCACCCGCCGTTCTCTCCCGTGCTGACCCAGTTCGACAAGGCCACGCGCAGCTTCAAGGCGGAGCCGGTAGTGCAGGAACATGGCGTGGCGTTGCGCGAGGACAACGGACTGGTGTTTCCGCACAACCTGCATCTCGACACCAAGGGCATCGACGCGCCGGACGGCAAGCGCAAGCTGGAATGCTCGAGCTGCCATGAGCCGGATCGCGGTGCCGTGGGCTTCCGCGCGGTGTCGATGGAACGCCACTGCGCGGACTGCCATCGTCTCGAGTTCGATCCGGACGATCCGACACGCGTGGTGCCGCACGGCAAGCCGGCCGAGGTGGCCGCCGTGCTGCGCGATCATTTCGCCGCCAAGGCGCTCGACCGGCAACAGGTCAAGACGCTGGGATCAGCGCTGCCGGCCGCACCGGAGCGCCGTCGACCCGGACCGCCCCGCACGCCGGCCGAACGCGAATTCATCGCGCAGTGGTCGGCCACACAGGGCGACGCGGTCGTGCGTGAAGTCTTCGAAGGACGGCTGTGCCGCTACTGCCACGTGGTGGAGCCGACGAACGATCCCAAATTGCCCTGGGACATCGCACCCGTCGCCCTGCAGGAACACGCCTTGAGTGCCGCGGCGTTCACCCACGCGCCGCACGCCGACACCGCCTGCGTCGACTGCCATGCTGCAAGGACGTCGAAGCTGAGCAGCGACGTGCTGCTGCCGGACATCGGAAACTGCCGCGCGTGCCACGGCGATGTCGGCGGCAAGAAACAGGTGACCAGCACCTGCCTGGACTGCCACAGCTACCACGTCGACCAGGGCGTGCTCTGGGATCCGGGCGCGACGCGGCGCAAGACCCTCGGCGCGCAAAGGCACCCCAAGCTGATCACACCGCGAGGTGCGTCCTGATGCTGCTCTTCCGTCGCACTCTCGTCTTTCGCCTGCTGACTGCGGCTCGCCCGTTACGACTTGCGTTGCCGCTCGCGGCCGCGCTCGTCGCGTGTTCGGGTGGCGGCGGCGGATTGTCGGAGACCGGTTGCGACGGCAGTTGCCAGACGACGCAGCGCCTCGAGATCGCCGACGTCCAGCAGGTCATCGCACAGGCGGTCGGCGAAGCCCAGGCGCGCGGCACGCCGGCCACCATCGCGGTCGTGGATCGGGTCGGCAACGTGCTGGGCGTGTTCCGCATGAACGGCGCCGCGACCAGCATCACGATCCCCAACACGCTCGGGTCGCGCGTCGTCGCGGGCGGATTGCACGGCATCACCCTGATTCCCGATTCGCTGGCAGCGATCGCCAAAGCGGTCACGGGCGCGTACCTGAGTTCCGAGGGCAACGCCTTCTCGACGCGGACAGCGAGCCAGATCGTTCAGGAGTTCTTCAATCCCCGCGAAACCGACCAACCGGGTGGACCGTTGTTCGGCGTGCAGTTCAGTTCCCTACCCTGCTCGGACCTGGTGACGCGATTCACCGGTGGCGCAGCGGGTCCAGGCCCGCAGCGCTCGCCGCTGGGACTGTCCGCTGATCCGGGCGGCTTTCCTCTGTACAAGGATGGCGCGCTGGTCGGCGGAGTGGGCGTGATCGCCGACGCCGAGTACGCACTCGATCCGGTGATCAGCGATCGTGATGCCGACGTCGACGAACTGCTCGCGGTCGCTGCGACGGCAGGTTTCGACGCGCCCGAAGATCGCCAGGCCGACCGCATCACGGTGGACGGCAAGACCTTTCGCTATCGCGATGTCGATCGTGGTGATCTGGCGTCCGACCCGGCGACCGCCCCGGCATTCGCGGCGCTGGCCGGGGTCGGAAGCCTCCAGGCGGTGCCGGGTTACAGCAGTGCGGGAATCGTCGCGGGCACGGTGTTCGGGCAACCGGGCTCTGGTATCCGGCCGGCAGGCGCCGCGCTGGCGGGACTCGATGCCTTCGTCCTGGTCGACGGCGCCAACGCGGAACGCTTCGCGCCGAGCGCCGGAACCGACAGCGCTGTCACCACCGCGCCGCTGACGTCGACCGAGGTCACCGAGCTGCTGCGCGGCGCGCTGGCGGTCGCCAATCGATCGCGCGCACAGATTCGCCGGCCCCTCAGTTCGCAGATGCGGGTGACCGTCTCCGTGGTCGACACGTTCGGCGCGACGCTGGGCGTGGCACGCACGCGTGACGCGCCGGTGTTCGGAACCGACGTGTCCCTGCAGAAGGCGCGCGCCGCTGCGTTCTTTTCGGGCACCGCGGCCGCCGCCGATCTGTTCGCCACACCCGATACCACTTACCTGGGCAACGGCGAGGTCTCGAGCATTGCCGGTTATGTCGCGCCCTTCCGCGATGCCTTCGGGCGTTCGACGCTGCTCGCGGACGGCAGCGTCGCGTTCGGTGACCGCTCCGTCGGCAACCTGGCTCGACCCTTCTTCCCCGACGGCCTTAGCGGCGCCTCGAACGGCCCTCTATCGAAGCCGTATGACCGGTGGAGCCCGTTCTCCACCGGCCTGCAGTTCGACCTGGTCAACAGCGCTGTGCTGCAGCACGTCGTCTTCGTGCTCGGCGGCGGCGCCGATGTCGGCGTCGGTGCATGCACGCAGATGCCGGCGACGACGAGCACGCCAAGCCGCCTCGCGAACGGGCTGCAGATCTTCGCCGGCAGCGTTCCGGTTTATCGCGGCAACACGCTGGTCGGCGCCATCGGTGTTTCCGGTGACGGCATCGACCAGGACGACATGGTCGCGTTCCTCGGCCTGCACAACGCGGGACTGAGCCTGGGAGGCAGCATCGGCAACGCACCTTCGGTGATCCGCGCGGATCGCTTCGAGCCGCGCGGTACGCGCCTGCGCTACGTGCAGTGCCCGCAGTCCCCCTTCCTCGACTCGGGGGATCAGAACGTATGTCAAGGCAAGTGAGCACGCGCCGGATGAGCGCCCGCCGCGTGATCGCGACGATGGCGATGGCTTGCGTACTTCACGTCGCGCACGGCGAGGATGCGCCGCGCACTTACGGGCCGGTGAATGCTAGAGAGACGCTGCATTCCATTGCGATGCAGGTGCGGCCGGAACGCAGCGCCCGATCGACCTGCCAGGCCACCGTGGCACTGTACTGGGCCAATCCCGGCGCATTCAGGAGTTCGATCCACACGCTGCGGCCCGGCGCCGTGCTGCGTGTGCCCGACGCCCAGACGATCGCCTCGGTGCCCGGTGACATCGCGGACCGGCTCTACTCGGATCCCTCGTTCGACTTCGCCGCGGTACCTGCGGCCTCGCGCTCGATTGCTGCCGTCGAGCCGGACACGCTCGCGGACCCGCTCCCGGTCATTCCGCTGCCGCGCCCGCCTCTACCGATGCCGCCGCCGGAACCGGACAGCGACTTCGCCGACGCGGCTGCGGCTGCTGCCGCTCCTTCGCCTGTCGCGGCCGAGTCGGTCGAACCGATTCCGGCCGTACCGCCGCCGACGGCTGTGCTGCCGCGCGTACGTCCGCCCGTCGCAATGGAAGAGCCTGCCGCTGCATCCGCGGATTCTTCGGACGCCGCGAATCTGGGATTGCGTCGCCGTCCGGGTGAAGCCGCCGTGGCTCCGGAACGTGCGCGCACGGCGAGCGGCCCGCTGACGGTCAACCCCAACGCCAATAGCGGACTGGTCGCGGTGGCGCCGCCGCAGCGGCCGTGGATGCCGGAGAGCTGGACGAAGGCGCCGGTGCCGGACCGCTGGCGCCTGCTCAACGCCCTGGAGCTGATGCCGCAGCGCTGGTACGACCCGTATCACCAGAACACCTGGAAAGGCGACAAGCCGGTCCGCAACGGCGACGAGTTCCTGATCCTGTCGGCGATCGTCGACGCCATCGTCGAACCGCGCCGCTTCCCGCAGCCGGTCGGGCCGCAGTCCACCACCAGCCCCGGCTCCACCGGCATCTTCGGCGGATCGGACAACACGCTGTTCAACACCAACCTGATCCTGTCGGTGGTGTACCTCAAAGGCGACACGACGTTCCGGCCGCCCGACTGGGAATACCACTTCCTGCCGGTGATCAGCTTCAACTACGCGCGCAACGAAGAGTCGCGCGTGCTGGAGATCGATCCGGACAACGGCACTGCGCGCACCGATTCGCACGTCGGCATCCAGGAACTGTTCGCGGACTACCACCTGCGCAACGTGTCCGACCGTTTCGACTTCGACTCGATCCGGGTCGGCATCCAGCCGTTCTCGTCCGACTTCCGCGGGTTCCTGTTCCAGGACAACCAGCTGATGGTCCGCTACTTCGGTACGCGCGATAACAACCGCTGGCAGTTCAACCTGGCGCTGATGCGACGCCTGGAGAAGGACACCAACACCGCACTCAACGCCGTCGAGAAGGATCCGCGTCACGACGACACGCTGTTCGCCAATCTCTACCGGCAGGACTTCCCGGTGCTGGGCTTCACCTCGCAGGTGACGCTCGCGCACAACCGCAACCGCGAGGACAAGCGCGGCCTGTTCTTCAACGACAACGGGTTCGTCGAACGTCCGGCGTCAATCGGCACCGAGTCGCCGCGCAAGTACGACGTCACGTACCTGGGTTACAACGGCGACGGCCACTTCGGCCGGCTCAACACCACCGTGTCGACGTACCTGGCGTTCGGCGACGAATCGAGCGGCGTGTTCACCGACAAGAAGCGGGACATCATGGCCGCGTTCGCAGCGGCCGAATTCTCGATCGACACCAACTGGATCCGTCATCGAGTCTCGCTGCTGTGGGGTTCAGGCGACGACGATCCCTACGACAACGAGGCCAACGGCTTCGATGCGATCTTCGAGAACCCGACGTTCGCCGGCGCCGACACCAGCTTCTGGTTCCGCCAGTCGATTCCGCTGATCGGCAGCGGCATCGTGAACCTGTCGCAGCGCAACGCCTTGCTGAACAACCTGCGTTCGAGCAAGGAACACGGCCAGTCCAATTTCGCAAATCCCGGCATCCTGCTCGCCGGCTTCGGCCAGGACTTCGATATCGCGCCGCAGCTTCGCGTCTCGACCAACTTCAACCATCTCTGGTTCGACGACACGGCGGTGCTCGAAGTGGCGCGCAACCAGGGCGGGATCGATCGCGACATCGGCTGGGATCTCTCGGCCGCGGTGATCTGGCGGCCGTTCTTCACACAGAACCTGATCTTCCGCCTCTCGGGCGCCTATCTGCTGCCTGGCCAGGGTTTCGAGGACCTGTATCCCGATGAAGAGGGCTACTCCGTGCTGGGCAACCTGATCCTCGCCTACTGACATGAGTATCCGGTCGGCAATCCTCGGTCACCGTAGCCCGGACGAAGTCCGGGATTCTTCCCTGCAGCACTGCGCCGTGCATCCGCGTGGCGATAAGCCCCGGACTTCGTCCGGGCTACGCGTGCTGATCGCCTTGGCGCTGTCTTTCGGGATTCAGAGCTCGGTGTACTCCAGCGAAGGGCGACACGCCGTCGAGCGCGAATGGATGGTCGCGCCGCCCGCTCCCGCCACGCAGACCTATGCCGAGTCGCAGGCCAAGAGCGAGGGCTGCGTGAGCTGCCACACCGACTCCGATCAGAAGACGATGCATCGCAACCCGGCCGTCGTGCTCGGTTGCACCGACTGCCACGGCGGCGATCCGAGCGTCGCCATCGCCAACGGACTCAGCCGCGTCGAGCTCGGTTACATCGATGCGATGGAGCGCGCGCACGTGTTGCCGCGCTACCCGTCCGCCTGGGAAGGCAGCGCCAATCCCGAGCACAGCTACACACTGCTGAACAAGGAAGCGCCGGAGTTCATCCGTTTCATGAATCCGGGCGACTACCGCGTCGCGCGCGAGGGCTGCGGAGCCTGTCACCTGCCGATCATCGAGGCTGCGGAGCGCAGCCTGATGTCGACCGCCACGATGTTCTTCGGCGGCGCTTCGTACAACAACGGAATTCTGCCTTTCAAGCGATACGTGCTGGGCGAGGCCTACACGCGCGAAGGCCTCCCGGCCAAGCTCGAAAACCCGGTCAAGCCCGACGCCAACATGGTCCGGCAAGGCATCGTCAACGAGGTCTATCCCATGCCGATGTGGGAAGTCACGCCGCCAGCGGATGTCTTCCGCGTATTCGAGCGCGGCGGCCGCAATATCGGCTCGATCTTCGCCGAGACCGGGATTCCGAATTCACTCGGTCAGATCCAGCGTCTCGAAGAACCCGGTCGACCCGACATCAAGCAGTCGAGCCGCGGCCCCGGCACCGGCAACCGCATCGCGGTGCCGCTGCTGAACATGCACAAGACGCGACTCAACGATCCGTACATGTGGTTCCTCGGAACCAACGATCAGCCGGGCGACTACCGATCCTCCGGATGCTCCGGCTGCCACGTCGTCTACGGCAACGACCGCGATGCCCGTCACGCGGCCGGTTACGCAAAGCACGGCAACAAGGGAATGACGCAGACGGTCGATCCGACGATCGCCAAGGACGTCAGCGGACATCCGCTGAAGCACGAGTTCACGCGTGCGATCCCGACGTCTCAGTGCATGGTGTGCCACATGCACCAACCAAACATTTTCCTGAACTCGATGCTCGGCTACACGATGTGGGACTACGAGTCCGACGCGCCGCACATGTGGCCGGAAAAGGAAGCCAAGCCCACCGACGCCGAGATCCGCAAGATCAACCAGCGCAATCCGGAAGAGGCCGCCATCCGTGGCAAGTGGGCCGACCCGGAATTCCTCGAGAAAGTGTCGGAACTCAATCCTCAGCTCAAGGACACGCAGTTTGCCGACTACCACGGCCACGGCTGGAATTTCCGCGCGATCTACAAGCGCGATCGCAAGGGCAATCTGCTGGACAAGGACGGCGGGAAAGTTGCCGACGACGATCCGAAGAAGTTCTCCAAGTCGGTGCACCTGTCGTCGATCCACGTCGACGTGGGCATGCATTGCGTCGACTGCCACTTCGCGCAGGACGCGCACGGCAACGGGCACATCTACGGCGAAGTCGCGCAGGCCATCGAGATCGACTGCCAGGACTGCCACGGCACGCCAGATCGCTATCCGAACCTGCGCAGCTCCGGACCGGCGGCGCCGCCTGCTCAGTGCGGACCCGGGACGACGCTGGCCACGCTGACCCTGTCGGCCGCCAGCGGCGAGCCCCGCACCGAGGCCGTGGCCGCACCGCAGAGCGTCTGCGTCGACGCCGCGGGCAAGGCGCAACCGCAGCTCCCCTCCGGCACCGACTTCAGCCGTCTGCGGACTCAGGACGGACGCCTGCGCTTCGAATGGGTCGGCGGCAAGCTGATGCAGCGTTCGGCGCTCACGCCCGGCCTCGAATGGGAAATGTCGCTGGTCAAGGACTCCGTCACGCCGGGCAACGCGCACTACAACGAGAAGGCGGCGCGCGCCAAGCTGATGAGCCGCAACACGAGCACGCAGCACTTCGGAACCGACGTCGCCAAGAGTGATCGCGCGCACGGAGACGACGAGATGGTCTGCGCCACCTGCCACAGCTCGTGGACGACGTCCTGCTTCGGCTGCCACCTGCCGATCCAGGCCAACTGGAAATCGGAGCGCCAGCATTTCGAGGGCGGCGAGTCGCGCAATTTCGCGACGTACAACCCGCAGGTCGCGCGCGACGACTTCTACATGCTGGGCAAGCACGGCGAAGCCAAGGGGCATCGAATCGCCCCGATACGCTCGTCGTCCGCCCTGGTGCTGTCGTCGACCAACTCCAATCGCGAGCGCATCTATATCCAGCAGGCCCCGGTGGCGGCCAGCGGCTTCTCGTCGCAGGCCTTTGCACCCCACTACCCTCACACCGAGCGGAAGACAGAAACCAAGACCTGCGAGGACTGCCACCTCTCGAAAGCCAACGACAACAACGCCTGGATGGCCTCATTGCTTGGGCAGGGCACCGGCTTCGTCAACTTCGTCGGGTTCAATTCCTGGGTCGGGATGTCGGGCGAGATCGGTGCCGTGCAGGTCACCGAATGGGATGAGCCGCAGGCGGTCATCGGTTCCTACCTGCAGCGTTACGCGTATCCCGAGCGTTACCAGCAGCACGAAGGGCTGGGTCGCGAGCTGCAAACCGTGCAGACGCAGCGGACCGGTGGCGACGTCGGCTGCCTGGCGCTGCGTGGCGAGTACCTGTACGTCGCACAGGGGAAGCGCGGAACCGAGGTGTACGACGTCGCGAGCATCGCCAACAAGGGCTTCTCGCAGCGCATCATCACGGCCCCGTTCTCCACGCTGGGACAGAACACGCGCATCGAATCGGCCGACGCGAGTTGCGTCGTGCTGCCGACGAACCAGCCGATCAATCCTCTGCGCAATGTCGGCGACCTGATGCGCGTCGTGAATCAGGAACAGCCCTTCCTGCCGATCTATCACTACGCGCTGATCACCGATCGTCGCGAGGGCCTGATACTGACCGACGTCGACACGATGCAGGATGGTGAACCGCGCAACAATTTCCTGACCCGCGCGATCACCTTCAATCCGGATGGGCTGCTCGACGGTGCAGAACACGCCGTCCTGGCAGGCGCCCGTGCATACGTCGTGAGCAAGGCCGGGCTCGTCACGGTCAATCTCAAGGACCCGCTCGTGCCTGTGGTCGAGAGTGTGCTGCCGCTGCCGGGCCTGCGCGCGGTCGCGGTCCAGTTCAGGTATCTGTTCGCGGTGACGAGCCAAGGGCTGCAGGTGCTCGACATCACTCGGCCCGATCAGCCGCGCGTCACCGCCGCGATCGTGCCACTGGCCGACGCGCATCGCGTGTACCTCGCCAGAACGTATGCGTACGTGGCGGCCGGAAAGGAAGGCGTAGCGATCATCGACATCGAGAAACCCGAGCAGCCCTCACTGCTGCAGCTCTTCAACGCGGATCGTCGAATCGTCGACGCCCGCGACGTGGTCGTCGGTTCCACCAACGCATCTTTGTTCGCCTACGTCGCCGATGCCGCCGGCACATTGCACGTGCTGCAGCTGACGTCGCCGGATTCGCAGCCCAAGTTCTACGGGTTCTCGCCGGAACCGAAGCCGGAGTGGATTGCCGGCCGTCAGCTGGGTCGACCTGCGCTGGCGTTGGCGCGGGGTTTGGACCGCGATCGTGCCGTCGATGAAACCGGAGGGCAGATCGCGGTGTTCGGCCGCATTGGCTCGCGGCCGTTCAACGAAGCCGAGATGCGCAGCTTTTACGCGGACGAGTCTGGCCGCCCGTGGTTCGTGAGTAACGAGCGGCGCTGATGCGCCGCAGGAGGGTGGCGTGAGGCAGACGACCGGCTGGGTGTCACTTGTGGCTGCAGGCTTCGCCGGAGCGGTGCTGGCGGCCGACCACGTGGAGACGCCTTTGGTGACAGCGGACCCGGCGGCCGACATCGCGGACGTCTATCTGTGGCGTCCGGATCCAGCCGTGAACAAGATCGCGCTGGCCATGACGTTCGGTGGCCGCTCCGCGCTCACGGCCGGTGGCGTTCGCATCGATGGCCCCTCCATGTTCTGCGATCGCAACGTGGTCTACGTCTTCAACATCGACAACAGCGCCGACGGCAATCTCGATTCGCACCCGGACATCCAGGTCATCGCGCGCCTGGCGCGCAACGGCAATGGCGAATGTGCGTTCCGGTTCGAGAACGTCCCGGGTGCCGGCGGCCGCGTGATCTCTGCTCGCGAAGGGCAGATCGCAACCGACAATGCCTCTGGACTCCGCGGTTTCGCTGGCCTGGTGGAAGACCCGTTCTTCTTCGACACCATCGGATTTGCCGGCACCAATGCCCAGTATCTGCAGAACAGCCCCGCCGGCGGCATCAGTCTGATCACGTCCCTCAACACCGATCCGCCGCAGGACAGCAGTCCGTTCAGTATCCGCAACACGGTCGATGGATTCGCCGCTCGCAACATCAGCGGCATCATCTTCGAGATGGACCTTGCGACGGTCACCGGCGGCAACGCGATCGCCGACCCGACGATCCAGGTGTGGGGCGAAACCCGCCGCTTCCGAGGGACCACGCCATGAACGCCCGCCAGATTCTGCTGGGACTGACGCTCGGCGGGTCCGTCGCGCTCGTCGGCTGTGGTGACGGCCACGACTCCAAGGGGGGCGACAACGGCGGCGCCCCCGAGCTGACGGGCTTCGACTTTCGCTCTGATCCCATCCCCGATTTCGACCGGGTGGATCGAATGGGCGGCCCCGCAACGACGACTGCGCTGCTCACACCAGGCCCTACCGGCGGCGCGCGACGCCAAGTCGCCAACGCCACCGATCCTGCCGACGACTCGCAGTACGCCGCGGAGTACATCACTGCGATCAAGCGCTACCACTACCATCTCGGGCCGGCGCTGGCCGCTACCGGGCTGGCGACCTGCGGCGTCGTGGGTCTAACCGAGGAAAGCACCGGCGTCGGTGCCTGTGTGTTGCAGGCCCTCGCCAATCCGGTCATTCCCGACGTGCTGAGGCTCGACACCCGGCAGCTCTCGGATTATCCGAACGGTCGCAAACCGGATGACCCGGTGGTGGACGTGTTGCTCGCCATCGCCCTGCTCGATCTCGGCGGGGACGGCAATGGTCCCGGGACCTGCCTGGGCTCGCCCTGCACGCGCAAGTCCATCGCGAACGTTCCGCTCAATGTCGCGCGCAGCACCCCGCCCTCGCTGCCCGCCTTCCCCTACCTCAACAACCAGCAACTCGCGCCACCACCATCGGCGAGCCGATAGGTCGTTCCGTTGCAGCAGCCGGGCGGCCAGGGCTGCCCGGCCTGATGCGGCACTCCCGCTGAATCGAATGAGGCCCGGCGTGAATACAGCCCCAGCGGCGCCCCGCGTTCGCGGCGCGATCACGCGATTCGCGCTTCTGCTGACGACGCTGGGCTACCTGCTGGTGGCCGACGCCGCACCCCGCGTTCCGCAGGATGACCGCGAAGTGCTCGAACGCCTGCCGCTTGTCATCGGCGGCGCGCTGCGTGAGCTACGCCCTCTTCGCGAGGCGGTGTCGGCCGATCCCCGCAATCTTGCGCTGGCGACACAACTTGCACGCCGCTACGTGGAAATCGGACGCACGGAGTTCGACCCGCGCTATTTCGGGTATGCGGAAGCGGCACTGGACCCCTGGTTCCATCAGGACGTTCCACCTCCGGAGGTCCTGCTGCTGCGCGGCCTGCTGCACCAGCAGCGGCACGACTTCGACCGCGCGCTGGCCGACCTCGCCACGCTGCTGAGGCACGACCCCCGCAACGCGCAGGCCTGGTTGATACGGGGCGGAATCCTGCAGATCCGTGGCGACCTTCCAGAGGCCCTCCGTCACTGCGCGGCGGTTTTTTCGCAACCGCAATATCGTTTCGCTGCGACGACCTGCCTGTGCAAGAGCCTGAGCCTCGACGGTCACGCCGATCAGGGCTATTCGCTGCTGCGTCGAGCTCTCGAAGATGCTCCGGACGCGCCGGCAGCGGAACGGAGCTGGGCCTGGACCCTGCTCGCCGAGATGGCGCAAAGACGCGGTCTGCCCGATCAGGCCGAAGCGCATTTTCAGAGCGCTCTTCGGATCGGCTCTCGTGACCGCTATCTGCTGATGAGCTACGCCGACTTTTTGCTGGATCGCGGGCAGGCCGACAAGGTCCGCACGCTGCTCATCGAGGAGACTCGCGCCGATAGCCTGCTGTTGCGGCTCAGCCTGGCCGAGCAGGCGCTCGGACTGGAACCCAGGGCACACATCGCCCTGCTGGAGGCACGCTTCGAGGCGAGCCGCCAGCGTGGGGACAGCGCGCATCGCGGCGAAGAGGCGCGCATGCGACTGCACCTGCTCGGGCAACCTGCTGAAGCCCTGCAACTCGCTCAGGGCAACTGGATGACGCAACGCGAGCCACGCGACGCCAGGATTCTTCTGGAATCCGCTATCGCAGCGCGCGATCCCCTGGCCGCAGCACCCGTGCTGGCTTCCATGCAAGAGAGCGGACTGGAGGATGTACGGCTGGCTCGCCTCGCCGAGGCAATCCGGGCGTTGCCACCGTGACCCGGATTCTTGTCGTCCTCGCACTGTTGCTCTGCAGCTCGAACAGCCTGGCGCACAAGCCGAGTGACAGCTATCTGAAATTGGCGATGGATGGCGCCGTCGCGGAAGGGCAGTGGGACATTGCGCTGCGCGATCTCGACCACGCGTTGGGGCTGGACGCGGATCAGGACGGCGCGATCACCTGGGGTGAACTGCGGAAACGGCATGCGGATGTCGCGGCCTACGCGCTGACACGCCTCGACATCACCTCGGATCGAGGAGCCTGCCCCGCCATTGCCGTGCAGCACCTGGTGGATGAACACACGGACGGGGCCTACGCGGTCATCCGGTTCCGAGCGAGTTGTCCCGCGATTCCGACGCAATGGGCGCTGCGTTACCGGCTGTTCTTCGACCTCGACCCACAGCATCGCGGACTGCTCAAGCTGGAGTATCTGGGCCAGACCCACACCGCCATTCTCAGCCGGAGCAACGATGTCGAACGGGTCGGTACGGCGCCGGCCGACCCTGTCCGGCAATTCGTTGCTTACGTCCGCGACGGCGTCTGGCACATCTGGATCGGCTACGACCACATTCTGTTTCTGCTCAGCCTGCTGCTGCCGTCCGTGCTGCTGCGCAAGGCTGGCAATTGGCAGGCCGTCGACAGCCTGCGCGAGTCGATCGTCGATGTGCTCAAGATCGTCACGGCATTCACGTTCGCTCACTCGATCACGCTGAGCCTTGCCACGTTCCAAGTCGTGAGCCTGCCCTCCCGCTGGGTCGAGTCGAGCATCGCCGCGTCGGTGATCGTGGCCGCACTGAACAATCTTCGCCCCATCTTCCCGGGGCGACGCTGGACCGCCGCCTTCTTCTTCGGGCTGATCCATGGACTGGGCTTTGCAAACGTCCTGAGCGCACTAGGCCTCCCGCAGGCCGCCCGCTTGTCTTCTCTGGTGGGCTTCAATGTCGGCGTCGAGCTCGGGCAACTCGCGGTCGTCGCGATTTTTCTGCCGCTCGCTTACCGGCTGCGACACACCTGGTTGTATCAGCGCCTGATCCTGACCGCGGGTTCGGTGCTGATCGCCGTATTGGCCACGGTATGGTTGCTGGAACGCAGCCTGGAACTGAGCTTTTCAGCGTTCTATCGAGGCTAGCTGCGAACGCTCTGTACGCGCAGACGCCAGGACGACGCTCGTGCCGGAAATCGTCGCTCAGCGAGCGACGACTTTGCGAAGGGCCGGCGGCAGCGCGAACACGATGTGCTCGGTACGCCCCGGCAGCTCTCTGGCCTCGACGCCGCCGAACTGCTTCAGGCGTTCGACGACCTGGCGCACCAGGACTTCCGGCGCACTCGCGCCGGCCGTGACGCCGACACACTTCCTGTCGACGACCCACTCGGGCTTGATGTCGTCGGGGCCATCGATCAGATAGGCCGGCGTACCGCGCGTTTCGGCCAGCTCGCGCAGCCGGTTCGAGTTGGAGCTGTTGCGCGATCCGACGACGAGCAGGGCATCGCACTGCGCAGACAACTCCTTCACCGCATCCTGGCGATTGGTCGTCGCGTAGCAGATGTCGTCCTTGCGCGGCCCGAGAATGAGCGGGAAACGCGCGCGCAGCGCGTCGATGACGCGGGCGGTATCGTCCATCGACAGCGTCGTCTGCGTGACGTACGCCATCTTGTCCGGCTGCGAAATCTCCAGGCGCTCGACGTCGGCGGGCGTCTCGACCAGATGGATCCGGCCGCCCTGGCGAAGATCGAACTGCCCCATCGTGCCCTCGACTTCGGGGTGCCCCGCGTGGCCGATCAGCACGACCTCGCGACCCTCGCGCGAGTAGCGCTTCACCTCGATATGGACCTTGGTCACCAGCGGGCAGGTCGCGTCGAACACCGTCAGCCCACGCTCGATCGCCGCGGCACGCACCGCCTGGGAAACCCCGTGCGCCGAGAAGATGCAGGTCGCGCCCGCAGGGATCTCGTCGACTTCCTCGACGAACACCGCGCCCTTCTGCCGCAGATCGTCGACGACGAAGCGGTTGTGCACGACCTCATGACGCACGTAGATCGGCGCGCCGAGCACGTCGAGCGCGCGCTGCACGATGTCGATGGCGCGATCGACGCCTGCGCAGAATCCCCGTGGGTTCGCGAGCAGGATGTCCATCAGGGCAGCGGTCCGTCGCCGACGACCTTGCGAGCGGCACGCGCTCGCAGCCACTCGAGCAGCATGTCCAGGATCAGCAGGCCCGCACCGACCGTGATGGCCGCGTCGGCCACGTTGAACGCGGCAAAGTGCCAGTCGTCGATATGGAAATCGACGAAGTCCGTGACATGGCCCAGGCGCACGCGATCGATGACGTTGCCCAGCGCACCGCCGAGAATCAGCGCCAGGCCCGAGGCAACGAGACGCTGGCCGAAAGGATTGCGCCGCATCCACACCATGATGCCGACGGCCACGCCTACGCCAAGCAGCACGAAGAACCAGGGCGGCATCTGGCTCATCATCGAGAACGCAGCGCCGCGATTGTGCAGATGCACCCAGTTCAGCAGGGGCAGCACGGTGATCGATTCGAAGCGCTCGATGCTGCGGATCACGAGCTGCTTGGTGATCTGATCCGCGAGTATCACGCCCGCGGAAACCCAGAGCCAATGCACGTTTTTGAGCTTGAAGGCAGCCACGGGATCCTCAGACGTAGCGACGCGATTCGCCCGCGCCGGACACATTGTCCACGCAACGGCCGCACAGCGTCGGATGCTCCGCATGCGAGCCGACGTCGGCCCGCTGATGCCAGCAGCGCTCGCACTTCACGTGCGCCGTCGGCAACGCCACCAGCGAAAGCACGCCGACGCCTTCCAGGTCGAAGCGCTGTGCGTCGACCGGCGCCGCCGCCAAAGCCTGCACGTGCGCTTCCGAGGTCTGGAACCAGAAGCGCAGTTCATCGCCCATCGACGTCAGCGCGGCGCCGAGTTCGGCATCCGCGAACAACCCGACCTCCGCATTCAGACCGGAGCCGATCTGTCCGCCTGCGCGCAGGCCCTCGAGTGCCTTGCGAACCGCCTCGCGCGCGGCCAGCAGCCGCGGCCAGTCGAGCGCACCGGCATCGGCACCCTTCGGGAACACGTGCCAGCGCTGGGAGAACACCGAACCCTTGCGCTCCGGCATGAGCTGCCAGATCTCGTCGGCCGTGAACGACAGCACCGGCGCGATCCAGCGCACGAGCGCTTCGAGCACGTGCCACATCGCGGACTGCGCCGAACGTCGCGGCAGGCTCTTGCTGCCCGTCGTGTAGAGGCGATCCTTCAGGATATCGAGATAGCAGCCGCCCAGATCCGTGACGCAGTAGTTGTGCAGCTTCTGGTAGACGACGTGGAACGCGCAGTCCTCGTAAGCCTTCGCGAGTTCGACCTGCAGTGCCGCCGCCTGCGCGACGGCCCAGCGATCGATCGCCACCATGTCCGCAGGCGCGACGAGGTCCGTGCGCGGATCGAAGCCGTGAAGATTGCCGAGCAGGAAGCGCGCGGTGTTGCGGATGCGCCGGTAGGCGTCCGCGATGCGCGTCAGCAGCTTGTCGGAGATGGCAATCTCGCCCGAGTAGTCGCTGGCGGCGGCCCACAGGCGCAGCACGTCGGCGCCCAGCGTCTTGGTGACCTGCTGCGGCGCCACGACGTTGCCGAGCGACTTGGACATCTTGCGTCCCTGCTCGTCGACGGTGAACCCGTGCGTCAGCACCGAGCGGTACGGCGCGCGGCCGTGCATCGCGGTGCTCGTGAGCAGCGAAGACTGGAACCAGCCGCGATGCTGGTCCGAGCCTTCGAGGTACATGTCGCCCATCGGGGCAACGCCGTCCTTCAGCAGTTCGGGTTCGAGCGCCTTGAACCAGCACTGGTGCACGACGCCCGAATCGAACCAGACGTCGAGCGTGTCCGGGCACTTCTCGTACTGGGCTTCGTCGACGCCCCAATCAGCGGGAGACGAGCCGAACCAGGCCTCGAGACCGCCCGATTCGACCTTGTCGGCGATGCGCGCGAGCAGTGCTTCGGTGTCGGGATGCAGATCCTGGCGCTCGCGATGCACGAAGACGGCCATCGGCACGCCCCAGGTGCGCTGGCGCGAGATGCACCAGTCGGGTCGGCCGGCGACCATCTCGCGGATGCGCGCCTCTCCCCAGTTCGGAATCCACTGCGTCTCGGAGATCGCCTTGAGCGCCTGCGCGCGCAGGCCCTTCGCATCCATCGAGATGAACCACTGCGGCGTGGCGCGGAAGATCAGTGGCGACTTGTGCCGCCAGCAGTGCGGGAAGCTGTGCATCAGCGTGGCGCGCTTGACCAGCGCACCGCGCTCCTCGAGCGCGGCCAGGATCGGCTCCTCGGCCTTGCGCACATGCAGGCCGGCGACGAGCGGCGTGTTGGCGGCATACACGCCGGTCGACTGCACCGGGTTGTCCACCGGCAGGCGGTACACCAGGCCGACGACATAGTCCTCGACGCCGTGCGCGGGCGCGGTGTGGACCAGGCCGGTACCGGCTTCCAGCGTGACGTGATCGCCGCAGATCACCGGCACGATGCGATCGGCAAAAGGATGCTGGGCGCGCGCGCCTTCGAGCGCGCCGCCATCGACGGTCGCCAGCACTTCGGCCACGTCGTCCCAGCGCTTCATCGTGGCGTCGACCAGCTCGGCGGCCAGCACGACCAGGCCCGACTTCTGCGTGCGCACCAGGGCGTAACGCAGATCGCGGTTGATCGCGATCGCCTGGTTGGCAGGCAAGGTCCACGGCGTCGTCGTCCAGATGACGAAGCCTGCTCCGGCCGCGTCGGCGACACCGAAGCGACGGGCGAGATCGGCGCCGTCGGCGGCGACGAACTTCACGTCGATCGCGAAGGATTTCTTCTCTTCGTACTCGACTTCGGCCTCGGCGAGCGAGGAGCCGCAGTCCAGGCACCAGTGCACCGGCTTGAAACCGCGCACCACGTGTCCGCGCTGCACGATCTTGCCCAGGCAGCGCAGCTGCTCGGCCTCGAAGCGCGAGTCCATCGTCAGGTACGGGCGCTCCCAGTCGGCCAGCACGCCCAGCCGCTTGAAGTCGGCGCGCTGACGCTCGACCTGCTCGTTCGCGTATTCGCGGCACTTGGCGCGGAACGCCGCGGCGTCCAGCTTCTCGCCGACCTTGCCGAACTTCTTCTCCACCTGCAGTTCGATCGGCAGGCCGTGGCAGTCCCAGCCCGGCGTGAACGCCGCATGGCGTCCGTCCAGGCGGCGCGACTTGACGATGATGTCCTTGAGCACCTTGTTGACGGCGTGGCCGATGTGGATGTCGCCGTTGGCGTACGGCGGCCCATCGACGAAGCGATAAGGTGCTCCGTCCCGCGTCGCCTCCTGCACCTGCGCATACAGCGCTTCGGCTTCCCAGCGGGCAAGGAATTCAGGTTCGCGTTTGGCGAGGTTGGCCTGCATCGGAAACGCGGTTTCCGGCAGGTTGAGCGTGTTCTTGTAATCCACGATTGGGGTCAGGTCTTCAGGAATCGAGCAGCCGGCGGGCCGCCGTTGCGTCTTCGTGCATCTGTTTCTTGAGCAGGTCGATCGAGTCGAACTTCAATTCCGGGCGCAGGAAATGCCGGAACTCCACCTCGAGCACGCGGCCGTACAGATCCACCTGCGTATCGAACAGGTGCGTCTCCAGCAGGCACTGGCTCAGGTTCAACGTCGGGCGGATGCCGAGGCTGGCCACGCCCTTCCAGGTGCGATCACCCTCGCGCGCGACGACCGCGTAGACGCCGTACGGAATGGCAAGCCGCTTGCGCACCGAGATGTTCGCCGTGGGCATGTCGAGCTGGCGTCCGAGTTGCAGGCCTTTGCGGATGCGACCGGTCACGCGGTACGGCCGACCGAGCAGGCGTTCGACTCTCGGGAAGTCCGTGTTGCTCAGGGCTTCACGCACCGCGCTGGAACTGCAGCGCTCGCCGCCGACCTCGATCGTGTCGACCGCCAGCACGCGGTAGCCGAGTTCGTCGGCCCGGCTGCGCAGGTACTGGATGTCACCCGAGCGGTTGCGGCCGAAGCGAAGGTCGTCGCCGACGATCAGCGCGGACGCTCCGAGCTTGGCCAGCAACACCTCTTCGAGAAAAGCCTTGGGCGGGATGTTGGCGATGCACTGGTCGAAGCGCACGAGCACGAGGCGGTCGATGCCGTAGTGCTGAAGCGCGGCCAGCTTGTCGCGCAGGCTGGAGATGCGCGGCGGCGCCCGATCCTTGTGAAAGAAGTCGCGCGGCGAAGGATCGAAACTGAGCACGGCCGCCGGCACGCCGGCCCTGCGCGCCTCGTCGCGGGTCCGTTCCAGCAGGACCTGATGGCCCAGGTGGATGCCATCGAACTTGCCCACGGTCAGCGCGCAGCCGCGGTGCCGCGGTCGCAGGTTATGCAGGCCGCGAACCAATTCGATGCGAAGCGGTTCGATCATCGCGCAAGTATATCGACCAGCATGGGGATAACCCTCAGGTCTGCGCGCGGAAATGCGAGATGCGCAAGCCGCTGACCCACAGCACGGAGAAATAGCTGGCCATCGAAGCGGCCACCAGGATCGCCAGGCGCAGCACGCGCTCGTGCAGGCGCGCCGCGGTCCAGCTCTCCAGCGAGCCGCCCAGAAACCAGACCACGACGACCATTGCCGCCAGCGCCACGCCCAGACGCGCCATATAGGCGCCCCAACCCGGTCGCGGCACGTAGACGCCGTCGCGGCGCAGGCGGCGGTACAGCAGGCCGGCATTGAGTAGCGAACTGGCCGACGTGGCGCAGGCCAGGGCCACGTGCGGCGCCGTCCATTCGAACCAGAACCCGAGTCCGACCAGGCTCAGACTCGTGAGCATGCCCAGCACCAGCGAAATCACGCCGTAGCGCACCGGGATGCCGGTCTGCTGGCGCGCGTAGAAGGCCGGAACGAGCACTTTCACCAGCGAGATGCCGAGGAACGCGAACGCGTAGGCCATCAGCGCCCAGCGGGTCATGTCGAGGTCGCGCAGGCTGAATTGCCCGTGCAGGAACAAGGTGCTGACCAGCGGGCCGGCCAGCAGGATCAGGCCGGCAGTAGCCGGAACGCCCACCAGCAGCAACACACGTAGCGCCCAATCCAGCGTCTCGCTGAACCGCGTCGTGGATTGCGCCACGTGCTGGGCCGACAGGCTGGGCAGGATCACGGTGGCCACCGCGATCGAGAAGATGCCGAGCGGGAACTCCATCAGGCGGTCGGCGTAGTAGAGCCAGCTCAGGCTGCCGGCGAACAGCATCGAGGCGATGACGGTATCCAGCAGCAGGCTGATCTGGGCGACCGAAGACCCGAACACGATCGGCGCCATCAGCTTCACGATCTTGCGCACCCGCGGATCCTTGCCGCCCCATTTCGGGCGCGGCCACAGGCGCAGCCGGGCCAGCCAGGGGAGCTGGAACAGCAACTGGACGATGCCGGCGATGAAGACGCCGACGGCCAGCACGCGCACGGATTCGGCGTCGACGAAAACGGTGCCGATCAGGCAGATGTTCAGGATCACCGGCGTGAACGCAGGCACCGCGAAGCGCCCGAACGAGTTCAGGACCGCACCCGCCAGCGCGGTCAGCGAGATCAGCATCAGGTAGGGGAAGGTCCATCGCAGCAGCTCGGTGGCCAGCGCATGGCGCGCCGGGTCCGTCGCGATGCCCGGCGCGAACACCCAGACCATCAGCGGTGCGCCAAGGCATCCGATCAAGGTGACCAGCGCCAGCACGGTCCCCAGGGTTCCAGCAACGACATCAAACAGTTGGCGCACGTCCTCGTGCGTCCCGTTGGCCTTCACCTCGGTGAAAACCGGGACAAAGGCCTGCGAAAGAGCGCCCTCCGCGAACACGCGCCGACCGAAGTTGGGGATCTTCAGCGCCAGCAGGAACACGTCCATGGCCGCGCCCGCGCCGAAGAACGAGGCGAACAGGATGTCGCGCACGAAGCCCAGGACGCGTGACAGCAGCGTCATCAGACCGACGATGCCGGTCGATTTCAGCAGGCGGGACGAAGACATGGCGCGGTTCGCGGCAAGGAGGCTGGCATTCCGCGAGCGTTGACAAGGGGGATACGGCTCACAATACTACCGCGCTTTTTTTCGTCAGGGATCACGCGATTATCGCGTGGGCTGCGACGGAAATATCCCTCAACGATTTGATTCACCAGGAGTACGTTTTGGCCAACACCGCCAGCGCAAAGAAGCGCGCCCGTCAAGCCGTCAAGGCTCGCGCGCGCAACGCAGGTCAGCGCTCGATGATCCGCACCACCATCAAGAAGGTCGTCAAGGCCGTTGATGCCAAGGACAAGGCCGGCGCCCTCGCCGCCTACGCCGCCATGGTTCCCGTGCTGGATCGTTACGCGAACCGCGGCATGATCCACAAGAACAAGGCTGCTCGTCACAAGAGCCGCCTGACGGCGCACATCGCCGCGCTCGCCTGAGTCATCAGGTCGTGGCGCAAGGCGCGGGCTTCGGCCCGCGCCTTTTTTATTGTTCGCCGCGGTGCGTCTCAGGACAGCACGAGGTTGTCGCGGTGGATCAGTTCGGCCTCACCGGGATAGCCCAGGCGCGCCATCAGATCGTCGCGCTTGGCGCCGAGAATCTTGCCGGCGTCACTGGCCGAGTAATTGGATAGCCCGCGCGCGATTTCCCGCCCGTCCGGATCCAGGCAGATGACGAGGTCTCCGGTGTCGAAGTCGCCTTCGACCCGCTTGACGCCGACCGGCAGCAGGCTCTTGCCCTGCCCTTTGAGCACCACCACGGCGCCCGCGTCCAGATGGAGCTTTCCGCGCGCCTGAAGCTGGCCCGCGATCCAGCGCTTGCGCGCCGACATGCCGCCCGCATCCGGCAACAGCAAGGTCCCGAGCGATTCCCCAGCCGCCAGTCGTTCCAGCACCTGCGGGGCTTTTCCGAAGGCGATGGCGGTGCTCGCGCCGGAGCGCGCGGCGATACGAGCCGCGGACAGCTTGGTGCGCATGCCGCCGCGTCCCAGTTCGCCCTTACTGTCGCCGGCCATCGCGGTGAGTTCGGGCGCCGACAGCGTGATTTCCGACACCAACTTGGCGTCCGGCTTGATGCGCGGATCGGCGTCGAACAGGCCATCCTGATCGGTCAGGATGACCAGCAGGTCGGCCTCGATGAGATTCGTCGTCAGGGCGCCCAGCGTGTCGTTGTCGCCCAGCCGGATCTCGTCGGTCGACACGGTGTCGTTCTCGTTGACCACCGGCACGACACCGAATTCGAGTAGCGACTTGAGCGTCGCGCGGGCGTTGAGATAGCGCGAGCGGTCCGCCACGTCCTCGTGCGTGAGCAGGATCTGAGCAGCGCGGATGCCGTGCGTCTCGAAGCCCAGCTCCCAGGCTCGAACCAGACCCATCTGGCCGACGGCCGCCGCGGCCTGCAGCTCGTGCAGAACACCGGGACGCTTCTTGAGGCCCAGACGGGCCATGCCCTCGGCCACCGCGCCGGACGACACCAGCACGATCTGGCGTCCGCCGGCGCGCAGCGCGGCGATCTGCGCGCACCAGTCGCGAATCGCCTCGTGATCCAGCCCCTGGCCGCGCGCCGTGAGCAGCGAGCTGCCGATCTTGATGACCCAGCGCTTTGCCGTCTTGAGCTTCTCGCGCGTCATGCCGCCGGGTTTCCTTCTGCCTCCGGGTTGGCCGTCGGCGGTTCGTTCGATAGGAGTTCTGCGACGATTTCCGGCTCGCGCGGCGCCTGCTCGTCGATCCACTGCATCGCTGCGGCGCTCAGCACGTCGCAACCCACGCGGGTGACGGCCGAGATGGCGAACCACCGACCTTTCCAGTCGAGCTCTGCGAGCGTCCGCTGCACCAGTTCGTCGGCCTCCTCGCGGGGCATCACGTCGATCTTGTTGAAGACCAGCCACTGCTCGCGAGCGGAGACTTCCGGACTGAAAGCGCGCAGTTCTTCGCGAATCGTGCGCACGTTGGCCGACAGCGACGCGCCATCCGGCGGCATCACGTCGATCATGTGCAGCAGCAGGCGCGTGCGACTCAGGTGTTTCAGGAACCGGATGCCCAGCCCGGCCCCTTCGGCCGCGCCCTCGATCAGGCCCGGCACGTCGACCATGACGAAGGACTTGTGCGGTCCCACGGCGACCACGCCCGGCTGCGGATACAGCGTCGTGAACGGGTAGTCCGCGATCTTCGGACGTGCCGCCGAAACCGAGGCCAGCAACGTCGACTTGCCGGCATTGGGCAAGCCCAGCAGGCCGACGTCCGCCATCAGCGACAGCTCGACGCGCAGTTCGCGCTGTTCGCCCGGGGTTCCCGGCGAGGCGCGACGCGGTGAGCGATTGGTGGACGACTTGAAGCGGACATTGCCCAGACCGTGAAAGCCGCCCTGCGCGATCTTGATGCGCTGCCCCGGACGGGTCAGCTCGCCGATACGCTCGTCGGTGGCGATGTCGTTGATCAGGGAGCCCAGCGGCATCGGGACTTCGATGTCGTCTCCGCCGGCACCGCGGCAGTTCGAGCCGGTGCCGTTTTCGCCCCGGCGCGCGCGAAACACCCGGTTGAAGCGGAAGTCGGCCAGCGAATTGAGATTGGGATCGGCAACCGCGTAGACGCTGCCGCCGTCGCCACCATCGCCACCGTCCGGCCCGCCGAACGGGATGGCCCGCTCGCGCCGGAAACTGACGCAGCCGTTTCCGCCGTCACCGGCTTCGACCTTGATTGTGGCTTCGTCTACGAATTTCATGGAGGCAGAGAATGAAAAAGGCCCCGTTCGGGGCCTTTTTCTGGTTCGCGGTGATTCTTAGGCAGGAACCACGTCGACGTGCGTGCGGTTCTTGGGGCCACGGGCCTTGAACAACACCTTGCCATCGGTCAGCGCAAAGATCGTGTGATCCTTGCCCAGGCCGACGTTCACGCCGGGGTGATACTCGGTACCACGCTGGCGGATGATGATGTTGCCCGCGATGACCAGTTCACCGCCGAAGCGCTTGACGCCGAGGCGCTTGGACTTGGAATCACGACCATTGCGGGTTGAGCCGCCTGCTTTTTTATGTGCCATTTCAGTGCTCCGGGATTAGGCGACGATCTCGGTGATCTTCACTTGCGTGAAGTTCTGCCGATGGCCCATTTCCTTGTGATAGTGCTTGCGACGACGATGCTTCACGATGCGGATCTTGTCGCCGCGACCATGCGCGAGGACTTCGGCCTTCACCGAACCGCCCGCAAGCAGAGGAGCGCCGACCTTCACCGACTCGCCCTCGCCAACCAGCAGGACTTCGTCAAAGGAGACGGTGCTGCCGACATCGGCAACCAGGGTTTCAATCTTCAGGGTTTCACCCGAGGCAACGCGGTACTGCTTGCCCCCGGTCTTGATCACGGCGTACATCGGTTCTTGCTCCCGCAACTGCCTGCCAAGTGCTGGCCAAGCTTGAAAAAGGTCGCGAAGTTTATGGGTGTGCCGTCGAATCGTCAATCTAAAATCACAGGCTTGCCCGCGTTGACCGCGACTCCGCGCCTCCCTAGCATCGCGCGCCTCGATCCCTTGCGCTCATGGACCTCAAAACTCTCCTGACCCCGATTGCCGACGACATGCGCGGGGTCGATGCCGTGATCCGCGCGCGCCTGTCGTCCGAAGTGGCCCTGATCAACGAGATCGGGGGCTATATCGTCACCGCCGGAGGCAAGCGCCTGCGGCCCGCCCTGGTGCTTCTGGCCGCGTGCGCGCTGGGCAGCAAGGATGAGTCGAGCCGCCGGCAACTCGCGGCCGTCGTCGAATTCATCCACACCGCCACGCTGCTGCACGACGACGTGGTCGACCATTCGGACCTGCGCCGCGGCCGCAAGACCGCGAATGCCGTCTGGGGGAACGCCGGCGCCGTACTGTCGGGCGATTTCCTGTACTCGCGCAGCTTCCAGATGATGGTGGAAGTCGGGAAGCCCGCCGTGATGCGCGTGATGGCCGATGCGACGAACGCCATCGCCGAAGGCGAAGTCCTGCAGTTGATGAATCAGGGCAACCCGGACGTCGACGAAGCGCGCTACGTGCGCGTCATCGAACTCAAGACCGCGGTCCTGTTCGCCGCCGCCTGCGAACTCGGCGCCATCGCGGCCGATGCCAGCCCGGATCTTCAGAAGCGTCTTCGGGACTACGGGCATGCGCTGGGCATCGCGTTCCAGATGATCGACGACGTCCTCGATTACACCGGCGACCCTGCGGTCAGCGGAAAAGCAGTGGGCAATGATCTATCGGAGGGAAAGCCAACCCTGCCGCTGATCCACGCCATGCGCACCGGATCCGACGAGGATGCCGCGCTGATTCGCAGCGCCATCCGCGAAGGCAAGGTCGACGAACTCGAACGGATTCTCGCGATCGTTGAACGGACCGAAGCGATCCCCTACACTCGCGCGCTCGCCGAACGGCATGCCGACGAAGCGAGACAAGCGATCCGCGATTTACCGGCCTCGGCCTGGCGCGAAACGCTGATGGAATTGACCCGGTTCGCAACGGACCGGAGCAGTTAGCAACACATCCCAGTCGGGGCGTAGCTCAGCTTGGTAGAGCGCTTGCTTCGGGAGCAAGAGGTCGCAGGTTCGAATCCTGTCGCCCCGACCAATCTTCCCGCCAGTTCGAAATTTGGAATGTCAGCACGTCGCGTCGCCCGCGAAATATGGGCTGTCGCCGGCGCCGACTCGAGCGGGCGGCCTGTCGCGCGACTCCCGTCCACGGCGCCGCCGTTCCGGGTGATGTGCGGCGCACCCACTTCCGGGATTCCTTCGAGCCATTCCGGAATGGCGCGCGAGGCGGTCGTGACCAAGCCGACCACCGGTTCCGTCAGCAACGGCCAGGGCCAGCGCGAGTCGCTGGAGGCCTCGCAGGCAGATCGACTCCCAACAGTCGCGCCGGCGGCTCGTTAGCCCCGTCACGCAAAGCCGCGTGACCCATCGAGTTCCCTGTTGCGGCGTCGCTGAAATCTAGGCAGGCGCGTGATGGCGGTCGGATGCGCGAAGCGTCCTCTTTCGTCCGAGGCACTGGCGCCTCGAGCCGACGATCCACTCTCCCGCGTCAGAGCAGCAGCACCGGGCGCACTCGATCGACAAGCTCTCCCACGAATGAGCGGCGTCTGCGAAGCGCTATCGCGACCCCGGGACTTGAAGATCGAGGCGCCCGATCGGACGCCTCCGCGGCCCGTCACACGCGAAGGCGTTCCATGCGTCACACCGGCGAAATCAAAGGATCTCGTAGATGTCGTAAGACACCTTGCCGCCGCCGAAGCCGGTGATCTTGCCCACCGCCAGCATGTCGTTGAGCCACGCGTATTTGTCGGAGCGGGTCTCGAAGCAGGGCGCGGCGCGCAGATAGATTTCTGATCCGGGGACGGACTCTCCCGCTGCCAGGCGCTCACCCAGTCCCGGGTCCATGCGCAAGACTCCGCTGTACTTGCAGAAGATCGCCTCGCCGTCGTCGGTGAGAAACGCAAGCCGCACATCCAGGTTCCAGTTGCCGCCGGGCTGTACCCGCACCCAGTCACCGCTGGGCGGGATGACCTTGGCCTTGATGCGCGGGCCATCCAGCCTGGCTTCGACGACATTGATCAGCAGCAGATCGGGCCCGACCGCAGTGGGCGGATCGATTGCGATGCTCAGAGTCGCCAGCCAGCGACTTTCCAGTGGTGGTTTGTCCATGTGCAGTTTTCTTGGTCGTGATCCGAAGTCGGTGTAGGGGAGCGAAGTCAGGCCGTGACGGTCTTGAGTTCGCCCGACAGGTTGAATGAATCGAGATCGCGGGCAGCGGTTTCACAGGCGCTGCGATACGACGGAAAGCCGCCGAAATAGAACAGGATCCTCCGCGCCTTCCCCGGAATGTTGTCGCCCATGTAGTAGTTCTTCGACTTCGGGAACAAGGTCATGTTGGCGATGTCGTCGTTCAGCCTGATCCAGGCGTCTTCGCTTTCCTCGGTCGCTTCGAAGCAGGTCTTCCCTCGCTCCTTGAGGCTCTTGATGACCTTGTCGATCCAGTCCCCCTGGAACTCCGCTTGCAGGATGGGATTGAAGAACTGGCTGCCCGGACCATTCATCCAGATCATGTTCGGAAAGCCGTGCGTCATCATGCCCAGATAGCTCGTGTGCCCGGATGACCAGCGCTGCTTGAGCGTCAAACCCTTGCGTCCCCGGATATCGATCCGGTCCATCGCGCCCGTCATGACATCGAAGCCGGTGGCGAAGATCACGGCATCGAGCTCGATGAGCTCGCCGTCCACCCGGATGCCCGTCTCGGTGAAGGTCTCGATCGGCGTCGAGCGCACGTCCACGAGCCTCACGTTGTCGCGATTGAAGGTCTCGCAGTAATCGGTCTCCGCAGAAAGCCGCTTGGTCAGGATCGGATACTCGTAGGGCGTGAGCTTCTCCGCGATCTCGGGATCCTTGACGCGCGCCTTCATCTTCGCCCGCACGAAATCACTGAGCGTCTGGTTGGCCGCATCGCTCATCAGAACGTCGGAATAGGTGTAGTACAGACAGAGGCCGCCCGACGCCCAGCGGTTCTCGTACTCGGCCTGGCGCTCCTCCTCGCTGACTTCCAGTGCCGACTTGGTCGGTGGCGGCTCCGGATTGGAGTGCACCATGACGAAGCCCGCGAAGGAATTGAACTCGAGCTTCCGCAGGCCCTCGTACTCGGCCTTGACCTTGACGAGCTTCTGCGGATCCGGTGGACCGTTCCGGAGCGGAACGGTGTAGGCAGGCGTGCGCTGGAAAACGGTCAGATGACTCGCGATCTCGGCCACTTTCGGAATCACCTGGATACCGCTGGACCCGGTGCCGATGATGCCCACCCGCTTTCCGCAGAACTGTGGCTCTTCATGGGGCCAGCGCGCGGTCCGGTACTGCTCGCCCCGATACTGCTCCAGGCCTGGAAAATCGGGATCCAGCGGAGCCGATATCAGCCCGGTTGCGAAGATGCAGAACTGCGCGGTGACCTCTCCTCCTCGATCGGTCCGCACGACCCAGCGCAAGGCCTCGTCATTGAAGATCGCAGACTGCACCTTGGTTTCGAACGCAATATCCTCACGCAGGTCGAAGCGGTCGGCGACGTGATTGGCGTACCGGAGCAGCTCGGGCTGAGCAGCGTAACGCTCGGTCCATTCCCACTCTTTCTGCAGCGTGTCCGAGAACGAGTAGGAATATTCCAGGCTCTCGATGTCGACCCGGGCACCCGGATACCGATTCCAGTACCAGGTGCCACCGACTCCGGCACCTGCTTCAAAGCATTTCACGCGCAGGCCGCTGGCGCGCGCGCGATGCACCATGTACATGCCGGAGAACCCGGCACCCACGACGACGATGTCGAAGTGGGCCTGTGACTTGTCGGTTGCAGCCATCGTTCGCTCCCCTTTATTCGGTGCGCCGGTCTCAGCCGCGAACAAACTTCACCGGGCATGACTTCGGTCCGTAATTAATGAATCCGGCGCTCTGATAGACCACCGGACCGTCACCCGGCTCGACCCTGGCGTAGCGGTCGAGGATTCCGTTGATCATTTCCGCCGCCTCGTTACGCGCGACCGCAGCCGCGATGCAGTGATGGATCCCGTGGCTGAAGGTCAGGTTCTTGCCGACGTTCGGACGGTGCAGGATGAACTCGTCGGGACGCTCGTAGAACGCCGGATCGCGGTTCCCGGAGGCGAAGAACAGCGCCACCCAATCCCCCTTTTTCATCTTGGTCCCGGAGACTTCCGTGTCCTCCGTGCATTCTCGGAACAGCCGCTGAATCGGACCGTCGCGTCGGATGCTCTCTTCGAGGAAGGGCCGAACCAGCGAGCGATCCGCGCGCATCTTCTGGTAGAGGTCCGGCATCTCGAGCATTGCCGCCACCTGGTTACCCAACAGGTACACGCTGGATTCGGCGCCACCTGCGACCATCGTGATGCAGAAGCGGATCACCTCCATCGGCGTCAGGCGCTTGCCACCGTCCTCTGCGAGGATGAATCCGGTGAGCAGATCGTCACTCGCCCTGCCCGCTTCGATGTCCGCATAGCGCCGGGTGACTTGCTCGGTGTAGTAATCCAGCAGTTCGGCGTTGGACCGGACCTTCTCCTCCATCGAGAGATGCGACGTGCCCATGAAGGCGTCCGACCAGCCGCGGATACGCTTGCAGTCCTTCTGGGGCGTTCCCAGCAGCTTGGCGATGAACCGGGCGGGAAGATCCGCGGCGAGGTTTTCCATGAAATCCAGGTAACCGTCGCCCTCGTCGTCGAGCATCTCGTTGACCACGGCCTTGAGCCAGGGACCAACGTCCGATTCCACTCGCTTCGGAGTGAATGCCTTGCGGGCGATGTTGCGCAGGCGCGTGTGCTCGGGCTGATCGTGATTGACCAGCATCAGGCTCGCCGCGTCCGAGGCCTCCTGCATGCGATCACGCGAGGAGAACGTGGCGTGATTGCTCGCGCAGTGCACGAGATCCGCGTATTTCAGAATGACCCAGGACGGGATCGGCTTGTCGACACCGGGAATCGTGCCCGGCGGATAATCCTCCAAGCCGAACTGGATCGGCTTGTCCCGCAACATCGCGTAGTACGGATACGGATTTGAAATCACTTCCGGCGCATACAAATCCCTGGCTTCGAACGTTCCCGCACTGACCTTCTCCGCTACGCTCATCCTGTCGATCTCCTCGTTTTGCGTTATTGATGACACCCGTTCTTCATCTACTTCTTCGAACATCGGGAATCCGGGATTTGCGCTGATGCTCCGCTCCATGCGAATCGTCTAGCGCCCCGCTGAGGCCGAGGCCTCCGAGAGCTCCCGAACGCATAAGCCGATCCGCCTCCTCGTCCACGTTACGGAGACGACACCCTGGAAAACTTTCAGCCTTCCGGCGGCGCGACTTCGACCGCAATCCCATCGAGATCGGCTGTCAGATGGATCTGGCAGGCAAGGCGACTGTCGGGCCTGGAGAAGAGCATGTCGCCGAGCATGTCTCGCTCCTGATCGCATTGCGGCGGCAATTTCTCCAACCACTGCTGTCCGACATAGACGTGGCAGGTGGCACACGAGCAGGCGCCCCCGCATATGGCTTCGACGCCCGCCTCGCTGTCGCGCAGCAAATGCATGAAGTTCTCACCCTCCTTCGCGGTCAGCGACAGCGGCTCTCCGCCACGACGGCAAACAGAGATCTTGATCATGAGCAGGCCCGACTTAATCCAGAAGGTATTGTTTGAGTGCAACGGAGCGATCACGAAGCGCCGCGAGCGGGAGGTCTCTTCGTGCGGCGACCAGCCTCTTGGCGACGAGAAATTCGCCCGGACTGTTCACGGCACTGACGCTGGTGAGCACACCGTTGCGGGCCGTGAACATGCAGAACTTCGCGTCGCCTGGGTCGCCGCGGAGAATAATTTCGTCTTCGGGGTGACTCAGGCCCGCGATCTGCAACTTGATGTCGAATTGGTCTGACCAGAACCACGGCAACTCCGGGAGCGGAGGCGGCGAACTCGTGACACAAGAGGCAGCCATCTTTCCCTGCCACACCGCGTTGGCGACCGACTCCATTCGCACCCAGGCCTGAGTCTGCGCGTGGTATTGAACCGCCACATCGCCGATCGCGAAGATGCGTGGATCTTCCGTGGCGGCCCACTCGTTCACGAGAATTCCGCGATTGCAGGGCAGCCCTGCCGTCACCGCCAGTTCGTCGTTGGCGATCAGTCCGGTTGCCAGAAGCACGATATCGGCGGGCAGCACCCGGTCGCTCTCGAGTTCCACTGCGCTGACCTTGCCGTCAGTACCGACGATTCTGCTGATCGTCGACGACAACTCGATCTCGACACCGCGCGCACGGTGCTCCTTCTCGAAGAACTGCGACAAGGCCGGCGGAGCGACACGGCAAAGGACTCGGGACGCGCCTTCGACGACGACAACCTTGCAGCCCGCCTGAGTCGATGCAGCGGCGACCTCGAGTCCGATGTATCCGCCACCGAGAATCACCAAGCGCTTGCCCGGGGCCAGTTCCGAGCGGATCCGCAGGGCATCGTCGATGCTGCGCAGGGTCTCGACCCCCTGGAGTGATGCGCCCTCGATCTCGGGGCGATGTGCCCGCCCGCCGGTCGCGATGATCAAGGCGTCGTAGGAAAAGCGCTGGGTATCCGTTTCGACGCTTCTCCCTGGACGATTGATCCTGCGAACGCGTGTCTGCCCGAGCCACTCGATCGCCTGCCCGGACAGCGCATGCGCCGATCTCAGCAACAGTTCGGACTCTGCGACCTTGCCGAGCAGGAAACCCTTCGAGAGGGGCGGCCTCTGGTAGGGCGCGGCGGCTTCGTCACCGAGCAGGCGCACACGGCCATCGAACCCCATTGCCCTGAGCGACAGGGCCGCCTGGATGCCTGCCTGACCGGCGCCAATGATGACGGCGTCAGCCATTACTGCAGTCCTCTTCCGTTCACTTGCCACCCCCAGCCGACTGTTCTTGATTTTTTTGCTATGCCTCAGCGGATACCGCCCCGCTGACGTCGTCGTCCATTTAGCTTCCATTCTCGCAATAGTGTTGTCAAGAGACTATGTCCATATGACAGTGTTTGAATGTGGACAACTCCAGCTCCTCGTGAGTCGACACGGCGCTCGAGAGCAACCGACCAAGACTCGCGTCGAATCGAATCTGGTTTTCGCGAAACGTCCAGATCGTTCGCGACTTCATGAAAATGCCGTTCACGTGATCGGCTTCTTGCGTGCATCACGAGGATCCGCGTCGCGCCGAGACATGTGGTCTATCGCCATCGCGCATCACCGCCGCTGATCTACGCACACCCCGCTCGTCGCGCAACGTGATCGACATCACCGGACGAGGGCCGCTCTATCAACAACTCGATCAGTTGTCCCTCGCTTCGACACGACGAGGCGCAGACGGCAGAAAAGCGCGGACACACAGCGTCCGGATCAAAGGACGGATGAGTCCGGCTGACGAACCGAAATCCCACTTCGTCTGGCCCGGCTTCGCTAACGCCGAAGAGTGTGGGCATCACGTGCCGGAACGGCGTCTACCGTCGGAGCGCGAAATTTTCCCTCGCAGGCCCGCAGTCGGCGACGCTTGGCTGTCGCAACGTGAGCGTCCAGGCGACAGGCCGGACGACCCAAAGCGGACGCGCAGGGACGGCTATTGCCGCGCCCATGGCGCCAGCGAATTCGCCCCGCAGATGGACCTGGAAACAGGGACGCCGGGATACGAGCCTAGATACGACCGGCTCCGGGAGGGCGGAGATCATGTCCGTCGACGAGATCGCGGCCCGCCCCTACCGCAGAGCGTTACGACTCGCCCGATCGTTTCTTCTCCGGGCACTCATCCGAACTGGGTCAGGACCGTCGGCGTCGCACGCGAACCTGTTGGGCCGCGTGTCGCCGCCATTCCGGCGCTCAGAGTTGCGGACGCAGCACAGGCTTGGCCGAGCGGAACGGGCCCGGATAAGTCTCGAAGATCTCCGAGGTACGCTTGAACACGTGCATCAGCATGTCGATCTCGTCGTCGTTCAACTTCTCGACGATGCCTTCCAGAAATTGAGTTCCGTTGGCCATCATGCGGTCGGCGAAGATCGCGCCCTTCCTGCTGAGCTTCACGAGTTTTTCGCGCCCGGAACTGGGATGCTCTTCGATGGTGAGCAGGTTCAGGGGCGGCCGTGTCAGGGATCGAATCGCCTTGGAGATGGAACTGCTGCTGATTTCGAACCAATCCTGCAAGTCCTTCTCCACGTCCTTGCGCCGCATGCCATTTTCCTTGCTTCCCTCCGACTGGATGATCCAGAGGATGATCACCTGCTGCCGGCTCAGTGGGATGCCGCTGCGCAATACGCCCTCGACTCGGTTTCCAGCCTTGTAGTGAATGGGAAAAAAGATATCCAGCTGCATTCTGGGCCCAAGCTTCGGGCGCACCTTGGGAATCTCGGCGAACGAGTACTGCGTCTCGACGAACGTGGACGACAAGGGATGCTGGTAGGTCGTCTTGGAGACCGGCTTGTCCACGCGCTCCGCCTTCGCACCGCTGCTGTCTGCGTCCCGCTGATCCGACAGGTAATCGAACAGCGCGTTGACCTTCGAGTAGATGTAGAGGCAGTAGTCCACATCCCGGTTCGAGAATTCTCCCAGGAACCAGGTGCACAGGGCCGTGCCGTTCTCCTCCATCTGCGCGATGAATCGCTTGCCCTTCTCCGTGAGCCGGATCAGCTTTTCGCGCGCGGAGTCCGGATGCTCTTCGATGGTGAGCAAACGCAGCGGCGGCTTGGCCAGCGACCTGATCGCCTTGGAGATCGAGCTGCCGGTGATGTCGTACCAGCTCGTCATCGTTGCCTCGATGTACTTTCGGCGCATGACTTCGCCACCTTCGCCTTCGGACCTGACGAGCCACAGGATGATGGCCTGCTGACGGTCGAGCGCGGCGCTGCTCCTGAGTGTGTCCTCGACCTTCATGCCCACGGCGTAATGGACCGGGTAGAACAGATCGAGCAGAGCGCGCGCCGCCTGCGCGCGGGGAACGTGTGCGATCTCCTGCTGCGCGGCCGCCGGCTTCACCGCCGGTTCGCGCTTCACGTTCTTCTTCGTCGCACTCATTCGCCGAACTTCCGATCCTGGTGTTTCACTGCTTGGCTTTTCAGACTCCCGCTGCGATGCGATCTTCCACTGACCTGCGTCAATCGGAGCCGACGGGCCGGGCCTTGATTCCGTCGTTCGCAGCATCCAGGGCGCTCCACGGAGGTCTCGGACCGGCAGCCCTATATCTACATGATTTCGGGGACGCCGTAAGGCCACGCCCCAGCGATTCGGACTGCACCGAGATGGACGGTCCCATTGACGTCCTCGCGTCCGGGGCCGGTCGACCTGTCCGATCCCGAGGCGGAAAGGATGTCGGGTTGCCTACGGCGCCAGGCCACGCCTGCACCACCACGGGCGCCAGCCCTTAACGGACGAGCGGCCGCTTCGCGCTGAGGATGAAATCCAGCATGGTCTTCACGTGCGCGTTGGCTTGCGCCAGCGGAACGAGTTCGGTCTTCACGTCAGCCATGAGCTTGCCGGAGCGGTACACGAGCTTGTAGGCCTCTTCGACCGCCTCGATATCGACGGCCGCGAACTTGCGCCGCCGCAGGCCTTCCTTGTTGATCGCGCGTGGCTCGGCCGGATTGCCCTGGACCATGACGAACGGCGGAATGTCGCCGGCGACGCCCGACGAAAACGCCGTGAACGCATGCGCGCCGATACGGCAAAACTGGTAGACGAGCGTGTAGCCGCCGAGGATCACCCAATCTCCGATCTCGACGTGCCCCGCCAGACTCGAATTGTTCGCGAAGATCGTGTCGCTGCCTATCTGGCAGTCGTGGGCGATGTGGCAGTAATTCATGATCCAGTTGCGATCACCCACCGCAGTGACGCCGCGCTTGGTGTCGAACTCCTTCATCGTGCCGCGCTGGATCGTCACGAATTCACGGATCACGTTGCCATCGCCGATGACGACCGAAGTCGGGTCATCTGGCTTCGCGGTCTTGTCCTGCGAGATCGCGCCGAGTGCAGCGTACGGAAAGATCTGGTTGTCGCACCCGATCTGCATCGGGCCGTCCAGGACGACGTGCGAACCGACCTTGGTGCCGGCCCCGATCTTCACACCGGGTCCGATGACGCTGTAGGGACCGACCTCGACCGTCGAGTCGAGCTCCGCGGCCGGATCGATGATCGCGGTCGGATGGAGACGCGCGATCACGCAGGGCCTTGGCTGGGGGCCGGCGTCTTGAGCACGCACATCATGTCGGCTTCGCAAACGACGACGCCGTTCACGGTCGCGTGCGTGCGGAATTTCCAGAGGTCGCGCTTCTGCTTTTCCAGCTGCGTGTGCAGCAGCAACTGGTCACCAGGGACGACGGGCCTCTTGAAGCGGCAGTTGTCGATGCCGGCGAAGTACAGGATCAAGCCGGAATCCGCGCGCAGACCTGACTTGAGCACCGCCAGAATGCCACTGGCCTGCGCCAGCGCTTCGAGAATCAGGACGCCGGGCATCGTCGGCAACTCGGGAAAGTGCCCGACGAAAAAATTCTCGTTGTAGGTGACGTTCTTGATGCAGACGACGCGCTCGCCCTCGGCGTGCTCGATGACGCGGTCCACCAGCAGAAACGGGTAGCGGTGCGGCAGCATCCGCATCACGTCGCGGATGTCGAAGTTCACACTAGTCGTCTCCGCCATCGTCTCCCTCGTTCCCCTTTTTCGATTCGATCCCGAGCGTCTTTTCGATCGACGTCAGTCGCCGCTCGGTCTGGTCCAGCCGGCGCACCCGGACAGTCCGCTTTCTCCACTCGCGTGCCGGAGCAACCGGCAGGTCGGATCCGTACGCCCCCTTCTCCGTCAGCGAACGCGTCACCATCGTGCGGCCCAGGATCACGACATCGTCCGTGATCTCGAGGTGGCCGCTGATGCCGACGGCGCCGCCGATCATACAGCGCGCCCCGATGCGGGTGCTCCCCGCGATGCCGGTGCACGCGGCGATGGCCGTGTGCTCCCCGATCGAACAGTTGTGGGCGATCTGGATCAGGTTGTCGAGCCGCACGCCGTTGGCGATCAACGTGTCGTCCAGCGCACCGCGATCAATGCAGGTATTGGCGCCGATCTCGACATCATCTCCGATGACGACCGAGCCAAGCTGTGGCACCTCTTCCCAACCGGAGGGGCCCAGCGCATTGCCGAACCCGCGAGAGCCGATCACGGCCCCCGGCTGCACGTGGCAACGCCGCCCGATGCATACGCGATTGCCGACATGGACCTGGGCAACGAAGCGCGCACCCTCGCCGATCACCGTGTCTTCGCCGATGACACAGCCCGCGCCGATGGAGCTGCCGGCACCGATACTGGCCCTGGCCATCACAACGACATTGGCGCCGATGAGCACGCCCTCGCCGATCTTCGCCGCGGGGTCGATCACCGCCGAAGGATGAATGCCGGGCTCGAAATTCCGATCAGGATCGAACAAGGCCGCGATGCGCGCGTAGGCTAGGTATGGATCCTTGGCGATCAATCCGGCGCCGGTCAGGGCCGCAGCATCGCGCGGACGGACGATGACGGCCGCAGCAGCCGTCTCGGTCAGGAATTTCCGGTACTGCGGACTCGACAGAAAGCTCAGGCAACCCGGCTTCCCGGGCGACAGGTTGCAGACGCCGTCGATCGGCGTGGCAACGTCACCGCGGGACTCGAGCCCGAAGCGCGACGCCAGTCCACCTAGCGTGTGCCCGGCCATCGCGCCCCGCGGGATCAATGCCCGTCGAAACGCTTACTTCGCGGGCGAAGCAGCCTGGAGGCGCTTGATGACCTGGTCGGTCACGTCGATTCCAGGAGCGGCGTACACCGGATCCTGAAGCACGATGTCGGCGCTCTGTTCCTTGGCCACTTCGATGACGACGGCCTTGATGCTGTTCATGACCTTGTCGTACAGCTCGCGCTCGCGCTTCTGCGCGTCTTCCTGAAGCTGGCGCTGCTTGTATTCGAAGTCGATCTTGCGCGTCTGCAGGTCCTTTTCGGTCTTGGCGCGGGCATCGCTGCTCATCACGTCGCCTTCGCGCTGGAACTTCTTGGCGTCGTCGCCGAGCTTGCGCGCCTCGGTTTCGAGATCGGTCTTGCGCTTCTCGAACTCGGTCTTGAACTGGGTCTGGCCGGACTTGAACAGCGGCGCAGCCTGAACGATATCCCCGAAGCGGATCGTGATGATCTTCATGTCGGCGGCCTGGGCAGCCCCGGCACTCAGGACGAAGAGGGCGATGACGCCAAAGACACGGTGAAAATTACGCATGGAAGTCTCTAGGTGTGTTTATGAAGAAGGATGCGATCTCGCGATCGTGTCCTCAGAAGCCGGTACCAAAGTTGATCTGGAAACGCTCGGTGTCGTCGCTCGATTCGTCGTTCAGAGGATAAGCGTAGGACAGATCGAGCAATCCCAGGAAGGGCGTGAACCACTGAAACGCGATACCGGCCGAATTCTTCAGCTTGTCCGCGTCGAAATCCTTGGGACTTTTGTAGACCTGACCGATGTCGTAGAAGAAGCTGACGCGGGTCGACTTCTGGTCGCTCTCGAACGGCGTCGGAATGACGATTTCGGTCTGCGACGTGGTGCGCAAGCGGCCACCGAAGGGGTTGTCGAACGGCGTATCGCGAGGACCCAGCGAGCCGTCGTCGAAACCACGTACCGTGCGCGAGCCGCCGGCGAAGAAGTTCTCGTACGGAGGCACCTGCGACTTGCCGCTGCCGTAGTCTTCCGAGGCCGCGACGTTCGCGTTGAATTCAACGAAGAACTTGAACGGCAACGGGATGTACTGCTGCATGCGGTACGTCGCCGTCGCGAACTCCAGATCACTGCCCGGGATGCGGGCATCGAGTGTCAGCGACTGCAGCGATCCGCGCGAGGCGAAGAACGTGCGGTTGCGCGTATCACGCGAGATACCGGTCCGGAATTCGAAGTCGGTGTAGCGCGTACCGTTGTCGATCACGAACTCCAGCACCTGATCCGACGTGCTGTTGGCGAACGTGTCGATCGCCGTCGTTTCGATACCGAAGCCTGCGCGCAGCGCCGAATATTCGGACAACGGAATGCCGTAGGTGAGCGTCGTGCCGATCGTGTTGTAGTTGAAACCCGAGCTCTGACGGATCACCGAATCGGCCTTGCGGTAGAAGACCGATACCGTCTGGCTGACGCCGTCGTTGGTGAAGTAAGGATCGGTCCAGCTCGCGCTGGCCGCCTTGGACACCGAGTTGTTGCTCACTTCCAGGCTGACGCGGTTGCCGGTGCCCAGGAAGTTGGTGTGCGTCACGCTGCCGGTGATCAGGAAGCCCTGCGAACCGGAGAAGCCCACGCCGAACTGGATCGAGCCCGGCGGGCGCTCCTTTACCTTGAAGTTGATGTCGACCAGATCGTCGCTGCCCGGAACGGGCTGCGTCTCGACCTCGGCCTCTTCCACGAACGGAAGACGAGCGAGTCGCACACGCGAGCGCTCGACACTGCTCTTCGAGAAAGGCGCGGCTTCGAGCTGGCGCATTTCACGACGCAGCGTCTCGTCGTGCGTGCGACCGTGTCCGGAGAAGTTGATGCGACGTACGTAGGCCCGCTTGCCCGGCTCGACGTAGTAGTTGAGCGTGATTTCCTTCGTGTTCTCGTCGATCTCCGGCAGCGGCGTGACCTTGGCGAAGGCGTAGCCCACGTCGGACAGCGCGGCTTCGATTCGATTGGCGCTCTCGGTGGCTTCCTTGCGCGAGAACCACTGCGTCGGCTTGGTCGAGAGGAACAGCTTGAGGAAATCGGACTGCAGAATCGTGTCGCCGGAGAACTTCGTGTCCTTGATCTTGTAGCGATCGCCTTCCTCGACGTTGATCGTGATGTAGATGTCCTCCTTGGTGGGGGACAGCTGCACCTGGACCGAGGCGACTTCGAACTTCAGGTAACCACGATCCTGGTAGTACGACGACAATGATTCGAGGTCACCGCCGAGCTGCTGCTTGGAGTACTTGTCCGACTTCTGCAGCGGCTCCCAGCGGTTGGTCTTGTCGAGCTTGAAAGCTTCGAAAAGCTCTTCGCGCGAGTAGACGTTGTTGCCGAGAATATTGATGTCGCGAATCGTCGTGACCTTGCCTTCGGTCACGTCGATCTTCAGGTCCACGCGGTTGTTCGGCAGCGGTTCGACGGTCGTCTTGATCTGGACGTCGTAGTAGCCGTTGGCGTAGTACTGCCGCTGCAGTTCCTGCTCGACGCCGTCGAGGAGTTCGCGCTTGAACAACTCGCCTTCGGTCAGGCCAAGATTCTTCAGCGAGTCCATCAACTCGTCGCCGCCGATCTTCTTGTTGCCCTCGATCTCGAACTTGGAGATCGCGGGACGCTCCTTGACGAAGATCACGAGCGTGTCACCGTCGCTCTCCAATCTGACGTCCTCGAACAGACCGGAGGAGTACAGCCCTCGCATGGCCTGTCGGGATGTCTGCGACGTGAGCTGGTCGCCTACCGACAGCGGCAGGTAGGTGAGCACCGTGCCGACATCGAGGCGCTCCAGGCCCTCGGCGCGAATCTCGCGGATGGTGAAGGGCTCAAAGGCGGAGGCTGCCGGAAGCCACATCATGGCTGCCGCGCCCGCAATCAGCTTGAGCCGAAAACGCTTGTTGTGTTGACCCATCGAGGTTTGCTTATGGCGCCGTCAGACGAGGCGCATGATGTCGTTGAACAGAGCCAGCACCATCAGCATGCCGATGAACGTCAGGCCCACGTACTGAGCAGCAATCTGTGCCCGCTCGGACAAGGGCCTCCCCTTGATTCCTTCGATCGCGAACATCAGCAGGTGACCGCCATCGAGCAGCGGCACCGGCAGCAGATTCAGCACGCCGAGGCTGACGCTGACCACCGCCATGAAGCTGAGGAATGAAACGAGCCCGATCTGAGCCGAATCTCCCGCCACCTGCGCGATCTGGATCGGACCACTGACGTTCTTGATCGATACTTCGCCGAGCACCATGTGCCAGAGCACTCGCAGCGTGAGCTGCGTCATCTGCCATGCCTGTCCGACCGCTGCAGGAAATGCATCGATCGGACCAAGCCGGCGCGCGGCGCGCAGATTCTGCCACAACTCCTCGTCAACAGCGGGGCGCGCGCCCAGCTGTCCGATGTTGTGTCCTGCCTCGTCGACGCTGGCCAGGACGGCGTTGACCTCGATCATCGTGCCGGCACGATTCACCTCGATCCGGGTCACCGCGCCAGGTCGCGGCCGGACCGCCGTCACCAGTGACCGCCAATCGGTTATCGGCTCGCCCTGGATGCTGACGATGCGATCGCCCGCGATCAGGCCAGCTGCCTCGGCGGAACTGCCCGGCATGATCTGACCCAGCACCGGATCGATCTTCGGCTGCCAGACATCCAGACCCAGGTCGTCGAACAGGAACTGCGGGTCGGTACGGACCCCGTTCAGCGGCAAGGTGACCTCGCGGGTCAGCCCCTGCTCGTTGCGAACGGCCAACTGGATGCGAGCGCTGCCCAGGCTGCCGTCGATCAGCTCCATGCGGAGCTCATTCCACGTCGGCACCGGCGTGCCGCCGACCGTCAGGACCTCATCGCCAGCGTGCAGTCCGGCGGCGGCGGCGGCGGTGCCCGGTCGCGGGGCGTCGATCAGCGGCCGCAATCCCTGGACGCCGATCATGAAGATCAGCCAGTACAGGGCAATGGCGAGCAGGAAATTGGCGAGCGGGCCGGCCACGAGAATGGCCATGCGCCGCGGAACCGACTGCGTGTTGAAGGCGAGATGGCGCTCCGACGGAGCAACCGGGCCTTCGCGCTCGTCGAGCATCTTGACGTAGCCGCCGATCGGATACGGGGCCAGCGCCCATTCGACGCCGTCGCGCGTGTGAAAGCTTTTCCAGGGCTTGCCCCAGCCCAGCGAAAATCGAAGGACCTTCACGCCCAGGCGGCGGGCCATCCAGTAATGCCCGTACTCGTGGAAGCACACCAGGATGCTCAGGGCGACGACGAACCCGGCGATATCCCAGACGAGGTCAAGCACCGGCGAGCTCCTTCAGGCTCCCGCCACACCACGCGCGCGCCCAAGCATCGACGTGCAAAACGGCGTCGATGTCGGACGGGTTGGGGAGGCCAGCCGCTAGAGCCGCCTCGCAACAGCTTTCGACCATTCGTGGAATCCCCAGAAACCCGATGTGGACGTTCAGAAACGCTTCGACCGCGATTTCGTTCGCCGCGTTCAATACGTTCGGAAAATTCTTGCCGGCGGCCAGCGCGTCGCGGGCGATACGAAGACAAGGGAAGCGTTCGAGGTCAGGCGTCTCGAAGCGCAGCCGGCCCAGCGCCGCCAGATCCAGCCCGCCGACGCCGGATTCCCAGCGCTCCGGCCATGCCAGCGCGTGAGCGATCGGAACCCGCATATCCGGCTGTCCGAGCTGGGCGAGGCTGGAGCCGTCCACATACTCGACCAGCGAATGGACGACGCTTTCCGGGTGCACCACCACGTCGAGCCGCTCGCGCGGCAGGCCGTACAGCGCCGCGGCCTCGATCAGTTCCAGGCCCTTGTTCATCAGCGTGGCCGAGTCGACCGAGATCTTGCGGCCCATGCTCCAGTTCGGATGGCGCACGGCCTGTTCCGGCGTCACGTCCGCCAGCGCCTCCAGCGGTGTTTCGCGGAACGGGCCACCCGAGGCGGTCAGGATCAGCCGGCGCACCCCCCTCACCTCGTGCCCGCAACGATAGTCGCCGGGCAGGCACTGGAAGATCGCGTTGTGCTCGCTGTCGATCGGGATGATCGTGGCGCCGTGCGTGCGCGCCTCCTCCATCATCAGCGCGCCAGCCATGACCAGCGGCTCCTTGTTGGCGATCAGCACCCGTTTGCTGGCGCGGATGGCCGACAACGTCGGATGCAGGCCCACGGCACCGACGATGGCCGACATCACGGTGTCGGTCGAGCCGTCCGCCGCCAGGTCGCAGATCGCATCGATGCCTTCCAGCACCTCGCAACCGGGATTGGCCTGGCGCAGCGCGCGAGCGGCCGAGAGATCCGCCATCGCAACGACGCGGGGCCGGAACCGGCGAACCAGATCGAGCATGCCTTCGACGTCGCGATTCGCCGCAAGTGCCACGACGTCGAGCTTGTCCGGGTGACGCGCCGCCACGTCCAGTGTGCTGCGGCCAACGCTGCCGGTCGCACCCAGGACGAGCAGTTTTCGCATCAGAGTTTCAGCAGGGTCAGGCCCAGCGCCATCATCGGCGCGCCTGCGAGGATGCTGTCCACGCGATCCAGCATGCCGCCGTGACCCGGCAGGATCGTGCCGCTGTCCTTCACTCCCGCAGCCCGCTTGAACAGGCTCTCGACCAGGTCACCCAGCACCGAGAACAGCGCCACGAACAGGCACAGCACCACCAGCTGCACGATCTGCACCGGCGAATCGATCGGGAAAACCCAGGGACCGGCGCATGCCGCCCAGGCGGCACAGAGCAGCAGTCCGCCCACCATTCCCTCCACCGTCTTGCCTGGCGATACCGACGGCGCGAGCTTGTGCTTGCCGAAATTTCGGCCCGCGAGGTACGCGCCGGTGTCGGCGGCGAAGACCAGGAAGAACAGGAAGAACACGCGCCACGGCCCGTTGGGCATGGCGTGCAGCATCCACAGCGAAAGCATCGTGGGCACGATCAGCAGCACGCCGATCAGCCACATCACCGGGAGACCCGGTCGCGAGCGTTCGAAATTACCCGGATAGCCGCGCACGAGCCCGATCGCCAGCAGCCACCACAGCCCTGCGGCCACACATACCCACAGCGCGTGTTCCCGCAGCAGCCAGCCGGCGGCGAGCAGCGCCGCGCAACTCGCAACGAAACCCGCGCGGATCGCGGTGGAGGGCGCGGGCGCCTTCATCAGCCCTGCCCACTCCCAACCCGCGATCAGGCCCGCAGCGCAGAAGACGGCGTACAGCGCCGGCGGCGGCAGGAACGCGATGGCTGCGATCAGCAGCGGCAGCAGGATCAGCGCGGTCAGTACCCGTTGGATCAGCATCGAGGGGCGTGTCCGATCAGGCGCTTTCGGGCACGCGGCCGAATCGCCGCTGGCGCGTCGCGAACCAGTCCAGCGCAGCCGTGAGGTCGGCGTCGCCGAAGTCCGGCCACAACGTGTCGCAGAAATACAGTTCGGCGTAGGCGAGCTGCCACAACAGGAAATTGCTGATGCGCTTCTCGCCACCGGTACGGATTAGCAGGTCCGGAGGCGGAATGCCGGCCGTATCCAGGCCCGCTTCGATGCCGGCAGCCGTGATGGTCTCGCCGCGTTCGGCCAGTCGCTGCGCCGCCTGCACGATGTCCCACTGGCCGCCATAGCCCACCGCGACGTTGAGTTTCAGTTCCCGGTTGTCGCGGGTCAGCTCCACGGCCCGGTTCATCTCGGCGCGCAGCGGCGCGGAGAACTCGGCGTGGTCGCCGATGAAGCGCAGGCGCACGCCGTTGCGGTGCAAGGAATTCATCTCGCGCCCCAGCGTGCGGATGAACAACTGCATCAGCAGGCTGACCTCGGTGGCCGGGCGTCGCCAGTTCTCCTGGCTGAACGCGAACACCGTGAGGTACTCCACTCCGTGCTTGCGGGCGCATCGCAACACACGGCGGGCGGCGCGTACGCCAGCACGGTGCCCGAAGGCGCGCGGCTCTCCACGCGCGTTCGCCCAGCGTCCGTTGCCGTCCATTATGACGGCAACATGCGTCGGAACGCTTTCGTCTGGCAGCGGTGGCGGGGCCTGGATCAAGTGGGGATCACCGTGGAGAGCAGTATCGGCAATTCGAACGTGCCGATGCTGAATGCGAGCGCAATGCGGTAGCGGATGTCGCGATGGCCGCAGATTCCGGCCTCGCCCATGCCGCCAGCCGTCAAAGGGACATCAGCTCCTTTTCCTTGGCGGCAGCCAGCTCGTCGACCTTGGCGACGAACTGGTCGGTCAGCTTCTGGATTTCGGTTTCGCCGCGCTTTTCATCGTCAGTGCTGATCACCTTCTCCTTCGCCAGCTCCTTGATGTCCTGGTTGGCATCGCGGCGCACGGCGCGAATGGCGACTCGCCCGCCCTCGGCCTCGCCCCGGACGATCTTCGCCATGTCGCGACGGCGCTCTTCGGTGAGCGGCGGCATGATGATGCGGATGATCGTGCCGGCGGTGCTCGGATTCAGGCCCAGATCCGACTTCATGATCGCTTTCTCGATCACCGAGGTCATGTTCTTTTCCCAGGCCGTGATCGAGATCGTCCGTGCATCCTCGACGACCACGTTCGCGCACTGCGAAAGCGGAACCTCGGAGCCGTAGTAATCGACGGTGAGATGGTCGAGCAGACCCGCGTGAGCGCGGCCCGTGCGCAGCTTGGCCAGCGCGGCTTTCAGCGAGTCGATGCACTTCTGCATGCGATCGCCAGCTTCCTTCTTGATGTCGTTGATCATGTTTTCCTCAGGCGTGAACGCGCGTGCCGATGGTCTGGTCGCCCATCACGATGCTGATCAGCGCACCGGGGCGGTCCATGTCATAGACCCGCAGTTTCATCTTGTGATCGCGGCACAGCACCATCGCCGTCTGGTCCATCACGGCGAGGCGCTGATCCAGCGCATTGTCGTACGTCAGTTCGTCGTACTTGGTCGCGGTCTTGTCCTTCTTCGGATCAGCCGTGTAGATGCCGTCCACTTTTGTGGCCTTGAGCATCAGATCGGCGCCGATCTCGACGGCGCGCAGAGCGGCAGCCGAATCGGTCGTGAAGAAGGGATTGCCCGTTCCGGCGCCGAACACCAGCACGCGCCCCTTCTCGAGGTGGCGCACGGCACGGCGACGGATGAAGTCCTCGCAGACCTCGTTGATCCGGATGGCCGACTGGACGCGCGCCTGCAGACCCACGCGTTCGATCGCGTCCTGGATCGCCAGCGCATTGATCACGGTGGCCAGCATGCCCATCTGGTCGCCGGTGACGCGATCCATGCCGGCACGCGCAAGGCCTTCGCCGCGGAAGATATTGCCGCCACCGACCACGAGCGCCACCTGCACGCCCGCCGCCACGACCTGCTTGAGCTCTTCGGCCACGAAGGACATCACCTTCGGAGAGATACCGAACTCCAGGTCGCCCATCAGGGCTTCACCGGAGATTTTCAGCAGGATGCGCTTGTAAGCCGGCTTGTTACTCATCGATCAAGCTTCCGTTCGGGCTGGCTGATGTCGGCTTCGGATAAAACGAAGCCCCGTTTCCGGGGCCTCGGGATCACACTAGTTTAGCTTCTCAGCCGCCTGCCGCAGCCACTTCCGCTGCGAAGTCGGTCTGCTTCTTCTCGATGCCCTCGCCCACGGCCAGCCGCACGAACTGCGACACGGTGGCCTTCTCCTTGGTGAGGACTTCGCGCACCTTGGCGTCGGACTTCAGGCCGTAGGCGTCGTTCTTCACGAAGGGCTGACCGATCAGGGTCTGCTCGTCGAGGAACTTGGTCACCTTGCCTTCGGTCATCTTGGCGACGATCTCGGCCGGCTTCGGCTTCTTGCCCGCAGCGGCGTCCTCCGCCTGTTCCTGCGCGACCTGCGCCTCGATGATGCGGCGCTCGGCGGCCACGATGTCGGCGGAAATGCTCGCCGGATCGACCGCACGCGGCGACATCGCGGCGATATGCATCGCCAGATCCTTCGCCAGATCCACGCTGCCGGCCGTGAGCGCCACGGCAACCGCGATCTTGTCGCCAGGGTGCACGTAGGTGACCAGCGGACCCCCGCCGGACACCACGATGTCCACGCGACGGATCGTCAGGTTCTCGCCGATCTTGCCGACGAGTTCGCGGCGCAGTTCGTCGAGCGTACGGTCACCGACCTTGAGCGCCACCAGTTCTTCGGCCGACTTCGGACGATGGACGAGCGCCGCGTTGGCAGCCGACTGGGCCAGGGCCCGGAATTCCGGGTTCTTGGCGACAAAATCGGTCTCGGAATTGACCTCGACCAGCGCCACCGCCTCGGCGTTGGACGCCAGGGCGATGATGCCTTCGGCAGCCGTGCGACCGGCCTTCTTGTCGGCCTTGGTCGTTCCATCCATGCGCAGCTTCTCGATTGCCTTGTCGAGGTCGCCCTCGACAGCCTCGAGCGCCTTCTTGCAATCGCCCATGCCGGCGCCGGTACGGTCACGCAGCTCCTTGATCAGAGCGGCAGTTACTGCAGCCATGCTCAGCCCTCCGCCTTCTCGCCACGACCGGCCGGCTTGCGCGGGCCACGGGGGCGGCGTGCGCCACGGTCTTCGGCCGAAGCCGCGTCGGCGGCATCTTCGCGAGGAGCGACGCTGTTGGAGCCGCGGCCCTCGATGATGGCGTCGGCCACGCACTGCGAGTAGACCTTGATCGCGCGGGTGGCGTCGTCGTTACCCGGGATGACCACGTCGATCAGCTCGGGATCGTTGTTCGAATCGACCACGGCGACCACCGGAATGCCCAGCTTGCGGGCTTCGGCGACGGCGATCTTCTCGTAGCCCGTGTCGATGACGAACAGGCAATCCGGCAGGCTCGGCATGTCCTTGATGCCTCCGAGCGAGCGGCGCAGCTTCTCCAGTTCGCGCTGGAACAGGAGCTGTTCCTTCTTGGACAGGCGGTTGATCGTGCCGTCCTCGACCTGCTTTTCCATCTCGTGCAGGCGCTTGATCGAGCCCTTGATGGTCTTGAAATTGGTCAGCGTGCCGCCGAGCCAGCGCTGGCTGACGAAGGGCATGCCGCAACGCTGGGCCTCGGCTTCGATCGCCTCGCGGGCGGCGCGCTTGGTGCCGACGAACAGCACGCGGCCACCGCTGGCGGCCATCTTGCCGACGTAGGAGCAGGCATCCTTCAGCAACGGAAGGGTGTGCTCGAGGTTGATGATGTGGATCTTGTTGCGGCTTCCGAAGATGTAGGAATCCATCTTCGGGTTCCAGTAACGGGTCCGGTGGCCAAAGTGGGCCCCCGCCTCCAGCAACTGGCGCATGGTGACATTCGACATTGAAACAACTCCTTGGGTTAGAACTGACCGCTCCGGGGTGAAGTACGGATGCACCCAAGGCCGGAACGGATGAGGTTGTGACGCGGAAGAACCAGAGGAACTTCGTTGCCAAAAAAAGCGCGGCTTTATAGCATGCGCGGCTTCGCCTCTCAACCGTGCCAAGTAGGCTCGGCAGCGAGGAAAATCGCCTGGAACCGCTTACCCGATGGATTCGGAAACCTCTCCCCGCATGGGCATCACGATCAAGACCCCGGACGAACGCCAGAAAATGCGTGAGGCCGGACACGCGGCGGCGCAAGTGCTGGAAATGATTGCACCGGATGTCAAAGCCGGCGTTTCGACCGACGAACTCGATCGGATCTGCCACCGCTACATCGTCGACGAACTGGGCTGCGTCCCCGCCCCGCTCAACTACAAGGGCTTCCCGAAGTCGATCTGCACCTCGGTCAACCATGTGGTCTGCCATGGCATCCCGAGCGCCAAGGTCCTCAAGCGCGGCGACATCATCAACATCGACATCACCGTCATCAAGGACGGCTGGCACGGCGATACCAGCCAGACCTTCTTCGTCGGCGAACCCACGGTCCTGGCCAAGCGCCTGGTCGAGACCACCCGCGAAGCGATGCTCGCCGGCATCCGCCTGATCAAGCCCGGCGTTCGCCTCGGCGACCTGGGCCATGTCATCCAGCGGCTGTCGGAATCGCGTGGCTACTCGATCGTGCGCGAATACTGCGGCCACGGAATCGGGCAGATCTTCCACGAAGATCCGCAAGTCCTGCACTACGGCAAGCCGGACACCGGCATCGAACTCCAGGAAGGCATGTGCTTCACCGTGGAACCCATGCTCAATGCGGGACGGGCAGAGGTTCGCCTGCTTCCCGATGGGTGGACGGTGGTCACCAAGGACCACTCGTTGTCGGCGCAGTGGGAGCACACGGTGCTCGTCACGGCGGACGGCTTCGAAGTGCTGACGCAGCGGGAAGGCGAAACGATCTAGCCGCGTCTGCCGGACTCCGGTTCCCAGGCCAACGGAACGCTATTCCGGATCAACTGGTAACTGGCACCTGGAAACGGGACACTGCCGAGCATGGGTGCCGAACTCGAACTAGCCGAAGACGAAGCCGCCAGCGTGTTCTCTGCGCGGAAGGTCCGCGCGCGCCTGCGAGCGGACGATGGCAAGCCGGTTCCGGCCTTCCGCGCGACGCTCGCCTGGGGCAAGGAGCGCCTGCTGAGCCTTTTCCACGAGGGCCAGGCCGCCGAATCGCTGGTCCGGGCACGCGCCCACCTCGTCGATGAAGTGCTGCGCGAAGCCTGGCTCCGGCATCTGTCTCCGGACTCTCCCGGCATCGCCCTGATCGCCGTCGGCGGTTACGGGCGCGGCGAACTGCTGCCCTCGTCGGACATCGACATCCTGCTGCTGCACGACGGCACCAGCCTCGAGCATCTTCGCAAGTCGCTCGAGCAACTGACCGCCTTCTTCTGGGACATCGGGCTGGAAGTGGGCAGCAGCGTCCGCTCGCTCGACGAATGCGCGTCCGAGGCGGCCAAGGACATCACGGTCATCACCAACCTGATGGAGGCGCGCTACCTGACCGGCGACGAGTCGCTGTTCGGAGCGATGCAGAAGCGCCTGACGCCGGACAAGGTCTGGCCGGTCGCGGAATTCTTCCGCGCCAAGAAAGCGGAGCAGCAGGCTCGCTACCGCAAATACGACGACACCGGCTACAAACTCGAACCCAACGTCAAGGAATCGCCCGGCGGCCTGCGCGACATCCACACGATCGGCTGGGTCGCCAAGCGTCACTTCGGCGCGAGCACGCTCAGCGAGCTGCGCGATCACGGCTTCCTGACCAAGCAGGAATGCGACGAACTCTTCGCGGGACAGGACCTGCTGTGGCGCGTGCGTTTCGCACTGCACATGATCACGGGCCGCCGGGAAGACCGTCTGCTGTTCGATCACCAGGTGAAGATCGCGAGCCTGTTCGGCTATGTGAACAGCGATCCGCAGCATCCGAACCAGGCGGTCGAGCAGTTCATGCAGTTGTATTACCGCACCATCAAGTCGCTGAGCTGCCTCAACGACATGCTGCTGCAGCTGTTCGAGGAAGCGATCCTGCACCCGCTGCCCGATGCGGCGGTGAAGATCGTCAACGCGCGTTTCCAGATCCGCAACGGCTACATGGAAGCGCGCAACGACGACGTCTTCCGCAAGGATCCCGAGGCGCTGATCGAGATCTTCCTGCTGATGCAGCAGCATCGCGGGCTCGAAGGCATCCGCGCACAGACCGTACGGATGATCCTGCGCGACACCCGCCTGATCAATGATGAAGTCCGCAACGATGTGCGTGCACGCACGCTGTTCATGGAGATGTTCCGTGAACGCCGCGGCCTGACGCGCAACTTGCGGCGCATGAATCGATACGGCGTGCTCGGCCGCTACCTGCCCGCGTTCGGCAAGGTCGTGGGCCTGATGCAGTACGACCTGTTCCACACGCTCACCGTGGACGAACACACGCTGTATGTCGTGCGCAACCTGCGGCGCTTCGCGATGGAACGCTTCCGTCACGAGATGCCGTTCTGCAGCCAGCGGATGGACAAGATCGCCAAGCAGGAGCTGCTCTACCTGGCAGGCTTCTTCCACGACATGGCCAAGGGCCGCGGTGGAGACCACTCGGACATCGGCGCATCCGAAGCCCGACAGTTCTGCCTGGACCACGGCCTGTCGCACACCGACGCCGAACTGGTCGCCTGGCTGGTGAAGAGCCACCTGGTGATGTCGCTCACCGCCCAGCGCGCCGACATCACCGATCCGCAGGTCATCGCCGAGTTCACGCGCAAGGTCGGCGATCGCACGCACCTCGATTACCTGTTCCTGATGACGGTGGCGGACATCCGCGCCACCAATCCCGCGCTGTGGAATTCCTGGCGCGAGTCGCTGCTGCTGGATCTCTACAAGGCGACGAGCCGCACGCTCGAGCGCGGCATCGAGAATCCGCTGCGTCAGGAAGAGATGGTTGACGAAACCCAGGCCGAGGCGACGCCGCTGCTCGCCGCCCAGGGCATCGACGCCGCCACGGCCGACAAGGCCTGGGCCCGGTTCGGCGACGAATATTTCCTGAGGCACTCCGCAGAGGAACTCGCGTGGCATCTGCCGGCGATCCTCAAGGCCAGGGAAGAAGAGCTTCCGCTGGTCATCGTCGACACCGTCGGCGGACGCGGCACCACGGTCTTCGTCTACATGCACGACCGCGATCACCTGTTCGCGCTGTCCACCGGCGTGCTGGCGCGGCTGGGTCTGACGATTCTCGATGCCCGCATCCACACCTCGGCCGACGGCTTCGTGCTCGACTCGTACGTGGTCATGGAAGGCGACGGTTCACCGATCCAGAATCCGCACCGCCACGAGGAGATCCGCGAGCAATTGCGCAAGGTCCTGGGTGATCCGGCCATCTCGCGTGTCGAGATCAATCGCCGCATTCCGCATCGCCTGAAGCACTTCAACACGCCGACGACGATCTACGTCAGCCAGGACGAGGCGCGTGCGCGCACCGTGCTCGAACTCGTCACGGCCGATCAGCCGGGCCTGCTGTCGATGATCGGCCGCGCTTTCCACAAGCGCGGCATCCTCCTCGACGCCGCCAAGATCGCGACGATCGGCGAGCGCGCCGAGGACGTGTTCTTCATCACCGATTCCGCACATCGTCCGATCACGGACGAGGAAACGCTCGACGATCTGCGCGAAGTGCTGACCCGCACGCTGGATCGCAGCGAAGCTTAGTAACCCCCATAGGACGGGGCGTCAGCCCCGGTCGAAAGCAATTCATATGACCGACCTTCAGAAGACACTGGACACCGCGTGGGAAAACCGCGCCACCCTCGATCGCAACGACGCCGTTGTGCGCGAAGCCGTACTCGAGGCCATCGAGCAGCTCGATTCGGGCAAGGCCCGCGTCGCAGAACCCACCGCCGAAGGCTGGAAGGTCAACCAGTGGCTGAAGAAGGCGGTGCTGCTGTATTTCCGCCTGCATGACAACGCGCCCATCGGCATGGGCCAGCTCGGCGGCTGGGACAAGGTGCCGCTCAAGTTCGATGGCTGGAGCGCCGAGCGCTTCGCGCAGCAGAACGCCCGCGTCGTGCCGCCGGCCGCGGTGCGCAAGGGCGCCTACATCGCGCCGGGCGCGATCCTGATGCCGAGCTACGTGAACATCGGCGCCTATGTCGGCAGCGGCACGATGGTCGACACCTGGGCGACCGTGGGCTCTTGCGCCCAGATCGGCGCCAACGTGCACCTGTCCGGCGGCGTGGGCATCGGCGGCGTGCTTGAACCGATCCAGGCCGGCCCGGTCGTCATCGAAGATGGCTGCTTCATCGGCGCACGCTCGGAAGTGGTCGAAGGCGTCGTCGTCGAAAAGGGCTCGGTCATCTCGATGGGCGTTTTCATCGGGCAGTCCACGCCGATCTACGATCGCGAATCCGGCGAAATCTCCTACGGCCGCGTCCCCGCCTACAGCGTCGTCGTCGCGGGCTCGCTGCCCAAGGACGGCGGCCGCTACAACCTGAACTGTGCCGTCATCGTGAAGCGCGTGGACGAGAAGACGCGCGGCAAGGTCGGCATCAACGAGCTGCTGCGCGATCTCTGAAGCATCAGCGTCGTTCGTGAGCACTTCTCCGCAAGCCGTTCTGGACCTGACCTGCGCGCTGATCGCGCAGCGATCGAACACGCCCGACGACGCCGGCTGCTGCGAGATCATCGCAGCGCGTCTGCGCCCGCTGGGATTCACGATCGAATATCTCGACGCCGAGGGCGTCACCAACCTGTGGGCCACGCGCGGCAGCGGCCGCCCGCTGACGATCCTCGCAGGGCATACGGATATCGTCCCGACGGGCCCGCTCGACCAGTGGACGTCCGATCCGTTCACACCCGAGATTCGCGACGGCGTGCTGTACGGACGCGGCGCGGCGGACATGAAGTCGGGTCTCGCGGCCATGGTCTGCGCCGTGCAGCGCCTGCTCGCTGCCGGCGATTTTCCGGGCACCCTCGCCTTCCTGGTCACCAGCGACGAAGAAGGCATGGCGACCTTTGGCACCCAGCACGCGGTCCGGCTGCTGCAGGCGCGCGGCCTGGTGCCGGACTACGCCATCGTCGGTGAGGCCTCTTCCAACGAACGGCTGGGCGACCGCATCGTCGTCGGACGCCGCGGCTCGCTGGGATGCAATCTCAAGGTCATCGGCAAGCAGGGGCACGTCGCCTATCCGCACAAGGGCGACAACCCGGTGCATCGCCTGGCGCCGGCGCTGGCCGAACTCGTCGCCACTCGCTGGGACGAAGGCAACGCGCACTTTCCGCCGACGTCCTTCCAGATCTCGAACGTCCACTCCGGAACCGGCGCAACCAACGTGATCCCGGGTTCGGCCGAAGCCGTTTTCAACTTCCGCTATTCGACGGAATCGAAAGCCGACGATCTCAAGGCGCGCGTGCACGCCGTGCTCGATCGCTGGTGCCCGCAGTACGAAGCCACCTGGTGGCATACCGGCCAGCCGTTCCTGACCCGCGCGGGCAAGCTGATCGACGCTGCACGCAGCGCCGTGGCGCACGTCGTCGGCGTGGCCGAACCCGAGCTGTTCACCGGCGGCGGCACCTCCGACGCCCGGTTCCTCGCCCCCTGGGGTGCGGAGGTCGTCGAGATCGGCCCGATCAACGACAGCATCCACAAGATCAACGAGCACGTCCGCGTCGACGATCTCGAGCCGCTTTCGCGCATCTACGAAACCACCTTGCGCCGCCTCGCGACGCCCTGAGCCCGTACGCTCGATGCCGCCCGCGGACGACAAGGGATTCCCGGCGTTCGCGCCACCAGCAGGCCTGCGCCACGCCAGCCTCCAATCGACGCTGGCGAGCAAGCGGCCGGTCCAGCGCCTGTGGCGCAAGAAGGGACTCGACCTCAACGCCAAATCCATCGCGCATGTGCTCGACTGCGGCCACGGCGTACGTCTGACGGGCCAGCAGACCCCTGCCCCGACCGCAGCGAGTCGCGGCCTCGCCGTGCTGGTCCACGGTTGGGAGGGCGGCCACGATTCGAGTTATCTCTACTCGATGGCGGCCCGCCTGCACACCGAAGGGTATGCGACGTTCCGGCTCAACCTGCGCGATCACGCCGGCACGCACGATCTGAACGAAGAGATGTTCCACTCGGCCCGCATGGACGAAGTGTTCGGCGCGCTCGCGCGCATCCGCACGCTCGAGCCGCAGGGCCCGCTGTTCGTCATCGGCTTTTCCCTGGGCGGCAATTTCTCGCTGCGCGTCGGGCTGCAGGGTTCATCGCGCGGCGTGAACCCGCGACTGTCGATCGGCATCTCGCCGTCGATCAATCCGGCTTCGACGCTCGAAGGCATCGACAGCGGACCCGCGCTGTTCCGCTGGTACTTCCTGGACAAATGGCAGCGCACGCTCGAGGCCAAGCGGCGCGCCTGGCCGCGTTACGACTTCAGTGCCTATCGACAGCTCAAGACATTCGTCGACACGACCCGCCGCTTCGTCGCCGACTTCACCGAGTACGCAACGTACGAAGACTATCTGGCGCAATACACGCTGACGCCTGCGTTGCTGGCCGCCTCGCCCTCGCCGCTGGCGATCGTCACTTCCCGCGACGACAGCGTGATCCCGATCCGCGATTTCGCAGGCCTCGAAGTGGGCGGCTCGGTGGTCGCCTGCGACATCACCGATCACGGTGGCCACTGCGGCTTCATCGAGAACTGGCGCTTCGATTCCTGGGCTGAGCGTCGGGTCGTTGCGCTGCTGCGCGACGCCTGACGATCCGTAGCCCGGGTGAAACCCGGGATTCCCCTCGCATACGGAGCGTAACCCCGGGTTTCACCCGGGCTACGCTTTCAGGACACCTGATCCAGATGTAACCCGACGCGCCGTTCCCGGCGCGTGAACGTCCACTCGTCCGCGAGCCGGACGAGAGCACTCAAGTCGCACGCGGTCTCGCCGCTACCTCATTCGTCAGCAATCGAGAATGAACATGGGCGCGACGCTACCCACGCAAGCCATCCTGCAGCACCACCGCTTCCGCGTGGACGTGACGACCACGTCGGAATCTCGACGGCGGAGCCGAGGAACAGAACTTGTAGGGCGGCTTTCGGAGGCGGCTCGGCATCGCCCGGCTCGCGCGCGCTCTGCAGATCTCCTGATCCGCGCCATTGGGTTCCTGGTGCTGTTCGCGCTGCCGCGCTTCGCGATGGCGACGCCTCCGACGCTGGATTCACGCGATTCCGTGCCGGTGGTCCAACTCTCGCCCGTCGTGGTGAAAAGCCTGATCGAAGCCCGGAAGGAAGACGGACTCACGTTCGCAGTCGGCACTCCGGTCATGGCCGACGCCAGTGCCGGTACGTGGGATGAACCGGCGCCCGGGCGCGCACGCTGGAGATTGCGCATCGGGTCGGACGGCGCACATTCGTTGAGCTTCGAGTTGCGACAACTCACGCTGCCTCCCAACGCGCAGCTCTGGGTGTACGACCGCGACGGGCACGACATGCAGGGCCCTATCGTTGCAGCGAGCACCGGCTCCACATGGCTGCCGCTGGTGAGGAGTAACGAGGCGCTGATCGAAGCCAACATGCCGACGGAAGAGCGCGAGGATTTCGCGATCGTCATCGAGCGCGCGTTCCACGGATTCGCCGATGTATCGGGGCGCAGCTGGCCGCTGGATCCTTCGAGCGGCACCGGCAACGGCGCCTCGGGCGCCTGCAACGTCGATGTCGCCTGCAGTGCCGGCGATGCCTGGCATCCGCAATCGCGCGCCACCGTGATGCTCACGATTGCCGGCACGACCCTGTGCTCCGGCACTCTGGTCAACAACGCGCAGCAGGACGACCGGCCTCTAGTGCTGACCGCGAATCACTGCGGCATCAACGATCTCAACGTCACGTCCACGATCGTCTATTTCAACGTTCAGCGCGGCGCCTGCGCCGGCGGCACGTGGGGCGCCATGTTGCAGAACCTGCGCGGCAAGACGCTGCTCACGAACTCCCGCCTCGGCAGCAACTCCGACTTCGCCCTCATCGAACTCGCGTCGAAGCCACCCAGCAGCTTCAACGCCTACTACAGTGGTTTCGATATCAGCGGTGCAGTGCCTACATCAGGCGTGGGCATTCATCACCCTTCTGGTGACGACAAGAAACTGAGCCGCTTCACCAGTCCGGCATCCGCCGCTTCCGGCGTCTGCATCGGCTCGCACTGCGGCGAACTCCTCTCCGACGGGTTCAAGATCAACGCCTGGGCAACGAACTGGAGCAAGGGCACGACCGAATCGGGTTCTTCGGGCTCCGCGCTGTGGAATCAGGACGGCTACCTCGTCGGCACGCTCTCCGGCGGCAGATCGGAATGCACGTCCACGACGAGCAACAACGGCGGCACCGATTACTACGCGCGCCTCGATACCGCGTGGACCCAGCCCGGCGCGAATCTGCTGTCGCCGCTTTCGCTTAAGAGCGTGCTGGATCCGCAGAACACCGGATGCTCGCGGGTGGGCGGGAAGAATCCGGGAGTCGCGGCGGCTGCTGCTTGCTCCAGCTCGACGCCGCCCACGACCATCCCGTCACCGCCCGATGCCAGCGGATCCAACGCCAGTGGCGGCGGATCATCTGGCGGAGGCGGTAGCGCAGGGCTGCTCATGAGCCCCCTGTTGCTTGCCGTCTTGATCCGCAGGCGCCCGAATACCCAGCCGGTTACTCAGCCCACCTGCTAGAGAACTAAACGTCTCCCTAACATGGTGGGCTAGAAGTGCGCCTTAGCTGAACTGAATGAAATTGGTGTTATCGAAAGCGGTGAGCTGAGCCAGAGAGGTGATGTTCTCGAAAGTCGCCACTTGAACGCGGGCTACGGTGGTCTCCCAACGCGGATCAAACCACAGCTCGCCACGATTCGTCGTGCTGTTGAAGACCAGAACAAATGCCTCTGTGGTGCCGTTTCCCGGGGTCACCAGAGTCTCGATCTGGTTTGTCGTCAGAGACGACGAGAGCTCGATGAGCTTATCGCTGTCCGTCAAATTGACGAAATTGGTAATTGAGGCGCGAGTCAGATAATCGCTTGCAGCCAGGGTCGTGCCCCCAGAGGACGTTCCCGTGTTAGCGAAATCAATGAAACCCTGCGAAATTCCGATCTGATCGCCGCCCGCGCCCGTCAGGAAATCGACGATGACGTCGATACCCCCCACCGGATCGTTGGTAGTGGCACCCGTAAGGTTGTATCGGAACTGATCCACCCCGGCCCCGCCAGTCATCCTGTCGTTGCCCTCGCCCCCAATCAGCACGTCGTTTCCATTTCCACCCAATAGGGTGTCGTTGCCCGTGTTGCCGATCAACCAGTCATTACCACCACCACCATTCAAGGTGGTGTTCCCCGTCTGAGAGGCAACGATGATCGAGTCGCCGTTGGCGGCGGCGCTGAGTGCAAGAGTACCGGTCGCATTGTTGGTGAACGTTACCGACGACGCTGGCGCGCTCGCCGTTGTCCCATCCGTGGCCGTGACGGTAAACGTTCCGCCGAGCGTTCCGTTGTCGTCGACAGTGATCGTACCCACCGTGGTCAGGCCCGTGCCCCCGCCCAAGTTCGTGCCATTGACGGTCTGGAGCCCGGTATCTGCCGCGACAGCGGCCACGCCGATTTGGCTGCTATCAACATCGGTGAAGTAAGCCACCAGCGCCGCTTCCGTGAACGTCACGGCACCGTTGCCCGTATTGCTCACCAGAGTCAATACTCCTCCAGTTGGCGCAAAGACCGGCGCATCATTCACTGCCGTCACGTTGATCGTCGACGTCTGCGTCGTGCTCGTCGCAGCACCCGCACCATCAGAGTTTGCGTCCGTCACTGCCCAACTGATTGTTCGCGTCGTACTCGTCGCGGTCGGGTTATCGCTGGTGCTGCTGAACGTGATCGATTGCAAAGCCGTCAAGTAATTCGCAGTTGACGCAGCACCTGTCAGCGTCAGAACACCCGTTCCGGCGTTGTAGCTGCCCGTGATGCCGTTCTGATTGGCGAAATTGAGTAGATCGCCCGTCGTCCGACCCGCCGAAATGGTCACCGTCGCCGATGCCATCTGCGTGTCGTCCGCATCCGTCAGCGTGATGCTGTTGTCGATCACCACGCCCGCAGCGTTCTCGGTGTAACCCACCGAGCCGCCCAGACCACCCAACACCGGCGCATCGTTCACCGCCGTCACGTTGATCGTGGAGGTCTGCGTCGTGCTCGTCGCAGCGCCCGCAGCGTCGGAGTTGGCGTCGGTCACCGTCCAGCTGATCGTGCGACCCGTCGCCGTGCCGTTCACCGTCGGATCATCGCTCGTGCTGCTGAAGGTGATCGACTGCAGGGCCGTCAGATAATTCGCCGTCGTCGCTGGACCCGTCAGTGTCAACACGCCCGTCGCAGCGACGTAGTTGCCGGTGATGCCGTTCTGGTTGGTGAAATTGAGCAGATCACCCGTCGTCCGACCCGCCGAAATGGTCACCGTCGCCGATGCCATCTGCGTGTCGTCCGCATCCGTCAGCGTGATGCTGTTGTCGATCACCACGCCCGCAGCA
>NZ_SOBT01000008.1:0-623434 GCF_004364935.1 Panacagrimonas perspica | reverse complement strand
GTCCGACCCGCCGAAATGGTCACCGTCGCCGATGCCATCTGCGTGTCGTCCGCATCCGTCAGCGTGATGCTGTTGTCGATCACCACGCCCGCAGCATTCTCGGTGTAACCCACCGAGCCGCCCAAGCCACCCAACACCGGCGCGTCGTTCACCGCCGTTACATTGATCGTCGAGGTCTGCGTCGCGCTCGTCGCAGCGCCCGCAGCATCCGAGTTGGCGTCGGTCACCGTCCAGCTGATCGTACGGCTAGACGCCGTGTTGTTCGCCGTCGGATCATCGCTCGTGCTGCTGAAGGTAATCGATTGCAGGGCCGTCAGATAGTTGGCAATCGACGTCGTTCCCGTCAGCGTCAACACGCCCGTAGCGGCAACGTAATTACCCGTGATGCCATTCTGATTAGTGAAGTTGAGCAGATCGCCCGTCGTCCGACCCGCCGAAATGGTCACCAACGCCGATGCCATCTGCGTGTCGTCCGCATCCGTCAGCGTGATGCTGTTGTCGATCACCACGGCTGCAGCATTCTCGGTGTAACCCATCGAGCCGCCCAGACCACCCAGCACCGGCGCATCGTTCAACGGCGTCACGGTGATCGTGGAGGTCTGTGTCGTGCTGGTCGCCGCGCCCACTGCATCCGAGTTGGCGTCGGTCACCGTCCAGCTGATCGTGCGGCTCGTCGCCGTTCCATTTGCCGTCGGATCATCGCTCGTGCTGCTGAACGTAATCGACTGCAGGGCCGCCAGATAATCCGACGTCGTCGCTGGACCCGTCAGTATCAACACGCCCGTCGCAGCGACGTAGTTGCCGGTGATGCCGTTCTGGTTGGTGAAATTGAGCAGATCGCCCGTCGTGCGACCTGCCGTAATGGTCACCGTCGCCGACGTCATCTGCGTGTCGTCCACGTCCGACAGCGTGATGCTGTTGTCGATCACCACGCCCGCAGCATTCTCGGTGTAACCCACCGAGCCGCCCAGACCGCCCAGCACCGGCGCATCGTTCACCGCCGTCACGTTGATCGTCGACGTCTGCGTCGTGCTCGTCGCCGCGCCCACGCCACTCGAGTTGGCGTCGGTCACCGTCCAGCTGATCGTACGGCTCGTCGCCGTATTGTTCGCTGTCGGGTCATCGCTCGTGCTGCTGAACGTGATCGATTGCAGAGCCGTCAGATAATTCGCCGTCGACGCCGTTCCCGTCAGCGTCAGAACACCTGTTCCTGCGTTAAAGCTGCCCGTGATGCCGTTCTGGTTGGTGAAATTGAGCAGGTCGCCCGTCGTCCGGCCCGCCGAAATGGTCACCAACGCCGACGCCATCTGCGTGTCGTCCACGTCCGCGAGCGTGATGCTGTTGTCGATCACTACGGCTGCAGCGTTCTCGGTGTAGCTCACCGTGCTGCCCAGACCGCCCAACACCGGCGCATCGTTCACCGGCGTCACATTCACGCTCACCATCGCCGTCGATCCGCCACTCAGCGTGTACGTGAACGTGTCGGGCACGCCGTTGTTGCTGTAGTTCGCGTTGGGTGCATACGTCAGGCCCGTGCCACCACCCGTGATCACCACCGTGCCGTTCGCAGGCTGCGTGATCGACGTGATCGAGATCGGGCCGCCATCGATATCCGTGTCGTTGGCCAGCACCGCAATCGCCGTCGGACCGCTGTCTTCGAGCACCGTCACACTGTCATTCACCGCGACCGGTGCATCGTCCACCGGCGTGACATTCACGCTCACCGTCGCCGTCGATCCGCCGCTCAGCGTGTACGTGAACGTGTCGGGCACGCCGTTGTTGCTGTAGTTCGCGTTGGGTGCATACGTCAGGCCCGTGCCACCACCCGTGATCACCACCGTGCCGTTCGCAGGCTGCGTGATCGACGTGATCGAGATCGGGCCACCGTCGATATCCGTGTCGTTGGCCAGCACCGCAATTGCCGTCGGACCACTGTCTTCGAGCACCGTCACGCTGTCATTCACCGCCACCGGCGCATCGTCCACCGGCGTCACGTTCACACTCACCGTCGCCGTCGATCCACCACTCAACGTGTACGTGAACGTGTCGGGCACGCCGTTGTTGCTGTAGTTCGCGTTGGGTGCATACGTCAGGCCCGTGCCGCCACCCGTGATCACCACCGTGCCGTTCGCCGGCTGCGTGATCGACGCGATCGAAATCGGCCCGCCGTCAATGTCGGTGTCGTTCGCGAGAACCAGGATCGATGTCGGACCGCTGTCTTCGAGCACCGTCACACTGTCATTCACCGCGACCGGTGCATCGTCCACCGGCGTGACATTCACGCTCACCGTCGCCGTCGATCCGCCACTCAACGTGTACGTGAACATGTCGGGTACGCCGTTGTTGCTGTAGTTCGCGTTGGGCGCATACGTCAGCCCCGTGCCACCACCCGTGATCACCACCGTGCCGTTCGCAGGCTGCGTGATCGACGTGATCGAGATCGGGCCGCCATCGATATCCGTGTCGTTGGCCAGCACCGCAATCGCCGTCGGACCGCTGTCTTCGAGCACCGTCACGCTGTCATTCACCGCCACCGGTGCATCGTCCACCGCCGCGACATTCAGCGTCACCGTCACCGGCGTGCTGAAACTCGTCCCATCAGCGGCCCGATACGTGAAGCTGTCCGTGCCATTGAAATTGGCATTCGGCGTGTACGTGAAGCTGCCGTCCAAATTGAGCGTCAGACTGCCGCTGACGGGTCCCGTGACCAGAACCGCCGTCAGCAAACTGCCTTCCGCATCCGTGTCATTCAACAGCACACCCGGCGCCGCGACGGTCAACGGAGCGTCTTCCGTCGCCGCATACGTATCCGCCGCTGCCACCGGCGCATCGTTCACCGGCGTAATGGTGACGGTGACCGTGGCCGTATCCGTGCCGCCTGCACCATCATCGAGGGTGTAGGTGAAGCTGTCGTTCAGCGTCTCCGAACCGTTGTGGACGTACATGAACGTCCCGTCCGGATTCTTCGTCACCGCACCGTTCGCACCCTGCGTAAAGCTCGTGATGGACGCCGCTACCAGCGTGCTGTCGACATCCGTGTCATTGCCCAATACGTTGATCAAGGCAATCGTGCCGCCCTCGGCCACCGTCGCCGCATCGTCGTTGGCCACCGGGTCATCGTTCACCGCGCCGACGTTCAGCGTCACCGTCACCGGATCGCTGAAGGCCGCGCCATCAAAGACTCGATAGGTGAAGCTGTCCGGACCGTTGTAATTCGCAGCCGGCGTGTACGTGAAGCTGCCATCGCCGTTCAGCGTCAGCGAGCCCTGGGTGGGCGCATCCACCAGCGAAGCCGTTAGGGCGTTTCCGTTGGCATCGGTGTCATTGGCCAGCACACCGGCCGCCGCCGGCACGACCAGCGGGGTGTCTTCCGTCGCCGCATAGATGTCCGCCACCGCCACCGGGGCGACGTTCGTCGTCGTGACGTTCAGCGTCACCGTCACGGCGCCGGTGTCGAGGGCTCCGTCGCCGGCCTGATACGTGAAGCTGTCGATGCCGCTGAAACCGAAAGCCGGCGTATAGACGAACGTGCCATCGGGGTTGAATACCAACGTCCCGTGCGCAGGATCCGTCAACTTTGTCGCCGTCAGCGAAGTGCCCTCGGCATCCGTGTCGTTGCCCAGTACACCCGGTAGCGTCACGACGAGCTGGCTCTGGGTGACGTTGTAGGCGTCCGTTACTCCCACCGGCGCATCGTTCACCGGGTTTACGTTGATGACGAAGGTCACCGTGTTGCTGGTGCCGCTACCGCCATTCGCGGTGCCTCCGTCATCCGACAGGTTCAGCGAGATCGTGGCCGTGCCGTTGGCATTGGCCGCCGGGGTGTAGCTCAGCGTGCCGTCCGCCGAAATGCTCGGCGCCACACTGAAGAGCGACGGATTCGAGTTGGCGACCACGTTGAAAGTCAGCGTCTGGCCCGCCTCGTCTGCCGGACCTGCACTGATGGAGGTGGCAAAGTCCGCCACCGTTTGCGGACCTGCATCCTCATTCACCGTGTGGCTCGTCAGATGCGAGAAGCTCGGCGGATCGTTCACCGGCGTCACTGTCAGTGACACGGTGATCGGCGAGCTGACGCCCTGTCCGTCGCTGGCGAAATAGATGAAGCTGTCCGGGCCGGCGTAATTCGCGGCCGGCGTGTAGGTGAAGCTGCCGTTTGCATTGAGGACCAGGCCGCCGTGAGCCGGCCCCGTGATCAGCCCTGCCGCCAGCGCATCGCCGTTTGCATCGGTGTCGTTGGCAAGCACGCCGGGCGTCGTCACCACCAGTGCCGTGTCTTCGAGAGTGGTGTAGCTGTCAGCTCCTCCCAACGGAACCACGTTTCCGCCTTCTCCGCCTTCTCCTCCTTCATCGGCCCCATTCACGGTGATCGTGAAGGTCCCTACGTTGCTGTTGAGCTGACCATCGCTGGCCTGGAACTGGAACGCGACCGTGGTCGACTCGTTGTTGTTCAGGAACTGATAATTCTGGCCCGGATTGAACGTGAAGCTGCCGTTGGGATTCAGCACCAGGCCTTGCGGCGCCTGACCCACGATGCTGTACGTCAGCGAATCGCCGTTGGGGTCCACGGCCGTGACGTTGCCCAAGAGGGCCGGGCCATCCTCCCCAACCGCTTGCGATCCGTTGATCGCAACAGGCGGGGCGTTCGGAGGGGGCGGAGCGGCGTCCACCGAGACCGACACGGTCGCCGAATTCGAAGTAGCGGTGCCGTCCGTGGCGGTATAGGTAAAGGTGGCGAGGCCTACAAACCCAGGCGTAGGCGTGAACGTAATCACGCCGCCATCGAGCGCGACCGTGCCTCCTGTGCCGCTGCTGACACTGGCGACACTCAGGGCTTCGCCGTCTACATCGGAGTCGTTGCCCAACAACTGAGTGGCCAAGAAGGCGACCGGGATGTTCTGAACCGTGCTGAGGCTGTCGTTGTTTGCAACCGGCGCATCATTCGCACCGTTGACCGTCAGCGTCACTGTCGCGACATTGCTGCTCAATTGGCCATCATTAGCCCGGTACTGAAACGTGACGGCGGCTGTTTCGTTGGTGTCGAGCGACTCGAACGCGCCATTCGGATTGAAACTGAACGTGCCGTTTGAATTGAACGTCAGACCGGCCGGAGCGGAGCCGACAAGGCTGTAGGTGAGGGCGTCACCATCAGCGTCAGAGGCAGAAACGCTGCCAGAGACAGCAGGGCCGTCTTCGCTGACACTGAACGCCGCGTCCGCAGCCACAGGCGCGCGATTCGCCGGCTCAGGCGCGGTCACGGTCACGCCCTGGACGGCGCTGATGCTCTGATTGCCCGCGACATCGGTGGCGATCACTCGGAAGCTGTAGGTGCCCGGCACGAGGTTGTTCTGGGCAGCTCCCGTCGGCGTCCAGGTATTTCCGCCGTCGGTGGAAATCTGGAATACGAGTGCAGCGCCCGCTTCCGCGCCAGTCGGGACCAGCGTGAAGCTGCCGTCCGCATCGTCGTCACGACCCGCGAGGGCCAGCGTGCCGGGCGCGGGAGGAATGGTGTCGACGGTGACCGGAACCGCGTTGGAGACGACGCTGACGTTGCCGGCGGCGTCGGTGGCACGGGCGTTGAGCGGATGCGTTCCGTCCGACAGCTGAGGGGTGGTGAACGTCCAGTTGCCGTTGGCGTCCGCGGTGACCTGGCCGAGCTCGACCGTGCCGTCGAATATCGTCACGCGGCTGCCCGGCTCCGCGGAGCCCGTCAGCGTGATCGTGGCGTCCTTGGTGATCTGGTCACCAACGATGTTGGAGTCCTCGGACACACCAGAAATGATGGGCGATCCGGGCGCCGTGGAATCCCGAGGATCGGAACCTCCGCCCCCACCTCCGCCGCCCGCCGCCAGCGCGATGCCACCGGCACCCGCGGCGCCTCCGAGCAGCCACAGCGCACCCGCTCCGAGTCCCGACTCATGAGACGCGCCGGCGTCCGCGAAGACCAGACCGTTGCTGGAGTCCTCGAGACGCACGGTCGCGGTCGACGCCGTGCTGTCGGCCGGGTCGCGCACCACCACCGTGTCGCCCTGACGGGAGACGACCCAGTTCTCGGGGATCAGCAGTTGTTCGCCGTCGGCGATCGTCAGCGTCTGTCCGGGGAGAAGTTCGACTTCGCGGACTTTGCCTGTGGCTTTGGTGATGATTTTGACGCGCATGACGATCTCCCCGAGATATCGGAAAACGAAAACATTGATGAGAAACGAATCTGCTTTGAGCCCCCGCTCACTGATGGCGACCTCACACCAGTGCTCCCTGCCGCCGACGATCCCCTACTCGCTAAGAGCGTGCGCCTGCGTTGAAACGTGTTCCGTTAGCTGAATTGCTGTTCGCGCCCGACAACTCGCCATCTGATGCGCAATTCAGTTTTGCCCCCGCTTGAACCGCTTGCAGACCGCGATGGCGCCGATCTGCGAGCCATTGAGAATCGCGCAGCATCCATGCCCAAACTTGACGACCCCGGAGTTACCGTATTCGTCCTTGTTTTTGCGAAACTTATTCGAATCTGATTACATGAAACGCTGAGAATGGAACCCCGCCGATGGACACGATTTGTCACTGAATGCCCATGCCGGTCCGACCGTTGGACGGTTTAACCGGCTCTTTCGTCGGTTTCATGGATCCATGTGAGCACAGCGAGCACGCCAATTGCACGCGCAATCGATACGTGCCCCGGCGTAACGGTGGATGCAGAGTGCGCGGCCTCCCCCGCCGGCTTGGACGCGGCGGGCGAACACGGGTCCTCGGCCGCCGAGAGGCGGCCCATCAGAGGGGAAACTGGGGAGCAGGTCGCGAGCTACGCGACCTGCTGACTCGGCGCGCGCTTTACGGCTTGGAGCCGCGCCGACCCGATGCGGCCCTGCCGCGGGGGCGCACGTACAACACCAGGCTATGGCCGACGATGTCGTAACCCTGCTTCTCGGCGATCTGGTGCTGGAGGCGCTCGATCTCCTCGCTGACAAACTCCACGACCTTGCCGGACTCGATGTCCACCATGTGGTCGTGATGCTCTCCGCGGTCGAGCTCGAACACGGCGTGGCCGTCCTCGAAATGGTGCCTTTTGACCAGCCCGGCCTGCTCGAACTGCGTCAGAACACGATAGACCGTGGCCAAGCCGATGTCCTCGTCGTGCTGGATCAGGTCCTTGTAGATGTCCTCGGCCGAAAGGTGGCGCGTGGCCCTGCTCTCGAGGATTTCGAGGATCTTCAGACGCGGAAGGGTGACTTTGAGGCCGGCATTACGCAGGTCAGTGGATTCCACGATGGAACCTTGGGCAGGAATAAGGGTTTATTATCCGCCACCCTCCGCTCAACTCAACCCGAATGCGCGTCCTGCTGCTGTCCCTGCTTCTCATCGGCCTGAGCGGTTGCCAGATCATCTACAAGTTGCCGACCCGCCAGGGCAACGTGATCGAGCAGCGCGATCTGGATAAGCTCAAGCCCGGCATGACCCGCGATCAGGTGAAGTTCGTGATGGGTACGCCGCTGGCGGCCACGCCCTTCCGGGCGGACCGCTGGGACTACGTCGGCTACTACAAATCGCCCTACGGCGAAATCACGCAGCGCACCGTCACGGCCTTCTTCGACGGTGACCAGCTCACCCGCCTCGAAGGCGCCGAGCCCGCCAAGGGCGACGGGGCATTGTCGAAGCCGGACGCCGATGCGGTGATCAAGGCCGATGCGCAGGATCGCGCAGCCGCCGAGCGCAGCGCACGCGACAACGACTCCGACATCGTCGTCAACCCCGACGAGCGCCGTCCCTGAGCTTCTGCGCCGCCCGGCGCCGTCGGGTGGCCTTGGGATCTGCCGTCAATTCCCGATAGATCTCGATCCGGTCGCCCTCGGCGACCCGATCGGACAGCGCGCACAAGCGCCCGAACACGCCAACGCGGCTGAGGCCTTCATCCGGCAACGCCGGTTCCAGGCCGCTTTGACGGATGGCCTGCTCCACGGTGCAGCCTTCGGGCACTTCTACCCGCCGAACTTCCTGCGCGGTGGCCGTGGCAAAGACCACCTCGACACGCAGCCACCTCAGGTCGTCGCCCACAGGCTCGCAAACCAGTCGAGCAGACCGAGTCCGTGCAACAGCACGACCACCAGCCCGAGCCGCGCCGGGTAGCGAAGGGCGAAGCGCCAGGCCCCGTGCAAGCGGCGCTCGCGCGGGCCCCACACCGCCAGGCTCAGTTCCCTGGGCAGCACGCGCGCGATGTAGACGCAGACCAGCAGCCCGCCGATCGGCACGATCACGAAGCTCGTCAGGAACTGCAGCCACTCGAAGAAGTTCTGCCCGAACAGCCGGAGCTCGGCGGTGACGCCGAAGGACAGCACGGTCCCGATGCCGAGGAACCAGACCAGCACCGCCGCCCCCATCGCCGCAAAGACGCGCGTCTGGCGATAGCGCTCCATCAGGTATCGCGTCACCGGTTCGAGCAGCGTCGCCGCGGCCAGCAAGGTGACCAGAAACAGGATCAGGTAGAACAGCACGGCCAGGCAGACGCCGGCCGCCGAATTGGGCAAGGCCTCCGGAAAGCTCTGGAAGATCAGCGTCAGGCCACTGGTAGGCCGCATGTCCGCTGCCAGCAGCAGCGCCAGCAGGCCGGTGCCGGCGGCGATGCCGAAGATCGTGTCGGCCAGGATGACCCAGAGCCCCATGCGCACCAGCGGCACGCTCGCCGGCAGATAGCCGCCCAAGGTCATCATCACGCCCAGACCCAGGCCGAGCGTGAAGAACGCCTGGTAGATCGCCTCGACCACACCGCGCCAGCCCAGTCGGGAAAAATCCGGCGTCAGGATCGCCTTCACCGCCTCGCCCGGTGCGCCCACTGAGAACGCCAGCAGCGCGAACATCAGCGTGAGCACGAACACCGCCGGCAGCATGCGCTTGGCCGCGCGCTCGATGCCGTCGCGAAACCCGTAAGAAACGACGATGGTCACGACGACCATGAACAGCGTGTGCCAGGCCAGGCTCCGTTCCGGATCGCGGGCGAGCTTGAGGAAGATGCGCGAGGCCTCGCTCGAATCGCGGTTGGCCAGAAAGCCTCCGGCCCCGCGGAAAAGATAGCCGAGGCTCCAGCCGGCGATCACGCTGTAATAGGACAGGATCATCACCGCGCTGATCACGGCCAGCCGGCCCAGCCAGCGCCAGGCACGGCTGGCGTGCGAGGCCTGCGACAGCCGCGCGAAGCCGGCGCCAAGTTCGTCGCGCATCCAGCGGCCCAGGGCCCACTCGGCCACCAGGATCGGCAGGCCCACGAGCAGCAGGCTGAGCACGTACACGAGCAGGAACGCCGAGCCGCCGTACTCACTCATCAGATAGGGAACGCGCGCGCTGCTCCCGATTCCCAACGCCGCGCCGCAGGCGACCGACAGGAATGCCGGTTGGCTCGACCAGTAGCCGAAGCTGCTTTCGCGGATCTGCATCCGACAAGTTTAGGTTCTTCACCGACCCATAGGGACGCATCTTCGGGGTGACGGTGACGTCGCAACGGATTTCACGGAGGAACACCGACGAGAGTACCCGTCACCCGGGGCGAACTCCGGGCTTCTCTCATCGGGGAGAACGGAATCCCGGAGTTCGTCCGGGCTACGGGTTGATTCGTTGCCCCGTTACGAGAGCCAGCCGTCCCGCCGGGCGAATCGGCGCTCAATTCGTGAGCGCGAGCCCCGCCATTCCCAACAACGCGGGCTGGGGATGCACGATGCGCTGCAGCGGCACCCGCGCGAGGTCATCGGCGAACGGCGCCTTGTCTTCGAATCCCGCGCGAAAGGCGCCCGGGTCGAGCGCATCGCCCAGACCCGCGACGACGCCTCCGATCAAGAACACACCGCCCCAGGCTCCCAGACTCAGCACGAGATTTCCCGCCACCCGGCCGAGCCAGGAGGAAAACCCGAGCAATGTCGTACGCGCATCTGGATCCCCGGCACGCCAGCGGGCGAGCAACGCGTCGACCGCCGGCAGACGTTCACCCGACACCACTTCGTGCAGCCGCAGCAGGCCGCTGCCGCAAAGGACGTGCTCCACCGACACCCTTCCCTGCGTGGACAGCCGGGCACTCCATTCGATCTCGTCGGCGGACACCGCCGCCAGGTCCGCATGCCCGGATTCGGTATCCAGCGGCTCGCCGCCCTCGGTGAGCAGCGAAGCACCCAGGCCCGTTCCCACTCCCAGCACCAGGCGGCGCCCGCCCGGCGCGCCACGCACGGGACCGAAATCTCGCAGCTCGCTGGCAGCCAGATGAGGCAGCGCCGCGGCCACGGCGCCAAGGTCGTTGACCAGCCAGGCACGTCCGCCGGCGATCGAAGCGAGCGATTCGCGCTCCAGAACCAGCGGCGTGTTCGTCAGGGCCACCCATCTGCGCCCGGGCGTCGAATTCACGCGCCCGGCAGCGGCCACCGCGACCGCAGCCGGCTGCGGGCAGCCTGCCTGGGCCAGGTATTCGCGCACCAGGATCTCGAAGTTCGCGGGCGGCGTGGGCATGACGCGCAGATTCTCGAGCACGATTCGCCCTTGGTCCCGGCGGCCCAGCGCCAGCCGGCAATGAGTGCCGCCGACGTCGGCGACGAGGACATGTTCGGTCGTCGATTCCATGCCGGCAACCGTAGCATTCCGGCCTCCCGGCGCAACCCCGCCGCGCACGCTCCGTATAATTCGGGGGATGAGCGAGCCGCGAAGCAAGAACAACAACAAGAAGAAGCCGGAGCCCGACGAAGAGAAGCGCACCATCGCCCTCAATCGGCGAGCGCGGCACGAGTACTTCATCGAGGAAACCTTCGAGGCCGGCCTCGTGCTGATGGGGTGGGAGGTCAAGAGCCTGCGGGACGGCCGCGCCCAGGTCGCCGAGGCCTACGTCGTGATCCGCAATCGCGAGGCTTTCCTGATCGGCGCCCACTTCACTCCGCTCAAGCAGGCGTCGACACACGTGAATCCGGACGCCACCCGCACGCGCAAGCTCCTGCTGCACGAACGCCAGCTTGCGCAGCTCATCGGCAAGGTCGAACGCGCCGGCTTCACGATCGTGCCGCTCGACCTGCACTGGACGCGCGGTCGCGCCAAGCTGCAGATCGGCCTTGCGAAGGGCAAGAAGCAGCACGACAAGCGCGCAGACGTGAAGGAGAAGGACTGGCAGCGCGAGAAGGGCCGGATCATGCGGGACCGTGGCGGCTGAGACAGCGACGGCCGGGGAGTCGCCGGACGCACCTTCCCGTATCCGCAGGCCTGGGCGCAGCAACCATCGATTCGAGGGCCACCACAGGTCCCGTTGCACCCGTGCGCTACGGGAACCTTGCGGCACGCGGTAAGCGCTTCCGACACAATAGGACGCACAGGGGTTTTACATCCAGGTGAGGCCTTGGGGGTCTCGCCTCTTGCTGTCCAAGCGCGCGCGCAGCGCCATACGCAGATCGGGGATGCGGTCGATGAATTCGCTTGAGCCCAGCAAGGTCGCCGGGGACAAACCCGAACAAGACGACCACCTGCCGGTAGTGGAAAGCCTGCTGAGCCTGATGGCCAGCCAGCGCTCGCGATTCGTCTCGAAGCGCGCGCTGCGCCAAGGCACTGAAACCGTCATGCGAGGCGGCGGCTCCATCTCCGAAGACAAGCTCGCCGCCGGCTGGCAAGCCCTGTTTCCGTCCGATCGCGTCGTCCGTCTTTCCAGCCATGGCCTCAAGGCCAGCCAGCTCCCCGCATGGGCGAAAGTGGACGGGCAGTTCGTGCTCGTCACCACGATCGAAGCCGAGGGCAAGAACTACCGCGTCGTGGACAGCAAAGGCGCTTCCCGTTCGGTCACCGACATTGGCCGTGCCGTCTGGAGCCTGCTGACCGCACCGACGGACTCGGCGGAACCGCCCGATCCCAAGCTCGCGAGCCGCGCCATGCGAGCGGCCCTGTCGGAACATCGTCCCTGGCTGCTGCAGGTGGGCGTCGCCACGCTGGCGATCAATCTGCTGTCGATCGTCGTGTCGCTGTTCGCGATGCAGGTCTACGACCGCGTGGTGCCGAACTTCGCCTACTCGACGTTGTGGGTGCTGGCATCGGGTGTCGTGCTGGCAATGCTCTTCGAGCTCGCTTTCAAGACGTTCCGCCTCAAGCTCCAGGAGCGCCTGACGCGACGCATGGACGACGGTCTGTCCACATTCTTTCTCGAACGCGTCATGGCGCTGCGGCTGGACCAGCGGCCGCGAACCGTCGGAACGCTGGTGGCGCAGGTGCGCGATCACGAGTCGATCAAGAATTTCCTGACCTCGACGACCTTGTTCGCGCTGGCGGACCTGCCGTTCTCGCTGCTGTTCCTGAGCATCATCTACATGATCGGCGGGTGGTCCGTGGTGGTGCCGCCGCTCATCATGATTCCGATCGTCCTGCTGCTGGGATTCATCGCCAAGCAGCGCCTGGTCTATTGGCAGAAGCAGCAGACCGATGAAAGCGCAGTTCGGTCCGGCCTGCTGTTCGAGGCCATCGACGGCGCCGAGACCGTGAAATCGATGGCGGCCGAATGGCGCTTCTCGTCGCTGTGGCGTCACGTCACGGACCGTGTCGCCGAAGCCGGCATGAAGATCCGCGAGATCAGCGGCAATGCGACGCACATGAGTTATGTGTTTCAGCAGACCGCCTATCTCGGCGTCGTCATCGCCGGCGTTTATCAGATCGAGGCCGGCAACCTGTCGATGGGCGGCCTGATCGCCTGCTCGATTCTCGCGGGACGTGCGTTGAGCGTGTTGTCGGTGGTGACCAACGTGCTGGTTCAATGGCAGCACACGTCGTATTCGCTCGACATCCTGAACCGGCTGCTGTCGATCAAGGGAGACGGCACCGAAGAACAATCGGCGGTCAGCAGCGAACCCACGCTGGGCTACCGGATCGAGGGCCTGAAGTACGCCTACGATCCTCTGTTAGGCCTCAACATGGATCTGCCCAATCTCGAAGTCGCGCCGGGCGAAAGAGTGGCGATCGTGGGTCGCAACGGCAGTGGCAAGTCCACGCTGATGAAACTGCTGGCCGGCCTTTCGACGCCGATGGCGGGCACCCTGCGGGTGGGCAACATCGACATCCTTCAGGCGCGCCGTGACTGGCTGCGCTCGGTGGTGGGTTACCTGCCGCAGTCCCCTCGCCTGTTCGCCGGCACCTTGCGCGACAACCTCGCTCTGGGCCTGTCGATGCCCGAGGAATCTGAAATCGCCGCTGCCGCCGCGCAGACCGGGCTCGACACGCTGATCAAGCAACATCCTCGCGGCCTGGATCTGAAGATCACGGAAGGCGGACTCGGCCTGTCGATAGGACAGCGCCAGTTGGTCGCCCTCACCCGCCTGGTGCTGCAGAAGCCGAAGATCTGGCTGCTCGACGAACCGGCCACGTCGCTCGATCAGGAAGCCGAAGCAAAGCTCCTCAAGTACCTGCAGGGCCTGGACGCCACGCACACGCTGATCTTCGCGACGCATCAGAACAGCTGGCTGAAGTTCAGCACCCGCATCATGATGCTCGAGGCCGGAAAGATTGCGGCCGACGCACCGTCGGATCGTGTCCGCACGCTCAGCGCCGCTGCCGCCGCCGGCATGGCCCCGGCGCCCTCGGTCACCGCACCGAGCGGAGCAGGCGCATGACGCTTCGCAAGCAGATTTTCGAAGGCAGCGAACCCATCCGCTTCGGCGGACCGCTGGCTGCGGCCACCGGCCTGCTGCTGATTCTCGGCGCCTTCTGCGCGTGGGCCAGCGTCGCCCAGCTCGAGGAACAGATCCATGCCGCCGGCAGCTTCATCGCCAGCAGCCGCAGCCAAGTCGTGCAGGCCGTCGATGGCGGCGCCATCGTGGAACTTCGCGTTCGGGAAGGCGGAGCGGTGGAAGCAGGACAAGTCATCGCGGTGCTCGATCCAACCCGTTCGCAGGCCAGCAACGACGAAGCCGCCGCAAAGGCCGCGAGTCTGGAAGCGAACATCGCACGCCTGCGGGCCGAGGTGCTCGGCACTGCGATCGAGTTTCCGCCTCATATCGCGCTCGATGCGGGGATCGTCCAGGGGCAACGCAACCTGATGGATCAACGGCAGCGCGCGTTGCGGGAAGACATCGCCTCCATGCAGGCCAGCCTCACCCTCGCCCGTCAGGAGCTCGATGCGTACGAACGCCTCGCCACCACCGGAGATGCCTCCGAGTCCGAACTCCTGAAGGCGCGGCGCCAGGCTTCCGAATTGCAGGGACAGATCACGTCTCGGCGGAACAAGTATCTGCAGGAGGCGCAGGCCGAGCTGACCAAGGCGCGTGACGACTATGCGCAGGCCAAGCAGCAGCTCAGTCAGCGTTCCGCAGTGCTGGCCTCGACACAGATCCGCGCGCCGATGAAGGGCGTCGTGAAGAACATCCGCGTCACGACGATCGGCGGCGTGCTCAAGCCCGGCGAAGAACTGCTGGAGATCGTTCCCAACGACGATTCGCTGATCGTCGAAGCCAAGGTGCGAACGTCGGATGTCGCCTTCCTTCGCCTCGGCCTGCCGTCGAACATCAAGATCGATTCGTACGACTACACGATCTACGGATCGATCCGCGGCAAGGTGCGCTACATCAGCCCCGACACGCTGACCGAAGAGTCCCGCCAGGGGCAGATCACGTATTACCGCGTCCAGATCGAAACGCTGGATCCGCATCCGCAGACGCTGAAGGGAACGCCGTTCGAGATCATTCCCGGCATGGTGGCGAACGTGGATATCCGCACCGGGCAGAAGACGGTGGCGAACTATCTGCTGAAGCCGCTGCGCAAAGCTGCCAACGAATCACTTACAGAAAGGTAGTCAGTGTCTCCTGCACTTGCCCCGCCTCGCCGCGTCCGCAAACTGCGCAACGCCATCGCTCTGACGGTCCTGCTACTGCCGCTGACGTGGGCTGCACCCGTCGGCGCACAGACCTCGACCGAAGCGGTGGCGACAGACGCGAAAACCGCTGCTGCGCCTACAGCGGACGACGGAGCCGCGCCCATCGCGACGCCTCAGGTGACGACGACGGAAGACGCAGTACCCGCGGCCAGGGATTCGAGTGCCACGGTTTCGCCGGCGGCGAGATCATCAGCCGCGACGATGTATCCCGTCGCGCAGGAAACCGAGCTCTCCAACCTGCTCGGCGAACCCGAGAGCGGCGTGAGCCCGCAGGTCCTCACCGCATCGCAGGCCCTGCAGCAGGTATGGGCCGCCAATCCGCAGATCCTCGAAGCCCAGCTGGCCATCCAGGCGGCGGGCTACGACGTGACGGGAAGCTGGGGCGGGTTCCTGCCCTCGGTGGCCGTGACCAACCTGAGCGGCGATGGCGCCGTCAGCTCCGTTCAGGCGTCTCTGCCCTTGTGGAGCGGCGGCGTGACCCTGGCGCAGATCCGCGCCAGCGAAGCGCGCGAGGTCATCGCACACGCCAATCTGGACAAGGTTCGTCTGGACCTGGGCCTGCGAACGATCGCGGCTTTCCATGGCATGGCACAGGCGCAGGAGCAGGCCGACCAGTGCGTCGCCTACATCAACGCCCTCGATGCATTGCGCGCCACGATCCTGCGCCGAAAGGAACAGGGCGTCGCCCGCGAGTCCGAAGTCCGCACGGCCGAGAGTCGCGTGCAGCAGGCTCAGGTCGAACAGGAATCGGTGCAGCTGCAGCTCATCAGAAGCCGGAACGAATTGCAGGAGTTGCTGCAGATCTCGCCGCAGCGCGTCGAATCCTCCGACCCCGCCGCTGCGCTGAAGTCGATTCTGCCGATCGACGAGACCAAGGCCGTCGAGCACAACCCCGACGTGCTGATCGCCGCCGCGCGAATCGCGGAGCGGACCGAGATGGCCAAGCAGGCCCGCGCCCAGCTTTCGCCCGAGATCGCCGTGCAATACCGGCACTACTACGATGGCCGCGCGTTCGACGAGACCGCCGACACCCCGCAGCTCGTCGTGCAGTACCAGGTCGGCAGCACGTTCACGAACTGGCAGAAGAAGAAGGCCGAGGAAGCCCGCGCCGAAGCGGCGAAGTCGGGCCTCGAGACGGCCAAGCGCAACGCCGCCGCACGCCTGGTGGACGCTCGCCAGCGAACGGTTTCCGCAAGTCGCCAGGTCCTTCTGCAGCAGCAGGCCGCTGACAGCACACAAGCGCTGGTCGAGAGCTTCCTTCGACAATACCAGGCGGGCAACCGGAGCTGGATCGAAGTGCTGAATGGGCAGCGGGAAGCACACGAAAGCGCGCTCGGGCTGATCTCTGCTCGACGGTCTCTGGCGCAGAGCCAGCATCAGCTCATTCTGCAGAGCCTCGCCTGGAACGCGCTGGGGCGTTGACGCTCTGGAACGGCCAGCGGCCGGGCTCGGCCGCTCGATCGATCGATCGAAGCAATCAGCCGGAACCTTGGCCCGCGCGTGGTAGTCTTACGCCTGTACACGGGGCTGATCTGGGCTCGACGGTGATTGGAAGCCCAACGTGCATGCCGAGTTGCATAGCCACTCGTTAAACGCCGTGCAAAAAAGCTAGTTGCGAACGACGCAAACTACGCCCTCGCCGCTTAACCGGTGAGCGGTTGACCAGGTGGTGTTGATGCCCCTGAATCAACCGTCGACTCTCATCAACTAAGCTCGAAGCGCGCCCTTCGCCTAGAGACGAAAATCCCAAGGGGATAGGCGTCAACGATCCCTGTCTGTCGGGGAGTTGACGATGAAAACTAAAGACAGACTAAGCATGTAGGTCTTTGGCGCGGATGGTTGTCGGACGCGGGTTCGATTCCCGCCAGCTCCACCAATTGAGGGTCCAAGAGGATCCATAGAAGTTCACTAACCCCTCGTAATTGAGGGGTTTTTTATTGGTGAAGATTCCCATGGACGTCTCTGGACTTGTTGACAGGATATGTGCCTGGGGGCAACTTCGGGGGCAACAGACGACACTCCTTGAGCAGTTGCCCCCAAATGCCCCCTCTCACCGACACTGCTATCAAAGCCGCCAAACCTCGCGCCAAGGCATACCGGCTAAGCGATCAAAAGGGCTTGTATTTGGAGGTAGCAGATAGCGGCGGCAAGTGGTGGCGATTCAAGTACCGCGTGGGGGGAAAGGAGAAGCGCCTGTCTCTCGGGGTGTACCCAGATAGTGGTGTCGATCGGACTCTTGGTTTAGTTGGCGGGCTAGAAGGACAACTTCAACGGCATGGTTCCGATTTTTCTCGAAGTGGCGCTAATGCTCGTCACCGAGCGAATCGAGAGCTGAAAGAAGTCGTCAAGAGAAAGTTCGCGGAACGTCAATGGAAAAGCGCCCATTCTGCTTCGCACGAACTCGCTCCTTGGGTGATTGACGAAGCGAAGCGGAGAAATATCCGCCTTAGTCCGACGCGAGCTCAGGTGACCGTGTACGAGTGGTTGAAGGAAAAAAAAGAGTAACTTCGTCCCATGACCCGTGTGCTGGCAAACGTAACCGTTACGTTGCACGCGTAAACGCCTTGAAGCTGACGGGATTTCGCCTCGTATCGAAATTCTTTGGAATGACCATGTGATTCCACTGCGCATCAAGGAGCGCACTACATGGCCAAGGAACTCCAAGAAGCACTTTCCATCCTTCGTCGCAAGGAAGTCCAAGCTCGGACGGGCCTTTGCCGATCGGCTCTTTATGCCGCAGTCGCGGAGGGTTCGTTCGCAAAGCCCATTCGCCTCGGCAGCAGTCGCTCGGTTGGATGGGTCAACAGCGACGTGTCGGATTGGATCGCCGACATGACCTATGTGCCGACCTGGGCCGGCTTCCTGTACCTGGCGATGGTCCTTGATGCCTGGAGCCGACGTGTGGTCGGCTGGTCGATCGGCGAGCAGATGACCTCGGATCTGGTTCTGGCGGCGCTCAACATGGCCATCGAGCAGCGCCGACCCGCCGAGGTGATCCACCACAGCGATCAGGGCAGCCAGTACACCAGCATCGCCTTCGGCGAGCGCTGCAGGAAGATGGGCGTGCGGCCTTCGATGGGAACGGTCGGCGACGCCTACGACAACGCCATGGCCGAGAGCTTCTTCGCCAGCCTGGAATGCGAACTGATCGACCGGCGCAGCTTCAAATCAAAAGCCGAGGCACGCACCGCGCTCTTCACCTGGATCGAGGGCTGGTACAACCCGCGACGCCGCCACTCCGGCCTGGGCCATCAATCACCGATCAACTACGAAAGGAGATACGCAACCCCAACGCCAACCACATCCAACACCATCGCCGTCACCGCTTGAGAATCAAATCCAAATCCGTCCGCGGTATCCGGTCAACTCCATTGCGCGACTTCAGGACAAGAGGCAGCTCCGGCCAAAGCAACTGCCTCAACACCTCATTTTGAGATGGTACTGCCCCGCCAGTACGGGGTAAGTATCGCGGCGACGGGAAAGATCCGGACCCGGGAAAGTGGAAGCACCGATGTCAGGTGTCGCCCTCCGCACATCACATCAAGAGAGGCTTGCCAACAAGTTTCCCGGGGAGGACGTTCTGCTTTCCCCCGACTTCCTTTGCGCGCAAACAGAAGCTGCCTTCGTCGGACCCGAACAGTGAGCGCTTCTCAAGCTTACGGGGAAGGATCGGGACGGTAATTGTCTCGAATCACCCATAGCCTCGTCATGATCCGGCAGCCGCTCATTTTCAGCGCTGGCCCTTCGAAGTGAGCTTCCGTTCCCTCGCGGTTGAAAAAGACCGTGAATTCGACGGGCTTTTTCGTGTCCATGAACGAGAAAGCTCCTTTGTCGCAGGCAAGCCACGACGCTTTTGCGTTCGCTCTGAGCAATCTGAATTCGCTTGTATTCCTCGTAATTTTGAGGAACGGCTCATCCTTGGCATCACGCTCCCATCGGGAGTCCACAGCTCCGCCAACGTCTTCGCCTCTGGTCAGCTCGCGCTCATAAGGAAAACGGCGTTCACACGCAATGGATACCGCTTTCAGCCGCGTCGCGTCGGCGCCTTTACCGTCTTGGGCCATGCATTCGGGATAACTATCCGAGTCAGCCATCGGCAGATAGACCGCTGCCACGCCCAAGGCCACAACCACCCCTGCGATCACGAAAGACAACTTGCCCATATTTATCTCAAATGAAATGCCAAGCCGGCGGGTCCAACATTACGGGGCATGGTCACGCTGAGCCGCAATGCGCGCGAGTTTGGCTTATACCCCCAGCATGTCAACGGCCTCTACGTCGTTTCTTGCCCTCGGCTAGTTGGAGAGCCAGCCGGCGAACTTCACCTTCCGAGGGTGACAGGGACTGGCCACCGCGAGGCTCGGGTCGTGTGCGCGCCATATGCAGCCAAACCGGAGGTCTGCTCGCGTCGGAATCGACCGCCACAGCACAGAGCCTTGGCCACCCGGTCGCACTTTCCTTCCATATGCCAATGGACCAGGCCATCGCCGCGAGGCGTCGTGGCATGAGCAACATCCGCCGGTGGACCCGAGGCCTCTGGGCAGCCGTGCCCTGAGCTGCGCTGTCCCCCGGAACGAGGGTGGAATTGCACCTGTCGGTAGACCGGCCGGACCTCGCATAAGCCAGCGCGTGCATCCGGCTCTTGCGCAGCCTCCCGCCTGCGATCACGCTCCGCCGTCCTCGCACCTTCCCAATCGCCATGCATCGCATCGACATCACCTACGACTCGCGCCTGTCCCTCTCCGACCTGTTCGCCGCTCTGGCGGATCACAACCGGCTCGGCACGGTTTTCGGCGTCCCCGTGCGGCGCATCCGCGACGGGCAGACCGAACCCAACGGCGTGGGCTCGGTGCGCAAGATCGGCCCCGGCCCGCTAGGCATCGAGGAGACCGTGACCGCCCTCGCGCCGAACGAATCGATCGACTACCGCATCACGCGCGGCGGCTTTCCGATCAAGAACCATCGCGGGCACATCGAGTTTTCCGCAGGCGCCGGCTCCGGCAGCCGTGTGGAGTGGACGATCGAGTTCGACTCGGCGCTTCCGTTGGCGGGATCTGTTCTTGGATTCGTACTCAAGCAGGCGATCAACACGGGCCTCAAGCGTCTCGGCTGATCGCGTCCCGGCTCGCCGGAGACGTGACCCGGGTGCAGAGTGTGATGTCGAGCATCATCGAGCCTTGGAAGTCGCGACCGCGAGTGTTAGCTTCACCCGCATACCAATGAAGGCATACGGCTGGGGGCCTTTTTGCTGACGAGTTCGTACGGAAGATCCGATCGAGGAACGGTGCGCCAGCACAATGAGGACTCCTATCTCGACGATCCCGACAATCGGCTGTGGGCGGTAGCAGACGGCATGGGCGGGCACGAGGCGGGAGACGTCGCGAGCCAGGCCATCGTCCGGCACCTGCGCCAACTCGTGCGTGCGCCGCGGGTCGTCGACTATGTGGACCACGTGGATGACGCGCTCGCAGCCGCCAATGCCGAACTCATCCACTACGCCCAGACCCATCGCCTGCAGATGGTCGGCTCGACCGCCTGCGTGCTGGCCGACGCGGGCCACTACATGCTTTGTGCCTGGGCTGGCGACAGCCGCATCTACCAGCTCGACGGCACCGGCCTGCGACAGCTCACGATCGATCACAACCAGGCGCGCGAGATGATTTCCACCGGCCAGTTCACGGCCGCCGACCTGCAGAGCAACGCGCAAGCCGCCGCACTGGTGCGGGCAGTCGGCGCCGAACAGAACTTGGTGGTCGAGTGGTCGGTGGCGGAGGCGAAGCCGCACGACGTCTTCCTGTTGTGCTCCGACGGGATCACCAAGGAAATGACGGACCAGGAGATCGCCAGCGAGCTCGCCAAGCCGGTGCAGGTCAAGGAGATCGCCGACAAGCTGGTGGACACCTGCCTGGCGCGCGGCGCACGCGACAACATCACGGCGGTCGTCGTGAGGGTCGAGGCCTGAGCCGCGCATGACCAAGATTCGCCAATGGCTCGATGACGTTCGCCTCGGCCGACTGAGCCTGGGTGACCTCGTCACCCAGATCAACGGGCGCGGCAAGATCGACCCGCAGGAACATCTGCGCGAGATCGAGGATCTCGACGTACTGCTACGCGAAAACAACGTCGACCCGCGCCTTCATCGCGCCGTGAAGACCAAGCTCGCGGAACTGCAAAGCGCCCCGGCCGCGCGACCCAGCGCGCCGGCGGCTACACCGCCGACGCCGCAAGATCGCACGGTATTTTTCGTCGCGCCGACGCCCCCGACCCCGCCGGCCGCGCCCGACGAGGACGAAGATTACGACCCGATGGGCGGGACGATCATCAGTCCTGTCTCGTTGCTGCCCACGCCCAAGCCGCCCTCGCCGCCGCCAGCCGCCCCGCCGACGCCAGGACCATCGTCGACCGCGACAGGGACGGGACCTCGTCCTCCTGCGCAGCCGTCGTCCACCACGACGCAGACGGGTTCACGGCCGCCAGCAGCGCCGCCGCCCCCCACGACACCGCCTTCCACGACGACGCAGACAGGAACGCGCCCGCCGCCGCGTCCCCCCACACCTCCGGCCGACGCCACCGTGATGGCCTCGCCGCCGGGCAACAACGATGCGACGCGCATGGTCAGCCCGCGCTCGGTGCCGCCCGCGACGCCGACCCCGCCGGTCCCTCCCGTCGTCCCGCCCACGCCGCCGCCCCCGTACGACGACGCCACGCAGATGGCGCGTTCCGGTCAGTTCAGCGTGGACGGCACTCGCCTGCTGCCTGCCGACAAGCGCCCGACGACTGAACGGCCTCCCGCCTCCCCTGTGCCGGACTCGGTCACCGGGTCGCACACGGGCTCGCGGACGGGATCGCAGACCGGCAGCAGTACCAGCGGGGCCAGCAGCGGGAGCGCGCGCTCCTGGCGCAAGCTTGCCAGTGCGGATGCTCCCGAGGAAAAAGTCGACGTCGGCTCCCGCCTAAAGGATCGCTTCGTCCTCGAAAAGAAAATCGGAACCGGCGGCATGGGCGTGGTTTTCCTCGCCGTCGACGAACGCAAGATCGAGGCGCGTGATCGCAACCCACGGGTGGCGGTCAAGGTTCTTAATGATGAGTTCCGGCAGCATCCTGATTCGCTGATCGCGCTGCAGCGCGAATCGCGCCGGTCACAGCAGCTTGCGCACGACAACATCGTGCGCGTCTACGATTTCGACAAGGATGGCTCGATCGTCTTCATGACGATGGAGTACGTCGACGGTGAGGATCTCAAGAACCTCATTCGCAGTCTCGACGGCAAGAACATGCCGATCGAAGAAGCCTTCCCGATCATCGAAGGCATGGGACGAGGCCTGGAACGCGCGCATCGCGAAGGCGTGGTGCACTCGGACTTCAAACCCGGCAACGTGATGCTGACGTCGGCACGCGTACCCAAGGTGTTCGACTTCGGTATCGCTCGCGCCGGCAAGCAGCGATCGGACTCCGTCGGCGAACAGACTGTTTTCGATGCCGGCACGCTGGGCGCACTGACACCTGCGTACGCCAGTCTTGAAATGCTCCAGGGCCGCGATCCGGAGCCGCAGGACGATCTCTACGCGCTGGCCTGCGTGACGTACGAACTGCTCGGCGGCACCCATCCATTCAACAAGGTCAATGCCGAGCAGGCGATGAAGCAGGGGCTGGTGCCCAAGCGCATCCTGACGCTGACCAGCCTGCAATGGCGAACACTTCAACGCGGCCTCGCATTCCGTCGCGAAGACCGCATCGCGACGGCTGGCGAGTTCGTCGAGGGTCTGCGCCCGCGCACCAAGCGCGAGAAAGCCCTGCCGCTGATCGCGATGGGCGCTGGCGGCCTGGTGGCGCTGATCTTCCTGATCTGGATGGTCGTGGCGCTGGTCTACGGCAGCAAGGTGCGCAGCGTCGAGAAATGTCTCGGCAACTCCGAGTGCGCCGACGCAGCCGTTCTTGTCGAGCGTCTCGGCAAGATCGACCCGGACGATCAGAAGCGCATTCGCGATGAACGTCGCGACGAGATCAAGGGCATCTTCTACGGCAGCCTCGCCCGCCATTGGAATCCGAAACAGGGCCGGTACGACTACAACAAGGCCAAGACCATCGTCGATCTGGCGGTGAGCCAGTACGGTTCCGATTCGGCCTGGGTCAACGACCTGCGCGATGGACTCGAAGCCGACCGCAACACCCAGCTATCCAGTCTGAACGACGATTTCAGCAAGCAGATCGACGTGGGCCTGTTCAAGAATTCCGCCGATGACGGAAGCGCGCTGCTGTCGATCCTCGCAGCGGTCCGCGTCATCGATCCGTCCCAGCCTCTGCTGAAGGATGGCCGCATCATCCAGGGCTTCGAGCGTGGCATTCGCGAAAGCCTGAGCGACCCGCAACTCGAACCGTCCGCGCAGGTTGCCACGGCACTCAAGCGCATCGAGCTGGCGCGAGGCTATCTCTCGCCATCGGCTCTCAAGCCGCTGGAAGCGGATGTCGAGACGCGTCGCGAACAGATCGCCTCGATGGCCGACGACGAACAGCGTCTTGCCGCGGCACGGGCGCAGCGCAAGCAGCGCATCGACGCCGTGGCCGCACTGCTCAATGCCGCGGCCGACACGTCGGAATGGCGCACCCGCATCCGCGATGCATGGCTCGCCGCGCGTGAGTCGGTCGGTGAAGACGACGCCGATCTGCGCAAGCTGGGCAGCTCGCTGGGCAACATGCTGCTGGCGCAGAGCAGTGCCAGCCAGCGCTCGGACAGCCTGGAGTCCGCGGCCGAATCCGCTCGACTGGGCCTCGAACTGCTGCCCAATGATGAACGTCTCGAACGCCAGCTCCGGGCCGTCAGCGCGGCAAGTGACCAGCGCATTTCCCAGGCGGCCACCGAGGCGGATCGCCTGCGCCTCAACCTGGCGCGCATCGATCAGCTGATCGGGCGCCCGGCCGCGACGACCGCCTGGATCAACGAGGTGGACAACGCGTTCAAGACGGTCGCCGGCAAGGCGGACGCCGGAAGCGTCGACAGCCGGCGCGAAGCGTTCGCGCAGGCCATCGAGAAGACAGTTTCTGAAACGATCGACGCCGGTGATTTCGTCCGGGCCGAACCTCTTGCCGCACGAGCGGCGGTGATCGGTGCCGGCGATGCCCGCCTCGTCGCGTTGCCGGGCAAGGTCGAAGAAGGTCGACGCAAGGCACAGGCTTCCCAGATCGCGAATCTGGACAACCTGATCCGCCAGAAGAGCTTCACGCCGGAATGGCAGAAAGCGGTCGACAATGCACTGGCTGCAACCAAGGGCATGTCCGACCCGACGTTGCCGCAGTTGATCGAATCGCTCGGCGCGGCCTACGGCGAGCGCATCGACAAGCTGGGCCAGGAGAAGAGCTATGCCGCCGCCCGGCAACTCGCCGAAGCCGGCGCCAAGCGCGCACCGCAGTCGACCTCGCTGCGTGCCGCACGCGCACGCTTCGAGGAACTCGAACGACAGGACGGCGCGACGCGCGAACAGCAGCAGAAGAAGTTCAAGATCGAAGAGCTCGAGCGCACCATCGCGTTGAAGTCCGCCGCGGCCGAATTGCCCGACGCCATCAGCGCCCTGCAGCAGCTTCGGAAGCTCGAACCCGAGAACAACTACGCCAACACCGAAGGCCCCAAGCAGATCGCCGAAGGCGCTTTCAAACTGGCTGACCGCTTCGCTGCAAAGAACGATTACGACAGCGCGCTCAAGACGGTGGAACGCGGTCTGGCCGTGCTGCGCACGTCCGCGCTGCTGGCCGCTCGGGAGCGCTACGAGGTCGCCGGCTGCGGCGCCGACCTGGAACGCGAAACCAGGCGGCGCGGATCGATCACAGACGGCCGCCGCGGTCAGTGCATCGCGGTGGTGAAGAAGAGCGATCAGGGCCTGTATGCCAAGTACCGTGCGCTCGAGACCGGTGCACCTGCGCCCACGCCCACGCCTACCCCCACTCCGACGCCGACCCCGGTCCCGACACCCTCACCGACTCCCGTGCCGTTACCCACTCCGACACCGGGGCCCAATGCCGCCTCGGGTCCGGATCCTTGCAAGAAGAGCTTCTCGGGTCATGGCACGCGCTCGCGCGGCCAGTGCACGGACCCGCTGCTCGGCGACAAGGGCCCGACCATCGTCGTGGTGGCGGGAATGGGCACCTTCGGCATCACGCAGATGGAGATCTCGAACCTGCATTACGCGATGTATTGCAGGGCCACCGGCTCCTGCTCTGCGCCGGGCGGCGACAGCCTGCTGCCGGCCACGCGCGTCGGCGCCAACGACGCCAGGAATTTTGCGAAGTGGATCAGCACGGCGACCGGTCGTCGCTACCGGCTGCCGACCGAGGCCGAGTGGAAGCATGCCGCCACGCAGGGCGGTCAGGATCCGCTGGTCGAAGGCTATTGCCGCGTCATGCAGGGCGACAAGGTCATCACCACTGCTCCGCGCCAGGTCAATGCCGGGGTCATGAACGGCTGGGGCCTGGTGAACACCGTCGGCAACGTACGGGAGATCGTCGACAACGGCGGCAGCTTCGTCGCCGTCGGAGGCAGCTACGTGGACGAACCGCGGGATTGCGATGCGGACGCCCGCCGCGCCTTCAGCGGCCCGGATGAGGCCACCGGCTTCCGACTCGTACGCGAACTCGACTAATGACCAGCGCCAACGAGGTCAACCGGGAGCTGACGCGACTGGACGAGAAATTACGCTCCGGCGCCATCGACCGTGCCGGGTTCCGCGCGGTGCGACGCAAGCTCCTGCTCGATTTCGAAGAACGCCAGACGACGACCACACCCGGCGCGCTGACGGGCCACGAGGTCACGATCCTCGACGCACCTGAAGAGCTTCCGCTGCCGGAGCAGGCTCCTTTGGCTCGACCGGCAGCGGGCGCCGGCAACACGACGCGACGCCCCTCCGCCGTCGTGCTGGCCGCCTCTGCAATCGGCGTCCTCGTCGTCCTGGCGATCGCGGCCTGGTGGATGTTTTTTCGGCCGGCAACCCCTTCCACGCGACCCAATCCGACGGCCGCCGCCGCAATGGCAGCCGCACCCGTCGCTGGAGCCGAAACGCCTTTGACGGTCGCATCTGACCTGCTCAGCACCGAGTGGACCGACGGGGACGTCGCGACCTTCCTGCAACGATGGACCCAGCTCCCTCCCGCCGCAGTCGACGCGGTCAGTGAAGATTCCCGGATCTGGTTGCTGCGCGGCGAAACCGATCGCCGCCTGCGCGACGCACGTGAGGCCGAATCGGTGGAGCAGTCGGTCGATCTCCAGGCGCGCGTGCAGCGGCTCGAACAGGTGCAGGCGGCCATTCGCAGCCGCTGATTTCAGCGGACGCCGAAGGTGCCGATGCACATGATGGGCATCACACGAATATGTGCTACGACGCATTGACAGTCGTAGTTCTCGCACTGACATTTAGTCAGCCGCAAAATGCGGCGCCGCTACGACTCGGCAATCAAAGGGCGCCCCTCGGAATGAGGGTCGCTGATCGGTAGCGACCAGGGAGAACAAGGCGCGTGCGAATCGGAACGACGTTCGGATCGGCCAGCTACAGCGTGCCCATCGCGATACCTGAGCTGCGCGCCTACATCCGCGCCGAAAAAGCCGCCTTCGTCGCCGCAAGCTCGCTCAGCTCACAACTCGACGGTGAAAACGATCTGCAGGAACTCGGTCTGCGCTGGGACATGCATCGCTCGCGCGTCTTCACGGCAAGCGGCGGCCTGGCGTACCAGGCCCGCAATGCCAACATGATCTTCAAGAATTTCGACGACAACGTGCCGCTGCGGACGTTGTCGGACGATGCGCTCCACGTGACGTCCGTCGACGTCTCCATGCAGCGGTTCGACACGCGGTTCAACCCGGCGGGTGTCATGCTCGGGGCGAGCGGCATCATCAACGTGGGCAGCGCCGGCAACACCGATCCTCTCACCGGACCTGTCGATATCGTTCTGAACGCCACTGGCGTGACTCCCGACGAACGGGTCGTCAACGAAGGAACGATCAACACAAGCGCCGCCGGCAGCGGTGTCGGCACGCACGTGACAGCCGCCGATCTGGACGTGACGGCCGTCGACGGGATCACACTCAATACGAACGTCGACACCCTCACCGCTTCCGCCGGTGCCGCTATCGGGATCGTCGAGACCGACGGCGTGGAACTCGCCGACGTCGGCAACACCGCCGGCGGGATCATCGTGTCCGCCACCACCGGCGCCATCGACGCGAGCCGTGTCGTCGCAACCGGCACCGGGAACAACGTTGCGCTCACCGCCAACGGTGCAGGCGGGAGCATCAGCGCTGGCATCATTTCCGGCGGCAACGTCGGACTGATCACGCTGCCACTGTCGGTGGATGGCGGGGTCGTGGCGGTCGATTTCACCAGCACGAGCGCAGTTGCCTTCGTCTCGGGTGTCTTCGGCAGCCTCAACGAAAGCAGCCGTGTGCTGGGCCTGGGCGCCAACAGCGTGCTCAGCAGCAACGTAGGATCGATACAGTCCTCGTTCGAGGAATGTGTGAGCTTCAAGCTCGACAGCAGCCAGTTCGCCACCCAATCGCTGATCTTCTCGATCGAAGGCACCGGTATCCTGCCGCCGGAAGATCAGCGCGAATAACCACAGAAGGGAATTTTCAACATGCTCGATATCGAAGCCTTGCTCGCGCCGATCGACGACGCCTCCCCCGCCGGTCCGGATCTGGAGTACGACGCGGAGTGGCAAGCACTGGAACGGGCCGCTCAGGGCAAACCCGAACAGCAGTTCGGCGACACGATCATTCCTGCCGAAGAACCCGACTGGCTCGACGTCGGGAATCGCGCGGAGGGACTGCTGGGGCGCTCGAAGGATGTGCGCAGCGCCAGCCTGCTGGCTCAGGCACAGGTGCGCCTCCACCAGTTCCCGGGCCTGTTGTCCGGCCTGCAGCTCGTCCATCAACTGGTGGAACGATACTGGGATACCGTCCACCCGATGCTGGATGCATCCGACGGCAACGACCCGACGATGCGCCTCAATGCGATGTCCGCGCTGGCGGATCCGGGCGGCCTGCAACGGCTCGCACGCGGCGCCCAGCTCTTCGCGTCACGCGCGCTCGGCGATCTGACATTGCGTCAGGTCGAAGTCGCCGCAGGCAAGGCGGCGGCCCGATCCGACGAGGCAGTGCCGTCACAGTCCCAGGTTGATCAGCAGATCGCGGCCGCCATTTCCGCCGATCCGGGTTTCGTCGAAACCGTCACCAGCACGCTGGCCGCTGCGAAGGGGCTTTCCTCGTTTCTCGACGAACAGGTGGGATCCGACCGGTCGCTGGACTTCAAACCTCTGATCGGATCGCTGTTCACGCTCTCCCAGGTGGTGACCCGGGTGGCGGCTTCCATGTCGGGTGGCGACGGCGGTGATGGCGACGGCTCGGGCTTCGGTGGAGACGAGGGCGGCGGTGGCGGTGGAACCGGCATCAACACGACCGGAGCCATCCGCTCACGTCAGGACGCCATCATGCTGATGGACAAGATTTCGGACTTCCTGGCACGCACCGAGCCCAGCAACCCTGCCCCGCTCCTGATCCAGCGGGCCAAGCGGCTCATGGAAATGTCGTTCATCGACATCCTCAAAGAACTTGCCCCCGACGGTCTCAATCAGGCCCGCAACGTGACCGGAGTCCGGGACGAGGAATGATGTCGAGAGCCAGTTCACAGTCCTGCAACCGTTCCTCGCCTTCAACGGAAAAAACACGTTGGCAAGCTGCGTATCGCGGGCGTAGGATCGGACGGGCAGGCTCCCCATCAACGTGCGCGCAAGAATGCAGCACCATTCGAGGATCGCGCACATGATCCCGGGAAGCGTAGGGAGACACTTCAGGCGGTGAAACACGCGGGCGACCTCGTCCGCGCCAGGACTCATTTTCGGCCATTCAAGGAGACAGGTTATGCCCCCCAGCAGTCAGAAATTCATCGCTCGAAATCGCGCACCGCGCGTTCAGATCGAATACGACGTCGAGCTGTACGGCGCCGAAAAGAAGGTCCAGCTCCCGTTCGTCATGGGCGTGCTCGCAGACCTGTCCGGCAAGCCGGCAGACCCTCTCGCCCCGGTGGCGGACCGCAAGTTCCTCGATATCGACGTGGACAACTTCGACAGCCGCATGAAGTCGATGAAGCCGCGCGTCGCGTTCCAGGTGCCGAACGCGCTGACCGGCGAAGGCAACATGAGCGTGGACATCACGTTCGAGAGCATGGACGACTTCTCCCCGGCCGCCATCGCGGGCAAGGTCGACTCGCTCAACAAGCTGCTCGAAGCGCGCAAGCAGCTCTCGAACCTGATCACCTACATGGACGGCAAGACCAACGCCGAGGAACTCGTGGCCAAGATGCTCAAGGACCCGGCGCTGCTGCAGTCGCTGGCCGCGAGCGCCAAGCCCACGGATGCCCCGGCTGACGGCGGCGCGAAGTCCGAATAACCGACCCAACGCCCGTATTCCGGAGAGCAGAAATGGCAGAAGCAACCGAACAACAAGGCGTCCTGCAGGGCGTCACCTTCGAAGGCAACGAACTGGGTTCGTTGCTGCGCAAGGAATTCAAACCGAAGACCGAAGAGGCCACCTCCGCCGTCGAACAGGCGGTGCAGACGCTTGCCCAGCAGGCGCTGGTCAACACCAAGCTCATCGGCTCGGACGTGGTCAAGAGCATCGAGGCGATGATCGCCGCTCTGGACCGCAAGCTGTCCGACCAGATCAACCTGATCATGCACCACGACGATTTCCAGAAGCTGGAAGGCGGATGGCGCGGCCTGCATCACCTGGTCAACAACACCGAGACCGACGAGCAGCTCAAGATCCGCGTCTTCAACATCAGCAAGCAGGATCTCGGCAAGACGCTGAAGAAGTTCAAGGGCACGGCCTGGGATCAGAGCCCGCTGTTCAAGAAGATCTACGAGCAGGAATACGGTCAGTTCGGCGGCGAGCCGTTCGGCTGCCTGGTCGGTGACTACTACTTCGACCAGAGCCCTCCAGACGTCGAACTGCTCGGCGAAATGGCGAAGGTTTCGGCCGCGGCGCACACGCCCTTCATCGCGGCGGCCTCGCCCACCGTCATGCAGATGGACAGCTGGCAGGACCTGGCCAATCCGCGCGATCTGACCAAGATCTTCACGACGCCGGAATACGCAGCGTGGCGCTCGCTTCGCGAAAGCGACGACGCTCGTTACATCGGCCTTGCGATGCCGCGCTTCCTGTCGCGACTGCCGTACGGCGCCAAGACCAATCCGGTCGAGGAGTTCGACTTCGAGGAAGATACCGGTGCTGCGGACCATTCCAGGTACACCTGGTCCAACGCGGCGTACGCGATGGCCGTGAACATCAACCGTTCGTTCAAGATGTACGGCTGGTGCTCGCGCATCCGCGGCATCGAGTCGGGCGGCGCGGTCGAAGGTCTTCCCTCGCACACGTTCCCGACCGATGACGGCGGCGTCGACATGAAGTGCCCCACGGAAATCGCCATCAGCGATCGCCGCGAGGCCGAACTGGCCAAGGCCGGATTCATGCCGCTGGTCCATCGCAAGAACTCGGACTTCGCCGCCTTCATCGGCGCGCAGTCGTTGCAGAAGCCCACCGAGTACGATGATCCGGACGCCACCGCCAACGCCAACCTCGCGGCGCGCCTGCCTTACCTGTTCGCAACCTGCCGCTTCGCGCACTACCTCAAGTGCATCGTTCGCGACAAGGTGGGTTCGTTCAAGGAGCGCCACGACATGCAGCGCTGGCTGCAGGACTGGATCATGAACTACGTCGATGGCGACCCAGCGAATTCGTCGGAGACCACCAAGGCACAGCGTCCGCTGGCCGCGGCGGAAGTCGTCGTCGAGGAAGTGGAAGGCAATCCCGGCTACTACTCGTCCAAGTTTTTCCTGCGTCCGCACTACCAGCTTGAAGGGCTCACGGTGTCGTTGCGCCTGGTTTCGAAGCTGCCGTCCGCAAAGGGCGGCGGTTGATCGAGGCGATTTGGGAGCCGCATCACGTCGCAAACCGGATTCTTCTCGAAGCGTGAATGAGGTCTCGGTAGGCGACGATTGATGTCTCTAAGCTGGATTCGTGGTGAACAGATGGCCGCGCTCGACAATTCGTCAAAGCGCGGCTCTTTTTAGCAAGAACAAGGTTCGGTCAATACAAGGAGATTTCCATGGCTGGTGATATGTTTCTCAAGCTGGACGGCATCAAGGGCGAGTCGCAGGATGCAAAGCACACGGACGAAATCGACGTTCTTTCCTTCAGCTGGGGCGCTCACAACCCGGCTATGGTGACCACAGGCACGGGCCTGGGCGCAGGCAAGGTTTCCTTGCAGGACATCAGCGTGGTTGCTGCGACGTCGGTGGCCTCGCCCAATCTCTTCAAGCTCTGCTGCACCGGCAAGCCCATCAAATCGGCCAAGCTGACGGTGCGCAAGCAGGGCGACCACGGCCAGGAGTTCTACTTCCTGGAGTTTGAAAACCTCATCGTCACCTCGTACGCGGGTGGCGGCTCCGAGGGAGTCGGGATTCAGCCCGACAGTTTCAGCCTGGCGTTCATCTCGGTGAAGATGAGCTACGCGCCGCAGAAGGCGGACGGATCGCTCGGTGCCGTGATCCCGGTCAGCTACAACATTCAGACTCAGAAGGCCACCTGAGTCCGTTTTTCTGACGATCGGCGACAGCAACTCGATGCAGGCGGCGCATATCGCCGCCTGCATCGATTGATCGGACCGCCTGGAGACCCCGCACCATGCAAGCCAGTACCAGTTCGAACGTCAAGCAGAACGTCGATCTGTTCGTCACACTGAAAACGGACAAGGCCGGCGTCATCCAGGGCGAGGCGTCGGAAGAAAAGCACAAGGGTGAGATCCAGATCAGCGGGTTTTCCTGGGGCATGTCGAGTGCCAGCGAGATTTCCTCGGGCCAGGCGAGCGGCAGGCGCCAACACAAACCCCTCAGATTGTTCAAGAGCATCGATGGTGCAACGGCGCCGTTAGCGAGCGCATTGGCGACCAACCAGGTCGTCAAGGAACTGACGTTGACGGCCCGCAAGGCAGCCGGCGTGGCTGCACTGCCTTATCTTGTGATCAAGCTTTCGAACGGACGCGTAAGCCGTCTCGATCTCGAATTCCCCGATCCCGACCCGAACGCCGCCTCCCCCAACGGGCGTGAGGTCGTGGAGATCGTGTACCAGAAGATTGAAATCAATTACTCGCCGCAGACGAACTCGGCGGCGGGTGGCGCAACCAAGACCTTTATCGACAATTGGTATGAGGGTTCCTGACCTGGAGCAGCACGCATGAACGCTACGCCCGACGCGGAAACCCTTCTGAAATCCGGCGATCCCGCCGGCGCACTTGCAGCCTTGCAAACGCAGGTGCGGAGCAAGGCATCGGACGCAAAGTTGCGCGTTTTCCTGTTCCAGCTCCTGTGCGTGCAAGGACAGTGGGAGCGTGCGCTCAATCAGCTCAATCTCTGCGCCGAAATGGATGCAGCCGCGCTTCCGATGCGCGAGATGTACACGGCCGCCATCGGTTGCGAACTGGTGCGCCGCGAAGTGTTCTCAGGCCGCAAGTCGCCCATGCTGTTCGGTGAGCCGCAAGCGTGGTTGGCCCTGTTGATCGAATCCCAGCTCCGGGCAGGCGCTGGCGAAGCCGACGCCGCAACCCGATTGCGCGCGCAGGCCTTTGAAGAAGCTCCCGCCACGACGGGAAAGATCGACGGCGAAGCCTTCAGCTGGATTGCCGACGCGGACACGCGCCTGGGCCCCGTCCTTGAAGCGATCGTCAATGGCCGCTACTACTGGATTCCGTTCTCGCGCCTGACGAAGCTGACCATCGAAGCTCCCACCGATCTGCGGGATTGCATATGGCTGCCCGCCAATCTGCAGTTCTCCAACGGCGGCGAAGTGCTGGCGATGCTGCCGGTGCGCTATCCGGGTTCGGAGGCATCATCCGACGGACTGATCGCGCTTTCGCGCAAGACTGTCTGGGAAGAGTCGGCCGACGGCGGCTATCACGGACTGGGCCAGCGTCTGCTGGGAACGGATAATGGCGAGTATCCGCTGCTGCAAGTGCGCGAAATCCTGTTCGACACCTCGCCCGAAACCTGAGCGCGTCAAAGCGACGCCATCTCCCGAGCCCACTCTCCCGGCAGGCACCCTAGTTCGTATCCAAGCTACCGGCCCCGAAGATGTGTCCGATCCGATCTGCCCGTTGAAGACACATGGCGACCCTCACAACCCAGGAAAAGCTGCAGCCTGCCCTGCTCGACAGGCTGATCGACGACGACGCCGACAAGCCGGTGGAAGCGCGTGATGCGCGCCTGATCACCGGCCGCATGCTGCGCATCGCCGTTCTCAGGGATCTCGCCTGGTTGTTCAATGCGTCCCAGCCCAGCGGGAGCAGCCTGATCGACCCGGTCCGGTTTCCGCACGCTCATCGATCGGTGCTCAATTATGGACTCCCCGCCCTGTCGGGAACGACGGTGTCCAGTCTCAACGCCGGCGATCTCGAAGCGCGCATCCGAGATGCGATTCTGGCGTTCGAACCACGCATCATTCCGGAGACGCTGCAGATTGCAGCCATTCTTTCGGAAAGCGTGCTCGATCATCACAATCAGATCCAGATCGAGATTCGCGGCAAGCTCTGGGCTCAACCCGTGCCCCTCGAGATCCTGCTGCGCACCGCGGTGGATCTGGAAACCAACGAAACCATCGTCCAGGACGTGAACGCCTAGAGCCCATGGATCCACGCCTGTTACGTCATTACAACGGAGAGCTGGCGCACCTGCGCGAGATGGGTGCGGAGTTTGCACGGCAATTCCCGAAGATCGCGGCGCGCCTGGGCATGGATGGCGTCGAGGTGGTCGACCCTTACGTCGAACGCCTGATGGAAGGAGCCGCATTTCTAGCGGCGCGCGTGCAGCTCAAGCTCGATGCGGAATTCCCGCGCTTCACGGAACGGCTGCTCGAGATCGTCTACCCCCAGTACCTGGCGCCGACACCGGCCATGATCGTGGCGCGGTTTGCTCCCAACCTCGGCGATGCCGTGCTGGCATCCGGCTTCAACATCGCCCGCGGCACCTCGATGAAGAGCCTGCTGGGAAAGGGCGACAGCACGGCTTGCGAGTTCAGGACATCGCAGAACGTCACCCTGCTTCCGATCGAGGTGACTCAAGCCCAGTATTTTTCCTACGCACCGGATCTGCCGCTGACCGGGCTTCGCGACGCGCGCCGAATCAAGGGCGGAGTCCGCCTGCGTCTGCGCTGCGGCGGTGGCCTCAAGTTCAACCAGCTGAAGTTCGATCGCCTTCCGATCTATCTTTCGGGCGCCGACGAAATCGCCTATCAGTTGCACGAACTGACGCTGGGCTCGTGTATCGGCGTCCTGGGTATCGACGCGCGCCGGCCCGCCGGCTGGCACCACTGGCTCGGCCCCGAGAGCGTGCAGCCGATGGGCTACGAGGACGACCAGGCCCTGCTGCCGGTCACCGTGCGCGGCTTCCAGGGTTATCGATTGCTGCAGGAATATCACTCGTTTCCACAGCGATTCCTGTTTCTGGAACTGAGCGGCCTGTCGCAGATCGCGTCCCGCTGCGCAGACAACGAACTCGAAATCGTCCTGCTGTTCTCGCGCGGTACTCCCAGTCTCGAGAGCGTCGTCGACGCCAGCCACTTCAGCCTTTTCTGCACGCCTGCGATCAACCTCTTTCCGAAGCGCACGGACCGCGTACATCTGACGCCCGGCACGCACGAATACCACGTGGTGGTGGACCGCACGCGACCGATGGACTTCGAAATCCACGATCTGCAGACGGTGTCAGGCTACGGCGAAGGCGTACAGGGCGAGAGGCGCTTCCTTCCCTTCTACGCGGCCTACCAGGGAAGTCGCACCGAACACGCCGCGTACTTCTCGATCGATCGCGAACCGCGATTGTTGTCCGAGGGGCAGAAACGTCGCGGATTCCGGTCGAGCTATATCGGCAGCGAAGTGTTCATCTCGCTGGTCGATGCAGAGGAAGCCCCCTATCCTGAGGCGCTCAAGCAGCTATCCATCACCGCGCTCTGCACCAATCGCGATCTGCCGCTGCACATGCCGCTCGGGACCGGCAAGACCGATTTCACGCTCGACACCATGGCGCCGATCACCGGCACCCTGTGCGTCAAGGGGCCTTCGCGGCCTCACACCGCGCTTCGTGAGCAAGGGAGCGGCGCATGGCGCTTCATCAATCACCTGTCGCTCAATTACCTCACGCTGCTCGATCAGCAACCGCAGGCCGGCGCTGCCGCGATGCGTGAGTTGTTGGGGCTCTACGCCACGGGTGGCGACGCCGCCACCGGCAAGCAGATCGACGGGCTGCGCTCCATCAAGGTGCGCCCGCTCGTGCGTCGCCTGCCGATGCCGGGTCCGATCACCTTCGGCCGCGGTCTGCATATTGAAGTCGAAGTCGACGAGATGGCCTTCCAGGGCGCCAGCGCATTCCTGTTCGGCAGCGTGATGGAGCGCTTCTTCGCGCGTTACGTCTCCGTCAACGCGTTCACGGAGACAGCGCTGCGCGGTGTCGCGCGAGGAGAAATCATGCTCTGGCGTGCACGCGTAGGCGGACGGGCGATCCTGTGACACCTGAGGAATACCTGCAGAAGCTTCAAGAGAAGCCGTTCGATCACGACTTCTTCTTTGCACTGCGCAAGCTCGAGACCCTTCATCCGAAGAAGCCGCGAACCGGAACCGCCGCGCGTCCCCAGGATGAACCGGTCCGCTTCGCGCAGGAGCCTTCGCTGGCATTCGCGCCCTCGACGATCTCGGTCCTCGAGCCGGCGGATTCGAAGAAGCCGCCGCGATTGCTGCAGCGATTCTTCGGATTTCTGGGTCCCAACGGTTCGCTCCCGCTGCACCTCACCGAATTCGTACGAGAACGCATCCTGCATCGCGGTGATCGCACGCTCGCGCGATTCCTCGACGTTTTCCATCATCGTTTCCTTGCCCTCTTCTACCGCGCCTGGTCGCAGGCGCAGCCGACCGCGAGTTTCGACCGTCCGCGCGATGATCGCTTCGCGGACTACGTGGGCAGCCTGGTCGGCATTGGTGATTCATCACTGCAGAAACGCGATCCGGCCGGCGATCACGTCAAGCTGTTCTTCTCCGGCTGGCTTTCGCGGCAGGTTCGCAACGCTGACGGACTCGCTTCCATTCTCCAGGGTTATTTCGGCCTGCCCGTCCGCGTCGAGAACTTCGTCGGTCACTGGATGGCGTTGCCGGAATCCGAGCGCACCCGGCTTGGCCAACTCGGCAGCGGTGCGCAGCTCGGCGTCGGCGCCGTGATCGGCAGCCGGGTCTGGGATCGTCAGCACAAGCTTCGCGTCCACGTCGGGCCCTTGACGCTGGCGCAGTACGAATCCCTGCTGCCTTCGGGACAGTCACTGCAGAGTTTCGTTGCGATCCTGCGCCAGTACCTCTGCTACGAACTGGACTGGGACGCTCGGCTTTCGCTGAAGGCTGAGGAAGTCCCCCGCGCGAAGCTCGGGCAATTCGGACGTCTCGGCTGGACGACCTGGGCAGGGTCCTATCAGAAGAATGTTCCTGCCGCCGATTTGATACTGGATGCCGAAAGGGCAACGGCCATCCCGACAACTTGAACAACTGGAGAGACAAATGAGCGAAATCAGCCGCGTGACCCTGTTCGGGAAACTCAACAGCACGGCGTACAAGACGGTCGAAGGCGCCACGGTGCTGTGCAAGCTCCGCGGCAATCCGTACGTGGAACTCGTCCACTGGGTGGCGCAGATCGCACAGACCGAGAACGGCGACTGGCAGAAGATCCTGAAGCACTTCGGTGTAGACAATTCGGTGCTGGCCAAGGACATCACCTCGGCGATGGATCGCCTGCCGCGCGGCTCCACGGCGATCTCGGATCTCTCCCCGCATCTCGAATCCTCGGTGGAGCGTGGCTGGGTCTACGGCACGCTGATGTTCGGCGAAGGCGCGGTGCGCACCGGCCATCTGATGGTCGGCATGCTCAAGACCAACTCGCTGCGCAACGCCCTGCTCGGCATCTCCAAGCAGTTCGAGAAGATCAAGCCCGAAGCGCTGGCCGACGACTTCCACAAGATCGTGCAGGGTTCGGCGGAAGAAGGTCTGGCTCCCAGTGACGGGTCGTCGATGGCGGGCGGCGCCGCGCCGGGCGAGGCCAGTGGCGCGATGGCGCCCGCGCAGATGGGCAAGCAGGAAGCCCTCAAGAAATTCACGACCGATCTCACCGAGCAGGCTCGCAGCGGCAAGATGGATCCGATCGTCGGCCGTGACGACGAGATCCGCCAGGTCGTCGACATCCTGATGCGCCGCCGCCAGAACAACCCGATCCTCATCGGCGAGGCCGGCGTCGGCAAGACCGCGGTGGTCGAAGGCTTCGCGCAGCGCATCGCGCGCGGCGACGTGCCGCCGTCGCTCAAGGAAGTGCGCCTGCTCGCGCTCGACGTGGGTCTGCTGCAGGCCGGTGCGAGCATGAAGGGCGAGTTCGAACAGCGCCTGCGCTCGGTCATCGAAGAGGTCCAGGCCTCGCCGAAGCCCATCATCCTGTTCGTCGATGAAACCCACACGCTGGTAGGCGCCGGTGGCCAGGCCGGAACGGGCGACGCTGCGAACCTGCTGAAGCCCGCCCTGGCGCGCGGCACCCTGCGCACGGTCGGCGCCACGACGTTCGCCGAATACAAGAAGCACATCGAGAAGGACCCCGCCCTCACCCGTCGCTTCCAGAGCGTCACGGTTGACGAGCCGGACGAGAAGAAAGCCGTACTGATGATGCGCGGTGTCGCCAGCACGATGGAGAAGCACCACAAGGTGCAGATCCTCGACGAAGCGCTCGAGGCCGCGGTCAAGCTGTCCAGCCGTTACATCCCCGCACGTCAGCTTCCCGACAAGTCCGTGAGCCTGATCGATACCGCTTGCGCCCGCGTCGCCGTGAGCCTGCACGCCACCCCGCCGGAAGTCGACGACACCCGCAAGCACATCGATTCGCTCGACACCGAACTCGGCATCATCGGCCGCGAGAAGGCGATCGGCATCGACGTGGGCGAGCGCGAAACAGCGGCCAACGAGTTGCTGGTGGTCGCTAAGACCCGCCTGGTCGATCTCGAAAAGCGCTGGGAAGAAGAAAAGACGCTCGTCACCGAGTTGCTCGACCTGCGCGCCAAGCTGCGACGCGGCGCCAACCCGGTCGAAGGCACCGGCAGCAAGCTCGAAGCCGAGGTCAGGACTCCCGCCCCTGCAGCCGATGCTGCGCCGGAAGAGAAGCCGCTGACCGAGGCTGAACGCGCCGAGGCGCTGGCCAAACTCAAGGACGTGCAGGGCAAGCTCACCGAGTTGCAGGGCGAATCTCCCCTGATGCTGCCCACCGTCGACTACCAGGCGGTCGCCAGTGTCGTCGGCGACTGGACCGGCATCCCGGTGGGCCGCATGGCGCGCAACGAGATCGACACGATCCTCAAGCTGCCCAAGCTGCTCGCCAAGCGCGTCATCGGTCAGGACCACGCGATGGAGATGATCTCCAAGCGCATCCAGACCTCTCGCGCCGGCCTCGATAATCCGCAGAAGCCGATCGGCGTGTTCATGCTGGCCGGCACTTCGGGCGTGGGCAAGACCGAAACCGCAATCGCACTCGCCGAAGCCCTGTACGGCGGCGAGCAGAACATGATCATCATCAACATGAGCGAGTACCAGGAGGCACACACGGTCTCCTCGCTCAAGGGTGCGCCTCCAGGCTATGTCGGTTACGGTGAAGGCGGTGTGCTGACCGAGGCGGTCCGACGCAAGCCTTACTCCGTCGTGCTGCTCGACGAGGTGGAGAAGGCGCATCCGGACGTGCACGAGATCTTCTTCCAGGTGTTCGACAAGGGAATGATGGAAGACGGCGAAGGCCGCCTGATCGACTTCAAGAACACACTGATCCTGCTCACCACCAACGCCGGCACCGACATGATCGCCGGCATGTGCAAGGACCCGGAGCTGATGCCAGACCCCGAGGGCATGGCCAAGGCGCTGCGCGAGCCGCTGCTCAAGGTCTTCCCGCCGGCACTGCTGGGACGCCTTGTCACGATTCCCTACTACCCGCTGTCCGACGCGATGCTGGGCGAGATCGTCAAGCTGCAGCTCAACCGCATCAAGAAGCGCGTCGAGGCCCGCTACAAGATTCCGTTCGAGTACGGCGAAGACGTGGTCAAGCTGGTCGTGTCGCGCTGCACCGAGAGCGAATCGGGCGGCCGCATGATCGACGCGATCCTGACCAACACGATGCTGCCGGACATCTCGCGTGAGTTCCTCAATCGCATGATGGAGGGCAAGCCGATTCCGAAGGTGCAGGTCAGCGCAGCCGATGGTCAGTTCGTGTATTCCTTCGACTGAGCGCGACCGGACGATCCGATGAATCCCGTGACGCCGCGCGGTGCGAAGGCTGAAGAAGATGTCACCAAGACCCTGACGCTCGACGAGGCGCTGGAGTGGGCACAGGACCTGCGCAAGGAGGGCAATGCCGAGGGGGCGCTCGAAATTCTGCAGCAGATCCTGCAGGCCGAGCCCCATCACGCAGTGGCGTTGAATCACAGCGGCGCCATTTACTGCCAGCTGGGCGATTTCGATAACGGGCTGGCGGCGCTGCGCGGGTCGGTGGAGTCGGCCCCCGAGTACCACGACGCGCACGCCAATCTCGGACTCGCGTTGATGCTGCGCAACGACTACGCCGGGGCGGAGACGCAGCTTGCGCGCGCCATCGAGCTCGATCCGAAGCAGATCCCGCCGCGGGTGAACCTGGCAGTCCTGCGCCGCAATCAAGGCCGGATGGATGACGCGCTGAAGATGTTGCAAGCGCTGCAGGACGAGGTGCCGCACCATCCCCTGGTCTCGCATGCCATGGGCAATCTGCTGCGTTTGCTGGGCAAAACGGACGAGGCGCTGACCAACGACCGGCTCGCCGGCGATTTCAGCAACCTGACCAGCATGCGCAGCAGGGCCGTCATCGGAATGGCCCATCTCGGCTATCTGGATCTGGCGCGCGCCGAGGCAGCCAAGCTCGTCGCAATCGAACCCGACAACCTGTCGTTCCAGCACATCTACGTCTCGCTCGGCGGTGAGCCCGCGCCGGAGCGGGCTCCGGACGGGTATGTGCGCGAGGTCTTCGACGACTTCGCCGACAGCTTCGACACCAAGCTCGCGGAATTGCGGTATTGCGCGCCGGAACTGCTCGCAGATCTGCTCAAACGGATTCTGGGGCCGTCCCCGGGGGTCATCGACCTTCTGGATGCCGGTTGCGGAACCGGACTGTTCGGCAAGCAGATCCACACGATCGTGCGGCGTCTGGACGGCGTGGATCTCTCCGGAGGCATGCTGCGGAAGGCCGGCACGCTGGGCATCTACGACGAGCTGATCGAGGCCGAGCTCACCGCCCACCTGCAGTCGCTGTCCGGTCAGTATCAGGTGATCGCGAGCGCCGACACGCTGTGCTACTTCGGTGACATCGATCCGGTCGCGCTCGCGGCCCACGGCGCACTCACTCCGGGCGGCTGGCTGATCTTCTCCGTCGAAGACGGACTCGACCAGGAGGACGGTCATCGCCTGCAGTTCAACGGCCGCTACGCACATCGGGAAGATTACGTTCGGGCGGTATTGGCTCGCGCAGGATTCGAAGAGCCTGTCATCGAGAAGGTGACATTGCGGATGGAAATGGCGAAGCCCGTCCCCGGCCTCGTTTGCGCAGCCCGACGGCCCGCCTGAGCCGTGACGCGTCGCAGTCACGCCAGTCGATCCTCTGCGGCGATACCCGAGCGCGCGATAGCGCTCACGCGAGAAGCCATCCAGTTGCACCGTACCGGCAAGCTGCAGGAGGCCCGCGCGACCTATCGTCGCGCGCTGGAACGAGCGCCCCGATACGCGGACGCCCAGCACTTCTTCGGCATGCTCGAATACCAGAACGGTGACCTGGACGCCGGCATCCGTCACGTGCAGCGGGCACTGGACATCACGCCGGACTACGCCGACGCGCACGCCAATCTCGCGCTGATGATGCTGACGCGGGGCGATCATGCGGCTTGCCAGAAGCACCTCGACAAGGCGCTGCTCCTCACACCAGAAGCGATTCCTCCGCGAACCACGCAGGGCCGCCTCTACATCGCACTGGAGCGGATCCCCGACGCGCGGCAGGTCTTCGAGGAGGCGCTCGCGCGAGACCTTTCCGGCGTGGACGCGCAACACCAGTCCAGCCTGCACATCGGCCTTGCGAGAACGCTCGTTGCGCAAGGCGAGATCGACAAGGCGCTGGGGCACTATCGCACCGCAGTCGACCTGTCACCGCGGATCGACAGGGTCCGGGCAACCCTGGCCAGGGCGCTCTGCAGACAAGGCAGGCTCGAAGAAGCGGCCGTCTGCTATCGGGAAATCCTCGAGCGGGATCCCGACAACGCAGCGGCGCAACACCTCCTGGCGGCCTGCGGCGGAGCCGAGTCGGTGCCGCAGCGCGCGGACGATACCTACGTGCGCAAGATGTTTGACGATTTCGCCATCACGTTCGACAAGAACCTGGCATCGCTCGGGTATCGCGCCCCGGCGCTGATCGACGCCCTGATGCGGGATTGCGTTCCTGCCGGCAGCGCTGCTCTGGAAGTCCTGGACGCCGGCTGCGGCACCGGCCTGCTCGCGGAACTGATCAAACCGCTGTGCTCGCGCCTCGTCGGCGTCGACCTGTCGCCGAAGATGCTGGAACTGGCAGCGGGCCGGAAGCTCTATGACGACCTGCAGGAAGGTGAACTCGTCGCCTGGCTCGATGCACATCCCGGCGCCTTCGACGTGGTCACGAGTGCTGACACGCTCTGCTATTTCGGAGCGATCGATGATGCGCTCCACGCAGCTTACCGGGCCCTGCGTCCTGGCGGCTGGGTTTTCTTCAGCGTCGAGCATCTGCGGGACGGATCGATGGATCATCGCCTGCAGTACCATGGCCGTTACGCACATCGGGACGTCTACGTCGAACGCGCCGTGCGAGCGGCAGGGTTCCAGGACGTCCGGATCACGCAGGACGTCCTGCGCAGCGAGAATCGCGAACCCGTCCACGGACTGGTCGTTGCCGCCCGCCGGGACCTGCCATGAGATGCGCTTCGCAGATCCTCGGCCGTGGCTTGCGAACGCCGTCACGAGCGGATGGCCGGCGGTCACCCCGAACGGCTCCAAATGCGGGACCATCGTGGGGCACGCCGATCGCGGTGCAACACGAATCAAAGGAGTAGGGCGATGTCGATGAACCGTGTCATGGAGGTTGTCACCCCACTCGGGCCGGATCTGCTGTTCAAGCAGATGAGCGGCGAAGAAAGCCTGGGCCGTCTCTTCGAGTACCGGGTCGACCTGCTCAGCACCAAGCCCGACATCAAGCCCGACCAGATGCTCGGTCAGGGCATGACGGTGAAGATCGAACAGTCGGACGGCGAAGCGCGTTGCTTCAACGGGTACGTCACGCGCTTTTCTTCGGGCGCGTACAACGGCAAGCACTACGCCTACCAGGCCGTCATCCGGCCGTGGACCTGGATCCTGACGCGCAAGACCGATTGCCGCATCTTCCAGGACATGACGGTTCCGGAGATCCTGAACAAGGTCTTCGAGGACTATCCGCAGCTGGTGGCCATCGACGACAAGCTCGCCGGCCAGTACCGAAAGTGGGAGTACTGCGTCCAGTACCGCGAGAGCGACTTCAACTTCATCAGCCGCCTGATGGAGCACGAAGGCATCTACTACCACTTCGAGCACACCGAGACCGAGCACAAGATGGTGCTGGTCGACCTGTTCAGCACGCACAAGGAAACGCCGAAGTTCGGCACCCTGCCCTACTACCACGAGAGTGTCCGCACTCGACCGGGCGCCGAATACGTCAGCCGCTGGCAGCACTCGCATGAAATGCGTAGCGGCGAAGTCGAAACCTGGGACTACGACTTCAAGACGCCGCCCAAGCCGGTGCGGGCCAAGAAGCCCAACGTCAAGGAGCCCGCGCTCACCTCCGCTCAGGTCTTCGATTACCCGGGGGGCTACGTCGAGAATTCGGACGGCGAGCAATACGCCGGCGTGCGCCTCGAAGAATTGCAGACCGGCTACGAGGCTGCCAGCGCCACCACCAATGCGCGCGCACTCAGGGTCGGCACCCTGCTGACGATCACGAATCATCCGACGCACAACGCGCAGTATCTCGTGACGCGAGCCTCGTACAACCTGGCGTACAACGCTCACGAAGCCACCGGCGGAGAAGAAGCCACTTACGGTTGTTCGTTCTCCGTGGTTCCGGCCAAGCAACAGTTCCGCCCGCGTCGCTCCACACCCAAGCCCATCGTCCAGGGTCCGCAGACCGCGACCGTGGTCGGTCCGGAAGGCGAAGAGATCTACGTCGACGAGTTCGGCCGTGTGAAGGTCAAATTCCATTGGGACCGTCACGAGCCCAAGGACGGCAAGGAGGAGAACCGCTCCTGCTGGATCCGCGTATCGCATCCCTGGGCCGGCAAGAAGTGGGGAATGATCGCGATCCCGCGCATCCTCCAGGAAGTCATCGTCGACTTCCTCGAGGGCGACCCGGACCAGCCGATCATCACTGGCCGTGTCTACAACGGCGACCAGATGCCTCCGTACGACCTGCCGGCCAACGCCACGCAGACCGGCATCAAGTCGCGTTCGAGCAAGGGCGGCGATCCACAGAACTTCAACGAGATCCGCTTCGAGGACAAGAAGGGCAGCGAGATGCTGACCATTCATGCCGAGAAGGACATGAGCAGTCATGTCGAGAACGACGACGCGACCGTCGTCGAACGCGATCAGACGCTCACCGTTCAGCGCGATCAAACCACGATCGTGCAGCGTGATCAGAAATTGACGGTGACGCGCGATCGTTCGGTCGAGGTCAAGAACAACGAGTCGCACGTCGTCAAGGTCAACCAGAAGATCAATGTCGTGGGCAACCAGGACATCAAGATCGACGCCAACCAGAACACGACGGTCGGAGGCACCTACGAGCTCACGGCCACAGGAGCCGCCACCACCATCTTCAGTGCCGGTCGCAAGGACGTCGTGACGGGCGACGACAACCACAAGGTCACCGGCAATCTCACCACCGGGGCCGACGGGACCGTCACCCTGAGCTCCGGCGTCGCCATCGTATTGGCAGCGCCGCACATCGAGGAGCATGTGTCGGGCGCCAACTCGAAGATCATCGGCGTGCCGTCGGGCCCGCTCAAGATGATGGCCGCCAAGATCCAGTCGATCAGCGCGGGCGACATCGACCTGCTCGCCACCGGCAACATCAACATGGTGAGCATGGAGAGCAATACGACCGTCCTGGGCGGAAACACCAGCGGCTACATCGGGTGTGCCAGCGATACGATGATCGGTCTGTCTCGCAGCTCGCAGTTGTCGGTTTCCATGGAGTCCGTCGTCGGCGCAGCGCTCACCAACAAGCTGGCCGTCGAAATGGAGAACGTGCTCGCCGCAAAGATCACCACCGCCGCCGGTCCGGATCTCGAAATGCGGACAATGAAATCCATCAGCCCCGGTGGCGGCGCGGGCGGGGTTGGCGCCTTCACTCCCGGGCAGATGGCGGCGGCCACTCTCGGGGTCGTTGCAGGCGTGCTCGTCGGGACAAAGAGTTTTGCCATGGGTTTCGGCGAACTGAGCGATCAGTACGCGGCTGCAAAACAGCAATTGAAAGACGCGGCCCGGGACGCCGAAAAAGCCGGATTCCCAGGCCTGGCGGCTCGACTCAACAACATGGCGGCCAACGGAAAGTTCCAGGACGCGGCAAACGCGGGAGAACAGGGCGCAAAACTGGGGATGGTCGCCAACGTAGGCATCGTGACGACGGCGGCGGTCGCTGGAGGCTTGGTGGGTGGACCAGGAGGGGCATCCGGAGCGGCGACACTCGCGATCGGCGGGTTGGTGGCCGTCGAACCGTCGTCTGCGCCGGAGACAACCTACGAGGAACGAACAAAGGCTGACGAAGACGCCTCGATCGACAAGCCCGAGCCCAAGCCGGAATAACGCAAGACGTTTTTCATATCCATCGCCCGCGCCACTTTCAGTCCGACGCCCCATCGCCCTACATGCTGCCCCTGAAGCCCAAACAGCTCGGCCTTTTCTTCAAGCCGATCGAGTACCGCAAGCGCTTTGGGATGAGCATCTCGGCGTACCTGCATGTTCCGTTCGCCCAGAGTGAGGCGGGAACGGTCTGGGGAGAGCAATCGCTGTGGACCTTTCTGGGTTCCGAGATGGCGGTGCCGGTGATCGACGAGGGCGTCTCCAAGCTGACGTCCGAGTTCCTCGTTCACGGTAACGCCTACACGCAGCCCGACCAGCGTCAGGCCGTCGCGGTCAGGGCGAGGCTCGGGAACGTCGAGAAGACCGTTCTCGCGTTCGGTGACCGCTACTGGGATGGGAAGAACGTCAGTCAGCCGGCTCCGTTCGAGCGCATGCCACTGACTTGGAGCAAGGCCTACGGCGGGCCGGACTTTCCAGCCAATCCACAGGGCAAGGGCCGCGTCACCGAAGAAGGTCTTCGATGGTTGCCCAACCTCGAGCATCCCGCCTCTCGCATCCAGGCCCCGGACCAGGCCGTGGTGCCCGCCTGCTACGGCGCGATCGACCTGCTCCATCCCCAGCGCGTCGCCATGAGAGGTACGTACGACGAGGCCTGGACCAAGGAGCACGCGCCGGGTTTTCCGCCGGACATCAACTGGAAATACTTCAACATGGCGCCGCGCGATCAGTGGTTCGAATCGCCGCTACGCGGTGACGAGCCCTACGCGCTCGAGAACCTGCATCCGAGCCGCCCTCTGATCGAAGGTCATTTGCCGGGGCTGCGCGTGCGCGCTTTCGCTGCCCGACAGGTCAAGACCGAGGCTGGCATCGAATCGAAACTGCGTGAAGTCTCGATGCGGCTGTCGACCGTGTGGTTCTTCCCGCACGCAGAGCGGATGGTGCTGATCTTCCACGGTCTGGCCGAGTGCGCCGAGGACGATGGTGCGGACATCCAGCACATCCTCGGAGCGGTCGAGCGTATCGGGGAAGGCCATGCCCGCTCCGATGCGCACTACCTCGATGTGCTGACCAAGCGCACGCAGGGCCGCGACAAGGCGTTCGAGATTCTCAATGACGAAGATCTGATTCCGGCCGGCCTCGATGTCGTGGATCCTTCCGAAGAAGACGCGCAGAAGGCGTTCAAGATGGAGGGCCTCAAGGAAGAAGCTCAACGCAACCGCGCCGGCATCGATGTCGCCATCGCGCGCGAAGAACTGAAAGCGCGAGGAAAAGATCCGGATGCGCTCGGCGTGGTGATGCCGGCGCCAGAACCGAAGCCCAAGCCCGCCGAGATGGCGCAGTACTACAAGAAGTTGCGGCGTCAACAGGAGGAGCAGGAGTGGGCCGCGGTCGACGACGCCCTCACGGTACTCGAAAAATTTCTCGAGATGAAGGTCGACCCGGCCACGTTGATCCCGCCCGGGCCTCCGAAACTCAAGGGCATCGCGCTCTTGGAGCAAGCCCGGAACGCGGCCACCAACGCGGGCAAACCGTTCGACGGCGCCACGATCGCGCCCAAGTTGCAGCAGCTGGATCTATCGGATCAGGTGAACTACCTGGAAGGAGCGCACCTGCAGTTGCCGGTGGCCCCGCTGAAGGGCGAAGCCGCCGCCACTTGCCGCGCCGAGTTCGAGTGGCTGCTCCAACGGGGAGTGCGCTCGTTTCTCACCATGGATCTGACCGGCGCCGATCTGTCCGGAATGGATCTGCGGGGACTCGACTTCACAGGAGCGTGGCTCGAAAGCGCGAATCTGAGTGGATCTAATCTTTCCAGGGCGATCTTCATCAGCACCGTGCTCGCTCATGCCAACCTTCGCGACGCGATCGCGATCCGCACCAATTTCACGGGCGCCAACCTGGGCGCAGCGAATCTGCAGGGAACCGTGCTCGACCAAGCGCAACTGGAAGGCACGATCCTGATGCGCAGCGTCCTGACCAACGCCGACTTCCGCGGGACGCGCATCTCGCAGGCCAACCTGCTGGAGAGCAGGTGGAGCAACGTCGACTGGACCGGCGCCGACGCGCCGAACCTGACGTTTCACCAGCTCGACCTGCGCACCGTGAACTTCGCCGGGGCCAATCTCAAAACCAGCATGTTCGTCGAGTGCGATCTTCGAGGGGCGAACTTCCAAGCAGCCAATCTCGAGACTGCCAACTTCGTCGGCTGCAAGCTGGACGGGGCGCGTTTCATCCAGGCCAGGATGCCGGGTGCGGTGTTCACCACGGAGAGCGCGATGAAGCGGACGTCCTTCGCCGGGGCACTGCTCAAGGGCGCGAATCTCGGGCTGTGCGATCTGGAAGGCGCCATCTTCGTTCGAGCCATGCTCGACGGCGTTCATTTCGCCAATTCCAATCTCGCCGGTGCCGACCTGCGCCAGGCCAGCGCCAAGGGTGCTTTTTTCCGAAAAGCCAATCTCGCCGGCGCACGCTTCGCCCAGGCCGATCTGAAGGACGCGATTCTCGGCGGTGCGGATCTGCGCGGCGCCGACCTGCGCGACGTCAACCTGTTCGGCAGTGACCTGTCACGCGTCCATCTCGACGCCGATGTCCGGCTCGAAGGCGCGCTGCTGGAACGCGCCCGCATCTACCCTCGCCTGCGCCCCGCGCAGCGCGATGCTGCAGGCAGCTGACGCATGGCCATGGACAAGAAGCTGCTGGCCATCGCCTTGGTGATGGGCGAGACGATCGAGAACAAGAACTTCTCCGACGTCGTGCTGCACGAGGCTTATCTGGCCGGTGGCGTGTTCACCGGTTGCTGCTTCGACGGGTGTGATTTGCGCGGCGCGATGATGCGCGAGTCGGTGTTCGATCGGTGCACCTTCGTCGATGCCCTGATGACCGGCGTGGATGCCCGCAACGCCGTGTTCAGCACTTGCAAGCTGGACCGGGCGAATCTGTACGGCGCCGATCTCCACGCCTCCCTGTTCAACGAGTCTTCGCTGCTGTCCGTCCAGTTGAGCAAGACCGATCTCACGATGGCCTCGTTCACCAAGTGTGTGCTGGACGGCAGCGCGATCACCGGCGCCAACCTGGAGTCCGGAAACCTGCTGAACTCGAGCCTGGTCGACGTCAACGCCGACGTGACGCGCTGGCTGCACAGCACGGTGTACGAGTGCAAGGCCGACGGCATGACCTTGCAGGGCGCGGACCTCAAGCGCGTCACGTTCGCCAAGACCGATCTGAAGGCGAAGTCGTTCGTCGGCCTCACGCTCGAATGCTGCCAGTTCAATGGACTGGACTTGTCCGGATCGAGCTTCCGCGACGTGCCGATGCAGCAGTGCAATTTCCAGGGTTCGACGCTGACCGACTGCGACTTCAGCGGCGCCCATGGCAAGCACGTGCTCTTCGGCGAGACCAAGGGCCGTAACGTCAACTTCAGCCGCAGTTCGTTCCGCGAATCACTGTTCAGCGCCTGCGAACTGCCGGGCGCCCGCTTCGACGAAGCCGACCTTTTCCAATGCCATTTTGGGCATGCGAAGCTGCCCGGCGCGATGCTGCGCGCCGCCGAGTTGACCTACGCGGATTTCAGCCACGCGGATCTGACGGGCGTGGACGCTCGCCAGGCGCGAATGTTCCGCACCAAGCTGCACCGCGCGCAGACGCAGGACGCCCAGTTCTCCGATCGTGCACGCGCGCTCGAAACCGACGCCACGCTCGCGCAGGCGGAAGACTGGGCGCCGCCCGTCGCCGCCGCCACGCGATGAAACCCGATACCTGGAGTACGCCATGAATGTTCTCGAAACAGACCGCCTCCCTTCCACCGCCACGTCGCCGGGCCGCGCCGCTCCTTCGACGCGTCGGGAACGGCCGATCTCGGCGACGCACTGCGTCGGCATCATCACCGCAGTCGACGGCGACCAGTTCACCATCGCCAGCGGCACGCTGACGGGCCCGGGTCGACGGGCCGTCAGTTGCCTGCTGGAACCGACGATCGGCGACACGGTGGCCGCCCTGATCGTGGCGCCGGACCAGCTGTGGATCACCGCGGTGCTGCAACGCGAGGAGGGCACGAGTCACACGCTGCGACTCAACGGCCCCACCTGTATCGACACTGGCGAGGCTGCCCTCACCGTCGCGTCGGGCTCGCTTGGATTCAAGACGGCGGCGTTCGTGCTGAACACGCAACGCGCCGAACTCCATTCCGATGAAGCCATCGTGATGGGCCGGGAATTCAAGGTGATCGGCAATACGATGAAGCTCGTCGGCGCCGTCCTCAACACCGTGTTCGATCGCGTGATGCACTACAGCAAGCAGCACTCGCGCAGGACCGAAGGCATGGATCGCGTCAGTGGTGACTACGTCGAAGTCCAGGCCAAACAGATCCTTCGCCAGACGGGTGAGCACGTCTTCGTCAACGGCGAGAAGATGGTCAAGACCACCGGTTCGCAAATCCACTTCGGCTGATCCGGACGGAGATTCCGATGTTCGTCAATACACAGATGATCGGTATCGGCCTGGCGTTTCCCGACGTCTGCCTGACCCCCGCCCCGCCCGCGCCCGCGCCGGTCCCCATCCCCTATCCGAATATCTGGCTGCTGCCGACGACGGTGGGGTTCATTCCGAACGTGCTGGTCCTGTGCTGTCCGCTTCATACGCTCGCGTCCACCGCCCCGATGTCGAACGGCGACAATCCCGGCGTGGCGATGGGCGTGGCCTCGGGCACCGTCATGGGTCCCGGTCGTTACACGCTGGGTTCCAACACCTGCCTGTGCATGGGCATGCCCATCACAAGGCTGACCAGCACGACCATGCAGAACAGTACGAACGCCATCGGCGTACAGACCGTCCCGAGCCAGCCGCTCGTGCTGGACCTGATGCCCTGAGACTCACATGGTTTTCGTCGAAGTCATCAGCGTGAATGGCCGCGCACCCGACAGTCCGATGGAAGCCACCATCGACGCCGCTGGTGGAACCGTCGGGCGCGCCACGGTGAATGCTTTGGTCCTGGCTGATCCGGGGCGCACCGTCTCACGCATTCATGCCCAGTTCCTGCGCCGGCACGGGGTGGTGAAAGTGCTGTGCCGCGGGACCAACGATCTGCTGGTCGACGGTCGGCCGCTTGAAATGGGCGACGAAGTGCCGGTGACCGACGGAGCCAGGCTCGAGATGGGCGTGTACGTCATCCGCGCGACGCTGGGTGCCGGTGGCGCTCCCGTGCGTGGGCGTGCTTGAAGCAGAACCTCGAGCACTTGGCAGCACGACAGGCAAGGAGAGCAAATGGCCGGAAACAGCATGGGACTGGTAGGACTGGAGACGCCGAACGCGTCGCGTCCGGGTGGCCCCACCAGCTCGGCCAACCTGCTGGCCGAAGGCGATCGCCCCGGCCCAATGGGTATGAGCACGCCGACCACGCCGCCCGAGGAACTCAACGCCGGCGGCGCGGTAGACGCGCAGAAGATCTTGAACTACGCCAGCAGCAATGGCGGCAAGGTCGTCGGATCCGGCGAGTGCTTCGATCTGGCCGACAAGGCGCTGAAGGACGCTGGCGCCAAGAGCGCCGCAGACTTCGGACCCGTCGTGAAGGACGCCGACTACATCTGGGGCAGCGCGGTCGATCTTGCGTCCGCCAAGCCGGGCGACATCATCCAGTTCACGAATTACTCGTTTGAAATGGAGATCGACACGCCCAAGGACACCACCAGCAAGAACGGCGACCGTCCGCACCATACCGCCATCGTCAAATCGATCGACGGCGACGGCCGGATCACCGTCTGGGAGCAGAACATTCCGCCATCCACGAAGGCGCCGGTGACCGCCAACCAGCTCTACTTCCAGTCGTACGAGAAGACCGAGGGCGAGGACAAGACGACGGTCAAGGTCAAGGGCACTTTCAAGTTCTACCGGCCGCAGCCCAAGTCGTGACGGCGTTCCTGAGACCACGTTCTCATTGTCGACCGGGACGCGCCGCGGTGTCCGCGTCGCGCGCCTTAACTAGCCCCGTTAATGGCCGTACACTCCCGTCATTCCATCTATGCGCGGGAGGCCTGCGTTGATCACCGTCGAGGTCGTGAGCGTCGGCGGCATGACGCCACCGGTTCCGCAGTCGGTCCAGATCGACGAGCGCGGAGGCAGCGCCGGCCGCTCGCCAGATTGCACGCTCGTGCTCAACGATCCGAAGCGCGCGGTTTCGCGCGTGCATGCTGAATTCAGCTTCCGCGACGGCGGTTTCCATGTCGTCGACCAGGGTACCAATCCGCTTCGGGTCAACGGGGTACCGCTGGGCAAGGGCAACACCTCCGCGATTCGCAATGGCGACCGGCTGACGATCGGACCGTTCGAGCTCGAAGTGCGGGAAGACGGCGCCGCCGCTTCGGCACGGACGGCACCGCCGATGTCCGCCTCGCAGCAATGGGCGCGGCCACCCGCACCCGTCGCGCCACCCGTTCGCGAGCCGGTGGGGCACATTCCCCCGGCGGCCGATTCTTCGAACGTCTTCGACGACATCCTCGGTATCGGCGCTGGGAGCGGCTCCGGCAGTTCGCAGTCAGCGGACTCGATGTTCGACGACCTTGGCTTTGGGGCCGCGCCGACACCGCCCCCCCCTCCGCCGCAGCCACGAACCGCCGCGCCGCCCCTTCCCCCACCTGCGGCAAAGTTCGGTAGCGGCTCATTTCCCGACGATTTCGATCCGATGGCTCCTCCGCCATCGGAATCCCAGCAACCCGCGGCCGATCTGGACGACTTCGAGGATGGTTTCGCCTCGCTGCTGGGCGGCAACAGCGCCCCCAAGGCGCCCGGCGAAGGCAGTCTCGATGCAATGTTCGGGCTGTCGTCCGGATCGTCCTCTGGAGACCCGTTCGCCAGCGGCCCGCTGGGCAAGCCGGCACCGTCGTACTCCGGCGGTACCGACAGCGGCCTGACCCAGTTCCTGGGCGGCTTCAACAAGGCTGCCGCGGGTCCGGTGTCGGACCATGTGCCGGAGCTCAATTCGGCATTCACGCCCCCCAAGGCGATCACGCCTACGCCGCTGCCGGAAGCGCAGATTCTGGACCTCGACGCCTTCGGCCCGTCCTCGGAAGAGCCGGTGCCCCCACCACCGGTCGTGGCCCCTCCGCCGAAGATCGAGCGCCCTGCACCTCCGCCTCCGCAGGTGCCGGCTGCACGGCCGCCGATGCCTGCGCAGCCCACGCCGCCGCCGAGGTACGCACCGCAGGCGCCTGTGGCGACGCAGCCTCCGGTTCCGACCGGGCCCGCCGCGGCTCCGTCCGATCTGCTCGGCGCCCTGATGGCGGGTCTCAACGCACAGGACCTGGTGATCAACGAGCTGACGCCCGAGCTGATGTACAAAATCGGCACGCTGATGCACGAGTCGACCGCAGGCACCATCGCGCTGCTCAATGCGCGCGGCAGCGTCAAGCGCGAAATGCGTGCGGACGTCACGATGATCGCCAGCGGGCGCAACAATCCTTTGAAGTTCTCGCCGGACGCCAGGCTGGCACTGCGCTACCTGTTCGGCCCGCAGATGCCGGGCTTCATGGAAGCCGACGAGGCCATGCGCGACGCGTATGCCGATCTTCGTGCCCACGAGTTCGGATTCATGGCCGGATTGCGAGCGGCCCTGTCCGCGGTGCTCAAGCGCTTCGAGCCGTCTCAGATCGAATCGCGCCTGCCGGAAAAGGGCGGCATCAACGCCCTGGTCCCGATGAACCGCAAGGGCAAGCTCTGGGACATGTTCAGCGAGCTGTATCGCCAGATCGCGCTGGAAGCCGAGGAGGATTTCCACGCGCTGTTCGGAAGGGAGTTCCTGCGCGCGTACGAGGAACACATCGCCGCGCTCGAGCGCGGTCAACAGCAACGACGCAAGTAGCAGAAGAAGTTTCAAGGGTCGACTTGACCCGGGCGATTGGGGACGTGGCAAATGAAGGCATATCAGGGAAATTCGAGATCGATCACGTTGTGGCTGAGCCTTGTGCTCGGCGTCATGCTGCTCAGCGGTTGCTTCAGCAAGAAGCCGCCGGAACCGCCGAAGCCAGCAAAGCTGGAGCTTGCGGTCATTGCGGCAGCGGATCTGAATCCGGATGCCACCGGACGCGCCTCGCCGCTGGTGGTGCGCATCTACGCGCTGCGTTCACTCACCGAGTTCGAGAAGGCCGACTTCTTCGCGCTCTACGAAAAGGACGAGCAGATCCTCGCCGCCGACCTCGCCAAGCGGGAGGAATTCGTTCTCAAGCCGGGTGAAACCATCACGCAGCCTCGCGAATACGCACCCGACGTGCAGTTCATCGCCGTCATGGGCGCGTATCGCGACGTCGAACGCTCCACCTGGCGCGCTTCGACCAAGATCGCCCCAGGCGCCAGTGGCGTGCTGTCGCTCAAGGCCGAGCAGAAGGCCTTGAGCGTCACCGTCGAGGATGAAGCTGAAAAGGATTGAACCGCGTTGCGCTGACGCACCTTCGCGTCCGGGCCTGCGCTGAACTACTGGAAATCCGTATATGTCCTGGAGCAAAAAGGTCGTCTGGTCAGAAGGAATGTTCCTTCAGCCGCAGCACTTCCAGCAGCAGGACCGTTATTTCGAGCGCGCGCTCGAAAATCGCGCGGGTGAAATCACGCCCTATCCCTGGGGTTTCTCGCATTTCGTTCTCGACGAAACCGCGCTGGCGCTCGGGAAGGTGTCGATCTCGGCGGCACGTGGCGTCATGCCGGACGGAACGCCGTTCGACTTCCCCGAGCGCGATGCCGGCCCGGTTCCGCTCGAGATTCCGGCCAATGCGAAGAACGAACTGCTGATGCTGGCGGTGCCGGTGCGTCGCCCCGGCTCGGTCGAGGTGGACTCGGGCGACAGCTCTGAGGCCATGTTCGCGCGTTACGGCGCGACCGACACCGAGGTTGCCGATCACAACAGCGGCGCCGATGGGCGCGCGCCGATGCGGGTGGCGGATCTCAAGATGCGCCTGCTGCTCGCACGCGACCAGACGGACGCGTGGGTCACGATCGGTATCACGCGCGTCATGGAACGGCGCGCCGACAACCTCGTCGTGCTCGACCGCCAGTTCATCCAGCCCAATCTGTCGATCAGCGTCAGCCCGGTGCTGTCGGCGTATCTGCAGGAACTCGAGGGCATGCTCCACCAGCGCGGTGAGGCCCTGGCGTCCCGCCTGGCGCATCCCGGACGCGGCGGCGTGGCGGAGATCGCGGATTTCCTGTTTCTGCAGACCGTCAATCGCTACGAGCCGCTGGTGGCGCACCTTCGCAGCATCTCGCCGCTGCATCCGGAAACGCTGTACCAGATCTGCGTCACGATGGCCGGCGATCTCGCTACGTTTCGCGACGGTCGCCGCCCGGCCGCGTATCCCAAGTACCTGCATCCACACCCCGAACGCTGCTTCCCGCAGTTGATGGCGGAACTGCGCGCCAGCCTGAGCGTGGTGCTGGAAACCACGGCGATCCCGATCGAACTCCAGGCGCGCAAGTTCGGCGTTCACGTGGCCGTGATTCCAGATCAGGAACTGATCCGTTCGGCCAATTTCATTCTGGCCGTCAACGCGCAGGTTCCGGCCGAACAGCTCCGTGCGCGCTTCCCCGCTCAGACCAAGCTCGGTCCGGTCGAGAAGCTGCGCGACCTGGTGAATCTCCAGTTGCAGGGCATCGCGCTCAAGCCGTTGCCGGTGGCGCCTCGCCAGATTCCGTTCCACGCCGGCTTCAATTATTTCGAGATGGATCGCGGCGGCGAGATGTGGAAGCAGCTCGAAAAATCGGGGGGACTCGCCATGCACATTGCCGGCGAGTTCCCGGGTCTCGAGATGGAATGCTGGGCCATCCGCTCGTAGTTCGATGAAACGAACGGCCGCCCTTTTCACTCCACCGCGCGCAAGGCGCGCGGTTTCCTTCTCCTCCGTTGTCCGGGCGAGAAGCATTGGTGTCACCTGCAGCGACGAACACGTTTAGGGCACCCTCATGGCCATCGATCCCGACGATCCCTTTGCTCCGCGCGCCGACGACCGCACCGTCATGGTCCCGACGCCGCGCCGCGCGCAGTCCAAGCCCGCGGATGCACCGCCGCCCCCGCCCCGTCCGGCCCAGCAGCACGCCGCGCCACGTGCACCGCAGCCAGCGCCCTCGCTAGACCATCTGCCGGACACGGTCGGGGCGAATCCGCTGGTCTCGGCCGCCACGCCGCTGCTCGATCTGATCCCTCAGCTCCGCGTGGCGACACAGGCGGACTCGTCGCAGGTCAAGGCGCGACTCGTGGATGGCATCCGTGCGTTCGAGACCTCGGCTCGTCGTGCGCAGATTCCGTCGGAGCAGGTCGTCGCGGCGCGCTACGTGCTGTGCACCTTCGTCGACGAGACAGCCGCCAACACGCCCTGGGGCGGTTCCGGCCAGTGGAGCGCGCAGAGCCTTCTGGTGACGTTCCACAACGAAGCCTGGGGCGGCGAAAAGACGTTCCAGTTGCTGGCCAAGCTGGCCGAGAATCCCAAGCAGAACCGGGATCTCCTGGAATTGCTCGAAATCTGCCTGTCGCTGGGTTTCCAGGGCCGGTTCCGCGTGCTCGACAACGGGCAGGCGCAACTGCTGCAGGTGCGCGAGCGCCTGTTCGAGATGCTGCGCCGCGAGCGTGGCGAACCCGAACGCGAACTCAGCCCGCACTGGAAGGGCGCGCAGCTTCCGCGCAACAAGGTGCTCGATGCGATCCCGGTCTGGGTCGTCGTCGCCGCCACCGCGCTGATCCTCACGATCGCATTCGTGGCGTTCAGCTCCATCCTGAACCGCAAGTCGGACCCCGTATTCGCGGGTATTCGCGGCATCCAGGCGCCGCAAGCGGAGCAGCGCGCCGCGCCGCCGGTGCCATCCAAGCCGGTGCCGCCCCGCCTGCGCACACTGCTGGCCAGCGACATCACCGCCGGCCTCGTCGACGTCGGGGACTATGCCGATCGCAGCGTCGTGACGATCCGTTCCGATGGCTTCTTCGCTCCGGCCAGCAACTCGATCCCGGACAAGATGCTGCCGCTGCTCGAACGCATCGGCGACGCGATCGCGAAGGTGCCGGGCAAGGTATTGATCATCGGTCACTCGGACAATCAGCCGATCCGCTCGGTGCGCTTCCCGTCCAACTGGCATCTGTCGACAGCCCGTGCCGAGAGCGTTGCCCAGCATCTTTCGAACCGTGTCCCCGCAGGTCGCATCCGGTCAGAGGGTCGTGCCGACTCCGAGCCGGTGGCCCCGAACGACACGCCAGCGAATCGCGCAAAGAACCGGCGCGTCGACGTGCAGGTTCTGGTGAATTGACCTGAACCGAGTCACCGCGACGCCACCCTCGCATCCCAACGGATGACAGTTACCGCATGAGCAAGATCTTCGGCTTCTTCACTCACCCGCTGCTGATCACCCTGATCGGGATGATCGCGGCAGCCCTCGTGATCTGGTACGTCGGCCCGCTGATCGCGGTGGGATCGATACGCCCATTCGAACCGGAATGGGTCCGCTGGACGCTGATCCTGCTGGTGGCACTGGTGCTGATCGGACGTCGCGTGTGGCGTTTCACGCGCGCCAAGATGGCCAGTCGCAAGCTGATGGAAGGTCTCACCAAGAGCCCTGCCAACCGCCCGGCCGGTCCGAGCGAATCCCAGCAGGAAATCCAGTTGCTCGGCCAGCGCTTCGAAGAAGCCGTTGCCACGCTGCGCAAGGTGCGGCTGGAAGGTCGAGGCGGTCGCGTCTCCGGCCTGATCGCGCGCTCGAGCAGCCAGTATCTGTATGAGCTGCCCTGGTACGTCTTCATCGGTCCGCCGGGTTCGGGCAAGACCACCGCGCTGATCAATTCGGGCCTCAAGTTCCCGCTCGCCGAGAAGCTGGGCTCGCAGTCGATCAAGGGCGTCGGCGGCACCCGCAACTGCGACTGGTGGTTCACCGACGAAGCGGTGCTGATCGACACCGCCGGCCGCTACACCACGCAGGACTCCGACCAGAACGTGGACAAGGCCGCCTGGGACGGCTTCCTCGACCTGCTCAAGAAATTCCGGCCGCGCCGCCCCATCAACGGCATCCTGCTGACGATCAGCGCCAGCGACATGCTCACGCAGTCGCCGCGCGAGCGCGCCGCACACGCCGAGGCCGCGCGTGCACGTATCGGCGAGCTGTATGAGCGCCTGCAGATCCGCTTCCCGATCTACGTGCTGGTGACCAAGGTCGACCTGCTCGCGGGCTTCACGGAGTTCTTCTCCGATCTGAGCAAGGAAGAGCGCGCCCAGGTCTGGGGTACGAGCTTCACATTCTCGCAGGAACCCAACGCGCCCGATCCCCTGCCCTCGCTGGACGGCGAATGGGCCGGGCTGCTCCGCCGCCTGTTCGATCGTCAGCCGCAGCGCCTGCGCGACGAAAAAGATCTGCAGAAGCGCGCGCTGATCTTCGGTTTCCCGCAGCAGGTCGCGGCGCTCAAGCCGGCCGTGCTGGATTTCCTCGGCCAGGTGTTCGTCACCTCGCGCTTCGGCGCCGCTCCGCTGTTGCGCGGCATGTACTTCACCAGCGGCACGCAGGAAGGCCGGCCAATCGATCGTGTCGTCGGCAACATCGCGCGCGCGTTCGGCTTCGACGGCAGTCCGCTCGCGCTGCAGACCTCCAGTGGCCGCAGCTACTTCCTGACACGCCTGCTCAACGACGTCATCTTCGAGGAGCAGGCGCTCGCGGGCACCAACATCAAGTGGGAAAAGCGGCGACTCGCCATCAAGTGGGGCGCCTACATTGCCTGCGCCGTGCTCGGCGTCGGCTTGCTGGCTGCCTGGGCCATCTCCTACGGACGCAACAGTTCCTACATCAAGGACGTCGACCAGCGCACCAACGTCGTCAAACAGCAGGTTTCCGATCTTCCGGCCAAGGCCGATACCAACGTGGTCGCGTTGCTGCCGGTCCTCGACGCCGTACGCGGTCTTCCCCGCACCGACGCGGTGGCCGACGGCGCCCCGATGTCGATGACGTACGGCCTCTACCAGGGCACCAAGCTGCAGGCCGGCGCGGACCAGGCCTATCGCAGCCTGCTGCGCAACGCCTTCCTGCCGCGCCTGATCTATCGCATCGAAGATCGCCTGCGCAGCATTCCGGCCAACGACCTCGAACAGACCTACGAAGTGCTCAAGGTCTACCTGATGCTGCAGGACCGCACGCATCTGGAACCCGAATACGCGGCGGCGGCAATCGAGTTCGACTGGGATGAGTCGCTGCCGCGCAGCGTGACCACCGACCAGCGCGCCGCACTCGGCGAACACCTCAAGACGCTGCTGGCCCAGGACGACTACTCCTCGCCGCTGCCGCCCGATCCGCTGCTGATCGCCAGCGCCCGCAGTGCCCTGACCCGCTTCGGCTTGCCGCAGCGCGTATACAGCCGGCTGAAGCGTGAAGGCATCGGTGCCGACTATCCCGAGTTCAGCGTCGCCACCAAGGGCGGTCCCAGCGCCTCGCTGGTGTTCCAGCGCGTCAGCAACCAGCCGCTGACCAAGGGCGTTCCGGGCCTCTATTCGTACAACGGGTATCACTCCGGGTTCTTGAGCCGCGTCGGCGAAGTCTCCAAGCAGCTTGGCGACGAACAGTCATGGGTGCTGGGCACCGCGGATCCCAGCGCGCTCGATCAGGCCAAGGATCTGCTGGGCGGTGAAGGCGTCTCCGAGCAGGTGCGGCGCCTGTACCTGCAGGACTACGTTCGTGTGTGGGAAGAATTCATCGCCGACGTGAAGCTCAAGAAGGCGACGTCCCTGTCGGAGAGCATCCAGACCGCACGCATCCTGTCCGCACCCGACTCGCCGATCCCGCTGCTGATGAGGGCGATCGTTCGCGAGACGACGCTGGCGACCAAGCAGGACGCCGAGAAGGACATCACCGACAAGGCGACCGACAAGATCAATCAAAAGAAGGATCAGCTCGCCAAGCTATTCGGGGGGGACAAGAAGAAGGACGACTCCCCTACGGCCGGAAAGACGCTCGAAAGCATCGTCGACGATCGCTTCGCCTCGCTGCGTTACTGGGTGATGGGACCCGGCGATGGCGTGCCCTCGCCGATGGATGGCGCCCTGAAGCTGGTCAACGACGTCTACGTGATGCTGAGCAACACGGAGACGGCGGTGCAGAGCGGCAATCCGCCGCCGCCGAGCGACGCGCCGGCCCGCGTGAAGGCCGAGGCAGCGCGCATGCCGGATCCGTTCAAGTCGATGCTGCAGGACCTGTCGGGTGTCGGTTCCAGCCAGGCATTGCAGGAGACGCGCAACAACCTGTCGAAGGGCATTGCGCAATCGTTCGGCGACTTCTGCGCCAAGGCCATCAACGGTCGCTATCCGTTTTCCGCCAGCAGCGCCAAGGACGTCACGTCGGATGATTTTGCGGCGCTGTTCGCCAGCGGCGGCATGATCGACCAGTACTTCCAGCAGTCCCTGTCGCAGTACGTGGACACGGCGACGAAGCCCTGGAGCCTGAAGAAGGTCGAAGGCGTGCCGATGGGGTATGCCGGATCGCTCGCCAACTTCGAACGCGCCGATGGCATCAAGAAAGTGTTCTTCCGCATGGGCTCGCAGGCCTCGTATCGCTACGAGTTCAAGCCGGTGAACATGGATGCCGGGATCACGCGCTTCCTTCTCGACGTCGACGGACAGAGCGTCAACTACGCGCATGGCCCGGTGCAGCCCAAGTGGATTTCGTGGCCCGGCCCCGGCGGCGCATCGATCGTGCGTCTGACCGTCGAGCCGGCGGGCGCTTCGGGCTCCGGCTACACGACGGAAGGTCCGTGGGCGCTGTTCCGCCTGTTCGACAAGGCCAAGGTCGAGCGCACGGCGCAACCCGAGAAGATGTTCATCACGTTCTCGTTCGACGGTCGCGATGTGCGTTTCGAAGTCACTGCCGGCAGCGTCCAGAACCCTTACGGGCTTCAGGACCTTCGCAGCTTCTCCTGCCCGCGAGGCCTTAATTGATGAGTGGGGCGGCGGGCGCGCAGACGTTGCCGGGATGGTACGGAAAGCTTCCGTTCCTGGGCGATTTCGCCGGCCGCCGCCTTCCGCCCTCGTTCGTCAGCACCTGGGATGACTGGCTGCAGTCGGTCATCTACGGCGGCCGCTCGCTGCTCGGCGAAGAGTGGCTCACGCGCTATCTGAACAGTCCGATCTGGCATTTCTGCCTGGCGCCGGGCGTCTGTGGCAACAACGCCTGGTTCGGACTGCTGATGTCCAGCGTCGATCGCGCCAATCGCCATTTCCCTTTCACGCTGGCGCATGGCGTTGCCCGCGAATCCCTGACCGATCTGGCGATGAGTTCGATCACGCGATGGCTGGGAGCGCTCGAGCATGAGGCCGTGGCGATGCTGGATCTCGAAGGATCCGTCCAGGCGCTCGAAGATCGTCTCGCATCGTTTGCGCCGCCAGCAGGACTCGACGACACGCGCCCGCGCGTCGCCGACAACCTGTCGCATTACTTCGACCGCCCGCTGCTCGTCGCTTCCTCGGAAGTCCCCGCCCTGCTCGCCGCGCTCGCCAACGAGTCCACGCGAGGCGCTGGAGCGGCTGTCAGCTTGTGGTGGAGCACCGCTGACGATCAGGGACGCGGCGCCCTCGTGTGGGCCTGCCAGGGTCTTCCCTCCGCTGAGGGCTACACCACGATGCTCAGCGGCGGCTGAGCGCGCCGACGCTCGTCGTGCGACCGCGCCCAGGCGCCGGTCGATGGGCTTGATACCCATGAACGGACGCACCGCCGCACAGGCACGCCGATGCCTGCGCAAGGCTCGTTGTCGCTCCGGGCTCATTTCCTTGCTGACGGCGCACGACGAGAAATCCTGATGAATTGCACGGCATTGACGAGCGCAACATCGAGGACTACGGTCTGGCCAGGAGAGTAGCGATGCGACCGAGCAAGCGCTGGCCCGCATCGTTCTGTGCGGTCAGGTTGCTTCCATCTCGGGGAACATCATGAACTCGCTACTGCTACGCCGGCCCGGTTCTATCGCAGCATCCCTCCTCCTTGCTCTCGGCGCGCTGATATCGATGCCAGAAGCATCCGTGGCGCAGGACGAGGCGCCCGGAACATCCGCCCCACCGACGGCGCGGAGTCCGGCGCCGGCGGCGGAAGCGGACGCTGAAACCATCGTCGTCACCGGCTCGCGTATCCGGCGCAAGATCAACAAGGAGGGCCCCACGCCGGTCGCGACGATCACGCACGAGGAAATCGACAAGCTCGGCTACACGACGGTCGAAGAAGTGCTCGGCAACCTGACGTACAACGCCGGCGGCTCATTCGGCACCGGACAATCTTTCAGCTTTGCGAAGGGAACGCAGTCGGTGGATCTGCGCGGCTTCGGCGCTGGTCGAACCCTGATCCTTCTCGATGGCCGCCGCCTGCCGGTCTTTCCGCAAGGACTGGGCGGAACCGACGCATTCGTCGATCTGAGCATCATCCCGGCATCGCTCGTCGAGCGGGTGGAAGTGCTGCTCGACGGCGCTTCCGCCATCTACGGATCGGATGCGATCAGTGGCGTCGTCAACATCATCACGCGCAAGGACATCGAAGGATCCCAGATCATCGCGCGCTACAGCGACAGCGACGACGGAGGCGGCGCCAGTCGTCGCATCCAGTTCCTGCAAGGTCTGACCTCGGGCGAAACACGAATCCAGATCGTCGGCGATTACACCAAGCAGGACGTGCTCAAGTTCACCGATCGCAGCTTCTCGAAATCGGACTTCGACAACGGCGGCGTCGGCAGCGGATTCGGCAACACCTTCGTCGACGCCGAGACCGGCGACTCGCTGGCCATCGACCCCAACTGCGGCCTTCCCGGGGGCGCACTGGGCGGCCGCGGCGTGATCGACGGCGACCTGTGCCGTTTTGATCGTTCCGAATACCGCCAGTTCATTCCCGACAGCGAGAAAGGCTCGATCTTTCTGCGCCTGGATCGCAAGTTCGGCGAGATCAACAGCTTTGCCCGCTTCGGCGCCTATCGGAACAAGCTCGTGTTCCAGCAGGAGCCGAACGCATTCCAGGGCGGCGACTCGCTGGCGTTCACGCAGAACCGCATCTACGGCCCCGAGTACTTCGATCCCGATTTCGGACCGGGTTACGTCGCGCCGGGAGCCGTGAACAATCCCACCACCGGCACCGGCGACGAACGCGGCGGCTTCTTCCTGCGGCGCCTCGTGGAATTCGGACCGCGCGGCACCGACCAGACCACGCAGGCCTACCAGGGACTGTTCGGCCTGCAGGGCGAGATCGGTGCGTTCTCCTGGGAGGCCGGCGTCACGCACAACGAAGTCCGGCTGGAGTCGACGAGCCCGACGATCCTGAGCTCGGTGCTCGACAACGAGGTGTCGAACAACGGCCTGGATCTGTTCCAACGCATCCCCGATGCGATCGTGGCCAAGGCGAGCCACACGCAGTCGGAGAAGGCCGTCTCGCGCACCAGTGGTGTCGACGCGACGTTCAGCGGACCGTTGTCGTTCCTGCCGCTGCCGGGCGGAGACGTCGAGTTCGCGCTGCACGGCGACTTCGAGAAGCAGCGCTACAAGGACGAGTTCGACGCGATCTCCACGGCCGGCGACGTCTTCGACGGTGGCAATGGCGGTGGCGGTGATCGCAAGTACACCGGTGTCGGCCTCGAGTTCCGGATGCCGCTGCTGCAGAACCTCGAGTTCGGCGTCGCCGGTCGAGTCGACAGCTATGCCGACGACTCGGACACCGGCAAGGCCTTCAGTCCCAGCGTGCGCACGGCCTACCGGCCGGTGGAAATCGTTCTGCTGCGCGCATCCTGGGGCAAGAGCTTTCGCGCCCCGGATCTGCAGCGCCTGTTCGGCGCCAACACCAATGCCTTCGACGACGTCGTCGACACGCCGCTGTGCCTGGCCGCAGGCGGCACGCCCGGCAGCGGCGCCGACGTCTGCCTTCCGATCCAGAGCGTTCCGCTGGTCATCGGCTCCAATCAGAATCTGAAGGAGGAGACCGGCGAGAACTTCAACATCGGCGTGGTCGTGGAGCCCGTCCGCAACCTGACGCTGAATGTCGACTACTACGAGATCAAGGTCGATGACCTGGTGGCCGACCTGACTGCGCAACAGTTGCTGGATGTGTGCGCTTCGAGCGGTGCGTTCTGCGATCAGATCCAGCGCGCCGCCTCAGGCCCCAACGCCGGCTTTCTGGGCAGCCCGCAGACCGGTGGCGATCCCGGCGCCGTGATCCGTGCCAATGCGCTGAATCTGTCGAGCCAGGAGATCGAGGGCGTCGACGTGGGCGCGACCTACGTGATGCACGTCGATCACTACGGCACGTTCACGCACCAGTTCTCGTGGTCGCACGTGCGCTCGCTGAAGGTGCAGTCGCAGCCCGGCGACGATTACGTCGAACAGATCGGGTTCGGCCAGACGGTGCTGCTTCCGGAGGACCGTTACAGCTTCAGCACCGATTGGAACATCCTGAACTACGGCGTGACGGTTCGCATCGATCGCGTGGGCAAGTATCCGGGCTCGAACTCGCTGACCGAGCCGGCACGATCGGATGAGTTCGTCGACCCGTACACCACCGTCGATGTGCAGGGTCGTGTCGATTTCGGCACGTATGGATTGCTGAGGGTCGGTCTCGACAACCTCTTCGACGAGGACTTTCCGCTGGATCCGACATTCACCGCCGACGCCGGTACTCCCAACGTCCAGAACCAGTTCCTGGGAGAGGCGACGTCCTACTTCGCCAACCCTCTGGGTCGCTCTGGCTACGTCCAGTACGAGATCAAGTTCTGAGTCCGCCGTAGCCTCTGAGTCCGCCGCAACCGTAGCCCGGGTGAAACCCGGGATCCTGCTCGGTCGGACGGGAGAAGCCCCGGGTTTCACCCGGGCTACGCGGTGTACTTCAGAATCTCGCCAGCAGGCCGACGACGGCGATCAGGCGATCGTACTGATTGCCACCATCTCCATCGACGCTGATCGACTGCAACTGCGCATCAAGCGCCCAGTCCGGCGCGAAGCGCCAGTTCGCGCCGGCGGTCACGATGCGCGTACGCGCGTCCAGCCGGTACGCGACCCGGTCATCGAAAGCATCGTCGGGTTCGATGGCGTCCGCGATGGCGGCGATCCGCGGATTTTCCGATGACATCGAGAACGCATCGCCCGTCTGGTATTCGAAGGCCAGCAGCGTCGACACCGCGGGCGCCATCGACCAGTTCAGACTCGTCGCAAGCGACTGGCCGGACATGTCGAACACGCGGCCGTCCGCCTTGCGATGAAAGCCCTTGCCCTCGAGCCTCATCGAGATCGCGGTGGTGAGCTGCTGTGATACGAACGCGCCGCCGCGAAACTCGCTGCCGGTGCGGATTTCGCTGCCGTATTCCAGCCGCGCAATCGACGTCCATCCGGAGAACGTCGGCGTGAAGAAGCCGGGGTTGGGCTTCCACGCGGCGCGGACCAGGCCCAGCAGGCGAGCGTTGGAAAGATCGTCGAAGCGATCGTAGGCGTCGCCCTGCAACTGCCCGCGCAACGTCACCGACACCTGCTGGCCGACCGGCACGACGTAGTCCGCCGCCACCGACGCCGAGTAGAACGCGCTGTCGAACTTGTCGTCGTTGGCCTGCGCTGCGCCGACGTTGCTGTCGTAACCAATGCCGGCGCTGCCATTGATGCGCACACGCGCTGGCGCAGCCAGCGCCGACTCGCACATCAGACTGGCAAGGCCGATCACCAGCAGGATCCTGCGTCCCGGAACTTTCACGCGCTGCGTCTCCCAATTCGATGGAGGCTCGCGAACGACAGCGCCCTCGGGGTCGATCCACTTCATTGCGGCCACGCGGCATTTCGGGATCTGCACCGAACCGTTTCGCCAGCCGTCCGCAATTCTTGTCTTCGCGACGAATCCTTGTAAAGCGAACTCACGCACAGTTTCCTGTGTGCGCCGTCGGCGCATGTCGAGACGCCGTGTATGCTCGCGACAAATTCCGAAAGAGCCACGGCTCGACATCTCCACATCATGTCCAAGCGTATTTCAACCGAAGAATTCGACGAAGCCCGCCGCGCGTTGCTCGTCAAGGCGATGTCGCTCGGTCTGTTCGCCGGCGGCATGGGTTGGAATCTGCCCGCGCTCGCACAGCTTTTCGGTCGCGTTCCGCGAAAGCTGCCGGAAGGCCAGTCGATCTTCGAATTGCGCGGGGCAGTGCGCGTGAACGGCAGCCTGGCGACGCGCAATACCCGCATCGGTCCGACCGACAAGATCGAGACGGCGCAGGGTGCCTTGCTGATCGCGGCCATCGGCGGCACCGCGTTCATCATGCGCGAGCGCACGTCGCTGGAGCTCGAAGGAAAGGCCGCGCTGGTGCGCGGCATGCGCCTGCTCAGCGGAAAACTCCTCACCGTGTTCGGCAAGCGCAACCAGGGCGAGCACGCGCAGATGCGCACGGCAATCGCCACCATCGGCATTCGCGGCACCGGCGTGTACGCCGAAGCCGACCCCGAGAAGACGTATCTCTGCACCTGCTACGGCAACACCGACATCACGTCGGAACAGGATCCCACGCAGACGGAAAACATCGTTGCCACGCACCACGACGCGCCGCGCTATGTGCTGGCCGAACCGGACGCCGGCAAGCGCATCGTGCCGGCACCGTTCCTGAACCACACGGATCTCGAACTGATGACCATCGAGGCCATCGTCGGCCGCGAGGTTCCGTTCGGGCTCAGCGGCAACGACTACGAAGGGCCGATGCGCGATTACTGAGCGCTCGGGTCCCGGGTTTCACCCGGGTTACGGGCCGAGTAGCCCGGACGAAGTCCGGGGCTTTTCTTCAAGTCGAGAGTAATCCCGGACTTCGTCCGGGCTACGCGTTAGCGCGGCGGCATCATTCCCGGCGGCAGCTTTCCGCCGAGACGGCGCAGCATCTTCGCCATGCCGCCGCCCGCCATCTTCTTCATCAGATCGCGCGAAGTCTCGAACTGGCGCAGCATCTTGTTGACTTCCTGAACCTCGACACCGCTGCCGGTCGCGATGCGGCGCTTGCGTGACGCCTTGATCAGGTCGGGGAATTTTCGCTCCTGCGGCGTCATCGAATTGATGATCGCCACCGTGCGGCGGATTTCCTTCTCCGCGTTCACGTTCTTGAGCTGGGCCTGCATCTGCGCCCCGCCCGGCAACTTCTCGAGAATCGATTCGAGGCTGCCCATGCTCTGCATCTGCTGCATCTGCTCGCGAAAATCAGCGAGGTCGAAACCCTTCTTCGACGTCAGCTTCTTGGCGAGCTTCTGCGCCTGTTCGGCGTCGACCTTCTTGGTGGTCTCTTCGATCAAGGTCAGGACGTCGCCCTGACCGATGATGCGGTTGGCGATGCGATCCGGGTGGAAGACCTCGAGCTTGTCGGTCTTCTCGCCGACCCCGAGGAACTTGATCGGCCGGCCGGTGACGGTACGTACGGACAGCGCAGCGCCCCCGCGGGAATCGCCGTCGACCTTGGTCAGCACGACGCCGGTCAGCGGCAGCACATCGGCAAACGCCTTGGCCGTGTTCGCCGCGTCCTGGCCGGTCATGCTATCGACGACGAACAGGGTCTCGGTCGGCTGCACCGCCGCGTGCAGGGCGGCGATCTCCGCCATCATTTCCTGGTCGACCGTCGTGCGGCCGGCGGTATCGACGATCAGGACGTCGGCGAACTGCTTCCTGGCATACGCCAGCGCGTCCTTCGCGATCTGGATGGGATCCTGTCCGACCGCGGACGGAAACACGTCCACCCCGACGCCGGTGGCGACGATGCGAAGCTGTTCGATGGCCGCCGGTCGATAGACGTCGCAGGAGACGACGACGACGCTCTTCTTGTCGTCCTCCTTCAAGCGGCGCGCGAGCTTGGCGGTCGTCGTGGTCTTGCCCGAACCCTGCAGACCGGCCATCAGGATGACCACCGGCGGCTGAGCGCGAAGGTTCAGCGGCTCGCTGGTCCCGCCCAGAGCCTCGGTCAGCTCGTGCTGCACGACGCGCAGGAAGGCTTGTCCCGGCGTCAGCGATTGCGTGATCTCGGCGCCCAGGGCACGGGCCTTGAGCTTGTCGATGAAGCTCTTGATGACCGGAAGCGCGACGTCGGCTTCCAGCAGCGCCATGCGCAATTCGCGCGCAGCGGTATTGATCTGGTCTTCGGTGAGACGTCCCTGCCCGCGGATCGAATCGAGCGTGCGGGTCAGGCGTTGTGTCAGGGACTCAAACATGGATCTTCAAAGCAGAAAAGGACAGACCGCAAGCTTACGTGGCGCGGCGTCGCGAACCTAGCTGGCCGGCCGCCCGGACGACGTCCAGGATCGTCGGACGGGTGCCCGCGAGGCCCCCCGGCTACGGCGGCGCACCGGCTCCTGCTCAGACCTCGATGAGATCGCCCCGCTTCAGATGCCGGTAGTCCCAGCCCTCGAAAGCGCGGGCGCACTCGGCCTGCAGCACCTCTTCGCAGCCCGGCTTGCCGTGCGTCAGCAGCAGCTGCGGGCGATGCCGCAGCCGGCCGAGGTCGCGGCTCAGCAGCGTGGGGGTGTAGTGCCGGGAGATCACGCCCAGCTCGGCCTGCGCATCCGGAAACGCGACATCGACCATCAGCTTGTCCAGCCGCGGCAGGCTGTTGAGGACGTCCCACATCGGTTCACAGGCACCGGTATCCCCGGTGAACGCGAACACTCCGGTCTGCGACTTCAGCACGTAACCGACGGCCGGGATCGTGTGCAGGACACCGAACGACTGGATGCTGCGTCCGCCTCCCAGGTCATGGAGGTCGCCGACAGGCGACTCACGAAAGACGATCAGCGGATCCTGCGTCGTCGGCAGCGACGAAAAGTCCGGCCACAGCTGCCAGTTGAACAGGTGATGGCGAATGGTGGCGATGGTCTGGCGGATTGCCGTGACCTGGATCGGCTGCGAAACCTCGCCAAACAGGTTGTCGGCCATGAACGCCAGGCCGCACACGTGATCGAGATGCGCGTGCGTCAGGAAGACGCGGGAGATCAGGCGCATCTCGGGCAGGGACAGATCACCGACACCGGTTCCGGCATCGATCAAGACCTCTCCATCGAGCAGCAGACTGGTGGTCCGCAGGTCCGGCCCGACGCCACCACTGCAACCCAGCACTCTTATCCGCATGGTGCTCTCACGATGCCCACCCGATGCTAGCACGCGATCCGGGCCACTCCTGGCGCGCAACTGTGACCCGCCGCCCAGCACGTGCGCGACACGATGGCTCAGGGTCAGCAGCGGCGCGGATGGTATTCTCCAGCACATCCATGATCGCCCTGAGCCTGTCCACCCTGAGCCTTGCCGCGTACTTCGCGGCGGCTTACGCGCAATGGAACTGGAACGGCCGGCCGGCCTGGCTCGTTCCGATCGGAATCCTGCTGCACTTCGGCGCCCTGGCACTCAGCCTGATCCACGAAGGGAATCTGCGCATCGGTGTCACCGAAGCGGCCTCGCTGTTCGCATGGCAGTCGGCCCTGCTGCTCTGGCTCTTCTCGTTCCGCGAGCCGATCGCCATCAACGGCGTCGCGGTCTATCCGCTCGCCGGGCTCTTCGCGATCTGGGCGACGCTGGTCCCCTCGCCGGTCAGCACCGTCCAGGTCAGCGAATGGCAGGTCAGCGTCCATGTGCTGATGTCACTGCTCTCCGCCGGCCTGCTGACCCTGGCGGCCGTGCAATCGGTGGCGCTCGCCGTACAGGATCGCCTGCTGCATCGGCATCGGGTGGCACCCGCCGGCGGCCGCATGCCCGCACTCCAGACGATGGAGCGCGTGCTGTTCCAGCTGATCGCAGTGGGCTTTGGCCTGCTCAGCCTGACGCTGCTGTCAGGCCTGTGGTTCGTGCACGACTGGATGGCCCAGCACCTGGCTCACAAGACGATCCTGTCGATCACCGCATGGTTGATCTTCGGGACGCTGCTGTGGGGTCGCTGGCGTCACGGATGGCGCGGCCGGACCGCCATCCGGTGGGCGCTCGCGGGCTACGTAACGCTGATCCTGGCCTACTTCGGCAGCAAGCTAATTCTCGAACAAATCTTTGGGAAACATTGGGTTTGACGATAAACCTTATGCCCGCCCGGTTGACATCTTCAGTCCTCATTCAGTAACTACCGGGTTCTACGCCCGTCGGATTCCCACGCTTTTTGGAAACCATCCCGCTGCCTATCCTGATCACCGTTCTGGTGATCTGCATCCTGACCTCGGGATTCTTCTCAGGCTCGGAAACGAGCTTGATGTCGATCAACCGCTACCGGCTCAAGACGCGTGCGCAGAAGGGCCAACGCAGCGCCCGGATGGCCCAGCAGCTGCTCGAGCGGCCCGATCGCCTGATCGGCCTGATCCTGCTGCTCAACAACATCGCGCAGGCGCTGATCCCGATGCTGCTGCTGGCCATCGCGCAGCGCACGCTCGGCAATCCCGAATCCGCCATTCTGGTGGCGACGATCGGCACCGCGCTGCTGATCTTCATCTTCTCGGAGTCGATGCCCAAGACACTGGGCGCCCTCAACCCGGAGCGCCTGGCTCTTCCGGCCGCCTTCGTCTACTGGCCGATCCTCAAGCTGTTCGGCTGGCTGATCGACATCGTCAACTTCGTCGGCAACCGCATGATCCGCCTGCTCGGCGTCAGTCCCGAGGAAGCGGCGCAGCACAGCCTGTCGACCGAGGAGCTGCGCACCGTCGTGGCCGAGGCCGGCGCGATGATTCCGCAGCGCCATCAACGCATGCTGCTGTCGATCCTCGATCTCGAGAAGGGCACCGTCGAGGACATCATGGTCCCGCGCAACGAGATCGTGGGCGTCGACGTGTCGCTGTCCTGGGAACAGATCCGGGAGCAGATCATCTCGACGCAGCACACGCGGCTGCCGCTGTTCAGCGGGTCGATCGACGAACTCGTGGGCGTCATCCACGTGCGGCGCCTGATGCCGATGCTGGCCGACAACAAGCTCGATACGAAATCGCTGATCGAGCTCGCCAAGGAGCCCTACTTCATCCCGGAAGGCACGCCACTCAACCAGCAGTTGCTGAACTTCCAGAACCAGAAGCGCCGCATCGGCTTCGTCGTCGACGAGTACGGCGACATCCAGGGCCTGGTGACGCTGGAAGACATCCTCGAAGAAGTGGTGGGCGAGTTCACCTCCGACCCGGCCACCCGCATCAAGAACGTCTATGCGGATCCGGACGGCAGCTACCGGATGTCCGGCTCGGTGACGCTCCGCAGCCTCAACCGATCGCTGGGATGGAAGCTGCCCACCGACGGCCCGAAGACCGTCAACGGCCTGCTGCTCGAGAAGCTCGAGAACATCCCGCAGGCCGGACGCCAGGTCGAGATCGGGGGGTACCTGTTCGAGATCACCGAGACGCGCTCGAACGCGGTGCGCGCCACGCGCGTGCGGCCGCCTGCGAAGATGACCGAGAAGAAAAAGAAGAAGGCAGGCTGAGAGGGTCACCGTAGCCCGGACGAAGTCCGGGGTTCTTGCGGCTCGACGAAGCAGGATCCCGGACTTCGTCCGGGCTACGACGGGATCAAGCCGCCGCCTTGGCCGATGCCTTGAAGAACCACGCCCCCAGTGCCGGCAACAGGCACACGGCGCCGATCATGTTCACCAGGAACATGAAGGAGAGCAGCAGACCCATGTCGCCCTGGAACTTCAGCGCCGACAGCGTCCACGTTCCGACCGCCACCGACATCGTGATCGCCGTGAACACCGCCGCCGTCCCGCGCGTGCGCATCGCCTCGTAGAAGGCGTCCTGGAAGTTGCGGCCGTCGCGCATGTCGTGCTGGATGCGCTCGAATAGATAGATGCCGTAGTCCACGCCGACGCCCACACCCAGCGCGATCACCGGCAAGGTCGCCACCTTCAGGCCGATGCCGAGCAGCGCCATCAGCGCGTTGCAGAAGATCGACACGATCGTCAGCGGCACCAGCACGCACAGCGTCGCCTTGAGCGAGCGGAACGTCAGCAGGCACAGCACGGCCAGCGCGCCGAAGATCGCCAGCAGCATCGTCTCCTCGGCCTCGGCCACCGCCTCGTTGGTGGCCGCCATCACGCCGACGTTGCCGGAGGCCAGGCGCATGTTGACGCCCTGCACCGGATGGTCCGCGATGAAGCGCTTGATCTCGGCGATGACGTGAGCGACGGTCTGCCCGTCGTGGCCTCTGGTGAAGATCAGGACCTGGATCGCCTTGCAGCCCTCGTTGTTGAAACCCAGGTTGGGATCGAAGGCCTTGGATCCGGCCGACAAGCCCGCCTGCGAACGAGGCAGCGCGCGCCAGCGTGGATTGCCTTCGCTGAACGCCGAGATGATCAGGCGGCCGATGCCGGCCACGCTGAGCACCGACTGCACACCATGGACCCCACGCAGGTAGAGCTCGAACTTGTCGATCGTGCTGATGACGTCGTAGTGCAGGCAGGACTCGCCTTCGAACTCCTTGGCTTCGACGATCACCGTCAGCACATCGGTCCCGATGTCGTAGCTCTTCGCGATCTGGCGGTTGTCGCGGTTGTAGCGGGAGTCGGCGTGCAGTTCCGGCACGCCGTCGCCGGAGTCGCCGATCACCAGGTTGCGCGACATCACGGCGGAGCCCGCGAGCAGCGCCAGCGTCACAGCGAAGATGCCGACCGCGATGCGCGGTTCGGCGCAGCGCGCAATCCCGCGCCAGATCGCCACCATCAGCGCCGATTCCGGCTTCAGCGAGTGCCGGCGGCAGTAGTCCTCCAGCTTCACGTGCGTCAGGCAGATCGGCAGGATCATCTTGTTCGTGACGATCATCAGCAGCACGCCCAGGCAGGCCGTGATGCCCAGCTCCTTCACGATCGGGATGTCGATGAACATGATCACCGCGAAGCCCAGCGCATTGGTCAGCAGCGCCACGGCACCCGGAATGAACAGCTTCGAGAACGCCGCGCGCGACGCATCGTTGGCGCTGGCACCCGCCACCACTTCCTGGCGCCAGGCGTTGGTCATCTGCACCGCGTGCGACACGCCGATCGAGAAGATCAGGAAGGGCACCAGGATCGACATCGGATCCACACCGAAGCCGATCATCGGCAGGATGCCGACCAGCCACAGCACCGGCAGCAGCGCCACGACCATTGCCACCAGCGTGAGCTTGAGCGAGCGCGTGTAGCCGAACAGCAGTGCCAAGGTGATCACGAAGGCGAGCGCGAAGAACGCGAACACGCCGAGCAGCCCCATGATCACGTCGCCCAGCAAACGCGCGAACCCGATGACGTTGACCTCGATGTCCGGGTTGAATTCCGGATTCTTCACGATCTCGACGTCGAGCTCGTCGCCCCTGAGCGTGTAGCTCTCGGCACCGTCGGCGCCCTCGGCGGTCTTGAGCACCTTGAAGCTGTTGAAGCGCAGCAGCGGACCGTAATCGACGAAGCCCTCCAGCACGGTTTCGCCGGCCTTGAACGGCCCGCTGTCCGCTTTCATCTTGTAGACATACTTGTTCGGATTCTCGAAGCGGCCGCGAATCTCCGACAGCCGCGCCTGGACTTCCCAGTAGTCGACACGCTGGCCTTCCTGCCCCTTGCTCGGATCGTAGTCCTGCAGATCCGCGCGGATCATCGCGGCCTTCAGGTCATTGGCCACCAGCAGGCCGATCTGTCCGGACAGCCGCACGTTCTTGCGGATCTCCTCGAGTTCCTCGGGCTGGCCGGAGTAGCGCGGCGGCACCACCGGCGCGCCGTTGAAGCCGTCCTCGGTGATCTCGATGTAGTACGTGCTCGGCGTGAAGATCGACGAGACCTTCGTGCGATTGATGCCGGGAATGAAGAACACCTCGTCGGTGGTCTTCTGCAGCGCATCCATGAAGGGCTTGTTATAGATCTCGCCCTCGCCCTTCCAGCGCACGTTGACCAGCAAGGTGTTCGCGCCGGAGAAATCGCGCATGTAATCCATCATCGTGCGCATGTACGGATGCTCGATGGGGATCAGTTTCAGGAATCCCGGATCGAGCTGCACGCGCGTGGCGCTCCAGCCGAAGAACACCGTCATCGCGAAGAACAGTACCGACAGCGGATGACGCCACGCGACCAGTCGCCGGGCAAAGCCGTCGACGACGCGCTCCATGCGTCCCGCAGCGGCGCTCACGACTTGCCTCCAGGCTTTCGCAAACCCACGCCCGACTCGCCGGCCACCAGCCAGCCGTCGCCTTCTGCCGGCAGCACGGCGATCAGGCGATTGCGTTCACCGGCCAGTGCGATCGCGAACGTCTTGCCGCCATCGGTCGAGCGCAGCACGGTTTCGTTCTCGCCCACCAGCACGATCGAGCCGTCGTCGTCGACGGTTCCGCCGAACAGCGAGATCTTGCCGGGCACCGCGGCCTGCACCCAGGTGTGCCGGTCGTGCGTGACGAAAGCGTTGCCCCGCATTCCATACACCAGAAGCCCGTTGTCCTTGAGCGCCAGTGCACCGAAGAACGAGCCGGCGTAGATCTCCGGCAGTGCCGTCCAGGTCGCACCGTTGTCGCAGGACAGTGCCAGCAGCCCGCGCTCGCCGGCGATCAGCAGGTTGCCGTCGCCGAGCCGGGTCATGTCGTTGAGATGGCGATCGCCCAGCGCCTCGTGCGTGGCGCGTTGCCAGGTCTTGCCCTCGTCCGTCGACGTCAGGTACTGGCCGAATCCGCCGATCGCGAACAAGGTGCCGTCGTAGGGCCCGGCGAGCGCCAGCAGCGGCTCGGATCGCTCCGCGTCGAACATCACCTCCTTCCAGGTCTCGCCGCCGTCTTCGCTGCGCACGATCCAGCTTTCGTGACCGACGGCCAGCGCCACGGTATCGCTGACGAACAGCACATCGTTGAAGTTGGAGCCGCGTTGCGGCTCGACCTTGGCGTCGTGCCAGGGTCCCTGTTCGCTTTGCGCCACCAGGATGTGGCCCTGCTCGCCAGCGGAGAGCCAGCGCGATCCGTGGTGCGCGATCTGCGTGACCAGCAGGTCGTTTGCGTGAACCACGGTGGCCGGTGCCGGCGGATACGTGCGCGGTGCGAACGAATACACGGCGGACGCCGCCACGATCAGCGCGACGCCGTACGCGGGCCAGCCCGCGATGAAACCGCGGTGTTTCCGGCACGAGCTCAGGGCCCCACGCTGCGTCATGCTGCCTCCTCCGTTCGCCGCGCGATCCCTGCCGCGTCGGCGCAATCGACCCGGCTTTACGCCACGACTTCGAACAGTGCCGCCGCGCCCATGCCGCCGCCGATGCACATCGTCGTCACCACGTACTTCACACCGCGCCGACGGCCCTCGATCAGCGCGTGCATCGCCAGCCGCCCGCCGCTCATGCCGAACGGGTGGCCGATCGAGATCGCGCCGCCATTCACGTTGAGACGATCGTTGGGGATGCCGAGCTTGTCGCGGCAGTAGACCACCTGCACCGCGAAGGCCTCGTTGAGTTCCCACAGCCCGATGTCCGACACCTTCAGGCCGTGCTTGGCGAGCAGCTTGGGCACCGCGAACACGGGACCGATGCCCATCTCGTCCGGACGGCATCCGGCCACCGCGGTGCCGCGATAGATGCCCAGCGGCTTGAGTCCACGGTGCTTGGCCTGCGCAGCACTCATGACCAGCACGGCGGCCGCGCCGTCGGAGAGCTGCGACGCGTTGCCGGCGGTGACGTTGCGGCCTTCCTTGATGACCTGCCCGTTCTTCCATACCGGCTTGAGCGCCGACAGGCTCTCCAGCGTCGTCTCGGGGCGATTGCCTTCGTCGCGCGACAGGGTCACGGATTCCTTCGTCGTCGGATTGCCTTCCTTGTCGAAGAGCTGCTTGACTGTCGTCAGCGGCACGATCTCGTCGGCGAACGCACCAGCCTTCTGGCCGGCCGCGGTGCGCTGCTGGCTCTGCAAGGCGTATTCGTCCTGCGCCGCGCGCGAAATGCCGTAGCGCTCGGCCACGGTCTCCGCGGTCTCGATCATCGGCATGTAGGCGTTGGGCTGGAGTTCCAGCACCGCCTGCGACTGCGCGCGGTAATTGTTCTTGTGGCTGTTCTGCACCAGCGACACCGACTCGACGCCAGCCGCGACGACGATGTCCTGCTCGCCCGACATCACGTTGCGCGCCGCGATGCCGATGCTCATCAGTCCCGACGAGCACTGGCGGTCCACGGTCATGCCCGCCACCGTCTCCGGCAGGCCGCCGGTGTAGACGCAGAGACGGCCCAGGTTGTGCGCCTGCGTGCCCTGTTGGACGACGGCGCCCAGGATCACGTCGTCGATCTCCTTGGGATCCACGCCGCTGCGCTCGACGACGGCGCGGATCACGTGGCCTCCGAGCACCGGCGCCTCGGTGTCGTTGAAGGCGCCGCGGAAGGCACGGCCGATGGGGGTACGGGCGACGGCGACGATGACAGCTTCGTTCATGGGGCTATCCGGCTCAGAAGTAGTAACGCGCGATGGTATCTGCGACGCAGCCCGGCTTGTCGCCGTTCTCGATCTCGACGGTGACCCGGATGTTGGCCTGGATGCCGCCATCCCTGGTGACATCTGCGGATACCAGCAGCGCGTGCGCGCGAATGCGATCGCCGACCTTCACCGGCGCCGGAAAGCGCACCTTGTCGGTGCCGTAGTTGACGCCCATGCGCATGCGCAGCTCGAGCAGTTCGGGCATGAAGCGCGACACCAGCGACAAGGTCAGATATCCATGCGCGATGGTCGCCCCGAACGGCCCGTCCTTTGCACGCTTCGGATCGACGTGGATCCACTGGTGATCGTCGGTGGCGTCGGCAAACAGGTTCACGCGTGCCTGGTCGATCGTCAGCCACTGGCTGACGCCCAGTTCCTGGCCGACGCGCGAGAGCACGGAATCGGTGGAGTCGAACACGGTCTTGGTCACGGAATTCTCAGGGGTGCTGGCTGGAGGCGGAGATCGTCTCGCCGACGAGATAGGAGGCGTAGTCCGAAGCCAGGAACACGATCACGTTGGCGATCTCCCACACCTCGGCCGCGCGCCCAAAGGCCTCGCGGCTGGCCAACTGCTGCAGCAGCTCGGCCGGCGCAGTCTTCTTCAGATGCTCGTGGAACGCGATCGACGGCGACACCGCGTTGATGCGCACGCCGAACTCCGCGGCTTCCAGCCCCGAGCAGCGCGTCAGCGCCATCACGCCAGCCTTGGCCGCCGCGTAGTGAGCCTGCTCCTTCTGCGCCCGCCAGCCCAGCACCGAGGCGTTATTGACGATGGCGCCGCGCCCGCGCGGCTGCATCTTCTTCAGCATCGCGCGCGTCATGCGGAACGTGCCGGTGAGCGTGACGTCGAGCACCTTGTGCCACTCGTCGTCGGTCATGTCGACGACGCGTCGCGAGCCGCCCAGGCCGGCGTTGTTGACCAGCACGTCGACCCCGCCGGTTCGGCTCTCGGCGAACTCGACCAGTGCCTGCACTTCGGGTTCAAGCGTCACGTTGGCGAGCTGCCCTTCGATCTGCCGGTCGGCGAAATCCTTGCGCAGCGTGGCGACGGCCTCGTCGAGGCGTCGCGGATGGATGTCCGCGATCACCAGGGCGCGCGCACCTTCTTCGAGGACGCGCCGAGCGGTGGCGAAGCCTATGCCGCCGCCCGCGGCAGCCGTGATCAGCACCGAGCGGCCGGACAGCAGGCCATGCGGCGGTACGTACGGCGGCGGGTTGCTCGAGGATGGGTTCATGCAACGTCCCTGTCGGATCGTCGCCAGTGTCCGCCAGCCGACAGGGTCCGGCTTCAGCCGGAAGGACGAGGAATCCCGCCAGGGGGCCTGTGCGGGTTCCCCCGACGGTCCGTTCGCGCCAAAGAGATCAGGCCGCGACGGCGCCCCAGGCCAGGCGTACCGCGCGAAGCTGTTCCAGTCGCTCCGAGGCCACCGCGATGCAGCTGTTCGGCTTGTACCAGATCAGCTCGTAACCCTGCGCCTGCAGGCAGATCGTGCAATCGCGTCGCAGGTCTTCGCCGTGCACCGCCAGCATCACCACCGGCCGATGTTCGTGCAACGTTCGTCCGGCGCCGCGCAGCGCCGACAGTTCCCCGCCTTCGATATCCATCTTGATCAGCGTCGGCGGCGCGCTGTTGCCGTCCGCCCAGATATCGTCGATGCGGGTCACCCGTACGCTGGTGCCGCCGCCTGCGCCCAGTGCGCCGCGTCCGCTGCCCTTGGCGGCTGCGAACGTCGCCCGCCCGGCATGCTCGCCGACGGCTGCCTCGACGAGTTCGGCATTGCCGCAGCGGTTCAGGCGCAGATGGCGTCGCAGAAAGCGCAGATTCACCGGCAATGGTTCGAAGGCGACGACGCGACCTGTCGGGCCCAGGTATCGCGACATGACCACCGCGTAGTAGCCCACGTGCGCGCCGACGTCGTAGAAGGTGTCGCCGGGAGCGGCGAGTGCGCGAAGCCGCGAGATGTAACGCGCGTCGTAGTCGCCGCGCAGATAACGGACACCGCAGAACGCACCCCACAGGCAGCCCTTCAGAGGCCCACCCTGGATTGGCACCATGACGAAGGCCAAGACCCGCTTCAGGCCGTAACGGAAGGCGGCCCAGCGGACTGAAAGATGCGCGTGCATGGGCGCGGAGCCGTCGGAAACGTCGCAAGAAGAGGAGTTGCCACGCTACGCATCCGCGATGACGGACGCGTGGCAGTTTGTCGATGGCGGGATATCACGTCAGCGCCCTGCGCCTCGCGTAGCGCCTCGTGACCGGGGTGCTCGCAGCGCGCGATGCGCGTGCCCCGCACGGCGATGGCCATCAGCAGTGCGCCGGCGATCCGTTGCCAGCGGAGACGAGCGTCGGCCACGCCCGATTCCGGATGAGGCGGCGCCGCTGCAGCCACGGTTCAGGCGCGAGCGCTGCGCCCGGAAGTCCCGCTTCAGCGGGAGATCCGCACTACTCCTTGACGGCCGCCGTCTACCGGAACAGCGACAGCGGACGGATCGCCCGTCCCTTCCACCACTGCTTCTCGGGCCCCAGTTCGAACACCGCGAAGTGCAGATGCGGTGTTGCCGGATTGGCGTTGCCGGTGCTGCCGACGAACCCGATCGGGTCGCCGCGCTTGAGGAGCTGACCCTCGGCGAGGCCGTCCGCGTAAGCCTCGAGGTGCGCGTAGTAGTAGGCGACGCTGCGCGTGCGGTCGAACTGGTAGACCGTGATACCACCGGGCTTGCTCAGGAACAGCTTGACGACCACGCCATCGTCGACCGCAACGACCGGTGTCCCGCGCGGTGCGAGGATGTCGATGGCTTCGTGCGAACGATCGCTGCCGCGTTGATCGGTGAACGTGTCGACCAGCTGCGCCGGTGCGATGTCCTTCACCGGCACGCGCAACGGCAGCGCGGGACGGAGGGCCTGCGCCACCGATGCGGAGATCTCTCCCGACCGCGCTGGAAATTGCTCGCCTATCGACGTTCCGGCAGGTGCATCGGCGGCGCCGCTGCCCATCGCGACGGTGCTCAGCATCACGGCAATGACCGCCCTCCAGCCGGCGAGCCGTGCCGTCACGGCTGCAATCGGGCAGCCATGCCGGGTGAAACGGATTCGGCGAGCGTCATCGCATCCCAGTTGGTCAGCCGGATGCAACCGTGCGATTGCGTCTTCGAGATTTTCGAAGGTTCCGGTGTGCCGTGGATGCCGTAGTGCTTCTTGCTCAGATCCACCCACACGACGCCGACCGGATTGTTCGGGCCGGCCGGGATCACCGCCTTGGCGTGATCCGAGTCCGCGTCCCAGAACAGGTCCGGGTTGTATTTGAAAACCGGATTGCGGCCCACGCCGTTGATCTTCCAGCGTCCGATCGGCAGCGGGTCGTGGCGGCTTCCGGTGGACGCCGGAAACTGCGCGAGCACCTTGCCCTGTTCGTCCTGGAGAGAGACGGTCGATGACGATTTGTCGACGACCACCGACTTCGCGCCTTCGATCTTTCCCGGCGGCACGACGTTGGGGACGAGAATCTCCTCGCCGACCTTCCTCAGGTCCTTTCCGGGGTTGAGCTGCACGAGCAACGCCGGCGCGACGTGGAAGCGCTCGCCGAGGGCCTCCTCGATCGAGGAGTAACCCAGCGACGGCAGCCTCGACTGCTCCATCATGTCTTGCGGCACCGGTGTGAACGGGCCGGCGACATCGGCATCGATGATCCGGTACTGCGCGAGCGTGGGCGCGGTGTCCTGGTCGAGGGCCTGCCAGGTCGCCTCGTCGACGATGCCCGTCATCGGCAGCGAGCGACTTTTCTGGAACCCGCCGATCGCGATCTTCATCGTCGTGCCGTACTGCCCGTCGATCTCGCCCGGGGAGAAACGCAGACGATCGAGCCGGATCTGCGCCCGCATCGCGGCGGCGCCGGCCGACTTCGGTCCGATCTTCTCGATGCTCGTCGCCAGAACCTGCTCGGGTGTGAAGGTGGGCGTCTGCGCCGTTGCCGCAGCCGATACGCAGAAGAGGAACAGCGCGCAGCACTTCATCGCGGGGCCGCGGCCCGCAACCGCTTGGCTCCGCTCACGAGTGCGACGAATCCGAAATGCCGGGATCCATCCGGCGGCCTTCGTTCTCGCTCAGGCGATCACGACCTTCGACCGCTTCGTCCGGACCTTCGTCCGGCGCGCGATCCGGATCGACCGGCAGACGTCGATCCTTCGGCGCCGGGCGATCCTTATTTCGCAGCTGCGACTCGGGTGGCTTGTTCATGACGGCATCTCCTGAAAGAGGAATTCCGTCCAGACATAGCCCCCGCAACCGAACCGGAACTTAATCCGCGCCGGCTCCCACCCGTTCGATGTTTCGCAGGTGCGAGTCCAGCATCGCGCGCAGGTCCGCATGCAGGGCATCGTCCGCGATTCGCGGCAACATCTCCTGCAACTTGCGCACGACCCATCCCTGTCCACGATTGAGGAATGCCAGCCGCTCGGTGATATCGGCGATCGCCATCGCCTTGCCCAGAAACGCACCGGTTGCGCGCGACGGCTCGGCGCTCGATGCGCGCAGCGCGCGCGTCAGAACGGCGCACCAGCGAGCTTCATCGCGCTGGATGTCGAGCACGAGCTGCCGCGTCGCGCCCTCGGGAAGCTGGGCCGCCGTCAGCATCGCGACGCGCGCGCCGGCACGCTCGGCCTCGAGCAGCGTGTTGAGGGCCTCGACGCAGGCATCGCGGCTCCAATGTCCGAGGTGTTCGGGCGCCAGTTCATGCAACTGGCATGGCGGTGACGATGCGATTCCCTGCGGTGCCCTCGCCGTCGCGCCGCTGGCCACCTGCGATGCGGCCTGCGTCACGATCTCGCGCAGCCGTTCGGCCGCGAAGACGACCCGATGAATGCGATCGACGCCATTGCCGGCGTAGAGCGCCATCGCCTCGAAGTCGCCCGTCATCGAGCGCAACGGCGAATCGGTACTGAAGAGATAGATCGGCCGGCCCTCCTCGTCTCCGATCACCTGGTGCGCCGGCGTGTCCGGATCTCCGCGCTCGCCGCGCGTCACGCTGTTGGACAGGACGCGCACGTGCGCCTCCCGCGGCCAATTGATGTGGAACGCGTCGGTCAGCCGGGTTTCGCTCGTCCGGCCTTCGACGAGGCGCTGCTTGTGGAAGTCATGGGCGAAGGATTCCTGCGTGGCCGCGAACGCGGTTCCGATCACCGCGCCCTGCGCACCGAGGGCCATCACCGTCGCAACGTCCTGGCCATCGGCGATTCCTCCGGCGGCGAGCAGCGGCAGCCGTTCGATGGCGCCGGCCACCTGCGGTAACAGGTCCATCAGGGCCACTCGCCCGCGTACGTGCCCTCCCGCCTCGACACCTTGCACGATCAGGGCGTCGGCGCCCGCGATCTGCGCCGCGAGTGCCTCCTCGAGCGATCCCACCTGGCAGACCACGACGATGCCAGCCGCTCGCAACCGCTCCACGAGGCCGGGCATCAGGCTCCAGAACAGGGCCACCACCGGCACCCGCAGCTCGATGCAGACGGCGATCTGGGCCTCGAGCAGCGCGGCAGGCGTCGCAGCCGGAATCAGGTTCACACCGAACGGCAGGTCGGTCTGCGCACGCACGGCCTCCACTTCGGACCGGATCAGCGCAACCGGTTCGCGGACCATCCCGAGAAAACCGAAGCCCCCGGCGCGCGTGACCGCCGCCACAAGTTCGGATCGCGCCACGCCTCCCATCCCCGCCAGCACGATCGGCCACGTGCAACCGAGCAGATCGCAGACCGGCGTTCTCAGGGTGGCCGCCAACGGCCATGCAGATTCATCTCGCATGCCGTTTTATATCACGCCGCGATATAGTTGTTCATGAGCATGAAAAAGCCCGCGGCGCCCGCCGCCATCACCCGGAAGCAGTTCGAGCAGCTGGCAACTTTCCGCTACCAGCTTCGGCAGTTTCTGCGCTTCAGCGAGCAGGTATCGCGCGAACACGGCATCACGCCGATCCAGTATCAGTTGATGCTGCAGATCCGCGGATTTCCCGAACGCGACTGGGCGACGGTCGGAGAACTCGCCGAGCGCCTGCAGACCCGGCATAACGCGATGGTGTCGCTGGTCACCCGATGCGAGGCGCTCGGGATCGTCGAACGGACCCGATCCGAAACCGATGGACGAGCCGTGCACGTGATGTTGACGAAAAAGGGCCTGCAAATCCTCGACCGGCTGGCCCCGCTGCACCACGCCGAACTTCAGGCTCTGCGCGACGTGCTGGCGCCGGCCTCGCGTTGAGTTCGCTGATGTCCATCGGCCCTGCGCCGAAACGCGCTTCGGACGTCGTCCGCAGCGGTGGCGGCGATGGCCCTCTCACCGCCGATGGGTCGCCTTTCCGCTGGCGGTCCTGGCTTTCGCTTCGATGGCCGACGCGCTGGCGCTCGCAAGAGATTCGGAGGATCTCGCAAGCTTGGCCGCGCGCGCGATGACCTGGGGCGTGGCGCTCGGATTCTTCGCGTCGGGGACGGGCGTGATCGAGATTCTTCTGCGCCGAATCCCGCCGGCCGGCTTCGTCCGGCTGGTGATGCACGCCGGCGCGGTTCACGCCGGGTTGATCTGCTGCCTCGTCAGCCTGCTGATGCGCAAACCCGGCGGCCCTTCGCTGGCCGCCGCACTCGTCGGATTCGCGGGCACCGCCATTCTGGGGTCGGGAGGCAGCTAGGCCTTGCTCTTGCACTCCGGTTCACTCAAAGCCGCAGTGGTTCGTCCTAGCCGCGAGCGACGCCGGCTACATCTCTCCTCGCGTCGAATCCGGTCGCACGCGATCGATGGACCGCCGGCAGCCGCACCGCGGATCGCTGCAAGAGCAGGCACGCGAAGATCCCGCCCGATGACGCGGCGCAGCGATCGGCGCAGGTGCGGAGGCCTCCACCATCAGCTCCCGGGCGGGCGTATCGGAAGCGGCCAGCAGCGGCGTGGAAACGGACGGATCGCCGCCGCCCACCACCGTCGGGACCGCCGCCGTCGTGACCGGTGCCGGCGGTTGCGCGGACCCCTGCCCTGTCGGCGCCGGGCTCGCCACGGCGACGTCGACAACCGGGACCTGTGCGATCTCCGACGTCCCAACGACTTCGTACACCGCCCAGCCCGCGATCAGCGCATAGCTGATCCACATCCAGTTGACCCGGTCGGCTCGCAACGTCGCCGCCAGACTCTGCCTGGACGCCGGGTCGGTCATCACGGAATTCTCAGCGCCAGCTGGCGGCGCCTCGAACGCAACCTGCTGTGTCGACGACCGCTGCGACTTCTCGTACCAGCGAGCGCGTGCCTGTTCGAGCGAACGATGCCGGGCTCCCTGCCGGGCCACGACGGCGCCGGATACAAGGCCCAGGACAACCGACCACGTCGTGCCGAGCCCTGCCCATTCTCCCAGCGCAAAGGCGACCAGCACCACGATGATCGCTGCGAAAGCCCTGCTCAATGCGCTGTGCATAGCGCGTCCCCTGTCCGGCCGTTGCGGTTGTTGCCAGCAGCCAAAGCGCGAAGTGTGCCAAGCGAAATTCCCGCAATTTTCCCGCACATTCCAGTGGATGCGTCCGAATTTCTGCCTGCATGTCGCAACGCGCTGCGCGGGGACGGCTGGCGTTCTGCAACTGCGAAATGCGGTGTTCGCTTCCTCGTGGCCCGAGGCCGCTTTATTGCTACGCCCCTATGAGACGCCGCCGGCTGGTCGGCTCTTCGCGCGACCACCGGACTGATCACGATGACGACGATGAAGGAGAAGAGACGATGAAGCGGTGGTTCCTCGTTGAAGCGCCACGCGGTCTTGCTTTTTCTCCGGCCGACCTCTGATCGTGCTCGAGCGCCGCCTCGCGCATCTCCACGCGGACGATCTTGAGTCCGCGTCTTCTCCCGGTGCCGCCGTGCACGCGGCCGATTTGCGCCAGTCCGTCTTTCGTGGTCTCGACGTCATGAGCGCCGCGCGTTCGGACGACGATCCGCCTTCGTTGCGAGAGCACCTGGACTGCGAGGCCCGCCTCAATCCGCGACAACCGCTCATGGACGGCAATCGCGTCACGCTGCTGCAGAACGGTCCTGCGACTTACGCGGCGATGCTCGACGCGATCGAGCGAGCGCGCAGTCACGTGAACCTCGAGACCTATATCTTCGACGACGGCGTCGTGGGGCGGCATTTCTCGAGCGTCCTGCAGAGCGTCGCCCGCGCCGGCGTACGTGTGACCCTGATCTACGACAGCATCGGCACGCTCGGCGTGCCGGGATCCTTCTTCGACGCCTTGCGATCGGCAGGCGTGCGGCTGCTGGAGTTCCATCCGATCAATCCCGCGGCGAAGAATCCGCGGCTCTGGCGGATCAACAACCGCGATCACCGCAAGATGCTGATCGTCGACGGTCGCATCGCCTTCGTCGGCGGCATCAACATCAGTGATACCTATTCGAGCGTTCCCTCGGCGCGGCACGCACCCGGTTCCAACGGCGACGTCATCGACGCCGGCTGGCGCGATACCCATCTGCGAATCGAAGGCCCCGCGGCCGCGCAGTTCCAGGATCTGTTCGTCGAGACCTGGCGGCGGCATTCGGACGAGCCGCTCGACCCGTCCGGCTTTTTCCCGGACCCGATCCCCTCGTCCGGCCACGCCCGCGTGCGCGCCATCGGCAGCGTCTACGACGACCAGAAGAATCCGATCTTCGCGACGCTGATCTCGGCCATCGATCACGCGCAATCGCACGTCAATCTCACGGTCGCCTACTTCGCTCCGGATCGCCGTCTGCTGCGCTCGCTGACGCGCGCCGCGCGCCGCGGCGTGAAAGTGCGCATGGTGCTTCCTTGCAAGGCGGATTCGTGGGCGATCTTCCACCTCGGGCGCTCGTACTACGGACGCCTGTTGCGCGGCGGCGTCCAGGTCTACGAACGCCAGGGCCCGGTGATGCATTCGAAGACGGCGTCCGTCGATGGCCTGTGGTCCACCGTCGGTTCCGCGAATCTCGACTGGCGCAGCATGCTGCACAACAACGAGGCCAATGCCGTCATCGTCGATCGTGCGTTCGCGCGGCAGATGAACCGTATGTTCGAGGACGACATCGCGGTCTCGGTGGCGTTCGAGCGGCGGCGGTGGCGGCGGCGGTCGTGGTGGCTGCGTGCACAGGAATTCGTGTCGCGCCTGATGGCGTATTTTTTGTAGCCCGGACGAAGTCCGTGGTTGCGGTTCGTTTTGCTAGGGCCACCCAGGACTTCGTCCGGGCTACGACGGCTACGTCGTCCGGGTTACGGGGACGCTGGCCTTGCTTCGCGCGGCATGCCCAGTCCGCGCTCCGCGATCAGATTGAGCTGGATCTCGTTGGTTCCCGCGTAGATCGTGTCCGAGCGCGAGAAGAAGAACATCTGCTGCAGCGAGCGGATCGCCGGGTCTTGCGATACCACGGCGCCTTCTTCCCCGAGCACGTCCATCGCCAGCTTGCCGAGATCACGGTGCCAGTTGGACCAGTAGTATTTGTAGATCAGCGCCTCGCGACGCAGACCCACTTCGGCGCCGTCGGCCAGCATGCGCAGCGCGTTGGCGCGCATGACGCGCAGCCCGATCGACGCGCTGGCGATGCGCTGGCGGATCACGGGGTCGCGCGCCGTGCCGTTGCGCCTGGCCGCCGCGATGATCCGCTCGAGCTCGTGCGCGAAGTGCATCTGCTGGCCCAGCGTGGAAACACCCCGCTCGACCTCGAGCAGGCCCATCGCCACTTTCCAGCCGTCCCCGGGTTGGCCGACCAGATGCTGTGCCTCTGCAAGCGCACCGTCGAAGAACACTTCGTTGAATTCGGCGCCGCCGCCCATCTGGCGGATCGGGCGGATCTCGATACCCGGCTGCCGCAGCGGCATCAGCAGGAACGCGAGGCCCTTGTTGCCCTTCGAGCCGGGCTCACAACGCGCGAGCACGAAGATCCAGTCCGACTCGTGCGCGAGCGAGGTCCAGATCTTCTGGCCCTGCACGCGCCACGATCCATCCGCTTCCTGCCAGCAATGCGTCTGCACGTTGGCGAGGTCCGATCCGGCATTCGGCTCCGAGTAGCCCTGCGCCCAGAAGCAGCGTCCGGCGACGATCTCGGGAAGGAACTGCGCCTTCTGCTCCGCGCTTCCGAAATGGATCAGCGCGGGGCCGATCAGCCCCTCGCCGATGTGACCCATCCGTCCCGGTCCGCCGGCACGCGCGTATTCCTCGTGGAAGATCACCTGCTGGTCGATCGACAGCGCGCGGCCGCCGGCTTCGGCCGGCCAGCCCACGCAGGTCCAGCCGCCGGCCGCGAGTTCGCGCTCCCACTCCTTGCGCAGCGCCGGCTCGAATTCCTCGTCGCCCGGGCCGCCCCGATGACGCAGCGTTTCGAATCGTCCCGTGAGGTGCGCCTGCATCCAGCCGGCGACTTCGGCGCGAAAGCCTTCGGGCTTCGGAAGACTCGGCGCCTCGCCTTCGTCCAGCAGCGTGCTGGCGATGTGCTCGCGCAGCGCGTCGGGCCGGCCCAGCCAGCCGACCGCCGCCTGGGCACGCTTGAAATGAAGCTGCGGGTCGTATTCCCAGGTGAAGCCGACGCCGCCGTGGAGCTGGATGGCTTCCTGCGCGCACCAGAAGGCCGTGTCGCTCGCCGAAGCTCTCGCAGCGGCGCAAGCGAGTTCCAGTTCCGTTCCGTCGTCGTTCGCTGCCGCGTCGGCCGTGACGGCGGCGCCGTGGACCGCAGATCGCAGCGCCTCCACCCGCACCATCATTTCCGCGCAGCGATGCTTCACCGCCTGGAATCCAGCAATGGGTCGACCAAACTGCTTGCGGGTGGAAACGTAGTCCACCGTCATGTCGAGGCAGGCTTGCGCACTGCCGAGTTGTTCGGCCGCCAGGTTCAGGCGCGCGAGTGCCGTCGCCCTGCGCAGGGCGGCCGGTGCGACACCGTCGGCATCCAGGCGCTGCGCCGAGCGAACCTGTTCGAAGCGCACGCGACTGAAGCGTCGACCGCGATCCCAGCCTTCGAGCGCCTGTGTCACCACGCCTTCGGCGTCGCGCGGCGCCATGAACAGCCCGCACTTCTCGCCGTTGACGATGGCGAAGAACAGCAACTGGTCGCAGCTCGCGCCGTCGACGACCGCCGGCAGTTCGCCGTCCACGCGCCAGCGTCCGGATTCGCGCTCGGCGGTCACCGCGGTCACGGTCCAGTCCGGCTGACTGGGCAGGCTGACGCCGAAGCGCGTCGCGCCACGCGCAATGTCGCCCAGCGCCTGCGATGCGGCTGACGATGAAGACAGCTCCGCGATCTGCGAAAGCAGCGGAATCGCCAGCCCCGCGGTGGCGAACAACGGAGCGCACAGCAGGCGCCGACCGGCCTGCTCGAACAGCAGCATCGATTCGACGGCGCCGAGCCCGAGTCCGCCGTGCGCCTCGCCGACAGCCAGCGCACACCAGCCGAGTTCCTGCGCGATGCGCTGCCAGGTCGCGTCGTCGTAGCCCTGCTCGCTGTCCATCGCGCGACGCACGGCCGTGCTGTCGCTGGCGTCCGCAAGGAAGTCTGCCGCCGCGTCGCGGATCAGGATCTGGTCTTCGCCAAGGGCAAACGTCATGTCGCGATTATTGGCGGCGCAGCGCGCGGTCTCATCACCCGTTGGGGTGACCGGTCCGGGGCGGAAGGGTCCGGCAGGTTCGTCGCTCGCTCAGTTGCGCATCAGGAACATGCAGAGCTGCTCGCCGACGCGCTGCGGCGCTTCGCGCGTCGGGAAATGGCCGACACCGTCGAGCACGTGGCGCTCGTAGGACGCGCCGAAGTGAGCCTCCTTGCCTTCCGACGTGAACGGCAGGATGCAGCGGTCGTCGCCGCCCTGGATCGTCAGCGTCGGCACGAGGATCTGGCGGGCCTGCAGCGCCTGATTCGACAGCGCGGCATGCGCGGGGTCCTTCGCGGCGCCTTCCCAGCGCACGCGGTACGAATGCAGCGTGATGTCCGCCCAGTCCGGATTCTCGAACGAGCGCGCGACGGCCGCGAACGTCGCGTCGTCGAACCAGCCGGTCGGACTCCAGGTGTCCCACATCTGGCGGGCGAAGGCCTTGCCCTGCGTGCGCAGCGCTTCGGCACCGCGATCGGTCGCCAGGAACCACTGGTACCAGAACGCCCTTGCCTGCTCGAAGCCCGGCGTGGCGAGCTTGCCCGGAGACCATCCGAGCGACAGCGCCGCGCAATGCGTCAGCCGTTGCGGATGGGTGGCAGCGAGCAGGTAGGCGATGCGCGCACCCCAGTCGTGACCGACGACGGCGAAGCGATCAAGCCCGAGCGCGTCCGCCAAGTCGAGGACGTCCTGCGCCATCGCGGCGATCTCGCCGGAACGCATCGTCGTGCCGGAGCGGAACCGCGTCGGCCCGAAGCCGCGCAGCCACGGCGCGATCGTGCGAAAGCCGGCGGCGTGAAGCGCAGGCGCGATGGCATCCCAGGTGCTGGCATCGTCCGGCCAGCCGTGCAGCAGCAGCACCGGGACGCCGTCGGCAGGTCCGCCGGCGATGAATCCCATGCGCAGCGCGGGTGTCTCGCAAACGTCGGAGTTCATCGGGCGCGGGTCCTGGGAGAGCGGAGCGATGGATCGTCGCATGCGGCTCGGGCCGAGGGGTCGGCGGCCGTCCCTTTCCGGGGAAACGCTGCGCAGGCTCCGGAGGGGCGGTCGGGGCTGACGCCCCTCCTACAGGGTGAAGATGTTCGTAGGAGGGGCGTCAGCCCCGACAGAATCTCCGTCGGCGATCCCTAGGTCCCGAACACCTTCTGCGCCGGCGGAGCCTCGGCCACCAGCGCGTCGACGATCTCGCCGAGCTCTTCCGGATTCCAGCGCGCCTTCTTGTCGCGGCCGGGGCCGCCGTGCCAGCCGGTCGCGATCGCCAGCTTGCCGCCTTCGACCTCGAACACCTTGCCGCTGACGTGCGCGGAATACGGGCTGCACAGCCAGACCACGATCGGCGCGACATTCTCCGGCGCGTAGTGATCGAAGCTGCCGTCTTCCGGCGTCCTCATCAGCTCGCCGAACGGTCCTTCGGTCATGCTCGTGCGCGCGGCCGGTGCCAGCGCGTTGGCGGTGACACCGTAGCGGCCCAGTTCGGCCGCCTGCACCAGGGTCAGGCTCGCGATGCCGCCCTTGGCCGCCGCGTAGTTGCTCTGCCCGATCGAGCCCTGCAGACCGGCGCCCGAGCTCGTGTTGATGATGCGGCCGTCGATCTTCGCGCCGCGCGCCTTGACCTGGTCGCGCCAGCGCCTGGCCAGCGTGCTGGCGATGCAGAAGTGCCCCTTGAGATGCACCTTCACGACGAGGTCCCAGTCGTCTTCCGACAGCGACGTGAACATGCGGTCGCGCACGATGCCGGCGTTGTTGACGACGCCGTGCACGTCGCCGAAGGTCTCCACGGCGGCCGCGACGATGTTCGCCGCGCCGGCCATCGACGTGATGTCGTCGCTGTTACCGGCTGCCTTGCCGCCGGCCGCGACGATCTCCGACACGACGACATCCGCGGCCTCGCGGCGGATGTCGTTGACCAGCACGCCGGCGCCCTCGGCGGCGAGCGCGAGCGCGTAGGCCCGGCCGAGGCCGCCACCTGCGCCGGTGACGATGATGCTGCGGTTGTCGCAGATGCCCACGGGTTGCTCCGGATTCGGGAAATTCAGGACTTCGCGAAGTGTCGGTGCCTGTGGCCGTGCTGGCTTCAGCCGGATGGACGGGGTCCAGATCCACGGCCCGGAAACGACGTAGCCCGGGTGCAACCCGGGGCTTCTTCCGTCCAGCGGAGAAAAAAGCCCCGGGTTGCACCCGGGCTACGGTGCTGCCGTTCTTCTTTTACAGCCGCTCGATGATCGTGACGTTCGCCACGCCGCCGCCTTCGCACATCGTCTGCAGGCCGTAGCGCTTGCCGGTGCGCTCCAGCTCGTGCAGCAACGTGGTCATCAGCTTGGTGCCGGTGGCGCCCAGCGGATGGCCCAGCGCGATGGCGCCGCCGTTGACGTTGGTCTGCGCGTGCGGGTAGTCCAGTTCCTTGAGCCAGGCCAGAGGCACCGGTGCGAAGGCCTCGTTGATCTCGACCAGATCGATGTCCGACATCTTCATGCCGGCCTTCTTCAGCGCATAACGCGTCGCCGGCATCGGCGCCGACAGCATCATGACGGGATCATCGGCATAGACGCTGATGTGATGGATGCGTGCGCGCGGCTTGAGACCGTACTTCTTCACCGCCTTGTCGTTGGCGATCAGCACCGCCGAGGCGCCGTCTGCGATCTGGCTGGCGACGCCGGCCGTGATCTTGCCGCCCGGACGCAGCGTCTCGAGCTTGGCCATCTGCTCGAGCGAGGTCTCGCGCGTGGTCTCGTCCATGGCCAGGCCGTTGAATGGCACGACCTCGCGATCGAAGCGGCCTTCGGCAATCGCCTTGCGACCGCGGTTGTGGCTTTCCAGCGCGAACTTCTCGAGATCCTGGCGCGACAGGCCCCACTTCTCGCACATCAGTTCGGCGCCGTTGAACTGCGAGACCTCGGCCGTGCCGAAGCGCTCGGTCCAGCCCTTGGAACCCGAGTACGGATCGGGAATGCCCAGCGGCTTGCCGGCGAACGCGGCCGACATGATCGGAATCATCGTCATGTTCTGCACACCGCCGGCGATGATCACGTCGCTGGTGCCCGACATCACGGCCTGCGCGGCGAAGTGCACCGCCTGCTGCGAGGAGCCGCACTGGCGGTCGATGGTGACGCCCGGCACGTGCATCGGCAGGCCTGCGGCGAGCCAGCAGCTGCGCGCGATGTTGCCGGCCTGCGGGCCGATGGCGTCGAGGCAGCCGAACACGACGTCCTCGATGTCGTCTGCCGGCACGGCATTGCGGCCGACCAGCGTCTTGAGCACGAAGGCACCCAGATCGGCGGGGTGAACGTTGGCAAGGCTGCCCTTGCGCTTGCCCGTGGGCGTGCGCAGCGCATCGACGATATAGGCTTCGGCCATGGTGTCTCCGGGTTCGGTTGAATTCAGGGGAGCGCGATTATCTCGCGCCGGCGACGCAGCTGCACCGCCGGCTCCCCTTAGAAAGTATGGGCGGGTCCGAGCTCTGCAACCGGATCCAGGACATGGGCGGCGACCCGCGCCTTGTGGAAGCTGCGATCGCCCCAGTTCGCCTCCAGCGCCCAGGCCCTTTTCATGAACATCTGCAGATCGGCTTCCCAGGTGTAGCCCATGGCGCCGTGGACCTGGATGCTGCGCCGGGCCGCCAGCCGCGCGGCCTCACCGGCCGCGAGCCGCGCGTGCGAGACATGCACGGCGCGATCGGCCTGTCCCTTCTGCATCGCGTAGGCGGCGCGATACACGACCGGACGGGCGAACTCGATCTTCACCGCGACATCGGCCATGTGGTGCTTCACGGCCTGGAACGAACCCACCGGCTTGCCGAACTGCTTGCGGTTCACCGAGTGATCGATGCCCAGGTCCAGCATCCGCGATGCCAGGCCGACCAGCTGCGCCGCCAGCGCAAGGCCCGCGCGATTCAGCAGGTCTTCCCAGATCGCACGACCCGCGGAGGCGTCGCAGACGCGGCTGCTCGCGGTGGGCGTCCAGTCGATGCGATACAGCCGGCGCGACATGTCGATGCTCTCGTTGAGCGTCAGCTTCGCCTGCGCCGGCTTCAGCGCGTGGATCTCGTCCTCGTGCCAGAGCAGCAGCAGGTCGGCATTCTCCGCGTCCGCCGTGAACGGATTCACCGGATGCGCGATCGCGATGCGCGCGGTGCCCTGCGCGATGCGGGGCAGCCATTGCGCGGCCAGCGCATGGCCGGCCGGAAGGCGCTTCAGCAGATCCACCGCGAGGTACGCGGTGTCGTTCAGCGAATCGGGAATCGCGTAGTAACCCAGTTCCTGCTGCGCGAGCACCCAGTCCAGATCGCCCAGGCCCATGCCGCCGTGCGGCTCGGGAACCGAGATCGCGGTGAGGCCCTGGTCGGCGAGCTTGGTGCGCAGATCGAGCGAGCGGCCCGAACGGGTTTCCCAGATCTCGCGCAGCCACTCGGGCGCGGCCTCGACCATCAGGAATTTGCGGATCGCGTCGCGGAAGGCGAGCTGCTGGTCGTCGAAGGTGAAGTCCACGGTTCAGGCCCTCGGCAACCCGAGCATGCGCTCGGCAATGATGTTCCGCTGGATCTCGTTGGTGCCCGCGTAGATGGGCCCCGCCAGCGAGAACAGGAAGCCGTCGAGCCAGCCCTCGACGCCTTGTGCGTCGGGCGCATGCGGCATCAGTTCGGCGCGCGCGCCGAGAATGCTCATCGCCGCCTCGTGCATCGACACGTCGAGTTCCGACCAGAAGATCTTGTTGGTGCTCGCCTCGGCGCCGATCTGTCCACCGCGCGCCAGACGGCTGGCGGTGGCATAGGTCGCCAGCGCGTAGGCCTCGGCATCCATCCAGGCCTTGAGCACGGCGTCGCGGATGGCGGGATCGGCGTCGGCCGTCGCACGGTTCTGCTGGTAGAGATCCACCAAGCGCTTCGCCGTCTGCTGGAAACGGGCGGGCGAACGCAGCATCAGGCCGCGTTCGAAGCCGGCCGTCGCCATCGCGATGTTCCAGCCCTGCCCTTCCTCGCCGATGCGGTTGTCCGCGGGCACGCGAACGTCGTCGAAGAAGATCTCGGCGAATCCCGGCAGCCCGTTGAGCTGCTTGATCGGCCGGATCGTGATGCCCGGCAGCTTCAGCGGCAGCAGCAGGAAGCTCAGGCCGTGGTGTCGCGACGACGCGGGATCGCTGCGGAACAGGCCGAAGCACCAGTCGGCCCACACCGCGCGCGTCGACCAGATCTTCGAGCCGCTCAGCACGTAGTGATCGCCGTCGCGCACCGCCTTGCAGCGGATCGCGGCCATGTCGGAACCGGCGCCCGACTCCGACCAGGCCTGCGCCCAGATGTCGCTGCCGTCCGCCATGCGCGGCAGGAAGCGCTTCTTCTGCTCCTCGGTGCCGTGCTCCATCAGCGTCGGCGCCAGCAGGAAGATGCCGTTCTGGTTGACGCGCAGCGGCGCGTTGGCGCGCCAGTACTCTTCCTCGAACGTCAGCCACTCGATCAGATCGAGCCCTCGGCCACCCAGGTCGCGCGGCCACGTCACGGCCGACAGGCTCGCGCCCGACAGCTTGCGTTCCCAGGCGCGGTGCTGCGCGAAACCTTCTTCGGTGTCGAAGCTGCGCAATGGCTCTTTGGGCACGTGGGCCGCGAGCCAGTCGCGTATTTCCTTGCGAAACGCTTTCTGGCGTTCCGTGTATTCCAGTCTCATGGTTTCTTCTCGAAGTTCGCTTCGCGCTTCTCGACGAAGGCACGGCGGGTCTCGGCGGAGTCCTTGCTCGCATAGGCCTGCAAGGTGAAGCCCTGCTCCCAGCGGTACTTGTTCTCGAGGTTGCCGTCCTCGATGCCGTTCAGCGATTCCTTGGCGAGCCGGATCATCGCCGTGCTCTTCGCCGCGATCTTGGTCGCGATGGCCAGCGCAGCGTCGCGCAGCTCAGTCTTGGGAACCACGCGCTCCACGGCGCCGAGCCGATGCGCTTCGGCCGCGGTGATCGAATCGCCGGTGAAATACATCATGCGCACCTTCTGCACCGGGAACAGCCGCTGCAGGTGCGCGCCGCCGCCCATCGCGCCGCGATCGACTTCCGGCACACCGAACGTCGCGTCCTCGCTGGCGACGACGATGTCCGCCGCGCCGGCCAGTCCGATGCCACCGCCGAGCACGAAGCCATGCACGGCGACGATCACCGGCAGCGGATTGCGATGCACCGCCTCGAAGCTGCGGTAGTTGCCGGCGTTCACCGAGATGATCTTCTCGGGATGCGCGTCGAGTTCCTTGATGTCGACGCCGGCGCAGAATCCGCGCCCTTCGGCGCGAATCACGATCACGCGCGCCGCGGGCTCGCTGCCCAGGCGCAGAATCTCGTCGGCGAGCGCGTGCCAGCCGGCGTCGTTGAGCGCGTTGACCGGCGGGCGGTCGATCACGAGTTCGGCGATGCCGTCGGTGATCGTGGTCTTGAAAGGCGTCACGATGCCTCCGTAGCCCGGACGAAGTCCGGGGCATTCGCAATTTTCTGAGCGGGCGCATCCCGGACTTCGTCCGGGCTACGACGCGTTACGGCTTCGAGCTGCCTCTCCGCTTCGCGCACGATCGCCTGGATCAACGCATCGACAGCCGGCAGCGAATCGATCACCGCCGCCACCTGCCCGCTCGGCAGCACGCCCTCATCGGGACGCCCCTGCACCATCGCGCGCTGGATGATCACCGGCGCATTGGCCGACATCAGCGTCTGGATCGCCGAGTCGCCTTCGCGCAGCGCGGCGAAGAACGTCCTGAGCATGTGCCCGACCGTCATGCCGGTATGTGCGCGCCATTGCCATGCGCTGGACAGCGCAACCAGCAGGCGATGCAGCAGGCCGCCGCTTTCGAGTCGCAGCAGGTAGGGGTTGTCGATCATGCGCTGCGGCAGGCCGTCCATCGCGGTCGATGCACGGATGTTCGCCGGCTCCTTCACCGCGAGATATTTCGCGAGCGTTTCGCGCGGCACCGGCGACTCCGCCGTCATCAGGAAGCGCGTGCCCATCGCGATGCCGGCCGCGCCGAACGCGAGTGCGCCCGCGAGGCCGCGACCACTGTGGAATCCGCCGGCAGCGACCACCGGGATCTTCACGGCATCGAGCACCTGCGGCAGCAGCAGGGTCGTCGGCACCGAGCCGGTATGCCCACCGCCCTCGGCGCCCTGCACGGTGATGAGGTCGGCGCCCAGTTCGACGGCCTTCTGCGCGTGCTTCAGTGCGCCGACGGTGGGCATGCACAGCACGCCGGCGTCCTTGAGGCGCTTGATCGTCTTCGCATCCGGCCCGCGGCCGTAGGACACGGCGCGCACGCGGTCGGCATTGGCGATGACGCGCTCGATGATCTCGGCTGCATTGGGCTGGAACATGTGGAAGTTCACGCCGAAGCGGTGCGGCGTCAGCTCGCGCAGCTTCGCGATCGCCGCATCGAACTCGGCCGTCGACATCACGGCCGCAGCGAGGAAGCCGAAGCCGCCTGCGTTGCTCGTCGCCGCCGTCAGCTTGGCGTCGGCGATCCAGCCCATCGCAGTCTGCACGATCGGGTAGCGGCAGCCGAGCAGCTGCGTCAGCGGCGTGTCGAGCAGTGTGCTCATGTCGCGGGGGAAAACGCGGTTGAACGCAGAGGCGCAGAGGCCGCAGAGAACGGCAACAGCTGGGGGACAGCGCGCGATCCGTCACGCGATCTCAGCGTCCTTTGCGCCTCTGCGTTGAAAGCTTCTGGATAAGCTACGCCCACGCTCAATCCCCACCCTGCTTCTTGTTGCCCGCGGCCATGCTCTTCGCGTCCTGCCCACCCAGCGGATTGCCGGTGGTCAGGTCGCTCTGCGCATGCGCGAAGTGGTGCATGTGGAACACGGCGTCCATCGCGGTGCGCTTGCCGCGCAGTTCCTCGACGTGATTGATCGCCTGCTTGGTCAGCCACATTCCGAGGCGACCCTTCTGCGCGAGATTCGCGACGACGCCCTTGACCTCGGCCTCGAGCTGATCGCGCGGCACGATGCGGTTGACCATGCCGAAGTTGTACGCGCGCTGCGCCGGCATGCGCTCGCCGAGCAGCAGGAATTCCTTGGCGACACGCGGCGGCAGTTCGAACGCGTGCGCGAAATACTCGACACCCGGAATCCCCATGCGCTGCACCGGGTCCTGGAAGAAGGCGTCCTCGCTGGCGACGATCAGATCGCACACCCAGGCGAGCATCAAGCCGCCGGCGATGCAGGCACCCTGCACCATCGCCACGGTCGGCTTGCTCACGTCGCGCCAGCGCCGGCACATGCCGAGGTAGACCTCCTGCTCGCGCGTGTACAGCAGTTCGGCGCCCGGCTTGTTGGTGTGATCCGGCAGCAGGTGCTTGCGCTCGAACGTCTTGTGCAGGTCGCGACCGGGCGTGCCGATGTCGTGGCCGGCGGAGAAGTGCTTGCCGTTGCCCGCGAGCACGATGACCTTCACCGCGTCGTCGCTGACCGCGCGCTGGAACGCCGCGTCGAGCGCGTACGTCATCTGCGAGTTCTGCGCGTTGTGGAACTGCGGCCGGTTCATCGTGACCCAGGCCGCGCCGTCCTCGACGCGATACAGCACCGGTTCTTCGGTTTCGTACGTGATGTCGACCTGCTTGGGAGGTACGAGATCGCTCATCGAAACCTCCCATGCAGGAGGGGCGTCAGCCCCGACAAAACGCCCGCAGTCCGAGATCGGCTGCGATACCCGGCAGACCGGTCGAGCGCAGGACCGATCACGAGGCCCTCCGTGCCGGCGGATCGTTCTTGACCGTCGATGCGCGCAGGCCATGCGGATCCAGGCCGCGGATGATCGACAGCTGCTCGTCGGTCGGCAGCGGCGTCTCGCCGAGGTTCGGCGCCTGCAGCAGCGGGAAGCCGGTGGCCGCCTGCACCTGCTCGAACGTGACGCCCGGATGCAGCGAGCGCACGCGCACCGCGTGCTCCGGTCCGCCGAAGTCCATCACGCACAGGTCGGTGACGATGCGGCGCAGGTCGATGAAGTCCATGCGCATGCCGGGCGCGAAACGCGCCGGGTTGTAGCCGGGGCCCGAGACCATGTCGACTTCGCCGGCCACGAACACGCGCGGGCCGTGGTTCGGGATGAAGAACGAATTGGCATGGTTGATCTGGTTGCCCGGCAGGCCGCGCACGCCGAGGATCGCCGACTTGGGCTTCTGATAGGTGCCGCCGACGACGGACAGGTTGGACTGGCCGAAACGGTCGACCTGCGTCGGTCCGATCATCGCGTGGCGCTTGCCGCCCCAGACGCATTCGAAGACCCGGTTGAACGACAGGTAGCCCTCGTACCTGGGTACGTAGTCGCCGCGCGGTCCGAGCGGGATCGGCTCGGAGACGAGCATCGTCTCGGAATCCGTCATCAGCAACTCGGGCGCGTGCGTGAGCTTGGCGAGGCTCGCTCCCAGCCGCGGCACGATGCCGATGCCGGAGGCGAGCACCTCGCCGTCACCGCGCCAGCACTCCGAGGCGGCGACGATCATCAACTCTGCGAGCGTGGCAGTCATGCGCGCTTCGCCACTTGCGGAAATCTGGATCGCGTGCGCATGGCGCACCCTACGTCGGCTTGCGTCGTCATCTCAGAACACCGGTGTCTTGAGTTTGGCGATGCGCTCGGCACCGCCGTTCTTCGCCAGGTACTCGCTCTCGGTCACGGCCACGAATTCCTCGACGTACTTCTGCCAGCCGCCTTCTTCCGCGCCCGACGCGTTGTAGCGCTTCAGGTGTTCCATGTCCCAGCCGTAGTCCGGACCGTTGTAGGTGGGGTGCGCGCCACAGGGCGCGTGGACCACGCCGTGCACGAGGGAGCGCTCGAACAGGTTGAAGCGCGCCTCGTCGGCGGAAAGCCGGAAGCGGTCGACCAGCTTCTCGGTGCTGACGAAGCAACGATCGGCCGCGCGCGCGAACAGGTCGTCGAACAGCGGATCACGTGCCTTGATCAGCGTATTGCCCAGACGGTCCGCTTCGTTGACGTGCAGCAGCGCCACGTCGAGCTTGAGCGCCGGCATCGCGATGTAGACCTCGCCGTCGGCGTACGGCGAAGCGACGGTCTTGAGCTCGGGGTTGCGCGCCAGCACGTCGGTGCCCAGGCCGCAACGCGTCGGCAGGAAACTCATGCGCATGCCGGCGGCGCGCAGGCCCCACTCGAACATGCCCTCGTCGAGTTCCAGGATCTCGATCGCGCCGCTCTCGCGCGCCTTGCGAAAGTGCGGCTCCAGCGGAATCGCATCCATCGTGACGAAGCCGTACACGAGCTTCCGCACCTTGCCGGCCGCGCACAGCATGCCGACCTCGGGACCGCCGTAGGCCACCACGGTCAGGTCCTTCACATCGGTGCGCAGCAGTTCGCGCACGAGCGCCATCGGCTTGCGCCGCGGGCCCCAGCCGCCGACGCCGATCGTCATGCCGTCGCGGATCTGCGCGACGGCCTGCGTGGCCGTCAGTTCCTTGTTCAGGCTCATCAGCGGTAGCCCACCGAGAAGTCGTGGCCCCAGATCGAGACCTGTTTGGTTTCGGTCGTCGTCCAGGTCTTCGGGTCCACGCTGATGCCGCCGAAACCGTACTCGAGCGCGAAGTTGCCCGGCGTCATGATGTAGAACGAGGTCATGCGATCGTTCTCGTGCTCGCCGAGCGTGGCCATGAACTTCACGCCGTGCTTCGTCGCGCGGTCCTGCGCGAGGCCCACCTCGGTCATCGAGTTGACCTCCACCATCATGTGCACGCATCCGCTGGGCATCGGCATCTCGGCCAGTGCGACGCTGTGGTGGCGGCCGCAGGCGGCGTGCAGGAAGTAGATGCGCATGACGGGCGCACCGGGACCCGGCTGGAAGTTGAAGACGTCCGACAGCCCGAAGCCGAGCACGTCCTTGTAGAACGCCAGGGTCGCGTCGAACGGGATCGCCGGCAGCACCGTGTGGCCGACACCGTAGATGCCGGTCTTGAAGCCGGTGTGGCCGATCGGCGAGACGAAGTTCTGCTGTCCCCCGGTGTAGCCGTAGCCGAGTTCATGCGCGTTGCCGGCGGGGTCACGGAAACGGACCACGCGATCCATGCAGCGTGCGGCGCGGAGTTCGTCGGAACCCTCGGTGATCTCGACGCCGGCCTTGCGCAACGCGGCCAGCGTGGACTCGAAGCCGATGTGGTCGGCCGTCTCCCAGCCCGAAACGAGATAGCGGTCTTCGGCACCCTGTTCGATCGCGATGCGGAAGTCGCGGCGGTCCATCTTGATCCGCGCCCCGCCGTCCGGCGTCAGCGTCACGGCCATGCCCAGCACCTGCTCGCCGAAGTGCTTCCACTTCGCCGCATCGGTGGTCTGCGCCACCGTGTAAGCCAGCCGCTGGATGTCGCCCATGTTCATGCCGTCCCGGTCATTCCTCGATGCGAGATTATTCGCGGCCAAGGCGGTTGTTCTCTTCACCCATACAGGGGAGACGATCACCACCGTAGCTCGGGTGAAACCCGGGGTTCCCCTCGCATACGGAGCGCAATCCCGGGTTTCACCCGAGCCACGGGCGCCTTTGCTGCTCACCCCATCGGACGACGCTACACCCGCGCGCTTCGCAAACCATTCGCACAGGTTCCCGCCCCCGGCTTCTTCGTGTCCGATTCGTCCTCGCCCACTCCCGCAAAACCGGACGGCACCCTGCCGATCGAGGCCCCGCTGACGGTGGCCGACCCCGCGTCGACTCGCTACGACCGCGAATGCGACGTGCTGGTGGTGGGCTTCGGGGCCGCCGGCGCGGCCGCTGCGATCGCCGCCCGCGAGGCCGGCGCCGACGTGGTGATCCTGGACCGCTTCGGCGGCGGCGGCGCGACCGCGCTCAGCGGCGGCGTCGTCTACGCCGGCGGCGGCACGCGCCAGCAACGGCACTTCGGCTACGCGGACACGGCGGACGCGATGTTCCGCTACCTGCGCAACGAGACCGGCGACGCGGTCAGCGACGAGCAGCTCAAGCGCTTCTGCGACGACAGCCGCGGCCTGATCGAATGGCTGGAATCCACCGGCGCCTGCTTCGACTCCACGGTTCCGCCGCCGAAGACCTCGTATCCGCCCGACGGCACCTACCTGTACTACTCCGGCAACGAGCCGGTGCCCGCCTTCGCCGCGCACGCCGAACCGGCACCGCGCGGGCATCGCGCGCAAGGCACCTGGATGTCCGGCAAGAACCTGTTCGAGCACCTGCGCACGCGTATCCGGCAACTCGAGATCCCGGTGATCGAGCAGTTCTCGGTGCGCCGGCTGCTGCAGGACGCGCAGGGCCGCATCGTGGGCGCCGAGGCCGCCGGCTTCGACGCCGGATCGGCGCTGGCCCTGCACCATCAGCGCCTGATCGAACGCGCGGAAAAGGTCCACAACCTGTTTCCCGGCTGGGCCGACGGTCTGCGCGCCAAGGCGCTGGTGCTGGAGACGCGGGTTGCCCGACACGTCACGATCCGCGCGCGCCGCGGCGTGATCCTGTGCACCGGCGGCTTCATCTTCAATCGCGAGATGGTCGCGCAGAACGCGCCGAAGTACCGCGGCACCTTGCGCCTGGGCGCCACCGGTTGCGATGGCAGCGGCATCCGCCTGGGCGAATCGGTCGGCGGCGTGCCGACGCGCATGGAAAAGGTCTCGGCCTGGCGTTTCATCAATCCGCCGCAGAACCTGCCTCGGGGCATCGTCGTCAACGGTCTCGGCGTGCGCTTCTGCAACGAGCAGGTGTACGGCGCGCGCCTGGGCGTCGAGATGGTCGAGAACCACGGCGGCAAGGCCTGGCTGATCCTGGATGCGCCGCTGCGCAAGGCCGCGATCCGCGAGTGCCTGAAGTCGAAGGCCTGGCCGTTCCAGAAATATCCGGCGCTGCTGCTGATGCTGTTCGCGCAGCGTGGAAACACGCCCGAAGAACTGGCGTCGAAGATCGGCGTCCCGCCACAGGCACTGCGCGAGACCATCGCACGCTACGACGCGGACGCCTCGAGCGGCGCCGCCGATGTGCTGGGCAAGGCCGACGACATGCGCGCGCGCCTGCACCAGGGGCCGTTCTACGCGCTCGACATCGCGGTGACGAACCGCATGTTCCCCTGCCCGGCGATCACGCTCGGCGGACTGCGCGTGGACGAGGACAGCAACAGCGTCGTCGACGCGCAGTCGCAACCGATCCCGGGTCTCTATGCTGCTGGGCGCACCGCGGTGGGAATCGCGTCCAACCATTACGTGAGCGGCCTGTCGCTTGCGGATTGCCTGTGGTCGGGGCGACGGGCGGGACGGCATGCGGCTGGCGGTTGAGGTTTAGCTGACAACTTACGCGACACCGAAAAATATTCACCGCAAAGGCGCAAAGGGAGCGACAAGATGGGACGAGTAAGCGGAAAGGTCGCGTTGATCACCGGCGCCGCGAGCGGCGTCGGCAAGGCTGATGCGCTGCTGTTGGCTCGGGAAGGCGCGCGCGTCGTGCTGACCGACGTCAACGAGGAGGCCGGTCGCGCGGTCGCCGCCGACATCGGCACCGAGAACGCGCTGTTCGTGCGCCACGACATCTCCTCGGAAGAGGACTGGATCGGCGCCATCAAGCAGACGCAGGAGCACTTCGGCGGCCTCGACATCCTCGTCAACAACGCCGCGATCCTGGCGATGGCGACGATCGAGGACACGACGCTGGAGCTGTGGCAGAAGGTCCAGCGCGTCAACTCGGACGGCTACTTCCTGGGCTGCAAGTACGGCCTGGCCGCGATGCGCGAACGCCCGAGCGGTTCGATCGTGAACATGTCGTCGATGGCGGGCATCGGTGGGCAGTCGTCGACGGCCGCCTACAGCGCCTCGAAAGGCGCCGTCGCCGCGTTGACGCGCAGCGTCGCCGCCCACTGTCGTGCCCAGCTCTATCCGATCCGCTGCAACTCGGTGCATCCGGACGGAATCATGACGCCGATGGTCATGACGACGAAGCGGCTCGGCAGCGGCAAGCCCGGATACATCCGCGAGAAGGATCCCAAGCAGCTGATGGCGCGCATGGCCAAGCCCGAGGACATCGCCAACCTCGTGCTGTTCCTCGCGTCAGACGAGTCGCGCTTCGTGAATGGCGCGGAGATGCGTATCGACAACGGATACCTGATGTGGGCGGACTGATCCGCTTTTCTCCCTCTCCCCGTCGGCTTCATCGATGGGGAGAAGGCCTGGGTGAGGGGCGGCTTTTGGGCGTCGTGCCCGCTCTCGTATTGCGGGCCCCTCTCACCCCGCCTTCTCCCCGCACGCGCGGAGAGGGCGAATGAATCCGCAAGTGACGACGGTTCTCTCGGCACTCGCGCGTTCGGTTGAACGTCATTCCGCGCGTATCGCCGTCGTCACCGAAGACGGCTCGTCGCTGAGCTACGCCGAACTCGACGCGCAGCGCCGCATCGCCGCGCGCGCCCTGCTCGCCCACGGCGTGGTTCGCGGCGACCGCATCGCGATCTGGTCGCCCAATCGCCTCGAATGGATCGTCGCCGGCCTCGCAGCACATTCGATCGGCGCAGCGATCGTGCCGGTGAACACGCGCATGAAAGGCGCCGAGGCCGGCGACATCCTCGCGCGCAGCTGCGCGAAGCTGCTGTTCTGCGCCGGCCGCTTTCTCGACACCGACTATCCCGCGTTGCTCGCACCGCATCGCACGTCGACGCTCGCCTCCGTCGTGGTCTTCGACGAAACGCGTGACGGCGAACTCTCCTGGCAGGATTTCCTGCTGAAGGCGGACACGGTTTCCGAATCGTGCCTGCGCGAGGCCGAGAACGCCGTCCAGGGCAGCGACCTGATGGACGTGATGTTCACGTCCGGTACGACCGGCCGGCCCAAGGGCGTCATGACGACGCAGGCGCAGAACCTGCGCACGATCGCGGCGTGGTCGGCCGCCGTCGGGCTGGTGCCGGAAGACCGCTACCTGATCGTCAATCCCTTCTTCCACGCCTTCGGCTACAAAGTCGGCTGGCTCGGCGGCGTGCTCGCCGGTCTCACCGTGCTGCCGCACGCGGTCTTCGACGCGAAAGCCGTGCTGCACCGGATCGCGCGCGATCGCGTGTCGGTGCTGCCCGGCCCTCCGACCTTGTTCGTCTCGCTGCTCAACGATCCCGAGCGCGCATCGACGGACCTCTCCTCGTTGCGCGCGACGATCACCGGCGCCGCCGCGATCGCGCCCAGCCTGATCGAGCGCATCCGCGCGGAGCTGGGCTTCAAGCTCGTGCTCACCGGCTACGGCCTGACAGAAACCTGTGGCGTCGTATCGCTGTGCGAAGGCGGCGACGACGCCCAGACCATCGCGCTGACCTCGGGCAAGGCGGTGGCCGGCGTCGAGATGCGCTGCGTCGATCCGCAGAACCAGCCGGTCCCCGCCGGCGAATCGGGCGAGATCGTCGTGCGCGGCTACAACGTGATGCAGGGCTATCTCGACGATCCCGCGGCGACGCGCGAGACGATCGACGCGGACGGCTGGCTGCACACCGGCGACATCGGTGTGCTCGATACGCGCGGCTATCTGCGCATCACGGATAGGCTGAAAGATCTCTACATCACTGGCGGCTTCAACTGCTATCCGGCCGAAATCGAACGGCAGATGGCCGCGCATCCCGCCATCGCGCAGAGCGCCGTCGTCGGCGTGCCAGACGAGCGCCTCGGCGAAGTCGGTCGCGCCTATGTCGTGCTGCGTCCCGGACAGACGCTCGACGAAGCCGCGCTGATCGCGTGGTGCCGCGAACAGATGGCGAACTACAAGGTGCCGCGCTCGGTGGTGTTCGTGGCGCAGCTGCCGACGAATCCGTCGGGCAAGGTTCTGAAGTACCAGTTGCGCGACACGACGACGCCGTCGTCCTGAACATTCCAGCTATACGAAGGGGAGAAACCAGATGTCCGACTCACTCAAAGGCGTCACTGCCGTCGTCACCGGAGCCTCGCGTGGCGCGGGCAAGGGCATTGCGATCGCGCTGGGCAGTCACGGCGCCACCGTGTACGTCACTGGTCGCTCGCTGAAGTCCGGCGATGCACCGCTGCCCGGCACGATCAACGAGACGGCGGAAGCAGTGACCCGCGCCGGCGGCCGTGGCGTGGCAGTGGCCTGCGATCACCGCGACGATGCCCAGGTCGAAGCGTTGTTCCAGCGCGTCGCGAAGGAGTCCGGCGGCCTCGACATCCTGGTCAACAACGCGACGTTCCTGCACGACAGCCTGATCCAGAAAGGTCCGTTCTGGGAGAAGCCGCTCGACATGGTCGACATCCTCGACGTCGGACTGCGCTCCGCCTACGTCGCGAGCTGGCACGCCGCGAAACTGATGGCGGCGAAGAAAAACGGACTGATCGCCTTCACGTCCTCGTTCGGCGCGAGCTGCTACATGCACGGGCCCGGATACGGCGCGCAGAAAGTCGGCGTCGACAAGCTCGCCAAGGACATGGGCGTGGATCTCAAGCCGTTCAACGTCGCAGCTGTTTCGATCTGGATGGGCATGCTGCGCACCGACCGCACCAAGCGCGTCATGGATTCCGAGCCACAGAAATACGCGGGGTTCTGGGACATCGCCGAGACCCCCGAATTCACCGGCCACGTGCTCGCCGCGCTGTACCGCGATCCGAAGCGCGCCGAGAAGTCCGGGCAGGTTCACATCGGAGCGGAGCTGGCGCAGGAATACAGCGTCGGCGACGAAGGCCGGCAGCCGCCTTCGCATCGTCCGATGCTCGGCGGCCCGCATCCCGCGCATCCGGCGGTCGTCGAGTAGTCGCGCGTCCGTAGCTTTTAAAAAAAGCCTGGACGCAAAGGGCGCAAAGGAAAAGAAAGAACGCAGAGAAAAGAAAAATGAAGCGAGGTGAACAGCTTCTTCATCCGCGCTGCTACCCGCATTCCTTTGCGTCCTTTCTTTTCCTTTGCGCCCTTTGCGGCGAAAGATTTTTCCTGACTACTCAGACAACGAGAACCCCATGGGCAGAATTAAAGACAAGATCACGATCGTCACCGGCGGTGCACGCGGCATGGGGGCGGCGACCTGCCGCCTGTTCGTCGCGGAAGGCGCCAAGGTGATGATCGCCGACGTGCTGGACGAGGACGGCGCAAAGCTCGCGGCGGAACTGGGCGCGAACGCCGCGTTCGGCCATCTCGACGTGCGCGACGAAGACCAGTGGCAGGCGCTGGTCGCGGAGACCGAATCGCGCTTCGGCCCGATCGACGTGCTGGTCAACAACGCCGGCGTGCTGCTGTTCAAGACGATCCGCGATACCGACAAGGCGGACTTCGAGCGCGTTACCGGCATCAATCTCACCGGTACGTTCCTGGGCGTGCGCACCGTCGGTGCGCGCATGTGCGAGCGCGGCCGCGGCAGCATCGTGAACATCTCGTCGGCGGACGGCATGAAGGGCGCCAACGGCCTGGGCGCGTACTGCGCGTCGAAGTGGGGCATTCGCGGCCTGACGCGTGTCGCGGCGATGGAGTACGGACACAAGGGCGTGCGCGTGAACTCCGTGCATCCCGGCGGCATCGACACCGCGATGGGCAATCCGTACGCGGAAGCGAAGACCGACGTGAACAAGCGCTACACGATGGTGCCGATGCAGCGCGTCGGCGATTCGGAGGAAGTGGCGAAGACGTCGCTGTTCCTCGCGAGCGACGATTCGAGCTACCTGTGTGGAGCGGAAATCGCCGTCGATGGCGGCATGCTCACCGGGCAGTATTACGTCGGGTTTCCGGGCGCGCCGGGCGTCTAACTCGTAGCCCGGGTGAAACCCGGGGATTCTCCTCTCGACGGAGCGCATCCCCGGGTTTCACCCGGGCTACGGCTATTACGCGGCGTTCAAGCCCGCCCGAACCGTCGCGCGGATTCCGCCTGCGCCTTGATCCGTTCTGCTTCCCGATCCTTGGGCGGCGCCAAGGTCACCAGCGACTGCATCAGCAAGGTCGCGGCTTCGGTCACCTGCTCCACCGCCTGGTCGAACGCGGCCTGGTTGATCTTCGACGGCGCGTTGAAACCGCTGAGCTTGCGCACGAACTGCAGCGAGGCCGCGCGGATCTCGTCGTCGGTCGCGGGCGGCGCGAAGTTGAACAGCGTGCGAATGTTGCGGCACATGGCAGACGTCCCGGGGAAGACCGCCGGAATCGTAGCCCGGACGAAGTCGTCGGGGTTCTCGCCCATCGGACCTGGTGCATCCCGGGTTGCACCCGGGGCGTTTCCCATCCGGTCGCGAAGTCAGCCCCGGGTTGCGCCCGGGCCAGCTCACGCTTCCGTCGACGTCGCTTCCGGATCGCTCGCGAGTTCCCGCGTCAGGCCGTACTTGCGCAGCTTCTCCACCAGCGTCGTCCGCCGCGTGTTCAGCAGCTTCGCCGCATGTGCGACGACGCCGTTGGACTGCGCGAGCGCCTGCTTGATCAGCGCCAGCTCGATGTTCTCGATGTGATCCTTCAGGTTCACGCCGTCCGGCGGCAGCACGGACTCGCCGACCGTTTTGCGGGCCGGCATCACGCTGTCCAGTCCGGGGACCGGGGTTTCGTTGGCGATCGGAGCCAGTTCGACGACGGCGGTGGCCTGGACGCCGCCGCGATAGCGGCTCGGCAGATCACCGGGCTGCACGACGGCGCGCGGATGCAGCACCGCGAGACGCTCGACCAGATTCGACAGTTCGCGAACGTTGCCAGGCCAGTGGTAGGTGCGCAGCGTCTCGACCGATGCCGGTGCGAGCGCCACGGTGCCGTGACCGTTCTTCTCGAGGCTGACGATCAGGTCGTCGATCAGCAGCGGCAGATCGTCCAGACGTTCGCGCAGCGGCGGCATCTCGATCGGGAACACGTTGAGCCGATAGAAAAGATCTTCGCGGAACGTGCCCTTGACGATGGCCTGTTCGAGATTGCGATGCGTCGCCGCGATGATGCGCACGTCGCAGCGCTGGCTGCGATTGGAGCCGACGCGCTCGTAGGTGCGTTCCTGCAGTGCGCGCAGGATCTTCACCTGCATCGGCAGCGACATGTCGCCGATCTCGTCGAGAAACAGCGTGCCGCCGTCGGCCATCTCGAAGCGGCCGCGCCGCGTCGTGATGGCGCCGGTGAACGCGCCCTTCTCGTGACCGAACAGTTCGGATTCGAGCAGATCGGCCGGGATGGCGCCGCAGTTCACGGCGACGAACGGCTTGTCGCGACGATGCGAGTGTTCGTGCACCGCGCGCGCGACCACTTCCTTGCCGGTGCCGGATTCACCGGTGACGAGCACCGTGGTGTCGTGCGAGGCCACCTGCTCGATCAGCCGCTTCACGCGACGGACCGCGACCGAATTTCCGGAAGGACCGGCAACACGAACGGTCGCGGCCTGCTGATCCATGCGAACCAGCCCGGCGCGTCGCAGCAGTTCGTTGAGCTGCGCGTACTTCACCGGGTAGTCCACCGGCAGGCAGGCGCTGCGATCGAGTTCGAGCGCGCCTACCGCCTTCTCGTGGTTGGGCGGCAGCATCAGCACCGGCGGGTGATAGCGATCGCGCTTGAGCCAGCTGACGAAACCGCCGAGCTCGTTCCAGTCCGCAACGCCACCGACCATCACGGCAAGCCAGTCCTGCGGCTTGTGTTCGCCCAGCTTGATCGACTGCACGCTGTCGACGGTGACAGGGCTGTAATCGATGAACTGGAGACAGGCCGCAATCGCCTGGGCGCGGGAGTCGTCGTTGTCGACGACGAGCACTCTGGACTCAGGCATGCGTCACCCCGGGAACGAAGCCGCGGACGAGCTCGGGGATGCGGTGTTCGAATTCCTGCTTGTTCACGAAGCCGTCTGCGCCCGCGCCGGCCGCGTGCTCACGATGACTGGCGTCGTCGTAGTGGCTGGCGATGATCACGCGCGGCGGCGAGTCCTGCGCCTTGATCAGGCGCGTGGCCTGCAGGCCGCCCATGCCGGGCATCGCGAGGTCGATGATGATCAGGTCGGGGCGCAATTCCTCGGCCATGCGCACGGCATCGAAACCGTCGTAACCACAGCCGATCACGTCGACTTCGGCGACCGACGCCAGCAGGTGCTTGGCCAGCACGACGAAGCCCTTGTTGTCGTCGATCAGTAGCGTGCGCAGCTTGTCCATGTCTTTATTCTCCACCTCTCAGCCCACCTGCACGAGCTGACCACGCCGCACCGGAGCGGTACGCCGCGCCGTTGCCGGGGCAATCTTCATGGCTTCACGGTACTTGGCGACCGTACGTCGCGCAACGCGGATGCCCTGGCGCAGCAGCAGCGCACCGATGGCGCCGTCGCACAGCGGATTCAGGCGGTTCTCGCTGTCGACGATGCGGCGGATCATCGCCTTGACCGCCGTGCCGGAGGCTTCGATGTCCGAGCCGGTGATCTGGCTGGGGAAGAAGCTCTTGAAGTCGTAGACACCCCAGGGCGTCTGGATGAACTTCGCCGTCGTCACGCGGCAGACGGTGGACTCGTGCATGCCGATGGCGTCGGCGATCTCGCGCAAGGTCAGCGGCACCATGCGTTCTTCGCCGTGTTCCAGGAATCCCTTCTGGCGCTCGAACACCGCGCGGGCGGTCTTGAGCAGCGTCTCGTGGCGCATTTCCAGGCCGCGCACGAGCCAGCGCGCCTCCTGCAGCTTGTCCTTCAGCGCACGATGAGCCGACGTCGCGATGGCACGCTCATACGAGCCGTTCACGCGGATGCGCGGAAGGCGTTCGGTATTCAGCTCGACGCGCCAAGCGCCGGGACGGCCGCTGACGATCACGTCGGGGATCGCGGCTTCGGCCGGCGCGCCCTGCGAGGCGCCCGGCTTGGGGTCCAGCGCGAGCACGAGGTTGAAGGCGGCCTTCATCTCGGCCTCGCTCGCATGCAGTTCGCGACGGACCTGATCGAGGCGGCGCTCGGCGACGAGTTCCAGCCCATTGGCGACCAGGTACAGCGCCAGCTCCCTGCCCGGCGTGCTGCCCGGCAAGATCTCGAGCTGCAGGCGCAGGCACTCGACGAGGTTGCGGGCACCGAAGCCGGTCGGCTCGACCGACTGCACCATCGTGAGCGCCGCTTCGAGTTCGGTGGAGGTGGCGTCGAAGTCGTCGCCGAGCTGCGAACCGATCTCGCCCAGCGGGCATTCGAGGTAGCCGTTGTCGTCGATGTTCTCGACGATCGCGGTCACGATCGCGCTCTCGCGGCGGGTGCGCACCATCATGCGCAGCTGCTCGAGTGCACCGACGCGGGCATCGCCGCTGGTCGGCGCCGCAGTACGCGATGTCCACGGCTCGTCGTCTTCATCAGCCGGTTCGCCGCCCGACCAGCTCTCGCTGCTCGACCAGTCGAAGTCGGCTTCGACCTCCGAATGGACGCCCGCATCGCAGCCGGTGGCTGCTTCGGGGACCGACTCGGTCTCGATGGCGACGGCCGGACCGGGGGTGATCGTGGATTCGTCGGCGGCTTCGTAGGTCTCGTCGGCCTCGAGCATCACGTTGTCTTCCAGCGCCTGTTCGATCTCCTGCTCGAGTTCCAGCGTCGAGAGCTGCAGCAGCCGGATGGACTGCAGAAGCTGGGGGGTCAGCACCATGCTCTGGGTGGCGCGAATGGCAAGGCTGGCTTTCATGGTCCGACTCCCTTCGGGCGTTTTGCCCGCTGTTGATGGAGTCATCGTCGTTGAATGCGGCCGCGCCGCTAAGAAGTGTTTTCCTGACCGTTTGTAGGGGATATCCCTACACACGCCAGAATCCTGGCGGGGCACCTCGAGGAGCCATGCCGGGCCCCGAATCCAGGTCCGTTGCGCAGGAAAACCGGGCTTCCGGCCTCCTAGTGCTCGTGCGTATCCAGGCCCCAGCGCAGCGCGGTCCGCATCAGGGCGTTGGTTCCGTACAGGCCCAGGGACTGCATCAGGCGGGCGCGGTGAGTCTCGACCGTTTTCACCGAAACCCCGAGCAAGGCCGCGATTTCCTTGGTGGATTTCCCTTTTCCGATCAGCGTCAGGACCTGCCGCTGACGATGCGTCAGGATCGCCGCGTCCTCGATGCGCGTCTGGTCGCGGCGGTCGAGCAGCAGGTTCGACACGGCGGGGCTGATGTAGGTCTGCCGCTTCTCGATGGAGCGCAGCGCGAGCCCGAGTTCCTGCGGTTCGGCCTGCTTGGTCAGAAATCCCGCGGCGCCCTGACGCAGCGCCGAACGGACCTGCCCCGGCTCAGGACGAGCCGCCAGCAGCAGCACGGCGACCTCGGGATAGTGGCGACGTGCCTGGGCCAGGACATCGAGACCGTTGACGACCGGCAGGTCGAGTTCCACCAGTGCGGCGCGCGGCCGCAACTTGGCGATCAGCGCCAGCAATTCCTGTCCGTCACCTGCCTCGCCGACGACCTCGGCCTGCCCTTCGCTCTGCAGCAGCATCCTGATGCCGGCGCGCACCAGGGATTGGCCGTCGGCCAACACCAGTTTCATCAGGGTCGGACGCTCCGACGCGATACTCATACCGTACTGTGCCCCGCCCACAGCGTGTCGTCACCCCGTATCAGCCCGCGAGTTCGGCCGCGTCGAATCCCGCCCGCGCGCGGGCTTCCGTGTTGAACGGTCGTTGCAGGCGCACGCGATGCTCCACGAGCAGCTCGCGGAACCTTGCAACGGGATCTACACCGCGCGAATTGCATAGATAGCGGTACCAGTGGGTGCCGATGGCGACGTGCCGGACTTCCTCTTCAAGAATCACGCCCAGGATCGCGGCCGTCGCCGGATCTCCCACTTCCTTGAGACGGCGGATCATGTTCGGCGTCACATCGAGCCCTCGCGCTTCGAGCACGCGAGGCACCAGCGCCATGCGCACCAGCGGATCGTGCGCGGTCTTCTCAGCGGCTTCCCACAGACCGTTGTGCGCGGAAAAATCGCCGTAGGCATAACCGAGCTGCGCGAGACGATCCGACAGCATCGCGAAGTGACGCGCCTCGTCCTGCGCGACGCTGATCCAGTCCGCGTAATAGCCCGCCGGCAACCCGGGGAAACGCAGCGTGGCGTCGAGCGCCAGATTCACCGCGTTGAACTCGATGTGCGCCACGGCATGCACCATCGCCGCTCGCCCCTCGGCGGTTCCCAGTCCGCGGAACGCGACGTCGCGCGGATTCACCAGCTCGGGGCGCACCGGACGGCCGGGAATGCGCGGATCGCGTGCCAGCTCCACATCCGCCGTCTCGCCGACGACGTCATCCGATATCTGCAAAGCGGACACCATCGCGCATTTGCGCGCAGGGTCGACTTCGCACAGCGCCTCGAACAGCGCCCGTGACACCGACGCCTCAGCCCAGTCCGCGGCGCAGATCGGCCTGGATGTCGTCCAGCTCTTCCAGCCCGACCGCGATCCGGATCAGTCCCTCGGAGATGCCCGCGGCTGCGCGCGCCTCGGCGCTGATGCGGCCGTGCGTCGTCGTCGCCGGATGCGTGATCGTCGTGCGCGTGTCGCCCAGGTTCGCGGTGATCGAACACAGTTGCGTCGCGTCGATGACCTTCCACGCACCCTGGCGTCCGCCGTCGACTTCGAACGACACGATCGCGCCGTAGCCCTTGCTCTGCTTCTTCGCGAGTTCGTGCTGCGGATGACCCGGCAGGCCGGGGTAGTAAACGTGCTTCACGCCGACCTGCTCGTTGAGCCAGGTCGCAAGGCGCCGCGCGTTGTCTTCGTGCGCCTTCATGCGCACGGTCAGGGTCTCCATGCCTTTCAGGAAGACCCAGGCGTTGAACGGCGACATGCACGGTCCCGCCGTCCGCATGAAGCCGAACACATCCTTGCCCACGCTCTGCGCGTCACCGACGATCGCACCGCCCAGGCAGCGGCCCTGACCATCGAGATACTTGGTGGCCGAATGGATGACGTAGTCCGCGCCCAGCTCGAGCGGCTTCTGGAACACCGGCGTCAGGAAGCAGTTGTCGACGGCCAGCTTCGCGCCGTGTCGATGCGCGATCTCGGCCAGCGCTGCGATATCGGCGATCTCAGTCAGCGGATTGGACGGCGTCTCGACGAACAGCAGCTTCGTGTTCGGACGGATCGCCTTCTCCCACAGTTCGGCATGCTTCGGGTCGACGTAATCCACGGCCACGCCGAACTTCACGACGTAGTTGTTGAACAGGCTGATGGTCGCGCCGAACAGGCCGCTCGAGGCCAGCAGGTGATCGCCGGCCTTCATCGTCGCCAGGACCAGCGAGAGAATCGCCACCATGCCGCTGGCGGTCGCCACGCAGGCATCGCCACCTTCCATCCGCGCGAGCCGATCCTCGAAAGCCTGCACCGTCGGATTGGTGAAACGGCCGTAGATGTTGCCCGGCTGCTCGCCGGCGAAGACCGCAGCCGCTTCGGCGGAATTCCGGAAGACGAAGCTCGACGTCGCGAAGATTGCGGGCGAGTGTTCCATCTCCGCCGTGCGGTGCTGGCCGGCGCGGATCCCCAGCGTGGCCGGGCCCCAGGAAGCAGTCGGATCGTCAAGCGTGTCGGTCATGGCAATTCTTCCGTCACGCGGGCAACAAAAAGCCCGCGAAAAATAGCGGGCCGATTCACATCACATCGTGGCGCTTAGCAGTGAGCCCGCAAGCGCTGAAATCGGCTGAGCGCGAAGTTTACGGAGCGCAGACCGCCGGGGTCAACGCGCGCCGGCGTTCTCCATCTCGATGACGGACGTCGGGCCCTGCTTGCGTGCCTGCTTGGCGGCGTCGGAACGGAACAGTTCGAGCTGGCTCAGGTATTCGGGGCTGATGTCCTGCGTGATGTACTTGCCGGTGAACACCGAGCAGTCGAAACGCTCGATCGTGGCGTGCTTGTGCAGCACCGCATCGATCAGATCGTCCAGTTCCTGGAAGATCAGGCGATCGGCGCCGAGCAGCTTCTCCAGCTCCGGAATCGTGCGGCCGTGGGCGACCAGTTCGGATGAGGACGGCATGTCGATGCCGTAGACGTTGGGATAGCGCACCGGCGGCGACGCCGACGCGAAGTACACCTTGCGGGCGCCGGCTTCGCGCGCCATCTCGATGATCTCCTTGCTCGTCGTGCCGCGCACGATGGAGTCGTCGACCAGCAGCACGTTCTTGCCGCGGAATTCCACTTCGATCGGGTTGAGCTTCTGGCGCACGCTCTTCTTGCGCTGGCCCTGCCCCGGCATGATGAACGTGCGGCCGATGTAGCGATTCTTGACGTAGCCCTCGCGATACGGAACGCCGAGTTCCGAGGCCAGCTCCGATGCCGGCACGCGCGAGGTGTCGGGAATGGGAATGACGACGTCGATGTCGTGATCCGCCCATTCGCGCTTGATGCGGTCCGCCAGCTTCATGCCCATGCGCAGGCGCGCCTTGTGCACGTAGATCTTGTCCATCAGCGAGTCGGGGCGTGCCAGGTACACGTACTCGAAGATGCACGGCGAGTAGACCGGGTTGGCCGCGCACTGCCGCTTGTAGAGCTTGCCGTCGGTGGTGATGAAGATGGCTTCGCCGGGGAGGATGTCGGCCACCAGTTCGAAACCGAGCGCGTTCAGCGCCACCGATTCCGACGCGATCATGTACTCGTAGCCTTCGGCGGCGCGGCGACGTCCGTAGACGACGGGACGGATGCCGAATGGATCGCGGAAGCCGAGCAGGCCGTAGCCGGTGATGATCGCGACGCAGGCGTACGCACCGCGGCAGCGCCGATGCACGCCGGAGACGGCGGCGAAGATGTCGTCCGGCTGCAGCCGCATCTTGTTCTGGCTGAGCAGTTCGTGCGCGAAGACGTTGAGCAGCACTTCCGAGTCGGACTCGGTGTTCAGATGCCGGCGATCTTCACTGAACAGTTCGAGCTTGAGCTCATCGGCGTTCGTCAGATTGCCGTTGTGCGCCAGCGAAATGCCGAACGGCATGTTCGTGTAGAACGGCTGCGCTTCGGCTGCGCTGGTGACGCCGGCCGTGGGATAGCGCACGTGACCGATGCCGAGCTTTCCACGCAGACGCATCATGTGCTCGTCGGCGTGGAAGACGTCGCGCACCAGACCGTTGTCCTTGCGCAGGTTCAGCTTCGAACCTTCGGTGGTCATGATGCCGGCCGCGTCTTGCCCGCGGTGCTGCAGCATGGTCAGAGCGTCGTACAGCTCCTGATTGACCTGGCCGTGAGAGTGGATGCCAACGATGCCGCACATGCGAGGCGTCTCCTCAGGCTGGGGCAGCAGAAGCAGCGGGCTTCGCTGCGTCGTCTGCTCCCGGTTCGGGAACAACTGGGGTCTTCGGGTCCGGCTTCAAGGGTTCGAGCCAGGAATCGGGGATCAACGTATCCAGCGCATCGGCGATGGGCATCGACGGACCAATCAGCGCCGATTCCCGCCACCAGGCTTCCTCGCTGACGTCCACCGTGCGCGCGAGCAGCACGATCAGACCGACGACCAGGATGCCGCGAATCAGGCCCAGGCCCGCACCGAGCGTGCGATCCGCCGACGAGAACCGGCTCTGGCGGATGCGCGATACCAGCAGCGCGGTCAGGATGCCGCCGATCAACAGGCCGGCGAGGAACAGACCGCCGTACGCAGCGCCCATGCGGACCAGCGGCGTGGCGATGTGCTCCTGCAGCGCGATGGTGGCTTTCGAGCCGAAGACCACGGCGAGCAGGATGGCGAGGATCCAGGTTCCAACACCGAACAGTTCGCGCGTGAAACCGCGCAGCACCCCGATCAGGATCGAGAGGATGACGATGGCCAGGATGCCGTAGTCCGCCCAGTTCATGCCGCAGTCGCGTCGAAAAACCGCGCGAAGTCTAGCATTCGATCGACACTCACTCCGTAATCGAGAACGAAACGTCCCGACTACACGTGCGGAGAAATCAACGCGGAGGCGCAAAGGACGCAGGGATGCTCCATTCGGACCTCTGCGTCCTTTGCGCCTCTGCGTTGACCGTTCCCGACGGTCCCACGACCCACCGTCGCCACGTCAGAGCCGGTTCAGGATCGCCTTCTCGACCGCTGCGCGCTCCGCCGGAACCTGCACGAGACCCGTCAGACCGTTCTTCATCACCACGTCGGGATCCTTCAGGCCGTTGCCGGTCAGCGTGCAGACGACGGTCTTGCCCGGCTTGATCTTGCCGGCCTTGATGTCGCGCAGCGCACCGCACAGCGAGGCGGCGGAGGCCGGCTCGCAGAACACGCCCTCGCTCTCGGCCAGCAGTTTCTGCGTCGCGAGGATCTCGGCATCGGTGCACTCGTCGAACCAGCCGCCGGATTCCTTCTGCACGTGCCAGGCCTGGCTCCAGGACTGCGGGTCGCCGATGCGGATCGCGGTGGCGACCGTCTCGGGATCCTTCACCGGGCCGCCGCGCAGGAACGGTGCCGCGCCCGCGGCCTGGTAGCCGACCATGATCGGGCGGTTCGACGCGATGGCGGTCTGGTCGTAGGTGCGCAGCGCAGCCGGCAGCGTGTGCGCCGCCGTGTCATGCCCCGAAGCTTCCGAGTAACCGATCCAGTGAGCCGTGATATTTCCGGCGTTGCCGACCGGCAGGCAGTGATAGTCCGGCGCGCGCCCGAGGGCCTCGACGATCTCGAACGCGGCGGTCTTCTGACCCTGCAGGCGGAACGGATTGATCGAGTTGACGATGGACACCGGCGAGGTCTGCGCGACTTCCTTGACCAGGCGCATGCCGTCGTCGAAGTTGCCCATGACCTGGATGACGACGGCGCCGTGCACGACCGCCTGCGCCAGCTTGCCGAGCGCGATCTTCCCTTCCGGGATCAGCACGAAGGCGGTGATGCCGGCGCGCACCGCGTAGGCCGCGGCGGCGGCCGAGGTGTTGCCCGTCGACGCACAGATGATGGCGCGCGAACCCTCGTGCACCGCCTGCGTCACCGCCGCGGTCATGCCGCGGTCCTTGAACGAACCGGTGGGGTTCAGACCCTCGAATTTCACGTACAGATCGTTCTCGAAACCCAGCCGCTTGGGCAGGTTCTCGAGCTTGATCAGCGGCGTGCGGCCTTCGCACAGCGCGATGGCGCGCACGTTCGGGGCAAAGGGCAGACGACTGCGGTAGTGATCGACCAGACCGGTATAGCGCATGACGAAGAACCTAAACGGGCAAAGCGGAATGGACCAGCATCGCGTCGAGCCGGCGTCGTACTTCCGGCCACTCTTCACGGGTGATGCTGAAGTACACGGTGTGCCGGATGCGACCGTCCGGCATCACCATATGATTGCGAAAGATGCCTTCCTGCGTCGCGCCGAGCCGCCAGATGGCGCTGCGCGAACGCTGGTTGAGGCTGTCGGTCTTGAACTCGACGCGGTTCAGCTTCATGACCTCGAAGCCGTGTTCGAGCAGCAGTTTCTTGGCCTGGGTGTTCACCGCCGAGCGCTGCACCTTGCCGGCGATCCAGGTCCAGCCGATCTCGGCGCGGGCATGGGCGATCTCGATGGCACCGAAGCGCGTCGTGCCGACGACCTCACCCGACCCCGCCAGCCGGATCGTGAACGCCAGGGCCTTGCCCTGCGCCTGCTCGGCCAGCGCGCGGGCGACGAACGCGCGGTGATGCTCCAGCGTCTCCAGCCGGTCCGGCAGGTAGCGGAACAGTTCGGCGGGCGCATCGGCAGCCGCGAACAGGGCTTCTGCGTCGTCTTCGGTGAGCGGCTGCAATACGACGGCGCCGCCCTGGAGCCGCACGGCCGTCATTGATCTGTCAGCTCTTGAAATGCTCGACACGGATGCGCGAGGCACCTTCGCGCACGAACGGCAGCGCCAGCAGCCGCTGCATCGCGGCGTCGAACTTCGACTCCTTCACCGCGCTCGTGATCAGCGCGACGGTCGCGTCCTCGTGCTCGCGCGGCTCCTTCTGCAGGATCGCCTCGATGCTGATGTCGGACTCGGCGAGCGTGCCGGTGATGGCCTTGAGCACGCCGGGCTCGTCCGCCACGCGCAGTCGCAGGTAGTAGCAGGACTCGATGTCGGCGATGGCCAGCAGCGGCAGCGCCTTCATGGCGCCGGGCTGGAAGGCCAGCACCGGCACGCGCTGCGCCTGTGGAACGCCGAGGCTGCGCGCCACGTCGATCAGGTCGGCGACGATGGCCGAGGCCGTCGGATCGCCACCGGCACCGCGGCCGTAGAAGCCCACCTGCCCCACCGCGTTGCCGTTCACGACGACGGCGTTGACCACGCCGTCGACCTTGGCGATGAGCTGGTCGTCCGGCACCAGCGTCGGATGCACGCGCAAGGACACGCCGGCATCCGAACGCTGCGCGATGCCGAGCAGCTTGATGCGGTAGCCCAGCGTCAGCGCGATCTGGATGTCCTGCGCGGTGATCTTGGAGATGCCTTCGCGGGCGACCGCGCCGAACGACAGCGGGATGCCGAAGGCGATGCTCGCCAGGATCGTCAGCTTGTGCGCGGCGTCGACGCCTTCGACGTCGAACGTCGGATCGGCCTCGGCGTAGCCGAGCTTCTGCGCATCGGACAGCGCGTCGGCGAAGGTCTGCCCCTTCACCGTCATCTGCGTGAGGATGTAGTTGCAGGTGCCGTTGATGATGCCGGCCAGGCTGTCGATGCGATTGCCGGCCAGGCCTTCACGCACGGCCTTGATGATCGGGATGCCGCCGGCGACGGCCGCCTCGAAGCCCAGGCCCACGCCGGCCTTCGCGGCTGCCGCGAAGATCTCGTTGCCGTGCTCGGCGAGCAGCGCCTTGTTGGCAGTGACCACCGGCTTGCCGCGCTCGATGGCGGCCAGCGTCACCTGCTTGGCGATGTTGTAGCCGCCCATGACCTCGACGACGACGTCGACGTCGGCGCTGCGCACGCAGGTCAGCGCGTCGTCGCTGACGGTGATCCCTTCCAGCGATTCGGAGTTGCGATCCAGGTCCTTGGTGGCGATGTGCGTCACCACCAGCTTGCGACCGATGCGACGCTCGATCTCGTCGGCGTTCTTGCGCAGCACGCGCAGGACGCCCTGTCCGACGGTGCCCAGGCCCATCAGGCCGATCTTGAGAGGCGTGCTCATCGGCATACCCCGCTTAAGACGTCGAAACCTGGTTTGGATGAGCACGGCGCGCAGCTCCCGCACCCACGCTCGCTATCGCTCACGGCACCGTGTCGCTGCGCTCTCATTGTCCCTTGGGTCCTTCCTTCAGCAGTTTCTTGATGCCCCGCACGGCCTGGCGCGTGCGGTGCTCGTTCTCGATCAGCGCGAAGCGCACGTGCGTGTCGCCGTACTCGCCGAAGCCGATGCCGGGCGAGACCGCGACCTTGGCCTCGTTCATCAGCAGCTTCGAGAATTCCAGCGAGCCCAGGCCCTTGAACGGCTCCGGAATCTCGGCCCAGACGAACATCGTCGCCTTGGGCTTGGTGACCTTCCAGCCGGCCTGGTTGAGGCCTTCGCACAGCACGTCGCGGCGCACCTTGTACATGTGCCGGATCTCGGCCACGCAGTCCTGCGGGCCTTCGAGCGCGGCGATGGCGGCGACCTGGATCGGCGTGAACATGCCGTAGTCGAGGTAGCTCTTGATGCGGCCCAGCGCGGCGACCAGCGTCGGGTTGCCGGCCATGAAGCCGACGCGCCAGCCCGGCATGTTGTAGCTCTTCGACAAGGTGAAGAACTCGACCGCGATGTCCTTGGCGCCCGGCACCTGCAGGATCGAAGGCGCGGTGTATCCGTCGAACACGATGTCGGCGTAGGCCAGGTCATGCACCAGCCAGATCTCGTGCTCCTTGCAGATCGCCACCGCTTTCTCGAAGAACGCCAGGTCCGCGCACTGCGTCGTCGGATTGCCCGGGAAGTTCAGGATCAGCATCTTGGGCTTGGGCCAGGATTCCTTGACCGCCCGCTGCAGTTCCTCGAAGAAATCCACTTCCGGCGTCATGCGCACGTGACGCACGTCGGCGCCGGCCAGCACGACGCCATACGGATGGATCGGGTACGCCGGATTGGGCACCAGCACGACGTCGCCCTCGGCCAAGGTGGCGAATGCCAGATGCGCCAGGCCTTCCTTCGAACCGATCGTGGCGATCGCCTCGCTCTCGGGGTCGATGTCCACGTCGTAGCGCTGCTTGTACCAGCGGCTGACGGCGCGACGCAGGCGCGGAATGCCCTTCGAGACCGAGTAACGGTGCGTGTGCGTGCCGTCCTCGTCGTGCACCTCGGGGCGCACGTAGTCGCTCTCGGTACCGCGGACGGCCGCTTCGACCAGCTTGTCGACGATGTGCTTGGGGGTCGGCTGATCCGGGTTCCCCATGCTGAAGTCGATGACGTCGTCCCCGCGTGCCCGGGCAGCCTTCTTGAGCTCGCCGACGATGTTGAAGACGTAGGGAGGAAGGCGCTGGATGCGCGGGAAATTGGTATTCACGTCAGGGACTCGGCGCGGCGCGGGCCGGGGGAGGAAAACAGGGGCGCGTATTAGACACGCCCATGCCCCTGGTCGCAATGAAATCGGCTGCTGAAGACCTTGTGCCTCAGGTCGTTATCGCGGATCTAGATCTGAACAACGGGTCGGGTTCGAGTGTCTCGCAGCAGCCAAGACTCTCCCTCACCCCCGGCCCCTCTCCCTCCGGGAGAGGGGAGCAAGCGGTTCCTTCTCCCGGAGGGAGAAGGTGCCCCGAAGGGGCGGATGAGGGAGAGCCTGGCCCGAACACCCAGCCCCCTCCGCCGCGCGCAGTACGCATCGCCCACCCGGCGCACCGCCCTCATAGCCCAACCCTATCCCGCGCCTCTGCAAACTTTCATCGCCCAGGAATGCGGGAACGTAGAATGTTCGCCATCCAACGGTGTCCCTCCGGGGTCACCCAGAGACGACATCGCAAACCATCGTCGGCCCCGCTTGAGGTCCGCGATCGAGCCCCCACTCCCGCATACACCATGAATCACCATTCCTTGATCATTCTCGGCTCGGGACCGGCCGGCTATACCGCCGCCGTCTACGCCGCCCGCGCCAACCTCAAACCCGTGCTGATCACCGGCATCGAGCAGGGTGGGCAGCTCATGACCACCACCGAAGTCGACAACTGGCCCGGCGACGTGCACGGCCTGATGGGCCCTGCGCTGATGGATCGCATGCAGAAGCATGCCGAGCGCTTCGATACGAAGATGGTGTTCGATCACATCCACTCGGTGGATCTGAAGAACAAGCCGTTCAAGCTCAAGGGCGACCAGGGCGAATACACCTGCGACGCGCTGATCATCGCCACCGGCGCCTCGGCGCGTTACCTGGGCATGGACTCCGAGAACGCGTTCAAGGGCAAGGGCGTCAGCGCTTGCGCGACCTGCGACGGCTTCTTCTACAAGGGCCAGGACGTGGCCGTGATCGGCGGCGGCAACACCGCGGTCGAAGAAGCGCTGTACCTGGCCAACATCGCCAACAAGGTCACCGTGGTGCATCGCCGCGACCGCTTCAAGGGCGAGAAGATCCTGCACGACAAGCTGTTCAAGCGGCAGCAGGAAGGCAAGGTCGAGATCATCTGGGACTCGACGCTCGACGAGGTGCTGGGCGATGCCTCCGGCGTGACCGGCATGCGCGTCAAGAACGTGAAGACCGGCGCGGCGCGCGAGATCGCGCTCAAGGGCGTCTTCATCGCCATCGGCCACACGCCGAACACCGGCATCTTCGAAGGCCAGCTCGAGATGAAGGGCGGCTACCTGCAGGTGCAGAGTGGCTCCAACGGCAATGCGACGCAGACCAGCGTGCCCGGCGTGTTCGCGGCCGGCGACGTGCAGGACCACGTGTATCGCCAGGCGATCACCAGCGCGGGCACGGGTTGCCAGGCCGCGCTCGACGCCGAGAAGTACCTCGACGCGCTCGCCGGCATCCACTGAGCCGTCCGCGGCGTAACAAGCCCCCGCAGGCCGGGGGCTTTTTATTGAGCGGGCGTCAAGGCTTGCGCCCGTCCTGCCATACGGTCACGCTGGTCACGTAAATGGAACGAGGGGACGCGCGGTGAAGATGAAGCTGTACTGCAGCAAGACTTCACCCTACGCACGCAAAGTGCGCGTCGTTGCGCATGAACTCGGCCTCTCCGACCTGATCGAGGAAATCCTCTGCGACCCGTTCGATCCGCTGCCCGAACTGCTCGCCGCCAACCCGCTTTCGCGCATTCCGACCCTCGTCACCGAGAAGGGCGAATCGCTGCCCGACTCGACGCTGATCATCGAATACCTGCAGACCCGTGGCCGTGGGCTCACCGCGCTGCCGCGCGGCTCCAAGCGCTGGTCGGCGCTGCGCCGCGCCCAGGTGGCCGAGGGCGTCATCAATGCCGCGTTCGCCACCGTGATCGAGAAACGCCGCCCCGAAGGCATCCGCCACGTCGCCTTCCTCGACCGCCAAGCCGACGTGATCCGCCGCTCGATCGCCGTGCTCGATCTGGAAGCCGCGGAGCTGTCCAACGAAGCGCCGAGCGTGGTCGAGATCACCGCTGGTGTGGCCCTGGCCTATCTCGACCTGCGCATGCCGTACATCGAGTGGCGCAAGGGGCACGAGCCGCTGGATCGCTGGTTCACGACGTTCGCGCTGCGCGAGTCGATGGTCGCTACCGTCCCGCCGCCCGGCTGATGCGGGCGCTACCCGGCTTCATCCTGCTCGCCTTCGTGGCGAGCCTGCTCGCAGGCTGCTTCTCCAGCTACAAGCCCACTCCGGAAGGACAGGCGCTCAGGCGCGGTATCGTGCTCGACGCACTGGGCCAGATCGGCCGGCCGTACCGCTATGGCGGCGCGACGCCGGACGGTTTCGACTGCAGTGGCCTGGTGCAGTACGTGTATGCCCAGCAGGGCGTGAAGATCCCGCGCACGACGCGCGAGCAGCACAAGTCCGGCGAAGAGATCGACCTCGACGATGCGGAGCCCGGTGATCTGATCTTCTACAGCTTCAACAGCTGGGGCATCGATCACGTCGCCATCTATCTCGGCGACGGCCAGGCGGTGCACGCGCCGAGCAGCGGCCGTCAGGTGATCGTCGCCCCGGTCGGCAACCGCTGGTGGATGGACCGCTACGTCGACACGGTGCGCGTCATCCGTTAGCCCATCACGGCGGAGCCCGGGTGCACCCCGGGGTTCCGCGTATCCGAAGGAAATGATCCCCGGGTTTCACCCGGGCTACGCGGACGTGTCGTCGAGGGCCGCGAGTCGACCGGCGAGAAAGCTCCGCACCTCGGCATCCTCCGCCAGCCCCATGGCGCGCTCGTAGGCCGGACGCGCTTCCGCGACGCGACCGGTGGCGGCCAGCAGATGTGCCCGCACGGCCCACCAGGGCTGATAGCGCTGCACCTCGTCGGCATCCATCGCGTCGAGCCGATCGAGGCCGGCCTGCGCGCCTCGCCATTCCGCAACCGCGGCCGCCTCGCCTACCTGGGCGCCGATCGTGGGCGCGAGCCGCAGCAACTCGCCGTAGAAGCGCGCGATGATGTCCCAGTGCGTCGTGCCGGTCAGCGCGCGCTGTGCGTGCACCGACTGGATCGCGGCTTCGAGCTGGTAGCGCCCGATGTGCCCCATCGTGCCCGCGTGCTGCAGCAACTGCCCGGCCTCCCCGATCAGCGTCCGCGACCACCGCGAGACGTCCTGCTTCGCCAGCGGTACGTAGCGGTTCGCCTCGTCGCGACGCGCCTCGCGCCGCGACTCGCAGTACAGCATCAGGCTCAGCAGGCCGAGCGCCTCGGGCTGGTCGGGCATCAAGGCGACGAGCACGCGGGCCAGATCCACCGCCTCGCGCGCAAGACTGGCGTGACGACCGTTCGCACCCGAAGCATCCCAGCCCGTGCCGTAGGCGGCGTAGATGGCGTCGAGCACGGTTTCCAGCCGCGCCGGCAGATCACCCTCGCCCGGCACTTCGAACGCGATGCCGGCGGCGCGGATCTTCGTCTTCGCTCGCACGAGACGCTGTCCCATCGACACCGGCGCGACCAGGAACGCGCTGGCGATGGTCGCCGCGTCCAGACCGAGCACGGCCTGCAGCATCAGCGGCGTGCGGACACCGACGTCGATGGCCGGATGCGCGCACACGAACAGCAGCTTCAGGCGCTCATCCGGAAATGCGTCGGCAGGTTCGGCCGGGTTGTCCATCATCAGGATCAACAGGGGCTCGGCCTCGCGGCGCACGCGCGCATGACGCACGTCGTCGAGCAGGCGTCGCCGCGCGGTCGTGAGCAGCCAGGCATCCGGGTTGTCCGGAACCCCGTCGCGCGGCCAGGTGAGCAGCGCACGCTCGAACGCATCGGCCAGCGCATCCTCGGCACCCGCAAGGTCCTGCATGCGCGAGGCCAGATACGCGACGAGGCGGCCGTAGCTGCGTCGGGCAGCCGCGACCACCGCCTCGTGCGTGTCACTCACCGGACGTCGATCTCCGAAGACCGGATGCCCGGCCTACATCGACTGCGTGGACAGCGCGGGACGAACCTCCACGCGACCGGTGGCGGCGGCGGGGCACTTGGCCGCCCATTCCAGCGCCTCGTCGAGATTCGCCGCTTCGATGAGCATGAAGCCGCCGAGCTGTTCCTTGGTGTCGGCATACGGTCCGTCCTGGACCTGGCGCTTGCCGCCACGGACCGCGACGGTCGTCGCGGTCGCCGGACTCTGCAGCGCCGAGCCGCCCGTGATGCGGTCGCCGAGAGCGCCGGCGTAGGCTTTCCAGGCACTCCAGTATTCGGGCGCATTGCCGCTGGTGCGGGCGGCGAAGTTGTCGGCGGTCTCGTAGAAGCAGAGGGCGTATTTCATGGGTGACTCCCGTGGATAGAAGGTCGCACGACGATCCGTGCACCCCATGACGGGTCAGCCTGCCGCATTTCGACATCGGCGGCGAAATAATTTCGCCGCCACCGTAGCCCGGGTGAAACCCGGGGGCTTTTCTCATTGGTCGAACGAGAAGCCCCGGGTTTCACCCGGGCTACGGGTGGGCCTAGACGATGATCCGGCCTGAAGGCGCCTGTCCGAGCACCAGCCGGTTCAGCCGCTTCACGAACGCGCCCGGATCGTCGAGCTGGCCGCCCTCGGCCAGCTGCGCCTGCCCGTAGAGCAGCTCCGCGAAGTCGGCGAACACGGCGTCGTCGTTGGTTTCCTTGAGACGCGCCACCAGCGGGTGATCGCCGTTGAGTTCGAGGATCGCCTTGCTGCGCGGGATCTTCTCGCCACCCTGCGCCAGCATCTTCTCGAGGCGGCGGCTCATGCCGAAGTCCGGCGCCACCAGGCACGACGGCGAATCGGTGAGGCGCTTGGACAGCTGCACCTCCTGCACGCGATCTTCCAGCACCGCCTTCACGCGCTCGAAGACGTCCTTGAACGAGGATTCCTGCTGCGCCTGCTCGGCGGTCTCGACCACGTCGTCGAGTTCGGCGGCGCCCTGCGCCACCGACTTCAGTGGCTTGCCGTCGAACTGGGTGAGATTGCTGACCACCCACTCGTCGATGCGATCGGTCAGCAGCAGCACTTCGAGTCCGCGCTTGGCGAAACCTTCGAGATGCGGGCTGGAGCGCGCGGCCGTCAGCGACTCGGTCGTCAGGAAGTAGATCGACTTCTGCGCCTCGGTCATGCGCTTCACGTACTCGGGCAGCGACGTCAGCTCGCCGGCCGGATCCTTCGTGGAGGCCATGCGCAACAGCTTGGCGATGCGCTCGCTGTTGGCGGTGTCCTCGACCACGCCTTCCTTGAGCACCGATCCGAAGGTGTTCCAGAAAACCTTGTAGTCCTCCGGCTTCTTCTCGGCCATGTCGTCCAGCAGGTCCAGCACGCGCTTGACCAGCGCGGCCTTGATCTTCTCGGTCGTCCGGCTGCCCTGCAGGATCTCGCGCGACACATTCAACGGAAGGTCCGCGGTGTCGACCAGACCACGCACGAAACGCAGATACGGTGGCAACAGTTCGGCCGCCTTGTCCATGATGAAGACGCGCTTCACGTACAGGTGCAGACCCTGGTGCGCCTCGCGGTTCCAGAGTTCGAACGACGCGCGCCGGGGGATGTAGATCAGCGAGGTGTATTCGAGATTGCCTTCGACCTTGTGGTGCGCCCAGGACAGCGGCTCCTCGAAGTCGTGCGCGAGGTGCTTGTAGAACGCCTGGTAGTCCTCGTCCTTGAGCTCGCTCTTGGGCCGCGTCCAGAACGCGCGGGCCTGGTTGAGCGTCTCGAGTTCTCCCTTGTCGTCGCGGATGCGGATCGGCAGCCCGATGTGGTCGGAATACTTGCGGACGATGAACGACAGCCGCGACGCCTCGAGGAATTCCTTGTCGTCCTCGCGCACCTTCAGGATCACGTCGGTGCCCGACGTTGCCTTCTCGCAGGGCTGGACTTCGAACTCGCCCTCGCCCTTCGACGACCATTCGGTGGCCTCGTCGGTGCCGGCGCGACGGCTTCTGACCGTCACGTCGTCAGCCACGATGAACGACGAGTAGAAGCCCACACCGAACTGGCCGATGAGCTGCGCGTCCTTGGCCTGGTCGCCGGACAGCTTGCTCATGAACTCGCGCGTGCCCGAGCGGGCGATGGTGCCCAGGTGCGCGACCATGTCCTCGCGCGTCATGCCGATGCCGTTGTCGCGGATGGTCAGCGTTCCCGCCGCCTTGTCCGGGATGATCTCCACCGCCAGCTCGTCCGTACCCATCAGCTCGGGCCTGGAAATGGCCTCGAACCGCAGCTTGTCGCAGGCGTCCGACGCGTTGGAGATCAGCTCGCGCAGGAAGATCTCCTTGTTCGAGTACAGCGAGTGGATCATCAGTCGCAGCAGCGACTTGGTTTCGGCCTGGAAGGCGTGCTTGTCAGTCATGGCGCAGCAGAATCCCTTTGGTAGACATCGTGACGTTCGAATGTGCACCCCTGCCCCTTTTTCAAGGGCGGGGCTGCACCGTGTTCAGGAAATCGAGGAAGCGGGCGCGCACCGGTTCGCGGGAGACGGCGTCGATATGCAGCCCTTCCGGGACCATCCACAACTGCTTGGGCTCTCCGGCTGCCGCGTACAGCCGTTGCGCATGGTGAGTGTCGACGATGACGTCGCGCTCACCCTGGATCAGTACCAGCGGAATGGGACTGATGCGATCGACGACGTCGATCGCCGAGTAGCGGTCGGAGATCAGCAGCGACAGCGGCCATTGCAGCGGCCAGGTCAGCCACACCTGCCCCAGCTTTTCGCGCGCGATGTCGCGATAGCTGGAGAACGCGCTGTCGGCGATCACCGCAGCGATGTGTTCGCGCAGCGGCGAAGTCGCGGCCAGACGCATCGCGACGGACCCGCCCAGGCTCTGGCCATAGACGATCAGCGGTCCATGGGCGCCCGCATCGCGGGCAACCAGCCAGGCGAGCGCCGACTCGGCGTCCTCGTGGACGGCGTCGATGCTCTTGTCGCCTTGCGACAGCCCGTACCCGCGATAGTCGAGCGCCAGCACGCTGTAGCCCTGTGCCGGCAGCCACTTCACCGCGTAGACGTGCGAACTCAGGTTCTCGGCGTTGCCGTGCAGGAACAGCAGTGTCGCGCGCGGCGTTCCCTGGGCCGGCAGGTACAGCGCGTGGAGCTGGCTGCCATCGCGCGCGGCGAGCCAGACATCCTCGACCGGCGTTCCGAGCGTCCGGTTCTGGAAGTACTGCACGTGGTCGGGTTGCAGGAAGACCGAGGTGCATCCGCACAGCGCGAAACAGAGCAGCAGTACGCCGTGCAAGTGCCCGCGCAGAAGCCGAAGCGAGGAAGCGGTTCGGGCATCTGCGATCGCGAAGGCGACCTGCGAATCGAGCACGTTCAAGGCTGAGGTTGCGGCATCGAAGAGCGTCCCGGCTAGCGCCCTGTTCCTAGTAGTAGTACTGGTAGCGAAGGCCGACGGCGAGCGTATCGTCGGGCTGCTGGTCCCGCCAGAGCAGTTCCAGGTGCAGCGCCTGGTTACGCGACAGGCGCAGGTTGTGGCTCAGGTCCGCGATCTTGCGAAGCTCGCCATTGGCGAATTTCTCCGCGCTCACTTCCCACTGCAGGATCACGGGTCCGGCATTGAACAGCAGCCCGCCGCGCAGGCCCAGCGCAGGCTGCAGCGGATCGGCGAAGCCGTAGTTGTTCTCCAGCCGGGCGGTGGTCAGACCGTAGACCCGGTTGTCCGCCCACAGCGTGCGCGTCGCACCGATGCCGCCGTTGATGTGCGCCACCCGATGCTCGCGATCGTCGGTCCATTGACGCTCGACGCCGGTCCTCACGGCCCACGACAGCGGCTTGAAGAAGCGGTCCCGCGGGCTGAGCGACAGGATGTCGACGACGTCGAAGCGATTGAGATCGACCTTGCCGTCGTCCTCGATCCGCAGATCGAAGTTGCCGAGGTTGATCTGCGCGCCCACCGGGAAGCCGTTGCGGTTCTCCGGAAGGCTGTGCAGCGACATGCGCAGGCCAAGGCTCAGGTAGTCCTGTCCGTCTTCGTTCCAGGCGCCGACGGCCAGTCGCCGGCTGCCGTGGCTCAGATCGGGCGACGTCGACGGATCGGGCTGAGCTGCGGGAGGCGGAAGATCCGCGGCACGCGCCTGCAGGGCCTGCAACAGCCGGAAGCTGCGCTGCGCGACCTCGGGGTCGCGCTCCATGCCGGTCTGCTCGTAGCGCAGGAACTTGTAGGCGGAATCGATCAGCAACGCGCGAGTGGCCGGATCGAGCGCCTGCACGTCGGCGTCGTTGAGCCGATCGGGCGACCGGCTTATCTCGATCACCCGTTCGCGAAGCCGGGGCGGCACACCCGCCAGACGCTGCTTGAGCACGGTGCCTTGGGCAGGCCGGAAGTGCTTGTCGCGAACGAGCCCCGATCGCTCCACCTCACGAACGGTGTCGATCGGAATCGCGGTCAGCGGAAACGCGCTCGTCAGGTCCAATCCCGGACGCGCCACTTCGAGCATCTCCAGGATCCGGTACGAGCAGTTCTCGTCGAAGAAGTAGTACGCGAAGTTGATCCGGCGCAGCTCCCACAGATGCTGGATCAGCCGCTCCGTTTCCTCGGCCGTCAGATTGAGCGGGTACTCCCAGATGTCGCGGTTCTCGCCGTGGTTGTACTCGCGGATTTTCTTGTAGTAGTGGTCCACCTCGAACTGGCCGGCATATCCGCCGGCCAAGCCCTTGAAGGCATAGAAAAGGCCGTTGTCGTTCGGGTCCACCAGCGCACCGAAATTGACGGCGAAGGACAGGTACTCGGAGCCGCCGTCCGCCTCGCCCGGATCCAGCCGGAGCAAGGTGTGGCCGAACATCGACGAGGGGCTGTTGAGGTAATAGGACGGAAAGACCAGGACCGCCCGCGTGGCGTTGACCTGCTCCCTGAATTCCCGGTACTTGGCGCAGTCGGGCTGCGGCAGATCGCCGATATCCAGCTCCGCACGCAGCCAGCTCAGGCGAGCGACGAACCGGCACTGCGCGTGCTCGTCACCCGATTCGGCGGAGGCGGCGAAACCCTCGAGCGTCGCCTGGAGTTCGGCACGCGGATCGACCGCGCCGTTGGCCGCCATGAAGAAGCGCGGATCCTCGGTCTGGCTGCGCCAGGACCCGGGCCAGGTGCCCGGCTTGTAGTGACCCAGCTTGATCCATTCGTTGCGCTGCCACAGCTCGCTGGCCTGCGCCTGTTCCCAGGCCGTACCGGCCGACCAGCTCGGGGTCGGCAACAAGGCGAACAGTGCGATCAGGAACGGGACGAGTGCGCGCGTCGAGGACATCGCTTCGGGGCGTTCAAAAGAAAAGCCCGGCATCTAAGCGATACCGGGCCCGATTGGACCATCGGACTGCCGCCATCAGGCGGCAGTCGCGAAAGTTCAGATGACGTACTTCGACAGCGTTGCGTCAGCCTTCATCAGCGTTTCCAGATTCGTGGCGACTTCTTCAGCCGTCACGTTCTCGCTCGTGTACAGCGCGGCGAAGTTCTGGTGGGCCAGCGTGGCGAACGCGGCGCGGTCTTCCTTGCTGACACCGTAGGCGGCGGCGACGGCGTTCAGCGCGTCACCCTCACCCACTGCGACGTCGGCGGAGAACTCGTCGAACATCGCACCGACCATGGCCTTGCCGCCGTAGGTCAGCTTGCCGTCAACCGAGCAACCGTTGGTGCCCGTGGTCATGCCGAACGTGGCATTGCCCGACGTACCGTTGGTCGTGCTGGCCAGGAAGTGGGCCACGAAGCCGGACTGGCCCTTGAACAGCATGTTTCCCCAACCGCAGTTCGGGCCACCCGGGGCCTCCGCGAAGACCGACGAGGAAGCAACAAGCAGGACAGCACCAGCGACCAGTTTCTTCATATTGAACTCCCAGTTGTGTATCCGAAGGACGGACCTAGTCTCGCGATCCGGAGGCCATACTAGGGCCCGGGTAAACCGGACCGCAAGGCAGGTGCTATGGATATATCCAGGTGTGCACTTCGCAGTGTGAGGACCGTCACCATCGGTGTGTCCGAAGGCCTGTCGGGCACCCTGTCCGAACGACAGAAACGACGAAGGCCCGGACGATGTCCAGGCCCTCGTACCACGTGATCCGAAGGGCGCTTCGCGTCAGATCGACGCGAAGCCACGCAGGATCAGGACAGCTTTTCCTTGATGCGCGCCTTCTTGCCGGCCAGATCACGCAGGTAGTACAGCTTGGCGCGTGCCACGTCGCCACGACGCTTCACGGCGATCTCGGCGACCTGCGGGCTGTGCAGCTGGAAGGTGCGCTCGCAACCTTCGCCGTGCGCAACCTTGCGGACGGTGAACGCGGAGTTCAGGCCGCGGCTGCGCTTGGCAATCACCACGCCCTCGAACGCCTGAAGACGCTCGCGGTCGCCTTCCTTGACCTTGACCTTGACCTCGACGGTGTCACCGGGATTGAACGTCGGGACGTTCTGCTTCAACTGCTCGGCGTCGACCGACTGAATGATCTTGTTTGCGTTGCTCATGATCCACCTGCCTTCTGCTCTGACACGTATTCGCGGAGCAGGGTCTGCTGTTCCGCATCCAGTTCCAACTTGTCCAGCAAGTCCGGGCGACGCAACCACGTCCGTCCCAGTGCCTGCTTGAGCCGCCACCGCGCCTGTTTGGCGTGGTCGCCACTCATCAAAATGTCCGGTACCGCTTCGCCGCGCCAATCCACCGGCCGTGAATAGTGGGGATGGTCGAGCAGGCCGTTCGAGAACGAATCCTGACCCGCCGACTCCGCATGACCCAGCACTCCCGGCAACAGCCGTGCGATGCCATCGATCATCACCATCGCCGCCAATTCGCCTCCCGACAGCACGAAGTCGCCCAGCGACAGCTCCACGTCCACCACGCTCGACACGAGGCGCTCATCGACGCCCTCGTAACGACCGCACAACACCACCAATCCCGCTTCCTTGCCGAGTCGCTCGAACCAGGACTGGTCCATGCGCTCGCCCTGGGGCGACATCATCACCACCTTGGTCGCCGGTCCGAGATTCGCTTTCGCGTTCTCGATCGCCAGCGCCAGCGGTTCGGCCTGCATCACCATCCCCGGACCGCCGCCGAAAGGCCGTTCATCGACCTTGCGCCAGCGGTTCTGGGCGAAATCACGGGGGTTGGTGCAACTCAACTCCAGCGCCTTCTGTTCCACCGCCACCCGCGGCATTCCGTGCCGCTTCACCACATCCACCAGTTCCGGAAACAGCGTGACGACTTCGATCTTCATCATCGTGCGTCATCCCGGAACATCAGATTCAGTAATCCGGCTGCCAGTCCGCGACGATCACGCCGTCGCCGGTGCTCACCGACTGGATGATCGGACCGTGCACGAAGGGGATCAGCCGCTCCGTCTCACCATCCAGAACCACCAGCACATCCTGCGCGCCGTTGCTGGTCACCTCGTCCACCTTGCCCAGCACCACGCCTTCCAGGTTCCGCACTTCGAGTCCGACCAGGTCGAACCAGTAGTACTCGCCCTGCTCGAGCCGTGGCATCTGGCTTCGCTCGACCTGGATTTCCGTCCCGATCAGCGCAGCCGCCATGTCCCGATCCTCGATCAGCTTGCCGTCGGGGCCACTCAGGCGGGCGACGATGCCGTCCCCATGCAGCTTGCCTTCGGCCAGCCGGCCCGCGTAGCCCTCGCCCTTGGCGAACCAGAACTCGCGGAAATCCAGGAGGTTGTCGATCGGCCGGGTGAACGAACGAAGCTTGACCCAGCCCTTGACCCCGTACACCCCGGCGACGCGACCGAGCGTCAGCCGGCGACTCATCCTGCTGCTCAGGCCGCGACGGGCGTGGCGGCGGGAAGCGTCGTGGCGAGGTAGGAAACGCGCTCGGAAACCTGCGCGCCCTTGCTCTGCCAGTCCTTCATCTTGGCCACGTCGAGCACGAGCTTCTGCTCTTTGCCCTGCGCGGTGGGGTTGTAGAAGCCGAGGCGCTCGATGAAGCGTCCGTCGCGCGAGCTGCGCTTGTCGGTGGCAACCACGTGATAGAACGGGCGCTTCTTGGAGCCGGCGCGAGCCAGACGAATCGTAACCATGCAGTTCAATCTCAAAAGCTTCGCGGCCGAGCGGCTGCGAAAAGGGCGCGTATTGTAGCCATTCGGTCCGGGATTTCCAGCCGAACCAGCGCCTTCCGGCAGTCCGGACGATCAGCGCCCGTAGTTGGGTCCATCCGAAGGCAGGTACTCGTAGCCGCCGCCATGCCCGCGAATCGTGCGAATCACCGTCGGATCCCCGGGAACCGGCTCGATCTTGCGCCGCAGACGCGTGATCCGCAGGTCGATGGCGCGATCGAACACTTCCCCGGGATCCGTGCCCGAAAGCTCCAGCAGCTTGTCGCGCGACAGCACCACGCTCGGGTGATCCGCGAACACGCACAGCAGGCCGAACTCCGCTCCGGTCACCGGCAGCACCTCGCCGGCCGAATCCACCAGGCGCCTCCGCGCACGATCGAGCCGCCAGCGACCGAACCAGGCCTCGCCCGGCCCGGCGGACTTGCGTTGCTCGACCAGCGGAACCGGCTGCGCCATCGGCGGCGGTGACGCGGCGCCGGTGCGCCGGCGCAGGACGCTGCGCACGCGCGCCAGCAGTTCGCGCAGATCGGCCGGTTTCGAGACGTAATCGTCGGCGCCCAGTTCCAGCCCCACGACCCGGTCGGCGGTGCCATCCGCGCTGGTCAGCATGATCACCGGAAGGTCGGCCGACCCGTTGCGGATCCAGCGCAGCACGCTCAGGCCATCTTCGCCCGGCATCACCAGATCCAGGATCACGCAGTCCGGCGGGGTGGTGGCGAAAGCGGCACGCAGCGCTGGACCGCCGTCGAGGCTGAGGACGTCGAAACCCTGGCCGGTCAGATACTCGACGACGACCTCGCGGATCATCTCGTCGTCGTCCACCACCGCAATACGGGATTTCACAGCAGGTCTCCGTCCATCCAGTGCGTCGTCATTTCGACAGATGCTGACCGATCACCCGGCGCGCTGTCTCGTCCGCGCGGGTCAGTTCCTCGAGGTCGGGCATCGCCACGCCGGAGCCGGCGGCCAGCGCGCGTTCCACTTCGGCCGCAGCGCGCTTGAGCGCCAGAAGCCCGAGCGTCGCCGCGACGCCCTTGAGCGTATGCGCGTTGCGACGCGCGGATTCACGATCCGAGGCCGCCAGCGATTGCATGATCTGCGCGGCCGGTGAAGCCGATGCCCCGTAGCGCCGCGCCAGCTTCTCCCACAGCGCCACGCTGTCGCCCATCTGGCGGACCGCGAGCGGAAAGTCGAAATCCGGTTCTTCCGGCGCAGACCTGGCGTCGGGCCCAGCCTGACCGCCGGGCAAGGTTGGCGGAACCGTAACCCGGACGAAGTCCGGGAAGGCTTCCTGCCGAGGTAGAAGCTCCCGCTCTTTGGCTTCGCGCAATTCAACGTCCGGGCTACGCGCAGCACCGCGCGTCCACTGCGCCAGCACCTTGTGCAGCCGGCTCACGTCCACCGGCTTGCCGACGTGATCGTTCATGCCGGCCTCGATGCAACGCTGCCGGTCCTCGGCCATCGCGTTGGCGGTCATCGCGATGATCGGGACCGTGGCGCGCAGCGACTCCAGGCGACGGATGCGCCGCGTAGCCTCGAGCCCATCCATGATCGGCATCTGCACGTCCATCAACACGGCGTCGTAATCCTTGGCGGACGCCAGGTCCACCGCCTCGCGTCCGTTCTTCGCCAGATCCACCGTGATGCCCGCGCGCTTGAGCAGCTCCATCGCGACTTCCTGGTTGATCTCGTTGTCCTCCACGAGCAGCACGTGCAGGCCTTCGAGCGACACCGTCGGCGCGATCGCCGACGACACCGGTCCCGCTTCCAGCGCAGCCTCCCTGCCGAACGCATCGAGAATGGTGTCGAGCAGAACGGAAGGATTCACCGGCTTGATCAGGAAACCGTCGAGACCGGCCGACAGCGCCTGGTGCTCGACTTCCTCGCGGCCGAACGCGGTCACCATGATGATCACCGAGGGCTCGGGGCTGGACAGCTCGCGAATCCGCCGCGCCGCCTCGATGCCGTTCATGCCCGGCATCTGCCAGTCCATCAGCACCAGCCGGAAAGCCTGCGGGCCGGCATTGCGGATGGCCTCGACCGCGCGTTGTCCGTCGCTGACGGTCTCCACGACGAAGCCGAAGGACTCCAGGTAGGCCTGCAGGATCGACTGCGCGGTGCTGTTGTCATCCACCACGAGCACGCGCATGCCGCGCATCGATTTGGGCGTGGGCGTGCGCTTGGCGGTCTCGGGCGCAAGACCGAACCGCGCCGTGAAGTGAAAAGTGCTGCCCTTGCCCTGCACGCTGTCGACCGCGATCTCGCCGTCCATCAGGTCCACCAGGCGCTGCGAGATGGCCAGGCCCAGACCCGTGCCGCCGTAACGGCGCGTGGTCGAGGTGTCGGCCTGCGAGAAGGATTCAAAGAGCCGCGAGATCTGTTCTGCGGACAGGCCGATGCCGGTGTCGGTCACTTCGAAGCGCAGCCGAACGAAGTCCTTGCCCTTCTTCGTCGTCTTCACCCGCACGACGATCTGGCCCTTGTCGGTGAACTTGACCGCGTTGCCGGTCAGGTTCAGCAGGATCTGCCCCAGGCGCAGCGGATCGCCCATGAGCTGTGCGCTGATGCCGGGCTCGACCGCGAACAGCAGTTCGATCCCTTTCTCCGCCGCGCGCAGGTTCAGCATGCCGGAGAGATTGTCGAGCACCGAATACAGGTCGAACGGCGTCGATTCGAGGGACAGCTTGCCCGCCTCGATCTTCGAGAAATCGAGAATGTCGTTGATGATCTGCAGCAGCGACTTGGCCGCGGTGTCGATCTTGCCGAGGTAGTCGCGCAGGCGCGTCGGATCGGTGCTCGACAAGCCCAGGTGCGTGAGCCCGACGATCGCGTTCATCGGCGTGCGGATCTCGTGGCTCATGTTGGCGAGGAACTCGCTCTTGGCCTGCGAGGCCGATCGCGCTTCCTCCGAGGCCCGCATGAGCTGCGTTTCGTAGCGCAGGCGCTCGCGCATGTCGGTCATCGTCGCGAAGATCGTGGGCTTGCCGCCCAGCTCCACGCGCGTCAGCGCGATCTCGCAGGGTCGCGGCTCACCGGAATACGTCTGGTGCATCCAGTCGAAGCGGTTGTAGCCGCGCTCGAATGCGACGCCGATGACCTCGGCCGCCTTCTCCATCGAATCGCGGCCATCCGGCTGGGTCGGCGGCGAGAACTTCGGAAATTCGCGCGCGAATTGTTCCTCGTCCGCGATCTCCAGCAGCTCGCGCAGCGAAGGGTTGGCGTCGGAGAAATTCTTGTTCGCGTCGATCATCACCAGGCCGATCTTGGTGTGATCGAAGATCGCCCTCATGCGTTGCTGCGCGCTTTCGGCGGCGTCGCGCGCCACCGTCAGCTGACGCATCGCCTCATCGGCGCGGTCACGCGCCTCGCGCTCTGCGGTGACATCTGCCGTGTAGCCCACCCAGGCCACACCGTTGTCGATCAACTGTGCCGCTGCGTAGGTGCGCAGCCAGCGGAAGGTTCCGTCGGGACGGTTGAAGCGAAAATTCATCTGCGCCTGGCGGCCCGCACGCGCCGAGGACATCAGCTCATCGCGCATCGCGACACGATCGTCCGGGTGCACGCCGTCGCTCATCAACGCGGGATTGGCCATGATCTGTTCGCGGGTGTAGCCATACAACTTGTGCGCCGCGTCCGTCATGTCGGTGAAGCGCGTCGTGTTGCGACCGACGTTCTCCATCCGGTAGACGACCCCGGGCAACGATTCGGTGATCTCGCGCACGCGCCGCTCGCCAGCCTTGGCTTCTTCGAGCAGCCGCTTCTCGACCACCTCGAGCTGCTGGCGCGCCTCGATCTCCGCGGTGACTTCCATCGTGAAACCGCTCCAGGCCACGCCACCGTCGGCCTGCGGGATCGGACGCGCGCGCGTGCGCAGCCAGCCGATGCGATCGCCCGCCAGCTGCGAGCGGTAGGTGAAATCCACGTTGCCGCGGCTGCGCACGGCCTCGAGGAACGCGCCGATCAGCTTGGGCTGGTCTTCCTTGAGCACGAGATACAGCAGGCTGTTGGGCGTGCCGGTGATCCACTCGCGCGTGCGCCCGAACATCTCGGGGCCCTGGTCGCTGACCATCGTGTAGGTGCCCACCAGATTGGGCGCCACGTTGTACTGGTAGACCATGCCCGGCAGCGAATCGGTGACCACGCGCAACTGCACCGCACTGGCCTGCGACACGTCGCGCGCGTCGCGCAGCTCGGCCTCCAGCGTCTTGATCTCGGTGATGTCCTGCCAGAAGCCGTTGGAGACGACGCTGCCGTCCTCCATGCGGCGCCCGGCGGAGCGCGCGAGCAGCCAGCGAATCTCGCCGGTCAGCGTGTGGCGCAGGCGGAACTCGATGCGCAAGGTGCCGGCATCGCGCGCCATGCGCGCCGTTTCGGCGATCACGTGTGCGCGGTCCTCGGGCACCACGTTCTGGATCAGCACCGACAGGTTGGTCATCGCCGCATCGCGGTCGATGCCGGTCAGCTCGCGCATACCCTCGCTGACATGCGCAACGCGCGCCGGGCCGTCGACGGGATAGACCATCTGGAACACGACACCCGGCAGGCTGTCGGTGATGTCACGCACGCGGCGTTCGGCCACCTGCGCGGCGTCGCGCGCGTCGCGCAGCTCCGCTTCCAGCGTCTTGAAGTCGGTGATGTCCTGCCAGAAGCCGTTGCACACCACCTCGCCGCCTGCCCCTCGCACGGCGGTCGCGCGCGACCGCAGCCAGCGCAGTTCTCCGCTGAGCGCATGACGGAACTGGAAGTCGAAGCTGAGCGTCTCGCGCTGCTGCGCCGTCGCGACGATCGCACGCTGCAGGCGCGGCAGGTCCAGGGTCTGCACCTGGGCGAACAGGCAGCCTACGTCCGCTTCGGCGTCCGCCTTGGCGATGCCGACCAGATCGATCAACCCTTCGCTGACGTACGGCAATCGCAGCACGCCGTCGGCGCCGATGACCACCTGGTACACCGCACCCGGCGCCGAGCCTACGATCTCCCGCATGCGGGTCTCGGCATGCACAAGTGCTTCCTCGGTCCGCTTGTGCGCGGTGATGTCGACGGTGATGCCGTCCCACAGCACCTGTCCATCCTCGTTGCGGCGCGGCGACACGATGTTCGTGATCCAGTGCAGGCTGCCGTCGCGGTGATTCACGCGCACGGTGTGCTCCTTGACCTTCATCTCCGACACCGAGCGCTCGAGCGCCTCCGCGATCTGCGGGCGGTCCTCCTCGTGCACCGCGCGCAGGAAGGCACCGAAATCGCGGCGCAATTCCTCGTGCGGGATGCCCGACATCTCCTCGCTGCCGTGCGACAGATAGTTGATGCCGATGCTGCCGTCGGCGTCGCGACGCAGCTGGAACAGCACGCCGGGCACCGTGTCGACGATGGCACGCAGCCGCGCCTCGGAGCGCTCCAGCTTCTCGCGCGCCTCGACTTCGTCCGTGACGTCGTTCCAGTAGCCGTTCCACATCACGTTGCCGCCGGCCTTGCGGCAGGTGGCGAACGTGCGGATCCAGCGCTGCTGGCCGTCGGGACGCAGGATGCGCACGTCGGCGCTCACCGGGCGGATGCCGCGAGCGGAATCACGGTACGCGTTGAACAGCACCGAGGAGTCCTTCGCGATCACCAGCTTCGACGGCAGCAGCGGATCGTCGAGGATGGCCTGCGGCTCGACGCCGAGCACCTCGCGCGCGCGACCGGACACGAAGTTGTAGCGAAGGTTGTTCTTGTCGTCCGACTCGAGCTGGAACACCGCGCCCGGCAGCGATTCGGCCAGGTCGGTCATCAGCCGTTCCTGCGCGGCCCCGTCGAAATGGCCGTCGCGCAGGCGGCTCAGATCGCGGGGCACAGCAGGCTTGGGCGCATCGTTCATGTCGGCGGGCTCTGCCGGAAACACCGGCTGGGACTGTGGGACGCACGCATCGGGACTGGAATCCCGGCCGTGCCTTTGCAGGCTACGGCCCCGTGGTGTCCGGCGTGCTTCCGTCGATGTCAGCCGGCTGACACATGATGTCAGCGGCCTTGCCAGCCGGATCGACGGAGAGCCGGCTTACTTCTTCGGCGGCTTGGGGCCCGAGATCGGCGTCGTCGGCGACGGCAGCTTGGTCGTGCCCTTCGCCGTTTCGGCGGCGCCATCGGTGGCCGAGGGCACGCCGATCTGCCTGGCCAGCAGGATGTGCTCGCGCGTCTGCGCCACGCCCTGTTCCACCGCGGCCGCCAGCGGCAGCTTGTCGATGCGGGCCTGCACGTTCAGGCGCGCCGCGGCCTCGCGAACCTTCTGCACCGCCGGCAGCAGCAGGCAGGTCGCGGGATCAGTCTGCTCGGCCGAGATCACGATGTCGTTGCCATCGCCGCCTTCATAGCTCAGGCGCAGGCCGACATGGTTCTCGGTGCAGCCCACGTAACCGCCTTCCGGGACGCCGATGAACTCGCCGGTGCGACGGCCGTTGACGGTGATGATCTGGTACTGGTCGCCCGGCATCGGGCTGAAGCCGTAGTAGGTCGACAGCTTGAGATCGCCGTCGATCACCGCGGTGTCGACGGTCAGCGTCGAGTAATGGCCGCGACCCGCGGCGAGCTGCATCTGGCCGCTGGCGTCGCGCGTCAGCGTCGCCGGCTCGGTGCCGCCCAGGCCCATGTCGGTCGTCACGCTGCTCTGCAGCACGACGATGCGCTTGCTCTTCTGGTTCGGGTTCTGCACGAGCACGCAGTCGGTGCACGAGCGGTCGACGATCAGGCTCTCGCCGACGTCGCCCGAGGCGCGGAAGATGATCTGGCCGTCGTCCTTCAGCACCTGGCTGCGCGTCTGCACGATGGCGCCGTTGCGCACTTCCAGGACCGCGACGCTGCTGACGACCAGATCGCCGAACGACACGCGCGTCGCCGACGGATCGGCACCGCCATCGATCAGCACGTAGTCGTTGCCGTCGAGGATCACGTTGTCGCCAGCGCCCGGCACGCGGCCGCTGCTCCAGTTGGAAGGGTTGAACCAGTTGCCGTCGCGGCCGATGTAGTTCACGTCGCTGACGGCGATCTTCACGCCGCCGCGGTAGGCGCCATCACCGTCGACGTCGCCAGCCGCGACGAACACGCCGCCAGAAAAGCCTTCGGCCGATGCGGACGGACCGAACGCGAAAGACGCCAGTGCGGCGACGGCAAAGGCGGTGCGGCGGAAGGAAGTGGAAACGTTCATCGGGGCTGCTCCAGTCGGGTCGAAAGCGATGTGCCTTCGTTGAAACCAGACTAGGCGCCGCCCGTATCAGGCCGATGCCAGTGCAGCGACATACGGTGTCAGCGCAATGTCGCGCGTGCGTTGCGTCGCACTACCGGGCGGGCAGCAGCTTGGAGGTGTTGAACATGCGCGCCCCGAGGCCGCGGGCGCTGGCCTCGTTGCAGAGCGGCACTGCCGCCAGCCGCGGACAGTCGGCCTGGATCTGTTCGAGCGTCGCCACGTCGGACCAGCGCGGATGCGCCACGCACACCGCGCCCTGCGCGCCCCAGCCCGCCTCGAATACGTAGGCAGGGTCTTTCGCTGCGCCGCGACGCTGGATGCCGAGATCGTCGTAGTTGTCGATGGACGTGCCTTCCTTGGTGCGCGGCCGGTTGTCACCGCAATAGTCGGCCCGCGCCATGTGCACGCAGGCGGCGTGAAACGGCGCGAGGTCTTCGCCACCCGGACCCTTCATCCACGGCGGATAGCCCCAGCGCACGCACTTGCCGACCGCACCGGACACGCAGGTCACCGTGACGTCGCCGTCCCGTCCGGGATGACCTTCGGGCAGCGACACCGGGAAGCCCCAGGTTTCCCCGTCCGCGTTCGGCGGACACGCCGTCTTCCAGCCGCCCTGCCCGTCCGAGGTCTGGAAGTCGTGACGCAGGATCTCGGGCGTCTCGGGATCAGGGACGATCGACGCGAGCTTCAGCGGCGCCACCTGCCCGCCATCGAGCGCGACGTGAAGGACGGCTCCCTGCAGCTCGGCTCCGCGCAGCACCCGGCCGTCCGCTACTCGCAGCACGAATGCGCTGCCTTCGACCGTCAGCGTGGACGTGTTCGCGGGCACGTCGAGGGACGCATCAGCGGCCTCATTCGCGGAAAGCGGCGGCGTCTTCTGGACCGGCGCGGGAGCACGATCGCAAGCCACGAGCAGAAGCGCCGCTGCCAGCAGCCTGGCGAAACCGGGCCGATCAACGAAGGGTGCGAAGAGGGATTCGGTGTTCATGGAGGTCCTGCGAGGCCGGCTTGAGTGTAGAAGGGCTCGAACCGCGCCCCAACACACCGGTCGCCGACGCCAAAGAAAAAGCCCGCCGGATCACCGGCGGGCCTGAGGAGGAGAAGCGGGGAAATCGGAAGGGGCGACGATCAGTGCACCGGGATCCTCTCGCCGCCCGGCAAGGTCACGGCGACGAACTTGCCCAGGTGTGCGCCCCTGGCCGTCGGGCCCTGCAGCAACGGACCCTGAACGATCGGCCCTTGCAGGACCGGGCCCTGAATGACCGGACCCTGGAGCACCGGACCCTGGACGACGGGGCCCTGGACGATCGGCCCGTTGAGGACAGGACCGTTGAAGACAGGACCGTTGCGCTGGATCGCCCAGGCCTGCGTCGGCGTCGACAGGGCGACGAACATCAGTGTGGACGCGGCAGTGCAGGCAGACAGAGCGAAGGACTTGAAGGTTTTCATGGCGAGACTCCTGTATCGGGGCGAAGGAGGCGTCCTTCGATGGAAATCAGGCTACGCCCCGACCGTTTCAGCCCTAGTTCCAGTTTTCGACACATCGTGTCAGCGCATTTCGGCCGTGCCGTTGCCGGCCCGCCCCATCCCCGCTCGTACAATTGCGGATGAACGTCCCTTCTCCTCGCGTCGCCGTCGTCGGCGGCGGCCCCGCCGGCCTGATGGCCGCGGAAATCGCACGGGCCGCCGGCTGCCAGGTCGATCTCTACGACCGCATGGGCTCCGTTGGCCGGAAATTCCTGCTCGCCGGCAAGGGTGGCCTGAACCTCACACACGGCGAGGCCTTCGCCGATTTCGTCTCGCGCTATCGCGAGCGGCAGCCCGAGGTCGAGGCCTGGCTTCGCGACTTCGATGCGGACGCGCTACGCGCCTGGGCGCTCGGACTCGGCGTCGAGACCTTCGTCGGCACGTCGGGCCGCGTGTTTCCATCGGACCTGAAAGCGGCGCCGCTGCTGCGCGGCTGGGTCCGTCGCCTTCGTTCGCAGGGCGTCAGCTTTCGCATGCACCAGTCGCTGCAGCGCATCGAGTTCACACCGAACGATGGCTTGCGCGTTCATTTGGGCACGCAGTGGGGCGCGCACGCGGCGCAGTTCGACACCGTCGTGCTCGCGCTCGGCGGCGGCTCCTGGCCACAGCTCGGTTCGGACGGCAACTGGACGACGTGGCTCGCGCTGGCGGGTGCTGACGTGTCGCCGCTGGCGCCGGCCAACGGCGGTTTCGAACTCGACTGGTCGGCGCCCTTCAAGGAACGCTTCGCGGGTGCGCCGGTGAAACCGGTTCGCCTGCAGTGGCTGGATGCGCAGGGCCGGACACAGGAACGCCAGGGCGAGTTCATCGTGACCTCGCAGGGCGTAGAAGGCAGCCTCGTGTACGCCGCGTCGGCCGATCTGCGAGACCGCATCGCGCAGGACGGGCATGCCGACATCGTGCTGGATCTGCTTCCCGACAGAGCCCAGGCCGATCTGGCAAATGCGCTGGCGCGGCCGCGCGGCAAGCGCTCCATCGGCGAGCATCTGCGTCGTGCCGCGAAGCTCGAGGGCGTGCGAGCGGGTCTGTTGTTCGAGGTCGCGACGCTCGAGGAGCGCGCCGATCCGGCGCGTCTGGCCGCCCGCATCAAGCACCTGCCGTTGCGCCTGCTGCGGACGCGCCCGTTGGCCGAAGCCATCAGCAGCGCCGGCGGCGTCCGGCTCGAAGGCCTGGATGAAAACCTGATGCTCCGTGCGCGACCCGGCGTGTTCTGCGCCGGCGAGATGCTCGACTGGGAGGCGCCGACCGGCGGATATCTGTTGACCGCGTGCTTCGCGAGCGGCGTGCGCGCCGGGCGCGGCGCCGCCGCGTGGGCCCGTCTTCGCGCCGCGTGACCTGGCGGGTTCATCTGGGGTGCGGGTTCGCGCACTAGCGTCGATACACACTCGTAGCCCGGACGAAGTCCGGGATGGCGTTGATTCGAGCGCGGCTTCCCGGACTTCGTCCGGGCTACGGGTGCGCTGACCGCGCACGACATTCTTCGCTACTCTCGGGTCGCAGCTTCATGACCCTGAACCACGGCCCGCTCCCACGGATGATCGACCGCTCGCACACCGCCGCCACGAGCTCCTGCACATGGACCTGATCAACGCCGCACTCGATGTGCTGCACCAGCGCAGCGCCGCGTTCGCCGCCTGGCTGGTCGATCACGTGCCGAACCTGCTCGGCGCCGTGCTGCTCGTGCTGCTGGGCTGGCTCGTCGCCAGCGGCGTGCGCGCGCTGATCCGCGGCCTGGGCTCGCGCATCAACCGCGGGCTGGACCGCATGCTGCGGGCCGAACGCGCCGCGCGATTGCGCCTGTCGCCGACGATGCTGCGCCTGATCGGCACGGCCACGTTCTGGATCATCCTGCTGCTGTTCCTGAGCTTCGCCACCGACATGGCGGGCATGGACGCCGTCACCGAGTGGCTGCGCAACGTGCTGCGCTACCTGCCCACGCTGCTGTTCGGCGTGATCATCATCGTGTCCGGCCACCTGATCGGCCTGCTGGTGCGGGACCTGCTGCTCGAGGCGCTGGCCTCGGCCCAGGTCGAGCAGCGCGAACTCGTGGCGCGCCTCGCGCAGACCGCGACGTTCCTCACCGCCGTGATCATCGGCGTGCACCAGATCGGCGTGAACGTCAGCTTCGTCACGCTGGTGATCGCCGTTGCGCTGGGTTCGGTGCTGCTCGCGTTCTCGCTGGCGTTCGGCCTGGGCGCACGCGGACTGGTGGCCAACCTGATCGGCACGCACTACCTGCGCCGGCAGTTGCAGCCCGGCGTGCGGGTGCGCGTCGGCGACGTCGAGGGCGAGATCATCGAGATCACGCCGACCAACGTCGTACTCGAGACCGACGATGGCCGCGCCTTCATTCCGGCGCGCATGTTCTCCGAGCAGGTGAGCCTGCTGGTCACCGCGGAGCGCGACGATGGCTGAGGGCCTGGTCCTCGCCACCGCGTTCGCCGAGAGCGAACCGGAATCGGTTGCGCGGGCGCTCGAAGAACTGCCTTCCGAACAGGCCGCGCTGTTCCTGGCGGAGCTGGATCCGTCGCAAGCGTCGCCGGTGCTCGACGAGATGTCGGCCGGCTCGGCCGCGCGACGCCTCGCCCTGCTCGAACCCAAGCAAGCCGCGGCTTTCCTGGAAGCCGTCGGCAGCCGTGGGTGCGTGACGATCCTGCGCGTCTGCGCACCCGAGCCGCGCCGCGCGATCCTCGCCGAACTGCCGCCGCGGCTCGTGCAGCACTTCCGCCGCTCGCTGGCCTACACCCTCGACACCGTGGGCGCGTGGCTCGAGTACGACGTTCCCACGATGCCCGCGCACCGGACCGTGGCCGAAGCACTGCACGTGCTGCGACAGCGCGCCAAGCACGAGGACTGCGCCGTGTTCGTGCTGCGATCCGCGCAGGCCTACGGCGGCACCGTGACGCTCGGCGCGCTGGTCCACGCCGCGCCCGACACGCCGCTGTCGCGGCTGACCGATCGCAGCCTGCGTCCGCTGTCCGACGCGGCCGACGTCGACGACATCAAGGATCTCGACGAATGGGATCACTGGGCGATGCTGCCGGTGACGGCGCCCGACGGGAACCTGCTCGGTGGCCTGTCGCGCGCGGGCCTGCGTCGCGCGCTGAACTCGGTGCTGCCGCAGCCGGGCAACTCGCAGCCCGAATCGCTGCTCGCGCACCTGTTCACGGCCTACCTGCACACGGGTTCCGACCTGCTGCGGCTGTTGATCGGCCGCGGGCTGTCGACCACGACGACCGGATCGCGCGATGAACGCTGAACTCGCGCAGGTCGTCGAGAAGCTCAATCGCCGCTACCTGCGCGATCACCCGGGCTCGGCCGCACGCAAGCTCGAAGCGTTGCCGCTCGACGAAGCGGTCGAGGAGATCGCCACGCAGTCGGCGCCGGTGCTGGTGCCTGCCTGGCCCAGCCTGGGCGCCGATCGTGGTGCTGCGCTGCTGGCCCACATGGCGCAGACGCAGGCGCGCAACATCCTGTCGGGCCTGCTGCCGACAGAAGCCGTGCGCTTCCTCGGCGCGATGAACGACGAGGATCGCGACCGCCTGCTCGAGACCCTGGATCCCGACCTGCGCACGCAGTTGCGCGAGCTGATGACCTACCCGGAGAACACCGCCGGCAGCTTGATGGACACGCGCGTGCGCACGTTCCGGCCGGACATGCTGGCGGCCGCTGCGCTGGCGTCGCTGCGCGACGCGCAGGGGCGCGCACCGCGCACCTTGTTCGTCGTCGATGCCGACAACCGCCTGCGCGGGCAAGTGCCGATCCAGGAGCTGGCCATGGCGGCGCCAGACACCTCGCTGCACGACCTCGCGCAGCCGGTTCCCGCCGCCGTGAACGCGATGGATCCGCGCGACGAGGTGATCCAGACCGTCGAGAAGCATCGCCTGACCGATCTGCCGGTGATCGATCTCGATGGCCGCCTGATCGGCCTGATCCAGCACGGCAGCCTGGTGCAGGCGCTACAGCAGGAAGCGGCGGCGGACATCGGCGCGATGGTCGGCGTCAGTCCGCAGGAGCGCGCGCTGTCGAGTCCGTGGTTCGCGGTGCGCAAGCGCCTGCCCTGGCTGCAGATCAATCTCGTCACCGCGTTCGCGGCGGCGGCCGTCGTCGGACTCTTCGAGAGCACGATCGCCAAGTTCACGGCGCTCGCGGTGCTGTTGCCGGTGGTCGCGGGCCAGTCGGGCAACGCCGGCGCTCAAGCCCTGGCAGTGACGATGCGCGGCCTTGCGCTGCGCGAAGTCACGGCACGCCAGTGGTTCTCCGTGACTTCGAAGGAAGTCGGTGTCGGCCTGCTCAACGGCATCGCGGTGGCCGTCACCTGCGGGCTCGGCGTCTGGGTCTGGAGCGGCTCGTTCGGCCTGGTGCTGGTGATCTGCGCGTCGATGGTGCTGGCGATGGTCGCGGCGGGCTTCGCCGGAGCCGTCGTTCCGATGATGCTGACGCGGCTGGGTCAGGACCCCGCGCAGAGTTCGTCGATCATCCTTACCACGGTGACCGATATCGCCGGGTTCTTCTCGTTTCTCGGAATCGCGACGCTGCTGTCGAGCCTGCTGTAGGGCGCGCCGCCCGACCCATCCGCGCATTCGTGCGCAGATGGGCCGCCGACAGCTAGAACGCGATCGTGCCGGTGCCCAACTCGTGGCGGACGTCGACGAGGATGCTCCGGATCACATCCGGCGACACACCCTGCGCAACCGCGGCATTCGCCAGCGTGTCGAAATCACCTGCAATGATCTGCTCGTCGTGGTTGCTGAGGTTGAGCGCCGAGCCGCCGCGGATCGCTTGCAGGATCTGCTGGACGCCGCCCGGCGACACACCCAGAGCGGTCAAGGTCTGCGTGAGCTGCGGGAGCATGTTCTTCAGCTCCTTGTACTTGCGCCGTCCGGCCTTGATCGAACTCAGCGTGTTACCGGCCAGTCCGATCGGAGAGCTGCGGATGGCCATCGCCAGGAACAGTTGCGAGATCACTTCCGCCTTCTTGGCCGCCGACTGGTTTCCATGCAGCACCGCATTGCCCTTGTCGACGCGCTTGTTGGTGCCACCAAAGCTGAAAAAGTGCTTGACCCCTGCGTACGTTGCCCGCGCCCCGTTTCTCATCGCTGATCTCCGACTGGTTCGCGGATGCCGCCGTCGGCGACATCCGCGTTTTAAATTTCCGGCAACGAAGTGGCCACGTTTCCGGTGCTGGGTCGATGATAAGAAACGAGCGAAAAGATGACTAATTCAAGGCATTTCGCACGATTCTCGATTCGATTTTGCAAAAAGCAGGGCGCGCTTTTTTCTCGGGCCATTCACGCGTCAGCGCGCCTTCGAGGATTCCTGCTCATCGAGTGATGCGACACGAATGGCGTGCCAGCAGCGTGCGCAAGCGCTTGCTTCGTCGAGACGAACCGACTCGGCGACGCGTCGATTACCGGTGACTCAGGTCTTTTCGTCGCGTTCCAGCCGAGGGGCTTCGCTGTCCTTCACGTCCTTTGCGTCCTTCGGCGCCACGGCATCGGCGCGAGGAAGTCCTGCCCACGCGCGCAAGGTCGCGGCGTTCTCCTGCACCAGGCGGCGCCCTTCGTCGATGCATTCCTTCGCGCGATGAAAATCCATCAGCGCGAAATCCGACAGCACCGGCAACAGCGTGATCTCCGGCGGATCACCGGCCATGCGACTGCGCGTCAGTCGGTCCTGCAGGATGTTGACGCTGGCGGCGACGACGTCGAACACGCTGGGATGATCATCGTCACTGCTCGACAGCGAGGCGATCATGCGCTGCCAGAGATTGCGCTCCTGGCGCGTGCTGGCCTCGCGCACCACTTCTTCCTGGCCGGCCCGTGACAGGTGACGGCCGACGAGCTGCGCATTGAGATTCACCGCGATGACGACGTCGGCGCCCATCGCGCGGCAGGCCGACACCGGCACCGGATTCACCAGTCCGCCGTCGAGCATCCAGCGCTCGTCATGCTTGACCGGCGAGAACAGCCCGGGAATCGCGCAGGACGCACGTGCCGCGGAGATGATCGGCCCGCGCGTGATCCAGATCTCGCGGCCGCTGCTCATCTCGGTGGCAACGCTGACATAGCGCTGCTCGATGTCCTCGATGTTCGGATTCAGATGCTTCTCCTCGAAGAATCCGAACAGCCGGCGGCCCTTGACCATGCCGCCGGAGAAGCTCAGATCCATCAGGCCGAAGACGTCGCGCGGCGTGAGCTTGAGCACCCAGTCGGTGAAGGCCTCGAGCTGACCCGAGACGTACACCGCACCCACCAGCGCGCCGACCGAGGTGCCCGCGACGACGTCCGGCCGCACACCGATGTCCTGCAGGCCCTGGATGATGCCGATGTGCGCCCAGCCGCGGGCGGAACCGCTGCCGAGCGCAAGGCCGATCTTCGGCGGCCGCGGAGCATTCATGGCGTCGCGCTCGTCGCGGTTCAGTCTCTGAAATTCTCGAACTGCAGCGGAAGCTCGACGTCCGCCTTCTTGAGGAACGCGATCACGTCCTGCAGGTCGTCGCGCTTCTTGCCGGTGACGCGCAGCTTGTCGCCGGTGATCGAGGTGTCGACCTTGAACTTGGCCTCCTTGATCTTCGCGATGATCTTCTTGGCCTGCGCCTGCTCGATGCCCTGCTTGACCGTCACCGTGCGGCGCGCGCCGGAGAGATTGGTCAGCACGTCGCCAATGTCGAGGCTGCGCAGATCGATGTGGCGACCGGCCATGCGCTTGCGCAGCACCTCCATCAACTGGTCGAGCTGGAACTCGGTGTCGGCGTGCAGGGTGAGCACGAACTCCTCGCGCTCGATCTTCGCGCTGGTGCCGCGCAGGTCGAAGCGATTGACGATATCGCGGATGGCGGTGTCCACCGCGTTGGTCAGCTCGTGCTTGTCCACCTGGCTGACGACGTCGAATGAGGGCATGGCGGTAGAAGTGCGGGTGTGAACGACCGAAGTATCGGAGAGAGCGCTGGCCTTTCCAAGCGTCTGGCGCGCTTTGCCGGATTGAACGTACTCGAAAAGCTTTCAACGCAAAGGCGCGAACGACGCCAAGAAAAGCGAAGTCCGATCGCTCATGATTTTCCTTTGCGGTCTTTGCGCCTTTGCGTTGAGGGATTCTGAAGGCAGGCTCCCCCGAGGCGGCCGCCCGCCCCGCTCGGTCAGAATGTCCGCATGAAGGAACACGACAGCGATGTTTTGATTCTCGGCGCCGGCGCCGCAGGCCTGTTCTGCGCGCTCACGGCCGGCGCCCGCGGACTGCGGGTGCGCGTCGTGGAAGGCGCCAACAAGCCGGGCAAGAAGATCCTGATGTCCGGCGGCGGCCGCTGCAATTTCACGAATGCCGGGACCACACCGGAGAATTTTCTGTCGGCCAACCCGCATTTCTGCAAATCCGCGCTGGCCCGCTACCAGCCCGAGGATTTCATCGCGATGGTCGACCGCCACCGCATCGCCTGGCACGAGAAGGAACTCGGACAACTGTTCTGCGACGACTCCTCCAAGCAGATCCTGCGCATGCTGCTCGACGAGTGCGCGCAGGCCGGCGTCGAGATCCACACGGACTGCGAGGTGCAGCGCGTCGACCACGATGCCGCGAGCGCTGTGTTCGCGCTGCGCACGTCGCTGGGCCCGATGCGCGCGCGCAAGCTGGTGGTGGCCACCGGTGGTCTGTCGATTCCCAGTCTCGGCGGCAGCGGGTACGGCTACGAGCTGGCCCGCCAGTTCGGGCATCGCATCGAGCCCACGCGCGCCGGGCTGGTCCCCCTGACCCTTTCCGGCCGGCCGCTGGAGCAGTGGCAGGACCTTTCGGGGCTGAGCCTCGAGGTGGAAGCGTCCTGCGGCGACGCGCGATTCCGCAACGCGATGCTGCTGACGCATCGGGGCTTGTCCGGCCCTGCGCTGTTACAGATCTCCAACTTCTGGCAGCCCGGCCGCGACGTCGCCCTGAATCTCGACCTGATGCCACAAACCGACGCCCAGGACTGGCTGCTCGAACGTCAGCGCGAGCAGCCCGCCGCCGAGTTGCGCACGGTGCTCTCCGACGTTCTGCCCAAGCGTTTCGCGCAGCGATTCTGCGAGCTGCTCGCACCGAGCCGTCCGATGCGCCAGTTCCGGCCCCAGGAGCTGCGTGACATCGCCGGTCGCCTTCACGCCTGGCCGGTGACGCCCAGCGGCACCGAGGGCTACCGCACCGCCGAAGTCACGTTGGGTGGCGTCGACACGCGCGAGGTGTCCTCCAGCAGCTTCGAGTCCAAACGCATGCCGGGCCTGCATTTCATCGGCGAAGTGCTCGACGTGACAGGCTGGCTCGGCGGATACAACTTCCAGTGGGCCTGGGCCTCCGCACACGCCTGCGGCGAGGCGCTGTCGTGAACGGATGTCCCTGCGGGCTGGGCCACAGCTACGCGGAGTGCTGCCAGCCCTGGCATGCGGGCGCGCCTGCACCTACCGCCGAGTCCCTGATGCGGTCCCGCTACACGGCGTTCGCGATGGAACTGGAGTCCTATCTGCTGACGACATGGCATCGGTCGACGCGACCGCCGGCCGTCGAGTTCGAACCCGGGACGCGCTGGCTCGGCCTGTCCGTGAAGGCCGCGCAGAACGACGGGCCCGATCTTGCTCACGTAGAGTTCGTCGCCCGCTACCGCGTGGGCGGCGGCTCGGCGGTTCGCCTGCACGAGCGCAGCCGCTTCGTGCGGGAATCGGGCGCCTGGTTCTACGTGGATGGGATCACGCCGTCGCCACGATGATCGGCGGAATTCGCCACGGCCACTGCGTGGCGAAGAGCGGCGAAATACGTCCAAATCCGACCTTCTGCGGTTGAGAAGGGACCACCAACGTCATAGCCTGCAGGAACTGCGCTCACCGAGTTCCCCATGATCGTCACGCCGCTGTACGCCGGCCTGCTGGCCTTGCTGTTCGTCGTGTTGAGCATGCGCGTGATCGTGCGCCGCCGGGACGGCAAGATCAGCCTGGGTGACGGCGGTGACGCCGAGATGCAGCGCCGCATCCGCGGCCACGGCAATTTTTCCGAATACGTACCCCTGGCCCTGCTGCTGATCGCCCTGATCGAGATCGGTGGCGCCTCGTCGATCTGGGTGCTGCACGCGCTGGGCATGACGCTGTTCATCGCGCGCCTGCTGCACGGCTACGCGCTGAGCTTCTCCACGCAGTTCTTCATCGGTCGCTTTCTCGGGACGATCCTGACCTTCCTCGTGCTGATCGTCGCGGGCCTGCTGTGCCTGTGGCGTGGGCTGGCCGGCGCGATGCTTGCGATGGGCTGAAAGCCGATCGGCGGCGGGCCGGACTGCGCCGTCCTGGCACGCCGCTTGAGAACGGATTGCCCGTGAATCCCGCCGCCCTTTTTCCCACGTCATGAATCAAGACTCCGGCCACCAGCCTCCGGCGGCAGGTTCCGCCGCCGCGGAATGGGGACTGCAGGCCGCGCAGTCCATGTTGCGGCGGATGCTCGATTCGGCCGACGACACGCTGTTCGAGTTGTCCGGCCGCAAGATGTCGGACGAAGAGCGGCGCGGCTGCTTCGACGCCATGCGCGTGCTGCGCAAGTCGGGCCCTGCGCTGGCGCGCGGCTTCGACCAGGCGCTGCGACCGGGCGGCATCCCGGCGCCCGCTCCGGCAGCGGTCATCACCGCGCCGAGTGGTGAACTGACGCTGTCGCTGCGCGCCGACGACGATGTCCAGCAGGAGATCACGGCCGGCAACACGGCCGGTCGCGTCGACAATCTCGCCCAGCAGATGCTGTGGGAGTACGGCCTGCGCGTGGCCCACATCCCCGCGAATTCCGACATCCGCGCAAAACTCGAGGGACTGCGGCCCAAGGCGCTGGTCGCCGCCTTCAACGCCGCGCTCCAGGCGCTCGAACTCGGTCCGGAAATCCGCCCGATCCTGTTCAAGCTGTTCGAACGGCAGCTGATGGCGGACGCCAACGCCTACTTCGAAAGCCTGAACACGAAGCTCGAGGCCGAAGGTTTCACCGACAAGGCCGTGCCGGCGCGTCGCACCGAAAGCGCCGTTTTCGGTTCGGGGGGCGGCGGCGGAGGTGCGGGCGCCGCGCCGCCGTCGTACTCCGTTCCCAGCACGCTGGTGAACTCGCTGAGCCAGTGGGGATTGCCGAGCAATTCCTGGCAGGCGGCGCCCGAGACACAGGCCACCTTCACGGCAGGCGCCCCCCAGCGCCTGACCCTGGTCAGCCAGCTCATCGATGAAACCGGCAGCCGCTGGCCGCGCGAGGAAATGGACGCGCTGCGGCGGCTGATCCTGCCGATCGTCCAGATCGCGCTGTCCGATTCGAGCTTCTTCTCCGACGCGAAGCACCCGGCGCGAACGCTGATCTCGGGCCTCGAATCGCTGGCGGCCGAACCCGCTCCCGCCCGCAGCGCGCGGCTCGCGGCGGCCGAAACCGCGTTGCGCGGCCTGCAGCAGCAGTACCGTCCTCCCGCCAGCGTCGCACCGCTGGCGCAGTCCGAACTGCAGGGCTTCCTGAGTTCGCAACGCTCGCCGAAGACCGACACCTCCGCGCGCATGGCTTCCGCCAAGGCGGCGGCGCACGAGCAGGTCAAGGCGGCCGGATCGGGCTACGAGCTGCCGGTAGGCCTCGCCCCGTTCCTGACCGAAGTCTGGATTCCCCTGGTCTCGGCGCTGAGCCTGCGCTTCGGCGTCGGTACGCCGGAGTGGACGCGCTCGAAGGAACTGCTGCAGCGCCTGTTCGGCGAGTGCCGCTGGTTGACCGGCCACGTGGAGCCGGCGCTGGTCGATACCATCCTGGACGATGTCTCCGGCGAGATGCGGGTGATGGCCGTGCCGCCGAACCTCGTGCTGCGCGCATGTACGTTGCTGCGCGATGGCCTGTCGAGCGAAGCCCTGGTGATGCAGCGCCTGGACCTGGAAACCTTCGCGCCGCGAGGCCGCAGCGCGGGCGCACCGACCAAGCCGCAGGAAAAGTCCGCAGCCGGCCCCGCCGACCATCTCGTGGACTGGCGCGCCGGCATGCCGGTGGGCGCCTGGTTCCGCGTGTTCGATCGCCGCACCAACCGGACGCTGTGGATGACAGCGGACGTGTTCTATCCGGAAGCCGCGTCGGTCTCGTTCACCGGCTTCGATGCCCAAGTCCGCATCAATGTCGGGAAGAGCGAGTTCCTCGGCGACCTGCGCGACGGCAAGGCCGAGGCGGTCAACGCCTCTCCGGCCCAGGCCGAGGCGATCGCGCGTCTGGTGGCATCGGTCACGAAGGCGGCCGCCTGATTCGGTTCATGGCGGCATCGGGTCGACCGTGGCACCGTGCTTCGCATGGATCCAAACTCGAACGACATCGAATCCGTCCTGGGCTTCTGGTTCGGTGGTGACGGCAACCGCAATATCGCCGCAACCGCCCAGGCCAAGGAAGCGCTCTGGTGGGGCGGCAATCGCGAAACCGATGGCCTCATCCGGCAGCGCTTCGGCGATCTGCACGCACAGGCGCTTCGCGGCGACCTCGACGCCTGGTGTGACACGCCGCGCGGCCGGCTCGCGCTGATCATCGTCGTCGACCAGTTCTCGCGGAACATCCACCGCGGAACCCCCGGAGCCTTCGCGCAGGACGCGCTCGCGCGCCGGCTGTGCGTCGAAGGCCTTGCGGCCGGAATCGACCAGGAGCTGGGACTGCTCGAACGCGTGTTCTTCTACCTGCCGCTCGAGCATTCCGAGGACCGCGCCGACCAGGCCCGATCGGTCGCCGTCTACGAATCGCTCACACAAGCTGCGCCGGACGCCTTGCGCGACCTGTTCGAGCTGTACGGACAATTCGCCGTGGACCATCGGCGCGTCGTCGATCGGTTCGGCCGCTTCCCGCATCGCAATGCGATTCTGGAGCGCGTTTCGACGGACGAGGAACGGGCGTTCCTGGAGCAGCCCGGCTCGTCGTTCTGAGGCGTCTGTCGATACGCGCCGCCACAAGGCTGTGGCGGCGACATCCAGGCGGAAGAACGCGCCGCGGGAGTTCCTGGAAGGCTCCCGGAAGAAGCCCCGGCTCTCGCCGAGGCCTCATCCACTAGTCCCGGCGAGGACCCTTGTGCGGCGGCTTGCCGCCCGGTCTCGCGGGCCCGCCTTCGACGCGGGAAATCCTGAGCTGCTGCCCGGCGACCCAGACTTTCTGCAGGTCGCGGAAGATCTTCTTGGGCATGCCGACCGGCAGATCCACGAGGCTGTGATCGGCATTGATGACGATCTTGCCGATGTTGGCGCCGTCCAGGCCCGCCTCGTTGGCGATGGCGCCGACGAGGTTGCCCGGCTTGATGCCGTGCTGCTCGCCGACTTCGACGCGATAGGTCTCGGTCGCGGTGTCCTCGTCACCCGCTTCGCGCCGCTTGAGACGCTCGCGGATCGGATGCGGCGACGGGATCGGCGCGGGCTTCGGCACCTCGGTCGCGGCCGCAACAGGCGGCACGAAGAACTGCTTCGGCGGCGGCGCCTTGGGCACTTCCACCGCGTTGCGCTCGGCGTTGCGCTCACGCTGTTCGCGCTCGCGCCGCGCGGACGAGGCCGACGGCGGCAGCGTGCGGCTTTCGCGCGCCGCCTGCGCGGCCTCGAAACGTTCGGCCTTGGACGTCGTCGGCGGAACGAAACCCTTCACGGTGGCTTCCGGAATGACCAGCGATTTCTGGCCCGCGGCGAGCTTGGCCAGCGCCGCGGCGATGCGCGCCACCGGCACCGACTGTTCGCGCTCCATGTCTTCGATCAGCTGCTGCGCGCGCGCGAGTTCCGCGTTCGCCGTGTCGTCGCCGAGCACGTCGAGGATGCTCTGGCGGAAGCGCTCGACGCGCTTGCTCTGCACCGCCTGCTCGCTCGGCAGCTGCATCTGCGTGATGGTCTGGCGCGTGGCGCGCTCGATGGCACGCAGCAGGTGCTGCTCGCGCGGGGCGATGAACAGGATCGCCTCGCCGCTGCGGCCCGCACGGCCGGTGCGGCCGATGCGATGCACGTAGGACTCGGTGTCGGTCGGGATGTCGTAGTTGACGACGTGGCTGATGCGTTCCACGTCGAGCCCGCGCGCGGCCACGTCGGTGGCCACGATGATGTCGAGCGTGCCGTCCTTGAGACGCTGGATGGTGCGCTCGCGCTGCTTCTGGTCGAGGTCGCCGTTGAGCGCGGCGACGTTGAAGCCGCGGGCTTCGAGCTTGTCGGCGAGTTCGGTGGTGGCGATCTTCGTGCGCGTGAAGATCAGCATGCCGTCGAAGGTCTCGGCCTCGAGAATGCGCGTCAGGCCTTCGAGCTTGCCGGCGCCGGCGGCCATCCAGTAGCGCTGGCGGATGTTGGTCGCGGTGGTCGTCTTGGCCTTGACGTGGATCTCGGCCGGATTGCGCAGGTGCGTCTGCGCCACGCGCTTGATGACCGAGGGCATCGTGGCCGAGAACAGCGCGATCTGGCGCTCGGGCGGCATCTGCTCGAGCACCCACTCCACGTCCTCGATGAAGCCCATGCGCAGCATCTCGTCGGCTTCGTCGAGCACCAGCATCTTGATCTGGTCGAGCTTGAGCGTGCCCCGCTTGACGTGATCGACGACGCGGCCGGGCGTGCCGACGACGGCGTGGACACCCCGGCGCAGGCCCTTCAGCTGCGGCTCGTAACTCTGGCCGCCGTAGATCGGCAGCACGCGGAAGCCGGCCAGGTGGGTGGCGTACTTCTGGAATGCCTCGGCGACCTGGATCGCCAGCTCGCGCGTCGGCGCCAGCACCAGGGTCTGCGGTACCGCGTGGAACAGGTCGGTGCGTGCCAGTGCGGGCAGGGCGAAGGCCGCGGTCTTGCCGGTGCCGGTCTGGGCCTGGCCGAGGACGTCACGGCCCTGAAGCAACGGGGGAATGGTCTGCGCCTGGATGGGCGACGGGGTCTCGTAACCGACTTCCTCGAGCACGCGCAGCAGCGTCTCTGGCAGTTCGAGGTCACGGAACATGGGTCCAGCGGGCATTTCAGAAGCGGAAGACATCGTCAGCAGCGGGTCACGGGAAGCCGGGGCCGCGCATTTTGGACGCGTTTGCGTTCCGGCGTCGGATTGGGCGCCGGAAGGTGACGAGCCCGCGCCAACCGTAGCCCGCGTGCAACCCGGGATCTCCGTCCGTGGACGGGCGAAATCCCGGGTTGCACCCGGGCTACGCGGTCGTCACAAGGGGAACACGCACTCCAGCCAGAACAGGTCGCCCTGCGCCGCGTTCTCGGTCTCCATCTCGCGGTGGTACTGCGCCACGATGGCGGCCCCGGGGCTGAACAGATAGACGATCTTGGGGCCGATGCCGAACTTCTTCGTGCGACCGCCCCCCGGCACCTTCTCGCCGTCGATCTTGTCGTCGGCCAGGCCGTCGGTATAGAAGCCACTGATGCCGAGATCCCAGCTCAGGTTGCTGGCAAACGGCTTGTAGCCCGCTCCGAACGTCAGGCTGGCCTGCGGTCCAGACTGGTACTCGGTCTCCTCGTTGTCGTCCTTGAACTCGATCGCCGCGTTCAGCGAAACGTCGACGCGTGCGTTCGGATTCCAGCTCATCGAGCCCTGGTAGGCGAGGGACTTGTAGTTGAGGTTGCTGTTGGCAAGCTGATTCTTGTCCGCGCTGCCGATCGGCAGGTAGATCAGCGAGCCGTGAAAGAATGTGAACGCACCGAAGGTCTTGCTCAGATACAGGGGCTCGAAGCCAAGCAACGTCGGGCCGGTGTCCTTGTCCTCCAGGCCAGGCACCTCGACCTTCACGTACAGGCCCTCGATGACCGCGCCGCTGGTCATCTTCCAGCCGTGGAATGTCGAGTTCCAGGTGTGGACCAGGCGCGGCGCCAGCGCCACGGCCTCGATGCTGACACCCGGAATCTTGTCGCCGTCGTTGTCGCGGAGGCTCTTGCCGTCGATGTAGAGCGCGTAGCCGAAGAAAGAGGTGGTTCCGGGCGCCGGTACGAAAGCGGCATAGCTGGTCTGCGCGCCGTACGGGAAGTTGGACAGACCGCCTTCGGCCGCGTTCGCGGGCGAACCGGACAACGCAAGACCCAGCACGGTCGCGGCAAGCAGCAAGGTTCGCGACTGCAGTCGCTGAGTGAATGTGCGCATGCGTCTGTTCTCCCCGGGTCGGGTCTTATTGGAATGTGACCTGTGGCCGAGACTAGGAAACGCAGCCGTCATCTTGCATTGGGGAGAACCCTTGCCAGGGGCGCACACCCCACCCTCGCGGGTAACGGGCCGTCCCCGGATGAGGGCCGGCCGCCCCGCTTTTTTCCGCTCGTTAGGCGCCCTGCCCTTCGAGCTGGCCCGAGGCTTCGAGCCAGGTCTCCTCGACCTTGGCCAGTTCGTCGCGCAGCTCGGCCTGTTCCTTCATCAGCTTGGCGGCCTCCGCCGCGCCGCCGCTCTTCTCGTACAAGCCCGGATCGGCCAGCTTCTGCTCGAGCCGCTTGAGCAGGTCCTCGATGCGCGACTGGCGCGATTCGCTCTTGCGGACGATGTCGCGCAGCCGCTTGACCTCCTCGCGCGAGACCGCCGCCACCGGCTTGGCGACCTCGACCTTCTTCTCCGGCACGACCGGCTCCGGCTCGGGCATCGGCGTCGCCGCCGTCGCACGACCGCGGGCGCGCTCGCTGAGCCAGCGCGCGTAGTCCTCCAGATCGCCGTCGAACATCTGCACCGCGTGATCCGCCACACGCCACAGGCGGTCGCAGACGCTGGAGACGAGATGGCGATCGTGCGTGACCAGCACCACCGCGCCCTCGTAGTCGTTCAGCGCCATCTCGAGCGCCTGACGCATGTCCAGGTCGAGATGGTTCGTCGGTTCGTCGAGCAGCAGCAGGTTGGGCTTCGGGTACACCACCAGCGCCAGCGCCAGGCGCGCCTTTTCGCCGCCCGAGAACGGCTCGATGGCCTCGAACGCACGGTCGCCCTTGAAGTTGAAGCTGCCCAGGTAGTCGCGCAGCTCCTGGTCCTTGGCCTTCGGGTCCATGCGCCGCAGGTGCAGGATCGGCGAGGCCTTGGGATCGAGCTGTTCGAGCTGGTGCTGGTCGAAGTAGCCGACCACGAGATCCGGGTGCGCGACCATGTTGCCGGACAGCGCCTCGAGCTTGCCCGCGATGAGCTTCACGAACGTGGACTTGCCGGCGCCGTTGGGGCCGAGCAGGCCGATGCGCTCGCCGGGCTCGATGCCCAGGTTGATGTTCGTCAGCTGCGGCTTGCCGTTGTAACCCACGGCCACCTTGTTGAAGCGCACCAGCGGCGACGGCAGCTTGAGCGGCTTGCGGAATTCGAACGTGAACTCGTTATCGGCGATCACCGGCGCGACCAGCTGGATGCGCTCGATCATCTTCATGCGCGACTGCGCCTGGCGCGCCTTGGTGGCCTGCGCCTTGAAGCGGTCGACGAACTTCTGCAGGTGCGCGATCTCGCGTTCCTGCGAAGAGCGCAGCGACGCCTGCTGCGACAGGCGCTCAGCGCGAACGCGCTCGAAGGCCGAATAGTTGCCCGGGTACAGCGTGAGCTTCTCGCCGTGCAGGTGCAGCGTGTTCGTGCACACCGCGTCGAGGAACTCGCGGTCGTGCGAGATCAGCACCAGCGTGCCCTGGTACGAGGCCAGCCAGTCCTGCACCCACAGCACGGCGTCGAGGTCGAGATGGTTGGTCGGCTCGTCGAGCAGCATCAGGTCGGAGCGGCACATCAGCGCGCGCGCCAGGTTCAGGCGCATGCGCCAGCCGCCGGAGAACTCTGCGACGGTGCGCGACTGCATGTCCTGCGTGAAGCCCAGGCCCGCGAGCAGCGTCGCGGCGCGCGAGCGCGCCGTGTAGCCGTCGATCTGGTACAGGCGCTCGTGGAGATTGCCGATCTTGTCGCCGTCGTGCGCCTCCTCGGCCTTGACCAGCGCCGCTTCGAGCCTGCGCAGCTCGGTGTCACCGTCGAGCGCGAATTCGAGCGCCTGAACCGGCAACGCCGGCGTCTCCTGCGCGACCGTGGCGACCTCCCAGTTGCGCGGCCGCGTGAACTCGCCCTTGTCCGGCGCGAGCTGGTACTGCATCAGCGAAAAGAGGCTGGACTTGCCGGTGCCATTGCGACCAACCAGGCCGACGCGCTGGCCGGCGTGGATCTGCAAGGTGGCGTCCTGGATCAGCACGCGGGCGCCGCGGCGCAGGGTCAACTGGGTAAAGCTGAGCATGAAGCGAAGGACCGATTGGAGAAACGAATAAGGAAATGCGCGCAACGGGTGCAGCGGCTCGACGATGATCGTCTCCGGTCCGCCGATGAAATCCGCATGCAATCCGCGTGCGGCATCGTGGCCCGCAACACGTGACGGAACGCGCATCGAGCGGACCGCCAGCGCGAAACGAGCGCCACGGCGGTCGGGTCGGGCGGCGGACCGAGGCCCACTGCGGAACGACTTGTCGACGAGGCAGTCGAAAAACGAGTCGCATAGTTTGCCTGTGCATCTGGCGCGATGCTTGCGTCGCCGCTGCTCAAGGAGAATAAAAACCCGATGCTTCCCGAATCGATCAGGCTGGCGGCGAACGCATATCAGGCGGTTCGGTCGACCGGCCTGCAGCTCGGGCGCTCGATTTTCGGTGACCCGGAATCGCGTGCGCCGGGCACCTGCCCTCCCACCGAGTTCCAGCTCATCCAGCCCGACGCGCTGCTCAAGTCGACGCTGACCCTGGCCCACCTCGCAATTCCGGGCCTGCCGCGACGACTGCCGGCCTGGGCGCGCGTGCGCCCCCGCCTCAAGCCGGCGGTGCGCATGGTCTTCCGGCCGTCGAAGGTCTATCGCTACCGCCCCGCGCGCCCCTTTCCCGATCCGACGCCGGACCAGGCCTGGTTCTTCATCAACGGCATCTGCGCGGATCGCCAGGTGCTGATGCTCAATGCGTCCTACCTCACGGACCTGTTCGGCCGCCCGCTGACCTTGCTGCACGATTCGACCTGCAGCCTGTTGTCGGATCTCGCCGAGTGCGCGTTCGGCAAGGGCTCGGACGGCGTCTGCGAGGCCGCCCGCATGGCCTTTGCACCGATCTACGTCGCGCTCAAGCAGCCTGCGTGCAAACGCGTGGTGCTGCTTGCCCATTCACAGGGCAGCGCGGTCACCAGCGTGCTGCTGTGGCTGCTGCGCGGCCTGTACCCGCCGACCGCGGACGAATTGCTCGACGGCGAAGCGCGCTGCCCGGAGCAGCGCATCGCGCGCGCGCTGGCACAGCGCTGGGGATTCCCCTGCGCGCAGTCCGCGGCCGCACGCGCCAAGTCCGGCAGCTCGGTGAAGCCCGAGCTCACCCGCGAAGAACTGGCCAAGCTGGAGATCTACGCGTTCGGCAACTGCGCGAGCCTGATGGGGCCGATCGATCGCCGCGCCGGATTCCCCTACATCGAGAGCTACGGCAACGAGTTCGACGCCGTCGCGCGCCTCGGCGTGCTGGCGCCCGGACCGGGGCCTCGCGAAAAACGCATCGGTGGCGAACGCTTCATGCGACGCGGCGCCTGGGGTCATCTGCTCAACGCGCACTACCTGTGGCCGATGGAACAGGAATGGCGCGCAGCGCAGAACAGTCCGCTGAAGACCGGCCTGCGCCCCCTGCCCGGCAACAGCGCACGTCAGCCGCGGCTGTTCGGCTATTTCGGCGGCGCCACGCCGAAGCCGCTGTTCGAAACCCCCGTCGAGGCGCCGCGCAGCGACGAGCGGATCATTCCGATCCCGCCTGCCGCGCCGGGAGTGCACTCCGAGGCGGCCTGAACCGGCGCCGCCGGGTCGACGCGATCGCGGTCGATACAATCGCGCTCCGCTTCCTGACCTGCAGGCCGCCTCGCGGCCGGATCCCATGGCTTCCACGCTGCGCTGCGAAATCATCCCGGTGACCCCGTTCCAGCAGAACTGCTCGCTGGTGTGGGACACGCAGACGATGCGCGGCGCGCTGGTGGACGCGGGCGGCGAGATCGAGCGGCTGCTGGGACGCGTGAAGCATCACGGCATCACGCTGGAGAAACTGCTGGTGACGCACGGTCATCTCGATCACGCCAGCGCGGTGGCGGAACTGGCCGAGACGCTGAAGCTGCCGATCGAAGGCCCGCACGAGGACGACCAGTTCTGGATCGACCTGATTCCGGAGCAGGCCCGCCAGTTCGGCTTTCCGCCGGCCCGCCCCTTCACGCCGGACCGCTGGCTGCATCAGGGCGACGCGGTGGCGCTGGGTTCGCTGAGCTTCGACGTGATCCACTGCCCGGGGCACACGCCGGGCCACGTGGTGCTGCATCACGCGGACTCGCAGCTCGCCTTCGTCGGCGACGTGCTGTTCCAGGGCTCGATCGGCCGCACCGACTTTCCTCGCGGCAATCGCGCGGACCTCGTGCGCTCGATCCGCGAACGGCTGTTTCCGCTGGGCGACGACATCCAGTTCGTGCCGGGTCACGGGCCGATGAGCACGTTCGGCAAGGAGCGGCAGTTCAACCCGTACGTGTCGGACGACGCGGTTTCGTAGCCCGGGGCTCCCCTCGTCGACGGAACGCAACCCCGGGCTTCGCCCGGGCTACGAGGAGAGGGGCGCGAACAGCTCGTCGATTTCCGCCTCGTCGAAATGCAGGCTCGCCGTGGTGCCGCCTTCGAGCACCGCGTCCGCCAGCGCCGACTTGTGCGCCTGCAACGCGCGGATGCGTTCTTCGACTGTCCCCGAACAGATCAGCTTGTAGACGAACACCGGCTTGTCCTGCCCGATGCGGTAGGCACGGTCGGTGGCCTGGTCTTCCGCGGCCGGATTCCACCATGGGTCGTAGTGGATCACCGTGTCGGCGGCGGTCAGGTTCAGACCCACGCCACCGGCCTTGAGGCTGATCAGGAACACTGGCGCATCGCCTTCCTGGAACCGGGCGACGACCTCGGCGCGATCGCGCGTCTGGCCCGTCAGCAGCAGGTGGCCGATGCCGCGCTCGGTGAGCGCCTGCTGGATCAGATCCAGCATCGATGTGAACTGCGAGAACACCAGCACGCGACGCTTGGCCGCGACCAGGCCGTCGAGCATTTCCATCAGGCGCTCGAGCTTGGCCGAGTGGGCGGCCGCGATCTCCTTCTCCAGCCCTTCGAGCTTGAGCAGCCGCGGATCGCAGCAGACCTGGCGCAGGCGCAGCAACGCGTCGAGCACGACGATGCCGGACTGCCCGGCCCCCTGCATGGCCACCGCCTCGCGCACGCGCGCATGCTGGGCCAGGCGCAGGACCTCGTAGAGCTGCGCCTGTGCCGATTCGAGTTCCACCGAACGCAGGATCTCGGTCTTCGGCGGCAGATCCTTGAGCACGTCTTCCTTGCGCCGGCGCAGCATCAGCGGCGCCACACGCCGATTGAGCTTGCCCAGCACTTCGACGCTGCCCTCTTCCTCGATCGGCTCGCGCCAGAAGCGATCGAACACGCGTTCCTCGCCCAGCAGGCCCGGCTCGACGGCGTCGAACTGCGCCCACAGCTCGCCCAGATGGTTCTCCAGCGGCGTGCCGGTCATCGCGAGGCGGCGATCGGCCTTGAGCTCACGCACGACCTTGGCCGCCTGCGTGCGCGTGTTCTTGATGAACTGCGATTCGTCGAGCACCAGCAGATCGAAGCGGTGCTTCTTGAGCGCCACGCGATCGCGCGACAGCAACGGATACGTGGTGATGACGATGTGGTGGCTGTCGATGTGCTCGAAGCGCCGCTCGCGGTCGGGGCCATGCAGCACCAGCACGCTCAGTTCCGGGGCGAAGCGACGGGTCTCGTTGCGCCAGTTCGCCACCAGCGTCGTCGGCGCCACGATCAGCACCGGCCGCTTGAGCCGGCCCTCCACGCGCTCGGTCCAGATGTGCGCCAGGACCTGCACCGTCTTGCCCAGGCCCATGTCGTCAGCCAGCACGCCGCCGAGGCCGGCCTCGCCGAGAAACCCGAGCCAGGCCAGGCCTTCCTTCTGGTAGCCGCGCAACGTGGCCTGGAAGCCTTCGGCCGGCTCGCGCGAGCTGCGGGCGCGGCTGGCGATGCCCTGAAGGCGGTCACGCTCGGCGGCGATGCGCTCGCGCCCGTGCCAGTGCAGGTCGGGAATGGTTTCGAATTCGTCGAGCAGGTCGGCCTGCGAGCGCTTGAGACGCAGATGATCGCCGGTGGCCTGCGACGCGATCGTCGATTCCAGCACGCGCATCAGGCTGCGCAGGCGATCGAGCCGCAGCGGCAGATGACGGCGCTCGTCCAGCGGCGCCAGCCACACCGCATCGGGCGGCTCGTTGGGCGCGGGCACCCGTGGAAACGCCTTGTCGGCGAACAGCCGGCGCAGGATCGGCAACAGCTCGATGCGGTGGCCGTCCACGTCCAGCGACAAGCCCAGCTCGAACCACTTGCCATGGCCGCGGCTGGCCACGTCGACGCGCCACTGGTCCGGGCCCTTGAGCAGCTCGACCGGAAAGTCCGGCGAGAACTCCAGCCGGAAACCCGAGCCGGACAGCCGCGGCAGCAGGTGCAGCCAGTGATCGGGCGTGGCCAGCACGCCGCGGCCGCGTTCGAGGACGAAATCGCCGGAGCGCAACACCGGGTCGCGATCGAAATACACGCCCTCGACCTCGCCTGCATCCGTCATGTGCAGCTCGGCGAGGCGTTCCAGCGCGTCGAGTTCGGCCGCGCCGTTGCGGAACGGCTCCTCGGCAAGCACCGCGCCGCGCCGGGCCCGGGATGGCAAGGGGGCGTGACGGTGGCCGGCGTAGTCGAAGCTCAGCCGGGCCGCGCCGATCGGGCGGCGGTCGGGCCGTCCACGGAACCAGGTGTTGATGCGGTGCGTGAACAGCCGCAGGCAGGGCTGCGGCACGATGCGCTCGTGCGACAGCTCCAGCGCCGCCTGGGCAGGCAGCGGCGTTTCCTCGTCGATCGAATCGTAGGAACCGCTCGTGGGCATGGAACGCGGACGCAAAAAGCCAATTTAAGTTGACGAGTGTAGCCGCCCCGCGCGAGGACGGAAGCCCGCGGGCGGACCCCGGGTTGCGTCGGCGAAAATCAGGCGACGTACGCATCGGGCGATCTGCAAGGCGAAGCCCGTAGCCCGGACGAAGTCCGGGGGTCTCCTCGCCTACGGAGCGCAATCCCGGACTTCGTCCGGGCTATGAGGCGAGGCTTACAGCCGCTCCAGCTCGACCAGCCCCTGCTCGAGGTACTCGAGCATGCGCTGCACGTGGGGAACCGAGCGGCGACAGGCGATCAGGCCGAAGTTGAGCTGGTCGCCGTAGCTCACCAGCGTGATGTTCAGCGCCATGCCGTCCACCGGGATCGAGACCGGGTAGATGCCTTCGAGTCGCGCGCCGTTCCAGTACAGCGTCTGCTTTGGCCCGGGCACGTTCGAGATGACGACGTTGTAGAGCTGCTTCTTCGGCGCGATGCCGGTGGCCAGATTCAGCCCGGCCGGGCCCGAGATCAGCCCGGTGTAATTCATGATCTCGGCCGGCGACATCTTCGACAGACGCTCCTTGGACGCCGCGACGCTGCGCTTGATCAGGCTCATACGCTCCGACGGATCGGCGACATGCGTTCCGAGGTTGGCCAGCACCATGCCGACCTGGTTGCCGGAGTCGCTGTCGTCGCGACGCAGGCTCATCGGCATCATCGTGATCAGCGGCTGGTCGGGCAGCGCGTTCTGCTCGATCAGGTATCGACGCAGCGCCGAAGCGCACATCGCCAGCACCACGTCGTTGAGCGTGCCGCCCAGCTTCTTGCCCGCTGCCTTGACCCGCGACAGCGACCAGGACTGCGCGGCGAAGCGGCGCGCGTTGCCGATGCGCCGGTTGAAGATCGTCGTCGGTGCGCGAAACAGATCGCCGAACTCGCTGTCCTTGCGCGCCTGCTGGTAGGTGCTGACCAGGGCCTTGGTCACCGCCGGCCAGGACTTGGCCTGTGCCTTCAGGCCTCCCATCACCGCGCTCAGCGCAGAGGTCGGCCCCGCGACCAGTCCTTCCTTCTTGCGAGCGGGACGCTTGACCGCCCAGGGCGGCTCCATGTCGCGCGCGTCCGGATCCGTGGACAGAACGCGCTCGACCAGTCGGACGGCAGCGACGCCGTCGATCATCGCGTGGTGCATCTTGCTGTACATCGCGAAGCGGCCGTCGGACACGCCTTCGATGAACGTGGTCTCCCACAACGGGAATTCGCGGTCGAGCAGGCTCGAGTGCAGGTTCGACACCATCGCCAGCAGTTCGCGGATACGGCCGGGCTGCGGCAATGCGATGTGGCGGAAGTGATGCGACAGGTCGAAGTCGTCGTCCTTGGTCCAGAACGGCAGCGCCAGCTTGCGCGTCAGGCGCTGATCGAACGGCGGCTCGGCGTGATCGCCCTGCGCCATCTGGTCGACGAGTTCACGGATGTCCTCGGCACTCGCCCCGGGCGGCGGCTGGAACAGCATCAGACTTCCGACATGCATGGGTTGATTACGACGTTCCAGCATCAGGAACATCTGATCCAGCGGACTCAGTGCTTTCACGCCGTTCTCCCCCTCGTGGCCTGTGGCCATCTCGCGTTGCGCGAGCCTGCTCCGGCGTCCACGCAAATGCAAAGCCTTCCGCAACCCGACGTATTGCTTCCGATGCGTCACCGATGTCGCCGTGAACAACTCACTTTCTAACTTTTTCTTACACCACGGCCCGGGACGCTTCCTGGAGCGAGGATCGGTGCAGCGAGTCGGTAGGCTTGCGCCAGCGGCCCGGGACGCGCACACGCGCGCCGGATGCCGCAACAACGCGGTTGCCGCCGGGGAGTGATCGACTTAAAGGGCGGACGGCAGCGTGTTCATCTTGCTTCTTCCGGGAGACCTTCATGCGTTTCATCACGTCCGCAGCGCGTCCACTTTCGGCTGCCCTGATTCTGGCCAATTCCCTGCTACTCGCCGCCTGCGTCGACGACGGCGACTCCGGCTCGGACGGGGCCATGGGAGAACAGGGCGAGCCGGGTCCGCAGGGCGCCGAGGGCCCGCAAGGGCCGGTCGGACCCGCAGGAGCGCAGGGCGCTCAAGGGCCTCAAGGTGCTGCCGGACTGCCCGGACCCGTTGGCGCCGCCGGTGCTCAGGGCGCTCAAGGGCCGATCGGCCCGGCCGGTTCGAACGGATCGGACGGTTCCACGGGCGCCGCGGGTGCGCGCGGCCCGGCGGGTGAGCAGGGAGTAGCCGGCCCTACGGGTCCGCAGGGACCGACAGGGCCAGCCGGATCGCTAACGCTGCCGTTCACGGCCACGCAGTCTGCAGCGGCTGCGCTGTTCAGCCTGAGCAACACCGGGAGTGGCAACGCAATCGTCGGCATCGGCAATACCGGCTTCGGCGTGCAAGGAATCACTTCCCAGCAAAGCAGCGCCGGCGTGGTCGCCGACAACACCGGTGGCGGCGAGGCCATGGTCGGACGTACGACGTCCGACATCGCAGGCGCCGTGGTGGGTCGTAACGACGGCGGCGGCTCCGGCGTTCGCGGGTTCATTGCAAGCGATACGAGTGGCACCGGCGTCGGCGTCCTCGGGCAGGTCGGGTCAGGCAACAGCACCGGCCGGGCGGGACGATTCGAAAACAACAACGCTGCAAACGAATCCAACGCGTTCGAGGTGGTGAGCAAGGGCCTCGGCAACATTCCTGACAACACGCAGGGCAACGCAGGGTCGTTTGTCGTCGACAACACGCAGAGCGTGGGTGCGGCCGTGCGTGGCGAAGTCAACACGATTTTTGGAAATTTGGGGGCAGCCGGCATCTTCGGCGTGTCCTCGGGGACCGGTGGTTTCGCAGGACTCTTTCATGCGGGCAACCCGAATGGGAACGGCGCTGCTCTGGTCGCGATCGCCGATGGCAATGGCAATGGCATCACGACCAACGCCGGAAAAGACGGCGATGGGATCGAGGCCACTGTCGACGGAACGGGCACGGCGGTTTACGGCTGGGTGCCGAACTTCGGCATCGGGCAGGCCGGGCGTTTTCAAAATTACAATCCCGCCAACACCACGCCCGTTATACGGGTAGAGACCGTCGGGACCAATAACCTCGCCGTATTTCGCGCCGGGGCAGCGAACGTCGCGCGCATCGACGCGGCGGGCAAGGGTTTCTTCAACGGAGGCGTGCAAGCAAACGGCGCTGACATCGCCGAACTCATCCCCACCGTCGGCGAGGAGCCTCAGATCGGTGACGTGGTCGAGATCGATCCGATGCACGAGGATCGTTTCCGACTGTCCTCCAGCGCGAACACCACGCGCGTCGCGGGGGTGATTTCGACCCAGCCCGGTGTGACGCTCAACGCGCGAAATGGCGCGCACGAGGACGCGGTCGGACCCGCGCTCGCGCTCGTCGGCCGAGTACCGGTGAAGGTGACCGGCGAGAACGGCCCCATCCGCATTGGTGATCTGCTCGTGGCCTCGTCGAAGGCAGGCCACGCGATGCGCGCACCGGAACATCCGGCTCCGGGCACCGTGATCGGCAAGGCACTCAAGCGATTCGACGAGCGTACCGGCCAGGTCGAAATGCTGGTGATGCTGCGCTGATCTCTACGACCGCGTCCGTCATCGGCAGACAGGCCGAGGCGGACGCGGACGCGGGACGTCAGTGCCGGTCGCGAACGACCCGTCGCAGCGTCCACGCCCCGACCAGGGCCAGCAGCGCACCGAGGATCAGCAGCCAATTGGCGATGCCGCCCTTCGCCGGGTCCATCGACGAGACGATCGCGGCGCCTTCGCTATCGGATTCGAGCGAAGCAGATCCCACCGCGTGACCGAAGGGATTGACGCGTTCGCTCGACGCAACGACCGCGGGCTCCGTCGTCCGAGCATTGCGATCGCTTGTACTGGAACGCGACGAAGCCATTGCGTCGCCATCCAGCGCGGAAACGCTGCCCGTCGCTGAAACCGGTGCCGCCGCGGATGAAGCGGTCTGGTGTGAACTCTCGTCCGTGATGGCGCGCGAGCCGGATCCAGTCGACGAACCGGAACCCGATCGCGCATTTACTGAAGCATTCGACGCCACTCCCGAGGAATCGCCGCGCTGCTCGGGCGTGGGTGACGGGCTGGACGCCGACTCGTCAGGCCGGGATTTCGGCGGCTGCGGGCAAGCACCGCGAGCCTCGAACACCTGCCCGTCGGCTCCCATGCAATGGAGGACTCCGGGGGCCGCGACCGCCTCGCCAGGAGAGACCGTGGGCGCTGCGCCAGGACAAGGCTGGGACTGCTCGACCGTCCCGCCGCTTCCGTCCTGGCAGAGCCAGCGAGCAGGCGCCGCCGCCGACGTTGCGACAGCGGGCTGCTTCGACAGATTCGGACAGGGCGTGGACCGCTGCACCGCCTGCCCGTTCTCATCCATGCACAGCCAGCGCGGCGTCTCGGCCGCTGTGCATTGCGCGAAGCCCATCGCCAGAACCAGCAACCGGATGCGGGGACTGATCGCGTTCCGGAACACGGCTGATTCCATGCTGCTCGCGCGGTGACTGGCACCGTGCCCTCACGTTCTTCGAAGCGCGGATCTTAACGAAGCGCTGCAACTGCGACGCACGCCTAAGCGTCGTTGCGCCTCGGCAGCCTCTTCAGCCCTTGCGCTGCTGACGCTTGGCCAGCCCGCCCAGGATCGCCTGGTACGCACTCGGCAGCAGGCGCTGCATCGCATCGATGGCGTACGCATCCGAACCGATCAGCACGCGTCGCGCGTTCTTCTCGACACCCTTCAGGATGGTGTGCGCCGCCTGCTCCGGTGTCGTGCGGAACAGCTTCTCGAAATTCTTCTTGCTCTTTTCCTGGCTCTGGCCGGTGATCGCCTCGGTGCTCTTGTCGAAGCGCGCCGCGTTGGCGATGTTGGTCTTGATGCCACCGGGATGAACGCTGGTGGCGCTGATCCGCGCGCCCTCGATGTCCAGCTCCTGGCGCAGCGCCTCGGTGAAGCCGCGCACCGCGAATTTGGTGGCGTTGTAGGTACCCTGCGTCGGCACGCCGATGATGCCGAACACGCTGGAGATGTTGATCACGTGACCGTCACCCGAAGCGCGCAGGTGCGGCAGGAAGGCCTTCGTGCCGTGCACGACGCCCCAGAAGTTGATGCCCATGATCCACTCGAAATCCTCGTAGGACGCCGCCTCGATCGTCGAGCCGTGCGCCACGCCGGCGTTGTTGAAGATCAGGTTCACGCTGCCATGGTCGGCCACGACCTTGTCGGCCCAGGCGTGCACGTCCTGGCGATTGGCCACATCCAGCTTCTGCGAGGTGATCGTCACGCGCCCCGCTTCCTGCGCGAGTCTCACCGTTTCGGCGAGGCCTTCGAGGTTCACGTCGCTGACCGCGAGATTGCAGCCGCGTCCCGCCAGATCGATCGCGAGCGCGCGGCCGATGCCGGATCCCGCACCGGTGATGGCGGCGACCTTGTCCTTGAAGTTCTTCATCTGGGCTCCCTGTGTGTTGCTTGTTTTGAATGAGGACGACGAGGCGCGAACGCCTCAGGCGGCGCCGTGGACTTTCACCGGCTCGCTGACGTAGCGCTCGATGTCGAATCGGCGCGTCTGGCGGCGGAACTGCCACGTGGCCCCAGGCCACAGCGTGACATTGCGACCGTTGCGATCCAGGTACCAGCTCTGGCAGCCGCCGGTGTTCCAGACCGCCTTGCCGATGCGCGACTGCAGGCGATCGTTGTACTCACGCAGCGCTTCGGGCCTGACTTCGACGGTTGCGACCGAGCGCTGACGCATCGTCTTGAGCGCATCGCTGATGTAGCCCACCTGCGATTCGATCATGAAGACCATCGAACTGTGGCCCAGGCCGGTGTTCGGTCCGACGATGAAGAACAGATTCGGGAAGCCGGCCACCGACGTGCCCTTGTAGGCCTCGGCGCCGTTCTTCCAGGCATCGAGGATGTCGATGCCGTTGCGGCCGAAGAACACGCCGCGCGGCACCGGGTCCGCCGTCTGGAAGCCGGTGCCCCAGATGATCACGTCGACTTCACGCTCGGTGCCGTCGTCGGCCACCACGCTGTTCGCGCGGATCTCGCGCACACCGTCGGCGATGACCTCGACGTTCGCCTGCGTCAGCGCCGGGTAGTAATCGTCCGAGATCAGGATGCGCTTGCAGCCGATCGTGTAGTCGGGCGTGAGCTTGGCGCGCAACACTGGGTCCTTCACCTGGCGCTTGATGTGCGAGCGGGCCACCACCTCGAACAGCTTCATCAGCCGCGGATCGACGGTGAAGCCGAGGATGCGCGACTCGAGCATCCAGTAGATGCCCTTTCGATACAGGTTCTGCAGCAGCGGGAAGCGCTTGAACAGCCGACGCTCGATGGCCGAGATCGCGCGATCCGGCTTGGGCACGATCCACGGCGGCGTGCGCTGGTAGAGGTCCACGCGGCCGGCGAGCTTCTGGATCTGCGGAACGAACTGGATCGCCGAGGCGCCGGTGCCGATCACGGCGACGCGCTTGCCGCTGAGGTCCACGTCGTGGCGCCACTGCGCGGAATGGAACTGCGCGCCCTTGAACTTCGACTTGCCCTTCAGATCCGGGATCACCGGATTCGACAGGCCACCCATGCCGGAGATCAGCACGCGGCCGGTGAACGTGCGGCCGTCGCGCGTCGAGACGCTCCACTTCTGCAACTCGTCGTTCCAGCGCGCGGACGTCACGTCGGCACCGAAGCGAAGGTGCGGAGCCAGCCCGTGCTTCTCGGAGCAGGCACGCAGGTAGGCCCAGATCTCGCCCTGCTTGGCGAACATGCGCGACCAGTCCGGGTTCTGCTCGAACGAAAACGAATAGAGGTGCGACTGCACGTCGCAGGCGCAGCCGGGATAGTTGTTGTCGCGCCAGGTGCCGCCGACGTCGGCGGCCCGCTCGAGGATCACGAAGTCGTCCTGCCCTTCTTCCTTGAGCTTGATCGCCATGCCCAGCCCGGCGAAGCCGGTGCCGACGATGAGGGTGTGGAAGTCCGTACCCGACGCTCCGCCCGACCGCTCCGCGAAATCGAATGCCATCCGGTGTTGCTCCTCGTGTTGGCGCGAGATGCGCCTGGAACCGACGCTGCAGATCAGAAGTGACATGCAGCGTTGTCACTTTATTTCTGACAATGCATCGTGTCAATATGCCGCCGTGAGCACGCGACCTGTCCGGCCGGCCAAGCGATCCGAGAAAGCAGCGCCCAAGGCGCGCCGGTATCGGGGCGTCGATGTGGGCGAGCGCGTTCTCGAACGCCGCCGTCAGTTCATCGCCGCCGGCCTCGAATGTTTCGGCACGCGCGGCTATCACGCGGTCACGGTGCGCGAGCTCTGCACCGAGGCGCAGCTCACCGAGCGCTACTTCTACGAGTCCTTCGCGGACCGCGAAGCGCTGTTCGCCGCGGTCTATGAAGACCTGGTCGAGCAACTGCGCAAGGACTTCACGACCGCGGTGCTGCCCAAGGCACCGTCACTCGACGAGATGGCGCGCGCGGGACTTGGCGCGTTCTTCAAGGGCCTGCAGAAGGATCCGCGCTTCGGCCGGATCATCATGGTCGAGGTGCTCACGGTCAGCATCGAGATGGAGCAGCGCGCGATGCGCGCGACGTTCGCGTTCGCCGACCTGATCAAGCAGATGGCGCTGGCGACGCTACCGCCGGGGCAGCGGCAGAAAGACGCGCCGGACATGGACCTGGTCGCCACCGGTCTGATCGGATCCTGCGTGCACATCGCCATGCGATGGATCGCGGACGGCTATCATCAGCCCGCAAGAACCGTGATCGATACTGCCATGATGTTTTTTGCGGCAACCACCCGGTATCTCGGTGCCAAGGCACCGACCTCGAACTGATCGTCGATGCGTTCCTTCGCGCGGATCCTGCTCGTCTTCGCCCTCGCCGCGTCGGTGCTGCTCGTCGCCGCCTGGTACGAGCGTCCCGGCCTGCGCGAGTACCACGATCACCTGTTCCCGCAGCAGCAGCCGGCACATCCGCTGGCCGTGCGCGCCACCTGGCTCGGCGTCACCGCCCTGCTGCTCACCGATGGCCGGCACTCGGTGATGATCGACCCGTTCTTCACGCGACCTCCCGGCCTGCTGTCGATGGTGCTCGACCGGCAGATCGCACCGGACGAAGCCCTGATCCAGCAGTGGCTGACCAAGCTCGGCGTCACGCGGCTCGATGCCGTGCTGGTCTCGCACTCGCACTTCGACCACGCGATGGACGCCGGCGTCGTGGCGCGCCTGACGGGCGCCCAGCTCGTCGGCTCTCCGAGCACGCTCAACATCGGGCGTGGCGCCGGACTGACCGAGGAGCGCCTGATCAAGGCAGATCCGGCGACGCCGATGAAATTCGGCGATTTCGACGTGAGCTTCATCGAGAGCGCGCACGCCGGAAAGACCGGCGGCAAGCCGACCGGCGAGATCGCCGGGCCGCTGAGCCCGCCGGCGCACTACCTGGACTACAAGCTCGGCGGCACCTACTCGATCCTGATCGCGCACCCGCAGGGCAGCCTGCTCCATCACGGCAGCGCCGGATTCATTCCGGGCGCGCTCGACGGGCATCACGCGGACGTCGTGTTCCTGGGCGTGGCGCTGATCGACGAGATCGAACCCTATCTGCGCGAAACCGTGGACGCGGTGGGTGCAACGCGCGTGATCCCCACGCACTGGGACGACTTCACGACGCCGCTCGACAGTCCTCTGGTCCCGATCCCGTTCGCGGTGCATCTCGACGATTTCTTCGACGACATGCGCCGGCTGCGGCCCTCGCTGCAGGTCCAGACGATGCTGCCGGATCGCACGGTGACGCTGTTCCCGTCCAAGTCACGGGGCGACTGAGGTTCGTAGCCCGGGCGCAGCCCGGGATTCCCCTCGTTGCGAGGAACCGCCCCAAGGGTCACGGACTACGACGCAGGGGAGCACCGCGTCCGCCGTTTCGGTCGAATCGTCCCGCAGCGCTCTTGAACTCCGGCTTCGCGGCAGAATCGAGTCCGGAAAGGTCACGCCGGTGACCGCCCTTCCCTCCAATGGAGAACGATCATGGCCCTCGAATGCGATCTGCCCGCTGCCTCGCGCAGCGCGCCTCACCACAAGTTTCCGGATCCGCCGGAAGATCTGCCCACCACGGGTGGTCCGCAGAGCATCGTGCTCGCCGGCGGCTGCTTCTGGTGCGTCGAAGCGGTGTACCGCCAGCTCGATGGCGTTCTCGATGTCACCTCCGGCTACGCGGGCGACCAGGAATCCACCGCCAACTACGAGGCGGTCTGCTCGGGTCGCACCCGGCACGCCGAAGTCATCAAGATCGACTACGACCCGGCGCGGATCAGCCTGGGCCGCCTGCTGAAGGTCTACTTCAGTGCCGCGCACGATCCCACGCAGGTCGATCGCCAGGGCAATGACCACGGGCGGCAGTACCGTTCGGCGATCTTCTACGCCGACGAGGACCAGAAGCGCGTCGCCGAGTCCTATATCCATGCGCTCGACGCGGCGAAGGTGTTCCAGAAGCCGATCGCGACGACGCTCGAACCGCTGGAAACGTTCTTCCGCGCCGAGGCCTATCACCAGGACTACGCCGCGCGGAATCCCTACCAGCCATACATCGCGGGCGTGTCGATGCCCAAGGTCGAGAAGACGCGGCAGTACTTTCCGGATCAGCTGAAGTCATGAGCGGACGGGAAGACATCCGCTTCTTCCCGACGCCCAGGACAAGGTCGTGACCCTGCATCGCGGCAGCTGCCTCTGCGCAACCGTGCGCTTCGAGATCTCCGGGCCGCTGCCGGCGATCCAGATCTGCCACTGCGGACAGTGCCGCAAGGCGCAGGGCAGCGCGTTCGCCGCGGTGCTGCCGGTGCGAACGGACGCGCTGCGGTTCGAATCCGGACGCGACCTCATCCGCGAGTACGAATCCTCACCCGGCAAGCTGCGCGCGTTCTGCACGCACTGCGGATCGCCGATCTACAGCCGGCGTCCCGACACGCCGGACACGATGCGCATCCGCGCCGGCCTCGTCGACGCACCGGTCGAGGCGCGACCGGCGGGCCACTTCCACACCGCGTCGAAAGCGGACTGGTTCGAAATCACCGACGCGCTGCCGCAGGTCGCCGGCGGCAGGGTCGAGCGCTGAACCCGACTCACCATAGCGGCCCGGTGCGCTGCCGCTGCACCTCGTAATCGGCGACCGGCGCCGCCTGGTTGCCCCAGGACGTGCGCAAGTAGCTGAGGATGTCCGCGATCTCGCCGTTGCTGAGTTGCGCGTAATACGGCGGCATGCCGAACGGCTGCGGATTGCCGGTGGTGCCCGGCGCATAACCGCCGTAGAGAATCGTGCGGATCGGATTCACCGACGACGACATCGTCAGCGCGCGGTTGCCCGCCAGTGCCGGCGCCGACGGCGCATGGCCCTCGCCCTGCTCGCCATGGCAGTCGGCGCAATGCTTGGCGTAACCGCTGGCGCCTCGCTCCAGGCTGGCCAGGCGCTCACGCTCCGACGGCAGGCGCAGGGCACGCGGCGACGACACTTCGCGATCCGGCATGCCTCGCAGGTAGCTGGCCATGGCGCGCACGTCTTCCTCGTCCAGGTGTTGCAGGCTGTCGTGGACGACCTCGGCCATCGGCCCCATCGCGGAGGCCTTCGCCGATACACCGTCGTGCAGCAACGCGACGATCTCGTCCTCGCTCCAGTGCGACACGCCGGCTTCGGCACTCGACTCGAGTGTCGGCGCATACCAGCTCAGCACCACGCCACCCGCCGGGTTGTCGCGCGACACCGTCGCACCCAGCGCATTGCGCGCCTCGTGACAGGCACCGCAGTGGCCCAACCCCTGCACGAAGTAGGCGCCACGATTCCAGCGCGCATCCTGCGTCGCATCGGCTTCGAACACGCCCGGCCGGAAGAACAGCGCGCGCCACGCGACCAGCAGCCAGCGCTGGTCGTACGGGAAGTTGAGTTCGTGCGGACGGTTCGCCAGCGCGACCGGCGCCAGGCTGCGCAGGTAGGCCAGGATGGCGTCGGAATCCGCGCGGTCCAGCTTCGTGTAGTGCGTGTACGGAAATGACGGATACAGCGGCGCGCCGTCGGGCCGCTTGCCCTCGTGCAGCGCGCGCCAGAAATCGTCGTCGGTCCAGCGGCCGATGCCGGTGTCGCCGTCAGGCGTGATGTTGGGGGCATGGAACGTGCCGAACGGCGTCGGGATGGCCCGGCCTCCTGCGTACGCCGCTCCGCCGCGCGCCGTGTGGCAGCCACGGCAATTCGCGGCAGTCGCCAGATAGGCGCCCCGCTCGATCGTGTCCTGCCGATCGGCAGCCACACGCGGAACCTCGATCCCGGGCGGCGTCGAATCGCCACGCAGTCCCAGCCACCCGACGCTCGCCACGACGGCGACCAGGACGAGCACCAGCCCGAGCACCCAGCGCAGCGCGCGGCTCATGACCGTGGCTCCAGGCTGCCGCAACGCGTCGGCGGATCCAGCAGGGGCTCGTGACGCGGTGACGAAGGAACAGGAACCGGCTGCGCTGCCAGCCAGGCCGCGACGGCTTCGACGTCGGCCGGCTGCAGGTCCCGTGCGATCTCGGCCATGCAGTCGGGCGCGCGTCCCTTGCGGGAATGTTCTCTCCAGGACCCGATCTGCGCGACCAGGTAGTCGTGCGGCAGGCCGAGCAGCCCGGGCACGGCGGGTTCGATACCGGTCAGGCGCTCGCCGTGGCAGGCGCTGCAGGCCGGGATCTTGCGCGTCGCGTCGCCCTGCCGGACCAGCTTCTCGCCGAGCGCCAGGATCGCCGGCTCGCGCGAGACGCTCACCGGCGCCGGATACGGCAGCTCGATCGCGGCGAAGTGCTGGGCCATCTGCAACAGGTAGGTCTCGCTCTGGCGATCGAGCAGATAACTCATCTCGGCGTGTTGCCGGCGGCCATCGCGAAAATTCAGCAATTGCTCGAACAGATAGCCGGCCGGCTTGCCGGCGATGCGCGGAAAGAACCCGTCCGGCGTGGCGCGGCCCTGTTCGCCGTGGCAGGCGACGCAAGGACGCATGCGCTGCGCAAAGCTGTCGCGGTCGTCGGCGGCGACGGTGAAGGCCGCCGCCAGCGCCGACACCGCGACGCAGAACTGCCTGAAGCGCTTCGCGTTCATCCCGCGCCTGCCACTCGGCCGACGACGATCCGGGCCACCGTGATCAGCGTGAGCGCAAACCCCGCCGTCAGGGCCACCGCGACCGCGAAGAACAGCACCGGCGAGCCGCGCGAGAAGTCGCGTTCGCGTGCTTTCGAGCTCTGCACGCCACCGAAAGCCGACAGGACGCTGGCGATCGTCGCGATGATGCCGACGCGCTCTTCGGGCTGCGGGCGCTGCGGGGATGCGGGCGTGAGGGTCTGCATGGCTCGACTCCGGTGGTTCGATACGGGAATTTTAGGTCTGGGCCGCCCGACCCCGTAGACACAGATGGCTCAAAATCGGGGCGTAGCAGTTGGCCGCCCCCACCCGCCTTGCCATGAGCCTGTACGAACAACTCGCCGAGGACATCCAGCAGATGATCGCCGCGGGGACGCTCCCGCCCGGCAGTCGCCTGCCCTCGGTACGCACGCTGCGCAGCCGGCGAGCGGTCAGCCAAGCCACCGTGCTGCAATCCTACGCGCTGCTGGAGGCACGCGGGCTGATCGAGAGCCGGCCGCGCTCGGGCTATTTCGTCGCGTCCGGCCCGCCGGCGCCCTCGGTCGCGGCGCGGCCGACCGACCCGCTGGCGGTGCCCGTCGACGTGTCGGACCTGGTGTTCCACATCCTCGGGGCGACGCGCGAACGCCGCCTGCTGCCCTTCGGTTCGGCCTTCCCGAGCCCGCTGCTGTTTCCGCTCGATGCGCTCGCCGCCTCGCTGTCGCGCAGCACGCGTGGCCTGGATCCGTGGACGACGGTCACCGATCTGCCGCCCGGGAGCCTGGCCTTGCGCAACGAGATCGCGCGCCGTTACCTGGCATCGGGGGTCGAGGTGGGCGCCGACGGCATCCTGGTCACCAACGGCGCCATGGAAGCGCTGAACCTGTGCCTGCAGGCGGTGACGAAGCCGGGCGACGTCGTGGCCATCGAATCGCCAGCTTTCTACGGCGCGCTGCAGGCCATCGAGCGGCTCGGGCTGCGTGCTGCCGAGGTGCGCACCGATCCGATCGACGGCATCGATCTGGAATCGCTGCGCGAAGTGCTCGATGCGCAGCCCGTCGCCGCGTGCTGGTTCATGAGCAGCTTCCAGAATCCGCTCGGTGCCACGGTTCCCGACACGCGGCGGCCGCAGATCGTGCGCCTGCTGGCGGAACGCGGCATTCCGCTGATCGAGGACGACGTCTATGGCGAGCTGTACTACGGCGCGCGTGCACCGCGACCTTACAAGTGCTTCGATCGGGACGGCCTGGTCCTGCACTGCGGCGGGTTCGCGAAATGCCTGGCGCCGGGCTGGCGCATCGGCTGGGTCGCGGGCGGACGCCATGCGCCGCGGCTGGAGCGCCTCAAGACGATGAGCAGCCTGGCCACGAACATCCCGGCGCAGGAAGGCTTGGCGGATTACTTCGGGCGCGGCGGCTATGAAACCCATCTGCGGCGCCTGCGACGCCGGCTCGCCTCGCAACAGGAAGAGATGCTGGCCGCCATCACGAGGCATTTCCCCGACGGCACGCGCGCGACGCGCGCGCAAGGTGGCTACTTCACCTGGGTGGAACTGCCGGAGCGCGTCGACGCGCTCGAATTGCATCGCCTGGCCTCAGCCGAAGGCATCGGCCTGTCGCCGGGTCCGATGTTCTCGGCGCGCCGCGCCTACCGCAACTGCGTGCGCCTCAATCACGGGCATCCCTGGGACGCCACGCTGCGTGCCGGCATCGCGCGCCTGGGCGCACTCGCCGCTCAGCTCGCCTGATTCCTGGCGGCGACGGCCTGCGGATGATCGTCGGGCCAGCGCGGGCCCTCGGGTGACCATTCCGGCGGACCTAAGATCCAGCCGAGCTTGTTGCGCAGGCCCTTGGCGTTCCAGGCCTGGCGAACGATGAACGCCAGCTCGTGGAAGATCACGGTGCCGATCCGGAACGTCTTGATGTCGTGCACCAGGCCGTAGCGCACCGGCACGTCCTTGCGCTCGGGCTGGAAGGTGCCGAACAGCTTGTCCCAGATGATCAGGATGCCGGCGTAATTGCGGTCGAGGTAGATGCCGTTGCTGCCGTGGTGAACGCGGTGGTGCGAGGGCGTGTTGAACACCTTCTCGAACACGCCCAGATTCCCAACCGTCTCGGTGTGGATCCAGAACTGGTACAGCAGGTTGAGCCCGAACTGCACGGCGATGGCCGCCGGATGGAAGCCGATCCAGGCCAGCGGCAGCCAGTAGACGAACAGGAACGCCGGCCCCAGCGTGGACTGTCGCAAGGCCGTGCTCAGGTTGTAGTGCTCGCTCGAATGGTGATTGACGTGCTCGCTCCACAACAGGCGCACGCGATGGGCGAAGCGGTGATACCAGTAGTACGTGAAATCGTCGGCGAAGAAGAGCAGCACCCAGGTCCACCAGACCAGCGGTGACAGGGTGAAAACGCGGTGTTCGTAGACCCATGCGAACAGCGGCACCGTGTAGAGCGCGCAGCCGATCATCACCACCAGCTTGAGGGCACCCATCGATACGCTGGTGGCGCTGTCGCGCCATTCGTAACCCTTGGCCGCCGTCGTCCGGCCGCGTCCGTGCAGCGCCCACAACTCCAGTGCCATCAGCACCAGGAAGTACGGGATGCCGAGGACCAGCAGGTAACGGGACAGCCACTCCAGGTTTTCCATGCGGACATTGTGGCTGCCGATGGCCGGCCGGAGAATCGTCCGAACGGGTAAAACGACCTCAGGGAGACTGCATGGACGCGGCCAGCCGGTTTCATGTCCATTTCGTCGCGGAGCTGAAAGCCGAGGGCCGCGACGGTGCGTTCATCGCACGTCACACCTGGCGCCCGACCCCGCTCGAGTTCCTGCGCATCTTCGACCCCGAGCGTGACCTCGACCTGGCCAAGCTCGAATACAGCGCTGCGGACGTCGATGCGCTGCCATCGTCGCCGCCGCTTTCGCCGATGGATGCCGACTTCCACCAACGGCACAAGCTCGCGCTCGTCGTCGTGCCGGGCTTCACGCACGAGACGCTGCGCAACTACTCTTGGCACGAACAGATCCAGCGTCGCGACTCGCCCCATCACGTGGTGATGCTGCATGCGCCGCAGACCGCGGGCGGACCGCTGCGCGAACAGGAATTCGGCCGCGGCGACGGCATGAAGGTGCTGTACCTGCGCTATCCGCGCTCGAACGCCGATTCGCGGCACATCGTGCCGACGATGTTCTCGATGCTGACCGACAGCACGCACCTGCGGCGGTGGATCGCCGATGGTTATCGCCTGGTCTTCGTCGGCTATTCCTACGGTGCGCCGCTGTCGCTCGAACTGCTGGCCGCGATGAACAGCGGCGCCCTGCCGGGCCGGGAATTGTTGTCCCGCACAGTGGCTTTCGTCGGCATGTGCGGAGACATCGGCGGCTCATATCTCGCCGACGACGTCATGCACGAGACGCCACGATTCTTCTCGATGCGCCGGCTGATCGCGTTCTGCGCGCGGCATCCGCTGATCGCCAAGCTCGTGGGCCTGGGCACGCCGCAGTTGCTGGCCGACATGGAGGGCGGCGTGCAGGCACTGGGCCACGAGGTGCGACAGACACGGCTGCGCGAGTACGCGCCGCAGCTTCCGCCGGAGTTGCACTACTTCTCGATCGCGGCCGTGATGCCGCTGGCCGACTATCGTCGCCGCTGGTGGCAGTTCAATCTCGACGACTACGCCCTGTACCGGCAGGCCCTGATCACCGATGCGATCACGGTCTACAACGATGGCCAGGTCGCGCTACCGGACAACCTGATTCCCGAAGCGGCGCAGATTCCGCCGCAGCGACGCCTGCATCTGGGTGCGGTGCGCACGCATCATTGGGGCGTGAGTTACCTGACGTTCAACTTCGGGCGCAATCGTTTTCCGCGCCCTGCGTTCTATCGCGCTCTGATCCGCACGATCGCCGAGCACCTGTCATCCCCGTAGCCCGGGGCTTCTTTCGCAATTCGAGGAAAAGCCCCGGACTTCGTCCGGGCTACGGTTTGCGCAGATCTTTTCAGGCCTTCGGCGCAATCGCTTTCCACGCCCTGCTCTCTACCGCGCGCCGATCCGAACAACCTCCGAGCACCGGCAAACTTCACCGACCGCGTAGCCGAGCAGATCTCTCTCAGTCCTTGTACCCGGGATTGCGCCGATCGAGCTTGCGCAACAGACCCGGCCACGCCAGCGACCCGAACTGCCCGCGCGTGGCCATGTCCATCTGCTCGTCGATGTTGTCGAGCACGTTCTGCGGGACGCGGTTGAGTTCGCCGCCGCCGGCCTGGGCACGCACCTGGATCATGCAGGCGGCTTCCAGGTAGTACATGCGCATGAACGCATCCGCGCAGTTCTTGCCCAAGGTCAGCAGGCCGTGGTTGCGCAGCATCATCGTCCACTTCTTGCCGAGGTCGCCGACCAGGCGCGGCTTCTCGTCCTCGTACAGCGCGATGCCTTCGTAGTCGTGATACGCCAGCGACGCGCCCGCGATCACCGCCGTCTGCGACAGCGGCAGCAGGCCGCCCTTCTGCGCCGACACCGCCACGCCATTGATCGAATGCGTGTGCATCGCACACACCACTTCGTCGCGCGCGGCGTGGATCGCGGAGTGGATCGTGAAGCCGGCGGGATTGATGTCGTACGGCGACTCCATGACCTTCTTGCCCGCCAGGTCGATCTTCACCAGCGACGACGCGGTGATCTCCTCGAACATCCAGCCGTAGGGATTGATCAGGAAGTGATGATCCGGCCCCGGCAGGCGCGCGGAGATATGCGTGAACACCAGATCGTCCCAGCCGAACAGCGCGACGAGCCGGTAGGCCGCGGCGAGGTCCACACGCAGATCCCACTCTTCCTTCGAAACCTGATCCCGCACCGAGAGGGTGCTGGGCTTGAGCACTGCATTCATGTCGTTCTCCTCGACTCGCGCGATGCGGGATCGCAGGCCCGTACTGTAATCCAGCGAACCGGGCATGGAGGATGCGGTCACGCCCTGCTCCCCTCTCGCGCACACCGCATGGCGGCCCGCGCGTGGCGCAACCGACATTGACCCCGCTGCGCCCAGGGCCTGCAATCGCGGCCCCGATGCCAACTCCTGAATCCGCGCCCATGCTGCGAACCCGCAACCTCATCGCAGTCCCCCGCGACCTCGCGTCGGTGACGCAATACGGACCAAGGGGCGAGAGCCGCCCGCAGGACGCGGACCTGAAGCCCGGCGCAGTCGACAAGATCTGGCACAGCGTCGAGGCGATGTATCGCACCGGCCTGCACCCCGGCATCCAGCTCGTGATCCGCCGGCGCGGCAAGGTCGTGCTGGATCGCGCGATCGGCCACGCCCGCGGCAACGGGCCAGGAGATACCGAGGAGACCGAGAAGGCGCTGCTGCGCACCGACATGCCGATCTGCCTGTTCTCGGCGTCCAAGTCGGTCACCGCGGTTCTCGCGCACAAGATGGTCGAGCTCGGAAAGTTCCAGCTCGACGACAAGGTCGCCGACTACATCCCCGAGTACGCCGCGCATGGCAAGGGCCGGACCACGGTGCGCGAACTGCTGGCCCATCGCGCCGGCATCCCCGCGCTGCCGATCAAGGAAGTCGACGCGAAGCTTCTGACGAACTGGGACGAGGTCATCCGCCTGCTCTGCGGCGCCAAGCCCAGCGCCAGCGTCGGCCAGCAGCAGTCGTATCACGCGGTGACGGCCGGCTACATCGTCGGCGAGCTGGTGCGACGGGCCAGCGGGCGGCCCCTGCCCCAGGTCATGCGCGAAGAACTCGCCGAGCCGCTGGGATGCCGCCACTTCACGTACGGGCTTCCGGAAGAGCACCGCGACCGCGATCTGACGCTGAACTACTCGACCGGTCCGAAGCTGGTGTTCCCGCTCAACCTCGTCGCCAAGCGCGCACTCGGGGTGGCCTTCGAGGAACTGGCGCCGGTGTCGAACAGGCCGGAGTTCCTGTCCTCGGTCGTGCCCGCCGCCAACATCTATTCGACGGCCGACGAGTCGAGCCGCCTCTACGAGATGCTGCTCAACGGCGGCACGTTCGAAGGCCGGCGCGTGCTCAAGCCGCAGACCATCGCCGCGGCGATCGCGCCGGTGAGCAAGATCCAGATCGACCGCACCCTGCTGGTGCCGATCCGCTTCTCGCCCGGCTTCATTCTCGGCGAGCGGCCGTTCGGCTTGTATGGCGGCACCTGCGCACATGCCTACGGGCACCTGGGCTTCATCAACATCGTGTGCTGGGCCGACCCGGAGCGCGATATTTCGGTTGCGCTGCTCAACACCGGAAAATCGATGGCGCCCGCGAGCATCCCGTCGCTCGGCCGCGTGCTGTGGGCGATCAGCCATCACTGCAAGCCGGTGAAGGAGCCTCGCCGTGGCGACTGACCGCATCAGTCCCACCGCGCACTACACGGGCTACACCTGGTTCCACAACGGGCTGTCGCATCCGTCGCTGGCCACGGCGCAGGGACGCGTGATGTATCACGGCCTGCGACCGCTCAACGCCGTGTCGCGTCGTCTCGGCACGCCGACGCTCGAGGGCGTCCTGCTCGCACGCCATCGGTCGATCGACGCGCAACTCGAAGCCGCGATCGAATCCGGCGCGGTGTCGCAGGTCATCGAGATCGCCGCCGGCCTGTCACCACGCGGATGGGATTTCGCACGCCGTTACGGTGATCGCATCACGTATATCGAGGCGGATCTGCCGGACATGGCCGCGCACAAGCGCCGGCTGCTGGTGCGCGCCCATCTGGCCAGCGCGAATCACCGCGTCGTCGAACTCGATGCGCTCGCCGAATCAGGGCCTCGATCGCTTGCGCAGCTCGCCGATAGTCTCGATCCCACGAAGGGCGTCGCGATCATCACCGAGGGGCTGATCAACTATTTTCCGACGGATGCCGTTCTCGGCATGTGGCGACGCTTCGCCACGACGCTGCGCCGGTTTCCGACGGGGCTGTATCTGTCCGATCTGCACTTGAAAGCCGACAACCGTGGAATCGGCGTGGCCGCGTTCATGCGTCTGCTGTCGACGTTCGTGCGGGGCAGTGTGTATCTGCACTTCGAGTCCGCACAGGCAGCGTCGCGCGCGTTGGCCGACGCCGGTTTCGAGCAGGGCGTCGCGCGGATTCCGGATGCCGTGCGCTCCGCGGACGGAAGCCTGGACAAGCGCGGAGCCCGGATGGTCCGCGTGGTTCGGGCGGAAACGTCAACGTAGCCCGGGTGAAACCCGGGGATTTCCTCGATGACCAAGCGCAACCCCCGGTTTCACCCGGGCTACGTTTTGGCGCGCAAGCCGTCGAACATCATCCGGATGAACAGCGACGCGAGATCCGAGCTGCTCATCGAACCTTCCGGCGAATACCAGCGCGGCAGCCAGTTCAGCGCGCCCATCAGGAAGAACTCGGCGACCTTGGGATCGACGCTGACGATGCTGCCGTCGGCGACGCCTTCTTCCAGCATCTTCTGCACCAGCGCGTCGACCACGCGCGAACGCTTGCGCGCCTCCGCCTGCTGCGGCTCGGACAGCACCGAGATGTCGGCGAGCATCCACGACGAGCCGCCGCGACCGGCCAGCGTCTCGAACTGCAGGTGCAGGTAGCGCTCCAGCTTCTGCAGGCCGTTGCCGCCGCCCTCGTGCGCCTTCTGCGCCATGCGCAGACCGTCCGCGACCGACTCGAGCACGCAGTCGCTGGCGAGGTCCGTCTTGCTGTCGTAGTAGTGGTAGAGCGTGCCCTTGGTCAGGCCCACTTCGGTTGCGATCGCCTCCATCGACGTCGCGTGGAAGCCGTGCCGGTTGAACAGGTGGATCGCGATCTGCACCAGCACCTGTCGGCGCTTCTGGAACTGGTCGTCGCGATCGAACGCCGGATGCAGTGGCAGGCGCGGCGCATCGCCGCCCGCCGCTTTGCGCCGGCCTGGCGTGCTTCCCTTCTTGCGCTTGGCGGTCGTCATGCCGGAGCTCAGTGGATGGCCGCGAACATGATGCGATCCTCGCTGGCGTCGGCCGCCGAGAACTCCTCGACGATGCGGCCCTGTCGCGCCACCAGGATGCGATCGGAGACGGCGAGCACCTCGGGCAGGTACGACGAGATCACGACCACCGCCTTGCCCTCGTCGGCGAGCTGCCGGATGGCCTGGTGGATCTCGGGGATCGCGCCGACGTCGACGCCGCGCGTGGGCTCGTCGAAGAACACCACCGCGGGCTCCTGGATCAGCGATTTGGCGACGACGACTTTCTGCTGGTTGCCGCCGGAGAGTTCGATGATCTTCGCGCCGGCCGAAACGGCGCGCACCTTCAGGCGCGCGGCAAGCGCGCCGGCGAGTTCACGACGCTGGCGCCCCGAGACGAACCAGCGGAAACCCTTCTTCGTCGCCAGGCTGCCGAGGTGGATGTTCTCCTCGACCGTCATCGTCTCGAAGAAGCCGTTGAGCTTGCGATCCTCGGTGATGTAGACGATGCCGTCGTCGATGGCCTGCTTGGGAACGTCGTAGCGCACCGGCCTGCCGCGCAGGTACACCGAACCGCCGCCGATCAGGTTTCGCTTGAGCGCGCCGGACACGATCTTCGCGCTCTCGGTGCGCCCCGAGCCGATCAGGCCGGCGATGCCGACCACTTCGCCGGCGTACAGCGTGAACGACATGTTCTTGACGATGTTGCCCATCGTCAGGTTCTCGACCGTGAGCACCTTCTCGCGCTTGCCCTTGGCATCGGACCCCGCGCGCCGCCCGTAGTGCGTGGCCTGCACGTCGCGGCCGACCATGTGGCGGACCAGGTCCTCGCGCGTCAGCGTGCTGGCGTCCTGCGTGACGACGTGACGACCGTCGCGCAGCACCGTGATGCGATCGGCCAGCTCGAGTGCTTCCTCCAGCGCGTGGCTGATGAAGACGATGCCCAGGCCTTTGGCGCGCAGGTCGCGCAGCAGGTAGAAGAAGTGCACCTTCTCTTCGGGCGTGAGGCTGGCGGTGGGCTCGTCGAAGATGATGATGCGGGCGTCGTGATACGCGGCGCGCGCGATCTCCACCATCTGCCGTTGCGCGGTGCCGAGCGTCGCCACCAGCACCGTCGGATCGACGTGGAAGTTCAGCGACTGCAACTGCTGCTGCGCCTTGATGTTCAGCGGACGCAGACGCGTGATCAGCCGCTCGCGGCCGAGCTCGAGGTTCTGCGCCACCGTCATCGACGGCACCAGGCTGGTCTCCTGGTAGACCATGCAGACGCCGGCCCTGAGCGCGTCGCCGGGCCGCTGGAAATTCACCGACTGTCCGTCGACCGACATCCGTCCGCTGCTGAGCCGGATGGCGCCTGCGATGGACTTGCACAGCGTCGACTTGCCGGCGCCGTTCTCGCCGACCAGCGCGTGGATCTCGCCAGCGCGCACGTCGAAGCCGACGTCCTGCAGCGCATGCACGCCCGCGTACATCTTGCTGCCGTTCTCGACGCGCAGGATCACCGTGCCACTCTCGGGAGGGTTCGTCGCGTTCATCGCAGATCCTCCACGGCGCAGTCGAGCAGCCGTCCGCTGCCCTTGGATACCGCGAGCAGCCGCCCGTCGCGACGCAGCGCCGCGGTGATGCCGTGGTGCGTGCCGGCGGCGCGGCTGTGCAGGCTGTCGACGATCTCGCCCTTGCCCGACAGGCGCAGCACGAGGCCGTAACTGCGCGGCGGCGCCCACGGCTTGACGATGCCGAGCTTCTTGATCGCGCCGCCCTGCAGTGGTTCGAGGTAGTGACCCGTCGCACGCAGGCTGGGTGCGATCCAGTGCTGCGGGTCGATGGTGGCGAGCATCTGTTCGCGATAGGCGCGCTCGCGCAACACGAACTCGAGCAGCTGCGTTCGCACGGCGAGCAGGCTCAGCCACGCGCCGCCGTCCGGGTCCGCGGACAGTCGTGCCGGATACCCCGGCAGGTTGTGCAGCACGCTCGTCGCCGCGCCGCCGGCCAGCGGCAGCGACTGCACGCGGTGCCGCCAGGCTTCGCTGACCCACAGCGACGTGCCGCGCAGCAGCAGGCCGTCGGGCCAGGCCAGGCCGGACACGAGCGTCGAGGCCGAGGACAGATCGGCGGAAGCCACGACGACGCGTCCGTGCGCACGACGCTCGAGAAGATCGCGCGTCCAGTCGTCGGGAAGATTGATCGAGCTGCCTTCTGCGATCGCGACCCTGCCGTCGGGCAGCACCGCGAGCGCCGTGACGCAGCGCAGCGGCTGGCCGTCGGCCTGCTCGAGCCGCGCGCCGACACGGCCTTGCTCGATGCGCACGACGCCGGCACCGGCGATGGCGGCGTAGACCGTTCCGTCGCGGGCCGCGGCGAGCGCGCCCACCGTTCCAGGACAATCGCACCACAGCGCACGTTCACCGAGCGCAGGACCCGACAGGCGCAGCACCTGGCGTCCGGCCGACACCAGCACCGAGCCGTCGTCGAGGGCGAGCAGATCGTCGCAACCGGGCAGCGCCTCGCCGATCGGCGCGGCATCGTCGAGCCGGCGATTGGGCTTGAGCGCACCGTCCATCATCGGCAGCGCCACCACCTCGCTACCTGGCCACAGCGCTTCCTTGAGACGCGAAAACAGAGTGTCGAGCATCAGCTCTTTGCTCCCCAGTAGGCGTCGCAGCCGTTCCAGGCGGGGTCCGCGTCCGGCAGGCGTACGCGGCCGATGCGGTTGTTCTCCAGACCACCGATGTACAGCCAGCCCTTGTGCTCGCGCATCGACGTGACGGTGGCGTGCTTGGTGCCGCCCGGATCCCACATCGATTCGAGCGCGCGACCGGACTCGTCGAACTTCACGATGCACCCGTTGTTGATGCCCGGGTACACCCACTCGTCCGGCGGGAGCTGCTTGATCATGCGCTGGCGCACGTCGGGGTGACGCATCATCAGGTCGAACGTCGGCGAGCGGATGCCCACCATCGCGAGCCAATAGCCGCCGTCGGACGAACGATTGAGATTGTCGGGATAGCCCGGCAGGTTCTCGGCGAAGACTTCCGTCTGACCGGCCTTCGGTCCTTCGATCCAGTGACGATAGATCGTGCACAACCAGCTCGAGCAGAACAGCACCGAGCGGCCGTCGTGCGCCACGCAGACGCCGTTGGGGAACACCGCGTTCTTGATCACGGTGCGCGTCTTGTTGGTCTTCGGATTCCAGGCGATCAGGCGTCCGTTGGCGCGTCCCTCGATGCCGTCGAGAAACCACGAGTGCATCTCGTAGCGGATCGTGGCCTCGCTGAACCAGACCGTGCCGTCCGGCGCGATGTCGCAGTCATCGGCGAGCCGCAGGCGCGAGTCGTCGTTGAGCTTGAGCAGAGAACGCTGCGTCTGGTCGGTGCACTTGTAGATCTTGCCTGCCGGCGTCACGCCGTACAGGCCCATGCCGCCGACGCAGACGATCAGGTTGTCGTCGCGATCGAACGCCATTCCGAGCGGACGGCCGCCGATGCGCGCGAACACTTCGCGATGCTCGAAGTTCGGCCCCGAGAAGCGCAGCACCCAGCCTTCGCGCGTGCCGCAGTACAAGCGGTCCTGGCGGTCGAGGATGATGTCCTCCGGCCCTTGCACCTGGTTCAGGCCGATTTCCTCTGAGGCTTGCAGTCGCGTGTTCTCGGCGAACGCGGTGCCGCCGTCCGCCGTGATCGACGGCGACGGCGGCAACTCCACCATCGTCGGGTTGACGTAGATCTTCTGGATCGCCTTGCCGCGGTTCTTCGCCCACTTCACGTCGATGCCGACCGCGATCAGCAGCACCGCGCCGAGTGCGGTCGAAGACAACGCGCCGGGGAATCCCATGCGCACGAGGCCGTTAACCAGCACGAACACGATCACCGCGCCGATCAGCGCGCGCGCCACCGTGCCGCGGCCGCCGGCCAAGCTCACACCGCCGAGCACCACGGCCGTCAGCGCACTGATCTCCCAGCCGATGCCGGTGTCGGAACCCGAGCTCTGCAGGCGCGCGGCGTAGAACAGTCCGCCCGCGGCCGCCAAGGTTCCAGACATCACGTAGGTCAGGAACAGCACGCGCTCGACGCGGATGCCGGCGTGTCGCGCCGCCTTGCGGCTCGAACCGATCGCCGTCAGATGCCAGCCCGGGCGCGAACGGCTCAGCAGGAAGTGACCGACGATCGCGACGATGCCCAGGATCGCGAGGTTCGACGGCAGCTTCGCGATCCAGCCGACGCCGAGCACGTCCCAGGTCCACGACGTGCGCGAGGCCATCGCCAGCGGAATGGAGAAATGCTGGCCGAGCAGATCGACCGTGGCGCGCAGCACGATCAAGGTCACCAGCGTCGTCAGGAACGGCCGCGTGCGCATGTAGCCGATCAGGAAACCGTTGATGGCGCCGATGCCGGCGCCGATCGCGAGCGTCGCGACGATCACCAGCCCGACCGGCCACTGGTAGAGCTGGAAGAACACCAGCGCCGCGAGATTCGCCAGCGCGAACACCGCGCCCACCGACAGGTCGATGCCGCCCGAGATCACCGTCAGCGCCATCGCGATGGCCACGAAGCCGGCCTCGGCGAACTCGCGCCCGAGCTGCTGCGCATTGCCCAGCGTCGCGTAGTTGGTCGTCACCATCGAGAACCAGACGATCAGCCCGATCATCAGCGCGAACGGGATCGCCGGTTCCATCCAGCGCTTGCCGAGCAGCTCCGACAGCAGCAGCCGCGCCGAATAGCGGTACCGCAGGCGACGCAGCAGGCCGCCGTTGACGCTGGAACTGGCGACGCTCATTTGGCGGGCGACCTCGGCTTGGACGTGTCGTAGCACAGGGCCGGGTCGTAGTTGCCCTTCTCCATCCACTGCAGCGGCGAGTAGTCGGCCATGCGCACGGCGCTGGGGGGCAAGCCCGTCTGCAGCATGAAGCTCGCGATGGCGATCACCGAGCGTGCCTGCGACGAGGAGTTGTAGTTCAGGAATTTGGTGATCAGCCCGCTATCGATGTTGTCGCAATCGAGCTTGCCGTCGCTGCCGGACGCGTAGACCTTGACCTTGCCCTGCAGGCCGGCGGACTTCACCGCCTGCGCCGCGCCGGTCTGCATCACGCCCCAGAAGCCGACGGTTGCACAGAGGTCGGGATGCTGCTGCAGCACGGTGGCCGTGATGTCGTGCGCCTTGCTCGCGTCCCAGTTGGCCGCCTGGTTCGACACGATCTTGATGCTCGGGTCCTTGCCCAGCACTTCGGCGGCGGCCTGCATCTGTTCCAGCGATACCGCGGAAGTCGCCTCACCCTGCACGATCGCGACCTTGCCCGAGCTGCCGCTGCCCTTGCCGCAACTGCGCACGATCTCCTCGCCGAGCAGGCGACCCACCTTGGGCCAGTCCGCACCGACGTAGGCCGTGGTCTTCTGGTTGGAGACCATGTTGACCTGGATCACCGGGATGCCCGCCGCCTCGGCACGCGCCAGTTCCTGCGCGTAGAGCTGCACGTTGGGGTTGTGCACCACCAGGATGTCCGGCTTCTCGGCGATCAGCGAGGACACCGCCTGCAGCGCCGCCGTGGTGTTCCAGTTCGGATCGCGCACTTCCAGTTTCATGCCGCGCGCCTCGGCCTCGGAGCGCATCACCTGCGTCCAGATGTCGGCGAGCGGAATGCCGAGCGCGATCGGAACCCAGGCGATGGTCTTGCCTTGGAGCGCTTGGTCGACGCGCTTCTGCAGATTCGCCGAACTGTCGCCGCCGGTCAGGCTGGGCGCCTTGATCTGCGCCGTGGAAGCGGTGCCGACGGGTGCTTCCTGGCCGGAGCGCGTGCCGGCCTCGCAGCCGGCGAGCAACACGGCCGAGGCCATCGCCACCACCGCTGTCATCCTGAGCGTCATTCGTTTCATCTCCTCAATCGCCTTGCCGCGCCGTTTCTTCGTCCTGCGGGTGCAGGCGGTTGTCGACGATGATCGCGGCCAGCAGGACGGCGCCTTTCACGATGTTCTGAATGTTGTTGTCCAGGTCCATGATCGTCATGCCGTTGAGCAAGGTGCCGATCAGTGCGGTTCCCGCCAGCACGCTGAGCACGCCGCCGCGTCCGCCGACGAGACTCACACCGCCGAGCACGACGACGAGGATCACGTCGAAGATCAACGTCGAATTCACGATCTGCATGTTGATGCTCGCCGTCGAGGCCGCCATCACCAGGCCCGCGAGACAGCCGATGGCCGCGCAGATCGCGTACTCGAGCATCGTCAGCGGCCGCACCGCGATGCCGGTCAGGCGCGCCGCATCGACGTTGTCGCCGTGCGCGTAGACGAAGCGCCCCACCGTCATGCGCGAGAGCAACACCTGCACGAACAGCGCGACGATCGCGAGCACGATCACCGGCGCCGGGATGCCCAGCAACTGGCCCTGCCCGATCCACGCGAAGGTCTCCGCCTGCGGCGGCAGGTAGGTGATGACGCCGTCGAGCAGGAAGGTGCGTCCCAGTCCGAAGATCAGGAAGCCGGTCGCCAGCGTCGTGAACAGCGCCGGCACTTCGACGAAGGCGATGATGAAACCGTTGATCAATCCAATGGCGATCGCCACGCCCATGCCGGCCGCCGCCGCGCCGGGCCAGCCCCAGCCGTGCTGCATGAGCTGCAATGCGAACGCGGAACTGACCGCCATCGTCGCGACCAGCGACAGGTCCAGGCCGCGTCCGATCACGACGACGCTCATCGCGATGCCGAGGATGCCCAGGATCGCGACGCTGCGGGTCAGCGCCAGCAAGTTCCCGATCGTCGCGAACCCCGACAGCGTCAGCGCGAAGCCGATCGCGAGCAGCGCGGTGACGATCAGGACGATCTGTTCCTGCGAGATCACGAGCCGGCGGCGCCCGCCGCCCTTGCCCGTCGTATCTGGTGTGGCTGTGGTGTCGGTCATGCGCTCAGCTCTTCCCGCTCGTCGCTGCGGCCTTGGCGCGTTCCGCGTCGCGAAGTTCGCGCCGCAGCACCTTGCCGGTCGTCGTCATCGGCAAGGCATCGACGAAGGCGATCTCGCGCGGGACTTCGTGCTTGGCCAGGCGTTCGCGCAGCGAGGTGCGGATCTCCTCGGCCAGTTCCGCGCTGCCCTGGAATTCCTTGCGCAGCACCAGGAAGGCCTTGATCGATTCGGTGCGCACCGGGTCCGGCACGCCGACTGCGGCGGCCATCACCACTGCCGGATGACGCGTCAGCGCGTCCTCGATCTCGGTCGGGCCGATGCGGTAACCCGAGCTGGTGATGATGTCGTCGGCACGACCGTGGAACCAGAAGTAACCGTCCTCGTCCTGCATGCCCAGGTCGCCGGTGATCAGCCACTCGCCGATGTACTTTTCCTTCGTCGCCTGCGGGTTCTTCCAGTACTCGATCATCATCACCGGATCGGGCGAGCGCACGGCGATGTTGCCGATCTCGCCGGCCTTCAACTCACGTCCCTGGTCGTCGACGATCGCGCAGACGTGACCCGGCACCGAACGTCCCAGCGATCCGGGCCTGACCGGCATCACGCTCGCGCAGTTGCCGAGCACCAGATTGCACTCGGTCTGGCCGAAGGCCTCGTTGATCGTGGTCTTGAGCGTCGCGCCCGCCCACTCGTGCAGTTCCTTGCCGACCGCTTCGCCGCCGGAGATCACGACGCGCAACTTCACGCCCATGCCGACCGGATCCTTGACCTGCCGCATCATGCGCAGCGCCGTGGGGGTGAGCAGCGCCGTGCGCACCTGGTGCCGCGCCATCAGCGCGCAGGCCGCTTCCGGCTCGAAGCGCATCGCACGCGATGTCAGCACCGGCACGCCGTGGTACCACGCAGGCATCAGCACATCCATAAGCCCGGCCAGCCAGGCCCAGTCCGCAGGCGACCACATCACGTCGCCCGGCTGCGGAAAGAATTCGTAGATCAGCTCGGCGCCCGGCAGATGACCCAGCATCGAGCGGTGCGGCTGCAATGCGCCTTTCGGATTGCCGGTGGTGCCCGACGTGAAGTTGAAGAACGCCGGATCGTCGGCGCCGGTGTCGACGGTCGCGAAGGCATCGTTCGCCGGCTCGATCGCCTTGCCGAGCGATCCGGCTTCGGGTTCCGCGCCATCGACCAGGAACACCTTCTCGACGGTCGGCGCCTTGGCGCGCGCTTCGACGATCTTGGGCAGGTTCGCCATGTCGGTGATGACGACACGCACGTCCGCATGCGCGAGGCGATATGCGATGGCGTCGGGCCCGAACAGCACCGAGCACGGCAGCGAGACCAGGCCCGCCTTCCAGCACGCCACGTGACCGATCGCGACCCAGGGGTCCTGCACCATCAGCAGCATCACGCGATCGCCGCGCTTGAGGCCCAGCGACACCAGCAGGTTCGCCAGGCGATTGGCCTGCTTCTGCACGTGGCGGAACGTCATCTTCCACGGCTTTCCGGCCGCGTCGTCGCCGATCAGCGCGATCTTGCTCTCGTCTGCCGCGTGGCGATCGCAGACGTCACGGGCGATGTTGTAGCGCGCGGGGATGTTCCACTCGAACGCCGAGTAGATCGCGTCGTACGTCGACAGCTTCGGGATGGTCATCATGTCCTGGTTCCGGTCCGATCGAGGCGCGTTACGCCGGCAGCACCTTCTGCGCCTGCATCTGCTTGAGCTGACGCACGATCATGTCCTCGCTGTCCTCGCACTCGTGGAACCCGTGCTTGCGCAGCTTGATCGTGCTCAGCAACGACAGACGATTGCGGTCGCCGTAATGGAGGAAGAAGTCGACGACCTGCCAGGACGCGACCAGATGATCCATCGGATATTTCTTGAGGCCGTGCTTCTCGACGATCTCGTCCCAGACGCCGCCCTTGTCCGCCATGACGACCGAGAGGTAATCGGTGTGCGGCGGCGCGTACTCCATGTCGAAGACTTCGCGCGCGATGCGCGGATAGACGTTCAGCCAGCAGAAGCAGTCGCCGTTGCCGACGTTGTAGATCTCGTTGGCGGCGCGCGGCGAGGTCGCGGCCCACTCGAGCACCTTGGCCAGCAGGTCGACGTCGACCGCTTCGAGCGGACCATCGGCGCGTCCGGTGAAGCGCAGCGGCAGTCCGAGTTCGCGACACACCGCGGCGTAGACGCCGACGCCAGGCAGGCAGGAGATCGGCGCGCCGGTGGCGAAGCCAGAGATCATCTGCGGCCGCACGATCGTCCAGCTCCAGGACTTGCCTTTCTGGCGGGCCTTCACCAGTTCTTCCTGCGGCGTGTAGAAGCCCACCGAGATCAGGCGCGGATCGCGTTCCTTGGCTGGCAGCTTCATCGCGCCGGTGTGTGCGCCGTAGGCTTTCGCACCCTGGAACACCGTCATGTGCTCGAGGCTCGTCGCGGTCTTGAGCATCACGTCGAGGAAGTTCTTCAGCATCTGCACGTTGATGCCGACGAAGTCCTCCGCACCGCCGACCCAGCCGGCCTTGAGATCGCTGGTCTCGTAGACCGCCGCGTAGACGATGTGCGTCACGTCGGTGAGGCCGGACAGCTTGGCCTCGCAATCCTTTGGATCGCGCAGGTCGACGGCGATGTACGTCGCCTTGCCGTCGAGATCGCGATAGGCCTGGTCGGGCGTACGTCGCGACAGGCCGACCACGTCCCATCCCTTCGACTCGAAGTGACGCACGGCTGCCCTTCCGGTCAGGCCCAGTGCGCCGGCGATCAGGATCTTCTTCTTTGCCATGTGATTCTCCTCAGCTGGACGGCGGCGTCTTTGCACCGCTCGTGGGGGTACCTCAATTCATGTTGGGTCCACGCGAGACGATGCGACGTGCCAGTGCATGGCGATGGACTTCCGACGGGCCGTCGTAGATGCGGAACGGCCGGATGTCGCGGTAGATGCGCTCGATCACCGTGTCGCGCGTGATGCCGATGGACCCGAGGATCTGCATCGAGCGGTCGACGACGCGGCCCAGCGCCTCGGAGCAGAACACCTTGGCCATGCTGGTTTCGTCGCGCGCGTGGTCGCCTTGGTCGAGCTTCCACGCCGCGTTCCACAGGATCAGCCGCGACAGATGCAGATCCATCTCGCTGTCGGCGAGCATGAAGCCCACGCCCTGGTGTTCACCCAGCGTCTTGCCGAACGAATGACGCTTGCCCGCGTGTTCGACGGCGATGGCGTGGCAGCGCGCCGCATGGCCGAGCCAGCGCGAGCAGTGCGTGAGGCGCGCGGGCCCGAGCCGGATCTGCGCTTGGCGGAAGCCCGCGCCGATCTGTCCGAGCACGGCGTCGTGTCCGACCTTCACGTTGTCGTAGTTCACGACCGCGTGACCGCCGGGCGAATTGGTGTCGATGGTGTCGAGCATGCGCTCGAGCTTGAAGCCCGGGTTGTCCATCTCGACGAAGAACATCGAGGCGCCGCAGTCCTTGCCGGTGCGATCGATCGCACGCGCCATGACGATGTTGTAGGTCGCGCCGGGCACGCCGCTGATCATGTACTTGCGGCCGTTGATGACGTAGCCGTCCTCGGTCTCCTGGGCGGTGGCGCGCAGCAGCGAGGGATCGGCGCCGGCGCCGTCCTCCGTCGTCTCGGTCATCGAGAACACGGAGCGTCCTTCGCCGGTGGCGATCGGCGCGAGATAGCGCTGCTTCTGCTCTTCGGTGGCGCAGACGTCGAGCATGTGGCAATTGCCTTCGTCCGGCGCCTGGATATTCAGCGCGAGCGCGCCGAACGTGGACCAGCCGGCGGCTTCGAACACGACGGCGATGCCGCGGTGATCCAGTCCCATGCCGCCGTAGGCCGACGGCGCGTGCGGCGACAGCAGGCCCTCGGCCTTGGCCAGCGCGACCATCTCGCGCCGCAGCTCATCGGTCGGGCCGTGCGGGCCCTGCCGCGGGTCGTTCTCGAACGGCACGATCTTCTCGCGCACGAACGTGCGCACCCGCTCGCGCAGCTTGGCCAGGCCACTGGGAATCTCGAAATCGATCATGCGACGCTCCGTGCGGATGCAGTGGACCCGGACGCCGCGAGCAGTTGCTCGGCGCGGGAGAAGAGAGTGGAGATGGACGGTGCGAAACGTTCCCAGAGTTCATCCGGGCGCCGGCCGTTTCGATTGAGCTTCACGTTCAGACAGGCGATGGCGCCGAGTCGGAACTGCCCGAAGGCCTGAAACCATTCGAGATGCTCGTGCGCAGTGCCGCCGGCTTCGCGGTAGAGGCTCAGCAATTCATCACGCCCGATCGGCGCCAGCGGCTTCCAGCCGTCGGCCCAGGCGGCCTGGTCGATCATCATCAGCAGCCAGCCGACGTCGATGCCCTGCGCGCCGATGCCCGCGAGATCCCAGTCGATCACGCCCGTCAGACGACCCTCGTGGTACAGCACGTTGCCGGGCTGGAAGTCGCCGTGGACCAGACCGACCGGCGCTTCCGGCGGGACCTCGCGCGCCAACGCCGCGTGCAGGCGCTGCCCGGCTTCGAGCCACTCGGGTTGCGGCGCGTGGCGCAGCAGGCTGTTCCAGCGCACGAGTTCGGAGGCGAGCGTGTAAGGCGCCTCCCATTCCGGCAGCGAACGCGTCCAGTCGAGCTTGTGGAAGCACGCCAGTGCGCGGATCGCCTGCGTCCAAAGCCCGTGCACCGCTGCGGGGCTGGTGTCGAACCAATCGCTCGGCTCCCAGATCACGAACGTGCGACCCGCCAGGCGCTCCATGACGATGAACTGCGTGCCGAGCAGCGACTCGTCCTGCGACGACCACGCAATGGCCGGCACCGGCAGCCCGGCGGCGTGCAGAGCCCCGAGCAGGTGCGCCTGGCGATAGACGTCGGTGCTGCCGCGGCGCGGAACGCCGACCGGCGCGAGCTTCAGGATGTAGTCCTTCTGCGCGACGCCCGGCGCGTCGGTCAACGAGAACCCGAAGGTCAGCCCCGCATGCCCGTCTTCCATGACCCGCAGGTCGTGGACACACGCAGCCGCGCCCTTCGTGGCGCGCATCAACGAGTCCAGCTTCGGACCCAGTTCTTCGACCGAGATTCCCGTCACGAACACTCCTCATGTCTGCGGGAAGGATTTGAATTGATTGTCCCTACGCTTCGTATGAAAATCAAACCGCGGTTTGACGAGACGAAGAATCGGTTGGGAGGCCACGCATCGGAGCGCGGTCGCCGGACCCCACGAGAACCAGCGAGGAGAGTCGGATGGACCTTGATTTCAGCGGAAAATCGGCGCTGGTCGTCGGCGGTTCGAGCGGCATCGGCAACGGCATCGCCCGCGCCTTCCTGGCGCGCGGCGCGTCGGTGGAGGTCTGGGGCACGCGCGCGACGGCCGCGGATTACGCGGGCACCGAAGGCTCCGATCTGGACGGCCTGGCGTACCGCAGCGTGGATGTCTCGCAGTCCGGCGCGATCGAGGCCGCACCCGTCCCCGAGCGGCTCGACGTGCTCGTGCTCGCGCAGGGCACGGTCCTGTACGAACGCCGCGAATTCGCGATGGAGGGCTTCCGCAAGGTCATGGAGGTCAACCTGATGAGCCTGATGGCCTGCGCCGCCAAGTACGAGACCGCCCTGGCGGCCGCGCGCGGAACGGTCATCGTCATCGGTTCGATCGCGTCCATCCGCGCGACGAAGGGCAATCCCGCCTACAGCGCCTCGAAGTCCGGCGCGCTGGGCCTGACCCGCACCCTGGCCGAGGCCTGGGCCCCTCGCGGCATCCGCGTGAACGGCATCGCGCCCGGGTTCGTGGAGACCAAGCTCACCGACGTGACCACCCAGAACCCCAAGCGCCGCGCCGCCGCCCTCGCGGGAATCCCGGCTGGCCGCTTCGGCAGCGTCGAGGAAATGGCGGGCGTGGCGCTGTTTCTCGCGTCCCCGCTGTCGGCCTATGTCACCGGCCAGATGATCGTGGCCGACGGCGGCATGTCGCTGTCCTGATCGCCGCGAGGCGATCGTCGTCCCTCCTATAAAGGAGGGTCGGGCCACCTGCCCCGCCGTCCTTCAGGCTGCCCGGATCGCCTCGGAGGCCCGGCCCCCTTAGAATTCGCGACCTTCCGCGTCATCTGCACCCTCAAGGATTGCCCGATCGTGTCTGCGAACGCCGCTGCGACCTCATCCCAGCCGGGCCATAACCCTTGGAGGCTGTCGGTTGCACCGATGATGGATTGGACCGATCGCTTCTGCCGCAACTTCCATCGCCAGTTCTCGGCCGATGCGCGCCTTTATACGGAGATGCTGACCACGGGCGCCCTGTTGCACGGCGATACCGGCAAGCACCTTCGATTCGACGGGGTCGAGCATCCGGTGGCCCTGCAGCTCGGCGGCTCCGATCCGGACGCGCTGGCGCGTTGTGCGGAGCTCGGCGAGAAGGAGGGCTACGACGAGATCAACCTGAACTGCGGCTGCCCTTCGGACCGCGTCCAGACCGGCTGCTTCGGCGCCGTGCTGATGAAGGACGCGGATCTGGTCGCGCGTTGCGTCAGGGCGATGCGGCGCGCGACCTCGCTGCCGGTCACCATCAAGCATCGCCTCGGCGTCGACGACTCCGAGGGCTACGACTTCCTGCGGCAGTTCGTCGAGACCGTGGCCGAAGCCGGCTGCGACGTCTTCATCGTGCATGCGCGCAAGGCCTGGCTCAGCGGCCTGTCGCCCAAGGAGAACCGCGAGATCCCGCCGCTGGATTACCCGCAGGTCTACCAGCTCAAGAAGGACTATCCGCAGCTGACGATCGCCATCAACGGCGGCATCAAGACCGTGGCCGAGTGCGAGCGTCACCTGCGCCACGTCGACGGCGTGATGCTCGGCCGCGAGGCCTATGACAATCCCTATGTCCTGACCGAACTGCAGGCCGCGCTGTTCGACGGCAGCGACCAGGACATGCCGGATCGTTACGAAGTGCTCGAGCGCTACATCCCGTTCATCGAAAGCGAGCTGAAGTCCGGCACGCCGCTGGTCCGCATCGCCCGCCACATCCTCGGCCTGTTCCGCAGCCAGCCCGGCGGACGTGGTTTCCGTCGCGTGCTGTCCGAGAAGGCGCATCGGCCCGGCGCCGGCATCGACCTGCTGCGCCTCGCCATCGAGGAAGTCGAGCAGGACGATCTGTCCGAAGCCGCCTGAGCTCCATGCCTCCTGCCTTCACGTCCAGGATTCAGCGCGTGATGTCCGCGCTGCGCACACCCGGACGGCTGCACCCGCGCACGCTGCTTGGCGGACGCGGAACCTCGACGCCGGTCCCGGCGTCCTTCACCCCACCGACGAGAAGTCCCATGCGCCTGCTCGCCTTTCTGCTGTCCCTCACCCTTGGAGTTGCCATGTCGTCCGCATCCGCAAGCGAAGCCCCCCGCGTCAAGCTCGAAACCAGCCTCGGTGACATCGTGCTGCAGCTCGACGCCGAGAAAGCGCCCCTGACCGTCGCCAACTTCACGCAGTACGTGAAGGACGGCCACTACGACGGCGTCGTGTTCCACCGCGTGATCAAGGGCTTCATGATCCAGGGCGGCGGCTACGACGAGAAGATGAAGGAGCGCAGCACGCGCGCCTCGATCCAGAACGAAGCCAAGAACGGCCTGAAGAACGTGCGCGGCAGCGTCGCGATGGCCCGCACCAGCGCGCCGCACTCGGCCAGCGCGCAGTTCTTCATCAACCACGGCGACAACAGCTTCCTCGACTATCCGGGACAGGACGGCTGGGGCTACGCCGTGTTCGGCAACGTGGTCGAGGGCATGGACGTGGTCGAGAAAATCGCGAACACGCCGACCGGCGACGCCCCGCCCTTCGGTCGCGACGTCCCGGTCACGGCGGTCGTCATCAAGAAGGCGACGCTGCTGCCCTGAAGCAAGGCTGTGCGCGCCTGCGAATTCTTCGCGGCGCAAAACGCTTGATCCCTGCAGGAGTGCCCTCGTGGCACTCCTGCAGGACGAGCCCGACCTATCGATGTGTTTAGACGATCGGCGCGCTCACCTTCGTTTCACCTCCCAATTTCATGATGTCGAGGATGCTCCCGTGAGCCACGCCGCTACCGCCAACTCGAACCCGCCCGCGGCCTTCGTGCCCCCGCGCCGCGTGCTGATGGGCCCCGGCCCTTCGGACGTGCACCCGCGCGTGCTGGCCGCGATGGCGCAGCCCACCATCGGGCATCTCGATCCGGCCTTCATCGGCCTGATGGACGACATCAAGCGCCTGCTGCAGCTCACGTTCCGCACGCGCAACGAACTGACGATGCCGGTCTCGGGTCCGGGTTCGGCCGGCATGGAAGCCTGCTTCGCCAACCTGCTGGAACCCGACGACACCATCATCGTCTGCGACAACGGCGTCTTCGGCGGCCGCATGCGCGCGATGTCGGAGCGCCTGGGCGCGAAAGTCGTCACCGTGAAGGACCCTTGGGGCCGCGCAGTGGATCCGCAGAAGGTCGAGGACGCGTTCAAGGCCCATCCGGAAGCCAAGGTGCTGGCCTTCGTGCAGGCGGAGACCTCCACCGGTGCGCTGTCCGACGCCAAGACGCTCGCCGGCATCGCACAGCGTCACGATGCGCTGAGCCTGGTCGATGCGGTGACCTCGCTCGGCGGCTCGCAGCTCGAAGTGGACGACTGGGGCATCGACGCCATCTACAGCGGCACGCAGAAGTGCCTGTCCTGCCCGCCCGGCCTGTCGCCGGTGAGCTTCGGGCAGCGCGCGCTGGTGAAGCTGATGTCGCGCAAGACGCCGGTGCGCAGCTGGTTCATGGATTTCTCGCTGGTCACCGCCTACTGGGGCAGCGGCGCCAAGCGCAGCTACCACCACACGGCGCCGGTCAACGCGCTGTACGGATTGCACGAGGCACTGACGCTGCTGCACGAAGAAGGCCTCGAGCATTCGTGGTCGCGCCACCAGAAGCTTCACGCCGAACTCGCCGCCGGGCTCGAAAAGCTCGGCCTCGAATACCTGGTGCCGAAGGACGAACGCCTGCCGCAGCTCAACGCGGTCAAGCTGCCGGAAGGTCTCAACGAAGAGCCGCTGCGCCGCCGCCTGCTCGAGGAATTCGAGCTGGAGATCGGTGCGGGCCTTGGCGAATTCGCCGGCAAGATCTGGCGCATCGGACTGATGGGCCAGAGCTGCACGCGCCAGCACGTCGAGCTGTGCCTGCGAGCGGTTGGTTCGGTGCTGCGAACCTGATGGGACTCATGTCGGACACGCGGCCGACGCTGTTCGTGTCCGACCTGCACCTGCCGCCCGAGACTTCGCCGCTACGCCAACGCTTCCTGCGTTTCCTCGACGGTCCGGCGCGCGAAGCCGCGGCCGTCTACATCCTCGGTGATTTGTTCGAAAGCTGGATCGGCGACGACATCGGCCTGCTGCAGTACGCACCCGAAGTCGCCGCGCTGAGCGCGCTCACGGCACGCGGCATCCCGGTCTATTTCCAGCACGGCAACCGCGACTTCATCGTCGGCCGCGATTTCTTCGACCTCACCGGCATCGCCGAACTGCCCGATCCGCATCGCGTCGACCTTCACGGCACACCGACGCTGGTGTCGCACGGCGACCTCTACTGCACCGACGATCGCGCCTACCAGCGCTGGCGCCGCTTCTCGCGCATCCGGTTCGCGCAGCGCGTCTTCCTGATGCTGCCGCGTGCACGGCGCGAGCGAATCGCCGGCGGCCTGCGCAGCGGCAGCGATCGCGCCAAGCAGAACAAGGCCGAGAACATCATGGATGTGAATCCGGGCGCGATCCGCGGCGGCATGGCGCAAGCCGGTGTCCGGCGGATCATCCACGGGCACACGCACCGACCGGGCACCTACGACGTGGAGCTGCCGATCGGCGCTGCGCAACGCATCGTGTTGCCGGACTGGCGCGACGACAGCTGCGACTACCTGCGCATCGACGCCGACGGCATCACGCGCCAGGCCGCGCCCGCCTGATCCACATCACCCGTAGCCCGGGTGAAACCCGGGGGTCCCCGTTCGAATGACGAGAAGCCCCGGACTTCGTCCGGGCTACGGGCTGCGACTCGATCACATCATCCCGTAGCCCGGACGAAGTCCGGGATCCCGCCCGACGAAAAGAAAAAGCTCGCGGGTTTCACCCGGGCTACGGGGTGCGCTGGGCGCGGCGCGTGCCGGCCAGGTGACGGCGGTGCTGTTGAAAGACATGACGCACCAGCAGTTCGCGACAGGCCTCGCCCACCTCCAGAAATCGCAGGCGCAGCCAGCCCGCCTCGTCGTGCAGCACTTCCGCCGGCAGGCGCAACGCCCGCGGCAGCAGGCGATGCACGTAGATCGACACGATTCCGGCACTGCCGGGTGCGGGTGCGGATCCGCCGAGTGCCCAGCGCGCACCGGCCGCGCTCATCTGCACATTGCGCTCCGAGGGCGCCGACGCCTCGAACAGTCGCGCGGACAGCAACTCGAGGACGAGGTCGAGCTTGCGCTCCAGCCGCTGGAACTCCGGTCCGGATTCGGTTTCGTCGTCGCCGCTGCGCGCCACCGCGTTCTCCTCGATCGCGAGCAGGCTCATCAGCAGCGCGCTCGCCTCATGTTCGAGCTGGGCGCAGGTGTCCGCGTCGGGCGCGTGCGGCAGCGGCTCGAACTCGGCGCGCAGGCGCTCCGCGTAGTGCGGCAGTGCATCGAACGGATCGCGGGGCAGATCGTCCATGGCCATGGTTCCCATCAGCGCATGCCCGGACCGCGCGGCATCTCGTCCCAGGCCTGCTTGATCGGGCGCAGCACGTCGGCCACGTCGTCCAGCATGTCCGCGTCGTCGGCGGCATTGGCCTGCGCCAGGTGACGCAGACAGAAGTCGTACAGCGCAGCGAGGCGCTCGCTGAGCCCGCCCGCGCCACGATCCAGCGACAGGTTCAGGTATTCGAGGATCGCGATCGACGAGGCCACGTTCTTCAGACGCGATGCACGATCACCATTGCGCGCCGCGCCGCGGGCCTGCGCGATGCGGTCCAGCGCACCCTCCAGCAGCATCGCGATGAGCTGGTGCGGACTGGCCGAAGCCGTCACGCAGTCCACGCTGGAGTGCTGGTACTGCCGAAGTGCCTGCATGCGGATCATCGCGCCCATGTTCATTCTCGATTGCTGACGAATGAGGTATCGGCGGCAGCGGGCAGGACTTGAGCCCCGCGTAGCCCGGGTGAAAGCCGGGGATGCGGCTCGTCAACAGGGGGGGCCCCGGACTCCGTCCGGGCTACGCAAACAAAAAAGCCGCGGCGCCCGAGGGCGCCGCGGCCGGTCACATCGAACCGCCGGGCCTTACGACTCGGCGTCCGGCGCCGGCTTGCCGCCGGGGCCAGGGCCACGACCGCGACCGCCGTGGTGACGGCCGCCGCGAGCGTCGTGAGCCTGCATCTTGGCGAGCTGCTCCGGCGTCAGGACGGTCGCAAATTCGGCGTTCATCTGCGTGCGCTGCAACACGCGGTCACGCTCGAGCGTGCCGGCCGCGTCGGCCAGAGCCTGCGAACGCGTGCTGTAGTCCGGCGTGCCGGGCTTGAGCGCACGCAGGGCTTCGCGATTGGCCTTGCTGCGCTCGCGCAGCGCCTCGTTCGCCGGGCGGTTGCGCTCGAAGATCGCCGAAACGTTGGTCTTCTGCGTTTCGTCGAGCGACAGGTACTTGGCCATGCGCGCGGCCGGATCGTGGCGCGGACCGTCGCCGGAAGGAGCAGCGCCGGTGGTGCCGGCAGCAAAGGCACCGCCGACGGCAGCAAGGCCCAGACCGGCAGCGAGCAGCATCGGCTTGAACGAGAAGGAAGAGATCTTGAAGGTGGACATTTTGGAACTCCGTTGGGGCCGGGGTTGGCGAAGAGATTAAACCCGGAGGTCGCGTTAACCTCGGTTACGGACACGTAAAGTTGGGTAAACGCGCGCACCCCCTTCCCAGCGTGCCGGTACTGTCTCCCCATGCCGCGAATCCTGATCGCCGACGACGACCGCGAACTCTGTGCCCTGCTGGCCGAATACCTCGAGCGCCAGGGCCTGACGGCCGAGGCCGTGCATTCCGCCGAATCCGCCATCGAGCGCCTGCATACCGGCACACGCCCGGACGTGCTGGTACTCGACGTGATGCTGCCCGGCATGGACGGCCTGACCGCGCTGCGCCGCATCCGCGAGTTCGAACAGCTGCCGATCGTGATGCTGTCGGGCCGCGGCGAGCCGGTCGATCGCATCGTCGGGCTGGAACTGGGCGCCGACGACTACCTCGCCAAGCCCTGTCTGCCGCGCGAACTGCTGGCCCGCATCCAGGCGCTGCTGCGTCGCACGCGCCCGGACGCGGCGCCCGAGCCCGCAGCTGAACTGAACGTCGGGCGGGTTCGCCTGCGTCCTGCCGAACGCCGCGCCACCTGCAACGACGAGGCGCTGCCGCTGACCGGCGCCGAACTCTCGGTGCTGCTCGAACTGGCGCGCCAGGCCGGCCAGGCGGTGACGCGCGAGCAGCTCACGCAGAGCGCGCTGCACCGGCCGCTCGAACGCTACGACCGCGCGATCGACGTTCACGTCAGTCGCTTGCGCCAGAAGCTGACGGCGGCGAAGTCGGGGCTGCGCGTCGAATCCATCCGCGGCGCGGGTTACCAACTCATCGAGGACTAGGGCCTGCTAATGCCTGGTTGATCGCTGCGGCCGAGTCAGTTTTCGCCCAGCGCAAGAATGGAGGAGTGCGGTGTACTCAAAGTACATAAGCGACGACAGACGCAGCGATGGGCCAAAACGGGCCGGTCCCGGAGGGTTGGTCTCTGTTTTTTCGCGATGCTGCGTTGCTCCCTTGTCATTTGCAGTCAGCAAACTTCCTCGGTCGCGCCTTGCCTGGCGAGCAAACAGAGGCCAACGCAGCGACCAACCAGGCATTCGCAGGCCCTTGGCATGAGCATCTACGGCCGCCTGTTCCTGTGGTTCTGCGCCGCCAACCTGCTGACGATGGGCGTCAGCGTGCTGATCGCCCACGCGATCTTCGAGCGCAACGCCGACCGGCCGCCCGACATCGAAGAGGTCGTCATGCGGGCGGAAGCCGCGCTGGCCGAAGGCCGCACGCCGGATCTGAATGCGCCCGACGACGGCCGTCGCGTGGTACTGGTGCGCGACGGAAAATCGCTCGAAGGCGACGGCGATCTGCCGCGCCCGGTGGCACGACATCTCGAAGAACTGACCGATACCAATGCCGAGGTGCGGCTGCCGCGCGGGCAGTGGCTGGTGTCGCGGCGCCTCGCCGCCAATCCGCCGACCTGGCTGATCGTCATCCAGGGTCCGCCGCGGCGCGCACCCTGGATGCGCTGGGTGCCGCTGGGCCTGCAGATCCTGCTGTCGGTGCTGGCCATCGCCGGTGTCGGCTGGGTCGTGGCGCGTCATCTGTCGCAGCCGCTGGCACAGATACAGTCGGTCACGCGTCGCATGGCGGCGGGCGATCTGTCGAGCCGCGTCGGCACTGTCATCGGATCTCGCGAGGACGAGTACGGACGCCTGGCGCGCGACTTCGACCGCATGGCCGTGCAGATCGAAACCCTCGTGCAGAGCCGCGACCAGCTGCTGCACGACGTGTCCCACGAATTGCGCGCCCCGCTGTCTCGTCTGCGCTTCGCACTGGAACTCGCGCGCGAGGATCATCGTCCCGAAACGCTGGAGCGCGCGGACCGCGAGATCGCGCGCATCGACCTGCTCGTCGGCGAACTGCTCGCCCTCGCCCGTCTGGATCAGGCCTCGAAGCTCGCGGCACTGCCCGATGTCGACCTGCAGGCCCTGGCCGAAGACGTCATCGAAGCCGAGCGGCCGCAGGCGGCGCATCGCGGTGTGCGGTTGCAGTTGCGCTCGACGGTGCAAGGAAATGCGCACGCGTCGGCCGATCGCGACGGCCTGATGCGGGCGCTCGAGAACGTGATCCGCAACGCCGTGCGCCACGCACCCGCCGACAGCGAGATCGTGATCGGGCTCGATGCCAGTGCCAGCGAAGCGAGCATCGTCGTACGCGATCGCGGGCCGGGCGTACCGGCGGACGAGCTGCCCCGCCTGTTCGAGCCGTTCTTCCGCGGCAAGGCCGCCGCGGGCGGTGAGGGTTATGGCCTGGGCCTGGCGATCGTCGCGCGTGTCATGCGTGCCCATCGCGGGCGCGCCGAGGCACGCAATGCGGCCGACGGTGGGCTCGAGGTGCGGCTGGCGTGGCCGAAGGTCGTCGCAGCAGCGGAAGGACGAACCGCGTAGCCCGGGTGAAACCCGGGATTCCCCATCCCGTGCGCACGGACGCTCGACGTCGTAACACCACCGTAGCCCGGACGAAGTCCGGGAGCTTTTCTCCAAGACATGCTCGCCCGGAAAAGGGACCCCCGGACTTCGTCCGGGCTACGTGGGGCGTTATCGTTCGGTCGCCAGCCCTTCCGGGCCTTAGCGAGGAAGTTCGGGCTCGGGCCGCCAACATCGGACCCGCGATGGCGCCGCTGCGATCAGGCCGCCCCCAGCTTGATCAGCGCCTGCTGGGTCAGGTAGCGGTGATAGAACGTCTCGTCGTTCGCGCCGCTGCGATGGTTTCCCGGCAGGGCCTTGACCTGCTGCAGGCGCGTCACATCGCCGGTCTGGACGTCGGAAGCGGTGACATGGCACCAGCTCCAGTACGGATGCGCGCCGTCCATGAACTTGTCGTCACCTGACTCGTAGAGCGAATAGGCACCGTCGAAAGAACGGAACGGCTGCCCGCGCCGGTCATACGTCACCATGCCGATCACGATCTGGTTGCGTGCGTCGAACCACACCCGCTTCTTCGACACCGGCGCCCGGGGGAACCGCGTCGGCATGGCCTCGACGACGATGGCCTCGGGCACCAGTTCCACCGAGGTGTCCCAGAACGATTGGTTCTTCGGTCCGCCGTGAACGCCTTGCTCCCAGTTCGGATCCCCGGGGTTCCAGTTCCCCGCCAGGCCCGCCAGGAAAGGCCCGCGCCCCACGATCTGGTATCCGCTCCAGGTATGCAGCGGATCACCTGCGGCCCAGGCGTCCGAGAGATACAGCGACAGGCCGGGCAGCAGCGGCTCGAATCGCTGGTCGGTGGGGAACTGACGCACGCGGCGGAACTCGGGCACATATCCGTAGAGGTCCGGGAAGCGGCTGTGGTCGTAGTCCCAGACATTCAGGAACGAAGTGCCGCTGAACTGCGACGGCGTCTGGAAGAACACCGATTGAAAGCGCAGCTTGTCCTCGTGGCCCGGCCAGTACGGCGCCGGCTGCATGCTCACGCGTGCCACTGGCGAGAGCTCCGCCCAGCCTCCGCTGTAGTTGAAGCGCGGCTCGCCATTCCGTCCCAGGGCCTGCGCCGTCAGCGCGTAGAACGACGCATCGTGACGGCCCCAGCTCAAGGTCTGGGCGGCGAACAGTTCCAGGCCGTTCGTGGGATCCGGGAACGGATTGCCGCCGATCCACGGACGGCCATCGGCCTTGTTCACCACGTTGCCCTTCGCATCGAAGCCCGCCTTGCCGGCGTTCTTCAGCGTGGCTTCGATGTACTCCCAGGGCGACAGGCGCATCAGGTCCTGCGTGGTCTTCACGACCTTGAGCCGGCGACCATGGTTGAGGATGTGCTCGTAACGCACCGGTTCGAGCAGATCCTTCACGAGCTCGACGTTCGCACTCGTGATGAAGTCACCCGTCTTGATGCGTCCCTTGGTGTAGCCCTCGATCGAGAGCAACTCGTCCGGATAGGCCTTGGTGATCTCACCGCTCGCCGCCATCGATGACGCCAGCGGGGCGAGCACGCCGGTGGCGAGCACACCTCGCGCAGCGTCGGTGAGGAATTTCCTGCGCGTGAAGCCACGCCCGTATCGCGTCAGGTACGGCATGTCGTACGTCTCCAATAAAAAAGAAGGCCGGCGTCCAGGAGGCGCGCCGGCCGAGTGAGCTCCACAAAGGTGCGGAGCGAAGGAGACGAAAAATCAGAACTGGTAGCTGACCCGCAGCGTGAACTCTTCGGCGAAGTCGATCGTCGACAGCAGGTTGTCGTTGGGATTGCCCCACAGGCGGCCGTCGACGAAGTTGTAGAAGCCTTCCACCGTCACGCTCTTGCCGGCGTTCCAGCGAAGGCCCGGCTGCGCCAGCATGCCACCCTCGAGATCCACCAGCGCGGCGAACTCGATCTCGTAGATCTTGTTCGGCCAAGGCTGCAGGAAGCCGAGCACCAGATAGTTCGAGTTGCCGGACTTTCCGGGCGCTTCCTTGTTCTCCGAGCCGCCGAAGCCGCCCAGGTGACGCCCGACCAGATCGCTGCGGTTCTTCGTCAAGGCCTGGAACAGGATGTAGGTTCCCGGGAATTCGTTGAAGAAGCGGTGCCACTTGTCGACGACCAGCGAGACCGTGTACTCGTCCTGCTTGACGAAGTTGCGGCTCAGGCCCTTGTTCGTGAAGGTCCGCTCCGGCGTGTACTGGACCTCGAGGTTGAAGATCATCTGGTTGAGAAGATCGTTCTCGCTCTCGTTGACGTAGCTCGCGCCCACGCCGAAGACGTCTTCACGGAAGTACTGCCGCGCGATGTGTCCGCGCATCGATCCGCCGGCCGCGATGAAGAAGGTGTCCAGCTCCGCATAGGCCTGGTCGTAGTTGTCCGCAGGCGTGGCGAACACGTCACGCGAAGCGGCGAATTCCTCGATGGCCGCGTTCAGGCCCGCAACGCCGTCGAGCCGGACCTGGGCGGCGTAGTTGAACCACTCGCGCGCCGAGTAGACGCCCGCCGGAGAAGCCTCGAACGGCGTATGCGAGAGCGCTTCGGAGATGTCGTCGTAGAGCCGGCAGAGCGTCGGCGAACACGCGCCGGCATTGTCGGGGTTTCCGAGCTGGGGCTTGACGCTGTAGGCAAGATTCACCGCCGTGCCGAGCAGACCGGATAGCGGCTTCTGCACGCCCGACTCGGTCCACCGGAAGACGCCGTCCGGGTTGTAGCGTCGGGTCGCCATCAGCTGGAAGCTGACCTGTCCGTAGTCGCCCTTCAGTCGCAGACCGTAGTTGAGCTTGCTGTCGTATCCGCCTTCCTTGTACAGGTCGTGGACCGTGAACTGCGCCGGAATCACGTTGTACGGCGTGTTCGGGTTTCCGAACACGGTGGGCTGGAACTTGGCGACGAAGCTGTCCAGCAGGATGGTGTCGCTGAGCTGGTAGCTGAGTCGCACGGACAGCTGCGGGACGCGCTTGTCGGAAAACTCCTCGAGCGCGCGATCCATGATCAGGTGACGACGCAGGTCCAGACCGTTGGCGACGTCGAACACGCGGAAGAAGATCGACTGACCCCAGGCGAGCTGCTGGTTGCCGACGCGCAGGTTCAGCCCGCCGCTGGTGTACTCGGCCAGCAAGGCCGGGAAATAGACCAGATAGTCCTTGCCCGACCATTCCAGCGGATTCGGCTTGTCTCCTCCCTCGACGATGTACTCGAACATGTTCGGGCGGCCCTTGTAGAGCCGCTTCTCTCCGCCGTCGATGGCGCCTTGCACGCCACCCACGCTGCCGGGGTTGAATTGCTGGTAGATCGTCGGGTCATAGATCGCGCGCAGTCGGCCGATCACCGACCAGTGGTCGGTCAGCGTGAGCTGCATCTCGGTCTCGGCGCGCAGGATCGTGTAGTTGAACGCGTTGTCGTCGGCATCGATGAAGTCGCCGCGTCGGACCTCATCGGTGAACGCGATCGGCGGCAGCAGGCCACCGAGCTGCTGGTTTCCACCGACGCCCAGCGGAATGGCACCCCACTGCCCGCCGCCGAGTGCCGGCGGCAGGTAGGCCGTACGCGCCACCGTCTGGCTGTTGAAGATGTTGCCGCCCTGGTTGTTCGGATTCTCCTGGCCGGTCGTGCTGATCGCGCTCTCGGCACGAACGAACCCGGCGAAGTTGATGTTCATGTCGTCGAAGAAGCCGCCCGCTTCGCCGGCGTGGACCGCGTTCCCCGTGATCGCCAGCGCCAGCACACCCAGAGTCGCGCCGACACGGCGCTGAGTTCGTTGCATGTTCCTGTCCCCTTTCATTTTGCTCTCCTGAATTTCTTGGGTTTATGGGGCCGACGACCCGCGCAGCAGCCGGGCGCGCTGTGCACGCACCGACGCACGTCGACCTGGATTACTCGGCGAAACGGATGATTCGGCCGGAATGGCCAACGGCGAACACCGCGCCCGTCCCTTGCTGGCGAGCGGCCGCGTTGTACCAACCGGTCTTGATGTCGAGGGCGTCCTGCTTCTGCCAGTGCGTTCCGCCATCGCGACTCGTGAGGACTTCACGCATCGCGGTGACGACGACGTCTCCGCCCGGTGACGTGGCCACGCCCAGCAGATGCGCCTCGGTTCCGATGTCGAGCTTGGTCCAGCTCGTACCGCCGTCGGCGGTCGTGAGCACCAGCCCGCCCTGCCCGACCACGTAACCCTTGCCATCGCCGCGCAGGTCCATCGCGAACAGCGACGCGCGACCCGTGCCGCCCGCCTGGTCGCCGCGGTGCAGGACCGTCCAGCTGCAGCCGCCGTCGTAGGAACGCAGGATCAGTCCGAGCTCGCCCACGACGGTGATGACGCGCTCGTCGGAGACCGTCACGGCGTAGAAGTGCGGCTTGAAATCGTCGCCCAGCTCCGCGGCATCCGCGGCGAAATACTGGGACCAGTCCGGGTTGCCCTTGACCCACGTGCGCCCACCATCGCGCGACGTCAGGATCAGTCCGAAGGAGCCGACGATGACGGCCTCTCCCGCGGCATTGAGGCTGACCGCCATCAGTCGCTCCTGCGTGCCGCCGTCGATGATCTGCCAGCTGCCCTCGCCCTCCTTGAGCAGGATCTGGCCCATCTGGCCGACCGCGATGCGCCGCTCGCCGCGAACCGCGACGCCCAGCAGGCCGAGCCGATTCGGCGTGGCTTCGGTGGTCCAGCTCTTGCCCGCATCGCGCGTGCTCAGGATCTGGCCGGCGGCGCCGACGGCCACGCCTTTGGCCTCGTCGAAGGCGATGCCGAACAGCGACTGGTGTGGAATCCCGTTGACGACTTCGGTGGGGGCCTGTGACGCCCGACCCGGAACGCTGTTCGCAACTAGAACCGCGAGCAACAGCACGCCCGCGATGGTCTTGATAACCATGCTTTCGACCTGGTGGAGAGAAGCACCGGTCCACGTCGCCGTGGACCGGGGGAATGCACCGGTATGCCGGCGAGGGCTACACCGAACCGAGGCGCTGGATCGCCTGCTGGGTGCACCACTTGTTGTACATCTCCTCGTTGTCGGCGCTGAACACGCTCTTGTAGCCAGCGCCGCATTGCTCGAGGTGGCGCACGCGGCTCATGCGCTTGGTCTGCATGTCGTAGGACATGCAGTAGGTCCACGACCACGCCGGGTTCTTGCCGTCCGGACCGTAGACGACCTTGTCGCCCTTCTTGTACTGGCCGAAGGCGGTTTCGAAATTCACCCAGGGCTTGTCCTGGCGGTCGTATCGCGTATTGCCGTTGTAGATGCTGTTGCGGGCATCGATGTACGCGAGGCGACGTCCCACGGGTGCACGCGGATAGGCGGTGGGCTTGGACTCCAGCACGATCACCTCGGGCACGAATTCGAAATCCGTGTCGAAGAACGTGGTGCCCTTCGGGCCACCGTGGACCTTCGCCATCCAGTTGGGCTGGTCGATGTCGGCGGTCACGTTGTAGGCGCCGAGCATGGGCTTGCGCTCCACGATCTTGTACTCGCCCCAGGTGCGCATCGGATCGCCTGCAGCCCAGGGATCGGTGAGGAACCAGGTCACGCCCGGGATCAGCGGCTCGAAGCGCTGGTTGGTCGGGAACTGGCGAACACGCTTGAACTGCGGCAGGTAGCCGTAGAGGCCGGGGAACTTGCGCTGGTCGTAGTACCAGATCGACAGGAACGAGCTGCCGGCCACGTCCTGGGTGGAGGTGAACAACACCGTCTGGTAGCGCAGAAGATCGGCCTTGTTCTGGAAGATCTTGCCGTCCATGCGGGCCTGCGTCTGCAGCTCCGACCACACGAACTCGTAGTCGTAACCGACGCTGCCGTCGGGGTTGAGCACGACGTCGTTGACCGCGTACTGGTTGTAGTCCGCGCGACCCCAGGACAGGCACAGATTGGCCTGCACTTCGTCGCCGGTCTTGGGGTCGGGGAACGGCAGGCCGCCCACCCAGGATTTTCCATCCTGCGTGACGACATTGCCGTCCGCATCGAACTTGCCGGGCGACTTCGTGCTGCGCAGCGTCGCCTCGTAGAACTCGGCCGGGAACATCGTGGACCAGTCGGTCTGCGTCTTCTTGATGCGGAACTTGCGTCCCTCGCTCTTCACCTGCATGTAGATGCAGGGATCCAGGAGTTCCTTGACCAGTTCGACGTTGCTGGCATTGATCGTGTCACCGGTCTTCACCTTGCCCTTGGTGTACGCATCGATCGACAGCAGCTCATCGGGATAGGACTTGCGGATCTCTCCCTGCGCGGCGAAGACCTTCGACAGCGGCGTCAGGACGCCGGCGCCGGCGCCGATCGCCAGGTTCTGCATCAGGGCGCGCCTGCCGTAATCGACGTCGTACTTTCTGATTCTCATTTTATTTCTCCATGGACCGCTATCACCCGCGATATCCGGGGGGCGACGTTCCGGGCCGCAGAACGCTAGGTTCGGTGCGGCTTATTTCTCGCTCGCCAGGACGGCGGCCACGACGGGCGGCGTCATGTATTTCGAAAGGTCGATGTTCTCGCTCAGCGCAAGGTCCTCGCGCGAGGCGAAGCTCGGCTTGACGAACCAGACCAGCAGCGGCAGGACGACCAGCGACAAGACCATGTTGATCAGCATGATCGCGACCAGCAGCAGCCCCATGTCGGCCATGAACTTGAGATCCGACATGAAGTACCAGGGCAGGATGCCGATGAGCATGATCGAGGCGGTGAACATGATCGCCTTGCCGGTCGTGGTGAGCGCCTCGGTGATGGCACGCTCCCAGTCCTGGCCCTGCGCGGTGAACTCCTCGCAGATGCGCGACAGCAGGTAGATGCCGTAGTCGATACCCACGCCCACGCCCATCACCGCGACGATGACCGCATTGATGTCGAGGCCGATGCCCATCCACTTCATCGCGGCGACGAGCAGGAAGTTCGACAGGTTCACGGGGATCAGCAGCAGCAGGGCTGCGACGAACGAGCGATACGCGATCGCCGAGATGATCCCGATCGCGATGTTGACCATCGCCAGGATGAACCAGTGGTAGCGATGCACGACGTTGTTCATCGCCTGCTGCAACGCGATGAATCCGGTCGCCATGCGAACACGGAACTGGGGGTGATCTTCGCCTACCGCCTCGACCGCGCGCCGCGCGCTGGCCAGTGCGGCGTCGACCGTCTCCTGCTTGTTGTCCTTGAACCACAGCGAAATCGTCGAACTCTGGAATTCGAAATCCGACACGTGTCCGAAGTTGACCGGGTTGGAGCCGAACACCACCGCGGTGCCGGCGGCGCGCACCGCGGCGACCGTCGGGTCGAGCGGCAGCCAGCGCGGGTTGCCGCCGGAGAACAGGCGGTTGCCTTCCATCATGTAATCGGTGAACGACAACGTGGCCTGGGGTGCCAGCGTCAGGTCGGACTCGACCATGGCCTGGATCCTCGACGCCACCTCCGCGACCTCCGGCGTGCGGGCGACGCGCACGTTCTTGTCGCGGGTCTTGGCCTCGAGCACGATCTCGAGCGTGTTCATGCCCGGGAAGTGGCTGTTGATCGCACGAACCGCCGTGTTGAACTCCGAGTCGTGCCAGAGCAGGTTGCTGCCCTCGGTCGGATTTCCGATCTTGATGTGGAAGGACTCGTAGGTCGCGACCGCGCCGATCACCACGACCACGACCGCCGTGAACCTGGCGTACTTGCCGTAGGTGAGCAGCGCGATGCGGCTCAGCAGGATCTTCTGCGCGCGGTGAATGCCGGTTTCCTTGGCCGCTCCACCGGAGATCCGGTCCGCGTTCGTCGGCACCGGCAGGTAGGACAGCAGGATCGAGGCCAGGAACACGCCGTTGGGGATGAGCCAGAGCGCCCAGGCGCCGCAGAACAGCGCGTGGTTGTACATCGCCGTGATCGGCGCCAGCGCGATGAACACGATGCCGAAGACGTCGGCCATGATTCCGAGCACCGACGGCGCGAGCATCACGCCCATCGACACTTCCGCCGCTTTGCGCTTGTCCTTGAGGTGTTCGAGAACCTCGTAGTAACGCTCCGTGTACTGGATGCAGTGCGAGAGCGTGCGTGCCACCAGCAGCAGCGGCACGATGGTCAGCAGCGGTTCGATCGGACGGTCCAGCCAGCCGATGAAGCCGACGCCCCAGATGGCCGCCATCGCCGCGCAGACGACCGGCATCACGACGCCGGCGATGTTGCGCATGTAGAGCACGAGCAGCACCACGAGCAGACCCAGGGTCAGTGCAAAGATCTCGTACGTCTGCTTCTGCAGCTTGTAGACCCAGCCGGTCAGCGTCGGCTGGCCGGCGACGTAGATCTCGTGCTGGTCGTCCGCAGCCTTGGCCACCAGGTCCTGGACGAACTCGAACGCCTCGCCGTACTCGACGCTGTCGAGGAAGGTCGCATTGATCAGCGTGGCGGTCTCGTCGCGAGCGACGTAGAAGACGCGCGCGTTGGGTGACTGCTCCACGCGGCGACGGAAGTCGCTGACCTCGTCCGGCGTCGACGGGACGCTGTCGTCCATCAGCGGACGCATGTCGATGCCGTAGGGCGTGGACTCGGCGAAGCGGAGCTTCTCGGTGGCGATCGAGATCAGCTGGTCGTGATCGATGCCCGGCGTCAGATCGATGTCCCGCGTCATCTGCCAGACCTTCTGCAAGGTGTCGGCGTTGTAGATGTCGCCCTGCTTGCGCTTGATCATCACGGAGACGGTCAGCGGGTTTCCGAAATTCGGATGGTCGTAATAGACCTGCACGAAGGGATCGTCCGCGGGCAGAAGATCCTTGAAGATGGTGCGGATCTCCACGCGCGGAATGCCCACGGCGAAAGCGATCGTCGCGAGCGCGAAGATGATCAGCACGAGGCCCCGATTCGCCATGACCCAGCGCGCCATGCGGAACCGCATCGGTTCCATGTCGCTAGCGGCGATCGTGGAAGGTGTTTTCATGGTCAAGTCTGGACAGCGCCTTTTTGGGAATGGAGAACCGCCGTCGAAACGGCGTGCCCGGCATCAATACTGCCGACCCGGCTTGCGCGATAAGCCGATCTTTCGATGGGCAGACGCAATCAATTCGGCGCGCCTGCGCGAAGACGGCTGTCCACTCGAACGCGTGCATCGCCGAGCGGATTTCGCACCTGCGCACGGCGAGATCCGGCGCGCCGGCGCCGCATCTGGTGCATGCCACTGCAAAGAAGATGAGACCCGCTTCGAGGTCTGCTAGCGCGCTGGCGCGCGGTGGCGGCGTCGCACCGCAGCCGTCATCGAGGGCCGTCGGGCGCGCATTCAGGCGCGACGCTCACGCGCTGGCCTCGAAGCCGCACATCAATTCAGGCGCCGACCTGCGAGGCCACATCCCGCCCCGCCTGCATCGCGCCGTTCAGAACAGCTGCATCTCGCGCGCCCGGGCAGCGGCCGCGCTGCGGCTGCGCACGCCCATCTTTTCGTAGATGTTGTGGAGATGCCATTTCACGGTGGCCTCCGATACCAGCAGCGCATCCGCGAGCTGTCGATTGGCGAGGCCCGCGTCGACGAGGCGAAGCAGTTCGGTTTCCCGCACCGTCATCGATTCGACCATGTCGGACCGGCGCGCGGGCCTGGTCTCCGCGGCCGGCTGCGCCGATGACTCGCCGCGCAGGATCGAATGCAGGCTGCGCTGCAGCAGCAGCTTCTTGTCGAGGTCGGCGCAGGACACCGCGTCGGTCCGGCGCTGGGCGATGGCGTCGAGAACGGGAAGCAGCGCACGCCCGGCCGACGCGATCGGATAGACGTGGAACTCCGGCGCGGCCGCGCGCAGCGCCCGGTCGAGTTCGCGCGCCGCGTCATTGCGGCGATCGGCATTCCAGAGCGCGACGGCGCGTACGGCGGTGACCGTGAGGAAGAAGCACCCCTGGGTCGGAGCGCCCCGGGCCTGCAGAAGCTGCGTCAGGATCCTGGCCGCGGCATCCGGGTTCTGCTGCGCGAGCTGGAAGCGGGCCGCCAGCAGTTGCAGCGCGCCCCGCAGCGGGCGGCGCGAGAACGAGGTGCGGGTGCTGTCCGAATCGTCGAGCAGTCGCGTCCTGCTCGCGGTCTGGCTCGCACCGGCGGTGTCGCCAGCGATCAGCTGCAGCGTCGCCTCTTCGATCGCCAGCGCCGCGTAGAGACGCGGATGCTGGGTACCGAGGGCCGTGTGCTGCCCTTGCTCGAGGACGCGACAGGCGGCGCCGAGTTCCTGGTTCCAGGCCTGGGCCCGCGCCTCGTTGCGGATGGCCGCGAGGACCGGCTCGGCCGGACCGAATACTTCCTTGAAGATGCTCCCGTCGCCGAGGAACTCGCGCGCGCTGTCGAAGTTGCAGCGCTGGATCGCGATTTCCGCGTTGATCAGGCTGGACAGGCCGACGCCGTAGGAATGCCTCGAGCCTTCGGATCGTGCCGAGGCATAGGCGCGCTGGGCGACCTCGTGCGCGGTGTGCAGGCGTCCGAGCTCGACGTTGGCCATCACCTGCAGGAAATCGGCCCACAGCGTGGGAAACACGGCGCCGGCCCGCTGGCCGTGAAAGTAGGCGTCGACTGCCACCTTCGCGCTGAGTTCGAAGTCACCCTTGGCGAAGTGGCAGAGGCTCAGACAGTTGCAGATCGTCCCGATCAGGAAATCCTCGGAGGGCGGCAGGCTCGCGCGAAGTTCGCCGGCCCGCGCGAAGCACGACTCCATCTCATCCGCGGCCGCATGCGTCACCGCCTGCACCACGTGCGCCGTGACTCGCAGGCCCTGCCTGCGGGCGTCGTCGAGATCCCAGTTCGTACCCGGTTCCGCCTTGAGTCCCTCGAGTACCTGTTCGGTGAGCTGCATCGCGATGCCGGTGCCACGCGAAAACGCCCGCGACCAGGCGTGCGCGAGCAGGCTCTCCGGACGGTGATCGTGGAACTGCGTCGGCAGCCGTCGCATCCAGTCCAGGACGGTGTAATGGTCACCGTCGAACTGCGCGAGCTTCGGGCTGTGGCGCGCGATCAGGTCGGTTGCCTTTTCGTAGCACTCGCCATCGAGCGCGTACTGGATGGCCTCGGTCGTCAGATCCTTGTCCTGGCACCAGTCGGCCGCCCGTTCGCAGACATCGCGGTAGGCCTCCGGGGCGGTGCGCCGGAGTTCGTTCTGCAGGAACTCGGCGAACAGATGGTGGTAGCGGTACCACTGTCCGTTGCGGTCCAGCGCGATCACGAACAGGTTGCAGCGCTCGAGATGCTCCAGCATCTCGCCGCTGTCGGCATGGCCGGAGGTCGCGCGGCACAGGTCGGGCGACATGCGCCGCAGCGGCGCCGTCGTCAGCAGGAACTGGCGCACGATCTCCGACTGCGAACTGAGCACCGTCTCCACCAGGTAGCGGGTCAGGTCCTTGTCGCGCCCGGAGAAGCTCTTGATCAGCTCGCCGGCCGATCCGCGGTGCCGCCGGATCGCCAGCGCGGCGAGCTGGATGCCGGTCGGCCAGCCCTCGGTGGTCGTGATGAGCGCCTGCAGGTCGTCCGGCGCGAGCTCCACGTCGTGGTAGCGCTTCAGGAACACGCCCGCCTGGGTCGCATCGAAGTTGAGGTGATCCTGGTCGACCTCGATCAGCGCGCCCGCCACGCGCAGGCGCGCGAGGTCGAGCGGGAGCTGGACCCGGCTGGCGAAGACGAGGTGAAGACAGGGCGGCAGGTGCGCCAGCAGCCGGTTGAGGAAACGCAGGACCCGCGGATGACCGATGTGCTGGAAATCGTCGATGAAAACGGTCGTGGGCCGGTCGATCGCCGAAAGGCGCGCGACCAGGGCGTCGAAGAACACGTCGAAGTCGCGAACCGGGTTGGACCGCAGCGTCGAGAGGTCCTCGCGCGCGAGATTCGGGTCGACGCTGCTCAGCGCGGAAAGGAAATAGACCGCGAACACCGCCGGCGTGTTGTCGTCCGCGTCCAGGCTCAGCCAGCAGGTGGAGACCCCCTGCTCGACCATGTCGTGATGCAGCTGGGCCATCAGGGTCGATTTCCCGGAGCCCGCCGCCGCGACGATGCTGACCACCGGCGACATGCCACCCCAGCCCGTCCGCGAGCCGAACAAGGACTCACGCGACACCAGGCGCCTGTCCATGGCGGCGGGCACGAGCTTGGTTGCGATCAGGCCCTGGGGCAGGCTGGTCGCATTGGCGGCTGACTTCACGATGACTCCTCCCTTGGCACGATCCACGGCCAGCGCCATCACGCGCTGCCGTCTGCAATCCGTCACCCTCTATGGGGTGGTGTGTGATTGCCGGGCGGGATCATATGTCCGGAGGCCTGCAGAAAGCCCATCCTTTCGATCTGGCTTTCCCACCCGCGGCGGCGGGCGGGCGTTCAATGCGAGGAGTCCTGCGGAGGACGCAAGGGTTCACCCCAGGACGACGTCCTCCGCCGCAGGCCTCGAGGCGTCTCAGGCCGGACTCATCCGCGGCCGCCGCGACCGCCGACCAGGGTTCGCCAGGCGATCGCGATCAGGATCACGATCAACACCAGGATGCCGAAGTAGAACATCAGGAAGGCGATGGTGTTGGTGATCTCGCCACCGAAGGCCAGGCCCCGGCTGTTGGGGAAGATCGCGTCGAACAGCGAAGCCACCGTGAACAGCCATCCGATCGAGATGAACCCGAGGCTCATGCGCCGAAGCGTCTTCGCCGCGAACGGCAGCAAGGGCAGCATCAGCGCGAAGATCCACTGGATCAGGCCGTTGATCACGCCTTCCAGATGGGTCATCCGCCATGCCTTGAGCGAGCCCGGCATCTGGTATTCGATGTAGAGGAACGGCCACAGCTCGATCTTGCCCAGCAGGAAGAACAGGAACCCGAATCCGGCCAGTCCTGCGAACAGAAGCAACAGCGCGCCGCTGCCGACCAGCAGACGCTGGGTATCCTTGATCTCATGTTCCATAGCTCACCTCGTTGGATTTGACGGTCATTGAAGGGACGGGCATCAGCGGATCGCGGGTATCGACCATGGGGATCGAGCCGTCCGCGACGTCTGCGGGGAATCGCGCGAGCCACTCGCGGACCCATTCCAGGTCACGCTCGGCCCGGGGGTCGTGCCAGGGCAGCATCGCCCGCAGCAGGTAGGGCCCGATGTGGCGTACCGCGGTGACCCCTTGCGCGAAGAATTTCCAGCGCGACCGCCAGCCCTTCCAGAGGCCATCCTTCTTCAGCATCAGCACGCATGCGCGGACGCCGAAATTCAGCACGCCGTACGAGCCGTGCAGGACGCCGAACATCCGTTGCCAGTAATTCCCGTAGAGGGTCTGGTAGACGTCGAACGCCACCGTCTTGTGCTCGGTCTCCTCGACCATGTGCCAGAGCACGAAGGACACGACGCGCGGATCCGCATCCTTGAACAGCTTGCATCGCTCGCCGATGAGCCAGCGCGTCATGCCCATCGTCATCGACTCGAATCCGGCCGAGAACGCGAGACGACAGCCCAGGGATCGGGTCGACAGCTTGGCGTAGAACACTTCCATCTGCGCCTCGACGGCGGCGAGTTCCGTATATCCGCCGCTGGCGATGAGCTGGTCGTTGAAGCGCCGGTGGACGCGGTAGTGCTGCCCTTCCTGCGATATGAACGCTTCGCCATCGGCGTGCACGACGGGATCCTGAACCTGCTTGAGCGCCTCGCGCATCGTTCGTATCAGGAACGGTTCGAGGTAGGGCATGGTCATCGAGGCGCCGTTCCACAAGTGCGCGAGCTCGGGTTTGTCGGGAATCCAGTGCGGCTTCACATCCTGCGGAAAGTCGAACGGGATACGACGAGTGACGATTCTTGAAAGGGATTCCGACGCCATTCCTGATGCCTCGAGTTGAGGACTCCGCCATGCGGCTCCTGTCCGATGCATTAAGGGTCAAAGACCGCAGTGGTGTCCCCGATCGAAAGGTCGGCAGGTGGGATCGGTGCGGTTCGCAGGCGCGAAAGCAACATCGCAGGACTTCGTCGGGCGACGAGGTGTCGAGATCTTCGAACCGCTGCCGATCCCGATCGACGCCCGCAGGTCGTCAGCAGGTTCCCGCTTGAGCAGGGGATGCGCGACCCGTGGCCGCCGTTGCGGGTCGACGGGCTGCAAGAACCTACACCGCGCCGTGCGCGCGATGCAGTCTCGGCGCCTCGCTAGCCGCGGTACGCCCCTGGCAGGTTGCCCAGCTGCTGCGTCAGGTAATTGCTCGTGCTCGACAACTGACCGAGCAGCGAATCCAGTGCCGTGAACTGCGCCATGTAGCGTCGCTGCAATCCCTGCATGCGCAGGTCGAGCGCATCGCGCCGATCGGAGATGTCCTCGAGCCGCGCTTGCAAGCCCTTGGTGCCGGCTTCGAGGCGCCCTCCACTGCCGAGCACACCGTCGAGAAGTCCGGACAGCCGCGTGGCGTAGCCGTCGGTGCCGGCGAACAGCGCCTTCACCCCATCCGGATCCGCCCGCAGGGCGTTGCTCAGCTTGCCCGAATCCAGCTTCAAGGCTCCATCGGGCTGCGTGGTGATGCCGAGCTGTGCGAGAAGGCTGTAGTCGCCACCGGTGGCCGAGCCGCCGAGCACGCTGCGCACCTGCTGCATCGCCGAGCGCACCGAGGCATCGCCCATCAGCGGACCGGCGATCTTGGTCGATGCGTCGTACTTGCTGTAGGTGGCCACCGTTGCGACCAGCGCGTTGTAACTCTTGACCAGCGCCTCCACCGCCTGCGAGGAACTGCCCGAATCCAGGCTCAGGTCCAGCGTGCCCACCGTCCCGGGCTCGGCCTTCAACAGGTTGAACGTCACGCCATCGACCGCCTTGTCGAGCGTGTTCGACGCACTGGTGTACGCGAAGCCGTCGATCTTCACTTCGGCGTCCAGCGCGGTCTGCACGGAACTGGTCGTGACGAACGCCGCGCCACCGACTTCGGCCGCCGAGCTCAGCGAAACCGTGTTGGCCACACCCGTCAGACGCGAGGTCAGCACCAGGCGCGCCCCACCCGTCTCGTTGAGGATGGTGGCGCTCACACCGGTGTTGTCGGCGGCCGTGTTGATCTTGTCCCGCAAGCTGGCCAGCGTGTTGTCACCATCGGTGAGCACGACGTCGAAGGACTCTGCGCCCGCCGAAACCGTCACGGTGCCGCTGCCCACGATCGCGTCGGCCGACCCATACGTGCCCGTCGCGATCTTGCCCGCCCGCGCGAGCTGCATCACTTCGACGCCGAAACTGCCGGCGACGGCGCCGGTACCCGTCGTGGCGGTGAACAGCGTCGGCGTCGAGGACACGGCCGTCAGCTTGCCCAGCCCGCTGCTGCTGCCCTTGAGCGCATTGACGGCGCTCTGGAAGCCGCTCATCGCCGACTTGAAGATGCCGAGCGCCGACAGCGTCGTCTTGGCCGTGCTCTCGCGCAGGTTCAGCCGGTTCTCGACCGGCGCGCGGTCGGCTGAAACCAGCTGCGAAACCAGGCTGGCGACATCCAGTACGCCACCGCTCGATGTGATGCCCGCCATGTCGCCGTCTCCTGAAGGTTCTGCCCGAATCCACGCGCTCAGGCGTGCAGCTCGATGAGGTGCGGCTCGTACCGCGCGAGGCTGCGCGCGATGCGCAAGGCTTCCTCGCTCGGCATCTGCCGCAGCACGGTGCCGTCACTGCGATCCACGACACTGACCACCACGCGTCCCGAGTCGTCGTCGATGCGAAAATCGAGCGCTGCGCCGGACTCGGCCGCACGCGCGGCCAGGTCGTCGAGCGCTGCTTCCAGATCGATCGGCGCCTCGACTTCGGGTCCGGGTGAGATCGGCGCTGCCAGTCTCGGCGCGGATGCCGGAAACGCGCGAACGCCCTCGCTCGGGGGAACGAAGGCGACGCTGTTGATGCCTTGTATGTCGGTGGCCATGACCACCTCCGTATGACGAGTTGGAAAGCGACGGACCCGGATCCCGCCAGGGTTCCGGATCCGTCGCGGTTTACATCACCCCTTAGCCGCGCAGCAGGCTGAGGACGTTCTGAGGCGCCGAGTTGGCCTGGGCCAGCATCGCCGTGCCGGCCTGCTGCAGGATCTGCGAGCGGGTCAGGTTGGCGGTTTCCTTCGCGAAGTCGGCATCCTGGATGCGGCCGCGCGAGGAGGTCAGGTTCTCCGACGTCGTCTGCAGGCTGGCGACCACCGAGCTGAAGCGGTTCTGCACCGCACCCAGCGAGGCGCGTGCCGAGTTCACCGAGCTCAGCGCCGCGTCCATCTGGCGCATCGCGGAATCCGCACCGGCGACACTGGAGATGTCGAGCGTGGCGAAGCCCGTGCTCGTCGTCGTTGCCGTCGTGGCGGCCGCAAGGCCGGTGATGGCAGTCGAAGACGAAGCGCCCGCGTGCGCAATCGTGATCGCACCCGTCGTCGACACCAGGGTCACCGTGGTGGCCGTGTCGTTCACCGCGTAGACGCCGGTCTGGTCGGACACCGAGTTCACCGCCGTGCGCACGCTGGCCGCACGCTCCGTGGCGCTGGTGTCGGCGCCGATGCCGCCGACGCTGATGGCACCGTTGCCGTTGCCGCCGTCGATGGTGAGGTGACCCGCCGTGACGGCCGTGAACGCCGTTGCGGCTACGCCGGTGACCTGTGCGCTGGTGTAGGTGCCGAGGTTGGCCGAGCTGGCATCCACGATCGAGGCGACGTTGATCGTCTGGCCGGCGTTCGCACCGACCTGGAAGGTCTGGTTGGTGAACGAGCCGTCGAGCAGGTTGACGCCGTTGAACGAGGTCTGCGAAGCGACGCGGTCGATTTCGGCGCGAAGGGCCTGGGCTTCCGTGTTCAGCGCGGCGCGGTCGGACGCGCTGTTGGTGGCGTTGCGGCTCTGCACGGCCAGTTCGCGGATACGCTGCAGGTTGTTGCTGACTTCCACCAGCGCGCCTTCGGCCGTCTGCGCCAGCGAGATGCCGTCGTTGGCATTGCGTGCCGCCTGGTCGAGACCGCGGATCTGCGTGGTGAAGCGCTCGGTGATGGCGAGGCCGGCGGCGTCGTCCTTGGCGCTGTTGATGCGCAGGCCCGAGGACAGGCGCTGCAGCGAGGTCGCCATGGACGTCTGCGACGTGTTGAGGTTGCGCTGGGCGTTCAGCGACATCACGTTGGTGTTGATGGTTTGCGGCATGAGAGTCACTCCTGTTGGCGTAGGGGTCCCGGCGGGCACAGGCCTCAGGACTTGCTTCGGCGGTTGGGTTGGAAAGCCGTTGCTGTGAAGTTTTTCGGCGGATTCCGCGAAATCTTTAGGGGCGTGTTGCGACGACGATCGACGGTGCGCTGCGACCGATCAGCGGAGGAAGTCGAACAGGCTCATGCCCTGGATGCGCGAATACGACTGCTGCGCGGCCTGCAGCGCCGTCATCTGCAGGTTCAGGCGCGCCGTCGCTTCGGCGTAGTCGAGATCCCGCAGGCTCGACAGCGTGCTGTTGGCCTGCACGTCGAGCGCCTCGATCTGCGATCCGGCGTCGTCAACCGCGTTGAGGCGATGACCCACCGTCGCGCGCACCGACATCACGCGCTCCATTGCGGTATCGAGTTCCTGCAACGCGCCGAAGAAATTCGTCTGCTCGTGCGCACGACCCGCGGCATCGGCTGGCATCGCCGACACGAGCGCGATCATGTTCTGCACGACGGTGAACATGTCCTGCGTCTGGCTGGGCGTCACCGACACCGAGTCGCCGTCGACCGGCGCGCCGCTGAGCGTGAGCTCCGCGCCGCGAAAGCGGATGGCGGTGCCGCTCTGGTAGGCGCCCGACGCCACCAGCGTGTTGCCGGCGTCGTGAACCTGGTAATTGCCCGCGGCAAAACTCACGGTGTAGCTGCCGCCATCCCAGGCCGACGCGTCGAACACCTTGGCGCCGTCGAGCTTCACGGTGCCGGTGTTGCCGGCGGCCGCCGAGACGGCGAACGTGCCGTTGCCGCCCCTGAGATTCTGGAAGACCTGCGCGCCGGTATCGCCCAGCGCGACGCTGCGCTCCGGCCCGATGTCCATCAGCCGCTGGCTGGCGTTGCCCGAGTAGTTGGCGCCCACGGCGGCCATCGAGAACGGCGCGGAGCCATCGTTGGTACCGGCGAACAGGTAGCGTCCTTCGCCATCGCCGCTGTTGGAGATCGCCAGCAGCTGCTCGAGCTGCGACTGCATCTCCTGCGCAATGGACTGGCGTGCATCGCGGGAGGCGTTCGCGCTGTTCGCCTGCAGGGCCAGTTCGCGTACGCGGTCGAGCACTTCGGTCGCCGACGTCAGCGCCGTCTCCTCGAGACCGAGGCGATGCTCGACGACCGACGCGTTGTCCTGATAGCGCGCGAACTGCGCGACCTGCTGATCGAGTCCCGCGGCACGCGCCCAGGCGCCCGGATCGTCCTTGGCCGATACCAGACGGGTCGCGAGTGCGAGCTCGTTCTGCGTCTTGGCCAGCGCGCTCTGGTTGCGCAGGATGTTGGCCACGCCCTGGGCGTGCAATGCGGCGGTGGAGACTCTCATGGCGATGACCCGGCGATCGAATCCGTAGCCCGGACGAAGTCCGGGAACCGGCCGCGTGATCGAGGCGCATCCCGGACTTCGTCCGGGCTACGGGGGGCGGATTTCGACTGATGCGGTTTCATGTCTATCTCCGTGTCGCCGCCAGCAGCGACTGGAACACGGTGTCCGCCACGGCGATGACCTGCGCGGCGGCTTGATAAGCCTGCTGGAAGCGCACCAGGTCGGCCGCCTCTTCATCGAGATTCACGCCCGACGTCGCGTCGCGCGCCGCCACCGACTGCGACAGCAAGGTCTTCTGCGCCGTCAGCGTCACACCCGCCTGCTGCGCCTGGTTGCCGACGCCGCTGACCAGCGCGGTGTGGGCGGCGTTGAGCGTGCTGCGTCCGCCGTCGAGCACACGCTGGGTCGACAGCCCCATCAGCGCGCGGGCGTTGGTGTTGTCGCTCGAATTCGCAACGCTGCCGGGGGCAGCCGCCGCGATGCGCGACGCATCCGTCACGGCGACTGCGATGTCTTCCGCCGCGCCGGCCGCGGGACGGACGAGAAAGCGATCGCCCGCCACTGCGCCGGAGCCGATGGTGATGCGCAGGCCGTCGGCGACATAGGGATCGCCGGCCGAACCGCTGCCGGTCATCGCAACCGACGCACCCGTCGACGTGTTCGTCAGCTGCCAGGCGGCGCCGTCGTAGCGCAGCTGGTATTCGGCGTCCGTCAGTCCGGCGGTGTTGCCGAAGCCGACATCCACGCTCGCCGTTCCGTGATTGCCGCGCGACGCGAGCGCGCTGCCCGTCAGCGGCGTGAAGAAGTCGCCGCCCGCCTGGCCGGTGGCATCGACGCCCTGCCGATGCTGGGCGTTGAAGGCTTCGGTCAGGCCCACGGCGATGCGACCGAGCTTGGCGCGCGACGGATCGATGACCGCCCGCTGCGCATCCATCAGGCCGCCGAGCGATCCGCTGCCGATCTGCCCGGTGATCGCCACGCCGTTGAACGTGACGTCGAGCCGTCCGCTGCTGTACTCGTCGTCGTTGACGCCCAGGCTCGTCGCCTGGCTGCCCAGCACCAGCGCCTGGCCGTTGCCGACGAAGACATTGATGGCGCCGTTGTCGGACTCGTGGGTCGTCACGCCGATCTTGCCGGCGAGCTTCTGCACCAGCTGGTCGCGCTGATCGAGCAGATCGTTCGGCGGCTGACCGCCGGCGGCGCCGGTGGCCAGCGCGATGCGATCGTTCAGGGTCGCGATGTCCCGCGCTGCTGCGTTGATCTCGTCGACATCCTGGCGCACGCGCCCGTTGATCTCGGTCTGCAGGCCGTCGATCTGCTGCGACAGCGCGTGGAAGCGCGTGGCCAGCGACTGCGCGTCGCTGATCACCGACTGCCGGTTGGCCGTGGACGCCGGATCGGCGGACAGATCATTCAGGCTGTCGAAGAAGCCCTTCATCGGCGTGCCCAGGCCGGTCGCGGCATCGGACAGCCAGGTATCGAGCTGGCTGGCGATGCCTTCGAAGCTCTCGGCACGCTGGTACGACGAGGTGTCGGACACGATGCGCGCGCCGACGAAGGAATCCGTGATGCGGCGGACCGTCGAGGCGCTGACGCCGCTGCCGACATAGCCATCGCCCTGCGGGCCGCCGATGCGCGACACGAACTCCACGCGCTGGCGCGAATAGCCGTCGGTGTTGACGTTGGCGATGTTGTGCCCGGCCGTGTCCAGCGCCTTGCGATACCCGAGCAAGGCAGAGATACCGGTATTGAGAAGATCGGCCATGAGCGTCGGTTACGCCGCGGCGTCCTTGGTTGCGGGCCCTGCCCGGCTTATCGACGAACTGCCGATCAACTTGAGCAGCTTGTTCGCATAGGCGGGGTCGGTGGCGTAGCCGGCGTCCTGCAGGCCTCGCGCGAAACCGCTGGCATCGCCACCGGTGCCGTCACGCAGCGCATCCGCGTAACGCGGGTTCGACTGCAGGAAATTGGCGTAATCGTCGAAGGCATCGCCGACCGACTCGTACGAGCGGAACGCGGCGGTGACCTTCTGCATGCGGCCGCCCAGATGTTCGTGCGTGGCCTTCTCCAGCCGCGCGCCGTCCCAGGACGAGTCCGCCTTGATGCCGAAGAAATTGAAGCTGGGCGTGCCGTCGGCGTGCGCCGGAACGTGCCGACCCCAGCCGGTTTCCAGCGCAGCCTGCGCCATGATCGCCTCCGCCGGGACGCCGAGCTGTTGCGCCGCGCGCGTCGCGTGCGGACGGATCTGCTCTATGAACGTTGCCGGATCGGCGGGCGCCGGCGAGGTGCCGGTCGTCGCGACGCTGGATTCGGTCGTCGCGACGCTGGATTTCGAGCGTTGCGTCGAGACGATTTCGCGCGCCAGCGACGTGACCGGCTGGTACGACGACGACGCGGCGGTCGCTGGGGTCGAAGCCGCCGCACCGGTCCCGAGCATCTGTTTCACGAGCACGTCCGCCAGGCCCATGCCCTTGCCGGACGACAGGTGCAGCGCCATCTGCTGATCGAACATGTCCTGGTAGAAATCCATCTGCTGGCCGCCGCCGAGCACGTCGTCGCCCAGGTTCGCGGCACGCGCGGACTTGAGCAGCTGCTGCGTGAACAGCGCCTCGAACTGCTGCGCCGCCTTGCGCACCGCCTCCGGATCGTTCGCACGCGCCGACGCCTTGAGCTGTGCGAACGCACCCAGATCGGTGACCGCTGGCGTCGACGACAGGCTCACGGCACGTTGCGTCGCGTGTCGCCGGTGTAGCCGAGGATGCGGAGCGTCTTCAAATGATCACCAGCTCGGCGCGCAGCGCACCCGCCTGCTTGAGCGCTTCGAGAATCGCCACGAGATCTCCGGGCGACGCGCCGATCTGGTTGACCGCCCGCACCAGGTCATCCAGCGACACGCCACCATCGATGACGAACATCTTTCCGCCGGTCTGGCTGACCTCGATCGAGCTGCGCGGCACCACCACGGTCTCGCCGCGCGAGAACGCCTCGGGCTGACTCACCGAGGGCTTTTCGGAAATCGTGACGGACAGCGTGCCGTGCGAGACGGCGGCCGGCAGCACGCGCACCTTGTTGCCGACGACGACCGTGCCGGTGCGGGCGTTGACGATGACGCGCGCGGCGCCCTCGCCCGGCTGGACGTCGAGGTTCTCCAGCTCCGCCAGGAACGCGACGCGGGCTGCAGGTTCCGCCGGCGCACGAACGGCGACCGTCACCGGATCGTGCGCACGGGCGAAGTCGCCGCCCAGCAACTGGTTGATGCCGGACGCGAGGCGCGCAGCCGTCGTGAAGTCCGGCGTGTGCAGATTCAATTCGATCTCGGGACCGACGTCGAACGACGACGCCACGACGCGCTCGACCTGCGCGCCGCCCGGGATCCGGCCCGACGACGGCACGTTCACCGACACGCGCGAACCATCCTTGCCGGACACGCCCAGTCCACCGACGACGACGTTGCCCTGCGCGATGGCATACACCTGCCCGTCCGCGCCCTTGAGCGGTGCCATCAGCAGCGAGCCGCCACGCAGCGAACCCGCGTTGCCCAGCGACGACACCGTGATGTCGATGACCTGCCCGGGCTTGGCGAACGCCGGCAGCTCGGCATGGATCGCCACCGCGGCCACGTTCTTGAGCTGGGGGTTCACGCCCGCCGGCACCGTGACGCCGAGCTGGTTGAGCAGGCTCTTCAGGCTCTGCACCGTGAACGGCGCCTGCGAGGTCTGATCACCGCTGCCGTCGAGTCCCACGACCAGGCCGTAGCCCACCAGCGGATTCGAACGCACGCCCGCAACCGAGGCGAGATCCTTCACCCGTTCGGCATGCGCCGGCATCGTGGTGAACAGCAGCGCCAGTTCCAGCACGATCACCAGCGCAAGAAAACGCAGACGGGCCGCCCGGCGCGGGCTGGACGCGCCGTCGGGGGGTAGCAGCCCATCTGCGTTTTCTTGCGCTGGATATCTCAGGTACATGGGTCGGTTTCTCAGAACGGGAACCAGGGCGACGTGAAGAAGCGCGACAGCCAGCCCTGCGCGTTGGCATCCGCCAGCGCGCCGCGACCGACGTACTCGATGTGCGCATCCGCCACGCGGTCCGACGTGATGCTGTTGTCCGGCCGCACGTCCACCGGGCGCACGATGCCGCTCAGGCGAACGCGCTCGGAGCCCTGGTTGAGTTCCACGTTCTTCTCGCCGGCGACGACGAGATTGCCGTTGGGCAGGCGCTCGACGACGGTCACGGTGATGCTGCCGGTGAGCTGGTTGGACTGGCTGGTGTCGCCCTTGCCGTCGAAGCCGCGCGATCCGGACACGCCGATCTCGCCGATGGGCGTGCCGTCGCGACTCAGTGGCCGTCCGAACAAGGTCGGGTTGGCGATTTCGATCGACGTGTCCTTGCTGGTCGACGTCGATGCTTTCTTCTGCGCCTGCGTCTTTTCGACGAGCAGCACGGTCAGCAGATCGCCCTCGACGCGCGCCTTCGGGTCTTCGAACAGCGCGAACCCGGTTCCCGCGTTGTAGATGGCGCCGGCGGTGGCGGCCGGCGGCGCACGCCGTACCGAATCGGAGACCTGCGGCGTGGACACGCCCGGGCTGCCGGTCGTCGCGCAGGCGCCGAGCAACAGGCTCAGTGCGACGGCGCAGCCTGCTGCGAATGGGGTTGCTGCGACGCCGATTTTCCGTCCGGCACCATCACGCGAATTTCGCGCGTCAGCGCCGCGACGCAGAAGCTGAGGACGAACAACAACATCACGCAGACCATCAAGCTGACGAATCCCTCGATTCTCATGGCTCGATCCCCTGGACGCGGTCTCGGGAAGTGGCATGGCGTCTTGGCCGCTGCGGTTCATCACAGGTTGTTGGAGACATACGCCAGCATCTGATCGGTGGTCGAGATCGCCTTCGAGTTCATCTCGTAGGCGCGCTGTGTCTCGATCATGTTGACCAGCTCTTCGACGACGTTGACGTTCGAGGACTCGAGCGAGCCCTGCACCACGCGACCCAGTCCGCTCAGACCCGGCGTGCCGGTCTGCGGCGTACCGCTGGCCGAGGTTTCGATGTAGAGGTTCTCGCCCTGGCTCTGGAGGCCGGCCGGATTGACGAAGTCCGCGAGCGTCAAGGAACCGACCTGCTGCGACGCCGCCTGGCCCGCGAGCTGCACGCTGACAGTGCCGTCGGCTCCGACGGTGACGCTCTGCGCACCTTCGGGAATCGTGATGCCCGGCTGCACCGCGAAGCCGCTGGACGTCACGAGCTGTCCCTGCGAGTCCACCTGGAAGCTGCCGTCACGCGTGTACGCGGTCGTGCCGTCGGGCATCGTGACCTGGAAGAACCCACGGCCGTTGACCGCCATGTCGAGCGGATTCTGTGTCTGCTGCAGGTTTCCCTGCGAGAACTGCCGGTCCGTCGCCACCACGCGCACGCCGGTGCCCAGGTTCAACCCGGTCGGCGCCTGCGTCTGCTGGCTGGTCTGCCCGCCGGCCTGTTTCACCGTCTGGTACAGCAGGTCCTCGAACGCCGCCCGGCCGCGCTTGAAACCGGTCGTGGCAACGTTGGCCAGGTTGTTGGAGATGACCGTCATGCGCGTGGCCTGCGCATCCAGTCCGGTCTTGGCGACCCACAGTGCCGAATTCATGTCGTCGTACTGCGCCGGATTTGCGGCGCCTCCCTGGCGGTTCGACGGGAGGGGTACAAGTTCTGGGCCAGGGATCCGTGGCGGGTGGCGAGCGGGTGGGTTCGGGGCGCCTGCTTCTGGTTATCGGCGGCTCGCCGGGGAACTGAAGGCGGGGGTAGGATCGGGCGAGTACGATGGGATCAGGTCCCTTCTGGGGCAAAACGTACCGCCGAGTGCGCGGCCGCTTGAAGAGCTGCGACGATTTCGCCGATCACCTAAGCGCGCGCTAAACGGAGCGTCGGACTAGGGAATGGCTCGCCGAAGTTCGGCGTCGGCCTAAAAGCGGTCAGGTTTCTGCATCGTGGGAGGTGGCATGTGGAAGAGAATATGGTCTCGCCAATCATCGCCGGGCTAAGCGAGACGCAATTCTGGACCCTCGCACTAGCCATTTTGGTATCTGGCGCTTCGAGCTTTTTCTCGGCGCTCATCGGAAGCTACGCAGCAAAAAGAGGGGAGCACCTTGCAACAAAAGCCGATATGGACGCGCTCCGTAAGCAGCTCGCCGATACCACTCAGATTACCGAGCAGATTAAGAGCGACATAGAATATTCGCTAGCAAGACGAAAAGAGCTGGAAACTCACAAGCGAGTAAAACTCGAGCAGTACTGCCAAAGCTTGTACGAGGCGGCGGATTCTCTCTCTCTGGAAATGAATCAAAAATTTTTCGGAAGTGAGGCCCAAGCAGACGGGCACGCGTTCTCACGATCATCAATGCTGCAGAAGCTGTACTTCCCAGAACTAGCCGCTCAGCATGCAGCGTTTGGCGTTGCATGTGCGGATTTTAGATCGTGGATCGTTCGCGGAATGGAGGATAAGCTCAGCAAAATGCAAGCGGGCAATCCATCGCCCTTGGTTGGCCAGGAAATAATGAGCGAATATGCAGCGATGCTTAAGGGAGTGAATTTCGCAGTTTTCGCTATCGAACAAGAGGTAGTCACTATCGCCTCGGAATTAAATGCGATCCTTAGCAACTCGGCCCAACCAGCTTTTTCGGGCGACGTCGTTGCGTCCAATTCGCTCCGGTAACACGGAGGCTAATCGCAGGCGTCGAGGCCGATGGTTTCATCAGGGAGAGTTAATTGGACGTAAAAAATAACCCGGCAGGAAGGCTTCATGACATTCTGCTCAGCGCCCGACAGCAACAGTCTAAGGAACCGGCGCGGAAAGCATGGGCTACTGTCTTCCAGATCGAACCTAATGACACAAGCTCTCTTCTGAAACTGCTGGCGGATCTAATAAATCTAGTACACGAAACGAAAACGGCCATTCAACGACTTGAGGACGTCGATCACGCTTTGCATCTGAAACCTTTCAAGAGAATCGAATCTCTCTTGTCGCAGCTCAGTCTTGACTCGGCTTGGGACCATTGGAAGGCCCAGATCGACGACAGCACTCTTTATGGACTGCAGTTCAGCGCAGATCGCCTTTCCCGGATCAGTGGCTTCACTCAGATCCCGAATGACGAACTGAAAGATATTCGAAACGCCATCGACGAAATCTTTAACAAGGTTTTTGATTCGTCGATACCAGCCGAATTGAGAGCCCTGCTTCTAAGAAATATTGAGGCGATTCGCCTCGCTTTCGTTTCATACCGTATTCGTGGAATCGAGGGAATTCAAGGAGAAATTGAGCGTTCTGTTGGTTCTATTCTTCTCCATCAAGACGCGATCAAACGCTCGAATCCAGACGACCATGGTCTATGGAAGACTTTTTTCGGCCTGATCGATCGCCTAAATAAAGTCGTCACTCTCGCACGCAACACCAAAGAGATCGCGCCTCCCATCGTGCAAGCTATTACTCAGCTCTTGTAATAGAAGTGTGGTTCCATTAGCGATTCAAACCGGCCTCGCCGCCCCAGTCTCGTTACGTTTTTTATAAAAAGACCGAAGCGCGAGAAGCAGGAGCGTTGATAGCCGTATCTCGCGCTAGGCGTTCCATCGTCGTCGCCCCGATCCGGGTACCGATCTATAGCCGCGGAGGTTCCCATGTCTCCCAGAAATCACTTCCGGCAGATTGCATTCCTGGCCCTGCTCGGCACCAGCCTCGCCCACGCAGCCGATCAACAAATCGACCGCTTCGTCGTCACCAAAGGAACAGCGACTCCCACCGAAGCCGTCGTCACCGACGACCAAAGCTACCGGCTCACGCTGGGCCGCGCTGACGACAACGGCATCGTCTTCACCGACAAATCGGTGTCGCGCCAGCACGCGACGATCCTGTGTGCGAAGCATCACTGCGCGATCGAAGACGTGGGGACCGAGGGCAAGGGCAGCACCAATGGGACGGCCGTCAACGGCAAGAGCCTTGCGCCTCGCCAACCCTTTGCACTGAGGAAAAGCGATGTGATTTCGCTGGGGCCGGATACACAGGTCGTCGCGAAGTAGCCCGCTGTCGTACTACTGTCGTCACTCGTAGCCCGGACGAAGGCCGGGAACTGCCGCTCCCGTCACGCCGATACGTCCTGACATTCCGCGATCACGCGACACGCTGCCTCTCTGAAAGAACCCGACGTCGTGGCTCTCGCCGACCCGCACATTCCCTTGCTGGTGAAACTCGCCTACACCGCGTTCATGGCGGTGCTGGTGCCGGTCTACCTGCGCAAGTACGGGCCGACCAACTTCCTGTACTTCTGCGATGTGGCGCTGCTGCTCACGCTCGCGGGGGTCTGGACGGAGAGCGCATTGCTGCTGTCGGTGGCCACCGTCGGCATCCTCGTGGCGCAGATCTTCTGGCTCTGCGATTTCTTCGGGCGGCTGTTCGGGCTGCCGATGACGGGCATGACGGCTTACATGTTCGATGCGGAGCGCTCGCGGTTCCTGCGCGGGCTGTCGTTGTTCCATGGATGGCTGCCGGTGCTGCTGCTCTACCTGCTGAACTGCACCGGCTACGACCCGCGTGCGCTGCCGGCCTGGACCGTGATGGGGACGGTGCTGGTGCTGGTCTGCTACTTCCTGATGCCGCGGCCTTCGGCGGTTCGCGGGCTGGAGCCGGTGAACATCAACTACGTCTTCGGGTTCTCGGACGAGCGGCCGCAGGAATGGATGTCGGAGCGGGCGTGGTTGGGCGTGACCTTGATCGGGTTTCCGGTGGTGCTTTATTTGCCGGCGCATGTCCTGCTGCTTTGGGTGATGCCCGCCGCATAGCCCGGGCGGAGCCCGGGGTTCCGGTCGGGTCGCGAAAAGCTCCCGGACTTCGTCCGGGCTACGGGACTGCTTCCACCTCGTAGCCCGGGTGAAACCCGGGGCTTCTCCCTCTCGAGAGCGGCAACCCCGTGTTTCACCCGGGCCACGCGATGCCGATTGTTCGCGGCATATCGCTAGCCCGAATCGTTCCTTCGCATAACTCGGGCGCGCCGATAGCATTTTTCGATCTGAGAAGCCGGCTCCGGCTTTCGCGCGATCGTCATTCGAAGCCCACGGCCATGCCCGCAGCCGCAGCACTCTCCAATAAGAAGGAAGTCGCCTTCCCTGCAGCGTCCCTTCGTGGCACTGGCCTGCGCGTTCTCGCCGCTGCCCTGCTCCTCGCCTCCACGGCGTCGTGCTCGAAGCCGGGTGCCACCGAGTCGGGCCAGCCCGTCGAGATCGGCGTGCGGATCGAACACCAGGTCAATGGGCAGCCGTTCGCGCTGGGCGTGGACTACCCGCAGCCGGAACAGGCGCCGCTGCGCGTGACGCGCCTGAACTACTACCTCGGCCGCTTCCGCCTGCAGCACGAGGACGGGCGCTGGTTCTCGTCGGCCGCGCCCGACGATTCGCCGGGCGACTACCGGCTGATCGACGTCGCGCAGGCACCGAGCCTGCAGTTCGGGGCCATCCGCGTGCCGCCAGGCCGCTACAAGACATTGGAGTTCCTGGTCGGCGTCGACGAAGCACGCAACGCCGGCGGCGCACAGACCGGTGCGCTGGATCCGGCGGGCGGCATGTTCTGGACCTGGAAGAGCGGCTACATCTTCTTTGCGCTCGAAGGCCACTCGACGGCCTCCGGCGATTCCGATGGGGCGATCACGTTCCACATCGGCGGCGATGCGCGGCTCGCGCGCACGCTGGTGCTGCCGCTGGGACCCGACGCACTGGTCGTGAAATCGGGCGAGGCGCCCGTCGTGCAACTGCGCGCCGATGTCGGCCGCTTCTTCGAGGGCCTGCCCCTGGCGACGACGCACACGGTGATGTCGCCCGACGGCGCCGACGGCCTGGCGGATCGCTACGCCGGATGGTTCAGCGTGGGTCGCGCATCCACCGGAACCGGACCTTCGTGAAGCCCCGGTGGTACCGGACGGCCGCCGCACTCGTGCTGGCGGCGATGCCCTGTCTGGCCAACGCCAGCAGCGGCCTGGCCTCGCCCGCCGGCTGGCCGGCTCCGCGTTACGCCTTCGAGAACAATCCGGTCACACCGGCCGGCATCGAACTGGGCCGTCGCCTGTTCTACGACCCGAGCCTGTCGCGCGACGGCAGCGTGTCCTGCGCGAGCTGCCACCAGCAGGCCTCGGCGTTCGCGCACACGCGCCATCGCGTCAGCCACGGCATCGGCGGCCAGCTCGGCACGCGCAACGCACCGGCGCTGTTCAATCTCGCGTGGCAACCCGACTTCATGTGGGACGGCGCGGTCACGCATCTCGAACTGCAGCCGCTGGCGCCGCTGACCAACCCGGTCGAGATGGGCAGCACCTTGCCGCAGGTGATCGAGAAACTGAGTCGCGATCCGCTCTACCCGGCGCGGTTCGCCGAGGCCTTCGGTTCGCCGGGCGTCGACTCGCAACGCATGCTGCGCGCGCTGACGCAGTTCATCGGCACGATGGTGTCGGCGGACAGCGCCTACGATCGCGCGGCACGCGGCGGCACGCCGTTGTCGCCGGAGGCCGAGCACGGGCTGGCCGTGTTCCGCCAGCAATGCGCGTCCTGCCACACCGAGCCGCTGTTCACCGACCACCGCTTTGCCGACAACGGACTCGACGCGACGGCGCGCGATCCTGGACGCGGCGCGATCAGCGGTGATCCGAAGGATCGCGGGCGCTTTCGCGTGCCTTCGCTGCGCAACGTCGCGCTCACGGCGCCCTACATGCACGACGGCCGCTTCGAGACGCTGCGCGAGGTGATCGACCATTACGCCCACGGCATCCAGCATTCCGCGTCGCTGGATCCGCGACTCGCCGCGCCGCGCGACCTGTCGCTCGCCGACCAGCGTGCGCTGCTCGCCTTCCTGCCGACGCTCACCGACGAAGTCTTCGTCCGCGACGCGCGCTTCGCCGAGCCGCGCAACGAAGTGGCCGCTGCACCGTCCCTGTCGTGGTCCGCGCGAGTGGGCCAGGTGCTGGCTCGCCTGCTGCCGGGGGAGGCGGAGGCGCATTCCAGGATCGAGACCACCGCGGCGGTCTCCACACAGACAACCTTCGCGACGACCCGCTTCGCACTGCACGCACCGCCGGTGGAAATCGTCGGTGTGCGCGACGCGGCCGGCATCGTTCTCTACGTCGACGACTTCTCGAGCAACGCGCCGCGTGCGGGACTCGAGGTCAGCTTCCTGCACGGCACGCGCGCCGTCCGCGCCGCGCCAGAGGCGCCGGGCGTGTATCGGATCGGCATGGACGCGGACGGTCCGACGACGACGCCCGCCGTCCTCGTGATCCGCGGCGCGTCGCTGGATCTTCGCGTCGATGTCGACCTGTCGGGCGCGATCCCGACGGCGTCGCTGTCGGCTTCACGTTGAGAAGCGCCCCGTGAGCTTTCACGCGCTGGTGAGCTGGAGCCTGCGTTTTCGCGTGGCGGTATGCGCCACCGCGCTGCTGCTGCTCGCCGCCGGAAGCTGGCAGGCGACCCGCATCGACATCGACGTGTTGCCGGACCTCACGCGGCCGAGCGTGAGCATTCATCTCGAAGCGCCGAACTTCAGCGCCGAGGATGCGGCTGCGCAGCTCGCGTGGCCCATCGAGAGCGCCCTCGCCGGCCTGCCGGACCTGGTGCGGCTGCGCTCGAGTTCGGTCGCGGGACTGGCCCTGGTACAGGTGGAGTTCGCCTGGGGCACGGATCCGTACCGCAACCGGCAGCTCGTCACCGAGCGCATCGACACGGCACGCTCGCAGTTGCCGCCCGGCGTCGAACCGCGGCTGGGTCCGCTGACGTCGCTGATGGGCGAAGTCCTGCTGGTCGCGCTGCGCAACGGCAACGACACCGGATTGCGCCATCTGCGCGCCGACGCGGAATGGGTGCTGCGTCCCGCGCTGCTCGCCGTTCCCGGCGTCTCGCAGGTGACCGTGATCGGCGGCGAGATCGCGCAATGGGAAGTGCAACCCGATCCCGCGCGGATGAAGTTGTTCGCCGTGCGGCTCGACCAGATCCAGAGCGCGCTGCGCGGGTACGGCGAGAATCGCGGCGGCGGCATCGAGAACGTCGACGGTCGTGAACGAACGCTGCGCGGTGTGGCGACGCCGTTCGATGCGGGCGAACTCGGACAGGTCGCCGTCGATCATCGCGAAGCCGGCCCGGTGTGGCTCAGCCAGGTCGCGACCGTCGTGCAGGGCGCCAAGCTCCGGCGCGGCGCCGCCGGAGCGGATGGTGAGCCTGCCGTGATCCTGGCGATCCAGAAACAGCCGGGCATCGACACGCTGGCGCTGACCGACGCCATCGAGGCGCGACTCGCGCAGCTCGACGCCGGCCTGCCCGCCGGCACCGTGCGCAGCGTGCAGTTCCGCCAGGCCGATTTCATCCGGGCGTCGGTGGGCAATGTGCGCGACGCGCTGTGGCACGGCGCGCTGATCGTGGCGCTGGTGCTCGCGCTGTTCATCAGCGGCGGCCGCGCGACGTCGATCTCGCTGGTGGCGATTCCGCTGTCGGTGGCCGGCGCCGTGCTCGCGCTGTCGCTGCTCGGCCTGTCGATCAACACGCTGACCCTGGGAGGCCTGGCCATCGCCGTGGGCGAGCTGGTCGACGATGCCGTCGTCGGTGTGGAGAACGTCGCGCGCCGGCTGCGCGAAGCGGGCAGCGTGAGCCTTGCGCTGATCGCGGATGCCACCACCGAAGTACGCAGCGGCATCCTGCAGGCCACGCTGGTGATCGTCGCCGGCTTCGCGCCGCTGTTCTTCCTCGGCGGCGTCGAGGGCAAGCTGTTCGCGGCGCTCGGAACCGCCTACGCGGTGGCGATCCTCGCGAGCCTGCTGGTCGCCGCCACCGTCACACCTGCGCTATGCGCGCTCGGTTTCATGGGCGACAAGCCGCACCTGCCTCGCGAGCGCGCCTGGCTGCACGGTCTGCGGACGCGCTACCTGCGCGTGCTCGAGATCGTGCTCTGCAAGGGATCCCTGTTGCTGGCCGGCGTCGGCGTACTCGCGCTCGTCGCGGTGGCCTGCCTGCTGACTCTGCCCCGCGGCTTCCTGCCGACGCTCAACGAGAGCACGCTGGTGGTGAATCTCGTGCTCTCGCCCGGCCTGTCGCTGGAAGAATCGGATCGCGCGGGACGCGCGGCTGAGCAACTGATCCTCGAACTGCCCGAGGCCCGCAGCGTGGGCCGGCGCACCGGGCGCGCGGAACTCGACGAGCACGCCGAAGGCCCGCATTACTCCGAAATCGACGTCCTGCTGAAGGACTCGACGCGCAGCCGCGACGAGGTGCTCGCCGACCTGGGCGCGCGACTCGCGGTGCTGCCGGGCCAGGTCAGCATCAGCCAGCCGATCTCGCATCGCATCGATCACCTGCTGTCCGGCGTTCGCGCGCCGGTCGCAGTGAAGATCTTCGGCGAAGACGCTGCGCGCCTCGATGCATTGGCGGCGCAGGTGCGCAGCGTTCTCGCCGACGTGCCGGGCCTGCGCGAGGCCGGGCTGGACGTGGTGGGACGCGCGCGTGAACAGCGCGTGAGGATCGACGCGAGCATGGCCGCGATGTACGGGCTGTCGCCTGCCCGCGTCCTGGACACGGTGACCGGCCTGAGCGCGGGCGTCCCGCTGGCGCGCCTGCTCGATGCGCCGTATCGCACCGACCTCGTGCTGCGCCTGCCCGAGCACGATCGCGATCCGGCGCGCATCGGTGCGTTGCTGATCGACTCACCTGCCGGGCCGGTGCCGCTGAAGTGGGTGGCGAAGCTCGAGACCGTCGATGTGCCGGACCGCGTGCTGCGGGAAGACGGTCGACGACGGCTGCTGATCTCCGCGTTCGCGTCGGGCGATCTGGATGCCGCGGTCGCCGACCTCGAGCAACGTCTTTCCGCGTTGCCGCTGCCGGCGGGTTTCGAGATTCGCGTCGAGGGCCAGGTCGCCCAGGCGCGCACGGCCGCGCACGAACTGCTCGGCCTGGCATTGCTGGCGCTGGGACTGATCACCGCGCTTCTGTACGCACACTTCCGCTCGATGCGCGCGGTGCTGATCGTGCTCGCCAGCATTCCGCTGGCGTGGATCGGTGGCGCGCTGGCGCTGCGTCTGACGTCGACGCCGCTGTCGGTGGCGAGCCTCGTCGGTTTCGTCACGCTCGCCGGCATCGCTGCGCGCAACAGCATCCTGAAGATCGGACGCTATCTGGATCTGGCGACGCGCGAAGCGGATCTTGGCCTCGACGCGCGTGTGCTACGCGGATCCGGCGAGCGCCTGGTGCCGGTGCTGATGACATCGCTGGTGGCCGCGCTGTCGCTGCTGCCGCTGCTGATCGGCGCCGAGGATCCGGGCAAGGAGTTGCTGCATCCGGTGGCGCTGGTGGTGTTCGGCGGGCTGTTCAGTTCGACGTTGCTCGACAGCTTCGTGACGCCCGCGATGTATCGGCGATTCGTGTAGCGAACCGTAGCCCGGACGAAGTCCGGGGTTTTTCTCTTTCGGTCGAGCGGCAATCCCGGGTTTCACCCGGGCTACGGGGACGCGACCCCGAAATTCGAAAAATCGAATATCGATAGAGACGAAGACGAGTCCATCAACGCGATGCGTTAGATCAGCACGACGCACGCAAACGGCACGTTCTTATCGCGCCTCGTCCTAAGAACGCTCACCGTTTTTTTCGACCGCAAATGTTCTATTTCCGTGATGCGCCGCGACGTTTTTTCGGCGCTAAGGTTCCGTCGCGATCGCATTCAGGCGCTCGTGCGGGGTGCGTCGCGATGTAAGGGATGAAGTTCGCGACGAGCGGTCTCCGCTCAAACCTGTTTTTGAAAAAACGTTCAGGAGATTCCATGACAGTTTCAGGGGGTAGCCGTACCAGCCTCGCACGCAAGGCCTTGCTAGCCTGCGCTGCGGCAGGGCTATGGGCGACAACATCAGGCGTGGCACAAGCGCAGGGATTGCTCGGCGGCTTGCTGGGCGGTGGCACGACCACCACACCGGCACCCTCCGGCGCGCCCGCGGCCATCAACAAGAACACCGGCGCCGAGATTCCCAACGGCTCGGTCCTGCTCGTATGGTCGTCGGACGGCTGCTCGCTGCCGACCTGCAATCCGAACACCGCGCAGGACTTCCTCGCCGTGGTCGACGTGGAGCCCAACTCCACGACGTTCGGCAACGTGATCTGGACGGCCGAACTGCCGAACGTGCTGGTGTCGAACGTGCTGCCCAACGTCTGGGGCGACCGTTCGGATCAGCACAACGATCCTCACCACATGCTGAGCTACACGTCCTACATCTCGGGCGGTGGCGATGGCCTGACGGCGAAGCGCAAGTACACCTTCGCTGGCGGCGTCATCAGCAAGAACGTGTTCCGCTACGACATCACCAGCGTGCGCAGCATCGGCAAGGCGGACCTCGCCGTCGCCGGTACGCAGCCGCGTCGTTCGTCGCTGACCGACGACTTCATCGTCATGCCGGCGCCGGGCGACAACCACAAGATCCTGTTCACGTACATGGGCAACTATGTGTACGGACCGCAGGGAACGGTGACGGAAATCGATCCGGGCCGCGTGGCCCCGACCCTGCTCGGCATCGCGACCGCCGCGGTTCCGGCCGTGGTTCCGCTTCTGCAGACGGTCACGCAGCTGGGCTGCCTCAACTTCACGGCGCCGGATGACAACCCACTGCTCGGCCACGTCGGCATCACGGAATACCCGGGATGCGTCGAAGCCAAGCAGCCGCGCAACCCGACGAACTACACCAGCAGCCCGGACCTGCGTCCGCAGCGTGCGGCCAACCAGGGCGTGTTCTATCTCGGCAACCGCGACGCGGGCATCGAATCGCAGCCGCACGGCATGGGCCTGACCTACGACGGCAAGTATCTCGCCGCGTCGGACTACGCCGTTCCTGCCAGCATCGGCGTGGCTGCCATCAACGGCGCGCTCGGCGCGTTCTGCGGCAACCTCGCCGGCAACGGCCAGGCTGGCCTGTCGAATTCGCCGCTGGGTATCTGCGGATCGAGCTTCGGTTCGTCGGTGCGCGTGTGGGAAACCAGCTACAGCTACACCAAGGGCAAGACGAAGGACTCGCTCAAGCCTGCCGGTGTGTATCCGAGCAATCCGTACCTGCGCTCGGTCAGCGCCGTGCCGGATGGCCCGCGCATCGAGCCGATCCTGATCCACGAGGAGAACGAAGGCCTGATGGCGTTCGGCCTGCCTCACCAGTCGCATCACTGCGTCAACCAGAAGGGCTGGGTGAACCAGGGCGACACGTCGTTCGACAAGGCGGTCTCGGCTGCCGGCGTCACCGCGAACAACAGCAGCAGCGTCACCGCTGCGAGCTGCACCGAAGGCTCGGCGAACTACATCCCGCATGACGGCGCGTTCTCGGCCTCCATGTGCGGTGGCGTTCTGTACTACAGCCCGGACATCACGCTGAAGGGCAACGAAGTCAACATCTACGGCGGCCTCGGTCCTTACTGGCGCGCGGTCTACGACGTGGGCCCCTGCACCGGCGTTTCGTACTTCTCGCTCACCGACGACGATCGCTTCCTGATCCAGCCGGTGTCGGGCATCGAAAGCCCCGCCTCGATCGACCCGGCCGGCTCGGCGGACTTCGATCGTGACTACCCGCGTGAGCACAGCCGCCGCCTGCTGACGGTCGACGTGCGTCCGCTGCTGGCCAAGGGCAAGGGCAATACCGAAGCCACGAAGATCCAGTGCGACTTCCCGCCTGCCAATCCTTCGCGTCCGGCCAACACCTCGCTGGGCCTGCCGGCCTCGCGTGCCGACCTGTCCGGTGGTGTCAGCGGCAAGTTCAACATCCTCAAGCACAACAACGAGGCGTCGGATTGCCCGCGTATTCGTGGCGCCATCGGCCAGTTCGAGACCGGGCCGCACGGCACGGGCCTGGTGACCAGCGTGTCGAACAACGTGAGCCAGCCGGGCGTCGGCTATCACCGTCTCGCGGAAGTCGTGCCTGAGCTGCTGAACCTGAATGTCGCGGGCATCCTGCTCAACTCGACCCAGACCGGCGGCGAACCCTCCGGCATCAGCAGCGGTCCTGGCAGCGGCAACCTCAACTCGCTGCAGAACCTGTACACGCACGGCGGCCCGCACTTCACGCTGGTCGACCGCGTGGGCTACCAGGCAACGCCGCAGGGAACGGGTGGCTATCTCGACCTGAGCCCGCTGACCCTGCCCAACGGCGACAAGGTGCCGCGCAACACGCTGGTCGGTGGACAGCCCGCAACGGGCACCGCGCGCTACGTGTTCATCCAGTACTTCGTGGAACTCAACCACATCGGTGGCGCCGGCACGGGCTCCGACGGCGATCGCACGATCTGCCTGGGCAAGTTCGACAAGGCAACGGGTGCCACGGTGCTCGACACGTCATTCACCGACGAGCTGCTCGGAACGCCTTGCGTGGACTTCGACAGCGCGGCGCGTGACGCCTGGCTGTGGCCGGGTGCGCGTGGCGTCAAGGGCGGCGCCAAGCCGCACGCCGCGGCCTTCGAGCGCGACGAAGCTGCGCTGTTCGGACCGGGCTACTTCCCGAAGAAGCCGCTGAACCTGGACGGCAACCGCTGATCCGGTAGCGGCACGCGGTTGATGTGAAGAACGTCGGCGCGGGTGCAAACCCGCGCCGATTTCGCATCCGCAGCCCGGGTGAAACCCGGCGCTGTTGCCCTCGAGCCGAGAACATCCCTGCTTCGACCGGGCCTCGGTCCACGTTTAACGGAATGAGAACCGGCGTTTTAGTTCTTTCCTTCTTACCCGTCGTTTCTGTTTTCCTGTCGCACCTTTTCGCTTTTCATTCTTTGCGCCCTCGCGTTTAGACGTTTTCAATTTTTGGGAGCCACCGATGTTTCGACTCACCCCCGCGCTGTTCGTCGCTGCCGCGAGCCTGCTCGCCGCGCCTGCGTTCTCGCAGTCAAAGGCCGACACCGCCACCCCTTCAGATTCGGGCTTGTCGACCGACGTGCTCGTCAACGGCAAGAGCATCAGCCGCAATCACGTGCAGCTCATGCTCACCAGCATCAACCCCGATCCTTCCGCGCGCGGCGCGGGTTCCGAGGAAGCCCGCACCGCGGCGCGCCAGGAACTGGTCACGCAGGAACTCCTCGCGCAGGAAGCGCGTCGCAAGGGCCTGGACAAGAGCGCCGCAGTGGCCGACCAGCTCGACTACCAGGAGCGCGCCATCCTCTCGCGCGCGCTGCTCCAGGATTACTTCGAGAAGAGCCCGGTCACGACCGCGGAACTGAAGACCGCCTACGAGTGGAATCGCGCCAACAACAAGATCGTCGAGTACAAGATCCGCCAGATCCTGGTCGCCACGCCTGACCAGGCCGCCATCGCGCTCGGCAAGCTCGACAAGGGCGAGGACTTCGCCGCCGTCGCCAAGGTCTACACGCAGGACCCGGGTGGTCAGAACAATGGCGGTGACCTCGGCTGGTTCCGCCCCGACATCTTCATAGACCACCACTTCACGGATGCGCTGACCTCGCTGAAGAAGGGCGAGTACACCAAGACGCCGGTCAAGACGCGGTTCGGCTGGCACCTGCTCAAGGTCGAGGACGGCCCGCGCGCCGTCTCCAAGCCCGAGTCCTACGACGCACTCGACGACTCCGCCAAGGAAGCGCTGTACCAGAAGACGGTGCAGCAGCGCATCGAAACCCTGACGGCGCAGCTCGCCGCCAAGGCCAAGCTCGGCGGACCCGGCGCCAACGCCGTCGCCCGCGCCAGCAAGTGAGAGCCGCTGCCATGAAACGCACTGCCCTTTCGCTGGCCCTGCTCGCCCTCGCCGGCCTGTCCGGCTGCGCTTCCACGTCGCAGCCGGGAGCGGCTCCCGCCGCCACCGCGCAGACCGCGCCGGATGACGGCATCGGCGCCGAGGAACGCATCAGCTTCTTCGTCAACGATGCCCGCAGCGGACATCTCGAGCAGGTCGTCGCCGCACTCGACCGCGGCGTGCCGGTCGACAGCGTCGATGCCGTGGACCAGACCGCGCTGCTCGCCGCGGCGAGCAAGAACCAGTTCGAGATCGCCAAGCTGCTGCTCGAGCGTGGAGCCAATCCGGAGTACCGCGATCCTGCCGGCTGGACGCCGCTGATCCACGCCACCTACTTCGGATCGAGCCTGGAACTGATCAGCCTGCTCGTCGAGAAGGGCGCCAACGTCAACACGCAGAACGATCGTGGCGTCACGGCGCTGTACCTGGCCGCCGCCGGCGGACACGAGGCCTACGTGCAGCATCTGCTGAAGCTGGGCGCGGATCCGAAGCTGTCCACGACCGCGGGCTACACGCCGCTGCGCGTGGCGCAGGCCAACGGCCTGACCCGGATCGTGGCGCTGCTGGAGTCGGGTGCGACGCCGGCCACTTCGACGCACTGAGGACGCAAACGGACAAGGGCGCGCGCGATCCGGCGCGCCCTTGCCGATCGCCCGATGTCCCTCAAGATCCTCGCCTCCGCTTCACCCTCCGGCGTCTGCGCCAAACGCAGCCGGACCGGGCGCGTCATGAGCCGATACGCCGCCTGCGCCGCGCTCGCGTTCGGATGGATCGGCGGCAGCGCATATGCCGCCACGCTCGCCGGCAAGGTGATCGCGGATCCGCGCGCGAGCCTGCGCGTGAGCGTCGAGCAGGCAGGACGACTCGAGGCACCGCCGGGCGGGTTTCCGGCACCGGGACAAAAGCTGCACGCCGGCCAGGTGATCGCTTACCTGCAACCGAATATTCCGGCGCCCGAGCGGCGCGACCTCGATGCGCTGCTCGCGACCGCCGATCGCGACGTCACGCTCGGTGAACTGCAGGTGCGCCGCTTCAACGCGGTGGATACCGGGCAGTACGACGGACAGTTCACGCTCCCTTCACTGCAGATCCTCGGCGACTATCGCAGCGCGCGTGCGCGCAAGGAGCAACTGACCGGTGCGCTCGCGGGCCGTCTGCCGCTGACGGCGGAACGCGCGGGCACCGTGCTGGCGAGCCGCGCGCGCACGGATCGCGACGTCGCCGCCGGCGACACCGTGTTCGAGATCGGCGACGCCGGCGGCTTGGCCGTGGAGGCCATCAGCCCCGACGGCCAGCTCGACGCGGGCGCGCTCGAACATGCCACGGCACTCGACGGGTCGACCGCCGGACTGCGCCTGATCGCCGAATCCTTCGATCCCGAATTGCGCGCGCGCCGCTTCCTGTTCGCGGTGACCGGCGATGCGCCGCTGCGCATCGGCGAGCCGGTGCGGATCGAGGCGGCCAGCGCCTCGCGCACACCGATCAAACGATGAGAGTCGCGTCCTTTCTCTGCGCGTCCCTGCTGCTGCTCGCCGGCACGGTGCGCGCGCACGACGAAGGTCCGGCGCATCACGGCGCGGTGCCGGCCACCGTTGCGGATCGGCCGCATCTGGGCGCCGACGGCCGCCTGTTCGTTTCCAAACCGCTGCAGCACCGGCTCGGCATTCGCACGGCTGCTGCGGCCGACACGGGTATCCAGACGCAGCGCCTGCTGGGCGAAGTCATCTCGCATCCGGATGCGCCGGGTGTCGTGACGGCGCCCGAGCCGGGGCGGCTCGAAGCGGTCGGCGCCGGCTGGCCGGTATCCGGTCAGCGCGTGAAGGCCGGGCAGGAACTGGCGGTGCTGCGCCCGCTGATGAGCGAACGCGATCGCGCACAGCGACGCGCGGCGCTCGCCGGCATCGAGCAGAAGCGCCATCTCGCCACGGTGAACCTGGAGCGCATGCGCCTGCAGTCGGACGCCCGCGGCCAGGCGCCGGCAACCGACAACGTGTTCCTGGAACAGGCCGAGGCCGAGCGCGCGACACAGGATCGCCTGTACCAGCTCGCGAGCGAAGCCCTGCAGGGCCGCGTCGTGCTGCGGGCGCTGGCGAGCGGCGTGCTCACGTCGCCTCGCGTGCGACCCGGCGACGTCGTCGCCGCCGGTGCGGCCCTGTTCGACATCAGCGGCGCGTCGCGCGTGCGCATCGCGGCCGACATCTGGGATGCCCGCGTGGCGCAGGACATTCGTGTCGCACGACTCGATGGCGCACCCGCAGGCGCCGCCCTCTCGGTACGCGGCGTCGAACCCCAGGCATCCGGAACCGGCTGGCGCCTGCTGCTCGATGCCCCGCCGCTGGCCGACCGCCCGCTGCTGCCCGGCGAGCTGGTGTCGGTGATCATCGACGTCTCGCGTGGCGCCTGCGGCGGCACCGCGCAAGCGGTCTGGGTGCATTCCGAACCCGAATGGTTCGAACGACGACAGGGAAGCGGTTGTGATGCCACGGCCGTGGCACCGGGCGAACGCGTGGTCGTGTCGGGCGCGGCGCTGCTCGACGAGTACCGCTAGCGGAGCGTAGCCCGGACGAAGTCCGGGATGGCCCCCTTCGGAACACGGATCCCGGACTTCGTCCGGGCTACGGTCTCTTCGCGTCGAGACGCCGCTTTTCGAATTGAATCGAAGCGCGGCTTCTTATTCCTTTGCGGTGAAGAACGCGCCGCAAAAAGTCTTGGTCGGCATTCCATCGCGTCCCTAACCTCGCCGTTCTCAGATTCGTTTTACAGGGAGTTTCATCGATGGGGTATCGACGAACCCTCGCTGCGCGACGCGCGGTGCCGGTACGTGTTTCTCAGCGCCTGCTGCCCGCCGTGCTGTTCGGCGCAGCCGGCTTGCTCGCTTCGAACGGCTCGCTCGCACAGGAAGTGGCGGCAGCGGAACCGGTAACGGATCCAGCCGCACCGGTAGCAGATCCTGCGACACCCGTAGCGGCGGAAGCCGCCGCACCTGCTGTGGATTCCGGGGCACCGGTAGCCGATGCGGCCGCAGCCGACGTCGAGATCCTGCCGACGATCCCGGTCAATGTCGGTGAAGAAAAGCCGATGCCGGACGCCGAACCGATCCCGGGTCAGCTCGAGACGATCATCGTCACCGCGCAGAAGCGCGAAGAAAACCTGCTCGACGTTCCGATCTCGATCCAGGCCTTCAGCGCCGAGACACTCGAAGCCCGCGGCATCGCCGACACTACGTCGCTGCAACTCGCGACACCAGGCCTGTCGGTGGACGAGCAGGCGCAGTTCACGACGATCTTCCTGCGCGGCGTCGGTTCCGATGCCTTCCTGATGGCCGATCCGAGCGTGGCGTACTACGTGGACGGCATCTACTTCCCGTTCTCGCAGGGCCAGGCGCAGGACTTCGGCGCCGTGGAGCGCGTCGAAGTGCTCAAGGGTCCGCAGGGCACGCTGTTCGGCCGCAATGCGGTGGGCGGCGCGATCAGCGTCGTCACCAAGGATCCCAACCTCAAGAAGAGCGAGACCGAGATCGCGGCCGGCTACGGCAATCGCAACACCTTCGACACGCACGTCTACCAGAGCCTGCCGATCGCCGACTGGCTCGCCGTGAGCGTCGGCGGCTACTACTCCGACGGCGATCACTACATGAGCGGCCTGGCGGCCGGTCAGCCGATCGGCCCCGAGCGATCGCGCGGCGGACGCGTGAAGCTGCGCTTCGCGCCCACCGATTCGCTCGACATCGTGTTCGCCGCGATGCGCAACGAGCAGACCGGCACCGGCTCGGTGTTCACGCTCAACAACGCGCCGACGCGACTGTTCAGTTGCGACTCGCCGCTGCCGCTGCCCGTCTGCATCACGGCGCAGACCGGCTACAAGGGCGATCTGAGCGAACCGTCGTTCCTGCGCTTCCGCAGCACCGTGTATTACGGGCAGGCGACCTACGAGACGCCGTGGTTCGACCTGAAGCTGCTGGGCAGCGACCAGAAGGCGCGCTCGTACTTCACGTACGACTTCGACGGCTCCGGCCAGGCGCTGGCGGCATTCGACCAGAAGAAGAATCTGGCGGACATCCAGACCGGCGAAGTCCAGATCCTGTCCAACGACTCGACCTGGGGTTCCGATCGCCTGACGTGGATCATTGGCGGCTACTACTTCCACAGCAAGCAGGGCTTCGACACCGCCAACCTCAAGCTGCTGGGCCTCGACCTCGCCGACCTGCAGCGCGGTGGCATCTCGCTGCCGGAGGCCGCGATCCAGGCGCTCAACGCGCTGAACGTGGCGTTCCCGAACGGCGACGTCGCGTTCCACGCGCTCATCGGAACGAACTCGAAAGCGGCGTTCGCGCAGGCCACGCTCAAGGCGACCGACTGGCTCTCGCTGACGGTGGGCGGACGCTACCAGGACGAGGCGCGCTATCTGATCAAGTCGGACTCCGGCCTGTACCTGTCGGACGGCGGCTTCCTGACCTTGTTCGACTGGAACACGATCGGCGCGCGCGACGCCGACGGCAACACGGTGCCGATCCACGACACGACGACCAGCTTCAAGCCCAAGGCGACGATCGAGTTGCGTCCGTTCTCGGGCGACACGCTGATCTACCTGACCTACCAGGAAGCGCTGAAGTCGGCGACGTACAACGCCATCGGCATCTACTCGCCGCCCACCTACGTGGAGCCCGAGGAGATCGAGGCCTGGGAGCTGGGCCTCAAGACGCCGCTGTTCAACGGCAACGCGGCGCTGAGCGTCGCTGCGTTCCACTACGACATCTCCGACTTCCAGGTGCAGTTCATCTCGCTGTTCCAGGGCGGCGCGGTGTCGTTCGAGAATGCGGACGCGGCGAGCATCCAGGGCATCGACTTCGACTTCGCGGTGCAGATCCTGCCGCAGACGTTCGACGATTTCGTGTTCGGCATCGGCGCGTCCTGGCTCGACTCGGAGTACGACGACTACACCAGCGCTTCGGGCTTCGATCCGAACGACGGCCACTTCTCGTCGAACAACGACTACACCGGCAACCGCGTCGTGCGCACGCCGGAGTGGACGGGCCAGGCCAACCTGACCAAGACCTGGCAGGTGCCCGGCGGCTCGCTCGAACTGGGCGGCGATGCGTACTACAACGACGGCTTCTACTACGCCTCGTCGAATGCGAAGAACCTCGCACAGAAGAGCTACACCGTGTACGGCGCTCGCGTGAGCTATCGCTACGAGCCGTGGAATCTGCGCGCGACGCTGTTCGGTCGCAACCTCGGCGACGAGAAGTACAGCCAGGGCATGATCGCAACCGACTTCGGCGCCAACGTCACGCTCGCGGCGCCGCTGACCTACGGCTTGCGCTTCGACTGGGCGTTCTGAGTCCGGTTGTCCCGGGCGACGGCCGGCGGGCCGTTGCCCGGCATGCGCGAATCCGGCTGATTTGCAGACTCCGATGATCGACGGCGATCGGCCGGCGGCTCGGGCATCTCTTTTTTGATACGCGGGTCGACCCGGCCCGCTGCCAGCATCGCCTCGAATTTCTCCGCCGGCACCGCCGGGCTGTAGAGGAAACCCTGGAGTCCGTCGCATCCCAGTTCGGTGAGGATCTGGGCCTGCCACGGGGTCTCGACTCCCTCCGCGATGACCTGCATGCCCAGGGCCTTGGCCATTGCGATCATCGCCCGCACGATCGGCACGGTGCTGCGATCTTCGTTCAGGCCGCTGACGAAGGACTGATCGATCTTGATCGCGTCGAGCGGAAGCCGCCGCAGATACGCCAGCGACGAATAGCCGGTGCCGAAGTCGTCGAGCGCCACCGACACGCCCATCGTGCGCACCGCACTGAGCCAGTTGCTGGCCGCATCGAAGTCGGTGATCAGCGCGCTCTCGGTGATTTCGAGTTCCAGGTGCCGCGCGCGCGCACCGGTCGTGGCGAAGAGTTCGCGCAGACGATCGAACACGCCGCGGTTGTGCAGCTTGAGCGCGGACAGGTTCACGCCGATCCGGAAATTCGGGAAGCGATCCTGCCACTCCGCGATCTGCACGCAGGCGGCGGTCAGCACGTAATCGTCCAGCACCGGGATCAGGCCGCCCGCCTCGGCGATCGGCACGAATTCGCCAGGACCCACGTACTCGCCGGTGCGCAGCGGCCAGCGGATCAAGGTCTCGCCGCCCAGCAGCAGGCCGGTCTTCGCATCGATCTTGGGCTGGTAGAACGGGATCAGGCGATCGCTGTCGATGGCCTGGCGCAGCCGCAGCTCGAGCGCCAGCGCGGACGCGAGGTCCGGTGTCTTGATGCGACGGCGCTCGCGCGGTGTCGCGCCACGCGTCAGCGTCAGCGTGTCGTCGAGATGCTTGAGCAGGTCCTTGCCGTGCGCGCCGTCCTGCGGATAGATCGCGACGGCGGTCCGTACCTCGAGCGCCACGTGGCGACCGTCGAGCATGATCTCGGAATTCAGCGCCGCGGCGGCGCGTGCCACGATGTCGCGCGCGTTGCGCGACACGATCTCGGCCGTGTCGGTCTCGCGGGGCACGAGAACCGCGGCGAAAAGTTCTTCCGAAATGCGGGCGACGAAATCCATCGGCCGCAGGGATTGTCGCAGGCCGGCCGCCGCCGCCGAGATCATCCGGTCGAACGAATCCTTGTCCATCGAGGCCTGCAGAGCGGCGTAGCGCTCGATCCCCAGCGCGACGATGGCCATCGGCCAATGGCTTCCTTCGGCTCGTCGGCGTGCACGCTCCACCAACTGCAGCAGATGGCGCCGGTTGGGCAGGCCGGTGACCAGATCGTGGTCGAACAGGAACTCGGCACGCGCCATCAGGCGCTCACGCTCGGAGAGTTCCGCGCGCAGGGTTTCGATCATGCGTTCCAGCTCGGCAGTCTTCGACTGCGTCTCGGCATCCATCGGCCGCGCCTGGCGGCTGAGCGCGAGGTAGGAACGCACACGGGCACGCAACAGATCGGGATGGAGCGGCTGGTGCAGCACATCCGTAGCGCCAGCTTCGAACGCACTGCGGATGAATTCGTCGCTCGGGTCGGTGCTCATCAGAATCACCGGCGTTGCGCGCGTCACCGCACTACTCGTCAGGCGGAGACAGATTTCGAGACCGGTGAAATCCGGAAGACTGTCGGAAACGAAGACGACATCCGGAGCCGCCATTTCGGTCAGCGCATCGAGCAGCTTCTGGCCGTCCCCCCATTGCACCACCGAGCCGAGCCCGTGCATGGCCACAGTGGCCCAGGCACGACCGTCGACCGGGTCATCGGCAACGAAAATTCTGGGCTGCTTGCTCGGGTCCATGGCTCCGACCGCACGAGACTTCCCGCGAGTACCGTGCACCATTGTGCCGGGTCCGCCGCACTGCGGGGGCAACTTCCGTGAGCGCACCGAAGCGATGCAGACGCCTTGCAAGGCTGGATCGATCTCTTGCAGAACCTGCCGTTTTCTTGCAGCACTTGCAGTGCCCAGCCTGCTGGCGCTTCGCTGCAGGAAAGCGGGACGGCGCTGGCCTCGGCCGCGTCACCCTATTGTGGCGATCGCCGCCTCGATCGAGAAACAGCATCCGCGCATTCGAGGGATGCCCCCGGAGAGAGGGCGGCGTTTTCCCGATTTCGTTTTGCCCTCAGGCTTCGGGCTTCATCTGCGGAACGGAGCCCGGGGTTTCGAAGACTGCCCGTGGCAGTCTTCGCCGGGCGACGCGGCGGGGCTGGGGCCCCGCCGACTTTTTCCGCTGCATGCTGTCTCAGGCTTCGGGCTTCATCTGCGGAAAAAGCAGCACATCGCGGATGCTGGCCGAATCGGTGAGGAACATCACGAGGCGGTCGATGCCGATGCCGACACCCGCCGTCGGCGGCAACCCGTATTCGAGCGCGCGGATGTAGTCGGCGTCGAACACCATGGCCTCGTCGTCGCCGGCGTCCTTGGCCTCGACCTGTGCCTTGAAACGACCGGCCTGATCTTCCGGATCGTTCAGCTCGGAGAATCCGTTCGCGACTTCCCTTCCGCCGAGGAAGAATTCGAAGCGGTCGGTGACCTCGGGATTGCTGTCGCTGCGACGCGCCAGCGGCGAGACCTCGGTCGGATACTCGGTGATGAACGTGGGATCGTGCAGCTTGCTCTCGACGGTCTTCTCGAAGATCTCGGTCAGCAGCTTGCCGGCGCCATAGGCCGGCTTCACGTCACCGCCGACCTTCTTCGCATACGCGGCCAGGTACTCGCGGTCCTCGAAGCGCGTCACGTCGAACTCGGGATTGAAGCGCTGCACCGACTCGCGCATCGACCAGCGGTTGAACGGCAGCGCCAGGTCGTACTCACGCTCCTGGTAGGTCAGCTTGGTGCTCGCGTTGACCGCCATGCCGGCGTCGCGGATCAGCGTCTCCACCAGGTCCATCGCGTCCTTGTAATCCGCGTAGGCCTGGTAGAACTCCAGCATCGTGAATTCGGGGTTGTGGCGCGTCGACAAACCCTCGTTGCGGAAATTGCGGTTGATCTCGTAGACGCGCTCGAAGCCGCCGACGACCAGGCGCTTCAGGTACAGCTCCGGCGCGATGCGCAGGTACAGGTCGCGATCCAGTGCGTTGTGATGCGTGATGAACGGACGCGCCGTGGCGCCGCCGGCGATCGACTGCAGCATCGGCGTCTCGACCTCGACGAAGCCCAGCGCATCGAGGAACTGGCGGATGAAGCTCACCGTGCGCCCGCGCTTCTCGAACACGCGCTTGACGTCCGGATTCACGATCAGGTCGACGTAGCGCTGGCGGTAGCGGATCTCGGTATCGGTCAGGCCCGCCCACTTTTCCGGCAGCGGCCGCAGACCCTTGACCAGCAGCTCGATGCGATTGACCCGCAGCGACAGCTCGCCCGCCTTGGTGCGCATCACGGTGCCGACGGCGCCGACGATATCGCCCACGTCCCAGGTCTTGAACGACTCGTAGGTCTCGGCGCCGATCGCGTTCATCTGCACGAAGAGCTGGATGCGGCCCGAGCTGTCCTGGATCTCGACGAACGAGACCTTGCCCTGACCGCGCTTGGCCATCATCCGCCCGGCCAGGCGGAACTCCGTGGTCTCGCCTTCGAGCGAGGCCGCGTCGCGGCTGGCGAACATGCCGTGCAGATGCTCGGCGAGCGCGTCGCGGCGGAAATCGTTCGGGAAGGCCTGGCCCTTCGCACGCAGGCGTTCGAGCTTCTCGCGCCGCTGGGCGATGAGGTGGTTCTCGTCGACCGGGGCAGCGGCTTGCGGGGGAACTTCAGGGGTCTGGTTCATGGACGGCGATGTGCCCTAGGGCGGTGCGATGCGGCGGAGTCGGCCATTGTCGCAGGCGGTGCCGCCGGCACAAAGGTCACGAGGACCGTCCACGTTGGAAGTGGCCCGGCAGCGGGCGTCAGACCGGATGCCGGAGAGGCCGGCACGACGGCCCTCCTCCCCCATGCATCCCGCAGACCAACAGATCGGCCAGGCGCCGTCTGCCGTCCACGATCAGGCAGCAGGCCGCTGTTTACAGCCCCTGCTTCAGGCTGGCCTCGATGTACGGATCCAGATGCCCGTCGAGCACCTTCTGCGTGTCCGCGATCTCGACGCCGGTGCGCAGATCCTTGATGCGGGACTGGTCGAGCACGTACGAGCGGATCTGGCTGCCCCACTCGATATCCGCCTTCGAGTCCTCGACCTTCTGCTTCTCGGTGTTGCGCTTCTGCATCTCGAGGTCATACAGCTTGGACTTCAGCATCTTCATCGCGCTGTCGCGGTTGGCGTGCTGGCTGCGCTGGGTCTGGCAGGCCACGACGATGCCGCTGGGCACGTGCTTGATGCGGATGGCCGACTCGGTCTTGTTGACGTGCTGGCCGCCGGCGCCGCTGGAGCGGAACGTGTCCACCTCGAGGTCGGCCGGGTTGATCTCGATGTCGAAGTCGTCGTCGACCTCGGGCGCCACGAAGACCCCGGCGAAGGACGTGTGCCGGCGGTTGCCGGAGTCGAACGGCGACTTGCGGACCAGGCGATGCACGCCCGTCTCGGTCCGCAGCCAGCCATAGGCGTAGTCGCCCTGGATGAACAGCGTGGCCGACTTGATGCCGGCGACTTCACCGTCGGAGCGTTCCATCAGCTCGACCTTGAAGTTCTTGCCTTCCGCCCAGCGGGTGTACATGCGCAGCAGCATGGAGGCCCAGTCCTGGCCCTCGGTACCGCCGGCGCCGGACTGGATGTCCAGATAGGCGTTGTGGGAGTCCATCTCGCCGCTGAACATGCGCTTGAACTCCATGTCCTCGGCGATACGACCGATACCGACGACGTCGCGCTCGATCTCGGCGAGCGTCTTGGCATCGCCCTCGGCCTCGGCGAGTTCCAGCAGCTCGCCAGCGTCGCGCAGGCCGGCATCTACCCGGTCCAGCGTGTTCACCACTTCTTCCAGCCGCGCGCGCTCCCGGCCCAGGTTCTGCGCGCGTTCAGGTTCGTTCCAGACCTCGTTGCGTTCCAGCTCAGCCGAGACTTCGATCAGGCGATCGCGCTTGGTGTCGTAGTCAAAGATACCCCCGAAGCGCGTCGAAACGCGCTTGCAAGGCGGTGATCTCACTCTTGAGTTGCTGGATTTCCATGTAACCGGTGCCGGAAAAATCGGGCGGGAAGTATAGCCAGCACTTCGCGGACGTCGACACGAAACCGCTCGGGACAGCCCCTCGGGCAGGTTGTAAGGCGTTCGGCCGCATGCTAAAAATCCGGGACAAACAAGGCGCGCGAGGATGGACCCGCTCGCCCGGATAAACCGATGCAGGCTTTGAAAGCCTGGTGTTAGGGGATGGAGTGCTGAACAGAGTCACTGCCTTCGCGAGCGTGCTGCTCGTTGCCAACCCGGCTCGCCCGGTTCTGGCAGAGGAGGCAATTGATTTTTCCACGAACCCCTTGCGCGTTCCGCCCTCGGTATGGCCGGTCTGCATAGCGGCCACGTGAACGCCCCTTTCGAATTGGATTCCTCCCTACACATTGCCGCGCGCCTCTGCGGCGCGACGAGCGCCGGGGCTTCATGGCATTTCCCGATCATCAACAAGAACGACAACGTCCACGCGTATCGTCATCGCGTGCACTCCCAGATCACCGGTGGCTCGACCACCGTGACGCCACTGTCCGAGGAGACCGCGGCAGCAACACCGATGGAGGGCCCCTGACATTCACCTGCGAGTGACACCAGTTCGTAAAAGAGAGGCCCGAAGCTTGTAGATCACATCGGAGGGAGCGGGATCGCCCCAACGATTTTCGGAAGCAACGACACAGGGTCTGCACCTATAATCCCTGTGCCGGTCACGCACATAAACTATTTCGGCTAATTAGTCTCAGGAGGGGAGTCAATGAAAAGAGTTGCTCTTGCGAGCGCTGTGCTCGCTGCCATGACCGCTGTTTCGGTTTCCGCGCAGGATGCGGGCGGCGCTGCGGATTCCGGCCCCGACCGTGGACGCGCGAACCCCGCGATCAACGATCGCTTCTACTTCTCGGTGCTCGGCTCCCACGTCTGGGAAGACCATCAGCGCCAGACGGACGATGGATGGGGCGGTGGCCTCACCCTCGGCAAGCAGTTTTCTTCGTTCTTCAGCGCTGAAATCAGCGGCTTCTATCAGGAACACCACATCCTGAACGGCGTCGACTCGCTGGAAACGATGAGCGTCGGTGTTTCGGGTCTCGTGTTCCCGTTCTCGGGTTCCGTGACGCAGAACATCTACGGCATCGTCGGCGCTCACTACGGCGACGTGAAGAATCACCCGAGCATCAACGTCTCGGACTTCCAGCAGAACTACGACACGATCTTCGGCAGCGCCGGTCTGGGCTTCCTGTACGGTCCGTTCGCCTGGCTCAACAATGGTTCGATCCGTGCGGAAGCGCTGTATCGCATGGACTTCCACGACAAGCCGGGCCTGGGTGGCGTCGACGAGGACGATTTCGGCGATGTCGTCGCCAATATCGGCTTCCTGGTCCCGATCGGTGCCAATCCGGCACCGCCGCCGGCCGCAGAGCCTGCTCCGGTCGAGGTCGTGCCGGCGGCTGCTCCGGTCGACAGCGATGGCGATGGCGTGACGGACGATCTCGACCAGTGCCCGGGTACGCCTGCTGGCGAACCGGTCAACGAAGTCGGTTGCCCGCTGCCCAAGAAGCAGTGCAAGACGCCTGAGCCGGGCCAGCCGGTCACGCTTGAAGGTTGCGCCGCAGGCGACAAGATCGTGCTGCGCGGCGTCAACTTCGAGTACGACAAGTCGCGCCTGACGACGAACGCCAAGACGATTCTGGACGGCGTCAGCGATGCGATGGCCAGTGCCCCGACGGTGACCGTGGAAGTCGGTGGACACACCGACGCTCGCGGCAGCGACGAGTACAACCAGAAGCTGTCTGAGCGTCGCGCTGCCTCGGTCCTCCAGTACCTGGTGGGCAAGGGCGTCGATGCGGGCCGCATGACCTCGGCGGGTTACGGCGAAAGCCAGCCTGTGGCCGACAACGAGACCGACGAAGGGCGTGAGCTCAACCGTCGCGTGGAGTTGAAGATCACCGGTGGTTCGACCGAAGTTGCTCCGGCTCCTGCCGCGGAAGCTGCTCCGGCTGCTGAAGCTGCCCCGGCGGCCGATGCCGCTCCGGCCGCTGACGCTGCACCGGCTGCGGAACCCACGCCGTAAGGCGCGGATTCCCACCAAGTCGTAACAAGAGCCGCGCGAAAGCGCGGCTCTTTTTTTGTGCCTTCAATTTGTTCGGTGAGAGGGCGCTTCGAGGCAAGAGGTCGCGATTCCGCGCGGGGCGCCTGATCCGCGGTGCCATCGGTCGTCCGCGTCGACGGGCGGCCGTCAACCCAGGCTCGGACGCAAGCGCGAACCGCGCTCGTCGTTTGCCTCCCCAGCGGAACGACGTAGAGCCCTCCGCGCAGCGTGGCTCGGTATCCCGACCGCGCCCTGCCCGCTGACCGCTACTTCTCCACGCCCGCGGCTTCGACCGTCCAGACCGGCCGCGGCCCTTGCGCCAGTCGCGGCGCCAGCCACGCCAGCACGGTGCGGGCCTCCTCCGCGAACCCGAACGGCGGATTGAGGATCAACAGGCCGCAACTGCGCATCTGCCCTTCTCCCGGCGCGCCATTCTCCAGCGTGCAGGACAACGACGGACAGGCGGTATCACGTCGCGTGCGCCGGACGAACCGCTCGACGTCATGCCGGTTCTTCAACGGATACCAGAAGGCATACACCCCGTTGGTGAAGCGCTCGACGGCCTGTACGAGAAAGCTGCTGGCGACATCGAACTCATCGCGCGCCTCGAACGGCGGATCGACCAGCACGAGCCCGCGCTTTTCCCGCGGCGGCAGCAGGCCATGGGCCTCGTACCCGTTGCGCACGTGGACCTGCGCCTCGGGAACGTACGCACGCAACTGCGCCGCGATCGCCGGAGCCGCCTCGCAGCAGACGATCCGGTCGCCAGGGCGCGCCAGCTTGGCCGCGAACATCGGCGAGCCGGGATACACGCGACTGTGCTTGAGTGCCCGCGCTGCGGGACCCTGGTCGGGCCACGCCACCAGATCGAGATAGCGGGTCACCATCGCCGGCATGTCCGGCGCGCGCTGCAGACGCCCGATGCCTTCGCGCCATTCGCCGGTGCTGTCGGCGCTCTCCGACGCGAGGTCGTACTGGCCTGCACCCGCGTGCGTATCCAGGAAGCACCAGGGCTTGTCCTTGCGGCCGAGCGACTCGAGCAGTCCGATCAGCAGGACGTGCTTGAGCACATCGGCGAAATTCCCGGCGTGGAATGCGTGACGGTAATGCATGGTCAGTGAGCCCGGGTACGCGAGGCCGCACGGCGCAGTGCGCCGGCAAGCTGCTCGGGATCGATCGGCTTGGCGACATAGTCGTCCATGCCGGCAGCGCGGCAGCGCTCGCGGTCTTCCGCGAGAACGTTCGCAGTCATGGCAATGATCAAGGGTTGACGCTCCGCAGGTACTTGGGCACGGATGCGCCGTGTCGCCTCGATGCCGTCGAGCCCCGGCATCTCGAGATCCATCAACACCACGTCGTAGGGCTTCGCAACGACCGCCGCGAGCGCTTTTTCGCCGTCATCGGCGATATCGATCGACGGATAGCCGAGCCTGCGCAGCAGCAGGCCGGCCAGCTTCTGATTCGTCAGATTGTCTTCTGCGAGCAGGATCGACAACGGCGCCACCACCGCCGGCCCGGGCCGGCTGGCCTCGACGGGGACCTCCGCCGGGCGCGACTGTAGCGCCTGCACCAGCGCGCCGTGCAGACGCGAGCGCCGCACCGGCTTCGACATCACGGCGGCGAACGCGACGCCCTGCGGCCGTTCGGCGCCCAACGTCGAGAGCAGGATGATCGGAAGGTCGCCGCTGGCGCGCAGCCGGCGCGAGAGCTCTCCCCCATCGAGCGAGGGCATGGCCTGATCGATGATCGCGAGTTCGCAGCGCTCGCCCTTCTCCATCCGTTCGAGAGCCCGCTGCGGGTCGCGCTCACACACCGGCTCGAGGCCCCATTCACGGACCAGGTCCGCCATCGCGGCGATCTGCGCCGCATTGTCGTCGACGATCAGCACGCGCCGTCCGCGCAGCGTCTGCGGCAACGCGGCTTGCGGTTGCGTGCCGGCGCTGGAGGGAATGCATACACGGAACAGGCTGCCGCGCCCGGCTTCGCTCTGCACTTCGATGCGTCCTTCATGCGCCTCGACGATGCGCTTGCTGATCGCCAGACCCAGGCCGGTACCTCCGAAACGGCGGCCCGTGTCGGCCTCGGCCTGACTGAACTCGACGAACAGGCGCTCCTGCGCTTCCGGCGAGATTCCGATGCCGGTATCACGCACCTCGTAGCGAAATTCCGTGCGCCCGTCGGCGAGCGGCACCGCATCGAGGTGGACGCTCACCTCGCCCGCCTGTGTGAACTTCACCGCGTTGCCCAGCAGGTTCACCAGCACCTGGCGCACGCGCGCGGCATCGCCACGGGACGTGTCGGGAACGCTGGGCGCCACCGTGAAGACCAGTTCGAGGTTCTTGGCCTGCGCCTGGTGGCTCACCAGATCCAGCGCGGTTTCCACCAGACGGCGCACGTCGAAGGGCGCAAGCTCGAGCCGCAAGCCGCCGGACTCGATCTTCGAGTAATCGAGCACGTCGTTGATCAGCCCGAGCAGATGATCGCCACTGGTCCGGATCGCCTGCACGAAATCCCGCTGCTGCGCCGTCAACGTGGTGTCGTTGAGGAGACCCGCGAAGCCGAGCACCGCATTCATCGGCGTGCGGATCTCGTGGCTCATCGTGGACAGGAACACGCTGCGTGCCCGCGCCGCCGCCTCGGCCTGATATTTGGCGTGCAGCGTGTCCTCGATATCGGTATTCGAGCCGAACCACTTCAGCGGCCGCCCGTCCGCGTCCTTCAGCGCAACGGCGCGGCACTGGTATCCGCGATAGCTGCCGTCGGCCGCGCGCAGGCGCATCTGCACCTCGAACGGATCTCCGGTGAGACGGCAGTGCTCCCAGGCCTCGGTTGCATGCTCGACGTCGTCGGGATGCACGGCGCCGCGCCAGGTATGGCCGATCAGGGCGGCCGGCTCGAACCCGTGCTGCGTGCGCACGCGATCGCTGACGAAATCGAAGCGGCCGTCGGGGCCACTGGTCCAGATCACTTCCGGCACCGACTGCGCGAGGAAGCGGAAGCGATGCTCGCTCTGGATCAATGCTTCGCGCGCACGGCGCGGCGCATCGATGTCCATCACCATGCCGTCGAACATCAGCACGCCGGCGTCGTCACGATACGGGTGAGCCGCACGGCCCTCGACCCACAGCACATGACCGTCACGCCGGCGGATGCGGTACTCGCTGCGCAGAGGAAGGTTCTGTGCCGCCTGAGCGGCCAGCTCGGCTTCCGTCCGATCGATGTCCTCGACGAGCATCAACTCCTGCCATCCTCGCGTATCGACCGTGAAGAATTCCGGCGGGTAACCGGTCAGCGATTCGACGCCGGCACTGGCGTAGTGGACCCGCCACGGCCGGTTCACCTCGGCGCGGAAGACGAAGCCGGGCAGATTGCCCACGATCGCGCCGAAGCGGAGCTCGCTCTGCGCCAGGCCCGTGCGCGTCTGGCTCAGTTCGCCGAGGGCGCGGCGCAGGCTCAGCAGTTCCATCACCTGACGCGCCAGCGCACGCAGTCCGTCCGCCTGCGCGGCGCTCAACACCCGCGGCCGCCGATCGATGGCGCACAAGGTCCCGAGCGCATAGCCGTCGTGTGTCACCAGCGGCACGCCGGCGTAGAAACGGATGTCGGGCGCACCGGTGACCAGCGGATTCGTGGAGAAGCGGGCGTCGCGGGTCGCGTCGCGTACCTGGAACAGTTCGCCCGGCTCCAGGATCGCGTGGGCGCAGAACGCCAGTTCGCGCGGCGTCTGCTCGGCTTCGAGACCTTGCCGGGCCTTGAACCATTGACGATCGCTGTCGATCAGGCTGATCAGCGCGATGGGCACATCGCAGATCATCGACGCCAGCTTCACGATGTCCTGATAGGACTGCTCCGGCAGGGTGTCGAGCACGCCGAACTGATTCAGCGCCGCGATGCGCTGCGCTTCATTGTCGGGATGGCGAGCGGGAACGGCGCCCGATGCCGCGGCGCGCGGCGCGCCCTCGGAAGTGGGCGGCGTCTGGTTGGATGACTGGCGCATGACGACCCGTGGCATTCCTCGGCGACGAGCATGCCACGGCGCATCCGCTCCGTCAGATCGACCCTGTCTGCGGGCCACCGATTTCGCGCGATGGTTCGGGCGCGCGATACTCGAACCCCGACCCGCCCGAAGATTGCGCATGACCACGCCCACCGACGCTGTGCACACCCTGCACGATGGCAAGTTCCTCAAGCTGCAGCGCGACGGTCGCTGGGAGTACGTCAGCCGCCAGCGCGCCAGCGGCGCCGGCTTCATCGTCGCCGTCACCGACGCGCGCGAACTGGTCCTCGTGGAGCAGTACCGCGTACCGCTGCACCAGCGCGTGATCGAGCTGCCCGCAGGCATCATCGGCGACGGCGAAACCACCGAGGGCGAATCGGCGGAAACCTCGGCGCTGCGCGAACTCGAGGAGGAGACGGGCTTCGTCGGCACGTCGACGCGCGCGCTGTGCCATGGCCCGGTCGCGGCCGGCATGACCGACGAGATCGGCTACTTCGTGCAGGTCTTCGGGCTGCGTCGCGCCAGCGAGGGCGGCGGCGTCGAAGGCGAGAACATCACGGTCCATGTGGTGCCACTGGCCGAGGTCGAAACCTGGCTGGAGCAGCAGGCGGCACGCGGCGTGCTGATCGATCCGCGCGTCTTCATCGCCCTCTACTTCGCAGGACGCAACGCGTCTTGAACTTTTGCCTCGTCGAACCAGTCGGGACAACGATGATCCCGCGGAGATTGCCTTGAAGTCCCCATTCGTCCTGATGTTCGCCCCTCTCTGCCTGCTCGCCGCCTGCGCCAGCAGCCCGGAGGCCGACACGATTCCAGCGCCGCCCGCGGTGCCCGAGGAGCCGGCACGCAACGTCGAGCTGATGGCTTCGGGTATCGAGACGGCCAACTTCGATGCGCAGGCCAAGCCGCAGGACGACCTGTACCGCGCCACCAACGGCACCTGGCTCGCCAATACGAAGATTCCCGCGGACAAGTCGAACTACGGCTCGTTCACGGCGCTCTCGGACGGCGCCGAGGCACAGTTGCGCGTGATCATCGAAGAGCTGTCGACCAGCAAGCAGAAGGCCGCCGGCAGCGTCGAGCAGAAAGTCGGCGACACCTATGCGAGCTTCATGGACGAGGCGCGCATCGATGAACTGGGTCTCGCACCGGTGCAGGAAGAGCTGGCCATCATAGATGCGCTGCAGAAGCGCGCCGACCTGCCGCTGCTGATGGCGCGGCTGGCACGCGCCGGCATCGACGTCCCTCTTGCGGCGTACGTGCACCAGGACGCCAAGGACGCCACGCGCTATGCCGGCGACTTCACGCAGGGCGGCCTTTCGCTGCCCAATCGCGACTTCTACCTGATCGACGACGAGAAATTCCGCAAGCTGCGCGAAGCGTTCCGGCTGCACGTCGAGCGCATGTCGCAGCTCACCGGCTCGAAGGACCCCAAGCAGATCGCCGCCGTCGTGCTGGCACTGGAGACCCGGCTTGCGAAGGCGCAGTGGGACAAGGTCGAACTGCGCGATCCGGTCAAGCGCTACAACCCCTATGCGCCGGCCGCGCTGCCCAAGCTGGCGCCGCAGATCGACTGGCCGCGTTATCTCGATGCTGTGGGCTTCGCCAAGCTCGACCAGGTGCTGATCAGCCAGCCGAGCTACGTCACCGAGCTGGGCAAGCTGCTCAAGTCGGAGCCGCTGGCCAATTGGAAGACGTATCTGAAATGGCAGGTGCTCGCCTCGCGCGCACCGCTGCTGCCGCGCGCCTATGTCGACGAGAACTTCGCGTTCTACGGACGCACGCTCAACGGCATCGAGGAGAACCAGCCGCGCTGGAAACGCGGCGTCCGCGTCATCGAGGGCGCGCTCGGCGAGGCGGTGGGACAGGTCTATGTCGCACGCCACTTCCCGGCCGAGAACAAGCAGCGCATGGAAGCGCTGGTCAAGAACCTGCTGCACGCCTACGGCCAGTCGATCGACGAACTGGAATGGATGAGCGCCGAGACCAAGAAGGCGGCGCGCGAGAAGCTCGCCAAGTTCAACACCAAGATCGGGTACCCCAACCGCTGGCGCGACTACACGAATCTGCAGGTCGTTCCCGGCGAAGCGCTGGCCAACCAGCGCCGCGCGGCGGAGTTCGAATACGACCGCGAGATGGCCAAGCTCGGCCAGCCGATCGATCGCGAGGAATGGGGCATGACACCGCAGACGGTGAATGCCTACTACAACGGCGAGATGAACGAGATCGTGTTCCCCGCCGCGATCCTGCAGCCGCCGTTCTTCGACGTGAAGGCCGAAGACGCGGTGAACTACGGCGCCATCGGCGCGGTGATCGGACACGAGATCAGCCACGGCTTCGACGACAAGGGTTCGCAGTACGACGGCGACGGCAACCTGCGCATGTGGTGGACCGCCGAGGATCGCAAGCGCTTCGATGCGCTGGGCGCGCGCCTGGCCGCGCAGTACGACGCCTACGAACCGGTGAAGGGCTATCACGTGAACGGCAAGTTCACGCTGGGCGAGAACATCGCCGACCTCGGAGGCCTGAGCATCGCGTATCGCGCGTACCGTCTCTCGCTCGAAGGCAAGCCGGGTCCGGTGATCGACGATCTTTCCGCTGATCAGCGTTTCTTCCTCGGATGGGCGCAGGCCTGGCGCCGGCTCTATCGCGAGGAGAACCTGCTCAACCGCCTCAAGACGGATCCCCACGCACCCAGCGAATACCGCTGCAACGGCGTGGTGGTGAACGTGCCGGCGTTCCAGGACGCGTTCTCGGTGCAGCCGGGACAAGGCCTGTATTCCACGCCGGAGTCGCGCATCAAGATCTGGTGAGGCAACGCGCCGCTCGTAGCCCGGACGAAGTCCGGGGTATCGCTATCCAGGTGACGTAACCCCGGACTTCGTCCGGGCTACGGTCGGGATCAATCCAGCACCGGCGCGCTGCCGCGCTTCCAGCCGTAGCGCGTGAAGCTGACGCGATCACCTTCGAACAGCACACCCTCGGCGATCAGCCGCGACTTCTGTTCGACATAGGCTTCGCTCGACCGCGGCAGCGCGATGCGGCCCTGCGCGTTGATCACGCGATGCCAGGGCAGCTTTGGCCCGGCACCGCCGGCATCGGCCAGCGCACGACCGACCATGCGCGCGCGGCCCGGCAGACCGGCCGCGTAGGCAATCTGGGCGTAGCTCGCGACCTTGCCGCGCGGGATGCGTCTGATCACCGCGAAGATCAGCGGATAGGCATCTGCGGCAGTGATGGGCTTGCTGGGCACGCGCGTCATCCTGAAGAGGACGACGCAATTTACAACAGGCCCCCGACGGAAATTCACGCTTCCGAGAACGACTGCGGCGGGCAGCGCAGGCGACAAGTTCGTGCGGAGGAACGGGCCGCGCCGGCCGATGCGGCGAACACCGCCCCGATCGGCCGCCCCTCCTGTTGCAGTCCGAGGGGGCACCGGTGCCACGAATTCTCCAGGCACTCGTTGCAAACGCGAATATTTCTCATCTAAACTCGGCCTCGTTTCCAGGCAGCTCCCGCGTTGACGCGGTGTGTGCGACCCAAGAACAAACCCGGACCTCCCGCCCAAGGCGCGGGCGGACGGCACCGCAAATAGCGCATCCAGTTCTACAGGGAGCTTCATCGACATGACCGCAACGTTCCGCCGCACGCCACTGGCTGTGGCCCTGATCTCCACGTTCTCGCTTCCGCTAGTCGCGTACGCGCAGGACACCGCCCCTGCCGCCGGGACCGCGCCAGCGACCCAGCTCCCCGAAGTCAAGGTCGTCGACGAGCGCGACTCCGAAAACACCTACAAGCCGGAACAGGTCGAGTCGCCCAAGTTCATGCAGCCGCTGGTCAATACGCCGCAGACCGTCACGGTCATCCGCAAGGAAGTGATCGCCGACCAGGGCGCACTGAGCCTGACCGACGCTCTGCGCAACACGCCGGGCATCACGTTTCAGGCAGGCGAAAATGGCAACACCGCCAGCGGTGACACCATCTTCATGCGCGGCTTCGACGCGCAGGGCAGCATCTTTCTCGACAATATCCGCGACCTGACGCCCGCGGTCCGCGACGTGTTCAACCTCGAGCAGGTCGAGATCTTCAAGGGACCCGCGGGTGCCGACAATGGCCGCGGCAACGCCTCGGGCTACATCAACCTCGTCAGCAAGACGCCGCTGGCGGAGGATTCGCGCAGCATGAGCGTGGGTTACGGCACAGAGGACCGTCGGCGCATCTCGGGCGACATCAACGAGCGCGTGGGTGAGTCGCTGGGCCTGCGCCTGAACCTCGTCGCGCAGGACGGCGGTGTGGCCGGTCGTCCGCAGATCGATCGTGAAATGTGGGGCGTGGCGCCCTCCGTCACGCTCGGTCTGGGCACCGCGACGCGCCTGAGCCTGTTCTCTCAGCACATTCGCCAGGACAACACGCCCGACGGCGGCGTGTCGGCCATTGGCGTCTCGGGCTGGCGCAACACGATTCTCGAGGGCGCCAACTCGACCGGCGAAGTGGTGAATCCCAGGGAAGTGGACAGCAAGAACTTCTACGGCCTGAAGTCCGACTTCGAGGACATCCGCGCGAACATGTTCACGGTTCGCGTCGAACACGACCTCACCCCTGCCGTGGTGATTCGCAACACCTCGCGCTACAGCAAGACCGATCAGAAGCGCGTGCTCAGTGCGCCGCTGCAGGCGCCCATCGTTTCCGATGCAAATCCCACCGCTGGCCAGCCACCGGTGCTTCGCGACGATCCGGATACCTGGACCGTGAATCGTTCACGCCAGGCCAGCTACCGCGAGAACGAGCTGCTCACCAACCAGACCAACCTGCAGTTCCGCGCGATCCAGACCGGCCCGGTGACTCACGACGTCAGCACCGGGTTCGAGCTCATCCACGAATCGCAATACACCCCGACGCTCGCCGTCGTCGCCGGCCAGACCCAGGTCGCGGCAAACCTCTACAACCCGAACCCGAACGACCCCGGCGTGCAACTCGCGCGAAATGGTGTCTACACGGACGGCAGCACCAACACCGGCGCGTTGTATCTGTTCGACACGATCAAGCTCGGCGAGGCCTGGCAGTTCACGGCCGGTGGACGCTGGGAACGCTACGAGACGGATACCGACAGCACCGCGCTGTCGACGGTCGCGAACTTCCCGACGCTGCCTGCGGGGACGCTGGTGCCGACACACGCCGAAGACGCGGACAATCTCTTCAGCTGGAAAACCGGCGTCCTGTTCAAGCCCGCGACCAACGGCAGCGTCTATGTCGCCTACGCGAACTCGCTGCGTCCGCCGGGTGGCGACAATTTCACGCTGCAGGCCGCGACCACCAACGCCGCCGGCACACCGAACGCGAACATCAACGCGGTGGGCCTGGACCCGCAGAAAGCGAAGAACCTCGAACTCGGCACCAAATGGGACTTCCTGGGCGGGCGCGTTGCCGCCACGCTTGCGCTGTTCTCCAGCGAGAACAAGAACGACCTCGCGCGCCAATCCGACGACAGCGTCGTGCAGTACGGCAAGAAGACCGCCGAGGGCGTCGAGGTGGGCGTGGTCGGCCAGGTCACGTCCGCGTGGCAGCTGAGCTTCGGCTACACCTACCAGGACACCGAGGTGAAGGACGGCGCCCGCTTCGTGCAGGCCAACGGTGACGTGCTGTCACCGCAGGACGGCGTGGCGATCAACTTTTCGCCGAAGAATTTCGTGAACCTGTGGACCACCTACAAGTTGCCGATTCCGCTCACCGTCGGCGGCGGCATCCGCTACGTCGACTCGCAGGGCCGCACCACGGCGCTGCGAACGGCGACCGCTGGCGGCGACGGAACGATCACGGCGGCCAACGCGGGCATCCTCAAGGTCGAGGACTACACCGTCATCGACCTGATGGCCACGTACGACATCACTCCGATGTACAGCGTGCAGTTCAACGCCTACAACGTCGCCGACGAGGACTACGTGGCCTCCGTGAACAACTCCGGTCAGCGTTACTTTCCGGACATTCCTGCCTCGTACATGCTCTCGCTCAACGTGAAGTTCTGAGCGCCGCTCCCGCCCATTTCGTCCCGACCCACATGCTGCAGCAGATCCCCGACCTCCTCGACGCAAACCTCGTAGCGCAGTTTCGAATGCGCCTCGAGGCCGCGTCGTGGGAGGACGGGAAGGTGACGGCCGGGCATCAGGCCGCGCGCGTCAAACAGAACCTGCAGCTCACGGAAGAACATCCTCTGGCCAAGGAGCTCGGCAACCTGGTGTTGCAGAAGCTCGCCGGCAGCACGCTGTTCACATCCGCCGCGCTGCCGCTGAAGGTGTTTCCGCCGCTGTTCAACCGGTACGAGGGCGGCGGACATTTCGGGGCACACATCGACACCGCGGTGCGCTACGTCAACCAGGCGCCTTTCCGCGTGCGCACGGATCTGTCCGCGACGTTGTTCCTCAGCCAGCCCGACGAGTACGAGGGCGGCGAACTCGTCATCGAGGATACGTTTGGTCTGCACAAGGTGAAGCTGCCCGCAGGACACCTGCTCCTGTATCCCGCCAGCAGCCGGCACGAGGTCAGCCCGGTGACACGCGGCACGCGCTTTGCCGCCTTCTTCTGGGTGCAGAGCATGATCCGTGACGACGGGCAGCGAACGCTGCTGTTCGAGATGGACAAGGCGATCCAGCAGCTCAACGCCGACGTTCCGGGGCACGCCTCGATGGTCGCGTTGACCGGCACGTATCACAATCTGCTGCGTCGATGGGCCGAGTTGTGAGCGTCGTCCGGCACCAACAGGACGCGCAGATTCCGGACACTGCGCTGCCGGCGTCCGCAAATCCACTCGCCTCCGTTTCGCACGACAGGCACCGTGGACCGGGCTGGGAAGAAGGGAGTCGCTGGCCGGCGATGGCGTTGATCGTGGCGCTGCACGTCGGCGTGCTGTTCGGCCTGATGCAGATCGAATCGGTGCGAGAGGCCGTCGTGGAAGTCGCGCCGATCATGGTCGGCCTGATCACCTTGCCGCCGCCCGAGACGCCCAAGCCCAAGATCGAACCGCCGCCGCCGAAGCCCGAGCCGGTCAAACCCAAGCCCAAGCCGCAGATGATCGTCGCGGAGACGGCCACGCCATCCGAGATGGGCGCGCCGATGCCCGAGCCGGTCATTCCCGAACCACCGCCGCCGCCCCCTCCGGCACCGCCCGCTCCGCCGGCGCCGATCACTCCGCCGAATTTCGTCGCGGCGTATCTCGACAATCCGCCGCCGGTCTATCCCTCGGCCTCCAAGCGCCTGGGCGAGACCGGGACCGTGCTGCTGCGCGTGCTGGTCGACGAACACGGCCAGTCCAAGTCCATCGAGGTGCAGAGCAGCAGCGGCTACAGCCGCCTGGACCGCGCCGCGCTCGACGCCGTGCGCAAGTGGAAATTCGTACCCGCCAAGCAGGGCGATCGCGCCATCTCGGCCGCCGTGCTCGTGCCCCTCACCTTCGAGCTGAAAACCTCCTGAGTTCCTGCACATGACCGACGCAACGTCTTCGATGGGCTTCGCCCACTTCCTCACCCACGCGGATGGGGTGGCGAAGTTCATCCTGATCACGATGCTGATCGCGTCGATCGCCAGCTGGTACCTGATCCTGACCAAGGCGGTGGGCATCCGCATCATGCGCCGGCGCTCGATGAAGTTTCTCGATTTCTTCTGGAACGCGCCGTCGCTCGACGAAGTCGCGCAGCACGTCGAGGCCAACCATCCGCGCGAGCCTTTCGCCCACCTGGCTTATCACGGGCTGGTGGCGAGCCGTCACCACGCGCGCCACGGCGCGAACAAGCTGGACGAGGCCGGCTCGGTGCCGGACTTCATCACGCGCATCCTCAAGCGCACGATCGACGAAGACACCGCGAAGATGGAATCCGGCCTGACGATCCTGGCGTCGATCGGTGCGACCGCGCCTTTCGTGGGATTGCTCGGCACGGTGTGGGGCATCTACCACGCGCTCGTCGCCATCGGCATGAGCGGCGCCGGCACGCTCGACAAGGTCGCCGGCCCGGTCGGCGAGGCGCTGATCATGACGGCCATCGGTCTTGCCGTGGCCATCCCTGCGGTGCTCGGCTACAACTTCATCGTGCGCGCCAACCGCCTGACACTGTCGCGTCTGGATTCCTTCGCGCACGACCTGTTCACGTTCCTGACCACCGGCGCCAAGATCGACGGCCAGATCACGGCCGCGAACGTCGCGCCGCTCAAGCGAGCCTGAGCCATGGCTTTCGGCAGTTTCAATTCCACGCCCAACTCCGCTCCGATGGCGGAGATCAACGTGATCCCGCTCGTCGACATCATGCTCGTGCTGCTGGTGATCTTCATCATCACGGCGCCGCTGCTCACGCACGCCGTGAAGATCGACCTGCCCAAGGCCGAGAGCAGTCCCAACGTGCTCAAGGTGGACAACGTGCAGCTCGCCATCGACGGTCAGGGCACGGTGTTCTGGAATGGAGAGGTCGTCGACGACGTCCTCCTCGGCCAGCGCATGCACGCGGCCGGCGAGCTGCCGACACATCCGGAGATCCATATCCACGCCGACCGCAACGCGCGCTACGAGACCATCGCCCAGGTGATGAGCGAGGCCGCGAAGAATGGCCTGAGCAAGATCGGTTTCGTGACCGATCCTTCTCACTCCACGCCCTGAGCGCTCCCCGGCGAGCATGAGTCCTGCTCCCTCGCCCGCCGCAGCCACGGCCGCGCCGAAATCGGCGGCGCGGGCGTACTGGCTCAAGACGCTGCACCAGTGGCACTGGATCAGCGCCGCGACGAGTCTGGTCGGCCTGATCCTGTTCTCGATCACCGGCATCACGCTCAACCACGCATCGCAGATCAAGTCCAGCCCGGAGGTCGTGAATCTCACTGCGACCGTGCCCGCTCCGTTGCTCGAGAAGATCGTCGAGCAGAAGCTCAATGGCGAAGCCGAGCTTCCGCCTGCGCTCGCCGCATGGCTCGAGACGACATGGTCGCTGCCAGCCGGCACGCGCAAGGCCGAGTGGAACGAGGACGAGATCTACCTGTCGCTGCCGCGTCCCGGCGGCGACGGCTGGGTCAACATCGATCTCGCAAGTGGCGAGGCCGAATACGAGACCACCGATCGCGGCTGGATCTCCTACTTCAACGACCTCCACAAGGGCCGCAACGCGGGCGCGATGTGGGGCTGGTTCATCGACATCTTCGCGGTGGCCTGCCTGGTCTTCGCGATCACCGGTTTGTGCCTGCTGCAGATCCACGCGGCGCGCCGCCCGGCAACGTGGCCGCTGGTCGTGCTCGGCGTGGTGCTGCCGCTGATCCTCATCCTTCTGTTTGTCCACTAGCGAGACTCGACGAGACCTCTCCCGATGCGACCCTCCCCGTTGCTCAAACGCACCCCCCTGTCCCTCGCCCTCTGCACGCTGTTCGCAGGCACGGCACAGGCCGCCGACTTCAAGATCGGCATCGAACTGCCCCGTCTGGACGTGGCCGAATATCACCGCCCGTACGTGGCGGCGTGGATCGAACGCGAAGACCGCACGGTCGCCGCCAACCTCGCGGTCTGGTATCAGCTCAAGCGTGCCAACGCGCCTGCGGCCGCGCAGATGCCCGCAGCAGGCGGAGCTGCGCCGGCTGGCGCAGCCGAAGGCGGAACCAAGTGGCTGCCCGACATGCGCCAATGGTGGCGCCGCACCGGCCGCGAAATGACGATGCCGGCGGACGGCATCAGCAGCGCGACGCGTGCCGCCGGCGTGCACGAGCTGAACTTCAGTTCCGGCAAGGCGCCGTTCCCGGATCTCGCTCCGGGCCAGTACAAGCTGATGGTCGAAGCCGCGCGCGAAGAAGGCGGCCGCGAACTGCTCGAGATTCCGTTCACGTGGCCTGCTGCAAAGGCCGCACAGCTGAAGGCACAGGGCTCGCGCGAACTCGGTGCGCTGAGCCTCGACATCAAGCCCTGAGGAGACCCGACATGAAGATCACGATGAAGAAGCTCGCACTCGCGCTCGCCGTTGCCGCCCTGCCCTTCGCCGCGTCCGCGCACAAGGGCTGGCTCGAACCGTCCAAGACCGTGCTCAGCGTGGGCCAGTGGATCACCGTGGATGCGGCCACCTCGACGGACCCGTTCCTGAAGGACCACAACGCGATGCGTCTGGACAATCTCGTCATCACGGCGCCGGACGGCAGCAAGGTGCAGCCCGAGAACGCGAGCACCGGCAAGCTGCGCAGCAGCTTCGACGTGCAGCTCAACCAGGCCGGCACGTACAAGGTCGCCATCGTCAATTCGGGAGTTTCGGCGCGCTGGGAAGAAAAGGGTCAGCGCAAGTCCTATCCGCCGCGCGGCCAGGCCTTCACGGCCGAAGGCTTCGCCAAGGAAGTGCCGGCCAACGCCGAGAAGCTCGCCGTCACCGAGTCGCTGACGCAGCTGGTGACATTCGCGACCGCCGGCAAGCCGAACGACACCGCGCTCAAGCCCACCGGCGTCGGGCTGGAACTGGTGCCGCTGCAGAGCATCACCGACCTCTATGTCGGCGAGGAAGCGAAGTTCCAGTTCCTGCTCGACGGCAAGCCGGCCGCCGATGTGGAAGTGGAGATCATCGCGGACGGCGTGCGCTATCGCAGCTCGGTGGACGCGCTCGAACTCAAGACCGACAAGGACGGCAAGTTCGCCATCGACTGGAAGACGCCCGGCCTGTACTGGATGTCGGCATCGGTCAGCGACGAGAAGGCCACCACCGCACCGGCCAAGCAGCGTCGCACGGCCTACACCGCCGTCGTCGAAGTGCTCTCGCCCTGAGCGCGAATCCACCTCGTCGTCACGCGTAGCGCATGAACCGCGTCCTGATTCCGCAGCAGATCACGCCGTCGGCCGCCAGTGCACGCGGCGACGCGTGCGAGCTGCGTGGCCGCACGATGGGCACGGACTGGCGCGTCCGGCTCTGCAGCGACCTTCCGCCGCAGAGCTGGCTGCGCCAGGACCTCCAGCAGACGCTGGACCGTCTCGACGCGCAGATGAGTCACTGGGCGCCGGATTCCGATCTGGGCATCTTCAACCGTCGCCCGGCGGGAACCTGGCAGCCGATCCCCGCCGCGTTCTTCGACGTGCTGCGCAGCGCGCTGGATGCGGCGCGCAGGTCGAATGGCGCTTGTGATCCCACGGTCGGCGCGCTGGTGAACCTGTGGGGCTTCGGCCCGGCTGGCAAGCGCAACGCGCCTCCCTGCGACGCGGACATCGAACGGGCACGCGCACGTTGCGGATGGCAGCGACTCGAGATCGACGAGGCGAACCACCGCGTGCTGCAACCGGGCGGCATCGAACTCGACCTGTCGTGCATCGCCAAGGGTTACGCGGTGGACGTCGTCGCCGAGCGCCTGCTGGCTCTCGGCCTCGAGCATTTCCTTGTCGAGATCGGCGGCGAGCTGCGCGGCGGCGGCTGGAACACCGACGGCTCGCCGTGGTGGGGCGAGCTGGAGAATCCGGACGGATCCGGCGAGCGCACGCTGGTGGCGCTGCACGGACTGTCGGTGGCCACCTCCGGTGACTATCGCCAGTTCTTCGAGCATCAGGGCGCGCGCTATGCGCACACGCTGGACCCGCGCACCGGACGCCCCGTCGCGCATGCACCGGCGTCGGTGAGCGTGATGCATCCGAGCTGCGCGCAGGCCGATGTCCTGGCCACGGTGCTGTCGGTGCTCGGCGTGGAAGCCGGCATCGCGTACGCCGACGCACTCGAGCTGGCCGCACTCTTCGTCTCGCGCGATCCTGCAGGACGAATGACGGAGCGCGTGAGCCGCGCCGCGAGCGCGATGCTCGAATGATCAGCACGCGATGGCGGACGGCGTTGCCGCTCGCCGGCCAGGCCCTCGTCATGCTGTTGCTGGGCGCGTTGGCGATGCTGCTGTTCCACTGGAACGGCCTCGAAGTTCCGCGCGTCGATGTCGCCGCCGGGCGCATCACGATGTCGGTGGGCGCAGCGGCCGCCTATCTCGCGTTCTGTCTCTACTTCGTCGCCCGCACCTGGCGACGCGCGTCGTCCGCTACCCGAAACACCACGGTGGCGGGCGCGGTGCTCGCCGATGACGTGCTGGTCATCCACGCCAGCCAGACCGGGACTGCGGAAGCGCTCGCCGCGAAGACCGCGGATGCCCTCGCCGCCGGCGGCGTCGCCCGCGTGCGTCGCCTGGGCCTGGCGTCGGTGGACGCCGCGCTGCTGGCAAGCGCCTCGCGCGTGCTGTTCGTCGTCAGCACGACCGGCGAAGGCGACGCCCCCGACGATGCGTATGCCTTCGTGCGCGACACCATGCAGCAGGCCGTCCCGATGCCGCGCCTGCAATTCGGCCTGCTCGCGCTCGGCGACAGCGCCTATGAGAGTTTCTGCGGCTTCGGTCGCGCGCTCGATCATTGGCTGCGGGCACAGGGCGCGACGCCGCTGTTCGACACCGTCGAGGTCGACGATGGCGACGAAGGTGCGCTGCGCCATTGGCAGCACCAGCTGACCTTGCTCGGCGGAAGCAGCGATGCGGCCGACTGGAGCCCACCCGCCTACGAAGCCTGGCGCCTCGTGCAGCGTCGCGTACTCAACGCCGGCAGCCCGGGTGCGCCCGCCGTGCATGTCCGCATCGAGCCGCAGGCGCCTGGCGCGGCGTGGGCAGCCGGCGACATCGTCGAAGTGCTGCCCGGTCCCATCGGCAGCGATCGGCCTCATCGCGAATATTCGATCGCCTCGATTCCGGCGGACGGCGCGATCGAACTGCTGGTGCGACAAGTTCAGCATCCCGACGGCACGCCGGGTCTGGGCTCGGGCTGGCTCACCGCGCAGTGCGCCGTCGGCGACACGCTGGGGCTGCGCGTCCGGCGCAACACCTCGTTCCATGCGCCCGACGACGATCGCCCGATGATCCTCGTGGGCAACGGCACCGGCATCGCCGGACTGCGCGCACATCTCAGGCAGCGCGTGGCGCAGGGCCGGCATCGCAACTGGCTGCTGTTCGGCGAGCGCACGCGGGCGCACGACCTGCATTTCGGCAAAGAGCTGGAGACCTGGCTTGCGCGGGGCGAGTTGTCGCGCCTGGACCTGGCGTTCTCGCGTGACGCGCCCACGGGCCGCTACGTGCAGCATCTGGTCGCGGACACGGCGGCGACGATGCGCGAGTGGATCGCGCAGGGCGCGGCGATCTACGTCTGCGGCAGCCTGCAAGGCATGGCGCCGGGCGTCGACGCTGCGCTGGTGGAGGCGCTGGGTGCGCAAGCCGTGGAGCAGCTGCGAATCGAAGGGCGCTACCGCCGCGACGTCTACTGACCGTAGCCCGGACGAAGTCCGGGGTTGCGCTCCGTATTCGAGGGGAACCCCGGACTTCGTCCGGGCTACGGGGACCCGCTCAGCCTGCGTCATCGCAGGGTTTCCGTCCCGGTTTGAATTTCGTTTGATTGAGGTGTGCAACCCGACAAGACCGCAGGCGCGCCAACCCTCAGAGTTCGCATCACCGAACCTTCGTCGTCCTTCATCCCCCGCCGCGGTCCATGCCCTCTTCCCGCGCCCTCCTCTGCAGGGCCGCGCTTCTGCTCCTCGCACTCGCTCCCGTCGCGCGGGCGGCGGTGGATGGCAGCCTGGATGAACCCGAGTGGGCAGGCGCGCAGATCCTGTCGGACTTCCTGACCACCGAGCCCAACACCCAGGCGACACCCGAGTACCTCACCGAGGCGCGCATCTGGACCGATGCCGAGGGCATCCACATCGGCTTCATCAACGAGCATCCCGCCCTGGTGCCTCGACAGAAACCGCAGACGCTGCGCGATCAGCAGGCCGATGCCGACAGCGTGACGGTGCTGCTCGACTTCGAGGGCAACGGCAAGGTCGCCTACGAGTTCACGGTGTCGCTGGGCAACTCGATCGAGGACGCCATCGTCAGCGACCCGGGGCGGTTCAACCAGGATTGGGACGGCGCCTGGCTGCACGCTGTCGCGGAAGAGCCGCATCGCTGGACGGCGGAGCTGCTGATTCCCTGGTCGGTCGCGCCGATGGCGCCGGCCGCCGAAGGCCAGCGCAAGCTCGGCATCTTCGTGTCGCGCCAGATGCGCCACGCTGGCCGGCGCTGGAGTTACCCGGCGTACGACCTCGAACGGCCGACACTGGTGGCGGACCTCGCGCCGCTGACCTTGCAGGATTTCGCCGCCAGCGCGTTCGATCTCTACCCCTACGTCGCGGCCAGCCGCGATCTGGTCGACGACAGCAACGATGCGCGCATCGGCATGGACCTGTTCTGGAAGCCCGACGGCCTGCACCAGGTCAGCGCCACGCTCAATCCCGACTTCGGCCAGGTCGAGAGCGACGACCTCGTCGTGAACCTCACTGCGATCGAAACCTTCTTCTCCGAGAAGCGTCCGTTCTTCACCGAGAACCAGGCGCTGTTCGACATTCGCGCGCCCACCAAGGACCTGCTGGTCAACACGCGCCGCATCGGCGGCGCACCCGACGCTGGCGATGCAGGCGCCTCGGACATCCTCGGCGCGCTGAAGTACACCGGCACGACCGGCGCATGGGACTACGGGCTGTTCGGCGCCACCGAGGACGACACCGGCGATGTGCAGGGCCGCGACTACGCCGTCGGCCGCCTGCGCCGGCGCTTCGAGGGCGGATCGTTCGGCTGGCTCGGCGACTTCGTGAACCGCCCGACGCTGGATCGCGAATCGCAGGTGCAGTCGGTGGACGCCGACTGGTCACCGCGCGCAGGACTTTCGTGGCGCGGGCAGTTCATCTTCAGCCAGGCGCGCGAGAGCGGTGAGACGGTGGCGGACACGGGCGGCTGGCTGCGTTTCGATTACGCACCCGGCGGCGCGTGGAGCCACGCGATCTCGTTCACCCACTACGGTGACCAGTTCGACACGAACGATCTGGGCTACCTGGCGCGCAACGATCTCAACCGGCTGGACATCGACTCGAGCCATTCGAAGTACGACTTCGCCCCTGGCAGCCGTCTCGACGTGCGCACGCTGGGCGTCCTGCTGAAGCCGGCCCGCAACGATCACGGCAAGGCGCTGGCTTCGAATCTCGAGACCTACATCTACTGGCGCCTGCGCGACACCAGCGAATTCGAACTGGCCTACACGCCCACCAGCCGCGGCGTCGACGATCGCATCACGCGTGGCAACAACCCGGTCCAGCTCGGGTGGCACCACGGCGTGCGCGTCACGCACATCTCCCGCCTGATGGGACGCCTGCGCGTCACCACCATCGGACGGTATCGGCAGGAGGGCGTGCGTGGCGACAACCGCTCGCTGTACGTCGCGCCGACCTGGTATTTCACCGATCGCGTGAACGCCGAGTTCGAGGTGCTGATCCTGGCCAACGATGCGTGGCTGCTGTGGGACGGTGGCAACACCGTCAGCGACTACGCCACGCAGTGGCGCGAGGGCAGCATGAGCCTGGGCGCGTTCATCGGCTCGCGTCACGAGCTGCGCGTGAAGTTCCAGTGGGCGGGGATCCGCGCGGACTCGACGCGCAGCTACGAGGCGCAGCCCGGCGGAAAGCTGGTGCGCGACCAGGACCTGACGGACGATTTCACGCTGTCCACGCTCGGTATCCAGGTGCGCTATCGCTACTCGCTGGGACCGCTGTCGGACCTGTACGCGGTCTATGGCCGCGGCGGCGACATCTTCCGCGAGGACGACAGCGGCAGTTTCGGCGGGCTCCTCGACGACAGCCTGCGCGAGCGCAGTGCGGAGCAGTTGCTGGTGAAGCTGAGGCTGCACTTCTGATGGAGCCCGTAGCCCGGACGAAGTCCGGGATGGCCACCAGCAGACCGGCGCGATCCCGGACTTCGTCCGGGCTACGGGTGAAGGAATAGACGAAGCGGTTCTCTCTTCGTCCACCAAACAAAAAAGCGCCCGGGCTTCCGCACGGGCGCTTCGGATCCGCAACTTGCGCCGGACCCTCCGGCGATCGGATCAGGGCATCGTGATGGCAATGATCATCGTGCCGAGTTTGGCGGCAGCGCGACCGGATGCGCTGGGACCGTTCGGGCTCGAGCACGAGCTGTCCGAGTTGCACACCTTGATCGACAGCGGCTGGACGTCCGACCGCACCTCCTCCGAAAGACCGTCGAGGCTCGGCCCGTTCGGGCTCTGGCAGCTGGCGTCCGCGTTGCAGGTCTTGATCGACAGCGGCTGAGCGTCCGACCGCTGCTCCTGTACCCAACCGTCGAGGCTCGGACCATTCGGGCTCTGGCAACTGCCATCCGTATTGCAGACCTTGATCGACAGAGGCTGCACGTCCGAACGCACCTTCTCCGACAGCCCATCGAGGCTCGGGCCATTCAGGCTCTGGCAGCTCGCATCCGAGTTGCAGGTCTTTATCGCGAAAGCGGGGGCGGCAAAGGCGCAGATGGCCAGGGCCGTCATCAGGGTGAGGGTCTTGAAGGTATTCATCGGGAAGCTCCTTTGGGAAAGATCAGCGGGGGTTCTTCAGAGGTCGTCGCGGCGGGGCATCCGCCGTCGATGAGCCACTTTCCCTCGCCGCTGCCCGGCGGTCTTCCCGGTTTCAAAACCGTTTCACAACAATTTAAGCACTCGTGTTTTTGTTTTATTTATCAATTCGATAAAGCGTATTTCCGGCCATCCCGTAGCCCGGGTGAAACCCGGGGCTTCTTCCCGGACGTCGGGCGAACAGCCCCGGGTTTCACCCGGGCTACGGACGCGACGCGCGGGCCTCGAGCACGCGGGGGTCGTCGGCTTCGAGACTGGCTTCGAGAATCTTCCGCGCCTCGGCGCGCAGCGGCTCGGCCTCCGCCATCTGGCCATGAGCAGCCAGGAAGGCGCCGAGCCGGTGAGCACACCAGCCGAGCAGCCATTCACCGTTTGTCATCAAGCGGCGGGCGTCCGCCAGGTTCTGCCGATGCAGGGCGAGCGCCGCCGCGTCCTGACCCAATGCCTGGCGGCTGTCGGCCAGGCCCTCGCGCAGCCTCAGCGTCCAGTAGCCGCCACCTGCTTCGACCGGGCCAACGGCCGACAGACCCACCTCGAATGCCGCGGCGGCCTCCGCCGGACGCCGCTGGGCATTGAGCGCATCGCCCGCGGCCAGGCTGACGGTGGCCATGTCGCGCGCACCCGTGCCTGCATCGGCCCGCATCACGTCGTAGAGCGCGATCAGGTCGGCCGTGCCGCGCTCCCGTTCGCCCATCTGAACGCGCGTCGTCGCGATCCAGCGCCGGTTCACCCGCGTCAGGCGGTGGTTCGGCCCGTACACCCGCAACCCAAGCTCGTCCACACGCAGGAACCCTTCGAGTGCCTCGGCGTACCGACCGGCGCCGGCGAGCGCTTCGGGAAGCACGCCCTCGGCCTGGATCAGCCAGGCGTTGTCGGCGCCCATCCAGTGGCGCATCCCTTCGAGGGAGTCACGCAGGATCGGGATCGCCTCGGCGGAACGGCCTGGTCGCATCAGCACCACGGCGGCGACCACGCCGATCCGCGCGGTACCCAGGCTTTCTGCGCCCAGCACCTGTCGCACGCGTGCGTACTGGTCGCGTGCCACGTTCTCGCATCGAGCGACGAACTCGCTGATGGCTGCGCCCGCGCACATTCCCAGCGCGACGTAGGCCTCGTTCTCGGTGGCGATCGCCGGGTTGGGACGTCCGGCAGCCGCTTCTGCGGCAACGATCTTCGACGAGGTGAGGGTCGACAGGCCGAACTCGCCGAGGTTGAGATACATGTCGCGCAACGCGGTGCGCGCGGTCTGCACCGGCAGCGAGGCATCGCCATCCAGTGACGACAGGCTGGCGATGGACGCCTGCAGCAAGGCTTCGGCCGGTGCGCGCTCGCCCATTGCCGCGTAGGCGGATCCGATGACGCGCTGCAGGCTGGCCCGCGTGCGCGGTTGTCCGTCGAAGCGGGCGTCGAGCTGTCGGACCGCACCGTCGAGCAGCTCGCGCACGGTGACGTCGCGCCGCCCGGCCACGACCGGGTTGGCGCCCGTCAGCAAATCCTCGGAAAGAAACTGGGTGACGGCGTTGGCGCGGGCGGCCTCGTCCCGTGCCTCGTTCTTGGCCTTCAGCGCCTGCCATAGCAGCACCGATGTCGCGCCCAGGCCCAGGATCAGCGTCACCGCCAGTGCCCGCAGCAATCCGCGTCGCGCCAGGCTGCGCTGCAGCGCCTCGCGGGTCGATTCGGCCTCGGCCTTCAGACGCAGCTCGCGTGCGCGATCGACGTGCCGCTGCGGCAGGCTGCGCAAGCGGACCGCGAGTTGCGCGGCATCGTCCAGGCGTTGCGCCGGATCACCGGCGGCGGCCAGCGCGATGTCTTCGCGCAACAGCTCGTCCGGCACGTTGCTCTCCCAGCCGGGCGCGAGCGGACGACGCAGGTTGCCCACGACGAGCTGGTAGAGCATCACGCCCAGCGCATAGATGTCCGACTGCGGACTCGGCGGCTCGCCGGCGATCAGTTCGGGCGCCAGGTACAGCGGTGTACCAGTCGCGGAATCGCCGATGGTCTGCGTGAAGCCCATGCGCGTGACCTCGGGCGTCGTGCGATGGCTGCGCTGGAGCAGGCGCGCGCTACCGAAATCCGCGAGGCGAACATGCAGGCGGCCTTCGTCGTCGAACGCGATCAGCACGTTGCCGGGCTTGACGTCCTTGTGCAGTGCTCCGATCGCGTGCGTCGCCGCCAGCGCGTCGGCGGTCTGCGCCACCAGCTCGATGCGCTGCGCCAGCTCGATCTTCTCCAGGCCGCCACTGCTGGCGGCCCAGTCGGTCAGCGAGCCGCCGGGACACCATTCCACGGCGATGAACCAGGGCGCCTTGTCGAGGTTCCAGTCGAGCAACTGCACCAGGTCGCGGCGGGTGCCGAGGTTTTCGCGCAACAGCCTGAACAGCGTGACCTCGCGCTTGAGCCCGATCAGCGAGGTCTCATCGCGCGCGAACTTGAACACGCGCTTCTCGCGCGTGCTCAGGTGCGTGGCGAGCCAGACCTCGCCCTGCCCGCCGGCGCCGATCTTCGAATCGAAGCGCCAGTCCGGACGCAGCGGCACCGCCTCGCCTGCCAGGAAGCTGAAGACCGGCGCGGCCACCGGCGTCGGCAGTGGCGTTTCGCGCACGACGGTGCCCATCAGGCGGTAGCCGTGACCGTGCGTGGACTTGATGATCTGCTGCTGCTCGTCGCCGATGGCCAGCCGCAGGCGGCTGATGGCGTTGGTCAGCGATGCTTCCGAGACGATGCGCCGCGGCCACACGGCGGCGAACAGCTCTTCCTTGGTCACCACCTCGCCGGGACGGCGCAGCAGCAGCATCAGGAGTTCCAGCGGCTTGGGCGACAGTGGGCGCAGGTCGCCGCGCAGCTTCAGTTCCAGCGTGCGCTCGTCGAACGTGATGTCACCGAAGCGCCAGCAGGCCCCGTCTTCGGATGCCGCGACCGTGTCCCCTGATTTTTTTCCCGCAAGCGTCGTATCTCCCATCTTCGGGATCATTCGTGCGACGGGCACGAACGTCAACGTGGCTGCGGACGACGGTCGGGCTGACGCCCCTCCTGCAGGTTCGAACAGGCAGGAGGGATGTCAGCCCCGACAGAAGCTACGCAAAGGTTCCTCGCCCAGGCTGCGAGCGCCGATCTCCCCTCACCAGGCGTAGCGCACCTGCAGGCCGTAGGTGCGCGGCGTGCCGTGTAGGCCCGACAAGGTGCCGAAGGTCCCGAGTGAGCGAGTCTGTTCGTATTTCTCGTCCAGCAGGTTTTCGGCCCACAGGCCGATCTGCCAGCGGTCCGAACGCTCGATCAGCCCGACCTGCGCATTGAGCAGCGTGTGCGCATCGATCTCGAATGCCGACTCGTTCGAGGCTTCGGCGAAAGACCGGGTGCGCCCGGACAGGACGGCATCCACGAACATGCGGTTCCCGCTGGCCCAGGCCACGCCACGCTCGTAACGCGCGCTCGCCGAACCATTGAAGCGCGGGGCGTACTCGGTGCGATTGCCGCTGAAATCCACGCCGATCCCGGCGGCGTCCTTGAAGGATTCGTACTCGGCGTGGAGCCAGGCGAGCGTCAGTCCGAGCGTCAGCCCGCGCAGCGGCCGGGCATCCAGGCTCAGCTCGGGACCCCAGGTCTGCACGCGACCCGCATTGGTCAGGCCCGGGTAGCGAATGTTGCCTTCCTGGACCGTCTGCAGAACCTGGTAGTCGCGGTAGTCGGCGTAGAACAACACCAGATCCGCCCGCAGGCGCCGCTCGAAGAATGCCGACTTCCAGCCCAGTTCGTAGTTCAGAACCGTCTCTTCGTCGAAGCGTTCCGGACCCGGCCGCGGCGCGACCAGCACCTCGACGTTGTAACCACCGGCCTTGCTGCCGCGCGCGATCCGCGCGTACAGCATGTCGTCGTCGCCCGCGAAGAACTGCAGACCCACAGCGGGATCCACCGAGGTTTCGTCGAAGTCGTCGTGGAACCCCGACAGCGTCGCAGCACGAATGGCGACGAAGGACTCTCCGGTCTGGTCGAACTTCGCTTTCTTGCGCGCCTGCGTCACGCGCAGCCCGGCGTTGAGCGTCAGGCGTTCGGTGAGCGCGTAGTCGAGTGATCCAAAGCCGGCAATCGAGCGGGATTCGACGTCGGGCCGCGTCGTGATGGCGTCGCCAGGCACGATGGACGAGAACGGCGGCGGACCGCCGACGATGTCCGGACCGGCGGTCGCCAGACGCAGGGAATCACCTTGCGCGTCCAGGAAATACAGACCGGCAAGGTACTGGAGACGTCCGGGCGCGGACGTGAAGCGCAGTTCCTGGCTCAGGTAGTTGTAGTCGTCGCGGTAGTCGTAGCTGGTGAAGTCGGACGACGATCGATCCAGATCCGCGAGCTGGTCGCGCTCGGCACGGCGCCAGGCGCTGATCGAGGTGAAACGTCCGCCACCGGCGTCGAGCTGCACGGTTCCCGAAACTCCGGCATTGCTATTGACGTCGTGTTCGGGCGTGTCGTTGCTGAGCACGAACTGGCGCGGCGCTTCCGGCGGCGCGTTGCCGAAGGTGCTCGTCAGCGGCTCCCCGGCGACGTTGCGCGTGGCTTCGCGCGACTGGTCCGCGGCAAGATCCAGCGTCAGTCCCGGCCTGGGTATCCAGCGCAGGCGCAGGCGCCCGCCGGCCTGATCGACATCATCGGATTGACCGCCGATGGTCTCGTTGCGCGTGAACCCGTCGCGCCAGAGTCCCGAGCCGCTCACGCGCAACATCAAGGTGTCGCCGGCCAGCGGAAGATTCACGCTCGCCGCGACTTCGCGGCCATCCTTGTTGCCGAAGCCCGTCACGAACTCGGCGTGGCGCACGGCGTCCGGCGCCCGCGTGACGAGGTTGAGCGTGCCGGACGTGGAGTTCTGCCCGAACAGCGTGCCCTGCGGTCCGCGCAGAACCTCCACGCGATCGAGATCCAGCAGCAGGCTGTCCGAGGCCGGCGGCGCGCCGACATAGACGCCATCGACGTGTACGCTCGCGCGCGTATCGAAGCCCACGTGAAGCCCGCCGCCGCCGACACCCCGCAGGTAGATCGTGCGGGTGGTGGTGACGATCTGCAGGTTGGGCACTTGCGTGGCGAGATCCGCGATCGTGTCGAGGCGGCGCTGCGCCAGAACGTCTCCGGGAATCGTCGTCATCGCCAGCGGGACGCGCGTCTGGTCTTCCTCGCGCTTGCGCGCGGTGACGACGATCGTGTCGAGTTGCATCGCATCTGCCTCGGGCGCCCCGGGCGCCGCGGCGTCCTCAGCCGCAGGCTCCACGGCCTGCGCGTGTGCGAACGGCACCACGGCCAGCATCCCTGCGGCGAGACCTGCTCGCACGCCCCACATCGATCCCCGTTTCACGCTCATCGTCTCCCCTGTGCGCATGCCCTGCCGGCGTTCCCCATCGCGATTCGCCGGCTTCCCCATCATCGTATCGGTGACCTTCCCTTCCTCGTGAGCGGGGCTAACGATCGCCCCTGCGCCTGCTTCACGTCGGCCTGGATCCCCGGAACAACAGCGCGCCGTGTCGTCGCGCCGAGGCCTCGGTGCAGACGCCCGCCTGCGCGAGTCGCCGTCGCTGCAGCGCCATCGACCCCCATCGTCACGATCGCACCCTGCAACTGCGCGCCGCGAAAGAGCTTTCCGTCCGGCACGCGATAAACCCGTTCCGTGCGCTCCACCTTCAGGTCCAGTGACGGGGCTGCCGCCTGGGCGGCCGCGTTCAGCAATCCCGCCATCAACCAAGCTGTCGGTAGAACACGCATACGTTTCGGCGAGTGCTGCGAGATGAGGAAGGACCCAGAGCGGGAGCCTCTCGTAGCGGACGAGTCCGCTCCGGGCCGGAACGGCGGATCTGCTCCGCGGCGGACCGCGTCGAGGCAGACAGTGTGTGGAGGCGGCCGAAGAACATCCTCACGGCCTTGAAACCACTTTCAAATGTCTTTCACACCTGCGACGCAGCCGCGCGGGTCCGGCGATCAGCGAACCCGGGACGTGGCGCCAACCGGCAACGTGACCGCCACCGGGCGGCCCGCTTCGATGCCCGTCGATCCGGCCGCGTTGTCGATCAGGCCGCTGGAACGAACACCCTTCAGATAAAGCCCGTTCTGCTTCATTCCGTTCAGAACGAAACCGTTCAACTGGATGCCGTTGATCGAGATGCCGTTCGGCTGGGTGCCGTTGATCGAGATCCCGGCGTGGGCGGGAGCAAATGCGGACGCGGCAAGGACGATCGAGGCGGCGAGGGTCTTGAGCTTGTTCATGGCGAGTCTCCGGGAAGAAAGCGTGAGGGTCGGGTTGAGCGGGTCGGCGGGTTCTGGCCTGCCGATGGAGCGCACTCTGCCCGCCGCGCCGCCGAGGGTCTTACCGGTTTCCCAATAACTCCCACACAGTTTCCACACATCGATATTTTTCTTTCGGAACACCGAGATGGCTGATCCCCTCAGCGCTCGATCAACGCCGCGTGAAGGGGTTGCAACGCGAAGGGCTTCGTAGCCCGGACGAAGTCCGGGATGGCTCTACGGAATCGGGGGGGATCCCGGACTTCGTCCGGGCTAAGCGGGGGCCCGCTACTCCGGCTCGCCGAGCGTGACCTCGATGGTCCGCTCCTTGTCGCCGCGCCTGACCTTCACCCCGACCTTGTCACCGGGCTGGTGGCGCTCCATCTGGTCGAGCATGTCGTCGAAGTTGCCGATCTCGACATCGCCGATGGCGATGATCATGTCGCCGATGACGATGCCGCCGGTGCGCTCGCGCTTGAACGGCGTCAGGCCCGCCTTGTCGGCGGGACCACCGGTCTCGACGCCGACGACGGCAAGGCCCTTGCCCAGTCCGAGCGACTCGTTGAAATCCGGCGGCGCCGCCGAGACGCCCATCGTCGGGCGCGTGACGCGGCCGTCCTTGATCAGGCGCGGCACGATGCGGTTGACCTCGTCCACCGGGATGGCGAAGCCGATGCCGGCGCTGCCGCCGCTGGGGCTGTAGATGGCGGTGTTGACGCCGATCAGGCGCCCGGCCGAATCCAGCAGCGGCCCGCCCGAGTTGCCCGGATTGATCGCGGCATCGGTCTGGATGACGCCGCGGATCGCCCGGCGCGTGACCGACTCGATCTCGCGATCGAGCGCGCTGACGATGCCGGTGGTCAGTGTCTGGTCCAGGCCGAACGGGTTCCCGATGGCGTAGACGGCCTGGCCGACGACGAGGTTCTCGCTGGCGCCGACGATGATCGGCGGCAGCCGGTCCTTCGGTGCTTCGATCTGCAGCACCGCCAGGTCACGGTCCGGGAAGGCGCCGACGAGCTTGGCCGTGTAGCTGCTCTGGTCGGCCAAGGTCACGCGCGCGCCGTCGCTGTTCTGGATGACGTGGAAGTTGGTGACGACATGGCCGTCGGCGTCCCAGATGAAACCGCTGCCGGTCCCGCGCGGCACCTCGGTGATGCGCCGCGAGAACAGGCTCGCCATGTGCTCGACCGTGGTGATGTTGACCACCGACGGCGACACCGCCCGGAACACCTCGATGTTGTTGCGCTCGAAGTCGCTCAGGTCCGCGCGCGCCGTGACGGCACGGGCCTGGACGGCCGCCGGCGTCGGGGCCGGCGAGAGGGCCGCCGGCGGGTTTCGCGCGATCAGCCAGTAGAACCCCGCGCCGAACAGGAACCCGAGCAGCAGGAACGGCACGACCCGGCCACGCTGGTGCGAAGGTCGTCGAGACGATGGGCGCATTGAGGAATCAGGAGTTCGTGGCGAATCGGAAACCATCGGCGCCATTCTGACAGCGGCCCCGCAAGCCGGGCTAACCCTCGTGGTTCCAGCCGCGGCGCCGTGTCAGGCAAGCCCTCATTCGTCGCCTGTTCCGCCCGGGCCGGCCTCGAATGGCATCCAACGTGCTTCACAAATGTGCGTCACAAAGTTGGGAGGGAGGCAGGTGCGTCCAATTGGCCTGCCGCGAGAATGTTCAACCGGGAATCCATAACGATGAAGGTCCTGTGCGCCCTTGGCGCGCCGCGGGCGGCCTCGCGGTATCTGGGCATCGGGGCCCTGCTGCTGGCGTCCGGAACTTGCTCCGCCGCAGGCCCCAGCCTGGTGCCGGTCTCGCAGATCAGTTCCGGCGACACCGCCTGGATGCTCGTCTCCACCGCCCTGGTGCTGCTGATGACGCTGCCCGGGCTCGCGCTGTTCTACGGCAGCATGGTGCGCAAGAAGAACGTGCTCGCGACCGCGCTGCAGAGCTTCGCGGTCGCGGCGCTGGTCACCGTCCTGTGGATCACCGTCGGCTACAGCCTGGCCTTCACGCCCGGCTCGCCGTTCCTGGGCTCACTCGATCGCGTGCTGCTGATGGGCCTGACCTTCGACAAGGAGGCGGCCATGCTCAGCGTCAGCCACCTGGCGCCGAGCATTCCCGAGTCGGTGTTCGTCATGTTCCAGCTCACGTTCGCGATCATCACGCCGGCGCTGATCACCGGCGCCTTCGCCGAGCGCATGAAGTTCGGCGCGATGATGTGCTTCGTCGCACTGTGGAGCCTGCTGGTCTACGCACCGGTGGCGCACGGCGTCTGGGAATCCGGCGGCTGGCTGGCCGGCCTGGGCGCTCTGGATTTCGCCGGCGGCACGGTGGTCCATATCAATGCAGGCGCTGCCGGCCTGATGTGCGCCTGGATGCTCGGGCCGCGCCAGGGCTTCGGTCAGGAGCCCTTCATTCCCTACAACCTGGGCTTCACGCTGCTCGGCGCCTCGCTGCTGTGGGTGGGCTGGTTCGGCTTCAACGCGGGATCGGCGGTCGCCGCCGACGGCCGCGCCGGCATGGCCATGCTCGTCACCCAAGTGGCCGCCTCGGTCGGCGCGCTGACCTGGATGCTCTCCGAGTACATCGCGCGTCGCCGTGCCTCGCTGCTGGGCGCCTGCTCGGGTGCCGTCGGCGGGCTCGTCGCCATCACGCCGGCCTCGGGCTTCGTCGACGTCATGGGCGCCATGATCATCGGACTGGTCGCGGGCGTCGCCTGCTACTGGGGCGCCACCGGCCTGAAGCGCCTGCTGCGAGCGGACGATTCGCTCGACGTGTTCGGCATCCACGGCATCGGCGGGCTGGTCGGCGCGCTGCTGACCGGCGTGCTGGCCTCGCGCCAGATCGGCGGCGCGGACGGAAACATCACGGCACAGGCGATCGCCGCATTCGCCACGCTGTTCTACAGCGCCGGCATGTCGTTCCTCATCCTGCTGGTGCTGCGCTGGACGATCGGTCTGCGCGTCTCGCCCGAGGAAGAGCGGGATGGCCTCGACCTGTCGCTGCACGGAGAGAAGATCGAATGATTGCGCTTGCCAGGACCGCCCCGATGAGCCGCGACGACGACATCCAGCGTGAGAAATTCAGTCTCGCCGCGCACCTGTATTCGCGGCTGCGCCGCGGCGGTGCCTTCACGATCGACGCGATGCTGATGACGCGCGACGACGAATACGCCCGCCAGGTGATCGCGCTGGCAATGGCCAACCCGGATCCGAAGACGCGCGAGTACGCCGTGCTGTACGCCGCGCTGCTGCCGGCGCCGCGCAAGGTCAAGCCCGCCCCGGTCCATCTCGCCTCCGTGTCGTCACGCCAGCCCGTGACGCCGGCTGTCGCGCCGGTGCCTGCGCCGGCACCGAGCGCGACGAACGTCGAGCCGCCGGCCGAGGCACCGGCGGCGAATCGCTACGTGCGCTCGCTGCGCTGAGCCCGGTCGGCTGTTCGGGTAGCGCGTCCGCGAGGAGCGGCATCGACAGCTGCCGTCGTGAGTCCCGTGTGCGACAGAGCGCGACGGGCCGCATGCCCCCACGACCTCGCCTTGGTCACCCCGCCCATTGCGCGTAAGCTTTGCGTCTGGCCGGGGGTGCCGCACGAATGTTGCGGCTGAGATCACACCCTTGGAACGTAGCCGTCCCCTGAGCGGGCGGCGAACGGAAGGCTGAAGGGGCGCCCGCGTCCCGCGCCGCCGTTCGACCGCACCGCGGAGTCACCGAACGATGAATGCCCCGCATACCCCCGCTGCAGATTCGATCTTCGGCCAGGCCGAACAGCTCTCCGCCGAGGTCTGCAAGCCATTTCCGGCGTCGCGCAAGATCTTCGTCGATGGCGTAGCACCCGGCGTGCGCGTCCCGATGCGCGAGATCAGCCAGACCGATACCCGCACGGCGACCGGCGCGGAACCCAATCCGCCGATCACCGTGTACGACACCAGCGGTCCGTACACCGATCCTGCCGCCGTCATCGACCTTCGTGCCGGCCTGCAGCCGGTGCGCTCGCCGTGGATCGAGGCGCGCGGCGATACCGAGCAGCTGCGCGGTCCGTCGTCGATCTTCGGCCGCATCCGTGCGGCCGACGAGAAGACCGCCAGCCTGCGCTTCGAGCACATCCGTGCACCGCGCAAGGCGCGCAGCGGCGCCAACCTGAGCCAGATGCACTACGCCCGGCGCGGCATCATCACACCGGAAATGGAGTACATCGCGATCCGCGAGAACACGCGGCTCGAGGAACTGCGCGAGAGCTACCAGAAGGCCGGATACCTGCGCCGCCTGCACCGCGGCAACGCGTTCGGCGCCGCGATTCCGCACGGCGAGATCACGCCGGCGTTCGTGCGCGACGAAGTGGCGCGCGGCCGCGCGATCATCCCGGCCAACGTGAATCATCCGGAACTCGAGCCGATGATCATCGGCCGCAATTTCCGCGTGAAGATCAACGCCAACATCGGCAACTCCGCAGTGACGTCCTCGATCGCCGAGGAAGTGGAGAAGATGGTGTGGGCCACGCGCTGGGGCGCGGACACCGTGATGGACCTGTCCACCGGCAAGAACATCCACGAGACGCGCGAGTGGATCCTGCGCAACTCGCCGGTGCCGATCGGCACGGTGCCGATCTACCAGGCGCTGGAGAAGGTCAACGGCCGCGCCGAGGAACTGACCTGGGAGATCTTCCGCGACACGCTGATCGAGCAGGCCGAACAGGGCGTGGACTACTTCACGATCCACGCCGGCGTGCTGCTGCGCTACATCCCGCTGACGGCGAATCGCGTGACCGGCATCGTCTCGCGCGGCGGCTCGATCATGGCCAAGTGGTGCCTCGCGCATCACAAGGAGTCGTTCCTGTACGAACACTTCGAGGACATCTGCGAGATCATGAAGGCCTACGACGTGAGCTTCTCGCTCGGCGACGGCCTGCGCCCCGGCTGCATCGCGGACGCCAACGACGATGCGCAGTTCGGCGAGCTGCACACGCTGGGCGAACTCACGAAGATCGCGTGGAAGCACGACGTGCAGGTGATGATCGAAGGTCCCGGCCACGTGCCGATGCAGCTCATCCAGGAAAACATGGAGGAGCAGATCAAGCATTGCTTCGAAGCGCCGTTCTACACGCTCGGGCCGCTGACCACCGACATCGCGCCGGGCTACGACCACATCACCTCCGGCATCGGCGCCGCCAACATCGGCTGGTACGGCTGCGCGATGCTCTGCTACGTGACGCCCAAGGAGCACCTGGGCCTGCCGGACAAGGACGACGTGCGCGAAGGCATCATCACCTACCGCATCGCGGCGCACGCCGCGGATCTGGCGAAGGGGCATCCCTGCGCGCAGGTGCGCGACAACGCGCTGTCGAAGAGCCGCTTCGAGTTCCGCTGGGAAGACCAGTTCAATCTCGGGCTGGATCCGGAGAAGGCCAAGGAATTCCACGACGAGACCTTGCCGCAGGAAGGCGCGAAGCTCGCGCACTTCTGTTCGATGTGCGGTCCGCACTTCTGTTCGATGAAGATCACGCAGGACGTGCGCGAGTACGCGGCGAAGATCGGCGCCGACGAGAAAGCCGCGCTCGAGAAGGGCATGGAAGAAAAGTCCGCACAGTTCCGCGACGCCGGCTCCGAGGTCTATCGCGCGCTCTGATCCGCCCGCGGCCATGCCCGTCACGCTCGAGAACAAGCTCGTCGTCGCCCTCTCCTCGCGGGCGCTGTTCGACTTCGAGGAAGAGAACCGCGTCTTCGACGAACAGGGCGATGCGGCCTACACGCGCCTGCAACTCGACCGCCTCGACCAGCCCGCGCAACCCGGCGTCGCTTACGCGCTCGTGCGCAAGCTGCTGGCGTTCAACGCCGACGGCGAGCATCGCGCCGAAGTGGTGATCCTGTCGCGCAACGACCCGGTTTCCGGCCTGCGTGTGTTCCGCTCCGCCAAGGCCGGCAATCTCCTGCTGGAGCGCGGCGTCTTCACCCGTGGCAGTCCGCCCTGGCATTACCTGCGTCCGCTGGGCGCGCACCTGTTCCTGTCCGCGCACGACCGCGACGTCGCCGACGCGCTCGCAGCCGGATTTCCGGCGGCGCGCGTGTTCAGCCGCTCGGTGATCGATGCCGCGCGGCATCCCAATGAACTGCGCATCGCCTTCGACGGCGACGCCGTGCTGTTCTCCGACGAGGCCGAGCGCGTGTTCCAGTCCGCCGGGCTCGATGCTTTCCAGGATCACGAGCGTCACCACGCCGCGCGCCCGCTGCCGCCCGGACCGTTCAAGCCGCTGCTGGAAGCCCTGCATCGTCTTCAGAGGGCGGCCGGCGAGAAAGTGGGGATCAGGCTGCGCACGGCGCTGGTCACGGCGCGCAGTTCACCGGCACACGAGCGCGCGATCCGCACGTTGATGGACTGGGGCATCGAGCTCGACGAGGCCATGTTCCTCGGCGGCCTGAGCAAGGGCCCCTTCCTGCAGGAATTCGAGCCCGACTTCTTCTTCGACGACCAGCTCGCCCATTGCGAGTCCGCCGCGCTGGCCGGCCCCACCGGCCACGTCGATGCCGGGGTCGTCAACGGCCCGCGTTGACGCCCTGCCGACCGGCCGGGATCGAGTCGTGCTGGCATCCGCCGATCCAGTGCCATTCCGAGGTGAACGTGGTGCACGCAAGCAGCTTCCACCGATGATGTCGTCACGCTCCTTCTCCATCGGCCCCTGCCCCGCGTGAACAAGCCTCCCGACCCGCAGTCCACTTCGCAGCAGACGACGCGGCGCACCGGTTGGCGCCTGTGGATCATCGCGCTCGTGGTCGTCGTCGTCGCGCTGCTCGGCATGTGGCGCACCGCGCTGTATCGCCTGGAGAGCGGCGTGCTCCGCGTGCTGGGACCCGACGCGGACCTGCAGGACGTCAGCGTCGGCTGGCCCGGCGTCGTGGTCATCAAGAAACTCAGCCTGAAATCACCGGAGGGCTGGCCCGCGAAGGAGACGCTGCGCGCCGATCGCGTGCAGATCGTCCCCACGCTGCGCTCGCTGTTCTCCGATCGCATGATCGTGCGCAGGGTGAAGATCGACGGCGGCTACCTGTCGGTGCTGCGCAACAAGCAGAGCCAGCTCAAGCTGGTGCCGAGCATCTTCGACCCGGCTTACCGCCGCGAGCCGCCCAAGCCGTACAGCGAGCGCCTCCACGTCACGATCGAGCACGTCGAGCTCGGCCATTCCACGATCGATTTCTACGACGCCAGCGTGGAGGAAGGGAAGCTCGTGAAGCTGCAGCTCGTCGACGTGGAGGCCGACCTGCATGGCCTGCGCATGCCCGAACGCGACGCGCACACCCAGGTCGACATCAAGGGCGTCGTGAAGGGCGAGAAGAACGACGATGGCGAGCGGCTGGACGGCCCCTTCACCGTCAAGGGCCAGGTCCAGGTCGCCACGCGCGAATCCGAGCTGGCCATCAAGCTCGACGGTGTCGACATGCGGCTGCTCGAGCCCTACCTGCTGCGCCGTTCCGAAACCGGCGTGAAGCGCGGCAAGCTCTCGATGGAACTCACTTCCACGGTGAAGGACCGGCACCTGGACGCGCCCGGCACGCTTGTCCTCGAGGACCTGAAGCTCAGGCCCGGCGACAACTTCGGCAGCACGTTCATGGGAATGCCGCGCCAGGCCGTCCTCGCCACGCTCAAGGACAGGGACGGCAAGATCACGCTCGACTTCAACCTCGAAGGCGATCTGGGCAACACCAGGTTCTCGCTCAACGACACGATGGCCGTGCGCGTCGCCGTCGGTGCCGCCGGCGCGCTGGGCATCGGGCTGGTCGACGTGATCAAGGGCGTCGGCACGTTCGGCGGCGACACCGTGGAAGCCACGGGCGATGCAATCGGAAAGCTGTTCGGGAAGGGCAAGTCCGACGACGAAGACGAAGACGAGAGCAAGGCACCTCCCCCATAGCCCGGACGAAGTCCGGGATCCCGTTTCGTCGATCGGCGGGAACCCCGGACTTCGTCCGGGCTACACAGGAGACAGCATCGCCCGCAACTTGTACTTGAGCACCTTGCCGCCGACCGTGACCGGTAGATCATCGACCAGCACGATGCGCTTCGGCGTCTCGTAACCCGCGAGGCGCTCACGGCAGAAGGCCAGCACGGCGGCCTCGTCGAACACCTCGCCCGGCCTCGGCACAATCACCGCCGTCACCGCCTCGCCCCAGCGCGGATCCGGCAGGCCCACGACGGCGACTCTCGCCACCGCGGGATGCAGCGCCACGACTGCTTCCACGCGCAGGCTCGACACGTTCTCGCCGCCGGACTTCACGACGTCCTTGAAGCGGTCGACCATCACGCGCAGCCCGTCGTCGCGGAACTCGCACATGTCGCCGCTGTGGAACCAGCCGTCGCGGAACGCTTCGCGCGTGGCCTTCTCGTCACGGAAGTAACCGGCGGTGACGATCGGCGAGCGATACACCGCCTCGCCGCGCACGCCGGACTGGCCGTGCAGCGAGCGGCCGTCCTCGTCCATCACCGTGGACGCCAGCAGCGGCGACGGCACGCCGACCACATTGGTCGCCGGCGCGGTCTCGCGGTAGACCTCGGGCCAGCGCTTGGGCCAGAAGCGATGCAGCGCGATGGCCTCGGTCTGGCCGAAGATCCCGATCAGCAGCACGCCCTTGCACAGCGTCTCCAGGCGCTCCGCCACGGCGGGCGGCATCGCGGCCCAGCCGAACACCACGACCTGCAGGCTGGAAAGATCGTGCGCCTGCGGATGTGCCTCGGCTTCGCGCACGAGGTCGGTGACCAGTTGCGGCGAGCCGCCGAACAACGCGGTGGGCTTTTCCTGCGTGATGGATTGCGCCAGGCGACCCGCGTCGAAACCGCGGCCGATCACGAGGCTGCCGCCGGCGAACAACGGCGCCAGCCCGAAGATCTGGTGCGCGATGTGGAAGATCACCGGCAGGAACACGCACATCCGGAACTCGCTCTCGATCGGCACGCCGCGCGAGTAGCTCACCGTCTGGTTGAGCGCCGCGAAGTAGGTGTAGCTGTGCGACAGCATCACGGCCTTGGGCATCGAGGTGGTGCCCGAGGTCATCAGGATCTCCCAGATGTCGTCCCCATGGATGCGCACGTCCGGCTCGGTGGCCGGTTGCGCATCCATCAGCGCGCGCAGCGACGGAAGCCCGCCGGTGCCACCCTCGCGATCCTGGACGGCGGCGACGACGCGCACGCTGGCCGCCTCGAGCGACTTGCGGCACTTGCCCCACAGCTCGGCGTCGACGATGGCGATGCGCGCGCCGGTGTGGCGCAGCGAGTGCTCGACCATGTCCGCCGCCATCATCGTGTTGATCGGCAGCGCCACCAAACCAGCCTTGGCGATCGCGATCTTCGCGATGAAGGCCTCGACCGAGTTGTCGCAGAACAGCGCCACGCGATCGCCACGCGCCGCGCCGCAGGCCAGCAGGCCGTTCGCGATGCGATTCGCCGCCTCGTCGGCCTGGCGGTTCGTGACGCGCGCGAAGGCCGGATCGCGGACGGCGCAGGGCGCGGCGATCAACGCCACCTTGTCCGGCTCGCTCCAGGTCAGGCGCTCGAAGATGTCGCCGACGCTGATGCGTTCCCAGCGATTGTCGGCGCGGCGGTCGTACAGGCGTTCGACGTCGATCGTCACGTGCATCTCCTCTCTCGTTGGTCCGCTTCTGCGAGCGGTGCTGGCAAAAAAACGTTCTTGCCGGATCAATTCCATCCGTAGCCCGGACGAAGTCCGGGATTCCCCTCGCAATTCGAGGAAAAGCCCCCGGCCACGCCCGTTCCGGTCAGACCGGATCTTGCGCTGCCCGATTCTAGTGAGTAACACTCACCATCTCAAATGCCCATTTCCATGCCCTCCGCGAATACTCCGCCGAACACTGGTGAGCGATGCTCACCCGACGCGGCCGGCCGGCGGCGCACGCCATGAAAGCACTCAAGACAGCGTCCGCAACCAAGGCCCGCAGCGCCGTGCGCGCCCCGCGCATGGATCGCGACGCGCGCATCGCCGACATCCTCGTCGCCGCGCGCGAAACCTTCCTGTCGCGCGGCTATCACGCGGCCGCGGTCTCCGAGATCGCGCGGACGCTGGGCGTCGCGGAAGGAACGATCTTCAAGTACTTCCCGACCAAGCGCGATCTGCTGAACAAGGTCATCGAGCATTGGTACGGCGACCTCTTCGGCGACTACTCGAAAGAACTCGGCCCGATCCAGGGCGCGAAGAACCGCTTCCGCTACTTGGTCTGGCGCCACCTGTGCACGGTCGTCGAGTGGCCCGAGATGTGCCGCCTGATCTTCACCGAAGTGCGAGTGCAGCCGGACTACGCGCAGTCGCCGCTGCACGAGATGAATCACCGCTACACCGGCCTGCTGGTGGACGTCGTCCGCGAGGGCATCCGCAGCAAGGAGTTCCGCCAGGCCGTTGCGCCGGAACTGATCCGCGACCTCGTCTACGGCGGCATCGAGCACCACGCCTGGCGCTTCCTCTACGGCAACGGCGAGCTCGATCCCAAGCGCGTGGCCGACCAGCTCACCGACCTGGTCTGCGGCGGCGTGCAAGCCGAGAAGGCATCGACGGTCTCGCTCGACACGCGCAAGTTCGCCGAACTCACGGCGACGATGGAGAGGGCGGTCAACACGCTGGTACGTGACAGGAAAAGTCGCAAATGAAGACTGCAACAAGTGCTGCTTCGGGCTGGCCGTTCTCCACCGTGCTGGTCGCCAACCGCGGCGAGATCGCGGTGCGCGTGCTGCACACGGTGCAGAAGCTCGGCCTCAAGGGCGCCGTGGTTTTCCACGCCGCGGATCGCAACGCGCCCGCAGTGCGCATGGCCGACCACGCCATCGAGATCACCGGCGCGACGCCGGTCGCCGCGTATCTCGACAGCGCGCAGATCCTGGCGGCTGCGAAATCCTGCGGTGCCGGCGCCATCCATCCGGGCTACGGGTTCCTGTCGGAGAACACCGGCTTCGCCCGCGCCGTGGAATCCGCCGGGCTGATCTTCATCGGACCGAAGCCCGAACAGATCGAACTGATGGGCGACAAGGTGCGCGCGCGCAACTTCGTCGAGAAGGGCGGCTTTCCGGTTGCGCCCAGCGCGATCGAGGACGACGACCCGAAGACGTTCGTCGAGCGCTCGCGCAATGTCGGCACGCCGCTGCTGATCAAGCCGTCCGCCGGCGGCGGCGGCAAGGGCATGCGCATCGTGCGCGATCTTTCGGTGCTCGAAGCGGAGATCGAACGGGCGCGCAGCGAAGGCCAACGCTACTTCGGCGACGGCCGCCTGTACTGCGAGCGCTACATCGAGAACCCGCGCCACATCGAGGTGCAGGTGCTCGGCGACAGCCACGGCAACGTCGTGCACGTGTTCGAGCGCGAGTGCTCGGTGCAGCGGCGGTTCCAGAAGATCGTCGAAGAGACGCCCTCGCCTGCGCTGACGCCGCAGCTGCGCGCGCAGATCTGCGAGACCGCGGCCGGCATCGCGCGCTCGGCCGGGTATCGCGGCGCCGGCACCGTCGAGTTCATCTTCGGCCAGGGCGGCGAGTTCTATTTCCTCGAGATGAACACGCGCCTGCAGGTGGAGCACCCGGTCACCGAGGAGATCACCGGCAAGGACCTCGTGCTGGAGCAGCTGCGCATCGCCGCCGGCGAGCCGCTGGGCTACGCGCAGGGCGACGTGAGCTCGCAGGGGCACGCCATCGAGTTCCGCATCTACGCCGAGGACCCGGGTCGCGGCTACACGCCGACCACCGGCCCGATCCTGGCGCTGCGTGCGCCGCAAGGCGACGGCATTCGCTGGGACAGTGGCGTCGTGCAGGGCGGCGAAGTCACCGCGGCGTTCGATCCGATGATCGCCAAGCTGATCGTGCGCGGCACGGACCGCAACGACGCGATCGCGCGGGCAGAGAAAGCACTCGCCGAAACCGTGCTGCTCGGCTGCAAGACCAACACGGCGTTCCTGCGCCGCCTCGTCGTCCACCCGGCGTTCGTCGCAGGCGATGTCCATACCGGTTTCCTCGACGCCAATCCGCAGATCGCGGCCGATCCGCCGATGGCCGACGAAACCCTGCACGCCCTGCTCGCGGCAGCCAGCCTGAGCACGCGGCCGATGCGCGATGCCGCCGACTGCGTGCCGGATCTGCACGCCGCGATCGGCGAGTGGAGGAACTGATGCAACACGCATTCAAGCTGGGCGAAGCCGAACACAACCTCGCCCTGTCGCGCGCACGCGAAGCCTATTGCCTGCACGTCGGCGATCGCCGCGTGCCGATCGACCTGAAGACCTCGCCCGATGGCCGCACCTGGCTCACCCTGGGCACGCGCCACGTCGAGGTCGTCATCGCGACGCGCGGCGACGAGGTGTTCGTGCATCTGGACGGCGAAGCCCATGCGCTGCGCTACTGGCATCCGCTGGAACGCCTGGCCGCACAGGCCGGCGGCGGCGCCAACGACCTGATCCGCGCGCCGATGCCCGGCAGCATCGTCAGCGTCAATGTGAAGGCCGGCGACACCGTCGCCAAGGGCCAGACCCTGCTCGTCATGGAAAGCATGAAGATGGAAACGACGCTGGTGGCGCCGCGCGACGGCGCGGTGGCTGCGGTGCAATTCGAGAAGGGCCAGACCTTCGAGCGCGACGCGATTCTCCTGAAGCTGGAAGCCGCCGCCGGGGAAGGCGCATGAAGCGCATCGAATCCAAACTCAACACAGCGTCCGCCGAATTCCTGGCCAACGCCGCGCACAACCGCCGGCTCGCCGAGGAATTCCGCGAACGCCAGCGCAAGGCACGCGACGATCGTCCGCAGCGCGACATCGATCGCCTGCGCTCGCAGAAGAAACTGCTGGTGCGTGAGCGCATCGCGCTGCTGCTCGACCCCGGCACGCCGTTCCTCGAGTTCTCGTCGCTGGCCGCGAACGACGCCTACGACGGCGAAGTTCCCGGCGCGGCCTGCGTGACCGGCATCGGCATCGTCTCCGGACGCGAGTGCGTCATCAATGCCGGCGACGCCAGCGTCAAGGGCGGCGCCTGGTATCCGCTGACGGTCAAGAAGACGGTGCGCGCGCTCGACATCGCCATCGAGAACCGCCTGCCGGTGGTCCACCTCTGCGATTCGGCCGGCGGCTTCCTGCCCTTGCAGGCCGACCTGTTCGCCGACAAGTACATGGCCGGCCGCATCTTCCGCAACCAGTGCATCCTGTCGAAGATGGGCGTGCAGCAGGTCTCGGTCGTGCTCGGCCACTGCACGGCCGGCGGCGCCTATGTGCCCGGCCTGTCGGACTACAACGTGATCGTGCGCGGCACCGGCGCGATCTTCCTCGCCGGCCCGCCGCTGGTGAAGGCCGCGACCGGCGAAGAGAACACCGTCGACGAGCTCGGCGGCTGCGACATGCACACGACGACCTCGGGCACTGCGGACTATCCGGCGTCGAGCGAGGAAGAGGCGATCGCGATCGCGCGCGACATCGTGGCGCAGTTCAAGCGGCCGAAGAAGACGCACACCGAATGGCAGACGCCTGAGGATCCGTATTACGACAGCTCTGATCTCTACGGCATCCTGCCGCGCGACATCAAGCAGCAGTTCGACATGAAGGAAGTGATCGCGCGCCTGGTCGACGGCTCGCGCTTCCACGAGTACCAGCCCGCCTACGGCACGACCTTGATCTGCGGCTACGCGCACATCTGGGGCTACAAGATCGGCATCCTCGGCAACAACGGCGTGCTGTTCAACGACTCCAGTCTGAAGGGCGCGCACTTCATCGAGCTGTGCAACCAGAACCGCACGCCGATCCTGTTCCTGCAGAACATCACCGGGTTCATGGTGGGGCGCGAGTACGAGCGCCGCGGCATCACCAAGGACGGCGCCAAGATGATCATGGCGGTGTCGTGCAGCGAAGTGCCCAAGTTCACCGTCATGTGTCACGGCTCGTTCGGCGCCGGCAACTACGGCATGAGCGGCCGCGCGTTCGATTCGCGCATGCTGTTCTCGTGGCCGCAGTCGCAGACCTCGGTGATGGGCGCCGAACAGGCGGCCAACGTGCTGGCCGACGTGAAGATCCGCCAGCTCGCCAAGTCCGGCAGGACCCTGTCGCAGGCCGACATCGACGCCATTCGCGATCCGGTGCTGGGCGAGTTCAAGCGCAAGCAGAGCGCGTACTACACGACCTCCGAGATCTGGGACGACGGCATGCTCGATCCGGTGGACACGCGCAACGCGCTCGGCATGTCGATCTCCGCGGCGCTGAACACGCCGATCGGTGATCCGCGTTACGGTGTTTTCCGGCTCTGAGTCAAAAACATTTCAACGCAAAGGGCGCAAAGGAAAAAGAAAGGACGCAAAGACTTGATGCAAGTGCGATAGCTGCCGCGCGGGCGTTCCGCGTAGCTTGAAAACTTCGCGTTCTCTCTTTTTCCTTTGCGCCCTTTGCGTTGAAATGCTGTTCTCTCGCTGAAACTTCCCCACCCCATTTCGACACACCCGACCATGTCCGAACCTTCTTCCCGCCCCACCGTGATGCAGGCCTTCACCGGCCTGTCGCATGACGAGATGGACATCCTCGCGCAGGCCGATCGCTTCGCGCAGAAGGAGCTGTATCCGCTGTCGCAGCGCATGGACGACGACGAGTGGTGGCCCGACCAGGCGTTTCCGACGATCGGCTCCACCGGCTACTTCGGCATCACCGCGCCCGAGGCCTACGGCGGTTCGGGCATGGATGTGTTCACGTCCGGCCTGATCCTGCAGGCGTTCTCGCGCTGGAACCACGCGATGGCGCTGGCCTGGGTGGCGCACGAGAACCTGTGCCTGCACAACATCCTGCGCAACGCCAACGAGGCGCAGAAGCAGAAGTACGCGCCCGGCCTGTGCAAGGGCACGAGCATCGGCGCGCTGGGCCTGACCGAACCGGGCGCCGGCTCGGACGCACTGGGTTCGATGCGCACGACGGCGCGGCGCGAAGGCGGCCACTACATCCTCAACGGCAGCAAGATCTACATCACCAACGGCCCGGTCGCCGACGTGCTGCTGGTCTACGCCAAGACCGACAAGGACAAGGGCGCGCAAGGCATCAGCGCGTTTATCGTCGAGAAGGACTATCCCGGCTTCAAGGTTGCGCAGAAGCTGGTGAAGATGGGCTTTCGCGGATCGCAGACCGCCGAGCTCGTGTTCGAAGACTGCAAGGTGCCGGCGGAGAATCTCGTCGGCGCCGAGAACAACGGCGTCAAGGTCGTCATGTCGGGGCTCGATCTCGAACGCGCGATGATCTCGCCGATCTGCCTGGGCATCGCCGAGCGCGCGTTCACCCTGGCGCTCGACTACTCGCGTCAGCGCAAGCAGTTCAACCGCCCGATCAGCGATTTCCAGATGATCCAGGCCAAGCTCGCCGACATGTACACCTGGGTCGAGAGCATGCGCCTGTTCACGTACCAGACGCTGCGTGCGGCCAACGTCATCGGCGAAGACGACGGCGGTCGCGGCGAGATCCACAAGCTCACCGCCGCCGGCGTGCTCTACACCGCCGAGACGATGAACAAGGTGCTCAACGACGCGGTGCAGGTGCACGGCGGCACGGGATACATCTGGGAGAGCGAGATCAACCGGCTGTACCGCTCGATCAAGCTGCTGGAGATCGGTGCGGGGACCAGCGAGGTGCGCAAGATGATCATTGCGAAGGAACTGCTGTCGTCGTGACCCACGCGCAACACCGTAGCCCGGACGAAGTCCGGGATGAATTCGTTCACCGGCGCGGCGCATCCCGGACTTCGTCCGGGCCACGGCACCGCTGACGCCGCGCTACGCATCTCCTGTTCTCGAAGCCCATGTCCGAACTCCTCGAATCCCTCTGGCAGCACGACACCGCGTTCCGCTCCGATCTCTTCGCCGGAAAGGTCGCACTGGTCTGCGGCGGCGGCAGTGGCATCGGCCGCGCGACGGCCGTGCTGTTCGCGCGGCTCGGCGCCACTGTCGTCATCACCGGCCGTACGCAGGAGAAGCTCGACGCTGTCGTCGACTTCGCCGTAAAGAAAGGCGCGCGCATGCACGGCTTCGCGGCCCAGCTGCGCGAGCACGAGCAGGTCGTCACGCTGTTCGAGAAGATCGAAGCCGAGGTCGGCGTTCCGGATCTGCTGGTCAACAGCGCCGGCGGCCAGTTCCCGCAGGACGCCATCGACCTGTCGCCGAAGGGCTGGAACGCCGTCATCACGAACAACCTCAACAACACCTGGTTCGTCATGCAGCGCGCGGCGCAGCGCTGGCGCGACCTGAAGCGCGGCGGCTCCATCGTCAACGTCATCGTCGTGCTCGAACGCGGCATGCCGGGCGTGGCGCATACGCAGGCCGCGCGTGCCGGCATCGTCGGCGCGATGCGCACCGTCGCCGTCGAATGGGCGCCGCTCGGCATTCGCGTGAACTGCGTGGCACCGGGTCTTACCGCCAGCGAAGGGCTGGACGTCTATCCGCCCGAAGCCGTCGCCGAGTTTCCGCTGGCCAATCCGTTCAAGCGCCCCGGCACGCCGATGGAGATCGCGGAGTCCTGCGTGTTCCTGTCGGCGCCGGCCGCCAGCTTCATCACCGGGGAGACGCTGACGGTGGATGGCGGCGGGAAGCTCTGGGGCGAGCTGTGGCTGGCCGGACGCCCGGAGTGGTATCGCACGCCCTGAGGAAACATCACGGGGGCGATCGATGTCCCCCGCTCATCTCGAGCAGCCGCGCGCGACAGCGCACGGCATCTCGAGCCACCGCCTCAGCGCAGCGCCGCCTCGAATGAGCGCGTCGCAACCTCGCGCAACTGCTGATACCCCGCCGTCGACGGATGCACGCCGTCTTCCGTGAACGCCGGATCCATCGCACCGCCGGGTGCGAGCAGCACCGGGTAGTAGTCGGCGAGGATCAGGTCGGTCGATGCGGCGGTGGCGATCAGCCAGTCGCGCATCTCGGCGATGCGTGGCACCGCGTTGGAGATCGCCCGGTTCCACGGAAAGCCGGTGGTCGGCAGCGGCGTGCCCAGGATGATGCGCAGTCCGTGCGCGCGGCCGATGGCGATCATCGCGCTGACGTTGTTGCGAAAGGCCTCGAACGAGATCGGCCCGGTGTTGCCGGCGACGTCGTTGGTCCCTGCGAGCAGATGGACCGCGCGCGGCCGCAGCGCGACGACGTCCGCCATGAAGCGCAGCAGCATCTGCGGTGACGTCTGCCCGGTGATGCCGCGATTCAGCAGGCGCGTGCTCGACGTGGCGAAGAAGTCGGGGTCGGCCACGCTCCAGCCCTCGGTGATGGAGTCACCCAGCAGCACGACGTCGACCGGCTCGCCGCTGGCGAGCAGGCGCGCGTTCTCCTCATGGAAGCGCCAGAGATTCGGCCAGTCCCGATCGTCTTCCCACTCTTGTTCGCGCTCGTTTGCTTGCTCGGTCATCTCGATAGGTTCCCAGGGATCGCGGTATCTCGTGCCGCCTGCAGCCCGAGGGCCAGGACGGGCGGCGATGCTATCCCAACAGGGAGCCCTTACCAGACCAGCGGCAGATCCAGGATCTTCGCGACGGTGCCGCCGGCCACCGGAATGGCGGCCCCGGGCGCCACGGAAAAGTCCGGAATGCGCTTGAGCCATTCCTGCAGTCCGATCACCAGCTCGTTGCGCCCGAGCACCGCGCCCGGGCAGCGGTGCGGTCCGTTCCCGAACGTCAGCACCCTGTCGACGCGCCGGGTCCAGTCGACCTCCAGCGGCCGCTCGTAGATCGTCTCGTCGAGGTTGAAGAAGGCGGATGGGATGGCCACCATCTCGCCCTTGCGCAGGGCCACGCCGTGAAAGTCCATGTCGGCGCGGACCTGACGCACCATCGTCACCACCGGGAATCGGCGGACCAGCTCCATCGCTGCGGCGGGAATCAGCTCGGGATTCTCGACGAGCGCGCGACGGTGATCCGGGTTTCGCGCGAGGAACAGCATCACGAAGCTGAACAGCGACGACACCGTGTCGAGGCCGGCGCCGAGGATGTGGATCGACGCACCCAGCGCCTCGATGTCGGAGATCGGCCGCCCGCCGATGTCCGCGTTGGCGGCCCGGCTCAACAGGTCTTCACCGCCACGACCGCGACGCGCCTGCAGGTGTGGCTGCAGGTACGCGGCCAATCCGTTGATCGCCTCGACCCGTTGAGCCGGATCGGGAGCACGCGTCGCGATTTCCGCGAACGTGCCCAGCTTCTCGCGATCGGCGAGCGGCAGTTCGACCAGATCGAGGAAGACCGTCAGCGGAAGCACGTCCGCGAATTCGGCGATGTAGTTGCAGGCGCTGCGCCCGGCGAGTCCTTCGGCGAGATCGATCGCGAACTGGCGCACGAACGCGGTCTTCGAGCCGACGATCCGCGGCGAGAGTCCCATGTTCAGGAACGCGCGGAACGGCTGGTGTTCGGGAGGATCGAGCGTGAACGCTCCGATCGGCATCTGCTCCGGTGCAGCGGGCACGAAGTAATGGCGGGAGCTGAAGCGCTCGTGATCCGCGTAGAGATCGTGAACGTCCTGCCCGCGCACGGCGATCCAGTGCCCACCGTGGTGCGGCGACCAGACCAGCGGGTGCGGCGTGGCGCGCTGGAAATCGACGAACGCGCGGTGAAAGCCCTCGGCATCCGGGGTGGGGTTGTAGACGTCGAAGTCCACGACCAGGTGTCCGGGTATTCCGGCCGGTATGGCCATCGGCATGTCGCCCATTTCTCGCTCCATTTCTGTCTGTCCTGGCGTTTTGGATCTCCGGCTTCATCCGGAGTCCACGCGATCCCAGCATGTGCCCGCACGCGGTCCGCGACTTGTCCGAATGCGCTGCAAAGTTGTCAGAATGCGCAGCCCATCCAACGGACGATCTCGCGTGTCGGGAGCGCTGGTCAGAAGCATCATCCTCAGTGGCGCTGCGGAGAAGATCCGCGCGGCCGGCAAGCAGCCGGCGGCCGTCGCGCGCAAAGCAGGCATTCCTGCCTCCGCGCTCAAGGATCCGGACCTGCTCGTCAGCGGACGCGCCGTGATGCGCTTCTTCGAGCTGGCGGCGACGGCCTGCCGCCGTCGCAACTGGGGGCTGGAGATGTCGATCGACGCCCGCCTGGCCGCGGTCATCGGTCCGCTGTGGGTGCTGCTGCGCAACGCGCGCTCGGTACGCCAGTTCTGCGAAGACCTGGCACGTCACTACGATCTCTACAGCAGCGTCGCGCTCGTCAGTTTCGAGCCTTCGCGCGGCACTTCGCTGTTGGGATGGTCTCCGGCCTCCGGGCAGACCGACAGCGACGTGCAGATCGTCGAGTTCGCGCTGGGGGTCTTCATCAACGAGCTGCGCTCGCACGCCCTCGCCGCCTGGACGCCCGTCGCGACCTGGTTTCGCCACGACGCACCGCGCGATCTGCGACTGCATCGACGCATCTTCGGACCGCAACTGCGCTTCAACGGCAACTGCAATGCGATCGAGATCGACGACGCCATGCTCGACCGCCCGCTGCGCGGCGGCGCGACGCGCAACCGCGCGATGGTGCTCGACATGCTGCGGCTTGAGGAAGACGTGCCCGTCACGATGGTTCCGCTGCAAGTCGAGGGCATCGTGCGCGCGCTGTTGCCGTTCGCTCCGTGCAGCGCCAAGGAGGTGAGTCTCGCGATGGGGCTTCCGGTGCGCACGCTGCAAGCGCGCCTGAAGGCCTCGGGCCGCAGCCTGCGATCCATCAAGGAAGCGGTGCGTTGCGATCTTGCGGCCAAGTACCTGAGGCATTCGCAGATGAGCGCCACGCAGATCGCGGGCCTGCTCGGCTACGCGGAACTGGCCTCGTTCAGCCGCTCGTTCCGGCGGTGGAACGGGCGCAGCCTTCGCGTTGCGCGACAATCCCGCAAATGAACATCCGCGCCTACCTCGACACTGACCTTGCGGCCGTCGTGGAACTCTTCGCCGCGTCCATCCATGAACTCGCGGTTCACGATTACGACGCGGCGCAGCGCGCCGCGTGGGCTCCCGCCGCCCCTGACCTCGCCGAGTGGAGCCAGCGCTTGAGCGGGCAGACGACGCTCGTCGCAGACGCCGGAGCCGGCCTCGCCGGCTTCATCGCCTGTTCGCACGATGGGCACATCGACCTGCTCTACACCTCGCCCCGCCACGCGCGTCGCGGCGTCGCCTCCGCGCTGTACCGGGCCGCCGAGCAGCATCTACGCGGGATCGGCGTCACCGAATTCGTGACCGAGGCGAGCCTCGTCGCCGCGCCTTTCTTTGCGCGACAGGGATTCCGCGTGGAGGAAGAGCAGAGGGTCGTGCGACGGGACATCGAGTTCCGACGCTACCGGATGAAGAAGACGGCGCCGTAGCCCGGACGAAGTCCGGGGTTCCCCTCGAATACCAAGCGCACCCCGGACTTCGTCCGGGCTACGGGGGCCCTCCTTAGAAGATCGAATGCTCTTCGGTGATGAACAACCGCGACGTCGAGAACTCGATGAACGTCGATTCATCGTCGAGCAGGTCCTGCATCGCCTTGGCGCCTTCCGGCGTTCCGATCGCGGCCTTCAGCGTGTCGGCACTGTCCCACCACACTTCGGTGATGCCGTCGTACGGCGGCTGCATGCCGCGCGAGGCCTGCAGCAGGCCGTTGAGTTCCGGCTCCACGGTGTGGCTCTGGATGTACTTGAGCGCGCGCAACGCGGCCTTGCGCTCGCGCACCTTCGGGCCGTGCTTCTCGAGCCAGTACGTGTGGAAGCGCTCGGGGGTGACGTCGGGGCGGCGGGTCAGGCAGTAGACGAGCTTGATCATCGGATTTCTTCTCCAGCTTCGTTGCGTCGTCGGATCGCGGCGGGTCCGTGATCGTGGCGGGCCCGGGTCTTCGTGTCGATCCGGTTCGATCCCCCGGTCGCCTCGCCGTCGCAGGGTGCTCCGCGGGATCACCCGCCTTGCCCGGACCGGGGAGACTGGGCTAACAAGGAACCACAACAACCGGGAGATCCACCGATGAGCGTCCAGCAGCCCACGCACGAGCAGATGGCCGATATCGCCGAGCAGCTCGGCATGAGCCTGTCCCCGACCCAGATCGAGGAATACCTCGCGCTGATGGTCCCCACCGTGGCCGGCTACAACGCGCTGGACAAGCTGCCCGACGGACTCCCGCCGGTGAAATACCCGCGCACGCCGGGCTACATGCCCACGGCCGAGGAGAACCCTCTCAACGCCTGGTACTACAAGTCGAAGATCGAGGGCGCCAAGAACGGCAAGCTCAAGGGCAAGACGTTCGCGATCAAGGACAACATCTGCGTCGCCGGCGTGCCGATGATGAATGGCTCCACCACGTTGCAGGGCTACGTGCCCGACGTGGACGCCACCGTCGTCGAGCGCATCCTCGACGCCGGCGGCACGATCCTCGGCAAGTCGCACTGCGAGCTGTTCTGCTTCTCCGGCGGCAGCCACACCGGATCGCTGGGCCCGGTGCACAACCCGCGCAAGCACGGCTATTCGGCCGGTGGCTCGTCGTCGGGCAGCGGCGCGCTCGTCGCGTCGGGCGAAGTGGACATGTCCGTGGGCACCGACCAGGGCGGCTCGGTGCGCATGCCGGCCGCGTACTGCGGCATCGTCGGCATGAAGGCCACGCACGGCCTGGTGCCCTACACCGGCCTGATGCCGATCGAGGCCACGGTCGACCACTGCGGTCCGATCACGAAGAACGTCGCGGACAGCGCGCTGCTGCTCGAAGTCATCGCCGGCTACGACGGCCTCGATCCGCGCCAGATCAACGTCAAGACCGACAAGTACACGCAGGCGCTCGACGCCGGTGTGAAGGGCCTGAAGATCGGCATCGTCAAGGAAGGCTTCCTGCTGCCCAACGCCGAGTCCGACGTCAACGACCTGGTGCTCAAGGGCGCCGCACTGTTCAAGAAGCTGGGCGTGAAAGTCGACGAGATCTCGGTGCCGGTGCACGGCGGCGCGGCGCAGTCGGTCTGGAGCGCCATCGCGCACGAAGGCGCGATGATGCAGATGATGCACGGCAACGGTTTCGGCTTTAACTGGAAGGGGCTGTACCTGCCCGGCCTGATGAAGGCGCACGAGGGCTGGCGCAACCGCGCGGACGAGCTGTCGACGACGCTCAAGGTCACGATGCTGATGGGCCAGTTCATGCTCAACCAGCACCAGGGCCAGTACTACGCCAAGGCGCAGAACCTGGTGCGTCAGATGATCGCGGCCTACGACGCGGCGCTGAACGAATACGACCTGCTGCTGATGCCCACGGTGCCGATCAAGGCCAGCAAGATCCCCGGCGCGGACGCGAGCATCACCGAGAGCGTCGCGCGCGGCCTGGAGATGATCGGCAACACCGCGCCATTCGACGCCACCGGCCATCCGGCGATCGCCATTCCCTGCGGCTACAGCGACGGCCTGCCGGCCAGCATGATGCTGATCGGCAAGCACTGGCAGGAATCGACGATCTACCGCGCGGCGAGCGCCTTCGAGAAGGCCTTCGAGGGCAACGTCGCGCCGAAGAAAAAGTCGAAGAAGTAATCCGCGGCACCACCGCCATACCGCGCGACCGGCTGGCTACCGGTCGCGATTTTTCGTGACTGCCGATCGAGTTGCCGCAGACCGTTTCGCAGGCAGCCAGCAGGCGACACCCTGAGGAGAAACAACCGTGCGGCTTTTCTTCGACGCAGACCGCGGCGACAGCCCGCCTGCCCCTTCCGCCCGCCGCATGCCCGCGCTGATGCTGGCGCTGGCCGGTGCGTGGATGCCTTTCGACAGCTTCGCCGAGACTCCGGAGGGCGGCGTTCCGCCCGGCACGAACGCCGAAGACGTCGCGGCGGTGGAAAAGGCACCGGCCAATCCGCCTGAGGCCGCGGCGCCCGCCTCTCCGTACGGCAGCCTGAAGTGGGACTACAGCCCGCTCGGTGTCTACGGTCCGACGTTCACGAGCCCGGACCAGCAGAACCGTCTGACGATGGGATTGTTCGTCTGGTTCGACAACAGCTTCGTGCTCGACGACAAGGAGTTCGCGGAAGCGCTCGGTCGCGACGAGATCGACGGCGAGAGCCGCATCGCCACCGCACGCCTGGAATTCAACGGCAGCTACACCGAGGACTACTGGTACTACTTCCGCGTCGACTTCCAGGACAACGGCAGCGGCAGCGGCGACTCGGCCGTGGAATGGGCGGCGCTGGGCTTCAACAATCTTCCGGTCGTGCAGAACCTGCTCGTGGGCCTGCAGATGCCCACCTACGGGCTCGACGTGTGGGCGAACTATCCGCGTCACCGCCTGATGCTCGAACCCTCACTGGTCAACGCGTTCTTCCACGGGCCGCTGCTGGGCATCACGGCCTTCGACGTGGATATGGAACACAAGCTGAGCTGGGCGCTGGGCATCGCGCGCGACACCACCGAGGAAGCCGGCACCGGGCTGCAGGCGGTGGACAAGGGCGAAGACGACTACATCGTGCACGGCCGCTTCTCGTTCCTGCCCAGCTACAGCGAACTCGGCCGTCACATGATCCACCTCGGTGTCTCCGGCGCGCTGATCAAGCCGCAGGACGAGACGCTGGTCTGGGGCATCTGGCCCGAGGTCTACACCGACGACGTCGAGCTGTATCCGCTGGCGATCATCGACAACGCCAAGAAGGCGATGCTCGGCGTGCTGGAGTTCCGCTATGTCGAAGGCCCGTTCTGGATGCAGTCGGATTACTTCTACAACAAGACCCAGCGCGACACGGCCGATGATCTGACGTTCAGCGCGTTCTATGTCGAGGCGGGATATTTCCTGACCGGACACCAGACGCTGTTCAACCCGCTGGCGCTCAACGGCCAGGTGCTGCCGGTGCCGGTCACCAACCGCAAGCTCGGAAAATGGGGCGCGTGGGAGATCCAGGCACGCTACTCGCAGCTCGATCTGCGTTCGAAGGAATTCCAGGGCGGCGCCACCGCGCTCGGCGACGGTGCCGAGGTGACCAACTACACGCTGGGGCTGAACTGGTTCCTGAACCAGCACATCAAGATCGGCATCAACTACGTGCACTCGGTGCGCGAAGATCTCGACGACGCCAAATTCGATGTCATCCAGACGCGCCTCGCCTGGACGCTGTAAGCCAACTCACGAGGACCCGCACATGAAACTCGTCAACTCCACGCCCAGCGCCTTCGGCCGCAAGGTCGCCATCGCGATGAAGGAAAAGAAGATCCCGTTCGAGACGGTGTTCGACGTCCCCTGGAACGACAAGTCGATCGTGCCCAGCTACAGCCCGCTGCAGCAGCTCCCGATCCTGGTCACCGACCAGGGCGAAAACATCTACGACTCGATGTTCATCTGCGAATGGCTGGAGCGTAAGCACCCCAACCCGCCGCTGCTGCCGAGTGATGTCGACGGCATTCTCGCGGCCAGGCGCCTGCAGCTGCTCGGCGAGCGGCTGATGGAGATCACGGTGCTGATCGTGTTCGAAGAGCAGCGCGAGCACCCGAGCCCGGCGTGGACCGAGCGGCAGACGCGCAAGGTCGGCGGCGGCATCGCGGAGATCGCCAAGCTGGTCGGCAACCGCGTTCCGAAGGTAGGCGAACCCATCACCTACGCCGACATCGCCGCTGCCGCCGCGCTGACCTGGTTCGACTTCATGCTCGGCAACGGGCTGTTCGCGAAAGTCGAGGAAGCGCGCTGGCGGCAGAAGTATCCGAATCTGGTCGCGTACGTCGACGCGCTGGAAGCACGGCCCTCGTTCCGTGAGACGCGGCCGGAGATGTTCGTCGTCGACCTGCCGGCCGTCGTGCACTGAGGCACTCTGTCCTCCTCAAAATCATTCAACGCAAAGGCGCAAAGGTCGCAAAGAAAAACAAAAAGACAGGCGGGAAAACATCCGATTCTTTTCGCTTTGCGTCCTTTGCGCCTCTGCGTTGAAGCTTTTCCTCCAAGGAGATCCCGTATGACCATCGACGAGCAGCTGACCAGCCACTCGTTCTTCGCGGACGAGAAGAACTTCTGCGACCTGTTCCGCAAGATGCGCACCGCGACCGCGGACGTCGAGATCGGCGGCAAGCAGATCAAGGCCGGGGATCGTGTCGTCTGCTGGACAGCGTCGGCGAATCGCGACGAGCATGCCGGGGCGGTTGAGGAAGAGAGCGAAAGCTCAGCCGCGGGAACACGCGGCGTAATTCATTTGTCCCTCACCCCGCGAAGCCGGGAGAGGGAGACCATCAACATCGAGGCACAGCCATGAACGACACCACCCTTCCCCGCGCCACGTTCGCGTCGATCGCCGACTCGACCGTGCAGGACTGGGCGGCGATCAAGGGCCATTACGTTCCGTTCGCGCAGGGCCTCGCGGACCGGGTGCTGGCTCATCTGCGCCTGCTGGACGGCGATCACGGCGGCTTTCCGATCGATCGACTGCAGCATTGCCTGCAAACCGCCACACTGGCCCAGGAGGCCGGCGAGAACGAGGAATACCTCGTGTGCGCCTTGCTGCACGACATCGGCGACACCTTGGGGCCGTACAACCACGCGGACGTCGCGGCCGTCATGCTCAAGCCGTTCGTCACGCCGGAACATCACTGGATGGTCGAGAAGCACGGCATCTTCCAGGGCTATTACTTCTTCCATCACCTGGGCATGGACCGCAACCTGCGCGAGAACTTCCGCCAGCATCCCGGTTACGACATGACGGCGAAGTTCTGCGAGCGCTACGACGGACCCGCCTTCGATGCCGCGGCGCCGACGCTGCCGCTGAGCCACTTCGAGCCGATGGTGCGTCGCGTGCTGGCGCGGCCGCGCGAGACGCTGTACGTCGGGATCACCGAGACGTGATCGGCGACGTCCCACCCCGGACTTCGTCCGGGCTACAACCGCTCGCGTAGCCCGGACGAAGTTCGGGATTCCCCTCCGATACCGCAAGGACCGTTGCATGAGCACGTCGCTGATCGTCCGCCGCGACCTCGATTTCCTGTTGCACGACTGGCTGAAGATCGAATCGCTGGCGGCGCAGCAGCGCCACGCCGATCTGACGCGTGAATCCGTCGATGCGATGCTGGACCTGTCGGAAAAACTCGCGCGCGAACATTTCCTGACGCACTACAAGCGCGCCGACGTCGAAGAGCCGCGACTGGACGCCGACGGCGTGCACATCTGCCCCGAGGTGACGCAGGCGCTGCGCCAGTACGCGGAAGTGGGACTTTTCTCCGCGGGCTTTTCGCCGGACCTCGGTGGTTCGGGCCTGCCCTACCTGCTGACTTCCGCCTCGTTCGCGTATTTCGCGGCGGCCAACGTCGCAACCTCGGGCTACGCGATGCTGACGGTGGCCAACGCGCGCCTGATCGTGAGCTTCGGTTCGTCCGCGCAGATCGAGACCTTCGCCAGGCCGCAGATCGACGGCCGCTGGTTCGGGACGATGTGCCTGTCCGAACCGCAGGCCGGTTCGAGCCTGGGCGACGTGCGCACGCGTGCCGAGCCCGCGGGAGCCGATGAACTGGGCGAGCGCTACCGGCTGACCGGCAACAAGATGTGGATCTCGGGTGGCGACCAGGACGCCAGCGAGAACATCGTCCATCTCGTGCTCGCGAAAGTCCCCGGTGCGGACGGGCGGCTGCCCGAGGGCACCGCGGGGCTGTCGCTGTTCATCGTGCCCAAGATCCTGCCCGACGGATCGCGCAACGATGTGGGCGTCGCCGGCCTCAACCACAAGATGGGCTATCGCGGCACTGCCAACTGCCTGCTCAATTTCGGCGAGCACGGTGGCGCCATCGGCTGGAGAGTCGGCCAGCCCGGGCTCGGCCTGATGCAGATGTTCCAGATGATGAACGAGGCGCGCATCGGCGTCGGCCTGGGCGCGGCGGCGCTGGGCTATCGCGGCCACCGGCTGTCGGTGACGTATGCGCGCGAGCGCCTGCAGGGCCGCGCCATCGGCGTGCGCACCGGCGCACCGGTGCCCTTGATCGAACACGCGGACGTCAAGCGCATGCTGCTCGCGCAGAAAGCCTACGCGGAAGGTGCATTGGCGCTGTGCCTGTACTGCGCGAAGCTCGTCGACGAGGAAGGCAATGCCGGCAGCGCCGAACTGCTGGGCCTGCTGACACCGGTCGCCAAGACCTGGCCTTCGGAGTACGGCCTGGCCGCCAACGACATCGCGATCCAGATCCACGGCGGCTACGGCTACACGCGCGATTTCGACGTGGAGCAACTGCTGCGCGACAACCGCCTCAACCCGATCCACGAAGGCACGACCGGCATCCAGGCGATCGACCTGCTCGGACGCAAGATCCTGCGCGACAGCGGACGTGGCATGGCCGAACTCGGCCGGCGGATGATCGACACCACGGCGCGATCGCAGGGCGTGCCCGAGTTCGCACCGCACGCCGCCGCGCTCAAGCGTGCCGTCACGCAGATCAACGATTCGCTGGCCCCGCTGCGACAGCAAGTGGCCAACGCCGCCTTCGACAACGCCACGCCGTTCCTGTGGGCGTTCGGGCATGTCGTCGTCGCGTGGCTGTGGCTGGAGCAGGCCGTGGCCGCGCGGTCGCTGGATGTGAAGACGACGGACGAACGTACGTTCATCGACGGCAAGCTGCGCGCCTGCCGCTATTTCTTCGAATGCGAGTTGCCGAAGATCGATGCGTGGCTCGGCGTCGTGGCGTCGCGTACCGATGTGGCGTCCGGCGCGCCGCCGGAGATCTTCTGAACGTAGCCCGGGAGGCGCTTTCATCTGCTCTACTTCGACCATCACCTCTTTCGAGTCCTGTCATGTCGCACATCAAGATCACCATCGCCGACCACATCCTCGACATCCATGTCGATCGCGCGGAGAAGCTCAACGCCCTTTCGCCGGAGATGTACCGCGACATCGGGCTCGCGCTCGGACAGCTCGATCGCGATCCGGAGCTGCGCGTCGGCCTGCTGCATGCGTCGGGCAAGCATTTCTCCTCGGGCATCGAGCTGGACAAGTGGGCGCCGATCTTCGCGTCGGGCGACAAGTTCCCGGTATTCGAAGGCGCGATCGATCCGTTCGGGCTGACGTCGCCGCGCTGCCGCAAGCCTCTGGTGATGGCCGTGCAGGGCTACTGCTACACCTGGGGTGTGGAGGTGATGCTCGCCACCGACGTGCGCGTCGCGGCGGACGACACCAAGTTCGCGATGCTCGAGGTCAAGCGCGGCATCTATCCCTGCGGCGGCGCGACGATCCGGCTGCCGCAGCAGATGGGCTGGGGCAACGCGCAGCGCTACCTGCTCACCGGCGACGCATGGACCGCCGCCGAGGCGCACCGGCTGGGCCTGGTGCAGGAAGTCGTTCCTGCCGGAGAGCAGTACCGCGTGGCGCGCGAGATCGCGGTGAAGATCGCCAAGGCGGCGCCGCTGGGCGTGCAGTCTGTGCTCAAGTCGACGCGCATGGCCGTCACCGAAGGACAGGACGTGGCGATCGGACACCTGTTCGACGACATGCCGGGCCTGATGCGCAGCGAGGACGCCAAGGAAGGCGTGATGTCGTTCATGGAGCGTCGCGAGGCGCGCTTCCAGGGCCGTTAGTACCCGTAGCCCGGACGAAGTCCGGGATCGCGCCCCTTATTCAAGCGAAATCCCGGACTTCGTCCGGGCTACGGTAGAGATCCTCATCCGGAGAACGCAACGATGAAACTCGCTTTCCTCGGCCTCGGCGCCATGGGCCAGGCCGTCGCCGCCAATCTGCTCAAGGCCGGACATCAGGTGTCGGCCTGGAATCGCACGGCTACCGCCGGCGACGCACTCGCGGCGCAAGGCGCCCGCATCGCAGCGAACCCTGCGGACGCCTGCGCGGACGCCGACGTGCTGTTCAGCATGTTCGCCGACGATCCTTCGCTGCGCGCCGTGCTGATCGAATCCGGATTGCTGGCGACGCTGCGCGAACCGCTGGTGCACGTGAACCTGGCGACGATCTCGGTCGTGCTCGCCGACGAGCTCGCCGCACTGCATGCCGCCACCGGCGTGGCCTACCTGTCGGCTCCCGTCGTCGGACGCCCGCATGTGGCCGCAGCCGCCGCGCTGCAGATCCTGGCCGCGGGTCCGGCGGCAGCACTCGATCGCGTGCAACCGCTGCTCGACGTCATCGGCAAGAAGACCTGGCGGCTCGGCGATCGGGCATCGCAGGCCAACGTCATGAAGCTGGCCGTGAACTTCATGCTGGTGTCGGCGATCGAGACGATGGGCGAGGCCGCGGCGCTGGTGGACGCGCATGGCGTCTCGCCGTCGACGCTGATCGAGCTGGTGTCCTCCAGCATCTTCCCGGGGCCGGTCTACCAGGGTTACGGCAGCAACATCGCCGAGCAGCGCTACGAGCCCGCGGGCTTCAAGGCGCGTCTGGGCCTGAAGGATGTGCGGCTGATCCTGGCTGCCGCCGAGAGCGAATCCGTTCCGCTGCCGATCGCGAGCCTGGTGCGCGACAGCCTGCTGGATGCGCTCGCTCATGGCGACGGCGACAAGGACTGGTCGGTGCTGGCCCAGGGCGCGCTGCGCCGCGCGGGCCGCGTTCCCGGCTGATCGTCCCGCTGGCTGCGGGCTTCAGCAGCCCACGTAGTAGTCGTACGTGGAACTCTCGTCGCTGGCGCGTGTACGCCCGCTGACGGCGGTGCAGCCTTTCGAGACGAACGCGCTGGAGTGGTTGTTGGCGTCCTTGGTATAGAACGGATCGCCGCGACCGCTCTGGCGCACGGCGGCGAAGAAGTTGAACAGCGGCTGCCCGTTCTCGAGGCTGACGTTGCCCGCGCTATCCCAGTTGTAACGGCCCGGCACCACGGCCCCGACGGTCTGCAGTCGTTTGACGTCGAAGGGATGCAGCTCGCGTCCGTTGACGAAGACGCCGGTGAGGCGTCCGTCGCCGCCACCCGAGGCCTGTGCGGGCAGCGCACCGCCCAGCGCAAGACCCGGCGCGATCACCGCGGCGACCGGCCCGCCCCACAGGCCGGCGGCGCCGGTCCTGCCGTCGTACCAGTAACGGCCATCGGGCACCGGGCCGACCTGCTGCTCGATCGACTGGATGATCTTCAGGCCGGCCGCATCGAGCGGCCGTCCGTTGAACTCGATCTTTCGGTCCGCGGCTTGAGGCCCCGCGGCGCGGGCTTCGATATGCATCGCCGCGGCGGCGACGAACACCAGGAACAGACCGAAGACGGCGGGCATCAGGCGGGCGGACGAGAAAGCGGGCATGACGATCATCTGCGGTGGTGGCCTGTCCGCAGTCTGCTCAATCGCGCTTCGAAACACAGGAGCCCGCGTCGATCCGACTGCGACGTCCGTCTCCTTCGCAGCGTATCCCCACTCCGCTCATCCCGGCCCGGAGTTCCGGCCTCGAACCCGCACCCGGCACCGGCACGCCGCTAAGATCCCCGCATGAACATCCTGGTGATGGGTGCCGGCGCGGTCGGCTGCTACTACGGGGCGATGCTGGCGCGTGCGGGTCACGCGGTGACGCTGGTGGCGCGGGCGCGGCACGTCGATGCGATCCGTCGCGAAGGCCTGCTGTTCGAGTCCGCCGCGTTCACCGGTCGCATCCCGATCGGCGCGAGCACGACACCCGAAGCGGCGCGCGATGCGGATCTCGTCCTGTTCTGCGTGAAGTCGGGCGACACCGAGAGCGCCGGCGAAATGCTGCTGCCGTTCCTGCACGACAAGGCCTGCGTGCTGAGCCTGCAGAACGGCGTCGACAACGCGGAACGCCTGTCGAAGGTTCTCTGCCGCAACGTGATTCCCGCAATCGTCTATCTCGCCGTCGGCATGCCCGGCGATGGTCACCTGCGTCACCACGGGCGCGGCGAACTCGTCATCGGCCGCTTCGACGACGCGGCGCGGATCGCGGCCGTGCTCGATGCCGCGAAGATTCCGACGCAGGTGTCCGACGACGTCGTGCCGGCCCTGTGGGACAAGCTGATCATCAACTGCGCGTTCAATGCGATGTCGGCGATTCCGCAGATTCCCTACGGCAAGCTCGTGGCGTCGGAGGGTGTCGTTGCCGTGATGCACGACGTCATCCGCGAGTGCCTGGCCGTGGCACGCGCGGCGGGCGTCGCCGGGCTTTCCGATCCCTATCTCGCCGTGAACCGGATCGCGGGATCGATGGCGACGCAACGTTCGTCGACGGCGCAGGATCTGGCGGCGGGGAAGCCGACGGAGATCGATCATTTGAATGGTTATGTCGTGCGCCTCGGGGAGACGTACGGCGTCGCTACGCCGGTCAACGGGGCGTTGCGGACGTTGGTGCATTTGATGGAATTGCGTTCGACGTAGCGAGCGTAGCCCGGACGAAGTCCGGGATTGCGCTTTCAATTCGAGCGACGACCCCGGACTTCGTCCGGGCTACGGTGCCGGACATCTCCCTCCACGTGATCCGGCCGTCACGTACGATTCCGGCCGACATCGTCGTCTTTCATCTGCGAAGCGCGCCGACGCGCGCTTGCCAACGGAGATCTGCCATGGACTCGCGACCGCCCCTGCCCCCGTTCGACGCGGACACCGCCGCACAGAAAGTCCGCATGGCCGAAGACGGCTGGAATGGACGCAATGCCGAGCGCGTCTCGCTGGCCTACACACCCGACAGCCGCTGGCGCAACCGCAGCGAAATCTTCCAGGGGCGCGATCGCATCGTCGAGTTCCTGACGCGCAAGTGGAAGCAGGAACAGGACTATCGGCTGATCAAGGAACTGTGGGCGTTCACCGGCAACCGCATCGCGGTGCGCTTCGCGTACGAGTATCGCGACGCGACGGGCCAGTGGTTTCGCGCCTACGGCAACGAGAACTGGGCGTTCGACGGCAATGGCCTGATGGCCGAACGTCACGCCAGCATCAACGATCTTGCGATCCGCGAGGATCAGCGCCTGTTCCACTGGGATGCGAGTGGCCCTCGGCCTGCGGATCATCCGGGGCTGAGCGAACTCGGGCTGTAACCCGGGCTTCGCCCGCGGGCTTTTCCTCGAATTGCGAATGAAGCCCCGGGCTTCGCCCGGGCTACGGGCGACGTTCAGCCGACGACCGCTTCCAGCTGACCGCGCACCGCCGCCACCCGCTCCGCCTCGATCAGCTTCCTCAACAAGCGCCGCACTTTCACCGGCGCCAGATCATTGGTGGTCAGCGCCGGACGCAGGCTGAAGAAATCATCGGTGTCCATTTCCTGCTGCACCGCCTCGATGATCGGACCATCCTCGGTCTCGAACGCGGCATGCATCGCGCGGATCTTGCCCTCGTTGTATTCGGCGCTGTCGACCAGGTGATTGCGGCGCGTGGCGAAGAAGTAATGCGTCGTCGAGGAAGTCTCCGGCGTGCAGGTGTGCAGGTCGAACTGGCTGACGCACTCTTCGAGATTGAGCTGGCCCGCCGGATCCTGCGACGCGCCGATCGACAGCTGGATGTTCGCCGGCGGCGTCCACGTGACCTCGACGAACATGCGCGCTTCGCCCTGCGGATCGGGCAGGAACTGGTTGAAGATGAACATCGGCGGCGTCTGCTTCCACTCGTTGCGCGAGGCGATCGACGTGGCGGTCTCGCGCACCTGCGGCGTCAACGGGGACAACTGGCCGCGCGTCGAGATGATCTCGCCGTGCACGTGATCCACGTGCGACAAGTCCATGACGTTGTCGACGATCAGCTCGTAGTTGGCCTTCATGTGCATGTAGGTATGCGCCACGCCGGTGGCCGGCCCTTCGTCCAGCTCGTTCCACGTGGGCAGGCGTGATGCATCGGCCGGCGCATCGCCCATCCAGATCCACAGGAAGCCGTACTTCTCCAGCAGCGGGAACACGCGCACCTGCGCGCTGTTGGGGATGCGGCCGTCACCATGAGGGCTGTGCGTGCACTGGCCCTTCTCGTTGAATCGCAGCGCGTGGTACAGGCAGGCCACCTCGTCGCCGCAACGCTTGCCCAGGTGCAGCGGCGCGAAGCGATGCGGGCAGCGATCGTGCATCGCCACCGGAGATCCATCCTGCTTGCGGTAGATCAGGATCGACGTGTCCAGGATCTTGCGATGGAACAGCGCCTCGGGTCCGACCTCGGTGCTCATCGCCGCCGCATACCAGGCATTGGCGAGAAACGTGCTCTTCTTCTGCATCGCTGCGATCTCCTCGGTTCAATGGTTTGAACTCGTTGTTCGAAGGCGTCGGCGTCTTCGGCTCCTTCTGCGCGATCGACACCGCGGACGGCGCCCACGATGAATCGCAGGCTGCCCGGGCACCGATCCGCAAAACTAGGCGCGCCCCGTGCGCGCGTCCAATACCTTGCGCGGAGGCGTGGATTACCGGCGCGGTATCGGTGAAGGTGCAGGGCCGACCGCAGCAATTGCGATCCCGAACGGATACCTCTCCCTCCGGGAGAGGTCGGCGCGGAGCGGTTGGGTCCCAGCGCGGAGTGCCTCAATGGCACTCCCACGTAAACCCAACCGGGGTGAGGCCGCGCGGAGCGCGGTCGAGCAGCGCCATCAGAGCGCCTCTGCCGCGCTCCGCGCGCCCTCACCCCGTTTCGGGTTCAGGAGTGACTCAATGTCACTCCTGAACCCGAAACGCCTCTCCCAAAGGGAGAGGGAGCTACCGATCGTCGTTCGTCCGGGAAAGATCAATAGAATCCGGGCGGCCGATTCCCACGTCGCGTGTCCATGAGTCCGCTGCCCGTTTTTCAAACCCCTGCCACGCGCCTTCGGCGATACGCCGCTGCCTTGGCATTGGCCCTGCCGATGCAGGCTGCGATCGGCCACGGCGTCGCCATCGTGCCCGCGCCATCGGGCGCATCCGCTCCTCGCCTCTCCAACGACTGCGATCGCATGGCCGGCGATCCGCTCGATCCGCTGGGACCAGGCGCAGGCGCCGGGCATGACTTCGTCGACCCGGCCAAGGCCATCGCGGCCTGCACGAAGGAACTCGCCAAGGCCCCCACGTCGCCGCGGGTGCAGTACCAGTTGAGCCGCGCCTACGCAGCCGCCGAAGATTCCGCGCGGGCTTTGACGTTCCTGCGCAAGGCTTCCGACCAAGCGTATCCCGCCGCGCAGGCCCTGCTCGCCGAGTTCTATCTCGAAGGCGAGGAGTTGCCACAGGACGATCGCGAAGCCGCGCGTCTGTTCCGCGCCGCGGCCGAACGCGGCGTCGGCAGCGCGCAGGTGCACCTGGCCGGCATGTACATCGACGGACGCGGCGTCGAACAGAGCGACGTCACCGGCCTTGCCTTGCTGCATCGATCGGCCGACGGCGGCTACGCCGAGGCCCAGGCCCTGCTCGGCCAGCTGTATCTCGACGGCGGCCTCTCGTTCGTGAACGACGAACTCGTCGCGCGCAATCCGGCACGGGCCACGCACTACCTGAAACTGGCCGCCGCCCAGGGGCACGAGGAAGCCGCGGAACTGCTCGCCACGCTCGACGCACCGGCAACGCCGCGCTGAGCGGGCCCGGTGCGTGTTGTTCAAGGATCGCGTGCCCCGCTATAGTGGCCGCGTCATTGGGGAGTAGCTGCTTTCCGCAAGGAAAGAGCCGACGTCAACACACTTGGTCGCATGGCCATGGCGTCGGCAGCACCCGCAGGGCGAGACCTTTGACCTCGTTGTCCACAGCCGGCTGGCGATGGAGAACGGGGTCATTGCGCTCCATCGCCAGCCAATGGAAATACACCAATGGAAGCTTTTCTCGCCTCGCTGGGCATGGTTGCGCTCGCCGAGATGGGCGACAAGACGCAGCTGCTGTCGTTTGTCATGGCCGCGCGCTTTCGCGGCCAGCACGCGGCCGTCATCGCGGGCATCTTCGTCGCCACCATCGCCAACCACCTGGTCGCGGCGTCCGTCGGCGGCTGGGTGGCCAGCCATGTCGACCCGGACATCATGCGCTGGGTGCTGGGCCTGTCCTTCCTCGCCTTCGCGGCCTGGGCCCTGATCCCGGACACGCTCGACGAGAAAGATCATCGGCCGTCGCGCTACGGCGCGTTCCTGACCACGACGATCCTGTTCTTCCTCGCCGAGATGGGCGACAAGACGCAGCTCGCGACGGTGGCGCTCGGCGCCCAGTACGCGAGTCTCGCCGCGGTCGCCGCCGGCACGACCCTAGGAATGATGGTGGCCAACGTGCCCGCGGTGTTGCTCGGCGAGACCTTGGCGAAACGCTTTCCGTTGAGCCGGATGCGATTCGTCGCCGCCGCGCTATTCGCGGTCTTCGGCGCGCTGATCCTGCTCAAGGTGAATTTCGGGCTGGGGCTGGGCGGGATGTGATCTGCCGTCTGCTATCCCGTAGCCCGGGTGAAACCCGGGGTTCCCCTTCGTCAGCGAGCAGCAGCCCCGGGTTTCACCCAGGCTACGAACGGCGTCGCCGCACGCGGATCGCGTACCAGAGGAACGGGATGCACACGGCCACCGCGACGACGAGCCCGGCAGTCATGTCCAGCCAGCCGGGCGTGTGTCCATCGATGTCGACGATCTGCGGCTCGTAGGTACCCGGCGGCAGCCGCGGCCTCAGCGTTTCGAGGTCCTGCCGCGTGCGCGCCGACACCGCCACGCCGACGATGTCGAGCACCTGCGCCGCGGCCGGCAGCGCCTGGGGCGAGTTCGCATCGACACCCGCGCTCACGAGCCAGTCGCGAATCGCGGCGGCCTCGGGCGGCGCGGTCGGGTCGAACGACAGCGGATCGGGCAGCTTGATCAGAACGCCCGGCGTCGGCATCCCGCTGCGGTCGAGCAGCACATGCGCCTCGGTGGGTCGCAGCGCATTCTCCCTGCCCCGCTCCGCCATCAGCGCCACGCGCAGAACGCTGTGCCCGGCGTCGGGCTCGATGCTGCCGAAGAAGACGGCGCTGACATGCGGCGGGAAGTAAGCGCTGAACGATCTCGACACCCATTGGCTGGCGGAGATCGAAAGGACGATGGCGACGATGATCCCCAGGCGTGCCGCGAGCTTGAGCGCGAACATCGACGGCACGCGCCCGGCAGGCGCCGGCGCAAGAAACGGCTGCGACAGCCCATCGACTTCGCGCAGCACGTCGATCAGCGGATCCATCAGGTCGTCGCCGTCGAACTCGCGCACGGCGTGCCCGGCCAGGTTGCTCGACGGCGGCATCGGCCCATCGCCGCGCGCGACTTCGCGCAGCCGCGGCACCAGCACGAGCTGGATCCAGTGCACGAACGGCATCGCGTCCATCGCGAACGGCTGGCGGAACGGCTTCAGCGGCGGCGCCGGAGTGGTCCACACGTTCAACCGTCGCATGGTCTGCTCGACCTTCTTCGCCACGGCGTCGACGGCCGGATTCGGCTTGCTCATGATCTGGGGCCTGTTGCCGCTGCCTGCGCGGACGGCGCAGCTGCCGTGAAGCCTAGCGCGTCGCGGCGAGCGACAGGCGCTGCGCCAGCTCGCGCGCCTCGCGGCAGCCGGCATCGCGTGATGCGCGATCGAGCTCCGGCCCCATCACGGTCTTCTGGACGATCACGGCGTCGACCTGCGTCACCCCGATCGAATGCAGCCAGGTCTGCATGAACGGCTGCTGGTGGTCCCAGTCGAGCGGGAACCCGGCACCCGGCGTGAAATCGGCACCGCGTGCATAGACGCAGACCGCGCGCTGGCGCGTCAGCAGGCCGTTCATGCCGCGCTCGTCGAACGTGAACAGCACGTCCTTCTGCGACACCAGGTCGATCAGGTGCTTGAGCTTGTAGGGAACCGTCCAGTTCCACATCGGCACCGAGAACAGCAGCAGGTCGGCGGCCTTGAAGCGGTCGGCATAGGCGTTGATCGCTTTCCAGGCGATCTCTTCGTCCGCACTGCGCGCCCTGCCCTCGAGGCCCGCGTACTTGGCCTGCAGTGCGGCGCCGTCGAACTCCGGCAGCGCCATGTCCCACAGGTCCATCGTGTCGACCTGCAGGCCCGGCGTCTTCGCGCGCAGCGCATCGAGAAAGGCACGGGTCACTTCCAGCGAGGCCGAGCGCTGCTTGCGCGGCGAGGCCTCCACATGGAGAACCTTCTTCAAGTCGGTCATCGCTTCACGTTCTCGCGAGGGCTTGCCGAAGAACGCACCTGCTTCGGCGACAGGCCGTATTCCTGCCGGAACATGCGGCAGAACGAACTCGAATCGAAGAAGCCCCAGCGCGCGGCGATGTCGAGGATGCTCAGGTGCGCGCACGAACGGGCGACCAGGTCGCGGCGGCATTGTTCCAGCCGGCGCTTGCGGATCCACGACGCCGGCGTGGTGTCGGCCTCGGCGAACAGGCGATACAGATGCCGCTCCGACATGCCGCTGTCGCGGGCGACCCGTTGCGGCGTCAGGTGCGGATCGTCGAGCTGCCGGTTGATGCCGGCCATGACGTGCTGCAGCTGCTCGCGAAACCCGCGGTGCTCCGGCAGCTGCACCTTGGCGGTCAGCGTGGCCACCAGCATTTCCGTCGTCGCCTCGAGCACCTGCCTGGCCTCGGCGTTGGACAGTTCGCCGAAACTCGTCTCGAGCGCGAGCATGCAGTCGATGAACAGCTTGCCGATGCCCGCCGTCGCCTTCATGGCGTGACCGCAGAATTCGCCGGAGCGCGGCAGCGCGTCGTCGAGGCGCTTCCTGGGCACCGAGAACGTGATCTGGCGCAGGCCTTCGCCGGTGTTGAAGTTCATCGGCTGCGTGGAATCCCACAGCGCGAACGTGCCCGGATCGAGCCGGATCTCGTGATCGGCGAACTCCAGGCACTGCGAGCCCTCGGCCACGTAGATCAGGTTGTAGAGCGCCTCGCTATCCTGCGCGATCTCGCGCGTCGAGCGCCGGCCGATGACGCCGCCACGCGCGGCCGTCAGATGCACCAGGCGGAAGCCCTCGTAACGGCCCTGGCGGATGAAGGCCGGGAACTGGTCGCAGCGGACCGAGTGGATGTCCCAGTGCAGGTGCGCGTCCACGACGAAGTCGCGCCATCGATCGAACTGCTTCGAGGGCATGACCGTGGCAGTGGTCCAGCTCTCGAGGTCACGCCAGTGTTCGTTCAGCACAGGACTGGAAGACGTCACGGCCCCTCCTCGGTGGTCCTGCGGAGCCTGGTCGCGGGCCCGGGAACACGGCCACGCGAGCCTCGGAATCCGGGGCACCTCATGTTGTATCCCGATTATGGGCGCATCGGACGACCTTGCAAGGCGCACGAACCCGCGCTGGCAAGGGCTGCCAAATCGGCAGGCAGCGGATGCCAAGAGTGACGCCCGCGGCAGGCCTACGCTGCCGGCAGCCCGCCCCGGCGAACCGCCGCTGCGCGTGTCGACAGGAGAACCCGATGGACAGCAACGAATTCATCAAGGCCCACGACAGGGTCAAGGACTTCGAGTGGGACTTCAGCTACGAGCCCAAGACCACGCGCTACCCGCAGAACTACAAGATTCCGAAGAAGACCAGCGACCCGTTCCGTCACCTGGTCCGTGACTACTGCAAGATGGAACGCGACAAGGACGATCGCCAGTACGGCGCGATGAGCGACGTGATGGCGCGCGCCAAGATGCCGGCCAAGGCCTCGGAACGCTGGACCGAGATCCTGAAGATGGCGTTGCCGGTGACCACCTATGCCGAGTACGCGGCGATGAAGTGCACGGGCCAGCTCGTGGACTCGGTCGACAACGCGGAACTGCGGCAGGGTTACCTCGCACAGATGATGGACGAGGTGCGCCACACCAACCAGGAAGCCCACCTGATCCGGTATCTGGCCAAGCACGCGCGCGATCCCGAGGGCTTCGACCGCGGCTTCAAGATCCGCGGGCAGAACATGATCACGCGCGCCGCGCGACCGGCGCTCGACGCCTTCTTCGCCAGCGATCCCATCGAGGGCGCGATCAATCTGCAGGTCGTCGCCGAGACCGCGTACACCAACCCGATCTTCGTGACGCTCACCGAGGTCGCGGCTGCCAACGGCGACGAAGCCACGCCCACCACGTTCCTCAGCGTGCAGTCCGACGAAGCGCGCCACATGGCCAACGGCTACGCCACGCTCGCCGCGATCGCCTCGGTGCCGGACAACCTGCCGCGGCTGCAGCGCGACTTCGACAACGCGTTCTGGCGCCAGCACTCGTTCCTGGATTCGTTCATCGGCTCGGTCTACGACTACTTCCAGCAGAACCGGGGCGGCTCCTACCACGAGGCCTGGACCGAGTGGGTCGGCAACGACTGGGCGGGTTCGTACATCGAGCGCCTGAAGCCTTTCGGCGTGGAGCTGCCGCGCGGCTGGGAAGAGGCCAAGGCGCGCATTCCCTGGGGCCACCACAACATCGTGATGATGCTGGCCGCGACCTGGCCCGTGCAGTTCTGCCGGATCGACCCGCTGACGCCACGCGACTTCGAGTGGTTCGAGAAAAAGTACCCGGGCTGGTACGCGCTGTACGGCGGCTTCTGGGAGGCCTACGCGAAGATGGGCGATCCGAAGGACGGCCAGATTCCGCTCACGCTGTTCCCGCAGGTGCCGCCGATCTGCCGCGTCTGCCAGATGCCCTGCGTGTTCCCGCGCTTCGACCAGTCGACGGTGCGCATCCGTGAAGCCGATGGACGCAAGCACGCGTTCTGCAGCGACGGCTGCGAGCACCTGTATGCGCTCGAGCCGCACCGCTACGCGAAGGCCTGGACCTGGTTCGAGCAGTACGAGGGCTACGAGCTGTCGCAGTTCGTGCGCGAGTGCGGCCTGATTCGCGCCGATGGCAAGACGCTGATCGGCCAGCCCTCGCTGAACTGGGACAAGATGTGGACGGTCGACGACATCGCGCGGACCAAGATCGAGATCGAGAACCCGCTCAGCAAGCTGCCCGCCGACGGCGCGCCACGCCTGCTGGCGCCGAGGACGCTGCAATGAGCGCCGTGATCCAGCGGCCTGCGACTGCCGCATCGACGAAACCTGCGCGCGACTTCACGTTCATCCAGCCGGCCGGGCGACGTCTCACGGAGTACGAGGCGCTGACGGTGCACCAGCAGCCCGATGCCAGCGGTTACGACATGGCGGGCGGCGGACGCTTCGGCGCCGAGGCTTTCCTGCTGCGCTCCGACGGCGGCCCGCTGTGGCGGGAAACGTCGACGCGCCTGCGCCACCCGGACTGGTATCGCTACCGCGACCCGGCGCAGCACTGGCAGCGCACCTACATCCGCCACCAGGAGCAGCAGGAGACCGCGATCGAGCGCGCCACCGAGGATGCCGGACTCAACGGCACGCTCGCCGCGCTGAAGGCCGACTGGGTCGGCCAGGTGCTGTCGAAGCACTGGCGCGCGTGGTCGCATTTCGAGTACGCGATCTTTCGCACGCTGTGTCCTGCGCAGCGCGAATCGCTGAGCGACACGCTCAGTTCCATGCTCTGCTTCCAGAGCTTCGACCATCTGCGCCATGCGCAGGATGTCATCGTGTATCTGGTCGAACTCGAGCGCTACAACAAGGCCGTCGACGACGCGGCCGGGCGCCGAGCCTGGATGGAAGACCCCTGCTACCAGCCGTCGCGGCACCTGGCCGAGCACATCCTCAATACCGGCGACTGGGGCGAGCTGATGGTCGGGCTCAATCTCGTCGTCGGCCCGCTGCTGCAGCAACTCGCATCGAGCGCGATCGTGCGCGGCAACGCAGGCGCCAACGGCGACGACGTGGCGAGCCAGATCATCGTCACGACCGAGCGTGACCGCCGACGCAACCTCGCGGCCACCGAGGCCTTCGTTCGCATGGTCACCGATCCCGCGCTGTCCGAAGCGGGCGCCAATCACGCCGTCATCTGCGAATGGATCGAGCAGTGGAGCGACTACGCGCAAAAGGCTGCGAAGGCACTCGCGCCGGTCTTCGACACCGTGCCGAACCGTCGCGAGACCTTCGACGTGGCCTACGCCAGGGCGAGCGCGGACATGAGCGCCGTGCTCTCGGGCCTGGGCTTCGCGTCGGCGGGAGGCACCTGATGGCCACGCTCCGCGCCGACGGCCGTACGCCGATCTCGATCATCCTGATGCAGGGCTCGCCCGAGGCGCAGGCCACGATCGACGTGCTCGTGGAAGATCACCCCGATCTGCAGGTCGCTGATCACGGCACCTACTGGAAGGTCACCTCGACCGAGTACGACCTCGAGGTCGATCTCGATCGCGTCGCTTCCGAACTCGGCCAGCCACTGTCGATGCCGCAGTGGCTGGTGATCCTGACCAGCTACGTGGGGCGCGTGGACACCACGCCGCGCAAGTTCAAGGTCACGAGCGCGATCACGCAGATCGAGCCGCAGGCTTGAGGCGCATGGATTCGTCGTCCACGCGCCCGTCGCCGTCCGCGTCATGAGTGGCGCGACGTTCAACGTCGAGTTCACTCCGTCCGGAGAAACGTTCGACGTCTCGCCTGGCGAGACCGTACTCGACGCCGCGCTGCGCCAGGGCGTGCAGATCCGCTACGGCTGCCGCGCGGGCAAGTGCTCCACCTGCAAGTTCCAGATCGAGGACGGCGAGATCGATCACGGCGACGTGTCGGTCTATTCGTTGCCCGACGCGGAGCGAGACGAGGGCTGGGGATTGCTCTGCCGTGCGCGGCCGCTGACCGACCTGCTGATCCGCGACAACCGCCCGCCCGACCTGCGCGTCAGGCCGCTGCTGCCGCCACGCGAGATCGACGCGAGGATTGCCGGCGTGCGCTCGCTGACGCCCGAACTTGTCGAGCTGCGCCTTACGCTCGATGAGCCTCTGGATTTCTACGCCGGACAGTTCGTGGATCTGGGGCTGCGACACCACCGTAGCCCGGACGAAGTCCGGGAGGGCTCCTCAACCGGAGCGGGACTCCCGGACTTCGTCCGGGCTACGGGTGGCGCCGAGCCCGTCGACGCCATCTGGCGCAGCTATTCGATCGCAACACCACCTTCGAGTCGCTTCGAACTGTCGTTCGTCATCAAGCGCATCGCCGGCGGCGCGTTCTCGTCACGCGTGGGTGACGTTTCGCCCGGCGCAGCGGTGCGCCTGCGCGGCCCCTACGGCGACGGCTACCTGCGCGCCGGCGATCGTCCGGTGCTGATGTGCGCGATCGGGTCAGGCATCGCGCCGATCCTGTCGATGCTGCACGAGGCCGCGGAGACGAAGGATCCCCGCCCCTTCCTCTTCTACTACGGCGCCCGCAGCGCGGCCGACGTCCCGCACCACGCCGAGATCGCAGCGCTGTTCGCGAACGGCCTCGCGCCCGGATCGAAGTTCGTGCCGACGCTCGATGGTATCGATGCGAACGATCCCTGGACCGGCGAGCGCGGCAACGTCACGCAGGCGATCCAGCGCGGCGTGCAGGAGCAGGCGCATCTCTGCGACGCCTACCTGTGCGGCGCGCCGCCGATGTGCGACGCGGTAGCGCGGCTGCTGCAGGCCAAGGGCCTGTCGGAGCAGTCGCTGTTCATGGACCGCTTCTTCGCGACAAGCAAGAGCGAAGCGACGACGACCATCTGAACCCGAGTCGCGACATGTGCCTTCTCATCCTCGACACGACAGGAACAGGAACCCGCGTGGTGTTTAGATTCGAAAGACTTCAACGCAAAGGCGCAAAGGTCGCAAAGAAGTCCAGAGAAATTTCGTACCTTTGCGTCCTTAGCGCCTTTGCGTTGATGATTTTTCCTACCCATCTTTTTTGCCTTAGAAACTGAGTCATCACCGGGAGACCGCATGATCACGACGCTCGACGACTATCCCATCCACCAGACGGCACAGCCGGTCGCCATTCCGTCCACCAGCGACCGCAACTTCTACGACCGCTTCTGGTTCAATGGCTTCGTCGGCGACGGCTCGCTGTACTTCAGCGTCGCGATGGGCTTCTACCCGAACCGCCGTGTCATGGACGCCGGCTTCAGCGTGCTCGTCGACGGCAAGCAGTACTGCCTGCACGTCAGCGGCGACCTGCCCGTGGACCGCGCAAATACCAAACTCGGGCCGATCACGGTGCAGACGATCATCCCGATGCGTCGCCACCGCGTGCTGATCTCCGATCCCGAGCGCGGCTTCGAAGCGGACCTGCGCTTCGAGGGCGGCACCGGCACGCACGAGGAAGACCGCCAGGTGCTGCACGACGGCGTGCAGCTCTCGATGGACGTGACGCGCATGACGCAGTTCGGCGCGTGGTCGGGCTGGATCAAGGTCAAGGGCAAGCGCATCGAGCTGAACCCGGCCGTCACCAACGGCACGCGCGACCGTTCCTGGGGCATCCGTCCCTGCGGCGAGAACGGCGGCCGCCCGCATCGCTGGGCCTCGCAGTTCTACTTCGGCTGGTCGCAGACGTTCTGGAAGGATTTCATCCTGCACGGCGTGCTGTTCGCCGATCAGAAAGGTGATCTCGTGATCAGCTCGGGCGGCACGATCCCGCGCGTGCCGGCCGGCGACGAGCCGGTGTTCGCACGCGACACCGGCGAAGTCGCCGCCACGCCGGTCGGCTACACCTTCAATTACCTGCCGAACAGCCGGCGCCTGCGCAGCGCCAAGCTGAAGTTCAAGCGCCCGGGCGGCGAGATCTGGGAAGCCGAGTACGAGCCGCTGGTGACATTCGCGATGGCCGGCGTCGGCTACTTCCATCCGACCTGGGGGCACGGCTGCTTCAAGGGCGCGTATGCGATCGACGACGAGACCTGGGACGTCGACAAGATGGACATCACGCAGGCCCATCTCTTCCACGTGCAGCAGGTCTGCAAGGTCACGCTCAACGGCAAGGAGAAGTCGGTGGGCATCCTCGAGCACACGGCGTTCGGGCCGCACGACCCGAGCGGGTTCAAGGAATTCGCCGATACCTGGAAGCCGGGGTAAGGGATCGCGCGTCGCGCGCCGCACACAAAAACAACGAGGAGACGGCAATGCAACCGGAGATCTCGCAGTTCCTGTCGGGCATGAAGAAGGCGATCGAGCAGGTCGTGATCGCCAATCTCACCGACCGCTTCGCGCAGGAGCAGGCCGGCATGATCGCCGGCACCCTGGGCTTCCTGCAGACGGTGCAGGACAAGGCGTTCCACTACGAGCTGCTCGAGAACCATCTCTACAAGCAGCTGCTGTCCGACGCGGTCGCGATCGTCACCCGCGACGCGACCGCGTCCAAGGTCACCGCCGAGGGCGTTGCGGCCATCCGTGCGCACCAGGAGGTCGATCCCGCCGGCAGCGCGGTTCATCTGAAGCCGTTCCGCTTCCTGCGCGGATCCAACGAGACGATGCGCGAACTGCTGGCCACGCTGATCCACGCGCAGGACCAGTTCCCGGCCGCGGTGTCGACGCGCTTCGAGGCGCTGCTGCGGCCCTTCTTCAAGGATCTGCAGATCCGCGAGCGCGCCTGGGTCAAGGCGCTGGGCTTCGACAACCTGACCGATCCGGTTCCGGACCTCGACGCGCTGCTGTATCGCGACGGCCAGCTCCACCTACCCGGCCTGGGAGGCTGATCATGGCCCTCGATACCCGGAGCCAGCGCCTGCGCGCCAACCCCACGTCCGACTGGATCCGCGAGGTTCGCGAGCGTTTCCCGGTGGAGTCCACGCTCGACGAGGTCATGACGCGCAAGCTCGACAATCGGCGCAAGGGGCTCGAACACCTCAGCGATTTCACCGATCTGGCGGAGCGCCTGACGTCGTATCTGCGCCAGCACACCGGGCAGGCCGACCTGTCGCTGACGAATCTCAAGCGGCTGTCCGGCGGTGCGTCGAAGGAGCAGTTCACGTTCGACCTCACATGGAAGGACGCCAGCGCCCAGCGCGTCACGCGCAAGCTGATCCTGCGCATGGATCCTTCGGAGTCCGTCGTCGAGACGCACCGGCTGCGCGAGGCGCAGGTGCTCAAGGCCATGGTCGGCCAGGTGCCGGTTCCCGAGGTGCTGTGGGTGGACCCGGATCCCCACACGCTGGGCCACCCATTCCTGATCGCGGTCTTCCTGCCCGGCGCGGTGCAACCCGAAGGCGCGACCAAGGCCAGCGGCGTCGGCCAGATGTTTCCCGAGAAATACCGCAAGGCGCTGAGCGGGCAGTTCGTCGACCACATGGCGGCGATCCACACACTCGACTGGTCGAAGGCCCCGCTGTCGTCGTTCCAGAAACCGAAACCCGGAACGAACGAGGGCACGCGCTGGGCGCTGGCGCTATGGGATCGCGTGTGGGAGGAAGACACCTTCGAGGCGCACCCGGTGATGGCGTACGCCGCCGGCTGGCTGCGCCGCCACATGCCGGTCACCGGCAAGCCGGTGGTCGTGCACGGCGACTATCGCGGCGGCAACTTCATGTTCACGCCGGACCTGCAGATCAACGCGATCCTGGACTGGGAGCTCGCGCACCTGGGCGATCACCACGAGGACGTCTCGTGGGCCACGATGACGCTCACCGGCGCGCGTGACGACGACGGCACGCTGCTGTCGTCCGGAATGATCCCGCGTCCGCAGTTCCTGGCGCGTTACCAGGAACGCAGCGGCCTGAAGATCGATCCGCAGACGCTGTACTACTTCGACGTCTTCAACGCCTACAAATTCGCCGTGATCACGATGGCCACGAGCCTGCGCGCGGCCTACGGCAAGCGCACGCACCTGGACGCGATGATGAATCTGCTGACGGGGCTCGGGTACGTCTGCGTGGCGACGTTGCAGGAACTGCTCGCGCAGGGACCGCCGAAGTAGCGCCTGCCTGGTCTGGAACGGCGAGCGGGTCTGTCTCTCCCCGCGACAACGGGGAGAGACAGACCCGCAGTGCGATCAGCCCTTCATGCTCGCCAGTGCCGCATTGAACGTCGGGCTCGGCCGCATCACCGCTTCGAGCTTCTCGAAGTCCGGCATGTAGTAGCCGCCGATGTCCACCGGCTGGCCCTGCACCGCCGACAGTTCGGCCGCGATGGTCTTCTCGTTCTCGGTGAGCGTCCTGGCCAGCGGTGCGAACTGTCGCTGCAGCTCCTTGTCGTCGGTCTGCGCCGCCAGCTCCTGCGCCCAGTACATCGCGAGGTAGAACTGGCTGCCACGGTTGTCGAGCTCGCCGGTCTTCGGCGACGGGTTCTTGTTGTTGTCGAGCAGCTTGCCGGTGGCCGTGTCGAGCGTCTTGGCCAGGACCTTGGCCTTCTGGTTGCCGGTCTTCAGACCCAGGTCTTCGAAGCTCACCGCCAGCGCGAGGAACTCGCCGAGCGAATCCCAGCGCAGGTGGTTTTCCTCGACGAGCTGCTTGACGTGCTTGGGCGCCGAGCCGCCGGCGCCGGTCTCGTACATGCCGCCGCCGGCCATCAGCGGCACGATCGACAGCATCTTGGCGCTGGTGCCCAGTTCCAGGATCGGGAACAGGTCGGTGAGATAGTCGCGCAAGATGTTGCCGGTGACCGAGATCGTGTCCAGGCCGCGCACGACGCGCTCCAGCGTGTAACGCATGGCGCGCACCTGCGACATGATCTCGAGCTTCAATCCGGTGGTGTCGTGCTCCTTCACGTACTTCACGACCTTCTGGATCAGCTCATGCTCGTGCGGACGGTACGGATCGAGCCAGAACACCGCCGGCATGCCCGAGTTGCGCGCGCGCGTCACGGCGAGCTTCACCCAGTCGCGGATCGGCGCGTCCTTGACCTGGCACATGCGCCAGATGTCGCCGGTCTCCACGTTCTGCGACAGCAGCACTTCGCCGGTGGCCAGATCCACGATGTTGGCGACGCCGTCCTCGCTGATCTCGAAGGTCTTGTCGTGCGAGCCGTATTCCTCGGCCTGCTGCGCCATCAAGCCGACGTTGGGCACCGTGCCCATCGTGCGCGGGTCGAAGTTCCCGTTGGTTTTGCAGAAATTGATGATCTCCTGGTAGATGCGCGCGAACGTGCTCTCCGGGATGACCGCCTTGGTGTCCTTGGGACGGCCGTCGGCACCCCACATCTTGCCGCCGATGCGGATCATCGCCGGCATCGAGGCGTCGACGATCACGTCGTTGGGCGCGTGCAGGTTCGAGATGCCCTTCGCCGAATCCACCATCGCCAGCTCGGGGCGATGCTCGTGGCAGGCGTGCAGGTCCCGGATGATTTCCTCGCGCTGCGAGTTGGGCAGGCCCTGCAGCTTGTCGTAGAGGTTGACCAGGCCGTTGTTGACGTTGACGCCGAGCTCGGCAAACAGCTGGCCGTGCTTCTCGAAGGCTTCCTTGTAGAAGATGCGCACCGCGTGACCGAACACGATCGGGTGCGAGACCTTCATCATCGTGGCCTTCACGTGCAGCGAGAACATCACGCCGGTCTTGCGCGCGTCCTCCATCTGCTCTTCGTAGAACTCCAGCAGCGCCTTCTTGCTCATGAACATCGAGTCGATGATCTCGCCTTCGAGCAGGGAGACCTTCGGCTTGAGCACGATCTTCTCGCCGCTCTTGGTGACCAGCTCCATCTTCACGTCGCGCGGGCGGTCGAGCGTCATCGACTTTTCGCCGTGATAGAAGTCGCCGTGCGTCATGTGCGCCACGTGGGTGCGCGAGGCCATGCTCCACGCGCCCATGCTGTGCGGGTTCTTCTTCGCGAAGTCCTTGACCGCCTTCGGCGCGCGGCGATCGGAATTGCCCTCGCGCAGCACCGGGTTCACGGCGCTGCCCAGGCACTTGGCGTAGCGCTTGCGCACGGCCTTCTCGGCCTCGGTCTTGGGGTCTTCCGGGAAATCCGGGATCTTGTAGCCCTTGCCCTGCAGTTCCTTGATGGCGGCCACCAGCTGGTGCACCGAGGCGCTGATGTTCGGCAGCTTGATGATGTTGGTGTCGGGCAGCAGCGTCAGCTTGCCCAGCTCGGCCAGGTTGTCCGTCACGCGCTGGTCCTCGGTGAGGAATTCCGGGAACTCGCCGAGGATGCGCGCCGCCACCGAGATGTCGCTGGTGGCGATGTTGATGCCGGCGGGGCCGGCGAACGCGCGGATGATGGACAGGAAGGAGCTGGTCGCAAGCAGCGGCGCCTCATCGGTCAGCGTGTAGATGATGGTCGGCTGCTTGGTGCTCATGATCGGTCTCTTGAAGTGAAGGTGTGTTCGATGGGGAAAGCCATGACGGCCACCCGGCCCGCATCTGCGTACTTTGCCTGAGGCAACATACTTTCGGGACGGGGCCGGTATCGGGCGAAGGCGCGCCCTGAAACGGTGCGGCGGCGTTGCCGGCCGCCGTCACGCCATCCGCACCCTGGAATCGGTGCTTCGAAACCGATAGCGGTCGGCATCAGAACGGTTGCGCCCATGGACGAACTCTAGGCGCGAATCGGGCAGACGTCATAGTCGGGGCGTGCCAGTAGCTCGGCAGGCTGCGCAGGAAACGCACTTGCGCCCGATCCCCGGATTGCACGCGCGCCACGACAGTGGCAGCGCCGCGTGGTGCAATGACGCTGGATCCAGCCGGGCACATCGACGTGAGGACACTGCGAGTCAAGGTCAAGCCGAATGCGAAGACGCGCGCGCTCCAGGAGCAGCCGGACGGAACCTGGATCGCGCAGGTCCAGGCGCCGCCGATCGACGGCAAGGCCAACGAGGCCCTGATCGCGCTGGTGGCCGAGACGCTGGACGTGCGCAAGGCGCAGGTGTCGATCCGCAGCGGCGCATCCGGCCGGCTGAAGCTGGTCCAGGTGGCGGACTGAATCGTCCCCGTAGCCCGGACGAAGTCCGGGGCTTTTCCTCGAATTTCGACCGAAGCCCCGGACTTCGTCCGGGCTACGGCTTTACGGCACCAGCACGACCTTGCCGGTGTTCTTGCGCGCCTCGATGTACGCCTGGGCCTCGCCCGCCTGCTCGAGCGCGAAGGTCTTGTCCACGTGCGGCCGCACCCAGCCGTCGGTCACGCCCTTCAGAATCACATCGCCCCAGACCCGGATCTTGTCCGGCTCGTGCCACAGGTGACCGACGTTCACGCCGAACACCGAGCGGTTCTGGTTCATCAGCGTCACCGGATTGAACAGCGGCAGGCCCAGGCCCACAGACAGCAGGCGCAGCGGTCCCGGCAGCTTCGACTCCGTCGCCGTCGAGATGCCGAACATGCCCAGGCGCCCGGTGTGCCGCAGCGCCTTGACGCTCTTCTTCCAGTGCGAGCCGCCGAGCGGGTCGAGGATCAGTTCGGCGCCGCGGTTCTGCGTCAGCCGCATCAGCTCCGGCATCCAGTCGCCGCGCGTGTAGTCGATGGCCTCATCCAGGCCGCGCGCCTTCAGGAAGGCGTGCTTGCCGGTGCTCGCAGTGCCGATGCTGCGGGCGCCGATGTGCCGCGCGACGTCGATCGCGGCCAGGCCCACGCCGCCGCCGGCGTTGTGGATCAGCACCGTGTCGTCCTTCGACAAGGACCCCATGACGACCATCAGTTGCCAGGCCGTCAGGTAATTCACCGGGATTGCGGCGGTCTGCTCGTGGGTCAGTGACGCGGGCTTGTCGAAGACCTGGTGTGCCGGAACGATCACGGTGTCGGCATATCCGCCGAAGCGCGTCAGCGCCATGACCTCGCGCCCGATCCAGGACTCGCCAGCATCGGGACCCGCGGCGTCGACGACGCCCGAGACTTCGTAGCCCACGACCGCCGGCAGTTTCGGCGCATCCGGATACAGGCCCTGGCGCGCGAGGATGTCGGCGAAATTGATGCCGCTGGCGCGAACGCGGACGCGAAGTTCGCGGCCCTTGGGCACCGGATCGGGCGCCTCGCGCACCTGCAGCTTCTCCGGCCCGCCGGCCGAAACGATGAAGACCTGCCGCATGACGACGCTCCCCTGACGGCGCGGTGTCGCGCCGCGCGAAGCCTAGCGCGGGTGGGCGTGTCACCGTAGCCCGGGTGAAACCCGGGGTTTCGGTCGTCATTCGAGGAAAACCGCCGGGTTGCGCCCGGGCTACGGGGCTGTGGCGATTGCGGCGACCGATTCGGTGACGGCATAGCGCTCGACCGGCGCGCGCGACCGCTCGGACGCGAAACGCAGGATCACTTCGACGCGGGAGCGCACGCCCCACTTCGTGAAGACGTTCTTGAGGTGGAATTTCACGGTGTACTGACTCAGCGACAGGGCGCGCGCGATCTGTCGATTCGACAGGCCGCGCATCAGTTCGGCGACGACGCGGCGCTCCTGTTGCGTCAGCGACGGGGACATCGCGCCCCGCGGCGATGCGTCATCGGCAGCGCCCAGGATCGGCGTGCCCGGACCCTGCAGGTCGGCTCGCAGGTGGTATTTGGTCTTGTTCATCTCGGCTGCGGTCTCGGCGGACATCCGGACAGAAAGCCGGCCCCGCCGGCGGCAAGCGCGCCGGCGGGGCCGAAATGAGGGCTCACGCGCCCCGGGGCGGGATCAGGTCAGCGTGAAACCCTCGTAACCCTTCGCGGCGACGTCGTTGCACTCCTGCCGATAGCGTCCGACGCCGCCGATGTACGACAGCAGCCGTCGCGGCTTGCCGTCGACGTTCGAACCCATGTACCAGGAGTCGGTCTTGGTCACGAGCGTGGCGTTGGCGATGGCGTCGTGGTGATCGACCCAGTGATCCTCGAAGTCCTTCGTCGCCTCGATCACGTTCAGGCCCTGCCGGTGCATGTAGCCGATGCACTCGGCGATCCAGTCGACCTGTTGCTGCAGACACGTCGTCATGTTGCACAGCGCGGCCGACGGCGCGAGCGGCGCAGCCGTCGTGAACAGGTTCGGGTAACCATGCACGGCCAGACCCATCGTCGTGCGGATCTCCTGGTTCCACTGTTCCTTCAGCGACTGCCCCTTCTTGCCGCGGATGTCGATGCGCGTCAGCGAGCCCGAACCAGCGTCGAAGCCAGTAGCCAGGATCAGGATGTCGCATTCGTGAACCGTTCCATCCTTGAGCTTCAGGCCTTCGGGAACGACGCTGACGATGGGGTTCTTCGCCACCTCGATGAGTTCGACGTTGGGCCGGTGATAGGCCTCGAGATAACCCGACTCGAGCGGAACGCGATGCGTGCCGAAGCCGTAGGTCGTCGGGATCAGCTTGCGGCACAGTTCCGGATCCTTGAGCCGTTCGCGCATCTTCACGCGCACGAACTCCGAGATCTCCTCGTTGACCGCCTCGTTGGTGAACATGTCCGGGAACGATGCGAGCCACAGCACCAGCGTGCCTTCGTTCCAGAACATCTCGAGCAGCTCTTTCTTCCGCGCCGGCGTCAGGTCCGCGAAGTTGCCGTACTTGAAGTTGAAGTCGAAGCCCGAGAACGTGTTGGGCAGGCGTTCCTTCAGGTACGGGAACAGCGCCTTGTAGGCCTCGCGATCGGTGTCGCTGTACTTGGGGTTCTGCATCGGGATGATGTACTGCGGCGTGCGCAGGAACACCTTGAGGTGTCCGACCTCGGGCGCGATCGTCTGGATCACCTGGATGCCGGTGGCCCCGGTGCCGACGATGCCGACGCGCTTGCCGCGAAAGTCGATCGGCTGCTTGGGCCAGCGTGCGGTATGGAAGATCTGCCCCTTGAACGTCTGCTGACCGGGGAAGCTGTTCTCCAGCGGAGCCGACAACATGCCGCAGCAGGTGACGAAGTACTGCGCATCGAAAGTCTCGCCGCCCGTGGTGTCGATCTTCCAGCGCTGCGTGCGCTCGTCGAACTGCGCCTTGGTGACGTGCGTGCTGAACTGGATGTCCTTGCGCAGATCACAGCGGTCGGCCACGAAGTTGAGCCATTTCTCGGTCTCGGGCTGCGCCGGAAAGCGCTCGCTCGGATTCCATTCCTTGTAGAGCTCTTCGGAGAACCAGTACTGGTAGATGTATGCCTGCGAATCGAAGCGGGCGCCGGGATACCGGTTCCAGTACCAGGTGCCGCCGACGCCGGTCCCCGACTCGAGGATGCGGACCTTCAGGCCGAGGTTGCGCAGTCGATAGAGCTGGTAGAGGCCGGCGACGCCGGCGCCGATGACGATGGCGTCGTAGCGATTCGCGCCCTGGCTGCTGTTGGCGGCCGCAGACGGCGCGGCCAGTGTCGTGGTGCTCATTTTTTGGTTCTCCTCTCAGGATGGGCGCTGCCCCGGTAATCACGGCCCGATTTGCGCACGACTTCGGCGTGGCGCAATGTCCAGGCAGGGCCGTCTTCCCAAAATTCATACCACCGGTCGCGGTCACCAGAATTGCCTTGTTTCAAGCGCTTTTGCGAACTCTCCGGGGTTGTCCAAAGGATGCGAAGAGCGTCGATCTGTCTGCCGGTCGGACAGATGTGTCCGAGGAATCGGACATCTCCCCGACGCCTCCGATGGACGGGGCAGACGCCCGCCTTGAAGCGGCCTCCCGAAGGGCGTTGAATACGGTGCGCCACCGGATGTGGCACCACGAAAAGAAGCCGACACGCTGCCGCAAACGGGGCTGCGCGGCTCCAGAAGGTTGGAGGATCTGAAGATGAATCCCGTTCCGAGCCCCTACGTCGGATTCCACAAGGACGCGCACGGCGTCAGGAGCCTGTGGGAGCGCTTCAACGCCGGTGTCCTCGACACCGAGGAACGGCGCACGCCCTACCTGCAGCTCCTGCTGAGCGAGTGGCAGCGCTGCTCCGCGCTGGGCGTCGATGTCGCGATGACCAAGGGACGCCGTCTCAGCGAAGAGGAATTCCGCCAGCGGCGTCAGGCCGAGCAACTGCTGCTGCAGACGTCGGTCCCCGTCGTGCAGGACGTCAGCCATTTCCTGGTCGACGTTCCCGGCATCATGATCCTGACCGAACGCACCGGCACGATCCTGCACATCTCCGGCGACCCGGTGGTCCGCGAGCGCGCCGCATCGCAGTCCAACATCATCGAAGGCTCGCAGTGGAACGAGCTCAGCGCCGGCACCAACGGCATGGGCACGGCCCTGTCGAAGGGCCAGCCGGTGCACGTGTTCGCCACGGAACATTTCTGCGAGGGCTGGCACTCCTGGTCCTGTGCGGCGGCGCCGATCTTCGACACCGACGGCCAGACGGTGCTGGGCATCATCGACTTCACGGCCGTCGAAACCGACTTCCGCGACCAGGCCCTGGGCCTGACGGTGTCGGTCGCCAATTCCATCCAGGCCCGCATGGCGCTGCATCGCGAACTCGAACGCCGCCGCATTCTCAGCGCATTCAGCGACGCGGCCCGGCACTACCCGCACGACGACATGCTCGCGCTCGACGTCGGCGGCCGGCCGGTGATGTTCACGCCCAACGAGCGCTGCCGCCAGATCGCGGAACGCTGGGTCTCGACACGTCACGACGGGGTTTCGGTACAGAGCACCATCGACGTCACGGCGCCGCATTCGGAATCGCGCATCGGATCGATCGTGCTCCTCGGCAGGTCCTCCGGGCATACGCGCGTCATCCGGCCGCCACCGGCTCCGGCTCCTGACGCGGTCGAACGATTCGGAGATTTCACGACGCGCGATCCGGACACGCGCCGCATGTTCGATGATCTGCAGCGCATCGCCGCGGCCGACGTGAACCTGCTCATCATCGGCGAGACCGGCACCGGCAAGGAGTTGCTGGCCCGTCAGGTCCACGCCTGCAGTCCGCGCCGCAACGAGCCCTATCTTGCGGTGAACTGCGGCGCGATCAGCGAGCAGCTGATGGAGAGCACGTTCTTCGGCTATGTGCGTGGCGCGTTCTCGGGCGCCGATCCGCGCGGCCGTGCGGGTTACTTCGAATCCGCCAAGGGCGGCACGCTGTTCCTCGACGAGGTCGGCGAGCTTCCGCCGGCGATGCAAGCCTCGCTGCTGCGCGTGCTCGAGGACGGCAGCTTCCAGCGCGTCGGTTCCTGCGAAACGTTGCGAGCCTCGTGCCGGATCATCGCCGCCACCAATCGCAACCTCGTGCAACTGATCGCCGAAGGCCGCTTCCGACAGGATCTCTACTTCCGGCTCAAGGTGGTCCAGCGCACGATCAAGCCGCTGCGCGAACGACCCTGCGACATCGGCCTGCTCGCCGAACATTTCGCCGAAGCGATGCGCGGCAAGCACGGCCTCGGCGAGCTTCGCATCACACCTGCTGCCCATGCCGCGCTGGCCGCCTACGACTGGCCCGGCAACGCTCGCGAGATGCGCAATGCGATCGAGGCCGCCGTCCTGTGCTCGGTTGGCGCCATCGACCTGGAGTGCCTGCCGCCCGAGGTCCGCGCCGACGGCGACCGCGGCGGCAGCGCGCCGGTCACGTCATCGACGCCGTCGGAGAGCCTGGGTTCGGTACGCGACTACGAGCGCCAGATCATCGTCTCGATGCTGCGCAAGTACCGCAAGGCGAATCGAGTCGCCAGCGTCCTCGGCATCGCGCGATCGACGCTGTACCGGAAATTCGCCGAGCTGAACATCAACCCGGGCGAATTCACCGGTGCGGCCACGGATACCGATTCGACTCATTGACCGACACACGCCGTTCCCCACATCCCCATAGCAGGAGATTCACGATGGAGTTCTTGCTGCACGCGAAGCTTCGCAAGCCCGATGGCATGAGCCACAAGGAATTCTTCGGCGCCTGGAACCAGGAGACCGTCGCGGTGAAGGCCGCGCGCGACGCCGGCGCCATCAAGCAGGTCTGGAAGGTTCCGGGCCGCTACGAGGTGATCGCCATCGTCGAGATCGCCGACACGGCCCAGATCGATCCGATCACGCACGGCCTGCCGTTCTTCAAGCTCGGCTACGACTACGCCTGCGACTTCACGTGGACGATGCTCGGCTCCTACGACGACTGGGCGACACAGGTCGAGACACTGGCCAAGGGCTGAAGCCGCGATAGGCCGGGCACCGCTCGTGCCGAGTTTCGAACTTGTAGAACAAAAGCTTTTGACGCAAAGGGCGCAAAGGAAAAAGAGAGAACGCAAAGAAAAGAACAAGGAAATGATAGGAACGGCTTCTTCACCCGCGCTGTTACCCGCATTCCTTTGCGTCCTTTCTTTTCCTCTTTGCGACCTTTGCGCTCTACGCTTCTGCAAGCCCGGCAAAGTCCGAATCCCCGTCAATTGGCGAAGGCCATAAAAAACCCGGGCTTCGCCCGGGTCACATATCGACATCGAAGAGAGCCCGGACGACATCCGGGCTCTCTTTCTTTTTTACTTCGCCACGGCGTACTTCGACAGGTCCACGCCTTCGCCGACGATCAGATCCTCGCGCGAGGCGAACTTTGGCTTCACGTACCAGACCAGCAGCGGCAGCAGCACCAGCGACAGCACCATGTTGATCAGCATGATGGCCACCAGCAGCATGCCCATGTCGGCCATGAACTTGAGGTCGGACAGGAAGTACCAGGGCAGGATGCCCACCAGCATGATCGTCGCGGTGAACATGATCGCCTTGCCCGTCGTGGTCAGCGAGTTGGTGATCGCCTTGCCCCAGTCATGCCCGGACGCGGTGAACTCCTCGCAGATGCGCGACAGCAGGTAGATGCCGTAGTCGATACCCACGCCGACTCCCATGACGGCGACGATCGTGGCGTTGATGTCCAGGCCGATGCCGAGCTGATGCATGGCCGCGATCTGCAGGAAGTTCGACACGTTCACCGGCACGAGCAGCAGGAACGCCGCGACGAACGAGCGATACGCGTAAGCCGAGATGAAAGCGATCGCGAGGTTCACGAGACCGAGGATGAACCAGTGGTAGCGCTTGACCACATTGTTCATCGCCTGCTGCAGCGCGATGAAGCCGGTGCCCATGCGGACGCGGAACATGTCGTGTTCCACGCCCACTTCGTCCACCGCACGCTGCGCGCTGGCGAGCGCCGCGTCGACCGTCTCCTGCTTGTTGTCGGCGTACCACAGCGACACCGTCGAGTGCTGGAACACGAAGTCGGCCACGTGGCCGAAGTTGATCGGGTTCGAGCCGAACGTCACCGCATCCGCCGCGCCGTTGACCGCCACACGCGTGGGATCCAGCGGTAGCCACTTGGGATTGCCACCGGCCATCAGGCGGTTGCCTTCCATCATGTAGTCGGTGAACGAGAGCGTGGCTCGCGGTGCCAGGATCGGATCCTTCTCGACGATCTCCTGGATCCTCTTGCGCAGCATCGTGGCTTCGACGAGGCGGCCCACGCGTTCACCGTCGTTGTTCGGGTCCTTGGACTCGATGACGATCTCCAGCGTGTTCATGCCGGGGAAGTTCGCGTTGATCGCGCGCACCGCGGTATTGAAGTCCGAGTCGTTCCACAGCAGGTTGCTGCCCTCGGTAGGGTTGCCGATCTTGATCTGCAGCGAGTCGTAGACCGCCCAGGCCGTGAGCACGACCATGACCACCGCCGTGATGCGCGCCGGCTTGCCGTAGGTGATGCGGGCAATACGGTGCAGCAGGTTCTTCTGCAACAGATGGATACCCGATTCCTTGCCTTCGCCACCGGCGATCTGGTCGACGTTTTTCGGCACCGGCAGATAGGACAGCAGGATCGAGATCAGGAACACGCCGGTCGGGATGATCCACAACGCCCAGGCGCCGCAGAACAGCGCGTGGTTGTGCATCGTCACGATCGGCGCCACGGCGATGAACACGATGCCGAACACGTCGGTGAGGATGCCCAGGATCGACGGCGCCATCATCACGCCCATCGTGATCTCGGCGGCTTTGCGCTTGTCACCGACGTGACTCAGGATTTCGTAGTAGCGCTCGGTGTACTGGATGCAATGCGAGAACGTTCGAGCGACCAGGAGCAATGGCACGATCATCAGCAGCGGTTCGATCGGCCGCCCCAGCCAGCCGATGAAGCCGAAGCCCCAGACCGCCGCGACCAGCGCGCAGACGATCGGCGTGACGACGCCGGCGATGTTGCGCATGTACAGCACCAGCGCGATCGTCAGCAGCGCCAGCGTGACGCCGAAGATGTTGTAGGTCTGCTTCTGCAGCTTGTAGACCCAGCCCGTCAGCACGGGCTGACCGGCGAGGAAGACGTCGTGGTTCTCGTCGCGTGCCTTCTCGACCAGGTCGTACGCGTAGTTGAAGGCTTCGCCGTACTCGATGGAGTCCAGGAACGTCGCGTTGATCAGCGTGGCCGTCTCGTCACGCGACACGTAGAACGTGCGCGCGTTGGGAGAAAGCTGGATGCGGCGGCGGAAATCGTGCACTTCTTCGGGCGACGCCGGCGCATGGCCGTCCATCAGCGGACGCATGTCGATGCCGAACGGCGTTGCCTCGGCGTAGCGAAGCTTTTCCGTGGACAGCGAGATGATCTGGTCGTGGTCGACGTTGGGACCAAGGTCGATGTCGCGCGTCATCTTCCAGACCTTGTCCAGCGTATCGGCGTTGTAGATGTCGCCCTGCTTGCGCTTGATCATGATCGACATGGTCAGCGGGTTGCCGAAGTTCGGATGGTCGTAATAGACCTGCACGAAAGGGTCATCTTCGGGCAGAAGATCCTTGAAGATCGTGCGGATCTCGATGCCCGGGAATCCGCCCATGAAGCCGAGCGTGATCAGGACGAAGGCGATCAGCACGCCGCCTCGGTGCTTCATGATCCACGCCGCCACGCGGAAACGAAGCGGGTCGGCGGCGGGGACTGTCGAGGCGGCTTTCGGCGCGGATGAGGTCATGACGTCGGGGGGAATGAATGACAGGAAACTGAAAGCAAAAAACCCGGCACCGCATCAACGCGGCGCCGGGTATCAGGCAAAGGAAGTCCAGCGTAGGCGGTGTGCATTACTCCGCCAAGCTGGGAATATCCCGCATAGGGACAACGATCAGGCCGTCGTCGTGATTTCGAACTCGGACACGTCGGGATCTTTCATGTCCTGACGGTACTGGTTGGGCGTGAACGGATACATGCGCGGCAGGCCGTTCTTGTCCAGGTACCAACTCGAGCAGCCGGTGACCCACTGCGTCTTGGTGAAGCCCTCTCGCAGGTGATCGTTGTAGCTGTCCTGTGCCGACAGCTTCGGATTCACGGCCTTGACCTCGCCACGCTTGATCATGCGCACGAAGCTCATGATGTAGCGCATCTGGATCTCCGAGATCCCGGTCAGCGAGAAATTGCCGATGGGGCTGTGCGGGCCGATCAGCATGAAGAAGTTGGGAAAGCCGGATACCGCGACCGAACGCAGCGCACGCGCACCCTGGTCCCAGACCTCGCCCAGGCTCTCGCCCTTCTCGTTGCGGATGATCAGGTTTCGCGTGTAGTCGAGTGCGTGGAAACCCGTGGCGGTGACGATGACGTCGAGTTCATGCAGTTCGCCGTCCTTCGTGCGGATGCCCTTGGGCTCGATGCGCTCGATGCCCTCGGTCACCAGCGAGACACCCGGCTTCTGGATCGCCTTGTAGAACTGGTCGGAGAAGATCAGGCGGCGGCAGCCCAGCTCGAACTTCGGCGTGAGCTTCTCGCGCAGCACCGGATCCTTGACCTGAGCCAGGTGTCGGCGGCACAGCTTCTCGAGCAGGTTCTTCATGGTCTTGTTGCCGACCACGGCCTTGCAGAACGTGTTTTCGAGCACCCAGTTCTGGATGCGACCCGCCGCCCACGACACCGCGGGAACCGCGCGGTGCAGCGCACGCAGCCACTCGGGCCGCTTGGTGTCGTAATTCGGACCCACCCACTGCGCCGTGCGCTGGTACATCTCCAGCTTGGACGTCTGGTCGGCCAGCGCGCAGATGATCTGCACGGCGGTGCTGCCGGTGCCGACGACGCCGACGCGCTTGCCGTCGAGCGGGACCGAGTGATCCCAGCGCGCGCTGTGGAAACGCGGGCCTTCGAAGCTGTTCAGCCCTTCGATCTCGGGGTCCATCGGGTGGACCAGGACGCCCAGGGCGTTGATGACGATCTGCGCGCGACGCTTCATGCCGTCGGCGCTGGTCACGGTCCAAGCGCCTTCTTCGCGCACGACCGAGGTGATGCGGGTGTTGAAGCGGACATGCGGCGTGACGCCGTACTTGTCGGCGCAGTGCTTGAAGTACGCGTGGATCTCGGGGCCTTCGGCGTAGGTCGACTTCCAGCGCCAGTTCGGCTCGAACGTGTAGTCGTAGCTGTGCGCGGGAACGTCGCAGGACAGGCCGGGATAGGTGTTGTCGCGCCAGGTGCCACCGACGCTGTCGCCCATCTCGAGGATCTCGAAGGTCTCGATCCCCTCTTCCTTGAGCTTGATGCCCGCCAGGATGCCGGACATGCCGGCGCCCAGGATGAGAACCGTGGGCGTGCTGGTCTTGCCTTGCGTCATGTTCCTTCCTCCAACGAATAGTGCCGAATGCGGCTTTTGAAACCCGGACTGATGCCGGTTTAGTACTCGCATCATGCGCTCGCCCGTCGATGCGAGCTTGACATCAGATGCCATCTTTTTGACATTAGATGCAAGCCTTCGAATCGCCCTTCCTCGATGCCCGGCAATTTCGTCCGCAGCGCGCTGCTCAGTGGCGCCGATGACCTGATCCGGGAACTCGGCGGGAAACCGCTGGCCATCGCACGCCGGGCCAACGTGTCGGCCGAGGCGCTCAAGGATCCGGACATTCCGCTGCCCGGCCGTGCCGCCTACGCGTTCCTCGAATGCGCGGCGGAGATGTGCGATTGCCCGAGCTTCGGCCTGCGCCTGGGCAGCCGGGCGCAGATGGCGGTCGTCATCGGACCGCTCTGGGTGCTGCTGCGCAGCGCACGCACGCTGGAGCAGATGTTCGAAGACCTCGCCTCGAACTTCGACGTCTATACCAGCGTCGCGTCGATGGCCATCGAGAAGCGCCGCGACGGCATGATCGTGTCGTGGTCCTCGACGCTCGGGCAGACCGACAGCGAGGTGCAGATGGCGGAGCTGGCGCTCGCGGTCTGCGTGCAGGAAGTCCGCCGCCAGACCGTCTCGCGCTGGCAGCCGCGCAGCGTGGAATTCCGCCACGCGCCGCCGGAGAACCCGGCCGAGCACCGCACGCTGTTCGGTCCCAACGTCGGCTTCAACCGCGATCGCAACGCGATGTTCGTGGAGCAGGAGCTGCTCGATCGCCCGCTGTCGACCGGTGCGGCACGCACGCACGCGCTGGTGGGCGCGCTGCTGCGCCGCGAGGAAGACGCGATGAGCGCCAGCATCGCGGCGCGCGTGGAGAGCGTGGTGCGCGCCGTGCTGCCGTTCGCGCCGTGCACGCTGCGCGATGTCGCCGCCTCGCTCGGCATGCCGGTGCGCACCCTGCAGCACCGGCTGGACGCCAACCGCCAGCGCTTCAAGGACATCAAGGATCGCGTGCGGGCGGACCTTGCGATGAAATACCTGCGCCACTCCCAGCTCGGCCTGAGCGAGATCGCGGAAATCCTGGGCTACTCGGAACTCAGCGCGTTCAGCCGCTCGTTCCGGCGCTGGCACGGCTGTGCGGCGCGCTCGGTGCGCAGCGAGGCGCGGGGCGCCTGACTCGTAGCCCGGACGTTGAATTTCGCGAAGCGAAAGAGCGGGGATTCCCTCGTATACCGAGCGCAACCCCGGACTTCGTCCGGGCTACGGGAGCACGGCTCTGCGGACTACAGCTCGGTGAGCAGGCGCTGACGATGCGCCTGATATTCGTCCTCGGTGATCTGCCCGTTCTTGCGCAGCGCCTCGAGCTCCTGGAGCCTCGCCGAGACGTCAGGCTTGCCCGAAGATCCCTCCGGCGCGGCCGCCGTCCAGTCGATGATCAGCTGCTGGTGATCGGCGCGGTCGACGTAGACCACGAGCTCGTTGCCCGGCGTGACCGCCTGCCCCAGGGGCACGACGTCGACCCGCGAGATCTCGTACGGCGGATCGCCTGGAACGCGAACCTGCAACCGCATCCGCACCTGCGCCCGCTTGTTGATCCGGACGTTGGTGCTCTCGACCTGCAGCACGCGCGCCGTGCCGGCCAGTCCCTGTTCACGCATCAGCTGCCAGGCTGCGTTCTGCGTCTGCACCTGGTACATCCAGAAGATGCCGATGCCAGCCGGCACAGCCGCGCCCAGGAACATGAACAGACCCATGCGCGATGTCGGGTTGAAGATCCAGGCCAGCAGACCCATCGCGATCGCGAAGATCACGATCCAGCCCGGTGCGCCCAGCTTGCTCAGGAAGGATTCGGACGTGTTCATCTTCCGAGGCTAAGCGACGCCGACACACCGGCGCCACCTCTTCAGCCGACTTCGAGCGGCCGAAGAACCCGGCGCGCTCGAATCCGGCCTGGCGTGCGCTCTCCGATCAGCGCCCGCCGCGCGCCGCCGCTTCCGGGCTGAACATCGCGGGCGTCATCGGAATGTTCAGGCGCCACCAGGCGTCCGGTCCGCGCTCGTTGACCATGTACCCGATTTCGTACGCGTTGGCCGTGAGGTCGTGATAGATCGAGGCGCCGCGATGAAAGGCCTTGGCTTCCTGCGAATAGAAGTAGGCGACGAATGCGGTGCGCCAGAGCTGATCGCGGCCGTCGTAGTTGTCGGCCCACATCGCGATCCAGGTGTCCTCGTCCGCATACAAGGTGCGCTTCTTGTAGCTGTGGCGGACGCCGTCCTTGAGATTGCCTTCCACCACCCACATCCGGTGCAGCTCGTAGCGCACCAGTTCGGGATTCACCGTGTTGGGCTTGATGATGTCTTCCTTGTACTTCAGCGCCGGGTCCTGCAACTTGAAATTGTGGTACGGCACGTAGATTTCCTTCTTGCCGACCAGCTTCCAGGTGTAACGCTCGGGCGAGCCGTTGAAGACGTAGTCGTCGTCGACGAAGCGCAGGCCCGCTGGCGGCACCGGGTAGTCGAAACCCACTTCCGGCGCCTGGCGCACGCGGCGGATGCCCGGCTGGTACTGCCACGACGACGTGCTGTCCTTCGTGAAGTCGTTGGGCTGGAAGCCCACCGCGACGAAACCCTTGTCGCGTTCGGGCAGCAGATACCCGGTGTAGAAGTACGCGTTGATCTTTTCCTCGAACGAGCCGCGCTTGTTCGGGTCCAGGCCCGGGTTGAGGGTCATGAACTTGTTGCGGCCCCAGGCCACGCTGCCGTTGGCGTAGACGTCGGCGATGTCGCAGACCGCGGACTCGGTCGACGTGCGATGCGGATTGATGATGTTCCAGATCGCCTCGCCGCCGTTGGCGGGAAACGGGAACGGATGCGCACCGGTCGTGCCCGTGATGCCCAGGCCATTGGGCTTCACTTCCGCGGTCGTCGCGTTCTTCTTCACGGTGTCGCAGACCCAGTCCTCCGCTTTGAAGTCGCGATGACTCGGGTAGACGTTCATCCAGTACGTCTGCGGATACTTCTTCAGCAGCGCCTTCTGGCCCTCGGTGAGGAACTGCGCGTGCTCCGCCATGTTCGCGGCGGTGATCTTCAGCGTGGGCTTTTCGTTGGCGTAAGGCCCCGGCTCGTAACCGAAAGGCTTGCTCTGCCCGGGCCAGGTGCCCTGGAATTTTCCGGTGTATTCGGCCACGCCCGACGCCGAGCCGGCCTTCTCCGCTCCCATGCACGTGAATTTCGGCCCGTCGAGCTCCTTGGCTTTCTCGGCCGTGACCTTTCCCTGCACCGGCATCGCGGCCAGTGCGAGACCCATGGCGAAAAGGCCGGACGGGATGGCGACTCTGAGCTTCATGAATCCTCCTCGAAACGCACCGCAATGATGTCGATGTGGCGGGCTCGCACCCACTCTATGTGAGCGAATCCTAGCCCTCGCACGCAGGAGGGCTTCGTCCGAAATGAGTACCGGTGCGGTTTTGCTATCCGCGGTACTGCGGAATCAGGCTGGCGGTCACGCGGGTTTCGTCCACCATCTTGGATTCCAGATCCGAGCAGATGAAGCGCTCCAGCGGGCCACCGATCAGCGGAATCCTGGCGCGCACATCCCATACATACGTGACGACGCATTCGGCTCCGATGTCCGCCATCGAGACTTCGCAGCTCATGTCCACCGGGATACCGGGATCGATGCTCACCTTTCCCTTGCGTGTCTTCAGATTCCAGCGCTCCTCGGAGGTGGCGGAGGTTTCGGCGGGCACCACCTTCTTGACCAGCGCGGGCGCATCGAGCGGCACCTTTCGTTCGATCTTGATCCGGAACTCGTCGCCCTTGGCCTGCTGATCCAGCACCTTGTAAGACTTCAGTCCAAGGCCCTGCAGCTTCGCGGTGTGGAAGGCGGGATCGGCAAACATGCGCATGACCACTTCCGACGACACCGGGTAACGCGATCGGATCTCGTGCTTCATCGGGCTTGCTCCAAAGGCCGGTGCATCCCCGGCTTTCAGCATGCTGGCACCGCCTGCGAGCGCGCGCCTACCTCTTTCAGAGGAACCCGTCTTCGCTCCAGGCCACGCTGCCGCGGATCAGCGTCATGCGCGACGCGACCTCGTGCAGCGCCTTGCGCGCCTCGACCCAGGGGCGATCGAGCAGGCACAGATCGGCCCATGCGCCGGCTTCGACCTTTCGCGGCGATGCACCCGGATCATCGAGCGGCGCCATGAACAGGTCCAATGCCTGCTCCGGCGTCAGCGATTCGCCTGGCGTCATCGGCTCGCCTGCGCGCGTGCGGCGCGCGACTGCCGACGACATCGCCTTCCAGGGATCCGGATCGCCGTAAGGCGCATCGGATCCCGCGGCGAGCGGCACCCGGGAACCGAGGAAGCTGCGCAGGCGATACAGGTGCGCGTGTTCGACGGCGTCGACGTCGCGCAGATACGCATCGCCGCGCTCGAACACGAACTGCGGCTGCGTGACGACGCGCAGACGCAAGCGAAGCAGTTCGTCGATCAGCTCCGGTGCCACCAGGCCTGCATGCTCGATGCGATCACGTCCGCTGGTTCCCGCTTCGGTGAGCACCGCGAGTGCGAACACGAGTTCGCCGCGCGTCACGCAGTGGAAGGCCGCGCAGCGCCCGGCCGCATGGCTGCGGCGGATCGCTTCGCAGGTCGCCTGAAAATCGGGCAGATCGTGATCGTGCAGATGGAATTTGTGCGCAGCGCGGATGACCCGTCCGTCGAGCGCTTCGGGTTCCGCGATATCGAGCGAGGCATCGCCCATCACGGCGAGCTGCTGCATCAGCTCTCCGCTGGCCATGCTGGCCGCCATCGCCGCGAGCACGGCGAGATCGTTTGCGTGGCCGGTATCGGTGACGCCGGTGATGCCCAGACGCGCGAGCCTGCGCGACAAGGCATCCAGTGGCGGCCGCTGTCCGCCGATGCGCGATCGCAGCCAGGCATCGGCATCGTACAGACACCCCGTCAGATCGCCGTCGATGCGCTCCAGCGGATCCGCGCCATCCTCACGAACACCCAGACGTTCCAGCCCGCGCGAGTTGAAGATCCACAGACGGCCGCTGCGATGCTGGACGCGCAACGGATGCCGCGGCGCCCAGATGTCGAGGATCGCGCGATCGAGCGGGCCGGCCACGGATTCGTGATAGCCGGTGCCCCGGATCCACTGCCCATCTCCTGCACGATCGGCGTCCGCGATGACGCTTCTCAACTGATCGCCGTCGTTGATGGCGGGAGGTCCGCAATCGAGAGATTGCATCGCAGCGGCAGTCGCGTACAGATGAAGATGATGGTCGTGCAGCCCGGGAACGAGCGCGTGGCCACGCGCGTCGACGACGATCTCGTCCGCGCGGGGCTGCAGACGAGCATCGAGTGCGACGATGCGCGCGCCGTCGATGCGCAGATCCACGCGCCGCCGGCCACATCCGATCTCGGCGTCGCGGATCAGCACGTGCCCGTGAGTTCCCGCAGCACGGCGACGGTGTCCGCACCGAGATCGGGTGCGCATCCGGACGGGGTTCTCGCAGAAGGCGGCTCGACGATCGCGCCGGATTCCCGTAGCAGCGCGATCCCTCCCCGATGCAGTTCGCGCCAATCCATATCCGACCCGGCCGGTGCCGATCGCTCGACGATCGATCGCACGACGTCACTGAGCGCGATCGACACCAGCCGGCTGCCGCCGCTGCGCCAGCTGCACCAAGCGACCGCCGCCGCGTGCAGCCCTGCGAGCGGATCGGCGATCGCGTCGCCGACGAACATCGCGTCGCCGGTGATCTGCCGCATCACGCGCGAGAGTCCCGCGTCGACTCCGGCATCGTCGCCATAAGCGATCCACTGCTCCTGCGGCTCGCCGCGGCCATGTCCGGTGAGACTGATCCAGGTGAGGTCCGGAGATTCGAGAACGATTTTTCCGGCGTCGATCCCGAGCTGGCGCAAAGCGCGCGGACGCGATGCCTCGACGACGATGTCGGCGTCGCGCAGCAGCGCCAGCAGCTGCGCACGACCTGCGGCGTGGGCAAGATCGAGCGCGACGCTGCGCTTGCCCGCGTTGAGCAGATCGAAGAACGCACGCGGTCCCTGGCGCGCACCATCGGGTCGCGCGAGACCTTCCACCTTGATCACATCGGCGCCGCCGAGCTGCAGCAGGTGCGAACACAGCGGCCCGGCCCACAGCGAAGACAGGTCGATCACGCGCGGTGCTGCACGACGTCGTGATCGTGTCGCCGCATGTTCCGTCGTGACACGAAACCACTGCGCTGCGGTTGCGTGATGCGCATCGACGGCACTCAGCGCCAGCCCGAGCTCGCGGCCGCGCGCGACCAGCGCTTCCACTTCTCGCGACGCGACGGCGTCGCGTACGGCATTCCAGTCGTGCGGCGTGTCGGCTTCGAGCCAGGCCGGCAGCAGTTCCCAGTCCGCGTCGCGTGCAAGGTTCAAGGCGATCGTGCCGTTCGCCGCTTCCAGCAAGCGGCAGGCGCCACCACAGGATTCGGCGCCCGCCCGCGTGAGCGCGCTCGTCGCCGCTCGCTCGCCCAGCAAGCGCGCGCCATCGAGCGATGTGGGAAGAGGATCGAGCGACAGGGCGCCGATCACCGCGAGCGCGCCGTCGGCAGCTGCAGCCAGCGACACCGGGCACAGCTGCGGTTCGCCGTCGCGTGTCCCGGTGAGCCACATGGCGCCGCTTCGAGCCCAGGCGAGTGCAGCCGCGTCATCCGAAACCCGCGGCGCGCGCGTGGGTCGTGCGCCGAGATCGGCCAGCAGCCGCGCGCAGTAGGCCGGGGCGTTCAGGGCCGCTGCGCGGACCGGAGCTGTTCGGCGCGCTGCTGGATGCCCCGCGTCATCGCCGAAAAACCCTGCTCGAGCTTCGATCGCATCAGCGCGCGCACCAGGCCGGACAACCAGCCGTTGAGCTCGAAATGCGTGTGGTAGCGACAGCGCTCGTCGCCCAGAGACTCGATGCGATGGACGCGTGCACTCCACAGGGCGCCGAGCGGCACGGGCTTCATCCGGTAGGAAAAACCGGTGCCCTCGTCGTATGTGGTCATCCACTCCACCTGACGGCTCAACGCCTGGCCCAGGCGGACCTGCATCTCGATCGGATCGCCGGGCCGCAACGTCGAACGGCACTCCGGGACGAAGGTGTTCCATTGCCCATAGGCCGGCAGGTCGGTGATCACCTGCCACACGATTTGCGCGGGAGCGGCGACGTCCACCTCGCGGTCGATGACCAAGCCCATGACCCGCTGCTCAGACCGGCAGCGGCCGCGCCAGCGGCACGACGCCGTCGGTCAGGCGCACCGGCGCCGGCTCTTCGAGCGGCAGGCGAACGTGGATGGTCGTGCCGCTGCCGTCGGACTCGGCCCAGATCTCGCCGCGATGGTGTTGCACGATCTTCCGGCAGATGGCCAAGCCAATGCCCGTGCCCTCGTATTCATCGGCACTGTGCAGCCGGCGGAACACGGCGAAGATGTTTTCGAGCTGGTCGGAGGCGACGCCGATGCCGTTGTCCTTCACGGTCAGATGCACGAACCGCTCTTCGCGCTGGCAGCCGACGTGTACTTCGGGATGGGCATCCGGCTTGTGGAACTTGATCGCGTTGCCTACCAGGTTCTGGAACAGCTGGACCAGCAGCGACTGCACCGCGGGCACGTCAGGCATCGGATCGAACACCACATTGGCACCGCGCGCGGTGATGTCCGGCCTGAGCGTATTGAGCGCCGTGCGCAGCGCCTCGTCGAGCGGCCGGCGTTCGGCACGGGCCTCGGTACGACCCACGCGCGACAACAGCAGCAGATCCTTGATCAAGGCCTGCATCTGGCGCACACCCTGCTCGATGAACTGCAGGAACTCCAGCGCGTCGCCGTCCAGCTTCTGCGTGTAGCGGCGCGACAGCAGCTGCGAGAAGCCCGCGATGTTGCGCAGCGGCGCCTGAAGGTCATGCGAGGTGATGTACGCGAACTGCTCGAGCTCGTGCACCGCGCGGCTCAGATCGGCCAGCGAACGTCGCAGATCTTCTTCGGCGGCTTCGCGCGCGATGACTTCGGCGCGCAGCTTGGCGTTGGCTTCCTCGAGTTCGTCCGGCGTCTTCATCGACAGCAGCTTGGGAACCAGCGGCACGATGGCCAGCGCCGTGGCCAGCGACACCACCGCCGTCAGCGCGCGCACCCAGCCCTGCAGATAGTAGATCGGCTTCCAGATGACGACGATGTCGAGAATATGGCCGGTGCCGCAGAGCACGATGAACGACGCGAACAGCGCGATCGCCCAGTTGAAGCTGATCCGCGCGCGCATGCGACGGATGAAATAGACCAGCACCACCGGGATCATGAAATACGCGAGCGCGATCACGCCGTCGCTGATCACGTGCAGCCAGATCAGATCCGGCTTGCGCATGAAGCAGTAGCCGTGCGGCAGCAGGCTGCCGCCCGTGGGCAAGAGATCAACCGCCTGCAACAGGAAATCGGGCATCTTTTCTCCTCGAGCCGGGATGGGCCCTATCGCTCCAGTCCCCACGCGCCCTTGCGCCAGCGCGCGGGCAACTCTTCGGCCGGTTCGGGCTGGCAGAAACGTGCCCCCTGCATCTGCGTGCAACCGACCATGAACAGGCGCGAGTGCTGCTCGGCGAGCGCCACACCGTCTGCGATCACGTCCAGCCCCAGCGCGCCGCCGAGGGCCAGCGTGGCTCGCACGAACCGCAGTGCAGGCTCCTGCGCGTCGCGGGTGATGGCGTCCACGGCGCGGGCATCGATGACGATGCCGTCGAGCGGGAGCTCGACGAGCCGCTCGAGCAGCGCCGTGGCAGGGCGCCAGCCTTCGAGCCAGATCTGCGTGCCGGTTGCGCGCAAGGTGCGCAGGTTGTCCACCATCGAAGGCTCGATGCCGATTTCGCTGGCCTCGAGCCGCAAGGCGACCTTGGCCGGCTTGACGTCGGCCTGGCCCATTCGGGCGGCGAGCTGGCTGGCCAGTCGCGGCAGCCAGTTCGCCGGAATCGACATCGCCAGGGTCACGTCCTCGAAGCCCGGTCCGTGCCAGCCGCGAAACGCGCCGAGAGCCGTGCTCAGGTTAGAGATCTCGCCCGACAGCCCGACGTGGACACCCCCGAAGCTTCCGCGGCTCAGATCGACCCAGGGCTGGTACGAAAGCACGGAGCCGGCCGCCGCGGCATCGGTGTCCGCGGGCGTCGTCGCTTCGCCCACCTGACTGTGCCGCTTGGCGATTGCCAGCCGCACGAAGGCCAGGAGTTCGTCGCCCAGCCGCTGCCCCTTGATCAGGTAGTCCTGGGCGCCGAGTTCGAACGCCTCTTCGGCGGCACGCTCGTCGGCCAGTCCGGTCAGCACGACGATGGCCACGTTCGGATCCGCCTCGCGGATCCGCGCGACGTTTCGCACTCCCTCGCCATCCGGCAACCCCAGATCGACGAGGACGCAGGAGAAGTGGAAGCGCTTGAGTTCGCGCAACGCGTCGGCCAGCCGGCGGACGGTCTGGATGACCAGGTTTCCGGATGTGGTCTGGTCGCGCAGGCTCTCGACCAGCAATCGCGAATCGGCGGGGCTGTCCTCGAGCAACAGGACGCCCATGGGTGCACCTCGATTCACACCACCCCCGGCGGCAATTGCACAACTTTGAGCCAGAAATCGCGGATCAGCCGCGCCAGCTCGGCGAATTCGCCCCAGTCGGTCGGCTTGGTCACGAAGGCATTGGCGTGCGCGTCGTAGGCGGCCGCAAAGTCGGTTTCGGCGCGCGAGGTCGACAGGATCAGAACCGGAATGCGCTTCAGCCGGGGATCCTGCTTCATCGTGCGCAGCACCTCGAGGCCGTTCTTGCGGGGAATGTTGAGATCGAGCAGCACGATGTCGGGCAGCGGCAGGTCGCCGTGGGGCGGCGTGCCCCGCAGCATCGCCAGGGCCTGTTCGCCGTCGCGCGCCACCAGCAGACGGTGCTCGAATGCCGCTTCCTCGAAGACCTCCTGGGTCAGACGCAGGTCAGCCGGATTGTCCTCGACCAGCATGATGACCGGCTTGGATGCTGCGGCTTGGCTCATGACATCTCCACGGTGCATGCGGGAAGGGATGGTACGCCGCGCTAATTCTTCCTGAACAGCGATTCGGATGGCCGACGCCGGCAAAGCGATGCACGGCGGGGAAACGACCCGGATCAGGAATCGGCAGGGGTACGCAGCAATTCCAGGACCACGCCCGGGCGACGGCAAAGCTGTTCGCGAAAGTGCTCGAACGCCGCCGCGGCCCGCGGCCGTTCCCCCCGCAGCCCGAACTCGATGTGACGCCCCCGCTCGGCGTCGCCGCGGAACGGCAGGCTGGACAGCTTCACGCCCGGGAAACGGGCCAGCACGTCCTCCATCAGGTCCAGCAGGTCGCTCTCGGCAGAGGAGCCCAGCGCACGCAGCCGGAACTCCACGGCCGGGTCGGGATTTCGCAGGTGCGGGTAGCGGGTGTCCAGCACCCACTCGATCATCGGCCAGGCCATGTCCGGAAACCCGGGCACGAAATGGTGATGGTCGACGAAGAAGCCGGCGACGCGGTTGACCGGATTCGGGATCAGGCCGGCGCCTTCCGGGAAATCGGCCATCAGCACGCGCCGCGGATGCGCCTTGTCGCCGTACTCGGCTTCGATCAGGGCCTCGGCCTCGGGGTGCCGCACAAGCGGGCGTTCGAAGGCCAACGCGGCGGCCTGCCGCGTCAGGTCGTCCGGTGTCGCGCCGATACCGCCGCAGGACAGCACCAGGTCGCCGCGTACCCGGGTCTGCCGGATGGCCTCGGCGATGTCGGCCATGTCGTCGCCGATGAAGCGGGCCCAGTCCAGGCTCATGCCGCGAGCGCCGAGCAGCTCGATGACCTTGGGTAGATGCCGGTCCTGACGCTTGCCGGACAGCAGCTCGTCGCCGAGCACGAACAAGCCGATCTTCATGAATTTTCCTGACGCAGAATGCGGATGCGGTGAACGGGGAAAACAACAACCGTGCCCGGGCGAAGCTCCAATGGCACTACCTTAAGGAAACTCTGCGTAGCTGGCGTATCGCCCCGTTCGTCCGCGTGCTGCATCACGGCTTTGGGGCCGTTCCTTACGGCAACGGCCAACGCAAAGGGGCGCAGAGAACAGCAAAGAAAGGCGCAAAGGATCAATGAAAATCCTTTGCGCCTTTCTTTAATCCTTTGCGTCCTTCACGTTGGCCTGTGCAGACCTGAAGGTAGTGCCATTGGGCGAAGCCCGGGGTTCCCTCGAATATGGAGCGCAACCCGGGCTACGAAAGGACGCGCCGGGATCAGTCCCCGAGCGAGCCGAACTTCTCCGCCGCGTTGAAGATGTCGGTCTCGGTGACGATGCCGATGATGCGGCCGCCCTGCTCCACCGTCAGACGGCTGAAGTTGTTTTCCGACAGCAATTTTGCGGCCTCGCGAATGCTGGTCTCGACCGGCACCGACACGATCGGACGGCTGGCCACGTCCTTGACCTTCACATGCGCCGGGTTCTGCCCGCCACGCACGATCTTGGAGACGATGTCGCGGCGCGTCAGGATTCCCCACTCGCCCTTGGCGTTGGCCTCGACGACGACGGAGCTGACACCGTTGTCGGTCATCGTGTGCATCGCGCTTTCGATGGTCTCGTCGTCGGTGGCCGTGATCAGGCTGCGCGTCATCAGGTCGCCGACCGTGTGCGGCACGCGGCCGGACTCGATCATCTCCTCGAGCGGCTGCAACAGGCGCCGGATCTCGCGCTGCTTGCGCTCCTTGGCCAGCTGCTCCTGCTGCGCCTTGCGCTTGGCGTCGAGGTCCACGCCGCCCTTGATGCGCTCGATCAGCGCATCGGCGAACTGCGACGTGCCGACTTCGGTGGCGCCGTCGATCTGGCGCGCGAAGTCGTAGGTCACGATGCCGTCGGAGACGACTTCCGGATAGACGAGCGTGATCAGGTCCGCCGCCTCCTTCCAGCCCATGTACTCGAGCATCATCACGCCGGAGAACAGCAGCGAACCCGGGTTGACCTTGTTCTGGTTGGCGTACTTGGGCGCGGTGCCGTGCGTGGCCTCGAACACCGCCACGTGGTCGGCGATGTTGGCGCCCGGCGCGATGCCCATGCCACCGACTTCGGCGGCAATCGCATCAGAGAGGTAGTCGCCGTTGAGGTTGGTCGTGGCGATGACGTCGAACTCGTCGGGCCGCAGCAGCATCATCTGGAACATGATGTCGGCGATGCGATCCTTGATGACGATCTTGCCTTCCGGCAGCTTGCCCTTGAACTCGCCGTAGAGCTGCTCTTCGGTGATCGTGACCTTGCCGAACTCGTCGCGCGCCACCTCGTAACCCCAGTTGCGGAACGCGCCTTCGGTGAATTTCTGGATGTTGCCCTTGTGCACCAACGTGACGGATTCGCGGCCGTTGTCGACGGCGTACTGGATCGCCTTGCGCACGAGACGCTTGGAGCCGAATTCGGAAATCGGCTTGATGCCGATGCCCGCGCCTTCGAAGAACTTGGCCTTCATCTCCTCGCGCAGGAACTTCGCGATCTTCGCGTTCTCGGGCGTGCCGGTCTTGTATTCGATACCCGCGTAGACGTCCTCGGTGTTCTCGCGGAACAGCACGATGTCGACCTTCTGCGGATGCTTGAGCGGGCTCGGCACGCCGCGGTAGTGACGCACCGGACGCACGCAGGCGTAGAGGTCGAGATCCTGGCGCAGCGCCACGTTGAGACTGCGGAAACCGCCGCCGACCGGCGTCGTCAGCGGGCCCTTGATGGAGACGACGAGTTCCTGCAGAACCTTGAGCGTTTCATCGGGGCAGTAGTTGCCATCGTAGAGACCCGCGGCCTTCTCGCCGAGATAGGTTTCGCACCAGTGGATCTTGCGCTTGCCGCCGTAGGCCTTGTCGACGGCCGCATCCCAGATGCGCAGGCAGGCCTTGGTGATGTCGGGACCGATGCCGTCGCCTTCGACGTAGCCCACGATCGGCTGGTCGGGCACCACCATCTTGCCGTCCTTGATGCTGATCTTCTCGCCAGTCGTGGGAATCTTGATATGACGGTACGACATGGCGTGATTCTCCTGGTGGGGCGCGCCGAGCGCGCTGCAACATCCGTCGAACGAGTTGAATTCTAGCCCGCATTTCCCGCGGTGGGATCGAGTGACGGCCGTCACCGAGGAGGTGCCGCGCGCCGAACCGGATCGACATGCGGGCTCGCCCGCAGCGAGCATCCCCGGCGACGAAGCGCTAGCATCGACCCGACCCCACGGGTGGAGACAGAGAGCCATGAGAATTCTCGTTCCGATCGCCCACGGCTCGGAGAGCCTTGAGACGGTCACACTGGTCAACGTGCTGCGACGTGCCTCGATTCCGGTCACGCTCGCGAGCATCGAAACCGAAACGGTCGTCAACGCCACACGCGACATCCGCCTCGTCGCCGACGCTGCAGTGTCGGACATCCTGCGCGACGACTTCGACGCCATCATTCTTCCCGGCGGCGAGAAAGGCGCCGAGCGACTCGCGCAGCATCGCCCGCTGATCGAGAAACTGTCCGCGCAGCGCGTCGCGCATCGCTGGTACGGCGCGGTGTGCGCAGCGCCAGCGCTGACGCTGTCTCCGCACGGGCTGCTGGACGGGAAACAAGCGACCTGCCATCCGCTGTTCCGCGATCGGCTGCTGCACTACGTCGATCAGCGCGTCGTCCTGGACGGGCATTGCATGACCAGCCAGGGGCCGGGCACGACGATGGAGTTCGCGTTGGCCTGGGTCGAGAAGCTCGCCGGCGATGCGGAGCGCAAGCGCCTCACCGAAGAGATGCTCGTCCATCTGCACTGATATCGATCGCCCAATAAAAACGCCCGCTCGATGAGCGGGCGTTTCAGGTCACGCGTGGATGCGGTCAGGCGGCCTTCTTGGCGCCCACCGCTTCCTTGAGCATCTTCTGCAGCTCGCCGGTCTGGAACAGGTCGAGCGTGATATCGCAGCCACCCAGCAGCTCGCCCTTCACGTAGACCTGCGGGAACGTCGGCCAGTTGGCGAACTTGGGCAGCGCGCGATAGACCTCTTCGTCTTCGAAGATATTGACGTAAGCGTATTCGACACCGCAGGCGTTCAGGGCCTGGATGGTGCGTGACGAGAACCCACACTGCGGGAAGTCAGGCGTTCCCTTCATGTAGATGATGATCGGGTTCTCGGTGACCTGTTTGTTGATGCGCTCGAGAGCATCCATATGCGAGCTCCTGGAAAGTGGCAGGGAACCGACGGGGCGGGATTATAAACGTGCCGCGCTTCGAATCGCGCCCGATTTCGCAAGGAAGCAGTTTTCGTACCGAGCCCCGGTTCCAATTGAATGTCGGATGCCCGTCCTCTATTCTCCCGGCCTTCGCGGCGCACTGGCGCCTTTCACCTAGGGAGTGAAGCGTGAACCCTCTGGACAGCATCAAGGGCACCGTGATCGCAGGCGCGATCATCGCCCTCGCCATCACAGCGGTCGTCAGTTCGTACGCTGGGTTCAACAGCATGGGCCTGCTGCGCTGGGCGCATATCGGCGCCGGTGTGGTGTGGATCGGCCTGCTCTATTACTTCAACTTCGTCCAGGTGCCGGCGCTCGCCGCGGCAGCCGCTGACAAGGGTGGCCCGGGTGGCGCGGCCATCACCAAGTACGTCGCGCCCCGCGCGCTGCTGTGGTTCCGCTGGGGTGCCGTCGTGACCTGGGTGACCGGCGCGGCCTACCTTGCGCACATCGGCTGGTTCCTGGGTGCTTTCAGCTTCGGCCTGCTGGGAACCCCGGCCCCGAACGGCAACGCGATCGGCGTCGGCGCCTGGCTGGGCACGGTCATGCTGTTCAACGTCTGGGTGCTGATCTGGCCCAACCAGAAGAAGATCCTGGGCATCGTGCCGGCCACCGACGAAGAGAAGGCCAAGGCCCGTCGCGTCGCGTTCCTGGCCTCGCGCACGAACACGATGCTGTCGATCCCGATGCTGCTGTTCATGGGCGCCTCGGCGCACGGTCTGCTGTTCTAGACCCGTCGCGGTACCTGCCGTTTTCCGGGCCGCACCCATGGGTGCGGCCCGTTTTCATTTTGAGGCACCCGAATGACCCGCCATTTTCTCCGCCTGACCGACCTGAGTCCCGTCGAAGCGCGGCAGATCGTGCTTCGCGCGAGCGCGCTGAAGAACCTGCGCGACCCCTCGTTCCGCCCTTTCACGGGCAAGACGCTGGCGATGATCTTCACCAAGAGCTCCACGCGCACCCGCGTGAGTTTCGAGGCCGGGATGGCCAAGTTCGGCGGCCATGCGCTGTTCCTGACCACCGCCACGACGCAGCTCGGGCGGGACGAGCCGATCTCGGACACGGCGCGCGTGCTGTCGCGCATGTGCGACGCGATCATGATCCGCAACGACTCGCAGGCGCAGCAGCAGGAGCTCGCCGCGCACTCGCGCGTGCCGGTCGTGAACGGACTGTCCGAACTTCACCACCCCTGCCAGATGCTGGCGGACCTGCAATGCTGGTTCGAGCACCGCGGTGATCCTGCCGGCAAGGTCGCCACGTGGATCGGCGACGGCAACAACGTCTGCCATTCCTGGATCGAGGCGGCCTCGATGTTCGGCTTCACGCTGCGCATCGCCGCGCCCAAGGGCTACGAGCCCGACGCGGAACTCGTGCGCAGCGGCGGCAAGCAGGTCCAGATGGTGTCGTCCCCCGCCGACGCGGCGCGCGGCGCCGACCTGCTGGTGACCGATACCTGGACCAGCATGGGCCAGGAAGCCGAAACGCAACGCCGGCTCGCCGCCTTCGCCGGCTTCCAGGTCGACGAGGCGCTCATGGCGCTGGCGAAACCCGACGCGATCTTCATGCACTGCCTGCCCGCCCACCGCGGCGAAGAAGTGTCCGCGGCCATCATCGACGGGCCGCAATCGGTGGTCTGGGACGAAGCCGAGAACCGCCTGTGGGCGCAGATGGCGCTGCTCGAGTTCCTGATCGCCTAGAGAAGACCTGCGCGGTTCGATCTTGTCTTCCGGTCATCGCGCAGCGAGGGGCGAACGGAACGATGCGGACGCGATTTGCGGCTCGCGGCGCGCTGAACTAGCTTCCCCTCATGCGCGATCTCGACCCATCCACCGCTGACCCGGCCACCCGCGACGCCCACCTCACCGAGGCGCTGACCAATGCCGACGGCGCGCCTGAACTGCACGCTGCGTGCCGGGAACTCACCGCATCCTTCGGTTTCGAGCATTACTTCTACGCGGTGAGGCTGCCGCTGTCGTTCTCCGATCCGTACCACTTCTGCCTGTCGGGCTATCCGCGCGAGTGGCGGCAGCGCTACGACTCGCTGGGTTATCTGCGCATCGATCCGGTAGTGCGGCACATCATGAGTTCATCGCTGCCGCTGATCTGGGACGACATCGACCGCAGCGACGCGACCGTCGAGGTGTTCTTCCAGGAGGCCGCCGACTACGGCCTGGGCCACGGCATCTCGGCGCCGGTATCCGGACGCCATGGCGAGTTGGCGCTGCTGTCCCTGGCGCGCGACATCGCCCGGCCCATCAGCGCCGATCCGGTCGCGCGGCATCGCCTGCGCGGGCGGCTCCACTGGTTCGCCACCGTGCTGCACGAATCGGTGCGCCGCCTGGTCCTCAACCACGAGGGGGCGCCGCGTGTCTCGGCGCCCCTCTCGGAACGCGAGAAGGACTGCCTGCTGTGGGCCGCCGACGGGAAGAACTCCGCCGACATCGGCCGCGCGCTCGGCATCACCGAGCGCACCGTGCTGTTCCACATCGAGAGCGCCGGTCGCAAGCTCGGCGTCAGCGGTCGCCACAGCATCATTTCCCGGGCGGTGACCTTGGGCGAGATCGAGTTGCACCAACATGCCCTGCGCTCGGTCACGACCATTCCGGTGATGCACGAGTAGATCGCACGGCAGGGATCGATTCTTTCTTCAGGTCCGTCATGAAGATGAGCGCCACCTGTAGCATCCGACAGTAGCTTCCGCGCCTGGCGAGGGTTTTGCTGCGGGTCCTTTACTGCCATCACGCTTCGTCCGATGAACCCAGTCGCCGGCTCCACGCTTTACCAGGGACGTGCCTCGGAGCTGTCGGGTGCCGCCCGCGATCTGCCGCTGAGCCATGCCTCGGTCCGCGCCGCCTTCGAGGCGCGCGAGCTGGAAATCGCCTACCAGCCGATCCTGCGCGCGAACGATCTGGCGCCGGTGGCCTGCGAGGCCCTGCTGCGCTGGCACCACCCGACGCGCGGCCTCCAGCATCCGGCCCAGTTCATTCCGATCCTCGAAAGATCCAGCCTGTCGCTCGACGTCGGCGACTGGCTGCTCGAAACCGCCGCGCGCCAGATGCTCGAATGGCAAGCCGCCGGAATTCCTGCGATGCGCCTGGCCGTGAACGTGGCGTCCTGGCAGATCCACGCCGCCGACTTCGCGTCTCGAACGCAGCGCGTCCTGGAGAGCCTCGATCTTCCCGCCTCCCGACTGACGCTCGAGATCTCGCAGGACGTCCTGCTCGACCGGCCTCACCTCGCGCTCTCCACGTTCGGCGAACTGCTGGCGTTGGGCATCGGTGTCGAAGTGGACGATTTCGGCGGGGGCCCCTCGGCGGTCACGCGGCTGGCGCGCGCGTCGATGGCCGGCTTCAAGCTCGATCGCCGTTTCCTCGATGGTCTGAGTCCCGACAACCCGGGCGCGATCGAGGAGCTGCGACTGCTGGCCCAGCTCGCACGTGACCTGGGACTGCGCTGTACGGCCGAGGGCGTGCAGACCGACGCCGAGCTCGCGGCATTGCGCGCCATCGGCATCACCGAAGTGCAGGGCCATCTGTTCTGCGCGGCGATGTCGCCCGAGACGCTCACGGACTACCTGCACAGCCCCACGAACACCGGGCAGGATCGCGCGACGAGCTGACCGCCGGACAGCGGCCCTGGACGTCGCGGGAGTGACGTCAAGCACCGTATCCTGCGGCGCTCCGGACCCTCTACCCGTCGCGCCATGCCCGCTCACCTGCTGTCGGATCTCCCTCTCACCGTCACCCGCGCGCTGGCCGAAGACGTCGGCAGCGGCGACGTCACGGCGCGACTCGTTCCGGCGGGACAGCAAGGCGAGGCGAAGGTGATCGCGCGCGAGTCGGCGATCATCTGCGGACAGCCCTGGGTCGACGAGGTGTTTCGCCAGCTCGATCCGAATGTGAAGGTGACCTGGCAGGTGGCCGACGGTGCGCGCGTCGAAGACGGCCAGATCCTGTTCACGCTCCAAGGCGCTTCACGCAGCCTGCTGACCGGTGAGCGCACCGCGCTCAACTTCCTGCAGGCGTTGAGCGGCACGGCGACCGAGACCGCGCGCTACGTCGAAGCCGTGCGCGGTACCGCAGCCCGGATCGTCGATACGCGCAAGACGCTGCCCGGCCTGCGCAACGCACAGAAGTACGCGGTGACCGTCGGCGGCGGCGTGAACCATCGCATCGGGCTGTACGACGGCATCCTGGTCAAGGAAAACCACATCGCGGCGGCCGGCGGCATCGAGCAGGCGATCGCGCAGGCCCGGGCGCTGGGCGCCGCCGTGCCCCTGATGACCGAAGCCGAAACCCTCGACGAAGTGCGCGCGGCGCTGCGCGCGGACGTCGACCTGCTGCTGGTCGACGACTTCGACGGCGAACGCCTGCGCGAAGCGGTGCGCCTGACGCGCGACCACCGCGCCGGCGGTGGTCGCACGCTGATCGAATACTCGGGTGGGGCCACGCTGGCCCGCATTCGCGAACTCGCCGAGAGCGGCGTGGACCGCATTTCCATCGGCAGCCTGACCAAGCACGTGCGCGCCGTCGACCTGTCGATGCGCTTCGTCTGATTCCTCAGAGCCGGAACAACGCGTCCGGCCTTACCGTTTCGGCGGCGCGCTGTTCCAGAGTCGCGGCGGTTCGGGCGGAACTTGTGAGAGCGTCAATTCCGGCTCCGCCAGCGGATCGCGCGCGCCCATCGTGTCCATCCAGGCCTTGAGCCGACCGACGTTGGTCCGGATCTCCTCGCTCTGCGGCGCCAGACGCGCGGCCCGCTGCAGCAGGTCGTAGGCGTCGGCGTAACGTCCCTGCCCTGCCTTGACCACCGCGAGATTGTTGAGCGCCGCTGGATCGAACGGATTGACGCGCAGTTGCCGCTCGAATCGGAACTGGTTGGCCTCCGTACCGATCTCGTCCTGCGCATGGCTCGGCCACGCGCACAGGGCTGCGAGCAGCAGCGCGGCAACCGTCGAAAAATTCATCGCTGCTCTCACGGCAGCTTCTTTCCGTAGTCGGAGAACGGCACCACCGACTGCGGCGGCGCCTGTACGCCGTAATCGCGGCTCATCGACCAGCGCAGATAGGCCATCACGCGGGTTTCGTCGTAATCACGGGCATTGTCGAACCCCGCGCGTGCCCCGAGCACCAGATGAGGCGCCACCAGGTATTCGAGTTGCCCCCCAAAGCTCATGCCCGTTCCGGTGTTGTTGTTCGCCTCGTAGCCGGTGGCGATGACCGGATCCGGATTGGCCGCCGCGAACGCTTCGATCTCGGCCTGCGCCGCGCTGTCGCCCGGATACAGCGCCGCACCGTCTTCGCGGAAATTCTGGATGCCGATGGCGCCGTAGACCTTCCACGAGTAGCGGTTCTGACCGCCGACCCATTCCACCGGAATGCCGAACGAAACATAGCGCTGCGGGCTGAAATACCCGCCGTGCCCGAAGCTGTAGTGACGCAGGTTCTCGTCGAAGAAGAAGCTGGTGATGTTGACGCCCACCGTCACGCGCTGCAGTGAATCCTTGTACACGTGGAGATAGGCGCCGGCGCCCACATCGGTCGCGGTGTTGTCCTCCACGTTCTTGCCTTCGTAGAAGTGGAAGCCGCCGAGTGCGTACAGGCCGACCTGGCCCATGTCGTAGGTGACCTCGAGACGTCCGCCGTTGGCCGTCACGCCGCCGAAGTCGCGACCGGACACCGGATCCCGCGTGCCGGCGTAGGACAGCAGCGAATCGGTGACCGGACGACGCGAAACGTCCATGTCGAGAATCCAGTTGCCGAACTTCGGCGCCCAGCGCACGCCGCCGACCACGGTGCCCACCTCGAAACCGATCGGCGTGGAGCCGGCGTCGACGCTGAAACTGCCGATCTGGTAGCTGCCGCCCAACGCGATTCCCGCGTCGTTCTGATCGAAGCTCAGCCCGGTGGTGTCGGCGAATGCCAGCGTGCCGAACAGCGGCAACTGCGCGCCCTTCACCGATCCGGCGTCGAGGAACACCGGCACGAGCCTCAGATTCACGCGGCCCGCGGAGCCTGCGAGGCTCACTTCGACCGGCAGCTCGAAATCGTCGAGCTGATCCAGCCCCGCCACGCCATCGCGATTGCGGAAGCTCACACCGCCCGCTGCCCACGTCGAGCGCTTCGACTGGATCTGCGCGATCTCCGCGAGGATCTGGTCGGTCTCGGTGGTCGGAACGGCGGGCTCTTCCTTCGCGTAGTCGCGCGTGCGCAGCGTCGGGTCCATGCGTAGCTGCATCGGCTCGGGACCCATCGGCGGCGGGATGAACGTGCGTGGCACGTCCATCTTCAGCGCGCCCGAATTCACCGGCGGCTCGAAGCGCGGCAGCTTGTAGCCCGGCGGCGGAATCGGCGGCAGATCCTCCGCACGCCGATAGACCGGAGTCGACTGCTGCGCCTGCGCCAGCTCGATGTCCTGCACGTTCGTCGCGACCTTGCGCAACGAACCCTGGTTGCCGGACACGACCGGGCGACGCGGCGCGGACAGCGAGTAGTCGCCGCGAACCGACCGATGCAACGGCCGCGTGCGTGCGGTAGACGACGCCCTGCTCACCGGACGCAGATAGGTGTCGAGCATCTGCAGGCGCAAGGCGCCGTGACCGCCGCCACCTCCGTCCGGACCCAGTTCGAGCGCGCGCCGGAAATGCGCCAGCGCACGGCGATCTTGGCCGCGCGCCTTGGCGACACGGCCCGCGAGCGCGTGCAGCTTGCCGCTGTCGGGCGCGATGCGCAGCGCCTGCGCAAGCCAGCGATCGGCCTCGTCGTCCTGACCGGTCGCAAGGCTCGACTGCACGACGCCCTGATAGGCATCGAGGTTGCGCTCGTCGAGTTTCACCGCATAGCGGTACAGCGAGACAGCGCGATCGGGTTCACGCGCCTGCTCGTAGAGTGCCGCCAGCGCCATCACCAGACGAGGGTCGTCCGGGTTGGCCCGCAGCGCAGGTTCCAGCAGATCGTAGGCGCGTGCGACGTTGCCGCTCTGGCGCACCGCATCGGCCTGGCGCAGTCGCTGCGCGATGCGCATCTCGGTCAGGGTGCCTTCCTGCTGCAGGCTCAGGCGCGGACCACGGGCCAGCTGATCGACGACCGCGTCGAATTCCGCATGCTGCTGCAGCTTGAGCAGGATGCCGGCGTACGCGAGCTTCAGATCGGGATCCGCATCCGGATTGCGCGCCAGTTCCTGGCGCAACAGATAGAGCCCGCGCCCGGATTCTCCGGCTTCGGTGTACGCAAACGAGACCGCGCCGACCAATTCGGGAGAGCGCGCATACCGCTCGACGCCGGCCAACAAGGCCAGCGACTCATCGTGACGCCCGAGACGACCCAGCACCGCGGCGCGCTCGGTCTGGTATCGGACCCACAGACGCTGCTGAACACTCGCCATGTCCGCATTGCGTTCGGCCGCGGGCACCTGCTCGAGCCACATCAGGCCGTCGTACCAGTTCTGTTCTTCCGAGGCCATCAGCGCACGGATGAACGAGGCCTCACCGCGCTGCGGACCGCTGGTGGGCAGCGCGTCGATCAGGCTGCGTGCATCAGCACGCCGGTTCTGGCTCAGATACAGCCGGGCCAGGTCCAGACGCGGCCACGTGCTCTGAGGATCCATCGCGAGCGCCTCGCGCAGCAGGTGCTCGGCGCCGGATTCATCCTTGTGCGCCAAGGCCTGCGCGGCCTGCTGGCGCAAGGCCAGCGTCTGCAGCGAACGGACCGAACCGATCCGGGTCTGCTGCTCCGGCGTCAGATCCCGGTAGATCAGCAAGGCATCGGCGATGCGTCCGCTCTGCGAGAGCGAGGCCATCAGGCCGCGCGCCGCGTCCACGTTGCCGGCATCCTGCTTCAGGGCTTCGCGGTAGAGCGCCTCTGCATCGGAGTAACGGCCCTGCGCGAGAAGGGTGTCGGCCAGCGACAGTCGAACGCTCGGCTCCTTGGCGGCCGTCTCCGGCGAACCCGCGATGGCGGCGCGCAGGCGACGCTCCGCCTCCGGCAGACGCCCGGCCGCGCGATCGGTGTCGGCCAGCCGCACCTGCTCCCAGAAACGAGCGGAAGCCAGGGCCCCGCTCCACTGCCGGGCACGGCCCGGTGACAGCCTCGAGGCCTGCTGGAGCAGTTCGCGCGATTCGGCGAAACGATCCTGCCTCAGGCGGATGATGCCGAGGCCTGCGAGCGCCTCGGCGTCCCGCGGATTCTTGCGTTGCATGGAGGCGAAAGCCTTCTCCGCCTCCTCGACATTGCCGGCGTTGAACAGCGTCCACGCATTCTTCAGCGCACGGCCGCGCGCATCGACTTGCGGGGCGTCGGACGTCGCACCGGCGATTGCGGTGCCGGAGCGCGCAGACGCCAGCTTGCTGCTGACCTGCGTGTCGTCGCCATAGCGGCGCAGGTACGCCTGGAAATAGCGCTCGTCGCGCGGCTTTCCACCCATCCAGAGCAGCGCCTGCCGCCACACCGGCTGCACCGGCTGGCGCGCCGCGTCGGACTCGGCGAGCTCGATCAGTTGATCCAGTCCCTGCCGCCGGGTCTCTTCGCGATACGTCAGGTGCTGCGCAAGTGCGAGGCGGTAGTCGGCGTTGTCCGGATTCGCCTTGACCAGTTTCTCCAGGCCGGTCCGCGCTTCCGCCCAACCCCCTTCTGCACCTCCCAGCGTCTGCCAGTACTCGAGCGCGACCGCCCCCTCGGGCGGCTTGCCGCCGAACAGGCGCTGGTACTCCGCGATGGACTGGTCGTACTGCTGCCTGCGCGCGAGTTCGCGCGCCTTGGCGAGTCCGTCGGACGCTGTGCCGGGCGTTGCCGCGCCGGTGGCAAGGGCCGTTTCCAGGCGCCGCAGATCCGGATGATCCGGCTGCAGTTGCCGAAGGCCCTGGATGTACTGCTTGGCCATTTCAGGCCGGCCGCTGCGGATTTCCGCCGCCGCCAGACCCGACAGCGCCTCGGCGCTGCCAGGGTCCGCGCGCAACAGCTTGAGCCAGGATTCGCGCGCCAGATCATGGCGCCCCTTCTGCTCCCAATAGCGCGCCTGCGAGGCGATCAGCCCCGTCGCCGCGTCCGCTGCGAGGCCCGTGACCGATGCCATGGCCAGTGCCAGGCATACGGTCGGTCCGAGTCTGAGCCGCATGAGGTCTTTCCTTGTTCCGGGCCGCTGACGATCAGCGGCCGCCGCGCCGCGACTGCGCGAGGTTGCGCATCAGCCGGTACAGGACCAGCGCCAGGAACGCCGACAGCAGGACCGCGACGATCGACAGGATCAGCGGCTGCTTGGCGAACCACCAGCGGATGCCGAGGAAGAACGGAAGCCTGCCTACCGAGTACTGCGGCGCCAGCTCGTAATGCGACACCTTGGTGGTGTTGAGCAAAGTCAGGTCGCCGCCGATGAAATGACGACGCGCCGGATCGTCGAGCATCTGCGACAGCTCGAGCAGGCGCGCTTCGTCGAGCGCCGCGAACACCACCACGGTGCGCTTGCTCGACAGCGGCGACTCGAAGCTCATCAGGCTGCCGAGCGCCTTGCCGGCTTCCAGGATCATGCGCGTGGCGTGCGCGCGGGCACCCTCGAGATCACGCCCTTCGAAACGGGCGCGCAGGCGCTCGACCGCGCCGACGACCTGCAGCTGCAGCCCGCCGTCCTTGTTGGTCATCGGCAGGCGATCCGCCCACTCCGTCAGCAGCGGCTGGCTGGCCGGCGTTCCGAACACGAGCAGGTCGGCATCGGCACCGATGGCCTTGACGGTGCTGGCGTCGCTCACGCGCAGGCGCGTCGCCGGAAATCCGGTGGCGTCGCCGATGTGGCCCAGCACGTTGAGAAACGTGCCGACTTCCGCGGCGCTCGGCCGGGTCGGCAACACTGCCACGGTCTGCGCGAGATCCGCGTACTTGCTGAACGGAAACGCGCCGTCGGTGAACAGCTTGAGATCGGGCAGATAGGTGTAGTGCGGCAGCGACGTCAGGTCGATCGTCGAGTCGGCGTCGATCGAACCGCGCAGATTGTCGTCCGGCACGTCCTGGCACTCGCCCTTCTTGCGGATCTCGAAGTTGTACTGCCACTTGAGCTCGTTGTCGGACGCGAACTTGTAGACCGGCACGTAGTACTTCTCGCGCTTGGTCACTTCGGGCAATCCAGCCTTCTTCTTCGCCTCGTCGCTCAGCGGCGTCGGCGAGTCGACCATCAGCAGCGGAACGGCGCGCGCGAACTGGTTGTTGACGTCGAAGTCGAGCGTCGACTTCTGGCCCTGCGTCGGCGTGTATCGATAGCCCACGTCGAGCTTGGCGCCCTTGCTCTTCCAGTAAAAGAGATCCGGCGGCAGATCCCAGGGCACGCGGATCGCGGGCGGATACTGGCCTCGTACCTGAAGCTGGTCAGGCGCAACCCGCTCGCCGATCTGCACGACACGATCGGTCGGCACCCAGCGCGGCGCATCGTACGCAATGCGCAGCGGCGGCTCGGCGAGATCACGCACGCCGGCGCTCGGACCGGACAGCCCGGCCGTCCCCAGCGTCAGCGCACGCGCCGCCGCCAGCAGCGAGGCCGCGTCGTCGCCGGTGACGACCAGCAGCTTGCCGTTGCGATCGGTCGGGTTGTCGGAGATCGCGACCTGCGCACCGTTGCCCTTGGGCAGATCGGCAGCCGTGCCCAGACGCGAACGCGTGGCGATCATCACGGCATTGCCGCTGGCCGGCAGGCGGCCGAGCTGCGCAGGGAAATTCGCCCCGCGGTATTCGGCCAGCGCGCCGAACCACGACGCCACCATGCCCGCGGCCTGCAGTTCTTCCGGCGTCGGGTCGGCGGGCAGCACGAACGGCAGCACCAGTTCGCGCTTGTCCCGCGGATCGAAAAAGGGTTCGGGCAACAGCGCCAATTCATTGGTGACCGGTACGCGCTGCAGTTCCAGTTCGAGCACCGATTCGTTGGCGATCACCGACCACAGCGTCGAGTGCGCAGGGTCCTCGCACTCCTTGGTGTAGTGCATCACCGCGCGCAGGCCGAGCCGGCTGTATCCGACCAGCGTGCGCGGATCGATGTCGACGGTCTGCTCACCGCCGTCCGCCGTCTCGGCCTTCAGCGGCACGTTGCCGACGACCTCGTTGTTGACCAGCACGGTCAGGTGCGACCACTCGAAGATCAGCGCGGGCGAATGAGCGAAGCGCAGCTTGAGCTGCGCCTTGGTCACGACCTCGTCGTTGCGGATCGCAACCGGAAAATCGATCTGGTGCTCGGTGCCGCGCAGCCGCACCGGCTCGTCGGCGCCGATATCCTTGAGCGGTATCTCCCGCGACTCCTGTCCTGCGTTCGACACGGCAGGCAGCGCGACGGCTCTGCCCGGCGATTCTTCCTTTGCCCAAGCGCTCTGCGAGGCTGCAAGACCCGTGACCATCGCAAGCAGCATCGAGGCCGCGCCCACCGACAGTGCGCTGCGCGCCCCGTTGTTCATCCCTTTCATGATCCTGCCCGTCAGTTCCTGGATGGAGAAAAGATCTTCTTTGCACCGGTCAAACCGAGCCTGAAGAGGTTGCCGAATGATGTTCCGACCTTGTCGGGCGGTCGCCGCTCCGCCCAATGCAACCAGGCATCGGCACGGCCAAAAATCGCGTAGATCAGCTGTCGCTCCTGCGGCAGGCTGAGCGCGTTGAATTTCATCGCGAGGATCTCGTTGCTCGAGCGGGTGACGTCCGCATCCATCCACACGAGGTCGAACTCCGGAATCAGCGCCACCTGGATCCGCGAACCCAGCGGCAGGCTCACCGCACGCGGAAGCCGCAGCATCGTGCCGCCTTCCGACAGATCGAGCGTGCGGGCACTGATCTCGGTTCCGTCCGGCAGACGGACGCGCGCCGGCAGTTCCGCGGAGACGCGCACGGCACGGCGGATCTCGCGCTGTTCCCAGGCCACGGCGGTGCAGACGCCGAGGATCACGACGTTGTAGCTGGTCCAGACCAGGTTGAGCACCAGGCTGTCCGCGTCGTCACCGAAGTTGGTGAACAGGCGCCACAGGCCCAGGCCGAAGCCGCCGAGATTGAGCAACAGCAGGATGATGTAGGGCAGCGCGATCTTGCGGTCGAAGAAGCTTCGGTCGCGATTGCCGCCCTTGGCTGTGACGTTGAATTTGCCGAGCTTGGGACTGATGAGCGCGAGGAACGTCGGCAGCACGATGTACACGCACAGGATCGTCTCGTAGACCTCGGCCCAGAACGAGTAGCGGAACGGCCCCTGCAATCGTGAATGCGTCATCTGCGAATGGATCAGGTGCGGCAACGCATAGGCCGCGAACACCAGCGCCGACGCGATGATGATCTGCGCGTCGAACAGCAGGAACGCCAGCGGCGCCGTCAGGAACACGATGCGCGGCAGGCCGAAGAAGAAGTACAGCATCGAGTTCAGATAACAGAGCCGCTGCGCGATGCTCAGACCCGGTCCCAGCAGCGGATTGTCGATGCGGAAGATCTGCGACATGCCGCGCGCCCAGCGGACGCGCTGCCGGATGTGGGCGGCCAGCGACTCCGTGGCCCGACCGGCCGCCTGCGGCAGATTGATGTAGGCGGTGTTCCAGCCCTTGCGCTGCAGGCGCAGCGAGGTGTGCGCGTCTTCGGTCACCGTTTCCACGGCGATGCCGCCGATCTGGTCGAGCGCCGAGCGCCGCAGCACCGCACAGGATCCGCAAAAAAAAGTGGCGTTCCAGAGATCGTTGCCGTCCTGCAGCAGACCGTAGAACAGCTCGCCTTCATTGGGGATCGAGCGGAACGTACCCAGGTTGCGCTCGAACGGGTCCGGCGAGAAGAAGTGATGCGGCGTCTGCAACATCGACAGCTGGCTGTCCTTCAGGAACCAGCCCATCGAGATCTGCAGGAAGGAACGCGTCGGAACGTGGTCGCAGTCGAAGATCGCAACGTACTCCGCCGACGAATACTCCAGACCGTGATTCACGTTGCCGGCCTTGGCGTGCTGGTTGTTCGGGCGCCTGATGTACAGCGCTCCCAGTTCCTCGCACAGCGCCTGCATCTCGGGACGCGCGCCATCGTCCAGCACCATGACGCGCATGCGGTCGCGCGGCCAGTCCATGTCCATCGCCGCGATGATGGTGGGACGGACCACCGCCAGAGGTTCGTTGAGCGTCGGGATCATCACGTCGACCGTGGGCCAGATCGCGAGGTCACGCGGCATCGGCACCGGAGGACGCTGCAGGGGCCACAGGGTCTGCAGATAGCCGAGCAGCAGCACCGTGAAGGCGTAGAGCTCGGCGGCGATCAGTCCGTACGCAAAACCGATATCGACCCAGTTGTAGCGGGGGTCGCTGTAGTCGAGCGACTCGGTCAGGCGCCAGTAGATGTAGCGTGCGCTGAGCAAGGTCGAGAACGCCATCAGGCCGATCGAAACCAGGCGCCCCTCGATCCGGTTCAGAAGGATGGCGATCACGAGGCACACGATGCCGAACAGGACCTGCGCGCCGAGCGGCAGCGGTGCCGCCACGACGGCGTAGCCCAGCCCCACCGCGAGCACCATCAGCGCGAACAGCAGGACGCGGTTGCCCGACCCGATATGCCCCGCGTACGACTCCGCGGTGGCGTCCCAATTACCGGAAGGAGCAACGGATCGGACAGACAGGTTCTGCTCAGCCATTTGCGATCTCAGAGCTTCGGAGAAACGTTTTTTTCACGACCCGATCCATGCACGGACGTCCGACGGAACCGGGGCGCGCACATCTCGGGACTCCGCTCTGGAGACGCGGCGCCCGCACATCCTCTGTCCACGTCCGGCACAGAACTCGCCACGGCGATCCCGCTTTTTGTTCTTATCAATCCGGCACGTCGCCGCGACCGGCCCCAGGAAACGAAAGGTAACGTAATTGCGTGCCGCCTGGGATGCCCGATCGGGCAAGCGACCACGAAACCGGCACGGTGCGTCCAGGACGCGCCCGCCAGCGCACCGATATGAGCGTCGCGTCAGGAGTGCGCCGGAAACTGCATTTTTGGCCTGTTCCGGATGCCAGGCGGCCGTCGCCGTCTGCGAATCCGTGCACGCCCAGCGACGTTCGGGCGCAACGGAATCGACGTCACGATAACGAAAGGGACTGGTCGATTTTGATCCGTGTGCGCGAATCTGCGGCGTCCCGCTCGCGGCGACCCTGCTCGAAGAGACCTTGCGGCCGGGCTGTTTCAAGGACTCGACCCGAACGCGCATCGACCTCGGCCAGAAATCTTCAGAGCGGCCCGGCCGTGCGCGACGTCACCCCGCGTGCGACCTCGCGGAGAAGCGACGGATCCGGATCCTCAGGAGCGATCTTGGAGCAGACGCGCGCGAAGCTGGGCAGCCCGCGCTGCCGGATCCGCCTCATGTCGCGCCGCGTCGGCAGAGCCGCCGGGTGCGAGCGAAGCAGCGAGCGCCGTGACGACCTTGGCCGGCTCGGCGAAGTGCAGGTAATCCGACGGATCGAGGCCGAAATGCTGGAACAGACGGCTCACGTCGGGTCGTTGCGCGGACATCGAATCTCCTTGGCTCAGCAATCGGGAACCACGCCCGTGGTGCGGACGCAAGCAAGACAGTGCCAAAGCCATGCCAATCCCTTCCCACGTCGCGGGAAGACCTCAAGCGCATGATTTTTCTACTTCTGTCGAGGAACGCCGCGTCGCCGAACCTGACGTGCGTTGTCAATGTGCGAGCGTCGGCCAGAACGTCGACGCACAAGCTGACAATTCCGGTCAGCCGCTACCGCGTGCGCTGAGGTTCACACGCGCAGCAACGGGTGCAGCCCTCGCCGGATCAGGGCTTGAGGTGCGTCTCGATGAACTTCTTGGCCTTGTCCACCCACGACGAAGCTTCGGGGCTGTGCCGGTCGTCTCCGCCCAGCGACTCCCCGAACTCGCGCAGCAGATCCTTCTGCTTGCGGTTCAGGCTCACCGGCGTCTCGACCAGGACCGTGCAGAGCAGGTCACCGACGCCGCCGCCGCGAACGGACTTCAGGCCCATTCCGCGCAGGCGGAACACCTTGCCGCTCTGGGTGCCCTCGCCAATCTTGAGCTGTGCCTTGCCGTTGAGCGTCGGCACCTCGAGCTCGCCGCCCAGTGCGGCGGAAACGAACCCGATCGGCACCGAGCAATGCAGGTCGGAGCCGTCACGCTCGAAGAAGTCGTGCGGCTTGACGGTGATCTGCACGTACAGATCGCCGGCGACCGAGCCGCGATCGCCCGGCTCGCCTTCACCCGCCAGGCGGATGCGATCGCCGGTGTCCACGCCCGCCGGAATCTTCACTTCCAGCGTCTTTTCCTTGCGCAGCTTGCCGGCGCCGCGGCAGGACTTGCAGGGGTCGGAGATCTGCGTGCCACGGCCACGGCAGTGCGGGCAGCTCTGCTGCAGGACGAAGAAGCCCTGCTGGACCCGCACCTGCCCGCCGCCGGCGCAGGTCGGGCACTTGGGCGCCGGCTTGCCGTTGGCGGTGCCCTGCCCTGCGCACTCGATGCAGGCTTCCAGCGTCGGGATGCGGATCGATTCGGTCGTCCCGGACGCCGCCTGTTCGAGCGTCAGCTCCATCGAATAGCGCAGGTCCGATCCGCGGCGTGGACCTCCACGGCCACCGCCGAAGATGTCCGAGAAGACGTCGCCGAAGATGTCGGCGAAGCCCGCACCATTGCCGCCGAATCCGCCGCTGCGGCTCAGGCCCTCGTGTCCGTGCTTGTCGTAGATCGCACGCTTCTGCTCGTCCGAGAGAACCTCGTACGCCTCGCTGCATTCCTTGAACTTCTCTTCAGCCGCCACGTCGCCGGGGTTGCGATCGGGGTGCAGCTTCATCGCGCAGCGCCGGTAGGCGCGCTTGAGTTCGTCATCGGTCGCCTGACGGCTGACACCGAGCACTTCGTAGTAGTCGCGCTTGCTCATCGTGATCCGCGAAACCTGCGGCGCAACGCGCCGGAAAAACGAGCCATTCCAATCCCCGATTTGTGGCTTTGACGCCGCTTCCCAGAAACGGCGAAGGGGTGAGGCGCTGTTCGGCACCTCACCCCTTGGACCTCATGTCATCTTACTTCTTGTCGTCCTTGACCTCGGTGAACTCGGCGTCGACGACGTCGCTGTCCTTCGAGGCGCTCGCACCGCCCGGCGCCGCGCCAGGCGCGCCGCCTTCGGCACCGCCGCCGGCCTTGGCGTAGGCCCGCTCGGCCAGCTTCGCCGAGGCTTCGGCCAGCGCGCGCGTCTTGGTCTCGATGTCGTCCTTGTCGGAGCCCTTGGTCGCCTCGCGCAGCGCGGCCATGGCGTCCTCGATGGACTTCTTCTCGTCGTCCTGCACCTCGGTCGCCAGATCCTTGAGCGACTTCTCGACGCCGTGGATCAGCTGGTCGGCCTGGTTGCGCGCCGTGATCAGCTCGTTGAACTTCTTGTCGTCCTCGGCATGGATCTCGGCGTCCTTCACCATCTTCTTGATCTCGTCATCCGTGAGACCCGAGTTGGCGGTGATGCGGATGCTCTGCTCCTTGCCGGTGGCCTTGTCCTTGGCGCCCACGTGCAGGATGCCGTTGGCGTCGATGTCGAAGGTCACTTCGACCTGCGGTACGCCGCGCGGGGCCGGCACCACGCCTTCCAGGTTGAACTGGCCGAGCTTCTTGTTGGCCGAGGCCACTTCGCGCTCGCCCTGGTAGACCTGGATCGTCACGGCGGTCTGGTTGTCGTCGGCCGTCGTGAACGTCTCGGACTTGCGCGTCGGGATCGTCGTGTTCTTCTCGATCAGCTTGGTCATCTTGCCGCCGAGCGTCTCGATGCCCAGCGAAAGCGGCGTGACGTCGAGCAGCAGCACGTCCTTGACGTCGCCTGCCAGCACGGCGCCCTGGATCGCGGCGCCCGCGGCCACGGCTTCATCCGGGTTCACGTCCTTGCGCGGATCGCGGCCGAACAGCGCCTTCACCGTTTCCTGGACCTTGGGCATGCGGGTCTGGCCGCCGACCATGATCACTTCCTGGATCTCGGTGGCCTTCAGGCCGGCATCCTTGAGCGCGGTCTGGCAGGGCGCGATGGTCTTCTGGATCAGGTCCTCGACCAGCGCTTCGAGCTTGGCGCGCGACAGCTTCATGTTCAGATGCTTCGGGCCAGACGCGTCCGCCGTCACGTACGGCAGGTTGATGTCGGTCTGCGTCGTGCTCGACAGCTCGATCTTGGCCTTCTCGGCCGCTTCCTTGAGGCGCTGCAGCGCGAGAGGATCCTTCTTCAGGTCGATGCCCTGTTCCTTCTGGAACTCGGACGCGATGTAGTCGATGACTCGCATGTCGAAGTCTTCGCCACCCAGGAAGGTGTCGCCGTTGGTGGACAGCACTTCGAACTGGTGCTCGCCGTCGACTTCCGCGATCTCGATGATCGAGACGTCGAACGTGCCGCCGCCGAGGTCGTACACGGCGATCTTGCGATCACCCTTGACCTTGTCCATGCCGAACGCGAGTGCGGCCGCGGTCGGCTCGTTGATGATGCGCTTCACTTCCAGGCCCGCGATGCGGCCGGCGTCCTTGGTCGCCTGGCGTTGGCTGTCGTTGAAGTACGCGGGCACCGTGATGACCGCCTCGGTGACCGTCTCGCCGAGATAGTCCTCGGCGGTCTTCTTCATCTTGGCCAGCACCTGCGCGGAGATCTCCGGCGGCGCCATCTTCTTGCCCTTGACCTCGACCCAGGCGTCGCCGTTGGGCGCCTTGGCGATCTTGTAGGGAACCATGTCGATGTCCTTCTGCACCACGCCGTCTTCGAAGCGGCGGCCGATCAGGCGCTTCACCGCGTAGAGCGTGTTGTGCGGATTGGTCACCGCCTGGCGCTTGGCGGCGCGACCCACGATGACCTGCCCGTCGTCGGCGTACGCGACGATGGACGGCGTGGTGCGCTCGCCTTCCGAGTTTTCGATGACCTTCGCGACACCGCCTTCGAGGATGGCGACGCAGGAGTTGGTGGTGCCGAGGTCGATGCCGATGATCTTGGCCATGGGACTAGGTGCTCCGGATAACGAGGTTCGGGTGGGGACCCGGGGTTGAGGGATTTGACGCTGAGATGACAGATATCTGTTGTCCGCTGGCCGGCTTTCAAGAGCCCGGCCGCAAGACGGATGGCTCAGGCGCCCTCGGGCGGGGCCTTGGAAACCATCACCATCGCGGGACGCAGCAGCCGGTCGTACAGGCGGTAACCCTTCTGCATGACGGCCACCACGTGATTGGGAGGCAGGTCGGCCGACGGCACCATCGTGACGGCCTCGTGGAACTCGGGATTGAACAGCTCGCCGCGCGGATCGACCTGCTTGACGCCGTTCTTCTCGAGCACCGACAGCAACTGCTTCTGCGTCAGCATCATGCCTTCGAGCAGCGCGGCGATCTGTGCCTCGGGCTTGGCCGCCGCCGCGAGACCCAGATCCAGGCTGTCCGCCACGCCGAGCAACTCGCCCAGCATTTTCTCGGACGAATACTTCGACGCGTTGGTGATTTCACGCTCGGCGCGCTTGCGCACGTTGTCGAGGTCGGCGACCGCACGCAGCTGCGCGTCCCGCGCCGCAGCGGCTTTGGCCTCGGCTTCCGCCAGACGTCCGACAACGGTCGCGTAATCGGCGACCTCGTCGCGGGCAGCCGCGTTCTCGTCGTTCGTAACGGAGCCTTCTTCGGGAACAGGCGTACCAGACATATCGTTTACGGAGCGGTGAGTGACGGTCCAGACCTTGAGGTCCACGTCCCGCGTTTCAAGGCCGTCGGGCCAGCGGGGCGGCGATTGTACGGCCACAACCCGCCCGGCGGGCAGCCGGACATGAGCGCCCCCGGGAGGCCGGGCACCGCAATTGCGAAACCCGCGCGCCAGTGCCGCCGCGTCCTGACGGCACTGCCGCCCCCTCACCGGATTGGCGAGGCTTGGGCCTGACCGACCCGGAGAACGACCTGCATGTTTGCTCTGCTGATGAAGTGGATGAAGTCGAACAAGATCCTGCCGAGCATCTCGGACACGGAGCGCGAGGCCCTGGAGGCGGGCACCGTCTGGATCGATGGCGACTTCTTCAGGGGCAAGGCGGATTTCGCGCGCCTGATCGCCGAGCCGTATTCGAAGCTCTCGGACGAGGAGCAGGCCTTCCTCGACGGGCCCGTCGAAGAACTGCTGGCCCGCACCAACCGCTTCGAGATCGGCCGGACCCGGAAGGTCTCGGATGAACTGATGCAGTTCATCAAGGACCAGGGCTTCATGAGCTTCCTGATTCCGCGCGAGTACGGCGGCAAGCAGTTCTCGACGCTCGCCATCAGCACGATCATGGCCAAGATCGGCCCGGTGAGCGCCACCGTCGGCACGCTGGTGGTGATCCCGAATTCGCTCGGGGCCGCCGAGCTGATCATCCATTACGGCACGCAGGCGCAGAAGGATCACTACCTGCCCAGGCTGGCGCGCGGCGAGTACCTGCCCTGCTTCGGTCTCACCGAACCCACCGCCGGTTCCGACGCCGCGTCGATCAAGGCCGAGGGCCTGCTGTTCCGCGATGCCGACGGCGCCACGAAGATCCGCCTCAATTTCCGCAAGCGCTACATCACGCTCGCGCCGATCGCCAACCTCTGCACGATCGCGTGCCGGTTGCGCGACCCGGAAAACCTGCTGGGCCGCAACGCGCAGAACACCGATGGCGACCTGGGCATCACCTGCGTGATGGTGCACAAGGGGACGCCGGGCTTCACCAGCGGTGATCACCACGATCCGATCGGCGATCCGTTCTACAACGGCCCGCTGTACGGCAAGGACGTGGTCGTTCCGCTCGACAACATCATCGGCGGCCCCGAGTACGCGGGTCAGGGCTGGAAGATGCTGATGCAGCAGCTCGCCGGCGGTCGCGCGGTGTCGCTGCCCGCGGGCGCCGTCGGTGGCACCAAGGTCGTCGCGGCCGCTACCGGCGCGTATTCCGCCGTGCGCCAGCAGTTCGGGCTGCCGATCGGCCGCATGGAAGGCGTCGAGGAAAAAGTCGGCCGCATCGCCGGCCTGAGCTACATGCTCGAAGGCGCCCGCGTGTTCGGCTGCTCGGCGGTCGACAACGGCCAGAAGCCTCCGGTGATCTCGGCCGTGCTCAAGGCCTACACCACCGAGATCTCGCAGCAACTCGTCATCGACGGCATGGACGTGTTCGCCGGCGCCGCCGTGATGCAAGGCCCGAACAACATCCTGGGCATGGGCTACAAGTCGGCGCCGGTCGCCGTCACGGTGGAAGGCGCGAACATCCTGACGCGTACCCTGATGATCTTCGGCCAGGGCGCGACGCGCTGCCATCCGTATGCGCTGAGCGTGGTCGAGGGCGTGGAGAAGAACGACGTCGGCCTGTTCCGCTCCAAGCTGCTGGGCTGGATCGGTCATTTCATCCTTGGTCTGCTGCGCGCCGAAGGCCATTACCTGACGCGCGGACTGTTCGTTTCGGTGCCGGATGTGGCGCCCGAAACGCGCAGCTTCTATCGCCGGCTGGGCTGGGCCACCGCCCGCTTCGGCGTGATGACGGATCTCGCGATGTTCGCCATCGGCGGACGCCTGAAGAAGCGCGGAAAGCTCACCGGCCGTTACGCCGACGTGCTGGCCTGGCTGACGCTCGCCAGCAGCGCGCTGCGTCGCTACGAGGCGGAAGGTCGGCGCAAAGAGGACCTGCCGCTGGTGCAGTACGCGGCGGAACATGCGCTGTGGAAGATCCAGGAGGCTTTTGTCGGCATCTACCGCAATTTCGACGGGCCGCTTGGATGGTGGACCAAGACCATCGGCGTCTTCGAAGCGCACATCAATCCGCTGGGCGGCGCGCCGACCGATGCACAGAGCGCGCGCGCCGCGCGCTGCATCCAGACCGACAACGCCCAGTTCCAGCGGCTCGCCGCCGGCATCTACCTGCCCAAGGACGAAACGCTCGGGCTGGGCCGGCTGCTGCGCGCGTTCCGCATCGTCTCGCAGGCGCAGCCCGCTGCCGACCGCATCATCCAGGCGCAGAAGGCGCGCAAGCTGCCGCGCGGCTATCTGCCGGCCGAGATCGCGGACGAGGCGGTGAAGGCCGCCGTGATCGACGGCGAGGACGCCAAGCGGCTGAAGCTGGCTCTCGAGGCGCGCATCGACGCGATCCAGGTCGACGAGTTCACGCCCGAACAGTATTTCGCCGAGGTCAACGACGACGGCGGGCTCGAGTACCGCAAGGCCGTCAACGGCTGAAGTTTCACGTGCCGCGGCGGCAATCGCCGCGGCACGCTTAAAATCGGCGGATGTACGACCTTCCCCCCAACTGGATCCAGACCGGCCTCGCCGTCTTCGTCGGTGGCGTGTTCCTCAGCTGGCTCGTCCAGTGGCTGGCCAAGTCGCTCAACGAAGGCAAGCACGCGTGGTCGCGCGCGGTGCGCCAGCGCATGGGCGTGTTGCCGGAGCGCCGCATCGGCGAGCTGCGCTGGGTTGCCCTGACCGTCCTACTCGCGCTGTGGCCGCTGCTGGGCTACGTGCTGCTGCGACTCTGGAATCTCGAAGAGCTGGGGCACAACTTCATCGACAAGCTGCTCGACACCGGCGTCAAGGTCGGCAAGACCACGACGATCGTTCCGGGCAAGGTGCTGTTCGGCCTGATGTCCTTCCTGCTGCTGGTCACGTTCACGCGCTGGTTCAAGCGCAAGCTCGAGCGCGACTGGCTGCCGATGACGCAGATGGAGCCGAGCGTGCGGATGTCGGTGGCCACGCTCTACGGCTACGTCACGTTCGTCATCGCGGTGCTGGTGGGCCTGTCGTTCGCGGGGCTCGACCTGTCGAAGATCGCGCTGGTGGCCGGTGCGCTGTCGGTGGGCATCGGTTTTGGCCTGCAGAACATCGTCAACAATTTCGTGTCGGGCCTGATCCTGCTGTTCGAGCGGCCGGTGCGCGTGGGCGACTTCATCAAGGTCGGCAGCACCGAAGGCTACGTGCGCCAGATCCGCATCCGCTCCACCGAACTGGAGAACGACGATCGCATCAGCGTCATCGTCCCCAACTCCTCGCTGCTGCAGGCCGAGGTGCAGAACTGGAACTATCGCAACAGCCTGGGTCGCGCCGTGATCGGCATCAACGTGGCGCACGGCAGTGATGCCGACGTGGTGCGCACGATGATGCTGGAGGTCGCCAACGCGCATCCGCAGGTGTTCAAGACCGGCGAGCGCGGCGACATCGGCGGTCCTTCGGTGGTGCTCAAGGACATCACCGAGAGCAGCCTGCGCTTCGAGATGGGCGCGTCGGTGCGCAACATCCACGCGCGCGGCACCGTGGCCAGCGACATCCGCTTCGAACTGCTGCGCCGCATCGCCGCGGCGGATCCCGCGGTCCGGTTTCCGCAGACCTCGGTGTGGATCCACGACGCCGACAAGGCGTCGGCGGAACCGGGAGCCGAGGCGCAGCAGCCCGCCGGCGACTCCTCCACGCAGGAGGCTCCGACGCCGCGCTGAGGGGTGGCGGGCCTGCCCGGTTTCCGGGCGAGTTCGCCGGTCTCGATGCCCGACACGAAGCCTGGCTTGCGCATGTCCACGACCTCCGGCCGCATTCTCGCTTCCGCCTTCCGGCCGCATCCGCTGCTGCGCGGCGCGCATGCGCAGACCATCGCGCCGGCCCTGCTGCGGCCGACGCCGGCCCTGCGCCTTCGTGTCGAGCGGCTGGAGACGCCGGACGGCGATTTCGTCGATCTCGGATGGACCGGCGAGGAGCACGCGCAAGCGCCGATCGCCGTGCTCGTCCACGGCCTGGGCGGCAACTTCGAATCGAAGTACCTGCGCGGCAGCGCCCTGCGCCTCGTCACTGCGGGCTGGCGCGTGTGCGTCCTGCTGCTGCGTGGGGCCAGCGAAGAACCCAACCGTCTGCCGCGCGCCTACAACCAGGGCGACACCGCCGATCTGCGTCATCTGTGGCGTGTGCTGCGCGAGCGCGAGCCCGGCGCCTTCATCGCCACGATCGGCTGGTCGCTGGGCGGCAACGTCACGCTCAAGGCGCTGGGCGAGGAAGGCGCGGGCGCACCGACGGATGTCGCCTGCGCGGTCAGCGTTCCGTTCAGCCTGCACGAGTGCGCCGAGCATCTGCGTATCGGTTTTGCCCGCCACTACCAGAAGCGCCTGCTCGATTCGCTCAAGGACATGGTGCGCCGCAAGCACGCGCGACAGCCGGTGACGGCGCCCGCCGATCTCGGGAAGGCCCTCGCCGCTCGCGACTTCTTCGAATTCGACGACGCCTTCACGGCGCCTCTGAACGGCTATCGCGACGCCGAGGACTATTACGCGCGCGCGGCCTGCGGCCAGTACCTGCCGCGAATCCAGCGGCCGACGCTGGTGCTGCACGCGCTGGACGACCCTTTCATGGTGCCGTCCGTGGTGCCCGATGCCTCGCGGCTGTCGTCCAGCGTGACGCTGGAACTGTCACCGCGCGGAGGACACGTCGGCTTCATCTCGGCCGGCCGGTTCGGCGAGCCGGTCTGCTGGGCCGAGGCGCATCTGTGCGCCCATCTCGTGGCGGCCTATGCCCGGCACCGCCAAAGCGGTGCGATCAACGCGTCGTAGGCAACAGAGGCCCGAGCGCGACGATGGACGCGGTGCGGCGCGAAGACTGGTTCAGCGCACCGGCCGCACGCTGCGCACGCGTCGGCGCAGGTGAGCACTGAAACCGCGCTCGCCGGCCGCCCCCAGCGCCAGCAACAGACAGGCGCCGATGACCAGGGGGTGAGCGCTGCACGCACCCGCCACCGCGGCGAGCAACAGGCTGCCGCCGAACAGCCACGACGTGACCGCGATGGAATGGTCGAAGCCCTCGGCGTACCAGCGGATCTGCCGCAGCTCGGCCTGCGAGCGCGGACGCATGCCCAGGCACTGAAGCGTGAGCTGGCGCAACGCCCAGGCGTCCACGAGTTCGGCCAGCAATACGGCCATCAGTGCCCCTGCGATAACCCAGTTGATCATGTCGGTCCCCACCCTCTTCGCGTTGCGCCGCGCGGCGACCCCTTGGTGCCGGAAGGCCGTCGTCGCGCGTCTACTGGAGCGCAAGCTGCAAGTCGGGTGCCGTCCCCGTCGGGTCAGCGGCGGAACAGGTCCGACGAGTCGATCAAGGGTGCCGCCAGCCGCCTGGACGGCAGCGCGTTCCGGCTCAGGCCGTGCCGGCGGGGAGCCAGATGCGCACGCAGTTGCGCGCATCCAGACGGCGGTAATCACGGCGCAGCGCGAAGCTGTCGACCAGCACCACCCCCAGCCCGCCGATCGGACGTTCGTGCGGCGGCCTGAGATGAGGTGCGTCCGCCAGGGGTCGCGTGAACGGGTCGAACGCAAGGCCCTCGTCCTCGAAACCGAGTTCGAGCTCGCCGTCGACACACTGGAGTTCGATCCGCACCCGGCTTCGTTCGGGCGCCAGGCCGTGACGCAGGCAGTTCACGAAAAGCTCTTCGGCGATCAGGGCAGCCCGCAGTGCGACGTCGCGTGACGTGCCCAGTTCTCCGCTGCGGCGCTCGACGAAGGCGAGCACTGCGGTCAGCTCATCGAGTCGGGCGGGAAAGTCGGCCATGCACCGGGAAAGCGGGAGGGGCGGGTGCGGCGCGCGACGGCCCGATTTCCTTTACGGCAAACGGCCCGCTACGCAGGGCCGGGATTATGATGCGGGCGCTGCCCACGCGCCTACGCCTCTCATGACCCTGCCCTCCCTCGCCCGTCTGCTGCTGGCCCTGTGCCTGGCCGGATCCGTTGTTCCGGCGGCTGCGGTCATCGACGGTGTCGCCACCGTCAAATCGCTCAAGGGCGACGTCCGCATCCAGCGCGGCGGCCGCGAACTTCCGGTCGCGGTCGGCACCGCCCTGCTGCAGGAGGACACGATCGTCACCGGCTCGGATGGTTCGGCCGGCCTGACCTTCGCGGACAACACGCTGATCTCGCTGGGCGCCCGCAGCCGCTTCGTCATCGATCGCTTCCGGTTCGACCGCACATCGAACGGCGGCGAGTTCCAGAGCACGCTGTCCAAGGGCCGCATGGCGGTGGTCTCCGGCAAGATCGCCAAGTCGCAGATCGACGCGATGAAGGTACGCACGCCCACGTCGCTGCTCGGCGTACGCGGAACCGAGTTCGTCGTCGAGGCGGGCCGGTGAAGCCGCTCGCGGATCGCGTTCCGTGAAGCTGCGCGCGGCGCTGCTCGTGGTGCTGCTGGCAGGCTGTGCCACGCACGATCGCGTGATCCTGCTGCCGAACTCCGACGGCGGTGTCGGCAAGATCGCGATCCTGCGCGACGGCCAGGAAACCGTCATCGGCGAGCCGTATGCGTCGGCGAATACGGATGATCGCGGCCACCTGGACAGCGCCATCCTGGAGGCCGCGGACGTGCGCAAGGAATTCGACGCCGAACTGGCCGGCCTTCCGGCGCGTCCGGTCACACGCAACCTCTACTTTCGCGCCGACTCGACATTGCTCACGGCCGAATCCGAGGCCGAGGCGACGGCGATCTTCAACGAGCTCGCGGCCCGGTCGGCGGTGGAGATCGTGCTCGTCGGCCACTCCGACACGCAGGGCAGCGAGCGGCACAACGACCAGCTTTCGCTGACGCGCGCGATGCTCGTGCGTGCACGCCTGATCGCAACAGGGATCAGCGCGTTCAACATCTCCGTTGCGGGCATGGGCGAGCGCAGCCCGATCGTGCCCACCCCTGACGGCGTCGACGAGCCGCGCAATCGCCGCGTCGAACTGCACGCGCGCTGACATCGCGCCGCGTGGCGGCGATCAGGGCTTCCAGCGAATGACGAGGATCGTCAGGTCGTCGGCAGGTTCGCGTCCCGACGCAAATTTCTCCACGTCGCGGCGCAGCCGCTCCACGATCCTGCGACTGGCCATGCCGGACTCGGCCGACGCGAGCTCGTCGACGAGCCGCGCCGATCCATACGGCCGATCGCGCGCGTCCATCGCCTCGGTGACGCCATCCGTGATCAGGCACAACGCATCGCCGGATTTCAGCTTGATCCGTTCGATCGGGTAGTCGAAGCCGTCGAGCATGCACAGCGGTGGACCGCCGGCCGTGACGAGCTGCATGACCACCGCTTTGGCCGCGCTCACGAGATAAGGGCCTTCGTGCCCGGCGCTGCACCAGACGAGTTCGCCGGTGGTCATGTTCAGCACGCCCGCCACCACGCTGACGAACATCGATTCCGGATTCTCCAGCGCGAGCACGCGTGCCGCCTGCGAAAGCCCGCGACCGGGATCTCCGTCCGCATCGAGTGCAGCGTTCTTGATCAGCGCCTTGCTCAAGGCCATGAACAGGCTCGCCGGCAGGCCCTTGCCCGAAACGTCGCCCACCAGGAAGAACAGGCGATCGTCGTCGAGCCGAAAGAAGTCGTACAGATCACCGCCGACGGTTCGCGCGGGGTGCATCAGCGCGGCCAGATCCACGCGCCTTTCGCCGGCCAGCACCTCGGCCGGATCCGGCAGCATGCCTCTCTGGATGCGTCGCGCGGCATCCAGCTCGCCGTCCATGCGCGCCTGCTCCTCGCGCGAGACCGCGAGCGCCACGCGAAGCGTTCGCCGCTGCTGCTGCGCCTGTCCGAGTGCGACCGACAGCATCATCGCGAACACGATGCCCGCCCCGGCCATCGGCGTCCCGACATCGAGCAGCCAGCCGCGCCAGACGAATGCCCCAAGGCCGATCGCGGCATCGAGCAGCAGCACGGCGCCGAACATCAGCACCGAGTGCAGCGGTCGCAGCGCAGTAACCGCGACGATCGAGAACAGGCACAGCAGGACCAGCAGTCCTGCCTCCACCCATGTGCTCCAGTAAGGGCGGGACAGCAGACGGCCGTCGTACACGTTGTCCAGCGCCTCGGCGTGCACCGACACGCCCGGCATCGGACCGAGCGGCGTGATGACGCGATCCTGCAGCCCGGAGGCCGCGGCGCCGATCAGCACGATGCGCCCTGTGATCAGCTCCGCGGGAAGCGTGCCGTCGAGGAATGCGATCACCGGGAAGATCGGCCTCAGCTCCGGATCGGAAAAATGGATCCACCAGCTGCCGTCGCCCGATGTCGGCACCGCGCGGCCCGCGACCTCGACCTGGGACAGGCCATGCCCGGTCACGTGAGCCCGCAACACCGGATCGTCGGACGTCTGTCGCAGCACCTCGACCGCCAATCCGGGAATCACGTGTCCGCCGACGGCCGCCAGGGCCGGGACGCTGCGCACCACGCCATCTTCGGCGTCCGCGTTGAGCACGCCGTGGCCGGCCGCTGCCCGATCGATGCTGTCGAGACTCCGCAACACCGACGGGAACGGCCGCAGGAACGGCCCGGCAGCGCCGCCGATCTCGACCACCGGCGCGCGGTAGTCGACCGGATCCTTCAGCCGCGGATCTCCGGACAGGCCACCCACGCCCAGCACCACGCCTGCGTTGCGCACGGATTGGGCGAAGATCCGGTCGCAGTCCGGCAGCTTCGCGGCCGCGCTTGCTCCCGCCGCGTACCCCATCGCCTCGAGCCGCTGCGCCTGGATGCGCGGCGACAGGCGATCCGCCTCGGCAAAGATCATGTCGATGGCGATCGCCGCGGGCCGCTGCGCCGCCAGCTTGTCGACGAGGTCTGCCAGATCGCAACGCGGCCACGGCCACTGCCCGCGACGCTGCAGGCTCAGATCGTCGATGGCGAGCACGATGACGCGGTCGTCGCCGCGCCTGCGCGGCACTTCGCGCTGATAGGCGTCGAACACCTCGGAACGAAGCGACAGCCGCGTCGCAGTATCCGCATGCTGGAGCAGCAGCATCAGACAGGTGAGCAGCGCGCCGAGAATCCGCATCCGGCGGCCACTGCCGGACGATGCGGGGCTCCGCGATGCAGGCGCCTCAGAGTTCGATTTCAAGGCCGTCCCAGGCTGCCGTGACCTGGAGCGGAGAGCGCCCTGCGCGCGTGATCTCTTCGAGGCGACGCGTCTCGGCCTCGATCTCGGCGATGCGCTCGTCGCCGAAGATCGGTTCGTGGTGGTACAGCGCAAGATGGCGTGCACCGGCGAGCTGGCACAACTCCACGCCGACGACGTTGCTCGAGTGGCCCCAGTCGGCCTTGACCGTCATCACGTCGGCCAGCGAATACATCGCATCGAAGATCACCAGATCCGCATCGCGGAAGAAATCGACAAAGCCGTCGATCTCCTCGCGTGCCTCCAGCGTGTGCTCCGAATCCGTCGAGTACACCACCGCGCGCCCATTGCGCTCGAAGCGGAATCCGTAGGAGCCGCCGGAGTGCCGCTGCAGCTTTGCCTTCACGTTCAGCCCGGCGATGTCGTAGCGGCGATCCGGCTCCAGCTGCACGAATTCCAGACGCGCGCCGAGCGCCGACAGCGGCACCGGAAAAGACGGTGCGTCCTGCTGGCGTTCGAATGCGGCCCGCAGGTTGGCGTGACCGCCGTAGATGCGCACCGTGTTGCCCGGCAGGTAAGCCGGCGTGAAAAAGGGGAACCCCATGATGTGGTCCCAGTGCAGGTGCGACATGAACACATGAAACGTGCAGCGCATGTCCCGTCCCAGCGTCGCCAGCAGTTCCTGACCGAAGCGGCGCACGCCGGAGCCCAGATCGCAGAGCACGAACTCGCGCGCCTGATCGCGCGGCCCGTCGAGTTCGATCTGCACGCAGCTCGAATGCCCGCCCCAGGTGTGCGCCCATCCGCGCGGAAGTTCGTCGAGAAAGCTTTCCGCCTCGCGCTGGCCGGAAAACTTGCGGCCGCGCGCCGCAACCAAGGCTCGCGCCATTCGCATCCGAAGCTCCGCCGCCGTCAGCGCAACCGGCAGCGAGCCCCGGGTGCCCCAGAAGCGGACCCGCACGCTCAGGTCCTCGCGTACGCCGCCGCGGCGTCCGGCGAGAGCGCCGCGATTCCGGCCGCGACCGTGTCGTGAATGGGGAACACGTACTTGAAGCGGCTGATCTGCAGGATTTCTCCGACCACCCGCTGCGGCTGGGCCAACGCGACCTTGCCGCCATTCGGGCCGACGTTCTTCGACACCAGCATCAGCACGCGCAGGCCGGCACTCGAGATGTATTCGAGTTCCGACAGATCGAAGATCAGCGAATCGCCACCCGCCTTGCAGTCCGCCAAGTACGGCTTGACCGCATCGGCGAATTCTTCGGCATTGTTGTGATCGATGCGCCCCTTGGGACGCAGAAGCAGGACATCGGCGCAGCGTGAGGTACTCAGCGCCATGATCGTGATCCGCCGGGCTCGCTGGATGAGCGTCGATTCTAGAAGCGGGCACCCGATGCGGCAACGAAGAGGTCGCGAACATACGGATTTCCGGCAGCCGTCGCGCACGCTCGTGGGGACGCCTTTGCCCGGCGTTTCCTCGCTCCGCTCGTCTGCCGTGGCGGACCGCTGATCGACGCCCGGGATGATCCGGCATGACGTGGCACAAGGATTGGAAGACACCTGCGCAATCCCTTCGCGGGACGCGCTTTTTCTTCCTGCTCGGTCCCCACACCCCCATGATCGTCACCACCAAGGCTCTCTGGCTCGCCGTCCATCGCACCCTCAGCGACGCAGGCGTGCTGCGTACCGGTCAGGGCATGGGCGTCAAACAGATGATGCATGTCTGGTCGCTGACCGGCCTGCGTCAGCGCGACCTCGGCAATGCGCTCGACAGCCTGGCCCGCGCCGGCTTCGTCAAGCTCACGACCGATGCGAACGGACCGCGCGCCGAACTGCTCGACGCCTCATTCGGCTTGCTGGACAGCCGCGGCCGGGACACCAACGCCGTCGCCACGCTGAAACACTTCCGCGAATTGCGCGGACGGCCGCCCTACCTCGCAGGCATCGCGCAGGATCGCAAGGAAGGACGCCGCCGCGAGGACCGCATGACGGCGCCGGTGCTCGCCAAGGCCGGCTGAAAGACGTCGATTCGGACGCATCCGGTCGGCGCTAGCGCTCGCAGCGTCGAGACCCTCCCGATCGCAGCTCGACGGCACAGGACCGGGTCCGCAAAGGGCTCGTGAATACGGGCGCCCGTCAGCGCGGTCCTGCAGGCGCCGCGGACTTCCGCTTCCCGGTGTCGCGGGTGCTCTTGTCTGCGGCATGGCCGCCTGTCATAACGCCCGTGCAGTCTTCCCATTCATTCGACGCAAGGGGTATGCGCATGGGTCTGTTCAGCTTCGTGAAGTCCATCGGCGAAAAACTTGGCGGTGGCGAGAAAATCCAGAAGGAAAACCTCTCGGCGCATATCAAGTCGCTGGGCCTGCCGGTCGAACGCTTCCTGGCCTCGTTCAACGAGGACGGCGAATCGGTGGACATCTTCGGCTACGTTCCCGATCTGGCGACCAAGGAGAAATTGATCCTTGCTGTCGGCAACCTGCAGGGCATCAGCAAGGTCAACGAACATCTGCGCATCGGCGCCCCGCCGCCGCCACCGGCTGCAACGACCGCAGCCCCCACTCCCGCGGAAGAGAAGCCGGCGGCGCTGGCACCCGAGGAAGACGTCAAGCCGACGTCGGTGTTCTACACGGTCAAGAGCGGCGACACGCTGTCGAAGATCGCCAAGGAAACACTGGGCACCGCCAACCGCTATCCGGAAATCTTCGAAGCCAACAAGCCCATGCTCAAGCACCCGGACAAGATTTTCCCCGGGCAGGTCCTGCGCATCCCCGGTTGAGGCTTCGCGCCGGGGAAAAAGGCCGGTTGCGACCGGCCTTTTTCATGGGTGCTTCTCGCCCTCATCGGTGCAACGGCGACCAGGCCGGCGACGTGTCGAGTCGCCCGTCGGTGACGAGTCTGAATGCATCGGTCGCGACCTCGGGCACGCCGATGCGAAACAAGTGGCCGTCGGCGGACGCCATCGAAACGCGAGTCGTCGTGAATTTTCCGGAGAGACTCACCCGCCCGCCGGCTACCAGAACTTTCCCGCCAGCCTCGTCAACGATCGCTGCAGGTTGGTCCGCGCCTGCGCCTCGCGCCGCGAACGGAACCAGTCGGTGAAGTAGATCGGATCGCGTTCCAGGAACTGGCTCAGGATCTTGCGCCGCCCGCTGCGGAACTGCTGCATCGGCACGTGCCGATACTCCTGGCGCACCTGCTGCTCGTACTCGTCGAAGCGCTTCGCGCCTGCGCCGAGAATCGACAGGTCGATATCCGACATCAGCTCCTCGTCGGCCGTCTGCGGATCACCGTCGTGGCAGGTGACCATGATCAAGGACACGATGCGGTCCTGCAGGGCCGGCGACGCGCCGGCACGCTTGAGCTCGCGTTGCGCCCATTCTGCGCTGCGCAGCTCGTTGTCGGTCTTGCGCGGGTCGTAGAAGGCGTCGTGAAACCAGATCGCCAGTTCGATCGACGCACTGCTCTGTGCCAGCGTCTGCGTCTGGGCGAGCAGTTCCAGGCACTCGGCGATGTGGTGCAGCGTGTGGTACGCGCGATGCGGCTCGGAGTAGCGCTTGCGAAGATCGGCGTTCAGCTCCATGCGCGCCACCAGGCCGAGCTCGGCCCAGGGCTGCTGCCATCGTGCGAGGCTCGCGATCATGTCTGGCTGGCGAGCGCCTGCAGGCGCGGCAGCACCACGGCGGCACGCTCGGGAATGCGCACGCGCACCACCGGGGAGATTTCCGATTCGCCCGGGTTGATCTCGATCGTGGGAACACCCATGCGCGCAGCATGGACCACCGGGCCAGAGATGTACGGAAAGACGGCGGTGGTGCCGATGCTCATCACCAGGTCCACGCCTTCACGCATCGCGGCCTCCAGGCGCTCGAGCGCCCGCGGTGGCAAGGCTTCGCCGAACAGCACCACGCGGGGGCGGACCGCGCCGTGACAGTCGTCGCAGCGCGGGGGCACCTGCAGGTGCGCGTAGTCCTTGACCCACCACTGGCGCTTGCACTCGGTGCAGAACAGCTCGTGAACGTTGCCGTGGATCTCGATCAGCTTCTCCTGCCCGGCGTCGCGGTGGAAACCGTCGATGTTCTGCGTCAGCACCGTGAAATTGCGGAATCCGTTGGCCATGCGCGCCAGCGCCAGATGACCGGCGTTGGGCCGCGCACCGCGACAGGATGACTCCACCTGCACGAGGTATTTCCAGGTGACATCGGGGCGCGTACGCAGCATCTGTCCGGAAAGGGCCACCTCGATGGGAATGGCGTCGTCGGTGAGATCCGATTCGTAGAGGCCGCCGATGCCGCGATACGTCGGCAGGCCGGAGTCGGCCGAGATGCCGGCGCCGGTGATCACCAGCACCCGCCGTGCCCGTCGCAGCATCGCGCCCGCTTCCTGGATCAGCGCGTCGACGCTCACCTTGTCCGAAGCTCCCTGTCGATGCGCCGTACCGGCACGGACCGCATAATCCTCACCTTATCCATCCGTCTTGCCTCATGCCTCGCAAACCCGCGCACGAGCAGTTCGATACGCTCAAGGCCATCCAGGATCAAGCCTTTCACCTGTTCGGTCGCCACGGCTACGAGGGTGTCTCCATCGGCGACATCGCCCAGGCCGCGAAGCTCAGCAAGGGTGCCCTCTACTGGCACTTCAGCGGCAAGGCGGAATTGTATCTGCACTGCCTGGGCCGGCTGCACGGACTGTTCCGGCAGTACATCTTCGACCCGATGTCCCGGACCGAGGATCCTGTCGCCGGCATCCTCTACATGTTCCGGGGTCTCGAGCAGGCCTTGCGCGACCCGACCTTGGAACAGGGCGTCGCGGGCTACTGGCTGATTCCCGACGCGCCGGAAACGCAGGCCATGCTGCACGCGCAGGCGGAATTCGAATCGGCCTCGCAGGCGGTGATCGAGGCGGTTCTGCGCCGCGGCGTCGAGCAGGGCCGCTTCGATCTGGCCGGCGATCTCGAGGACATTTCCCGCGCGATGATCTCGCTGATGGAAGCCGTGGTGTTGCCGCTGCGCTACAAGACGCCGGAAGAGGTGCACCGGATGATGGGCGTGCTGGCGCGGACCTTGTTCCGCGCGTATGCGAAGGATGACGCGGTGTTGAAGCTGGCGAAGATGTTCTGAGTGCCGGTCCCGGGTTTCACCCGGGCTACGACACTGCCCGAGCCTTCGTTCCCAGACGTTTACCCTGGCTGCGCCACTCGCCAGCCGCTACGCGCACGACCTAACGCAACTCCCGCCGCAGGATCTTCCCCGTCACCGTCTTCGGCAGTTCGGGCAGGAACTGGACGACGCGCGGGTACTTGTAGGCGGCCATGCGCGCCTTGCAGAACTCGGTGATCTCCTCGGCCGTCGCGCTCGTGCCGGGCTTGAGGCTGACCACGGCCTTCACACTCTCGCCGCGGTATTCGTCCGGAATGCCCACCACCGCCGCCTCGCGCACGGCCGGATGCGTGTACAGCACGTCCTCGACCTCGCGCGGCCAGACCTTGTAGCCGGACGCGTTGATCATGTCCTTCTTGCGATCGACCAGGTACAGCCAGCCCGCGGCATCGAGCACGCCGATATCGCCGGTGTGCAGCCAGCCGTCGCGGATCGCCTCGGCGGTTTCCTTGGGCTTGTTCCAGTAACCGCCGACGACCTGCGGACCGCGGATCACGATCTCGCCGGACTCGCCGGACTTCACCGGCTGCGCGGTCTCGACATCGACGATGCGGATCTCGGTGTTGAACGTCGGCACGCCGACCGACAGCGCGCCGAAGTCCGGGTCCACCGGACCGCGCAGGTCCTTGGGCGTCACGGTGCTCGGCGACGTGGTCTCCGTCAGGCCGTAGGCGTTGCGGATGTAGATGCCGAACTTCGATTCGAACTGTTCGACGACGGCCGGCGCGATCGGAGCGCCACCCGAATAGATCGTCTTCAGGCTGCCCAGGATCTGCGGCGTGGCCGCAGGATGGTTCATCAGCGCGATCAGCGCGGTGATGGCGCCGATCGTGAACACCGGACGATGCTCGGCGATGGCGTCGAGCACGACGCCGGGTTCGAAGCGATAGGCCAGCGTCAGCGGTCCCGCGATCAGCAGTGACAGCGCGATGTGCCCGATCAGCCCGGTGATGTGGAACAGCGGCGCGATGCCCAGCACGCCGGCGCCTTCCGGCAGCCCCATCCAGTCGCGATAGACCTGCGCGGTGAACGCAACGCTGCGATGCGAGTTCATCGCGCCCTTGGGCAGGCCGGTGGTGCCCGAGGTGTAGACGAGCATCGCCACGTCGTTGCCGTCGTACTCGACGGCAGGCGGCTTCTCGCCGCGATGCCGGTCGATGCACTCCATGAAATCGATCGTCGTCACCGGGCGGTCGTGCGCGCTCGATGCGAACAGGCGCGCATCGCCCCGGGTCTGGAATTCCAGTTCCGAGGTCGTGATGACGGTCGGGACCGGATGTTCCTGCAGCACCTTGCCGAGCACGTCGCGGTACGCCGACTCGTGCGCCAGGATCGCTGCCGGCTGGGAGTCCGCCAGCAGCAGCCCCAGCTCGCGCTCGCGGTTCATCGGGTTGATCGAGACCGCGATCGCGCCCGCCTTCCAGCTCGCGACCAGGCCGATGACGAACTGCGGCACGTTCTGCAGGTACATCGCGACGCGATCGCCGCGACGAACGCCGCCCTCGATCAGCGCGCAGGCCAGCGCATCGCTGAGCGCATCGACCTCGGCATAGCTGAGCGTGGCGTCGAAATAATGGATCGCCGGCTTGTCCGCCGCGCGCGCCACGGCGGCGCGGAACAACGACAGCGCGTGCGGATGTTCGATCGTGATGTCGGCGGCATGCCCGCGGGAATACAGCGCAGTCCAGGGTCGCGTCGTCGTCATCGTCGTGGTTTCAGTGGGTGTAGCGTGCCGACTCGAGCTTGGGCGTCGGCGCCTTGCCGCCGTCGTCGTCATCCTCGTCGTCGCCATCCTGCGGCGGCCCCGGCAGGCGGATCATCGACACCGGCAACCAGTCGGCGGCGATGCGCACCACCAGCACGAAGCCCTCGCGCTCGGCTCCCGGCGCGGTCTTCAGGAAGTGGCAGAACGCGTACTGCTCGTTCTGCACGCATTCGGGCTTGATGTCGTTCGGCGGCGGACCGCCGAAGAATTCCTCGAGGTCCTCGGGAGCCGACTCACGGTGTTCGCAGCCCCCGTGGCAACTCACGTCGAGCCAGGAGCCGTCGGGCTGGCGATCCTCGAACTTCCAGCCCACCGGCGTGTGCGATACGCGCAGCACTTTCTCCGTGGGCTGTCCGGCGTCGTCGACGGCCACGAACACGCCGGAGGCCGAAGCCGACATCGCGTTTGCAGACCCGGACAGCGTCGCCGCGAGAAACGTCACCGCTGCCAGGATCTTTCGCATGGTTACTTGATGACCACCGGGTTCACCGGCGCACCGGATCCGTTGACGACCTTCAGCGGCGCGGCAACGTAAAGGAACGACCACTGGCCGTCCTTCTCGCAGTCCGCCGCGAGCAGGTCGAGCTGTGCGATCTCGGTGAACGTGATGCCCAGATAGCTCATCAGCGCGATGTGCAGCGGCAGCGCGGCGCCGGAGACCGGATCGATCGTCACCTCGTTGGCGATGGTGTCGGTCACCAGGTTGGGAATTTCCATCTTGTGGAACCAGTCCACCAGCTCGGGTGTGTACGTCAGGCCCGGCTCGACGAAGTTCTTGTAGAACTCGACGCGATCCTTCTCGTAGAACGCGCTGATCCAGCCGGTACGCACCACCAGGATGTCGTGCTTCTCGATCGTGACGCCCTGCTTCTTGGCGGCGGCCAGCAGATCCTCGTGCGTGAACGTTTCGCCCGGATCCAGCGAGGTCTTGCCGCGATGGCGCGCCATGTCGATCAGCATACCGCGACCGACGATGCCGCGCTCGGCCAGCGGCAGCACGCTGACTTTCGACATGCCGCCGATCGTGCTCATGGCGTCGTAACCGTTGTAGAGCTTGCCGTCGCACCAGACATGGCCGAGCGCGTCGTACTGCGTGGAGCCCTGCAGGTACATGAACATCACGTCGTCGGCATAGTGCAGGCCGCCCGGAAACGCAGGGCCCTTGCCGCACAGGAAGTGACCCTCGTCGAGCACGTTCATGCGCTTCGACGGATCGCGGCCCGGCCACACCGGATCGCCCTTCGGATTGCCCATCTGCACCTGCAACGTGAAGGTCTTGCCCTGCTTGACGCTGCCGACGCCGCGCAACACTTCGGCCGACGTCAGGAAGTTCAGCGACCCGACCTCGTCTTCGGCGCCCCAGCGACCCCAGTTCTTGGGGGCATTCTTCAGAAGTTCGCCGACACCCGGAATCTGCTTCTCCATGTCTCGTATCTCCAGCTTCGCGTGGTGCGACCTTCGTGGACCGGGTCGCTTCGTCCGAAGCTAACCCCCCACTCGCCGGGGCATCAAGTGGTGTGCCCCCTCAGCCATCCGCGTGCCAGTCGCAGCTCGTCGTAGGCGTACTCGCCTCCCAGCGCATCCCAGGCCTGCTTGAGCCGCGTATCGCCGTGCAGTTGCAGCGCCTGGACCATCGTCTGCAATCGATCCGCGGACAGCACGGCGCTCAGGTTCAGCGGTGTGCCCGCGGCCAGCAGGGCTTCCAGGTGCGCCGCGACGGTGTTGCTCGACAGACCGCGCTCGGCGGCGATCCGTTCCGGGCTCATGCCGCTGTCGAACATCGCGCGCGTCTTGCGCACCGTCTCGGTGTCGACGGCATCGGCGCCTGCACCCACCGCTTCGCTGCGCTCGGGCTCGAAACCTGCCGAAGCCGAACCGGCCACCGGCAGGTTCAGTTCCGCACGGAATGCGCGGATGCTGGCGACGAACGCCGGTCCGTACTGCGCCAGCTTGCGGCTGCCGACGCCCGACACCTCGGCGAAGGTTTCCGCTTCGCAGGGCTGGCGCGTGGACATCTCGCGCAGGCTGGCGTCGCTGAAGACGACGTAGGGCGGCAGGCTCTGCGCATCGGCGATCTCCTTGCGCAGGCTGCGCAGCCGCATGAACAGCGCTTCGGATTGCGGCTGCGCCTCGACGGCCTCGGTCTCCTGGCGCTTGGCCGCGCCCTTCTTGCCGCGCGCGACGCGCACGCGCGGCGGCGGCGCTGCAACCTGCACGCGCCGTTCACCCTTGAGCACGGCGCGACTGGCCTCGATCAGGCTCAGCACCGGATAGCCGTCGTTGGACTCGGCCAGCAGGCCCTGGTGCAGCAGCGCACGCACCAGGTGCCGCCATTCGTCCTGCGAACGATGCTTGCCGATGCCGTAGGTGCTCAGGCTCTGATGGCCGCGATCGATCAGCTTCTGGTTCTCGACGCCGCGCAGGATCTCGATCGTCGTCGCCGCGCCGAAACGCTGGCCGCGCTGCGCGAGTCGCGCCACGCAGGACAGCAGCTGCTGCGCCTCCAGCGTCCAGTCCTGCGTGTCGCGTGGCTGCGTGCAGTTGTCACAGGCGCCGCAGTCGCCGGCGAATTCCTCGCCGAAGTAACGCAGCTGGATCGTGCGCCGGCAGGCGGTGGATTCGGCGTAGTCGATGATCTGGCGCAGCTGCTGCCGCGCGATGCGCTGTTCGGCTTCGAGCGGTTGCTGCGTGTTCGGGTCCACTTTCTGCGCGATCAGGAACTCGGCGGTGCGAATGTCACCGGGTCCGAAATACAGCGTGCAGGCAGCCGGTTCGCCATCGCGTCCGGCACGCCCCGCCTCCTGGTAATAGCCTTCGATCGTGCGCGGCAGGTCGTAGTGGATCACCCAGCGCACGTCGGGCTTGTTGATGCCCATGCCGAAAGCGACGGTCGCGCACATGACCTGCGCGTCGTCGCGGATGAAGCGCTCCTGGTTCACGCGGCGCGTCTCGGCATCGAGCCCGGCGTGGTACGGCAACGCGCGGATGCCCTGCTCGGCGAGCTGGAACGCGAGCTCGTCGACGCGCTTGCGCGACAGGCAGTACACGATGCCCGCTCCGCCCTTGCGCGCCTGCGCCAGCAGTTCGGGCCAGGCCTGCTTGGCCTTGGGCCGCACCGCGTAGAACAGGTTCGGGCGATTGAAGCTCGCGATGTGCAGGCCCGTCTTGCGCAGGCGCAGCTGCGCGACGATGTCGGCGCGCACGCGCTCGGTCGCAGTGGCGGTGAACGCGAACACCGGCACATCGGGGAATCGGTCGCGCAGGCTGCCGAGCTGGCGGTACTCGGGCCGAAAATCGTGGCCCCACTCGGACACGCAGTGCGCCTCGTCGATCGTGAACGCCGACAGGCCCGGCGATTCCGCGAGACGCGCGAGCGGCCCGTTCAGGAAGTCCGGCATCAGCAGACGCTCGGGCGCCAGATACAAGAGCCGGTACGTGCCGGCAGCGGCGGCCGACAGCACCTCGGCGGATTCCCGCGCGCTCAGGCTCGAATTCAGGAAGCCCGCCGGAATGCCCATCACGCGCAGCTGCCGGACCTGGTCCTGCATCAGCGCGATCAGCGGGGACACCACGATCATCAGCCCCGGCCGCAGCAGCGCCGGCAACTGGAAGCACAGCGACTTGCCGCCGCCGGTGGGCATGATCGCCAGCACGTCGCGGCCGGCCATCGCATCGCGGACGACCGCTTCCTGGCCTGGGCGGAAGGCGTCGAAACCGAACCAGCGTTTCAGCGCGGCGGCGAGCGAGCCGGAAGGCGCAGGCGGTACTTCTGCCACAGCCGTTGGCGACGAGGATGACGACATGGAAAGCGAACGCCGGGGAGACCCGGGCAGACTAGCAAACGGTTGCGGGTGGGACCGGGTACGCAGATGCGGTGCTGCCGCGATCGTAGCCCGGGTGAAACCCGGGGTTCCCCTCGGATGCGGAACGCAGCCCCGGGTTTCATCCGGGCTACGGTTGCGGCGATGGCGTTCTACACCTCCGCCTTGTCGCCCTCGCGCTCGAGCCATTCCTTGCGATCCGAAGCGCGCTTCTTCGCCAGCAGCATGTCCATGACCACATCCGCCGGACTCTCGTCGAGCGTCAGCTGCACCAGGCGACGCGTATCGCGCGCCATCGTGGTTTCGCGCAGCTGGATCGGATTCATCTCGCCCAGGCCCTTGAAGCGCGTGACCTGGATCTTGGCGCGGTTGCCCTCGGCGGCGAGCCGATCGAACACGCCCTGCCGCTCGGCTTCGTCGAGCGCGTAGTAGACGTGCTTGCCGGCGTCGATGCGAAACAGCGGCGGCATCGCGATGTAGACGTGTCCGGCTTCGACCAGCGGACGGTAATGCTTGAGGAACAGCGCGCACAGCAGGGTTGCGATGTGCAGGCCGTCGGAGTCCGCATCGGCGAGCACGCAGACCTTGCCGTAGCGCAGCTGCGTCAGATCGCTGGATCCCGGATCCACGCCGATCGCCACGCTGATGTCGTGGATTTCCTGCGAGCCGAGCGCTTCGTTGGAATCCACTTCCCAGGTGTTCAGGATCTTGCCGCGCAGCGGCATGATCGCCTGCGTGTCGCGGTCGCGGGCCTGCTTGGCCGAACCGCCAGCCGAGTCACCTTCCACCAGGAACAGCTCGGTCAGCGCCAGGTCCGTCAGCACGCAGTCGGCGAGCTTGCCCGGCAGCGCGGGACCGCTGGTGATCTTCTTGCGCACGACCTGCTTGGCCAGCTTCATGCGCGCGTTGGCGTTCGCGATCACCAGCTGCGCGACCAGCTCACCCTGGTCCGGATGCTGGTTCAGCCACAGGCCGAACGAGTCGTGCACGACGCCGCCGACGAAAGCCGCGGTCTCTCGTGACGACAGCCGCTCCTTGGTCTGACCGGCGAACTGCGGGTCCTGCATCTTCACGCTGAGCACATAGGCGCATCCCTGCCAGACGTCTTCAGGGGTCAGCTTCATGCCGCGCGGCAGCAGGTTGCGGAACTCGCAGAACTCGCGGATCGCCTCGGTCAGGCCGGTGCGCAGGCCGTTGACGTGCGTGCCGCCCTGCGTCGTCGGAATCAGGTTCACGTAGGACTCGGCGATCGGCTCGCTCGGCCCATCGCCGTTGATCCAGAACAGCGCCCAGTCCGATTCCTCGCGCTCGCCCTTGAAGTGGCCGACGAAGGGCTCGGCAGGCAGCACGTCGACGCCGCGCAGCGAATCCTTGAGGTAGTCCGTCAGCCCGTTCTCGAACTGCCAGACGATCTGCTCGTTGTTGATCTGGTCATCGAGGCTCACGCGCAGGTTCGGGCACAGCACGGCCTTGGCGCGCAGCACCTGCTTGAGGCGCGGCAGCGCGAACTTGGGCGAGTCGAAATACTTCGGATCGGGCCAGAAGCGCACCGTGGTGCCGGTGCGCGACTTCGGCACCGTGCCGATCGGCTTGAGTGCCGTGTATTTGTTGCCGTCACGGAATTCCATCGCGTGCTCGGCGGCCCCGCGGCACACGCGTACCTCGAGCTTGGATGACAGCGCGTTCACCACGCTCACACCGACGCCATGCAGGCCGCCGGAGAACGTGTACATCTTGTTGGAGAACTTCGCGCCCGAATGCAGCTTGGTCAGGATCAGCTCGACGCCGCTGACGCCGAATTTCGGATTGATGTCCACCGGCATGCCGCGACCATCGTCGGCGACCTGCAGCGAGCCGTCGGCGAACACCACGACGTCGATCTTCGACGCGTGGCCGGCCAGCGCCTCGTCGACCGCGTTGTCGATCACTTCCTGCGCAAGGTGGTTCGGCCGCGTCGTATCGGTGTACATGCCCGGACGCTTGCGTACCGGGTCGAGTCCTTCGAGGACTTCGATGGCGTCTGCGCCGTAATTCTTGGAGTCGGCCATGAACCTGTCTATCGTGAAGCGATGCGGATATCCCTCGCCCGCGAAGCGGGAAAGGGAGAATCTGGTGTTGGAGCGGCGCGAACCGTAGCCCATGGTTCCGGACCCCGCAACCGGATGCCGGAGTTAAACTGCCGCCCCGCTTCGCCGTCCTCGAATCATGCCCAAGCGCTCCGAACCCGCCGCACCGACCCTGCCGCTCGAGGTGCCGGACGCGACCGTCCCTGCCGCCGCCGACGACGCCGTCGCGCGCTTCGAGCAGGAGATGCAGGAACTGGAAACGATCGTGTCGCAGATGGAAAAAGGCGACCTGCGCCTGGAAGATTCGCTGAAGCTGTTCGAGCGCGGAACGCACCTGGCGCGCTCCTGCCGCAAGTCGCTGGATACAGCCGAGCTGAAGGTCAAAACCCTGCTCGGCGACGACACCGACAGCGACCGGGCATGACCGGACCGACGTTCGGGTCGAGGGTCGAGCACGTCCGCTCGCGCTTCTCCGAGGCGCTCACGCAGCGCCTGCCGCCTGCCACGCAATACCCCGCGCGGCTGCACGAGGCGATGCACTACGCCACCGCCGGCGGAAAGCGCCTGCGCCCGCTGATCGTCTACGCGGCCGCCGAGACGCTCGCCCTCGACGCTCGCCAGGTGGATGCCGCCGCCTGCGCGATCGAAATGATCCATGCGTACTCGCTGGTGCACGACGACCTGCCGTCGATGGACGACGACGACCTGCGCCGCGGTCAGCCCACGGTGCACCGCAAGTTCGACGAGGCCACCGCGATCCTGGTCGGCGATGCCCTGCAGTCGCTGGCGTTCCGGGTGATCGCCCGCGAAGAGGCGCTCGATCCCGCACAGCGCGTGAAGATGATCGAAACGCTGTCGGAAGCCGCCGGCTCGCGCGGCATGGTCGGCGGACAGGCCATCGATCTCGAATCCGAGGGCAAGCAGCTGTCGCTGGCCGAACTCGAGGCCCTGCACATCCACAAGACCGGCGCGATCATCCTGGCCTGCCTGCGGCTGGCCTGCCACGCGCAGCCGGATCTCGATGCGGCCCGCTGCGAGGCGCTGGATCGCTACGGCAAGTGCATCGGCCTTGCGTTCCAGATCCAGGACGACGTGCTCGATATCGAAGGCGACACGGCAACCCTGGGCAAGACCGCGGGCAAGGACGAGGCGAGCCACAAGTCGACGTACCCGGCCGTCATGGGCCTGCGCGCGGCCAAGGAGCGCGCAGCGGAACTGTTCTGCGATGCGCGCCTGGCGCTGAGCGGGCTCGGCGATGCCGCCGAACCGCTTCGCTGGATCGCCGCCCACATAGAACGAAGGGAGCACTAGGCTCCCTTCGGTTGCTGCGTGCCGCCTGGCGCGGAGCCGTTATTCCTTCTTCGCCGCGCTCTCGCTGTTCTTGACCGCGATCTCCGCACGCGAGCGCACGAAGTGCTGCAGCGCTTCGAGATCGGAGTCGCTGATCTCCTTGAACTGCGGCATGCCAAAGGGCTGGACCTTGGCGCCGTTCTGGACCACGGCCTTGAACGCCGGCAGGGACACCACCATCGGCGAGGCGCGCAGGTCGGGCGCGTATCCACCCGACGCGGCGCCGGCGCCGTGGCACATCGTGCAGTGGGACACGTAGAGCGGCTCACCCTTGGCGACGAGGGCGGGATCGACCTTGAAGTCGGTCGGCACGATCGGCTTCGGGATGAACGGATCGCCGACCTTGGGCAACGGCGTCTTGCCATCGAGCGCAAAGGTGTAGAGCTGGCGCGTCTGCGCGCCGTACGCCCACCCGAATTGCCGCAGCGCTTCGCCACCGACGAACGACACGCCGGCGCCACCGAAGCCCACCAACAGCGAGACGTACTGCTTGCCGTCCACTTCATAGGTGATCGGTGGGGCGCTGATGCCCGAGCCGAGGTTTACGCTCCACAGCTTTTCGCCGCTGACCGCGTGGTAGGCAGAAAAGCTGCCGTCGATGCCGCCCTGGAACACCACGTCGCCCGCGGTGACCATCGTTCCGGGATTCCAGAACTCTTTCGTCGGCTGCTCCCAGACCTTCACCTGCTTGATCGGGTCCCAGGCGATCAGGCTGCTGGTCGACACGCCGGGCGGCACGTCGTTCTCCAGGCCCATGCCGACCGCGGTGTCGGTGGCGAAGTACGGCGAGCGCCAGTCCACCATCTTGATCTTGGTGTCGTTGAACTGGGCCGGCTGTTCCGACTTCGGGATGTAGACCAGGCCGGTCTTTGGGCTGTACGACATCGCGTGCCAGTTGTGCGCGCCCAGCGGACCCGGCCACACGACTTCCTCGCCATCTTCGTAGCGTGCGCCCTCGACCTCGATGGGACGGCCGGTCTTCATGTCGATGCCGGTGGCCCAGGTCACCTTGGCGATCTTCTCGGCCTTGAGCAGCTTGCCGTTGGAGCGATCCACCACGTAGAAGAAACCGTTCTTCGGCGCGTGCATGAGCGCCTTGGTCTTCTTGCCGTTGCCGTTCAGATCCAGGTCCGCCAGCACGATGTCCATGCTGGAGTTGTAGTCCCAGGTCTCGCCGGGGTTGGTCTGGTAGTGCCACTTGTACTTGCCGGTGTCGGCGTCGAGGGCGACGATCGAGCACAGGAACAGATTGTCGCCACCACCCGGGCTGCGCACCTTGCGGTTCCACGGCGAACCGTTGCCGGTGCCGAGCAGGATCTGGTTGAACTCGGGATCGTAGGTGAGGCCGTTCCAGACGTTGCCGCCGCCACCGAACTTCCACCACTCGCCGGTCCAGGTCTTGGCCGCCATCTCCTGCGACGGATCCTCGAAACCGTCCTTCGGATTGCCCGGAACCACGAACCAGCGCCAGGCCAGCTTGCCGGTGGTGATGTGGTAGGCGCTGACGTAGCCGCGCGAGGCGCCGAACTCGGTGCCGCCGTTACCGATCAGCACCAGGCCGCGGAACACCTTCGGGTGACCGGAGATGTAGAGCGGCTTGCTCTTGTCGGTGGTCTGCGTGCTCCAGCGCTGCTTGCCGGTCTTGGCGTCGAGCGCAATCAGGCGGCCGTCGATCGTGCAGATGACGATCGTGCCTTTCCAATACGCGAGGCCGCGGTTGGAATCCCACATCACGCGCAGGCGGTCACCCGCGTGCTCGATCGACTTCGGGTCGAATTCCCACAGCAGCTTGCCGGTCTTGGCCTCGATGGCGCGGGTCACGCTCCAGCTGCCGGAGAAGTAGAGCACCCCGTCCACCACCAGCGGCGTGCCCAGCAGCGAGCGGTCCTTGGGCAGTGGCATGTTCCACTCAAGGCCCAGGCGCTTGACCGACTCGGTGTTGATCTGCGTCAGCGGGCTGTAGCGCTGCTCGTAGAAATTGCGGCCGTAAGCCAGCCAGTTCTTGCCCTGCGCCTGGTCGCTCAACGCCGCGGCGTCCACCGTCGTGGTCGCGGCCCTGGCGGCGTTGAACCCGAGGGGTAGCGCGATAGCGAGGGACAGGGTTACGCCAACGGCAAGGCCGCGCGCGCTCAATCTCATGTTGTCTCCTACCTTGTTATGAGCCCGGGCCGAATGGCCGCGCCCTGGTTTTCTGGTCCGACAAAACTGCCGACGCAGCCTCGCACAGTCAATCCGGAACGCCCCCACCCTTGCGTGGGGCGCCGCGCTCATCTCGTCGTCGCGTAGCCCGGACGCAGTCCGGGATCCTCGCTCGATCCGCGGGCCGAAATCCCGGACTGCGTCCGGGCTACGACGCTGCCATCGACTCCCTCCCGCAACGCTGGCCATGGCTTGTCGCCGGCCCGCGTCCGGCCTTCGTGCCAATGCCGGAGACCCACGCCGGAGAACAGACTCGTCCTGCACTGCAGCAATTGCACGATAATGACGCACCGACCGCACACGACCCGTGCATCGCTGGACGACACTGCCCGCATGACCGAAATCCCTGGGTACTCCATCCTCGGCCGCATTCAGCAGCCCGCCGACCTGCGTCGGCTGCCCGCCGAGGAATTACCGCATCTGGCCGTGGAAATGCGGCGGTTCCTGATCGAAACCCTGGGTCGCGTCGGGGGGCATTTCGCCGCCAACCTGGGCACGGTCGAGCTGAGCCTGGCCCTGCACCGCTGCTTCGATACCCCGCACGATCGCCTGGTCTGGGACGTCGGCCACCAGGCCTATCCGCACAAGATGCTCACCGGCCGCCGCGCCCAGCTCGAGACCATCCGCAAGTTCGGCGGCCTGCATCCGTTCTGCTGGCGCGACGAGAGCGAGTACGACACTTTCGGCGTCGGCCACTCGAGCACTTCGATCTCCGCCGCGGCCGGCATGGCCGCCGGCGCGCGCATCAAGAAGGAAAAGCGCCGCGTCGTCGCCGTGATCGGCGACGGCGGCATGACCGCCGGCATGGCCTACGAGGCCCTGAACCACGCCGGCCACCAGAAGCTGGACATGCTGGTGGTCTACAACGACAACGACATGTCGATCAGCGAGAACGTCGGCGCGCTGCGGGATCGCACCGCAAGGCTGGCACAGCGGCTGGGCCTGGTGGCGCCGCACCTGACGCGGCTGCCGCAGGACGACGAAGTCAACGAAGCCCACCTCGACGATCCGGCCGCGCTGTTCCGCACGCTGGGGTTCGGCTATCACGGCCCGGTCGACGGCCACGATCTTGGCGCGCTGACCCGCGCGATGGAAAAGCTGCGCGACCTGCCCGGCCCTCACCTGCTGCACGTGCTGACGGTCAAGGGCAAGGGCTTCGAGCCCGCCGAGATCGACCCCATCAAGTATCACGGCGTCACGCAGTTCGACCCGGTCACCGGCGAGTTCCCGCCGGCCAAGCAGGGCGGCCGTCCCAGCTACACGCAGATCTTCGGCGACTGGCTGTGCGACGCCGCCGCGAAGGATCCCCGTGTCGTCGGCATCACGCCGGCGATGCGCGAGGGCTCGGGGCTGGTGGAATTCGCCAAGCGCTTTCCTGATCGCTACCACGACGTCGGCATCGCCGAGCAGCATGCGGTGACGCTCAGCGCGGGCCTGGCCTGCGAAGGCCTGCGTCCGGTCTGCGCGATCTATTCCACGTTCCTGCAGCGCGCCTACGACCAGCTCATCCACGACGTGGCGCTGCAGAACCTGCCCGTCGTGTTCGCACTCGATCGCGGCGGCCTGGTCGGTGCCGACGGTGCCACGCACCACGGCGCGTTCGACCTGTCGTACCTGCGCTGCGTCCCGAACATGGTGGTGATGGCGCCCAGCGACGAGAACGAATGCCGTCGCATGTTCGCCACCGGCCTTGTTCTCAACCAGCCTTCGGCCATCCGTTACCCGCGCGGCAGCGGCAACGGCACCGCGCTCGAAGCCGATGCCAAGCCGCTGACGATCGGCAAGGGCCGCATTGTTCGCGAAGCGCATGGCCGTCGCCGCCCGCGCGTCGCGTTCCTGGCGTTCGGCAGCATGGTGCAGACCGCGCTCGAAGCCGCCGAGATCCTCGACGCCGTCGTCGCCGACATGCGCTTCGTCAAGCCGCTGGATCACGAACTGATCCTGGAGCTGGCCAACGAGAACGACCTGATCGTCACGCTGGAGGACAACGTGAAGTCCGGCGGCGCCGGCAGCGGTGTCAACGAAGTGCTGGTGGCGCAGCACCACACGGTTCCGGCGCTCAACCTGGGCCTGCCCGATCATTTCGTCGAGCACGGTTCGCGCGAGGAATTGCTGGCGCAGATCGGACTCGACACCGCCGGCGTGCTGCGCAACGTGCAGAAGCGCCTGCGCGCACGCGACCTCGACGAGCGCATCGCGCGCCACGGCTGATGGCGAATCGCGCGGCGCGCGGTCTTCTGTCTGCGCGCACGTCGGGACGGTGGGCATTCGCCGTTCTCGCGTGCCTGAGCGCCGCCACCGCGCTCGGCGCCACGCGCGAAGAGCTCGAGGCGGTGATCAACGCCCCGCTGCTGAGCGCCGATCCGGCGAAACCCATCCAGATCATCGCCGCGAACTGGTGGGTGGTCACCGACGGCCTGTCCGACGACTTCAAGGGTCTCATCGAACCCGATCACCAGGTGAAGCTGGGCGACAGCGTCGTGGTCGGCAGCTTCGTCGTCGATGGCAGCAAAGGTCCCGTCACGCTCGTGGTCGACTACGCGGCCTCGGTCAAGGCGCTCACGGGCTCGGACGGCAGCGTGCGCATCGGCATCGAGTGCATGGGTCAGCCGCTGAAGTGCGCCATCCCGGCCAACAAGAGCGTGCTGATGTATCACGCGGACCTGATGTCGCGACTGCTCATCAAGCTCAAGGACTCGGCGGCGGCGCTCGCGATCGGTCGCGACGCCTTCAGCTACCGCCTGCCCGCCGACGAGGGCGTGCGCGTGGACATCACGCTGGGCACGCCGCACAAGCTCGATCCGCTGTTCGTGAAGGCCTGGCTTATTTACGGCGAGAACGCGGCCGAAGTCGTGCCGGGCCAGACCTCGCAGTCCAATGCCATCAAGCTGTGGGTCGGCGCCGGGATCGTGGGCCTGTTCCTGCTGTGGCGGCGCCTGATCCGACGCTGAGCGCCCCCGTAGCCCGGACGAAGTCCGGGAATCCTCAACTTCACGGGGCCCCGGACTTCGTCCGGGCTACAGAAAACCTCAAACGCCGAAGTTGATCTTCGCTTCGAGGTTGGTCCGCGAATCGGCGTTGTGCAGCGCCTCTTCGAGATCGATGATCCCGCGCTTGTAGAGGTTGTAGAGCGCCTGGTCGAACGTCTGCATGCCCTTCTCCGAGGACGACTCCATCGTCGCCTTGATCTCGTCGATGCGCTCGGAAAGGATCAGTTCCTGGATGTAGGGCGTGTTCAGCATCACTTCGACCGCGGCGCAGCGGCGGCCATCCTTCCGGCGCACGAGGCGCTGGCTGACGATCGCGCGCAGGGTCAGCGACAGATCCATGTAGAGCTGCTGGCGCCCGTCCGCGGAGTACAGGTTGATGACGCGCTGCAGGGCTTGATACGCGTTGTTCGCGTGCAGCGTGGTCAGGCCCAGATGGCCAGTGTTGGCGAGCTGGATGCAGGCGTCCATCGTGTCGCGTCGACGCACCTCGCCGATCAGGATCACGTCCGGTGCTTCGCGCAGCGACGAGATCAGCGCGCGATCGTAGCTTTCCGTGTCCTGCCCGACCTCGCGCTGATTGATGATCGAGCGGCGGTTCGGATGCACGTACTCGATCGGGTCCTCGATCGTCAGGATGTGGCCCGAGGAATTCTCGTTGCGATGATTGATCATCGCCGCGAGCGTCGTGCTCTTGCCGCTGCCGGTGGCGCCGACCACGAGGATCAGGCCCCGCTTCTGCATGATCAGATCCTTGAGGATCTCCGGCACACCCAGCGAATCGAGCGTGGGCACGTCCGACTTCACGTAGCGCATCACCATGGCCAGCTGGCCGCGCTGCGTGAAGACGTTGACGCGGAATCGCCCCAGGCCGCCGGCTTGCGAGGCCAGATCGATCTCGTTCTTCTGGACCAGATGCTCCTGCTGCTCGGGGGTGAGAATCGAGTAGGCAAGTTCCTTGATGAACTCGCCGGTCATCAGCGTCTTGCCGATCGCGAGCATCTCGCCTTCGATGCGCAGCATCGCGGGCGCATTCGACGTGAAGTAGATGTCGGAAGCGTTCTTCTCGACGCAGAGCTTGAGGTACGGAAGAATCTTGAGCATCGCGAACTTTCCCTGGCGCAGCGGCCGCGATGCGGCGACGGCTTTGTGTTTGGAGCTTCTTTCCGACGTGACGCCTGCCGGAGCGAAGACCCTTCGCTCCGCCCAGGGCGGCAGCCCCAGGCTTACCGGCGAAGGATCTGGCCTGCGTCCTCGTCCTTCTGCATCGTCATCTTCTTCACCACTTCGTCCTCGAGCAGGTTCTGCGCGGCACGCTTGGATTCGAGCTTGATGCGCAGGCGCACCTCGTTCTGCGAATCGGCGTTGCGGATCGCTTCCTCGTAGTTGATGACCTTGTGCTCGAACATGTCGAACAGGAACTGATCGAAGGTGATCATGCCCTGCTCGTTGGAGCGGCCCATGACCTCCTTGAGCTCGGCGACCTCGCCCTTGAAGATCATGTCAGCCACCAGCGGCGTATTGAGCAGGATCTCCATCGCCGCGGCGCGGCCTCCGGTTTCACGGCGCACCAGGCGCTGCGAGATGATCGCGCGCAGGTTCAGGCCCAGATCCATCAGCAACTGCTCGCGCTTCTCCTCGGGGAAGAAGTTGATGATGCGATCGAGCGCCGAGTTGGCGCTGTTCGCGTGCAGCGTGGTCAGCACGAGATGACCGGTTTCCGCGAAGTGCACCGCGTATTCCATCGTCTCGCGCGTACGCACTTCGCCGATCTGGATGACGTCCGGCGCCTGGCGCAGCGTGTTCTTCAGCGCGTTGTCCCAGCTGTGCGTATCGATGCCGATTTCACGCTGCGTGACCATGCAGCCGGCGTGGGCGTGCACGTATTCGATCGGATCCTCGATCGTGATGATGTGGCCCTTGGAGTTCACGTTGCGGTAGCCGAGCATCGCCGCCAGCGACGTCGACTTACCCGAACCCGTGGCGCCGACCATGATGACCAGGCCGCGCTTGGCCATCGCGATGTTCTTGAGCTGCTCGGGCAGGCCGAGCTGTTCGAACGTCGGGATGGTGGTGGTGATGACACGCATCACGGCGCCGACGCTTCCCTGCTGCACGAAAGCCGAGACGCGGAAACGCCCGATGCCCGGCGGGCTGATCGCGAACTGGCACTCGTTGGTCGATTCGAATTCCTTGATCTGCCGATCCGCCATCAGGCTGCGCACGATCAGTGCGGCGTTCTCCGACGACACCGGCTTGTCCATCACCGGCGTGACCTGGCCATCGACCTTGATCGCCGGCGGGAAACCCGCCGTGATGAACAGGTCGGAGCCGTTCTTGGCCTTGAGCAGAGTGAGCAGCTGCTGGACGAGTCGAATGGCCTGGTCGCGCTCCATGGCTCAGAGCTCCAGTGCCTTGTTGGCCTTGCGACGGGCATCGCCCGCATCCACCAGGCCCTTCTTCACCAGATCCTTCAGGCACTGCTCGAGCGTCTGCATGCCTTCCTTCTGGCCCGTCTGGATCGACGAGTACATCTGCGCGACCTTGTTCTCGCGGATCAGGTTACGGATGGCCGGCGTGCCGATCATGATCTCGTGCGCGGCCACGCGACCGCCGCCGCGCTTCTTGAGCAGCGTCTGCGAGATCACGGCCTTGAGGCCTTCCGACAGCATCGCGCGGATCATGTCCTTCTCGGCCGCGGGGAAGACGTCGACGACGCGGTCGATGGTCTTGGCCGCCGAACTCGTATGCAGCGTGGCGAGCACGAGGTGGCCCGTTTCCGCGGCGGTCAGCGCCAGGCGGATGGTTTCCAGGTCGCGCATTTCGCCGACCAGAATGGTGTCCGGATCCTCACGCAGCGCCGAGCGCAGCGCTTCGTTGAAGCCCAGCGTGTCGCGATGCACTTCGCGCTGGTTGATCATGCAGCGCTTGGACTGGTGCACGAATTCGATCGGGTCCTCGATGGTCAGGATGTGACCGTGCTCGGACTCGTTCTTGTGGTTGACCATCGCCGCCAGCGTGGTCGACTTGCCCGAACCCGTCGGACCGGTGACCAGCACCAGTCCACGCGGAAGGTCGGCGAGCTCCTTGAAGATCGGCGGGCAGTTCAGATCTTCCAGCGAGACGATCTTGGTCGGAATGGTGCGGAACACCGCGCCCGAGCCACGTGCCTGGGTGAACGCGTTGACACGAAAACGCGCCAGGCCCGGGATCTCGAACGAGAAGTCCGTTTCGAAGAACTCGTCGTAGGCCTTGCGCTGCTTGTCGTTCATGATGTCGTACACCATGCCGTGCACCTGCTTGTGATCAAGCGGTGGCAGGTTGATGCGTTTCATCTCGCCGTCGACACGGATCATGGGTTCGACCCCCGCCGACAGGTGAAGGTCCGAAGCCCCGTTTTTGACGCCGAACGTCAACAGCTGCGCGATATCCATGAGTCCCCGTAAAGCGTTTACGCGTGCCCCCCAAGGCGACCGACACTAGCGGCAAAACCGGCAGAAAAGCAACAGACTTAGATGCAGAACCTCAAGGAAAGCCTGACGCTCGTGCGCACCCGGATCGAGCGCGCCTGCACGGCCTCGGGGCGCCCTGTCGACGCAGCCCGACTGCTCGCCGTTTCGAAGACCTTCGGGGCCGATTCGATCCGGGCGGCGGCCGAGGCGGGCCAGTCTGCTTTCGGCGAGAGCTACGTGCAGGAGGCGCTGGACAAGCGGGCTGCGCTGGCCGACCTGGCGCTCGAATGGCATTTCATCGGTCCGGTCCAGTCGAACAAGACGCGGGACATCGCCGCCCACTTCGATTGGGTGCATGGCGTGGATCGGCTCAAGGTGGCGCAGCGCCTCTCCGATGCACGGGATCCCGCCGCAGCGCCGCTGCAGGTATGCGTGCAGGTGAACATCTCCTGCGAAGCCAGCAAGTCGGGCTGTGACCCGGCGCAGGCGCAGGCGCTGTGCGCCGCCGTGGCGAAACTGCCACGGCTGCGGCTGCGTGGCCTGATGGGAATCCCCGCTCCGATCAAAGATGCCCGCGACGCGCGCGCGCCGTTCCACGAATTGCGCGTGCTGTTCGAAAACATTCGCGCGTCCGGCCTGCCGCTGGATACCATTTCCGCCGGCATGACCGACGATCTGGAGATCGCGATCGCCGAAGGCTCGACGCTGGTGCGCGTCGGCACTGCCATTTTTGGACAACGGATTCCCACATGACCCAGGACGAAGGCAAGCGCGAAGCCGCGCGTGCCGCTCTCAAATATCTGCGCCCCGGCGAGCCGATCGGCATCGGCACCGGCTCGACGGTGAACCACTTCATCGATCTGCTCGCGCCGCACAAGTCGGACATTCCGGCCGCGGTCTCCAGTTCCGAAGCATCGACGGCCCGGCTCAAGGCGCTCGGCATCCCGGTGGTGGATCTCAACGAAGCCGGTTCGCTGTCGCTGTACGTGGATGGCGCCGACGAGACCAACCGTCACCTGCAGCTCATCAAGGGCGGCGGCGGCGCGCTGACGCGCGAGAAGATCATCGCGGCGGCCTCGCGCATGTTCGTGTGCATCGCCGACGAATCGAAGCTGGTGCCCGCGCTCGGCAAGTTCCCGCTGCCGGTCGAGGTGCTGCCGATGGCGCGCAGCTACGTGGCGCGCGAGATCGTCAAGCTCGGCGGCCAGCCCGAATTGCGCGCCGGCTTCACGACCGACAACGGCAACCCGATCCTGGACATCCATGGCCTGCGCATCGAAAAGCCGCTAGAGCTGGAGCAGCAGATCTCGATGATCGCCGGCGTCGTGACGGTGGGACTGTTCGCGCACCGGCCGGCCGACCTGCTGATCCTGGGCGGACCGAAGGGCGTGCAGGAGTTGAAGGCGGCGCGGTGACGGGCTGTCGGGGCTGACGCCCCTCCTGCATGAGCATTTCGATCCTGTAGGAGGGGCGCCAGCCCCGACAGGACCCACGCAGATCGTCCTTTAATGGACTTTCCGCGACTTCCCCGCCCTTCGCGCCGCGTCCCGCTGCGGCCTGCCTGAAGCATTGCGATCCCAGCCCGGACCCTGTCGCGGGCCGGCGGCAGCTCTCGGAACGAGACCTTCCGGCAGCTTCATCGCCGAACGTTTGGGCTCGGGCGGCTTCGGCGGGGTGGGCTCGGGCTTCGGGGCGACGGCCTCAGGCTTCGGCGCGACCGGCTCGTGCTTCGCGACCGGAGCCTCGGCCTTCGGCGCAACGGGATCCGGCTTCGAGGCAATGGCCTTCGGCTTGGCAGCGACTTTTGGCTTCGGGGCCACCGGCTCCGTCTTCGGAGCGACGGCCTCGGGCTTTGGCGCGACCGCCTTGGGCTTGGTGGCGACGACCTTCGCCTTCGGAGCGACCGCCTCCGCCTTTGGAGCGACGACCTTGGGTTTGCGGGCGACAGCGTTGCGCTTGGGGGCAACGGCGTCGGGCGCCGGCTCCGCATCCCCTACTTTGGTCGGTGTGGGCTTCTTCTGGGTCATGCCATCGTCACGCGGATCAATCGGAACGAAGTGTAGCCAATGCCTGTCCCACTTCGCGTCGCCCGTTATCATCGCGGCCTCACCTTCGTTGCCCCCTGATCCCTTTCGTTTCGGAGCCGGACCATGCGCTTTCCGCTGATTTCTTCGCTGACGTTGTCGCTCGCCGTAGCCGGCCTGCCCGTTCTGGCGTTGGCCAAGGACGATGCCTTCGCCGGAATCAAGGAAGCAGCCAAGGCGCAGGCCAGCAACAAGATGGCCGAGAAATTCAACCTGCCCAGTGCCGCTCCGGCCGGCGCCAAGGTGTACATCATTTCGCCCGCCAACGACGCCACGGTGACCAGCCCGGTCACGGTCGTGTTCGGCCTGTCCGGCATGGGCATCGCACCCGCCGGCACACAGATCGAGGCCACCGGCCACCACCACCTGTTGATCGACGATCCCACGGTCGATTTCGCGCTGCCGCTGCCCACCAGCGAGCAGGTCGTCCATTTCGGCAAGGGTCAGACCGAGACCACGCTCAAGCTCAAGCCGGGCAAGCACACGCTGCAGCTCGTCCTCGGCGACTGGAAACACCAGGCGTTCAATCCGACGCTGGCGTCCGACAAGATCACCATCACCGTCAAATAAAGAACGAAGGGTCACATGAAGATTGAGAACAACAGTTTTGTCGTCACCGGCGGCGCGTCAGGCCTGGGCGCTGCCACCGTACGCAACCTCGTCAAGCTCGGCGGACGCGTCGTCGTCGCCGATCTCAACGAGGTGGGCGGCCATGCCCTGGTCGCCGAACTCGGCGAGCAGACCCGCTACATCAAGTGCAACGTCGTCAACGAAGACGATGCCCGCGCCGCGGTGCAGCTCGCCAAGAGCGCGTTCGGCGGCCTGCACGGCGCGATCAACTGCGCCGGCATCGGTGCGCCCGCCAAGGTCCTGAACAAGGACGGCACGGCGCAGGCGCTGGAAGTGTTCACCAAGGTCGTCAACGTCAACCTGATCGGCAGCTTCAACGTCATCCGCTTCGCCGCCGAAGTGATGAACGCGCAGCAGCCCAACGAGGAAGGCGAGCGTGGCGTGCTGGTCAACACCGCCTCGATCGCCGCCTACGACGGCCAGATCGGCCAGGCCGCGTACTCGGCCTCCAAGGCCGGCCTGATCGGCATGACCTTGCCCATCGCGCGTGAATTCGCCCGCATCGGCGTGCGCATCGTCACCATCGCACCGGGCCTGTTCGAGACGCCGCTGATGGCGACCCTGCCCAAGGAGATCCAGGATTCGCTGGGCAAGAGCGTGCCGTTCCCGTCGCGCCTGGGCCGTCCGCACGAGTTCGCGCACCTGGTGCAGTCGATCCTCGAGAACACGATGCTCAACGGCGAGACGATCCGTCTCGACGGCGCGCTGCGCATGGCGCCGAAGTAACCCGTCGTAAACCATAGCCCGGGTGAAACCCGGGGTTCCGTCATCCCGCCGAGAGGAACCCCGGGTTTCACCCGGGCTACGGCCGGGATGACGGAAGCCTCCGCGCCCCGCCCCGTGGCGCTGCGGCCGCATGAGCTTCACGGAGGCACGCCTAGAATCCGCGCATCATCTTTCCTTCCAGCGCGGAGCTGATCCCATGAAGCAGACCATCCAGCGCGTCGCCATCCTCGGCGGTGCCCGCATTCCGTTCGCCCGCTCCAATGGCGCGTATGCGGAAGCCTCGAACAAGGACATGCTGACCGCCTCGCTGCGCGGCGTGGTCGACAAGTTCCAGCTCCACGGCGAGCGCCTCGGCGAAGTGGCGGCCGGCGCGGTGCTCAAGCATTCGCGTGACTTCAACCTCTGCCGTGAATCCGTGCTGTCTTCCGGCCTGTCGGCCGAGACGCCCGCCTACGACGTGCAGATGGCCTGTGGCACCGGCCTGCAGGCGGCGGTCAACATCGGCAACAAGATCGCGCTGGGCCAGATCGAAGTCGGCATCTCGGGCGGCGTCGATACGACCTCGGATGCCCCCATCGGCGTCAACGAGAAGCTGCGCAAGATCCTGCTGGAAGCCAACCGCGCGAAGACCGGCGGCCAGCGCCTGAAGGCCCTGGCCAAGTTCCGCCCGAGCATGCTGGCCCCGTCGATTCCGGCGGTGACCGAGCCGCGCACGAAGATGAGCATGGGCCAGCACACGGAGCTGATGGCCAAGACCTGGAACATCGCGCGCGAAGAGCAGGACCAGCTCGCGTTCGAATCGCACATGAAGGCCGCCGCCGCCTACGAGTCGGGCTTCTACAGCGATCTGATCGTTCCGTTCCGCGGCCTGGAGCGTGACAACAACCTGCGCGGCGACACCAGCCTGGAAAAACTGTCGTCGCTCAAGCCCGCCTACGACCGTGCCAACGGCACGCTCACCGCCGGCAATTCCACGCCGCTGACCGATGGCGCCTCGGCGGTGCTGCTCGCCAGCGAGGAGTGGGCCGCGGCACGCGGGCTGCAGCCGCAGGCCTACCTGACGCACGCCGAGACGGCGGCCGTGGACTTCGCCACCGGCAAGGAAGGCCTGCTGATGGCGCCTGCCTACGCCGTGCCGCGCATGCTGGCGCGCGCCGGCATCAAGCTGCAGGACTTCGATTTCTACGAGATCCACGAGGCTTTCGCGGCGCAGGTGCTGTGCACGCTCAAGGCCTGGAACGATCCGAAATTCTGCAAGGAACAGCTCGGCCTTTCGGGCGTGCTGGGCACGATCGATCGATCGCGCATGAACATCCGCGGCGGCTCGGTGGCACTGGGCCATCCGTTCGCGGCCACCGGCGGCCGCATCCTGGCCACGCTCGCGAAGATCATCGACGAGAACCGCGGTGGGCGCGGGCTGATCTCGATCTGCGCCGCGGGTGGCCTGGGCATCACGGCGATCGTCGAGCGCTAACGCTCCCGTAGCCCGGACGAAGTCCGGGGTTTCGCTCGATGGGCGAGCGGAATCCCGGACTTCGTCCGGGCTACGCCTTGCGCCTCACCGGAGGCTGGCGCTGCACGAGCGCCCCCGTCTGCTCGGACCCGATCCGCAAGTCGCGACCTCCGCGTCGCCAGACGGCATACTTATCGCATCGAGCCTGATCCCGGATCAGGTCCGGTGCGGCGCGGGCCGCTCCCACCGCGACGCGAAGCACCACAGGGACAATGACAGCCCACGGAGCCTGCATGAGCCTGATGCGAACCAAGCCGGTCGCAGTCGATGCGAACACCGGCCTCAAGCGCTGCCTGACCGCGTTCGACCTGACGCTGCTCGGGATCGGTTGCATCATCGGCACCGGCATCTTCGTTCTCAGCGGCGTGGCCGCGGCGCAGCACGCCGGGCCTGCCATCGTGCTGTCTTTCATCCTCTCCGGCACCGCCTGCGGGTTCGCGGCGCTGTGCTACGCGGAGCTGGCCAGCGCGGTCGGCGGCTGCGGCAGCGCCTATGGCTACGCCTACGCCGGAATCGGCGAGTTCGTGGCCTGGATCATCGGCTGGCTGCTGATCCTCGAATACGCGGTGGCCACGGCCACCGTCTCGATCGGATGGTCGGGCTATCTGTCGAGCATCCTCGATGCCTTCTTCGGCGTGCATCTGCCCGCGCAGTACATCTCGGCGCCGGCCGAAGGCGGCATCGCCAACGTGCCGGCGATGCTGATCGTGCTGGCGCTGGCGGGTCTGCTGTCCTGGGGCGTCAAGGAATCGGCCCGATTCAACGGTGTCATGGTGTTCGTGAAGCTCGCGACGATCCTGGCCTTCATCTTCATCGCCGGCCAGCACGTCAACGTCGACAACTGGCATCCGTTCATTCCGGAGCGCGTCATCGACGCCGACGGACACGGCCACTACGGCGTCATGGGCGTGACCACCGCTGCCGCGCTGATCTTCTTCGCCTACATCGGATTCGACGCCGTCTCCACCGCGGGCGAGGAATGCGTGCGGCCGCAGCGTGACCTCCCCATCGGCATCCTCGCATCGCTGGGTATCTGCACGGTGCTGTACATCGTCGTGTCCGGAATTCTCACCGGCGTCGTGCCGTATCAGCAGATCGATATCAAGGCGCCCGTCGCCGAAGCCATGAGCGGTCTGGGCGTGAGCTGGGCCAAGGGCGCCGTCGCCACCGGCGCGATCTTCGGTATCACCACCGTGATGCTGGTCCTCTACTACGGCCTGACCCGCGTCGTGCTGGCGATGTCGCGCGACGGTCTGCTGCCGGCATCGATGGCGGCGGTGAATCCGCGCACGCAGACGCCGGTGCGCCTGATCCTGTGCAGCGGCGTGCTGATCGCGCTAGTTGCCGGCTTCTTCCCGATCGGCAAGGTCGCGGAGCTGGTGAACCTGGGCACGCTCGGCGCGTTCTTCCTGGTCTGCGCGAGCGTGATGATCATGCGCCGCACGCGTCCGGATCTGGTGCGGCCGTTCCGCGTGCCGTTCTCGCCGGTGCTGCCGATCCTGGGCATGCTCTTCTGCGCGTGGCTGATGATCAGCCTGCCGCTGATGACCTGGATCGCGTTCTCGGTGTGGTTCAGCGTTGGCATGCTGGTGTACTTCGGCTACTCGCATCGCCACAGCACCCTGGCAACGGCTTCAGCTTGATCGTGCACGGGCACCTTACCGGCTGATGAGTTCCTTCTTCGCGCTGCTCGAACAGCTCAATGCGGTCATGTTGTCCGTTCCGGTGCTCGCCACGCTGCTGGGCGCGGGCGTGCTGTTCACGCTCTGGAGCGGGTTTTCGCAGTACCGCTCGCTGACGCACGGCGTCGCGCTGGTCGCGGGGCGCGGCATCGACACGCGCGGCGGTCAGGGCGCGCTCTCGCATTTCCAGGCCTTGTCGACTGCCCTCTCGGGAACGGTGGGGCTGGGCAACATTGCCGGCGTCGCCATCGCGGTGGAGTTCGGCGGGCCCGGCGCCGTGTTCTGGATGTGGGTCGTCGGCATCGTCGGCATGGCCCTCAAGAGCACTGAAGTCACGCTCGCGATGCTCTATCGCGACATGAGCAACCCAGACGATCCGCACGGCGGCACGATGTACGTATGCCGTCGTGGCCTCGCCGCGATGGGGCCGCTGTGGGGTGCGCTGGGCAAGGTCGCGGGCGCCTTCTTCTGCGTGGCGATGCTCACGTTCGCCGTCACTGGCGGCAACATGTTCCAGGCCTGGAGCGTGGCCGACACGACGCAGGCCTACTTCGGCGTCCCCCAGTGGATCAGCGGTGTCGTGCTGGCGCTGCTGGTCGCGCTGGTCGTGCTCGGAGGCGTCAAGCGCCTGGGCCAGACGGCGGACAAGCTCGTGCCGCTGATGTGCCTGATCTACGTGATCGCGGGTGTCTACGTGCTCAGCGTCAATGCGCAGACCCTGCCCGACATCTTTCGCCTGATCTTTCGCAGCGCATTCGCGCCTGCCGAGGCGGTCGGCGCCTTCAGCGGCGCGAGCCTGGGCATGGCCTTCATCTTCGGAATGAAACGTGCACTGTTCTCGTCCGAATCCGGCCTGGGCACGGCGCCGATCGCGCACGCCGCCGTGAAGACGCCCGAGCCGGTCACCGAAGGCGTGGTCGCGGGTCTCGAGCCCTTCATCGACACGCTGGTGGTGTGCACGATCACCGCGCTGGTGATCCTGTCTTCGGGTGTGTGGAACCGCGGTCCGGTGGGCACCTGGAACGTGCCGCCCGCGATGACGCAGATCCAGCCAGGCGAGTGGGAGCCGGCGGTGAGCGAACTGCCGACGCAGTCCTCCGAAACCTTTCGACCCGGCGACCCGGTGTTCGTGATGCTCGAGATCGACGGGGAGCGCGCACGTCTCCATGGCGAAGTGGCGGTGCTCGAAAACGGCATCGGCCTGCGCTGGCAGCGGCACGTCGGCGTGTCGACGCCGGTGCTGGTCGAACCCGGCCTGTTCGCCGACTACCGCGGCTCGACGCTGGCGGCCAAGGCCTTCGACACCGCGCACGCGGGTCTGGGCAAGTGGATGGTGACGACGGCCGTCTGGCTGTTCGCGCTGTCGACGATCATCACCTACGGGTATTACGGTGAGCAGGGCATGCGCTACTTCGGCGTGAAGGACCGCGGCGTGCTCGTCTACCGGCTGCTGTGGTGTGCGCTCGTGGCGCTCACCTGCCTGGGCTTCATCCGCACGTCCCGTGAAGTGGACACGCTGTCGACGGTTGCGCTCGGCTTCATGCTGGCGGTGAATCTTCCCGTGATGTTGTTGCTGGGCACGCGCGCGATGGGCGCCTGGCACGACTACTTCCGCCGCCTCAAACGCGGAGAGATCGCACTGCCGCCTCGCAAGACGATTGCCCGATGAACATGGAAACACCGCATCGAACGCCGGCCCGCACCGGCCTGCTGCTGATCAACCTCGGAACACCCGACGCGCCGACTGCCGGTGCGATCCGCCGCTACCTGCGCCAGTTCCTGTCGGACCGTCGCGTGGTGGAATTCCCGCGCGCCTTGTGGCTCGCCGTCCTGTACCTGTTCATCCTGCCGTTCCGCCCGCGACGCCTGGTTCACGCCTACGAGAAAGTGTGGACGGCCCGTGGCTCGCCGCTGCTGGCGATCTCGCGCGACCAGCAGCAGGCGCTGGCGTCCACGTTCGGCGCCGACGTCGTCGTGGGTCTTGCGATGAGCTATGGCGAGCCGTCGATCGAGAATGCGTTGGCCGAACTCGAAAGCGCAGGCGTTCGCAGAATGCTCGTGCTGCCGATGTATCCGCAGTATTCGGGCACCACGACGGCGGCTGCGTTCGATGCCCTGTTCGCGGCGCTCCGCCAGCGTCGCTGGATGCCGGAACTCCGCACGATCGGCAGCTATCACGACGATGCCGCGCATATCGAAGCGCTCGCGACGAGCATCGAGTCCTGGTGGCAGGCACATGGCCGCGGCGAGCATCTGCTGATCTCGTTCCACTCCATCCCGCGGGCGTACGTGGAGGCCGGCGATCCGTATTTCTGCCAGTGCCAGAAAACCGCACGCCTGCTGGCCGCGCGGCTCGGACTCGAAACCGGTGCCTGGTCGGTGAGCTTTCAATCGCGTCTGGGCCGGCAACCCTGGCTGATGCCGTACAGCGACATCGTGATCCCGCAGCTGGCGACGGCGCGCGGCGTTCGGCGGCTCGACGTCGTCTGCCCCGGCTTTTCGGCGGACTGCCTGGAGACGCTGGAAGAGGTCGCGATCCGTTATGCGGCCGACTTCGCCGCTGCCGGTGGCGAGACGCTGCGCTACATCCCGGCGCTCAACGCGCAACCGGTGCATATCGCGGCACTGGCCGAACTCTGCCGGCAGCACCTGCAGGGATGGCTCGAAACGCCGGCCGAAGATGCGGCGGAAATCGCCGCCCGTCTTCAGCGCGTCGAGGCCATCGGTCCGACGCTGGATTCGCCCAGCCTGCGCTGACGCTACGCCTGAACCCTTAGCTCCCGCAGAACGACAGCATCGCCTCAGCGCACGACGATGCTCACGTCGGCGCGTCGCGCCGCCGTCGGCGTTTTCGTCGACACATCCACGCTATTGCGCGCAATGCCCAGCGCCACGAGCTTCGCGCGAACCGTCGCCGCGCGACTTTCCGCAAGTTGTGTTGCGGGAGGACCGATCTCGCTCGCATCGACCCCACTGGTGACGACGACACGCGCCGAGGTATCCGACCGCATCACGCGAGCACCACTCTTGATGAAGTCTTCGAGCACGTTGACCGAGTCGGCATCCAGCACCGCGCTGTAGGGCGCGAAGTTGATCGAGGTCCTGGACACGCTGCGTTCCGCGGACACGGCTGCGGGCGCTGGCGGGGCCGGCTTTGCGACCGGTGCAGCGGGCTTCGGCGCCGCAACGGGAGCGGGCGGCGGCGGGAGCGCCGGCTTGGCGACCGCGACCGGCGCCGGGACTGGAACCGGCACGGCCGTCGGAGGCGTCACCGGCGGCGCACCTGATGTCCCCTTGCGGATCTGGAAGACCGGTATCTGCGTGACCGGCGCAGGACCGTTCACGACGCGCAATTCGACGCGGCAGTTGCGGCCCAGACTCGCGCCGAAGTAACGCGGCTCACCCGCGCCCGGAACACGCATCGAGATTCGCTGCTGCGGCACGCCGCTGGCGACGAGGAAATCCCGCACGGCTCGTGCTCTGGACGTGGCCAGGCGCGGCGCCATCGTGCCGTCGGACTTGGTGTCGCCGTGGCCCGAGAGCACGAGATTCATCGACGCGTTCTTCTCGAGTTCCGGCAACAGTTCCTGCGCGCTCTGCTTGATGGAGCGCCGGGCCGCCCACGACAGCTCGGCGTCCCCCTCATGGAAATAGAACGTCCGCTCGGGCTCCGAAAGAATGACGATCTCCGAGGGCTCCGCCGCAGCGTCCGACGGCGCACCGACCGGCGCTTTGGGCAACACCGGCGCAGGAGGGCGCGCGAGAACCGGAAGCGGCCCTGCAGGACGTGAGGGCGTCGCAGCCGCCCCCGGCTTCGTTGCGCCGGCCGACGCTCGAGCGGCCAGGCCCGCCTGCGGCTTTTGTCCCGCAGCGCAACCCTCGGCGTTCACGACGGCGCCGAACGCCGATGTCGGGCAGAGATCCAGGCCGTCGGCAACGCCATCGACGTCCTCGTCGAGCGCACAGCCCTTGGCATCCACTCTCGCGCCGGCGGGCGACTGCGGGCAGTCGTCGGTCGCATCCGCAATGCCGTCCCCATCGGTGTCGGGCACCGGCCTGGCCGCGGCCTGGGCGATGCCCGCCATCAGGCCTGCGAGCAGACCTCCGACGACGATCATTGATCGGGTGCTCATGCAGGCGTGATCCGGTGAAAGGGTTCGGGATTCGAGTCTGGGCAAATCGGCAGAAACAAAGAAGCGCCGCCGCGACGGCGGGGCTTCCATGACAGCCCGCCGTCGACGGTCTACTTCTCGCGGGCGCGGACTTCCGCGCGACGATTCAACGCCCGGCCTTCATCGGTTTCGTTCGTCGCCTTGGGCCGTGCCTCGCCGTAGGCCTGTGTGTTCACGCGGGCGGCATCGACACCCTTGCGCTGCAGATACTGCTTCACGACGTTGGCACGCCGCTCGGACAGCGCCTGGTTGTAGCCGTCCGTGCCTTCCCAGTCGGTATGCCCGCCGACGTCGATCTTGAGCTGCGGATAATTCTTCGCGAGACCGTTGATGACCTTGGCCGCGTTGTCGAGCAGCGCCATCGCGTAGTCGGTCAGGTCGGACTTGTCGAAGGCGAAGTGCACGTCTTCGAACTTCTGGTTCGGATCGCCCTTTGCGGACTTCTCGACCGGACAGCCCTTGTCGTCCACCGTGGTGCCGGCCGGGGTTTCAGGGCAAAGGTCGGCGGCATCGCATACGCCGTCACCGTCGCTGTCGGGGCAGTCCGCGGGCGTCGGCGCAGCGCGGCCCGGCCTGGCGCCCAGCGGCACGACGATGCCCACCTTGATCACCGCTTCGCCGACGTCGTCCTGCGCCGACCCGCCCAGCGCGTCTTCGCCGAAGAAGATGCGGCGATACCGGACGTCGCCGCGCACGCCAAGCTCATGCCCTCCGATCTCGAAGAGCTTCATGAAGCCCAGGCCGACGTCCGCGAACGGATCATCGGACGAGTTGCCGCCGTTCTTGATGTCGGTCCGGATGCCGCCGACGCCGACGCCGAAGTACGGCGAGAAATTCGGATCGCGGCTGTAGAAAAACAGGCCGTCGATCTTGCCGCCGTAGTCGCGCATGCTCGAATTGCCGGTGTCGCGCGAGTAGTTGTGGCCGAACGCGGCGACTTCGAAGCCCAGCCAGCGATTGATCGCCTTGCCGAAACTCAGTTGCAGGCCCTTGCCTTCGGTGAAGGCGCGATCGGGAATGCCCACCAGATCGCCGCGCTCGTCTTGCTGGGCGACATAGCTGAAGAGGCCGGAGACGTAGGGGCGCATCTCGCTGTAGGCGTCGTCGGCGTGCGCGGGTGCGCCTGCCAGCATCGCCCATGCGGTCAGCCCCGCTGCCGTCACTTTCTTCATGCGCCCACTCCCCTGCTGGTTTGACAATCAAAAACGCAAATTCGGCAAGCAAATCAGCGAGGTTATTATAGGCGTCGCATTACCCCACGCGACAATCAGACGGCCGCCGTCGCGAGCCGTCGCCCGCATGTCGCGCCTCACCCCGCCCTTTTCTGGAGTCTTCGCGTGATCGAGTTCGTGTCCGACTACGGACTGTTCCTGGCCAAGTCGGTCACCCTGGTGATCGCGATCCTGCTGGTGGCCGCCAATCTGTTTGCGCTGGCGCGCGGCGCACGTGCGCACGGCGGCAAGGGCCTGGAGGTGCGCAACGTCAACGAGCGCCTGCGCGACATGGCCGACACCCTGCGCGATGAAATGCTGGATCCGGGCGAGCGCAAGAAACTGGCGAAGACGCGCAAGTCGGAAGAAAAGACGAAGAAGAAGGCCCAGGCCAAGAAGGGCGCCGTGTCCCGGCCGCGCGTGTTCGTGCTGGATTTCGAGGGCGACCTGCAAGCACACGCCGTGGCGAGCCTGCGCGAGGAAGTCAGCACGGTTCTGCAGGTGGCGCGAAAGGAGGACGAGGTGCTCGTGCGGCTGGAGAGCGCCGGCGGCCTGGTTCACGCCTACGGCCTGGCCGCGTCGCAGCTCACGCGCGTGCGCGCTCGCGGCCTGCGGCTGACGGTCGTCGTGGACAAGGTCGCAGCCAGCGGCGGTTACCTGATGGCCTGCGTAGCCGATCGCATCCTGGCGGCGCCGTTCGCGGTGATCGGCTCGATCGGCGTCGTCGCCCAGATCCCCAACTTCAACCGGCTGCTGCGCAAGAACGCCATCGACCTGGAGCTGCACACGGCCGGTGAATTCAAGCGGACGCTGACCCTGTTCGGCGAGAACACCGACGCGGCGCGTGCCAAGTTCCGCGAGGAGCTGGACGAGACGCACGCGCTGTTCAAGAGCTTCGTCGCCGAGCACCGACCGGTGCTGGACCTGGCACGCGTGGCCACCGGCGAGCACTGGTTCGGCACCCGCGCGGCGGAGCTCAAGCTGATCGACGAGATCCGCAGCAGCGACGACTACCTCCTGCAGCGGGTCGAGGACGCCGACGTCTTCGAAGTGCGCTACCAGGCCCGCAAGCCGTGGTCCGAGCGCCTGGGCCTGGGACTTGCCCGCATCGCCTCGGCATTTGGACGCAAGGCCTTCGCGCCCGACGTGCCCTGATCGCGCGATTTGCAGACTCTTTTGGGAGCCGGATCGCTCTGTAGCTTTCGACAGGCTGACGCCCGCGGGTGCGGGTTGTTACCCTTAGCCCTCGCGCGCCGCCCGGTCATCGAGACGATCGACCTGCGGCACGGCGGCCGGGATTGCCGCCACAAAACAACCAGAACGGGACCATGGCGATGAAGCTCAGCAGCAAATCGTTCGAAAACGGCGGCGTGATTCCAGGTCGCTGCGCGTTTGCGGTCAAGGCGCCCAGAGGGCATGTCCGTCTTTCGGACAACCTCAATCCGGAGCTGAGCTGGACCGGCACGCCCACTGGAACGAAGAGCTTCGTGCTGCTGTGCATCGACCCGGACGTGCCGACCAAGCCGGACGACGTCAACAAGGAAGACCGCGAGGTCCCGCTCAAGCTGCCGCGCACGACGTTCACGCACTGGGCGATGGTGGACATCGGCGCGGACGTCACCGAGATCGAGGAAGGCGCCTTCTCGCGCGGCGTGACCGCCCGCGGCAAGCGTGCGCCGGCAGGGCCCGAAGGCTCGCGCCAGGGCATCAACGACTACACCGGCTGGTTCAAGGGCGACGCCGACATGGGCGGCGATTACCTGGGCTACGACGGCCCCTGCCCGCCGTGGAACGACAGCGTCGTGCATCACTACCGCTTCGAATTGCATGCCCTCGACGTGGAGCGCTGCGCCGTGGAAGGCTCGTTCACGGCGGCCGATGTTCAAAAAGCCATCCAGGGCCATGTGCTGGGCAGCGCCAGCATCACCGGCCGCTTCAGCCTGAACCCGCGCATCCGCCTGCTGTAGCGCACGTACAACCCTGGACCGCGCGAAACTCTGTGCGACCCGCGCGGTCCTAGCCGGCGCTGCCTCCAGGCAGTGCATCCATATCGAGGAACCGATGTCCCGCTCCCTACTTCTGAAGATTGCGGCTCCCGTGGCCGTGTCCGTTGGCGTGTTCTCCTTCGCCCTGATGTCGACTGCGCCGGTGCCGAGCCAGGCCGACATCAGCGTTCCGATGCAGCAAGGCGTGCCGTCGCTGGCGCCGATGCTCAAGACCGTCATGCCGGGCGTCGTCAACATCGCCGTGACGTCCAAGGCGCCGATGCAGAACCCGCTGATGCAGGACCCGTTCTTCCGCCGCTTCTTCGAAGGGCCCGGAGCCCCGCAGCAGCAGGAACCCGAAGAGCGCGAAGAGCAGTCCACCGGTTCGGGCGTGATCGTCGACGCCGCCAAGGGCTACGTCATCACCAACAATCACGTCGTCGAGACGGCCGAATCGATCAAGGTGCGCCTGTCGGACGACCGCGAGTACGAGGCCAAGCTGATCGGCAAGGACCCGCAGACCGACGTCGCGATCCTGCAGATCAAGGCCGACAAGCTCACCGCCATCCCGCTCGCGGATTCGGACAAGGCCCAGGTCGGTGACTTCGTCGTCGCCATCGGTTCGCCGTTCGGCCTGCGCCAGACGGTCACTTCCGGAATCATCAGCGCCACCGGCCGCTCCACCGGCATCAGCGAAGGCGGCTACGAGGACTTCATCCAGACCGACGCCTCGATCAACCCGGGCAACTCGGGCGGCGCGCTGGTGAATCTCAACGGCCAACTCGTCGGCATCCCGTCGAACATCCTGTCGCGCTCGGGCGGCAACATCGGCATCGGCTTCGCGATCCCGATCAACCAGGCCCGCGGCGTCATGAACCAGCTCATCGAGCACGGCTCGGTGCAGCGCGGCCGCATCGGCGTCGTGGGTCAGGACGTCACGCCGGATCTGGCCAAGGCCTTCGGCCTGCCGTCGGCGCGCGGCGCCGTCGTGGCGCAGGTCATGCCGGATTCCCCTGCCGCCAAGGCCGGCCTGAAGCCCGAGGACATCGTGCTCGAGGCCAACGGTCGCGAAGTGCAGAACATGGCGCAGTTGCGCAACACGGTCGGCCTGATGCGCGTGGGCGAGAAGGTCGAACTCAAGGTGCTGCGCGAGGGCAAGACGCGCAACGTCACCGTCGTCGTGGGCAAGGACAGCGAAGAAGCGGCCGCCGCCGAGGGTCTGCATCCGTCGCTGGCCGGCGCCATGTTCGCGCCGCTGGATGAAGCCACGGCCAAGAGCGCGCAGACCAAGGGCATCCTGGTGCAGAAGGTGGCACCCGGTTCGCCGGCGGCCCGTGCCGGCCTGCGCGACGGCGACATCATCATCGCGGTCAATCGCGAGCGCGTCGAAGACATGGCGAAGTTCAACAAGCTCGCCGGCGTCAAGGATGGCCAGTTGCTGATGCACGTCCAGCGCGGCAACGGCGCGCTGTTCATCATCGTCCGCTGAAGCGGCGAAGATTCTTCGATAATCGACGCACCTCTCCCGCCTGCCTCGCAGGCGGGAGAGCATCGTCGCTCCCGCTTTCGCGGGGCTATACTCGCCGTGGACCCGAACCCCGGCGGCTCACGTGCTCGAAGCGGAACTCGAACAGCTCGAACAACGCGTGCAACGGCTCGTCGCTGCCTACCGGCAGGCGAAGCTGGAAACCAAGCGCGCCATCCAGGAGCGTGATCGCCTCACCGCCCTCAACGCCGAACTGCGCCGACGCATCGAAGGCGTCGTGGATCGCGTCCGCAAGCTCGAAACCGAGCAGGGTTCGGAGGAGAACGTATGAGCCCCAAAGCGTCTGCGGCTGAAGCAGAAAGCATGAGCGTCACGGTCCGCATCATGGGCCGCGAATACACCGTCGTCTGCGCGCAGGAAGAGCACGAGGCGCTGGTCGCGTCCGCGGACTTCCTCAACGACCGCATGATGGCCATCCGCAAACGCGGAAAGGCGCTGGGCGCCGAACGCATCGCCGTGATGGCGGCGTTGAATCTCACGCGCGAACTGCTCGAAGCGCGCGGATCGGACAAGGTGAGTCCGCCGAGCAACGCGTCGGTCGAGCGCGTCAAGCAACTGCGTCTGGATATCGATTCCACGCTCGCACTCGAGTAACGCGACCAACGCGCATCGCGAGCCGACGGACCCCCTTGGGATTCCGCGATCAGGTGCTATTCTTGGGTCGTGCCTCTCGTAGCGCCCAAGCGTGCTCCAAGCCCCTTGAGCCTATTTTCACCACCAGGGAGCCTTACCCGTTTCTGGCGTGCAGGCCCGCGATGTCGGCGGGAAGCCCGATGATCTGGCGCGGCACCCACTTGAGACCTTTGTCTCAAGGACCCGGGCAAGCTGACGGCGCCGCGGGGGGCACCTTGAATTCAGCGGTATCCGTTGCGCTGGAAAAAGCGCAACGGCGGCGCGAACTCCGCGCCGCACGCGCGACGATCACATCGGCAGCCGCGCATCAGCACGCAATCCGTGCGGCGCGAAACCTGATGCGGCTGCCCTCGCTTCGGCGCGCGCGCCACGTCGCGGTGTATCTCGCCGCAGGCTCCGAACTCGACACCAACGTGCTGATTCGCGCGCTGCATCGCGCAGGCAAGTGCGTCCTGGTTCCTGCCATCGCACCGGGACCGGATACGGCGATGCGCATGATCCCGCTCGATCCGCACGCGCCGCTGCGGCGACGCCGTCATGGCATCCGGGAGCCCGCGCGACGTCGCCGCGTCGCGCGATCGCGCATCGATGTCCTGGTGCTGCCGCTGCGTGGCTTCGACGGCTCCGGCACGCGCCTGGGCAGCGGCGCCGGCTACTACGATCGCTGGCTCGCACGACAGCGTCCGCGGCCGTTCTGCGTGGGCTTCGCCTACGCCTTGCAGGAAGTGGATGCGCTCCCGCGCGAACCCTGGGATCAGCCGCTGGATGCGGTCTGCACGGAACGCGGATTGCGCTACTTTTCGCGGCGATAATCATCTGGCGGCGATAATCGTCGTCACGCACACGAATCCCGCCGCAGGAGCCGCCATGGCCTACTGGTTGATGAAGTCAGAACCCGACTGTTTCTCGATCGACGACCTCGCGTCGAAGAAGACGGCGCCGTGGGACGGCGTGCGCAACTACCAGGTGCGCAACATGTTCCGCGACGACATGCAGCCCGGAGATCTCGCCTTCTTCTACCACTCGAGCTGCCCTCAGCCGGGTGTCGTCGGCCTGATGGAGATCGTCTCGCGCGCCTACCCCGATCCCACCCAGTTCGAACCCAAGCACGAGCACTACGATGCGCGCTCCAAGCGCGAGGAACCGCGCTGGCTGCTCGTGGACGTGAAGTTCAAGTCCAAGTTCGAGCGCCCGGTGCTGCTCGACGAGCTGCGCAAGCACGAAGCGAAGTTCACGGGCCTGCGCATTCTCGAGCGCGGCACGCGGCTGTCGGTGACGCCGGTGTCGGCGCCGCACTGGAAGGCCATTCTGAAGCTGGCAGGCGAGAAGGCCTGAGTCCCGTAGCCCGGGCGAAGCCCGGGGATTTTCCGGTTCGATCAAGTGGCATCCCGGACTTCGTCCGGGCTACGGGGCTTACTCCGCGCCGAGGAACAGCTCGTACGCGGGATTGCCGGTCTCTTCCCAATACGGATAACCCAGCGCGTCCAGCGAACGCTTGAGTTCCGCGCGCTCCCGGGCCGGCACCTGCAGTCCGCACAGCACGCGCCCGTAGGCCGCGCCGTGATTGCGGTAGTGGAACAGCGAGATGTTCCAGCGCCCGCCCACTGCGTTGAGAAAATCCACCAGTGCGCCCGGACGTTCGGGAAACTCGAAGCGATAGACGCGCTCATCGGCCAGCCCCGGCACGCGGCCGCCGACCATGAAGCGCACGTGCATCTTGGCCATCTCGTTGCCGGACATGTCGACGACGGCAAAGCCGTGGTCGCGCAGGTTGTTCACGATGCTTTCGCGTTCGGCATGCCCGTCTGCGAGCTTGATGCCGGCGAACACGTGCGCCGCGGCTTCCGAGGAATAGCGGTAGTTGAACTCGGTGATGACGCGACGGCCGAGCTGACGCAGGAACTTGCGAAAGCTGCCGGGCTGCTCCGGGATCGTGACCGCCAGCAGGCCTTCGGCCTCGTCGCCCAGTTCGGCACGCTCCGCGATATGGCGCAGGCGATCGAAATTGACATTGGCGCCGGACACGATCGCGCACAGCGTCTTGCCGCTGACGCCGTTTTCGATGACCCACTTCTTGGCGCCGGCCACCGCCAGCGCACCCGCAGGCTCAGGCACCGCGCGCTGCTCGTGGAAGACATCGCGGATCGCGGCGCAGATCTCGTCGATCGACACCCGCATCCAGCCGTCGACCAGTTGCTGGCACACGCGGAAGGTCTCCTTGCCCGCCTGCTTGACGGCCACGCCGTCGGCGAACAGCCCGACCTGCGGCAGCTTCACGCGGCGGCCCGCGTCGAGCGCGGCCGCCATGCAGTCGGAGTCTTCCGGTTCGACCGAGATCACCTTCGTGCGCGGACTCGCGTGCTTGATCCAGGCCGCGATGCCGGCCAGCAGGCCGCCACCGCCGGTGCAGACGAAGATGGCGTCGAGCTGCGGGATGTCGAGGTCGTCGAGCTGCTCGAGGATCTCCCGCGCCACCGTGCCCTGCCCGGCGATGACGTCGGCGTCGTCGTAGGGGTGGATCAGCGTCATGCCGCGCTCCGCTGCGAGCTGCGAGGCATGCGCCTGCGCATCGTCGTAGGCATCGCCGTGCAGGATCGCCTTGCCACCAAGTGCGCGCACCGCGTCGACCTTGATGCTCGGCGTGGTCCGCGGCATCACGATCCAGGCCGGGATGCCCAGCGTCTTGCCGGCCAGCGCCACGCCCTGGGCGTGATTGCCCGCCGAGGCGCAGATCACGCCGCGCGCCTGCGCATCGGGCGTGAGCCCGGCGATCTTGTTGAAGGCGCCGCGCAGCTTGAACGAGTGCACCGGCTGCAGGTCTTCGCGCTTGAGCAGCAGGCGATTGCCCAGGCGCGCCGACATCTTCGGCGCGGCCAGCAGCGGCGTGACGTCGGCGACCTCGTAGACGCGCCCGGCCGCTTCCTCGATGCGGCGCGCGTATCGCGCGACCAGGGTCGAGGGCGCGGACGAGCCGCGGCGAACGGGTTTGCGAGGCTTGGCTTTCACGAGGGACTTCGAGCCGGTTTCAGGGACTTGCGGGGGCCGTATGATAGCGGCCCTCCCACTCGGCCCTGTCCTGGAACCCTGCACGTCCATGTCCGACGTCATTGCCTTCATCGGTGGCGGCAATATGGCCACGAGCCTGATCGGCGGCCTGATCGCCGCCGGCCACGCACCCGGTTCGCTGCACGTGGCCGAGCCCGACGCGACGCGCGCGCAGGCCCTGCGCGACCGCCTCGGCGTGCGCGTGGCGCCCTCGGCGGCCGAGATCGTGACCGGAGCCGGCACCCTGGTGCTCGCGGTCAAGCCGCAGCAGATGGGCGAAGCCCTGCGCGGGCTGAAGCCCGATGCGGGCGCCTGCGTGGTGTCCATCGCGGCGGGCATTCGCCTGGATTTCCTGCGCGCCGCGCTCGGACCCACGCTGCACTACGTGCGCAGCATGCCGAACACGCCGGCGCTGTACGGCTGCGGCATCAGCGGCCTGTATGCCGAGCCCGGCACGCCCGAGTCAGCGCGCCAGCGCGCCGAGACCGTCCTGCGCGCCGCCGGCCAGACCGTCTGGCTGAATCACGAGGCGGAGCTCGATGCGGTGACCGCCGTGTCGGGGTCCGGTCCCGCGTATTTCTTCCTGCTGGTCGAGGCGATGCGCGAAGCCGGCGTCGCCCTGGGCCTGGCGCCGGCGACGGCCGCCCAGCTCGCCGCGCGCACCTGCATCGGCGCAGCGCGCATGATCGAGGCCGGCACCACCGATGTGGCCGAGCTGCGCGTCCAGGTGACCTCGAAGGGCGGCACCACGCAGGCCGCGCTCGAGCATCTGGAAAGCGCCGGCCTGCGCCCCATGTTCCGGGAAGCCCTCGCGGCGGCTGCGCGCCGCTCGAAGGAACTGGGCGACCAACTCGGCAGCGCCCAGTAGTCCGCCCGATCCGAATCCAACGCCGCACCAACCCGCACTCGACCAGATGGGCGCCAACGCCAGCAACGCACTGAACTACCTGGTTTCGACCCTGCTCAACCTGTACCTGTGCGCGGTGATCCTGCGCATCGTGCTCGGCTGGGTGCGCGCCGACTTCTACAACCCGGTCTCGCAGCTCGTGTGGAAGATCACGCAGCCGGTGCTCGGGCCGTTCCAGAAGGCGATCCCCCGCTGGCGCCGGCTCGATACCGCCGCAACCGCCTACCTGCTCGTGCTCGCGGTGATCTACATCTACATCGTGGCGTGGATGTTCGGCATCGGTGTATCGACGTTCGCGGTGCCGCTGTTCGCGGTGCTCAAGATCGTGGTGCTGGCCGCCAACCTCTACACCGTGGCGCTGACGTTCCAGGCGATCCTGTCGTGGTTCGGACCGGGCGTGAACAATCCGGCCTCGAACATCCTGTGGAGCATGAACGAGCCGATCCTGCGCCCGATCCGTCGGCTGGTTCCGTCCATTGCAGGTCTCGACCTGTCGCCGCTGCTCGCCATCATCCTGATGCAGGTGGTCGTGATGCTGGTGCCGCTGCCGATCTTCTTCCGCGCCGGAATTCTCGGCTGATGAGTGACTCGTCGCCGCCGGGTGTCCTGCCGGCCGACTCCGTCGGCGTGGTCGAGGCGCGCCGCATCGCCATCGAGCAGCCGCTCAAGCTCGACTGCGGGCGCACGTTGCCGCGCTTCGATCTGGTCGTCGAAACCTATGGCCGTCTGAACGCCGACGCTTCGAACGCGATCCTGGTCTGTCACGCGCTGTCGGGCGATCACCACGCCGCCGGCGTGAATTCCGCCGACGACCGCAAGCCGGGCTGGTGGGACAACTGCATCGGCCCGGGCAAGCCGATCGACACGCGCCGCTTCTTCGTCGTCAGCCTGAACAACCTCGGCGGCTGTCGCGGCTCCACTGGCCCCAACACGTTCAACCCGGAAACCGGGCGCCTCTGGGGACCGGACTTCCCGCTGCTGACGGTGCGCGACTGGGTGCGCTCGCAGGCCATGCTCGCCGACGCGCTCGGCATCCGCGTGTGGGCGGCCGCGATCGGCGGCTCGCTGGGCGGCATGCAGGTGATGCAGTGGGCCATCGATCTGCCCGATCGCATCCGCCACGCCTGCGTCATCGCCGCGGCGCCCAAGCTGTCCGCGCAGAACATCGCGTTCAACGAGATCGCGCGCCAGGCGATCCTGTCCGATCCCGAATTCCACGGCGGCCGCTTCTACGAGCACAACGTCGTGCCTTCGCGCGGCCTGAAGCTCGCACGCATGCTCGGCCACATCACGTATCTGTCCGACGCCGCGATGCGCCGCCGCTTCGGCTCTGAACTCAAGCTCGCGGCGCCCTCGTTCAACTTCGACGTCGAGTTCGAGGTCGAGAGCTATCTGCGCCACCAGGGTTCGGCGTTCGTCGATCGTTTCGATGCGAACACGTACCTGATCATGACCAAGGCGCTGGACTACTTCGATCCGTCGCGCGACTACGGCGACTCGCTGGTCACGGCGTTGCGCCAGGCGCGTGCGCGATTCCTGGTGATCGCGTTCTCCAGCGACTGGCGCTTCTCGCCGGCGCGTTCGCGCGAGATCGTGAAGAGCCTGGTCGAGGCCGATCGCGACGTCAGCTACGCGCTGATCGAATCGCAGCTGGGCCACGACGACTTCCTGATGCCGATTCCGGCCTACCACGACGTGCTGGGCCGTTACCTCGCCCGCGTCGCCGACGAGCAGGTCAGCGCATGACGCCGCCCTCTCCGCTCGTCGACGGCTCGCTGCGACCCGACCTCGCGGTCATCAGCGAGTGGATCGAACCCGGCAGCCGCATCCTCGACCTCGGATGCGGCGACGGCACTCTGCTCGACCACCTGGCCCGCACGCGTCAGGTTCGCGGCTACGGCCTGGAGATCGACCCGGACAAGCTCAGTGCCTGCGTGGCGCGCGGCGTCAACGCGATCCAGGCCGACGTCGACGACGGGCTCAAGGACTTCGCGACGGATTCGTTCGATTACGTGGTCCTGACGCAGACCTTGCAGGCCCTGGTGCGACCGGACCTGGCGCTGACCGAGATCCTGCGCGTGGGCCGTCGTGCCATCGTGACGTTCCCCAATTTCGGCCACTGGCGCGTGCGCACGCAGTTGCTGATGGGGCACATGCCGCTGACCAAGTCGCTACCCGATCAGTGGTACGACACGCCCAACATTCACCTGTGCACGGTCCAGGATTTCGAAGCGCTCTGTACCGCGCGCCGCTGGACCTGCGTGCGCCGCAGCCTGCTCGACCGCGCGCTGCGTCAGGGCAAGCGCATCACGGCGTGGCCGAATCTGTTCGCCGAGGTGGCGCTGTACATGCTCGAGGACGACACCTAGTCCCCACCGTGGCCCGGCGCTTTTCGCGTCCGGTCGAAGCGGGATCCCGGCTTCGCCCGCGCTACGGCGAACCCTGGACCTGGCCTTCCGTCGTCCCGGGACGCGCCGCCACCACCACCCGGTTCTTGCCCGCACGCTTTGCCGCGTACATCGCCTCGTCGGCGACCCGGATCAATTCCTCGAGGCGCTCGTCGTGATTCTGGCGGGAAGCAGGCTCGCTGGCGTAGTCGGGAAACAGCGCGATGCCGATGCTCGCGCCGACTTGCACTTCCGGGTTCCCGGCTTCCGCGAGCTCCAGCTTGAACGGCTGGCGGAGAATCTCGCAGAGCTTTTCGCCGATGCGCTGCGCCTCGCCGTCCGGCGCGCCATCCATGATGATCGCGAACTCGTCGCCCCCGATGCGGGCGCAGGTGTCGGAACGCCGCACGCCCTGCTGGAGACGCTGCGCGATCTGCCTGAGCGTCAGATCGCCCGCGAAATGTCCGTAGCGATCGTTGATGGGCTTGAAGCCATCCAGATCCAGGTACAGCAGCGCGAAGCGATCCTGGCGGCGGTCCGAACGAGAGACCGCTTGCGACAAGCGGTCCATGAACAGCAGCCGATTCGGCAGTCCCGTCAGCGCATCGTGCCCCGCCTGATGCCGCGCGAGTTCTTCCAGGCGCTTGCGCTCCGCGACTTCGCGTTCGAGTTCGGCGTTGCGCTGCCCGAGCACGTCGAGCAGGTCGCGCATCATGCGCTTGCCGTTGTAGAGGTCGAGAAACACGCGCACCTTCGACAGCAGCACCACGTCGTTCACCGGCTTGGCGATGTAGTCGACCGCGCCGTGCTTGTAGCCCTTGAGACGATTCAGGTCGTCGCCGTACGCGGCCGTCACGAAGATGATGGGCGTCTCGCGCGTACGCGTTTCTTCCGACAGCAACGCCGCGACTTCGAAACCGTCGATGTCCGGCATCTGCACGTCCAGCAGGATCAGCGCGAACTCGTGATCGAGGCAGGCGGCCAGCGCATCGTTGCCGGACTTGGCCTCCACCAGTTGGGCACCGGAGTTGCGCAGCAGGCGACGCATCGCCACGAGGTTGGCCGCGGTGTCGTCGACGACCAGAATTTTCGGCAGATCGGCCAGGTCGGGGGCGCTTGCTGCAGGAGGGGCTTCGGTATTCGACATGACGTAGGAAACGTTGAGCGGCCTAGCCGCACAGTTGGTTGAGCAGCGGGCCGATGGCGGCGAGCCTCAGCACATGATCCGCCCCGGCCAGCCGCAACGCGGCTTCGGGCATCTCTCGCATTTCGGCCTCGTCCGGGAGCTGAACGATCCCGAGGCCTTTCCTGCTGCGGATGGCCAGCATGCCGGCGGCGCCGTCGTCGTTGGCCCCGGTCAGCACCACGCCGATCAGTGCGCTGCGCCACACGTCTGCGGCCGACTCGAACAGGACGTCGGCCGAAGGTCGCACATGGCACACCTTGTCGTCCACGCTCAATGCAGCGCGCGGACCGGCCTCGACCAGCAGGTGATAACCCGGCGGCGCGAGATACGCGCAGCCGCCGACGATGGGCTGACGCGGCTCGGCCTCGATCACCGGAATGACGCTGGCCGCCGCAAACAATTCGCACAGTGCGTGGCCGTTTTCGGACGCCGTATGCTGCACGATCAGGACGGGAGCGCGCAGGCGCGCATCCAGCGCGCCCAGCACGATCCGCAACGCATCGATGCCGCCGCTGGAGGCCGCCATGACGATGGCGTCATATCGTCCGGCGCGCACGGATCCCCCGCCGGTAGATCGCGGTTTCTTCGCTCAGCCGCTCGAAATCGTCCGCCATCGCCGAGTACGCCAGTGATTCGCGATTGCCCAGGCACAGGAAGCCGCCGTGGACGAGGCTGTCCCGGAACAGGCCCAGCGCGCGCTCCTGCAGGTCATCGCCGAAATAGATCAGCACGTTTCGGCAGACGATGAGCTGCATCTCGCCGAACACGCCGTCGCTGACCAGATTGTGTCGCGCGAACGTGACGCGCTTGCGCAGTGACTCGTCGAGCTTGATCCGGTTGTAGCGCGCGACGTACCAGTCCGACAGCGAGCCCGTGCCGCCGGCGCGCAGATAGTTGTCGGAGTACGCGCGCGCCTCGTGCAGCGGATAGATCCCTTCTTCGGCGCGCGCCAATGCCTCTTCGCTGAAGTCGGTCGCGAAGATGTGCGCGCGCTCGTACAGGCCGCACTCGCGCAGCACGATGGCGAGCGAGTAGACCTCTTCGCCGTGCGCACAGCCGGCCTGCCAGATGTTGATCTGCGGCCAGGTCGCCAGCACCGGCATCACGTCCTCGCGCAGCGCGCGGAACACCGATGGATCGCGGAACATCTCCGACACGGGAACCGACAGCCGGCCAATGACGGTGCGCACGAAACCGTCTTCATGCAGCAGGCGTTCGGTGAGACGACTGACCGTCGGCGCCTGGACCGCGGCCTGCAGCGCCAGCACACGGCGCTTGAACGAGGCCGGGGCGTAGCCGGTGAAGTCGTAGCCATGCCGCAGCATCAATGCGCGCCGGAACAGATCGATCTCGATGTCGTGACGGTCGGAGGTGTGCATCAGGCTTGCACCGCGGACCGCAGGCGATTCCGACTTTTTTCTTTCGCCGCGGATTTCACGGAAAAACACGGATAACAGCTGAATGCGTTTCTTGTCCTCTGTCCGTGCTCATCCGTGAAATCCGTGGCAGCCGAATAACGCCGCGAGAAAACAGCGCTCCCGAGTGTCGATGGTGCCGAATTCCGCATTCGTCACGCCCAGACCCGCAGCAGCGACACGAGCTGGTCGATGTCGATGGGCTTGGCGCAGTAGTCGTTCGCGCCCGCCTCGATGCATTTCTCGCGATCACCCTTCATCGCCTTGGCGGTGACCGCGATGATAGGCAGGCGCTGCCATTGGGCCGCACTGCGGATGCGGCGGATCGTCTCGTAGCCGTCCATGCCCGGCATCATGATGTCCATCAGCACGATGTCGATATCGCTGCGGGCTTCGAGCTGCGCCAGCGCCTTGTGCCCGTCCTGTGCCATCACGACGTTCAGGCCGCGCATCCGCAGCGTCTTGGACAACGCGAAGACATTGCGCATGTCGTCGTCCACGACGAGCACGGTTTTTCCCGTGAGATCCGCGCCCGGCGTCCGCGGCTCGGGCGCCGCAGGCGGCTTTCCCGGCCGCTCGATGGCGTGCAGGAACAGATGAACCTCGTCGATCAGGCGCTCCGGCGAGCGGGCGCCGTGAATGACGATGCTGCCGGTGTACTCGCGCAGGCGCAGGCTTTCGTCCGGCGTCAGCTCGCGCCGCGAATAGATCACCACCGGCGGCAGGGTCGCCCTGTCCGAGGCCTGCGCCAGGAACTCGAAGTTCGGCATGTCGGCGAGATCGGGATCCACGATCAGGCCGTCGAAGTTTTCGGCCTGCAGATGTGCGAGGCCGTCGGCCGCCGAGCCCGCTTCGACGATGCTGGCATTCTCGGCCGATAGCAGCGCAACGATATCCGCGCGCGACGCCGGGTCGTGGTCGACCAGCAGCAGCCGACGACGGCGCGGCGCGTTGCCGGCGCCGACGCGTTCCAGCGCCTGTACCACCGCTTCACGATCGACCGGCTTGCGCAGGAAGCCCACGGCGCCCAGCTCCTTTCCCCGGTCGGAGTCGTCGCCACCCGACACGACATGCACCGGTACCCCGGCGGTGAACGGATTGGCCTTCAGGCGCTCCAGCACCTCCCATCCGCTGATGTCCGGCAAACCGATGTCGAGCAGGACGCCGAACAGCTTTCGCTTGCGCGCAAGCGCCAGCGCGTCGCGCCCGGTGTGGGCCGTCACCACGTCCAGGCCGCGGCGCGTGGCGATGTCCGCCAGGACCTTGGCGAACGCGCGGTCGTCCTCGACGATCAGCAGCGCGGGCGTACCCGTCGGCGGTTCTCCGGGTTCGGGCTCGGCGATCAGCGAGGGCGCAGCACCGGTGTCGACACCCGGCGGGCCGGCCGTCGTCGTCGCGGTCTGACTCTGCGGCGAGCGCTCGGGCAGCACGATAGTGAACGTCGATCCCTTGCCTTCCTCGCTGCGCACCTTGACCTGACCGCCGAGCAAGGTCGTCATGCCGCTGACGATCGACAGTCCCAGCCCGGTGCCGCCGTAGCGCCGGCTGGTGCTGCTGTCGGCCTGTTCGAAGGCCTGGAACACGCGATCCAGCTTGCCTGCGGGAATGCCGATGCCGGTATCGCGAACGCTCAGTGCGACGGCCGGAACGGCGCCGAGCTGCGCCTTCTCGGCCAGCAGTTCGATCTCGCCCTCGTGCGTGAACTTGAACGCATTGGAGAGCAGGTTCGAGAGAATCTGCGCGAGGCGCGCGCCATCGGTTTCCAGTTCCCGCGTCGCGTCGGGTTCGATGCGCACCGTGAATTTCAGGCCGCGCTCGCCGGCGAGCGGGCGGAAGCGTTGCAGCAATGCATTCAGGCTGGTGCTCACGTTCACCGTTTCGAGCGCAACGCCCATCTTGCCTGCCTCGACCTTCGACAGGTCGAGAATGTCGTTGATCAGGCTCAGCAGGCTGCGGCCGCTGTCGTGCATGATCCGCGCGGACTCGACCTGCTCGGCGTCGAGATTGCCGTCACTGTTGTCGGCCAGCATCTTCGACAGGATCAGCATCGAGTTGAGCGGCGTGCGCAGCTCATGCGACATGTTCGCGAGGAACTCGCTCTTGTAGTGGCTGGCCTGTTCCAGATCGCTGGCCTTGCGCTCGAGATCGATACGCGCGGCCTCGAGTTCGTCCTGGCGCATGCGCAGCGCGCCGGTCTTCTCTTCGAGCGCCGAGTTGGTGATGAGTAGCTCCTCTGCCTGGGCGCGCAGTTCTTCTTCGGACGCGCGTAGCCGGCGTCCCTGCTCCTCGAGCTGTTCGCCGCGCCCTCGCAGCGCCTCGTTGGCGCTGCGCAGTTCCTCGCCCTGCGCGCGCAGCGACTCCTGCTGCGATTGCAGTTCGTCGGTCATCCCCCGACTTTCTTCCAGCAGCTCGCTCGTGCGCACGCTGCGCGATACCGAATGCCAGGCCAGCGCGGATGTCACGATCACCTGCTCCAGCAGTTCACGCTGCGCCGTCGTCATCGGCTTGAGCATGCCGATCTCGACGACGCCGACCGTTTCACCGCGCGCGGTCAGCGGTGCGAACAGCACGCTGGCCGGGGCCGCGGCGCCCAGCCCGGAGACGATCTGCAGATATCCGGCCGGCACCGGCATCATCTCGATGATGCGGCGCTCGACCATGGACTGGCCGATCATGCCCTCGCCCAGACGGAACCGACGGCGTGTCACCGAGGCGTCGGGAAGACCGAAGCCGGCGCACCATTCGAGCACCGCCGACTGCTCGTTCCATCGGTAGGCCAGGCCGTATCCGCCTTCGAGCACGCCGCACAGGCGATTGATCAAGGTATCGCTGAACGTCGCGTCGCTGTCGCAGTGCTGCAATGCGCCCAGCACCCGCGCGGCCTGTTCGCGCACCCAGTCGGCGCGACGTTGCTCGGCGCTCGAATCGCGCAGACGCTCGAATGCCCGGGCCAGCGTCCCCACCTCGTCGCGCCGCTCGAGGTAAGGAACGTCCACCGATTCGCCGGTGATCAGGCGTGGAACCAGGTCCGCCAGCCGCGACAGCGGAGTGCCAAGGACACGATTGACCAGGGCCACGGCGTACGCGCCGGTGAACCAGCCGGCCAGCATCAGCCCCACGATCAGGCTGAGCAACAGGCTCTCGACCCGCTCCATCGTTCCGGAACGCGACACCAGCAGACGGCGTTCCTCGCGGATCATCTCTTCGCACAGTCGCTTGATCGCGTCGATGCGCCGCTGTCCGCCGCCACCGATCGTGGCTTCGACGGCGAGGTGATGCGTAGCCGGATTTTCCGTGTAGGCGATGTCGCGCGCGGCGACATCGGTCTGCCATTCGCCCATCAGCGCGAGCACGCGCGAATAGCGCTCGTACTGCGCCGGGTTGTCGCGAACCAGGACACCCAGCCGCTGCGAGATGTTCTCGAATTCGACGACCCCATAACGATAGGGCTCGAGGAAGCGCCGGTCGCTGGTGATGATGTAGCCGCGCAGGCCCGCTTGCTGCTCCACCGCCTCGCCCCGCATCGCTTCGATCTGTTCGATGACGTTGTGCGTGTGATCGGTCCATCGGCGCGCCTCGCGCATCTGCGTCAGCGCAGCGAGGACCGCGGCCGTACCCAGACTGAGCACCGCGAGCTGCACGCCGAAGACGGCGCCGAGCTTGCCTCGGACCGCCAGCGATTCGAACCAGCCAGGTTTTTCCTGGCTCAAGCGGACCCGCCGTCGATCACGGCGAGCTTGGCCCGAAGGTAGTCGGCGTGCGGGATGTACAGCAGGTCGGCGAGCTTTCGCAGCAGGCCTTCCTCCTGCGGATCGATGCGACCGTCCGCGACGGCCACGCGCCAGAGCCACGCCATGAGTTCGCTCTTTTCGTCCGGCGAGAGTTCGGCGTTGAGCCGCGAGACCGGACCGTGAAACGACACCGCCTCCCGCGCCGAGACGGTGGCGTCGCCCACCAGCTTGTCCAGCGCTTGATCGGTCAGCCCGAACTGATCGCGCAAGGCCCGGCGGACCGCCTCGAGCTCGGCGGGCTGATTCTCGAAATCGGCACGCGCGCACTCCAGCAACAGCACCGCGACGGCTACGTCGCGCGGCGGATGCGCCTCCGTCCCGGTCGCATCAAGTCGAGACAGCCAGCGCTTCCACATCGATCAGGTCCTGGGCCGGCAACCGGCAACTCCGTTGAAGAGACGTTACGACGCCGGACTCAGAACGCGAATCCGACACGCAGGTTGAAGACGTCGCGATCGCCGATACGTTCGTACTCGGGCGTGATGCCGAACAGCGCGGACAGGCGCAGGCCGAGGAAGAACCGCGTGTCGTCGACATCCTCGTCGTCCAGCCCGAACTGCGGATCGACCTCGAACTTGCTCCACACGTGGCCGACGCCGGCGTACGGCGTCAACGGGCCGATGCCCTTGGAGATCGACATGTCGATTCCGTACGAGTCGTTGTCGATGTCGTCGATGCCGCTGAGCTTCGAGTAGCTGCCGCGCAGGCCGATGGCAGGGGTGGCCACGCCGCCGTCGAGCAGCGCGTAGCGGATCTCGGCACCGAACAACCTGGCGTCCGCGCCGGGCACCCAGGCGTAGCTCGCACCCACGTCGATGCCGAACGGCAGACCCTTCTGGGCGACCAGGCCCACCATGCCGATCTCGTCGATGTCCTCGCCGGTGAGTCGCTGCCAGGCGCGCGGATCATCGGTCTCGACGTACGACGCATAGACGCCCAGACCAAACCCGGTTACGCCGTAAGGCTCCGCCGGAGTCAGCGATTTGGAATTCAGGATTGCCGCGACATCCTTGACGACCGTCTTGAAGTCCTGCTGCGTCGCACCCGGCTGGATCTCGAAGTCGAAATCGACCGCCTCGGCAGTCGGCGACAGCAGGAGCAGCGAGGCAACGGCAAGAACGGGAAGTTGGCGCATGTCGGCTCCGGGTTCGGGTTGCCGCCAGTATAGGGATGAGGCGCCACGATGCACCCCGCGCGGACATGCGGGGGGACGATGTCACTCGCGTCAGAACAGCTCCTGCAGGAACGGTGCCACGGCTTCCTTGATGTCCTGCAGACGGCCATGGAAGAAATGCCCCGCGCCATCCACGGTGACGAGCGTCGGCGCCGGGTCGTAGTCGCGCAGGATCGCGGCGGTCTCGTCGTAAGACACGGTGTCGTCGTCGCGCGAGTGGACCGCGAGCCAGCGACAACCCGGGTGCGGCGGCAGCTCGGCGTCATCGAAATATCGGCCGAACGGCGGCGCGATGCTGACGAGCGCCGCCGGTTGCGCCGTCGCGGCCGCCTTGAGACTCACATACGCGCCGAATGAGAAACCCGCGAGCAGCAACGGCAGGCCGGGCTGCTGCGCGCGCAGCCAATCGACGACGGCCAGGCAATCGTCGGTCTCGCCACGCGCTGCGTCGTAGGTGCCCGTGCTCTGCCCGACCCCACGAAAATTGAATCGCGCCGCGACCAGTCCCTGCGCGAGCGCGGCGGACGCCAGCGCGTAGACCACCTTGTTGCTCATCGCGCCGCCATAGAGCGGATGCGGATGGCACGCCACCGCGATGCCGCGAATCTCGCCGCGCGGCACCGCCACGAAGCATTCGAGATCGCCTGCGGGTCCGGCCAGCGTACCCAGCGCGGACTCGCCCGCGTTGGGCAATGCCGCAAGCGGACTCAAGACTGCGTGCCCCAGCGCGGCGACCGCGTGCGCCGGATCATCGGGATCAGCAAGCCGGTCAACAGGCCGGCGATGAACAGGCCCGCGCCGGTCCCCATCAACACGGCGTCGGAACCCTGGCTCAGCGTGCTGCTTCCGGGGCCCGCCATCACCGGCGATTCGACCGCGGCGACGACCGGCGCCGGAGCACCGGTCTTCTTCGCGGACTCGCGCAGCCGCAGGTTTTCGGATTCGAGCTTTCGCACCATCGCCTGCTGTTGCGTCAACTCCGACAACGTGGCGGCCAGCCGCTCGCGCGCAGCGGGCTCGGTCGACAGGTAGCGCGTCAGCACCCAGCCATCACGACCGGGCGCAACTTTCACGCGCGAGTAGCCGCTGTCGGCGTCGTTCTCGAGCAACTGCACCTTGGCGCCGGATTTGAGCAGCGCAGCGACCGGCGCGCTCATCCCCTTGTCTTCGCGCAGCGTCACGGCGGTCTCGTCGCTGATGTAGCGCGTGTCGGAATCGCCTGCGTGGACTCCCAGGGGCGCGGTCATCCACAGCAGGGCGGCAGCGATGGCGCGAGCGTGCATGGGGGCGTTTGGAACCGTGTGTCTTTCGGCGGCGAGAGTCTAACCCGGCTGTCCTGCGACTCGCGGAGAATTCCGAACATCTTCCGGTCGTTGCCGCCGTCGCAGCGCGTTCGCCCGCGGCCTGCTCCGGATGGAGCCGGCCGATCGGCCGACGCCTTGCGCGCGCTGCGCCCGGAGAGAAGCCGTTGCCGCCTGTCCCGTCCGCAGCAGGCAGCTCGCACGATTGCCCCTTGCCGTTTGAGGCGGAAGCGGCGAGCCTTGCTCCGCTCGCTTTGTCGTCCCCCCATGATCCTTCCTGCTCCGAGCCCGGCCCACCCGCTGTGCTCCCGTCTCGCCGTCGATCTGCGCAGTCTTGCGCTGCTGCGCGCCGGCCTCGCCCTCTTCCTGCTGATCGATTCGCTGAGCCGGCTGCTGCACGCAGGCCTGCTCTACACCGACGACGGCCTGTTGCCGCGCGATCTGGCGATCGGCGCGATCGAGGCCGGCCGCTGGTCGCTGCATCTGGCCAACGGCGGCCTGTTCTTCGCCATCGTGCTGTCGCTGTTGCAGGTGCTCGCGGCGACCGCGCTGGCCCTCGGCTGGCGCAGCCGTATCGCCGGGCCGCTGCTGGGCCTGCTGCTGGTATCGGCGATCGCGCGCCATCCGGCGATGTTCGATGCAAGCGACGCCCTCGCGCTGGCCCTGCTCGCGTTCGGCCTGATGCTGCCGTGGAACGCACGCTGGAGCGTCGACGCCGCGTTCGCCCCCGCGCGCCCCGGGCCGTCGCACCTGTCGTGGCCGGGCATCGCGCTGCTGCTGTTCGCCTGCCTGCTGCCGATCGGCCTGGCGCTGGCCTCCGATGCGCCCGAGGGCCTGCTCGGGCTGCTGTCATCGCCCTCGGCGCACCTGCCCGGAAGCGCGCTCGTGAAGTTGCCTTCCCTGTTGCCGACGCTCGAGATCGGACTGCGGATCGCGGCCTGGCTGATCCTGCCACTGGCACTGGTCCCGTGGGCGCGTCCGTATGCGCGTCGCGCCGCACTCGTGTTCGCCGTGCTGCTCTGCGCTTTCGCATTGATCAGCGTCGCGCCGGTCGCGCTCGCGCTGCTGGGCTTGCTGGCTGGGGCGCTGCTGATCGACGGCGCCTTGTGGGATCGCCTGGCGGGCGACCCTGCGCTGCCCGATCTGCGGGTCCATCCGAATGGCGACACGCCGGGTGCGCTGGGCATGGCGCTGCTGGCGCGTGAGCTGCTGTGCCTGCAGCACACGCAGGTCGCCAACGCGCAGGACAGCCCGCGCGCCTCGCGCCTGCTGGCCAACGGCGCATCGCTGATCGTCATCGATCGCAACGAGGAGGCGTACCTGGACGGCGCCGCGGTGGCGATGTTGCTGCGCCGCTCTCCGCTGCTGCGCCCGCTGCGCGGGCTGTTGAACGGCGGGTTCGCGAATTCGCTCGGTTCCCTGCTGCTGCGCCTCCGCGGAATGGCGAAGTCCGGTCGCTGCGCAGGACATTCGCCGACCGACGCGAGCGGTGCGACCTCGTCGCGCATCGCCATCCTCGCCAGTGTGTTGCTGCTGTTGCTGGTCGTGGTGCAGTTCGGTGCGGCCGGTGTACTGCCCTCTGCACTCGCCAGCGGCGCGCGCATCGTGCTCAGGCCGCTGGCGCTCGATCGATCGTGGATCGACCTGCTGCCGGCCGCGGGTGCGGCACAGCGCTGGATCGCCGTACCGGGCGAGCGCAGCAACGGCACCGAAGTCGATGCCCTGTCCGAAAGCCTGCCGCCGCCGAACTACGGCCTGAGCACGTTGCCTTGGTTTTCCGGCGAGCGTGGCCGCCAGTACGAGAACGCGCTGGCCCAACCCGGGGCACGGATCGAACGCCTCGCGTTCGCGCGCTTCCTGTGCGAACAGCATTCCGAAGCGCTGGCGCGCGTGCGCGTCACGCTGATGGTGCGCGAAGCCGGCGCGCAGATCGCCGAGCAACGCGTGCTGCTGCGTCACGAATGCCGCGCAGAAGAATCGTCACCGTAGTCGGGCTGCGCCGCACGTGATCGACATCGGGGCCAGTGAGCCGGGGATTTCATCGATTGCCGGTGGCAATCGATGCCCGGCGAACGGGCGGGGCTGGGGCCCCGCCCCCGGAGATTGGACCCAATGATCGACATTGGGGCCAATCTCGCCCACGACGGTTTCGATGCCGATCGTGACGCCGTGCTGCAGCGCGCCTGGGATGCAGGACTCGAAGCGATCGTGATCACCGGCAGTTCGGCCGAGAGCGCACGCCGCGCCGTCGAGATTGCGCACCAGCATCGCGGCCGCGTGTTCGCCACCGCCGGCCTGCATCCGCATCACGCTGCCGAATGGGACGCCGCGCACGAGGCGCTGTTCCGCGAACTCGCGACGAATCCGTCGCTCGTCTCGCTGGGCGAATGCGGTCTGGATTACTTCCGCGATCTGGCTCCGCGCGATGCCCAGCGCAGGGCCTTCGAAGCGCAACTCGCGCTCGCGGCGGAGCTGGGCAAGCCGCTGTTCCTGCATCAGCGCGACGCACATGCGGATTTTCTGGCGATGCTGCGCGAACACCGCGATCGCCTCGGCGCGGTCTGCGTGCACTGCTTCACCGACACGCGCGCGGCCGCCGAGGATTACCTCGCGCTCGACTGCCACATCGGCATCACCGGATGGATCTGCGACGAGCGACGCGGCCGGCATCTGCTGGAGATCGTTCCGCTGATTCCGCGCGATCGGCTGCTGCTGGAGACCGATGCGCCGTATTTGCTGCCGCGCACGATTCCTAAGGCCCTGCTCCCGCGCGACGGGCGTCGCAACGAGCCGGCGTTCCTGCCCTACGTCGTCGCGACCGTGGCTCGTGCCTGCGGACGCGAAGCGGCGGACGTGGCGCACGACACGGCGTCGAACGCGCGGTGTTTCTTCGGGATCAAGCCGTAACCGTAGCCCGGACGAAGTCCGGGGGGTTCTCTCTCCGTTGACGGAAAAGCTCCCGGACGTCGTCCGGGTTAAGGGCTACGGCTTGCAGGTCGACTTCACCGGCGGCGGCGGATCCTTCACGACGCCGCTGCGCAGATCGGCCAGCGAGATCCGTCCGATCGCCGTGTCGTCGAGGCTGCCCAGATACAGCACGCCGTCATGCTCGCGCACGCTGGTGACCGGCCCGAACGCACCCGGCCCGTCGTAGCGGTATTGCTCGACGACCTTGCCGTCCAGATCCAGCCCGAGCACGAAGCCCTGGCGACCGCCGTCCGGCAGCCACGACATCGGCAACCGCGCGATCACCGTGCGCAGGAACGGGATGGGGCCGAGCTTGTCGAGGAGCGGATCTCGGGGTCCAAAGAGCGCGACCCAGAAACGGTCGGAGCCGTTGAACGTGATGTTGTCCGGAAACCCCGGCAGGTTCTCGGCGAACGTCTCGACCTTCCCCGAACGCTCGCCCTTCATCCAGTAGCGCGTGATGCGGTAATCCGTGGTCTGGTTGACCAGCACGAACTGCTCGTCGGGCCCGAGCGCCACGCCGTTGGCGAACTGCAGATCCGCCAGCAACGTTGCAGAGCCCTTGCTGGCCGGATCGTGCAGCATCAGGCGCCCGCGGCCGCCATGCTCGAGGGCATCGAGCCGGTGCTCCGGCAGGCCGAACTTCCACGAGGCATCGCTGAAGAACACGCGCCCGCGCCCGTCCACGGCCAGATCGTCGGTCAGCCCGAGCGGCACGCCGTCGACGGCCGTCACCCAGGAATCGAACGTCCCGTCGGTCCGCAGATGCAGCAGGCCCTTCATCGCATCGGCGATCACCAGGCTGCCATCGGCCTGCACCTGCAGCCCGGCCGGCCGGCCGCCGGTGTTGCCGAGCACGCGGCAGTCGGAGCCGTCGGCCGAGACCGACACCACCCGCCCGTCCGACAGGCCCGTGTACAGCCGGCCCTGCGCGTCGAAGGCGATGGCCTCGGGGCCGGCGAGGCCGCCGTCGACGATGCGCTGCACGCCGCGAAGCGCATCGTCCTTCGCGTAGAAGCCTTCCTTCAGCGAGGGCGCGACCGGCGGATTCCACGCCACCGGCGTGATGTCCACCGGCCAGCCCACGAGGTAGACGACCAGGGTCAGCGGGATCAACCAGAACATTCGTTTCAAACGTGTGCCCAAAGCCTCTACTCCATGCGACGCATACGGGAATCGGATTGTGTGGGCCCCCGCGCGCGAGGTCCACGAACGCGAGGTTAAACTCGGCCGGAGTTCGGCCCATAAAACCTACAGGGGAGCCTCGCGATGAGCGACATGATCACGCCGGTCGACATGCTGATGAAGTGGTCGCGCGAGCGCGGCGACAAGACCTGGCTGGTGCAGCCCCAGGGCGCCCGGACGCTGAGCTGGAACTGGAAGCAGGCGGAAGCCGAATCGCGAAAGCTCGCGGGTGCGCTGCTCGCCATGGGCCTGAAGCGCGGCGATCGCGTGGCGATCTCCGGGCGCAACACCGCGCACTGGTTTCTCGTCGACTGCGCCTGCGGCCTGGCGGGACTCGTCGCCGTCGGCCTGTATCCCAAGCAATCGCCCGACGCGGTGACGTTCATCCTCAAGCACAGCGAGGCCAAGGTGCTGTTCCTCGGCCCGATGATGGATGGCGCCGAATTCATCGGCGCGGTGCCCAAGGACATCCCGACGATCGGCTTTCCGTACGCCGATGCGCCCACCGCGCAGCAGACCTGGGACGAGGTAGTGTCCAAGGGCACGCCGGTCGAGGGCTATCAGCGTCCTGCACGTGACGATCTCGCCGCACTGATCTACACCTCCGGCACGACCGGCAATCCCAAGGGCGTGATGATCACCTGGGGCAACGTCACGTTCGCCGCCGAGCAGACGCTGAAGGTGATGCCTTCACAGGGCGAGGAGCGCTTCTTCTCCTACCTGCCGCTGGCGCACGCCTTCGAGCGCGGCGCGGTGCTGGGCCTGAGCACGTACCTGGGCGCCGAGGTCCACTTCCTCGAGAACCTCGACAAGCTCGCCGAGCAGCTTCCGCGCGTGGGACCGACGCGCTTCTACGGTGTGCCGCTGGTCTACGGGCGCTTCCAGTCCGGCGTGCTGCGCAAGATGCCGCAGGACAAGCTCGCGCGACTCACCGGCATTCCGATCCTCGGCGGCTTCATCCGCAAGAAGATTCTCAAGGGCCTGGGCCTGCACAACGCGCGCTACATCTTCTCGGGCGCCGCGCCGCTGCCGATTCCGGTGATGAACTGGTTCAAGCAGTACCTGAAGGTCGACCTGCTGCAGGGCTACGGCATGACCGAAAACAGCATCTACGCCACGGCCAACCTGCCGCACCAGAACCGGCTCGGCTCGGTCGGCAAGCCGATGCCGGACTCCGGGTTCAAGCTGTCCGAGGAAGGCGAGATCCTGTTCAAGCATCCGGGCGTGATGGCCGGGTACTACAAGGAGCCGGAGAAGACCAAGGAGACGTTCACCGAAGACGGCTACCTGCGCACCGGCGACAAGGGCCGCCAAGACGCCGACGGCTACGTCTACATCACCGGTCGCGTGAAGGACATCTTCAAGACGCTGAAGGGCAAGTACGTCTCGCCCGCGCCGATCGAAGGCCAGCTCGCACGCAACGTCGACATCGACCAGCTCTGCCTGGTCGGCAGCGGTCTGACGCAGCCGCTGATGCTGGTGTCGCTGCTGCCCGGCGTGGCGAAGAACAAGCCGCGCGCGCAGCTCGACAAGGAACTGATCGCCGACATGAAGATCGTCAACGAGAACCTCGAAGCACACGAGCAGATCGCGAAGCTCGTCGTGGTCAAGGAAGCGTGGACGATCGACAACGGCGTCATGACGCCGACGATGAAGGTCAAACGCAACGAAATCGAAAAGCGCTACGCGGCGATCATCGAGAAGGAAGGCGCGATACGGTCGCAGATCGCCTGGGAAGAGTAGCCACCCGGTCGTAGCCCGGACGAAGTCCGGGGTGTATCCATGTTGGCGAGGAAGAAACCCCGGACTTCGGCCGGGCTACTTCACAGCGCCGCCAGCAGGCTCGCGAAATCGTCGAGGCTCGCCGCCTGCATGATGTCGGCGACCCTGCGCCGCAGTTCGCCGACCTGCGCCTCGCGCACGGCGCGCTTCACTTCCAGCACGTTGGCCGGATGCATCGAAAAGTCGGTGAGCCCCAGGCCCAGCAGCAGGCGCGTGTAGCACGCATCGCCCGCCATCTCGCCGCACATCGACACTTCGATCCCGGCCTTGTGCCCGGCTTCGATCGTCATGTGGATCAGCCGCAGCACCGCCGGATGCAGCGGGTCGTAGAGATAGTTGACCTCGTCGTCCACGCGATCGATCGCCAGCGTGTACTGGATCAGGTCGTTGGTTCCGATCGAGAAGAAGTCGACTTCACGCGCGAGCAGCGACGAAGAAATCGCGGCGGCCGGCACCTCGATCATCGCGCCGACCGGAATGCGGTCGGCCACCACCCTGCCCTCGCGAATCAGTTCCGCGCGGCACGTGGCCATCAGGGCCTTGGCCTGTCGCAGCTCGCTCAGGCTCGAGATCATCGGCAGCATGATCCTGACCTGCCCGTGCGCCGAAGCGCGCAGCAGCGCGCGCATCTGGACGCGAAAGAGTTCCGGCTCCTTCAGGCATAGCCGGATCGCCCGCAGGCCGAGTGCAGGATTGTTGGGCGTGGGTCCTTGCCGCTGCCCGGAATCGACCTGCTTGTCCGCGCCCAGATCCAGGGTACGGATCGTGATCGGTCCCCTGACCGCCGACACCACGCGCGAATACGCCTGGTACTGCTCCTCCTCGGTGGGCAGCCCCTTGCGGTTCATGTAGAGGAATTCAGTGCGATACAGGCCGATACCGGCCGCGCCGTTGGCCGTGGCGACTGCGGCGTCTTCCGGCAGCTCGATGTTCGCCTGCAAACGCACTTCGACGCCGTCGCCCGAGATCGCCGGCTTGTCGCGCAGCGTCTGCAGCAGGCGACGGTCCTGCGCCTGCTGGTCCTGCTTGCGGCGGTAATGCTCGAGCGCCTTGTCGTCGGGATCGGCCAGCACGTGTCCGTGCTCGCCGTCGACGATGACCAGTTCGTTCTCGCGCAGCAGCCGGCGTGCGTTGTGGAGACCCACCACCGCCGGAATGCCGAGGCTGCGCGCGAGGATCGCCGTGTGCGACAACGGGCCGCCGTATTCGGTGACGAAGGCCAGCACCGCCTGCTGCGAGAGCAGGATGATGTCGGCCGGCGTGATGTCGTCGGCAACGATCACCGTGGGCTCGGTCAGCGGCACCTGGCCGCCGGGCAACTCGCGCTCGGTGCGCGTGAGCACGCGCTGGACGCGGCTGACGACGTGCTCGACGTCGTCGCGCCGCGTGCGCAGATACGGGTCCTCCATCTGCTCGAACACCGCCACCAGCGCGTCGCGCGAGCGGCGCAGCGCCGCTTCGGCATTGATGCCCGCACTGCGGATGTTCGCGACCGTGGAGTCCACCAGCGAGCGGTCGTCGAGCATCAGCAGATGCGTGTCGATGAACGCCGCGATGTCGCCCGGGGTGCCTGCCGGAATCTTGCTGCGGACTTCGCGCAACTGCGCCAGCGCCTGCTGCTGGGCATCGCGGAACCGTTCGATCTCGCGTTCGAGCTCTTCCGGCGCAACGGTGTACTCGGCGATCTCCAGATCGCCGCCGTGCAGTTTCTGCACGCGCGCGATCGCGATTCCGCGCGAGACTCCGATGCCGGAGAGCCAGAGGCTCATGGCATCACGCCTCTTCACCGAAGCGGTCGGCCACCAGGCCCGCGAGTTCGTCGAGTGCGTTCTCGGCGTCCTCGCCTTCGGCGATCAGCGTGATCTGGCTGCCCTGAGCGGCCGCCAGCATCATCACGCCCATGATCGACTTGCCGCTGACTTCGCGCGCGTCCTTGCGCACGCGCACGTCGCTGCTGAACTTGCTCGCGAGCGTGACGAGCTTGGCGGCCGCACGGGCATGCAGCCCGAGGCGGTTGACGATGTCGACGTTGCGTTCCATCAAAGCTCCCCTCGCGCAGCCAGGCCAGTGTCTGTTGCCCGCGCGGCGGGCGGCACGACGTTCAGTTCTTCGGACACAGAATGATTCCCCGTTGCCCACCCTCGACCGCCAGCTTCGCCATTTCGTCGACGGCGGCGCGCGGATAGTTGTACACGCGCACCAGCATCGGCAGGTTCACGCCGGAGACCACCGGCGAGCCGTGAATGGCGCAGAGCTTGTTGGCGATATTGCTGGGCGTGGAGCCGAAAGCGTCGGTCAGCACCAGCACGCCGTCACCGGAATTCAGCCGCTCGATCATCTTGCTGCCCTGCCCGATGAGCACTTCGTGCGCCTGCACGCGCCGCACCTCGAGCACGTCGGAGGTCAGCGGCAATTCGCCAATCATGTCCCGCATGCAGTCGAGCAGGAAGTGCCCCAGCTTGCCGTGCGTGACCAGCAGGATGCCGACGCTCACCGCAGCTCCTTGTGGTTGGCGATCACCGGCTCGAAGGACTTGGAGAAGTGCCGCGCGAGACGTTCGACCAGATAGACGCTGCGATGCTGTCCCCCGGTGCAGCCCACGCCGATCGTGACATAGGCCCGGTCCTGTCGGCGGAACGCGCCGAGCCAGGGTTCCAGGAAATCGCGGATGTCGCGCAGCATGCGCTGCACGTCCTCTCGAGCATCCAGCCACTGTTCCACGGCCTCATCGCGTCCGGTGAGATCCTTGAGCGCGAGGTTCCAGTGCGGGTTGGGCAGGCAACGAACGTCGAACAAGAAGTCGCAGCCGCCGGGCACCCCGTTCTTGAATCCGAACGAGACGAACTGCACGGCGAGCTTGCCCTTCGTGGCCTCGGGCAGTCGCTGCATGATGGCTTCGCGCAGCTCGTGCAGGTTCATGCTGCTGGTGTCGAGCGCGTCGTCCGCCAGATCGGCGATCGGCGCCAGCAGCGCGCGTTCGCGCTCGATGGCCTCGACCAGCGACGTGCTCTCGTCGGCCAGCGGGTGCGGACGCCGGGTTTCGCTGTACCGGCGCAGGATCACCTCATCGGACGCCGTCAGGAAGAACAGATCCACGTCGACGCCGCGCGCCTTGATCCGCGAGAGGTGCTGCGGGAAGCGCCGGATCTCGCGCGGGGTTTCGCGCGCATCCACGCCAATGGCGACGCGCTCGTACCGGCCGGAGGGACCGCTGCCCTTGAGCATGCGCGTGATCATCGGCCCGAGCAGCGCGAGCGGGATGTTGTCGATGCAGGTGTAGCCCAGATCCTCGTACTGTTTGAGCGCGACGGTCTTGCCGGCGCCCGACAGTCCACTGATGACGACCAGCTTCATCGGCCGGACTCGATCGAGCGCATCTGGCGCGCCATGAAATCCTCGGCCGCGTCGTAGCCGTCGCGCTTGAGCGTCTGATCGCGGCAGGCCGCCTCGGCCAAGGTCGCAAGGCTCTGGCCGACGCGCACCGGCAACGAGATCTCGGGGATCGGCTTGCCGCAGACGTCCGTATCGAAACGACGACCGCGCAAACGGTCCGGCGGATCCGAATATTCGGCAGCGGGATCGAGCCGCAGAATCAGATCCAGCGCCTTGCTCGATCGCAACGCGGGTTCGCCGAACATGCGCCCCACGTGCAGGATGCCCAGGCCGCGCACTTCGAGAAATCCGTACAGCAGCGGCGGGCAGCGCCCGACGACGCGGCCGTCGTGGGCCAGCTCGAATTCGGCGGCATCGTCGGCGATCAGGCGATGGCCCCGCGCCAGCATTTCCAGCGCGAGTTCGCTCTTGCCGACGCCGCTCTTGCCGGCCAGCAGCACGCCCAGACCGAAGATCTCGACGAAGACGCCGTGAAGAGTGACTTTTGCAGCGGTGCTGGACACGCGCTCGGGACCGGTCGGCGCGCGTCGCGAAAAGGGATCAGCGCGAGGGCGTGTAGCCCGAAAGGAGCGCGTACAGCGAAGCGCTGTCCTGCGCGGCGCGCAGCTTCGAGCAGAAGGCATCGTCGGAGAACATCTCGGCAACCGCGGCCAGGTGCTTGAGGTGCGCCTCGGTGGCGGTCTGCGGCACCAGCAGGCCGAAGATCAGGTCGACCGGATTGCCGTCGTGCGAGTCGTAATCCACCGGATGCTTGACGCGCATGAACGCGCCCACGCTGCGATCGACGCCGGCGACGCGGCCGTGCGGAATCGCGACGCCATGTCCCAGTCCGGTGCTGCCGAGTTTTTCGCGCCCCGTGAGGCTGTTGAACACTTCGCCGTTGCCCAGGTTGGCGGCGCCGGTGGCCAGCAGGTTGGAAAGTTCTTCGAGTGCCTTCTTCTTGCTGGTGACCGCGGCGCCGCTGACGACGCGCTCCGGGCTGAGGATCTCGGTCAACTTCATCGGTTCGACTCCGGTTCTTCGCGAATCATGTTCTGAGGCGACGAATTATGGGCGCTTCCCGATGAAAAAGGTTCTTCGCTCTTCCGCGGAGATTGTCTTGTTGGTTGTCATCGCCTAGTCGCGGATTGCCCGGGAGAGCACGACTCGTAGCCCGGGTGAAACCCGGGGTTGCGCTCCCTATGCGAGGGGAACCCCGGGTTTCACCCGGGCTACGTTGGCTGCAGCGGCGCAACGGGTTTTGCCGTCAGGCGGCGTACACGCTCCAATAAAAAAGCCCCGTCACCGGCGGTGACGGGGCTTCGATTCCAGGGCTGCTTTACTGCAGCGTGCGCTTGACCGCGGTCTTCACGTGGTGATGGCGCAGCTTTTCCTTGTGCTTGCGGGTCTGCTGGTCGAGCTTGTCGATCAGCGAATCGATGGCGGCGTACATGTCTGCTTCAACGACCGCCTCGGCATGAAGATCCGCGCCGCTCGCATGAACCGTCGCCTCCGCCTTGTGCCGCAGCTTCTCGACCGAGAGGATCACGTCCGCGTTGATGAGGTGATCGAAGTGGCGCTCGATGCGCTTGAGCTTCGACGTCACGTACTCGCGCAACGGCGGTGTCAGGTCGAGATGATGGCCGGAGATGTTCAGATTCATCGCACAGTGCCTCCTGTAGTTGGGGTCTCGCGACCCCGGGAACAACTGACGTTCCTGGTTACGCCACCGCCTTGCGTTCGTGCGAGGGCGGAATGTTGAGTGCCTCGCGATACTTCGCGACGGTGCGGCGCGCAACCTGGATACCTTCCTTCAGCAAGAGTTCTGCCAGCGTCGAATCCGACAGCGGACGCGCGGGGTCTTCGCCGCCGACCATGCGCTTGATCATGGCCTGGATGGCGGTGGCCGAAGCCACACCACCCTGCGTCGTCGACACGTGGCTGGAAAAGAAATACTTGAGCTCGTAGAGACCGCGTGGGGTCAACATGTACTTGTTGGCGGTGGCTCTGGACACGGTTGATTCGTGGATCCCCAATGTCTGCGCGACGTCCCGGAGCACGAGGGGGCGCATCGCTTCCTCCCCATACTCCAGAAATGCTCGCTGTTCTTCAACTATGCATTGGGACACGCGCAGGATGGTTTCGTTCCGGGACTCGAGGCTGTTGATGAAATAGCGGGCCTCCTGCAGGTGCTGCTTGAGCTGGAGCTGGTCCTTGGACTGGTCCGCGCGCTTGATGAAACCCTGGTAGCGCCCGTTGATGCGCAGCTTGGGCATGTGCTCCGGGTTCAGCGCCACCCGCCACCGTCCGTTCTTCTTGGTGACGATGACGTCGGGCATCAGGTAGTCCGACTCGTGCGCCTGGAACGGGCGCCCCGGGTGCGGCTGCAGGCTGCGGATCAGCTCCAGGCCCAGGCGGACGTCCTCGGCGGTCAGGCCGGTGGCCCGCATGATCGCGGTCTCGTCCTTGCGGGCCACGTTGAGCAGGCCGGTCTCGACGATCTCCATGGCGGCCCAGCGGCCGGCGCGCGAGCGCGGCATCTGGCGCAGCTGCAAGGTCAGGCACTCCGGCAGGTCGCGTGCACCGACGCCGGGCGGATCGAACTCCTGGACCTTGGCCAGCACCGCTTCCAGGCAGGCCTGCGAAATGCCGTGCGCCTCGGCCAGACGCTCGCAGATGCCCGGCCAGTCCTCGAGATAGCCGTCATCGTTGATCGCGTCGATCACGTGGGCCGCCACCACCGCCTCCTCCTCGTCGAAGGGCGCGGCGCGGGCCTGCATCATCAGATGCTCGAGCAGGCTGGTGGACGTGTGCAGGTTGGCCTGCAGGTAGTCCTGCAGGCCATCGTCGTCGCCGGACGAGGTGGACGCCGGAAGATGGTCCTCGAACACGTCGCCCCAATCGGCGTCGACCGGCATGTCCTCGGGGATGGTCTCCTCGGCGGTGACCTCCTTGAGCATGCCGGCGGTGTCGTCCGCGATGGCCGCGGCTTCCGCGGCCGCCGCGACCTCGGGCGTCTCCAGTTCGGGCCCCTCGGCGTCCTGTTCGAGCATCAGGTTGGAATCCAGCACCTGCTGGATTTCCATCTGCAGATCGAGACTGGATAGCTGCAGCAGCCGGATGGCTTGCTGCAGCGCAGGGGTCATGGTCAGGCCCATCCCCTGACGAAGAGACAGCGATTGCTTCATGGACGACGGATCGGGGAACTGCAGAAAGGGCGCATAAGCCGATTCTATACGCCGGTACGACTCTTGCTTCAACAACTTGGGAATTGGCCCTAGGGGCCCGGGCTTTCCTGCGCGGGCCGGCGCCCCTTCAGAGGTGGAACTGCTCGCCCAGATACACCTTGCGAACCGTGGGATTTTCCAGCAATTCCGCGGGCCTGCCCTCTGCGATGACCTTCCCTTCCGCGAGAATGTAGGCACGCTCGCACAGGGCCAGCGTCTCGCGCACGTTGTGGTCGGTGATCAGCACGCCGATGCCCCGATCGCGCAGGTGGTGCACGATCGTCTGGATGTCGCCCACGGCGATCGGGTCGACACCCGCAAAGGGTTCGTCGAGCAGGATGAAGCGCGGATTGGCCGCCAGTGAGCGCGCGATCTCGACACGCCGGCGCTCGCCGCCCGACAGCGATTCGCCGATGCCGTCGCGGATGTGCGCGATATGCAGCTCGCCGAGCAGCCGCTCGAGTTCTTCCTCGCGCCGCGCCTTGTTCAGATCCGACCGCAATTCGAGAATGGCGCGGATGTTGTCCGCCACCGTGAGCTTGCGGAACACCGAGGCTTCCTGCGGCAGATACCCCACGCCCAGGCGTGCACGCGCGTGCATCGGCAGCCGCGTCACATCCTTGCCATCGAGTTCGATCTTGCCGCCGTCCGCCGGCACCAGGCCCACGATCATGTAGAACGACGTCGTCTTGCCGGCCCCGTTGGGGCCGAGCAGGCCGACGATCTCGCCGGCGCGCAGGCTGACCGACACGTCGCGCACGACCGTGCGCTTCTTGTAGCGCTTGACCAGGCCGGTGGCGGAAAGAACGGAAACGGGCTTCGGGTTCGCCGGAGTGGCTTCGGTCGCACTCATGGATTGGACGCCGCCTTGCCCGGGCTGGGCGCGGCCGCGCCACCTTCGGTCTTGCCCTTTCGCGGCGGCGGCTGGATCACGATCTCGACCTGGCATCCGGCCTTGGTGGACGCGCCCTCGCAGCCTTCCTTGCCCTGCGCCTCGATGCGGCGCTCGGTGACGTCGTAGCGGATGTTCTGGCCCCGGATCTCATCGGTGCCGCGCGTGAGCAGGGCATCGCCGGCGACCTCGACGATGTCGTTGCGCGAGTCGTAGGTGAGCGTCGAGGCGCGCGCCGTCACCGGCGGTCGCTCGTCGCCGCGCGTACCGGCAGCAGCAAGACCGGCGTGATCGAGCTTGGCCGGCTTGCCGTCGACCTTGGCCTCGAACTCGCCGTTGTCGAACTGCGTGAGGTTGAGCCGGTCGCCACTGAGCTTGAGATCGCCGGACTCGAGGCGGACATTCCCGGTGTAGACCATCGATCCGCCTTTCTGCCATTCGGCACGATCGGCGTTGATCTTCACGGGGCTGGTCGGCCGCAGCTGCTCCCTTTCTCCCTTGGCCGCCGCGAACACGGTGGACGACATCAGAAACGCGAGCGCGAACGCTGCGGCAACACGCTCAGCGCGGGACATAATGCATCTCCACCTCATGCAGAAGGGACATCTCTTGTTTGGGGCCGGTCACCTTCAGGCCGCGCGCACTGGCCGTGCGCGACTTGCTCTTCAGATCGACCTTCTCGTCCGTCGTGATCGTCTCGGCCTTCGTGTCGACCCAGAGTTGCGGCGTGCTGAACACCATCTCCTCGCCATCGGGCCAGCGGCCCTTGCCTTCGACACCGCCCAGAAGCTGCAGGCGCTCGCGCTGGCCCGGCGGGGAATAGCCTTCCGGCGCCGTCGCCGTCCACGGCGCACCCTTGGCGCCGAACACCGACAGCGCGAACGTGCGAAGCCGCGCTGACTCGTCGTCGAAGTAATCGATATTGGTGGCGCTGCCCTGGAATTCCAGCACACCGTTCTCGTTGAAGCTGCTCCACTCGGCGCCGCGCAGCACGTAGCGCGGCTGCTCCGACGTGGTGGCGTTGCCCTCGCTCGGGCTGTCTTCGCCCCGGAACCCGAAGAATGCGAGCGCCAGCAGCAACACAGCGATTCCCGGAACGACCAGGCGATTCATCAGCCGAGCCCCTGCGCCGCGAAGATGTTGATCTCTTCGCCGTCGGGCATCAGGCACAGCTTGCAATCGGTCATCACACCTTCGATATCGACGAAGCGGCCGTGGATCTTCGCCGCCTGTGCCTGAATCGCCGTGGAATCGAATCGGCGCGCGCTCATCAGACCACTCCCGCGCGCAGCAGGTCGTGCATGTGGATGACGCCTTCGAGACGACCTTGCGCATCCTTCACCAGCAGCGCGCTGATCTTGTGCTTCTCCATCAGCGCCACCGCTTCCACGGCCAGGTGATCGGCCTCGACCGACTTGCCGCCGGGTGTCATGACCTCGTCGATCTTCGCGGTCCGGACATCGATGCCCTGGTCGAGCGTGCGGCGCAGATCGCCGTCGGTGTAGAGGCCGGCGACGACACCATCGGGTTTCACGATCGCTGTCATGCCCAGGCCCTTGCGCGTCATCTCGAGCAGCGCACCCGTCAGCAGGGTGCCTGGCGCCACACGCGGCAGGGCATCGCCGGTGCGCATGACGTCGCGGATCTTCAGCAGCAGGCGCCGGCCCAGCGCGCCGCCCGGATGCGAGAGCGCGAAATCCTCCGACGTGAATCCGCGCGCCTCGAGCAGGGCCACGGCCAGCGCGTCGCCCATCGCCAGGGTGGCAGTCGTGCTCGCCGTCGGCGCGAGATTCAGAGGACAGGCCTCCTGCTCCACCGAGACGTCCAGATGGACGTCCGCGGCCTTCGCCAGCGTGGACGCCGGCTTGCCGGTCATCGCGATCAGCGGTGCGCCCATGCGCTTGAACAGCGGCAGGATCGTCAGTACTTCCGGCGTCTCGCCCGAATTGCTGATCGCGATCACCACATCCTGGCGCGTGATCATCCCCAGGTCGCCGTGACTGGCCTCGCCCGGGTGCACGAAGAACGAGGGCGTGCCGGTGGACGCCAGCGTCGCCGCGATTTTCCCGCCGATGTGCCCGGACTTGCCCATGCCGGTGACGACGACGCGACCCTTGCACGCGAGCATCAGCGCGCAGCCGCGCGAGAAGCTCGCGTCGATGCGCTCGATCAGCGCCGACACGGCGTCGCGCTCGATTTCGAGCGTGCGTCGGCCGAGTGTCTGGAAGTCCGGGTCCTGAGGCATGAAATAAGGGTTCCGTAAAACAGCGGCAGTATAAGCGGGCCTCCCCTGCGGGCCCGTACGGGTTGCCGGACGCGCCGGCTACCATGAGTCCATGACCCCGATCGACCTTGCTTCGTTCCAGCATGTCGTCTTCTTCACCGGCGCCGGGATGAGCGCCGAATGCGGCGTGCCCACGTATCGCGGCAGCGGCGGCATCTGGAGCCAGTACAACTACGAGGCCTACGCCTGCCAGCGCGCGTTCGACGCCGACCCGGTGAAGGTGCTGGATTTCCACGAGCTGCGCCGCAGCACGGTGCTCGCCTGCCCACCGCACGCGGGCCACCATCATCTCGCGCGACTGCAAGCCGCCTTCGCGCACGTCGACGTGATCACGCAGAACATCGACGGCATGTTCCAGCGCGCCGGCGTACGCGTGGCGGCCGAACTGCACGGCTCGCTGTGGCGCCTGCGCTGCGCGCGCCACGGCATCCGCTCCGACGAAGAACGCGGCGCGTTCCTCGAGCGCCGATGCGCGGACTGCGACGCCTGGCTGCAACCCGACATCACGTGGTTCGAAGACAACGTCGATGCCGACGTCTTCGCGCGAGCCGGCGCGCTGGTTTCGCATGCCGACCTGTTCGTCTCCGTGGGTACCTCCGGCGCGGTGTGGCCGGCCGCAGGCTTCGCGCAGCAGGCACGCCGCGCCGGCGCCCGCATGATCGAGATCAACCCGGAAGACAACGAAGCCTCGCAGCTGTACGACGAGCGCGTCCGCGCCGCGGCGAGCGAGGCGATCCCGCGGCTGTTTCCGATCCCCTCGTAGCCCGGATGCAGTCCAGGATGGATGCCCGTTGAAAAGGGACGACCCGGGGCTTCGCCCGGGCTACGCGGTCACGCCGCCTTCACGCGCTCGTACGCGGCCAGCGCCCGTTCACGCGAAGCCGCCAGATCCACGATCGGCTCGGGATACTGCTTGCCCAGGGTCACGCCGGCCTTGGCCAGGACACCGCTCCTGGCCAGCCACGGCGCATGGATCGCGTCGGCAGGAACCTTCGCGAGTTCGGGCACCCAGCGGCGGATGTAGTCGCCCTGCCCGTCGAACTTCTGCGACTGCAGCACCGGATTGAAGATGCGGTAGTACGGCGCAGCGTCCGCACCGCAGCCGGCGATCCATTGCCAGCCGAGTGTGTTGTTGGCCAGGCTCGCGTCGACCAGCGTGTCCCAGAACCAGCGCGCACCTTCGATCCAGGGAATCAGCAGGTTCTTGGTCAGGAAGCTGCCGACGATCATGCGCACGCGGTTGTGCACCCAGCCCGTGGTCCATAGCTGGCGCATGCCGGCGTCGACGATCGGAATGCCGGTGCGGCCGCGCTGCCACGCGATCATGTCGAGTGCGTACTCGCGCAGCGGCCGCCACGGCAGCGCGTCGAACTTCTCCTGCATCGGCGTTTCGGCGGTGCGGGGGTAGTAGAACAGCAGGTGATGCGCGAACTCGCGCCAGCCCAGTTCGCGCACGAACCAGTCGGCATTCGCGCGAACCCCCGCCGAGGTCTTTTCGGCCGCCAGCCGCTCCATGCGCACGACCAGCTGCAGCGGTGACACCTCGCCGAAATGCAGCGACGGCGACAGGCCGGAGGTGCCGTTCACCGAAGGCACGTCGCGCTGCGCGCGATAGTCGGCGACGGCTTCGTCGGCGAAGCGTTCCAGGCGCGCATGGGCGCCCGTCTCTCCCGGTGTCCAGGCCTGGTAGAGGCCGCGGTCCCAGTCCAGGCGCGGCAGCAGGCCCAGTTCGGGGATCGGCATCGACGCCGGCAGATCCGACGGCGATGCAATGGCCTCCGGCGCGGCGCGCGGCGCACGTCCGTTGGCGAGCTGCGTCGCCAGGTTCGCCTGCGCGGTGCGCCAGTACGGCGTGAAGACCTTGTACGGCTCGCCGGCGCCGGTCTTGATGGTCCAGGGTTCGACCAGCAAGGCGCCGTTGAAGCTCTCGGCGATCAGGCCGTCTTCGTGCAGCGCTTCCTTGACGTGACGATCGCGCTCGACGAACCCGGGGTCGTACAGCCGGTTCCAGTAGACCGCCTCGGCGCCGGTCTCGCGCACCAGCGCACGCAGGCGTTCGAGCGCGGGGCCCTGGCGGATCACCAGCGTGCTGCCGCATTCGTGCAGCGCCTGCGTGAGCGCGACCAGCGAATGGTGTTGCCACCAGCGGCTCGCCCCACCCGGAACCCAGGGCGTCTCGGCCTGCGGATCGTGGATGTAGACCGGCACCACCCGCTCGTGGCGTTCCAGCGCGGCGCACAGCGCCGGGTTGTCGCCCAGGCGCAAGTCGCGGCGGAACCACAGCAGGGCGATACTCATGTGACGATGGTAAGCGCGAACGGCCCATCCCTCGCTGGCCGCCGCGATTACCGCGAAAAATTACGAACGAAGAGCGGCACAACCCAGGACCCGCGCACATGTCGGCGCCCAGGCACAGCGACGGATCGGAGCGACCGGTGGAAGACTCCACGCGTCAACTTGCGGCCGCGTTCTACCAGGACCTGCGCGGCGTGGCGCGCAGCGTGCGCGGCGTGCAGCGCCGCGTCGGTTCCGAGAACCAGACGCTGCAGACCACGGCGCTGATCCACGAGGCCTACCTCAAGCTCTACCAGAGCGGCGCCTGGAACAGCCGCGAACACTTCATGAATGCCGCAGCCGCGGCCATGCGCCAGGCCCTGATCGATCACGCCCGCGCGCGCCTGAGCGCCAAGCGCGGCGGCAAGCACGAGATCGTCAGCCTCGAGGAAGGCGACGACGTGCTGGCGGTGCCGGAAGAATCCCTGATCGAACTCGATGCCGCCGTGGATCGCCTGGGCGAACTGGATCCGCGCCTGGCGCGGGTCGTCGAGTGCCGTTACTTCGCCGGTTACACGGCCGAGGAGACGGCGGTGGCGCTCAGCATCACCGAGCGCACGGTGCAGCGCGACTGGGTGCGGGCGAAAGCCTGGCTGTTCCGGGAACTGCAGTCGCCGGAGTAGCGACCCGACGGCTCAACCCGTAGCCCGGGCGAAGCCCGGGGTTCCGCTCGCAATTCGAGAAAAATCCCGGGCTTCGCCCGGGCTACGGTTATGCGTTCGTCACCGATGCGGGGGCCGGCCGCGTCGACGCGCTCAGGCCGAACCAGCGGCGCAGACGGGCCAGCGGCTTTCGCACCCAGCGCCGCCGCGCTTGCCGGCGCCAGCGGTTCTGCTCCGCCGTGCGCATGGCGACCTTCAGCCGATCCAGGCCGAAGTCGCAGGGCGAGGCGTCCGGCGCCATGCGCAGCTCGCGGCGCATCCAGGCATCGAGGAACAGATCGCGGGCCCGTTCGTCCTGTGCGCCGGGTCCCCTGACCAGCGTGGAGAGCGCATCGCGTCCCTGGCGGCGATGCCAGGCGACGGCGTCCGGCGACACGTCGAGAACGTCCGCGATCTCGGCGTCGGACAGGTGCTCGAAATAGGCCAGGTGCAGCACGGTGCGATAGCGCTCGGGCAGCCGGCGCAACGCGGTGTGCAGGTTTTCCGTGATGCCGTTGCGATCGATGGCCGGCAGCAGCTCCAGCGTGGCGGCATCCGGGTCGTCCGGCGTCGCGGGGATGTGCCCGGCGGCCGCCCGTGCGGCCTGGCGGAGCAGTCCGATGCGCGGACGCGTGGCGTCGTTCCAGGTCCGCGCTCCCGTCCAGATCGAGAGCATCTGCTGCTGCAGCAGCTGGGCCGCCACGGCCGGGGTTCCGATCCGCACCAGGGCCAGGCGATAGACCGCGTCCTGGAACAGGCCGTAGAGCTGCTCCATCGCGGAGCGCTCCTTCTGCCCCACCCGTCGCAGCAGGTCGGACGCAAAAACGTCCTCGCTCGCCCGATATTCGTTGCCCGCCCCGTTCATTGCGTTTCCTTTGCCTGCGCGGCCTGTTTTTCGGCCTTCATGCAGTGACACGAGAAGCGTCGCCGCAACCCGACATGAATGTCAGGCCCAACCATGACCCAGATCACACAAGCACCCGGAAATCGTCCGATCGCGTGAGTCGGTTCCCCGATCGGGCCACTCGCGGGTCAGTGCAAGGTCGCCGCGAATTGTCCGGCCAGGACCTGCGAACGCGCCTCGGCATCGCCCAGCGCGGCGAAACCCCGGACTGCATTCTGGGCGTGTGCGCTGGCGACCTCGATGCGCCCCCGCGCACGTTCCAGTTCGGCCCAGGCCAGTTCGCGACGCGCCTGGTCGGCCTCGTCACCGGCCTTCTCGGCCCGCAGCAGCTTTTCCGCCTCGACGAGTCCGTCCGGGATTCCGAGCTGGGCCAGCTCGGCCGCCAGCCGCCAACGGGCGCCGTCGATGTCCTCTCCGATCCCGCCGGGACTCTTCCGGCGGGTGGCCACGACGTCGCGCAGCGTCTTGACCGCCTCGGCATGCCGCCCCGCCGCGGCCAGGATCTCGGCCACCGCCATCCGCGCGTCCGCGACGTCGAACTCCGTGTCGTTGCCGGCACTTCCCAGGGTCCGGATCTCGAGCACGCGTTTCAGGGCCCCCTGTGCGTCGGCCAGCAGCGCGTCGGCAGGCCGCTCGCCGGCCGCCAGCGACACGCGCGCCGCCAGCCCCCGCAACGCCGAGCAGAGCGCCTGCTCGTCGCGCAGCGATTCGCCCTGGCAGCGCGCGATACCGTCGTCCGCCGTCGTGTGCGCGACGTCCAGGCGATTCCGGCGCAGCGAGCTGCGGACCAGGCCGATATGGGCGCGCACGAGATTGCCGTCGTCGATCTTCAAACGGTCCGCGACGCGGATCGCTTCCGTCAGATGGTTTTCGCCCGACGGCAGATCGCCGGTGCGCAGCTCGAGCAAGCCGAGTTCGACCAGGGCCGCCACGACATCAGGGTGCCCATCCGGGTAGTTGCTCTGCGCAACCTCGAGGGCGCGAGTACGCAACCCCGACTCGGCGCTGGCATCCCCCTGCGTCGCCGCCACCCGTGCCAGCAGGCGCAGCGGCGTCACCGTGAACGCGGAGTTGCGACCGAAGTGCGCCTCGTACAGCGCCAGCGCCTCGCCGGCCCAGGTCCTGGCGTCGTCGAGGCGCGCGATCTGGAGCGCCGAATACGCGGCGCGGACCAGTGCATCGCCGAGCATCTGGCGGCGCGCCTCGGGGGCATCGCGACCGAAATCGATCACTGGCTTCAGGCGATCGATCGCTGACTGGAACTGCCCGCCGTTCATCTCGGCCGTGACCAGTGCCAGGCGCGCGCTCATCAGCTCCTCGACGTCCTCGGGATGCTGTTCGCGGATCGCCAGGGCGCGCTTCAGATAGGGCATCGCGGCTTCGGTCTCGCCCAGGTAGGTCTCGATCACGCCCCGGTTCTGCAGCGAGTTGGCCAGCGCCGGGTCGTCGTACTCCAGCACCTTCTCGTGGATCGCCAGCGCCCGCTCGAAAAGCGTCTTGGCGCCGTGGATGTCGCCCTGCCCGACACGGATCTCGCCGAAATCCGAATACAGGTCGGCCTGCAGTCGCGGGTCGTCGCCCTGCTCGGTCTCGATCCGCCGCAAGGCATCGTCCAGCGCATCGTCCAGCGTCGCCGGCGTGCCGTCCTTGCGATGCAGGGCACTGGCGCCGGCGAAGGTCGCGACGAAGAAATTCTTGATGCGCCGGGTGCGGTCACCCTGCGCCACCGCTTCGCGTTCCGCGCGCATCGCCACGCGCGCCTGCCACATCGTGCTGACCAATCCACCGATGACGGCCAGTGCGATCGCCGCACTTGCCAGCACCGCGACCCGATGGCGACGCAGGCTGCGGCTGATCTCGTAGAGCGTGTTGCCACGGCGAGCGGCGACCGGCAGATGCGCCAGATAGCGCGCGAGGTCGGCCCACAGTTCATCGACCGTCGGATAACGATCCGCCGGCTTCTTGCGCGTGGCGCGGGCGACGATCGCATCCAGATCGCCGCGCAGCAGCCGCGGCGGAATCGGCGGCTCAGCCTGCTGTGCCGCCACGCTGCTCGGCTGCGGCACTTCGCTGCGCAGCATCTGGTCGATCACCAGGTGCATCGCGCGTCCCTCGGTGCGGAACGGCGGCACGCCGCACAGCAGGTGGAACAGCACCGCACCGAGCGCGTAGACGTCGGCCGCGGTCGTGACCGGCAGACCGTAGAGCTGCTCGGGCGCCGCGAACTCCGGCGTCAGGATCGTCGCAGTCTCGAAGTCCTCGGTGCGACCTTCGGGCAGCAGCAGTTTGGCGACGCCGAAATCCAGCAGCTTGACCTGCCCTTCAGGGGTCACGCGGATGTTGCCGGGCTTGAGATCGCGATGGATGACCAGGTGACGGTGCGCGAACGAGACCGCCTCGCAGACCTGCCGGAACAGGTCCAGTCGCGCCGACAGGCCCAGCCCACGCTCCTGCGCGTGGCGGATCAGGTCGGTGCCCTCGACGTACTCCATCACCATGTAGGAGCGGCCACCGTCGGTGATCCCACCGTCGACGATGCGCGAGATGCCGGTGTGCTCGAGCGTGGCGAGGATCCGGCGCTCGCGCTGGAAGGCGTCGAGCTGCTTGCTGGCGCTGCCGGAAATCAGCTTGATGGCGACGCGTTGCTCGAAGTCGCCGATGCGCTGGGCGCGGTAGACCTCGGCCATGCCGCCGCGACCGATGAGGTCCTCGACGCGAAACGATCCCAGCACGGTTCCCGGCGGCAGCGCGGGGGCCGCCGTCCGTGTCGGCGGTTCCTGCCAGGGCGAGTCTTCGAGAAAGCCGTCGCTGCCCAATTCGGCTTCGAGCAGTCCTTCGACTTCGATCCGTACCCTCGCGTCGAGTATTTCGCGCGTTGCCAGCGCCTCGCGCCGCTCGATCCGGGGCAGCAGCTCGAGTTCGTCGAGCAGGCGCTGGACCTGTGCCCACTGCTGCGCGGTGATGGGGCCCGAGCGCGCCATCAGTCATCCTCCACCGGAAGCTTTCGCGGCCAGCCCGGCGCTCGCTGCAGCAGATGTGGTTTGCGGCCCAATCTCCTCTCCCGACCCGCTGGTGTGACGCACGTCCCGCTGGCCTGCGCGAAGCACCGCCGCGGACCCCGCAATCTATCTTCGTTGCAGCCTGCACTGGCGTACAGTCCGGGCATGCAGTTAATCGACCGCTTCAGCTCATATGTCGCCTGGCCGGTCAGCCGGAAGATCGTGCTGCTGGGCATGCTGGGCGTGGCGGTCACACCCCTGGCGGGGGTCGTCAACGCGGTCGCCCACGCGTTCGCCGAACACTCGGTGATGCGCGTCGGGATGATCAGCGGCTACATCGCGATCTGGACGGTCTTCCAGGTGCTGAGCACGCTGCCCGCGATCGCCGAGGCCCGCGCCGGACGCGAGGGCCGGCGCGCCGCCTATCTTTTCGTCGTGGTGCAGTCGATCTTCATGGTCGGACTGCTGCAGCTGTTCGGCATCATGAGCTCGCCGATGGTCGCGGTGTTCCCGGCGCTGGTGATCCTGTGGACGCTGTGCCTGGACGAGCGCCTCGGCTTCTGCGGCATGGCGGTGATGAGCGGACTGATCGTCGTGGTCGGCGTGCTCGAGGCCTACGGGGTGCTGCCGCATGCGCCCTTGCTGCGCGACCGCACGCTGGACTCGCAGAGCAGCGGCGTCTGGTTCGGCACCGTGCTGTTCCACATCCTGCTGCTGCTGTCGGTCTGCCTGTCGCTGTGCGTGCTGTTCCTGGCCAGCCGGCGCCTGCAGGATCAGCGCCTGCGCGAGGCGGGCGCCGCGATCACCGAAGCCAACCGGCTGATCCGGCGCTACGTGCCGGCGCAGTTGGCCGACCAGATCCTGGCCGGCGCCTATGAAGAGGCTTCGAAACCCCGGCGTCGACGCCTGAGCATCGTGTTCATCGACATCGAGGGCTATACGGCCGCTTCGGAAGCCTTGTCCGGCGAGGTGCTCGACTGCGTCCTCAATCGCTATCTCGAGGAGATGATGGCCATCGCCGACCGCCACGGCGCCACCGTCAACCAGATCATCGGCGACGGCCTGCTGGTGTTCTTCGGCGCGCCCAACGTCACCAACGATCGCGACCATGCGCTGCGCGCGGTGCGCATGTCGCTGGAAATGCAGCAGCGCGCCCAGCAGCTCGCGGCGCTGTGGCAGGAGCACGGCTGGTCGCGGCCGTTCCGGCTGCGCATCGGCATCAATACCGGCGAGGCCAGCGTCGGCGACTTCGGGCCGCCGGGGCGCAAGCTGTATTCGTGCATCGGCCTGCAGACCAACCTCGCCGAGCGCATCCAGTCCGCCTGCGAGCCCGGCCACGTGCTGATGCACGAGAGCACCTGGACGCTGGTGCATCGCTTCTTCGCCTGCCGTCCCCGCGGCCGCGCCGTGTTCAAGGGCGTCACCGAGCCGGTGCCGGTCTTCGAGGCCATCTGCGAGCGCGAACCGGCGATCGCCGATCCATGCGCGCCGGTGCCGGTCACGCTGCCTTCGGCCGGCATCTAGGGACAGCCCCGTAGCCCGGGCGAAGCCCGGGGTTGCGCTCCGTGTTCGAGGGGAAGCCCGGGCTTCGCCCGGGCTACGGTTGTCGATCGAGCCAGCGACGGTCCGCGGGTCCGTATAATCCGCGGCCCATGACCCCCTCCTCCCAGGAAGCGCTGCTGATCGACGGCGTCGCCAAGTCCTACGGCAAAGTCGAGGCGCTCAAGGGCGTCAGTTTCTCGATCCGGCGCGGCGAGTTCTTCGGCCTGCTCGGACCCAACGGCGCCGGCAAGTCGACGCTGATCAACATCATCGCGGGCCTGGTGCGGTACGACCGCGGCATCGTGCGGGTGATGGGTCACGACACGGTCGGCGACTTCCGTACCGCGCGGCGCATGCTCGGCGTGGTCCCGCAGGAACTCGTGTTCGACCCCTTCTTCAAGGTCGTCGACATGCTGCGCATCCAGGCCGGCTACTACGGCTGCGGCCGCGAGAACTGGCCGTGGATCGACGAGATGCTCGAACGCCTCGAGCTCGACGACAAGCGCAACACCTCGATGCGCGCCTTGTCCGGCGGCATGAAGCGGCGCGTGCTGATCGCGCAGGCGCTGGTGCACAAGCCGCCGCTGGTGATCCTCGACGAGCCCACCGCCGGCGTCGACGTGGAGCTGCGCCGCACCTTGTGGGCCTTCATGCGCGATCTGCACGCCAAGGGCACGACGGTGGTGCTGACCACGCACTACCTCGAAGAAGCGCAGGAGATGTGCGAGCGGATCGCGATCATCGATCACGGCGAGGTCCGCGCGCTGGAGACGACCGCGCAGCTGCTGGCGCGCCATCCGTTCCGCTTTCTGCGCATCAAGCTCGCCGAGGGCAGTTCGCTGCCCGAGGACATGCGGGAGCTGGTCGCCAGCGAAACGAACGGCACCGTCGAACTGCGGCTGGAAACGGCCAGGCATCCGATCGGCAGCGTGTTCGAGAAGCTGCGCCGCGCAGGCGTCGCCATCGAGGATGTCCACACGCGCGACCCGGATCTCGAGGACATCTTTGTCGAGCTCACGAGCTAGCCGCGGGATTCGCCTCGTCGGTTTCGCACTGGCGGCGGCCTGCATCGCAGGCTGTGCCTCGCTGCCCAACGCGGACAACATCCCGACCGAGGGCGTCGAGTGGATCCGTACCGTGGCGCCCGGCTGCGAGCCGCCCTCGGCCGAATCCGCGCTGCGCCAGGCGGTGGGCGACGACCCCGCGGCGCTCGACTTCGCGCGGCGCGTCGGCGGCCTCGAGACCGTGGTGACGCGCCGACCGATGGTGGCCGGCAACTCGGTGCACCTGCTGATCGATGGTCCGGCCACGCACACCGCGCAGCTCGAGGCCATCCGCAGCGCCAAGCACCACGTTCACCTCGAGGTCTACATCCTGACCGACGAGAAGATCGGCCAGGAGTACGCCGAGGCACTGGCCGAGCGGGCGCGCGCCGGCGTGAAGGTGCGCCTGATGTTCGACGGCGTGGGCGCGCTCGGCGCGGGCGCGAAGTACCGCGATGAACTGCGCAAGGAGGGCGTCGAGATCGAAGAGATCAACAGCGTCAACCCGCTCAAGGAGCCGCGCGTCTGGCGCCTCAACCGCCGCAGCCATCGCAAGCTGCTGGTCGTCGACGGGCGCGTCGCCTTCACCGGCGGCGTCAACATCATGGACGAGTATTCCGAGTCCTCGCCGGGCAGCGCTGCCACCGCCAGTTCCGGCTCGCGCGGTTCCTCCGGCGGCAGCAGTTCGGGCAGCGGCGGCAAGGGTCGTCCGTCGCCTCACCTCGGCTGGCGCGACACCCACATCCAGGTCGAAGGGCCGGCCGTCGCCGAATTCCAGCGCGAATTCCTGCGCGCCTGGGAAAGCGGCAAAGGTCAGATCCAAGTCTCGCCAGAATACTGGCCGGCCAATCCGCCGCGCGGCGACAACCTGATGCGCGTGGTGAGCAACGAAGGCGCCGACTTTCTCGGGCTCGCACTCGGCGTGCCGCAGGAACTCGTCAACAAGCTGCTGCGCAAGCGCAAACGATCCAACCCCATCTACCTGTCGTACTTCTCGGCCATCCAGGAATCGAGGAAGCGCGTCTGGCTGACGCAGGCCTACTTCGCGCCCGACGACGACTTCGTCGATCTGCTGGGCGAAGCGGCGAAGCGCAACGTCGACGTCCGCCTGATCGTGCCCGGACAGTCGGACGTGGGCCTGCTGCCGCTGGCGGCGCGCCACTACTACAAGCGCCTGCTCAAGGCCGGCGTCAAACTCTACGAATACGAGCCGGTGATGATCCACGCCAAGACCGCCGTCATCGACGGGGTATGGTCGACGGTGGGCTCGAGCAATCTCGACTTCCGCAGCTTCATCCACAACGACGAGGCCAACGCCATCGTCATGGGCCGCGCCTTCGGCGGCGAGATGGAGACGCTGTTCGAGCAGGACTTGTCGCATTCCACGCAGGTCACGCTGGAGCAATGGCAGCAGCGTCCCTGGCTCGACCGCCTCAAGGAATCCGGCGCCGCCGCCGTGAAGTACTGGATCTGATCCCCGAACGAACGATGTCCGCCAATACCCTGGGTTTCCGGACCCTGCTGAAGAAAGAAGTCATGCGTTTCTGGTCCGTTCTGGCCCAGACCGTGACCGCCCCGGTGATCACCGCGGTGCTCTACCTGCTGGTGTTCGCGCAGGCGATGGGCAGCCGCCCCTCCGCCTACGAGGGCATCAGCTACACGCAGTTCCTGCTGCCGGGCCTGATCATGATGGCGGTGCTGCAGAACGCCTTCGCCAACACGAGCTCGTCGCTGATCCAGAGCAAGATGATGGGCAACATCGTGTTCCTGCTGATGTCGCCGCTGGGCGCGTTCGAATGGTTCGGCGCGTACGTGCTCGCCGCGCTGTTCCGCGTGACCCTGGTGGCGATCACGATGCTCGTCGTCACCGCACCGTTCGTGCATTTGCCGTTCGAGGCGCCGCTGGTGGCCATCGCGCACTTCCTGCTCGCTGGCGGCAGCCTTGCGGTGCTCGGGCTGATCGCGGCGATCCTGGCGCAGAAGTTCGACCACATCGCCACGTTCACCAATTTCTTCATCACGCCGCTGTCGTTCCTCTCGGGCGTGTTCTACTCGGTGCACTCGCTGCCGCCGCTCTGGTACACCGTGTCGCACGTGAATCCGTTCTTCTACATGATCGACGGCTTCCGCTACGGCTTCTTCGGCCACGCGGACGTGTCGCCGGCGATGAGCCTGGCCTGGAGCGGCGGGTTCTTCCTGGCCACGTCGGCGTTCTGCCTGTTCCTGCTCGGCCGCGGCTACCGGCTGCGCAACTGATCGGCGGAACCGCCACGGATACGCCCGGCCCCCTACAATCCGCCGCCTTCTGAGGACGATGCGATGACCAAAGACCAGATTCGTGACCTGATCCAGGCCGGCCTGCCCAACGCGCAGGTCGACGTCCGGGGCGACGACGGCCAGCATTTCGAGGCCGTGGTGATCTGCCCCGATTTCGCCGGCAAGATGCCGATCGCGCAGCACCGGATGGTCTACGCCACGCTCGGCGACAAGATGGGCCGCGACATCCACGCGCTGCAGCTCACGACCCGCGCTGCACCGTAATTGCACGACCCTGCCGTCACCCCGGCACCGGCCCTCGTCATCCTGAGCGCATCCGGGCTCACGCCCCCGGTTCCGGAATAACCCGCCGGGCTGCACAGCTCCTATCGCTCCACCGCTTCTTCCCCGACGGACCCATGGACAAATTCATCATCGAGGGCAACGGCCCGCTCAACGGCGAGATCGACGCTTCCGGCGCCAAGAACGCCGCGCTGCCGATCCTCTGCGCGGCACTGCTCAGCGACGAACCGCTGCACGTCACCAACGTGCCCAAGCTGTGGGACATCGGCACGACCAAGAAGCTGCTTTCGCAGATGGGCGTGGACGTGCAGCATCCGAGCGAGCACGAGTGGGTGATCGACGCCAAGCCCATCACCACCTGCGTTGCACCGTACGAGCTGGTGCGCACGATGCGTGCGTCGATCCTCGTGCTCGGCCCGCTGCTGGCCAAGCGCGGCGAAGCCCATGTGTCGCTGCCCGGTGGCTGCGCCATCGGCGCGCGCCCGGTGAACCTGCACCTGATGGGCCTCGAGGCCATGGGCGCGGAGATCAAGCTCGAAGGCGGTTTCATCCACGCCAAGGCGACGCGCCTCAAGGGCGCGCACATCGTGTTCGACACGGTCACCGTCACCGGCACCGAGAACCTGATGATGGCCGCCGTGCTCGCCGACGGCGACACCGTGCTGGAGAACGCAGCACGCGAACCCGAGGTCGTGGACCTGGCGCGCTGCCTGCGCGCGATGGGCGCGCAGATCGAGGGTGACGGCAACACGACGATCCGCATCCGCGGCGTGAAGGACCTGCACGCGGCCAGGCACCGCGTCATCGCCGATCGCATCGAGACCGGCACCTACCTGGTCGCCGGCGCCGCCACGCGCGGCAAGGTGCGCGTCAACAAGACCGACCCGTCGATGCTCGACGCCGTACTGGTCAAGCTGCAGCAGGCCGGCGCCAAGGTCTCGACCGGCGTCGACTTCATCGAAGTGGACATGCAGGGCCAGCGGCCCAAGGGCATCAACATCCACACGATGCCGCACCCGGGTTTCCCCACCGACATGCAGGCCCAGTTCATGGCGATGAACTGCCTGGCCGAAGGCACCAGCACGATCCGCGAGACGATCTTCGAGAACCGTTTCATGCACGCGCAGGAGCTGCTGCGCCTGGGCGCCGACATCCGCATCGAAGGCAACACCGCGATCATCACCGGCAAGGAGCGCCTCGCGGCCGCCCCGATCATGGCCACCGACCTGCGTGCCTCGGCGAGCCTGGTCATCGCCGCGCTCGCCGCCGACGGCGAGACCTTCATCGACCGCATCTACCACATGGATCGCGGCTACGAGAACATCGAAGGCAAGTTCGCGGCGCTGGGTGCGCGGATGAAGCGCGTGGGCAAGCTGATCTCCTAGCTTCCTCGCATCGAGGCCATTTCACCGCAAAGGCGCAAAGGGAAAAGAAAGGACGCAAAGAAAAACGGCGAAGAAGGAAAAGCACGCACCGCTGGTCATCTTGATTCGATCCGCATCTCCGCGTTGCGGTAGCCACTCGCTTCAATTCCTTACCTTTGCGTCCTTTCTTTTCCCTTTGCGCCTTTGCGGTAATTGTCGGCCCTTCGAAAGTCTCCACCCCCGAAGCCTCACGTGACCCCGCGCACGCCGGCCGATTGACCTGAGCCGCGCACAGCCGGAGTCTCTGACCCTCAATGCCAACGGGGGGAGAGACCTTGGCCACGACCATCATCGTTCCCGGTGCGCCCGCCAGTGCGGCGCTGAAGGCGGTCAAGGCCGCGCTCAAGCGCGAACTCGGGGCCGACATCGCGCGCTTCCCCAAGTGCACCGATCCGGCGTTCGGCCACGGCCCGCAGTGCGTGGCCGCGGTACGTGAACTGCAGTCGCGACGTGGGCTGGTCGCCGATGGAGTGATCGGTCCGCAGACCCTCTTGGAGCTCGGCCTGGACCGTGGATGGCCGGCGCTGCCGCCGGGCCTGGGCATCGCCGTCGTGCAGCAGATGTTTCCGTACACGCGGCGCTCGAACATCGAACGCTATCTGCCGTACGTGCTCGCGGCGCTGCGCGCGGTCGCGCCCGGCGCGAAAACGGGCCGCGTGCCGGCTGAGATCGTGCTGTCGGCGCTCGCGACGATCCGGGCGGAGACCGAAGGCTTCATCCCGCTCACCGAGGGCCGTTCGAAGTACAACACCGAACCCGGCCAGGCGCCGTTCGGCCTCTACTACACGAAGCTGGGCAAGACGCTGGGCAACCAGAGCCTGTCCGATGCGCAGAACTACTGCGGCCGCGGTTTCATCCAGCTCACCGGGCGCAGCAACTACCAGCGCTTCGGCAAGCTCGTCGGCGTCGACCTGCTGGCGCAGTTCGAACTGGCGAACAGCCCGGAGGTGGCGGCCAGCCTGCTGGCGGAATTCATCGCGGCCAAGGCCGACAAGCTGCTCGCGAGCCTGCGCAGCACGCCGCCGGACTTTCGCGCCGCACGCCGCGTCGTGAACGGCGGCAGCCACGGACTCGATCGCTACAGCGAGGCCTACGGCCTGGGCATGGCCGCGCTCGATAACGTCGCAGCAACCACGCCGCGCGCCGGTGCGAGCAAGCGCAAGCGCGCACCGAAGACCCAGCCGGCGGCCGCGAAGACGACGCACCGCCTGCGCGCCAAGCCCGATCCGCTCGACCTGCGTGACCGTCCCTACCAGCCCCGCGTCAGTCCGCTGCCGTTCGAATACCCGCCGCCGGACCAGCTCGCGCGCCACCTCGTGCACTACGTGAAGCGCACCGGGCTGCTGCGACACCAGGGCAGCGAATGCTCCTGCACCGGCTTTGGCCTGGCCTGCGTCGTCAACTTCCAGCGCTGGGTGCTGGCCGGCGCACCGGCGCGCAAGTTCGAATCGGTGAGCCCGCGCATGCTCTACGAGATGTCGCGCCGCTACGACGAATACGAAGGCGAGGACTACGAGGGCTCGTCATGTCGCGGCGCGATCCGCGGCTTCCACCAGAACGGCGTCTGCAGCGAGGCGCACTGGCCCTACGAACCGAGTCGTCCGACGCAGCCGGTGGCCGACTGGGCCGAGCGCGCACGCGAGGTCACGCTGGGCGTCTACTACCGCGTCGACACCAAGGTGATCGCCGACCTGCAGGCCGCGATCGTCGAGGCCGGCGCGGTGTTCGTCTCCACGCGCACGCACGCCGGCTGGGCGAGCCTGCCGACCAGGACCATCGACGCGAAATTCAAGCTCGCGAAGCTGCCGACGCTGCAGTGGCCTTCGGCGCACGACGGCAATGGACATGCCTTCGCGCTGGTCGGTTTCGACCGCGACGGTTTCATCCTGCAGAACTCCTGGGAAGCGGATTGGGGCGCCAACGGCTTCGCCCGCATCCGCTACACCGACTGGCTCGAGAACGCGATGGATGCCTGGGTGCTGTCGCTCGGCGTGCCGGGCGTGCTGCCACGCGAGGTCAACCTGCGGCGCTTCAGCGATGCCGGCGACGGCACGGCCAGCGCCGGTTCGCTCGATGCGCGCCGCTACACCGTGCAGATGGGCAACGACGGCCGCGTCGACAGTTTCTACGCCGGCGACGAGCGGCTGCGCACGCTGGGCGGACAGGCCGGTGAACTGCCGGCCGCGTGGTTCGCGCAGAACACGCCCGCCGGCAAGCCGTGGAAGCTGGTGCTGTACGCCCACGGTGGCCTGACGAGTCTCGAAGACGCGCAGCGCAAGACCGCGACGCTGGCGCCGTACTTCCTCGGCAACGGTCTCTACCCGCTGGTCCTGGCCTGGAAGACCGGCGGTTTCGAAACCCACGAGCACATCCTCGAGGACGCGTGGAACAAGCTCGCGCGGGAGGGCACGCCTCGCGCCGGCGGCATGGGCGACAAGCTGCGCGAGGCGCGCGACGCCGCTGTCGAGAACGTCGCGCGCGGCCCGGTCCGCGCGCTGTGGAGCGAGATGAAGGAGAACGCGCGGCGTTCCGCGCAGGAACGCCACGGCCTGGACCTGCTCGCACGCGCCCTGGAAGACCTCGTGAAGCGCTGCCCGTCGACGCTCGAACTGCACCTGGTCGGCCACTCCGCCGGCTCGATCCTGCTCGGCCATCTGATCCGCCGGCTCGAGAAGGGCAAGGAGCTGAAGCCGACGAGCATCCATCTCTACGCGCCGGCCTGCACCGTGGCCTTCGCCAACGACATCTACGAACCCTGGTCCGACATCACCTGGCTGCACCTGCTCAGCGATCGCGCCGAACTGGCGGACAAGGTGTCGTCGGCGTACGGCAAGTCGCTGCTATTCCTGGTGGCCAACGCGCTCGAGGCCGACCGGCAGACGCCGATCCTCGGTCTGGCGCGCAGCTTCGATCGCCGCAGCAACGGGCGCTGGAACGGGCTGGCCGACACGCTGCACTCGCTCAACCGGCTGCAGCAGGAGTGGCCGCTGGACAAGAACGGCGCGCATCCCCGCATCGTGATCCACGATGCGCCGGTGATCACGCGCGTCGATGCTGCCGGCCAGGCGTTGAAGACCGAACCACCGTGGCACGGCGCGTTCGACAACGACGTCGTGACACTGACCCATGTGCTCACGCAGATCATCGGGAGCAAGCCGAAGCTGCCGGTGCTCGATCTTCGGAACGGCTGAACCCCGTAGTCCAGGTGAACCCCGGGTTGCGCTGCGTATTGCGAGGGGAGCCCCGGGTTTCACCCGGGCTACGGGGGCTGAATCGCCATAGCATGGCGCGTTCGCTGATGACGTCGGAACCCTGACCGCGTGCTCACGCAGATCATTGGAAGCGAGCGAAAGTTTCCGGTTTGGATCTCCGAAGCGTCCGAAGCCGGCAACATCGCGTAGCCCGGCGAAGCCCGGGGTTCCCCCTCGCAAACCGAGCGCAACCCCGGGCTTCGTCCGGGCTACGGGGACTCCCTTGGGGCGGCGAGGCGCTTGGCCAATGTGACCCCGCTGACGCCGGAGGCGTGGGCGGTACGAATCAACGCCTCGATCTGCGCGGCAGCCGTCTCGTAGCTCAGGCCCGCGCCGTGGATGTTCGAGATGCAGTTGCGCTGCGCATCACTGCGACCCACGCGCGGGTCGGCCGTGAGATACGCGCCCAGGCTATCGGGGGTGGACAGTCCCGGACGCTCGCCGATCAGGCTCACCGCGATACCCGCCCCGAGAAACTGCCCGACCTCGTCGGAGAGCGCCACGCGCGCCTGCGTGGCGATGACGATCGGCGCGACGCGCAGATCGGCAAGCTTGGGCTTCAGCGTGCGCAGCAAACGCGAGGCGTGGCTGTGCAGCGCCAGCGCAGACAGGCCGTCGCTCAACACGAAGACCAGGTCCGGCTTTTCTCGCGGAATCGCTGCCAGCTTCTTGTTCGATTCGTCGTCGAGCCGGCGTCCCCAGTCCGGCCGCGCGAGAAAGGCGGTGCGCGTCGTCGCGGCGCTGGTGACCTCGATCGCCGTCCAGCCATCGGCCGCCAACTCTTCCCGAAGCTTCGCGACATCGAGCTCCGCGTGCACCGCGTCGCGTGCACGGGCGTGGGCCACGCCGAACGACATCACCTCGCGCGTCGGAAGACTCACGCCACTGCGGCCCAGCGCGACTCTCGCCGGCGTCAGGCCCGCGAGTTCCGCCCAGGCCGGCGACGGCTCGATGACGCCGGGCACCGGCACCGCGAGCGGCTTCTTCTGATCGCTCATGCGCTGCGTCCGTCGACGAAAGCACGCAGGTCGCTCAGCGCCGCCATGCGGCCATCCGCGATCGGCGTGCCGGTGGCGTCGACGATGCCCTGCTTCTCGAGCCAGGCTTCGAACTCGGGCGCCGGCCGCAATCCCAGCGCACGACGCACATACAGGGCGTCGTGGAAGCTGGTCGATTGATAGTTGAGCATCACATCGTCGGCGCCGGGCACGCCCATGATGTAGTTCACGCCGGCCGTGCCGAGCACCGTCAGCAGCGTGTCCATGTCGTCCTGGTCCGCCTCGGCGTGGTTGGTGTAGCAGACGTCCACGCCCATCGGCAGCCCCATCAGCTTTCCGCAGAAGTGATCCTCCAGCGCCGCGCGCAGTATCTGCTTGCCGTCGTACAGGTACTCGGGCCCGATGAAGCCGACGACGGTGTTGACGAGCAGCGGCTCGAACTCGCGCGCAACGGCGTACGCGCGGGCTTCCAGCGTCTGCTGATCGATGGCGTGATGCGCACCGGCGGACAGCGCACTGCCCTGCCCGGTCTCGAAGTACATCACGTTGTCGCCCACGGCCCCGCGACGCAGCGATCGTCCGGCGTCATGTGCTTCGCGCAGCAGCGCCAGATCGATACCGAAGCTGCGATTCAGGCCTTCAGTTCCGCCGATGGACTGGAACACCAGATCCAGCGGAAGACCCGCCTCGATCGCCGCGATCTGGCGCGTCACGTGCGCCAGCACGCAGGACTGCGTCGGAATCTCGAAGCGGGCGATCAGCTCGTCGAGCAGGCGCCACAGCGGAGCGAGGCGTTCGGGTTCGTCGCTCGCCGGGTTGATGCCGATGCACGCATCGCCGCAACCGAACATCAGGCCATCCAGGATGGATGCCGCAACGCCGCGTGCATCGTCGGTGGGGTGATTGGGCTGCAGGCGTACCGACAGCACGCCGGCGCCGCCGAGCGTGTTGCGAAAGCGCGTCGCCACCCGGACCTTGCGCGCGGTCAGCACCAGATCCTGGTTGCGCATCAGCTTGCTCACGGCGGCCAGCATCTCGGGCATCAGTCCCGGCGCGAGCGCATTCAGCACGGCGCCGTCGACGGCATCCGACAACAGCCAATCGCGGAACGCGCCGACGTCGAGGCTGGCGATCGGCTGGAAAGCAGCGCGATCGAAGCGATCGCAGATCAGGCGCGTGACTTCGTCGTCTTCGGCCGGGATCAGCAGTTCTTCGCAGAAGCGAAGCAGCGGCACCTCGGCGAGCGCGAGCCGCGCGGCCATGCGCTCTTCGGCGCTGGCGCTGGCGATGCCAGCGAGATGATCGCCCGAGCGCTCGGGCGAGGCCTTGGCCAGCAGCTCGCCGAGGCTCTCGAAGCGATATCCGCGAACACCGATGCGGGAGGTGTAGGCCATGGAACATTGTGTCCGTAATTGGACGACGGGGAACAGCGGCGACGATCTCGGGGTGCGGCAATGGCGCATTCCCGCGGTTTGCTACGCAAGCGCCTTGCCCGCTACCGTCGACCGATCTTCTCCGGGGGTCGATCATGAGGTTCCTGCACACCGTCGCGGCCGCGCTCCTGCTGGTGCTGTCGGCATCCGCCGGCCACGCCGCGGAGTCCGCCGATCCCTACCTGTGGCTCGAGGACGTCGAGGCCGCGAAGTCGCTCGACTGGGTCCGTGCGCGCAACGCGATATCGCAGAAGGAACTCGAGGCCTCGCCCGATTTCACGCCGATCTACGATCGCCTGCTCGCCATCTACGACTCCAACGCGCGGATTCCCGCCGTCTCGCTGCGCGATGGCTGGCTCTACAACTTCTGGAAGGACGCGCAGCACCCGCGCGGCCTGTGGCGTCGCACCCGGCCGGACGAGTACCGCAAAGCCACACCGCGCTGGGAGACCGTGCTGGATCTCGACGCGCTGTCGACGTCGGAAAAGGAGAACTGGGTCTGGAAGGGTGCGGAATGCCTGTATCCGAAATATCACCGCTGCCTGCTGAAACTGTCGCGCGGCGGCGCCGATGCGCACGTCCTGCGCGAATTCGACACGGGTACGCGCCGCTTCGTCGCCAAGGGTTTCGAACTGCCGGAGGGCAAGCACGAGATCGTCTGGCGCAACGTGGACAGCGTGCTGGTCGCCACCGACACCACGCCCTCGGATCTCACCTCGTCGGGATATCCGCGGATCGTGCGCGAATGGAAGCGCGGCACGGCGCTGCCGGCGGCGCGCGTCGTCTACGAAGCCAAGGTCGAGGATGTCGCCGTCGGCATCGACGTTCAGAACGAGCCGGGGCGGCAGCGTGAAATCGTGCAGCGCGCAATCACGTTCTTCGAGTTCGAGTACTTCCTGCGCTCGGGGGAGCATCTGGCGAAGCTCGACGTTCCCGTCGACGCCGACCTGAGCCTGTTCCAGGACCAGTTGCTGCTCCAGTTGCGCAGCGACTGGGAGATCATCGGCCATCGTTACGTGGCCAACAGCCTGATCGCGATTCCGCTGGTCGCGTTCATCGAGGGTCAGCGCAGGTTCGACATCCTGTTCGCGCCCAGCGAGAAAGTTTCGCTGATCGGCTATTCGAAGGTCCGCAGCGGTCTGCTGCTCAACCAGCTCGACCGAGTGCGCGGCCGCGTCACCGAGATGAGGTACGCCCGTGGCCGCTGGAGTGCGCGGCCGGTGGCGGTGCCCGAGTTCGGCGAGGCCGAGGCGGCGGCGCTCAACGACGAGGAGTCCGACAGCTACCTGCTGACCACCGAGAGCTTCACTTTGCCAACGCGCCTTCTCGACGGCGTGCTGGGCCGCGACGGGCACCGCACGCTCAAGCAGCTCCCCGCGTTCTTCAAGGCGGACGGTATCGAGGTGGAGCAGCGCGAGGCCGTCTCGAAGGACGGCACGAAAGTCCCCTACTTCCAGGTCGGCCGCGCCGGCATGAAGACCGACGGCAGGAATCCGACGCTGCTGTACGGCTACGGCGGCTTCGAGATCGCGCTGACGCCGGGCTATCACGCGGCCGTCGGCGCGGCCTGGCTGGAGCGCGGCGGCACCTTCGTCCTGGCCAACATCCGCGGCGGCGGCGAGTTCGGCCCGCCCTGGCACCAGGCGGCGGTGCAGCAGAACCGCCAGCGCGCCTACGACGACTTCGCCGCCATCGCGCAGGACCTGATCCAGCGCGGCGTGACGTCCCCGCGGCACCTGGGCATCCAGGGCGGCAGCAACGGCGGCCTGCTGATGGGCGTGGCCATGACCCAGCATCCCGAACTGTTCGGCGCGGTCGTCTGCCAGGTTCCGCTGCTCGACATGCGCCGCTATCACCTGCTGCTGGCGGGTGCGAGCTGGATGAGCGAGTACGGGAACCCGGACGACCCGGCGCAATGGGAATACCTGTCGCGCTACTCGCCGTACCAGAACCTGCGGCCCGGCGTGAAATACCCGAACGCGCTGATCACGACATCGACGCGCGATGATCGTGTGCACCCGGCGCACGCGCGCAAGATGACGGCGCGCCTGCTCGAGCTGGGCCAGCCGGTGCTGTACTACGAGAACATCGAAGGCGGCCACGGCGGCGCGGCGAACAATCGGCAGAAGGCCTACATGGATGCGCTGTCGTACAGCTTTCTGTGGAAGCAATTGCGCTAACCGTAGCCCGGACGTTGAATTTCGCGAAGCGAAAGAGCGGGGTTCTCCTCGAATACGGAGCGCAATCCCGGACTTCGTCCGGGCTACGGGTTATGCGGCCCTGGCGGCGGCGAAGTCGAAAGTGCGCGGCCGCAGCGCCGAAGACTCCACCGCATTCAGCCACGCGAACCCATCGAGCACGTGATCGATCGCATGGTCCTCGACCGCCAGTGCCTCGATGGCGTCGAGCATCCGCGTCTTCGACGCCGCGTTGCCGTTCCACATCGGCCCGCGCGCGTCGGTACCGGCGATCTTGCGCGCAAAATCCTCGCGCGCCTTCGAGAAATAATGGTTGTATCGAATGACGTCCACGCTCAGCGCTTCGGGCTGATCGTAAGGACGGTGGCGCAGCGGCACGCCATGCTCGGTATACGCGCGCGCCGCGTCGCCGCGCAGCTCGAACCAGTGCACGCTGGGCACCGCGGCCACGCGCTCGGGCCGCACGAAGCACTTGGTGTTCATCAGCGCGACGACCTCGCGCTGCCGCTCCATCGGCACGCCCATGCGGAAGTTGCGCAGCACGCTGCCGGCCGGACGCACCAGATGGCCCGCAGTCCCGAAATTGACGCCCGCCACGCACAGCGCCGGCAGGTGTTCGCGCGGATGCAGGACATCGCGTAGCTGCGCACGATGGGTGGGAAACACGAACTCGTCGACGTCGAAGAAACCCATCCAGGTCGTGCGCGGACCGAAGTTGGCCAGCGCATGCGCGAAGGCGGCGCGCTGCTGGTTCATCCAGTACGAGAAGTTCTGCCAGGGGATGAGCTGCACGATGCCGCTGCGGACGTAAGGCTCCAGCACCCGGACGGTGTGGTCGGTGCTGCCGTTATCGTAGAGCACGAACCGGTCGACGCCGACGTGCCGGTGGAATTCGATCCATTCGGGCAGGAAGTCGGCCTCGTTCTTGATGGCCGCGGCGAACACCAGGTAGTGCTCGCGCGCGGCCGGCGCGACCGGCTCCGGCAGGCGTACGACCTTCCATGAGGCGCCCGCCGCGATCGATCCGCGAATCATCTTCCACGTGCGACGCATCGGCGGCCCGGACTGGCTAGGTGACGGGCGCGATGATGGTTAGCCGGCTCTGACAAATCCGTGAATGCAGGGGCCCCGGTCGATTCATGATCGGCTCCATCCGGGCGGGCCGGACGATCACGCCGCGCCACGGGTCCATTCCCCGCTAGAATTGCGCCCCTTTTGACGCTCCGCGGTCCTCATGACCTCGCTCACGCTGGCCCTCTCCAAGGGCCGCATCCTCGAAGATTGCCTGCCGATGCTCGACCGCCTCGGCCTTGCGCCGGCCGGCGACATCGATCGCCTGCTGCGCGTGCCGTCGCGCGATCCGAACCTGCACTTCCTGATCATCCGCCCCACTGACGTGCCGACGTACGTCGAGCACGGCGCGGCCGACCTGGGAATCGTCGGCAAGGACGTGCTGATGGAGCACGGCGGCGAGGCGTTGTACGAGCCGATGGACCTGGATATCGCCAAGTGCCGGCTGTCGATCGCCGTCGTCAAGGGTTCGCCGTTCGACCGGCCGCCCGGCACGCCGACGACGCTGCGCCGCCGCGTGCGCGTGGCCACCAAGTACCCCGAGATCACGCGCCGCTTCTTCGCCGCCCGCGGCGAACAGGTGGAGATCATCAAGCTCTACGGCTCGATGGAGCTGGCCCCGCTGGTGGGCCTGGCCGACCTGATCGTGGACCTGGTCGCCACCGGCAACACGCTCAAGGCCAATGGTCTGGTCGAGACCGAGATCATCTGCCAGGTCAGTTCGCGCGTCGTCGTCAACAAGGCCTCGATGAAGATGAAGCACGCCGCGCTGCGCGACCTGCTGGCGCGGCTGCAGACGCTCAGGGCGGCGGCCTGAGGCCATGAAGACGAACCGTCTCGACACGGCGGACGCCGATTTCGACGAGCGGCTCGGGCGCCTGCTGGATCGCGCGCCGACGCAGGACCCGCAGGTCACGCAGGCGGTCGAGCGCATCGTCTCCGACGTGCGCACGCGCGGAGACGCGGCGCTGCTGGAGGCCACCAACCGCTTCGACCGCTCCGCCTGGAACTCGGCGGCGCAGCTCGAACTGGGCCGCGCGGAACTCGAAGCCGCATGGCTCGGCCTGTCGGCCGAGCTGAAGGCCGCGCTGGAGCAGGCGCATGCCCGGATCCGCGCGTACGCGGAACGCCAGCCCCTGCAGCCCTTCGAATTCGGCGACAGCCACGGCAATCGCCTGGGCCAGCGCATCACGCCGCTGGATCGCGTCGGCATCTACGTTCCGGGCGGCAAGGCGGCCTATCCGTCCTCGGTGCTGATGAACGCGGTGCCCGCGAAGGTCGCCGGCGTCCCTGAAATCATCATGGTGGTGCCCACGCCCAACGGCGAAACCAACGCCGCGGTGCTCGGCGCCGCGTATCTCGCGGGCGTGGATCGCGTGTTCCGCATCGGCGGTGCGCAGGCCGTGGCGGCCTTGGCCTACGGCACGCAGAGCGTCCCCGCGGTGGACAAGATCGTCGGGCCCGGCAACGCCTACGTGGCCGCGGCCAAGCGCATCGTGTTCGGCCAGGTCGGCATCGATTCGATCGCAGGGCCTTCGGAGATCGTCGTCATCTCGGATGCCGGCAGCGACCCGCGCTGGATCGCGATGGACCTGTTCAGCCAGGCCGAGCACGACGAGGACGCGCAGTCGGTGCTGATCTCGCCCGACGCGGCCTTCCTCGAAAAGGTGTCGGATGCGATGGACGAGCGCGTCACCACCCTTCCGCGTCACGAGATCGTGCGCGCGTCGATCGGCAATCGCGGCGCGCTGATCAGGGCGCGCTCGCTCGAGGAGGCGGTGGACGTCTCCAACCGCATCGCGCCCGAGCATCTCGAACTGGCGGTGGACGATCCGCGCGCGCTGCTCGATCGCGTCCGTCACGCCGGCGCCGTCTTTCTCGGCCGCCATACGCCCGAAGCCTTCGGCGACTACTGCGCAGGTCCGAACCACGTGCTGCCGACATCGCGTGCCGCACGTTTCTCCAACCCGCTGGGCGTCTACGAATTCCAGAAGCGCACGAGCCTGATCGAGTGCTCGCCGGATGGCGCACGGGTGATGGCGAAGATCGCCGGGACCATCGCGGACGCCGAAGGCCTGCAGGCCCACGCCGCCTCGGCACGCGATCGCGCGTAACGCGTAGCCCGGGCGTCGAATTTCGCGAAGCGAAAGAGCCGGGGCGCGCTGCGCATGCGAGGGGAATCCCAGACTTCGCCGGGGCTACGGGCCGCGGTCTCGGCCGCCCTTTTCCGACCGCTGCTCCACCATTTGAATTGAGTCGTCCGACTGCCACACTCCCCCGCATGCGCCTACGAATCGCCCTTGCCGCCCTCGCCGTCCTGCTCGCCGGCTGCGAGCCTTCGTTCAACGTCGATCTCGTCGCCACGCCGCTGGCCGACGAGGACGCCAAGGTCACGCTGCGGCTCGAAGGCGTGGAGCTGCGCAAGACCGACGGCAACACCGACAAGCTGACGCGCAGCTCCACCGGCGTGTACCTGGTGGACTCGACGGTCGATCCGGTTCCAGAAGACCTGCTGTCCGACAGCAAGATCGACGGCGGTCGCTACGACGGTTTCAAGCTGCTGCTGGCGGACGACGACGACTTGGGCGAAGTCACCCGCCCGGGACGGCCGGACGAAGCGATCGAGGCCGGTACGGCCACCGTGCTGTTCTCGCCGGTGTCCTTCAACATCGACAAGGACGACGACAAGACGACATCGCTGGTCGTCGCACTCGACCTGGTGCTGTCGCTTTCCGAAAAGGAGGACGAGGCCGGCTTCACGCTGGACCCGCTGATCCGCGTGATGGAGGTCGGCGACGCCTCGAGCGTGAGCGGCAATATCCCGGCCTCACGATTCTCCGACGCCGCCTGCCGTACGGGCACGGCCTTGGTCTATGCGTTCGCCGGACGCGACATCGAACCGGATGAGCGCGACGGCGCGGGCGTGGAGCCCTACGCCACGGCACCCATCGTACGCCGCGGTACCGGAGCGGCCGGCAGCTATCTGCTCGACTATCTTCCGCCCGGCGACTACACGCTCGCATTCACCTGCGAGGGCCAGTTCGAGAACGGCCGCCTGCCGTCGGAGGACGAGGACATCGACTTCTTCGAGGGCGCCAATGTGAAGCTCGAAACCGGCGAAAGCGTGCGCGTCGACTTCGATACCTGAGCAACAGACGTAGCCCGGGCGAAGCCGGGGGGTCCCCTCGCAGATGGCGCGCGACCCCGGGCTTCGCCCGGGCTACGGGGCCACGGGATTGCGGCGCATTGGGAAAGCCCACCTGAAGCTGCCAAGCTAGCCAGACTTTCTTTCCGAAACGTTTCGATGCAAGACAAGTCGGCGCTGCTCGGCAGCCTCAAGATCGACCGCGGCCCGCTCGAGGAACCGTCTTCCGGAAAAGGCCGCCTCGTCGCGATCGTCGTGGTGATCGCATTGCTCGTGGGCCTCGGTGGATGGTTCCTGCGCCCGGACCCGGCCATCCCCGTCACGACGACGACGGCCCGCGCTCAGGGTTCGGGCGCTGCCGGTGCCGGTTCGGTGCTCGATGCGTCGGGCTATGTCGTCGCACGCCGCCGCGCCACGGTTTCGTCGAAGGTCACCGGCAAGGTCGTCGAGCTGATGATCGAGGAAGGCACTCGCGTGGAGCAGGGCCAGGTGCTGGCGCGCATCGACGATTCGAATCTGCGCGCGCAACTGGAGCTGTCGCGTTCGCAGATGGAAGCCTCGAAGGCGCAGCTCACCGAAGTGCAGGTGCAACTCGTCGAGGCCGACCGCAATCTCAAGCGCACGAAGGAGCTGGCGGGGCGTCAGCTGCTCAGCCAGTCGGCGCTCGACAACGCACAGGCCAATGCCGACTCGCTGCGCGCACGTCTGGAGAGCACGCGCCGCAACGTCACCGTCTCCGAACGCAGCGTCTCCGTGCAGCAGCAGGAACTCGACGACACGATCGTGCGCGCCCCGTTCGCCGGCGTGATCACCGTGAAGAACGCGCAGCCCGGCGAGATGATCTCGCCGCTGTCCGCCGGCGGCGACGGCACCCGCACCGGGATCGGCACGCTGGTCGACATGGAATCGCTGGAAGTCGAAGTCGACGTCAACGAGAACTTCATCAATCGCGTGCATGCCGGCCAGGAGGCTCAGAGCACGCTCAATGCCTATCCGGACTGGAAGATCCCGTCCGAAGTCATCGCCGTGATCCCGACGGCCGATCGCAGCAAGGCCACCGTGAAAGTCCGCATCGCGCTGAAGGTGAAAGATCCCCGCGTGCTGCCCGACATGGGCGCGCGCGTCAGCTTCATGGCCGAGAAAGCCGACGACAGCGGCAAGCCGGCGCGTCCGATCGTGCTGGTCGACAAATCGGCGGTGAACCGCGGGGCCCAGGAGGCGGTCGTCTTCATGCTGCGCGGAGAGACCGCCGAGCGGCGCGCGGTGACGCTGGGCGACACCCGCGGCAACGACATCGAGGTGACGGCCGGCCTGTCCGGCGGCGAGACGCTGGTGATCGGCGATTTCGCGAAGCTCGCCGATGGCGCGAGGGTCGCGGTCAAGACCAAGGAGTAGTGAGCATGGCTGAAACGCTGATCGCGCTGGACCGGATCTCGAAGCACTACGTGCGCGGCAAGGAGAAGATCGAAGTCCTGCACGAGCTTTCGCTGAACATCGAACAGGGCGACTTCCTTGCACTGATGGGACCTTCGGGTTCCGGCAAGACCACGCTGCTCAATCTGATCGGCGGGCTCGATCAGCCCAGCGCCGGCACGATCACCGTGTCCGGCCAGCGCATCGACACCTTGTCCGGTGGACGTCTCGCGCAGTGGCGCGCGCGCAACGTCGGCTTCGTCTTCCAGTTCTACAACCTGCTGCCCGTGCTCACCGCCGCCCAGAACGTGGAGCTGCCGCTGCTGCTGACCCACCTTTCGAAGTCCGAGCGAGCGCGCCGCGTGCAGATCGCACTGACCGTGGTGGGGCTCGAGGATCGCGCCAAGCACAAGCCGTCCGAGCTTTCCGGCGGCCAGGCGCAGCGCGTCGCCATCGCCCGCGCGCTCGTCGCCGATCCGACCTTGCTGGTCTGCGACGAACCCACCGGCGATCTCGATCGCAAGACCGCCGACGAAGTGCTCGGGCTGCTGCAGACGCTGAATCGCGAACACGGCAAGACCCTGATCATGGTCACTCACGATCCGCGCGCTGCCGAATACGCCGGCCATCAGCTGCACATGGACAAGGGCCGGCTGATCGAAGCAGGCGCGCAGGCATGAGCGAAACACGCCGATGAAATTCTTTCCGCTGCTGTGGGCCACGTTGTGGCGCCGCAAGCCGAGAACGATCTTCACGATGCTGTCGATCGTCGTGGCCTTCCTGCTGTTCGGCCTGCTGCAGGCGGTAAACGTCGCTTTCAACCAGGGCGTGGAGATGTCGGGCGCCGACCGCCTGATCACGCACGGCAAGTATTCGTTCACCGAAATCCTGCCCTACGGCCACTACCAGCAGATCCGCTCGGTGCCCGGCGTGGACAAGGTCTCGCATGCGACGTGGTTCGGCGGGCGGTATCAGAGCGAGGCGAATTTCTTCCCGATCATGCCGGTCGATCAGGAGACCTATTACGACGTCTATCCCGAGTTCGTCGTCGCGGACGATCAGGTCGCGACGTTCAAGCGCGAGCGCACGAGCTGCATCGTCGGTCGCGGATTGATGGAGAAGTTCGGCTGGAAGATCGGCGACACGATTCCGATCCAGGCCACGATCTGGCCGAAGAAGGGCGGCAGCAACGCCTGGGAATTCCAGCTCGTCGGCGTCATGGACGCACGCGACGAGACGATGAAGGGCCAGGAGGACTTCATGGTCTTCCGATGGGATTACTTCGACGAGGCGCGCGCGTTCGGCCAGGGCACCGTGGGCTGGTACAACGTCAAGGTCGCCAATCCGGCCGAGGCTGAAACGGTCGGCCGTTCGATCGACAAGCTGTTCGCGAACTCGCCGAAGGAAACGCTGACCGAAACCGACAAGGCCTTCAACGCCGCCTTCATCAAGCAGTTCGGCGACATCCAGTTCCTGATCGCATCGATCATCGGCGCCTCGTTCTTCAGCCTGATCATCATCACCGGCAACACGATGATGCAGTCGGTGCGCGAACGCGTGCCCGAGCTCGCCGTGCTCAAGACGATCGGCTTTCGCGATGGCGGCGTGCTGGCGCTGGTGCTGGCGGAGTCGGCGCTGCTGTGCCTGATCGCCGCCGTGATCGGCGTGCTGTTGTCGACGTTCGCATCGGGATTCCTGAAGCCCTTCCTGCCGGGGCTCGAGGTCAACCTCGGCGTCTGGACGCTCGCGCTCGGCGCGGCCATCGTTCTTGCGCTGGTGGTCGGCGCGATTCCGTCGCTGCGCGCAATGCGGCTGAACATCGTCAACGCCCTGTCGGGCCACTGAGCCGAGAATCCGCCATGGCCAGCGCCTTTGCCCAGGTGACCGCCGTCACCGCCCTGAATCTGCGCACCGTGCCGTCGCGCCTGGGACCGTCGATGGTGATCGTCATCGGCATCGCCGGCGTGGTCGGCGTGCTGGTGGCCTTGCTCGCGATGGCCGAGGGTTTTCGCGCGACGCTCTCGTCGACCGGGCGTGCCGATCGCGTGCTGGTCCTGCGGGGCGGCGCCAACGACGAACTCTCCAGCGTGATCTACCGCAGCCAGGTGCCGACCATCGAACAGGCGCCAGGCATCCGCAAGGACGCGGACGGCAAGCCGATCGCAGCCGCGGAAGTCTTCATGCTGACCAGCCTGCCGCGGCGCGGCGCCACCGATCCGACCAACGTGGTGGTTCGAGGCACTCAGCCCAACGTGCTGGCTGTGCGCCCCGAGGTGCGCATCGTCGAGGGCCGGATGTTCAATTCCGGCATGCGCGAGATCATCGCCGGCCGCGGCGCGGCGGCCGAGTTCGAGGGGCTGACGATCGGCGGCAGCGTGGCGGTGCGCGGCGACGGCTGGAAGGTCGTGGGCATCTTCGAGTCCGGCGGCAACGTGCACGAGTCGGAGATCTGGACCGATGCCGAGGCGATCATGTCGGCGGCCAATCGCGGCGCGCCGACCTCGGTGATCGCGCAGCTCGAATCGGAGAGCCAGCTGCAGCCGTTCAAGGATTTCCTGACCAAGGATCCGTCGATGACGGTGGACGTGCTGTCCGAGCCGAAGTACTACGCGTCGCGCTCGAAGATGCTGTCGAACCTGATCAACGGACTGGGCTACTTCGTTGCCGTGGTCATGGCGATCGGTGCGCTGTTCGGCGCGCTGAACACGATGTACGCCGCGGTGTCGACGCGCAGCGTCGAGATCGCGACGCTGCGTGCGCTTGGATTCGGTGCCGCGCCGGTGGTGGTCTCGATCATGCTCGAGGCGATCGTGCTGGCGCTGGCCGGAGGCATTCTCGGCGCCCTGATCGCGTTCGTGCTGTTCAACGGCTACACGATCTCGACACTCAACGGTCAGACTTTCAGCCAGGTCGCGTTCGATTTTCGCGTGACGCCGGCCCTGCTGGTCCAGGGCATCGTCTGGGCGGCCGTCATCGGGCTTTTCGGTGGGCTGTTTCCTGCGCTGCGCGCTGCGCGCATGCCGGTCGCCGAAGCCCTCCGGGCGGGCTGAGCGCACCACCAGGGTCTGCTCCTAAGGGTTCGCCCTCGTGCGATCTGCAGCAGAGGCCGGCAAATCACGGTCCGAACAAGGGCACTGATCCTTCGATCATTGCGTTTCGCCCGAATTCGGGCTCGAATGGTCCAAAATAGACCACGATTGTCACGTCGAGGGTCGCATCGATCACGGCGGTTTCCCGGCGCCGGCGCCGGCCCTTCCCCGAACCGCCATGGGCCCGACGCCGGGACACGGGCACAGATCCATCCGCGCGCGGCCCCATCAATTTCTTTACCCGACAATACTGTCATCTATGATCAACAGATCAGCGGCTTGTCGGCCCCGACCGAAGGCGCTGCGCGGGCACGCAGCGGGTGTTCGATACGGCCGAAACGTGACCTGTGATCCCGTTCACCCTTTCCTGGAAACAGCGGCACAGTTCTTGTGCGATCGAGTACATGCGACACGATTTCCTCGCCGATAACACGCTCGAGCCCAACGGCGTTCAAGCCGAACTGGACCGGCTGGACAGCGGGCGCGGAAGCGTGCCCCGGAGGTTGTCGCTGGCCTTCACGGGCAATCTGGAACCCGCCTTCCTGCGGCATCGCGCGGAATCGGTGGTGACCCTGCAGCGCCTGGCGATGATCATCGGGATGCTGCTGTACACGGGCTACTTCACCCACGACTTCTTCACCGCGCGAAAATTTTCTGATCCCCAGGTCTGGGGCCTCATGGTGGCGTTCGCGGTGCCGGGAAACCTGGCCCTCTTCATCGCGACGTTCCTGCGCGAATCCTGGCGCTACACGCTGATCGTCGCGCGCATCGGCGCGCTGTTCCACACCACCGGCATGCTGCTGCTCAGCGCCATGGCCGCCCACCGGGGCGCCGACATCCCGCTGGAATTCCTGATCATCCAGCTGCTCTACGACTTCTTCCTGCTCGGACTGGTGTGGTCGGAGGCCAACGTGCTGGCACTGCTGGCGGTCAGCACGGCGCCGATGCTGATGATGACCTTGCAGCGCAGTTCGCTCGAAGTCTTCGACTTCACGTTCTTCATCACCAGCGTCGCGATCCTCAGCAGCATCGGTTGCCATCTGCAGGAGCGCACGCAGCGCGTGGCCTGGTTGCGCGAGCAACTGCTGCAGTCGATGTCGGAGCGCGACCCCCTCACCGGCGCCTACAACCACCGCACGTTCTATTCGCGCGGCGACAAGCTGATTCGCCAGGCGCGCCGCGAAGGTCGAAACGTCGCGGTGCTGGGCGTGGACATCGACTACTTCAAGCGCTTCAACGACGTCTACGGACACCTTGCGGGTGACGAGTGCCTGCGCCAGGTCGCGAACATCGTGTTGGAACACGCGCGGCGACCGCTCGATCTGGCCGGCCGCCTCGGCGGCGAGGAGTTTGCAATCTTCCTCTACGACACCAATCGCGCAAGCGCCCTGTCGCGCGCCGAGGATCTGCGCGAAGCCGTGAAGGCCCTGCACATTCCCGGCAAGGTACGCATCACCGTGAGCATGGGCGTGGCCACCGCCACGCCGCTGGATTCGGTCACGATGGAAGCGATGGTCGGCCAGGCCGATGTCGCGCTCTACCGCGCCAAGCACGACCAGCGCGACTGCGTCCGCGAATGGGCCGACAACAAGGTGCGACCCTCGTTGCAGCTCGTGGGTGGCGGCTCCCCGCCCGCGGCCTGAATTCACCCGTAACCCGGGCGTTGAATTTCGCGAAGCCAAAGAGCGGGATGACGCTTGGTATTCGAGAGATCCCCGGGTTTAACCCGGGCTACACGGATTTTCGCTAGCGCAGGTACTGCGCCTCGACCGCCGCCGGATTGAACTCCGACTTCTTCATCGGCACGTCGTAGCGCGTCGGCGTCTCCTGTCCCACCAGGCGGCTCGCGAAGTAGCGGCCATCCTGCAGGTCGTAGGTGATCACCGGCAGACAGTTGGCGGCCAGCACGTCGTACAGCGGAATCAGATGCCCTTCCTGAAACCGCCACAGCTTCCCCGCGCGGTCGTAGTTCTCGACCAGCACGACGTTCCACGAATCCTCGTCGACATAGAACACGCGCTGTCCGAAGCTGTGCTTCTTGCCGCCGCGTTCGGTGGCCTCGACGACCCATACGCGATGCAGCTCGTAACGCGTGGCCTCCGGGTTGAAGAACTTCGGCGTCAGCAGGCTCGCGTAGCTGCGGCTGCCGTCCGAAAGCCGATAGCCGTTGTACGGCAGATAGAGCTCGCGCTTGCCGACGAGCTTCCACACGTAGCGATCGAACGCGCCGTTGTACATGTCGATCATGTCGACGAAGTACATGCCGTCGGTGGCCGGGAACGGCTGGTCGTAGCCCACCGGCGGTACGCGGAACAGCTTGCCCGTTCCCGGCGGCCCGACCCAGATCGCGCGCGCGTCCTTCTCGGAATTCGCCGTCTCGTGCGCCAGCGCCACGAAGTTGTTGATGCCCACGCCGGTGAAGCGCAGCAGGTAGTACAGCAGGATGTTCTGCGCGCTGATGTCCACCGGATCCGCGGTGTTGCCGTATCGGAAGAACACGCGCTCGTCGAGGCGCACGTCCAGCGTCTGCTTGCCGTCGGCACCGATGACGTACTGGCGGCTGCGCGCCTCGGCGGTATTGCCGCGATAGCGCGTGCGGTGATTCCACATCACTTCGACGCCGGACTGCGGCTTGGGGAACGGCACGCCGAGCTTGGCGCCCGTCAGTGCATCCGAGCCGGTGAGCTTGGCGCGACCGAGATTGGCCTGGCTCGCGTCGTAGATCGCCTGCGGATAGGCCACGCCGCGGCGCGTGACGTACACCGGCAGTCGATAGCCCGGATAGCGCGCCAGCAGTTGCTGATGCCCGATCGACAACAGCGGCTTGTACTCGCCCAGGTTGGCGGCGGTAATCGTGAACTGCGGCCGATCCGACGGATACGGATCGATCAGCCGCTGGCCCTTGGTGAAGCCGGCGGGCCACTGCGAAGGCGTCAGTCCGCCGGTCCACGGCGGTATCGAACCCGCGGCATTGCCGTCGCGCTCGGCGCCGATGGGCGTCAGTTCGCCGCTCGCGCTGCGCGCGGAGGCCACGGTGCCACGGGTCACGCCGGCCGATGCGACGACGGCGGCGTCGTTCGCCGGCAGGTTCACGCCGGGCCCGAGCAGGCGATGGCTCAAGGCCACATCGTCGGCTTCGCGCCGCGCGGCCTGTGCGGCCGATGCCAGCGCCTGCTCGCGCGCGCGTCCGGATTCGAGATAGGTGATCCAGTCCGACGCCAGCTTCTTCTGCGGTGCGAACTGCCCCGCATCGCGGAACGCGCCGAGCGCGCCGTCGATGTCCGCCAGCTGGTAGCGCGCCATCCCCAGGCTCATCAACAGCGGACCGTTCTTCCCGCCGAGCTGCAGCGCCTGGCTCAGCGCTTGCGCGGCGCGCGGGTAGTCCTCGCGTTCGAGGTGAAGCTGCGCCATCTGCTCGTACAGCTCACGCGACGGACGCACGACAACCAGGTCGTTGAGCACGACCAGCGCGAGCTTGGGTTCGCGCGCTCGAACCCACAGCGCGGCGAGCAGTTTCTGGTTGTCGACATTCTTCGGCAGCTGGCCGCCCTGCAGCCAGCCCTGCAGCACCGAACCCGCCTCGAACGGCGCGCCGATCTGTCCGGTCAGCGTGACCAGGCGCAGGCGATCTTCAGCGCTGGACAGATAGCCCAGACGGCTCGCGATCTCCATCGTGGCCTGCGCGCGCTCCTTGTTGCCCGCCTTCAGGTACAGCGCCGCCAGCTGCAGCCAAGCCTCGCGCTGCGCCGAATTTCCGCGCAACTGCTGTTCGAGCAATTTGGCCGCGTCGGCCTCCTGCCCCGCTCCGATCAGCGCCGCGACCAGCGCCTTGCGCCAGGTCGGATCTGGCTTGGGCGTGGCTGCGATGCCTTTCTGCAGCAGCGGCACGGCCTCCTTGTAGCGTTTGTTTTCCAGATAAGCCGCGCCGAGAGCCACGAAGATCTCGGGCGTTGCGCTACCGGACTTCACCAGCGCTTCGAGCTGAGGCACCTGCTGCTTGATGTCGCCCGTCGCCAAGGTCAGCGACGCAAGATCCTTCTTCATCATCTCCGCGGCCGGCCCCGACAGCGCGCCGAGCTTCACCGCTTCCTGCAGCAATCGCTGCGCTTCCTTGTAGTCCTTCTTCTCGACGGCGCTCGCCGCGAGGTCACGCAGCAGCATCGCGCGCGCGTAGGGGTCGGTCGTGGACTTGAGCAGCGTCGCGGGATCCTGCGACTTCGTCTGCTCGGGCGGCGCCGCGACTTCGCGCACCTCGCTCTTGTACTGCTCGGCGTGCGCGCAAAACGAGGCCAACATCAGCAGACCGACGCCCGCCAGGTAACCCGGACGAAGTCCGGGGCCTCGGTCGCACAAAGGGAGCCGGATCCGGGCCGCCCTCCCGGACTTCGTCCGGGCTACGGGTTGGGGCGCTGGTGCGTCCGGACTAATTCCAGTTGTACGCACAGTCTTCGTGGTTCATCGGCACGCGCTGCTTCACTTCGGCGGCCTTGCCGGTGGGTTCGTAGATCCAGTTCGTGATGCTCTCGACGGCCGCAGCCTCGAAGACGCCGCGCGGATCCGCATCGACGATGCGGATGTTCTGCACGCGGCCGTTGGGCATCACGATGAAGACCGCTTCGACCCAGCCGTTGAGCTTCTGCTTGCAGGCCCAGTCCGGCATCTGCGGGCGCGCCGTCGACAGCGGGGTCAGCGGCTTGCCCTTCCACCCGCCACCGCCGTATTCGCTGCCTCCCGCCCCTGCTCCGCTGCCGGCACCGCCGCTGCCGAATCCGCCGAACGAACCGGCCTTGCCCAGCGACAAACCCGAAGCGCCCAGTGCCACCGGCACGGCGATGTTGCCGACGGCGACCGGCTCGATCGCGAGCGTCGGAACATCGAGCGCCGGCAGGTCGGGCCGGCCGAGCGCCGGAGGCGCGGCCGGCGGAGGCGGCGGCGCGTTCTCCAGCGTCTTCATGACGTCCTTGGGCTGCTCGGACGGCGGCTCCACGCGCGCGATGTCGATCGCGTCGAGCACACGCTGCGGCCCGAGACCCTCACCTTCGGGCCCGCGAATGATCCAGCCGAGCAGCAGGAACAAGAGCGCGGTCAGCAACAGCCCGAGCAGGGGCAGAACGACCCAGCGGACGCCGGCCTGCTCCTGCTGGGTGGCAATGCTCATGAATGCGTGGGGAGCCCGATCGCCGTGATCTATCGGGGCGTGGCCGCGATCGAAACATCCGGCACGCCGGCCAGCCGCGCCTGGTCCATCGCCTCGACCATCAGGCCCGCGCGCGCATCCTGGTCGGCCTGGATGACGACGACCGCCTTGGGCTTGTCGCGGCGCATGCGCTCGATCTCCGTGCGCAGGCGACGGATGTCGACGTGCTCGCGGTTGATCCAGATCTCGTTCTGCGCGGAGATCGCCACGAAGATGCTGGTCTTGTCCTCCTGCGTCGCGGTCTTGGCCGACGGCTTGTTCACGCGGATGCCGGACTCCTGCACGAACGCGGCCGCGATGATGAAGAAGATCAGCAGGTTCATGACGAAGTCGAGCATCGGCGCGAGGTCGATGCCGGTGTCTTCGGGCGGCGGGTTGTGACGGCGGAATTTCATGTGCGCGCACTCCGGGCCGACGGTCCCTCACCACCAGCCCCACTCCCCACGGAAGAAGAAAGCAGAAACCCTCTCCCACGGGGAGAGGGAGGCGCGAAGCGCCGGGTGAGGGAGAGCGTGGCAACTGAGATCGTCATCCCGTTCAACCCGGCGCAATCAAATCATTCAGCCGCTCGGCCTCGACCCGCACGCGCGAAGCGAACAGGTTCGAGAAGAACAGTCCGATCACGCTGACCACCAGCCCCGTCATCGTCGCGATCATCGCGTGCGAGATGCCGTCGGCCATCGCGCGCGTATCGCCGCCCCGGCTCATGGCCATCGCATCGAAGACCTGCAGCATGCCCATCACGGTGCCCAGCAGCCCGAGCAGCGGCGCCATCGGCACCATCACCTTGATGATCGGCAGGCCCGACTCCAGACCCACGCGCAGCTGCGAGATCAGCGCGATGCGGATGCGCTGGGCGGTCCACGAATGCCGCTCGCCGCGCGCGTTCCACTGCGCCAGCGCGGCTGCGCGTGCCTTCGGATAGATGCGCCACAGGTACCACGCGCGCTCGAGCGCCACGGTGATCAGCACCGCGCAGGCGCCGAGGATCCAGCGCGTCACCCAGCCGCCGGAATCAAGGAAGTCGCCGAGCGTGTCGTACTGGATGGCGAACGACTCGACGACCAGATCAAGCACGTGTCGCCCCGGCGGATTCGAGCCGCTGCGCCAGCAAACCCGCCGCCTGCTCGTCGAGGATCTGCGTCAGCGTGCGTGAGCGCGCCATCAGGAAGCTGTTCACGAACAACAGAGGAATCGCGATCATCAGGCCGAGCACCGTCGCGATCATCGCCTGCGAGATGCCGCCGGCCATCAGCTTGGGATCGCCGGCGCCGACCTCGGTGATGACCTGGAACGTGATGATCATGCCGATCACCGTGCCGAGCAGGCCCAGCAGCGGGCCCGCGGCGACGATCATGCGCAGCAGCGACTGGAAGCGTTCGAGCTTCGGCGTTTCGCGCAGCACCGCCTCGGACAGACGCGTCTCGAGAATCTCCGGATCCTGCGTGGTGTCGCCGCGAAGACTCGCCAGCACACGACCCAGCGGATTGTCTTCGCGCGGCTGCCCGACATTGCCGAGCTGTCGGCGCACGCGGATGCCGACCAGCAGCAGGTAGACGAATTGCCAGGCCGCGAGCACGGCGCCGAGCACACCGATGGCGATGATCACGTAGCCGACGAGGCCGCCCTGGTGGACGCGCTCGGCCACCGTCGGACGTTCGGCGATCAGCCGCAGCAGATCGCCGCGCGACGGATCGATGACGACCGGGTGGACGCCCTCCTTGGCCTCGCTGAAATCACGCGCGAGGCCGCCGTGACCTTCGGGCTGCCGCGCCAGCAATGCTAGGCGTCCGGTGTCCGGCTGCAGGCTCAGGTAGCCGTCGGCGGTCAGCGCGGTGAAGAGCCCGACGCGAACGACATCGACCTTCTCCTTTTCGCCGAGCGCATCGACGATCTCGGCCGGGAAGCGCGCCACGCGTCCGCTCTCCGCGGCTTCCTGCGCATACAGGAACCACAGCTTCTCGAGGTCCTGGACGCTCGGAATTTCTCCGGCCTGCGCAATGCGGTCGAGGAAGCCGATGCGATCCGGAAACTGTGCGGTCACCAGCGACCCGGCGACCTGGCCGCGGAACTCGCCTGCCGATTGCGCGATGGCCGCGTACATCTGACCGGTGTCGCCGACCCGTTCGGTGAGCCGCTTCTTGAGCTCCGCGATCTCGCCCTGCCCGGCTGCGAAACGTGCCTTGGCCTGGTTGGCGCGCGCATTGGCGGCGGCGAAATCACTCTCGGCCTTGCCGAGCAGCGCCGCCTGTTCATTCTTGTTGCGAAGAAAACGCTGCTCGCGTTCCGCATTGAGCTGCGACGCCTGCTGCGAGCCCTGCTGGATCTGCTTGAGCAGCTCATCCATGCCCTTCTGCTGGGCCAGCGCCGGCGTGGCGCCGAACACCAGCATCAGGGCCGCCCACGCATGCAGACCCTTCACGAGCCCGCCCTCGGCGCGGGCATCGGCAGCCGCAACAGATCCGGCGCCGCGGTCTCACGCGCCATGCGCAAGCCGTGGCGGATTTCGCTGACGTGCTCGTGCGGCAGCTCGACCCACTTCTTCTGCTCGGCGTCCCAGGCGCCGGCCTGCTTGCCGTCCGCGCTCAGGTAGAACATCGCCGTGCGGCCGACGCGCAGCACATCGACCGTGCGGTTCTCGACTTCCATCCGCTCGGCGCCCAGCGAGCGGCCGTACTCGGCTTCCAGCTGCCAGGCTTCGAGGACGCGCTTGAACTTGTCCGCGTTGTTCGCGCCCGGATCGCCCATCAGCTTCTTGACCGACTCGAGCCGCTCGCGACGCTCGGTGGCAAGGAACGGCAGGTCCAGCGCGATGAACTTCTCCAGCCCCTCGACCATGCGCAGCATCAGCGGCAGCAGCTCGCGCTCGGTGCGTTCCATCTCGTCGATCTGGCGGTTCAACGAAGCCTTCTCGGCGTCCTGTGCGGAGACCAGCTCGCCCAGCTGGTTGGCGTAGACGGTGAGCTGCTGGGCCTGCCAGCTCGCCGAACGGTAGCGGTCCAGCATCGCGCGCGTCTGATCGTCGAGCTTGTCGATCTTGTCCTGCGAGGCGCGCGAGGCGCGGTTGGACTCGACCGTGGCGTCGATCGCCTTGCCCATCGGATCGGTCTGGGCCACCGCAGTGCCGAGCGCGGTGATGAGCAATGCACACGTCCAGCCTCGCCTGAATTTCATGCGCACCGTTTCTTGTCTCCTCGTTCGGGGCATCTTGCCCACCCCACGCCGTTAAAATCCACCCACCGAACGGACTAGAACCGGAGAGCGTTCCATGGCGGCAGCAGCCCATTCACCCGGATTTCTCGCGCTGGTCGAAGCGGCGCGACGCGAGGTACGCGAAATTTCCGCTGCCGACCTGCGCGGCGAGCTCGAGGCGCGCAAGACCGCAGCGCTGATCGACGTGCGCGAAGAGAGCGAGTACGCCGCGGGCCATGTGCAGGGCGCAGAGCATCTGGGCAAGGGCGTCATCGAGCGCGACATCGAAACGCGACATCCCGATCGCGCGCAGCCGCTCTATCTGTATTGCGGCGGCGGATTCCGGTCCGCACTGGCGGCGCAGAACCTGCAGAGGATGGGCTACACGCAGGTCACGAGCGTGGACGGCGGATGGAAGGCGCTGAAGGACCTGCTGCCGACCACACGGTAGCCCGGGTGAAGCCCGGGGCGGTTCGTCACCTTTCGTAAAAGCTCCCGGGTTTCACCCGGGCTACGGGGGCGTCAGGTGTGCAGCCCGCACTCGGTCTTCGGCTTGCCGAGCCAACGACCGGCCCGGCCTTCGCCCGGCACGGTGCAGTGGGTGCATCCGATCGACTGATAGCCCTTGGCCACCAACGGGTGGAACGGCAGCTTGTGATCGCGGATGTAGGTGTCGCGCTCTTCGCGCGTCACGTCGATCATCGGGTTGAACTTGATCATGCCGCGGCGGATTTCGAAGATCGGCAGGCCGGCGCGGTGGTCCGTCTGCCAGTGCATCAGGCTCGACACCCAGACGTGGAAATTGGGCTTGACCGCTTCCAGCGGCTCGACCTTGTTCACCGAGCAGCAGAAGTCGGGGTCCTTGAGATAGGTCTGTTCCTGCTGCGTGAACTGGTGCTTCCAGTCCTCGGCCCTGATGTCCACGACCTTGAGCTTGAACAGGTCGACGAGGTAGTCGCGGTAGGCGACCGTTTCCGGGAAGTGGTAGCCAGTGTCGATGAAATGGACGACCTGGTCCGGCCGGATCGTCGACACGATGTGCAGAAAATAGGCCGAGGTCGCCGCGAACGAGGACGTGAACATGACCTTTTCCGGCGCGAAATCCAGATAGAGCTGGCGCAGGCGCTGCTCGAAGTTCAGCGGCGCGTAGCGCTCGTTGAGCTCCTGGATCTGGGCTTCACTCAGCCCGGCGAAGGTGGGCGCTTTTTCCATGGTCATGTGGGTATAACCGGCCCTGGTTGGCCGCCGGTGCCTGCATATCGATTGGGTCGAACAGTTTATGGGTCCGGTGTTTTTCCTCTCAATGTCAGAGGGTCAAATTCCAGAAACGATATAAGTAAATTCCATTTTCGGAAATTGCGCGCTTCGCGCGACGAGGGACGGGAAATCGGCGGCTGCCGTTCCTTCTCCCGCAGGGAGAAGGTGCCCCGAAGGGGCGGATGAGGGAGAGTCTATCGATTGGAGACCTCAGGCCAGGGGAAAGACTCTCCCTCCCCCCCGGCCCCTCTCCCTGTGGGAGAGGGGAGCACCGCGATGCCTTCAGCGGTCTTCGCTGAGGCCGGCCGTCAGCAGCCGGGCCGTCTGGTTCACCAGCGGGATGATCCGGCTGTAGGCCATGCGCGTTGGTCCGATGACCCCGAGCCGGCCGGCGACCTGTCCATTGAAGTAGTACGGCGCCGTCACGACGCTGACCTCGTCGAGCACCCGGTAGCCCGACTCCTCGCCGATGAAGATCTGCACGCCGTCGGCATTGAGGCACTGGTCGAACAGGTTCAGCAGTTCGCGCTTGCGGTCCAGGATCTCGAACAGGCCACGCAGGCGAATCACGTCGCCGAGTTCCTGGAAGCCCATCAGGTTGGCGCCGCCGGCGAGCACGTAGTCGCCCCGAGGGATCTCGTCGTCCACCGCCTGAGCCGCCATGGCGGCGGCTTCGCGCAGGACGATGTTCACGCGATTCTGCGCGTCCTGCGCCTCGTCGAGCAGCGCGCGCCGCAGACCCACCAGGTCACGACCCGCGAATGTCTCGTTGAGCGCGTTCGCGTAGTGCTCGAGTTCGTCGGCGCCGTAGGAACGATCCGTGTGGATGACCCGGTTCTGCACTTCGCGCTGGTTGACCACCAGGATCGCGAGCACGCGGTTTCCGGACAGCGGAAGGAATTCGATGCGCCGCAGGATCGACAGGTTGCGGCGCGGCAGGGTGACCACACCGGCCATCGCGGTGAGCCGGGACAGCAAACTCGACGCGGCCTGCATCAGGTCGTCGGTCTTGCGCGGCGGGCCGGCCAGCGTCTCGGCGATCTGCATCTGCTCGGCGTCGCCCAGCCGCTCCGGCGTCAGCAACTGGTCGATGAAATATCGATAGCCGCGCGCGGTCGGCACGCGACCGGCCGAGGTGTGCGGCGAGACCACGAAGCCGAGTTCATCGAGATCCGCCATCACGTTGCGGATCGTAGCCGGCGACAGGTCCAGCGATCCCGCGCGCGACAGCGTGCGCGAACCCACCGGCTGTCCGTCGTGGATATAGCGCTCCACCAGCAGCTTCAGAAGCTCGGCGGCGCGGGGGTCGAGCGGGGTCGACATCGGGGACGTGTGGAGCGAAAGGTCGGTCCGACGCTAGGGGTCCTGTTTTGTCGTGTCAAGGAGGGTCGAAACCAGGGGCCGAGCGTGTACAGTGCTCGGGCCACACTGGTCGACCGGTCCATGAAACCTTTCCGTGTCGTCGGCGTCATCGGGAAGCGCCGCGAACCCAACATAGAACTGCTGCGCGAGGTCTGCGCGACGCTACGTCGCCTGGGCTGCGACGTGCTGATCGAAGACAACGCCGCGTTCGGCAGCAGCGAACTCGCGACGCGCGTCGACCGCGACCAGCTCGCGCAGCGCTGCGAGCTGATCGTGGTCGTCGGCGGCGACGGCACGCTGCTCGACGCCGGCCGTACGCTGGCCGCCACGCACAAGCCCTTGCTCGGCATCAACCAGGGCCGCCTCGGATTCATGGTGGACGTGCCCCCCGAATCGATGCACGAGGGTCTCGCGGCGGTCATCGGCGGCGACTACGTCACCGAAGAGCGCCTGCTGCTGTCGGCCAGCGTAGAGCGCGGCGGATCGCGCGACGGCGGCACGCGCCTGGCCGTCAACGACGTCGTCATCCGCAACCAGGCGACGATCCGCATGATCGAGTTCGAAACCTGGCTGGACCGCGAATTCATCAGCAACCACCGCGCGGACGGCATGATCATCGCGTCGCCCACCGGCTCCACGGCGTACGCGCTGTCCGGCGGCGGTCCCCTGCTCCACCCGAGCCTGTCGGCGATCGCGCTGGTGCCGATCTGTCCGCACACGCTGTCGGATCGCCCGATCGTCGTCGACGGCCAGCGCCCGATCCGCATCGTCATCCGCGGCGTCGATCGCGCGCAGGCCATGGTCACGTTCGACGGGCAGACCAGCGAGACGCTGGAGCCGGGCGACGTCGTGGAGGTGAGCCGCGCGGCGCACCCGCTGAGCCTGATCCATCCGGTCGGCTACAGCTACTTCCGCATCCTGCGCGACAAGCTGCGCTGGGGTAGCGGTCCTTCTTCGGCGCACGAACGAGTCTGATGCTCGAACAGTTGCAGATCCGCAACCTCGCGACCATCGAGGCGTTGACGCTCGAACTGGAACCGGGTTTCACCGTGCTCAGTGGCGAGACCGGAGCAGGCAAGTCGATCCTGATCGATGCCCTGGGACTGGTCCTGGGGACTCGTGCCGATCCCGCGCTGGTGCGTGGCGGCAGCGATCGCGCCGACATCACGGCAAGCTTTCGCATCGAGAAGAATTCTTCGGCTGCGCAGTGGCTCGAGGAGAGCGCGCTGACCGACGAGAGCGACCCCACCCAGTGCCTGGTGCGACGCGTCCTGCAGAGCGAAGGCCGTGCGCGCGCGTTCGTGAACGGCACGGCGGTGGCGGCCGGCTCGCTGCGCGAACTCGGCGAGCGGCTGATCGATGTGTACGGCCAGAACGAGAGCCACAGCCTGCGGCTGCCCGACGTGCAGCGCCAGATGCTTGATGGATACGGCGGACTCGCCGACCTCGTGCGCGAAGTCGCCGCGCGCGCGGCCGAGTGGCAGGCACTCGAGGAAGAAATCGAGCGTACGCGACAAGCTGCTGCGCGCGATCCCGCGCAGATCGAACTGCTGCGCCACCAGGTTCGTGAACTCGACGCGCTGGGCCTGAAGCCGAACGAAGTCGGCGACATCGCCGACGAGCACAAGCGCCTGGCCAACGGCGGACGGCTGATGCAGGACGGCGGTGCGGTGCAGGAACAGCTCTACGGCGGCGACGGTGCGGCGCACGACCAGCTCTCCGCGAGCCTGGGAACGCTTCGAACGCTGTCCGCGCTGCACGCCGGCTTCGCCGACGTGGAGTCCCTGGTCGAATCGGCGCAGACCCAGGTCCGCGAAGCCGCGGATACGCTGCGTCGTCTGCTCGACAAGCTCGACCTGGACCCGCAGCGTCTGGTCGAAGTCGAAGCACGCATGGCCGCGATCCACGATCTGGCGCGCAAGCATCGCGTGCGTTCCGAGGAACTGCCGTCGCGACTCGATGCCCTGCGCGTTGAACTCGACGAAGCCGAAGCGGCCGGCGGGCGCGTCGACGTGCTGCTCGCGAAACAGGCGGCCGTGCTGAGCGCTTATCGCGACAGCGCGCAGAAGCTCGGCAAGGCGCGTCGAAAGTGCGCAACCAGATACGGTGAGTCGGTGAGCGCGCGCGTCCGCGAGCTGGGCATGCCCAATGCGCGATTCGAAGTGCGCATCGAGGCCGCCAATCGCAAACGCCCGAGCGCGATCGGCGAGGACGATCTCTGCTTCGACTTCAGCGCCAATCCCGGCCAGCCGCCGCGCCCGTTGGCGAAAGTGGCCTCCGGTGGCGAGTTGTCACGCGTGTCGCTCGCGTTGCAAGTGGTGGCGCAACAGGACGGCGGTGCCCCGACGATGATCTTCGACGAGGTCGATGCCGGCATCGGCGGCGCGGTGGCGGAGTCGGTCGGCAACCAGTTGCGCGCGCTCGGCAAGCACCGACAGGTCTTGTGCGTGACTCATCTCGGGCAGGTCGCGGCCTGCGCGCAGCAGCACCTGGCGGTCGCCAAGTCGGTGAAGGGAAACCAGACCTACACGAACGTGGAGCCACTCGACGCGAAGGCCCGCGTAACCGAACTCGCCCGCATGATCGGCGGCAAGAGCACGACCGCCGCGAGCGAGGCGATGGCGCGCGAGCTGCTCAAGTCGGCGCAGAAGGGCTAGATCCCGTAGCCCGGGTGCAACCCGGGGTTGTCTCTCCAATTGATGACGCAAAGCCCGAGTTTTCATCGGTTGTCGGAGTGGCAATCCCGGGTTGCACCCGGGCTACGGTCAGGTCACCTTGGCTCGACCGATCGCGTATCGCACGAGGCCCGGCGCGTAGCGCTTCAAGCGCACCAGCATCGCCTCCTTGGTCCCGACGAACGCCTCGTCACGATCCCGCTCCACCGCCCGCCACGTCTGGCGCGCGCATTCGTCAGGCGCCATGCCGCGTTCGGTGGCCGGATCCATTTTCCCGTGCAAGCCGCCGCCGGCCGTGATCGCATTGACCGACACCTGCGTGCGGATGAATCCGGGGCAGATCAGCGTGACCTTCACGCCGTCACGCCACAGTTCGGCGCGCGCCGCGTCGTAGAACCCGTGCAGCGCGTGCTTGGCCGCCGAGTATCCCGAGCGCAACGGCGTGCCGAGGTAGGCGACGACCGAGCTGATCACGACCAGGTGCCCGGATTTTCGCGCCACCATGCCGGGCAGCACGGCCTTGCTCAGCGCCACGCAGGCGAAGAAATCGAGCTCCAGGATGCGGCGGTAGACCTCCATCGAGGTGTCGAGCACGAGGCCGCGCTGCGAGATGCCGGCATTGTTGACCAGCAGATCCACCGGGCCGAAGAAGGACGCAGCTGCCAACGCCGTCGCGTCCGCATCGAAGGCGGTCAGGTCGACCGGCAGGATCGCGACGCGGTCCGGATGGGCACACGCGGCGCGCACGCGCTGCAGCTCCGGCTCGCGACGTGCGCTGAGGACCAGCTTCGCGCCCTTGCGCGACGCTTCGATCGCCATCGCCTCGCCGATACCGGAGCTCGCCCCGGTGATCCAGACCACCTTGTCGCGCAACTGCGTCATGCCGCCCTCCAGAAACGAGAAGGCCCGCGGGTCGGGGGTGCCGACACGCGGGCCTGAAAAAGCGAAGCGGAGATCAGGCCTTTTCGAGGCTCTTGTCCCACTTTCCGAGGGCCGCGAGGCCGTTCATCCTGGCGCGGTGCAGGTGGGCAGCCTTGCCGGCTTCCACGTTCTTGCCGCCCCAGGCCTTCTGCGCCGCCGCCTGCAGCGCGCGGCCGTAGGAGAAGGTCAGCTTCCAGGGCAGGTTGCCGATCTTGTTCATCGCATCGAGATGGGCTGTCGCCAGTTCGTCCGCCTGTCCGCCCGACAGGAAGGCGATGCCGGGCACCGCGCTGGGGACGCAACGACGCAGCACGCGCAGGGTGCGCTCGGCCACTTCGGCGACGCCGGCCTGCGTCGGGCACTTGATGCCCGAGACGATCATGTTCGGCTTGAGGATGATTCCTTCCAGCAGCACGTTCTGGAAATAGAGCTGCTGGAACGTCTCCTTGAGGATCCAGGTCGTGACTTCTTCATTGACCTCGGCGGTGTTGTCGCCGTCCATCAGCACTTCGGGCTCGACGATGGGGACGATGCCCGCTTCCTGGCACAGCGCGGCGTAGCGGCCGAGCGCGTGCGCATTGGACTGGATCGCGTTGTAGCTGGGCGCGCCGTTGCCGATGGTGATCAACGCGCGCCACTTGGCAAAGCGGGCGCCGGCTTCGCGGTACTTCACGAGGCGCTCGCGCAGGCCGTCGAGGCCCTCGGTGATGGTTTCTTCAGGCTTGCCGAACGGCAGCGGCTTGGCGCCGGCGTCCACCTTGATGCCCGGAATCACGCCCTTGGAGGCGAGCAGCTTCGGAAACGGCTGGCCGGCGAGGCTGGACTGGAACAGGGTCTCCTCGAACAGGATCACGCCCGACGTGTGCTTTTCGAAGTCCGGCGTCGTGAACAGCAGGTCACGGTAGGCCTGGCGGTTCGGCTCCGTGTTCTCGACGCCGATCTTGTCGAAGCGCTTCTTGATGGTGCCGGTGGACTCGTCGGCGGCCAGCAGGCCGCGACCCGGCGCAACCATGGCCTGGGCGGTTTCTTGAAGGGTGTTCTGGTTCATCGAGGACCTCGATCAGTGAAGGTTGGCGAAGAGGGAGGGATTTCCCTCCGGGTCCGGGCACGGATGCGCCGCCCAAAACCCCTCCCACTGACATCAAACGTGCCTGGGGCCCGGCAAGGATGGCGGAGAGGGAGGGATTCGAACCCCCGGAACCTTGCGGTTCAGCGGTTTTCAAGACCGCCGCAATCGACCACTCTGCCACCTCTCCGCGGAAAGACGGCCAAAAGCACCAAGGTATTGACTGAAGCTGGTGCCGGGAACAGGAATCGAACCTGCGACCTACGCATTACGAATGCGCCGCTCTACCAACTGAGCTATCCCGGCGGGGGCGCGATTATAGGTTTTTGAATAGTCGCAAACAATCGTCTTCGTCGAGATCGGCTCGAATCGGCCGTTCATCCCGCCGACCCGCCTCCCGCTCGGGCGCCGGCTTAGATTCCCTGGGTTGGCGCAAATGTGATCAGTCGCACATGGCCTTGCCCGCTCATCCGGCGGACGAGCGGAGGCTTTTTGCCGTTCATCGGTCGGCATGTACCACTGGTCCCCATCCGAAAAGTGAACCGGTGGTCACCCCGTAGTTTGCAAGGTCATGAAGAAGCAATTTGCATTCACGCTGATCGAGATGATGGTGACGGTCGCCATCGCGGGGGTGCTGTTGGCGATTGCCATTCCGAGTTTCAGCGCCGTCGTCAGCAATGGTCGCCTGTCGGGCCGGGCCAATGAAATGGTCGCTGCGATTTCTTTTGCGCGAAGCGAGGCCATAAAGCGAGGCCGGCCGGTCACGCTTTGTCGCAGTGCGAACGCCGGGTCCGGAGCCGAATCGGGCTGGATATGCGAGACCGGAGGCGGTGGGTGGGAAAACGGGTGGTTCGTGTTCGAAGACACCAACAGCAACGGCGCCGCGGACACCGGTGAAGCGAGGCTGCGCGGAAAAGGCGACTTCGGGACAGCGGCCTACACGATGCGGGGCAACACCAACGTCGCCGACAGGATCACTTTCACAGACCAGGGGATGTCGCCGGGTTTCAACGGAACCTTCACGGTTTGCGATACGCACAGGCGAGTCGCCAGGCAGATCGTCGTGGTGGTCACGGGTCGTTCGCTTCCCCCTACCGCAGGAACTTGTTCGTGAAAACGTTCGTAGCCCAATCGGTGGAAGGTCGTGGATTCAGCCTGATCGAAGTGCTGATTGCGGTCGCCGTCCTCGCCATCGGCCTGCTCGCTGTTGCCGCGCTGCAGATCCAGGGGGTAAGACAGAACTTCGATTCATACGCCCGATCGCAGGCGGTCATGCTCGCCAATGACTATATCGAGCGGATGTATGCGAACCGCCCCGGGGTGCTGAACAACGACTACACGGGTTTCGACTCGGCCGCAGTCGTATGCGGGACCGCCCCGACCACCATCTGTGGCACGCAGAGCGACGTTCCTACTCCCGCTCTTTGCGACACGGCCGCCTTGGCCCAGTACGACCAATACATCGTGGCCTGCGGATACGCCGCAGCCAGTGCACCCGGCGGAAGGGTCGGCGGCGTCCAGAACCTTCTGCTGAATGGACGAATGAGGGTGGATTGTCTCGACGCCACCACGCCGGGAGCGGCGGTGCCCCCCCCCTGCCCTGCTGGTGCCCGCTATCGCGTCGTCATGACTTGGAGTGAACAGATAAAAAACGCCAGCAATCGTTCTAGCGTGGTTAATCCAGATGACAATCCAAATGATGTGATCACGCAAGACTTGGCACTGACCATCCAGCCATGAGCGCGCGACTTCCTTTCCGCTGGACGACCAACAAGGGCTTCACGCTTATCGAACTCATGATTGCCCTGGTGCTCGGGCTGGTCGTGGTTCTCGTCGTGGGCCAGATCTATGTTTCCGGGCGCCAGTCTTACAGGACGCAAACCGGCTTCGGCGGCATGCAAGAGAACGGTCGATTCGCGCTGTTCTTCCTGCAGCGCGACATTCGCATGGCGGGCTTCCCGCGCGAGCAGGGTCCTGGCGGGGCGTTATCGGGAGTGCTGGCCGGCTTCAATACAGTGCAGACCACGGATGGCGGCACGGGCGGCTCCGACCAGATCGAAGTCCAATACAACTCGTTCGGAACCGTCGTGAATGTCGACGGCGTGCCTGCGGGTCTTCAGGCCCAAGTCACCGAGAACAACACTTTCGCCAACAGTGGCCGCGATTGTCTCGGAGCTGCAGCGGGAGCCACCGTGATCAATCGTTACTGGGTCGCCAATGGCAACCTGATGTGCCTAGGAAACGGCGACCTCACAAATCCCCAGCCGATCATCTCCGGTGTCGAATCCATGCAGATCTTGTACGGAGTCGATACCGACGAGGACCTCGTGCCGAACGTCTATCGTCGTGCCGATCAGGTCGGCGGCGGCTGGCCCAATGTCGTCGCGGTGCGCGTGGGTCTGCTTCTGAATTCTCAGGAGCCGGTTTACGAAAGCCCGGACACGACGTGGTACGCGGTTCTCGACGCGGCCCCTCTACAAGCAAGCGACATCACGACCACTCCGCTGGACGAGCGGCTGTTCGCACGCCGGGTCTTCGTCACCACCATCATGATCCGCAACCGGACGAACATATGAGGCGATATCCCGTTCCGACGGCTCAGCGCGGTGTCGCCTTGGCGGTCGGCCTGATCTTCCTGGTGATCATCACGATCATGGGGCTGGCGGCCATCCGCGTGACCTCGTCGCAGACGCTTCAGGCGGCCAACTATCAGTTCAAGACCGTCACGTTTCAGGGCGCGGAGTCCGCTATCCGACGGGTGATGGCCGAAGTCCGCGGAGAAGTTGCTGCGCCTGCCGGGGAAACAAACATTCTGGTCGCGGCCGTCAACGCGACGGACCTGGCGGGCCGGCCGACCCGCAGCGTGGATATCGTGCCGCCGTACCTCACGGCCGGCGCGGTTACGAGCGTCGCCTTCCTGACCTCCGACAACCCTGACGGAAGCGGGCCGCCGCTCGAGAACTTCTCGCTCAAAGGCGATACGACGGCCTATCGCTTCACGATTCGCGCCACCAGCACCCTGCGCAACACCAACGCAGCGTCCGATCACCAACAGGGCCTAGCCCGCATCGCACCCAGGCCGTAACTCGGCAAGGTCGCAACCCATGAATACCGTCTCGCCCTCCCGCAACCTCGCTATCCGGCTCTCCACGCTGATCCTGGGCCTCGTCCTGGGTTCGGGAACGGGACAGGTCGTCGCCGACGACACCGAGATCTTCTTCCCGGATGTGGTCATCCAGGACGACGACTCCGTGGTGCGTCCGAATCTGCTGTTCCTGATGGACACGTCAGGCTCGATGGCAGATACCGATGACGTTGGAATTTCCCGTCTGCAGCGCATGAAGGATGCGCTCACGCTGGTGATCAACAGCCTGGGCGCCAACATCAACGTCGGGCTCGGGCGCCTGTCCGGAAGCGAAGGCGGTGCCATCCTGTTCCCGACCGCGGACCTTGAAGCGGCCGCGAGCGATGTCGATACGAGCTTGCGTGAATCCATCGATCTGTCGAACTCACCCGCCAGCAGCGGCGGCGAGGCCTACCAGAACGGCTCCACCGTGACGCTCGGTCCTGCGGCCGCCAACCAGGTCTTGCTGGTCGGCAGCCGCGGCGCCACCACGCCGGTCACGGCCACGTACGTGATCAACGCGGTGAAGAACGAGGCCGAACAGTACTCCGACAACGCCGTCGACTCGGATGCCGGAGCAGGCACCCGCCAGAGCGCCGATATCGAACTGGCTCGTATCGGCGATGGCACGCCCAACAAGACCACGCGCTACGTGGGTCTGCGCTTCGAAGGTGTTGCGCTGCCCACCGATGCCACCGTCACCAGCGCCAAGATCGTCTTCACCTGCGACGTGACGAACCAGACCACCGATGCGAGCGCCAACATCGTCGTCTACGGCCAGAACAACGACGACTCGCTCGCGTTCGACACCACGACCAGCGGCGTCTGGAACCGCGCCCGCACCACCGCTTCGGTGAACTGGAAGCCCACCGGTGCCGCGGGCCGTTGCACCTCCACGAATTCGTCCATCGAGACGCCCGACCTGAGCACGATCGTGACAGCCGTCCGCGGCCGAGCGGGCTGGGTCAACGGCAACGCGATGACGTTCCTGCTCGATCTGCCCACCGAGGGCACCAGCACCGCCCGCCGAACCGTCAAGGCGTTCCAGGGTGGCAGCAACACCTTGGCGCCACGCCTGCAACTCACCTACACGACGTCGCAAACGGCCAACCAGATGTTCGGCCTGCGCTTCGACAACGTCATGATTCCGCGCGGCGTTGCCCTCACGTCGGCGCGCATCCAGTTCCGCGGCCTGCCGGGCATCAACCCGGGTCGTACGCAGGCCGGCGGCGCGCTGGCCGTGCAGATCGGTGTCACCTCGGCGTCCACAGCCTTCACCACCGGCGCCAACGCCGTCTCCAACGCAACCACTGGGACCGAACTGACGTGGAATGTGCCGGTGATGCCAGCGGGTGTGGGCACCATCGATACGCCCAGCCTCGTCAGCCTGATCGGCGCCCGCACTTCGCAGTCGGACTGGTGTGGCGGTCATTCGATGAACTTCACGTTCAAGGTCACCGGTACGCCGGCAGGCCTGCGCGCGTTCGCAACCGGTGTTGTCGCCGGCAATGGCCCGACGCTGTCCTTCAGTTATAGCGACGGCGACGCCGCTCTCGACAACAGCTGCACGACCCGATCGACCAGTCGCCAGATCACGGCGAGCGAGAACGACGCCAACGAACAAGCCAGCAACGGCGCGCTGACCGTCAACGCCAATCCGACCGTACTGGGACTCAGCGGCTCCAACGCGCAGATCGTCGGCCTGCGTTTCGACACGCTGCAGGTTCCTGCAGGGTCTCGCATCCTGTCGGCCTACGTCGAATTCACGGCCAACTCCTCGGACAGCACGACGTTGCCGTTGCGAATCACCGGCCAGAGCACGGCCAGTGCGGCACCCTTCGTCACCGGCCTGAACAACATCAGCAACCGGCGCTCGAGCTTCGGTACGGCAGCCACCGTGAGCTGGAGTCCGGAAGCCTGGACGTCCGGCACCCTGTACCGAACGCCAGACCTGTCGACCATCGTCCAGGAAATCGTCAACCGTACCGACTGGGTCAATGGCAATGCCCTGGCCCTGATCATCGATGCGCCCAGCGCGACCGGCAGCAACAACCGGCGGCGCCCGCGCTCCTACGACACCGGAGCTTCCAGTGCGCCTCGCCTCGTCATCACGGCAGAGATGCCGACCGCGCGACTCAAGGTTCGCGAATACCTGAAGAAACTCATCGCCGACTTCCCGGCCAACGGCAACACGCCGGTGCCTGAACTGCTGTACGAGGCCGCCCAGTACTGGCGCGGCGGCGCGGCGTACTTCGGCAAGACTCGCGGCGACGGCAACGTCACGCCGGACAGCGACGGGTTCTCGACATCATCTGCGCATCGGATCAGCGGCCGCGCAACCTTCACCGCGCCGCCGACGATCGTCACGCCAGCCGGCTGCACCGCGGCCGACCCGGGCGCCGCGGAGTGTGCCGACGAAAGGATCACCAATAACGCGATCTACAAGTCGCCGTTCACCGATCTGGCATGCTCCACGAACGCGCAGATCCTGCTGTCCGACGGTCAGCCGAACAACACGCAGGCCAGTTCGGTCACGTTGATTCGCAACAACCTGCTCAACAACGCAGCCTGTGCAAGCTCTGGCGACCCGGCTTGCGCAACGGACATTGCGGCGCTGCTGCGCAACAACGACCAGTCGAGCACGCTCAATGGGACTCAGACCGTCACGACGTACACCGTCGGCCTGGCGGATCTTTCCAGCGCCGCGTTCCTGCGCTCGGTCGCGACGGCCGGCGGTGGATCCTTCTTTGCGGCCAACTCCACGGATGATCTGGTCAACGCCTTCAGCAGCATCGTCCAGCGCATCCTCGACATTCCGACCACGTTCGTGGCACCGGCGGTCAGCGTCAACTCGTTCAATCGACTGACAGACCGCAACGAGATCTACTTCGCGCTGTTCCGTCCCAAGCTGGAAACGCGCTGGGAGGGCAACTTCAAGCGCTACAAGATCGGCCCTGGTGCCGACGGCAAGGGAACGGTCCTGGACGTCAACAATGCCGTGGCCGTGGATTCCGGTACCGGCTTCTTCCGCGATTCGGCCCGCAGCTTCTGGAGCACCACCGCGGACGGAAACAACGTCGGCGAAGGCGGCATCCTCGACAAGTTCCCGGCCTCTCGCACGGTGTACACCAACACTGGAACGGCTTCGGCTTTGAATGCAGGACCGGCTGCGGCACCCACCGCGGTCACGCTCTCGGCCACCGCAAATTCGATGGTTACCACCAATACCGCGGTGACCAAGGCCTTGCTCGGCGACAGCACGATGCCCGACGGCGATCGCACGAACATCATCAATTACGCGCGCGGCATCGATGCACTCGACGATGATCAGGACGGCTCGACGACCGATGCCCGGTACGCGTTCGGCGATCCGCTGCATTCCGAACCGGCGCTGGTCACGTACGGAGGCACCGAAGCTGCGCCCGATATCACGGCGTTCGTCGGAACGAACGAAGGCGGTTTGCATGCCATCAACGCTCAGACGGGCGTGGAACTGTGGTCTTTCATTCCCCAAGAACTGCTGCCGAACCTGCGCCGGTATGCTTACAACACTGGTAACTACAGCAACCGGCCTTACGGTGTTGACGGACCAATCACGACGCTGTTCCGGGACAGCGCGGGAAAGCATTATTCGTTCTTCGCGTCTGGCCGTTCCGTACTGCTCTACTTCGGCCTTCGCATGGGGGGTCGCCAGTATTACGCGATGGACGTCACCACCCGTACCGCTCCCACGTTGAAATGGGTGATCCGCGGAGGCGGCACCGGTTTGTATCGCGAGCTCGGCCAGAGCTGGGGTCGTGCAGTCCCGGCCCGCATTACCGTCAACGGCGCGGTGCGCAGCGTGATCGTGCTCTCGGGTGGGTATGACATCAAGCAGGATCTAGAAGATGTCCCGACGGCCGACTCCATGGGACGAGCCGTGTTCATCGTGGATGCCAACACCGGCGAGCGCATCTGGTGGGGCGGGAAGAATCCTGGCGATGGCAACGGCGCTCCGGATCTCGCCGTGACGACGATGCAGTACTCCATCCCCGGAACGCCCGCTGTCATCGACCTCGACGGCGACGGATTATCCGACCGCATCTACGTAGCAGACACGGGTGGTCAGATCTTCCGCATCGATCTGAACCCGGCCAACAGCGGCGCGGCCAACCTGGCGACAGCAACGCGCATCGCGACGCTGGGCGGCACGACGCTCGCCACCGCCCGCCGGTTCTACCAATCTCCGGACGTCACCATCACCCGTGCGCCCGGCTCCTCCACGCGCTATCTCTCGATCGCCATCGGGTCGGGCTATCGAGGCCATCCGTTGGAGACGCAGACGGAGGAGCGTTTCTATGTCCTGCGGGATCCAGACGTGGCCAAGTCCGCAACATCGCTGCCGACCCGCATCGGGACCAGCGGGTCCATCACCAACGCCAATCTCTACGACGCGACGACCAACGCCATCGGCTCGACCAACGAAACGACGGCTCAAGCAGCCAAGGTGACGCTCAACAACGCCGATGGTTTCTATGTCCGGCTGCAGGAAACCAGCAACGCGCAAGTTGGTGAAAAGGTGCTGTCGGACGCGCAGACGTTCGACGGACAGGTGCTGTTCACCACGTTCACGCCTGCGGCGCGTTCGACCGGTCAGAACTGCCGGGCTTCGTCGGGCCTTTCGAGGTTCTACCTATTCAGCATCATCGATGGCCAGCCCGTGCAGAACTTCGACGAAGTTGGCGATCCCAATGAGTTGACGCAGACGGATCGCTATACCGAACTCGCTCAAGGCGGCTTGTCTCCGACGCCTGTCATCTTGTTTCCGGATCTCACGAGCACGACCGGCAACCTGCCCAACAACGCGCTCGTCTGCTCCGGTACGGAGTGCCTGGAACTGTTCAATCTGGGCACGGAGAAGACCTATTGGATCAAGCGCCAGTGAGAACACGGACCATGCGGGAAAGAGCGCGTGTGAAATCGGCCGGATTCAATTTGATCGAGTTGATGATCGTGGTCTCGATCGTCGGAATCCTCGCAGCGATCGCGTATCCGTCCTATCGGGAGAGCGTCCGCAAGGGAAATCGGACCGATGCGCAGGCGGCCTTGACCGGCCTGGCCGCCGTCATGGAGCGCGATTTCCTCCGGAACAACGGCTATCGGGACGTCATTACCGCAGGGCTGTATCCCGCCCGTGTGCCGCTTGAGTCTGGCGCCCAGACCTATGCTCTCAGCATCACGTCCACAGCGACGACCTACACGCTCAGTGCAGCGCCGTCAGGGGGGCAATCAGGAGACCGCTGCGGAACCCTGACGCTCGCTTCCAGCGGCGCCCAAGGTCCGACGACACCTGTTGATTGCTGGAGACGTTAGAGGGGCTTCCAGCTGGGCCGCGAATCTCGCGGCCCGGTGAATGTCACTCGGCGCTGCTGGCCGGAAATCGCACACGGCCACCGCCGGTCACCAACACCCAACGGGCGATCGCACCCTGCTCTGATCGATCTGCAACAGCGAGCACATCACCCCATCCTGGCGATCGTGCTCCTGACCCTGACCTGCAACAGCCTCGGCCCGAACCTTGAAAGTGGTCGACGTGCTGTCGACGACCTCGATGCGGTAGTAGCGCGCCGATCGATCCTGCGGCCCCGCCGCACCGATATCCGCCGCCGTCGTCGCGTATTCCGGGTGGTCCGCACGCCAGCGCTCCTGCCGCAGTGCCGCTTCGAGCAGCACCGCTTGCACTTCGGCACGCCGCGACTTGCGCACCACGCCTTGATACGAAGGTAGGGCCAGGCTCGCGAGCACGGCCGCCACTGCCAGCACGATCGCAAGTTCGACGAGTGTGAATCCTCTGCGACGCATGGATGACGCCTCCCTAGCGGCTCTTCTCGGCGCTCACTCGCGGCTTTGATCCGCAGACCCGAGCCTTGGCAATCCGGACCGGATCTCCCGTGCGCAGGCAGCCCCGGCATTTCACCAGTCGGTGCTTTCACACGTCACGGGCAAACGCACGTAGCGCCGCCCCTGCTTCCCTCTCAGAGTGGAACGGACCCCACTGCCGGAGCCCGCGATGGAAAAGCCGAACCCATCGAACGCAGATGCGCACGCATCTCGCCGCGCTGGCACGCCTGCAGGCTTCACGCTGATCGAACTGGTCACGACGATGGCGCTGTTGCTGCTGATCGTCATGAGCACGGCGCCGTCGTTCGCCGCGATCGTCGAGCGCAGCCGCCTGCGCACCGTCGTCGAACGGCTGCGCGCGGACATCACGCTGACCCACACCGAAGCCCTGCTACGGCACCGCACCGTCGTCCTGAGCTTCCATCGCAGCGAAGACGGCCAGGAGTGGTGCTACGGGTTGAGCCTGGCGGATCGCTGCGACTGCCGGATCGCGTCGGGGCCCGGAGCATGCGAGCTCGACGAGGGCGTCTCCACGCGCGTCACCGGCGCGGACAGCCCTGGCGTGCGATCCGCGGCGCTGCCCTTTGCGCTCAATGGCGGACGACTGATCGTCCCCGGCGCACGTCCCACGCTGACGGCCGGCTCGGCCCGCTTCGCATCTGCCCACGGTCAGGCAGAAGTCCGCGTGGCGTCGACCGGGCGCGTTCGCCTGTGCTCGCCCGCAGGCGACCAGCGCCTGGTCTCGCTCGAGCCATGCTGAAGCGTCGCGAAAAATCGCTGTCCCGCCGTTCGCTCGGCGTGACGCTGATCGAACTGCTGATCGCGATGTCGACCGGCCTGACGGTCGTCGCAGCCGGCGTCACCTTCCTTTCCGGGACGCTGAGCACCGCCACGGCGAATCTGTTGCGGGTGCGCATGCACCAGGACCTGCAGTCGGTGATCGCGGGGATCTCGCGCGATCTCGTGCGCGCCGGAGAGTGGGCACTCGCGGACGAGGCGCTGCTGGCTTCGGCCACCGCCGACCTGCATTTCGACGCCGTCAGCGGATCGGTGACAGCGCGCGCCGTTTCTTCCGGCGGGACAGCGCCGGTCGAGGCTTTCGGATTCGCGAACGCCGCCGCGTCGTTGCGCGGCGCCACGCTCGTGGCGTGGCACGGTGAGGGCGCAGCCGTCCATCGTCACGATCTCGTGATCACCGGCGTGCCGGGCCCGGATCGCCTGACGCTCTCGATTCCGGACGGCGTGACGCTGGACCTGATGACGGTATCCGCTGGACGCTGGTCGGTCCGCAATCCATTTGCCGGCGTCACGGTGAATGAGGACGGAACCTGTGTGCTGCTGCGCTACGACCTGGATGGAGACGGCGTCCAGGGCCACGAGGAGCATTTCGGATTTCGTCTGAATTCGGGGCGAACGGCGATCCAGTCGTCCACCACCGCGACGAGCTGCACCGCAGGCAATTGGGACGCGGTGACCGACCCGGCTCTTTTTCGCATCGCCCGATTCGACATACACCGCCTGAGCGCCGACGCCGCTCCGCCCGAAGGCGCATCCGCCGCCTACGAACTCATGCTTGAGGCGCGCCTCGCGCGCGAGCCCAACCTGACGCGACGCCTGCGCCACGTGGTGCTGACACGAAACCCGGCACCGCCATGAAAGCGCGACGTCTTTGCCCACACAAAGACACTGCGCGGACGAACCGTCAGCGCGGACAGGCGGCGCTGCTGTTGTCGCTGTCGATCGTGGTCGCGGTGTCGGTGATCAGCATCGGCGTGGTCGAGGTCGTGATGGGGGAAGCGCGTCGCGTGACCAACCTGGCTCGCGCGCTGGAGGCCGAGGCGGTGACCGAAGGCGCGCTCGATCGCGCGGCGCTGTGGCTCCACCTCAACCTTCGCCGCATCCGCGCGACCGGGCCCGGTGGCTGGATGGAACCCGGCCGCGAACGCTGGCGTCCCTGCGACGAACGGGCACCCGATTCGCCCTGCTTTCCTGCGGACAGCCGCGAGCAGGAGACATTCGATTCGAGATGGAGCCGTTACGCCCTGCCCGTCCGCCTGTTCACGCCGACAGAGTCGGGCGCCGAGTCGACAACCACTCAGGTCGTTGCGCGCGCCGAGCACCCCGGCGCGGCGATGCCGGCCTTCTCCACGCTGCACCTCATCGCCGAGGGACGATCGCGCGACGGCACCGCACAGGCGCGCCTGCGTCGCAGCTACCAGCTGCTGCCGCTGATCGCACGAGTGCCGGATATCCCAGTGACGATATCGGACCCGACGACCGGCAACGCGCTGACGCAGGTGTTCGGAGCCTACGCGGCCGACATCGACGCGTTGCGGACCTCGTCCGAAATCCACGACGACTGCACGTCGTTGGGCCCGCAGTCGCAGGGCGTGGTGTGGATTACCGGCACGTCCTGCGTCCTGCCTTCGGCAACTACGGTCGGCACCGCCGAGGCACCGGTCGTCGTGGTGATCGAGCGGGGCCTCTTGCGTGTGGAGGCCTCGGCCGAGATTCACGGCATCCTGGTGCTGCCGCGCACGGGCGAAGCGACGACGGATCCACTGGACGCCAGCGAACCTTCGCTCATTCACGGAGCGTTGATCGCGGATCGGGAAATCGCCTTGCTTCCCGGAGGACTGTCGGTGGAGTACGACCCGGAACTGCTGCAGCGGCTGGCGCAGCTGCCCGGCCGGCTGATCGAGATACCGGGCTCGTGGACCGATCACCGCTGATCCGCGCTCGACCGCTCCGCCGTGCGCAACTCGGCAGCGGGTTGATCGACGTGCTGGTCGCGATGCTCGTGCTGTCCGGCGCGGTGGCAGGCCTTGCGCAGCTGCAGGCGGTGGCCCTGCGGGAAGCCGCCGAAGCCAGGGCGCGCAGCGAGGCGGCGCTGCTCGCCCGGGCCAAGCTCGACGAGCTTCGCGCCTATTCGCCGCTCACGACCGGCACGCGCGGTATCGATGAATCAGACGACGTCGCCGGCGTGGCGTCCTTCCATCGGAGCTGGACCGTCTCGCGACAATACTTTTGCGACCCCGATGCACCGCCCTCGATCACGCCTTGCGCGAGCGACCCGTCGCCGCCTCAGCCTGCCCTTCTCGCCCTGCGCGTGACCGTCGCCTGGCAGGACCGCGACGGCGTTTCGCAGCGTTTCGTGCTGGATTCGAACGTCGCGGTGCCGATCAGCCGCGGACCGCCTCGCCCGGCAGGCTGACGCCGCGCTCGCTGACGATCGCATCGATCAGCGCGGCCGGCGTCACATCGAATACCGGGTTCCACGTCTGCATGCCCGCGGGCGCCAGCGCCCGGCCCTGGTACTCCGTCAATTCAATCGAGGTGCGCTCCTCGATCGGAATGTGCGCGCCATCAGGGCATGACGGATCGAACGTCCCGCTCGGCGCCACCACCATGAACTTCGCGCCGTGGTGCTTTGCGGCGATCGCCAGCGCGTAGGTCCCGATCTTGTTCGCGGTGTCGCCGTTGGCGGCGATGCGATCGGCGCCGACGATGACCCAGTCGATCTTCTCGCGGCTCATCAGGTGCGCGGCTGCGCCGTCGGCGATGAGCTTGGTCGGAATGCCTTCGCGCATCAGTTCCCACGCCGTCAGGCGTGCGCCCTGCAGCCAGGGCCGCGTCTCGGTGTTGTAGACCTGCGCGATGCGTCCTTGCTGCCAGGCCGTGCGGATCACGCCCAGCGCGGTGCCATGACCACCGGTGGCGAGTGCGCCGGTATTGCAGTGGGTCAGCACGCGCGCGCCCTTCAGCGGCAGCAGGGCTGCACCCAGTTCACCCATGAGCAGGTTCTGCTGAAGATCCTCGACGTGGATCGCCTGCGCCTCGGCCAGCAGGGCCGATGCGCCGTGATCCGGGAGCCTGCGCATGCGATCCAGCGCCCAGCGCAGATTCACGGCGGTGGGACGGGATTCGGCCAGCACGCGCTCGGCATGGTCATAGTCGCGGCCCATCAGCGCATCCAGCGCCAGCCCATACGCCGCCGAGATGCCGATCGCGGGCGCGCCGCGCACGGCCATGCCGTGGATCGCCGCCGCCACGTCTGCCGCGGACCGGCACTCCACCCAGGTTTCACGCGCCGGCAGCTCACGCTGATCGAGCAGGCGAAGGTGGTCGCCACTCCAGACGATGGGCCTGACCGCGTCGCTCATGAATGCATCTCCGTGCATGCCGCTAGAATTCGGGGCTGGAATTGTAACGACCGCGCGTGAACTCCCTGTGGCCTCTCCCGACGCTCCTCAAGCGATCGACCTGCTGGTGATTCCCTCGGCCGTCGTGCCGGTGGAACCCGCCGGCACGGTACTGACCGATCACGCCATCGCGGTCGACGCCGGCCGCATCCTGGCCATCCTGCCGGCGGCAGATGCCCGCGCACGCTACGCGGCACGTGAACTGCGCGAGTTGCCGCACCACGTCGTCATGCCGGGGCTCGTGAATCTGCATACGCACGCGGCGATGAGCCTGCTGCGCGGCTTGGCCGACGATCTGTCGTTGATGGACTGGCTGCAGAACCACATCTGGCCGGCCGAGGGCGCGCATGTGTCGCGGGCCTTCTGCCTCGACGGCGTGCGCCTGTCGGCAGCCGAATTCATCCGCGGCGGCGTCACCTGCGCCAACGACATGTATTTCTTCCCGGACGCGTCGGCCGAGAGCTTCTCCGCCGCCGGCATGCGGGCCGTGGTGAACCTGATCATCATCGACTTCCCCAGCGCCTGGGCCGCGGGCCCGGACGAGTACTTCGCAAAAGGAATTGCGGTGCACGACGCCGTGCGCGGCGATCCGCTGATCCGTACCGTCTTCGCGCCGCATGCGCCCTACACGGTCAGCGACGATGCGCTTCGCAAGGCGCGCGCCTATGCCGACGAGCTGGGCATCGGCATCCACATGCACGTGCACGAGACCGCGTTCGAAGTGGCCGATGCCGTGGAGAAGACCGGCAAGCGTCCGTGGCAGCGGCTGAAGGATCTGGGAATGCTGGGGCCGGACTTCATCGCCGTGCACATGACGCAGCTCACCGACCAGGAGATCGCCGAGGCCGCGCAGTTCGGCGTCCACGTGGCGCACTGCCCGGAGTCCAATCTCAAGCTCGCCAGCGGCTTCTGCCCGACGACGAAGCTGCTCGCCGCCGGCGTGAACCTGGGCATCGGCACCGACGGCGCAGCGTCCAACAACGATCTCGACCTGTTCGGCGAGATGCGCACCGCGGCGCTGATCGCCAAGGGCATCTCGGGCGATGCACAGGCTTTTCCCGCGGCCAAGGCGCTGCACGCCGCCACGCTCGGCGGCGCCAAGGCGCTGGGCATGGATGGCGAGATCGGCTCGCTCGTCGCCGGCAAGGCGGCGGACTTCATCGCCATCGAGATGAACGCACCGCACCTGCAGCCCGTCTACAACGTCATCTCGCACCTGGTCTACGCGGCCGGTCGCGGTGACGTCAGCGACGTCTACGTCGCGGGTCGCCCGCTGATGCGCGAGCGTCGCCTCACGACCCTCGACGAAGAGGCCGTCGTCGCCAATGCCATGCAGTGGCGAACCCGGATCAAGCCCGCACCATGAGCAACGTCAACAGCCAGGAGATCGGTCACTTCGACCGTCTCGCCGCCACCTGGTGGGACACCAAGGGCGAGATGGGGCCGCTGCATACGCTCAACACGCCGCGCGTGCGCTTCATCGAGCAGGCAAGCGGCGGACTTGCCGGCAAGCGCGCCGTCGACGTCGGCTGCGGCGGCGGCATCCTCACCGAGGCGCTCGCCGCCAAGGGTGCCAGGGCGCTCGGCATCGATCTGGCGGAGGCCGCGCTGGACGTTGCGCGCCAGCACGCCGTGAAGTCCGGGCTCGAGATCGAATACCGCAGCAGCGCAGCCGAAGCGCTGGCCGTCGAACAGGCCGGCGCATTCGACCTGGTCTGCTGCCTGGAGATGCTCGAGCACGTCCCCGACCCTTCGAGCGTCGTGCGCGCCTGCGCCCAGCTCGTGAAGCCGGGCGGCGACGTCGTGTTCTCCACGATCAACCGCAACCCGAAGAGCTTCGCGCTCGCCATCGTCGGCGCGGAATACGTGATGAGCCTGGTGCCGCGCGGCACGCACGACTACGCCAAGTTCATCCGGCCTTCCGAGCTGACCCAGTGGTGTCGCGAAGCAGGCCTGGACGCCGTGTCGCTGCGCGGCCTGCGCTACAACCCGTTCCTGAAATCGGCGAGTTTGTCGGACGATCTGGACGTGAACTACCTGCTGCACTGCCGGCGCGCCGCATGAAGGACCGCATCAAGGCCGCAACCTGGCTGTTCGACCTGGACGGCACGCTCGTCGACACCGCGCCGGACCTGGGCCACGCCGCCAATCTGGTCCGGCAGGAATGCGGCCTCGGGCCATTGCCGTTGATCGACTACCGGCCCGCCGCGTCCTCCGGTGCGCGCGGGCTGCTCAAGGTGGCCCTCGGCATGACGCCGGACCACGCCGAGTTTCCGCAGCGGCGCGACAGCTTCCTCGCGCATTACCGCGCAGGCCTGGCCCGCGCCTCCAAGCCGTTCCCCGGCATCCTCGAACTGCTGCTGGCCATCGAACTCCAGGGCGCGCGCTGGGGCGTGGTCACCAACAAGCCGGGCTGGCTCACGCAGCCGCTGATGACCGAACTGCACCTGGCATCGCGCGCCGCCTGCGTCATCAGCGGCGACAGCACGCCCAACCCGAAACCCGCACCCGATCCGCTGCTGCTGGCCTGCGAGCAGCTCGGCGTGGAGCCGCGGGACTGCGTGTACGTGGGCGACGACCTGCGCGACATCGACGCCGCCAAGGCCGCGAAGATGCGCTCCGTCGGTGCCGGCTGGGGCTATACCGGCAGCACGCCCATCGACCAGTGGAACGCGGACTATCTCGCGCCGACGGTCGCCGACCTGATCGGCCTGCTCGGCTGAGCCATCGCTCCGCTGCCGTCGATCTTCATTTTTTCCGTACTCATCATCGCGACGACGTGACTCTCGAATTCGACTACACCCCGGCCGCCAACCTGCTGCGCGACCGCGTCATCCTGATCACCGGCGCTGGCGGTGGCCTCGGCGGCGCGCTCGCCGTCGCCTGCTCGACGCTCGGCGCCACCGTGGTGCTGACGGGGCGCACCGTGAAGAAGCTGGAGGCTGTCTACGACCGCATCGAGGCCGCCGGCGGCACGCAGGCCGCCATCCTGCCAATGAACCTGATGACCGCGACCTGGGGCGAGTACGAGGCCCTTGCCACGACCATCGAGCAGAACTTCGGTCGCCTCGACGGCATCGTCCACGCCGCCGCGCACTTCAAGGGTTTCGCGACGCTCGAAGACCTCGAGCCGCGCGAATGGCTCGACTCGCTGCAGGTGAATCTCACGGCGCCGTACACGCTCACGCGCGTGTGCCTTCCGCTGCTGCGCAAGTCGCCCGACGCGTCCGTGGTCCAGGTGTCGGACGACGGTGGTCGCCGGGTGCGCGCATTCCACGGCATCTACGGCATCGCCAAGCATGCAGCGGAAACGCTGATTGCCGAGTTCGCACTGGAACTGCGCAATGAGGCCGGCCTGCGCTTCAACAGCTTCGACCCGGGCCCGATGCGGACCGACTTCCGCACGAAGGGTTACGCCGGGGAATCGGCGGCCGCGACGCCGACACCCGAGTCGCGACTGGCGCGATTGCTGTGGCTGCTCGGCCCCGAGAGCCGCGGCGTCAGCGGACAGGCGTTCTAGCGGAGTCTGCGTAAGCTGCGCAGGTCTTGTCGGGGCTGACGCCCCTCCTACAGACATCTCGATTTTGTAGGAGGGGCGTCAGCCCCGTTTGCCGTCTGGAGCCCGTGCGGCGTTCCCCAGGAACCCGACGCTACTTCGCCTTTTTGGGCCCGCCGCGCCGCACCGAATGTTTCCCGCTGGACGGGTACGACGGGCGTGCCGCGGAGAAAGGCCTCTTGGCACCCGATGACGGTCGAGCGGAGGTTTTGCCTTCGCCGCGCTTCGAATCGGACGTCCCGCCCGAACGCTTCTTCTCGCTGCGCTCTTCGCGAGCGAACGGCTTCGCGCCTGCAGGCGGTCTTCCTTTCGCGGCACGTGCATCGGAAGGCTTGCGGTCCGACGGCCTGGCGTCCGGTGATCCGGTGCGTGACCGCTTCTCTGCATGCGGCTTGCGCCGATCGCCTTGCGCATCCTCGCGTCGCTCATCCCGCGCGAATGGCCTCGCGGCTGCGGGCGGTCTTCCCTTTGCACCGCGCGCATCGGAAGGCTTGCGATCGGTCGGCGCGGCATCACGTGATCCCGTCCGCGACCGATTCCCAGAATGAGGTTTGCGCCGATCGGCCTGCTCGTCCTCGTGCCGCTCACGCCGAGCAAACGGCTTGGCGGCTGCAGACGGCCTTCCCTTCGCGGCACGCGCATCCGGAGACTTGCGATCGGACGGCCTGCCGTCCGCTGATGACGTGCGCGGCCGCTTCTCCGCATGCGGCGGACGTCGATCGGACTGCGCGTCCTCGTCTTCTCTTCGTGGCGCACGCGTCGGGTAGTGCCGCGCCGGCGCGCCGCCGGCCGGCGCGCTCGCGCCTTCCTCGTCGAGCTTCACGGCGCGCAGCAAGGCCTGCATCTCGTCGGGCGTGGCCTCGCGATAACTTCCCGCCTTGATGCCACGACCCAGTTGCACCGGGCCGTAGGCAATGCGGATCAGGCGGCTGACCTGCATGTCGACGGCCTCGAACAGGCGTCGCACGATGCGGTTGCGCCCCTCGCGCATCGTGATCTCGTACCAGCGGTTGGCGGCGCCCTCGGCGTCCTCCGCGTCCGGCGGATCCGCGGACTTCAGCGATTCGCACTTGGCCGGACCGTCTTCCAGTTCCACGCCCTTGAGCAGGCGCCTGCGGATCTCGTCGGTCATCTCGCCGAGCACACGTACCGCGTACGTGCGCGTGACCTCGAAACTCGGGTGCGTCAGGCGGCGCGCGAGTTCGCCGTCGGTGGTCATCAGCAGCAGGCCCGAGGTGTTGATGTCGAGACGACCCACGGCGATCCAGCGCCCCGTCTGCAGTTCCGGCAGCTTGCGGAACACCGTGCGGCGTCCATCCGGATCGTCACGCGTCACCAGTTCGCCGGTCTTCTTGCGGAACAGGATCACGCGCACCGGCGCGGCCTTGCGCGCCAGCGCCACGAGGCGTCCATCGACGCGAACGTTATCGTCGTGATTGACCCTCTGTCCGATCTCGGCCGGGCGACCGTTGACGGTGATGCGCCCCTCGGCGATCCAGTCCTCGATCGCGCGGCGACTGGCGATGCCGGCGGTAGCGAGCAGTTTCTGGATGCGTTCGGTCACGGGTTCGGCGTACTCAGTGAAGTCGGGTGTTGGAGGGAACGTCGTCCGGCGCAGCCGACTCCGTCGCCGGGGCATCGGTCACCGCAGCGGCTTCGTCCTCTGCTTCGGCAGCGGCACCTGCCACCGCCTGCTCCGCGGCTTCTCCGAGTCGCGCGAGCGCGACGTCGAGCTGATCGAGATCCTTGATCTCGGGCAGCGAAGGAAGCTGGTCGAGCGAACGCAGATTGAAGTCGTCCAGAAACTGATGCGTCGTGCCGAACAGCGCCGGACGACCCGGCACTTCCCGCACGCCGAGCTCACGGATCCAGCCGCGTTCGAGCAGGGTACGCAGGATGTTCGTCGACACGGCGACGCCACGCACGTCCTCGATCTCGCCACGCGTGATCGGCTGGCGATAGCAGATCAACGCCAGCGTCTCGAGCAGCGCGCGCGAATACTTCGGCGGCTTCTCCTGCCACAGGCGGCCGACCCACTCGGCGTAGTCGGCCTTCACCTGCAAGCGGAAGCCGCTGCCGACTTCGCGCAGTTCGGTGGCGCCGTGGGCGACGCGCTCGGCGAGCTGGTCGAGCGCGGCGCGCAGGTCCTTCTTGGTCACGCCCAGCTCGGGCCCGAGCAGGCGCGAGAGCTGTTCGAGCGACAGCGGCGAATCCGACGCCAGCAGCAGCGCCTCGAGAATGTGCTCGAGGCGCGTCAGAACGGCAGGATCGGTCGCGGCTTCCGAGACCGGAAGCTCGGCCTGGTTCGCGTCTTCTTCAGGCGGGGTGTCGTTCATCTGGATCTTCCGATCTCGGGTCCGGCTCTCCGCTGGCGGAGACGTCGGGCCTCACTGGCTGTTGAAGTCATCGTCGAGTTCCTGGCTGACCTCGACGTATTCGCGCGGCTTGGCCGCCCCAATCATCAATTCCGCAAACGGACCGTCCTGCACGAGGTCGATCATCGACAGCTTCACCATCTCGAGCAGCGCCAGCAGGCACACCACGACGCCCATGCGGCCCTCTTCGGGATCGCACAGATCGGCGAATCGAGCCGTGCCGGCACTCACGCGCTCCAGGATGTGCGTCATGCGTTCGCGCACCGTCAGCGGCTCGCGCGTGACCTGATGACGCGTGAACAATTCCGCACGCAGCATCACCTCGCGAAACGCCAGCATCAACTCGCGCAAACCCGGTCGCGGCAGCGGCGCGTCGCTGGGAATCACTTCGGGACGTGCGGATGCACGATGGAGTTCGCGCCCCATCCGGGGCAGCCCGTCGAGCGTCTCGGCCGCCGTCTTGAAGCGCTCGTATTCCTGCAGCCGGCGCACCAGCTCCATGCGCGGATCCGAGACGTCTTCCTCTTCGGTCATCTGCCGCGGCAGCAGGATGCGCGACTTGATCTCCGCCAGCAGCGCCGCCATCAGCAGGTACTCGGCCGCGAGCTCCAGCCGCATGTCCTGCATCAGCCCGATGTACTGCATGTACTGCTGCGTGATCTTGAGGACCGGGATGTCGAGAATGTTGAGGTTCTGGCGCCGGATCAGGTACAGCAACAGATCGAGCGGCCCTTCGAAGGCTTCGAGGAACACCTCGAGCGCATCCGGCGGGATGTACAGATCCTCCGGCATCTTCTCCAGCGGCTGGCCGTTGACCTTCACATGGCGGTCGGCGTCACCGGCCAGCGGCAGATCCGCCGGGCTCTCGACCACCGCGTCGGATTCGTTCATGCGCGCTGCTCCGGCGTCAGCATCCACTGCCAGATGAGACCGTCATCCGGATGCTGCACTTCGGTTTCGAACGTGAAGCCCTGCTTGCGCAGGATGGCGGTCGATGCGGTTTCCTGCGGCAGCGTCTGCGCGATCACCGTGAGTGCCGGGTCCGCGCTCCGCGCAACCTGCACCAGCTGGCGCGCCATCTCGGCGGCGATGCCGCGACCTTCGTATTCGGGAAACGTCATGTAGGCGATCTCCACCCGTCCATCCTGCGGCGGCGCCTTGAACGCGCAGGCGCCGACGACGTCGCCGTCACGATCGGCCAGATAGCCGATCCACGGCGGATGGAAACCGGTGGCTTCGTAGAGGTTCGCCGTGCCCTCGAGCACGTCACGGCCCGCCGGCGGAATCGTGCCGGGGCAACGCGCCGGCGTTCCATCCGCACCGATCTCGATCAGACGCAGCTTCATTCGGGAATGAACCCGAGCGCCTCGTGCACGCGCTTCAACGTGGCGTCGGCCTTGAGTTGTGCGCGGGCCGCGCCGTCGCGCAGCACGCGCATCAGGCCGGCTTCGTCCGCGCGCAGGGCTTGGTAACGCTCCTGCACGGGCTTGAGACATTCGACGACCGCCTCGGCCACCGCGCCCTTGAGCTTGCCGTAGCCCTGCCCGTTGTACGCAGCACCGATGGCGTCGATCGACTGTCCCGTGGTAGCCGCCAGGATCGACATCAGGTTGGAGATGCCGGGCTTCTCCTTGATGTCGAACCGCACCTCGCTGCCCAGGTCGGTGACCGCGCGCTTGAGCTTGCGCGTGATCGTGTCCGGCGGGTCGAGCAGGTAGATCGCGTCGGTCTCGGCGTCGCCGGACTTGCTCATCTTCGCGGTGGGATCCTGCAGGCCCATGATGCGCGCGCCCACCGGCGGGATCATCGGCTCGGGCACCACGAAGATCGGCTTCTCCTTGGTGCCATGCGCGTTGTTGAAGCGGATGGCGACGTCGCGCGTCAGCTCCAGGTGCTGCTTCTGGTCGTCGCCCACCGGCACGCCGGTGGCGTCGTACAGCAGGATGTCGGCCGCCATCAGTACCGGGTAGTCGAAGAGACCGGCGTTGATGTTGTCGACGTTCTTCGCGCTCTTGTCCTTGAACTGCGTCATGCGGCTGAGTTCGCCCATCTGCGTGTAGCAGTTGAGCACCCAGGACAGGCGCGCGTGCGCCGGCACGTGGCTCTGCACGAACAGCACGTTCTTCACCGGATCCAGGCCGCAGGCCAGGTACAGCGAGATGAATTCGAAGCAGCGATCGCGCAGGACCTTGGGGTCCTGGCGCACGGTGATGGCGTGCAGGTCCACCAGCATGTAGTGGCAGTCGTGCGTGTCCGACAGCGGCACCCAGTTCTTGATCGCGCCCAGGTAATTGCCCAGCGTCAGGCGGCCGGACGGCTGGATCCCCGAAAGGACGACGGGGCACTGGGCGGAGGAAGCGGCGATGGGGCTCATGCGATGGATCAGGATTCGGTCACGTTGATGCCGATCGACTGGTAGATCAGGCCTTCGACGAGGGACAGCGGCAGCGAGAGAACCTGCCCGAGCACGCCGGTGGCCAGCAGCATGACCAGGATCACCATCCCCCAGGGTTCGACTTTCGACAGCGGCAGGGCCAGCGAACGCGGCAGCAGGCCCACGGCGATGCGGCCGCCATCCAGCGGCGGCAGCGGAATCAGGTTCAGCACCATCAGGATCACGTTGATGCCGACGCCCGCGATGCACATGTCGCGCAGCAAGGTCCAGCCGCCCGGCGCGGCGCCCATCGTCAGATACGCCCACAGGATCGCCGCCCAGCCGAAGGCCATGATCAGGTTGGAGGCGGGGCCCGCGGCGGCGACGACCGCCATGTCGCGCAGCGGCGAGCGCAGGTTGCCGAAGTTCACCGGCACCGGCTTGGCCCAACCGAACAGGAACGGACTGCCGAACAGCAGCAGCACCAGCGGCAGCACGACCGTGCCGATCGGATCGATGTGCTTGATCGGGTTGAGTGTCAGGCGTCCGGCACGCGCAGCCGTATCGTCGCCGTAGTGTCGGGCGACGAATCCGTGCGAGGCCTCGTGCACGGTGATGGCGAGCAGAACCGGCACGGCCCAGATCGCGATCTGCTGGGCCAGGAGAGAAAAATCGGGCATCGCCCATTATCGCCCATCGAGCCGGGCCGGGGCTGCGCAATCGGCCGTTATGCGGTCGGCGACCGCCTCCACCGTAGCCCGGACGAAGTCCGGGGACCTGGCCCGTGGAGGGGAAAAGCCCCGGGGCTTCTTTACTCTTTCAAGGGGCGAACCCCGGACTTCGTCCGGGCTACGACTGCCTCGGGCTCAGAGTCCCAGCCGCTCCGTATCGCCCTTCCCCTGGCGGACCAGGACGGGCGCCTCGCCGCTCAGGTCGACGATCGTCGTCGGCTCGGTGCCGCAATGCCCACCGTCGATGACAACATCCACGGCCGCATCGAGCGCCGCGCGCCAGTCGCCGGGCTCGGCCACGGGGTCGGTTTCGCCGGGGAAGATCAGCGTGCAGCTGATCAGGGGTTCGCCCAGCGTCTCCAGCAGGGCCTGCGCGACCACATGCTCCGGAATGCGGATGCCGATGGTCTTGCGCTTCTCGTGCGCCACGCGCCGGGGCAGTTCCTTGGTCGCGTTGAGGACGAAGGTATACGGCCCGGGCGTATGCTGGCGCAGCATCCGGAACTGCCAGTTGTCGACCCGCGCGTAGGTGGCGATCTCGGACAGATCGCGGCACACCAGCGTGAACTGGTGATGGCGATCGAACTGGCGGATCTTGCGCAGCCGCTCGGTCGCGTCCTTGTCCTCGAGCTGGCACCCCAGGGCGTAGCAGGAGTCGGTCGGATACGCGATGACCGCTCCCTGCCTCAGGCGCACGGCGACCTGCGCCAAGGTGCGCTTCTGCGGATTTACCGGGTGGATCTCGTACCAGTCGGCCACGTGTGCATCTTCCTGATCGGTCCTGTGAGCGGGCTGAATGCCGAGGCGAACCTTTCCCGGGCGGACAGCCTCCTATAATGCCCCAATGAAATCCTTGATCGACATGCTGCCCGCGGGACTCTTCCTCGCGGCGCTGTACCTGGGCGACATCTACAAGGCCACGGCCGTGCTGATGGCCTCGCTGGTCCTGCTCGCGGCCTGGTACTGGTGGCGCGATGGCAAGCCGCACAAGCTGCATACGTTCAGCGCCGTCGTGGTGCTGATCCTGGGCAGCGCCACGTTGCTGATCCACGACTCGAGCTTCGTGAAGTACAAGACCACCGTGGTCAACGGCATCATCGCGCTGGTGTTCGTGGGCTCCCATTTCATCGGCGACAAGGTGCTGCTGCAGCGCATCCCGCAGCAGGTGATGGTGATGCCGGACAGCGTCTGGCGTCGCGTGAACCTGGCCTGGGCCGGTTTCTTCGTCGTCGTCGCGGTGCTCAATCTCTATGTGATGCACAACTTCGACGACCGTGCCTGGGGCCTGTTCAAGACCTTCGGCGTGACCGGCCTGATGTTCGTGTTCATGCTCGCCCACCTGCCCTTCCTGTCGCGCTACATGCAGACGGATGAAGCGCCGCCCAAAGCCGGATAAGCCCCTCATGCTCTACGTCATCTTCGGAACCGACGCCCCCGATTCCGCTCCCAAGCGCGCCGCCAACCGCCCGGCCCACCTGGAGCGCGTCAAGGCGCTGCACGACCAGGGCCGCATCGCGATGGTCGGTCCGTTCCCCAAGGTCGATGCGCCCTCGATGGAAGCCGGCGCCTGCGGCAGCCTGATCGTGGCGGAATTCGGCAGCCTGGAAGAAGCGCGCGCCTGGATCGACGCCGATCCGTTCAGCAAGGCCGGCGTCTACGCCACGGTCGAAGTGCGCCCCTTCATCAAGCTGAGTCTGTGACGCGCATCGAGCGCATCCGCGAGAGCCTGCTGCGCGGTTTTCCCGACGCGACGCTGAGCCTGGAAGACGAGTCGCACCTGCATGCCGGCCATGCCGGTGCGAGCACCGGACGCGGTCATTTTCGACTGAAGATCGTCTCGCCCGCGTTCAAGGGACTCAATCCCATCGCCCGCCATCGCGCGGTATACGCCGCGCTCGGCGACATGATGCAGACCGACATCCACGCCCTGTCGATCGACGCCCGCGACATCTAGTTTTGCTGCACCTTGCGCGGTATCCCGGGGCAGATCGATCCGCTAGCATCCCGCGCTTCGAAATCCGGAGCCGCACATGCGCCGCGTCGTGTTCAACCAGAAGGGCGGTGTCGGCAAGACCACCATCGTCTGCAATCTCGCGGCGATCGCCGCCAGCCGCGGCCTGCGCACGCTCGTCATCGACCTCGACACGCAGGGCAATGCCTCGCAGTACCTGCTCGGCGCCGGTGTGCGCTCGGCGGACCGCAGCATCGCGGACTTCTTCGAATCCACGCTGTCGTTCAGCCTGCAGGCGCCGGCGTTCGCGTCGTACGCGACGCGCAGCGGCTTCGAGAATCTCGACGTGGTGGTGTCCAGTCCGAAACTCGAGGAGCTGATCGTCAAGCTCGAAGCCAAGCAGAAGATCTACAAGCTGCGCGATGCGCTCAAGAAGCTGAAGGGCTACGACGCCGTGTTCATCGACACGCCGCCCGCCCTCAACTTCTTCTCGCGCTCGGCCCTGATCGCCGCGGACCGCGTGCTGATTCCGTTCGACTGCGACGAGTTCGCACGCCAGGCGCTCTACACGCTGCTCGAGAACCTGCAGGAACTGCGTGCCGACCACAACGAGGATCTCGAAGTCGAAGGCATCGTCGTCAACCAGTTCCAGCCGCGCGCCAAGCTGCCGACGCGGATGATCGAGGAACTGCGTGCGGAGAAGCTGCCGGTGCTGCCGCAGACGCTGTCGAGCTCGGTGCGGGTGCGTGAATCGCACGAGCAGCATCGGCCGCTGGTGCATCTGGATGCATCGCACCGCGTGACACAGGAATACATCGCGCTGTACGACGGCATCTCGAAAAGCTGAAGCGCCCCGTAGGCTGGGATGGAGCGTAGCGAATCCCAGCAACAAGGTGACTCCCAAACGCGACGCTGGGATTCGCTGCGCTCCATCCCAGCCTACGCCGTCTGCTCCGTAGCCCGGGCGAAGCCCGGGGTTCCCCTCGCATCCGGAGCGCAGCCCCGGGCTTCGCCCGGGCTACGGTCGTCAGGCGTAATCGTCGAGCAGGCCGCGACGCACGAACGTGCGCACCGCGGAGACGACCGGATTTTCTGCGTTGCCTTCCGCACTCTGCTGCGCGAACGACGAGGGCGAGGACTGCGGATGCTGCGGCGTTCCATGACCGCGGCTCTGTGAAAACACCTGGGCCTGATCGAGCTGCAGCCCCCGCGCGGAGAGCAGCGACGACAGGCTCGGCAGCGAGGTCTGCACGACATCACGCACGCTGCTGTCGGCCATGTCGAAACGCACGCTGACCTTGTCGCCGTCGAGCTTGAGCTGGATGTCGAGCGGCCCGAGCTCTTCGGGATTGAGCCGTATCCGGACTTCGGACACGCCCTTGCCCACGTGCCAGGCCACGGTCTCGGCCAGCTGCTGCGGCGCCTGAGGGTGAAGGATGTCGACGGCCGCCGGCGGCGGCGGAGAGGCGACAGCGGCATGACGCAGCGGCTCCGCGGGAGCCAGGGCCGCGAGAGAAGCCAGATTCTGGATCGTCGGTGCAGGCGCGTCGTCGGACGGCGCCTGCGAGGCGCCGCCGGCGGCCATCAGCTGGATCGCGTCCACATCGGTGTCCGTTTCGGTCGCGACCGCGATGTCGCCGGCAGAGGATCCGGGCGCGGCCGCGAGGAGCGGATTCGGTGCTGCCGGCGACGCGGATGACGTCGCAGCTTCGAGCGCGCCACCCGCCGTCGCAGGCGCCGCGGGTGCGGGGACGCCTGCGATCGGCGGCGGCACTTCGCGCTGCAGGCTCAGGCCGAGTTCGGCCCACAACGAAGACACGGCGTCTTCGGACCCCGCCGGAGCGGCCGGCGCGGATCGCTCCGACAGCGTCGGCAATTCGGCATCGGAAGATTCGCCGCCACCCTGTGTCAGCAGCGCCATCAGGTGCGCCAAGTCGGATGCGAAATCGGCAGGCTTCGCCGGTCCGGTCGACAGCGGACTCCAGACCGGCAGCGCGCCCGGCGTTCCAGGGAGGGCCGTCGGAGAAGGCGTCGCGACCGCCGCCGCGTTGATCGGTGGAGCGTCCATCGGTCCCTCAGTTGGACGACAGATCGGGCGACCGGCCGAACGCGAGCGTGCCGAATTCGTCGAGCTGCTTTTGCGAACGCTCTTCGGCGACACGCGCCTCGCGGTGCGTTGCGGCGACCTGCAGCACGTCGAACTTGCGCTGCCCGGCACGGCGCTCGAGCCAGCATTTCGTGGACTCGCGCAACGTCTGGGCGGCCGCCTCGACGGTCCGCGACTGCTGGCGTTCCGCCTCGCTGAGCCGCGCCAGGAACAGTTCGCGATTCGCGATCAGCCCCGGCTTCTGCGGCAACGGACGCGCGCGGTATTCCTCGACGTAGCGGCGCAGTTCGAGCAGGCGACTCTCTTGCTCGTTGAGTCCGCTGCGGCTGCGGGCCACTTCCTCGGCGGCCTGCCCGGTGCGCGATTCGGCGAGGCGGGTCAGCACGTCGAGGCGCTGGGTGCTCATCGTCATGTCGGGATCCTTCTGTGTGGGGTCCTGTTATGGGGTGCGGCGACCTATCGGGGTGCGGCGGGCGCGGCGGCCGGCGGCACCGGACCGGAAGCAGGCGGTCCAAAAAGCGTAGCCAGACGGGCGTGACTCTCGACCGTCCCGGCGCCCTCCTCCGCGTTCTGCTGAAGAAAGGCCTCCATGGCCGGCCAGGCGGCGATCGAGGCATCGACGCGCGGATCCGAGCCCTTCTGGTACGCGCCGATCGCGATGAGGTCGCGGTTCTGGCGATACGCCGAGTAGAGCTGGCGAAAGCGGCGTGCGGCCGCCTGCTGTGCGGGGGTCGTGATGTCGGTGGCCACGCGCGATACCGAGGCCTCGATGTCCACGGCCGGATACAGCCCCGCGTCCGCGACGGAACGCGACAGCACGATGTGGCCGTCGAGGATGCCGCGCGCGGTGTCGGCGATCGGATCGTTCGGATCGTCGCCCTCGGTCAGCACCGTGTAGACCGCGGTGATCGAACCGCCGCCCGGCATGCCGTTGCCGGCGCGTTCCACCAAAGCCGGCAGGCGCGCGAAAACCGACGGCGGATAGCCACGCGTCGTCGGCGGCTCGCCCACGGCCAGCCCGATCTCGCGGGCCGCCTGGGCGAAGCGCGACAGCGAATCCATCAGCAGCAGCACGTGCCGGCCTTCATCGCGGAAGGCTTCGGCGATCGACGTCGCCAGCCAGGCCCCGCGCATGCGCTGCAGCGGCGGGCGGTCCGCCGGCGTCGCGACGATGACGGCGCGCTTGAGACCTTCGGCACCGAGGTTCTTGTCGATGAACTCGCGAACTTCACGGCCACGCTCGCCGACCAGCCCGACGACGACGACGTCGGCCTGCGTGAAGCGCGTCATCATCCCGAGCAAGGTCGACTTGCCGACGCCCGTGCCGGCGAACAGGCCCAGGCGCTGGCCGCGTCCGACGGCGAGCAGGGAATTGATCGCACGCACGCCGACGTCGAGAGGCTCGCGGATCGGCTCGCGCAACAGCGGATTGATGCTGGTCGCGCGCAGCGACTTGCGCGTGATGTCGCGCAGGCGGCCGAGGCCGTCGAGCGGCTGGCCTTCGGAATCCAGCACCCGCCCGAGCAGCCCGTCGCCGACCGGAAACTCGGCGCGACGCGTCAACGGCACGACGCGCGCGTTGGGCAGCAGGCCATGCATGTCGCCGGCCGGCATCAGGAAGGTGCGGTCACCGGAAAAGCCGACGACCTCGGCCTCGATGCTCGAATGATCCGCGGCGTCGATGCGACAACGCCCACCGATCTGCATGTTCAGGCCTGCCGCTTCGAGCGTCAGGCCGACGACGCGCTTGAGCGTGCCTTCGACGACGACGGTGTCGTGCTCGCGCGCGCGACGCGTGCGGTCTTCGAGCGTGCGCAGCAGACGTGCGTTGCGGATGGAAGCGAAGGCGTTCATGCGGTCCCCGAAAAGTCTTCACCGCAAAGGCGCAAAGGGAAAAGAAAGGTCGCAAAGGTTTTCTTGTTGATTTTCTCTGCGTCCTCTCTTTTCCCTTTGCGCCTTTGCGGTGAAAACGCCTGGACACCAGAAAAGGAAAAGTTCTTCATGCCGGATCCCCCAGCAACCGCTGCGCCAGCTGCGCCTGCCGCGTATCCAGGCGCGCATCCACGCGCGAGGTGTCGGATTCCACGATGCAGTCGCCGGGCATCATCTTGCGGTCGGCCACCAGGGTCCAGCTCTCGCCGATGTCCTCGGACGTCAGGTGTTCACCGACGACGCGGGCATCGTCCGGATGCAGGCGCACGCGCAGGCCGCGCACCGGCTGCGCAAGGTGGCTGACCGCGTCGCGCACGATGCCGAGCATCTTGGCGGGGTCGGCAACCAGTTCCTGCTGCACCAGCCGACGCGCGAGTTCGAGCATCAGCGCAACGAGCGCCTGCTCGGTCTTGGCGTCCAGTTCGGCCACCGGCGCGGCCATGTGCGCGAGCACCGCGCGAAGTTGCTGCGCCTCTGCCGCGACGGCCGCCATGCCCTGCTCGCGGCCCTGGGCGTAGCCGTCCGCGTAGCCGCGTTCGTGACCTTCGCGCGCGGCCTCGGCCTCGAGGTCCTCGAGATGCGCCGCCGACGGCGGCGGCGTGTTCTTGCGTCGCAGTCCCTCGTCGAAATTCGGCAGCGTCCACGCGGCAGCTTGTGCCGCGTAGGCCTCGGCCGACAGGATCGAGGCGAAGCCGTTCGCGGAATCCGGAACCGCGCTCACATCATTTCCTCACCCTTGCCGCCCAGCACGATCGTGCCGGCCTCGGCCAGGCGCCGCGCCGCGGCGAGAATCTCCTTCTGCGCGGCCTCGACGTCGGCGACGCGCGCCGGGCCCTTGGCCTCCATGTCCTCGATCAGCATCTCGGCCGCACGCTGCGACATGTTCTTCGTGATCTTTTCCTTGACCTTGGCATCCGCGCCCTTGAGCGCCATGCCCAGCGTCTCGGTGCCGATCTCGCGCAGCAGCGTCTGGATGCCGCGATCGTCGACGCTGCCCAGGTCGTCGAACACGAACATCAGTTCCTGGATGCGATTGCCCAGCTCGGAATCGGCCTCGGTGATGCGGCCGCTGATCGCCTGCTCGGACGTCGAGTCCATCAGGTTGAGGATGTTCGCCGCCTTCTTGACGCCACCGACGCTCGACGACTTGAGGTTGTTTCCGCCGGAGAATTGCTTCTCCATGATCTCGTCGAGTTCGCGCAGCGCGGCCGGCTGGATGCCGTCGAGTCGCGCGATGCGCATCAGCACGTCGGCACGCATGCGCTCGGGCAGCAGCAGCAGCACCTCGGCGGCCTGGTCGGAGTCCAGGTACGCAAGAACGATGGCGACGATCTGCGGATGCTCGTTGCGCACCAGGTCGGCGACCGCGCGCGTTTCCATCCACTTGAGCGCTTCCAGGCCCTTGCTGTTGCGGCCCAGCAGGATGCGGTCGATCAGGCCTGCGGCCTTGTCTTCTCCGAGCGCGCCCACCATCACGCGGCGCACGTAATCATCGGCGCCCACGCCCAGCGAGGTCTGGCTGTTGAGCGTGTGCACGAAGCTTTCCAGCGCGACGGCCGCACGATCGCGCGAGACGTTGCTCAGCGCGGCCATCGCCTGGCCGACCTTCTGCACGTCCTTGGCACCCATGTGCTTGAGCACCTCGGCCGCTTCGGTTTCGCCCAGCGACATCAGCAGGATCGCCGCGCGCTCGGGCCCGGGGATCGCGGGCTGCGCTTGGGGTCCAGGGGTTCCGTCAGCCATGTCAGCTCGCTCCTTCTTCGGCCAGCCAGGACTTCACGACCTGGGCGACGCGCTTGGGGTCCTGGCCCACCGCGTTGCGCGCCGCAGCCAGCTTCTTCTCGTAGGGTCCGGCGGTGTCGATCACCTCCCCCTCTTCTTCCTCTTCGTCCGCGCGAGCGCGCTTGGCGCCGCGGCCCGAAGCGGAACGTCCACCGGTTTCATCCTGGTCGTCGCGCACCAGCACACCGCCGATCACCGGCACCACCGGCGGCGCCGGCGGTGCGAGCAACACCTTCAGCGCCGGTCGCAGCGCCGCGAAGATCAGCACGAGGATCGCGAGCAGGCCGAAGCCGTGACGGATCAGCGTCTGGGCCTGCGGGCGCTGCCAGATCGGCATTTCGGCTTCGGCGTCCACCGTCGCCGCAGGCAGGAAGCTGACGTTCTGCACGCTCACGCGATCGCCGCGCGTCTCGTCGAAACCGACCGCGTCCTTGACCAGCGACTCGATCTTCTTCAGATCCTCGGCGGCCAGCGGCTGCACGACGATGCCGCCCTTGCCGTCCGGGCGCGGCAGGTTGTCGACCAGCACCGCGATCGACAGCTTCTTCAGGCGGCCGACGGCCTGGCGCGTATGCGACAGCGTGCGATCGACTTCGAAATTGCGCGTCGCGTTGCGTGACTGGTTCGTCGGCAGCTGCACGGCCGCGGTCGCCGGCTGGTCGAGCAACTGGTTCACCGGAAGCTGCGGCTGCAGCTGCGGCGGCTGGTTCGACGTGGCACCCGGGATGCCCTGCGGGCCGCCGGGGCCGCTGGTGGTCTGCTCGCTGGTCTGCTCGCTGCGCACCACGGTCTTGTCCGGCGCGTAGGTTTCCTTGGCTTCCTCGGTCACCGAAAAATCGAGATCGGCGGAAACCTGCGTGCTGACCTTGCCCGCGCCGGTGATCGGCACCAGCAGCGATTCGACACGACGCACGTAATCCGCTTCGACACGGCGCGCGTGCTCGAACTGCTCGGCGGAAACCGCGAGCTCGTCGTTGTCCTTGCCGCTGAGCAGGCGGCCGAACTGGTCGATGACGGTGACCTTGGCGGGGACCAGGCTCGGCACGCTCGACGCCACCATGTGCACGATCGCCTGCACCTGGTTGGCCTCCAGGCTGCGGCCCGGATGCAGTTCGACGAGCACCGAGGCGCTCGCACCATCGCCCGGCCGCGCGAACGCGGAGGCCTTGGGAATCGCGAGATGGACGCGCGCGCCCTTCACCGGCGCGAGCCGGCCGACGCTGCGCGCGAGTTCCGTTTCGAGCGCGTGGTTGTAGCGCGCGCCTTCGAGAAAGCTGCTGATGCCCATGCCTGGGTCCTGCTGCATCGTCTCGAAGCCGCTGTCGGCGCTGCGAGGCAGGCCCTGCGAGGCGAGCAGCATCCGCGCCTCGTGGACCTTCGAGCCGTCCACCGTCAGCCTGCCGGTGATCGGGTCCAATTCGTAGTCGATGTTGGCGGCGCGCAGCGCTTCGGCGGCGGCCGACGCATCCTGGCCAGCGAGATCGGGATACAGCTCCGTGCGGCCCGGCTGCTGCGACCAACTGAAGATCGCGATGCCGCCGGCAATCGCGGCAGCCAGCCCGATGAGCAGCAGCACCTGCCGCACGATCGGAAGCTCCTTGAGCGCACGCAGGTGCATCGGCACGGAGAGAGGCTGGGACTGAGGCGTGTCGAGGGCGGCCACGGATCAGATCTCAGAGCGGCATGTTCATGATGTCCTGGTAGGCGCGCACCATGCGGTTGCGCGTCTCCACCAGGCCTTTGAATTCCACCTGCGCGCGGCTCGAGGCGAGCATCACCGACGCCAGGTCCGTGTTGGCATCGCCGAGCTGGAACTTCGTCTGCAGGTCCGCGGCGGTCGCCTGCGTCAGGCTGACCTTGTCCATCGCCGCGGCCATCACGCGGCCGAAAGCCGGCGCGACTTCGGTGCCAGGGGTGGCGGGCCGCGAAGCCGCAGTGGCCTGCGTCTGCAGGGCGCGGATCTGTGACAGAACGCTACGGACGTCGATCTCGGACATGCGCGGGGGGCGGAGTCGGTACCCCCGGCTTCGAGCAACTCCTGTTCCAGCAATCTGGCGCCGGATTCCCGGCGTCGCTGTATCAGGGTTATCGGCGCGCCGCGGCGGAACTTGAGGCCGCACCCGTAGCCCGCGCGCAGCCCGTGACTCCTCGGGGATCCAGCGGCAATCCCGGGCTTGGCGAAACGCGGCGTGTCGGTGCCGATCAACAAATGCGCCGGCGGGTCGTCGGCGTCCACCCGCTGCAGCACCGCCGGCGCCGGCGGGCCGGATCTTGCCCGGACCCCATCGACCGACTCAGGGATAACCGACCGACAGGATCTCGAACTCGATGGCCCCACCCGGCAGCTTCGCCAGCACCACGTCGCCGACTTCGTGGTTCAACAGCGCACGCGCCAGCGGCGAGTCGATGCTGATGCGTCCCTGCGTCGCATCCGTCTCGTCCGGGCCGACGATCCGGTAGGTCTTCGGGTCGCCTTGCTCGGGCGCCAGTTCCACCACCGCTCCGAAATACACACGCTCCGGACGCGCCGGCTTCTGCCCGGCGACCTTGAGATCGGGAATGCGCTTCTGCAGATAGCGCACGCGGCGATCGATCTCGCGCAGCTCCTTCTTGCGGTACTGGTATTCCGCGTTCTCGGAGCGGTCGCCTTCGGCCGCGGCAGCCGTGAGCGCGCGCACCGTCTCGGGCCGACGCACGCTCCAGAGTTCCTCGTACTCGGCCTTCAGGCGTGCATAGCCCTCGGTCGTGACGTACGGCGATGCCTTGGCCGGCGCTTCGCGAAACCGCTCGCTACCGTCCTCGGCATCCTCGAAATCTTCTTCCTTGCCCCATCCACGCGCCACGCAAACATGCTCCTCGAACGGTCCCATCCGGACCCGGTTCCATCGTCGGCCCAATGGCCCCTTCCACCCCTCTCGCGGCCCCGGGACCCCTGGCGGCGCACGAGCAGCAGGATATGCTTGTCCCCAATCGATCGACGGGCCACGCGTCGCGCGCCCCCTGCGTTCGGCCAACCGGTCACCGAGGATCTTCGATGCGTCGTCTTCTTTATGGCTTGGGCCTCGCGCTGATCGTAGCTGCCTGCGGAGGCGGTGGTGGAGGGGGCGATTCGGGCGGAACGCCGCCGCCGGTCACCGGAGACCCTTCGGCTTCGGCACTGGTTGCCGCGATGGGCCGATCATCCAATCGCCTGCTGGTGGGCCTGGGTGGCACCGCCACGTCCGATGTCATATCGCAGCGCCTCTCCATCGACGTGTTCGAACGCTACCTGCCCGACTTCGGTCCCGGAGCGAACTGGACCGAGTTCGACAGCCCGCCTGGCACCTACGTGGATATCGTCACCCAGCAGGCCGACAGTGTGGGCGCGGTTCCGATGTTCACGCTCTATGCCATGGCCCTCAGCGGCGACGGCGTTCTGTCGACGCTCGATTCCAAGGACCTGATGCGCTACTACTGGAGCCACGTCGTCCTGCTCTTCGATCGCCTCGCGGTCTACAACAAGCCGGTCCTCGTGAACCTGGAACCCGACTTCTGGGGCTACGTGCAGAACCAGGCGACCGCCAACGATCCGAACCAGCGTTTCGCCTGGGTCAACGTCACGTCCGACTGCACGAGCCTGCCCAACACCGCCGTCGGCGTGGCGCAGTGTCTGCTGCGAATCGCCCGCAACCGGGCACCCAAGGCGCTCGTCGGATTTCCGCCAGGCGATTTCGGGGCCGGCACGGCAAACACCGTGCAGTTCATGAACCGCATCGGGGCGCAGAACGCCGACTTCATCGTGAAGCAGACCCTGGATCGCGATGCCGGCTGCTTCGAGGCTCTCTCCAGCGACGGCGCGTGCACGGGCCGCCCCGAGATCAATCCGTACTGGAACGATGCAGCGTTCGAGACTCACCTCGACGAGACCCGGCAGTACCACGAGGGCATCGGCGGCCTGCCGATCGTGTGGTGGCAGACGCCGCTGGGCGTACCGTCCAATTCGTTCGGCACGACAAAGCATTTCCGGGACAATCGCGTCCGGTATTTTCTGAACAACGCCGCGCGGCTCGTCGCCGTCGGCGGTGCCGTCGCGGTATTCGGCGCGGGGCAGGACAACCAGACCGACATCACGACCGACGGCGGCCAGTTCCAGGACCGTCTCAACGCCTATCTCGCCCACCCTGCCGCGCTACCGACCACACCGTGAGCCTGGAAAGAGCGCCGGTTTCGCCCGCCGTCCGTTACGGGTAGCCAACGGCGACGGTCCGCGGCGTATCGAGGCACGGCCGTCCTCGATACGCCTCACCACGAGACTCCGTGGTGAGGCGACCAGGATGAGCGGGACCTGCCGCGTCAGGCCTTCTTCTCGGCTGGCTGGTAACCCATCACGGCCTTGATCTCGAGGAATTCCTCGAATCCGGCTTCGCCCCACTCGCGCCCGTTGCCGGACTGCTTGTAGCCACCGAACGGGGCGGACGGATCGAGCGCCGCTCCATTGATGTGGACCATGCCGGTGCGCAGCTTCGACGCCACGCGACGCGCGCGCTGCAGATCCTTGGACGACACGTAGCCGGACAGGCCGTACTGCGTGTCGTTGGCCATCGCGATGGCTTCTTCCTCGGTGTCGTACGGCAGCATGCACAGCACCGGCCCGAAGATTTCCTCGCGGCTGATCGTCATGTCGGGACGCACGTCGGCGAACACGGTCGGCCGCGCGAAGTAGCCCTTGTCGAGACCTTCGGGGCGTCCCGGACCACCGGTGACCACGCGCGCGCCCTCGGCGACGCCCTTCTCGATGAAACCCTGAACGCGCTCGAACTGCAGCTTGCTGCTGAGCGGGCCCATCGCGATGCCGGTTTCCGACGCGGGCCCCACCTTCACCGATTCCGCCGTCTTCTTCGCAACCTCGACCGCCTTCTCATAATGCGCACGCGGCACGAACATGCGTGAGGGCGCGTTACAGGACTGGCCGCTGTTCTGCATCATGTGCAGCGTGCCGCTCTTCACCGAGCGCTCGATGTCGGCATCGTCGAGGATCAGATTGGCGGACTTGCCGCCCAGTTCCTGCGCCACGCGCTTGACCGTATCCGCCGCGCGCTTGGCGACCTGCACGCCGGCGCGCGTCGAACCCGTGAACGACACGAGGTCGACTTCCGGATGCGACACCAGCGCCTCGCCGACGGTCGGCCCGTCGCCGTGCACGAGGTTGAACACGCCCTTGGGCACGCCGGCCTCGTGGAGAATTTCGGCGAACAGGATCGCATTGAGCGGTGCGATCTCCGAGGGCTTGAGCACGCAGGTGCAGCCGGCGGCGATCGCGGGCGCGACCTTGCACATGATCTGGTTGATCGGCCAGTTCCACGGCGTGATGAAGCCGCACACGCCGAAGGATTCGCGCGTGATCATCGTCGTGCCGCGCAGCTCCTCGAACGGATACTCCTTGAGCACCGCGATGGCCGCGTACAGATGCCCGAGGCCCGACGGCGCCTGTGCGCCGTTGGCAAGGTCGATCGGCGCGCCCATCTCGGACGAGATCGCCTTCGCCACGTCGGGGATGCGCTGCTTGTAGACCTTCAGGATCGACTGCAGCAATGCGACGCGCTCTTCGCGCGTGGTCTGCGAAAACGTCTCGAAGGCCTTGCGCGCCGCCTTCACCGCGCGATCCACGTCCTCGGCCGTGCCCATGCGGATCGTCGCGATGACCTTCTCCGTGGAAGGATCGATGACGTCATGCGTCTTGTTCGAAGCGGAGCGCACCCAGGCGCCGTCGATGTAGAAGTCTTCGGTGTGTTCCATCGTGCTGTCCTTTGTGCCTGATACGAAGGCCAAGGATTACACGCTTTTTTTGCCGGCGTCAGTCGCGCGGTTCCCCGGGTGGAACCTGGAGACGCAAGGTGCAGGAGGGGCCGCGCACGGCCGCCGAGGAACGACGCGCCACGACCCGCCCTCAGGCGGGAGCCGCGCCCGCCTTGTATCGAAGGCCCGAACTGGCGGTGAAGCCTTTCGCATCGAACGTGGACCAGAGTTCGCCCCAGGCGAATTTCCGGTGTCCGGAAAACGTCTTCTCGCCCATCAGCTTCGCCAGCACGCGGCGCACGAACGCGATCTCGCGGTCGATGGCCTCCTGCGTCGGCCAGCCATCCTCGAGCTGGCCGCCCGGCGCGTCGGCGCTCCAGTTGATCTCGCGAATGAGGCCTTCGTGGAAACACAGCGCCATCGCGCCCGGCACGCCGCCGAATGACAGGCCGTCGAGATAGATCCACTCGTAGCCGTTCTTGTGATCGACGGCGCTCTTGTAGAACCGGGCGAATGCATTCGCTGCCGCTGCCTTGGTCAAGCCCGGTTCGATGCGGACCGCGCAACCTTCGATCTGGACCGCGCCGTCGTCGAGCGTCAGCGTGAAAGCAGGATTCATGAACGGGCCTCGACCGGACGAACGAAGGGTGCGTTGAAGCCGGGCGGCCGATACGACTCCGCAAGCGGCAGCGATTTCATTGCGGATGCTACAAGGCTCTGGAATCGAGCGTGCGCGATTACTGCAGCATCGCCGTCGCTCGCGCCAGGCGCTCCGCCTGCACGCGATTGAGATTCCGGAACACCGTCGCCGCGATCCATGGGAACCGGCGGCGCAGGCGTTCGAGATCGTTGGAGTCGAACCGCAGCAGCCGCACCGGCGTCACCGAGCTCACGCTCGCCGTGCGGCGCTGGCCGAAATAACCCGCCTCGCCCATCACCGCGCCGCGGCCGAGCGTGGCCAGCACCTTGCGGTCTTCGCCGCGTTCGATCCAGACCTCGAGGTTGCCGTCGACAATCACGTACATGTCGCGCGAGAAATCGCCCTGGCGGATCACGGTCTCGCCGGGCTTGAAGCTCTCGAACTTGGACATCAGCGCGAACACGCGGGCCTGGCGCAGCGACAGGCCGGACAGCAGCGGAATGGTGTGCTGTGGCGACTGGCCCAGATCGAGGCGCAGCAGGTCCCACAACGTGACGATGCGCAGGCGCGAGCCCAGCGCCGGCGTCAGCGCGATCTCGGAGATCCACGCCAGGAACAGCGTGAACGAGGCGAGCATGCCGAACTGCACCTGGCTGCGAAGCTCGCTGCCGGTCAGCGCGAGCAGGCCCAGGCACAGCGCGACCGTCGTCAACGTGGTCGGCCGCAGGGTTTCGCGCAGCGCCGCCTGCACCGCCTTGGTCTCGCTGCCGGTGGCGCGCGCCTCGCGATTGAACCGGGTCAGGAAGTGCACGGTGTCGTCCACCGCCACGCCCAGCACGATGCTCGCGATCAGGCTGTTCGTCGGATTCAGCGGAATGTCGAGCAGCCGCAAGGTGCCGAAATAGATCGAGACCGGCACGAGGTTGGGCAACAGCGCCCACAGGCCGGCTCGTGCCGACGTGAACATCAGCGCCAGCATCGCCCAGATCGCAACGCAGGCGATGGCCAGCGACATCCACTGTCCCTGGCCGATCGCGTTGACGGTGCGCGTGGCGAGCACCGGCGTTCCGGTGATGGCGCCGTTGAGCGGCGGCTGCAGCTGCGCGAGCCGCTTTTCGACGCGCTCGATGAAGTGCGTGATCTCGATCGAGTCGCCCACCTTGATACGCACCGTGACCAGCGCCGAACGGAATCGCGCATCGATGACGCGGCGGATGTCGTCGCCACCGGCGAAGACCAGCAGCTGCTTGATCGCCGCAGGATCGTTGGGAATGGAGAAATACGCGGGATCGCCGTTGTTGAGGCTCTGGTTGAGCAGCTTCAGGTGATCCACGTAGGAGATCGTCTGCCCCACTTCGGGCTGCTTGCGCAGCCAGGACTGCAGGTCATCGATGCCGCGCACCAGTTCCGGATCGGTCAGGGCGTCGTTGACGTGCGTCTCGATGACGACGGAGACGATGTTCGCGCCGTTGAAGCTGCGATTGATCGCCTCGTACTCCTCGCGTACCGGATTGCCTTCGCGGAAGGCCTTGATGTAATCCGTCCCGATCGGAATGCCCGACGCCAGCCACAGGTTCAGCGGCACCATGATCAGCGCGATCCAGATGATCGGCCGCCGCCACTTGATGTCGAACAGCGCGATCTTGTCGGCCCAGCGCTGCGCCGTCTTCTCCCCGAGTTCGCGCGGATGCCTGCCGCAGCGCATCAGGTCGAGCAGCGCCGGCAGGAACAGCAGGATCAGGAAACTCAGATAGACGACACCAATGCTCGACAGGATCGCGAACTCGCGAATCGCCGGCAGCGCGTTGGGCATCAGGGCCAGGAAGCCGGCGATCGTCGTGGCGCCGGCCAGCAGCAGGCCGGCCCCGACGCGCCCCATGACGTGGAGCACGCGCTGGCGCCGCTCTTCGGCGCTGTTCGCGGCGACGGAGAAATAATCGGACAGCAGGTGGATCGAGTACGCCAGGCCCAGCGTGATCACCAGCGGCGGCGTGATGATGGACACCAGGTTCAGCGAATATCCGAGGTTCACCGCGGTGCCGGCCGTCCAAAGCAGACCGACGGTCACCGTCGTCACCACCGCGAGCGTGGCGCGCACGCTGCGGAACGCGAGGTACAGCATCAGCACCGTGATGGCGTAGATCATCGGCACGCTGAACACCAGCGTGTCGAGCATCGCCTTGGTGCTCGCCGCCTTCACCACCGGGCTGCCCGCCAGCCACACCTCCTGGCTGCCGGTGATCTGGCGCGCCATGTCGCGGAACTGCTTCGCGTAGTCCTGCTTGCGGAACAGCTCCTCGCCTTGCGCGTCCAGGCCTATCGCCAGCGCGGTATGCACGCCATCGTCGGCCACCAGCACGCCGCGGTAGATCGGATTGGCGGCGATCTGTTCGGGAAAGCGCTTGACCGCTGCCGGATCGTTGGCGGCCTGCTGCGTGAACGTGCTGACCTCCAGATCGTCGCCTTCGGCCAGCACGTTGGGCGCCGTGCCCAGCGAGAACACGCTCTTGACGCCGGGGAACTTGCGCAGCCGCTGCGTGAGTTCGTCGATGCGCGCCATGTTCTCCGGCGTGAACATCGGCTCCAGACGCACCGACATCAGCACCGCGTCGGCATCGCCGAAGGTGTCGCGAACACGCTCGAAGACCTGGCGGTCCTCGTCGTCCTGGGGCAACAGGGTCTCGGTGGACGGATCCAGCTTCAGGCGCGATGTGAAGCCCGGCAGTTCGATCAGCCGGAACGCCGAGTAGATCGACACCGCGACGACCAGCAGCAGGATGAACGCCGGCCGCCGCGCCACCAGCTCGAGCAGCTTGTCGAAGGTGTTCAAGGGCGCGCGGATCCGCTCAGATCAATTCCCCAGGTAGAACGCCCGCGGATTGAACAGCCGGTCCGCCAGGTCCTTGTCGCTCAGCAGGCCGGTGATCTTGAACTCGGTGTGCGTCTTTTCCTGAAGGTCCTCGATGCGCGCCTGCGTGATGTACCAGTAGGGCCCGGACTGGGCGAGGTACTTGGCGGCGCTGGTGAAGCGCTTGCGCACCACGCCGCCCTGCTGGAACTCGGCCTTGAGCACCATGCAGCTCTTCTGGTCGATCCAGGCGTAGACCTTGTCGAAGCGCGCGCCGGCGGAGACGTCCGCAGCCATCGACAGCACCCAGGCCGGGCGCGCCTCGAGGTTCTCGGTGCGCTCGAGCTTGAGCGTTCCGCCGGACAGCGCGTAGGTGATCTGCTTGACGTCGGAATACGAAAGATCGGTGCCGAACAGCGAGCTGTCCTTCATGCCGCCGGTGATGCGCCGCACTTTCTGCAGCGCCGGGATGTAGACGTACATCTCCTCTTCCTTGCCCGGCTCGCTGGACTCCCGCACCAGGTAGGCGGCGTCGCGCATGTCGGACGGCGCCAGGATGCGCATCATCGCGTTGATCTTTCCCTTCTCGAGCCGCGCGTGGAGCTTGCCGACCAGGGTGCGCGTGCCGCCCGTCTTGTCGGCGGTGGCCAGCTCGAATTCGCGAACCTGCAGTGCCTCGGGAATGTTGGCCTTCATGCAGGCCGTGATGGATTCGACCGTGTCGGCGGCGCGTACCGGAAGCACACCGAGCAATACCAGACAAAGCGTGACGAGTGTCCGCATGCGATCGATCCCTTGGGTACCTTCCCTTCCCTCGCGCAGAGCTTACCGGCTGCGGGCCGGCTTGCGGGTTGGCAGCTGGCGGGACGCCGTCCGCCTCTGGCGGCCGGCGAATGGAAGGCCGCGGTCGTCCAGGGTGTCCTTGATCCTTCCCGGGCGCTCGCAGCCTCCGTGGGTGCCCGATAACGCCGCCAGGCGGTCTGGTGTCGAGGGATCCGCTCGGCTCCCCCCATGCGCCGGCCCGCTATCCGGAAAGACGAGAGCCTTGGTAAGCGAAGCGGCCAGCGCTTACATTTCCGGCATGGCCCCCAAATCCAGCACGATCGCCGCGCGCCGCACGCCGTCCACGAAGAAGTCCACGTCCCACGGCGGCGACGAACTCGAATTCACGATCGACGAACTCGCGCGCGAGGCCAGTACGACCGTGCGCAACGTGCGGGCCTACCAGGACCGGGGACTGCTTCCCCCTCCGCTCAAGCGCGGACGCACCGGCTGGTATTCCCGCGATCACCTCGCGCGCCTGCGCCTGATCAACAGCCTGCTGTCGCGCGGCTACACGCTGGGCAACATCGCCGAACTGCTGGACGCCCTGGAGCGCGGTCATGATCTGCACCAGATCGTGGGCCTGGAACGCGCGATCGCCAGTCCCTGGTCGGCCGAGCAGCCGCGCCACTTCACGCTGCCCGAGCTGCTGAAGATGTTCGGCATCGTGTTCAATCCGCGCACGCTGGCGAAGGTCATCGAGCTGGGCCTGCTGGAGCCGGACGGCCTGCGCTACCGGGCGCCGAGCCCGAAGATGCTGATCGCCGGCGCCGAACTGGCCAAGGCCGGCATGCCGCTGGAGGACCTGCTCAAGGTCATCGAGGGCCTGCGTGCCAACGTGCAGCGCGTGGCCGACCAGATGGTGCAGCTCATCGCCCGCCTGCTCGACCATTACGGCGAAGGCCAGCTTCCGCCGCCGGAGGACGTACCCAAGCTGGCGGAAACGATCTGGCGGCTGCGCCCGCTGGCCATGATGGCGGTCGAGGCCGAGGTTTCGCGGGCGCTGGAAAAGTCCGCCAACAAGTTCCTCGGCGAGCGCGTCGCGGAAATCCTGGAGCAGATGCAGCGCTGAGCCGGTCCGGGGTGCGCTCCGGAGGCGGGGCCCCGGACTTCGTCCGGGCTACGGATTGCCGTTGGCCTGGAAGCGAGAACGGCTATCGCAAGGAGGCAGAGAACAGCCAAGAAAGGCGCAAAGGAACATCCGGAAAATCCTCTGCGCCTTTCCGTTCCCTTTGCGTTAGCCGTTGACTTGGAAGCCGCTTCGGCGAGATGCGCGAGGCAGCGTAGCCCGGGTGAAACCCGGGCTACGGGTGGCGTGCGCGGACGCGCCGCGCGTGCGCGAACGCTCCGATCCGCTCGTATCCCTGCGCGACGGCTTCGAGCGCGCGCGTCCGTTCGGCGTGATCCCGCAGCCGCAGGGCCGCGCATTCGTCGAGCCGCGGCTCCACGCCGCGCGCGGACATGGTTCGCGCGAGTTCGTAGGCTCGAGCGAATCCCGCCTGCGCGGCAGCGTCGTCGAGCACCTCGGCCGGAAGGGCAAGCAACGCAATCCAGGCGCGCAGCTCCCACAGCTTGGCGCCGGACGCCTGCGCGTTGGCCACCGCCGCCTGTGCTTCCTGCGCAGCCTCGTCGATATGCCCGGCGCCGAGCAGGGCTTCGGCCAGCACGGCACGGTGATGCGCCCGGAACTGGAACGCCCCCGCACCGCGACTCGTCAGCGGCAGCGATTCGCGCAAGGTGCGGATCGCTTCCTCGTGCCGGCCGAGCAACGTCAGCGCCTGCCCGCGCCCGCGCAGCGCGAGCGCCCGGAAATACGCGGTGGCGACCACGTCGGCCTGTTCCACGGCGCGATCCGCCTCCTCGAGGACGCCGTCGAGATTCCCGGAGAACCAGGCCATCTCGACGCGCAGCCCGTGCATCCAGCTCGCGATGCGCCCGTCGCGCTCGGCGAGGCGCAAGGCGGCATCCAGGTCGTCGCGCCCGCGCTGCAGCTCGCCGCCCCAGGCGAACTGGATCGACACGAAGCCACGCGACAGCGTGTTTTCCAGCTCCACGGGACCGGTCAGCCAGGCGTCGCCGCTGGCCCAGTTGGCGAGTTCGATGCCTTCGCGCAGACGGCCAATCGATCCGAACGACAGCAGGATCGGCAGCCGGAAGCGCGCTGCGACCGCGGCGCGCTGATCGTCCGGACACAGCCGCACGCCCTCCTCCACGAGCTTTGCCGCCAGCTCGGCACGACCGCGCTGGAGCTGGTCGGCGCCGTACGAGATCGACAGCTCCGCCGCACACAACGGATCGCCGCACTCCTCGGCCAGCGCACGCGCCTCGGCGTAGGCGCGGTTGACCGAGTCCTCGTCGAGCAGCGTGAACTGCGCCTGGCGGATCAGGCCGGCGCGTGCGGCGATGCGCAGCCGCCGCACCTCGGGTGAGAACGGCGCGCGATCCAGATGCTCCAGCGCCTGCCGGTACTGTTCCGCCGTGACGCGGGTGTCGCGCGCGGCGAACCAGCGCGCCGCGTGCAGATTCCACTGTCCGGCGCGCGCCCAGTTGCCCGCCAAGGCCCAATGCTCGGCGATGCTGCGCGCGCTGCCCTGCACCGGGTTGTTGCCGCAGCGGGCTTCGAGGGCTTCGGCCAGGCGTGCGTGCATGCGCGCGCGACGGCTCTCCAGCTGCATGCCGTAGGCGACCTCGCGCAGCAGTGGCTGCGCGAAGCGGCGTCCATTGCCGCCCGACGACTGCAGAAAGCCGGCGCACTCCAGCGCGTCGAGCGCGCTGGCCGCGTCGTCCGTGCCTTCGCTGACGACCGCGAGCAGGGCCGCATCGAAGTCGGCGCCGACGACCGACGCGGCCTGCAACCAGGCCTTGTGCGATTCCGGCAAGCGGTCGATGCGCGCGGCGATCAGCGCATGCACCGAATCCGGAATCGGAAGCTGATCGACCGCCTTCACCAGTCGATACGCGCCGGGCGATCCGGCGAGCTGCCCGGTCTCGGCCAGCGCGGTCACAGCCTCTTCGACGAAGAAGGGATTGCCGCCACTGCGTTCCGCGATGCGGGCGACCAGCGGCCCCACCGAGGCGTCGGAGCCGAGCGAAGCGGCCGCCAGTCGCTTCAGGGCACCGCCGTCGAGCGGGCCCAGGGTCAGCGTCTCGCCCATCTCCAGCAGCTTTCCGGGCGCTGCGTCGGCGCGCCAGCTCAGCAGCAGCAAGGTCGGCGTGCCGGCCACCGCCTCCGCGAGCTGGCATACGAAATCCAGCGTGAGTTCGTCCAGGTGCTGCACGTCCTCGAACAGCAGGATCTGCGGTTCGGTCACCTTGGGCAGGTAGTGCGCGAGCAGGCTCATCATCGAATCGCGCAGGCTCGCCGCCAGTGTTTCGTTGAGTTCGCCCGGCTTGCCCACGCCGGCGAATTCCATCGCGAACGCCAGAGCGCCCGGACGGTTGCGCACCGATTCGGGAAGATCGGACTCGATGCAGCGGCGAACGTCCTCGGGGTCCGCGCCCACCTCGCAGCCGATGCGCGACAGATACAGCGCGCGCGGGGCGGCCATCGGCTGATGTCGCGCGTACGGCGACGCGGCGGCGCGATGCACGCGCACACCGCGCTTCTCGGCCGAGGCCAGGAACTCGTGACACAGGCGCGACTTGCCGATGCCAGCGGCACCCGTCAGCGCCACCACGCGACCGAAACCGCTCGCGGCCTCGGCCATGCAGGCCTGCAGGCGTGCGAGTTCCGCCTCGCGGCCGAAGAACGGGGCGACGCCGTCGGCCAGGCGACGCGCCAGCCGCGATCCGTGTTCGCCGCGGCCTTCGAGCGCGAACACCTCGACGGCCTGCTCGACACCGCTGACGCGCGTGGCGCCCAGGCTGCGCAGCGCGAACGCGCCTTCAACCTGGATCGCGCTGGCGCGCGACAGGTACACCTGCCCGGGCTCGCAGATCTGTTCCATGCGCGCCGCCAGATTCACCGTGGCGCCCTGCGCGGTGTAGTCCATGCGCAGGTCGTCGCCAATGCGCCCGACGACCACCTCGCCGGTGTTCAGGCCCACCCGCAAGGTCAGGTTCAGGCCGCGCTCGAGACGCAGTTCATCGGCGAATCCGCGCACGGCGGCCTGCATTTCCAGCGCCGCGTGACAGGCGCGCTGCGCGTGGTCCTCGTGCGCGATCGGCGCGCCGAACAAGGCCATCACGCCATCGCCGGTGTACTGGTTGATCGTGCCCTCGTAGCGATGTACTGCGTGTGCGAGCAATCCGAAGAAGCGGTCGAGGATCGCGTGCCAGGCCTCGACCCCTGCCTGCTCGGCCAGGCGCGTGGAGCCCTTGATGTCGGCGAACAGGACCGTGACGCGCTTGCGCTCGCCGATCATCGCCGAGCGGTCCTTGAGCACGCGATCGACGAGATGGCGTGGCGTGTAGCCGGCCCGCGCGGCGCTCGGCGCGGGGGAGTCACCCAGGCGCGCACCACACTGGTTGCAGAAGCGCGACCCGTCCGGGTTGTCGGCAGCGCAAGCAGGACAGGCGATCATGGCGACATCTTAGGGGAGGAGGACGGCACATGATCCTGATCGTCGGCGCCGGCGCAGTCGGCACGATCCTGGCGACGCATCTGGCCGCCGCCGGCCGCGACGTGCGCCTGTACGCCCGCGCCAGGGATGTCGCGCGCTTCGACGCGATCGCGCAGGTGCGGACCGACTTTCCGGATGCACGACCGTCGCTCACCGCCGCGCGTCCGGCATCGGTGACGACGCTCGACCTGCGCGACGTGCAGGCACTGGTGATCGGCGTGAAGTTTCCCGATCTCGCAGCACTGGTCGATCAGTTGCCGGATCCGATTCCGTCCACGTGCACGCTGGTCTCCACGCTCAACGGCTACGCGCCGCTGCGGCTGCTGCGCGAGCGCCGTCCCGGCGCGCGCGTGGTGCCGATGAGCGTGATGATGAACGGCCAGCTGCTCGGCCCATTGCACGCACGTCTCACGACGCGTGCGGAAATCGTGCTCGGAGACGCCGACGCCGCATTGCTCGCTGCATTCGGCGGCACCGGCATGATCGTGAAGGCCGCTCCGGGCGACGCGGCCGTCTGGGGAAAGCTGCTGATCAATCTGGCCAACGCCATCTGCGCGCTCACGCGCACGACGTTCAAGGACCTGTTCCTCGACCCTGATCTGCGTCGCGTCTACGTCGCCGTGCTCGACGAGGCGACCGGCGCACTCGATGCATCCCACTTGCCGTGGAAGCTGCCGCTGGTGTTGCCCTACGGCGCGTACCGCTGGGCGCTGCTGCACGGCGGACCGCTGCCCTGGTGGTTCGCCAAGTACCGCAACGGCGTGCGCGAGGGCGCGTATCCGTCGATGGTGTCCGACGTCGAGGCAGGCAAGGCCACCGAGGTCGAGCAGCTCAACGGCGAAGTCGTGCGGCTCGGGCGGGACAGCGGGTTTGCGACGCCGGTCAACGCGAAGCTGGTGGAGATGATCGGGGCCAGTCGTACGCCCGCGCACATCACGCCGGCCGAGCTGCGTGCAGCCGTATCGCAGACCGTAGCCCGGACGAAGTCCGGGGGTGTCGACCTGTGAACGGCGCCCCGGACTTCGTCCGGGCTACTTCTGGGTCTTGGGCCCGAGCAGGTACCAGATCACGAATCCGACGACCGGCAGCAGCAGGATCAGCACGATCCACAGCGCCTTCTTCAGCGGCTCGGACCGGCTGCCGACGATGCTGATGATCGCGTAGATGTCCGCGATCAGGACAAGGATCCCCCACAGCGAAAGCTTGTTCAGAGTCATGCGACGCACCTGGATCGGAATGGCGAAATCGTATCGCAGGTGGCGACGCTGGCGCAGAATGCGGGCATGAGCAATCCCCTGCTGGGCCTCGACTGGGTCGATCATTTTTCGAAGCTGCCGGACGCCTATTTTTCGCGCGTCGCGCCCGAGCCGCTGTCCGCACCGCGCATGGTGCATTTCAACGCTCCGCTCGCGGCGCAACTCGGCCTGCCCGCTTCGTCGGCGGGCGACGCCGACCTGCTGGCGATGCTGTCCGGCAACGCGACGCGCCCGGACACGACGCCGATCGCCACCGTCTACGCGGGGCATCAGTTCGGAACGTTCGTGCCGCAGCTCGGCGATGGCCGCGCGATGCTGCTCGGCCAGGTGAGAAACGCCGGCGGCGAACTGTTCGAGGTCCAGCTCAAGGGCGCGGGCCATACGCCGTATTCGCGCTTTGCCGACGGCCGCGCCGTGCTGCGTTCGAGCATTCGCGAATACCTGTGCTCGGAGGCGATGCACGCACTGGGCATTCCGACGACGCGCGCGCTCAGCCTGAGCGCCTCGCCCGATCCGGTGCGACGTGAAGAGATCGAAGGTGCGGCCATCGTGTGCCGCATCGCGCCGAGTTTCGTGCGCTTCGGGCACTTCGAATTCTTCTACTACCAGCAGCGCAACGAGATGCTTGCGCCGCTGGCGGATCATCTGATCCGCGATCACTTCCCGCAGTTCGCGGACTTCCCCAACAAGTACGCCGCCTGGCTCACCGAAGTCGTGGAGCGCACGGCGCGACTGACCGCGCAGTGGCAGAACGTGGGCTTCTGCCACGGCGTGATGAACACCGACAACATGTCGGCGCTGGGGCTGACGATCGACTACGGCCCGTTCGGATTCCTCGACGGATTCGCCAGCGGACACATCTGCAACCACTCCGACGAAGCCGGGCGCTACGCGTACGAGCAGCAGCCGCGCATCGGTTACTGGAACAGCTCGAAACTGCTGCAGGCCACGTTGCCGCTGCTGCACGAGCAGCCCGAGCAGGCGGTGGAGATCGCGCAGGGCATTCTCGGCCGCTATCCGGCGGCCTATGCCGATGCCGTGCTCGGCGGCTGGTGCGCGAAGCTGGGGTTCCAGGAGGTGCGCGAGGGCGACCGCGATCTCGTCAATCTGTTCCTGAACATCCTGGATCGCGGCAGCAACGACTTCACGCGCTGCTTCCGCGGCCTGGCCCAGGTGTCCACGACGAGCGACGCGGCGCCCGCGATCCGCGACGAGATCACCGACGTGGCCGCGTTCGACGCCTGGCTTTCGAGCTATCGCGCCCGGCTGCAGGCCGAGAGCACCGACGACGCTGCGCGCGCCGTTCGCATGAACCGCGTGAATCCGAAGTACGTGCTGCGCAATCACCTGCTGCAGGCCGCCATCGAGCAGTCCGAGCACGGCATCGACACGGAAGTCGATCGCCTGTTCCAGTTGCTGTCACGGCCGTTCGACGAACAGCCGGAATTCGAGTCCTACGCCGCGCAGCCGCCGGAGTGGGCGCGCGCGATCAGCGTGAGCTGCTCGTCGTAGCCGGCACCAGAGCGATCGAGGCGCTGCGATGCAGACCTGGGCGCTGGTGTCCCTGGGTACGATGGCCGGCATGGTGGTGGCGATCCTGATCACGCTCGCCGTGGCCTGGGTCATTTCCCGCCGCGTCCCCGTCGGTCCCGGTTCGATGAACACGCGGATGCGGCGCGTGATGCCGGTGCTGATCGTGATGGGGCCGATCCTGCTGATCGCGCTGTCGATCGCCGGCGCGAGTCTCGCGTATCGCGTCGCCGCTCATTCCGATCCGTCTTCTGCCGCGCCGCTGACCGAACCCCAGTAAATGGAACCCCGGCGCGACGCGCCGGGGTTCGTCGCGAGATCGCTACGGCGCGAGCACGCCGCCCTTGACGACGCCGGTCACCGGCGCCGGCGCGCCGGGCGGAACCACGAACAGCTGCTCGAGCAAGAAGGGATCATCGAAATGCGCGCGGCCGACGGTGGTCGTCGCATGGTGTCCCCACTGCCGCAGGGCACCCGCGTTGCGCACGCCGCTCGACCAGATCCAGAACCGCTCGCTGCGCTCGGTGCCCGGCACGAAGCCGGCGACATCGAACAGGCTGCGGGTACCGCCTGCAGGATCCGGCAGATTCAGCAGCTCGTCGTAAGGCCTGAGATCGTACGAGGCCTGCTTGCTCGCCTTCGCCTCGTCCGCGGGAACCAGACGAACGACCGCATGCGTTCCTGTCCTGAGCCGCACCGCCATCTCGCCCGCAGGTATCTGCTTCTGCGGGAACATCACGGACGGCAACGCATCGTCGCGCGCTTGCAGCACCGGCTGCGCCACGAATCCGAAATGATCGTCGCCGGTGACGCGAACGCTGTCGTGCATCAACGGCCGGCCTTGCTCGTCGAACGTCACACGCCAGATCAGGCCGTCCATCGTGCCCGCCCGGCCATCGCTCTTCTGTTGCGGCAGCCGCTCCGAGAACCAGATGAAGTAGCTCATCTGCAGCAGGCTCTTGCCGCCGAAGCGCGTCAGTCCCGGCAGGTAGTACACGGTGGGCTTGTGCACATCGACGTCCGGCCCGTTGGCGGTGTGAACCGGCGCGCCGACCTTGTCGTAATCGCCGACGGTTTCGATCCACATCTCTGGCGCGTGCGTGTAGGCGATGTGCACCACCTCCGACCACAACAGGCCGATACGACCCAGCAGGTCGCGCGGCTTGTTGCGCAGATCGATGGTGCCGGCCTCGTACTCGGCCTCCGGGTTGGCCTGCGGCTTCCACAGGATCATGCCGGAAGGCTGCGCGGGATCTTCGAGCTTCGCGGCGAACGCGGACCTGGTCGCCTCGCGTTCCTTTTCAATGGAGCGCTTCAGGAAAGGCACCGCCAGCGGATACAGGCCGGCGACGCGTTGCGCGGTGGAATAGTCGTCGGGAACCGCGGCTGCGTTGACGAGCTTGTCGCGGAAATCCGCGTCCTCGAGTTCCCAGCTCCGCAGCCAGCCGCCGCAGGCGCGCATGTCGAGCAGCAGCGAGGCGGACTCCTCCTTGGTCATCTTGAGGTTGCGCAGCTCGACCTCGCGCGACTCGTCCTCGTTGGCGCGCAGATAGCCCACCCATTCCCAGAACGCGTCCATCGTCGGGATCTGCTGCGCGAACGACGCGGAGTAGCGGTCGCTGCGCAGATAGGGGAAGCCGGGAATGCGGTGATAGCTCGCGTCGCCCACGCCCGCGGAATCGATGCGCGCATCGACCTGCTCGTACAGCTTCAGGCACTTGTCGCCGTCGGGTGTCTCGGGACGAGAGCCCATGGACATCGTCGAACACCCGGAGATTGCAACGGGCAACAGCAAGGCCAGCGCCAACCGCAGCAGCACAGGGTTCATGTCCACGTTTTCCTTCCGGGCGAGGCCGTGTGTACGCCCTTTCGAGGAAAACAGACTCATCGTAAGGGCGTCTATGCGGGTACGCGCCCTATTGCGACACCCGCCCTGCGACGCGCCTCAGCAAATCGTATTCCCGCGATCAGTCCGCGAACGCCTCGGCGATCAGCTCGTACGAGCGCAGCCGGGCTTCGTGATTCCAGACGTTGGTGACGATCATCAGCTCGTCCGCCTTGCTGCGCATCTGCAGGTCGGAGAGCTCCGCGCATACCTGGGCAGGCGTGCCGACGAAGCTCGGGCCGCGCATGCGCTGCACCTGCAGACGCTCCGACTCGCTCCACGGATAGGCCTCGGCTTCCTCGGGACTGGGCAGCGCCGCGTGCTCGCCGCGCGCCATCCGCAGCCAGACGAGTTCCATCGTCAACGCGAGGCGCTGGGCCTCGGCCTCGGTGGGCGCGCAGATGGCCGCCACGGCCAGCACGGCGTGCGGCTTCGGAAACAGATCGGAGGGCTGGAACGCATCGCGATACGCCTCGATCGCCGGCTCCGGCGGCTCGGGGCTGAAGTGGCTCGCGAAGGCGTAGCCGAACCCCGATGCGCCGGCCGCACCGGCGCTCGCGCCGCTGGAGCCGAGGATCCACACCGGCGGCAGGCGCACGTCGTCGGGCATCACGCGAACCTTGGCCAGCGGGTGGCCGGCCGAGAAGCGCGCCTGCGACAGGAACAGCAGCTCCGACATCAGCGGCGAGAACTGCTCGCCGTTGAAGGCGCGCAGCGCGCGGCTCGATCCGGCTTCCGAACCCGGCGCGCGACCGATGCCCATGTCGATGCGACCCGGATGCAGCGCCGCGAGCGTGTGGAAAGCCTCCGCGATCCGCAGCGGCGCATGGTTGGGCAGCATGATGCCGCCGGATCCGACGCGGATGCGTTCGGTGGCCGACGCCACGTGCCCGATCAGAATCTCGGGTGCGCTGCTGGCCACCATCGGCATGCTGTGATGCTCGGCGAACCAGTAACGCTCGAAACCGAGCTTCTCGGCGAGGCGCGCGAGATCGACCACACGACGTGCTGCGAACGAGGGCGGCGTGCCGTCGGGAACCGGCGCGAGGTCGAGAACGGAAAGCGGAATTTTCATCGGCATCGAATCGGTTGGATCGGAACGCGGGTCAGGATCTGGCGGAAGTCGCCTCGGCGGCGATCAGGGCGCGCCGATGAAATCCATCTTGCCGATCTCGACGCCGTTGTGGCGCAGGATGTTGTAGGCCGTCGTGCAGTGGAAATACACGTTGGGCAGCAGGAAGAACTGCAGATAGCTCTGGCCTTCGAAGTTCAGATCGCCTCGCGGCGTCTTGATCGTGACGGTGCGCTTCTCGCTGCCGTCGATCTGCGCCGGCGTGACGGTGGCGAGGAAGGCGAGCGTCTTGTCGATGCGTGCATCGAGTTCGGCGAACGTCGTCTCGTTGTCTTCGAACTTGGGCACTTCGAGACCGCCCAGGCGCGCCGCCGAACCCTTCGCCATGTCGCCGGCGATGCGCACCTGCGACGCCAGCGGCAACATGTCCGGGAACAGCCGGAAGCCGATCAGCACAGCCGGATCGATTTTCTTGGCTTCGCAGTGCGACGCCGCCTTGGCGAGAATCTGGCGCAGATTGCCCAGAGCACGGACCAGCGCGGGAATCGAGGATTGATACATGCCGAGTGACATCTGCAGCTCCTGTCGGAACGAGGGATCGGGGCGGCCGATTCTACGCTCCGTGCATGACGTCGCCGGCAGCGCGTGTCAGTCTCGGGCCTGGCTTGGCCCTCCCTGCTTCCCTCGCGTGATCGCAAGACTCCTGGTGTCATCGCTGCTCGCCGTCTGCATGGCGTCCGCATTCGCGCAGCCCGCTGCTGCGCCGATGACCTGGTCGGAGGTGCAGGCGCGGCCGCTGCCCGCGCCCGGCGTGCGCGTGACCTATGGCGGCGCCCAGCAGCAGTTCGGTGAACTGCGTGTGCCGCCGGGGCCGGGCCCGCATCCGGTGCTGGTGTTGATCCACGGCGGTTGCTGGCATCGCAGCTTCGATCTCCAGTACTTCTCGCACCTGGCCGATGCGCTGACGCGCGAAACCGGCGCGGCGACGTGGAACATCGAGTACCGGCGCCTCGGCGATCCGGGCGGCGGCTGGCCCGGCAGCTTTCTCGACATCGCCAACGCCACCGACCAGATTCGCGCGCTCGCGGCGCGGCATCACCTGGACACGGATCGCGTCGTCGCCATCGGACATTCGGCAGGCGGCCAGCTCGCGCTGTGGCTGGCCGCGCGCGATCAACTGGCGCCGGGCAGCGCGCCGTACCGGCCCAATCCGCTGAAGCTGCGCGGTGTCATCGGCCTTTCGGCGATCACCGATCTGATCGCCTATTCCCGACCGCAGGGCGGCTGCAACGCCGCCGTCGGCGAACTGCTGGGCGGATCTCCCGAACGCCAGCTCGCACGCTACCAGCAAGCCTCGCCGCGCGAACTGCTGCCGCTGGGCGTGCCGCAATGGCTGATCCAGGGCGTCGAAGATCCGATCGTTCCGCTGGCCACCGTGCGCGCGTATGCCGGCGCGGCGAAGGATGCCGGCGATACCGTGACGGTCGAGGAGATCGCCGGCGCGGGGCATTTCGAACCTGCACTGCCGGGCACGTCCGCATGGCCGGCGCTGCTGGCCGCTGTCAGGGCCGCGCTCAAACCGTAGCCCGGACGAAGTCCGGGGTTGCGCTCCGTAGTCGAGGGGAATCCCGGACTTCGTCCGGGCTACGAACCACCGACGACTTTACTCGCGGTCGCTCACCGGCTTGCGCAGCGCCTTGGTCTTGCCACGCGTCGTCTTGTCGTCGACGCGGCGCTTCTTTGCCGCCTTCGACACGCGCGTCGGCCGGCGCACGCGTGGCACGTGCGTCGCGGCCTCGATCATTTCGCGCAGGCGTTCGAGCGCGGCTTCGCGATTCTGTTCTTGGCTGCGATGCTGCTGCGCCTTGATGACGATCGAGCCTTCGCGCGTCAGGCGCTGATCGCGACGCGCGAGCAATCGTGCCTTGCAGTCCTCCGGCAGCGAGGACGCATGCACGTCGAAGCGCAGATGGATCGCGGTGGCGGTCTTGTTGACGTTCTGGCCACCGGCGCCCTGCGAGCGCACGGCGTCGAGTTCGATCTCGCAGAGCGGCACCGCGAGCCGCGGCGTCACGCGCAACACCTCGGTGGGTTCGCTGACGAACGTCTCGTCGATGACGTCGTCGGGGCTCATGCGCTCGCGACGATCTGCGACAGCGCGGCGAGAAATCCGTCGACGTCGCCGGGCACGTTGTCCTTGCCGAAGCTCGCGCGGATCGCGCCCTTGGCGGTGACGCGATCGTGGCCCATCGCCAGCAACACGTGGCTGGGCTCACCCGAGCCCGAGGCACAAGCGGAGCCGGACGAGACCGCGAAGCCCTTGCGATCCAGCGCCATCAGCAGCGCTTCGCCATCCCATCCGGCGATCGCGAACTGCAGGGTGTTGGGCAGATGCTCGCGCGCGTTCCCGCCGAAGATCAGCGTGTCGGGCCGCGTGCGCAGGCCGGCTTCCAGGCGCTGACGCAGAACCTGCACATGAGCGGCACGCTCTTCCAGCTCGAGTCGTGCGAGTTCGGCGGCGGCACCGAAGCCGACGATCGCGGCCACGTTCTCGGTGCCGCCGCGCAGTCCACGTTCCTGCGCGCCGCCGTGCTGGATCGGCCGCAGGTCCACGTGACTACGTACGACCAGCGCGCCGGAACCCTTCGGCCCGTAGATCTTGTGCGCCGAGAGACTCAGCAGATCGGCATCGAGTTCGAGAATGTCGACCGCGATCTTGCCCACCGCCTGCACGGCGTCGACGTGCATCAGCGCGCCTTTCGCATGCGCGAGTTGTGCCACGCGGGCGACGTCCTGGATCACGCCGGTTTCATTGTTCGCGCGCATCGCGGACACCAGACGCAGCGGCCCGTCTGCGAGCTGCGCTTCGAGCGCAGCGAAATCGAACACGCCGTTGGTGTCGACGGCGATTGCCTCGACACGCCAGCCCGCCTGCGCCAGCGATTCGGCCGCTTCCATCACTGCCGGATGATCGGTGGCGCCGTAGAGCACGCGCGAGGCCGTCTCCGACGCGGTCGCACCTTTCAGCGCGAGATTGTTGGCCTCGGTTCCGCCCGAGGTCCACACCACTTCCTTGGCCTCGCACCCGACCAATTGCGCCACCTGCACGCGCGCCTGCTCCACCGCGTCGCGCGCGATGCGACCGTAGCGGTGCAGGCTCGAGGCATTCGCCGACGGCCCCGACAGGTACGGGAGCATGGCCTCCAGCACGCGAGGATCGAGATGCGTGGTGGCGTTGTGGTCGAGGTAGGTGGGCATTTCGCTATTGCTCCCTCTGTCCACGCGTTGTTTGCGTGGACAGAGGGGACTGCACGTCAGGGTTTCTGCGTATCCACCGACTCCGGCCTCGACTCACCCGATGCAAGCGAATCGAGCACTTTCCCTTCCCGGCAGAACTCCGGCAGCTCGTAACGCGACAGCTCCATCTCCGGCAGCCGCGTGTCCATCCCGTGCAGCGCCTTGCACACCTGCACGAGACGCTCGTCGAGACGATCGATGTGCTCGGCGAGGCCGGCGAAGGCGTTGGCGACCGGATCGGTCATGTCGCGTGTCAGGCCATAGGCGTCGAAGCCCAGCTTCTTGGCCGCCGCACTGAGCGCCGGCGAAGGTTCACGCGTTTCGCTGGCCACGACGCGCGCCGGAATGCCGACCACGGTGGCGCCCGGCGGCACCTCCTTGACCACGACCGAGTTGGAGCCGACACGCGCGTTCTCGCCGACGGTGAACGGGCCGAGGATCTTGGCGCCGGCGCCGACGACGACGTTGTTGGCCAAGGTCGGGTGACGCTTGCCCTTGTCCCAGCTCACGCCGCCCAAGGTCACGCCGTGATAGAGCGTCACGTCGTCGCCGATCTCGGCGGTCTCGCCGATCACGACGCCCATGCCGTGATCGATGAACAGCCGATGCCCGATCTTCGCACCCGGATGGATCTCGATGCCGGTCAGCCAGCGTGCGAAATGCGAGTTCAGCCGCGCCAGCCAGCAGAAACCCCGCACCCACAGCCAGTGACTCACGCGATGGCCCCAGACCGCGTGCAGACCGGGGTAGCAGGTCAGGACTTCCAGCGTGCTGCGTGCCGCGGGGTCGCGGGCGAAAACGCTGCGGATGTCTTCACGGATGCGGGACAACATGGCGATCAGCCGGTCGAAACGAACCTTATTTTAGCGCTGTTGGTTCTGAGCCCGGCGGCCCGAGCCCCGGATCGGGCGCGGCCGGCGGCAGGCCGGCGTTCAAGCCCGCGCGCAGGCCGTGGCCGACGCCCCGGTTAACCGCCTGGATGCTGCCGTAGACCGCATCGGAAATCAGGTCGTGCGAGGTCCGCACGATCCGCGTGACGTCGCGGGTGGCTGGAATCGCCTCGAGAATCCCGAACGGAATCGCGGCGATGCCGCGATGGATGGCGCGCACCGTGTGGGTGCCGCCCGAGACGACCGTCTCGGCGAGCCGCTGCGCATCGGCGATCTGGCGCTGCGAACGCTGAAGTCGCAGGGCTTCGGATCGCAGCACCTCGGCCCGGAAGAACAGGTCCGGCAGCCTGCGCCGCAGTTGCGACTGCAGCCTCCAGCCTGCAACGGCCAGCGCGAGGCTGACCGCCAGCAAGCCCAGCGCGAGCCCCGCCTCAATCACGCCCGATCACTTCGACTTCGGCGATCACGCCGTACTTGGGCAATTCCTGCCGCACGATCTTGGCGGCCTCGTGCGACACGATGCGCCGCACGATCCCCGGCGTCAGGCGTCCCGCCACGCCGGCCACCCAGTGCTTCTGGGCCGCCAGTTCCATCGGATTCAGGATCCGGATCGACAGCATCGAGGCGCCCTCGCGCGCCATGCGGCGCAGTTCCTCCGGCACCTGGGCGACGCCGCCGGCCAGGGTCTCGCTGCGGCTGCGCAACTCCGCCACTTCGCGGCGAAGGCGGCCGAAACGGACGAGCAGCAGCCCGAGCACGGCGAGGTTGACGATCAGGAAGACGATGACGACGTTCACGTACGGTCGGGCCGGGTTGCGGATTTGGGGGTGCGGCGGGTGCGCACCTTGGGGTCCTCGACGGACGTCAGGATGCCGCGAAGGATGTTCAGCTCGTTGAGGTCGGGGCGTGCGCGGTTGAACAGCTGGCGCAGGCGGCGCATCAGCAGCCGCGGATTGAGCGGGTCGAGGAAACCCGTGGCCAGCAGCACCCGCTCGAGGTGGGTGTAGAAGTTCTCGGTCTGCTCGTGGCTGGGCGGCACGTACCAGGGGTGACCGTCCTTCGGGGACACCTTCGGGGCCCCCACCGCGGCCTTGCGCAGTTCCCAGGCGTACACCTGCACCGCCGCGGCCAGGTTGAGCGAGGAATAGCCCGGGTTGGCCGGAACCATGGTCTGGGCGTGGCAGAAGTCCAGCTCGTCGTTGGTCAGGCCCATGCGCTCGGAGCCGAACACCAGCGCCACCTCGCTGCCCTGCGCCGCCTCCACCAGCCGGGTGGCCGCCTCGGTGGGCTGCATCGGCTCGTCGCTCAGGTGGCGCGGGCGCGCCGAGGACGCCACGACCCACGAGCAATCCGCCACCGCCTCTTCGAGCGTGGCCACGACCCGCGCCGATTCCAGTACCGAGTCGGCGCCCGCGGCACGGGAACTGGCCTGCTCGTCCGGGAACGAGCGCGGGGCCACCAGCACCAGCCGGGCCAGGCCCATGGTCAGCATCGCGCGCGCGGCGGCGCCGATGTTGCCGGGATGAGTGGTGGCGACCAGGACGATGCGAATGCGCGAAAGCACGTCGTCCGCAGGCTTTTCAGTGAGGTTTTGCGTCATGTGAAGGAAGGCCGGAACCAGCGCAGGAACACGTCGAATGCCGCCCGGGACGAGTGGGATCGCGGTCGCTGCCTTAAACTGTAGGCATGCATCCTCTGATCAACATCGCCGTTTCGGCCGCGCGCAGCGCGGGCAATTACATCATGCGCAACCTGGATCGCGTGCCGAATCTCCAGATCGAGCGCAAAGGTCGCAACGACTTCGTCACCCAGGTCGACCGCAACGCCGAATCGGAGATCATCAAGATCATCCAGAAGGCCTATCCCGCGCACGCGATTCTGGGCGAGGAAAATGGCCAGATCGGCCAGAACGAAGTCATGTGGATCATCGACCCGCTCGACGGGACGACCAACTTCCTGCATGGCCTGCCCCATTTCGCGGTGTCCATCGGCATCTCGGTGAAGGGTCGCCTGGAGCACGGCGTGATCTACGCGCCCTGCACCCAGGACCTGTACATCGCCAGCCGCGGCGCCGGCGCCACGTTGAACAACCGCAAGATCCGCGTCAGCGGCGCCAAGGACACGGACGAGGCGCTCGTCGGCACCGGCGTGCCGCTTCGCGAAGAGAATCTCGACGCCTACCTCCCGATGCTGCGCACCGTGGCGGCCAACAGCGCCGGCGTGCGGCGCGCGGGCGCGGCGTCGCTCGACCTGGCCTACGTGGCAGCCGGGCGCCTCGATGCGTTCTGGGAACTCAACCTCAAGCAGTGGGACATCGCGGCCGGCATCGTGCTGGTGCACGAGGCGGGAGGCATGGTCAGCGAGATCTACGGGCAATCGGATCCGCTGCTCACCGGCAACATCCTGGCGGCAACCCCCAAGCTGCACCCGACGTTCGAAGGCCTACTGCGTTCGGCCTCCCGCGGGTTCACGGCGACGGTGCCCGAGGCGGTCGGCTGACACCGACACCGGGAGTGCCGGTCCTGCGGTGACGCTGCGCCCCGGTTCCCCGGCGGTATTCTTGCTTTGATGAATCGATGCGGGGCGAGGAGCGCTCCCGCAGGCCGTGCGGGCCCCGCCGTTCCAGGGATTGGTACTTCGACTAAAGCCGATGGATTTCACGCACCAGATCATCTTCCTCGCCGGCGTGCTCTTCATGACGAGCATCCTGGCGACGGTGATCACCCCGCGTCTGGGCGTGCCCTTGCTGCTGGTGTTCCTGGTCGTCGGCATGCTCGCCGGCGAAGACGGTCCGGGGCACGTCGAGTTCCACGACTTCGGGCTCGCCAACCTCGCGGCGACGGCGGCCCTGTCGGTGGTCCTGTTCGACGGCGGACTGCGCACCAAGCTCGCGATGTTCCGCGTGGGCCTGTGGCCGGCCATCAGCCTGTCGACCGTCGGCGTGCTGGTGACAGCCGGCATCACGGGATGGGTGGCGTCCTGGCTGCTCGACCTGTCGCTGGCCGAAGGCCTGCTGATCGGTGCCATCGTGGGGTCGACCGATGCAGCCGCAGTGTTCTCGCTGCTGCACACCAGTGCCGTGCGGCTCAACGAGCGCGTCACGTCCATTCTCGAGATCGAGTCCGGCGTGAACGATCCGATGGCGGTGTTCCTGACCCTTGCCGTCATGCAGTACCTGCTCGCTCCGGCCGACTACAGCGCGCTGGATTCGCTGCTGCTGTTCGTCCGGCAGATGGGCCTGGGCGCGCTGATCGGCATCGGCGGCGGACGCGCGCTGGTGTGGGCGCTCAACCGGCTCGACCTCAGTGAATCGCTGTATCCGCTGCTCGCCTTCTTCGGCGGCCTGCTGATCTTCGGCATCACCGGCATCCTGCACGGCAGCGGATTTCTCGCGGCGTACCTCGCGGGCCTGGTCGTCGGCAATCAGCGCACGCGCGCCTTCGCCGGCATCCTGCGTTTCCACGATGGCGTCGCCTGGATGGCGCAGATCGGCATGTTCGTGGGACTGGGCCTGCTGGTGACGCCGACGGCGCTGGTTCCGATCATGGGCCAGGGTTTGCTGGTCGCCGCCGCGCTGATCCTGGTGGCGCGCCCGGCCGCGGTCGTGTTGAGCCTGCTGCCGTTCCGCCTGCCATTGCGCGAACAGGCCTTCATGTCCTGGGTCGGCCTGCGCGGATCGGTGCCGATCGTGCTGGCGACGTTCCCGTGGCTGGCCGGCATGGAGAACGCGGCCGTCTATTTCAACATCGCATTCTTCATCGTGCTGGTCTCGCTGGTGGTGCAGGGCTGGACCCTGGCACCCGCCGCCCGGATCCTGCGACTGCAGTTGCCGTCGCAGGGCGCGCTGGTGAACCGTCTGGACTTCGACCTGCCCGGCACGCGCGGTTACGAGATCGTGAGCTACCGCATCGGCGAGTCGTCCTCGCTGATCGGCCTGAAGTCGAGACAGCTTCCGCTGGACGACATCTCGCGCATCGTGTGCCTGGCGCGACGCGGCAAGATCATCAGCTATCGCGAATGGGGAACCCTGCGTGCCGGCGATTACATTTCGCTGCTGGCCTCGCAGGACGAACTGCCGAAGCTCGACGAGATGTTCCAGTCCACGGTCGCGCCGAAGATCGCGGCAGCCGAGCAGCGCTTCTACGGCGAATTCCGCATCGATCCGAATGCGGAGGTCCAGCTTCTGGTGGACTGCTACGGCGTGAACCTGCCCGAGACCGCGCTCGAGAAATCCGTCGGCGCGTTCTTCTCGTCGGTGGTCCCTCGCCCCGTCGTCGGCGATCGTCTGCGGCTGGGCGAGATGGAACTCGTGATCAAGCGCATGGATGCCCAGCGCATCGCCGAAATCTGGTTGCGCCTGCCGCACTGAGCGGACAGGCGCGGCCCGGACTCAGCGCTTCTGCAGCGGCCAGGCGCCGGAGTAACCCATCTTGCTCGCGAGCAACTGCGCCGTGCGGCGCGCGCCCTGCTCGCTCCCGATACCGCTGATGACGATGCGGTACGACGAACGCCCGCGCACCGTTTCCATTCGCACGGTCGCCGGGTAGCCCGCCCTGGTGAGCACGGCCTGGTGCTGCTTCGCGAGCTCGGGATCGGTCACCGTCATGACGTTGACGATCCATTCCGGGCCCGTCGACTCCGGCTGTGCTCCGGCGCTGGCCGCTGCCGTCGGAGATTCGCCTTTCCCTACGACCGTGCCGGTGGACGGCGCCTCGGGGGCGGGATCAGTGGCAGGCGGTGGCGTCGCCTCGGCGGCAGCTGCCTGAGGCTCGGCTACAGATGCAGGAACAGGAGCCGGAACAACCACGGCTGCAACCGTGGCGGCGGGCACTTCAGGCAGCGCGGGAACAGCAGGCGCAGCGGGTACGGGTGCCTGCACCAGTTCCGGCGTCGCGGGCGGGGTCGGCGCGACGGGCGGCGCGATCTCCGCGGTCTCGACAGGTGCGACCTCCGTGATCTCGACCGTCGCAACCGGCGCTGCAGCTTCGGAGACGGGCGCAGGGTTCTCGGTGAGCGTCACCGCCTCGGGGTCGGGCGGCAGCGGCGGCGAGACGATCGGAACCTGATCGGCCATCGTCGGCGGCCGCGTCGCGGGGCTGACGACGACGGACGGCTGCGCGACAGCATCGTCGTCCGAGGGCAGGATCGCGACTTGAAGTTCCATCCAGTCGGCCGCGACGAGGGTCGCGGCCTGGGCGGCCCCGCCCGGCAGGATCCGGGTGCAGGTGCCCCGCGCAATCTCCAGAGGCTTTCCGTCGGCCGCACCGGACAGCTCGAGACTGCCGGCAACGTTGCAGACCAGGATGCCGCGCTCGTCGTTCCGGAACAGGAAATCACCGTTGCCCAACCGGGCGGCCCAGCGATCCATCAGCACATGCAGCGGCCAGTCCGCTCCCGAACGAGCCCAGTGAACGCGCAACAGGCCTCGTTCCAGCTTCAATCGCGTCTCGAGATCCGGCGCCCAGCTCGAAGTCGGCAACCTTTCGAGGCTCAGCGCGCCAAGCCCGTCTCCCGACGACGCAATGCCGATATCGCCGTACCGCGACAGCGCCAGATCCGCACGCGCGCGCGCCGACAGCACGACGCGCTCCTGATTGAACACCAGGAATCCGGGGCGCAGCGCTTCGGTCCGACCGCCGCGTTGCACGCCCACACCGCCGAACACGCGCTTGATCTCCAGCACGCGCGCAGGGGTCTGGTCGACACCCGGCGGGATCTCCGGCTGCGCAAGCACGGCGTTGGCGGCGAACAGGCAGCCCGCTGCGGCAAGAGCCGCAGCGCTGGCGCCGATCTGTCGTCGTATCACTCGGGACAGCTTGATCATTGCTCAGGCGTTGGCCGCACGTGATGCACCGGCGAGTTCGGCGCAGGCGGCATCGAGCCGGCGCAAGCCTTCCTCGACGTCGGCCTCACCGATCACCAGCGAAGGGACGAGGCGCACGACATCCGCCCCGGCGACCAGGCACCAGACACCGTGGCGCAATCCGGCATTCACGACGTCCTTGGCGCGTCCTTTCCAGCTTGCGCTCATCGGCGCACCGAGCAGCAGACCCATGCCGCGCACCCCGTCGAACACGCCGTAACGGCGCGCGATCGCCAGGATGCCCTCGCGCATCTGTTCGCCGCGTGCCTTGACGTTGGCCATGGTCTCCGGAAGGGCGATCTCGTTGACCGCCGCGAGCGCCACAGCGGTGGCGAGCGGATTGCCGCCGTAGGTCGAACCGTGCGTCCCGAAGGCCAGACTGGTAGCGACCGCGTCCGTGGTCAGCATCGCAGCCACCGGGATTCCGCCGCCCAGACCCTTGGCGGTGGTCAGGATGTCCGGCGTCACGCCGTACTGCTCGTACGCGAAGTAGGTTCCGCAGCGGCCGTTGCCGGTCTGCACCTCGTCGAGGATCAGCAGGCAGTCGTGGCGCGTGCACAGCTCGCGCGCAGCCTTCAGGAATTCCGGCGTGGCCGGCATGACGCCGCCCTCGCCTTGCACCGGCTCGATCACCACCGCGCAAGTGCGCGAGGAAACGGCCTTGGTCAGCGCTGCGACATCGTTGAATGGCAGGTGCGTGATGCCACCCGGCAGCGGCTCGAAGCCCTGCGTGTATTTTTCCTGGCCGCCGACGCTCACCGCGAACAGGGTGCGTCCATGGAAGGCGTTGAAGAACGAAATGATCTCGTGCTTGGCCGACCCGTGCCTCGACGAGGCGTGCTTGCGCGCCAGCTTGAAGGCCGCTTCGTTGGCCTCCGAGCCGCTGTTGGCGAAGAACACCTTGCTGGCGAAGCTCAGTTCGGTCAGCCGCTTGGCCAGGCGCAAGGCGGGCTCGTTGGTCATCACGTTCGACAGATGCCAGAGCTTGTTGGCCTGCTCGGTGAGCGCGGCCACCAGCTTCGGATGGCAGTGGCCGAGGCCGGTCACCGCGATTCCGCAGGCGAAATCCAGGTATTCGCGACCGTTCTGGTCCCACATCCGCGACCCTTCCCCGCGCACCGGCACGATCTCGTTGGGCGCGTAATTGGGAACCATGACCTCGTCGAAGGTCTTGCGGGATACCGGCAGTGCTGGGGCGTTCATGACTTCAGGGGACGAACCGTGGATTTCTGCAGCTTATTGTCACACCAATAGGCCCACGCCCGCTGAACGAATCCGCAGCGATGGGCACCGTTCGATGCCTCTGGAGCGCTCGGGCGCCGGACAAAAAAAGGGCGACGTTGCCGTCGCCCTGCCTGACCGCCGATGTCGCGTTGGCGATTCGCGTCAGTGCACGCGTTCCAGCAGCGTGGCCACGCCCTGGCCCATGCCGATGCACATCGTCGCGATGCCGAACTGCGCGTTCTTCTCCTGCAGGACGTGCGCGAGCGCACCGGTGATGCGGGCACCCGAGCAGCCCAGCGGGTGACCCAGGGCGATGGCGCCGCCCTTGATGTTCACGCGGTCCATGCGATCGAGCAGCTTGAGGTCCTTCATCACGGCCAGCGACTGCGCGGCGAAGGCTTCGTTGAGCTCGAAGTAGTCGACGTCCTTGATGTCGAGGCCGGCCTTCTTCAGCACCTTCTGCGTCGCCGGCACCGGGCCGATGCCCATGATCGCCGGGTTGCAGCCCGCCGCCGCGGTGGCGACGATCTTGGCCATCGGCTTCAGGCCCAGGGCCTTGGCCTTCTCCGCGCTCATGACCAGCACGCACGAGGCGCCGTCGGAGATGGCCGAGCTGTTGCCGGCGGTGACCGAACCCTTCGGATTGAACGCCGGCTTGAGCTTGGCCAGATCCGCGAGACTGGCCTCTGCGCGAACGACTTCATCGAAGTCCACGATGATCGGCGCGCCGTCCGCGTCGTGACCTTCGAAGGACACGATCTGGTTCTTGTACTCGCCGTTCTTGTACGCGGCGTGCGCCTTCTGGTGCGAAGCCAGCGCGAACTGGTCCTGCTGCTCGCGGTTGATCCCGTGCGTCTGCGTCAGCATTTCGGCTGTCAGGCCCATCATCGCCGAGGCCTTCGCGGTGTTCACCGAGAGTTCCGGCGCACCGTCGAAGCCGTGCGTCATCGGCACGTGGCCCATGTGCTCGACACCGCCGCAGAGATACACGTCGCCGTTGCCGGCCAGGATGTTGGCGTGCGCGATGTGGATCGCGCTCATGCTCGATCCGCACAGGCGATTGACGGTCTGGCCCGGCACCGTGATGGGCAGGCCGGCCAGCAGCGCGGCGTTGCGCGCGATGTTGAAACCCTGCTCCAGCGTCTGGATCACGCAGCCCCAGATCACGTCCTCGATATCCGCGGGCTTGAGCGCCGGATTGCGCGCCAGCACGGCCTTCATCAGTTCGGCCGACAGCACCTCGGCGCGCACGTTGCGGAACACGCCGCCCTTCGAACGGCCCATGGGAGTGCGGACGGCATCGACGATCACGACTTCAGTCATTTGAGTCTCCGAGCAAGTCAGGTTGGACGACTTACTTCTGGTAGTAGGTTTCGCCCTTCGCGGCCATTTCCTTCATGCGCGCGGTGGGTTCGTAGAGCTTTCCGTGGTGTGCGTACGCCGCGCAACGCTCGATGACGTACTTCATGCCCATGCGGTCGCAGTACTTGAGCGCACCGCCACGGAACGGCGGGAATCCGATACCCATAATCAGGCCCATGTCGGCCTCGGCGACGGAGCCCACGATGCCTTCTTCGACGCAGCGCGCGGTCTCGATGATCATCGGGATCATCAGGCGCTCGAGGATCTCGAGATCCGGCATGTCGACCTGGCCGTTGGGCTGCAGCGGCTTGATCAGGTCGTAGGTGCTCTGGTCGATGAGCTTCTTGGGCTTGCCCTTGGGATCGGTCTCATACTTGTAGAAGCCGATGCCGTTCTTCTGGCCGAAGCGCTTCTGCTCGTACATGACGTCGATGATGGTGCGCTTGGTGCGCGCCATGCGATCCGGATAACCGGCCGCGAGCACTTCGCCGACGTGGTGCGAGGTGTCGATGCCGACCACGTCCTCGAGGTAGGCCGGGCCCATCGGCCAGCCGAACTCTTCCATGACCTTGTCGACCTTGACGAAGTCGGCGCCGTCGTTGAGCGCGCATTCCCAGCCCGCGAAATACGGGAACAGGATGCGGTTAACCAGGAAGCCCGGGCAGTTCTTCACGACGATGGGCGTCTTGCCCATGCTGCTCGCGTAGGTCGCGATCGTGGCGATCGCTTCCTTGCTGGTCTGCGGGCCGTAGATGACCTCGACCAGCGGCATGCGGTGCACCGGGTTGAAGAAGTGCATGCCGAGGAAGTTCTCGGGATGCTTCATCGCGGTGGCCAGATCCTCGATCGAGATCGACGAGGTGTTGCTGGCGATGATGGTGCCGGGCTTCACCGCGGCTTCCACTTCGGCAAGCACGGCCTTCTTGATCTTGGGATTCTCGACCACCGCCTCGACGACGACGTCGACGGTACCGAAGTCGCCATAGTTCAGCGTCGGGCGGATATGACCGATGATTTCACCGGCCTTGCCCGGCGTCAGCTTCTTGCGCTCGACTTCCTTGGCCAGCAGCTTGCTGGCCTCGGTGATGCCCAGGTCGAGCTGCTTGTCGTTGATGTCCTTCATGATGATCGGCGTGCCCTTGACCGAACTCACGTAGGCGATGCCGCCACCCATGATGCCGGCACCGAGCACCGCGGCCTGCTTGATCGGCTTGCCGACCTTGGCGTAGCCCTTCGACTTCTTCTTGACGATCTGGTCGTTGAGGAACAGCGAGACCATCGCGTCCGCCTGCCAGGTCTTGGCCATCTTGGCGAAGCCCTGTCCTTCGATCTTGATCGCCTCGTCGCGGCTCTTGCTCGCGCCCTTCTGGATGCCCTTCACTGCTTCCAGCGGCGCTGGGTAGTACTTGCCGCCCTGTCCCGCGATGAAGCCCTTGGCGGTCTCGAAGACCATCATGGCTTCCATCTGGTTGAGCTTGAGCGGCCCGGTCTTCTGCGCGCGGCGTGCCTTCCAGTCACGCTGGCCGGCGATGGCCTGCTTGAGCAGGGACAGCGTCGCGGCCTTGAGCTTGTCCGGGGCGACGACCGCATCGACGGCGTGCAGCTTCAGGGCGACTTCGGCCTTCTGCGGGTTGCCCTGCGCGATCCACTCGATCGCGTTGTCGGCGCCGATCAGGCGCGGGCAGCGGACGGTGCCGCCAAAGCCCGGGATGATGCCGAGCTTCACTTCGGGAAAACCGATCTGGGCGGTGGTGGCCATCACGCGGTAGTCGGTGGACAGACACATCTCGAAACCGCCACCGAGCGCGATGCCGTTGATCGCGGTGATGCTCGGGAACGGCAGGTCCTCGATGGCGATGAAGGCCTTGTTGGCCTCCCAGGTCCAGGCGGCAATTTCTTCTTCGGACTTCTCGAAGATGGCGCCGAACTCGGTGATGTCGGCGCCGACGATGAAGACATCCTTGGCCGACGACACGATCAGGCCCTTGATGCCCGTGGCGGCAGCGAGCGCTGCGCCGGCTTCGCTGAGTTCCTTGACGGTACGGGCGTCGAACTTATTGATCGACTCCCCTTCGCGATCGAAGATCAGTTCGGCAATCTGCTCTTCGCTATTAACAACCACTTTCAACGACTTGCCTTGGTACATGGGGAGGGTGCCCTCTACTGACGATTGGAAAGAAGGTGGGGGGTGCCGGCGGCGACGCCAAGGGCGCAAGGGGCCGGCAAACGAAAGGGGTCGCGGATCATAACGGCCGCCAGCACATAGCGTAAACCGAGCCCGGAATGCCTCCGGAGAGGGAAAATCCAGTGAAATCCTTCGTTTGACAGTCAAATGCAGCGCTGTCTATTCTCGAAGTGAAGCACCACTCACTGAAGCGAAGCGCCACTCACTAATAAGAAGTCTCCAAGGGGAAGGTCATGGCTGCCAGGGACACGATCGATCAACTCAAGGCCCACATCGAGCGGCTGCGCCGCGACTCTCTCGACGTGGTGACCAACGCCAGCCGCATCGTCTTCGAAGGCGTGCAGAAACTTGCGGAACAGGAGCTCAAGGCGCTCAACGAGTACTACAAGAGCGCGGTGAGTTCCGCCAAGGCCGCCAGCGGCCCGGGCGATCTCGCATCGCAGCAGCTCGACCTGTTGCAGGACACCGTGCAGAAGGTCATCTCGGCAGCCCGTGAATCGCTGACGATCATTTCCGATACACGCACGGAGCTCACCCGGCTGCTCGGTTCCAGCGGGGGCGCTCTCGATGGCAAGGCACTGACCAAGGTCACCGCACCTGCACAGAAGGCCATCGAGGACGTGAAGAAGGCGGCAGCCAAGGCGCAGGCATCTGCCGCCAAGACCGCCGCCGAGATGAAGAAGACCATCGAAAAGGAAGTCGCGGCGGCGGAGAAGAAAGGCAAGGCCGCGATCAAGCAGTCCGAGAGCAAGGCGCGTGCGCTCACCAAGGTGGTGAAGAACAAGATCGGTTCGGTGCTCGACATCGCTGCGCCCGCCGTCGCCAAGAAAGCCGTCACCGCCAAGCCCTCGCCCGAGTCGCGCGCCGCCCGCGCCGCGAGCAAGGCCAAGAAGCCCACCAAGAAGACGCCGCTGGCCGGCAGCACGATGCCGCCACGCAAGAAAAATAGTGGGGGTTGAGGTTCCGCCGCCGGCCCTGTGCCGGCGGTTTCCGTTTGGGGGCACGCCGAGATGGCGCGACGCGCGCTGCATCGATGCCCAGTCCCGCGCCGGGTCAAGTCAGCGCCGGCACAGGGCACTGTCCGCTTCGCTCAGAATGAGCGTCCCTCTCCAGGCCGTGTCCATCGCATGACCGTTGCCGGTACGCCGCTGTCGATCGATCTGAGCACCGAGGCCTGCCGCCTGCTCGCGGACGCCAGTCGACTCCGCCTGCTGATGCTGCTCGAGGCCCAGGCGCTGTCCGCCGCCGAACTCACCGAGATCACCGGCCTAGCGCAGAGTCGCGTCTCGACGCATCTCGCGCGTCTGAAGAAAGCGAACCTCGTGCGTGACGAGCGCACCAGCGGCGCCGCGCTGTATTCGACCAACACGGACCCCCTCGCCCCGGCCGGCGCGATCTGGAATCTGCTGCGGCCGCGGCTCGACGATCCGCAGGCACGGCTGGATCGCGAGCGTGCCGGAGAAGTGATCCGCAACCGCAAGCTCGGGCAGACCTGGGCCGAGTCGGTGGCCGGTCGCATGGAACTGCACTACTCGCCGGGACGAAGCTGGGAGACCACGTCCCGCGCGCTGATGACCCTGCTCAGCCTCGGCGACGTGCTCGATCTGGCGTCGGGCGACGGCGTGTTCGCCGAACTGATCGCCGCACGCGCCGGCAGCGTGACCTGCGTGGATGTCAGCGAAGCCGTGATCCAGGCCGCGCGAAAACGACTCGCCGGCTTCCCCAACGTGGCGTTCCATCTGGGGGACATGCATCGCCTGCCATTCCCCGATGCGAGCTTCGATCATGTATTCGCGATGCATGCGCTCAGCTACAGCACCGAGCCCGCGCGCCTGTTGAGCGAAGCGGCGCGCCTGCTGCGGCCGCGTGGCCGTCTCGTCGTCGCGGTGCTGCATCGGCACCAGCATGAGGAGACGCAACGCGCATACGACCATGTGAATCTCGGGCTCGAGATCGATGAGCTGCGCGAGCTGCTGGAGGACGCCGGCCTGAAGGTCGAGGAGTGTCGCGTCACCTCGCGCGAGGAGCGCCCGCCCTATTTCGAAGTGATCTCCGCGCTCGCGAGTCGCTGAGCCCGCGGTCCGACCGTCGCCCGGTCGAAGCCCGAGGCCGCGCTCCGTTATCGAGGGGAACCCCGCGTCTGGCCTCGGCTACGGAAGTTCCTCGGCCCACACGAGCTTCGATTTCTTCGCGATGTACTTGAGCCGCTCGACATGCGCAGCGCGCTCGTCCTGGTCGGCAAACAGGACGAGCTGCACCTGCTCCTTGACCCCCAGACGCTGCGCCCAGGACATGCGCACGCCGTCGGCGCTACGTGCCTGCGCGGCGTCCAGCGTCAGCATCGACTGCCCGCCGGTCATCGCGAGGTAGACGTCCGCCAGCAGGCGCGCGTCGAGCAGCGCGCCGTGGTATTCGCGGTTCGAGTTGTCGACCTCGTAGCGCCTGCACAGCGCATCGAGGCTCGCCTTCTGCCCCGGGTGGAGTTTGCGCGCCATCTGCACCGTGTCGGTGATCGCGCAGATCTGAGCCAGTGGGCGACCGACACCGCTCAGGCGGAATTCCATATCCAGGAATCCGACGTCGAACGGCGCGTTGTGGATGATCAGCTCATCACCAGCGAGCCAGTCCCACAGATCCTTGGCGACCAGCGAGAAACTCGGCTTGTCGGCGAGGAAGTCGTTGGTGATGCCGTGCACGTTCACGGCGCCCGCCTCGACTTCGCGGCCCGGATTCACATAGCGATGGAAGTGATTCCCGGTCGGCCGGCGGTTCACGAGCTCGATGACGCCAACCTCGATGATGCGATGCCCGAGGTCGACCGACAGACCGGTGGTTTCCGTATCGAGGACGAGTTGGCGCATCGGCGGTTCCAGTCGGGCTGTCAGCAGGCGAAGCCGCGATGGTACCGGGCCGGAACGCGACGGCACACATGCTGCGTCGCAGCGGTATGCGCATTCCATTCTTCGTGACGATGGGAGGTCCCGAGGTACCGCGGACGTCCGCTTCCGCACGAACCATGGGCGGAGCGTTCACCTTACTGGTGCACGTGCTGCTGCTGTGCGCGCTGTTGGAGCCATTTCGCGAAACGCTCGAGGAACCGGCTGCGTTACCGCCGCTGACGGTGCACCTGCTGGGCGCGCCTTCGATCTTCGCGGTACCGGCTCCGCTGGAGGCCGTACCCGCGCTTCCCGAACTGAGTGTCCTGCTGCCCGAACTGATTGTGCGCGAGCAGGCGCCCCGACCTGCACCCATGCCGGATCCGTCGACCTCGCCACCCGCGACGGCGATGGCGGCTCCTTCCAGTCCTGCCGTTCCGAGCGTGGGTGCGCAGCTGAGGCGCAGCAACGGCCGAGCGCCAGACTGCCAGCTCCCCGGGTGGCTGACCCTGGTAAGCCAGGCCATCAGCTTCAGCCTGCACTACCCCGGACAGGCGCGGCAGCTGGGACAGATGGGCACCGCATACGTGCGTTTGAGTGTGGCGCGGACCGGGCGCGTACTGGAATTCCCCCTGCTGCAGAGTTCCGGCCACCACAGCCTGGATGACGAGGCGCGGGACGTGGTGCGCCGCATCGGTCGGTTCGCGCCGATCCCGGCGTCGGACTGCGTGGGGTATGACGTGATCGTGGTCGATCAACCCGTCCGCTTCGGCGGCTGAACGCCGGACGCGGCCTACGGAAGGCTTGCGACTTCAGGCCAGCGTCGTGATGCCTTCGTTGGCGAGCTGGTCCGCCAGTTCGTTGCCGACGTCTCCGTTGTGACCTCGGACCCAGCGCCACTCGACCTCGTGCTTGAGCCGCGCGCCATCGAGGCGCTGCCAGAGATCGACGTTCTTCACCGGCTTGCCGTCCGCCGTCTTCCAGTTCTTGCGCTTCCAGCCGGGCATCCACTCGGTGATGCCCTTCATGACGTACGTGGAATCGGTGTTGAGCACGATGCGACAGGGTTCGCGCAGCGCTTCGAGCGCCTGGATCGCGGCCATCAGTTCCATGCGGTTGTTGGTGGTCAGTGCTTCGCCGCCGCACAGACGCTTTTCGTGATCGTTCCAGCGCAGCCAGGCACCCCAGCCGCCACGGCCCGGATTGCCCTTGCAGGCCCCATCGGTATACGCCACGACCTCCTTCATGCGGCAGGTGCGGGATCCGACGGCGCTTCGTTGCGCGATTGCAGACTTTCGCCACGCCGTGCGGCCGGAGAGGCCACGCCGACGAGCTGACGCACCTGCGCGCGCTGCACACGGCCGACGAAATTCATCGGCAACACCCGCTTCTTGGCGCTGAGCAGGTAGGTTTCCGCGAAGGGACGGGTCAGGCTCGCCAGGCTCCAGGGCTCGCCGTCGGACCGAGGCGCATTCCACGGAAAGCCGACGCCAAAGCGGCGCACCTCGGTGACTTCGAGGTCCAGCAGTTCGAGCCAGTCGCACAGGCGGCCGACACTGTAGAAGCGGGCGCCGGCCGGGAAGGCCCGGGACCGAAGACCCAGCCGCTGGCGCAATCCCCAGACGCCCCAGGGATTGAACCCGACGACGAACAGGCGGCCGCGATCCGTGAGGATGCGATTGGCCTCGCGCAGCAGGTTGTGCGGCGTATGCGTGAACTCGAGCGTATGCGGCAGCACGACCGCATCGACCGTCTTGGCGGCGATGGGCAGGCGCTCGGTCTCGCTCAGCGCGGTGGCGCCGAAATCCCCGACGGTTCCGAGGACGGCCTGATGCAGGGTCTCGGCGCCTTCGAGCAGCTCGTGGCCCCGGCCCCAGGATCCGATCTGCAGCACGTGGCGTCCGAACACCTCGGGCAGCACACGGCCCAGTTCGCGCTGTTCGAGCGTCAGCAATTCCCGACCCCGTGGCGACCCCAGCCACTGCTCGAGCGCAGGGCGCGTGAACTGCCGGCCACCCTGCGGTGGACGCCAGGCACTCATCGGAGCTTGGATCGGCGGAACATGCCGGGATTCTACGCCTGCGGAGCTATCATCGACGCCCCATCGCCTCGGGAAGCGCCATGCCGACGATTGCACCGCTCGAACTCATTCCCGTGCCCGCTTTCGCGGACAATTATCTGTGGACGCTCGTACGCGGCATCGACGCGGTCGTGGTCGACCCGGGTGACGCCGTCCCGGTGGAAAAAGCTCTGGCCGATCGGGGACTGCGCCTGGTGGCCATCCTGGTCACCCATCACCATCCGGACCACATCGGAGGCGTCAAGGCGCTGCGGTCGCGCCACGATGTGCCGGTCTACGGCCCGAAGCGCGAAGCCACGACGATCAAGGAGCTTTCGGTGGAACTCGTCGAGGGCGACCACGTGGAACTGATTGGTCGCCGATTCGAGGTGATCGAAGTCCCGGGGCATACGCTCGGGCATATTGCCTACTTCGCCGCCGCGAACGACCTCGAAGGGCCGATCCTGCTTTGCGGCGACACGCTGTTTTCCGCCGGCTGCGGGCGTTTGTTCGAAGGCACGCCGGCGCAGATGCACGACTCTCTTTCGCGTCTGGCGGCCCTGCCTCCGGCGACGCAGGTCTACTGCACGCACGAGTACACAATGTCGAACCTTGCGTTCGCGCAGGCCGTCGAACCCGGCAACCAGGCACTGCAGGATCACGTGGCACGTGTGCGACAGCTTCGCGGCCAGGACCGTCCCAGCCTGCCGTCGAGTATCGAACTCGAGCTACGTATCAACCCGTTCCTGCGCACGGATCACCCCTCCGTGCGCGCGGCCGCGACGGCGCGGGCCGGACACGAGACGGCAGACCCGATCGAGACCTTCGCCACCCTGCGCGCGTGGAAGGATGTATTCCGGCCGCCAGCATCGGTTTGATTCACGCCAGGTTGAGAACCGATTCGTGTACCGGCTGTCGGACCATCCGACGCGCCGTTCGGGTCATTGCCGCACGACCCTCGACAGCGAAGATCATTTGCTAAACTCGCTCGCTCAACATCGGCACCCCGACCCCCTGATGCCTCATTTCTCTGGCCGAACGGCTCTGAGACACCTTTGCGTCTGTGCCCTTTTGGCCTTTCCGGTCACGGGTGCGCACGCAGTGGCGCCGGTCCCGGTCGACGATGGCGCGATCACGCTCGACCAGACGATCCAGGCGGTCAAGGACGAGACGATCCAGTTCAATCGGGACTCGTTGATGGCCGAGGAGGCCTTCCTCTACCCGCCGCAGACCCGTTTGTCGGTCTACGTCAGCAATACTTTGAAGAACGTGCTGCTGACCGACTTCAGCTTGACGCTCGACGATCGCCAGCCGGTGACCTATCACTACGGCGACCAGGATTCACGAGCTCTGCTTGTCGACGGTGCGCTGCAACGTCTGCTGCTCACCAACGTGGAACGCGGGGTTCATCGCCTGCGTGTCAGCTACAAAGGCAACTATGTCGCGGGCGACAAGAAGCCGATACCGGTAACGGGCGAGTTCGAGGCCACGTTCACCAAGGATCTGGAAGCAGCCGAAGTGGAACTCCAGGTCTTCCGCGGTCGTAACAAGTCCGAGCCGGCGATGAAGCTCAAGGAATGGAGGGCGGCGGAAGAATGAAGCGTCGCCTGGTCGTGCCGACGGCGCTGTCGGCTCTCTTGTTGTCGTTCGCCGCGTTGGCGGACACCTATGTCCCCGGCTCCGCCGACGATCCGCATGTGCGGTCGGCGATCTTCCTGGGGGGTGACGAGCGTTTCTATTCCGCCATCACCGAGCTGCAGAAGCTGCAGCGGGCGGCCGGACCGGATTTCGAAGCTTCACCCGAATACTGGTCGGCGATCGCCGAGTACAGCCTCTCGTTCGGTCTGCGCGACCGCGCCGAGAATCTGTATCGCTCGGTCGCCGCCGCCGCCGCGGACCCCGTGGTCGGAGGCCAGGCGCGCATTCGCCTCGCCGAATTCTCCTACCAGCGTGGCTATCTCGACGAGGCCCGCGCGAGCCTGCTGAGGGCGCGCGAAAAATTGCCGCCCGAACTCGAAATCGAGTGGAAGGATCTGTACTCGCGCGTACTGATGGCGCAGGGTCGCTACAACGAGGCCATCACGGTTCTCGAAGGTGTGGACGACGACACCGACGATGCGGCGTTCATGCGCTACAACCTCGGCGTCGCGCTGATCAACGACGGTCGGCTCGCTGAAGGCCGCACCGCACTCGATCGCGTGGGACGCCACACCGGCAAGAGCGAACTGGTCCGGGCGCTGCGTGATCGCGCCAACACCACGCTGGGCTGGCACTTCCTGCAGAACCAGCTCGGCGGGTCCGCCAAGCCGGTGCTGGTCCGCGTGCAGAGCGAGGGCATCTACGCCAATCGCGCGCTGCTGGGCATCGGCTGGTCCGAAATCGCGCCGCAGGGCAAGCGACAGACCCGCGGCGAGCTGACCGAAGATCAGAAACTGCGCGAGCTGAACGATCCGTTCAACACGTTCTCCTCGCTCGGTGTGCTGCTGCGCCGCGGTTACCTCGACGATCCTTACGATCGCGCCGGCATACGCAACTTCCGCCGCGGTGGAGCTGCCAAGGACGAAGAGGCCGGACTGCGTCGCGCGCTCCAGGTGTGGTCGATGCTCGTCGACCGCGATCCGCAGGATCCCGCGGTCCAGGAATCCTGGCTGGCCGTGCCGTTTGCGCTCGATCGCCTGGGGGCACATCTGCAGGCTACGCAGTTCTACGAGCAGGCTGCCGATCGCCTGGAAGCCGCGCGCAAACGCACCGATGCTGCGATCACTTCGATCAACAGCGGCCGCATGGTCGAAACGATCGTCCAGCGCGACGCCAACTCCGAGAGCGGCTGGATGTGGGAACTGCGCGATCTGCCCGACGCGCCCGAGACCTATTATCTGCAGTCGCTGATCGCCGAACACCGTTACCTGGAATCGTTGAAGAACTACCGCGATCTGCGCATGCTCAATCGCAGCCTGGAAGGGTGGAAGGGTCGCATCTCCAAGGTCGACGCCTCGTTCAACGATTCCACGCGCGCGATGATCGAGCCGCGCACGCTGTTCCAGCGCGCCAAGCGCACCTGGAAGCCCGAGCACGAGAAGGGCGACCTGCAGCTCGAGGAAGCCACCACGCTCGCCGCCCCCGGTTCCTACACCGCGCCTGCGCCGGGCGCACCCGCCAAGGTCCCGCCGCTCAAGCTGAGCCTGGTGCCTTCGAAGTTCGACGGCCCGTTCGAACGCCTGCAGAGCGTGCGCTCGCGCAGCTCCGCGATGATGCCGATCATCACCAAGTCGCAGCGCGACGCCGCGGCGCAATTGCAGAAGATGGCGCTGGAAGAATTAAACCTGCAGAAGGGGACGATCGACAAATATCTGGTCGAGACCCGCTTCGCGCTGGCGCGCATGTATGACGGCGCCCTGCCAGAACAGGACCAGGACGAAGTCGAGATGGACGATGCAGGCAAGCCCATTCGCAAGCAGAAGCTACAGCGAGGGGAAGCCGAGATCGACAAGACCAAACCGCTGGAACCGCAGATTCTCCGAAAGCCCGCCAAGAAGACGCCCTCGGGCGATGCTGACGAGGTCGACGTCAAGTGATTCCCCTTCCGCCCCACATGCTGCGCACGCTGGCCGCCAGCTGCCTCGCGGTCTGGCTCGTCGGCTGCGCCAGTGATGGTGCCGGCAAGCCTGCCCCGTCGATTCGCTCCGTGTTGGCCGAGAAGAAGAAGGAGAACCCTGACGAGGCCAAGATCCCGGTCATCCGGTCGGAACCGATTGCCCCGGATGCCGACAAGGCCCTCGAGAACTACAAGAAGCTGCTGGCGATGAAGCCGGACGCCAACGTCCAGGCCGAGGCGCAGCGTCGACTCGCCGACCTGCAGGTCCAGACCGACGATCTGGCGGGCGGAACCACCGAGAGCGAAACGCAGCTGCGCTCGGCAGTTCGCACCTACGAGCGTCTGCTCAACGAGCGGCCCCAGGACGAGAAGAACGATCGCATCCTGTACCAGCTTGCGCGTGCCCAGCAGAACCTCGGCAAGAGCGAAGACGCGATCGCCACGCTGGACAAGCTTTCGAAGGATTTCAAGAATTCCGCGCTGACCGGCGACGCGCACTTCCGCCGCGCCGACCTGCTCTATCGGCTCGACCGCTTTCCCGAGGCCGAAGCCGAGTTTGCGACTGTCATGTCCTACGACGATCGCACGCCGTTCTTCGAGCCGGCCCAGTACATGAAGGGCTGGTCGCAGTACCGCCAGTCCAAGTTCGACGCCGCCATCGCGACTTTCTTCGACATCCTGGATCGCGAGCTGCCCGACGATCCGGTTCCGCTCGAAGTCGAGGAAGCGCTCGCAGGCGTCGAGCGTGGCAAGACCGACCTGGCGCGTGATTCGCTGCGCGTGGTGTCGCTGTCGTTCGCGGCGCTGGGCGGCGGCATGGCCGTCAGCGAGAGCTTCGCCAAGAACGGCGACCCGCGCTTCTACCCGCTGGTCTACAACGCACTGGGCGCCATGCTGCTCGAAAAGCAGCGCTTCACCGATGCCGCCGAAGCCTTCACGGCCTTCACGCAGCGTTATGCGAAGCACGAACTCGCGCCGACGTTCCAGTCGCGCGTGATCGACGCCTACGCCAGCGGCGGATTCGGCGACCTGGTGACGCGCGAGAAGGAACGCTACGCCACCACGTACGATCCGGCCGCGCCGTATTGGGCCGGCGCCAAACCCACGCCCGAAGTGATGACCGCGCTGCGCGGCCACCTCGAGGACCTGGCCAAGTACAACCACTCGCAGGCGCAGACCGACAAGGTCGGCAAGCGTGACCAGTTCCTGGTTGCGGCCAAGTGGTACAAGCGCACGATCGAGATCTATCCGAACGATCCGAAGATCGCGGAGATCAATTTCCTGCTCGGCGATGCCCTGCTCGATGGCGGCAAGACGCTCGACGCCGCGGAGCAGTACACCGAGACGGCGTACAAGTACCCGCCGCACTCGAAATCGGGTGAGGCCGCCCTCGCCGCCTTCCAGGCGTACGAGAAGAATGCGAAGGAAGTTCCGGCGGCCCAGCGCCCGGTCGCGCTGCGCCAGGCTGTCGACTCCGGCCTGAAGCTGGCCGATACGTACCCGCAGCATCCGTCGCGTCTGCCGGTGCTGTCGCAGGCCGCGCAGGACCTGTTCGAGATGAAGTCGCTGGACGAGTCGATCACCGTCGCCAAGCGCGTGCTCGACGCCGGCCCGAATGTCGATCCGGTGCTGCGACGCAACGCCTGGAGCGTGACCTCCGACGCGCAGTTCCAGCAGAAGAATTATCCGGCTGCCGAAGTTGCCTACGCGCAGGAACTGGCGTTGATCCCGGCCGGCACGGCGGAGCGCTCCGAAGTCACCGAGCAGCTCGCCGCCAGCATCTACAAGCAGGGCGAAGCTGCCAAGGAATCGAAGGACCTGCGCAAGGCCGTCGACGACTTCCTGCGCGTCGGCCGCGTCACGCCCGATTCGAAGATCCGCGCCAACGCGGATTACGACGCGGCCTCGAGCCTGGTCGAACTCAAGGACTGGCCGGCCGCGACACAGGTCCTGGAATCGTTCCGCACCCGCTTCCCGACCAACACGCTGTCCGCGGACGTCGACAAGAAGCTGGCCGGCGCCTACGAGGCCGACAACAAGCCGGCGCAGGCGGCGCAGGCCTACGAGCGCATCGCCGCACGCACGAGCGAAGCCGAACCGGTGCGCCGCGAAGCCTCGTGGCAGGCCGCCAAGCTCTACGACGGTGCGAAGCAGCCGGCCGAATCCTTCCGCGCTCACCAGGCGTACGTGACCGCGTTCCCGCGTCCTCTCGACCGCGCCATGGAAGCCCGCTCGCGGCTGGTGGACTTGTCGCTGGCGCGTGGCGACACGGCGACGCAGGTCTACTGGCTCAAGGAAATCGTCAAGGCCGATCAGGGAGCGGGCAATCAGCGCACCGATGCCACCCGCACGCTGGCTGCCAAATCGAGTCTCGAACTGGGCCGCATGGCTGCGCTCGACGCTCGCAAGCTGCGCCTGACCGCTCCGTTGGACAAGAGCCTCGCCGCGAAGAAGGAAGCGATGGAAACCGCGATCGGTTCGCTCAATCAGGCCGCGGGTTACGGCTTTGCCGAGACGACCACCGCTGCGACGTTCGAGATCGCGGGCCTGTACCAGGACTTCGGCCAGTCGCTGATGACCTCGGAGCGTCCGGCCAAGCTCAAGGATCTCGAACTCGAGCAGTACAATCTGCTTCTCGAGGAGCAGGCTTTCCCGTTCGAGGAGAAGGCGATCCAGGCGCACGAGGCGAACATCAAGCGCATCGAGCAAGGCCGTTACGACACCTGGGTCAAGCAGAGCGCCGCGGCGCTGGTGAAGATCGCACCGGGCAAGTATTCGAAGCGCGAACAGAGCGAGGACACGTATGGCACTCTGCGCTGACACGGGTTCGCAGATGCTGCGCCAGATCGCACTCGCCTTCGTGATGGCCGCGGCCCTTGCCGGCTGCGGCGGCAAGTCGTCCACGAGGCCGGACCGTTCGGCCACGCCGGATACTTCGGCAACGCCGTCCGAGCCCACCGAGCCTGCTGCCGACAAGGGCGATCCCGAAGGCCGCTTCGCCGAAGCCCTCGAGCTGATGAAGCAGAAGAAGACCAAGGAAGCCGAGGCAGCGTTCATGGCCCTCTCGCGGGATTTCCCTGAATTCTCGGGCCCGCAGACGAACCTCGGGATCCTGTTCGCAAAGTCCAATCGTCGCAACGAGGCGATTGCCGCGTTCACGCGCGCAGCCACGGCCAACGGTCAGAACGCATCGGCGTTCAACTGGCTCGGCATCGTGAATCGCGAGGCCGGCAACTTCCCGCGTGCCAAGGAAAGCTACGAGAAGGCGATCTCGGTCAAGCCCGATTACGCCGCCGCGCACCTGAATCTGGGTCTGCTGCTGGAAGATCAGCTCAACCAGCCGAACGAAGCGATTGCCCACTATCGTGAGTACTACCGTCTGAGCGGCGGCAAGGACCTGCGCGTGCTGCCGTGGATCGCCGAGATCGAGGCGCGTCAGCCCAAGGCTGAAGAAGCTGCCGTCCCTGCGGGCCAAGCCGAACAGGGGGTCAAGTGATGCTCCGACGTCTGCTCCTGGTCCTGGCACTCGGCGCACCGCTGATGGCGAACGCGCAGCAGCAGCCGAAGCCTGCCCCTCCGAAAGCCGGTGACGAACAACCTGCGGTCGCGGTCGGCGGCGCGCGCGAAGATCTGCGCGACGACTCCGGCACCACGATCGTCGGTGAACGCGAATCGCCAATCGGCCTGTACATCACGCCTTGGCGCAACGCGTTTGCGGAACAGGACATCGATCGTCCGGCACGCTTGCTGCAAGTGGAAATGACGCCGATCGATCGCGATGTCTTCGCCCGCCAAGTCGAGTATCACAAAGCTCTCACCGCTGCTGCGAACGCAAAGCTTGCGCCCGCTGCGGCACCGGCAAAACCCTGAGCCGCACCGCTTGTAACACTTACGCTTCAAATAACAGCTTTCGCGCTTTTCAATACAACTCCTGCAACGTCAACCGAGAATCCCCATGGACTTACTCTCCGCCATCGTCACCTTCTTCCAGAAAGGCGGCCTGTTCATGTATCCGATCGCCGTCGTGCTCGTACTGGCGATCTGCATCACGATCGAACGCTGGGTCTTCCTCGGCCGCACCGAGCGTGAGAACAAGAAGCTGTGGACCGCTGTGCAGCCGCTGCTGAGCCGCGGCGAGATCGAAGGCGCCGAGCGCCTGGTCAAGGATTCGGACACGGCCATCGGCCGCATCCTGTCCAACGGCATCGCGCAGTCGCGCGTCGAGAACAAGCGCAGCGAAGTCGAAGTAGCCACCGAAGAAGGCCTGATGGAAGTCCTTCCGGCGATCGAAAAGCGCACGCACTACCTCGCGACGTTCTCGAACATGTCGGTGCTGATGGGCCTGCTGGGTACCGTCATCGGCCTGATCGGTGCGTTCGCAGCACTGGGCAGCGCGGACCCTGCGGAGAAGGCGGACCTGCTCTCGGCCGGTATTTCCGAGGCCATGAACTGCACCGCGTTCGGCCTGATGACCGCCATCCCGACGCTGATGATCCACGCCTACCTGCAGAGCCGCACGACGGCCCTGGTCGACGGCCTGGAAGGCGTCTGCGCCAAGTTCGTCAGCACCGTCTGCGGCCGCACGCGGAGCAGCGTCTGATCCGCGCAGGCCTTTCGCACTGTCCAGAAACAGGCCTTAAGCCATGAAGATGACGCGCCGCGTCCGCCGCATGGAGCGCCAGCACAAGTTCGGCGCCCGTGTCGTGCGCCTGAACATCGTGTCGATGATCGACGTGTTCGCCGTGCTGGTGTTCTTCCTGCTGGTGAGCTCGTCGCTCGCCGCAGCACGACTCAACGTGATCAACCTCAACCTGCCGGCGCCCGACAAGCAATCGATCCCGGAGCAGCAGAAGCTCCAGCTCACCGCCGTCGTGCGAAAGGGCGTCATCGAGGTGTCCGACAGCCAGGGTGCGGTGCGCAACATCGTCAACACACCGCAGGGCTACAACCTCAGCGCGTTGTCGGATCTGCTCGTGGAGGTCAAGAAAACCAAGCCATCGGAACAGAACATCGTGCTGATGATGGAAGCCGACGTCGTCTATGACGACATGGTCAAGATCATGGATGCCATCCGTCTGACGCCGGCCGAAGCACGCGCTACCGGTCTTCCGCGCGAGCTGTTCCCGAACATCTCGGTGGGCGAAGCCCAGAAGCTCGATCAGGGAGGCGCACCATGAATGCCGGTGCCCGTCGTGCCCGCAAGATCGTCCGCGAACTTCGCAGGGAAGCCCGCGAAGGCGAACTCAACGTCGTCTCGCTGATCGACATCTTCGCGATTCTCGTCTTCTACCTGCTCGTCAACGCGCTGGTCGTCGAGATCCTTCCGAGTCCCAAGGCGCTCCAGTTGCCGGAGTCGATCGCCAAGGAAGACCCCAAGCAGACGGTGCTGATCCTCATCACACCCGAGGACATCATCGTCGACACCAAGCGGGTGATGAGCACGGCGGATGCCGCGGCCTCGACCACCACGGTGCTGCCGGATCTCAAGTACAAGCTCAACGAAGAGACGCTGATGCAGGTCGATGGCGCCGGGGCGGGCCAGCTCACCCGCGGTGACGTCAACATCATGGCCGACAAGTCCATTCCCTTTCACGTGCTCAAGAAAGTCATGGCGACGTGCAGCGACACGCGCTTCGCCAAGATCTCGCTGGCCGTGATCGAGAAGGAAGGGGCCGAAGCGCTATGAGCATGTTCGTGCTCTCAGCCGAAGGCTGGGCCTTCAACGAGGCCGCCGATCGCCGCTTCCGTCGCATCTCGACGGTGGTGGGCATCATCTTCGTGATCCTGGCGGTCATCATTCCGTTCCTCGAACTGCTGGGCGTACAGGAAGGCGGCGGTGAAACCACCGACACCACGTACGTGAACATCCTTCCGGATGCCGAGATCGCGGAACAGGTCGAGGAGCCCAAGCCGGCAGAAGAAGAAAAGCCCGAGCCGGAGCCAGTCAAGGAGGTCAAGAAGCCCGAGCCCAAGAAGGAGCCCGCGCCGAAGGCCGTCACGCCGCCCAAGCCCGAGCCGACGCAGCAGCAGCTCGAGCAGGCCGCGCGTGAAGTAGCCAAGGCCAGCGGCATCAACGCGCTCGCCGACCAGCTTGCCGACCTGCGTGACAACTCCCTGTCGGGCCTGGATGCAGCGCGCCCGCTCAGCGACGAAGTGATCTCCGCCCGCCCGGGTGCCGGCGGCGGTGGAGCTGCTTCGGTGGCGTCCTCTGCGGCCAGCGGTAGCGGCGGCATCGGGACGGCCTCCAACACCTCTCCGCGCACGCAGAGCGGTGCCGGGCTGGGCCAGCGCCGCACCACGGTCGTCCAGGCGCCCAAGGGCGTCGGTCCCGACATGACCAAGCCGGGGCAGTCGGGCCAGGCCAAGCTCGCCGGACGCACGCTGGAAGAGATCCAGCTCGTGTTCGATCGCAACAAGGCCTCGTTCTATTCGATGTTCAATCGCGCCCTGCGCGAGAACCCGGATCTGCGCGGCAAGGTGGTGGTCCGTCTGACGATCGCGCCAAACGGCTCGGTCACGGCCTGCGAACTGGTTTCGAGCGAACTGGGCGATCCGGATCTCGAGCAGAAGGTCATCCAGCGCGTGAAACTGCTGAACTTCGGCCCGAAGAACGTTCCCGAGTTCACGTACCCGAACTACCCGATCGTCTTCCTGCCCACCTGATCCGATCGGAGTCCCTCTCCTCGCGCCCCGCGAGGAGAGGGTGGTTTCATAGCGGCGTCGCCGGCATTCCTCCAGACCGGCAACAGGGCCTGGTAGCGCGAGGTCCCGCCGAGCCGCCCGTCTCACTGGCGTGCCCACTCTCAAACCGGGAAACTGGGCGCTCATCCGTACGCACAAGAGGAATATCCGCATGGGTTTCATGGCCGGCAAGAAAGCGCTCATCACCGGCGTCGCCAGTGACCGCTCCATCGCCACCGGTATCGCCGAGGCGTTCAAGCGTGAAGGCGCGGAGCTGGCCTTCACCTACCAGGGCGATCGCCTGAAGAGCCGCGTCGAGGAATTCGCGGCGAGCTGCGGCTCGAAGCTGGTCCTGCCGCTGGATGTCTCCGACGACGCGCAGATCGACGAGGTCTTCAAGGAGTTGAAGAACCAGTGGGGCGAACTCGACGTGCTGGTGCACTCGATCGGCTTCGCGCCGCGCGAGCAGCTCGCAGGCAAGTACCTCGACTCGGTGACGCGCGAGGGCTATCGGATCTCGCACGACATCAGCGCGTATTCGTTCGCAGCGCTGGGCAAGGCCGCCCGCCCGCTGATGGCCGGGCGCAACGCCAGCATGCTCACGCTGACCTACCTTGGCGCCGTACGCGCCGTCCCGATGTACAACGTCATGGGCCCGGCCAAGGCCAGTCTCGAAGCCAACGTGCGGTTCATGGCGGCGGAACTGGGCGAGCTGGGCATCCGCGTCAACGGCATCTCCGCCGGACCGATCAAGACACTGGCCGCCGCCGGCATCACGGGCTTCCGTACCATGCTGAACAAGGCTGCCAGCGCCTCGCCGCTCAAGCGCAACGTCAGCATCGAGGAAGTCGGCAACGCGGCCGCGTTCCTGTCCTCGGATCTGGCGTCCGGCGTCACCGGAGAAATCCTGTACGTCGATGCCGGCTACAACATCATGGGCATGAGCTTCGACGAATAAGCCGTACCCGTAACCCGTCGCGGTCCCGCATCGGGGCCGCGATAAGCGATACGCGAGACCGCATCAGGCAAGGGAGCGCGCAGATGACCCACGTCAACGGAGCCGCCGTGATCGCCGCCGCGCTGCTGGTCGGTGCCGGCATCGCCACTGCGGGCTACTTCGTCGGCCAGACGATCTACAACTCCCAGGTCGCGGTGAACACTGCCGAGGTCAAGGGACTTGCCGAGAAGCGCGTCGAGGCCGATCGCGCATTCTGGAAGATCCAGTACACCGTCAGCGGCACGTCGACGTCCGACATGGCGCAGCTCTACGCGCAGTCCGAAGTCGATCAGAAGAAGATCGTGGCGCTGCTGCTCGAGAGCGGCTTCGAGGCGACGGAGCTGTCTCCCGGCGTGATCGACACCTCTACCGAGGAATTTCGTGACGAGAACCAGAAGCTGGTCGAGAAGAAGATCTCGCTGATCGGCTCGATCGACGTCGAGACCGCCAAGGTGCGCAAGGTCGCGGAGGTACGCTCGAAGCTCAACACACTGGTCGCGCAGGGGCTGGCCATCACCAACAACCCGCCCGCGTATCACTTCACGAAGCTCAACGCGATCAAGCCCGAGATGGTGAAAGAGGCGACGACCAACGCACGGATCGCCGCCAACGAATTCGCGGTGAACGCCGGCGTGAAGGTCGGAGGCATCAAGGATGCGCAGCAGGGCGGCTTCCTGATTCGCGATGTCGGCGAGGAATACGGGGACACCAAGAACATCGAGAAGGACGTGCGCGTGGTCACGACGATCACGTTCTACCTGACCGAATAGCGGGCGCCGAAAACCGCTGGTACCTGTCTTGCAGCACGGTGTTTGTCGAGCGTTTTAACGTGGGTCCGCGTCAAGAACCCGCACCGCCGACCGCCTCTTCACGAGGCGCCCTGAAAGACACCGAGGACTTCCCGATGAACTCCAGCGCTCTCTACACCCTGCCCGCCATCACGTTCGTCGCCGGCGTCATGGCCGTCGCGATGCTCTGCGTATTCGGCGTCTCGATCCGCTGACTTTCACCCCCGCCGCGCGCGTCTGCGCGGTTTGGGAATCGTGATCTGGCGCCGGGCATCGGCGCCGATGCAGATACCCGGTCGCTGAAACTGCGACGAGATTCAGGTCACGGCACGAATGCTTCGTGCCGAACTGCTGTCAGGCCTGCCTCGACGCACGCAACGACGGCTCGCCCAGCACGCCGTCTTCTCCTTCCAGTCGCGCGACCGTGACGGCGCAGCAGGAATCACCGAAGACGTTGACGGACGTTCGGCACATGTCGAGGACCCGGTCGACTGCAAGCACGAGGCCGATGCCTTCGAGCGGAAGCCCCACGGCGCCGAGGATGACGGCGATCGCCACCAGGCTCGCCGACGGGATTCCCGCAACCCCGATCGCCGTTAGCAACGCCGTACTCACGATCAGGAACTGCGCCCCGAAGCTCAGGTCGATGCCGTAACACTGCGCGATGAACATCACGACCGCGCCCTCGTAGAGCGCCGAGCCGTCGGTATTCACCGTCGTTCCGATCGGCAGGACGAAGCTGGTGACGCTCTTCGGGACCCCTGCTTTGTCCTCCATGCACTGGATCGTCACCGGCAGGGTCGCGGCCGAGGAGCTGGTCGAGAACGCCGTGGTGATGGCCGGCCACATTGCGCGGAAGTGTGCCAACGGAGACACGCGCGCCACGAAGCGCAGCACCAGCGGCAAGGTGATGAACATGTGCGTCGACAGCGCGAGCAATACCGCGGCGACGAACTTCGCGAGCGGTCCCGCCGCCGCCCAGCCGGTCTGCGCGATGATCGGCGACACAAGTCCGAACACGCCGATCGGCGCGAACATCATGATCAGGCGCGTCATGCCCGTCATGACGTCATACAGACCGCTCCAGAACTGGCGCTGCACGGTGGCCGCCTTCTCCGGCAGCTTCATGATGAAGGCGCCGAACAGCAGGGAGAAGCAGATCAGACCGAGCATCTGGCCGTCGGCGGCGGCTTCGATGATGTTCGGAGGAAACATAAGCTCGAACACCTTCAGGAACTCGCCCGCCCCCTTATCTTCGATCTTGCCGACAACGGCCTGTGTGTCCTGCGCAAGGCCGATCGAGGGGCCGGCGGGTTTGCCATCGATGATGCCCGGCGAAAGCAGGTTGATGAACAACAGGCCGACGACGATCGCCAACAAGCCGGTGCCCAGGTAATAGCCGAGCGTCTTGAGACCCATGCGGCCGAGACCGCCGGCATCGGCGACGCTCGAAAGTCCGCTGATGATCGCCGCGACGATCAGCGGCACGACCACCATCTTCAGCGCGTTCAGAAAGATCTTGCCGACGAAGGTACAGCCGGCGATGAAATCCGGCTGCGGCCCGATCAGCGATCCGGCGACGGCGGCGGCAACCAGCGCCGCGGCGACCTGCCAATGCAAGGCAGGCATTTTCCAGCCCCGTGATTCGTCGCTCACCGGGGCTGTGCTCATCCGGTTAGAGCTCCGGGTTTTCCGTCTTGGTGTCGGGCGCGCTGATGCGCTTCACCTTCACCGCATCCTCGACCGTCTTGCGATAGGCGCCGAATTCCGCGCCAGCCACGCTGTCGCGCGCGCTGCTGCCCGCGGTGGCGAGCTGAGCCTCGTCCGGCTTGGGCGGATCGATGACTTCGGTCAGGGCGATGACCGAGACGCCGCCATTTCCGTTGTCGACGGCTTCCACATGCACGCTGCCCGCCGCCGGGCGTGGCATCCGGAAGATCGCGCTTCCCACTGCGCCTTCCAGGCCCGACTGCCCGCGAGCGGCGGGACCGTCGAACTGCACCTCCAGATTCTTGGCCTTGGCGGCGTCGCTCAACGACTGCCCGGCCTTGACCTGAGCCACCAACTCATCGGCCGTCGTTTTGGCCAGCTTGACGGCAGCGTCCGTCACCACGGTCTCGCGCACGCGCTCCTTCACTTCCTCGAGCGGCTGCTGACGCGCCGGCTCGTACTCGGCTTTGTGCACCACCACCAGGGCATCGGCACTGGCCCGAATGGGCTTGCTGTTCTCGCTCGCCTCCAATACTTCGGGAGAGAACGCGACCTGTTTGACCGCATCGACGGCGGCAATGCCCTCACCGCCCTCGCGCGTGAACCAGTCGGTCGTCTTGATCTCGAGCTTGAGTTCGGCTGCTACCGGCTCCAGCGTCGTGTTCTCGAAGGCGAGCTGCTCGAGCTTCGTCGAGAGTTCCTGGAAGCGCTTTTCGCCTTCGCGATTGCGATAGACGTCGAGCAATTCGGCCTGCACGCCCGCGTCGTCCAGCGGACGCGTGGACGCTGCCTTGATCTCGGCGAGCTTGATCAAGTGCCAGCCGAACTCGGTTTCCACGGGACCCGTGATGCCGTTGGCTGCAGGAATCTCGTAAAGAGCAGTCTCGAATTTCGGCGCCATCATGCCCTTGCGCACCCAACCCAGATCGCCGCCCTGCTCCTTGGAACCGGTGTCGTCCGACTGTTCGCGCGCGAGCTGCGCGAAATCGCTACCACTCTTGATCCTCGCGAGAAGCTCGTCGGCCTTTTTCTTCGCGGCATCCTTGTCCGCACCGAAGCTGACCAGGATGTGGCTGGCGCGACGCTCCTCACCCGACGCGAAGCGCTGATCCTTCTCGCTGTCGTAGATGGCCTTGAGCACTTCGGGGGCTGGCGCCTCGACAGCAGCCAGCTTCGTGCGATCAACCTCGACGTACGCGAGCTTGAGGCGCTCACGCGACATGTACCGGGTCTTGTCCGTCTCGTAACGATCGGCGATCTGTGCGTCGGTGACCGTGACTCCGTCGCGGAACTTCTTCGACGAGACCGGCACCACGGTGATGCGCCGCGCCTGTTTTTCGAGGCGCTGAGCATCCCAGGCCTGAGCCGGCGTCACGAATGCGGTGGCCTGCACGGTGGCGCGCAGCTGCTCGATCGCCAGCGCATCGCGGAGCTGGATTTCGTAGGCATCCGGCTTCATGCCCTGCTGCTTGAGCAACTCGCGGTACGTGTCGGCGGAGAACTTTCCGTCCTTCTGGAACGCCGGAACGCTGACCAGGAAATCGCGCAGGGTTGCGTCGCTCGCGCGATAACCTTCGCTGCGCGCGTACTGACGCATCGCGGACTCCTGCACCATGTCGTCCAGCGTCATTTCCCGAAATTTGCTCTCGTCGAAGAGGTCTGCACGAAAGCTTTCGCCCAGCAAGGAGCGGTACTGCTCATAACGCTGCCCGTAGGTCTGCCGGAACTGGGCCTGAGTGATTTTCTGGTCGCCCACCTTGACCACCACAGGGTCGCCACCACCGGTGTTGAAGCTGTCGATGCCCCAGAACGCGAACGGAATTGCGATCAGGGCGATCACGAACCAGACGATAGGCCCAGTGAGACGGTCGCGGATGGACTGAAGCATGCAGGAGCCTTCTTTTCGGAACCCAGAAACGACTGAGGCACCTCGCGGTGCCCCATGCGTTACTACTTGTTAGTGGCGGAGCGGACGGGACTCGAACCCGCGACCCTCGGCGTGACAGGCCGATATTCTAACCAACTGAACTACCGCTCCACTTGTTTCTGCTTACGACTGGTGGGTGCTGACGGGCTCGAACCGCCGACATTCGCCTTGTAAGGGCGACGCTCTACCAACTGAGCTAAGCACCCTTTGCAAATGCCCCCGAACCGATCCAGCGCCCTGCAGAGTCCGCTACTTTATCGTGTCCTTGAGAGCCTTGCCAGCTTTGAATGCAGGCGTCTTGCTGGCCTTGATTTTTATGGGCTCGTTGGTCTTGGGATTCCGACCCGTCCGGGCCTTGCGCTCGCGCACCATGAACGTTCCAAAACCGACCAACGCGACCTTGTCCTTCTTCTTGAGCGCCTTGCCGATCACTTCGATGATCGCGTCGATCGCGCGGCCCGCGTCAGCCTTCGAGATGTCGACTCGCGCAGCGACCGCGTCGATCAATTCAGACTTGTTCATGTAGTTCGTATCCCCCTGTTTGGTGTGACGGCGACAGCATGACGAACCGCAGTCGAGCGTACCGCGCCTTTCCCCAGCTCGTTCCCGATTCACTTCTTGGATTGCGTCCTGGGCGCTGAGAGATTCGAACGCGCGCGCCAGCAGCGACACAGCTTTTATATCAAGCGCATCTTGCGAGCGTCAATAAAAACGGCCCCTGGAAAAGGGGCCGGGACCCCTTTTTTAAAGGGGTTTTCGAATGTCGCGTACCGACGTCAGTGTGGTCTTGCCGCTTCCGAACTCGGGCTCGGCACGGGTGCCGGCGAATCCGGGTCGCGCGGTTCCGGCATGCGCTCGAGCGCATGTCGGAGCGCGTCCTCAATCCAACGCACAGGCTCGATGCGAAGTTCCGCTTTAACGTTCGCCGGAATGTCCGCGAGATCTTTGACGTTTTCCTGTGGGATGAGAACGGTGCGAATGCCGCCACGGCTCGCAGCGAGCAGCTTCTCTTTCAGGCCGCCGATCGGCAGCACCTCGCCACGCAGCGTGATCTCGCCGGTCATCGCGACTTCGGCCTTCACCGGAATCCCGGTCAGCGCCGAAACCAGCGCGATGCACATCGCCACACCGGCCGACGGTCCGTCCTTGGGCGTGGCTCCCTCGGGCACGTGCACGTGGATATCGTTCTTCGTATAGAACTCCGCGTCGATACCCAGCTTGGCCGCGCGCGAACGCACGACGGTGAGCGCAGCCTGGATGGACTCCTGCATCACGTTGCCCAGCGATCCGGTCTGCGTGAGCTTGCCCTTGCCCGGCGCCAGCGCGGATTCGATTGAAAGCAACTCGCCGCCGACTTCCGTCCACGCCAGGCCCGTGACCTGGCCGATCTGATTTTTCTCTTCAGCGCGGCCGTATCGGAATTTCTGGACGCCCAGGTACTCGTCGAGATTGGCCTCGGTCACCTTGACCTTGTCGACATCCGGCGCGAGCAGGATCTGCTTGACGACCTTGCGCGCGATCTTGCTGATCTCGCGCTCGAGGTTTCGCACGCCGGACTCTCGCGTGTAGTGACGCACGATGCCCTGAACGGCGCCCTCGTCGACCTCCAGCTCGTTGGGCTTCACGCCGTTGTTCTTGAGCTGCTTGGGGATGAGGTACTGCCGCGCGATCGCCATCTTCTCCGGCTCGGTGTAGCCCGGCAGGCGAATGACTTCCATTCGATCGAGCAGCGGTCCCGGAATATTCAGCGTGTTGGCGGTCGCCACGAACATCACGTCCGAGAGATCGAAGTCGACGTCCAGGTAGTGATCGTTGAAGTTGTGGTTTTGCTCGGGGTCGAGCACTTCGAGCAGCGCCGACGACGGGTCGCCACGGAAGTCCGTCGACATCTTGTCGATCTCATCGAGCAGGAACAGCGGATTGCGTACGCCGACCTTGCTCATGTTCTGCAGGATCTTGCCCGGCAGCGCGCCGATGTACGTGCGCCGATGTCCGCGGATCTCCGCCTCGTCGCGCACACCGCCGAGCGACATGCGCACGAACTTGCGGTTGACCGCGTCCGCGATCGAACGACCCAACGAGGTCTTGCCGACGCCCGGAGGCCCGACCAGGCACAGGATCGGACCCTTGAGCTTCTTCACGCGGCTCTGGACCGCGAGGTACTCGAGGATGCGCTCCTTGATCTTGTCGAGGCCGTAGTGGTCCTCGTCCAGCTTCTTCTGCGCAGCCGAGAGGTCGATGGTCGACTTGGTCGCCTTCTTCCAGGGAACGTTGGTCAGCCAGTCGAGGTAGTTGCGGACCACGGTGGCTTCTGCCGACATCGGCGGCATCAGCTTGAGCTTGTTGAGTTCGGCACGCGCCTTGGTCTTGGCGTCCTTGTGCATGCCGCTCTTCTCGATCTTGCGCGCGTACTCTTCCTGTTCGTTGGGCGCGTCCTCGCCTTCTCCGAGCTCTTTCTGAATCGCCTTCATCTGCTCGTTGAGGTAGTACTCGCGCTGGTTCTTCTCCATCTGCTGCTTCACGCGCCCACGGATCTTCTTCTCGATCTGCAGGACATCGATCTCGCTTTCGAGCTGCGACAGCACGTGCTCCAGGCGCGCCTTGGGATCGGCGATCTCGAGCACCTGCTGCTTGTCTTCGAGCTTGAGGTTCAGGTGCGCCGCGATGGAGTCCGCGAGACGGCCGGGGTTGTCCATGCTCGCCAGGGACGGCAGCAGCTCCGCGGGGACTTTCTTGTTGAGCTTCACGTACTGCTCGAAGAGAGCGAGCGTGGAGCGCGAGAGCGCCTCGACTTCCTTGCCATCGCCGGCCTCATCGGGCGGCAGGGGCGTGCATTCGGCGGACACGTACGGGCCGCTCATGTCCACGCGCAAGATGGCGGCGCGCTGCTGGCCCTCCACGAGCACCTTCACGGTGCCATCGGGAAGCTTGAGCATTTGCAGGATGCTGGCGAGCGTGCCGACCGAGTAGACGTCTTCGGCGCCCGGATCGTCCGTGTCCGCCGTGCGCTGAGCGACGAGCAGAATGCGTTTGTCGTCCTGCATGCCGGCGGCGAGCGCCTTGATCGACTTTTCGCGGCCCACAAATAGCGGTATCGCCATGTGCGGATACACGACCACGTCGCGTAGCGGCAGGACAGGCGTCAGCTTTTCGGATGCGGTAGGCACGTTTTTCGTTTCCGGTCAGGTGCACAAATAATGTGCACGATTATCGCAGATGCGGTTCTTTGGCCGCCTTTCAAGAACGCAGCAAAAAAGAGGCCCCGCGCGGGCGGGGCCTCTTTTCTGGAATCACGGCGACGCCCAGTCCTACGCGGAGTTCTTCACTTCGCGCCGGTTCTCGACATTCTCGTAAACGATGAAGGGCTTCGACTCGCCACGTACCACGGCCTCGTCGACGACCACCTTGCTCACGTTCTGCATCGACGGCAGGTCGTACATCACGTCGAGCAGGATGTTCTCGAGAATCGTACGCAGACCACGCGCGCCGGTCTTGCGCTCCTTGGCCTTCTTCGAGACTGCGCGCAGCGCGTCCTCGCGGAACTCCAGTTGTACGCCTTCCATCTGGAACAGCTTGCTGTACTGCTTGACCAGCGCGTTCTTCGGCTCCTTGAGGATCTGCATCAGCGCAGCGTCGTCGAGCTCCTCGAGCACCGCAGCCACCGGCAGGCGACCGACGAACTCGGGGATGAGACCGAACCGGATGAGGTCGTCCGGCTCGATCTGCGACAGCAGCTTGTTGATCTGGGTGACGTCGGTCTTGGACTTCACGTCCGCCGAGAAGCCGATGCCGGCCTTCTCCGTGCGGTTCTGGATCACGCGATCGAGGCCGGCAAACGCGCCGCCGACGATGAACAGGATCCCGGCCGTATTGACCTGCAGGAATTCCTGCTGCGGATGCTTGCGGCCACCCTGCGGCGGAACCTGCGCAATCGTACCCTCGATCAGCTTGAGCAGCGCCTGCTGCACGCCCTCACCCGAAACGTCACGGGTGATCGACGGGTTCTCGGACTTGCGGGCGATCTTGTCGATTTCATCGATGTAGACGATGCCGCGTTGCGCCTTCTCGATGTCGTATTCGCACTTCTGCAGCAGGCGCTGAATGATGTTCTCGACGTCTTCGCCGACGTAACCCGCTTCGGTCAGCGTGGTGGCGTCCGCGATGGCGAACGGCACGTCCAGCAAGCGCGCCAGCGTTTCGGCCAGCAGCGTCTTGCCCGAGCCGGTCGGCCCGATCAGCAGGATGTTCGACTTCGAGAGTTCGACGCCGTCCTGGGAGCCCTTCACGGACAGGCGCTTGTAATGGTTGTAGACCGCAACCGAGAGGACCTTCTTGGCCTGCTCCTGCCCGATGACGTACTCGTCCAGAACGGCCCGGATCTCCTGCGGCTTGGGCAGCCCCTTGGTCTGGGGTTTTGCGTGGACTTCCTCGCGGATAATGTCGTTGCACAGGTCGACGCACTCGTCGCAGATGTACACCGACGGACCGGCGATGAGCTTGCGCACTTCATGCTCGGACTTGCCGCAGAAAGAGCAGTACAACACTCGCCCGTTATGGGAACCGCCGCGCAGATCAGCGCTCATCAAATGGGTCCTCTGCCCGAGCCCTTTTGGCTCGGATGGCCTTGTATATCACGGCGTTGCCGTTACGCAAAACGTTTCCGACGACCTGCTCAGGCGGTGGCAACGACCGGTACACGCTTGTCCAGAATCTGGTCGATCAGGCCGTACTCCTTGGCCATCTCGGCGCTCATGAAGTAGTCGCGCTCGACGTCCTTGGAGATGCGCTCGATCGGCTGGCCGGTATGCTCGGCCATCAGCTTGTTGAGGCGCTCACGCAGGAACAGGATCTCGCGAGCCTGGATCTCGATGTCAGTCGCCTGGCCCTGAGCACCGCCCGAGGGCTGATGGATCATGATGCGCGAGTGCGGCAGCGAGTAGCGCTTGCCCTTCGTGCCCGCGGACAGCAGGAACGCACCCATGCTGGCGGCCTGACCGATGCACATCGTCGCCACGTCGGGCTTGATGAACTTCATCGTGTCGTAAATCGACAGGCCAGAGGTGATCACCCCACCCGGCGAGTTGATGTACAGGTGAATGTCCTTGTCCGGGTTTTCCGACTCGAGGAACAACAACTGCGCGACCACCAGGTTGGCCATGTAGTCATCGATCGGTCCGACGATGAAGACGACGCGTTCCTTGAGCAGGCGCGAATAGATGTCGAACGCACGCTCGCCGCGGGCGGTCTGTTCCACCACCATCGGGACGAGTGTCGAAGCGCGGCTGCGAATGTCGGTCATTTGGTTGGCGATCGGTTTGTTATTGGCGGGCCGCGAAAAGCGACCTTCCCCGCACTGAATCCTCAGGCCTGCGCCTGCGGATTCAAGAGCTGCTCCAGCGACATCGGCTTGTCCACCTTGCGGGCGCCCTCGAGGAGGAGGTCCACGACCTGGTCTTCGAGCACCATGGCGCGCAGCCCGTCCATCATTTCCGGCCGCGAGCGGTAGTACGTCTTGACCTGCTCGGGCTGCTCGAAATCACGAGCCATCGCATCCAGGGCCACGTCGACCTTGGTCACATCGAGCTTGACGTCTCGCTGCTTGACGACCTCTCCCAGCAGCAGGCCGAGGGCCACCTTGCGGCTCGCGTTGGCCTCGAAAAGCTGGGCCGGCAACATCTCGGCAAGCTGCTCCGGCGGGACGTTCTGCATGTTCATGCGCTGGGCGGCCTGCTGGCGCAGGTTGGGCACTTCCTGCTGTACCAGGCTCTTGGGCACCTCGATCGGGTTGGTCGTGGCGAGCTGCTCCATGACCTGATTCTTCTTGCGCCGCTGGATCGCCTTCTCGCGCTCGTTCTCGAGCGCCTCGCGCGCCTTGGCGTGCAGGGCGTCGACCGAATCGACCTTGTGGGCAGCCAAGAACTCCGCGTCCTCGATGGCCGGCAGAACTACTTCCTTGACTTCGTGCAGCTTCACCGCGAACTGCGCGGTCTTTCCTTTCAGCTCTTCGGCGCGATAATCGGCCGGGAAATTGACCGGAACCACGAATTCGTCGCCTGCAGAGTGTCCGACGACACCGTTCTCGAGGTCGGCCAGGAACTGACCCGCGCCGAGTTCGATTTCGACTCCGTCGCCCTTGCCGCCCTGGAAGCTCTCGCCCTCGAGCTTGCCGTCGAAGTCCAGCTTGACCATGTCGCCGCTGGCCGCCGCACGCGTCACCGTGTTGAACACACGGCGTCCCTTGCGCAGGTTCAGCACGAGGCGCTCGACGTCCGCTTCCGTCACTTCGACGACCGGCTGCTCGATTTCGAGCGCATCCAGGCCCGAAAGCTGAATCTCCGGGAAAACCTCGAAGCTCGCAACGTACTCAAGCGCTTCGCCTGGCTTCTCGAAAGTCACGTTGATCTGCGGCTGCCCTGCCGGACGGACGCCGACCTTCACCAGCGCTTCGGGATAGCTGCGCTGCACGAGATCCGAAACCGCATCCATGCGCGCGCTGGGGCCGAACTGCTGCTGGATCACCTTCAGCGGTGCCTTGCCGGGACGGAAGCCAGGAAGCTTGGCGCGCTGGGACATCGTGCGCAGCCGTTCATCGACGGCCTTCGAGACGCGATCGGCCGGGATGGTGACGCGCATCTGGCGCAGGAGCCCGCCGGGGGTTTCGAGATTGACGTCCATGAATTTTCTTCGTGTAAGTGCCTGACGACCAAAGATTCTCATCGCCGGAGGGGACCTTTGAGGGGTCACCGCTGCCGAAGACCGAGAGATCTCGCGATTTGTTGTTGTCCACGTTGCGCCGCGGATGCAGGCCTGGTGCGAAAGGCGAGACTCGAACTCGCACGCCTTGCGGCACGGGAACCTAAATCCCGGACGTCTACCAATTCCGCCACTTTCGCAGGAGGCAACGCGGCCGCGGAGTATATCAGCGGCCTCGCGATTTTCGGCTTCCTGGCATGACTCCGGTCCCCGACCAGCGACCGTCTGTCATGGGGAGGGCACGACGACGAGGTGCGATCGGAGCATCCGGAACCGTCCTGCACGGAACGGCTCCACGGGCGCTTGACTCGCATTTGCGAATCATTATCATTAACACCAAGTCGCCGCCTCACCGCCCCGCTGTGGAGCTTCTCATGCAGACCGCCACGCTTACCGTCGTTCGTCCCTCTGTCTCTTCCCGCCCCCAGCTGCCGCGACTTCGCAGCGAGGATCTGTTCCGCTCGTCGCACGAACTGATCATCGAACATCAGGGACAGGAATACCGTCTGCGCCTGACGCGCAACGACAAGCTGATCCTCAACAAGTAAGCCTCGACACCGTGCGACGAGGATATTCCTCGTCGCACGGAAGCCGGCCCAGAGACCAGGAGCCGGCTCGCGGCACAATGCGGCATGCCAGACGCACGCCCCGCCTCCTTGTCCCGTGCCTCGATCGTTTTTGGTGGCCTCGCAGTGCTGATCTGCGTCGCCGCTGCCCTCGGTCTGTCGACCGGTGCGATTCAGGTCTCGCCCGCCGACATCCTCGGCACCCTCGGGCTCGCCGAATCGCCTACTGACGCCACGACGGTCGCCGTCATTCGCGATCTGCGCTTGCCTCGCGTTCTGCTGGCGCTCCTGGTCGGCGCATCACTGGCCTGCGCGGGTGCCACCATGCAGGGGCTGTTTCGCAACCCGCTCGCGGACCCTGGGCTCGTCGGAGTCGCGAGCGGCGCAGCGCTCGCCGCCGTCGCGACAATCGTCGGGAGCCAGTTCATCGCGCTACCGGGCCCCTGGCTGCCCTTCACCACTCCGCTCGCCGCCTTCGGAGGCGGGCTGATCGCCGCTGCGCTCGCAGAGCGATTAGCCAGTTCCGCTGGCTACAGCCGCAGCTCGACCCTGTTGCTCGCGGGTCTGGCGATCAATGCCATTGCCGGCGCGGGAATCGGATTGCTGACGCAACTCGCAGGAGACGCTGCGCTACGTGAAGCCATTTTCTGGCTCTTCGGCTCTCTGTCGAAGAGCGGCTGGACCGAGCTGTCGGTAGCGGGGCCGCTCCTCGTCGCAGTGCTGATACTGCTGCCCCGCGACGCGCGCGCGCTCAACGCCCTCCTGCTCGGCGAATCCGAAGCCCTGCACCTGGGAGTGAACGTCGAGGCGCTGCGCCGTCGCCTGACGCTGCTGATCGTCGTGGCCGTCGCCACCTGTGTTGCCCTCACCGGCATCATCGGTTTCGTCGGCCTGATCGTTCCGCACCTGCTCCGCCTGACGCTCGGACCCGATCACCGCCTGTTGATTCCCGCTTCAGCCTTGGGGGGCGCGGCACTCCTCGCCTTCGCCGACCTCGCCTCGCGAACCATGCTGGCGCCAGCGGAAACACCGATCGGAATTCTCACCGCGTTGATCGGCGGCCCCTTCTTCCTTGCCTTGCTGATCCATCTGCGCGGCCGCGCGGAGGCCTGGTGATGCTTGTCGCCGAAGGAGTCTCCTGCGTGCTCGACGGCCGGAATGTCCTGCGCGGGGTCGATCTTCGGCTGACCGCCGGTGAAGTCCTCGCCATCCTTGGCCCCAACGGCGCCGGGAAGAGCACCTTGCTACGCGTGCTGGCTCGCGAGAACACCCCGACCAGCGGACGGATCGAACTCAACGGGCGCGCCCTGGACCAATGGAGCGCGGTCGAACTCGCGCGCCAGCGCGCGGTGCTCCCTCAAGCCGACTCTCTGCGCTTCGCCTTCGAGGTCCGCGAAGTGGTACGGCTCGGCCGGTATCCCTGGAACGGCGGGACGTCGGACAAGGAAAAACAAATCGTCGAGGACGCCATGTGCGCAGCAGGCGTGGAGCAATTCGCCGCGCGCCCGTACACGAGCTTGTCCGGCGGCGAGCGCGCACGCGTCCAGCTCGCACGCGTTCTTGCGCAGATCTGGGAAGCGCCCGAACGCGGAACGCATTTCCTTCTGCTCGACGAGCCGACCGCCAGCCTGGATCTCGCGCATCAGCACGAGGTGCTTACTGCCGTGCGCGGGTTTGCCGCTCGGGGCGCGGGTGTCGCGCTGGCGCTGCACGACCTCAACCTCGCCACTCGTTACGCGGACCGCGTGCTGCTGATGAAGGACGGTACGGTCGACACGATCGGGAATGCACGCGATGTCCTTACCGCGGCGAACATCGGACGCGTGTTCAACGTCGATGTGGACCTGCTCCGGGATGAACGTTCGGAACATCCCTGGATCGCGTCCAGACGAAGATCGTCGACGACCTAGCGCGCTATGCAGGGACGGAGGCGACTGATTCAGGCAGTCGCACATGGAGCGGCGCGACGTTGCCTGCCACACGCCGAACGCGGCGATTCGTTAAGGGATCGATCCCACTCCCCGGCGGGGAGTTTTCGCTTCCGAGCTGCCCGTAAGCATGGCTTGCGGTGGCGTTCCCACGGGGATTCGAACCCCGGTTACCTCCGTGAAAGGGAGGTGTCCTAGGCCTCTAGACGATGGGAACGAGGCGGACGCGGTGGCATCTATCACGATGCCGCGCAGCATCGACGCGGCGATGCTGCTTGAAACTTTGGTGGAGCTAGTCGGGATCGAACCGACGACCTCTTGCATGCCATGCAAGCGCTCTCCCAGCTGAGCTATAGCCCCTCGAAAGGGCGCGCAGTATATCCAAGCGAACGGACCGCCTCAATGCCAATCCCGATAATTCTTTGAGTCGGCCTGAGGTGACCAGGGACGGCAGGCGAATCTCAGTGTCCGACCATCAATCGTCCAGTTCGGGGCAGCACGATTGGTCGTCGAAACGATCGACGCGGAGGGTTTGCATCAAAGCTCGATTCGCTTCGCCTCGAACAGGCTGCGGCACCTTGCTGCCTCGAGAATCATCTGACCGGAAGGATCGCTGCCTCACTCCTGGATCCGGATTCCGAACAACCAACGATCAACGTCTTTGAAAAGGGTATCGACCCCGTTCCTCAAGGCCAGCGAGGAAACCTTTGGGGATCGAGCTTGGCGAACAATTCCTTCACGACCCATCCGCCGCCGAAAAACGCCTTGGCGCTCTCCAGGGTCGGGACGGTGGCGGAGCGTTCTTCGATCGGGTCCGGGCCGCGTGTCTTCTCGCACAGGTACTCGCCGCCCGTCTGCGTGATACGCAGCCGCGTCCACCGTCCCTCCATCGGATAGCCCGGATTCGGCTCGGTCGAAAATTCGGCAAGCACCTGCGGCAAGGCCTGCGGGGGCGGCAACAAATCCGTTCGAATGCGGGGCAGAAGGCGAACCATGGAATGCGCCGGACCTAGCCAGTTGGGAGGGATGTCAGAACCTTCCATGGCCAGAAGCGTGCCCACGTCGAGCGTGGCCAGGCGTACGTCGCAAAATGGGAGCGCAGGCGTCGCAAGTGCCTGAGTCAAGGGAACACTTGTTTCATCTCGAGAGATGACAGGCGGATCGGAAGTACGCATCGGAAAGTGACGATTTTGGGCAACCCGGGCGAATTTCAGTCCCGGCGTGTCAATCCGGGCAGGTCACCACGCTAACGCATCACCTGGAGCGCAGGGAGCGTGCAAACACGCCCCCCGTGATCGCGATCACACACCCGGCGATCACGAACACGGCGCGATACCCGCCGTGATCGACGACGAAGGCCGCGCCCAGGATTCCGACCGATTGGCCGAGAAAAATGCAGGCCCCGAACAGCGCGGTAGCCGTTCCCCGAATCGCAGGCGCCATCTGCGTCGCGTGGGTCTGAAGCGTCGCGTGCAACATCGCGAATCCGAGACCGGCGAGTAGGCAGCCCGGTACCGCGAACACCCACGACGACATGCAGGCCATCCCGACCAGGCATGCGCCCATCAGTCCTGCGCCGCCCAGCGCAAGCCCCGGCTCTCCGAGCCACGCAACCATCCGTCGTGCCTGAAATGCGTATGCGAGACCGCCACCCGCAAAGAGCGCCGCGACGGCGGCCGCTCTATTGAGCGACATTCCGAACTCGCCGTGCAGATAGGCGGGCACGAAGGCGAACACGGAAAACGCGAACGCCCCTTCCAGCGCGGTCAGCCCAAGGATCCATCGCGCCCAGCGCAGCCGCAGCACCGATTGGACATTGCGAAAGAAGTTGCCGCTTGCGTGGGCACTGCCGGCCACCGGCGTGCGCCCCGCCGACATGCGCAGCAGCTGCGTGCCGGTCAGCGCGAACATCGCCGCCATCAATCCGAATGCCCAGCGCCATCCGACGGTGTCGGCCATCACGCCCGACATCCATTGGCCGAACGCGGCGCCGAGCAAGGTGGCGACCATGAGATGTCCGAGGACTTCCTGCCGCCGCTCGTAGCTCACCGAGTCACCGACCCACGCCAGCGACAAGGGAATCACGCCTGCCGCCGTGGCACCCGACAGCACACGCGCGATGACGAGGCCCTGCAGGTCGCCCGAGAACAAGGCCATGAGGTTGCCGGCTGTGCAGACCGTAACGGCGACGGCGATCACGCGAAACTTGCCGTAACGGTCGCCGAGCGGCCCGAACAGGAGCTGCATCGATCCGTACGCGACGGCGAACGCCGACACCGTGCGCGCCGCTTCCCCGGTCGTGACCGCGAACGCCGCCGCGAACGCGGGTAGCAGCGGGTCGCACAGGCGCATCGCCGACATGCTGACGAAAGCGGCCACGCAAAGCGCGATCAGGCCGGCGCGATCGAAACTGGACTGCGCGACGCTCATTGGCGGAGCCCGCGTCGATGTGATGAAAGCATGCGCTTCTGAACATATCGGGACGCCCGCGAGCCGGTCGTCTCCGCCGCCAGTATCGCCCACACCCAGGCCTGCCGTCGGCACCACTGCCGCGTACGCAGTATTGCCGCTTTGGTTGCGTTCCTCAGACTCCTGGCACGGCTCGGCGCTTCCGTCGCGCCGCTTGCGAGGGAGAACGCGCCTCATGTTCCAGATCACCGTGAGCACGCTGCGCGGCACGCGCGTGGCCGACGTGTTCATCTCGGAACCGACTTGCGTGATCGGAAAATCGGCAGCGAACGCGGTGGTTCTGCAGGACTGGCACGTCGAGAGTCGTCACGCCCGCCTGAACCAGAACAACCAGGGCATCTTCGTCCACGACCTGCAGAGCCGCACCGGCACGCGCGTCAACGGCCGGCCGGTCAGAACCTACGGGCCCTTGCTCGCTGACGACGAGATCCAGATCCACGATTACCGTCTGCACGTGGTCCCGCGTGCGGCGTCTGCACCCGCTTGCCATGCCCCGTCCAATGCCTCCACCGCTTCGAAGGATGCTCACTCCGTCGAAGAAGCCTCCCACCCCTCCAAGCCGCGCGCCGGCAATAGCGCAGCGTCGGCCGCAGACACGCCGTTGATGCACAGCTGGCGCGTGCGCCTGCGCCAGACGTTGCACGAGCAGATCGATCTGCGCCGTATCAACGTCAGCGCGATGACCGACCCCGAGTTGCGCGAGACGACAGCCCGCCTGGTGAGCGAGATCCTCGACGCCTCCAAGGACTTCCCCACCGCGCTCGACCGCGCAGCGCTCACACTCCAGGTCGTCGCCGAAGCGGTCGGCCTCGGCCCGCTCGAACCCTTGCTCGCACGCAACGACGTCAGCGAGATCATGGTCAACGGCGCCCGGGAGATCTTCTTCGAGTGCGGCGGGCGCTTGCAGCGATCGGACGTCGCGTTCACCGACGACAAGGCGGTGCAGTCGACGATCGAGCGCATCGTCGCGCCGTTGGGCCGGCGCATCGACGAGGGCTCGCCGATGGTCGATGCCCGGCTGAAGGACGGTTCGCGGGTCAACGCGATCATTCCGCCGCTGGCCCTCAAGGGCCCTTGCCTGACGATCCGCAAGTTCATGAAAGAGCGGCTGACGTCGGAGCGCCTCGTCGCCTTCGGCTCGATGAGCGACGCGATGGTCGCGTTCCTCGATCTCGCGGTCCGCTACAAGCGCAACATCCTGATCTCCGGCGGAACCGGCTCGGGCAAGACGACCTTGCTCAACGTGTTGTCCAACTTCATTCCGGAACAGGAACGCATCGTCACCATCGAGGACGCGGCGGAGCTGCGCCTGTATCACCCCAATCTGGTGTCGCTCGAGGCGCGGCCGGCCAACCAGGAAGGTCGCGGCGCGGTGACGATTCGCGACCTCGTCCGCAATTCGCTGCGCATGCGGCCCGACCGCATCGTCGTCGGAGAATGCCGCGGCGGCGAAGCGCTGGACATGCTGCAAGCCATGAACACGGGTCACGACGGATCGCTGACGACGGCGCACGCGAACAATCCGAGAGATTGCATTTCCCGGCTCGAAGTCATGGTGATGATGGCCGGCATGGATCTGCCGATCATCGCGATCCGTGAACAGATCGCGTCCGCCATCCATCTGATCGTCCAGCAGACCCGGTTCTCCTGCGGCGCGAGGAAGGTGACGAACATTGCCGAGATCACCGGCATGGAGAACGGCAGGCTGCAGCTGGGCGAGATCTTCAAGTTCGTACAGAGCGGGCATGACGCCGAACACCGTGTGCGGGGCCACTTCGTCGCAACCGGACTGGTTCCGGAGTTCTACGAGGATCTGCGCGAGCGAGGCGCGCGGCTCGATCTGAACATCTTTCAGGCATCCGCCTGAACCGCCCGCGATCGCTGCGCGTCCGCACGCTTGTCGGGGCGACAGCGCAAATCGAGACTGGATTCGAAGCAGGGGCGGATCCTTCCCTGCCCTGACCGACGACAGCCCGCAGCACATCTCAATGGAGCCAGGATGACGATCGCGCCGCCGACCCTTGTCGTTCTGATGGCCAGTCTCGCGGCCGGCATGGCGCTCCATGCAGGTCACGTGTGCCGCATCACGTGGCGTCGATACCAGACCTTTTTTCAGGACACCGCGGAGCGAAATCTCTCCGAGATGTTCCTGTTCATCGATCCACGCGCGCTGTTCACTGCCAATCTGATGCTGCTGATCCTCGTCTTCGCCGTCGTCGCGATAGCCGGAGGCGGGCTCTTTCTGGCGACGCTGAGCGCTCTGGTGGTGGGAGCATCGCCTCCGCTCGTCTACACCACGCTACGTCGGCGCCGCTTGCGCACTGCGGTTTCGCAACTCCCGGACATGCTGCTGTCCCTTTCCACCAATCTTCGGTCCGGCTTGAGCTTCACGCAGGCACTGGAGACGGTGATCTCCCACCAGCAGGCGCCTCTGGGTCAGGAACTCGCGCTGGTCTTGCGCGAACTGCGCATCGGCGTTCCGCACGCTGAGGCCATGGACAATCTGCATCGCCGGTTGCCCGAGGTGGAGATCCAGCTGCTGACAGCCGCGATGAAGATCTCTCGCGAGATCGGCGGCAATCTCGCCGAGACGCTGGAGCGCATCTCGGACACCCTGCGCAAGCGACTGCAGATGGAAGGGAAGATCCACAGCCTGACGGCGCAGGGGCGGCTCCAGGGTCTGGTCATGACGGGCCTCCCCGTCTTCCTCGTGATCGCGCTGAATCAGCTCGAACCCCGCGCGATGCAGTTCCTGTTCAGTGCCTGGTACGGCTGGGCGACGATCGCGCTCATCGTGCTGCTGGAAGCAGTGGGATATCACTTCATACAGCGAATCGTGAACATCGATGTCTAGCGTCCGACGTCACCTCCCGCACGGCGGACAGTCCGCATGATCACGCCGACGATCGGAGCACTGATCCCTCTCATGGCCGCGCTGGCCTGCGCCCTGGTGTTCGCCGCGCTTCTGGGTTTCCGTCGCGTGCTCCCGGCCCAGGACCGCGTGTACATGGATCCACTCCCCGTCAGCCTCCGGCTGTTGTGGCCGCTCGTCTCGTTCTTCTCGTACTACTTCAGCCGTTTCTGCACCATCGACTATCTCGAGCGCGTCCAGGGCCAACTGGTGCGCGCCGGCATGAACTATCGGATGAATGCCGAGCAGTTTGTCGCGCTGCGCATCGTGAGCGCGCTGGCGTTTACGCTCGCTTTCACGGGCGCCCTGTCCTGGGTCGGCGATTCGTCCATCGCTTGCGGGATGATCGCGCTCGCGTTCGGGTATAGCGCGCCCTATCTCAAGCTCAGGGATCGTCGCCGCCGGCGCGAACGATCCATCGCGCGCCTGCTGCCGACCTACCTCGACTTCATCACGATGGCCCTGGAAGCCGGCTTGAGTCTCTCCAGCGCGCTGGTTCAAGCCACCGTCAACGGCCCGCGAGGCTTGCTGAGCCAGGAGTTCGAGCGTGTGACGCGGGATATCACGGCCGGCGCCGGAAGGATCGAGGCGCTTGACGCCATGTCGGCTCGACTCGACATGCCGCAGGTGACCTGCGTCATCGCCGCCATCGCCCAAGCGGATCGCAGCGGCGGCAGCATCGGCAGCACGCTGCGGGTGCAGGCGGAGCAGCAGCGCGTAGACCGCTTCCAGCGCGCTGAGCGCCTCGCGATGGAGGCGCCGGTGAAACTGATCTTTCCGCTCGTCGCCTTCATCTTCCCTACGACGTTCATCATCCTGGGATTCCCCATCGCGATGAAAATGCTCCATCACGTGTGAGCGGATGAACAGGACCCGACCTGTGGTTGCACGCGCCTATGACCAGGAAGGCCAGCTGATCTTCACACGGGTGTTCCTGCCCTCGACGTTTCTCCAGCGCTTGCGCGGTCTGCTCGGGCGCAAGGCCCCGTATCTCCGGGATGCGTGGTGGTTCAAACCCTGTTCGGCAATCCACACGTTCGGAATGCGCTTCCCCATCGACGTCCTGCATCTGTCCCGAGAGGGACGAATTCTTCGCATCTCGGCAGCCGTCCCACCCTCGCGGATTTCGATCTGCGCGGCGGGACATCAGGTCGTCGAGCTGCGTGAAGGCGCTGCGGCGGCGCTGCGTCTGGAGGTCGGAAATCGTCTGGAGGTCCGTCGATGAAAACCCCGATCGCTTCGCTCGCTCTCATTTGCGCGATGACGACCGTGGCCTGTTCCTCGCGACCTCAGAGCGTGCCGGCAGCGGACGAACGCTCTTCCCTTCGATCGAAACTGGATCGCGCGGACCTGGCGCTCAGGGAGGCACGACTGACCGACGCCGAGAGCCTGTATCGGGATCTGGCCACATCCCATCCCCGGCTTCCGGAAGTCTGGCTGCAACTCGGCAACATCTACGCCCGGCAATCCCAACTCGAAGCGGCGACATACAGTTACAAGCAGGGACTGCGATTCAATCCCGAAGACGGCCGTCTCTGGCACAACCTGGCCCTGCTCGAACTCAGGCAGTCCATCAGAACCCTGGAGACCGCCAGCGAACTCCTGCCCTCGGCGAGTCCCCAGCGAACCCGCATCGAGGACCTGCACCGCGCCTTGTTGCTGGCTGGCCATGAGGGGCCGGCTGGAGCGCGGTGATGCGCTGCGAAGGGACCGGGACCATCGAATTCCTCGTGGTCTTCCTGCTGTTCGCAGGACTCTTTCTCGGCGTCTTCGAGATGACGCGGATCTACCGCGCCAAGCATGTCCTCAACACCGCGACGTTCGCCGCGGCACGTTCCGGAAGTCTTCACCATGCGCGCCTCGACGCGATGAATGCGGAACTCGCGAACGGCATGACGCCCATGCTCATGGGAGCGGGTCGATCCGCCGAGAGTCTCGCGCTGGCGCGTCAGCGCGCGGCCACCCTGCTCGCCCCACCGGGAACCGGGGTGCAGATCGTCAGCCCCACGCAGCAAATGTACGAGCGCTTCCGCAGGCCCTTATGGACACGATTCGAAGGTCAGTCCGCTGATAGCTGGCAACAGGCGGTGCCGAACGACAACTTGCGGCAGCGCCCGCGCGAGGCGTCGAGCATCGTCGACTCGCCGGGAATGTCGGAGATCAACCTTCAGGACGCCAATCTCCTGAAGATCAGAAGCGTCTGGTGCCATCGCCTCGTCACGCCGGTTCTCGATCGCGCGATATTCGGCATCGTGACGTCTTCGCTCTTCATCGGCGAACGACAGAGAGCGTGCCTGCCGCTGAGCAGCATCTCAGGACAAGATATTTCAGGTTTCTATGTCGCCATTTCCGCCGATGCGATCGTGCGAATGCAGAGCATCATTTCGAATGCTGGCCTGCCCGGGCGTTAAGCACCGTACACCGCGGTGGCTCGCTTGATCTTGGCCCCCGGTCGAGCTACTACTACGGCCTTGGCGGCAGAAACCGGCTCTTTTGTCGTTTCTGCCGTCAACGCTCGATAAGACGTCATTGGGGAGACCTATGTCGATGCGCACAGGGGTGGACGCCTCGAGCCGAGCCGCGTTGGTCGACGCCGACACAGCCTCGCCATTTCCGCGAAGACACGGGAGAGCGGCGTATGCCCCTGTCTAGTGCCGCCTCGTCGAAGACATCGAGCCGGCCGATCACGCGAGCGCGTTCCGTCGGCAAGCCCGCGCCTGACAGCCAGTCCGCCTTCATCGATCCATGGGCCAATCGTTGCGCGGAGTTTGCCGCCCAGGAAGGTTTCCGATACTTCGTCTTCGGGCTGCGTCTGACGCGTGCGGAAGGACGTTCCGTGCAGTTCGCGCTGACCAACTATCCGCGCGAGTGGCTGCACCTGTACGACAGCAATGGCTATCTTCGGATCGATCCGGTCGCGGCGCTGTTGCTCACCAGCATCAAACCGTTTGCATGGGATGAAATTCAGGAAGCGGGAACCAAGGACAAAATGTTCTGGAAGCAGGCGGCCCGCTTCGGTCTGCAATACGGTTACACGGTTCCCGTCCACGGACCGCGTGGCCAGCATGCCGTGATCGGGCTGGGCGGCATCGAGCGGCCGCTGAGCGCAACCGCCAAGAAGCAGGTGTTCGAGCATTCCTGGTCTTTCACCGTCGAATTGCTCGACGAAATATTCGGGACTTATCTCCAGCACGATGGCGCTCTGACCGCGACGCCCCTGAGCTCGAAACAGAAAGATGCGCTCTCGCTGATCTCTCAAGGCTGGTCCATTCGTGACATCGCGAAGAAGCTGGAACTTCATTCGCGGACGGTCGAATATCACCTTGGCGGCGCGATGCGAAAGCTGGGCGCTGCGACGCGCGAGCAGGCCATCGTGCGGGCGCTCCTCGGTGGAGACATCGAAGACTTGAAGTACCCCGGAGAGCTACGCGATTGGTGCCTGCGCATTCAGTCCGGTTGAACGGCCTTCTGCATCTCGAAAATAACTTTTCAATCCTGTGGGTTTGCACAATTGCCAACCCCTGGCGAAGTTCCGAAACTGCGTCTCACGGTACTCGCAGCGAATAAGCGAGCGAAGGGATCACCGGAGAGACCATCGTGAGAACTTGCCATAAGAGTGGAAGCGCAGCTTCGCGCTCCTATCGCTCGAATCAGCATCGCAAGCGCAGCGTACCTTCTTCGGCAGACTCCAAATGCCAGGCTTCGGAACGTGAAGAAAGAGACCTGGTCCCGTCACCGTGGGACAGCGTGGAGTCCGCGCAGCGTCAATTGCAGACTTTCTCCGAATCATTCGGCCTGTCCTACTTCAGGCTGTGCATACAGGCACGCAGACCGTCCAACGACTACGTGCGAGTGGAGTTCTCGAACCTGTCGCGCATGTGGGTCGATCGGTATCGCAGATGCAACTACGCCAAGATCGATCCGGTTCTCGCGCTGCTCGACGACGCGAACGAGCCGTTCGCCTGGGATGCGATCGATCGGCAGAACATCGAGGTCCGGCGCTATCTCGAGGACGCCGCTTTTCACGGCCTGGTCGATGGCTTCACGGTTCCGCTGCATTGTTCGAACGGGGAGTCGGCCCATCTGACCCTCGCCGGCGCGGCGCTGACGACGGACATCGAAGAACGCTGGGCCATGTACGCAGCAACGTACCGTTTCCAGTGGACCGCGTTCTCGAGCCTTCGCCCCTTGCTTTTGCGTCTACCCGGCCCGCCGTCGACAACCCTCACGGACAAGCAGCGGCAGATCCTGGTCCTGCTGATGCAGGGTATGGGCGTCAAATCAATCGCCCGCACGCTGGGGCTGCATGCCCGGACCGTCGACGATGGCCTTCGCCGCGCATGCCTGCGCCTGGGTGTCACCTCACGCGAACAGGCCATCGTCCGCGCGCTCGCCACACGCCAGATCGATCCCGCTGAACTCGTGCCCCCGCCTCCACCACCGATCGAGTTCCATCTGAACGCGACGCGACGCTAGGGCCCTCGCACCGGCAAGACATTTTTCGTTGCAGGACTTGGGGCTCGAGCACGCTCACCGGGACGGCTTCGCCGCGCGAGACGGGCCCAGACAGTCGAGGCGACGCTGCGCATTCTTGCTTGCGCAGTCCCGCTCGAAGGCCTCGGGATCGGCACGGTAGTCGCGGAAGCGCTGCCGGATGCGCGATCGTTCCACCGGGGGCAGCGCCCGCCATTCGCGCAGACGCTCGCGGACCCGCTGCTGTTGCTCGGCAGGCAACTTGCGGAACTCGTCTCTTTGCGCCCGCAAACGGTCACGCTGCTCCGGACTGAGCTTCTGCCAGCGCTGAAATCGCGTCCTGGCCCGGTCGCGCTGCTCGGGTGTCATCGCGCTCCAACGCGCAGCACCACGCGCGAGCTTTTCACGACGCTGCTCGGGAAGCTGCTCCCACTTCGGCTCGAAACCCTTGAGCAACTGGCGTTGCTCGCCCGACAGCTCGCTCCAGCGAGGCGCCGCCTGGGCCGCGGTGACGCAGAGCATCGCCATCACGACGATCAGCGCCATTCGAATCGTCGCCATCCTGCTCATCGAAGCAGCTCCGCTGCAGTGCCCGTCGAAGACGGCCGGGCAACCAGATCTCCTAGGTGTGCAGTCAGGTCCTCATCGGCCGCGGACGGCGCATCGGCATCGCGCGCCATCGATTCGTCCTCGCCCCAGTCCGCGAGAAATTCCAGGACATCCGCCGGCGCCTGTTCGATTGCCGCCGTTCCGGGATGGCTCGCGACCTGCGTTGCGAGGCTGGCCGCGCACACCCGCCATTCAAACACGCTCGTCCTCCGCCGCCAGCCAGGTCAGCACATCCAGATCTTCGTAAAGCTCGGCTTCGAGGACCGGATCCTCATCGCCATCGAGGAGCAGTTCGAAGATCTCGCCCTGGGCCATCTCCTCCTGCCCCACAGCCTGCATGCGGCCGAAGGGATGGAAGAACAGCACCGCCGCCGCCACGCTCGCGGCCAGGGCCGCGCCGGCCATCGTCCACGCCCAGGCGGGCCGCCGCGTGCGCGCGGCGATCGCTCCGGCTCGCGCGGCCGACAGCCGGGCGCGAACGACCACGTCGGGCATTTCGGCTTCGCGCAATCGCGTCTGCAACGCCCGCGCGAACGTGTCGTCGCTGACGTCGCTCATGGCCACACGCCCTCCAGCTTCGAACGCAGGTTCGTCAGCGCTCGCGACAGGTGCGTCTTCACCGATCCTTCCGCGCAGGCCATCGCCAGGGCCGTGTCGCGTACGTCCAGACCCTCCCACACACGCAACTCGAAAGCCTGGCGTTGGCGAGCCGGCAATTCACGCAATGCCTGCTTCAGTACGTTCATGGCCTGCTCGCGCTGAGCCTCGGCTGCCCCGTCGAGCGCAGCCGGATCGGCGACATCACCCGCCTCACGGCGCGTATCGTCGTGCGCGTCATCGCGATGGATTTCATCGGACTGCAGGAACAGGCGACGACGCAGCCATTGCCGGCGCTGCCAATCGCGGATCCGGTTCTGGAGGCAGCGGAAGAACAGCGGCCGCCATTCCTCGGGCGGTCGCTGCGCGTAACGCCGCACCAGCTTGAACATTGCGTCCTGAACCAGGTCGAGGGCCGCATCGCGGTCTCGCGTGACGACGCTCGCCATGCGGAAGGCACGGTGCTCCACCGAGGCGAGGAAGGCGTCGAGCGAGGCGGCTTGGGCATCCGGCATCCCGCCAATCTAGGCGTCGCCGACGAACGCCCCATTAATGCTTGCGGTCGTGGCGCTCCTCGATCCGGTCGCCCCGGCGATCCAGGCGTTCCTCGACCCGATCACCGCGCTTGTCGAGCCGGTCTTCGACCCGATCGCCGCGCTTGTCGAGCCGCTTCTCGATGCGGTCGCCCTTCTTGTCGAGCGCTTCGGCGCGCTGCTCATGTCCGCTGGCCTTGGCACGATCGGCGCGGCGATCCAGCCGATCGTCGATGCGCTCGCCCTTCTTGTCGAGGCGATCGTCGATACGGTCGCCGCGCTCGTCGAGCCGGTCATTGATGCGCTCACCGCGAGCGTCGAGGCGGTCGTTGGCGCGGTCGCCGCGGTCATCGGACCAGGCGGGTGAACTCGTGGCCGCCGTCAGCATCAGCGCGGCGAGCAACGACAGTCGGGTGCGATTCATGAGGTTTCTCCGTCGGGGTGATTTATTCGGACTACCCCCTCCACAACGCACCACCCTCGGATCGGTTGACACGGTCGGTGAACATTTCGGCCGCCTCTCGAAGCGCCGATCAGATCGTCCAGGTCTCCGTGTACGGACGAAGCTCCACCTCGTTGCTCCACGCTGAACGCGGCTGCTTGTGCACCCACAGGTAGGTCTGTGCCACGTCGTCGGTCTGCGCGGTGTTTTCCTTCTTGAACGACGCGCCCCGCATCTGCCGCACGATCGGCACGTCGAGGTCGCAATCCAGACGCAGATGCGCCACGTGCACGCCCTTGGCTGCGTAGGCCTTGGCCACCGATTGCGCCATGCCGCGCAACCCGAACTTCGCCGTCGCATACAGCAGCCCGTTTGCAGAACCCCGCAGCGCTGCCGTAGCGCTCGAATACAGGATGGTGCCGCTGCCGCGCTCCAGCATCGCGGGCAGGACCGCGCGCGTCGCCGCGAATGCGCCGACGACCTCCACATCGAGGATCTCGCGCAACTCGTCGCAACTCGATTCGAGCGGCGGCTTGAAGGACACCGATCCGCGCACGTTGTAGATCAGGATGTCGACGGCGCCCAGTTGGGACGCCACCGACTTCAAGCCTGCCTCCAGCGACTCCGCCTTCGAGGCATCCGCCTCGACGTACAGCGTGCGACCCGAAGGATTCGCCTGTCTCGCCGCAGTCTGTGCTTCGGCAGAGCCCGCTGCCGTGCGCGACAACAACGCCACGTCGCAGCCATCGGCGGCGAAGACGCGGGCCAGTGAAGCGCCCAATCCTTCTCCCGCGCCGACGATGGCGCAGACGGGTTTGATCGAAGTGCTCATGCGGGTCGTCTCCTGTGCAGGTCGGGTTCCGGTCGGGCCGAGCGCGGCCGGATAGGCCGCGACAGGATGACAGACGACGCGACGACCGCTATCGCTTCCTGGGCGGCAGCGGAACCAGCGCGGAAACCTCGCGCATGTAGGCCGCGTAGGCGGGTCGCCGCTCCACGCTGCGCCGGTCCATCAGCGGAATGCTGGCAAACCAGAACATCGCGGCCATCGCGAGCGCACCGGGCACGATCCACCACGCCTGGGCGGGCGCACTGGCAAGACCGAACAGCATCAGGCCCCACCAGAAGCCGAGCTCTCCGAAGTAGTTCGGATGACGCGACCAGCTCCACAGGCCGCTGCGGATGAACGCCCCTTCCTGCCGCTTCGCGATGAAGGCGTGCAACTGCAGGTCCGCCAGTGTCTCGATGGCGATGGCTCCGAGTGTCACGACGACGGCCAGCGCGTCGAGCCATCCGAGAGGCGCCTGGCCGAGCGTCATCACCGCGTAGATCGGCAGGCATCCTAGGAAGACCTGCACGGTCGGAAACAGATGGATGCCGAACAGGTCCACCCAGATCGCGGCCGACTTGCCGGCCTTCTGGCGCACCAGTGCGTAGCGCCAGTCCTCGTGCTGCAGCCCGCCCCAGTACGTGGCCCAGTTGGTCGTGAGACGGATTGCCCAGATCCAGACCAGGCCGATCACCAGCGCGGCCCGCGTCGTGTTCACCCCAGCCGCCTCGTTCGCACAGAACCAGTACACGGCCAGCAACGGTGGAATCACGCTCCAGTACGCGTCGTAGAAACTCGAGTTCCGGTAGCGCCAGCTGAAGGCGAAGATCACCAGCGTGGCGATCACATCCGCCGCGAACGCGTTCCATGGCGCGGGCAGCTTCCACAACGCGAGCGCCGACGCGCCGATCACGATGCAGACCGCGTATGCCCACGCGATCAGTCCCAGCGCCTTGGTCTTTTCCGACATGCCGCTCTCCGAGCACCGCGAATGTTCGCGGGGACTATGGAGAATCAGTGGGGCGGCGGCCTCACCTCAGCAGACGAGACGTGGACGATCCGCACAGGCGCGTCGATCGCGACCGTGCGGACCGTGGCCCGATGCCGCCGGATCTACGCGCTGGGCAGCTTGTAGTCCTTGAAGTGCTCGCGCAGCTTGTTCTTCTGCACCTTGCCGGTGGCGCCCAGCGGCAGCGCATCGATGAACTGCACGTCGTCCGGCGTCCACCACTTCGCGATCTTGCCGTCGTAGAACTTGATCATCTCGGCGACGGTGACCTCGGCGCCCGGCTTCTTGACGACGACCAGCAGCGGCCGCTCGTCCCACTTCGGATGCACCACGCCGATCACGGCGGCCATCGCGACGGCCGGATGCGCCATCGCAAGATTTTCCAGATCGATCGAGCTGATCCACTCGCCGCCGGACTTGATGACGTCCTTGCTGCGATCGGTGATCTGCAGGTAACCATCCGGATCGAGCGTGCCGACGTCGCCGGTGGGGAACCAGCCATCGACCAGCGGGCTCTTCTCGATCTGGTAGTAGCGATCGATGATCCACGAGCCGCGCACCAGCAGATCGCCCGAGGTCTTGCCGTCGCGCGGCAGCTCGTTGCCCTCGCCGTCGACGATCTTCAGGTCCACGCCGTAGATGCCGCGGCCCTGCTTGACCTCGATGGCGAACTGCTCGTCCTTGCTCAAGGTGTCGTGCTTCTTCTTCAGCGACGAGTACGTCCCCAGCGGCGACATCTCGGTCATGCCCCAGGCCTGGTGGATCTTGATGCCGTAGTCCTGCTCGAAGGCCTTGATCAACGCCGGCGGCACCGCGGAGCCGCCGCAGACCATCTTCTTCACCGTCGACAGCTTCTTCTTGTTGGCCTGCAGGTACTGCAGCACGCCGAGCCAGACCGTCGGCACACCGGCGGACAGGGTCACCTGCTCCTGCTCGAACAGTTCGCACAGATTCGGACCATCGAGGCCCGGTCCCGGGAACACCAGCTTCGCACCCACCATCGGCGCCGAGTACGCCACGCCCCAGGCATTGACGTGGAACATCGGCACCACGGGCAGCACGGTCTCGCGGCCCGACATTCCGAACACGTCGGGCTGGATGCTGGCCATCGCGTGCAGCAGCGTCGAGCGGTGCGAGTACAGCACGCCCTTGGGATTGCCGGTGGTGCCCGAGGTGTAGCAGAGGCACGCGGCCGAGCGCTCATCGAACTCGGGCCAGCGGAATTCATCCGACGCTTCGGCAAGCAGGTCCTCGTAGCACAGCAGGTTGTCGACCTTGAGCGCCGGCATGTGCTTGCGGTCGGTCATCGCGACCCAGGCCGTGACCTTGGGGCACAGCGCCGCGATCTTCTCGACGACCGGTGCGAAGGTCAGGTCGAAGAACAGGACCTTGTCCTCGGCGTGATTGGCGATCCACGCGACTTGTTCCGGATGCAGGCGCGGGTTGATCGTGTGCATCACGGCGCCGATGCCGGAGATGCCGTAGTACAGCTCGAAATGGCGATAGTTGTTCCACGCCAGCGTGGCCACGCGATCGCCGAGCACGATGCCGCGCTTGGTCAGCACGTTGGCCACCTTCTTCGCCCGCCGGTGCGCGTCGGCGTAGGTGTAGCGGTGAATGCCCTTGACCACATTGCTGCCGTTGTCGGCGCTCGCGCCCTCGACCGTGCGCGAAACGATCTCGGTATCCCCGTGATAGCGCTCCGCGTGGACGATCAGCGACGAGATCAACAACGGGATATCCATCATCTGGCCGAGCATGCTTCTGTTTCTCCTCTGATACGGTCTTTGGGGGTACAGCAAACCGCGACGATAGCGGAGCGGGCAGATCAGACCAAGCGGCCTGCCGATACGGCAGGTCGGAGTCGGCAACCGACGAACCGGACGCGGTGACGCTTTTCAGGCCGGCGGAGCGCCGCCCGGCCGGTCGAGCCACTCGATCTTGCGAAGGGCCGCCCCGGTATCGGCGTCATCGGCCCAGCCGAAGCCGCCGACCCAGAGAATCCGGTCTTGCCGCGCCACCAGCGGCGTTCGCTGGCGGACCCAGGTCGGGACGACCCGCTCCTGGAACAGGTTCTTCAGGCTGCGGGTCTTTGCCGAGCCAACGGGCTTGAACCTGTCGCCCGGACGCGCCATCCGCACGGTGCAGGGCCAAGGCCGGCCACGATCGGCCGCTCGATGCAGCCGGCCGCAACCTGCCGGCAATTCGAAATCGCCCCGCCCGTCCCAGTCGGCCTCGAACGCCTTCGGCACCGGTGGCAGAACCTGCAGCGCGAACAGGTGCTGCCGGCAGCGCCGGAACTCGCCGCCCGGCCAGGCCAGCACCGGATCGGCGTCTTCCGCCGCTTCGAGGACTTCGCGATCCAGGCGCAGCAAGGTGTCGTGGAACGGCGTCGGCAAGCCCAGCCCTTCGATCCAGCCGCGAACGAGGTTGCGACGCCGGGCGGCGCTGAATTGCAGCAGCCGGGGGATCGGCAGCGCGCCGTTCGATTCGACCATCCCGTCGAGATCCGAGATCGCCATTTCGCGCAGCAGCTCCGCGGTCTCGGTCGAAAGCTCGGCCGCACGTGCGAGGTTGCGCGAGGCCGCCGGCCAGCGCGCCCGCAATCGCGGCAGGATTTCCGCGCGCAGGAAGCTGCGCGAAAAACGCGAACTCTGGTTGTGCGGATCCTCGATCCATTTCAGGCCGTGGCGCTGCGCGTGGGCCAACACCTGTTCGCGCGACACGTCCAGCAGCGGGCGCCACAACCAGCCCGGGGCGAACTCGGTGAGCGGGCGGATCGCGGCCAGTCCCGCGGGACCGGTTCCCCGCATCAGCCGCAGCAGGACGGTCTCGGCCTGATCGTCGCGGTGATGGGCCGTGGCCAGCGTGTCGCCGGGTTGCAGGCGGGCACGCAGCGCCATGTAGCGCGCCTCGCGAGCCGCAGCCTCGACGCCTTGGCCTGCGTCCTCGACGTTCACCCGTACGACCTGCAACGCGACGCCCAGGGCCGCGCAGACCTGCTCGCAATGGGCGACCCAGTCATCGGCGAGCGCCTGCAGACCGTGATGCACGTGGATCGCCGCCAGATCCTTCACGCCGGCCTTCGCCAGCGCATGCAGCAGCACCGTGGAATCCAGTCCACCGCTGAAAGCGACCCGGACGCGACCGCTACCGGGCAACGCGACCACTGGAATCAACCGGGACGTCGGCATTCGTCCCGGTACAGCGCCTACAGACCCTGCACGTAGGCCGCGACGTCGGCCACGGCCTGCGCGTCCAGCGGACTCGGGTAGAGCGTGGGCATCTTGGCCGACGGGCTCTTGATCCACTTGACCGTCGCGTCGAAGTCGAGCTTCTTGCGGATGTCCACCAGCTTGGGCCCCACACCGCCCTCGCCCTTCGAGCCGTGGCAGGCCGCGCACAGCGTCGCGTAGGTCTTGCCGCCCTTGGCCGGATCAGGCGTTCCGGCCAGGGCCGTCGACACCGGCGCGGCGACCGGCGCGTTCTTGCCGTCCAGCGCGTAGATCACCAGCGACGGGCTGCCCGAGCTGCCGGATTCGTTGAACAGGCGCGACACGTTGCCCGCCGCGAACGCCACGTACTGCTTGCCGGCTCGCATGTAAGAGATGACGCCACCGGCCAGCGCACCGCCGGTCTGCGCCTTGAACAACTCCTTGCCGCTGGCGCTCTCGAGCGCGAAGAAATTGCCCGCCATGTCACCCGAGAACGTCACGCCACCCGCGGTGGGCGTGATGCCCGCCACCTGCGGGCCCGGAGTTTCGTACTTCCAGCGGATCTTGCCGCTGTCCGGGTCGAGGGCGACGACGGCGCCCTTGCCCTTGCCCTGGAATTCCCAGTGGCCACCGAGGTTGAAGCCGCCGGGCTTGTAGACGTATTCCTTCTCGCGCTTGAGGATCGCGCACCAGTCGACGGTGCCCACGACGATCGCCTTGTTGAGCAGGTCCATCGCCGGTCCGTTCCACTCCACGCCGCCAAGCGGCCCGGGGCAGGCCAGGATGCCTTCGACGGTGGGCAGCACGTGCTCGTTCTTGATCGTCGTGATCGGCGTGCGGAACAGGCGCTTGTGCGACTCGCGATGGATGCCGTACACGTGACCGTCCTTGCCGCCCAGCGCCACCATCGGTTCGGCCTTGCCGTTGAAGTACAGCATCGGCGAGGCGCCCAGATCCAGGTCGTGGCCGTCGTTCGACACGAGCTGGTAGTACCACTTCAGGGCGCCGGTGCGGGCGTCGAGCACGACCATGCTGTCGGCGTACAGGTTCTCGCCGGGACGATGCCCCGGGATGAAGTCCGGCGTCGGATTGCCCACCGGCACGAACACTTCACCGGCCGCCATGTCGAGCGTGTACGTGGTCCACGTGCCACCGCCGCCGTAGCGCGCGCTGCCGACGTTCTTCCAGGTCTCGGCGCCCTTCTCGTCGCCGCGCGGAATCGTGTTGAAGCGCCACACCTCGCGGCCGGTGACTTGGTCGAAGGCCATGACGCGCCCGCGGATGCCCCAGTCGCCACCGGCGGCGCCGATGATCAGCAGGCCCTGGTAAACCTGCGGTGCGGCGCTGAAGAATTCACCCTGCGTCGGATCGCCGACCTGGTGCTGCCAGATCGTCTTGCCGGTCTGCGCGTCGATGGCGAGCAGGCGCGCGTCGGGCGTCCCGCGAAAGATCATGCCGTTGGAGTAGGCGACGCCGCGATTGATCAGCCACACCGGCGTCTGTTCCGGCGTGTAGTGATGGCGCCAGCGCACCGAGCAGTCGGTGGCGTCCACCGCCAGCGTGTCGAGAGGGCTGGCGAAATAGATCACGCCGCCCACCTGCACAAGGCCGGTCTGGAACGTGCCCGCCTCCTCCGCCTTGTAGCGGCAGACTTCACCGAGGCGCGCGGCGTTGCCGACGTTGATCTGGTCGAGCGCCGCGTAGCGCTGGCCGTCCACGGTGCCGTTGTAGCTGGGCCATTCCGTATCCGCCGCGATGCCGGGCGTGGGGGAGTCGGCCGCGGCAAGACCGCTGCCCAATGCGAGCGCAACGCCCGTGACGATCGCCAGTGCCGTGGTCCGCATGAAATCTCCTCTCGCTTTCTTGTTGTGGGGCTGGCATCGACGGGAACCGTCGTGCTGGCTTTTCTATCGTGTCGCCACGCCAACCACGCGAGGGCCTCGTCGGACCCTCGTCGCGGCCGCGCTCAATGCTTGGTTTCGTAGGCGCCGATGCTCATCAGGCGCTCGTAGCGCGTCGACAGCAGTTGCGCGACCGGGACGCGCCGCAGGCGCTCGAGGTTGGCGATCAGGCGGCTCTTCACCGACGCCATCATGGCCGCCACGTCGCGGTGGGCGCCGCCCAGCGGCTCCGGGATGATCTCGTCGACCAGCTTGTGCTCGTACAGGTCCTTGGCAGTGACCTTCATCGCCTCGGCCGCTTCCTGTGCGCGCGACGCGGACTTGAACAGGATGGACGCGCAGCCTTCCGGCGAAATCACCGAGTAGATGCCGTACTGCGCGATCATCAGGTGATCCGCCACGCCGATGGCCAGCGCGCCGCCCGATCCGCCTTCGCCTATGACGGTGGCGAGCACCGGCGTGCGCAGGCGCGCCAGCTCGAAGAGGTTGCGTGCGATGGCCTCGGACTGGTTGCGCTCTTCGGCGCCGATGCCGGGATACGCGCCCGGCGTGTCGATGAACGTCAGCACCGGAAGATTGAAGCGTTCGGCCATCTTCATCAGGCGCAGCGCCTTGCGGTAGCCCTCGGGCATCGGCATGCCGAAGTTGCGGTAGACGCGTTCCTTGGCGTCGCGACCCTTCTGCTGGCCGATGATCATCACCGCGCGGCCGTCGAGACGCGCCATGCCGCCGATGATCGAGGGGTCGTCCTTGAAGTGACGGTCACCGTGCAGTTCGTCGAACTCGGTGAAGATCGTCTTGATGTAGTCCATCGCGTACGGACGCTGCGGATGGCGCGCGAGCTGCGCGATCTGCCAGGCCGAGAGGTTGTTGAAGATCTGGCGCGTCAGTTCCTGGCTCTTGGCTTCGAGCCGCGTGATCTCTTCCGTGAGATTCACCTCGCTGCCCGCCGTGGCGTAGCGCAGCTCCTCGATCTTCTGCTGCAGGTCGGCGATGGGCTGTTCGAAGTCGAGGAAGTTCAGGTTCATGGAGTTGGCGGAGCTCGAAACTCGGTATCAAGAAGACATGATCGACAGGGTAGCGCAGCCCGCCGCCGCTTCGGGACCCGCAACGACTACTCGTCGTCGAACTGGGGACTGAAGGGACGCGATCCACGCCTCTCGGAATGCGGCGGCTGGTAACGCCTGAAATCCAATTTTATAGCGTCCGCCCCGAGCATCTGGCGAATTTGCTGGATGGCGGCCTCGGTGAACTTGACGCGCCAGTCCGGCGCGAAATCCAGCAAGGCCCGGCCGGCCGGAACATCGACGGCCGCCGACACGCTGGTGGCGCTGCCGCTGCGCAGTGGCTCGAGCAGCTTGCGCAGCTTGAGGACGTCCACCGGCCCGGCCTTCCAGGTCATGTCCAGCCGGACCAGATACTGGGCGTAGATGGCGTCCAGCCCCAGGAACTCGGGCGCATAGAGCCGGGGCTCCGATTCGCGTCCGTCACGGCCCTGCGACTGGCCGACATCGGCCATGACGAAGACCAGCCGGTCCGGCTTGAGCAGGTCCTGCACGCGCTGGAAGATGTCCACGTCGACCCAGGTCGAGACCAGCGCGCCGCGATCGTCCAGCGTGACCCTGTAGCTGGCGCGAGACGCGCGGCCCTCGCCGTCCGGCCGGCCCTTGAAGAAGCGCACGTCGGTCACCCAGGCCGCGAACAGAGCCTTGGTCCGCGGCTGCCAGGCGGGCTTGCCGTCGGCGCCGGGAGCCGGCGCGCTGGCGGCCTGCGAGGCGATCAGGTCGCGCAGCCGGCCGGAGCAGACCGCGTCGATGATCGGCGCATAGGCCTCGATCGGATGCCCAGAGAGATAGAAGCCCAAGGTCTGGCGTTCGAATTCGAGCCGTTCGCGTTGCGGCAGCTCGGGCACGATCTCCGCCTCGACGGAAACGCTCGCCGCCGGCCCGTGCGTGCTCATGCCGAACATGTCTTCCTGCCCGGTGCTCGCGCTGTGCGAGGCCGCCTCGGACATGGCCAGCGCCTTCGGAAGATTGCGCAGCAGCGAGGCGCGATTCAGCCCGAAGGCGTCCATCGCGCCGGAGTAGATCAGCGCTTCGAGCACGCGCTTGTTGACCTTCTTCAGGTCGATGCGCAGGCAGAAATCGAACAGGTCGCGGAACGGCCCGTTCTCGGTACGATCCGCCACGATGCCGGCCAGCGCCGCTTCGCCGACGCCCTTGATCGCGCCCAGCCCGTAAGCGATCTCGCCGGCCTTGGGCACCGTGAACTGGAAGTGGCTGCGGTTGATGTCCGGCGGGTGCACCGTCAGCTTCATGCGGCGGCACTCGGACAGCATCGCCACGACGGTCTCGGTGTGGTCCATGTCGCAGCTCATCACCGCGGACATGAATTCCGCCGGGTAATGCGTCTTGAGCCACGCCGTCTGGTAGCTGACCAGCGCGTACGCCGCCGCATGCGACTTGTTGAAGCCGTAGTTGGCGAACTTCTCCATCAGGTCGAACACCGCGGTCGCGGTGTCCTCGCGGATGCCCTTGTCGAGCGAGCCCTTCGTGAAGATGTCGCGCTGCTGCGCCATCTCCTTGGCGTTCTTCTTGCCCATCGCGCGGCGCAGCAGGTCGGCGCCGCCGAGCGTGTAGCCGGCCAGGCGCTGCGACATCTGCATGACCTGTTCCTGGTACACGAAGATGCCGTAGGTCGGCGACAGCACCTGCTCCATGTCCGGATGCAGATAGACCACCTCGGAGTCACCACGCTTGCGCGCGCAGTACTCGGGGATCAGCTCCATCGGGCCGGGCCGGTACAGCGACACCAGCGCGATGATGTCCTCGAAGGTGTCGGGTTTGAGATCCCGCGAGGCGCGCTGCATGCCCGGAGATTCCATCTGGAACACGGCGCTGGTGTCGCCGCTGGCATACAGCTCGTAGGTCTTCGAGTCGGTCAGCGGCAGCGCGAGCACGTCGATGTGCTCGCCGCGTGCGCGCGCGATGGTCTGCACCGCGGTTTCGATGATCGTCAGCGTCTTCAGGCCCAGGAAGTCGAACTTCACCAGGCCGATGCTCTCGATGTCCTTCATGTCGAACTGGCTGCGCAGGCCGGCGCCGCCGGGTTCGCACAGCAGCGGCGCGTACTCGGTGAGCGGCTGCGGCGCGATGACCACGCCGCCGGCATGCACACCGACACCGCGCGTCAGGCCTTCGAGTTCGAGCGCCATGTCGAGCACGGCACGCGTGTCTTCCTCGTCCGCGTAGGCCTTCTTCAGCTCGGGCACTTCTTCCACCGCCTCGGCGAGCGTGGCGCCGGGCGTGTTGGGAATGAGCTTGGCGATGCGGTCACCGAAGCCCCAGCCGTGTCCCATGATCCGGCACACGTCGCGCACGACGCCCTTGGCCGCCATCGTCGAGTACGTGATGATCTGGCCGACGCGATCGCGACCGTATTTCTGCGACACGTACTCGATCACGCGATCGCGATTGTCCATGCAGAAATCGACGTCGAAGTCGGGCATCGACACGCGCTCGGGATTCAGGAAGCGCTCGAACAGCAGGTTGTACGGCAGCGGATCCAGATCGGTGATGCCGATCGAATACGCCACCAGCGAGCCGGCGCCCGATCCGCGCCCCGGCCCCACCGGGCAGCCGTTGGACTTGGCCCAGCGGATGAAGTCCGACACCACGAGGAAGTAGCCCGCGAATCCCATCTTCTCGATGATCGCCAGCTCGTAGTCGAGCCGCTCGCGGTAGACCGTCTCGGGCTGGCACAGCTGGATGTGCACCGCGCGCTCGGTCAGGCCGCGATGCGCTTCCTCACGCAACCAGGAGTTGGTCGTGTGCTCCGGCGGCACCGGGTAGTTCGGCAGGTGGTAGGTGCCGAACGTCAGCGACAGCGTGCAGCGCCGCGCCACTTCGAGCGTGTTCTGGATCGCCTCGGGGATGTCGGCGAACAGCGCGCACATCTCTTCCGTGGACTTCAGGTACTGCTCATCGGTGTAGTCGCGCGGGCGCTTGTCGTCGCCGAGCACGCGGCCCTGCGCGATGCAGACGCGCGCCTCGTGCGCCTCGAATTCCTTGCGCTCGAGAAAGCGTACGTCGTTGGTGGCCACCAGCGGCACGCCGCAACGGCGCCCGAGCGCGGACGCCGCTTCCACCCACTCCTCGTCACCGGGCCGTCCGCAGCGCGAAACCTCGAGGTACAGACGCTTAGGAAACATCGCCGAGAGTTCCTCGACCGCCTCCAGCGCGCCGTTCACGTTCTGCTGCATCGCCGAGCGGAACGCCGCGCCGTCGCGTCCGCTCATCGCGAGCAGCCCATCGGAGAGTTCGCGCAGCCAGTCGCGCTCGATCAACGGCGTTCCCTTCTGCTGTCCCTCGGTGTAGCCGCGCGAGATCAGGCGCGTGAGGTTGCGGTAGCCCAGGTCGTTCTGCACCAGCAGGGTCAGGCGCTCCGGCGCCTCGCCCTTCTCGCGCTCGGCCAGCCACAGATCGCAACCGACGACGGGCTTCACGCCGGCGCCCTCGCAGGACTTGTAGAACTTGACCATCGCGAACACGTTCATGCGATCGGTCAGCGCGACCGCCGGCATGCCGAGCTTGGCCACGTGCGAGGCCAAGGTCGCGCCTTCCACGCCCTTGCGCTTGGGCGGCTCGACGCGAACCAGCCCGTCGGTGAGCGAGAACTCGGTGTGCAGCCGCAGGTGAACGAACATCAGGCTTGCGGTTCCAGTCGAACGTCCCGGTCGTCTTGCAGATCCACCTGCAGATCCATCTCGAGGTCCGCGCCCACCGGCAGCTCATCTAGGGATGGCACCGAGTCCGGCGTCAGCGCGATCGAGAACGCGAGCTGGCTCGCCGCGCAGGGCGCGAAGCTGCGTCGATGGATCGCGCTGGGTCCGAGGCGTCGCAGCGCGTCGAGATGCAGCGGCGTGCCGTAGCCCTTGTGCTTTGCGAATCCATAGCCCGGGTGGATCTCGCAGAGCCGCGCCATCTCCTCGTCACGCGCAACCTTGGCGATGACCGAAGCGGCCATGATGCAGGCCTCCAGTCCGTCACCACCGACGATCAGGCGCACCGGCAACCCCAACCGCGGATCCTGGTTGCCGTCGACCCAGCATTCGGTGGGCTGCACGCTCAACTGCTCGAGCGCCCGGCGCATGGCGAGGAAAGTCGCCTGCAGGATGTTGATGCCGTCGATCTCCTCGACCTCGGCCCGGCCGATCGACCACGCCATGGCCTTCTCGCGCACACGCAGCGCGACGGCCTGCCGGCGCTCGGCGCTCAGCTTCTTGGAGTCGTCGAGGTCCTTGATCCTGCAGCGCGGCGGCAGGACCACCGCGGCCGCGTAGACCGGCCCCGCCAGGCAGCCGCGGCCGACCTCGTCCACGCCGGCGACGCGGCGCGTCGGGGCACGCGGAGGAAGTGCGGAGAGCAGGTCGGACATCGTCGGCCATTCTACCGGCCCCACCCCGGCCGGCGGACTCCGGAATGCGACGAAGCTACAGCGCTAGCGCCGGTGCGGCGGCGCGATCAGAAATTGTCCTTCACCCAGCGCAACAGGCCGCGCCGGCCCTGCGCTTGCTGCGGCTTTCCACGTGCGTCGACCTCGTCCGTCACATGCCCGCAGTACGCGAAGCGCGGCACGAGCTGGCCGTCTACGTCGACTTCCTCGTTCCACACCCGCAGGTGCCGCGTGCTGGTAGGCAGGCCGGCGCGTGCATAGAGCCGCGTGTAGACCACGACCACCTCGTCGGTGGCGTCCTCGCGGGCCAAGCACAGCGCGAGATACTGCTGCCCCTTGTAGTGCTGGTAGAGACCGGGCTGGAAGTCGTCGATCATGGCCTGCAGTTCGGCCGCATCGTCGTCGGTCATGCGCTTCTTCTCCGCGCCCGCGGCACCGAGCGCCTCAGTCCAGGCCGGCGAGGATCCGGCTCATGCGCTTGCCGGTCGTCGACTTGGTCAGCGCGAAGACGATCTCGTCATGCAACATCTTTTCGTTGAATTTCGGACTCGATGCGTTGGTCCGGCAGGCCAGCGGACCGACGAACGACGGCCAGTCGTCTCCGACCCACCAGTCGCAATTCATCGGCGGGACGTTGGCGGCCACCGTCTTGGCGACGAAGGCCTTGGCGCTCTCGTCGAACACGACGTCACCGTTGACGCCGTCCTTTACGAAGCGCAACACCGCATCGGCATAGGCTTCGCAGAAGGAATGGTGGATCTCTTCTTCAATCTTCATCCAAATCTTTCCAGCTCATGAGGAGGTATTGACGGGAGTCGCACAACGTTCGCTCGCACGGACCCATGCGCCCGCAAAACGAACGCGGCCGGTCCGATATCCGCAGTCGCCTGCGTCCCCGGGACAGGGCTGTCGGCACTCCCGCCGTCGTCTCGCCAGTATAACGGGCACCGCCTGCGTCCCGGCTCAGGGATTGGATGCCTCGAGATTGAAAAAGGTCGCCTGCGCGAAGTCGCCGGCATTGCCCGCATCGTTCGGATTGAGGACACCCGCCTCGAAATAGAGCGCCTTTCCTTCGTATCCGGGATCGATGCGCTGCGTGAACACCGCCGTGGCGCCCTCCGGCGGCTCGACGATCACGGCAAGCGACAGACCCTTGAGCCGGATCTCGTAATTGAAGGCCTCTCCGAGGCCGATGCCGCCGCCAGCGCGATTCGAAATGATGTCCTCGGACTGGGCCGTCGCGCCCATCCACACCTTGTCGGTCCCCACGTAGACCCGGCCCTTGGCCTCGTTCGGCAGCTTTTCGAAGTACAGCTGCACGACCTCCGTCGCCGGGCCCTGGATCTGCCCGAGGATCACGCGTCCCGTCTTGGTCTCGTCGCCACTCGACGACACCGCATCCACGCGCACCCGCGCCTTGAGCGTTCCGCCTACCGATGTCGTCCAGTCGCTCGCATCGCCCTTCGCAGGATCGGGCACGGCCAGCGCCTGTCGAAGTTCGGTCCTCGAATATTTGTCGGGAGTCGCCTGGCCCGCGAGGTTGGGCGCCTTGAAGCTCATGCCGCCGGTGCCGGGATCCGTGTAGAAGAGACCCTCGCGCTGATATCCCTTCACCAGCGTGTCCGGCGCAATCGCCTCTCCCGAAGGCAGCATGAGCTTCCAGTTCGACAGATCGAAGTTCACCGAGGGCGGCGCCTTGCCACTCAGCGGTGCCGAGGGCAGCACCACACCGGACGAGGTCCCGAGGCTGACCGTGCCGGGATCCGCGGAGTGGAAAGCGCCGGCGCAAGAGACGAGCAGCGGAGCGCCGAGACCCAGCGCGACCGCACGGAACGCACCCAACTGGAAGAAGGAGTTCATCGGCTATTTCCATGACGCAGGTGGAACTGCTGTCGAGTCACCACGACGAGGCCGCCTCCCGATATGCCCTCGCTTCAAGACAGACGTCCGGGACCCGCGGCCTGACGTTGATGCGCTCTCCCCATGATCGAGTCTCGACTGCCGTTACGGCACTTCGCGATCGATTACCGGATAGAAAGCCCAAACGCCCGCCGCGTCAAGCATCCCCCCGGATAGGTTTGCTCCCGGCCGATTCCGTTCAAATTCCGGGGCATTGCGGGTGGTCCCCCTATTCGTGGGCATTCGGTCCCGTGCACGGCACACTTCCCGGATCATCAGACGCATGCCCCTCGACGGATGGTCCTACTCCTGCGCACCAGACGTCCCTCGTGGTTGTTGCCCCTCGCCGTCGGATTTCTGCTGCTGACGCTGTTCGCGGCCCACGCCGCGGCGCCGATCGCCGCGGAAATACCCGTGGAACTCGACGCCGCGGCGCAGGAACGCGGCGCGGCGGAGTTGGCCGGGCACCTCCAGGCGCTGCACGACCCGGATGGCAGCCTGTCGCAGGCACAGGTTTCGGCGCCGGAGATGGCGGAACGATTCGCGCCGCTGAAAGCGAACTTCAACGGCGGCTTCACGCCTCACGGCGCCTGGTGGCTGCGTTTCGATCTGCAGGTTCAGCCGGGCTTCGCTGAGGAGTGGTGGCTGCGGCTGGGCGTGCCTTATGTCGATTATGTCGACGTCTGGATTCCCGAACGCGCAGCGGATGGCACGGTCAGCCTGCGGCATCGCGCCCTGGGCGGAATGAGGCCGGTGTCGCAGCGCGATCTGGACACGCCGATCAGCGTGCTGAGGCTTGAGCCGCTGCCCGAAGGCGGCCCGCACACCGTCTGGATCCGCGTGTCCGGTCACCGCACCTTGAGCCTCACCGGCGGCGTCTGGCGCCTGGATGCGCTGGCCAGCGACCTGCAGCGCAAGACGCTCGAAATCGCCGGCGTCATCGGCATGGTCATCCTGATGGCCGTGGTCACGCTGCTGCTGGGGCTGTCGCTGCCGGACCGCAAGTTCCTCTGGTACTCGGCGTATCTGGCAACCAGCGCGGTGCTGTTCGCATGCTCCGAAAATCTGATCGCGGTGATGCTGCTGCCCGAGCAGCCGCAACTGGCCGTGCGCATCCACAACGTGATGATGTGCCTGGGCCTGCTCACCGCACTGCTGTTCGTGCGCAGCCTGCTGGACATGCCGACGCAGTTCCCGCGCATCACGCGGCTGTTCCATGGCCTGATCGCGCTGACGACGCTGGGTCTGATCATCGCGCTGGCCGGCCGGTACGACGTGATCGCGCCGGCCATCAATTTCACACGTCTGTTCACCGCGCTGCTGGTCATCGCGCTGTGCGTCGTGCTGGTCCGGCGCGGGCAACCGTCGGCCTGGCCGAACCTTATCGGATACTCGGTGTTCGGCACCGTCGGTGCGGTGCACTTCGCCAAGAATCTGGACTGGCTGCCGTTCACGGCCTTCACCCAGTACAGCTACCTGATCGGAATGATGGTGCACCTGATCGCCATCTTCTTCGGCCTGGGGCTGCGCGTGCGCCTGCGCGAACGCCAGGCGCTGGCGGACTCGCTTATCGCCGGCGCGCGCCTGGAGGCGACGGTGACCGAGCGCACCACCGCGCTGAACGCCGAAGTGCTCGAGCGGCAGAACACGGAAGCGCAGCTGCGCGTGGCCATGGACGAGCAGCGCAACTTCCTGGCCATGGTGTCGCACGAGTTCCGCACGCCGCTCAGCATCATCGGCGCCTCCGCGCAGATGATCGTCGACGAACGACTGCCCACCCGCCCCGAAGACGTGCAGCGCGAAGCCGGCAAGATCGATCGCGCGGCGCAACGCATGAACGCGCTGGTGGACACCTTGCTCGCGGACGAATGGCTCGAATCGTCGGCGATGCAGATCCATGCACGCGAACTCGATCTCTGCGCGAGCCTGCGGCAGCTGATCCAGCGCTACGCACGCGGCAGCGATCGCGACATCACGTTCGAGTGCCCGCCGCAGGGCTTGTCGCTGTTCGCCGATCCGATGCTGCTCAATATCCTGCTCGACAACCTTCTGGAAAACGCCATCAAGTATTCGCCGGCGAACACCGCCATCGAACTGGTGGCGCAGCGCGACGGCACCGATCAATTGATCACCGTGCGCGATCACGGCCCCGGCATTCCATCGGCGGACATCGGCCAGATCTTCGAGCGCTTCTACCGCTCGGCGACGGTCAAGCGTCAACCCGGTATCGGGCTCGGGCTGTTCATGGTCCGGCGCATCGCGGAAATCCACGGCGGCACGGTGAGCGCAGGCAATGCGGCCGGCGGTGGCGCGCTCTTCACCATCCGGCTGCCCGCGGCGCCGCAGGACGAACCGCGATGAGGCCATCCGGTCTGCGAATATCGCCGATGCTCGTCGCGCTCGGCTTCATGCTGGCCGGCCTCGCGTCTGCGCTCGCAGCAGCGGAGCCGCCCGCCGAAGCGACCTCGGCAGCTGCTCCGGACGCGGTGCCCAGCATCGTCGTCACCGCACGCAAGACCGAGGAAGTGCTGCAGGATGTGCCGCTGGCGGTGACGCATCGCACGCAGGAACAGCTCCGCGACGCGGTGCTGGACACGGTCGAGGATCTTCAGCAGACGGCGCCCGGCCTCTACATTCGCCCGGCGTCGGGCCAAGGCACGGCACTGATCTTCCAGATGCGCGGGCAGACGCAGTTCGACACCCTGGGGACGCTCGATCCAGCGGTCGCCGTGTACCAGGACCAGCTCTACCTCGCGCGTCCGTTCGGCACCAACCTGTCGTTCGTGGACGTCAAGGACGTGCAGGTGCTGCGCGGGCCACAGGGCACGCTGTTCGGGCGCAACACCACCGGCGGCGCGATCCTGCTGACCACGCGCGATCCGGAACTCTCGGCCTGGGGCGGCAGCATCCGCACCGGGATTTCCAGCGACGATCGCATCACGGCAACCGGCATCGTCAACGTGCCGCTGCAGCGCGACCACTGGGCCTTGCGGGTCGTGGGCCAGCGCACACGTGCCGACGGCTACGCGGTGGACCAGACCAACGATCAGGATCTGGGGAACGAGCACAACCAACTCCTGCGCGTGAAATCGCTGTGGCGTCCCAACGCGAGCTTCAGCCTTGCGCTGACCGGCGAGGTCATCGACATCGACGAACGCAACGGGCCGGCGGAACTGGCCTTCGCCGCACAGACGCGATTCGCCGACACCAACGGCGACGGCACGCCCGAGACACCGGTCGACGGCATCGCGCGGCTGATCGTGGCCAGCGCGTCGCAGGGCGCCGACACCATCGACAACTACGTCGGCGCGCCCTACCGCGCGCAGAACGATCCCGGCACCGATCTGGAATCGTCCGCGCGTGTGCGCCTGTGGTCCGCCATCGCGAAATGGGAACGGGCCTGGGGCCGCATCCAGTTGATCCTCGGCCGGCGCGATACCGACGACGTCGCCAACACGATCGACTTCGACAGCACGCCGTACCCGATCATCGGAACGCAACTGCTCGCGGACTACCTGGAACACAGCGCGGAACTCCAGCTCACCGGCCAGGCGTTCGAGCATCTGCAGTGGGCGGCGGGCGTCTACGGATTCAAGGAAAAGGCATCGGAGTCCACCGACAGCCGCATCACCGGCAGCGCCAACGTCTCGGATTTCAACGGCGACGCGCGCGCCGAAAGCTTCGGCGTCTACACGCAGGGCAGCTACCGGTTCACCGATCAGCTCGGACTGACGCTGGGACTGCGGTATTCCTCCGACGACAAATCACTGCTGTCCCGCAATCGCGTCGGCAACGCGCCCGAGGGCCTGCGCTGCGCAGTCCCGGGCGTGGCGGTCGATGCCCCTTGCGCGCGTCGCTTCGACAACGACTCGGATCGCCTCAATTACCTGGTGGGACTCGACTACCGGCTGCACGACGGCGTGATGCTCTATTCCACGCTCACGACCGGATACCGCGCCGGCGGACAGAACCTGCGCGGCCTGTCGGAAGAGACGTTCGCGCCGTTCAAGCCCGAGGACGTCACCCAGATCGAGATCGGCGCGAAGACCGAATTCCTGCGCGGAAAGCTGCGCGCCAACCTCGCGCTCTATCGCACGCACAGCGACGACGTCCAGCGCTCGATCCTGCTGCGGGTGGATGGCTTCACGTCGACCTTCACCGGCAACATCGCCGAAGTCGTCACCCACGGCGGCGAACTCGAGCTGAGCGCGTATCCGCTGCCCTCGCTCGAACTGGGCGCATCGCTCGGCATCGTGCGGCCCCGGTACGAACGTTATGTCGATTTCACCGGCATCGATCGCTCCGGAGAAGAGTTCGCCGGCATTCCGCAGGCCCACTACACGCTGAGCGTCGCGCACACCCGCAGGCTGGCGCACGCCGACTGGCGCAACAGCCTCAACTGGTCGTGGCGCGACGAGGTCTACAACGCCCAGGCCAACATCCGCGGCTTCGCACCCAACGAGCAGGACGCCGCCGAGCGCGCGCTCACGCAGCCTTCGCTGGGCCTGCTCGGCGCCCGCAGCGCGCTCGAATTCCGCAACGGTCTGGGCCTCGCGATCTGGGGGAGAAATCTCACCGACGAGGAATACGCCACCGGTGGCCTCGGGTTCAACGGCCTGGGGATCGCCGTGCGGTTTCCGCAACCCGACAGGCAGGTCGGCGTAGACGTCAGTTACCGCTTCTGACGACCCGCAAGACGGCACGCCCCCGGTAGCCCGGGTGAAACCCGGGATGCCCGCCCGTACTACGAGATGAGCCCCGGGTTTCACCCGGGCTGCGGTTTTCCATGGCGCGCTCCATCTTGCAATCAGCCCGAATCATGCCGACTCGGTTGTCAGTTATTGCAAGAAATGCAAGAAACCGGGCCAGACGAGAAACAATCAGAAACAATTATTTATTAGTAATAACAATATCTTGTAACTAGTCTTCCTCTCGCCACGAGGCGCCGCTTACACGGGGAGGGGGAACACATGAAGAACCAGCGCGACGCGCGCCGGGACACGCAGGGCCGATCCCCCCGGCCTCCACTGCCTGTCCCTCTTGCTTCACCTCCGAACCGAGTTCGCGTCCCGCGCCGAGTGCGCCGCACGCCCGGCGCCGGCTTCCTTTTCTTCAACCCGCCGCAGGCAGCCAGGCCGAGTCTGCGCGGACGTCGTTCCAGAGCCTGAACCCACCTCTCCCAGGGGACTGCCTGTCATGAATCGCAACCGTTCGTTCCGTCGTGTCTCGCTCCGTGATTTCGAGGTCGGCTCGCACGCCGATGGATGGAGCCGCCCGAGTCGGTCCCTGTCGTGGGCGCTGTCCCCGATGGCCTTGGCACTGGTCCTGATGATGCCGTCGCCCGCTGCGCTGGCTGCGATCTGCGACCTCGACGGCGGCAATACTGGCGGCAGCAACGACGACGCCGGCGGAGCCGCCTTCCGCCTCGCCTGCGGCATCAGCGCCACCTCCAGCGGCGACTCGTCGACCGCTGTTGGCATCAACACCGCGGCCGCCGGCATTTTCTCTTCTGCTTTTGGTTACAACAATCAGGCGCTCGGCGGTTCGAGCTCCGCGGTCGGCAGCTTCAACACTGCGAGCGGCAGCGACAGCGCCGCGGTCGGCGCTTTCAACAGTGCAGGCGCAAGCGGCAGCAACGCATTCGGCCTGAGGAACGGTGCGAGCGGCACCGAGGGCAGCGCTCTGGGTTATTCGAATACGGCGAGCGGCAATTACAGCAGCGCGGTCGGCAGGTACAACACGTCCAGCGGCGTCTCGAGCAGCGCGCTGGGCAGCGGAAATCTCGCAAACGGTCTCAGCAGCAATGCACTGGGCAGCAGCAACGAAGCCGAGGGCGAAGGCAGCAGCGCGGTGGGCCACGACAACTACGCCGGCGGCGCTTACAGCAGCGCCATGGGTTATTTCAACGGCGCGCGGAACGATTTCACCACCGCCGTGGGTTACGACAATGGCGCCGACGGCGTGGAAAGCAGTGCGATCGGCTTCTCGAACCTCGCCATCGGAGGCAGCAGCAGCGCGATCGGGTACTCAAACGAAACTTCCGGAGAAGACAGCAACGCAATCGGCTTCGCGAACGTGGCCGAGGGAGACCGCAGCAGCGCCCTGGGCACCTCGAACTACGCAGCCGGCGTGGAGAGCACGGCAGTCGGCTTCGACAATTACGCTATCGGCCAGAACAGCACCGCCGTGGGTCATTTCAACGACGCCATTGCAGACGAGAGCATCGCGATCGGCAACTACAACGAGGCTAACGGCGAGGACAGCACGGCGGTCGGCTACCAGAACTACACGTCGGGCACGGCTTCCGTCGCCGTGGGCCACGAGAATACGGCCGAAGAGGAAAACGCCGTTGCCGTGGGCAACGGTAACGAGGCGCTCGGCAACGATTCCAGCGCTGTCGGCGTACGCAACGTCGCTTCCGGCGAAGACTCGTCCGCGATCGGTTTCGACAACGAGGCCAGCGGCATCGACAGCAGCGCCATCGGTCACCAGAACCAGGCCAGCGGCACGGCCAGCACTGCGCTGGGCTACCAGAATCTGGCCAGCGGCAACCACAGCACCGCGCTCGGCGCCAACAGCAACGCCCTGGGCGACTACTCGCTGACGCTCGGAAACTCCGGCGATGCCGAGGCCGGCACGACCGTCGCGGCCGGAGCCACCAACGGCATCGCGATCGGTCGCAACGCGTTCGTCGCTGCCGGCGGTGTCGACGCCATTGCAATGGGCACCGGCGCCTCGGCGACGGCTGCCAACAGCGTCGCGCTGGGTGCCGGCTCCGTGGCCAACGAAACCAATACCGTCTCCGTGGGCGCCGTGGGCCTCGAGCGCCAGGTGGTGAACGTTGCCGCTGGCGATATCTCGGCCACCAGCACCGACGCCATCAACGGCTCGCAGTTGAACGCCACCAATCAGAACGTCACCGCGCTGGCCGGCCGGGTCACGGCCGCTGAAGGCGGCATCACCGCACTCGACGGCCGCGTCAGCGCCGCCGAGGGCAGCGTCACGGCGCTCGATGGCCGGGTCAGCGCCGCCGAGGGCAGCATCACGGCGCTCGACGGCCGGGTCACGGCCAATGAGACGCGGGTCGGCAACCAGGGCGCCGGCCTGGCCGCGGCTCTCGGTGGAGGCGCAGCCGTTGCCGCCGACGGCACCGTCACGGCGCCCGCGTACGCGGTAGGAGCTTCGTCGTTCAACAACGTCGGCTCGGCCAT